>NZ_CP034455.1:3888069-6278406 GCF_003952605.1 Mesorhizobium sp. M1A.F.Ca.IN.022.06.1.1 | reverse complement strand
CCGCAGGGCTTCGCGCTTCCAGTCCGGCTCAATGTTCCGCGAGATGGCGGCCAGCGATAGCGCGGCGGCATCCTTGTTGATCGCGGCCGAAATCGGAACCATGCCTTCCTTGGTCGCAACGATCAGATCGCCACCAGCGCGCATGGTGGCGCGCTTGCCCATAGGCGCGGTCAGGTCGTAGCGGCCGACAAGGTTCCACTCGGCAGCGGTCGAGCCTGCCGGGTTGCTGCCCTCATAAATCGCGGCCTCGCCCTCGGTCGTGACGAACACGCATTTGTCATCGATGCCGTCGCCAGCATCGAGCGACCACGTTGCGCCGAAGAGCAGCGAGCCGCCGCGCTGGAAGACGCCGGACAAGTTGATTGTGCCGAGCGCGCCGGTCACGGAATCGACCGGAAGATAGCTGGCCTTCATCGTGCCGCCCTGAATGAAGAACAGGCGGTTTCGATAGAGCCAGACGTGAGACAGGGCCGAGGTGGCGACGCCGGTAATGGCGGCCGATACCTGCACCACGCCGCCAGGAATATTCGCCGTGGCCGAGCCGCCCGCGCCGCCCGTGATGATTTCGTTGTCAACGAAGGTGCCGGTGATTGACTGGATCATCAGCGAACCGGTCGCGCCGTTATCGACATTCTTGACGATGGTCGCGACCGCGCCGCTGGTGCCGCCCGTCACGGTGCCGCCGCTGGTGAAATTGACCGTCTGCGCGTCGAAGTTCAGGCGATAGGTGGCAAGGCTGTTGACCGCTGTCCAGTCGAACGTCGTGCTGTAAAGCTGAAGGAAGTCGGTGCCGTTGACCGCGACCACGAACGAGCCGCCCGACGTCGTGAAATTGACGTAGGAGTAATAGCCAGAGGTCTGGCCGGTGATCGATGCGGCCGGCGGCGTGACGGCATCGGCCGGCGCCGTTACGTCGCGAACGGTCGTTTCGTCACAGGCCCAAATCTTCCTCGTGCCCCCGGCGTTGTAGGTGATGAAGCTTTCGACCGGGTCGCTGCCGATCGTGGCGCGCTTGACCGAACCGCCGCGCATGATGATGCCGGTTGACGTCGGAAACCAGTTCTCAAGCGTTTGCGCCGAGAAGGGCCTGGACTTCACGAGACTCTGATTGGTAACCCATCCGGAGACAGGCGCGCCGAACGTGTAGGGCTGCGCAATGGCGCGCGAGGTCGGCGGCGCAGCCTTCCGGCGACCGGGAAAACGTTCGTACCTCACGCTGCACCTGTGACCGTGCCAGGCCATGCGACGCGCCGGCCGCGCCAACTGACAGCAGGCTGGCCGGAAACGACGGGCTTCGAACCGCCGTCGGTGTCGATCCCGCGCAAAAGCATGTCCTGATAGTCGTCAAAGTCCTGCTCGTAGGCCTGCCCCTTGTTCTGCTTCCAGCGGGCGATGATCGCCTTTTTCAGCAGTTCCTCGGAAAGCCGGAAGCTGTCCGCGTCTTCGGTGAACAGGGTCTTCTTCGACGTGTCGCTGGCGGCAACGATCTGGTTCGAGACGTAGAAGAACGTGACCGTCTCACCGCTCGCCATTACCGGCCACTGGTGGAACTGGTCGCCGTAGATGATCCAGTAGCCGTTCACGGTGGCGACCGGCGTCACCTGCAGTTCAAGCCACTGATCGGGGCTGGTCAGATGTTCGGTTGCCCACTGCCAGCGCGACGACCACAGGGACGAGGTCTTCTGCATGCGGCGGAAGTCCGACGGCATATCGAACGCATCGGCCACGCTGTCGCCCGTGAACGTCGTCTGGATCAGCAGCTTCTGCCAGTCGTGAGCGTCCGCGATTTCGGACGCCATGACGTTGGCGAGTTCCTGCATCTCGACCATCTCTCGACTGGTCGCGCCATAGAGCAGGCTCGGCACGTCCATGCCTAGCACTGTCGCGGCGCCTTTGACCACGTCGAGGATGGACATCAGGCAGCTTCCTTGCCCTTGCCCTTCGGCTTCGTCAGCTCCTCGATCATGGCTTCCATTGCGGCCTGGCGTTCCACTAGCTCGGCAATCTGCGCATCCTTTGCGGCCTCACGCTCGGCGGCCTTTGCAGCATCCGAATTGGCCAGGAACAAGCCGGCCTGCTTACGCAGGTCACGCACGTTCGGCAGCCGCACGCGGTCAAGCTGGCCGTCGGGCAGATCGCGCACTTCCTCGACCGTGCGGATGCCGGCGGTACGCAGAACCTCCGCCTGCTCCGGTGTGACGCCCGACCAGGCGGCAAGCGCCGTGCCGTTGAGCGGGATTTCGCGGCCCGCCTTGAAAGCCTCGTAAGCCGGCTCGATCTGGTTCCAGCGAGCGGTCATGAAACGCAGCTTCTCGCCGTCCTGGTCCTCGCCCATAAGCGAGGGATCGGGGAGCAGATGGCGAACGCGTTCGGTGGTGCGGGTGTTCAGCGGGGAATGCGACGGCGAATACGTCACCCAGTCCTCGGGCTGAAGCTCAAGGATGCGTCGATTGCTGGCGTCCAGCTTGTAGCCCTTGGTGTCGCACTTCTCCGTCACCGGGTCGCCCTTGACCGGCAGTTTCTCGTAGCTCGTCTTGAACCCGATCACGCGAATAAGGGGCTGCGCTTCACTCATAGGTTTCGGCTCCTGAAAACGTTGTGGCGCCAGCGGCGCCCTACTGGTTGATCACATCGACGATGCCGGGAAACTCGGCGAGCAGTGCTGCCCACTCGGCCTCCGACAGGTTTTCAGCCTTGGCCAGGTTGACCGCGTTGCGGTGCTCGCCACCGTTCCAAAGCTGGCGGAATTTCGGGAAGATGCCGGCCTGGGTATCGACTGCGACGGGCTCGGCAGGTGCTTCGTTCTTGTCGGACTTGTCGACCATCTCTGGCACTCCTTCGCTGTTGAGGAAAAGGCGGGCCACGCTTCCGCAGCCCGCCCCTGCTGATCAGTGCGGGAAGGCGCACATGATGATCTTCGACGCGGCGAGGATCGCGTAGGCGCAAACCGTATCGGTCACAGCGGCGGCCACCTTCAGGGTGCCGTCGGTAGTGGCCGAAAGGACGAGCGCCTGGCCGGAAGCGCCAGACACCAGGGTCGTGGTCAGGGTGGCGACACCCTTGACCTGGATCCAGCCATATTCGCCGTTGCCCGGAGCGCCTGCGAGGATACCCGCGCCGTTGCCGGCCGTGTCCGACACGTCCGAAGTCACTTCATTCGTGACGCCGGTCGACACACCGCCCGGTGCATAGAAGCCGACGGCGTTGCCGGCGACGGCGGCAACTGCGCCGGCGCCTTGATTGTACTTCACGAAGCGGTACGTCTTGCTGTCGTAGGATTCGTAAAGGTCGCCGACCTTCGGAGCCTTACCGGAGTTCGCCCCGGTAAGCTGCGCGGCGGTGTACGTCTGGGTGACGTCGATACCAACAAAAGAGGTCATCGTTCTCGCTCCTTATGCCGCGTCGAAGATCACGCCCTGAAGCGAGCGGTTCGAGCAGACGAGATTGCCCATCCAGTAGAAGGGGATGACAACCGCATCCTGGTTGACGGGCTTCTTCTCGTCGTCCTGCGTCCACTGCGCCTCCTTGTGCTGGTCGACGTAGAGGTAATCGGAGTTGAGGAAGTAGCCCTTCTCGGCCGTGGTCGTGAAATTCGTGTTGTCATCGAAAATCACGTCGGCGGTCTTGTACTTCAGCCCGATGAAACCGGACTGAGCCATGTCGGCGTCCATGTACCGCTGAAGCTGCTGCTCGCCGGTTTCGTACAGCGAGTAGAAGTCGTGGCTAAACGTGATCAGGTCTGGCTTGTCGGCGCCGCGGTTGAGGGTGAGCCACACTGCGTTCATGTCGGCCTTGAAGGTCGCAGCGTTGGCCGCGGAAGGCGACGCGGCAAGATTGGTGCCGGTGGCCTCGCGGAATTTGTTGCGCCAGAAGGTCCACGTGGCGGAATCGATACCGCCGACGATGCCCTGACCGTTGGTCTGCAGGATGTTGGCCAGGCCGCCGATCTGGTTCGACAGCGAGCCGTCGGAATAAAGGTCGACGGAGAAGTTGTTGGCCGCCGTCTTGAGCGCGTTGTTCTTCTTGGTCTTCACCAGGTTGATCATTGCGAACTTGCCGGAATTCTGGCGAAGCTCCTTGCCGCTCGATACGACATGCAGCGCGACCTGCGCCCAATCGTACTTTGCGGAGGTGACGACGTCAGAGCCGTTGGTGTTCAGCGTGTCGAGGCCGGCATAACGCTGATAGGTCGAGTTTTCCGCGTATTCGAGCTGCACCTGAATTTCGGTGCCGCCATCAAGGTTGCGGATCTTGTTCTTCTTCTTCAGCCGGTTGAGGAAGGCGTTGTTCTTCGAAACGTTGTCCGCCACTTCCGTCGCGCTGTTGCGAAGGGTGGTGGACACCATTTCCGTGAAGGTAGTCGACGGACCAGCCATCGCTATTATCCTTTATGGTTCCGGTCGTAGACAGCGGCCAGTTCTTCATCTTCGGTGAGAACCCGAGCCTTGCCCGACGCTGTTGAGGGGATGTTGACGGAGTTGGCGCGCTTGGCCGCGTCGACCTTTCCGGTGTCCTTGGGAGCGGCCGGTTTCGCGGCGGCTGCCTTGGCCCTCAGATCGGGATCGGCGTTGACTGCCATGTCATAGGCCAGGTTGAACACGGCCTCTTTCGAGGCGGTGGCTCCAAGCCGGTCCCATGCATCGTTGATGAAAGCCACCATGCGCTTTTCAGGGATTTCCGAGTAAAGCGGCTTGTCGGCTGACAAGCGGCTCAACTCTTCGTTGGCGGCGGTGGTGGCGTCGCGCTCCTGAAGGCGCTGGTTTATGCGGTCGTCGATGTTCGCGGAGTTGTGGACAGACGCGAGCATCTGCTTCAACCCGGCGATTTCCTGCCGCAATTCGTTCTCGCCCTGCTGGACGGTCTGGCCGAAGACAGCCGCGACCTTATCGCGAATGCCATAGCGGTCGATGATGTTCATCACCGTTTCGACCGGGGCCTGATCCATGCTCTGCTGGACGTTGAAAAGATAGTCGATCGCCTGTGCCGGCGTGATCACTCGACCATCCGCACCCTTCTTGCCGGTGTTCGGGTCGAAGTATTTTCCGTTGCGCTCGATGACATCCTGAATCGGCTTGTAGGCAGATGCCTGCCGGCCATGATCGGAAAGCCGCTGCTGAAGCTCCTGCTCGCGATCGGCGACGAACTTACGGAGCTCGGCCGGCGCCTTCTCCCAGGCCTGCTTGACGTTGTCAGCGACGCCGCCCTTGATGCCCTGCCAGTTGGCCGGGAGAGGAACCAGCTCGGCGCCAGGCGTCAGACTATCGCCGGCCTGTCCCTCTCCACCATCGCCGCCAGTACCCGCCGGTTCAGCGGCCTCGGCAGCAGATTTCTTGGCCGGATCGGGGCTGGCAAACTTGCCCTGATCCCGCTCAGCTCCATTATCGCGCTCGTGCTTGTTCCAGATCGCTTCCAGCGCAGCGTCGTCTGTGACAGTCGCCGCGGCATTGCTGTTCGCCGCCTCGGCGAGGGCACCCGCGGGCGGGGCGTTGTTGGCTAGGCTTTCTGCTACAGCAGCGCTCATCGAAATTCCTCTGACACCTGAAGGCCCCGCTTCTTGCAGAAGTCGGGGTTGCGAAATTTGCCCTTGGTCGGTGACAGGCTTGGCTCGTATTCGACGCAGTTGTTGCGCTTCAGATCATCGCGGCGCTCCGACCGTGACGTGATCATTCGGCCATCGATCGGCGAGGCGTAGTCCGGGATGTCGGAGATGACGTTTGGCATGACGACCTGCCCGGCGAACGGCTTTTCCATTGGAACGCCGGTTCGCCGGTCGACGAAGATGCCATCGCGGAAAACGTACCTTGCCAATGTCCTGTCCTGCTTTTGGGGCGGGTACAGGTTGCAAGGTGTCAGTGCGAAATTCTAAGCCGCTTGTGATACAGTTCAGGCATGCAAAACGACGGTGAACTGGAAATGGTGATGAGACACGTCAAGAAGGGACGTGAACACATCGCCCGCCAGCACGAGATTATCGCTGACTTCAAGGACAAGGGCTTTCCAACCGGGGAAGCCGAAGAGTTTCTGGCAACGCTCCTTGAACTTCAACGCCAGCACGAAGAGCATCTTGCACATGTCCGCAAGAAGTTGGGCTTAGAGGAGTAGCAGCACCGCGTCGTCATCGTCACGCATGGCCGCCATTTCCCTATCGATCACCATCCGGCCAAGACGCCGCTCCAATGCTGCCGCGTCGGGAAGCTCGATCGGCGGGGCTTGGAAACCGGCGAGCAGCGCGTTGATGATTTCCGGCGATACCGCCGGCCACTCGGCCAATTCCAGGATCTGCGATGGCGGCTCGTTCAGGTCGACGACCTTGCCATCACGAACATATTTGACCGGCTTGCGGTAGTAGCCGCCTGGCTTGAAGAGCGAATCGAGGTCCGCGCCCTTTGGGCCGAAGTAGCGATTGCCGTAGTAGCGCTTGCCGAACCAGCGATCAGCAAACATCAGCTGGGATCCAGAATGACCGCAAGTCGGTTGCCGTCCTGGTCGACAGAAGCGTTGATGCGGTCCTTCGTATCGTTGGTATCGCGGAAGATGGCTGTTCCGGTGCCGAGGCCGTTCGCCTTGCCGAGCAGAGCTGCAGACCACAGGCGCCAACCCTGCCGAGGCGTCAGGCCGGGCTCGATGCCGGATTCACGATCAAGCAGAGCGTCGGCATTCTGGTTCGCGGTCGGGATATCGCCAACGGCAGCTGGGGCGGCCGGCAAATTGTCGGTCTTGGCCTTGATCCCGGCCGTGTCTGCTTTGACCGCTGCGATGTCGGCCGAGACAGAGGCGCCGGCAGGAGCGCCGAGCTTGTTGCTGATGGCAGTGTCGTTGCTCGCCAATGTCGAAAGCTGCGTGTCGAGATTGGCCGAGGCCATGCCGACTGCGGCTCTCACACCAGGCGCGTCCAGATCATCGAAGCCGGTGACGCCTGTTCCCTTCGCAAGCACGATGTTGGTGCCGGCAGTCAGCACGCGCGTCGCAGTCGACCATACGGCATCGAGGGCGTTCGCTGCGAACTTGGCAGCAGTGATCGCGCCGGCCGCAAAGGTGTTGGCCGTGATCGCACCCGAGTTCCATGCCGTTCCGCCCGCATTCACGACATTGACGCCGATCTGAGCGCTGGCAGTATTGACCGCTGCGCCTGCGATCTGCGTGGCGTTCGCCGACACAACGCCAGCCGTAAGGCTCACCTGGCCGGTGCCGGTGCCAGATGACAACAGCACGCTCGCGCCAATATCTCGAGCCGTCTGTGCGGTGCCGCTTATACTGCCGACGTCAACGCGCCCGCTTGCATCGACGGTTGCGGTGCGCCCCGTGGTGGTGTCGCGGCGGAAAAGCTCAATGACGCGGGTGACCGGAGCCATGCTCGCTTGTGTGATGTGCAGCACCTGCTCTTCGGCATCGGACGTTGACGCAATGGTCGTGTCTTCGTCGATCAGCAGCGAGTAGACGCCCGGCATGTTGGCTGCCGACAGTTCGGTGACCGTTGGTGTGGTGTAGACAGTCGCCGTGCCGCCGTTGCGGCTCCGGTAGACGGTGAACGAAGTCAGACCAGTCTTGCGCGTGGTCAGGTCGACACTATCGACCGCCACGAAATAGATGACCTGATCGATCTTGCCGCTGGGGATCCTCATATGCCGTATCTCCCGCGCGTGATCGCGAACAAATTGGCCATGTCGGTCTGCGAGAGAACCGCACCCTCCCACATCGTGAACGTGGCCATCCTGCCGCCGTTAGCCCATTTGCCGTCACCGCTACCGCGAGCAGCGATTTCAAAGGTCTGCGACGCGTTGGACGCCGACGGCGTGGTGTAAGTCGACGTGAACGTTTGCACCGATCCATCCAGGAACATGAAGCCAGTCGTCGCGGCTTCGTCGACCGACAGTCCAATGGCATGCCAGGCGTTGGCGGAGGGGCTAAGGGTGCTGTTGAAGTCGAGGGCGAACGATGCGCCGGTCTTCGACACGTTGAAGCCCAACACGCCCGAGGCGGTCAGCGTGAGCCGGCAGCCGATATTGCCCGGAGCATTGACGTTATCGCCGAAGATGCCGCTCGCGGTCGCGACGTTGGCGAAATAGTTGTAGCCGAAATACGAGAACTTGGCGTTGTCCTTATGCAGGTTCTGCATCCAGGTTTCGTTCGTCGTGTCGTAGCGGAAGAAATCACCGCCATCGAACGAGAAATATTCCGAGGATGAGCGCCCGTTTGTCGTTCCGTTGATGGTCGGGTCGTCGGTCGTCGCGGTGCCATCTGCGCCCCGGAAAAAGTCGTAGCCGTTTCCCGATGTATCCAGCCATTTGGTCGATCCGGCCGGCAGCGAAGCGCCATCGGGCGCGTCGAGGCAGATTTTCAATCCGGTCAGCAGTCCGAGCTGAGACACGAATTGAAGCATCCGGCGCCGACGCAAGAAATTCGGCGTGATCTGCTCAAACTGCGGCTGAGCGCCGGGGGTGAACTGGCCTTCAAGCATCAGCCGAGATTGGCCCCTGCGACCGCATCCGCGACCGATTTCAGCGCGTTGTATTCCGTGGTCAGCTTCGCGAACTGAGCCTTGGTCGCGGCCTCGTAGGCGTCGCTCGTGCCGAACGCCTGCACGGCCGAGATGACTGCGGCGAAGTCGGTGGTGATGGCAGCCAGGGCGGCAGATGCGCCCGTGGCGTTCTGCTTCACCTTCAGCATCACTTGGCGCTGGTCATAGATGCGCTGCGCGATGGCATCCATGCCAACGTCGATTTCACTGGTTGTAGCCATTTGCCGGGGCTCCTGGGTTGTGTTGCGGGATCTGCATCGGAACAGCCGTCACGGCACGGCCTTGCGCGTCCCTGACGATCTGCTTTGGCTTCGAAAGCTCATGGATGAGCGCCGCCAATAGCTGGCCGAACTGGTCACGCTGCGCTGCCATCTCCTTCAGCAGCGCCTGGCCGTCGATCTGCTCGGGATCGGGCGGCGGCACGATGCCGTTGGCAAGCAGCACCTGATTCTGGTCGATGCGCGCGGCCTGACGCTTGGCCTGAAAGTCCAGCCGCTTCTCAGCCATCGTCATATCGTGGCTTTCGCGCTTGAACTGCATGTCTTGCGCTGCCGCGTCCTGCTTGAGCTTCGCATCAGCAACTTTTGCCGCCTGGTCCGCTTCTCGCGCCTTCGCGTCCGCCTGAGCTTTTTGTTGTTCGGCACTAGGAGCCGGAGGCTGGCCGGCTTTCGCCTTGGCATCGGTCACCATCTTTTCCAGAACGTCCTCGACCGACTTGCCGAGATTGAACAGGCGGGCGTTAGCGGCGAAGATTTCGATCGCCACTTCCTTCGACATCTCGCCCTGCTGGATGAGCGGGCCGACAGCAGCCCAATAGGCGCCGGCCGCCTGCATGAACTCGGCCGTCTCTGCCTTCTGCCTCGTCAGGTCCGCCTTGACCGTCGAATCGCTCTCGACATCGATGCGGTACATCATGGCCAGGCGCTGCGTCAGAAGCTGCTGGATTGACTGAAGCTTGGCCAGCTTGGCCTGCCGCTGCTGTTCGGCCTCCTGCGCCGCCTGCACCGCGGCCTGATACTGCTGTTGCGCCTGCGGCGGCAGTTGCGCCCCTTGCGGCGGTGGCGGTGGCGGCTGGACGGGCGTCAGGTCTTGCTGCGTTGGCAGGATCTGAACACCGGTCATCTGCTGCAGCGTCTCGTGCGAGAATTTGGCCGGGATGATCTCCGCCATCATCACGAAGATGTCGCGCGCGCATCTCTCCATCATGCGCTGCATCTTCTGAATGCGCAGCGAACCCCATTGCGTCTTGATGTTCTGAGCCGTGGCCGTCTCGCTAGCCTGCGAGGCGCCGCGCACGATGTCGGAAATGCCGGTGATCTCGTAAATGGCCTGCTTGGTCTGTTCGCGGGCGCCGTAGAGTTCCCGCAGAACGGCGATGAATTTTTCGACAGGCCAGAACGCGACCGCGCCGGACAGGCCGCCATTGGCTGCCCAGATATCCGCGTTCCCGATCGGCACGAACTCCGCGTCCTCGGCCGCCAGCATGTTGGCGATGTCGCCGGCATCGCCCGGATACCAGCCCTTGACCTTCATGTGATTGGTGATGATGCGGATGCGCTTCGTCGTCAGGTCCAGTTCGTCGGCGAGCTTGCTGTAGATCGCGAACGGATTGACCGGCATCAACCGGCCGGTCAGTTCGATCGGCTGCACCGGCGCCGGGGTCGAGAAGAAATCCGTCAACTCAAGCGGGTCATCTACCTTCTTCAGCACAACGCCGTTGTCGTCGACAAAGATGACCTTGCGGCTGCTCTTGTCCCAAACTTCCCATCCGGTCAGGTCGCTGTCGCTTTCGCCGCGGCCCTTCTTCTCGGCGTCGTCCGTCTGGACGCTGATAAGGCCGGCGTCGAACACGGCATCTTCATCTTCGCGCTGCACGACGAAGCGGAATGCGTCCCATGGCCGACCTTTCCAGCGCTTCGCCGGGCCGTGCCTGTAGTCCCGCCAGCTCACGGCCTCGAACTCAATGCACTCATTTGCGAGGCGTTCGACCGGCGATGCGCCTGGCTGAATAGCTGCACCATACGCGTCGCCTGCAGTCTCACCGCTGTCGGGTTCTTCCGCAGCACCGTCGGCTGCGGCGTCGCTCGCGCGCTCAAGCTCATCGCTGGTCGCTTCGTCCTTTACGATGTCGCTTTTGAAGCGAAGGCGGATGATGCCGCGACCAGCCAGGAAGCCGTCTTGTGCCTCGCCTTCCAGTTCGACCTGAAGCTTGGAGTCGTCGACCTGTGTTCGAATGGCGCGCTCGATCAGTTCAGCAACATCCTTGGCCGCTGGATCCTCATCGGCGAAGCGGCGCCGAATATCGGGAGCGGGCGGGCTGTTGATGATCGCCGGAACGATGGTCTCGACGTTGGCGAAGAGAATGTTGAAGTCGTAGGTGTTGCCAAGTGTGGCAGACGTGCTCAAGTCGTCCGACTTGGTTTCGCCAGTGTAGGCCTTCACCGCCCTTTCAGCGTCGTCCATCCACTGCTTTTCGAGCTTGCCGGCGGCCTCGACGCGCGCAAGCCACTTCGACCCCTCTTCCCGAAGAGCCGCGCCCTGCTTCTGCTGGTCTGGGGTGCGCTTGTCTGCTTTTGCCATGGCGGGCAGGATGGCGACACCAAATGCGAAATTCTAAGCCGCTTGAAGAATCGCTCGCAGACGTTGATTGGTCGCCAGCAAACCTTTGCCAACCGATCACGACTGTGTTACGATCAATTAGTAAGCGCTAAATATATGGTCTGACGGCTGCCTGGGAGAGATTTCTAGGCATCTCATTTAGCTGGCTTGCCTTGGTTGACCAGCAATTCCGCGATTTCTGACGGCCTACTGAGACTTAGATTCGAATTGTATCGATGCTTCTTCAGCAAATTTGCTGACGAAGATGCCTTTTCTATGCCGAACACGCAGGGAGGGAGGTGTGTTGCCATGCTTGTAGCTGATAGAAGTGAGCTTGTTCGCAAGGCATTTGCGGCAGGAATACTTACCGCCACGAAAAATGGCTCAATCCTAGTAAACGACAAAGGCGAGAGGAGATTTCGGAGGCTCATCGAGCGTATCGGCATCACCGAAGAAGTGGCGAAGACGCTTGCGAACGGGGGGTTCTAGGCGCGCACCGGCCCGGGAGTACTCCCATTCCAAATTTTGTATTCCCGACCTTCGACATCGAACTGTACAACGCCGAGCAGAGTATAGAGGCTCGTTGGGCGGCCGAAGGTGGTCATCTGTCCGTTGTTGGGCTGCCGATCGGAGATTCGATCCATGTGAAGCGCGTAGGTGATGGCTTCCGGGCTGACTTCAGATCCGGGTCAATTCGCTACCTCAGCGGTATCACTGAGACCGTACCGGGAGATTGGTGCCGTGTCTGGTGGACAGGACTTGAATGTGGTGTCCGCCAGGAATCGGAAGACGAGGTTTACGGTACTGTTTTCTGTCACGCACCGGGTCGCGCAGCGCTTCCGAACGTGGTCATCGTGCCCGGTGGCAACAACACTTTCAACATGGGGCCGCCAGGAACACGTGTCGTTTCCAGCGCTGTTCTTCTCTACGAGGGTCCATTGGTCAACGTCACCATCGGGGCAACTCTAATTGAGAACGACTCGGGCGACGTCGAAGAAATTTCCCAAGAGGTGGCTCAAAAAATCGTTCAGGGCGGCGCTGCTCTCCTGGGTGGCCTCGTTGGCGCGCCTGCAGACGCGATAGCAGACCAAACTTGGTATCAGGAAGGCATCGGCCTTGCTGTTGGGCTTGTCTTGGATGGGATCTTTGGCATCGGCGATGACCCATACACACCGCAATCGATTTTCGTGCCGTGGCAAGAGATTGCGGAGTTTCGGCCACCCCAGTCTTACCAACGTCCCGGAAACCCTCAGATTATTACCTACAGTAAGTTCGTCGATCTGACTGGTACCGACGACGGGGGAGATTTCGGACACTACCGTTTTTACTACATGTTTGAGCATATGAACGCGCCGGGTTAACGACCCTGGTGCGTTCTGCCGATCTAAGGAGTCGCGCGACAAGGAGGGTTAAATGGACCAAAACCGTGAAGCTCTGACCAATGCACATGACACCTTCGCCAAAGCGCTGGATGCTTTTGCGAAAATGGTGATTTCCACTGCTAACAATGGGAAGGACATTGGTGACCTAAAGGGGATAGCAGTTCTTGCTGCCGACGAGGGCGCTGCTGTGAGAAGGGTCATTATTCGGACTGGCGGGAGTTGCGGGGTTTACGAAGATCCGCCTGGCACTTGCCGGCTGTGCACGCCTGAGGAGGACCAAGGCGAGATTTTTCAAACGCCTTAGCGGGCTCTAGAGCCGGCGACGACGCATCCAAATTATTCGTCCGGTGCCACCTTGAGTTTCCGCACAATCAACTCGAACACGATGTCCGAAATCCACATCGCCGACACTCCGATGAGGAAGGCGCCAGCAAGCGTTGTGGTGTCGTCTGCTGTGTCGGGCAGTGGCAAGCCACTGGTCTTGAACCAAGCGACCGCTGGCAGGGTCAGATATGCCGCCGCCAATGCGCCGCAGATCGGCGAAGCGAACATCTCCCGGAGCTTGTAGCGGTGGCGGGACAATGCTCGCAGAATGCCGCCGGAGAGGCCCGCAATCAGCACTGGCGCCTTAATTCCAAGGAAGTCGAGAAGTTCGTGCATCAAGGCCTCCAGCCGCACAGGGCGGCGCCTTTGCGGTTGTGAGCGAGGATCGCCCTAGCCTCTCCGTCAGACAAATCGGCGACGGCTGCGGCTGAAAGGCGGATCGGCGAGGAAACCGCGCAGAAACCACCCTTGGGCGTGGTGCAGCCTGCGAGCGCCATCAGAATCGCGAGCGTCAGTCCTTTGACCATGTGCCCAGCTCCTTTCGGGCGGCATCAGTCGGCAAGGCGCCAACATCATTCTGCACCTGGTCGGCAATATCGCGGGCCCTTGCCTCTTGGGCCGCCTGCTTGGCGCGCTCAGCCCGTGCGCCAGCTATGCGCTGCTGAAACCCCCAGACGATAGCGGCGATAAGCGCGCCGCCGGCTGCCAGGACATAGGGCGCAATCTGCGCAAGGAGTGCGGTGGCAATCTCGACCATCTCACATGTCCTTTGCACGGATGCGCCGCAGAGCTTCCGTCAGGATGCCAGAGCCCACGATGTAGAGCGGCAGCCAGCGATCAGGGATGTACTGGTTGAACAGGCTCGGGTCGGTCGCGCTGAGCACCGTCAGGATAGCGCCGCCGAGCATCTGAAGCCGAGCCCAGGCGATGGTCTCGGAATCCTTGAACCAGGCGCGGATTTTGCTCCACATGGTCATGTCCTTCCGAAGATCCGTTTGAGGATGGCGAAGAGCGCGGCCCAGAATGGATTGCGCTCTTTGGCGGGCGTAGGAAGCTGCGGCGCCGCCGGTGGCGGTGTGAGCGCAACGGGGCTCGGGGCGGGCGCTGGCGGAGTTGCGGGCGTGGTCATCAGCATCGCTTGGATGCGCACGGCCACGACGCGCCGCTGCCACCCCTTCCCGAAGGTCGGCCAGGTCGGCACGCGCTCGAGGAACTTGAGCCGGGCATTGCAGATTGTGTCGATCAAGACGCCTGCCGGCTTGGCACGCACTGCGGCGAGCGTAGCAGGCCCAATGCGTCCATCCTGGACGACGCCGACGCCGCAGGCCGCCTGAAGGTATTTCGCTGCCCTGCCCGGCCCGCTGTTTACCGCAAAGTCAAACACGGCATAGTCGACGCCGTCGGGCAGCTCGGCGCCCGCAATCGCGTCCCAATAGAACCGGCGGTAAACCGTCGCCACCTGGTCATCCGTGATCTTCTTCAGATCGGCCTTAGTGGCATCGGCTTTGACGTAACGGCGGAAGTTGGTAAGCGTCACGCCTTTCATGGTCGCCCCACCCGGATCGGCAGCGTTGTCCGACCATCCGCCTTCCGACTTCAGGACGAGAGCAAGCGAGCGCGCAAAGTTCCGGTCCATCGACGGCTCCGTTGACGATGGGCGCCATCCTGTATGCGCGAGCAGCGAAACTCTAAGCCGCTTGATCGCCTGGCGTGTTTGGTGAGCCGTGTTAGGCCCAAGCCCTCACAACCATGTTCCAGTTCGCCTCCGACAGATTGCTGTCGGCGGCAGAGGTGAAATTGACGATGGCCGGGAGCACGTTGCTGCCGTATTTCACGCTAATGTTAGTGGTGTCCACTTTCATGGTCCAACCAACCGAGGAACCGCTGCCGTCGTTTCCGTCGTAGCGAGTGGGGGAGCCGATATAAAGCTCCTCACCAGCGGTGAAGCCACCTTGGGCAGTAACGCAGATAAGCGACACTTCGACTAGCTTCGGCTTTACCCCGAAGCCGTGGGCTACCGCGAAAGAGCCGCTCGATGTAATAGCCTGCGCCGGGCTTTCGTAGGACTTGCTCAAGGCAGGCGTCACCCACTGGGGCGCCGTGACCCCCGCATTCATTTGCAGAACCTGGCCAGCGGTGCCTTTCGGAAGTCGGGCGAGCGCCTTCGCGCCAGTGGCGTAGAACACATCGCCGGCAGCGACGGAGGCAGGCAGCGGAGCGAATATTTGCTGCGCAGCGCCGTCACCGATGACAAGCACGTTTTCGTCAGTGTCCCACTGGATATCACCCTCTGCCGTCGGCGTGGGCGCTGCGCTTTGCTTGAGCGTCAGCGTCGGGGTAACGATGGTCGTGTTTGGCGCGATAGCAATGGCTGCTCCGTTCGCTCGCTGGTAGGACAAGCAGCGCCAATTGCCACCGCCAAGCGACCGCATCCGCGCTACATCGCCTGCCGCCGTGGTGATGTTCGCGCCGCCGGGAAGGATGAGGCTGGTAGCGTTGTGCGTGAGCGTCAGCGCACCAGCAAACACCAGGTCGCGCTCAGCGCCAGCCGCCACAGTTCCAAGCGCCGTGATCGTGACCGTGCCTGTGATGTTGATGAGCGTACCTGTGCTGTTTGCCAGGTTGACAGTCGCGGCCGATGCCATGTCTGCGCCGGCTGCGCTGAGATTATCCGCGCCACCGACCGCCGTACTGGATCCGGAGCCGCCAGACGTCACCGGCCGGGCCGCGTTTGCATCCGCTACCAAGTCATCGACTAGCGCATTGTACTTCGCGCTCTCGATCGTCGTGTTTGGGCTGCCCTTGGTACCCGGAGGGGCTGAGTAGACACCACCAGCGCGCGGCATAGCTGCTCCAATCTATCGATTGGCGCAATGATGGTGCCGGCAAAGCGAAACTCTAAGCCGCTTGAATGATGCCCGGCCTGTCGCGGGGGTCGGGGGGACTTGGAGAGCAGGCCGGGCCCTTACCCCGTTCCGAGCCGGGGCAGGCACGTATTATGCGCCACCTCCAGAGCGACTGACATTAACATTTTCTAAGACTTAGCTAATAAAGTCCAGCAAAACGGCCCGGCTCAAGGGTGCCCGGCCTGCGGGGGTCGGGGGACGTGGGCAGGCAGGCCGGGACTTTGCCCCGTTTGGCAGTGGGGCAAGTCTGGATATGGGCCACCTTGCGGCGACCGACACCCGAACTTTAGGCGTAACTCATAAAAAGCCCGTCGCAGCTAATAAGCGTAGGCGACGGGCTTCCTGCAATCTAGCGGCTAACACCCCCGAGGGATCGACCACTGGATACACAACTCACGGACGCGTGATCGGTTCCATTGGACGCTAACCGCGAGCGCGTCGCCGTCACGGCGTCGACCGCATTTCAGTTGCCAAGCATATGCTAAAGTAGGATGATGGCGGCTCGTGCAGCGGCTACCCCTAAACCCCGTCGCTGCATCTCTAGATTGGCCCGGCGCTCTATCCGCCGGGCCCTTTCTGTGTGATGGGGGCTATAGCCGCTAATTCAAGCACCTGCGCGAGCACGCCTCCGCCTTACCATCGCGTCGACGGCCTCCTTGACGGTCTGCTGGCTGCGTATCGTGCCATCCGGCTGCCCAACATACGCACCCTTGTCGCCTTCGGGCTTCTTCACCTCGGCAACCGCCTGCCGCCACGCGAGGCCGAGATAGCGGAATGCTGATGCGTAGTGCTCGGCCCAATTCTTGACCGGGATGTCGCGGAACGACTTCTTCTCGTCGTCATACTCGCGCCGGTAAGCCTTCAGGCCCTCGATGCCGTCTGCCACGCGTTCGGTCGTCCTGAAGCGCGCCATCTTGATCGTTTGCAGGCCGGCGTTGTTGCCTTCGGCCAGGCTCACCAGGCCAACCATCTTCGGCTTGCGCCCATGGTCCTTCAGCGTGTCGAGGCGCGTGCGCTTCGTCCCCCACTGCGGATGCAGGATGTCGTGCGGCACGTAGTCGTTGCCGTGGTAGCCCTGTTCGTCCAGCCACTTGCACCAATCGGACAGGTCTTCACTGTCCGGCACGTAGAAGTCGACGATCAGCGGCACGCCGTCGATGACCTGAAAACACCAGATCGGATTGTTCGATGCCTTGCCGAGATCCCATGCCGTATGCACCGGATGCCGGCAATCGATGTCGAACGGCGTGCCGATGCGCAACGCGCGCTCTGCCCGAGATATTTCGGCGCCCCAATAAGAGCCGATCAGCGCGCCTGAGAACGAACAGAAATATTCCTGCTCAATCAGCATGTCGGCCATTTCCTTGCCGAACAGGCCTTCGTACACGTCGCGCTGCTCTTCGATCGTCGCCTTGTCGATGGCGATAGTGTCGTCGGCTGACAGCACCTCGCTGAACCAGCCGCGCGGGTTTGTCACCGGGTCGAAGACGTTGCTCTTGACCTTGTCGAGCATGCCCTTGGCGTGATTGTTGCCGCGCGGCGTGGTGATGAACGATGCCCATCCGCCATTTTCAGCCAGGATCGGCGAGAGGTAGGCCCATGCTGCCGGGTTGGCCAGCGCCCATTCCGAAAACGTGATGCCGACCGGCGGCGAGCCGACCAGGCTGTTGAAATTGTCCGAGCCTACCACCTGGAACGTCGAGCCGACCTTAAACCGAACGAACATCTCATTGTCGTTCATGTTTTCGATCAGCACTTCAGGGAAGGCCTCAAACAGGCGACGCTTGCCGCTGTGCGGGTTGACCGCGTTCCAGATCGCTTTACGCGCCTGTGCGGCCTCGGGCAGCATGTGCCAGTAGGTGCCGGGCCGCTCGTGGGCGGACACCGCGTGCATGTTCAAATTGATTTCGTCCTTGCCGGCGCGGCGGTGCCAGAACAGGAGCTGGCGCTTGCAGCCCCGCTCCCATGTGTCCCAGGCCTTGCGCTGATACCGGCGCGGACGCCAGCCGTTATTCGGAAGCTGGATTGTCGGCATTGGCTTCCGAAAGCTTCAGCACCTGCACTACGAGCGGGCCGCCGTCGCCATCGGTCAGGGCAACCTTGCTGCCGTACTTCTTGGGCCTCATGCGCTCCGCCACCCATTTGCGCGTATCGATGCGAAGCCTGGACCGCTGGATGTGCTCACTGTTGACCTGTTCGGTGGTCGAGCCGTCCGCATTGGTTTTCGTGATGTAGTCGTTGCTGCCGTCATCGGCGATGTCCTGCATCTCGTCGACATGGGTGTCGGCCTGCATCTCGCGCGCACGCGTGTACTGGTTGCAGAACGCCTCGCGCGCCGGATCGAGCAGCCAGCGATGCACAGTCACCCTATCCGGCATGTCATCGGCAAGGCAGATCGACCGCAGGCTTTTGCCGTCGGCAAGTTGCTCGCAGATTCTATCGGCAATCTCTTGCGTGAACGAGGTTGGTCTAGCCATTTCCGCCTTCCTTCATCCTGATTAGAACGAGGCGCTTGGAAACTCCTAGACGCTTGGCAATTTCCCGCGGCCGGCAGCCGTCGTCGAGCAGCCGCCTTATCTCACGACGGCGCTTTTCTGCGATCTGGATCTTCCGGTGTCGGTATGGCCGATCGGCACGAGGATCTTTGAGCCGCTTGGCCCGGGCGATGCACTCGACCACGGTGCTGATGGAGATGTCCAATTCCTCGGCAATGGTCGAATAGCTGGCCATCCCCTCCCAAAGGTCGAGAATGCGGTTTCGCGTCCGAGCTACGCGCGGGTGTGTCTTCCCGCCCTTCTTGTTGAAGGACGAGAACCGGTAAAACGGCACGTGACCGTGTGGCCTGTCTGTCATTCGAACTTCCATGTCATGCGCGGGGAGCCAACTGTTGGCGGATCATGTCGAGCTGCGATGGCGTCGGTGCCGGTTGGTTGACCAACACCATATCGCGCCCGATCAGTGCGAGTTCGTCAGCGCGCTCATTGCCGATGATGCCGGCGTGGCCTTTGCACCATTCAAGCGTGACGGGATGTTGCGTCAGTGCGCCGTCGAGCATCTGCCAAAGATCAAGGTTGGCAATATTCGAATTCTCCGCCTTGGCGTTTGGCCCTCCCCTACGCCAGCCCATCATCCGCCACTTGTGCCGCCAGTCGTTGCAGCCGTTCACCGTATAGGCGCTGTCCGAGAACAGACGCGGCAACCGCTTGGGCTGGTTGTTGGTCACCCAGGCCAGCGCCTCTAAAACCGCCGTAAGTTCCATCCGTTGGTTGGTAGACTCGTGGGAGCCGCCACAGGCAGAGGCCACCTCCTGTTCGTCGAGATACACAGCATAGCCCCATCCCCCTGCCCCCGGGTTCGGCTCGCAGCAACCGTCGGCGTAGATAACGAGCCCAGGCGGGATCGAACGTTCGATCGGCTGGACGGCGCTCGCCAACCTCAGCCCGTTTTGATTCCGTCGCGATGCGGGAAAACTGTTGGTCATGGGCGGAAGTCCTTCAGGTTGTTGAGGATGTCGAAGCGCGCGCTTCGCACCGGCGGGTCTTTTTCGGTCGGGTTGGTCTCCAGCCGGCGCGCTCGCTCTTCCAGGCGGAGCTGCTGCTCCAGCCTGTCCTGCTTCTCCGCTTCGGTCTCGAAATGCCGGATCGGCACGCCCTTCTTCCTGATCTCGTCGAGCACGATGCGCAGCTGGTTGTCGCTCAGCCGAGCCTTGAACGTCTGACGCTTGCCGTTTTCCAGCAGGTCTACCGCCCAGCCCCGACCGCCCCGGTAGTATTCAATCTGGTGGACCGGCCGCCGATATTTGAAGCGTTCGTCCCGGCCCGTGATTGACAGCCGTTCGGTGTTCGACCGCCCAAGCAGCCGCCGCGCCATCCGGATTTCGGCCGGGTCCAAGCCGGACAGCGCCGATGCCGGCTGGTAGCCGGCCAGCAGCTTTTCGGCCATGCGCTGAATTTCATCTTCCGATAGGTCGTCGCTCATTCGTGCCTCGTTCGCCGATCATTCGCCGAGCCGTCCGGATAAGCCCCGGGTTAACCGGGGGGATAACCAACGGCCAAAAAGCTGAGCCCTACACGTGACTTGAGGGGTGCCCCGTCTCTTGCCCTCACAGGGAAAAGGAAGGAAAAAGGACAGGAGAAGGGTGTCTGTTTCTTATTGGTGTTCATTTTCGTCCACCCTTGAGCCTGTAGACGGCGGGGCCGTGTTGACGGCTTGCCGGCCTGACTTCCTCGACTTCGCCCTTGTCGATCAGGTATTGGCGCGCAGCAGCGAACCGATGCCGCCGCCAGCCGCCGCCGGGCATTTGTTCCGCCATGGCATTAGCGATGACGAAGTCGCGGCCCCAGTGGTGACGCCGGATCTTGGTGAGCAGGATGAAGGCGTCCGGGCTGTCGTCCATGAGGTTGTCGACTTCATCAGCCGCAAACACCACCCGAGGCCCGTAGCCGAACCAGTTCTTGCCCTCGACCTCGTAGCCCCAGGCGGAAGCCACTATCTTCAAGACCTCTTCGGCCGGGAGCGCCGGGCGCAGTTCTTCTCGGTTGTATTGCATGGCTGCTCCCATCAGCTCTTCGATGTTTCCGCAGTGGCGGGCGAATATCATGGACTGCCGCCACAGCGTGTCGTTGCGGTTGCCTTCTCGGGTTTGGGACACGCGGGCCGGCGGCGAAATGTCCACCGTGGTGGACAGATCCACTCCCGGCGCGTTGTCGTTGGTCAGGGGTATGGGCGCAGCCACCTGCAAGGACCGCATGACCGGCAGGCCGCCCAGGTCGTCCAGCTTGCCGGCGATGATCTCGTAGATGCCGCGCGAGCCGCGCGACGGCGGTGCCACCACGTATCCGTCACCAAGGATGTCGACCGGAACAGCCGGATCGGGACGGATGCGCCTGCCTTCACCGTTGCGCCTATACCAAGCCTGAAAGTTGCCCGACCCGCTTCTGACAATGAAAGGCGTCGGGCCATGCTTGGCGAGGCCATCGGCCAGGACGCGTTCGTCAGTCGTGTCGACATCAAGGACGGTTATCTTGTTACGCTTGCACGCAAGGCCGATGGCATCGTGCCCAGGAAACTTGATCGCCAGTTGCCCGCTCACCTTTGAGCCGAGCTTCAGATAGCCCTTCACGGCTGGCTTCTTGTCCTTACCGACGATCGACACCGGAAAGGTAGCAATGCCGTGTTCAGCGTAGACTGGTTGCCATTCCGCGAAGACGCCGCTCAATGCGCCCTCGCCTGAATGAGGTTGCTTTCCCTGATCGCAGCGACCGCCTCGGCCGCTGTCAGACCAAACCGCTGACGGAGTTGCGGCACCGCCGCCTTAGTCCTGTCAGCGCCGCCAGTGGCGAGCCATTGCGCGGCGGCTTGGACGTCGCCGCTATCCGTTACCGCTTTCGGCTCCGTCATGCGGCGACAGCCATGTCTTCGAGGATGGTGACGTCGGTGTGCAGGACATACCGGGCATGATGGCCCGGAAATTGGCCGGCGTGCGCTTCGTGGACCGTCTCGATGACGAAGCCCAGGGCACGGGCCTTGAATACATAGTCGGACCAGCGCGGCCCGGGATGCGTGATAGGCGTACAGCCGCCTTTGCCGGCGTTGACGAGTTGCTTCATCGCCCATGCGACTCGGCCGTCCAGCCGCATCGTCGCCCCATCGGGCTCAACCTTCAAGACTATGCTGTACTTCATGCAGCGATGCCCTTCTGACCACTGAGGTTCATCCTCAACCCGAGCTTCGCGGCGATTGGTGCCACCGGCACAACTATCCTCCCGCCAAGCCGAATGGTTTCGAAGTCACCCCTCTTGGCAGCGTCATAAGAGCCATTGCGGCTGAGGCCGTAAAACACTGCTCCGGCATCGGTCACTGAAATAGTTGGTCGGCTCAATGCGTCTTCAAGCGTCATTTCTACGCCCCTGTTTGTTCCGGTTTGGAATACGAATAAGCACTGCACATATAGTACGTTCCGCAAGGACAGACCACAAGGCCAGACAGTGCCGGAAATTAGAGTTATCCCCGGTTTTCTGCGGGTTTCGACCGGACAAGATTGCGCTTCAATCTATTTCCGTGTAGCGCTATGGCATTACAAAGGAGAATTTGGCATGGCGGAAGACGCGAAGCGTGGTGGGAAGACCGGAACGCTTACAATTCGCCTCGATCCGAAGACCCGGTTCATCCTGGAATATCTTTCGCGCCTGAAAGGCCAATCGATCACAACTGTTGTCGAGAGGGCCATCGTTGCCGCGGCGTCCCAGGAAACGGTTGCCGATCCACGATACCCGGACCAGCCCGATAGTTGGCAGCAGTTCTGGGATGTTAGCGATGGATGTCGCGCCCTCCGTATGGCCGAACGCCCGGAGTTTTTCCCTACTTATGAGGAGGACAGGCGACTTGCTTTCGCAAAGGAGCATTGGCCCTTCTTCTGGGCCTCGCACGATCGGAGCCGCTTCCTCAACTACTATGTGGACGTGCTTTGGTCACGGATCGACGAGTTCATCCAGATCCATGATGACAGCAAGCAGGCAGACTATTTCGCCGCGGGCAAGGCGATGCAGGAGGCGCTGCGGAACGCGAAACTTGCCGCGCCGGAGTGGCCCATCCCTACCAAGCCGAAACCCAAGCCCAGCGAACTGGATGACGAGATTCCCTTCTGAGAGGCATCGCCATGAAAGGCCACATTCGTGAACGCAGCCCCGGCCATTTCGCCATCGTCCTCGATGTCGGCGAGGTCGATCCCAAGACCGGCAAGAAGAAGCGCAAGTGGCATTCCTTCACCGGCACGAAGCGAGAGGCGCAAAAGGAAGCCGCTCGCCTGATCGCCGAACTAGATGCCGGCACGTACACAGAGCCCACGAAGCAGACCGTGGCCGAATTTCTGGACGAGTGGCTGACGTTCATCAAGCCGTCGGTCGCTCCAAAGACGCATGAGAGATACGCCGAGATATGCCGCAAGGGATTGGCACCACTGATCGGCAGCGTGATCCTTTCCAAGCTAAAGACCGACCGCATCGACGCCGCATTCACCACGGCTCTGACGACGCCGCGCGTCGACCACCGCAAGCAGAAGGACGGCGAGCCGCCAAAGGCCCTTCCGCCCTTGTCTCCGCGCACCGTCCATCACTACCGGCGAGTCCTCATCAGAGCGTTAGGACAGGCGGTGACGTGGGAGCGGCTGACAAAGAACCCGGCTACCGCCACGACGCCGCCGAAGGTCGAGCGCAAGAAGATGCTTGCCTACACCGTCGAGCAGACGGCCGCCCTATTGGAAACGCTCCGGCCGACGCGCATGTACATTCCGGTTTTGCTGGCGGTGACGTGCGGCCTTCGCCGTGGCGAAATCCTTGCCTTGCGTTGGCGCCATGTCGAGCTTGGCGACAATCTCCGCCGGCTCTCGATCGAGCAGAGCGCCGAGCAGACCGACGACGGCGTCCGATACAAAGAACCGAAGAGCGGCAGGGCTAGGACCGTCGCTCTGTCAGCCAGCACCGTCGCCGAGCTGAAGGCGCACCGCGCGCGGCAGGCAGAGGAACTGCTTCGTCTTGGCATCCGCCCCGACGCCGACAGTTTCGTGGTCGCCCAAGTCGACGGATCGCCGATACAGCCGCGCTCGCTTACGCATGAGTGGGTTCGCGTCCTCGGCAACACCGCCTTGCCCCGCATCCGGTTCCACGATCTACGGCATACCCATGCCACGCAGATGCTGTCATCTGGTGTTCATCCGAAGGTCGCCAGCGAGCGCTTGGGACATTCGACCATCGGCATTACGCTGGACCTTTATTCGCACGTCATGCCTGGAATGCAGGCCGACGCTGCGGAGCAAGTTGACGCCGCGTTGCAGGCAGCTATAAGCAGCGAACGGAAAGCCAAATAGTTGCAATTTGCGTAGCAACCGGCCGTGTTAGCGAACCAGCTAGAACGAAAAAGTTGAGCAAAAGCAGTTAGTTGGAGGGATGGCCGAGCGGTTTAAGGCACCGGTCTTGAAAACCGGCGTGGGCGCAAGCTCACCGTGGGTTCGAATCCCACTCCCTCCGCCAGTTTTTTGCGCAAGCAATTGAAAACGCTTCGCTTTTGTAGAGTCCAGTCTTCAATTCATAACCTGATTCATAACTCGTTCAGTTGATGCAGACAAACAAAGCCTGCTGCGCGGAAGCGAAGCGGCCCCAGCGACCGCGGCATAACATTGCGAATCAAAGGCCGCGTTGCATACCATAAAGCGTAGCAGCATGTTCTCGACGCAGGGGTCTCGAATGATCGCACTGGGGCTCCAGCAAATATCCCCGGAACTTCGGAAGATGCCTCAGCCGCTGGGGAATTATGCTGGCGAGCTGCTCAAGCGCGGTCGATCATATCACCAGGCGTTCCAGATTCTTGCCGAGCGCAGCGCCGTCTTGGCGCAACTCCAGTTCGCAGCCGACACACAGCACCTGCGCGGCAGCAAGATCCAGTGGAGCGACTAGGAGCACGACATGACCGCCGAACTGGCCGTGTCTATTGTGGCGCTGATTGTTTCGATAATAGCGCTTGGGATGTCCGTTTTCTTTTGGCGGCGCCAGTTCCGACCAATCGTAACGGCGATGGTTCAGACCCATCATGGCGGGAATGACGGCATCGCCTATAACCTCGTCGTGCTGAATTCAGGCTCGATTCCAGCGAGGAACATCAGATTGGTGGTGCGCGACCAGGCAGCGCTAGAAGCCGCCCTCGGTGCCGGTGCCGATGCAGAGACGCGAGGCTATTGGCTTGCCTGCTTCGAGCCTTCAATGGTGATCCGCCTCCTACAAAACGGTGCCCAGACAACGTGCTCTTTTGGGCTAACACACAGAATACCGAAAAAGAGCTTTTGGAAGGCTCAAGCGGAATTTCCGATTCAAATCGAATATGAAGGCTGGTTTGGCGAGAGATACCGCGACGATCCGCCGAACATCCTGCAGATCGCCGATAGCGACAGTTTCACGGGCGGCATGTGGGGCCCGGTGAAGAACGATTCTGGAGGGCGAGTAGATCTCCACTGAATAGGCCCGGCCACCTAAACAGCCGGGCCTTATTCGATCAGATGGTCACAAGTCGGAGTATTTCATGAGGTTGAGTCCCGCCGCCGTCATCATGGCCCTCGGTAGCGGGAGGTGGAATCGTTCCCATACTCCGCGGGAATCATCGTCCATCGGGAAGTGGCGAGGAAATCTTTGCCCCCTCGCCGGCTAGACGACGAATGTCCGCCGCAATGGAAGCGTACGCCTCGTTTGCATTGGCAAAATCTTCCAGCCTCAGCGTGTCGCTCGCCCTAAGCTTCACCATCATGCCGTCGATGGTATGTGCGGGTACTGCGAAAATGCTCATTCCGATCTGCCACTCGTGATCACAGGCAGCATTGAACTCCGCTTCCTCTACGTTATAGCCAAGTAGACGGTTCTGCTCTGCGAGCCTCTCGCAAAATCGATCCCATTCGGCCTTTACCAAATCCCGCTCCCGATCCACTTGCTCTTGCCAAGCCGCGACCGGTGCCGGGCGCCATTGGTCATGCTTAAGATCTGCTACGGTAGCCTTCTGCAGCGCCGATTGATGTATTTCCGAGAGGTCGTCCGGCATTGCTGGCGCCTTCCAGTCGTGAGGATGAAGCGGCCGAGGACCGGCTGCCTTTTCAGCTTTCTTGCTCTTCCTGCTCTGGGAACGCTCAATTTTCTTCAAGCGAGCAGAGGCGACCTCCATTTCGCTTTCGAGCCGGAACAGTTCAGCATCAGGATGCTCGCCGATCCGTGCGGTCAGGGCACCGGAAGTCGGCGTTTCGCCTGCATGCGCCTCTTCGGCGCTAACCACTACGGCCAAGGCCGCAGTGGCAGCCGCTGAAGACGCCAGAAGGGCGCGGCGATCGACATGCTGGTTCATGAAACTCTCCTGTACAAACTTTTCAGTGGCGGGGGCGTATTTCGCACGCGAAGACCAGCGCATCAGCAGGTTACGTACAAAGCCATTCGGCTGGGGATTGTGGGGATAATCGGACACGCCTCCGACGGCTGCCCGAACAAGTTTGTTCGGCATTTGAACTTCTCCCGTTTCTGGTGATCAGAACTGATTTACTATGTCTAATAACCTAAAACGGGGATTAGAGGTTGTCAACGGCTTTCTGGGTATGGTAACTAGAAATCGCAATCTGAGAGGCATAGAATGCTCACAACCGGAAATCAACTCAAAGCCGCCCGCGCACTGATCGGGATTGAGCAAAAGGACGTAGCCGACCTTGCTGGCGTAAACGTCAATACAATTAGGAGCATGGAAGCCGCCGGTGCCGGACCAATCGCCGGCCGAGCGCAGAACGTCCAGGGTGTGCAGCGGGTGCTTGAGGCCCGCGGGGTTGAGTTCCTCAACCACGGTCGCCCAGGCGTTCAACTCCGGCAGAAGTAGATGCGTTGGCGTGTTGTCAGAGTTGCAGTACACGACCTGCGAGGGGTGGGCTTTAGATTCGGATATTAGGAGTGAAAATCTTGGGCGAACAGAACGAATCCCAAAACGTCGATCTAGTCAGCCTAACCGCAGACATAGTATCGGCCTACGTAGCCAAAAACGCCCTTCCCGTCTCAGGGCTGCCCGACCTCATCGCTTCTATCCATACGTCGCTATCTGGCATTGGCCAGGGTACCGCCGCGCAACCCGAACAGGAGCCTGCGGTCAATCCGAAGCGTTCCGTATCTCCCGATCACATCGTCTGCCTTGAGGACGGGAAGAGGTTTAAGTCGCTGAAGCGCCACCTGTCGACCGACCATGGCCTGACTCCGGACGAATATCGCGCCAAATGGGGTCTGAAGCCGGACTACCCGATGGTGGCGCCGAACTACGCGGAGCAGCGATCAGCATTGGCAAAGGCGAGCGGGCTGGGGCGGAAACCTGTGGCGAAGCCGGCGAAACCCGCCGCCAAGCGCAAATAGAGCGCTACAGGTCCTCTGCTCCACGCCGACGCTCGGCCTGTTGGGCATGAAATTCGCGATCGATCGAACCCTCTTGGGCCTTGTGAAAATACTGAGAACAGACGAGCCAACCCTTGAGCGGCCGAAGCAGCAGGACGCACGCGCCAACTGTGAGCGGCAGCGTGGTCACGACATGAAGCCAATATGGCGGGTTGAAGCCGAGTTGGAGCCACAAAGCGAAAGCTAGCGCGGGGAACGCAACAATGGACATCGAAAAGAAGGCGGGCCCATCGGCCGGATCCGCAAACGAGTAGTCGAGGCCACAGACTTCGCATTGCGGCGCAAGCGTCAGGAACCCGGAAAACAGATGCCCTTGCTGACAGCGGGGGCATAGACCGCGCGCACCAGTAAGCGCCGGATTCGTTGTTTCGTTGTAGACGACCATCTGCCCCAACCGCGCCCGTGCACGTTTGTTCCGGCGAGTGGCCGCGCCCTAGTGCTGATCTTGTCCGACCGGTGACAAGAGCTTTCGAGATTGCTCAATCAGCCGAGCGCTTTCGGCGATGATCTGCGCGGTTTCGCAGATCAGTTCGAGGTTGCGCCGTCCTGTCGGCGGATCTCGTTCAGCAAGCGCCTTGTATCGCTTCGTTCCATGGCGCGCCGAACCTGTCGCGGAAGAATCTGTTCCAAGCAGGCTAAAGACAAAGCGGCCTGGCCGGCTACGTTCTCTTGCGGTGAAGGTCTTTCGGGCTGGTGTCTGGCGAATAGTTTTCAAGTCGTGCTCGGCCTTTTGGCTGAATTTCCATTTATTAGAAGATGCGCATATATTGGCTCGCCGGCACTTACCCCTGCCGGCTAAGGCCCGGTGGACGCTACACACACAGTCCCAGAGCTACCGGGCCGCTCCGTTGTCATGGACATGTCAAACGCCGCCTTTGGTCTGGCAAGCGCTATTTCCGCGCCGCGTCTGACTTATGCGACCTTCAGGTTAATGACGCGCATCACCGCGACCACTGTTCCATTGTTCGTAGCAGCCTCTTTCGTACTGCCCTTGCCGCAGCTCCAAACGTCGCCTTCCTTGGCCGTGAACTTCATATCGCCGGCGGTCACTTCCAGTTCGCCTTCAGTGACCGTGCAGACCATGTCGTCGGCCATCACATCCCCCAGCGGGCTGGTTCCTTTCGGCTGATAAATCACGTCTTCCATAACGATTTTCTTATACCCCTTGATATGGGAGTCTCGTGTCCCCCGCTCGACTAGCCGTACGCCAGGAAAAATCTCTTTGCCCTCAGTCGGACCATAGGTCTTGGCCGCTACCGGCGTGAACTTTGCGGCCAATAGCGGGGCGGCCATCGAGGTGGCAGCAAGGGCGAGAGCATTACGTCGATCCATCTTCATAACATCCTCCCTGAGTTAGTCCGCCCGATCGGGGCGAACCTGATATTTTACGCGCCCGACAAGCCAAATAGTCAAAACACAATTGGGGATCCGCCCGGGGTCATTAGCCCGGCATAGCCAGCGAAACGGGACTAGAACGGCAAGAGCCCGCTCGGCCCTCACGAGCGGGCTCCGTCGCGGCCTTTCAGACGGCAGGCAGAAACGGAGGACAAAGCCGTGCCGCCCAATCTCTATAACCGCTCTCGTGTCGCCAAGTTCCGCCCTTTTAGACGGCTGCTAAACAACAGGACTTATGCGCGGGATCGTTAGAGACTTCAGTCGCAAATCTGTTAGTTGCGAGTCCGCTCATATGGAGTAAGCGGTGTTTCCTGACCACCTTTCGGGAGTGGTCGCGATCTGTGAGGTTGCCGATCCTGTATTGGGATCGGAGATCGGCTTGTGTCTGGACTTGACCTTACGCTTGACCCGGAGCGGCAGCTTCGGCGTTTCGAGGTGATCAACGGTGCCGGCGGTCGGCGTCACTGGTCGGTGGATGACAAGGCGCGGATCATCGCAGAGACGCTGGAGCCGAATGCGATCATTTCCGAGGTCGCCCGCCGTTATGGTCTCAGGCCGCAGCAGGTCTTCGCCTGGCGCCGCGAAGCGCGCAAACAGGTCGCTTCGGTGCAGCAAGATTCTCCTGCCTTTGTGCCGGCGGTTGTGGCGGCGGCGGAACCTGTAGCCAGCCGTTCACCGAAGCAGCGGAAACGGCAAGCCACCCGAGATGCCGGCATGATCGAGCTTGAGATCGACGGCGTCGCGATGCGCGTCGGCCGGGGCGCCGATACCAAGACGGTGGCCGCAGTGATCCGCGCGCTGAAGGCGACGTCGTGATCGGGCCGACGGGTGCGGTCAAGGTCATGGTGGCGACGAAGCCCGTCGACTTCCGCAAGGGTGCGGAGGGATTGGCGGCGCTGGTGCGAGAGACAATGGGGGCCGATCCGTTCAGCGGGGCCGTCTACGTCTTCCGGGCGAAGCGGGCTGACCGGATCAAGCTGATCTTCTGGGATGGCACCGGGGTTTGCCTCTATGCCAAGCGTTTGGAGGATGGGGAGTTCCGCTGGCCGAAAGTGCATGACGGCATGATGCGGCTGACGGCCGCGCAGCTCTCGGCGCTACTCGAAGGTCTCGACTGGCGGCGAGTCCACGAGGCGCGCCGGACCCGCGTTCCAGCCCAGGCGGGCTGACCCGCGACGAAGTGAATCAGCCTGGATTCCGCTGTCGCGGGCTGTCGGCGAATATGGTCTGATCCGCTCATGGCGATGACGGCTGACCAGCTTCCCGACGATCCGGACGCGCTGAAGGCGATGGTCCTGGCGCGCGACGTCGAGAATGCCCGTCTGATTCAGATCATCAAGGAATTGCAGCGTCACCGCTTCGGCCGGCGTGCCGAGACGCTCCCCGAGGATCAATTGCTGCTGGGGCTCGAAGAGGCCGAGCAGATCGAGGCCGCCGACGAGGAAGAGAACGAACAAGCATCTCCCGCAGAGCGCCTGGAGCGCGCCAGGAAGCGCCGGACGAACCGCGGCGCGTTGCCATCCCATCTGCCGCGGGTGGAAATGATCGTCGACATCGAGGACCATGCCTGCCCATGCTGCCGCAATGGCTTGCATCGGATCGGCGAGGACGTGAGCGAGCGGCTCGACATCGTTCCGGCGCAGCTGCGTGTAATCGTCGTGCGGCGGCCCAAATATGCCTGCCGCGCCTGCGAGGACGTCGTGGTTCAGGCTCCCGCGCCGGCCCGGCTGATCGAGGGTGGTCTTCCGACCGAGGCAACGGTCGCCCAGGTGCTGGTCTCAAAATATGCCGATCACCTTCCGCTCTATCGTCAGGCGCAGATCTACGCCCGGCAGGGTATCAATCTCGATCGCTCTACGCTCGCCGACTGGGTCGGCCGCGCCGCCTGGCACCTGCGTCCGGTGCATGAGCGGCTGCTTGGCAAGCTGAAGTCCTCGCCAAAACTCTTCGCCGACGAGACGACCGCGCCGGTGCTCAATCCCGGCCGCGGCAAGACTAAGACAGGTCAACTCTGGGCCTATGCCCGCGATGACCGACCATGGGAGGGGAGCGACCCGCCGGGCGTCGCCTATGTCTATGCGCCGGACCGAAAGGCCGAGCGTCCGATCGCTCATCTCGCAGGCTTCACCGGAATCTTGCAGGTCGACGGCTATGGCGGCTATCGCGTGCTGGCCGACAAAAGCGGCGTCACGCTCGCCTTCTGCTGGGCGCATGTCCGTCGGCGCTTTTATGAACTGGCAGCAGCCGGTCCCGCGCCGATCGCCAGCGAGGCGCTGAGACGGATCGCCGAACTCTACAAGATCGAGGATGACATCCGTGGCCGATCGGCCAACGAGCGCCGCGCGATGCGTCAGGACAAAAGCCGCGCCATCGTCGCCGATCTCGAACCCTGGCTGCGTGAGAAGCTCGGCCTGATCAGTCAGAAGACCAAGCTCGCAGAGGCAATCCGCTACACGCTCTCACGCTGGGAAGGCCTCTCGCGCTTCCTTGACGACGGCCGCATCGAGATCGACAGCAACACCGTCGAACGCTCGATCCGTCCGATCGCGCTCAACCGCAAGAACGCGCTCTTCGCAGGCTCTGACGGCGGCGCCGAACACTGGGCAGTCATCGCCTCGCTGATCGAAACCTGCAAGCTCAATGGTGTCGAACCGCTCGGCTATCTCGCCGATGTCCTCACCAGGATCGTCAACGGCCACCCCAACAGCCAGATCGACGATCTCCTGCCTTGGGTCTACATCAACAAGCTCGAGCTCAAGGCCGTGGCCTGAGAACACCGCTTACCATATGGATGCAGGATCAATGCTCCCCACCTTCAAGCGGTGGGGTGGCCCGACCCGCGATAATCCTGTGTCACCTAGATTAAGCGGGCCGGGCCGCAGAGATTCCTGGGGGTGCCCGATGCGCGAAAGTAGCGACCGCGCCTAAGCCGCTTTTCCATCTTCCGCCTTGGCCAGCAGCCGCGACAGATGGAGTTCGTGAAGCTCCTGCATGCTTTCGAGAAGCTCAAGGAAAGAGACCGCCTTGGCCGCCGGCAATTCGAGGCGGTCCAATTCGGCAATGCGCTCACGCTGTTGAGCGATGTGTCGTCTACCCAGACTGACATGCCCGCGCACCATCTCGATATCATCAGCCAGCGTCATTACAGGCAACAACGGCGGTGCGGACGAGACGTTCCGGCACTCGTTCCTCGTTCCGGTAAACAAAGCCCGCTCGCCTTTTGAGGGATGGCGAGCGGGCTCCGGGGGAAATGCCCCGCGCGGCGCGGTGAACCTTGGCCGGGGACACACGCCGCGACACTCAACCGGGACGGCTGGTAGAATGTTCCCGGCCTCCCGTAGGCGCGATTGCGAAATAAGCCGCTTGAAGTAGAACAGATCCCGACGACTGAGAGTCCCTTCCTTGCCGGTAGCGAGAGAGTGCCCGCCATTCCCTGCCAGGAGTGACGGGCATTTCAGGTTCCGCTGATAGACTTGAAAGAGCCCGCCGGGGATTGGGGACGCGAGCGGGCTCTTCGTCGAGGACCTTGGAGCACCCCGACCGGCGGGAGGAGGGGGAGTTTGCCCGCCGCGCTCCCAAACTGCGCTGGTTCAATGATTGTTCCAAAAGGTCAGGTTCCTTCCTCGGTGAAGTCCTGCAGTGTCGCATGCCGTAGCGTATGCTCGCCGAGAAGGAACTTCACTCGGCCGGTGATGCCTGGCTTAACCCACTCGACATCATCGGCGAAGGCGCTCGGCACCCGCTGCGCTGGCTTGGATGCCTTGGCTGCCTGCACACGCTGCCACAGTCGCTCTCTAAGGCCCTTGGGGAGCGTTACAGAAGCCGTTCCGGCATATCGGCCATCGCGCGCCATGATCGCCGCAGCGGGCTTGCCCGGCTCGCGTCTGATGCCGAGAAGTTCGAAGTCGCCGACATCCCAACACTTGGTCTTTACCCAGGAATCGACCTTCCCGCTTCGATAGGGGCTCTCGCGTCGTTTGGAGACCATGCCTTCAAGGCCCATCTTCTCGACGGCTTCGAAGAAGGCGGCGCCGTTGCCCTCGACATGATCGGAATACTGGATGATGCCATCGGCCGGCTGGATCAGGGTCCACAGCTTCGCCTTGCGCTCGATCAGCGGCAAGGAACGGAGATCCTGGCCGTCGAGGTGGAGCAGATCGAAGGCGACGAAGGCGAGTTGTTCGGCGTTCCATGTCATGCGGGAGTGCATCCGGTGGAAGTTCGGCCTTCCGTCGGGCTCCGGCGCGATCATCTCCCCGTCGATGATGAACGCCTTGGCCGGCAGCTTCTCAGCCGCAGCGACGATCGGCCAATAGCGCTTCGACCAGTCGTGGCCATTTCGAGAGAAGGCGCGCGCTCCGGCCCAGTCGAGGATGACCTGGGTTCGGTAGCCGTCGTATTTGATCTCGTGCAGCCAATCACCGCTGACCGGTGGCGTCTCGACTTGGACAGGCTCCAGCGGTTTGACAAAGGACAGCCGAACTCTGCCGGCAGGCGTACGCATGCGAACCCCAACGCAAAACTCGAATTTGATTCAATATCGCACAGTCGTAAAGGGTTGCGTTAGCGCTCTAACAAAACGGCCCGCCCTCGGCATGTGAGCCAAGGGTGGGCCTGCGGAGGGGGGGCGCTCCGCGCGGCAGCGTTCTGCACAAGAGTCGGGAGGGAGTTTCGCCGCCGTGCATCCGAACTTGGTCGAATGCGAGATGTTCCGCGACGCCGGAACATTTTTTGTACGTGATCTGGTCTGTCTCGGGCAGGAGCAATTGCCTGGGGCGAGATCTGCCGCCCTTTTCCTCGGTCACGATCCGCATTATGTTCCGCGCCGTGAGCGCTGTGCAGCTATATCCGCCGATCGCACTCGCCGCTGTGGCGAGCTTCCTTTGGATATTGGTCGCCTATCGCCTCTACAAGCGGGACTTGGTAACCGGACCAAAAGAAAGCCCGTCTCTCCACGATATATGGTATGTGCTCCCGCTTGTCCCGACAGCGCTCTATTTTTGGGCTACGGGCGGCCTTGAGGCTAAGAGCACGACGTTCATTCACATCTTTTTCTGCACCCTTTGCGGCATCGCGTTCGCCATCCTCATCGTGGGCGCGTTCCAGATGGCGTTTTACAGCCGCAGCCTACAGAAGCGCACCCGCGTCATCATAGGTGCGGAAGGCGTCTTCTTTCTCGGCCTTTTGGTGTGGAGCGCCCTGGCTTAGCGGGTCGCTTGGGGGCCTGCCAGCAGCAGGGCTCGGGCGATGCCCTCGACTTGCTTCGGCTGTATCTTCGTCCCGCTACCGGCCCGCAAAAGCGCGTCGAGCACCGCGCTCTGCTGCGGCCCGCCCGTTAGGGTGCGAGCCATATCCGATATCGCTTTCTGGTTTCCGCCATTGTTGAGCGCGTCAATCACTCGCTCGACTGCCTTCGTTCCGGCCGCGCGCGCTGCGCCTCGGGCGCCCCCGGCAATAAATCCCTCCCGAACACCGAAGCCGCGACTGCCACCGCCCGCGATAGCATCCTGAGCGGCGATGCGCGCCGCTGTCTCGGAATTGCGCGTGACGATGTTCGACGTGTCTGCAAAGAGCCGTTCCCGGTCGAGCAGGTCGATGATCGCATTGGCCTTGTCCTGGCCGAACAGCGTCGACAGGCGCGCACGGTTCCAGTCGCCTTCGCCCTTGATCAGACGCTGAAGCGCGACCCTATCGTTAGCATTGGTACCGACAATGCGTTCAATCTCGGCACGGGCGCCCTCACGAAGACGGAGGGGCACGGCCGAGGGGCCGATTTGTAGCCCTTGCGGCAGAGCGCCCTGCCGCACTTCATCGGTAAGCTCATCAGGTCGCGGCGCTTCTCGCCCACTGGAAAGGACAGACTGGCCCCTCTGCACAGCTTCTTTCTGCCTCGCCAACTCGGCATACTGGGCGTCCACTTCCTTGATGTTCGGCACCTTGGCCGCCAGTTCGTCATCAATCGCTTGCCGAGCCGTCTGAAGCGCATTCAGATGGTTGCTGCCTTGCGCCGTTTCCAACAGATCGTCGACCGCTTGGCGGGCGTTCAGCAACGTGCCGGCGTCATGGATCAGGCCACCAGGTGCCGGCTGGCCGAGTGCACGGGCGCGCGCAATCTCTTCGCCGGTCGGAACATAGTCCAGCATCGACCGTACGCGCTGGATGCCTCGCTCTGCATCTCCACGCAGCGTTTGCGCCTCGGCATCGAGATAGCGGGCGATCGGCGCGGCATCGATGTCGGAAGCCTCTCGCAATACCTCTCGGTATTGCGGCTGAAGGTTCAGTTGGTTTCGGTTTGCCCGATCGATTATGCGCGATGGCGTCGGGGCTTCGCCAAGCGTGTCGTTCAGCGTCGAGCGGATGCGCCAGTTCGCATCGGCGTCACGCGCGCTAATCGCATTGCGCACGATAGCTTTGCCCTCACCAGGGGTCGCGGCGATTGCGCCCGCCGTATGCCGAAGGTTTGGCCCGAGATCCATCAGCATGCCGTCATCGCCGAGCGACAACGCGACCGGATCTATCGCGTCCTGACGCGCTGCATCAGCCAGAACGCCGACGGCCTTCTTGTCGAGCCCGAGAGCTTTGGCGATGGAATTCAGCTTCAAAGTGTCGGCAGCAGCCTTGACACCACGGCCGATCAGAGGGCCGACCATCTGACCGGCCAAACCGCCTCCCATGCCGATCAGCCCGCCCTTCTTGATTTCGTTCGGGTCACCACCAGATCGAACAGCGGCGTCCGTCGCCCCAATCAAACCGCCAGTGCTGCCGGCTGCAATCAGGCCAGGAGTGGTGGCCAAACCGGCGCCGAACACCTCCGGTGCTGCCAAGACGGCCGGCGCCGTTCCCATCACGGCACCCGCGACATTGCCAGCGGTGCGGGCATTGGGATGCGCAGCGCGACTTTCGTCCACCATCTCCTGCATCTGGTCATGAACTTGCGAATACGGCTGACCGGAAATTAGAGACCCGAGGCCGGCTGCCGCTGTCGTTTGGGCTCGGTCGAGCAGCGGCCCTGCTATCGGCACGCCTTCCATAGTCGAAGTCAGAGCGGTTCCTCCCGCCCCCAAGTCCATCGGGGCGTAGGCTGGGATGCCGGCCGGCTGCAGTGTCGTTTGGTCGATGCCAGCAGCGGCGCGCTTATCCTCGGGCGTCATGCCGTGCATCTTCTGAGCAAGCGCGATCCCAGCTTGAGCTCGCGATGCAGCTCCGCTGTCGGCTGCGGGGCCGACGACGCCGGGCAGCGACTTGGCAATCTCGTCGACCGCCGCGTTCTGCTGTTCCGGGGTCATCGACAAAAACGCGTCGTCGACCTGCACCTTACGACCTTGGATGTTGAGCGTAGGCATCAGGGTTCAATGCTCCACTTCAAGCCGTTGCTCGTGGTTCCGCCGCCAGTACCGGCCGGGGTGGTAACCGTCCCGGAACCGCCGGTCTTGATCGCGTCGACCATCTGGCGGATGCGCGACAGCTTGTCGTCTAGCGACGCTTTCGCCTCTCCGGGCTTTGGCGTCAGGATGGCCGCCTGGTTCTCGACTTCGGCCGGCGCCGCCGTCGCGCCGGACACGCTGTAGAGGTAGGACGCGATGATGGTGCGAAGCGAGTTCGACGCCCGCTGATACTCGGGCGATTTCAGGTATTCCGCGCCATAGTCCGAACCGTGCGGGATCGCCGACAAGGCCTGATCCGATGGATTGGACAGGGCCGAGAAATTCCTTTCGACAATCTGCATCTCGGGCGCGACGACCGAATACAGCTTGTTGTCGCGCTGCTGCTGCTCGTTTGGCGGCTTCGACTTTGGCGCGGTCAACGGCAGGATGCCGGCGTTGTCCGCGCGCGGGCTGGCCGGCGTCGGGCTCGGCTGCGGCTGAGTGGCCGGCGCGGGCGCGGGGCTCGGGGCGGGAACGGCCTGCGGTCCCGGAGCCGGTACAGCGCCCTTCGGCGGCGATACGGGGATTGCCGGGCCGCCAGCAGTAGCCTGCCCAAACACACCCTGCGGCGTCAGGAAGAGCAATTCGCCGTTTGGGCCGGTGATCGTCTTGCCGGCGGCGAGTTGCTGCGCCTGCTCGACCGTGAGGCCGCCCTTCTCGGGGCCGGCATCCATCAGGCCATTGAGCGCCTGAGCCTCGACGGAACTGCCGGTGAAACGGAACTGACCGGCATTCGCGCCACCGATGCTCACGGCTCGCGTCTCGCCCGTACGCTTGTTATACAGCGTCCGCTCGTCCAGCTTTTCCCAATCGGTCTGCTGCCCGGTGTAAACGGGCTGGTGCGTCTTGGGGTCGACCAGGACGCCGCCAACCTCGATTGGCTTGCTTTGCTCGGCTGCGAACTTCTCCCGGTCGAAGTCGAGGCGCGCCTTATCGCCGGGTTCAATCTGCGGGTTTCGTAGCTTCTCGACTTCCAGCCGGTTCTTTTCGAGTTCGAGTTGGGTTGCCGGGTTCGCCTCCTCGAGCCTCTGTTTGAGCATCAGGTTGACGACGCCGCGCTGCTGCTCGGATAGGCGGGGATCCTGTGATGCTTGCAGAAGCTGTTGCAGGCTCGGGCCACCAGCGACTGGCGCGGGCGCCACCTGTGCCGTCTGAGGGATAGCAACGGCCGGCGGGGCCACGGCGGCCCGCGGCGACTGGACCGGCTGAGCGACCGCCGCCGCGCTGTCCGGCGCGTTCATCCTGTCCCACTGGTCTTGCGTTATGCCCTTGCTGGCGTACTCCTGCGGCAGCGGACGCTTGTTCAGCGCTGCCGACACGCCCGCGCCAGGTTCGAGGCTCGCGACTTGCACCGGGGCCGCATCCGAGCCGGCGAAACGCGACGCAAAGGAGTTGGCCATGGAAATGCGGCGAGCCGCCTCGCCACCTGGCCGGTTGTAGCCGGCGAACTTCCAAGCGTTGTTCATGAGGCGCTGCGCTTCCTCAGGCGACTTGGCCGCGTTAAGCGCATCGATCAGCCCCGGGTCCTCATGAAGGAAGTATTGCGCCTGAAGCTGCGGCGACGGGGCGTTTGCGTCACCGCCGTTGCTGCCGGCGAATGCCCGCATGGCTTCGAAGCGCGGACCGCGCCACGACAGGATACCGCCCGCAGTCCCTGCCTGACCGCTTTCGCTCGGGTCAGACCAAGAGCCGAATGCGTTCTTGGGATTGAAGCGGCTTTCGGCGTTCGCAGTTGCCGCGACAGCAGCGAGACCGTACGGGTTGGTGACCTTGCTTTTCACCGTGTCCATAAAGCCGTTGTAGATGTCGTTGCCAGACAGATCTGGCGCGCTGCCCATCGAGCCGCCGCCAAGAGCCGAAACGACCGCCTTGCTGGCCGAAGCCGATGTCGAGGCAGGCGAGGATGCTCCGCTACCGCTGAACAGCGCTGAGAACACATCGTTGCCGCCCTTGCGCCAATCACGTTCCGCCGACATTGCCTTGCTGTCAGCGAGCCTGTAGCCGATCGCCTCGCCAATCGCGTTCAGGCCCTGGCCGATCGTGCGCGGGGCGGCCGGCCGGGCAAGAGCATCGGCAATGGCCCTGAGGCGCGCCAGGTCTTCCGGCGTCTGCACGCCGGTATTGCCGCCGAAGATGAACGAGGGCTGGACGCTCATGCCAAGGCCTCCCCGTAATTGACAGCATCAACACCGCCGACATTGATGACCGCGTGCGGCCGGAACGCACGCACCTCGTCGGCCATGACGCCGATCTGCTCGCCACCGCCCCACACGTATTCGAAGGCATACTTTGCGAGGCCATTGGCGAATTCGCCGACACGGCGAATGTTCGTCTTCACGCGGCGGTCGGAATACTTGATCACGTTGGCGCCAAGACCGAACAGGCCGCCGAAAAGGTCGCTGCTGCTCTGCGCTTGCTGCTGCCAGTTTTGGAGCTTCTGGTTGTAGTTGGTGTTGATCAGGCCAGCCACGTCGGTCGTCGGGATGGTCGGCATGTTGGCGTTGACGAAATTCGGCTGGCTCACCTGTGAACCGGACAAGAGCGCGGTCAGGTTGTTGATCGGTGCCGAATTCTGCGCCAGCGCTTCCTGCACCGCCTGGCCACGACCCTGAAGCAGAAGCTGGTTATAGGCGTCGTTCTCTCCCTGGTTTTCGAGGTTTTGCGCCTGTGCGTATGCGTCTGATCCGGGACGGATGCCGCGGTTGATCAGGTCCGCCTCATTTGACGCGCGACGGGCATCCAGCGCCGGCTGCAGCCGCTTCATGCCGAGGTCCATCAGCCGGGCCTCGGTCGCGTCGTTCGAAAGATCGACCGGCTTCGACAGGAAGTCGTTCAGGAACGCCGACTGGTCATTCGCCAGCTTGCCGAGGTTGAGCCTGGCCGCGTCGGTCTGATCCTTGATCGCCTGACCGGTCTGCGACAGGGTCTGGGTCGCCGTGTAGGTCGGGATGTCGTAGGACTTGCCGGTATAAGGGTCGTTCCACTTGTAGGTCCCGGTCTGGCTGTAGGTCAGGTTGCCGTCGGGCGTGACCTGGTTGACATTCCCGAGGTTCGCGTTCGCGATTGCCGTGCCGACATTGGTCGCGGTCGACGCAGCAGAGGTCTCTTTTGGATCCGGCGGGGCGGGCGGATCGGGCGCACACATTGGTCAGGCCTCCTGAAGGAAATACGTCATTGCGATTGCCGACCGCTTGAAGCCCACGCGCTCGCACATCTTGGCAACGCGTAGATCGGTGGCGATGGTCACGTGCGCCCTGACGCAGCCGCGCGCTTGGAGTTCGGCCAGGATGTGCCTGGTGAAACGGCGTCCGATGCCGTTCCGGTGATCCGGCCGCATGTAGATGGTATCCTCCATGGCGATGGGCTCGCTGTTGTGCATGTCCTGCGTGAGCCAGATGAAGGCATAGCCGACGGCCTCGCCCTCGATCCTGACCACGAAGCACAGCAGATGCCCGGCCGAGCCGTAGACGTTCAGGCGCGGCTTGAAGTCGCCGATCTGCATCCCCTCGGCGGCCATGCGCGCCTGCATCTCGCCATAGTGACGCCGGCAAAGCGGTTCGAGTTCTGGCCAGACTTCGTTGAAGCTCTCGATGGCGATGTCATAGCTCATACGACCACCCCGCCATTTTCAAAGGTCACGTCGATCTGGACGAATTCGACGTCTGGGCGCTGGTTCAGAAAGCCGGTGGCCTGCAATTGCGGCTGCATCACGTAGCCGGTCTTGCCGATCGAAATCCACTGGCCGCCGCTAACGGTCGCCTGTGGCGCCGCCTGATCCCAGAGGGCAACGTCCCACTGGCCGCTATCCCAAAGGTCGACCGTGCCGCCGTCGGCCGCATCAGGTGCCGTCGGCAGAGTGACTGTGTAGTTGACTGAAAAAGAGATTTTCGGATCGAACGGCGTCGAGCTCAGAAACGTGGCGCGCGCCTGGTGCACGGTCTTCAGCCGGCCAAGCGTCTTCATGTGATCCGGGCTGCCGACATAAGTGTAATAGATCGGCTGGCTATCGTCGTTGCCGGCGATTTCGCCTTCGAAAACCATGCCGTCGTTGGTGCCGTAGAACAGGCGATTGTCGTGCAGTTCAATGCAGCGGGTTGCCCATCCGACGAACTTGCACCAGGCGCCGGTTTCGAGATTAACGACGAATGTCCAGGCCTCTTGTCCTTCGGCCGCGATTGGAAGCGAGACGATGGCGTAATTCATATCCGGCCACTTGATCACTTCCCACGGCAGGAAAATGCGCCGCAGGGCTTCGCGCTTCCAGTCCGGCTCAATGTTCCGCGAGATGGCGGCCAGCGATAGCGCGGCGGCATCCTTGTTGATCGCGGCCGAAATCGGAACCATGCCTTCCTTGGTCGCAACGATCAGATCGCCACCAGCGCGCATGGTGGCGCGCTTGCCCATAGGCGCGGTCAGGTCGTAGCGGCCGACAAGGTTCCACTCGGCAGCGGTCGAGCCTGCCGGGTTGCTGCCCTCATAAATCGCGGCCTCGCCCTCGGTCGTGACGAACACGCATTTGTCATCGATGCCGTCGCCGGCATCGAGCGACCACGTTGCGCCGAAGAGCAGCGAGCCGCCGCGCTGGAAGACGCCGGACAAGTTGATTGTGCCGAGCGCGCCGGTCACGGAATCGACCGGGAGATAGCTGGCCTTCATCGTGCCGCCCTGAATGAAGAACAGGCGGTTTCGATAGAGCCAGACGTGAGACAGGGCCGAGGTGGCGACGCCGGTAATGGCGGCCGATACCTGCACCACGCCGCCAGGAATATTCGCCGTGGCCGAGCCGCCCGCGCCGCCCGTGATGATTTCGTTGTCAACGAAGGTGCCGGTGATTGACTGGATCATCAGCGAACCGGTCGCGCCGTTATCGACATTCTTGACGATGGTCGCGACCGCGCCGCTGGTGCCGCCCGTCACGGTGCCGCCGCTGGTGAAATTGACCGTCTGCGCGTCGAAGTTCAGGCGATAGGTGGCAAGGCTGTTGACCGCTGTCCAGTCGAACGTCGTGCTGTAAAGCTGAAGGAAGTCGGTGCCGTTGACCGCGACCACGAACGAGCCGCCCGACGTCGTGAAATTGACGTAGGAGTAATAGCCAGAGGTCTGGCCGGTGATCGATGCGGCCGGCGGCGTGACGGCATCGGCCGGCGCCGTTACGTCGCGAACGGTCGTTTCGTCACAGGCCCAAATCTTCCTCGTGCCCCCGGCGTTGTAGGTGATGAAGCTTTCGACCGGGTCGCTGCCGATCGTGGCGCGCTTGACCGAACCGCCGCGCATGATGATGCCGGTTGACGTCGGAAACCAGTTCTCAAGCGTTTGCGCCGAGAAGGGCCTGGACTTCACCAGACTCTGATTGGTAACCCATCCGGAGACAGGCGCGCCGAACGTGTAGGGCTGCGCAATGGCGCGCGAGGTCGGCGGCGCAGCCTTCCGGCGACCGGGAAAACGTTCGTACCTCACGCTGCACCTGTGACCGTGCCAGGCCATGCGACGCGCCGGCCGCGCCAACTGACAGCAGGCTGGCCGGAAACGACGGGCTTCGAACCGCCGTCGGTGTCGATCCCGCGCAAAAGCATGTGCTGATAGTCGTCAAAGTCCTGCTCGTAGGCCTGCCCCTTGTTCTGCTTCCAGCGGGCGATGATCGCCTTTTTCAGCAGTTCCTCGGAAAGCCGGAAGCTGTCCGCGTCTTCGGTGAACAGGGTCTTCTTCGACGTGTCGCTGGCGGCAACGATCTGGTTCGAGACGTAGAAGAACGTGACCGTCTCACCGCTCGCCATTACCGGCCAATGGTGGAACTGGTCGCCGTAGATGATCCAGTAGCCGTTCACGGTGGCGACCGGCGTCACCTGCAGTTCAAGCCACTGATCGGGGCTGGTCAGATGTTCGGTTGCCCACTGCCAGCGCGACGACCACAGGGACGAGGTCTTCTGCATGCGGCGGAAGTCCGACGGCATATCGAACGCATCGGCCACGCTGTCGCCCGTGAACGTCGTCTGGATCAGCAGCTTCTGCCAGTCGTGAGCGTCCGCGATTTCGGACGCCATGACGTTGGCGAGTTCCTGCATCTCGACCATCTCTCGACTGGTCGCGCCATAGAGCAGGCTCGGCACGTCCATGCCGAGCACTGTCGCGGCGCCTTTGACCACGTCGAGGATGGACATCAGGCAGCTTCCTTGCCCTTGCCCTTCGGCTTCGTCAGCTCCTCGATCATGGCTTCCATTGCGGCCTGGCGTTCGACCAGCTCGGCAATCTGCGCATCCTTTGCGGCCTCACGCTCGGCGGCCTTTGCAGCATCCGAATTGGCCAGGAACAAGCCGGCCTGCTTACGCAGGTCACGCACGTTCGGCAGCCGCACGCGGTCAAGCTGGCCGTCGGGCAGATCGCGCACTTCCTCGACCGTGCGGATGCCGGCGGTACGCAGAACCTCCGCCTGCTCCGGTGTGACGCCCGACCAGGCGGCAAGCGCCGTGCCGTTGAGCGGGATTTCGCGGCCCGCCTTGAAAGCCTCGTAAGCCGGCTCGATCTGGTTCCAGCGAGCGGTCATGAAACGCAGCTTCTCGCCGTCCTGGTCCTCGCCCATAAGCGAGGGATCGGGGAGCAGATGGCGAACGCGTTCGGTGGTGCGGGTGTTCAGCGGGGAATGCGACGGCGAATACGTCACCCAATCCTCGGGCTGAAGCTCAAGGATGCGTCGATTGCTGGCGTCCAGCTTGTAGCCCTTGGTGTCGCACTTCTCCGTCACCGGGTCGCCCTTGACCGGCAGTTTCTCGTAGCTCGTCTTGAACCCGATCACGCGAATAAGGGGCTGCGCTTCACTCATAGGTTTCGGCTCCTGAAAACGTTGTGGCGCCAGCGGCGCCCTACTGGTTGATCACATCGACGATGCCGGGAAACTCGGCGAGCAGTGCTGCCCACTCGGCCTCCGACAGGTTTTCAGCCTTGGCCAGGTTGACCGCGTTGCGGTGCTCGCCACCGTTCCAAAGCTGGCGGAATTTCGGGAAGATGCCGGCCTGGGTATCGACTGCGACGGGCTCGGCAGGTGCTTCGTTCTTGTCGGACTTGTCGACCATCTCTGGCACTCCTTCGCTGTTGAGGAAAAGGCGGGCCACGCTTCCGCAGCCCGCCCCTGCTGATCAGTGCGGGAAGGCGCACATGATGATCTTCGACGCGGCGAGGATCGCGTAGGCGCAAACCGTATCGGTCACAGCGGCGGCCACCTTCAGGGTGCCGTCGGTGGTGGCCGAAAGGACGAGCGCCTGGCCGGAAGCGCCAGACACCAGGGTCGTGGTCAGGGTGGCGACACCCTTGACCTGGATCCAGCCATATTCGCCGTTGCCCGGAGCGCCTGCGAGGATACCCGCGCCGTTGCCGGCCGTGTCCGACACGTCCGAAGTCACTTCATTCGTGACGCCGGTCGACACACCGCCCGGTGCATAGAAGCCGACGGCGTTGCCGGCGACGGCGGCAACTGCGCCGGCGCCTTGATTGTACTTCACGAAGCGGTACGTCTTGCTGTCGTAGGATTCGTAAAGGTCCCCGACCTTCGGAGCCTTACCGGAGTTCGCCCCGGTAAGCTGCGCGGCGGTGTACGTCTGGGTGACGTCGATACCAACAAAAGAGGTCATCGTTCTTGCTCCTTATGCCGCGTCGAAGATCACGCCCTGAAGCGAGCGGTTCGAGCAGACGAGATTGCCCATCCAGTAGAAGGGGATGACAACCGCATCCTGGTTGACGGGCTTCTTCTCGTCGTCCTGCGTCCACTGCGCCTCCTTGTGCTGGTCGACGTAGAGGTAATCGGAGTTGAGGAAGTAGCCCTTCTCGGCCGTGGTCGTGAAATTCGTGTTGTCATCGAAAATCACGTCGGCGGTCTTGTACTTCAGCCCGATGAAACCGGACTGAGCCATGTCGGCGTCCATGTACCGCTGAAGCTGCTGCTCGCCGGTTTCGTACAGCGAGTAGAAGTCGTGGCTAAACGTGATCAGGTCTGGCTTGTCGGCGCCGCGGTTGAGGGTGAGCCACATTGCGTTCATGTCGGCCTTGAAGGTCGCAGCGTTGGCCGCGGAAGGCGACGCGGCAAGATTGGTGCCGGTGGCCTCGCGGAATTTGTTGCGCCAGAAGGTCCACGTGGCGGCATCGATACCGCCGACGATGCCCTGACCATTGGTCTGCAGGATGTTGGCCAGGCCGCCGATCTGGTTCGCCAACGAACCGTCGGAATAGAGGTCGACGGAGAAATTGTTGGCAGCCGTCTTGAGCGCGTTGTTCTTCTTGGTTTTCACCAGGTTGATCATCGCGAACTTGCCGGAATTCTGGCGAAGCTCCTTGCCGCTCGACACGACATGCAGCGCAACCTGCGCCCAATCGTACTTAGCGGAGGTGACCACGTCAGAGCCGTTGGTGTTCAGCGTGTCGAGGCCGGCGTAACGCTGATAGGTGCTGTTTTCCGCATATTCGAGCTGCACCTGAATTTCGGTGCCGCCGTCAAGATTGCGGATCTTGTTCTTCTTCTTCAGCCGGTTGAGGAAGGCATTGTTCTTCGAAACGTTGTCCGCCACTTCCGTCGCGCTGTTGCGAAGGGTGGTGGACACCATTTCCGTGAAGGTAGTCGACGGTCCAGCCATCGCTATTATCCTTTATGGTTCCGGTCGTAGACAGCGGCCAGTTCTTCATCTTCGGTGAGAACCCGAGCCTTGCCCGACGCTGTTGAGGGGATGTTGACGGAGTTGGCGCGCTTGGCCGCGTCGACCTTTCCGGTGTCCTTGGGAGCGGCCGGTTTTGCGGCGGCTGCCTTGGCCCTCAGATCGGGATCGGCGTTCACTGCCATGTCATAGGCCAGGTTGAACACGGCCTCTTTCGAGGCGGTGGCTCCAAGCCGGTCCCATGCATCGTTGATGAAAGCCACCATGCGCTTTTCAGGGATTTCCGAGTAAAGCGGCTTGTCGGCTGACAAGCGGCTCAACTCTTCGTTGGCGGCGGTGGTGGCGTCGCGCTCCTGAAGGCGCTGGTTTATGCGGTCGTCGATGTTCGCGGAGTTGTGGACAGACGCGAGCATCTGCTTCAACCCGGCGATTTCCTGCCGCAATTCGTTCTCGCCCTGCTGGACGCTCTGGCCGAAGACAGCCGCGACCTTATCGCGAATGCCATAGCGGTCGATGATGTTCATCACCGTTCCGACCGGGGCCTGATCCATGCTCTGCTGGACGTTGAAAAGATAGTCGATCGCCTGTGCCGGCGTGATCACTCGACCATCCGCACCCTTCTTGCCGGTGTTCGGGTCGAAATATTTGCCGTTTCGTTCGATGACATCCTGAATCGGCTTATAGGCAGAGGCCTGCCGGCCATGGTCGGAAAGTCGCTGCTGAAGCTCCTGCTCGCGATCGGCGACGAACTTGCGGAGCTCGGCCGGGGCCTTCTCCCAGGCTCGCTTGACGTTATCGGCGACGCCGCCCTTGATGCCTTGCCAGTTGGCCGGGAGAGGAACCTGCTCGGCGCCAGGCGTCAGACTATCGCCGGCCTGTCCCTCTCCACCATCGCCGCCAGCAGCCGTCAGTTCAGCGGCCTCGACAGCAGATTTCTTAGCCGGATCGGGGCTGGCGAACTTGCCCTGATCCCGCTCAGCACCGTTGTCGCGCTCGTGCTTGTTCCAGATCGCTTCCAACGCAGCGTCGTCTGTGACGGTCGCCGCGGCATTGCTGTTCGCCGCCTCTGCGAGGGCGCCAGCAGGCGGGGCGTTGTTGGCTAGGCTTTCTGCGACAGCAGCGCTCATCGAAATTCCTCTGACACCTGAAGGCCCCGCTTCTTGCAGAAGTCGGGATTGCGAAATTTGCCCTTGGTCGGTGACAGGCTCGGCTCGTATTCGACACAGTTGTTGCGCTTCAGATCATCGCGACGCTCAGAGCGCGACGTGATCATTCGTCCATCGATCGGCGAGGCGTAGTCCGGAATGTCGGAAATGACGTTGGGCATGACAATCTGACCGGCGAACGGCTTTTCCATCGGAACGCCGGTCTGCCGGTCGACGAAGATGCCATCGCGGAAAACGTACCTTGCCAATTTCCTGTCCTGCTTTTCGGGCGGTTACAGGGTGCAAGGCGTCGGTGCGAAATTCTAAGCCGCTTGAACAGTGTCTCAGTTCGAGTTTTCGCCGCAGGATCGAGTTTGAACCCCAAGCGTTGAATCGCTATGCTCTACCGGGAGGCACAGGGATACAATGAAGGCGCACGAGGCGTTGATAGCTTGGAGCGGTTGGGACGATGAGTCCACAATGCGAGGCCAAGTGGCGGTAGGTCGCATCGTTGGCGAAGGCGAAGTATCCTGGACAGACGGCTATGCCAACACAGGCGGCGCTTCTTTGGAAGCCCGACGGAGGATGCGCGGTTCCGAAAGCACCATGGGGGTACTACAGGATTTCCATTACTTGGTCGTGGAGGAGCGCCTTGACCCCGAAGCGGTGCACAATGCATTTCTCGCGATCGACGAGTACGCGGAACTGTTCGGTTAGAAGGAAAATGGCGACCTTTTCCAAGTCCAAGGTCGACGTCAAAGGCGATGCCACAACTCAAGCGGCGCGGACGATCATCGGCGGCGAAGCCGCAGCCAGGATCGCCAAGACTGCGCGTTTGAAAGCGGCAAGGCTCGCGAAGGCACAAGAGACGAAGCCCGCAAACGACAAGGTAAAAGGCAAGCGCTGATAGCTGCCCAAGCTCAATCACCCGATTACATTTCAGCCTTCGATTGTGATGCGTCGCTGTAGGCAAGCGGCAGACGATAGTCTGCTCGCAACTAGCTAAGCAGCAGCAACACCGCGTCGTCATCGTCACGCATGGCCGCCAGCTCCCTGTCGATCACTATGCGGCCAAGACGTCGCTCCAAAGCTGACGCGTCGGGAAATTCGATCGGCGGGGCTTGGAAACCGGCGAGCAGCGCGTTGATGATTTCCGGCGATAGCGCCGGCCACTCGGCCACCTCCAGGATCTGCGCTGGCGGCTCATTGAGATCGACGACCTTGCCGTCACGAACATATTTGACCGGCTTGCGGTAGTAGCCGCCTGGCTTGAATAGCGAATCGAGATCGGCGCCCTTTGGGCCGAAGTAGCGGTTGCCGTAATAGCGCTTGCCGAACCAGCGATCAGCGAACATCAGCTAGCGTCCAGAATGACCGCAAGTCGGTTGCCGTCCTGGTCGACGGAAGCGTTGATGCGGTCCTTCGTGTCGTTGGTGTCGCGAAAGATGGCCGTTCCGGTGCCGAGGCCATTCGCCTTGCCGAGCAGAGCAGCAGACCATAGCCGCCAGCCCTGCCGAGGCGTCAGGCCGGGCTCGATGCCGGATGCGCGATCAAGCAGAGCGTCGGCATTCTGGTTCGCGGTCGGGATATCGCCCACGGCAGCGGGAGCGGCCGGCAGATTGTCTGTTTTGGCCCTGATCGCAGCAGTGTCACTCTTGACCGCCGCGATGTCGGCCGAGACAGAGGCGCCGGCAGGAGCGCCGAGCTTGTTGCTGATTGCGGTGTCGTTGGTCGCCAAAGTCGAAAGCTGCGTGTCGAGATTGGCCGAGGCCATGCCGACTGCGGCTCTCACACCAGGCGCGTCCAGATCATTGAAGCCGGTGACGCCTGTTCCCTTCGCAAGCACGATGTTGGTGCCGGCAGTCAGCACGCGCGTCGCAGTCGACCATACGGCATCGAGGGCGTTGGCGGCGAACTTCGCAGCGGTGATGGCGCCGGCCGCAAAGGTGTTCGCGGTGATCGCGCCCGAGTTCCATGCCGTGCCGCCTGCGTTCACGACGTTGACCCCGAGCTGAGCGCTGGACGTGTTCACCGCGGCCCCTGCGATCTGGGTAGTGTTCGCCGCCACAACGCCCGCTGTGAGGCTTACCTGGCCGGTGCCGGTGCCAGATGACAACAGCACGCTCGCGCCAATATCTCGAGCTGTCTGTGCGGTGCCGCTTATACTGCCGACGTCAACGCGCCCGCTTGCATCGACGGTTGCGGTGCGCCCCGTGGTGGTGTCGCGGCGGAAAAGCTCAATGACGCGGGTGACCGGAGCCATGCTCGCTTGTGTGATGTGCAGCACCTGCTCTTCGGCATCGGACGTTGACGCAATGGTCGTGTCCTCGTCGATTAATAGCGAATAGACGCCCGGCATGTTGGCTGCCGACAGTTCGGTGACCGTTGGCGTGGTGTAAACAGTCGCCGTGCCGCCGTTGCGGCTCCGGTAGACGGTGAACGAAGTCAGACCAGTCTTGCGCGTGGTCAGGTCGACACTATCGACCGCCACGAAATAGATGACCTGATCGATCTTGCCGCTGGGGATCCTCATATGCCGTATCTCCCGCGCGTGATCGCGAACAAATTGGCCATGTCGGTCTGCGAGAGAACCGCGCCCTCCCACATCGTGAACGAGGCCATCCTGCCGCCGTTAGCCCATTTGCCGTCACCGCTACCGCGAGCAGCGATTTCAAAGGTCTGCGACGCGTTGGATGCAGAGGGCGTGGTGTAAGTCGACGTGAACGTCTGCACAGTCCCGTCCAGGAACATGAAGCCAGTCGTCGCGGCTTCGTCAACCGACAGTCCAATGGCATGCCAGGCGTTGGCGGAGGGGCTAAGGGTGCTGTTGAAGTCGAGGGCGAACGATGCGCCGGTCTTCGACACGTTGAAGCCCAACACGCCCGAGGCGGTCAGCGTGAGCCGGCAGCCGATATTGCCCGGAGCATTGACGTTATCGCCGAAGATGCCGCTCGCGGTCGCGACGTTGGCGAAATAGTTGTAGCCGAAATAAGAGAACTTGGCGTTGTCCTTGTGCAGGTTCTGCATCCAGGCTTCGTTGGTCGTGTCGTAGCGGAAAAAGTCACCGCCATCGAAGGAGAAATATTCAGAGGATGAGCGCCCGTTGGTCGTCCCGTTGATGGTTGGGTCATCGGTGCTGCTGCCGCTCGTCGAGCCCCTGAAAAAGTCGTAGCCGTTGCCCGACGTGTCCAACCAGGAAGCCGAGCCGGCCGGCAGTGACGCACCATCAGCCGCGTCGAGGCAGATTTTCAGCCCGGTCAGCAGCCCGAGCTGAGACACGAATTGAATCATCCGGCGCCGACGCAAAAAATTCGGCGTGATCTGCTCTAACTGCGGCTGAACGCCGGGGGTGAACTGACCTTCAAGCATCAGCCGAGATTGGCCCCTGCGACCGCATCGGCGACCGACTTCAGCGCGTTGTATTCGGTGGTCAGCTTCGCGAACTGCGCCTTGGTCGCGGCCTCGTAGGCATCGCTGGTGCCGAACGCCTGCACGGCCGAGATGACCGCGGCGAAGTCGGTGGTGATCGCTGCGAGGGCGGCAGATGCACCGGTGGCGTTCTGCTTCACCTTCAGCATCACTTGCCGCTGGTCATAGATGCGTTGCGCGATGGCATCCATGCCAACGTCGATTTCACTGGTTGTAGCCATTTGCCGGGGCTCCTGAGTTCTGTTGCGGGATCTGAATCGGAACAGCCGTCACCGCGCGGCCTTGCGCGTCCCTGACGATCTGCTTGGGCGTCGAAAGCTCATGGATGAGCGCCGCCAGTAGCTGGCCGAACTGGTCGCGCTGCGCTGCCATCTCTTTCAGCACTGCTTGGCCGTCGATCTGCTCGGGATCGGGCGGCGGGAGTATGCCGTTTGCGAGCATGATCTGGTTCTGATCGGCACGGGCGGCCTGCCGCTTCGCTTGAAGGTCCAGCCGCTTCTCAGCCATCGTCATATCGTGGCTTTCGCGCTTGAACTGCATGTCTTGCGCAGCTGCGTCCTGTTTGATTTTCGCATCAGCAGCTTTTGCCGCCTGATCCTGCTCTCGCGCCTTCGCGTCCGCCTGAGCTTTTTGTTGTTCGGCACTCGGGGGCGGAGGCTGGCCGGCTTGCGCCTCGGCATCGGTCACCATCTTTTCCAGAACGTCCTCGACCGACTTGCCGAGGTTGAACAGGCGGGCGTTCGCGGCGAAGATTTCAATCGCCACTTCCTTCGACATCTCGCCCTGCTGGATCAGCGGACCGACGGCGGCCCAATAGGCGCCGGCCGCCTGCATGAACTCCGCCGTTTCGGCCTTCTGCCTGGTCAGGTCCGCCTTGACCGTCGAATCGCTTTCGACATCGATGCGGTACATCATGGCCAGACGCTGCGTCAGAAGCTGCTGGATCGACTGAAGCTTGGCCAGTTTGGCCTGCCGCTGCTGTTCCGCTTCCTGCGCCGCCTGCACCGCGGCCTGGTATTGCTGTTGCGCCTGGGCGGCAGCTGCACGTCCTGCGGCGGTGGCGGTGGAGGCTGGACGGGCGTCAGGTCTTGCTGCGTCGGGAGGATCTGAACGCCGGTCATCTGCTGCAAAGTCTCGTGGGAGAATTTGGCCGGGATGATCTCCGCCATCATCACGAAGATGTCGCGCGCGCAGCGCTCCATCATGCGCTGCATCTTCTGGATGCGCAGCGAGCCCCATTGCGTCTTGATGTTCTGCGCAGTGGCCGTCTCGCTCGCCTGCGAGGCGCCGCGCACAATGTCAGAAATGCCGGTGATTTCGTAGATGGCCTGCTTCGTCTGTTCACGGGCGCCATAGAGCTCCCGCAGAACAGCGATGAACTTTTCGACGGGCCAGAAGGCGACCGCGCCTGAGAGCCCGCCATTGGCTGCCCAGATATCCGCGTTGCCGATCGGCACGAACTCGGCATCTTCGGCTGCCAGCATGTTGGCGATATCGCCGGCATCACCGGGATACCAGCCTTTTACCCTCATGTGGTTAGTGATGATGCGAATGCGCTTGGTCGTCAGGTCAAGCTCATCGGCGAGCTTGCTGTAGATCGAAAACGGATTGACCGGCATCAGCCGGCCGGTCAGTTCGATCGGCTGCACGGGCGCCGGGATGCAGAAGAAATCCGTCAGACCAAGCGGGTCGTCGACCTTCTTCAGCACTACGCCGTTGTCGTCGATGAAGATGACCTTCCGGCTGCCCTTGTCCCAGATTTCCCATCCGGTTAGGTCGCTGTCGCTTTCGCCGCGCGCCTTCTTCTCCTGATCGTTCGTCTGGATGCTGATCAGCCCGGCGTCGAACACGGCATCTTCATCTTCGCGCTGCACGACGAAGCGGAATGCGTCCCATGGCCGACCTTTCCAGCGCTTCGCCGGGCCGTGCCTGTAGTCCCGCCAGCTCACGGCCTCGAACTCAATGCACTCATTTGCGAGGCGTTCGACCGGCGATGCGCCTGGCTGAATAGCTGCACCATACGCGTCGCCTGCAGTCTCACCGCTGTCGGGTTCTTCCGCAGCACCGTCGGCTGCGGCGTCGCTCGCGCGCTCAAGCTCATCGCTGGTCGCTTCGTCCTTTACGATGTCGCTTTTGAAGCGAAGGCGGATGATGCCGCGACCAGCCAGGAAGCCGTCTTGTGCCTCGCCTTCCAGTTCGACCTGAAGCTTGGAGTCGTCGACCTGTGTTCGAATGGCGCGCTCGATCAGTTCAGCAACATCCTTGGCCGCTGGATCCTCATCGGCGAAGCGGCGCCGAATATCGGGAGCGGGCGGGCTGTTGATGATCGCCGGAACGATGGTCTCGACGTTGGCGAAGAGAATGTTGAAGTCGTAGGTGTTGCCAAGTGTGGCAGACGTGCTCAAGTCGTCCGACTTGGTTTCGCCAGTGTAGGCCTTCACCGCCCTTTCAGCGTCGTCCATCCACTGCTTTTCGAGCTTGCCGGCGGCCTCGACGCGCGCAAGCCACTTCGACCCCTCTTCCCGAAGAGCCGCGCCCTGCTTCTGCTGGTCTGGGGTGCGCTTGTCTGCTTTTGCCATGGCGGGCAGGATGGCGACACCAAATGCGAAATTCTAAGCCGCTTGAAGAATCGCTCGCAGACGTTGATTGGTCGCCAGCAAACCTTTGCCAACCGATCACGACTGTGTTACGATCAATTAGTAAGCGCTAAATATATGGTCTGACGGCTGCCTGGGAGAGATTTCTAGGCATCTCATTTAGCTGGCTTGCCTTGGTTGACCAGCAATTCCGCGATTTCTGACGGCCTACTGAGACTTAGATTCGAATTGTATCGATGCTTCTTCAGCAAATTTGCTGACGAAGATGCCTTTTCTATGCCGAACACGCAGGGAGGGAGGTGTGTTGCCATGCTTGTAGCTGATAGAAGTGAGCTTGTTCGCAAGGCATTTGCGGCAGGAATACTTACCGCCACGAAAAATGGCTCAATCCTAGTAAACGACAAAGGCGAGAGGAGATTTCGGAGGCTCATCGAGCGTATCGGCATCACCGAAGAAGTGGCGAAGACGCTTGCGAACGGGGGGGTTCTAGGCGCGCACCGGCCCGGGAGTACTCCCATTCCAAATTTTGTATTCCCGACCTTCGACATCGAACTGTACAACGCCGAGCAGAGTATAGAGGCTCGTTGGGCGGCCGAAGGTGGTCATCTGTCCGTTGTTGGGCTGCCGATCGGAGACTCGATCCATGTGAAGCGCGTAGGTGATGGCTTCCGGGCTGACTTCAGATCCGGGTCAATTCGCTACCTCAGCGGTATCACTGAGACCGTACCGGGAGATTGGTGCCGTGTCTGGTGGACAGGACTTGAATGTGGTGTCCGCCAGGAATCGGAAGACGAGGTTTACGGTACTGTTTTCTGTCACGCACCGGGTCGCGCAGCGCTTCCGAACGTGGTCATCGTGCCCGGTGGCAACAACACTTTCAACATGGGGCCGCCAGGAACACGTGTCGTTTCCAGCGCTGTTCTTCTCTACGAGGGTCCATTGGTCAACGTCACCATCGGGGCAACTCTAATTGAGAACGACTCGGGCGACGTCGAAGAAATTTCCCAAGAGGTGGCTCAAAAAATCGTTCAGGGCGGCGCTGCTCTCCTGGGTGGCCTCGTTGGCGCGCCTGCAGACGCGATAGCAGACCAAACTTGGTATCAGGAAGGCATCGGCCTTGCTGTTGGGCTTGTCTTGGATGGGATCTTTGGCATCGGCGATGACCCATACACACCGCAATCGATTTTCGTGCCGTGGCAAGAGATTGCGGAGTTTCGGCCACCCCAGTCTTACCAACGTCCCGGAAATCCTCAGATTATTACCTACAGTAAGTTCGTCGATCTGACTGGTACCGACGACGGAGGAGATTTCGGACACTACCGTTTTTACTACATGTTCGAGCATATGAACGCGCCGGGTTAACGACCCTGGTGCGTTCTGCCGATCTAAGGAGTCGCGCGACAAGGAGGGTTAAATGGACCAAAACCGTGAAGCTCTGACCAATGCACATGACACCTTCGCCAAAGCGCTGGATGCTTTTGCGAAAATGGTGATTTCCACTGCTAACAATGGGAAGGACATTGGTGACCTAAAGGGGATAGCAATTCTTGCTGCCGACGAGGGCGCTGCTGTGAGAAGGGTCATTATTCGGACTGGCGGGAGTTGCGGGGTTTACGAAGATCCGCCTGGCACTTGCCGGCTGTGCACGCCTGAGGAGGACCAAGGCGAGATTTTTCAAACGCCTTAGCGGGCTCTAGAGCCGGCGCCGACGCATCCAAATTATTCGTCCGGTGCCACCTTGAGTTTCCGCACAATCAACTCGAACACGATGTCCGAAATCCACATCGCCGACACTCCGATGAGGAAGGCGCCAGCAAGCGTTGTGGTGTCGTCTGCTGTGTCGGGCAGTGGCAAGCCACTGGTCTTGAACCAAGCGACCGCTGGCAGGGTCAGATAAGCCGCCGCCAATGCGCCGCAGATCGGCGAAGCGAACATCTCCCGAAGCTTGTAGCGGTGGCGGGACAATGCTCGCAGAATGCCGCCGGAGAGGCCCGCAATCAGCACTGGCGCCTTAATTCCAAGGAAGTCGAGAAGTTCGTGCATCAAGGCCTCCAGCCGCACAGGGCGGCGCCTTTGCGGTTGTGAGCGAGGATCGCCCTAGCCTCTCCGTCAGACAAATCGGCGACGGCTGCGGCTGAAAGGCGGATCGGCGAGGAAACCGCGCAGAAACCACCCTTGGGCGTAGTGCAGCCTGCGAGCGCCATCAGAATCGCGAGCGTCAGTCCTTTGACCATGTGCCAAGCTCTTTTCTGACAGCATCGGCAGGCAGTGCGCCGACATCGTTCTGCACCTGCTCGGCAATATCGCGAGCCTTGGCCTCTTCGGCCGCTTGCTTGGCGCGTTCCGCCTTTGCACCAGCCATGCGCTGGTGAAAGCCCCATGCGACGGCAGCAACGAGAGCCCCGCCGGCGGCCAGGGCATACGGGGCGATCTGCGATAGAAGCGCGGCAAAGACCTCGACCATGTCACAGATCCTTTGCACGAAGGCGCCGCAGCACTTCCGTCAGAACGCCGGAGCCTACGATGTAGAGCGGCAGCCAGCGGTCAGGGATGTACTGGTTGAATAGGCTCGGGTCGGTCGCACTGAGCACCGTCAGCACGGCGCCCCCGAGCATCTGAAGCCGAGCCCAGGCGACGGTCTCGGAATCCTTGAACCAGGCGCGAATTTTGCTCCACATCATCATGTCCTTCCGAAGATCCGTCTTAGGATGGCGAAGAGCGCGGCCCAGAATGGATTGCGCTCCTTGGCATTGGCAGCGGGTGTAGGAAGCTGCGGCGCGGCCGGCGGCGGTGTGGGCGCAACGGGACTCGGGGCGGGCGCTGGCGGGGCTGCGGGCGTGGTCATCAGCATCGCTTGGATGCGCACGGCCACGACGCGCCGCTGCCACCCCTTCCCGAAGGTCGGCCAGGTCGGCAGGCGCTCGAGGAACTTGAGCCGGGCATTGCAGATGGTGTCGATGAGAACGCCGGCCGGCTTGGCACGCACTGCCGCGAGCGTAGCAGGCCCAATGCGTCCATCCTGGACGACACCGACGCCGCACGCCGCCTGAAGATACTTCGCCGCCCTGCTCGGCCCGCTGTTCACGGCGAAGTCGAAAACCGCGTAGTCGACGCCATCGGGCAACTCGGCGCCAGCGACAGCATCCCAATAGAATCGGCGATAAACCGTCGCCACCTGCTCATCGCTGATCTTCTTCAGATCGGCCTTGGTGGCATCGGCTTTGACGAACCGACGGAAGTTGGCAAGCGTCACGCCCTTCATCGTCGCGCCGCCCGGATCGGCAGCGTTGTCCGACCATCCGCCTTCCGACTTCAGGACGAGAGCAAGCGAACCCGCAAAGTTCCGGTCCATCGACGGCTCCGTTGACGATGGGCGCCATCCTGTGCGCGCGAGCAGCGAAACTCTAAGCCGCTTGGGAATGCCTGTAGCTGGTGGGCGGGTTCAATTAAGCCCAAGCCCTCACAACCATGTTCCAGTTGACTTCCGTCAGACTGGAGTCCCCGCCAGAGCTGATGTTGACCACGTTAGGCAGAACGTTGTTGCCGCACTTGATGAAGATATTCGTAGCGTCGGTCTTCATCGTCCAGCCGACCGAACTGCCGCTACCATCGTTGCCGTAGAAGCTGGACGGAGCCCCAAGGTACAACTCGTCGCCCGGCGAAAAGCCCGCTTGAGCCGTCACGCAAATAAGCGACAGCTGAACCAGCTTCGGCTTGATCCCGAACCCGTGCGCCAAGGTGATCAGCCCGAGCGCCGAAACAGCCTGCGGCGCACTTTCGTAGGACTTGGTGATGGGAGGCGTTACCCACTGCGGCGCTGTGGCCCCGGCATTCATTTGCAGAACCTGGCCAGCGGTGCCTTTCGCAAGTCGGGCGAGCGCCTTCGCCCCAGTAGCATAGAACACATCGCCGGCAGCGACAGAGGCAGGCAGCGGAACGAATATTTGCTGCGCAGCGCCGTCACCGATGACAAGCACGTTTTCGTCAGTGTCCCACTGGATATCACCCTCTGCCGTCGGCGTGGGCGCTGCACTTTGCTTGAGCGTCAGCGTCGGGGTAACGATGGTCGTGTTTGGCGCGACAGCGATGGCCGCACCGTTCGCTCGTTGATATGACATGCAGCGCCAGTTGCCGCCGCCAAGCGACCGCATGCGCGCCACATCGCCGGCCGCCGTGGTGATGTTGGCTCCGCCCGGCAGAATGAGGCTGGTAGCGTTGTGCGTGAGTGTCAGCGCACCAGCAAACACCAGGTCGCGCTCAGCACCAGCCGACACCGTTCCAAGCGCCGTGATCGTGACCGTCCCTGTGATGTTAACGAGCGTACCTGTGCTGTTTGCCAGGTTGACAGTGGCAGCCGAAGCCATGTCCGCGCCGGCTGCGCTGAGATTATCTGCGCCACCGACCGCCGTACTGGACCCGGAGCCGCCAGCCGTCACCGGCCGAGCAGCGTTCGCATCCGCCACCAGGTCATCGACTAGCGCGTTGTACTTGGCGCTCTCGATCGTCGTGTTTGGGCTGCCCTTGGTACCCGGAGGGGCTGAGTAGACACCACCAGCGCGCGGCATAGCTGCTCCAATCTATCGATTGGAAAGATGATTGTGGTCGTGCTGGGAAACTCTAAGCCGCTTGGTCCGGCGCCGTCTTCTGGCTGCGCATTCAGCATCCGACGTCGCTTGCGCAGTCCCAGATTTGGCAGCTCTGAAAAGCCGCTTATGTTGCGCAAATGATACATCACCGATCGGCAGTCGCTGATACGTTGGGAGTCGGGTTTCAGTTGGGGTTTTTCAATGCGCTCGATTGCCATCTTAATTGCCGGCCTTCTGGCCTTGTTGACCGGGTCCGCGATGGCCGCCGATGCGGTGGCGGTCGCTCCGGCTGAAGGCATCAACTGGTCGGGTGCCTATATCGGCGGCGTGGCCGGCTACGGCTGGAAGTCCGACACCTATCATTACGCCGGAAACTCGGTCGACTTCGATTCCAACGGTTTTGTTGGCGGTGTGACCGCAGGCTATAACTGGCAGCGCGGTCAGATCGTTTTCGGCGTCGAGGGTGACATCTCTTACGCTGACATGAACGGAAGCGTGGTGAGCAGCTTTCTCTCGGCGCCGTGCTTTATTGAGGGCTGTACCGCCAAGGTCGACTGGTTCGGCACCGGCCGTGCCCGCGTCGGCTATGCCTTCGAGAACTTTCTTCCTTACGCCACCGGTGGCTTTGCCGTCGGTCATGTGAAGGGATCAGCCGATCTCGGCGCCTGCGGCTTTGTTGGGACTTGCAGTTATAGCGATACGCGCTGGGGCTGGTCCGCCGGCGCCGGCGTCGAATGGGCCATGAACCAGCAGATATCGTTCAAAGCCGAATATCTGCATGTCGACCTTGGCCGGCCGTCCTTCGCGACCAGCAATCCGCCGGATCCGTCGACTGACCGCATCGACTTCGACACCGTTCGCATCGGCATCAACTATCATTTCTAGTTCCGATTGCCCGCGCCACGTTGCGGAATACCCGACGCAAAAAGCCGCCACTGGCGGCTTTTTTCATGCCCGGAGCTACCCATGCTTGCTCGGCCAAAGTCCCTGCCTACATACCCGCACGAGCTCGCCTCCGCCTTACCATTGCGTCGACCGCCTCCTTGACGGTCTGCTGGCTACGTATTGTGCCGTCCTTCTGGCCGACATAGGCGCCCTTGTCGCCCTGGGGCTTCTGCACTTCCGCCACTGCCTGTCGCCAAGCGAGGCCGAGATAGCGGAATGCCGATGCGTAATGCTCAGCCCAGTTCTTGACCGGGATGTCGCGGAACGTCTTCTTCTCGTCGTCGTACTCGCGGCGGTAGGCCTTCAGGCCCTCCACGCCGTCGGCCACGCGTTCGGTGTTCCGGAAGCGCGCCACCTTGATCGTCTGCAGGCCGGCGTTATTGCCCTCGGCCAGGCTCACCATGCCGACCATCTTCGGCTTGCGGCCATGCTCCTTCAACGTGTCGAGGCGCGTGCGCTTCGTTCCCCACTGCGGATGCAGGATATCGTGCGGCACGTAGTCGTTGCCGTGGTAACCCTGCTCGTCGAGCCACTTGCACCAGTCCGACAGGTCTTCGCTGTCGGGAACGTAGAAATCCACGATCAGCGGCACGCCGTCGATGATCTGAAACGCCCAAACCGGATTGTTTACGGCCTTGCCAAGATCCCATGCGGTATGCACCGGATACCGAGGGTCGACGTCGAATGCGGTGCCGATACGCCCCTGCCTCTCGGCGCGCGCTATCTCCGCCCCCCAATAGGAGCCGATCAGCGCGCCCGCGAAGGAACAGTAATATTCCTGATCGATAAGCATGTCCGCTGTCTCTTTACCGAACAGGCCCACATAGATCGTCCGCTGTTCCTCGATCGTCACTTCATCGATTGCGCCAGTGGCTGACGCCGGCAGCACTTCGCTGAACCAGCCGCGCGGATTCGTCACCCGGTCGAAGACGTTGGCCTTCACCGCGTCGAGCATGCCCTTGGCGTGATTGTTGCCGCGGGGCGTGGTGATGAACGATGCCCATCCACCATTTTCGGCCAGGATCGGCGAGAGGTAGGCCCACGCTGCCGGGTTGGCCAGCGCCCATTCCGAAAACGTGATGCCGACCGGCGGCGCTCCGACCAGGCTGTTAAAATTGTCCGACCCAACCACTTGGAAAGTCGAGCCGACCTTGAACCGAACGAACATCTCATGGTCGTTCATGTTTTCGATCAGCGCTTCAGGAAAGGCCTCGAACAGCCGGCGCTTGCCGGTGTGCGGGTTGACGGCATTCCAGATCGCTTTGCGCGCCTGTGCGGCCTCTGGCAGCATGTGCCAGTAGGTTCCGGGCCGCTCATGGGCAGAGACCGCGTGCATGTTCAGGTTGATCTCGTCCTTACCCGCGCGGCGGTGCCAGAACAGGAGCTGGCGCTTGCAGCCGCGCTCCCATGTGTCCCAGGCCTTCTTCTGGTACCAGCGAGGCCGCCAGCCGTTATTCGGAAGCTGGATTGTCGGCATTGGCTTCCGAAAGCTTCAGCACCTGCACGACCAACGGACCGCCGTCGCCATCGGTGAGCGCGACCTTGCTCCCGTACTTCCTGGGCCTCATGCGCTCCGCCACCCATTTGCGCGTATCGATGCGAAGCCTGGACCGCTGGATGTGCTCACTGTTGACCTGTTCGGTGGTCGAGCCGTCCGCATTGGTTTTCGTGAGGTAGTCGTTGCTGCCGTCATCGGCGATATCCTGCATCTCGTCGACATGGGTGTCGGCCTGCATCTCGCGCGCACGCGTGTACTGGTTGCAGAACCCCTCGCGAGCCGGATCGAGCAGCCAGCGATGCACAGTCACCCTATCCGGCATGTCATCGGCAAGGCAGATCGACCGCAGGCTTTTGCCGTCGGCAAGTCGCTCGCAGATTCTATCGGCAATCTCTTGCGTGAATGAGGTTGGTCTAGCCATTTTCGCCCTCCTTCATCCTGATTAGAACGAGGCGCTTGGAAACTCCTAGACGCTTGGCAATCTCCCGCGGTCGGTAGCCGTCATCGAGCAGCCGCTTGATCTCACGGCGGCGCTTTTCTGCGATCTGGATCTTCCGGTGTCGGTATGGCCGATCGGCACGAGGATCCTTGAGCCGCTTCGCCCGGGCGATGCACTCGACCACAGTGCTGATGGAGATGTCCAACTCCTCGGCAATGGTCGAATAGCTGGCCATCCCCTCCCACAGGTCGAGAATGCGGTTTCGCGTCCGAGCTACGCGCGGGTGTGTCTTGCCTCCGCGCTTGTTGAACGAAGAATAAGCATGGAATGGGAGCGACCTGCCCTGCCCTGACTTAGGCTTCGCATGGATCATTGATCGCCCTTCGCCTTGCGTTTCAGGTAGGCCCGGCGCTCAGGCGAGAGACGAACATAAGCAGGCCGCCAATTGATCGGAATTGACGGGAAATAAAACACATCGCCCGGCGGATCGATGCGGTACCAATGGCCATCGTTGTCGAGAAAGAACTGGAGACCAGGCGTCCCGTAGTCGCCCACCATATCGTTGAAGAGCAATTCGCAGATGAGACCGTCTCCGCGAACAGCTGTATTCATAGGCCGCCATGGATTTTCGCGGTCATGGGCGTCCCGCGCCTGACGTTCTGCAATGGTCATGAATTCACCTTGTTGTCTGCCTTCGGGAGAATTGTCCATTTCGGTCGTTTCGACCAACCGAGGCGGCAGACGCGTCGCGCCGCTCGTATTTCGTGTCCGGCAGGCGCGCACAACTTGGCGACGGATTCGGCAGCTATCTCTGTCGGATAGACACGGTCGTCCCAGCGGCGACCTTCCCCGATAAGAATAACCCAACCGTCATCTACGGCGACGAGGCCGTTCTGTTGAATTCTTGTGGTCATCCTGAAACCTTTTTGAAGCCAGATAGTCGGCTGGGTTGATTTTGCGCACCGGCGACGCTGCGCCGAATGTTCCGAGTTGCCATTCACGATGCTGGCGCTGGCCCTGCGGGTCGAACTTCGCCGCGGCTATATCGCGGACCCATTTCGGAGCCTTGGCCGCAGCCCGCCTCATTTTCGTGGTTTGCTTCTTTTCGTTGCGAACCGACTTCGGCATCTTCGGCTTCGGGCCGCTCGACAGAATCTTGTTCGAGATCCAGTCTGCCCGCTTCTCTGCCGGCGATATCGGCTCGCCCTCCATCCGATCGAGTGCGCGCCACGCTTCGCCGTGGGTCGGGAACGGACCCGCGAGCTTTCGACTACCGTTCGGCGAATTATCATCGATCACGACAAAGCCGCCTTCCTTCTCGGTCACCGTCATCATGCTGCGTCACCTTCATCTGGCTGGTATCGGCGCGCCAAAGCCAAGAACACCTCTTGGCCGAAGGCCAGAAGGGTCTCGTCCACCTCGACCTCGGAGATGCCTTGAGCGGTCATCGCGTGGCGCTTGCCTGTGATTAGCTTCCGCCAAAACGCGTCGGCCGACGGACCATTGAGCACAGCCAAGGCCGCGACTGCCACTTTGACCGCGCCGTCTGATTTCGCCATCGGGAACGGAACGATGCTCGGACCCATCTATGCCCCCTTTCGCTTCATCGCTGCGAGCGCGACGCCGACGTCATCAACAAGGACAGAACCATTGGGTAGAAGGCGAGTGCCAGCCAGTTTGCCGTTACGGGCTTTGGCCATAATCTGACCGAGCGGGCGGCACTCCGCCCGGTTTCGGTTCCACAGTCCGGGCACGGTCTCCCGTATCGCATTTGTCAGTCCCATATTTGGGAATGAAGTAAGCATTACACCCCCCCTTCTCGCTCCGATCAGGAAGACACAGCCGATAGACGTTGGGCTCCTTCTGGCTGCGGCGGCCACGTCGAACCACCTGCAACAGTCCGACAGCTACCAGGACTAGAACGTCGCGGTAGATCCGACTCTTGCTCTGCAACGGAAGGTGGCCTTTATCGATCAGCCCTTGCGCAACGACCGTGAAGAGCTTGCCTGGCCTGTGGCCGTGCATGCCATTGAGGACCATGTACAAAAGCGCGGCACTATCCCCATTTTTGTGGACCCCCAAGGCAGCGGTAGCGGTACGGTTGGTGGCAAAGGTGGAATTTCGGCCGCCCCAAACGTAGAGCCGATCCCGATTGCGCCATGCCCACCGGGCTTTTGCCCGGATTTCGGCATTCGAGACGCTTTCTGGGTTGTCGCACTCCAGATCCCGCAGCAGGCAAAGCTCTTCAAAAACCTCGGCCTCGCTGTCAGCAACCAAAGCCAGCTCGATCCCTCGCCGGAAAAGATGGCGGTCGCGCTTGCCCACCTCTGCCCTTTTCGACCCAGGCTGCCATTGTGGCGGCGTCGCCCGGAAAATCGGCAGGCGCGCGGCGAAGCCGAGCGGCGCGCCCGCTGTCTCATACGACTGACCATTGTCGGGCCGAACCGAATCCGGGCCGACCACGAACGAGCGGGCGCCAGTCTTGAAGTCGATCGAAATGTCCGGCAGGCGCACGGGCGGCGGGACGTAGAACCCCGCTCGGAACCAGTAGTGGACGCCGCGCGACGTCCGGGTCATCACCGGCGACAAACCGAAGTGCTGTTCGACATAGTCGCGGGTCGCAGCGTTGTCCGTGTCGCAATCCACGACGACCAGCCCATCAAGCCGAATGCCGTACATCTGCGACCCGGCTTTAGCCATCAGACCAAGGCACGTGGCCACGGAGCAGCCGCGCGCGCCGGGCCAGTTGGCAACCAAGGGCTTCTTGCCGTCCGGCCCATCGCCGAGCGGCAGGAGCTTGTAGCCGGCGCCGTGAAGGCGGGCGATGGTCTCGGCGTAGCGAGAACCCGCCCCACGGACGTCCGGCGAAACTGGTGGTTTCGGGAAGTCGGCGGCAGCGTTCATGCAGCGGTCGCCATGTCTTCGATGATGGTCACCGGGGTTGCCAGCGTGTATCTGGAGTGCGTCGAGGGAAATGCCCCTCCATGGTGTTCACGCGGCGAGGAAATGATGAACCCCGATCGGCGCAGCAGAAAGATGTAGTGTGAAACCCTGACACCGGTCGGCAGATCGAGCGTGGTGACACCGCGCTTTCCTGCGTTGATCAGTTGCTTCAGCATCCAGGCGGCGCGCCCGTGCAGACGCTTCTCTCGTCCATCGGGCTCTATGCGGACTGTGATGCTGAATTTATTGGGAGGTGTTTGAGATTGTGAATTAACGCGAGACGTCGCGTCTGGTATGCGATTCATGTTCGCTCCGTTGTCAGATTCCCGAGGGAGGGTTCTGTTAAATATTCGGATCGAATTGGCTTGAGCGGCTTTGGTTTGGCGACCGCCGCTCAAGCCTCTTCCGAACCGGATTTTCCTTTGGGCAAATTGTCTAGCCAGGTATCGGCATCGACTTTCCGGATAAGTGTTTTCCGGCCCGCCTTTCGGTACTCCAATCGGCCTGCCTTCATCTCCTCGTAAGCGAGGTTCCTCCGGATGCCGTACGCTTCACAGAAGCTGTCAACCGTGTACGCATTGGGCGCAAAAGTCATCTCTCGATAGGTCTCCTTTCGTTCGGCGCAAATCACTACGGATCAGCGCACACAATATAGCGTTCTTCGAGTTAGCAACCAAGGCCTCGTTCGCGTTTTGTCCAAGTTTCGAATCGTTTTTTCGCAAACCGATTCAATGATTTGGGGCCAATCCGGCCATATCCTGACCGGATGCACAGTCCTCTAGATCTTGTGGGAAAGCCCAATTTCCTGGGGATAATGCGTAGAGTCGTTTGACCTAACGCGAGGAAACGACGCGCAGATGCTTGGCGGTGTTGGCAGCGGCCAGATAGTTTGCCCACGCAGTCATCAGCTTGCGACGCTTTTCCAGGGCGTCGGATCGGCGATAGGCATGCTCCACCGCATTGCCGACTTTGTGGGCGAGCGCGGCTTCGGCCACTTCACGGGGGAATGACGTTTGGTCACCGGCCCAATCCCTGAAGGCTGAGCGGAAGCCGTGCACTGTATACTGCCCAACTTCGAGGCGCCGCATGGTCATAGCCATCGCCATTGAAGAAAGCCCACGTTCGATGCCGGCAACGGTTTCGCCCGGGAAGACATACCCCGTGTCAGACGTGCGCGAGTCATAGAGAGACCGGACTATCGCCATAGCCCTATCTGGCAGCGGAACACGGTGGACTTCCTTGGCCTTCATGCGAGCCGCCGGCACTGTCCAGACCTTCGCGTCCAGGTCCAGTTCCGGCCAGACCATGCCCAGGACTTCCCCGGAGCGAGCGGCCGTCAAAATCAGATACTCCAAGGCCAGCGCGGATAAGCCGTCCGTCTCGCGCAGCGATGTCACGAAGGCAGGCACTTGCTCATAGGGCATTGCGGCGTGATGGCCGCGCGTCAGCTTACCAGGCTTCGCCAGGAGGTGCTGAAGGTGCCCTCGCCACATAGCCGGGTTTTCGCCGGTTCGATGGCCGGCCGCCTTAGCGGCGTCGAGCACACGCTCTATCCTCCCCCGAAGCCGCTGCGCAGTTTCCGGCTTGTTTAGCCAGATCGGCTTGAGGATAGCGAGGATATCGGCCGTGCTGACTTCCGACACCCGCTTCGGGCGGATGTCCTTGCAGTAGGTATCGCCCAGGGTCATTTCCCATTGGGCCTTGTGCTTAGCGTTCGCCCATCCCTTCCCGACTTCTGCAATCAGGTCCGTCGCGCATTCAGCAAACGTTGGTCCCGAGGTCTCGACCGCATCGTCCGCTTCAACATGCGCCGGGTCCAGACCAGCCTTCAGAAGACGCCGGCATTCTGTTGCCTTCTCCCGAGCTGCCGCCAGCGAGACCGGCTTAGGGTAGGAGCCCAACCCGCGCTCCATTCTCTTACCGTCCTTGATGCCGAGGAACACCCACGACTTATTGCCGGTTGGCGAGACGTGGAGATATAGCCCGCCCCCGTCGCCATACCGACCAGGGGAAAGCTCCTTCACACGGATCGCCGTATCGGAAAGTTTGTTAAGGGCTCGCGCCATCCGTTCATAATCCCGTTCATAATTCAATGCGGTGATTCTAGCGGATTGCAGCGGACATCGCCAAACGGAAAAGCGAAGGTTACCAAGTGTTTCAACGTCTTGTGGGTATGCCAACAAACATCAGCAAACTGAGTTTAGGCGGACACTCCCTCCGCCACAATTCCCAACCGAATCCGCATATCATCTCCTGCATGGCCACCGTTTCGCTGTAGACGGCTATCTGTCCCATCGTGCTTTATTGGTTCCGGCGAGCCTTGGTGCGTCCCGTGCCCATCCGATTGTCCTGCAAGATCCTGCCGAAGGAACGAGATGCCTGTTTTCGCGTTGTGCGCCATGTCTCTCGAAGACCACATCAGCATGGCGCAGCGTCATGTTCGACATGGCGAGCGGCACATTGCGCGTCAGCACGAGCGGATTGCCCGCTTGAGAACCAACAGGCTGCCGACAGTGGATGCGTTGAGGTTCCTGAGCCTGTTGGAAGAGGTTCACGCTTTGCAGCGGGAGCACCTGTCCCGACTGCTGTCGAAATCGGCCGGATCCAAAGTAGTCTCGGAGCTTTCGGCGAAGACGCAGGTGGCAGAGGGCGGGAGAGACGCGATTTCCATTCCGGACCCCATCGTCCGGCTCGCGCTGGAGCTCGAACAAGAGCTTAACAGCGTCAAATTGAAGTGGCTGACCGCCAAGCCTCCGAGGGGCAAGCTTCACTAGCTGGCTCCGGCAGGTTGGCGGCTCTGCCGCGTCCTTTCGTGCGCTGAGGCCCCTTTAGGCTACTACGCCATCAACTTCTTGATATGTACCGGCCACATCAGCACAAGCGTATGTTTATCGGCAGCCGGTGCTGTGTCTCGCCCCCGAGCCCACCGGTCAGGCCCGGCGTTTGCTGGCCTACCCCGCCAGCCTGCCGGGCCGCCCGGCGTCAGGCACATGGCGTCAAGGTTTCTTGTCCAGTGGAGAACACCGGTCTCAGGAGCGCACCAGACTCATGACCTCACGGTCGGCGGCTTGCGCCCCTCAGCCGCACGTTGCCGGGCGTGCGGCGGACACACCGCTGGAGGACAGCCGACACAAAGCGGCGGCACGCCGGCAAAATTCTATTAGCTTTAACTAATTGTAGACCCGCGCTGTCCTATTCTGGGACAGCGCGGGTAGCGCCCACTCCCGCGCCGGCGGCTCCGGCAGGCCCAGCACCCCCGCCCTCTGTCGGGGCCGCCACCTGACTTTGCTTTATACCAGCCATGGTTGAATCAACCGTTACCACACGTGCCTACCAACGAGCTTTCGTGATCGTTAAATTTTGATGGATCGGAGGATTCCCATCTCACCAGAACTGATCTAGTCTTGCAGGTCGAAGAAATCGCGGGTGGCAACCTATGGAAGCGATGTTCGATGACCTTGCGGCTGCTGTCAGGCAGCCCCGAACAGATATTTATACGGCTGTGCGCGCGTTCGCCCTGGACTTCGCCAGCAAGCTCTTTTTAGGGGTCGCCGTGGGGGTTGGCATCGGTATCGGGCTAGCTATCGCTCGCTAAGTCACCAGGAAAGTACCGGCGGCTGCGCAAAGTCCGCGTGGCTCGCCCTGCTATCCGCTTGCTGTAGCATACCGCGATCGGTGTAGGGTCACCCACTATATTGGCAATGGCCTCCAATCTGACACGAACTTACCATTGGACGTTTTCGGGCGCCGTGGGGAGTTCCAATGCGCATGATTCTTGCTCTGGCCGCGCTCACGGCCTGTTTCTCCGTATGGGATCATCTTGCAAACCACGGAACCTATAGCGCTACCCTGCAGCGAAACATTTTTGGTAAAGTGCTTTCGGGCTAACGGCCTTCCCACCGGGGCCGGTTTCCATCGTCAGGCACGTCGACACAGTTTTTATGTTCGCTTGCTCAGTTAAATGCTCTGCGCCCCTTTGCGTTAATCCAAGCAGCAGTCGGCCCGACAATTCCGCCGGAAGGTCGAAAAATACATCATAGACCATCCATTGGTCACACGGATCCGATAAGCAGGTAAACCTCATCACTGACGGTTCTTCGTTTTAGTATTCCACGCAAATCTGTTCGGCGGCTGAGCCTGCGAAACCGGGCAGGATTGTGCTCCAGCACTTTGAAAGCACAATACTGCCGCCCGACGAGGAGAAAAAGAGGCTCTACAGTCCCTGCTCTATACGACCCAAGTCTGACAGGTTCTTGACAGTTCTTCGGCAGCGGAGATCGTTTCATCGCGGACCCCGGAACAATGGCAATAGCCCAGTCGCCGAAGCCCGAGATTGGCTTGTGCCGCATGGCTGGCCTGGCCGAGCCGGCACCCATGTCACAAGCGGGTGCGCTTGGTTGATTTCTCAGACAGAATATGCTGCTTGTCGCGCCCATGAAAAAGCTCTGCCTGATGGTTCTGGCGCCTCTGGCGCTGGCCTGGCCGGCCAAGGCGATGGACAACGCACTTCGTGCCGGCCTGCTGAAACTCGATCCGCAGACTCGTCTCGAACAGCGTTGCGACGCCGAGGTGCTCGACCGGATCAGCCACGACGATCGCAAATTCAAGGCCGACCGTGTGGTGGCCTATGCCTTCGCCACGCCCCAGATGAGCGCCGACGCGATCAGGAGCCCCGGCGCCGCCTTTCGCAGCAAGGGTCAATGGTTCCGGCTGAAGTTCAAGTGCCAGACTGCGCCCGACCACATGCAGGTGCTGCAGTTGCTCTACAAGATCGGTGACGAGATCCCGGAAACCGACTGGGCAAAATACAATCTTTACGATTGATTGACTGCCGCGGTCGGTTGCGCGCAAATCGGCCTTTCGAGTGCAAACTCATTTGAACCCAATGGAACCAGACGAGCGGCAACCGCTTGTTTCGTGAGTTCTCTTGACGTGCAGGAACCATGCACGTAGAGCAATTCCAGGAAAGGCGCGCAGCCGTTTTTCCCGCCGGAATTGCGTGAAAACAAAGACTTAGAACGCGATCGCATCAATCGGTGAATCGCTCCGGCGTTAGAACACTCGAAGATCGACATTTCGCAAAACAGGAAGGCTCCAGACGATGGATATTTTCAGCGCCGCAAGCCTGACTGCCCTTGTCCAGGTCATCGCGATCGACCTAGTGCTTGCGGGCGACAATGCCATCGTCATTGGACTGGCGGCCGCCGGCCTGCCGACGGAGCAGCGCAAAAAGGCCATTCTGATCGGCGTGGTGGCAGCGACGGTGCTGCGCATCCTGTTCGCGGCGGTTACCGTCAAGCTGCTTGCAATCGTCGGACTGTTGCTCGCCGGTGGCATCCTGCTGTTATGGGTATGCTGGAAGATGTATCGCGAGCTGCGCACCTCCCATGCCGACGAGCACGAGGCGACGGAGGCGCTCGCCAATTCCGATCTCGACAGCGACAAGGCGGTTGCCGGCAAGGCGCCGCGCAAGACGCTTGGCCAGGCGGCGCTGCAGATCGTCGTCGCAGACGTGTCGATGTCGCTGGACAACGTGCTGGCCGTCGCCGGCGCCGCGCGTGATCATTTCTGGGTGCTGATCGTCGGCCTCGTGCTGTCGATCGGCTTGATGGGCCTTGCCGCCAGCTTCATTGCGCGGCTGCTGCACCGTTACCGTTGGATTGCCTATATCGGCCTGCTGATCATCCTCTATGTCGCGCTAGACATGGTCTACAGGGGCACGATGGAAATCTGGCCGCATGTCAACAACGCGGTGAGCTGACTGCCGCCACCTGACGCGGGCTTTGGCCGGCCACTGATCTGGCCTCGCATTGCGTTTTGCCGCAACAAGGACCAGCCCATACCAATGCCGCAATTAGTGTGGTATGGCGCCGCCGATCCCGAAAAACCTGGAAAAGCTTATGTCTGCCCCTCGTGTCAGTTTCGTCAGCCTTGGATGCCCGAAGGCGCTCGTCGATTCCGAGCGCATCATCACGCGGCTCCGCGCTGAAGGCTACGAGATCGCCCGCAAGCATAATGGCGCCGACCTCGTTGTCGTCAACACATGCGGCTTTCTCGACTCCGCGCGCGACGAGTCGCTCGACGCGATCGGCTCCGCCCTTTCCGAAAACGGTCGCGTCATCGTCACCGGCTGCCTCGGCGCCGAGCCGGAAGTCATTCGCGAGAAGCATCCCAATGTGCTGGCGATCACCGGCCCGCAGGCCTATGAGAGCGTGATGGCGGCGGTGCATGAGGCGGCTCCCCCCAGCCATGATCCCTACATCGATCTTCTGCCGCCCCAGGGCGTGAAGCTGACGCCGCGGCATTACGCCTATCTGAAGATTTCCGAAGGCTGCAACAATCGCTGCACCTTCTGCATCATCCCGGCGCTGCGCGGCGATCTCGTCTCGCGGCCGGCGGCCGACGTGTTGCGCGAGGCCGAAAAGCTCGCCAAGGCCGGCGTCAAGGAGATCCTCGTCATCTCGCAGGACACCAGCGCCTATGGCATCGACATCAAATACCAGACGAGCATGTTCGGCGACCGCGAGGTGCGAGCGAAGTTCCTCGACCTTGCAGAGGAGCTCGGCAAGCTCGGCATCTGGGTTCGCATGCACTATGTGTACCCCTACCCGCATGTTGCCGACGTCATTCCGCTGATGGCCGAGGGAAAGATCCTTCCCTATCTGGACATCCCCTTCCAGCACGCCTCGCCGCAGGTGCTGAAGAACATGCGCCGTCCCGCTCATGGCGAAAAGACGCTGGAGCGGATCCGCGGTTGGCGCGAGGTCTGCCCGGATCTCGCCATCCGCTCAACCTTCATCGTCGGTTTCCCCGGCGAGACGGAAGACGACTTCCAGATGCTGCTCGACTGGTTGGACGAGGCGAAGATCGATCGTGCCGGCTGCTTCAAATATGAGCCGGTCAAGGGCGCGCGCTCCAACGACCTCGGCCTGGAACAAGTGCCGCAGGAGATCAAGGAAGCCCGCTGGCACCGCTTCATGCAGCGCCAGCAGAAGATCTCGGCGACGCAGCTGGCCAGGAAGGTCGGCAAGCGGCTGCCGGTGCTGATCGACGAGGCGCATGGCACCTCGGCCAAGGGCCGCACCAAATATGACGCCCCCGAGATCGACGGCTCCGTGCATATCCAGTCGCGTCGGCCGCTGCGCGCCGGTGAGATCGTCACGGTCAAGGTCGAGCGCGCCGACGCCTACGATCTCTACGGCTCGGCCGTTTGACAAGCGGGATTGGCTGAAAATGAAAGGGCGCCGGTGGGGCGCCCTTTTTGTTTTGATGCCAGGCTGCTGTTTACTGCGGCAGCTTGTCGTCGATGCCCTTGACGTAGAAATTCATGCCGAGCAGCGTGGCGTCGTCGGCGACCTCGCCGTCCTTCAGCCAAGGCGAGCCGTCCTGCTTCGCCACCGGGCCGGTGAAGGGGTTCCAGCCATCGGCGATCTTCTTGGTGGTCGCCTCCGCCATTGCCTTCACGTCGTCAGGCATGTTGGTGAAGGGCGCGAGCTTGACGGCGCCATCCTTGATGCCAAGCCACACATTGTCCGGCTTCCAGGTGCCGTCGAGGGCAGCCTGCACGCGGCTGATGTAATACGGGCCCCACTCGTCGGTGAGCGAGGTCAGCTGCGCGTTCGGCGCGAATTTGATCATGTCCGACGACTGGCCGAACCCATGCAGCTTCCGCTCCTCGGCGACCTGCAGGGGGGCGGTCGAGTCGGTGTGCTGGACGATGATGTCGGCGCCTTGGTCGAACAGCGCCTTGGCGGCGTCGGCTTCCTTGCCCGGATCGAACCAGGTATTGACCCACACGATCTTCACCTTGAAGTCCGGATTGATCGACTGCGCGCCGAGCATGAAGGAGTTGATGCCCATCACCACTTCCGGGATCGGGAAGGAGACGATGTAGCCGGCAAGACCCTTCTTCGATTCCTTGGCCGCGATCTGGCCGAGCACATAGCGGCCTTCATAGAAGCGCGCGTTGTAAATGCCGAGATTGTCGCCCGTCTTGTAGCCGGTGGCGTGCTCGAACATCACCTTCGGGAACTTCTTGGCGACCTTAACCTCGGCGTCCATGAAGCCGAACGATGTGCCGAAGATGATCTTGCATTTCTCGCGCGCCAGGCGCTCAAAGGCGCGGTCGGCGTCCGGGCCTTCCGAGACGTTCTCGAGATAGGCGGTCTCGACCTTGTCGCCGAGCGCTTTCTCCACCTCGAGGCGACCCTGGTCGTGCTGATAGGAATAGCCGAAGTCGCCGATCGGCCCCGTGTAAACCCAGCATGCCTTCAGCTTGTCGGCCGCCTCGGCGGTTGCCGCCAGCGACAGGGCCGCGGCCGTGGTCATCAGCGCAATAAGCAGTTTCTTCATCGTGTTACCTCTCTGAGTTAAGCCTTGGAGCTTCCCGTCTTTTTGTTGTCGTCAACGATCCGGAACAAATGGCTGCCCCAACGAAGCCGGCGTGTTCATCATCGTCAGCCGCTTGTTCCGCGAGATTAGAACGAGAACCACGATGGTTGCCAGATAGGGCAGCGAAGAAAGAAACTGGGACGGTACAGGAATGCCGAAAGCCTGTGCATGAAGCTGGCCGATCCACACCGCGCCGAAGATGTAAGCGCCGGCCAGCACCCGCCACGGACGCCAGGACGCAAAGACCACCAGCGCCAGCGCGATCCAGCCGCGTCCCGCGCTCATGTTCTCGACCCATTGCGGCGTGTAGACGAGCGACAGGTGGCCGCCGGCAAGCCCGGCGCAAGCGCCGCCGAAGATCACGGCGAGGTAACGGTAGCGGATGACCTTGATGCCGAGCGCATGCGCCGACGTATGGCTGTCGCCGATCGAGCGCAGCGTGAGGCCAGTGCGCGTCCTGAACAGAAACCACATCACGGCGGCGGTGAGCCCGATCGAGACGTAGAACAACGGGTCCTGGCCGAAGATCAGCTTGCCGACGACCGGTATCGAGCTCAGGCCGGGGATGTCGAGGTTCGGCAGCCTGACGCCAGGCTGGCCGACGAAGCTGGTGCCAATCATGCCGGAGAGGCCAAGCCCGAGCAGCGTAAGCGACAGGCCGGTCGCCACCTGGTTGGTCGCCAGGGAAAGCGTCATAACGGCGAAGAGCAGCGAAAACAGCGCGCCGACGACGATTGCGGCAAGCAGCCCGATCCAGGGAGATCCGGTAAGATAGCCCGCGCCGAAGCCGCCGACGGCGCCCATGATCATCATGCCCTCGACGCCGAGATTGAGCACGCCGGAGCGTTCCACCACCAGCTCGCCGATCGCCGCAATCAAGAGCGGCGTCGCCGCGGTCGCGATGGTCAAAAGGATGTTGACGGTGATGTCCATCAGCGTGCCTCCTCCAGCTTGGGCGCGGCCTCGAGTTGTGGCGCGGCAAAGCCGATCAGACGAATGCGATAATGAATGAGCGTGTCGCAGCCGAGCACGAAGAACAAAAGCATGCCCTGGAACACGCGCGCCACCTTGTCGGAGATGCCGAGCGCGCTCTGCACCGCCTCTCCGCCGAGATAGGTCAGCGCCAGCACCAGGCCTGCCGCGACGATGCCGAGCGGATTGAGCCGCCCGAGGAAGGCGACGATGATGGCGGTGAAGCCATAGCCGGGCGAGATCACCGGCTGTAGCTGGCCGATGGCGCCCGAGACTTCCGAGATACCGGCAAGGCCAGCCAATGCGCCGGACAGCAGGAAAGTAAAGAAGACCATCTTGCTGAAGCCGAAGCCGGCGAAGCGCCCTGCCCTCGGGCTCGAGCCCAGCACGCGGACCTCGAAACCTTTCAGCATGCGGCTCATCATCAGCCAGACCGTGACAGCGGCGACCAGCGCGAAGACGAAGCCCCAATTGGCGCGGCCGGCATCCGGCATCAATTCCGGCAGGACGGCCGAGTCGCCGAACTGGATGGTCTGCGGGAAGCCGTGGCCCTGCGGGTCGCGCCACGGTCCGCGCACCAGCCAGTCGAGGAAAAGCTGCGCCACATAGACCAGCATCAGGCTGGTCAGGATCTCGTTGGTGCTGAAGCGGGTTTTCAGCAGCGCCGGGATGGCCGCATAAAGGGCGCCGCCGACCATGCCGAGCAAGAGCATCAGCGGCAGCACCAGCGGACCTTCGAATTCGGGGAACAGCACCGGGATGATCGAGCCGAAGATGCCGCCCAGAATGAACTGACCTTCGGCGCCGATGTTCCAGATGTTGGCCTTGTAGCAAACCGACAGGCCGACGGCGATCAGGATCAGCGGCGCCGCCTTGATGGCCAGTTCATGCAGTTGCCAGACCTCGCTGATCGGCTGAACAAAGTAGACATTGAACGCATTGAGCGGATTGACGCCGAGCAACGCGAACATGATGGCGCCGGCAATCATCGTCAGCGCGAAGGCGATGAAGGGCGAGAGCACCGAAAACAGCGCCGAGCGCTGCGGGCGTTTGACCAGTTCGAGGCGCATCATGCCGTCTCCATGCTGTGTTCGGCGTGGCCGGGCTCGGCGCCGCCCATCAACAGGCCAATCCTCTCGAAGGTGGCTTCGGCGATCGGCAGCGGCGCGGACAATTCGCCGTTGTGCATGACCGCGATCGCGTCCGACAGCTCGAACAATTCGTCGAGGTCCTGGCTGATGACCAGAACCGCCGAGCCGCTGCGGGCAAGCTCGATCAGCGCCTGGCGGATATGGGCGGCGGCACCGGCGTCGACGCCCCAGGTCGGCTGGTTGACGACCATCACGCTCGGCTTGCGGTCGAGCTCGCGGCCGACGATGAACTTCTGCAGATTGCCGCCGGACAGCGCCGCGGCCTCCGGATCGGGAGCGCTCTTGCGCACGTCCATCGCGGCAATGATGCGCTGGGCGGCGCTGTAGACGGAAGCGTTCCTGACCATGCCGCCGGAGCCGACGAAGGACTTGCCGTCGGTGGCATGGCGCGACAGCAAAAGGTTCTCCGAAAGCTTCATCCGCGGCGCCGCGCCGTGACCGAGCCGTTCCTCCGGCACGAAGGCGGCGCCCATCAGCCGCCGGCCGGTGATCGACACGCCGCCCGCATCCTTGCCGCGGATCCGCACGGAACTGGGAACCTGCTGTAGCACCTCACCGGAGACGGATTCGAAAAACTCGCCCTGGCCGTTGCCGGCGACACCGGCGATGCCGATCACCTCGCCGGCACGTACCGAAAGATTGATGTTCTTGAGCGGAATGGCGAACGGCGTCGCCGGCTTGCGGGTAAGCCCGCGGATCTCCAGCAATGCCGGCGCGGTCTCGATGCCCTTGGCCGGCGCGCGCACCACTGCCTTGACCTCATTGCCGACCATCATGCGGGCTAGCGACGCGGCCGTCTCCTGGCGCGGGTTGCAGTGGCCGACGACCTTGCCGTGGCGCAGCACCGTGGCGCGATCGCAGATGCGTTTGACCTCTTCCAGCCGGTGCGAGATGTAAAGGATCGACTTGCCTTCAGCGCGAAGCCGCTCCAGCGTTTCGAACAGCTTGTCGGCTTCCTGAGGCGTCAGCACCGAAGTCGGCTCGTCGAGGATGATGAGTTGGGGCGTCTGTAAGAGGCAACGGATGATCTCGATGCGCTGGCGCTCGCCGACGGAAAGATCGCCGACCAGCGATTCCGGATCGAGCGGCAGGCCGTAGCTGTAGGAGAGCGCCCGCGCCTTCGCGGCAATCGCGCTGATCGGCGAGCCGTCGTTCAGCGAAAGCGCGATGTTCTCGGCCGCCGTCAGCGCCTCGAAAAGCGAGAAATGCTGGAACACCATGCCGATGCCAAGCTTCTTGGCGAGGCCGGGGCTGGTGATCCTGACGGCTTGGCCGTTCCAGAAAATTTCACCCGAATTCGGTTCCAGCGAGCCGAACAGCATCTTCACCAGCGTCGACTTGCCGGCGCCGTTCTCGCCGAGCAGGGCGTGGATCTCGCCCTTCGCGATGTTGAGGTCGATATGGTTGCACGCCGTCAGCGTGCCGAAAATCTTCGTAAGGCCACGAACCTCCAGCAGGTTCGCCCTGTCATGATTTGCACTCACAGTGCCTCCCATCCAGTTACCCGGATATGTTCTGTGTTCCCGCTGGTATCGTATGCGCGGCCGGCTTCGGTCGGAAAGCGGCACGCAACTTGAAAGAGCTTCAAGAATTCCAGCGGAAACTCAAGGGGTAAGATAGGCCTGTTCAGGGCAAGAGGGAAACCAGTAAGCTTGTCGGGGAAACCACTGCCTTGAGGCGCGGCAAGGCGCTGAAAAACAAGGCAGCCGGCTTAGGGGATGAGGATGGTTGTGCCCGTCGTCTTGCGGCCCTCGAGATCGGACTGCGCTTGTGCCGCGTCCTTCAGCGCGTAGCGCTGGTTGATCTTGATCTCGACGGCGCCGCTCAGCACTACCTCGAACAGCGCTTGCGCCGAGGCCACAAGGTCCTCGCGTTTGGCGTTGTAGACGAAGATTGTCGGGCGGGTCGCATAGAGCGAGCCTTTCTGCGCCAGAAGCGACATCGGGAAAGGCGGGATCGGCCCGGACGACTGGCCGAAGCTGACAAACATGCCAAGCGGCCTCAGGCAGTCGAGCGAAGCGGGAAAAGTGTCGTTGCCGACGGAATCATAGACGACGTCGCACTTTTTGCCGCCGGTAATGGCGGCGACGCCGGCGACGAAATCCTGCTCCTTGTAATTGATGACATGGTCGAAGCCATGTGCCTTGGCGAGCTCGACCTTGTCGACGGAGCTCGCCGTGCCGATCACCGTCGCGCCGAGATGCTTTGCCCATTGGCCCAGGATCAGGCCGACACCGCCGGCCGCGGCATGGTAGAGGATCGTGTCGCCCGCCCTCACCTTAAAGGTGCGGCGCAGCAGATATTCGGCCGTCATGCCTTTCAGCATCATGGCCGCCGCCTGCTCGTCGCTGATGCCGTTCGGCACCTTTACCACGCGGTCGGCGGCGATCACGCGTTCTTCCGAATAGGCGCCGACATTGACTGCATAGGCGATGCGATCGCCGGGCTGCAGCCAGTCGACGCCGGCGCCAACGGCCAGCACCACGCCCGCCGCCTCGCCGCCCGGGACCAGCGGAAAGCCGCCGGGCGGCGCGTAGAGGCCCGAGCGATGGTAGATGTCGATGAAGTTGAGTCCGATCGCGGTATGCCTGATCAGAATCTGCCCGGCGCCTGGCTGGCCGGGATCTGAATCCTCATAGGTCAGGACCTCGGGGCCGCCATGGGCGTGAATGCGGATCGCTTTGGACATTGCTCAACTTTCTCGGAAAAGGACGGAAGGTGGGTATCGAGTCAGGATTTCCTGGCGCCAAGATTGGGGAACATCTGCATGATGCCCCCGATGCAGGCGAGATAGAGCCCGGTAACCGTAATGCCGGCCTTGGTGAAGATGCTGACCTGCTCGCTCAGAACCCCGATCTTGTCATAGAACGAGGCAAGTGCGGCCTGTGCCAATGCAAGCGCGCCGAAGGCGCACCATAACAGCGTCATGCCGAGATTGATCGGCCTGAGCCGCACCACCCGTACCGGATGGATGAAGTTGATCGGCAGGAAGGTGAGAATACCGGCGACCACGACCACGGCGAAGGAAACCCACTGCCCCGGCTCGATGACAAAGAGCGTGAACACCACCATGTTCCAGACGACCGGGAACCCCTTGAAGAAGTTCTCCTTCGTCTTCATGCCGGTGTCGGCGTAGTAGATCGCGCTGGAGACGACGATGATCGCCGCCGACAGGAACGACAGGTTCTCGCCCATCAAGCCGCGCTGGTAGAGCGCGAAGGCCGGAATAAGCACGTAGGTCACGTAGTCGATGATGTTGTCGAGGAGCTCGCCCGACCATGTCGGCAGGATCTCCTTGACTTCGAGCTTCCTGGCGATCGGGCCGTCGATGCCGTCGACGAAGAGCGCCAGCCCGAGCCACCAGAACATTGCCGTCCAACGTCCCTCGCTCGCCGCCACCAGCGACAGGAAGGCGAGGAACGAGCCGGACGCAGTCAGCAGGTGCACGGAAAAAGCCCGCGCCTGCGGCCACGTCACTTTCTTCTTCGGCCGCGGAATCCGCTCCGCGATTTTCTTGGCCGCATTCCGGGCCGCTGTGTTCTTGCTCACGGGCCTCGCCAATCCAGCTTGCATATCTCGGCCGAACGGCCGGCGAAATTCCAATTGCGGCCGAAGGCGCGCATCTTGCTCTTGTCCGACTTCGCCACGATGATTTCCGGTGCGATCCAGTATTCGGAATTGGTAATGACGGTGTCTTTGTCGCGGTCCTTGCCGGGTATCGGCGTCACCGCGCCGTCGATAATCCGCGGTATCTGGAAAACGCGCGTCCTATCACGCGTCTCATAGGTGATCGGCACCTGTTCCACGCCAAGGAAGTTTCCAACAAGAATCGACAGTAGCGAAGTGGTCCCGCCCGCCTTGCCGGTGAAGATTTTCGTCAGGGCCTTCACGGCATAGATGGAGGCGCGCTTGTCGATGAACAGGCCGGCGCTCCAGTTGCCGCGGCTCATATAGCCCGGGATTTCCATGACCAGACCAAGATTAAGGCCGGAAAGATCGACCTCGCCGAAATGGCCGGCGTCGATGCGGAACCCGGCCCACGTCTGGCAATAGCCTTCGGTCGGCGGATGGCTGCCGAGCGACAGAACGCAGGGGCAGAAAACCGTGCAATTGCAGGAGAGTACCAGCTCTCCCTTCATCGCCCAGCTCTGATCGGCCATCGAAATCTCCCTCACGCGGAAACTAATAGCAGGGCGGCGGCCCACACAAGCAGTATCGCACCGGAAACCTGGCCGGCCACCCTGCCCGCGGTCTGTTTTTCGATCAGAGCGAACAGGCTGATCAGCGCCATCCAGAAGATGTTCATCGCGCCCACGGCGAACATGACCAGCATCAGCGCCCAGCAACAGCCGAGACACCAGACGCCCTGCTCCACCCCCATGCGAAAGACACGCCCCGGCTTCGCGCTCCAGTTGGCGAACAGGATCGAGAACGGGTTGCGGCACCTCTTGAGGCACGCCTGCTTCAAGCCGCTGAACTGATAGAGGCCGGCAATCGCCAAGGCGGCGGCCCCGGCAACCCCGACGACAGGATCGAGCACCTGTCCCGCGGCGACAAAGCCATAGATTATGAGCGTCAGCGCGGCGAACGCCACTGAGGCGGCAAGCCAAGTCGCGAGAAATCCCATCACCAGAACCAGCGGATGGGCGACGGGCTCTCCCTTGATCCGAGCGGTATCGGCAATCTCGCAATAGGTGCGGATCATCGGCGCCGCCGAGGGCAGCATCGTCGCCACCGCCATTACGAACCACATCAGGACGAGCGCCGACGCCGACAACGAGCCTGAAAGCGGCGCCGGCGCAAGGCACAAAGCGAAGAACCGGTCGAGGAAATCCGGCAGCGGCAATGGCGGCAGGTTCTTCAGCAGCGCATCGCCCGGAGCGCCGCCGGCAACGCGGCTTTCGGCGCCGCGAATAGCCATGGCAGCGAGAATCCACCAGGCAAGCACGACGCCCGCACCGATAGTGAGCATCACGGCAAGGCGGGGGCTGCGCGCCAGTCCCGCCGTGGCGCGGCCGGCGCGGTCGAGATGGCGGAAATCGTGCTCCTGGGCGCTCATGCCAATCGAATGGGCCGAATCGCCGCGTTGATCAAGCCCGCCGATCTGCCCTATACCGCATGCAGGCCGACGGGCCGCCATCAACATGGAAGCCTGGCGTGGAGCAGAGTGACAAAGTTCGCATATTGATCGCCGGCAGCGGCCCGGCCGGCCTGATCGCGACACTCGGCTTTGCCGAGGCAGGCTTTGCCGTAACGTTGGCTGGCCCCGAGGCCGCCGGCGGCGATGGCCGCACCACCGCCCTTATGAACCCTGCTCTCAAGGTGCTCGACCGGCTGGGTGTGCTGGACGAACTCAGACCGCAGGCGGCGCCGCTGAAAATGATGCGCATCGTCGACGCAACGCGCCGGCTGATCCGCAGCCCGACCGTCACCTTCCGCGCCAGCGAAATCGGCGAGGAGCAGTTCGGGCTCAACCTGCCGAACAAAATCCTGATCCCGGTGCTTGCCAAGAAGGTCGCCGCAAATCCCGGCATTGAGTGGCGAAAGTCGATGGTCGATGCCTGGCGGCTCGACGCCGACCACGCACATGCGAGCCTCGCCGATGGCAGTGAGGTCTCGGCATCGCTGGCGGTTGCCGCCGACGGGCGCCTGTCGCCGGCGCGCGAGGCCGCCGGCATCAGGGCCTCCGCCCGACCCTATCCTCAGTCGGCGCTCGTTCTCAATTTCAGCCATCGCAGCGAGCATGGCTTCATCTCAACTGAATTCCATACCGAGACCGGGCCGTTCACGCAGGTGCCGCTGCCGGGCAAGCGCTCCAGTCTCGTCTGGGTGGTGAAGCCGGAAACGGCACAGGAACTGGCCGCGCTCGACGATGCCATGCTGTCTGTTCGGGTCGAAGAGCAAATGCAGTCCATGCTCGGCCGGGTCTCGGTCGAGCCCGGCCGCCAAGTCTACCCGCTTTCGGCGGCCTCGCCTGGTCGGTTCGCGCAAAACCGTGTGGCGCTTGTCGGCGAGGCTGCTCATGTCTTCCCGCCGATCGGGGCACAAGGCCTCAATCTCGGCATCAGGGATATCGACGATCTAATTGGAATCGCCAGCGAAAATCGCGACGATCCCGGGTCGAGGCTGAGCCTTGCCGCCTACGACACGCGGCGCCGTCCGGACATCCTGGCGCGCAGCAGTGCGGTGAACTTGCTCAACATGTCACTGCTGTCCGACATGCTCCCGGCGCAGCTTGCGCGCAGCGCCGGCCTCAACGTGCTGGGCAGCTTCGCGCCGCTGCGCGCCTTCTTCATGCGCGAAGGCCTGCGGCCGGGAAGCGGTTTTCGGGCGCTCGCCGGCGGCTTCAGGAAACAGGCCGCGCGCTGAGGCACATTTGCAAACTACCGCTTTCGGCCGAGCATTGCGCCTGCCGATAGGTAGCTTGGTGGCCAGGGCGTCGGTAAAGCATTGCATTGGAGCAACGTCTGCGCCAAATCGTACCAAGCCGAAAGTCGGGGTCGATTTTTGAGCGCGTGACGTGTAGATTCAAGACCTTAGGCGCCCTGTGCGCGCAAGCCGCTGCGGCGCCTCGGGACCGAAGTGGTGAGTGCGATGAAGACGGCCAAATTCGCGATCGGACAAGTTGTTCGCCACCGGCTGTTTCCGTTCCGTGGCGTGATCTTCGACGTCGATCCGCAATTCGCCAACACCGAAGAATGGTATGAAGCGATCCCGGCGGACATGCGTCCAAGCAAGGACCAGCCTTTCTATCACCTTCTCGCCGAGAACTCCGAGACAGAGTACATCGCTTATGTATCCGAGCAGAACCTGCTCGAGGACCGGTCGGGCGAGCCGGTGCGCCACCCGCAGATCGGCGAGATGTTCGACAAGCTGCCCGACGGGCGCTACGAGCCGAAAGGTCACTCGAAACACTGACGGCTGAACAAGCGACAACAAAAAAGCGGGGCGCCTGCCCCGCTTCTTGCATGCTTGAGAAACGCTCCAACAATCAGTTGGCGGTCTTCGCCTTGTCCTGCTCTTCCTTAAGCTTCTTGGCGAAGTCCTGGTTGTTCTTGGCGACGAAGTCCTGCAGCTTCTTTTGGCGGTCCTCGATGTCCGACTGCTGCAGCGGCGGGCCGTCATAGGCGCCGCTAAAGCCCGTCAGCGCAACCTTGATCGGGTTCGGCTGGTTCTGGAAATTGACCGAGGTGAGCGTGATCTGCTGGCCCTTCTTGAAGGACGCGACAAGCTGGTCGGTCAGCGGCACTTCGGCCACGCAGCGATCCGGGAAGCAGATCACATAGTCGAGCTTCTGCGCCTTGCCGGAATCGATCTGCAGGCCGATGCCCGGAGGAACGAGACGGCCGGTCGGCACCGTCACCTGGAACACCTTACGGTTCACTTTGCCCTTGAGCTCGATCAGGCTGACGCCGGTGACGAGCTGGCCATTGCCGGCGGTGACGATGTTCTGCACGTTGCAGATGTCGACGTCTTCCTGCTTGGTGCAGGCCTTGAACCAGCCCTGCGGAATCTGCGGCGGCTGCTGGGCGGAAGCGGTGAAAAGCCCGGCGCCCAGAACGCCGACCACGCCTGCGGCCAGCACCGAAAGGCGATACGCGTTGCTCGTCATATGGTGCACTTTCCTCTCAAATGATCCCGGGGACCGGCTTCTTCCTGCCGTGTGGTCCCGCTACCTGTTGCCCAAATGAGGCAACAGCATGACTTCGGAGCGCGTGTTACACTGCCAGCGGCGCTGAATCCAGCCCGGTTTCCGCGTTTTCTTGCCGCTTCTCCTGCCCTGGACAAACCTCCATCGGCGATGCACCGACTGAACCAAGCGACAGGCGTGCGCCGATTCAATCGGGGAGCGAAATGCTCTAGGGTGCATGTCGAATCACCAAGCTGCCCGGCAAGGAGACGGTCATGGACCGCGTTCTCGTTCGGCTGATCGCCGCGACCTCGTTTCTGGCCCTCTCGCTGCTTCCGGCTTTGTCGGAACCGAAGCACGGCATCGCCATGCAGGGCGAGCCGGCGCTGCCTGCGGACTATACGCATTTCGACTACGTCAATCCCGATGCGCCGAAGGGCGGCAGCGTCACCTATTGCGTCGTCGGCAGTTTCGACAATCTCAACCCCTTCATCCTGAAGAGCCTGCGCACCACCGCGCGCGGCATGATCGACACGGTCTACGGCAACCTGGTCTTCGAGCCGTTGATGCAGCGCAACTACAACGAGCCCTTCAGCCTCTACGGCCTGCTCGCCGACAGCGCCGACATGGACCCGGGTCGCAAGAGCATCGAGTTCCACCTCGATCCCAAGGCCAAATGGTCGGACGGCCAGCCTGTGACGCCGGAGGACGTGCTGTTCACCTACGATGTCTTCAAGGACAAGGGCCGCCCGCCTTACAGCGATCGCATGAGCATGATTGCCAGGCTGGAGAAGACCGGCGACCACAGCGTGAAGTTCACCTTCAACGAAAAGGCCAATCGCGAATTTCCGCTGATCGTCGCGCTGACGCCGATCATCCCCAAGCACGCCTTCGACAAGGAGACTTTCGACAAGACCACGCTGAAGCCGCTGATCGGCAGCGGCCCCTATACCGTGGACAAGGTGCAGCCTGGGCAGCGCATCGTGTTCAAGCGCAATCCCAATTATTGGGGCAAGGACATCTCATCGAAGCGCGGCTTCGACAATTTCGACCAGATCACCATTGAGTATTTTCTCAATGCCAACGCCAAGACGGAAGCGTTCAAGAAAGGCATCTGCGCCCTCGACGACGAGACCGATCCGGTCAAGCGCGACCGCGATATCGACTTCCCGGCCTTTCGCAAGGGTGATGTGAAGCAGGAATATTTCGACACCGGTATTCCTCCCGTGGTGACGGGCTTCCTGTTCAACACCAGGCTGCCGAAGTTTTCCAATCCGGTCGTGCGGCGCGCCCTCGGCATGCTCTACGACTTCGAATGGGCCAACAAAAACCTGTTCGCCGGCAAGTTCAATCGCACCATGAGCTTCTGGCAGAACTCCGAGCTGTCCGCGCTCGGCCATCCCGCCGACGAGCGGGAGAAGGCGCTGCTTGCCCCCTACCCCGGCCGCGTCCCTGCCGAGGTGATGGACGGCACCTGGCGGCCGCCGGTCACCGACGGCTCCGGCCAAGACCGCAAGGTGCTGCGAGCGGCTTTCGAGCTCCTGAAAAGCGCTGGCTATCACGTAGAGGACGGCCGGATGCTCGACCCTGAAGGCAATCCCTTCGGCTTCGAGATCATGACGTCATCGCAGGACGAGGAGCGGCTTGCGGCTCTCTATCAGCGCACGCTGGAGAAGATCGGCATCGATGTAACCATCCGCGGCCTCGACGGCGATCAAATCCAATCGCGCAAGCAGCGCTTCGACTTCGAGGTGCTGATCGGCACAAGCGGTTTCAACAATTCGCTCTCGCCCGGCAGCGAGCAGGTGGGGCGCTGGGGATCCGTCGCCGCCAAGCAGGAGGGTTCATTCAACCTGGCCGGCGTCGCCGATCCCGCGGTCGACGCGGCGATCAACGCGATGCTGAATGCCCGCACGAAGGAAGACTATGTCGCTGCGGTGCGCGTTCTCGATCGGCTGCTGATATCGGGCAACTACATGGTGCCCATGCAATACAACACGCAGCAGTGGCTGGCTTACTGGAGCTACCTGGAACATCCGCAAAAGACGCCCATATTCGGCTATCAGCTGCCGACATGGTGGCGAAAGCCCAACTGACGCGATCCCCCGCCTGACACCGACCAAGCAAGGAGACGAGCATGAGCGCGGAGAACTCGATCACCATCGATGTGGTGTCGGATGTCGTCTGTCCCTGGTGCTTCATCGGCCAGAAGCGGCTGGACAGGGCGATCGCCGCTGCCGGCGATATCGACGTGCACGTGCGCTGGCGGCCGTTCCAGCTCGATCCGACCATTCCGCAAGGTGGCATGGATCGCCGCGAATACATGCTGGGCAAATTCGGCAGCGAGGAACGCATCCAGCAGATCCATGCGCGCATTGAGCCGCTCGGCGAGGCGGAAGGGATCCATTTCGCCTTCGGCGCCATCAAGGTCGCTCCCAACACGCTGGACGCCCACCGCGTTATCCGTTGGGCGGGGCCTGCCGGCGAGGACGTGCAGAACCGGCTGGTGCGACGCCTCTTCCAGCTGAATTTCGAGGAAGGCGCCAATCTCGGCGACCATGCCGTCCTAACCGAAGCCGCCCGCGAAGCCGGCATGGACGGCTCCGTGGTCCAGACGCTGCTGCCGACGGATGCCGATGTCGAGGCGGTGCGCAACGAAATCGCCACCGCCTCGCGCATGGGCATCACCGGCGTGCCCTGTTTCCTGCTCGAAGCCAAATATGCCGTGATGGGCGCGCAGGATGCCGACACGCTGGCCGATGCAATCCGCCAGGTCGCTGCGGCCAAGGCGCGCGGTGAGCTCGAAACGGCGGGCTAGAGCGTCGGACCATCAGATTGAATCGCGAAGGATTCCGCTGATGTAAGGTTTGTGATTCACTTCCTTGTGGAGGTGATTTGCTATGCCCAAGCCCTATTCGCTCGATTTGCGTGAACGTGTTGTGCGGTTTGTCGAGGCGGGCCATTCTCGGCGTGCGGCGGCGGCACATTTTGAGGTGTCGGTTTCGTTCGTCGTTATCCTGATGAGGAACTATCGAGAGACCGAGAGCCTGGCGCCCAAAGCCAGTGGTGGCCGCCGCCATTCCAAGCTCGATCCGCATCGTGCGTTCCTGCTTGGTTGTGTGGCCGAGAAGGACGGCATCACCATGCCGGAGCTTGCCGCCCAACTGGTTATTGCTGCAGGCGTCCAAGTCGCTCCCGCCTCGATCTCACGTTGGCTCATCAGGAACGGCTACCGCTTCAAAAAAAACGCTGCTGGCCAGCGAGCAAGATCGACCCGACATCAGCAAGGCGCGCCAGGAGTGGCGGGCCAAACGCCAGCCGCGGATGCGGCTTGAGCCACATCGGCTGGTGTTTATCGACGAGACCGGAACCACGACGAAGATGACGCGCTTGCGCGGTCGCTGCCTGAAGGGTCGGCGGTTGCGCTCAAAGGCACCGTTTGGACATTGGAAGACGCAGACCTTCATCGCCGGGCTGCGCTGCCATGGGCTTACCGCCCCTTTCGTCGTCGACGCGCCGATGAACCGGCGCATCTTCGAGACCTACGTCGAAACGCAGCTCGCTCCGACGTTGGCAAGGGGCGATGTCGTCATCCTTGACAACCTCGCCGCCCACAAGAGTCCAGCCGCCGAGGCAGCCATCAGGGCCAGAGGCGCATGGCTGCTCTTCCTGCCGCCCTACAGTCCGGATCTCAACCCGATCGAAATGGCCTTCGCCAAGCTCAAGGCGCATCTGCGCGCAAAGGCCATCAGAACCATCGACGCTCTGTGGCAGGCCATCGGCGATATCTGCAATCTGTTCTCCCTAACAGAATGCAGAAACTACTTCACTGCCGCAGGCTATGGACTCACATGAAAATCCGCCGCTCTAGACCTAGACCAAGTTCGCATCACCCCTCCGCCTAGCCGACGCGGAAGCCCGTGATGACTGCTGAGAGAGATTCCCGCGGTCTACGGCGGTTGATTCGAGGTAGCCCAGGTCTCCTGAAGGGACTTTTCGAGCCCCTCAACCCGTGGACCAGCCGAGCATCGGGCTGAATATCCCTTCACAAAACCGTGTTTTTGGCTTCCCCTAGGGAAAGTCCTTTCCAGCCGAAACTCTGTTCCCAAACGGCTGAAACAAAATACGAATTCCCCTCCGATAGATATCAGCCGGCAAAGCTTTTCTGTTGCCTTCATGCCACGGCCGGTAACCCTGTTCCCATTCGGAGGAAGAAAATTAATGGAAAATGATCAATTGGTGTTACCATGTGTAACAAAACAGGAAAGGTTCGGGCGGGATCGTGATTCGGGTCGGTAGACCGCGACGTACAATACCGGAGCAAACATCCAGCGAGCCGGCAAGGCCCTCGCCTCTGACGCCGGTATCGTCGATGCGCACATTCTGGGGGCTGATGCGAGCCTACTGGTTCTCCGACCGGTGGAAGGAAGCCTGGACCCTCACCCTCGTCATCGCGCTGCTGACAGCGCTCTCCAGCAAGGCCGGCGTGTGGTTTGCCGTGGCATCGGGCGAGCTGGTGAATTCGATCGCCTTCTTCCACGACGCCGCCAATATCAATCCGCTCCAGGCGCTTCTGACCAATGCCGGCATATTGGTGCTGTTGGTCGTGCTCAAGGACGCCGGCTTCACCGGAGTGCGCAATCTCGTTTCCGCAACCTTGCATCGCAAATGGCGGGGCTGGCTGAACAGCCAATTCAACCGGGCGCTGCTCGACGGCAACCATACCCATTTCCATGCCCAGCATGGCTCGGTTGCAGGCGGTATCGTCGCTCCCGACAACATGGACCAGCGCATCCAGGAATCGATCAAGGACATGACGGGCGGCGCCATCGGCCTCGCCATGGGCGTGCTGGGTGTGGCGACCTCGCTTTATTTCGTCGGCGAGAATTTGATCGGGGCCTCGGTGGAGGTCAAAGGGCTGGAGTTCCTCGGCAGCTATGGCAGCGCCGTGCTCGCCTTCCTGGCGGTCGCGACCTACGTGCCGCTCAACACCTGGATTGCGGTGAAGCTCGGCGGCCTGCTCGAACGTCTCAACATCCGCATGCAACAGGCCGAGGGCAGCTATCGCAGCGAATTGACGACCTTCCTGCGCCGCAGCTTCCACGTCGCCGCCTCACACGGCGAGGATGTGCAGAAGACGATGCACGACAAGCTCTATGTCGACATCGACAAGACCTGGGGGCGGCTGAACGTCGTCAACACCAGCTACATGTCGTTCGAGCTGATCTACAATTTCATCGGCGCCCGCATCGTTTCCTACGGACCCGGTCTCGTGCCCTTCATTCACAACGGCTTCGATCTCAAGGGCTACATAACCGGCTCCGAAATGGTCGCGCAGCTGATCAGCCAATGTTCGTGGTTCATCCATGTCATGCCCGCGATCGCCACGCTTAGAGCCAACAGCCAGCGTGTGACCGAGCTCGCCAGCGCCATCGAGAACGTCCAGCAGCCGCAGGAGTTCTATCGCCAGACCGGCCGCTCGGACTTCAGCTATGCCACGCAAAATCCCGTCTTCGGCCTGACCATCCAGAAGCTGGAGCTGGCGCATCAGGGCGAGGATGCGACGCCCTTCCTGAGCGCCGCCAACCTGCGCTTCCGCCGCGGCGAGTGGACATTCCTCAAGGGTGAGTCCGGCTGCGGCAAGACCTCGCTGATCAAGGCAATCAATGGTCTGTGGCCCTATGGCCGCGGCACCATCGTGTTCCCGGAAGGGGTGACGAGCTTCTATGCCGCCCAGGAGGTCAAGCTGCAGCAGGTCTCGCTGAAGCAGCTCGTCTGTCTGCCGGGTTCGGAAAACGATCACACCGACGTGCTGGTGGCGGCCGCCCTGCACAAGGCCGGGCTCGGCGAATTCATCGGCCACCTGGCCGATGAGAGCCGCGAAGGCAAGCTCTGGGATCAGGTCCTGTCGGGCGGGCAGAAGCAGAAGCTGGTGGTCGCCCGCATCATCTTGCAGCAGCCGGGACTGCTCTTCCTCGACGAAGCGACCGGCGCGCTCGACCCCGAAGGCAAGATCGCCTTCCACGAAGCGATCAAGGTCAATTGCCCCGATGTAACCGTGATCAGCGTGATGCACGAGGCCGTTCCGCCGCGGTCGCTTTCCGGAGAGGAATTCTATCATAGCGTCGTGGCGATCTCCGATGGCGTGGCGACCAAGAAGCCGCTCGCTCCCGCTCTGCCGCGCGAGCTCACGACGATCCTCGCGCAGCCCCGGCCGGCCGAGGACAAATGGTTGCGCTTCCGGCGGCTCAAGCAGAAATAGCAATCAGCCCAGCCCTGGTCCGTCGCCTCGGCAGCGGCCACTGTCGATCACAGTCTCGCGATCCGGCAACGCTTCGCTCATTTTCAGCGCTCTTCGCGATTGACTCGGCAAAACGCGCTCCTATGTTGCGCCCGCTCGCAGGTTTCCAACCTGCGGCACGCGTCCTTCGGACGCGGTCGCTGTAGAATCTTAGAATTGCGCATGCGCCTTTCCGAAATCGGAGCCGATTTTTCGGGGAGTCATGCGCTACCCCGCGAGCAGAAAGGTCAAACCCGCCATGCCTGGCGACAGTCACAGTCGAACGCAACCGCCGTCCGCCTTGACGTGACCTGACGGCTCACGTCCTGCCGGACGGCAAGGAGTGAGCCATGAATGAATTCGCATCCGTATTGGACGACGAAGCGGTCGCCGTTGCCCGCGTTCTTGCCAACGACCACGCCGCCGACGTCGTCGAAGCCCTTAACCGCGAGCCTCGCGAGACCGCCATCGAGCTGCTCTGCGCGGTGCCGTTCGAGCGGCTGGTCGAAATCTTCGACCAGCCGGAGCTCGAAAGCGCGCCGGAACTCGCCGCAGCCCTGCCGCGCGCGAAAGCAGGCAAGCTGCTCACCGCCATGTCGGTCGACCGCGCAGCCGACATCCTGCGCGAGCTCGTTGAGCCTGCGCGCTCGGAACTGCTTGGCGCGCTTGCCCCACCGCTGCGCGCGACGCTGCTTTCGATTCTCGGTTATCCCGAGGGCAGCGCCGCCTCGATCATGACGACCGAGTTCGTCAGCGTGCCTTCGGACTGGACCGTCGGCCGCACGCTCGACTACATCCGCAAAGTCGAGCGGACGCGCGAGACCGTCTATGCGATCTACATCACCGACAAGGACACGCAGCTCCTGCTGCGGGCGACGGGCTTGCGCCGGCTGATCACCGGCGAGCCTCAGGACTCGATCCTGTCGGTGGCGCCGGATCGCATGCCGGTCACGGTCACGCCGCTGACCGATCGCGAAACGCTGGCGCAGACGATCTCCAAATACGATCTGCTCGCCCTGCCGGTTGTGGATCACGGCAAGATCCTCGGCATCGCCACCATCGACGACATCATCGACACCATGGTCGAGGAAACGACCGAAGACGTTCATCGTTTCGGCGGCATGGAGGCGCTGGACGAGCCCTATATGAAGATGGGCTTTCTCGCCATGATCCAGAAGCGGGCCGGCTGGCTATGCGCACTGTTCCTCAGCGAGATGCTCACGGCGAACGCCATGCAGAGCTACGAGGGCGAGTTGGAGAAGGCGATCGTGCTCACCCTCTTCATCCCGCTGATCATGAGCTCGGGCGGCAATTCCGGCTCGCAGGCGACCTCGCTCGTCATCCGCGCGCTGGCACTGCGCGAGATCGGCCTTCGCGACTGGTGGCGTGTCGCCTTGCGCGAGTTGCCGACCGGTTTGGTGCTCGGCTCGATCCTCGGCATAGTCGGCATCTGCCGCATCGCGCTCTGGCAGTATTTCGGCTTCTACGACTATGGCCCGCATTGGATGCTGATCGCGGCAACGGTGGGCGCGGCGCTGGTCGGCATCGTGACCTTCGGCTCGCTGTCGGGATCGATGCTGCCTTTCGCGCTGAAGCGCATCGGCTTCGATCCGGCAAGCGCCTCGGCACCGTTCGTCGCCACGCTGGTCGATGTCACCGGGCTGGTGATCTATTTCTCGGTGGCTCTGGTGATCCTGCGCGGCACGCTCCTCTAGCCAAGAAGCTTCGCGCCGTCGGCATGGCCGGCGGCGCCTTCCCGGCTTGGCTTCAAACGCGCTCGCCGTTCTTCACGCGATAGGTCGGCTTGTACATGGTGACCAGCTCCTCCGCCGCTGTCGGGTGGACGGCCATGGTGCGGTCGAAATCGTCCTTGCTCAGCCCCGCCTTCAGCGGAATGCCGAGCAGCTGCGCCATCTCGCCGGCGTCCGGTCCCAGGATATGGGCGCCGAGCACTTTCCGCGACGCGCCGTCGACCACCAGCTTCATCAGCATCTTTTCGTCACGGCCCGACAGCGTGTGCCGCATGGGACGGAAAGACGCGCGATGGATCTCGATGTCGGGGAAGCGCTTGACGGCCTCGTCCTCGGATAGGCCAACGGTGCCGATCTCGGGCTGCGAAAACACGGCCGTCGGAATGGTATCATGGTCTGGCGCTGTCGGATTGCCTTTGAAGGCTGTCTCGATGAAACACATCGCTTCGTGGATGGCCACCGGCGTCAGTTGCACGCGGTGGGTGACGTCGCCGATCGCCCAGATATTGTCGATGCTGGTGCGGGAAAATTCATCGACGATGATCGCGCCGGTCTTGCCGAGCTCCATGCCGATGCCTTCGAGTCCCATATTCTCCGTGTTCGGGATGCGGCCGATCGCCAGCATGACCTGGTCGACGGTCAGCGTCTGGCCACTGGAGAGCAGCACGTCCAGTCTGCCCTCAGCGGTCTTGCGCACCCATTCCGAGATCGAACGGCAGAGGATCCTGATCCCCTTCTTCTCCATTGTCTCGTGCAGCGAGCGGCGAAGGTCCATATCGAAGCGCGAAAGAATTTCTTGGCCACGGTAGACCAGCGTGGTGTCGACGCCCAGTCCATGAAAGATGTTGGCGAATTCGACGGCGATATAGCCGCCGCCCTCGATCATGATCGCCTTCGGCAATTCCTTGAGATCGAAGGCTTCGTTGGAGAAGATGCAATATTCGTGGCCGGAAAGCGCCGGGTGCGGAGCCGGACGGCCGCCCGTGGCGATCAGGATCTGGTCGGCGCTGACGGTGCGGTCTTCGGCAGTGAGATAGACGGAATGCGGATCGACCAGCACGGCGCGCGAGTGGAAGGCCTCGCCGCCCGCACCTTCGACATTCCTCTTGTAGATCGCCTCCAGCCTGGCGATCTCCCTGTCCTTGTTGGCGACCAGCGTCGGCCAGTCGAAGCTTGCCTCGGGCACCATCCAGCCATAGCCGGCGGCATCGGCGAAATGTTCGGGGAATTGCGAGGCATAGACATAAAGTTTCTTCGGCACGCAGCCGCGGATGACGCAAGTACCGCCATAGCGATACTCCTCGGCAATGGCGACGCGCTTGCCGAGCGAGGCAGCCACACGGGCCGCCCTCACCCCGCCGGAGCCGCCGCCGATGACGAAGAGATCATAGTCGTAACCGGCCATCGAAAGGACTCCTGCGCAATGGAAATGTGTCACAGGTAGGCGGACAGCAGGCAAAAGAAAAGCCCGGAAATCCGAGCTCTTCTGGTCAAGTCGGCCGTCGGCCGCTTGAAACGGATCAGTTCTGCGAATTGTCGGCAGGGGGCGAGTTGTCGGCAGGAGCCTGGTCGTCTGCAGGCGCCGAATTATCGGCAGGAGCGGAGCCGTCGGCAGGAGCGGTCGCATCCTTCGCAGGCTTGGCCGGAGCCGCGGCCTTTGCGGCGGCGGCGAGCGTTTCGCCGACCTGCTGGGCGAGGTCGCGGGCGACCCCGTTCTGCCAAATGTCGGCCGCCTTCACCAGGTCGCGCGTGACCGCCGGGCCGCTGTCGAGCAGCTTCTTGCCGGCTTCCGAGCTGTAGAAAGTGGCGATATCGTTGAGGTCCTTTTCGGAAAACACCTTGGCGTAGGCGAGCGCCGCCTCCTTCTCCAGGTCGGCGCGGCGCGCCGCCAAGCCCATCGCCTTTTCGGTGACCGTCTTGCCGATCAGTTCCTGCATGTCGGGATTCTTCTGGATCAGCTGGTTCTCAAGCGCGGCCGCCGCCTGCGGCAGGATATTGTCGAACGGGTCGGTGGCGTGGATAGCCGCAACTGCGGCCCGTGCGGCCTTCAGATGCGATTCGCTGATATCCTGCGAAAACGCCGGCGAGGACAGCGCAAGCACCGCTGAGGCCGCCAGAATGGTCGAAAGGCGGCGAACCCGTTTATGCAACATCATGGTCGATAGAACTCCCTGGTTTTCGGGCGGCATGGACGGTTTGGATGCCGTCGCCGCCGGCGATGACGGCGGTTGACGCCAGCCCGATGAATAGACCGTGCTCGACAACGCCTGGAATGGCGAAGAGAGCATTCGAAAGCGCTCTTGTATCCGGAATGCGGCCAAAAGATGCATCGAGGATAAAGTGGCCGCCGTCTGTAACAAATGGCTGCTCCCCCGTCATCCTCAATGTCACCGGGCCGGCAAGGCCGAGGCTTGCCGCCGCCGCGCCGACCGCGATCTCGGTGGCGCGCAGGCCGAACTTGTTGACCTCGATCGGCAGCGGGAAACGGCCGAGCGTCTCGACCATCTTGGACTGGTCGGCAATCACGATCATGCGCTGCGACGCCGCCGCGACGATCTTCTCGCGCAGCAGCGCCCCGCCGCCGCCCTTGATCAACGTCAGCGCGGGATCGATCTCGTCGGCGCCGTCGATGGTGAGGTCGAGCTCCGGCGTTTCCTCGAGCGTCGACAGCGGCACGCCAAGCTCGCGGCAGAGTGCCGCGGTGCGCTCGGATGTGGGCACGCCGATGACGCTGAGGCCGGTCGCGACCTTTTCGGCGAGCAGCCGGACGAACTCGTCGGCGGTCGTGCCCGTGCCGATGCCGAGCCGCATGCCGCTGCTGACATGGGCGAGCGCCGCACGCGCGGCCTCGACCTTCATCTGCCTTGCGTCCATGCCGCTCCTGTCCCCGATTTCCATGGTTTGGCGCGCCTCCTAGCATTTTTGCCTGTCCCGTCAAAGGCTCTGCCTGTGGACCGATGGAGGCGGCTTGCTTGACCACCGCCCAGCTTGTATCGGCTGCGGAACCTCAATCATTCAGGACTGGCCATGACCCGACCGATCATCGTGTTCGACCTCGACGGGACGCTCATCGACACTGCGCCGGATCTGCTCGACAGCCTCAACCACAGCCTGGCGGCCGCGGAGCTTGCCGCGGTCGACCAAGCCGGCTTCAAGCGCTACGTCGGCCATGGCGGCCGCGTGATGATCGAACGCGCGCATGCGGCGCAAAACAAGGCGCTGATGGCGGAAGAGCACGACCGGCTGCTGAAGCTTTTCCTGGACCACTACACGATCAACATTCCAGGCAAGTCCCGCCCCTATCCCGGCGTGGTCGCGGCTCTCGACCACTTCCAGGCCGCCGGTTATCTGATGGCGGTTTGCACCAACAAGTATGAAGCGAATTCGGCGACGCTGATCGGCGCGCTCGGTCTCGACAAATACTTTGCCGCGATCTGCGGCCAGGACACTTTTGCCTTCCGCAAACCCGACCCGCGCCATCTGACCGAAACCATCAAACTGGCTGGCGGCGATCCGCACAACGCCCTGATGGTCGGCGATTCGCAGACCGACATCGACACCGCCAAGGCGGCCGGTATTCCGGTGGTGGCGGTCGATTTCGGCTATACGGATCGTCATGTGCGCGAGTTCGAACCGACGCTGGTGATCTCGCATTTCGACACGCTGACGCCGGAATTGGCCCAGCGTCTGATCGCGGCGGCGCGCTGAGCGCCTGCCCAGATCGAGCCGGCAGGAACCCGAAATCGGTCCGCAGGATAACGTCGGCACATTGCCTTGACTTCGCGCACCCGCCTCCCTTATATCGCGGCTCGCTTCGGCCTTCGGGCAACGAGCGGGCGATTAGCTCAGCGGGAGAGCACACCCTTCACACGGGTGGGGTCGCAGGTTCAATCCCTGCATCGCCCACCATCCAACTTCCCGAAAGTTGGATGATCCGGCCGCGATGAACCTCTTCAATTTCGTGCAGCGGGGCAGCTCGCGTCCGGGAGGCCGCTTAGATCAGGCCTCGGCGCACATTCAAATGCGTTACTCCCGTCACCAGAATGGCGCCGGTCATGAAGTAGAGCGTGGCTATGATGTTGCCCTGTTGGAAATGCAGCCCGGCAAACAGCAGGGCCATAACCACGGCAAGAAATGCGATTACACGCGAGAAGTTATCGGGCATGGGGCAGCGAACCTATGCAAATAGGATGGATAGCCGCCCTCAATCAGCCGCGTGCTCCATAGATCGGTTTTCGATTTTCCGCAATTGCCTTTTGAAGCACTGCCGCAGTGTGGTGCCTGCTGCGGGCGGTGTCGACAGCCGGGCCGCTGCCCTTGTTGCCGACATTGCATTCGAAGGCGCTGAGTTCGGTCGGGGTCGTCGGCCTGGTCCATGCAGGGTGGCGGCAAGCCGCTGCTGGACAATAGCGACGCTTCTGTGATCGCCTTCACATACGCCGCGGAGGCATCGCGCACAGATATTGCACCGGTGGTACTGGCTTCTGCTTCAATGCATGGGCTCCAACGGCCTCCGGGCCTGAAAGCTCGGCAGGGAGTTTCGATCACCTAGCCATTTTCAGATTTGCTGTTCGCGCGCGTCGGTCGCCTCCCGCCACGCGCGCGAACGGCGTTTCGTAGTTCGGTTCGCGTTCGCCAGCGCGCTCCGGTTTCCCGCTGCAAGGGACAGTTGCCGGACAATTTGATGCCGGCAGCGCACGTCTGGCGCCCGATCTGCAAAGGCCGTCGTGTGTTGCCGCAATCGCACCAAAGGAGACAGGCCTTGATCGAGCATGCACTTGTCATACAATTTCCGCTCAACGAGAGGCGGAACCGCATCATGTCCACAGCCAGCGCAGACGACAGGAGCACCCTGCCGCGTCTGGCGCGGATCGATCCGCGCCAGTTCGATTTGCTGTTCGGCGGCTGCAAGGTCGAACGTTATGCCGCCGGTCAGCACCTGTTCGTCCAGGAGGACGCATCCGACCGCATCTACGGCGTGATGAGCGGCACGGTCGAGATTTCGCTCTATTCACCGGGCGGGCAGAAGCTGGTGGCCAATATCGAGCTGTCGCGCAGCCTGATCGGCGAGATCGGCGCGCTCGACGGACGCCCGCGCACGGCAACCGCCATCTGTCTCACCGCATGCGAGCTGGTTTCCCTCAGTCGCGCGCAACTCTTTGATCGCATTGAAAAAAATCCACCGCTGGCGCGCGCCATGATCGAGCTGTTGTGCACGCGGCTGCGCTGGGTCAGCGGCGAACTCGGCGACCAGGCCTTCTTCGGCATCGAGGCCCGGCTGGCGAAACGGCTGGTGTTCCTCAGCGGCGTCATGGCCGACCCCGCCGGCTGGATCCCGATTTCGCAATCGGAACTCGGCGAATTCCTCGGCGCGACGCGCGAGTCGGTCAACAAGACGCTCAACGACTGGCGCAACCGGCACATGATCGACATTAAACGCGGCGGGCTGCGCATCACCAATGCCGCCGCGCTGAACCACATCGCCGCTTCGCAGGACGACGACTGAACGATTCTGACCCGAATCAGAGCCGCGAAATCAGGTAGCGCAGCGCGGACCGGCTCGGCATGAAGAAGTAGCCGCCGCCTTTCGTGGTGACGAATTGCGGCATGTCCCTGAGCACTGTCACCTTTTCCCAGGACGGAATCGAGAACCGGCCGCCGCCGTCGCGCGCGCCGATCGTCGGATCCTTTTCACCGACAAGGCCTTGGAACGAGCTCGACGAGACCCACGTCTGCTGAATGAACTCGTATTGGCGTTCGATGTCGGCGTTGAGGCACATGAAGAGAAGCCCCTTCTCGACCTTCCCGCTGCGGTCCTTCTTCTCATAGGTGCGGCCGACGCGCAGGATGCGGTGGCGCTTGCCGATCCTGATCTGCGTCTCGCGATCCTCGCCAAGCGAGTCGCGCGGATTGGAACGGCGTATATGGGAGCCGAGCGGACAGCGATGCCCCTGCGGGTCCTCGGCGCCGAGCCCGAAGTCGTTGTCGACGCCACGACCCGGGCGGCCATCGGGGTTGCGCACCAGCGAACTGCCGTCCTGCCAGCGGCCGAGCATCTTGGCCGCGACCCAGCGCGGCGTGATGGCGTTGTCGCCGGTCTCGCGCGCAGCCCGCGCGGCGGCATGCTTGCAGTAGTCATCGAACAACTCGACATGCTGCTCGAACTGGCGCACGACCAGGAACGAGCCGTTGCGGCCGAAATCGCGTGGCGGCGGGGGCTGACCGGGGATCTGCCGGTTGCGCCGCACCTGAGACAGGATGCCGGTCCGATCCTGTGCTGCCCGGACGGAGGGCGAGGCTGGATAGAACCCATGCTCGTCGCGATAGCCGAACAGGAACTCGCCCGGCGCGACCAGGTGCATCGGCGCGGCACCCTTGCTGGCGCGCGACGTACCCCTGACGATCGGCTGCGAGACGCCGTCGGCAAAGCCGAAATGCTCGTAGGCGCGGGCGCGCTCCGGCTTGCCGTCGTTGCCAGCATGTTGCGTTGTCCCACCGTCCTTCTTTGGCTCGCGGTTCACGACAAGCGGCAATTCGGCAACGATCTTCATCCCTGCGCCTGTCGTCTTTCGCTTCGCGGCCGCAACCTCCCCCTTCAGTACCGCCGGCTCCGCGGCGTAGCAGATGACGACTGCGTCGACCGGCGCCGTGGCCGAACCCCACTGCCATTTGTCAGGCGCATCGGGGCCGGTGTCGTCGAGGATGCGGCTGCGCTCTGGATTGCCCATGCCGTGGCGAAAGGCAGCTGGGAATGTGTCCAGCGGATCGTCGTCGACGCCGCCCTTCAGCCCAAGACGGCGCAAACCGTCGGGACCGAAGGCCACCGTCATGGCGCGTCCGGCCGGCACGCCGTCGCCGAAACTGGTCTTGTCGATGACGAAGTCCAGCCACGCTCTGCGTTGCATGGCCGGCAGTTCTTCCGGCACCCGGATCGCCAGCATATGCGCGTGGCCAAGCGCGCCGAACGGGCCGAAGAAAATGGATTGGATCTCGCCGGCTTCCAGTTCTTCCACGGGCGAAGGCGCCGGTTCACGGCCGACGGTTGCAGCCGGCCTTGCCTGCGGCCGCTGCAGCGAGCCGAACAGGCTCACCCAGTTGCGGGCCTCGCTGCCGGTGGCGGAAGCAATGCCGCGCCGGATCTTCGAGTTGATACGGATGCGCGCGGTGTTGAGATGCGGATAGGCAGAGTACCAGAACAGCGTCGGCACCTGCTGACGCCGCGCCCAGCGCTTGAAGCGGTCCCCGTCGCGCGCGCCGTCGAGGAAGAGCCAACGCGTGCGCGGGTAGCCTTCCGTGTTGCTCCATACGCCGGTCAGGCCCTCTGAGGCCTTGGCGATGAAGTCCTCGAGATAGCTTTCCCAGCTGCCGCCATAGTTGGAGAAGAACATCAGCTTGTCGGTGCCCGGCAGCAGCACCCAGCGGGCGAAGTGAATGGCGTTTATGGTGGCGAGGAACCCCGGCTTGAACACCTTCTGCGCCGATATCGAGATCAGGTAGAAGGAAAGCCTTAGCGCCAGCCGCCGCAAGGTGCCGGCCTTCATCGTCGATATCGCGGTGAGATGGTTTTGCGCGCAGTGGTCCTCATTGGCGAGGATCCTGTCCAGCGCGCCGAGATCGATCGGCGTGCTCTGCGGCCGGTCCTTGTCCTCAAGGCGCCGCAGGCTGAGGAAGCACAAGCCGATGAACAGCAGGGCTATCGCGAGCAGCCCCAGCACCGCCAGCAGAAGCGCGGTGCCGGCAATTGCGACGTTGGTGAAGGTGACACCGTGCGGATTGCCGAACACGAGCACATAGGTCATGCGCCAGCAGGCAAGTATGACGATCGCGACGGTGGCGAGCACAGCCGGCGCAAGCAGCGTCGTCGTCAAGGCTCGCCACCAGCGGCCCGGAGGCCGCTCCAGCAGGCTCTCAGCCGGCTCGAAGGCCCAGCCGAACTTTCCTAGCGACTGGGCATGCCGGCGCGCCTCGGTGAGCACAGCAAGGGCGTTGCCAGTACCCGCGCGCGGCTTTTCGACGATCTCGCGCACGCTGTCGGCGAGCTCTGCCTCGGCCAGGATGCGGCGCACCGAATGGCCAGGCGTTCCGGAAAAAACCAGCCCTGCCGTGCTGCCGAAGGACGGCGAGATCTCGATGTGATGCTTCTTCAGGAAGTCCTGCAGCGAAGCGTCGTCGGGCAGACCGCATACGGCCCTGAAGATCGGCCGCAGCCGGTGGCCTATGGCCTGCGTGATGGCACCGATGACATCGTCGGTGCTGCCGTCGCCGGAGATTTCGAGGACGAGCGCGCCCGTCTCGAGGTCCAATTTCTCGTCCCTGCCGGTGGCGGCGACAGCCAGGCTGGCGAAGTGGACCGTGCCGACATTGTCGAGCGCATTGCCCACCTCGTCGATCGCCGGGTTGCCAAGTGCGCCGACCTTGTCGCGCACGGCATCCAGCGGCACCGCACGCCTGATCGGGCAAACCACGGTGACCATCGACTGGTCGACTGTGCGGCAAAGCGGCGAGCGCTCGAAATCGACCTTGAGGCTGGCCGGATAGGCGCCGACATTGACCATCTTGCCGGCTCTGCCGCGCGCGCGGCGGAGCTTGGGCTTGCTGAACAGGGCGCGAACGCATTCGCCGATCTGAATGCGGGCGATCTCGGCCCCGATGCACAGATGAATGCCGTGGCCGAACACCATGTAATCGCGATAAGGCCGCGAGGTGTCGAATTCGTTTGGCCTTTGCACGATTTCCGGATCGAACATGGCGGAAAGGGTCGCCGGCATGACGACCGTTCCGGCCTTCACAAGGCGCTCTCGCCGGGTGCCCTGGCCGATGACCGCGTCACGGGCGGTGTAGCGCCACGGGCCGACCCAGATCGGCTTGAAGCGCATGGCTTCCAGGATCGCCCTATCGAGTTTGCCGGTATCGCCCGCTGCAATGGCTGCGTCGACAGCCTGCCTTGCATCTGACCGCGACAGGATGACGTCCAGGCAATTGCCGCCGGCAAGCACATTGGTCGGAACGAAGCCGGCAATCATGCCGAGCATGATCGAATGGATATCGGGCTGCGATAGGCGCCCTTGATCCATGAGCGCGACTAGGCGCGCCAGTGGCCGTTCGTCCTTCCCTCCCCTTTCCCTGATCGCGGCAATCGAGCGGTCGATGACCTTGATCAGACGATCGCCGCCGACGATCGCGAGCTGACGTGTCGTTGGGCTCGCTGTCGGATCGGAAAAGAACAGCGCGCTGAGCGCGATCGACCAGTCGGCGAATTCGGTTTCATCGTCGATCTCGAGGCCGAAATAGTCGCGACAGATGCGTACCGGAACGATCTTCATCAGCCCGCCGATGGCGTCGAAGCCGGGGCTGGCCCGGGTCATGACGTCGCGCGAATGACGCTCGGCGATCGGCCTGACGGCGGCTTCGACTTCCGCCGGCGGAAAGGCGCTCAGCACGGCCGATTTCATTTGCCGGTAGGCGGCCCCGTCCTGCATGCCGAGGATGAAGTTCGATCCCCTGGCCAGTTCCGCCATTTCCGGTCCGTACGGCGTCTCGAACTCGTCGCCGCGCTCCAAAATGTCGCGCACATCGACGCCTTTGGTGACAAGCAGGAAATTGCCGAAGGCCAGGTTCGGCCAGAAGCGGCGCAGCAGCGCCAGCAGCCAGCGCGGGTCGTTGAAAAGGAAGCCGGCGATACGGGACGCAAGCCCCTTGGCGCGGAGCCGGTCGATATCGAAGGGCGGCATTTCGGCGACAGGGCGCTGGCTCTTCTGCGCAGCGCGGACAGCAGCGAAATACTTCAACTTGATCATGCGCGCTCGAGCCCCCCGGCTGTCCACGTCACTGCGATGCCGGCTATTGTCTGGCCTAGGTTTGGTTCGGTCCGGCGTATGTGATTTTTTTCACAATCATCGGTGTTCGGTTCCAGCAATCATGCGATGGACTTGGCCTGGCCGAAATTCGCGATCAGGAAGTTGTTCTTCGCAGGATCGACGAACGGTATCCAGCGAATCCGCTGCTCAGAAAAATCGGGATGCCTGGTTGCCAGAATGGCGCGTTCGCGTTCGGCCTCCTCAAGACGGCCGCTCCGCATCAAGGCGCCGATTTTGAGGAACCTGGCGTAGAAATAGCCCGGCGAAAGGTTGAGCGAGCGATCGGCAACCGCAATTGCGGCCGGCCAGTCCTCGACCAAACAGTATGCGGCAGCCAGCTCGCCCAGATTGTGAAAGCGGTAGAGGTCGAACGGGCTCAGCCGCTCGGTATCCAGGAAGAACGGGATCGCGCCGGCGGCATCGCCAAGCAGCAGCCGCGCGCTGCCCATTGCCGAGCGGGCGAAGGCAAAGCTCGGATTGATGTGGATCGCCTCGGCCAGATGCTCCGCCGCCGATGCCGGCTGGCCGCGCATGATGTCGGCCGCCCCGAGATAGGCGTGCGGCCGCGCGTCGAGGCTGTCCATCAAGAGCGACTTGCGCGCAAATTCTTCGACCTTGGCCAGGTCGTCGCTGTCGCCGAAGCGCAGCCATGCCCGCCAGAAATACCACCATGCCAGCTCGTTCAGCACGGCGCTGGAATTCGGATCTTCTTGGTAAGCCTTCTCGAAGAATTCGAGCGCGATCTCGGTGTCTTTGCGCGTGCGCCTGTTCATGTGCCAGCGGCCTCGCCGCACCAGCTGCCAGGTCTCGAGGCTTTCCCACGGCACCTGGAAGGTGCGCACCTGTTCGGCTCGGTCGACCTCCTTGTCGAGGATCGAAACGATCTCGCTGCCGATCTGGTCGCGCAGCCTGAAGATGTCGATGAGGTCGCGGTCGAAGCGCTGCGACCAGACCAGGCGCCCGTTCGACGTGTCGGTCAGCGAGGCGTTGAGGCGTATCTGCCCGCTGTGGCGCGCCAGCGTGCCGCCGACGATGTAGCGCGCGCCAAGCGCATTGCCGATGAGCCTGGTTCCGAGCTGGTCGTCGCGAAACTGGAAGCTGGAGCCCTTCGCGATCACCGAGAGCCAGCGGGTGTTGGACAGGCCGTAGATGATGTCTTCCGCAATGCCGTCGGCCATGTAGCCGACGTCAGGCTCGCCTCCGTTGCTGCCGTGAAACGGCAGCACCGCGATTGCCGGCGGGCCCTTCGATGCGAGTCTGTCATGGACGGGAGCGGTAGGGATGGCGGCCAGGGGCGCAGCAATCGCCGCGCCGTTGCCGCCGCGTCCGGCGATCAGCACACGTACAGGCAGGGCGATGTTCTTGAGCATGAACTCGCCAAGGTCGGTGAAAACCGCGGCCGTCTTGTCCTTCACGTGGTGCCAGGTCGTCTCTGAGATGGCTAGACCGTCATGCGGAGCGAATTCCTGCAGGCGCGCGGCAATGTTGACGTCGTCGCCATAGAGGCGGCCCTCGCGGACGATGACGTCTCCGGTGTTGATCCCGGCCCGGAACGGCATGCGCATCTCATCCGCGGCCGAGGCATTGAGCGCCATGATCCGGTCCTGGAAATCGAACGCCGCGCGCAAGGCTTCGATTGGATTGCCGAATTCGGCCATGATGCTGTCGCCGGCAACGCCAAACGTGCGGCCGCCAAAGGCGCCGCAACTGTCGGTGATGATATCGCGCCTTTCCTCGAAGGCCGCGACGGCGCGCTCGTCGTCGATGCCCATCAGCCGCGAAAAACCAACGGCGTCGATAGAAATGATTGTCGCAAGCTGACGGGTATAGTTCCGTTCAGCCATGGTTGAGCCCCCGGTCCCTGTTTTCGGTCCAGAACAGGCGACTTCCGCTCCCAAAAAACTTCGCCGTTTGCCGATGGAAGATCCCCGGCAGGCTCGGCGCGCCGTTGCCACCCTGTTGGTCCGGGACTCTAACAGGGTCTGGCCAAAAGCTCTACCACGAACAGCTAATGGAAGGCGGTTTCGGCGCAAGCCATGGTTAGTCGTTCGTTACCTGAAGTCCGATGTTGCAGAAGCCTCCTTACTTGTTGGATTCACGCCGTTTTACTTATTTAAGCTTTCGCGAATAGAGGTAGCGCCGGCCGTGACGGACCAACTGTGGAGCAAGGCGTTGCGGCCCGTTGGCGGAACCAACGGGCCAGGATTCGAGTTGTCAGCGCGTTCATGCCACCACGAGAGATTGAGGGCAGTCATGCGCGGTGTTCTTTTGGCAAGCGGTATCGCGTTTTTCCTTGTCGGCGGGTCGGCTTTCGCGGCCGAAGCGCAAGCGCTGCCGCCGCAAAATGCCAAGAAGCTCTCGGAAATCCTGACCAAGGTCGAGAAGCGGAGCGACTTCCAATATATCAAGGAGGTCGGCTGGAGCAGCGACGGCTATACCGTTACCTATTACACGACCGACAAGGCCAAGGTCGAAATCACCTACGATCCGGTCACCGGCGAACCGAAGTAACGCCTGATACGGCCGCCCGCAGCTGGGCCGGCGCCTCCCTATCCGAGACTTGCGTCGATGCACGTTTGATGGCTGACTGCGCGCCATGATTGCGGGCACGGGGGTGCATGGCAATGGTTGGCTACGTTCTGAAGCGCATCCTGATGGTGCTCGCCGGCTATCTGATCGCGGTGCTCGTCGGATTGGTCGCGTTGGTCGCGATCTATGCAGCGCTGAGCTCGCTGCCCAACGCCCCAAGCTATTTCGAGCTGATGCAGTTCACGCCCGTCGCCGTGCTGGTCGTGCCGCCGCTTGGCATGTTCGTCTATTTCCTGACGATCGTGGCGACCGGCATGCAGACTCTCATCTTTGCGCTTATCGCCGAGGTCTTCTCGTTGCGGAGCTTCTGGCTGCATATGCTGTTCGGCGGCGTGGTTGCGGCCGCCGGTTTCATGCTGCTTTCGCCGGACGCGCCGCACGATCCGGAACGCTGGGCCGACCTTGGCATCATCCTCGCGGCCGGGCTGGTGGCCGGTTTCGTTTATTGGCTCATTGCCGGACGTGACGCCGGTTTCAGGCGCCCGCTCATCGAGCGCTTAGGTTGACGGTGCGCGCACCGCTTCGGTCGCATCCAGCGCCTGCATCAGCTTCGAATCGCGATCGTAGACGTCGTCGAAATATTCGACCTTGCCGGACATGTCCGGCCAAGCGGTGAAATAGGCGACATAGACCGGGATGACGCGCGTGACATTCTCGGTCGAATGACCATGCTTCAGCTTCTCGGCGATGTCGTCGACCGACGTGCCGAGCACAGCGGCCGCCATGCCGCGCGGATCCTGCAGGCGTATGCAGCCATGGCTCAGCGCGCGCATGTCGCGCCCGAAGAACGACTTCTGCGGCGTGTCGTGCATGTAGATGGCGTGCTTGTTGGGGAAGAGGATCTTCAACTCGCCAAGCGCATTGGCCTCGCTCGGCTGCTGGCGCACGCTGAACGGGATTTTGGCACCGTAGGCGCCCCAGTCCACCGCCGCAGAGGGAACTCGCCTGCCGCTGGAATCCGTCACCTCATAGCCGGCGCGGTCCAGATAGCCCGGATCGCTGCGCAGCCTCGGCAGCATCTCGTTGACGATGATCGACTGCGGCACGCCCCAATAGGGGTGGAAGTCGACCTGCTTGATCTGGTTGTAGAAAAATGCGGTCTGGTTGGTGACCTTGCCGATGACCACGCGGGTCTTCAGCTTCTCCTCGCCGTTGTCGATGTAGCTTGCGGTGAAGGCCGGCTGGTTGATGAAGACGCGCGGGCTGCCAAGATCGGAGGGGAGCCAGCGCAGCTCTTCAAGCGCCGCCATGACCTTCTCGACCTTGTCGGCCTTGGACGTTCCGGCGAGCGAGGCGACGGTGCGCGGGCCGATGACGCCGTCGCCCTTCATGCCGGCCCGCTTCTGCACCGCCTTGATCACTGGCACCAGTTCAGGATCGTAAACCTCGCTCTTGCCGAGCCGGGCGAGGGTCTCGCCAAAGTCACCGCCCATCTCGTCATCGAGGTTGCGCGCGATCAAAGTCAAAAGCTTGGGCAGTTCCGGGCTGCTTTCACCGGGCTTCAGGAGCAGCTTCGGATCGACGACGATCTCGTTCTCCTCGCTTGCCTGGAGCGACTCCAACTCGACGCGCAGCGCCTGATATTCAGGGTTCTGCGGGTGCCGCGATTCGAGATAGGTGCGCACCTCTCGCGTGTGCGCCAGCGTCTTCAGCACGCCTTCGAGATCGAGCGGCTTGCCCGGAAAATCGTAATAGCCGGTCATGCGGTTCGGATCGACTCGGCCGCTCTGGGCGTCATGGGCGTAGCGCAGCACGCGCGCCGATAGCGCCATCTCGAAGCGAACCAGTTCCTTGGTCCGCGCTTCGGGCAAGGCGGCATTCGTGGCCGCCGCAGGAACATCGACGGAATAATCGGCAGGCGTCAGGCCATAGCTCGCCGCTCCGCCAAGCACCCGCACGGCATCCTGCGCCCTGCTGTTGGGTGCATCCCCTGTCACCCAGATGAAATCCGGATTGGCCGAATAGTAGGCGATGAGCGCCTTGGCGATATCGGGCTCGGCAAAGAGTTCATAATCGCTCAGGCCCGCCAGCGCGTCGCGGAACGCGCTTCCGGTTACGGAGGGCACAAAGGCAGCATCTTGCGCGGTCGCGGGCGGCGGAGCGGGCAGCAGCGACTTGAAGTCGACGCGCACAAGCTTGTCGGCCCTGTAGGTATTGTAGGTCGGGCTGCTGATCCTGATGCTACCGCCTGTGCCAGGCTGCACCTTGCGCGGCTTCGGCGGCGGCGGAAATTCTCCTTGGGAATTGTGCCGGATGCCGCCGCCGAACAGCATGTCGAACAGCCCCTGCGCGCTCGCCGGCTGCTGGCCGAAGGCAAGCGCCGTCGCGATCGCGATCGGCATGACGGCCATTTTGTTCCCGAGGATTTTCATGCTTCACCCGCACCGGTTGAAACCGGTTTCCCGTTCCGCGCCGCTAGACGGTCCCGCCCTCCGCATGGCGGATGTAATGCGCGACTGTACCGATTCATACTGATTCCGTTAAGCTTCCATAAATTTTCGCGACCGTGTTGCAGAACAGTTTCACATCCGTGTGAGACACAATGCGGCAGGGCGGCTCCCGGTTTCAGACGCCTCGGTAACAATCAGGCGTTGGCGCTGTGCGGCCTTGGCGACCATGGCCGACCTTCCCTCCTGACAAACATCGGCCCGTGACAAACAGCAGTCTTTGTGATCGAAATTCCGGCGGGCGCGAGCCATGGCCTGGAGGATGCGCAGTGAAGAAGGGATATCGCGAACTTCTCGACGAAGCGAATGCCGAGATCGAGGTGGTTTCGCCTGAGGAAGCTGCCGGGCTGCTGGAGGATGACGGCACCATCTTCGTCGACCTACGTGACCTCCGCGAGGTCGAGCGCGACGGCAAGATTCCCGGCGCCAAGCATGTGACGCGCGGTATGCTCGAATTCTGGATCGACCCCGAAAGCCCTTACCACAAGCCGTTCTTCGCCTCCGGCAAGACCTTCGTCTTCTTCTGCGCCGGCGGCTGGCGGTCGGCGCTGGCGACCAAGACGGCGCAGGACATGGGTCTCGCCCCGGTCAAACACATCCTTGGCGGCTACACAGCCTGGAAGGCTGCCGGCCTGCCGGTCGAGCCAGGGCAGAAGAAGAAGGCCGACTGAGCCATTCGCAACTACGGACGGAAGACGCCAGCAGGCGTCTCCCGCAGTCATTTTCAATGCAGCGCCGGTTGCCGTTCCTCGGCGACGAAGCCCACGGCGCGCGCGACGACATCCTTGTCGGCAAGGATGCGGCGGTGGCCAAGCCCTTCGGCCCAATGCAAGCTCACATGATCGCCGGCTCCCGCATATCGTTTTGCGTGATCGGCATGGACTTCGCGGTCGTCCGGCGCATGGATGATCAGCGTCGGCACCGGAGCCTCGGCGAGCTGGCGGTCGCCCGTGAAATCGCTGAGCGGCCGTCCCGACAAATGCTTCACCCGATCCGCCATGGCGACCCGGGAGCGCGGCCCGACATTGAGCCGGTGGCTGAAATCGTCGAAGATCGCCGGCAGCGAGCTCGGCGCCGCGATTAGAACCAGTTTCTCGGCCGCAAGCGGCGGCATGCCTTTCACCGAAGCGGCAACCGCATTGGCGGCGACGGCGCCGCCGAAGGAATGGCCGACGGCAGCGGCAAACGGGCCGAACCATTCGCCTGCGACTCGCACGGCGTCGACCGCGGTCACCATATTGAGATGTCGCCCGAGCGAATGGCCGTGGCCCGGCAGGTCAAGCGAGACCACCTTGTAGCCGGCGTCGCGAAACCCATCGATCAGAGTTCGCATATATTCGGTGCGCGAGCGCCAGCCATGGATGACAAGCACGGTGCCGCGGGAGCCCCTGCCCGGCCCCGGCCGGAACTCATGCACCGCAACGCAATCCGCCTTCGTCTTCAGCCGGTGATGGCGCGCCTCGGCCATGAAACCCGCAGCGCGCTCGACTGCGCGGCGCTCGCCATCGCTCAAGGCCTTGACGTTTGCCGTGCGGCAGAACAATTCGAACGCGGCGCGGCCACTGAGACGCGGCGCGACATGCTCGGCCGCGCCGAAGACGCCTCGGATGACCTTCAATCCAAATGATGCCATAGTGTCGGTCCAACCATTCGTTCAAGCATGAACATAATAGTTCAAACATGAACATTAAGCAAGAGCTGCCCTGGGACAATCCGCGCTTCCGCAACTGGGTTGCGGTGGCGCGCGCCTGCCATGTGCTGGAGCGCACGCTGGCGGTGAAGCTGGCGCCTCTCGACCTCAAACCGGCGCAGCTCGACGTGCTGATGAACCTCTACCGTCATCCCGGGATGTCGCAGCACGACCTTGCTCGCAAGCTCTTGGTCGGCCGCTCCAACATCACGATGCTATTGCCGCAACTGGAAGCCCGCGGCCTGCTGCGTCGAGAGGGTGACGAAAAGGACAAACGCGTGCTGCGGTTGAACCTCACCGAAGCCGGCGAGGCCCTGCTGATGCGGGCGCTGAAAGTACATATGGCGCTCATCGAGAAGGCGATGAGCCAGTCGACGCCGGAGCAGTGCGACATGATCGGCGAGCAGATGCGCAAGATCGCCGATGTCCTGAAGGAGGCCTGACCGGCGCTCTCGATGCCGCTACCACATGGTCTTCTTTGCCCGCTCCGGCCATTCCTTGTCATATGCGGCGCCATTGATATTCCTGCGGCTGGTGAGCTCGAGGATCTGGCCGGGCGTCGGCAGCGACTTCGGGTCGGCATGCTTTGCCGGGTTCCAGAGCTCCGAGCGCACGATGGCGCGTGCGCACTGGAAATAGACCGCGTCGACGGCGATGACGGTGATCGACCGTGCCGGCTTGCCATCGACCATGAAGGACGCGCAAAGCTCGGCATCGGCTGTGATATGGGCGCGGCCGTTGACGCGCAGCGTCGTGCCGGAGCCCGGCACAAGGAAGAGCAGCCCGACGCGCGGATCGCGAATAATGTTCTTCAGCGAATCGGCGCGGTTGTTGCCGCGCCTGTCGGGCATCATCAGCGTTTTTTCGTCTAGGAGGCGCACGAAGCCGGCGAGATCGCCGCGCGGCGAGCAGTCCAGCCCCTCCGGCCCGCAGGTCGCCAGCGCCACGAAAGGCGAGGCTTCAATGAAGGCTGCATATTCGGGGATCACATGGTCGAGCTCCTTGACGACCGAGGCCTCGCCAGGCAGGCCGTAGAGGGCTTCGAGCTGTTCGACCGATGTGATGAGCGACATCTTTTCGCCTCCTGACCTTTTGCCGGCGCTATTCTATGTCCATGACGCTTTGACGACACCCAATCGAACGTCTTGGCGCCAGGCTAGCGGTCGCGGCTGAGGCCCTTCTCGGCCAGCTCGGCAAGGTAGGCGTTCCAGCGCTCGTCTTTTTCATGCCCGAGCGTGTGAAGATAGTTCCAGGTGAAGATCCCGGTGTCGTGGAAATCGTCGAAGGTGATGCGCACCGCGTAGTTGCCGACCGGCTCGATCTTAAGAATCGCGACATTGCGCTTGCCGGGCACAGTCACGCGCTGATCCGGCGAATGGCCCTGCACCTCGGCAGAAGGCGAGGCCACGCGCAAGAACTCCGCCGGCAGTTCGAACGGCTGATGCCCGGCAAAGGTCACGGTGAGCAGCTTGCGGTCCTTCGAGACCCTGAGTTCCTTCGGCGCGGTCATGTTTCTTCCTATATGCGTTGCGCCCTTCCCTACGCCGGTTCGCGCAGTGCGAAAAGGTGATAGAAGGCAGCCGACAGAGAATGTCGGTCGGGGAATGTTACCAAAGATCGAGAGCTTCTATCTTGAATGCGCGGTTGGATCGTATCACATAGCCGTATATAACGACGCTGCTCAGGCCACGGAAGCGCTTGCAATGGACATGATCGACCCCTTCGGTCGCACGATCAGCTATCTGCGCGTGTCGGTTACCGACCGCTGCGATTTCCGTTGCACCTATTGCATGGCCGAGGACATGACCTTTTTGCCCAAGAAGGATCTGCTCTCGCTCGAGGAGCTCGACCGGCTCTGCAGCGTCTTCATCGAAAAGGGCGTCAGGAAGCTGAGGCTGACCGGCGGCGAGCCGCTGGTGCGCAAGAACATCATGCACCTAGTTCGCCAGCTGTCGCGGCATCTTGAGAGCGGCGCGCTGGAAGAGCTGACGCTCACCACCAACGGCTCGCAGCTGTCGCGCTTTGCCGCCGAGCTCGCCGACTGCGGCGTGAAGCGCATCAATGTCTCGCTCGACACGCTCGATGCCGACAAATTCCGCCAGATCACCCGCTGGGGCAATCTCGGCAAGGTCATGGAAGGCATCGACGCCGCGCAAGCGGCAGGCCTGAAGGTCAAGCTCAATGCCGTGGCGCTGCGCGACTTCAACGACGCTGAAATACCGGAGATGCTGCGCTGGGCGCATGGTCGCGGCATGGATCTGACGGTCATCGAGACCATGCCGATGGGCGAGATCGACGCCGACCGCACGGACCAGTATCTGCCGCTGTCGCTGCTGCGCGCCTCGCTTGAGCGCCAGTTCACGCTGACCGACATTCCTTATAAGACCGGCGGCCCTGCCCGCTATGTCCAGGTCGCCGAGACCGGCGGTCGGCTCGGTTTCATCACCCCGATGACGCATAATTTCTGCGAAAGCTGCAACCGCGTCCGGCTGACTTGCACCGGCACGCTCTATATGTGCCTCGGCCAGGAGGACGCCGCCGACCTGAGAGCGCCGCTGCGCGCCTCCGAAGGCAATGAGCTGGTCGGCGAGGCCATAGACGAGGCGATCGGGCGCAAGCCGAAGGGCCATGATTTCGTCATCGACCGCCGCACCAGCCGACCCTCGGTATCGCGCCATATGAGCGTCACCGGCGGCTGATTTTTTCTCCGATTTGGTGCAGGATCACCCTCGGTCACGGACCTTGGGGGCATCATGAAGTGTGTTCATCTCGTCCAGGGCGCGCCTTTGGTGATCGCCTTCTCGTTGCTGACGATTGCGACGACAGCGGCAATCGCAAAGCCGTTCACCTACGTCAATGCGCGCTTCGGCACGTCCTGCACCTTTCCCGACGAGATTTTCAGCGACCGCTTGCCCGAGCCAGAAAACGGCGATGGGCAGCAATGGAGCGCGCCCGACGGCGCCAGCCTGACCTGCTGGGGCAATTATAACATCGACAGCGACACTCCGAAGGGCTTCGTCGCCGACGAAAAGGCAAACACCGGGCCGGGCTACAAGATCACTTACAGCAAGACCGGGAAGAATTGGGCGGTGGTTTCCGGCATCAAGGGCGACAAGGTCTTCAACGAACGGCGCCTGTTCGGAAAGGATGGTGTCATCCGCACCGTCTGGATCGAGTATCCTTCCTCGCGTAAGGCGAAATACGATCCGCTGACCGGGGCGATCGCCGCCAGCCTGCGCGGCCCTTGAGCTGCGCTCGGCGCACTGGAAATAAACCACCGCGCCGACTTCCACCCGATTTACCGCCGACTTGTTCCGGCCTAGCCTCATGAAGCGATTTTTTTCGCATTCAGGGGGAATTCTCATGCGCAAATTCTTGGCTTCGCTTGCAATGCTCGGGATTGCCTTGGTGCCTGCGGCCGCTCAGTCGATCGGTGGCACCTACACTGTCGCCGGCACCAATTTCGACGGATCGAAATATGGCGGCGAGGCAACCATCACGCTGACCAGCGACACAACCTGCACGATCCATTGGAAAACCGGCGGCTCGTCCTCCGACGGCATTTGCATGCGCAATGACGATGCCTTTTCCGCCGGCTACGTCATGGGCAAGGAAATCGGCCTCGTCGTCTACAAAGTGGAGAAGGACGGCTCGTTGCACGGCCTGTGGACCATCGCCGGCCAGAACGGCAACGGCACCGAGACGCTGACGCCGAAATAATCGCTCCAGTAACGCAGCCGATCTTGAGGGCCGCAGGAACCTCCTGTGGCCCATTTCTTTGATGTTGCTGTCTCGCCGCTGGCTGTTAGACGCTTGCGAGAGAACATAACCGGAAGCGCCCTTGCCTCTTTCGCCAAATCTTCGCGGCGCACTGTTCATGGTCGTGGCCATGATCGGCTTCACCTTGAACGACGCGATCACCAAATTCTCCTCCGAATCGATGAACATGGCGCAGGTCATGCTGGTGCGTGGCGCCTTCGCCTCGCTCTTCGTCGGTCTGCTCGCCTGGCGGCGCGGCGCGCTTGCTGATCCACGCGCCATGCTGCAGCCGATGGTCGCGCTGCGTGTCGCTGGCGAAGCCGGCGCGACCGTGTCGTTCCTGATCGCCCTTGCCCATTTGCCGATCGCCAACGTCTCCGCCGTTCTGCAGGCGCTGCCGCTGGCGGTGACGATGGGCGCCGCACTGTTCTTCGGCGAGGGCGTCGGCTGGCGCCGCTGGCTCGCCATTGCCGTCGGCTTTGCCGGCGTACTGATCATCGTGCGGCCGGGCTTCGAGGGTTTCAGCGCCTATTCGTTGCTGGCGCTGGCGAGCGTCGCCTGCTGCGCGGTGCGCGATCTCGCCACCAAGCGCATCCCGCAAGCGATCCCGACCATGCTGGTATCGACCGCGACTGCGCTGGCCATGACGATCCTGGGTGCGCTGCTGCTCCCGCCGATGGGCGGCTGGACGCCAATGACCGCCGAGGCGACGGCGCTGCTGGCGCTGGCCGCCGTGCTCGTGCTCATCGGCTATCAGTTCATCATCATGGCGATGCGCTCGGGCGACATCTCCTTCATCGCGCCCTTCCGCTATACGGCGCTGCTGTGGTCGATAGTGCTCGGCCTCGTCATCTTCGGCGATATCCCCGACCTGCCGATGATCGTCGGCGCCGCGATCATCATCGGCTCCGGCCTCTACGCGCTCTACCGCGAGCGTGTCGTCGGCAGGCGCCAGCCTGCCGCCGAAAGCGCTGGACCCGACATGGCGCCGGACGGCATATAGGCCCGATGGATCGAAGCGTTGCAGGCATCATCCTGGCGGGAGGCCAGTCGCGCCGGATGGGCGGCGGCGACAAGACGCTGCTTTCGCTGGGCAAGGTCAGGCTGATCGAGCATGTCGCCGCGCGTCTCACACTGCAGGTGGCCACGCTGGTGCTCAACGCCAACGGCGATCCGGCACGGTTTGCCGGCACCAACCTTCCGGTGCTTGCCGATACGATAGAGGACCATGCCGGCCCGCTCGCCGGCATCCTCACCGGCCTTGAATGGGCGGCAGCGGACACGGGCTACCGGTCGCTGGTCAGCGCGGCCGGCGACACGCCGTTCTTCCCTGGCGATCTCGTCGAGCGATTGGCCGTTGCCGCTCGGGCACGGCCGGGCGCGATCGCGGTCGCCAGTTCCGACGGCAGGTGGCACCCGACCTTCGCACTCTGGCCGCTCGGCCTGCGCGATGCGCTGCGCCATTTCCTGGTTGAGGAGGACAATCGACGGGTCTCGGCCTTCATGGAGCGGCATGGTTTTGTCGAGGTGGAGTTTCCGATGCTCGAAGCCGGAGGCGAGCGGATCGACCCGTTCTTCAATATCAACACGCCCGACGATCTTGCGGAGGCCGAGCGTCTGTTGCAAAGACTTGAGCCATGAGACGCGTGTTCGGCATCACCGGCTGGAAGAACTCCGGCAAGACGACCCTGACCGAGAAGCTGGTCGCCGAACTGGTTCGGCGCGGCTGGACGGTCTCGACGGTCAAGCATGCCCATCATGACTTCGACATCGACAAGCCCGGCACAGACAGTTTCCGCCACCGCCAGGCCGGCGCGATGGAGGTCGCGGTCGTCTCCGGCCGGCGCTGGGCATTGATGCACGAACTGCGCAACGAGGACGAGCCGACGCTGGACGACATCCTGGCGCGGCTGGCGCCCTCGGACATCGTGCTGGTCGAAGGCTACAAGCGCGAAGCACACCAAAAAATCGAAGCGAGACGGCTGGAGGCCAAGGACCGGACGCCGCTTTCGATCAACGACCCGAACATCGTGGCTGTCGCCGCCGACTTTCCGGTCGAAGGCGAAAAGCTGCCCGTCTTCAACCTCGACGATACGAAATCGATAGCCGATTTTATCGAGCGCGCGACCGGTCTCGTCAGTCCAGCCAAGTAACGCAGCGGCACACGGCGATTGCCGTTTGCTGTTGTTTTGCAGTTGCTTTTTTCTTGCAAAGAGTGGGAGTATCCCGCGCAGCGGGCGGTCAAAAAGGCTCCGCCCACAAGAGCCGCACGGGACAGCGGCCATGACAATATGAGAGGATTATCATGCGTATTGCACTGCGTATCGCGCTTGCCGCTTCGGCCGCGCTGCTGACACTTGGCGTTGCCCAGGCTCAGGAAAAGACCCTGAGGATCGGCACCGAAGGCGCGTACCCGCCCTTCAACAACCTGACCTCGGACGGCCAGCTGGTCGGCTTCGACATCGACATCGCCAAGGCCCTCTGCGACGAAATGAAGGTGAAGTGCACCTTCGTCGCGCAGGATTGGGACGGCATCATCCCGGCGCTCCAGGCCGGCAAGTTCGACGCCATCGTCGCTTCCATGTCGATCACGCCAGAGCGCCAGGAAAAGGTCGACTTCACCCACAAATATTACAACACGCCGTCGGCGATCGCCGTGCCGAAGGATTCGCCGCTCAAGGGCGTCACCAAGGAGGACCTCGCCGGCAAGACGATCGGCGTCGCCACCACGACAACCCACTTCAACTATGCCTCGAAGACCTACACCGACAGCACGATCAAGGGCTATCCGAGCAGCCCCGAGGAACAGGCCGATCTCGCCAATGGCCGTCTCGACGCCATCGAGGACGACATCGTCGTGCTGCAGCAGTGGCTGGATTCGCCCGACGGCGCCTGCTGCAAGATCCTCGGCCAGCCCTCGCCGCAGCCGGTCGAGATCTTCGGACCGGGCGCCGGCATTGCCGTGCGCAAGGGCGAGACCGACCTGGTCAACAAGCTGAATTCCGCTATCGACGCTATCCGCAAGAGCGGAAAGTACAAGGAAATCAACGACAAGTACTTCAAGTTCGACGTCTACGGCGCCGAGTCCTGATCATTTGCGCCCAGGGCGGTGAGGATCACCTCGCCGCCCTGCCTCCATTCCGGGATCGCCACGGAGACACGCCCCGCCAATGCCAGCCCAAAGCATTTGGACACTTCTCAGTTGGGGACCGGATGGCTGGAGTGACGACATTGCGTCTGGTGTGCTGGTCACGGTCGCGCTGGCGCTTGCGACATTGCCGATAGGCCTGGCGATCGGGTTCTTCGTCGCCTTCGCCAAGCAACACGAAGAGCCCGCGCTCCGGCTCGCAGCCAACATCTACACCACTGTTTTTCGCGGCCTGCCCGAGCTGGTGACGCTGTTCCTGTTCTTCTTCGGCATGCCGCTGCTGCTGCAATATGTCGTCCGCCTGTTCGAGCCCGAGGCGACAATTGACGTGAACAGCTTCATTGCCGGCATGATCGTGCTGGCGCTGATCTTCTCCTCCTACGCCAGCGAAGTCTTTCTCTCCGCCTTTCGCGCCATTCCCAAGGGCCAGTATGAGGGCGGCTACGCCATTGGCCTTTCGAAATGGCAGACGATGCGCCTGGTGATCCTGCCGCAACTGCTGCGCATCGCCTTCCCCGGTCTGGAGAATTGCTGGCTCAGCCTGCTCAAGGACACCTCGCTGGTGTCGGTCGTCAACCTAGCGGAAACCCTGCGCAATGCCGGTGTCGCGGCGCGCGTCACCAAGCATTCCTTCCTCTTTTACAGTGTCGCGGCGGTGGTCTTCCTTGTGCTGGCCATCCTGTCCTCGGTCGCCACCGGCTATATCCAGCGCTCGCTCGGGCGGAGGGAGGCTCGATGAGCGTCAGCCAGGCTATTGCGGTTGACAGGCCACCGCCCCGGGCTCGCGGCTGGCCGCGCGTGCGCATCATAGGCTACGCGCTGGTCTGCCTCTGGGGCCTTTTCGGCATCGGCATCGTGGCCTATCTGGTCCACGCCTGGAACGCCGATTTCTTCGCCAGATACGCGCCGGCCTATCTGCAGGGGCTCGCAACCACCCTGTCGCTGGTCTCCGTTTCGATGGTGGCGGGCGCTATTCTCTCGTTGCCGGTTGCCTACGGCCGGATGTCCAAGAACCGCATCCTTTCCGGATTGGCTTATTGCTACGTCTACTTCTTCCGCGGCACCCCGCTGCTCGTGCAGACCTACCTCGTCTATTACGGCATCGGCTCGTTCCGCCCCGAGCTGCAAACCGTCGGACTATGGTGGTTCTTCCGCGAGGCGTTCTACTGCGGCGTCTTTGCCTTTTCGCTCAACACCGCCGCCTATCAGGCAGAGATCCTGCGCGGCGCCATCGAAAGCGTTCCGCGGGGCCAGTGGGAAGGCGCGGCCTCGCTCGGCCTGCACAAGCTGCAGACGCTGCGCAAGGTGATCATGCCGCAGGCGATCATCGTGGCGCTGCGGCCTTACGGCAACGAGCTCATCCTGATGATCAAGGCTTCCGCGATTGTCGCCATCATCACCGTCTACGACCTGATGGGCAACGCGAAGCTCGCCTACGCAAAATCTTTCGACATCCAGGCCTATATCTGGGTGGCGATCGTCTACCTGGTGCTGGTCGAGATCCTGCGTCACGGCGTCGAATGGATCGAACGCCGGATCACCATTCACCTCAAACGATAGAGCGTCGTCAGCGGACGGGCCTGCACCAGTCGATGCGGCTTTGCGCGCCTTGACGAATTTTTCGCATAGCCTAGACCTTCCGCCACTGAAATCTCTTGTTGGAAGGCAGGCTTATGGCATCGGTTGCATTTCTCGGTCTTGGCGTCATGGGCTATCCGATGGCCGGGCACCTCAGGAACAAGGGCCACCACGACATCACCGTCTATAACCGCACGACCGCCAAGGCAGAGCAATGGGTCGCCCAGCATGGCGGCAGCCTGGCGCTGACACCGGCCGAGGCGGCCGAAGGCAAGGATTTCGTCTTCTCCTGCGTCGGCAATGACGACGACCTGCGCTCGGTGACGACCGGCGCCAGCGGCGCCTTCGCCGCGATGAAGAAGGGCTCGGTCTTCATCGACAACACGACAGCCTCGGCCGAAGTCGCGCGCGAACTGGCCGAAGCCGCCGGAAAGGCCGGCTTTTCCTTCCTCGACGCGCCGGTGTCGGGCGGCCAGGCGGGCGCCGAGAATGGCGTGCTGACCGTCATGGTTGGCGGCGAGCAGGCCGCCTTCGACAAGGCCAGGCCAGTCATCGATGCCTATGCCCGCATGGTCGGGCTGATGGGACCCGCGGGCGCCGGCCAGCTCACCAAGATGATCAACCAGATTGCCATTGCCGGCCTCGTCCAAGGGCTGGCCGAAGGCATCCATTTCGGCAAGAAGGCCGGGCTCGACATTGAGAAGGTCATCGAGGTGATCTCCAAGGGCGCTGCCGGCTCCTGGCAGATGGAGAACCGCCACAAGACGATGAACGCCGGAAAATATGATTTCGGCTTCGCCGTCGACTGGATGCGCAAGGATCTCGGCATCTGCCTCGCCGAGGCCAACCGCAACGGCGCCAAGCTGCCAGTGACCGCGCTGGTCGACCAGTTCTACAAGGACGTGCAGGACATGGGCGGCAGGCGCTGGGACACGTCCTCGCTGCTCGCCCGCCTGGAAAAATAGACGGCGATGGTCCTGCCCGATCCGAGCTGGAGCGCCGACGAGATCGTCGCCCATCTGCGTTCGATCGGCAGCGAGAAAAACCGCGCCGGCATGGCGCGATTCGGCATCAACACGAGAACCGCGCTGGGCGTCGGCAATTCCGATCTGCGGCCGCTGGCGCGCAAGCTGAAGAAGAACCAGGAACGGTCGCTGCTCTTGTGGGACACCGACATTCGCGAAGCGCGATTGATGGCCGCTTTCACCGGCGAGCCGAAGAAGCTCGACATCGGTCAATGCCGGCGCTGGGCCGCCGATTTCGACAGTTGGGAGATTGTCGATACCGTTGCCGACCTGTTCGCCCAAACACCGTTCTGGCGTGAGCTGGTCGAGGAATTCGCCAAGGACGAGCGCGAGTTTGTCCGCCGCACCGCCTTTGCCATGCTGGCCTGGGCGGCGGTGCATCTGAAGAAGGAGCCGGACGCGAGCTTCCTCGCTGCTCTGCCGCTGATCGAGAGGCATGCGGGCGATCCGCGCAACTTCGTGCGCAAGGCGGTGAACTGGGCACTGCGGCAGATCGGCAAGCGGTCGAGGGCGCTGCACGCCCCTGCCCTTGCGCTGGCCGAGAAACTGGCGGCGTCGTCCGACAAGACGGCACGCTGGATCGGCAAGGACGCGGTGAAGGAGCTTTCCGATGTCAAACAGCTCGAACGGCTCGCGACCACACGACTGTGATCTCAGCGAAGTAAGCTCACGACGCTTTTACTCGCTTCCGAAATGGGACTGGCGGAGGATGACCACCATGAGCAGGCGTTTCAGATCAAGCGCGACGCTGGCGATCGTGCTTATGCTCGCCACCGCGAGAGCCGACGCCGCGGCCGACGTCACGCATATCTTCTGGAAAGACTTGCGCCCGGCGACGCAGGCGGTCGCCGAGGACGCCAACCTGCCGATGATCGCGGCAAAACTGCCCGATCACGGTGAGACACTGTCGCTCAATCTGCAGGACAAGACCGTTCAATTGTCCGGCTACGCCTTGCCGGTCGATCGCGAGGGCGACCTCGTCTACCAGTTCCTGCTGGTGCCTTGGACCGGCGCCTGCAGCCACATGCCGACGCCGCCGCCGAACCAGATCGTGCTGGTAACGCCGGCGCATCCTTACAGGATGGCGGAGGCATACCAGCCGGTTTCCGTCACCGGCGTGCTGAAGCCCGGCATGGAGAAGAGCCAACTCTTCATCCTGGACGGCGTCTTGATCGTGCAGTCCGGCTATACCGTGCGCAAGGCCGAGGTGGCTGATGTCGACAGCGTGCCGGACGCCGTCACGCTCCCGGTCAACTCGCCGTGGAATTTCCTCAACAAAAAGAAGAACTAGGTCTCGCAACTTCGCGCATAGCGGGAAGCGCGAGCGCCGTGCTCAGGCCGCGTTGGCCCCCGACTCCTTGTCCAGGATCATGTAGTCGAGCGGGATCTCGGTCGTGTACTTGATCTGCTCCATGGCAAACGAGGACGACACGTCGCGGATCTCGATCTTGGCGATCAGCCGCTTGTAGAAGGCGTCGTAGGCGGCAATGTCGGGCACCACGACGCGCAAGAGGTAATCGACGTCGCCGCTCATGCGGTAGAACTCGACCACCTCCGGAAATTCCTGGATGACCTCGGAGAAGCGCCGCAACCATTCATGGCTGTGCGAATTGGTGCGGATCGAAACGAAGACGGTGACGCGCACATTGACCTTCTCATGGTCGAGAATGGCCACGCGCCGCTGGATGACGCCCTCTTCCTCGAGCTTCTGGATGCGCCGCCAGCACGGCGTGGTCGACAGGCCGACTTTCTTGGCGACATCGGCGACCGCAAGCGTCGCGTCCTCCTGCAGGAGGCGAAGAATTTTTCTGTCTAGGCGGTCCATGGGAAGGCTCCAGCGGAATAGTTTGGCTATAATCCTTTTTATCAGGCCCTTTCACAAGAAAGAAATTCTGCCAATGCCGGCAAAAGCGAGTGATTTCTTGCAAGATGCCTAATTGAGGCGATAGCGGATTTCCGAGCGCAGGAATGGCAGCAAATCCATTTCAAACCACGGATTCTTCTTCAGCCAGCCGGTGTTTCGCCATGACGGATGCGGCAGCGGCAGCACTTTCGGCCCGGCTGCAGCATCCCAGACAGCGCGCCAATTTCTGACCGTTTCCGTCAGCGACGGCCCACGCGCCGTGCCCATGTGCCAGGACTGCGCATAACCGCCGATCGTCAGCACCAGATCGATCTGCGGCATCAGCGCCATCAGATCGGCGCGCCAGGCGGTGGCGCATTCGCGCCGCGGCGGCAGGTCGGCGCCCTTGGTGTCCTGGCCCGGAAAGCAGAAACCCATCGGCACGATGGCGAATTTTTCCGTGTCGTAGAACTCGTCGGGGGTGACGCCGAGCCAGTTCCTCAAGCGATCCCCGGAAGCGTCGGTGAACGGCATGCCCGAGATGTGGACTTTCGTGCCCGGCGCCTGGCCGGCAAGCAGGATGCGGGCCTTCGACGAAGGCACAAGCACCGGGCGCGGCTGATGCGGCAGGGGCCGGCCGCGCGGCTGCTCGACACAGATGCGGCAAGCCCGCACCTTGGCGGCAAGGCTCTCCAGCGCTTCGCTCATGTCCGGCGGGTTCTCCAAAAACAAGGCTCAAGCAGCAGCGCTTGGCCGGCTGGAGAGCGCTGCGTGCCAGCGCAGCACATTCCCGCATTCCTCAGGCACCTTGATGCGTGCCGGCTTCATGAAATCGATGGCGATCAGCCCGGTGATGTCGGCGACCGAATAGGTGTCGCCGGCGGCAAATTCCCTATCCGCCAACTCCCGGTCGAGGAGATGCAGGAACTCGATGGCCTTCGGCTTGTTGGCCTCGCCCCATTCCGGGATCTGCGGCACCTCCCATTCCTTCATTGCCGGATGGATGTGCCGGAACGCGGCGGCCACGCAGCTCATCAGGTTTAGCTCCAGACGCCTTTGCCACATCTCCACCATGGCCTTGCCGAGCGCGCCTGTTCCGAACAGAGCGGGCTCGGGATGCAACTCCTCGAAATAACGGCAAATGGCGATGGATTCGGTGATGATGGTCCCGTCGTCGAGTTCGAGCACGGGCAGCCGCCGCAGCGCATTGCGCGACGCCACCGGCTCCTTGCGATGCTCCAGCGCGCCCATGTCCACGGGCACCAAAGGGACGGTTAGCCCCTTTTCAGCCAGGAAAACCCGAACCCGCCTGGGGTTGGGCGCCCGGCCGCCATCGAACAGCTTCATTCCAGTCTCCGATCTTCATGCCCATCTTAGGGCGCGCTGCAATGCATGTCGCCCCACTGCATAGCGGTTTGGCAAGACCACATGTTGGCAAACAGAGCATCCCCCGAAGCGGGCATCACCAGAAACGAACAAGCTCACGCAACGCATCGCCGAGCGAAGCCAGTGCGCCGTGCTTCCTTTCGACGGGTTGATTGTGATGGCTGTCGCGCCAGTCCTGCGGCTGATCGAAGGAGCCAGCCCAGATGCCCACCTTGGCAGCCCGGGCGACGGCCTCCTCGGTTTCGAAGTCGCCGAAGGCGACGGCCCATCCGGACTGTACCTGCGCGCGGTTGAGGTGCGTGTCGCCCGCCTTGCAGTCGCCGAGCAACCGGCCGTAGCGGTCGCGCTGCCAGCCGGTGCAGGAGACCGGCCTGTCGGCGATCAGCCGCACCAGCGACTGCCGCGCGAGCTTGCCGCAGGCATAGTCGGCTCCGTCCTTGCGGCACGTCTGTGTGTATTCCGGCGCGTCGATGCCGCGCATGCGGATGCGCTCGGCGCCGAGCGTGATCGAATCACCGTCCTTGACGATGGCCGTGCCTTGCTCCTGTCGCATCTCGAACCGGTCGAGCCGCGCCGCCACCAGGATGGACAGGCCAAGCAGGACCACGGCCAGCCCGTAATCCAGAAGCCTGCGCAAAAGGCTTCGCGGAGGCCGCGGAACATAGCGCCGGCGCGGTCTTCGCGACCAGGAACGGCTCATATGGCAAACAGTCTCTTAATCATTCGAACGTAGCTTAACGAACTGAAAATCGCTGCGCGCAGAAATTGAACTTGCATGCCTTTGCTACGCTCGGACACAGCGGACAAATTCATTGTGGACCGCAGGAAACCGCATCGCAACAGCGATGTGGCGCGCGCGGTGCGCAGGACGCGTGACCGTCTTTCGCAGCAGGCCGGCAGCCTCGATTTCGACCGCGAGCTGCTCAAGCTGCATGCACGCGCCATGGTGGTCAGTGCGGCCGCGATTCCTCTGCTTGTGCTTGTGGTGGCGGCCATCGGCCGCTTCGCGGGCCTGGGCAACCAGGTCGCCGTCTGGGCTCTCTTCACGCTGCTTTGCTACGCGATCGTCACCTTCATGGCGCGACGCGTCGAGCGCACGGAGGCGGCCGAGCTCGACCCTGTGCAGACGCGCCGCGATTTCCTGATCGGCCATTCGCTCTGCGGCCTCGGCTGGGCCTGGTTCGCCTGGCTGGGCTGCGCCACATGCCAGGTTGACCAGTTCCATGTCGTCAAGGCCATGGTGCTCCTGGTCGCCATGGCGACGACTGCGGTGATGGCATCGTCCCTGGGCGGCGCGCTATTGGCGACCTTCGCCGTTCCCGTCGCGGTCTATGTCTATGCCGTCCTGCGCCTGTGGATGCCGATCGAAGGGATCATGGCGGCGCTTCTGGTCGCTGCCCTGCCCTTCTTCGGCTACGTCGCGCGCCATCTCAACCAGTCATCCTGGATGCTGCTCTCCTTCCGCTCCGAGAAGGACGCGCTGATCGCCGAGGTGGAGACTGCCAAATCCATGTCCGACGAGGCCAGGCGGCGCGCCGAGGACGCCAATCTGGCGAAGTCGCGCTTCCTCGCCTCGATGAGCCATGAGCTCCGGACGCCGCTCAACGCCATCCTCGGTTTCTCCGAAGTGATGGCCAATGAAGTGCTCGGGCCGATGAACAACCCGACCTATCGCGATTACGCGCATGATGTGCACGAATCTGGCCAGCATCTGCTCGATCTGATCAATGAGATCCTCGACCTGTCGCGCATCGAGGCCGGCCGCTACCAGCTCAACGAGGAGCCGGTGGTGCTGGTGACGATCGTTGAGGATTGCTGCCATATGATGGAACTGAGAGCCCGCAACAAGGACATCCGCGTCATCCAGGAGTTCGAGACCGCGCTGCCGCGCCTGTTCGGCGACGAGCGTGCCATCCGGCAGATCGCGCTCAATCTGCTGTCCAACGCCATCAAGTTCACGCCGTCGGGCGGCGAAGTGCGTGTGCGCGTCGGCTGGACGGCGGGCGGCGGTCAGTACATCTCGGTCAAGGACAACGGCCCCGGCATACCGGAAGAGGAAATCCCAGTGGTGCTTTCCGCCTTCGGCCAGGGCTCGATCGCCATCAAGAGCGCCGAACAGGGAACGGGCCTCGGACTGCCGATCGTGCAGGGTCTGCTCGACATGCATGGCGGCGAGTTCGAGCTGCACTCCAAGCTGCGCGAAGGCACCGAGGCCATCGCCATCTTCCCGCTGAGCCGAGTGATGGAGGAATTGCCCGCGCTGCCGACCAAGGCTGTCGCCGCCCGCCGGCGTTAGCTCCGGGGCGCCGGTTGGACCCGAACCGCCGCCGCCATACCGGAGCTCGTGAGCGCCGCGGCCTTGACGAGACCGGCGGCAAGTCCAGCCCCAACTCCTTCGCCGTGACTGACAGCAAAATCGAGCAGTGGCTCGAGCCCAAGCCGTTCGGCGACTTTGGCTTGGCCCGGCTCCGGCGACAGGCTGGCGAGCAGGCAGTGGTCGATCGCGGAAGGATAGGCTTTGTGCAGAACCGCGGCAGCAGCCGTCGCGACGAACCCGTCGAGCAGCACAGGAATCTTCTGCATGCGGGCTGCGAGAATGGCGCCGCAGATTGCCGCGAACTCGCGCCCGCCGACGCGGCGCAAGGCTTCGAGCGGATCGCCGAGGCCGGCGCCGTGGAAAGCAAGCGCCCGGTCGACCGCTTCGGCCTTGCGCGCCATCATCGCCGTGTCCGCCCCCGATCCAGGTCCAACCCAGTCGGACCCCTTGCCGCCGAAGAGGGCAGCGCTGAGCGCGGCCGCGATGGTTGAATTGCCGACGCCCAGATCGCCAAGACAAAGAAGATCGGCGCCGCCCGCGACCGCTTCCATGCCGAAGGCCATGGTGGCGGCGCAGCCGCGCTCATCGAGGGCCGCTTCTTCCGTGATGTCCCCGGTCGGAATATCCAGCGCCAGGTCGAAGACCTTCAGGCCGAGATCGTTGGCGATGCAGATCTGATTGATCGCTGCACCTCCGGCGGCGCAGAGTTCGACGGCATTGCCGGTCGCCGAAACCGGCCGCGGCGAAATGCCATGCCGAACGGCACCGTGGTTGCCGGCAAAGATCGCCACAAGCGGACGATTGACGGCCGGCGGCGCACGCCCGCTCCAAGCGGCGAGCCATGCCGCGACATCTTCAATCCGGCCAAGCGAAGCTTTCGGCTTGTCGGCCTTGGCAAACAGGGTGCGAACGCGGGTTTCGGCGGCGGCGTCCGCCGGCGCCAGCGTTGCCAGCAGAGTGCGGAAATCGTCGAAAGGCTTTGCGGTCATATCGAATGCGGTCTCTTTGCAGGAACAGCCAGCGGCATAGCCGCCTTCACCGCCTGGCACAACCGCCCGGCAATGCCGCGAAAGCGCCGGTCGACGGCGCATCGCGAAGGGCTTGCATTGGCGTTGCGGTTGCACCATGTGGAGTGAAGGCAAGAGAACAGCATGACCGCCATCGAGTCTCCCTGCATACTCGTCTGTTCCATCGATATGAAAACCGGCTTCTGTTTCGGTTGCGGCCGCACGCGCGATGAGATCGCCGGGTGGATCGCGATGACGCCGGAAGTCCGGCGTGCAGTCATGGCCGATTTGCCGGCGCGGCTGGAGACGGTCGAACGCCGGCCCCGCCGCGAGACGCGGCGCGCCCGCATGGCGCGCGAGCGCGGCGTGTTGTGAAAGAGCTGGCTGCAAGAAAGGGCTGGCCATGAATCGCCTGTTCTGGGTCGTCATGCTGGTGATCGGCGCCGGCTTGATCCTGCTGATGATGAATGATTCCGCCGGCCGCACCTTCGGCATCGAGAACAACGATTTCAGCAGGCTGATCTGGGTTGGAGTCCTGGTGGCGGTAATCGGCGCCAGCCTTATTCGCTCTGGCCGGCCGCTCGGTGACATGGCGCGCAACTTCGGCGTCTGGGCGGCAATCGTGCTGGCGCTGATCGCCGGCTACCAGTACCGCTACGAGCTGCAGGATGTTGTCAGCCGCGTCACCGCCGGCCTTGTTCCGGGAAGCCCCTTGGCGCTTGGCGTCGATAGTGGCCGTGCCACCGTGACGCTCGACAAGGCCGGCAATGGCCATTTCGAGGCGCGAATCCTCGTCAACGGCAGGCCGGTGCGCACGGTGGTCGACACCGGCGCGACCAGCACGGTGCTGACGGCGGAGGACGCCCAGGCGGCCGGCTTCAACCCAGCGGCGCTCAGCTACACCGTGGACGTCTCGACCGCCAACGGCATGGCGCGTGCGGCAACGGTCAGGACCGACGAGATGGCGATCGGCGGCATCGTGCGCAAGGATATGCCGGTGATGGTCGCGGCGCCCGGCATGCTCGAGCAAAGCCTGCTCGGCATGAACTTCATCGGCTCGCTGTCGGGTTTCGAGGTGCGGGGTGACCGGATGATCCTGCGCGACTAGATTCCCGCTTATCCGCCCCGAATTTCGTCTAGACAAACGGATGGAGCGGTTCGCCGTTTCTGTGGAACGGTGAAATGCTCTGCCGCCGATCCGCCTCAAGCGGCTTCGGTTTCCGCCGCCACGAAATCTATTGCCGCGAACGCCGTCTTCAGCACCTCTGGCCCGGCGCCGGGTCTGTTGGCGTCGGTGGACAAAATCTGCCGGTAGCGGCGCGCGCCCGGGAGACCGTGGAACAGCCCGACCATATGGCGCGTGACATGGCCGAGCCGTCCGCCCTTCTCGATGTGACGCGCGGCGTAAGCGGCCATGGCGTCCATCAGCGCCGCGTAGTCGAAAGCGACCGGCGCCTCGCCGTAAAATGCGGCATCGATGCCGGTGAGGATGCCGGGCGTATGATAGGCCGCGCGGCCGAGCATGACGCCGTCGACATAAGCGAGGTGCGCCTCTGCCTCGTCAAGGGATTGAATGCCGCCGTTGATGCCGATGAATTGGTTGGCCTTCCTGGTCTTGAGCCGATAGACGCGCGGATAGTCGAGCGGCGGGATCTCGCGGTTTTCCTTGGGACTAAGCCCCTCCAGCCACGCCTTGCGGGCGTGCACCCAGAGCGCATCGGTGCCGGCCGTCAGCACGCCGTCTGCGAGCGTGTCGAGAGCGGGTTCGGGGTCCTGGTCATCGACGCCGATGCGGCATTTGACCGTGACGGGGATTGTCACCGCCGCCTTCATCGCCGCGATGCATTCGGCGACCAGCACCGGCGTCTTCATCAGGCAGGCGCCGAAAGTGCCCGACTGGACGCGGTCGGACGGACAGCCGACATTAAGATTGATTTCGTCGTAGCCGAACGCCTCGCCGATCACCGCCGCTTCGGCAAGCTTTCGCGGATCCGAACCGCCAAGCTGAAGCGCAACCGGATGCTCGGCACCGTCGAAGCCGAGCAGGCGCTCGCGTGCGCCATGGATGACTGCGTCCGCCACCACCATTTCCGTGTAGAGCAACGTGCGACGCGTCAGCTGACGGTGAAAGAACCGGCAATGCCGGTCCGTCCAGTCCATCATTGGTGCTATGGCTATTCTGAAATCTTGATACTTCGACATTTTTTTGTTGTTTCAAAAATGTTGGGCCACGTCGTGTGTGGTCTTTTCCCCCACGGGACGGGCCGTTTTTCCGGTTTCCGATGCGTCCGTGGACACGGGGCGCAGACGAATTGGACACCTTCCCTAAACTAAAATCCGGCTCTTGGAGAGCCCAGGTTCGTCACGGGGCATCTCACGAAAGATTTTTGCGCGGCAGGAACGCCGAGATCGGCGCACGATGCAGCGCCGCTCTTTCGCGATCCGGTGGGCGCTCCATCCGCCGGGCCTGAAAAAGATGGCCATCAAAATCCTCGATCCAAGGACTTCTGTCGGTACCCGGTTAGATTTCAACCGAACGTTGCGCGCCTTTTTTGGCGAGGAGCAGCGCCATTTCTTCCGCAATTAGCGCCTGCTTATGGAACTTTCTGGCCGGTGTTCCATTGCAATCCCATGCAAGAATCTGTCCAGCGGATCCGGACGCGGGCACCGTCCCTACGCTACTCTTTGGTGCTGCCGATATACAATGAGGAGGAGGTGTTGCCCCGGCTGGTCGAGCGGATCAGCGCACTGACCGCAAAACTGGACGGAGACACCGAAGTCATCTTCGTCGACGACGGAAGCAGCGATCGAAGCGTGAGCTATTTGCGCGGCATGGTCGCCGCCGAACCGAGCTTCCGCCTGATCGAGCTCTCCCGCAACTTCGGCCACCAGATCGCCATCAGCGCCGGCATGGAAGCGGCCTCCGGCGAGGCCGTCATCGTCATGGACGCTGACCTGCAGGATCCCCCGAGGTCGTTCTCGACCTGGTGGCGAAGTGGAAGGACGGCTTCGAGATCGTCTACGCAAGGCGCGTCAGCCGCAAGGGCGAAACCTTGTTCAAGCGCGTCACCGCCAGCCTGTTCTATCGGCTGCTGGAGAGGATGACACCGGTCGAGATCCCGCGCGATGTCGGAGACTTCCGCCTCGTCGGCCGGAAGGCGCTGGACACGTTCAAGCGCATGCCGGAGCACGACCGCTTCGTCAGGGGCATGTTCGGCTGGATGGGTTTCAAGCAGGCGGCGGTGCCGTTCGAGCGCCCGGCGCGGACGCTTGGTGAAACCAAATACCCGTTATGGAAGATGATGCGGCTTGCCATCCATGGCATCATCGGTTTTTCGGAGCGGCCTCTGCAACTGGTGCTGTTGACCGGGTTGGCCATTTCCGCTCTCGCCCTGGCGTTTGGCGCATACGCCATCGCGGCCTGGATCCTCGAAACCGGCGTGATTGCCGGCTGGACATCCACGGTGGTGATCGTGTCGCTGCTAATCGGCATCAATCTTTTCATGACCGGCGTGATGGGTCTCTACGTCGGCAGCATCCATGCCGAGGTCAAACGGCGCCCGCTCTATGTTGTCGAAAGGCTGAGTGGCTTCGACCGGCCGATGCGCGTCGCCTCCCGCGACAAGCGCGCTTCGTTTCGCAAGTCCAGGAACGGGGTCACGGCGGATGTCCGAACTCTTCGACAGCTATAGGTCCAGCTACAGTGAGGCAGTCGAGGGCTCGATCCGGTTCTCCGGGCTGCGCCATGATTTCTTCCTGCGTGCCAAGGCCGAGCTTCTGCGACGACTGGTCCTCGAGCAGGACCTCCGGCGGGGCGGCGCAGGCGTGCGCGCGCTCGATGTCGGTTGCGGCGTGGGCTCGCTTCATCCGCATCTCGCCGATGTCTTCGATCGACTCGACGGCTGCGACGTGTCGAAGGAATCACTCGCGCGTGCCAGCGCTGAGAACCCGCACGTCGCGTACAGCGTGTGCAACACCTCACGCCTGCCTTACGCGGATGGCATGTTCGACCTGGCCTTCGCCAGTTGCGTCGTCCACCACGTGCCGCCTCAGTCGTGGCTGGATTTCTTCCGCGAGATGCGGCGCGTCGTTCGGCGAGGCGGACTTGGCTGCATCATCGAGCACAATCCCTACAACCCGCTGACCCGTATGGCGGTGTTGAGATGTCCGTTCGACAAGGACGCCGTCCTGCTTCGCGCTGGCAAGGCGGCATCGCTGCTTGAGCAGGCGGGCTTCCGCGACGTGCACTGCGAGCATTTTCTGCTCCTGCCGTCGGCCAAGCCGCTTGCCCGGAAGCTGGAAGGCGCGCTCGCTTGGCTGCCGCTCGGAGCGCAGTATGCCTGTGTCGCCCGCGCCTGAGAATCGTCGCGTCGCCGGCACGAAGCTCCTAGGGCGCTTCGCTTCGGTCGGCCTTGTCGCCACAATCCTCTATGCCGTCCTGACTACAATCTTTGCCCGATCGAACTGGCTCGGGCTCGCGCCCGTCGAAGCCTCGCTCGCCGCTTACGCGGCCGCCGCCCTGTTTTCCTATCTGGCGCACAAATCCTTCACCTTCATGTCGGCCGGCTCGCACCGGTCGCAGGCGCCGCGTTTCGTGTTGCTGACCATTGCTGGCCTCGCTATGGCTTACGCGGCACCGTACCTGCTGACGGTGACATTCGGCCTGCCGCTTGCCGTTCCCGTTCTCCTCACTTCCTTGGCCATCCCAGCGCTTAACCTTCTTGTGCTCGATCGCTGGGTCTTTGCAGAGCGCCGCCTGCGCGATGACGGGCCCTCCTGAGGATCAAAGCGTGTCCAACCGAAAAGATCTCAGCTTGATGGCGCGGTTGTAGATGTTGCTCGCATCGGCGCTTTGCGGAATGCCGTCGGGATACTCGATGGCCATGTCCAGTGTCGCCTTGCCAGCCAGCACGGCGTGCGGAATGACGAAGGACACAGTTGTCGCCACATCGCCCGACAGCGTCCCCCGATACACCTCGGTCCCATTGGCCGACACGACGATCCTCTGCCAGGTCTGCGGCGGGCGAATAACGGCGGCCATTTCCAGCGTTGCCCGAAGCCCGTCGCGGAGCGGCGGCAGGGTAAGGCGCAGGCGAGAGCTCTCGCCCAGCGAATGGGTGCCGTCCGCTACTGGCCCCGACCAGCCGCAGACCATCATGGTGGTTGCTTCCCGGGCGCCGTCGGAGCGGAACGATACGGTCCGGCCTGGCGTGTAGCGCCCCACGGCGTCCCGGTTGAGGCATGTGGTGGTCTTGTCGATGTAATAGGCGCGGTAATCGTCGCTGACATTCGGGCTGAGGGCAAGCGCCAGGATGGCGATCTCGGCTGCCGCAAGTGCGCCCGCCAGCGCGTAGCCGGCACCCAGGATTACCGGCCTGGTCGATTCCGTCAGCTCAGACCAGCGCAAGATAGCCTCCAAGCCAGGCCACGGTCATGAAGTAGCAGGTGAAGAGGAAGACAATCAGCGCAGCGACCAATGTCGCCTTCGAGCCCGACAACAGCACCGCCGTCAGCATCGTCAGCGGCGCGAGGCCGACGACATAGCGGACCATCGAAGCCAGATTCGAGGTCAAAGGCAGGATGATGGCCATGGCGCAGAACAGGGCCGCGCCAATTTGCCTGCGCGCCGAGAGCACCGCCGCCAGCGCCAGTCCCACGATTGCCGTCGACGCGCTCCATTGCGGCGCACTGGGCCACCAATCGGCCCCGGGGTGATAGGACAGCCCCGCCCAGAGGAACAGCAGCGGGTTGCCGGCCACGCGCCCGAACGCGCGCTGGACATGCACGAAGGCAAAGCCGTCCCCGACCGTGACGTAAAGGTAGAGCATGTAGGCGAACAGGCCGGCGGGCGAGATGAGTATGGCGATGATGAGATCCGGCCGGCCGAGCAGCCAGCGTGGGAAGCCGATGGCCGACCCGCCCTTGGCGCGATGCTCCTCAAACATGCGAATGACGATCGCGAACACGGCCAGCACGCCGACGACCCGCGTTGCCGAGAGCAGCGCGCAAGACAACCCCGCGGCGAGATGGTTCGAGCGTTTGAGCGCCAGGAAGAGGCAGGACGTCAAAAGCACGAAGAGCGGCTCGGTGAGGAAGATGGCAAAATAGAACGAGAACGGGCCGCTCAGCAGGAAGGCGCAATAAAGCACATAGGCCCGCATGTTCCTGTCCATGAGCGGCCATGCCACCAGGCACGAGACATAGCCGCACGCCAGCGATGCCGCCGTCGCAATCGCGATCGTGGAGAAGGGCAGAATCGTGCGGACCGCCGCCACCAGCATCGGATAAAGCGGAAAGAACCCCCAGCGCCCGACATTGCTGCGGCCAGGAATGGGAAAACGCTCATAGCCCTGTTCGGAAATGCCGACATACCAGGAGCAATCCCATTTGCAGAAGGCGCGGGCATAGGCCGCTAGGCTCGGATCCGGCGACACCGATGCGAATGCGGCGTAGCGGATGACAAGACCGCTCAACAAAAACAGCAGCGGCACTGCCGCCACCGCGATCACCGTGAGGCGAATGCCGCTCTTCGCACGCGCCACATCAACTGCCAAATCCGCCTCCAACCGCCCGGATGGCATCCGCGTCGTGCCGGCATCCCTCGCCAACACGCCTCTCGGTCCAACGCTGCATACCTAAAGGGCGGTGGGATTTTTAGTTCCGCTGCACGATATTCCAGCCGGCATGGCATCCGGTGGACAATCTGCCGGTAGAGCGCCGCCGGCAGGCGATGGAACAGCCCGGCGTGTGACACGACCAGCCGCTGGCCCCGGTGGAAGCCTCCCTCACACGCTCTTTCAGGGAGAATTGAAACGAAGCAACTCGTGCCAGTAAGCACACAACACCACCGAGACGTCGGCCTCAGGCCGACGTCTCATGCTGCCGAAGGATTCGAACGTGCTAGCGCCTTAGAGCGTAGACATTGTCCGTCGAAACGCCACCCAGAGGCAGCGCCATCTCGTCGTCGAGAATCCGAGTGATGCGGGCAAAGCCGACAAAAGCCTTTCTCGCCTCCTCAGCCGACATCTTGCCAGCCATAGCTGCCGAGCAGCAATTCACGGCGCATTGATAAACGGGGCCGCGCCTCCCCGTTGGCCACTTCCGCAGGAACACCATCGCTTCGGAGACGCTGTCGACTTCCTCCAAGGGGTATCCCTGCCCACGCGCGATCCGCACTGGGGTAAAGAAATGCAAGCGATCCATCACTATCCTCCCGGTCGACCGCAAAGCGGCCGAACCCGCATAAACGCATGTCCAGGGGTTTGGTTCCACACAATTTTGGTTGCTGGTCGAAAAAGTTCGGAACCGGACAGGGCGCGATTGGCAAGCCGACTCAAGTAAAGGCGATTCCTGTTTTGGCGCGACGAGAAGCGCGATTCTCATTGAATGACTTTAAGGCCAAAGCCGGCAAATGGATTGCTTGTAGGTTCCCCAGCGTCAGGCTTACCCTCACCAGTTAACGCGGGGACGCCGCGTTTTGCAAAAGGGGACAGTTGCAATGACTATACAAGGCGCTTCGCCGGACCTCTACAACGAGGATCTGGCTCCGGCAACAGTCAGGAACTGGGGGCCGTTTTCAATCTTCAACGTCTGGACTTCCGACGTCCACAGCCTCTGGGGCTATTATCTCGCCGCGAGCCTTTTTCTGTTCTGCGGCGGCTTCGTCAACTTCATCATCGCCATCGGCATCGGCTCGCTGATCATCTACTTCCTGATGAACCTTGTCGGCTATGCCGGCGTGAAGACTGGCGTTCCCTACCCCGTGCTTGCGCGCGCCTCCTTCGGCATCTGGGGTGCCAACATTCCGGCGCTGGTGCGCGCCGTCGTCGCCTGCTTCTGGTATGGCGCCCAGACGGCCGCCGCGTCGGGCGCAATCGTCGCGCTGCTGACGCGGCTGCAGTGGTTCGACGAATTCAACCGGACCTCGCATCTGCTCGGCCATTCCACCCTGGAGGTGATCTGCTTCGTCGTCATATGGGCGCTGCAGCTTTTGATCATCCAGAAGGGTATGGAAACGGTGCGGCGCTTCCAGGACTGGGCCGGACCCGCCGTTTGGGTGATGATGCTGATCCTGGCGATCTATCTCTGCGTCAAGTCGGGCACCTTCGCCTTCACCAGCGATATTCCGATGGACGTGCTGCTCGACAAGACCAAGGATGCCGGCGTGCCAGGCGAGCCGGGTTCGTGGACCGCGCTGTTCGCGGTGGCGGCAATCTGGGTAACCTACTTTTCGGCGCTCTACCTCAACTTCTGCGACTTCGCCCGCTACGCGCCCAACAACGCGGCGCTGCGCAAGGGCAACATCTGGGGCCTGCCGGTCAACCTGATCCTGTTCTCGCTGGTCGCCGGCGTCACCACGATCGCCGCCTACGACGTCTATCACGAGGTGCTGCTCCACCCCGACCAGATCTCGGCCAAATTCGACAGCTGGTTCCTGGCGGCGCTTGCCGCGCTGACCTTCGCGGTGGCGACCCTGGGCATCAACGTCGTGGCGAACTTCGTCTCGCCGGCCTTCGACTTCTCCAACGTCTTCCCGCGTCAGATCGACTTCAAGAAGGGCGGCTATATCGCGGCGCTGATCGCGCTGGTGCTCTATCCGTTTGCGCCGTGGGAAGGCAGCGCTGCCTCCTTCGTCAACATCATCGGCGCGACGATGGGGCCGATCTTCGGCGTGATGATGGTCGACTATTATCTGATCCGTAAGGGCGAGGTCGACGTCAACGCGCTCTACCGCGAAGATGGCGAGTTTCGCTTCCAGGGCGGCTGGCACGTCAACGCCTTCATCGCCGCCGGCATCGGCGCGATCTTCTCCTCGATCCTGCCCAACTTCACCAACTGGCTGCCGTCCTGGTGGGGCGTCTATGGCTGGTTCTTCGGGGTCGCGATCGCGGGCGCCGTCTACTATGTGCTGCGCACAATGGCGCTCGGCGCCGGCGCACGCATGGCCAAGGCTTAACACAGTCGGGGCGGCGAAAGCCGCCCCATTTGCTTCGTCTCACTTGCCTACCATTTCGGGCCAGCCAATGCGGGCGTCTTTGCGCTCGAAAAAGTTGCGTCAGGGCAGTTCGACCTCGGGCTCAATGATGTAATGGTAGGATCCATTTCTTCAGGAGAGACAGCGACCACGTCCTTGCCTGTTGAGTCTATATAGCTGTCCGTAACAGCAAAGCCCGCCAGAAGCTGGTCGTCCGTGAAAGGATATCAGGAACCGAATTCGTGGGAATAAGACGCGATAGCCAACCTTGCCAAATCCGCGTTGTCATATAGATCGACCTCGTAGTCCCCAGTGCGGGCCAAACAGTCCATCAACATCGGAAGAGTAAAACCCTTTGTCCTCGAGCACGCATTGAAGGAGCGCGACCCTGCGATCAGGAACTTAGCTTTTGGTCAGTTGAAACACCGGATCCTGCGATCCGCCCGCTGCCCGCCGAACACCGGCAAAGGCGACGAGAAACGGCAGGGTTGAGCTTGCGAGCACGTGCCTTCGCGTCACCGGAACGGTGGAAGTCTCCGATACTTTCGGAAGATTCCCGCTTTTCGCTTCGGACCAATATTTTCGAAGTCGAACATCGCCATTCTCCAAGCCGCGGAGCACCATTTTGCTGGCACTAACGCCGGCCAGGCGAGTTCTGCCAAAGCGCTCCACGCCCAGCGACAAACCTTGGCTCCGGACCTTATCTTATCGTATCTTTGCCTCGGAACGGAGCTTACGCGGAGGGCGCAGGTTGGAGAGGCGAGTTCCCGTCCGGGTTGAAAATGTTCGTTTATACGAACTTGCGCTCGCAAATCAACGCCGGCGGTGTGCACTCCCCAAGAGCTCCAAAACGCCCTGCGCTCGACTTTTCGATCCTTGACTGCTCACCATGATGTTCGTTCGACCTTTTTCTAAATGTGGAGAATGGCAATGGAAGAGAATGGGTTTCGTCTGATCGTCCGCTGCATCGGTTCCGTCGCCCTGTTTGCTTTTTCCTCCCAATATGCATTCGCAGCCGATAGCGCGCGATGCGTTGCGAACATCGAAAAAGTGATTGCCGATGGGTCGGTTCCGGCCAAGGCAACGCCGCTGCCCTCGAAGCTCAGCGCGAAGCTTGACGCTGCGGTTCGATCCGCGCTGCCCAAGACGGCGGCACCGGGTGTCATCGTCGGCGTGGTGACACCTTCCGGAATATGGAAGGCGGCGTATGGCAAGGCCGACCCTTCCGCCGGCACACCCATGGCTGTGGGGATGCACACGCGCATCGGTTCAGTTACCAAGACATTCACCGGCACAGCGATCATGCAGCTGGCCGAAGCTGGGAAGCTGTCGCTTGACGACAAGATCCAGAAATACGTACCCGGCATCCCCAATGGCGATCGGATCACGCTCCGCCAGCTCGCCGATATGACCAGCGGCATTGCGAGCTATACCCAAAGTGCAAAATTCCAAGATGTCTTGTTCTCCAAGCCTCAAACGATCTTCACGCCCAAGGAGCTGGTGGCCATCGGCGTGGCTGAATCGCCTCTCTTCGAGCCCGGAGCCTCGTTCAACTATTCGAACACCAACACTATCCTGCTCGGCATGGTCATGGAGCAGGTTACTGGAAAGACCGTCGGCGAGGTTTTCAAGGAGCAGATCTTTGATCCGCTGAAGCTCAAGAACACGTCCTGGCCGGGTGACTCGGTGGATATGCCGGTGCCCTATGCTCAGGGCTTTACCCTGCAGGGGGATTTTGCCAAGCCGGATGCACCAAGCAACGCGACGAACTGGAACCCATCCTGGGGATGGACTGCAGGGGAACTGATTTCCAATATCGACGATTTGCTGGTTTATGCTCGGGCACTGGGCACCGGGAACGGCTTGCTGGGGGCAGCTGCGCAGAAGGAGCGGCTGACCTTCCCGGGCGCGGCCGGCTACGGGATCGGCGTCGGTTGCATCGGCGGCTGGGTGGGCCATACGGGCGAACTGCCAGGCTACAACACGACCTTGTTTTACAAGGCAGGTGCGGACATAGCCGCCGTGGTCCAGACCAACAGCGACATTGCTTCCGGCGATTGCAAGGCGGAGCCGACGCTGACCGACGATCCACGCGACACGGTCTGCTCTTCGCCTGCAACGCGTGTATTTGTTGCGGTTTCAGAGGCTCTTGGCCAGCCGTATACGCCGCCCAACCCCCACTGAATGCCCGATAAGAGCCGAGACGGCTCGACAATTTTGCAGCGGCTCACCCGTTGTGAGCCGCTCCGTCTCCTCGTTTGAAGCACGGCGGAACTCTGTGTCGGGCTTTCCCGGCATCGCTCTAATATGAACCGATGAGTTGCAACAGGAATCGCGTGCCGGTATGGCCAGCTCTTGGCTGTCTTGGAACGGTATTGCGATTATCGCCCCCGCATTGAGGTGCTGTCCGAAAGAAGCTTGCCATCCCTACCCCGGCCGAGCCCAGTTCTTCTTCGGTGTAATCCACGCCCGTGTCGTGCTAGGCACTTGTAAGCGTGGCTGAGATTTACTTACAAACTCACGATGCCCCCTGACATGTAGACTTCAGCAAACCTTATCAAATCTCCCGTTTTGCGCCAGCTTCTCGAAACGAGAATCATCTCCAGATTGCGTGCAGGTGTTTCTCAGCGGCCTTTCATCGGAACGGTCGCCTGCCTCAGATTTCGGTGAACGATCGAGGAATCGGATTCGCCCTGCTCCGGCGCGGAGGGTTGAGACTTGCGTAGTCGGGGCGGCGAAAGCCACCCTTATTTCAACCTATTTGGCGACCATCTCGGACAGTCTGCGCACCGTGTTCCAGTTGCGCGATGTGCCGATCCCCATGCGCTTGTGGTTTGCTGCGGCGAGCAGCCGCGAGCTTGGCCGCTCGCGCGAAAAGACGACCCAAATATCGCCGTCGACCGTCAGCACCTTCTCGTCCGCGGCGGCATAGGCTGTAAGAGCCGCTGCGGCTTCTTCCGGCGCCGGCCGGCGCATCACCCGCACCGCGACCTGATCGCCGGCTTTTGCCGATTCGTCCGGGAACGGATTGGCGGCAGCAAGCTTCAGCCAGTCTTCTGCGCCGCGCACGATGATATCGACATGGCGGCCGAAAGTCTCTTCGAAGGCCTTTTCCAGCCGCCGTTCGAGACCGGAAACGCTGGCCGTCCGCGCCTCGAAGACCAGATTACCCGTGGCGACCAGCGTGCGGACGTTTTTCAGCCCGATGGCTTCGGCCATCGCCTTGAGCTCGGACATGACAACGCGCCGCCCCTCGCCCAGGATGATGCTGTAGAGCAGCGCGACGTAAGTTCGCATGGTCGCCGGCCGATCGTTCAGACCAGCCGCGACTGCTCCACCGCCGCTTCGATGAAGCTTGCAAACAGCGGGTGCGGCTCGAGCGGGCGGCTCTTCAGTTCAGGGTGGTACTGCACGCCGATGAACCAGGGATGGTCGGGATATTCCACCGTCTCCGGCAGCACCCCGTCTGGCGACATGCCGGCAAAGACCAGGCCACAATCCTCAAGCCGCGGCTTGTAGTCGATGTTCACCTCGTAGCGGTGCCGGTGGCGCTCGGAGATCTGCGTGTCGCCGTAGATCTCGGCGATCTTCGACCCCTTGGCGAGGTCGGCTTGATAAGCGCCGAGGCGCATGGTGCCGCCGAGATCGCCGGTAGCCCTGCGCTTCTCCAGCATGTTGCCCTTCAGCCATTCTGTCATCAGGCCGACCACCGGCTCCTCGGTCGGGCCGAATTCGGTGGAAGAGGCATGCTCGACGCCGGCGAGCGACCGCGCAGCCTCGATGCAGGCCATCTGCATGCCGAAGCAGATGCCGAAGTAAGGCACCTTGCGCTCGCGCGCGAACTTCGCGGCCAGGATCTTGCCCTCGGAGCCGCGCTCGCCGAAACCGCCGGGAACGAGAATGCCGTGCACCTTCTCCAACCACGGCGTCGGGTCTTCCTTTTCGAAGATCTCGCTCTCGATCCAGTCGAGCTTGACCTTGACGCGGTTGGCAAGCCCGCCATGCGACAGCGCCTCGATCAGCGATTTGTAGGCGTCCTTGAGGCCGGTGTATTTGCCGACGACGGCAATCGTCACCTCGCCTTCCGGATTGTGGATGCGGCTGGAGAGCGCCTGCCAGGGCTCCATCCGCGGCTTCGGCGCCGGATCGATGCCGAAGGCGGCGAGCACTTCGGAATCCAGCCCTTCCTTGTGATACGCCATCGGCACGTCGTAGATGTGCGGCACGTCGAGCGCCTGGATGACGGCGCTCTCGCGCACATTGCAGAACAGCGAGAGCTTGCGGCGCTCTTCCTTGGGGATCGGCCGGTCGGCGCGCACCAGAAGGATGTCGGGCGCGATGCCGATGCCGCGCAATTCCTTGACAGAATGCTGCGTCGGCTTGGTCTTCAATTCGCCGGCGGTAGGGATGTACGGCATCAGGGTGAGATGCACATAGACCGCGTTGTTGCGCGGCAGGTCGTTGCCGAGCTGGCGAATCGCCTCCAGGAACGGCATCGCCTCGATGTCGCCGACAGTGCCGCCGATCTCGCACAGCACAAAGTCGTAATCGTCATTGCCTTCAAGGACGAAATGCTTGATCTCGTCGGTGACGTGCGGGATCACCTGCACGGTCGCGCCGAGATAGTCGCCGCGCCGCTCGCGCTCGATGATGTTCTTGTAGATGCGGCCGGTGGTGATGTTGTCCTGCTGGTTGGCCGAGCGGCCGGTAAAACGCTCATAATGGCCGAGATCGAGATCGGTCTCGGCGCCGTCGTCGGTCACGAACACTTCGCCATGCTGATACGGCGACATCGTTCCGGGGTCGACATTGAGGTATGGATCGAGCTTCTTGATCCGCGCGCGATAGCCACGCGCCTGCAGAAGAGCCCCAAGAGCTGCTGCAGCGATGCCTTTTCCGAGTGAGGAAACCACGCCGCCTGTGATGAATACATATCGCGCCATGGGAGTCATCGCTTAACGCGGCCTGATTGATTCCGCCAGAGAAAAAACCGCCGCGAAGGCTTTTTCCCAGATGGCGCTGTGTCCGGACGGGCATTTCTCTGAAGCATGCCGCCCAAAACTGTGCAGTGGTTTTGGGAGAACGGCAGGCATCAGAACAGAAACTCGAAAGCGCGGCACCAGCGTCTTTTAACGCGACGCGCTTTGATCAAAGAAAAAGGGCCGGTGGTGCCGGCCCTTTCGGCAGTTTGCTTCAACGCGTTAGATAATAACGACCTTGGTGCCGATCTTGACGCGGCTGTAGAGATCCATGACGTGCTCGTTGATCATGCGGAAGCAGCCGTTGGAAGCGCTGGTTCCGATCGACTGCGGTGCAATGGTGCCGTGGATGCGCAGATGCGTGTCCTTCTTGCCGTCATAGAGGTAGATGGCGCGCGCGCCGAGCGGGTTTTCGCCGCCACCGGGCATGCCGTCCTTGTACTGGCCATAGTGCTTCGGCTCGCGCTTCTGCATGTCGAGCGTCGGGATCCAGCGTGGCCATTCCTGCTTGTCGCCGACGGCCACCGTCCCCTTGAACTGCAGGCCTTCACGGCCGACTGCGATGGCGTAGCGGCGCGCGGTGGAAAACGATTCGACGAGGTAGAGGCGGCGAGCAGTCGTGTCGATGACGATCGTCCCGGGCTCATAGCCGGTGAAGGCGACGTCCTGCGGCACGAACTCCGGCTTCACCTTGAACGGCCTCTTGGCATCCTTCTTGGCGAGCGCCGAATCAAGCGCGCGGGTCTCCGGCAGATAGTTGATCGAGGTCACCGAGGAACCGCCGAACAGGCCGGCGAACAGGCCGCCGCTGCTCGCCCGCTTCTGGCCGGGTTGTTCGCTTCGCAACTCACCGTTGTTGCCGGTGGCCGTGATGTTCATCGCCTCGGCCGGGATCGGCTCCTCGGCCTGGAGCGAGGCGATCGGCGCCACGGGCATGAGCGGTTCGATGATCTTGACGGTCTTCTTCCCGGGCTTCGCATCAGCCACTTCGGCCGGCGCGGCCGAACCCTTCTTGGAGAGCCATTCCTGACGCGCCGCATCTGCCTTGGCCTTGGCCGCCTCACGCATCGCCAGCTTGCGGGCTTCGAGCGCCTTTTGCTTGGCCGCTTCCTTGTCGGCAGCGATCTTGGCCTCGAGCTTTTCGATCTGCGCGAGGTCGTCCGGAGTCGGGTTTTTCTTCTTCTTGAGAAGCCTCAGCTGCGATGCGTCGCTCTTGGCGGCGACGGGAATTGCGTCGGTCTTCTCTACCGACGGCGAAGCGGCCAGATTTGCCGGTGAGGCAAAGGCCGCGGAGCCCATGCCGAATACGGCACAGAATCCCAAAAGGATGAAGCTGCGAAGCTGCATGGCGAAGATCCGATTTTCTTTGCTAGTTGCCCAACGGCGTCGCCCGGCGCCCCCCAAGGACGCCGAAAAGTGCCGCGCGCAATCTATAATCGATTAGCCAGCGCGCCCTCAAGCTGAGCGACGCGTTACATTTGGTTGAATCTTCGTGATCGAGCGGCATTTGCCGCGACTGTGTTCAAAGAACAACAGATCGCGGCAGCAATGCTTGTCCGGCTACTGGTTCGGAACCTGCGGGGTGACCGGCAAGGTAACGCCGTTCGCGGCCGGCGGCGTGGTCGGATTCGCGGGCGCCGGTGTTGCGGGAGCAGTGGCCGGGGCCGTGGTGGTGCCGCCATTCGACAGCGGCGTCGTGGTTGTCGTTTCGCCCGACGGGGCGGCCGGCGCGGTGCCGCCAGCCGGCGCCGCCGGCTGCGAGCTGCCCACCGGACCGGTGGCGCCCGGCAATTGGTTGAGCACGCCCTTGCCGGCATTGCCCGAGGTCGAAGCCGGTGCCCTGTCGAGGATGTCGATCGGCTTCTCGCCGTAGCGGGCAAGGATGGAGAGCGCGAGCGAGGTCACGAAGAAAGCCGCGGCCAGGATCGCAGTCGCGCGGGTAAGCGCGTTGGCTGCGCCCCGCGCCGTCATGAAACCGGAACCGCCACCAATGCCGAGACCGCCGCCTTCGGAGCGCTGCAGCAGCACCACGCCGACAAGGGCGAGCACGACCATAAGATGAACGACGATCAGTACCGTTTCCATAATTTATCCTGGCGAGGCCTTGCGCGGCCGCGCATACGACCGGTGATTTGGAGGCGGCTCCTTACAATGCTTTGGCGGCATTTCCAAGCCCGTGGCCGGGAATATGGGGAGCAATGCGGCCATTGCAACGATTTGGGCCGCGCCCCTGCCGCCGTCTGCGGCTATGACATGTGCATATAGGCTTCGGCAATGGCGAGGAAGTCGGCCGCCTTCAGGCTTGCGCCGCCGACCAGCGCGCCATCGACATTCTCGACGCCGAGCAGCTCCACAGCATTGGACGGCTTGACCGAACCGCCATAGAGAATGCGCATTCTGGCCGCGGCATCGCCGAGCAGCGCCGTCAGCTTGCCACGGATATGGGCATGCGCCTCGGCGACGTCGGCCGCGGTCGGCGTCAGGCCGGTGCCGATGGCCCAGACGGGCTCGTAAGCGATGATGGTGTTGGCGGCGGTGGCGCTCGCCGGCACGGAACCGTCGAGCTGCCGCGACAGGACATCGAGCGTCGCGCCGGCTTCACGCTCGGCGCGCGTCTCGCCGATGCAGATGATGGCCACCAGCCCTGCCCGCCAGGCGGCCGAAGCCTTGGCATTGACGATCGCATCGTCGTCGCCGCATTGCTCGCGCCGCTCGGAGTGGCCGACGATGACATGGCTTGCGCCGGCATCCTTCAGCATCTCGGCCGAAATCTCACCCGTATAGGCGCCGCTCTCCTTGGGGTGGCAATCCTCGCCGCCGGCGCGAACCGGTGTCCGCGAAAGGATCTCTGCGGCCTGGTGAAGCAAGGTGGCCGGAACGCAGACCAGGGCTTCCGTCTCCGCATCGAGGCCGCTCATGAAGCCGTTGCCGATCATCCTCAACTCGTTGAGCGAGGCGCTGGTGCCGTTCATTTTCCAGTTGCCGGCAACGAGCGGACGGATTCCAGGGGTCATGGCGTCGAGTTCTCCAGGCAACATAAGGCAGCGCCCTCACTATCAAAATCGGGCCACAAAGCAATCGACAGTGGGCCGGAAGGACGCTATTGCGCTTGTTTCAGAGTCGGCGCATGCGAAAATGCGCAAAGATCGGAAGTGGGCATGCTTGGTATTTTGAGAAGCGCGGCGGGCACCTGGGTCGCGAAAGCTTTGCTGTCCTTGCTGGTGGTGAGCTTTGCCGTCTGGGGTATTTCCGGGCGCCTGTCGGGAAGCTTGGCTGGCCATCATTCGGTGATTACCGCCGGCGGCACCACGGTTTCGATCAACGAATACCGCCTCGCCTACGATCGCCAGATCAACCTGCTGTCGCAGCAATATGGCCAGCGCATCACGCATGAACAGGCTAAGCTGCTCGGCCTCGACAACCAGGTCCTGGCGCAGCTCGTCTCCGGCGCCGTTCTCGACGAGCAGGCTCGCAAGCTCGGGCTTGGCCTTTCCAAGGACCGGCTGGCCGAGCTGACGCGCGAGGATCCGGCCTTCAAGGGTCCAGGCGGCCAGTTCGACCGCAGGACCTTCGAATATCTGCTGAGCCAGATCGGCATGCGACCCGAGGACTATCTGAAGAACCGCTCGCAGGTGGCGGTCCGCCAACAGATCGTCGAGGCGATTTCCGACGGCCTCAAGGCGCCGCAGACCTTCCTGAAGGCGGTCGCGCTCTATCGCGGAGAGGACCGCACGATCGACTATCTCGTCCTGCCGAAGACACTCGTCCAGCCGATCGAGGCGCCGTCCGACAGCGCGCTGAAAACCTATTTCGAAGCCAACAAGAAGAACTACGCCGCGCCGGAATACCGCAAATTCTCCTATATCCGGCTTGAGCCGCAGGACATCATGGACCCGACGGCGGTCACCGATCAGCAGGTCGCTGACGACTACAACAAGAACAAGGCGCGCTATACGACGCCCGAAATGCGCACCATCGAACAGCTGGTGTTCAAGACGCCGGACGCGGCCAAGGCGGCATTTGACTCCCTGAAGGCCGGCGCCACCTTCGACAAGATCGTCACCGCAGAGGGCAAGACGCAGGCCGACACCGTGCTCGGCACGCTGGCAAAGGACAAGATCGCCGACAAGGCGGTGGCCGACGCAGCCTTCTCGCTCAACGTCAACGAGGTCAGCCCGGTGGTTCAGGGCGCCTTCGGCCCGGTGCTCTTGCGCGTCACCGAGATCAAGCCGCAGGTGGTGAAGCCGCTTTCGGAAGTGTCCGACCAGATCCGCAAGGATCTTGCGCTCGGCGAGGCAAGCCGCGTCCTGCTCGACGTCCACGACAGCTACGAGGACACCCGCGCTTCCGGTGCCTCGCTTGCCCAGGCGGCCGACAAGCTAAAGCTCAAGGTCGTCACCATCGACGCCATCGACCGCACCGGCCAGCGGCCGGACGGCACGATCGTCAACGACCTGCCGCAATCGGCGGACCTCATCAAGGCCGTCTTCGAGGCCGAGCCGAACACCGAGAATGAAGGCCTGACCACTGCCGCCAACGGCTTCGTTTTCTATGAAGTCCAGTCGATCACGCCGGCGCGCGACAGCACGCTGGACGAGGTTCGCCAGAAGGTGGTGGCCGACTGGACCGCGGCCGAGACCGACAAGCGGCTCACCGCCAAGGCCGGGGAGTTGGAAAAGCGCCTCAAGGCCGGTGCGACGCTCGACGTGATCGCGGGCGAGCTTAAGCTCGAGAAGCAGACCAAGCGCGGCCTGAAGCGCGAAGCCGACGATGCCGATTTCGGCAAGGAGGGCGCGGCGGCCATGTTCGGCGTCGGCGAAGGCAGCACGGGCCTGATCCCCTCGCCCACCGGCGACGGTCAGATCCTGTTCAAGGTTGCCGAAGTCTTCGAACCTGCCGGTGCCGATGGCAGCTCTGTCCCGGAAGACGCGCAGAAATCTTTCAGCGCCGGCATATCCGACGACCTGCTCGATCAGCTGGTGGCGCAGCTGCAGTCGCAATATGACGTTCGTATCGATCCGGCCGCCGTTTCCCAAGCACAGACACGATGAGCGCGCTTAAGACATATATCGCCAAGGTCGCGACCGGCACCGCGCTCTCCTTCGAGGAAGCGCGCGAGGCCTTCGACATCATCATGTCGGGCGACGCGACGCCGGGGCAGATCGGTGGCTTCCTGATGGCGTTGCGCGTGCGCGGCGAAGCCGTGAGCGAGATCTCCGGCGCGGTCGCCACGATGCGCGCCAAGATGCTCCGCGTCGAAGCCCCGCGCGGCGCCATCGACATCGTCGGCACCGGCGGCGACAATTCGCACTCGGTGAACATTTCGACCGGATCGGCATTCGTCATCGCCGCCGCGGGTGTTCCGGTGGCCAAGCACGGCAATCGCGGCCTGTCCTCGCTGACCGGCGCGGCGGATGTGCTGATGGCCCTCGGCGTCAAGGTCGACATCGCACCGGAGACGATCGGCCGCTGCATCCAGGAGGCCGGCGTCGGCTTCATGTTCGCGCCAGCGCATCATCCGGCGATGAAGCATGTCGGTCCTGTCCGGGGCGAGCTCGGCACGCGCACCATCTTCAATCTGCTCGGGCCGCTGTCGAATCCAGCCGGCGTCGGCCGGCAGATGGTTGGCGTCTTCCTGCCCGAATGGATCATGCCGGTGGCTGAGACGCTGAAGGCGCTGGGTACCGATCATGCCTGGATCGTGCACGGCGACGGTTATGACGAGATCACCACCACGGGCGAGACGCAGGTCGCAGAGCTCGCCGGCGGCGAGATCCGCACCTTTACCCTCACTCCGGAAGCGGTCGGACTGAAGCGGCATAACAAAGAGGATCTGCGCGGCGGCGAAGCGGCCTACAATGCCAAGGCATTGCGCGATATGCTGGGCGGCGCTGCCGGCGCTTATCGCGACACCGTGCTGATGAATGCCGGCGCCGGGCTGGTGGTGGCCGGCAAGGCGACGACGCTCGGCGATGGCATCGAGGCAGCAGCGCAGGCCATCGACAGCGGCCGGGCGCTCGCGGTGCTCGACAAGCTCATCGAGATTTCGAACGGTTAGAATTTTGTCCGATATCCTGCGCAAGATAGAAGCCTACAAGCGCGATGAGATCGCCGCCGCAAAGCTCAGCGCGCCGCTTGCCGAGGTCAAGGCGAAGGCCAAGGATGCGGAACCCCCGCGCAGCTTCCTTGCGGCGCTTGAGGCCAAGCGGAAGGCCGGCGGCTTCGCGCTGATTGCGGAGATCAAGAAGGCCAGCCCTTCCAGGGGCTTGATCCGCGCCGACTTCGACCCGCCGGCGCTCGCCAGGGCCTATCAGCAAGGCGGTGCTGCCTGTCTTTCGGTGCTGACCGACGCACCGTCCTTCCAGGGCGCGCCCGGCTTTCTGACCGCAGCGCGCGCCGCCGTTGGCCTGCCCGCCCTGCGCAAGGATTTCCTCTTCGACCCGTATCAGGTTCATGAAGCCCGCGCCTGGGGCGCGGACGCGATCCTCATCATCATGGCGAGCGTCGACGACGCCTTGGCCAGTGAATTGGAAGTCACGGCCTTCGATCTCGGCATGGACGCGCTGGTCGAGGTGCATGACGAACAGGAGATGGAACGCGCGCTTCGCCTCTCGTCGCGGCTGATCGGCATCAACAACCGCGATTTGAGAACCTTCGAAACCAGCCTCGACGTTTCCGAGAGGCTTGCCGCCATGGTCCCGGACGACCGGCTGCTGGTCAGCGAGAGCGGCATCTTCACCCATCAGGACTGCCGCCGGCTGGAAAAGAGCAAGATCGGCACCTTCCTCGTTGGCGAAAGCCTGATGCGGCAGGCCGACGTGGCCGCCGCGACCGCCCTTCTGCTGACGGGCAAGGCGCCGGCCGAGGCCGTTTGAGGATGCCCGCGCTTACGCATCTCGGCGCCAAGGGCGAAGCCAACATGGTCGATGTCGGCGGCAAGGCCGAGACGACGCGCACGGCCATCGCCGAAGGGTATGTCACCATGCAGCCGGAAACGCTGGAGATGATCCTGGCCGGCGACGCCAAGAAAGGCGACGTGCTTGGCACGGCGCGCCTCGCCGGCATCATGGCGGCCAAGAAGACGCATGAGCTCATCCCGCTTTGCCATCCCCTCCTTCTCACCAAGGTTGCCGTCGAGATCGAGCCCGATCGCGCGCTTCCCGGCCTGAGGGTCACCGCGCTTGCCAGGGTTACCGGCAAGACCGGGGTCGAAATGGAGGCGCTGACCGCGGCGTCGGTTGCCTGCCTCACCATCTACGACATGGCCAAGGCAGCGGACCGCGCCATGGCGATTTCCGGCATCAGGCTGGTCGAGAAAACCGGCGGCAAGTCGGGCGACTACAAGGTAGGTCCTTAGCATGGCTTTGCTTCCGGTCGCCGAGGCGCTCCAACGCCTGTTGGACGGCGCGACCGCGCTGCCAGGCGAAAGCGTGCCGCTGGCCGACGCGTCCGGCCGGGTGCTGGCCGACCCCGTGGTGGCTCTGCGCACCCAGCCGCCCTTCAATGCGTCGGCGATGGACGGCTATGCCGTGCGGGCCGCCGACGTAGCCTCGGCGCCGGCGCGGCTCTCCGTGATCGGCATGGCGCCCGCCGGGCGTGGCTTCACCGGCTCTGTCGGCAAGGGCGAGGCCGTGCGCATCTTCACCGGCGCGCCGCTCCCCGAAGGCGCCGATACCATCGTTATCCAGGAGAATGTCCGCGATCTCGGCGGCGGCGGCATCGAAGTGACCGAGCCGACCGTGGAGGGACGAAACGTCCGTCGCCGCGGCCTCGACTTCTGCGAGGGCGACCTGCTCCTCGAAAAAGGCCGCCAGCTCGATCCGGCGGCGCTTTCGCTGGCGGCATCGGCCAACCATCCGAGTCTCAACGTGGTGCGGCAGCCGCTGCTCGCCATCATCGCCACCGGCGATGAATTGCTGCCGCCGGGCAGCGCGCTCGGCCCCGACCAGATCATCTCGTCGAATACCTGTGGCGTCACAGCTACGGCCCAGTCGGTCGGCGCGCGCGCGCTCGACCTCGGCATTGCCGCCGACCGCAAGGACGCGATCGCGGCCCTGGTCAAGAAGGCGGTCAAGGCCGGCGCCGACGTCATCGTCACGCTTGGCGGCGCCTCCGTCGGCGACCACGACTTGATCCATGACGTGCTGACCGGCGAAGGCATGCAGCTCGACTTCTGGAAGATCGCCATGCGTCCCGGCAAGCCGCTGATGTTTGGCCGGCTCGGCGACATTCGCTGCATCGGCCTGCCCGGCAATCCGGTCGCAAGCCTGGTCTGCTCGCAGCTGTTCCTGAAGCCGCTTCTGGCGCGGCTGGGCGGCCGGTCCTGCCGTCAGGAAATCCGCACGGCCCGGTTAGGCGTCGCAATGCACGCCAACGATCTCAGGCAGGACTATGTCCGCGCCGTGGTCCGCGAAGATGCGGGGGGTTGATCGCAACACCGTTCGGCATCCAGGATTCCTCGATGTTAAGGATGCTCGCCGATGCCAATGGCCTGATCGTGCGCCAACCCTTCGCACCGGCGGCTGAAGCCGGCGAGGAATGCACCGTTCTGATGTTACGCTGAACAAAACGTCAACACATTCACTAAACTTTAAACGGTTGCGGAACACAACTGGAACAGATAGTGTTTGTTCTGGGTTTGTTTTTCTGATTCTGGTTTCAGAACCCATGGGGGCCGCCATGCTGACGCGCAAACAACATGAACTGCTGATGTTCATCCATGAACGGCTCAAGGAAAGCGGCATTCCGCCGTCTTTCGATGAGATGAAGGAAGCGCTCGACCTTGCCTCGAAATCGGGCATCCACCGCCTGATCACGGCGCTGGAGGAGCGCGGTTTCATTCGCCGGCTTCCGAACCGGGCGCGTGCTCTTGAAGTGCTGCGCCTACCTGACTCGATCGCGCCCGGCCTCAATGCGGCGAAGAAATTCTCGCCGAGCGTCATCCAGGGCGGCCAAGGCAATCTCGGCCGCCAGATCAAACCCGCGGCGCCCGCCCGCACGCCGACGCCCAGCAATGACGACGACGCCGTTTCAGCCGTCTCCATCCCGGTGATGGGTCGCATTGCCGCCGGCGTGCCGATCGACGCCATCCAGCACCAGACGCATTCGATCACAGTGCCGCCGGACATGATCGCGGGCGGCGAGCACTACGCGCTCGAGGTCAAAGGCGATTCGATGATCGAGGCCGGCATCTTCGACGGCGACACGGTCATCATCCGCAACGCCAGCACTGCGAGCCCCGGGGAGATCGTCGTGGCGCTGGTCGATGACGAGGAGGCGACGCTGAAGCGCTTCCGCCGCAAGGGCGCCTCCATCGCGCTCGAGGCTGCCAATCCGGCCTATGAGACGCGCATCTTCGGTCCCGATCGCGTCAAGGTTCAGGGCAAGCTCGTCGGGCTCATCCGCCGCTACTGAGGGGCTGCGGCTTGGCTTTCGGCTTCTCGGGCTTCTTGTAAGGCGCCAACCCCCTCGCCTCACGCGAGTAGCGCCGCTGTTCGTGCCAAGGGCGGTACGGTTTTTCGACGGCGTATTGAATGGTTGCTCGCGCCGTCGCCGATTGCGGATCGAAGAAGACGGCGGCACTGCCGTCGCGCGCGAGCTGCCGCTTGGTGACAACGAGGACACGCGGATCGCGGCAGGGATTGTAGGCCGTGGCGTCGTTAATGACGATGAGGTCTGCGAAGTCGCAGGCAGGCCGGGCAGCTTCGCGTTTTTCGGCGAGCGCGACGATCGCGCCTGATGGATGCCGGCCAATGCAGAGATCGCCCGTGCAGTAAAAGGGCGATCCAGGCGGCAGGTCGACGGGATCGGCTATGTCCAGCGTGCCCTTGGCGAATGTCTCCGGCGGCACGATCGTTTCGGCCTTGAGCGCGCGTTTCCAGTTATCGGTGGTGAACTCGTTCGAGCGGGCACGATTGATGGCGAGTTCGCCGCCGCCGATCGGCATCGCCACCAGATGCGCGTCCTCCGAGATCAGCAGGTCGGGCGTGCGCACCTGCGGGATCATCATGACGGCCGCGGCAGCGAAAGGAATCGCGGCCAGCCTGAGCCACGTAGTCGCCATCGTGGCGATGACGAGCGCGATCGTCGCCAGCAGCACCGAATCGATCGAGATCAGGCCCACGGCATCGACCGGCGACCACTCCGAAATCCACGCCGAGATCGCGATCATCGCCGCCAGGCCCTTGCCCATCAAATAGAGGAAGGGCCCGTCGAAGCCGAACGGCATCATGACCGCGCTGGCGACGGCGAGAAACATCACGATCGTGACGATCGGCATGATCGCGAGATTGGCCAGCAGGCTAAGCGGCGAGACGCGCTGGAAATGCCAGATGGCAAACAGCGCCGTGGCACTTCCGGCAATGATCGACGTCATCGCGGCGCCACCTGCTCCGACTGCCAGTTTGTGCGACATGAACCGCAGGAACGAACGCTTTGCCGGCGGCGCTCTCACCTTGCCGGCGCGGTAGTCGGACCAGCCGGCATAGGCGCCGACAAGGGCGGCGGTTGCCGCGAACGACATCTGAAAGCTCGGGCCAACCACTTCATGCGGCGACACCAGGATGACGGCGATGGCCGAGATCGCCAAATTGCGCATCGTCAGCGCGGCGCGGTCGAAAAGCACGGCGATCAGCATCACGGCCAGCATGATGAAGCTTCGCTCGGCGGCGACCACCACGCCGGAGATGACGAGGTAGGCGGCGATCGACATAAGCGCGATTGCCGCGGCATATTTCTTCACCGGCCGGCGTGACGAAAAATCCGGGAACAGCGCAAAGGCGCCGCGCAGCAGAAGCATGACCGTGCCGGCGACCAGCGCCATGTGCAGGCCCGAAATCGAGATGATGTGATAGATGCCGGTCCGCCGCATCGCCTCGTTGATGTCCTCCGGAATGCCGGCGCGCACGCCGACGATCAGTGCGGCGGCAATTTCGCCTTCGGGTCCGCCGACGGTGCTTCTGATGTGGTCGGCAATATTTTCGCGCGCGTTCTCGATGGCCGAGGCGATGCTCGTCTGGCCGATCGGGTCGGTTGGCGGAATGAGTTTCGGGTCGCCGAGGAAAAATCCGCTGCCGCCGATGCCGGAAAAATAGCTGTCGAAGGAAAAATCATAACTTTCCGGACGGACCGGCCCTGTCGGCGGCAGGAGCCGCGCGTAACCCGTCACCAGCGATCCGGCCTTCATGCCGGCCGGGATCCTGCGTGCCGAGACCCTGACGCGATCCGGTGCGTAGCGCAGCTTTGGATGCGCGGTCGAGACGAGATCGATGGTCAGCCTGACGCGGCCATTGGCCATTTCCTCGGCGATGACGACGCGGCCTGTCAGCCGCGTCTGGATTTCGGAGCCGAGCATCGGTGTAGCGGCGCGCCAGGTCTCGACCTTCGCGGCGACGAAGCCCAGCGCGCAAAACAGCGCCGCCATAAAGACCAGGTGTGTCTTCAGCCAGAGGCGCGAAACCGCCGCGCATAGAGCCATCAGCGCCACCGCCGCCAGCGGTCTGTAAAGATCCGGCTCGGCGCTCACGGAATAATAGAGTATCACGCCGGCGGCCAGGAACACCGGCACCAGCAGGAAGCCGATGCCGCGGTCGAGCTCGGTTGAGGCTGCCTCGGCCACACCCCGGCGAAACACGGAAAACGAGGCACGGCGGAACCGCCTGCGGATTAAGTCGATGGCCGCCGGCGGAGGCGGCTTCACGACGGCGTCGCCGTCCGAAATCTCGGTGGCCGGACGCGGCACGGGAACCCAAACCGGTACTGCCTCAGCAGGCACGGTGTCGGCAAACAGCAGGCGCTCGCTCACGCCAGCCGTCGTCTTCTCGCCATCCTCCGCACCCCGGCCACGTCCAGCCATCGGGTCTGCCCCTTGCGCCCCAGACCTCCTATGCTACATGAACGCCCACCGCGCGAAAGTCCGCGCAATCATGCCCGCTTCAGAGCTTCTTCCGAGAGTTCCATGTCCGACAAGGTCGTCACCCGCTTTGCCCCCTCGCCCACCGGCTATCTGCACATCGGCGGGGCGCGCACGGCGCTGTTCAACTGGCTCTACGCCAGGCACACGGGCGGCACGATGCTGCTGCGCATCGAGGACACTGACCGCGAGCGCTCCACCGAAGCGGCGACAGCCGCTATCCTGGACGGGCTGACCTGGCTCGGCCTCTCATGGGACGGCGAGGCCGTGTCGCAGTTCGAGCGAGCGCCGCGCCACCGTGAGGTGGCAGAGGAGCTCGTACGGCTAGGCAAGGCCTATTACAGCTATGAGACGCCTGCCGAGCTGGAGGCGATGCGCGAGGCGGCGCGGGCCAAGGGGCTGCCGCCGCGCTACAATGGCCAGTGGCGCGACCGCGACCCCTCCGAGGCGCCTCCCGGCGTCAAGGGCGCGATCCGCATCAAGGCGCCGATCGAAGGAGAGACCGTCGTGCACGACCGCGTGCAGGGCGAGGTGCGATTCCCGAACAAGGACCTCGACGACTTCATCATCCTGCGCTCGGACGGCAACCCGACCTACATGCATGCCGTCGTCGTCGACGATCACGATATGGGCGTCACCCACATCATCCGCGGCGACGATCACCTGACCAACGCCGCGCGCCAGACCGTAATCTACAACGCCATGGGCTGGACCGTGCCGTCGATGTCGCACATCCCGCTGATCCATGGTGCCGACGGCGCCAAGCTGTCGAAGCGCCACGGCGCGCTCGGCGTCGAGGCTTATCGCGCCATGGGCTATCTGCCGGAGGCCCTGCTCAACTATCTGGCTAGGCTCGGCTGGAGCCACGGCGACGACGAAGTAATGTCGATCAAGAACATGATCTCCTGGTTCGATATCGGCGACGTCAACAAGGGCGCCGCCCGTTTCGACTTCGCCAAGCTCGAGGCGCTGAACGGCGTCCATATGCGCAAGATGGACGACAAGGCGCTGTTTGATGTTCTCGTAGCCACCCTGCCCTATCTCGAGGGTGGCCCGGCGCTCGCGGCCAAGCTCGACGACAGGCGCCGGGCACAGCTGCTTGCTGCCATGCCGGGCCTGAAGGAGCGGGCAAAGACGTTGGTCGAGCTTGTCGATGGAGCCGGCTTCCTGTTCGCCGAGCGGCCCTTGCGGCTCGACGAAAAGGCTGCGGGGTTGCTTGGCAGCGACGCCCGCGCCATTTTGCGCGGCGCCCATGCCGCGCTCGCCGCGATCTCCAGCCAATGGAGCGCCGCGACCGCGGAAGCCGCTATTCGCGATTTTGCGCAGGCAGGCGGCCATAAGCTCGGCGCCGTGGCTCAACCGCTGAGAGCCGCGCTCACCGGCCGCAGCACCTCGCCCGGCGTGTTCGATGTGCTCGCTGTGCTCGGCCGTGAGGAGAGCCTGGCGCGGGTTGCGGATCAAATCGATTAGGAGCGAACTGGCCCAAGAAGATTGGCATTGAAAGGTGTGTTTCGCAGTGCAACATTAGGCTTTGGCCCAATCTGGCACGCACCTCCTAAAATGCGGTGGCAAGTTCGCGCATTCCGGTGATTTCGACGTGTCGTTTGCAGGAATTGCCTTGCCGGCATGAGAAAACATAAAGGAGTTTGCAATGAGCGAAGCTGCGACAAAACTGGAATCGGGCGGCAAGGCGCGCGAGTCGACCGCAAGGCTCGAGCTCGCCGGCAAGACGCATGAATTCAAGGTGCGAAGCGGCTCGACCGGGCCCGACGTCATCGACATCGGCGCGCTGTACAGCACCACCGGGGCCTTCACCTACGATCCCGGTTTCACCTCGACGGCAAGCTGCGAGTCGGCGATCACCTTCATCGACGGCGACGCCGGCATCCTACTGCATCGCGGGTACCCGATCGACCAGCTCGCCGAGCACGGCGACTTCCTCGAGGTCTGTTATCTCCTGCTCTACGGCGAATTGCCGACCAAGGCGCAGAAGGACGACTTCGACTATCGCGTGACGCGCCACACCATGGTGCATGAGCAGATGTCGCGCTTCTTCACCGGCTTCCGCCGCGACGCCCATCCGATGGCCGTCATGTGCGGCGTGGTCGGCGCGCTGTCGGCCTTCTACCACGACTCGACCGACATCTCGGACCCATATCAGCGCATGGTCGCCTCCATGCGACTGATCGCCAAGATGCCGACGATCGCGGCGATGGCCTACAAATACCACATCGGCCAGCCCTTCATTTACCCGAAGAACGAGCTGAATTTCGCCGCCAACTTCCTGCACATGTGCTTTGCCGTCCCGTGTGAGGAGTACAAGATCAATCCGGTGCTGGCGCGCGCCATGGAGCGCATCTTCATCCTGCACGCCGATCACGAGCAGAACGCGTCGACTTCGACGGTTCGTCTCGCCGGCTCTTCGGGCGCCAATCCGTTCGCCTGCATCGCGGCCGGCATTGCTTGCCTCTGGGGCCCCGCGCATGGCGGCGCCAACGAGGCGGCCCTCAACATGCTGGGCGAGATCGGCCATGTCGATCACATCCCGGAATTCATCGCCCGCGCCAAGGACAAGAACGACCCGTTCCGCCTGATGGGCTTCGGCCATCGCGTCTACAAGAACTACGATCCGCGCGCCAAGATCATGCAGAAGACGGCGCATGAGGTGCTGGGCGAGCTCGGCATCAAGGATGATCCGCTGCTCGACATCGCGATGGAGCTGGAGAAGATCGCGCTGACCGACGAGTATTTCATCGAGAAGAAGCTCTATCCGAACGTCGACTTCTATTCGGGTATCACGCTGAAGGCGCTGGGCTTCCCCACCACCATGTTCACCGTGCTGTTCGCGGTCGCCCGCACCGTCGGCTGGATCGCGCAATGGAAGGAAATGATCGAAGACCCGCACCAGAAGATCGGCCGCCCGCGCCAGCTCTACACCGGCGCCACGGAGCGCGACTACGTGCCGATTGCGAAGCGGTGATTGAGCGAATAGCGAAATAGCGAGTAGCGAACAGTGAAAGAAACCCGTCGGCGCTCGCGCCTAGCCTGCTCGCTATTCGCTACTCCCTATTCGCTTTCTTGATGCACCCCAGCACCACCTCTGCAGCAATCTCGCCCGACGGCCTGTCGGTCGCCATGCGCCTGGCGATTTCGGCGAAGCCTGCCTGCTGCCAGGCGCGCATGCCGGTATCGGCAAACAGGGCTTCCAGCTGACGCGCCAGGTTCTCCGGCCTGACATACTGATCGTAGAACTCCGGCACCAGCGCGCGATCGGCGATCAGGTTGGGCAGCAGCGCCGACCAGGTCGTCACCAGATGCTGCAGCAGCTGCCTCGCGATCGGATCGAGCTTGTAGCTGGAGACCATTGGAACACGGCAAAGCGCAAGCTCGAGCGAAACTGTTCCGGAGGCGATCAGAGCCGCATCGGCCTTGCCGAAAGCCAACCATTTGCGCTCCGGATCGGTGACGATCTCTGGCTTCTCGTCCCACCGCGTGACGGACGCCTTTACCAGGTCGGCGACATGCGGCACCGTCGGCAGCATCAGCCGCAAGCGGTGACCGCGCTGATGCAAGACCGATATCGCCTTGCCGAACGGCTCGATCAGCCGGCGCACCTCGCCGCGGCGCGAGCCGGGCAGCACGAGCAGCGTCTTCACGCGATCCTCCGACAGGTCCCGCGGCAAGCTCTGCGCCTTGGCGGCGCCAAGCACGCCGGGATCCTGGGTCAGCCGGTGGCCGACATAGGTGCCGGGCGGCCCACCAAGTCGGGTGAGCGCCTTCACTTCGAAGGGCAGGATGCAGAGGATGTGATCGACATAGGGCTTCATCGCCGCCGCCCTGCCCGGCCGCCATGCCCACACGCTCGGGCAGACATAATGGACGATCGGGATGGCGGGCGCGGCGGCGCGGACCCTTTTGGCGACCCGCAGCGAAAAATCAGGGCTGTCGATGGTGATCAGGCAATCCGGCCGCTCCGCCGCGATGGTGCCGGCTGTTTGGCTGATCCGGCGCATCAGCCGCGGCAGGTCGCGCAAGACGGCGCTGAAGCCCATCAGCGCGATCTCGCTGCCGTCGAAGAGCGGTGTCAGCCCCAGGTCCTGCAGATGCCGGCCGCCGATGCCGACGAGCCGGATCTTACGGCCGGTGGTCTTCTCGAGCGCACGCACGATGTCGGCGCCGAGCAGGTCGCCCGATTCCTCGCCCGCGACGATGGCGATCTTGAGTGGCCTCTCACTGGCCATCGGTCGGCTCCGTCGCGGGAAATCCGACGATGAACAAGCCAAGCGCATTGGCCCGCGCAAGAGTCGCCGGGCCTTCGAGAATGAGCGAGCGGCCGGCTTCAACGGCGATGCCGGCAAGGCCGGCCGCATGTGCGGCCTCGACCGTCTGCGGGCCTATCGAGGGCAGGTCGGCGCGCAGCTCCTGCCCTGGCTTGGCGCATTTGACGAGAACGCCGCGCGTCTTGCCGGCGAGCCTGCCGTGCCCGCGCAATTCGCGCGTCCGCTCGAGCAGGCCCTTAGTGCCTTCGATGCCTTCCAACGCGATAACCCGCCCTCCAATTGCAATCGCCGCCTGGCCGATGTCGAGCTCGCCGATCGCCTTGGCCGCCGCGCGGCCCGCCTCGATATCGCGCCAGTCCGATTGCTTTGGTCCTGCCTTGGTCAGCGTGCCCTCGCCGGCAGCGAGATCTGGAACGATCTCATGCGCTCCGACCACGGTGATACCGCGCCTTTCCAGCCCGCGCGTCAGAACCTTCAGAAGCCCGTCGTCGCCGCGGGCCAGCGCCATTGCCACGGAGGGGATTATCGTCAGCAGACTGAGCGTTGGACGTATCTTCGCAAGCCGCGGCCTGCGCTTGATCTCGCCGGCAAGAACCAGGTGGCTAATGCCTTCGCGCTTCAGCAAGGGAAGCAGGAAGCCGATGTCTTCGAGCGCAAGCGTCGCCTGCTCGTAGGCGGCAAAGTCCGCTTCGCGATCCACCTCGCCCTCGGCCAGGATGATGAAAGGCGAATGTCCCTGTCTGACCAGACCTTCCGCCACTTCGACCGGCAGGCTGCCGCCACCGGCGATGATGCCGACCCTGGAGCCCGGCGCGAGTGCAAGCCCTGACCCGGCGGGCTCAGCCCTCGTCATCGCCATCGTCATCGCCGCCACCGCCCTTCAGCGGCGGGACGGCATAATGCCGCTTGCCGCGACTGGTGATGAAGTCGATCATCTTCATGGCCGTCGGTGACGAGGCGAACTCCGCCTTGGCGATCTCGACATTCTCCCCGACCGTGCGGGAGTGGTCGAAAATCGCCCTGTAAGCCCTTCGCAGCATGTAGATTTCGGCGCGCGGCAGGCCGGAGCGCTTCAGGCCGATGACGTTGAGACCGCGCAGCTTGGCGCGATTGCCGACGGCGATCGCATAGGGAATGACGTCGCCGACGACCGCCGAGCAGCCGCCGATAAAGGCGTTGTCGCCGACGCGGACAAACTGATGCACGGCGGTCAGGCCGCCGATATAGACATTGTCGCCGATCTCGCAATGCCCGCCGAGCGTCGCCCCATTGGCGAAGGTGACATTCTTGCCGACGACGCAGTCATGGGCAATGTGGGCATAGGCCAGGAAATTGCCATTGTCGCCGATCGCCGTCTCGCCGCGGCTGGAATCGGTGCCGACATGCATGGTGACGCCTTCGCGGATGGTGCAATTTTCGCCGATGACCAGCGTCGTGCGCCCGCCCTTGTGCTTGGTGTTTTGCGGCGGCGCCCCGAGCGTCGACATTGGATAGACCTTGGTCGAGCCGCCGACGGTGGTCGCGCCCATCACCGAGACATGGCTGACCAGCTCGACGCGATCGCCGATGACGGCATCGGCGCCGACATGGCAGAAGGGTCCGATACGCACACCTTCGCCGAGCTGGGCACCTTCTTCGACGACCGAGGAAGGGTGGATTGATGTCTGAACTTTCATGAGCATTAGAAACCGTCAGCCGGTGACCATCATAGCCGAAACTTCGGCTTCGGCGGCCTTTGCGCCATCCACCATCGCCTCGCAGGCAAATTTCAGCAGGTTGCCGCGCTTCTTGATCTTCTTGACGTGGATCCTGAGCTGATCGCCTGGGACGACCGGCTTGCGGAACTTCGCGTTGTCGATGGTCATGAAATAAACCAGCGAGGGCTTTTCCGCATTGAGGCTGCGAATGCAGATCGCGCCGGCGGTCTGGGCCATCGCCTCGATGATGAGCACGCCCGGCATCACCGGCTGCTGCGGGAAATGGCCCTGAAAATGAGGTTCGTTGATGGTCACGTTCTTGATGCCGACCGCGGAGTCGTCGCCGTCGATTTCGACGATGCGGTCGATCAGCAGAAACGGATAACGGTGCGGCAGGAGCTTCATCAGCCCCATTATGTCGACCGCCTCAAGTGTCATCGCAACCGTGTCAGCCATTTCCGTCGCCCTGCTTGCGCGTCCTGGCCAGCCTGCGCAGCATCGCGATCTCACGCATGGCTTCCGCCATTGGCTGCGCCGGATAGCCTCCCCAGACCTCGCCCGCCGGCACGTTGCTCATGAAACCACTTCTCGCAGCAAGCTTGGCCCCGGGACCGATGGTCAAATGATCGGCGAGGCCGACGCCGCCACCCATGGTGACGTTGTCGCCGACGACGACGGAACCGGAAATACCCGAAAGCCCGGCTATAATGCAATTGCGGCCGATGCGAACATTGTGGGCGATCTGCACCAGATTGTCGATCTTGGTGCCTTGTCCGATGATCGTGTCGGACATCGCACCGCGATCGACGGTCGAGTTGGAGCCGATCTCGACGTCATCCTGGATGATGACGCGGCCGATCTGCGGCACGCGCTCAGGTCCCTTCGCGCCGGCCACGAAGCCGAACCCGTCCTGACCGATCCTTGCACCGCCATGAATGATGACGCGGTTGCCGATCAGCGCATATTGGATGCTGGCACCCGGACCGACATAGCCATCACGACCTATCTTGCAGGAGCGGCCAATGACCGCATGGGGCGCAATGACCGTGCCGCTCCCGATAGAAACGTCGGGACCGATCACGGCGCCCGCCTCCACAATCGCACCCGCCTCGACATGCGCGGACGGATCGATGTGCGCTTGCGGCGAAATGCCGGTTTCGCCGGTCATCGGCCCGGGCGTGGCGGCCTGCGGAAAGAGCAGCCGCCCCACCATGGCGAAGGCCTGCTGCGGGCGCGGATGCGCCAGCACCGCAATCCCCTGCGGCGCCCTGTTGGCGAAGTCGGCAGGACAGAGAACGGCAGCCGCCTTGAGCGAATGCATCAAGGCGAAATTGCGCTTGCCGTCGACAAAGACGAGCGCACCGTCGCCACCCTCATTGGCGGGCGCCAGCGCGTCGATGGCGATGTCGGCCTGCGAGGAATCAATAAGATTGGCGCCGGTCAGATTCGCGACCTCGCCAGCCGTATACCGGCGTGAAGGCGCGAAGAACACCGGATCGGTCATTCCACAAACATTATCCAGCTAGGTCGGATCAGTCGATTCCGGGTCATCACACGACCCGGAAACATCGTAACCCGCGGATTAGAAACGGGTCGCTATGCCGAAGTTGAATTCCTGCACGTCGTCGCCCGGCTGCTTCTCGACCGGAATCGCATAATCGATGCGGATCGGACCGAACGGCGAAGCCCACATTAGGCCGACACCGACCGAAGCGCGCAGATGCATGTCAGCCGACCCCGGCTTGATCAAAGCAGGATCGAGCTTGCTGCCGTAAAGCGTTGCCGCATCGGCAAACACAGCGCCACGCAAGCCGAAGCTTTCCGGAATAACCGGCATCGGGAATTGGGCTTCCGCCGAGGCATTGAAATAGGTCGTGCCGCCGAGATGGTCGCCACTGGTGTCGCTGGCAATCGGGCCAATGCCGCCATAGGCGAAACCGCGGATCATGCGGTCATTGCTCTGGAAGTGGTCGAAGATGCGCAGATCGCCATTGCCATAGCCCGCGATATAGCCAGCGCCACCCGACACCAGGCCGACTAGGTCCAACTGCTCGGACAAGGTCTGGTAGACGCTTGCTCGCCCGGTCAACTTCACCCACTTGGCGTCACCGCCGAGACCGGCGACTTCCGTTGTGCCTGTGATGTAAAGACCCTCGTGCGGATTCTTCATGTCGTCGATGGTATTGTAGACCAGGCCGAGGCTGACAGACGACTTGGTCCATGGGCTTTCGGCGACGCCGTCCCGGATGGCCTGGGAGATCGTGCACTTGGACGGATCGTAGACGCCGCTGGTCAAGCAGCCATCGGCGATCGAATACTTCTCCTGCGAGATATTATACGCCAGCTGCGTCGAAATGCTGTCGGTGATCGGCAGGCCGAAGCGAATGGTCGCGCCGGTGACGTCCGTATCGTAATGGTTGTACTCACGGGTCGACTTGTAGATATCGAAGCCCGCGGCGATGCGCCGGCCGAGGAAATACGGCTCGGTGAAGGAGATCGCGTAGTCGCGCGAGTTCTTGCCGCCGCCGGCCGACAGCTTGATGTACTGGCCGCGGCCGAGGAAGTTGCGCTCGGTGATCGAGCCTTCGACGGACGGGCCCGGCGTGTCGCCGCCGGTCGAATAGCCGGCGCCGACCGAGAACTCACCGGTCGACTTCTCGACCACGTCAACCACTAGGACGACCTGGTCCGGAGCGGACCCAGGGACCGTCGAGATGTCGACTTTTTCAAAATAATCCAGGGCTTCCAGCCGCTTCTTCGCGCGCTGGATAAGAACCTGGTTGAAGGCGTCGCCTTCGCTGACGTCGAATTCGCGCCGGATGACATAGTCACGCGTGCGGTCGTTGCCGCGGATTTCGATGCGCTCGATATAGGCCTTGGTGCCCTGGTCGATTGTGTAGACGACCGAGATCGTGTGATTCTCGAAATTGCGGTCGCCGCGCGGCGTTACCTGGGCAAACGCATAGCCTGAGCCGGCGACCTTTTCGGTGAGCGCAACGATCGTGTCCTCGACGTCCTTGGCGTTATACACATCGCCCTTGTGCGTCTCGACCACCGATTCCAGCGACTTTGAGTCGACCTCGGGAATCGTGCTCTCGACACTGATGTCGCCGAAGTTGTAGCGCTCGCCTTCCTGCACGGTGATGGTGACCGTGTATTTGTTGGTGGCTTCGTCCAACTCACCGACGGCCGAAACGACCTGGAAATCGGCGTAACCGTGATTGTAGTAGAAGCGGCGCAGCAACTCCTGATCGGCGCGCAGTTTGTCCTCGTCATAGACGTCGTCGCGCAGCACGAACGAAAGCCAGGACGAACGCTTGGTGTTGATGACGTCCGACAGGCGTCGGCTGGAAAAAGCGCTGTTGCCGACGAAATTGATCGCCGCGATCTGCGTGCGCGCGCCTTCGTTAATGTTGAAGACCACGTTCACGCGATTGTCGCCGAGGTCCATGATCTGAGTGGTCACGGCGGCGTCGTCGCGGCCGATACGCCGATAGGCAGCCTTGACCGCCTCGACGTCGGCGTCGAGCGCCTGCTGCGAGAAGGTCGCGCGCGGCTTCAGCTGGACAGCGGCCTGGAGCGCGTTGTCCTTGAGCTTCTTGTTGCCCTGGAACAGGACCTGGTTGACGACCTTGTATTCGGAAACCTTGACGACCAGGGTCGAGCCGACCTGATTGATCTGGACGTCCGAGAACAGCCCGGTGCCGAACAGCGCCTTCACGGCGCTATCGATATCGGCACTTGAAAACGCCTTGCCGGGCTTGATCGCGATGTAATTGCGGATGGTTTCGGCATCGACACGCTGGTTGCCGCTGACCTCGACCCTGCTGACCACTGCTGCTTCGGCTACCGATGTGGCAACGAACTGCACTGCGAGCGCGCCTGGCAAAACCAGGGCGGCGGACAAAGCCGCCGCGGACGCGGCGCTCAGAAACTTGGATGCTGCCTTCATCGGGCTTTTGTACCTTTTTCTCGTAGTCCCCACGGCGAGAAAACCGGACGTGCGGTATTTTCCCTTACCGTATTAACCGGATTTCCCCTACACGCAAGGCTCCCGGTTAATTTGTATTTACTTAACCCTGTTGCGTGGCTTTCGTGTCACGCATATCCCCACGCATGGTAAACGGCGTCTCAATATGGGTGGGGCCGAAGCCAAATTCCTTCATGATTTCAGCACCCAAACAGATCATTCCAAAAAACGAAACCCATAAATCCGAGCACCAGAAGGAGACCGGTCCGGTAGGCCATCTCCATCATCCGCTCCGACACGGGCCGCCTTATGACGGCCTCCACGCCGTAGAACAAGAGGTGGCCGCCGTCGAGAGGGGGAATCGGTAGCAGATTGAGAATCCCTATCCCGACTGACAGGAATGCAACAAGCTGCACCAGCCATTCGAAACCGAGTTTGGCCGCCTGACCCGACATTTTCGCGATCTTGATCGGGCCGCCGAGTTGGCATTTGTCTTCGCGCCCGACGACGAAACGTTGCAGAAATTGCCCGGTGCGCTCGATCACATGCCCGGTTTCCTCGACAGCCGCCGCCAGCGCGCCCGCGGGCGTGTAGGAGACCAGTCGCGGCTGCCCGAGCTCCGCATTGTTGGCCACGCCGATGATCGCGACCTTGACCTTGTTGCCCAGCGCATCCTGCTGCTCCATCGGTTCCGGTGTCGCGGTGACGGTGATTTCCTTGCCGTCGCGCAACATGGTGAAGGTGATGGCATCGCCGGCGCGGCCCGAAACCAGGCGTTGAACGTCGGCGAAGGTCTCCACCTTGTTGCCGTCGACTCTGACGAATCGATCGCCGGGCTGAATGCCCGCCCGCGCCGCCGGGCTGCCGGCGCTGACTTCGGCCACCATCGGCTCCATCACCGGGCGGCCATAGAGGGAAAACAGCACCGCGAACACGGCGATCGTCAGCAGGAAATTGAACAGCGGCCCGGCGACGACGGTCGCCGCGCGTTTCCAGATCGGCTGGGTGTGGAAGGCGACCTCGCGCTCGGCCTCGCTCAGCGATTCGAGGTCTTCGGTGCTCGGCTGGCTCGATGTCGCGTTCATGTCGCCGACGAATTTCACGTAGCCGCCAAGCGGAATGGCGCAAAGCTTCCAGCGGGTGCCGTGGCGGTCGTTGAAACCGAAGAGCTCCGGGCCGAAGCCGATGGCAAAAGCCTTGACGCCGATGCCGCACCAGCGGCCGATGAGGTAGTGGCCCATCTCATGCACGAACACCACGACGGTGAGCACGAACAGGAACGGCACAAGGGTGCCGAGGACAAAGCCTTGCGTGCTGAAGAGCGCGTGAAGAATCTCGTTCAAGTCATGCCCTCAAAATTCGCCCAGCGCGACAGTCCGCCGCGACTGTGGCATCAATCCGGGCGAATCCGTGGCACGCGTCGTTTTGCCCATTGGCGACGCCAGTCAGTTCGGAAACAGCCCCATTGCCGGATGGTCGGCGCCCGCCGCAATCCAACCGATGACGTACAGGGCGAACGCAGCCGCGACAAGCCCGTCCACCCTGTCCATGACGCCGCCATGGCCGGGGATGAGATTGCTTGAATCCTTGCAGCCCTGCCGGCGCTTGACCCAGGATTCGAACAGATCGCCGATCTGCGAGACGATCGAGAGCGCCAAGGCGACGAGGCCAAGCATAGTGAGATTGCCGGCCCCGGCGGCGATTGCCAGCACCAATCCGGCAGCGATGCCGCCGACAGCGCCGCCAAGCGCGCCGCTCTGCGTCTTGCCGGGCGAGATCGATGGCGCAAGCTTCGGGCCGCCGACCCTGCGGCCGACGAAATAGGCCGCTATGTCGGTCGCCCAGACGACCGCGAACAGGAAGAGGATGGCGATCAATCCTGAGTGGCTGTCCCCGCGCAGATAGGCGAGCGACAAGCCGGACAGCGACGCGTATGCCAGCCCCGAGGCCTCCCACTGCGCTGCTCCCCGCAGTCGCGCGGCAACAGCGACGATAACAGTGATGGCTGCGACCAGAAGCAGCAGCCACAGTGCCGGCAGGCCGGCGACCAGCGCGCCGATGAAGACCAGAATCAGCACTTCCGGCAGAAAGCCGAGCGTCGCACCGTTCTCAGCGCGCGACATGCGCGTCCATTCGTAGAAGATCAACGCCGCGATCGCCGCACAGAACAGGCGGAACGGCAGCCCGCCGAGCCAGGTGAGCGCAAGTGTGGCGGCTGCCATCACGATGGCCGAGATGACACGCTGCTGGAGATTGCTCATCGATGCCGCGCTACAAGGCGACGTCGCGGGCGGCGAGCCCGCCGAAACGGCGTTCGCGGCCGGCAAAGTCGCGCAGGGCGTCGGCCAAGTGCTCCCGGCTGAAGTCCGGCCAGTAGCAAGGCAGGAAGACGAGCTCGCTGTAGGCGGCCTGCCACAAGAGGAAGTTCGACAGCCTGAGCTCGCCGCTGGTGCGGATCACGAGGTCCGGATCGGGAATGCCCTCGGTGTCGAGCGCGCCGGCAAAGCTCTCCATCGTGATGGCGTCGGTTGTCATTTCGCCGCGAGCCACGGCATCGGCGAGCTTGCGCACGGTGCGCACGATCTCGTCGCGCCCGCCATAGTTGAAGGCGATGACCAGGGTCAGCGCCTCATTGCCCGCGGTCAGCGATTCGGCCTCCTGCAGCAGGCCTCTGATGTCCGGCTGCAGCCCTTCCCTGTCGCCGATCACCCTCACCCGCACGCCGTTTTGGTGCAGCTCGGCGAGATCCCGGCGGATGAAGAGCTTCAGGAGGCCCATCAGGTCGCTGACCTCGGACTTCGGCCGCGACCAGTTTTCAGAGGAGAAGGCGTAGACCGTCAGATAGGAGATGCCGAGCTCTGGCGCGGCGCGCACCGTCTTGCGCAAGGCTTCGACGCCGGCGCGGTGGCCGGCGAGCCTCGGCATGCCGCGCGCCTTGGCCCAGCGTCCGTTTCCGTCCATGATGATCGCGACATGCGCGGGGGTTGTCATGGTCTCGCTTTCGAGCCGGTGAGAAACCGACCCTAAACCTGCATGATTTCAGCTTCCTTATCGGAAAGCAGGTGATCGATGGTGCTGATCATCTCATCGGTCAGCTTCTGAACCTGGTCGGAGCGCTTGCGATGATCGTCTTCGCTGATCGTGCCGTCCTTTTCCGCCTTTTTGAGGAAATCCATGCCGTCGCGACGGACATGGCGAACCGCGACGCGGGCGTTCTCCGCATAGCCGTGCGAGATCTTGACCAGTTCCTTGCGGCGCTGCTCGTTGAGTTCGGGCAAAGGAATCCTCAGATTGGTGCCGTCGACGATCGGATTGAAGCCAAGATTGGCCTCGCGGATAGCGCGGTCGACGGCGCTCACCATCGATTTGTCCCAAACCGATACCGAAATCATCCGCGGCTCCGGAACCGTGACGTTGGCCACCTGATTGATGGGCATCGTCGTGCCATAGGCATGGACCTGCACGGCGTCGAGCAGGTTGCTGGAAGCGCGGCCGGTGCGCAGCGAAGCGAGATCGTGCTTGAAGGCCGCGATCGCCCCGTCCATGCGCCGCTTGAGATCGTCGTACTCGCCACTCATGATCATCTCCTCGACCCGTTCGCCGGGTTCAATGCTTGTCTTCTAATCTCGACCGGACCGGCGATCATTCTGCCGTCTTCGGCCCCAGTCAATTGTCCGCGACGATCGTGCAACGGCCGCCGCCTCTTAGAATTTCGCCGAAACCACCTTTTTCGTGGATCGAATAGACGATTATCGGAATGTTGTTTTCACGCGCAAGTGCAATCGCGGCCGTATCCATGATCGTAAGCCCGCGTTTGATGACTTCGGCATGACTTATGCGGTCGAAGCGCACCGCATCCGGATCCTTCTTCGGGTCGGCCGAATAGACGCCGTCGACCTGCGTGCCCTTGAACAGCGCGTCGGCGCCGATCTCGGCGGCGCGCAGCGCTGCGGCCGAATCGGTGGTGAAGAACGGATTGCCGGTGCCGCCGGCAAAGATCACCACCTTGCCTTGATTCATATAGGCGGTCGCCTGGCGCTGTGAAAAACTTTCGCAGAGTTCCGGCATGGCAATGGCCGAAAGCACCACGGCGTCGACGCCGATTTTGTTCAGCGAGGTGCGCAGCGCCAGCGAGTTGATGACGGTGGCGAGCATGCCCATGTGATCGCCGGTGACGCGGTCGCCGCCCTTGGAGGCGACGGCCACGCCGCGGAAGATGTTGCCGCCGCCGATCACGACTCCGACTTCGACGCCAAGCGCCCGCGCCTCGGCAATGTCGGCTGCGATACGGTCGACGACCGAGACGTCGATGCCGAAATGCTGTTCCCCCATCAAGGCTTCGCCCGAAGCTTTCAGCAAGACACGTCGATAGAGGGGCTTCACCGTCATCTGGTTCCTCGAAAAATCTCGGCGCGGGCAAATCTGGAGGCGAAAGGCGCCTCGCTTCGCCTGGCGGCGCTGGCACGATGGTTCGACCCGATACACGAAGGGCGCGGCGATGTCACGCCGCGCCCTCGCGCAAAATTCCAGGCTTTTCCGATCAGTTGCTGCTGATCCCGACCAGTTCGCCTTCGATCAGGACCGGCAGCGAATAGCCGGACGGCTTGTCGCCCGTCACGACGCCGCCGGCCACCCTGACCTGAATCTCGGGTCCAAAAAAGGAATGCGGGAACGGCGCGGGCGCAAGGCTCACCGAATCGAGCCGCTTGCGGAGTTCGGCAGGGATTGAAAAGTCCAGCGCCCGGAGATTGTCCTGCAACTGGGCAAGTTTCGTCGCGCCGAGGATGACGGTGGCCACACCCGGCTGCGCCGCAACCCAGTTCAGCGCCACCTGCGCCATGCTTCGGTCGAGTTCGGAAGCCACCTTCTCGAGTTCCGTAACGATCGCCCAATTGCGTTCGCTGAATTTCTGGAAACCCGGATGCGTGGTGTTGCGGAACCCGTCGAGCCGGCCGGCACTGCCGGCTTGCGCCGGGCGGTATTTGCCGCTTAGCAGGCCGCTGGCCAGCGGGCTCCACGCCATGATGCCGGCGCCGTGACGCGAGGCGAAAGGCGCGAATTCATGTTCGATCGAGCGCTCGACGAGCGAATATTCGAGCTGCAGGGCCGAGACCGGCTCATAGCCGCGCAGTTCGGCGATCGCCTGCGCCCGCCCGGCATACCAGGCCGGCACGTCAGAAAGACCGATATGGCGTACTTTGCCGGCACGCACCAAATCGTCCAGCGTGCGCAACACCTCCTCGGCCGGCGTGAGCCTGTCCCAGACATGCATGAGGTAAAGATCGATATAGTCGGTTCCGAGCCGCTTCAGCGAAGCGTCCACCGCGCGCATGATGTTCTTTCGGCCATTGCCGCCGGCATTCGGATTGCCGGGTTCCTTGTTCATCGTGAATTTGGTGGCGATCACCGCCTTGTCGCGCAAGCCGCGCTCGGCGACGAATTCGCCGAGCCAGGTCTCTGCCGTCCCGCCGGTGTAGAGGTCGGCCGTGTCGAAGAAATTGCCGCCAGCCTCGACATAGGCGTCGAACATGGCGCGGGAGGTTTCCCTGTCAGCACCCCAGCCCCATTCGGTGCCGAAGGTCATGGTGCCCAGCGCCAGCCGGCTGACGCGCAGGCCGCTATTGCCGAGCGTGTAATAGTTCATGCTCATGACGTGTTCCGATCGTGTTTGGTATGGGCTTATTGGCCAGGCGTCGCTTTCACCCAGGGATTGCCGCGCTCATGCGTCATGCGGAACGTGAAGCCGTCCACCTTCCAGCCTTGACCCGATCGGCTCAGGCGATGCTCATAGGTGCCCCAGACCTCCCAGAGCGGATCGCCATTGCCTTCCATCCTGTTCCAGGCATAGCCGTTGGAACGGACGGTCGCCGTATCGGCCTCTATTTCGACCTGGTGGTTGGTCCGCAGGTGCAGGCTCGTCTTGCTGCCTTTGAGATTGGCAGCCCAGGCGCCGATCAGATCGTCGGAGGCGACCCTGGCCGCGGGCTGTCCGGAAAGGCTGCTGAAGTCCGCGGTAACCCGGTCGGCGAAGAAGCTGCGGGCGAGTTTCCAATCCTGCGCATCGACGGCGCGGTCAATGGCATCCGCGATGCGGATGACGGCGCGCTCGTCGGCGAGCGTTTGCCAGCCCATTGGTTCGGCTCCGCCGGCATCGACGGGCGCCAGTGCCAGTCCTGCCGCGAAGGTCACATGTCTCAAAGCATTCATGTTTTTTCTCCTTGCGCATCGGCCCCACCGCCCGTGTGTTGGCGCCAATGTGGACCAGCTTGGCGGCATCGATAAGATTGCATTGTTCGCAAGGACTATGCGATATTATTCATGAATGGATCGAGATCTGCTGACGCATCTGCCGGTGATCGTCGCCGTGGCTCGGCGCGGCGGCTTCGCGCTTGCCGCGGCCGAACTCGGCATGAGTCCGTCGGCGGTCAGTCATGCGGTGCGGCTGGTGGAAGAGCGCATCGGCCAGCCGCTGTTTGCGCGCACCACGCGCAGCGTTTCGCTGACCGAAGCCGGCAAGGCGCTGGTGGAGACCGCGGCCCCTGCCCTGCAGGACATCTCCGAGCGCATCGACCGCATCCGCGCCGTCAAGGGCAGGCCCTCCGGCCTGCTCAGGATCAATGCGTCCAATATCGCGATCCCCCTGGCGGTCACGCCGGTGATCGCGGCCATGGCCGAACGCTATCCGGAGGTGACGGTCGAGGTCTTCGCCGACCAGGCCCTGGTCGATATCGTCGGCGAGGGTTTCGATGCCGGCATCAGGCTGGGCGAGATGATCGCACAGGATATGATCACCGTGCGGCTTACGCCTCCCGTCAAGGCAGTGGTTGTCGCCTCGCCCGGCTATATCGGAAAGCACGGCCGGCCGCGCGACGTAGCCGACCTGGCGAGGCACAATTGCATCGGCTACCGGCTTGTCCGCTCCGGCGGGCTCTATCGTTGGGATCTGAACGAAAACGGCAAGGATGTCGTGGTCGAGACGCGCGGCACGGCCATCGTCACAGATTCGCTTGCGGCGATCGATCTTGCGCTTGCTGGCGTCGGGCTCGCCTACGTATTCGAGCCGCTGGTGCGCGCCGATCTCGCCGCGGGTCGTCTGGTTCAGATCCTGCCGAAGACGGCGATCGAGGAGCCGGGCCTGTTCCTCTATTTCCCGCGCAGGGCATCGATGGCGCCGAAGCTCAGAGCCTTTATCGATACCGCTCAAGAGATCGGCCGGGCATCCATGCGGACACCCGGCCGAGTTGCCTGAGCTCTGTAGCCTTACTTTTGCTTCGGGCTATTTCTTGACCGCGGCCGCGACTTCCGCCGCGAAATCGGTCGCTTCCTTCTCGATGCCCTCGCCCAGCGCGTAACGCAGATAGGCGGTGATCTTCGCCGGAGCGCCGATCTCCTTCTCGGCATCCTTCAGCGCCTTCTCGACGGTGATGTCGGGATTGAGCACGAAGGCCTGCTTCAGGAGCACGACCTCTTCATAGAACTTACGCAGCCGGCCCTCGACCATCTTCTCGATGATCGCTTCCGGCTTGCCGGACTGGCGGGCCTGGTCGGAGAAGATCGCCTTCTCGCGCTCGATCAGGGCCGGGTCGACTTCCTCGGCAGTCAGCGCAACCGGGTTGGTCGCGGCGACATGCATGGCGACCTGGCGGCCGAAGGCGTTCGCCGCATGCTCATTGCCGGTGGTCTCGATCGCGACCAGCACGCCGAGCTTGCCGAGGCCATCCGCGACGGCATTGTGGACATAGGTCGCCACCGCGCCATGCGGGACAGTGAGCTTGGCCGAGCGGCGGAAGCCCATGTTCTCGCCGATGGTGCCGACCGCGTCCTTGATGGTGTCGGTGACTGACTTGTCGGAGCCCGGATACTTGGCCGCGGCAACTGCTTCGGTCGTGCCATAGGCGAGCGCCACCTTGGCGACGTTGGCGACGATTTCCTGGAAGGCGGAGTTGCGCGCGACGAAGTCGGTCTCGGAGTTCACCTCGACGACCGCGGCTTCGCGAACACCGGAATCGACGCCGATCAGGCCTTCCGCCGCGGTGCGGCCGGCCTTCTTGTCGGCCTTGGAGATGCCCTTCTTGCGCAGCCAGTCGACGGCCGCTTCCATGTCGCCGTTGGTTTCGTTCAACGCCGCCTTGCAGTCCATCATGCCCGCGCCGGTCAAGTCGCGGAGTTCTTTGACCTGTGCAGCCGAAATGCTCATTGTCGCCTCTTTGTTTCAAAAGCGCCGACGCACCATCGAATCCCGATGATGCGCCCGGCAAAAGCGCTTTAACGCGCCAACTTATTGGAAAGATGAAGGCCGAAGCCGGCCTTCGTTTTTCAAGCTTCCGGAGCTTCAGTGGCCGGAGTGTCGAGCGCCGGTTCGACCGGAGCCTCGGCCGACGCGCCGATGTCCATGCCGAGCGCGCCCTGCTGCCGGGCGATGCCGTCGATCGCAGCCTTGGCGATCAGGTCGCAATAAAGCTGGATCGCGCGGGCCGCGTCGTCATTGCCGGGGATCGGGAAGTCGATTTTGTCCGGGTCGCAGTTGGAATCGATGATGGCGACGACCGGGATGCCGAGGCGCTTGGCCTCGAGGATGGCGATCGCCTCCTTGTTGGTGTCGATGACGAACATCAGGTCCGGCGTCGAACCCATGTCCTTGATGCCGCCCAGCGCCTTGTTGAGCTTCTCGCGCTCACGGTCGAGGTTGAGGCGCTCCTTCTTGGTGAGGCCCTGGGCCTCGCCGGCCAGCGTCTCGTCGAGCTTGCGCAGGCGCTGGATCGAATTCGAGATCGTCTTCCAGTTGGTCAGCATGCCGCCCAGCCAACGCGAGTTGACATAATACTGGGCCGAACGCTGGGCGGCGTCGGCGACGATGTCCGAAGCCTGGCGCTTGGTGCCGACGAACAGCACACGGCCGCCCTTGGCGACGGTGTCGGAAACCTGCTTCAGGGCCTGGTGCAGCAGCGGCACCGTCTGCGACAGGTCGATGATGTGGATGTTGTTGCGGGCGCCATAGATGTAGGGCGCCATCTTCGGGTTCCAGCGGTGGGTCTGGTGTCCGAAGTGAACACCAGCTTCCAGAAGCTGGCGCATGCTGAAATCAGGCAGAGCCATTCTTTAGTTCCTTTCCGGTTGGCCTCCACGGACACAGGCATTTCGGACTTATGTCCTGATGCCACCGGAGGTTTCAGCCGGATTTCTCCCGGGCAGACACCAAAGTCCGTGTGTGGAATGAGCGCGCATATAGAGGGGAAGTCTCGTAAACGCAAGCGAGCTACCGGAAAACGCCCTCACCTGCGGCGATCCGCGCACTTATGCATGTCGCCCAGAAGTGTTCGGCGGTTCTGGGACAACGACATGCATCAAAACTCCGTCAGCGTCGGGTCTTGCCGTTCGGCACTCTGACGCGGCGGAAGACGGCGACAATCTCCTCGCGACTGCATTCGACCGCGCCAAGCCGCACGGCGCGGTCGCGCTCAAAGCCGGTGATATCGTAATGCGGCGCCGAAGTCTTCGGCGGCCCCTGATAGGACGAGCGCTTGAGGCCGAGCTCGGCGGCAAAGCGGTGGAGCTCGTCGGTGTCGTCGGCGAGCAGATGGCACCAGCGATGGCCGGCCCATTTCCAGATCGCCGCATCGACATAGACAGCCATCTAGCTTGCCGCACTCCAACCGACATCGGCGGCCCGCTCACAATCACCCCGGGCCGACGCGAAGTCAGCGATGATAGAAGGGATTCGGATAGGAAATGAAGCCGCCGGCGGCTTCAAGTTCGGTCACGATCCTCGACACCGCTTCCTGCATCCTTGAGCGCAGCACGGCGAGCGCCTCTTCGACCGAACCATCATATGCATGAAGCGCCAACGGCTCGGGCACGCGGATGTGAGCGCAGCGCGGCCCGGCGGGCTGCGGAATGAAGCGGTTGATCGAATCGCGCAAAGCGCCTTTGCAATAGTCGTTGCGGATGCGCTTCAGATGCTCGGCGATCTCCTCCTGGGTTATCGTCTGATTGGCGAAGGCCCAGGAGCTGACGCGCTGGACGCGCTGGATCGTTTCCGCCAGTTTTCGCACGCGTTTTTGCTCATCCGCATCAGCCTTGCCCTCGCGCAGCCAGCGGCGTGAACGCCGCAGCAACTCGGCCAAATCGAGGTCGGGTTCGGCCGCAACGGCATCGGCGAGCCGCAGGCCAAGCTCGGCCAGCACCCTTTGCTGGCGGCTGGCAAAGGAAGCGCCCGCCTCTGCGGTCAGGCCGCAGGCCTGCTCGTCGAGGGAGAGCAGGCCTGAATAGATGCTGTAGACGCGCTCCGGCAGGGAGCCGGCTGCAACACTTTCCATTTTCAGCTTTTTCTCGACATAGGCGCATTCCCTGGCGAGCGGCCGCTCGACATTGCCGATGAAGGCGAGCTTCCAGACAACAGGAGCCACCCAGACCTTGAAATCCTTGTTGGTTTCGCGCCCGCGCTTCAGCGCCGCCAGCCCCATCTCCACCGCGCCGGGAAGCAGCGGCGCGACATGGTTGCCGTGCCAGCCGACGCTGCCTTCCGGATGAAGCAGCACGCCATGGCCTTTCAGCGCCCAATCGACCGAATGCGCCTTGGCGGCTTCGCTGTTGCCGGGAATCTGCGCGATCAGATTGTTGGCCAGCCAGAATTTCTGCATCAGCCGACCGAGCCCGTTCACCACCCCATGTGTTGCCCATGAGGCGGCAAGCGGGCTGACGCGCGAGACGATCTCCTTGTCGATCATCCAGTCGGTGAAGAATTCCGGATGGTTGGGCGTGATGAACGTCGCTTGGCCTTCGCCGCAGCAGGCGTGCAGCTTCTGCTGGTCGGCGACGGGAAAGTCGATGTGACGGATATTGGCGACGCCGCGCAGGCCGGCGAGCCGATTGAACGGCAACAGGTCGCGGAAGCCGGGAACCCCTCGCAACATGACGATGCGGTTGACGATCGTCATCACCTTGATCAGCGCCGGATTGGGTCGCGGCGCCACGAACACGTCGATCCTGCCCAAGCTTTTCCCCCCGAAATGCCTACGGGATGCTGGAACGGGATTGCGGCGTCTTCAAGTCAGGCTCGGCGACGGATCGCCGTAGCGGTTAACCCGCCGCTATTTCGAGGCCGGACAGGGCTTGGCCTGATCGAACAGCGACAGGTTCACCAATTTGCCGGTCATTGAGAAGTCGCCATAATCCATGACGAGGTCGCGCGTGATGCCGTTCTCATGCAGTTTGAAGCTGATCCGGTACTCCGGCACCTCTTCGCCGCTTTTGTCGGTGTCGTCGAAATAGGCGATGTCGACCGGCCAGTATTTGTCGGTGGCTAGCTTTGCGAGCGCCGGCGCTTCCGGGTCCGCCTTGTCGGCGTCGGCTCTCTTGCCGACGACGACGGTGGTCGTCATTACCTTATTGGCTTCCTCGGAGCCGTCGAACAGATTGGTCTGATAGAAGTTCTCTCCCTTCTCGGCCTTGCCGATCAGCTCCACGAGGTGCTGGGTGGGGAACTGCGTGGCGGCGAGCTCGAGCGTGTTCTTCTCGGGCTTGTCGATGTTGACTTTGAGGCCCTTCGGCTCCCTGGTCGCCATACCCTTGACTTCCTTGTCGAGGTTCTGGTCGACGAAGGACTTCGTCACGAAGGAGAAGGTCTTGCCTTCTGCGTCCTCGAACGTCGTCGTCTGCTGGTCGGTCAGCCTGGTGTTCTCGCTGGTGACGATCTGCGTGACGAAACGGAACTTCACCGTATAGCCCTCGCAGGGAGAGCCGTTGAACTCATAGACCATGCGGCCGGAGATGCCTGTGATGCCGGAGCGATCGGACGCCTTGTTGAGCGTGAGATCGTAGACGGCGCGGTGCGCCTGCAGCGCTGGCACGGCAAGGGCCGGAGCCATCGGGATGGCCGCCGACAGGAGAGCGGCGGAAAGGAAAAGGCGCGTCAAGCGCATGCAGTGCTCCGATCGTCGCGGCCGATGGTAGGCCGCAGGGAAAGATGGTCCAGCTTAAAAAAAGTCGTGGCGGAAGCGAGGCAAAAATAGCAATTTCGGCCCCGCCAACGCGGCGCCTTCCAGCAATAGGGAAAACCAATGAGCGAAACAATCGAAAAGCGGCTAAGCGATCTCGGCGTCGCCATTCCGGCCGCAGCAGCGCCGGCCGCCAACTACGTGCCCTACTGCCGGACCGGCAACACGCTCTTCACCGCCGGGCAGCTGCCGCTGAAGGACGGCAAGCTGCAGGCAAGCGGGCTGCTTGGCCGCGACATCGATACCGCCGCCGGCAAGGAGGGCGCAAAATTCTGCGCCATCAACATCCTGGCGCAGGCCAAGGCAGCACTTGGCGATCTCGAAAAAATCCGCCGGCTGGTCAAGATCACGGTCTTCGTCGCCTCGGCGCCGGACTTCGTCGAGCAGCATCTGGTCGCCAACGGCGCCTCCGACTTCCTCGTCGCGGTCCTCGGCGAACGTGGCAAGCACGCTCGCTCCGCCGTCGGCACTGCGTCGCTCCCGCTCAATGCCGCGGTCGAGATCGAAGCGATCTTCGAAGTCGAGTGAAACGAGCCTGACATGACCGACCTTTCCTGGTTGATTGCCCGCCCCGTCGCGCATCGCGGCTTCCATGACATGAACAAGACACGCTGGGAGAACACGCTGTCGGCCTTCGCCGCGGCAGCCGACCGCGGTTACGCGATCGAATGCGACGTGCATGTCTCGTCCGACGGCGTTCCCGTCATCATCCACGACTGCGACCTGAAACGCCTGACAGGCGAGAATGGCTTCGTCTGGCAACGCACCGCGGCCGAGCTCACCGCGCTCAAGGTGGGCTGCACGAAAGATCATGTGCCGACGTTGCAGGAGGCGCTCGACCTGATCGACGGACGCGTGCCGCTGGTGGTCGAGCTGAAAGGTGTTCCCGGCCACGACAGCGGATTGGTCGCGAGCGTCGGCAGGCTGCTCAAGCGCTACACTGGCAAGGTGGCGATCATGTCGTTTGACCATTGGCTGATCCGCGACTTCGCCAGGGAGGCGCCGGGCATTCCCGGCGGGCTCACCGCCTACGGCAAGGACGACCAGCTGATCGAGGCGCATTTTGCCATGCTGGCGCACAACCTCGCCTTCACCTCTTACGCCGCCGGCGATCTGCCGAACCCGTTCGTCAGCTTCGTGCGCGAAAAGCTCAAGATGCCGGTCATCACCTGGACCGTGCACGACCAGCCGGCGGTCGACCTCACCTTCAAATATGCCGACCAGATGACCTTCGAGGGCTTTGAGCCGGACCTGGTCAAGGTCGCCTAGAGCTGGATGATTTCAGGTCGAACGACCTGGATCAGATCCGAGCATGATGCCGTCCGAAAACCGCTTCGCACTTTCGGCATCATGCTGTGAGGCAGTGCCTGAAACGTGACTTGTAGCTGCCCTGAGGACGCTTAAATAAGCCGGATGGATCAGGGTGACGACGACGATGGACCGACAGCGAATGCGGACTATTCGGTCCGCGTCGCGGCGACCATCGGCGCATTCACCTGCGATGAATGGAACGGCTTCGCCGCAACCGCGCGCGGCGACAAAGCAAACGGCTACAACCCCCTCGTTTCATTCGGTTTTCTGAGCGCGCTTGAGGATTCTGGCTGTGCCGTGCGGCGCACCGGCTGGCAGGGTCATCACCTCAGGCTCGAGACGGCGCAAGGCAAGCTGCTGGGCGCCGTGCCTTGCTATCTCAAATCGCACAGTCAGGGCGAATATGTCTTCGACCACGGCTGGTCGGACGCGTTCGAGCGCGCAGGTGGGCGCTATTATCCGAAGCTGCAATGCTCGGTGCCGTTCACGCCCGTCACCGGCCCTCGCCTGCTCGTAAGCAGGGGCGAGGACGAAGGCGCGGTGAGGGCCGGCCTCGCCGCCGGCCTGAAATTGGTGACCGACAAGCTCGGCGTGTCTTCCGCGCATGTCACTTTCGCCGCCGAGCCCGACATTGCGACGCTCGAAGCAGCGGGTTTCCTGCACCGGACCGACCAGCAGTTCCATTTCTTCAACGAAGGCTTTTCGAGCTATGATGACTTCCTCGCCACGCTCGCTTCACGCAAGCGTAAGGCGATGAAAAAGGAGCGTCGCGAGGCGCTGGCCGACGGCATCAGCATCGATTGGCTGACCGGCAGGGACATCACCGAACGCGTCTGGGACGATTTCTTCGCTTTCTACATGGATACCGGCGGCAGGAAATGGGGCCGCCCTTATCTCAACCGCCAGTTCTTCTCGCTGATCGGCGAGCGCATGGCCGAGGACATTCTCCTGGTCATGGCCAAGCGAAACGGCCGCTACATTGCGGGCGCCATCAACTTCATCGGGTCCGACGCGCTTTACGGCCGCAACTGGGGTTGCATCGAGGATCACCCCTTCCTGCATTTCGAGGTCTGCTACCATCAGGCGATCGACTTCGCGATCGAGCGCAAGTTGAAGGTGGTGGAGGCCGGCGCGCAAGGCGAGCACAAGTTGGCGCGCGGCTACCAGCCGGTGACCATGCATTCGGCGCACTACATCGCCCATCCTGGCCTGCGCAACGCGGTCGCCGACTACCTTCGCCGCGAGAGGCGCGAGGTGGAGCGGATGGGGAGTATCTCGAAGAGCACACCCCGTTCCGCAAGGATCTCAAGGAATAGCTCGGGCCTTGCCATCCACAGTCATTGCGGCTTTCGGGCCGCGATCGGAACGAGGAACGAAAGCAGGCAACCAGGAAGAAAATGCCGCCGCCAAGCGCCAGCAGATCGCCTGCGCGCCACGCGGCGGCGATGAAGAACAGCGCCGACACAATGAACAACAGCCATCCGGCGACGATCCACTTCACAGTCGCTCCATCAGCGATGGCCGAACCGCGCACCGCCGCCTGGCTCTACCTGATGACCTTCCGCTCGAGCGGCGGCCGGCGCTCGACCGCGCTGCCGACAGATCGCTCAATCGTCTTGCCGCTCGGAAGCGGCTTCGCTACACCGGACGACGACCTAATCCGGAGTGCCCGCCATGGCCGAAGCCTACGATCCCGGCAACATCTTTGCGAAAATCCTGCGCGGCGAAATCCCCTCGCACCGCATCTATGAGGACGATGCGGTCGTAGCCTTCATGGATGTGATGCCGCAAGGGGTCGGCCATACGCTGGTGGTGCCGAAGGCGCCGTCGCGCAATATCCTCGACGCCGATCCGGCAACATTCGGTCCGCTGTTTGCCGTGGTGCAGCAGGTGGCGGTTGCCGTGAAAAAGGCCTTCAGCGCCGACGGCGTCACCTTGATGCAATTCAACGAGCCGGCCTCCGGGCAGACCGTCTACCATCTCCATGTCCACGTCATTCCGCGCTTCGACGGCGTGCCGCTGAAGCCTCATTCCGGGCAGATGGAAAAGCCGGAAGTGCTGGCCGAGAACGCCGGCAAGATCCGCGCGGCACTGGGGAACTAAAGCGCGCGGCTCCGTCGCCGTTGAAGGCCGGCTGACAGCCCCGCACTGACGATCCTATTTCGGTTTGCCGCGACAACCCCGGCGCGTTTTTCCCCGGCCGGCCGCGTGCGGCGCCGGATGCGACCGTTCGCACTCGAATCGTTTGGTTAGGAAATATCGAACCATCTCGCTGTAGAACGCTGAGGCGTAGCGAGCTATTGGGTTTCAATCCATGGACAATTCGGTTGCGGCGTCGACCCCCCTTGCGAGGATGGCTGGCGGACGGGCTTTTCTGATCGTCCTGGCACACGCCTTTCGACGGCACAGGATGCTCCATGCCTTGGCCGTCGGCGCTCTGCTTCTGGCAATAGCTATCGGCATGCGCACCGGAAACATGCCGGATTTCGGCATACTGAAGGAATACATTGAGTACCTTTTGATCGCTTTCTGGATCTGCGGTTGCGTCTTTGCACTTGGGATCTTTCTCCACCTTGCACTGGTCAAACGGGATCCCGAACCGCTCGGCACCTTCCTGAAATCGCTGGGCAGCTTTTTCGGCGACGCCGAACGCACGGCCAACAGCCTCAACGGCCTGACCGCCAGCATCGCCTTCGTATCCGCCGTCGGCGTTCTGAAAGGAGCCATCGCAATCCTCTCCCCTTTTGCATGGGACAAGGCGCTGGCCCACGCCGATCGGATCCTGCATTTCGGTAGAGCGCCGGACGAATGGCTGTGGTTTGTCGTCCAGTCGCCCTTTGCATTGAGGATGCTCAATCTCGCCTACAATTTCTGGTTCATCGTGCTCATCGCCACGGTTTTCACCGCCTGCATCACGCGCACAGATACGAAGCTGCGTCATCAGTTCCTGATGAGCTTCATGCTGATATGGACGCTTGGCGGCTTCTTCCTGGCGATGGGGCTGTCGTCGGCAGGGCCGTGCTTTTACGAGCGACTGGGACTCGGCGGTGACTTCCGTCCTCTCATGCAGGCACTCGCCGCCGCCGACCGCATCTATCCGATCTGGGCGCTTAGCACGCAGAACATGCTATGGAGCGGCTATACCGGCGCGACCGTCGGCAGCATCGGCATATCCGCTTTCCCGTCCATGCACGTGGCGATGGCGGTGCTTTTCTCCTTGTATGCAACGCAGCGCTCCCGGCCGGCCGGTATCCTGATGTGGGCATTCGCTGCTGTGATAATGGTCGGCTCAGTCGCGCTTGGCTGGCACTATGCCATCGACGGCTACGCGGGTGCCCTCTTGTCCATCATGATCTGGAAGGCGTGCGGATATTTCCTGACACGCTTCGCGCCGGACGGCGTTGCTTGACTCTGCAGCCAGCAAACATTTCACGGGGCGGCAATGCTCGACTTCCGGAGGGCCGCGCGCCATTCCGTATGGGTGATCTGGCCAGCCGTCACGTGCCGGTTCCTCCCAAGTCAAAAAGCCCCGTTGCCGGGGCTTTTTGACTTCAATGCATGTCGCCCAAAGGCGGGCGGCCGTTTTGGTAACAAGCACCTAGCGCGCGCCGCCTGAATCCGTTTCAGCGGGACGCGCTTCAGGTCGATCAGCCCTTGCGGGGCAGCTGCGGCACCAGGCTTCGCTTGCCGCCGTCCTTGCCCTTCGGCTCCGGCTTCTGCGCCACGGCCTTCTTGGCGGCAGGCTTCTTCGCCGCCGCCTTCCTCGGCTTCGGCGCGTCCTCCGGCTCTTCCTTCTTCGGCTTCACCGGAGCTTCATCGGCCAACGATTCGAGCTTCAGGCCGGTCTCGCCGGTTTCCTTCTTCTCGACGGTGACGCGCACCGTGCCACCCTTCTTCAGCTTGCCGAACAGCACCTCGTCGGCCAGCGGCTTCTTGATGTGCTCCTGAATGACGCGGCCGAGCGGACGCGCGCCCATGCGCTCGTCATAGCCCTTGTCGGCCAGCCAGGCGATCGCGTCCGGCGACAGGTCGAAGGTGACGCCCCGCTCGGAAAGTTGGGCCTCGAGCTGCATGACGAATTTCTGCACCACCTGATGGATCACCGGGATCGGCAGCGAGCCGAACGGAATGATCGCGTCGAGACGGTTGCGGAATTCGGGCGTGAACAGCCGGTTGATAGCCTCGACGTCGTCGCCCTCGCGCTTGGTCGAGCCGAAGCCGATCGCCGCGCGCTGAGCGTCCGATGCGCCCGCATTGGTCGTCATGATCAGGATGACGTTGCGGAAGTCGATCTGCTTGCCGTTGTGGTCGGTCAGCTTGCCATGGTCCATCACCTGCAACAGGATGTTGAACAGATCCGGATGCGCCTTCTCCACCTCGTCGAGCAACAGCACGCAATGGGGATGCTGGTCGACACCGTCGGTCAACAGTCCACCCTGGTCGAAGCCGACATAGCCGGGAGGTGCGCCGATCAGCCGCGAGACGGTGTGGCGTTCCATATATTCCGACATGTCGAAGCGGATCAGCTCGACGCCGAGCGAGGCCGCAAGCTGCTTGGCCACTTCCGTCTTGCCGACGCCGGTCGGCCCTGAGAAAAGGTAGGAGCCGATCGGCTTCTCCGGCTCGCGCAGGCCCGCCCGCGCCAGCTTGATCGCCGACGTCAGCGCGGTGATTGCGGTATCCTGACCGTAGACGACGCGCTTCAGCTCGACATCGAGACCCTGCAGCACCTTCTCGTCGTCCGCCGAAACCGTCTTCGGCGGGATGCGCGCCATGGTGGCGATCGTCGCCTCGATTTCCTTGATGCCGATCGTCTTCTTGCGCTTGGCCTCAGGCACCAGCATCTGCGAGGCGCCGGTCTCGTCGATCACGTCGATCGCCTTGTCCGGCAGCTTGCGGTCGCTGATGTAGCGGGCCGACAACTCCACCGAAGCCTTGATCGCTTCGCTCGTGTAGCGGACCTTGTGGAACTCCTCGAAATAGGGCTTCAGGCCCTTCATGATCTCGATGGCGTCCTCGATGGTCGGCTCGTTGACGTCGATCTTCTGGAAGCGCCGCACCAGCGCGCGGTCCTTCTCGAAGAACTGGCGGAACTCCTTGTACGTTGTCGAGCCGATGCAGCGGATCGCGCCGGACGACAGCGCCGGCTTCAACAGGTTCGAGGCATCCATGGCGCCGCCAGACGTGGCCCCTGCCCCGATCACGGTGTGGATCTCGTCGATGAACAGCACCGCGCCCGGATAGTCCTCGAGCTCCTTGACGACCTGCTTCAGCCGCTCCTCGAAGTCGCCGCGATAGCGCGTGCCGGCCAACAGAGTGCCCATGTCGAGCGCGAAGATGGTGGCGTCCTGCAGCACCTCGGGCACGTCGCCTTCGACGATGCGCTTGGCAAGGCCCTCGGCGATCGCCGTCTTGCCGACGCCTGGGTCGCCGACATAGAGCGGGTTGTTCTTGGAGCGGCGGCACAGCACCTGGATGGTGCGATTGATCTCGCTCTCGCGACCGATCAGCGGATCGATCTTGCCGGCCTTGGCCTTGTTGTTGAGGTTGATGCAGTAGGCCGTCAGCGCGTCCTGCGGCTTCTTCTTGCCGCCGTCTTCCTGCGGCTCGGCGCCGTTCTGACCGCCCTGCTCATCGTCGGCGCCGCGCGGCGTGCGCGACTCCGAAGCGCCGGGGCGCTTGGCGATGCCGTGCGAGATGTAGTTGACCGCGTCGTAGCGGGTCATCTGCTGTTCCTGCAGGAAATAGGCCGCATGGCTTTCGCGCTCGGCAAAGATTGCGACGAGCACATTGGCCCCGGACACCTCCTCGCGGCCGGACGACTGCACATGGATGACGGCGCGCTGGATGACGCGCTGGAACCCGGCGGTCGGTTTCGAATCCTCGTCGTAACCGGTGACGAGATTGTCAAGCTCGGTGTCGATATAGGTCAGAACGGTGTGCTTGAGCTCGTCGAGATCGACATTGCAGGCGCGCATCACCGCGGCCGCCTCGGTGTCGTCGATGAGCGCCAGCAGCAGGTGTTCGAGCGTTGCATATTCATGATGCCGCTCGTTGGCGAACGTCAGCGCCTGATGTAGCGCCTTTTCCAGGCCTTGGGAGAAAGCCGGCATGTTACCTCACTTCTTCTCCATCACGCATTGCAGCGGATGCTGATTCTGTCGGGCGAAATCCATGACCTGAGACACTTTGGTCTCGGCCACCTCGAATGTGTAGACCCCGCACTCGCCCACTCCATGATTATGAACATGCAGCATGATGCGTGTGGCGGCCTCGCGGTCCTTCTGAAAAAAACGCTCCAGGACGTGGACCACGAACTCCATGGGAGTGTAGTCGTCGTTAAGGATGAGGACCCTGTAGAGGCTGGGCTTTTTTGTCTTGGTTTTGGTGCGCGTGATGACCGCCGTGCCGCGACCGGGATCGTTGCGGTCGCCGTCACCTTGCATTCGCACCACGCCTGCCGTGGCAGTCAAACCGATCGTCACGTAGTCCTGCCTTTTCGAATCCTCATGCGAGTTCAACATGTAGGTCTTCGATGGCCGATTTTAAGCCCTTCTGTTTAGCTGACAATATGGCTAGGTACGCAAACTTCAGCGAATTTCTCAATCGTGAATGCGGCAAGGCGCGGGTGGTTGCGGCGGCGCATGAAAAAACCCGGCCGCGCTTCCGCGACCGGGTTGTTTTTGCGGGCCGGCTAGCCTGCCCGATGTGATCGGACGAAATTACTTCGCCTTGGCGACGACCGATTCGAACGGCTTGTAGGCTTCCTTGGCGAGCTCGGCATAGAGATTGCCGATCTTGCTGGCCTCGGCCACGAAGCTCTCGTAGCTCTGCTTGGCGTAGTCGGTCTGGATCTCGATGGCCTTCTCGATCGACTTGGCCGAGAACAGCTTCTCGAAGGCGGCGCTGCCGGCCTCGAAGCTCTTCTTGGTGTATTCGCCGGCTTCGGTCGCGATCGCCTGCGCACCCTTGGTGAGCGAGGCAAAGCTCTTCAGCCCGGTGTCGGCAAACTCCTTGCCGTATTTCGCGAAGTCCTCATAGGTCTGGGTCATTTCATGCCTTCCCTTGGTTGAAACGCCCATTTAGCCCCGGGCGCCCTTGTGCAATGCACTGGAATATATTGTGCGCTGCACAAAAGTCAAGATTGCCTTGAGCCGCAAGGGCTCCGCGCGACAGCGACCGCTAAAGTTCGAATAAACAGAGGCTCAAATCGCCAGAAATGGTGAACGCGGCGGTTACCATAAACGGATTGGTAACGCTGACCGCGATAGCTTGGCCGGAAGTGAGGCAGGCACCCCTCTGCCGCCTCCGGGGCAACGAAAATTCAGGGTAAGTAACGGTGCGTCAGGCGTTGTCGGGCTTCGTCTCCAAATCTTCATTCTCCTTCAAGGCGATCATGATTGCCGCGCTCGCGGTGACGATTGTCACCGCCGATGTCGCCTCCGCGATGGCGGCAAAGTCTGCCGCGATTGTCGTCGACGCCAAGACCGGAAGGGTGCTTTATTCGGCCGACGCCAACGGCCGGCGCTATCCGGCTTCGCTCACCAAGATGATGACGCTCTACCTCACCTTCGAGGCCTTGGCGAAGGGCAGGATCGGCAAGAACACGCCGGTGCCGTTCTCGGCCCATGCCGCGTCCGAGCCGCCGACCAAGCTCGGCGTGCGCGCCGGCGGGTCGGTGCCGGTCGAGACCGCGATCCTGTCGATGGTGACGAAGTCGGCGAACGACTCGGCGACCGCGCTGGGCGAGTTGCTCGGCGGCAGCGAAGACAATTTTGCCCGCATGATGACGGCCAAGGCACGCCAGCTTGGCATGAACGGCACTGTCTTCCGCAATGCCAATGGCCTGCCCGATCCGGGCCAGTTCACCACGGCGCACGACATGGCGATGCTCGGCATCGCGCTCCGCGAGCACTTCCCGCAATATTACGGCTATTTCTCGCAGCGCTCGTTCCTCTATGGCCGCCAGCGCATCAACGGCCATAATCGCCTGCTCGGCCGCATCAAGGGTGTCGACGGCATCAAAACCGGCTACACGCGCGCTTCCGGCTACAACCTGGTCTCCTCAGTCGCCGATGGCGATCGCCGCCTCGTCGCAGTGGTGATGGGCGGCGCTTCCGGCCGCAGCCGCGACAACCAGATGGCTTCACTGATCAACACCTATTTGCCGCGCGCCTCGACCCGCGGCGGCGGCAACCTGATCGCCAAGGCGGGCGGCGGCAATCCGATCAAGGCTCTGGCCAAGGTCCTCCTGCCCAAGCATGACGCGCCGACTCCGGACGAAAAACCGGCTGTCGACGACACCGAAGTCGCGTCAGCCGATGACAGCGCGCCGGTCGCTGAGGAAACCAAGCCGGTGATCCAGGTCAGGAAGGTGAAGACGGTTGCGGTGGCCGCCATGGCTCCGGCACCCGCGCCCCAAGAAACCACCTCAGAGACCGAAACCGCATCACAGCCCGAAGCCACGTCCCAGACGGTTGCCGCTTACGCCGAGCCGGCCGCAGCCGCCGCCCCGGCCATCGATCCGGTCAAGACGGCCTCGCTGCCGTCGGGATGGGTGGTGCAGGTCGCGTCCTCGCCGACGCAATCGGGGGCTCAGGCGCTTCTCGACAAGACGACCAAGCAGGCGCCGAAGGTGCTGGCCGACGCATCGGGCTTCACGATCGCGTTCGACAAGGGCGGCGTCACCTACTACCGCGCCCGCTTCGGCGGTTTCGGCTCGAAGGACGCAGCCTGGAAAGCTTGCGACGCCCTGAAGCGAAAGAAGATCGAGTGCTACGCCGTCCAGCAATAGGCGGCTTTTGAACCTCCCGGGAAGTTCCGCGTCGAAGGAGACTAGTCGTGATTGGAGAGCAAGACGTCCTTGGCTTCATTGATCCGCGCCGCCAGGACAGACGTGCCGCCGACATCGGCGTTCAGGCGCTGCATCAGGCGGCGGTGCGCCTTGCGGATATCCGCCGCGGCAGCCCCCGCTTCAAGACCAAGGATCTTGTAGGCCTCCTCCTTAGTCATGGCGCCCGCACCTGGCGCAACACCCAGCCCTTCGCCACTGTCCGGCTGCGCGTCCTTGCGCCAGACGGGAAAACGGCCGTCAAGATACGTCTCTAGCAGTTGGCGGCTCTCCGGGTCCGGCCGTAGCTCGACATGGAGTTGCTGCAGCTCGGCGATCTCCAAGGCGCTCAGCATTCTCCCCTCATAGTGGCCGGCGAGAACAAGGCCTTCGAGCTTGCCGCTGTCGTGGTCGAGCTCCATTTCGAGAGCCGCGGTGCGCACGGTTGAGCGTTTGGCCGCGACAAGTTTCGGTGGCGGTCGCCTCGCCCGCATCCAGGCATACCAGCCTGCCGCAGCAATCATCAGCAGACCGCCAAAGCTGCTGCGGCCGACCACGAGCATCGTCGCGCCGATCAGGCCCAACAGCGCGGGCCCAAGCGTTCTGAGACTGTCCGCCATCCTCGCTGCGTCGGCACGCACAAAGATTGTCGCGGCGCCGAAGAGCACCAGGAGCACGGCTGCCAATGCGATGATCACGCCCATCAGTTTGCACCGCCATCCAAATGATTGTGCATCGAAATCAAGATGTGGCGCAGGGGCGTTGCTTGCAAGCCCCACGCCGGGCCGCTCGAAGGGCCAGCAAGCGGAAGATGAGGACCTGCAGTCCTACAGCAGGCCGAGTTCCGCAAGCTCCAGGCGCAGTTTCGGCGGCATCTCGGCCAATGCGGCCCTGCCCTTGCCGAGATCGGCCGGCGTATCGGAGGGCTTAAGATAACGCCAGCCCTGGAAGGCGCGGCGCGGCTGCCAGTCGGTGCGCACCACTTCGGGATCGAGCACGAGATGGCAGCGGCCGATGCCTTCGCCGTCGACGAAAGGCCGGATCTCCGTGATCAGCTGCCGGCATTGGACGTTGCCCTTGATCACCCAGTAGAGCGAGCCGCCATCGGTGATCTCCCCACCGCGCGTCGGCACCATGCGCGTGGTGTGCCAGTGCTCGGCCGGCTCGCCGGCGCGGCACCGCTCGTCGAGACGGAAGGCGATCCACTCTTCCAGGTCCTCGACGCTGTCGCAGCCGACGCAGAGTTTGACGAGATTCAGAGACATGCCCGCAATCTAGCGACAGCGCCGGAGGCATTCAACGCCAAGCGGGATTATGCACAGGCCGACTGCAGCCAAATCATGAGGCCAGCGTGGCCGTTTCGATCGCTTCGGCAAACCAAGCCCGCCGGTGGAAAGGGCAAGGTCAGCACTCGACCACGTTGACAGCGAGTCCGCCGAGGCTGGTTTCCTTGTATTTCTCGTTCATGTCGAGACCGGTCTGGCGCATGGTCTCGATCGCAGCATCCAGCGGCACGAAATGCGTCCCGTCGCCCTTGATGGCGAGCGAGGCGGCTGTCACCGCCTTGACCGCGCCCAGCGCATTGCGCTCGATGCAGGGCACCTGCACCAGGCCGCCGACCGGATCGCAGGTCATGCCGAGGTGGTGCTCGAGCGCGATTTCGGCGGCGTTCTCGACCTGCTCCGGAGTGCCTCCGATGACGGCGCAAAGCCCGGCCGCCGCCATTGCCGAAGCGGATCCCACTTCGCCCTGGCAGCCGACCTCGGCGCCCGAGATCGAAGCGTTTGACTTGATGATGCCGCCGACGGCGGCGGCCGTCAGCAAGAAGTCGCGGATGCTCGGCTGGTCAGCTTCGGGATGGAAATGCAGCCAGTAGCGCAGCACTGCCGGCAGCGTGCCGGCGGCACCGTTGGTCGGCGCAGTGACCACGCGCCCGCCGGCGGCGTTCTCCTCGTTCACCGCCATGGCATAGATCGACAGCCAGTCATTGGCGAGCAAGGGGTTGGGCCGGTTCTGCTGCCACTGTTCCTGCAGCTTGTCATGCAATTGGCGTGCGCGGCGCCGCACCTTCAGTCCGCCCGGCATGATGCCGTCCTGCGACAGCCCGCGGTCGATGCAGCCCTTCATGGCGCTCCAGATCGCGTCGAGGCCGGCGTCCAGCTCCTCGCGCGACATGTGCGTTTCCTCGTTGGACCGCTTCATTTCGGCAATCGAAAGCCCGCTCTTGGCCGCCATCGCCAGCATCTCGACGGCGTTCTTGAAGGGATAAGGCACCTTCTTGCCTTCCGTCGTCACCGAGCCCTTGGACTTCATGCGCTGCAACTCTTCCTCGGAAACGACGAAGCCGCCGCCGATCGAATAATAGATGCGCTTGAGCAGCAGCCGGTCGGACGCATCGTAGGCATAGAAGGCCATGCCGTTGGCGTGACCGGTCAGCGGCGTCTTGCGGTCGAGCACCAGATCCTTGGCCGGGTCGAAGCGGTAGGCCGGATGCCCAGGCGGCGAAATCCGTTTCTCCGTTCCGATGCGGGCAACGATGCTATCCGCCTCATCCGGATCGACCGTCTGCGGCATCTCGCCGGCCAGTCCGAGGATGACGGCGCGGTCCGAGCCATGGCCGATGCCGGTATAAGCGAGCGAGCCGTGCAGGCTGGCGCCGATCCGATCGACCTTGACGCCGGCCGGGCGCGGCCAGTCGTCGGCGAGGATCTCGTCGAGGAAACGGCGGGCAGCCGTCATCGGCCCCATCGTATGCGAGCTCGATGGACCGATGCCGATCTTGAACAGGTCGAAAACCGAAAGGAACACGCGCCGCTGTCTCCTGGAGGCCGCTCAAAACTTACATATAGGAATTCTCGCGATGTTTCCGCTGTTTTGCATGTCGCGGCGCGGCGTCAGCCGACCTTGTTTGCTCCGGCAGCGACATGTACCGCTTGCTTCCGCCGTCGAAGCGCCCGGCCTGTGGTAAAAGAACGTATGGGCGATTCCCTTCATCTTTCGGCGACAGACCTGGCCGCTCTGGCCTTTTTCCTGGTCGTCTGGGTGCTGCATACGCTGGCCTCCGACGGCAAGCTCGTTAGCCGCGTGTCGCTGACCACGGCCATGAACGCTCAGCGCGAAGCCTGGATGCGCAACATGGCCGAGCGCGAGGTGCGCATAGTCGACACCGCCATCATGTCCGGGCTGCAGCAAGGCACCGCCTTCTTTGCCTCGAGCTCTCTGATCGCGCTCGGCGGCTGCTTTGCCCTTCTCGGCGCTTCCGACCGGGTTCTAACCATAATGGCTGACCTGCCGTTGGCCTCCGCATCCTCCCGCGAAGCCTTCCAGACCAAGATGTTCGGCCTGGTGCTGATCCTCGCCTTCGCCTTCTTCAAATTCGGCTGGGCCTACCGGCTGTTCAACTACTGCTCGATCCTGATCGGTGCCGTGCCGGTCCCGCATGGCGAGGCCTCGCGCAATCCGGTCAGCGGGGCGGCGGTGTGGCGGGCCACCCGCATGAACGTGCTTGCCGGCAAGCATTTCAATTCCGGCCTGCGCGCCGTCTTCTTCTCGATCGGCTATCTCGGCTCGTTCGTCGGCCCGACGGTGTTCGTGCTGTCGACGCTGGTGCTGCTTGCCGTGCTTGTGCGGCGCCAGTTCTTCTCGGCCGCGCGCCAGGCAGTGCTCGGTCAGCCGCCCGGCGCAGGGAAAGGTTGATCGATGCGGCCCGACAGCCAATAGGCGGAGAGCCCGATCCATTCGCGGATCGCCATGGTGGTCGCCTGCAGCGAATCGGCCGGATTGTCGCGGAACAGACCGATGCCTTCCTTGCCTGAGGTCCGGTAATCGACCGGCCAAGGGACGGTTGGAAAACCGGCCTTGTCGAACAGCGCCTTGGCGCGCGGCATATGGAAGGCAGACGTCACCAGCAGCCATGTCTCGCCCGGTTTCGGCTCGACCAGCCTGCGGGTGAAGACTGCATTTTCGTGCGTGTTGCGGGACTTGTTCTCAAGAATCAGGCGATCGGGCGCGACCCCCAGCGCGCCAAGCAGGCGCGGCGCGGTGTCGGCATCGCCCTCGCCGTCCAGGAAAAGCTCGCCATTGCCGCCGGAGACGACCACTTTCGCTTGCGGAAAACGCCTAGCGAGGATCGCCGTCTCGACCATGCGATCGCCGCCGCTGTTCAGTTCATAGCCGCCGCGCGCCAGATTGATCGCGCCCTCGAAACCGCCGCCGAGCACGACGATGCCGTCGGCCTTGTCCGGCAGCGGCGGCTTGGGAAAGCGTTCCTCCAGCGGATTGAGCATCATTGCGCCAAGCGAGGTCCAGGTCGAAAGCGCGAGGATCAGGAAGGCGAGCACGCTGCCGGTGCCGGCCAGCCGAGGGCGGCGGAAGAGCGCCGCCAGCAGACCGGCGAGCAGCAGGAAGATCGCCAAATTGAGCGGCTGGACGAGAAACCAGAGGATCTTGGAAAGATAATAGAACATCCCTCACCCCATTACGGCGCCGCGCGTCCGTTTGGACGCGCAAAGAACGCCACAACGCTAACGGACTAGATGAGGGACAACGCTACCACCACTTGTCCGGCTGGAACCTGCCCGCGGCCTGTTCGATGACGTGGGCGGTCTGGAACAGCGTTTCCTCGTCGAACGGCCTGCCGATGAGCTGCAGGCCGAGCGGCAGGCCTTTGCCGTCAAGGCCGGCGGGCACCGATATCCCCGGCAGCCCGGCCATGTTCACCGTCACGGTGAAGATGTCGTTGAGATACATTTTCACCGGATCGGCGTTCATGTCCTCGTCGGCGACGCCGAAGGCAGCCGACGGTGTGGCCGGGGTCAGGATGACGTCGACACCGGCAGCAAAGACGGTCTCGAAATCGCGCTTGATCAGCGTGCGCACCTTCTGCGCCTGCAGGTAGTAGGCGTCGTAGTAACCCGCGGAAAGCACGTAGGTGCCGATCATGATGCGGCGCTTAACCTCGCGGCCGAAGCCGGCGGCGCGCGTCTTCTCATACATGTCGACGATGTCCTTGCTGGGCACGCGCAACCCGTAGCGCACGCCGTCATAGCGGGCGAGGTTGGACGAGGCCTCGGCCGGCGCCACGATGTAGTAGGCCGGCAGCGCGTATTTGGTGTGCGGCAAAGAGATATCGACGATCTCCGCCCCGGCATCCTTCAGCCAGGCAATGCCTTTCTGCCAGAGCGCCTCGATATCCTCGGGCATGCCGTCGACGCGGTACTCCTTCGGAATGCCGACCTTCATGCCCTTGATCGGCTTGCCGATCACCGCCTCGTAGTCCGGCACCGGCCGGTCGACCGACGTCGTGTCCTTCGGGTCGGAGGAGGCCATCGACTTCAACAGGATCGCGGCGTCGCGCACATCGCGCGCGATCGGACCGGCCTGGTCGAGCGAGGACGCGAAGGCGACGACGCCCCAGCGTGAGCAGCGGCCATAGGTCGGCTTGATGCCGACGGTGCCGGTGAAGGCTGCCGGCTGGCGGATCGAGCCGCCGGTGTCGGTCGCGGTGGCGCCGGCGCAGAGGAAGGCGGCGACCGCGGAAGCCGATCCGCCGGAGGAGCCGCCCGGCACCAGCTGGGCGTTATCCAACGTACGCGCGGTCTTCGCGCCGCCGGCCGAGACAAACCCGCCGTCGCCCTGATGCGTCGTCGGCGTCATCACCGTGTCGAGGCGCGAGCGCCGCCAAGGATTGATAACCGGGCCGTAATAGGAGGTCTCGTTGGAGGAGCCCATGGCGAACTCGTCCATGTTGAGCTTGCCGAGCATAACGGCGCCGTCGGCCCACAGATTGGATGTGACGGTCGATTCGTAGCGCGGTTGGAAACCGTCGAGCACATGGCTGCAGGCCTGGGTGTGGACGCCTTCGGTGGCGAACAGATCCTTGATGCCGAGCGGAATTCCTTCGAGCGCCCCGCCCTCGCCCTTGCCGAGCTTCGCGTCGGAAACCTTGGCCATCTCGCGCGCCTTGTCGCCGGTCACCGCGACATAGGCATTGAGCACCGGATTGGCGCGCTCGATCGCCGAGAGATAGGCTTCGGTGATCTCGGCAGCCGAAATCTCCTTGCCGCGCAGCTTGGCGCGGGCCTCGGAAATGGTGAGATGTGTGAGGTCGCTCATCAGGCAAGGCTCTTTTCGTAAAACACCGACCATTCCGAGTCGGGATATTCCAGCACCGGGCCGCAACGCGAAAACCCGGCGCGTTCGTAGACGGCCCAGGCGGCAGGGTGGCGATCGCCGGTCTCCAGAACCAGGCGCTTCAGGCCTTCCTGCCGCGCCAGACCCTCGATCCGCGCAACGATTTGGGCACCGATCTTCTGGCCGCGATGCGTGGGCCGCGTGTACATGCGCTTGACCTCGCCGACCGCGTCCGCATGACGCTTCAGCGCGCCGCAGCCGACCGCAAGGCCAGCGTCGCGGGCGACGAACACGGTCGTGTCGTGGCCAGCCATCTGCTCGACGGTGAGGTGATAGCAATGTTCCGGCGGCGTCAGTTCGAGCAGCGCGGTGTTGAGTTCTGCGACCAGCGCGCGCACGTCGTCCTGCAAGGGCGTCTCGACGCCGATTTCGACGGCCATCCTGCCCTTACTCCACAACCTTGGGAACGAGGAAGAAATTCTCTTCCATGGCCGGCGCGTTGGCGACGATGTCGACCGCTTTGTTGCCGTCGGTGATCATATCCTGCCGCTTCTTCATCTCCATCGGCGTGACCGAAGTCATCGGTTCGACGCCGGAGACGTCCACCTCGTTCAACTGCTCGACGAAGCCAAGGATGGCGTTCAGCTCGCCTGTCATGCGCTCGGCATCCTGCTCGCTCACGGCAATGCGGGCAAGGTGCGCGACGCGCTTCACGGTCTGAAGATCAACGGACATGTCTATTTGCCTCGGGAAAACCAGTGCGGGCTATAGCGGCGCCGCGCTTGCGGCGCAACATAGATCATGCCGCCGACCGGGATGCGGTGCTTCGGGCGCCGCTCTAGGTAGTGTACCCTACTACATAGGGCGAACGCCTAGATCGTGATCGCCTTGCCGATCTCGGGCAGCGCCACCTTGACGCCGGATCCCTCCATGCCGGCGACGAATTTGTCGGCGGTCTGGTCGATCATCGGGAAGGTGCCGAAATGGCAGGGAACGACCGTATCGAAGCGGAAAAAGCGGCGGCAGGCTAGGGCAGCCACCGCGCCGCCATGGTGAAGCGATCGCCGACCGGCACGATGCCGATCTTCGGTTCATGCAATTCGTTGATCAGCCCCATATCGGAAAAGATGTCGGTGTCGCCCATGTGGTAGAGCGTCTTGTCCTCCGGGAAATGCAGCACGAGCCCGCCCGGATTGCCGAGATAGGTGTTGGTACCGTCTTGTCCGCCGAACGAAGAGGAGTGCAAAGCCTGGACGAAAGTGGCGGTGAAGGGACCGCAATCGACCGTACCGCCGATATTGCCGGGATTAATCTTCTTATCGCTGACGCCCTGGCCGACGAGATACATGCAGATCTCGAAATTGGCGACCAGCATGGCGCCGCTCTTGTTCAGTACCTCGGCGGCTCCGCTGATATGATCGCTGTGGCCATGGGTCAGAAGAACATGCGTCACCCCTTCGGCTGGATTTTCCCAGCCGCCCGTCCATGACGGATTGCCGACCAGATACGGGTCTATGAGGATGTTGGCGTCCTTGGTCTCGATGCGGAATGCCGAATGTCCATACCAGGTCAGTTTCATGAAGGGATTCCTCGATTTTCTCGTTGCCAAAGGATAGAACGCCGAAAGCAAATTGAAAGTCCCGCGGCCGATCAAAAAGGCGCGCGGCGACTAACCAGGACGAGCCGTTGGGCATCATAAGCATTGAGGAATTGCCGGCACTTCTCGCGGGCGGCCGCACGCTCGCCGGGCTTGATCTGGGCGACAAGACGATCGGCGTGGCGGTATCGGACCGAAGCCTGTCCTTTGCCCATCCGCGCCCGGTCATCCTGCGCAAGAAGTTTTCGCTCGATGCCGCCCAGTTGCTGGCTCAGCTCGAGAAGGACAATGTCGGCGCGATCGTGCTCGGCCTTCCCGTCAACATGGACGGATCGGAAGGTCCGCGCGCCCAGAAGTCCCGCGCCTTCGCGCGCAACATGGCCGCCTTGTCCGACCTGCCCTTCGTGCTATGGGACGAGCGGCTGTCGACGGTCGCGGCGGAACGGACGCTGATCGAGATGGATTTCTCGCGCAAGAAGCGCGCCGGCAAGATCGATTCGGCGGCGGCGGCCTTTATTCTGCAGGGAGCGTTGGACCGACTCCAGTCGCTCGGCCGAGCTGATCGGGGCTGACAGGGCCTTCCCGGCGCCGCCTGATCCATTCGGCGATTTGGCGCCGGCGGCGGAATGCCACCAGTCCGAGCAGCAGGAAACTGTCGAACACGCAGGCCCGCGCCACCATACCGGGGATGATCCCCGGATCGACGCCGAGCATCTGGCCGTAAAGCTGGAAGACCAGGTCGTGCAATTGGCGGCTGAGCATCACGTAGCCGAAATTGATGTCGTTGAGAGACAGGAAGAACCAGCCCCAGAACAGGACCAGCGGAGCCGCCCAGAATGCGAACAAGGCGCGCATCAGCGGCGACCTCCGGGTCTGGTTTCCGGCCGGCTGGAGATGCGGGACAGGAGCGAGCTGTGCGCGACGCCCGCTGCCATGCGATGGGAAACCAGGGGGGCTTCGCCTTCATGCAAGGTCATCGCGGCGAGAGCCGAGCGTCGCTCGGCGAGCACCGCGACATAAGAGGCGAGCAGCGCCGTCATCTGGATGGCGACGACCATGAACAGCCCGTTGATGCCTTGCGCGGCGCCGCCGACGAGAATCACCGAAAGCAGGAAGGAGGCGCAGATGAAGGCTATCCGCACCACCGTATCGCCCGCATCCGGCCTTGTCGCGATGTTGAGCAGCGTCTCGACGAAGGCCCAGCAGAACAGCAGCGCGACGATCAGCAGAGCGACCGCGAGCGGCGCCACGACGAGAGCATGATCGAGATCCGGGAAACGGCTTCTTTGCAGCGAGACGCCAAGCACGCCGAGCGCCGACGCGATGCCGCGATTGCCATCCATGCAGATGTAGGCCAGCAGGGCGAAGACAACCGCCCAATGCAAGGCCAGAAATGATGTCAAAACGTGCCGCATGCGCTTCCTGCCTGGGAGCACGGGATCGTCATGGTTAACATTTCCCTACTCCGGTGGACAGAGTGGGCTCCGCGAAGCCTCCCCGCAACGGAAACCATTCGTTAAGGTTAACGGCAATCCACAGGCCGGCGATCGAACGCCTTTCAGGCCGCTCAATTCAGCGGCGGGTAAAGCGTGTCGATGATCATGCGCGCGTCATGGCGCGAATCGAGCATGCCGTAGGTGGTGCGCCATTGGCCGCCGAGTCTTGTTTCGACGAAGGCGTCGGCGATCCGCCCTGCCCCCAGCCGGCGCAGCTCCGCCGCCGCCGCCGAAAGCGCCAGCTGTTCGGTCAGCAGGCGAGCAGAGCCCTGGTCGGTCGAAGCCACCTGCATGGCCGCATTGAGCACGCTGATGGTGCCCCGCCCGCCGGCGCCGAGGTCGCGGTCGATGCCGGCCAGCACCTCCTCGAACAGGCCTGGCGCGCGGCCAAGCACACGCAGCACGTCGAGCGCCATGACGTTGCCGGAGCCTTCCCAGATCGCGTTGACCGGAGCCTCACGGTAATAGCGAGCAAGCGGCGCTTCCTCCACATAGCCGTTGCCGCCGAGGCACTCCATCGCCTCGTAAAGCAAGGCCGGTGCGATCTTGCATACCCAGTATTTGACCACCGGCGTCATGGCGCGTGCAAAGGCCGCCTCGCCGCGATCGCTCGCCGCCTCGTCGAAGGAACGCGCCAGCCGGAACGACAGCGCCGTCGCGGCGGCAACGTCGAGCGCCATGTCGGCAAGGACCCGCTGCATCAGCGGTTGATCGACCAGACTGGTGCCGAACACCTGGCGATGGCGCACGTGGTGGACGGCTTCGGCCAGCCCGGCGCGCATGAGCGCTGACGAAGCGACGGCGCAGTCGAGCCTGGTCAGCGTGACCATGTCCATGATCGTCTTGATCCCGGCGCCCGGCTCGCCGACCATCTCGCCGATGGCATTGGCGAACTCGACCTCCGACGAGGCGTTGGAGCGGTTGCCGAGCTTGTCCTTCAGGCGCTGGAAACGGAAGCCATTGCCCGAGCCGTCGCCCAGAATGCGCGGAACCAGGAAGCATGAAAGCCCTTCCGGCACCTGGCCGAGCACGAGAAAGGCGTCGGACATCGGCGCCGACATGAACCATTTATGCCCGGTCAGCCGATAGAAGCCGTTTCCCGCGCGCTCGGCCTTTGTGACATTGGCGCGCACGTCGGTGCCGCCCTGTTTCTCGGTCATACCCATGCCGAGGGTAAGCCCGGTCTTTTGCACCGGCGGCTTCTGGCTCTGGTCGTATTTGCGCGTTGTCACGCGCGGCGCCCATTCGCGGAACAGCTTTGGGCTCGCCATCAGCGCCGCCAGCGAAGCGCTGGTCATGGTGATGGGGCAAAGATGTCCGGTCTCGAGCTCCGCGGTCAGGTAGAAGCGCGCCGCCCTCACCTGATGCCGGCGGCCGATCTCGGCATCGCCGTTTTCCCAAACCGAGGAATGCAGGCCGCCGGCAACCGAGCGTCGCATGAGCGCGTGATAAGCGGGATGAAACTCGACCAGATCGACGCGTCGGCCCTGGCGGTCATGCGTCCTGAGCTTCGGTGTGTCGGTGTTGGCGAGCCGGGCAAGTTCCTGTGCTTCCTGCGTCATGACGAACCTGCCGAGCCCGTCCAGATCCTTGCGGACGGAATCGGAAAAACGCTCGGCAAGCTGGATGAGCAACGGATCGCCCCGCCATGCGTTGCCGCCCGTCAGTGGCGGCGGCTGGTTGATCACCTCGTCGGTCACGCCCAATCCTTCAGTTGGCAGAGAGGTCCTTACCATCTCAAGGCCGCGGTCGCGAATCCGAAGCCATCGGGCCTTATAGCCAAGCAATGCAAGGCGCGCGACGAAAATACCGGGGAGAACGCGCGCAATCCAAAGCTGGCGCTTGCGGCTGGCCGGACCGCACCCTATAGCAGCGCCTTGAGATGACCGACGCTTCGTCCCTGCCGCTGTTCCCTCACCGCCATCTTCTAGGCATCCGCGATCTTTCCCCCGCTGATATCGAGCTGTTGCTCGATCGCGCCGACCGGGCCGTCTCGATCTCGCGGCAATCTGAAAAGAAGACCTCGACGCTGCGCGGCCGGACACAAATCAACCTCTTCTACGAGGCCTCGACCCGCACGCAATCGTCCTTCGAGCTCGCCGGAAAACGGCTCGGGGCCGACGTCATGAACATGTCGGTGGCGAGCTCTTCGGTGAAGAAGGGCGAGACCCTGATCGACACCGCCATGACGCTCAACGCCATGCGTCCGGATATCCTGATCATCCGCCATCAGTCGGCGGGCGCGGCAGCGCTTCTGGCGCAAAAGGTCGGCTGCTCGGTGGTCAACGCCGGCGACGGCGCGCATGAGCACCCGACGCAGGCGCTGCTCGACGCGCTGACCATACGCCGCGCCAAGGGACCGCTGTCGAAGCTGATCGTGGCGATCTGCGGCGACATTCTGCATTCGCGCGTCGCCCGCTCCAACATCATGCTCTTGAACGCGCTCGGCGCGCAGGTGCGGGTGGTCGCACCCTCCACGCTGCTGCCCGCGGGCATCGACAGGATGGGCGTGATCGTGTCGCGCTCGATGGCGGAAGGACTGAAGGGCGCCGACGTCGTGATGATGCTGCGCCTGCAGCGCGAGCGCATGGAAGGCGCCTTCGTGCCGTCGATCCGCGAATATTTCCGCTATTTCGGCCTCGACGCCGAGAAGCTGAAAGCGGCCAAGGAGGATGCGCTGGTCATGCATCCCGGGCCGATGAACCGCGGCGTCGAGATCGCCTCGGAGATCGCCGACGGGCCGCAGAGCGTCATCCAGGAACAGGTCGAGATGGGCGTAGCCGTGCGCATGGCGGTTATGCAAGCGCTGTTAGACCCGCGTCGCAACCAGGAGGGACGCGGCGCATGAGCGTGACGGTCTTCAACAAGGCCCGCATCGTCGACCCCTCGCGCGGTGTCGACGAGATCGGTGCGGTAATCGTCGACGGCCGCCGGATCGTCGCCGCCGGCAAGGCGGCGCTGAACCAGGGCGCGCCCGAAGGCGCTGTCGTCATCGACTGCGCCGGCAAGACGATTATTCCGGGTCTCATCGATGCCCGCGTCTTCATCGGCGAACCCGGCGGTGAGCACCGCGAGACCATCGCCTCGGCAAGCGTCGCTGCGGCAGCCGGCGGCGTCACCTCCATCGTCATGATGCCTGACACCAATCCGGTGATCGACAATGTGGCGCTGGTCGAATTCGTGCTGCGCACGGCAAGGGACACCGCAAGCGTCAACATCTTCCCAGCGGCGGCAATCACCAAGGGTCTCGACGGCCGCGAGATGACCGAGCTCGGCCTGCTGCGCGAAGCCGGCGCCGTGGCCTTCACCGATGGTCGACACACGATCGCCAACGCCATGGTCATGCGCCGCGCGCTGACTTATGCCCGCGATTTCGGTGGCGTGATCGCGCATGAAACCCAGGACGCCGACCTTGCCTCGGCCGGCGTGATGAACGAGGGCCTTTATGCGAGCTGGCTCGGCCTTTCCGGCATCCCGCGCGAGGCCGAGCTCATCCCGCTGGAGCGGGACCTGGCGCTGGCGCGGCTGACCGGCGGCGCCTATCACGCCGCCAAGATCTCGACTGCGATGGCGGTTGGCGCGGTGAGCCGGGCAAAGGCCGACGGCGCCAATGTCACGGCGGGCGTCGCCATCCACAATCTGTCGCTCAATGAGAACGATGTCGGCGAATACCGCACCTTCTTCCGGCTCACCCCGCCCTTGCGCGCCGAGGACGACCGGATGGCGATGGTCGAGGCGATCAAGGACGGCACGATCGATCTCATCGTCTCCTCGCACGACCCGCAGGATGTCGATACCAAGCGACTGCCTTTCGCGGATGCCGCCGCCGGGGCGATCGGGCTGGAGACGCTGCTTGGCGCAACACTTCGGCTCTACCACAATGGCGATGTGCCGCTGCTCAGGCTGGTTGAGACCCTGTCCACCGCGCCGGCAAGACTGTTCGGCCTGCCCGGCGGCACGCTGAAGCCGGGTGCCGCGGCCGATCTTGCGCTGGTCGATCTTGACGAGCCCTGGATCGTCAGCGAGAGCGGCCTGCACTCGCGGTCGAAGAACACCTGTTTCGAAGGCGCGCGCCTTCAGGGCAAAGTCTTGCAAACCATGGTAGCGGGCCGCACAGTGTTTTCGGCCTGAACATCAATCGACCAAAGCCGGAAGCAGCTGGATCGGCTGAAATAGGTGGGGGACAATGGGTTACGGGCTCGCACTGATCTTCGGATACCTGCTCGGCTCGATCCCGTTCGGGCTTTTGATTACCCGCGCGGCCGGTCTCGGCGATGTCCGCCAGATCGGTTCAGGCAACATCGGCGCGACCAATGTGCTGCGCACCGGCAACAAGGGGCTCGCCGCTGCGACGCTGCTGCTCGATGCGCTGAAGGGCACCGCGGCAGTGCTGATCGCCGGACATTTCTCGCCGGACTTCGGACTGCTCGCCGGCTTCGGCGCTTTCCTCGGCCATCTCTTTCCGGTCTGGCTAGGATTCAAGGGCGGCAAGGGCGTCGCCACCTACCTCGGCGTGCTGCTCGGGCTTGCCTGGCAGGGCATGGTTGTCTTCGCCGTTGTCTGGCTCGCCATGGCCTTCCTGTTCCGCTACTCCTCGCTCGCGGCGCTCGCGGCGACGGTGGTCGTGCCGATCGCGCTTTACTTCATCAGCACGCCTCAGATCGCCGGCCTGTTCGCGCTGATGAGCCTGATCGTCTTCGTCAAGCACCGCGCCAACATCTCGCGGCTGCTCGCCGGCACCGAGGGCAAGATCGGGGCGAAGGGGTGAGTGCTCCGGTCGCCGGCCCGCGCCTTAGCGAGCGGCAGAGGCTTGCCTGGCTTCGCCTGATCCGCACGCCGAACGTCGGCCCTGCCTCTTTTCGCGAGCTGATCAACCGCTTCGGCTCGGCCGAAGCCGCGCTCGAAATGCTGCCCGAGCTGATGATCTCGGGCGGCGCCAACCGCATCGCTCGCATTCCCTCCGCCGGCGAAGCCGAGGCGGAGTTGGAAGCGGCCCGGCGCGCCGGCGCCCGCTTCGTCGGCATCGGCGAAGCAGACTATCCCGCTTTGCTGAAGACCCTGGACAACCCGCCGCCACTGTTGGCGGTGAAGGGCGAAGGCGCGGTGTTCCGTCTCCCTGCGGTGGCGATCGTCGGCGCCCGCAACGCCTCGCTCGCCGGCATCAAGATGGCGAGATTGCTGGCGGCCGACCTCGGTCGCGACGGCTACGCCATCGTCTCCGGCCTCGCACGCGGCATCGACACCGCGGCGCATCAGGGGAGCCTTTCGACCGGCACGGTCGGAGTGCTGGCCGGCGGCCTCGATGTGCCCTACCCGCCGGAAAATGCCGGTCTGTGCGACGACATCGCCGAGCGCGGCGGCGCCATCGTTTCGGAAATGCCCTTCGGCTGGCAGCCGCGAGCGCAGGATTTCCCGCGCCGCAATCGCCTCGTCGCCGGCATGGCGCTCGGGCTCGTCGTGGTCGAAGCCGCACAGCGCTCCGGCTCGCTGATCAGCGCCAGGCTGGCCGGCGAGATGGGCCGACTGGTCTTTGCGGTTCCGGGCTCGCCGCTCGACCCGCGTGCCGCCGGCAGTAATGCGCTGCTCAAGGACGGCGCCACGCTCGTCACCGAAGCGGCCGACATTCTGGGCGCGCTGGCACCGCTGGCTGGCACCCGCCCGCCAAGGACCATGCCGCTCGCCGAGGCGCCCGACTTGTCGGCAATGCCGCCGCCCGGCGACGACGAACGCGCCGACGTGCTGGAAGCGCTCGGCCCGACGCCGATCGCGGTCGACGAGATCATCCGCCACACAGGCTTGAGCGCCGCGCAGATCGCCATGGTGCTGTTGGAGCTCGACCTCGCCGGACGCCTCGAGCGCCATGCCGGCGGGAACGTGTCGCTGGTGGCGTGAACCCGGCTGCTGCTCCGACCTGCGGCTTCAGCGTTAGCGGAACAAATATTTGGACACTTCAGGATTGCCGCGGCGCCACATCACGTTGTCCAGAAAATAGTGGTGCACGTTGATGAAGATCAGCACGATGAAGAAGAACAGCGAGGACCCGAGGACTTGCTTGTCGTAGGGGATCAAGGCGGTCATCGCCATCGGCATAAGCCAGAAGCCGAGATATCCGAGCGCACCACCCCCGACGATGAATCCCAGAACTCTAAGCCTGTAGAGAGGTCCGAGAAAGGACAGTACCTTCGGTTGCGGATTTTGTGCGGCATCCGCGACGTCGCGCTCGACGTTCGTCTGGTAGCGCCAGACCACGGCCAGATACTGCAGCGAGTGGAGCGCCGGCACCACTAGCAGCCAGAGCGGGTTTATCCTCGCAATCAGGATCCACAGATAGAGCGACGCGACATAGGCTACGATGCCGTTATACGGCAGCGCATGACCATTTCTGTGCCAGCGGTTGATCAGCATCAGAACCGTGGCCGCCGTCGAGACGACGGCCGCTAGCAGGGCAATGTTGGTTATCCAGGAAGGGACCGCGAATGTGTAATATTCCAGGCCGTAATATTTCCCTTGGGTCACCGCCGTGTTCGTCTGGAGCCATGCCAGGATCCACACGACATAGCTGTTGACCAGCAGCACCTTCTTGTCACGATTGTCGAAGAATTTACGCTTCAGGACGGCGTCGACCATCAGCATGCCGTAGCCTTGCTTGACGTAGTGCCAACCGACGAAGAAGAACATGGCGTTGGCTGCGTATCCCAGCAGCTGAGTGTCCGCCCTTGCCGCGCCATATGCAAAGAACGCGGCCATGATCAGGGGGACGACGATGCCCGCGAAAATGTAGCGAAGCTGCAGGCTCTTCTCGTATCCGCTGCCCCTCACCTTGCGCCCGAAATTGCGATAGAAAATCTGGTACGAGTGGGCGAAGTGGGGGTAGTTGACCAGATATGCCACGACGACCATGGTTGCAGCGACGAGGCCTTCATATTCGAGCGGCACCAGGAACAGGATGGGCAGGATCAGAAACGCGCTGCCGCCGAGCATGAGGAAATCGGCGACCGGGCCAAATAGATATTTGCCAGGCAGCGTCGCCGCTTTAGCGGCTGAAGCATCCACCGAAAGGTCAAGTGCCATGGTCGAGCTCTCCTTCGGGAAGGATCGAGCTTAGCCGCCACCCCGCCTGGCGACAAGATTGGGGTGCCGCTCCAGCCTTTGCCGACGTGTCGATCCCCAGTTAGATGGAAAACTGAACGCGTTTCGGCGACTGCAGCTCGCGCCCCATCTTTGCCGCCTGAAAGATCGTCAGCAAGACCAGGATCGGCTCACCGTCTGTCGGATTGACGGTCAGGGCCACGCGGCCGAGTTCGTCACTCATGGCGCAAGTCCAGTCTTTGACGGCAATCACCTTCTTCTCGGGCAATTTATCCTCCCCTTGGGCCGCCATCCTGACGCTACCTGCCCGGTTGCACGGAACCAGGCATGGCGCGGCCGGCCCACACCGGATCGATCCTACTCGCCGGGCAACCATGGCCCCGGCGGAATTCGAACACAAGCAATCGCGAATGTAAAAGCAACCGATCAGCCGGCAGAGGGCATCGTCAAGTTGCATGATCCAGCAGCCTGGTTGCGACGGTTTCACGGCGATGCTCTGAATTGGCGCGATCGATGCCGTCTACGGTGATCGCGAACATCCCGTTTTCGATCCTTGCTATCCAGCTCTTTGCCTTCAGATACCAAAGATGAAATTCCAGATGTTCTCGCGGGCAGCCCGACAAGCGTTCGAGCTCTTCATCGCCGATGCCAGGATTGTTGACGTCCTGTCGACGTTTTACATAGAGAAGCGACAGCAGCTTGGCCTGGATGACAACGTCCCGTTCAAGCCCTTTGGCATCGCTGGCTTCTTCGGCGAGCTCGCGGCGAACGCTCAAATGGTCTCTATACTGGACATCGTATTGGGCGCGTTTGACTGGATCCTTGAGCGTATTATGGGCCTCTACGATTTCGCTGAAGCGTGACTCATTGCCGGTATCCCGATTGTCGGGATGGTAGCGCATGGCAAAGTAACGAAATATCCGCTCGATCGTTTCCGAATTCGCGTTCGGGCTGATCTCGAGCAGCTCATAGTAGTCAACGAACATAGTGGTGATTCCACAGAATCGATATTGCGACACCACTCCCCAACGGCAGCATCGCGCAACCGTCCTGCCCGCGCAAGCCGCATGCCGAGCATGAGTGACTCGCCGCAAGCGATCTTGCGGAACCTGGCAGTCAGAATTCACGGAAGGCTGTTGAGCGGCCTAGGCGGGATGCTGCGCCAAGGATGCCGTCAACTTAACGCGAGCTGGCATCGAAGCGCTTTGGGAAGAACTCGCCGGGCGAGGCCCCCAACAACGGCCTTCAAGCCCGACGAGTTGCCGGGGATCACGCCGGCCATGTCTGCGGTGCAAAGCCAATGCCAAGCATTCCCGTCCCAAGACGAGACAGGAAGACCAAATGCCACCTGGTCGGGTCGTTTCGGCTGCCGGGCTTTCTCGGTCCCAATCACGAATTGGGCAGCCATAGGTAACGCGCGGGGCATCAAAGCGGTCTGCCCGTTTCGCAGCCAGAGCTTATCTCGTTGAAATGGGTTGGAAATTTGGTGAGCGCGATGGGATTCGAACCCATGACCTACTGATTAAAAGTCAGTTGCTCTACCGGCTGAGCTACGCGCTCCCGCGGGCTCAAAACGCCGCCCTCGAAATTGCGCGGAACATAGGGAGAGTGCCGCGACCGGTCAACCGGAAAAACACCAGCTTCCAAGGCGGATTTTGAACGGATTCCAAAGGAGCGGTTAAGATGCCCGGGAGAAGCTTTCGGTGCCTCCGCCAATCACCCGGACCCGGGCTGCTTCAGAAACCCTACGATAACAACAGGTTGATGGGGAAGCGGGAACCATTGCAACCCAGACCCGTTTCGCAACACAGGGACGATTACCAACCCTCGAGGAGTACATCGATGAAAAGGATCGCATCAGGCCTGATGGCAGCCGCCCTCTCGGCGTCGTTCATCGCGGCGGAGGTGGTGCCGGTCAACGCTCAGCCAGCTTATGTGCCACAATCCCAGGGCCTCTGGTCGGATGTCCAGACCGTGCAGTATCGGGATTGGAGACGACACCGCAGCTTCAACCGCGATTTCTCGCGTCGCGACGGCGTCGTCTACTGGAATGGCCATCGCGGCTACCGTGAATATCGCCGCGGCTATCGCCGGCATGGCGATTATTGGTTCCCGCTCGCTGCCTTCGCCACCGGCGCGCTGATTACCGGCGCCATCATCAACAGCCAGAACCGCGTCTATCGTGGCGGCGATGCGCATGTGCAGTGGTGCTATGACCGTTATCGGTCTTATCGCGCCTCGGACAACACTTTCCAGCCCTACAACGGCCCGCGTCAGCAGTGCGTTTCGCCCTACTGACAGCCTCCAGTCAGTATCCAGGGTCGTTGACCGAGCCCGTGCCGCAAGGCACGGGCTCTCTGTTCGTTCAGCTGGCCCAGTTGACGCTTTTCAATATCAGGTACAGGCCCCCGCCTTCCCCTCGGGGTGAGCGATAGGCTCCGAGCGCGTTGCAAATCCGAACCATGGCACCGGTCAGTCCCCAACCAAGCGCTTCGAGGTCATCGGCCACGTCGAGCACATAAGCCTGCGCCAGTTCGTCTATGCCCTTCTCCTCGCCGAATGACCGAACCAGTTTGGCGTCGCTGAGAAGGTCGCCCGGCAAATTTGAATTTGCCCAAGCCCATAGCCAGTTGTCCGCCTTGGCGCTTGTAGAGCCGGCAATCTGTATGTGAGCGACCACCTTGACGACACCATCTGCCGAAAAAAGCAGTTTTCCGGTGGTTAAGTCATAGTCGTAGCGCTGCCAGCTGCCGAGGCGGAATTCATCCTCCAAACGATGGTTCTTGGCGTTCAGTTGGTCGAAAGCCTCGTCACGCCATGCGGGGTACCAGTCCGGATGCTTCATGCCCCCTCGCCTTGCCGTGTCTCCCGCGCCCCTCATTGCACACTCAGCGTCCTGCGCACTGCGTCGCGCCAGCCACTCAGCTTGGCGGAACGGGTGGCGGCGTCCATATCCGGCTTGAAGCGCTTATCGAGAGCCCAGGTCTTGGCAAACTCCTTCGCCTTCGGCCACACGCCGGCTTTGGATCCGGCAAGCCAGGCGGCACCCAGCGCGGTCGTTTCCAGGATGGTCGGCCGATCGACCGGCGCGTCGAGGATGTCGGCCAACCTCTGCATGGTCCAATCCGATGCGACCATGCCGCCGTCGACCCGCAGCACGGTCTTGGCGGAAGCGCCCTTCCAATCCTTGCGCATGGCGTCGAGCAGGTCGCGCGTCTGGAAGGCGACGGATTCGAGCGCCGCGCGCGCGAACTCGGCCGGGCCTGAATTGCGCGTCAGGCCGAAGATCGCGCCGCGGGCATCCGCGTCCCAGTGCGGTGCGCCCAGGCCGACAAAGGCCGGCACCAGATAGACTTGTTGCGCCGGATCGGCGGTCGCCGCCAGCGCGCCGCTCTGCTCGGCCTTGCCGATCACCTTGATGCCGTCGCGCAGCCATTGCACGGCGGCACCCGCAATGAAGATCGAGCCCTCCAGCGCATAGGTGGTCTTGCCGTTCAACCGATAGGCGATGGTGGTCAAGAGCCGGTTCTTCGAGCGCACCAGATCGGCGCCGGTGTTCAGCAGCGCGAAGCAGCCGGTGCCGTAGGTGGACTTCATCATGCCCGGCTCGAAACAGGCCTGGCCGATGGTCGCTGCGTGCTGGTCGCCGGCGACCCCGAGAATCCTCATCTCGGCGCCGAAAAGGCTCTTTTCTGTGACACCGAAATCATCGGCGCAGTCCTTCACCTGCGGCAGGACCGCGGCCGGTATGTTCAGGATGGACAGCAGCTCGTCGTCCCAGACATTCTTCTCGATGTTGTAGACCAGCGTGCGCGAGGCGTTGGTGGCATCGGTGGCGTGTACCTTGCCGCCGGTCAGGCGCCAGATGAGAAAACTGTCGATCGTGCCGGCGAGCAATTCGCCTTTCTCGGCGCGCTTTCTCGCGCCCTTCACCTTGTCCAGCATCCAGGCGATCTTGGTGCCGGAGAAATAGGGATCGAGCAGCAACCCGGTCTTTTTCGTGAACGTCTTCTCCAGCCCTTGCTTCTTGAGCTTCTGGCAAAGCGGCGCGGTTCGTCTGTCCTGCCACACAATCGCGTTGTGGATCGGTTTTCCCGTCGCCTTGTCCCAGATGACCACCGTCTCGCGCTGGTTGGTGATGCCGATCGCGGCCATATCCGATGCTGCGCAACCGGCAGCCTTCAGCGCCGCCTTCACTGTCGCGAGCACGCTTGCCCAAATGTCTTCCGGATCATGCTCGACCCAGCCGGAAGCCGGATAATGCTGCGTGAATTCCTGCTGGCCCGTGCCGGCGACTTTCATTTCGCTGTCGAAGACGATCGCCCTGGTCGAGGTCGTTCCCTGGTCGATGGCCAGCACAAAACCGCTCATTTCGTCCCTCCACTTCTCATGCAACAGGGGAGACGGCCAAGCCGCCTCCCCTGCATTTCCTACACAGGCTCGCGGGCCTGCGTCATGCAGTTACTGCTGCTGCCAGCTCTTCACCAGCTCGTCGTAGTTGATGGTGATCGGCTTTTCCTTTTCGTTCTCGATCTTCAACTGCGGCGCAAGGTTGCCCTTCGAGACCGCGTCCTTGTTCCAGTATTCGAGATCATGCTCTTCGGCCATCTTCGGGCCGATATCGCCCTGGACGCCCGACTTTTCGATGCGGCTCATGACCTTTTCCTGCTCGGCGCAAAGCGAGTCCATCGCTTCCTGCGCGGTCTTGGCGCCCGACGACGCATCGCCGATCGCCTGCCACCAGAGCTGAGCGAGCTTCGGATAGTCAGGCACGTTGGTGCCGGTCGGCGACCACTGGACGCGGGCCGGCGAGCGGTAGAACTCGATCAGGCCGCCGAGCTTCGGAGCGCGCTCGGTGAAGCTCTTGTCGTGGATCGTGCTCTCGCGGATGAAGGTCAAGCCGACATGGCTCTTCTTCACGTCGACGGTCTTCGAGGTGACGAACTGGGCGTAAAGCCAGGCGGCCTTGGCGCGGTCGGTCGGCGTCGACTTCATCAACGTCCAGGAACCCACGTCCTGGTAGCCGAGCTTCATGCCGTCCTTCCAGTAGACACCATGCGGCGAAGGCGCCATGCGCCACTTCGGCGTGCCGTCGTCGTTCAGCACCGCCTTGGCGCTGGCGTCGACCATCGAGGCGGTGAAAGCGGTGTACCAGAAGATCTGCTGGGCCACCCCACCCTGCGCCGGAACCGGGCCGGATTCGGAGAAGGTCATGCCCTGCGCTTCGGCCGGAGCGTAGGCCTTCAGCCAGTCGAGGTATTTCTGGATCGAGTAGACGGCAGCCGGACCATTCGTGTCGCCGCCGCGCGCGGTGCAGGAGCCCACGGGCCGCGAATTCTCGTCGACCTTGATGCCCCATTCGTCGACCGGCAGGCCGTTCGGAATGCCCTTGTCGCCGTTGCCGGCCATGGACAGCCAGGCGTCGGTGAACCGCCAGCCGAGCGACGGGTCCTTCTTGCCGTAGTCCATGTGGCCGTAGACCTTCTTGCCATCGATTTCGCGGCCGGTGAAGAACGCGGCGATGTCCTCATAGGCCGACCAGTTGACGGGAACGCCGAGGTCGTAGCCGTACTTGGCCTTGAAGTCGGCCTTGTTCTTCTCGTCGTTGAACCAGTCGTAGCGGAACCAGTAGAGGTTCGCGAACTGCTGGTCCGGCAGTTGATAGAGCTTCTTGTCGGGCGCCGTCGTGAACGAGGTGCCGATGAAGTCCTTCAGGTCGAGATTCGGATTGGTGACGTCCTTGCCGTCGCCTTCCATCCAGTCGGTCAGGTTGCGCACCTGCTGGTAGCGCCAGTGCGTGCCGATCAGGTCGGAGTCGTTGACCCAGCCGTCATAGAGGTTCTGACCGGTCTGCATCTGGGTCTGGATCTTCTCGACGACGTCACCTTCCTGGATCGTGTCGTGGGTGACCTTGATGCCAGTGATGGCCGAGAAGGCCGGCGCCAGCACCTGCGATTCATAGGAATGGGTGGCGATGGTTTCCGACACGACCTTGATGTCCATGCCGGCAAACGGCTTGGCTGCGTCGATGAACCACTGCATTTCCTTTTCCTGATCGGCGCGCGAAAGCGTCGACAGATCACCTATCTCCTTGTCGAGAAAGGCTTTTGCCTCGTCCATACCGGCATAGGCGTTACCTACGCCCAGCAATAGTGCAATGGCTGTCGTTGATGTAAAAATTTGCCGTCGCATGTGTTTCCTCCAGTCTTAGGTTGCAAGTGCGATCTGGAGCGGCCGCCGGCACGCGGCCGCTCCAACTATTTCCCCCTCTATACGTATCGGAATACGCCGATCGCGTAGACCACGGAGAGAGCGAGAGCCCACCACAGGTTGGGTCCAACGAGACCCAGCCAAGCGAGATGGATAAAGGCGCTGCCGAGCAGCGACAGGAAGAGGCGGTCGCCGCGCGTCGTTTCGAAGCGCAGGATCCCGACGCGCGGATTGCCGCCGGGCGAGGCATATTCCCAGGCCGCCATGCCGACCAGCAGCAGCAATACGGTTCCGAAGAAAGCCGCCGTCGGCAACGTCCACGCCATCCAGGAGAAGTCGAGGTTCATCGATCACACCCTCCCCAGGGCGAAGCCCTTGGCGATATAGTTGCGCACAAACCAGATCACGAGCGCGCCGGGGATCAGCGTCAGCACGCCGGCTGCGGCGAGCAGCCCCCAGTCCATGCCGGCGGCCGAGACGGTGCGGGTCATGGTGGCCGCGATCGGCTTGGCGTCGGTCGTCGTCAGCGTTCGGGCGATCAAAAGCTCCACCCAAGAGAACATGAAGCAGAAGAAGCAGGCGACACCGATGCCGCTCGCGATCAGCGGCATGAAGATCTTTACGAAGAAGCGCGGGAAGGAATAGCCGTCGATATAGGCGGTCTCGTCGATCTCCTTCGGCACCCCGGACATGAAGCCTTCCAGGATCCACACCGCCAGCGGCACGTTGAACAGACAGTGCGCCAGCGCCACCGCGATATGCGTGTCGATCAGGCCGAAGGCCGAATAGAGCTGGAAGAACGGCAGGGCGAACACCGCCGGCGGCGCCATGCGGTTCGTCAACAGCCAGAAGAACAGGTGCTTGTCGCCGAGGAAGCGGTAGCGCGAGAAGGCGTACGCCGCGGGCAGCGCCACGGCCACCGAGATCACCATGTTCATCACCACATAGGTGATCGAATTGATGTAGCCCGAATACCAGGACGCATCGGTGAAGATGGTGCGGTAGTTTGCCAGCGTCGGATTGTGCGGGAACAACGTCAGCGACGAGACGATCTCCGCATTGGTCTTGAAGCTCATGTTGATGAGCCAGTAGATCGGCAGCAGCAGCACGACGATGTAGAGCGTCGGCACAATCCACCACCAGCGCGATTCCTCGCCCCGGCGCCGCATCAGCTTCGCCACCTCGTCCTGCGAAAGCGTGCTGCCTACCTCGGTGACCGCCGCTTCGCTTACGCGTGTCGTCTCGTTTGCGCTCGCCATCTCAGCGCTCCGCGTCGTAGTTGGTCATCACGGTGTAGAACACCCACGACAACAACAGGATGATCAGGAAATAGACCAGCGACATGGCCGCCGCCGGACCGAGATCGAACTGACCGAGCGCCATCTTGACGAGGTCGATCGACAGGAACGTGGTCGAATTGCCGGGACCGCCGCCGGTGACAACGAAGGGCTCGGTATAGATCATGAAGGAGTCCATGAAGCGCAGCAGCACCGCGATCAGCAGCACCCGCTGCATCTTCGGCAGCTGGATGTAGCGGAACACCGCCCAGCGCGAGGCGCCGTCGATCTTGGCCGCCTGGTAGAAGGCGTCCGGGATCGAAACCAGGCCGGCATAGCAGAGCAGCACGACCAGGCTCGTCCAGTGCCACACGTCCATGATGATGACGGTGACCCACGCGTCGATCGGATCCTGGACATAGTTGTAGTCGATGCCGAATGCGTTGACGTAGTAGCCGAGCAGGCCGATGTCGTTGCGGCCGAACACCTGCCAGATCGTGCCGACGACGTTCCATGGGATGAGCAGCGGCAGCGCCATCAGCACCAGGCAGACCGGCACGCCCCATCCCTTCTTCGGCATGTTGAGCGCGATGAAGATGCCGAGCGGCACCTCGATCGCCAGGATGATGAAGGAGAAGATCAGGTTGCGCGCCATCGCTTCCCAGAAGCGGTCGGACGCCAGCAACTCCTCGAACCACTCGGTGCCGGCCCAGAAGAAGACATTGTTGCCGAACGTGTCCTGCACCGAATAGTTGACGACGGTCATCAGCGGAATGACGGCCGAGAAGGCCACCAGCACCAACACCGGCAGGACGAGGAACCAGGCTTTGTTGTTCCAGGTCTTTTCCATCTACGCCCCCATCTCGACGCGCCATGAATCGGCATAGATGTTGATGCCGGCCGGATCGAAGCGGACCCTGGGTTCGGTCGGCACCTCATCGTCCTCGCCGATGACGGCGGCGATCTCTTTGCCCTCGAGATTGGCGCGAACCACCTTGTGGCGGCCAACATCCTCGACCTTGCTGACGGAAACCGCCATGCCCTCGCGGCCGAGCCGGACATATTCGGGACGGATGCCGAGCTCGACGGGACCGGCTTCGGCCCTGGGTGCGCCCGGCAGTTCGATGCGCTGCGAGCCTAGCAACGCCGTCCTGCCTTCGAGCGCAACCGGAAGCACATTCATGCCCGGCGAACCGATGAAATAGCCGACGAAGGTGTGGCGCGGCCGCTCGAACAGCTCGGCCGGCGTGCCGATCTGCACGATCTCGCCGTCATACATGACCACGACGCGGTCGGCGAAAGTCAGCGCTTCGGTCTGGTCGTGCGTGACATAGACCATGGTGTAACCAAACCGGCGATGCAGCTGCTTCAGCTGCGAACGCAGCACCCATTTCATATGCGGATCGATGACGGTGAGCGGCTCGTCGAACAGGATGGCGTTGACGTCCGAGCGCACCAGTCCTCGACCGAGCGAGATCTTCTGCTTCTGGTCGGCGGTCAGCCGGCGCGCCTTCCGGTTCGCCATCGAGGCGAGATCGATCATGTCGAGCGTCTCGCGCACCTTGCGGTCGACATCGGCCTCCGGCACGCGGCGGTTGCGCAGCGGAAAGGCCAGATTGTCGTAGACGGTCATGGTGTCGTAGATGACCGGGAATTGGAACACCTGGGCGATATTGCGCTCCTGCGTCGACAGATTGGTCACGTTCCGGCCGTTGAACAGGAGCTGGCCGTGCGAGGGATGGAGCAGCCCCGAGATGATGTTGAGCAAGGTGGTCTTGCCGCAGCCGGACGGCCCGAGCAGCGCATAGGCGCCGCCGTCCTCGAAGGTGTGATGCACTTCCTTCAGCGCGAAATCCGAATCCTTCTTTGGATTGGTCAGGTAGGAGTGGCGGATGTGGTTGACGTCGATGCGTGCCATCGCTCCCTCCTCAAGCCGCCAGCTTCGACGCAGTCACCGCGCGGCCGTTCTGGTCGAAGACCATGATGTGGCGCGGGTCGATGAACACCTCGACCTCGTCGTCGGTCTCGAAATCGAGGATGCCGTGCGCGAGCATCACCCAGCGCGCGTCGGCGAAGTCGAGATGGACGAAGCTTTCCGAGCCGGTGATCTCGGTGATGGTGACCTTGGCCCGCACCGGCACGGCGCCGGGGTTGGGACGCTCCAGCGACAAATGGTGCGGCTGGAAGCCGATCGTGTAGCTGGCATCCGGAATGCCGAGCAGTTCGGGCGGCACCGGCAGCTTCACGCCTCCTTCGAGAAGGAAGTCCGATCCCTTCTTGGCGAGCACAATGGTGTTGAGCGGAGGGTCGGCGAAGGTCCGCGCCGTCACCAGGTCGACCGGCTTGCGGAAAACCTCGACGGTTGGGCCGAACTGCGTGACGCGACCTTCCGAAAGCGTCGCGGTGTTGCCGCCGAGCAAAAGCGCCTCGTGCGGCTCGGTCGTGGCATAGACGAAGATCGTGCCCGCCGCGGCGAAAATCTTCGGCAATTCGGCGCGCAACTCTTCACGCAGCTTGTAGTCGAGATTGGCGAGCGGCTCGTCGAGCAGCACCAGGCTGGCGTTCTTGACGATGGCGCGGGCAAGCGCTGTGCGCTGCTGCTGGCCGCCCGAGAGGTTGAGCGGCGTGCGGTCGAGATAGGGCGTGAGCTTGAGAAGTGCCGCAGCGTTGCGCACCTCCTTGTCGATCCTGGCCTGTTCGATGCCGGCAACCCGAAGCGGCGAGGCGATGTTCTCGTACACCGTCATCGCCGGGTAGTTGATGAATTGCTGGTAGACCATGGCGACGTTGCGCTTCTGCACCGGCTGTCCGGTGACGTCCTTGCCGTCGAACCAGACCGAGCCGGAAGTTGGCGCGTCGAGCCCGGCCATCAGCCGCATCAGGCTGGTCTTGCCGGAAAGCGTCGGCCCGAGCAGGACATTCAGCGAGCCGTGCTGAAGCGTCAGCGACACGTCGCGGATATGCTCCTGCGCGCCGACCGTCTTCGTCACGTTCCTCAATTCCAGCATCACGCCTCCTCCCAGGCCTTGCGCATCAGCGCTCGATCCTCATTCCGCCGCGGCGACATGGCGGCTGCTCAACCCGCGCATGAATTCTTCCAATGCCGCCGTCTGCTCGCGGCTGAAATGCAGGCCGCGTTTGGTCCTGCGCCACAGCACGTCCTCGGCGGTGATCGCCCACTCGTTCTCGACCAGGTAGCGCACCTCGGCTTCGTAGAGGTCGGCACCGAAATTGCGGCCGAGATCGGCATTCGACTTGGCGAGGCCAAGCAGCTTCTCCGCGCGCGTGCCGTAAAGCCGGGTCAACCTGCGTGCCAGCCGTTGGTCGAGGAACGGATAGGCGTTCTTGAGCCTCGATACCTGCTCGTCGAACCCGGTCGCCGGAAAATCGCCGCCGGGCAGCGGCGCGTTGGCGGTCCATGGCTTGCCGCGCTTGCCGAGAAAGCCTTCGATCTTCTCCAACATCGATTCCGCCAGCCGGCGGAACGTGGTGATCTTGCCGCCGAAGGCGTTGAGCAAGGGGGCAGCACCCTCCCCGCCATCGGCCTTCAGCACATAGTCGCGCGTCGCCTCCTGCGCCTTCGAGGCGCCGTCGTCATAAAGCGGGCGCACCGCCGAATAGGTCCAGACGATGTCCGAACGCTTGACCGGCTGGGCGAAATATTCGCTCGCGGCGGCGCAAAGATAGTCGATCTCGGTATCGCTGATCTTCACCTCATGCGGATCGCCGGGAAAGTCGCGGTCGGTGGTGCCGATCAGCGTGAACTCTTCTTCGTAAGGAATGGCGAAGATGATGCGTCCGTCCTTGTTCTGAAAGAAATAGGCGCGCGGATCGTCGAACTTCTTGCCGATGACCATGTGGCTGCCCTGCACCAGCCGAACATTGTGCACATCGTTCTGGCCGACGGTTTTTGCCAATACCTGATCGACCCACGGCCCGGCGGCGTTGACGAGAAGACGCGCGCGGACTTCCTCGATCTCGCCGGTCAGCACGTTCTGGATCTTGATCGTCCACAGCCCGCTCTCGCGGCGCGCGCTGACCACCTTGGTGCGAGTGCGGATGACGGCGCCGCGGTCGGCCGCGTCGCGGGCATTGAGCGCCACGAGGCGGGCATCGTTGACCCAGCCGTCCGAATATTCGAACGCCTTGCGGAACAGCGGCTTCAGCGGCTTGCCGGCCGGATCGGTGGCCATGTCCAGCGTCTTGGTCGCCGGCAGCAGCTTGCGCCCGCCGATATGGTCGTAAAGGAAAAGGCCGAGCCGGATCAGCCAGGCCGGACGCAGGCCCTTGGCGTAGGGCAGCACGAAGCGCATCGGCCAGATGATATGCGGCGCGTTCTTCCACAGAACCTCGCGCTCCATCAGCGCTTCGCGCACCAGCCGGAATTCGTAGAACTCGAGATAGCGCAACCCGCCATGGATCAGTTTGGTCGAGCCGGAGGAAGTCCCGCTGGCGAGATCGTTCATCTCGGCGAGGTATACGGAAAATCCGCGGCCAACGGCGTCGCGGGCGATGCCGCAGCCATTGATGCCGCCGCCTATGACAAAAATGTCATGGATCGGAGATGCGTCCACAGGGTTCCTCCACGATTTCGCATTGCACCATTTTTGTGTTTCGCGAAACCGTGGCGGGATTATTTCGAACTCGATCCGAATGTCAAACGAAATATCACCGGTGCGTGAGATGTCCGTGAAGAGACGTTATCCGAGCGCTGTCTCGATCAAACGAACCTCCGTTTCCTCGCAAATCCGGCGCACCGAAGGGATGTCGCAACGGTCGGTGATGAAGGTGTTCACCTGCGACAGGTGACCAATGCGAACCGGCGCCGTGCGCTCGAATTTTGTCCGGTCGGAGACGAGAATCACATGACGCGCATTGGCGATGATGGCCTGCGCCACTTTCACTTCGCGAAAGTCGAAGTCGAGCAGCGCGCCGTCATGGTCGATGGCCGAGGCGCCGATGACGGCGTAGTCGACTTTGAACTGGCGAATGAAATCCACCGCGGCCTCACCCACGACGCCGCCGTCGGAGCCGCGTACAACGCCGCCGGCGATCACCACCTCGATCGAAGGATAGATCCGCATCCTATTGGCAACGTTGATGTTATTGGTGATGACCATAAGCCCGTTATGGTCGAGAAGCGCCTTTGAGACAGCTTCCGTCGTGGTGCCTATATTGATGAACAGCGAGGCGTTGTCGGGAATGAGCCTGGCCGCCGCGCGGCCGATCGCCTCCTTCTCATCGGCAGCGATTTTGCGCCGCGCCTCGTATTCCATGTTCTCGATGCCGGACGGGAACAGCGCCCCGCCATGGATGCGCGTCAGCAGCCGCTGGTCACAGAGATCGTTGAGGTCCTTGCGGATGGTCTGCGGCGTCACGCTGAAATGTGTCGCCAGATCGTCGACCAGCACCCGGCCGTTGTCCTTCGCCATCTGGATGATCTCGGCGTGACGGGGCGAAAGGAACATCCGCTATCCTTCATTTTCGTTTTTTCCGTCTATATCGGAAAACGAAAGTGATGGAAAGGGACAGCCGGCCAAGGAAATTCACCTTCTCGCAAAGGCAAACCGGTCTGCAATCAGTTCGTTGCCTCAATGGTAAGCCGGCGCGCAATCTCTGTGACGACATCGAAGGCCGCATCAATATCGCCGGCCGTGGTCTCGAACTGTCCTGCCTGAAAGCGGATCGCCACCCGACCATCGACGCGCGTCTGCGTCAAATAGATGCGTCCGTCCGTGTTGATGGCATCGACGAGACGCAAATTGTGCTCGTCTGGATCGGCACCCTGAGGAGCGCGATGGCGGAACGAGAACAGCGACAACATCGGCTCGGTGACGAGCTCGAAATCCGCTTCCCCGGCCAGGCGTGCGGCAAGCCCCTCGCTCCAGGCTACATGGTTTCGGATCATCTTGCGCAATCCTTCCAGTCCGTGGGCGCGCAGCAGGAACCAGAGTTTCAGCGCACGGAAGCGGCGGCCAAGCGGCACCGACCATTCCGAATAATTGATGATGCCGTCATGACCTCTGGTCTTGAGATAGTCCGGCTTGATGGCCAGCGTGCGCACAAGGTCTTCCGGTTGGCTGACGAACTGGATCGAGCAGTCGAATTGCGCGCCGAGCCATTTGTGCGGATTGAAGACGATGGAATCGGCGCTCTCGACACCGGCCCAGAAATGCCGGTACTCCGGGCAGATCATTGCCGACCCGGCCCAGGCCGCATCGACGTGCAGGTAAAGGCCGTGCCGCTTCGCCACGGCCGCTACGGCAGCGATGTCGTCGGTGCCGCCGGTGCTGGTGCCGCCGACGCAGGCGACAATGCCCGCCGGCAGCAGGCCGGCCTCGCGATCGGCGACAATTGCCGCCTCGAGCGCCGGCGTGTCCATCGCGCGAAAACGACCGGTTACCGGGATACGGATGAGATTCTCCTCGCCGATGCCGGCGACCCAGATCGCTCGGTCGATCGAGGTGTGAACCTGGTTGGAGCAATAGACACGCAGCTTCGCCTGGCCGGCGAGACCTTGTCTGTTTCCCTGCCAGTCAAGCGCCCGCTCGCGCATGGTGAGCACCGCGGCAAGCGTCGCCGACGAAGCCGAATCCTGAATGACACCGGAGAATCCTTCGGGCAGGCCCAGCGCTTGGCGCATCCAGTCGACGATGCGCGTCTCGAGTTCTGTCGCCGCCGGCGAGGTCTGCCACAGCATGCACTGCGCGGCCATCGCCGAGACGAGATACTCGGCCACCACCGAGACCGGCGCCGCGTTGGCCGGGAAATAGGCGAAGAAGCGCGGATGCTGCCAATGCGTCATCCCGGGCACGATCTTCGTTTCGAAATCGGCGAAGATTTTTTCCATCGGCTCGGCCGTCTCGGGCGGCGACTCTTCGATGCTCCTGAATATGTCGCCGGGCGCGATCGCCGGCCGCACCGGACGATCGCGCAGGCTGGACCGGTAGTCCACGCCCCAATCCGCGGCTCGCCTCGACCAATCGCGGAATTCTTTCTTGTCCATGTATCCTCTCAGCAGCTGCCGGACCTTGATCGGCCCGCCACTTCGACTTTTAATTAACATGTTAAATATAATGAGGCATCCGCTTCGTAGGCGAACGCCCTAGCCGGGAAAATCGGGCAGGCTGGCGAAGGCCGCCTTTAGCGCGTTGGACCAGCCATCCGATATGGTTCGGTAATATTGGTCGTCATGACCGATCCGCTTCTTCAGGCCGACCTTGAAAGCATCCAGTTCCAGGAAGAGCAGGTCGAGCGGCAGGCCGACCGACAGGTTCGACTTCAGCGTCGAGTCGAAGGAGACCAACAGCAGCTTCACCGTCTCGGCCAGGCTCATCGTGCGGTCATAGGCACGGATGATGATCGGCTTGCCGTATTTGGTCTCGCCGATCTGGAAGAATGGCGTGTCGTCGGTCGACTCGATGAAATTGCCCTCGGGATAGATCATGAACAGCCGGGGTTGGCTGCCCTTGATTTGGCCGCCGAGGATGAAGGAGGCGTTGAAATAGGAATCCGCCTGATCGCCGGCGGGCGAAGAGTGTGCGATCACCTCTTTCACCGTCTCGCCGACCAGACGCACCGTCTGGTACATTGACGGGGTCTCGAGCAGCTTCTCGTGACGGTCGCCGGCCGCCTTGTTGCGCTCGTCCAGCAGGCTGACCACGGCTTGCGTCGTGGCAAGATTGCCTGCAGACATCAGCACGATGACGCGCTCGCCAGGCTCTTCCCAGACATGCATTTTCCTAAAGGTCGAAATCGAATCCATGCCGGCATTGGTGCGCGTGTCCGACATGAACACGAGTCCACGATCGATCTTGAGGCCGACGCAATAGGTCATGGTCGCTCTTCTGGTGAATCTTGGCAGAGACTACTGCTCTACCGTGACGGTGACGGCAAGCTTCTCTTCCGCTTGCCCCAGCAGTATTCCCGACACAGGCGAGGCATCGCGATAGTCCCGACCCGTCGCCACTCTTACATAGCGTTCGTCGGGAGAGATACCGTTGGCGGGATCAAAGGCAACCCACCCTAAGCCCGGCACATGCGCCTCGGCCCAGGCATGGCTTGCCGCCTGCTCGACCGAGGCATCCATCATCAGATAGCCGCTGATATAGCGCGCGGGGAAGCCCATCACGCGCGCCACGGCGGTGAAGATGTGGCTGTGATCCTGGCAGACACCGGCCTTGAGCGTCAGCGCTTCTTCCGCCGGCGTCACGGCGCTGGTCGTCCCGGGCTTATAGGCGACGCGCTCCCGGATCGCGCCCATCAGCTTGTGCAGCCTGTCGATATCCGTCCCCTCCCCGACCGACGCGGCCAGGTCGCGAATGCCGTCGCCGACGGTCGTAAGCGGCGTTTGCTGGCTGAACAGCCAGAGCGGCGCGAAACCATGATGCGCACCGGACACACCGGCGGTGTCGCGCGTCGTCACCTCGCCCGCCGCCTCGACTATGATGGTGTGCTGGCCGCCCTCGGCGCTCACCAGCCGCGTGTCATTGCCGAAATGGTCCGTGAAGCGAACCTCCTCTCGCGCGCCGTCGATCTTGATCACCCAGGACGCAACCGTCTGATTCGATCCGCTGACCGGCATCAGGCGCAGTCGCTGCAACAGGTACTGCACCGGTGCATCGTAGCGGTACTCGGTCCGGTGTGTGATCTTGAGCCGCATGGCGCCTGTCTCTCCAGCGCTCAGTAGAACCGGTAGTCCAGGGCGATCTCATCCCCCAGCCTAGTGTTGTCACGAATGAATTCCGCCAGGAACTCATGCAGGCCGTGGTCGAAAATATCCTTGATCGACCCCTTCTTCAGCATCGTCTGAATTTTCTCGGCGGTGGCGTGGCAGGCATGGCGCTCGCCATAGTCGTCGGCGAGGAATCTCAAATGCTCGCCGAGGAAGCGATAGCAGAAGGTCAGCGAGCGCGGCATACGGACATTGAGGATCAGATAGTCGGCGATGTTGGTCGGCTTGTAGTCCGCGTCATACACCCACCGGTAGGAGCGGTGCGCCGACACCGAGCGCAAGATCGATTCCCATTGATAATTGTCGAGTGTCGAGCCCACCCAGGAGATCGACGGCAAGAGCACATAATATTTCACGTCGAGGATGCGGGCCGTGTTGTCGGCGCGCTCCACATAGGTGCCGAGCTGCGAGAAGTCGAAGATCTCGTTGCGCAGCATCGTGCCGTAGAACGAGCCGCGGATCAGCGCCGTTTCGCGCTTGATCGCGTCGAGCACCGTCGGCAGATCGCGCTCGTCGATCGGCCGTGCCAGCATCCGCTTCAGCGACATCCAGGCCTCGTTGATGCTCTCCCAGGTCTCGCGCGTCAGCGCTGTGCGCACCATGCGCGCATTGTTGCGCGCCGTCTCGATCGAGGCCATCGTACTCGACGGATTCGAAGTATCGCGCAGCAGGAAATCAGAGACGTTGGCGACGGTGTAGTCCTGGTATTTCTGCGAGAAGGCCAGGTCGGAACCGGCGCTGAGCAGCACGGAGTTCCATTCCTCCGACGCGTTCTGCGTGCGCGTCAGCGCCATGCGCAGGCCGGCATCGACCAGGCGCGCCATGTTTTCGGCCCGCTCTATGTAGCGGTTCATCCAGTAGAGACCGTTGGCGGTGCGGCCGAGAAGCATGTCAGCTTGCTCCGGTGTCGAGCGAATAGCGAATAGTGAGTAGCGAGTAGCGAAAAAAAGATTTCATGATCTCTGTTGAAGGCTCCTGATCATCGATCGCAGCATTTTCCGATTTCGTCAGTTTGGTCACCTTCCAAACAATTAGGTCTCTGTAAGAATTGATTGCGTCGGATCCCCCTCTTTCCCTATTCGCTATTCGCTATTCGCTACTCTCTATTCGCTCTTTAATCATCCAACACCCACGTGTCCTTCGTCCCACCGCCTTGCGAGGAGTTGACCACAAGCGACCCCTCCTTGAGCGCGACGCGAGTCAGGCCGCCCGGGACGATCTGGATACGATCCGAAACCAGCACATAAGGCCTGAGATCGACATGGCGCGGCGACAGCCCCTTCTCGGTCAGGATCGGGCATGTCGACAGCGCGAGCGTCGGCTGGGCGATGTAATTGCCGGGTTTGGCCTGCAGCTTCTTGGCGAACGCCTCGCATTCCTTCTTGGTCGCCGCGGGGCCGACCAGCATGCCGTAGCCGCCGGAGCCGTGCACTTCCTTGATGACAAGCTCGCCGATGTGCTCCAGCACATATTTGAGGCTGTCGGGCTCCGAGCAGCGCCAGGTCGGGATGTTGCCGAGGATCGCCTTGCGGCCTGTGTAGAACTCGACGATCTCGGGCATATAGGAATAGATCGCCTTGTCGTCGGCGATGCCGGTGCCCGGCGCGTTAGCGATGGTGATGTTGCCGGCCCGATAGACATCCATGATGCCTGGCACGCCGAGCGCGGAATCCGGCCGGAAGGTCAGCGGATCGAGGAAGGCGTCGTCCACGCGCCGGTAAAGCACGTCGATCTGCTTGTAGCCTTCGGTGGTGCGCATCGTGACATGGCCGTCGACCACGCGCAGATCCTGTCCTTCGACCAGTTGCACGCCCATCTGGTCGGCGAGGAAGGCGTGCTCGAAATAGGCGGAGTTGTAGCTGCCCGGCGTCAGCACCGCGATGGTCGGCGCGCCCTTTGCGCTCTGCGGCCGCACTGCCGCCAGCGACTGGCGCAGCAGTTGCGGATAGTTCTCTACCGGCCGCACCTTGATCTGCTGGAACAGCTCCGGGAAGAGCTGCATCATCGTCTCGCGGTTCTCCAGCATGTAGGAGACGCCCGACGGCGTGCGGGCATTGTCCTCAAGCACGTAGAATTCGTTCTCGCTGATGCGCACGATGTCGACGCCGATGATGTGGGTGTAGACGCCGGCCGGCGGTCTCACACCGATCATCTCCGGCAGGAACGCTTCATTCTTCGCCACCAGTTCTTTGGGAACGCGCCCGGCGCGCAGGATTTCCTGGCGGTGGTAGATATCGTCGAGAAAGGCGTTGAGCGCCTGCACGCGCTGCTCGATGCCCTGCGTCAGCCGGCGCCATTCCTGGCCGGAAATGATGCGCGGGACGATGTCGAAGGGGATCAGCCGTTCGGAAGCTTCCTGCTCGCCATAGACGGCGAAGGTGATGCCGGTCTTGCGGAAGACGCGTTCGGCGTCCTCCATTTTCTGGGTGAGCCTGGCCGGGTCCTGTTCCTTCAGCCAGCGATCATAAGCCTGGTATGGTCTTCTCAATCCGGAGACTTCCGGAAGCATTTCGTCGAACGCTGCCAATCGCGTACTCCCCTCTGAAGCCATTTCACTGGCCCGGCTGGAGAAAATCAAGCGCAATCGATGATTTGGGCGGCGCTGGCGGCCGTCCTACGCAAATTGCCTACGATTAGGGCAGCGGGAGCGACGCCGGGTCAGATCCTGCCCGGTGAGCGGGCATCAAACGGCAAAATCAGAACGCCCGGAAAGTGACGATGGTGAAGGTGTCCTTGATTCCAGGCAGGATCTGCACCCGTTCATTGATGAAGTGCCCGATGTCTTCCTCGTCGTCGACATAGAATTTTGCGAGCAGGTCGTAATTGCCGGCGGTCGAATAGATTTCGGAGGCGATCTCGGCATCGGCGAGCGCGCTGGCGACCTCATAGGCTTTGCCCAGATCGCACTTTATCTGCACGAAAAATGCCTTCATTTCCGGTCCTGCCAGTCTTCGCGAATGAGCGGCCCTTGTGGCAGACTGGCGACGGGCTTTCAAGCATCAGGCTGCACGCGCCTTGGCGGCCGCTTGCCGCAACTTCGCGATCGGCATGCCACACCGGCACGGGGACGCCACCAAGGACAGTTCGGGAACACCTCAGGTCAGGTCCTAGCGGAGGCATCCATGCAGGCAAGAAATCTGCGAAACGGTGAAACCACGGCACGCCGGCCAGCGTATGATAGTTGTTCCACGCGAATTCTGGAGGCAGGCCATGCGCCGCGTATTGTTCGCACTCGCTCTCGTTCCGATGGTTCTTGCATCCATGGCCTTCGCCGGTGACGCCGAGATCAAAGCGGCGCAAACAGTCATCGACAGCCAGCTCAAGGCCTTTCTCGCCGATGACGGCGCCACCGCCTACAGCTTCGCCGCGCCAAATGTGAAGCGGATCTTCCCGACCGTCGACACCTTCATGAACATGGTGACCAACGGCTATGCGCCGGTGCGCAGGCCGCACAACTATTCCTTCGGCAAGGTGGAGCAGACCGGGCCGGCCTCGATCGTCCAGCAGGTGCTGATCGTCGGGCCCGACGGCAAGGACTATGAGGCGGTGTACACGCTCGAACAGCAGCCCGACGGCAGCTTTAAGATCACCGGCTGCAGCCTGCGCGCCGCGACTTCGGTGAGCACATAAAAGCGCTCATAGCGCCGGCAGATCGCCCCTCGCCCAGCCTTCCGAAATCTCGGCAGCGCGCGTCTCGAAGGCTTTTGCCTCGATCGCGGCGCGGATGTCCTGCATCAGCTTCTGGTAGTAGGACAGGTTGTTCCAGGTGAGCAGCATTGCGCCGAGCGACTCCTGCGAGCGTGCGAGATGATGCAAATAGGCGCGCGAATAGTCGCGCGCGGCGGGACAGTCGCTTTCCTCGTCCAGCGGACGCGGATCGTCGGCATGGCGGGCGTTGCGCAGGTTGATCTTGCCGCGGCGCGTGTAGGCCAGACCATGGCGGCCGGCACGCGTCGGCATCACGCAGTCGAACATGTCGATGCCGCGTGCCACGGATTTCAAGATGTCGTCCGGGGTGCCGACACCCATCAGGTAGCGCGGCCTGTCGGCCGGCAGTTCCGGGCAGGTTATGTCCAGCATCTCCAGCATCACCGCCTGCGGCTCGCCGACCGCCAGCCCACCGACGGCATAGCCTTTGAGGTCCATCGCCGCCAACGCCTGCGCCGAACGCACGCGCATCACAGCACTGTCGCCGCCCTGCACGATGCCGAACATCGCCTTGCCCGGCTGATCGCCGAACGCCGTCTTGCAGCGTTCGGCCCAGCGCAGCGACAGTTCCATGGCGCGCTCGATTTCCTTCGGCTTGGCGGGAAGCGCCGTACACTCGTCGAGCTGCATCTGGATATCGGAATCGAGCAGCCCCTGGATTTCGATCGACCGCTCCGGCGACATCTCGTAGCGCGCACCGTCGATATGCGAGCGGAAGGTGACGCCCGTTTCGCTAAGCTTCCTCAGCTTCGACAGCGACATTACCTGGAAGCCGCCGCTATCGGTCAGGATCGGGTGCGGCCAGCGCGCGAATTCATGCAGGCCGCCGAGCTTCGCCACGCGCTCGGCGCCTGGCCTGAGCATCAAATGATAGGTATTGCCGAGGATGATGTCGGCGCCGACACCGCGCACCTGATCCATATACATGGCCTTGACGGTGCCGCCGGTGCCGACCGGCATGAAGGCCGGCGTGCGGATCTCGCCGCGCGGCATGCTGATGAGGCCTCGACGCGCCTTGCCGTCGGTGGCGAGCAGCTTGAAAGAGAAAGTCTCAGCCATCGAATTCCTTGTCGTGCACCGGGGCGCCGGGTGCCTGCTCGTCGAGCGACTGCCGGTAGCGGATGCAGCCGCGCATGAATTTCGGCCACGGCGGCACGGCGATCGCCGGCTCGGTCTTCTCCGGCAGCAGGTCCCAGAGGTCGGGATGATGCCAGCAGAGATCATGGCCGGTCGCATCGCGATGCGCGCGGATACCGGCGCGCAGCTTTGTCACTTCCGCGATGAGCGCCTCGCGGTCCATTCTCTCTAGATCATCGTCCATCGCTCGTCTCCGCTCGGTAAAGCAGGCTGGAGTCCCCGTAGGAGTAGAACCTGTAGCGGCTCTCGATGGCATGCGCATAGGCCGAACGCATCGCGTCCAGTCCGCTGAAGGCCGAGACCAGCATGAACAGCGTCGAGCGCGGCAGATGGAAATTGGTCATCAGCATGTCAGCTGTCTTGAAGCGGTAGCCGGGGGTGATGAAGATATCGGTCGGCCCGGACCAGGCCTCGATCCTGCCATCCTCAAGCGCAGCACTTTCCAGAAGGCGCAGCGAGGTCGTGCCGACGGCGACAAGCCGCCCTCCCCGCGCTCTTGCAGCGTTGAGCGCGTCTGCCGTTTCTTGGCTCACCAAGCCCGTTTCCGCGTGCATCTTATGGTCGGCGGTGTCGTCGGCCTTAACCGGCAAAAAAGTGCCGGCGCCGACATGCAGCGTGACGAAGCGCCGCTCGATGCCCTTGGCTTCCAGCGCTGCAAACAGCTCCGGCGTGAAATGCAGGCCGGCGGTGGGGGCCGCGACCGCGCCCTCTTCCCTGGCATAGATGGTCTGGTAGTCGCTGCGGTCGCGCTCGTCGTCATCTCGCCTCGAGGCGATGTATGGCGGCAATGGGATGTGGCCTACGGCGTGCATTGCCTCGTCGAGAAAGACGCCCGAGAGGTCGAAGCCGAGCAACACCTCGCCCGCCTCGCCTTTCTCGATCACCGTCGCGTCGAGCTGGCCGAGAAAGCAGGAATTCTGGTCGTGGCCGAAATGAATGCGGTCGCCGACGGCGATGCGCTTGCCGGGCCGCATGAAGGCCCGCCAGCGGTCCGGCGCGAGCCGCATATGCAGCGTGGCCTCGACCTGCGCCATCGCTTCGCCGCGCTTGCGGATGCCTTTCAGCTGGGCCGGAATGACCTTGGTATCGTTGAATACCAGCACGTCGCCTTCTCTCAGCAGCGACGGCAGATCGCTGACGGTGCGGTCGCGCAGCGTTTCGCCCGGTTTGACCACCAATAGCTTGGCGCTGTCGCGCGGCTCCGCCGGGCGCAGCGCAATGCACTCCTCCGGCAGGTCGAAGTCGAAAAGATCGACGCGCATTAGTAGAGCCGGATGAGCAGCGCTCCTACGAGCAGCAGCACGGCGCCGGCCACGCGGCCAAGCGAGACCTCGCGCACGGCAACACCAAGGAAGCCGGCCCGGTCGACCAGCATGCCGGCGATCAGTTGGCCGGCGACCAGGAAGGCCATCAGCGCCGCCGCGCCGATGCGCGGCGTAAGAATGGTGGAGAGCGTGACGTAGAATCCGCCGAGCATGCCGCCGGCGACGAACAGCCAGGGTGCCGGCGCCTTCCAGTCGAGCGAGAGGCCCTGCAGCTTCACCACGGCGATCGCGATGATACCGAGAACGACGGCGCCCGACAGGAACGAGAAAGCGGCGGCCGCGACCGGAAGGCCGAGGCCGCGCGCCAATTGCGAGTTGATCGGCGCCTGGATGGCGATGAAGGCGCCGGACAGGATGCCGAGCAGGGACCAGACTGCGCCCATCATCGTACTATGCCTTACTTGACGTCGGCCGCGACCTTCAGCGACACGATCTTGTCGGGATCCTGCACCGGCTCGCCGCGCTTGATCTTGTCGACATTCTCCATGCCTTCGATGACCTGGCCCCAGACCGTGTACTGGCGATTGAGGAAGGAGGCATCGTCAAAGCAGATGAAGAACTGCGAGTTCGCCGAGTTCGGGTTCTGCGCCCGCGCCATCGAGCAGGTGCCGCGGCCGTGATTGGCGTTGGAGAATTCGGCCTTGAGGTCCGGCTTGTCGGAGCCGCCCATGCCAGCGCGCGACGGGGCGAACGTCGGCTTCGAGGAGTTGCCGAATTTGACGTCACCGGTCTGCGCCATGAAGCCGTCGATGACACGGTGGAACACCACGCCGTCATAGGCGCCCTCGCGCGCCAATTCCTTGATGCGCGCGACGTGACCGGGCGCAAGGTCCGGATACATTTCGATGACGACCTCGCCCTTGGTCGTTTCCATGATGAGCGCGTTCTCGCGGTCCTTGATCTCAGCCATGTCAGAAAATCCTTTTGAAAATCGAGCAGTTACTTGCTGTCGGCAGCGATGCGGACTTTGATCATGCGGTCCGGGTCCTTGACCGTGCCGTTGTCCGCCTCATCGCCCTTCTTGATCTTGTCCACCAGATCCATGCCGCTCTCCACCTTGCCGACAATGGTGTACTGCCCGTCGAGGTTCGGCGCGGGCGCGAACATGATGAAGAACTGGGAATTGGCCGAGTTCGGGTCCTGTGAGCGGGCCATGCCGACCACGCCACGGGTGAATTGCTCGGTCTGCGAGAACTCGGCAGGCAGATCGGGAAGGTCGGATCCGCCCGTGCCGACAGCCTCGGGATTAAAACCCTTCTTCATGTTGCCGAACTTGACGTCGCCGGTCTGGGCCATGAAGCCGTCGATGACGCGATGGAAGGCGACATTGTCATAGGCGCCCTCGCGCACCAGCTTCTTGATCTGCGCCACATGCTTCGGCGCCAGATCGGGACGCAGCGCGACGGTCACGTCACCGTCCTTCAGCGTGATGATCATGGTGTTTTCCTTGTCGGCTGCCGAGGCCGGCAAGGACGCCGCCAAAACGCCGGCAAGCACGACAAGCAACGAAGCAAGCTTTTTCAGCTGCATGAGGTTCTCCGAAAGTCTTTGTTTGGGTGCATGTCGTTGCCCCAAAACCGGGATCCACCTTTGGGCGACATGCACTATTTCGCGAATTTGGCAGTGAGGGCGCCTGCGACCGCCGCCGGCACGAACGGGCGGATGTCGCCGCCCATCGACGCAATCTGGCGGACAAGTGTGGCGGTAATGGTGCGCACAGACGGGCTGGCCGGCAGGAAAACCGTCTGCAGCTCCGGCGCCATGGTCTCGTTCATGCCCGCCATCTGCATCTCATAGTCGAGATCGGTGCCGTCGCGCAGGCCGCGGATGATGATCGAGGCGCCATGCTTCCTGGCGGCGTCGATGACCAGCCCATCGAACGAGACGACCTTGATGCGGTTGCTGTCGCGGCCGAATTCCGCCTTGGTCGCGGCCTCGATCAGCTTCACGCGTTCCTCGAAGGAAAACAGCGGCGTCTTGCCGGGATGAATGCCGATTGCAGCGTAGACGGTGTCGGCCACGGCAAGCGAAGCCTTCAACACGTCGAGGTGACCATTGGTCAGCGGGTCGAAGGAGCCGGCGTAAAGGGCGGTGCGTTCGGTCATGGCAGGCTTCTAGCGAGCCTCTCCGACAAAGGCAAATCCCATTGCTGCGCCCGATCGTGAACCTTTTCACGGACGTCAACGACAGACGAATGCGACAATCACGAACGCTTCACGCAGCATTCACCAGCTTGCCGCTTCAGGAGATGAAACCAAAGCACCATCTTTATCGTTGTGATCGCAGGAGAACACGCAAATGCTGATCTACATGCTTGCCACTGCAATGACCATCGTGATGCTGATCGCCACCGCATTCGGATTGCACCAGGAAGCGGCGCGGGTGCGCATCAAGACCAACACCAAGCGGCTCGATGGCTTCGTAGGCCGCAACCTGTACCACCGCCGCTGACTTCCAGCCATGATCGCACCGGCCAAGGGCCGGTGGCGCGCAGTAAGGCTATTCGGGATTTCCCTCGCCCGAATCTTCTGCGGTGTCGGCTTCACCCGAAGGCGCTTCCTCGGCTTCCTCGTCCGACTGCGGCTCCGAAATCCGCTCGACCGACACCACCTTCTCACCTTCGGCGGTGTTGAAGATGGTCACCCCCTTGGTGGCACGGCTGGCGAAGCGGATGCCATCGACGGGCACGCGGATGACGGTCCCGCCATCCGATACCAGCATGATCTGATCGTCGTTGCCGACCGGGAAGGTCGCGACCAGCCGGCCGATCTCGGCCACTTTCGAGACATCCGTGGCGCGGATGCCCTTGCCGCCGCGACCCGTCAGGCGGAAATCATAGGACGAGGAACGCTTGCCGTAGCCGTATTCGGTCACCGTCAGCACAAGCTGCTCGTGCATCTTGAGGAATTCGTAGCGCTCGTCGGAAAGCTCGGCTTCCTCGCCGATCTCCTCATTGGTCAGCGCGATCTCTTCCTCCTCGGCTGCACCGCCGGCGGCAAGCCGACGCTCGGATGCCGCACGCTTCAGATAGGCCGCGCGCTCAGCCGGTGAAGCATCTACATGTTCGATCACCGACATCGAGATCACGCGGTCGGTTTCGGCCATGGCGATGCCGCGCACGCCGACGGAATTGCGGCTCTGGAAGACGCGCACATCGGAGACCGAGAAGCGGATGCACTGGCCGGAATTCGCCGTCAGCAGCACGTCGTCATTGTCCGTGCAGGTCTCGACGCCGAGGATTTCGTCGCCTTCTTCCTCCAGCTTCATGGCGATCTTGCCGTTGCGGTTGACCTGGACGAAGTCGGACAGCTTGTTGCGTCGCACGGTGCCGCGCGTGGTTGCGAACATCACGTCGAGCTCGCCCCAGCTCGTCTCGTCCTCCGGCAGCGGCATGATGGTGGTGATGCGCTCGCCCTGCTCGAGCGGCAGCATGTTGATCAGCGCCTTGCCGCGCGACTGTGGGTTGCCGACCGGCAGGCGCCAGACCTTTTCCTTGTAGACGATACCGCGCGAGGAGAAGAACAGCACTGGCGTATGCGTGTTGGCGACGAATAGCCGGGTGACGAAATCTTCTTCCTTGGTCGACATGCCGGAGCGGCCCTTGCCGCCGCGACGCTGCGCCCGGTAGAGCGACAGCGGCACGCGCTTGATGTAGCCGGAATGGCTGACCGTGACGACCATGTCCTCGCGCTGGATCAGGTCTTCGTCTTCCATGTCCGCCCCGCCCTCGGCGAGTTCCGTGCGGCGCGGCGTGCCGAACTCGTCGCGGACGGCGATCAGCTCGTCCTTGACGATCTGCTGGATGCGCGCGCGAGAAGACAAGATGTCAAGGTAATCAAGGATTTCAGCGCCGATCTTGTTCAACTCGTCGGCGATCTCGTCGCGGCCGAGCGCGGTCAGGCGCTGCAGGCGCAAGTCGAGGATGGCGCGGGCCTGCTCTTCGGATAGATTGTAGGTGCCGTCCTCGTTGATGCGGTGGCGCGGATCATCGATCAGCTGGATCAGCGGAGCGACGTCGTGCGATGGCCAGCGCCGTTCCATCAACTGCTCGCGCGCGGTCTGCGGATCTGGCGCGGTGCGGATCAGCTTGATCACCTCATCGATGTTGGCGACGGCGATAGCGAGACCGACCAGCACATGGGCGCGCTCGCGCGCCTTGCGCAGAAGATATTTCGTGCGCCGGCTGATAACCTCCTCGCGGAAGCCGACAAAGGCCTTCAGCATGTCGATCAGCGTCAGCACTTCCGGCTTGCCGCCGTTCAGCGCGACCATATTGGCGCCGAACGAGGTCTGCAGCGGCGTGAAGCGGTAAAGCTGATTCAAAATGACGTCGGCGACCGCCTCGCGCTTGAGCTCGACGACGACACGGTAGCCCTGGCGGTCGCTCTCGTCGCGGATGTCGGAGATGCCCTCGATGCGCTTCTCGCGCACGAGTTCGGCCATCTTCTCGATCATCGCCGCCTTGTTCACCTGATAGGGAATCTCGGTGATGATGATCGATTCACGGTCGTTGCCGCGCGCCTCGATGTTGACGCGGCCGCGCATGACGATCGAGCCGCGGCCCGTCGAATAGGCATTGTAGATGCCGGAGCGGCCAAGCACGATGCCGCCGGTCGGGAAATCCGGACCGGGCACGATCTCCATCAGCGCAGGCAGGTCGATCGCCGGATTGTCGATGATGGCGATGGCGCCGTTGCAGACTTCGGCCAGATTGTGCGGCGGGATGTTGGTGGCCATGCCGACGGCGATGCCGCCCGAGCCGTTGACGAGCAGGTTCGGGAAGCGGGCCGGCAGCACCTTGGGCTCGGTGGCGGAGGCGTCGTAGGTGTCCTGGAAATCGACGGTTTCCTTGTCGATGTCCTCCAGCAGCTCATGCGCAACCTTGGTCAGCCGGGACTCGGTGTAGCGCATCGCCGCCGGCGGGTCGCCGTCGATCGAGCCGAAATTGCCCTGACCGTCGATCAGCGGCACGCGCAGCGACCAATCCTGGGCCATGCGCACCAGCGCGTCATAGATCGAGGCGTCGCCATGCGGATGGTATTTACCCATCACGTCGGCGACCGGGCGCGCCGACTTCACATATTTGCGGTTCCAGTGATAGCCGCTCTCATGCGAGGCATAGAGGATGCGGCGGTGCACCGGCTTCAGGCCGTCGCGCACGTCGGGCAGCGCCCGACTGACGATCACACTCATGGCGTAATCGAGATAGGAGCGCTGCATCTCCTCGATGATCGAAATCGGCTCGATGCCGGTGGGGCCGCCCTCCGGCCCGCGCGGTGTCTTCTGGTCGGTCAAATCAGGTCACAATCCAGTCGGGAATCACTCGCCGCTTATATAGGAAGCCGGGCTGAAACTCCAATGGCTACGGCACTTTTCCAAAGACAATTTCGGCGGCAATTTCAAATGGATACCGCTGATTGCGACGATATGGCCAAAGCCACACTTTGAGCTCGCAGGCCAAGTCGATCTCGAACGGCCTTGGCTAATGCCCGCGTCTGCCCGCCCGTTTGCAGCGGTAGGCGCCGGGCGCTTCTCCCATCTCGCGCCGGAACCTCCGGTTGAAGGTCGAAAGGTCGTTGAAGCCGGCATCGAACGCAATCGTCGAGATCGCTTCGTTCGACGCGCACAGCCGCACCGCGGCCCGATGCAGCCTGGTCCTCAGCAGGAACTGATAGGGCGTCATGCCGGCGACATGACGGAACGTGCGCAGGAAATGATACGGGCTGGTCGCCGTGCCGTCGGCGAGTTCGGTCAGCGATAGCCGGCGATCGGCGTTGAGCTCGATCAAACGCACCGCCTCGGCTACGCGTTTCTGGTCGCGGGCGCTGGGTGTCCGGGCAACCTCGGACGAATTGGCCGCAGCCCCGACCACCGCGCAGGCAATGCGCAGACCGAGTTCCTCGAACGCCTCGCCGTCGCCCGTTTGCTGCGCCGCCTCCGCTTGCGCCAGCAACGGCGCCAGCACCGGCAAGGGCGGCAGGCGTGGGTCGGCAAAGCCGAGCCGGCTTGCGCCCGGCACATCGGCGACGACGCGCTCCATATAGGCCGGCGAAAAATGGAAGGAGAGGCAGCGGTCGCCCGCGCCGTGCTCGTGGCCGCACTCGTAGCAGGCGCCCGGATTGCCGAGCAGGATGGCGCCTGGAGCAAGCATTGCCGTGCCCTGGCGCGTCCGGTAGCGGAACGTGCCCCTGGTCACGGCGGCGACGCAGAAACCGCGATGCTGTTCTTCAAACGGGCGGTCGCCGGCGCGAGCCGTGCAGATCACGTCGGATACCTGCCAGCCATGCCCTGAGGCCAGGTTTTTTTCAGTCGTCGCCATCGCGAAAAAATAGCAATTTTTCCCAAGCCCAGAACCCCGCCATGCCCCTATTGCTCGCCTCTCCTGACAAAGAGGCAGCAACCATGACCGATCCCTTTGCCGAAGCCCTGCACAGCGACGCTCCCAATCCGGATCTCGCCGAAAAGCTCAAACTCTACGGCCGCTTCATCGGCGCCTGGACCTTCGACGCCACGCGCACGCTGGAGGACGGCACCAGGCTCACTGGGCGCGGCGAGGTGCATTTCGGCTGGGTTCTGGAGGGCAAGGCGGTCCAGGACGTCTGGATTCTGCCGGCGCGGAATGCCGGGGTGCAAGCCTCTCTCGGGCCATGGACCTTCTACGGCACGACGTTGCGCGTCTACGACCCCGGCGCGGACGCCTGGCATATCTTCTGGAGCGATCCGCGCAACCAGTATTACAGCCGCCAGCTCGGCCGCGCCGAAGGCGACACAATCGTGCAGATCGGCGCCGACGGCATCGGCTCCTCGGTGCGCTGGAGCTTTTCGCACATCACCGAGAACGCCTTCCGCTGGCTTGGCGAGCGTTCGCATGACGGCGGCAAAACCTGGCGCAAGGAGGTCGAGTTCCTGGCGCGGCGCTCGACTCCAGCCCGACCGATCAACCACCTTAATCATGGAGAAAAGGATGCTTGACCATATCTCGATCGGCGTCCGCGACTGCGACGCCTCGAAACGCTTCTACGACGCCGCTTTTGAGCCCCTCGGCTACTCGTGCCTCAGCCAGTCACCCGGCTCGCTCGGCTACGGCGCCAGGACCGTAGAACTCTGGGTCAATGAGGCCGGCCGGCCGGTCCCGGCCGACGCGGACTCCGGCCTGCATTTCTGCTTTGCCGCACCGACACGCGCCGGCGTCGACGCTTTCCATGCGGCGGCCTTGCTTGCGGGTGGCAAGGACAATGGCCGGCCCGGCCTGCGCGCCGCCTATGGCGACAACTACTACGCCGCCTTCGTAATCGACCCTGACGGCTACCGGCTCGAGGCTTATTGCAACAAAGCTGAATAGCCGGCTGAAATCCTCCCGTCCTGTTCCCACCGCTCCCGCTTTGCTCTACGAATGCAGGGCTTGGGCTTCGCCAGGCGGGAGGGGACCAGCGATGCCGAGCTTCGACACCCTGTTCAACGCCTTCGTCACCATCCTGGTGACCATCGATCCGCCCGGGCTGGCACCGCTCTTCCTCGCCGTCACGCGTGGCATGAACCGGGACGAGCGCCAGCAAGTCTCGGTGCGAGCTTCGGTGATCGGCTTTCTGGTGATGGCGTTGTTCGCCGTCGCCGGCGCGTCGATCCTGTCGGTGTTCGGCATCACGCTGCCGGCCTTCCGCGTCGCCGGCGGCTTCCTGCTTTTCTTCATCGCCTTCGAAATGGTGTTCGAGCGCCGTCAGGACCGCAAGGAGAAGATCGGCGACGTCGCCATCACCAAGGACATGATCCACAACATCGCCGCCTTTCCGCTGGCGATCCCGCTGATCGCCGGTCCCGGCGCGATATCGGCGACAGTGCTGCTGTCAGGACACTTCGAGGGCTTTGCCGCGCAAGCGGCGCTGGTCGGCATCATCGCGATCTGTCTTGTGCTCACCTTTCTGGTGTTCGTGCTGGCAGAGCGCATCGACCGCATCCTCGGCCAGACCGGCCGCTCGATCCTGACGAGGCTGCTCGGCGTTATCCTGGCGGCGCTTGCGGTGCAGTTCGTCGCCGACGGCGTCAGGGCGCTGATGGCTGCCTGAGCAGCATCCCTACTGCCTTATTTCACTGCTGTATCGACCACCTCGAAATCATGCGTGACGGCCGCCGTCTTGGCCATCATCGCGGTGGCCGAGCAGTATTTCTCGATCGACAGGTCGATCGCCCTTTTCACCTTGTCGTGCGACATCGCGCGACCCTTGACGATGAAATGCATGTGGATGCGGGTGAAGACGCGCGGTTCCGTCTCGGCACGATCCGCGTCCAGCTCGACCACGCAGTCCTCGACCGCCTCGCGACCTTTTTCGAGGATATGGACCACGTCATAGGCCGAGCAGCCGCCGGTGCCGATCAGCACCAGCTCCATTGGGCTCGGCCCTGGCGTCCGGCCTTCCGGCCCACGCGCCGTGCCCAGCACGACTTTGTGACCGCTGCCGGACTCGCCGACAAAGGTGCGTTCCTCAACCCATTTGACGCGTGCTTTCACGATGATCTTCCTTAGACGCTGCTTTGCAAGCGGACTATCGCCGCAACTATCAACTATAGGCAATTCCGGACGGAAAACCGCGGCGCACTTTCGCTCGAAATTGTTTATTGGCCGAATACGACCGTGTGCATGATGCGGCCGGGCACCAACGTGAAGATGCCGGCGCCGATCAGCGCAAATAGGTAGAGCTTGATCATGACGCTGCGATGCGCGGCCACTTTATGGGTGTGCGCATACCAGACCGCCAGCGGGGCGGTGACAACCACCAGGATCGACAGGATGTGGATCGGGCTGAACGGCCCGATCAGGCGTATCTGCTGGATCCAGAAGCTCGAGACGGCGACGACCAGCATCAGCGCTGCCCAGGCATAGCCCAAGACGCGGTGGCGTGTCGTGCCTTTCGGCAATGCCAGTTGCGCCCCGCCTATCGCCAGCGCGGCGAAGGCGGCGAACGCGTGCCATGGAATGGGAGGAGGCGCTGTCAGCAACGATCCAAGCGACATCGCGCCTTCCCCTCAAACAACGATTGCGAGACCTTCAGAACGGAATCTCGTCATCCAGCTCGCGCGATGAACCACCGCCACCGCCCCTGGAACCGCCACCGCCGCCACGGCTGAAGCCTTCGTTCGGACCCGACTGGCCGAAATCGGAACCCCGGCTGTTGCCGCCGGCATAACTGCCGACCTGGCCGCCGCCTTCGCCGCGCGCGTCGAGCATCTGCAGCTCGCCACGGAATTTCTGCAGTACGACCTCGGTCGTGTAGCGATCGTTGCCGGTCTGGTCCTGCCATTTGCGCGTCTGCAGCTGGCCCTCGACATAGACCTTCATGCCCTTCTTCAAATACTGCTCCGCCACCTTGGCGAGCTGGTCGTTGAAGATGACGACATTGTGCCACTCCGTCTTTTCCTTGCGCTCCCCGGAATTCTTGTCGCGCCAGCTTTCGGACGTGGCGATGCGGATGTTGACGACCGGGTCGCCCGAATTCAGGCGGCGGATTTCAGGGTCCGCCCCGAGATTGCCGACCAGAATGACCTTGTTGACGCTACCCGCCATCGTACTTCTCCGCGCTCATCCGAAACAAATGTTAAGTCGCTCACCTTACAGCCTGCGGTTCGCCCATGCCCGCGAAGGCTGGCTTTTCCCACAATGTTTTTGTTCTCTGTTCGTTCTAGTCTTGACCGCTGTTTCTGTCAAGGAATGTCAGCAACAGGTAGTATTCCTGGGCAGGAAACAAGGGGGATATCGGAATGAACGTTGTTTCGCATGAGGATCAGCCGCGCGAAACGTGGCGCGCCGGGGTCGAAACCCGCATGCATGTTGCCGCCGCCAATGGCGCAGCGGGCCTTTGCATATTCGAGCAGTGGGTCGGACCGGGTAGCGGCGCACCAACGCATGCGCATATGGTCGAGGAAGTACTGACGGTGATTGCCGGCGAAGCCGAAATGTGGGTCGACGACCGACGGGCCGTGCTTGCCGCCGGGCAGTCCCTGATCATTCCCGCGCACCGCAAACATGGCTTTCGAAACGTGGCTTCCGGCACGCTTCACATCCATGCCGTGCTCGCATCGCCAATCTTCGAGGCAAGCTTCGACGGAGCGGCGGAGCCGGTGAGACGCTGGACGGCCTAAAACGGCGCTTGCCAAACCAATAAGTATCGACTTATGCTTTGCGCATGATCGAAGCAGAGATTTTCCGGGCCCTGGCCGATCCGACACGCCGCGCCGTCTACGAGCGGCTCGCGGCCGGCGAATTGACGGTGTCCGAGCTGCGCGCCGGCGTCAGCGTGTCGCAGCCGGCCGTCTCGCAGCATCTTGCCGTGCTGCGCGGCGCCGGACTGGTGATCGAGCGGCGCGCCGGCCGCAACGCCTATTACCGCGCCGACCCTCAAGGGCTCGATCCCTTGCTCGGCTGGATCGAACGCTACCGCGCCTTCTGGCCGGAGCGCATCGAGCGTTTGAAGAGGGTTCTGAAGGAAATGGACCAATGACGATTACCAAACACCCAGCAGCGGCCAACGCGCCGCTCAGCTTCGAATGCGAGCTTGCCGATCCGCCGGAAAAAGTCTGGCGGGCGCTCACCGAGCCGGAACTGCTCGCCGCTTGGCTGATGCCCAACGACATCAAGCCAGCGATCGGTGAGCGCTTTGCCTTTGCCGGACCAAACGCGCCGATCGAGTGCGAAGTGCTCGAGGCCGAGCCCGGCAAGCTGCTGCGCTATTCCTGGCGCGAGCGACCGGGCGTGGACACTGCCGACCGGCTACCGGCATTCGACGGTCCCATCTTCGAAAGCATTGTCACCTTCACGCTCGCGCGCACGGTTTCCGGCGGCACGCATCTCAGAATCGTCCATGATGGTTTCGCGACGGTCGCGCAACCTGTCGTCGCCGTTTCCGGCGCCGGCTGCGGGATTTCGCTCCACGCGCGCAAGAGCCCAGCTGCCGCCAACGCGCCAAGCATGATGCTGCGCGCGGCTTGACCAAAGAACCGAGGAGATCTGCGATGAGCGCCTTTGCCAATCTCGTGCCGATGGTGATCGAGCAGTCGAGCCGCGGCGAGCGCGCCTTCGACATTTTCTCGCGGCTGCTGCGCGAACGCATCGTCTTCATCAACGGCGAGATCAATGACGGCGTGTCGGCGCTGGTCTGCGCGCAGCTCCTGTCGCTGGAATCGGACCATCCCGACAAGGAGATATCGATCTACATCAACTCGCCGGGCGGCGTGGTGACCAGCGGCTTCGCCATCTACGACACCATGCAGTACATCTCCTGCCCGGTGTCGACGGTGTGCATGGGCTTTGCCGCCTCGATGGGCTCATTCCTGTTGATGGCAGGCTCGCCCGGTCGGCGCATCGCGCTGCCCAACACCAGGATCGTGCTGCATCAGCCGCTGGGCGGCTTCCAGGGCCAGGCCTCCGACATCCAGCGCCACGCCGAGGACATCCTGCGCACCAAGCGCCACATGACGGAGCTGTACGCCAAGCATTGCGGCCGGACCTATGACGAGGTCGAGCGCACGCTCGACCGCGACTATTTCATGACCGCCGAGGAAGCGAAGGCCTGGGGCCTCGTCGACCATGTCTACGACACGCGCAAGAAGGCGGCCTGACCGCGCGGCAAATTGATTGCGGCGCATCTGGCCTCGCCTTCGGCGCGCCTCTATAGTTCGCGCATGATCCGAGCGCGTTCCTTGACGAATCTGGGTTTTGCCGTTGGTGCAGTCGCCGGCGTGCTTGCGGTCGGCACCGCCGCTTTTGCCGACGACAATTCGACACAAAAACTGCCCGGCGTGAGCAGCGACTACCGTATCGCCAAGCCCGCGCCGCAGACCGAGCCTGACGACTCACTGCCAGCCGGCAGCAACGGCACGTTCAAGATCGGCGACACCGATGTCAGGATTTCGGGCAGCATAACCATCGACATGGCAACGGGCGCCATCAGGCCTCCCAACCACTGAAGCTTACCCCGCATTGCGGACGCCGGCGACGGACCTTCGACTCGCAAAATGCAAGCCCCGCCACTGCTTCCGCAGGTGGACGGGGCTTTCATGGATCTGAAACCCAATTTTAGCCGGGAGTGGACTGCCGGCGTTCTGTTTCGGATGCAACGCGGCTTTCAGCCGACGATCCGACTATGGTCTCTGATTGTAGGAATCGGCAGGTCACGTTTTTCGGGTGGCGCTCACGCCTACCCTGGCACTATGCCCGCCGCGGCTCCATCGCTTCGTGGAGCCTCAAGGGACTGTCCGGTGGCGTCATGCTCCGCTCCTGGTCCGTTGTGGCAATGTCGTCCGAAGCGCAAATCGCTGAAGCCTGCGGCGTCTCGCAGGCCACCTCTGGGTGACGAGGCCATCGACAGACGGCCGGCTTCGTTGACGCCTTTGAGACTGCCCCCATGGGTCCGAGACGTCAACCGTTGAAGAGCCGGTTACAGAAAAATGTGATCGGAGGTTACGTCCAGGTAAGTCGAATGCCTTCGACTGATCGGTCGCGACGGTTTTTGCAGCCGCTGTTTCCACAGCACTTTGTCAGGAGGGTGTTCGGCCTTTGTTCTTTCCGCTTGCCCGCTCGCGCGAAAGGCGGTTAAACGCTTTGGTCGAGATTGTGGCGTCTCTCGACGCGGCGACGAGATTACCTACATAGGGGATGGCCGGGACAAACCCGCCAATCCAGCAAATTCCAGACCTGAGGCGGCGACCGGCGATGGCCGACCAAAATATCTTTCCATTCGCGGCGCGCGCGAACACAATCTCAAGAACGTCGATCTCGACCTGCCGCGCGACAGCCTGATCGTCATGACCGGCCTGTCGGGATCCGGCAAGTCGTCGCTCGCCTTCGACACCATCTATGCCGAGGGTCAGCGTCGCTATGTCGAAAGCCTTTCGGCTTATGCCCGCCAGTTCCTGGAAATGATGCAGAAGCCGGACGTCGACCAGATCGACGGCTTGTCTCCCGCCATCTCGATCGAACAGAAGACGACGTCGCGCAACCCGCGCTCGACAGTCGGCACCGTCACCGAAATCTACGACTATATGCGCCTGCTCTTCGCCCGCGTCGGCATTCCCTATTCGCCGGCCACCGGCCTGCCGATCGAAAGCCAGACGGTCAGCCAGATGGTTGACCGCGTGCTGGCGCTGGACGAGGGCACGCGTCTCTACCTACTGGCGCCGATCGTGCGCGGCCGCAAGGGCGAATACCGCAAGGAACTTCTGGAGCTGCAGAAGAAGGGGTTCCAGCGCGTCAAGGTCGACGGCGTCTTCTACGAGATCGCCGACGTGCCGGCGCTGGACAAGAAATACAAGCACGACATCGACGTGGTCGTCGACCGCATCGTCGTGCGCGGCGATCTGGCTACGCGGCTTGCGGATTCGATGGAGACCGCGCTGAAGCTCGCCGACGGGCTGGCGGTGGCCGAGTTCGCCGACCGGCCGCTCGACGCCAGCCAGACGGGCGAGGACTCGGTCAACAAATCGAAGAACGAGACGCATGAGCGCATCATGTTCTCGGAAAAATTCGCCTGCCCGGTGTCCGGCTTCACCATTCCCGAGATCGAGCCCAGGCTGTTCTCCTTCAACAATCCTTTCGGCGCCTGCCCGACCTGCGACGGCCTCGGCAGCCGGCGCGCCATCGACGCCAACCTCGTTGTGCCGGACGAGAATGTCTCGCTGCGCGACGGCGCCATCAGCCCCTGGGCGAAATCGACCTCGCCCTATTACGCGCAGACGCTTGAGGCCTTGGGCAAGGCCTATGGCTTCAAGCTCGGCGACAAGTTCAAGGATCTGAGCGCCGAGGCGCAGCAGGCGGTGCTGCACGGCACGGGCGAGCGCGAGATCACCTTCCAGTATGACGACGGCCTGCGCTCCTACAAAACGACCAAGACCTTCGAGGGCGTCATCCCCAACCTCGACCGGCGCTGGAAGGAAACGGAATCGGCCTGGATGCGCGAGGAGATCGAGCGCTTCATGTCGGCCACCCCCTGCCCCGCCTGCAACGGCTACCGGCTGAAGCCGGAAGCGCTCTCGGTCAAGATCGCTGGCAGGCACATCGGCGAGGTCACGGAGCTGTCGATCCGCAAGGCCGACCGGTGGTTCACCGATCTGCCGGCGCAGCTCAACGAAAAGCAGAATGAGATCGCCGTCCGGGTGCTGAAGGAAATCCGCGAGCGCCTGCGTTTCTTGAACGATGTCGGCCTCGACTATCTGACGTTGTCGCGCAATTCCGGCACGCTGTCGGGCGGCGAGAGCCAGCGCATTCGTTTGGCTTCGCAGATCGGCTCCGGCTTGACGGGCGTGCTCTACGTGCTGGACGAGCCGTCTATCGGTCTGCACCAGCGCGACAACGCGCGCCTGCTCGATACGTTGAAGCACCTGCGCGACATCGGCAACACGGTGATCGTCGTCGAGCATGACGAGGACGCCATCCTGCATGCCGATTATGTCGTCGATATCGGCCCGACCGCCGGCATCCATGGCGGTGAGATCATCGCGCAAGGCACGCCGCAGCAGATCATGGCGACGCCCGCCTCGATCACCGGCAAGTATTTGTCGGGCGAGCTCGAGGTCGCGACGCCGGCGGTGCGCCGCGAGGCGAAAAAGAACCGGCGTATCAAGGTCGTCGGCGCGCGCGGCAACAATTTGAAGAACGTCACGGCGGAGATCCCGCTCGGCACTTTCACTTGCGTCACCGGCGTCTCCGGCGGCGGCAAGTCGACCTTCCTGATCGAGACGCTGTTCAAGGCGGCCTCACGCCGCATCATGGGCTCGCGCGAGCATCCGGCCGAGCATGATCGCATCGAGGGCCTGGAGTTCCTCGACAAGGTCATCGATATCGACCAGTCGCCGATTGGCCGCACGCCGCGCTCCAACCCCGCCACCTATACCGGCGCCTTCACGCCGATCCGCGATTGGTTCGCCGGTCTGCCGGAGGCTAAGGCGCGCGGCTATCAGCCGGGCCGTTTCTCCTTCAACGTCAAGGGCGGCCGCTGCGAGGCGTGCCAGGGCGACGGCGTCATCAAGATCGAGATGCACTTCCTGCCCGACGTCTACGTCACCTGCGACGTCTGCCATGGCAAGCGCTACAACCGCGAGACGCTGGACGTGCTGTTCAAGGGCAAGTCGATCGCCGACGTGCTCGACATGACGGTGGAGGAAGGCGTCGAGTTCTTCTCGGCGGTGCCCGGCGTGCGCGACAAGCTCGAGACGCTGAAGCAGGTCGGGCTCGGCTACATCCATATCGGCCAGCAGGCGACGACGCTCTCAGGCGGCGAGGCGCAGCGCATCAAGCTGGCCAAGGAACTGTCGCGCAAGGCGACCGGCAAGACGCTCTACATCCTCGACGAGCCGACCACCGGCCTGCATTTCCACGACGTCGCCAAGCTGCTCGAAGTGCTGCATGAGCTGGTCGACCAGGGCAACACGGTGGTGGTGATCGAGCACAATCTCGAAGTCATCAAGACCGCCGACTGGGTGCTCGACCTCGGCCCCGAGGGCGGCGACGGTGGCGGCGAGCTGGTAGCCTCCGGCACCCCGGAAGCGATCGTGCGCGAAAAGCGCAGCTACACCGGCCAGTTCCTGAAGGAGCTTCTGGAGCGGCGCCCCGGGGGCAAGCGCGAAGCGGCCGAGTGAGCGAGTGGGTCGGCAAGCGTTTGGAACAGTCTCAAATGAAGATCAGGCAAGCGCTTGCAGGTGATCTCCAAGCTGTCGTCGCGATAACCACGGACGCCTACGCCCCCTATACCGCCCTGTTCGGCGCGCCGCCGATCCCGGTGACCGAGGACTATGCACCCCGTATTGCGCGCGGCGAGGTCTGGCTGCTGGAGGATGGTTCCGATCTGGCCGGGCTGCTTGTCCTCGAGCGGCACGACCATCATGCCATGATCTTCAGCGTTGCCGTTTCGCCGGCCTTCCAGGGCAGGAAGCTCGGCATCAGGCTGCTCGACTTCGCCGACGAGCAGGCGCGGTCATGGAGCGTGCCGGAGGTGCGCCTCTACACCAATTCGCGCATGGAGCGGAACATCGCGCTCTATTCGGCTTACGGCTATCGGGAGACGGGTCGCCGCGCCAACCCATACCGGCCAGGATGGATATTGGTCGACATGGCCAAGCCGGTCGACAAAGCAGCCTGAGCCGCATTCAAAACTCGGAGGAGGAAGACGATGATCCAAGGAAAGATCCGCTCCGGCATGGGCGGCTGGACCTTCGAGCCCTGGGACACCTCCTTCTATCCGGAGAAGCTCGCCAAGGCCAAGCAGTTGCACTTTGCCAGCCGCCAGGTGCCGAGCATCGAGGTCAACGGCACCTATTATTCCAGCTTCAAGGAGCCGACCTTCGTCAAGTGGGCGAACGACACGCCGGAGGGCTTCGTCTTTTCGCTCAAGGGCAACCGCTTCGTCACCAACCGCCGCGTGCTTGGCGAGGCCGGGGAATCGATAATGCGCTTCCTCGGCTCGGGCATTGTCGCGCTCGGCGACAAGCTGGGACCGATCCTGTGGCAGTTCGCGCCGACGAAGAAATTCGATGCCGACGATCTCGAGGCCTTCCTGAAGCTGCTGCCCGAGAAACAGGACGGCGTGCCGCTGCGCCATGCGCTCGAAGTGCGGCATGACACCTTCATCGTGCCGGAATTTCCGGCTCTGGCGCGCAAATACAATGCCGCCATCGTCTATGCCGACCACGCCAAATATCCGGCGATCGCCGACGTCACCGGCGATTTCGTCTATGCCCGCCTGCAAACCGGCAGCGACGACAATCCCGATTGCTACACTCCGAAAGGGCTCGACGAATGGGCGGGCCGCGTCAAGACCTGGGCGGAAGGCGGGCAGCCGGCCGACCTGCCGCGCGCCGATCCCAAGACCGACGCGCCGGTCAAGCCGCGCGACGTGTTCGCCTATTTCATAAGCGAGGGCAAGGTGCGTGCGCCCTTCGGTGCAATGGCGCTGATGAAGCGGGTGGCGGCCTAAACTGGCGCGGCTCTTTGTTGGAACGCCGGAAGTTTGCCCGGCGCGGCACGCCGTCGGCAGTTGGCTTGTCGGAACCTGCCGGCCATGTTGACCGTTCTGTCCCAGCCGATCGCGAGGTCGGCGGAGGGTTATCTCGCCGAAAGATCGGTACGGCGACCTCGCGAAACGCTCGCCACATCCCGCAGCGTCGGAAAGGAGCGAGGGAAGATTGACCGTCATCCTCGGTGCGTTGCTTACCATCGCAGGCGTCGTCTACATGGCAGGCGCCACTTTGAGGCGCGGACGCCTGAGTGACCCGGCATCTACAGCGCCGGACCGTCCGGCGCCGAACCTGGCAACACCAGGCCCCACACTGGAGCCGCGGCGACGCGGACTCCGTTTCCTCGGCCTGTCTCAGAATTGGCCAGGTCTGGTGATGATGGCAGTCGGCATCATACTGCTGTTGTCGGTGTTCGTCCTCTGACCTTACGGAATGTCGGAGTCTTCGCTCGCAGCCGCGTGCTCGACATCCACCGCTGCGCTTGAAGCTCAGAGCAATTCCGGAACGGTTGAAGTCTTGCGGCTCAAGCCGTCAATGGTGCCCGATTACTTCGTTATAGGCGTCGAGGTCGACGTAAAAAACCTTGGTTATTTCGCCGAGCAGATCATCCTCGTCGTAGCCCTGCGACATCAGGATGTTGATCGCCGTCATGATATCGACGCGCTCGGTCAGCCGCCGCTTCTGATAGTCCTCGACAAAACGTTCCATCGCCTTCCCCTGGCAAGCTTTTGTTGGACGCATCGACCGACAATCACTGCGGGGAAAGCTAGGCGAGCTTGCTTGCGCGGACCTTGCGGGCGGAGCCCGCGCCATCCCCCTTCATCTCGACTGATACGGAAAGAGCCCGACTCACCAAGGCCATGCAAAGACTAGCATGCGCTATTGGCCACACCAGAGCCGTCGAACACTTCGTCATCCTTCCGCGTAACGACGCGAACCGGAGCGAAGACCCAAGGATCCATTCCGTTACTTGGAAGCGTCATTAATGGTGCATAATCCGCAATGATCTAGGCGTCCGCACGAGGAATCTATTCTGCATCGCGAGACCGGCGACGGCGTGCGCAGCTTCGGCCGCATCACCAGCGCCCGCCCGAGTGGCGAGCTGCCGCTGGTCACCGCACAAGTCGCCGCCCGTGCCGCGAAGGCATCTGCCTCAGCACCGCAAACACCTCGAAGACATGCGAAGGAATGTTGCGGTCGCCGCGCCGAAGCGGCGCGAAGCCGGCCTTCAGATTTTCGCGCACCGTGAGCAGCGGAGAAATCTCCCTGCCCTGCGGCACGATGCGATGCCCGACCGGGCGCGGTCATACGCCGCGCTCCGGTCGAGCGCCTTCCCCTCGAAGGCAACCCTTCCGCTCGTCAACCGGTGATGGCCGACGATCGATCTCATCAAACTTGGTTGCAAGCGACGTGCCAAACGCGGACGCATGCGCGGGTCAGGAAAAATAGTCGTTAAATACAAAGACTTACTGCCTGCCAATCGAATAAAACGACGCCGATCAAGCACCCTGGGTTTGAGAAAACGTTGCGCAGCTCTGCCTAGATTTTGCCCAAATCATAAAATGCCCAATGCTTAATCTCGTCTCTGTACCGGCACTCGCCGGCCAGTTGCGGGGCAGCGGCAAAATGGGGCAAGGTCGCCGCCGAAATGAGCGACCGCATGGCCTTCCCGATTCGCATTCTTCTGAGCTTGCTGCTTCTTGCGTCGGCCGTGGGCAAGACCCGCGCGGACTTCGCCGAAGGCAAGCTTCCGGACGGCGTCTATCATTGCGAGGTCTATCTGCTCGGCCTCTTCATCAATCTCGGCGACATCACCATCAAGGGCAATGTCTATAGCGGTCCAGTGACCTTCGGCACGTCGGGAACCTACAACTACCAGATGGACGCCAATGGCGAGATCAGCTGGCTCGGCCCGCTCGGCGGCTATACGAGCGGCGGCAACTCGATCTCGCTGACGCAGGCGACGCTCGACGATCCAGGCGCTCCCTCCTTCGACATCATCATGAAGCAGCAGGACGGCGCCTTTACCGCCTCCACCTGCACGAAACATTGATCGAACAAGGAACTTCGCTTCGATGCTGCGCACAACCTGCCGCTTTATCTGCGGGTCGCCGGTCGACAGCCGAGGGGCAGTTGAAGCGGAAACCGCCTAAGCAGTGACCGCGACTTCCAGTGCCAGGCGGGTCATGTCGGTGAACAGCGCCTGGCGTTCGGAATACTCGGTCTGCTCGTCGGCGGCGACGTGGTCGACCACGGTCAGCAGCGATAGGGCGCGCGCGCCGAACTGCGCCGAAATGCGGTAGAGCGCGCTGGTTTCCATGTCGACCGCCAGCGCGCCGAGCGCCCTGGGCTCGTCGAAGCGGGCGCGGCCATCGGGATGATGGAAGATGTCGCTGCAGACGGTCAGGCCGGCGCTGCAGGCAATGCCGAGATCGGCGGCCCGCTGCAGCGCCAGCGCATGGAGCGCCTCATCGGGGCCGGCCGGCTGGTAAAGTCCGAACACCTGCCCGCTGATCGGGCCCTCGGCGCGCACGGCGCTTGAAACGACCAAGCCCCGCAGCGGAACGTCGTCCGACAATGCGCCGCATGTTCCTGTGCGGATCAGCGTCTTCACGCCATGATAGTCCAGCAACTCATGGGCATAGATCAGGAAAGAAGAGACGCCGATGCCGGTTGCCTGGATGCTGACCGGCTTACCGCGGAAACGGCCAGTGAAGCCGAGGGCGCCCCGACGGAGATTGATGCAGCGCGGCGCCTCCAGAAAAGTTTGCGCCATCCACTGCGCGCGCTCGGGGTCGCCCGGCAGCAGCACCGTTTCGGCATAATCTCCCCTGCCCGCCTCGATGTGCGGCGTCACGCGCTATCACCCCCATGACAGGACCCATCCGATCGCCATCATGGCAGGCTCGCTGCAATGTGCAAGCGATAGCTGTTTAAGACATGTCGTCTAAAAGGGCGCAGCGCTTTTGGGGAAACGACCTGCATCAAGCAATGATCTGAAGCGCGTCCCCTGATCTGCTTCACCGATGCGCTTTAAGATTCCAGCACGTCTTTGACGATCGTCGCCAGTTGCTTGAGCGAGAATGGTTTGGGCAGGAAGCCGAAATGCGCGTCGGCCGGCAGGTTTTTGGCAAAGGCGTCCTCGGCATAGCCGGAAACGAAGACGAATTTTATGTCCGGCTGGCGCTTGCGCAATTCGCCGAGCAGCGTCGGCCCGTCCATTTCCGGCATCACCACATCGGACACGACGATGTCGACCTTGCCGCCGAGTGCCTCGAAGACCTCCAGCGCCTCGACGCCGGAGGAAGCCTCGTGAACGGTGTAGCCGCGCGAAGTCAGCGCCCTCACGCCGCCCATGCGAACGGCGTCCTCGTCCTCGACCAGAAGCACGGTCGCCGAACCTGAGAGGTCCTTCGCAGTGTCGGCCGGCTTGGCTGGAGCTGCCGCCGCCGCAGTGTCGGCAGATTCGCTCGCCTTCTTCACCTCCGTCACGTGACGCGGCAGGAAGATCCGGAACACCGTGCCCTTGCCGACTTCGGAATCGCAGTAGATGAAGCCGCCGGTCTGCTTGATGATGCCATACACCATCGAGAGGCCAAGGCCCGTTCCCTTGCCGACCTCCTTTGTGGTGAAGAACGGCTCGAAGATCTTCTTCAGCACCTCCGGCGCGATGCCGCTGCCCGTGTCCTCGACCTCGACCAGCACATAATCGGCCGGGATAAGCTCGCGATACGGGAACGATTTGCACTCCTCGGCCATGACGTTGCGGGTGCGCACGGTAAGATCGCCGCCGGTGGGCATCGCATCTCGCGCGTTGACGGCGAGATTAACCACCACCTGCTCGAATTGGCCGATGTCGACCTTGACCGGCCACAGATCGCGCCCGTGGTCGATCTTCAGCCTGATATCGTTGCCCACCAGGCGGGCAAGCAGCATGCGCAGATCGGCAAGCACATCGGTCAGGTTGAGAACTTCCGGCCGCAGGGTCTGCTTGCGCGAGAAGGCCAGCAACTGCCTAACAAGCGACGCCGCCCGGTTGGCGTTCTGCTTGATGTTCATGATGTCGGGGAAGGACGGGTCCGACGGCCGGTGGTTGGTGAGCAGGAGGTCCGACGCCATGATGATGGCGGTGAGCACGTTGTTGAAGTCGTGCGCGATGCCGCCGGCAAGCTGGCCGACCGCCTGCATCTTCTGGCTCTGCGCCATCTGGCCCTCGAGCGCCTTCTGCTCGGTAGTCTCGACGGCGTAGACGATGGCCGATTCCTCCGCACCCTCGCTACCGGCGCCGTCGGCGACGGCATTCACGTAGAAGCGGATGTGGCGCTCCTCATGCCCGGGCAGCAACGAGTCGATCGGCTCGATATTGGCCTGCCGCTGCCGCGCCTTCTCGAAGGCGGCAGCGAAGGCCGGCCGGTCGCGTTCATGCACCACGCTTTCGAAACGCACGCGCCGGTCGACAGCGTCTCGGTCGACGACGGACGAAAACAGCGACAGGAACGGCGCATTGGTGCGCAGGATGCGCCCGCCGGCATCGACGCCGGCTATCGCCATCGGCGTCGAGTTGAAGAAACGCGTGAAGCGCACCTCCGAGGCGCGCAGGTCGGCGGACGCGTCCTCTCCCTGGGTGCGGTTGAGCACGATGGTGCGCGTCGGCCCGTTCACTCCTTCGCGGCTTGCCGAAACGCGGTGCATGAAGCGGACCGGCAGTGCCTGGCCGCTCATTGTCGTCAGATCAAGGTCGATGACGGCGTTGCGCGTGGCGCCGGGATCAGCCTTGACCGAGCGGACGAGCGCCATGCCGTCGCCGGCGACGATCTCCGGCAGCGTGACCGCGCCCGGGGTGAAGCTGGCAAGGTCGATGCCTAGCCATTCGGCAAGCGTCGCATTGATATAAGTAACGCGGCCTTCCTGGTCGGCCGAGAAGAAGCCTGCGGGCGCGTGGTCGAGATGGTCTATCGCCTTTTGCAGGTCGAGGAAGAAACGCTCCTGTTCCGCCCGCTCCTGCGAGATGTCTGCGATCTGCCAGGCAAGCATCGGCAGCCGCTGGCCCGGCACATTGAAGGCGCGGGCACGGACGCGGTACCAGCGCGCGCCCGGCTCGGCCCCAGGCTTGATCGACTGCGCCAGGCGAAATTCACCGTCGCCAGCCTGGCCGTCGCGCAGGCCGGACGCCAGCCGGTAGATGGTCATTGAAGCCTCGGGGACGTCCGAAAGCAGCCCCTCGACCGTCTTGAGGTCCGCCGCCGAAGCGGCCCCCGTCATCTCGGCATAGGCCCGGTTGGCGTAGATTACGCGACCCTTGGTGTCGGTGACCAGGAGGCCTTGCGACATTGAATCGACGAACGCTTTGGACAACTCGTCGCCGGTTGAACGCGGGGCGATCTGCACGAAGCCGATCGCCGTCGCGAACAGAAAGCCGACGCCGATCATGGCGAGCACGCCAAGCATGCCGAGCAGGAACGGATCGCCGAGGCGCTCGCGGAACAACCCAAAAACGACCGCCGCGCCGGTCAAAACGACGATGAAGATGATGAGCCTGGCGATGGCGCCCGGACGCGTGTTTTGGTCGACGATCGGTACCGGATAGAAATCGCCGCGCGTTTCCTTGGCCATGTGCCCCCTGCTCGTGATTCCGATGCCCCGACACCCGCGAACGGCCGGTTGAATCACATTCTCCTGTAGCGGAAAAGGCCCGGACGGCAAATGTCCGATAAAATCAACGATTCATGTTTCAAACTGTTCACGATGGGTGATGTCGCCTTGCGGAGGCTAGTCCCTAAGGTCTAGTGTCGCGTCACTTCAAAGGCGATTGGGTGCACCGATGCTGCAGTGGCTGGATAGCGTAGCGGGGCCGGGTTACGTCGCTGCAATTCTATGGACGTTCGCGGCCCTTGTTCTGCTGGTCGTGGTCCTGCTCGTCATCAAGGTAGTCCGCAACCTGACTTTCGGCACCTTCGTTGCCGGGGGCCGGAATCGCAAGACACGGCTCGCCGTCATGGACGCCACCGCTGTCGACAGCCACCGCCGGCTGGTGCTGGTGCGGCGCGACGATATCGAACACCTCATCCTGATCGGCGGCCCGACTGATGTCGTGGTCGAACGAGACATAAGGCTGGCAGCACCTCGCCGTCCGGCGCTGACCGGAGACAGCGGCCAGCAGCAGGCCGCCGCGCCGCGCCCGCGGGCGCCTCAGCCCGCACCCGCCCCGGCCAGGCAGCCGACCGCACCGGCGCCGGCTCCCGTGAGCGAGCCCGTGTCGCGCCCGCGCGCGGCGCCCCCTCCGGCAAAGCCGCCGGTACCGCCTCCCCCGGCCGCGAAAGTCATGCCGCTCCCTGCGTATGGGACGAATGGCACTGGCCGGCAGGCCCCGCCGCAGCCCTCCAACGACTCGATCGACGACACACTGATGCACGAGCTCGAGGCATCGTTGGAGGAGTCCCATTCCAAACCGGCAAGCAAGCCGGCGGCGAAGCCCTCGCTCGATGACGAGATGACCAAGCTTCTCGGCGAGCTGGCCAGCCACAAACGCTGACCCCCAAAGGATTGCCGCTCAAAAAAGAAAATGGCCGGAAAGATCCGGCCATCAGACTGCTGACAAACCCCTGGCGTTTGCCGGGGTTTTTGATTCACTGGGTCATGTTGAAGCGACCCGCCCCTGAACAGACCGCGCTTGAGATGGTGACGTTGGATCAGCTGGTTCCGGCCGATCATCTGTTGCGCAAGATCGATCGATCGATCGACTTCTCGTTCATCCACGGTCTGACGGCGCCATTGTACTGCGCCGACAATGGCCGCCCGCCGCTGGACCCGACCTTGATGTTCAAGGCGCTGTTCATCGGCTACCTGTTCGGAGTGCGCTCGGAGCGGCAATTGGTGCGCGAGATCGAGGTCAATGTCGCCTACCGCTGGTTCCTGCGGCTGAAGCTGACCGACAAGGTGTTCGACGCCTCGACGCTGTCGCAGAACCGTCGTCGGCGCTACCAGGACGAGACGATCGCGCAGGCGATCTTCGACCGCATCGTGGAGCAGGCGATCCTTGCGGGGCTGGTGGACGGGACGGTGCTGTATACCGACAGCACGCACCTGAAGGCCAACGCCAACAAGGGCAAATACGACCTTGCCATGGTCGCCAAGTCGCGTGCCGACTACTGGGGCGAGCTCGACCGCGCCATCGAGACGGAACGGGCGCTGCACGGTCAGAAGCCGCTGAAGCAGAAAGAGCGCAAGCCGCCGGTCAAGCAGACCAAGGTCTCGCGCGCCGATCCGGAGGCCGGCTACATGGTGCGCGAGGGCAAGCCGAAGGGCTTCTTCTATCTCGATCACCGCACGGTGGACGGTCGTTGCGGCATCATCACCGATACCTTCGCCACGCCGGCCAACATGCATGACTCGATCGTCTATCTTGGCCGGCTCGACCGCCAGGTGGAGCGCTTCGGCTTCGTTGTGGCGGCGGCGGGGCTGGATGCCGGCTATGCCACGCCAGGCATCGCCAAGGGGCTGGAGGACAGGAACATCCGGGGCGTCATCGGCTATCGCAACCCGACCCCGCCAAGGCCCGGCAAGATGAGGAAGAGCGCCTTCGTCCATGAACCGGATCGGGACGGCTATCGTTGTCCGCAGGGCCAGTTGCTCACCTACGCCAGCACCGATCGCGGCGGGTATCGTCATTACAGAAGCGATCCGGCCATCTGCCGCGACTGTCCGCTGCTGGCCTCCTGCACCTCAAACGCCAAGGCCGAGCGCACCATCACACGCCATGTCTGGCAGGATCAACGCGAGCGCGTCGATGCCAACCGGCTCACGGCTTGGGGCAAGGCCATCTACCGGCGTCGCAAGGAGACGGTCGAGCGATCCTTCGCCGATGCCAAGCAGCTGTTCGGCCATCGCTACGCCCGCTTCCGAGGGCGAACCCGCGTCGCCTGCCAGTGCCTGATCGCAGCCGCCGCCCAGAACATGAAAAAGATCGCAATCAGCCTCTGGCCAAAGCCCAAACCGGTCCTCGCCTGAGGCCAAATCTGCGTCGGCGGCCTCCTGACATCCGCTCCCGCCACCAATTTCCCAAGCGCAATCAATCTGCAAAACAAAACCCCGCCGAAAATCGACGGGGTTCGTCAGCAGTCTGATGGCCGGAAAGATCCGGCCATTTTCGCAAAACCTGCGTCTGTCCCAACCGGCGTCAGTCGTCGCGGTAGACCTTCTCGCGGCGTTCGTGGCGCTCCTGCGCCTCGATCGACAGCGTCGCGATCGGGCGGGCGTCGAGCCGCTTCAGCGCGATCGGCTCGCCGGTTTCCTCGCAATAGCCATAGGTGCCTTCGTCGATCCGCTGCAGCGCGGAGTCGATTTTCGAGATCAGCTTGCGCTGGCGATCGCGGGCGCGCAGTTCGATGGCTCGGTCGGTTTCGGAAGAGGCGCGGTCGGCTAGGTCGGGATGGTTGGCGTTTTCTTGCTGGAGGATTTCGAGTGTTTCACGCGCTTCGCGAAGGATGTCATTCTTCCATGTGATAAGCTTCTGGCGGAAGTATGATTTCTGCCGTTCGTTCATGAACGGCTCGTCTTCGGAGGGTACGTAATCGGCGGTAACGATGTCGTTCATTCGACTCACCCAACAACCCCAAATTTGGCGCCTATATATTCGCGGACAAGGGGCTGCACAAGCGGAAACAATAACAGTTTCACGCATTTGTTAGTCTTCGCAGCAGCAGGCATTCGCGGCGGCCATTTCTCAACGGTCGGGATCGAAATCATCAGCGATTCGGCGCGGTTGCGCGTCCTATGCCATTGTGCACGACACCGTTCTGGTGACTAATCGCCAAAACGCTCAGCGTATTCAACATAAAGGGGGAGCCGGTTGAGCAGACTTTATCTGTTGAGGCATGCCAAAGCCGGATGGGCGCTGCCCGGTGTTCGTGACTTCGATCGTCCGCTCGACGAATCGGGCATGGCCGACGCTGAGGCGATGGGTGACGCCATGCGGGCCCGGGACTACGTGCCGGATGTCACGCTCTGCTCCAACGCCAAGCGAGCACGGCAGACCCTGGAAGGCCTTGCGGGCCGCACCGACACCGGCCGGGTGCTGTTCTTCGACACACTCTACAGCGAAGATGCCGCCGGTTACCTCGAAATCATTCGTAAGAACGGCGGGGCCGGCTCATTGCTGGTGATCGGCCACAATCCGATGACCGAGGACCTGGCCATGGCGGTGTCGGGCGATGAGACCGCGCGAGGCATGCTCAACCACGGCTTTCCCACTTCCGGACTCGCCGTCGTGCGTTTTCCCGGCAATCTCGGTGAAGCAGGCCAAGGCCGTGGTTATCTCGAGGCCTTTCTCAGTCCCGCCGATCTCTGACACCATTTCAAACGCCTTGCCCAAGGCCTATATCGGGCCCTGACGGGCGACCCAGAGGCAGATTTGGCATCATCGCTGACCACTTTCACCGACGAGGCGAGGATTGCGCTCGACACGTTGTCGGGCCGGGCCGCCGGGCTCTTCTCCCCATCCCTGCGACTGGGCGTCACCGGCCTCTCCCGCGCCGGCAAGACGGTGTTCATTTCCGCTCTCGTCCATAACCTTATCCATGGCGGGCGGCTGCCGCTGTTCGAAGCGCAAAAATCGGGCCGCATCGCCCGCGCCTTGCTCGAGGAGCAGCCGGACGACGCCGTCCCGCGCTTCCAGTACGAGGACCATGTCGCGGCCCTGGTCGACGACCGTGTCTGGCCGGATTCGACGCGCGCGATTTCAGAGCTGAGGCTGACCATCGAATACGAGTCGGCCTCCGGCTGGAACCGGCTGTTTTCGGCCGGAAAGCTGTCGATCGACATCGTCGATTATCCCGGCGAATGGCTGCTTGACCTGCCGCTGCTCGGTAAATCTTTCGCCGATTTTTCGCGCGAGGCGGTGGAGCTGGCCGCCCTGCCGGTCCGCTCCGACCTGTCACAGGCGTGGCAGGAGCTGGCCTCCTCAGTCGATCCGGACGCCGACGCGGACGAGATGACGGCGCGCCGTCTCGCCGAAAGCTTCGCCGCCTATCTCACGGCCTGCAAGCTCGACGAACGTGCGCTGTCGACGCTGCCGCCGGGTCGTTTCCTGATGCCGGGCGATCTCGAAGGCTCGCCGGCGCTGACCTTCGCGCCGCTGATGAAATTGTCGGAACGGCGCCGCCCCGGATCGCTGCAGGCGATGATGGAGCGCCGCTACGAAGCCTACAAGACCCATGTCGTAAAACCGTTCTTTCGCGAGCATATCACCCGTCTCGACCGCCAGATCGTGCTGATAGACGCCATGCAGGCGCTCAACGCCGGCCCGGCCGCCATGGCCGACCTCGAACGGGCCGTCACCGAAATCCTCTCCTGCTTCCGACCCGGGCGGGGCAATTTCGTCACCGACCTGTTTTCGAGGCGCATCGACCGCATCCTGGTGGCGGCGACCAAAGCCGACCAGTTGCACCACGAAAGCCATGACCGGCTGCAGGCGATCGTGCGCCGCCTGGCCGACCGGGCGGTGGCGCGGGCCAATTTCAGCGGCGCCGATGTCGATGTGGTCGCCATGGCGGCGGTGCGCTCGACCCGCGAGGGCACCGTGAAGCAAGGCCGCGAGACATTGCCGGTGATCATCGGCACGCCCTTGAAAGGCGAGAAGATCAACGGCGAGACATTCGACGGCAAAGCCGAAACAGCCATATTTCCCGGTGACTTGCCGGAAAAGGTCGATCCCGTGTTCGACGTTTCCGGGCAGCAGGCGGAAAACAATGCGATCCGTTTCGTGCGCTTTCGTCCGCCGAAGCTCGAGCGGACGGCCGAAGGCGTCACGCTGTCTTTGCCGCATATTCGCCTCGACCGCGCGCTTCAGTTCCTGATCGGAGATCGTTTGGCATGAATCCGCCCCGCAAACCGGCGGCCTTCCGCATCGAGCCCGAGCCCGCGCCAAGGCACGAGGCGCCGCAGAAGCGTGGCGCCGAACAGCCCGTGCGCAGGCCACGCGCCGCCAGGGCCGATGTCGCCGTGGTCATTCCCTCGGAGATCGACGTTTTCGACCAGCCGGATATCGAGCAGGCCCCGCCGCCACCGGCGACCGCTCCAAGGAGGCGCTCGCTGCTGGCACGCCTGTTTTTCGGAGCTTTCGGCGTGCTTGTCTCGCTCGCGGTGGGCCTGTGGACGGATCAGCTCATCCGTGATCTTTTCGCGCGCGCCGAATGGCTGGGCTGGCTGGCGGCCGGCATGGCGGCCATCGCGCTTTTGTCGCTGCTGATCGTCCTGATCCGCGAGTTCCTCGCCATCGCACGCCTCGCTGAGGTCGAGAAACTACAGCGACGGGCCGTGGATGCGGTGGCGCGCGACGACCCCAAGGCCGCGCGCGCTCTGGTCGACGAGCTTTCCGCCTTCGTCGCGGCAAAACCGGAGACCGCGGCCGGCCGCCGCTCGCTCGCCGAATTGCGAGGCGAGATCATCGATGGCGCCAATCTGGTGCGGCTCGCCGAGACCGAGATTCTGTCGCCGCTCGATGCCCGCGCCAAGATGATGATCCTGGAGGCCGCGAAGCGCGTCTCGCTAGTGACGGCGGTCAGCCCGCGCGCGTTGGTCGACGTCGCCTATGTCGTGTTCGAAGCCGGCAGGTTGATCCGGCGCCTGTCGGAACTTTATGGCGGCCGTCCCGGCACGCTGGGCTTCTTCCGCCTGGCGCGCGGTGTGCTTGCCCATCTCGCGGTGACCGGCTCGATCGCCGTCGGCGACAGTTTCGTGCAGCAGATCGTCGGCCACGGCCTTGCCGCGAAGCTCTCGGCAAAGCTTGGTGAAGGCGTCGTCAACGGCATGATGACGGCGCGCATTGGCATCGCGGCGATGGAAACGACGCGCCCGCTGCCGTTCATTGCGGTAAAGCGACCGGGGCTAGGCGATTTCCTCTCGGCATTGACCTCGTTCGCGACGCGAAAGGATGGCCGAAGCGAGCAGTAAGGTAAATGCAGAAACGGTCGCCAGTGACGAAGCATTAACCAATCTTCTTCATGGTCACTCTGGTTCCAACAGCAGACTCGTTCGTGCCGGGTGTTGTCAATGAGAAGCGTAATCTTGTCCTGCGTCATGACCGCAACGGTTGCGGCCGCCGTACCGCTCGGCCTCGTCGAAAGGGCCTTTGGAGCAGAGGCTGACAAGCAGTTTTTCCGCTCGGTCGAAGGCAAATGGGTCGGCCCCGGCGAAATCATCGCCGGCAAATACAAGGGCACGAAATTCACCTGCAATTTCAACGGTTCCACGCCAGACGGCAAGGTCGGCATGACGCTGGACGGCGACTGCCGGGTCGGCGTCTTCACCCAGAAGATGTCGGCGACGGTCGAACGCCGGGGCCGGGATGGCTACAAAGGCACTTTCATGGGCGGCTCGACCGGCAACGGCATGGACATTGTCGGCGGCAATGTCGTCGATCCCCAAAAGGTCGTCTTCACCATTAACCGCAATCAGTTGAACGGCGTCATGCAGGCGCGCGTTCCCGACGACAATTCGATGACCGTGACGGTCGCCGTGCGCGTCGACAAGCAGCTGGTGCCGGTCATCGGCATGAGCCTAAAGCGGGTCGACACGGTCGAAGTCGGCTCGATCGCGAAGAACTGAGCAAAGGCGATCGAGGAAGACAAAAGGCGGCAGCCAATGGCCACCGCCTTCTTTCGTTTTGACTTGGCTCAACCCTTGATGGCGGCAGTCACTTCGTCATATGCCTTGCAGGCTTCGTCCAGCGTCGTGGCATTCTGATATTTCGTCGTCACGGCCTGCACCTTGGCCGTCAGATCAGCCGCCTTGCTCGGATCCTTGGTGATTGCTTCCTGAAGCGCGGCAGCCATGTCCTGCGCCTTCTTGGCGGCGATCTCCTGTGTGCACTCCGGTCCCTTCGAACAGGCCGAAACGGCCAGCGCCGCAACGCCAACGGCAACGAGCAAAAACTTCTTCATGTCAGTCATCTCCTCAAAAAAAGGCAGCGGCCCATCGCCGCTGCCCTCCAATGGCTGAAGCTCCATAGCCAAAGCCTACCGGCCTTAACCTTTGATTGTGGCGGCGCGCAACGACCGGGCTCCGTAAACTTGTGTACGAAGCTGCAGCGGGAGTTTGCCTGACGGCACACGTTCGTTTTCGGGCCGACACCCCTGCTCTTCCTGCCAGGCCCCTGCCCTTGCCTCGCACTCCCGCTGCATGCAAGGAGTGCTGAAACGAAAGGACGGTAGTCATGGCGGCTGAAGCATCGGGCAGCGATCTCGTACAGGTAGTGGCGCTGCTCGCTGCCGGCGTGATCGCCGTGCCGATCTTCAAGCGCATCGGGCTGGGCTCCATCCTCGGCTATCTCGCTGCCGGTGTGGTCATCGGGCCGTTCGGCCTCCGCATTTTTTCCGAATCGGAAGCCATCCTTCACGTCGCCGAGCTTGGCGTCGTCATGTTCCTGTTCATCATCGGCCTGGAAATGCAGCCGTCGCGACTCTGGGGCCTGCGCCGGGAAATCTTTGGTCTCGGCGCGCTGCAGGTTGGCGTCTGCGCCGTTCTGTTGACGCTTGTCGGCCTGGCCGGAGGCTTTCCGATCGCGCAATCCTTCGTCGCCGGCGCCGGCTTCGTGCTGACCTCGACCGCGATCGTCATGCAACTGCTCGAGGAGCGCGGCGAGATCGCCGCGCCCAAAGGGCAGCGCATCGTCTCGATCCTTCTGCTCGAAGACCTGATGATCGTGCCACTTCTGGCGCTGGTGGCGTTCCTGGCGCCGGGGGGCGCGGAGACCAGCATGTCTGAGCGCTTGACCGAAGTGGGGATCGGGATCGCGGCGATCGTCGGCCTCGTCGTGGCCGGTCGCTATCTGCTCAACCCGCTCTTCCGCATCCTGGCCGATGCCCGCGCCCGCGAAGTGATGACGGCCGCCGCCCTGCTGGTGGTGCTTGGGTCGGCGCTAGCCATGCAGCTTTCCGGTTTGTCGATGGCGATGGGTGCGTTCCTCGCCGGCGTGCTGCTCTCCGAATCGACCTTCCGCCACCAGCTCGAAGCCGATATCGAGCCGTTTCGCGGCATCCTGCTCGGCCTGTTCTTTCTTGCCGTCGGCATGTCGCTCGACCTTGGCGTCGTCGCCCAGAACTGGCGCCTAGTCGCCATTTATGTCGTCGCCTATATGGTCATGAAGGGGCTCGGCATCTATCTGGTCGCGCGTATGCTCAAGAGCGGCCATCGCGAGGCGCTCGAGCGCGCCGTCGTCATGGCGCAGGGCGGCGAATTCGCCTTTGTGCTCTATTCCTCGGCCGCCGTCGTCGGCATCATCGACGGCCAGGCCAATTCCACGCTGACCGCAATCGTCATCATCTCCATGGTGCTGACGCCCGTGGCTATCTTGGCACTGCGCTACCTCACCCCGCGCGACGAGCAATCGCTGGAAGGCGTCGACATCGCCGACGGGCTAACCGGCAGCGTGCTGATCATCGGCTTCGGCCGCTTCGGCCAGATCGCCAGCCAGCCGCTGCTTTTGCGCGGCCTCGACGTCTCGATCATCGACAATGAGGTCGAGATGATCCAGGCGGCGGCCGATTTCGGCTTCAAGGTCTATTACGGCGACGGCACGCGGCTCGACATCCTGCGTGCGGCGGGCGCTGGCCGCGCGCGCGCCGTGCTGATCTGCGTCGACAAACCGGACGTGGCCGTGCGCATCGCGCAATTGATCAAGGCGGAATTCCCGCTGGTTACTATCCTGGCGCGTGCCTTCGACCGCGGCACCGCGCTGCAACTCATCCGCGCCGGCGTCGACTATCAGTTGCGCGAGACCTTTGAATCGGCGCTGGTCTTCGGCGGCTCGGCCCTGGAAGCGCTGGGCGTCGATCCGGAGGAGGTAGCCGAGGTGATCGAGGAAGTTCGCCGCCGCGACACAGCTCGCATCGAGACACAGCTCGCCGAAGGTATCCGCGCCGGCCAGCGCTTTCTCAAAGGCAATATCGGCACGCCGATCCCGACCCCGCTCGCGCAGCCGCGCCGCGCCGGCCGGGCGCTGAACGAAGAGACGGCCGGCGTGCTGAACAAGGCAGAGACGAAGAGCTGAGGAGCAACGCATGGCAGAACTCGACCCTCGGGCGCTTGCCGTCACCAAATTCTGGCGCGATGCCGGCGAGGACGCCTGGTTCGAAAAGAACGACGCGTTCGACTCGGGTTTCCGCGACTGCTTCCTCGAGCTGCACCACGCCGCCGCCCGGCGCGAATGCGACGCCTGGAGCGAGCATGCCGAAGGATCGCTGGCGTTGATGATCCTGCTCGACCAGTTTCCGCGCAACTGCTTCCGCGGCACCGGACATATGTACGCGACCGATCCGCTGGCCAGGCATTTCGCCGACCTGGCGATCGCCGCCGGTCAGGATCTCGAGCTCGAAGAAGCGCTTCGTGTCTTCCTCTATCTCCCCTTCGAGCATTCGGAGTCGCTCGCGGATCAGGAACGCTCGCTCGAACTCACAGCGGCCAGGGCGCCGGATTATCTCAAATACGCCAAGGAGCACCTGGAGATCATCCAGCGCTTCGGGCGCTTCCCGCATCGAAACAAAATGCTCGGCCGCGAGACGACGCCCGAGGAAAAGACGTTTCTCGAGGGCGGCGGTTTCTCCGGCTGATAGCCGGACCAATTCCAGAAGTGTAGCGGTTTTCCGCCCAGAAAATTGCTTGAAAACAAACGGCTCAGCCGAGCCACCACTCGCGGCCGGACGGCAGCCGCTCGATCCCCGAAATATCGACGGCGCCGAGCCGCTCCGACACGCTTTTGTTGCCGACCACAAGATCGGGCGCGATCTCGGCCAGCGGCGCCAGCACGAAGGCCCGCTCCAGCATGCGCGGGTGGGGAACCTCAAGACCCGTCTCGTGGATCACCCGGTCACCGAACACCAGAATGTCGATGTCGATCAGGCGCGGCCCCCAACGTTCCTCGCGCACCCGCTTCAGGCGCCTCTCGACATCCAGGCAGAGATCGAGCAGGTCGCGTGGCGAGCGCGCGGTTTCGATGCCGGCCGAGGCATTAAGAAAATCCGGCTGGTCGAGCTTGCCCCACGGCGGCGTCCGGTACAGCGAGGAAACTGCGGTGACGCGCGTCTTGTCGTCGCCGTCCAGCATGCGCAGCGCCGCGGCCATGGATTTCGCCGGATCGCCGAGATTCCCGCCGAGGCTAAGGTAGACGGCGCTATTGGGGCCAGACAACTGTCACCTCGACATGATCGAGCACGCCCGGAACCGGGGCGTTCGGCTTGCGCACCGTAATTTCCGCTTTCCTGATCTGCGGAAAGCGCGCCGCCAGCGCCTTCGCCACTTCCAGCGCCAGCGCCTCGATCAGGAAGCGCCGGTGCCCGGTGACGATCTTCTCGATGACCGCGAAGGCGATGCCGTAATTGACGGTATCCTCGATCGAATCGTCCTCCAGCGGCCGGCTGGGCTCGACGATGAGTTCGGCGTCGACATAAAAACGCTGACCGAGCGTCTCCTCCTCGTCCAGCACGCCGTGCCGGGCAAAGAAGGCGCAGTTCTTCATGCGGATGACATACATCGTCAGCGTCCGGGAGAAAGTTTTTCTCGCGCCAGCATAGCATCGGCCATCGCCAGCGCATCCACGTTGATTGCGACATCGTGGACGCGAAAAAGATCGGCTCCCTTGAGCCGCAGAATGATGCTCGTGGCCGCCGTGCCGACAGCGCGCTCAGCGGGCTCGCGCCCGGTGACGCCGCCGATAAAACGCTTTCGCGACGTTCCCGCCATCAGCGGAAAGCCGAGCGCCTGAAGCTCGGAGAACCGCGCCATCAGATCGAGATTTTCCTCCGTCGTTTCCTTGGCAAAGCCGAAACCGGCGTCGAGCACGATCTGGTCCTCGGCAACATTGCTGGCGCGCGCGATCTCCAGCGATTTGCTGAGGAACAGAAGCTGGTCCTCGATCACGTCCGGCAGCTTCTGGCGTTCACGGCCGGTATGCATAATGATGAGGCCGGCGCCGGTCTCGGCCGCGACTCTCGCGATGCCGGGCTCGCGCTGCAGTCCCCAGACATCGTTGACGATATGCGCCCCCGCAGCGACGGCCCGCCGCGCGGTGTCCTCGCGATAGGTGTCGACCGAAATCAGCGCCTCGCCCGATGCCGCGAGCGCCTCGATGACCGGCAGCACCCGCGTCTGCTCTTCTTCGGCGCTGATCGGGGCAAAACCGGGCCGCGTCGATTCCCCGCCGATGTCGATGATGGCCGCGCCCTCTTCCGCCATGCGGCGCGCCTGGGCTATCGCCTTCTCCGGCGCGATGAACAATCCCCCGTCGGAAAAACTATCCGGCGTGACATTGAGGATGCCGACCACGACCGACTTGGGGCCGAGGTCGAGATGGCGTCCATGCGCGAGCTGCCACCGCCTTGTCGTCATTGTCCATCAACCATGCGTGATCCGCGCGAAATCAATTTCGTTGCGCCGGCAACGGCCGTAAAGCAAGGTGCGTGAAGAGGCAACATGATGAACCGTTCCCTGCTCTGCGCCCTGATGCTCACGCTGGCCGCCACGCCGGCCGCCGCGGCGAATCTGGTGAAGACCTACAGCTATTTCAGCGTCGGCGGCCGCACGCTGGACGACATCGAAAAACAGCTGACGAAAAACGGACCGGAAGTGAAGAGCACCGGCTCCCGGCATCCGGGCGCAACGCAGATGGCCTTCACCACCCGCGTCAGCTACGCGCAGACCGCGAATTCCTGCCGGATCGCTAACGCGCAGGTGACCGTGAAGGTCAAGGTGATCCTCCCGGAATGGCGGCGCCCGCGCAAGGCGGATCCGCAGGTCAGGCTGTTCTGGGATACGCTGTCGGCCGACATCAAGCGCCACGAAGAGCGCCATGTCGAGATCGCCAAGAACCACGCGCGCGAACTCGAGGACGCGCTGAAGGCGACTTATCCGCAAAGGACCTGCGAAGCCGCGAAGGCCCAGGCCGCCCAGATCTCGGCCGCCATCCTCGCCAAGCACGATCGCGCCCAGGTGCAGTTCGACCGCGTCGAAAGCGTCAATTTCGAGAGCCGAATCATCCGGCTCCTGCGCTACCGGATGCAGCGCACCCAAAGCGGGCGGTTGCCGCCGGCTTGACCATTTGACCGGTGGTGCCGGCGAAAGCCAACACCGCCGAAACAATGGTGCCAGATTCCAGAAAACTTTCGAGCATCGGTCGAAAACGGCCTATATCGACCGACATATATCGGGTTTGCCGTCCGGCGGACTTTGGAAACCGAGATACGAATGACGGGCGCAGGACGCCCCGCACCGGCTGCTTCTTGCCGACGGCGCACCGACCTTGAAAGAGTGACGCATGGACCAGACCGTCGACAATCGCACGACGATGAGGACAACGGCCTCGCCGTCGATCAGCGAGAGCGAGAAAAACGCCATCATCGGCGGCGTGCTCTTGTCGATGCTTCTGGCGGCGCTTGACCAGACCATTGTGTCGCCTGCCTTGCCGACCATCGCGCGCGCGCTCGGCCACGCCGAATACCTGCCCTGGATCGTGACCGGCTATCTGCTGACGGCCACCGCGATGGCGCCGCTCTACGGCAAGATTTCCGACGTCTACGGCCGCCGGCCGGTCATCTACGCCGCCATCCTGATCTTTCTTTTGGGATCGCTGGTCAGCGCCCTGGCCCCCAACATGCTGGTGCTGGTCATCGGCCGGGCGATCCAGGGGGCCGGCGGTGGCGGCCTTTTCGCGCTGACGCAAACCGTCATCGGCGATCTGGTGCCGCCACGCGAGCGGGCCCGCTACGCCGCATGGATCTCCGGCACCTGGGCGGTGGCCAGCGTCGCCGGCCCGCTGCTTGGCGGTGTCTTCGCAGAGCATCTCCACTGGTCGTTGATCTTCTGGATCAACCTGCCGATCGGCTTCCTGGCGATGGCCATCATCAACAATCCGCTGAAGAAGTTGCCGATCGCGGCAAAACATCACCGCATCGACGGGCTGGGCGCAGTGCTCTTGGTGATCGCCACGGCGCTGCTGCTTCTGGCGCTCAACTGGGGTGGCAGCACCTATCCGTGGTTCTCGCCGGAAATCCTTGGGCTGGTGGCCTGCTCGGCCGCGTTCTGGGCGTTGTTCGCGCTGCGGCTGCTGAGGGCCAGTGAGCCTTTGATCTCGCTCGAGGTGCTGGGCAACCGGATCGTGCTCGCCGGCACGTTGTCGATGTTCCTGCTGCAGGCGGCAAATATCGGGGCGTCGGTTTACCTGCCGGTCTATCTGCAATCGGTCGTCGGGCTCTCGGTCAGTGAATCCGGCATCGCCATGCTGGGTCTCCTGCTCGGCACCGTTGCCGGTGCCACTTTCAGCGGCCGCATGATCCCGCGCTTCGTCCACTACAAGCGCATTGCCATGGTCGGCGTCAGTTTGGCGATCGCGTGCATCGGGGTGCTGAGTGCCATTGCGACACACGCGTCGCTGCTCGAAGTCGAAATCCTGACGACCCTCATTGGCCTCGGCAGTGGCACGACCTTCCCGGTCAGCACCGTCTCGGTACAGAATGCGGTCGATCGCGCCCATCTCGGTGTCGCGACTGGCGTCCTGACCTTCCTGCGCACACTGGGCGGCGCGCTTGGCGTCGCCCTGCTCGGCGCCGTCGCGCTCGGCTACGGCCTGCCGCTCGCCGCCGAGGGCTCGCAGACGCATATCGAGCTGACATCGGCAATGCCGTTCGTGATGATCTTCCTCACCGCCGGCATCACTCTTGTTCTTGCATTGATCGCGCTGGCGCTGATGCCGGAAAAGCCGCTGCGCGGCAAGGACGAGCACGCAGCGCCCGTGCTCGCCGAATGATCACGTCAATCGTGGACGCCGAGCTTCTTTTGCAGGCTGGTCGACGAGGTCGTGTACTGGAAGACGATGCGCTCGCCCGGGCTGACGATGCGTTTTGCGGCCTGCGCCATCAGGGCGACCTCATGGAAACCTGAGAGGATCAGCTTCAGCTTGCCCGGATACCAGTTGATGTCGCCGATGGCGAAGATGCCGGGAACCGACGTCTGGAATTTCTCGGTGTCGACCGGGATGAGGTTCTCATGCAGGTTCAGCCCCCATTCGGCGATCGGCCCGAGTTTCATGGTGAGGCCGAAGAACGGCAGCATGCGCGTACATGGCACCTCGATGTCGCCATCCGGGCCACCCTTGATGGTGGCGGACGAGAGCTGGCCGTCGGCGCCTGCGAGCCCGCTCACCTGACCGACCAGGAATTCCAGCTCTTTCATCTCCTGCATGGCGTACATCTTGTTGACGCTGTCGGGCGCAGCCCGGAATTCCGGACGCCGGTGGACAAGTGTCACGCTTTCGGCGATCGGCTGCAGGTTGAGCGTCCAGTCGAGCGCCGAATCGCCGCCTCCGACGATGACGAGATCGTGGCCGCGGAAATCTTCCATGCGCCGGACCGAATAGAACACGCTCTTGCCTTCGTAGCTCTCGATGCCCGGGATGGGCGGTCGCTTGGGCTGGAATGAGCCGCCGCCGGCGGCGATCACCACCACCTTGGCTTCGAACACCTCAGCCTCGTCCGTGGTGACGCGGAAGCTGCCGTCCTCGAGCTTTTCGAGGCTTGAGACCATCCGGTTGAAAGTGAAGTCCGGCTTGAAGGGATGGATCTGTTCGAGCAGCTTGTCGACCAGACCCTGCGCAGTGATCATCGGCCAGCCGGGAATGTCGTAGATCGGCTTTTCCGGATAGAGTTCGGCGCATTGCCCGCCGGGACGGTCGAGGATGTCGATGAGATGGCACTTCATGTCGAAGAGCCCGAGTTCGAACACGGCGAATAGGCCGACCGGCCCTGCCCCGACAATGAGTACGTCCGTCTTGATCGTGTCCGTCATCAGCTCCGCCCCATTTTGGGAATGCTGGCGACAGTGCATGAGCATTGGCCCGCTGCCAAGCAGCCACGGCAAAATTGGAAATGGAGACTTGGTTCAGCCCTGCCGTTCGGGAACGCGCACGACCAGCCCGTCGAGCGCGTCGCGCACCTTGATCTGGCAGGACAGGCGCGAGTTGGGCCGGACGTCGTAGGCGAAGTCCAGCATGTCCTCCTCCATCGCTTCCGGCTCGCCGACCTCACCCGTCCAGGCCTCGTCGACATAGACATGACAGGTCGCGCAGGCGCAGGCGCCGCCGCATTCGGCCTCGATGCCGGGCACCGCGTTGCGGATCGCGTTTTCCATGACGGTCGAGCCGTTCTCGGCCTCCACGTCGAATTGAGTACCGTCATTGGCGATGTAAGTCAGCTTGGCCATTTGTCACCTGAGGAGTCGCAGCCGAGATAATCACTCCGCCGGACAAGTCAACTGCGGCGCGAAAGCGCCACCGCATGACGTTTTTTCTGGATGTGCTCCCTGGAGGACTACCGGCTGATGGCGGCGAGGAAGTCCCGCACTTCATCGATCAGCACGCCCAGCTTCCTCAGGATGCGACCATCCTCAGGCTGCTTTTCAATGGCTGCAGCGCATTCGGCGACGGCAAAGGCGCCGATGCCGCGGGCCGAGCCTTTCAGGCCGTGTGCAAGGAGCACCCGTTCCTTGGCATCGGCATCGACGATCTTGTCGCGCACCGAAAGCGCCTGCTGCACGAACAGCGCCAGCACCTCCTGTTCGAGCGCGCGATCATCCATCGTCTGCCGCGCAAGGTGGGCCATATCCACAGGTCGCGAACCTGCCGTCCCCGACACGTCCCCGCCGGGCATGGAAAACGCAATACCAATCTCGCCACGCATACGCACTGCTACTCCAAGAAAGGGCGGCCGGCGGCCCGAAAATAGGCGGATTCCCGTCGCCAACGGGTTAACGATTGCCGGGGAAAAATGTTGTCACGGAGGCAGCCAAATCACGCTCTCGTTAACCTTATATTTAAAGTTTTACGTATCTCCGGGAATGCATGTTTTCTTTACCCGTGTGTGTCATTACGATACGAACGTCCATTTTCAGCCTCCTGTCTGGGACCAGACAAGCCAGAATCAGGCCAAAATCATAAGTCCCGCGGCAGCTAGTACAGGGTAGCGAAGGCATGGCTAAGAAACCGACGACGACCAAATCTCTCGAGAGCGACGTGGCCGCGGAACTGGAAAAAGCGCTTGACCTTGACCTGAACGGCGACGAAGGCGGGCTCGACATGGCGGCGTCGATGGAAGATCTCGAGGCCCAGATTTCGGCGGCCGCGGATGAACTGGCGCGCGAAGGCCGCAGCCATAGAATCGAGCCGGCAAATGAGCCTCAGGCCGCGAAGGCGGCGCCCCAGCCGAAGCCGGCGGAACTGCGCCCGCTCGAATCGCGCGCCTCGCAACCGAACGGTTTTACGCCGGCTCCTGCCGGTTTCACGCCGGCCAATGACGATCGCCAAAAGGATTACCGGACGCTTCTGCATGGCCTCAACCGGCGCGCTTCGAGCACCGTTTACTGGGTGATCGCGTTCATTTCACTCGCCTGGATCGCGGGCGCCGGCGGCCTCGCCAACCTGCTGTTCGGGCCGAGCATCTGGCAGATCCGCACTCTCGACCAGTTCTTCGCCCGCCCCGAGCTGATCGGCCTGGCGGTCGCGGCGATCATCCCAGTCATCCTGTTCTGGGCCTTCGCCGCCATGATCCGGCGCGCGCAGGAAATGCGCATCGCCGCGCAATCCATGACCGAAGTGGCCTTTCGACTCGCCGAGCCGGAAAACCTTGCCCAAGACCGCGTCATGATGATCGGTCAGGCCGTTCGCCGCGAGGTCGCCGCCATGGGCGAAGGCATCGAGCGCACTTTGGCCCGCGCCGTCGAGCTCGAAACCCTCGTCCACAGCGAAGTCAACCAGATCGAGCGCTCCTATTCCGAGAACGAAGCGCGTATCCGCTCGCTGGTCGACGGGCTGGGCAGCGAGCGCGAAGCTGTCGTTAGCCATGCCGAGCGCGTGCGCGCTTCGATCCACGGCGCGCACGAGACGCTGCGCGACGAGATCGGTGCCGCCAGCGATATCATCCGCGATTCGATCCTCAATGCCTCGACCAAGCTGTCGATGACGATCAACAATTCGGGTGACACGCTGATCGATCGCATCAATGAGAGCTCGCTGTCGATCTTCGATTCGGTGGAAACCCGGCTCGACACGATCACCGACCGCCTGTCGACCTCGGGCGAGGCCTTCGCCAGCCTGCTCGACACCCGCATCGCCAAGCTGACCGACACCACGGACGGCCTTACCCGTTCGCTGACCGATCTTCTTGACGATCGCACCAACGGCATGGTTTCGCTGCTCGGCGCCGCCGCCCGCACACTGAACTCCGAGTTCGAAGCAAGCCTCAGCGGCATCGAGCGGACGCTGGCCGAGCGCGGCCAGGCGCTGATCAGCGAGTTCCAGACCCGCGCCGAAGCACTCGACACCGGCACCCAGAAGCTCAATGCCGCGCTCGAAGCGCGTGCCCGCCAGATCAACGAAACTCTGGTCGAACGTGCGCGCGAGATCGCCAACACCTTCGCCGAGAGCAAGGACCAGCTGTCGTCGATGATCGATCAGGGCAAGACCCAGATCGGTGCCGACATGGCCGACATCATCTCGTCGACCTCTTCCATGCTCGAAGCCCGCGCCACGGATTTCGCCGGACGCATGGAGGCGGCCCGCCATGTCGTGTCGCGCGCCTTCGACTCCGACATCCAGCGCCTCGCCGATGCTCGCGCCGGCATTGACGAAGCCATCGAAGACCACAGCCGGAAGCTCTCCGACAGCAGCAACCGTATGGCCGCCGCTATGCAGGAGGACCTCGCGAAATTCGCCGAGAGTCGCGCCGGCATCGATGAGGCCGTGGCCAGTCAGGTCCAAAAACTGGCCGAGGGCCGCAGCCTTATCTCTCGCGCGCTGGAAGAGGACCTGCGCAAGGTCAACGAGTCCCACGCGGCCATCGACGCCTCGCTCGGCGCCCATCTTGAGCAACTCCAAGAGAGTCGCAACCGCCTCTCCCAGGCGCTGAACGAAGACTCCGGCAAACTCGTGCAAGCCCGCACCATAATTGACGAAATGGTCGCTGGACATGTCGGCAAGCTGGCCGAGGGCCGCAACATTCTGGCGCGCGCGCTGGAGGCCGATCTCGGCAAACTGGCGGACAGCCGCGCCTCGATCGACGGCCTGGTCGCCGGCCAGGTCGAGAAGATCGCCGAGGGCCGCGCCGTGCTCGCCAAGGCGCTGGAGACCGACATCGCCGGGATAAGGGACCTGATCGAGACCCATTCGGCCAAGCTCGCGGAGGACAGGGGTGAACTCAGCCGCGCGCTGGAGAGCGACCTGAGCGGAATCCGAAGCCTGATCGACAGCCACGCCGGCAGGCTTGTCGAGGACCGCAGCCTGCTGTCCCAGACGCTCGAATCCGATCTCGCCAAGTTGGCCGAGAGCCGCGCCTCGATCGACGGCCTGGTCGCCGGCCAGGTCGAGAAGCTCGCCGAAGGCCGCGATATCTTGAAGCGCGCCCTGGAAGCCGACATCAACACCATCAGGGGTGCCATTGCGGGACACTCCGAGAAGGTGCAGGAGGAACGCGCTCAGCTGTCGCAGGCCCTGGAGGCCGACCTGCAGACCGTCGGCGGCGCAATCTCCGATCACCAGAACAGGCTCGTCCAGGACCGCGCCGTGCTGTCGAAGTCGCTCGAGGACGATCTGGCCAAGCTGGCCGAGAGCCGTTCCAGCATCGATGGCTTGGTGGCCGGCCAGGTCGAGAAGCTTGCCGAGGGCCGCGATATCCTCAAACGCGCGCTGGAAGCGGACCTCAACACCATCCAGAGCGCCATCGTCGATCATTCGCAGAAGATCGCCGACCATCGCGCCGAGCTGTCGCGCGTCCTGGATGCCGACATGGCCAATGCCAGCGGCCTCATGCAGACCCACGCCGACAGGCTGGTCCAGGACCGCTCGACCCTGTCCAAGGCCTTGGAGGACGATCTCGCCAAGCTGGCCGAAAGCCGGTCCTCGATCGATGGTCTGGTCGCTGGCCAGGTGGAGAAGCTGGCCGAAGGCCGCGATATCCTCAAGCGTGCGCTCGAAGCGGACCTCGCCAAGCTCGCCGAAAGCCGCGCCTCGATCGACGGCCTCGTTGCCGCCCAGGTGGACAAGCTCGCGGAAGGCCGCGATGTCCTCACGCGCGCCCTCGAGGCCGACCTCGCCAAGCTCGCCGAGAGCCGCGCCGGCATCGACGGGCTGGTCTCCGGCCAGGTGGAAAAGCTCGCCGAAGGTCGCGACATCCTCAAGCGAGCGCTTGAATCCGATCTGCAGAAGCTGGCGGAAAGCCGCTCGGAGATCGACGGCGTCATCGCCGGTCACATCGGCAAGCTGTCCGAAGGCCGCGACATGCTGGCCCGCGCGCTGGAAGATGACCTCGTCAAGCTCGCCGAAGCGCGCAAGGACGTCGACCGTTCGGTGTCCGGCCATATCGACCAGATCGCGGCCAAGAGCAGCGACATCTCGGCGGCGATCGCTGCCGATGTCGAGAAGATCGAGCAGGCCTTCAGCCGCCAGACCGGCGTCATCGAAGAACGCGCCGGCACCATGGAGCGTGCGCTTTCGGCCGGCGTCGACAATGTCCGCGGCGTCCTCGAAAAGACCGCAGTCTTCGTTGCCGGCGCGCTGCGCGACAAGGTGATGGAAATCACCAGCACGCTGCACGAGCAGGCGGGCGCTGCCTTCAGCGACGCCGATCGCAAGATCGCCGAACGCGCCGAACAGACTTCGGCTGCGCTGCTCGCCAGGGCCGAAGAGATTGCCAACGCCCTCGAGCAGGCCGACCGCCGCCTGCACGAGCGCGCGCAGGACACCTCGAGTATGCTGATGGCCCGCGCCGATGACGCGTCCAACGCGCTCATGGCCCGTGCCGAGGAAACCGCCGACAAGCTCGCCGCCCGCGCCGGCGAGATCGCCGGCACCTTCGACGCCGCCGACCAGAAACTGGTCGCCCGCGCGGTCGAAACGGCGCAGTCGCTAGCAGCCCGCGCCGGCGACATCCTGCGCAACTTCGAGGGCGCGGACGAGCGCCTCAGCATGCGCATCACCGAATCGGCCGAAGCGCTGGCCGCCCGCGCTTCGGATCTCGGCCGCATCTTCGACGCCGCCGACCAGCATCTGATCTCGCGCATTGCCGAAGGTTCGGAGGCGCTGTCGTCGCGGGCGTCTGAAATTGCCCACATCTTCGACGACGCCGACAACCGTTTGGTGTCGCGCATCGCCAGCAGCACCTCGACCATCGGCGAACATGCCGACACCATTGTCGGCGCATTCGCCGCCACCGAGCAGCGCGTCGCCGACCGTGCCCGCCAGACCGGCCAGGAACTCGCCGTCCACGCCCGTGAGATCGAGCAGGCGCTCGCCGGTGCCGACGAACGCCTGGCCTCGAGCGCCGCTGCGGCCGCGGCCCGTGTCGAGGAGCAGGTTGCGAGCGTCGAGAACCGGCTCGCCTATGGCGCCGAAACGATGGGTCAGAAGCTCAACGAGCAGGTCTCCAGCGCCGAGGCGCAGCTCATCTCGCGCGCCAACGTCATTGCGGAAACCTTCACCGCGGTCGGCCAGCATATCGGCCAGAGCACCAACGAGGCGGCAAAGACCATCGGCGCCAACACCCGCGAGCTCAACACCATGCTTGCGGCGCGCTCCGCCGAAATGTCGAAGATTCTCGACGAGACGGCGCGTCCGCTGGTCGAGCGCTTCGCCCAGGGCGGCTCCGAGCTGCAAAAGAGGATGGAAGAGGTCACCGAACAGGCGACCGAGAAGCTGCGCAGCGAAAACGCGGCCCTCGTCAATGCGCTCGCCAACCGTACCGCGGAGACGCTCTCGGCGGTCGAGGGCGCCCGCTCGACGCTGGCCGACAGCGTTGCCGACCTTATCGGCCGCATGACCACCTCCAGCGCGCAGCTCAGTCAGCTGATCGACCAGGCGGCCGTCAATCTCGGCCAGGTCGAGGAGCGCCTGAGCGGCAGCACGCAGAGCTTCGCGGCGACCACCGAGAAGGCGGCCCAGACCTTTGCCAGCTCGGCGCGCCTCGTTGATTCCAACACGACGCGGCTCACCGATCTGTCGTCGGCGACGTTGCGCGAGGTCGCCTCGATCGCGACCAAGTTCGACGAGCACAGCCGCCTGCTGTCGAGCGCCTCGGACCTGCTGAGCTCCGCGCAGAGCAATCTCGAGCACACACTGGAGCGGCAGTCGTCGCTGGAAGACCTCGCCGTCGGTCTGGTCAAGAAGTCGGAAGACCTCGAGAAAGTCATGCGCTCCTTCGAGACTCTTGTGGGCCAGACGATGCAGAATGCCGAGGGCCGGACGATGGAATCGGCGGAGAAGATTCGCACCGCCATCGCCGAGGTCGTCGATTCGGCGACGCGCCGCTTCGCCGACGCGACCGAGGAGATGCGGCGCACTGCGGGCTCCATCAAGAGCGAGCTGGACCTCACCCGCGCCGAGCTCAAGAAAGGCGTCATCGAGATGCCGGAGGAGGCCAAGGAATCGACCTCGGCCATCCGCCGCGCCGTCGCCGAGCAGATTAACGCGCTCAAGGAACTGTCGGATATCGTTGCGAAATCCGGCCGCAGCGGCAGCAGCGAGACCGGTGAGCCGCGCGCCCTGCGCCCCGCGCCGCAGTCACCCGCCCGCCCCGCCGAGCAGCCGCTGCGCCGCCCGCCGGCGCCGCAGGCACCGCTCGGCGAGACGACGCTGCGCGGCACCCTCGATCTCGAGCGCCCGGCGGAAGCGCCGCGCCGCGATCCGAACGGCCGCACGCAGCAGGGCGGCTGGGTGCGCGATCTCCTGACCAACGCCTCGCGCGAGGAAGAGCTGAAGCCGCCGACGCCCGCGGAAGCACCGCGCGCGACCCCTGCCCAGCGTTCGCCGCTGCATGTCATGGAATCGCTCAATTCGCTGTCCGTCGACATCGCCCGCGCCATCGACCATGACGCCTCGATCGAGCTGTGGAACCGCTACCGCCGCGGCGAGCGCGACGTGTTCACGCGCCGGCTCTACACGCTGAAGGGCCAGCAGACCTTCGACGAGATCCGCCGCAAGTATCAGGCCGAGGCCGAGTTCCGCGCCGCCGTCGACCGCTACTGCGACGATTTCGAGAAGCTGCTCAAGGATGTGTCGCGCAACGACCGCGACAACATCATGGCGCAAACCTATCTCACGTCGGACACCGGCAAGGTCTACACGATGCTGGCCCACGCCAGCGGCCGCCTGCACTGAGCGGGGCACATATCAGACACTGAAGCGGGGCTATTGCTCCGCTTCTTCATTTTAGAATCCACTTCCAGTTTGACGCAGGTCCCATCTTCGAATTGGCGGGAAGGCCTTGAAGACAGCGATAATCTTCGACTGCGAATTTCTTTGCCTCCAAGGCTCGCAACGCAGATTTTGGTGCGCGGCTCATGATCCCGATCCGGTCATAGCCCAGGTCGGCGCAGTAAAGCTCGGACTTGAGGGGGAGTTTCCCCTATTAGGCACGCACCGCGCCTATGTGCAACCGATTGACCGATTCGGCCGGGGATACGCGCTTGATCCGTTTTTCACCCAGCTCACCGGCATCACTGAAGAAACCCTGGAGACCGAGGGAGTCGGATTGGCAGAAGCTCTTGCCGACATCGACCGGTTCTCCGACGGTGCGCGCTTTTGGTCCTGGGGCAAGGACGAGCTGAACATGGTCGCGATCAGTTGTTATGTCGCCGGCATTCCCGTTTCCATACCAGCCAACCGGTTCGACAATGCAGTCAAGCTGCTGCTAGCGGCGGGGATGCCGATCGAAGATTTGGCGAGGACACCCAGCAACAAGCTGGCGGACTATTATGGCGTCGACCACGCTCCGTTGCGGGCACACGACGCGCTCGACGATGCGCTATCGCTGACCTACACCCTGCAACATCTGTTGAAATCCGAAAAATTGCAGGCAGACGTCTTCGAGTGTTTGTAGCCTGGGTGGCACCGCACCGGCACGCGCATTCGTTCAGATCACCGAATCGGTCCAGCGGACGATGTCCTTCGCCGCTTGGCCGAACGCGTTGTCCAGGGCACCGACATAAGCGGCATTTCCGCCGCCCGAGACCGGTGCGCTGGCCGTGAAGTCCTTCGAGGCGCGCACCTCGCCATTGCGATCGTTGAGGATGCGCACGAACAGCTCGACATCGGCATGTTCGCCGCCATTGACCCGGACTTCGAAGGACCGCACCTCGACGATGATCTGGTAGTCGATCGCCAAACCCTCGCCCGGCTTGCCGACACCGGCAAAGCTGCCGGAGCGCTGAAAAGTCTCGGCGAGCCTTGCCTGCACGATCAGCGGCAGGCGGTCCGCCCATTGCGCGCCCTTGAGGAACTGGATCGACTGGTCGGACGGCCTGATCACGATGTTCTGGCTGTCCAGCGCCTTCAACGCCGAGGGTTGGGCGATCAGGATCTGGCGGCGGCTGTGGGCCCGCATGTCGAGCGAAGGCGCGGAAAGCTCGAACGTGTCGAGCGGCGCCGGCCTGCCCCCAGTACCGCGCAGCCTGCAAGCGTGAACACGAGCGCCGCGGCAGCAACGGACTTCAACCCTCTCACTGACTTCACGCGCGATCCCCACTGTCCCCGGATCTGACGATCAACTTACAGCTGCAATCCATGTTCTTGGCGTTCGCAGCAGCGGAAGTCAACGCCGTGCCCTGCCGTCAAACTGACGGACCTCCCCCTCGCCGCCCGTCAGTATGCGCTGCGGGTTGCGGCTGAGATCTGTCACCGCTTCCTCGATTCGGCTGATCGAGCGCCGGCTGGCCTGGACCAGCGCCTCGACATCCTGCAGCCCCTGGCCGGAGAAGCGCGACAGATTGTCGACGATGGTGCCCAGCCGAGAGTTCAGCGTATCGGCAACCTGCTTGAAGGACTTCAGCGTCGCCCGAGCATCGGCCATTACGCCATTGGCTTCACCGGACCCGAGAAGCTTGTCGACCTTCTCGAGAATTCCGTCGACGCGCACGGAGGCGTCGTTGAGGCGTTGCGCAAGCTGGCGGGCATTCTTGATCGTATCGTTGATGTCGTCGGAGCGGTTGGCGATCTTGTCGGTGACCTTGGCGATGTCGGCGGCCGCCTTGTTGGCGCTGTCGCTTGCCTTCTGGATGTTGGCGAGCGCCGTACGGACATCCGCCGGATCTATCCCATCGAGAACGCCGTTGACCTTGGCGAGCGTCCCTTGCGTCTGCTTGGCGAAGTCGTTGACCGACCCCACCGCGGCATCGACGTTCTTCAGCACGCCGTCCAACTGCCCGCTGGTTTCCTTGAGGTTCGCGGTGACCGTGTCGACATTGGCGACGATGCTCTTGATCCGGTCCTTGTCGACCGAATTGAGCAGGCCCTCGGCCGCCTTCAGCGTGCTGTCGAGTCGGCCCGACACATTTTGCAATTGCTCCGAAAGCGAGCTCACGGCGGACAGGAATTTATCGATGCCGTCCGAATTCTTGGCCAGCGCGTTGGAGAAGGTCTCGACGTTCTTGACTGTCTGCGTCAGCGGTCCGCGAACATCCTTGGTGAAGCCTTCCAGCTCGGAAAGCACCTTGTCGGCACGGGTGAAGATGTTCTGCGCCGTCTGCAGCAGGTTCGTCACGGCCGACGGATTGGCGACGATCTCCGGAACCCTGCCTTCTTTCTCGGCCTGGTCGAGCAGCTTCACTTCCTTGGGATCGGCGCCTTTCAGCTCGATATTGGCCTGGCCGGTGAGGCCGGCGAGCCCGATATCGGCCTGCGTCGACTTGGTGATCGGCGTCATGCGGTCGATCTCGGTGTCGGCGATGGCGACGGTCGGGTTGTCGACATCGATATAGACCCGTTTGACGTCGCCCACCTTGACGCCGTTGAACAGCACGAAGCTGCCGCGGCCAAGGCCCGAAGCCGAGCCCGGGATGCGCACGCGCAACAGCGTCGTCTCGCCACGCTCGCCGATCGCGGCCGTCCAGTAGACGAAGGCGAAGGCCGCGAGGATCGCGGCCAGCGTGAAAATGCCGACAATGACGTAGTTGGCTCTGGTTTCCATTACCTCACTTATGGCTATGCGCGAGCCGCAAGATCAAGTTGCCGGGCGCGTTTTCCGCGGAAATAGGATTTTACCCACGGCTCCTCGCTTTTCAGCATGTCGTCGATCGTGCCTTCGACCAGCACCCTCTTCTTACCGAGCACCGCCACGTGGTCGCAGGCGGTGAACAGCGTGTCGAGGTCGTGCGTGACCATGTAGACAGTCAAATCCATCGTATCGCGCAGCTTGACGACCAATTCGTCGAATTCGGCCGCGCTGATCGGATCGAGGCCCGAGGTCGGCTCGTCGAGGAAGACGATGTCCGGATCGAGCGCCAGCGCGCGAGCCAACGCCGCGCGCTTGATCATGCCGCCCGACAGCTCGGAAGGGAATTTCTGCGCTGCGTCCGGCGGCAGCCCGACCAGCTCGACCTTGAGCATGGCGAGCTCGTCCATCAGCTTCTTCGGCAGGTCGAGATACTCGCGCATCGGCACCTGCACGTTTTCCAGCACTGTCAGCGCCGAAAACAGCGCGCCGTGCTGGAACAGGACGCCGAGCCGCATGTCGATGCGCAGGCGCTCGATCTCGCTTGCCTTGTCGACGTCGACGCCGAACAGCCTGATGGTTCCCGATTGCTTCGGCATAAGCCCGAGGATGGTGCGCAGCAACACCGACTTGCCGGCGCCCGAGGCGCCGACGAAGCCCAGGATCTCGCCGCGCTCGATATCGAGCGAAAGCTTATCGAGGATCAGCTTGTCTTCGATGGCAACGGTGACGTCACGGACCGAAAGCACGATCTCGCTCTGGTCCGCGTTCTGCGCCGTCTTGACCCCGTTGCCGCTTGCAACCGCCATCTCAAAACCCGATCGATGCGTAAAACATGGCGAAAAGCCCGTCGAGGATGATGACGACGAAGATCGACTTCACCACCGACGCGGTCACGTGCTGGCCGAGCGATTCGGCGCTGCCGCCGACCTTCATGCCCTCGACCGAAGCGATGGTGCCGATGATCATGGCCATGAACGGCGCCTTGATCAGCCCGGCAAAAATGGTGCTGAGGTCGATGGCGACCCGCAGCCGATCGATGAATGCCGCCGGTGGAATGTCGGAATAGAGCCAGGCGGCGATGATGCCGCCGCCGAGCGCGGCGAAATTCGCGATGATCGTCAAGCACGGCAGCGCAATCACCAAGGCGACGAGCCGCGGAAACACCAGCACGCCGATCGGGTTCAACCCGATCACCTTCAGCGCGTCGACCTCCTCGCGCATCTTCATCGAGCCGATCTCGGCGGTGATGGCGCTGCCCGAGCGGCCGGCCAGCATGATCGCGGTCATCAGCACGCCAAGTTCGCGCAGGATCAGCACGCCGACGAGGTCGACGACGAAAATGTCGGCACCGAAATAGCTGAGCTGATAAGCGCCTTGCTGGGCGACGATGGCGCCGACGATGGCCGACATCAGCACCACCACGGGAATGGCGCCGACGCCCATGCGGTCGATCTGGTTGAAGATTGCTGCCGGATTGACGGCATGGCCGCGGCCGAGCTTCATCTGCGCGCCGCGGATGGTGGCGCCGAGGATGTTCATCGAGGCCAGAAAATCGTCGCGCATCTCGTAGACGCGGCGGCCGACCAGCTCCAGCGCGCGCAGGATGATGTTGGGCGGTCCGGCCGGCCCCGATTCGGGTTCGCGACGCACCGCGTCGCCCACCGCGCCGAGCAGGATTGAGGCGATCTCGCTCTGCCCCTGCACATGGACTTCGACGCCTTTCTTCTCGAAAGCGCTCGCCAGCCGATCGATCAGCCAGGCGCCGGCCGTGTCCATCTTCTCGATCTGGGAAAGGTCGAGCATCAGCTTCTTGGCGCTGTTGCGGTTTTCGATCTTGCGCATCTCCGCATCGACCGATGCCACGGTCCGCGTCGTCCAGACACCCGAGAAAGCGCAGCCGATTACGTCGCCTTCCTCGCCGACGATAATGCGCGGCTGGTGATTGGCATCACCGGCGGGCGTGCGGCTTGCGTCGCGTTTGCGGATGGTCAACATGGCGTCCTGTTTAACGTGACGGGACTGGCGTGTCGATTTGCCGGGAGACCGGGTCGCACAGCCGGAGAAGAAAAATATGGCGCGTGTCATTTCGGTCGAGGCGGAGCGATTCCCCATCGCGGGCACCTTCACCATATCGCGCGGATCGAAAACCGAGGCCGAAGTCATCACCGTGACGATCGCCGACAACGGACATGTCGGGCGCGGCGAATGCGTGCCCTACAGGCGCTACGGCGAGACGATGGAAGGCGTGCGCGCCGCAATCGAGGCGATGCGCGGCCAGATCATCGACGGCATCGGCCGCACCGCCTTGCTCGCGGCCATGCCGGCCGGAGCGGCCCGCAATGCCATCGACTGCGCCTTGTGGGATCTCGAAGCCAAGCTGGGCGCCAGGCCGGTGGCGGACGCGATCGGGGTCGTTTCGCCTAAGGCGCTCGAAACCGCCTACACGCTGTCGCTCGCCGAACCTGAGGCGATGGCGGCGCAGGCCCGCGCCGCTGCCTCGCGGCCGCTGCTCAAGGTCAAGATCGGCGGCGACAACGACGCGGCAAGGATTCGCGCCGTGACGCAAGCCGCCCCGCAAAGCCGCATCATACTCGATGCCAACGAGGGCTGGACCGATAACAACATCGTCGAGAATCTCGCATTCGCAGCCGAGCACGGCATAGTGCTGATCGAGCAGCCGCTGCCGGCCGGCCGTGATGGCATCTTGCGCGAAATCGCGCATCCCGTGCCGATCTGCGCCGACGAAAGCGTGCACGAGGCGAAGAACCTCGAAGCGCTGGTCGGCCTTTATGACGTCGTCAACATCAAGCTCGACAAAACTGGTGGAATGACCGAAGCGCTGATCCTTCGCGACCGTGCCCGCGAGTTGGGTTTCGGCATCATGGTCGGCTGCATGGTCGGCACGTCGCTCGCCATGGCGCCGGCAGTGCTCTTGGCTCAAGGCGCCGATTTCGTCGACCTCGACGGGCCGCTGCTCTTGGCGCACGACCGCGAACCGGGTCTCGTCTACCAGGGCTCGCTGGTCTCACCGCCTCAGCCGGCGCTGTGGGGCTGACCGCGCGGCAAGCCCGATCAGCGCGAGGCCGATGATCGCGATCGGGATCATCGCCAGGAACCCGTCGACGCCAAGATGATCGTAGAGCGGGCCGGAGACCAGCGTGACCGCGGCCATGAAGAAGCCGTTGAAGAAATAGGCGATGCCTTGCGCGGCGCCCGTGCGCTCTTCGGAAACCGTTTCGCCGATCATCTTCTGCAGGCCGATCAGCACCATCGCCACCGAAACCGCATGCAGCGTCTGGACGCCGAAGAAGCCGACGACGCCGAGGCCCAGCGGCCAGACCAGCGGAAAGGCGACCCATCGCAGGATCGAGCCGATGCCGGCGATCACCATCACCCTGACGACGGAAACGGAGGCGAAAATGCGGTTGAAGAACAAGAACATGCAGACCTCGGCAACCACGCCCCAGGCCCACAGCAGGCCGACGACGGAATCGCTGATGCCGATCGACTTCCAGTAGATCGACACGAAGCCGTAAAGAAAGGCGTGGCTGGCGGTGATGATGCCGACACCCAGCGTGAAATAGAGGAAATAGGCGTTGAAGAGGCTTGGCGCCGAATGCTGAATGTCGGTCGCCGATAATGGCGACGCCTTGCGAGGCTTGCCCATCCGCGGCGCCCACAAACCCGCGACAAGCGCTGCGGCAAGGGCCACAAAGATGATCGCCGGAACTGCTTGCGGGCCGGTGGCCGCCAGGATGAAGCCGCCGACTATATTGGCGCAGAAATAGGAGATCGAACCCCATTTGCGCATGGCGGTGTAGTTGGAGCCGAAGCGGCGGACGCCCGACAGAGCCAGCGAATCGGCCATCGGCGAATGCGGCGTCCAAGGGATCGAAAGCAACAGCGAGATGGCCAGCATGCCCGCATAGGTGGCCGGCAGGAAATAGCCGGCCGAAATGATCATCGTCGCCGCGACCAGCGCGATATAGACATTGGCGCGGTCCTTCGCCCGGTCGGCAAACGCGGTGAGCATCGGCGTCGTCACGACGCGCAGGAACATCGGCGCGGCCAGGATGACTGCGATCTGTTCGGCGTGGAAGCCTTTCGCCTCCAGCCAGAGCGGAAAATAGGGCAGATGCGTCCCCTGCGACACGAACAATGTCGCGAAGATCAGGCTCATGCGCAGTTCGAAATGGGCTGGCTTGACGAGTTGCTCAGGCGAAAGCGGCGGCAGCGGCATGAATCGATCCAATTACGCTGCATTCCACGACCCGCAACGCGTTTCGATCCCTATCACGCGGCAAGGCGCGGCGGAACCGCCTGGACCAGTCGATCTGGCCAAAGCTGTTGAAAGACAAGGAACCTCGGAGCCGGAAAGGCGCTCAGGCAGCCTTGACCGCCCTGCCCTTGAGATCTATGAGATCGAGCACCGGCGCGTCCTTGCCGGCCGCAACTTCGGGCAGCACATGCGCCCAGGTCAGGATCTCCATGCGGCCGTCGAAATGCTCGACCACCGCGGTGCAGCTTTCCACCCAGTCCCCGGTGTTGATGTATTGCACGTCGCCATAGCTTTCGATCGCGGCGTGATGGATGTGGCCGCAGATCACGCCGTCGACATGCGAGCGCCGCGCTTCCTCGGAGAGCACCGTCTGGAACGATCCGATGAAGTTCACCGCCTTCTTCACCTTGACCTTCGCCCAGGAAGAGAACGACCAGTAAGGCAGGCCGAGCAGGTGGCGCAGTCTCGTCACGAGGCGATTGACCAGCATTGCCGTGTCATAGGCGTAGTCGCCGAGGTAAGCGAGCCAGCGCCGATTGTGCACCACAGTGTCGAACTGGTCGCCATGGATGACGAGAAGCCGCCTGCCGTCGGCGGTCTCATGAATGGCGCGGTCGGCAACGACGATGCCGCCGAAATGCACGCCCTGGAACTGGCGGGCGAATTCGTCGTGGTTGCCGGCGATGTAGGTGATCGAGGCGCCCTTGCGCGCCTTGCGCAGCAACTTCTGCACCACGTCGTTATGGCTCTGCGGCCAATGCCAGCTGCGCCGCAGGCGCCAGCCGTCAACGATGTCGCCGACCAGGTAGATGGTATCGGCGTCATGGTGGCGCAGGAAATCGATCAGGAAATCGGCCTTGGCCGCCTTCGAGCCGAGATGCACGTCGGAAATGAACATGGTGCGAAAAGTGCGGGGCTCTGGACCGGACATCGCGATTTCCACCTTTCTTTGGCGTGCTATGCCTCGATTCATGCAACAACCGTATGACGGTTGCGGTTGGTCCAGCCTAGGCGCTAGCTTGCCGCCCTCGAAAAAGGAGAAATCACCATGGATCTCGGCATTCGCGGCAAGAAGGCCATCGTCTGCGCCTCGAGCAAGGGACTGGGGCGCGGCTGCGCGATTGCGCTGGCCGAAGCCGGCGTCGACCTTGTCATCAACGGCCGCAACGCCGAGCTGTTGGCGAAGACGGCGCAGGAAATCCGCGAAAAATTCGGTGTCGAGGTGATCGAGATCGCCGGCGACGTCTCGAAGCCGGAAGTGCAGAAGGCATTGCTTGCCGCCTGCCCCGCCCCCGACATCCTGGTCAACAACAATGGCGGCCCGCCGCTTCGCGATTTCCGCGAGCTCGACCGCGCGAAAATCCTCGAAGGCGTGACGCAGAACATGGTGACGCCGATCGAGCTGATCCAGGCGGTCATCGACGGTATGGCCAAACGCGGCTTCGGCCGCATCGTCAACATCACATCGCTGTCGGTCTATGTGCCGATCCCGGGCCTCGACCTGTCGTCGGGCGCCCGCGCCGGCCTGACCTCGTTCCTTGCCGGCGTGGCCCGCACGGTCATCGACCGAAACGTCACCATCAACAGCCTGTTGCCCGGCAAGCTCGACACCGACCGGTTGCGTGGCCCGCATGAAGCCGGCACGCCGGAAGACCCGGCAGCGGCCGCCGCGCGCAAGGCCCGCATCAGCGCCGACGTACCGGCAAAGCGCCTCGGCACGCCGGAAGAGTTCGGCCAGATCTGCACCTTCCTGTGCTCGGTTCATGCCGGCTATCTCACTGGACAGAACATCCCGGTCGACGGCGGCCTCTACGTCAGTGCGTTCTGACGAGCTTCGTCAATCCGCCGCAAGTTTCCGAGCCAACAGGCTGAAATGGATTGATTATCTTCGCCTCGGCATCGTGAATGCCAGGGCCGACATTTGGCGTCGCGAAGAATCGCCGCTGCATGCTAAAAGGCTCGAAAGCAAGAAGCGCAGGAGGGCCGCGAATGGACGGCGAGAGCAAGAAAACGGCCCGATCGGACCTCGATGAGGCCGCGCTCTTCTTTCACAAGCACCCCACCCCGGGAAAGCTCGAGATCCAGGCGACCAAGCCGCTGGGCAACCAGCGGGATCTCGCGCTTGCCTATTCGCCGGGCGTTGCCGCTCCTTGTCTCGAGATCCGGGACGATCCCGCGGCCGCCGCCGACTACACGGCGCGCGCCAACCTCGTCGGCGTTGTCTCCAACGGCTCGGCGGTGCTTGGGCTGGGCAATATCGGCCCGCTCGCCTCCAAGCCGGTGATGGAAGGCAAGGCGGTGCTGTTCAAGAAATTCGCCGGCATCGACGTCTTCGACATCGAGATCGATGCTCCCGAGATCGAGCGCATGGTCGAGACGGTGGCCGCGCTCGAGCCGACCTTCGGCGGCATCAATCTCGAGGACATCAAGGCGCCTGAATGCTTCGAGGTCGAGGAACGGCTGAAGGCCCGCATGGGCATTCCGGTTTTCCATGACGACCAGCATGGCACGGCAATCATCGTCGCCGCCGCGGTGCTCAACGGGCTGGAATTCGCCGGCAAATCGATCTCCGACATCAAGATCGTCACGTCCGGCGCGGGCGCTGCAGCGCTCGCCTGCCTCAACCTTTTGGTCTCGCTCGGGGCCAAGGTCGAAAACATCTGGGTCACCGATCGTTTCGGCGTCGCCTACAAAGGCCGGGTCGAGGAGATGGACCGCTGGAAAGACCCTTATGTGAAGGACACCCAGGCGCGCACGCTGACCGATGTCATCCCCGGCGCCGACGTCTTTCTCGGCCTCTCCGCCGCAGGCGTGCTGAAGCCAGAACTCCTGCAGCACATGGCGCCGAAGCCGCTGATCCTGGCGCTCGCCAACCCGACGCCGGAGATCATGCCTGAGGTGGCGCGCGCGGCACGGCCCGACGCCATGATCTGCACCGGGCGCTCCGATTTTCCCAATCAAGTCAATAACGTGCTCTGCTTTCCTTACATTTTCCGCGGCGCGCTGGATTGCGGGGCGAGCGCCATCAACGAGGAGATGAAGATGGCCGCGGTCAGAGCGATCGCGGCGCTGGCCCGCGAGGAGCCATCGGACGTCGCCGCCCGCGCCTATTCCGGCGAGACGCCGGTCTTCGGCCCGGACTTCCTGATCCCCTCGCCCTTCGATCCGCGGCTCATCCTGCGCATCGCGCCGGCGGTGGCGAGAGCCGCCTGCGACACCGGCGTGGCGACGCGGCCGATCTCCGATTTCGCGGCCTATGTCGACAAGCTCAACCGCTTCGTCTTCCGCTCCGGCCTGGTGATGAAACCGGTGTTCTCCTCGGCCAAGGCCGCCAGCGCCAAGCGCGTCATCTACGCCGACGGCGAGGACGAGCGCGTGCTGCGGGCGGCACAGGTAGTCCTGGAGGAAGGCATCGCCGAGCCGATACTGATCGGCCGTCCGCATGTCGTGGAAGTCAGGCTGAAGCGTTACGGCCTGCGCATCCGGCCGGGCGTCGATTTCGGCCTGATCAATCCGGAGGACGATCCGCGCTACCGGCACTATGTCGATCTGCTGATCGAACTCGCCGGCCGCCGCGGTATAACGACGGAAGCCGCCCGCACCATGGTGCGCACCAACAACACGGTGATCGCCGCCCTTGCGTTGAAGCGCGGCGATGCGGATGCGATGATTTGCGGGCTCGAAGGCCGCTTCGAGCGACATCTGCGCAATGTCACGCTGATCATCGGGCCGCGTCCCGGCATCAAGGACCGCGATCTCTCGACGCTGTCGATGCTGATCTCGCAGCGCGGCATCATCTTCCTCACCGACACCCATGTCTCCGTCGATCCGACGGCGGAGGAGATAGCCGAGATGACGGTGCTGGCGGCGGAAGAAATCCAGCGCTTCGGCATCGAGCCGAAGGCAGCATTGCTGTCGCATTCGGATTTCGGCTCGCGCGATTCGCCCGGCGCGCTCAAGATGCGCGAGGCCGCCGCCATCCTCGCCCGCATCGCGCCGGAGCTGCAGTGCGACGGCGAGATGCATGCCGACTCGGCTCTTTCCGAGCACCTGCGCCAGCGCGTCTACCCGCATTCGCGGCTGAAAGGGGAAGCCAATCTGCTGGTGTTCCCGAACCTCGATTCGGCCAACATCACGCTGACGGCGCTGCGTGCCATGATGGACGCGCTGCATGTCGGGCCGATCCTGCTCGGCACCGACAAGCCCGCGCACATCCTGACCCCTTCTGTGACGTCGCGCGGCGTGGTCAACATGACGGCACTGGCGGTGGTCGAGGCGGCGCACAAGGCGCAGGCGCTCGCCCCGATCTGAGTTGAGGGTGAGCTCTGGGTTGTGCGAGCTCGCGCCAGCGGAATTGTGTTTGGCTAGTAAGCTAGGGAACAGTTAACCACGAACGCGGTAGCCTTCCACAGGCAATCGGGATTCCAGGCGGATGAAGGGGTTGAAGCTGACGCACCTTGCTGCGCTGCTTGCAGTGTTGGCGGCGTCGGCTGTCGCTGTGACGGAGCCGCAGGCCGCTTCTCGCACCTGCCGCCAGCTCGAAGCGGAGCTTGCAGCCACGCGCGGCGGTGGCGGCGGTCCGGGACTGATCCGCAAATATGACGACGCGATCGCCCGCCAGCGCGAGCAGCTGGCCAAGGCGCGCGGCCGCGCCGGTGATGCCAATTGTGGCTTCGCGCTGTTTTCGCGCAATGCCGGCCAATGCGCGGCGATCAATGCCTCGATAGAGCGTATGAACGCCAATCTCGACATCTTGCAGGCCAAGCGCCAGCGGCTGGCCGGCGGCGGCACGCGGCGCGACCGCAGCCGCATTCTTGCGGCGCTCGACGCCAATGGCTGCCGCGATGATGAAGTCGAGCCGCCTCGCGCCCCGATCCAGGACGCCGCCCGCAACAATGGTGGCGGCAATCTGTTCGAGCAGCTCTTCGGCCGTGGCGACGAGGAGATCGATACGCTCGACACGCCTGAAGCGCTTCCGCCAGACGATCCCGGCGCGCGCAACATCCGCCGGGTGATCAACCAACCCGACGGCATGGACCTGCCGAGAATGAACGGCGAGTTCCGCACCGTCTGCGTGCGCACCTGCGACGGCTATTTCTTCCCGATGTCGAACGCCGCCTCTCTTGGCGATTTCGAGCGCGATCAGAAGAATTGCGAATCGAGCTGCCCCGGCACCGAGATGCAGGTCTTCTACACGCGCGGCATGGACGATGACGCCGGCAACATGACGTCCTCGGCGACCGGCCGTCCCTACAGCGAGCTGCCGACGGCCTATCTCTACAAGCAGGCAAACTACTCGCGGCCGCCGCAATGCGGCTGCAACGCCCAGGCCGAAAACTTCTCGATCATAGGCGGCAATCCGCCCAATCCGGAGCAGCCGCAGCCAGACAGCGGGGCGACGACCCTCGTGCCGGCGGCCAAGCTCGATGCTGGCGCCGATCCCGAAACGCTCGCCAACGCTGCAGGCGGGCTCGACCGCGCGGCTATCAAGCAGCTGACCGCCAAGGTGCCGGCGTCACCGGTTTCGGCCCTGCCGCCGGAACAGCGCAAGGTCAGGGTCGTCGGGCCAGCGTTCCTTCCCGACCCATCAGCGGCAATAGATCTGCAAGCTCCGGCCCCGAAGACCGCCCGGTAAGGGCAAGCCGCAGCGGCATGAACAGCGGCTTGCCCTTGCGGCCCGTCGCTTCCTTGATCTTGCCGGTCCAATCCTTCCAGACCGTGCCGTTCCAAGGCTCTTCCGGCAACAGGTCGAACGCCTGGTGGAGGAAATCACGGTCCTCGCCGGAAAATTCCGCCGGCTCCTGCGGCCCGTCGCTCAGGATGCGCCACCAGGCGACCGCGTCGGACAAACGGTCGATATTGCCGCGCACGGCGAGCCAGAAGGGCTCGGCCCTGTCGCCGGAAATGCCAAGCACAATCAGCCGGTCGCGCGCCTCCTCGAACGGCATTTGGTGCATCAGCGTGCGATTGAGCACAAAAAGCTCGTCGGGATCGAACTTGGCGGCAGACTTGGATGTCGCGGCCGGGTCGAAATGGCTGGCGAGCTCGTTGAGATCGTGCGCTGCAGCGACATTCTCCGATGTGCCGACGAGCACGGCAAGCGAGGCGACAGCCATCGGCTCGATGCCCTCCTCGCGCAGGCTTTCTATCGACAGCGCGCCCGTGCGCTTCGACAGCCCCTCACCCGACACGGTGGTCAAGAGATTGTGGTGCCCGAACACCGGCGGCTCAGCGCCCAGCGCCTGGAACAAGGCGATCTGCACGCCGGTGTTGGTGACGTGGTCGTCGCCGCGTATGACATGGGTGACGCCCATCTCGATGTCGTCGACCACCGAAGGCAGTGTGTAGAGATAAGTGCCGTCCTCACGCACCAGGACCGGGTCCGACAGTGAGGCGAGATCGACGGTCTCCTCGCCGCGCACAAGGTCGTTCCAGTGCACCTCGGTCCGTTCCGGCTGCAGCGGGTCGCCGGTGAAGTTCGGCAAAAGAAAGCGCCAGTGCGGCCGGCGCCCGTCGGATTCGTATTCGGCCACCTGCTCCGGCGTCAGCGTCAACGCCTCGCGGCCATAGACCGGCGGCAGGCCGCGCGTGCGGCGCACCTTGCGGCGCAGGTCGAGCTCCTCCGGCGTTTCGTAGCAGGCATAAAGCACGCGCGCCGCCTTCAGCCGCTCCACCGCGGCGTCATAGACTTCAAAGCGACGCGACTGGTATTCGGTAACGTCGGGAAAAATGCCGAGCCAATGCAGGTCATAGAGAATTGAATCGGCGAATTCCTGCGTCGAACGGGCAACGTCTGTATCGTCGAAGCGCTGGATGTAGCGGCCCTTGTTGTTCATGGCGAAGAGCCAGTTGAACAGCGCGGTGCGGGCATTGCCGATGTGGATGCGGCCGGTCGGCGACGGGGCGAAACGAACGGTAACTGTCATGAGCGGGGCGTAGCGAATGCTTCCAGGCTTGACAAGACACGCCCCCGCGCAGGGCAACAGATAGTCCAAGCCAGCTAAAATGAAAAGCCGCCCGTCGGGCCCGGCCCCGGGCAACCCGGCGAGCCGTCCGCAAGGACCCGCCAAATAAAGGCTTTTCGATGCGCCTTTCTGTCCCCGTTATCCACATATGTGACACACAACATGTTGGGGTCACAAAAGCTACAAAAACGAATCCTTGACGGGTCAGAACGAGTCGCTTTTTATAGGCCATGCGCTCCTGTTGCGGGCGTGACCGGAGAGTTCAGAGGCCGGTCTTTTTTCCCGGATTTTGTGCGTTTTGCCCACATTTCCGCCCGTTCACGAGGCCGGCGGAAGCGTTGGGAATGATGGGGCTTGGGTGGGGCGAAAGGGAGAATTGTCGGGCTGGAAAAAATGATCTGTTAACACTATATTTAGTGTTTGCAGGCAGGCTCGACCCTAGATAGTGTGAACCTCCCTCTTCCGAGGGAATCGACAAAAGTTTCAGTTTTGAGGGACCCGTGGGTCGGCCTGCAGCCTGGGTGAGCGCCTGGAAGGGCGTTTGCTTGTCTGCACGGTGTTGCCCGCGACGAGGAGAATGCCGGCGTCGCCTGCGATGCCGGCAAACGGCGGACCGTGCTTTTCGCCTGGCGGGGCAGCAATCCCTGGGGAAAAGCGCTATATGTAGACAAAAGGGACCGGACCAATGCGCATCGAGCGTCGCTTCACCAAGCCAGACCAAGCAGGTCAAGAAGGGGCAGCTTACGCGGAGATCGAATTCCGCAAGGCCCTGTCGGAGATCAAGAATCCCGACGGCTCGGTGGTGTTCCGCCTCGACAACATCGATGTGCCGGCGCAGTTCAGCCAGGTCGCGGCCGACATCCTGGCCCAAAAATATTTCCGCAAGGCCGGCGTCCCGGCGCGCCTGAAGAAGGTCGAGGAGAACGACGTCCCCTCCTTCCTGTGGCGTTCGGTTGCCGACGAGGCCGAACTCGCCAAGTTCCCCGAGGCCGAGCGCTATGGTTCGGAAACCGATGCCCGCCAGGTCTTCGACCGGCTGTCCGGCACCTGGACCTATTGGGGCTGGAAGGGCGGCTACTTCAAGTCCGAAGAAGATGCCCGCGCTTTCCGCGACGAGCTTGCCTATATGCTGGCCACTCAGCGCGTGGCGCCGAACTCGCCGCAATGGTTCAACACCGGCCTGCACTGGGCCTATGGCATCGACGGGCCGAGCCAGGGTCACTTCTATGTCGACCCCTTCACCGGCAAGCTGACCAAGTCGAAGTCGGCTTACGAGCATCCGCAGCCGCATGCCTGCTTCATCCAGAGCGTTCAGGACGACCTCGTCAACGAGGGCGGCATCATGGACCTGTGGGTGCGTGAGGCGCGCCTGTTCAAATACGGCTCCGGCACCGGCTCGAACTTCTCGATGCTGCGCGGCGAAGGCGAGAAGCTGTCCGGCGGCGGCCGCTCGTCCGGCCTGATGAGCTTCCTCAAGATCGGCGATCGCGCGGCGGGCGCCATCAAGTCGGGCGGCACCACGCGCCGCGCCGCCAAGATGGTCATCGTCGACGCCGACCATCCCGACATCGAGGACTTCATCGACTGGAAGGTCAATGAGGAGCAGAAGGTCGCCTCGCTGGTAACCGGCTCGAAGATCGTCAAGAAGCACCTCGAAGCGATCATGAAGGCCTGCGTCAATTGCGAAGGCAATGGCGACGACTGCTTCGACCCGGCCCTCAACACCGCGCTGAAGCGCGAGATCAAGGCGGCCAAGAAGGACGCCGTGCCGGAGAACTACATCTATCGCGTCATCCAGTTCGCCCGCCAGGGCTACACCTCGATGTCGTTCAAGACCTACGACACCGACTGGGACTCTGACGCCTATCTCACCGTTTCCGGCCAGAACTCCAACAACTCGGTGTCGCTGAAGGACAATTTCCTGCGCGCCGTCGAGGCCGACGGCGACTGGCAGCTCACCGCCCGCAAGGATGGCAAGGTGCTGAAGACGCTGAAGGCGCGGGATCTGTGGGAAAAGATCGGTTATGCCGCGTGGGCGTCCGCCGATCCCGGCCTGCATTTCAACACGACGATGAACGACTGGCACACCTGCGCCTCCGCCGGTGCGATCCGGGCCTCCAACCCATGCTCGGAATACATGTTCCTCGACGACACGGCCTGCAATCTCGCCTCGATCAACCTCCTGCCCTACCGCAAGGAAGACGGTACGATCGACATCGCCGCTTACGAGCACACCGTTCGGCTGTGGACCGTCGTGCTCGAGATCTCGGTGATGATGGCGCAGTTCCCGTCCAAGGAGATCGCCAAGCTCTCCTACGACTACCGCACGCTCGGCCTCGGCTACGCCAATATCGGCGGCCTGTTGATGACGTCCGGCATTCCCTACGACTCCGACGAGGGCCGCGCGATCTGCGCCGCGCTCACCGCCATCATGACCGGAACCGCCTATGCGACCTCGGCCGAAATGGCCTCCGAGCTCGGCGCCTTCCCGGACTATGACCGCAACGCCCAGAACATGCTGCGCGTCATGCGCAACCACCGCCGCGCCGCCTATGGCGACAAGGACGGCTACGAGAAGCTCGCCGTCAATCCGGTGCCGCTGGTCGCCTCCGACCTGAAGCAGCAGGCGCTGGCCGAGCATGCCCGCGCCGCCTGGGACCGCGCCATCGAGCTCGGCGAGGAGCATGGCTATCGCAACGCGCAGGCGACCGTCATCGCGCCGACCGGCACGATCGGCCTGGTCATGGACTGCGACACCACCGGCATCGAGCCCGACTTCGCGCTGGTGAAGTTCAAGAAGCTCGCCGGCGGCGGCTACTTCAAGATCATCAACCGCGCGGTGCCGGAAGCGCTACGCACGCTCGGCTACTCCGAAAGCCAGATCGCCGAGATCGAGGCCTATGCCGTCGGCCATGGCAACCTCAACCAGGCGCCCGGCATCAACCCGTCTTCGCTGAAGGCCAAGGGCTTCACCGATGAGAAGATCGCGGCGCTGAATGCGGCGCTGAAGTCGGCCTTCGACATCAAGTTCGTGTTCAACCAGTGGACGCTCGGCGCCGATTGGGTGAAAGAGACGCTCGGCTTCACCGACGAGCAGCTTTCCGACTTTTCCTTCGAGATGCTGCCGGCGCTGGGCTTCTCCAAGAAGGACATCGACGCGGCCAACATCCATGTCTGCGGTGCGATGACGCTCGAAGGGGCGCCGTTCCTCAAGGCCGAGCACCTGCCGGTGTTCGACTGCGCCAGCCCCTGCGGCAAGATCGGCAAGCGCTCGCTGTCGATCCAGAGCCACATCCTGATGATGGCCGCGGCGCAGCCCTTCATCTCGGGCGCCATCTCCAAGACCATCAACATGCCGAACGAGGCGACGGTCGAGGACGCCAAGAACGCCTACATGCTGTCCTGGAAGCTGGCGCTGAAGGCCAACGCGCTCTATCGCGACGGCTCGAAGCTGTCGCAGCCGCTCAATGCCTCGCTGCTCGCCGACGGCGAGGAGGACGAGGAGGAGGCGGTCGAGCAGCTGATTGCGGCGCCCGCCGCGCAGCGCGCCGTGCAGGTGACGGAAAAGATCGTCGAGCGCGTCATCGAGCGTCTCTACCGCGACCGCGAGAAGCTGCCGAACCGCCGCAAGGGCTACACGCAGAAGGCGGTCGTCGGCGGCCACAAGGTGTATCTCAGGACCGGCGAGTTCGACGACGGCCGCCTCGGCGAGATCTTCATCGACATGCACAAGGAAGGTGCTGCCTTCCGCGCCATGATGAACAACTTCGCCATCGCCATCTCGCTCGGCCTGCAATATGGCGTGCCGCTCGACGAATATGTCGAGGCCTTCACCTTCACCAAGTTCGAGCCGGCCGGCATGGTGCAGGGCAACGACGCGATCAAGAACGCGACGTCGATCCTCGACTACGTGTTCCGCGAGCTTGCCGTCTCCTATCTCGGCCGCCACGACCTCGCGCATGTCGATCAGTCGGACTTCGACAAGACGGCGCTCGGCCGCGGCATCACCGAAGGCAAGGCGACGCCGTTCTCCAAGGGCCTCTATCGCGGTGCCTCGCCGGTGAAGCTGGTGTCGGCTGCCGGTTCAGACCCCAAGGGTTTTGGCGGCTCAGCCCCGACGACGGCCCCTGCCCGCGCAGCGCCCACCGCCTTCGCCGGCTCCAACGTGCTGGCGTTGAAGCCTGCAAGCGACGAGGCCCTTGCCTACAAGCGCGACTATGAGGAGCGCGCCAGGGAACTGGCCGAGGAGATGGTGGAAGAGGAAGCCGAGGCCGCCGGCGGCGCCGAGGCGTTCTTCACCGACGCCGCCGCCAACGAGGCCGCCGAGGCCAAGAAGCTAGCCGCCACCCGTCGCCAGCAGTCCTTGATCCAGGGTTACACCGGCAACGAATGTTCGGAGTGCCACAACTTCACCATGGTGCGGAACGGCACCTGCGAGAAGTGCGACACGTGTGGTTCGACGAGCGGGTGCAGCTGAGGCCCGATGCCGCCAAGGCTGACAGTCAGCGAAGTTATTCGCAAGTTGGAGGCCGATGGCTGGTATCTGGTTGCAACCAAATGCAGCCATCGCCAATATAGATCAAAGCCGGCCGCGTCATCGTGGCCGGCCGCACTGGCCTGATTGTCCAAGGCCTTCCATGATCGACCACATCACCATCGAAATGTGCGACCTCGAACAGAGCAAGCTCTTCTACGAAAAGGCTTTTGCGCCCTTGGGCTACAGCCTCGCTTTCGGCAAGGAAGGCGTGTTCTGGGCCTTCGATGTCGGCAATGGCTGCCTGTTCGAGATCCAGAGCACCGGCGAGAAGCCGCCGCTCACCCATCTTCATGTCGCTTTCCGGGTGAAGGGCAAGGCGGAGGTCGATGCGTTCTATAGGGCGGCGTTGGAGGCAGGTGCCGCGGACAATGGCGCGCCCGGGCCGCGTCCGGACTACGCGGCGAACTACTACGCCTGCTTCGTGCTTGATCCCGACGGTTACAACATCGAGGCGATGATCAACGAGGCGTGACGGGCGATGCCCTTCGGCTTCGTCATTCTAGGGCGGAGCAAGGAGCGAAGCGACGCAGCGCAGACCCTAGAATCCATGCCGTTACATCAAGGCGCTGCGGCGTTTCAGAATTCTGCACGCTGCGCCCTACGGCAATGGTCACGGCATGGGTCCTCGGGTCAAGCCCGAGGACGACGAAAGCCCGATGGACGGCCTCTCCTCCGCTCTTGTGGGGAGAAGGGAGCGCCGCCCGTCAATCCTTGAACGTGATCCCGTATTTCGCCGCCTGTTCCTTCGGCATGTCGGCCAGCGCTTGGCGCACCGTGTAGCCGCCATAGACGTCGCCGCCGTTGCGGATCATCCAGTCCTCGACATCGGCCTCGTCAACCGTCATGCGGTCGCCCATCTTGTATTGGTTGCCGTTGACCGGCTTGTCGGCCAGCAATCCGACGAAGCGGCCGTCGCTGAAAGCCACAAGCTGCATCCAGATATGCTCGGTGGCGCCGTTCTGGGTCAGCGGGAACTTGACCGTATAGGTGCCAGGCGTGCGGGCGGCCATCAACTCATGGAAGCGGGGTAGCGTCGAGTGGCCCTTGGCCTTAGCGCCCTGCATCGCCTCGTCGGTGGTTGAATAGGCGACCACATTGGCGTTGGGCGTATTGCTGCGCAGGTGCGAATTGAAAAATCCGTAGCCGACGGCGGCCACCACAGCGGCAGTGACAATCAGTTTGCGCATAGACCCCTCCAAGACGCGATCACGAACACGTTACCGGAAGGCCGTTGCCGCGCCGCTAAGGGAGACGGTGAGTCGATGGTTAGAGAAATCCTGAAATTACCGTCGATCGCCGCCCCGCGCCGGGTGAAGCATACGGCCTCAATTCGCGTCGGCTACCACCTCGCCGCCGCCCAGCCACCTGCGCCACTGCCGCTCGTCGCCGTGGAAGACATTGAGGTCGATGCGGCCGCTCACGCCATGCGACAGGCCGGAGCCCGAATATTGCCAGAACAGCCAGTTGCGGCCCGGATAGACCTTTGACGGATGGGCGGCCACCGCGCGCAGCCAGAACGGATAGTCGAGAAATGCACCACGCAGATTGTCGCGATAAAAATCCGGCGACGTGTAGATGATGGGCCGCTGGCCGTAGTGGCGCTCCAGCTTGTCCATGAACACCTGCATCTTCTCCAGCACCTTCTGGCGCGAAGGCCGGCGCTTGCAGGAGGACTCGCCGTTCCACTCGACATCGATGACCGGCGGCAGCGCGCCCTGGACTCGCGGCACGTTGCGGATGAACCAGTCGGCCTGCTCGCCGGCGGTGCGGCACCAGTAGAAGAAATGATAGGCGCCGCGCTTCAGCCCGGCGGCATCGGCGCCGCGCCAGTTTTTCATGAACATCGGATCGAGATGGTCGCCGCCGTCGGTCGCCTTGATGTAGGCGAAGTTGGCGCCCTGGGCGCGCAGCTTTTGCCAGTTGATATTGCCCTGCCAGCGCGACACGTCGACGCCATGGACGGCAAGGTGCCTGGGCGAGGCGCGGCCGAAATTGATCGGCTTGGCATCGCGAAAGGCATAGCGGGTAACAGGGCCAGCCAGCATCGCGGGCGCTGCGCGGGACAGCCGCTTCGGCGGCGAGACGAGTGCTGCGGCCTCGACCGGAGGCTCGACCGTATCCGGCAGGTCCGGCGCCGGGAATGCCACCGTCTCTTCCTCGGCCAAGCCAAAGGGACGCGAATTCTCGACGTCAAGACGCGAGTTCTCGCCCCCTGGACGCGCGTTGTCCTCGTCAACACGAGCATTCTGGTCGCCAGGCAGCGACGCCGGCGGCCTGATGCGCGCGGCGCCCGCCATGGAAACGGTCTCCACCGTCATCGCAGCGTCGGCGGTCTTCACTGCCTTCGTTACCGGCGCGCTCGGCCGCACGACCGAACTGGTCGTCTCGTTCGACGGCATCTGCAAGGCATCAACGCCCGAGGTAGACGAGCAGCCGGCAAGGCAAAGCCCTGCAAGCACGAAACTGACGACGCCAAAAATCCGCATCTTGACCTGTACGCAAAACAAAACAGACCGAGGGCCGAAACAGCGCCGCCGGAAGCCCCATTCCTAATGAGAAATTACCAACAAAGTTTGAATCAAAATTTACCTTTGGTTCGGCGGGGCGATTCGCCAGGCAAGCCGACAATAAAAGCTCCGCCTTTGTTTCCACGCAATTTCCGAACGGCACACCGCTTCTCGGTTTTCCTCGAATTGCTCAGCGCCTGAACACGCCGATCATCGGCCCGAGATTCCAGAAATCGTCGTTGCGGCCAATAGCCGGCGCATAGAGGCTGGAGATCGACCCGTCGAGGAAGAGCGCGTTGGGACAGTCGAGCTCGTCGCGGAACAGGCGCGCGAATTCGTGGAAAGTCACCACGTCGTTCGAGATGGCGAAGACGACGACGCCGTCGCCACGCACGCCGACGCCATCGCGGATTTTTCGCGAAGGGCTGTCGGCCTGGAATTTCGGATGCAGCTTTCCGTCGATCACCAGCATCGGCCCGGACTGGGTGGCATAGTCCACCTTCGGGGAACGCTTCAGATAATCCTTCGTCGCGCGAACGCCGGCCTTGCCGTCGCTAAGATAGAAGACGCCGTTGGGCTGCATCGAGAAATTGCCGGAGCCGGCCCCGGTCTTCGCCGACGCGATCTGCTGCCCGCGCTCGACATAGAGACCGACAGGCGCGAGATTGGGATGGTACATGCCGGCATTGATGCCGAAGAGCATGGTGCGTCCGGCCGCCTGCTGCGCGCTTCGAAGATTGTGCAGCGACTGGTAGAGCTTGCCGTCGGGATCCTTCCAGAACAGCTCGATCGAGTAATGCTTCGGGTCCGTCTCGCAGACGAGATAGGTCGCGGTCTCGAAGGTGTGATTGCGGCACGGCGGCAGCGCTGCGACCCATTGGCTGAGCCCCAGGCCCGCACCGACTACTGCCGGCACCGCCGATTTCACCAGCGCTGCCAGCAACGGCAGCGATTGCAGCAGCGTTGCAATGTCCATAGCGCACCCGAAGCAAGGTTCAGGTGCCGGTATAGCGGATTCGGTGAAAGCCTCTAGCTCAGCCAGCCGACGGCGACGCCGATCAGCAGCACGACGCCGAGCAGGCCGCGATAGATGACGAAGGGCCAGGCGGAAAAGCGCTCGAGCACGCGCATCAGTCCCCATATGGCGAAGAAGGCGGAAATCGAAGCGACGACGAGGCCGACCGCCAGGACCGACCAGCCATAAGCGCCGAGGTGAATCTTGTGCAGTTCCCAAAGCTCCTTCAGGCCTGCCAACGCGATGGCCGGCAGGCCGAGCAGGAAGGAAAGCCGCGCCGCCTCCGGGCGGGCATAGCCAAGACCCAGCGCCGCCGTCAGCGTCGATCCCGAGCGCGACACGCCGGGAATGAGCGCGCCGACCTGGGCCACGCCGACGAGCAAGGCGTCGAGCACGGACACCTTGTCCAGGGTCAGCCTGTGGCGGGCATAGATTTCCGACAGCGCAAGCAGCACGGCCATGGCGATGCAGGCCCAGCCGATCACGGCCAGCCCGCGCAACGGCGAGTTGCAGGCATTGAGCACGCTGGATAGCGCGAGGCCGGCGATGACGATCGGAACGGTGGCAAGCACGATGCCGATCGCCAGGCGGAAATAGCGGTTGGCATAGTCGCGGCGCGTGAGCGCCGCCAGCGACCCCACCGCGACTTCCCTGACGTCGCTCCAGAAATAGCTGATCACCGCGGCAAGGGCCGCGAGTTGCATAGCCGCAGAAAAGGCCGAGCCCGGGTCCTGCCAGCCAAGCACGGCGGGCACGACGCGCATATGCGCCGTCGAAGAGATCGGCAGCAGTTCGGTGATGCCTTGCACGATGCCGAGAAACGCCACCTTGGCGTAGCCCAGGCTGACAAAGCCGGTGTCCAATCCCTGCGTGCAGACGTCCGTCATCCCTGTCCTTTCCCCGGCGAAAAATGAATTGTTATGCGCAAAGCCCCTCAAGGGCAGGCTTAGCCTCATGGTACGGCGAAGCCAATTCACGGATTTGTAAGGTGCCGCTTATCCTGCTTGACAACAGGCGCTTCCATATTATCATGCGCTAATCTTACACTGTAAGGCAGATCGGAGGAGGACTAGCATGTCGACTGCCGCCCTCTCGGAACTGCAGCCGGTCGTCCCGCCGGTGTCGCACCATCCGGAAATCGGGATCGAGGAGGTCTCGCGTGATTTGAGCCGCGCCATCGAGCGCGCAGAGGTCAATGCCTGGCTCGATCTCTACGATGCCGCGCCCACGGAATTCGCCGCGCGGCACGGCTTGTCGCTCGCCCGCGACGGCGACCTCGTCTGGACCACCTGCACGACGATCCCGTTCATCCATTTCAACTGCGTGAAGAACATCGGCGTCGACGGCCCGGCCACGGAAGATCAGCTCGATTCGCTGCTGGCGCATTACCGCGCTGCCGGCATCTTGCGGCCGTGGTTCTGCACAAGCCCGCACACCGAGCCTTCCCGGCTGCGCTGCTGGCTGGAAGCGCGCGGGCTCCAGCATCAGAGCGGCTGGGAACGAATTTTTCGCGACGCAACGCCGCTGCCTGCCGAGCCGCTGTTCCCGGCAGACGATCTGTCGGTCGAAGAGGTTACGTCCAAGACCGCTCCCGAATGGGCCTCCTTCATCGATGCGAAGTACAGGCTGCCCACCTCGCCCTGGCTCATGGCGCTGGTCGGCCGCGAGGGTTGGCGTCACTACATGCTGAAACGCGATGGCGCCGTGGCTGCCGTGCGTTCAATGTTCATCTCGGATGGCGCCGCCTGGAGCGGGATCGACGCCCCGGTGCCTGGCATCATGGAGCCGAGCTTCGACCTCGACGCCATGCTTGGCGAAAGGCTGGTCCGCGACGGCATAGCCGCCGGCGCAAGACTGTTCGTCGCCGACATCGAGGCGCCGCGCCCCGAACGCGACGGTCCGGCCTACCGCAACTACGCCCGGCTCGGCTACAAAATCGCCTATCTCCGCAGTCATTACAGCTATTTGCCGGCGTATTCGAGCTGATCGGAAAGATCTAAAGCGCGTCAGTTCGGCGCGACGCGCTTTAGCGGTACAGCCATTGCTTCAGGCAGCTTCTGGCCACGATATGCGCCGGCGGCAGCACCGGCTGGTCGAAGCGGGAATCGTCGGCAGCCCTGTCGCGAGCCTTTTCCAAGAGCAGGCGAAGCTCGGCCGGGCGCACGCGGTCTCGCTCCATCACGAGTTGGATCATCGGGTCGTTCAAAAGCTCGTCCAGGGGGTTGCTGCTCTCGCTCATCCGTCGCCTCCTCGATGCCTTCCCGCGTGGCGCTTTAGATAGGCAGCCAATGATGGCCCGCCAATGACGCTTTGCCGGCTATCTCGTGAATCGAAGATGAAATTTTTGTGCAGGCATTCTTCCTTCTCCCATTGTTGTGGGAGAACGGAAAACTCTATGCCGGCGGTGCCCCCTCATATTGCGGCAGGCCGTCATCCAGCCGCACCCAAGGCTGCTTCGAAGCGGTCCAGAAATGCATGTCGGGCTTGAACGCGGACGGATCGTCGAGCGAGCCGGATGTGACGCCGAGAATGCCCCTGGAGTCACGTCGCGAAAAAGATCGTCGTGCCGCAAGCCGGGCAGAAGCCACGCTTGAGGTCCGGCGAGGAATTGACCGTCGCCACCGGCCCCTCGATCGTGACATCATCGATGCGAAACAGGAGCCGCGCATTGAAGGCGGCGCCGATCGCCTTCTGGCACAGCCGGCAATGGCAGACGCGCTCGTTGATTGGTTCGGCCTCGGCGCGATCGCGCACTGCGCCGCACAGGCATCCGCCCTGGTATTTCGCCATTTCCAAGTACCCGATTGACAGGAAGGCCGGCACGGTAGCGGCGAACATCGCAGCGTCAATTAAAAAGCATTGATAGGACGCGATCGCTCACGGTGATGCAGGGGCCGACACGGCAACCGATAGGGAATGGCGTCAGTGGCGGCGCGCCTGGACGAGATAGGCGTCGATCTCGGTTTCGCCGAGCCATTTGGCGGCTTCCAGCCGGTGCAGCCCCTCGATCAGGACATGGCGCTTGCCGTCGTGGCGCACCTGGATCGGGGTCTTCATGCCGTTCTCGAGGATATCCTCGGCAAGATGGCGCACCGTCTCCGGATGCAGCGTCTTGCGCCTCGCCATCGGCACATAGATGTCGTCGACCTTGACCCTTTGCACGCGCAGCATCTTGGCTCCCGGCGTTCAAACATCGCCTGAAGATCAAATAAGCCGTTTGCCGGATAAGGCCAAGCGCCTGCTGGCCCGATCGTTTCCATTTGACGCTTGGCCGTCCTACGGTCTCAATGGCGACCTCTTGGTTTCGGTTTTTCCATGACGCAACGGCCCGCCGACTTTCCCGATTTCGGACTGACGCCCGAGCAGCGCCGGGAGGCGGTGCGCGGGCATTATTACGAGTGGCCCGGCATGGATGGCTCGAGCGGCGAGATCTGGTGCTACAGCGACCGCTTTTCCTATCGTCCGGGCGAGACGGTGACGATTTTCGTCAGCTCGACGGCCCCGCAATTCAGGATTGTCATCGTCCGCGACGGCGGCGATGAAACCAAGGTCTTCGATGGGTCGGGACTGTCGGCGCGCTGGCAGGAAACGCCCGAGCAATGTTCGGTCGACGGCTGCGGCTGGGAAGCCTCGTTCGAATTCCGCATCGGCGATGACTGGCCGTCGGGAGCTTACCGTGTCAGGCTTTCGGCTGAAGGGCCGGACGGCACGCCGATCGAGAGCCACCACCTCTTCATCGTCGCGCCCCTGCCCGGCCGCAAGCCTGGTCGCCTGCTGCAGATCGCCGCGACCGGCACCTGGCTCGCCTATAACACCTGGGGCGGCTCCAACCACTATCAGGGCATCACCGGCCCGAACCGCGACCGATATGCCACGATGGTCTCCACGCAGCGCCCTTGGTGCCGCGGCTTCGTCGTGCTGCCCAAGGATGCACCGCGCGTGCCCCTGGAAGTCGCTGTGCCGCCGAAGACCGTGCCGCGTTATCCGCATATGGAATGGGCCTTTGCCACGGGACATTCGAAGAAATACGCGTCTTCCGGCTGGGCAAGCTACGACAGCCATTTCTTCCGCTTTGCCGAACGCGCCGGATATCAGGTCGACCTCGCCAGCCAGTACGAGCTGCACTTCTCGCCGGAAATCCTCGACGGCTATGATTGCGTCGTCTTCGTCGGCCACGACGAATACTGGACCTGGGAGATGCGCGACGCGGTGGACGCTTATGTCGAGCGCGGTGGCCACGCGGCGCGCTTCGCCGGCAATTTCATGTGGCAGACCAGGCTGGAGGACGAGGGCCGACGCCAGGTTTGCTACAAATACCGGGCGCGGGCCGAAGACCCGGCCTATCGCGGCGGCGACATCACCCGCGCCACCAATTCCTGGGAAGCGCCGGAGATCGGCCGTCCGGGCAGCGCTACCTTCGGCCTCAACGCGACGCGTGGCGTCTATGCCGGCTGGGGCGGCTGCGTGCCGCGCGGTGTGCGCGGCTTCCCGGTCTACCGCCCCGAGCACTGGGCCTTCGCCGGCACCGGCATCTATTATGGCGACCTGCTTGGCGCCGATAGCCATGTCTATGGCTATGAGGTCGACGGGCTCGATTTCGAAATACGCGGCGGCCTGCCGTACCCGACTGAAGAGAGCGGCGCGCCGGACGGCTTGCAGGTGCTGGCCGTCGGCCTAGCGAGTCAGGTCGAGGAAAGCGCCGACATTCCGATCGAAGACCAGTTCCTCACCGACGAGGACGGCCGCTTCACCGCCGAGACTTTGTTCGGCGAGGCCAGCGACGCCAATCTCGATAAGGTCAAGCGCGGCAACGGCATGATCGTCAATTTCCCGCGCGGCAAGGGCGAAGTCTTCCACGCCGGAAGCTGCGAATGGGTCGCCGGCCTGCTAAGGCAGGACGCGATGGTCGAACGCGTCACCAAGAATGTTCTCGACCGCTATCTCGGAAAGTCCTGACATGCCGACACCGGAAGTGCAGCCCTCGCCTGAAGCCGAAGCGCGGCCGCCGTCGCATTTGTTCTATCTCTCCAGCCTGCGCCGGCCACTCGTCGACCGCGCCGAGGGCATCTATTTCTGGACCAAGGACGGCCGCCGCTTCATCGACGGTTCAAGCGGACCGATGGTCGCCAATATCGGCCATTCCAACCGCAACGTGCTCGACGCCATGAAGCGGCAGATGGACAAGACCACCTTCGCCTATCGGCTTCATTTCGAGAACGAACCGGCGGAAGAACTGGCGCGGGCACTGGCTCACAAGCTGCCCGAAGGCATGGACCGCATCTTCTTCGTCTCGGGCGGCTCGGAAGCGACCGAATCCTGCATCAAACTCGCCCGGCAATGGGCGGTCGCCACCGGGCAGCCGAAGCGCTGGAAGGTGATCACCCGCTTCCCGTCCTATCACGGTGGCACGCTGGGTTCGCTCGCCATCACCGGCGACGACGCGCTTGCCGAGACTTTTACGCCGTTGATGCGGGTGATGCCGACGGTGCCGGCGCCGGCTGCCTGGCGCGATCGCGACAACCTCTCGATGGAGCAGCGCGGCATCCGTTATGCCGACATGCTCGAAGACAAGATACAGGCCGAGGGCCCGGAAAGCGTGCTCGCCTTCATCATGGAGCCCGTCGGCGGCGCGGCAACGGCAGCCCTTGTCGCGCCCGACAGCTACTATGCGCGCATCCGCGAGATATGCGACCGCTACGGCATCCTGCTCATCCATGACGAGGTGATGAGCGGTGCCGGCCGCACCGGTAAATTTTTGGGCGGCGACCATTGGAACTGCAAGCCGGACATCGTCGCGCTGTCAAAAGGGCTGGGCTCCGGCTATGCGCCGCTCGGCGCGCTGGCGGCTCCCATGCGGCTCGTCGAGCCGCTGCTCGCCTCGGGCGGCTTCCAGCACGGCCACACCTACGCCGGCAATCCGCTTGCCTGTGCGGCCGGCCTTGCGGTGCTGAGCGAAATGGACCGGCTCGATCTCATCGCCAACGCCGCGACCATGGGCGATGTGCTGATCGCAGAGTTGAAGGCGTTGCAGAAGCGTTTCCCTTTCATCGCCGACGTGCGCGGCAAGGGCTTGCTGCTCGGCGCCGAGATGGTCGCCGATCCGGAGGCGCTGACGCCGATCGCGCCGGCGAAAAAGGCAACGCAGCGCCTGCTCGACCACGCCTATGCGCGCGGCCTGATCATCTATGGCCGCAAGGTCAAGGGGGGCGTCGACGGCGACAATTTCATGGTGGCGCCGCCGATGATCATCACGCGCGAGCAGATCGGCGAGATGATCGCAATCATCGGCGACTCGCTCGAGGCGCTGGCGGAAGAACTCGACCTGCCGGTGGCAGGCTGAGGGTGAAATGGCGCTTTGAGACGTCCTGAGATGTTCGCGATCCTTCGCACCCGCCTCTGGCCTGCCGGCCATCTCCCCCGCAAGGGGAGAGATCCGATGTCCCTGTCGCTTTCGCCAATCGCCGACGTTGCAGGAACCGCGCCGTCGGTGCACCTGCTGATCTCCCCCGTTGCGGGGGAGATGTCCGGCGGGACAGAGGGGGGTGCCCGGGCGCCATACTTGTCGTGAGCACAATTATCCTCCGCCCCGGCCAAATCCAGGATGCCGAAACCATCCATGCCGCCTTGCTGCGCCTCGGTACCCACATCGGCGCGCATCAAGAGATCACCTCGACACCGGATGACCTCCGCCGCTACGGCTTCGGCGCAAAGCCCGCCTTTTCGACCTTGATCGCCGAGGTCGACGGCGAGTTTGCCGGGCTCTGCCTGCACTTTCCGATCTTTTCGACCTGGATGGGCCGGCCCGGGGTCTTTGTGCAGGACCTCTATGTCGAGGACCGCTTTCGCGGCCGCCGCATCGGTGAGAAGCTGTTGCGGCGCGTGGCCAAGGAGTGTCGCGCTGCAGGCGGCGTCTATCTCAGGCTCTCCGTCGACACCGATAACGAAACCGCCAAGACCTTCTATGAAAAGCTCGGTATCGGCCGGTCGAGCTACGAGCAGGTGCACAAGATTGTCGGCGAGGCCTTTTTTGCCTTTGCCGACGCGCCGGAGGACGAACGATGAAAGCCTTCTATGCCGAGGAACAGAAGCACCATGACCCTAGGGCCTTCCTTTCCAGCGGCGCGCCGCAGCCCAATCCGGAAAAGCCGGAACGGGTCGAGAGATTGCTAGCCGGCGCAAGATCGGCCGGTGTGACGATCGAGCGGCCGAAGGACCATGGCCTTGGGCCGATCGCCGCCGTGCATACGCCCGAATATCTCGACTTTCTCGAGCACATCTTCGCGCGCTGGCAACGCATCGAAGGCGCCTCGGCGGAGGTCATCCCGAACATCCATCCAATCGGCCGCGGCGGCTCCTACCCGGCCTCGGCGGTCGGCCAGGCCGGCTATCATATGGCCGACACCGCCTGCCCGATCTCGGTAGAGACCTGGAACAGTGCGCTCTGGAGCGCCTGGAGCGCAGTGGAAGCCGCCGAAGCCGTGATGACCGGCGCGACGGCGGCTTACGCGCTCTGCCGCCCGCCTGGCCATCACGCCTTTGCCGACGTGGCGGGCGGCTTCTGCTTCATCAACAATTCGGCGGTCGCCGCGCAGGTGCTGAGAAAGGACGCGGGACGCGTCGCCATACTCGATGTCGACCTGCATCACGGCAACGGCACGCAGGGAATCTTTTACGCCCGGCCGGATGTTCTGACCGTCTCGCTGCATGCCGATCCGGTGCGCTTCTACCCCTTCTTCTGGGGCCATGCCGACGAGCGCGGCGAAGGGGCGGGCCTCGGCTACAACCTCAACCTGCCGCTGCCGCGCAAATCCGGCGACGCGGCCTTTCTGGAAGGGCTGAAAACAGCCTTCCGGCGCATCCGTGCCTTCGCGCCGGAAGCGCTGGTTGTCGCGCTCGGCCTCGACGCATTCGAAGGCGATCCGTTCGGAGGCCTTTCGGTGACGACGCCCGGCTTCGCGCGCATCGGCGAGGCGATCGCCGGCCTTGGCCTGCCGACGGTCATCATCCAGGAGGGCGGCTACCTCTGCGATGCGCTCGGCGACAACCTCACCGCTTTCCTGACCGGCTTTGGCGGGAAGAAAGGATAGTTCAGGCGCGCTGCTGCCTCAGCATTGCAATGACGCGATGTACGCTTTCCAGCGTCTCGTCGATCTCTGCGGCCGTGTTGTAATGCGCGATGCCGATGCGCACGACGCCCTGCTCCGGCGGAATGCCGAGTTGGTGGACGATCTCCCATGCATAGTTGTGGCCGGACCACAGGAAGATGTTCTCGGCATTCATCTGTCGCACGATCGTTTCCGGCGCGATGCCCTCTACCGTGAAGGAAATTGTCGGCACGCGATCGCCGAAGCGTTCCGGGTCGGTAATGCCGCGGATAGTCAGCCCCTCGATGTCCGACAAGCCCTCGATCAACTGCCGGGCGAGCGCGTTCTCGTAAGCGATCGACACTTCGAAGGCTCTCGCTATCCGCTGCCGCCGCGAACCGCCCTCGCCGGCTGCGGCGCCGAGATCGGCGAAGTAGTCGACCGCTGCGGTCAACCCAGCCATCAGCTCGATCTGCGGCGTGCCGAGCTCGAATCTTTCCGGCAGGTGGTTGGACGAGCAGCGGCATTTGTAGGGTTTCAGCGCATCGATGACGTCGCGGCAGCCCCACAATATACCCATATGCGGCCCGAAGAATTTATAGGCCGAGCAGACCAGGAAATCGCAGCCCAGCGCCTGAACGTCGATCAGCCCGTGCGGCGCGAATTGCACCGCGTCGACATAGACCAGCGCCCCGGCCTGCTTGGCGAGTGCCGTCAGCTCGCTCACGCGGTTGATCGAGCCGGTGAGGTTCGAGGCATAGTTCAGCGCCACAAGCCGCGTCCTTTCCGAAAGCAGCGCCTTCAGCCGCGCTTCCTCGACCTGCCAGCTCTTGTCGTCGAAGGGCAGGAAACGCACGACAAGGCCGAGATCCTCTGCAAGCTGCAGCCAGGGCGAGACATTGCCCTCGTGGTCCATGCGGGTGAGGATGATCTCGTCGCCCGGCTTCATCGTCCGGCCGAGTGTGCGCGACATGTGGTAGGTCAGCGTCGTCATATTGGCGCCGATGATGATTTCCTCGACGCTTGCCGCACCGAGAAAATCGGCCATCGCCGCATGCGCATCATCGACCACCTGCTGCGCCGCGACCGTCGTTTCGAAGAAGCCGCCGAGGTTGGCGTTTGTCGTTAGCAGGCAGCGCGAGACCGCATCCGCCACCGCCTGCGGCACCTGGGTTCCGGCGGGATTGTCGAGATAGATGCGACGGCGGCCCTTGTCGGTCAGCGAAAGTGCTGGAAACCGTCCGCGCACGAGCTCGATCGGAAAATCTGCCATCGCCTCCATCGCTCCGTCCTTCTCAATGATTTCCAGTCACGGGCAAGGGTTGCCGACGCGCTGGTGGATGGCATCGACCGCCTTCTGCATCTCCTCCGTCCAGCGGACCTCGACCGAAGACAGCGCCATGTCGAGCTGCGCGACGCTGGTGGCGCCGACGATATTCGCGGTCACAAAAGGCCGGCTCGTCACATAGGCGTTGGCGAAGAGCGCCGGCTCCATGCCGAAAGAGCGCGCCAGCTCACTGTATTGGAGCAGCACTTCCGCCGCATTCGGCGTCTCGTAGCGCTGGCCGCGATTGAAGAGCTGCGTGCGAGAGCCTTGCGGCCGCGCGCCGTGATCATATTTGCCGGTGAGGTAGCCCTGCGCCAGCGGAGAATAAGGTAGAAACGCGATCTCTTCGCGTTGGCAGACTTCGGCCAGGTTCACCTCGAAGGTGCGGTTGACGAGATTGTAGGCGTTCTGCAGCGAGGCGACGCGCGGGCCGACGCCCTTGTCGGACTCGGCCAGGAAACGCATGACGCCCCACGAGCTTTCGTTCGACAGGCCTAAATGGCGGATTTTTCCCGCCTTCACCAGTTCCTCGAAGACAGCTAGCGTCTCGGCGATCGGCGTCTCGTCCGCCGGCGCTCCGACAGCATCGGCCCGCCGCGCTACCGCCCCGACCCGCGTCGGGTTCGAACCCCAGGGAATGTCCCGGTCCGGCCAATGAATCTGGTAGAGATCGATGTAATCGGTGCGGAGCTTGGCGAGCGACTTCTCGACCGCATCGAAAATGTCGGCGCGCACAAGCTTCGATGGCCGGCCGCCGCGAAACCAGGCGTTGGCCGTGCGGCCGACCACTTTCGAGGCGATGATGACCTTGTCGCGGTTGCCCCTGGTCTTCATCCAACTGCCGATGATCCTCTCGGTCCACCCTTGCGTCTCGGCTTTGGGCGGGATCGGGTAAAGCTCGGCGGTGTCGATGAAATTCACGCCGCGCGAGAAGGCCAGATCCATCTGGGCATGGCCTTCGGCCTCTGTGTTCTGCTGGCCCCAGGTCATCGAACCGAGGCAGATTTGCGAAACAAGGAGGTCTGTCCGACCGAGGCGGCGTTTTTGCATGAAATGTCTCCGGCGGGAGGTGGCGCGCGGTTGCGCGGGGAGGAATTCAAGCATAAGGCATAGGCCGGATTTTCTCCAAGCCGGTCCTGGCGACTTTTGCGTGAATTCGGAAACCGGTTAGCGTCGTGCCGGGGCCAGCGCGCGCCGCTTGGCCTCGTCGATCAGCATGTTGGCCACTTGCATGCGGATCATGGCGCGCTGACGCAGATGCGGGGCGACACGGTCCGGATGGTTGGCGAAGGCGAAGTTGCGTCGAATGCGGCCGAAATCGGTATCCTTCGCAGGGCGATCGAGGCCGAGCTCGCCGGCAATCGATTCAGGGTCGATCGGCGCCAGCTCTTCCTCAGGGCGATCCTCTTCCTCAGCGAGAGCCAGCTTGGCCTGGTCGAGAAGCGCGGCGAACTCGGCGGCAAGGTCGGCGCCCGCTTCGCGGTACTCGGCGGCAACGCTTTCGCCGGCGACCTTGATGCGGCCGGAGTGAAGCTCGTCCGCCACCGACAGATAGTCGAATGGAATAGAGGGCCGGGCGCCCCCGTCTTCGCCCTTCTCGGAAGCGATGATGAGGTCGTCGAGCAACGAAGCGAAATCCAGCTTGTTCCCGGTGCCGATCTCAGCCTCCTCCTGTCGCAACGGCATTCATTGTTGCCGTCGACCATAGATCGCTGTCGTTAAAAATGAATGCCGACAACATGAACGATTGCGGGTGTTGCAGCTGCAGACGCCGGCCGGAAAGATCAAAGCGGCGCTGCATTTGATACAGACCGGCAGGTCGCCAGAGTGGCGAGGAAAAGCCCGCCTGGGGGCCAGGACCGTGGCGTACGGTCGAGTTTCCGCAAAAGTTTCAGAAGAGAAGCGATTTTGGCGGAAAAAATTCACCAGGCATGGCTGCCATGCACTTGCTGCAATGCACAATTGTAACAAATCACCTATACTCTCGGCGTGTGGAGGACAAACAAGGGGCTGGAATATGGGGTTCTTCACCGAAATGTTCGCGCGGCCGCGGCCGCAGGAACAACAGCGTTACCGATCGGCGCTCGCGCTGCTGAACGCGATGAGCAACGCCGACCGCGCCGATATCGGCATCAAGCCGGCCGACTTTCCGCGTATCGCCCGCGAGATGTCGATACGCTGATTCAACGATGAAAAGAGGGTTCTCGGCCGCGCCGGGAAACCTCTCCGTGTTCAGCGTCCCAGGAAAATCGACTTGCCCAGCGGCACGCCATTGTGCCGCAGGATGTCGTATGCCGTGGTGATGTGGAAGTAGAAGTTCGGCATGGCTGCGTCGAGCAGATATTGCAGTCCGGCCATCGAGACCTCGCGTCCGGCAAGCCTCAATTCGATCGTCCGCTCCTCCGACCCGTCCAGATCGGCGGCCGAGAATGTCGCCAGATGATCGAGCGTCTTGGCGATTCGGGCGTGCAGCTCTGTGAAACTGGACTCGTTGTCCTCGTATTTCGGCACTTCGCGGCCGGCGAGCCGCGAGGGCGCGCCCTTGGCATGATCGGTGGCGATCTGCACCTGCCGGGTCAGCGCGAACATGTCGGGCGCCAGCCTCGCGGTCAGAAACACCTGCGGGTCGATCTTGCGGTCGGCGGCGTTCTGTTCGGCCAGTGACAGCACGCTGGCCAGCGCCTTCAGCCGGGCCGAAAAGACGGCCACCGAAATATCGTACATGGATATGGTCACGTGAGTTATCTCCCCAGGCGGCGTCAGCGCCGCGGGCCGTGAGCTAGCGCTTCCCGGCTCGATTCTTCAAGCAGCCCTGCGCCCCCGTCACCGCCTCGCCGCAATCGCGGTGGTAGTATTTTCGTTATCGAGCGGAGATTCCCGATGAGACCTGCCATTATCGCAGCGACTGCCTTGTTCTCCCTTGCGGGCATCGGCCGGTCGGCGCTTGCAGCCGAAGCCCCTTATATCGACGACCGGTCCAGTGCCGAGGCCGTTGTCCGCTCGCTCTACAGCGCGATCAACCGGCATGAATTCGCCCGCGCCTGGGGTTATTTCGGCGACACCAAGCCGGCAAAAGATTTCGACGCCTTCATTAAAGGCTACGACAGCACCGACACGGTCGAGGTCAAGACCGGCGCGGTATCGGACGAAGGTGCTGCCGGCAGCATCTACTACAGCGTCCCTGTCGCCATCCAGGCCACCGACAAGAAGGGCGAAGCCAAGATCTTTGCCGGCTGCTACACGCTTCGCCAGGTCAACGCGCAGATCCAGGAACCGCCGTTCCAGCCGATCTTTATCGACAAGGGCGCCCTGAAGCCGTCGACTTCGGATTTCCAGGATGCCGTGCCGACAAGCTGCGGCGACGGCCCGCCGCCGCCCAAGAAGGACGAGGCGCTGGAACAGGCCAGGAAGTCGTTCCTCGCCGCCTATGGCGAGCAGTGCGACAAGGAGAACCCGGAAGGCAAGCCGGCCGGCGAGCCGGACGCCTACTCGATCCATTACAAGGACAAGGACGCCGGAGCCGACGAGCCGGAGCGCGAGACGCGGCTCTTCCGCTTCTTCTGCTCGATGGCCGCCTACAATGAAAGCGCGGTCTATTACATCTATGACGATGTGTCCGGCGTCCGGCAGTTGCAGTTCGCCGCGCCGGAACTCGACATCCGTTACGAGAACAACAACAGCGAAGGCAAGGTCGAGGGCATCGACATCATCGGCTTCCAGACCGACGACCAACTGGTCAATTCCGAATATGACGACAAGACCAAGACGATCACCTCGATGAACAAATGGCGCGGCGTCGGCGACGCTTCATCGACCGGCACCTATCTGTTCCGCCACGGCAATTTCTCGCTGGTGCAGTATGATGTCGATGCATCTTACGACGGCGAGATCAATCCCGAGACCGTCCTGGACTACAACACGCCGCCTTGATCAGGGCGCTTTCGTCAGCATCCAGTTCAGTGTGCCGCGCCAATCGACCATGCGGATCGGCGTGCCATGCGTGCCGGTCTCGAACCGCACGAAGCGGGCCGGATAGGTCTTCGATTTGGCGAGGATCGAGCGGAAGAACGCTTCCTGCTTCTCAACCTGGAAAACCACGTCACGGCTGCCCTGGCCGAAGAACACCGGCACGCGGCGCTTGAACGCCGGGCTGGTCAAGAAGCTTTCGTCCCAGAGCGAGCCGAGCAGCAGGAGCCCACTGACGCGGGCGCCAATATCCTTGCGGTCGGCCAGCTTCCAGCAGAGAATGCCGCCCATCGAGCCGCAGGCGACGAAGATTTTCGCGCCGGGCGATGTCTCTGCATAGTGGTCGATCAAAGCCGCGACTTGGGCGGCGCCCTTGTCGCCGAAATCGGGAAAGTCCGGCGAAAGATAAAGACCGCCATTTTCGGCCATCAGATTCTTCAGGCGGTTGAAATTGCCGCCAAAGGTGAAGTCGTCGACGCCCTGCTTGCGGCTGCCGCCCTGCCCGTGCAGGTAAAGGACGATGATGGCGGCACCTTGCGTCTTGCCGACTGCGACATGCCGGACATCGCCGACATCGGTCTTCAGCATCAAGTCCTGCTGCATCTTGCGCACGCCGGGGTCGATATATTGGGCATGCACACGCCTTTCAGGCACCTCGTCGCGCTGATTGATGTCGCGCATCTCGCGATAGTCGAGCACCGTATAGGCACCGTTGTCGCCGCTCGACAGCGTCGCCGGGTAAGCGAAAAGCTCGTCCTTGAAGGGTTTCAGCGACAACGTCTGGCCCTCGGCGGCAGAGAGCGAACAAGCTGTTGCGGCGAGCAAAGTGAGCAGAGTTCGGCAGCGCAAAGACATTGCGAAGCCATGCGAAATTCGGCTTCGGTTTGTCAATCCTGCAGCACGCCGCCCGCGCCTTCCAGCGCCTCGCGTGTATCGACGTCGATCGAAGCGCCCTGCCCGATTTCGACATCGATGACGTCGAGCCCTTCGGCCTCGACCAGATGGCGCGCGCCAGTATCGCCTTCGAGCTGCGCGACGGCGGCAAACAGCGACCGCGGCAGCAGCACCGGGTTGCCGCGTTTGCCGTGATGCGCCGCGCGCACCACCGCGCGGCCCCCGGATCGGCGGAACGCATCGATCAGGCTATCGAGATCCTTAGACGAGATACCAGGCATGTCGCCGAGCACGATGATGGCGCCGGCCGCGTCGGGCGCGACCCGCGCGATGCCCGCCTTAAGCGACGAGGCCAACCCGTCGGCGAAGTCCGGATTGTGGGCAAGCGTGATATCGAGACCTGAGAGCGCCGAGCGCACCCGCTCGCGCTGATGGCCGGTGACGACGATGGCGTTGGCCGCCTTCGATCCCAGCGCCCGCTCGGCGGTGCGCCGCACCAGCGGCTTGCCGTCGAACAGCGCCAGCAGTTTGTTCGGCCCGCCCATGCGGCTGGAGCGCCCGGCGGCGAGAAGCACGATGTCGACCCTCGGCTCCGCTTTTGCCGACCGCGACGGCAGCGGCTCGCGCGGCTGCGGCCTGGACGGGATTTCCATCAACAGGCCTCCGACGCCCATGCCGGCAATGTCGCCCGCCGTCACGTCAAGCCCGGCGATCAGCCGGTCCAGCACCCAGTCGAAACCGTTTTCCTTCGGGCTGCGGGCACAGCCGGGCGCGCCGATGACGCGCTTGCCGTCGAGCGTTCCGAGCACCAGCAGATTGCCGGGATCGACCGGCATGCCGGCTCGAATGACTTTGCCGCCCGCCTTCTCGATCGCGGCAGGGATGACATCGGCGAAATCGGCCAGCGCCGAGGCGCCGAAGATCACCACCATGTCGTTGTCGCGCGCCAGCGCGCTTGCTGCTTCCGCAACAAGCGTCACGTCATGCGGCGTGCGCCGCTCCGCAGTCAGCCGGCCGCCGGAGCGCGCCAGCCGCGCCTCGGTGACCCGCAGCGTCTTGTCGAGCACGCTCGGCTTCAAGCCGGGCAGCGTCGTCTGGATGACGCCGACGTTGACCGGGCGATAGGCGTTGACGGCGAAGATTTCGCCGCCGGCGCAAATCCTGGCCACCGCATCGACCAGGCTCGCAGCGACGGCAAACGGAATGATCTTCACCGTCGCCACCATCTGGCCCGCCTCGACAGGCGCGTGCTGCGCCAGGGTGGCGATGGTGATCGCCGGGTCGATGGCATTGATGGCGTCGATCATCTGGGCGTCGACGGTGAAGACGCCTGCAGTTTCGGCATGCAAGTTCACGCGTCCCGTTGCAGCGGGCTTCGTCTCGACGTTGCGATGGGACATGTTCAACGCGATCTTTTCGGCCGCGGCATCCTCGCCGAGGTCATCGGAAGAGAGAACGGCCACGACGACTTCGCTGATGCCGGCCGCCTTCAGCGCAGCAACGTCCTCGCCGTTCAGCCGATGCGCCTTGCGGAATCGCCGCTCGCCGGCAGTGGTCGCATGCGCCAGCACCGCGCCTTCGGCCTCATAGATCGCGATCGGGCCGAACTTCACGCCACCGCGCCTTTGCTTTCCAGGCCGCGCGAGCGGAAGGCGTGGATGGTCTGTGCCAGCACCGCGACGGCGATCTCGGCCGGGCTCGCGGCGCCGATGTCCAGCCCGATCGGTGCATGGATGCGGGCGATCTGGTCGGCGCTGGCGCCGAGCGCCAGCAGACGCTCGACCCGCTTGGCGTGAGTCTTCCTGCTGCCAAGCGCCCCAACATAGAAGCACCTGGCGTCGAGCGCCGCCTTCAGCGCGAAATCGTCGATCTTGGGATCGTGAGTGACGGCGGCAAGCGCGGTGTAGCTGTCGAGCGGCTGGCGCTTCAGCACATCTTCCGGCCATTCGGCATGCAGCGCCACATCGTGGAAGCGCTCCGGCGTGGCGAAGGCGGTGCGCGGATCGATGATCTCGACGGGATAGCCGGCGATTCTGGCCATCGGCGCCAGCGCCTGGCTGATATGCACCGCTCCGACCACCACCAGGCGCGGGCGCGGCAGATGCGCATTGAGAAAGAAAGTCCGCCCTTCCGCTTCCACCGATCGAGAGATGCCGGTGCGGAACGCACTGGCGATCGCCGCGCCGAGCTCGCCCGCGACGCGGTCGCCTTCACGCACGATGCGGTCGCGGCCGTCACCGAGGTCGGTGACCAGCACCGCGGCGCGCCTGGCGCGGCGCTCTTCGTTCAATGTTTTGAGAACATACGGATCCATCCGCAGTCAACCCAGCCGCTCGACATAGACCTTGATGCGGCCGCCGCAGGACAGCCCCACCTGCCAGGCGGTTTCGTCGGCGACGCCGAACTCCAGCATCCTCGGCTTGCCCGAGCCGATCACGTCGATCGCCTCGGTCACCACCGCGCCCTCGACACAGCCGCCCGACACCGAGCCGTGGAAATTGCCTTCGGCGTCGATAACCAGATGGCTGCCGGCCGGGCGCGGCGCCGAACCCCAGGTTTCGACCACGGTCGCGATGGCGACATTCTTACCGTTCTTCATCCAGCCTTCCGCGATGATCAGGGGATCGCGGGCCTCGTCGAGATAAATGCTCTCGTCCATCGTCGCTTCTCGCAAAGTCTGTTTTCTCGGGGAACGTCCCAGAGGAATATATCGCTGCGAAACATATGGCTACGCGGCCCGCCTGTCGCCAGTTCGCAGCCAGGGCCGCGGGTCAACCGCTGCGGCCGGCCGCTGGTCGAGCGAGGCGCAAGGAGCGGCCAGCGCGTCGAGATTGTGCACGGCGCGGAACTCGTCGACACGCGGCAGCATCGCCTTCCCGCCACGGGTGCGCGCCTCGACCCATCAAAGCGCAAGAGCGGTTTTCACAGAACGTGGTAGTCGCGGTTGTGGTAGATCAGCGGCCGCAAATTATCGCCGATGCGCAGGCCCGTCACCTTGCCAAAAAGCACACGGTGGGTGGCCAAATCCTTGGTATCGATGATCTGACAATCGAAGACGGCGAGCGCGCCTTTCAGCGTCGGCGCGCCGGTCGAGATCACGTCCCATTCGCCGAGCGCGAAGCGCTCCTCGGACGGCAGGCCGGTGATGCCGGAAAAGCCGACCGACAGCGCCTCCTGGTCCGAGGCGAGCGTGTTCAGCGCGAAATTGCCGTTCCGGATGAAGGCCTCGTTCTTGGGATTTTCGCGGTTGAGGCAGACAAGCACGGCGGGCGGCGTATCCGAGACCGAGCAGGCGGCAATCACCGTTGCGCCCCGTCTCCCGGCCGGGCCGTCCGTGGTCACCACATGCACATGGCCGGCAAAATGCGCCATCGCATCGCGATAGGCTTGCGGCCCGATGTCATTAATCTTCAGCACCCGATGATCCACCTGCCAAAACGGAAGCTCGTTATATATGGCTGCATATTGTATGACACAAGCGAAGTGCTTGAGCGCAATCCTGAATTCGCGTGTTGCACCGGGATTAGGCAGCCTTTAGGTCTTTGCTGGAATAGTGCCGGAACAATACTCCCGGCACGGAGGACCTCTTCGCCCGAATGCGCCTTCTCACGACGACTTTAGCCGCGCTGCTTTGGCTGGGCGCGAGCGTCCATGCCGAGACGCTGGTTGGCGTCGCCGCACCGCTGTCCGGGCCGTCGGCGATCCTCGGCAAGCAGATCGAGGCGGGGACCGCGCTGGCGGCGGACGCCGAAGGCGTCGCGGTCCGAACCGTTGACGACGCCTGCACGGCCGACGGCGGTGCAGCGGCTGCCAGGCAGTTCGTGGATGCCAAGGTCAACATCGTTGTCGGTTTTCTGTGCACCGAGGCGATCGAGGCGGCGCTGCCGATCCTGAAGGATGCCAACATTCCGGTCATCGCGATCGGCGTGCGCACCGAGAGTCTGACCGACCGCCGCGCCAAGACCGGCTGGCCGGTCTACCGGCTTGGCCCGCGCGGCGACGACGAACGCAATGCGGTGGCCACGATCCTCACTCGGCTCTGGCAGAACGAATTGTTCGCCGTTATCGATGACGGCACCATCTATGGCCGAGAGATCGCAGAGACTTTCCGCGCGGCCGCCGAGCAGGCGGCGCTGAAACCGGTCTTCGTCGACACGTTCCGGCCGCAGCTCGACAACCAGATCGGGCTGATCGGCCGCCTGAAAAAAGCGGGGGCTACGAAAGTGTTTGCCGGCGGCGACGGCGACGACATCGCCATCATGGGGCGCGACGCTGCCTCGCTCAATGCCGGCATCACCTTCGCCGGCGGCGAGACGCTGCGCACGACACCCGGCGATGTGCCCTATGCGGCCGGCACACTGATGATCGCGCTGCCGGAGTGGGCAGAAGTCGCGGACCCCAAGGTCGTGCAGGCCTTTGGCGAAAGGAAGATCGTGACCGACGGCTACACGCTGCCGGCTTATGCCGCGGTGGAGGTCGCCAAGGCGGCAGCGGTCGACGCAGAAAGCTCCGGCAAGCCGCTCGCCAAGACGCTGACCGACCATGATTTCGCGACCGCTATCGGCACCGTCCGCTTCGACGAAAAGGGCGATCTCAGCCAAAACCCATTCCGCGCCTTCCGCTTCGACGGCACCCATTTCGTGCCGCTGGAGGAAAACTGATGTTCCGCACCGGTCCACGCAACCTGATCACCGACGTCGCCGGACTCACCGTCGGCAATGCTGCTGACGCCAGGCTGAAGTCCGGCGTCACGGTAGTGCTTTGCGAGGAGCCGGCGGTGGCCGGAGTCCAGGTGCTGGGTGGCGCACCGGGCACGCGTGAGACCGACCTGCTCGAGCCGCAAAACTCGATCGCGACCATTCACGCAGTCGTGCTGTCCGGCGGCTCGGCCTTCGGCCTCGATGCCGCTTCCGGCGTCCAGGCGGCGCTGCGGGAGAAAAACATCGGCGTCGAGGTGGGTGGTTTTCGCGTGCCGATCGTGCCGGCCGCGATCCTCTTCGACCTGCGCAATGGCGGCGACAAGGATTGGGGCCGCTATCCGCCCTATCGCGAGCTTGGCTACGAGGCGGCTCAGGCGACAACGACCGATTTCCCGCTCGGTACGGTCGGCGCCGGTACCGGCGCGCTGACTTCCGGTCTGAAGGGCGGGCTGGGTTCGGCCTCGACGATGCTCGACAGCGGCGTCACCATCGGCGCGCTCGCCGCCGTCAACCCGACCGGTTCGGTGACGGTCGGACGCAGCCGCCATTTCTGGGCCGCTCCCTTCGAGATCGGCGATGAATTCGGCGGCTTGGGTTATCCCGACCCGATACCGGAAGACGCCAGGAAGATACTTTTGAAGTACCGCGACAGGCGCGCAGGGGAACACCCAGAGGGCGCCAGCACGACGATTGCCGTCATTGCCACCGATGCCGTGCTTTCCAAGTCGGCCGCCAAACGGCTGGCGATTTCGGCGCATGACGGATTTGCCCGCGCCATCTGGCCGACGCACACACCGGCCGACGGCGATCTCGTCTTTGCGCTCGCGACCGGCAGGAGCGGCATCGAACTCAGCGCCGATGCAGCGATCGATCTCTATACCGCAGCGGGGTCTACGATGGCCCGCGCCATCAGCCGCGGCGTCCACGCGGCGACGCCGGCCGACGGCGATCTCTTTCCGGTCTGGTCGTCCCGCTAGAGTTCTGGACGCCGGTCAGGTCGGGTCGGACTTCTCTTCCTCGAACGTCACCGCGACTTCCGAATTCGCCGAGAGCCAGACCTTCTTTCCTTCGATCTCCGCGACCAGAGCCAGCGGAACATAATGGTGGTGGCCTTTGTGCGAGCCCATGCCGCTGTCGGCCTTGGTCAGCTTGATGCGCTGCCCCTCGACCTTGTCGACGGTACCGACATGGACGCCATCGGCGCCGACTACTTCCATATGCTCGCGTATCTTACTAAGATCGACGGTCATGCTGGTCCCTCCGGTGGGTGGCCGCCCGTCCCTGTCGGCCGCCCACAATAACAAACGGCCGCCGGATTGGATGCATCGAGCGGCATGTCTTGTTCACCATGGCGTGATAGCCATGATGCCAATGAGACAGGGAGCATTGCCAACACCACGCAAGGCGAACCGCTTTTCGCCGCGGAACGTGGCCCAGTGACCGTAACGTCGCTGCAGCCGGCCTCCTTGCGTCTGCGCCTGGCAAACCGCCTGCGCGACGCTCTGCCATCGGCAAGCACGGCAATTGTCGGCGCCCTGCTGTGGGGGCTTGCGATGGCGGCGAGCATTTCCTCAATCTGTATTATTGGGAGACGCCGGACAGCGCCCGCTTCGTCGTGCTGCTTTATGCGCTCGGCGGCGCGCTTGCTTTTTCGGTCGGGCTGACGTTCGCCGCACTGGTATCGCGCGGCCGCCACTGGGAAACCGCGCTCGCCGCAGCTTTCGTATGCCTGCTTGGCGCGACGCTCGCTTTCACCGGCGGGCTGTTTGCCCTGCAATACCGTTCTTACTACGCCGAGTGGCACGAGCCGGCCTTCACGCGGACCTGGGCGTCTGAGTTCGCGTTCACGGTCCTCGCCGCGCTCTACCAGTTCGTCGTCCTGGGCGTCCGGCTCTATTTTCCGTTCGGCTTTGCCGTACTTGCCGCCGCCAGCATCTGGTTTGCACGCCGGCGGCGTTGAGCATTGAGCCGGCCTCTGTTAGGACGCGGCCAAAGCTTCTCCCAGCAGGACTAAGAAACCATGATCCCTCGCTATTCCCGGCCGGAAATGGTCGCCATCTGGTCGCCCGAAACCCGGTTCCGCATCTGGTTCGAGATCGAGGCTTATGCCTGCGATGCGCTGGCCGAGCTCGGCGTCATCCCGAAGGAAGCCGCGAAGACGATTTGGGAGAAGGGCGGCGCGGCGAAATTCGACGTTGGCAAAATTGACGAGATCGAGCGCGTCACCAAGCATGACGTGATTGCATTCCTGACCCATCTCGCCGAATTCGTCGGACCGGACGCCCGCTTCATTCACCAGGGCATGACCTCGTCGGACGTTCTCGACACGTGTCTTGCGGTGCAATTGACACGCGCCAGCGACATTCTGCTTGCCGACATTGACGCGCTGCTTGTGGCCCTGAAGCGCCGCGCCTTCGAGCACAAGGATACCATCACCATCGGCCGCAGCCACGGCATCCATGCCGAGCCGACCACCTTCGGCGTCAAGCTGGCGCTGGCCTATGCCGAATTTTCGCGTTGCCGCGAGCGGTTGCTGCACGCGCGCGAAGACATCGCCACCTGCGCCATCTCGGGCGCGGTCGGCACCTTCGCCAACATCGATCCCTGCGTCGAAGAGCATGTGGCGAAGAAACTCGGCCTGAAGCCGGAACCGGTCTCGACTCAGGTCATCCCGCGAGACCGCCATGCGATGTTCTTCGCTACGCTCGGCGTGATCGCCTCGTCGGTCGAGCGCCTGGCCGTCGAGATCCGGCATCTGCAGCGCACCGAGGTGCTGGAAGCGGAAGAATATTTCTCGCCGGGACAAAAGGGCTCGTCGGCGATGCCGCACAAGCGCAACCCGGTGTTGACCGAGAATCTCACCGGCCTTGCCCGCATGGTCCGCTCCTACGCCATACCGGCCATGGAGGATGTGGCGCTGTGGCACGAGCGCGATATCTCGCACTCCTCGGTGGAGCGCATGATCGGACCGGACGCGACGGTGACGCTCGACTTCGCCTTGGCACGCCTGACCGGCGTCGTCGATAAGCTGCTCGTTTACCCCGAGAACATGGAGAAGAACCTCAACAAGTTCCGCGGCCTGGTGCATTCGCAGCGCGTGCTGCTGGCGTTGACGCAGGCTGGCGTGTCACGCGAGGATGCCTATCGCCTGGTGCAGCGCAACGCCATGAAGGTATGGGAGCAAGGCGCTGATTTCCTTGAGGAACTGCTTGCCGACAAGGACGTAACAGCGGCACTGCCCGAGGCCGAGATCCGCGAGAAGTTCGACCTCGGCTATCACACCAAGCATGTCGACACGATCTTCAAGCGGGTGTTTGGACAGGCCTGAGTCCGGGGGAAGGCCCGCTAGCGTGGCGCAGCCTAATCAGGCCTTGCCAGGCACCGTCCTGATCACCGTGCCCCAGGGATCTTCACGCGTCGTCTCGGCCTTCACGTTATCCGAGCGCATTTCGACCCAGGCGAGGCCCGAGCGGGAGGGATCGCGGCGGCCGGCGCCGGCGCTGCGCCAGGAATTGGCACCGATATGGTGGTGGTAGTGGCCGGAGGACAGGAACACCGCCTGACCGCCATATTTGGCGACCGTGTCGAAGCCGAATTCGTCATGCCACCACGCTTCGGCGTCTTCCGGACGCCCGACGCGCAGGTGGACATGGCCGACAATGGTGTTTTCCGGCGCTCCCTGCCAGCCGGCGTCACCGACGGGCACGCTGGCGACGACCGCGGGGAGATTCAGCCGCTCGGTCGACATTGCGATCTTGTCGCCGTTCCATTTCCAATCCTGCGGACGGCGATCGGCGTAGATCTCGATGCCGTTGCCTTCAGGGTCGGTGAGGTAGAGCGCCTCGCTGACCAGATGGTCCGAGGCGCCTTCGATGCCGATCCGGTTGGCGGCGGCATGGCTGATCCACCGGCCGAGATCGGCGCGCGATGGCAGCAGGAACGCAGTATGGAACAGGCCGGCGCTGCGCGGGTCGTCAGGCTTGGCCGAGGCATCCTGCTCCAGCACCAGCAGCGGGCGGCCCGCGGCGCCGAGGGTGATCGCGCCATCGGCGCGGCTCAACTCCTGCAGGCCGACGACGGCACGATAATAGGCGGCAAGGTTTTCGGCATCGCGCGCCTTCAACCCGACACGCGCGACGCTGACCGGGGTGGTCGCGGCAAAAGGCAGTTCGCTCATCACACTCTCCGTTCGGGCGCCGATCTCACGATGGGCAGTCGCTCCGACGTTTATTAGTCATTCCTGTTCCCTCTCCAGATCGTTCATCACCATCGTTCACACAAGGTTGAAAGAATCGAACACGTTGTTCACCTTTGTGATGCCACTGCATTCCACCGGCCGGTTGCATCAGACAGGGGCGCTCGCTACATCGGCGCCATGAAAGTCAAGGACGCCGATATTCTCATCATACCGGGCTACACCAATTCCGGGCCCGAACACTGGCAGACCCGGTGGCAATCGAAATTGTCGACGGCACGCAGGGTCGAACAGGCCGAGTGGACGAAACCCGTGCGCGAGGACTGGACGGCAAGTGTAGCGAAAGCTGTCAACGAGGCCGAGCGGCCGGTGGTCATCGTCGCGCATTCGCTGGGTGTGGCGGCTGCGGTGCAGGCGATCCCGCAATTCCAGAAGCCGGTCGCGGGCGCCTTCTTCGTGGCGCCCCCTGATGTCGCCAATCCGGAGATCAGGCCGAGGCACCTGATGACCTTCGGGCCCTATTCGCGCGATCCCCTGCCCTTTCCGTCGATCGTGATCGCCAGCCGCAACGACCCGTTCTGCGCCTTTGAGGTTGCCGAGGACATCGCCGCCGCCTGGGGTTCGCTGTTCATCGACGCCGGCGACGCCGGCCATCTCAACCAAGACGCGGGCTTCGGCCCCTGGCCGGAGGGATCGATGACTTTCGCCAAGTTCCTGACGGAACTGAAGGAGCCTTGAAACGCCGGCGCCTCAGGCGCCGATCGAATCCCGCATGCTCTTCAGCAGCGTCCTGGCTCCGAGCGAGATCAGCGTGTGGTCAGAACCCATGGCGAGCAGCCGATAGCCCATCGACACGACGCGGCCGGCAACGGCCGGTTCGATGACATAGATCGCGGCGTGCTTCCCTGCCTTGCGCGTCCGCTCGGCGATCGAGGCGACCGTCTCCATCATGCTTTCCAGCGTCGAATTGACGGTGGTGCCATTCGACCAGGCGATCGAGAAATCCGACGGCCCGACGAAGATGCCATCGATGCCGGGCGTCTCGAGGATGCCGTCCAGCGCCTCGAACGCCGCACGCGTCTCGACCATGGCAAAGGCCATGGTGCGCTGGTTCGAGTCGCGCAGCCACTCGGCATGGTCGCCCTTCCCATGGCGCGGGAAGGCATAGGTCGGGCCCCAAGAACGCTCGCCCATCGGCGGGTACTTCATCGCTGCGGCGAACTGCCTGGCGTCGTCAACGGAATTGACCATCGGCGCGATCACCGCCTCTGCGCCGAAATCGAGCGCCCGGCTCGCCATGTCGAAGCGCCCGACCGGGATGCGCACCAGCGCCGGCTTGTTGGCGGCAAGCACCGGCACCAGGCCGCGCAGAACGCTGTCCTCGTGGTGGCCGCCATGCTGCATGTCGAGGGTAACGGCATCAAAGCCCTGCTTGGCGATGATCTCTACCGTCAGCGCGTCCGGCACGCCGGACCAGGCGGTGAACAGCGTTTCGTCGGCGGCCAGGCGGGACTTGAGCGACATCGGAACTTCCTTGGTAACGATCCGCAGTCTCAGCCGGAAACGGCGGCAAGGCAAAGAAAACCGCCCGGCTGAGCCGGGCGGTCGATTGGTCCAACGATTTTTACGTGTTCTTGACCTGCTCGATCGCCTGCGCCATCAGCTCGTCCATGGTGCGGCGGATCTGATGGTCCGACTGGTTGACGCCCGCGGCGTCGAAGTCCTCGCGGATCTTGCGGAAGACGTCATGGTCGCCGGCCTCCTCGATGTCGGAGACGACTACTGCTTTGGCATAGGCCTCGGCATCGGCTCCGCTCTTGCCCAGCTTTTCGGCGGCCCACAGGCCGAGCGCTCTGTTGCGGCGCGCCGAGGCCTTGAAGCGGAGCTCCTCGTCGAAGACGAATTTGCGCTCGAAGCCCTCTTCGCGGTCTTTCATGCTGCTCATGCGTCCCTCCGATCAAATCGATTCGCTTGGCTATGAATATGTGTGCTTACCCAGCACAAACCAAAAGGTCGCGGGCCGGTCAATATGCAACGTCCCATGCTGCGCTGCGGCATTTCGGTTCCGAAAGCGGTTGATCGGCTGGATTTGCCGATTGAGCAAACATTACGATTGCTATAGACACCGGCATTGAACGCACCCGTCGCCACAACTAATTTAGGCAGACGGACAGGAACTGGTCGCTTGCCGCCTGCCCGCCAATCCAGAGAAAAAATCAGATGAAAAATCGCCGCCGCATTTACGAAGGCAAGGCCAAGATCCTCTATGAAGGACCTGAGCCCGGGACGCTGATCCAGTTCTTCAAGGATGACGCCACCGCCTTCAACAAGAAGAAACATGAGGTGGTCGACGGCAAGGGCGTGCTCAACAACCGCATCTCCGAGCACATTTTCAATCACCTCAATCGTATGGGCATCCCGACCCATTTCATCCGCCGGCTGAACATGCGCGAGCAGCTGATCAAGGAAGTCGAGATCATCCCGCTCGAGGTGGTGGTGCGCAACGTCGCCGCCGGCTCGCTCGCAAAGCGCCTGGGCATCGAGGAAGGCACGGTTCTGCCGCGCTCGATCATCGAATTCTACTACAAGGCAGATGCGCTGGACGACCCGATGGTGTCGGAAGAGCACATCACCGCCTTCGGCTGGGCGAGCCCGCAGGAGATCGACGACATCATGGCGCTGGCTATCCGCGTCAATGACTTCCTCTCCGGCCTGTTCCTGGGCGTCGGCATCCAGCTTGTCGACTTCAAGATCGAGTGCGGGCGCCTGTTCGAGGGCGACATGATGCGCATCGTCGTCGCCGACGAGATCTCGCCGGATTCCTGCCGGCTGTGGGACGTCGCCACTCAGGACAAGCTCGACAAGGACCGCTTTCGCCGCGACATGGGCGGGCTGGTCGAGGCCTACCAGGAAGTTGCCCGCCGCCTCGGCATCATGAACGAGAACGAGCCGCCGCGCCCGACAGGCCCGGTGCTCGTTGCCTCTTCCGAGCCCTCGAAGAGCACGAAGCACTGACTGCCAGCGCGGGCCTGCCGGAAACGGCGTGCCCGCCCTCCGCACTACCGATCACTCAGGAGTATCGATGAAAGCCCGCGTCACCGTCACCCTCAAGAACGGAGTTCTCGACCCGCAGGGCAAGGCGATCGAGCACGCCCTCTCAGGACTGGGCTTCGACGGCGTCGGCCAGGTGCGGCAGGGCAAGGTCTTCGACATCGAGCTCACCGGAACCGACAAAGCCAAGGCCGAAGCCGACCTCAAGGCCATGTGCGACAAGCTTCTGGCGAACACGGTGATTGAGAATTACAGTGTGGCTATTACCTGAGTTGCAGCGCAGAGGTTATGCCTGAAGCCACCAGCGATTTGATGTACAGGCTCCTGAAGCGCGTGCATCACCAGCGAACTCGCCGAAAACCAGAGGCCCTACGACCGAAATGAAATCAGCCGTCGTCCTCCTGCCTGGGCTCAACCGTGACCGCGACATGATCGCGGCTCTGACCAAGATTTCCGGTCAGGCGCCGGCGACCGTCTGGCAGACCGATACCGAAATCCCGGACGTCGACCTGATCGCCATTCCCGGCGGCTTCTCCTTCGGCGACTATCTGCGCTGCGGGGCGATCGCCGCGCGCATGCCGGTGATGCGGGCAGTGGCCGAAAAGGCGGCCAAGGGGGTCATGGTCATCGGCGTCTGCAACGGCTTCCAGATCCTGGTCGAAGCGGGGCTGCTGCCCGGCGCCCTGATGCGCAACGCCTCGCTGAAATTCGTCTGCCGGCACGTGAAGCTCGAGATCGCCAACGCCAACACGATGTTTACCCGCGGCTATCAGCCCGGCCAGATCATTCGCTCACCGGTCGCGCATCACGACGGCAACTATTTCGCCGACGCCGAAACGCTGGCCCGCCTCGAAGGCGAAGGCCAGGTGGTGTTCCGCTATGCCGAAGGCACCAATCCCAACGGCTCGATCAACGACATCGCCGGCATCGTCAGCGAGAAGGGCAATGTGCTCGGTCTGATGCCGCACCCGGAGAACCTGATCGAGGCGGCACACGGCGGCAGCGACGGCCGGGCGCTGTTCGAAGGCGCGCTTGGCATCGCCGCTTGATCCTTTCAGACGATTCCTTCAGACCATTCTTTCAGACCAACGGGGCGGCCTGACCATGAGACTGACGATTGCTCGCCTTGCTCTCCTGGCCGCCGCCGGATTTGCGCTTGCCTCTTGCCAGTCCGGCTCGAAGACCACGCCGCCCCCTCTGGCAAGAGCGCTTCCCTGCTTGCCATGGAGCAGGTCGCCATCGCCGCTCACAAGTGCTGGATCGCCAGCAAGGACCCGGCCTTCAAGCCCTATCAGATGGCCAACGAGCTCAACTCCTACAGCGGCACGCCGCGCTTCCTGCTGGTGCCCGCCAAGCACTATGGCGGCAAGCCGCTGCTGGTCGTGCAAGCACAAGGCAATTCCCGCAAAGTGGACGTGTTCGGGCCGTTGATGGCCGAACCGCTGGGCGCGCGCATAGGCTCCGACATCGCGCGCTGGCAGGCCGGCAATTCATCCTGCGCCGCTGCCGCGTGACTCGGCCGTAGCCCACTTCCTGCAAATGCAGGATTGACGGTCGGCTTTTCGCGCTCGTCAATCAACATACCATCGAAGCTCTGTTCGCGGTCGATGTATGCCCAAACCGCGCAGCGATTTGACATGCATCGCAACAATCAAGGGCGTCGCGACGCGCTTAGTCCCAGAACGGCCTGATACCTTCGCGATGGGCGTCGCAGCGCGAAATGCCGATGTCCTTGAGCTGCTCGTCGGTCATCTCCAAGAGCGCAAGGCGTCCGCGACGGCGTTCCAGCATTCGGTCGATTTGCCTGGCGATGGCACGAAGCACGAATACGACCCGGTCAACGAACCTGCGGCGCCCCGACGGGCGGCCGTGCAACTCGGCGCTGTCATAACGGAATGTATCAATTGTATTCATCTTGCGATCAACCAATTCTATCAATTGTAATCTAGCTACCCGCGTTCTCATATCGATTGACTCGTCTCGCGATGCAATATAAAAATTGTCACCATGACAAATTGGCTCCCAGACCTCGCTTCCGGTTCCGGCCCTCTCTATCAGCGCCTTGCTGACAGCATTGAGTCAGATATCGACAAGGGCGTCATCGATGCGGGTGCAAAACTGCCGCCGCAGCGCGACCTCGCCTACGACATTGGCACTACGGTCGGCACGGTCGGCCGGGCCTATCAGTTGCTGCGCGAGCGCGGGCTGGTGAGTGGGGAGGTCGGGCGCGGCACCTATGTGCTCGCGCAACGCGCGGAGAGCCCCAAGCCCGAGCTGCAGCCCGCCGCGCTCGGAACGCGGCTCATCGATGCGCCCAGCGGCAAGCTGCGCTTCGACAGCACCGCCGCCCCCGATGTCGGACAAGGCGCATTGATTGCCGAACTGCTGGCGCGGACGGCGGAGGAGCACCCCCACGACATTTCAAGCTATACCAGGGATTTCCCGGATCGCTGGTTCGAGGCCGGCGGCCTTTGGCTCAAGCGCAATTCCTTTCACCCCTCGCCCGATTCGATCGTGCCGACGCTTGGCACCCATGCGGCGGTGATGGCGGCGATCGCGGCGCTCACCACGCCTGGCGACACGATCGTCTTCGAGCATCTCACCTATTCGCAGATCTCGCGCAGCGCCGGTCTGATCGGGCGCCGTACCGCGCTGGTCTCGGCGGACGATGAAGGTCTCGATCCCGACGATTTCGAACGCGTCTGCGCGCAGAAACACCCGAAGATGATGTTCGTGATGCCGACGGCGAAGAACCCGACGCTGGTTACGCTGTCGGCGGAGCGGCGCCAGGCGATCGCGCGCATAGCGCGCGAGTACAATGTCGTCCTGATCGAGGATGATCTTTATGGCGAATTGACCGACGATCCGACGCCACTGCTCGCCGAATACGCCTCTGAGCGCACGATCGTAGCCGGCGGCCTGTCGAAGTCGGTCGCGGCCGGCGTGCGCGGCGGCTGGCTGTCCTGCCCGCCCGCCTACCGCCACCGCATCCGCGTGGCGCACAAGATGATGACCGGCGGGCTGCCCTTTCTGCTGGCGGAGGTCGGAACAAGGCTGGTGATGTCGGGCCAGGCCAACGATATCCGCAAGCGCTGCATTGCCGAGATCCAAGCTCGTCTCCATGTCGTGCGCGAGACGCTGGCTGGCTTTGACTTCAAGGCGCGGGACAATGTGCCCTTCGTCTGGCTCACCTTGCCGGATCCTTGGCTCTCAGGCACCTTCAAGAATGCCTGCCTTGCGCAGGGCGTGCTCATCGACGACGAGGACGAGTTCAAGGCCGGTCGTTCCGAGCAAGTCTTCCACGGCGTCCGCTTCGGTGTTTCGCAACCCCGGCAAAGTAAGGACGTCGCCGGTGGCGTCGCGGTCATCCGCCGCCTGCTCGACGAGGGCCGCGCCGGCTACGACAGTTTTTCCTGACCTGTCCTTTCCTAAGCGCCTCGCGCTACCGGCCGGTGCCGGCGCAGCGGTTTTGCGGCGTTTTCGTCGTGCTTTGGGGGTGTATCGCTCGAAAGCTTGCGATAAGAGGAGACTCAGAAAAGCCCCCTCTCCCACGGATACCAATCGCCGCTCATGACCATATCCAATTCCGTGCCGATCACCCCCGAGCTCGTCGCCGCGCATGGGCTGAAGCCCGACGAATACCAGCGCATCCTCGATCTGGTTGGCCGCGAGCCGAGCTTCACCGAGCTCGGCATCTTCTCGGCGATGTGGAACGAGCACTGCTCCTACAAGTCTTCCAAGAAATGGCTGCGCACGCTGCCCACCAGCGGCCCGCGGGTGATCCAGGGGCCGGGCGAGAATGCCGGCGTGGTCGACATCGGCGACGGCGACTGCGTCGTCTTCAAGATGGAGAGCCACAACCACCCCTCCTATATCGAGCCCTATCAGGGAGCCGCGACCGGCGTCGGCGGCATCCTGCGCGATGTCTTCACCATGGGCGCGCGACCGGTTGCGGCGATGAACGCGCTGCGCTTCGGCGCGCCTGACCACCCCAAGACCCGGCACCTGGTCGCTGGAGTCGTTTCCGGCGTCGGCGGCTACGGCAATTCCTTCGGCGTGCCGACCGTCGGCGGCGAGGTCAATTTCGACGCCCGCTACAACGGCAACATCTTGGTCAACGCCTTCGCGGCCGGCCTCGCCAAAACCAACGCCATCTTCCTGTCGCAGGCCAAGGGCGTCGGCCTGCCGGTCGTCTATCTCGGCGCCAAGACCGGGCGCGACGGCGTCGGCGGCGCCACCATGGCCTCGGCCGAGTTCGACGACAAGATCGAGGAGAAGCGGCCGACCGTACAGGTTGGCGACCCTTTCACCGAAAAGTGCCTGCTGGAGGCCTGCCTCGAGCTGATGGCGTCGGGCGCGGTCATCGCCATCCAGGACATGGGTGCGGCCGGGCTCACCTGCTCGGCGGTCGAGATGGGCGCCAAGGGCGATCTCGGCATCGAGCTCGACCTCGACAAGGTGCCGGTGCGCGAGGAGCGCATGAGCGCCTACGAGATGATGCTGTCGGAAAGCCAGGAGCGCATGTTGATGGTGCTGCGCCCCGAGAAAGAGGAGGAAGCCGAGGCGATCTTCCGCAAATGGGGCCTCGACTTCGCCATCGTCGGGACGACCACCGACGACCTGCGCTTCCGCGTGCTGCACCACGGCGACGAGGTCGCCAACCTGCCGATCAAGGAACTGGGCGACCAGGCGCCGGAATATGATCGCCCCTGGGTCGAAACGAAGAAGCCGGCGCCGCTTGCAGCGAACGACGCGCCCAAGGCCGACGTCGCCGACGCGTTGCTCAAGATGCTGGGCGGACCGGACCTCTCTTCGCGCCGTTGGGTGTGGGAGCAGTACGACACGCTGATTCAGGGCAATTCGCTGCAGCTCCCAGGCGGCGATGCCGGCGTGGTGCGCGTCGAAGGCCATCCAACCAAGGCGCTCGCCTTCTCTTCCGACGTCACGCCGCGCTATTGCGAGGCCGACCCGTATGAGGGCGGCAAGCAGGCCGTCGCCGAATGCTGGCGCAACCTGACGGCAACGGGCGCCCTGCCGCTTGCCGCCACCGACAATCTAAATTTCGGCAATCCGGAGCGGCCGGAGATCATGGGCCAGTTTGTCGGAGCGGTTAAGGGTATCGGCGATGCCTGTCGCGCGCTCGGCTTCCCGATCGTCTCCGGCAATGTCTCGCTCTACAACGAAACCAATGGCCGCGGCATCCTGCCGACGCCGACCATCGGCGGCGTCGGGCTGATCGCCGATTGGTCGAAGATGGCCCGCATCGGCTTTGCCGCCGAGGGCCAGATGATCGTGCTGGTCGGCGCGCCGCCGACATGGGGCAGCCATCTCGGCCAGTCGGTCTATATGCGCGACATCCACGGCCGCGCCGACGGTTCGCCGCCGCCCGTCGACCTCGAACATGAAAAGCGCGTCGGCGACCATGTGCGCGCGCTGATCGCTTCCGGCATCGTGACTGCCGCGCACGATGTCTCCGACGGCGGCCTTGCCGTGGCGCTGGCCGAAATGGCGATGGCATCCGGCATCGGCGCCACCATTCCCGGTCTCACCGGCACCGCTCCGATCCCGGTCTGGTTCGGCGAGGACCAAGGACGTTATCTCCTGACCTTGTCGATCGACCCGCAAAGCGGCGAATGGGACAGGATCCGCGCGGAGCAGGGCAAGCTCGGCATCTTCGCGCCGTGGATCGGCACGACCGGTGGCGACATGCTGAAGCTCGGCGAGGCGCGTGCCGTTCCGGTCAGCGAATTGACCGCCGCCCATGAGGGCTGGTTCCCGCGCTTCATGGATCAGGCCATTTGACCAGGCTGGCGGTCCGGGCGCTGCTTGCAGCGGTTTTCTGGCCGTCGCTGTTCTTTTTCTGGTTCCTCGGCCCGTTCGTCTTTCTGCTGCTGTCGACGACCTCGAGCGAGGTCTGTCCAAGGCTCGAAACGCGAGCCGAGTTCCTTGCTGCGGCGAACGGCGCAATCCCGTTGCTGGCCGCTCAGGACCTCGTCTACGCCATTCCTGTTTTGTGCCTGGTGCTGTGGCAGCGCCTTTTGCCGGAGCCGGCTCGGGCAAGGCATATCGTCACTTGCGTCAAGCTCTTCGCCATTGCAACCGCCATCGGAGCGCTTTGGGCGTATGGTTCTTCGCTTATGTGCGATGGCTACGGCCGGCCGTTTTTCTCCCCGGTCTGGCAGTGGACGAGCTACTTGCCGATGGTCGGCATCGCGATAAACGTGCCGCTCTACGTGCTGACCTTCAGCCTCGGTCGCGCCTACTCGACGCACGAGGATGTGTCCGCCGGCGACGCGGCTCAGCCGGATCGGAATGTCCCGTGAAGCTTCGGTCACGGATGGAACCGCTTCAATCCGGACCGGAAAGGCTCTACGCTTATCCCCGACTCTCATCGCACGGGCTGCGCCCGCTCGAAAACAGGATTTCTGCCATGGCAATGGATGCGCACGACATCGAACGACTGATCAAGGAAGGCATTCCGGACGCCAAGGTGACAATTCGCGATCTGGCTGGTGACGGCGACCACTACGCTGCCGAAGTGGTGGCCGAGAGCTTCCGCGGCAAAAGCCGCGTCCAGCAGCACCAGATGGTCTATGACGCGCTGAAAGGCAATATGGGCGGCGTGCTGCATGCGCTCGCCCTGCAGACCAGCGTTCCGGACTGAGTGTTGACGCCGCCGTTGCTCAGATCTTTACCAGCATCGCCGTGAGGTACATGAAGCCGACCCCGGCTGTCAGCCCGGCCATCGCAGCCGGTGCGAGCAAGGCGCGCGAGCCATCGGGGCGCTGGCGAAGCTGCAGCGAAACCATCTCGACGATCACTTGCAGGATCGCTCCGGCGCCGATCGCCAGCGCCAGCGCCGACCATTGCGGCGCATAGGCGAGGCTGCCGATCCATAGGCCGACGACGGCGGGACCTCCCGCGAGCAGCGTCAACATGGCGAAGGTCCTGAGCGGCGGTCGCTGCTTCAGGATCGGGGCTGCGATGCCGATGCCTTCGGTGATGTTGTGCAAGGTGAAGCCAAGCACCAGGAACGTGCCGAGCCCGGCTGCGCCCGAGACGAAGGCGGCGCCGATCGCCAGCCCCTCGCCGAGATTGTGCAGGCCGATGCCGAGTGCGATGAAGGTGGCAAGCGCCAGCCCGGTCGGTGTCCCGCTGCGCCGGCCTGCCGCCATGAGCAGAAGGAAACTGGCGGTGGCTGCGAGTACGATCATGGTCGACCCCTGGAACAGGGCGGCTGCTTCGCCGGCCAGTTCGAACGCGTCCTCGAGCGTGTCGACGAAAAGGAAGGCGAGCAGACCGACGGTCATCGACAGGAGAAAGTCCATGCCGTTCCGCCCGACCCGCGTAGTGCCGGATAGAACATCAGGCCGATCGCCACGGGCAGGATGCCGACAAAGCCGCCGAGCACCGCTTGCGCGGCAAAGCTAGGTGAACTGCGCGTCGGCGTGGGTACGGCGACGGCGATATCGTGCCCGAATGTTGTCCCGGTACTGGTTACGACATTGATCGCATGCGCCTCCCCAGCACCCAGGGGTATGGCAGACTGATCCATGCCGTTGCGCCGCGCGGGATCGGCCCCGGCGGATCCTGCGTGAACTGCCAGTAAGCGTCGTCGACCTGGACCTGTGCGATCGTCATCGGTTCCGACCCACCGGCCCGCACGAGGATTCGAATGCCGTCGTTTCCGATAATTGTCCGCTCGAAGGTCAGGTTCTCGACCGGCGGCGCGCCGTTGCGAAAGCTGGCCAACGGGTCGGAAGAGACCATCCACGCAACCGCGAGCCCGAGCACGGCAAGCGGCAGAACGATCCAGAGCAGAGAGAGCCAGCGCGGCCGACCGGCCTGTGTATCCCGGGAGGTCCGACTCACATCGGTCACGACAAGGCCTCCACGACGTCGAACATGCCCGACCAGCCGAGTTCCGTAAACTCCGACTGGTGGGGATGGAACATGTAGAGGCCTGGCTCGTGCTCCCTGAAATGGAACTCGAGGATACCGCGCTCGGCCTGGCACTGGGTGATCAGATCGACGGTCCTGAGTGTCGGCGTCAGCGTCGTGCCCTGATTGTAGTAGTCGAAGAAATTGGCATGCAGATGGAAGGAGTTGATCGGGTCGAACTCGACCACGTTGACGAGATAGATCCGGACAGGCTTGTCCTTCAGCACCCGTATCGGCTTCTTCGCGTAGGCATGGGCGACGGTGTTGACGGCATAGACCTCGTTCTCGTTGTCGAAATTGGTGTCGAAGGCGTTCATCACCATTACGAATTCCTGCCAGCCGGCATTCTCCGGCGTGCCGAGCAGGCGCGAGCGGGCGACCGCCTCGTGCTCCGGATGCCTGGCGGGATCGGGATCGATGATGAAGGCGCCGTACATACCTTTCTGGATGTGCCGCTTCAGCGGCAGCGCATGGCAATGATAGAGGTGGCAGCCGAACGGCCGGGCGTCGAACTCGTACACGAACTCCTCGCCCGGCCCGATCAGACCGGCGCCGGGAACGCCGTCCATCCGTGCTGCATGAATGCCGTGGAAATGCATGGAATGCGGATGCGAGCCGTTGTTGCGGAAGACGATCTTCAAGCGATCGCCTTCGGTGGCCCGCAGCGTCGGCCCCGGCACGCGGCCATTGTAGGTCCAGGCGGGGAACAGGATGCCGGGCGCGATCTCGATTTCCTTGTCCTCGGCCGTGACCTCGAAGCTGCGCAGTGTCCGCCCGTCCGGCAGCGTCGACACCGTCCCGGTCTCCCAGTCGCTCAGCAGCTTCACTGGATCGAATCCGTTGCGGCTATCATCGACCTCGCCGACGGTGATCATCGCCCCATGCGCGGACAGGTGCGCCGGCTGCGGTTCGGCCGCCCCTGGCGTTCCGTGACCGGCGTGGTCGGTCTGCCCGCGCGCCGCGGTCGCCATCACCGCCGTGCCGCCGGCCGCCAGGCCACCGGCCAGAAGCAGCCTTCGATCGAGCTTTTGTTCCAGCAGCGATTTCGTTTCGCGCATATCCGCGTTCCTCCAAGGCACTGGCAAGGATAGCGCATGCTTCAAGATTTAGCTATAGCTATAATTCTGGCGCGTGCGCACCTGGGAAACCGTCAGCGGCACCGGGACAAGAGAACCGGCCTGCCGGCCCGCTTGTGGGAAGAGTTCCGGCTGGCGGATTTGGCCCAATGGCGGACCAAAGCTTTGCGCCATTTCGGGTGCGTCGCGGCTAACGTCTTGTTTCAGCCAACCTATGGGTTTATTTGATGGACATGCTTCGAGCCTGACCCCCACAGGCGTGAAAGGATTCCCCATGAGCGGCATCAACGACTACATCGACAGCGAAGTGAAGAGCAACGACGTCGTGCTCTTCATGAAGGGCACCCCCGGCTTCCCGCAGTGCGGGTTCTCCGGCCAGGTGGTGCAGATCCTCGACTATGTCGGGGTCGACTACAAAGGCGTGAACGTGCTGACCTCGGCCGAGCTGCGCCAGGGCATCAAGGACTATTCCAACTGGCCGACCATTCCGCAGCTCTACGTCAAGGGCGAGTTCGTCGGCGGTTGCGACATCGTGCGCGAGATGTTCCAGGCCGGCGAGCTGCAGGATTTCCTGGTCGAAAAAGGCGTCAGCGTCAAAGGCGCCGCCTGATTTGAGCTCGCGCTGGCCGGCCCAGCCGGCTGCGCCATGACATCCGGGGCCGCCCCACCTCGGCACTTTGGCTTTCGAACTCGAGAACGAGACGAATTGATGCGCCGGTCGACCGGCGCGTGTTCGTTTGATTGATCGGATTTTGCCGTGGACAATCAGGCACTAGCGCAGCAGTCGGCAAAAAGCTTACCCATTCCGCGCTGGGAATTCATTGCGCTCTGCGCGGCGCTGATGGCGCTCAATTCGCTCGCCATCGACATCATGCTGCCGGCACTGCAGCAGATCGGCGCCTCGCTCGGCGTCGAGAATGAAAACCACCGCCAGTATGTGATCACAGCCTACATTCTTGGCTTCGGCACCGGTCAGCTCTTCTTCGGTCCGGTTTCCGATCGTTTCGGCCGCCGTGCGCCGCTGGTCGCCGGCCTGATCATCTACGTGGCGGCGGTAGCGGCCGCTGCTGTTGCTCCGACCTTTGCCACCCTTCTCGCCTGCCGTGTCGTGCAAGGCATCGGCGCGGCGGCCACCCGCGTCATCGCCGTCTCCATCGTGCGCGACACCTTCGAGGGCCGCCGCATGGCCGAGGTCATGTCGCTGATCTTCATGGTGTTCATGGCGATACCGGTCGTCGCGCCCGGCATCGGCCAGTTCATCATGCTCTTCGCCACCTGGCACTGGATCTTCGTCACCATGGCCGTCGGCGCGCTCATCGTGTCGGCATGGTCGCTGTTGCGCTTGCCGGAGACGCTGCATCCGGAATACCGGCGGCCCTTAACCGTCAACGCCATCGTCGGCGGTTTCCGCATCGTGCTCACCAACCGCATCGCGCTTTGCTATGCCTTTGCCAGCACCTTCATCTTCGGCGCCATGTTCGGCTTCATCAATTCCGCGCAGCAGATCTATCTCGAAGTCTTCCATGTCGGCGAGCTGTTTCCGCTGATCTTCGCCGGCGTCGCGGGCGTGCTCGCCTTCTCGAACTTCCTCAACGCGCGGCTCGTCGGCAAGGTCGGCATGCGGCGCCTGTCGCAGAGCGCGCTGCTGCTCTTCCTCGCCATCAGCCTGGTCTGGCTCGTCGTCTCGCTCGAGATCGAGATGCCGCTCTGGCTGTTCATCGCCTTCTTTGCCGGCGCGATGGTTCCATTTGGCTGTCTCGGCGCGAATTTCAACGCGCTTGCGATGGAGCCGCTCGGCGAGCTTGCCGGCACGGCGTCCTCCATCCTCGGCTTCATGCAGACCTTTCTCGGCGGCCTGCTCGGAACGCTGATAGGCCAGGCCTATAACGGCACGGTCACGCCATTGGCCGCCGGCTTCTGCAGCGTTTCCCTCGCCGCCCTGCTGATGATCCTGATCGCCGAGCGCGGAAGGCTGTTCCAGCCCCACAATCCGCCGGTGTGAGACCCTCGCCTACGGCCACCCGCTCAGGATTTTCGTTCAAGCGCAACCGTGAAGCGGGGCGAAAGTATGCGCCCTGCGATCGCCTCGCCCATGCTCTCGGTAAAGGGTAACGGCAGGGCCTTATCGAGAGCCTCGAGGACTGAGGTAACGAAGGCTCTGTTCAATGCATCGTTCGATCCGAGTACGGAGAAGGTCGCGCGCGGCTTGCCAATGAGCGTTCCGTCTCGGCGGAGCGAGAACCGCAGGGTCAAGGACAGGCCGGCAGTTCCGCGGGGCGGCCGCCAGCAGGCGTAAATGGCAGCCGACATTTCCACTATGGAGTTTACGGGATCGCGACTGCCGCAGGCGCGCTCCCGTGCCGCTGCTTCGTCAGCACCGGTGATCGTCACGGCGAGGGCGAGAGCCAGAGCGACCATCGCGGACCGGGTGCTCATTCACATCTCCGGATTTGCGTGAGGGTGTAGATCGACACCTTCCAGCCGACGGGCTGGCCCTCGTCAGCGCAATCGATCCTATTCCGCCCAGAGCTCGCGCCGCAGTTCGTTCCAGCTATCCTTGTCTGGCGCAACCAACAACCCGCCGTCGACATGCGACGGCAGATAGGCATCGCCGTCGATCCGCGCCGCATAACCACCGGCCTCCTGATGGATCAGCACGCCGGCCAGATGGTCCCACGGCATCAGCTTGTTGTAGACGACGAAATGCGCATGGCCGCTCGCCAGCAGCCGGTATTCGTGCGCGGCGCAACGATAGCCGAACTGCGACAGCGCCTTTGTGTGGTTGCGAGCGAGCCGCGAGCGCTCCGGTTCCTTCAGATACTGCCACGAGATCGCGCCGGTCATCTCGGAGATCGGCACCGGCTCGGCGACCCGCACCCTGTCCAGCGCGCCATGTGCGTGGCGGATATGGCTGCCCGCCCCCCTGGCGCCGATCAGCCAGTCCTTCCCGATCGGGTCGTGGATGATGCCGGCAACCGTCTCGCCGTTGACCACGACGCCGAGCATGACGCCGAACAGCGGCACGCCGGAGGCGAAGTTGAAGGTGCCGTCGACCGGATCGATGACGAAGGCGAGTTCGGCATCGCCGAGCCCTTTGAGCAAGGCCGGATTGTCGGAACAGGCCTCCTCGCCGAGGATCATCGCTGAAGGGTAACGCTCGCGCAGCCTGGCAGTGATCAGCCTTTCGGCGTCGACGTCCGCCTCCGTCACCAGATCGGCGGCCGAAGTCTTCTGGCGAACATCGCCCTCGCCCAATCGGCGGAAGCGCGGCATGATTTCGGCCTTGGCTGCGTCAGCTAGAAGCTCGGCCAGCCAGTCGATCGCTTGCATGTCAAACGTCATCGGAAATGTCTTTTCCCATGGTAAGGCGCGCATCGAGCGCGGCGAAGTCGAACAGTTTTCGGTCGAGCAGATGCGAGGGTCGCACATTGGTCATCGCGCGGATCATCGTGTCCTTGCGGCCAGGCATACGCTTCTCGATATCGTCGAGCATCGCCTTCATGGCGTTGCGCTGCAGCCCTTCCTGGCTGCCGCAGAGATCGCACGGGATGATTGGGAACTTCAGTGCATTGGCGAATTTCTCGAGATCCGCCTCGGCGCAATAGGCGAGCGGGCGCAGAACCATGACGTCGCCCTCGTCATTGAGAAGCTTCGGCGGCATGGCGGCGAGACGCCCGCCATGGAAGAGGTTCATGAAAAAGGTTTCGAGGATGTCCTCCCGGTGGTGGCCGAGCACAAGCGCGGTGCAACCCTCCTCGCGCGCGATGCGATAGAGGTGGCCGCGCCTCAGCCGCGAGCAGAGCGAGCAATAGGTGCTGCCCTCGGGCAGCTTGTCGGTGACCACCGAATAGGTGTCCTGGTACTCGATGCGATGCGCAATGCCGTTGCCGCCGAGATAGTCCGGCAGGATATGCTTCGGGAAATTCGGCTGACCTTGGTCGAGATTGCAGGCAAGCAGCTCGACCGGCAGCAGCCCGCGCCATTTGAGATCGAGCAGCAAGGCAAGCAGGCCATAAGAATCCTTGCCCCCGGAGAGCGCCACCAGCCAGCGCTCGCCGGGTTTCACCATGGCGAAGTCTTCGATCGCCTGGCGCGTGAGCCGCAGCAGCCGCTTGCGCAGCTTGTTGAACTCGACCGAGGATGGCACGTCGCGGAACAGCGGATGGAATCCGCCGTCCGGCTCGTCGGCGATCGGCTCAAGCGATTTGACGTTTGGCAGCATATTCATGGCGCAGGTGCCCACGGTTCTGTTGCCGCTTCGCTTAGAGCATTTTGCAGCCAAGTGGAATCACTAGCCGTCGCGGAATTGCGGCTAAAAAAATGACCAGGGTGGAATTGCCGCCCTGGCCGACGCGACAGACAAAGAAAAGGCCGCCTCGAGGGCGGCCTTGGATGGGTGTCGCCGATTGGTCGGATCAGCGCGAATAGAATTCGACGACCAGGTTCGGTTCCATCTGGACGGCGAACGGAACATCCGCCAGGCCGGGAACGCGGTTGTAGGTCGCGGTCATCTTGTTGTGATCGGCCTCGATATAGTCCGGCACGTCACGCTCGGCCAAGCCTACCGATTCCAGCACGATGACGAGCTGCTTCGACTTCTCGCGCACCTCGATGACGTCGCCCGGCTTGCAGCGGTACGAACCGATATTGGTGCGCCTGCCGTTGACGTTGACGTGGCCATGGTTGACGAACTGGCGGGCCGCGAAGATGGTCGGCACGAACTTGGCGCGATAGACAATCGCGTCGAGACGCGACTCGAGCAGGCCGATCAGGTTCTCGGAGGTGTCGCCCTTGCGGCGGTTGGCCTCCTCATAGACCTTGCGGAACTGCTTTTCCGAAACGTCGCCATAGTGGCCCTTGAGCTTCTGCTTGGCGCGCAACTGCAGGCCGAAGTCGGAAAGCTTGCCCTTGCGGCGCTGGCCATGCTGGCCGGGACCGTATTCGCGCTTGTTGACCGGGGACTTCGGACGGCCCCAGATATTTTCGCCGAGACGGCGGTCGATCTTGTATTTCGCGGATTCGCGCTTGCTCATCGCATTCCCTTTCAAAACGATATACCCGGAACCCCTTGGCTCCGGGTGAAGGAAACGCGCCCTCCTCTGGCCTCCGTTTTCGAGGCCTGACAGGATTTCCCACGCAACGCGACGGAAAACCCACGGGACACGTCAGTTCGAACAAGACCGCCGACAGACTGGCTTCCGGTGAGGTCTTGCCCATGCAAAAGAAACCACCGGACGTCGCCGCCCGGTGTTGGTGGCCCTGTTAAACAGAGATTTAACCGGTGTCAAGCTCGTGATCGGCGACGCACCGGCTCCACTATTCTGCCGTCAGAAAGCCGCAGCCCGGCGAAGGCACTGGCATGGCCGAAAGCAGATCCGCCACGTCATGGCATGCCGCGGTTTCCTATCCAGGCACCAACTTGAGAGCCAGGCAGGAGTTCATGACTTCTTGCTAGGCAGTCCCTTGCGTTTGGTCTCGGCGAACTCCTCGAGTTGCTTCTCGCTCATGGACTCGTACATCTCGCGCGAAGCACCCTTAAGCTCGGTTTTCTTGGTCTCGCCGCGCTTGGCCGAAAGGGCTGCGCCGGCTGCCTTCTGTTGGGCTTGCGATTTGGCTGGCATGCGATTTCTCCCTGTGCGGTAGTGGGAAGAGAAACGCTGCGGCGCTATCGCAGTTCCAGCTAGCGCGAGGTCAGCCCAAAGCCCTGGATGAGCCTGCGCGTGGCGAAATCCACCTTACCAGAGGTGAAGAGGGCGATATCGGGCTCGGTCTCGCCCGACGGTTCGCCGATAGGCTGCAGCAGCGACATGGCGCGCCGGGCAATGGCTTCCGCCGGATCGATCCAGTCGACCGGCCACGGAGCGGTCTTGCGCATGCGGTTGGCCAGGAACGGATAATGCGTGCAGGCGAGCACGACGATGTCGGTGCGCTGCCCGTCGTGCTCGATGAAGCAGGGCGCGATCTCGGCGCGCACGGCTTCCTCGTCGACAAAACCTTCGCGCATATAGATCTCGGCCAATGCGGCAAGCCTGTCGCTGCCGACGAGCCGGACATGGCATTTCTGCGCCCATTTGCTGATCAGGTCACGCGTGTACTGACGCTTAACCGTGCCCGGGGTCGCCAGCACCGAAACCAGGCCGGACCGCGTGCGCTCGGCCGCCGGCTTGATCGCGGGCACCGTTCCGACAAACAGATGACCGGGAAATTTTTCCCGCAGCGCATCGATCACCAGGGTCGAGGCGGTGTTGCAGGCGATCACTGAGATCGCCGGCTGCAGACGGTCGAGCAATTTGCCGAACAGGGCGAGTATGTGCTCCTTGAGCGCCGGCTCTTCCCATGCGCCGTAAGGAAAAGCCGCGTCGTCGGCGACATAGACGAAGCGCCGATCCGGCATCAGGACGCGCGCCTCGCGCAGCACCGTCAGTCCGCCGACACCGGAATCGAGCATCAGGATCGGACGCTGGTTTGATCGATCGTTCATTGTCATCCGACTACAGGAAGAAGCTGACCCGAGATTTGGCCAATCGCGCTTCTATCCTGAACGATCATGGTCTTGAAGTGGCAGATGCCAGCAGCTTTTGCGCAACTCAGAGCCCCCGCTTGCCGAAGCCGGCGGGTCGCGCCCGGCCAAACGGCTGCGGCGCCGGCGCCGGACGCGCGGGTTGCGCAGCAGTCCGTGGCGCAGCTGGAGCGACGCTCGCTGTCGCCCTCGCGGGGAGCGCCTCCGCCGGCAACGAGCCTTCAAAGTCGAAAGCCTCGGTCAGCTCATCGATGTTGCTGCCGGCCACAGGCTTTGCCCACAGGATCGTGCACCAGAGGCCGAATATGGCAAGGCCGAGCAGGTTCAGGCCACCGGGCGCGCTCTCAGGATTGCCGAAATCGATGACCAGAAGCGTTCCGGCCTGCAGCAATCCATAGATGCCGGAAAAGGCGATATAGGACCAGAGAATCCAGCCTGAACCATCGGCATCGCGGCTGCGGCGCCATGCGATGTTGCAGCGCAGCGCGACGAAGACGAGCGACACAACAAGCGCGGCGCCGGCCAGGCTTTGCCGCGACGGACCCGGCATCGAATTGATCAATCCCGCGAAGCCGGTCGTTGCGGCAATGCAGAGCACGATCGTTACCGCTTCCGCTATGAACAGACCTAGCGAATAGAAGAAGAAATGCAGACGGCCAATATTGGACGTAAACATCTGCTGCCCCATCGTTTCGAGAACGATGAACCAAACCGCATAATATTCGGTTACCTTGAAGGTTCGGAGCTTACGGATTTTAACTTTCTTTGTCCGTTGTTCGCTTGCGCGTAGCCGGCGCCCGCCTCGGATCATCCCCCGGTGAGCCGTCGCCGCGCGGCATTGCCGGCGAAAACCTGTCGAGCGACGAGATGATGCCGCGCAGCACCTTCAACTCGGGCTCAGCGAATCCCGCCCGCGTCAGCACGGCGCGCAGATTGTCGACCATCTTAGGCCTCTTCTCTTCCGGGCGGAAATAGCCGCGCGCCTCGAGAGCGCCTTCGAGATAGGTGAACAGGCTGTGCAGCTGTTCCTTGGTCGCCGGAACGAGCTCCGGTCCGGCGAAGTTGGTCGCGGTCTCTTCGGCAAGGCCGGATTTCATCCATTCATAGGACATCAAAAGCACGGCCTGTGCGATGTTGAGCGAGGAGAAGCCGGGATCGACGGGAAAGGTGACGATCTCGTCAGCCAGACCAACCTCTTCATTGTAGAGGCCAAAACGTTCACGGCCGAACAGAATTCCGGTGCGCAGCCCCGCCTGCTCGCGGGCCCGGAGCGCCCTGCCCGCATCCACCGGACCGCGCACCGGCTTGAAGCCGTCACGCTCGCGGGCGGTGGTGGCGAAGACGAAGTTGAGGTCGGCCACTGCCGAGGCAAGGTCGTCGAACACCGTTGTCGCATCGATGACGTGGTCGGCGCGGCTGGCGGCGGCACGCGCCTTCTCGCTCGGCCAGCCGTCGCGCGGATTGACCAGGCGCAGCTCCGAAAGGCCGAAATTCGCCATGGCGCGCGCGACCATGCCGATATTCTCGCCGAGCTGCGGCTCGACAAGGATGATCGCCGGTCCGGCGGTCTTGGCGGTGTCGTTTGCGGCTCGCATGGCTCTCCGTACATGGGGTTTGCGGCGTTTCGGCGTCCCCTGCCACATCCGGGCCTGAAAATGAAGCATTCACAAGCGCGACACCGGTCTGCGATCGGCTGATCGAAGTTTGCGCGCTCAAAAAGGCTTTGATATACGCTGCCCAACCTCGGCCGAAGCCACGGGCAAGGCCGTTCAGATCCCCAGCAACGAGGCATTTTTCCATGGCGAAGATCAAGGTGGCGAACCCGGTCGTCGAGCTCGACGGCGACGAGATGACCCGCATCATCTGGCAGTTCATCAAGGACAAGCTGATCCACCCCTATCTCGACATCAAGCTGGACTATTTCGATCTAGGGATCGAGAACCGGGACGCCACCAATGACCAGGTGACCGTCGACTCGGCCAACGCAATCAAGAAATACGGCGTCGGCGTGAAATGCGCGACGATCACGCCCGACGAGCAGCGCGTCGAGGAATTCAAGCTGAAGAAAATGTGGAAGTCGCCCAACGGCACCATCCGCAACATCCTCGGCGGCACCATCTTTCGCGAGCCGATCATCATGAAGAACGTGCCGCGCCTGGTGCCCGGCTGGACCAAGCCGATCGTCGTCGGCCGTCACGCCTTCGGCGACCAATACCGCGCCACCGACTTCCGCTTCCCGGGCAAGGGGAAGCTGACAATCAAATTCGTCGGCGAGGACGGCCAGGTGATCGAGCATGACGTCTTCGATGCGCCGGGCGCCGGCGTCGCCATGGCCATGTACAATCTCGACGAGTCGATCCGCGAATTCGCTCGCGCCTCGCTGAACTATGGCCTGCTGCGCAACTTCCCGGTCTATCTCTCGACCAAGAATACCATTCTCAAAGCCTATGACGGGCGCTTCAAGGACATCTTCCAGGAAGTCTACGAGAAGGAATTCGAGGCCGAGTTCAAGGCGAGAAAACTCTGGTACGAGCACCGCCTGATTGACGACATGGTCGCCTCCAGCCTGAAATGGTCGGGCGGCTATGTCTGGGCCTGCAAGAATTATGACGGCGACGTGCAATCCGACACCGTGGCGCAAGGCTTCGGCTCGCTCGGCCTGATGACCTCGGTGCTGATGACGCCGGACGGCAAGACCGTGGAAGCGGAAGCCGCCCACGGCACCGTCACCCGCCACTACCGCCAGCATCAGAAGGGCGAGGAAACCTCGACCAACTCGATCGCCTCGATCTTCGCCTGGACGCGTGGGTTGGCCCACCGCGCCAAGCTCGACGGCAATGCCGAGCTCAAGCGCTTTGCCGAGACGCTGGAAAAGGTCTGCATCCAGACCGTCGAGGGCGGCTTCATGACCAAGGACCTGTCGCTGCTGATCGGCCCCGACCAGCCCTGGCTGTCGACCACCGGCTTTCTCGACAAGATCGACGAGAACCTGCAGAAGGCGATGGGGTAAGAAGTGCCGAGCCTTGTTGCCGGCGAAAGGGTCCGCCTTTGCGCTGGCAACAATGCCGACCTCTGCCAGGCTATTTTCAAGGTGCACGGGCTAAGCGGCCGGAGGAGCCGCTCCGTCTGGTCCAGCGATGAGCAAGCACCTCCTTACTACCCCAATGCCGCCACTTTGGATGCCGATGCCGTACCGATCCAACTTGCAGAAATAGCCAGACTGACATCTGTTCTTGCCACCAGCTTTTCGGTCAAGGATGGCTTCTGCCGTCTGGATCTCCGACCGCTCGGGTTCAGCCAACTCTTCGAAGCAAGCTGGATCTGGATGGACCTAAGGCGTCCAACGACGACCCCCTCCGGTTGGGAACGTGTTGGGGACGCAGCCAGCTTGGAGATGTGGGAACTTGCCTGGACGGATGGCGCAGGTTCCTCCAGCGGCCGTGTCTTTCCGACCGCAGTTCTGGCCGACCCCGCCATCGCCATCCTTGGCCGACGGACGGCCGACGGCTTCACCGCCGGCTGCATAGCCAATAGATCCGAGCTCGTGATCGGGTTGTCAAATGTCTTTGCCACGGATGGCAATCCGACCTATCGAGATGCTGTGCGAGCCGCAGCCAATACGTTTGCTGAAGGTCGCGCGCTGGTCGGGTATGAACGCGGCGGCGAGCTGGATGACGCACTGGACTGCGGCTTTCAGACCACCGGCACGCTGCGCGTCTGGATACGGGACAGCCAAGCCAAAGAGGACTGAAGTGGCAAAGCCTCTTCTCTACGGTGCCCACTACAGCGTCTATGTCCGCATCGCGCGAATGGCGCTGGAGGAAAAGGGCGTCGACTACGAACTCATCCCTCTCGACATCTTCACGGCGGAAGGCATACCGCCCTGGTATCTGGAGCATCATCCGTTCGCCCGCATTCCGGCCTTCGAGCATGACGGTTTTCGGCTCTTCGAGACCGGTGCGATCGCACGCTACATCGACGAGGCCTTCGCCGGTCCGGCCCTGCAGCCCAGCGATACGCGCTGTCGGGCGCGGATGAACCAGATCATCGGCATGCTCGATGCCTACGCTTACCGGGCCATGGTCTGGAATGTCGCCGTCGAGCGGCTGGAAAAGGCGGCGCCGGACGAAGCCTTGATCGCGCGGGGGATTTCGCAGGCGGAGACGGTGCTGCGGACGCTTGTTTCATTGAGCACCCCGGGCCCCTGGCTGCTCGGCGATCAGTTGACCCTGGCCGATCTGCACGCGGCGTCGATTATCGGCTATTTCCTCAAGGTCGCCGAAGGGCGAAAGCTGCTTGCGCGGTTTCCAGAAATCCGGAATTGGAATGGGCGCGTTGCCGTTCGCCCGAGCTTTGCGCGAACCGAGAAAGCCGCCTGATTCGAGTGAACGTCCTCGATGCCGGCGTGCCCCTCATTGCCCTGCCGGGCACTTCTCCCCGTAAACGGGCCTAAATGGGGAGAAAGAGGCTGGGCGCGACGCCGGCGATTGGCGAAAATCGCGGTGACAGCGCCCTTCTCCCCGTTCGACGGGGAGAAGATGGCGGCTGCCAGATGAGGGGCAGCGCTACCCTCGGAGAAGGTGGAACTGGCTTAAATTGAAGCCCTGTAGCTGGCTTACGCGGCTTCGAGCGCCGCCTTTACCGCCGCGATGGCGTCGTCCGCCTTGGAGGCGTCGGGGCCGCCGGCTTGCGCCATATCGGGACGCCCGCCGCCGCCCTGCCCGCCAAGCGCGGCGGACGCAACACGGACGAGATCGACAGCGCTGAAGCGGCCGGTCAGGTCGTCGGTGACGCCGACCACCACGCTCGCCTTGTTGTCCTCGCCGGCACCGATAAAGACGACCACGCCGGAGCCCAGCGTCTTCTTACCGGCATCCGCAAGCGGCTTCAGGTCCTTCGGCGCGACACCGCTGACCGCTTTGCCGAGGAAGCCGACACCCGCAACCGTCTCGTTGGTGGCCGGAGCATCGGCAACGGCCGCGCCGCCGCCAAGGGCCAGTTTCTTGCGCGCCTCGGTGAGCTCTTTCTCGAGTTTCTTGCGCTCCTCGAGCAAAGTCTCGACACGCGCCGGAACGTCGGCCGGCGAGATCCTCAAGGTCGCCGCGGCTGCCTTCAGGCGCTTGTCCTGCTCGTCGAGATGCTTGCGCGCCGCCTCGCCGGTCAGCGCCTCGATGCGGCGCACGCCGGCGGCGACCGCGCTGTCCGACAGGATCCGCACAAGGCCGATATCGCCGGTCGACCTGACATGCGTGCCGCCGCAGAGCTCGACCGAATAGGGACGGTTGGCCTTGGCGCCGTGCAGGCCGGTGCCCATCGAAACGACGCGCACCTCGTCGCCGTATTTCTCGCCGAACAGCGCCATCGCGCCCTCGGCAATAGCATCGTCCACCGACATCAGCCGCGTCGTGACTGGGCTGTTCTGCACGACGATCTCGTTCGCCATGCACTCGACATCCTCGAGCTCCTCAGCCGAGATCGGCTTGTTGTGCGAGATGTCGAAGCGGAGGCGATCAGGCGCGACCAGCGAACCCTTCTGCGCGACATGGGTGCCCAGCACCTCGCGCAGCGCCTCGTGGATGAGATGCGTCGCGGAGTGATTGGCGCGCAGCTTCGAACGGCGCGCGTGATCGACTTTTAGCTCCACGGCAGCACCGGTCTTGATCGTGCCGCGCGTCACCTTGCCCAAATGCACGAAAAGCCCGTCGGCCTTCTTTTGCGTGTCGGTGACCTCGATCGAGAAGCCGTCGCCGGAAATCATGCCGCTATCGCCCATCTGGCCACCGGATTCGCCATAGAACGGCGTCTGGTTGACGACGACGGCAATCGCGTCGCCCTGCCCTGCGCTGTCGACAATCTTGCCATCCTTGACCAAGGCCTGGATCAGGCCTTCCGCCTCTTCCGTCTCGTAACCGAGGAAATCGGTGGCGCCGGTCTGCTCGCGCACCGGGAACCAGACCGTCTCGGTCGCCGCTTCGCCCGACCCCGCCCAGTGCGCGCGCGCTTCCGCCTTCTGCCGCTCCATCGCAGCGGTGAAGCCGGCAAGATCGACCGAGATGTCGCGTTGGCGCAGCGCATCCTGCGTCAGGTCGAGCGGGAAGCCATAGGTGTCGTAGAGTTTGAAGGCCGTCTCGCCATCCAGCATGTCGCCGGCGTGCAGCTGTTCCGTCGCCTCCGAAAGCAGGCCGAGACCGCGGACCAGCGTCTTGCGGAAGCGCGTCTCCTCGAGCTTCAGCGTCTCGGTGATCAGCGCTTCGCCACGCACCAGTTCCGGATAGGCCTGGCCCATCTCGCGTACCAGCGCCGGCACCAGCTTCCACATCAGGGGCTCCTTGGCGCCGAGCAGTTGCGCATGGCGCATGGCACGACGCATGATGCGACGCAGCACATAGCCGCGGCCTTCATTGGAGGGCAGCACGCCGTCGGCCACCAGGAAGGATGACGAGCGCAAATGATCCGCGATCACGCGGAACGATGCTGCATTCTCCTGGTTGTGACCGTGCCCGAGCGCCGAGCATGCCGCATCGATCAAATGCCGGAACAGGTCGGTCTCAAAGACGCTCTCCACTCCCTGAAGGATCGAAGCCATGCGCTCCAGGCCCATGCCGGTGTCGATCGACGGGCGCGGCAGGTCGATGCGCTCGTCTTTCGTCACCTGCTCATATTGCATGAACACCAGGTTCCAGAATTCGAGGAACCGGTCGCCGTCCTCTTCCGGGCTGCCGGGCGGACCGCCCCAGATATGCTCGCCGCGATCGATGAATATCTCCGAGCACGGACCACAGGGACCGGTGTCGCCCATCGCCCAGAAATTGTCAGAGGTCGGAATGCGGATGATGCGATCGTCCGAGAAGCCGGCGATCTTCTTCCAATAGCCGGCCGCCTCGTCGTCTGTGTGATAGACGGTGACCAGAAGCTTGTCCTTCGGCAGGCCGAATTCCTTGGTGATCAGGTTCCAGGCAAGCTCGATCGCGCGCTCCTTGAAATAATCGCCGAACGAGAAATTGCCGAGCATCTCGAAGAAGGTGAGATGGCGCGCGGTGTAGCCGACATTGTCGAGATCGTTGTGCTTGCCGCCGGCGCGCACGCTCTTCTGCGCGGTCGCGGCGCGCGAATAGGACCGCTTCTCCAGGCCGGTGAACACGTTCTTGAATTGCACCATGCCGGCGTTGGTGAACATCAGCGTCGGATCGTTGCGCGGCACCAGCGGGCTGGAGGCAACGATCTCATGACCCTCCTTGCGGAAGTAGTCGAGGAATGTCGACCGGATCTCGTTCACGCCACTCATGGATACTGCCTTTTCGCGAAAACCGCCGGCCAGGCCGGCGGCAAATGGGCTTTCGTGTGTCAGAAGATAGATTGGCCTTTTAGCCGTAGCTCTTGACCCTGTCCAGAAACACGGAACCAGGCCCAGTCCTCCTGGCTGGGCGGCCTGTGTCCTCGCCCCCAAACGCAAACCGCCGGCACGAAGGCCGGCGGTTCGAACGCAGTACTGGGGAACTCGATTACATCAGCTTTAGATAATGGATCCGGATTATGGCCGAACTCCGGCAGTTGTCTACATCGCTCCAGCCTCGTCCTCGAAGCCGTCGTCACCGCCTTCGGAGCCGCCGTTCTCGAGGAATTTTTCCGCGATCAGCCCGGCATTCTGCCTCAGCGCCAGCTCGATCTCGCGCGCCGTGTCCGGATTGTCGCGCAGGAAAAGCTTGGCGTTCTCGCGGCCCTGGCCGAGTCGCTGCGAATTATAGGAAAACCAGGCGCCCGACTTCTCGACCACGCCGGCCTTGACCCCGAGATCGACGAGCTCGCCGGTCTTCGACACGCCCTCGCCATACATGATGTCGAACTCGACCACCTTGAAGGGCGGAGCCAGCTTGTTCTTCACCACCTTGACGCGGGTCTGGTTGCCGACCACTTCGTCACGATCCTTGACCGAGCCGATGCGGCGGATGTCGAGGCGCACCGAGGCATAGAATTTCAGCGCGTTGCCGCCGGTCGTGGTTTCCGGCGAGCCGAACATGACGCCGATCTTCATACGGATCTGGTTGATGAAGATGACCATGGTGTTGGAGCGCGAGATCGATGCGGTCAGCTTGCGCAGCGCCTGGCTCATCAGACGGGCCTGCAGGCCGGGCAGCGCATCGCCCATCTCGCCCTCGATTTCGGCGCGCGGCGTCAGTGCCGCCACCGAATCGACCACCAGAACGTCGATGGCGCCGGAGCGCACCAGCGTGTCGCAGATCTCCAGCGCCTGCTCACCCGTGTCGGGCTGCGAGATCAGGAGGTTTTCGAGGTCTACGCCGAGCTTGCGGGCATAGACCGGATCGAGCGCGTGCTCGGCATCGACGAAGGCGCAGATACCGCCCTTCTTCTGGGCTTCCGCAACCGTGTGCAGCGCCAGCGTCGTCTTGCCCGAGCTTTCCGGCCCGTAGATTTCGATGATGCGGCCGCGCGGCAATCCGCCGACGCCGAGCGCGATGTCGAGCCCGAGCGATCCCGTCGGCACGGTTTCGATCTCGACCACCTGCTCATTGGCGCCGAGCCGCATGATCGAGCCCTTGCCGAAAGCGCGCTCGATTTGCGACAGCGCCGCATCCAGAGCCTTTGATTTGTCCACTGCCTTATCCTCTACAAGCCGCAAACTATTCTGAGCCATGATACATCACCCCTTGGTCGTCAATGAAGGCCGGACAATCCGTGATCCCTGCCAGTTTGTACCTTTTTTGTTCTCATCTGGCAAGAGGCAGCAAATGGCTGGAAAACAAACAATATCTGGATTTGTTCTATTTTTGTCTCACTAGAGATGGCGTGAAGCAGTGCTGCTGATCCAAGCGAGATCTCGTTACCCGGCGGCCCGAATCGCGACCCGATTGCGGGGCGATGCGCGGAAACCTAGTGTGCCCACGCAAACAATCAACGAGGTCACCTCCGCGGCATGCCGACATCCCCAAACATCCTGGCGCTGGGCGGCGCCCATATCGACCGGCGCGGCAAGGTCTCGGGCCCTTACGTGCCCGCCGCATCCAATCCCGGCATCATGCGCGAGGATGTCGGCGGCGGCGTTTTCAACGCGCTGCGCAGCATTGTGAAGCGCGGCGTCTCGGCCTCGCTGCTTTCGGTGCGGGGCGGCGATGCGGCGGGTGAGGCGGTCGCATCGGCGATCGACGAGGCCGGCATCGCCGACCTTTCGGCGGTGTTCCTCGACCGCACGACGCCGAGCTACACTGCGCTGATCGACAGCGAGGGGGAGTTGATCGTCGGCTTTGCCGATATGGGCCTTTACGACCTCGCCTTCCCCAAGCAGATCCGCCGCGCCAAGGTGCGCGAGGCGATCGCCGAGGCAGACGCGATCCTCTGCGACGCGAACCTGCCGACGGCGGCCCTCGAGCGCCTGGTTGCGCAAGCCGGCGACAGGCCGGTTTTCGCCATCGCCGTCTCGCCAGCCAAGGTGGTGCGGCTAGCGCCGCTGCTCGGCAATCTTTCGCTGCTGTTCATGAACCGCCGAGAGGCGGCGGCGCTAGCTGGTGCGGATATTTCCGGCCGCGATCTTGTCGGGGAACTCAGGCGGCTGAGCTTGACGGCAGGCGTGATCACGGCCGGCAGTGCTCCGGTGCTCGGCTTCGACCGATCGGGCGTCTTCGCCATCGACCCGCCCTCCCCGCGACGAGTTGCCGACGTAACCGGCGCCGGCGACGCCCTGACCGGAGCAACGGTTGCCGCGCTGCTGCGCGGGCTGCCTTTGCGGAGGGCACTGCGCGAAGGTGTTGCCGCGGCGATGCTCGCCATCGAGAGCGCCGAGGCGGTACCGTCTTTCACCGCCGGCAGTTTTGGCCAGGCGCTTGCCCTTGTGCCCGAGGCACGGGTGGTGGCATAGGGCCACAAACTATCTTGCCGGAGTGTTTTCTCCGGAGTGGAGAACGGACATGACGCCCGAAACCGCCCGCCCCTTCATCGACATTCATCCGCCAGTGGCGGAGGCGCTTGCCGCCGGGCGGCCTGTGGTGGCGCTGGAAAGCACCATCATTACCCACGGTATGCCATACCCCGACAATGGCGCGATGGCCGCCAAGGTCGAGCAGATCATCGCCGAGAGCGGCGCCGTGCCGGCGACGATCGCCGTGGTCGATGGACGCATCAAGATTGGCCTTTCCGATGGCGAGCGCGAATCGCTTGCCATGACCGGCGACGCCATGAAGCTGTCGCGTGCCGATATCGGCTTTGCCGTCGCCCAAAAGCGCACCGGCGGCACCACCGTGGCCGCCACCATGATCGCCGCGCACATGGCCGGCATAAAGGTCTTCGCCACCGGCGGCATCGGCGGCGTCCACAAGGGCGCCGAAAAGAGTTTTGACATCTCGGCCGACCTCGACGAGCTGGCGCGCACGCCGGTCGTCGTCGTCTCGGCCGGCGCCAAGGCGATCCTCGACATCGAAAAGACGCTGGAAGTGCTGGAGACGCGCGGCGTGCCAGTCATCGGCCATGGCTGCGAGACCATGCCGGCCTTCTGGTCCAGGCAATCGCCCTTCCGCGCGCCGCTGACGTTGCATGCGCCTGAAGATATCGCGCATTTCTATCATATCCGGCAGGCGCTCGGCCTCGGCGGCGGCATACTGGTCGCCAATCCGGTGCCGCAGAACGATGAGATCCCGGCAGCCGAGATGGACGGCTACATCCATTCCGCGCAGAAGGCGGCCGAAGCGCAGAACATCACCGGCAAGGCGGTAACGCCGTTCCTTTTGTCGAGGATCTTGGAGATCACCGGCGGCCGCAGCCTCAAGACCAACATCGCGCTGGTCGAGAACAATGCGCGGCTGGCTGCGGAGATCGCGAAGGCGCTGTAGGCCTTATCTGCCCGCGCGCCGCCCCGCTTCACAAGCGCGCCGCGCCCAGACCGCCATTTCGTCGGGATCGTCGAAGGCGCTGTCGGGAACGCTCCAATAGGGCATCGCCACCTCCTTGCCGTGCCGCGAGCCGGTATAGGTCCATTGGCTACAGCCGGCGGCTTCGAATTCGGGGATCGTCTCCTCGTCGGCCTTCAGCATCAGTTCGCCGCGCACGACCACCGCGACGATGACGCCGTCGCAATAGATGCCCTTGCCGCCGAACAGTTTTCGGATGCTGATCGGCCCCAGGCTCTCGAACAATTCTTCGAGGCGGTCATTGTCCATGCCGCAATCATCTCATCCGGCATGGGCCTTGTCATCGCAGCAACCAACAGCATGCTGACAGGTTGAGACATGAAATGGAGTTTCGCGCCATGCCTGTCCTGCTCAAAGGCTCCTGCCGCTGCGGCGCCGTCCGCTTCGAGGTGGAAAGTCACACGCCCGTGCCGTTCATGCTCTGCTACTGCTCGATCTGCCGCAAGCAGCAGGGCGGCGGCGGTTTTGCCATCAATCTCGGCGCCGACAACGAAACGCTCAAGGTCACCGGCAAGCCCAATCTCGGCGTCTACCGCGCTGAGATCGAGGACGACGAGCATCCGCACTGCGAGGTCTCGACCGGCGAGCGCAATTTCTGCAAGACATGCGGCGCCGCGCTCTGGCTCTACGACCCGACTTGGCCGGACCTCGTCCATCCCTTCGCCTCGGCGATCGACAGCGACCTGCCGAAGCCGCCGGAAAAGGTGCATCTGATGCTGAAATACAAGGCGAGCTGGGTCGAACCGGCGATCGGCAAGAACGACAAGGTGTTCGAGCTCTATCCCGAAGAATCGATCGCCGACTGGCACAAGCGCACCAGCTCGTGGGTGGACTAAGCCTGAATCTAAGAGCGATGGGTTAGCGCAACCCAGCGCTCGATCTGCCTCACATCCACCCCTTCGCGCTGCGCGGCGACCAAGGGGTGGTCTGCATCATGCAGAAAAACCCTGGGACGCAGATTGCCGGGCTGAAACACAACATTGGCATGCAGGTGCATCGAGCTCGGATACTCAGGAATGTCGTGCATCAAATACCCGAAGCAGAGCTCGTCCTCATATTGGCCGCTATCATACCCGGCTCGATACACATTCCAGCTTCTTTCCGAGACGGACATCCAAACACCGAAACAGAACTCTTCAGCCAACTGAGGTACCGGCAAGGGCAGCAGGCAACGAATGAAGCGGTCTGTTTGCCCCGTGGCGTAACTCACCACGCAAAAATCGTCGTTCTTGCGGAAAGTCGACCGAGCTACCTCGTCAAGCGCGTCTGGATTCACCGGTGCGCCAAAGGCTATATCGGTGGGAAGTCCGGTCAACTCCTGGTCACAGCAGGCACATCGCCAGCGATATGCCTCGGCGCTCACCTAAGCAGCGCTTGAAGCGCGCACCTCCGCCAGCGCCTTGAGATCGGCCGGCTTCAGCTCGACGGATTCGCCGCAGCCGCAGGCCGAGCTCTGGTTCGGGTTCCTGAAGGTGAAGCCGGTTCGCAGCGTCGTCTGCTCGAAATCCATCTCGGTTCCGAGCAGGAAAAGCGCCGCTTCCGGCGCGACATAGACGTGCGCGCCGTCGCGCTCGATATGATCGTCCTTGGGGTTCGGCTCGGTGACCAGATCGACCGTGTATTCCATCCCGGCGCAGCCGCCCTTCTTGATGCCAAGACGGATCCCATGCGCGTTGTCGCGCGTAGCGACGATCTCACGCACGCGGTCCGCGGCCTTGTCGGTCATCGTGATGACGGCGAAGCGTCCCATGTCATTCTCCACGTTCGCGCGGGTTCAAGGCCCGCGGAATGAGTCTGCCTTTAAGATGGTGAAGTTTCACCTTTGCTGCAAGCCAGCCAACCTTAGTGGGGTCGCTGGCTAGTACCATCCAACCGCGACCTGCGCCTCTTCCGACATCCGGTCGGGTGTCCACGGCGGGTCGAACACCATGTTGACCTCGACGCCCGAAACCCCCTCCACGGCGCCGACGGCGTTCTCGACCCAGCCCGGCATTTCGCCGGCCACCGGGCAGCCCGGCGCGGTCAGCGTCATGTCGATCTTGACCGTCCGGTCGTCCTCGATGTCGATCCTGTAGACGAGGCCGAGCTCGTAGATGTCGGCCGGGATTTCCGGATCGTAGACAGTCTTCAGCGCCGAGACGATATCGTCGGTCAGCCTCGCTAGCTCATCGGCGGGGATCGCCGAGGCTGAGACGAGGCCGTTACCGGCCGTTTCCGGCGCGGTCTCTGCGGTGGTGGTCACATCGTCCATCATCGTCATCCGAAGAACTTTCGCGCCTTTTCCAGCGCATCGGCCAAAGCGTCGACTTCGGCCTTGGTGTTATACATGCCGAACGATGCCCTGCATGTGGAGGTCACGCCGAAGCGTTTCAACAGCGGCTGGGCGCAGTGCGTGCCGGCGCGGACCGCGACGCCTTGCCTGTCGATAAGCATCGACACGTCATGAGCGTGGATGCCCTGCAATTCGAACGAGATGATGGCGCCCTTGCCGGGCGCGTCGCCGAAGATGCGCAGCGAATTGATGGCGCGCAGCCGCTCGTGGGCGTAATTCTTGAGGTCCGCCTCATGCGCCGCGATGCGCTCGCGGCCGACCTTTTCCATATATTCGAGCGCGGCGCCCAGCCCGATCGCCTGCACGATCGGCGGCGTGCCGGCCTCGAAACGGTGCGGCGGCTCGTTGTAGGTGACGATGTCTTCCGTCACCTCCTCGATCATTTCGCCGCCGCCCATGAAGGGCCGCATCTCTTCCAGCATGTGCTTCTTGCCGTAGAGCACGCCGATGCCGGACGGACCGTAGACCTTGTGGCCGGTGAAGACGAAGAAGTCGCAATCCAGCTCCTGCACGTCGATCGGCATATGCACGGCGCTCTGGCTGCCGTCGACGAGCACGGGAATTCCACGCGAATGCGCGATGCGCACGATCTCCTTGATCGGCGTCACCGTGCCCAGCGCGTTCGACATATGGGTGATGGCGACGAGTTTTGTGCTGTTCGTCAGCCGCTTCTCGAATTCCTCGATATGGAAGGCGCCGAGATCGTCGACCGGCACCCAGACCAGCTTCGCAGCCTGCCGCTCGCGGATGAAATGCCACGGCACGATGTTGGAGTGGTGTTCCATGATCGAGAGCACGATCTCGTCGCCCTCGCCGATCCTCGGCATGCCGTAGCCATAGGCGACCGTGTTGATCGCCGAGGTGGTGTTGGAGGTGAAGACGATGTTGTCGGTGCTCGGCGCATTGAGGAAGCGGCGTACCGTCTCGCGTGCTTTCTCATAAGCATCGGTCGCGGCATTCGACAGAAAATGCAGGCCGCGATGGACATTGGCGTAGTCCTGGGAATAGGCGTGCTGGATCGTGTCGAGCACCACCTGCGGCTTCTGCGCCGAGGCGCCGTTGTCGAGATAGACCAGCGGCTTGCCGTAGACCTGCCGCGACAGGATCGGGAAGTCGCGGCGGATCGCCTCGACGTCGTACGGAGTGGTTTCGATCTTCTGGTCCATCACAAGGTCTTTCGAGGCTTCGCCTCACTCCGTCCAGCACCCCTCATCCGTCATGGCGCTCCGCGCCAATCCACCTTCTCCCAAGTAGGAGAAGGGGAAAGCGCTACCCGTGCGTCGAAAACCAGGCGTCGAGCCGCGCTTCGAGCGCATCGACTAGCGCCTCGTCGTCCAGTTCCTCGATCACTTCGGCGACGAAAGCCTTCACCAGAAGGCCGCGAGCCGCTTTCTCGTCAATGCCGCGCGCCATCAGATAGAACAGATGGTTGTGGTCGATCTCGGTGACCGTCGCGCCGTGACCGCAGACGACGTCGTCGGCGAAGATTTCCAGTTCCGGCTTGGTCGAGAACTCACCCTCGTCCGACAGGAGCAGCGTGTTGCACGCCATCTTAGCGTTGGTCTTCTGCGCGTATTGGTGGACGTTGATGCGACCCTGGAAGACACCCCGCGCCTTGCCGGTCACAACGTTGCGGATCACTTCGGTCGAAGCGGTGTGCGGCACGGCATGGTCGAGCACCATGGTGGTGTCGGTATGCGTGTCGCCGGCCAGAAGGTTGATGCCGCGCAGCTTGAAATCGGCGCCCTCACCAGTCGTCCTGACCACGACTTCCTGGCGCACCAGCTTGCCGCCGGCGTTCATCACGAACAGGGTCAGCTTCGCGTCCTTCCCAATATGCGCCTTGAACTGAGCAAGGTGCGTCGCCGTGTCCGGCTGCTCCTGCACGATCAGCCAGGTCACCTCGGCGCCGTCGCCGACCACGAGCTGGCTGACCGAACTGACGAGCGCGGCTTCGCCGCCCTCGCCCGTCTGGCGCTCGACGATGATTGCCTTGGCGCCGGCACCGACACGTGCCAGGAGCCGCACATGCGTCTGGCCGCCGCCCTGCAGGTTCTGCAGCTCGATCGGCTTTTCCAGCTCGGTGCCGTCGGCGATATCGACGAAATAGCCGTCGGCGACGAAGGCCGTGTTCAGCGCGCCGATTGCGTCATCGGCGCCATAGCGATCGAGCCCCGGCGCGACACTGCCGTCGGTGAGCTTCTCCGACAGGCGCTGCACCGTGACGCCTTCGATCTCGGGAGCCTTGGCGCTCGAAACGCCGTTCAGCACCGGCAGAACGGCCGAACCGTCGAGGACCGGATCGAGCGCCTTTGCGATGTCCCCGGCCTCGAAGACCGGCACCGAGGTCAGCAGCCGGCGCAGGTCCGTATAATGCCAGGATTCGACGCGGCGCGTCGGCAGGCCGTGCTTGATCGCCTCGATCGCGTCGTCGCGCTTGACCATCACCGCGCCGTCGCCGGGCAGCAGCGACAGCCGCTCGCCGAAGGCGTCGATCAGCGCCGTTTCGGCCAATGTCCGCTGGGGCTGTGCGTGCATGTTCATTGCTCTTGCCTCACTTGGCCCCATCTCACGCGGCTTGCCCGATCACGCCGGCATAGCCGTTGGTTTCAAGATCGAGCGCCAGCGACTTGTCGCCCGACTTGATCACCTGGCCCTTGTAGAGCACGTGCACGCTGTCCGGCACGATATGCTCGAGCAGGCGCTGATAGTGCGTGATGACGACGATCGCGCGTTCAGGCGAGCGCAGCGCGTTGACGCCATCCGCGACGATCTTGAGCGCGTCGATGTCGAGGCCTGAATCGGTCTCGTCGAGCACGCAGAGCTTCGGCTCGAGCAGCTTCATCTGCAGGATCTCGGCGCGCTTCTTCTCGCCGCCGGAGAAGCCGACATTGAGCGGCCGCTTCAGCATGTTCATGTCCATGTTGAGCGAAGCGGCGGCGTCCTTCACGCGCTTCAGGAATTCCGGAACCTTCAGGGGCTCCTCGCCGCGCGCTTTGCGCTGCTCGTTCATCGCGACTTTCAGGAATTCCATGGTCGCCACGCCCGGTATCTCCATCGGATACTGGAAGGCAAGGAAGATGCCGGCGGTGGCACGTTCGGCCGGATCCATTTCGAGGATCGACTGGCCGTTGTAGAGGATGTCGCCTTCGGTGACCTCGTAGTCCTCGCGGCCGGCAAGGATGTAGGACAGCGTCGACTTGCCCGAACCGTTCGGGCCCATGATGGCGGCGACCTCGCCGGCTTTGACCGTCAGGTTCAGGCCACGGATGATCTCCGTGCCGTCCTCGACGATGCGGGCATGCAAATTCTTGATCTCAAGCATATTTTTTTCCTGAATATCTTCTGCGGTCAGCCGACCGAACCCTCGAGGCTGATGCCGATCAGCTTCTGCGCCTCTACAGCGAACTCCATCGGCAGCTGTTGGATGACGTCCTTGACGAAGCCGTTGACGATCAGCGCGATCGCCTCTTCCTCGGGAATCCCGCGCTGCATCACGTAGAACTTCTGGTCCTCGGATATCTTCGACGTCGTCGCCTCGTGCTCGAACTTCGCCGTCGCGTTCTTGGCTTCCATGTAGGGCACGGTGTGCGCGCCGCACTGGTCGCCGATCAGCAGCGAATCGCAGTTGGTGAAGTTGCGGGCGTTGGTCGCCTTGCGGTGCGCCGAGACCTGGCCGCGATAGGTGTTCTGCGAGAAGCCGGCGGCAATACCCTTGGAGATGATGCGGCTCGACGTGTTCTTGCCGAGATGGATCATCTTGGTGCCGCTGTCGACCTGCTGATAGCCGTTCGACACCGCGATCGAATAGAACTCGCCACTGGAATCGTCGCCGCGAAGGATGCAGCTCGGATATTTCCAGGTGATCGCCGAGCCGGTCTCGACCTGCGTCCACGAAATCTTCGAACGATGGCCGCGGCAGTCGCCGCGCTTGGTGACGAAATTATAGATGCCGCCCTTGCCCTCGGCGTCGCCCGGATACCAGTTCTGCACCGTCGAATATTTGATCTCGGCATCGTCGAGCGCAATCAGCTCGACCACCGCGGCATGCAGCTGGTTCTCGTCGCGCTGGGGAGCCGTGCAGCCTTCGAGATAGGAGACATAGGCCCCCTCCTCGGCGATGATCAGCGTGCGCTCGAACTGGCCCGTATTCTTCTCGTTGATGCGGAAATAGGTCGACAGCTCCATCGGGCAGCGCACGCCCTTCGGCACGAAGACGAAGGAGCCGTCGGTGAACACGGCCGAGTTCAGCGTGGCGTAGAAATTGTCGGAAGTGGGCACGACCGAGCCCAGATATTTCTGCACCAGCTCAGGGTGCTCGCGGATCGCTTCCGAGATCGAGCAGAAGATAACGCCGGCCTGAGCCAGCTCCTTCTTGAAGGTGGTGACGACAGAGACGGAATCGAACACGGCGTCGACCGCGACGCGGCCGGACTTGTAGACGTTGTCGTTGGCCTCCTCCAGCTCCGAAGCGTCGGTCTTCTGCACGCCGGCGAGGATCTCCTGCTCCTTCAAAGGAATGCCAAGCTTCTCGTAGACCTTGAGCAATTCGGGATCGACCTCGTCCAGCGATTTCGGTCCCGGCGTGCTCTTCGGCGCCGCGTAATAGTGGATGTCCTGGAAATCGATCTTCGGATAGTGGACGCGCGCCCACGTCGGCTCTTCCAGCGTCAGCCAGCGCCTATAGGCGCCCAGACGCCATTCCAGCATCCAGTCCGGCTCGCCCTTCTTCTCGGAGATCAAGCGAATGATGTCTTCGCTCAGGCCCTTGGGGGCCTTATCCATCTCGATCTCTGTCTGGAATCCGTATTTATACTGGTCGACGTCGATCTTTCGGACTCGATCGATCGTCTCCTGCACAGCAGGCATAAGCGTTCTCCATCCACGCCGGGGTCAAGGCCCGGCAGTTTTCAAACTATGGCACCGCAGAAACGCGCCCCAGGAAGGACTCGGCTGCGGAGTAAGCTCCATATAGTGCGTTCCGGCCGGAAATTCACCCGTCCAAACGAAACGCACGGCTCTACCAGGCCGGATGGCCTGAATTCGTCTTTCGAACACCGGATTTGGAGAACCGCCGGGGATCTCTCGTCCGATGCCTTGCCGCCGTCAGGCAGCCTTCTCTTTTCCAGCCCGACGCGCGGCTATGCCCGCCAGAGCCGCCCGGAACGCCTCGATCTCCTCGGCGCCGGTGGCGCGGCCAATCGAGACGCGCAAGGCGCCAAGGCTCTCGCCGTGGCCCATCGCCTTCAGCACCTGGCTTGGCCCGACTTTCCCCGACGAGCAGGCGGAACCGGCCGACAGGGCTACACCGGCGAGATCGAAGGCGATCTGCGCCGTCTCGGCCTTGACGCCGGGAATAGCGAAGAACGTCGTGTTGGCAAGCCTTGGCGCGGCCGCTCCAAAGATTTCCGTATCAGGGACGAGCTCCCGCACGATTGCCTCGACCTCGTCGCGACGGCGCGCGACCGCTTCCATGTCTTCCAGGCCGGCGAGTGCTGCCCGCGCCGCGGCACCGAAACCAGCAATGCCGGGAAGATTCTCGGTGCCGGCGCGATGGCCCTTTTCCTGGCCGCCGCCATTGATCAGCGGCTTCGGCATCATCAGATCGGCCCGGGCGACGATGGCGCCGACGCCCTTCGGGCCGCCGATCTTGTGCGAGGACAGGATCAGATAATCGGCATAACCGGCTGACATGTCGATCGGAATCCGCCCTGCCGCCTGCACGGCGTCGACGACCAGCACGCCGCCCGCTTCCTTGACGACCTCGGCGATGCGTCCGATCGGCTGGATCACCCCCGTCTCGTTGTTGGCGGCATGGATCGCCACCAGCGGCAGGCCGGCAGCCTTGTCATGCGCGGAGAGCGCCGTAGTCAGCGTCTCGAGATCGGCAATGCCGTCTCGATCGACGCCGATCCTCGTCACCTGCGCCGCCGAGAACCGCCCGCCATTCAGAATGCAGGGATGGTCGGCAGCCGAGACATAGAAGTGGCTGATGCGGACAGAGCCGCGCCCCATCTGCCAGTCGGGAGTAAGCATCGTCGATGCGGCCTCCGTCGCGCCGGAGGTGAACACGACGTGCTCGGGCCTGGCATTGACCAGTCTTGCCACGTCACGCCTGGCATCCTCGATCAGCCGCCGCGCCGCGCGGCCCTCACTGTGAACCGACGACGGATTAGCGGCATCGAGCGCCGCGACCATCGCCGACCGCGCCTCTGCAATGAGAGGTGCGCTGGCGTTGTAGTCGAGATAGGCGCGAGTTGCGGCCATTTTCCTTCAGTCGATCCTGTCAGCAGTCATTCCGCGAGGACAGCGCGTTATTTCCTTGAAATTGCAAGGCGAGCCGTCCTATTTACCCGGCTTGCGGCGCGGGCGGCCGAGAAAATGCGTTCTCGGCACCCAGTTTTGAACAATTCTAAACTAGCTTCTAGGAAGACGCTTGCCCGGCGTCAAGGCCACAGAATGGGCCAAAGGAAGAGTCCGGGCCCGCGCCTTCGTATGCCACGTGGAGTATTTTATGCCTGAGGTCATTTTCGCCGGTCCGGCTGGTCGCCTGGAGGGCCGTTACCAGCCTTCCAAGGAAAAGAGCGCGCCGATCGCCATCGTGCTGCATCCGCACCCGCAATTCGGCGGCACGATGAACAACAAGATCGTCTACGACCTCTTCTACATGTTCCAGAAGCGCGATTTCACCACGCTTCGCTTCAATTTCCGCGGCATCGGCCGCAGCCAGGGCGAGTTCGACCACGGTACCGGCGAATTGTCGGACGCGGCCGCTGCGCTCGACTGGGTGCAGTCGCTGCATCCGGATTCCAAGAGCTGCTGGGTCGCGGGCTATTCGTTCGGCTCATGGATCGGCATGCAGCTGCTCATGCGCCGGCCCGAGATCGAGGGCTTCATCTCGGTCGCCCCGCAGCCCAACACCTACGATTTTTCGTTCCTGGCACCCTGCCCGTCGTCCGGCCTCATCATCCATGGCGATGCCGATAAGGTGGCGCCGCCCAAGGACGTGCAGACGCTGGTCGACAAGCTGCACACGCAAAAGGGCATAACCATCACGCAGAAGACTATCTCCGGCGCCAACCATTTCTTCGCCAACCACGCCGAACTGCTGATCGACGAATGCGCCGACTACCTGGACCGGCGTCTGGCCGGCGAGCTCGCCGATCCACGGCCGAAGCGGCTGAGGTAGATTTCGGGCGATCCTTAGACCAAATAGCTCTACGGGCGGTCAGCCGACAATTGCTCGCGGCTCCGCCTCGCCAGCGATGTTTTGCCCTTGGATCCGCTGGAAGACAGCAGCCGGAACGTGCGCTTGGGCACGGGTCTGGTCGACGACGGCCGTCGGAAGATGAAACCGAGCCGCGCGAAGACCAGCCCTGCGGCGATCGCAAAGGCAAGGCCGAGCCCAAAGCCGGCCACTGTGTCGCTCGGATAATGCGCGCCGACGAAGACGCGCGTCGAAGCGATCAAGGCCGAGGCCGCAAGCGCGATGCGCCAGCGCCTTGGAAACAGCAGCAAGAGGACGCCGAACACCGCCCCCATCGTCGTGGCATGGCCGGACGGAAAGCCGGCGAAGCGCGCATCCATGGCGAAGGGATGCAGCGACAGCACCCCGTAATCGTTGAAATAGAGCGGCCGGGCCCGGCCGATGCCGTATTTCAGTAAGTTGACGGCCAGCCCGGAAAGACCAACCGCGCAAAGCACCAGGAAAGCGAAGCAGGTCCAATTGTAGACGAGCAGACGCGACGACCTGGAAAGCCGTCGCCAGTCCGTCAGGTTGGCGGCGACGAGGCAGAGAACCGCGGGGATGAGATACCAGCCGCCCAGGCCGAAATCCGTTAAGAAGTCGGTGAAACGGACGAAGCCTGGCGTCCACCCGCCGCGCATCCTGCCGGCGGCGCTGTCCAGGGTGAGGCCAATGGCTATGGCCAGCAGAAGCCATGCAGAGACCCAGACGAGCCAGGGAATCTCGGGATAGCGCGCGGGACGCACTGCAAAACGCCGCTGCACGATGCGCGTCGTGTCGAGGAAGTTGCCGAGCGAACGGCGGTAAAGAGAAACGGCGGACATGGCTCTATAGGGGTCTTCGAGCTCCGACATTATTCCTCACTGGGCCACTCGATAAAGGCCGAGCGCCAGCTTGTCTCCTGACGAATAGTTGAGCCCGTCGATCTCGGTCAGTCGCTTCGCCGACTTGCCCTGCCCGGCAAGCAGCTCGTTGAGCTTTTGCTCCTCCTTGACCAGCGCCAGTCCCAGCGCACAGGTCGGATCGGCCAGCAGGTGCTTTGCCACGCCATCGACGTCGGTCAGCACGGTCTTGGTCCCGACCAGGAACACCAGGCTCGGCTCGTGATAGGGGGACGAGGCGAGCACCGTGGTGTCGCAAGGACGGTTGGCATCGACGGCTGCCCTGATGGCCGGGCTCAGCCAGATCGGCTTCAGCGACGGCGCAATCACGCCGAACAGCAGGCTGAACGTTACGCCCGCGCCGATCGCGATCGCCGCGATGCGTTCGAGCGGCACCTGCAATTGGCGCGGGAAAGACAGATAGCCGGTCACGAGCGCGGCGATTGCCGCCGGAATGCTCCACCAGGAAAAGGCTTTTGCGAGATAGAGCGGCGCGCCTATGCATACTGCGGCTAGCCCGATCGACACGACGACGACGCCGAAGGCGGTCGACCACCACAGCCAGTTCTGCCAGCGCTTGAGCGGCGCATTGGCCTTGTCCTCCGGCAAGGTGAGCAGCCAGCCGATCAGCAGCGCCATGCCGGGATAGGCCGGCAGCACATAATGCGGCAGCTTGGTCGGGATCGCCTCGAACACCAGCCAGAAGGGATATACCAGGCGAGACAGAAGCGCAGGCGCGGGTCGTCCCAGAAGCGGTTGATGGCCTGCAGCCCGGCACCGACCGCGATCAGGCCGAAAGGCCACATGAACAGCGAATAGGTGAGCATATAGAAGCCCGGCGGCAGGCCATGCGATTCCTCGCCTTGCGCCACCTTGTTCAGCATGTCCTTGCCGACCGCCTCCTGGAAGAAGGCGCCGCCGCTCTTCCAGCTGATGAGGATGATCCAGGGCAGCACGATGACGAGCACGATTGCGACGCCGCGCACCAGCTTCAGCTTCAAAAGCCAGCGCCAGTCGCGTTCGAAGGCGAACAGCGCGCCGGCCGTCAGCAGCGACAACAGCGGAGCGACCGGACCCTTGATCAGAATACCCAGACCCTGGGCGATCCAGAAGATCCATGGCAGGTGGCCGGCAACCGGCTCCTTGCGGCGCGCGGCCAGATAGACCTGCGCCAGCGCGCCTTGCGCGGCCACGCAGCAGGCGAGCAACATGGCGTCGGTCTTGGCGTCGCGGCCTTCGAAGGCGGTGGCGAAGATGGCGGCCATCATCAGGCCGGCGGCAAGGCCGGCATTGGCGCCGAAGAGTTTTGTACCGGTCCAGCCGATGCTCACGACGGCGAGCGCGATGCCGAGCATCGAAACCAGTCGATAAACCCAGATCGGCGCTTCGGCCCCCTCACCGCTCAATGCGACAGCCGCCGATTGCAGCCAATAGATGCCGATCGGTTTCTTGTAGCGCGTCACATCCTGCAGGCGGATGTCGATGTAGTCGCCGGTCTCGACCATCTGCTTGGTCGACTGGACGAAGCGGGATTCGTCGCGGTCGATCGGCGGCAGGCTTGCCAGCCCGCTGACGGTCATCAGGATGCTGAACAGAAAGAGGAGGAGATAGTTCCTGTTCATCGCGGGAGCTTGTCCGATCTGATCTGCGGGATAGCCCCGTCGCGGCGTGTCGGGGCGTGCTGCCCTTGCGCGGGCGCCTCATTACGCCAGCAAAAGAGGCGAAGCAAGGATGCGGCGATAGCAGGCAAAGCCCCAAGCCACTTTTGCTGATCGCCCATTTGCCCGTTGAAGCGCGATCCCACGCAAACCGGAAACCACTTTTGCTGATCACCTGTTTGCCTATTGAAGCGCGATCCTACGCAAAACCGGAAACCACTTTTGCTGATCGCGCTTGGATGCTAAACGCGCCCCTTCACGTCAAGCTCGGCCAAATGCCGTGCGATCTCCGGGAAGAAAAGATGTCCGCCTTCAAGTCCGATTTCCTGCGCATCATGAGCGAGCGCGGCTTCATCCACCAGATTTCGGATGAAACCGGCCTCGACCAGCTTTTCGCCAAGGAAACGGTGAGCGCTTATATCGGCTTCGATGCGACGGCGAAGAGCCTGCATGCCGGATCGCTGATCCAGATCATGATGCTTCACTGGCTGCAGCAGGCCGGCCACCGGCCGATCGCGCTGATGGGCGGCGGCACCTCGATGATCGGCGATCCTTCTTTCAAGGACGAGGCGCGCAAGCTGCTGACGCCTGGGGACATTGAGAGCAATCTCGTCGGCATCCGCCGCAATTTCGCGCCTTATCTCAAATTCGGCAGCGGCGCGGGCGACGCGGTGATGGTTAACAATGCCGATTGGCTGATGGAGATCAACTACGTCAGTTTCCTGCGCGATGTCGGCCGGCATTTCTCCGTAAACCGCATGCTGGCCTTCGATTCCGTGAAGCTCAGGCTCGACCGCGAGCAGTCGCTGTCGTTCCTCGAATTCAACTACATGATCCTGCAGGCTTACGACTTCGTCGAGCTCTACAAGCGCGTCGGCTGCCGGCTGCAGATGGGCGGCTCCGACCAGTGGGGCAACATCGTCAACGGCATCGATCTCGGTCATCGCATGGAAGGCGTGCAGCTGTTTGCGATGACGACGCCGCTGCTCACCACCTCGTCGGGCGCCAAGATGGGCAAGTCGGCCTCCGGCGCTGTCTGGCTCGACGGCGATATGCTGTCGCCTTACGAGTTCTGGCAGTACTGGCGCAACACCGAGGATGCCGATGTCGGGCGCTTCCTGAAGCTCTACACGACACTGCCGCTCGCCGAGGTCGCGCGGCTCGAAAAGCTCGGCGGCTCGGAGATCAACGAGGCGAAGAAGATTCTCGCCACCGAGATCACCGCCATGCTGCATGGCCGCGAGGCGGCCGAAACGGCTGCAGAGACCGCGCGCAAGACTTTCGAGGAAGGCGCGCTCGCCGACACGCTGCCCAGCATCGACGTCGCCAAGGCTGATCTCGAGGCCGGCATCGGCATCCTGTCGCTGTTCGTCACCGCCGGGCTCGCCGGCTCCAATGGCGAAGCGCGCCGGCATGTCCAGGGCGGTGCCGTGCGCCTCAACGACCAGGTGGTGACCGACGACCGGCGCGTGGTGACGCTTGAGGACCTGGGCGCGGAAGGTGTGGTGAAGCTCTCGTTCGGCAGGAAGAAGCACGTTCTGGTGCGGCCGATTTAGTCGGGCTGATCACCGATATTCGAAGATTGAGCGAAAAATTCCCGGCGCCACCACCGACAGCGGATTGATGTTGAGCGTCGGCTTGTTGGCGTTGCCGCGCAGCCGGTAGGTGACGCCGATCAGGCCGCGGTCGCGGCCGTTGCCGAGCAGCGGGCCGAACAGCGGCAGTTCGCCGAAGATGCGATTCAGCCCATAGACCGGCATGAAGGTGCCGGTCATGTCCATATTGTTGTCCTGGTCGTAGAGCGTGCCCTGGAAGGTGGTGCCGATGCGCGGACCGCGCAACAGACCGTTTGCCAGTCTGAGATAGCCGGAGCCTTTGTCGATCTCGGCATAGCCGCGCTCGAACTGCACCCTTGAGGTGTCGATGTTGGCCTTGACCGCCTGGTTGAGGCTGCGCGTATCGCCGGCCGGCCTGGTCGACACGATCGACGCAAGCTTCGGCTCGTTGACGACATAGAAATTGCTGGCGTCGACCTGGCCCTTCATTGGCCCGTCGGCGTCGCCCGCCAGCGACAGCGTGATAGCCCCGCCCTCCATATGCTCGTAAATGTTGAGGAACCGCAGGATAGCGCCGGCATCGGCCGATTTCATCCTGAGGGACCGGCCGCCGTCGCCGGTGGTGTTTCGGACGGCAATGGCGGCACCCGAACTCGCCGTCGCGCTGACATCGAGACCATTCACCCGGGAGCCGGCAGCGCTGTAATTCAGCTTGAGGTTCGACAGCACCTCGTCGTGAAAGCCGGTCAGCGACTTCACGTCGGCGCTGACCGAGATCGCGTCGGCGCCGGCGCCTTTTGTGGCTGTATCGACGTCTGAGGTGAACTGTTTGATCAGCGAGCGGGCGTCGAGAGAGTCGCCGCTGACGTTGACCGCATAGCTTTTGCCCGACCGTTTGACCGAGACCGCGACGTCGTCTCCTCTGTTGAGCGCGACCTTGCAGAACCGGGCCGAGGACAGCGCCCCGTTGACCAGTGTCACATCGCCGTCGATCGAAAAGCTCTTCCCATCGAGATCGAAGTCGGACAGCGTGGTCGTGCTGCCGGACTTTGCCATCGTGAAGGTGACCTTGGCCGGAATGCCGGCACCCTTGCTCCATCCTGCCCAGGGGATGTCGAGCCTTGCGTTGGTCAGGTCGGCCGACACGTTCTGGACGCCCTCGCCGCTCTTGTCGATCGCCACCTTGATGGTTCCGGAAAGCAGCGGCGACAGGCCGGGCATTGCTGCAGCGCGCGTCTTGTCGTCGATCACCAGCGCGACCTTACGGCTGCGCGGCGGGCCGCTGTCCTCGAGCGGCTCGACCAGGTCGAGCTCGGCTGGAATGCCGTTCAGCTTCGCCTTCGCCGATATCACCGCACGGTCGGGGCTCACGGTGATCGACCCGTCGGCCTCGGTCACCATCTGGTCCTCGAACGGCTTGGCTAAGGAAAGATCCTGGTAGTCCAGCGCCACCAGCCAGTCGAGCCTCGAGGTATCGACGCCGGAAGTCAGCGGAATGTCGGCCCGCACATGCCCGGTGACGGTGCCGCTCAAATCCTCAGGCGCAAGCCCGACATGGCGCATGGCGTTGATCGGCTCAAAGGAGGCGAGTTCGGCGATCGCCGTGGCTTCGCCAGCGACATCGATGTCGAGAGAGCCGATCACGGGCGAAACATTCGCCTGCTTGATCGTCAGTGTGCCCCCGCTTGCCGCCACGGTGCGGCCGCTCGGCAAAAAAACGCTGCCCGAGGACAGCGTGATATCGACATCGTTGCCGTGGAAGGCAACGACACCGACCGCATCGCGGATCGGCGGAATGCGCCCCGCGGTATCGAAGCGCGAGCCCTCGACCTGGAAGCGGCCGAACACCTCGTCGCCGGAAAGCGGAACGCCGTTGCCGAGCCGCCCAGGAACGACCTGGAACTGCAGGTTGGCGTCGACCACACGGCCGCCGAACAGGTTGTCTAGCACCCAAAGCCGCGCGTTGCGGGCGGAGAACCAGGGCCACAATTGCTTCACATGCGAAACCGGCATGTCGTGTACATTGAGCGACAGCGACACACCCGGCGGGCCATTGTCGATGAAGGCGAGCGACGCCGTGCCCAGCACGTCGCTCGAACCCCCGGAGCGGACGCCGATCTGCTCGGCGACGAGCTTGCGGCTCTTGGTCTGGTAGACGCCGGCGACCCGGGCAAGAAACTGAAGCGCCGGCTCCGGCGATTCCGAAGGCGCGAGCGTCGAGCCGTCGCTGACAAGGTCATAGCGGTAGGACGGCTCCTCGCCCGCGGCTGCCGGTTTCGGCCCGACCGAGCCTGAGAAATCGAATGTCGAGCGGCCGGTCCTGATCAGCAATTTGTCGACCGAGACCTTGTTTGATCCCGCGACCAATGTCGCCCTGGCATCGACGTCGGCTGGCAGCAGCCCGCGCGAGCCGAGATCGAGCACCGAGCCGCCGAGCGACAGCGACGCCGTCAGCCGCGACGGCGTGTCGCCGGACGCCTCGACGCCCGAAAGCTTCAGCGCAACAGAACCAAGCTTGCCGCCCTGGGCGGCGAAGTTCCCGCCGCTGGAGCTTCCCTGAGCGGGCGTTACGCCGACGTCCGCTATCGCGACGGCGGCGTCCAGCGATGCGATCCGCCTGGCGCTCGGATCGCGCGCCGCGGAGGCGCTCAGGCTTACATGCCGGCCGTCGACATCGGCTTTTGAAGACAGTTCCATGCTGCCTGTGCCCGTCTGCCCAACCGTGGCCTGGGCGACGGTCAGACGCCTGACCGATCCGCCCGGCGGCAATTCGAACTCGACGTTGCGGAGGTCGATCTGGCGCATCGATTCCGCGCGCACCGCATCCAGCGCCGCGTTGACGCCGCCAAACACCGCCGCCGATACTTTCTCCGGATCGACCAGGCCATCCTCGTTGCGCAAAGCCGCAGTCCAATCACCGCTCCCGGACGGCATGGCGGCGACCATGATGCGAGCGTCGGAGAAGCGGGCGCTGGTGAGCTTGACCTCGCCGGATAGCAGCGGCAGCAGGCGCATGCCGAAGCGGACGCGCCCGACATCGGCCATCGGCTTGCCGTCGGCCGTCTTCAAGCTGACGTCGCTGACCTGCAGAGCGACGAAGCTCGACCCATCGAGCGTCAACCGCGCCGGCCCAACGGTGACGTTGAGATCGACGCCTGCGAGCTTCTCGATGGCCGTCTCGGCTTCGGCGCGAAGTCGCTCGGTGCCGATGCCTGACGTGCCAAGCACATAGACGCCAATTGCCGCCAGAAGCACCAACGCGCAGAGCCCGGCGAACACCCGACCGAGGATGCGGAAGCGCCGGCGCACCGAAGCACGGCCGAGCGGCGGCACGCTGCAAGCGGACGGAAAAGCTCCCAGGTCGGTGATCTCGTCCCGCCTGAACCTGATCTTCTCGTGCTGCGGTTGCTCCTGATCCAAGCAATATTCCGTTGTAAACGTACTCGTCGTGGACGAATCCCCGCCTCACGTTATATCGATGCTCGATCCGCGCGTAACCGCAAACAAGGGCATCGACATGGCTGAACTCGACGTGGGCGACGTTGCGCCGCAATTCGATCTTCCGCGCGACGGCGGCGGCTCCCTCAGCCTCGCCGCGATCCGGGGAAAACCTGTCGTACTCTACTTTTATCCGCAGGACGACACCACAAGCTGCACCAACGAGGCGATCGGCTTCTCGCAGCTGAAGCCGGAATTCGAGAAGGCCGGCGCCGTGGTCATCGGGCTGTCCCCCGATAGCGTCAAGAAACACGACAAATTCAAGGCGAAATACGATCTCACCCTCGATCTCGTCGCCGACGAGCAGCGCAAGGCGATCGAGGCCTATCATCTGTGGGTCGAGAAGACGATGTACGGCCGCAAGTACATGGGTGTCGAGCGCGCCACCTTCCTGATCGGCCAGGACGGACGCATCGCCCGCATCTGGCGCAAGGTGCGCGTCAAGGGCCATGCCGAAGAGGTGCTGGAGGCGGTGCGCGCGCTCTGAAGCGGGGCAGACCCAAAGCTTCCGCGATTTGCTGGCCTCCTTCCCTGCAACCTGCCACCCGCGCTGCGGGAATTGGTTAAGCCGACATCGCGGCCAGCAAAGCTTTGTTAACCCTAATAATGTGTAATCGAGCTGTCGTTGGAGTCGTAACGAAAGCTTGGTCCCGTGAATCCAAACGGTCAGTCAGCGGTCTTCGGCAGGCGCAAGGAGCCCCATACGGTCATTATCGCGCGGGGGAACGAGATCCGGCATTTCACCATCCGTCCGTGGCTTGCCGCCTTCGTCGGGTCGGCGCTGGCGGCGATCGCCATCGGCTATCTGCTCGCCACCTCCTACCTGGTGCTGCGCGATGACCTGATCGGCGCCACCACGGCCAGGCAGGTGCGCATGCAGCAGGCCTATGAGGATCGCATCTCCGCGCTTCGCGCCCAGGTCGATCGCATCACCAGCCGCCAGCTTCTCGACCAGCAGCTCATGGAGACCAAGGTCAGCGAGTTGCTGGCCAGGCAGACCCAGCTCAGCCAGCGCCACGGCCGGCTCGGGCCGATCCTCGAACGCGCCGAGAGCGAGGTCGGCGATGTGCCCGCCGCAGCCAATGCCACCGCGACTAAACCCGACGAGCGCGCCGAGATCACCGGCGGTCTTTCGCAGGTCCCGACCTACTCCGTCGCGTCGTTGGGCGCCGGCGACACGAGGCCATTCTCCCTGTGGTCGACACGCTCCGACCCGCTAGACAACGAAACGGCGGCGGATCGTGCCGACAAGCTCTTCGTGTCGATCAACGCTTCGCTCAAGGCCATCGAGAACCAGCAGCTCACCCGTATCACCACGCTTGCGGATAATGCCTACCGCAACGCCGACGCGATCTCGCAGGCGCTGCAAGCCGCCGGGCTGCCGGCCGACACGGAGCTCGACAAGAACGATGTCGGCGGACCGCTGGTGCCGCTCAATTCTTCGATGATCTTCGACAGCAAAGTCAAAGAGCTGGATGAAGCTCTTGATGCGCTGGATCAAGTCAAGAAAGAGGCGCGCAAGCTGCCGCTCAGCAATCCCGCGCCGGGCCATACTGTGACCAGCCCGTTCGGGGTGCGCACCGACCCGATCCTCGGCACGGCCGCCCTGCATACGGGAATGGATTTCAGGGCGCCGATCGGCATGCCGGCGAAGGTCACCGCTGCCGGGATCGTCACCAAGGCCGGCTGGAACGGCGGCTACGGCCGCATGGTCGAGGTCGACCACGGCAACGGCTTTGCGACGCGCTATGGCCACCTCAGCGAGATCGACGTGACGGTTGGCCAGAAGCTCGCCGCCGGCGACGTGATCGGCAAGACCGGCAGCAGCGGCCGCTCGACCGGTCCGCATCTCCACTACGAAGTGCGCCACAACGGCGAGGCGGTCGATCCGCTGCGCTTCCTCGCCGTCGGCAAGAAGGTCGCGCAGTACCTTTAGCGCACGCCTCGCGGCCGACCCGAGGTCCCTCCAGATTTATCCACCGTTTTGCTTGGCAGCGCTCGCTTTGGATTGACTCAATCGAAGTTGTAGGATGATATACATCACCCTATCGCCTCATCGATTGCGCCGCTGATGACCATTCGCAGCCTCTCACCGCAAATCCTCAGCGTCCTCGAAGACGCAGTGGGGCCGAGCGGTCTCACCGCCGACACTGCTGGAATGGCGAAGTATCTCGGCGATTGGGCCGGCGACTATCGAGGCAGCGCGCTGGCCGTGCTGCGCCCCGCGTCGGTGGCGGAGGTGCAGGCGCTGATGCGTCTGTGCGGCGAGTTGGGGCTCGGCGTCATTCCACAGGGCGGCAACACCGGCTTGGTTTCGGGCGCCATCGATGACACCAGCGCCGGCGTTATAGTCGTCAGCCTGGAGCGGCTGAACGCCATCCGCCGGATCGATCGCGCGAACTTCACACTTCAGGCGGACGCAGGCTGCGTGCTGCAGACGATCAAAGAGGCAAGCGAGGCCGAAGATTGCCTGTTCCCACTGGCGCTCGGCGCACAAGGAGGGCACGCTCGGCATCATTACCGGTGTGGAGGTCAAGCTGTTCCCGAAGCCTGCCCGTGTCGAGACCGCCTATCTCGGCCTCATCTCGTTCGAAGCGGCCATCGGCCTCTTCAACCGAGCACGACGCGCCTGCTCCGATCTGATTTCCGCCTTCGAGATCATCGGCTCGGAATGCATCGATTTGGCCCGGCTGGTCGATCCTGGAATGACGGCGCCTGTCGCAGCACCCGTCCATGCGCTGATCGAATTGTCCTCCGGACCGACCATCGACCTCAACGGCGTGCTCGCCAGTTTTCTAACCGATGCGCTCGAAGGCGGCCTGGTAGCCGACGCAGTCCTCGCGACCAGCAACGCGCAGGCTAAGGCCTTCTGGGCGATCCGCGAGGGACTGGTCGAGGGCCAGGCGAAGCGCGGCTACCACGTGCGCACCGATCTCTCGGTGCGCATTTCCGATATCCCTGCCCTTGTCGAGCGCGCCCGCCGCTTCGTCGCCACCGAACATCCGGGCTGGATTGCACTGGCCTATGGCCATGCCGGCGACGGCAACATCCATTTCAATGTGCTGCCGCCGCTCGATCTCGCTGATGGCGAAGCCCGGGCGCGCGGCGAGGAAATCACGGCGGGACTCTACGACATCGCCGTCAGGCTCGGCGGCTCGATCAGCGCCGAGCACGGCATCGGCCGCAGCCGTGCCCGAGAATTCTGGGCCGGGCTTTCGCCGGCGCATCGCCGCATGGCTGCCGCGCTGAAGACTGCGCTCGACCCTAAAGGGGTGATGAACCCCGGCTGCCTGCTGCCCTCGACGGAGCGTTTTTTATGAAGCAGAGACTGGCCGCCATCGGCACCGTCGAGACCCTGCCGCACCGGGTCGCGGCCTTCCTCAGCCGCGAGATCGAATCCGGCGAGTTGAATCCCGGCGCGCGGCTGCCGACCGAGCAGGAGCTTTCCGAGAAGTTCGGCGTCAGCCGCAATGTGGTGCGCGAGGCGATTGCCCAGTTGAGGGCGGACGGCATGATCGAGGCGCGGCAAGGCATCGGCGCCTTCGTGCTGGCGCCCCAGCAAAGGGCGGCGATCCGCATCGACCGCGAGGCGCTCAAGGACACCCACAATATGGAGCGGCTGTTCGAGCTGCGTTGCATCCTCGAGGCCGAGTCGGCGGCGCTCGCCGCGGCGCGGCGCGGGCAGGAGCATCTCGATTCGATCAAGGCGGCGCTCGACCGCATGGGCGGCGAGGAGCGCTGGGAAGAAGGCAGCATCGACGCCGACCTGCTATTCCACCGCGAGATCGCGCGGGCGACCGGCAACAGCTACATCCACACCTTCATCTCTTTTGTCTGCGAGCAGATCCGCCAGTCGATCCACTATGCCCGCTTAACCAACCCGCTGCACGATCTCGTCGAGATCAATGTCGGCGAACATGTGCGCATCTATGAGGCGCTAGTGGCGGGCGATCCGGCGGCGGCAGAAGCAGCAATGCGTACGCACATCATCGGCGCTGCGAACCGCGTCGGCGTGAAGCTGCCACTCTCCAAGACCGGCGGGACGAAATAATCATGCCGGCCAACCTCACCCGCATCTCCGACGTCTGCCTGCTGGTGGAAAATATCGAGCGTACGGTCGACTTCTATGTCGGGAAACTCGGCTTCCGGCTGCGTCGGCGTGCCGAAGGCTTTGCCGATTTCCATGGCGAGGGCGTGACGCTCGCCGCCTGGGAGCTCGACCACATCAACCGACACACCGGCGTCTCGAACCAGAGATCGCCGCGCCAAGCGCACAAGGTTTGCGTCGCCGTCCAGCTCGGATCGCCGGCCGAGATCGACCGGCTGCACGGCGAATTGAGCGCCAAGGGCGTGCCCTTCTATGGACCGCCCGAAAACTACGTCTGGAATGCGCGCTGCGCCTATTTCACCGATCCGGACGACACGCTTTGGGAGCTTTACGCCTGGCTCGACGGCGGCCCTGGCGACTACCACGACCAACAGCCGTAGCGACGCCGCGCCGAGGGAGCGGCGCTTGGAAAGAAGAGACAAGAAGTCTGCAACAGGAGCGAAAAATGAGTGGGAGCCAAGACTACGAATTGAACCGCCGCGCTTTCGTGAAGGGCGGCCTCGCAGCGGTCGCAGCCGCGTCAGCCGGTATGCAATTGGTGTTGACGCCGGGCGCCAGGGCCGCCGGCAAGGTCGTCATCCAGTATGACTGGCTGATGTCCAATGGCCAGATCGGTGACATCGCGGCCGTCGCCAACGGCTATTTCAAGGATGCCGGGCTCGAGGTGGAGTTCAGCCCTGGCGGCCCCAATGCCTCGACCGTGCCGCCGGTGATCTCCGGCGCCGCGCAGCTCGGCCAGTTCTCGGAAACGCCGCAGCTTTATGCGGCGCGCGCCAGCGGCGTGCCGATCAGAATCATCGCCTGCGGCTTCCGCACCGGCCCCTATGCGCTGACCTCGAAACCGGGAAAGCCAATCCGCAATGTTGCCGACCTCAAGGGCAAGAAGATCGGCATCCAGCCGACCGCGCGCTTCGTCATCGATGAGATCCTGGCCAAGAACGGTATCGACCCCTCGGAAGTCACCATCGTCAATGTCGGCTTCGACAAGGCGCCTCTGGTGCGCGGCGACGTCGACGCCATCGGCGGCTGGATCACCAACACCCAGGCGCTGAGCGTGGTCGGCGAGGACCGCATCGATCTCCTGGTGCGCGACCTCGGCCTCGCTTCCTACGCCGACGTCTATTTCGCGACCGACGCGGCGATCGAGAAGGACCCCGACACACTGGCGAAGTTCGTCGGCGCGGTCGGCAAGGGCTGGGGCTGGGTTCACGCCAACCCCCAGGAAGCGGTGAAGAAGATGGTCGCCGCGTATCCGGAGATGGATCTCGGCTGGGAAGAGAAGACCGTCAACCTGGTTCTGAAACTCTCCTTCGACGGCGCGACCGCCAAAGATGGCTGGGGCACGTTCGACCCTGCCTCCATCGAGGAGCAATTGACGCTGCTCGACAAGGTCGGCCAGTACCCGAACGGACGCCCGGCCGCCAAAGATGTCTACACCACGAAGATCCTGGAGCTTTCGGCCGCGGACCGGCCCAAGCTCGATGCGCCCGCGGCCTGATGCCGAACGCGATCGAAGCGCAAAAGCTCGATGTCGGCTATGGCGGCCGGCAGAAGGCCGTCAAAGTGCTGTCCGGCCTCGACCTCACGGTCGCGGCCGGCTCCTTCCTGTCGATCCTCGGCCCGTCGGGCTGCGGCAAGTCGACCTTACTTCGCGTGGTGGCGGACCTGCTCGACCCGCTGGACGGCACGATCAGCGTGCTTGGGGCCACACCGCACGCGGTGCGCTCGCGCCGCGACGTCGGCTTCGTCTTCCAGGATTCCACCCTGCTGCCCTGGCGCACGGTGCGCGACAATGTGCGCCTGCCGCTCGGCGTCGGCCAGCGCAGCCTCACACGCAAGATCGATGACCGCAGCAGCGAACTGCTGGAGCTGATGGGGCTTGGCGGACTCGGTGAACGCCTGCCGCATCAGCTTTCGGGGGGCCAGCGCCAGCGCGTCGCCATCGCGCGCGCCCTGCTTGGCGAGCCCAGGCTGCTTCTGATGGACGAGCCGTTCGGCGCGCTGGACGAGATCACGCGCGATCGCCTCAACGACGAATTGCTGACGCTCTGGCGGCGCACCGGCACAACGATCCTTTTCGTCACCCATTCGATCGCCGAAGCCGCCTATCTCGGCGAGCGCGTCATTGTGCTGGCTGCCAATCCGGGACGGGTGGTGAAGGACCTCGACCTGCGGCCCTTCAAGCAGGAAGGCAACCGCTGCAAGCGCGAGGATGCGGCGATCGTCGGCGCTATGGCCGAGTTGCGTGCAGCGCTGGAGCGCGCATCGTGAGACCGGCGCCGCTTGCCCCGCAAATGGCGATTGCGCTTCCGGTTCTGGGCGCGGCGTCGATCCTGATTGCCTGGCAGTATCTCCTGCCGCTGCTCGGCGTGCCGGCCTATATCGTGCCGACGCCGACGGCGATCTTCGGCGTCTTCCAGAAGAATTTCGCCCTGCTCATCGACAACCTCAGACCGACGCTGATCGAGGCGCTGGCGGGCTTCGTCATGGGCAATTTCGCCGCCGTGCTGCTTGCCGTGGTCTTCGTGCACAGCCGCATCCTCCAGGCCGCATATTTCCCGATCGTGCTATTCTTCAACACCATTCCGATCCTGGCGCTGTCGCCGATCATCATCCTGATCTTCGGCCTCGGCATGACGCCAAAGATCGTCATCGCCGCCGTGATCTGCTTCTTCCCGACCCTGGTGAACATGATCCGAGGCCTGGATTCGGCAAGCGACAACGAACACGAGCTGTTCCGCGTGCTGTCGGCGACACGCTCGGAGATCTTCTGGGCTCTGCGCCTGCCCCGCGCCTTGCCGATGCTGTTCTCCTCGCTGCGCATCGCCTCGGCCACTGCGGTAATCGGCGCCATCGTCGGCGAATGGATCGGCTCGGACAAAGGCCTCGGCGCGCTGATCATCCAGGCGACGTTCAACTATCAATCCGACCGGCTATACGCCGCGATCGTGCTGTCCTCGTCGCTGTCGATCGCCCTTTTCTGCATCGTCGTGCTGATCGAGCGTCGCGTCATCAGATACTAGCTTTCCGCACATTGCCCGGGTCGCAAGCGCTGGGGACCGCAGGGAATGCTCCGGTCGGGAACCGGGCAAATTATTTTTGAATTCCATTTGACTGAATAAATCTTCTCTGCGAACCTTGTGTCCGTCAGGAGCGCAAGCCATGGCGTTGCGGGGAACCAATCAGGAGTTCGGGCGGCCATACAACCGGCGCATCGTGCTCGAATCCATCCGCCGCTTCGGTCCGATCGCCCGCGGCGACATCGCGCAGCACGTCGGGCTCACCGTTCAGACGGTCTCGACTATCGTGCGCGAGTTGGAGGAACAGGGTTACATACTGTCGGTCCGCGAGGAACCGAAGGGCCGCGGCCAGCCGCCGGCCACGCTGCGCATCAACCCGGAAGGCGGCTATGCCGTCGGCATCCACCTCACCCCGCTGGGGATAGACGCCGCACTCATCAACCTGAGCGGCGACGTGATCGAGAGCGTCCATCGCGAAGCGCCGAGCCCGACGCCCGATCTCGCCTTCGAGACGATCGGCGCCATGGTTGTCGATCTGACCGGGCGCCGGGCCGGAGGACGGGTCATCGGCGTCGGCATGGCGCTTCCCGGCCCGTTCGGCGTCGAGTCCATGAGCTTCGTCGGACCGACCACAATGGCCGGCTGGAAAGGCGTGCCGTTGCGCGAGCGCCTTGCCGCCGCGACCGGCCTGCCCGCCTTCTTCGAGACCGATATGGCGGCGGCGGCCATGGGGGAACGCCTCTACGGCCTCGGCCTCCAGCGTTCCGACTACTACTATCTCTACTTCAGCGTCGGGCTTGGCGGCGCCATGGTGCATGACGGCGGCGTGCTGCGCGGGGCCTGGGGCAATGCCGGCGAGATCGGACACATCCCCGTCGTTCCGGAAGGCGAGCTTTGCCCCTGCGGCAACCGGGGCTGCCTCGAACGCTATCTGTCGCTCGAGGCGCGCGGCCGCTGGAACGGCAACGACGCCGGATGGGTGGCCGAAGTCGCTCCGATCTTCCGCAATGCCATCGCCGTGATTGAAAATCTTTTCGATCCCGAGACGATCGTGCTTGGGGGCCTCGCCTCGCCTCAGTTGCTCGAACGCCTGGCTGCATTGGCGGAGCCGCTGCACAATTCGGTTTCGGCTCGCAAGGATCGCGCCGCGCCGCGCATCCTTGTGGCGCAGGGTGGGCAGCATGCCGTGTTGCGCGGCGCCGCGGCACTTGCCGTTTCCGGCGTGCTTTCGCCGCGCTTCGGCCAGATCTTCACCGCCAAGCGGCAGCGCGAAGGCGACCTTCTGAACGGCGGAGACATCGCGGCATGAGCGAACCCCTGCTGGTCCTCGACAACGTCACCAAGAATTACGGCGCCATCCGGGCACTGAGGGGCATCAGCTTCTCGATCGCGCGCGGCGAGGTGGTGGCGCTGCTCGGCGACAACGGCGCCGGCAAGTCGACGCTGGTCAAGATCATCGCCGGCGGACTCGAGCCGACGTCGGGCCGCATGCTGTTCGAAGGCAAGGAGTTCCTCGCCAGAACCCCCGCCGAGGCCAAGGCGGCCGGCATCGAGACCGTCTACCAGGACCTCTCGCTCTGCACCAATGTCGACGTGGTGGCCAACTTCTTCATGGGCCGCGAGATCACCCGCAAGGTGCTGGGCGTTCCGGTGCTCGACGAGCGCGCCATGGAGTCAGTAGTGGCGAAGGCGCTGGCCAATGCCGGCACCCGCATTCCCTCGCTGCGCACCAAGGTCGAGCACCTCTCGGGCGGCCAGCGGCAGGCGATCGAGCTCAACCGTTTCGTTCATTGGGGCGGCAAGCTGGTGCTGCTCGACGAGCCCTTCGCCGCGCTCGGCGTCGAGCAGACGCGCCGCGGCCTCGACATGATCCGCAAGGTGGCGAGCCAAGGCATCGGCGTCGTCATCATCACCCACATCATGCAGCAGGCCTTCCAGGTCGCCGACCGGATCGTGGTGATCCGCCAGGGCGTCGTGGCGGGCGACGTTGCCCGCAACAAGACAAGTCCCGATGCGGTGATCAACATGATCACCGGGGAAACGCTCGCCGGTGCCGGACCGGCGGGCTGAGGGACAAATGAGGGGTCCGGCGAAAAGAGGAGCGAACGACATGAAGCGAATGCTACTTTCTGTCTTCGGTATCCTGGCCCTGGCCATTGCCACGCTCACGCCGGCATTCGCCCAGTCCAAGGGTACCGTCTACTACCTGGTGCCGACCTTGCTCGACGAATTCCAGACCGGCTCGGTGAGCGCGCTGGAACTGTTTCTGAAACAGGTCGGCTACGAGATGAAGACGCTGAACGCCGACAACAAGACCGACGCTCAGCAATCGCAGATGAACGACGTGATTGCGCTTAAGCCGAAGGCGATCATCCTCGCCGCGGTCGATTTCAATGCGTTGAAGCCATCCGTTGAAGCCGCCCGCGCGGCCGGCATCCCTGTGGTCGAGTTCGACCGCCAAATCACCGCCACGCCGTCCGACTTCACATCGGTCGCCGGCACGGTCGAGATCGGCCACATTGCGGCGGAGCAGGCCGAAGCGCTGCTGAAGGCCAAGCATGGCTCGGTCAAGGGCAAGATCCTGCAGGTGCTCGGCGATCCCGGCGATCCCTACACGCTCGACATCCAGAAGGGTTTCGAGGAGAAGATGAAGGCGTTTCCGGACGTCAAGATCATCTCGCTGCCCGCCATGCAGTGGGAGGCGAGCAACGCCGGCACCATCGTCGCCGACCAGATCTTGGCCAATCCCGACATCGACCTGATCTTCAGCCACGCTGCGCATCTTTCGGTCGCGGGCGTTGCCTCGCTGGAGGCCGCCGGTAAGAAGCCGGGCGATGTGATGATGATGAGCTCGAACGGCGCGCCGGTCGGCCTCGACCTGATCCGCAAGGGTTGGCTCAACGTCGAAGTCGAACAGCCGCTCTACGCCCAGGCCGCGGCCGTCGCCATGTTCATGGACAAGGTCGTCAACAAGCAGGAGATCAAGCCCGGCGAGTACGACGTGCTCGGCCTGAAGTCGGTGGTGACCAAAGAAGCCTGGGGCCCGAACATCAAGATCCCAGGCGCGGCGATCACCAAGGAGAATGTCGACAACCCCGCTTTCTGGGGCAACCTGAAGCCGCCGACGGATACCGTTAAGCCCGTCGAGTAGGCCTTTTCCATCGAGCTCCGGGCCTCCCGGCCCGGAGCCTCGCGGGCCCGCCCCGCGGCAGCCGCATATTCAAATTCGACGCTAACCGGATCGGCCGATGAGCCCACGCACCCGCCACAGTCTCGAGCTTGTGCTCGACAATCTCGTCTGGTTCATGCTGGTCTTCGTGCTGGCCGTGTTCTCGACCCTCATTCCGAACTTCTTCCAGCTCGGCATCTTCGCCAACATCGTCGAGGCATCGAGCGTGCTGGGCGTGATGTCGATCGGCCTGGCGCTGGTCATCATTGCCGGTCACATGGACCTGTCGGTTGAATCGGTCGCGGCGCTCAGCGCCATGGCAGTCGGCATCATGTTCTGCTCGTCAGGCATCGGCCTCGGCCTGCAGTTGCATCCGGACTGGCTGATGGTGCCGGTCTCGCTCGCCGTAGCCCTGGCGGTGGGAGCCATTATCGGCGTCATCAACGGTTTCCTCATCGTCAGGCTGCAGATGAGCGCCTTCATCATCACGCTTGCCTCCTATATCTGGGTGCGCGGCCTGGTGCTTGTCGTTTCAGGCGGACGCTCGGCGCAGGATTTGGCGCCGACCATCCGCTGGTTCGGTATCCAGCGGCTCGCCGGCCTGCCGCTCACTGCCTGGATCGCTGTCGGCTGCTTCGTCGCCTTCTCGCTGATTCTCGCCAAGACGCCGTTCGGCCGGCATCTGGTGATGATCGGCGGCAACGAGACCGCGACCTTCCGCGCCGGCATCCGCGTCAACCGCAACCTGATCATCGCCTTCGTGCTTGCCGGCGCCATCGCCGGCCTCGCCGGCTGGCTGCTCGCCATCCGCACCTCCGGCGCCACCGCCAATCTCGGCGTCGGCCTGCTCTTCAACGCCTTCGCCGCCGTCGTCATTGGCGGCGTCAGCCTGAAAGGCGGCGTCGGCACCCTGCCCGGCGTCTATGCCGGCGTGCTGCTTCTGTCGGCCATCAACACCGCCATCAACCTCATGGCCCTGCCGGCCAACTTCACCCAGGTCATCCACGGCTTGCTGGTGCTGGCGGCCGTGCTTCTCGACGCTTTCAAGCAAACCATTCGCCAAAGGCTCGCATGACAGGACGGCTGGCATGACCGGAAGCATCGAAGGCAAGGTGGCGGTGATCGTCGGGGCCGCGCGTGGCATCGGCAGGGGCATAGCCCAGCGCTTCACCGAGGAAGGCGCCAGCCTTGTGCTGGCCGACAGTGAAGCCGAAGCCGGCAGAGCGAGCGCCGACGAACTTGGTGCCGCCTTCATCCGCACCGATATTTCCAAGATGTCCGACGCCGAAGCGGTGGTGGCATTGGCGCTGCAGCGTCACGGCCGCCTCGACATCATCGTCCAGAACGCCGGCATCTATCCCTGGCAACTGATCGAGAACACCAGCCCGGAAGATTGGGACCGGGTCATGGCGGTCAATCTGCGCGGCAGCTTCAACGCCGCCCGGGCAGCGCTTCCACCGATGAAGGCTCAGGGCAGCGGTCGCATGCTCTTCACCTCTTCTATTACCGGCCCGCAGGTGAGCAGCCCCGGCCACGGCCATTATTCGGCAAGCAAGGCCGGCATCAACGGCTTCATCCGCGCGGCGGCGCTGGAGTTTTCCGGCTATGGCATCACCGTCAACGGCGTCGAGCCGGGCAACATCCTGACCGAGGGCATGAAGCTTCACCGCGATGCCGCCTTCATTAAGAGCATGGAGGACGCCGTGCCGCTCGGACGTCTCGGCACGCCGCGCGACGTCGCCAACGCCTTCCTGTTCCTGGCCTCCGATGACGCCAGCTACATCACCGGCACGACGATCGTCGTTGATGGCGGCCAGCTCCTGCCCGAAGGCCAGGATTTCCGCCTGACGCCGCCGTGAGTTCTTGATTGTGCCGGGAAACTGGTGGGCGATGACGGGCTCGAACCGCCGACATCTTCGGTGTAAACGAAGCGCTCTACCAACTGAGCTAATCGCCCGCTCCGGGCCGGACCTTTAAGCAGTTAGAGCTCTATTCGCAAGGCCCAATGAACAGCCGGCGCACCCGCTATCGGACGGGATTTCGCCAATGCCGGCGCACTTGTCAAAAAACCTTCTGCTGATTGCTGTTATGCTCACATGCCGCGCTTGACACCCGCAAACGAACCCCTTATCCAGCGCCCCAACGACGAACACGCCTGACACGTGCTCGTCAGTGCGCGGGTGTAGCTCAGTCGGTTAGAGTGCCGGCCTGTCACGCCGGAGGTCGCGGGTTCGAGCCCCGTCACTCGCGCCAGTCTTTTCAAGGGTTTAGGCCCTGCTCTTCAAAAGCTTGAACTTTCATTTTCCGGAGAGTTTCAACTTTTTGTATTCGCTGCGGCCAACATTCGCGATCCACCGCGTCTGAATTGGCGACTACGGGAGCCGCTCGTCAGGCGCCTGTGCTCCACCTTCCCCAGAACTGCCTCAAGAAAGGTTGGCTGCCGGTGGGCCATAGCTGACGCAGCCTTTTCAGGATTCTCCCCTTGCCTACTTTCCCGTTCTCCGAAGCAGATCCGATTCAATTTCCCGGCCCGCCTCCAAAAAGCGCTGACGTGGTCATTATCGGCGGCGGCGTTATCGGCGTTGCGACAGCGCTTTTTCTTGCGCGGCGCAACATCTCGGTGACGCTGTTGGAAAAGGGACGCATCGCCGCCGAACAGTCCTCCCGCAATTGGGGATGGATCCGCAAACAGGGACGCGATGCGGACGAACTGCCGATCGTGATCGAGGCGTCGCGTCATTGGCGGCAACTGGCCGAGGAATGCGGCGAAGACATCGGCTTGAAGCAGACCGGCGTGACTTACCTGGCAGGCTCCGACCGCGAAATGGCCCGCTTCGAAAAATTCCTGAAGATCGCTGCCGCCCATGAGATCGACACGCGCCTGCTGAACGCACGGGAAACCGCCGGTCTCATCAAAGGCATGTCGCGCAGTTTCAAGGGCGCGATGACAACGCCTTCCGACATGCGGGCGGAGCCTTGGCTGGCCGTGCCCGCACTCGCCCGGCTTGCCGCCCGCAAGGGCGTCAAGATTGTGGAGAATTGCGCGGCGCGAGCCCTGGAAATCTCGGCCGGGAGGATCAGGGGAGTGTGGACAGAGGCGGGTCACATCGAGACGTCGAGCGTTCTGCTCGCCGGCGGTGCGTGGTCTTCTCTGTTCCTGAGAAGACATGGCGTTTCCATTCCCCAGCTCAGTGTAAGGTCGACCGTCGCGGCAACCGAGGCGATGCCTGAAGTCTATGCAGGAGCCGCGGCAGGAGAGCATATCGCTTTCAGACGCCGACAGGATGGCGGATACACGCTCGCTGCCGGAGGCAGTCATTTGCTTCACCTTGGCCCAGACGCATTCCGGCATGCGAAGAAATACCTTCCCGCGCTTATGGCCAATCCTTTCGGCTCACGCTATTCGCCGGCTGCGCCGGCGGGCTACCCGGATGGCTGGTCGACGCCGCGTCACTGGGCGCCGGATTCGCAAAGTCCTTTCGAAACAATGCGGGTGCTAAATCCGGCTCCCGAACGCTCTGGTCTGCGTTCCATCGAGCGCAATTTCAGTCGCCTGTTCCCACAGCTCGACGCGGTGCGCCTAAAGGCATGCTGGGCTGGCATGATCGACGCGATGCCGGACGTCGTTCCCATTGTGGACAAAGTGCAGGCGATAGCTGGCCTCGTTGTCGCAACCGGCATGAGCGGCCACGGCTTCGGTATCGGACCCGGAATCGGCCGCGTCGTCGCCGACATGATCCAGGGAAACCAGATCGGGCACGATCTCACCCGCTTTCGCCTGTCGCGCTTTTCTGACGGAAGCGCCATTCGGCCGGGCCCGGCCCTCTAGAGCAAGTCACCGACCGGCCAGCCTGCTCTGAGCAGCAAAATTCTTCAGCTGCGCTTCGGCGCCCCTATTCACTCGCCCAATATCACACCGGAGGCGACAATCTGCGCGGTTCGGGCGGTGAGCTTCTCGCGCTTTACAAGCGTGGGCTTTTTATAGCGGTTTTTCATCTCACCGTTCCGGGAAACCAGGCTGCCTGTGCTGGTCAAGACGGTGAACGCGCTGGCACTGCTTGCGTTCCGCAGGCGCGTTTGGCGGGTTGAGCCAGCCTTGGCCGGCCCCGGTCATCAAGCCATGGCACGTAATCGCAACGGCTTTACGTTTCCGAAAACCCAGGTCTTGAAAGCCTTGTCGGCTCGAACTGCTGCCCGGTCGCGCAGTTCCACGAGAAGGGCGGGACGGTTTGGTCGTCGCCAAGGGTTTACGGTCTGCACTCGCTCGGGAGGGTGAGCCCTCTAGTGTGGACGCGCTCGCTGCACCGGTGGCGCCGCATTTGCCGATATAAAGTCAGCTCCAGTGCCTTGCGATCCCCGCTTGTAGATGAGCCGCATGACCAGTCCGGCATATCCAATCTGGAGAATGATCATTGCAAGCATAGCGCAGCCGAGCGCCTTCCAGGCGGAGCCGGTTTGCAACCCGACCCAGATTGCGACGGTGAACGACGTCGCGAACATGCCCACCAGAAATTGCGGAAAATACATCGCCATTACCCTCGACCCTTAAAGCGCCGCCGCTCCATCGCGGAGCGGCGGGCCCCCAAAATAGCCCCCCGGCTACCGAGGCACGGTCCACCCCGGCATTGCTGACAGTGCAATTGCGATGCCAGACACGGTGGCCCATTACGGGACACCTATGCCGTTGATGCAAGGCGTTGGCGCCGATTAATATTAACCGTGGCTAATATGCAACCCTGGGGGCCGTGAGAGACCAACTTCTGTGAGTTGTGGTCAAGCCGATGGCCGGCTAGCGCCGCTGAAACGCCACGCGAGATTTGGCGGCTTCAACCGCGCGCCAGCAGCGCCTCGACTTCCTGGAGCGTCGGCATCGAAGGCGCGGTACCCGGCCGGGTCACCGAAATGCCTGCGACGGCACAGGCGAAGCGCACCGCCTCCAGCGGCTCGACGCCCTTGGCAAGCGCTGCCGCCAGTCCGCCATTGAAGGCGTCGCCCGCCCCCGTGGTTTCGATTACAGGGCCGGCAGTGACGGCGCCGACGTGATCGGATCGCTCCCTGGTGTGCAGCAGCGCGCCCTTCTCGCCAAGCGTCACGATAACGGCGCCGACGCCCTTTGCCAGCAGGCTGTCGGCGGCGCGGCGGGCATCGTCGACCGAAGAGACGGCGATGCCGGTCAGCCCCTCGGCCTCGGACTCGTTGGGTGTGACGTAGTCGCAAAGCGCGTAGATGCTGTCCGGCAGGGTGGCGGCCGGCGCCGGGTTAAGAATGGTAGTCACCCCTGCCCCGCGCGCGATTTGCAAAGCTTTCAGCGCCGCGTCAATCGGCTGCTCGAGCTGGGTGACAAAGACGCCCGCCGAGCGGATCAGGTCAGCATGCGCCTCGATGTCAGCGGACGAGATCAGCATCGCAGCACCCGGGCTCACGATGATGGCGTTGTTGCCGCTGCCCTCCTCGACAAAGATATAAGCCGCCCCGGTGTAGCTGTCCGGCGTGTCGATGACCGCGCTCTTGACGCCCGCATCCTTCCACGTCTGCTTGGCCATGTCGGCGAAGGCATCGATGCCGAGCCGGGTCAGGAAGGTGATGTCGGCGCCGAGTTTGCCGGCTGCGACCGCCTGGTTCGAGCCCTTGCCGCCGGGTCCGAGCTTGAACGAATTGCCGAGGATCGTCTCGCCCATGCGCGGCTGGCGGTCGGCGCGATAGGCGGTGTCGGCGACGAAGACACCCAGGATGACGACTGGCTTGCTGGCGGACATCTCCTTACTCCGCATCCGGCGGAATGACGCCCTTGCGGAAGGCAAAGCAGCCATAGAAGCGGCGCTCACCGGTCTGGATGACGCAATACGCCTTCTTCGCCCGCTCGTAGAAGGCGTAGCGCTCGATCGAGATCATCGGCCAGGGTTTGCCCTCGGCCGCGTCGATTTCCTGCTGCACCTCCTTCTGCACCGGCGGGATCTCGTTCGGCTTGCCGACGATCTCCATGCGCGCGGCCGCGTCGTTGACGAAGCTGTCCAGCGGATAGAGCGACAGCACCGCCTTCACCACTTCGGCCGCCGGCGCATCGATGCGCAGCAGCTTGCCGAGCACCGTCTGCTTGGCGACGGAGTCGGATGGGAAATTGGTGTCCGCGATGATCAGGTCGTCGCCGTGCCCCATCGCCCGCAGTGCCTGGAGCACGTCGGCGTTGAGCAGCGGATTGATCCCTTTGAGCATGGTTTCCTCGATGTGTGTTTGCGGTCAGAGACGCTTGCCGGTCCCTGCGTCGAAGAGATGGACATGGTCGAGCCGCGGCCTGAGCTTCAGCGTATCGCCAGGCTTGAAGTCGTGACGCTCGCGGAACAGCGCCACCATCTCGCCCTCGCCGAAGCGCACGAACACCAGCGTTTCCGAGCCGGTCGGCTCGACCACCGAAATCGTGGACGCCACACCGTCGGGATGGATCTCCAGATGCTCGGGACGGACGCCATAGACGACGGCCTGGCCGTCCGCCGCGGCGATGCTGGCAGGCATCGGAAAGGCCGAGCCTGCTATGTCGACCTCGGACCTTTCACCCTTCTTCACCGTGCCCTTGAGCAGGTTCATCGCCGGCGAGCCGATGAAGCCCGCGACGAACAGGTTGGCCGGCCGGTCGAACAGTTGCAGCGGCGCGCCGATCTGCTCGATGCGGCCGTCGCGCATCACCACGATCTTGTCGGCCATGGTCATGGCCTCGATCTGGTCGTGTGTGACGTAGATGGTGGTGGTCTTCAGCCGCTGATGCAGTTCCTTGATCTCGGTGCGCATCTGCACGCGCAGCTTGGCATCGAGGTTTGAGAGCGGCTCGTCGAACAGAAACACCTGCGGGTTGCGCACGATCGCGCGGCCCATGGCGACGCGCTGGCGCTGGCCGCCGGAAAGCTGGCGCGGATAGCGCTTGAGATAGGGATTGAGGTCGAGGATGTCGGCCGCACGCTTCACCCGCTCGGCGACGATGGCCGGATCGGTGCCGCGCAGCTTCAGCGCGAAAGCCATGTTCTGCTCCACCGTCTTGTGCGGATAGAGCGCGTAGTTCTGGAACACCATGGCGATGTCGCGCTTGGCCGGCGGCAGGTTGTTGACGATGCGGTCGCCGATCGAAATCGTTCCGCCGGAAACCGTTTCCAGCCCCGCCACCATCCGCAGCAGCGTGGACTTGCCGCAGCCCGAAGGGCCGACCAGGACGACGAATTGACCGTCGGCGATATCGACGCTGACCTCATGTAGAACCTTGACGGTTCCGAAAGCCTTGGCCACATTGGCGATCGCGACTTGAGCCATTGTCTCCCCTATCTTTTTCGGTGAAGCTAGCCATTGCCAACGGCAAGGGCAAGTCGGTATCTTATAGATAAAAAGCCAATCTTGTTGACAAGGTAATCGATTACGCGAATAGTGACGAGTGCCAATCCGAATGCCGGTCCTTGTCCCGAAAATCGGATCTCCAGGCGACGCAGGGTGGGGTCCCACGCTGCCCTATGGTATAGGAGAACCGCAGACGTTTCGACGTCGAGAGATTGGCAGAATCAATTCACGACTGAAGTTCTGGGAGGAACCTTGAGATGAGAGTCGATCTTTACGAAAAACTGGTGCGTGCCGGGGCCACCCGCCGCGATTTGCTGAAGGGCGCGGCCAGCATGGCGGCGCTCGCAGCGGCGTCCGGCACGGGGCTTGGCGCGCTGACTAGGCCGGCGGCTGCCGCCGACGACCTGCGCGCGAAAATCCTGCAGATACCCGGCGTCGGCAAAGGCCAGCCGACGGACGCCGACTTCCAGAAAGTCGGTGAGCTCTGCCTGGAAGCGACCAAGGCCAACGTCAAGCAAGGCGAGTTCGCCGGTGTCGAGCTCACCTTCATGGGCCTCAACAACCAGAACCTGCACAACGTGCTGTTCCGCGGCTTCCTGAAGCCGTGGGAGGCCTATACCGGCGCCAAGATCAGCTGGATCGACCTCGCCCAGGCCGACTACAACGCCCGTCTGCAACAGTCGATCGCGACCAAAACCGTCGACTTCGACATCATCGAGATGGGTGCGCCCTTCGAGGGCGACGTCTGCGGCAAGGGCCTCACCTCGGAGATGCCCGACTGGGTCAAGAAGCAGATCGACATGGACGATCTCGTCAACTACCTCAAGCCGCCGGTCGGCACCTGGGACGGCAAGCAGTATCGCGTGACCATCGACGGCGATACGCACAACTTCAACTACCGCACCGACGTATTCTCCGATCCCGACCTCGCCAAGGCCTGGAAGGAGAGCGGCGCGACGACCGAATGGGGCGTGCCCAAGACTTGGCAGGAAGTGCAGGCCGTCACCAAGTTCCTCAAGGGCAAGCAGTTCAAGGGCCAGGACGTCTATGGCTATCTCGACGCGCCCAAGCCCTGGGGCGGCTTCGGTTTCTACTTCCTCGGCAGCCGCGCCTCTGCCTATGCCAAGCACCCCGACGACAAGGCCTGGCTGTTCGATCCGGATACGATGAAGCCGCGCATCAACAACCCGGCTTGGGTGCGGGCCATCCAGGACGTCATCGACGCCCTGCCCTCGGAGCCGCCGGATCAGATCAACGCCGATCCGAACACCACCGGCTTCCAGCAGTTCCTGGCCGGCACTGGCTCGATGATCCCGTGGTGGGGCGATATCGGCTCCAACGTCAAGACCAACGACTCCTCGGTCATCGGCGACGTCACCGGCTTCTCGATCCTGCCGGGCTCGGACGACGTCTACAATTCGAAGACCGGCAAGTGGGACAAGCTGGCCAGCGGCCCGAACTATGCGCCGAACTGCGCCTATCTCGGCTGGGGCGTCTATGTCATGGCCCGCGTCGACAGCGACGAGAAGAAGAAGAAGGCGGCGTGGTCGGCGGCGGCCCATCTCGGCGGCAAGGATCTGTCGCTGTGGTGCGCGGCCTATCCTTCCGGCTTCCAGCCCTACCGCAACTCCCATTTCAACATTCCGGAATGGGTGGCGGCCGGCTATGACGAGGCCTTCATCACCTCCTATCTGAAGTCGGAGGGCGACTCCTACAACCATCCGAACGCCGCGATCGAGCCGCGCATCCCCGGCATCTTCCAGTACTACAGCGCCGCCGAGGACATCCTGGCCAACACCTTCGCCGGCAAGATGAAGGCGCAGGAAGGTGCGGATGCCATCGCCGCCGCCTGGGAGAAGCTGACCGACCAGATCGGCCGCGAGAACCAAATCAAGCTCTACAAAGCCTCGCTCGGCATGTAGGCTGTCCCGTGAGAAGTCGCGGCCCGGCGACCTCGTCGCCGGGCCGCATGTTGACCGGCAATGGCCGGTCATTTGGACTTCCAGCAATTCCAGGAAAAGCGTGAAGCGGTTTTCCTCCGGAATTGCATCAAAGCAAGGTAGAGGCGAGAGGCGTGGCTGAGCAGACTTCAACCGCCAATGCATGGCCGGCTAACTCCGCAGCGGCCGATCTGATCCCTCCCGGCCGCAAGCGCCTCGGCTGGGCCCTGATGATCGCCGCGACGCTCGTGCTGCTGGCGACGATCGTCATGCAGATCCTTTACAAGACTGAGGTCGACACGATCGGCTTCTATACCTGGCGTCCGGTGGTCTACGCCTATGTGCTGTGGGGCGTGGCGCTCGGCGCCTGGCAAGTGCTGACGCGCGGCGAGGACGGCCAGCGCGCGCTGTTCCTGCTGCCGGCGCTGCTCTTCACCGTCGCCATGGTGATCTTCCCGACGCTGTTCGGCTTCTATATCGCGCTGACCGACTGGAACCTCAGCTCCTTCGCTGGCCGCAGGTTCAACGGTCTCGACAATTTCTGGCAGATGCTGGCCGACCCCTACTACCGCAACGCGCTCTTCAACATGGTCCTCTATGTGCTGGCGGTGCTGGTCGAATATGTCATCGCCTTCGGACTGGCGCTGCTGCTCAACGCGCAGATCCGCGCCAGAAAATTCTTCCGTGTGGTCTTCCTGCTGCCGCTCATGCTGTCGCCGGTGGCGGTCTCCTGGATGGTTGGCAAGTCGCTGATGGAATACCGGTTCGGACCGGCATCGACGCTGGCGCGCCATCTCGGCTGGGACAATCCCGCCTTCTTCTCCGACCCGATCATCGCGCGCATCTCGATCATGGTGCTCGACGCCTGGACCTTCATTCCGTTCATGATGATCATGCTGCTCGCCGGCCTGCAGGCCATGTCGCGTGAGGTGATCGAGGCGGCGCGCGTCGACGGCGCGACGACATGGCAGACCTTCTGGCAGGTTACCTTCCCGCTGATGCTGCCGGTGTCCGTGACGGCGGTGATCCTGCGCATCATCTTCAAGCTGAAGCTCGCCGACATCATTATTACGGTGACGTCCGGCGGGCCCGGCGGCGCGACCGATTCCGTTTCGAGCTTCATCTACCGCGAATATCGCGACCGTTCGAATGTCGGCTACGGCACCATGCTCGCCATGGTCTATCTGATCATCATCGTCGTGTTTGTCACCTGGCTGCTGAAGCTCGCCAGTCGCTTCGTGCGCAACGTCAACTGAGCGTCCATATGAGCGTCCAGACCACCGAATATACCGTTTCCGAAATCCGCTCCCCGGCGGCCTTCCTCGCCAGCCGCGTCTTCATCTATGGCGCCCTGGTGTTCTGGTCCTTCGTCTGCCTGTTCCCGATCTATTGGACGATCACCACTTCGTTCAAGTCGGCGGTCGATGTCACGCAGGGGCACCTCATCCCCTTCGTCGACTTCCAGCCAGACTGGAAGGGCTGGCGCTCACTCGGCCTGTCGCCGGATTCGATCGTCCAGACCTCGACGGTGCGCGACGAGTTCCTGAAACGCTTCATGAACTCGGTCATTACCTCTGTCGGCGCGTCGAGCCTCGCCATCATTATCGGCAGCCTGGCCGCCTATGGCCTGACGCGTTACCGCTACAAGTTCGCCTGGTTCAAGAACGAGGATATCTCCTTCTTCTTCCTCTCGCAGCTGATCCTGCCGCCCGTGGTGCTGGCGCTGCCCTTCCTGGTGCTTTACCGCGAAGTGGCCCTGCTCGACACCCGCATCGGCCTTGTGCTCCTCTACACGCTGATGGTGCTGCCGATCGTCATCTGGATCATGCGCGACCAGTTCAACTCCATTCCCGTCGAGCTCGAGGAGGCGGCACTCGTCGACGGCCTGTCGATCTGGGGCGCCTTCTTCCGCATTGTCATGCCGATCGCGCTCCCCGGCATGGTCGCCGCCTTCATCCTGGCGATGGTGCTCTGCTGGAACGAATATTTCTTCGCCGCCCTTCTGACGTCGACGGATGCCAAGACCATCCCCGTGATGGTGGCGAGCCAGACCGGCTCGCAAGGTATCAACTGGTGGTCGATGGCAGCCCTGGCGACGGCAGCCATCACGCCGCTGGCGATCATCGGCATCGCGCTCGAACGCTATCTGATCATGGGCATGACGGCCGGTTCGGTGAAGTAGGCGCCGTGCCCTTCCCCCTTCTTGTGGGGAGAAGTTGAGCTAGACCCGCAATATCGCCCGCAAATGCTCGAGGATCATCGCCACACCCTTCCGGCCCAGCTCGGCCGACGCATCCGATGCGCCTTTTGTGTACCAGCCGGTATTGTCCGCGAAATGACCGGCATCCACCGCTTCGGGACATAGCGCCTGCATCAGCGATGTCTCGCCGATGCCGGCATGGTCGAACGGATATTTGCCGGTCATTGTGGCCGGCATCAGCGGGTGCACCTGCACCCAGTTGAAGACGTTCTCGCCCTGGGCATGGCCGGCATAGTAATCGACCATCGTGTCCGAGCCCCACCAGCCCTCGCCGCGTTCCTTCTCCAGGAAGCGGAAAATTGCCTGCCGGCCGGCGGTCTTGAAGGCGAGATCGGTCGGCATGCCGGCAACGAAATTCTCGGTCTGGTGATGGATGATGGCGTGGATGTTGCGGAAGCCGATGCGCAGCAGGCCGTAGAACAATTCCTCCGCAAAGGGCGCCAGCACCGGACCGCCGACCTGCACCGAGCCGCTGCCTTCCGGCGGCGCCACGGCATAACTCGCCGCGCCATAATAGAAGGGCGGCAGGATGACGATGTCCCGCTCCTTCTCGATAAGCTCGAGCGTCTTGATGACGGCCAGCGTGTCCATGCCGACCGCCATGTGCTCGCCATGGTATTCGAGCACGCCGAGCGGCAGCGCGACCGGCCAGTTCTCCTCGATCGCCTTGCGGATCTGGTGCGGCAGCATCAGTTCGTAGCGCATGCCCCTACTCCATGTTGGTGTGCCGGGCGCGCATCGTCTCCGGCGTTGCGCCGGTGAGCGCCTCGAGTTTCAGCACCATCACCTCGAACAACAGGAAAAGCGCTGCCTCGAACAGCGAGCCCATCGGCAGCACCGAGCTTCTGGCGGCGCCTTGGTCGCTCGCCATGGTCTGGGCCGGAACGAGCAGCGTGAAGTCCGAAAGCTTTGCCGCGCTGCCCGCCGGTTCGGCCGTGAGCAACACCACCTTGGTGCCGGCCGCCCTGGCCACGCGCATCAAGGTGAGAACGGTGGCGGTCTCGCCCGGTCCGGAACTCGCCAGGAATACATCGCCCTGGCCGAGTGGCGGCGTGGTCATATCGCCGACCACCGAAACCGGCAGGCCGAGATGGAAGAGCCGCATTGCGAAACCCTTGACCTGCAGCGCTTCGCGGCCGCAGCCATAGACGACGATCTTGCCAGCGCCGGCGAGCATTGCGCAGGCGGCGTCAACCCGACCGTCATCGATGCGCCCCAACACGGCGCCGAGCTCGCCCAGCGCTGTCGCAAACAACTCCGATCCGGCTTGCGTCATGGCTGCCTAATCCTGTCTGCCGATGTCTTGATAGGCATGCGGCTTTGCGGTCGCGTTCGGCGCGAAACGCTTGTTTTCGTTCATGCTATCACCGCGAAAATTCGTGTCCAACGAGCCTCGGCGCTTTTGCTGTGCCACCGGCGTGATAGTGTCATGTCACAAATCAATCCAGGACATCGTGCGGATATGAAGACACGGCATTTCGACCGCATCGGCAATGGCGGCATCACCTTCACCGAGCTTGGTTTCGGCACCGCGCCGCTCGGCAATCTCTACCGCGCCGTCTCGGACGAGGATGCCAATGCCACGCTGGAGGCGGCATGGAAAACCGGCTGCCGCTATTTCGACACCGCTCCGCTCTATGGCCTTGGCCTTTCCGAAACCCGGCTCAACCCCTTCCTGCGCGGCAAGAAACGCGACGACTATGTGCTGTCGAGCAAGGTCGGCCGCCTCATGCGCGTCTCTGCGCCCGACCAGCGAACCGGCATCGGCAAGTTCTTCGACACGCCCTCGCGCCGGGAAGTTTACGATTACAGTTACGATGGCGTGATGCGTTCCTTCGAGGCCTCGCTGGAGCGTCTCGGCGTCGACCGCATCGACATCCTTTATGTGCACGATGTCGACATCTTCACCCATGGCAGTAAGGAGGCTTCCGACCGGCGCATCGAGGAGTTCATGTCTTCGGGCTATTACGCGCTGCTCGCGCTGCGTGACCAGGGCGTGATCAAGGCCTTCGGAGGCGGTATCAACGAGTGGCAGGTTTGCCAGACGCTCGCCGAGCGCGGCGATTTCGACCTCTTTCTGCTCGCCGGCCGCTACACGCTGCTCGAGCAGGATGCGCTTGCGAGCTTCCTGCCGCTCTGCGAGAAGCGCGGCATCGGCATCGTTCTTGGCGGGCCCTACAATTCCGGCATCCTGGCGACAGGGCCGAAGCCCGGCGCCTTCTACAACTACACAGAGGCGCCAAAAGACGTGCTCGATCGCGTGGCACGCATCGAGGCGGTCTGCAAGCGCCATGGCGTGCGGCTGATCGAGGCGGCGTTGCAGTTCCCGCTGCGGCACCCTTCCGTCATGTCGGTAATACCCGGCGGCCAACGGCCGGCCGAAGTCGAAAGCAACCGTGCACTGCTCGACGTGAAGATCCCGGCAGCTTTGTGGGCGGATCTCAAGCAAGAAGGCCTGATGCGCGCCGACGCGCCTACCGGCTGATGCCACACATGTGCCCCTGGCGCGGGTCACAAAAAGAAGAGCCGGGCAAGCCCGGCTCATCTGATCTTAAAAAGAAAAGGTCTTAGTTGACCGCGTCCTTGAGGCCCTTGCCGGCCGAGAACTTCGGCACGGTGCGCGCCGGAATCTTCACTTCCGCGCCGGTCTGCGGGTTGCGGCCGGTCGAAGCAGCACGTTTTGACACGGTGAAATTTCCGAAGCCGACAAGCCGGACATCGCCGCCCTTCTTCAGTTCGCCAGTGATCACAGAGAACACCGCATCGACGGCGGACTGCGCATCAGCCTTCGAAATGCTTGCGGAGTCGGCGACGGCGGACACCAGTTCGTTCTTGTTCATAAAAATTCCCTTCCATGAGAAAACCGGAACTACGACTCATCCGGCAGGAAACGGACTTTAGAAAGAAGCGTTCCGGAACCCAAGCCGAAAACCGCAGAATTCCGGGCTTTTTTCCACTTTTTCGGAGATTTTTCACATGAAAAAGCCGGGCTGAAAGCCCGGCTCTCACTTTGTGCATTGCAACCTTAGAAGAAACTAATGCGCAAGCGACTTGCCGGCGTCGTCGCCGGCGTCCGCGCCGGCCGGCGGATTGACCGGCTCGACCCATTCGATCGGCTCCGGCATCCTGACCAGCGCGTGCCTCAGCACCTCGCCGACCCGCGACACCGGAATGATCTCCATGTTGTTCTTCACATTGTCCGGGATCTCCGCCAGGTCCTTGGCATTGTCTTCCGGGATCAGCACCTTCTTGATGCCGCCGCGCAGCGCGGCAAGCAGCTTCTCCTTCAGGCCGCCGATCGGCAGCACCCTGCCCCGCAGCGTCACCTCGCCGGTCATTGCCACATCGGCGCGGACCGGAATGCCGGTGAGCACGGACACGATCGCCGTCACCATCGCCACACCCGCCGACGGGCCGTCCTTGGGGGTCGCGCCCTCCGGCACGTGGACGTGGATGTCGCGCTTGTCGAACAGCGGCGGCTCGATGCCGAAATCGATGGCCCGCGAGCGGACGTAAGAGGCCGCCGCAGAGATCGATTCCTTCATCACGTCGCGCAGGTTGCCGGTCACCGTCATGCGTCCCTTGCCCGGCATCATGACGCCCTCGACGGTGAGCAGCTCGCCGCCGACTTCCGTCCAGGCAAGACCCGTGACGACGCCGACCTGATCGTCGGCCTCGACCTGACCGAAGCGGAAGCGCGGCACGCCGAGATAATCGGCGAGGTTGTCGGCCGTGATCTTCACCGTCTTCTTCTTCGTCTTCAGGATCTCGGTCACCGCCTTGCGCCCGAGCTTCATCAGCTCGCGCTCGAGGCTTCTGACGCCCGCTTCACGGGTGTAGGTCTGGATGATGCCGCGGATCGCGTCCTCGCCGACCGAGAACTCGTTCGGCTGCAGCGCGTGATCGCGGATCACCTTCGGCATCAGGTGCCGCTTGGCGATCTCGATCTTCTCGTCCTCGGTGTAGCCGGCGATGCGGATGATCTCCATGCGGTCCATCAGGGGCGCTGGGATGTTCAGCGTGTTCGCCGTCGTCACGAACATCACGCTCGACAGGTCGTATTCGACTTCGAGGTAATGGTCCATGAACGTCGAGTTCTGCTCCGGATCGAGCACCTCGAGCAGGGCTGACGACGGATCGCCGCGGAAGTCCTGGCCCATCTTGTCGATTTCGTCGAGCAGGAAGAGGGGGTTGGACTTCTTGGCCTTCTTCATCGACTGGATGACCTTGCCGGGCATCGAGCCGATATAGGTCCGTCTGTGACCGCGGATCTCGGCCTCGTCGCGCACGCCGCCGAGCGCCATTCGGATGAACTCACGCCCCGTGGCCTTGGCAATCGACTTGCCGAGCGAGGTTTTGCCGACGCCGGGCGGGCCGACGAGGCACAGGATCGGACCCTTGATCTTCTTCTGACGGCTCTGCACGGCGAGATACTCGACGATGCGCTCCTTGACCTTGTCGAGGCCGAAGTGATCGGCGTCGAGCACGTCCTGGGCGTAGCCGAGATCCTGCTTGACCTTGGAGTTCTTGCCCCACGGGATCGACAGCAGCCAGTCGAGATAGTTGCGCACGACCGTCGATTCAGCCGACATCGGCGACATCGACCGCAGCTTCTTCAACTCGGCTTCCGCCTTCTCGCGGGCTTCCTTGGAAAGCTTGGTCTTCTTGATGCGCGCCTCGATCTCGGCAGCCTCGTCGCGGCCGTCCTCGCCCTCGCCGAGCTCCTTCTGGATCGCCTTCATCTGCTCGTTGAGGTAGTACTCGCGCTGCGTCTTCTCCATCTGGCGCTTGACTCTGCTGCGGATGCGCTTCTCCACTTGCAGCACGGAAATCTCGGCTTCCATGAAGCCCATCGCCTTCTCGAGACGCTCCTTGACGGAGAGCGTGGCGAGCATCTCCTGCTTCTCGGGGATCTTGATGGCCAGGTGCGAGGCAACGGTGTCGGCGAGCTTGGAATAGTCGTCGATCTGACTGGCGGCACCTACCACTTCGGGCGAAATCTTCTTGTTCAGCTTGACGTAGTTTTCGAAGTCGGTGACGACCGAGCGGGCCAGCGCCTCGATTTCGACCTCTTCCTCCTCCGGCTCGACCAACGCGGTCGCGCGGGCCTCGTGGAAGTCGGCACGATCGGTGAACGAGACGATCTTGGCGCGCGAGGCGCCCTCGACCAGCACCTTCACAGTGCCATCGGGAAGCTTCAGGAGCTGCAGCACATTGGCGAGCGTGCCGATGTCGAAAATCGCATCGGGTTCAGGATCATCGTCGGCTGCGTTCATCTGGGTGGCCAGCAGGATCTGCTTTTCCTGACCCATCACTTCTTCCAGCGCCTTGATCGACTTTTCACGCCCGACAAAGAGCGGGACGATCATGTGCGGGAACACGACGATGTCGCGCAGTGGGAGGACTGCAAACACGCCGTCGCCGGAAGCCCTGGATATTTTGGCCATTGTCCAACCTTTCATGTCGCGGCCGCTAATTGAGCCAACCGCGAATCTTATATTAACGACCGAGCGTCGTTCCGCCTACCACCGTTTGTGACGGGAATTTTACAGCGCAGAATTCAGGCCCTCGGCCTTCCGCTGTTAGGTGGATGCGGGCGGTGCAAAGATCAAGGGTTAGCATGCTTTGATCAGCCACTCCATCACCTACAGGTAAGCCCCTCACAGCAAAACGGCGCCACACGGGCGCCGTTCCATGAAAATTTGCCGGATCAGTGCCATTTCAGGCGCTGACATTGCCCTTCTTTTCCTTCTGCTCGGAATAGATGTAAAGCGGCCGGGCGTTACCCGAGACCACCTCTTCCGAGATCACCACCTCGCGCACGCCTTCCAGCGCCGGAAGCTCGAACATCGTGTCGAGCAGGATCGCTTCCATGATGGAACGCAGGCCGCGCGCGCCGGTCTTGCGCTCGATGGCGCGCTTGGCGATCGCCGACAGCGCGTTCTCGTGGAAGGTGAGATCCACATTCTCCATCTCGAACAGCCGTTGATACTGCTTGACCAGCGCGTTTTTCGGTTCCGTCAGGATCTGGATCAGCGCCGGCTCGTCGAGGTCCTCGAGCGTCGCCAGAACCGGCAGACGGCCGACGAATTCCGGGATCAGCCCGAATTTCAAAAGATCCTCCGGCTCGACCTGGCGGAACAGGTCGCCGGTGCGGCGATCCTCGGGGGACGCCACGGTTGCGCCGAAGCCGATCGAGGTCTTGCGGCCGCGATCCGAGATGATCTTGTCCAGTCCGGCAAAGGCGCCGCCGCAGATGAACAGGATGTTGGCGGTGTCGACCTGCAGGAATTCCTGCTGCGGGTGCTTGCGGCCGCCCTGCGGCGGCACGGAGGCCACCGTGCCTTCCATGATCTTCAACAGCGCCTGCTGCACGCCCTCGCCCGAGACGTCGCGGGTGATCGACGGGTTGTCCGACTTGCGCGAGATCTTGTCGATCTCATCGATATAGACGATGCCGCGCTGGGCACGTTCGACATTGTAGTCGGCCGACTGCAAGAGCTTCAGGATGATGTTTTCGACGTCCTCGCCGACGTAACCGGCTTCGGTCAGCGTCGTGGCGTCGGCCATGGTGAACGGCACGTCGATGATGCGGGCGAGCGTCTGGGCAAGCAGCGTCTTGCCGCAGCCGGTCGGCCCGATCAGCAGGATGTTCGACTTTGCCAATTCGACGTCGTTGTTCTTGCCGGCATGCGCGAGGCGCTTGTAGTGGTTGTGGACGGCCACCGACAGCACCCGCTTGGCGTAGGGCTGGCCGATGACATAGTCGTCGAGAACCTTGAGGATCTCTTGCGGGGTCGGCACGCCCTCGCGCGACTTCACCATCGAGGTCTTGTTCTCCTCGCGGATGATGTCCATGCAGAGTTCGACGCACTCGTCGCAGATGAAGACGGTCGGACCGGCGATCAGCTTGCGCACTTCGTGCTGGCTTTTGCCGCAAAACGAGCAATAGAGCGTGTTCTTTGAATCGCCGCCGTTGTTGCTAACTTTGCTCATTTTTCTGTCCTTTCACCGCCTGCCAGCCGATGGTCTGGCCGCATTGGCGTCTCATCAATCTATCGCAGGAATCCGCCGGCGCCAGTGTCCCGGCTCACACAGCGCATTCCGTCCGAAACACAATCAGAAAACGCGACAATGATTCGCAGCAACCCCATGCAAAGCTAAGCCGTCGAAAATCAACATAGCCTTAACGTAGGCAATCCCGAACCTTGAGGGAACAGGCAATTGTGGCCGAAATGCCGCAAGCCGCGCCAAAAGCGCGTTATCCCGCCATTCAGCCCCCAATCAGAGCCTATGCGGCGGGGGTTTCGCCAAGTTCGCGCGTCGTGATGACCTTGTCGATCAAACCAAACTCCTTGGCTTCGTCGGCGGTCATGAAATGGTCGCGGTCGAGCGTCCGCTCGATCTCGTCATAGCTCTTGCCGGTGTGCTTCACATAGACCTCGTTCAAGCGGCGCTTCAGCTTGATGATGTCCTGCGCATGACGTTCGATGTCCGACGCCTGGCCCTGGAAGCCACCGGACGGCTGATGGACCATGACACGGGCGTTCGGCGTGGCAAACCGCATATCCTTGTGGCCGGCGCAAAGCAGCAACGAGCCCATCGAGGCTGCCTGGCCGATGCAGAGCGTCGATACCGCCGGCTTGATGAACTGCATGGTGTCGTAGATCGCCATGCCCGATGTCACCACACCGCCCGGCGAGTTGATGTACAGGTTGATTTCCTTCTTGGGGTTCTCCGCCTCGAGGAACAAAAGCTGTGCACAAACCAGCGTCGCCATCCCGTCCTCGACCGGGCCGGTGATGAAGATGATGCGTTCCTTCAACAGGCGGGAGAAGATGTCGTAGGCACGCTCGCCGCGATTGGTCTGCTCGACCACCATCGGAACGAGGTTCATGTAGGTTTCGACGGGGTTCTTCATGGACTACCCTTGTTGGATGGATTCCGGCGCCGTAGACCTGAGCAATCGGGCGGAATCGGTTCTGGATCGTTGAATCCTAAATAGGATGCCGGCTCACCCTAGCGCAAGGCCGCCCCTCCTAGCCATCTGGTTAAGTCGAAGCAAGCGGCTCGGCCCAAGGAAATGCTGCAGGTTGCGCCGGAGATGGCCCTTTGCCCAAAATGCGAGGGCGCTACCCGGCCGCCACGGTAGCAGTTTCTTAACCGCGCTGCTTAACGACAAGCCGTGAAATCCCCGTCCATGGCGGACCTTCCGATACGCTCCCGCGTTGAACCGGCGTCCTTTTTTCAACGGGTGAACGTCATGTTTAGCCAGAGTTCCTTTTGCACGAGTTCCTTTTGCAAGAGCTCCCTTCGCAAGGGTGCCGCATCGCTCGCCTCGACCAGCCTCGCAATGCTTGCGGCCGTGTCGCAGGCCGCGGCCGGCGGCCGCACGCTCGAATGCTACGAGCCGGTGCAACGGCCGGCGATCTACGACACGGTCTATGAAGACGTGATGGTGAGCCCCGGCGGCCAGCTCGTCCACTATGACCCGCCGATCTACGGCACGACCGAGAGCATCGAACAGATCGCCACGCCTCGCATCAGCTATGAAGTCGTGCCGGCCGTGACGCGCACCGTCTATCACACGGTCAAGGTGGATGACGGCGGCTATGCCTGGGAATGGCGGGTCATCCACGGCCGCAAGGTGCTGTGCAAGGTGTGGCGTGAGGCGCGCTACGCGCGGGTTGCCAAAACGGTCATCGTCGAGCCGGAGCGCGTCCGGCGCGTCGTCCTTCCGGCCGAATACGAAGGCGTCGCCCGCGAGGTGCTGGTGCGGCCAGGAGAGCGGCGCATCACGGAAATCGCGCCCTCATACCGGAGGGTAGCGCGGCGGGTGGTGGTGCGGGAAGGCTCGACCGACTGGCGGCGGGTGCATATCCCGCGGCACTGCGTGGACTAGCCGGAAAATCACGCAGGGGTGTTTCCGACCGGGGCGGCATGGCGAGCCCGGCCGGAAAGCCGGCTTAGGCCAGGTCGACGTCGAGGATCGCCATCGAGAAATTATAGTCGCCGTCGTCCTCGTCCTTGAAGACGATGCCGAGGAATTCGTCACCGACATAGACCTCGGCAGAGTCTTCCTTGCGCGGGCGCGCCTTCACCTGCAGCTTGGGATTCTGGAAGACGCGCTTGAAGTAGGCGTCCAGCTTTCTGATTTCGTCTGGCTTCAAAAGTCTTCTCCGAATGCGGCTGTTCGTTGGAACGCGCTTCTGACACGCCGACGATGGCGATGTAAAGGCAAGCCGGCAGCATTACAACCGAGCCTTGAGTGGCGACCGGACTCCGGCCACTGGCGATGACCGCAGAATCAGATGTCGAAGCTGACGACGTGGTCCATCGTCTGCGAGGGCAGGAGCTGGTCCATCTGTCGCGAGGGCTGGTCGCAGCCGGTCTCTCCGACGACACGCGCCGGCACGCCGGCAACCGTCTTGTTATGCGGCACGGGCGAAAGCACCACCGAACCGGCCGCGATCTTCGAGCAATGGCCGATCTCTATGTTGCCGAGGATCTTGGCGCCGGCGCCGATCAGCACGCCGCGGCGGATCTTCGGATGGCGGTCGCCGCTGGCCTTGCCGGTGCCGCCCAGCGTCACGCCGTGCAGGATCGAGACATCGTCCTCGATGACGGCGGTCTGGCCGACCACTAGGCCGGTGGCGTGATCGAGAAAAATGCCCTTGCCGATGCGGGCGGCCGGGTTGATATCGGTCTGGAACACCGAGGACGAGCGGCTCTGCAGGTAGAGCGCGAAGTCTCTACGGCCCTGGTTCCACAGCCAGTGCGCCAAACGGTGCGTCTGGATGGCATGAAAACCCTTGAAATAAAGCACCGGCATGATGAAGCGGTCGCAGGCCGGGTCGCGATCGTAGTAGGCTTGGATGTCGACGCGAACCGTCGTGCTCCACTCCGGATCGTCGGCAAGCATGGCCTTGAAGGTCTGCCGGATGAGGTCGGAGCCGATATCCTGATGCGCCAGGCGCTCTGCCAGGCGGTGAATGACCGCTTCTTCCAGGCTCTCCTGGTTGAGGATGGTGGAATAGAGGAAAGCAGCCAGCAACGGATCGCGGTTTACCGCTTCCATCGCCTCATCCCTGATCGCGCGCCAGATCGGGTCGACCGGCTGCACCATGCTGGGGCGGGCTATCGTAACGCTGTTCATCGACGGTCTCCGGCCTGCTCATTCATCCGGCGGCACATATAGGCCAGATCATAACACGGTTGAACTCAATTTTCCTTAGTGCTTTGTCAAATGGACTTGGTTCACCGAGATTCAAGCGGCGATGGAAAACGAACCCTTGATCGACGATGCGCTGAAAAGCGAGCTTGCCGCGCTCTATCAGAGCGCGGATCGCCACTACCACGGCTTGCCTCACATCGAAGCAATGCTGGCGTTGGCAGCCGAACACCGGCACCTTCTTGACGATCCAGAAGCAGTCGAAGCGGCGATCTGGTTCCATGACGCGGTCTATGACAGCCGCGCCAAGGACAACGAGGCAAAGAGCGCCGTGCTGGCAGAAAGGAAGCTCTCCGGCCGCACCGACCCGGCCCGGCTTGCCCGGACTCTGGCCATGATCAGCGCCACCGCCACGCACCAGTTGTCGCCGCTCGAAGATGAGCGTGCCGCGAGTGATGCCGCCCTTTTCCTCGACATGGACCTCGCGATCCTCGGTGCCGACCCGAACCGCTTCGACGCCTACGAGAAGGCGGTCCGGCGCGAATATGGCTGGGTCGAGGAACCGATCTGGCGCGCCGGCCGCGCGGCTGTCCTGACGAGCTTCCTGGCCCGTCCGCATATTTTCAACACACAATCGTTTCGCGATCGGTTCGAGGCTCGGGCCAGGGAAAATCTGGTCCGATCGCTGCAGGTCCTGCAAGACCAGTCTCAACAGACCTGATCGCCACGCCGAACGTGAACGCCTCTGGGATGACCGAAACCATGGAAAACAACTTCTTCCAACCCGTCGACGCCGCCCAGGTGCCGCGATTTGCCGGGCTTTCCACCTTCATGCGGCTGCCGGCGGTGCCGAACGCGAAGGGGCTCGATATTGCCCTTGTCGGGATTCCTTGGGATGGCGGCACGACCAATCGGGCCGGCGCCCGCCATGGTCCGCGCGAAATCAGGAACCAGTCGAGCCTGATGCGCCGCGTCCACCACGTGTCGGGAACCGAGCCGTTCAGCATTGCCAATGTCGCCGATGTGGGAGACCTCTCGGTCAATCCCATCAACTTGCTCGACGGCTTGAAACGCATCGAGGACGGCATCGCCGCGATCGTTGCTGACGGCGCTCTCCCTTTGGCCGCCGGCGGCGATCATCTGACGACATTGCCGGTGCTGCGCGCCATCGCCCGCAAGGAACCCGTCGGCATGATCCACTTCGACGCGCATTCCGACACGAACGACCGCTACTTCGGCGACAATCCCTATACGCACGGAACGCCCTTTCGCCGCGCGATCGAGGAAGGGCTGCTCGACCCGAAGCGGGTTATCCAGATCGGAATTCGAGGCTCGATCTATGAGCCGGGCGAACACGACTGGGCGACCGCTCAGGGCGTGCGCATCGTATATATGGAAGAGTTCGTCAAACGCGGCACCGCTTCCGTCATGCAGGAAGCACGCGATCTTGTCGGCGACAGCCTCACTTACGTGACCTTCGACATCGATTGCATCGATCCGTCGATGGCCCCTGGCACCGGCACGCCGGAGCTCGGCGGCTTCACCACCCGCGAGGTGCAGGAGCTGGTTCGATTGCTCGACGGATTGAATTTCGCCGGAGCCGACGTCGTCGAGGTCGCGCCTCCTTTTGATATTGGCGGCATGACGGCGCTTGCCGGCGCGACCATGATGTTCGAGCTGCTTTGCGTCATGGCGAAATCCATCGCCGACAGGAGAACGCGCGGCTAAAGCATTCTCCCCGAAGTGCTTCCAGTTTCGGGAAAAGGACATCGCAAAGGTCAAAAGCAGGTCGCGTTTCGCGCAACCTGCTTTAGACGCGTCGTCGCCCGCAGCGGACGGTATGGGTCAGAGCGGATTTTCGGCGTAGAACTCCAGCACGCGCTGCTTGAAGCTCTTGTCGCCGACGGCAAGCATGTGGTCGCGGCCCTCGATGCGAAAAGCCTCTGCGTCGGGCATCAGCGCGGCAAGCTGGTCGGGCGAGCCGGCGATGTCGTCCTTGGTCCCGACGGCAATCAGGGTCGGCTGGGCGATCCGCGCGACATCGTCCTCGCTCATTGACGCGCGTGAGCCGACGATGCAGACGGCCAGCGCCCGGCGGTCGCTGCGCGTCTGGTCGGCGAAGGCGCGAAACGAGCGGCCGCGCGCATGGCTGATCGTACCGGGATCCTCGGCCAGAAGCGCATCGGCGATTGGATCCCAGTCGCCGACGCCGTCGACAAGACCGATGCCGAGGCCGCCGAACACCAGCGTCGCCACCTTGTCCGGATTGGACAACGCCATGAAGGCGGATACCCGCGCGCCCATCGAGTAGCCCATCACATGGGCGTGCTCGATGCCGAGGTGATCGAGCAGCGCGGCCGCGTCCGCGGCCATCTTGGCCGGCGTGTAGTCGGCCTCCTGGTAGCTCTTCGTCGAAGAACCGTGGCCGCGATTGTCGAGGGCGATGGCGCGGTACCCCGCGTCGTTCAGCGTCTTGAACCAGCCCGGCGAGACCCAATTGACGTAGTGGCTGGAGGCGAAGCCGTGGATCATCAGCACCGGATCGCCCTGACCGGACGCCGGCCGGCGGTCGAGGTAAGCGAGTTCGAAGCCGTCATGGGAAAAATATTGCATCTGGCGCAGCCGCGGTCAGTTGGAGCCGGCGCCCGAGGCCTTATCGATCGCTGGATGACGCAGGAGATCGCCGTCCTTCAGACCGTCCTTGGCGGCCGTTCCCGCCTTCAGCTCAAGCACGAAGCTTACCGGCTGTCCGGGCGAGATGATCGCCTCCGACTCCGGTTCGCCACGCTTGACGGCCTTGATCCTGCCGTCCTGGCCGATAAAGACCAGGTCGAGTGGCATCGGTGTATTCTTCATCCAGAAATTCACCTCAGCGGGCCGCTCGAACACGAACAGCATGCCGTGATCGTCGGCCATGTCCTTGCGGTACATCAGCCCGGCCTCGCGTTCTTCCGAGCTGTCGGCGATCTCGATTGAGAAGGAATGCTTGCCGGAGCCGGTGATCGCGACGAGCGGCGTCGGATCGGCAGGCAGCATCATCGCCTGACCGTCCGCCGAACTCGGTCTCAAGGCGCTGAAAATGGCGGCCAGAGCGATGGCGGCGCAAAGCGCGCCTGCGGTCAGCCAGTTGCGATGAGCCATGTGATACCTCGTACAGGCCCTGTCCTAGACCATGATCCGAGCGAGTGGAACTGGTTTTTGGACAGGAACGGCCTTGCACCGGGCAGGGCATCCCGATCGTATCGAGAGGGCCCGATGCATGTCGCCCAAAACTGCCAAGCGGTTTTGGCGAACCTGCATCAAGCAAAAAATAAAGTGCGTCGGGCCGCGCTTTAATGCGAGACCGGCAAGGTGCCCATATCGGGGTGTATTTCGGCGGCCATAAGGCCTTTGTCGCCGCGTCCGAAGCGAACCAGTACGACCTGGCCGGGCCTCAGCTCGGTGATGCCATAGCGGCGCAGCGTCTCCATATGGACGAAGATGTCCTCGGTGCCCTCGCCCCGGGTCAGGAAGCCGAAGCCCTTGGTGCGGTTGAACCACTTCACCAGCGCCCGCTCGAGCCCGCTCTCGGCAGTCACGGTGACATGCGTGCGCTGCTCCTGCTCGGCCGGATGCACCGCTGTCGAGGCGTCCATGGAAAGAACCCGGAACGCCTGCAGGCCACGCTCGCCCTGCTTGACCAGACAGACGACGCGCGCGCCTTCCAGCGCGGTCTGAAAACCGTCTCTTCGAAGACATGTCACATGGAGGAGAATATCACCCGAGACGCCGTCGTCCGGAAGAATGAAGCCGTAGCCCTTGGCCACGTCGAACCATTTGATAGCGCCGGCGATTTCGACAAGCCCGGCGGAGTCGCCGCCACTGTCTCGCGTCAAGGCGTCGTCAAGGCTTCCGTCCCGCCTCGTAAAAGAGGCTTTTTCCCCCATAAGAACGCCCCCTTTTCCAACTGCAACCGCTAGTGATTCTTGCCATCAGATTAACACTGCGGCTTCCGGGGTGTGCAAGACCTGACGTGCCTTTTTTCACCGTTGAGCACCGGAAAGCCTCAATTGTTGTTTACCGGCGCGGCCTGAAGCGCAAAGGGGCGGCTGAAATCGATCACCTTATCGGTTTTGTCGGACGATTGCCCTTTGGCGGAGCGGCTCCTATGGTGCGCCGCAAACGTAACGCCGCGAGGAATCCGATATGCGCTATCTTCACACAATGGTCCGCGTCGCCGACATCGATCAATCGCTCGATTTCTACTGCAACAAGCTCGGCCTCAAGGAAGTGCGTCGCGACGAGAACGAGCAGGGACGCTACACGCTGATCTTCCTCGCCGCGCCCGATGACGAGCAAAGCGGCATTGCCGAGAAGGCGCCGCTGGTCGAACTGACCTACAATTGGGATCCGGAGGAGTACAAAGGCGGCCGCAACTTCGGCCACCTCGCCTATGAGGTCGACGACATCTACGCCACCTGCCAGAAGCTGATGGACAATGGCGTGACCATCAACCGGCCGCCGCGCGACGGCAACATGGCCTTCATCCGCTCGCCGGACGGCATCTCCATCGAGCTGCTGCAGAAAGGCCCGGCCAAGGCAAAGGCGGAGCCATGGGCCTCGATGTCGAATACGGGAAGCTGGTAGGCGCCTGCCCCTCCCGGGGATTTGACCGGCCGGTCTATGGCGTTTTGCCGGATCGCGCCTATCTAAGCGCTTGTGGCGCCAGCCAGATCAGGCTGGCGCTTTTCTTGATCGCCGGGAGAATTTCATGCCGACCAGCCGCGCCGACGTCGCCACTGAAAACGCCAGCCGCTATCTGCAGCAGCTCTGCAAGCACTGGGCGCACAAGTTCCCGGTCGAATTCGACCCGCATCACGGCGCCATCCAGCTCTCGCTCGGCCGCACCGTGATGGATGCAGACGACAAGGCTCTCCACATCGCGGTCGCCGCTGACGACGCCGCCTCGCTCGAGCGGCTGGAAACCGTGGTCGCCGACCACATCAAGCGCTTCGCCTTCCGCGAGGAGCTGACTTTCGATTGGCAGAAGGCTGCCTGAAAGTATTGAGCGTCAGCCGGCGGCCTTGCTGGCCATTTCGAGCAGCGCAAGCACGCTGCGCCAGTTGCGCGCCGTGCCCGGCACCTTGAGCGTTCGCCCAATAAGATTGGCAAACACCGATTTGCCAAGCCCTTCCGGCGCATGCAGGTAAAGCACGTCGCCTTTGATCTCGAAGCGCTCCGGGCCGGCACACTTTTCCGCCAGCCGCTTCGCCTCTTCCGCGGTCGGCTCTCGCTCCAGCGCATAGGCATGCAGCTTGGTCGGCTCGCCGGCAACCTCCGGATAGGGATTGTCCTTCACCAGGCGCTCGAACCAGCCGGCATTGCGCACCATGATGCGGGAATTGAACTCCCATTTCTTCTCGAAGGCCGCTTCGAGTGCTTTGGTCAGCGCCGCAGCGTCGTTGTTGTTGGCACGAAACACGACGTTGCCGCTTTGCACGTAGGTCGATACATCGGTGAAGCCGAGGTCTTCGAAGAACGACCTCAGCTCCGCCATCTTGACGATGCGGTTGCCACCGACATTGATGCCGGAAAACAGGGCTACGAACACCGTTCCTTTGTCGCCCGTTTTTGGCCCGCTCATATGATGAACCCCGCGAGCGTCTCGTTGTCGGTGATGTCCTGATACTGCACGCCCTCGGCGTCGAAATTGGCCTTCAGCAGATCGAAATTGCGCCGGTCCTTGGTCTCGATGCCGATCAGCACCGAGCCGAAATTGCGCGCCGACTTCTTGAGATACTCGAAGCGCGTGATGTCGTCGTCCGGGCCGAGCATTTCGAGGAAATCGCGCAATGCGCCCGGCCGCTGCGGGAAGCGGATGATGAAGTACTTCTTTAGCCCTTCGAAACGCAGCGCTCGTTCCTTGACGTCCGGCAGGCGCTCGAAATCGAAATTGCCCCCCGAGACGATCGCGACGATGGTCTTGCCCCTCCTCTCCTTGCGCGAAAAATCCTTGAGCGCGTCGATCGCCAATGCGCCGGCTGGCTCCAGCACCACGCCCTCGACATTGAGCATCTCGATCATCGTCGCGCAAAGCCGGTTTTCCGGGACAAGGCGCACCGCGTCGGCGGTGAATTCCTTGAGATGGCGCAGCGGCTCGCGGCCGATTTCAGCCACCGCCGCCCCATCGACGAAGTTGTCGACCTTGGCGAGCCTGATCCGCTTGCCGCCGGCGAGACTCTCGCTAAGGCTAGGCGCGCCCGCCGGCTCGCAGAATACGAAGCGCAATTCACGCTGCTGGTCGGCGAAATAGTGGGTGACGCCTGCAGCCAGGCCGCCTCCGCCCACAGGCAGCATGACGATGTCGGGCATGCGTCCGCCCGGCATCTGGGCTGCGATCTCATAGGCAACGGTCGCCTGCCCCTCGATGATGTCCTTGTGGTCGAAGGGCGGCACCATATGCGCGCCGGCGGCTTCGGTGAACTCGAAGGCGGCGCGATAGCAATCGTCGAAGAAGTCGCCGACCAGCCTGATCTCGACGAAATCGCCGCCGAAAAGGCGCGTCTTGTCGATCTTTTGCTGCGGCGTCGTCACGGGCATGAACACCACGCCCTTTTTGCCGAAATGGCGGCAGACGAAGGCAAAGCCCTGCGCGTGGTTGCCCGCCGAGGCGCAGACGAACAGCTCGGCATTGTTGCCGGCGGCGAGCGCCTTGCGGAAGAAGTTGAAGGCGCCCCTGATCTTGTAGGAGCGGACCGGCGTCAGGTCCTCGCGCTTCAGGAGGATGCGGGCGCCGGTCTTTTTCGACAGATAGTCGTTCTCCTGCAGCGGCGTTTCCGGAAAGATCCCGCGGATCGCCTCCGCGGCGGCTGCGACGCGGGAAGAAAAACTGTTCATGAGGCAACCGGCTCCGAGACCATGTGGTTCGCAGCCCAAGCCTATTGCATAGTTTGGTTTTCGCGGCCACCGATGCAGCCGCTCGCCGCCCTCCTGCCGCCACTTTGGTTTTCGCGCAACAGTGCCGAGGCGGTTGGCACCTGCCGATCAAATTTCCGCTGGACACGACTTACTTCCGCCGCACTTCCCCTGTCCGGGAGGATTTCGCGGAGGCGGATGGCCAATTGCGGCCGGAATGGAAGTTTCGACGTGCATTTGAAGACGATTTGCATCATTGCCCTGGCCTTGCTGGTTGCAGGCTGCGCGGGACGACCGTCACAGGAAATCCTGGGCAGCGTCGTGGTGCCGACGACGGCGACCGAGATCGCCGGCAACCATTCGATCTTCATCGCCACCACCCGCAAGCGCTCCGACGACCCGAACAAGGTTTTCGACGGCGAGCGCTCGGCGACGCTCAATTACGCCCGCGTCAACGTCACCGTCCCGCCGGTTCATGAGACTGGTCAGATCGAGCGCCGCTCGCGCGGGACGTCGAACGATCCGACCAAATATTTCATGGCTTCCGAGGTCGTCGGCTACGACACGCAGCCGAAATTCTCCAGCGCGCTCAATGCCGACATCGACGCCCGCGGCGGCCGCGTCATGGTCTTCGTCCACGGCTACAACACCGGTTTCGACGATGCCGTCTACCGTCTGACCCAGATCGTTCACGATTCCGGCTATCCCGGCACGCCGGTGCTTTTTTCATGGGCTTCGGGCGCCAAGACCACCGACTATGTCTATGACAAGGAAAGTGCCGCCGCCGCCCGCGACCAGTTGGAAGTGACGCTGAGAATGCTGGCGCAGACCGGTGCGCGCCGCATCGACATCGTCGCCCATTCGATGGGGACGTGGGTGACGATGGAAACACTGCGACAGCTCGCCATCACCGGTGACCGCGACCTCGGCGGCAAGCTCGGCGATGTTCTCCTGGCCTCGCCCGACATCGACGTCGATGTCTTCAAGAGCCAGATGCGCCGCTACGGCAAGCCCGACAAGCCGTTCATCCTGCTCCTGTCGGACGACGACCGCGCTCTCCGGCTCTCCGGCCTGATTGCCGGTGCACGGCCGCGCGTCGGCGACTACAGGGACGCGGCCGACCTCGCCTCCTACGGCGTCACGGTGGTCGACCTCTCCAAGGTGAAGGGCAACGACAGCTTCAACCACACCAAATTCGCCGACAACCCGATGCTGGTGAAGATGATCGGCCAGCGGCTGCGCCAGGACGACGGCTTTGCCAGCGACCGCGACGTCACCGACCGGATCAGCCAGCTCGCCACTCAATAACCGTGTTCACGCGGTTGCCGCCCTGCACGGACTTTGAACTGGACCAGACCGCTCGCTGGCTTTATCGAAGGAGCCCGAGAGGTTTGCCGCCCTTGGGGGATCCCGGGTGATCGTGCGTTCGAAGATCGTCCTTGGCCTTGCCATCACGCTTGCCCTGACGGGCTGCGCTGGGCAGAACGCGCATGACCTGCTCAATCGGAAGGCCGTTACCGCGCCTGCATCGGACATTGCCGCCAAGCACGAGATCTTCGTCGCCACGACCCGGCAACAGGCGACCAAGGACCCGCGGCAGGTTTTCGACGGCGACCGTTCGCTGACCACCAGCTACGCCCGCGTCGATGTCACGGTTCCAAAGATCCACCAGGTTGGCGCGATCGAGCGAGCCAAGGGTTCGGCCGACAGCATTCCGGCCAGGCAGTTCACCGCAACCGATGTCGTCCACTATGGGAACGCCTCGCAATTCGCCAAGGCGGTCGGCACCGATATTGCCATACGCGGCGACCGCGCCCTGGTCTTCGTGCACGGCTTCAACAACGGCTTCGACGATGGCGTTTACCGCCTGACGCAGATCGCGCACGACACGAATTATCCGGGCACACCGGTGCTGTTCTCGTGGGCGTCGAGCGGCAAGACGACCGGCTACATTTATGACAAGGACAGCTCCACCGCCGCGCGCGACGACCTGGAAGCGACACTGAGGATGCTTGCCAAGTCCCGCGCCAAAAGCATTGACATCATTGCCCATTCGATGGGGACCTGGCTGACGATGGAAGCTTTGCGCCAGCTCGCCATCACCGGCGACCGCGATCTCAACGGCAAGCTCGGCTACGTCATCCTCGCCTCGCCTGACATCGACGTCGATGTCTTCAAGAAGCAGATGATCCGCTACGGCAAGCCCGACAAGCCTTTCGCCATCCTTCTCTCGGGCGACGACCGGGCGCTCAAGCTGTCCAGCTTCATTTCCGGCGAAAAGCCGCGCGTCGGCGATTACGACAACGCGGCAGATCTCGCCAACTACGGCGTGACGGTGGTCGATCTGACCCGAACCAAGGGCGGAGACCGGTTGAACCATGCTAAATTCGCCGACAATCCGATCCTGGTGCAGTTGCTCGGCAATCGACTGCGCACGCCTGCCGGTCTTGCCTCCGATGAACCGGACCCGACGCAGCTCAACAATATCGGCCAGGGTCTCGGCAAGGCGGTCGGCTCGGTCGCCGAGGTGGTCATCACCACGCCGTTCAGGGTGCTGACGATCGCCACCGGCGGCTGAGCACCGGTTAGGGCGTGTCGAGGTTCGGTCAGGCTGACCTCACCCGAACATCGGCACATGCTAGATGAACAGATTGACCTTCTGGAACGACGTCACGTCGACAAGGCCGACATCGGAAATCCTGAGTTCCGGGATGACGACCAGCGCCAGCAGCGAATGCTGCATGTAGGCGTTGTTGAGCGAACAGCCGACCTTGCGCATCGCTTCCGTCAACTGCTCGGCTTTGGCCGCGACGATCTCGGCGCGCTCGTCCGACATCAGCCCAGCGATCGGCATTTCCACCAGCGCCAGTTCCTTGCCCTTGGAGTAAAGCACGACGCCGCCGCCGACCTCGCTCAGCCGGTTGACGGCTAAAGCCATGTCCTCCTTGTTGGTTCCGACGGCGATGATGTGGTGCGCATCATGCGCCACGCTCGAGGCCATCGCGCAGTCTTCCACATAGCCGAAGCCCGACACGAAGGCGTTGGTGACGCCGCCCGTGCCCCTGTGGCGTTCGACCAGGGCGATCTGGCAAATGTCGTTGCGGCGATCCATGGCGACCAGCCCGTCCTCGACGGGCAGGTCGGCCTCGAGCGCTCTGGTCGGCGCCTGGTTCTCGATCACGCCGATCACCCGCGCCCGCACCTCGTTGGCACCCTGTGGCGCGGCGATGTCAAAGTCAGACGCCTTGAGCCTTTTGCCGAGCTTGACCGTGTTTTTCGCCGTCCCGGGATAATCATAGGCCGGAATGTCGATCTCGAGCTTGCCGGCTTTCGCCAGTCTGACGCCGCGGCCATAGACCTCGTCTATCGCCATCTGGGCAAGATCGGAGACGATCAAAAGATCCGCCAGCCGCCCCGGCGCGATCGAACCGACCTCGCGTTCCAGCCTGAAATGCTGGGCGGTGTTGAGCGTCGCCATCTGGATCGCCGTCACCGGCTTCAGGCCCTGGCTGATGGCGTGCCGCACCACCCGATCAATATGACCCTCATGCACCAGCGTGCCGGAATGGCTGTCGTCGGTGCACAGGATGAAGTTGCGCGGGTCGATGCCGCCTTCGGTGACCGCCTTGATCTGCGCAGCGACGTCGTACCAGGCGGACCCCAGCCTCAGCATCGCCTTCATGCCCTGGCGCACGCGGGCGATCGCATCCTCGGCGCGCGTGCCCTCATGGTCATCCTCGGCGCCGCCGGCGGCATAGCCGTGGAATGGCAACCCGAGATCGCGCGAGGCATAGTGGCCGCCGACGGTTTTCCCGGCCTTCACCGTCTCGGCGATCTCGCCCGACATCACCGGATCGTTGGCGGCGACTCCCGGGAAATTCATCACTTCGCCAAGGCCGATGATATTCTCCCAGGTCATCGCCTCGGCGACGTCTGCGACCGTAAGCTCCGCGCCGGCATGCTCCAGGCCGGGCGCCGAAGGCACGCAGGACGGCATTTGCACATGGACGTTGATCGGCATCGCGACCGCCTCGTCATGCATCAGCCGAACGCCCGGCAGGCCCAGAACATTGGCGATCTCGTGCGGATCGATGAACATCGAGGTGGTGCCGTGCGGGATCACCGCGCGGCAGAATTCCGTCACCGTGACCATGCCGCTTTCGACGTGCATGTGCGCATCGCAGAGGCCGGGCACCAGATAGCGGCCGCCCGCATCGACCACCTTGGTCCCCTGCCCGATCGTGTGGCCGGCATTCGGCCCGCAATAGGCGAAACGTCCGGCCGCGACGGCGATGTCGGTGCCCGGAATGATCTCGCCCGAATGGACATTCACCCAGCGCCCGTTGCGGATCACGAGATCGGCAGCCCGGCGCCCCATCGCGACGTCGACCAGTTGCGTCGCCACTTCGGTCCAGGGCTTGGGTTTCGTCGGATTGGTGCGGCTCGCCATGAAGAAACTCCTGTTTGCCCGACTGTGCCAAGCTGGCGCGGTTTTGACCAGTTGGCAAAACTGCTTTGTTTTTAAGGCAGGACCGGTTCCCGACAGATCTCTCCGGCAGCAGGGCGAAATCTCGCCTAGACTGGATCTCCGGCTATTTGGGTTGCAGAAGAGATGGCAAAAACGATCCGGTTCGCAATTTTCATGCTGTCGGCATGTAGCGCCGGCCTGGCCTTCTTCACCTTGCATTCATTCTGGGCATGGGCCGCGCCGATCGCCATCTTCATCGCCGGTTCGTTACTAGCCGAATATGCTTTCACGCGGCTGGCCACTCCCGAGGAGAACCAGCGCGACCTGGAGGATCGCGTGCGCAACCCGCCGAAGTAAACCACTGTTGCAGGAATACAATTCCGTTTTCGGGCGAATAACGCTAGGTTGCACCGAGAAGTTTTCGAAACCGCCATTTCGGAGCGCTCGATGGGTCGCCTGACACTTGCCAGTGCCGGCTTTTTCGCCCTGCTGTCCGGGCCGGCCTTGGCCGCGGACGCGATCGCCGACCTGCCCATGACTGCGCCGGGCTTCGATTGGACAGGCTATTATGCCGGCCTGCAGGCCGGCTATGGCTGGGGCTCATCTGACATCTCCGGCACGGAAGGCGAGCCGTTCGCCGCTTCTCCCGATGTCGACGGCGGCTTCGTCGGCGGCCATGTCGCCGGCCTCTGGCAGTTCAATCAGGCGGTGATCGGCGCGCGCGCTGAGCTCAACTATGCCTCGATCGACGCTTCGGCCTTGCTCGACCCTGGCAATGCCGTCGGCACCGAGGTCAAATGGCTGGGATCGATCAATGCCGAAGCCGGCTTGGCGGTCGATCGCTGGCTGATCTATGGCGTCGGGGGCGTCGCCTTCGCCGGTATCGAGACCTCGCAAGACGTCGGCGGCAGCGGCTTCGCCAAGACACGCACCGGCACCGGCTGGACGATCGGCGCCGGGGTCGACTATGCGCTGAGCAGCAACATCGTCGTCGGCGCCCAATACCGTTACTACGATTTCGGCAAGGAGCATTTCGACGTCCCGGACGACTTCTCCGATCGTGATCAGGACCTGAAGCTCCATACCCTGGGCGTAAGCTTCAGCTACAAATTCTGATTTGCGGAGCAGCACGGAACGAAGGTGGCCGGCGACCGCGGGATCAAAACAGAGTCGACCCACCGGGTTATTTGATGTCCGCCCTATAAGCAGCTCTCGAAGCGGCCGGCGCCGACTTCATTCCCGAGTACGGCGGCGGTGCCGGGGTGAGAACTGCGGAAGCCATGAAGCGGATAGCTGCTCCCCTTGGCAAGCCAGCTTGCGTGCGCCTCCTTTGCCTTTGACGGCCAATCCCTCTAAAATGTGCGGCCAAGAAGAAAGAGGGGGGAAGGCTTATGACTGAGCCTGACGCTGCGCACGAAGCAATCGTCGATACGTGGCGTAGTTTTGGCGCCTCTGATTATGAGTACTTTGAGAAATACGAAAACCCTGAGTTGGTGGCTTGGTTTTGGGCACCGGCGAGCCGCTTTCGCAAAGCTTTTGAGCGATATTTGAACTTGGATGATGTGCTCGAAATAGCCAGCGGTGCCGGACGTCATTCGGCGCAGATCGTCGGCCGTTGCAGGCGACTGACGTTGATCGATACTTCGGTCGATGCCACTGCATTGGCTAGGAAACGGTTTTCAAGCGCTTCTCATGTGACCGTGACGCTTTCACCGGACGGCAAGAGTCTACCGTTTGAAAAGGGGCGCTTTTCCTCCGTTTTCAGCTACGACTCGATGGTTCATTTCGAACCGCTGACCGTGGCGTCCTACATCATGGAAGTCGCCTCCGTCTTGAAACCGGGGGGACGAGCTCTCCTTCATCATTCGAACTACTCGGATAATCCAACCGCATCCTTCAAGGAAAATCCCGATTGGCGGAATTTCATGCCAAAGGGATTTGTCGAGCATGTCAGCGCGCGTGCAGGGCTGACCGTCATCGAACAGCAGACGTTCCCGTGGAACGGGAACAGCGAGACTGACGCTCTCACCGTCGTGGAGAAGGGTTAACAGCGCGCCCTGCGCTGGTCTTCTGCGGCCCGGAAGGCGAGCCATAGCCGGTCCAGTTGCGATGAGAACCGATGCGGAAGAGCAATATTCGGTGGCAATACGGTGCCATCCCGCCCACAAGGCTGGACTCGTGTCGGCCCAAGTGCTTGAAATCGCGGCGCGCGGACGTGGCGGAATTGGTAGACGCAAGGGACTTAAAATCCCTCGATCTCTGATCGTACGGGTTCGATTCCCGTCGTCCGCACCACCCTTCGCTCCTCGCTTCGGGTGGCAGGCCACTCAACCCTTGATCGGATTGAGCTTCAGGTGCTGGATCAAAATGATGGTCTTGGCGTCGACGATACGGCCGTCGGCGATGCCGGCCAGCGCCTCGTCGAGCGGCATTTCCAGCACCTCGATGTCTTCGCCCTCTTCCGGAGCTCCGCCGCCGTCGGAAATACGGTCGGCCGGCGAATAGCGCGCGGTAAAGAACCAGAGCCGTTCCGTCACGCTCCCGGGGCTCATATAGGGCGCGAACAGCCGCTCAACGTTCTTCAAATGATAGCCGAGCTCCTCTTCCGCTTCCTTGCGGATGCAGGTTTCCGGATCGTTTTCGTCGAGCAGACCGGCACAGGCCTCGATCAGCGGCTCGCGATGACCGGTGACATAGGCCGGATAGCGGAACTGCCGCACCAGCAGCACCGTCGAGCGCTGCGGATCGAAAGGCAGGATCACCGCGCCGTCGCCGCGATCGTAGGTTTGGCGGATCTGCGTCTCCCAGCGCCCATCACGGCGGCGATAGTCGAGCACCGTCTTCTTGAGCACCGCCCAATCGTCGGACAGGACTTCTTCAGACTGGATGCGGACGCGATCTTCCATGATTGGCTCCGTGCTGTCGGCAAGCGTTATCGGCGAACAGGCGCGGGCGCAATCCTGGAAAGCGACTGGTCCAGCGAGACTTTCACCAGCTGTTGTCTGGCGCGAAGTGCCGCGGCTGCCTAGATAGCGATATCTCTCCCAGGAGCCGTTTCCATGACATCATCGCTTTTCCAGCCGATCACCCTCGGCGGCCTGACCTTTCCAAACCGTATTGCGGTAGCGCCGATGTGCCAGTATTCGGCCGAGGACGGTTCCGCCAGCGACTGGCATCTGCACCACTGGATGAACCTGGCCATGTCCGGCGCCGGCATGGTGACCGTCGAGATGACCGACGTCGAGCGGCGCGGCCGCATCTCGCATGGCTGCCTTGGCCTCTACTCCGACGACAACGAGGCGGCGGCCAAGCGCACGCTCGATGCGGCCAGGCGCGTCGCTGCGCCCGGCACCAAATTCGGCGTCCAGCTCGCCCATGCCGGCCGCAAGGCATCCAACAGAAGGCCTTGGGAAGGCGGCGGCCCCCTGCAAGCGGGCGAGGATCCCTGGCAGACCGTTTCGGCTTCGGCCATCGCCTATGACACAGGGTGGAATATACCGCACGCATTGGGCGAGGAAGAGATCCGGCAAGTCATCCAACATTTCGCCGATGCGGCCAAGCGGGCCGAGCGCGCCGGCTTCGACTTCATCGAGCTGCACGCCGCTCACGGCTATCTGATCTTCCAGTTCCTGTCGCCACTTTCCAACCAGCGCACCGACCGCTGGGGTGGCTCGCTGGAAAACCGCATGCGCTTCGCCGTGGAGATCGCCAGGGCGGTGAAGAAGGCAGCGCCGGGCCTGATGCTGGGGGCCCGCCTTTCGGTGAAGGAATGGGTCGACGGCGGCTTCGAGATCGAGGAGGCAATCGAAGTGGCCAAGGCGCTAAAGGCGGAAGGCGTCGCCTATCTGTGCTGTTCCAGCGGCGGCAATTCGCCGTTGCAGAAGCTGCCCAGCGGCCCCGGCTACCAGGTGCATCTGGCCGAGGCTGTGCGCAAGGGCGCCGGCATTCCGACGCGCGCCGTCGGCCTGATCGACGATCCGCAGCAGGCCGAGGCGATCGTGGCCGACGGCCGCGCCGACATGGTGGCTCTGGCGCGCGCCTTCCTTGCCGATCCGCGCTGGGGCTGGCGCGCGGCGGCGACGTTCAGCGAGGAAATCCGTCCGGCGCCGCAGTTGGCACGCTCGGTCACGACGATGCAGCACTGGATGAAGGCCGCGGGCTGAACGGCTTGCACAGGTGACGATTGGCTGAGACCTTTGGGCGCAGCCTTCCGCCACCATTGCAACCAAATTGGCCGTTTTACGTTGGCGGCCATGACAGACAGCAAGCCATTTGAGAAGCCGGTGGTGGTCGAACTCGGCCATGTCGGCAAATATCGCCAAATAAGCAGCACCCGCGAAGCGGCCGAGTGCCTGATGACCGTATGGCCGCTCAATCGCGGCCAGCGGCATCGTGATGCTCTCGATACTTGCCTGAAAGCGCTGGAGGGGTATCGTTCGACGGCGGACGCGCGCCGCGCGCTGATCGAGGCAGCCGAGGAATCTGAAGTGCTGGTTCCCGAAGAAAGGCTGTCCGACGGAAAGCTGCATTGAGCAGGCAAAGGGCTTCTCGACCGGAGGATTCCATGGCGAAACTGACCTACAAGATCGTCGAGCATGACGGCGGCTGGGCCTACATGGTCGGCTCGACTTTTTCAGAAACATTTCCCACCCGCCAGGACGCGCTGCGCGCGGCTGAAATTGCTTCGGCCGAGCAGCAGGTCGCCGGCACCACGGATGGCATCCAGTATGAGGATTCCGAGGGTGTCTGGCATGACGAACTGGCCGATGGCCGCGACCGGCCGCAGACCGAAGTCTCAGATTAATTTCCGTCGCTCGACCTTGCTGCGACCGACGCTGTAAAAGCTTCACGTCGGTCGCTCGCTGGCGAACGGACTACTTGCCGCAATACTGGTCGTTGACGTTCGGGCCGGCATTCGCATCGGGGCCGGCCGTATCCGAGGCGCATGGGCCGACGGCACCGTTGCCGAAGCTGTTTAGCGCGCTGGCGTCGCGATCGGAATAAATGCTGCCCGTGGTGTAGGGATCAACCGGCGCTTGCTCGCTATGGACCGGGCGATCACGATGCCACCACCACCAAGCGTCCGACGATTGTGCCATAGCCGAGGTGCCCATGCCAAGGACAAGCGCCGAGGCTGCAAAAATCTTCGTAAGCATATTGGTCTCCATCTGGTGAATTGCCGCATTCTTGCTGGCCGGAAATTCGCCAGCCGACACGGATTAAAACCGAGGGTTGGAGCCGAAGTTCCCGTTGCAAGTGTAGGTGAGGCGGAATGTCCGACACTTTTGTGTGACGGTTCGTGAACGGACGCGATCCCTCTCGGCCTTTGACTCGAACGGGATCCTCACGCTGGGAATGCGCGCGCGGCGATGCGCTCGATAAAGGCTACGACGCGTTCCGGTTCCACGAATTGCGGCATGTGCCCGAGCCCTTGGACGCGTTCGAAATCGAGCTCTCTGATCCTGCCCGGCATCGGTTCGCCATGAGCCGCGATGCCGATCACCCGGTCATCCGCGCCGAACAGAATGCCGGCCGGCATCAGGATCTCGCCATAGCGCTGTTCGAGGCGGCCGAGATCCTCTTCCACCGCCACGATATCGGTGGAGGTCGCCTGGAAATGGGCGGGCCGCAACCCGAGCCAACCACCTCCGGCGATCATGTAGTCCCCCGGCACGGCTTGCGGCGCAAAGATGAACTTCATCGTCGGCTCCGCATATTTCAGGCTGTACGGTATCGCTAAAGTATGGGCCAAGATCCAGCGCTTCAGGCGCGAGGGAACATAGAGCAGGTCGAATTTCTGGCGCACCCTCGCCTCCAGATGCGTCAGCGGCGCGATGAGCGCGATGCCGGAAATCGCCGTCGGATGCTCGATCGCAAGTGCAAGCGCGATGGCGCCGCCCAGCGAATGACCGACGATCAAAGGCCGTTCGAGCCCAAGCTCCTCGATGAAGCGCCGCACCACTTCCGCCTGTTCGGGCAGACGGCCGCTCGCCCCGCCCGCCCGCACCGAGTATCCCGAGCCCGGCCGGTCGAGAGCGATCAGCCGGTAGCCGGCGCCGAAGCGGCCGAACAGCGTGTGCCGGAAATGATGGAGTTGCGCGCCGAGCCCGTGCAGGAACACGATCGGCCTGCCCTCGCCTGTTTCGACATAGTGGATGCGGCTGCCGCCGATCTCGATGAACTTGCCGCACGCCGGTACCAGCCTCTCGGCCTTGGTCGCGATCCACGATGTTGCGAGCATGAAGCCGAGCACGACGGCGGCCGCCGCAACGAGCAGACCACCGATCAGCCATGGCAAAATCGATATCAGCATCTTGCACCCGAGCCGTACCGACGCACCTTACTCGCAACCGTGTCTGCCACAAGAGCCCCGCCTCGCGTGCGCATTGCGGCCGGCTGTCCGCTGAGCCATGCCCGAAATCGTCACCGCCGCCATGCTCGTCATCGGCGACGAGATCCTCTCCGGCAGGACCAAGGACAAGAATATCGGCCATCTCGCCGATATCATGACCGCGATCGGCATCGACCTGAAGGAAGTGCGCATCGTTCCCGACGAGGAGGACGAGATTGTCGCCGCCGCCAACGCGCTGCGCGCCCGCTATACTTATGTCTTCACCACCGGCGGCATCGGCCCCACGCATGACGACATCACCGCCGATTCGATAGCCAAGGCCTTCGGCGTGCCTTGCGAATACGATGCCAGGGCTTACGCCATGTTGGAGGCAAGCTATGCCGAGCGCGGTATCGAATTCACCGAGGCGCGCAAGCGCATGGCGCGCATGCCGCGCGGCGCCGACCACATCGATAATCCGGTATCGATCGCGCCAGGCTTCCGTATCGGCAACGTTCACGTGATGGCCGGTGTGCCGTCGATCTTCCAGGCGATGCTCGACAATGTCGTGCCGACGCTGAAGACCGGCATCAGGATGCTGTCGGCCACCGTGCACTGCCCGTTCGGCGAAGGCCTGATCGGCGGACCGCTGGCCGACATCCAAAAAGCGCATCCCGACACCATTATCGGCTCCTACCCGAAATATGGCGAGGGCAAATTCTGGACCGAGCTCGTCGTGCGCGCCCGCGACGAAGCGGCGCTAGAGGCCGCGCGCAAGGATGTTGCGGCCATGGTGGCGGGCCTGTCGGTCGCGAGCTGACCCCGGAACCAGAAGGCGCGCGCCGACGTTTCTGGCACGGCACTTTCGTTGCGGCCATTGATGCCGGTGGCGATCTTGCGCCGATAAATTTGAGGGATCTGCCATGCGCTTCAAGACGATCGTCGCCATTCTGCAGAACGAACAGGACGCCGAGCGCGTGCTCGATTGCGCCATCCCGCTTGCCGAGCGATTCGAAAGCCACCTCGTCGGCATCCACGCCGAAGCGCTTCCCGTCCCCTATACGTCGGCAACAGGTTTCCCCGACACCGAATTCCTGCAGGTCTCGGCCGAGATGAACAAGGAGCGCGCCGAGAAGCTGCAGGCGGTCTTTCTCAGGCGCGTCGAGGATTCCGACCTGTCCTTCGAGTGGCGGAGCCTCGAAAGCTTCTCCGGCGACAGCGCGCTGACCGGCATTTCGAGCGTGCGGGCGGCTGACCTGATTATCGCCGCGCAGCGCGACACCGGGGGCGATCCGGGCGCCGATGTCGATACGCTGGTCTACGATGCAGGCCGGCCGGTGCTTGTCGTTCCGCATGCCGGGCCGCTCGTCACCACCTTCAGGCGTGTACTGCTGGCCTGGAACGGCAGTAAGGAAGCGGCTCGTGCAGCATTCGATGCCTTGCCCTTCATCAGCGAGGCGGACAAGACCGACATTCTCGTCATCGATCCGCCGGAAACGCTCGACGAGGCTCCCGAGGCGGCGGGCGCCGAGATCGCGGCTGCCTTGTCACGCCACGGCGCCAATGTCAGCGTTTCCGTGCAGAAATCGGGGGCAAGCTCGGTCGACGACATCATCCAGGAGAGGATCGCCGAATCCGGCGCCGATCTGCTGGTGCTCGGCGCCTACAGCCACTCCTGGCTGCGACAGCTCCTGTTCGGCGGCGTCACCCGCACCGTGCTGCGCACGGCAAACGTGGCAGCCTTCCTGTCGAGATAAGCCTGTCTCCGCGAAGTGGGAATCGGGTTCGGGGGACAAGGACATGTATCAAACAGGGAACTTGCACCGCGTCGCCTGAACAGCGCGACGCGGTATAAGTACACAGCCATCCCTGGCGGCCACCTTGCCAAGGCCGGCGCTTTCCGGCTAATTCCGGCTGCATTCCATCGTATCTGCGCGCTGCGGCGCGCGCTTGCGGAGTGCACGAACCATGTCCCTTCCCGAAAAAGCCTTTCCGGTCTCCTGGGACCAGTTCCACCGCGATGCCCGCGCGCTCGCCTGGCGGCTTTCCGGCACCAACAAAGGCCAGTGGAAGGCGATCGTCTGCATCACCCGAGGAGGACTGGTGCCCGCCGCGATCATTTCGCGCGAGCTTGGCATCCGCGTCATCGAAACGGTCTGCGTCGCCTCCTATCACGACTACACGAGCCAGGGTCAGTTGCAGGTGCTGAAGGAGATCTCGCCTTCGCTTCTTGCCGATGACGGCGCGGGTGTGCTCATCATCGACGACCTCACCGATACCGGCAAGACGGCCGGCATCGTGCGCGCCATGATGCCGAAGGCGCATTTCGCCACCGTCTATGCCAAGCCGAAGGGAAGGCCTCTGGTCGATACATTCGTCACCGAGGTCAGCCAGGACACCTGGATCTACTTCCCGTGGGACATGGGCTTCACCTATCAGAAGCCGATTGCCGACGATCACGCCGGCTGATCGTTGGAAGCTGCTGTTTCCGTCCAGCGCCCGCCCAAATCACTGTTTGCTGTATAGAGAAGGCTCTCGGGGAGAAGGCTCTCGGGGGCGATGATTTCGCAATTGCCTGCCCTGTCCGGGTTAACCAACCCGAGTGAAGTTTTTTACTTTTATCGTCCACAATACGTCGTAAGATTCGTTTGATGGCAAATGATTCTAGAGGCTCGGGGCAGCTTCTACGATGTTGACGAGGCCAACGACGCACAACCAGATGGCCGAAAGAGTCCGACGACTCTTCGGCTCAGTGCCTTGCCGCCTGCAGGTTGCAGCCCTGCCTTGGCGTGAGAACGAAAACGGCGTCGAGATCATGCTGATCACCAGCCGCGATACCGGGCGCTGGGTGCTGCCGAAAGGCTGGCCGGAAGCCAGGGAGCCGCTTTGCGTAGCTGCCGCCCGCGAAGCGGGCGAGGAAGCGGGCTTGCACGGCACGGTCTCGCATCTCGAAGCCGGCCGCTATTTCTACGGCAAGGTCCTGGCATCCGGCGAGGAAGTGCCTTGCGAGGTCCTGGTGTTCCCGCTCAAGGTCGACCGCGTCGCGGACCGCTGGAAGGAAAAGCGCGCCCGCACTCGCAGATGGGTCGGCTCCGCCGAGGCCGCCGGCATGGTCAACGAGCCCGATCTTTGCCAGATCATTGCCTATTTCTGCGCCGATCCGCATAGATTCGCCTGAGTCATCGCTCAAATAACGCATATGTGACCCGACGAGCATGCCGCACGTTGCGGTGCGCGAACATCGGTGCTTTGTGTGGTTAATGCAGTGCCGATTCGGCTAATGGCGTCGATCAATGACGAACTCCGCGCAACCACTTGAAGAAAACTCCGGCGAACACCGGCGCGAGCACCGCCAGCGCGTGCTCAAGGGCGGGACGATCATCACCGGTATCCAGAATTCCGAGGTCAGTTGCACGTTGCGCAATCAGAATGCCGGTGGCGCCGAGCTGAAAGTCGCACCGGAATCACGCGTTCCCGATCGTTTCCTGCTCTACGTCCCGCTCGATGGCGTGGCTTATCGCGCGGAAGTCCGCTGGCGCCGCAACAACCGCGTGGGCGTCAAGTTCACCGGTACCGAGGCCAAGCCCAAGTTGCACTACGGCTGACGGTCGGTCCGCAAGGCGGGAAGGCACCCGGCCGAAGCCGGATGCCTTTCCTCAGGCGACCAGGCCTTTGGTGAGTTCGAGCGCCTGGCGCTCGAACAGCCGACGGTAGATACCACCGTTCAGCCGGATAAGCTCGTCATGCGAGCCTTCCTCGATGATGCGGCCGCGGTCGAAAACCAGCAGCCGGTCGAGTGCCCGCACGGTCGAAAGCCGGTGTGCGATGACCAATGTCGTGCGCCCGACCATCAGCCGCTCCATCGCCTTCTGGATGAGCACCTCCGATGCGGAATCCAGGCTCGATGTCGCCTCGTCCAGGATCAGGATGCGCGCATCGGCCAGGAAGGCGCGCGCGATCGCCACGCGCTGGCGCTCGCCGCCCGACAGTTTCACGCCGCGCTCGCCGACCAGGGTTCCGTAACCCTTGGGCAGATCGGCAATGAAGTCGTGCGCGCTGGCGAGCTTCGCGGCATGCTCGATCTCGGCCTGCGTTGCGCCCGGCCTGGCATAGGCGATGTTCTCGGCCAGCGACCGGTGAAACAGGATCGGCTCCTGCTGCACGATGGCGATCTGGCTGCGCAACGTGCCGTTGAACGTGCCGCGCACCCAGGTACGGCCCGTGCGCAGACGCCATTTGGCGACCACGCGGGCAAGCCGCGCTTCCTCGCGCGCCTCGGCGCCAAAACCCTTGACCACGGCATTGCAGCTCACCGCGTCGGCCAGCGCGCCGCCGAGGCGTGTATCCCAGCTGTTGGCGAGGCGTGCCGCCGGCGCGACGTAGCCAAGCGACAGCATGCCGGTGACGGCGATGAACAGCACCGAGCCGATCGCGACCACCAACCCCATCATCGGCCAGAACCAGCCGAGCAGCAGCGTCGAGCCGACCAGCATGACGAACGACGGCAGCAGCGCGATCAGGATCGTGTCGTTGAGCAGGTCGAGCGCCCACATGCCACGCGTTATCTTGCGCACCGTCGAGCCGGCGAAGCTGTTGGCGTGCCAGTCCGTCGAGAAGCGCTGGACGCGGTGAAACGCGTCGGCGGCGATGTCCGACATCATCTTCAGCGTCAGTTCGACAATCCCCATGAAGGCGGCGTTGCGCAGCACCACAGCCGCCAACGCCAGCGCCATCAGGATGGAGAACGCCGTCATTGCGGCGTGCCACGCAACCTCGTCGGCGCCGGCGCTGCTAGCGACCGCGTCGACCAGCCGGCCGGAATAGAGCGGCGTCAGCACGTCGGCCAGCGTCGAGAGCAGGAATGCGCCCATGATGAGCGACAGGCGCCACGGCTGGCGGCGCCAGTGGCCAAGCGTGAAGCCGAGTACGCTGCGAAAGGCGCTGGCGCGCAGATCTATTCTGAAAACCATGATGTCATCCGGGCGCACAGAGGCCCGGTCCCGCTAAAATCAAATTGGAAAACCCGCGCCGGCGCCCTATGGCGCCCTTGAAACGGGGAGGTTCAGTATGGCTGGTCGCGCGCCCTCGGTGGCGACCGGCAGAGCCAGATGCCTGCCTGCGGATGGCCTTCCGAACGGAGTTCGGACGGCCGGTGCAGATCTAGGCTTCGCGGCCTCGCATAACGATGTCAAATCCTGCCATACGGTCCTCCCGAAAGGGAATCGCGGAAGCGCTCTTATAGACGCGGCTCACCATCTCGCCAAGGCAGGGCGGCGCCAGGAGGGCTTCTTGTCCGGCCACTGAGACGATTTTGCAACAATGGTGGATTGCGCTGCGAACAGCGCCGGTTCAGGCGAACAGCTTTGCGTTTCAGCGGACTAGCGGCGATCCCGGAACCGATTGGTGATCGGGTAGCGGCGGTCGCGGCCGAAATTCTTCTTCGTGATCTTCACGCCTGGGGCCGCCTGCCGGCGCTTGTACTCAGCAATGTAGAGCAGATGCTCGACGCGCGTCACCGTCGCCCGGTCGTGGCCGCGCGCGACGATGTCGTCAACGCCCATCTCGTGCTCGACCAGGCATTCGAGAATGTCGTCCAGCACCGGGTAAGGCGGCAGCGAATCCTGGTCGGTCTGGTTTTCGCGCAGCTCCGCCGACGGCGCCTTATCGATGATGTTCTTCGGAATGACCTCGCCCGATGGGCCGAGCGCCCCAGGCGGCACATGCGCGTTGCGCCAGCGCGCCAGCGCATAGACCTGCATCTTGTAGAGGTCCTTGATCGGGTTGAAGCCGCCATTCATGTCGCCATAGAGGGTGGCGTAGCCGACCGACATCTCACTCTTGTTGCCGGTGGTGACGACCATCGAACCGAACTTGTTCGAGATCGCCATCAGGATCGTGCCGCGCGCACGGCTCTGCAGGTTTTCCTCGGTGATACCTTCCTGAGTGCCCTCGAAGAGCTGGGTCAGCGCATGCCGGAAACCTTCGACCGGCTCGGAGATCGGCACGATGTCGTAACGGCAGCCGAGCGCGCGGGCGCAATCCTCGGCGTCCTTCAGCGAGTCCTTCGAGGTATAGCGATAGGGCATCATGACGGTGCGCAGCCGCTCCTCGCCAAGCGCGTCGACCGCCAGTGCAGCGCAGATCGCGGAGTCGATGCCGCCGGAGAGGCCGAGCACCACGTTCTTGAAGCCGTTCTTGTTCACGTAGTCGCGCAGGCCCAGCATGCAGGCCCGGTAGTCGGCCTCCTCCCGCTCCGGAATCTTCGACATTGGGCCTTCGGAACAGACCCAGATGCCATCCCTTCGCTTCCAGGTGGTGACGTCGACGGTCTCCTCGAACTGGCTCATCTGGAAAGCAAGCGTCTTGTCCGCGCCAATGGCGAAGGAGGCGCCGTCGAAGATGAGTTCGTCTTGGCCACCAAGCTGATTGGCGTAGATCATCGGCAATCCGCATTCGATGACCTGACGGATCACCACCTGGTGGCGGACGTCGATCTTGGCGCGGTAGTAGGGCGAGCCGTTCGGCACAAGCAGGATCTCGGCGCCGCTCTCGGCCAGCGTCTCGCAGACGGCGATGTCGCCCCAGATGTCCTCGCAGATCGGGACACCGATGCGCACCCCGCGAAAATTCACCGGCCCTTGCAGCTCCGGCCCGGCCTGGAAAACGCGCTTCTCGTCGAACTCGCCATAGTTCGGCAGGTCGAGCTTGTAGCGCTCGGCGATGATCTTGCCGCGATCGGCGAAGACGATGGAGTTATGCGTGCCGCTCTTGCGCTTCAGCGGCGTGCCGATGATGACGCCAGGACCGCCATCGGCAGTGTCGCCGGCGAAATCCTGCGCTGCCTTTTCGCAAGCCTTCAGGAAGGCCGGCTTCAACACCAGGTCTTCCGGCGGATAGCCGGCGAGGAAGAGCTCGGTGTAGAGCACCAGATCGGCGCCCTGGCGGGCCGCAACCGCCCTTGCCTCGCGCGCCTTGGCGAGATTGCCGGCGACGTCGCCGACGGTCGGGTTGAGCTGGGCGACGGCAATGCGCAGTAGGTCGGGAGCGGTCTGGGTCATGAATTGGATTTAGCGTGGCGGCAATCGCCGGGCAATGGCGATTGCTTGTGCCACCCAGGACTGGCCGGCGAATGCCGGTCAAGTCCCGCTGCAGCCGCAGGCGATCAGGCCTGCTCGCCCATATATTCGCGCAGCGTCTCCGGCGAATGGTTCTCGCCGATCGACATCGCCAGAATGCGCGAGATGTGCCGGCGCGGCAGCTCGGTCTCGGCGGACCATCGGTTGATCTGCGCCTGGATCTTGTCGAGGTCCCGCTTCGAGGTCGGGCTTTCGGCGATGTCGAGACCGGCGTCGCGCAGCGCCGCCGCCATGTCGGCGGAAACAATGAAGGTGTCCCACTCCAGCCAGCGCAGAAAATACTGGCCGGTGTTGCCGCCGAGCCGGCTGCCATGCTTGCCGAGATAGGCGGTCAGCCCGACCTGGTCGTCGGCCGGCCAGTCGGCCAGGAACTTGCCGAAGCCGCCATGTTCCTTCGAGACGCGGTCGACGAAAGCCGCGTTGTCGCGCACGGATTTGATCTTTTGCGGGTTGCGCACGATGCGCTTGTCGGACGCCAGCTCGTGCCAGAAGTCGTCCGGCTGGAACAGGAGCCGCTTCGGCTCGAAGCCAAGGAACGCCTCCTCGAAACCAGGCCATTTCTGCTCGATCACCCGCCAGACGAAACCGGCGGCAAAGATGCGCTCGGCCATGGTGGAGAGGATGCGGTCGTCATGAACCTTCGCCACGGCAGTGTTGTCGGGCATGGGTCCGAGCAGCGACGCCAGCGCCTCTTCACCGCCCTTGCGTTTTGCCGCCCGGGCACGAATTTGCTGGAAGTCGGCCATTTCCGCCCTCGCCTGTTCCGACCAATCTATCACTTCCCGTCAGGCTCGGTAGCCTCTACCTCTATAAGCAATTCCAGGAAAAGTGCGCAGCGGTTTTCCGTCCGGAATTGCGTGAGGTAAGTGAGCAATCTCAGGAAAAACGCGCAGCGGTTACCATCCGGATTCTTGGAAACGCGGGCCTGACGACGGAGAGGACGATGAACAAGACGGTCGAGGATCTGTCGAACCGCTGGCTGAAGCGACAGCCGGACGGTCTCTCTCCTCTCGAGAGCCGCGTGCTCAAGTCGACGCTGGAACGCACCACCATCACCAGGGACACCAACGAGGCAGTCGCCTTCCATCAGAGCTATGGCGATCGCGTTGCCGACACGATCGCCCGTATCGGGGGCTCATGGTCCTTCATTCTGGGCTTCATCGCCTTTCTGGTGCTGTGGACCTTTGGCAATGTCTGGCTCTTGTCGCGGAACGCCTTCGATCCCTATCCCTTCATCTTCCTCAACCTCGTGCTCTCGATGGTCGCCGCCTTGCAAGCACCGGTGATCATGATGTCGCAGAACCGCCAGACCGAGCGTGACCGCATCGACGCCGCCCATGACTATGAGGTCAACCTGAAGGCCGAGATCGAGATCATGGCGCTGCATGAGAAGCTCGACGAACTGCGCCACAGTGAGCTCATCGGCATGCGCGACGAGATCCTGCGCATGGCCGAGCAGATCAGGCGGATCGACGAGAAGCTGTCGGCGCGGTCGGCGGGCTGATGACCGAGGCCATCCATCGTCTCATCGAGCAATACGGGCTGATCGCGGTCTTCCTTGGCTGCGTCGCCGAGGGCGAAAGCGCTGCCATCCTCGGCGGCTTCTTCGCCCATCAGCACATATTCGTGCTCTGGCAGGCTTTCCTGGCCGCGTTTCTCGGCGCCTTCGCCGGCGACGCGGCTTTCTTCACCCTCGGCCGCAGCTTTGCCGATCATCCCTATGTCGTCAGGCTGCGCAGGCGGCCGGGTTTTCGCCGCGCCTACCGGCTGCTCAACACCCATCCCAACATCTTCGTGCTGACGAACCGCTACATCTACGGAATGCGGCTTGTCGGCGGCATCGCCGCCGGGCTGTCGACCGTGTCGGTGCCGCGCTTCGTCATCCTGAACGCCATCTCGTCGGCAGTCTGGGCAGCCCTCTTCGGCACGGTCGGCTATGTCTTCGGGCTGGGAGCGGAGCGCATGGTCGGCCAGGCATTTGCCCGCCATGAGCGCGTGCTCGTAGCCCTCGCCGTCGGCATCGCTGTGGCCGTCCTGGCCGGACTGGTTGCCCGCCATTTTGCCGGAAGGGAGCGCGCAAAGGACGCAAAAGAGGATCAGGCCGAATCCTAAGCTGTCGGACCGATGCCTCCCGGTCAGATCGGCGCGCCGATGATGCGCTCGATGATGGCAATGCCCCAGACGCCCCCCGCGATCACGATCGAAATCAGCACCGCCAGCGAGCCGCAGTCCTTGGCGAGCTGGATGTCGATGTGGAACTCGCGGGAGATCGCGTCGCACGCAGCCTCGATGCCTGTGTTGAGCACCTCGACCAGAATCATCAGCAGAACCGCGCCGATCAGCAAGGCGTAGCCGCGCCAGGATACCGAGATGAACCAGCCGGCCGGCAGAGCGAGCGCAAGCAGCATCAACTCCTGCTGGAACGCCTTTTCGTGAGCAGCCAGCTTGCGGAAAGCCCGCACCGAGTTGATGAAAGCGTCGATCAGCCGCTGCATGCCCAGCCCCGTTTCGAATCACCGTGAGGGGATATCGCAACAGCCGGGTCAAGGGAATAAGGCAGGCGGCCCAAAGTCACTCGTCCGCGACCTTTATCGACGGCGTCGACTTGTCGAACTGCGGCAGGCCGTCGTCGATTGCATAATAGTCGCCCTTGTCGCTGACGAAGATGTGGCTTTCGGCCGAAAGCCCGGTCGGCTTGTCGAACGAGCCGGCCATGATGGAGATCGTGTCGAGCTCGTTGTGCTTCCAGAACAGCACCGAGCCGCAGCTGCGGCAAAAGCCGCGTTTCGCAATGTCGGACGCGCCGTACCAAGCAAGCGCGTCGGCCCCCTCGATGTCGATGTCGGCGTCCCTCGAAGAAGTCGCTGCAACGAAATGGCCGGTTTGCTTGCGGCACTGCGAGCAGTGGCAATAGACCACTCCGCGCAGCGCTCCTCTCGTCGTGAAGCGCACCGCTCCGCACAGGCACGATCCAGTGTGATTTTCGCCCATCCCGGCCTCCTTCAACGCGATTCACCTCAAGCGCGCCGGACAAGATTCCAGTTTTGCGCTCGTCCGGCGCAGGCAAATGCGACACCGAAGCGGCGCGTTTCAAAAGCTGCGCCGGCACCGCAGTGCAACCTGAAGCAGCGAAAACGGTCTGGAAACGCCCGCCATTAAGGAAACTTTAGCGCAGCTGCATTTATGGTTCCTGCAGGCGATGGTCGTGTTGGGGACACGGCCTAGCATCGCAATTCTGATTCGATCCCCATATTGGCGGCTCCCGGCGGTGGCCGGTCTCCGGTCGCGCACTGAAGGGGGTAGTGAACAGAGTATGCAGCCGGCAGCCGTCCCGAGCGACAGAAATGGCGACATCGCCAGCACCGTTGTGGCGACCATGCGCCAGCTCGGCCTGCTCGGCCTGCCGCGCAACTACGAAATCTTCTATGAAGCGCTGAGCGGCAGCAATCACGAGCTCAGCCTTGCTGTCGTCTCGTTGAGCAACCGGCCGACGCAAGAGGATCTCGATCGCATCGGACGCACCTTCTTCCCGCAGCACCACGGGCCTGCGATCGTCGAACACGCCCGCGAGGTGGTCGCCAAGGAGCTTGAGGACGTCGCCGCGCTGCTGCGCAGCGAGCGCAGCCATATCGAAAAGTACGGCCGCATCCTCGACGAGACGTCGAGCGGCCTGAGCAATCGCAGCCTGCTTTCCCAGGATCTGCTGCAAAAGATCGCCGGCGCGATGTCTGCCGCCACCAGCTCGACGCTGGATCACAACCGCCAGATCGCGAGCACGCTCAGCGAAAAGACGGCCGAGCTCGAGAGCGTCAAATCGAAGTTGGAGGAATACAAGCGGCTCGCCAATACCGATCCGCTGACGCAGATCTGGAATCGCCGCGCCTTCGACAAGGAAATCACGCGCATCTACAACAGCAACCGCGGTATCCTCTTCAACGCGCTCATCCTTGCCGACATCGATCGCTTCAAGGAAATCAACGACCGTTACGGCCATCCGGTCGGCGACAGGATCATCCAGATCATCGCCGACATCTTCCAGTCCAGCATCCGCGCCGACATGTTCGTGGCGCGCACCGGCGGCGAGGAGTTCGCGCTGATCGTCGAAGGCGCCAGCGAGGACACCACCTATGAAATCGCCGAGCGCATCCGCGTGCTGATCGAACAGACGCCGTTCACAAGCAGCCAGACCGGGATGAACTATGGCACGGTGACTGTCTCGATGGGCATTTGCATGGCTTCCGAGGCCGACACCCCCGTAGACCTCTACACCAAGGCCGACCGCGCGCTCTACCGCTCCAAGATCGGCGGCCGCAACCGCGTCACCAGGCATTCCACAATGGCCGGCCGTGCCGGCAAGGGCTGGCTGCTCTACAAGAAGGACTGAGGGCACATTGGATACCCTTTCCAAATGAATTTCTGTGGACTATATTTTCCACGGAAATGAAAGGGTGCGCTCATGCCACGTCCAGTCGCTGCCGCGACGGCGGCAGAAAATGCCGTCATCACCAAGGCCACGCTGCGCGCGGCCGACCTGCTCGAGATCACGGCGCGAACGCTTGCTCTGGTCATCGGCGTCTCTGAGGCGACGGTCTCGCGCATGCGCAAGCAGGAGTTCCTGCTCGAGCGCGGCACCAAGCCGTTCGAGCTTGCGGTGCTGTTCGTGCGGCTGTTCCGCTCGCTCGACGCCATCGTCGGCGGCGACGAGACGGTCGCCCGGGCATGGCTGAAGAACCCGAACACGGCGCTCGACGGCACGCCGCTCGAAAAATCCTGACCATTGCCGGACTTGTCGATGTCATTGCCTACCTGGATTCCCGACGCGCTCTCGTCTGAGGCCGTCAGGCTCGAAGGCAAATATTGGCGGATGGTCGAGGCGCAGCATCGCGTCTCGACCCTGAAGCTGGTCGACAGGCTCGACGAGCAGGGCCTGCTCGAAGACCTCATCGAGGAAAGCAAGCCGCGGATCCCGCTGGAATGCCGCCACCTTCACTATCTTCTGGCGACGCCATTCCGCTACGGCTCGATTTATCCGTACGGCTCGCGCTTCCGCCGCGCCGGCAAGACCAAGGGCGTCTATTACGCCGCCGAGACGGTGCTGACGGCAGTGGCGGAAATGGCCTTCTACCGCTTGCTGTTCTTTGCGGAATCGCCGCAAACGCAATGGCCGAACGACGCGGCCGAATATACCGCCTTTGCCGCGGCCATCAGATGCGAGAAGGCCGTCGACCTCACGCGGCCGCCGCTCGACCGCGACGAGAAGGCGTGGACGGATCCGACTGACTATGCCGCCTGCCAGGCCATCGCCGACGTGGCGCGCGAGGCGGGGATGCAGGCCATCCGCTACCGCTCGGCGCGCGATCCGAAGGGCGCCAACATCGCGCTCTTGACGTGCAGCGGTTTTGCCAAGGCCAAGCCGCTGGAGCCTCATACCTGGCGCATCCGCATCGGCTCGTTCGGGGTCCAGGCAATCTGCGAATTTCCAGACAGGCGGCTGGAATTCTCAAGGACGAGCTTTGTCGATCCGAGGCTGGCGAATATGCGCTGGGAGCGCGGGCGCTAGTTAAGCCAGAATGTTGACCGCACGCGCGGCGACCAGCGCGATCGTCAGCAGCGAGATCATTGCCTCGGCCATCATCAGGAGCTTGGCGCGCTGAGTGAGCGGCAATGTGTCGGTCGGCGAGAACGCCGTCGCATTGGTGAAGGCCAGGAACGCGTAATCGACAAAGCCGGGCAGCCAGTCGCGGATCTCGCGATCGGCCAGCGTCATCTGCGGGAACAGGAAATCGGCATGCGCGCGCTTGACCAGGCCGCAGGTCGGCGGGCCGCCGCGGTCGGTGCTCCAGAACCACAGCGCGAAGACGATGACGTTGGTGACCCAGATGTTGAGCGCGTCGACAAGCAGCGTCGTGCCGGCGCCGGCATGGCCTGCCAGCAGCTTCTGGACCAGAAAGACCAGCGAGCCGCAATTCATGATGCTGATGACGCCGGTCATGACCAAGGCGGTACGGCGGATGAAGACGCGAAACCGGCCGATCGCATACCAATGCTCGTGATCGACGGCCTTCTGAGTCGCCATTTGCGTCCAGGCCGTTGCGATCGACAAAGGCACGAGCAGCGCCGCCTCGATCGCGGGCGCGAGCCAGCGCGGACCGAAGGACAGGTCGTTGATGACCAGAAGCTGCAGGCAGATGACGACAAGCACCGCCGCCCGCGCCGACCAGAAGTCGATCGCGCGGTGATGAACGATGGCATGCTCGTGGCGCATGGGGGACCTGTGTCGTGTGCGCGGTTTTCGACCGCGGGCGACATCTCCACCTCAATCTTGGTCTTGCGATGGTCGCGTAACTATAAATTTTCGTAAGGTTTCGGCGGCCGGCGGCTCGCAGGATCGGCCCAAACGAAAAAGGCGTCGGACTTTGTCCGACGCCCCGGTTCGATCGCTGGCAAGCGGCTTAGGCGTTGGCGGCTTGCTTGTGCTGGATCGTATGGCTTTTCTTGAGCAGATCCGAGACCAGGAAGGCCAGTTCGATCGCCTGGTCGGCATTGAGGCGCGGATCGCAATGGGTGTGATAGCGGTCCTGCAGGTCTTCCGCCGTGATGGCCCGGGCGCCGCCGGTGCACTCGGTGACGTTCTTGCCGGTCATCTCGACATGGATGCCGCCCGGATGCGTGCCTTCGGCGCGGTGCACCTCGAAGAAGGTCTGCACTTCCTTCAGGATACGGTCGAACGGCCGCGTCTTGTAGCCGGCCGCCTCGATCGTGTTGCCATGCATCGGGTCGGAAGACCACACCACGTTGCGGCCCTCCTTCTTCACCGCCCGCACCAGCTTCGGCAGATGCTCGGCGACCTTGTCGGAGCCGAACCGCGCGATGAGCGTCAGCCGTCCGGGCTCATTCTCGGGGTTGAGCAGGTCGATAAGCTCCAGCAGGCCGTCCGGCGTCAGCGACGGACCGCATTTCAGGCCGAGCGGATTCTCGATGCCGCGGCAATATTCGACATGCGCATGGTCGGGCTGGCGGGTGCGGTCGCCGATCCAGATCATATGGCCCGAAGTCGCGTACCAATCGCCGGAAGTCGAATCGACGCGGGTCAGCGCCTCCTCGTAGCCGAGCAGCAGCGCCTCGTGGCTGGTGTAGAAATCGGTCTCGCGCAGCGCGAAATTGGTTTCCGACGTGATGCCCACCGCGCGCATGAAATCCATCGTCTCGGTGATGCGGTTGGCGAGCGATTCGTATTTCTCGCCCTGCGGGCTGTCGGCAACGAAGCCCAGCATCCAGCGATGCACGTTCTCCAGGCTGGCATAGCCGCCTTGCGCGAAGGCGCGCAGGAGATTGAGGGTCGCCGCCGACTGGCGATACGCCATCTCCTGCCTTGCGGGATCCGGGATGCGCGACGCGGCGTCGAACTCGATGCCGTTGATGATGTCGCCGCGATAGCTCGGCAGCGTCACGCCGGCCTTGGTCTCGCTGTCGGAGGAGCGCGGCTTGGCGAACTGGCCGGCGACGCGGCCGACCTTCACCACCGGCTGCGCGCCGGCGAAGGTGAGCACCACCGACATCTGCAGGAAGACGCGGAAGAAGTCGCGGATGTTGTCGGCGCCATGCTCGGCAAAGCTCTCGGCGCAGTCGCCGCCCTGGAGCAGGAAGGCCTCGCCGGCGGCGACCGCCGCCAGTTGCTTCTTCAGCTTGCGCGCTTCACCGGCAAACACCAGCGGCGGATAGGTGGTGAGCCGGGCTTCCGTGGCCTCCAGCGCCGCAAGGTCCGGATAGGCCGGAACCTGCTTGATCGGCTTTGCTCTCCACGAATTCGGCGACCATTTTGTCATCGCTGCACCCAAAACTCTTCAGAGCAATTCCAGGAAAACTGTGAACGGTTTAGTCCGGAATTGCGTCAAAACAAACTGGCGAGCGGTCTCGCCCGCCATTCCCGCCCCAATCAGAGGTCGCGGCTCCTTACACGAAGCCGATTTTCTATTCTAGCCGGGAATTTCAGCAGCGGCGAATGCCTTGAACTGCTCGGATGCCAGTGTGAAGCCGTCAGGCAGCTTTGTCGACCAGCCGCGCCAATTGAGTCATGACAACAGCCGAGCCGGCCAGCCGCTTCTCCGCATTCGGCCAATCACGCATGAAGACGACGCTGTGGTCGGCCCTGATCTTGGCCAGCGAGCCCTGCTCGCCGATGAATTTGACCAGTCCGACCGGATTGGGGAATTCGCGCTTGCGGAAGTGGATGACGACGCCCTTGGGGCCGGCATCGAGCTTCTCGACATTGGCCTTGCGGCAAAGCGCCTTGATGAAGACGATCTTCAATAGATGCGTCACTTCTTCCGGCAGCGGCCCGAAGCGGTCGATCAGCTCGGCGCCGAAGCCGTCGATCTCCTCGGTGGTCTCCAAGTCGCCAAGGCGGCGGTAGAGCGCCATCCTGAGCTGCAGGTCCGGCACATAGCTCTCCGGGATCATCACCGCGGTGCCCACCGCGATCTGCGGCGACCAGCCGCCATCCAGCACTTCGCCGGAATCCTTCACTTCGGCCACCGCTTCCTCCAGCATCTGCTGGTAGAGCTCGAAACCGACCTCCTTGATGTGGCCGGATTGTTCCTCGCCGAGGAGATTGCCTGCGCCGCGGATATCGAGGTCGTGGCTGGCAAGTTGGAAACCAGCGCCGAGCGTATCGAGCGACTGCAGCACCTTGAGCCTGCGCTCGGCCGTATCGGTGAGCTTGCGGTTGGCCGGCAGCGTGAACAGCGCATAGGCTCGCACCTTCGAGCGGCCGACGCGGCCGCGCAACTGATAGAGTTGGGCCAGACCGAACATATCGGCTCGGTGGATGATCAGCGTGTTGGCGGTCGGAATGTCGAGGCCGGATTCGACGATGGTCGTCGACAGAAGCACGTCGTACTGGCCGTCATAGAAGGCATTCATGATGTCGTCGAGTTCACCGGCCGGCATCTGGCCGTGGGCGACCGCTACTTTCAGCTCCGGCACGGATTCTCTCAGGAAATCATGGATTTCGGCAAGATCGCTGATACGTGGCACGACATAGAAGGAATGGCCGCCGCGGTAGCGCTCGCGCAGCAGCGTCTCGCGGATGACCAGCGGATCGAAGGGCGAGATGAAAGTGCGCACCGCCATGCGGTCGACCGGAGGGGTGGCGATCAGCGACAGCTCGCGAACACCGGTCAGCGCCAACTGCAGCGTGCGCGGAATCGGCGTCGCCGAAAGTGTCAGCACATGCACGTCGTTCTTGAGCTCCTTCAGCCGCTCCTTGTGCTTGACGCCGAAATGCTGCTCCTCGTCGATGATCAGCAGGCCGAGATTTTTGAAGGAGATCGAGCTACCGAGCAGCGCGTGCGTGCCGACGACGATGTCGACCGTGCCGTCGGCGACGCCCTTCTTGGTCTCGGCCAGTTCCTTGGAGCCGACCAGGCGCGATGCCTGCGCGACGCGGATCGGCAGGCCGGAAAAGCGTTGCGAGAAGGTCTTGAAATGCTGCCGCGACAGCAGCGTCGTCGGCACCACGACGGCGACCTGGAACCCTTCCATCGCCGCGATGAAGGCGGCGCGCAGCGCCACTTCCGTCTTGCCGAAGCCGACGTCGCCGCAAACCAGCCGATCCATCGGCTTGCCGGCGCCGAGATCGTCCATGACGGAATCGATTGCCGTCTGCTGGTCGTCGGTTTCTTCATAGGGAAAGCGCGCCGCGAACTCGCCATAAAGGCCGTCGGCCGGAATCATGGCGGGTGCTGCGCGCATCTGCCGCTCGGCGGCGATGCGGATCAATTGCCCGGCCATGTCGAGCAGCCGCTTCTTCAGCCGCGCTTTGCGCGCCTGCCAGGCGCCGCCGCCGAGCTTGTCGAGTGGCGCTTCCGCCGAATCCGATCCGTAGCGTGAGAGGAGCTCGATGTTTTCGACCGGCAGGAACAGCCGGTCGTCGCCGGCATAGTGGATTTCGAGACAGTCATGCGGTGCGCCGACCGCTTCGATGGTGCGCAGACCAATGAATCGGCCGATGCCGTGGTCCGCGTGAACGACGATGTCGCCGGATGACAGCGACGATGCTTCGGCAATGAAGTCGGAGGCACGCTTTTTGCGCTTGGAGCGGCGGATCAGCCTGTCGCCTAGAATGTCCTGTTCGGCGACGACGACCATCCCGTCGGTCTCGAAGCCGGATTCGAGCGGCAGCACGGCAAGACCGGCCTGCCCCGGCTCGAGCTTTTCGACCTCGGAAAGAGTCGCCACCGGTTTCAGGTTGCCGAGATGATGCTCGGCGAGGATCTGGCCGAGGCGGTCGAGCGAGCCCTCGGTCCAGCCGGCGACGATGACGCGGCGGCGCGCGGCGCGCTCGTCGGCAATATGCTTCACCACCACGTCGAAGACATTGCTGTTCGGGTCGGCGCGCTCCTCGGCGAAGCTGCGGCCTTGCCGCGAGCCCGCATGGAAGACCTTCTTGCCGCCGACATCGGGTGCGTCGAAGACGGTGAAATCAATGTCCTCGCGCGGTCCGAGCGAGGCTTTGAGATTTTCCGGCGAGAGATAGAGCAGATCCGGCGCCACCGGCTTGTAGGGCACGGCATCTTTCAGCGCGCCGTCAGCCTGCTTCCGCCGCGCCTCATAGTGATCGAGGATCAGCGTATGGCGCTCGGCCAGCGCCTCATGCGCGAGATGATCGAAGATGACAGGCGCGTCCGGCAGATAGTCGAACACCGTCTCCAGTTGCTCGTAGAAGAAAGGCAGCCAGTGCTCCATGCCGGCAAAGCGCCGTCCTTCGCTGACGGCTGCATAGAGCGCATCGTCGCGCGACGGCGCGCCGAAGGCTTCGATATAGGAGCGGCGGAAGCGGCTGATCGTTTCCGGCGTCAGCGCCACCTCGCTCATCGCCTGCAGCGCCATCGACTTGCGCTGGCCGGTCGTGCGCTGGGTCGCCACGTCGAAGACGCGGATCGATTCCAGCGTGTCGCCGAAGAAGTCGAGCCTCAGCGCCTCGCTCCAGCCGGGCGCGAAGAGGTCGAGAATGCCGCCGCGCACCGCGAACTCGCCGACGTCGCGCACCGTCGGCACGCGCTCGAAACCGGAATTCTCCAGCCGCGCGATCAGCACGTTCATGTCGATCTGGTTGCCGGGCTTGGCGTGGAAGGTCTGCGCCTCGATCAGTTCGGCCGGCGGAATGCGCTGCAAGAGCGCATTGGCCGTCGTGAGGATAACGGCGCGGTGCGGCTTTTTCGCCAGCGCAACGATTGCGGAGAGCGCGTCGAGGCGCCGCGCGGCGGCATCCGCGCCCGGCGAGACACGATCGTAAGGCAGGCAGTCCCAGGCAGGCAGTTCCAGAACCGGCAGGCCGGGAGCGGCAAAGGCGAGCGCATCGATGATCGCCGGCAGCCGCTGGCCGTCGCGCGCGACGAACAGCACCGGCTTGTCGGGCGCGATCTCCTGCGCCGTCCGCGCCAGCGCGAAAGCTTCGTAACCGTCGGCGACGCCATCGACGATGAACTGGCCGGCGCGGCCCTTCGGCAGGCCAATGGAGGGAATGAGACTCATGCTTCTTTCAAAATGTCATGGTCCGGCGCGACGCCAGGATCTTCTGCAGCACCGCGCAATCGATATCGGGCGGAACCGGGCGCTCGCCGGTGATCATCGGCAGGAATTCGGTGTCGGAGATTTCGAGGAGCTTTTCATATTGGTCGATTTCGTCGGCGGTCAAGGCGCCGATCTCGGCATCGGCGAAGGATCCCAGGATGAGATCCATCTCGCGCATGCCGCGATGCCAGGAGCGGAACAGCAGCTTGCGGCGGCGGACGTCCAGTCCCTCGCTTGATCGCTGTGTTCCGGTCATCGCGCTGCATCCCTGTTCGAAGCGGCGCATATAGCGTGGATAGCGATTGGTGTCAGCCTTTGCGCTGCGGCCTCCGCGACATAAGCTGACGAGATGCGTCCTTCCATCCTCGATCCCCTGTTCGTCCCGATCACCTCGCTCGCCGGCGTCGGCCAGAAGGTCGGGACCATGATCGAACGTGTCGTGCCGGCCGATCTCGGCGACCGCGCCGCGCGCGCCGCCGATCTTCTGTTCGTGCTGCCCAACACGGTTATCGACCGCCGCAACCGGCCTGGCATCGCGCTAGCGGCCGAAGGCCAGATCGTAACACTCGAGGTGCGGGTCGACCGCCACCAGCCGCCGCCGCGCGGCAACAGGTCCGTGCCCTACCGGATCTACGCCCATGACGACACCGGCGAGATCGCCTTGACCTTCTTCCATGCCCATGCCGCCTATCTGCAGAAGATGCTGCCTGAGGGCGAGCGCGTCGTAATCTCCGGCCGCATGGAATGGTTCAACGGCCGCCCGACCATGGTTCATCCCGACCATATCGCGCCGCTCGACGAGGCCGAGGGCCTGCCGCTGGTCGAGCCCGTCTATCCGCTAACCGCCGGCCTGTCCGCAAAAGTGCTGCGCCGCGCCATCGGACAGGCGCTCGGCCGCTTGCCGGAACTGCCGGAATGGCAGGACGACGCCTTCATGCGCCGCCACACCTTTCCGTCCTTCGGCGATGCGCTGACCCGCATCCACTATCCCAAGGACCCGATCGACGTTGCCGTCGAGGGTGCGGCCTGGCGGCGCCTGGCCTATGACGAGCTCCTGGCAGGGCAGGTGTCGCTGGCGCTGGTGCGCGCCAGAATCCGCCGCCTTTCGGGCCGGCCGCTGGTCGGCGACGGGCGCGTTGTCGAGAAACTGCGCGCTGCCCTGCCCTACAAGCTCACCCTCAGCCAGGAATTCGCGCTCGGCGAAATCAACGCCGACCTGGCCGACCCCGAACGCATGCTGCGTCTGCTGCAGGGCGATGTCGGCTCCGGCAAGACGGTGGTCGCGCTGCTTGCCATGGGGCGCGCGGTCGAGGCAGGCGGCCAGGCTGCGCTGATGGCGCCGACCGAAATCCTGGCGCGGCAGCATCTGGCGACCATCGCCCCGCTGGCGGAAAAAGCCGGCCTCAGCGTCGCCGTCCTTACCGGCCGCGAGAAGGGCCGCGAACGCGCCGAAACACTGGAAGGCCTCGCCAGCGGTGCGATCGACATCGTCGTCGGCACGCACGCGCTGTTCCAGGAGACGGTGACCTTCCACGACCTCGTGCTTGCCGTCGTCGACGAGCAGCACCGCTTCGGTGTCCACCAGCGTCTCGCCATCACCGCCAAAGGCGACGCGCCCGATATGCTGGTGATGACGGCGACGCCCATTCCGCGCACGCTGGTGCTGACCGCCTTCGGCGACATGGATGTCTCGAAGCTCACCGAAAAGCCGGCGGGCCGCCAGCCGATACGCACCGTCACTTTGCCAATGGAGCGGCTGGACGAGTTGGTCGGGCGCATGGTCGACGCCGTCGCCGAGGGTCAGAAGATCTACTGGATCTGTCCGCTGGTCGAGGAATCCGAAGAGATCAAGCTGATGTCGGCGGAAGACCGCTTCGCTTCGCTGAAGCCGCTCTTCGGCGAACAGATCGGCCTCGTCCATGGCCGCATGAAAGGGGCAGAGAAGGACGATGCGATGCGCGCCTTCAAGCAGGGCGAAACGCGCATATTGATCGCCACCACCGTCATCGAGGTCGGCGTCGACGTGCCGGACGCCACGATCATCGTCATCGAGCATGCCGAGCGCTTCGGCCTTGCCCAGTTGCATCAGTTGCGCGGCCGGGTCGGGCGCGGCGACAAGCCCTCGTCCTGCGTGCTGCTCTACAAGGATCCGCTCGGTGAGACGGCGAAGCGCCGGCTGTCAGTGATGCGCGAGACGGAGGACGGCTTCCGCATAGCCGAGGAGGATCTGAAGCTGCGCGGCGAAGGCGAACTGCTGGGCACCCGTCAGTCCGGCACGCCAGGTTTCCAGGTCGCGCGCATCGAGTTCCATGCCGACCTGCTCGAAGCCGCCCGCGACGACGCACGGCTGATCCTGTCGCGCGACCCCGAATTGCAGTCTGGGCGCGGCGAGGCGCTTAGGCTGTTGCTCTACCTGTTCGGGCGCGACGAGGCGGTGCGGCTGCTGCGCGCCGGCTGAGCCGCGCCCAGCGCCGGATTGGCAAGCGGCCCTTCGATCGGCTCGCCGTTCAGCGTCACCAGCTTGGCCTTGACCTCCGGCGCCACCATGCCGGCCGAAACGATCAGCTTGGCGCCGTCCTCGATCGTCATGTCGAGCAGCACGATCTCGGATTTATAAACATACATCAGGAAGCCTGTGGTCGGGTTCGGCGTGCAGGGCATGAACACCGCGATCAACGGATCGCCTTCCTGGTCGAGCTTCTGGTTGATCTCGGTTTCCTTCTCGCTGGCGACGAAGACCAGCGACCAGACTCCCTTGCGCGGATATTCGACCAGCCCGACCTGGCGGAACATGTCGCCCTTGTTTGACAGCACCGTCTCGAAAATCTGCTTCAGGGAGCGGTAGATACCGCGCACCAGCGGCATGCGGCCAAGCAGCCGCTCGCCGAAATTGACGATTGCGCGGCCGACGATGTTGGCCGTCATGAAACCGATGAACGTGATCAGCACCAGCGCCACGATCAGCCCGAAGCCGGGGACCGGAAACGGCAGATAGGTGTCCGGATTGTAGCGGGCGGGAATGTAGGGTTTCACCCAGGAATCGACCCAGCCGATGAGCGACCAGGCGATATAGGCGGTGATCGCCAGCGGCGCGCAGACGATGAAGCCCGTCAGGAAGTAATTCCTGAGCCGGGTCATGCCAGAGGTCTTCAGGGCGTCGGACATAGGATCACCGCGGCGCAGATTGCGGTTGAACTTTAGTGAACCGCAATTCGGTTTGGAACTGCGAAGTTTTTAAAGAGCGCTCTCTATGAAGCGGCTTTCAGCGTTCCAAATGGAAGCTCCTGCGTTCGCGACTGGCTGCAACACCCCTCCCTTCGTCATCACGCGCGGAGCAAGGAGCGAAGCGACGCGGCGTAGACCCAGGATCCATTCCGCGACGCCCCTCGAGGAGTGAAAGGGCCATCGGCAAGCCATACTTCGAACTACGGTGCCCAAAAGAAGCAGTGACAGTGCTATTCCACCGTGACCGATTTCGCCAGATTGCGCGGCTGGTCGACATCGGTGCCCATGAACACTGCGGTGAAATAGGCGAGCATCTGGATCGGCAGCGCGTAGATGATCGGCGCGATGATCTCAGGTACTTCGGGCAGGATGATCGTCTCCATCGACTTGATGCCGGCCTGGGCCGCGCCCTTGGCGTCGGTGATCAGGATGATCTTGCCGCCGCGCGCCGCGACTTCCTGCATGTTGGAAACCGTCTTTTCGAAGATGCGGTCATGCGGCGCGATCACGATAACCGGCATGTTTTCGTCGATCAGCGCGATCGGTCCGTGCTTCAGCTCGCCGCCGGCATAGCCTTCGGCGTGGATGTAGGAGATTTCCTTGAGCTTCAGCGCCCCTTCCATGGCTAGTGGAAAATTGGTGTCGCGGCCGAGATAGAGCACATCCTTGTAGCGGGACAGCTCACGCGAGATGCGTTCGATCTGCTCGTCGAGCTTCAGCACCTGTGTGGCAAAGCGCGGCGCCTCGGAAAGCTCGCGCACCAGCCGCTTCTCCTCATCGCGCGAGATCGTCCCGCGCGCCACGCCGGCCCGCACTGCGAGCGAGGCCAGCACGGAGAGCTGGCAGGTGAAAGCCTTCGTCGAGGCGACTCCGATCTCCGGCCCGGCAAGCGTCGGCAGCACGACGTCGGATTCGCGCGCCATGGTCGATTCGCGCACATTGACGACCGCGCCGATCTTCATGCCGGCCTGGCGGCAGTAGCGCAGGGAAGCCAGCGTGTCGGCGGTCTCGCCCGACTGCGATATGAAGAACGCCGCGTCGTTCCCGGACAACGGCATCTCGCGGTAACGGAATTCCGAGGCGACGTCGATGTCGACCGGCAGCCGCGCATAGCGCTCGAACCAGTATTTGCTGATCAGCCCGGCCAGATAGGCGGTGCCGCAGGCCGAGAGCGCCAACCGGCCGATCTTGGCAAAGTCGAAGGGCAGATCGAGCGGCCTCGACACGCCGGAGACGAAATCGACATAATGCGCCAGCGTGTGCGAGATCACCTCCGGCTGCTCATGGATTTCCTTTTCCATGAAATGGCGGCGGTTGCCCTTGTCGACCATGAAGCTGGTCGAGAGCGACTGCTGGCGCTTGCGGTCGACCTTGTTGCCGTCGGCGTCATAGATGGTGACGCTGTTGCGACGCACTTCCGCCCAGTCGCCATCTTCGAGATAGGTGACTGCGTTGGTGAAAGGCGCCAGCGCGATCGCGTCCGAGCCCAAAAACATCTCGCCGTCGCCATGGCCGACGGCAAGCGGCGGACCGTTGCGGGCGCCGACGATCAGATCCTCGTCGCCCTTGAACATGATCGCCAGCGCAAACGCGCCCGAGAGCCGCTTCAGCGCCTGGTGCGCTGCCTGGACCGGCTTCAGCCCCTTGGCGAGCTCCCGCGCGACCAGATGCGCGACGACCTCGGTATCGGTCTGAGAGGCGAATTTGTAGCCATCGCGGGAGAGCTCGTCGCGCAGCTCGGCGAAGTTCTCGATGATGCCGTTGTGGACAATCGCGACGCCTTCGGAAAAATGCGGATGCGCATTGGTCTCGTTCGGCACGCCATGGGTCGCCCAGCGGGTATGGCCGATGCCGATCGTGCCTTCCAACGGATCTTCTTTCAGCCGGCGTTCGAGATTGATGAGCTTGCCTTCGGCGCGGCGGCGGCCGAGCGTGCCATTCTCGATGGTGGCGACGCCGGCCGAGTCATAGCCGCGATATTCGAGCCGCTTCAGCGCATCGACGATCAGCGGCGCGACCTGTGAATGGCCGACAATTCCAACGATACCGCACATACGCTGCCCCCGATTCCCCGCGAAAACCCAGCGCTATTTACGGATGGCCGGCCTGCCGCGAAAGTCACTTTGCGTTTCGTTCGGTGTCACCCGGAACGGTTTTGCGACTGATGCACCATGACACGCCGCGCTTGCAATCCGGTTACTGCAAATGGTTGGTTTTTCGCGGCGCGGTGCTCGATCATTTATGGTTGGCGCCAGCGGCGCCGGCCCAGCAAACGTCCTTTGACGATCATTCCGCTGCTCTCCTCTTCGCCGCGGCCGCCGAGGCGAAGCGCTCGCGCAACTCCTTGCCTTTTCCGGGCAGCGTCTTCTGTCGGGCGCGGCCGAAGGCCAGCGCATCGTCGGGCACGCTCTCGGTGATCACGCTGCCCGAAGCGATGTAGCCACCCTTGCCGATCGTGACCGGCGCCACCAGCGCGGAGTTGGAGCCGACGAACGCGCCCTCGCCGATATCGGTGAAGAATTTGGAAAAGCCGTCATAGTTGCAGGTGATGGTGCCAGCGCCGATATTCGCCCCAGCACCGACCCGCGCGTCGCCGATATAAGTCAGGTGGTTGACCTTGGCGCCTTCCTCGATCGTTGCCTGCTTGACCTCGCAGAAATTGCCGACCTTGGCCTTTTGCCGCAGATCGGCGCCCGGCCGCAGCCGCGCGAACGGCCCGACATCGCAATTGGAAGCGATCGTGGCGCCTTCGATATGGCTGAAGGCGTGGATTTTTGCCCCTGAAGCGATCTTGACGCCCGGGCCGAACCAGACATGCGGCTCGACAATCGTATCGGCACCGATCTCGGTGTCGTGCGAGAAGTAGACGGTTTCAGGCGCGATCAGCGTCACGCCGGCAAGCATCGCCTCGCGCCGCTGGCGCGCCTGCCAGATAGCTTCCGCCTCGGCGAGCTCGGCCCGGTTGTTGATGCCGAGCGCGCTTTCGAAGCTCGCCTCCGTGGCCACCACATCGAGCCCGTCCGCGCCGGCGAGCTCGACGATGTCGGTGAGATAGAACTCGCCCTTGGCATTGTTGTTGCCGACCTTGTCGAGCAGCCGAAGCGCCTGGTTGCCGGCCACCGCCATCATCCCGGCATTGCAGAAGCCGAGCTTTTTTTCCGCCTCGGAGCAGTCCTTCTCCTCCCTGATGGCGACGAGACGCCCGCCCTTCTCGATCAGCCGGCCGTATCCCGTCGGATTGGGCGGGCGGAAGCCGATCACCGCAACGGCAGCACCCTCCGCCAGCTTCTGCCGCGCGGCAGCCAGCGCTGCCGCATCGATCAGCGGCGTGTCGCCGAACATGACGAGGATGTCGTCGTAGCCCTTCGCTATCGCTTCGCGCGCGGCAAGCACCGCATGGGCCGTGCCGAGCCGCTTCTCCTGCACGAAGGTCTCGGCTTTCGGCGCGAATTTCTGCACCGCCTTCCGCATCTCGTCGGCGCCGTGGCCGATCACCAGCGCCAGACCCGTTGCCCCGGCGGCCTCAGCGGCCTTCACCACATGAGCCACCATCGGCAGGCCGGCAATGGCGTGCAGCACCTTGGGCATCGCGCTCTTCATGCGCGTACCTTCGCCGGCGGCGAGGATGACGGACAGGCAGGATCTCTGGCTCATAGGGCAACCGTATGAAAGGATTCAAATCATCGCATGCTAGCAGCGGCGTGATGCTGCACCAATGCGGTTAAATTCCGGTGAGACAGCGGATCACCTGGACTCTTGATCGGCGGGTCCACAATTCGATCCTGTGCACGAAGTGGCAGATCACCCGAGCCGCCCGAGCGCCGGGAAGTTTTCCAGCAGCCAGTAGGATGCGCTCTGCACGCCACCGGTGAGAAAAAACACGCCGGCGACGACGAGCAGCGCGCCGATCGCTTTTTCCACGCGACCGAGATGGACGCGGAATTTTCCCAAGAAGCGCATGAAGGCGCCGGAAAACAGCGCCGCGATCAGGAAGGGGATGCCGAGCCCGAGCGAATAGGCGGCGAGCAGCAGCGCGCCCTCGCCCACCGTCTCGCGGCCGCCGGCTAAAGTCAGGATCGGCCCCAGCACCGGGCCGATGCAGGGCGTCCAGCCGAAGGCAAAGGCCAGCCCCATGACATAGGCGGCGATCATGCTGGCCGGCTTGCCCTGCGACTGGAAGCGCGCCTCGCGCGACAAGAGCGGGATGCGCACGATGCCGAGGAAATTCAGGCCCATGATGATGATCAGCGCGCCGGCCACCATCGCCAGCGGTTCCTGCCAGACGCGCAGCAGCCGGCCGATCGTCGAGGCGCCGGCGCCAAGCGCGACGAAGACGGTCGAGAAGCCGAGCACGAAGGCAACAGAGGCATAGAGCAGCGCGCCACGTGCGCCTTCGCGCGCCGTCGCGCCGGCGTTGCCGCGGAAATCGTCGACCGAAACGCCGGCCATGTAGCAAAGATAAGGCGGCACCAGCGGCAGCACGCACGGCGACAGGAACGAGATCGCCCCTGCTCCGACCGCGCTGACATAGCCGATGTCCAATGCCATTTCACGATGCCCCGGTTGTGCTGGCGCCGATATAGCGATGCCGGCGCCCTCGTGCCAATCACCATTGTGTGGCGCGTGGTCGCTAGCCGAGGAAGAAGCGGCGGCCGCTGCGCGTTCAATGGATGGCGCGCCAGTGCCGCGTGCCGTCCGCGTACCGCCGGGCCGATGCTGGTTCTGTCGGCGACTCCCCTCGGTAAAAGACCGAACCAAGACACGATCCGTCGGTGCGCCAAAAAATGTGTTCTCCGCCATACACTCTAAGAGTGTATCGCTGTCGGCCAGTTCGCAAATTGGGCCTGTCCCCTTGACCGATTGCAAAAGCACGGCCATGTGAGCGACGAAAAGAGTGGGATTTCGTCGTGCGCCGCGGAGCTCTTCCGCCGCCTCACAGCTGATAAGAGACCTCATGGACGTCGTCGTCGTCGAATCGCCGGCCAAGGCGAAGACAATCAACAAATATCTGGGCAAGAACTATAAGGTCCTGGCCTCGTTCGGCCATGTCCGCGATCTGCCGGCCAAGGACGGCTCGGTGCGCCCGGACGAGGACTTCGCCATGTCCTGGTCGGTAGACACCGCCTCCGGCAAGCGCCTCGCCGACATCGCCAAGGCGGTCAAGGACGCCGACGGGCTGATCCTCGCCACCGACCCGGATCGCGAGGGCGAGGCGATTTCCTGGCATGTGCTGGAAGTGCTGAGGCAGAAGCGCGCGCTGAAGGACAAGCCGGTCAGCCGCGTCGTCTTCAACGCCATAACAAAGACCTCGGTAATGGAGGCCATGGCCAATCCGCGCCAGATCGATGCGCCGCTGGTGGACGCCTATCTCGCGCGCCGCGCGCTCGACTATCTCGTCGGCTTCACCCTCTCGCCGGTGCTGTGGCGCAAGCTGCCGGGCGCCCGTTCCGCCGGGCGCGTCCAGTCGGTGGCGCTGCGGCTGGTCTGCGACCGCGAATCCGAGATCGAGCGCTTCGTCCGCGAGGAATACTGGCAGATCGCCGCCATCCTCAACACGCCGCGCAACGACAGTTTCGAGGCGCGGCTGACCGCCTATGCCGGCAAGAAGCTGCAGAAGCTCGACATCGCCAACAAGGCCCAGGCCGACGACATCAAGGCGATGCTCGAAGGTGCGACCTTCAAGGCGCTGTCGGTCGAAGCCAAGCCCACCAAGCGCAATCCGGGCCCGCCCTTCACCACCTCGACGCTGCAGCAGGCCGCCTCCTCGCGGCTCGGCTTCTCGGCCAACCGCACCATGCAGGTGGCGCAGAAGCTTTACGAAGGCATGGATGTCGGCGGCGAGACCGCCGGCCTCATCACCTATATGCGAACCGACGGCGTGCAGATGGCGCCGGAGGCGATCACCGCGGCGCGCGATGCCATCGCCAGCGAGTTCGGCGCGAAATACCTGCCCGAAAACCCACGCTATTATTCGGTCAAGGCCAAGAACGCCCAGGAAGCGCATGAGGCGATCCGCCCTACCGATTTCAAGCGCACGCCGGCATCGGTCAGGCAATATCTCGATGCCGATCAGGCGCGCCTCTATGAGCTGATCTGGAAGCGCGCGATCGCCAGCCAGATGCAGCCGGCCGAGATCGAGCGCACCACGGTCGAGATCGAGGCGGTCAACGGCGCCCGCACCGCCGAGCTTCGCGCGGTCGGCTCGGTCATCCGCTTCGACGGCTTCATCGCCGCCTACACCGACCAGAAGGACGAGGACGCGGAGGACGAGGAAAGCCGCCGCCTGCCCGAGATCCGCGCCGGCGAGCAGCTTGCCCGTGAGGCGATCAACGCCACCCAGCACACGACCGAGCCGCCGCCGCGCTATTCCGAGGCGTCGCTGATCAAGAAGCTGGAAGAGCTCGGCATCGGCCGGCCGTCGACCTACACGGCGATTCTGAAGACGCTCGAGGACCGCGACTACGTCGCCATCGACCGGCGCAAGCTGGTGCCGCAGGCCAAGGGCCGGCTGCTGTCGGCCTTCCTCGAAAGCTTCTTCGAGCGCTATGTCGAATATGACTTCACAGCCTCGCTCGAGGAAAAGCTCGACGAGATCTCCGACGGCAAGCTCGCCTGGAAGGACGTGCTGCGCGACTTCTGGAAGGATTTTTCGGGCGCCGTCGACGACATCAAGGAACTGCGCGTCTCCGACGTGCTTGACGCCCTCAATGACGAGTTGGCGCCGCTGGTGTTCCCCGCGCGGGAGGACGGCTCAAACCCGCGCGTCTGCCCGAAATGCGGCACCGGCAACCTGTCGCTGAAGCTCGGTAAGTTCGGCGCCTTTGTCGGCTGCTCGAATTATCCGGAATGCTCCTATACCCGCCAGCTTGGCGACGCCGCCAATCCCAACGGCGAGAACGGCAATGGCGAGGACGGCGTCAAGCTGCTCGGCAAGGATCCATACACCGCCGAGGAGATCACCCTCAGGAGCGGCCGCTTCGGCCCCTACATCCAGCGCGGCGAAGGCAAGGACGCCAAGCGCTCGAGCCTGCCCAAGGGCTGGACCGCCGAGTCGATCGACCATGAGAAGGCGCTGGCGCTGCTGGCATTGCCGCGCGATGTCGGTAAGCATCCGGAAACCGGCAAGATGATCTCGGCCGGTCTTGGGCGGTACGGACCCTTCGTGCTGCACGACGGCACCTACGCCAATCTCGAAAGCATCGAGGACGTGTTCTCGATCGGCCTGAACCGCGCCGTTTCGGTGATCGCCGAGAAGCAGCAGAAGGGCAAGGGCGGCCGCAACGGGAGCACGCCGGCTGCGTTGAAGGAACTGGGCGAGCATCCCGACGGCGGCGGCAAGATCGTCGTGCGCGACGGCCGCTACGGACCCTACGTCAATTACGGCAAGGTCAATGCCACGCTGCCCAAGGGCAAGGATCCGCAATCGGTGACGATGGACGAGGCAATCGCCCTGATTGCCGAGAAGGAAGCCAAGGGCGGAGGCGGCAAGAAGCCGTTCCGCCGGGCGGCAAAGAAAGGATAGCACGACGTGGCGCGCAGGATCTCCGGAAGAAGTCACGGCGATCCGCGCAGCGCCGACACCAGGGCGAAGGTGGTCAAGGATGACTACCGGCCCTCGCGCGACGAAATCCTGCGCTACATCGCTGAGAACCCCGACCGCTCCGGAAAACGCGACATCGCCAAGGCGTTCGCGCTGCGCGGCGACGACCGCATCTGGCTCAAGGATCTGCTGCGCGACCTGCAGGATGAGGGCCTGCTGACCAGGAACCGCAAGCGGCTCACCCGCGCCGGCTCCCTGCCCCATGTCGCCGTGCTCGACATTTTCGGCCGCGATAACGATGGTGTGCTTCTGGCGCATCCGAGCGAATACACCGGCCCGGGCTCGCCGCCCGTGATCGCCATCCGCATTTCGCGCGGCGCCAGCGGCCCGGTTCCGGGCATCGGCGCCCGCGTCCTCGCCAAGACCTTCCCGACCGACGATCCCTCAGGCCCCGCCTATACCGGGCGGGTCATGAAGATTTTCGAGAAGCGCAGCGAAGCCGTGCTCGGCGTCTTCCGCGTGCTGAAGGACGGCACCTTTCGCATCGAGCCGGTGGAACGCCGCCAGCCCGAGCTGATCGTCGACAAGGAATTCCAGAACGGCGCCAAAAATGGCGATCTGGTCGAGGTCGAGCCGGCGCGCGCTTCGCGCTACGGCCTGCCGCGGGCCAAGGTGCTGGCGGTGCTGGGCTCGCTGACTAGCGAGAAGGCGGTCTCGATGATCGCCATCCACGCCCACGACATACCCCACGTCTTTCCGGCCCATGTGATCGCCGAAGCCGACGCCGTGAAGCCGGTTTCGCTTGCCGGGCGCGAGGACTGGCGCGATCTGCCGCTGGTTACCATCGATCCGGCCGACGCCAAGGACCATGACGACGCGGTGTTCGCCACGCCCGATACGGATAAGAAGAATCCCGGCGGCGTCATCGTCACCGTGGCAATCGCCGATGTCGCGGCCTATGTCCGCTACGGCACGCCGCTCGACCGCGAGGCGCTGAAGCGTGGCAATTCGGTCTATTTCCCGGACCGCGTCGTGCCGATGCTGCCCGAGCGCATCTCCAACGACCTCTGCTCGCTGCGCGAAGCGGAGGACCGCCCGGCGATCGCCGTGCGCATGACCTTTTCGGCGGAAGGCCGCAAGCTCAGGCACTCGTTCCACCGCATCATGATGAAATCGGCGGCCAAGCTCGCCTACCCGCAGGCGCAGGCGGGGATCGATGGCGTGCCCGACGACAAGACGGGGCCGATCCTCGAAGGCGTTCTGAAGCCCCTCTGGGATGCCTATGCCGTGCTCAAGCGCGGCCGCGACAGCCGCCAGCCGCTCGAACTGGAGCTGCCGGAACGCAAGATCCTGCTCAAGCCCGACGGCACCGTCGACCGGGTCGTCGTGCCGGAGCGCCTCGACGCCCACAAGCTGATCGAGGAGTTCATGATCCAGGCCAATGTCGCGGCCGCGGAGACGCTTGAAGGCAAGAAAGAGCCGCTCGTCTACCGCATCCACGACGCGCCGTCGCTGGCGAAACAGGAATCGCTGCGCGAGTTCCTGCACACGCTTGGCCTGTCGCTGGCGCGCGGCGCGCAGATGCGGCCCGGGCAGTTCAACGGCATTCTGGAGCGGGTGCGCGGCGCCGACAACGAGGCGCTGGTCAATGAAGTGGTGCTGCGCTCACAGAGCCAGGCCGAATACTCGCCGAAGAACATCGGCCATTTCGGTCTCAACCTGAGACGCTACGCGCATTTCACCTCGCCGATCCGGCGCTATGCGGATCTCATCGTGCATCGCGGACTGATTGCCGCGCTCGGCCTCGGTCCCGGCGGCCTGACGCAGCAGGAAGCGGATCGCCTGGAAGAGGTCGGCGCGCTGATCTCGGCCACCGAACGCCGCGCCATGGCGGCCGAACGCGACACGGTCGACCGGCTGATCGCGGCCTATCTCGCCGAGCGCATCAACGACACCTTCGACGCTCGCATCTCCGGCGTCGCCAAGGCGGGACTCTTTGTCCAATTGCCGCAGTATGGCGCCGATGGTTTCATCCCGGTGTCAAGTTTGGACGGCGATTACTATATCTACGATGAAACCGCTCGATCGCTGGTCGGAGAGCGCACCGGCAAGGGCTACCAGCTAGCCGACCGCGTCGAGGTGCGGCTGCTCGAGGTTGCGCCGATGGCGGGCGCGATGCGTTTCGAAATGCTGAGCGACCCGAAGCCGCTGCCAGGCTCGCGACGGTCGTTCCACAAGACCAAGGGCCGCGCCCGCGCGTCGCAGTCGCGCATGGGTCCCCGCGGCAGGAGAAGATGATGTCGAAGGGCATGGAAGAACAGGTTATCGGCGGCGAGCACCATTCGGGCCGCGTCGCGCGTCCGCTGTGGACGGCAATCAAGCGCGGCATGCTTGGCTGGTGCCCGCATTGCGGCGAAGGCAAGGTGTTCGGCGCCTTCACAAAGCCCGTCGACAAATGCGGCGTCTGCGGCGAGGAGCTTCATCACCATCGCGCCGACGACCTTCCCGCCTATCTGGTGATCGTCATCGTCGGCCACATTGTGGTTGGCGCCTTCATGACTGTGGAGGCCGCCACCACGCTTTCGACCTGGCAGCACGCGCTGATCTGGGTGCCGCTGACCATTATTGTGGCTATCGCGCTGTTGCAGCCGGTCAAAGGCGCCGTCATCGGCCTGCAATGGGCGCTCTATATGCACGGCTTCGGCGGCGAGAAGGACGAGTTCGAGCCGCATCCCTAAGCCTGCAGCGGTTCTGCCCTTGAGACAAACAACGACCATCTCCGAGCAGTGGAATTCCAGATCGAGAACCGCTGCGCGTTTTTCCTGGAATTGCTCCGGCAGCGACGTTTGGTCCGGGGCTGGTGCAAAGGCCCGAACACGTAAGCCACTTTCGCGTTCGAGAAGTTTCCGCTAGGTCGAGCGCATGGAAGGAATGACCAAGGCGGATGTCGACAAGCTCGATAAAGGCTTGGCCGTGCACGGCGGTCGGCCGCTTCGCCCGCGCGATGCCGCAACCTTGATCCTGCTCGACAGGAGAGCCAGCGACGTTCTGGTGCTGATGGGCCGGCGCCATGCCGGCCACGCCTTCATGCCGGGAAAAATCGTCTTCCCCGGCGGCCGCACCGATCCCGCCGACAGCCGCGTTCCGGTGGCTGCCCCGCTGCATCGTGAGGAAGAGGCAAGGCTTGTGAGCGGCCCCGGCCGCGCGAGCGCCGCACGGGCGCGCGCCATCGCCATGTCGGCAATTCGTGAGACTTACGAGGAAGCCGGCCTGCTGATCGGCCGTAAAGGCCCGTTCGCGACCGCCAAGCGCGATTGGCAGGGTTTCGTCGTACACAGCGTCGCACCGTCGCTGGACGCCCTGCGCTTTATTGCGCGCGCCATCACGCCGCCCAACCGCGTGCGCCGCTTCGATACCCGCTTCTTCAGCGCCTGGCGTGAGGATGTCGCCGTCGAATTGCCCGACGGTGGTCCAACCAACGAGTTGGAGGAGCTCGTCTGGCTGCCGCTTGGCGACGCCCGCAAGGCCGACACACCCGACATCACCCGCATGATCCTGGAAGAACTGGAAAGGCGCCTCGCCCGCGATCCGTTGCTGCGTCCGGGCGGCGCAGTGCCGTTCTTCCGCCTCATCCGAAACCGCTTCGTTCGCGAAGTCCTTTAGAAGCAGAGCATCCCCATCGATGACGGTCGATACCCAGCAACAGGGCGACGAACGCGTACACTGGCTGCCGATGACTGCGGCGATCTCCTCGATCAGCGTGGTCGGCATTGCCATCGGCCTCGGCATGCCGCTGCTCAGCGTCATCCTCGAATCGCGCGGCCACTCGGCCTCGATGATCGGCCTCAACACGGCGGTCGCCGGGCTCGCCTCGATCGCCGGCGCGCCGCTCGCCACGCCGCTGGCCATGCGCCTCGGCGTCGCCCAGACCATGCTTTTGATGATCGCCGTTGGCGCGCTCGCTTTTGTCGGCTTTCATTTCGCGCCGGCCTTCTGGATGTGGTTTCCGCTCCGCGTCGCGCTGCACATCTCGCTGACAGTGCTCTTCATTCTGTCGGAATTCTGGATCAGCACCTCGGCGCCCCCGCATCGTCGCGGCCTTGTGCTTGGCATCTACGCTACGGTGCTCTCTCTGGGCTTCGCCGCCGGGCCGTGGCTGTTCGCCCATGTCGGCTCCGGTGGGTTCCTGCCGTTCGGCGTCACCATTGCGTTGGTAACGCTTGCTGCCATTCCGGTGCTGGCGGCTCGTAACGAGAGCCCGGCGATCGTCGCCGACGGCGAAACCAGCCATTTCCTGCGCTATATCTGGATGGTGCCCACAGCAACCTTCGCCGTGCTGGTGTTCGGCGCCGTCGAGACCGGCGGCTTTTCACTGTTCCCGGTCTATGGCAGCCGCATCGGCTACTCCGAGGCCGACGCTGCGCTGTTGCTGACGATGATCGGCCTCGGCAACGTTCTGCTGCAGATACCGATCGGGATGATCAGCGACCGAGTCTCGGACCGCCGCTACCTGCTTCTGGCCTGCGCCACGGTCGGCCTCATCGGAACCGTGTTCATGCCTTTCTTCGCCAAGGACTGGCACCTGATGGCGGCGCTTCTGTTCGTCTGGGGCGGTGTGGTCGCGGCCATGTACACGATCGGCCTTGCGCATCTGGGTTCTCAGCTTTCCGGCCATGAGCTCGCCTCTGCCAACGCCGCCTTCGTGCTCTGCTATGGGGTCGGCATGGTGATCGGCCCGCAGGCGATCGGCATCGGCATGGACGCCTTCGGCCCTTCGGGCTTCGGCTGGTCGCTGGCGCTGTTCTTTGCCGCGTACATGCTCCTGGTTCTCGTCAGGTTGGTGCGAAAGATCCTCTAGTGAAAATGTCGCCCGGCACCGGGGCATGCTGACATCACCGTGTCAGCAGGCCCCCTGCTATACCCTCGCTCCGATCCAGGAAGAACGAGGATATAGCGATGATCGACAGCGGCTTTGAAACCAAGTCCCTCAGGATGGAACTGCTTCTGCTCGTCACCTTCCAGGCGCCGGCGGCCGATGTCGAGCGCATCATGGAGGCGGTGGTGGCGATCACGCCGCTGCGCATGGGCAAGTATGACGGCAATGCCTACCAGTCGGCGCAAGGAATAGAGCGCTACCGGACGCTCGAAGGCGCTGCCGCGGGCGCCGAGATCGAGTTGCGCAGGCGGCCGGGCACGGTCGAGGTGTCGTTCGAACTGCCCGACGATCAGGCGCTCGCCGCCCGTGTCGCCGAAGCGATATTCCAGGCCCATTCCTACCAGGAGCCTGTGATCCGCATTCAGCCGCTGCTGACCAGCCGTTCCAAGGGACTCGACGACCATACCAATCCGAACCGCTGGTGGAACACGACCGGCGACTGGAAGAAGGCCGATCTGCAGGTCAGGGAGAACGCCTGACGCGGCGAGTTCCGCCGCGTCAAAACGGGGCAAGAAGGCGCTTGGGCTTGACTTTCCGGGCGCGTTCTTTATGTGTCGCGCCAAGTTTCCCGCGTCCGGGTGTTTTCCCCGTGCTCCAGCGGCCAAAACTCCACGAACATTAACGGACGAACATCATGGCCAAAGCCGCAAACATCAAGATCAAGCTTCTGTCGACCGCCGACACCGGTTTCTTCTACGTGACCAGCAAGAACAGCCGCACCAAGACGGACAAGCTGTCGTTCCGTAAATACGACCCGATCGCCAAGAAGCACGTCGAGTTCAAGGAAACCAAGATCAAGTGATCCGGTTTATCCTGAAATGCCGAACGCCGCCCCTTGGGGCGGCGTTTTTGTTTTCAGCGGGCGGACGCTCGAGCAAGAAAGCCCGCGGCTGCCTGACGCTGAATCATGCATGAGAAAAAGGGGGCCGGTCGGCGGTTGGCAGCGGTACGAGGAGGCCACTATGTGCCAGCGCCGGCCGGCCGACCCCACGGACCCAGGAGATGCGGCGGACCTGAGCATCATGGGGTATTTTTTGGATCGAGCCGGGCAGTCTACCCTCGTGCCGGCTTCGTCTTCGTTCTATGCCAAGCAGATTTGCTCAAGAACTTATGAAAATCAACCATTTCTTAACCACGGCTCCCGAATCGCTTGGATTAAGGTAAATTCCTAACCCTATCGGGTTGACGCGGAATTGGGGCTTCCGTGGGTAACCGCAGCGCGGCGCAACGATTTCAGGCAACGCGCTTAAGTCTTCTAGTCTTGTCCATCGATGCGCCAAAACTGCTGCGCACTGTCGGGTGGCATGGATTAGGCGGCCTTGGCGACAACCCGGTTGCGGCCGCCGCTCTTGGCCTCGTAGAGCGCAAGGTCGGCTCGCTTCATCAACCCCGCGACCGTATCGGCTCCCCTCAGCACCGATGACACGCCGACGCTGACCGTCACCTCGATCGTCTTGCCACTGCTTCCGATTGCGAAGGGCGCCTGCGCGATCTCGGCGCGGATACGCTCGGCCACCTTCTCGGCGATGGGCCCGTCGGTATCCGGCATGACCACGACGAACTCCTCGCCGCCGAAGCGGCAGGCGAGATCGATGCCGCGCACGTTCTTGCGCAGCCGCCTGGCGAATTCGCGCAGGACGTCGTCGCCGCCGTCGTGGCCATGCGCGTCATTGATGGATTTGAAACGGTCGAGGTCGGTGATCATCACCGAGAGCGGCCGCCGCCGCGCCACGGCGCGGTCGAACAGCGTCTCAAGATGGCTGTCCAGGTAGCGGCGGTTGTGCAGGCCGGTCAGCGCGTCGGTCACCGCCATCTCGATGGTCTGGGTGACGCTGGCGCGCAGTTGATCGTTATAGCGCTTGCGCCGCACCTGCGTGCGCAGGCGCGCCGTCAGCTCGTGCTGATCGATCGGCCGCGTCAGATAGTCGTTGATGCCGAGTTCGAGGCCGCGGATGATGCGGCCCTCCTCGCCCTCATCGGCCAAGAGCATGATCGGCAGGAAGCGGGTGCGGTCGAGCGAGCGCAGTTGCGAGCAAAGCCGGAGCGCATCGAAATCGGCGAAGGCCGTCGAGATCAGCACGCATTCATAGGCGGTCTCGGCGGCCTGGAAGAATCCGGCATTCGGATCGGTGGCGACGTCGAGATCGGCGCTGCCGCGAAGCATCTTCTGGATACGCTCGATAGACGACTTGCGCTCGTCCACCAGAAGCACCTTGGGCTTGGTGTCTTCCGTCGCGAAGTTGCGGCTGAGCAGCTCTTCGATGCCGATGTTGCGCGTGGTCGAGGCGCGCAGCCGCAATTCGTCGGTCAGCGACTTCAGCCTGACCAGGCTCTTCACCCGCGTCATCAGTTGCAGATCATTGACCGGCTTGGTGAGGAAATCGTCGGCGCCCGCCTCAAGGCCGCGCACCCGGTCCGATACCTGGTCGAGCGCGGTGATCATGACCACCGGAATATGCGAGGTCGCCGGGTCGCTCTTCAGCCGCTTGCAGACCTCGAAGCCGTCCATGCCCGGCATCATCACGTCGAGCAGCACGACATCGACCTTGCCGTTTTCGCAGGTCTCGATCGCATCCGGGCCGTTGCCGGCCGTCAGCACCTCGAAATATTCGGCCAGCAGCCGCACCTCCAGCAGCCGCACATTGGCGGGGATGTCATCGACGACGAGGATCCGCGCGGTCATCTCAAAGGCTCCGGCTCAGGCATCGCCCAGATAGGATTTGATCGTTTCCATGAAGCGCGGCACCGAGATCGGTTTGGAAATATAGGCCTCACAGCCACCCTGGCGGATGCGCTCCTCGTCGCCCTTCATCGCGAAGGCGGTGACGGCGATGACCGGGATCGAGTGCAATTCGTCGTCTTCCTTCAGCCACTTGGTCACTTCCAGGCCAGAAACCTCGGGCAGTTGGATGTCCATCAGGATCAGGTCCGGCCGGTGCTGGCGCGCGAGATCCAGTGCCTCCAGGCCGTTGCGCGTGCGGACCGTTTCGTAACCGCTGGCTTCGATGAGGTCCCGAAAGAGCTTCATGTTGAGCTCATTGTCCTCGACGATCATGACCTTCTTAGCCATCAATTTCCCGTCCCGACGGTCCCCTGAGCCGAAGACCGCCGTCATGCGTCCTTGCCGGATCGCACCCAACCCGCCTGTACCCTACGTCAATATGATTGACGAAACGCAAACCTGCCGTTGGAAAAGCACACCCATTCCACTTGCGGCTGCAGGGCTGAAGCGGCTGAGACTTGCCGCAAGCGACGCTTGCCATTACTGCGGAAGAAAGACTCAACATGCACATCGGCAAAAGGTAATGATGACGAACGCAGCGTCAATGCGCGAGGAGGCGGAAACCCTTGCCGTCAGGGCGCTTGGCTTCGTCGCCGGCGATCCGGAGCTGTTGCCTCGCTTCCTGGCGATAACCGGCATCGAGGCGCGGTCGATCCGCCACGCTGCCGCGGAGCCGGGCTTCCTTGCCGGCGTGCTGCAGTTCATCCTCGCCCACGAGCCGACGCTTTTGCGCTTTGCCGAGGAAACGGGCACGCCACCGGCTGCCGTCGGCAAGGCTTTGCGGGCGCTGCCGCTCGGCAACGACGATCATGAGCGCTCGACATGAGCGACGATCCCGAGACCGCGCGCCAGATCGAGGAGTTGGCGGCCGACGACCGGCCGCTGCTGGTGCTCGATGTCGATGATGTCGTGCTCGAATTCATCCGACCCTTCCCGCGCTACCTGAAGTCGCGCGGCTTCGGGCTGACTCTCGCCTCCTTCCGGCTCACCGGCAACATCGCCGAGATGGCGTCCGGCCGGCTGATCGAGCAGGCGGAAGTGACGGCGCTTCTCGGCGATTTCTTCGATGCCCAGGCCGATTGGCAAAGCATCACCGACGGCGCCGCGGAGGCGCTGGCGTCGCTCGGACAGCGCGCCGAGATCGTGCTCCTGACCGCGATGCCGCACAAGCACCGCGCCGTGCGCCGGGCGCATCTCGACGTGCTGGGCATGAACTACCCGCTGCTGACCACGGAAATGGCAAAGGGCCCAGCCATCGCCAAGCTGCGCGGCGCCAAGGGCCGGCCCGTCGCCTTCGTCGACGACCAGCCCTCCAACCTGCTGTCGGCGCGCAGCTCTGTCGTCGACGCGCACCTCTTCCACCTGATGGCCGACAACACGCTGCGCGCTTTCCTGCCGCCGACGCCGGACGACATCATCTCGGTCGACAACTGGCGCGAGGCGGCGCCGAGGATTGCGGGCGCGCTCGGGCTATAATTCAGGCGCTCAGGGCTGCAGCTTCGCTCCAGCCCCGCCATTGTCGCCGCCGTCCGAATCGGCCCCGCCGGTTGAATTGTCCGTTCCGTTCGCGCCGTCATCGCCGCTCGAATTGTCGTCCTGCCCCGCGCTGTCGTCCTGGACTTTATCCGGGCCCTTCAGCATGGCGCCGTTGACGACGATGGACCCATCGGCCTTGGTGTTGATCACCCACTCCAGGCGACCGTCAGGCAGTGTCTTGCCAAAACCCTTGACGGCAAGCGCGAACGGGAAGGCCTGCACCATTTGCTCATCGCTCTTTGCCGCTTCCTTCAGGGCATCGACGATCCTGTCGTAGCCGGCGACGTCGATGGTCACGCTCCCATCGGGTTTCTTGCTATCCGGGAAATACACCTCGCCTTCCACGGCGACTTCGATATCGCCATTCTTCACTGTCGAGTGCCCGAACACGATCTTGGGCTTCTTGGCCTTGAAATCCTCGACCAAAGCCTTGCCGAATGCATCCGGCAGCGACGGATTCTTATTGAGATCAAAGGCTTCGATCGTCTTCCTTGCCATCGTATCGAGATCAATATTGGCGCCACCGAAGTTGAGGTCAATATCCGTCGGCAGCAACGCGACGCTCCAGGCGGGCAGCGCTTGCTGCGGGATCGTCAGGCCGGAGGCCTTGATCGCGTAGTCGACTCTGCCGTTCGGTGAGATTCCGTCCATCCCGAACGCGGTGCTGAACTGCTTCGCCGCGAATTTGCCGACGGGGCTCTCCACCTCGAAATCCTTGAAGCTGTAGTTGCCGTCGATCCTTTCCCAGACGGGCAGCGCGGCCAACAGGAGCGATTTGAGCTCCGCCTGGTTAGCCTTGAGCTTGGCTTCGTCCTCATTGGCGACGGCAAAGGCAAGAAGGTCGAGCAACGGCTTCGTCCGTACGCCCTTGCCATTCGCATCAACGGAAAGTTCGGGCGTTTTCAGGGTGACCGGAAAATTCATTCCGCTGTTGGGATCGTCGATCTTGATCGTCTCGACGAAGCTCGAGACCTTTTGCGTTGCCTTGAAGTCAACGCCGCCATTGACCGACTTGGTGGCGGCAATCGTCGCGGTGCCGGCACCGGCGGTGACGTCCGCCTGCTGCTTGGCTTCCCGAGACGTCAACGTCATGCCGGCCATCGAGCTGGCGCCGCTGGTGAACGCCGCCAGGTTCGGATCGTAGACGGCGGAGCCCTTGCCGTCCTTGACCGAAACTTGCATGCTTTGCGGGCCTTCGGGTCCGTTGAATTCGAAGGACATGGTGTGGGAAAAATCCGAGGTGACGTCCCAGAATCCATCGCTGCGCGGCTTCACCAACAAGGCATAGGGCGCGAGGTCGATCTTGAACGGCTTCTGCTCCGGCAGGGCGCTGACCAGGGCCTTGACGTCCACTGCGATCTTGTAGGCGTCGCCTTCGACCGAGACCTTGAGCACGCCCTTCTCGAACGCCTGCTTGCCGAAATAGCGCGCCAGATTGTCCGAAAGCTGTTTGGCGCCCTGGCTGTCGACGGTCTGTGCAACGGCCGGCGCGCTGAAAGCAAGAATGAAAACAAGTGGCAAAACACGCTTCACGTCAGTCTCCGTCGGTCTCGGAAGGCAAATCGTTTCGTCTTCTCGTAGAAAAGAAGCATTACAGCCGCAAGACGATGACTGTAAGCCAAATCCTCAAGCGGCTAAAGCACCAGCCGCATCAGCGGCCTACCGGGCTTGCGCTCCAGAAGCCTCTCGAACCCGGCCTTCTCGAACACGCGCGACGAGCCGACGAACAGCCCGATCGAACGCGAATCGCGCGACAGATCGATCGGGCAGGCTTCCAGCAGCCTGGCGCCATTTTCGCGGGCAAAGGCGATGCCGCCGTCGACAAGTCGATGAGTGATGCCCCTGCCCCGCGCCTTGGCGCGAATGAAAAAGCAGGAGATCGCCCAGACGTTCGGGTCTTGGGCATCCGCGGGATCGACAGGCGCCGAGCCCCGGCCTTGATTGTTCCATTCGGGCACGTCGGCGCGCGGGCCGACCTGCATCCAGCCGACGGCCTTGCCGTCCTCGAAAGCCAGAAGCCCGGGCGGCGGGCCGGCTTCGATGCGCGCCTTGATGTGATCCTTGTTGCGCTCGCGGTCGCTCGCCCGCCGCTCCGCCGGGGTCAGCCGGAAATGCGTGCACCAGCAGCCGTAACAGGCGCCCTGCTTGCCGAAGAGATCCTCGAAATCGGTCCAACGCTCAGGACTCAGCGGTACTATGGTCGTGCTCATACGTTCTCCCCAGGCCAAGCTTGTTGCCGGCCCTGCACTGTCGTACCATTGCGGTTGTTCTCTTTATGTTCGCAGCGATGACGGCTCCTGTCAACAATCCCGAACACGGCTTTTGTCGCGACTGCCTGGCTTCTCAGCGCAGCGAGACGCGCCGTTGCGAGCGCTGCGGCAGCCCGCGCCTTGTCCGTCATCCGGAACTCTACCGGCTGGACATCGCTCACATCGACTGCGACGCTTTCTATGCCGCCATCGAAAAGCGCGACAATCCGGCGCTGAAGGACAAGCCGCTGATCGTCGGCGGCGGCAGGCGCGGCGTCGTCTCCACTGCCTGCTACATCGCCCGCATCCAGGGCGTGCGCTCGGCGATGCCGATGTTCAAGGCGCTCGAGGCCTGTCCCGAGGCCGTGGTGATTCCGCCGAACATGGAAAAATATGTCCGCGTCGGCCGCGAGGTGCGCGCGCTGATGCAGGCGCTGACGCCGCTGGTCGAGCCGCTGTCGATCGACGAAGCTTTTCTCGACCTCGCCGGTACCGAGCGGCTGCATGGCATGCCGCCGGCGCTTGTGCTGGCCCGCTTCGCACAGACCGTCGAGAAGGAACTCGGCATCACCGTTTCCGCCGGTCTCTCTTACTGCAAGTTCCTCGCCAAGATCGCGTCGGACTTCCGCAAGCCGCGCGGCTTTTCGGTCATCGGCGAAGCGGAAGCGCCAAGCTTTCTTGCCGGGCAGCCGGTCACGCTGATCTGGGGCGTCGGCAAGGCCTTGGCCGCGACGCTCGAGCGCGACGGCATCCGCACCATTGCCCAGCTGCAGCGCATGGAGCGCGGCGAACTGATGCGGCGCTACGGTGTCATGGGCGACCGGCTCTACCGGCTTTCGCGCGGCGAGGACGACCGCCGCGTCGACCCCGACGGCGATGCCAAGAGCGTGTCGGCCGAAACCACCTTCGACAACGACATCGGCTCGCTGGCAGAATTGGTGCCGGTGCTGCGCGGCCTGTCGGAAAAAGTCTCGGCGCGGCTGAAGAAATCCGGCATTGCCGGGCGCACCGTGGTGCTGAAGCTGAAGACGCAGGATTTCAAGCTGCGCACACGCAACCGCCAGCTTGGCGATCCGACACGGCTGGCCGATCGCATCTTCCAAACCGGGCTCGATTTGTTGCGTCGCGAGACCGACGGCACGAAATTCCGCCTGCTCGGCATCGGCGTCAGCGATCTTTCCGACGACGGGAAGGCCGATCCGCCGGATCTGGTCGACGTCCAGTCGCGCAAGCGCGCGATGGCCGAAACCGCGATCGACGAGCTGCGCGACAAATTCGGCAGGAAGGCCGTCGAGACCGGTTACACCTTCGGCAAGGGCCGTGCTGCCAACCCGCCCGAGCCGCTCGAGGACTGAGACCGGCTGGCATTCATGGGCGGCTTGATCAGGTGCGCTGCAGGTCGATCCGGCTCGTCACCATGGTCTTGCCAGTTTCTGGATCCGTGTCGGTCACCGTCAGCCGCATGCTGTCGCTGCCGGTCTTTTCGACGGTCAACTGCGCTTTGCGGTCGCCATTGACCTCCTTTGCCCAACGGATGCCGAGATTGAGCGCGTTGCCCGAGCGGCTGCCGTTCAATTGCGCCGGCCCGGTACGTGAGCCGATATAGACGCCGCTATAGCCCCTGCCGGTGGCCTTCAGATCCGCGCTGATCTCCCGCGTCATCAAGATCAGCCCGCGGCATTTGCCGTCGAGCGACAGCGAGGTCGAGGTAGCGCCGGATTTGAAGTCGCAGGAGATATTCACCGTCGGCGCATTCGCGCTCACCTTGAAGGTGCCGTTGCCGGCGAAGCTGCCCTGGAACGAGCGCAGGAAATCTGCATCGTCGGCGTAGGCGCTCGCGGCAGTCATCAGGCAGCCGGCGAGAACGAGCGGAACCACTGGTCTCATCGAAATTCTCCCCCGTTGGAGCCGAAACGCGCCTCCTGGCCTCGGAAGGCGCAAACAGACTCAGGAACGCAAGCGATCTTGGCAGGTTCCCCTGCCGATATCACCGTTTTGCAACAATGTCGGTTGGCGTGAGGGTATTTTAAGCCGGCGGCGGCTCAGGCCGAGAGCGCGGCCTTCACCCAATCCAGCCGCGCTGCCGGCACCAGCCCGTAATTATAGAAATTGATGCCATCGACATCAGTTTTCCGCGCCGGGCTGACCTTCGCCGCTAGCAACTGCGGACCCGCCATTTCCGGGTAAAAAAGCCGGTAGCCGGTGCCGAGAAATTTGCCGGCGCCGAGCGCGGCGCGGCCGTCCGTCACCAGGCTTGCGACATCCTCGGCCTGCATGTCATAGGCGCACAGGATCGCCCCGTCGCAGACCTTGCCGACAGCCGCCAGATCGCAGCCACCCAGCCAGCCTTCCTTGAGGTCGATGATGAGGACCTCGGTGACCGGATGCGCCACCTCGCGCAGCTCGGCGATCAGACTGGTCACCGGCTCGAAGCGCCAGACCAGATAGGCGTGTAGCTCCGGCCATGGCCCGAAAACCTCGAGTCCGCTCGCTGGAAAGCTGGGGAAGCGCCGCTCCGGCACTGCGCGCTCGCAGGTCTCGACAATCCATTGCCGGACGAGCGCTCGCGCCGGTTCGGCGTTGACCCCGGCTTTGGCTGCGCGATCGACACAGGAGGGACAGAAGCACAGCGACAGCAGGAAATCCTCCTCGGGCGTCAGGCCGACGCCGTCCTTTTCGTGATGGTACTCATGGGCAAATCCCATGAAGGAAGGGCTTTCGAGTTCGATCCTGTCCGGTTTGTAGCCGTGCGAGATGTCCGCAACCAGCGCCCGGACATAGGCGCGCGCGTCGGGATGCGAGGGACAGAGATTGTAATAGTTGGGATCGCCGAAGGCGTTGCGAGTGACCGCCTCGGGATGAAGCATGCCGAGGCGGGTGTTGTGCAGGCACACCGTCCAGCAAGAGACCCCGGGGCCGCCCTGTTCCCGCCGGCGGACGAGTTGGCCAAGCACGTCGCCGCCTTCGCTGATCACATCCGCGACCTTGGGCTGGATGGCGAGGTCGGCCCATCGCGCCGCTGACGGCTTGAAATAGATGGTGCCATCCTCTGGAAAATAGGCTTTTCGCCGCGGGCTACGCGGCTGCAGGAAGCGACCGGCATGATAGGAGGTGGCCAGGCTGATCATGTTGAGGTCGGCGCGCTGGACAATATCGCGCTCGACCGTCTCCAGGCCGAGATCCTGAATGTCCCAGGGATAGGTCCACATCGAAAGCTGCATGCTCATCCTCGGTTCTTCGTCCCTTCCGGGCCGGCGTCAGCCTTCGACCGGCTCGGCCACTTGCATCAGGCAGTCGCCCGCCTCGCACATGGTGTGCAGCCGGCGCGACAGCACGATGCCGCTTTCGGAGAAACGCATCGCCTCCTCGGCAAGCTCCAGCCGTTCGAGATCGTGATACCATCCCGCCAGCTGGCCAGCACTGACGCTGTCGCCGAGGCGGACCGCAGGCTCGAACCAGCCGCGCCGCGTCGAGTAGATGCCCTGGCTGTGCCTCGACAGCGAAAGCAACCGCGTCGGCTTCGCCGGCTCTGCGTCCGATGTGAGCACCGGCGCCGCGACCACGCCCAGCTCGACCATCAGGCGATCGAGCGCGCGAGCGGTAAGCGTCATCGAATCGACGGTAGCGGTTCCGCCGCCGCCGAATTCGCCGCTGACGCCGATGGCGCCAGCCCGGCGCGCGGCACCCATCGAGGTCGGCGAGGCCTGGCCGTTGTCTGCGACGAAGCCGAACGGCATCCCGAGCGCGCGCATTAGCTCGACACCCCGCCGATGGCGCTCGGCATCGGCATTGCGCTCGACCAGCGCCGTCGGCAGATGCTCCATCGAGGTGCCGCCCGAATGGATGTCGAAGACGACATCGTGACGGGGAAACAGTTCCGTTTCCAGGAAATGGGCGAGCCGACTGGTCGGCGTGCCCGTCGGATCGCCCGGGAACGCGCGGTTGAGGTTGCCGCCGTCCAGCGGCGAGCAGCGCTTGGCGGCCATAACCGCCGGCGTATTCGCCATCGGCAGGATTGTGATGCGACCGCTGATTGCGGCCGGATCGAGCCGGCGGATCAGCTTGGCCAGCGACAGCTCGCCCTCATACTCGTCGCCGTGGTTGCCAGCCATCAGCAGCAGTGAGGGACCCTTCCCGTTGCGAATGGTGCAGATCGGTACCTTGACCTGGAAATAGGGTGAGCGGTCGACCGAGAACGGAATGCTGAGATAGCCGTGCGTTTTGCCTTCGCGGTCGAAACCGAGCGTGTGGACAAGGCCGGTATGCATGCTGTCCTCTCAGACGGCCGCGACGGCGGTGACTTCGATGCGCAGGTCCGGGTCGGCCAGACGCGCTTCGACGCAGGCGCGTGCCGGCAGGCGCTCGGGATCCACCCAGGCATCGTAGATCTTGTTCATCGCGTCGAAATCGCCGATCTGCGGCAAGAAGATGTTGACCGCCACGAGCTTCGACTTGCTGCTGCCGGCCTCATGCAGCAGCGCCTCGACTTTGGCCAGAACATCGCTGGTCTGCGCTTCGATGCCCCCCTTGCGGTCGTTGGCGACCTGGCCGGCTATATGCACCATGCCGCCATACACCACCGCCTGCGACATGCGAGAGCCGGACTGGAAGTATTTGATCATCTCGGATCCTTTCGAGTTCTTTTTGGAGGCCTGGTCAGCCGAAATAAGTCGGAATGGCATGGGCCACACGACCGGTCTCATCCACACCGAAAATAACGCGATAGCGGTCGAGGCAGGTGCAGGGATGCGAAATGCCGAATTCGATGACGTCGCCGACCGCGATGTCGTCGCCAGGCTGGAGAGCCAGGAAGGCATGCTGATCGTTGAGCTTGACTACCTGCGATTTCTCAGGTGAAGCCGGCAGCGGCTCGCCCGAACGATACACCCTGAGCGGCTTGGGAAAACCCTGGTCGAAGGAGACGTCGCGCATGCCCATGCCGCAAATGACGAGATCAGGTTCCGGCCGCGAAAGCACTTCGGCCCAGACACGCAGGACCGGACGGAAAGAATTGCGCGCCGAGGCGGTGGCGCCGCCGAGCTCGAAACCGCTGCGGCTGTCGACCGCGCCAAGCGATCGGTCATAGACGCCGTGGTCGTGGAAGAAGATGGCACCGCTGCGCAGCACCAGCGTCGCCTTGCCGTCCTGTTCGACCAGCGGCGAAAGCGCCGCCACCACCCTGTCGAAGAAGACCGACCCGCCGGCCGTCACGACCAGGGGAGCCTCGCCGCCGAGGCGAGCGCGGAGCCTGAGGAACATGTCGCCCACCGATGCCAGCAGCGCAGAGACCGCTTCATCGGTGCGCAGCGAATCAGGCTGAGCGGCAGCACCTTCATAGGTGCCGACGCCGGCAATGCGCAGCCGTCCGCCGGTCGCAGCGACGGCATCGGCGATTGCTTCGGCCTCGGCCGTGGTTCGTGCGCCGGCCCTCGCCGCGCCGAGCTCGACCAGGACACGCAACGGCGGGAGATCGGCAGCTGCCCGCCACGCATCCGCCAGTGCCCGCACGGCCGCGACCGAGTCGGCGAAGACATAGAGCTCGGCATCCGGCCACGCGCCAGTCAGTTTCGCGAGCCGGCCTGCACCACCGGCGCCGCCGACCTCGTTGGCAATGATCAGTCTCGAGAGACCCGCCTTCAGCATCACCGTTGCCTGCCTTATATCGGCGACCGTCGTGCCCCAGGCACCGGCCTTGACCAGCGAATGGGCGAGATCCGGCGCCATCGGCGTCTTGGCATGCGGCGCGACCGCAGCGCCCTGCTCGAGCGCATAACGCAGGAACAAGTCGCGATTTGAGGCGAAGGCCGCTTCGTCAAGGGTGAGCAGCGGCAGCGACATGCGGCCATCGGCCGGATGCCAGCCTTGCTGTCCGGCCAGGCTGGAATCCAATCCGGACGTGCCGGGGGGCACGCCACGGATACGATCGTCGAGCATGAAATTTTCATGCACGACAAGCGATTGGGCCGGTGTGTTCTCGCTCATCCGATGCTAACCCTTCCGTCGCCGAACAATGGCTCAACCGATTGCCGGCCAAGGCCTGAGGGAACCGCGTGCCAAATCCCTACTCCGGACCCATCATCGACGCCCATCACCATCTCTGGGATCTCAGCCTCGGCCGCCATCCCTGGCTGACCGCCTCTGCCGGCGAACGCGGCGGCCTCGGCGAGCTTGATGCCTTGCGCCGCAACTATCTGCCCGAGGATTATCTGCGCGACGCCGCCCGGCACAATGTCGTCGCCAGCGTCCATGTCGAAGCCGGCTGGGCGAGCGACGACAGCGTCGGCGAGACCCGCTGGCTCGAGACGCTCGACAAGTCGTGCGGCGTAGCGGCGCGCTACGTCGTCCATGTGCCGTTGGCGAGCCACAACGCGGCGGAGTTGATCGAGGCGCAGGCCGCGTTCGACCGCGTCATCGGCATACGCGACATTCTGAGCTGGGACCCTGATCCCGCCCGGCGCTTCGCCGCTCGCGACGGCATAATGGACGATCCCGCCTGGCGCGCCGGCCTTGGCTCGCTCGCCCGGTACGGGCTCTCCTTCGACCTGATGGTGTTTCCACGCCAACTGGCCGAGGCAGCGCACCTCGCCGCGGCCTTTCCCGACCAGCAATTCGTCCTCAACCATTGCGGCAGCCCGATCGACCGTGATCCCGAAGGCTTGCAGAGATGGCGAGACGGGCTGCGGCGGCTGGCCGAGCGCGACAACGTCGCCATCAAGATCTCCGACCTGGTCGCTTACGATCATGACTGGACGCTCGAAAGTCTGCGGCCGATCGTTCTGCATTGCATCGACTGCTTCGGCATGAAGCGCGCCATGTTCGGCTCCGACTTCCCGGTCGCCGGCCTGCACGCCTCGTTCGATGAGGTATATGACAGCTTCAAGGTCATCACCGCCGATCTTTCCCGGGATGAGCAGGCGGCGCTGTTCTTTGGCAACGCCGCTCGCATCTATCGCCTGGACGCCGGGTCATCGCCGGGCTTGCTCCCTGCCTGAGAGCAGCAGCAGCCCGAGGATGAGCGAACCGAACAGGATGCTGCGCCAGCCGGGCGATGCATTGACCACGGTGATCAGCGCAGTGATCGTCACCAGCAGGATGGCTCCCGGGATGGTGCCGGCATAGGTGCCGAGCCCGCCGAGGATCGAGGTGCCGCCAAGCACCACTGCGGCGATCGAGGCAAGCAGATAAGGATCGCCGATCCCGACATAGCCCTGCCCGTTCATGCCGAGCACCAGCACGCCCGCGAGCCCCGCCGTGAATCCGCTGATGCCATAGACAGCCAATGTCGTGGAAATGATCGGCACGCCCGACAGCGACGCCGCAAGCGGATTGGCGCCCATGGCGAAGATGCGGGCGCCGAAAGGCGTTGCATGCATCAGCGTCAGCACGAGCACGGAAACCGCGATCCACAGCAGGATGCCAGCCGGGATGCCGGCCGGCCGCGCATTGCCAAGCCAATGAACCAGCGGGTTCTCGGCGGTGACGGCACTGCCGCCGGCAATGATGATCAGCAGACCCTGCAGGAATGTCGCCATGGCCAGCGTCATGATCATCGGATGGACGCGCAGCAGCGCCACCCCTAACCCGTTGACCACGCCGATAGCTGTGGTCAGCGCAAGCACCGCGAGCACGGAGGCAAGGCCGGTCGGATCGGCCTGCCATGACAGCAGCGGCAGGCTGATGGCGCTGACGGTGACGATCGCTGCCACCGAGAGATCGATCCCGCCGGCGATCACCACGAAGGTCTGCCCGGCCGCCACGAGGCCGATCACCGCGCCAAGTTCTACCAGGTAGCGCAGATGTCCGTAGGCGCCGAAGCCGGGCGATGCGATGCTCGCCGCAATCCAGACTGCGACGACGATGGCAAGGGTGAGGAACGGTCGGCTGGTGAGGATCGCCCTGGCGCGTCTGCCGCCGGGGCTGTCGGTCCACGCTGTCATTGCTGCACCTTGCGGAATTGCGGGATGGCGACCGCGCCGATGATGATCAGCCCTTGCGCGACATACTGCGCTACCGGGGTGAAGCCGAGGAAGAACATCACGCTAATCATCAGGCTGAGCAGCAGGCTGCCGGCGAGCGCGCCTCGCATGGTGCCCTGCCCGCCGAGAAAGCCAATGCCGCCAAGCACGGCAGCGGCAATGGAATTGAGCGTGAAGGCGGAGCCGATGACCGGATCGCCAGAGCCCGTTTGCGCGGCGACGAACAGCCCGGCGCCGGTCGACAAGAGGCCGCTGATCGCATAGGCGGCCACACGCGCCGCGTCGACCGGCACACCGGAACGGTAAGCCCCGACCGGATTCTCGCCGGCGGCATAGAGGCTCAATCCAAGCGGCGTGGCGAGATAGAGCTTCCATAGCAGGACGATCACCACCAGCAGCACGAACGCCGCTGGCGTGTCGCCGGCAAGCAGGTCGGACAGCCAAGCCGGGATGGAGCCGCCAGGTCTCGGCAGGATCAGCAGTGCGGCGCCGCCGATGATGAACGAGCCGGCGAGCGTCACCACGATCGCCGGCAGGCGCAGCCTGACCACGATGAAGCCGGTCGCGGCGCCAATGCCGAGCCCGGCAAGCGCCACGGCGGCCGCGCCGCCGGCGACGCCCAGCTGTCCGCCCATGGTGGTCGCGGCAATGACCGCGCCGAGGCTGACGGTCGCGCCGATCGCAAGGCTGATGCCGCCGGTGAGCATGAGGATCGCCTGCGCCATCGCCACCAGCGCTAGCGGGAACCAGCTCTGGGTGAACTTGGCAAAGCCGGAGACCGTGAACAGGCCCGGAAAAAGCACGGCATAGGCGATGAGAAACGCCAGCACCACCAGGAAGAGGCTGCGAACGCCGATGTTGCGGCGCGCCTGCACCTGCCAGTAGAGCGCGCCGTCGGCTCTCGCGGATGGAATGATGCTCATGCCGCCACCTTCCGCCTCTCTGCACCCATCGCCGCCGACACGATGGCTTCCTCGCTCAGCGCGGCACGCTCGAGCATCCTGGCGACCCGGCCTTCACGAACCACCGCGACGCGGTCGCATAGATGCACCAGTTCCGGCGTATCGGAACTGAGCAGCACGACCGCCTTGCCAGCGGCGGCGAAGGCGCGAAGCATCAGATAGATTTCGCGCTTGGTCTCGACGTCGACGCCACGCGTCGGATCGTTGAGCAGCAGCACCAGCGGATCGTGCGGCATCCACTTCGCCAGCGCGACCTTCTGCTGATTACCGCCCGACAAGGCCTGCGCCGGACGCTGCAGGTCGCCCTTGATGGAAAGCTGGGCGGCGAGATCCCTTCCCTTCTGGCGTTCAGCCTTGCGGCTGCGCAGCTTCAACGACGAAAGTCTTGCGAGGGAAGGCAACATCATGTTGGTGATGATCGGATGAATAAGGTGGAGGCCCTCGCGCTTACGGTCGGCTGGCACATAGGCGAGCCCCAGCGCGTTGGCTTTCGGCACATTACCCGGCAGGCCCGACACGCCGTTTACCGTCGCCGAAACCGTCCTCGCCGGGATGGCCCCATAAAGACCGAGCAGCAGATCCTCCTGCCCCTGACCGACCAGGCCGCCTATGCCCAGCACCTCGCCGGTCCCGATGTCGAGGTCGACGTCGTGCATCAGGCCGGCCGAGAAGCCGCGGATCGAGACGGCGGCGCCGGGCGATACCGACGGCTGCCATTTCGGAAAGAGATCGCCGGGGTCGCGACCGACCATCAGGCGCACCAATCCAGTCGCATCGGTTCCCTCCAGCGGCCGGTCGGCCGTGCAGGTGCCGTCCTTCAGCACCGTCACATGCTGGCAGAGCGCCATCACCTCGTTGAGCCGGTGCGAGATGTAGAGAATGGCGACGCCTTCTCCACGCAGCCGTCCCAACAGGTCGGTCAGGATTTTTGTTTCCGTCGCCGAGAGCGACGAGGTCGGCTCGTCGAGGATGAGCACGCGCGGCCGGCGATAGAGAGCCTTGGCGATCTCCACCATCTGCCGTCGCCCGAGGGATAGATTCCCAACTGGTGTCGACAGCGGCTCGTCGAGGCCGACAAGTTTGCATGCCGCCTTCGCCCGCGCGGCAAGCTCCTTGTAATCGACTAGCCCGAAGCGCTTGGGATAGGCGCCGATGCCGATGTTCTCGGCTATCGAAAGGCTGGCCGTCAGGCTGAGCTCTTGCTGCACGACGGCGATGCCGGCCTGTCGCGCGAGCGCTGGCGTCATGCGTGCCACGGCACGCCCATCGACCTCAATGGTCCCGCTGTCCGGGCGCAAGGCGCCCGACAGGAGGTTGATCAAGGTCGACTTTCCGGCGCCGTTCTCGCCGAGCAGCGCATGCACGCGGCCCGGCTGGAGAGCGATGGAAACGTCGCGCAGGACGGGGTTGCCGAAGAACGCCTTCGACACCCCCCGCGCGGCAAGGAGCGGAGCCATGGTCAATGCTGCGACCCTTCGCCTACTTCTGCGCCAGCAGCTTCTTGAACAGCTCCTCATCGTAGGGCGAATAGATGTAACCGTCAGCCGGGAAATCTTTCGCCCGGGCGAGGTATTGATCGATGTTGGAATTGTCGATGACCGGCAGCGGAATCTTGACGAAGGCCGGCACGTCCTTGCCCTCCAGCGCCTGGACCGCGGTGTAAGTGGCAAAGGCGCCGAGCCAGTTCGGCTGCATGGTCGCCCAGCTCTTCAGGCCCTTTTCCTTCCACAGCTCGAGGAACTGGCGCGCATTCTCGCCGGTGATCGGCACCTGGTCGCGGCCCTGCTTGTCGAGCGCGAGCACCGCACCGGCCGAGAGCGCGCCGCCGAGCGACAGGATGCCGTCGATCTCGGGATTGGCGAACAGCAGACTGGTGACGGCTTCCTGGGCCGGCGCGACATTGTACGGCGTGTTGGTCTCGGCGAGGATTTTCACGTCGGGGTGGGCCTTGAGCTCGGCATCGGCGCCCTTGCGGCGGTCGTCGCTGACCGAAACGCCGGCCGGGCCGTTGAGGATGAGGATCTTGCCCTTGCCGCCGATGGCGTCGATCAGGAACTTCGCAGCCTGGTCGCCCCACTGCGAGGAATCCGTGTTGACCTTGGCCGTCACCTGGTCGGTATCGACCAGGCTGTCGAAGTTGATGATCGCAATGCCCTTGGCGCAGGCATCCGCGATCACACGCGCCGGAGCGGTCGAGGAACCGGCGATCAGGATGATGGCGTCGACATTGGAATCGATCATCGACTGGATCTGCTGGATCTGCACATTGGCGTCGCCCTGGGCGTCGGTCACGACCAGCTTGTCGACCAGCCCCTGCTTCTTGAGCGCCTCGACCTCGGCTTCGATCGTGCCCTGGGTCTGCTTCATCCAGGTCGGCACGGAATAGATGTTGGCCCAGCCGATCGTATACGGCGCCTTGCGGTCGCCCTTGATGCACTTCGCGGCCGCATCGGCCTGCGAGCCGACACCCACGGCCAGGACGAGACCGAGGCAAAAGGCGCTGGCGGATACGAAAAACGATGACTTCTTCATGACGGTTCCCCTTCTGTAGCTCTTGTCCGGACGCGCGGAGTCGGGACGGCGAAACACCGCGGTCGCCGCGTCGCGGAAACCGCTTGTTCGTCGTCTGGACTTCTTCTGCCCGGCTCGTTAGTTTGTCCGATATTCCAGACAACGTGTCTGTATATCGGACAAACTGGATGCTAGACTGAGCCTTGACATCTTTCAAGCGTCTTGAGACGAGAGCCGAAAATGATTTTTGGGCGGCTGGCATGAGCGAAGGCGCAACTGGTTTGATCGAGGCAGGCGCCGGGGTGCAACCGCAGGCCGGTGAGCGCCGCCGCGGCATCGACCGCGTCATCATGCTGCTCGAGGCCCTGCTGAAGCATCGCGCGCCGATGCGCATCGGCGACATCGCAAAGATGATCAACGCACCCCGTTCGACGACCTATGAGATCGTCAACAGCCTGCTCGGAGCCGAGATGCTCGAAAATGTCGGGTCCGAGGGCTACGTCTATTTCGGGCGGGCGATGCACTTGTTCGGATGGGCGTACTCGCATCACAACGCACACTATCGCCGCATCCTTGAAACGCTGGACAGGATGGCGGCCGAGACCGGCGAGACCGTTCAGCTCTGTGGTCTGCGCGGCAACAAATATGTCGTTCTCGATTGCCGGGATTCCCCTGGCCCTTTCCGCATCTCGAGCGCTGTCGGCGTCGAGGTGCCGATCCCCTGGACGGCGTCGGGGCGGCTGCTGGTCGGCCATATGCAGGAGACGGAACTCAAGGATTTCATTCCTGCCGCCGACTACGAACTCCCCGACGGTCGGGTCATTGCTCCCGACGAATTCTTCGCCGACGTCGACCTGGCTCGCCGGCAGGGCTTCAGCGAGACCTCGGCGCTCGCCGACCGTTTCACCTGGTGCATGGCGGCTCCCATCCGCGACAGCCACGGCGCCATCAACACGACGCTTTGCTTTGTGCTGCCGGTCGATACGCCGGAGCCGCGTCGCAACCAGTTGCTTGAGCTGCTGCGCGAGCGCGCCCGCGCACTGTCGCTCGCCGGAAGCTGAGCCGGAATGCGGCCGTCTGGCCCAGTCGAATGCCGCGACTACCGGTTGCGGCACAACGACGGTCTTGCGACATAGCGCCAATGGCACCCGCTCCCTCGATCACCGAGGCCGCGCTCTGGATGGCGCTGTCGATCGCCTCGTTCCTGGCGATGTCGGTCGCTGGCCGTACCGCGACGGCCGCGCTCAATGTCTTCCAGGTGCTGGAGCTGCGCTCGGTGATCGGCTTCTTCATCCTGCTGCCGCTGGTGCTGATGGGCGGCGGCTTTAGGGCGATGCGCACCCAGCGCCCGCTCGCCCACATTGCCCGCAACGTGGTCCATTATGCCGGCCAGGCCGCCTGGCTCTATGCGCTGACCTTGATTCCGCTGGCCGTGCTGATCTCGATCGAGTTCACGACCCCGATCTGGACGGCGATCCTGGCGGTGAGCTTTCTCGGCGAAAGGCTGTCGCGGGCCAGGCTGACGGCAATCGTGCTGGGGCTGATCGGCGTGGTGATAATCGTGCGTCCCGGCGTCGGCTCGGTCGATCCCGGGCATCTCGTCGTGCTGGGAGCCGCAATGTGCTTCGGCGTCTCGGTGGTCATGGTCAAGTCGCTGACGCGAACCGACAGCGTCGTACGCATCATCTTCTGGATGCTGATCATTCAGTCCGTGGTCGGCCTCGTCCCGGCGCTCTATGTCTGGCGCAACCCGGCAGTCGAACTGTGGCCGTCGATATTGGTGGTCGCCTTCACCGGCATGTCCTCCCATTTCTGCATGGCCCGCGCGCTCAGCCACGCCGATGCGACCGTCATTTCGCCGATGGACTTCCTGCGCGTGCCGCTGTCTGCGCTGATCGGATGGCTGCTTTACAACGAGCAGATCGATGTCTTCACCGCCGGGGGCGCCTTGCTGATCCTGACCGGCAATCTGCTCAACCTGCAGCGCAAGGCGCCTCAGCCTGCCGAAGTCGCGACCTCCTAGCTGCCAGGTCAGACGCCCGGTTGGGTTGCCTGCGACCCGACAAGCTGGCTGGCGTCGACACCGGGCCCATGGGGCATTTCATCAGCACGGGTGGAGCGCATAACACCGCCAACTACGCCATTGCTGCCTAGGCCGGGGCAACCAGCCTTCAGCCAGCCGCTCATTGGCATGGGGGCACCCGCTCTCACCCCCTCCTTGCGATCAGCAAAGCGCCTTTTGTCGGCTTCACTAAAAAAAAGGCAATGCCGTTTTAATTTGACAGCGCCACTGCCTTCGCTGTCCGTAATTTTCCAGTCTGAACGGGCGTGAACGAGTTCTCCGGAGGGCCTCGATGAATACTATGAAGCATGCATTTCATTTAGTGAACGTTCTTGGCAATATAGTTCCCCATGCCGGCAGGCGCTTTTTGCTGGATAGGCTTGGATTGGGCAAGATTTTGCAGCGGGCGTCCAAGGGGAGCATCGATCAGGTCAAACTGCCAAACGGCTATGACCTCTTCTTCAACCCGATGCTACACTGGAATGCAACCAACCCAAAAAATCACGAGCCAGAAGTCACCGCCCTGCTCCACCGCTATTTAAAACCAGGGGCCATTTTCTATGACATTGGCGCCAATATCGGGTTGCATTCGCTGATCGCGTCGAAGATTGTGGGCCCAACGGGACGAGTGCTTGCATTCGAGCCCGGTGAGATCAACCTTAAGTATTTCCGCCGGACTCTGGAAAACAGGATCCCCAACGTATCGCTGCACGAATTCGCGATTGGTGCTGCCGACGAAGTGAGGGTGTTCGACCTCAGGGGTGGCGCAATGTCGGGGAAGCTGGTTGGCCCCGGGGAAAATGCCGTCGCTCCCGTGAGCGTGCAAGTTAGGTGCATCGACAGCCTCATAGCTGAAGGCTATCCACGCCCTGATGTGATAAAGATTGATATCGAAGGAGGCGAGGCAGACGCGCTGCAGGGGGCCGCGACAACGTTGCAAACACATCCGGTCGTGATCTGCGAGATGCATGATTTTGCGCCCGAGGAAGTGAAACGGGCCATGAAATCGCTGACAGAAGCTGGTTATCAGGTGACCCGAATCCCGGATAGATCGCCATCGGATCATTCGCGCAGCCATCATATTGTGGCAGTACGGGGCGACGGCGTTTGAATTCGGCTAAAGCAAGATTTGTGGTGTCCCGCCTAACCGTCCTGGGCGACCAGGTTTTTAACTGGGGACATTCCCACCGTGCGCCCATTCGCAATCTTGGGCTCACAGTGGCGATTTCGATTTTTGCTGGCGGCCTGCTGTTGGCTATCCAAAGCATGCCTGGCCTGTTTGAACGGCTTAACGCAACTCCCTTTGTCTTCCTCGTCATGGTCGCAGTGCCGGCCACGGCGGCGCTGAATGCGCTCGAGCTCCAGATCATGGCAGCAATGGCGAAGAAGAACATGGCTTGGGCAAACGCATTCGAAATCGGCGTCTTTTCAAGTGCCGCCAATATGCTGTTTTTGCCGGCTGGCCTTTTGTCGCGCGCTGCGGCGCTACGGGCACATGGAGTCGGACTGCGCTTTGGAGGCAGCCTGATTCTTTTTTTCATGGCGTTGTGGTTTGGGGCAGCGTTTGGTTATTCGGGCCTATTCCTTCTTGCGCTCGGCCACATCAAAATCGGTGCAGGTTTTGCCACTGTCGGATTGCTGTGCACTGGCGCCAGCATTGTCTTCCTGGTTCGCCTCCGATCCGGCTGGAGACTGGTTGTTTCGGCGCTGGCCATAAAGCTCGCTGGCTTGATCCTCGAAGCCTTTCGGCTCTGCCTCGCGGCAAACGCGCTCGGGATCGGCCTCGGCTTCAATCAGGCTTCAACCTTTTCGATAGCCTCCATAATCGGAACACTAACCTCTCTCGTTCCGGCAGGCTTGGGGATCACGGAGGCGATCACGGCATTACTCTCGCCGCTTGCCAATATCGATTCTGTCGCAGGTTTCCTGATTGCTGGAACCAACCGAATTGCCGTAGTGCTGGGTTTGCTCTTGCTGGCGGTCATTCTTGTAGGGACAAGGCGATTGAGATCCCTATCTGATTAATTCCGGCTGTATACGTAGAAATCGGCAAAGGACGTGTTGTCGGGATCGCGCGGATCAAGCGGATAAGCGTTCGGAGTCACCGAACAAAGTTTCCAATCCGGTCGATTGACCTCGATCCATTTCGTAAACATGCGATGCTTGACGTGCGGTTCCGGGGTCGATTCAGCTGAATTGCTTGAATACACAATGACAAACCGCTCTGAAGAAGAGAACAAGTTCCGCATATACGTATCAAATACGGTGTCTTCCACCAGGTGATATACCACGTCCAATGACAGCGCGAGATCATGCCGACCACCCGGATCGTTGTCGACAAGCTCGAATTGTTTGGTCGGATCATTCGCGAACCGCTTTCGACACTGGGCTACCGCCGAAGGTGCATTGTCGAGCCCTAAGTATTTTGGATATTCTGCAAGGGCCAGTTGCATCCCGTCGCCGCAGCCGAACTCAACTACCGACTGAATTTCGTGACTTTCTACAAAGCGATTGAGAAAATCGGCCTTAAACCGCGCGAGACGGTCGGCTGAACCGGCACCCGACGTGCCGCCATCCCTGTAGCGCCTTTCCCAATAGTCAGCAGAATTTCGAAAATTCAGCGCGGCCAAGGCAAAATATACCTCTCGGACGAGCGGCCCCGCAAACCAACTCTTCTTCGCCCATTTCTTCAACGACATAATTCTGGACGCCCTTCTTTCGACCGGCAACTTGTGAGGCATCAATGGGTTCGTGTCTCGGCCGATAAAACGCGGTGATAAATTTCGTGGAATCGTTCAGCGGTCTTGGCGATCGTGCCCTCGGACAGAACCCATTCCTTGGCATTGGCGGCAAGGCCGATTGCAAAGCGTTTATTTGTAACCATTCTCTCCACCGCCTCGGCGATTTCTCCTGGAGATCGCTCGGCGACCAGAAGCCCTGTCTCCTCATGGCGAATGATGTCGACGAGACCACCGCATCGCGACGCAATCACGGGCAGGTCGTGGAGCATCGCTTCGAGCGGCACGACGCCCTGCGCTTCCATTGTGCCATCTGCCGCACGGCGAGAGGGAATGACCAGAACATCGCTTCTGCGCATCCACTGGCTAACCTTTTCCGGCTGCAGCCAATCCGTAAACAATATGCGGTCGCGCACCTCGAGAGACGCGGCCTTCGCCTCGAGGGTTTGCCGGTCCGGCCCATCGCCCACGACAACGAGTCGTGCGCCTGGCAGACGGCTTTGCAGCAATGCGAGAGCGGCGACTGCATCCTCCGCTCCCTTGCAGTCAATTAGCCTTCCGACGAACAGCAAGAGAGGGTTTGCTTCGTCGGCGAATCCACACTCCCAAGACGGGACCGTTTCCTCACGAGTTCGAGAAGATGCTCCGATCGGAACGATCTCGACCCGATCGGGGTTTGCGCCCAACCTGCGTAGCGCAGCCGCCGTCGCGACAGAGTTGGCCGTCAGGAATGATGCGTGCCGCGCGGCAAGCTGTTTCGCCCACATCGGTAGACGTCCCTGCAAACCGAGAACGTCACTGCCATGCGCACTCACGACGAGAGCCGTTCGACCGAGACAGGAAGGCAATGCAGTGATTCCTTGCGGGACCACCCAATGTGCATGGATCAGATGATGGCGACGCGACTTGGCTAGCTGATAGGTAGCAGCAGCTTGCGCGACCGCGATGAGTGGCAGCTTTATCGCTTTTGATGGCTTCGCCTTGATATTTTCGAGCGCTCCTGCGCCATAGAAGACGTTTTCCAGCTTTTCAGGCCAAGCATAGCGAAACCGATGAACGGTGACACCGTTGCCCAGATCCTCGACCGTCTTGCTGCCAGGCGAATGGGGGGCCAACACGTCCAGTTCTATTCCTCTGGCCGCGAGCGCGAAAATCAGATCGGACATAAAGGGGGAGACGTTGTCGCCATGAAAGCGAGGAAAAGTGGACGTGGAAATCAGCACGCGCAAACCAGCAGGCCCTCGCCTAGAACCCGGTGAAGATCGCCATTGGCGGCTCGCGCGCGGGAACAGGCGGGTTTCGCCCATGGCGCAACGTGGCAAGTCCGCCCCGAAAGCTATGCGTTCCCTCAGTTAGCTCGACAACATCGCCCGGCAGGATCGATCGCCGGTCAATTTCAACCGGTGCATCGGCCGTCATAGTGTAGGGTCCAGGAATGTGAACCGCGAATGTGGCTTCAACCCCGCCTGTGGCGGGTAGCTGCTTTCCCGCGATCCAGATTGGACCCCAATGGCGCACATAGTTCTCTTTCAGAGCCTCTATGTCGGCAGGGAGCAATCCTTCGCCCGCATCGGTCGATACAGTGCCGGGTTCCAGCGCAGCCGAAAGCGCCGGGCCCGAGACGATGACGAAGGGCGGTCTTTCTTTCTCGATCGCATGCAGAAGCACCGGTTCTCCTCGATCGCGATATTCCTCGATTCCCCAGGTGCTCATCAAAAATCCTGCGTGGGGATAGGATGCAACCATGCCCGTTTGAGCGATATAAGGTACCGGGTTCGGAAAGATCTGATGCACGGCGGAAATCAGTGATCGCTGAGCCGATTGGTCTCGCTGAAATTCTGGAATCGCATGCCCCACCGCCAGGGCGACGAATATCACGGGGATTGCCCCCGAAATTTTTGACAGGGAAGAGAGCTTATCTGCGGCCAACGCCCCGACCATCGCCACGGGTGCCATCATGAACACATAGAAGTAGGGAAAGCTGTTTCGATAGAAGGCAATGCATAACAACGGCGAGGCGAAGCTAAGTATAGTCAATGCGCGGAGCCTCTCCGCGCCGCTATTGTTGATTGTCCGAGCTACAGCCAGGCCCATTCCGACGCAGATCACCGACCATTGCAGCGCGTTCACCGCCAGCGAATACGCCAGAAATCTCGCCCCGTAGAAGAGGCTGCTATCAACCAGCTGCTTGTTGTAAACGGAGGTCAGCGTATTCCCGGCCTGAGATACGGCCTGCGCCAAGCTTGCCGAGTGACAAAGAAATAGGCCGACGAACGCCGTGGCGGCAATCACGAGTGCGACGGCCATATTCCGGAGCAATACCTTATCGTGGGTGCGTGCCAGTTGCAGGGTGGCGACCATTGTTATGGCCGGGACATAAAAGACCGATTTTATCGAGATCAGGCCCGCAACCGTCACCGCCAGCGCAGAAAGGATAAGCAGCCTGAGCGGAAGGCGGTCGCGCGTCAGCCCGAATAGTGCACCCATCAGAAGTGTCGTGATGATCGGGTCGGCACGGAAGCTCGTCGCGTTCCGCATCACAAAACCCAGTGTGGCGTAAAGCACCGTCGCCCATAAAGCCCCGCGAATGGAAACGAGGTTCTCGGCCGTTTTGAAGAGGAACCAGAGCGTGGCCAGGTGAAGAAGCCACATCAGGCAGCGCGCAATGACGATCGTGCCTATCTCGTCGGTGGGCAGCAATGTCAGCCACGAAAATAGATGGACGTGAAACGTTTGCAAGGCAAGACTAAGCGAAGCCCGCTTGTATTCGAAAATCAGTGATAGGAAATGGAATTCGTCCCAGTTAACTTCCCGAAAGAGCGCCGTTGTCAATTCCAGTACTGCGATAGCGCCGAACAGAATAAGAATTGTCCATCGACCGACCCTGACAGGAGCTTCAGACCTCGCATCGAAGAATCCGGCCAAACTCGTCATTATTCGACCCGATCCATCTGCTCTTCGATTTTCCGTAGCTTGAAAAGCGTCATCTCGAGCATTTGCCGGTTGCGCCCAATTAGGTCGGCGAGAAGTGCGAAAAGCAAAGTGATAAAACCTACGATGATCAACACGCCGCCAAGGATCAGCGATTGAATGTGGCCCCTATTGTCGCCTACCAAAGACAACCACAGAAAACGAAGTATCGGCAACGAGCCAGCGAAACAAATTACGCCACCGATGAGCAGAAACGCGTTAAGTGGATTGTAAAGGGCATAGGAGCGTACAATTGTGATGCCGGTGTTGAAAATAAAATGAGGTATGCTTTTAAATAAACGAGACCGCCGCATGGGCGCATTGGTTCGAATGGGAACCGACGCCACCGCCAATCGCCTCTTGCCAGCGACGATCAGCATTTCCGTTGTATAGGAAAAGCGCGACACAATGTTGATCTGCATCGCGGCATCGCGACTTATTGCGCGAAATCCACTGACTGCATCGGGAACGTCTATCCCCGCCAAATGACGAACGACGCGGGTCCCGACGCGCTGCAGGATCTGCTTGCCTGACGAGAAATGGAAATTTTTACCCACTTGGCGGTCGCCAATGACGATGTCGGCTTCCCCACGCAGAATAGGCCCGACAAGCAGCTCTATGTCCGACGCGTTGTATTGGTTGTCGGCGTCGGTATTGACAATGATATCGGCTCCCGCGCGAAGGCTGGCGTCTATCCCCGTCTGGAACGCAGCCGCCAAGCCGCGATTGCGGCGATGGCTAACCACGTGATCCACATTGAGGCTTCTCGCAACGTCGGCAGTCCCATCACTGCTACCATCATCGATCACAAGAATGTCGACGTTATCTATCCCCTCGATCTTGCGCGGTATTGCCGTAACGGTGGCTCCAAGACTCGCTGCCTCATTGTAACAGGGAATCTGGATAACCAGCTTCAGTGCCAAGATCGTCTCCCCACGCCCTGTAACATCATAAGCCAACTACTTTATTTTTGGTTACCTTTGGTTACCGAAACACAAAGGCCTCCCAGGGTCACGGTTTCTTGCCGGGCGACTTTTGAGTGCCAGATTGTCAGCTTGGTTTGCCGCTCACGCCATCATTAGCAAGAACAAGTTAGGCAAAGATATACAGAACCATACGTCGTTGAGCGAATGACGTGGTTTGGCCAGTACGGGTGATCGTGGCGGGGCTTGAACTGGTGGCCACGCCTCGCGCCAAAGCATTCAAGGAAAGCGCTAGCCGGTTTCTGTTCGGAGTTGCGCGAAAACAAGTCGTTGGAACGCTTACACCAGTTCCACTTCGACGACACCCGGCACCGCGCGCATGGCCGACGCGACCTGCGGCGAGATACGATAGCGGTTGGGCAGTTCGATCTCCACCTCGCCCTGGCCGGCTTCCTTGATCAGCACGAAGCTCACCTGCCCCTCGCCCTTCACGGCAAGCTGGTTGGCAAGGATGTTGATCGGTTGAGCATCGCGCACGAAGATGCGCAGCGCCTTTTGGATGCGGCTTGCTTCGTCCTCCAGCGACTGCACCGTCTGGATGCGCAGATTGATCCCCTCCGGCCGGTCTTCGGCCGAGACGGTGATCACCACCGAACGGCCAGGCTCCAGCATGTCGCGATACTGCGCCAGGCCTTCGGAGAACAGCACCGCCTCGTACTGGCCGGTGGTGTCGGAAAACTGCACGACGCCCATCTTGTTGCCGGTGCGGGTCTTGCGCTCCTGCTTCGTGGTGACGGTGCCGGCGAGCCGGCCGGCCGCAGCGCCGCGTTTGACCGCGGCGGAGAATTCCGCCCAGTTCTGCACCCGCATCTTCTGCAGCGCCGCCTTGTATTCGTCGAGCGGATGCGCAGAGAGATAGAAGCCGACCACCTGGAACTCGCGGTGCAGCCGGTCGGCGGCAAGCCATGGCTCGGCCGCCGGCAGGTTGAGCGCCTGCGATTGCGCGCCGAGCGAGGCGCCGAAAATATCCGTCTGGCCCGAGATGGCATTCTGCTGCGCCAGCGACGCGAGCCCCATCATCCGCTCCACGCCGGCCATCATCACGGCGCGGTCATGCCCGAAGCAGTCCAGGGCCCCCGCCATGATCAGGCTTTCGAAGACGCGCTTGCCGACGATCTTCGGATCCACGCGCTCGCAGAAGTCGGCTAGGCTCTTGAACGGCCTCTCACCGCGCTTCTCGACGATGTGCTCGACCGCGGCGTCGCCGACGCCTTTGAGCGCCGCCAGCGAGTAGAAGATCTTGTTCTCGCCGACCTCGAACGGTCGGAAGCTGGTCATCACCGACGGCGCCACCACCTCGATGCCGAGGCGTAGCGCGTCCTGGCGGAAATCCGCCAGTTTGTCGGTGTTGCTCATGTCGAGCGTCATCGACGCCGCCAGGAACTCGACCGGATAGTGCGCCTTGAGGTAGGCGGTCTGGTAGGAAACGACCGCATAAGCCGCGGCGTGCGACTTGTTGAAGCCGTAGTCGGCGAATTTCGCCAGCAGATCGAAGATGAAATCGGCCTGCGCCTTGCCGACGCCGCGCTCGACGGCGCCGGTGACGAAGCGCTCGCGCTGCTTGTCCATCTCGGCGCGGATCTTCTTGCCCATGGCGCGGCGCAGAAGATCGGCTTCGCCGAGCGAATAGCCGGCAAGCTCCTGCGCGATCTGCATCACCTGTTCCTGGTAAACGATGACGCCTTGAGTTTCCTTCACAAGGTGGTCGATCTTGGGGTGGATCGAGGCCATCTCCTCCTCGCCATGCTTTCTGGCGTTGTAGGTCGGGATGTTCTCCATCGGGCCTGGGCGATAGAGCGCGACCAGCGCGATGATGTCCTCGATGCAGTCCGGCCGCATGCCGATCAGCGCCTTGCGCATGCCCGCGCTTTCAACCTGGAACACGCCGACCACCTCGCCGCGCGACAGCATGGCGTAAGTCTCGGGGTCGTCGAGCGGGATGCGGGCAAGATCGATATCCACACCGCGCCGCCGGATCAGCTTCACCGCCGTTTCCAGCACCGTCAGCGTCTTCAGGCCGAGGAAGTCGAATTTCACCAGCCCGGCCTGCTCCACATATTTCATGTTGAACTGGGTGACCGGCATGTCCGAGCGCGGATCGCGGTACATCGGGACCAATTCCGACAACGGCCGGTCGCCGATGACGATGCCGGCGGCATGCGTCGAGGCATGGCGGTAGAGGCCCTCGAGCTTCTGCGCGGTGTCGAGCAGCGTCTGCACGATCGGCTCCTTTTCCGCCTCCTCGGCGAAGCGCGGCTCGTTGGCGACAGCGTCCGCCAGCTTGACCGGGTTGGCCGGGTTCTGCGGCACCATCTTGGAGAGCTTGTCGACCTGGCCATACGGCATCTGCAGGACGCGGCCGACGTCGCGCAGCACCGCACGCGCCTGCAGCGTTCCGAAGGTGATGATCTGCCCGACCTGGTCGCGGCCGTATTTCTGCTGGACGTAGCGGATGACCTCCTCGCGCCGGTCCTGGCAGAAGTCGATGTCGAAGTCCGGCATCGAGACGCGGTCCGGGTTGAGGAAGCGCTCGAACAGCAGCGAGAAGCGCAGTGGGTCGATGTCGGTGATGGTGGTCGAATAGGCGACAAGCGAGCCGGCGCCCGAACCGCGCCCCGGTCCGACCGGGATGCCTTGCGCTTTCGCCCATTTGATGAAGTCGGCAACGATCAGGAAGTAGCCGGGAAACTTCATCTTCTCGATGATGCCGAGCTCGAATTCGAGCCGCTCGCGATATTGCTCGACCGTGTAGCCTGGCGTCGGTCCGTGCGCGGCAAGCCGCGCCTCCAGGCCCTCGCGCGCCTGGCGCGCGAGCTCGGCGGCTTCCGCCTTCTCGGCGGCGTCCTTGTCGGCGGAGTCGGCGCCGGTGAAACGCGGCAGGATCGGGCTGCGGTTCTTCGGATAGTAGGAGCAGCGCATGGCGATCTCGACCGTGTTGTCGATCGCTTCCGGCAGGTCGGAGAACAGCCGTGCCATCTCGGCCTGGCCGCGCAGGAAATTGTCGGGCGAAAGCCGCCGGCGATTGTCGGCGGCCACCACCGAGCCTTCGGCGATCGCAATCAGCGCGTCATGCGCCTCATAGTCTTCGCGCTTGGAGAAGAAGGCCTCGTTCGTCGCGACCAGCGGCAGTTCGTGGGTATAGGCAAGGTCGAGCGTCGACTTTTCGACCATGCGGTCATAGCCGGCGACCCGTTCCAGCTCGACATAGAGACGGTCGCCGAAAAGCTCTTTGAGGACCAGCAGCCGCTGTTCGGCCAGGTCGCGGCGGTCCGCCTTCAGCGCGCTGCCGATGGGGCCGCGCGGGCCGCCGGTCAGGCATAGCAGGCCATCGCGATGGCTCTCCAGCATGGCGCTGGTCATGTGCACCGGCTCGCCGGGCGGCGTTTCCAGATAAACCTTGCTGATCAGCCGGACCAGATTGGCATAGCCGGCCTCGCTGGCGGCGATCAGCACGATCGGCGACATCTCGGGACCGTGCCGGCGGGGGTCGCGTTGGGCGTCGCTCGTTTCGCCGGAAAAGACCAGATCGACCTGGCAGCCGATGATCGGCTGGATACCGTCCTTGACCGCTTTCTGGGCGAATTCGAGCGCGCCGAACAGATTGTTGGTGTCGGTCACTGCGATCGCCGGCGCTTCATCCTTGACCGCGTGGCCGACGATGGCGCCTAGCTGCAGGGCGCCCTCGAGCAGCGAATAGGCTGAATGCACGCGCAGATGGATGAACCTCCGCGCAGGCGTCTCCGGCTGCGTAGCCTTCACGACAGCTTCGCGCTGCAAAGGGTCGCGTGGAAGTCGTTCATCCGCCATGTTTTTTCGCGCTATCTCAAGGACTCATCCGTGCAGATGTATTGTCCCGGACGCCGCGATGCCAGTCCAGTACAATCGACCGCGAACCACAAGCTTGCGGCCTATGTCGCCCTGGGTCAGGCGAACTCCATGATCACAGCGTCGACCGCGAGGCTGTCGCCCGGTTTGGCGTTAAGCTTCGCCACGGTGAGGTCGCGCTCCGCGCGCAGCACGTTCTCCATCTTCATCGCCTCGACCACGGCCAGCGTCTCGCCGGCCTTGACGTCTTGGCCCTCGGCGACGGCGATCGACACCACCAGTCCTGGCATCGGGCAAAGCAGCATTTTCGAGGTATCCGGCGGCAGCTTTTCCGGCATCAGCCTTTCCAGCTCCGCCGTCCGCGGCAGCATGGCTTGAGCCGTCACCGACATGCCCTTCCAGGCGATACAAAGGCCGTTCAGCACTGGCCGGACCTGCGCCGCGATCCGGTTGCCGCCGACCGTGCCGCGCCAGATCGCGTCGCCCGGCCGCCAGTCGGAGGCGACCGTCAGCGGCTCGCTGCCATTGATCGACAGATCGATCTCCATCGGGATGGAGACCATGCCGTCCAGGATGCCGGCGCAAAGATAGTCCGCGCCGATCTTCACCACCCAGTCGCGCTTGAGATGGCCCGAATGCGGTGCCAACCGGCCGCTGAGCCGGTCGAGCCGGTCCCGTCGCAGCAGTTCGATCGCGGTGGCGATCGCGGCGAACACCGCCCTCTCCTCGCCGTCCGGTTCGACCGGCGCGAAACCGTCCGGATACTCCTCGGCGATGAAGCCGGTGGAAAGCCGCCCCTCGCGCCAACGCGGATGCTGCATCAGCGCAGCGAGGAACGGAATGTTGTGCTCTATGCCGTCGACGACAAAACCGTCCAGCGCTTCGGACATGGCATCGATAGCCTCGAGCCGCGTCGGCGCCCAGGTGCAGAGCTTTGCCACCATCGGATCGTAGAACATCGATATCTCGGCCCCTTCGGCGACGCCGGTGTCGTTGCGGATCACCACATCGCCGAATGTGCCCTCTTGCGGCGGCCGGTAGCGCGTTAGCCGGCCGATCGAGGGCAGGAAATTGCGGAACGGGTCCTCGGCATAGAGACGGCTTTCCACCGCCCAGCCGTTCAGCTTCACCTCGCTTTGCCTGATGCCGAGCTTTTCGCCGGCGGCGATGCGGATCATCTGCTCGACCAGATCGATGCCGGTGACGAGCTCCGTCACCGGATGCTCGACCTGCAATCGCGTGTTCATTTCAAGGAAATAGAAGTTCCTGTCCTTGTCGACGATGAACTCGACCGTGCCGGCGCTCTGGTAATCGACGGCTTTCGCCAACGCCACAGCCTGCTCGCCCATGGCCTTGCGCGTCTTGGCGTCGAGGAACGGCGACGGTGCTTCCTCGACCACCTTCTGGTTGCGGCGCTGGATCGAGCATTCGCGCTCACCCAGATAGAGCGCATTGCCATGCGCGTCGGCCAGCACCTGGATCTCGATATGGCGCGGGTCAACGACGAATTTCTCGATGAAGACGCGGTCATCGCCGAAGGAGCTTTTCGCTTCCGAACGCGCGCGCTCGAAGCCGTCGCGCACTTCCGCGCTGCTCCAGGCGATGCGCATGCCCTTGCCGCCGCCGCCGGCCGAGGCCTTGATCATCACCGGATAGCCGATCTTGCCGGCAATCCTTTCGGCGTGGTCGGCATTTTCGATGACGCCCAGCCAGCCGGGCACGGTCGAAACCTTGGCCTGGCTGGCGAACTTCTTCGATTCGATCTTGTCGCCCATTGCGCGGATCGCCTTGGGCTTCGGTCCGATGAAGATGATGCCTTCCTTTTCCAGCGCTTCGCAGAAAGAGGCGCGTTCCGACAGGAAGCCATAACCCGGATGCACCGCTTCGGCGCCGGTTTCCTTGCAGGCGGCGATGATCTTCTCAGGCACTAGATAGCTCTGCGTGGCCGGCGACGGGCCGATATGCACGGCCTCGTCGGCCATTTCGACATGCACGGCGTCGCGGTCGGCATCCGAATAAACCGCGACCGTGGCGATCCCCATCTTGCGCGCCGTCTTGATCACGCGGCAGGCGATCTCGCCGCGATTGGCGATCAGGATCTTCTTGAACATTCGGATGTCGTTCCTCCGGCGAAGCCGTCCAGTTCTATGGACAATCCCGACGCGCCTCAAGTGTCTGCAGCCCCTGCCCTTCGGCGCTCGATGCTTTTGCAGAAGCGGCGTCGAAAAACGTCGCAACAGACGTTGGCCGCCACCTTCGAACCCGGTAAGGTGGTGGCGAGCGCAAGAAAATGGCAGGCGGTATTCGCCTCGCCGGGCAGGCTCGACGGCCTGCCATAAAGCTGAGACTTTTAAGATTGCCTTGGGAGGAATGCCTCATGAAAACGCGTGCCGCAGTTGCCGTTGGTGCCGGAAAGCCGCTGGAGATCATGGAGGTGGATCTTGAGGGGCCGCGCGAGGGCGAGGTGCTGGTCGAGGTCAAGGCGACCGGCATCTGCCACACCGACGAGTTCACGCTCTCGGGCGCCGATCCGGAAGGCATCTTTCCGGCGATCCTCGGCCATGAGGGCGCCGGCATCGTCGTCGATGTCGGCAAGGGCGTGACCTCGGTCAGGAAGGGCGACCATGTCATCCCGCTCTACACGCCCGAATGCCGGCAGTGCCCGTCCTGCCTGTCGCGCAAGACCAATCTCTGCACCGCCATCCGCGCCACGCAGGGAAAGGGCCTGATGCCCGACGGCACCTCGCGCTTTTCGGTCGGCGGTGAAAAGCTGTTCCACTATATGGGCTGCTCGACCTTCTCCAACTTCACCGTGCTGCCGGAGATCGCGGTCGCCAAGGTCAATCCCGACGCCCCCTTCGACAAGATCTGCTATATCGGCTGCGGCGTGACCACCGGCATCGGCGCTGTCATCAACACCGCCAAGGTCGAGCAGGGCGCTACGGCCGTCGTCTTCGGCCTCGGCGGCATTGGCCTCAACGTCATCCAGGGCCTTCGCCTGGCCGGCGCCGACATGATCATCGGCGTCGACTTGAACAACGACAAGAAGGCCTGGGGCGAGAAGTTCGGCATGACGCATTTCGTCAATCCGCAGGAGATCGACGGCGACATCGTGCCTTACCTGGTCAACCTGACCAAGCGCGGCGCCGACCAGATCGGCGGCGCCGACTACACTTTCGACTGCACCGGCAACACCAAGGTGATGCGCCAGGCGCTGGAAGCCTCGCATCGCGGCTGGGGCAAGTCGGTCATCATTGGCGTTGCCGGCGCCGGCCAGGAGATTGCGACGCGGCCCTTCCAACTGGTCACCGGCCGCACCTGGATGGGCACCGCCTTCGGCGGCGCGCGCGGCCGCACCGACGTGCCGAAGATCGTCGACTGGTACATGGAGAAAAAGATCCAGATCGATCCGATGATCACCCATACGCTGACGCTCGACGACATCAACAAGGGTTTTGACCTCATGCATGAGGGCAAGTCGATCCGCAGCGTCGTGGTTTACTGAAGCAATGCCGCATCGGTCGTGGGCTGGAGCCCGCAACCTTTGCGGCTCAACATGGGAGGAAGGACGAATGGCGGAAAAATTGCATCCGAAGATCGACAACGGGCTGCCGAAGGAAAGTGCTGCCTTTTCCGGCGGCACGCTGGTCTGTCTCTGCACCAGCAACCCGGTGAAGGTGAAGGTCAAGGGCCAGATCGCCCACAACCATGCCTGCGGCTGCACCAAATGCTGGAAGCCGGAAGGCGCGGTGTTCTCGGTCGTGGCCGTTGCCGGCACCGGCGACGTCACTGTGGCCGAGAATGGCGACAAGCTGAAGGTGGTCGACCCGGCAGCGCTGATCCAGCGCCATGCCTGCACCAGCTGCGGCGTGCACATGTACGGCCCGGTCGAGCGCGACCATCCCTTCAAGGGTCTGTCCTTCATCCATGCCGAGCGTTTCGAGGAGGACGGCTGGTCGCCGCCCGGCTTTGCCGCCTTTGTCTCCTCCATCATCGAAGCCGGCGTCGACCCGAGCCGCATGGACGGCATCCGCGGCCAGCTGAAGTCGATTGGGCTCGAACCCTATGACTGCCTCAACCCCGCCCTGATGGACTACATCGCCACCTGGACGGCGAAGAAGTCGGGAGCCTTGGCGGCCTGACGATTGCGGGATTTCTGGTAAAGGGCCGGCCAACGCCGGCCCTTTGCACATTTGGAGAGACGATGCCAGCACCCATCATCTATGTCGATGCCGATGCCTGTCCGGTGAAGGCCGAGGTCGAGAAGGTGGCGGAGCGGCACGGCGTCGTGGTTACCTATGTCTCCAATGGCGGCCTGCGCCCGTCGCGCGATCCGATGATCCGCAATGTCGTAGTCTCCAAGGGCGCGGACGCTGCGGACGACTGGATCGTCGAGAACGCCAAACTCAACGATGTCGTGGTGACGGCCGATATCCCGCTTGCCGCGCGCACGGTGGCGCTCGGCGCGCATGTGCTGGGACCCACGGGCCGTCCCCTCACGCCCGAGACCATCGGCATGGCGGTGGCGATGCGGGATTTGAAGCAGCATCTGCGCGAGACCGGCGAAAGCCGCGGCTTGAACGCCGCCTTCACGGCGAAGGACAGGTCAAACTTTCTCGGCGAGCTCGACCGCATCTTGCGGCGGGCGCTCAAATCCGCCACACCCGGCTGACCCGAAGCCCTTTGAGAACCGGCCATGGGCGACGACATATCCCTCAACACGCCGATCCACCGGCACGTGCAGTTCGCTTTGGCTGCGGCCATCGGCATTGTCGCGCTGCTTCTCGCCCTGATGCTGGGGGCGCCGCTGCCCTACTCCATCGGCGCCAACCTCTTCTTCGCCGCTTACACTCTTCTGGTGCTGGTCGCGATGCCGAGGCTCACCGTCCGTTACCTGAGCAAGAACGCGCGTGCCACGGACCTGCCGGTGCTGCTGATTTTTGCGGTCACGCTCCTGGTCGTCGGCCTCGCCATCGGCTCGCTGTTTCAACTCATCAACCAAAAGGCTGCCGCGCATCCGCTGGAGGTTCTGTTCGCGATGCTGTCGATCCCGCTTGGCTGGTTCACAATCCATGCCATGGCGGCGCTGCATTATGCGCATGTCTACTGGATGGACGGCGACGAGATCGACGAGAAAACCAGGAAGAAGAATCCGGTCGGCGGCCTCGATTTTCCCGGCGGCAAACGCCCGGAAGGCTGGGATTTCCTGTATTTCGCGACCGTCATCGGCATGACTGCGCAAACCGCCGACACTGGGATCACGACCTCGCGCATGCGCCAGGTCGTGCTCGTCCATTCGATCCTGAGCTTTTTCTTCAACACGGTGATCGTCGCCGCCGCGGTCAATCTCGCGGTCAGCCTGGGCAGTCCATAATAAATCCGTGATCGGATGAAACAACGCTTGGGCCGGAGACGTATTGGGAGGAGAACAAGGCTCTGAGAGGCCGCAGACGAGCGAGCCGGGAGGACACCAAGATATGGAGACCGTCGCCAGAAGCGAACCCTCCGCCGAGGTGGAAGCATCCGCGCCGAAGGACCCGACGCTGATTTACCGGCAATCGCGCTGGACGCGCCTGACCCATTGGCTCTGGGCGTTCTCGCTGTTCTTCATGCTGCTTTCGGGCCTGCAGATCTTCAACGCGCGCCCGCAACTCTACATCGGCAAGGAATCGGGCTTCCAATACAACAATACGATCCTCGAGATCGGCGCCGAAAACACAGACGGCGGACCGCGCGGCTTTACCAAAATCTTCGGGCATCGCTTCGACACCACCGGCGTGCTCGGCTGGTCCGGCCCTCCCGGACAGGAAACGCCGCGCGCCTTTCCGTCCTGGGCGACGATCCCGTCCTACTACGACCTCGGCACGGCCCGCGTCGTGCATTTCTTCTTCGCCTGGGTGCTGAGCGCAACCCTGCTCATTTGGCTGATCGCGAGCCTGATTAACGGCCATATCCGCCGCGATCTTGCCCCTCGCCTGGATGACTTGCGCAAGCTGCCGCGCGACATTCTCGACCATGCGAGGCTGAAATTCCACCATGCGCGCGAGTACAACACGCTGCAGAAAATGACCTATGGCGGCGTGCTCTTCGTGCTGTTGCCGCTGATGATCATCACCGGGCTTGCGATGTCGCCGAGCATGAACTCGGTGCTTCCCTGGCTCAATGAAATCCTGGGCGGTCGGCAGACGGCTCGCACCATCCACTTCATTGTCATGGTGTTGCTCGTGCTCTTCTTCGTCGTCCATATGCTGATGATCGTGGCTGCCGGTCCGATCAACGAGCTGCGCTCGATCATCACCGGCTGGTATCGCACCGACCCGCCCGCAAAGCACGACCAGGCAACCGAGAGGAGCGCCTGACATGGCAAAATTCCCGATTAGCCGCCGGAAGTTCTTGACCTCCGCCAGCCTCGGTCTGTCAGGCATCGCGCTGTCCGGCTGCGATGCCTTCGACAGCGGTCTGGGCGTCGGCAGCGGGCTGCGCAGCTTCCTCGAAAACGCCAACGGGCTGACATACCGCGCGCAGCGCCTGCTTGCCGGCCGGGACGCGCTGGCACCGGAATTCAGCGAGGCCGACATCCGCCAGCCGCAGCGGCCGAACGGCGTCACCGCGCCTGACGACGACACCTATAGGGGTCTTCTCGCCAACAATTTCGCCGACTGGCGCCTGGAGGTGACCGGCCTCGTCGAAAAACCGCTGTCGCTCACCCGCGAGCAGTTGCAGAACATGCCGAGCCGCACCCAGATCACCCGCCACGACTGCGTTGAAGGCTGGAGCTGCATCGCCAAATGGACCGGCACACCTTTGTCGCTGGTGCTCGATCAGGCCATCGTCAAGCCGCAGGCGCGCTACGTCATGTTCCATTGCCTCGACACGATCGAGCAAAGCCTGTCTGGCGACATCAAATATTACGGCAGCATCGACCTGATCGATGCCCGCCATCCGCAAACGATCCTGGCCTACGGCTTGAACGGCAAGCCGCTGCCGGTCGAGAACGGCGCGCCGCTGCGGGTGCGGGTCGAGCGCCAGCTCGGCTACAAGATGCCGAAATATCTCTACAAGATCGAGCTGGTCGACGGCTTCGCCAATGTCGGCGGCGGTCGCGGCGGCTATTGGGAAGACAATGGCTACGACTGGTATGCCGGTATTTGATGGCGCTTCGCCTGCAGGCCGAGCACGATCTTGCGTCAGCCGAGTTCAACGCGATTGAGAAAAGCCTCACGGCGACAATCGGCCATTCCAACATCATCCTTTGCAAGACGATGGCCTCGGGCGACTAGGCCGCCTTGCTGGGCCGCCGTTCAGACCAGATCGGGTGTTGTCATCGGCGTCGGCTGCCGAGAGATATGTCGCTGGGAGGTGACAAGGTGTCGCCGACGGGCTATGGATGGCGCGTCGAGGGCTCAGGTGACTGAGTCCTACCTGTTTGCGGGAGAGAACAGCGCAAGCTGTCGCCGAAGGGGAAATCGCCCGAAATCTCTCAGGCAAAAGAACCGTGGACGGGAAAGACAACTCTGGAAAGTCGGGAATCTTCCCGCGCCGAAGGTGTAAGCGCTGCCGACAGAGTTACGGGGCGCGAGTCTCTCAGGCTTCAGACAGAGGGGCACGGACTAGACCGCTAATGGCGGTCGATTGCGTGCGACTCTGGAGAAGACATGACCGGCGAAGACACCAAACATCTACCCCTCGAGGATTTGCATAGCGCCGCGGGCGCGCGTTTCGGCGCTTTTGCCGGCTGGTCGATGCCGCTGACCTATCCGGCCGGCGTGATGAAGGAGCACCTCCACACGCGCGAGCATGCCGGCCTGTTCGACATCTCGCATATGAAGCTGTTCGAGCTCGGCGGCCCGGGCGTCGCCGCCCTACTCAACCGCGCCTGCCCGCTCGACGCCGGCGCGATGGAAATTGCCCAATCCAAATATACCTTCTTCCTGAACGAGGCCGCCGGCGTCATCGACGACTTGATCGTCACGCGTCTTGACGATGGCCGATTCATGGTGGTGGCCAACGCCGGCAATGCGGCCGAGGATGAAAGGCATCTGCGTGCGTTGGCCGCGGATTTCGATGCCAAGGTCGAGCCGCTCGACCGCGTCTTCCTGGCGATCCAGGGCCCGGATGCCTGGGCGGCCCTTTCGCGAGCCGGTATCGAAACGGGCTCGCTGCTGTTCATGCATGGTGTCGAGCCCCGGCAACACTGGTTCATGAGCCGCTCCGGCTATACCGGCGAGGATGGATTCGAGATCGGGCTGCCGGAAGCGGATGCCCGCGATCTCGTCGGCAACCTGCTGCAGGACGAGCGCGTGCAATGGATCGGCCTTGCCGCCCGCGACAGCCTGCGGCTTGAGGCAGGGCTCTGCCTGCATGGCCAGGATCTGACACCCGAGACCGATCCGGCGAGCGCCGCTTTGATGTGGGCGATCCCTAAGGAGCTCCGCGCTTCCGGTCACTTCATCGGCGCCGACGCGCTGCGCTCGATCCTCGAGCGTGGGCCGTCTCAGAAGCGCGTTGGCCTAAAACCCGATGGTCGTCAGCCGGTGCGCGCCGGCGCCGCGCTTGTCGATGCCGACGGCAATGCGGCAGGTCACGTGACCTCGGGCGGCTTCGGGCCGTCGACGGGCCACCCGGTCGCCATGGGCTATGTCGACAATGCGCTGGCCAAGCCCGGCAACAGACTGTTCGCCGACGTCCGCGGGACCAGGATCCCGATCGACGTCACTTCGCTGCCCTTCACGCCACATCGCTACCGCAAAGGATGATATTCCGATGGCAAATACCTATTTCACCGAGGATCATGAATGGCTGCGCGTCGAAGGCGGCGTCGCCACCGTCGGCATCACCGACTATGCGCAGGAGCAGCTCGGCGATCTCGTCTTCGTCGAACTGCCGGAAATCGGCCGCAAGCTCGCGAAGGGCGACACTGCAGTAGTCGTCGAATCCGTCAAGGCGGCCTCTGACGTCTACGCGCCGGTCGACGGCGAGATCACCGAAGCCAACACAGCACTGTCGTCGGACCCTTCATTGGTCAATTCGGCGGCGACCGGCGATGGCTGGCTCTGGAAGATGAAGCTTTCCAACGCAAGCCAACTCGACAGCCTCATGGACGAGGCCGCCTACAAAGCCCATATCGGCTGATACCAGGATCTTGGAAATGACAGCAGCACCCATTCCTTTCTCGGCCCGTCACATCGGCCCCAGCGTCAACGATGTCAGGGCCATGCTTGCCACCATCGGCGTTCCGTCCGTCGAAACGCTGATCAGCCAGGCCGTGCCGAGATCGATCCGCCTCGACCTGCCGCTCAACCTGCCCACTCCGGCCAGCGAGGCCGAAGCACTGGCCGAATTGTCGGCGATGATGGCGAAGAACACGGTGCTGAAGAGCTTCATCGGCGCCGGTTATCACGGCGTCCATGTGCCGCCGGTCATCCAGCGCAACATGTTCGAGAACCCGGCCTGGTACACGGCCTACACGCCTTACCAAGCCGAGATCAGTCAGGGCCGGCTGGAGATGCTGTTCAATTTCCAGACCCTGGTTGCCGAGCTGACCGGCCTGCCGGTGGCGTCGGCATCGCTGCTCGACGAGGCCACCGCCGTTGCCGAAGCGGTCGGCATCGCACTGCGCTATCATCGCGACAAGCGCACCAAGGTGGCGCTTGCCGGCACGCCGCATCCGCAGACGCTCGATGTCGTGCGCACCCGCGCCGAACCGCTCGGCACCGAAGTCGACGGCGAGACCATCGACGACAACACCGCCGCCCTGCTCGTCTCATGGCCGGACACTTTCGGCGTCTATGGCGACCACAAGGCGGCGATCGAGAAAGCCCGCGCCGCTGGCGCTCTGGTCGTCTTCATCGCCGACCCGCTCGCGCTTACGTTGACGGATGCGCCGGCCAAGCTCGGTGCCGACATCGCCGTCGGTCCGATGCAGCGCTTCGGCGTGCCGATGGGCTTTGGCGGCCCGCACGCGGCCTATTGCGCCGTCTCCGACAAGCTCACCCGTCTGATGCCCGGCCGCCTCGTCGGCCAGTCGACCGACAGCAAGGGCCGCCCAGGCTATCGCCTGGCGCTGCAGACGCGCGAGCAGCACATCCGCCGCGACAAGGCGACCTCCAATATCTGCACCGCGCAGGCGCTGCTCGCCAACATGGCGACGGCCTATGCGATCTGGCACGGTCCCGCCGGTTTGCAAGCGATCGCGGAGCGCGTCCACACTCTCGCCAACCGCCTTGCGGCGGGACTGAAGACAGCGGGCGTGGCCGTTCTCGGAGCACATCGCTTCGACACTGTGACGGCGGAAGTGAAGGGCAAGGCAGCGGCAATAGCCGCCGCCGCCGAGAAGACCGGCCGGCTGCTGCGCGTCATCGATGCCGACCACGTCGGCATCGCCTTCGACGAGACCTCGACCGAAGCCGACCTCGAAGCGATCGCGGCGCTATTCGGCGCCAAGCCCGGCACGGTGGCAGCCGGCTCGATGCCCGGTAAGCGGCGCGGCAAGGAGTTCCTCACCCAGCCGGTTTTCCACGAGAACCACTCCGAGACCGAGATGATGCGCTTCCTGCGGCGGCTGGCCGACAAGGACCTCGCGCTGGACCGCGCCATGATCCCGCTCGGATCCTGCACCATGAAGCTCAACGCCGCCGCCGAGATGATGCCCGTGAGTTGGGTGAATGTCGCCAACCTGCATCCCTTCGCGCCGGCCAGCCATTCGGCCGGCTATCGGGCCATGGTCGGCGACCTGGAGGCCTGGCTGTCGGAGATCACCGGTTTCGACGCGGTCAGCCTGCAGCCCAATGCCGGCAGCCAGGGCGAATATGCCGGCCTGCTCGCCATCCGCGCCTATCACCGCGCGCGCGGCGAAGGCCACCGCACCGTGTGCCTTATCCCGTCCTCCGCGCATGGCACCAATCCGGCGAGCGCGGCGATGGCGGGAATGAGCGTCGTCGTCGTGCGCTGCGCCGAGGACGGCAGCATCGACATGGATGACATGCGGGCCAAGGCCAACGAGCATTCCAAGAACCTCGCGGCGCTGATGTTCACCTATCCCTCGACGCATGGCGTCTACGAGGAAGGCGCGCGCCATCTCTGCGCCCTCATCCACGAGCATGGCGGCCAGGTCTATTTCGACGGCGCCAACCTCAACGCCCTGGTCGGTCTCGCCCGCCCCGGCGATATCGGCGCCGACGTCTGCCACATGAACCTGCACAAGACGTTCTGCATCCCGCATGGCGGCGGTGGCCCGGGCGTCGGCCCGATCGGCGTCAGGGCGCATCTGAAACCCTATCTGCCGGGCCATGTCACGGAAGGTTCGGCGCATGCCGTCGCCGCCGCGCCCTTCGGCAGCGCTTCGATCCTGCCGATCACCTGGATGTATATCCGCATGATGGGCGGCTCCGGGCTGAAGCAGGCCACCGAGACGGCGATCGTTTCGGCCAACTATGTGGCGACGCGGCTCGCGCCGCATTTCCCCCTCCTCTACAAGGGCAGGAGCGATCGCATCGCCCATGAGTGCATTCTCGACACGCGCGTGCTCAAGGAGAGCGCCGGCATCAGCGTCGACGACATCGCCAAGCGCCTCATTGACTACGGCTTCCACGCCCCGACCATGTCGTTCCCGGTTGTCGGCACGCTGATGGTCGAGCCGACGGAATCCGAACCCAAGCGCGAACTCGACCGATTCTGCGAGGCGATGATTGCGATCGCCGGCGAGGCGGCGAAGGTGGCGAAGGGCGAATGGCCGCTCGACGACAACCCGCTGGTCAACGCCCCGCACACTGCCGCCGAGGCATTGGCAGGCGCATGGCCGCATCCATACTCGCGGATGGAAGCAGCCTACCCAGCGGATGACGTCGATCTGGCAGCAAAATACTGGCCGCCGGTTTCGCGCATCGACAATGTCGCCGGCGACCGCAACCTGGTCTGCTCCTGCCCGCCGCTGTCGGAATATCTCGGCGCCGCAGAGTAGACGGTCAGGGCAAGTTAGGCCGAGCGCAGGGCTGGCCCGCTATCGGGCTGGTCCTCCTGGCGTTGGGCGATCACGCGGTTTCGCCCGGCGCGCTTTGCGGCGTAGAGCGCGGCGTCCGCCTCAGCCAGCACCTCGTCCAGGGTCCGGCCATCGGGGGCGCCAAATCCCATGCCGCCGCTGACGCTGCTGCGCAACGGACCACGTTGAGTCGGAACGATTTCGGTGCCGAAAGCGACCCCGATCCTGCTTGCCATATCGTACGCCTTTTCCGGCGTCATGCGCGATAGGACGAGCGCGAACTCCTCACCGCCTAGCCGGAAGGCATCGACCCCGGCCCTGCCATATTTCTTGATCACCGCCGCGAAGCGGCAAAGCACCTGATCGCCGACGGGATGGCCGAAGACATCATTTGTGGTCTTGAAATGGTCGAGGTCGAACATCGCGATCGCCATGAACGGACCGAAGCTGCGACCGCCGTAAAGCTCGTTGAGCGCCCTGCGGTTCATCAGGCCGGTCAGCGGATCGGTCATCGTCGCGGCCTTGAGCTCGATCTGCGCCTGCAGATGGTGCAGCGAAAGCGTCAGCGCGCCGAAGCCGGTCATGCAGGCGACCGCGACGACGGAGTTCAACCGCTCCGCCCAGTTGTCGGGCGCGGCGCCTAGGACCCATTGCCCTTGCACCAGCAGCACCAGGCCGCACAGCGCGAAGGATATCCCGCAGGCGCCGCTGAGAAACGAAACGACGAGCAGTATCCGGCGGTCGTGATCGCCCTTCATCCAGAACATCGTTCCGATCGCGCCGAGCAGCGCCGTCACCGTCGAATAGGTGATCAGAAAGCCGACGCCATCGAAGCCGAAATAGGTGACGAGGGCGCAAGCCGCCATCGCTGCCAGCGCCGGCACGATGGCGCGGCGATAACTGCGGATGCCGAGATACTGCATCGCCGACAAACAGATGACGAGGAACCCCAGGCTGAGCAGGGCAAGCACCATCTGGCAGAGCCACGGGTTGGCGTCCTTGGTATAGCGCCAGAACAGGACGACATGGGCAACGAGCACGAGTATGCCGCAGGCGACCGTAAGCACGAAACGCGCCTGCGGCGCGGTGAGCCAGATCGCGAGCATCGTGACGCTGAGGCATGTGCCCGACAGCGCCGCCGCGAGCAGGAGCGAGCTGAAATCCAACATCTCTGAAGATCTGCCGTTGGGGAGACTCGTTGCTTCCTCAATGTAGGTTGTAGAGGCGTGGCGCAAACCCTTTTCGGCCGGTGTCCGCTGCTCGCTCGACAAAGGGTTTACAAAGCGTCGACATGTCCGCTGAAACTACGGCCCGGTTCCGCGGCGGGACGAGCCGGAAGCGGATCAGCTCTTGTCGAGCAGCGCTAGGTTGGCGTTGACCACGGTCTGGTCGGCGAGACCGGCCTTGGCTTCGAGCAGCAGCGCCCTTGCCTTTTTCTTGTTGCCGCGCAGGAGCTGCGAATAGCCCATATTGTTGACGATCTGCGGCTTGCGCCCGGCGACCCTCAGCAATTGCGTATAGGCGCGGTCGGCGAAGTCGAAGCGGCCGAGCTCGTCATAGGAGGCGGCAAGCCCCATCCAGGCTTCGGCATTGTCTGCCTTGAGCTCCACCGCTTTGCGGAAATGCTGTTCTGCAAGACCGAAATTCGCCTCCCGGAATTGCGCCTTGCCCTCCGTCAGGTCGGCGGCGCTGATATCCTTGGCCGTCGCCTGGATTGCGGTGGTCTTGGTCGTGTCGACGCTGCTGTTCGTAGTACAGCCGGTGATCATCAAGACGGCCGCCAATACCGCCGCTGCCGTGGAAAGTCTGTGACGCATGCCCTGCCCCGTCGCCCGATTTGCCGGGTCGTTCTTCAGCAAGGACCATACAGGAGAGCGATTAAGCTTCGGTGCCGAAATGCGCCTAAATTTCAGTTGCTTGCAAAGGATGCGTTAACCAGCACCGCCGGCCTCAGTGCGACGTCAGCCTTACCACGATCGGGATGATGGCGACCATCAGCACCACCGGCAGGATGCACACCGTCACCGGCACCGACATCTTGGCCGGCAAGGCATGCGCCTTCTCCTCGGCAAGCGACATGCGCTTGTGGCGCATTTCGTCGGAAAAGACACGCAGCGCTCCCGACAGGCTGGTGCCGAGCTCCTTGGACTGCTGCAGGAGCGTCGCGAAGGAGCGCACTTCGTCGAGGCTGAGGCGATCGGCGAGCGCCTTTAGTGCATCGTCGAGGCTGCGGCCGGCCCTCAACTCCAGCGACACCAGCTGCAGGTTTTGGCTGAGCGACGGATAGGTCCTGGCGAGTTCCTTCGAGACCCGCTCAATGCCGGCCTCCATGCTCATGCCCGCGTCGGAGCAGATGATCATCAAATCCATGAAGTCGGGAAAGCCATTGCGGTATTCGCGCATCTTTTCCCGCACCTTCTGCGTCAGCACCAGGCCGGGCAGGAAATAGCCGGCCGCTCCCGACAGGATGATGAAGGTCCAGCGGCTGGTCACGGTCGATTCGGCGCTGGCCGCCCAATGGTTGACCAGGAACGCCCCAAGCGCCATTCCGACCAGCGCGGCAAAACGGATCAGGAAGAACGTACCGACGGCGCGCGGCTCCATGTAACCGGCCTGGATGAGCTTCATGCGCAGTCGCGCGACATTCTCCGGATCGCTCTTGGCATAGAATTCCTGCGCCCGCCTCACCGCCTTCTCGCGCACGGCGTTCGCGTTTTTCCTGGGTGCCGGCTCGTGCTGCTCGATCGGCTGCGCCGCCTCGACCTTCAGCCGGCGCTTGACCTCGTTGCGGTCGCCCTGCGCGACGACCAGCGGCCAGGCCACCGCGCCGCCGCCCATCACCAGCAGCAGCACAGCCACCGGCATCAGCGATGTCGGCGTTAGCGAGGCAAGGAAGCGGATGACCTCGTCCATTTCAGAACCTGAAATTCGACATCTTGAACATGATGGTATTGCCGAGCAGGAGCCACAGGATTGAGCCGCCCAGCATGTACCAGGTCTTCGGTATCCCCCACACCTCGCGGTAGAATTGCGGCATCAGCACCATGATGGCGGTGAACAGAAGCACCGGCACGGCGGTCAGGATATAGGCCGACATGCGGCCTTCGGTCGAAATGGCGCGCACCTTGCGCCGCAGCTTGCCGCGCTCGCGGATGGTCGACGACAGGCCGTCGAGGATCTCGCGCAGATTGCCGCCGGAGCTGCTCTGGATCGAGACTGCGGTGACGAACAGCGGCAGGTCCTCATGGCCGACGCGATCGAACAGGTTGTTGAGCGCTGAAACCAGGTCCGAGCCATAAGTCACTTCGTCGGCCACGACGCCGAACTCGGTGCCGATCGGATCGGCCATCTCGCGCGCCACCATCGCGATCGCCACCGGCACCGGGTGGCCGGCCTTGAGGCCGCGCGTGATCAGCTCCAGCGCTTCCGGCAATTGCATGCCGAAGCGCTTAAGCCGGCGCTTGCGCAGAAAACGCATCGCCATAACCGGCAAGACCGGCACCAGCACAGGAAGCAGGACCAGCCCGAACAGCAAAGGCAGGCCGTACCAGACGGCGAAAAGCGCCAGAGTGAACGCTGTCCCCGACGTGATCGTGAGGAATTTGGGCATCGGCATGATCATGCCGGACTGCGTGCGCAAGGCGCGAAAGCGATCGAAAGAAAGGAGGGGCGTGCCCGCTTCCATGCCGCGCTCCTTGCGCAGCTGGATCAGCACCTGCTCCTGGCTGATCTTGTTCTCCGCCAGCTTCATGCGGCGATTGATCGCCGTGCGCTTGTCGCTGCGGCCGGCATAGAGCAGGTAGCAGCCTTCGGCGATCATGATGCCGGTGAGCGCCGCCGCCGCGTAGACGGCATAGATCGGGCTGAATCCCTCGAGCACCGGCTACTCCTGCGGCCGGACGGGTTCGAAATACTTGCCCGGAAATTCAATGCCCATGTTGCGCAGGTCCTCGAGGAAGCGCGGTCGGATGCCCGTTGCCTCGAAATGGCCGACGATCTTGCCGTCCGCCTCCATGCCGGTGCGCACGAAGCGGAAGATCTCCTGCATCTGGATGACGTCGCCTTCCATGCCCGTCACCTCGGCGACGCTGGTCACCTTGCGCTTGCCGTCGGACAGGCGTGTCAGCTGCACGATGATGTCGATGGCGCTCGCAATCTGGCTGCGGATCGACTGCACCGTCATCGGCATGCCGGTCATGCCGAGCATTTGTTCGAGGCGCGATATTGCGTCGCGCGGCGTGTTGGCGTGGATGGTCGCCATCGACCCTTCATGGCCGGTGTTCATAGCCTGCAGCATGTCGAAGGCTTCCTCGCCACGGCACTCGCCAAGGATGACGCGGTCGGGCCGCATGCGCAGCGCGTTCTTGACCAGATCGCGCTGCTTCAGCTCGCCATGACCCTCGATGTTTGCCGGGCGCGTTTCCATGCGCGCGACATGCGGCTGCTGCAGCTGCAATTCGGCGGCGTCCTCGATGGTGATCAGGCGCTCGTCCTCGGGAATGAAGGCCGACAAGGCATTGAGCATCGTCGTCTTGCCGGTGCCGGTGCCGCCGGAGATGATCGTCGTCTTGCGCGCATGCACGGCCGCCGCCAGCACCTCGGCCATGTTCTGGGTGATGGCGCCGAACTCTACCAGTTTGTGCAGGCCGAGCTTGTTCTTGGAGAATTTGCGGATCGATACCAGCGGCCCGTCGACGCCGACCGGCCTGATCGCGGCGTTGAAACGCGATCCGTCGAGCATGCGGGCGTCGACCATCGGCTGCGATTCATCGACGCGGCGGCCGACGGCCGCGACGATTTTATTAATGATCCGAAGCAGATGCGCCTCGTCCTTGAACGGGATATGGACCTGCTGCAGCTTGCCTCGCTTTTCGACGAAGCAGTTCTGATGGCCGTTGATCAGGATATCGTTGATCTCCGGATCCTTGAGCAGCGGCTCCAGCGGGCCGAGGCCCACCATCTCGTCGACGATGTCGTCCACCAGCGCGTCCAGCTCGGCGGTGTTGATCGCCATTCGCTCCTGACGGGTCTTTTCCGAGACGAATTCATGCACCTGGCGGCGCATTTCGTCCTTGGGCAGCCGCTCCAGAGCGACGAGGTTGATTTCTTCGAGCAGCATGCGGTGGATGCGCACGCGCGCGTCGAGCACCTTGTTGGCGCTCTTTGCGGGTGCTGCTTCCAGCTTCGGCGGCGCCGGCTTGCGGGTCGTCGGAATGACCACGGCGTGATGCGCAACGGGCGCGGGTTCGGGCGCCCGCAGCGGACGGACATCGCGATTCTGCAGGTTGGAGAAGCGACTGCTCATCCTGCTTTCCTCTTCAAGAGGCCCTTGCCGAGGCCGAACAGCGACTTCGATTTTGCCGTCGTCGCCACGGCCTCCTCGGGCAGGATGATTTTCTTCAGGTCATTGACGACATTGGCGTTCGGATCGATGTCGTGCAGCGGCACGCCGCGGTCGACGGCCTCGCGCACCAGCCGGTAGTTGTTGGAGATGCCGCCGACGAAGTGCTCGCCAAGGATATCCTGGACGTCAGCCTGCTTGATGCCGCTGTCGAACATCTTCTGCTCGAAACGGTTGACGATGACGTTCGGCTTCACTTCCCTGCCGGCCGTCTCGTAGATGGCCTGGATGAGACGCTGCGTGTGGCGCAGGCAAGGTACCGTCATCTCGGCCACGATATAGAGCTTGTTGGAGCCGAGCAGCACCGTCTCGGTCCACGGGAACCAGGTGCGCGGCATGTCGATGACGACATTGTCGAAATAGGCCGAGACGAGGTCGAGCATGCGCACCACGACATCGGTCTTGAACGAGCGCATTTCGGAAGGGCGCGTCGGCGCCGCCAGCACGCAGAGCCCGCTTGCATGCTTGGACAGCATGACGTCCAGCAGCTGCCGGTCGAGACGTTCGGGCTGGTTCTCGATTTCGGTGATGTCGAAGCGCGGCTCGAGGTCGAGATATTCGGCGCAGGCGCCCTGCTGGAAATTGAGGTCGACCACGCAGGTCGAGGCGCCTCGCGTCACCGAATGGTGCAGCTGGAAGGCGGTCTGCAGGGCAAGCGTGGTGGTGCCGACACCGCCGGCGGCCGGCATGAAGGTGTAGATTTGCGATTCGCTGTTTTCCTCCCGCCCCGGCCCTTGAAGCGCGCGAATGACGGAACGCACCAGATCGGCGGTGGTGATCGGCTTTACCAGGAAGTCGGCGACTTGGAGCTGAACCAGGATGCGCACCGCCGCCGCATTGAATTCCTGCGTGACGACGACCACGGGCACGCGGCCTTCGATCCGGCGCATGATGCGCTGCAGCGACTCGATCTCTTCGAGCTTGGCCGCGTCCATGTCGACAATGACGGCGCCGAAATCGGTCTCCTGGACCTCGCCGCGCAGTTCGTTGACGCTTTTCTCGACCGTCAGAAGCTCGATGACCTCGGATGCAGCGAAAGCCGTCCGCGTGTCCTGCGAAAACGCCCGATCGGTCGAAACGAGCAGGATCTTCTTGGTCTTGGTGCCCGATGCCATGGTCGTCAGCTCATCAGTCTGCTGTCGTTGATACCGATGTCGTTGAAGCCGACGCCGCGCCGCCCTTCGCGCCCGCGGCAGTGGCCGTGGAGTTCGCGCTCGGAGCCGGCACCAGAAGCCTGGTGTTCTGGACGCCGTACTGCCAGGGATCGACCATCTGCATGGCCGTGTTGGACGCCTGCGCATTGCCGGCGGCCGGCGTCACGCCTTCGGTGCGCACATAGTCGTCGCTGGTGCAGCCGGAGAGCGCGCTGGCGAGCAGCAGAGCTATGCAAGGAACCAGACGCATGGCTTCAGTCCTTCGGCAGATCGAGGAAATGGCCCGACGTCGTGGCCGCCACCGGACGGGCCCCGCTGCCGTCGGCCAGTGCCAAGGGGCGCTTGGGAGCGGAAGCGTCGACTTCCTCGGTGTTGTTCAGGAAGTAGTCGGCATTGCTTGGCGGCCGCGTTCCGTCGGTGGGCTCGACCATCTTCTTCGACGGGTCAACCGGTTTGACCAGGTAGGGCGTGACGATGATCACCAGATCGGTCTCGCGCCGCTGATAGGATTTCGAGGAGAACAGCGGACCGAGAACCGGCAGCTTGCCGAGCCCCGGCAGGCGCGAGGTGGTGATGTCGTTCTGCGACTGCAGAAGGCCCGCGATCATGAAGCTCTGGCCGTTTTTCAAGTCGACCGACGTCTTGGCGCGACGCACGATGAAGGCGGGAATGGAAATGCCGCTGCTGACTTCGATCGACGCGGAGGGATCGATCGACGAAACTTCCGGCGCGATATCGAGGCTGACCAGTCCACCCTTGAGCACGGTCGGCGTGAAATCCAGACCGACGCCGTATTTCTTATAGCTGACGCTGATCTTGCCGTTGTCCTCGGACACCGGGATCGGGAACTCGCCGCCGGCAAGAAAGCTCGCCGTCTGGCCCGAGCGGGCGATCAGGTTCGGCTCGGCCAGCCGCCGGGCGAGACCGCGCTCTTCCAGCGCCTTGATGGCGATGTCGATCGAAACCCCGTTGGAAAGCAACCGGCCGATGATCTCGCCGGTCCCGGCGGTCGGTACCGTGCCCGGGTCGATGATGACGTCGCGACCGCCGACGCCGAAGGCAAAGTTGGCCCCGTATTTGGCGCCGAGATCCTGTCCCGCCTGCCGGTTGATCTCGACGAAACGGACATTGAGCTGAACCTGCTGCGAGGACGAGATGTTGACCGAGTTGATCACTTCCTCATTGCCGGAGAAGCGCGACGCGATCTTGCTCGCCTTGTCGGCCGCGACCGCGTCTTCCGCCTCGCCCGAAAGCACCACGCGGCCGTTGGCCGAACCGACCTTGATCTTGGCATCCGGCACGCTGGCGCGGATGGTGTTCGCGAGTTGGTCGGTGTCCAGCGTCACCTCGATGTCGATGGTGCCGACGAGCTGCTTGTTCTGATCGAACAGCGCGATGCCGGTGGTGCCGAGATTGTTGCCCAACACATAGAAGGACTTGTCGGTCAGCGGATTGACGTTGGCGATCTCCGGATCGCCGATGACGATCTGATAGAAGGCCGCGTTCGTCATGATCGTCTTGGGCTTGCCCTTGGCGACTTTGATCGAGGCGTTCTTGGTCGCCGAGACGTATACGACGTCGTTGTTTGCCTGGGCCGGCGCCCCAAAGGCCAGCATTCCGGCGGCTGCCAGAAAGGCGCCCGCCGCCATTGCACGCAGAAGGCGCAGCCCTCTCGTCGTCCGTTCTTTGTTCAACACATGCATTGTCCCGTTCCCGCCGGTCCCCACCGGCTATTGTTCTTGTTCCTTGGAAGGAACGACGTCTCCCTCGGCGGGCTTGGAGGGAACCTTGTATTCCTCCACCTTCGTGCCACGGGACACGATCACCGTCTTGAATTTCGGCTCCTCCGGATCCTTCGCCACCGCCTTGACCAGCGAGGCGGCGCTTGCCTCGGCGCTCGCGGCAACCGAACCGCCAAAGGAAGAGATGGTGGTAAGCCCGTTGCCGCTGGCGCTGGCATCGGCGGCGGACCGCAAAGACAGCGACAAGGAGCCGACGGTGCGGGCGAGCGCTACCTTCTGCGCCCCTTCGTTCGTGACCTCGAGGGTGACGGAATTGGCGACCTGCGGCTCGGTCTTGCGCTCGTCCGCGCCCTGCCCGACCGAAAGCACCTTGGCGTCGGAGACGACGATTTCGGACGTGACCGTCGAGCCGGCTGCCCCTTGCGCGTTCTTGGACACTTCCTGGATTTCGCCGGCATCGCGCGTCAGCACGACGTCGACCCGGTCGCCCGGCGTGATGAAGCCGCCGACGCCGGCGATCTCGTCGGTGCGGATGGTGACTGCCCGCATGCCCGGCGACAGCATGTTGGAAAGTGTGGCGCGGCCATTCGGTCCCGACAGCTTGGCGAGCAGCACCGGCTCGTTGACCTCGATCGGCGACAGCACGACGCGGCTGCCTTCGGCCAGCAGCTTGTCGACGGTCGGGAAGGCGCCTTGCGGCAGAGAATCCTGCGGCCACGGAATTTCGGTGAGTTGCGACCGGTCGAGCTGCATGCCGTAGCGCAGCGGCGCATTCGCCACGACGATGGTCTTGAACTCGACTTTGGGCTCGTGCGGCACCACGATCGATGCCGTCTTCTGCTCGGACTGGGCCCTCGCCTGGCTTTTGACCCAGAAGTCCGCGGCAAAGATCGAGATCGCGCCGAAAACGGCTGCGATGCCGATCATGGTTATGGCCCTGCCCTTCACAACGAAACCCCTGACGCCCCGTGGTCTTTTGCCGTTGAGGCTCACGCTAGGCGTTAATGTTAAAGAATCAGGAATCCGAAGGGGTGGAGCCCGCCCTATTTCCGGCGGCTTGGTTATCGAATGGTTTTGGAATAAGAGACAGTTTGATCCCTGAACGGAACAGGAACTCGTTCGCCCGCCAAAAGCGTGGCAGTATCGAGGAGTGATTCGCAGTACCGGACTTAATGGCTAGCATGGACGACACCAGCGATCTTTTCGGCAACCCGGAAAAGCAGCCCCAGCAAGTACGCGCGCCCTCGCGGCCGGCCGATCCGCTGGTGCAGGCCGCGAAGCGCTCGGCCGCCGCCCGCGACGGCAGCGAGAGCTACAGCGCCGCCGACATCGAGGTGCTTGAGGGGCTGGAGCCGGTGCGCCGCCGCCCAGGCATGTATATCGGCGGCACCGACGACAAGGCGATGCATCACCTCTTCGCCGAGGTGATCGACAATTCGATGGACGAGGCGGTGGCCGGCCACGCGACCTTCATCGACGTCGAGCTTTCGGCGGACGGATTTCTTACCGTCACCGACAATGGCCGCGGCATTCCGATCGACCCGCATCCGAAGTTCAAGAAGCCGGCGCTCGAAGTCATCATGACGACGCTGCATTCGGGCGGCAAGTTCGACTCCAAGGTCTACGAGACCTCCGGCGGTCTGCACGGCGTCGGCGTATCCGTAGTCAACGCGCTGTCCGACCACCTCGAGGTCGAGGTCGCGCGCGGGCGCCAGCTCTATCGCCAGCGCTTCTCGCGCGGCGTTCCGGTGAGCGGGCTGGAGCACCTCGGCGAGGTGCACAACCGCCGCGGCACCAGGACCCGCTTCCATCCCGACGAGCAGATCTTCGGCAAAGGCGCCGCCTTCGAGCCGGCCCGGCTCTACCGCATGACGCGCTCGAAGGCCTATCTGTTCGGCGGCGTCGAGATCCGCTGGACCTGCGATCCCTCGCTGATCAAGGAAAAGGATCAAACTCCGGCCAAAGCCGAGTTCCATTTCCCGGGCGGCCTGAAAGACTACCTCAAGGCCACCCTCGGCGACGAATTCCATGTCACGCGCGAAGTCTTCGCGGGCAAAAGCGACAAGCAGGGCGGCCACGGCTCGCTGGAATGGGCGGTGACCTGGTTCGGCGGCGACGGCTTCCTCAACTCCTACTGCAATACGATTCCCACTCCCGAGGGCGGCACGCATGAGGCGGGCTTCCGCAACGTGCTGACGCGCGGGCTTCGCGCTTATGCCGACCTCATCGGCAACAAGCGCGCCTCGATCGTCACGACCGAGGACGTCATGATCTCGGCCGCCGGCATGCTATCGGTATTCATCCGAGAGCCGGAATTCGTCGGCCAGACCAAGGACAGGCTGGCCACCATCGAGGCGATGCGCATCGTCGAAACCGCCATCCGCGACCCGTTCGACCACTGGCTGGCCGACAACCCGCAGGAAGCCTCGAAGCTTCTCGAATGGGTGATCGCGCGCGCCGACGAGCGTGTGCGCCGGCGCCAGGAAAAGGAAGTCTCGCGCAAGAGCGCGGTACGCAAGCTGCGCCTGCCGGGCAAGCTCGCCGACTGCACGCAGAACGCCGCGGCCGGCGCCGAGATCTTCATCGTCGAGGGCGACTCGGCCGGAGGCTCGGCCAAGCAGGCACGCGACCGCGCCAGCCAGGCGGTGCTGCCGCTGCGCGGCAAGATCCTCAACGTCGCCAGCGCCGGCAACGACAAGCTTGCCGCCAACCAGCAGATTTCCGACCTGATCCAGGCGCTCGGCTGCGGCACGCGCTCGAAATATCGCGACGAGGACCTGCGCTACGACCGCGTGATCATCATGACCGACGCCGACGTCGACGGCGCGCATATCGCTTCGCTTTTGATCACCTTCTTCTACCAGGAGATGCCGAACCTGATCCGCGGTGGCCACCTCTATATGGCTGTGCCGCCGCTCTATTCGATCCGTCAGGGCGGTAAGGTGGCCTATGCGCGTGACGACGCGCACAAGGACGAATTGCTGCGCACCGAATTCACCGGGCGCGGCAAGGTCGAGATCGGCCGCTTCAAGGGCCTTGGCGAGATGATGGCCTCGCAGCTCAAGGAAACCACGATGGACCCGAGGAAGCGCACGCTTCTCAGGGTCGACGTGATCGATGCCGAGCAGGCGACCAAGGACGCCGTCGACGCGCTGATGGGCACCAAGCCCGAGGCCCGCTTCCGCTTCATCCAGGAACGTGCCGAATTCGCCGAGGCCGACGTGCTGGATATCTGAACGCGGACTGGTCCATAACAGGCTCCGGGACGGAGACTTGCATGTGACCTGGACGCGGCTGAAGGATCTAGCCGGGACACCGTTAAGTGAGCTGACCCAGCCGACGCGCTCGGACTGGATCTTCGCCCTGCGAACGGTTTCTGCCGGGCTGATCGCGCTGCTTGCCGCTTACGCCTTGAAGCTCGATCATCCGCAGTGGGCGATGATGACCGTGTTCATCGTCGCGCAGCCGGTCGCCGGCATGGTGCTGGCGAAAGGCTTCTACCGCCTGCTCGGTACGCTGGCCGGCGGCCTGGCGGCGATCGGCATCACATCGCTGTTCGGCACCAATCCCTGGCTCTTGGTGACGGTGCTGGCACTATGGATCGGCGTCAGCACCCTCGTTTCCTCGCTGCTGCGCAATCCGGAAGCCTATGGCGCCGCCCTTGCCGGCTATACAGCGATGATCATCAGCCTGCCGGCATTCGGGCAGGCGCATCTCGTCGTCGATCTCGCTGTCGCGCGCTGCGCCGAAATTGTGCTCGGCATCGTCTGCGCCGGCGTCACCAGCCGGCTGATCCTGCCGAAGCTCGCGGCGGACGCCATCATCTCCAGGCTGAAACGCAGCATTCTCGATCTCGCCGACTACGCCTCAGGCGCCTTTTCCGACGGCGATCCGGCCGGTCTTGCCGCTCTCCAGCGCAAGCTGATCACCGATGCCCAGACACTTGCCGAAATGCGCACCTATGCGCGCCTCGAAGCGCCGAGCTTCGCGACCCGCGCCCATCCGGTCCGGCGCACGATCGGACAGCTCCTGTGGGCGCTCTCGGCGGCCCGCGCGCTGCATACCCATGCCGCGCCGGAGAATGCGACGCTCATCCCTGTTCGCAGCGAGTTGAAGGCAATCGTCGGGGAACTCGCTACGACGCGCGACGCGTTGGACGACACCGGCCCATGGGTGCCCCGGCTCGAGGCAATCGCGATCAGGGCAAGAGAAACGGCGCCGGTGGCCACCGATCCCGGTGAAGACAAGGTCGGCACCATCACCCGCCTCACCATTGCCGCCGATTTCGCGGAGGCGCTGAAGCAGGTGATGCGCGGCTTGGATGCGCTTCGCTCGCCGGTTTCCCGAACGTCTCGTGAGCGGCAGCAGCCGGCCCTGGTCGTGCACCGCGACTATCATGCGGCCTGGCGCAATGCGGTGCGCGCCGCGCTCGCCACGCTTCTGGTGGCCGCCTTCTGGCTGACCACCAAATGGTCGGAGGCGGCGGGCACCGTCATTCTCGTCGCCGTCGTCTCCAGCCTGTTCGCGGCACGTCCCGATCCGGTTCAGTCGGCCTGGGGCTTCTTCACCGGAACGCTCCTCGCTTTGCCTTTCGCTTTCCTCGTCGGCCAGATCGCAATGCCGGCGCTGCCCGGCTTCGGCTGGTTCACCCTCTTTGTCGTGCCGATCCTGGTGCCGGCAGCGCTCGGCATGGCCAATCCGCGGCATGTCGGCGTGGCGACCGCCTTCGCCATCAATTTCCTGGCTTTCCTCAGCCCGCACCAGATGATGACCTATGATCCCGGCCCGTTCTTCGCCGGATCGGCATCGATCCTGGTCGGCATCCTGATCGCCATCGGCGTCTTCATCGTCGTTCTGCCGGCCAATCCCTGGGCCACTGTTGAGCGCATCTCGAAGGCGATGCGCGAGGACCTGGCGCGCCTTTGCCTGCATGAGCGCGTCCCCAGGCGTTCGGCCTTCGAAAGCTTGGCCTATGACCGGATCAACCAGTTGATGCCGCAACTGCAGCAGACCGGGAGGAAAGGCGACCCTATTCTTGGCGGCAGCATTGCCGCCGTGACCGTCGGCCTCGAAGTGCTCCGGCTGCGCCAGGCGCAACTGAACTCCGCCGTGCCACGCGAGACGGTGGAGTCGATCGGCAACTTCCTGCGCGGCCTGGCGCGGGAATTGCTGTTCAGGAGGCATGGCGAGCCGCAGACCTCGACCATCGCCGTGGCGCGGGAATATGCGGCGAGCATCGCCGGTCGCAGCGACCGGCCGGAAATGCTTCAGGTTGCGGCCTCACTGCGCATCATCGCTGCCGCGATGCAGGATTATCCGGATTTTTTCGCGAAGGGGCACCCTTAGACGGGCCGGGCCGGGATACGTGAGCATCGAGCAGGAAGCTGCCATTTGCAGTCCGGCCACACCTGATACCGACATGCGCTAGGCGGCGGCAATTGCCAGCGCATGCCCGCGCGCGTTCTCACGCAGCGCGTCGAGATGGATCGACTTCACCAGTCCGGCGAGATCGCCCTCGGCCGATTGCCCGCCGAGTTCCTTCAACATCAGCCAGCTCACCTCCTGCACGCCGGCGACACGCTTGCCGTTGGCGACCTCGCGCCAGATCTTGAGCGCGCACAGGATGATGCCGTGCGTGACGGCGGCGAGGCCTGCGCTGCGGAACAGCGCCTGCAGCGCAACGTCGTGCCCGCCGGCCAGCAACGCCCTCACCCGCTGCTCGGATTGTTGGGCAAGCGCCACCAGGGCCGAGCCGAAGAAGTCGACCTTGCCATGCGCGACGGTGCGGATGATGAAGCTCGCGGTGAGATCGCCGCGCAGTCTGAGATGCTCGATCAGCGCGGCGTGCTCCCCGGCGCGGGTGCCCTCGATCAGCGTCACCGAAGCCTTCACGCAGGCGTCGCGCATCACGCGGTCTGCCCGTGCCGCTCCCATCAGTGCCAGCACCAGCGGCGATCCCTTCAGCGTCTCGCCGAGCTTGACCAGAAGCATGTGCCGGCAGTCGGCGGGAAGCCGCGCGTCGGCGATCAGCGCCTCACGCACGAGCGGCAGGTGGCCGTGCCGTTCGGCCATCCGGCGGAAACTCAGCGATGCAATATCGGCGCCGCTGTTGGCGATCAGCGTGGCGCAGGCTTCCGGCTCGCCGATCTCGGCGATGGCTGCCGCCAGCGACATCGAGACGACGGGACGGTTGGCTATCAGCTTTTGGGTGGCCTTCTGGCCGCAGGCGACGCGGTCGATGAGATCGGCATCGGTAAGCAAAGGCGAACGCGCCAGCACCAGCGCCGCCACTTCCGGCTGGTCGGAAGCGAGTGCTGCGATCACCTGCGGCGGGGCGTGATGGCTCATCGACAGCGCTTCGGCGAGCGCCTGCCGGACCTTGGCGGAAACGTCGTCGAGCAGCAGCGTGAGCGCCGCCTCGGCGGCGCAGCGATCCTCGAACGGCAGGTCGGAATTGATGTAGGCGCGGGCCAGCGCGCTCGCGGCGGCGGCGCGCTCGGAAACCCTTGCCTTATCGATCCACTTTAGAAAATGCGAAACAACCATGCCGATCAGCTACGCCCTTGCCGAAACGTTTCGGCCCCGTTGGGAACGGTAAGCTGAAAATGGTTTACGAACGGTTCACCATGTTTCTTAACCGGCTTGATGGCTTTGCAACCAACGCCTATCAAACAGGAATAGCGGAGGAGATCGACCATGGCCGGGCTTTATCTGGAGGAGTTCGTCGCCGGCCGCGTCTTCCGGCACACGCTGCGCAAGACCGTCACCGAAAGCGACAACATGCTGTTCTCGGTGATGACGCTGAACCCGCAGCCGCTCCACATCGACTTCGACTTCGCCGCGAAGAGCGAATGGGGCAAGCCCTTGGTCAATTCGCTGTTCACGCTCGGCCTGATGATCGGCATCTCGGTGAACGATATCACCGTCGGCACCACTGTCGCCAATCTCGGCATGAAGGAGACCGTCTTCCCGCACCCGGTTTTCCACGGCGACACCATTCGCGTCGAGACGACGGTCGTTTCGGTGCGCGAGTCCAGGTCGAAGCCCGATCGCGGCATCGTCGAATTCGAGCACCGCGCCTATAATCAGAACGATGTTCTTGTCGCCAAATGCACGAGGCAGGCGATGATGATGAAGAAGGCGTCCTGATGCGCTCGCTGCTCTTCGTGCCGGGCGATTCCGAGCGCAAGCTGGAAAAGGGCTTTGGCGCCGGCGCCGACGTGGTCATCGTCGACCTTGAGGATTCGGTCGCCGCCGGCAACAAGGCGGCCGCCCGCAAAGTCGCGGCGAACCTCATCGCCGGCCACCGACAGCAGACCAGCTCCGACATCTACGTACGCGTCAACGATCTGTCGACCGGCCTGACCGACGATGATCTTGCGGCGCTCGTCCCGGTGAAACCCGACGGCATCATGCTGCCGAAGTCGAACAGCGGACAGGATGTCCAGCAGCTCGCGGCCAAGCTTCGGGTGCACGAGGCCGAAAGCGGCTTGCCGGATGGCGGCATAAAGATCCTGCCGATCATCACCGAAACCGCATCCGGCCTGCTGGCTGCCGCGAGCTACGCCGGAGCAAGCAGCCGGCTTGCCGGACTTACCTGGGGCGCAGAAGATCTGTCGGCCGCAATCGGCGCGCGTTCGGCGCGCGACGAGAGCGGCCGCTACACCGACGTCTTCCGCCTGGCGCGCGCGACGACCATCCTGGCCGCCGGAGCGGCGGAAATCGCCGCGATCGATACCGTCTTTCCGGATTTCCGCGACATGGCCGCTTTCGAAGCCGAATGCAGAGAAGCCGAGCGCGACGGCTTTACCGGCAAGATGGCGATCCATCCGGCGCAGGTGCCGGTCATCAACGCCGCTTTCACGCCGTCGCCGGAAGCGGTCGAACGATCGCGGGCGATCGTCGACGCCTTCGCGGCGGCGGGAAATCCGGGCGTCGTCGGCATCGACGGCAAGATGTATGATCGGCCGCACCTGCGGCTTGCGGAGCGGCTGCTGGCACGAGCGAGAGCGGCGGGACTTTCAGCCTGAACCGCCAATTGCCAGACCATGGGGATCAGTTTGTAGCGGACGTGAGCCGTGTAGCCCTTTCGGTTAATCCTTGCTCCAGCGCGGCCGCCGCATCGAGAAAATCTCGTTCACGCTGGCATAGTCCATATAGCCGAGCCGGGCGACATTGCCGGCCCTGACGATGTCGAACAGGCCGTCCCTGAGATAAGCATCGTCGATGTGGACCCCGACGACCTCGCCGGCGACGACGATGGCGCTGGTCTCGGCGCCATCCAGTGCCCGCGGCCGAAATATCTCGGTCACCTTGCATTCGAGGGCGGCGGGCGCTTCCGCCACGCGCGGCGGCGCGACGAGGCGCGACGGCGCCATGGCGAGATCGGCATAGGCGAACTCGCTGACGCCGCGCGGCGCATCGACGGCGGTGCGGTTCATCTTCTCGGCAAGCTCGCGGCTGACGAGATTGGCGACGAATTCGCCGGTTTCTTCAGCGAAGGTGGCGCTGTCCTTCGCGCCTTCGGATGAGAACCAGACGATGAAAGGCCGCGTCGAAAAGGCATTGAAGAAGGAATAGGGCGCCAGGTTGATCTCACCGGCCTTGTTCAATGTCGAGATCCATCCGATCGGGCGGGGTGCAACGATCGCCTTCGACGGATCGTGCGGCAGGCCGTGCCCCTTGGATGGCTCGTAGAACATCTCAGCCGGCCCACGGCCCGGCATAATCGGCATAGAGCTTCGCCGGATCGGGCCGCGGCCGCTCCGGCGCCGGTCCCTGGTACGAGCCGATATGGACGAAGCCGATGACGCGCTCCTGCGGCGACAGCCCGAGGATCGCCCTGCCCTCCGCAACGTCGGAATACCAGTTGCTGATCATGTTGGTGCCATAGCCCAGCGCGTTGGCCGCGATCATCAGATTCATAGCCGCCATTCCACCCGACAGGAACATCTCCCATTGCGGGATCTTTGGGTTCTCCCGCGGCACGGAGACGACGCCGATCACCAGCGGGGCGCGCGAGAAGCGCGCCAGTTCCTGGTTGCGGCGCCCCTCCGGCAACGGTCCTTCGCGCTGCTCGGCAAGCACCGCGAGCTTCTTGCCGATCTCGACCCGCGCCTCGCCGCGGTAGACGATAAACCGCCAGGGCTCGAGGCGGCCATGGTCTGGTACCCGCGATGCCGCGGCGATCATCGTGGCGATTTCCGCATCGCTCGGCGCCGGCTCCTTGAGGTCCGGAATCGGCGCTGAACTGCGGGTCAGCAGGAAGTCGATGATCGGCGACGCCATGGGCGCAAGTCTCCTAGCATTCGATTTTGAGCTGAAGCGCGCCATCGGGAGATCGGGCGGCTCGGGCAATGGCGCAATTATACGCCGGATAAAGAGCCCTGGCGGAGGGCGGCAGGCTCTTGAGCCTTGAAATTGCCACCGCCTTGGGCTTCAACGCAAGGCATGTTTGAGGGGACTCTGCGCCTTTTCGTGGTCGGGCTCATCGCCGCGTTGCTTGCGGTGCCGGTTTCGTTCGCGCTGGCCCAGAACGCCAACGATGTCGGCAATATCAAGTTGCCGGGCATTTCGAGCTATGCGACGCCGAAGAGCGAGCGGTCGCTGGCGCTTGGCAGCGGCGGAGCGATCACCCTTTCTGCGCAACTGACCGACAAGGGCGCCGACATCACCCGCGGCATCGTCTGGCGCGTCTTCAAGCCGGAACCGGCCAGCGACGGCAAGCTGCCGATGGTCGCGTCCGCGCATGGCGGCACGGCGGTGTTCCAGCTCGACCCCGGCAGCTACCTGGTCCACGCCTCTTACGGACGGGCCGGCGCCACCAAGCGCATCACCGTCGGCAAGGACGCAAAGCGAGAGAGCCTCGTTCTCGATGCCGGCGGCTTGAAGCTCGATGCGGTGACGTCCGGCGGCGCGCACATCGCGCCAAAGAAGCTCCGCTTCGCGATCTATGAGGGCCAGGCCGAGGCCAATGGCGACCGCGCGCTGATCGCCCCCGATGTCGAGCCGAACACGGTGGTGCGGCTGAATGCAGGCACCTACCATGTCGTCTCCACCTATGGCGCGGTCAACGCCGTGATCCGCTCCGATATCCGCGTCGAGGCCGGCAAGCTGACCGAGGCCACCGTCGAGCACCGCGCGGCCGAGATGACGATGAAGCTGGTGCGCGAGCCCGGCGGCGAAGCCATTGCCGACACCTCCTGGTCGCTGCTCAATGAATCCGGCGATCCGATCAAGGAAGCCGTCGGCGCCTTCGCCTCGATGGTGCTGGCCGAAGGCCAATACACCATCATCGCCAAGAACCGCGACCGCATCTACCAGAAGGATTTCACCGTCGTGGCCGGCCAGAACCAGGAAATCGAGGTCGTGGCCAACGAATCGTCCGCCATCGATCCCGAGGAGGGCGCGGACTAAGCTGCTCAGGCGGCTTTGCGCATCCGCTTGGTTAGAAACGGCGTGCGTCCGCGCCGCGCCGCCGCCGGAGCGAGATCGAAAACCGCTTGGTAGAGCCTGTCGAGCAGCGCCTTGCGGTCGCGCAACGGTTCGAGCTCGCTCCACTTCAGCACATCGCCGATGCGCACCTCGATCGCCTTGCCCGACAGCCGGGCGAATTCGCGGATTAATAGGGAGGTGCGCAGCGTCAGCGACGCCTTGCCGACGAATTTCGCCACGCGGTTGTCGCGCTCGGCCATGTTCATCGGCCCACTGACGAGATGGAACAGACGGCCGTTCTGGCCGGAGAAATGCAAAGGGATGACCGAGGCCTTGGCCTCCTGGATGAGCTTGGCCGGAAACATCTTCCACGGCAGGTCGATCGCCCGGCCGAACCCCTTCGGCGCCGTGGCGACGCCGCCGGCCGGAAAAACGACGATGGTGACGCCTGCCTTCAACAGCCGCACCGCCTCGTGGCGCACGGCCATGTTGTTCTTCAGCGCTTCCTTGGTCTCGGAAAAATCGATCGGCAGCGAATAGGCTTCCATCTCGCGGATCCTGAGCAGGTCCTTGTGGATCATGACCCGGAACGGACGGCCGAGCTGCTCGGCGAGCGACAGCACTGCAATGCCGTCGCCGATGCCGAAGGGATGGTTGGCGACGATCACCAGCGGACTAGCCGGCACATTTGCCGGCGGCCAACGGCCGGCGTGGTGCACCCTGACGTCGATCAAGTCCAGCATGCGGCTGAACACACGTTCGCCCGTTGGAGCGACCTGGCGCCGCCACAAGTCGTAGAGCACGGCAAAGCGGTCGCGGCCCGACAGGCCTTCGACGGAATGGATGAACCACCGCGTCAGCGCCGGCTGATGCCGGTTGGCGTAGGAGAGCTCGGGAAACGGCCTTCCCCGCGGTTTCAGCTTGAGCATGGCGGCTCGGTTACAAGGTTGGCGTGACAGGCGTGTGAAGATGGCGGTGGACTATGTGCCACCGCCATTCGAGAAGCGATTGGAGATTAACGATTTTAGGCCGCGCGGCGCTTGCGGTCCGGAGAGACGGCCTCGTCCGCCAGCAATTTCACGGCGTCGCCGAGCTTCAGCGATTCCTGGTCGCGGGAGCCGAGACGGCGGACATTGACGGTTTCCTCTTCCGCCTCCCGCTTGCCGCAAACGAGAATGACCGGAACCTTGGCCAGGCTGTGCTCGCGCACCTTGTAGTTGATCTTCTCGTTGCGCAGATCGGTTTCGGCGAGCAGCCCCGCAGCCTTCAGCCGCTCGACCACTTTCGTGGCATACTCATCCGCGTCGGAGGTGATCGTCGCCACCACCACCTGCAGCGGCGCGAACCACAGCGGGAAATGGCCGGAATAGTTCTCGATCAGGATGCCGAGGAAGCGTTCCATCGAGCCGCACACCGCGCGATGCACCATGACCGGCTGCTTCTTCTCCGAATCCGAGCCGATATAGAAGGCGCCGAAGCGTTCCGGCAGGTTGAAGTCGACCTGGGTGGTGCCGCACTGCCATTCGCGGCCGATGGCGTCCTTCAGCACATATTCGAACTTCGGCCCGTAGAAGGCACCCTCGCCCGGATTGACCGAGGTCTTGATGCGATTGCCGGAGCGCGTGCGGATCGTCTCCAGCACATTGCTCATGATCGCCTCGGCATGATCCCAGGCCTCGTCTGTGCCGACGCGCTTGTCGGGCCGCGTCGACAGCTTCACCGCGACCTCGTCGAAGCCGAAATCGGCATAGGTCGACAAGATTAGATCGTTGATGCGCAGGCATTCCGCGGCGAGTTGCTCCTCGGTGCAGAAGATATGCGCATCGTCCTGAGTGAAGCCGCGCACACGCATCAGCCCATGCAGCGCGCCCGACGGTTCGTAGCGGTGCACATTGCCGAACTCCGCAAGCTTTACGGGCAGTTCACGGTAAGACTTCAACCCATGCTTGAAGATCTGCACATGGCCGGGGCAGTTCATCGGCTTCAGCGCGAAGACGCGGTCGTCGTCGGTGTCGTCACCGGCAACCGTCACCTTGAACATCGCGTCGCGATACCAGCCCCAGTGGCCGGACGTCTCCCACAGGCTCTTGTCCAGCACCTGCGGCGCGTTGACTTCCTGGTAGCCGTGCTCGTCGATGCGGCGGCGCATGTAGTTGACCAGGTTCTGGAACATCTTCCAGCCCTTGGCGTGCCAGAAGACGACGCCCGGTCCCTCCTCCTGAAAATGGAACAAATCCATCTCGCGGCCGAGCTTGCGATGATCGCGCTTCTCGGCTTCCTCCAGCAGCATCTGGTATGCCTCGAGCTGCGCCTGGTCGGCAAAGGCGGTACCGTAGATGCGCGTCAGCATCGGGTTGTTGGAATCGCCGCGCCAATAGGCGCCCGCCACCTTCATCAACTTGAAGGCGTTGCCGATCTGCCCGGTCGAAGCCATGTGCGGACCGCGGCAGAGATCGAACCAGTCGCCCTGCGCGTAGATCTTGATATCCTGATCCTCGGGGATAGCGTCGATCAGCTCGACCTTGTAGCGCTCGCCCTTGTCGGCAAAGACCTTCTTCGCCTTCTCGCGCGACCACACTTCCTTGGTGAACGGCCTGTTGCGGGCGATGATCTCGCGCATCTTCTTCTCGATCAGCGGGAAATCGTCCGGGGTGAACGGCTCGTTGCGCGCGAAGTCGTAATAGAACCCGTTCTCGATCACCGGCCCGATGGTCACCTGCGTTCCTGGCCAAAGTTCCTGCACCGCCTCGGCCAGCACGTGCGCCGCGTCGTGGCGGATGAGTTCCAGCGCGCGCGGATCCTCGCGGGTGATGATCTCGACCTTGCCGGACCCGCCGAGCGGATCGGAAAGATCGCGGAGGGTGCCGTCGAGGCTATAGGCAACAGCCTTTTTCGCCAGCGATTTGGAGATCGATTCGGCAAGGGCGGCGCCGGTCATCGCGGCGTCGTACTCGCGGACGGAACCATCGGGAAATGTCAGGGAGACGGAATTCAGCATCATCAGAGTTGTCCTATCCAGTCCCGCAAACGAGCGCGGGTGGTAGATGCATGTCGCAGGAATGTGCTGGAGCATGCAGGGTTGGCCGGAGGCGCCAATCACTTGGACGCTGGCGGGCGGCAGTCTTTTATGAGGAGTTTCCGCCGCCGTAAAGCCGCAAGCCGTTCTATTTGATGAGCCCGGGAAGATCGTTCAGGAAGCCGCCCGCGTCGCGAGCCCCTTCGGCAAGATCGAAGCCGGGCTGACGCGCTCGTCGCGGAAGCCATCCTGGCAAAGCGTCGAGCCGCTCGCCGAGTCCTCGATCAAAGTGCAGTGGATGTCTTTGAGCGGCGCTGACTGCGCCCGCATCGGCAGGCCGAGAATCCAGGCCAGCAGGAACAGAATAATGGCAATGAAGAACGGATAGCGGTCCATATGGCGCATCGAAGCTCACTCCGGGAAAGGGATTACGCGGAGCGGCTTAGCGAGGCCTCTTGTCTCGATTTTGTCTCAAATTGGCAGTGTTTGTGCAGGCTGACGTTAACCCTACCGGATCGTAAACACGGGCTGCGAAGCGCTGACATAGTCAGCCATCTGCGTCGCCGTGCTTCCTGCCGATCTGCCAATAGCGCCACGGCATGAACCAGACATAGCGCGGCGCAAGCGTCTCCGGCACGCGGTCGATGCCATGCGTCCCGAACGGCCCACAACGCGAGACCCGGAACAGCGCCAGCCAGCCCCCGGTCCACAATCCATGGCGGGCGATTGCCTCATGCGCGTATTCGGAACAGGTCGGCAGATGCCGGCAGCTATTGCCGACGAAGCCGGAAAGCGTCAACTGGTAGAGGCGCACGAGCGACGTGCCGAGGACGCGGCCCGGCGTCTTGCGCCAGGGTCCCTGCCAGTTTCGCCCATGCCGGACCGGCCGGACACCATGGATATGTCCTGGATGGTCTCCCATCCGCACTTCTCCGCAGCCAGCTTCCTTGTGCGTTAGATGTGGGTTTCGAGCCGGGAACGCAACGACCTTTTATCGGTCATCGCGGGGAAGGCCGGACGGGACGCCGGTCGGTCCACTCGACATGGCGCCGGGATACCAAGCGAGTTCGCCATAACAGGCAAGCAGCCAGGAGATCGCCCTCAAGCCGCCTCGCTGGCGCGCTTCTTCTCGATCTGGCCGATCGCGTCGACCACTGCATCGAAGGTCAGCATGGTCGAGGCGTGACGTGCCTTGTAGTCGCGCACCGGCTCCAGATATTTCAGATCGGCGAACCGGCCTTCCGGCGGCGCGCCGTTTTCCTTGAGCATCTTCAGCATGGTCTCGCGCACGGCGCGCAGCTCGTCGGCGTTTGCGCCGATGACATGCCGGGCCATGATCGAGGAGGATGCCTGACCAAGCGCGCAGGCCTTCACGTCATGAGCGAAATCGGTCACCACGTCGCCATCCATTTTGAGGTCGACGGTGACGGTCGAGCCGCACAGTTTGGAATGCGCTCTGGCGGTCGCATCGGGGTGGTCGAGCCGGCCGATCTTGGCGATGTTTCCGGCGAAGCTCAGGATTTTCGCATTGTAGACGTCGTCGATCATTTTTTTCCAATCCGTCGCCGCCAAGCGAACAGGCTTTGCCGTTGTTGCGTCTTCCTTTCGCTGTGCACGACCATATATAATGATGGCAGCCGGGCATCGACAAGGCAAACTCAAGCCATTGTCATTGCTCATCTGTTCACGCCGCTTACGGGCTGGAAACCGGGCGAGTTTCACCCGAAAGGTCGTGGTCCGTTCAACTCGTCCCACCTCTGAGTGGGACTACGGGAGACGCCTTTATGGATGCCGTCATCAAGAAACTCATGCCCCCTTCCTCCTATATGGAGAAGCCTGTCACCGATCGCCCAAGCGAGGCCGAGGTCGAAGCCGCCGTGCGCACGCTTTTGCGCTGGACCGGCGACAATCCTGATCGCGAGGGCCTAGTCGACACGCCGAAGCGCGTCACCAAGGCTTTTCGCGAGATGTTCAACGGCTATGACATGTGCCCGGCCGAGGAGCTTGGCCGCACTTTCGAGGAAGTGGCCGGCTATGACGATCTCGTCATCGTCAGGGACATCAAGTTCCACTCCCATTGCGAGCACCACATGGTGCCGATCATCGGCAAGGCGCATGTCGGCTACCTGCCGGACGGCAAGGTCGTGGGTCTGTCCAAGATCGCACGCGTCGTCGACATCTTCGCCCATCGCCTGCAGACGCAGGAAGCGATGACGGCGCAGATCGCAGGCGTCATCCAGGACGTGCTCAACCCGCGCGGCGTCGCCGTCATGATCGAGGCCGAGCATATGTGCATGGCCATGCGCGGCATCCGCAAGCAGGACTCGACCACGCTCACCTCGACCTTCACCGGCGTCTTCAAGGACACGCCCGAGGAACAGGTGCGCTTCGTCACCATGGTGCGTGCCTGATCGCCGCCTGCTGCCGGCCTTCAGACCATGGTCCCGAAAAGCGGGACCCGGTTTTCGGATAAGATCATGGTCCAACAAAAAGTCGAACCGGCAATGTCGGCACTGCAATTTCCCAAAGCCCCGGCAGACAAGAAGGCGCTGGAGGAAGGCACCGTCCTTTCTCCGCGCTTCGAGGCTGCCGGCCTCGTGACCGTCGTCGTCACCGACGCCGGCGACGGTATGGTTTTGATGGTCGCGCATATGAATGCCGAGGCGCTGGCGCTGACGCTCGAAACCGGCATCGCCCACTACTGGTCGCGTTCCCGCAACGCGCTGTGGAAAAAGGGCGAGACGTCGGGCAACGTCCAGCGCGTCGTCGAGATGCGCACGGATTGTGACCAGGACGCGATTTGGTTGAGCGTCAAAGTATTGGGCCAGGACGCAACTTGTCACACCGGTAGGCGTTCCTGCTTTTATCGGACGGTGGGGCTCAGCGACGGCAAGGCGGTGCTTGCCGACGATGGCAGCAAGCCGCTGTTCGATGCGCAAGAAACGTATCGGAAGCCGGTGTGAACCATTCGATATTCACAAACCACTCATATTCACTATTCTCAAACATCCTTGTGATAGAAGGGACACGGGACAAGGGAGATCATGATGCTCGAATGGGCGTCATTGCGCAGCAGACCTGACGTTCAGGAGGCCAACGGCCTTGCATCGTCCGGCGGCGTGCTCGATCCGAAATCGGCGAAGAAGATGGGCATCTCGCTGGCGCTCGGCGGCGGCTGTGCGCGTGGCTGGGCCCATATCGGCGTGCTGCGCGCGCTGGACGAAGCGGGCATCGAAGTTTCGATGATCGCAGGCACGTCGATCGGCGCGCTGGTCGGCGGCTGCTATCTTGCCGGCAAATTGGACGAACTGGAAGAGTTCGCCAGAAGCCTGACCAAGCGGCGCCTCTTCGGACTGCTCGATCTCAATCTGCGCGGCAGCGGCCTGTTCGGCGGCATGAAGCTCGATGCGCGGCTGCGCGAACATGTCGACGGTATCCGTTTTGAGGAACTGTCGAAGCCCTTCGTCGCCGTCGCTTCCGAAATCCGCACCGGCCACGAAATCTGGCTGTCGAAAGGTTCGCTCATCACCGCCATGCGCGCGTCCTACGCGTTGCCCGGCGTCTTCGAGCCCGTGAACTGCAACGGGCGCGTGCTGGTCGACGGCGCGCTGGTCAATCCGGTGCCGGTCTCGGTCTGCCGTGCTTACGAGCAGCCGCTGGTCGTTGCCGTCAACCTCCACTACGATCTGTTTGGGCGTGCCGCCGTGATCAAGCACAGCGCGGGCGAACTCGTCATCGAGAACGACGCGCCGCGTCCCGGTCAGGTCAATCCCCAGCACCCGCCGCACCAGACCCGCCTCGGCATCACCGGCGTCATGGTCGAGGCCTTCAACATCATCCAGGACCGGATTTCGCGCGCCAGGCTCGCCGGCGATCCGCCCGACATGTCGCTGCAGCCGAAGCTCAGCCATATCGGACTGACCGAGTTCCACCGCGCCGACGAGGCGATCCGCATCGGCTATCAGGCGACCATGTCCCAGATCAGCGAATTGCGGCGGCTGCAGACGGTGCTCGCCTGATCCGAAGCGTCAGTCAAGCAATCGCGGCATCTGTGATGCGAAATTGCACTGAGCGGTTGCCGTTCCAGTAATTGCCCGACAGCGAACCGGCTATGTGCACGGTCTTGCCCCTGTTCTTGAACAGGAATTCGCCGAGCGCGGTGTCGACGGCGCGGAACGCGATCGCCTGGAGGTTGCCGCCGCTTTGCGACTGCAGGTCGGCGCGGATGTGGTTGGTGCCGATCGGCCGCGCATCGATAAGTCGGTGGCGCGGCAGCACAAACACCGGCGCGATGTGTCCGGCGCCGAACGGGCCGGCTTTCTCCAGCGCGTCGAGAAGCGCCAGCGTCGCGCCCTCGGCGGCTAAGGCGCCGTCAATCGCGAGGCTTTCCTCGCTCTGCAGCCGGAACACATCCGCCGCAGCGCGCTCCTCGAAGAAAGCCCGAAGCGCGCCGAGCTTGGCACGTTCCACGGTGATGCCTGCCGCCATGCCGTGACCGCCGCCCTTGGCGATCAAGCCGGCCTGCGCCGCCTCGCGCACCAGCCGGCCGAGATCGAAACCGGAGACCGAGCGCCCCGAGCCGGTGCCGATCCCATTGGCATTGAAGGCGATGGCGAAAGCGGGACGGCGCGCATGTTCCTTGAGCCGCGAGGCCAGCAGCCCGACGATGCCGGGATGCCAGCTGTTGCTGGCGGTCACGACGATGCCAGGGCCGGTGCCGCCGGCAAGCTCCGCATCGGCCTCGGCGCGCGCCTGCGCCAGCATCTCCAGTTCCATCTGCTGCCGTTCCTGGTTCAGCCGGTCGAGCGTCTCGGCAATGCTTGCGGCTTCAACAGGATCCTCGGTGGCAAGCAGCCTGCTGCCGAGCGCGGCATCGCCGATGCGCCCGCCGGCATTGATGCGCGGCCCGATCAGATAGGCGAGATGGAAGGTGTTTATCGGCTCGCCGATGCGCGAGACCCGCGCAAGCGCCGCCAGCCCCTCATTCTTCTGCTGGCGCGCCGCCTGCAGCCCCTTGACTACGAAAGCGCGGTTGACGCCGGTGAGCGGCACCACGTCGCAAACGGTCGCCAGCGCGGCAAGGTCGAGCAGCGAAAGCAGATCGACCGGCGCGGCGTTCGGCAACCGTTCGCGAAGCACCCTCGCCGTCTGGACCAGGCACAGGAAGACCACACCGGCGGCGCAGAGATGCCCCTGCCCCGAAAGGTCGTCCTCCCGATTCGGATTGACCACCGCGTCCGCCGCCGGCAGCGGTCCGCCGACCTGGTGATGGTCGAGCACCACGACATCGGCGCCGGCATCTTTCGCCGCCTCGATCGACACGGCGCTGTTAGTGCCGCAGTCGACGGTGACGATCAGCTTCGCGCCGCGCGAGATCAGTTCGCGCATGGCTTCCGGATTCGGGCCGTAGCCTTCGAAGATGCGGTCGGGGATATAGATCTCGGACGGCACCGAAAAATGCGCCAGGAAGCGCTTCAGCAGCGCCGACGACGCGGCGCCGTCGACATCATAGTCGCCGAAGATCGCCACCTTCTCGCCGGCCACGACCGCATCCGCGATGCGCGCCGCCGCCTTCTCCATGTCGGTCAGCGAGGCCGGGTTCGGCAAAAGCTCGCGAATGGTCGGATCGAGGAAGCGCTCGGTCTGCTCGACCGTCACGCCGCGCCCAGCCAGCACCCTTGCGACGATGTCCGGCACGCCATGACCCTGCGCGATGGCCAAAGCGGCCATGTCCTGCCGCTCGGTCAGCCGGTGCTCCCAGGAAACACCAGTCGCCGACTGCCTGACATCGAGGAAGAAGCGTCTCTCGCCCATCATGAGACGCGCCGTCTGCACACCATCTTTCGGCAGATATCAAGATGCGACAGCCCTAGCAATTGCGGGAAAGCGAACCACCCCGGAAAACTGTGGAAGGGCGCTCCGGCCGTAATTGCGCGAAAGTGTCTACAAGGACGAAATCAGAACTTTTCCAGATCCTGGTGACGAGCCTTGATCTCGCGCACTGTGCGCGAGGACGAGCGCAGCACGATGGTGTGAGTGGTGATGAAGGTGCGCCCGAACTTCACCCCGCCGAGCAGATTGCCGTCGGTGACGCCGGTCGCCGCGAACAGCACGTCGCCGCGCGCCATGTCCTGCGCGCGATAGACCCGCTTCGGATCCGAAATGCCCATCTTTTCGGCCCGTGCAATCTTCTCCGGCGTGTCGAGGATCAGCCGGCCCTGCATCTGTCCGCCCGTGCAGCGAAGCGCCGCCGCGGCCAGCACCCCTTCCGGCGCGCCGCCGGTACCGAGATAGATGTCGATGCCGGTCTCTTCCGGATCGGTGGTGTGGATGACGCCGGCGACGTCGCCGTCGCCGATCAGCCGGATGGCGGCGCCCGTGGCCCGCACCGCGTCGATCAGCTTGGCATGGCGCGGCCGGTCGAGGATGCAGGCGGTGATGTCGGGCACCGCCACGCCCTTGGCCTTGGCGAGATTGGCGATGTTCTCGGCCGGCGGCGCGTCGATGTCGATCAGGCTGTCCGGGTATCCCGGCCCGATGGCGATCTTGTCCATGTAGACGTCGGGCGCGAACAGCAGGCTGCCCTTTTCCGCGATGGCGATGACGGCAAGCGCGTTGGGCAGGTTCTTGGCGCAGATCGTCGTGCCTTCGAGCGGATCGAGCGCGATGTCGACCACCGGGCCTTTGCCGGTGCCGACCTCTTCGCCGATATAGAGCATCGGCGCCTCGTCGCGCTCGCCCTCGCCGATGACCACGGTTCCCTTGATGGGCAACCGGTTGAGTTCCTGGCGCATCGCATCGACCGCGACCTGGTCGGCCGCCTTCTCATCGCCGCGACCGCGCAGCCTGGCAGCGGCGACCGCGGCCCTTTCGGTCACACGCACCACTTCCATGGTGAGGATACGATCGAGGCCGGCTGCGATGTTTTGGGCCATGTTCATGGATGGGCATTCCTCGTTGAAACTGCGCTTTGCCTCCCGCCAGAGGCGCGCTTCTTCTGGCAAAGCTCCATGACAACGGCAAGACTTGCCAAGTCACTTTTTGAAATGGCAGCAATATCAATCGATTAAAGGTTAAGTATGACTCGAACTATTCCGCCCGCTCGATACGGATCACCTGCGGCTTGTCGGTGAGATGGCCGTCCTTGGTGACGCCTTCGACCGCCTTGCGCACCGCCGCTTCCGTTGTCTCGTGGGTGACGAGGATGACGGTCTTCTGCGCTTCGGTAGCCGGCCCGGCCGCCTGCTGGACGATCGATTCCAGGGAAATATCGTTGTCGGCCATGCGCTTGGCGATCGCGGCGAAGACGCCGATGCGGTCGTGCACGGTGAGCCGGATGAAATAGCCGCCGGCATGGCTGCGCATCTGCGCTTTCCTGTAGGGCTTCAATTCCTTCGCCGGCCAGCCGAAGACCGGCCCGTGCTGGAAGCCCGGCCGGCTCTTGGCGATATCGGCAATGTCGCCGACCACCGCCGAGGCGGTGGCATTGCCGCCGGCGCCGGGGCCGGAGAGCAAAAGCTCGCCCAGGATGTCGGTCTCGATCGCCACGGCATTGGTGACGCCATGCACCTGCGCGATGACCGAGGCCGTCGGCACCATGGTCGGATGCACGCGCTGCTCGATGCCGCTGTCGGTGCGCTGCGCGACGCCGAGCAGCTTGATGCGATAGCCGAGCTCGGCTGCGGCGCGAATGTCGGCCTGGGTGATGTTGGAGATGCCCTCCATGTAAATGTCGTTGGCGGCGATCTTCGTGCCGAACGCAAGGCTGGTCAGGATCGACAGCTTGTGCGCCGTGTCATGGCCTTCGATGTCGAAGGTCGGGTCCGCTTCGGCATAGCCGAGGCGCTGCGCGTCCTTGAGGCAGGCATCGAAAGAGATGCCTTCGGCCTCCATGCGGGTCAGAATGTAGTTGCAGGTGCCGTTGAGGATACCGAAGACGCGGGTGACCTGGTTGCCGGCCATCGCCTCGCGCATCGTCTTGATGACCGGGATGCCGCCGGCCACCGCAGCCTCGTAGTTGAGCAGCACGCCCTTCTTCTCGGCGATCTCGGCGAGTTGCACGCCGTGCTTGGCCAACAGCGCCTTGTTGGCCGTCACGACATGGCGGCCGGCCTCGAGCGCCGCCTTCACCGATGCACGCGCTGGCCCTTCGTCGCCGCCGATCAGCTCGACGAAGACATCAATGTCGGCCTTCTCGGCCATCTTCGCGGCATCGTCGAACCATTTGGTGTCGCCCAGATCGACACCGCGGTCCCGCTTCGGATCGCGCGCCGAAACCGCTGTGACGACAATGTCGCGACCGCACTGGCGGGTGAGCTCGGCGGCCTTGTCGTTGAGCACGCGCGCCACCGAGGCGCCCACCGTGCCAAGGCCGGCAATTCCAACACGCAACGCTTCAGCCATGTCCGGCGACGCCCCTCAAAGATTGGTCGGTGTGATGTGCGGTGAATTCAGCGGCGGGCGGTGAGCGGCACAACATTGTTGGGCTGCTTGGCGGTCGAGGCCAGGAAGCGCTTGATGTTGCGCGCCGCCTGGCGGATCCGGTGCTCGTTCTCGACCAGCGCCACACGAACGAAATCGTCGCCGTGCTCACCGAAGCCGATGCCCGGCGCCACCGCCACGTCGGCGTGCTCGATGAGCAGCTTGGAGAATTCGAGCGAGCCGAGCTGGCGGAACTGTTCCGGGATCGGCGCCCAGGCGAACATCGAGGCCGCCGGCGCCGGAATGGTCCAGCCGGCACGGCCGAAGGAATCGACCATCACATCGCGCCGCTTGTGATAGACCTCGCGCACCTCGGCGATGTCGGCACCGTCGCCGTTGAGCGCATGCGCCGCCGCCACCTGGATCGGCGTGAAGGCGCCGTAGTCGAGATAGGATTTGACGCGCGTCAGCGCCGCGATCAGCCGCTCGTTGCCGACCGCGAAGCCCATGCGCCAGCCGGGCATGGAAAAAGTCTTCGACATCGAGGTGAACTCGACGCAGACATCCATCGCCCCTGGAACCTGGAGCACCGAAGGCGGCGGATTGCCGTCGAAATAGATCTCGGAATAGGCAAGGTCCGACAGGATGATGATGTCGTTCTTCTTCGCGAAGGCGACCACGTCCTTGTAGAAATCGAGCGAGGCGACAAGCGCCGTCGGGTTCGACGGATAGTTGAGGATCAGCGCCAGCGGCCTCGGAATCGAGTGGCGGATGCCGCGCTCGACCGCCGGGATGAAGCCGTCATCCGGTTCCACCTGCAGCGACCGGATGACGCCGCCCGACATGATGAAGCCGAAGGCGTGGATCGGATAGGTCGGATTGGGGCACAGGATGACGTCGCCGGGCGCGGTGATCGCCTGCGCCATGTTGGCAAAGCCCTCCTTCGAGCCGAGCGTCGCCACCACTTGCGTGTCGGGATTGAGCTTCACGCCGAAGCGGCGGGCATAGTAGTTCGCCTGGGCGCGGCGGAGGCCCGGAATGCCGCGCGAGGACGAATAGCGATGCGTGCGCGGATCGCGCACCACTTCGCATAATTTGTCGACGATGGCCTTCGGCGTCGGCAGGTCCGGATTGCCCATGCCAAGGTCGATAATGTCGGCACCGCGCGAGCGGGCGCTGGCCTTCAGCCGATTGACCTGCTCGAACACGTAAGGCGGAAGCCGGCGGACCTTGTGAAATTCTTCCATTGGAGTTCCAGACGATCAAAGGGGGCGCTTTTCGGCGCGCGATATAGACCTAATTGCAGTTAGGGTCGAGGGCGGGATCGCATTTGCCTTCGATCTGCTTCAGCGCATCGTCCCCATGCGTCCTGGCGAGCGTGTTCAGCGCCGCCGTATTGGCGGCTGGCTTCGCGCGGCCGCCCTTGGCAAGCTGCGCCTGCTGCTCGGCCTTGAGCTGGGCAAGCTTGGCGGCAGTCTCTTCCTTCGTCAGTTGCTTGGCGGCTACCGGCGGCGGAATGTTAAGGTTCGGATAGGAGCCGGTGTCCTTCGGCCCCTCGGTCACCGCGGTCGGCCTCGCATTGCTGGCGTTGCTGCTGGTCTCGCAGCCGCCCGCGAGCAACGGCGTGCACAGCACCGCGGCTGCGGTGGCGATGCGGCAAATCGAACCGGCGCCGAGAAAATAAGTCCCGCCAACATTAATCGTCATATTGTTTTCCTGGCAGCCGGGTTAGAGCGTGTTGGACCCGGTCAGATGTCCCATGGTAATATGTCAAGAAAACGCTCCGGGAGGAACCCCGCGAACCATGTCCAAAGCGCCCGATTCGGACAAAGCGGAAAATGGCGGACCTTCGACCGTCGAACAATATCTGGTGAAAGATCCCGAACGCTTCGCGTTGAACATGGCGCGCATGATCGAGCAGGCCGGCAAGGCGGCCTCCGCCTGGGCCGAGCCGCGCGAAAAGGGTGAAGTGCGCGACCACGTCGCCGAACCCGTGGTCGACATGGTCAAGACCTTCTCCAAGCTCTCGGAATACTGGCTGGCCGACCCGCAGCGCGCGCTTGAAGCGCAGACGCGTCTGTTCGCCGGCTACATGACGGTCTGGGCGAACGCCATTCAGAAGGTCAGCCCCAGCCCCAACGCCGAAGCCCCCGAGGACGCGGTCAAGCCCGAGCGCGGCGACAAGCGCTTCCAGGATCCGGAATGGGGCCGCAATGCCTTCTTCGACTTCCTGAAACAGGCCTATCTCGTCACCTCGCGCTGGGCCTCCGATCTCGTCGATCATGCCGAGGGCCTGGACGAGCACACCCGCCACAAGGCGAGCTTCTACGTCAAGCAAGTGTCCAACGCCATCGCGCCGTCGAATTTCATTCTGACCAATCCCGAGCTGTTTCGCGAGACCGTCGCCTCCAACGGCGAGAATTTGGTGCGCGGCATGAAGATGCTGGCCGAGGACATCGCCGCCGGCAGGGGCGACCTGAAGCTGCGCCAGGCGGACTACGCGCCGTTCGAGATCGGCAAGAACATCGCCACGACACCCGGCAAGGTGATCGGCCGCAGCGATGTCGCCGAGATCATCCAATACGATCCGACGACGGAGACGGTGCTGAAGCGCCCCCTGCTCATTTGCCCGCCCTGGATCAATAAATACTATATCCTCGACCTCAACCCGCAGAAGTCCTTCATCCGCTGGGCCATCGAGCAGGGCCACACGGTCTTCGTCATCTCCTGGATCAACCCGGACGAGCGCCACGGCGCCAAAGGCTGGGAGGCCTATATCCGCGAGGGCCTGCAATATGGCCTCGACATGGTCGAGAAGGCGACCGGCGAGAAGGAGGTCAACGCTATCGGCTATTGCGTCGGCGGCACGCTATTGGCCGCGGCGCTCGCGCTGTTGGCGCAGGAAGGCGACCACCGCATCAGGTCGGCGACCTTCTTCACCACCCAGGTCGACTTCACCTATGCCGGCGATCTCAAGGTCTTCGTCGACGAGGACCAGGTTGCCGCGGTCGAGCGATCGATGAACGAAAAGGGCTATCTCGACGGCACCAAGATGGCGACCGCCTTCAACATGCTGCGCTCGGGCGACCTGATCTGGCCTTATGTCATCAACAACTATATGCGCGGCAAGGACCCGCTGCCCTTCGACCTGCTCTACTGGAATGCCGATTCGACCCGCATGGCGGCGGCCAACCATTCCTTCTATCTGCGCAATTGCTATCTCGAGAACAATCTCTCCCGCGGCACGATGGAGCTTGCCGGCCGCACCGTCTCGCTGGCCGACATCACGATCCCCGTCTACAACCTCGCCACGAAGGAAGACCACATCGCGCCGGCGCTCTCGGTGTTCCTCGGCTCGCGCTATTTCGGTGGCGACGTCGAATATGTCATCGCGGGCTCCGGCCACATCGCCGGCGTCGTCAATCCGCCGGCGGCGCACAAGTACCAGTACTGGACCGGCGGCAAGCCGGTGGGGGATTTCAGCACCTGGTTCGCCGGCGCGCACGAGCATGCCGGCTCATGGTGGACGCACTGGCAGCACTGGATCGAAAGCCAGGACAACATCCATGTGCCCGCCCGCAAACCGGGCAAGCGTATGAAAACCTTGGGGGACGCGCCGGGCACCTATGTCAAGGTGCGTGTGTAACCGGCTGTAATGTCTGGTGAGTTGACGGGCCGCCCAAACAGGGCGAAATGGTGATGTTAATCGTTTTCGTAGCCTCAGTCCGCCTGCAGACAAACAATAAATCCGAGGCTTTGCAGATCGATACAGATCCCGTTTCCGGTTCGGGAACAGGAGGTCGCCGCCAGAGGCACTGGAGCGCCGCGGCGACGACAACCGGATGCCGAGGGGGAATTTTATTTTGAAATCAGCAGGTTGGCGCCTCGCACGAAGGGAAAGCCGCAGCATCGTGGCAGCGCTTTTATCCGTGCTTCTGGCCTCCTGCACCTCGACCGGCGACCCGACGACGTCGGTCGTCACGCCCGCCTACAATTCAACCGCCACAGAGATGAGCGCGGCTTCCAGCGCCCAGTCCGCGGCGTCGGCCGATTCGACCTCGCAGGCGGCGTCGACCTCCCCGGCATCCCCAGAGGCGGCATCGACCGTGATGGGCGAAGACGACAAACCGTTGCCTGAAAAAGTTGCCTATGTGCCGGAAACCCGGCCCGGAGCAGCCTTCCCCGCGGTAGCGGTTCCTGCTGACGCCGGCTCGATCGCCGGCAACACGCCGCAACCGCTGGTACATCCGCCGCAGACGGCAGAGGAGACGAAAGCGGCCGCCGACAAAGTCGCTGCCGGCGATGCCGCCGCGGTCGCATCGCAAGCGCAGGCGACCGTGCAGGCGATGAGCAAAGGCGTCTACGTGACAGCGGGCGAGCCCCAGCAGCAGCCGATCGCCGCGCCGAAGAAGGGGCTGTTTGCTTCTCTGTTCAGCACCACGCCGGCCTCGGCCGCGCCTGCCCCGCTGATCAACACGCGCTCCAGCGACCAGCCCGCCGCCCAGGCCAAGACCACGTCGCCGGCGACAAAGCCGATCGTCACCCTCGCCTCCGCGACCCCGGGCGACAAGCCGGTGCAACTGGCTTCCCTCGGTGACGACAGCAGCAACCACATCACCGGCGCCGATGCCTTGCCCGGCGTGCGCCAGACGGCGCTGTTCGAGATCAAGCGCAAGTCCGGCATCGACGACGAGAGCGACGTCGATCTCAACGAGGACGAAGGCGGCGGCTCCTACCAGGTGGCGTCGGCCGCCGGTATGGCAAGGCTCGCGCCCAACGGCCTCTTGAGACAGAACGAAAGTGTCGACGTCGCCTGCCTGAAGCCTTCGCTGGTGCGCGTGCTGAAGACGATCGAGGGTCATTTCGGCCGCAAGATGATCGTCACCTCCGGCTATCGCGACCCTGCCCGCAACCGCCGCGCCAACGGCGCCAAGAACTCGCTGCACATGTACTGCGCCGCCGCTGACATCCAGGCGCCCGGCGTCTCCAAGTGGGAGCTGGCGAGCTATGTGCGGTCGATGCCCGGCCGCGGCGGCGTCGGAACCTACTGCCACACCGAATCCGTCCATGTCGACGTCGGCCCCGAGCGCGACTGGAACTGGCGCTGCCGCCGACGCGGCGGCGGTGGCGACAACTGAGCGGCTTACCTGCTTCGGTCGAACTGTTTCCGGTTGCCAAACATGCGTTTTGCAGGCTCGCGAAAAAAGTTGTCGCATGTGGCGGCAGATGGGTTGCCGGTTGCGAACAACGCAATTATAAGCCGCTTCGTCTGAGCGCGCCCATCGTCTAGCGGTTAGGACACCGCCCTTTCACGGCGGTAACAGGGGTTCGATTCCCCTTGGGCGTACCAGCAGATGTCAGCGACTTAGCACCCTCTCCCGGCAAATCATCCATAACGTCAAATAGCGACTGCGTATTTCGGCCGACGGTGACCGCGAAATAGGCCCGCTCTGCGAATCCGTAGCGGCTCGTGTCATCCGGTGGCGCTTTTCATAACGTGAACGCCTTCCAGCGCTCCTCGAGTCAGACATTATGGCTCAAGCAGTGCGAAACCATATAGCGCCCACAACTGCTCACATTCTCTCGCCCTGAGGCTCGGTGTTCCTGCTTTTCCGTAAAACACCATCGCTCCGCGAACTCCGTATCCAAGCACGGATGCATTCGCAACGAACTGGATAGCTTCCCCCAGGCGCATGGTGCCGATCTTGGCATCAGTCTTGTTGGCGAGGTCGACGACTCCAAGGATCTCAGCGTCAGTGTTCCTGGCTTCGAGAACAGCATCCGAAGTCGCACTGGTGACGCTAAAAGGCATCGTATTAGCCTCTGCTAATAATAACAGCGAACTAACGCGTCTTGTTCCCGAGGATCGACAGGCCCGGCCACCGAGGTCGCCGGGAATTGCCTCGTATTTTAGCAACATCTGAAACAAAGGGATTTCGCGAGCGTTTAAAGCTCCACAAAGGAGCTTCGACGATGGACCCGGCTACGGCAGCGGTGATGGTTTTGCTTTCGTGCAGCCCAGGCGAGGCTTCGATCTGCAAACCGCTTAATACGGCGCCTCGGGTTTTCGCCTCCCTCAACGAATGCCGTGCCTCATTGGCAGATGAACTCGCCGGCGCTCCTAGCGGAAGAATGGTCGGCCGATGCCAGGTGGTCGATCCGACCATCACGGGCTCTTTGCCAGCCGGCTATACGACAGTTACGGTTTCGCGCGGCGAGAGCGTTGTCAGGTATATTGTTCCGCACAAGGAATAGCCGGGCCACCTAAGCAGCCGAGCCTCGTCCGAAGAGTATCGATCAGCAGCCCGTCTATTTCCGCCGCCAAACATTCTCCTCCCGAGCCAAGACGAAGCAGTGGAGTGGTCGATATCAATCCGGTAGGGATCGCCGTGCAGGGTTTCTATCGGGTGGGCTAGGAATCGCGCAGCAAGATCGACTTGGGCCAGCTTCGCCTTGACCTCTGCGGCTCGGTCGGTGATGACATCAGCACGCTGCGGATTTGTCCTTCCTGCCCAACAGGCGGCTTGAGCCGGCTCTACGCTGAAATTTCGTCAGATACCGTCCCAAGTGTTGGAAGAAAGATACTTGGTGGTCGGCATAACTGCCCAGCCGAAATCCATTTGCATTTCGCGTGGCGGGCCGTTCAGCATCCGCGTCGCTTTTTGGGCATCATGCGCATATTTCAGGGCCGCTCCCATGCGGTTGAGCGTTTTTAAGATCGACATGGCTCATCATCCTTCCATGTGCCGAAGCCGTCCCGCGAGCGATCTTCGGCTGCTTTCGATCGGTACTAGATGGTCGATGATTGTTTCCGCCGCGTCGCACGCAAGCTCACGGGCTGTAACCAAACAGCTGCCCCTGAAACGCTCGCACACAACCAAGCTGGTCAGAAGGTTTTGAGGTGATCGGAGTTGTCCCAGGCATCCCACGCACAGGGAGCGTGTGCCGTTGCCTCCTCGAAACAAAGCCGAAATTGCACACCATCAGATCGAAACATGATCGCTGCAAAAACGGCGTCGACCGGCACTGCCGGAAATGAGAGCAAAGGGAAACTCAAATGACCAACATCGTTCGTAATGCAATTCTGGCTACTGTCGCGGTTTTCAGCTTGGCCGGTGCGGCTTATGCTCAGCAGCAGACCATCACTTCTTGCAGCAATCACGATGGCTACTGGAACCAGTGCCTGGGTGCCGCAAACAACGGCCACGAGAGCGGCGGCCGCGGACACGATCGCCACTGATTGACGATCGGGTTCTGATAAATGCCTCGCCGGCAAGTAGCCGGCGGGGCTTTTGTGCGTTCTGGCAACCTCTTTGATCACAGGACGCCGCGCAGCGGCCCAATCGCCCCCGGTGTGTCCTGAACTGCACGACGGCGGCTGCAGCCGACCTAGCCGCTGGCGCTGAGACGCCACGATCGACAGCACGACGCCCGAAGTCATCGAGGCGTCACGACTGGTCCGCAGATGACATCCAAGACGCAGTGATACAAAACCGAACCTCTGCCTGACGCTTCGGAACAAATCTCCGTGATCCATAGCTGAAAGCAATCGTGCACTATATTATAACATGGTCGAGGCGATGCGATGTCGAACGTCTACGATCTTGGAAGCGATCTGGTGCGTCGTATCTATGAAAAACGCATAGATGCACCGGCGATTCTTGATGCCTCCACGCATTTTCCCAACGCGACAAAGTTCGCGGCCGTCTGGCAGAGTATTCGCGATGAAGCGCTGTCGGTGCAACTGAACCGGGTGCCGCGTTTTCACGACATCATGCCGGAACAGGCCGAGATTTCGGCCAATGACGGCCTCGATTGGCGCATGTTCGTGCTTAAGGCCTACGACATGACGATCCCGGAAAACCTTGGGAAGATGCCTACCCTGAGCCGGTTGCTGTCGGAATGCCCCGAGGTCAAATCGGCGGCTGTTTCATTCCTGGCGCCGCGCAAGCACATCCCGCCCCACCGCGGCCCCTTTCGCGGCATCATGAGGTTTCATCTCGGCCTTGTCATTCCGAAACTGGCGGACGGCCGCCCGGCAACGATCATGATGATCAACCATGAGGAAAAGCGGATCGCCGACGGCGAATGCCTGCTGTGGGACGACACTTTCGAGCACGAGGTCATGAACAGCGCCGATCAAGCGCGTATCGCCTTGTTGCTTGATGTGTGGCGCCCGGAGATGCCGCTGGACATGGAGGTCCTGTCCAGGTTGATCGTTCGCGGCGTGCAGTTGGGAATGCACTACAGAGGAGTATCTTTCGCCGGGTGAAGCGTCACGCCCTCGCTTCCCGAAACCCTCTTGCGCTGCCGCCGCGCTTCAGCGGCAACATCATGTCCCTTGCGAGCAAACCGCTGACCCGGCAGAAGACCATGAAGGCCCGGCACGCCTCCTCGGCGCTCGCCACATCGACGGTCGCGCCGAAGCAGGCGTTAAACGCGGCGTCATAAAGCTTGCCCTGCCGGCGCTTCGGCCAGTTCTGCAGGAAATCGAGCGCCTGCTCGACGCTGTAAATTTCCTCGACCGGCAGGCCGGGCGCGGGCGTGATGCGCACCGGCACCTCGAATTGCAGTCTGTCCATTCCCTGTCTCCCGAACTGGCGCAGCGGAGCAACGCCCGTTCGTTCTGAAAAGTTCTTTGACCGGCTTTTGACGCAGGAATGTGACCTCAGTGGGGTGCGGGCCCGGCGACTGCCACTGCAAATCGGCGCCCTAGCCACATCGTTCGACCGGGCGATGCAACCGGCATCGCCCTGTCGAGGTTGCGTCTACTGGTTCGGCTGGTCCGTCTCCGCCTCATAGGCCATGCGCGAGACCACCACCAGCAGATAGTCGGACGGCACGGCGAAGATGACGCCGAGCACGAGGGCCTGCGCCTTGCCGGCGATCCTCAGCCAGGCAAGCGTTTCGCCCTGCCGCATCGCGCTGATGCCGGCGCCGCCCGGGGCAGACGCTGTCGAGGCGGAGACCTCGGCCTGGCGAAGCTCACCAGCGCAAGCGCAAGCAGCGCCATCAGGGCCGAGCACGCGGTCCTGCTTGGCAGCAGCGTCGATCTTGCGCGTTCCGGTGCCGTCAACGGGCGTAAATCTCCTGAATCCTGACCCGGCTACCTCAAGGGATGGTGCAAGGAAAGCTTCGCGACACCCAGACGCGCCCGCCCAGCGAATATTCCCTCGGCAAACCGGTTGCAGGCACTTCGTCCTTGAACCTTGCGGCTTCCAGTGCCAAATCTGGAGAAAATTTCCGCACCGGCTCGCGTCAGGAGCCAACCCGCGAACGGACAAGAATGGTTACCTATCTCGACGCCGCAACGGCCCCCTTGAGAAACACCGGCCAGATCCGCCTCTATGGCGAGGAAGGGTTTGCGGGCATGCGCAAGGCCTGCGATCTCACCGCGCGCTGTCTCGACGAGCTTGTGTCGATGGTGAAGCCCGGCGTCACCACCGAGACCATCGACCGTTTCGTCTTCGAGTTCGGCATGGATCACGGCGCGTTGCCGGCCACGCTCAACTATCGCGGCTACACCAAATCGTCCTGCACTTCGATCAATCACGTGGTCTGCCACGGCATTCCCGACAACAAGCCGCTCAAGGACGGCGACATCGTCAACATCGACGTCACCTACATCCTCGACGGCTGGCACGGCGATTCCTCGCGCATGTATCCGGTCGGCACGATCAAGCGCGCCGCCGAGCGCCTGCTCGAGGTGACTTACGAATGCCTGATGCGCGGCATCGCCGCAATCAGGCCGGGCGCTCGCACCGGCGCGATCGGCGCCGCTATCCAAACCTATGCCGAGGCCGAGCGCTGCTCGGTGGTGCGCGACTTCTGTGGCCACGGCGTCGGCCAGCTTTTCCATGACGCGCCGAACATCCTGCATTACGGCACCGCCGGCGAAGGCGTCGAGATGCGGTCCGGCATGATCTTCACCGTCGAGCCGATGATCAATCTCGGCCGCCCGCATGTGAAGGTGCTCTCTGACGGCTGGACGGCGGTGACGCGCGACCGTTCGCTGTCGGCACAGTACGAGCATACGATCGGCGTCACCGATAGCGGCTGCGAGATCTTCACGCTGTCGCCAAAGAAGCTCGACCGCCCCGGTTTGCCGGATTAGTCTGCCGCAGGCACGGCATCGGCAGGATTCCCTATTTGGCAAGGCCACTTAGGCTATCGAAGCCCGGCAACATCACCAAGCCCGGCTCCGGTCAGAAGTGCGGACCTGAGGCACATGGCTGCCGGCAACAAGGGTTTGTCGAGCCGTCGGGCAAGATAGATCCAGCTCTTCGTCGTCCCATTTTCACCAAGCGCAGCGGCTGAAAGCTGCACGAGCCGCTCTTCGACAAGATCCTGCGCGATCAACCAAAGTGGAAGCCGCCCCCAGCCGATGCCTGCTCTGATCAACGCCAGTTTCGCCTCCTGGCTACCCACCCGCCACTTGCGCTGGGAGAGCACGCCATAGTCGCGGCCATGGGAGCGAGGAGAAGCGTCCATCAGCACGATCTGGATGTGATCGGCCAGCTCTGGCGTACTCACCCGGCCTTTCTTCGCTATCAAGGCCAGAGCGTGCCCAGCACCGACGACCGCCGCCATCGACAGCGGCGCAAGGGAATCGAATTCCAGGCGCGGATCGCGCAGGTCTTCGCCCACCGATATCGCGAGGTCGACCGTGCCTTGCAGGAGGCAATCGATCGGTTCCCCAAGGGTACCTATCTGCAACCGGACGCCAACCGTCGGATAGGTGGCGTGGAGGGCTTCAAGAGCCTGCCGACGGCCGGCAATGGAACAAGCGTGTCCACCATCAGCGCAAGCTCGATTTCAATGCCGCTGCCCATACCCTGCGCCTTCGCGCGCAGCAGATCGGCGCGTAGAACCAGCGAGCGACAGTCGTCCAGCAGGGCCCGTCCGTCCGAGGTCAAGGTCGGCCGACGAGTCGACCGGTCGAACAGGACCGTCTTGAGTTCGGTCTCCAGATTGGCAATCGCGTGGCTTACCGCCGACTGGGCGCGACCGAGCCGCATGGAGGCCAGGCGAAAGCTACCCGCGTCCGCCACGGTTAGGAACATCCGCATCTGATCGAGAGTGAGCGCGTCGAGCATGATCGATCAATTAGATCAGAAAGCGCCAACTTTTAGCAATCCCATCGATCGTCCCGATGTGTCATCAGTTTCCTGGCCTGAGACAGGAGAGCGAAGTGACTGAACGGCTCAAGCTCGCAGCGCTGATCGGCAGCACGCGGGAACGACGCTATGGCGACAAGGTCGGACACTGGTTTGCCCAGGAGGCGCAGAGACTGGGCGATTTCGAGCTTTCCCTCATCGATGTTGCAGACATTGATCTGCCCAGCCGGCACTTGGCGGAGCCGACACCGGCGATGAAGGCATTCACGAGTAAGCTCGCCAAGGCAGACGCCTTCGTTGTCGTCACCCCCGAATACAATCACAGCATGCCCGGTCATCTTAAGCACGCTATCGACCAGGCTACTGAAGAGTGGCACGCCAAGCCGGTCGGCTTCGTTTCATACGGTGGCGTTTCCGGCGGGTTGAGGGCCGTCGAACATCTTCGGCAGGTATTTGCCGAGCTCCACGCCGTCACCGTCCGGGACGCAGTAAGCTTTCACGGGGTGTGGGAGCATTTTGCCGATGGTGCGGGCCCGCTCGATCCGAAGCGCAGCTCCGGCGCTGTCAAAACCATGCTCCACCAACTCAAGTGGTGGGCTCTTGCACTGAAGGAGGCGCGTTCGCGCGCCCCCTATACCGTAGGCTGACACATGGATTCGCAACGCATCATTGCATGCGCCCTCATGACCATAGCCATGACGCTGGTCGGATCCGGCGTGGCGGCCTCAAAAATCATTGCCGGCGGCATGCACCCTTTCCTCGCCGTTCCCCTCCGTTTCCTGATTTCGACGCCGATCCTCTGGGGACTCGTCTTCCTGACAAGCACGCCGCGGTCGCGGCTCTTGGCAAAGGAATATATGATTGTGATGATTCAGGCGGCCGCGGGCAGCGCCGGCTATAGCATTCTAATGATCCTCGCCTTGACCTTGACGACGAGTGCCAATGCCAGCGTCATCCACGGTCTTTTGCCTGTATTGGCTGCCCTCGTTGCAACGCTGGCCTTGAAGGAGAGGCTTGGCGCCAAGCTATGGATCGCCGTCGGCGCTGTCACGGCAGGCGCACTTCTTGTCAATGTCGCCTCTGCCAAGGGCTTTGGCCTCGATCTGAAGCTGCTGGCGGGTAACTTGCTGGTGGTCCTCGCTGTTTCCGGCGAAGCACTGTTTGCTATCCTGAACAAGAGAATCAGCAAGCCGCTGGCGCCGCTCTATCTCGCGGCGCTGATGAGCAGCATTTCACTGGTGCTGACCTTGCCGCTCGCCGCTGCCCTTGTCGCGTTTAGCACCGTTGCAGCAGCACCTGCCGCCCTATTGGCGACAGTCTATATCAGCATTTTTCCCACCGTGATCGGCTTCTGGCTCTGGTATTCAGGAGCCGCGCGCGCCAGCGGCGGAGAGGCTGGCGTGTTCATGGCAGTGCTGCCGGTCGCGGCACTCGCGCTCTCGTTTCTTCTTCTCGGCGAGACCATCACGACGATCCACATTCTCGGAACTGCCCTTGTCGTCCTCGGCATCGCTGTTTCGGTCAGCGGGGCAAGAACGGTGAAGAAGCAGGCTGCCGAGGGTGCCCATGTTTAACGCTCGCCAATAGGCGATGCAGCCCTCATCGTCACGGCGTCTTGATATGTCCCAGCAACGCTCCCGGCTACTTTCTTGAAATGATCGAGAACCCGTTTCGCGTTTCAGAATCATGCTTTAGTCTCTGGCAAGGTCTTCTTTCGATCAGCGATGTGGGCGGGCGATGGGAAAAGTCGAGGACGAGCGGGCGTTTTTCTCTGAAGCCTGGGTAGAGCCGCCGAAGAAAGAGGTGGCGCCTGTTGAGAAGCCGCACTACCACGGCCATCGTGATCGTCTGCGCGAACGCTTCTTGGCCGGCGGTGCGGACGCCCTGCCCGACTATGAACTGCTTGAGCTGCTTCTCTTCCGGCTGATCCCGCGCGTCGACACCAAGCCGATCGCCAAGGCGCTGATCGCGCGCTTTGGTTCGCTTGCCGAAGTGCTCGGCGCGCCGGCGTCCCTGCTCGAGGAAGTGAAGGGCATCGGGCCGACGGTGGCGACCGATCTCAAGGTCATCGCCGCCACGGCGCAGCGCATGGCGCGCGGCGAAGTGCGCGGCCGCGAGGTTCTGTCGAACTGGACGCAGCTTCTCGATTATTGCCGCTCGGCCATGGCCTTCGAGGCCCGCGAGCAGTTCCGCATTCTCTTCCTCGACAAGAAGAACGGGCTGATCGCCGACGAGGTGCAGCAGACCGGCACGGTCGACCATACGCCTGTCTATCCGCGCGAGGTGGTCAAGCGCGCGCTCGAACTTTCCGCCAGCGCGATCATTCTGGTGCATAACCATCCGTCCGGCGACCCGACGCCCTCGCGCGCCGACATCGACATGACCAAGCAGATCATTGAGACGGCCAAGCCGCTCGGCATCGCCGTGCACGACCACATCATCATCGGCCGCAAGGGCAATGCCTCGATGAAGGGCCTGCTGCTGATCTGACAGTCCCGAATATCAGCTGGAAATCATCCGACGGCGGGCACCTCGCGGGCAATGGCTCGATCGAGACGCGTTGACGTTAGTTCATCAAAAGCACCAGAGCGGGATGCAGCTTCTTCAGGTTCGGCAGTGATTTCGATTGCCAGGGTATGTCGGGCGTTCCGCGCACGACAAGTCGAACATCGGGATGCTTGCGCACCTCGATGGTAAATTTCGCCAGCAGGTTGATGCCGGAAGAGTTGAGAAAGTGAAGGTCCTTCAAATTGAGTGTGATGGAAGCGGGATTTGAGGCAAGAACACTGGTCGCCAAAGCCGTGATCGGCGCACCCGCCTCGGAACTGGCAAGCCGCATTGCACCGTCGAAAAAGATATCGCTTCCCTCAGTCCACACGCGGTAGTCGTCTGTCTTGATTTCCATATCTGGCTTCGTTTCATCTAGTTGTGAGTTTGCGAGATCGGAATGGAGGCATATGTTTCCAGGCAAATACGGTCGTTTTCATCGGCCGGGCTGAATATCCAGGCCAGACGTGCGCCATAGTCGCTCATCAACGTCAGCAATCCAAGCCCGGAGCTCCCCACGTCGGGGTTCGCGGCATTCGCCTCAATCCGCTGTATCAGCAGGTCCTTTGGGTCGCCAACCGTGATGTCCGCCAGCAGGCTTTGGAACTCGGACGCGATTTCACCATCGACGTCATTCGACACCTTGAGCTTGAAGCACTCCGAATCCATCGACGCCTCAACCACGATTTCGCCTGGTGCGCGGAACTTGACGGCGTTTTCGATGAGTTCGTTGACCAGATATCCGATGCTATGCCGCACCTCCATGTAGTCATTGCGCGACGACTGAAAGCGCAACGCGAAAAGATCGGCAATGAAGTCCGAGGTCGTGGCGCAATGACGCCAACTCAAGTCGAGAGGTCCGTCGAACAGCCGCACGCGACTGACGCTCCCCTTCATCCCTATTGCAATGTCAGGCGTACCGAACAGCGCTGTCATCCTACGTATGCCTTATGATCACGAGTGTGATGTCGTCGTGGATCTTCTGGATTCCGATATGAGCCATCAAATCCTCGATGATCCCGGTCTTGATGTCCTCGGCGCTCCTGCCATGGCGCTTTTGCACGCTCTTGCAGAGGCGATCGAACCCGAACAGTCTTCTGTCTTCATCTTCCGCCTCGGTCACACCGTCGGTGTGCAACACGATTACGTCGCCGCTCCCGAACACGATGTCTCGCGTGTCAACGAACTGCGAGATGTCGTTCTCCAGGCCAACGGGCAGACCCAGATCAAGCGTGTCGATACGTTCGACGTCCCCATCCGCACGCACGACGAGAATGTCCTCGTGCTGGCCGGATAGCGTTACCCGCCCGTCCTCAAAGTCAAGAAAGGCCAGCGAGAGATGCTTGTCGGTGTTCGTCCGCTCGATGTTCTTGTAGATGGCCCTGTTCAGACGAACCAGAAACTGATGCGGATCGCCTTCGTTGGCCTCCTGCAGCGCGCGTGCAACGGATTGGACCATCAGCATCAGCACGCCGCTCTCGAGACCATGACCGGTCACGTCGCCGATGCCTATCTTGACCCGTGATCCGTTCTGCAGGACGTCGTAGTAGTCCCCGCCCACCTCGTCGGCCGGCCGCATGTAGGCCGCGATCTCCAGCCCCGGAATCGCTTCGAGTTCGAACGGTTTCGGCAGGACCATCATCTGGATTTGCCTGGCGACCGCGAGTTCGGCGCCGAGACGGACGTTCTCGTCCCGCAGCTTTTCGTTGAGCGCGGAAATCTCCTGATTTGCGTCGCCGAGTTCCCTGGTGCGTTCGTCGACGAGTTGCTCGAGGTTTTCTGTGTGAAAGCTGATCTGCTCGGCCATGCGGTTGAAGGCGACCCCGACCGCTTCAACCTCGTCGCGCGTTGGAACGCGAACACGGACCGAATAGTCTTTGGACTGTAGCCTCTGGGCGGCGCTGGCAAGCGCCCTGAGGCCGGCCGTGATCCGCTTCGAGATGCCGAGCACTGCCGCAAATACAATCAGAAGCGAAACGACGATGGCGGCAACCTGAAAGAGCAGAATACGATTGGTCGCGCGAGAAATACTCTTTTGCGCGGCGACCAGGGACGCATAGATTTCGCGTTCTGGAACGACGATTCCGACCGACATCGTTTCAGACTTGATCGGTCCCGAGCTCCACAGATTGGTCGGCTTCAATCTTTTGAGGACAACTATGTAGGGTACGTGTTCGCCCTTGTTGTCGAGCATGATATGCTGAATGACACCGTCATTGTTCTGGTCGAGCGGCAGCGACGCGATGGCCGGCTGCGTGCTTCCCCGCAGGGACCTCTCCAGGCCGGTGACGCCCTGCGTGCCCGCATCGTTGGATGAAGTCAGGCCGATGATCGCCTCGCCCGATGGATTGATCGCCACTACATTGCCGGTCGACATCGTGAGGAAGCCGAACCCGGTTTCGGCGATCTTGACGCGCTCGACGACTTCCGCGAGTTGATCGAGAGTGATGTCTGCACCCGCTACACCGGCGATACCGGTACGGTCGCGCGTCCACAGCGGGTGGAAAAAACTGACGATCAGCTTTCCCGTGATCGCATCGGTGTAGGGCGCTGTCTGAGTGATATCGTCGGGGACTGGACGTGAGGCTGGATCCTTCGCCCATTGCTGCCATGACCCATAGATCCCCGGAAAGAAGAACTCCCAGAACTCCGCCTTGTTGTGGCCTGGATAGAGCCGGTCGAAGGTCTGTGCCTGGTCCGTATACGGTACCGTCCTGAAGATCGGCCGTTCCTTCGGACCAATATAGTACATCTGCAGTTTTGGCGATCCGCTGGCCATAAGGGTCGGCGCGACGAGATCCAGAACGGTACTGTCTTCGATTTCCTGCTCAACGCTCGGCAACGGCGTGTGGTCGGCGCCCAGCAGGTAGCCCCAGACGCTAATCACGGAAGGCGCGCCCGGCAGGTTCTGCGCCCAATCGCCCTTCGCGTCATAGACGACCTTCACCGAGCCGGGTGCCTCCTGCGAAAGGGTTGCTCCGACCTGTCGCTGCCGGCTCGGATGGTCGGTCTGGGCCTGCAGAACGCCGGCCAGCGCCTTCACCTCCCCATGAACTCGATCGAGCAGGAGGTCGACGCTTAACGCCGTCGAATCGGCGTAGGAGCGAATGTATTCCTGGTTTGCGGTGGTCAGGCCCTCACCGACTTCCGACGTTGCGTCGCGCGACAGCTTTTGCACGTTCCAGAGCGCCAGGCCGCCGCTCAGCAAGAGATCGAACAGCACGGCGCCGCCAACGACCAATACGAATTTCGCCCGGAAGGAGCGCAGTCCGAAGCGCGGTGTAGGCTGATCGTCGGCTTTCATTGCGGCCTTCGCCCCGATGCGACCCAGATCGGCCAACCCGCATAACCCTTGGGGTGTAGCGCAGCGAATATGTGATCCTGGAAGCCCTGCCGGAACCGTGCAACGAACTCCGGCCCGTCGCCGCGTTTGATGGCCATCTCGCCGGCATAGACATCGGCCCAGGCGACAATGACATCGGCGAAGTCCTGCGGATCTCCGTCCAAGTTGGTGACGGTGAAGGTCTCGACACGTATGTCGTCGAATCCGGCTTCGATCAGATATCGCCGACTCTTGGGCCCGAGCTCGACGTCCATTTCGAAATGCGCGAACAGCTTCGCCACTTCATTGTATGTCCAACGGATGCTTTCGGCGCGCGGCTCGCCGAGGCAATGCGAATTCTTCTCGTTGGTGATGTAGACCCGCCCGCCTGGCTTGCATATGCGGTAGAGTTCCTTGAGGATGAGTTCCGGTCGATTGAAGATTTGAAGCGAATGTCGGCAGGTGACCAAGTCGAACTGCTCCTCGTCGAGCAGCATTTCCGAGGCATCGCCATAAGTATATTCGATGCCCCGGATATCGAACTCCCGCATCACGCGTCGGGCGTAGTCCAGGCTTGATATGGAGTGGTCGAGGGCGACAATCCGCGACGGCTGGAACTCTTTCTGCACGAGCACGGCGAAATCGCCGATCCCGCAACAGATGTCGGCCATAACGATCCCGGGTCTCATGCCATGTCGCGGCAGGATTGCACGCTCGTGGCGCCAGGTCATCTTTGTCTGCGTGCGCAGGATTGGAACGAACCCGCCTTCCTCGAGGAAGCCCTGCCCTGGATAGAATTCGCTGTCATACTCCTCGACCGTGATGTTCGGTTCGATTCCGCTCAGCCGACCGAATTTTCGCGAGGTCCATCCGACGACGCTCGACGTGATGACAACAAATTTGAGATCGGGTCGAGCGCGACAGGCATCGATGATGATTCTCGAAAAGGCGTAAAATGCAGCGTTGTTCATCTGCGCCAAGCGCCTGACATTGACGTAGAGAACGCCGCGTACTCGGCCGATCGCATCGCGAAGCAATGCCAGGCTAGGCCCAAGCTCATCGATCGCCTGAGGCCGGACCACCCCAGATATTGAGAACTCCTGGTTGTTCGCATCGTACTGCGCCTTGAAGCGCGCGTGCAGGTTGTAAGGGCTCAATGTTGCAGGCCCTCAAGCGGAAGATCCACGACGAGCGTGATCGCATCGCCGTCGGCTTCCTCGACCCTGAGTGCCGCGTTGTAGTCGACAGCCAGTTCCAGGAGTACCACCTCCCGGCTGGGCGCCAGATCCCCAGACACAGAATTGAGATATCGCTCCTTGGCCTCAAATCCCGCGACTTGCGAAACGGCTTCTTCGTAGAATTGGCGCTCCTCCGGCATGCAGGGAAATGTCAGTTCGATCCTGTCCGTCGCGCCATAGCGAGACACCCTGCATGCCAGTTCGCCGTCGGCGTGGCGGGTACGAAAGGCGACTTCCAGTAATTCGTTGAAGGCAGAGGAAAAGAGATTCGAATGCCGCACCGAGTCTGATCTGTTTTGACTGATCATCCGGGCGATGTACGTCGAGACATAATCGCAGTGTTTCCAAGCGGAGACAAAAGTCTTGATTTCCATGTCGATCTGGATCATCGGCTCAAAAGTCGGTTCGCCAACCGGGTCATGATGAACAGATCCCATCCGCATCCTCTCCTATTCCATCCGTATTTGAGCCCAGGTGACGCGATGAACTCCGGGACGGAAGTTTGACCGCCTCGTGATGAGCCAGTCCCGCATTGCGCGGCATCTAGCTCGATCGTTTTTACAGCCCTCCGATTTACAAACGGTGCAAGTGGCTAGCGCGCCCGATTTGATTCCTCCATCGCTACCAGCCCGTTCGGCGGCGACCGCCTGATGAAATCGCCGGTTGCCTCGGATCCGAGCGGCCGTCCCATGAAATTGCCTTGCAGGTAATCGCAATTTTCCTTGATCAGCCACCGTGCCTGCGCCGACGTCTCGACCCCCTCGGCGGTGACGCTAATTCCCAGGCCGTGCGCCAGACTTATGATCGATCGCACAATCGTTTGACTCTTCAGATCCGTCTCCAGGTCCGCGATGAAGTATTGATCTATCTTCAAGGTATCGAACGGAAAATTCTTAAGGTAGCTCAAGGATGAATAGTATGTTCCAAAATCGTCGAGCGAGATTCGTATTCCCAGGACGTTCAACGTATTCAAAGTATCTATATTGTCGATAGTCTTCTCAAGAAGAACCGTTTCGGTTATCTCGAGTTCAAGCCTTTCAGCTCGGATTCCAACTGCGTCGATGATCTGAGCGACCGTGTCCGTCAGCGAACCGCTTAGGAACTGAGCCGGCGACAGGTTGACTGCGACTGTCAGCGCGGAAGGCCACGCCAATGCCTGGCGACAAGCTTGCTCGAGCACCCATCGTCCAATTTCGTCCATCAGACCGTCCGCTTCGGCGATCGGAATGAACACGCCGGGCGGAATGATTCCTATCTCGGGGTGCCGCCACCGCAGCAGCGCTTCGAAACCAATCACCGACGAAGGAGGCCTGATGAGCGGCTGATAGTCCAGGTAAAGCTCGCCCCGCTCCAGCGCGGTTCGAAGGCTGCGCCTCAGATTTTCGCGTTGCTCGAGCAACAACAGCATCGAGCGATTGAACGTTCGAGCGCAGCCGCGACCATCCGTCTTGGCTGCGTAAAGAGCAATATCTGCGGCTTTCATCAGCTGCTCGCCATCGGTCCCGTGCTCCGGCCCGAAAGCGATTCCGATACTTGAACCGACGAAGACGGGAATGCCGTTGATGACGAAAGGGTCCTTGAACGAGTTGACCAGCGAGGTTGCGAGGCGCTCGGCTTCCGCGGGCTGCTCCTTGCCCAATTGGATGACGGCGAACTCGTCGCCGGCATACCGGTACGCAGATTCGCCGTCCTCCAGCGCGTCGCGGATTCGACCTGCCGCGAGTTGCAGAAGCGTGTCGCCTGCCCCATGGCCGAGCGTGTCGTTGACCGCTTTGAAATCGTCAAGATCGATTTGCAGCAGGGCGGCTTTTGGCTGAGATCCGCCGATGGCCGCCAGCGCTTGCTGCAGCCGCTCGCCGAATCGCCGCCGATTCTGCAGTCCGGTCAGCACGTCGTGCGTCGCTTGATGGAGCAGAATCATATGCTCCTGCTCCTGCGCCGCGCTGCGCTCCCCCTGCTCCCGGGATTCGATGATTCCCACACCATCTGCAGTGCCGAAGACGAAAACGGAGCGGGGCGCTTCGCCCGATGATCGCGGCAGGTCAATGCTTGCCGCAGAGCCGCCCTGGAACACCCGAAGAAATTCGTCGCGGCACCTCGTATCGAGGAAGCTTGGATAGATCTCCCAAATGGCTGCGCCTGGCACCACCGCACCTCCGTACAGACGTTTAAGCCTGGCGGCGTAGTGAGTTAGGCGGAAGTCGCTATCATAGAACGATAGAAGTTCGGTCGTATTCGCCAACAGGTTAGCGAGAAGCGCTTCGCCGGCACGTGAACCATCGCTTGAGGACGACTCCTCATTCTGCGTGCCGACGCCTGATGCCTCTGAACGCAAAAGCCACCTCCGTAGGCGGAGAAAATTAGCGTCCCCCAGTTTAGAAATAGCATAAGTAACAAGCTTGGCAAACTTTCAACTCGCTATTTCAACAAGCGGTGCATGCGCTGTAATTGCAATGGATCCTCCGCTGTGATTGGCGGGCAGGTTATTCCACGATGGACGTTCATTCATTGTTAATAAATCGCGAATCGACAGATAATCGGCGTCGCGCCAGGCGTGATTCGAAATATTGCGATCCACAGGACAGAGCGGAATTCGCGGCCTGGGCTCGATCACAGACCTAGTGTTTCGAGATCGGCTTTCTCAAAAATTTGGTTTTCAGCCACGTTTTCGACGGTCCGCTCTGGTAGGGGCTATCGGCGCGTTTCGAGATGACGCCGTTGAGCTCTGTTTTCTCGGTGGCGCGAAAGATCGCGAGCGCGTCGCCCTCAAAATGCTCGCTGTATTGGATCTTGCCGAGGCCAGGCTCAACCAGTCGCCACAGCGCTTGCTTGCGCTGCAGCAAGGGTAAGGGGATAAGATTGCGGCCGTCGAGATGGAGGATGTCGAAAGCGACGAACACCAGCCGGCTCGGCTCGTTCCAGATCGCGGCTTCCAGCGCAGGAGAACCGGGCGAGCCCCGCCCGCCCGAGACAATCACCTCGCCGTCGAGAATGGCAGCCCGGCATGGCAGGTCGACCGCCAGCGCGATGGGCCAGTATTTCGTCGTCCAGTCGCGCCCGTTCTTGTTGTAAAGACGCGCGCCGCCCTTTTCGATGATGATTTGTGTGCGGTAGCCGTCGAATTTGGCCTCGTGGACCCACCCTTCATCTTCGGGCGGCCGCTCGACAAGAGTTGGTATCTGCGGCGGAATGAACTCCAGCCGTTCGCCGTCGACCTTGTCACGCTGACTCAACTAGGCCACCATCTTTGCCGGATAGCGGTGGCGCGAGCGGCACAGGCGATCTGGTATCCATTTGGACACCTGCCGCCTGTGCCTTGCCCCCACTAAGCCATTCTGCGACGGAATGAACACCGGCCAGCCGCCCCCGGCCATTGGCACGCTTACTCAACTACGCCACACCTTCGACGGATAGCGGTAGCGCGAGCGGCACAGGCGATCCGATGTCCCCCCAACTTGGACATCTGCCGCCTGTGCCGAGCCCCCACTAAGCCATCGAGCCCCCACTAACCCATTCTGCGGCGGAATGAACACCAACCGGCCGCCTCGGCCTTGGCACGCTAACTCACTTACGCCTTTGACGGTTTGCGGCGGCGCGGTCGGCACAGGCGGTGCGATATTCCCCCCAACTTGGAAACCTGCCGCCTGTGCCGAGCCCCCCGCTAAGTCACAGCGAACATCTACGAATAAGGCCGCGCTGTCGTTAGCTGCGCATCCAGATACTTATCCGGGCGTACATATCTCGATCGGCACGGCATCTCTCGCCAGGGATTTTGCCAATGGGGTACCGCCAGCCAAGGATCGCTTGCCCGGCAAGGATTGTCGCCGGATCCAGTATCACTCCGGGCATACTGATGAAACGCCCGCCGCGGATGCTATGATCAGCTTCCAAGCGCCTTGAGCCATCCTTCAAACGAGGAGGTCTTCTCGTGCTCGCCAAGCGAAACAGAGTGGGCGGGGCGCGGCAACACCGTCGTCCTGCGCCCTTCGCGGGGGCTGTAACCGAACTCCTTGCTGAACGCCCGGCTGAAATTTGCCGCTGAACTGAACCCGAAGGCCTCCGCAATTTGAACGATGCGCCGTCTGTCCGCCGGATCGCTGAGCGCAACATGGGCCGCTAGAAGTCGGCGACTTTGAATGTAATGGAGCACCCCACCGCTCGGTTCGAACAGCTGGTAGAGACGAGATCGCGAAACACCGAGCGCCCGGCACATTGAATCCGGCGTCAGATGAGCCGCTTCCAGGTTGTTTTGGACGTATCGACGGGCCCGCTCCATCAGCGCGACACTCGCCAGTTGTTCGGCCGCAGCCGCATGTTCGGCCGGCGGCGCGAGGCACGCAATGATCATGCTGCGGGTTGCGTGTACGATGCGAGGCAGGTCGTCAGCGGTGAGACTGCGCAGCCTTGATACGATGCCGTCGACATAGTCGATCAAAAGGTTTGCAAAATTGCCGGAAAGAATTGAGTTGTTGTTTGCGTCGAGGGTTGCCGCCGCGTCGGCGAACAAATCACGCGGCAAATATAGAACGAGACTTTCGGATTCGGTCATCCTCCCGCGAAACGGGTAGCCCAGCGACCTGATCTCAAGTTTGCCCGGCTGGCCCTCCGCGACACGGCGATTGACCTCCGTCCACGACCGGCCGGTATGTGGCAAGACGACATACCAATGATCGATCGAGCTGGACCGAAGCTTTGCGGCGGAACGGATATAACTGTGCGCCGGCGTCCGCTGTTCAACGATCAGCATGCCGCCGAGATTCCAAGCCTTGTGCGCTGCGAGGAAGCCGTCGTCCAACGATTTGTCATCCGGCAGCCTGACCTCGACAAGCGGTGCCACATGCGCTTGCCAAGCGGGGAATTGATCCTCTGCTGCCAGTTCGAGTGTTGAAAAGGACAGCGGTTCCAGTGCCGGCGCGATTGGCCGAGCCGCCTCATTGTCGGGTTGAACGTCGCGAGGCCAACGCCGTCGCTCGCGCTCCGGTACAGGCCCGGTATGCGCCTCGTCTTGCTCCTTAGCGTCCATCGCGCGTGGTGCCATATCCGATTCCGGTATGCCCATGCCCCCGCAATCATGTGGTGTATCCCGGGATCTGGCAAGCCTGTGGACCGCATCGTCGATCACGCTGGGTTACAATAAGAAATGCATCCCGAGATAAGTTTCTGGATACGAGGCTAACGACACACTTCAGACCGGCGCCTATAGATTCCGACATCGTGAAAGCGACGTTGAGGAGACCAGGTAATGAATGAAAAAGTCAAAGGAGAAGCTCGCCGCAAGATAATTCTTGATGGATATGTCAACAACGAGCCATTGAAAGACATTGCGGCAAAGCTCGGATGCTCACTGGCGAGTTTGAAAGTCAGCGCCAGCAAACTTGGCTGCACTCGCGCCCCGAAAGAGGCGGCTGACTTTCGACGCGGCTTCCGTATACCCGACAACAAACGGCAAGACTATTACCAGCTCATGCGGGTCGGCCAATATAGATCTCGGGACTGCGCACAGATTTTGGGATTATTGACAACACAATCGCCGAGCATGGAGTAACGTTACTAGAAGCTGGGGACAACATCTTTTCAAGCCTCGGTGACAAGGCCCCGCCGCAAAGCACGGGCGGCGGGCGCTGAAAGGTTCGCTCAAATGCTGCGTCGGCGTTTCAATCGCACCTGCCTTAGCCCTCTAGATCTGGCCGTTTGCGAACGCGTGTTCAATCAGGTCTGCGCAGATGAACAGCTCGATCCTTTGGACCCGGACGCGGAAATTCTAGCGGTATTGGTTGTGGCCATCTTTCGAAATGCTCACACCAGCGAACGCGAACTGCTGGAGGCGGTCAAATCTCGCCGGCAAAAGGCCAGGGCAGCCGTCCGCACGCCTAAAATGAACTAGTTGATCTACCCGCCAGCGGCATCAAGCCGGCCATTCAGCCCTCTGCACATCGTCCGTAAGGGCAATGCTTCGACGAAGGGCCCGCTGCGCCAAGGCCCCCGCCCCAAAAGGTCCGGGCGCGCAGCAACGTTTTGCACATCAGCTAGTCGGCTCTGGAATTTCAACCGGAAATCGAGCATGATGCGGCTTGGTATTGGCGTTGGATGCTTCGCGCTCCCATGAAATACCGGAGGACGGGACATGGCCATCGCGCTTGTACTCGTTTTGATCGTCGTGGGCTCGGTGTTGTTCCACTTCCTGAGCCCATGGTGGTGGACGCCGATTGCCTCGAACTGGGACTATATCGACCACACCATCATCATCAGCTTCTGGATCACCGGCGTCGTTTTTGCCGCCGTTGTTCTCTTCATGGCGTATTGCGTGTTCCGCTTTCGCCATCGCGAAGGCAATCGCGCGGTATACGAACCGGAGAACAAGCGTCTCGAATGGTGGCTGACGATCGTCACTGCGATCGGCGTCACCGCCTTGCTCGTTCCCGGCCTGTTCGTCTGGAGCCGCTTCGTCAACGTGCCGAGCGATGCGACCGAAATCGAGGTCGTTGCTCAGCAATGGCAGTGGAGCTATCGCCTGCCAGGCAAGGACGGCAAGCTCGGCACTTCGGACACCCGTGAAGTAGCCGCTGAGAACCCGCTAGGCATCGCCCCAAAGGATCCCAACGGCCAGGACGACGTCGTGGTCGAGGCGGCGGACCTGCACTTGCCGGTCGGCAAACCGGTCAAGATGCTGCTGCGTTCGATCGACGTGCTGCATGATTTCTACATCCCGGAATTCCGCGCCAAGATGGACATGATCCCGGGATCGGTCACCTATTTCTGGTTCACTCCAACAAGGACCGGAACCTTCCAGGTCCTGTGCGCCGAGCTCTGCGGCCAGGGACATCCGCTGATGCATGGCATGGTGATGGTCGACACCGAGCAGGATTACCTGACCTGGCTCGGGCAGCAGCAGACTTTTGCGCAACTGTCGGCGCCTCAGCAAACGGGCTCGGCGAACCCGCTGCCAGGAAAGACAATGGCGTCCGCTTTGGACGTCGGGGCAAAAGTCGAAACTGTCGAGGCCCGCTGAACAGGGAGGTGCTCCCATGGTCGACGTCACACCCGCAGATGCCGTTCCCCCGCCGAAGTCGGGGAAATGGAACTGTACCATCCGCACAGTTGGTGGACGAAATACGTCTTCTCGCAGGACGCCAAGGTCATAGCGATCCAGTATTCGGCAACGGCAACGGCGATCGGCTTTGTAGCGCTGTTCCTGTCCTGGCTGATGCGCCTGCAGCTCGGCTTCCCCGGCACGTTCGATTTCATTACTCCGGAGGCCTACTACCAGTTCATCACCATGCACGGCATGATCATGGTGATCTACCTGCTCACCGCACTCTTCCTCGGCGGCTTCGGCAACTATCTCATCCCGCTGATGGTCGGCGCCCGCGACATGGTCTTCCCCTATGTCAACATGCTGAGCTACTGGGTCTACCTGTTGGCGGTGCTCGTTCTCGTCGCAAGCTTCTTTGCGCCCGGCGGACCGACCGGCGCCGGCTGGACGCTCTACCCGCCGCAGGCGATCATGACCGGCACGCCGGGTGGCCAGGACTGGGGCATCATCCTGATGCTCTCTTCGCTCATCCTGTTCATCATCGGCTTCACCATGGGTGGCTTGAACTATGTTGTGACGGTGCTGCAGGGCCGCACGCGGGGTATGACCTTGATGCGCCTGCCGCTCACCGTATGGGGCATCTTCACCGCCACCGTCATGGCTCTGCTCGCCTTCCCGGCGCTGTTCGTTGCTTGTGTGATGATGCTGCTCGACCGCGCGCTCGGCACCTCCTTCTTCATGCCGGCGATCGTCGAGATGGGCCAACAGTTGCAGCACAGTGGCGGCAGCCCGATCCTGTTTCAGCATCTGTTCTGGTTCTTCGGCCATCCGGAAGTCTACATCGTGGCCCTGCCGGCCTTCGGCATCGTGTCCGACCTCATCAGCACGCACGCGCGCAAGAACATCTTCGGCTACCGAATGATGGTCTGGGCGATCATCGCGATCGGCGCCCTGAGCTTCGTGGTCTGGGCGCACCACATGTATGTCAGCGGCATGCACCCCTATTTCGGCTTCTTCTTCGCCACGACGACGTTGATCATAGCCGTTCCGACCGCCATCAAGGTCTATAACTGGGTGCTGACCCTGTGGCGCGGCGACATCCACCTCTCGATACCAATGCTTTTCGCGCTCGCCTTCATCGTCACCTTCGTCAATGGCGGGTTGACGGGGCTGTTCCTCGGCAATGTCGTCGTCGACGTTCCCCTGTCGGACACGATGTTCGTCGTTGCCCATTTCCACATGGTGATGGGTGTCGCCCCGATCCTGGTGATCTTCGGCGCGATCTATCACTGGTATCCGAAGGTCACCGGACGGATGCTGGACGAGGCGCTCGGCCAGTTTCACTTCTGGGTCACCTTCCTCGGCGCCTACCTGATCTTCTTCCCCATGCACTATATCGGCCTGATTGGTGTACCGCGCCGCTACGCCGAACTGACAGACATGACGATCATGACGGAGTCGGCCCATCATCTGAATTCGTTCATCAGCATCATGGCCTTCTTGGTCGGCTTCGCCCAGATGGTGTTCCTGTTCAACCTGATCTGGAGCATCCGTCACGGCCGTGAGGCCGGCGGCAATCCGTGGCGGGCAACGACGCTCGAGTGGCAGACGCCGCAGACGCCGCCGGCGCACGGCAATTTCGGCAAGGAACTGCCGATCGTCTATCGTTGGGCCTATGACTACAGCGTGCCGGGCGCGAAGGAGGATTTCATTCCGCAGAACGTGCCGGGCTCCTTCATCCCATCGAGGGAGCCGGCATGAGCGTCATCCTGGTCTTCCTGCTGGTGATCGCCGGCTTTGCCGGATGGTGGCTTTCGCACCAGCGGCTGACCGCGAAGCCGTGGCTCGAGCAAGGCTTGGCCGGGGATTTCGTCGGCCTAGAGCGATCGGCCCTGCCCACCGCCAAGATCGGCCTCGGTGTCTTCCTCGCGGTTGTCGGCTGTCTGTTTTCGCTGTTCACCAGCGCCTATTTCATGCGCATGGGTCTGCCGGACTGGCGGCCTCTGCCGCTGCCGCGCCTGCTCTGGCTGAACACCGGCGTGCTGGTGCTGAGCAGCGTCGCGCTGCAATGCGCCGTGATCGCGGCGCGCAGAGGCCAGACGGACATGGTCAGCCTCGGTCTTGCGACGGCCGGGCTGACCGCCCTCGCCTTCCTCATCGGCCAACTGATCGCGTGGCGGCAGTTGACCGATGACGGCTACCTGCTGGACTCCAACCCGGCCAACAGCTTCTTCTATCTGATCACCGCCATGCACGGCCTGCACATACTGGGCGGGCTGGTCGGCCTTGGCAGGACGAGCATCGGCGCCTGGACGGGCGCCCGGCCGCAGCGGCTTCGCCTCGGGATCGAGCTCTGCGCGATGTACTGGCATTTCCTGCTTTTCGTCTGGCTCGGCATCTTCGCCGTCCTGGCCGGCTGGGCGGCGACATTCGTGAGCATTTGCCAACGGCTGCTGACCTAGGAGACTGGCGATGGCCGAGACGACACTGACGGATAGCAGCCAGTTGGATCGCCCCCAGGGCTGGCGCGGGATTGCCGCCGACTGGGCCTCGGATCAGCGCGCGTTCAAGAACGTGTCCTGGGGCAAGGCCATGATGTGGATCTTCCTGCTCAGCGACACCTTCATCTTCGGCTGCTTCCTGCTCTCCTACATGACCGCCCGCATGTCGACGCGCGTGCCGTGGCCCAACCCAAGCAAGGTCTTCGCGCTGCACATCGGCGGGTCGGAGGTCCCGCTGATCCTGATCGCCATCATGACCTTCGTGCTGATCTCCAGCAGCGGCACCATGGCCATGGCGGTCAATTTCGGCTACCGCCGCGATCGCCGCAAAACCGCGATCCTGATGCTTTTGACCGCCGCGCTCGGCGCAACCTTCGTCGGCATGCAAGCCTTCGAATGGACCAAGCTCATCACCGAAGGAGTGCGGCCCTGGGGCAATCCCTGGGGAGCCGCGCAATTCGGCTCATGCTTTTTCATGATCACCGGCTTCCACGGCACGCACGTCACGATCGGGGTCATCTTCCTGATCATCGTGGCGCGAAAAGTCTGGCGCGGCGATTACGACATCGGGCGTCCGGGGTTTTTCACCAGTCGCCGGGGCCACTACGAGAATGTCGAGATCATGGGACTCTACTGGCACTTCGTCGACCTGGTCTGGGTGTTCATCTTCGCCTTCTTCTATCTTTGGTGAGAGGCAGGCTTTGCTGAGAGGACGAAATGGCTGAAGCAACCGCAAACGGTCTCGGACAACAGGCGCTGCACTCCACCCACGATGCAGCGACCGCCGGCAAATCGGACACGCACCAGGAACACCCGATCAAGCTCTATCTGGTGGTCTGGGTGTGGCTGTTCATACTCAGCGCCTGCTCCTATATGGTCGACTATTTCGGCCTGCACGGCTATCTCAGATGGTCGCTGATCCTGATCTTCATGATGCTCAAGGCAGGACTGATCGTGGCCGTCTTCATGCACATGGCCTGGGAACGGTTGGCGATGATGTATGCGATCATCCTGCCGCCGATATTGGTGCTGGTCTTCGTGGCGATGATGGTCTTCGAGGCCGACTATACGCTGCTGACCCGCATCGCGTTTTTCGGGCCCGGCCCCTGACGCGCGGTTCGGATAAACCGCAGCCTAATCAGCCCGAAATGGCCGGTGCCTCGAAACAACCGGCGGTTTGGTTTTGATATGCGTCGTGAACTCAAGCAAAGGACGCGGAAAATGACGATAGCGAACAGACTGAGGAATTTCATAGACGGCAAGGGAATCCCGTACGACACCGTCGCGCATCATCGGACTGCAACCAGCAGGCAGGCCGCCATTGCCGCCCACGTGCCCGGCAGCATGATGGCCAAGTCCGTGGTCGTTCACCACGAGCTCGGCTATGCGCTGGCCGTGGTCCCAAGCACCCACAGGATCGAACTCGCCAAGCTCCAGGACGTCATGGACAAGCGCCTCGGGCTCGCTTCCGAGGACGAGGTGGTCTCGCTCTTCGACGATTGCGATATCGGCGCCGTACCGCCGATCGGCGCGGCCTATGACGTGCCGGTCATTTTGGACGAAAGCCTCGGCGACGCCGCCGATATCTACTTCGAGGGCGGCGACCACAAGACCCTTGTGCATGTCAGCGGCAAGGATTTCCGCGACCTGACCACAGGCGCGCGTCGGGCACGCTTCAGCCACCCGGCCCTGTGAGAGCACCGGCACTCCAGCCCGTGCTCGACAGGGTTTGCTAGTTCGCCGGTCTTGGGGCGGCGGCCGGCGCTTCCACGACCTTACGATACACGTGCCAGGTGGCATGGCCGAGGACTGGCAGCACAACCGCCAGCCCCGCGAACACCGGCAGCGAACCGACGATCAGCCCAACGGCGACGATCAGTCCCCAGACGGCCATTACGATGGGGTTCGCCAGCACTACGCGTACCGAAGTGTGAATGGCTTCGTAGGCGCCGACATCGCGATCAAGCAGCAGCGGAAAAGCCACCACGGTGGTGCACAACACGACCACGGCGAAGACGAATCCGATGGCGTGACCCAGCACGATCAGGGTCCAACCGCGCCCGGTGGCGAATATCTCAGCGATGAAGCTGGACAGCGATGCCGGGGGCGCGGGACCGAACAGCTGCTCGTAGAAGATTTTGGCGGTCAAAAGCCACGCTATGAAGATCGCGAACAGCATGATCCCGACCGCGGCGATGGCCGGCAGCGCCGGGGAGTTCCTGACCTCGAAGGCATGGCGCCAGGATGCATCGAGCCCGGCTTCCCGTCTGCGGCTGATCTCGTAAAGACCGATCGCCGCGAATGGGCCGATCAGCGCAAAACCGGACACCAGCGGAAACAGCAGTGGCAGCGCGTTCGCTCCCGATGTCCAGGTAGCAAGCACCACGCCGACGAGCGGATAGATCATGCACAGAAACACGATATGCGAGGGTTTCACCATGAAATCGTCGACCCCGCGCCTGAGCGCGTCGAAAAGATCGGAAAGGCCGATCTTTCTCACTCTGGTATGCTCGAGCGTTTCGCTAGCGCCTGCAATGACGTGAAAGCTTGCCATGACCATTCCTCCAGACCAGGGTCCGGCAAGGTCGCGGATTCGCGGTGCTACCGCTCTGCATGGTTGGCCACGCAAAACCGCGACCTGCACCGGCAGCCAACATACTCCATTGCGCCCGATTTGTCTCTTTTCATTGGAACGAGGGTGCGGTGGCCGGCCAGAGCTCCACGCTGGTTCGAGAGGTTTTTTTGCGGTATTCTTATACAACTACAACGCAGTGCCTCCGGTACGCGCAAAGGAGGCTGGATCACTTTGATTGGCCCGTGATCCTTTCCCGATTTCCGGGTCATGCGCCTGGTCGAAGGCGAACGTCATGGACACGCGAACGCTTCTCATACTCGGCCTTGGCATAGCCATTCTGTTGGTGCTGGGATTTTTTGCGCTGCCTGCATGACGGCGCCGGCGGCCACACTTCAGCAGCGTCATGCCGGCCGCCTTCGGTCGGGGCGAGCCGGCGCCACCGAAAGGGGCCTGGAAGGGCCCGCTTACTTCGAAAACTGTTTCAGGTAAGCGATGACGTTGGCTACGTCCTGATCGTTCTTGAGGCCGGGAAACACCATCTTCGTCCCTTTGATCATGCCCCTGGGGTCTTGAAGATACTTCGTCAGCGTGGGCTCATCCCATTTGATGCCGGATTTTCCGGCCTCGATCATAGCAGGGGAAAAAGTGAAACCGGGATGCGTGCCCGCCGTGCGCCCGATGACGCCGTGCAGAGATGGGCCGACCTTGTTCTGGTCCTGGTCTGCAATGTGGCAGACCTTGCACTTGGTGAAGACCTTCTCGCCTGCGGCTGCATCCTGCGCCCGCGAAGGGCTTGCAATGAAGATCGTGGCCGCCGAGGCGATGAAAAGTGCGATTGCGCGCATGGCATTCCTCCCTGATCGATCGTCATCTGCGCCGGACGATCCGCACCACGCCAGCTGCGCTGGGGCGGCCTGCACGGTACAGCGGAATATCCGTGGTCCCACCAATGGAATTGCGGCATCTACATACCACAGTATCACGCCAATGGGTAGAAACGGCAATTTGTGCGAAGGTGCACGTCGCCCAAGCTGCTTAGCGGTTCTGGCAGAACGACATGCATCAAAACACGGACCTAAAGCGCGTCGCCTGAGTCCGGCTCCTCGCGACGCCCTTTAGGCCGTGTACTGAGACTCACGGCGGATCGGTATTGCAGCTTGCAGCCATCTGTCCGATCGCCTCGGACAGTCCGGCGAGTTCAAAATCGGCCTCGCCGCGTCCCGACAGCAGGCCGAAGCGCCATGACAGCAACAGCCGGCTCGCCGAAACCAGCCGCTTGATGCCATCGGCTCCGTCCCTGACCAGCATTTTACCGCGTGGGCCGATAGACCAGCTTTCATCGAACTTGCCGCCGCCATCGACCATGACCGACATGGTGATCTTGCGGCTGGCGGAGACTGAATCGTTGAGTTGCAGCCATTCGCTCCAACGCGGTTCGCCGCCCGGTCGACAAGCCAGCGTCAGCACCGGACTGTAGCCCAGCGCGCCGCCGCCGGTGATCAGCTTGTTGGTGGCGTATAGCGACGCAGTGACCTGGCCGTCGTTGCCGGCGTCGACGCGCCAGTTGCCGAGATCGGGTCCGGCCTCTGCCACACCGGCCGCGGCAAGCAAGAGCGCCGCGGTAACGACCACGCCCCTCATCGTGAATGCCACACCCACCGACGCCTCCAAACGACCCTGCGCAATGTGATATCGAGCAGATAATCATCAATGTTCGGTATCGCCAGCAGCGTGCATTCATCTGAAGCGGGTGGTGTTGCCCCGCAGCAACAACAGAGAACATGAACGAAAAAGGCCGCCTCGTGGGCGGCCTTTCGAAATCAGCTTATCGCCGGTTTTACTCGGCGTCCTTGGCGGCCTTCTTCTTCGGCGCGGCCTTCTTCTTGGGCTCTTCCGCCTCACCGGCTGCTTCGCCGGCCTTGGCCTCGGCTTTCTTGGAGGAAGCCTTCTTCGCCGGCTTCGCCTTGCTGGCGCTCTCGGCCTCCTCGTCGTCCGCCATCAGCTCTTCCTTGCTGACCTTCACGTCCTCGACCGAAATCTGGCCCAGCAAATAGTCGACGACCTTTTCCTCGAACATCGGCGCGCGGAGCGAATTAATCGCCTCGGGGTTGCTGCGGTAGAACTCGAAAGCTTCCTGCTGCTGGTTGGCCGGGAAGCGGCGAACCTGCTCGAACAGGCCGCGCTGCAGTTCATCGTCCGACACGGTGACCCCGGCCTTCTCGCCGATCTCGGCAAGAACCAAGCCGAGACGCACGCGACGTTCGGCCAGGCGCATATATTCGGCGCGCGCCTCTTCCTCCGTCGTTTCTTCGTCGGCAAAGGTACGGCCGGCGGCTTCGAGGTCGCGGTTGACCTGCGCCCAGATGTTGTTGAACTCGGCCTCGACGAGCTTCGACGGTGCCTCGAAGGAATAGGCGGCATCGAGCTGGTCGAGCAGCTGGCGCTTCACCTTCTGGCGGGTCATGGAACCGAACTGGTTCTCGATCTGGCCGCGCACGATCTCGCGCAGGCGCTCCAGCGATTCCAGGCCAAGGTTCTTGGCCGTCTCGTCATTGATCTCGAGCGCGCCGGGCTTGGCCACTTCCTTGACGGTGACGTCGAAGGTGGCTTCCTTGCCGGCCAGATGCGCTGCCTGGTAGTTCTCCGGGAAGGTCACCGTGACCTGCTTCTCATCGCCCGCCTTGGTGCCGACCAGTTGGTCCTCGAAGCCCGGGATGAACTCTTTCGAGCCCAGCACCAGCGGCTGGTCGGTGCCGGCGCCGCCGGCGAACGCCTCGCCGCCGATCTTGCCGACATAATCGATGCTCACGCGATCGCCTTCGGCGGCCTTGCCCTCCTTGGGCTCGTAGCTGCGAGCCGATTCAGCGACCCGCTTCACCTGGTCGTCGACCTCCGATTCCGGCACGTCGTAAACCTGACGCGTCACCTTGATGTCGGAGAAATCCTTGACCTCGATGGCCGGGATGACCTCGTAATTGAGGCGGAACTCGAAGTCGGCGCCGCCGGCCAGGATCTTCTCCGCCTCCTTCTCGTCCTCGGTCATGATGACTTCAGGCTGCATGGCGGCCTTTTCGCCGCGGCCCGAGATGATCGAGCGGGTCGAGTCGTTGAGGATCTCGTTGACCACCTCGGCCATGAACGACTTGCCGTACATCTTGCGCAGGTGCTGTACCGGCACCTTGCCCGGGCGGAAACCGTTGATCCGCACCTTGCCGCGGGCGTCGTTCAGCCGCGCCATCAGCTTGGCTTCCATGTCACCGGCCGGCACGGTGATCTTGATCTCGCGCTTGAGACCGGAGTTGAGCGTTTCGGTGACCTGCATCCTAAAACCTTTGTTTTCACCAACGAGGCTGCCAAACGGTCCTTAGCCGTTCACAGCCTGCCGGTATAATCTTGCCGGAAATGGCTTTGGTACGGAACCTGGTGATTTGACCGCCAATGCGGCTCAAACTCTCCTGAACTGCGCTTCCAAAATGTGAAGAAGTCTTTGTTTTTCCTACTTCTTCTTGCATTCGGCAGAAGCGGATAGTCGCGTCCCGTCACATTCGACACGCCTTTTGTCACAGGCTAGGCTAATTTTCAACCATCTTCGCGATTACGAGAATGACGGTGACTTGGACCCCGACATTGACAGAATGATGGCTACATGGGATTGCCGGGGAACGCGGATGTGGCGGAATTGGTAGACGCCCTGGATTTAGGTTCCAGTGCCGAAAGGCGTGGGGGTTCGAGTCCCTTCATCCGCACCACCCTTCGCCTGGCGAGCTTCTGGTGGTAGGCACCCCATGGTCGTCAGAGGGAAGCGTGTCCTCCGAACCTTTGGCAGGAAGGATCGGAGCCATCAACTTCTGGCGGCGCACGCAAGGCTCGAGCAGACAATCCGCTTTTTCGTGTCCAATGCCCTTGAAATAGCCCGTCGACAGGTTCTTAGTCGCAGCAACAGGCAGGTTGGGGCTCTGTCAGGTTGTGCGCGTAGTTTCTCTGGTCCTGGCGGTTGGGTCGGCTGTCGCGGCAGCGACGTGTCACGTTGAGGCCTTAGAGTACACTTCGGTTTCCTCTCCGGGCCAGCAGCCAATGCTTCTTGTATCCGGTGAGTTTGGCGCAAATGAACCCCTGAACGCCTTCAGCAACGCGGTCGCGAGCAGCAGGGCCAGGATGATCGTCTTCAACTCCCCCGGCGGCAACGTCGGCAGTGCGATTCGCTTGGGGAGAATGATCCGCGCGGCGGGGTTGGATACTTTTCAGCTTCGCCAATTGCAGTGCGCTTCAGCCTGCTCACTGGCCTTCCTGGGCGGCGTCCACCGCGTTGCCGAACCAGGTTCCATCGGCGTTCATCGGCCGTCCCTCAAACCGGCCGACGGGATGTCAAATGAAGACGCGGAGGCCCGTTTCCAGTTCGGCACGGCCGCAATCATATCCTATGTGATCGAGATGGGAGCGGATCCCAAGCTGATGGAATTGGCTTCGAGCTATGACAAGCATGAAATGCGGTACCTGTCGGCCAGCGAAATGGCAGAGTTGCGTGTGACCAATGCCGCAGCGGACCAATCGCCAGCGAATGCATTGCAGATATCAACGACGCCGGATCCTGCGTCCGTGTGCGCTCCTGCGCCCGACGCCAGGCAACAGCCGGAAAGCGTTGCGGTCGGGTTTGTCAAGGACCTCATCGAGCATCATGGCGATAACAACGATTTCGCTCTTGCTCAGGCTCAGGCGTCCTACGCTCCCACGGTCGACTATCATGGCAAGTTGACGAACCTAAGTTCGATCATTGAGGACAAGAGGAGCTATTACCAGCGATGGCCTGAACGCGGATACAACGTCCGCAATGACAGCATTGCGGTCAGCTGCGCCAACGATCGCTGCAAGGTCTCAGGCATCTACGACTGGATTGTGCGCAGCCCCTCGACACACAAGCAGGAGAAAGGCGTAGCGGACTTCAGCTATACGATATCGATCGGTCCCTATCCCAAAATCATCGCCGAGACGGGCGATGTCCGGCCATAACCAGGACCGTCGTTAACGCGGACCGTCGCGCTGACGCCCAGGCCCGAACACACTAATAAAGCGGCTCCTCGAACAGCGTCTTGTCGCCGTCCATGAGCGCCTTGATCTGCGCCTTGCCATTGGCGGAGAGCGCCAGCTTGACGCCGAACGGCCGCACGCGCATGTCGTTCTGGATCGCCATCCCCTTGCCCTCCGGCAGGTAGAAACGCTCGATCCCGTATTCCGGCGTGATCGTCATGTCGGGTGAGCGCAGATCCCAGCCATCCGCTACATGCCCGACAATGTCGGCCTCATCGGAAGCGGCAGGCGCCGGCGCCTGATCGAACCATGCCGCGCTCGGCTGCCAGTAGCCGTCGACAGCCTTCTTCAACCTGACGACGAACTCGGAGTCGTTGCTGGTGATCTTGCCCGGCGGAATGTTGGCGATAAGCTTCACCGGGATGCGCGAGATGTCATAGCCAAGCGAGATGTAATCGCCGCGCAGAAGATCGCGCGGGTCAACGGGCTCGACCTTGAGCAGGACCTCCTTGCCGTTGCGCAGGATCGCCGCGCGTCCGGCGATGATCCAGCCCAGCAAGCCGATTTGGACAAGCGCCGTCACCAGCGCCGCGATGATCAGTCTTTTGCCGCTCATGCCGCTGCTCCTCCGGCGGGCGTATTCATTCGTTTTTCAACGCGGATGATGACCAGCGCCAGTATCCCCAGCAGCACGGCCGCGGACAGGAAGAAGCCAGCCGTGTCGAGCATCGACTGCAACATCACCACATAGATAATGGCGAGCTCGAAGGCAAAGCCGGCATAGGCAACCCAGCGCAAGCCTCTGCTTTCACGGCCGCCGAGCATGATCGCCGCGACGATGCCCGCAAGCGCGGCTGCCGAGGCAATGGCAAAGCCGCTGTTGTAGCTCGCCTCATCGGCCAGTTCGAACTGGACCATTGCGAGGCCGGCAAGAAAGCCGATGAGCGCATGCAATGGCAGCCTGCCGCCGAGTTGCACGACGCTGTCGACGGGTTCGGCGACAAAGATCGCTGCCGCGAACAGCAGCATCGAGACGAGCACGAGTGGAATCGCGACCTGGAGCGTGTTGTGGTCGATCGCCAGCAGCAGGAGATAGAATACGATCGAAAGGATGACGACGTGCCGCGCCGCCTGGCTGCGTGTCCAGAATGAAATGGCGAACAGCACCAGCACGATAGCGGCGAAGAGATGCGGGAACTCGGCCCGGCGGAAAAATCCTCCCCATTTAAGGAACAGCCAGGCATCGGCGATGCCGACGGAGGCGACGGTGAGCGGGTTCGAGCGCAATGCGACCGCCGCCAGCGCCGTGCCGGCGCACCACGTCAGCAATGCCGAAGCCTCGTCGCCCGACAGATGATACATCTGACCGATCAGCGCGATTGACCCGCCAAAGGCCGCGGCGGCGATGATCCATAGCGCCTCACCGATCGCCGCATGGTCGCGTGTCTTCAGAACGGCGCCAGCGACATAACCGCCGAGGATGACAGCAAACAGCGCCGTCACGCGCGCCAGGCGCGGAATGGCTTCCCAGTTGGCGGCGACGAAGATCAGGATCGCGGCACCGAACAGTAACGCCGCCATCATCGCCAGGATAGAGCCGAAGCTCAGCGAGGCGCGATCGTTGGCGGCAACGTCACGCGTCAATGCGTCCGCCGTCGGCGCGTCGATCAGGCCCGCCGCCCGCCAGCGGGCGATATCGGCCCTCACCTTCGTCCCATAGCCCGCCATCCGTTCCCCCGAGCTTGGCCATTTTTACTACCTCGCGCCGCAAATCGTTGACGCAACGGCATTTTCCGATTCGGTCTTCCTTATGGCGCAAGCGTGAATCGCCGTTAATGTTGCATTGCACAATTTGCATTGCTGCCATGCACCAATGGCACTTTTAAACCGATATGACCCTGCCTATTTTCCGTTCGTACACAAACGGAATGATCCGAACCAAAGACGAAACGAGCACTACCATGAACCTGATCCGCAACTACCGCAACTGGCGCCGCTACCGGGACACCGTTTCCGAGCTGAGCCGCCTGTCGAACCGTGAACTGACCGACCTCGGCATCAGCCGCAGCGACATTCACTACGTCGCTCGCAAGGCGGTCTAATCCGCTTCGGACCGCGAATGGTCCGAACCAGTTTTTGAGAAGAGCAAGACAATGAACCTGATCCGCAGCTACCGTAACTGGCGCGTTTATCGCGAGACGGTTTCTGAGCTGGGTCGGCTTTCGAACCGCCAGCTCAATGATCTCGGCATCGTTCGCGACGAGATCAAGATGATCGCCCGCAAGGCGGTTTGACAAGGAATCTCGCCAGGGTCGACCTCCTCCCCGACCCTGACGGATACGGTCAGCCTTTACCTCCTCCCGAAGGTTGACCACCGAAACGGCGCCCGCCGGACCTCCTCCCCCGGCGGGCGTTGTTCTCCGAAAGGATCCGCCCCTTCAACTGGCGGAAGGAATTTCGTCAAAGCCGACCTCCTCCCCGGCAATGACGAATATGGTCGATCTTCACCTCCTCCCGAGGATCGACCCCCAAAACGACACCCGCCGGACCTCCTCCCCCGGCGGGTGTTGTTGTTTTGGAGGTAGTCGGCCCGTCGAAGCCGGCAATTGCATTCGCCGCGCCAAGCGACTATCTCGGCGCTCATGAGCAAAGATCCCGTTCACGTCATCGGCGGCGGCCTCGCCGGCTCCGAAGCCACATGGCAGATCGCAGAAGCCGGCGTGCCGGTCGTGCTGCACGAGATGCGCCCGGTGCGCGGCACCGACGCGCACAAGACCGACGGGCTCGCCGAGCTCGTCTGCTCCAACTCGTTCCGCTCGGACGACGCCGAGACCAATGCAGTTGGCTTGCTCCATGCCGAAATGCGGCTCGCCGGCTCGCTGATCATGAGCGCCGGCGACGCGCACCAAGTCCCGGCCGGCGGCGCTTTAGCCGTCGACCGCGACGGTTTTTCCGAGGCAGTAACCGCAAAAATCGAAGCGCATCCGCTGATTGCCATCCAGCGCGAGGAAGTGCCTGGACTTCCGCCGGCGGATTGGGACCAAGCGATCATCGCCACCGGTCCGCTGACCGCGCCTTCGCTTGCGCAGTCGATTGCCGAAGCAACCGGCGCCGATGCGCTCGCCTTTTTCGACGCCATCGCGCCGATCGTCCATTTCGACACCATCGACATGAACACCTGCTGGTACCAGTCGCGCTACGACAAAGTTGGCCCCGGCGGCACCGGTAAGGACTACATCAACTGCCCGATGGACAAGGAGCAATATCTCGCCTTCGTGGCGGCGTTGCTGGAGGGCCAAAAGACCGAGTTCAAGCAGTGGGAAGGCACGCCCTATTTCGACGGCTGCCTGCCGATCGAGGTGATGGCCGAGCGCGGCGTCGAGACGCTGCGCTACGGGCCGATGAAGCCGATGGGGCTGACCAACGTCCACAATCCGTCGGCCAAAGCCTATGCAGTGGTGCAGCTTCGCCAGGACAATGCGCTGGGCACGCTCTACAACATGGTCGGTTTCCAGACCAAGCTGAAGCATGCCGAGCAGGTCCGCATCTTCCGCACCATTCCCGGACTGGAGAATGCCGAATTCGCCCGCCTCGGCGGCCTGCACCGCAACACTTATATCAACTCGCCGACGCTGCTCGATCCGTCGCTGCAGCTGAAGTCGCGCCCCGGCCTGCGTTTTGCCGGCCAGATCACCGGTTGCGAAGGCTATGTCGAAAGCGCCGCGATCGGCCTGCTCGCCGGCCGCTTCGCCGCGGCCGAACGGCTCGGCCGGGCGGCCTCACTGCCGCCGTCGACCACGGCCTTCGGCGCGCTGCTCAACCATATTACCGGCGGCCACATCGTCTCCGACGACGAGCCGGGCAAGCGCTCCTTCCAGCCGATGAACGTCAATTTCGGCCTGTTCCCGCCGGTCGAGGCTCCAAAGTCTGAAGGCAAGCGCCTGCGCGGCAAGGACAAGACCGTTGCCAAGCGCCGCGCGATCACGGCGCGCGCATTGGCCGATTGTCGCGTGTGGCTGGGCCTGCCTTCGCAGGCGCAGGCAGCGGAATAGCTACTCCGCCGGCTCGGCACTCGCCGCCGGCAATCCCGGCTTTCCTGCTTCGGACGGATTCCTCCGCACATAGGCCGCCTTCAACGTCTCCGACGTATCGCGCGAGCCGTCATGGCTCCAGCCTGGCGGCCGGATCAGATAGCTGAGACGCTGGCCGAGCGTCAGTCCCGGCATCATCGCATCCTTAAACATGCCGATCCATTCATGGAAGGCGACCTTCAGCGGGTTGAAGGTGCCGATGTTCTTGACAATGCCGTAGCGCGGCCGGGCCTCGTCCAGTTCCGCAACGAAAGTGCCGAACATGCGGTCCCAGATGATCAGCGTGCCGGCATAGTTGGCGTCCAGATAGCGCGGATTGGTGGCGTGGTGGACGCGGTGGTGCGAGGGCGTGTTGAAGACGAATTCGAACCAGCCCCACATCTTGCCGATCGTTTCGGTGTGGATCCAGAACTGCCAGACGAGGTTGAAGCCGAAGACGAACGCAATGACGGCCGGATGGAAGCCGAGCAGCACCAGCGGCGCCTGCAGCACGAACATGAAGGTGAAGAGACCGGTCCAGCTTTGCCGGAGCGCCGTCGAGAGATTGTAATGCTGGCTGGAATGATGGTTGACGTGCTCGGCCCAAACCCAGCGCACCCGATGCGCGATGCGGTGGTAGACATAGTAACGCAAATCATCGAGCAGGAAGGCGGCGACAAACACCCAGATCGACAGGCCGAGATTGAAGAAACGGAACTGCCAGAGCCACAGCAGCGCCCAGTAGGATACGACACCGAGCAGCAGGCCGGCGACGACATTGCCCGTCCCCATCATCAGGCTGGCCAGCGTGTCGCGCGTCTCGAACGATCCCTTGGCGCGGCCGGTGCGTACCAGCCAGAGCTCGATCAGGATCGCCGTGACGAAGAACGGTATGGCAAGCTGGGTGACCTGCGGGAAATTGTAATCGTCCATCACGCCGCCTCTCGGATCTGATCGTGCTTCAGCAGCACCGCCGCCACGGTCAGCGCGTCTGCCTCGTCGGCGAAGGCAAACCGCCCGCCCTTCCAGGTGAAATCATCCATTCGCAGCGACAAGACATTCCCTTGCCGTACCAGGGCGAGCACATCCCGCGGCGTGACGATGCGGGTTAGGAAACGGTCGCCGATGCTCTGGACGATGCCGCAGCGTTGCGGGTCGAGTTCCAGGACGGCGGCTTGCCTGTCCGATGTCAGCCTGACCGCCCGAGGCTTTTCGTCTGGAAAATCTTCGGCAAAACGCGCGAGCGCGTGTTCAGCCCCGGCAAGCGTCGCGGTCGTCGTACCGCCGGTGAAATGCACGGCCGCCACCGACAGCGCGATGCCGAACACGACAAGGACGACCAAAACTGGCAGGCTCATGGAAAGGCGGTCCTCCGCTGGCTCGCATTTCTCTGATGCGAGTCCACGCGCAGAACCCCTAGCATACGTTTACGTCAAAGGGGCGTCCAGCCGCGCATGGCATGACGCAAGAGCAGCCAGTGCTGGCGCAGGGTCGAGAGGGTCGAAGTGCCCCCGAGTGGAGACCGACCCGGCTTTTCCATCCTGTCGAGATAGGCATGTGTGAGCGCCAGCGGCAGGAAGGCGGGGCGCAGCGACGCGGGGAGAGCCGACGCGCCCTTCTCGAAAGCGCCGAGATGCTCTCGCGCCAGCGCGATCATCGCCGCGACCGCGCGCTCCGCGGCAGCATCGCCGTCGCCCTTGACGAACTCTTCAGGCGAGGTGCCGGCGGCTGCGAGGATATCGGAGGGGATAAAGCACTGTCCACGGCGACGGTGCAGCGGCAACAAAAGCAGCAAGCCGGTGATGGCCTGCGCGCAGCCCGCCCTGCCCGCCAGTTCGGCAAAGCGTGGCGCGGCATTCGGATCGAGCACCATGGCCGCAAGCTGGATGATCGCCGCGGCCGTCTCGCCGCAATAACCCTCAAGGTCGGTCCGCGATGGCATCGGATCGTTGTAGAGATCGAAGATACGCGCTTCGAGCATGTTCTCGAAAGCGGCCTTCGGTAGATGGTTGGCGGCGATCGCCCCCCTCAGCGCGTCGGCGGTAGGATGACCTGTCTCCGCCTCGCCCTCGGCCAAGATGACATCGCGCCACCATTGCAGCCGGACCTCGCCCGGCAGCGGCTCGTGGATGCGGTCGCGAACGCTGGCGACCTCGGCATTGAAGGCATAGAGCGCAAGCAACGCGTCACGCCTCTCGGCGGGCGCGTAAAGCGCGGACAGATAGCGATCATGGTCTGCGGCACGCACCGCATCCATGACGATGTTGGACATGTCGGCCATCAATCGACGGCAATGAGCGCTGCGGCCACGGCACGGTCCTCGGCCAGCAGCACGTTGTAGGTGCGCACGGCCGCGCCCGTCGACATCGGGTCGGCCGAAATGCCGGCCTCTTTCAGCGCGGAGCGGAGTGCAGCCGGCAGCGGCCGCAGATCCTTGCCGGTGCCGACCAGCAGGATTTCTACCTTGTCGGCCTGGGCGAACAGCTTGTCGAAGTCCGAAGCTTTTAGCGCCAGCGGATCGGCCGGCTCCCAGCCATGGATACCGGACGGCAGGCACAGCAGCGAGCCTCGATGCGACATGTCGGCAAAGCGGAACCCGCCATTGCCATAGGCCTCGACCGGCGCCCTGCCCGGGAAATGCGCCTCTCGGATGACGATGCCTTTGGCCATGGGGCTAGAGCATGATGCCGAAAAGGGTGGAGCGGTTTTCGGACGACATTATGCTCTATCTCTTTGATTTAGAGCGGATTCAGATCTCAGTTCGACTCGACCTGAGATCATCCGGCTCTGACGGCTTCAGGTCGCCACGGCCTTGCCGTTCGCCGGCTTGGTCTCTTCGGCGGCTGCGGCCTGCGGCCTGAGCTTGAAGAGGATCAGCAGCGGCGCGGCGATGAAGATCGACGAATAGGTGCCGAACACCACGCCGAACAGCATCGCCAGCGTGAAGGAGCGGATCACCTCGCCGCCGAACAGCACCAGTGCCAACAGCGCAAGGATGGTGGTCACCGAGGTCAGCGTGGTTCTGGACAGCGTCTCGTTGATGGCGTTGTTCAACAGCTGCGGCAACGGCATCTTTTTGTATTTTCTTAAGTCTTCGCGGACGCGGTCATAGACGACGATGGTGTCGTTGAGTGAGTAGCCGATGATGGTCAGGATCGCCGCGAGCGACGACTGGTTGAATTCCAGTCCGGTTATGACGAAGAAGCCGATGGTCATCACCACATCGTGCACCGTGGCGATGATGGCGCCGACGGCGAACTGCCACTCGAAGCGGAACCACACATAGAGCAGGATGCCGACCAGCGCGATGAGCATGGCGATCGTGCCTTGCTTGGCGAGCTCGCCGGAGACCGTCGGTCCGACCACCTCCACGCGGCGGAAGTCATACTGGTCCTGCAGTTCGCCGCGCACCTTGTCGATGACGGTCTGCTCGGCATTCTCGCCGGCGTCCTGCGTGCCGACGCGGATCAGAACGTCGTTCGGCGCGCCGAACTGCTGCACCTGGATCTCGCCGATGTTGAGCTCGGAGAGCCTGTTGCGGATGTCACCGAGATCGGCGTCGCCCTGCTTGGACTGCACCTCGATCATCGAGCCGCCCTTGAAGTCGATGCCGTAATTGATGTCGATGGTGAGGAACCCGACAACTGACAGGATCGACAAGATGCTGGACAAAGCGAACGTCCAGCGGCGGATACCCATGAACGGGATCCTGGTGCCGGGCGGAATGAAGGTGACCGGCGCGCGCGGCAATTCCTTCGGACGGGCGCGGCGCAGCCAGATCGACACCAGCATGCGGGTGAAGGTGAAGGCGGTGAAAACGGTGGTCAGAATGCCGATCGCATAGGTGATGGCGAAACCCTTGACCGGTCCTGTGCCCAGCCAGAACAGCACCACGGTGGCAATCAGCGACGTGACATTGGAGTCGACGATCGTTGCCAGCGCCTTGGCGAAGCCGGTGTCGATCGACTGGATCACCGAGCGGCCAAGTCGCCGCTCCTCTCGAATGCGTTCATAGATCAGAACGTTGGAGTCCACCGCCATGCCGATGGTGAGCACGATGCCGGCGATGCCGGGCAAAGTGAGCGTGGCGCCCAGCAGCGACAGCAGCGCAACGATCATCGCCACGTGGACGGCCAGCGCGATGTTGGCGAGGAAGCCGAGGAAGCCGTATGCGACGAACATGAAGGCGACGACGAGGATCGAACCGATCACGCCCGCCACCTTGCCGGCATGGATGGAATCCTGGCCGAGGCCTGGACCGACCGTTCGCTCTTCGATGACCGTCAGCGTTGCCGGCAGCGCGCCGGCGCGCAGCAGCACGGCAAGGTCATTGGCGCTCTGCGGGGTGAAATTGCCGGAAATCTGCCCGGTACCGCCCAGGATCGGCTCACGGATCTGCGGCGCCGAAATCACTTGGTTGTCGAGGACGATGGCGAACAGCTTGCCGACATTCTGCGCCGTCGCCTGGCCGAACCGTGTCGCTCCCTTGGAATCGAAACGGAATGAAACCACCGGCTCGTTGGTCTGCGAATTGTAGGTCGCCTGCGCGTCGACCAGATTTTCGCCGGAAACGATGACGCGGTTTTCGATGAGATAGGGGACCGGCGGATCGTCTTGCGAGTAGAGGACGGAAGAGCCTGCGGGCGGACGGCCCTTCAGCGCATCCTGCACAGGCATCGACTGGTCGACCATCTGGAAGGTCAGCTTGGCGGTCTGTCCGAGGATCTCCTTCAGCCGCTGCGGATCCTGCAGGCCCGGCACCTGGACAAGGATGCGGTCGTCGCCCTGCCGCTGCACGATCGGCTCGGTCGTGCCGAGCTCGTTGACGCGGCGCTCGACCACTTCGATCGACTGCGACAGAGCCGTTGAGGTGCGGTATTTCAGGCCGGCGTCGGTGACCGTGAATTTGAGCAGGCCGGGCTCGGAGTCATCCAGCGACATTTCCTGGATGGAGCCGCCGCTGAACAGTCCCGCCGCCACCGGATCGGTCAGCGGTTTCAGGACCTTCTTGGCCTGGTCGAGTTGAGCCTGGTCCGTGATGCGAACCTGCACGGTGCGGCCGGAACCGGAAAGGCCGGTGTAGTTGATCTTGGGATTGGCCTCGCGCAGCAGCGTCCTGATCTCGTCGCGCGTCGTCTCCATCCTATCCTTGATCAGATCGTTCTGATTCATTTCAAGCAGGATGTGCGAGCCGCCCTGAAGGTCGAGGCCGAGCGTCATCTGCCGCTTCGGCACCCAGCTCGGCAGTTGCGCCAGCATGCTTGCCGGAAACAGGTTGGGCGCGGCGAGGACCACTGTCACGGCCACGGCCAGCCAGATCAGGATCATCTTCAGGCGCGAGAAATAAAGCATTAGTTCTTATCCGTTCAGGCGTACAAGCGGCAGCGTTCCGCCATCGAGGTGGTGATTACTTCTTGGCGTTCTGGTTCGCCACCGGCTCGCCCTTGACGCGCACGTCGGAGATCGTCGAGCGCAGCGCCGTCACCTTGGTCCCGCCGCCAAGGTCGATCTCCAGTTCATTGTCGTCGATCACCTTGGTCACCTTGCCGACGAAACCGCCGCCGGTCACCACCGTATCGCCGCGGCGCACTGCGGCCAGCATTTCCTGGCGCTTCTTCAGCTGCGTGCGCTGCGGCCTGATGATCAGAAAATACATGATCACGAAAATCAGGACAAACGGCAAAATGCTGATGAACATATCGGGCGAGGTGCCGACGCCTTGGGCGTATGCCGGTGTGACGAACATCAAGAAACTCCTGGATGGTGAAATACCGCCGGGACGGCCCCGCGAAATTTTGGCCGGAATATAGTCGGTAAAGTTGCCAATGCAACTGCGCGACCCGCCGAATCCGTTGCTTTTCCAGCCGTTTGGCGCGTGCTAGAGCGTCGCAGCCGGAAGCCGGTTGGAGCCGGCCGAAAAGATCGTGCTACAACAGAAGCTTGCAGTTGGTTCTTGGTGCGCAGCCGCGGATCCGTTTCACGTTCCGTGACTGCCAAGTTAAAAAGACCGGAAATGACCGATAGCCTGGATGCCCTGAACAAAAAGCTCGACCGCCTGATCGACGCGGTCTCCCGTCTCGCCCCGCCACCGGTTCCCGAGACCGACCTCGGCGTGGCCGATTGCTTCGTCTGGCAGGCCGATCCCGGCTACCTGGAGCCGGTCCACAAGGTCAATCGCGTCGACATCGGCCTGATCCGCGGCGTCGACCGGGTCCGCGACATCCTGCTCGACAACACCGAGCGCTTCGCGTCCGGCTTCGCCGCCAACAATGTGCTGCTCTGGGGCGCGCGCGGCATGGGCAAGTCGTCGCTGGTCAAGGCCGTGCACGCCAAGGTCAATGCCTCGGACAAGCTCGACCGGCCGCTGAAGCTGATCGAGATCCATCGCGAGGACATCGACACCCTGCCCAAGCTGATGAGCCTTTTGAAGGCGGCGCCCTACCACTTCATCCTGTTTTGCGACGATCTTTCCTTCGACCATGACGACACTTCCTACAAGTCGCTCAAGGCAGCGCTCGAAGGCGGCGTCGAGGGCCGCCCGGCCAATGTCATCTTCTACGCCACGTCGAACCGGCGCCATCTGTTGCCGCGCGATATGATCGACAATGAGCGCTCGACCGCGATCAACCCGTCGGAAGCGGTGGAGGAGAAAGTCTCGCTCTCCGACCGCTTCGGCCTATGGCTCGGCTTCCACAAATGCTCGCAGGACGAATATCTCGACATGATCGACGGCTATGTCCGTTACCATGCCCTCGCGATTGATCCCGAGACGTTGCGCGCGGAAGCCTTGGAATGGGCAACGACGCGCGGCAGCCGCTCCGGCCGCGTCGCCTGGCAGTTCACCCAGGATCTTGCCGGACGGCTCGGCAAGCCGCTCAAGGACTGATAGCCCATATCACCGGCTGCACTGAAAAAGCCCGCTCCTGGCGGAGCGGGCTGAAGCCGGCGGGCCGGACTGGAGGTCAGGCGGCCCGCAATTTGTTCTTGTTCTATTCGAGATAGCCGCTCGGATCGACCGGGGCAGAGTTCTTGCGCACCTCGAAGTGCAGCTTCGGCGAGTCCGTGGTGCCGCTCATGCCGGACAGCGCGATCTCCTGGCCGCGCTTGACCTTCTGGCCGCGCTGCACCTCGATCGAGCTGGCGTGGCCGTAGACGGTGACCAGGCCGTTCTCGTGGCGCACCAGCACCGTGTTGCCGAACTCCTTGAGGCCGTCGCCGGCATAGATGACGACACCGTTTTCGGCCGCCTTGATCGGCGTCCCTTCCGGCACCGCGATGTCGACGCCGTCCTTGCCGGAGCCGAAGCCGGAGATGACGCGGCCGCGCACCGGCCAGCGCATCTTGCCGATGCCGGTCGCATCCGGCGCCACTGCATCGTCGTCCTCGGCCTGCTGGATGACCTTGGCGTCCTTCTTCGGCGGCGTGTAGGAGGCGAGCGTCTCCGACGGTGTGGTCTTTGCCGGCGGCTGCGTGGTTGCCGTCGTCACCGGATCGACGGTCGCCTTGGTCGCGACAGGCTTCGCGGCAGCGACGGCAACGGTGCCGCCGGCCGGAACCTTGAGCGTCTGGCCGATCTTCAAGAGGCCGTCCTTCATGCCGTTGGCCTGCTTGAGCGCCGTGACGCCGACGCCGGTCTTGCGGGCGATCGAAGACAGGGAATCGCCCTGCTGAACGGTGTAGGTACCGCCGGCGCCGGCCGGCTTTGCCTCGGCCATCTGGGCGGGCGTGGCGCTCTTCGAACCGCTGGCCGCCGCCGATGCATCGACCTGCGCGGCGGATTTGCCGTCCTTGAGTTTTGGCTGCTGCGGCAGCACGGCAACCTTCTCCGGCGCGCCGGCGGGCTGCTTCGGTGTGTTGGCGGGCTTGGTGCTGTCGGCAACCTTCGGCCCGCCCTTGCTCGAATAGGCATAGGCCGGAATGACGATCTTCTGGCCGGTTCTGATGCCCTTGTTGGCATCGAGCCCGTTGACCTTGATGATCGCATCGGCCGGCACATGATATTGCCGAGCGAGACCGGAAATCGTCTCGCCTTCCCTCACCACGATCTCGGTCGCGTGCGGCGCCGCGCTTGCGTTGCGCACCGCGTCGGGCTCGGCGGTCTTGAACGGCTTCGCGGCCGGGGCGACTGTGTTGGTGGCCGTCCTGTCCAGATGCGGCGCGGCGGGGGCCGGCGCGAGTGCCGGGGCCGAGGCGGTGCGCATCGGCTTGGCGGCGGCCGGCGCCGAGGGCGGCGGCAATTGCTGGGACGTCACCGGTTCGAGACTGGAGCGGCTCACCGACTGGGTGTGACTGCCGTCGACTGGGGCCGGCGCGACCGTATCGCCCGGATAGGGCTGGTCGACATTCTGCTTGTTGATGATGGCGCGCTGATTGTTGGTGGACGATGTGAAGACGTCGTCGACACCATTGAAGCGCATCGCCTGGGAGCTGCAGCCTGCCGCGGCACCGGCGATCATGAGGACGGCGCAGCCGCGCGCCAGATTGCGTCCGTTTGCCTTCAAACCATTGAATTGCATCGCACTAACCCGCACAGACCCGGTACAAACTGGTCATGATTAAAGCGCGTTAATGTTACTGGCCGGTTAACCCATTAGAATCCGCCGAAATTTTCTTAAAACATTTTTCGACAGGCGCGACGAAGTCCGGACAGATCGTGCCGGCCGAGACGAGACGGACGTCTCGGGAACCGGCGAATCGCACGAAATGAGACCGGGCGAGCAGCGGCACCACCCTCACACGACCACGCCTTCGCTTGGTTTGGCTTGCTGACCGCCCAAGTCGGGTACAGCGTCGACAACGCCCTCTTCTACGTCAAGGGAGGCGCGGCCGTGACTCACGACCGTTTCGATGTTCTCTTTTCCCCCGACACGCCCGCCGGCGAGACAGACGATCAGACCCGCTGGGGCGGTGCCTTGGGTGCCGGTCTTAAATATGGCTTTGCTCCGAATTGGTCACTCGCGATCGAATACGATCACCTGTTCATGCCCGACAAGACCACCACCTTCACGGTCGTTGGCGCGCCGGGAGGCCTCTTCAGCACCGAGCGCATCGATCAGGATGTCGATCTCGTTGGTTTGCACCTGAACTACCGCTGCGGCGGCTGACTGGAGTGATGGTCTGCAGGCGCGTTCGGCGTGGTTAGCCGTCGATCGCAGGGCTGGCGCGCTAGATCACCGCGGCGACGCTGCGCAGGACCGGCTGCAGCCTGACCAGGCCGATGTCCTCGCGCTCGAAACGGCTGCCGACCTTGGTGAGCTTGGCCAGCACCTGCTCGCCCTCCTCCGGGCCGATCGGCGCGATGACGACGCCACCGCTCGACAATTGATCGAGCAGGAAGCGCGGAAGACTGTCGAAGGCCGCCCAGGCGATGATGCGGTCGAACGGCCCTTCGTTGGGCAGGCCGTTGGAGCCGTCGGCCTGGCGTACGATGACATTGCTGATGCCGAGCGCCTCGAAACGCTGCTTTGCCTGCTCGGTCAAGGTTTTGTAGCGGTCGACGCTGACGACGCGCGCGGCGAGCCTGGACATCACGGCTGCCGTATAACCCGACCCGGTGCCGATCTCGAGCACGCGGTTGCCCGGCTCGATGGCCAAAGCCGCAATCACCGCCGCCTGAAGGTCCGCGCCCTCGATCGCCTCGCCGCATTCGATCGGCAGCATGCCTTCCGACCAGGCCATCGAATGGAACTGCGCGGATAGGAAGCCGCGCCGCGGAGTCGCCTCGAAAGCAGCGACCAGTGCCTTCGGCGCCGTGCCTCTGCCGCGCAGCCGCAGCAGGAAAGCGGCGAAACCTTCACGGTCGTCGATAGCCATGGTCATGACAGCGCCTTGGTCAGCTGGTCGCGGAGTTCATGGGCGGTCAGGTCGAGCTGCAGCGGCGTCACCGACACCAGCCGGTTGCGCAACGCGTAAAGATCGGTGCCCTTTTTGCCTTCGACCGGCTCTCGGCCGAAGCGCAGCCAGTAATAAGGCAGACCGCGGCCGTCGCGGCGCTCGTCGACCCAAAGACTATGCACGAGCTTGCCCTGCGCGGTGACGACCGTGCCCTCGATTTCGTCGGGTGCGCAGTTCGGGAAATTGACGTTGAGCAGCACGCCTTCCGGCAGCGGCGTTGCGATCAGCCTTTCGAGCAGCGCCGGCGCCAGCGCTTCGGTCGTCTCGTAAGGGACGACGCGGTCCTCGCCGAGATAGGAATAGGCCTGGCTGACCGCGATCGAACGGATACCGAGCAGCGCCCCCTCCATTGCGCCGGCCACCGTGCCCGAATAAGTAACGTCGTCGGCGATGTTGGCGCCGGAGTTGACCCCCGAAAGGATGAGGTCAGGCGGCCCGGGGAGGATCTTTTTCGTGCCCATGATGACGCAGTCGGTGGGGGTGCCGCGCACTGCGAAATGCTTCTCGCCGACCTTCCTCAGCCTGAGCGGTTCCGAAATCGAAAGCGAATGCGCGTAGCCGGACTGGTCCTGCTCGGGCGCCACCACCCAGACGTCATCCGAGAGCGTTCGGGCGATGCGCTCGAGCGACGCAAGGCCTTCGGCGTGGATGCCGTCATCATTGGTCAGCAGGATGCGCATGAACTCATTTCGATTCGATCTTGGCGAGACCACCCATGTAAGGCCGCAGCACTTCAGGAATGGTTACGCTGCCGTCCTCATTCTGGTAGTTTTCGATGACGGCGATGAGAGCGCGGCCGACCGCAGTGCCGGAGCCGTTCAACGTGTGCACGAACCGGTTGCCCTTGCCGTCCTTGTCCTTGTAGCGGGCATCCATGCGCCTCGCCTGGAAGTCGCCGCAGACCGAGCACGACGAGATTTCGCGATAGGCGTTCTGGCCCGGCAGCCAGACCTCGATGTCGTAGGTCTTGCGTGCGCCAAAGCCCATGTCGCCGGTGCAGAGCGTCACCGTGCGGAACGGCAGGCCGAGCCGCTTCAGCACCTCCTCGGCGCATTGCGTCATGCGCTCATGCTCGGCGAGCGAGCTTTCCTGGTCGGTGATCGACACCAGCTCGACCTTGTAGAACTGATGCTGGCGGAGCATGCCGCGTGTGTCGCGGCCGGCCGAGCCCGCTTCCGAGCGGAAGCACGGCGTCAGCGCCGTGTAGCGCAGCGGCAGCTTCTCATGCGGCGTGATCTCCTCGCGCACTAGGTTGGTGAGCGGCACTTCCGCCGTAGGGATCAGGCCCAGCCGTCCGTCCCCATGCGGGGTGAAGAACAGGTCCAGTTCGAATTTCGGCAGCTGGTTGGTGCCGAAGAGAACCTCGTCGCGCACCATCAGCGGCGGCTGGATCTCCTCATAACCGTGCTCTGTCGTGTGCAGGTCTATCATGAACTGGCCGAGCGCGCGCTCCATGCGCGCCAGTTGGCTCTTCAGCACCGTGAAGCGCGAGCCGGACAGCTTCGCCGCACGCTCGAAATCCATCATGCCGAGCGCTTCGCCGATCTCGAAATGCTCCTTCACCCAGTTCGGGCGGGTCGGCACATCGCCGACGACGCGCTTGACAACATTGTCGTGCTCGTCCTTGCCGACCGGCACGTCGTCGAGCGGCACGTTGGGCAGGACCGCAAGCGCGTCGTTCAGCGCCTGGTCGAGCTCGCGCTCGCGCGCCTCGCCGTTCTGGATGAACGCCTTGATCTCGCCGACCTCGGCCTTGAGCTTTTCAGCAAGTACGGCCTCGCCCGAGCGCATGGCATTGCCGATTTCCTTCGAAGCGGCATTGCGGCGCTCCTGCTTGACCTGCAATTCGCTGAGATGGGTGCGGCGCTCCTCGTCCCTGGCGATCAGATCCTCGACGGCGGACTGGGCGTCTTCAGCCGACCACGAGCGCTTCACCAGCGCTTCGATAAGGGCCTTCGGGTTGTCGCGAATCCATTTGATGTCAAGCATGGCTTTCCGTCCTCGAGTAAGGTTCGAGGGCGTAAACCGCATCCCTGATCGATGCAAGACAGCAGCAGCCGGCAGCCGTGTTTTTCAGGCCTGGGACCAGGTTTAGCGCTAGGTTGACGGCGCGTCCGGCGTCTTTCCGGCGACAGTGCTGTCTGCCTCTTCCTGCCTGTCGCGCGCCAGACGGTCGCGCTCCCGGCTGCGCTCGATCAGGCGCGAAGTGAAGATCGCGACCTCGTAGAGCACGATGGTCGGAAGAGCGAGGCCGATCTGGCTCATCGGATCTGGCGGGGTCAACACCGCGGCGACGACGAAGGCAATGACGATCGCCCATTTGCGCTTCTCGGCCAGCGCTTGCGACGACAGAAGGCCGACGCGCGTCAGCAGGCTGGTCACCACCGGCAGTTGGAACACCAGGCCGAAGGAGAAGATCAGCGTCATGATCAGGCTGAGATATTCCGACACCTTCGGCAGCAAGGAGATCTGCACCTGGTCGTTGGTGCCGACCTGCTGCATGGCGAGGAAGAACCACATCACCATCGGGGTGAAGAAGAAATAGACCAGCGAGGCGCCCATCAGGAACAGGATGGGCGACGCAATCAGGAACGGCAGGAAGGCGCTGCGTTCGTTCTTGTAGAGACCCGGCGCGATGAATTTATAGATCTGCGTGGCGATCAGCGGGAAAGCGATGACCATGCCGCCGAACATGGCGAGCTTCACCTGGGTGAAGAAGAACTCCTGCGGCGCCGTGTAGATCAGCTCGACCTTGTGCGGGTCGAGCCCAGCCCATTGCGTCGCCCATTTGAACGGGACGACCAGAAGGTTGAACAGGCGCTTGGCGAAGAAGAAGCAGGCGAGGAAGGCGATGAAGAAGCCGCCCAGCGACCAGATCAGCCGCCGGCGCAGCTCGACAAGGTGCTCGATCAGCGGCGCCGAGGATTTCTCGATCTCTTCCCTCTCCTTGTCCGAGACGCTCACTTGGCGGCTCCTGCCGTCTTCTTGGCATCGGCGGCCTTTTTCACGGCCGGCTTCTTCGCCGCGGGATTGGCCTCAACCTTGGATGCCGCTTCCTTAGCAGGCGCTGCGACCTTTGCCGCCGCCGGCGCAGATTTCGCCGGGGCTTTAGTCGCCGGAGCCTTGGCCGATGCGGCTTTCGCCGCTGCACCGGCGGCTTTCGCCTTCGACGCGGCCACTTTTTTCGCCGGCTGGGCGGACCCGGCGGTCTCCGCAATGGGCGTGGTCACAGAGGCCTCAGTCAAGGCCGGGGAGATCGGCGCAGCTGGCGGGGACATCGGCACGGCCGGGGCGACCTCAGTTCCGTTGATGCCTGGGATCTCCGTCGCGCCGTTCTTCAGCGGCTCGGCAGGCTGCGGGGTCGTTGCATCCGAGGACGCCTGATCGGAAGCCGGCTTGGGCTTCATCATCGTATCGACGCCGGCCCGCACGTCGGCCGCCGCCTGCTCGAACGGATTGAGCTGCTTGCGGATTTCGTTGATCGGGCTGAGGCCACGAAGGCTGTCGACCGAGTTCTTGACATCGTCAAGCTCGGCTTCCTTCAGGGCGTCGTTGAACTGCTTCTGGAAGTCGCCCGCCATGGCGCGCAATTTGGCCGCGGTGCGGCCAAACGTGCGCAGCATATTGGGCAAATCCTTCGGCCCGACGACCACGATCATGACGACCGCGATCACCAGCAGTTCGCTCCAGCCGACTTCGAACATGGCAAACTATTCCAACGAGAGCCTGTCGCCCAAAAACACGAAACGGTTCTGGGACAACGACATGCTCAAAGCAACTACCGGACTCAGCTCTTGCTGACCTTTTCCTTGCCCGGCGATACGGTCTCGTCGGCGCGGTGCTCGACGGTCCGCTTGTCGTCGGTATCGTCCTCAGCCATGCCCTTCTTGAAGCTCTTGATGCCCTTGGCCATGTCGCCCATCAGCTCCGGCAGCTTGCCGCGGCCGAACAGGAGCAGCACGATGACTAGAACGATCAGCCAGTGCCATATCGATAGTGAACCCATAACAATCTCTCTCGAATGTTTTCCCTCGGCGATGATCTATGCGTTTTCGCTCGGGGATTCAAACACAACCGCAATGAAGTTGGTAAAATGGCTAGCGGATGTCACGCACTTTCGGCGTGAGCGCCTTGCTACGAATCCGCGCAGCCCCTGCTAATAGACCATTCGCGTCGGTTTCGCACTCACTCTTCGGTAACGCGCGGCGTGAGCAATCCGAGCTCCTCGAGGTCGATATCGGTCAGCGCATCCTCGTCCTCGGCCAGCGCGTCCGGATCGGCCGGTGGCACCGGCATCGAGAAATTGGACGGCATGCGCGTCGAAAGCAATCCGGCGCCCTTCAGCTCTTCCATGCCGGGCAGGTCGCGGATCTCCTCCAGCGCGAAGTGATCGAGGAAAGCGTCGGTCGTGCCGTAGGTCACGGGACGGCCGGGCGTGCGGCGGCGGCCGCGCATCCTGACCCACTCCGTCTCCAGCAGCGTGTCCAGCGTGCCCTTCGAGGTCTCGACCCCCTGATATCCTCGATCTCGGCGCGGGTGACCGGCTGATGATAGGCGATGATCGCCAGCACTTCGAGCGCCGCGCGGGAGAGCTTTCTCTGCTGGACCGAGTCCCGGCTCATCAGGAAAGCCAGATCGCCGGCGGTGCGGAACGCCCAGGCGTCTCCGACCCGCACCAGGTTGACCCCGCGCTTGGCGTAGATTTCCTGCAGATCGGCCATTGCCGCCGCGATGTTCACGCCCTCGGGCAAACGCGCCGCCAGTTGCCTTTCGCTAACCGGCTCGGCACTGGCGAAGATGATCGCCTCGGCCATGCGGACGGCTTCCGACAATTGCAGCCGCTCGGCGGGGTTCTCGATAGAACCCTGTTCGGCCATCTCGTCTTCCGGTTCGTCCTCGACCTTGAACGGGATGACCGAAGCGTTGGCGCGTTCACTCATGATGCCACCTCGACTGCCTTGACCCCTTGTGCACGGCCGCGCAGATAGATCGGCGCGAAGACCTGATCCTGCCGCACTTCCAGCCTGCCCTCGCGCACCATTTCGAGTGTCGCGGCGAACGAACTGGCGACTGCCGTGCGCCTTTCTTCCGGCGCAGCCAGATACTGGATCAGGAAGCTGTCGAGCGCCGTCCAGTCGCCAATTGTTCCGACCAGCCGTGCCAGCACGTCGCGTGCGTCCTTCAGCGACCATACGGCGCGCCTGGCGATCGTCACGTTGCTGATCGCCTGCCGCTGGCGCTGCTGCGCATAGGCGGTCAGCAGATCGTAGAGCGAGGCCGAATAGGCATTGCGCTTCTCGACGATCACCATTTCCGGCATGCCGCGCGCGAAGACGTCGCGGCCGAGCCGGTTGCGGTTGACCAGCCGCGCAGCGGCATCACGCATCGCCTCCAGCCGCTTCAGCCGGAACTGCAGCACCGCTGCCAGTTCCTCGCCGCTCTCGCCCTCTTCGCCCGGCTGTTTCGGGATCAACAGCTTCGACTTGAGGAAGGCAAGCCATGCCGCCATGACCAGATAGTCGGCCGCGAGTTCCAATCTCAGCGCCCTCACCTTCTCGATGAAGGCCAGATATTGCTCGGCGAGCGCCAGGATCGAGATGCGGGCGAGATCGACCTTCTGGTTGCGCGCCAGATGCAGCAGAAGATCGAGCGGGCCCTCGAAGCCGGCGACATCGACCACCAGCGACGGGTCGCTGGTCAGACGTGACTTGTCGTTCTCGGCCCACAGACGGTCCATCGGTGCGGCCTTCGCGGCCTTGCTGTCCAATGTTTCCGCCACTTGCCTTGCTTTCCCTTCGGTTCAGGCCACCGCGTCGAAATAGGTGGCGAATTCCGCGCGTATGGTGCTTTCGTCCGCGACGTCGCGGTCCTTTATATAGGCCAGCGCCCGCTCCGCTCTCGCCAAGGACTTGCCTTCGAGCATCGTCGTACGCGACGCGATCCCCGACATTTCCTCGAAAACGCCGTTGCAGTGAAGGACGAGATCGCAGCCCGCCGCAAGGATCGCGGCCGCCTTTGTCGGGAAATCCCCAGAAAGTGCCTTCATCGAGGTGTCGTCGCTCATCAGGAGCCCGTCGAAGCCGATCTCGCCACGGATCACCTCGTTGACGACCTTGGCCGAGGTCGTCGCCGGATTGTCCGGGTCGATCGCGCTGTAGACGACATGCGCCGTCATCGCCATCGGCAGGTGGTTGAGCGCCTTGAACGGGGCGAAATCATGTTGCCGCAACTCGGCGAGGGGCGTGTCGACCGTCGGCAGCGCGAAATGCGTATCGGCAAAGGCGCGGCCGTGGCCGGGAATATGCTTCATGACCGGCAGGACGCCACCCGACATCAGACCCTCGGCCGAAGCCCGGCCAAGCTCGATCACGGCATTGGGCTCCATACCATACGCGCGCGCGCCGATGACATCGCTGGCGCCCGCAATGGGGACGTCGAGCACCGGCAGGCAGTCGGCGGTGATGCCGTGGCGCAGCAGATCGAAGGCGTGAAGCCGCGCGAGCAGCCACGCGGCACGGCGGCCGGCCTCGCGATCGTCGCGCCAAAGCGCGCCGAGCGCTCCGCCTGCAGGATAGTTCGGCGCCAGCGGCGGTCGCAGGCGCTGCACCCTGCCGCCCTCCTGGTCGATGAAGACCGGGGCATCCGGGCGTCCGACGCTCTCGCGCATCGAGGCGACCAGGTCGCGGATCTGCTCGGTCTCGCCGACATTGCGCGCGAACAGGATGAAGCCCCAAGGACGTTCGTCGCCGTAGAAGCGGATTTCATCTTCAGTGAGGGATTTCCCGGCGCAGCCGAGGATCATGGATTTTGATTCGGTCATGGATCGAAGCTTAGAGCAATTCCAGGAAAAGTGTGTAACGGTTTTGCGTCCGGAATTCCGTAAAAACAAGGAGTTATGCGGGTTCGGTGATTCTGCCGGCGCTGAACCGCTCTAAGATTTTGCGAACCAAAGGGGAATCACCCCTGACCGGTGCCGCATGAATGACGACAGCCGTCCACAACGAAAAAGCCGGCGCGGCCTCGCGGCGACGCCGGCTCTGAACGGTGGTAAATGATCAGCGCGACACGAAGCAGGTGCCGCCGGCCGCCTTGTAGTTGGTGCACAGATTGATCGCGTCGTTGCGCGACTGGGCCGGGACCCGGACTCGGTAGAAAGTGCCCTTGCCGGCGATCTGCGCCTTGACGATGTTGGCTGTGCGTCCGGCGAGCACACTTCCGTAACGGCGCTGCAGGTCCTGGTAGGTGGACTGGGCGCTTTCAACCGTCGGCTGCGAAGCGATCTGCATCGACCACGAGCCGCCGCCTGCCGCCGCCGGATCGATGGAGGCGACCTGGTCGGGCTTGACCTCGCCGACGATATCGACCGGCTGATCGGACGGACGCGGCGGCGCCACCGGCACCTTCGCCGGCGTGTTGGCGGACTGGACCCTGGCTTCGGTCTTCGCCGCGGCGGCTGGCTTCACCGCGGCGGCAGCGCTTTGGTCATCACCGCCCTGGTCGGCAGCCTGATCGGTTGCCGGCGTGACGGCGCCTGTCGGCTGGGCATCGCCCTGCCCGGCGGAAGCGACGTGCTGCGGCGCCGGATCGGTCGGTTCGGTTGCCGCGACCTGCGGCGCGGGAGCCGGATCCTCGCGCGGAACCAGCGAGCCGTCAGGCTTCACCATCATGGTCTTCACCTTGCGCGGCGCCACGGCGACGACATCGTTGTTGGTCCCCTTGTCTGCCTCCTGCAGAACCTGGGCGATGCGGTCTTCCGATTTCGGCGCCGGAGCGGCCTGCTGTGGGGTTGCGGGGGCGGCGGCCTGGGCGTCAGCCGGCGCTGCTGCGTCCGGTGCGGGCGCTGCGGCCTCCGGTGCCGGCGCTGCGGCTTCCGGAGCCGGCGCTGCTTCGGCCGGTGCCGGCGCGGCTGCGGCCGGAGCTGCTGTGTCCGGAACCGGCGCTGCCGCGGCCGCATTGCCGGCTGAGTTGGTGGCAGGCGCGGCGTCGGTGTCGTCAGGCGAAAGGTCGACGATCCGGCTCTGCGGGGGTTCCTTCGACGCCACGTCGATAGGTTCCTCGGTGTTGGTCACCAGTTTCTGCTGCGCCGGTTCGGCGGGCTTGGCCGCCCCACCCTTGGCCACGGCGTCATAGACTTTGTTGTCCTGGTTCGGCACCACGGTGCCGCCCGGGTTTTGCGGCTTGACCTTGATCGGCGAATTGTCCGCCTTCACGATCACGGGCGCTTCGCTGCCGCCCTTGCCGCCAAAGGAGAAGGCGAGAGCGCCGAGACCGCCCGCGACCACAACGGCGCCGACGAGCGCGGCAAGCATCATGCCACGGCTTCGCGGCTTCGCGGCTTCGCGCTCGGCAAAGCCGGGCACAGTCATCGCTTCGTCGAGCTCAGGATCGTAGTCAAGTTCGTCGACGGCGAAGTCGTCCGCCTGCGAGACCGGCCGGCTGCCGGGCAAATCGTCTGCATCGAATTGGCTTGCAGCTGCGGCATAGGACAGGGTCGCCGGTGCAGCGGCCGTCTCGGCCCGCAACTCGCGGCGGTCGTAGCCGGTCTTGAGTCCGGCATTGTGGGAGTCGTCCTCATAGCCCCGGCTCTGCACAGGCGCCTGAGCGATCTCGGTTGCGTTCATCTCGCTAAGCAGGCCGGCAAACTCGGCATCGAGATCGTCATAGGCAGGCGCCGCAGGCTGATCCTCCTCGAAGCTGAGCTCCGGAATGTCGAGGTCGTCGGCCAACGCCACCACGCGCTCCGGCACGTCGACCGTCTCGACATCGGGCATTTCCTCCTGCTGGCGAGACTGCGGCGCCGCGGCTGGCTTGGCGTAAGCGGAATAGTCCCTCGCCGGCTCCTCACGATAGGCAGGCGCCGACATCTGCGGCGCCGGGGCCGGCGTGGCGTAACCGGCATAGTCCTTCGCCGGCTCCTCACGATCGGCAGGCGCCGACATCTGCGGCGCCGGGGCCGGCGTGGCGTAACCGGCATAGTCCTTCGCCGGCTCCGCACGATAGGCAGGCGTCGGCATCTGCGGCGCCGGCTTGGCGTATGCGGAATAATCCTTCACCGGTTCGTAGGCAGGGGCCGCGGTTTGCGGCGCCGTAGCCGCAGGCTGCGTGGCATAAGAGGCGTGCACCGGCGCTGCGACCGGGGTCACGCGGCTCCACGACTTTGGCGGTCCGGCAGGCGCGACAGGCGCGTCCATCTCGATGCCCTTGGCGAAGGCGGCGTCGAAAGCCTCGTCATCGAAATCTATGCTGGGTTCGGCATCCTGTTCGGAAGCCGCGCCTTCGAAGCCCTGCCGGTCGAGTTCGCCGGCGAGCAGCCTATCGAGATCGGCATCGGCGGACTGGGCGATCTGCGTGCCGTAGGCGGGCTCGTTGCGTGCGTCGAGGTCCCAATCGAGCTCATCGCCCACGCCAGCCTTCTGGTCGGTGTCGCCAGCCGGCTGAACGACCGACCGCGGTGCCGATGCGGCGGCCGGAACAGGAGCAACCGGGACCGGCGCAACCGGAATTGGCCGCGCCGTCATGGCGCCAAGCAGCGCATTGAGTTCGTCTTCCAGGCTGCGCTCGCCTGCGGCCGGCTTAGCCGGGTCGACTGCCGCAATCGGCGGAACCGGTGCCGATGCAGAAGGAGCAGGCTCGGCAAATGGCGGCTCCGCCGCGGCGACGGGCTCGGCAGCCGGCGCTTCCGATTCCCCAGACGGCACGTTGTCGAAATTGAGTTCGAAATCGTCTCCGAAGACCTCTTCAGCCGCAGCCTCGTGACCGGCGACCGGTTCAGGATCGACAGCCGGGCCTTCCGGCTCCTCGGCAAGCGCGTCACGGAAGCTGAGCTCGAAATCGTCTTCGAAGACCTGATCGGCTACAGCTCCGTGATCGGGTTGGGGATCGAAGGCGGGCTCGGGATCGGCGGCGAAATGCTCGGCCTCAACAGGCGCCTCGAGAGCCGGCGATGGCTCGCCATCGACCGACAGTTCCTGCTCCAGGATCAGGTGCTGCGGCTGATCGATATCCATGGCGATATCAGCCGTCGCCTGCTCAAATTGGGCCTGATCAGATTGGGCCTGATCGAAATGGGCCTGATCAACTGCGGCCCGAACGAACTCGGCCTGATCGGACCCACTCTCGTAGTCTTCAGCGGCGATCGGCTGGTCGACAGCGGCGTGAGCCTCGATCGGCTGCACGTCGGCGCCTTCGGGCTCAATATCACGGTCATCGAAGGCCAACTCGTCCTCGAGCGACATCTGGACCGCAGTGTCGAAATCGGCGTCGAACGCCGTCTCGTCCGCAGGCTCAAGGACAGCAGGCTCGACAGCCGCAGGCTCGGCGGCCGCGGCGGCGCTCTCGTCCGTGTCAGGCTGGTCGTCGATCCAGAAGCCCTCATCCAGCGAGGCCGCCATTTCCTGGTCGACGGAAAGGTCGTCCTGCACGGGCGAGACTTCCAACGAACGCGCGACCGCCTTGTCGAAATCATCGTCGAATGCCGTGTCGGCGGCCGGCTCCGGCGCAGGGGGCGTGGCAACAGCGGGCGTGGCAAAATGGGCGTGATCCGCCGCATCGTCAAAGACGAATTCCCGTTCGAGAGAAGCGGCGAGCTCGTCGTCGCTGAGAGTGGCAGCCCAGTAAGCCGGCGCAGCCTGGGCAGCCTGCTGCGCCACCGGCTCGCTTTCCTCGGCAATGTCGAAGTCGCCCATCAGCTCCTTTTCGAGGTCGATGTCGAAGTCGGCCCCATCGGCAGCCTGGTTCGCGGACGCAGCCTTTGCGGCCGCCGGCGACTGCGGCCTGACCGGCTGACGCGGATCGAAACCCATGATGCGGGTCAGTTCGGCGAACGGATCGTCGTCGGCGATGTGATTGCTTGCGGCTACTTTCAGCTGGGTTCTGTCTGCCATTATTGTTCCCGAACTCGCACACAGTCGGACGCCATGGACGTCGCGCAGGGTTGGCCCTTACCAGCGCAATGTGGGCAAAAGGTGACAGGCTTTTTAGTCAAACCTAACGCATTTCGGTAGGCGCATCAGCTCCTATCAGCGTCAGGCCGGAGGTCAAAACATCCAAAACAGCCTGCACCAGCCCCAGTCTGGCATACGTCAATTGTGGGTCGTTAACCTTAACAAAACGTAAGTCTGGGTTGTCGGTGCCCCGATTCCAGTGTGCGTGGAAGCTCGACGCCAGATCGTAGAGGTAGAATGCCAGCCGGTGCGGCTCCAGCGCAAGCGCCGCGGATTCGATTAGCCGTGGATATTCAGCCAGTTTCCGGATCAGGCCGATTTCGCCCTCGTCCGTCAGCGACGCAACCGAGGCCACAAGCCGGTCGCGGTCGAAATTCGCTTCGCCCAATTGCTCGCTCGCCTGCCGGAACACCGAGTGGCAGCGCGCCGAAGCGTATTGCACGTAGAACACCGGATTGTCCTTGGACTGCTCGGTGACCTTGGCGAAGTCGAAATCGAGCGGCGCATCATTCTTGCGGTAGAGCATCATGAAGCGGATCGGGTCGCGGCCGACCTCCTCCACCACGTCGCGCAGCGTGACGAAATCCCCTGACCGCTTCGACATCCGGACCGGCTCGCCGTCGCGGAACAGCTTCACCAGTTGGCAGAGCAGCACCGTGAGCTTGACCGTGTCGCCGGCGACCGCGCGCGCCAGCGCTTCGAGCCGCTTGACGTAACCGCCATGGTCGGCGCCGAGTACATAGATGAGATCGACGAAGCCGCGCTCGACCTTGTCCTTGAGATAGGCGACGTCGGCGGCGAAATAGGTGAACGAGCCATCCGACTTCACCAGCGCCCGGTCCATGTCGTCGCCGACCGCGGTCGAGCGGAACAGCGTCTGCTCGCGGTCTTCCCAGTCGTCCGGCTTCTCGCCCTTGGGCGGCGGCAGCTTGCCCTTGTAGATATGACCCTTCAGCGTCAGGTCGGCGATTGCCGCGCGGATCTTCTTGGCGTTGTCGGCATGCAGCGTGCGTTCGGAGAAGAACACGTCATGATGCACGTTGAGCAGCGCCAGATCCTCGCGGATCATCGCCATCATCGCGTCGACCGTGCGATCCTTGACGATCGCCAGCGCCTCGTCTTCCGGCATCTCCAGCAGGCCGAGGCCGAACTGTTCGGCCAGCGCCTGCCCGACGGGTATCAGATAGTCGCCTGGATAAAGGCCTGGCGGAATCTCGCCGACTGCTTCGCCGAGCGCCTCGCGATAGCGCAGCATGGTCGAGCGTCCAAGCACGTCGATCTGCGAGCCGGCATCGTTGATGACATATTCCTTGGTCACATCGTAGCCGGCGAAGGCCATCAGGTTGGCTAAAGTGTCGCCGACGACGGCGCCCCGGCAATGGCCGACATGCATCGGGCCGGTCGGATTGGCCGAGACATACTCGACGTTGGCCTTGCGGCCGCCGCCGATTTTGGAGCGGCCATAGTTGCGGCCCTCGCCGAGCAGCACTGCCAAATGCGCCTGCCAGAAGCCGTCCTTCAGCCGGAGATTGACGAAGCCCGGGCCGGCAACATCGGCGGAAGCGATGTCGGCATCGCTGCGCAGCGCTGCGGTCAGCTGCTCGGCCAGCGCGCGCGGGTTCTGGCCGGTGGGCTTTGCCAGCACCATCGCCGCATTGGTGGCAAGGTCGCCATGACTGGCGTCGCGCGGCGGCTCGACCGCGATGCGCGACAGATCCAGCGCTCCGCCATCCTTGTCCTTCAGATCAAGGGCTTCGACGGCTCTTACGATCCGCGCGTTGAAATCGGCGAAGATATTCATCGGGTATGCTCTGGGCTTTAAGAGGGACCGGCTGCTTGGCCGACAAAATCGTGGCTCGCCCTAGCCCAAATCCGGCGTATGGTCAAACAATCGCCTGTGCTCCTTGAGCGCATAGGTATCGGTCATTCCGGCCAGGAAATCGGCGACGCTGCGCGCCTTGATGCGATCCTGCGCCCTGTCGAGCCCTTCGCGCCAGCCGTCCGGCATGGCGCGCGGGTCGGCGAAATAGACATCGAACAGGTCGCGGACGATCTGCTCGGCGTCGGCCCGCACGCGCATCACTTCGGCATGCCGGTAGAGATGCTTGTAAAGAAAGGCCTTCAGCTCCTTTTCGGCTGCCGCCATTTCGGCCGAGAAGGTGACCATCGTCTCACCCGCGGCCCTCACCGCATCGGCGCTGTCCGGCTTGAGGCGCTCGATATTGTCGGTAGCGGCAGCAATAACATCCTCCACCATCAGCGTGATCTGCCGCCGCATCAGCTCGTGGCCGGTGCGAACGTCGTCGAGTTGTGGGTAGCGGGCGCGCACGCCACTCAGGATCGAGCCCGGCAGGCCGATGTCTTCCAGCATGTCCAGCGTCAGCAGGCCGGCACGCAGGCCGTCGTCGATGTCATGCGTGTTGTAGGCGATATCGTCGGCGATCGCGGCGCACTGCGCCTCGATGCCGGCGAAGCGGTCGAGCTCGAGGTCGTGCAGTGCGGAATAGTCGCGGATCGCCTGCGGCACGGGGCCCTTGAGCCCCTTCCCGCTTGCATCGGTAAGCGGCCCGTTATGCTTGACCAGCCCTTCCAGCGTCTCCCAGCTGAGGTTCAACCCGTCGAACTCGGCGTAGCGCCGCTCGAGCCGGGTGACGACGCGCAACGACTGCGCGTTATGGTCGAAGCCGCCCCAGCCGGCCATCTTTTCGTTCAGCGCCTCCTCGCCGGTATGGCCGAAAGGCGTGTGACCGAAATCGTGCACCAAGGCCACTGCCTCCGCCAGATCCTCGTCGCCGCGCAGCGCGCGTGCCAGGGCGCGGGCAATCTGCGCCACCTCGATCGAATGCGTCAGCCGGGTGCGGTAGTGATCGCCCTCATGCGCAATGAACACCTGCGTCTTGTGCTTCAGCCGGCGGAAGGCGGTGGAATGGATGATGCGGTCGCGGTCACGCTGGAATGGCGTCCGGGTCGGACTTTCCGGCTCATCGAACAGGCGGCCGCGCGAGCGCGCCGGATCGCTCGCGTAAACGGCGCGCGGCCGGTAGCCGAAACCGATCTCACCGAGAGCATCCTTGCCCATTCGCCCACCAGTTGACTTGCCCCCGTCCGCTTCATACCTATCATGGGAAACCGAAAGCAAGGTGACGCCGATGGGCGCGGATGCCAAGACTGCCATGAAGGTCGAAATGACCGAAGCGGCCGCGAAGCGGATCGCCAGGATTCTGGCCGGCGAGCCGGGCAAGAATGCCTTGCGCGTTTCCGTCGAAGGCGGCGGCTGCTCCGGCTTCTCCTACAAGTTCGATCTCGTCGATAGTCGCAACGACGACGACGTAGCCATCGAGAAGGATGGCGCCACGATCCTTATCGACGACCTCTCGCTGGTCTATATGGGCGGCTCGGTGATCGATTTCGTCGATGACCTTATGGGTCAGTCTTTCCAGATCCGAAACCCGAACGCCGTCGCCTCCTGCGGCTGCGGCACCAGCTTCTCCGTCTAGCGGGCCGCCATGCCCACGGTCGGCGCGGTCCGTCAGGTCGCGCTGTCGGCCGGGCGCGATCTCGATAGAACGCTGGCTTTCTGGCACGATGTGCTCGGCATGAGCGTGCATGCGCGCTACGATCCGCCGGGCATCGCCTTCATCATCGCGGGCGGCGTGCGGCTGTTTTTTGGCGACGGCGTGCCCCCCGGCACCGTCTATCTCGATATTGCCGGCCTCGAGGCCTTCCATGCTGAGGCGAAAGCCGCCGGTGTTCCTTTCACCGCGTCGCCGGCGCTGGTCCATCGCGACACCGAGGGCCGGTTCGGTCCGGCGGGGGAAAGCGAATGGATGGCCTTTCTAAAGGATCCGGCAGGCAATACGATCGGCCTCGTCGAGCGCCTTGCGCCGGAAGAACATTGAGGTCCGCATGAAGATCGTCACCTGGAACATCAACGGCGTTCGCGCCCGCATCGGCAACCTCACCCACTGGCTGACCGAGAGCGCGCCGGACATCGTGTGCCTGCAGGAGATCAAGACGGTCGACGACCAGTTCCCGCGCGCCGAGATCGAGGCGCTGGGCTATAATGTCGAGACCAACGGGCAGAAGAGCTTCAACGGCGTCGCTCTCCTGTCGAAGCTGCCCTTCGACGAGGTCAATCGCGGTTTGCCTGGCGACGATGCCGACGACCACGCGCGCTTCATCGAAGGCGTCTTCTCGACCGATAAGGGCGCGCTGCGGGTCGCCTCCCTCTATCTGCCAAACGGCAACCCAGTCGAGGACGAGCGGAAGTTTTCCTACAAGCTGTCATGGATGGCGAGGCTAGAGCGCTGGGCGGAAGAGCGGCTGAGGCTCGAGGAAGCGCTGGTGCTGGCCGGGGACTACAACGTCATCCCCGAGCCCGCCGACGCCAGGTTCCCCGAAAACTGGCGTAGTGACGCGCTATTCCAGCCTCAGACGCGGCAGGCCTTCCGGCGCCTGAAGAATCTCGGGTTCACGGAAGCCGTGCGCGCCGTGACCGATTCGCCCGATGTCTATACTTTCTGGGACTATCAGGCCGGGGCCTGGCAGAAGAACAACGGCATCCGCATCGACCATCTATTGCTGTCTCCCGAAGCCGCCAACCGCTTCTCGTCGGCCTCGGTGGAAAAGCACGTCCGCGCCTGGGAAAAACCTTCCGACCACGTGCCGGTGGCCATCGATCTGCGCTTGCAGCCGGCCTGAAGGCGCTGCTTGCGGACTCTTGCCGAACCCTGATGTCGCCACAAATCGTGTGTCTGATGCGGGATTGTTGCGGGGTTCGATGGCGATCCGATTTGTTCTTTGCCCGGTCGGCCTTGCGCTGGCATTTGCCGCGCCGGCGCTCGCGGCCCCGGAGTGTCTTGCCAACGGCAAATCGTTCAAGCTCGGTGAGACGGCCTGCCTGACCATTGCCGGCGAAAGTCACCTCGCCCGCTGCGACATGGTTCTCAACAACACGTCCTGGACTTCGTCCAGGACGACTGCCCCGGCGAGAATCAGGCGCCGAAACTGCACCCGACCTCGATCACGGCGCCGACGGAACCTACCGAAAATTGAAGCCGAAGCTGCGGCCTACTGGTCGCCGTTGTTGCCCTTGGTCAGGATGTCGTCGGCGAGCGAAATCGCCGTGCGACGGTCGGCTTCGCCCGCCGCGGCGAAGGCCTCTTCCTGCATGCTGCGGATCCAGGGCTGATCCGCCGGCGGGGCACGCTCCAAGGCAGCCGTCATCATCGCCAGGCCGCGCACGATCTTGCCGCTCTGGAACAACAGGTTGCCGAGCGTCGCCTGCGCACCGGCATGGCCTTTTTCGGCCGCGAGTTGCAGCCAGCGCCCAGCCTGTTTGACGCTGGCCTTCACGCCGCCCTCGCCTTTGAGGAACATCTGACCGATCTCGAACTGGGCGTTCGGGTTGCGGTAGTTGGCGGCGGCGCGCATGTAGTATTCCTGCGCCGCAACCTCGTTCTCCTCGACCGGGCTGCCGGGGATACCTTTGCGCAGATAGTCGCCGAGCGCGACAAGCGCGTCGGAGACATAGCTTTCCTCGGGCGAGCCGGGCTCGACATCCTGGTCGACGATCTCCGAGAAGAACTTGAAGGCCGCATAGTCGTCGCGGGCCACGCCGTCGCCCTGGGCATACATGCGCGCAAGTTTCCAGGTGGCCCCGATCTGGCCGTTCTCGGCGGCATATTTATAGGCCTCGACCGCTTGATCCTTGTGGCCGTTCTTGTAGGCGGAGAAGCCGAACTGGAACACCGCCCACGGGCTCGACTGCGGCTTGACCCCGGTCTTGTCGTCGAACACCTTGTCGTCGAAGGCCATGACCTGCCCGACGGCGCCCAAGGTCGCCACCGCGACCAGTGCCGGCAAGACAAATGACCTCAACACCTCAAATGTCCGCATAGCAGTGTGTTTCTTTTGCACCGCCCGGATGGGTGACCGCGCCGTCGCGGGCCGACCCTACGGTCTGCGCATATTTCCAGATCGCGCCGGACTGATAGTCGGTCTTGCGCGCCTTCCATTTCTTTGCCCGGGCCGCCAGCTCGGCATCCGACAGCGCCACCTCGATCGTGCCACTCACGGCGTCGATAGAGATCACGTCGCCATTCTTGATGAGCCCGATCGGCCCGCCGACCGCCGCCTCCGGCCCGACATGGCCGATGCAGAAACCACGTGTAGCACCGGAAAAACGCCCGTCGGTGATCAGCGCCACTTTGCCGCCCATGCCCTGGCCGTAGAGCGCTGCCGTCGTCGACAGCATCTCGCGCATGCCCGGACCGCCGCGCGGCCCCTCGTAGCGGATGACGAGGACCTCGCCCTCCCGGTAATTGCGCTGCGTGACCGCTTCGAAGCACTCCTCTTCCGAATCGAAGCAGCGCGCCGGGCCTGAGAATTTCAGCTCCGACATGCCGGCGATCTTCACGATCGCGCCTTCGGGGGCGAGGTTGCCCTTCAAGCCCACAACGCCGCCTGTCTTGGTGATTGGCCGATTGGCGGGACGCACAACTTCCTGGCTCTCATTCCAGGCAACGTGCTCCATGTTTTCGGCCAAAGTGCGGCCAGTGACCGTCATGCAGTCGCCATGCAGATAGCCGTGGTCGAGCAGCGTCTTCATCAAGAGCGGAATGCCGCCGGCCTCGAACATGTCCTTGGCGACATATTTGCCGCCGGGCTTGAGGTCGGCGATATAGGGCGTCTTTTCGAAGATCGCCGCCACGTCGAAGAGGTCGAACTTGAGACCCGCCTCATGCGCGATCGCCGGCAGATGCAGCGCCGCATTGGTCGAGCCGCCGGTGGCCGACACGACCGTCGCAGCATTCTCCAACGCCTTGCGGGTAACGATGTCGCGCGGCCGGATGTTTTTCGCGATCAGCTCCATGACCTTTTCGCCGGAGGCGAAATTGAACCGGTCGCGCATTTCGTAGGGCGCAGGCGCGCCGCAGGAATAGGGCAAGGCCAGCCCGATCGCCTCGGCGACCGTCGCCATGGTGTTGGCGGTGAACTGGGCGCCGCACGACCCTGCCGACGGACAGGCTGCCTGCTCGATCTCGAGCAGCTCGGCATCGGAGATCGTGCCGACCGAATGCTGCCCGACCGCCTCGAACACATCCTGCACGGTGATCTGCCTTCCGCGGTAGCTGCCGGGCAGAATCGAACCGCCATAAATGAAGATCGACGGCACGTTGAGCCGCACCATCGCCATCATCATGCCGGGCAGCGATTTGTCGCAGCCGGCAAGCCCGACCAGCGCGTCATAGCAATGGCCGCGCATGGTGAGCTCGACTGAATCGGCGATCACCTCGCGCGACACCAGGGACGACTTCATGCCCTGGTGGCCCATGGCGATACCGTCCGTGACGGTGATGGTGCAGAATTCGCGCGGCGTGCCATTGGCGGCCGCGACGCCCTTCTTCACCACCTGCGCCTGGCGCATCAGGGAGATGTTGCAGGGAGCGGCCTCGTTCCAGCAGCTGGCGACGCCGACCAGCGGCTGCGCGATCTCGGCCGCCGACAGTCCCATGGCGTAAAGGTATGAACGATGTGGTGCGCGCGCCGGACCTTCGGTCACGTAGCGGCTGGGCAGCTTGGCCTTGGAGATTGCCTTGGCGTCCATCGTCGTCCTTGCCGCACACCCCGCGGCCGGTCCCATCGCCGAGCCAACCTGGCACGCATCCCGAGATCTATTCGAGTTGCTCCGGGTTTATGGCGGGAAATGGGCAGTTCCCTCGGCTAGCCTTTTAGCTTCGGGGTTGTTCATAAACTGTTGCTGAAACGTCACAATCGTCTGAAGCGCCGGCTGTGCAGCTAATTTGCAACACAGGATCGGCCAACCAGCCCAGGCCGTTGATTGCCCGATAGAGAAAGGCCGGGCGGTGCCCGGCCTCAGACTGCTGACGAACCCCGTCGATTTTCGGCGGGGTTTTGTTTTGCAGATTGATTGCGCTTGGGAAATTGGTGGCGGGAGCGGATGTCAATGCCGCAACGACCGTCCACCGTGCGGTGATCGAGATAGAAGAAGCCCTTGGGCTTGCCCTCGCGCACCATGTAGCCGGCCTCCGGATCGGCGCGCGAGACCTTGGTCTGCTTGACCGGCGGCTTGCGCTCTTTCTGCTTCAGCGGCTTCTGACCGCGCAACAGATGATCGGCCGGAACCAGCTGATCCAACGTCACCATCTCAAGCGCGGTCTGTTCAGGGGCGGGTCGCTTCAACATGACCCAGTGAATCAAAAACCCCCGGCAAACGCCAGGGGTTTGTCAGCAGTCTGACCCGGCGGTGCCCGGCCTTCTTCGCGGAATTGCGGGAGCGACTTAGAACTTGATCTTTATGCCACCCGAGATCGCTGTGACCAGATCGTTGCCGAAGTCGTAGCTGACGTCCGTACCGGCCACATAGCCATTCTCATCGGTCAACGTACCGGAGTGACCGCTCGTCATGACGCCGATAGCACCTGCCAGGCGAATCTCGATGTTCGGCTTCGGGGTATAGGCAACGCCGCCGCCAAGGGTCCAGGTGTCGGTCTGCGAGCCGTAGCCGTGGGAGGTGCCACGGTCCCAGGTCAGTTGGCCGGCCGCGGCCCACTGATCGTTGAACTTGTGACCGATACCCCCAGAAATTGTCCAGCCGTCGCGATACATAAGGTCAAGAGACGTCAGCCGGATCGGAAACGGCGAAACAGTGGTGCAGGCGGCAAGTCCCTGCGAGGCTTGCGAACAGATCGGAATGCTCTGCAGTAGGCTCCAGTTGACCCACTTGATCGAGCCGAAGGCCAGCCAACCGGGTGCAATGCCCGATTGCAACTTCAATTCCACCGTATCCGGCATGTATTGCGTGGGGGCATAGATTGCTGTGGTGCCCTGCCCGAGATTGGTCAGGTCAAGCGTACCCGAGATATTGTCGAGCTTGACCTTGGAATTGTAGACGAGGCTGGCGCGTAGGGCGATTTCCGGAATTTCGTAAGCGATACCGGCGCGCCAACCCCAGCCGCTGCTATCCAGATCAACACGGCCGGTGCCCTGGAAATCGGGAACCAGTGGCGACACCAAGCTCTCTTTGAAGCCATAGACTTCCTGGTAAAAGACGCCGCCAATGAAGCGAAGCTGGCCCTTACCGACGTCCATCTTGTAAGAGCACGTACCCGCGTAGTTGTTGCTCTTGATGTCGGTTTCCATGTTGGATTGGGCACCAGCCCAGAGGCCCGGAGCGGTATGCGCTCCCCACGGCTGCGAATAGTCGACCATGCAGTCGACGCCAGGGACAAGCTGTGCCTTGACGCCGATGCGCGGCACCCAATAGTCCTCGCTGTCCTTCGCAGTACTGCCAAGCGCGGTCACATTGCCGTCGCTCGGGTCGGTATCCACCGCGTTCTTGAGCTTGCGGTTGGGCATTACATAAGTTGCTTCCGCTTCCGTCGCGAACGGCGCCGGATCGAACAGCAGGTCGATGTCATAGCCGCCGCGCTCGATGCCGCCGGCATGCGCCGGGTGCATCGCCGATCCGATCAAAGCCAGCGAAAAGCACCCTGCCCCCAGCAGTGCTTTGAGCCGCAAAACGTTCATGGAAATCTCTCCCGAAACACGAAGTGGGGCAAGCTAGAACCAATTCAGGTTAACGGCGCAACAACGAATTCGTGAGCTGTACATGTACACCTTGACAGCTCGTATTTTCGCCATGGTCATCGACCGCCCATTGAGCCTTAAAAGCGGCCCACTCGGCATCGGACTGAGAGCAAAAATTGCAAAAACGGTCCGAAACAGCTCAAAAACGGGCCATTTTGATCGGACTGGGCCCCCATTGTTACATTACGGCAACAATGAGGCCAAAACTTTCCGTTTACGTCAAAATTAACCCAACGGCAGGCCCGTATCCGAGTGTAGTGACGCTTCGTAAAGCGCCCTCCAGCGGAGCCGAATCTTGCCGTTCACCCGGCGTCTCGGACCCTGGTCAAGGCGACTGAAAGCTTCTCCTGCGCCTCGCGATATTCGGCGAGCTTTTCGCGCTCTGCCTCGACCACCTCCTGCGGCGCGTTGGCGACGAACTTCTCGTTGGAAAGCTTCTTGTGCAGGCGCGCGATCTCCTCGGTCACCTTGGCCAGTTCCTTCTGCAGCCGCGTTGCTTCGGCCTGAAGGTCGATCAGGCTGCCGAGCGGCAAACACACGGTCGCTTCGTCGAGAACAATCTGGGCCGAGCCTTTCGGCGGCGCATCGACCAGCGCGATGTCGCCGACGCGCGCCAGCCGCTTAATGGCCTGGGCGTGGCGCTCCAGCCTTTCCTGCGTAAGGGCATTGGCGCCGATCACCGTCAGCGGCGCGATCGCCGCCGGCGGGACGTTCATTTCCGAGCGCACCGAGCGAATACCGGAGACGAGCTCGACCAGCCAGTTGATGTCGGCGGCAGCCTCGTCATCCTCGAAATCGGGCGCGGGCCAGGCGGCGTGGCAAAGCAGGGAGGTGCGTACCTTCCCCTCGCCCGCGGTCTGCGCCCACAGCTCCTCGGTCATGAACGGCATCATCGGGTGCAGCAGCTTGTAGATCTCGTCCAGCACGAAGGCGACACAGGCCCGGCTCTCCGCCTTGGCCGCCTCGTCCGTGCCCATGAACACCGGCTTGAGCAGTTCGAGATACCAGTCGCAGAACAAGTTCCAGACGAAGCGATAGGCGGCGCCGGCCGCCTCGTTGAAGCGGTAGATGGTGATGCCCTCCGTGATCGCCCGCGCCGCCCGCGTCAGCTCGGTCAGGATCCAGCGGTTGACCGCGAGCTTGGCGTCGTGCAGCCAGAAATCGTCGTTCCTGGCGACCTCGTTCATTTCGGCGAAGCGCGTGGCGTTCCAGAGCTTGGTCCCGAAATTGCGGTATCCGGCGATACGCGCCGGGTCGAGCTTCACGTCGCGCCCCTGCGCCGCCATCACCGTCAAGGTGAAGCGCAGCGCGTCGGCGCCATACTCGTCGATCAGGTCGAGCGGGTCGATGACGTTGCCTTTCGACTTCGACATCTTCTGCCCGTTCTTGTCGCGCACCAGCGCATGAACATAGACCGTGTGAAACGGCTCCTCGTTCATGAAATGCAGGCCCATCATCATCATCCGGGCCACCCAGAAGAAGATGATGTCGAAGCCGGTCACCAGCACGTCGGTCTGGTAGTAGGTCTTCAGCTCCGGCGTCTGGTCAGGCCACCCGAGCGTCGAGAACGGCCACAGCGCCGAGGAGAACCAGGTGTCGAGAACGTCCTCGTCGCGCGTCAGGATCTCGCCCGGCTTGAAATTTTCAAGCTTGTCCTCGACCCAGGCCTTCCACGGGCCTTCCAGCGCCAAATAATATTCGACCGCCGCAGCCAGCGCCTCCTCTTCGGTCTTCTCGACGAAGACGCGTCCGTCCGGTCCGTACCAGGCCGGAATCTGGTGCCCCCACCACAGCTGCCGCGAGATGCACCAGGGCTGGATGTTCTCCATCCAGTCGTAATAGGTCTTCTCCCAGTTCTTCGGCACGAAGTTCGTGCGGCCCTCGCGCACAGAGGCAATGGCCGGCTTGGCGAGCTCCGCCGCGTTGACGTACCACTGGTCGGTGAGGAACGGCTCGATCGGCACGCCGCCGCGATCGCCATGCGGCACGGTGTGGCGATGCGGCTCGACCTTTTCCAGGAAGCCGCCCGCTTCCATCAGCTCGACGATCTTCTTGCGCGCCACGAAGCGATCCAGCCCGTCGAGCTCATCCCAGACGGCCTGGCGCTGCGGCGTCACTTCAAGACCTGCAAGGAACTCCTCGTTATCCTTGAGCTTGATGTAGGCTTCGACGGTCAGGATGTTGATCGCCGGCAGCTTGTGGCGCTTGCCGACCTCAAAGTCGTTGAAGTCATGCGCCGGGGTGATCTTGACCGCGCCGGAACCCTTTTCCGGATCCGAATACTCATCCGCAACAACCGGTATCCTGCGGCCGACGATCGGCAGGATGACGTTCCCGCCGACCAGGTCGCGAAACCGCTCGTCGTCGGGGTGAACCGCCACCGCCGTGTCGCCCAGCATGGTTTCCGGGCGTGTCGTGGCGACGGTGATGAACGTCTTCGGATTCTCGGGATCGAACGCGAGGCCTTCGACCGGGTAGCGGAAATGCCAGAGATTGCCGTTGACCTCATGCTGTTCGACCTCGAGGTCGGAAATAGCCGTCAACAGCTTCGGATCCCAGTTCACAAGGCGCTTGTCCTTGTAGATCAGCCCCTGTTTGTAGAGGGTGACGAACACCTCCAGCACCGCCTTGGACAGACCCTCGTCCATAGTGAAGCGCTCTCGGCTCCAGTCGGCCGAGGCACCGAGCCGCCTCAGTTGATTGAAGATGGCGCCGCCGGATTCGGCTTTCCACTCCCAGACCTTTTCGATGAACTCCTCGCGCGACAGGTCGCGGCGATGGATCTGCCTCTCCATCAGCTGCCGCTCGACCACCATCTGCGTGGCGATGCCGGCATGATCCATGCCCGGCTGCCACAGCACATTCTTGCCACGCATGCGCTCGAACCGCACCAGGATATCCTGCAGCGTGTTGTTGAGCGCGTGCCCCATATGCAGCGAGCCCGTAACGTTCGGCGGCGGGATGACGATGGTGAAGGCTTCCGCCCCTTCCTCCGCGCCGGCGCCGGCGCGGAACGCATCGGCCTCTTCCCAGATTTTGGCGATCTTCGGCTCGACGGTCTTGGCGTCGTAGGTTTTATCAAGCATGGAGGAAGTCCGAACTGTCGGGAACAAGCGTCCGGTGTAAATCGGAAGCTCTTGGCCGAGTCAACCGCGAGAAGGATGAGCCCGCCTTGCCCAGATAGGCTTGCGGCGATCAGCGGCAAGCCCATTACTCATCGCAAGACAAATCGCGCGGCCGCATTTTCGCGGAAATAAAAAGCACCGCCCGACGGCGGCCCCTTTTACACTGAAAGCTCAGACGAAATCACTGCGCGCCGCGCGCCACGCGCTCGATTTCCTCGCGCACCAGCCGTTCGACCAGTGTCGGCAGGTTGTTGTCGAGCCAGTCCTGCAGCATCGGTCGCAGCATCTCCTCGGCCATCTCGTCGAAGCTCTTCTTGCTGCGGCTGGCGAAGGCATCGGAAAGCTCGCCGAAGGCCGCCGCGACCTGACGGCCCGCATGCTCGGACAGGATTGCCGGCCGGGCTGGCGGCAGGTCGGACGAGGATGGCGCCGGAACGTTGCCAGGCGCCGCGGTTTCGGCCGTTGGCGCCGCAAGATCCTCCTCGTCGATCTCGACTTCGGGCGCCACTTCCGGAGTTGCTACCTTCGCCTTGACGGAACTTCCGCCAACGGCGGCGATCTCGCGCCGCCAATCGGCGACGATGGTATCGGCACTTTGCGGCACGCTCGCCGCGCTCCCCGCAACCGCCGGGGTGTCCGGCTCCGCGGCTACCCTGGCCCCGACTTCCGCCAGGGTGGAGGGAGCAGGCGCGGTCTTCACCGGTTCAGGGCTCGTCTCGGCGATCGTCGGATCGGACGCCGCAAGCTGGGCCTGTATTTCCGCCAGACTCACCGGCTTGCTGGGAGCGGATCCGACGTTGAGCTCGGAACGGAAGGCATCAAGGTCGGCCGTCTGCGCCGCCGGCGTCGGCCGGAGGTCCTGGCGAACGTCACCGTTGTCCGCCGCCGGTTGCTTGCGGCCGGTATCGCTGTCCTCGATGATCCTTCGGATGGAAGCAAGTATCTCTTCCATGGAAGGTTCTCGCTGCGCGCTGCTCGCTGTCGCCATCGTCACATCCGCCGCCTTTGTGACTTGTTCAAGATTTCCATTCCGGCAAGACCGGAATTCGAATCAATGCGAACAGCGTAACCGACCGATCGTCATCCGAGAATCCCCAATCTGAGGAGACGTTGGATTTCAACAGATTAGCTCGCTACGCCGCCGGCAGCCGACCGTCTGGTTCCAATGCAAAAGCGCCGCGCATCCATTGGACACGCGGCGCTTCTGGAAATGCCAAAGGTTCAGCGGCCGTCCGGCGTGCGCAGCCCGATCCACTTGTCCTTGACGGCGTTGTAGTGCTCTTCCGGGTTGTATTTCGTGACCGCCAGGCCGAGTTGGCCGGCGGACAGGCGGCCGATCGCCGACAGGATGGCGTAGCTCGCCACGACGACATCGCGCTCGGAGCTCGCCTGGTTGATCTTGGCGGTGATGACGGCGTTCTGCGCGTTGAGCACGTCGAGCGTGGTGCGCTGGCCGACATTGCGTTCCTCGATGACGCCGTTGAGCGCCAGTTGCGCGGCGGCGATCACCTGCCTGTTGGCATCCACGCTTTCGCGCGCGGCGGTGTATTGCGTCCACGCCGAAGCCACGGCCTGGCGCACCTGGTCGCGACTGACGTCGACCTCGATGCGGGCCTGGCTGAGCGATTCCTTCGATTGGCGGACCAGCGCAGAGGTGCGCCCGCCCGAATAGATCGGCACGGTAAGCGTTGCACCGATATTGGCCGAATTGGTCGTTCCTTCGGAACCCGCCGATGCAAAAACGCCGGGCGAGGTGTTGCGATACTGGCTCGAAATCCCGGCACTGGCGGAAAGTTGCGGCAATAGCGCCCCTTCGGCCGACTTAACCGAAAAGGCCGCGGCGTCGACGAGATGCTCGGTGGCAAGGATGGCCGGATGCTCCGCGGCGGCGATGGCGAAGGCCGAATCGAGGCTTCCCGGCAGCAGCTTTCCAACCGGCGCGGCAGCCCTGAGCTTGCCCGGCTCGTCGCCGATGATCTGGTGGTAGGTCGCAGCGCTTGCCAGCGCCGTCGCGCGAGCGCTGGCGAGTTGCGCCACCGCGGTCGCCCGCGAGGCATCGGCCTGTGCGACGTCGGTGCGGGTGCCCTCTCCGACCTCGAAGCGCGACCGCGCGGCGCGCGCCTGCTCGGTCAGGAATTGCAGGTTCTGTGCGGTCAGGACCGCGATCTGGCGATCGCGGATCACATCCATGTAGGCGCTTGCCGCGTTGAACAGGATGTTCTCTTCGGTGTTGCGGAGACTTTCTTGCGAGGCCCTGACCTGCGCTTCGGCGGCGGCGACATTGTTCTTGGTTTGAAAGCCGTCGAACAGCGTCTGGTCGATCTCAACCCCGAAATTGCCCGTAGTGATATTTAAGGTTTGACCAAGGTTGTTGTTGCGGCTGCTCGTGTAGTCGATGCTAGCCGATCCCCTGATCGTCGGGCGGTAGCCGGACTTGGCGATGGCCACGCCCTCGTCGGTGACACGGGTGCCCGCGCGGGCGGAATTCAGCTGGGAATTGTATTGATAGGCTTTGGCGAGCGCGCCGGTGATGGTTTCGGCGGATGCTGCCAGCGGCGAAAGCGCGGTCGCCGAAACAAGTATGGCTGATAGAAAAGTCTTGTGTAGGGGCGGCACGTATTATCCCTCATTCGTTTGCATGGGAACCACGCCGCGCACCTTTTCCTTCCGGATCAGCTAGCGCCGCGTGTTTATCGTCCCCCGCTGACAGCCCCCGAAAATGCACGTGAAGCAAATCAGCAACGATTGTTCAAGCGCAAGCGATCATGACAGCGCCTTCGCTGCAAGGCAAAACCGCTCAAAATTCGAACGCATGAGCACGTTCGAACCCCGGTAGTGGCTTAATTGCCGCATTAAATGCGCGTCTGCCGGTTACAACCCCCCCGGCCTTGACAAAAAGACGCGCAACGCCGGAGTTGCCCTGCCCCTCGACCACAACCAGCCGGCCGTCCTCGGCGAGTTGGCCGAGCAATGCCGCGGGCACCTCCTCGACGCTGCCGCCGATGAAGATTACGTCATAGGGCGCCGCGGCGGCATGACCCTCCGGTAACGGCCCGGTCACTACTGTGGTGTTCTGGCAATTCAGTGCCGAAAGGGTCGACTTCGCGGCTTCGGCAAGCGCCGGGTCGCTTTCGAGCGCAACCACCGATTTTGCGATTCGGGAAAGCAGCGCGGCCGAATAGCCGGTGCCGCAGCCGACATCGAGCACCGAATCGGTGTCGCTGATTTCGGCCAGTTGCAAAAGCTTGGCGAGCGGTGACGGTTCCATCAGATAGCGGGCACCGCCGCCACTGACGCCATCGGTGATGCGGATGTCCTCGTCGATATAGGCTAGGTCCCGCTGCCCGGCGCCGACAAAAGCCTCGCGCGGCACGGAAAGCATCGCTTCGATCAGCGGCGCGCTGGTCACATCGGTGGTGCGGATCTGGCCATCGACCATCTTCACGCGGCGTTCGGAGAAATCAGCGTTCATGTCCCAACCAACCCGCTTCCCGCGCCCAATTCGCTGCCCGCGCCCGATCCGATTTCCAGGCAAATGACGCGGGCCAATTCGACCGGAACCTAGCGCCCCGGCGCGACAGCGCCGGAGCCCGGGCATTGGAGGCCTCGCCCGGAATCGAACCGGGGTGCAAGGATTTGCAGTCCTCTGCGTAACCACTCCGCCACGAGGCCTTCCATGCTCCCGGCGTTCCGGGGCAACTCAATATGTTGGCGGTGAAAGGTCGTCAAGCACCGGCAAGTCATTCCCGATGCTTTCCCATCCGTCATCGAAGGCAGTGGTTGCCGATTGCTTGCGGCCGATCCCGATGGCGTCGCCGGCACCTGCCGGACCTTCTACCTGCAAAGCGCTCAATCCGGCCGGCGGCGGCGTTCCCACCAGACGACGAAGCGGCGCCTGTGACGACGCACCAATGCGAATTCGTAGGACAGGACCAGCAGGCCGATCGGAACCATCCAGAAACCGAGAATCGGCAGAAAGCCCAGAATCCCGCCGATTGTGAGCAGCACGCCGATCGCGATCCGCAATCCCCGCGAGCGCGGCATGGAGAAGTCGCGGCCGAAGACCGTGATCTTGCGCGCCGGTGGGTTATCGTCGTCAGTTGCCGTCATTCAAAGCCAGATCCCATCTGCGCGGCCGATGTCATAAATACCAAAGGACGACCAGCCGCATTGTTCCATGCCGGTGTCAAGCCGCTCATATGTGGGCACGCCGAGACGATGCCACAAATCGCCGCACGAAAAACTGCAGAAAAATTGCGAATTGCTGCTTTGCAAAGCCGAAAGGTGTTTGCTATAGGCTGCGCCACTCACGTCAGAGCCTCCGTTCCCCGGTAGCTCAGTGGTAGAGCAACCGGCTGTTAACCGGTTGGTCGCTGGTTCGAATCCGGCCCGGGGAGCCAATCGCCATTGAATTTCACTGAATAAACTTCCGATTCTACAAGCGCGCGGCGCTGGATCCGGCAGCATGCGGCAACGGTCAAGCCCGGCCGGGTCAGTCTGAGATAATTTCGTAGTGAAGGATTTCGGCGTCGCCGAGGGACGATCTCCGTCCAGGCGAGATGACGCCGGAGCCGAAGAGAAGAATATCTTCGCGGCGCACGAATACCTCATGGTCGGGTCCCATCGACACAAAGGTGCCCGACGAGCTTCGCTCGATAAGCACGGCCTTGCCATTCGAAATGGTGAAGGTCGCGTGGTGCCTTGAGACCCAGGGCCGCTGGATGACGATGTTGCATTCCGGGGATCGGCCGATCGTCACCAACTCGTTGTTTCGGCAGGATCGCAACTGATCTCCATAGCGGATGACCAGATTGATCTGCCGCGGCGGGGCGGAGCGTCTCTCGATAACCGTGCCCCGGCTGACGATTTGCGTACTGAGGGCCCGATCCTCGCTCCCCAGGGTATAGACATCGAAGAGTTCTTGCTTTCCCTTGAAAGCCATTTTGTCGAGGAGCCGCAGGGCACTGCGGCTATCCGCGCAAAGGGCTTCGAAGAAGCTCTGGCTGATCAGCACCTCCCCGGGGTTGGCCGTGGTGGACAACCTTGCGGTGACATTGATAACGTCTCCGAATACCGCGCCCCGCGCGCGAATGACCGCCCCGAAATGCAATCCGATCCGGGCGTGCAACGGCCCTTTCGTCAGTTCGCTGCTGATTTGGAAGACGGCCCTCAGCGCCGCCTCCGAACTGTCGAACAGGCTGAGCACGTCATCGCCCTTCGAGTAAATGAAGTCACCGCCGTGCCGGGCGACGATCTCGCGTATCGCGTCGAGGCAATCCGAGATCTGCTGCAGAGCTGCATCATCGCCGATGCGCTCATAGAGCGGCGTGCTGCCCACGACATCAGCTAGGAGGACTGCGGCCAGAAGTCTTTCCTGATCCATCGGCTCGTATCCGACCAAGAACGCAACGTATAGCATAAGTCGCCCTCCTTGCCCGCCTGGGAGCCGGGTGCTGTGGCGAGACCACCTTGCACGGACAACCCGGCCTTGTTGCCGCCCTGGCAACTGCACAAGACTTTCCACGGCTATGACCAAGGCTGCCAAGCGCACGTTGAAGCGCAAGCGGACGATGCGGTCCGGAACAGCATTCCGAAAGCGACGAGAGGATAGCGACGAATAGGCGCGGCATACGGGCCGGTTCAGGGTAATGCTGAGCGGCGCCCGTGAGACGAGCGGGTGGAGTGTATCATTTTAATACAATCCTCAATTTGTAGACTCCTGCCATGCATCGGCAGCTAGTGTTCTCCGTCCAGGCTAGTGGAGGGAGCCGCGGACCGGGAGGAAAAAGATGTCCATCCAAAAGGAAGACTATCGCACGAACCGAGCCGACTATGCCTTTGCCGCGAAAGGCCAATCGGCCGTCGATGTGGGCCGCAACGAGATTCTAGAAAGAAGAAAGAAGACTCTCTGGCTAAGAGATCCGCGAATGGCCAGATTGGCCGCAAATCCGTGCGAAAGCCTTCCAGGACCAAAACCCAGACCGCGCGGGAATTAGCGACGTTGCTTCACTTATGGATGCGTGCCCCATCATAGCGGCAGGAGCGTATAGCCGGTGCCGTATTTCGTTTCCTAGGCCCGCCGGCTAGGCCCAGCCCTGTTGGCCTGCCCGCTTTGTGAAGACGAAATCACGGACGCGTTCCTTGCTGCTTCAAGTCCTCCGAGTTTTGTAAGTTGTCATGCTGTTTCGCTGCGCGATCGAGATCGCCAACGGTATAGCCGGTGGATTGGATGCGGTAGAGTCACGAACGTTCTGCTCTAGGTCTCGGGCCTTGTATCAAAGGGGAGATGGTTCCAGGCCGAGACCTGTGGTCCGCGCCGGCGATCGCGCCTGCAGCGAACCGAGTCTGAGATAGATGGCAGGCACGACGAAGAGGTTCAGAAGCGTTGACGTGATCAGCCCGCCCAGAATGATGATGGCCATCGGATGTTCGATTTCCTGCCCGGGAATGTTGCCGGTGACAACCAGGGGGACGAGCGCAAGACCGGTCGCCAGCGTCGTCATGAGAATGGGCGAAAGGCGTTCACGCGCGCCGCGCAGGACAAGTTCCGGTCCGAAGGGCTCGCCCTCCTCGCGCTCCAGATGCAGGAAATGGTGGATCAGAAGCACCCCGTTGCGGGCCGCGATGCCCAACACCGTCAGGAACCCCACGAGGCCGCCTAGCGAGATGATGCCGTCGCCCAGATACGCGGCGATGACCCCGCCGACCATAGCGGCCGGCAGTGACAGGAAAACCAGGGCAGCGAGCCTCCAGCTTCTCAAGGAGGCCTGCAGCAGCATGAAGATTACGACCGCGGCGACGACAGAGGCATAGACGAGCCTGCTTTGCGCAGCCCTGCGTTCCGCCGCCTCGCCCAGCAGCTGGGCATGATAGCCGAGCGGAAACTCGAACTTGGCCAGGCGCTCCTCAACCTCATGGACGACCGAGCCCAGGTCGCGGTCGCGCACGTTGGCATGCACGTCATGGCGGCGCGAGGCGTTCTCACGTTTTATGGTGCTGGCCACCGGGGCAATCTTGACTTCGGCAACGTCGCCGAGGCGGACCTGACCGCCGTCGGGGGTATCCAGGAGAACGTTCTGTACGTCGTCAAGGCCGCGCCGCGATTTGGGCGTCGACCATACCATGACGTCATACACCTTGCCGATGCGATGAACGTCGCTCACCTCGTGACCGGCGAAGATCACGGCAGCAGCGCGACGAACATCGCCGGGCTTGAGACCCCTGGAAGCCGCCTTGGCGATATCCACGGTGACCTGAATTTGCGGTACCGTCTTCTGCGGCTCCTCGTGTAGGTCAATCAGGCCCTCGATGCCGGTCAGGGCGTCGCGGACCCTCACCGCCTGCTCGCGCAACATCGCCGCGTCAGGCCCGAAAATCCGAACCACTATCGACTCGCCCGACCCGGTGAGCACTTCCTTCACGCGCTCGCGAAGGTAGGTCTGGACGTCGCGATAGATACCGGGATAGCCGCCGACCGTGTCCTGAACCGCTTTCAGGGTCTCGTCATAATCGACCTTCGGATCGACGCTGATCCAGTTCTCCGTGAAGTCGATGCCCACCACCTCGTCGGCCACCAGCGCCCGGCCGATGTGAGCGCCGAAGTTGCGCACCCCGGGAATGGATCTCAGTTCTTTGCTGGCAGCCACCGTCATCCGGTACATCTCTGCATGCGATGTCCCGGGCGGCGTCAGCCAGTGCATGAGGAAGTCACGTTCCTTGAAGGAGGGCAGGAGCGAGGTTCCGAGCAGCGGCCAAACGCCCAATCCCGCGACCACGACGAACGCGGTGATCCCAAAGATCGTGCGAGGAGCCGCGATGATCCGCGACAGCATGGCGGCATAGCCTCGCTGCAACCGCCCGACAAGCGGCGAGACGCGCTCGATCGGCGCTCCTTGAAGCAGGATAAGGCAGAGTGCCGGCGTCACCGTCAGCGCCACGGCCATCGAAGCGAGGAGCGCGATGGAATAGGACGTCGCCAGCGGTACGAAGAAAGTGCCCGACAGACCACCCATGAAGAACACAGGGACGACCGAGATGACGATGATGAGGGTCGCGGCGACGATCGGGCTGCGGATCTCGAGCGATGCTTCCAGGATAACTGATGCCACCGATTTGCCAGCGCCGCTGCGGCGATTCTCGCGCAATCGCCGCGTGATGTTTTCAACGTCGATGATAGCGTCGTCCACCACCGATCCCACCGCCACGACGAAGCCGGCCAGCACCATCGTGTTGATGGTCGTTCCGAGCCAGTAGAGAACAAGTCCCGCCGCGACCAGGGAGAGCGGAATCGCCAGCAGGCTGATGAGCGCCACCCGCCACTCGAAAAGGAAGGCGCCGAGAACGCAGACCACCAGGACCGATCCCACCAGCAAGGCCATTGTCAGATTATGGATCGAGAGCTCGATGAACGTCGCCGGGCGGAAGATCTGCAGGTCGACGTCGATGCCCTTGAGGCCGTCCCTCATTTCGGCGAAGGCGGCCTCGACGCCGCGCGTGACCTCCAGCGTATTCGCCCACGGGAACTTCTCGACGATCAGCATCATGCCGGGACCGTCATTGATCACAGCGTCGCCGATCGGCAGCGGTTCCCCCCAGGTGACGTCGGCAAAGTCCGCCAGTACCAGTCGCTCGCCGGCTTTTGACTCGACCGGAATTCTCTTGACGTCCTCCAGCTTCACGCTGGACGCTATGTCGGCGCCGACATACAATCGCTGGTTGTCGGTGTCGATGAAGCCTACGGTCTGGCTCTTGGCTGAGCTCGACATCGGCAGCAGGCCGAAGTCCAGCGCATCGGCCGAAGCCTCCATGACCTCGTTCAGCGTCACGCCGTGTTTCAGCATGCGTGCGGGATCGACCTGGATCTGCAGCTGTTTGAGCTTTTCGCCCCACATCGCCACGTTGGCGACGCCGGGCACGCGCAGCAGGCGGAAGCGAATCTTCCAATAGGCGGTCATCGACAGGTCGAGCTGAGTGAGCTCCTTCGACGAAAGGCCGATCTTCATGGTCCTGCTGGTCGACGACAAGGGCTGCAGCATGACGGGCGGGCTCGAGCCGAACGGCAGTCTGGCCGACGCAAGCTGCACTCGCTCCTGGACGAGCTGCCGGGCGTGCATGATGTCGGTTCCCCGCTTGAAGATCATGACAATGGAGGACAGCGACATCACGCTCTTCGAGCGGATGACGTCGAGTTCCGGTGTGCCGCGCAGTGCATCCTCGAGGGGAATGGTGATCAGCTCCTCGACCTCGGCGGTCGACATGCCGATACCCTCGGTCTGAATCTCCACCAGCGGCGGGGAGAATTCGGGGAAGACGTCCACGGGCATCTTGCGGAACACGTCCAGACCCAGCAGCACCATCAGCGCTGCCGCGGCCAGTACCAGATACCGGTATTTCAGATTCGTGCCGATGATCCAGCGGAACATGGCCCTGTCCTTTGTTCGGATGATTGGACGCCGGCTAACTCAGGCGTTCGCAAGCGACGGAATGTCTTTCACGCCCGCTCAGTGGCCGCCAAACTTCAATTCAACCCCCATCAGCTCGACCGCGCCGACCGACACGACCGGCGTGCCGCGCGCTGGTCCGTCCGACAGCACTGCTATGTCGCCAAGGACGCGCTCGACAGCCACTTTTTGGCGGACGAAGACGAGCGGCTCCGGATTGGAGTAGAGCCAGCTGTCCCCGTGCTCGTCATAGACAACCGACGAGTAGGGCACGATCTTCGCCATGCTGCCGCTCTCCGGCGCCTTCATCGCCACGAACGCATGATCGCCTGGCTTGACGCCGCTGCTTGCCTCGAGGAATTCAAAGAACCGCCCGTCGTCCCGGTCCTTCACCGCCACCGGCCGCGCCGTGTAATATTTACCGGAGCGGCCTTGGCCGGTCAGCAGCACGACCACTAGACCGTCCTTATCCTCGTCCGCCGGGTTGGCGACGCCGAAAATCTCGGCAAACTCGTCGTGGTCGCCGGTCTCGTCCTCGTCATCCTCGTCGTCGACAACCGCGATCAACATCTGGCTCGCCGCGTCCACAGGCACCTTGATCAGGGATTGCCGTGCTTGGCCGCTTTCACCGGCCGGCGCGATGGAAGCCGTCTCCGTAATTGCATTCACCGACGGTTCACCGCTCGCAATCTCGACCTGGGCGTTCATCATCATCCACCGCTTGGCCGTCTCCTCCCGCAGCGCTTCGGTCTGGATGCTCAGTCGTTTGGCAGCCTGTTCGGTCAGAACCACGCGTGGAAATGGCGAACCTGCGACCTCTACCAGCTTGGCAGGCGCGCCTGCGGGCGACTCCGCGACCGCGAGGGGTCCCGTGGCAACCACGACGAAAGCCACACCGGCGACGAGGGATGACTTAAGAAAAAGCCTATTGCGAAGCATGTGCAACTCCTCCAAGGCGTCGTGAAACCGGGCCGGAATGGAGCATCATGGCCGGTAGGACGAACAGATTGATCAGGACTGAAATGACTGCGCCTGCGATCACGACCCATCCCATTGGATGCAAAATCTCCAGACCGGCGGCGCTGCCCATGACCACTGCGGGAAGGAAGGCGAGGCAGGTGACCAGCGTGCTCGTCAGCATAGGCGCAAAGCGCTCGCGCGCGGCCGCCGCGACACGGTCCGGCCAGGATTCGTCATCCTCCCCGGTCTGATCGACGCGGCTGGCCAGAACCAGACCGTTGCGGAGTGCAAGCCCGAGGACGGCGAGAAGTCCGGCAAGCGCCCCAACCGAAACGGTGCCCGTTACCGCCACGAGGATCGCCGCGACGCCACCCGACACTGCCACCAGCGAAAGGAACATGCCGGTCGCCAGTCGCCAGCTTTGCAGCGCCGCCTGCAGCAGGAAGAAGATCAGCACTGCCGCCGACGCTGCGAAGAGCGTCACCTGCAGCATGGCTGCACGGCTCTCGGCATACTCGCCCCGAACGTAGGCATGGTATTCGAAGGGGAGCTGCACCTTCTTGAGCTCTGCCGCCACGTCTTCCGCCACTGCCGTGACGCTGCGGCCTGCGACGCTGGCGTGAACGTCCATGCTGCGCGTGACGCCGTCACGCTCGATGGTGCTCAACTGCGGCACCATCCGCACCTCGGCGATATCGCCAAGGCGTGTATGCGGGCGATCAGGCGTTTCGATCAGAAGATTCTCGACGTCGGCGATGCTGCTTCGTGCGTTGGGAGCCCCCCAAACGACCACTTCGAAGACCTTTTGCTGCTCGAACAGATTGCCAACCTCGAGCCCGGCGAAGACCGTCGCTGCCGCGCGCCGGATGTCTCCCGGTTTCAGTCCACGTGCGGCAGCCTCCGCAACGTCGACCTTGACCTCGATTTCGGGCGAGAAAGCGTTCTTGTCGATGCGTACGGAGTTGATGCCGTCAACGGCGGCGATTCTCGCCGCGACGAGCTTTGCCTGCTCTTCAAGCACGGCCGTCTCGGCCCCTTCGATGCGGACCACCACTGGTTCGCCGGCGTCGGCGAAGATCCGCCCGGCCGTACTGGCCAGATAGCCTTCAACCTTCACCTCGAGGTCCGCGAAGCCTTCCATCGTGTCGCGAATTTGCGACAGTGCGGCGGCTCGGTTCCCCCGCTCGTCGAGCCCAATCCAGAGCTGCCCGGATTCGATGCCGGTGACCTGGTCGCCCGTGATGGCCCTGCCGAGATGGCCAGCGACAGAGCTGACTCCATCGATTGCGCGGACTTCGGATTCCAGTCGCGCCATCGTGCGGATCATGGCGGGCAAGGATGCACCCGGCGCGGCCTTGAACGAAACGCGGACGGTGCCTTCGTCAAAGGACGGCGACGGCGACCACTTCAGGGCGGGCGTCGCCGCGAGTAGCGCCAACACTCCGAGACCCACGATCGCATAGGCAGGACCGGTCGTCGCCGAGAACCTCCCCAGCAGCCGCCCATAGGCCGCACCGAACAGCCGCGCCACCACAGGTTCGGACCTGTTTCCTGCTGCGCTGCCCGAACGGAAAAAAACCATCGCGAGGGCGGGCGCCGCCAAGAGCACGACGACCATGGCAGCGGCCACCGTGACGCCATAGGCCTGAGCCAGCGGCCGGAAGAATGCCGCGGTTTCGCCGTCGAGTCCGAGTATCGGAGCGACCGCCAGCAGACCGATCACCGCTGCATAGATCATTGGCTTGCCGATTTCGCCGATCGCATCGAATAGAGGCGCGGCGAGCGGACGGCCGCCACCGGCACGAAGGCGTCGCCCGAGGGCCTCGGCAGCCACTACCGCAGTGTCGACCACGAGGGAAAGCGCGGCCGCGAGGCCGGCCAGGTGGATCAGGTTGAAGATCGGGCTGCTGAAATAGAGAGCGACAAGTGCCGCGACATACGACAGGACGATCGCGACGACGGCGACGCTCGCCGTGCCGACCGGCGTCAAGGACAGGAAGAGGGCTACGGACACGACCACCATGGCGGCGATCACCATCCGGACCAGATTGGCCAAGGCGCTGTCGACATAGTCGGAGGCGCGGTAGAGGGAGGCGTCGATGTCGATGCCCGGCATGCCTTGGCTCAACTCCGCGAGCGCAGCTTCGACCCCCGCTACGACCGCTTTGGTGTCGACGTTGGGAAGCTTCTCGACGACGAGGATGAGGCCAGGCTGTCCGTTGATCATCGCATCGCCGATCAGCGGCGGATGGCCTTCGACGACCTCGGCCACGTCTCCTAGCCTGAGCGCGGAAGACGGGACAGCAACCTTCGTCAGGTCGCTGGCCTTGCTGATCGGTTGCACATGCTGGATGCCGAGCCTCTGGTTCGGCGTGTCGATCCAGCCTCCGCTTCCGAGTACTGACGCTTCCAGATAACTGAGCGGCGAGACCCAGAGCGAATCCCCGGCGCTCTCTACGGCTTCATCGAGCGAGACGCCTGCCGATTCGAGGCGCTGAGGTTCGATTTGCACCTGAAGCTGGCGAGCGCGCTGGCCCCAGATCGCGACGTTGGCGACGCCCGGCACGCTGAGCAGCTTCGGCGTCATCGTCCACCGGGCCAGCACCGACATGTCGATCAGCGACACGGTCTTGGACGACAGTCCGACGATCATGGCGCGGCCTGCCGCCGACTTCGGCTGCAGCATGGTGGGCGGCTTCGAGACATTGGGCAGGGCCCAAGCCATCGTAAGACGCTCCTGCACCATTTGTCGGGCTTTCATCGGATCCATGTCGGGCTCGAAGGTGAGCAACACCGAAGCCATCCCCGGCACCGACTTGGAATGAATTGATTTGAGGAACGGCGTCGCGGTCAGAATCTCTTCGAGATTGATGGTCACCAGGCTTTCCACTTCGCCTGTCGACAAGCCGAGCGCCTCGGTCTGCACCTCCACGACCGGCGCCCCGAACTCGGGAAGAGCATCGGTTTTGGCTTTGGGAAGCAGAACGGCACCCGCCGCTACCAAGAGTAGCGCGGCTGCTAGGACCAGATGCCGAAATTCGAGACTCAGCTTGACGAGCGTTTGCAGCACGGCAACCCCCCGCGATTCCGCGGCGCGCGAAAGCGCGCCTGCGACAGATCAGAGACAGTCCCAAAGCGTATCATGCGGGAGGGCGCCGCATAATTAATCAATATTGCAAGGCGCTATTACCGTATATCCGGCGGGTCTCTAACTTTTGGAGTAGAGAAATAGTTCATACAAATTTATTAGGATAGCCACTCACGCCGTGAGTGCTCGCGTCGGTTGCATGCGCGTGTGTCTGTTTCCAGCGAAAGGCTGGACGTGCTCTGGCGCAATTTGCCTCGGTCGGGGAGTGCCCGAATATTGATTCGAGGAAGGCGAAGCGGGACCGCCAATTTGCTGCGCCGGCGGTCCTCGGGGGAGCGTACCGGGCGCGGAACAGCGAAGCAGTGTTGTAGAGATGCGACACGTTTGCGTTTGTATGAGACAAGTCGCGTTTGTAAGGGACAAAATGACGAAATCGCAGTTGCCACAGTGGAACCATCGGATATCATCGACGCGTGGTGCATCTCATGGGGGCTCGCCGGTCATTCGCCTTTTTATCTTAGCACTTAGTGGCATAGGGCTGCTGTACTCTTCGGCTTCGGCACTGGCGGAGGAGCACGAGCGGGCTCTGGCCGAAGAAACGATACCGGCTCTGGCCGAAGAATGCGCTGCGCCCTGCGCGGGGTACGAGGCTACCGCGGAGCTGCAGAACGACTGGATATTTGGCGCACATCCGTCTTTCCTGAGATCCGATGTGTTCTTTCCGAAGTTGGAGCTCGATCTTTTCTACGCGCCGACGGATTATCTTCGGTTCGTGAGCGCCATCATTACCGAGCCCGTGGTCGACCCGGAACCCGGGGAGGATGCGGCCTTTCAAGGGATCGGCACCTATGTCGGTGAGCTCTACGCCCTCGCTAAGGTCGATCCCCTGACCGTGAGGGCCGGAAAGTTCGACACGGTGTTCAGCCTGGCCAGCGAAGCCCTGCCGGGGATACACGCCCCGGATCTGGCGTCTGTTTTTGACGCTGACGAACGTCTGGGTGGCGAAGCTGTTGTTGGCTTCGAGGGCTTTGGGCTGAACCATGCCCTGGCCGCGACGGTATTCACGACCGACCGGACGTTCCTCAGCGAGTCGCTCTTTACCAACCGTGGACGGCTCACGCTGGCGGATGGCGGTGCCGGCAACACCACCGGTTTATCCTCATTCTCGGTTACCCTTGATGGCTGCAAAGGCGCAGAAAAGGGCGATTGTTACAAGGACGGTGAATTTGGCTATCGCCTTGGCATCCGATACCAGAAGCCCGGGCTCTCCGCCGACACAGGGGAGGAGGAGGAAGAAGAAGAGGAACCGCTGCCGGGGACCGGCAATGAATTGGCCTACCTTGCTGCCGCCACTGGAAGCTTCGACCTCAACGGGAACACACTGAGGCTTCTCGGCGAATCGGCCTACCTTAAGCATTTCGATGGCGGTCCGGACGACGCTCTGCTTCTCACCGGATCTGTCGCGCTGGAAGTGCAACCTATGACCTACATAGCCACCTACACGCATCAGCGGAACTTTGTCGCCGACGGTCCGGACACCCGCGAGCAATTGGCGGATTTCGAAGTGATTTATGCGTCTGGGGAAGAAGAAGACGCGCCGTCCGGCGCGGCGAAATGGAACCTCGGCGCCGCCTACACATTCGCGGAGAATGCTGAGGACGAGAGAACGCACACCTTCAGTGTGCGCGCGACGCTCCAATTCGGCGGACACGTGAAGTTAGGCAGGTAGGTTCGATCGCCCGGATGTCCGGCGCTTGTTGACGGCTGCCTTCTGCTGAACTCGAGTGAGGTCCGCAAGCCCGTCTGCCTGCGCCGGACTTGTTTCTTCTCTCAGGCTGATTGAAGCTATGTCAGCGACCCTTCAGTGCAAGAGTTTCGCCCATCAGCCCTTCACTTCCTTTCCATCCGGATCGAAGACGGGCTGAACGTTCTTGCCCTTGTAGCTTATCTGGAACTCGTAACTCACCTTGCCGTCGCGCATCAGCTTCTCCGCAAGCTTGATCTTTCCACCTGCGAATTTCGTATCAACGGCCGCACGCACCGATTGAGGCACCGCTTCCATCGGAATTGATTCCTCGACGACGATGACCTTGCCGTCTTTATGGTAGAGCACATCGCGCGTCATTGCGCCCTCGACGCTTGCTATCTCGAAAACCAGTTCTCCGTTCTCGACCTCGCGGGCGCATGCCTTGACCTTGGCGACGGGGAAATCCTTGTGGAACATGTCCCGCACCACCAACGGCACCTTCTTGCAGGCTATCGGCTGTTCCGCGGCCGACGCGCCGGTCGCCCCGGCAAGCACGAGGACGAACGCGCCGGGCGCCAGGCAGTAACGAACAGGTTTCATGGGGGACCTCCTTCATATGATTTCATCGGCTTTCGGAGCACCAACACTGGACTCGACCAGACAAGCACGCAGTGCCGCTTTGCCGCCTCTGCCGCGGCGCCGAGTTCGCTTACTCCTAATGGCTCTGCGGCGGTGTGCGGCTGTACGTACTTGCGCGAGCTTCGCCTGCAGCAATGCGACCCACCAAGTTGACAAGTGTTGCGCAACCGACCCGCCGCGCTAGCCAGCGGACCGTAGGCTTGGCTAAGGGACCCAGCGCGACCGTTGCCCGACGTTGGAAACCCAAGATAGGACAAAGCGCGCCGGCGGACCGATAGCCCAAAACGGCTTTGCCGGCCTAACCGAAAGCCGTAGCGGCTCACCCGAGGTTCCGGACGCCCCCAGCGGGAGGTGGCGCCGTTCCGGTCGTCGCTCCCGTCGCGAGCATGCTCTTTTGCAGCCGCAGCTCCGGCGCCTGCTCGGCGACGACTTCCTTCAAGCGCTACAATGAGCCGAAATCCCGCTCTCTCAGTTAAGCCCACTCTGGCGTTGATTTCGGACAACACGGAAGAAACCCTTCGCAAAAAAGGGGTAATCCCGTCGCAAGCGAGTCAGCTCAACTGCCGAATCGTAAAGCCTGACGACTGCTGCAATACATATGCGCGTCAACCTGAAACGTGCTCGCAGGCACGAGGGAGCCTGCACTGAATGTCTCGCGGAAGTGTCGCCGTAGCGCCCAGCTCATCTGCTCACGTCCTGGTGGCCGAAGACCTTAACAAGTCCTACGGGTCACGAAAGGCGTTCTGCCCAGGCCATTTGGGCCGAGAAAGCCAAGAACCTGGCCAGCCCGCAGGGGGAACGATCGACACAGAAGCGACCTCCATCAGCATCCCGACGACCATTCTGCAGCCTAGCACGGGACATTTCGTCAACGGAGACACGGGCCGGCTGCGCGTCGAGCTTCTTGATCCGACGAAAACACCTCCAAGCCGCCGTCTCAACAATGAGATCCCGAATGTCCTGATCCGCGCCGAGATGCCCATCCTCGCCTTCGAGGCCGAAGGGGGGGCAGCTCCAAGACGTCTGCGTTCAGCTTACCGAGGAGACGATCCAATGATCGATACCCCTCCTGTTCAACCGCACGGCCAGCAAAGCCTGGCAAGCGCAGGCGAGCCGCATATCGGGGGGTGCGCTCAAAATGCGGAGCCCAGAAACGCGGCCCCTTCATTCAAGGGGGCCTCGATGAGAGTTCAACCAGTCAATCAAAGGATGCGAATAAACGCCGCTCGGGCAGCGGGGCTGGTTGCTGCAACTGTTATCCTGTTTTCGCACCCCGGATTGGGTGGGCGCGTACATGAACTGATCCAGATGGCGGGTCTCGGCCTGGTCCTCACCTGCTTCATTGGCAGGATGTGGAGCATTCTCTATATCGGTTCAAAGAAGAATCTGGAGTTGATTACCTCCGGCCCCTACTCGTTGACCAGAAACCCGCTCTATCTCTTTTCTACGCTTGGAGCAGCTGGGATCGGATTGATCCATGGATCGATCGCCGTCGCTCTGGCGCTGGGATTTTTCAGCTATTGGATCTTGGTCATCACGGCAGCCAAGGAGGCCGAACACCTGAAGACGATCTTCGGCTCGCAATACGATTCCTATGCGCGCTGTACGCCGCTGTTCTGGCCGAAACTGTCCCAATATACGGACTCTGCCGAAGTTGTCTTCTCCCCGAAAGCGCTCAAACGCAACTTCCAGGATGGACTGTACTTCCCCGCAGCCTATCCCGCCATTGAAGCAATCGAACAATTGCGAGCAGGCAGTTACCTCCCGATCCTCATGACGATCTACTGAGATCCGCCAAGTGCCAGATCCTCTCTCGGCAGCAGGACCAAATGGCCTGCCGATTTCGGCATCGTCACCAGTTCGTCGAGTTTGATGAAGTAGCCGCGGGAGTCTTGGCGCTCGTGCCGGGCACCGCGATGGCCATTTTGCATGGCCGAACTGTCGCCCAGGATGGTTGACCACCGAGGTCTGTGACCTAGCTTTACGATGGAGCGTCCAGACTCCGAAATGGTGGCATGGCGCGCACCGTGGGAGAACTCCCCGGGACGTTGAGGATGGAGAGGCGCGAGCTGGCTTTCGACCGGCGCCCAGCCATGCATCGACAAAATTCCCCCAGTACTGGGGCCGAAGCGGTGACAGCTTCGAAGGCAGGCAGCAAAGTTAGCCAGGGCGAGGAGCCACACACCGCTTCACGAGCTTAAAGTTACATCGGAAACCGCGCAGGTACGGCGATGTCAGATCTTGCCGGGTTTTACGCAGACGACACAGGTCTCGCTCTCCTGGGCGGGATGACAATATTTGTGTTGGTAGGCTTCTTTCTTGTGGTCCGGCGTATCCTCATCGCAGCGAGACGGCGTCACCAGTATGGCTACCTGAGCGAAAGCACGCCTATTCCCCTCGATGAGGCTTCTTGGGCCTGGGATCGCCCACGCAATCTTGCAGCCAAGGCGGCTTCTTCCCGGGCCGCCGTGCCCCCGGCCCCGGATGTTCAGGGTCTAAACTCCGGTAAGTCCGGGGTGCGAAAGGATTATCTCAACACGACGCCCGAAGCGGGCGAGAACTCGCGCGAGGACCTGCCCGATGCTTTCGCTCCGGCGACAAGCTTCGCCATGGCCTTACCTCCCCGTGTTCGCAGGCCGACGAGCCCCTTGTTACGCTTGAGCGTCGCCGCAATTTGTCTGGCCGTGCCGCTTGGCTATGCGTTGACGAAACAAAAGCCGGTCGAAAGCGCCCCCGCTGTTTCGCGGGCCGATAGCTACTCCCTTCCCGATCTTTCACGCCCTTTGGAGATTCCTGCCAGCACGGCATCAACCGACGCACCCACGAACGGCGAATTGCCCAAACCGGATCTCAACGCTGCCGAAGCACAGGTCGAGGCAGCTCGTGCTCAGGCAGCAGCTGCAACGGAATTGGCTGGCCAAGAGCACCGAGCGATGGAGGAGGAGCGCGCCAGGAGTGCCTCTCTGGAGAGTGCGCTCGCTGAGACGCGCAAGCAGATCGAGGTGCTGAAGACAAGCATGGCAGCCGCCGCCGACGCCAGCGAGGAGCGTTTGCGCAACGAACGTGTGGCAGCCCGCACGCTCGAGGCATTGCGGTGGATTGCGCAAGATGTCCGCGCGCGGATCAGCGAAACCATCGACCATGTCTTTATACAGATGCCCGCTGCTCGCCTCGAACGGGAGCGAACCGAACGGATGGCGCGCGACCTAGCGCAAGCGCGAGCGCAAATTGAACAGCTGGAAGCCAAAGCCGCCGGGGATCGCGCCAAAGCCGAGGCTTCGCTGGCGCAAGCGAGCGGAATGCTTGACGAGGAGCGCCGGAAGTCGGAGGACCTTCGTGGCGACATCGCTGAAATGGAGCAGTCCAAGGCCGCGATCGCGGACACGGCTGAGCGGGAACGGACCGGTGCCGCTGCGACGCGAGCAAGGGTTGAGCAGACTGCCGCCGAGACGGCGCAGGCATTGGCACGGGAACAGGCTTCAGCAGTCGCGAACCGTGCGGACCTCGACAAAGCCCGGCTCGAGCGCGACGCGGCCGAACAGGAGCGAGTCAAGGCCGTCTTAGCAAAAGAGCGTGCCGAGCGGACTGCCGCCGAGACGGCGCAGGCTCTGGAACGCGAACGCGCTTCAGCAATATCGGCCCAAGAGGACGTCACCAGAGCCCGCCTCGAGCGCGACGCGGCTGAGCAGGAGCGAGCGAAGGCTGTCTCGGCGAAAGTGCATGCCGAGCAGGCTGCCACTGAAACAGCGCAGGCGCTGGAGCGCGAACGCGCTTCGGCAGTCGCGGCCCGTGAGGACCTCGACAAAGCCCGGCTGGAGCGCGACGCGGCGTTGCAGGAGCGAGACAGGGCTGTCGCGGCGAGAGAACGTGCGGAGCAGACTGCTAGCGAGACGGCGCAGGCGCTGGAGCGCGAACGCGCTTCGGCAGTCGCGACCCGGGAGGGCCTTGACAAGGCCCGGTTGGAGCGCGACGCGGCGTTACAGGAGCGCACCAAGGCGGTCGCAGCGAAAGAGCGCGCGGAGCAGAGTGCTGCCGAGACGGCGCAGGCTCTGCAACGAGAACGCGCTTCAGCAGTGTCGGTCGGAGAGAACCTCAACAAAGCCCGCCTCGAGCGTGACACAGCCCGCCAACTTTTGGGACAGGCCGCCATGAGGCTGAAGGAGGCTCTGGACAAGCAACGTGAAGCGACGGTTTCTTTCGCCCGCGAGCTGGCCGCCGCGCGTGCCGATAATGATAAGCTTCGGGCTCAGCGCCGCGACGCTCAGATAGAGCCGCCGCTGAAGCCGCGCACTGGCCGCGCATCGGCCGGCGCAGGCCAGACGAAAGCTGTCAGCCAAAAGAAGACTACGTCCAGCAAGGTTCGCAAACCGTCGCGCGAAATCCGTGTGCGTGCCATCACGCTTCCGTTTTCCCTCCGGCCAAGCCATTCGACGTTGGACTGAGCTGGAACGACTGCCCTGGAAAATCGGGGCTGGGCAGCCTGAACTCGACGTCTACGGCGAGGGCTCCCACTGTGCGCTATGTCAGCCCGATCACGCTGCCTTTCGCGTTCAATTCGCAGCCGACCGGCGCCTGGCGCGTCTCGACGCCGCCTTGATATCCGTAGTCGATGCTGACCTGGACGGGAGCCGATATCCTCTGTCGGCTCACCCGCCGTACGGAACCTGCACTGCTGACGCGCACACTGGTCGCGCCAAACTGAGCTGCGGCCTGCTCGATTGCCTCACGGCAGGCACGAACGATGTTGTCCGGGACACCCGGCAGCACTTCAATTGGATGGACTGCCAGTGGAATAGCGCTGTCTTCGAAGGGCAGCAGGGCGGGCGGAAGGTCGAGCGACCTTCCGCCGTTGCCGGCTACGCCCGCCCTTGACGTCACTGACCCGGTTGTGGTGGGGCTGCTTCCGTCATCGTTAGACGGTGGGGACGGTGGGTCAGACGGCGGACTGCCGCCGGAGCCACCGGGATCGCCGCTAGTTCCGTTGTGCTGACCGTTGTTGCTGCCAGCGCCATGACCGCCGCTATTCCCGTGATCGCCACCAGCGTTATGACCTTGGCCGCGCTCGCCGCCGGCCGCGGCTCCCGCGCAAGCTATCGCGACAGAGCACGCGAACGCGAGATGGGCCAAGCTGGATCCCAGATATTGACGCACGGCACCCTCCAAAGGCGCTTCGGCCGGCCGTCCTTCCGCCGCATGCCGTCAGAACGGCGCAGCACCCCCAGGCAACTCGCGACTACGCCAGGGAAACTAACTAGGGGATGATTCCGGTCTATCAAGGGACTGGGTGCGGCAGCACCCAAGTGCGGGGCAGATTTGAAGGACCTGGCAGCTGATAGTTCATACAGCCCGGGAAGCCCCAAAATCCTTTCTCCTTGCGAGTCGACAGCGCTTAGGCGATTTTGCCGATCATTTCGGGAGGAAATCGTGCGAAACATTCCGGCATCGGCGCTGCTGCTGGCGGCCGCTTTTTATGCAACCACCGCCGACGCTCTGGACAGTTCGGCCACACCTGTTGTCGTGACGCCATTGGCGTCGAAGACGACCACGGCATCCGGCCAGCCGATCAAGCTGCCGCAGAAGAATGTCGAGGTCCAGGTCTCGGCCTATCAGATCGCGCCCGGCGCGACGCTGCCGGTGCACAAACATCCCTTCCCGCGCTATGCCTATGTCGAGGCAGGCACCCTCAAGGTCACCAACGTCGAGACCGGCAACAGCAACACCTACAAGACCGGCGATTTCATCGTCGAGATGATCGGCCAGTGGCATCAGGCGACTAATATCGGCAGCGACCCGGTGAAGCTGCTGGTGATCGACCAGGTCGAACAAGGCGCCAAGAACACAATCCTGCAGCAGTAGCGAGGCAACGGGGCTCAGCTGTTACGCGGTCGGGGCGGCGCTCCAAGGCTTGAGCAATCAATAACTTTGCGCCGAACAAAACCGAAAGTGCAAAGTGACGCTTTCGCTTGCTGGACCGATTGATGCGGCTTTCGCCTCGATCGCCACGATGCTAGGGCTGCGCTTTCTCTTCAACATGGATGGATGATGGTGACCGACGCTCAAAGGCCCCTGATCGAACTCTGCGTCGAAGGCATTGACGGGCTGCTTGCCGCGCAGGCCGCCGGCGCCGACCGGGTCGAGCTTTGCGCCAGCCTCGTCGAAGGCGGCATTACGCCGAGCCTCGGCACGGTGCGCGTAGCCCTCGAACGTGCGACCATCCCGTTTCATGTTATCGTGCGCCCGCGCGGCGGCGATTTTCTCTACAGCGAGGCGGAATACCAATCGATGCTGGCCGATATCGGCGCGCTGCGCGATCTCGGCGTGGCCGGCATCGTCGTCGGCTGCCTGACCGCTGACGGCGCAATCGATGAAGCGAGAATGAGCGAACTGGTGCGCGCCGCCGGTCCCCTCAATGTCACCTGCCACCGCGCCTTCGACATGACGCGTGACCCGGCCGAGGCGCTCGAAGCGCTGATCCGCTGCAAGGTCGGCCGCGTGCTGACCAGCGGGCAACGCGACACGGCGCTGGAGGGCGTCGATCTGCTCGCGCGCTTGGTTCGCCAGGCCGGCGCACGCATCATCATCCTCGGCTGCGGCGGGCTGGCGCCCGACAATATCGGCGAGGTTCGCCGGCAAACCGGACTGACCGAGATGCATTTCGCCGCGCTTGCCGACGTGCCGAGCGCCATGCGCCACCGCAACCCGCATGTCGGCATGGGCGGCACCGATCTCGATCGCGAGTACCGCAACACGGTGACCGACCAGGACTTGGCGGCGGCAACGATCGCGGCCGCGAGGGTCTGATGCGGGAAGTGACGATGTCGAAAGATCGCTCGCCGATCGAACGCGTTTCGCCTGCCGACGAGGCCGCCATTCTCGCTCTCAACAACGAGCATGCCGCCGAGTTGTCCTGGCTTGAGCCGGAGCGCCTGTCATTCCTGATCGGGCAGGCTTTCTACACGCGCCGCATCGGGGCGCTCGAAGCCTTCATCATGTGCTTCGATCAGGATGCCAGCTACGAAAGCCCGAACTTCCTCTGGTTTAGTGAGCGCTACCCCCGCTTCGTCTATGTCGACCGGGTGGTGGTCGCGGCCGAAGCGCGCGGCCGCGGCCATGCCCGCCGTCTCTACGAGGATCTGTTCGAGCATGTCAGGCGCGCATGCCACACGATCGTAACCTGCGAGGTCAATGCCGATCCCCCGAACCCCACATCGGATGCCTTTCACGCGGCGCTCGGCTTTGGCGAGGTCGGCGATGCCGTGATCCACGGCGGCAGGAAGTCGGTGCGCTACTACGCCAAGCCGATCGACTAGCGCATGGCCCTGGAAGCCAGAGGCTTTCAACCATGAGCCAAACAAGGTCTCATGCGGCCCGCCGCACTGGCCACAAACAGAAGCTGCAGCTAATGTATCGTCTTCGCGTGCCGGGGGCGTGACATCATGCCGAGCAACGTCTTCCGCTTCGACGAGAGTTGGAACATTCCCGATGCCACGCCGCAGGAAGTGTGGGATGTTCTGTCCGACGCCGAGTTGCTGCCGCTCTGGTGGGGCGACGTCTACAAGGAAGTCGAGCCGCTCGACAAGAAAGGCAAGGCCGTCGTCGGGTCACGGGCAAGAGCCAGGGCGCGAGGCGCCCTGCCCTACGAGCTGAACTTCATCATCGAGGCGGCGGAGCTCGAGCCTGGCCGGCTGGTGGTGGTCAAGACCTTCGGCGATTTCGACGGCCTGTGGCGGGCCGAACTGTCGCCAGCCGGAAGCGGAACGCATGTGAAGCTCACTTGGCAGGTCATCGTGGAGAGGCCGATCCTCAAACTCCTGGCACCCTTGCTCAGACCGGCTTTTGCGTGGAATCACCGCTGGACCACACCTCGCGGCGAAGCCGGGCTTCGACGCTATCTCGCCGCACAAAAAACCGGCAAGGCCTGACCTCCTCACCAATTGCGGTTGAGCCAGCCGCGCGTCGGTTTCTCGACGATGTAGTAGCTCGCCAGGGCGCAGGCGAAGACCGCGGCCAGCATCGGGATCGGCGCCACGTCGCGGTCATGGACGAATTTGTAGAAGGGCTGCTGCCACAGATAGAGCGAGTAGGACCACAGCCCCAGCATCACCATCGGCCGCGATGACAGTAGACCGGTCAGATAGCCGCCGGCGAAGTCGAGCGTGTTGACGGCGAGCGCCACCAGCGGCACGCCCAGCAGATAGTGCAAGGGCGTCGGCACCGGATCGAGGAACAGCAAGATTCCCCCGACCGCGGCCCCCAGCGCCAGATGCCGGTTCCTGAGGAATGCCGGCAGGTGTCCATCGGCCTTGAGCAGGCAGATCGCCGCCGACAGCAGGATCGAGGCGATATGCACGTCGGTTCGCCAATAGCTGGTTTCGTAGTCCATGCCGAAGGCCCAGTAGGAAATAGCGCCGTTGGCCATAGCGAGCAGCGACAGCATGACAAGCAGGCGCACGACATTCGCGCGCCTGGAAACCGCCACGCTGATCAGCGCCAGGATGACATAAGAATGCTCCTCGATGGCAAGCGACCAGATATGGTCGAGCGCGCCCGCGCGATTGATGAGAATGCCGGCATAGTTGTAGGTGAATGTCAGCGCGGTAAGCGCCGCCTTCCATTTGAAGGCAATGAAGGTGCCGGAGAGCCCGATCATGACGGCAACCACGAACACCAGCAGGGCTGGATAGACGCGGGCGAACCGGCGCTTGAAGAACTTCTTCAGCGGAAAGCGCTCGACGAACAGGATTTCCCCCATCAGCCGGCCGCTCAGCACGAAGAAGAACTCGACGCCGAGCACGCCGAGATTGATGCCGCGAATCGGAAAGAAATGGCCGATCAGCACGAAGGCGATCGACAGGCCGCGCCAGCCGTCGAGATAGGCCAGCCTTGCCCGTGCCGCCTTGTCGGCTGCGGCCCGCGGCAGGACGCCGGCCGTCGCGGAGATGTCGGTCATGCCCGTCCCTCGCAACTCGAGGTCCCGGCATAGCCGTGCCTGGAACCGCTTCGTTTTCCCCGCCGCAGTTATTTTGCAGTGCGGGATAATCTTGTGCAAGTGCGAAGCAGCGAATTCACAGGCAGTTCCTGCCAACCGATTGCGAACACAAAAGAAAAAGGGGCCGCGGCGGGTCCTGCCGCCGCTTGGTGAACCCGCCATGGTCGGCAATGTTTCGTGGCCTCATGCCTTGCCCGCCTGCCGAAATCGGCCGAATGTGCGGATAGATTCATTTCCAACGCAGAGACCGCCTATGGCAGACTTCGTCCTCCCTCCGCCGGCGATCGCTTCGGTCGCGGTGACCGGCTCGGCGGAACGGTTTGCCGTGCGCCGCATCTTCTGCGTTGGCCGCAACTACGCGGCGCATGCGCGAGAACTCGGCAATGACGAGCGCGATCCGCCCTTCTTCTTCACCAAGCCGGCCGACGCCGTGGTCGACAGCGGCGCCGAGATCCCCTACCCGCCGCTGACTGGCAATCTCCACCACGAGATCGAGCTGGTCGTGGCGATCGGCAAGGCCGGCTTCCGCATCCCTCGCACCGAGGCGCTCGCGCATGTCTGGGGCTATGGCGTCGGCGTGGACCTCACTCGCCGCGACCTGCAGGACCAAGCGAAGAAAGCGGCCCGCCCCTGGGACTGGTCGAAGGCCTTCGACTTCTCCGCGCCTTGCGGCCCGCTGCTTCCGGTCGCAAGGTCTGGCCATCCCGAAACGGGTCGCATCTGGCTCGCTGTAAACGGTGACGTAAAACAGGACGGCGACCTCGCCGAGCTGATCTGGCCCGTCGCCGATGTCGTCTCGATCTGCAGCGAGTCGGTCGAGCTCCAGCCCGGCGACCTGATCTTCACCGGCACGCCGGCCGGCGTTGGCGCGGTTCAGGCGGGCGACAAGATCACTGGTGGCGTCGACGGCATCGGCGCCGTCGAGGTCACCATCGGGCAGCCGAGGCGATGAGCGACCTCATCCTCCATAACTATTATCGATCCTCCACCTCATACCGGGTGCGGATCGCGCTGGAGATGAAGGGGCGTGCCTACACCTATGTGCCCCACCATCTGCGCCATGGCGAGCATCTCGAGCCCGCCTATCTCGCGGTCAATCCGCAAGGGTTGGTGCCGGCGCTGGTGCTCGACGACGGAACGCTTTTAACCCAGTCGCTGGCGATCATCGAATATCTCGACGAGATCGAGCCCGAGCCGCCGTTGTTGCCCAAGGATGCGCTGGGACGCGCCAGGGTCCGGATGCTGGCGCAGATGATCGCCTGCGACATCCATCCGGTGAACAATCTGCGCGTGCTCACCTCGCTGCGCACCTTGTTCGGCGCCGGCGACGAGGATGTCGTCAACTGGTTCCGGCATTGGGTGAATGAAGGTTTCCAGCCGCTTGAAAAGATTCTGGCCGCCTCGCCCGAGACCGGCAGGTTCTGCCATGGCGATACACCGGGGCTCGCCGATATCTGCCTCGCCGCGCAGGTCACCAACAATGCCCGCTTCGGCGTCGACATGGCGGCCTATCCGGTGATCTCGCGCATCCACGCCGCCTGCATGGCGCTGCCGGCGTTCCAGAAGGCTGCGCCGCAGAACCAGATCGATGCCGAATAGGGAAGCAAGGGATCCCGACGAGGCTAAGACGCTCGCCGATATCGAGGAGTATGGCTGTCATATTCTCTACGTGCTGGAGGACGACGAGCACCCGCCATTCGCTTACTCGGTGGGGATAGAGTACAATTTCAAAGCCCCTGAGCTGGTCGTCATCGGGCTCAAGCCGGAGCTTTCGCAGACCATCATCAACGAGTATTGCCGACGAGTGCGCAGCGGCGAGAGGTTCAAGGTTGGAGAGCGGGCGTCGGGTTTCCTGGGAGGTGGCTTCGACTGTCAATTCGTTGCGGTCCATCCCGCCCACTACCCTGAATATTTCGGTTGGGACCTATGGTTTTACAACGGGCCCGTTTTCCGGATTCTGCAGCTTATCTTTCCGACAACCTCCGGTGTTTGGCCCTGGGATGCCGAAGCCGCCGAGTGGTTTTGCAAGCGGCAACCATTGCTCGACCAACCACCATGGCCGACTTAGCTTGGGACCTATTACCCAAAATCGCCCTGCCCTTTGAACTGGATAGAAAGCACTCCCATGAAAGCTGTCGTCTTCGAAAAATTCGGCGAAGCTCCCACGATCCAGACCGTGCCTGACCCCAAGCCGGCGGGGGATGGCGTCGTCATCAAGGTCGAGGCGACCGGTCTTTGCCGCAGCGACTGGCATGGCTGGATGGGTCATGACGACGGCATCACGCTGCCGCATGTCCCCGGCCATGAACTGGCGGGCGTCGTCGTCGCCGCCGGCAAGCAGGTGAGCCGCTGGAAGGCCGGCGACCGCGTCACCGTGCCTTTCGCCGTCGGCTGCGGCCGCTGCTTCGAATGCAACTCCGGCAACCATCAGGTCTGCGAGCACCAGACCCAACCTGGCTTCACGGGCTGGGGCTCGTTCGCCGAATATGTCGGCATCGAGCATGCCGACACCAATCTCGTACGCCTGCCGGACGAGATGGAGTTCGCCACTGCCGCCAGCCTCGGCTGCCGCTTCGTCACCTCCTTCCGCGCCATCGTCGACCAGGGCCGGGTGACGCCCGGCGAGTGGGTGGCGGTGCATGGCTGCGGCGGTGTCGGTCTCTCGGCGATCATGATCGCCAGCGCCATGGGCGCCAATGTCATCGCCATCGACCTCACCGACGAGAAGCTGGAGTTTGCGAAAAGGATCGGGGCGGTCGCGACCATCAACGCTTCGACCACGCCCAATGTCGTCAAGGCCGTCAAGCAGATCACCAACGGCGGCGCGCATATGTCGATGGACGCGCTCGGCCATCCAACCACGTGCTTCAACTCGATCGCCAATCTGCGCCGGCGCGGTCGCCATGTTCAGGTCGGGCTGATGCTGGGCGACCATGCCCGCCCGCAAGTGCCGATGGACAAGGTCATCGCCTTCGAGCTCGAAATCCTCGGCAGCCACGGCATGCAGGCCTACCGCTATTCCGCCATGATGGACATGATTCGCACCGGCAAGCTGAAGCCCGAACTGTTGGTCGGCAAAAGGATCAGCCTCGATGAGGCGCCAGCCGCATTGATGGCGATGGGCGGCTTCGAGGGCATCGGCATCGGCGTGGTGACGAAGTTTTGAGTAGGCTCCCTACCTGGCGAACTTCTTCGCCCCGAACACGCAGGCCACCACGCCGAGCGTGACCACCACCATCAGCGGGCTGACCTGCTCGTGCAGCAGACTCGCCGCGAGCGCCAGGCCGAAGAAGGGCTGCAGCAGTTGCAATTGCCCGACCGCGGCGATGCCGCCCTGCGCCAGGCCGCGATACCAGAACACGAAGCCGATCAGCATGCTGAACAGCGAGACATAGCCGAGGCCGATCCATGCGCCGGAGCCGACAGCGGCAAAAGACGGCGGCAGGGTCGCAAAGCTCAGCGCTAACATGACCGGCAGCGACAGCGCCAAGGCCCAGCAGATCACCTGCCAGCCGCCGAGCTTGCGCGACAGCGCCGCACCTTCCGCATAGCCCAGCCCGCAAGCGATGATGGCGGCGAGCATCAAGCCGTCGCCGACCGGTGAGGCGGTCACGCCTTGCGACAGCGAGAAACCCGCGACTAGCGTGCTGCCCAGGCAGGAAAACAGCCAGAAGGCCGGGCGCGGACGGTCGCCGCCGCGCAGCACACCGAAGATCGCCGTCGCCAGCGGCAGCAGGCCGACAAAGATGATGGAATGCGCCGCCGTGACATGTTTGAGCGCCAGCGCCGTCAGCAGGGGAAAGCCGACCACGACGCCTAGCGCAACGACGACCAGCGAGACCAGATCGCCGCGATCCGGGCGCTTCTCGCGGAACAGGAACAGCACCGCGATGCCGAGCAGGCCGGCGATCGCCGCACGGGCCGACGTCAGGAAGGTCGGGTCGAAATCGACCACGGCCACGCGCGTCGCCGGCAGCGAGCCGCTGAAGATCAGCACGCCGATGAAGCCGTTGAGCCAGCCGTTGAAACTCTTATCCATCATCCGCTCCGTTTGCGCTTCTGTACCGGCAGAGCGCATGGCATTGCCAGAGACAATGGGGTACAATTCCGCAAAACTGTATTGGTCGACAGGGAAGTACAGATGGACACGCCCGACCCGAAGGCGACGAATGCCGGAACGCTCGTCGAAGCCGTCATGTCGGCAATCCGGCAGCGGATCGCCGCGCGCATCCTGACGCCGGGCGCGCGCTTGCCTTCGATCCGCGCCTTCGCCGGCACGATGCAGGTGTCGAAGTCTACCGTGGTCGAGGCCTATGAGCGGCTTGCGGCGGAAGGCACGATCCGCTCGCGGCCGGGCTCCGGCTTCTTTGCTGCCGGTCCGCTTGCGCCGCTGTCGCTGGCCGAGATCGGCCCGCGGCTCGACCGCGCCGTCGACCCGCTCTGGGTCTCGCGGCAAGCGCTGGAGGCAGGCGACGATATGCTGAAACCGGGCTGCGGCTGGCTGCCGGCTTCCTGGATGCCTCAGGCCGCGTTGCGGCAAGCACTGCGCGGCGCCGCCCGAGCCGACGATGCGACGCTTGCCGACTACGGCACGCCGCTTGGCCTGCCGGCACTGCGGCAGCTGCTTGCCCGCCGCCTGTCGGCGCACGGCGTCGAGGCTTCGCCGGACCAGATCATGCTCACCGAGTCCGGGACGCAGGCGATCGACCTGCTGTGCCGCTTGCTCCTCGAGCCGGGCGATGCGGTGCTGGTCGACGATCCCTGCTATTTCAACTTCCATGCGCTGCTGCGCGCGCATCGCGCCAAAGTGGTCGGTGTCGCGATGACACCCTCGGGGCCCGATATCGACCTCTTCGCGCAAGCGCTCGCCGAGCACAAGCCGCGCCTCTACATCACCAATTCCGCGCTTCACAACCCGACCGGCGCGGTGCTCTCGCCGGTTATAGCGCACCGGCTGCTCAAGCTTGCCGATCAATCGGATCTCGCCATCGTCGAGGATGACATCTTCGCCGATTTCGAGCACGCGCCGGCGCCGCGGCTGGCGGCCTTCGATGGCCTCGGCCGCGTCGTCCAGATCGGTTCCTTCTCCAAGACGCTGTCGGCTTCGGTGCGATGCGGCTTCATCGCCGCGCCCCGCGACTGGATGGAACGGCTGATTGACCTCAAGATCGCCACGACTTTCGGCGGCGGGAGGCTCTCCTCGGAACTGGTGCTGACTCTGCTGAAGGACGGCAGCTACCGCAAGCATGTCGAGCAGTTGCGCACCCGCCTGTCGCGCGCAATGGCCGAAACAGCCGGCAGGCTGAAAGCAATGGACGTTATGCCCTGGATCGATCAGGGGGCCGGCATGTTCCTGTGGTGCCGCCTGCCCGACGCCATCGACGCCGCCGATGTCGCCCGCCATGCGCTGGCGGATAATGTCGTGCTGGCGCCCGGCAACGCCTTCAGCCTGTCGCACTCCGCCGGCCGCTTCATGCGTTTCAACGTCGCCCAATGCGCCGATAAGCGCAACTTCAGAGTGCTTGAAAGGGCAATGGCCGCGTCCCGCCGCAAAGGCGCGTCGCAGCCCGGCAGCGGCAGAGCTTAGGCGCCTGCCCGCTTGCGGCGCTCATACATCATCACCAGCGTCTCGGCAGTCAGCGCCGGCTTCTGCTCGCCCTCGATCTCGACGGTGTTCGCGGCCTTCATCAGATATTGGCCGGGGCCGCGGTCTTCCATGGTGAGCAGCGTCGTGCGCAGCCGGATACGTGCGCCGGACTTCACCGGCGCCAGGAAGCGCACTTTGTCGAAGCCATAGTTGAAGGCGGCTTGCGTGTTTTCCGGCACGATGCCCATCTCCAGCGCCAGCGCGCCGATGATCGACAGCGTCAGATAGCCATGCGCGATCGTAGTGCGGAACGGGCTCTGCCGCTTCGCGCGCTCCGGATCGACATGTATCCACTGGTGGTCGCCCGTGCATTGGGCGAACTGGTCGATGCGCTGCTGGTCGACCGTCGTCCAGTCCGACACGCCGATCTCCTGGCCGGCCATTGTCCGCAACTGTTCGAAGGTCGGCGGCGTCCTCGGCCGATTTTCCGTCATTCCTGCTTTCCTGCTGGCTTCTGCCAATCTCCCGACCATGAACCGGCGGCTCCTGTCAATTCGCGGCGCCTCGATTTCACCCTCAGACTTGACGGTTTTACGGCAAGCCGCGAACGCGCAGCCGCACGCGCCGATTGCTCAGCCGCCTGAACCCGATCCGGAAAACCCGAATAGGCGCCCTGGATTGCTCACTTCCCGTCGTAGCCGGCCCGGATTTCCGCCATCGCGTCCTTGATCCTGTCGCGCAGGATTTCGACCGATTCGGTGCCGGATTTCCGAACCAGGTCGGCGACCTCGCCGGCATTCTTCAGCGTTGTCTCGAAGGATTTCCTGGCGAAATCCACCTGCTTCGTCATCAACTCCTGCGGATTGCCCGGAGGCTGGTAGTTGCGTGCCATCCGGGTAATTTCGCCGAGCGCCTCCTGCACCATTTCGTGCTGTCTCGACAGAATGGATGACGCGCCGGCGGCGCTTGCCCTGGCCGACTTCTCCAGAGCCTCGAGATTCCTGCGGTGGTGATCGAGGATCGCCTGGATGTCGACCTTCGGCAGCTTCAAGTCGCGGCCGAACCTGCTGAAGATGTCCAGAAAAGAGTCGGATTCCGGTTGTCTTGCCATGTCGTCGCCTCCCGATCTGCCGCTCTTACAGCGCCCACTAGGGAGAATAGTGCGCGCCCGGTCCGCGTCAATTGAGGAGAAGCAGCCGCTCCGCCGAATAGAGTGCCAAGCCGGCCAGACCGCCGATTACCATGCCGTTGAAGCGGATATACTGCAGGTCCTTGCCGATATTGATCTCGATCAGCCGCGTCAGCTGGGCCAGATCCCAGCGCTTGACCTGATCGGCGATGAATTTCGACACGCCGCTCTTCTGGCTTTCGACGAAGGAGGCGAGCGCCACAACAAAACCCTGGTTCATGTCGGCCCTGATCTGGGCATCGTCGGCCAAATGCCGGCCGACCTCGACGAACAGGTTGGCGAGGTGCTCGCGGATCGTCGAATTGGCCGCGTTGGCGTCCTGCTCGATGAACAAGCGCAGGCTTGCCCAAGTCTCGCCGGCGAGAGCCCTGACTTCCGGACGGCCCAGGAAATCGCGCTTCAGCCTTTCGGCGCGTCTTGCATATTGCTTCGAGGTCCTGAGCCGCTCGACGAAGCCAAGTACGAAACGGTCGAACTCAGCGCGCGCCGGATGATCGGGATCGGCCCGCACCTCCTCCAGCAGCAACCCGGCGGAAGCGACAATCTTCTTGAGCAGATAGGCGTCGGCGCGAAACAGGTTGAACAGCGACGGCAGTTCCTCACGGATCTTTTCGCGCATCGTCGCCAGCGCCTTCTCGTCGTTCAGGAAGCGCCCGACCACCCTGGTGAACTCGTCGAACAGTTTCTGGTGGCGCCGGTCGTCGGTGAGCGCCGACAACAGCTCCGCGGCTAAAGGCGCCAGCGGCACTTTTTCGATCTGCTCCAGCAAGCGGCTGGTGACGAAGTCGCGCAGCCCGGACTGCTCCACGGCGGTCAGCGTCTGCGGCACCAGGCGGGCGACGAATCGCGACAGGTCGGCGGCGCGTTCGGCGTCGGCCAGCCAGTCGGCGACGAGGGCGGCAAAGTCGACCTCGGCGAGCTTTTCCCGCACGGGCTCCGGCGCAAGGAAATTGGCCTCGATGAACCGGCCGAGATTGTCGGCGATGCGGTGCTGGTTCTCAGGAATGATGGCAGTGTGCGGGATCGGCAGGCCGAGCGGGCGCCTGAACAACGCCACGACCGCATACCAGTCGGCCAGCCCGCCAATGATCGCCGCCTCGGCGAACGCGGCAACAAAGCCGAGCCACGGATGGGTGATCTCTAAAGACTTGGCGAGCGCGAAGACAAGGATGCACAGGCCAAGCGCTGCGGCGGCGACGAACTTGGTCCGCCGCAATGCCGAGAGCTTTGCCTGCGCATCGGCGTCGAATCGAACCGGCGCGAGGGCCTGAGCTGATTGTGACATGGAAAGGCCTTCCCTATTGCACCCGGACTTATCTAGGGCCTGCGCCGGGGAAACGCTCGCTCAAAGCGCATTGCGGCGCGATGCGGCGGACACGCACAAAAAGTTGATAAGTTTATTCAGCTATGTAGCGGTCCAGTCTGGAATTGTTCCAAACTATGGGCCATATTCGGCCCAAGCTCATTTCGCGAGGATACCATGCGGCTCACGCGCCAGACGAACTATGCGATGCGCATACTGATGTATTGCGCCGCGAACAGCGACCGGCTGAGCCGCATCCCCGAGATCGCCACCGCCTATTCGGTTTCGGAGCTGTTTTTGTTCAAGATCCTGCAGCCGCTGGTCGAGGCCGGCCTGGTCGAGACGGTGCGCGGCCGCAATGGCGGCGTCAGGCTCGGCCGCCCGGCGGAGCAGATCAGCCTGTTCGACGTCGTGCGCGTCACCGAAGAGAGCTTCGCCATGGCCGAGTGCTTCGAGAACGACGCCGCCGAATGCCCGCTGGTCGACAGCTGCGCCTTGAATTCGGCACTGCGCGAAGCGCTCAATGCCTTCTTCGCCGTGCTCTCCCGCTACACGATCGCCGACCTCGTCGCCGCGCGCCCGAATGTGCGCCACCTGCTTGGCATCGATCTCCTGGAGCAGCGCGCCCCGGCTGCCTAAGCTGCCGATTGCGGCAACACGAACGGAACGCTTCCAGCAGGCAGTGCGCCGACCTTGAGCCGGCAGTCGAACACCTTTTCGATCAGCTCGTCATTGAGCACGTCTTGCGGCGAGCCGGCGGCAGCCAGCTGGCCACGAGAGAGCACGAAAATCCGGTCGGCATACATGGCCGTCAAATTGAGGTCGTGCAGGATCGCCACCACGCCGCCGCCGCGCCGGGCGAAATCGCGCGCAATATTCATGATGATCAGTTGGTGCTTGACGTCGAGGCTGGAGACAGGCTCGTCGAGGAAGAGGTAGCGCGGCCTGCCCTCGAGCACCGGCGCCCAGACCTGGCAAAGCACGCGGGCAAGCTGGACGCGCTGCTGCTCGCCGCCTGAAAGCTCCTGGTAGAAGCGGCCGGCAAAGCCGTCGAGATCGACACGCGCCAGCGCCCGCTCGGGCAAGCGCGCATCCTCGCCGGGCAGCACCCCGGAACGCCCGCCGATCAGGCCGAGACGAACGACCTCTAGCACCGTGAAGGGAAAGGACAGCGTGGTGGACTGCGGCAGCACGGCGCGATGCGTCGCTGCCTCCACCGGCTTCATGGAAACCAGGTCTCGGCCATTGAGGATGACAGTGCCGGTATAGGAGAGCTCGCCCGTCAGCGCCTTGAGCAGCGTCGTCTTGCCCGAGCCATTGGGCCCGACGATTGCCGTTACCTCGCCCGGCCGCGCCGTGAAATCGACATGCGACACGATGCGCCTGGAGCCGATCGCTACGGAGATGTCCCGGGCTTCGATCATCGGCTGCTCACAGATCAATGACGCCGCGCTTGCGCAGCAGGATCCACAGGAAGAACGGCGCGCCGGCCACTGCCGTGACGATGCCGATCGGCAGTTCGGCCGGAGCGACGATGGTGCGGGCGACCGCGTCGGCAAGCAGAAGCAGCGAGGCGCCGAGCAAGGCCGAGGCCGGCAACAGGTAGCGGTTTTCCGGACCGATGGCGAGGCGCAACAGATGCGGCACGACGATGCCGATGAAGCCGATGCCTCCGCTGACGGCGACCGACGCACCGACCGCCGCCGACACGCCGACGATGGCCGTGTATTTCAGCCGCTGGACCGGAATGCCGAGATGGCCGGCGGTCGCCTCGCCGAGCGCCAGCGCATCGAGGCCGCGCGACAGAAACGGCATCGTCGCCAGTGCCAGCAAGATCACCGGTCCGACCGTGCCGATTTTCGGCCAAGTGGCGCCGCCAAGCGAGCCGAGCTGCCAGAAGGTGAGGTCGCGCAATTGCCTGTCGTCGGCCACGAAGACCAGTATGCCGGTCAGCGCCATGGCAAGGGCGGCGATCGCCAGGCCGGCGAGCAGCATCGTGGCGACTGACGTCCGGCCGTGGCGCGTCGCAATGGCATAGAGCAGCAGCGTCACCGCCAGGCCGCCGAGGAAGGCTGCCAGCGGCAGGGCGAGCGTGCCAAGGGCGAGCGTGACAGGCGCAAGCCAGGTTGTGCCGAGCACGATGATTGCCACCGCGCCAAGGCTCGAGCCGGCCGAAACGCCGATCAGGCCGGGATCGGCGAGCGGGTTGCGGAACAGTCCTTGCATCACCGCGCCGGAGACGGCGAGCGCGGCGCCGATCAGCACGCCGAGCAGCACGCGCGGCATGCGGATGTCATAGACGATCAGCCGGTGGCGCGCGGCGAGCGCCGTATCGGCCGGCACGCCTCCGGTCAGCCAGTCGCGGAGGACGCGAACGGCGGACGCGTCCGAAGCGCCCGAGGTCAGCGACAGGAATATGGACAGCGCAAGCGCGACAGACAAAAGCAGGATGACGATCCTTGCCCGCGCCGAGCGGTCGCCATCGGATGCCCTCACCCTGCCCGCCGGCCCCGCAATCGACTGTTCGGCCATCACCGCTCAGTCCGTGACCTGATTGCCGTAAAGCGAGACGGCGAGGTCGTGGATGGCCGCGGCCGTGCGCGGCCCGAAGCCCAGCAGGTAGCCGCCATCCATGCTGATCAGCTTGCGGGCAGCTCCCGCGGGCGTCGAAGCGATCGATGGATTGGCGAACAGCTCATCTTCCGAGATCGGTGGACCGGCGTTTTTCATGGTCAGGAGCACATCCGGCCTTGCGGTGACGATCGCCTCGTCGGACAGCTGCTTGTAGCCCGAAAAACCCTCGACCGCGTTGACGGCGCCGGCAAGCCTGATGATGCCGTCGCCGGCCGTATCGCTGCCCGCGGCCAGGATCTTGCCGCCCTGCATCGACAGCACGAACAGCACGCGCTTGCGCTCCTTGATCGCGGCCGTCTGCTTTTCGGCCGACTTCAGCTTCGCGTCCGTCTCCGCAGCGAGCTGCTCCGCCTTAGCCTCGACCCCCAGCGCCCTCCCGACGGTGCGGATCTTTTCGAGGATGCCTTCATGGCTGTAGCGCTCCGGCACCTCGACAAAGGGCACGCTCGATTTCTTCAACACGTCGACGGTTTCCTTCGGGCCGCTGCCATGCAGGGCTAGAATCCCCGATGGATTGACCGACAGAACGCCCTCCGGCGACAGCGCGCGCATATAGCCAACATCAGGCAATTTCTGCGCGGCTTGCGGGAAAGAGCTGGTCGAATCACGGGCGACGAGATGACCTTCCTCGCCGAGCGCATAGACGATCTCGGTGATCGAGCCGCCGATGGCGGCAATCCGCGAGGTGTCGGAGAAGACGGCCCTACCTTCATCGGCTCCGGCAGGCATAGCGGCGGCGGCAAGCAGAACGGCGACCAGCAGCGCAAGCCCAGAGCGGAAACGGTGAACGACACGCATCGAGTCTCGCCTCATGCAGCGGTCGGGCTGGGGATGCGGGGCAGGTTCTCGGCCAGGAAGCGCCAGTCGTCGCGCTCGCCCTCGCCTTCATGGCGCTTGCCGAAGAACTGGATGATCATGCCCCCCTTGGCGTCGTAAGCCTCGAGCGAGGTGACATGGCCATCCTTGGTCGGCTTGCGCACCGCCCAGACTTCATGGATGTGATCGGTCCTCAGATGCAGGTGGAAGGTCTCGTCGAGCACGTTAATCCATGGTCCCATCGGCTTGACCGACTTGATCGGGCCGGAATGGATCTGGATGCAGCCGCGGTTGCCGACGAAGCACATGATCGGCATCTCGCCTTCCGCCGCGTGGTGAAACATGGCGCTGACGGCATCATTGTCGAGCAGCCATGCATAGTCCTGGCCGACCATGCGCACCGCCTCACGGCGGCTGAGCTTCAGGGTCTTCAGCATGCCGAAGAACTGATGCACGTCGGTCATCCGGCTCCAGCGGTCGCGGAGGTCGTCGATGCTGGCTACCAAGGCTTGCACCTCCACTTCGTCCTCCGGCGCGCTTGAGGCGATTGCGATCGTCGGCTCCTGGTTCGACGATTCAAGGCTCGCCATCAGCTTCTGGTAAGCATAGAGGTTCGAGGCTGCCCGCAGATGCACCTTGTGAACGGCCTCGCCGGCCGCATCGAAGAACTGCAGGCTGCGGCGGATCTCGCCCCCGTCGCGTTTCTCGACGGCAAAGCCATGTGCCCACACTTTCGGGAAGATGCGCAGGTCGATGTTCTCGCCGAGCACCATGGCGTTGTGATTGCCAGTGACGACCTTGTCGTAGACGCCGATCTTTTCGTGCACGGCGCTTTCGTTGCGGGTCAGCGCCATCACTTCGCCGACCGCTTCGAGGCCGCTCAGCAAGTCATTGACGCGCGGCTCGACGCGCACGGCGCCATGGCCGCAATGTGCCGCGACCAGCTCTGCTTCCGAAATGCCGAGTTGGGCCGCCAAATCGCGCTCGCGCATCTTCGGATTGTCTTCCCGCGAACCCCGGATCTCGTCCGGCGACGGCTTCACGCGTTGGTCCATATCGTCCACCTGCCCACTTTTTGTCTGCCCTGTTCGTCTGCCGATCGTGCTTACTTGTTGAGGATCAGCTTGCCCTGGCGGGTGATCTTCAGACGGTAGAGAGCACCATGATGTTCGATGCCGATCTCATGCTCGCCCTGGAACAGCGCGTTGCTGGAGAGCGTGCGCACTGACATCGCCACGCGGTCAAAACGCGCGGGCACGTCGTCGGAGCGGCGGCCGCGGTAGCGAAAGTCGCTTGGGTTATGGCTGTTCATCTCATTCGGTCCCTTTTTCCTGTGCCGGCCACCGGGCCGGTCGCCTCGTCAAATGCCGATTAAATTCTTGACTCGATTTCTCATGTTTACTAGTCGTGCATTACCGGACTAAATGAGTCAACATTTAAGACGCCGGACGCGATCAAAAATGCGAGCGAGCCCCGCGCCAGCCAGCATCGAGCCTGAGAATCTGGAGTTGGGGCATGGGGTTGGTGAATTGGGGACGGCCGACAGATCGGCCGATGGCGAAGGAAATGGCGGCCTTGCTGGCTGGCGCGGCGGCAATCGCGCTCTGTATGCCGGCGGCCAAAGCGCAACAGGCCACCCAGCCGGCGGCTGACCAGCAGAGCGACCAGACAAAGAAGACTGACCAGAAAAGTGCAGGCGACTCGACGCTGCTCGACAAGATCCTCGTCATCAGCCGCACCGGCGAGACGGCGATCCAGTCGCTGGCCTCGGCCAGCCATGTCGACAAGGAACAGCTTGAGCGCCGCATGGCGACGACGCCGAACGAGATGCTGCTTGGCGTGCCGGGAGTTGCAGTGCAGGCCGACGCGCGACGCGTCAGCTCCAGCATCAACATCCGCGGCCTGCAGGATTTCGGCCGCGTGGCGGTGATCGTCGACGGCGCCAGGCAGGATTTCCAGCGCTCCGACCACGGCACGCAGTCGACCTTCTATGTCGATCCCGAGCTCATCAAATCCGTCGACGTGATCCGCGGCCCGGTCGCCAACACCTATGGCTCCGGCGCCATCGGCGGAGTGGTGTTCTTCGAAACCAAGGACGCCGGAGATTTCCTCAAGCCGGAGGAAAGCTGGGCGGCTTCCGCCACCGGTCGCTATGAAACGAATGGCAAGGGCTGGACCACCAGCGCTAGCGGCGCCTATCGCTTCAACGAGAACTGGGACGTTTTGGGTAACATCGTCTACCGCGACTACGGCGACTACAAGAACGGTGGCGGCGACACCGTTGCCGGCACCGGCTTCGACGTGCTGAGCGGCCTGCTCAAGACCACCATTCGCCCGACCGAGAACAGCGAGTTGAAGCTCGGCTGGGTCGGCTCGAAGGACGGGTGGACAGAGACCAGTGGCGGCATTCCGGCCAACGATGTCGATCTGAAATCGAATACCTTCACCGCCCGCTACAACATCACCGACGATGCCAAAAGCTGGCTCGATCTCCACATCAACGCCTCTTACAACAAGACGCTTCTCGATCTGACGACGCTCGTCCCGCAGAACCGTTTCGATCCGACGACCGGCCTGCCCGTGGTGCTGCCCGCCGGGTCGCTCTCGACTTTCGATGTCGGGACGACCGGCATCGACATATGGAACACGTCGCGATTCGAGACCGCCGGCATTGCGCATGAGTTGACTTACGGCGGTGACTGGGTCGGCGACGACGTCGAAACCGGGGGCACAGCCGGCGGCGACAGCTTCTACACGCCGTCAGGTAAGCGCAACGTCTCCGGCGCCTATGTCCAGGACAAGCTGACCTGGGAATGGCTGGAGGTCATCACCGGCCTGCGCTACGACAGGTACAGCCTGAAGGACTCCGAGCACGAGACATCAGGCGACCGGCTGTCGCCGCGCATCACCGTCGGCGTATCGCCCTTCGAAAGCGCTGACCTCGCCGGCCTGCAGTTTTACGGCACCTATGCGGAAGGCTACCGCTCACCCTCGCTGACGGAGACGCTGATCAGCGGTAACCATCCGGCCGGCGTCACCTTCCCCTTCCTGCCCAATCCAAATCTCAAGCCTGAGACCGGCAAGACCGTCGAGTTCGGCGTCAACTACAAGCAGAACGACATTTTCGAAGGCGGCGACGCTCTGCGGCTCAAGGCCGCCTATTTCAACAACAATGTCGAAGACTATATCGACGGCGTCACGCTGTCGGCCTTCGACCCGACCAGCGGCTGCCCGTTCGGCCCCGGCATCCCGATCTGCTTCCAGTATCAGAACTTCGCCAAGGCCAAGATCAACGGTTTTGAACTGGAAAGCGTCTATGACGCCGGCTGGGGCTATGCGGGCTTCTCGGCCTCGATCATCAACGGCCACACCATCTCGTATGAGGGCGAGCGGGCCGACCTTGCCACCATTCCCTCCTCGCAGGTGACGGCGCAGCTCGGCCTTCGCTTCCTCGAGGACAGGCTCACCGTCGGCGGTGAAGTGCAATATAACGGCAAGCCCAAGGGCAATCCGGTGGCCAAGGACTATACGCTGGTCAATGCCTTTGCCAGTTACCAGGCGACCGACAACCTCAAGCTCGACGTCCGCGCCGACAATCTGTTCGATGTCAAATACACCAATCCGCTCAACGCAAGCACGACTGCCGTCCTCTATGAACCGGGCGTCACGCTGAAGCTTGCGGCAACCATGCGCTTTGGAGGCTGAGAACCATGAACTTGACGACATCGCTCTGTCTCTTGACCTCGGCGCTGGCGATGTCGGCTCGGCCCGGTGCCGGCGCGCGGCCAGTCCGCGCCAGCGCCGGCCCTTAATCTCGAACTCAACGCCGTGCAGCCTTCGGACAAGGGCTGCCGGCTGACCTTCGTCGTCAACAACGCGCTCGGCGCCGACCTGTCGAAGTCCGCTTTCGAAATCGCGCTGTTCAATGAGTCCGGCGTTGTCGACCGCCTCACCGTGCTCGATTTCAAGGACCTGCCGGTCGGCAAGACGAAAGTCACGCGCTTCGATTTCGCGGGCGCCGACTGCGGCAAGCTCGGCCGCGTGCTGATCAACAGCGCGACGGAATGCGCTGGAACCGGCGTCGAGCCGACGGCCTGCATGCGCGACCTGAAGACCTCGACTAAAACCGCCATCGCCTTCGGCGTATAGAGGTGGGGATTGCATCCGGCCCGCCAGGAGATGCCATGGCGTGGGCCATAGGCGGCAACCGATCTTGATTTGACAATTTCTTATCGCGTACAGCAGGTCTCGGCGCGAGACATGCAGGACATCAATCACTCCTCCGATGCAGGCAGCGAACCGGCGATCACGCCGGCCGAGCCGCTCATGCAGCCGCGGCACTCGGCCGGGCATCGCAAATGGCCGGTGGCGATCATCGCTTCCGGCCTGCTCCATGGCGCTGCGGCGGCCGCGTTCCTGTTCGCGCCTGCCGGGATATTCGACTCCATGGACGCGATTCGGGCCGAGGGCACAGATCAGTCCGGCGCCAACGTCACCGGCAGCGCCCTGGACGACCAGTCGTCCGGCGCCGTGGATGTCACCTTGGTGCCCGAACTGCAGCCGGTGAAACGCCAGGCCGCGCAGCCCGCACCGCCGGTCGAAGCGCAGGAACCAGCAAGCGAACCCTCGACGCCTCAGCTTCCGCCGCAAGCCGTCAAGGAAGCCGCTTCCGCGCCGGATATCGTGGCGGCCACCAGCCCACGCCAGGATGACCAGACTGTCCCCGACGACAGCAAACCTACGCCCGCGACCGAACTGCAAAGCGCTGAAGCGCCCCTTGCCGAGCCTCAACAGCCACCGGTCCCCAGTGCGACATCGAGCGGCCCAGCCCCATCGGCAGCGGCAGACCAGACCAATGCAACCGGCGGCACGGCGGATGGCGATACACGCGACGCGCCTGTTGCCGCCAGCAAAGGCAAGAAACAGGTCGCTGCCGGCAATGCCCTGGAATCCCACTACAGCGGTGAAATCCAGAAGAAACTTGCGCGCGCCAACCGTCGCGTTTCGAAATCGATCCAGGCCAAGGCTCGCAACAACGCCAGGGTGGTTTTCGTCGTCGCGGCCGACGGCAGCGTCAGCGACCTGCAGCTCACTGAAAGTTCAGGGTCCGCCGAGCTCGATCAGTTCGCTTTGACGCTAGTGCGCAAGCAAGCCCCGTTCCCTCCCATTCCACCCGAGACCGGCAAATCAAGTTGGGTGTTCAAGGCGCGGATCGGCCCTTTTTAAAGCCTCCGCGATTTCATCGCCTGGACGAAGTCGGAGAACTTCCGCGCCGCCCATCGCAACGCCGGCACCGCCAAGGTGCATTATCTTGGCCACCCCGAGTTCGAAGGGTTTTTGGTCGTCGAGGGCGCCTGACCGCCGCTAACGCGGCGGCCTTCCCGCACCTGATTAGGCTGCCGCGAGCAGGCTGGCATTGCCGCCGGCCGCCGTCGTGTCAACGCAGACCGCGCGCTCATGCGCATAAGCCGCCGGATTAAGCACTTCGCTGACCAGCGGCACGATCGGCCCGGCGCGCTCGGCAACCACCTTGCGCACGATGCGCGCCGCTTCCGGCGTGCCGGAGAAGGCAACGACGTCGACGCGCAGCGAGCGCGCCTCGACCGGGTCCGGCCGACCGTCGATCGCCGCCAGTGGCAGGCCCTTGCCGGTCAGCGCCGACAGCGCCGCCGGCGCGCCTGGCGCCACTGCCAGAACGGCATTGCCGGCGGCTAAAGCCTGGATTGTCTGCGCAAGCAGCGTCTCGGCATCCGGCCCGAGGCAGAGCACCCGTCCGCGCGGCGCCAGCGACAGCGTGTTGGCCTCGCCGGTCGGGCCCGGCAGGTCGACCTGCCCGAAATCGAGGCCCGCTGCGGCGGCGATGGCCGCAGCCCCCTTGCCGCGCAGATGTTTTCTCAGAATCGCCACGCGATCGGGTCGCGTCGACCAACCGCCAAGCGTCGGGTCCGGCAGATTGTCCGCGAGTTCCGTCGCCGTCACCTTGTGGCCGTCGCCGACTTCCGTTCCGGCTTGCGGGCCCTTGCGGAAGCGGCGCAGATAATGTGGCCCGCCGGCCTTCGGCCCGGTGCCGGACAGACCCTCGCCGCCGAAGGGCTGCGAGCCGACGACGGCGCCGATCTGGTTTCGGTTGACATAGATGTTGCCGGCATGGATGCCGTCGACGAAATGCTGGACGCGGCCCTCGATGCGGGTGTGCAGGCCGAAGGTCAGGCCGTAGCCCTTGCGGTTGATGCCGGCAATCACCGCGTCGATGTCGTCGGCGTCGAAGGTGGCGACATGCAGCACCGGACCGAACACTTCGCGCTCCATCTCCTCGATGCCTTTGACCCGAAAGACATGCGGCGCGACGAAGCGGCCGGCAGCCGGCGCTTCGAGCTTGGCGATGAGGCGCCCCTCCAGCCCCTTTTTCTTGCAGTAGTCGCCGATCGAGGCCTGCGCCTCATCGTCGATGACCGGGCCGACATCGGTCGAGATCAGCCACGGATCGCCGACATTGAGGGCTTCCATCGCGCCCTTCAGCATGGCCAGCATCTTCTTCTCGACATCCTTCTGCACGTAGAGCACGCGCAGCGCCGAGCAGCGCTGCCCGGCGCTCTGGAAGGCGGAGGCGAGGATGTCGCGCACCGCCTGCTCGGGAAGCGCCGTGGAATCGACGATCATGGCGTTCAGCCCACCCGTCTCGGCAATCAGCATGGCATCGGGCGCCGCCGTTTCGGCCAGCTGTTTTTCGATCAGCTTGGCGACCTCGGTCGAGCCGGTAAAGCAGACACCTGCGATGCGCGGGTCGGCGGTGAGCGGCGCTCCGACCGACGCACCGTCACCCGGCAGAAGCTGGATGATATCCTCCGGCACGCCGGCCTCGCGCAGCATCTCGACGGCGCGGAAGGCGATCAGCGGCGTCTGCTCGGCGGGCTTCGCGATCACCGAATTGCCGGTGACGAGCGCCGCCGCGATCTGGCCGGTGAAGATGGCCAGCGGGAAATTCCACGGCGAGATGCAGACGATTGCGCCACGGGCTTCAGTGCCCGCTTCGGCATTCGCCGCCTCGGCCGCATAGTAACGCAGGAAATCGACCGCCTCGCGCACTTCGGCGACGCCGTCGGCCAACGACTTGCCGGCCTCTCGAGTGGCCAAAGCGAAGAACTCGGCGGCATTGGCCTCGTAGAGGTCGGCGGCGCGGTTGAGGATCGCGGCGCGCTCGGCAACCGGGCGTTTTGCCCAGGCCGGCTGCGCCTCCACAGCGATACGCACGGCGGTCGCGACCTGCTTGGCCGCCGCCTCATGCACTGTGCCGACGACCTCATCGGGCTTGGCCGGGTTGACGATCTGGCGCGGCTTGCCGTAGCCGGCGGCGGGCGTGATCGGCTTGGCATGCCAGCGATCCGCTCCCGCGAATTCCGCCCGTGCCCTGTCGATGGCTGCAAGAGTCACCGCATCACTGATGTCGAACCCTTTTGAATTGCGCCGGTGGGCGCCGAAGATCGCGGCGGGCCGCGCGATCGCCGGATTGGCGGCGGGGCCTTGTTTCTCTACAGCCTCCAGCGGGTCGCGGGCGATTTCTTCCGGCTCGACCTCCTCGTCGGTCAACTGGTGGACGAAAGAGGAGTTGGCGCCGTTTTCCAAGAGCCGCCGCACCAGATAGGCGAGCAGGTCGGAATGCGCACCGACCGGCGCGTAGATGCGGCAGCGCGTCCTTTCGGCCTTGCGCACCGTCTCGTGCAGCGATTCGCCCATGCCGTGCAGACGCTGGAATTCGAAGGAGTCGCGATCCTTCGCCATCGACAGGATGGCAGCCACCGTGTGCGCGTTGTGGGTGGCGAATTGCGGGTAGATGCGGTCGGTCATCGACAGCAGTTTTCGCGCGCAGGCCAGATACGAGACGTCGGTGTTGGTCTTGCGGGTGAAGACCGGATAGCCGGCAAGCCCAAGCGTCTGTGCCCGCTTGATCTCGGTGTCCCAATAGGCGCCCTTCACCAGCCGCACCATGATCTTGCGGTCGTATTTTTTGGCAAGCGCATAGAGCCAGTCGATGACGAAGGCCGCGCGCGGGCCATAGGCCTGGACGACGACGCCGAAACCATCCCAACCGGCAAGCTCCGGTTCGGCGAGCACGCGTTCGATGACGTCGAGCGACAGATCGAGCCGGTCGGCCTCTTCGGCATCGATGTTGAGGCCCATGCGCGAATGCCGCGCGGCAAGCGCCAGCGACAACAGCCGCTCGGCCATTACCGGCAGCATCTTCTCCTTCTGCGCCACCTCATAGCGCGGATGCAGTGCCGAAAGCTTGACCGAAATGCCGTGGTTGTAGCGAATGTCCGGGCCATTGGACCCCGCGTCGAGCGAGGAAATCGCATCCGCATAGGCGCGGTGATAGCGCAGCGCATCAGCCTCGGTGCGGGCCGCCTCACCCAGCATGTCGAAGGAATAGAGATAGCCCTTCTGCGTCATCGGACGGCCGCGCTTGACCGCTTCGGCGATGGTGCGGCCGAGCACGAACTGCTCGCCCATTTCGCGCATCGCCGCCGCCACGGCCTTGCGGATGACCGGCTCGCCGAGCCTGCGCACCATGGCGCGCAGCGTGCCTTCGATACCGCCCTCGCCTTCATCGAGCACGCGGCCCGTCAGCATCAGCGCCCAGGTCGAGGCGTTGACGAAAATGGAACTCGAGCTGCCCGAATGCGCCGACCAGTCATGGGGCGCGATCTTGTCGGCGATGAGATCGTCCATCGTCTCGGCATCGGGAACGCGCAGCAGCGCCTCGGCGAGGCACATCAGCGCCACGCCTTCCTTGGTCGACAGGCCATAAGCCGAAAGAAAAACCTCCATCAGCCGAGGGTCGCTCGAGCCGCGCACCGCGCGCACCAGATCGGCCGCACGCGCCGAGATCGCCTTGCGCTCTTCCGCCGAAAGCCCGGCAGCCGCGGACAGTCGCCTCACCGCCTCGTCTTCGTCGGGCAAATAGTTGGCGCGGATCTGCTGGCGGATGGCATCGAGCGGCATGTCGGATCCATGAGAGCAAGCGTTAGCGAGCAGGTCTGGCGGTCGCCGGACCGATTGGCGCAAGCTAGCACAGCTGGGAGCCCAGGTCGGTCCAAAGAAATCGACGAGACAGTCCATTCGAGCTATCGTATAGGCTTAGCTCCCGCCATTTTGACCGTAAGACCGATGAGCGAAGACCAATTGGACCGCATTGACCGCAACATCCTGGCCGCGCTCGGGCGCGACGGCCGGCTTTCAATGTCCGAGCTGGCTTTGAAGGTCGGGCTGTCGAAGACCCCGGTGCAGGCCCGTGTGAAGCGTCTTGAGAAGGAGGGCTACATCAGAGGCTATCGCGCGATTATCGACCGGGAGCGCATGGGCGAAGGACATGTCGCCTTCGTCCAGGTGAAGCTGTCGGATACGCGCTCGGCGGCGCTCGACGCGTTCAACCGCGCGGTGCAGGGCGTGCCGGAGATCGAGCAGTGCCATATGATGGCGTCGAGCTTCGACTATCTCCTGAAGGTCCGCACCACCGATATCGCCGCCTACCGCCGCGTGCTCGGCGAGCGCATTTCGGCCCTTCCCCACGTGGCACAGACTTCCACCTTCGTGGCGATGGAAACGGTGAAGGATCGCTAGCGCAATTCCAGGAAAGGTGCGCAGCCGTTTTCCGTCCGGAATCGCGCAAAATTAAGACTCTACTCCGACAGAGTCTTCAGAAACGCCACCAGAGCGGCGCGCTCGCGATCGGAGAGCTCGAGCGGGTGGATCTCCGAAACGCCTTCAACGCTGGACGCCGCTTTCGAATAATGCGCCACCACCTCGTCGAGGGTCGAGAACTGCCCGGCATGCATGTAGGGCGCACGCGTAGCTGCCCCCTGAGCGACGGCGTCTTGTAGGCGCGCACGAGTTGCTGCCCGTCCTTCACCATGAAGCGCAATTCGCGGCAGGCGCTTTCATCGCCGTCGCGGAACTTGCCGAAGCAGTTGAACGGGTCCGCCTGCACTTGAGCCACGGCATCGACCCGGCCGCGGTCGGGTGGCAGATCTTTGACCGGCGGCACGCCGGTGTTGTGGAACGAACTGTCGGTGAAGCGCGGCCCGTTATGGCAGGTCACGCAATTGGCCTTGCCGATGAACAGCTTCAGCCCGAGGATCTCTTCCGGCGAGAAGGCAGCATCGCCTTGCGGCTTGGTGCCGGTCGCGAGGTCGATCGCGAAGCGGTCGAAACGCGTCTGCCCAGGTTCGATCGAGCGCTCGAAGGCCGCGATTGCCTTGCCGATATTGGCAAAGACGCGGTTGACGTCTTCGGCCTGCCTGGCGGGCATGGCGTTCCATGCCGCCTTTTCGGCCTCGGTGCCGAGCGGGCTGGCATTGGCCGGCACGGTGGAAAGATCGGGCAGCGGCCCGAAAATGCGCTCATAGCGCTCGCCGAACCGGTCCTTGATGTAATGCGCGAAGGCCGCGCGGTTGCCGGCCTGCTCCAGCGGGTTTTCGAGCGGCGTCAGCGCTTGCGCCCACAAACTGTCGCGCCGTCCGTCCCAGAAGAACCAAGGATCGCGCGCCACGCCGGCCAGCGGCATGGTTCGGCGATTGGTGTGGCCGACGCCGACCGCCCGCGGCAGGTCGTCCTGGAACTGACGGTCGATCTTGTGGCAGGTCGAGCAGGACACCGTGCCGTCGCGGCTCATGCCGACATCGAAGAACAGCGTCGATCCGAGCGCCGCAGCGGCCGGCACATCGGCATACTGGTTCGTCATGTCCGCTTTGAGCGCCGGCAGCGTGTTCAACGCCAGCGAGGCGACGGTCTTCTTCTCGGCGTCGCTGAACTCGGGCTCGCCGCAACCGCCAAGCCAAGCGAGCGCAGCCAGAGCGGACAGGTTTGCGAGGCGGAGAAGACGCTTCATCGGCCGCTCACAACACGATGTTGAAGACGACGGAATCGGAACCCGCCGCCGCCGAGATCGCGAAGCGCAATTGCCACCACCCGGTCATGGTGAATTTCACGCCGTCGATGCGGTAGCGTCCCGCCCCCATATAGTCGGTCGCCTGCGGGCTGGTCGGCAGGCCGTGATTGTGCTGCGGCATGCCGCCGGAAACGGTGATCGCGGCCCCCTCCACCGGAGCGCCGGCGGAGGTCTTCAGCGTCAGCAGCCAGGATTGCAGCTCGCCCTGCCGGATGACGCCGCGCTCCGGCTCGAAGCTCGCAACGAACAGGCCGCTCGCCGTCTTTTTCGAACGCGACGTATCGGGGCCCGGTGCCGAATGCGGCGCCGTCAGGTAGACGACAGTCAGAATGCCGACCAGCAGGGCAGCAAGACCGAGACCCGCAAGAATGTAACGCCATATCGATGCCAAACCGGCTCCTTTTCGGCTGATAACGTCACGGGCTGCGCGCAGCATCCCTCCCGCCTGTGGGAAATCGCTTCTGGCGCAAAAATCGGCCTGCGCCAAGCATGGCGCTGCTGGCTGCAAAAAGCTACAGCACCAAAGCTTTAGGAGGACAAGTCATATGGAAGCCAATGGTGTCGCGTCGATCGGCGAATGCATGCTCGAACTGTCGGGCCAGGCAGGACCGAACTGGCGTATGGGCTTTGCCGGCGACACCTTCAATACGCTATGGGCGCTGCATGCGCTCAGCCCCGGCCGGCCCGCGACCTATGTCTCGGCCTTCGGCGACGACCCTTTTTCCCGCGATCAGATCGCGTTCTTAGCCCAGAACGGCATCGGTATCGGCAGCAGCCCGGTCATTGCCGGCGCAAGACCGGGCCTTTACGCCATCACGCTCACTGGAGCCGAGCGCGCCTTCACTTACTGGCGAAGCGATGCTGCCGCGCGCCAGCTTGCCTCCGATGCAGCGGCACTGGCGAAAAGTCTTGAAAACCAGGCGCTTGTCTATTTTTCCGGAATCACTTTGGCAATTCTGGATGATGCCGCGCGCAAAACCCTGCTTTCGGCCGTCGCGACAGCACGCGCGGCGGGTTCGCTGGTCGCCTTTGACCCGAATTACCGTCCCAGGCTGTGGCCGAGCCGTGAAACCGCGCAGGCTGCGATCTTGGAAGCGCTCGCCGTCGCGGATATCGCATTGCCCACTTTTCCGGATGAGCAGATGCTGTTTGGCGATGAGGCGCCGGAAACAACTGCCAGGCGTCTCGGAGGAGTGGTCGGCGAGGTTGTCGTCAAGAACGGCGAGCAGCCGGCATTGATTGCCATGGACGGCGCCTCGGAAACAATCGAGGCAGTGCATGTCGCCTCGCCTGTCGATACAACCGGCGCCGGCGATTCCTTCAACGGCGGCTATCTCGCCGCCCGGCTTGCCGGTCACGCCCCAGTCGACGCGGTTCGGCGCGCGCATCGGGTGGCTGCGGCCGTCGTACAGGTGCGCGGCGCGCTCGCGCCGTTCGAGATTCTAAGAACAGCCTTTGGGATCTAGCTAGGGAGCCGGAACCTGTATTCCGTCACCTGATGGTAGATCTGGCCCGGCCAAAGCGTGGCCTGTGGGAAATAGGGCCGGTTCGGCGCGTCGGGCCAGGTCTGAGCTTCGAGGCAGAAGCCTGAAAAGGCTTTGTAGCCGCGCCCGTCCAGCCCAGGGGAGGACGGCGCGACATACTGGCCGATATAGAGCTGCAGGCCGGGCTCGGTGGTCCAGACTTCCATTTCGACGCCGGAACTGGCGCCCTGCACCCAGGCTGCCTGGTGCAGCGGTCCACGGCTGGAGGCGAGGCAGTAATTCAGATCGTAGGGAAGCTGCTCGCCTTCCGATTCCATGCGCAGCGGCCGCGCCTGGCGGAAGTCATAGGGCGTGCCGTCGACGGGCTTCACCGCGCCGGTCGGGATCATCTCTGCGTCGACGGGCGTATAAGCGCCGGCATTGAGCATCAGCCGGTGGTCGAGAGTGTCGCCCGCGCCCCCGTCGTCGAGATTGAAGTAGGAGTGCTGCGCAAGATTACAGAGCGTCGGCTCCTCGCATGTGGCGGTCAGTTCCATGCTGAGCGTGCCGGGGATCTTCAGCCGATAGGTGCAGGTGACGTCCAGCGCGCCTGGAAAGCCCATCGTGCCGTCGGGATCGTGCAGTGTCAGCGTCACGAAATCGCGCCCGTGCAGCGAGACCGACCATGGCCGGTGGAAATAGCCCTGCGAGCCGCCATGCAGCGTGTGTTCCCTAGAAAATTGCGCTCGGTCTGGTAGCGCTTGCCGGCGATGGTGAAGCGACCTCGGCGAAGCGGCCGACGACGGCGCCGAAATAGGCGCGGTCGGTCTCATAGGGCTCGAACTGGTCGTAGCCCAACACCAGCGGCGCATCATGGCCGGCGAGCCGCAGATCCTGGATGATCGCGCCAAGCCCGATGATGTTGGCCGTGAGACCACCGCCACGGATGGTGAAGCGGCGAACAGCCTCGCCCGCCTGCGTCGTGCCGAAGACCTCGCCGTCCTTCATCGCTGTGCCCGAAAACGTCAGTTCATTGATCTGTGGACTACGCCGGCCGTCTCCGGCAAGGGCAGGCCTGATGCCTGCCTCACCAGTCGAGCGGTGTCAGAGGCCGAGGCCGCCGAGGCAGACATATTTGGTGTCGAGATAGTCCTCGATGCCCTGATGTCCGCCTTCCTTGCCGAGGCCCGATTCCTTGACGCCGCCGAACGGCGCCTCGGGCGTGGTGATCAGGCCTTCATTGACGCCGACCATGCCGTATTTCAGCCCTTCCATGACGCGGAAGGCGCGGCCGAGATCGCCGGTGTAGAAATAGCAGGCGAGGCCGAACTCGGTGTCGTTGGCCAATGCGATTGCTTCTTCCTCGGTCTCGAACTTGAACACGGGGGCGACCGGCCCGAAGATCTCTTCCTTCATGAAGCGCATCTTGGGCGTGGCGTCGGCGATGACCGTCGGCTGGAAGAACGAGCCGCCGAGCGCATGGCGATTGCCGCCGGCAACGACCTTGCCGCCCTTCGAGGTGGCATCGGCGATCAGTTCCTCGACCTTCTCGACCGCTTTCTCGTCGATCAGCGGCCCCTGCTGCACGCCTTCTTCCAGGCCGGAGCCGACCTTCAGATTGTTGCTGGCAGCGGCGAGCTTCTCGACGAACTTGTCATAGATACCCGCCTGGACGAGGAAGCGGTTGGTGCAGACGCAGGTCTGGCCGGAATTGCGGTACTTCGCGGTGATGGCGCCGGTGACGGCGCGATCGATGTCGGCATCGTCGAAGACCAGGAACGGAGCATTGCCGCCGAGTTCCATCGACACTTTCTTGACCGTCGTCGACGACTTCTGAATCAGGATCTTGCCGACCTCGGTCGAGCCGGTGAAGGTTATCTTCTTGACCAGCGGGTTGGCGCAGATCTCGTCGCCGATCTCGCCGGCCGAACCGGTCAGGATGTTGATGACGCCCTTGGGGAAGCCGACCTCTTCGGCGAGCGCGCCCCAGGCGAGGCCCGAATAGGGCGTCTGCGAGGCCGGTTTGACCACGGCGGTGCAGCCCGCGGCCAGCGCCGGTCCAAGCTTGCGGGCGAGCATCGAGGACGGGAAGTTCCATGGCGTGATGGCGGCAATGACGCCGACCGGCTCCTTCGTCACCAGGATGCGGCGGTCGCCCCAGGGCGACGGCACGATGTCGCCATAGGTGCGGCGGCCTTCCTCGGCGAACCAGAGGATATAGCTCGCGGCCGAGCCGATCTCGCCCTTGGATTCGAACAGCGACTTGCCCTGCTCGATGGTGAGCAACTCGGCCAGCACGTCCTGATTGTCCATCATTGCGTCGTGCAGCTTGCGCAGAAGCTTCGAGCGCTCGAGCGCGGTGGTCTTGCGCCAGCTCTTGAAGGCTTCATCGGCGGCCTCGATGGCGCGGCGGGTTTCGGCCTTGCCGGCCTTCGGCACAGTGCCGATCTTCAGGCCGGTCGCCGGATTGTTGACGTCGATGGTCTGGCCGCTGTCGGCCTGCACCCATTCGCCGTTGATGAGATTGGCCTGGCGCATGAAATGACTGGTTTTCTGAAGCATGGTCTGGCCTCCGTTTCGGCGCGCTGATCGGCCGTTTTTCTGGATATTCGGGGGCGTGCAAGGCTGCACGCCGGCGCATTGCTCTTACCTAGGGAAAGCCCGGCAAGCAATCACAAGATGGCATATAGGGGTTGGGCCAGTAAAAACGAGCGCTAGCCGAACACGTGCAGGACCACCGTCAGCCAGAAGGATGTGGTGAGCACCGCGCTGGCCGTGGCGATCGTCATCTGGTTGGACGCCAGCGCCTGGCCGGTGTTGAACTGAACGGCGATGAGATAGGAATTGATGCCGGAAGGCAGCGCCGCCACGACCACGGCGACCTTTGCCGTCAGCGGCGGCAGGCCGAGCAGCCAGACCGCGAGCAGCACCAAGGCCGGCATCAGGAAAAGTTTCAGCGCCGACAGCGCGAGCGCTGGGCGCACGTTCCCGGAAATGCCGAAGCGGCGCAGGCTGAGCCCCATCGCAAACAGCGCCACCGGCCCGGCCGTATCGGCCAGCGCGTCGACCAGCCGCTCGATCAGCGGCGGCAGCGGCGCGCCGGTGAAGCGCCAGGCGAGCCCCGCGAGAATGCCAATGATGAGCGGGTTGACGAACAGCCGCCTGAGGAAATTCCGGATGACGCGCAGCGGATGCACGGACTCTTCGCCGTGACGGCCGAACATCTCGAACAGCACGATTGACGCCATCATCATGACAGGCAGGTGAATCGAGACCAGCAGCGACAGCACCTCGAAGCCGCTGGTGCCGAATATGCCGAGGATGAAGGGCGCGCCAAGCAGCACGACATTGGAATAGGCCGAGGACACGCCGCCGACGATGCCGGCGCGGGCATCGCGGCCGAAGAGGCGCGTCATGACCAGGTGCCCGGCGGACCAGGTGACGGCAACCGCCGCAAAATAGGCGCTCCACAGCGACCACGGCGCCACGCCATGGAAATCGGAGTTCACCATCGTCTGGAACAAGAGCAGCGGCATAGCCACGTTGACGGCGAACTCGGATATGCCCTCACCACTCACCGGCTTCAGATAGCCGGTAAGGCCGGCGAAATAGCCGAGCGCAACGAGACTGAAGACGAAGAGGACGGTTTCGGTGAGCGGCGTCATTGTTCGGGCGGAGACATCTTTCCCGTGATAGGCAAGCCCCGAGCGCCGTGCAATCGGCCGTTCTCCGGCCGACCGTTGGTCCTCTGCTTGTTTTTCAGCCGGCTTTGCGGTCCCTATATGCCGATCATGGCCCCGGCCTCTCCGGCCGCCATAAGGACTTCACATGCTGCGACTTGCCCTGGCGCTTTTCCTGCTTGCCGTTCCCATCCTCGCCCACGCAACCGACGCCGGCTGGGCGCTGCTGCGCGATGGCGGCCATATCGTCCTGCTTAGGCATGCCTTCGTCACCGGGACCACCGATCCGGCGAATTTCGACATCGGCAATTGCGCCACCCAGCTCAACCTGTCCGAGCGCGGCAAGCAGCAGTCAAGCCGCATCGGGGCGCTGTTTGCGGCGCGCGCAGCGCCCATCGAGCGTGTGCTCTCCAGCCGCTACTGCCGCTGCCTTGACACCGCCCGCATCGCTTTCGAGGCCGAACCGAAACCATTTGCGCCGCTCGACTTGCTCAAGACCGATTCGGCTGAGAAGGCCGCTCAGATGGAGGCGGTGATGAAGGAGATCCGGGGCTATTCCGGCTCTGACAATCTGGTGCTGGTCACGCATCTGGAAAACATCCAGGCGCTCACCGGCGTCTCGCCGCGCGAGGGCGAGGCCGTGGTCGTGGCGCCTAATGGAGACGGCCTCAAAGTGCTCGGCCGCGTCACCTTCTGACGGCATAGGTCTGTCCAGCTCAGCACTGTGGCCGAAATGCCACAGCCGCAAGAAGCCGCAAGCGCCCGCGATAATGCCGCTTGCGACAAGCCGTCGCAGGGTCTATAGGCGCGCTCCCGGTCACGAAAACCGAAGCGAGCACAACGGTTGGAGCTTTCGTCTCCGCCCGCGCAGCCGGCTTTGCCGCGCTGTGTACGGCGCCGTTTCGGAGCGTTGGGATCGCCGATGTAGCTCAGAGGAAGAGCGCCGGATTTGGGTCCGGAGGTCAGGGGTTCGAGTCCCTTCATCAGCACCACGGATAGCTCAGTTTGGTTAGAGCGTCAGACTCATAATCTGATTGTCGAAGGTTCGATTCCTTCTCCAACGGCCTGTTAAGCCGACCTCCGGGTGGTGTTATCCAAAACGGTCCGGGGACCGGAATGCAGAAGACCTGACGGACGGCTAAGCCTTCGGCCGAGGCCGTATCGAACGGTCCGATGCCATCGGGTCGCGGCCAGGCTCGCGGTGACGATCAAGGCGCGGCAATGCCGGCAAAGGAGCCTTCGGGCGCCGGCGCCCGCCTTGCCGCCCCGCGATCCGCTCCCGAAGGCCCGCCGCCTGGCGATGCCACCGGTCTCCGGATCATTCGTGCCGGGAAACGAAACGAGAAACGAAAGGACGATCGACGCATGACGTGACGCCTCACATGGGGCCATGCCCGACAGGAGCAAAGACAATGAAGACCATTCTCGAAAAGGTTCTGGGACGCCAGCGCGTCCTCGTGAAGGAAAATGAACGTGCCGTTGCCCTCTACAAGGGCGAGATCCAGGCTGTCCTGATGCCGGGCGAACATTGGCTCGACAACCGGCGCGGAAACCTGGAAATCTCCAGGCACGACCTGAAGAACCCGGAATTCGTTTCGGCCTACGAGAAGGCATTGTTCGACAAGCTCCCGGATGTGGCCGCGCGTCACTTCACCGTGGTTCGCACCGGGCGCACCGACATTGCCGTGATCGAGCGCGACGGCGCCCTTCATGCCGTTCTCGCTCCGGATCGCAAGCTCGTGCTGTGGACGGATGCCGGCCCGTGGGCGGTGACCTCCGTCGACACGGCGGCCGATCTGGCCGTCGATCCGGCCTTGATGCGCCGGATCGGCCAGGCCCGAAAGACGGAACACATGTTCCTGCATCCGGTCGTGGACGGTCAGGTCGGTCTGCTGTTCGTGGACGGCGTCTACACCCGCACGCTTGCCGCGGGGGTGCACGCCTTCTGGAATGTCGGGCGCATGGTCCAGGTGAAGGTCGTCGACCTCAAGCGGCAGTCGCTTGATGTCGCCGGTCAGGAAGTGCTGACCAAGGATCGCGTGACGATCCGCGTCAACATCGCCGTCGAATACCGGGTCGTCGATCCGGTGACGGCGGTGAGCACGGTGAAGGACTTCTCGGAAGCCCTCTACCGCGCCCTGCAGTACGCCTTCCGCAAGACGCTCGGCGCGCTCACCCTCGACCAGATCCTCGACAAGAAGATCACGGTCGATGAGGAGGCAGCCGCCAAGGTGCGTTCCGACATGGCCGCGATCGGCCTCGAGGTCAGCGATATCGCGCTTAAGGATGTGATCCTGCCGGGCGAGATGCGCGAGATCCTCAACCAGGTGGTTTCGGCCGAGAAGCAGGCCGAGGCCAACGTCATCCGCCGCCGCGAGGAGACGAACGCCACGCGTTCGCTGCTCAACACGGCCAAGGTGATGGCCGAGAATCCGGTGATGCTGCGGCTGAAGGAACTCGAGGCTCTCGAGGCCATCGCCGGCAAGGTCGAGCGCCTGACTGTCCACAACGGGACGGGCGGGCTGCTCAACGATCTGGTCAAGCTCCGCGAAGGCTGAGCTTACGCCACGTAAAATGGGAAGGGCCGCCGGTTGCCCGGCGGCCCTTCTTGCGTCCACAAAGCCGGCATCCCATCTGCGCCCGGCGTGTCAGGCCTTTTCCTGCCCGGAAAAACCGATTAGACAGCGCCAAAACAAGATGCGGACAGATTCCGCCCGCAACCGAAGGAAGAGCCCTTGTCCACCACGTTCGAGAAAGTCGCCAAGATCATTGCCGACACCAGCGAGATCGATATCGACACCATCACGCCCGAAAGCCATACCATCGACGATCTCGGCATCGACAGCCTCGATTTCCTCGACATCGTCTTTGCCATCGACAAGGAATTCGGCATCAAGGTGCCGCTCGAGAAGTGGACGCAAGAGGTCAATGACGGCAAGGCTTCGACCGACGACTACTTCGTCATGCAGAACCTGTGCGCCAAGATCGACGCGCTGGTCGCGGCCAAGGCCGCCTGACGAGCGCGACCTTGCCCCGCCTCCAGCCTGACCAGCAAAGCCGCTCATGAGCAGCCCGCGCGACGTCGTCATCACCGGCATCGGCCTTGTCTCTTCGCTGGGAGAAGGACCGGACGCGCATTGGCAGAAGCTGACCCGGCCGGGCGTTGAGCCGGTGCTCGATGCGACGCGCTTTGCGCCCTACACAATTCATCCCCTGCCCGAGATCGACTGGAACCTGCAGATCGCCAAGCGCGGCGACCAGCGCCAGATGGAGACCTGGCAGCGGCTCGGCACCTATGTCGCCGGCCTGGCGCTGGACGACGCCGGCATCAAGGGCAATGACGAGCTTTGCGCGACCATGGACATGGTTGTGGCGGCCGGCGGCGGCGAGCGCGACGAGGCCGTGGACAGCGCGATACTCGCAGCATCCGAGAGCCGCAACGACCGCGACGTGCTGCTCAACGAGAAGCTGACCACGGAGTTGCGGCCGACGCTTTTCCTCGCCCAGCTTTCCAATCTGCTCGCCGGCAACATCTCCATCGTGCACAAGGTCACCGGCTCGTCTCGCACCTTCATGGGCGAGGAAGGCGCCGGCGTCTCGGCTGTTGAGACGGCCGCCGCGCGCATCCGCTCCGGGCAGTCGACCCATGTGCTGGTCGGCGGCGCCTTCCAGACCGAGCACTCAGACATGCTGCTCGGCTATGAGCTCGCCGGTTATCTGCATCGCGGCCCGTGGAGACCGGTCTGGCAAAGACAGGGCGCGGAAGGCGGCGGCGTGGTGACGGGCTCGGGCGGCGCTTTCTTGGTGCTCGAACAGCGCGAGCATGCGCAGAGCCGGGGGCGCAAGATCTATGCTGAGCTCGGTCCTGTGGTTTCCGGCCGGGCGAGGCGCCGGCGCGGCGAGCTGAATGCCGAAATCGCCGCTTTGCTGAAGCAGGCGGCGCTGCCCGCCGGCGAATTGCTGACCATTTCCGGTGCCTCCGGCGCCCATGCCGCCACGGCGGCCGAAAAGGCGGCACTCGATGCCAACCCGGCGCTTGCAGTGCGCGCCTTCTCGACGCTCACCGGCCACATGAAAGAAGCGCAGTTCCCCTTCGCCGTGGCGCTTGCCGCGCTCGCCGTCGACCGCAAGGCCCCCTACCCTGTCTTCGATGCCACAGTGGAGCAACCATTCGAAGGCGCCCCCAGCTCCGTCCTTGCAACGGCGATCGGCTATCACCAATTCGAGGGCCTGGGGCTGATCAAGGCCGCTTAGAGCGAGACAGACAGAACATGGCCAATCTCCGCGATCACATGGGCAGGCCTATCGTCGCCGTGACCGGCATCGGCGTGGTGACTTCGCTTGGCGTCGGCAAGGCCGACAACTGGGCGGCGCTGACCTCAGGCAAATCCGGCATCCATCCGATCACCCGTTTTCCCGTCGATCATCTGAACACCCGCATCTCCGGCATGGTCGATTTCCTGCCGTCGAGCTCCAAGGGTGCCAGTCCCCTCACCTACGAGCTGGCCGAGACGGCCGCCCAGGAAGCGGTGTCGGAGGCCGGCCTCGATTCCGGCGATTTCGGCGGCCCGCTCTTTCTCGCCTCGCCGCCGGTCGAGCTCGATTGGGCCGACCGCTTCTCGCTCTACAATTCCGACAAGAAGGAAAGCGGTTCCGAGAGATTGCTGCGCGTGGCGCGCGGACTGAAGGAGCTCGGCATTTTCGAGACCACCCAGTTCGGCTCGATCGCCGATCGCCTGGCCGATCGTTTTGGCACGCGCGGCCTGCCGATCACGCTGTCGACAGCCTGCGCGTCAGGCGCCACCGCCATCCAGCTCGGTGTCGAGGCGATCCGCCGCGGCGAATGCGACAAGGCGCTGTCGATCGGCGCCGACGGCTCCGCCACGGCCGAAGCCCTGATCCGCTTCTCGCTGCTCTCGGCGCTTTCCACCCACAACGACATTCCCGAAAAGGCCTCGAAACCCTTCTCCAAGGACCGCGACGGTTTTGTCCTTGCCGAAGGTTCCGGCGCGCTGGTGCTGGAATCGCTGGAGGCGGCACTTACCCGGGGAGCCACCATCCTCGGCATCATGCGCGGCTGCGGCGAGCGCGCCGACGACTTCCACCGCACCCGCTCCAAGCCTGACGGTTCGCCGGCCATCGCCGCGGTACGCGCCGCCCTTGCGGATGCCGGCTTGAGCGAGGACGAGATCGACTACGTCAACGCGCACGGCACCTCGACGCCGGAAAACGACAAGATGGAGCATCTGTCGCTGTCGACCGTGTTCGGCGAGCGGATCGGCTCGATGCCGATCTCGTCGAACAAGTCGATGATCGGCCACACGCTGTCCGCCGCCGGCGCGGTCGAGGCCGCGTTCTCGCTGATGACCATGCGCGAAAGCGTCATCCCGCCGACCATCAATTACGACAATCCTGATCCGGCAATCGTGCTCGACGTGGTGCCAAACAAGAAGCGCAACGCAGAGGTCGGCACGGTTCTGTCGAATTCCTTCGGCTTCGGCGGCCAGAACACCTGCCTTGTCATGGCGCGGGAACCGGTCTAAGCGGACGTTTTCCCGCTTCCAAAGTACCGACAGGCCAAATGCGCGCATTGCAACTTATCGAGGACCGCCGCCTTGAAACGGTGGACCTTCCGCCTCCCCCGCCGCCTTCGCAAGGTGAAGTGACGCTCCGCATCAAGGCGGTGGCGCTCAACCATATCGACGTCTGGGGCTGGCGCGGCATGGCCTTCGCCAAGCGCAAGCTGCCGCTGGTCGTCGGCGCCGAAGCCTCGGGCGAGGTCGAGGCTGTCGGGCCAGGCGTCTCCACCCTCCTGCCGGGGCAACTGGTGTCGATCTACGGCGCGCGAACCTGCGGGCTCTGCCGTGCCTGCCGCGAGGGCCGCGACAATCTTTGCGAGCACGTCTCCGGCGTCCACGGTTTTCATCTCGACGGCTTCGCGCAGGAAAAGATCAACCTGCCTGCCCGTCTCCTGGTGCCTGCGCCGCCCGGTGTCTCAGAGATCGGCGCTGCCGTCGCACCCGTCACCTTCGGCACGGTCGAGCATATGCTGTTCGACAACGCGAAACTGGAGCCCGGTGAAACCATCCTCGTCCATGCCGGCGGCTCCGGCATCGGCACCGCAGCCATCCAATTGGCGAAGCGCATGGGCTGCACGGTCATCACTACGGTCGGCTCGAACGACAAGATCGACAAGGCGAAGGCGCTTGGCGCCGACCATGTCATCAACTATCGCGAGGATCGCTTCGAAGGCGTGGTGCGCAAGCTGACGAAGAAAAAGGGCGTCGATGTCGTGTTCGAACATGTCGGCGCCGACACTTTTGCAGGTTCGATGCTATGCCTGAGGCGCGGCGGCCGCCTCGTCACCTGCGGCTCGACCTCCGGCGTCTCGACGCAGGTCAACCTGATGCAGCTTTTCCAGCAACAGCTGAAGCTGCTCGGCTCCTTCGGCTGCCGCATGGAGAACATGGCCGATGCCATGCAGAAGATGGCGGCCGGTCTCGTCGCGCCCGTGATCGACACCGAAGTCGGCTTCGACGACATCGACGCCGCGCTGAAGCGCATGGAAGGCCGCGACGTCTTCGGCAAGATCATTCTTCGCGTTTCCTAAGACAAGATGGTCGGCAAGGTGCTCAAGAAAGCCCGCCGGGACTTCATGTTCCGCTATGGCCGGCGGCTACGCCAAATGGAGCACTGGCTGGTGGCGCGGCTTGCCATGGCGGTCATCGGCCTGCTGCGCCTTTTGCCGCCTGACAGCGCGCTCAACTTCGCCGACCGCGTCGCCCGCCGCATCGGGCCGATGGTCGGACGGCACCGGGTGGCCGTCAACAATCTGCGCCTTGCCTATCCGCAAAAGAGCGATGCCGAAATCGAGGCCATCGCGTCCGACATGTGGGGCAACATGGCCCGGCTTGCCGCCGAATACATCTTCCTCGATGCCCTCTTCGATTTCGACCCGAATGCCGCCAAGCCGGGCCGGGTCGAGGTCAGCGGCATCGAGCATTTCGTCGAAATCGCAGGCGAAAAGAAGCCGCACATCCTGTTCACCGGCCATCTCGGCAATTTCGAGCTTTTGCCGGTCGCCGCCGCCACCTTCGGCATGAACATCACGGCACTGTTCCGCCCGCCCAACAATCCCTACCTTGCCGACTACATCCACTCGACACGCCGCTCGAGCATGGGAGGCCTGCTGCCGTCCTCGACCGGCGCATCGTTCGCCCTTGCCGCCATCCTGGAAAACGGCGGCAATATCGGCGTGCTGGTCGATCAGAAATTCACGAACGGCGTCGAGACGACCTTCTTTGGTCGCCCCTGCCAGAGCAATCCCGTGCTGGGGATGCTCGCCCGCCACTATGACTGCGATGTCTATCCGGCGCGATGCGTCAGGCTGCCGGGAAACCGTTTCCGATTGGAAATCGAAGACAAGCTCGACTTGCCGCGCACCGAAACCGGCAGCGTCGATGTTCACGCCACCACGCAGCTGCTCGCCGACGTCGTTGAGCGCTGGGTGCGCGAGGATCCCGGACAGTGGATGTGGTTCCACAAGCGCTGGGAGATGAGCGGCCGGCGACGTAAGCGGCGTGAGCGGGCCAAGATCAGCTAAAGCGGCCCAGAACGTTCAGATCGCTTTCGTCTGGATCAAACGCTAAACCGCTAGGAGATAACTTTCTGCTAGCCGTGTTGCGTGCCATGCGCAACGAAGGGCCGCGAGGACTAAGTCCACGCGGCTCCAGGTTCTGCTGTCTCAAAGCGGAGCGGGGATGGTGAAGTTCGGCCGGAACGTATCCATCGTGGCACCGTTGCGATCCTCGGAAAGCAGTGTGTCCGAGCCGAAGCTTGCCCGCAGGCCAACCACGTATTTGTGGATGTTCACGCTGCCTGAAGCCTCCGAGATGGTCAGGTGATCCAACTGGTAGCGCCCGAATACCGACCACGGCGTCCCATCGAACCTGTATGTAGCCTGCAAGGCGGCTGTGACAGTATCGAGGTGGCCACCATCCGCGGAAAGCCTCGAGAACCCGAGTTCGCCATCGAAACGGAGATTGTCCTGGGCGAAGAAGCGCACCACTCCACGGCCGCCCCAGTTGTCCAAATGCTCCGAAAAGCCGCTGGCCCGCAACTGGCCATAATAAATTTGGCCGTAGATCGTCACGTTGCCGAAATAGGCCTGTGCCTCCGGGCCGACGGTGAAAGTGTAAAGGTCTGCGTCACCGATGCCGTTATCGCCGCCAAATCCGTTTATCGTAGCAAATCCACCCAGCGCATATGAGCTCGGATCGCGCCAGTAACCGTGGATCGCACCGCCGTAGCTGTAGATGTTCGTGCCTTCGACCCAAAGCGAATCGATCACCGCGTCGGTCTGGATGTTCCAGCGGGCGTCGATCGGGAAATTCACCCGAACGGCGCCGCCGGCAGTCGTGCCATCCGAGTCGTCCCCGGGGGTCGCGAAATAGAGACCTCCGAGATAGATTTCGCCATAACCTGATATATGCGGCTGCGCGAGTTCCTGGTCCAGAAGAACGGGTGCATCGGCAGCAAAAGCCGAGGTTGCGGTTGCCGCGATCGCAGCGCTCAATAGAAATCGATACATTAAAGTCTCCAAGCAGCCAGAACAACGCTTCGTACTTACCACTGCGCCGTCATGCAAACCAGCTTCGGCGATGCTCACGCTAGTATAAGCTGTTTGTTTTCGAAGCATGTGCGGCATTGCTGCAACGCTCCGAGCAGGCGCAGCCATCAAATGCTGCCTGCGGCCTAGGCAGCCCTCTCCGGCCCGTTTCAATCGGTGACGACGATTCGCGTGTTGCCGTAGCCGGCTTCCTTCACCATCGAATAGAAAGTCGCGGCATTGGCCGTATGCAGGCGCACGCAGCCATGCGAGGCCGGACGCCCGAGATACTTCACGGCGCCGGTGCCGTGAATGGCGTAGCCGCCGCGGAAGAACACCGAATACGGCATCGGCGAATTGTCATACTTGCGCGAGTACCACATCCGCGCGGTCCATTGCGGCCGGTAGCTGCCGCGCGGTGTGAAGTAGCCCCTTCGGGCCGTCGATACATTCCAGCGATACAGCACCTGGCCGTATCTGCTGACGGTCATTGTCTGCGTCGAGACGTCGATATTGGCGACCAGCGAAGCCGCCCGGCTTGCGATCGACGTGCCGAGCAACGTGGTTGCCAGCACGGCCGCCATGAGGCTGGATTTTTTCATGCGATGAACCCCTTCGATTGCCCCCTGCCATCACGTGGTCTCTTTTCCATCATTTTCGCCGGCAGGTGCGTTAAGTACCACACACTCCTTGACAAATTCGCCAATTCGATTTCGCGAATTTGAATGATTTCCCGTCATAGTTGCTGGGCCGCCACCCACTCTCAACGGTTTAAGCGCGAGCCTGCCCTCAATCATTGTCCGGCAACCGCGAAAGGCAGCTTGCAAAAGCGCCGCGTTGCTTCTTCAATCAGCAGGATGAATGAACGACTCCTCCGGGCCGTCGATGACCGGGTCGACGACCTGATCGCGCTGACCGCCGAGCTCATCCGCTTTCCGACCGTCAATCCGCCCGGCGAGGCCTACCGGCCATGTGCCGAGTATCTTGGCGCACGCCTCAAGAAGCTCGGCTTCGAAACCGAATTCATTCGCGCAGAAGGCACGCCCGGCGACACCGACCGCTACCCGCGCGTCAATGTCGTCGCCCGCTTCGACGGCCGCTCGCCCGGTGCCTGCGTCCATTTCAACTCGCATATCGACGTGGTCGAGGCCGGCGAAGGCTGGACCGTCGATCCTTTCGCCGGCCTGGTGAAGGAAGGTAGGGTCTACGGCCGCGGCGCCTGCGACATGAAAGGCGGGCTGGCGGCTTCTGTCATTGCCGCCGAAGCCTTCATGGAGGTCTATCCCGACTTTCCCGGCGCCATAGAGATATCCGGCACGGTCGACGAGGAATCCGGCGGGTTCGGCGGCGTCGCCCATCTGGCGAAGCTCGGCTATTTCTCGAAGCCGAAGGTCGACCACGTCATCATCCCCGAGCCGCTGAACAAGGACCGCATCTGCCTTGGCCATCGCGGGGTCTGGTGGGCCGAGATCGAGACCAAGGGCGAGATCGCGCATGGCTCGATGCCGTTCCTCGGCGACAACGCGGTGCGCCATATGGGTGCCGTCGTGCAGGCCTTCGAGGACGAGCTTTTCCCGGCGCTCGACCGCAAGGTGACGCGCATGCCGGTGGTGCCCGAGGGCGCCCGGCGCTCGACCATGAACATCAATTCCGTCCATGGCGGCCAGACCGAGGATTTCCGGCCGGGACTGCCCTCGCCCAACGTGCCGGATTCCTGCCGGCTGACCATCGACCGCCGCTTCCTGCTCGAGGAAGACCTCACCACCGTCAAGGGTGAAGTCACCGGCATCCTCGACCGGCTGAAGCGCGAGCGAGAAAAGTTCGACTACGAGATCCGCGACCTGATGGAGGTGCTGCCGCTGATGACCGAGCGCGACGCGCCGGTGGTGAAAGCCGTCGCCAAGGGCATCATGGAAATCTTCGACCGCGAGCCGGAATACGTCATTTCGCCCGGTACCTACGACCAGAAGCATGTTGCCCGCATTGGCCAGATCTACGACTGCATCGCTTATGGCCCCGGCATCCTCGATCTCGCGCATCGGCCGGACGAATGGGTGGGCATCGCCGACATGGTGGACGCGGCCAAGGTGATGGCGATCGGCCTCGACGTGCTGCTGCGCGGTACGACCGGCTGATCGGGAAAAACATTTCGCTTGGCGCCACCCGGCAGCACGAAACGCAATTTACTCACAGGCCAAATCACGCTTCTATCCGCTGGGCTTGTCCGTTTGACCGCATGGGAGTTCGGCAATGAGATTGTGGAAGACCATTTTGGCCGCCGCTGTGCTTACTTTCGCGGCCGCCACGTCGGCATTTTCGGCCCGCACCGACCTCGTCATCGGCATTCCGCTCGAACCCCCGCATCTCGATCCGACCGCGGGCGCCGCCGCCGCCATCGACGAGGTGCTCTACGCCAATGTCTTCGAAGGTCTCACCCGCATCGGTCCGAACGGCGAGGTGATCCCCGACCTTGCCGAAAGCTGGACCATCTCGGATGACGGCAAGATCTACACTTTCAAGCTGCACACCGGCGTGAAATTCCACGACGGCAGCGATTTCAGCGCCGACGACGTGAAATTCTCTCTCGACCGTGCGCGGGCCGACAATTCGGTCAACGCCCAAAAGGGGCTGTTCGCGCAGATCGACAAGGTCGATGTCGTCGATCCGGCGACGGTGAAGGTCACGCTGAAAAACCCGCAAGGCTCCTTCCTGTACAATATGGGCTGGGGCGACGCGGTGATGGTGTCGCCGAAATCGGCCGACACCAACAAGGAAAAGCCGGTCGGCACCGGCCCCTTCAAGTTCCAGAACTGGGCCAAGGGCTCGTCGATCACGCTTGTGAAGTCGGATAATTACTGGGGCGCCCCGGTTGCGCTCGACAAGGTCGAGTTCCGCATCGTACCCGACGCCGCCGCCGCCGTGCCGGCGCTGCTTTCCGGCGACATCCAGGCCTTCCCCTTCTTCGATCCCGACAGCGTCTCTCAGATCAAGGACGACCCGCGTTTCAAGGTGGTGATCGGCTCCACCGAAGGCGAGACGATTCTTTCGATAAACAACAAGAAGCCGCCCTTCGACAAGCTCCAGGTGCGCCAGGCCATCTCCTTCGCGCTCGACCGCAAGGCGATCATCGACGGCGCCTCGGCGGGCCTGGGAGTGCCGATCGGCTCGCATATGTCGCCCGCCAACAAAGACTATGTCGACCTCACCGGCCTCTATCCGCACAATGTCGACAAGGCCAAGGAACTGCTGAAGGAAGCCGGCCTAGAAAAAGGCTTCAAGGCGACGCTGAAGCTGCCGCCGCCGTCCTATGCGCGGCTTGGCGGCGAGATCATCGCGTCCGATCTGCGCGATGTCGGCATCGATCTGGAGATCATCCCCGTCGAATGGGCGCAATGGCTGGATCAGGTCTTCACCAAGAAGGACTACGACCTCACCATCGTCTCCCACACCGAGCCGAACGACATCGATATCTATTCGCGCAAGGACTATTACTTCAACTACGACAACCCGGCCTTCGATGCCATCATCGCCAAGCTCAACCTGACCTCGGACGAGGCGAAGCGGAAGGAACTGCTGGCAGAGGCGCAGAAGATCCTCGCCGACGACGCCGTGGTCGGCTTCCTTTACGAGCTGCCGAAGGTCGGGGTCTGGGACGCGAAGCTGCAGGGCCTGTGGGAGAATGCACCGATTCAGGCCAATGACCTTACCAAGGTGAAGTGGACGGATTGACGCCGGCGCGGTCGCCTGATCGCCTCCCATGGCCACCTATCTCCTCAAGCGCCTCATCATCGCGACCATCACGCTGGTGCTGGCCTCGATGGTGGTGTTTGCGGTGATGGAAATCCTGCCTGGCGACCCGGCGCGCCTGATGCTGGGCTTCAACGCCAGCGCCGATCAGGTCGAGCTGTTGCGCAACCAGATGGGCCTGAACGCGCCGCTTGTCCTGCGCTACCTGCACTGGGCGGGCGGGTTGCTCAGCCTCGATTTCGGTCGCTCCTACACCTATTCGGTTCCCGTCATAGACCTCGTGGGTGAGCGCGTCGTCGTTTCCCTGCCGCTGGCGCTAATCGCGCTGGCGCTGTCGACCGTCATAGCCATTCCGGTCGGGGTGTTTTCCGCCGGCCGCCAGGGCCGGGCCGGCGACACATTCGCCATGGGCGCTGCCCAACTCGGCGTTGCCGTGCCGAATTTCTGGTTCGCGCTGATGCTGATCTATCTCTTCGCCGTCTGGCTGCGGCTGGTGCCGGCGGGTGGGTTTCCTGGCTGGGGCGCCGGGATCTGGCCGGCGGTGAAATCGCTGCTGCTACCGGCCATCGCGCTGGCGCTGCCGCAGGCAGCGATCCTGGCGCGCGTCGCCCGCTCGGCGCTGATCGAGGTGCTCAACGAAGACTATATCCGCACCGCCCGCGCCAAAGGCCTGCCCTACCGCGCCGTGCTCTGGCGCCACGCGCTGCGCAACGCCATGATCCCGGTGCTCACCATTCTCGGCCTGCAATTCGCGTTCCTGCTTGCCGGCACCATCATCATCGAGAATGTCTTCTATCTGCCGGGGCTTGGACGGCTGGTTTTCCAAGCCATCACCCAGCGCGACCTGATCGTCGTCGAGAGCGTCGTCATGCTGCTGGTCGCCGCCGTGATCGCCGTCAATCTGCTGGTCGACTTCTCCTACGCCGTTGTCGATCCGCGGCTCAGGGGCCGGCAATGACGGTGCGCGTCGACCTGCCCGAGGAAACGCTTGCCGGGGTTTTGGCCAAAGCCTTCGGCAACCGCTCATTTCTGATCGGCTTCGCCATCACGCTGCTGGTGGCCGCGATCGCGCTGCTCTCCTTTGTATGGACGCCCTACGACGTCACCAAACTGGTAATCGCAGACAAGACGCAGGCGCCCTCGTTGACGCATTGGTTCGGCACCGACCATTTCGGTCGCGACATCCTGTCGATGATCATGGTCGGCGCACGCAACTCGATCGCGGTGGCGCTGGTGGCTGTCGGCATCGGCATGTGCATCGGCGTGCCGCTTGGCGCCTTCGCGGCGGCGCGGGGCGGCCTTGCGGACGAGGCGCTGATGCGCATCAACGATCTCGTCTTCGCCTTCCCGGCGCTGCTGTCGGCGATCATGATCACGGCCATTTTCGGCCCGGGCGCCGTCAACGCCATCATCGCCATCGGCATCTTCAACATCCCGGTCTTCGCGCGCGTCGCCCGCGCCGGCGCCTTGGCGATCTGGCCGCGCGAATTCATCCTCGCCGCACGGGCTGCCGGCAAGGGCATGACGCAGATTTCTGTCGAGCACATCCTGCCCAACATCGCCACGCTGCTGCTGGTACAGGGCACGATCCAGTTTGCGCTGGGCATCCTCGCCGAAGCGGGGCTTTCCTATGTGGGACTGGGCGCGCAGCCGCCAATGCCGAGTTGGGGCCGCATGCTGTTCGACGCGCAGACACGGATGGTGACGGCGCCGTGGATGGCGATCTTTCCCGGCATGGCGATCATCGTGACCGTGCTTGGGCTCAACCTGCTCGGCGACGGCATCGCCGACATCCTCGATCCGAAATCGCGGCGGCGGCGATGAGCCTGCTCCAGATCGAGAACCTGTCGCTTGTCATCGGCGGAACGCCGATCCTGAAGGAGGTCGAGCTTGCGATTGCGCCCGGCGAGGTGGTCGGCCTGGTCGGCGAATCCGGTTCCGGCAAATCGATGACGGCGCTGACGATCATGAGCCTGCTGCCGCATCTAGCTCAAGCCCGCGGACGCGTCACTTTCGACGGCATCGACCTCCTTGCAGCGAGCGAGGACCAGATGTGCGCGCTGCGCGGCGACGACATCGGCATGGTTTTCCAGGAGCCGATGACGGCGCTCAATCCAGTCAAGACCATCGGCGAGCAGGTGGCCGAGGGCATTCGCTGGCACACCAGGGCGGGCCGCGCCGAGGCCGAGGATCGCGCGCGAAAAATGCTCGACCGTGTCGGCCTTCCAGAAGCCAAGTTCCCACTGTCGCGCTACCCGCATGAGCTCTCCGGCGGGCAGCGCCAGCGCGTCGTCATCGCCATCGCCTGCGCGCTGAAGCCAAAACTGCTGATTGCCGACGAGCCGACCACGGCGCTCGATGTGGTGCTGCAGGCGCAGATCCTCGACCTGCTGCGCGATCTGGTCAGCGAAAACCGCATGGGCCTGCTGCTCATCTCGCACGACCTTGCGGTAGTGACCGAGATGGCCGACCGCCTGACCATCCTGCGCGGTGGCGAAGTGATGGAAGCCGGCGACACCGCGCGCACGCTGTCGGCACAACACCACCCCTACACGCGCGAGCTGGCGCTGGCTTCCATGCATGTGCCGGCGCGGCCCAAAAAACACCTTGCCGGTTCGGCAAAGCCGCTGCTCGAAGTCGAAGGCCTGAGCCGCGACTATCCGGGTCGGCGCAAATCCCTGTTCCGGGCGGCAGAGCCGATCCGCGCCGTCGACGATGTATCGCTAACCATCGAGCCGGCCCAGTCGGTAGCCCTCGTTGGCCGTTCCGGCTGCGGCAAATCCACGCTCGCCCGCATGATCCTGGCATTGGACAAGTCGACGGCGGGCTCAATCCGCTTTCGCGGCGAGACCATCACCGGCAAGTCAGAGGCCGAGCTGAAGCCGGCCAGGCGCGACATGCAGGTGGTCTTCCAGGACCCTTACGGCTCCTTCGATCCACGCCAGAAGGTCGAGAAGCTGGTCGCCGAGCCGTTGCATCTCCTGGAGACCCAGCCGTTGAAAGCCGAGCGGCGCGAGATGGTCGCGCATGCGCTGCATGAGGTCGGACTCGGCCCGCGCGACATGGACAAATACCCGCATGAATTCTCGGGCGGCCAGCGCCAGCGCCTGTCGATCGCCCGCGCCATTATCACCCGCCCGAAACTGGTCGTCGCCGACGAGCCGGTCTCGGCGCTGGATGTGTCGATCCGCGCCCAGATCCTCGACCTCTTCGCCGAGCTTAACCAGAAGCTCGGCATCGCCTATCTGTTCATCACCCATGACCTGACGGTTGCCCGCGCCATGTCGGACGAGGTGCTGGTCATGCATGAGGGCAAGATAGTCGAGCGCGGCAGGACGGCCGATGTGCTCGACAGCCCGCGCTCGGAAGCCGCGCAGGCGCTGGTCGCGGCGGCGCCGGACCTTCACCGTGCGATCGCGCGACGCATGCAGGAACAAGGGTAAGCGGCGAGCCCGAGCTCAGCCCTCCGGTTTGACCAAATCCACCGGGCTGATGTCGAGTAGGTCGAGCGTGCGACGCAGCAGCTTCACCTCGCTCTCGGCAAGCTTGGAATCCGCCTTCGCGATCTCGGCCATGTGACGCGCAAGCAGCTTTCGCCGCTCGACATCGAGGTCGCGGAACAGCGCGATCGCTTGCGAGCCGTTGGTCTCGTAGCCGTAGTCGTTGAGATATTCGACGACGCTGTCGATCGAGGCTTCGGGAATGCCGAAGGCTTCCTTGCAGATGTGCCGGAAGGCGACCATCTCGCTCTCCGACACCGCGCCGTCGGCCAGGATCATCCGGAACAGCATCAGAAGCTCGGCCGACAGCACCGGATCGTCCGCTACCTTGCGCACGCCGGGGTCGCCGTCGAAGATCGAGCGTATCTGGTCGAGCAGCGCCATCGCCGTAAGCCTCCCCTTGCAATTCCGTTGAAATTGTTAGCGTGGAATCGGTCTTGCGCAAACTGTGTAAGCATGATGGAAGCAGCCGTCCCCCACCTTGACCCACAGCCCGATGATCGACCTTACCTTGCAGACTGTCTTCATGCTCACCGCTGCCGCCTTCGCGGCGGGCTTCGTCGATTCGATCGCCGGCGGCGGCGGCCTGATCACCATCCCGGCGCTGCTTCTGGCGGGCTTCTCTCCGGTGGCAGCGCTCGGCACCAACAAGCTGCAGGGCATGTTCGGGTCCGGCTCGGCCACGATCCACTATGCCGCGAACGGCCAGGTCGATCTGCGCCGACAATTGCCTTCCGCGCTGCTGGCCCTTGTTGGCGGCGCCATCGGCGCCCTGCTGGCGACGATCGTGCCCGGCGACTTCCTGCGTGCCCTTTTGCCGGTTCTCCTGATCGCGATCGCTCTCTACTTCGCGTTCAAACCCAACATGAACGACGTTGACCGCGCAGAACGTCTGTCGCCGCTCCTCTTCGGCCTAACGATTGTGCCTGCCATCGGCTTGTACGACGGTCTGTTCGGCCCAGGCACGGGCTCGTTCCTTATGCTCGCCTTCGTCAGCCTTGCCGGCTATGGTCTGCTCAAGGCGACCGCGCACACCAAGCTGCTCAATTTCGCCTCTAACATCGGCGGCTTCGTCGTCTTCGCCGCCGTCGGCGTCATCGACTGGAAGATCGGTCTGATGATGGGTGTCGCCCAGTTTCTGGGCGCCCGCCTCGGCGCAGGCCTCGCCATCAAAATCGGCGCAAGACTGATCAAGCCGCTGCTGGTGATCGTGTGTGTAGCGCTGGCGGTGAAGCTGCTTGCCGACCCGGCCAATCCCCTACGCCAACTCATTGGTGTGTGACTGTCCTGCTGGTAGAATTCGGGTGTTGCGAATCATGTTGGAGGGACCAGACATGAATCTTAGTGCGCCCACGCAGATCGTGTTCATTATTTCGTTGGTCATCGCCGCCATCGGCCTTCTCGCCGCTCTCGGCCTTCTTGCGTTCATTCCTCTCGCGTCGGTGTGGATCATGCTCATCGCCTATGTCGTGCTCGCCGGCGGCTGCCTGATGCGCGGCGCCTAAAGCAATCCAGGAAAAGTGTGGAGCAACTCGGAGCGCCCGGCCCTGCCGGGCGCTTTTGATTTTTGCGAGCGTGTTCTGCTAGGCTCGCGGCATGTCCGACGAGACGGAGCGCCATCGGGAGGATACTCGCTCTCCCGCCCTCCATTCCGAGATGGTGCGGCGCAAACCCGCCGCCCCGCTCGCAGGCATCGTCACGGATATCTGCGGCTATCGGGAAATATTGCCCGGCCATTTCCGCATGGTCGAATATGCCTCGCTGACCGTACCCCTGGTGATCAGCTTCGCCGAAGCCTTCGCCATCGGGCTCGGCCGCAGCCCGGGCGACAACGATCGCTACGCCAGCTTCGCCGCCGGTCTCTATGCCGGCCCGGTCATGATCGAATCCTTCGGCGCCGCCTGCTGTGTCCAGGTCAATTTCACGCCGCTTGGCGCCAGGCAATTCTTCGGCCTGCCGATGAGTGAGTTGCGCGACCGCATGGTCGGGTTGGACGATGCGATGGGCTTTGATGGCATCGCGCTGCGCGAACAGCTCGGCGAAGCGTCGGATTGGGACAAGCGCTTCGACATTGCCGAGGGTTTCATCGCAGGCCGACTCGCGGACGCGCATGCGCTTTCGCCCGAAATCGCCTGGGCCTACCGGACGGTCATCGCATCGGGCGGCCGCACCCGCATTTCGGCGCTCGCCAGGGAGATCGGCTGGAGCCGCAAGCATCTGGCGGCGAAATTCACCGACGCGACCGGCATCGGCCCGAAGACATTGTCACGCATCGTGCGCTTCAACCGCGCGCTGTCGCTGTCGAAGCGGCAGGACGACAACTGGGCCGGCATTGCCGCCGATTGCGGCTACGCCGACCAGGCGCATCTGGTGCGCGAATTCCGTCAGCTTGCCGGCGAAACGCCATCCGGGCTCGCCACGTGGATCTAAGCTTCAGGCGAGGTAACATTTCTTCAAGACGTGGAAACCGCCTTCGCACAGACTGGCATCCATTCAACCAGCACAGGGATATTGTCATGCCAGCAACAAACGAAGCACCCCCGTCTCTATCCAGCCCTGCGATACAGGAACGCCGCTAGGATGATCGACTGGCTCAGCGAGGCCTTCGGCTTCGAACTGCGCGCCCGTTATGGCGATGGCGACATCGTTCACCACGCGGAACTGACCTTTCGGTCCTCGATGATCATGCTGGGCACCGCGCGCGACGACGATTACGGCAAGATGGTCGGCGAGCCCGGCGGTGGCGGCGGCAAGTCCATCTACATTGCCGTCGATGACGCCGATGCCGCCTATGCCAAGGCGAAGAAGGCCGGCGCCAGGATCACCCAGGAACTGGTCGACCGCGACTATGGCAGTCGCGAGTTCATCTGCCTCGACCCCGAAGGCAATTCTGGTCCTTCGGCACCTACTGGCCGAAGGCGGGCGAGAAGGCGTAGTTGCTATCCGCGCCGGCATTTGCGGCTGGCGAAAACGCCTGAACTTCGTCATCCACGGGCGGAGCGGGAGCGAAGCGGACGCGAAGACCCGAGGATCCATTCCGTGACCTCGATCGAAGGGCGCAGAGGAGCAGAATTCTGCACGGTAGCAACGCCTTACCGTCACGGAATGGATCCTCGGGTCTGCGCCGCGTCGCTTCGCTCCTTGCTCCGCCCGTGGATGACGATGCGGCGGAAGCTTTCGCTAATGGCAAGCGTATGCGCATCGAGGGGAGGACCTACCGCGCCAGCCCGAAAATCGCATCGCAGTCGAGATGCTTCTCCAGCTCGGCCGCGACCTCGTCCAGCGCCTTCTCGACCTCGGCGCGATAGTCGATGCCCCCATCCTTGACCCCGAGGCTCGCAAGGTAGGCCGCGCGAAAAGCGTCCGCTGCAAACAGCCCATGCAGATAGGTACCGATAACCTTGCCATCGGCGGAGACCGCGCCGTCCTCGAGGCCGTTGATGATCGCCGAAGGCCGCGCGGCGTCCGGGCCGGTGGTGCGGCCGAGATGGATCTCGTAGCCTTCGAGCGGCAGGCCGAATTGCACCGAATGAGCGCTGGAGTTGCGCACCGTCTTTTCCGGTTCCATCACCGTCTCGATGTCGAGCAGGCCAAGGCCCTCCGTCTCGATGACGCTGCCTTCGATGCCATCGGGGTCGCGAACCTTGCGGCCGAGCATCTGATATCCGCCGCAGATGCCGACGACATGGCCGCCGCGTTTGCGGTGCGCGGCAAGGTCGCGATCCCAGCCATTCTCGCGGAATTTTATCAGATCGCCGATGGTCGATTTCGAGCCCGGAATGACCACCAGCCCGGCATCTTCCGGGAGCGGCTTTCCCGGCGGCACGAACACCACCTCGACCTGCGGCTCGGCCTTGAGCGGATCGAGATCGTCGAAGTTGGCGATCCGCGCCAGCATGGGCACCGCCACCTTCAGCGCCCGCCTTTCGCCCGAGGCAAGTCGCTCGAGCACAACCGAATCTTCGGACGGCAGCCTTGCCGCGGACTTCAGCCAGGGCACGAGGCCGAAACAGCGCCAGCCGGTAAACTTGCCGATGGCGCTGACCCCATCGTCGAACAGCGAGACATCGCCGCGGAACTTGTTGATGAGATAGCCGGCGATCATGCGCCGGTCTTCCTCCGGCAGGATCAGATGCGTGCCGGCGACGGAAGCAATGACGCCGCCGCGGTCGATGTCGCCGATAAGCACCACCGGGACGTTGGTACGCGTGGCAAAGCCCATATTGGCGATGTCGCGGCTTCTAAGGTTGATCTCGGCCGGCGAGCCGGCGCCCTCGACGATGACGAGGTCGGCGTCCTCGCCGACCTTCGCCCAGGAATCGAGCACCGCATCCATCAGCCTGGCCTTCATCGCCTGATAGTCGCGCGCCCGCGCCTCGCCAAAAACCTTGCCCTGCACCACCACTTGCGAGCCGATGTCGCTTTGCGGCTTGAGCAGCACCGGGTTCATGTGCACGGTCGGCCTCACCCCGCAGGCCAGCGCCTGCAGCCACTGCCCGCGGCCGATCTCGCCGCCGCCGGTCTTGTTGTTGCCGGGGATGTCGGCGACGGCGGCGTTGTTGGACATGTTCTGCGGCTTGAACGGCCTGACCTTCAGTCCGCGTTTTTTTGCTGCCCGGCAGAGCCCCGCCACCAGCACCGTCTTGCCGACATCCGAGCCGGTGCCTTGCAGCATGATCGCCCTGGCCATCAGCCCCTGCCCTCCGCGCCGATGATCGATTTCTGCGCGAGCGGTCCACCTCGCCAGATATAGAGCGCCATCAGTGGCTCCTTGCCGGTACGCATGGCGTGATTGACGTTGGACGCATGGTGGATGATTTCGCCCGCCGCTCGAACCCGAAAGCCGGCCCCGCCCATGCGCCACTCGGTGCTGCCGGTCAGCGGAATGTAGATCTCCTCGGCGGTGTGGTGGTGGTCTGGGTAGACACTGTCGGGCCCGAGGATCAGCAGGCCGCCCGCGACCTCGTCATTGGCGAAATGCCCCCGCGTGCCGAACACCTCCAGCCAGCCGTAATTGTCGATGAAGAGCTGTCCGAAATCGGCAGCGGTATAAGTCTGGCCCCAGCACAGCTCATTGCGATGGTCCGCGATGAACCGCGTCAGCGGCCCGGCGTCCCGCGGCGCAAGCTCCGCAATCCGATCGAGATGGCGAAGGCAACGAAGCGCACGTGGTTCGCGCGAACGAGAGGGCATGTGCCAATCGATGCGCGCGACGGCGTCCGCAACCAGATCGCTGTCGATGCCGGCGAGATAGAAGTGGAACCTGTCCAGCAGCTGATCGAAAATTGTCGGCACGCAAGACTCCGTTGATCAATCCATGCACAGCCGGTCCGCGGCGGGCTGGGTTGCGCGGCGGCATCATTGGTCTAGATTGATCGCTGCGCAAAGCCAAAAACGACAGGCCACAAGGCCTGAAACGACAGGGAGCACGCCATGGACGCGGCAGTCGATGCGGGCACTGGCCAATTCGAACTCACCGAGCAACAGCGCGCCATGAAGGAGATGGCTGAGGCCTTCGCGGCCGATCGGGTCGCGCCGAACGCGCTCGACTGGGACCGGGCAAAGCACTTTCCGGCCGACGTGATCCGCGAGACCGGACCGCTCGGCCTGGGCGGCATCTATGTCCGCGACGATGTCGGCGGCTCGGCGCTAGGTCGGCTGGATGCGGTGCTGATCTTCGAGGCGCTGGCGCATGCCGATCCGGCCTTCTCCTCCTTCATCTCCATCCACAACATGGCGGCATCAATGATCGACCGCTTCGGCAGCGACGAGCAACGCCGGCGCTTCCTGCCGAAGCTGACCTCCATGGAATGGCTGGCGAGCTATTGCCTGACCGAGCCCGGCTCCGGCTCCGATGCCGCCGCCTTGAAGACGAGAGCGGTGAGGAGCGGCGGCGACTATGTCTTGAACGGCGCCAAGCAGTTCATCTCCGGCGCTGGCGACAGCGACGTCTATGTCGTCATGGCGCGCACCGGCGGCGACGGGCCCAAAGGCATTTCGACCCTGGTGGTGCCCAAGGATGCGCCCGGCCTCTCCTTCGGCGCCAATGAGCACAAGATGGGTTGGCATATGCAGTCGACCCGCCAGGTCATCTTCGAGGATTGCAAGGTGCCGGCCGAGAACCTGCTTGCCACCGAAGGCGCGGGCTTCGGCATCGCCATGGCCGGGCTCGACGGCGGCCGGCTCAACATCGCCGCCTGCTCGCTGGGCGGCGCGCAGTCGGCGCTCGACAAGGCGCTCGCCTACACGAGCGAGCGCAAGGCCTTCGGATCGAAGATCAACCAGTTCCAGGCCCTGCAGTTCAGGCTGGCCGACATGGAGACGGAGCTGCAGGCGGCCCGCATCTTCCTCTATGCCGCCGCCTCGAAGCTCGATCGCAAGGCGCCGGATGCCGGCAAATGGTCGGCGATGGCCAAGCGCTTCGTCACCGACATCGGCTTCGACATCGCCAACGAGGCGCTGCAGTTGCATGGCGGCTACGGCTATCTGCACGATTACGGCATCGAGAAGCTGGTGCGTGATCTGCGCGTCCACCAGATCCTCGAAGGCACCAACGAGATCATGCGCGTCATCATCGCGCGAACGCTGATCGGCCGCTGAAGCAGCAAATTTCGGGAGACAACGATGGCAACGATCGCCTTCATCGGCCTTGGCAATATGGGCAACCCAATGGCTGCCAACCTCGTAAAGGCGGGGTATGCGGTGCAAGGCTTCGACCTCGTGCCGGAGAACCTCACGATCGCAAAAGAGCATGGCGTCACCGTCATGGCCAATGCCGTCGCCGCGGTGAAGGACGCCGACGTGGTGATCACCATGCTTCCCGCCGGCAAGCATGTGTTGTCGGTCTACGAGGACATCGCGCCCAAGGCGAAGAAAGGTGCCTTGCTGATCGATTCCTCGACCATCGATGTCGAATCGGCACGCAAGGCTCACGCCATTGCCGCCAGGCACGGCTTGCCTTCGATCGACGCGCCTGTGTCCGGCGGCACCGGCGGCGCCACCGCCGGCACGCTCACTTTCATGGCCGGCGGGTCGGATGCAGCATTCGCCTCTGCCGAGCCGATCCTGAAGCCGATGGCCGGCCGCATCGTTCATTGCGGCGGTGACGGCGCCGGCCAGGCCGCCAAGATCTGCAACAACATGATTCTCGGCATTTCGATGATCGGCGTCGCCGAAGCCTTTGTGCTCGCCGAGAAACTCGGCCTGTCGCACCAGGCGCTGTTCGACGTCGCCTCCACCTCCTCCGGCCAGTGCTGGTCACTGACCACTTACTGCCCGGTGCCCGGCCCTGTTCCGGCGTCGCCCGCCAACCGCGACTACAAGCCGGGTTTTGCTGCCGCCCTCATGCTCAAGGACCTGAAATTGTCGCAGGAAGCCGCGCAAAGCGCCGGCGCCGTGACGCCCCTGGGCGCCGAGGCGACGCAGCTCTACGCTCTGTTCAATGCGCAGGGCAACGCAGGCGCCGACTTTTCCGGCATCATAAATTTCCTGCGCGGCGATCAAACCTAAGCAGCTGCTTGCAAAGGGTTATTAGCAAATTTTTTCGACAGAAATCCGGCAAATTTAGATTTGCTTAAGGTCTCGCTAACTCACCGGTAACGATGTGCCTTTAAAACGGACTGCGAGGCGGACATCGCAACCGCCCGGCGCTCCGGATCAGGTCTCGCGTACCGGAGCCCGTAAGTTTCGCAGGTCTCGAGTAGCGAAACGCCATGCGTATCTGGCAAAGCCGCGTTCCCTTCTGGGACGCGGTTTTTGCGTCTGGGCAAGGCTTCGCTGCAGATTCGGGTCGCCGGGCACCCTCCAGCAAGGGCGCCCGGCTGTGTTTTCTCAGCGCTTCCGCAAATCCGCCTCCGCAAGGTCGAGCGCCTTGGCGATGCGCTCGCAGGCCATGTCGATGGTGTCGCGCGTCCAGATCAGCGGCGGCGACAGTATCATCGTGTCGCCGGTGGCGCGCAGCATCATGCCCTGCGAGATCGCGTGATCGCGCACGACGACCGCCGCACTTCCCGACGGCAGGTATCGTTCCTTGGTCGCCTTGTCCTTGACGATCTCTATCGCACCCATAAGACCGATCGAGCGCACCTCGCCGACCAGCCTGTGGCCGGCGATGCGCTCCTGCAGCGCTTGCGCGAAATAGGGACCGGTGTCGGTCCTGACGCGCTCGACCAGACCTTCCCGTTCAATGATCTCGAGGTTCTTCAGGGCCACCGCGCACGCGACCGGGTGACCGGAATAGGTGTAGCCGTGGTAGAACTCGCCGCCCTTTTCGACGAGCGTCCTGCTGATGCGGTCGCCGACCAGGAGCGCCGACAGCGGCTGGTAGCCGGAGGTCAGCGCCTTGGCGGTGGTGATGGTGTCGGGCTGGACGTCAAAGGTCTGCGCCGCGAACCATTCGCCGGTGCGGCCATAGCCGGTAATCACCTCGTCGAGCATCAAGAGCACATCGTATTTGCGGCAGATGCGCTGCACCTCCGGCCAGTAGCTGATCGGCGGGATTTTCACACCGCCCGCACCCATCACCGGCTCGCCGATAAAGGCGGCGACCTTGTCGGCGCCGACTTCGAGGATGGCGTCCTCGACGGCCTTGGCGGCGCGCAGGCCGAAATCGTGGTCGCTTTCGCCGGGCAGCGCGAGCTCATAGGCATAGGGCATCATCACATGGACGATGTTCGGCACCGCGCCGCCGAGCTGCTTGTGCATGGGCTCCATGCCGCCGAGCGAGGTGCCGGCGATCGTCGAGCCGTGATAGGCCATCTTGCGCGAGATGATCCGGTTCTTCTCAGGCTTGCCTTCGAGCGCCCAATAGTGGCGCACGAGCCGCAGCGCTGTGTCGTTGGCCTCGGAGCCGGACGAGCCGTAGAAGACCTGACCGACATGCTCCGGCGCCAGTTCCGCCAGCTTCTGCGACAGCAGCACCGGTGTAGGCGTCGAACACTTGAAGAAGGAGTTGTAGTAGGGCAGCTCCTTCATCTGGGCGTAGGCGGCCTCCGCCAGTTCGTCGCGGCCGTAGCCGACATTGACGCACCAGAGGCCCGCCATGCCGTCGAGGATTTCCGTTCCGTCGGAATCATAGATGAACGGCCCTTTGGCGTGGGTGATGATGCGAGAGCCCGCTTCACGCAATTCCTTATGGTCGGTGAAGGGATGAAGGTGATGCGCGGCATCGATCTGCTGAAGCTGCTTCAGCGAATAGTTCTGATAGGTCATGGGTTAGTCTTTCCTCTTGAATCAATCCGGCGGTGGCCGGGGCGGATTCGTCAGAGGAAACGGGGCGGCGAATAGCCGATGCGGGCGCACAGCCGCAAAAGCTCGGCGCGCAGCGTGCGCGGTGACGGCGTCACCGCGACCCCGAAGGCGCCTGATGTGCTGATGCGGACCATGGCGGCACCTTAAGCCGCCAACGGCCAGCAATTCAAGCTGGACCGGCAAGCGTGCGCTGCAGAAAGACGTAGCGCATCGCCGTTTGCGCGGCCTGGGGCCGGCGATCGCCGCGCCCGCCATGGCCGCCTTCGGTCTCCTCGAAGAACAGCGTCTTGCCGTGACCGGCGGCCTGGAGCCGCGCCGCCATCTTGCGCGCATGCCCCGGATGGACGCGGTCGTCCGCGGTCGAGGTCATCAGCAGCACCGGCGGATAAACGGCACTGGTCGCCACACGCTGATAGGGTGAATAGGCGGCGAGCCATGCAGCCTCCTCCGGCTTTGACGGATCGCCATATTCCGCCATCCACGAGGCACCGGGCGGCAGTTCGGTGTAGCGCAGCATGTCGAGCAGCGGCACGTCGATGATGACGGCGCCGAACAGCTCCGGACGCTGCGTCAGCGAGACGCCGGTCAGCAGGCCGCCATTCGAGCCGCCCTGGATGCCGAGTTGTGCCGCCGTGGTGATGCCGCGCCTGACCACATCCTCGGCGACCGCGGCGAAATCATCGAACGCTTTCTGGCGCTTGCCCTTGAGCGCCGCCTGATGCCACGCCGGGCCGAACTCGCCGCCGCCGCGGATATTGGCCTGCACATAGGCATTGCCCTTGTCCAGCCAGAGCCTGCCGCGGATACCGGCATAGCCGGGCAAGAGCGGTACTTCGAAGCCGCCATAGCCATAGAGCAGCGCCGGCACCGGTCCCGTCTGGTCGCGCCGCCTGACGACGAAATACGGGATCATCGTGCCGTCCTTCGAGCGCGCCTCGAACTGCTCCGAAGTATAGGGCGATGCATCGAAGCGCGCCGGCTGCGATTTCACGGTTTGAAGTGTGTCGCCATTGTCGTCCGACCATATGATCGAGCTCGGCGTCAGGAAATCGGTGAAGGAGAAGGAGACGCTGGAGCCGAAATGCTCGGCATGGCTGATGCCGACATTGCCCTTGTCGGGCAGGTCGACCGGCTTCACCGACCAGCCATTGCCGGTGCGGTCGCAAACGACGACCTTGCCGCGCACATTGTCCATCAGGTTGATGAACAGCCGGTCCTGCGTCCTCGCGAGACCTGCGATTGAAACGCGGGGCTCCGGTTTGAGCAGCGTCTCGACCGGTTCGAACGAACCGGTTTCAATCCAGCGGTCGAAATCCACGGAATAGAGCCCATCCGGCAGGCAGCGCGTGCCGTCCGGCGCCGTCCACGGACTGCGGACGCCAAAGACCAGCTGTCCCTTGAAGATCGCGGTGTCGGTCGCGTCGTCGGGCAGCGGGATGCGCCGGTTCTCGCCCGAAGCCAGCCGAAGGAAACTGTGCGAGGTGAAGAAGTCGATGGTCTTGCCGAGCATGACATGTTTCTTGTCGCCATCGAACTCCACGCCGCCGCCGACCGCGAGATGATTTTTTTCGCCCTCGAAGATCGGCGTCGCCTCCTCCAGCTTCGTGCCACGCCGCCAGAGCTTGATCACCCGCGGATAGCCTGACTGAGTTTTGTCCTCGTCCTCGAAAGCCGCCGAGACGATCACCGTATCCCTGTCCAGCCAGGAAAACCCCGACTTCGAAGCCGGTGCCCGAAACCCGTCCTCGACGAAGGATTTCTTCGCAATGTCGAACTCGCGCATCTCGCTGGCGTCGCCGCCGTCCGGCGACATGAACAGCAGGCAGCGGTCGAAATCGGGATAGAGCCGGCTCGCGCCGCCGAACACCCATTTCACGCCTTCCTTGGCCGAGAGCTGATCGAAATCGAGGATCGTTTCCCAATCCGGCTTGTCGGTCTTGTAGGAGGCGACTGTCGCGCGGCGCCACAAGCCCAGCGCGTTGGTCTTGTCCTGCCAAAAATTGTAGACGTAACCGGCGAGCGCCGATCCGACCGGGATATTGTCCTCGGCCGTCATCAGGTCGAGCGCGGTCTCGAATGCCGCCTGATAGGATGGATCGCCCTGCAGTTCGGCGACAGTCGTCGCATTCTGGCGATGGACCCACTCAAGCGCTTCCTTGCCGTTGCGATCCTCCAGCCACAGGAAAGGATCCACGACCGGCAATTCAGGCTGGGTTTGGGTCATCGGGCTGGTCATGCTGGTCTCCGGGTCTGGCGGCCCTGCCTACATCGCGTTCGCCGTGCCAACATTCAAGAGCAGCGCTGCCTGCGCTCAGCCAGCCGGCCCTACATCACCCGCCGGCGAATGACGGTGGCTACAGCCAGCGCCGCGCAGATCGCGCCGAGCGTCACCGGAAGCCCTGCGGCGCCGATCAGGTCCATCACACCGCCGGTCAGCGGCGGCACGAGGATGCCACCGACGCCCCACATCAAGGAGAAGGAGGCATTGCCCGCGACCAGCGCCGAGCCGGTAAAACGCTCGCCGAGCTCGATGATCGACATCGTATAGATCCCGTAGGACACCGCGCCCCAGATGAAGACGCAAGGCCAGATCAGCGGCGTCTCGATGAGCGCCGGCAAGAGCGCGCAGCCAAGAACCGTCACCGAGACACAGCCGAATCGCACGAGGCGCGCCGTCAGTCTTTCGGCGAGCAGGCCGAGCGGCACCTACATGGCGATGTTGCCGGCGATCATCGTCGACAGCAGCGCCGACATGCGCGTCTCGGGAATGTCGAAGTGGGTGCCATAGACGGGAAGCAGCGCCAGCACCGACTGCTCGAAACCGGCGGCGGCGACGACCGCCGACAGGAGCAGCCAGGCGAGCGGCATGAAGCCCAGCACAGAAACTTTTTCACCTGCCTCGTCGACCCTAGGCAGACGTTTCACCACGACCGCCAGGCAGGCGCCGCAGAAAAGAAAAGCAAAGATGCCGACCAGAAAAGGCGGCCAACCCTCCGTGCCGACCGCCAGCAGGCAGAGCGGTCCGGCCGCGAACCCAGCCGAGATGATGGTCGAATAGATGCCCATGACGCGCCCGCGCCGCGACGGCGGCGCCAGCGCGATCACCCAGATTTCGCTGAGCACATAAAGCGGATTGGTGACCGCGCCGACCAGGAAGCGCAGTGGGAACCACAAATAGACGTCCTGGGTCCAGCCGATCAGCGCCAGCACCAGGGCCGAGAGCCCGGCGCAGATGAGCGCAGTCCGCCCCGCTCCGAACCGGCGCGCCAGCCCCGGGATCAGCGGCGAGGACAGGATGAAACCGACCGGCGTCATCGCGGCCGACAGGCCGATCACCGCCGGCGACACGCCCTGACGCTGCAGGATGAAGCTCAGCAGCGGATAGGAAAGCCCCTGCGCGATGGCGAACACCGACACGGTCGCGATCACGCCGGTAATCGCGGCCCACTGCACCGTCTCGCCGGTCTCCGATTTCACCAGAGCCATCATTCCTGCTCCATTCAACGGAGGCTTAGCCGCTGCCGGCGACAGCCGTAAGGGCCAACTGACGGCAAGGGCGCATGTTCCAGCCAATCCTTGTCAGGGACGCCGGCAGGGAATGCTTTGGCGGCGGCAATTCGGCGGGCCAATCTGCCCTTCCGTCATGTCGCTTCCCTCGCCCTAGTGGTCGCCGCCTCCTTACCGGCAGCATTGCCGCCGGTCCATTATGCCGACCACTTTCGCATCCCCACGAGGCCTCTCATGACTGCCGCCCTTCATCCCGCCGAACCGGCATTGGCAACAGATCGCGCCCGCCGCGGCGGCCGTGCTGGCAAACGCGCCGGCGGATCGGCAGCCTTCGAGCAGCCGCCGTTCCGGCAGCTTAAGAACCCGCTGGTGCCCACCAGGCTGGTGTCCGACGACGAACTGGAATCGATCCACCTCGCCTCGCTGCGCGTTTTGAAGGAGATCGGCATCGACGTGCTGCATGACGAAGCCCGCCGCATCATGAAGGCGCATGGCGCCGACGTTCGCGAAGGCAGCGAGCGCGTTCGCTTCGACAGCGACATGATCCTCGAGCTCATCGCGTACTGTCCGCCGGAGTTCACGCTGCACGCCCGCAACCCGGCGCACAATCTGCACTTCGGCGGCAACAACGTCATCCTGTCGATGATGGCCTCGGCGCCGAACTGCTCCGACCTCGACCGCGGCCGCCGCCCCGGCAACCAGGTCGACTACCGCAATTTCCTGCGCCTGGCGCAGATGCACAACATCCTGCAGTGCACCGGCGGCTATCCGGTCGAGCCGATCGACATCCATCCCTCGGTCCGGCATCTCGAATGCATCCGCGACCTCGCCACGCTGACCGACAAGGTCTTCCACATCTATTCGCTCGGCAAGGAACGCAATGTCGACGGCATCGAGATCGCCCGCATCGCGCGCGGCGTCAGCCGCGAGCAGCTGATGGAGGAGCCGTCGGTCTTCACCATCATCAACACCAATTCGCCGCTCAAGCTCGACGTGCCGATGATGGAAGGCATCATCCAAATGGCCAGCATGGGCCAGGCGGTGATCGTCACGCCGTTCACGCTCTCCGGCGCCATGGCGCCCGTCACCATCGCCGGCGCGCTGGTGCAGCAGAATGCCGAGGCGCTCTCCGGCATCGCCTTTGCCCAGATGGTGAAGAAGGGCGCGCCGGTCGGCTATGGCGGCTTCACCTCCAATGTCGACATGAAGTCGGGCGCACCGGCCTTCGGCACGCCCGAATACATGAAGGCGCAGCTCGCCGGCGGCCAGCTCGCCCGCCGTTACAATATCCCCTACCGCACCTCAAACACCTGCGCCGCCAACACGGTCGACGCGCAGGCCGCCTATGAAAGCGTCTTTTCGCTGTGGGGCGCCATCCAGGGCGGCGGCAATCTGATGATGCACGGCGCCGGCTGGCTGGAAGGCGGCCTGCGCTGCTCCTACGAAAAGACCATCCTCGACATCGACCTCCTGCAGATGGTGGCCGAATTTCTCACCCCGCTCGATCTCTCCGAAGACGCGCTCGGCTTCGACGCCATCCAGTCGGTCGGCCCGGGCGGCCATTTCTTCGGCACCCAGCACACGCAGGAGCGCTACAAGACAGCCTTCTACTCGCCGATCGTCTCCGACTGGCGCAATTTCGAGACCTGGACCGAGGCGGGTTCGCCGACGGCGCTGGAACGCACCAACAAGGTATGGAAGGAGCGCCTCGCAGCCTACGAAGAGCCGTATATGGACCCGGCCATCCGCGAGGAGCTCAACGACTTCGTCGAGAAGCGCCGCGCCGAAGGCGGCGCGCCGACCGATTTTTGATCTTTCACGCCCCGCTCACTCGATTCAGTCTCTGCAAAAACGGACCTATCTTCATGAAATCCCATGTTAAAGCGGTTGTCATCGGCGGCGGTGTCGTCGGCTGCTCGGTGCTCTACCACCTCGCCAAGGCCGGCTGGACCGACATCATGCTGATCGAGCGCTCGGAGCTGACCTCCGGCTCGTCCTGGCACGCGGCGGGCGGCTTCCACACCCTGAACGGCGACCCGAACGTCGCCAAGCTGCAGGCTTATACCGTCCAGCTCTACAAGGAGATCGAGGAGCTTTCCGGCCAGTCCTGCTCGCTGCATCTGACCGGCGGCGTGATGATGGCCGATACCCCCGAGCGCATGGATTTCCTGCGGCTCGCCCACGCCAAGGGCCGCTATCTCGGCATGGATACCGAGCTGATCACGCCGTCCGAAGCCAAGGCGATGTTCCCGCTGATGGACGAGAAGAATTTCGTCGGCGCCATGTGGGATCCCGTCGAAGGCCATCTCGACCCCTCCGGCACGACCCACGCCTACGCCAAGGCCGCGCGAAAACTCGGCGCTGAGATCGTGCTGCGCAACCGCGTCGTCGAGCTGACGCAGGAAGCCGACGGCACCTGGAACGTCGTCACCGAGCAAGGCACGGTGAAAGCCGAGCATGTCGTCAATTGCGGCGGGCTGTGGGCGCGCGAGATCGGCCGCATGGTCGGCGTCGAGCTGCCGGTGCTGGCGATGGAGCACATGTACCTGCTCACCGAGCCGATGCCGGAGGTCGAGGAATTCAACAGATCGACCGGCCGCGAGATGATCGGCGTGCTCGACTTCAAGGGCGAGATTTACACCCGCCAGGAGCGCAACGGCATCCTGCTCGGCACCTATGAAAAAGCCTGCAAGCCATGGTCGCCGGTCAACACGCCCTGGGATTTCGGTCATGAACTCCTGCCACCCGACATCGACCGCATCGCGCCGTCGCTGGAGATCGGCTTCAAGCATTTCCCCGGCATCGAGAAGGCCGGCGTCAAACAGATCATCAACGGCCCCTTCACCTTCGCGCTCGACGGCAACCCGCTGGTCGGCCCAGTCCAGGGCCTGACCAACTTCTGGTGTGCCTGCGCCGTCATGGCCGGCTTCAGCCAGGGCGGCGGCGTCGGCCTGGCGCTGTCCAACTGGATGGTGCACGGCGATCCGGGCTTCGACGTCTGGGGCATGGATGTCGCCCGCTTCGGCGAATGGGCGACGCTGCGCTACACCAACGCCAAGGTGCGCGAGAATTATTCGCGGCGCTTCTCGATCCGCTTCCCGAACGAGGAACTGCCGGCCGCCCGGCCGGCGCAGACGACGCCGCTCTACGACACGATGCTCGCCAACAATGCGGTCATGGGCGACTCGTGGGGACTGGAAACCCCGCTCTGGTTCGCGCCAAAGGGCACCGAGCCAAAGGACATCGTCTCCTTCCACCGCTCCAACGATTTCGGCCCGATCGGCGAGGAAGTTCGCGCGACGCGCGAACGGGTCGGCGTCACCGAGATCGCCAACTTTGCCAAGTACGAAGTTTCCGGGCCGGGCGCCGAGGATTTCCTCAACCGGCTGATGACCAACCGGATGCCGAAGACCGGCCGCATTGTGCTCACCCCGATGGTCAACGAGTTCGGCAGGCTGATCGGCGACTTCACCATCGCCAAGACCGGTGAGGACCGTTTCATGATCTGGGGCTCTTCGGCCGCGCAGAAATACCATATGCGCTGGTTCGAGAAGCACCTGCCCAAGGATGGTTCTGTGCGCATCCACCGCTTCGACCAGACGCTGGTCGGCCTGTCCATCGCCGGACCGAGCGCGCGGGATTTGCTGCAGAAACTCGTGGACGTCGACGTCTCGACCAAGGCCTTCCGCTTCATGGACTTCCGCGAGATGGCGGTCGGCGGCGCGCCCTGCATGGTCAACCGCATCACCTATACCGGCGACCTCGGCTACGAGATCTGGATGGCCCCCGCCTATCAGCGCCTCGTCTACAAGGCGATCAAGGAAGCAGGCGAGGAATTCGGCCTCGTCGATTTCGGCATGCGCGCGCTGCTGTCGATGCGTCTCGAAAAGAACTTCCCAACCTGGTTCCGCGAGTTGCGTCCGATCTACGGGCCGTTCGAAGGCTCGATGGACCGCTTCATCAGGCTGGAGAAGAACGACTTCATTGGCCGCGAGGCGGCTGCCAGGGAGCAGGCGCAAGGGCCGAAGCTGCGCCGCGTCTCCTTCATCGTCGATGCTGCGGACGCCGACGTGATGGGCGACGAGCCGATCTGGGCCAAGGTCAGCAAGGATTATGGCACGGTGGAGAAACCGCATGGCTACGGCGCGCCGCGCTTCGACGAGACGGGCAAGGAAGTGCGCGGCTCCGAAGCCGCCGAAGGCGCTTCGGCCGTGCGCGGCATCGTCGATGGCGAGTGGCGCGTTGTCGGCTGGGTGACCTCGGGCGGCTATGCGCACTACGTGCAAAAGTCGATGGCGCAGGGCTATGTGCCGGCGGCCCTTGCCGAGGACGAGAGCGCCGGCCTGTTCGAGATCGAGATCCTCGGCCACCGCCGCCCGGCCCGCATCAACGTCGAACCGCCCTTCGACCCGAGCGGCGAGAAGATGCGCACCTGATTCCAGGAAGCCGCAATGTACCGCTTTCGGATCGTGTTGGTGGCCGGCTATATAGCAACCGGCCACCAACGCATCAGATGAGAAGACGACCCTTGCGGCAGCTGGAGAAATGGACCGACTGGCTCTGCGATGAACGGGTCGGCCCTTTCAGTGCCGCAATCGCGTTTGCACTTGCCTATTGCCTGGTCCAGATCGTGGTTATGCCGCTCTCGTCCCATTTCGTGGGCACCGGCGTCGGCGTCGACGACGCCGAACAGTTGATGGCGATGCGCTTCCTCGCGGCCGGCTATGGCGGCTCGCAGCCGCCTTTATACACCTGGTTCGGCATCCTCACGGCCTCGCTGGTTGGAACCAGCATTCTCGCGCTCAAGATCGTCAAATACACGCTGCTGGCCGGTGGATTGGTCGCGTCCTTCGCCACAGTGCGCCGCCTGGGCTACTCAGCCCGCGCGGCGACCGCCGCCATGTTCGGCCTGCTGCTGTTTCCACAGATCGTATGGGAGATGCAGCATGCCCTCACCCACTCGGTCGCGGTTTTTTGCTTTTCATCGCTGCTGCTCCTGGCAGTCGCCGAGTTGCAGAAACGGCGCTCGACTACCGCGTATGTGCTGCTTGGCTTGGCGACCGCCGCCGCAATGCTGTCGAAATACAATGAGGTGATCTTTCTCGCTGCGCTGTTCCTTGCGGCGCTGTCCGTCCGCGAAACACGTGAGGCGATCTTCGATCGCCGTTTCCTGATCAGTGTGGTTGTGGCGATCCTCGCCTGCCTGCCCACATTCTACTGGAGCCTCACGCATCTGGGAGACCTGCTGGCGCACAGCGGTGGCCTGGGCGTCGCCGAGGGGGGCAGCGCGGCAAAGACCCTGTCTCGCGGCATCCGCGGCTTGGGCAATGCGATACTCAATTTCGCCGGGCTGCCGGCCACGATCTTTGCTGTCGCGTTTTTCCTGGCGCGCAAGCAATCCGCACCACCGCCCGAGGCCGCACCGTGGCCAGAGACGCTGGTCTGGCGAGCGATAGGCTTCGCCTTGCTGATCACGCTCGTGGTGGTGCTGGCGGGAGGCATCACACAGTTTCGCGATCGCTGGATGCTGCCCGTATTCGTGCTGTTGCCGGTCGCCATTGCCATGCAGCTGGACGCGATGGGGGAAAGGGGCAGGAAGACGCAGGCTACAATCGTCTTCGTCGGCGCCGTGATGGCCATCCTGGTGCTTCCGGTAAGCTGGTACATGCAGGTCCACGGCGGCGACAACCGCGGCAGCATCGTGCGCATGGACTACGCTTCGCTCCATCGTCAGCTGACAGTCGACGGACCGGTCGGCACTGTGGTCTCAAGCTGGTTCTGGATCGGCAATCTCCGCCTCGTCGATCCCGATCTCATCGTGCTCGACGACGAGATACCCGATTTCGCCAAATCGATCCGCGAGCCCGCGGTGCTTGTGCTCGCGGATGACGAGGAGCCGGCTTCCGTCATCTTCAAGAGGATCACCGAGGCCGGCTATGTGATGGACACCGTCCATCGGCGCATCGCGGTGCCGCAGTTGGGGAACGCCCCGCGCCAGGTCACGATCACCAGGCTGCACAAGATGACGCCGCAATAGACAGCCAGGGGGACCGCATGGACACACAACGTTTCGGCCGCCACCGCAAGATCATGCCGTTCGAACCCGGCTCCGTCGAGGCGCTGCGCGCCGCCTCCCGCGAGAAGGCTGCCGCGCTCAACCAGCACGCTCTGGGCTATGGCGCGGTAGCCGAAGCCGAATGGGCGGCGGCAGGCATCGCCGCTCCAGACCTGCCTGCCATGCGAAGCTATCGGCTCGAGCGCATCCGCGCCGAGCTCAGGCGCCGCGACTATGCCGGCGCCCTGCTCTACGACCCGGTCAACATCCGCTACGCGACGGATTCGACCAACATGCAGCTCTGGGTCGCGCACAACCCGACCCGCCACTGTTTCGTCGCCACAGAAGGCCCTGTGGTGCTGTTCGACTATTTCTCCTGCGAGCATTTGTCGGATCACGCCGGCGTCGTCGACGAGGTGCGACCGGCGGTGTCGTGGATGTATCTTTATAGCGGCGAGCTGACCGACAAGAAGGTCCGTCGCTGGGCAGCCGGCATCGCCGAGCTCCTTGCCGAGCACGGCGGCGGCAGTAGGCGGATCGCCGTCGACCACATTAATCCGGAAGGTGTCGAAGAGCTTGCCCGCCGCGGCATCACGGTCGGCAATGGCGAGGCGGTGATGGAGAATGCGCGCCTCATAAAGTCGCCCGACGAGATCCTCGCCATGCGCCGCGCCATTGTCGCCTGCGAGGCGGCGATGGGCGAGATGGAAGGGGCGCTGAAGCCTGGCATTTCCGAGAACGAGCTCTGGGCGGAACTGCATCGCGGCAACATCGCGCGCGGGGGCGAATGGATCGAGACCCGGCTTCTGTCGTCCGGGCCGCGCACCAACCCCTGGTTCCAGGAATGCTCGTCGCGCATCGTCGAGGACGGCGATCTCGTCGCCTTCGACACCGACCTCATCGGTCCCTATGGATTTTGCGCCGACCTCTCGCGCACCTGGCTCTGCGGCGATGGCCGGCCCTCCGACGAGCAGCATGACCTGTTCCGCATCGCCGCCGACCAGATCGCCCACAACACGGTATTGATGCGGCCGGGCATTTCCTTTCGCGATCTCGTCGAACGCTCCGCCGTGCCGCCGGGAGACTGCTTCCCGGCGCGCTACGGCGTGCTCTACCACGGCGTCGGTCTGGCGGACGAATATCCGACCCTGCCGCATGCCAGCGACTGGACGGACGACACGCCGGATGGCGTCCTGGAACCCGGTATGGTGCTGTGCGTGGAAAGCTATATCGGCAGGCTCGGCGGCCGCGAGGGCGTCAAGATCGAGGAGCAGATCCTCATCACCGAGACCGGCAACGAAAAACTCTCAGCCTACCCGCTCGACGAAAAGCTGCTTGGCAACTGACCCGTCCAAGCCAAGCTCGGCGATGGCCTCGCGCATGGACGCAACGACGTCCGCCGATGTGGCCCTGGCCGAGATAAACGGCAATCCCTTCCGCCTGGTCGTCCAGCCGACCACTTTCACGCGCCGCGCCGCCGGCTCGAATCGCTGCGCCAATGCCCAGCTCTGGCAGTCGATGGCGGCGATATCGGCCCTGCCCTCGGCGATGGCGACGATCGACGACCGGTGGCCGCCGCTTTCGCCGCACGAGGCGAAGACGCCCAGACTTTCGCCGATCGCCTCCAGGTCGCGCGTCAGCCCGAGCAGCCCGGACATCGAATCCGGATTGTTGAAGATGAAGCGCTTGCCGCGGATGAGATCGAGCGGGATGACGGCCTTGCCATCCTCGGGCGAGCCAACCGACGTCCCGCCATCAGCCGGCATCACCAGCGCGCTGGAATAGAGCTCGCCCTGCCCGCCCTCGAAGGCGTCATAGCTTGGCTGAGCGACCACCTGCACATGCCTGGCAAGGCCGAGCTCCATCGGCCCCCAGCAGGTCTGTCCGAAAAGCAGCGCCGGGCTCAGCCAGAGCTGGTGAAAATCGAACTCGTCCGGGGGCAATGTCGCGGGGTCGGGAGCTATCAGCTTCCCGGCGCCGTCTTGGATGCCGCCGGACACCGGCGGCAGGTCGCGATTGCTGCGCGCCATTCTTTCCGGCGCGTCGATACCCCTCCGTCGAAAAGCGTCGCGGAGCTGCGCCCATTGCGCGTCGATCTCGCCGCGAACTTCCGGCCAGTCATACATCGGCAGAGCCGCAATCAACTTGCTCATGACGAACAGCTTTCAAAACAGGCGGTCATCGGCGCCTGAATTCCGCGGCGATAAAGCAGTCGCGAAAGTTCGAAATTACTCTTTCGGCGGCTCAGCCGGCACCGGAGCCGTGCCAAGTCCACTCACATTACGCGCTCTGATGCGCGGCTTGAAGGCACGGCCGGGTTCGGGCGCGCGGCGCAGCACCGGATGCACCACCGGCTCCTTGGCCTTGAAGGCAAATGATTTGATCAGCGCGAAATAATTCGGATAGACGTAGCCGTTGTTCATCCGCAGCCATTCTTCGCGGCGATCGCGAAACATCTTCGGCAGTCTGTACCAGGCGACGGTCGGGCTCTTGTGGTGCACGAAATGCAGGTTGTTGTTGAGGAACAGGAAGGAGAGCGGCGACCGCTCGACGATGATCGTGCGGCCCTCCGGGTGTTCCGACCACTGATGCTCGGCATAGGTGCGCACCGAAATCAGGGACTGGCCGAGCCACACCGGCCCCAGTATGTAGAGCCAGAGCGGGATGCCGAAGCCGAAGGTCACGATCGGCACGACCACTGCAAGTCCGACCGCATGCAGCAGCCAGGCTTTGCGGATCGCCTTGTCCCCGGCGGCCATCTGTCTGGCGTCTTCGAGGAAGAAGCCGATCGACGACAGCCAAGGTCCGAGAACGAAGCGGCCGACCATTGTGTTGTTGATCTTGAGCAGGACCTTCATCGCTGGCGGCATTTCCGCATGCATCCAGAGCGCCTGGTAATAGCTTTCCGGATCGTCGAGCGGGTCGGTCAGCCGCTCGTCGGCGTGGTGGCGAAGATGGATCGCCTTGAAACGGCGGAACGGCCAGACCAGCCCGATCGGCAGGATGACGAAGGCCTCGTTGATGTTGGCGTTGCGGGTCGGATGGCCATGCAGCACTTCGTGCATCAGCGAGGATTGCAGGGCCAGTATCAAGGCCAAGGCGACAAGGGCCAGCAGCGGATAGGAAGGCCAAAGCAGGAAGCCGGTGGCAAGCCAGGCGCCATAACAGAACAGTGTGAGGAATACTGTCGGCCATTCCACGGCCGGTGTGCTGCTATGTCTCTTGCGTATGCCAGTCATGCTATCGACCACTGCCTTCCAGTCGCCGGAACCACTTTGATTCCTGACAGCATTGTGTCAGGAGCCTGTCGTTGTCGCAACGCGACAAAGTGAACAATCTGTTGCGAATGCGCATTTTTAGCTGCAGATGTTATATATTGTAAACAGATTTGGGGATTCATTTGCGCCTGAGCACCTAACCAGCAGGCCTGGGCGCAAATTTTTCCTCCACTGGAAAGGAGCGGCGTGATGGACAAGCGTGATCTGTCGACGGTCTTCCGAGAGCGCCTGAAATTGCTCTTGACACGCTCGGACTTGAACCAGTCGGCCTTCGCGAGCGCCGTCGGCATCGATCGTTCGGCGCTGTCGCAACTCCTGTCGGGCGCCTCGACGCGCCTGCCCCGCGCCGAGACGCTTCTCAACATTGCCGCCGAGTTCAAGGTATCGCTCGACTGGCTGCTGGGCCTTAGCCAGGACGAAGGCGTCACCGGCGAGATTCGCGAAAGCCTCGAGATCGAGGAGGCGCCGGACGGCTTTGACCGCACGCTACTTGCCAAATGGCACGCCGAGGCGGTCGGCACCAAGATCCGCTACGTGCCGGCGGGCATTCCGGACCTCCTGCGCACCGAGGCCCTTGTCGAATACGAGGCCGGCATTACCAACAAGAGCCGCGAGGCGCAGGCCGGCGAAACGCAATACCGCATCGACTACAACAGGCGGCCCGAGACCGACATGGAGGTCTGCATGCCGCGCCATACGCTGGAGATTTTCGCACGCGGGCTCGGCGTCTGGGACCGGTTCCCGGAAGCCGAGCGCCGCCGGCAATTGCTGCACATGGCAACGCTCCTCGACGACCTTTACCCGACCTTCCGCCTGTTCCTCTATGACGGCCGCATGCGCTATTCGATCCCTTATACGATCTTCGGGCCGTACCGCGCCGCAATCTATGTCGGCGATATGTATCTGGTGTTGAACGCCACCCAGCCGGTCCGTACCCTGACCAGCCACTTCGACAATCTGATCCGAGCCGCCGATGTCAACGCGCATGAGGCTGCGAGCTTCACGCAGAAACTGGCCGGCATCTCCTTCACCTCAGGCTTTGTCTGAACGCGGCCGCTATCGCAATGCTGGCATGCGGCGACCAACCTGGCCGACCGTCGTTTTAGGAAACTCACGCAAGAGCGGGCCTCATATTCGTTGACTAGATATAAAGACTTCTTTATATCGTTATTTGAATTCAGGATACGAAAGCCAGAGCCATGACCGCCACCAATCCGATCGACGCATTGCTTGCCGAAAAAGGCGTGCTGCTGGCCGACGGCGCCACCGGCACCAATTTATTCGCGATGGGACTTGAGGCCGGCGAAGCCCCCGAGCTGCTCAACGAGACGGCGCCCGACACCATCGCCGCGCTGCATCAGAATTTTGTCGATGCCGGCGCCGACATCATCCTGACCAATTCGTTCGGCGGCACCCGTCATCGGCTGAAGCTGCATCACGCTCAGGACCGCGTGCATGACTTGAACAAGCGCGCCGCCGAAATTGCCCGTTCGGTGTCCGACAAGGCAGGCCGCAAGGTGATCGTTGCCGGCTCCGTCGGCCCGACCGGCGAGCTTTTGGTGCCGCTCGGCGCTATGTCCTATGAGGAAGCGGTCGATGCCTTTGCCGAGCAGATCGAGGGCTTGAAGGCCGGCGGAGCCGAAGTCGCATGGATCGAGACCATGTCGGCGCCGGATGAGATCCGCGCCGCGGCCGAAGCCGCGATCCGCGTCGGCCTGCCCTACACCTATACCGGTTCCTTCGATACGGCCGGCCGCACCATGATGGGGCTGTTGCCCAAGGATATCCACGGCGTTGCGGATGGACTGTCGCAGGCTCCGCTTGGGGTGGGCGCCAATTGCGGCGTCGGCGCAGCCGACATCCTGGCCTCGCTGCTCGACATGACCGACGCGAAGCCGGAAGCCACCGTGATCGTCAAGGGCAATTGCGGCATTCCGGAATTCCGCGGCAGCGAGATCCACTATTCCGGCACGCCCGAACTGATGGCCGACTATGTCCGGCTGGCAGTCGATGCGGGCGCCAAGATCGTCGGCGGCTGCTGCGGCACCTCGTTCGCTCACCTTGCCGCGATGCGCAAGGCGCTCGACGCGCACACCAAGTCGGCGCGTCCGACGGTCGAGTCCATCGTCGAGCGCATCGGGCCGATGCGCAACAAGATAGCGAGCGCTGCCGAGGCAGGCGAAGGCCGTCGCGAACGCCGGCGCAGCCGCGCCTGAAGTTGGCCTGCTCTATTCGCTGTTTTCAGCGTAGCGCGACAGCGCCGTACCGAGATCGGTGGCGGCGCTGTTCTTGCCGTCGCCGCCCATCGTCATCAACGCGCCGGACGCGCGCGGGTCGCTGATCTGCTCCAGCATCACGCGAAAGCGGTCGTTGTTGAGCGCAGAGAGCGCCGTGTCGCGGGCCGCATCGACATTATTCCTGATCCGCGCGGATTCCGCCGACGGAGCGGACGGTGCTCGCGTCTGAAGATTGCCCGCAGTCGGCGTCACGTTGCCGGTGATATGCAATTCCAGCCCCTCACTTCTATCAGCTTTGACTAACAGGAGGGCATTGCGATCAAGTTCCGGAAAAGCCGCGCAATTTAACGATCGGCAAAAGCCGGCAGGTCCTCCGCCGGCTTTTTGTTCCATGGACGGCACCCGCCCTATCTGTTGGTGCCCAGCGACGAGGCTAGCCGCACCAGCGACAGGAATTCCGCCCTGTAGCCGAACGGATCAGCGCCGCGCGCGGCGTTGGCGATCTCCAGGATCCGGTCGTAGCCGAAATTCGCCGTCTGATCCGCGTCGCGCAGCTTCTGCCCGAAAGCCGCGACCGCGACCGAAAAGCGCTGGTCGACGCCGGCTTCATCGAAGGACGGCACCTCGTTGGCCGCGGTCACCGGTGTCGTGATCAGTTTCGAGACATTCTCGTTCGGCAGCTTGTAGCGGATTTTTACGAAGGCATATTCGCCCGCATTGGCAACGCCGCCATTGTCGACCTTCGCCTCGCCATAGCGCAACGGATCGACCTGCTCGGCGCCGCTTCCCTTGGGCGTGACCTCGTAGATCGCCGTCACCGAATGGCCGGAACCGATATCGCCGGCGTCGACGCGGTCATTGTTGAAATCCTCGCGCTTGAGCGCCCGCGTCTCATAGCCGACCAGCCGGTATTCCGAGATCTTGGCCGGGTTGAACTCGACTTGGATTTTCACATCCTTGGCAATGGTGAACAGCGTCGAGGACGCGTCCTCGACCAGCACCTTCTCGGCCTCGGCAAGCGTGTCGATATAGGCGGCCGTGCCATTGCCGTTCTGGGCGATGGTCTGCATCATCTGGTCGTTGAGATTTCCGCGGCCGAAGCCGAACACCGAGAGAAACACGCCGGTCTTGCGCTCCTTCTCGATCAACCGTTTGAGGTCGTCGTCATCGGTCTGGCCGACGTTGAAATCGCCGTCGGTGGCAAGCATCACGCGGTTGATGCCGTCCTTGACGAAAGACTGCTGCGCAAGTTTGTAGGCTTCCTTGATGCCTGCCTCGCCGGCGGTCGAACCGCCTGGCTCCAGATTGTCTATCGCTGCAAGAATCTTCTGCCTTTCCGCGGCCTTTGTCGGCATCAGCACCGTGCCGGCATTGCCGGCATAGGTGACGATGGAGACGGTGTCGTCGGCCTTGAGCTTGCTGACCAGCAACCGGAACGCCGACTTCAAGAGCGGCAGCTTGTCCGGCTCGTCCATCGAACCCGAAACATCGATCAGGAACACCAGGTTTGCCTTCGGCGCCTCGACCGGCTTCACGTCAAAACCCTTGATCGCAACATGCATCAGCTTGGTGCGCTCGTTCCAGGGCGTCGGCATGACGGTGACAGTCGAATTGAACGGCGTCGCGGCCGAGTCTGGCCCCTTCCAGTCATAAGGGAAGTAGTTGATCATCTCTTCGACCCGGACCGTGCCTGGGTCGGGCAGAATACCTTCCTTTAGCGAGCGGCGGACGAAGGAATAGGACGCCGTGTCGACATCGATCGAGAAGGTCGACACCGGATCCTGGGCAGCTTGGTGCACCGGATTGGTCTTGAAGGTCTCGATGCGGTCGCGGTTTTGCTCTTGCGGCTGCATTTGATCGGCCGGCATGGGCGCCGGCTGAACCATCGGCCCGAAACCAGCGACGGCGCCAGCCGGCATCTCTGCAGGCTGCATGGCGGTTGCCGGCGCCTGGGCATTCGCGCGTCCGCCGGCGGCCAGCTGGTCAACCTCCGCAGGTGCAGGCGGCGGCGCAGGCAGCGCCTGTGGTACTTGCTTGGCAAAGTCCTTCAACGCCCCGTATTCCTGCCTGGTCCGATCATCGGATCGGCTCAATTCAGTTTTCGGCGGCGATGCCGGTGCGACCTGCGCCTCGTCTTCGACACGCCTCTCGCTGTCGGCGCCGGTCTTCTTCTCCTTGGCAGGCGCGGCGGCCAGCGGCTCGCTGATCGCGGGCTGGTTGGGTATCGGCTTCTGCGCAACCGGCTTGTCGGCCACCGTTTCGGTGACCTTCCCGCTTGAAATAACGGGCGGCTGCTCCCTCAGCATCTCAAAAGCGGCATAGCCGGCGATAGGCAGCGCGACCAGCGCGGTCAGGGCCGGGGTGGCAATGAGTTTCCGTTGCATGATCTCTCTCCAGAGCCTTTGTGCTCGCTCCGTGAGACGAAGACCTGCCGGCGATCCTTGGGGGGCGGTCGAAATTTTTTCGTTCAAGTCGAAGGCGTGCATCGCGGCGGCCAACGCACGCGTTTGCGCTTCGCTGTCCGGCGCCGGAACTGCCAGATTGCGCAGCCTTTCGAGTTCGTTGTCGTCGACCATGGTCACACTTCCCCGGCTGAGCGCATGAGCAGCTTCAGCCGTTTCTTCGCTTCATGGATGTGCCAGGAAACCGTCGCCTCCGAGATCGCCATCACCTCGGCCGCAGCCGCGTGGCTCAACCCTTCGCCATAGACGAGCAGCACCGCGTCGCGCTGCTTGTCCGGCAGCATGCGCACCGCCGCCCACAGCGCCTCGGCCGGGTCCTGGGCTTCCGCCGAGCCCTCCCCCGCGATCAGCGCATACGTGCCGAAGGCCTCGGTCTTGGCGCTGTCGCGGGCGCGCTTGCGCATCATGTCGCGCGAAGCGTTCAGTGTCATGGCGTAGAGCCAGGTCGTGAACGCGCCATTGCCCTGATAGTCGCGGATTGCCCGGCCGAGCCGCACGCAGACATCCTGGGCGATGTCTTCGGCATCGGCCTTGCGGCCGCACCAGCGATAGGCGGCGCGATAGACGAAGCCATAGTGCCTTTCGAGCAGTTTGCCGAAAGCCCCCCGGTCTCCGCCCCTCGCCCGCCCGATCAATTCGGCATCGGAGGCTTCGCTGTCGTCCAGCATCATCGCCGTCATTTGCCTGTTGGACGAAGGCTAATGGCGATTCCTTGGGGCGATGGAAAGATTTTTTTGCGGCAGCCTCCGCACCCTACCCCAAGGTTTCGGCGAACAGCGTGATGAGCCGCTTCCAATGGCGCTCGGCGCCCGCTTCGTCATAGACGCTGTGGTCCTTGACGCACCAGCCATGACCGACGCCGACATAGTTCTCGATCGTGTGGTCGACTTCGGCGACCCTGAGCGCCTCTGCCAGCCGGGCTGATTGCTCCGGCGGAAAGCTGCGGTCCACGCCGGCGACCCCGACGTAGATGCGTGCCTTCATCGACGCCGCCTTCCGGTGCGGGCTGTCGGGCGCATCGCTTGCCAGATTGCCGCCGTGGAAGCTGGCCGCGGCAGCAATGCGGTCGGGATAGGCCGCGGCGGCATTGAGAGCCCGAGCGCCGCCCATGCAATAGCCGACGACGCCGACCGGCCCGTCCAGGCCTTCGGCAGTGAGCGCATCGAGGAAGGCCGCGCTGTCGCGGATGGTCATCTCTTGCGTGGTGCCACCGCTCAGCGCCGTCAGTTGAGCCCTGGTCTTATCCTCAGCAAACGCAGTCTTAGGGTCGAACGGTCCATAGGGCACGCTGCGATAGAACAGATCGGGCAACAGCACGGCATAGCCATGCCCTGCGAGGCGTTCGGCCATCTGGTCGAGCGTCGGCCGCGGGCCGAAAATATCCATGTAGAGGATGACGCCGGCCCTGGCCGCCGCCGCCGGTCGGAACAGCCCGGCCTTGGCCTTCCCGTCCCGGGTTTCGATCTCGATCTCTTGCTTGGCCATGCTGCTCTCCGTCGTCTGTCCGCGCGATAGATATCCGGCTGGAGCGGCCCGGCAAGACAATCCCGGAGCCTGGCGTTCAAGATTTCGTGCGGTTGGCCTTCATCTTACAGCCGAGCAAAGGCCGCCATATGAAAGGCCTGCACCTCTGGCGGATAGCGATAGTCCGCCCCGTAGGGACATGCGTTGCGGTCGAGGCAGCCGCTCGTGCGGCACAGGCCGCCTCCGGGGCCGCGCACATGCCCAAGACAGGCTTCATGGGCAAAACCCTGCTCGGAATAGGCATCGACCGGACAGGAATTCATGCAGGGTTTTTCGACGCACGTGTCGCAGAGATGAATCGCTTCTCGAGGTTCGGGGAGGAAAATCTCTTCCTCGAACAGCAGCGCGCCGCGATAGGCATGCCACAACCCATACTGCGGATGCATGAGGATGCCGAGCGGCGACGGCTTCAACCCTTCCGCCCGCATCGCCCATTGCTGGAACGGCAGATAGGGCCTGTCGGAGGGCGACACGGCGCGAGCGCCGAACGCTTGCGCCACCGCGCCGATCACCTCCCGCGACCAGGTGTCGAGCGGGTTGACGATCCCGCTGGCCCGCTGCCCGAGCCAGCGCTGGAAGTGCGGCCAGAGTGCGACGCCGGCCTGCCCGACCAGGAGGGCGGACTTGGCAGGCGCGCCTGAAAGCCCCGCAGGCGCCGTTTCATCACTGGCGAAGCGAAAGCCGCCCCGAAGGATCAGGCCGTGGGCGGCAAGCGCGGCCGCGGTCCCTTCGATCGTGCCGCGCGAAAAGATCATCCCTTCTTGTCCGGGTCGGAGAACGCGCTCCGCCAGACTTCCTTATGGATGATGTTGGCGACTTTAGCCCGGCCTGACTCGGGCTCCTTTCAAGTGAAGGCGTCGGCCATCGAGGCCTTCTTCCTGTCGATGAAATCCTTCAGTGCCTCGTCGATCGCCGGATCGAGATGCGGTGCTTCGTAGCTTTCCAGCCAGCGGCGGGCGAGCTCGTTGGCGCGCTGCGGCGCTGTCTTTTCGCCTTCGGCCAGCCACTGCTCGTAGGAATTGTTGTCGGCGATGTTGGAGCGGTAGAAGGCGGTCTGGAAATTCGCCTGCGTGTGGTCGCAGCCGAGATAGTGGCTGCCCGGACCGACCTGGCGGATGGCGTCCATCGCCTGGCCGTTCTCCGACAGGTCGACGCCCTCGGCGAATTTCTGAGTCATGCCGAGCTGGTCGATGTCCATCATGAATTTCTCGTAGCAGGACGCCAGTCCGCCCTCGAGCCAGCCGGCCGAATGCAGCACGAAGTTGGTGCCGGCAAGGATGGTCGAGTTCAGCGTGTTGGCGCTCTCATAGGCCGCCTGCGCATCCGGGACCTTCGAGGCGCAGAGCGAGCCGCCGGTGCGGAACGGCAGGCCTAGCCGGCGAGCGAGCTGCGCTGCGCCATAGGAGACCAGCGACGGTTCCGGCGTGCCGAAAGTCGGCGCGCCCGACTGCATCGAGATCGACGAAGCGAAAGTGCCGAACAGCACCGGCGCGCCGGGCCTGATCAGCTGCGTGAACGAGGCGCCGGCAAGCACCTCGGCCAGGATCTGCGTCAGCGTTCCGGCAACCGTCACCGGGCTCATCGCGCCGGCCAGGATGAACGGCGTGACAATGCAGGCCTGGTTGTGGCGCGAATAGACTTTCAGCGCACCGAGCATGGTCTCGTCGAACACCATCGGCGAGTTGGCGTTGATCAGGCTGGTCAGCACCGTGTTGTTCTCGACGAAATCCTCGCCGAACACGATCTTGGCCATCGCCACCGTGTCCTCGGCCCGCTCCGGCGCCGTCACCGAGCCCATGAACGGTTTGTCCGAATAGCGGATATGCGAATAGATCATGTCCAGATGGCGCTTATTGACCGGCACGTCGACCGGCTCGCATACCGTGCCGCCCGAATGGTGGATCGACGGCGCCATATAGGCGAGCTTCACGAAATTCTGGAAATCCTCAAGCGTTGCGTAGCGGCGGTTGCCGTCGAGGTCGCGCACGAAGGGCGGGCCGTAGACCGGCGCGAACACTGTTCCCTTGCCCCCGATCTGCACCGAACGCTCCGGATTGCGCGCATGCTGGGTGTAGATCGAAGGCGCGGTCTTGAGCAGCGAGCGGCAAAGCCCCTTGGGAAAATGCACGCGCTCGCCTTTCACATCGGCGCCGGCCTCTTTCCACAGCGCGAGCGCCTCGGCGTCGTCGCGGAAGATGATGCCGATCTCTTCCAGCACCGTGTCTGTGTTCTTCTCGATCAGCGCCAGGCCTTCCTCGTCGAGGACCTCGTAGACGTTGATCTTGCGCTTGATATAGGTGAGCTGGGTGCCCGGACCGCCGCCTGCGCGCGCCGCGCGCCTGGCCGCCGCGCCGCCGCTGGCGCCGCGTCCGCGTCGTCCGCCCGACGCTTCCTGCTCGACTGCCGCGTTATCGCTCATGATCGTTCTTCCTATAGATTTTAGATTTGGGCCTGAATTGGCTGGCGGCCGGTTCGCCGCCGCTTCTTTCCGGATCGTAGCCATGCACCCTATTGGAAACGGCCCGCCAGCGCCAACGCCTGTCGCAAAATCGACAAGAAAACCGCCAACTTTTCAGTCGCTTTCCTTTTGCGGGAAGTCGCAAATCAGCTATGGCTACCTTGCCCTCGCGGGTTAGGTATTGGCGCATCGATTTTTGAGCTGCAGCAAGCATTCCGAGCAGCAAGGAGCCCGAGGAAAAAATGTCCGACGACGAGATCATCCTTTCCGAGCTTTCCGACGAGGAACTCGTGCAGCAGATGCATGACGACCTTTATGACGGGCTGAAGGAAGAGATCGAGGAAGGCACGCATATCCTTCTTGAGCGCGGCTGGCAGCCCTACACGGTGCTGACCGAGGCGCTGGTCGAAGGCATGCGCATCGTCGGCGAAGATTTCCGCGACGGCATCCTGTTCGTGCCGGAAGTGCTGCTCTCGGCCAATGCCATGAAGGCCGGCATGGCCATCCTGCGCCCGCTGCTTGCCGCCACCGGCGCGCCCAAGCAGGGCAAGATGGTGATCGGCACCGTCAAGGGCGACATCCACGACATCGGCAAGAACCTCGTCGGCATGATGATGGAAGGCGCCGGCTTCGATGTCATCGACCTCGGCATCAACAATGCGGTCGAGAAATATCTGGAAGCGATCGAGCAGCATCAGCCTGACATCATCGGCATGTCGGCGCTGCTCACCACGACCATGCCCTATATGAAGGTCGTCATCGACACGATGAAGGAAAAGGGCATTCGCGACGATTACGTCGTGCTGGTCGGCGGTGCGCCGCTCAACGAGGAATTCGGCAAGGCCGTCGGCGCCGACGCTTATTGCCGCGATGCCGCGGTGGCGGTCGAGACCGCCAAGGACTTCATGAAGCGCAAGCACAACGTTCGCGCTTCCGCCTGATCCCAGGGCATCAGGATGGATCGAAAAAAGCCGCGCCTTGCAGCGCGGCTTTTTTGTTCCCAGATGATGATGAGGCTGAACGATCAGTTGGCGACAGTGTCTTTGACCGCCCTCGCCGTCGATTTGACGTCCTTGCCGACGCCTCGAATGGTGTTGGCGCAGGCGGTGAGTGCAAGCGCGCAGGCAAGGATGGCAATCGGCGCGATGCGTAGCAGCAGTTTCATGGGTGTCTCCCTCAACAGATAATTAGCCCCGCAGCGAAAACCGGCTCGACTGGTTCATGGTCAAAACGCAAAAAACGAAACCGAATCAAACAGACAGGCTGCTCGTCATCGCCTGCGGGATGATTGCGCGCGAAGTTTTGGCCGTCAAGCAACAGCTAAAGCTCGATCACCTTGAGTTGACCTGCCTGCCGGCCGAGTTCCACTTCTATCCGGACCGCATCGCGCCGGCCATGGACAAGGCCATCGAAAAGGCCAAAGCGGAAGGCTACAACCACATCTTCGTCGGCTATGCCGATTGCGGCACCGGCGGCATGCTCGACCACGTGATCGAGAAGCATGGCGTGGAGCGCATGGCCGGCCCGCATTGCTTCGCCTTCTACCAGGGCATGGACGCCTATGCGAAGGTCGCCGACGGCGACATGATGTCGTTCTACATGACCGACTTCCTCTGTCGCCAGTTCGACGCCTTCTTCATCAAGCCGCTCGGGCTCGACAGGCATCCCGAGCTTATCAAGGACTATTTCGGCAATTACGAGAAGCTGATCTATCTCGCGCAAACCGACGATCCGGATCTCGACAAGGTTGCCGAGAAAGCCGCCGCCATGCTCGGCCTCGCCTACGAGCGCCGCTCGACCGGCTATGGCGATCTCACGAGCGACCTGGCGCGGGCGGCAGCCAACGCTTGAGGCTCGAGCAGGGCTGCTTCAACGGCGGCCAGCGGGTCGGACGATCGACTTGCAGACGAAGCCCCCTCGCCGCCGCTGGCAAGCCGGATGACAGCGGCCTGCGAACGGGTAAGTTGTGCCCCAAGCAGACCAAACAGCTATTCCAGCCACCGACTCGGGAAACGCCCATGATCCCTCGCCTGCTGCTTGCCGCCCTTTGCCTTATCGGCTTCGCCCTGCCCGCCTATGCCGACGGCGAGTTGCAGAAGCTGATCACCGCCGCAGACAAGGCGCGACTGGATAAATATGGCGAAACGCGCAAGGCGGCTCTCGAAGAGGCAAAGGCCGGCGATCCGGCCGAGGTCAAGCAACTCGATGCGCTGGTCGCCAAGCCGCTGGTCGCTTTCTCCGACAAGGATCTGACCGGCAATTGGAAATGTCGCACCATCAAGGCCGGCGGCTTGAGCCCGCTCGTCATCTATGGCTGGTTCAAATGCAAGGTCACCGAGGACGGCTCGGGCTGGCGGCTGCAGAAGATCAGCGGCTCCCAGCGCACCACCGGTCGGTTCTTCGACGACGGTGAGAAGCGGGCCATCTATCTCGGCTCGTTTTCGGTCAATGACGACAAGGCCAAGCCCTATGGCAGCGGCGCCGAAAGCGACCAAGTGGGCTATGCCTTCCGCAACAGTGCCACCGAGTGGCGCATCGAATTCCCCGCGCCCTATTATGAATCGAAGCTCGACATCATGGAATTCAAGCGCTGACTGAGCCCGAAAAGTTGCAGAGTTTTCGGACCAGGATCATGCGTCGACCATCGGCTCACTAAGGGTTAACCCGCTCGCCCTAGCATGCGCCCGACTTTGAGAGCGGGTGCTTGCCATGGCAACGTCGGAATCCAGTCCGCGACGGATTGTGGTCGTCACCGAAGGCGGTCCGCATATCTGGGCCATCGTCAACGCCATCGCCGATCGCGTCGGCCCTGTCAGTGTCATCCTCGAAACCCCTGAATCAAAAAAGCGTTTGCTGCTCGGCCGCGCCCGCCGCCAGGGCTGGACCTCGGCCATTGGCCAGCTCGGCACGATGCTGCTGACCAGGCTTGGCAAGCGGTTCTTTGCCGGCCATGCTGCACGGCTGATTGCCGAGGAAAAGCTCGAGACAGAACCTCGCCCGACCCAGACGATCATCCATGTGCCTTCCGCCAACGGTCCGGAATGCCTTCAGGCGATTGAGAAGATCGGGCCGGGCGTCGTGCTCCTCGCCGGCTGCCGGCTGCTGTCGAGGAATATGCTCGCGAAGATGCGTTGCCCGGTGCTCAACTATCACGCCGGCATTGCCCCGAAATATCGTGGCATGAATGGCGGCTACTGGGCGCTGGCCTCCGGTGATCGAGGGAATTTCGGCACCACTGTGCATCTGGTCGATGCCGGCGTCGACACCGGCGGAGTGCTGAAGCAGGCGCGCGGCAAGTCGAAACGCGGCGACACCATCGCCAGCTACGCGCTGCGGCAGGCGGCATTTTCCCGCGACATCTGCGTCCAGGCAGTGGCCGAGGCGCTGGCGGGAAAACTTACGACGATCGATCCCGGCCTGCCCTCGAAACAGTGGTTTCACCCGACGATTTGGTCCTACCTCTGGACCGGCCTGACGAAGCGCGTCTGGTAATCTGCCGGCGTCGGAAATTCAGCACTCGCTTTGCGTCATCGCCAGCGTCGCTTTTGAAGGCGCGCGCGTCGTCCCATAACAAGCGGCACAAGGGCGCATGCGGCAATGCTCCCAACATCGAGGAGTTGAGAATTCATGGCCGATCTGATCGTCGTCTATTGGCGCGATATCCCTGCGCAGGTCATCGTCAAGAAAGGCCGGCAGAACGCCAAGCGCGAGCTGCCGCTGCGCTTCACCGAGGCGATCGACATGTGCGCCATGCGCACGGGCGCCGGCGGCACCGACGATTACCTCGCCGAATGGCGTAAGGCCGATCCGGTTCCGGTCGGCGACGACATCGAAGCCGAGGTCGAGAAGGCCTACCAGGAACTCGATACGAAATATGACCGCGAGCGGCTGGTCGCTCTGGTCAAGGCTGGCGGGAAAGAAAATGTCTGAGAAGCAGCCGGCGGTCACCCAGGCCACCCTGGTCAAGAAGGCGGCGCCGAAGTCCGACTACAAGCCTGCGGACGTGTCGCCGCAACGCCGCGTTCAGCGCACTTTTGCCGTGAGGTTGTGGTCCATCCGCCATTCGCGACTGCTCGAATGGTTTTATGGCAGGTTCGCCGATGTCTTCCTGCTCTTGCATCCTTTGTGGAAGGGCATCGGCTACGGCCGCGTCGAAGCGCCGGTGAAATTCGTCGAGAAACGCGTCAAGGGCTTCATGTTCGACTGCCGTATGTGCGGCCAGTGCGTGCTCTCCTCCACTGGCATGTCGTGCCCGATGAACTGCCCGAAGCAGCTGCGCAACGGCCCCTGCGGCGGCGTGCGCGCCAACGGCAATTGCGAGGTCGAGCCGGACATGCCCTGCGTCTGGGTCAAGGCCTGGGAAGGCTCCCGCAACATGAAGCATGGCGACAAAATCCTCACCGTGCAGAAGCCGGTCGATCAGTCGCTGCGCGAAACCTCGGCCTGGCTCAGGGTGACCGCACAGGCGGCCGCGGCGCGTGAAGCCGCCCAGAACCCGCAGAACCCCGGAGCTTCAGCATGAGCATCCGCCACCAGCGCGACGAGAACCCGGCCGGCGTTCACCTGCCGCTCGATCCCCTGCCCGGCCATTCGTCGCGCGGTCGGTTGGAGCGCGTGCTGCGCCGCGGCGAGTTCGCGGTGACGACCGAGCTCAACCCGCCCGACAGCGCCGACCCTGAAGACGTCTACAACCGAGCCAAGATCTTCGACGGTTGGGTCGACGCCATCAACGCGGTCGACGCCTCCGGCGCCAACTGCCACATGTCGTCGGTCGGCATCTGCGCGCTTTTGACCCGCATGGGCTACGCCCCGATCATGCAGATCGCGTGCCGCGACAAGAACCGCATCGCCATTCAGGGCGACGTGCTGGGCGGGGCGGCAATGGGCGTCGCCAACATGCTCTGCCTCACCGGCGACGGCGTGCAGGCCGGCGATCAGCCGGGCGCCAAGCCGGTCTTCGACCTCGATTCCATGTCGCTGCTCGAAACCATCCGCATCATGCGCGACAACGGCAAGTTCCTGTCCGGCCGCAAGCTGACGACGCCGCCGCAGATCTTCCTCGGTGCTGCCGTAAACCCCTTCGCGCCGCCTTACGATTTCCGTCCCATCCATCTCGGCAAGAAGATCGCCGCCGGCGCGCAATTCGTGCAGACGCAATATTGCTTCGATGTGCCGATGTTCCGAACCTTCATGCAAAAGGCGCGCGACCTCGGCCACACCGAAAAAGTCTTCATCCTGTGCGGCGTCGGGCCGCTCGCCTCTGCCAAGACCGCCAAATGGATCCGCTCCAACGTGCCGGGCATCCATATCCCCGATGCGGTGATCAAGCGGCTCGAAGGCGCGCAGGACCAGAAGAAGGAAGGCAAGCAGCTCTGCATCGACATCATCAACGAGGTGAAGGAAATTCCGGGCGTCGCCGGCGTCCATGTGATGGCCTACCGCCAGGAAGAGTATGTCGCCGAGATCGTCGATGAATCCGGCGTGCTGAAAGGCCGCCAACCCTGGAAGCGGGAGATCCGCCGCGACGACCAGATCGTGGCCGAGCGGCTCGACCACATACTGCACGACGAGATTACCGAAACCCAGGTCGACATGGTGAAGACCGCGCATTGATGTATGTCGCCCAAAGTGGGAACCGGTTTGGGACAACGACATACATGAACTTAAAATCCAACGCGCGGCCGGCACCCGTCCGCTTGAACAAGACCAGATAACGATATAAAGAACTCTTTATATCCCGACGGAGAGATTGCATGACCCGCACCATCGTCGCCTCGGCGACCCGAGAAATCGTCATCGGCTTCGATCAGCCTTCTGCGTGATCGGCGAGCGCATCAACCCGACGGGCCGCAAGAAGCTGGCCGCCGAGATGGTGGCCGGCACTCGAGACCGTCATCAGGATGCGCTGGAACAGCGCTGCGGCGGACAGCCGACGTCAATGCCGTCACGGTCGATGCGACGGCCGGCGCTTTTGGTGCAGACGCTGGAGATCGTGCAGAACTTGGTCGATCTGCCGCTGTCTATCGACTCTTCGGTGACCGCCGCGATCGAGGCGGCGCTGAAGGTCGCCAAGGGGCGCCCGCTGGTCAACTCCGTCACCGGGGAGGAAGAGAAGCTCGAAGCCATCCTGCCGCTGGTCAAGAAATACAACGTTCCGGTCGTCGCCATCTCCAATGACGAGACCGGCATCTCGATGGATCCGGACGTCCGCTTCGCGGTGGCCAAGAAGATCGTCGAGCGCTGCGCCGATCACGGCATTCCCGCGCATGACGTCGTCGTCGATCCGCTGGTGATGCCGATCGGCGCGCTGGGCGATGCCGGCCGCCAGGTGTTCGCACTGCTGCGCCGGCTGCGCGAGGAACTCAAGGTCAACACCACTTGCGGCCTTTCCAACATCTCGTTTGGCCTGCCGCATCGCCACGGCATCAACGCCGCCTTCATCCCGATGGTGATCGGCGCCGGCATGACGAGCGCCATCATGAACCCGGTCCGCCCGCAGGAGATGGAGGCCGTGCGCGGCGCCAACGTGCTGAACGGCACCGACGAGAACTGCACCAACTGGATCCGCACCTACAAGGACTACAAGCCGGCCGAAGGCGGCCATGCGGTCGCGTCTCCGGTCGCGGTCACCGCCCCCGGCGATGGCGCCGCCGCTGCCGGCGGGCGTCGCCGCGGCGGTCGTGAAGCCCGCATGGCCAGGGGGTAAGCGCGCAATCGTGAGCCGCATTGCAAACAGCCCTGATCCGGTCGCATCGTCGATGCGGTCGGAGAAGTCTGCTTTGCGGTCAGGCGACGCCCAATATGGCGTCGAACTACGCCATTCCAGCCCAGGATCCGAAGATGCCTGTGCCGCCGCCGACGATGACATCATCGTCGTAGGCGGGCCAGAATGCGTAGAGCAGGAGCGCTCCGACGATCGCGCCGAGAATTCCGGAGGCCAGATATTGCGGATTGCGCAGCCATGGGCCTTTGAGCACGCGCACCATGGTGAAAGCGGTGAAGATGGCGGGCAGCAGAATATCCGACATGTTTGGCCCCTGGACCAACGTACACTCCACCCAACAGTAAAACGATCCGTTAAACGGTATCGGCAATTGCCATCGAGACGCGTGCCAGCATGAATCCCCCGCCCAACATCACCGATCCGCTTGTGCTGTTCATGCCGTCAGGCAAGCGCGGGCGGTTTCCCGTTGGCACGCCGGTGCTGGACGCCGCGCGCCAGCTCGGCGTCTATGTCGAGAGCGTGTGCGGCGGCCGCGCCACTTGCGGGCGCTGCCAGATCGAGGTGCAGGAAGGCAATTTCGCCAAGCACAAGATCGTCTCTGCCAACGACCACATCTCGCCCAAGGGCGCCAAGGAAGAGCGCTACGAGCGCGTGCGCGGCCTGCCCGAGCGCCGCCGCCTCTCCTGCTCAGCGCAGGTACTCGGCGACCTCGTCATTGACGTGCCGCAGGACACGGTCATCAACGCCCAGACCATCCGCAAGGCAGCCGACACCAGGGTGATCGCTCGCGATACGGCAATCCGCATGTGCTATGTCGAGATTGAAGAGCCCGACATGCACAAGCCGCTCGGCGACCTCGACCGACTCAAGATCGCCTTGATGAAGGACTGGGGGTTCAAGAATGTCGAGTTCGACTTCTATCTCATGCCGCAGGTGCAGGGCATTCTGCGCAAGGGCAATTGGACCGCCACCGCCGCCATCCACAAGGATGCGGACAGCGACATCGCGCGCGTCATCGCGCTGTGGCCGGGCCTGAAGAACGAGGCCTACGGGCTCGCCTGCGACATCGGCTCGACGACCATTGCCATGCATCTCGTGTCGCTGCTGTCGGGCCGCGTCGCCGCCTCTTCCGGCACCTCCAATCCGCAGATCCGCTTCGGCGAGGATCTGATGAGCCGCGTCTCCTACGTGATGATGAACCCGGACGGCCGCGAGGGCATGACGGTCGCCGTGCGCGAGGCCGTTTCCGGCCTGGTCGACAAGGTCTGTGCGGAAGGCAATGTCCAGCGCAACGACATCCTCGACGCGGTGTTCGTCGGCAATCCGATAATGCATCATCTGTTTCTCGGCATCGATCCGACCGAGCTCGGTGGCGCGCCGTTCGCGCTCGCCGTTTCCGGCGCCGTGCGCATCAAGGCCTCCGATCTCGGCTTGAAACTGAACCAGGGCGCGCGCCTTTATATGCTCCCTTGTATCGCCGGCCATGTCGGCGCCGACGCAGCCGCGGTCACGCTCTCCGAGGGTCCGCACCGCCAGGACGAGATGATGCTGATCGTCGACGTCGGCACCAATGCCGAGATCGTGCTCGGCAACAGCACGCGCGTCGTTGCGGCCTCCTCTCCCACCGGCCCGGCCTTCGAGGGCGCCGAGATTTCCGGCGGCCAGCGCGCGGCGCCCGGCGCCATCGAGCGCGTGCGCATCGATCCCGACACGCTTGAGCCGCGCTACCGGGTCATCGGTTCGGAACTCTGGTCGGATCAGCCGGGCTTTGCCGAAAGCGTGCAGGCGACCGGCGTCACTGGCATTTGCGGGTCCGGCATCATCGAAGTGGTGGCCGAGATGTATCTCGCCGGTATAATCTCCGAGGACGGCGTCGTCGACGGATCGCTTGGCGCGCGCTCGCCGCGCATCGTCGCCAACGGCCGCACCTTCTCCTATGTGCTGAAGGACGGCGAGCCGAAGATCACCATCACCCAGAACGACGTGCGCGCCATCCAGCTCGCCAAGGCGGCGCTCTACGCCGGCACCAAGCTATTGATGGAAAAGCAGCACACCGACCATGTCGACCGCATCCATTTCGCCGGTGCCTTCGGTTCTTTCATCGACCCGAAATACGCCATGGTGCTGGGGCTCATTCCCGATTGCGATCTCGACAAGGTCTTGGCCGTCGGCAACGCCGCCGGCGCCGGCGCGCGCATGGCGCTCCTCAATCGCGGCTACCGCCGTGAGATCGAGGAGACGGTGAGCAGGATCGAAAAGATCGAAACCGCGCTGGAGCCAAAATTCCAGGAGCACTTCGTCTACGCCATGGCGCTGCCGAACAAGGTCGACCCTTTCCCGAAGCTCGCGGCCGCAGTGAAGCTGCCGCCGCGCAAGACGGTCGGCGAGGACGGCGCCGCAGGCGACGCCACCCGCGCCGGCGCTCGCGCGAAGGGCGGCGGCGTGGGCGCGAATAGGTCCCCTTCGCCCGACGCCTCTCTTTAGTTCGTATGCATGCAAATGTTTCCGGATCCATCGATCCGGAAACCGGAACGCTGTTTTCGTGAAATCCGCCGGAAACATGCCGGGCGCATTTAGCCCGCCATCGAAGGGCTGGCGCGAAATGTCTTCGAGCTGGCGCGACCTTCCGGAGGAACCCACTATGTCGATGTTCGATAACCTCGGCCGCTTCGGCGTGACCATCAGGCAGGCTCATGCCCGGAGCAAGGCGATCCGCGCGCTCAACGACCTGCCCGTGCATGTGCAGAAGGATATCGGCTGGCCGGCTTCGCCGCCGAGCGACCCGCAGGCAGCCCTGCACGCGCTGCTCCTGGGAACCGCCCGCTGATGACCTTCGCCGACAAATGTAAGCTGCTCGGCAAGCGCCGAGGCCGGCAAGCGGCCTCGGCGATCGGCGACAACAAGTTGCGCGCCGCGCTGCTGCCAGGGCGCCGTTGACGCGACCGCCGTCGCATCACGCCGATGTGCCCGCTGCGAACCTTGACATTTTCAACCTAACTACAATCTTCGCATAGCAGGGGGAATTTCTCTTAGTCGGCTCGACCGATCCGTGTTCCGTATGCCCAGTTTGAAAAGCCACGTCGTTTCGTTCATTCTCAGGCACAGCCGCAAGAAGGCCTTTTCCAGTCCCGAGAATCTGCAGCGCTGGATCGCCTACGCCCGCAAGACCGAAGACTATCATCCGCCGGCTCTTCTGAAGGCTCGGCTGGATATCGCCGAGACCAGCGTCGATGGTTTCCCCGTCTATGAAATCGCACCGAAATCGGGCGAGCGCCGGCGTATCCTCTATTTGCATGGCGGCGCCTTCGTCTTTCAGATCACGTCCTATCACTGGGTGCTGATTGCCGAGATGGCGGAGCGGCTGGGCTTCGGCATCACCGTGCCGATCTATCCGATCGCGCCGGAGTACAATTTCCATGACATGTTCGGCATGGTCGGCGACGTATACCGGCGCATGCTGCAAGAGACCAATGCCGAGAACATCGTCTTCATGGGCGATTCCGCCGGCGGCAACATGGCAGTCGTGCTCACCATGATAGCCGCCGAGGAAGGCCTGCCCTCGCCGGCGCGCCACGTGCTGATCTCGCCCGGCCTCGATATGTCCTTGTCCAATCCGGAAGTGTTCGAAGCCGAACGCAACGACCCCTGGCTGGGCATCCCCGGCGGGCTCGAGGCGATCCGGCTCTACAGCGCCGGCATCGACCGCTCCGACTGGCACATCAGCCCGCTCTACGGCGATCTCTCGGTGCTGCCGAAGACGCTGCTGCTCACCGGCTCGCGCGACCTGCTCAGCCCCGACAATCTGATCTTCGCCGAACGGGCGCGCGCCGCAGGAATCGAGGTCGAGGTCGTCTACGAGGAAGGCATGTTCCACGTCTGGCCGCTGATCGATATGCCGGAAGCGCGGCGCGCACGTGACAGCATCGTCGACTTCCTCACAGCCGAGATCCTACCGCAGCGAGCCCATGCATCACGCCGAACCACTTATGCGGCGCGACCTGCGCCGGCGGCCGAATAGCTCAGAACTTGCCGGTTTCCCGGAACAGTTCGAAGGTCGCGCGGATGTGGTCGGCAACCGCCTTCACCGGCGCGCTGGCATCGGGTGCCACCACCATGGCGAGATTGTAGGTGCCGATATCGGGCATGCCGTCCTTCGCGCCCAGCGAAACCATCTCGTCGCCGAGGAAGGACTTCGGCAGCGGCGCGACGGCAAGGTCGGCCATGATGGCGGCGCGCTGGCCGGCGGTATGAGCGCTCATATAGGCGATGCGGTAGTTGCGGCCTTCCCGGCCGAGCGCTTCCAGGGCGCCGGCCCGCCAGGCGCAGCCTTCTTCCCAAAGCGAAACCGGCAGCGGTTCGCGCAGATGCGCGCAGCCGCCCTTGGCGCCGGCCCAGACGATCGGCTCGGTTAGCAGCACCTCGGCGCCGACCGCGCTGGTCTTGTAGGAATTGGTGAGCAACGTGATGTCGAGCGCACGGTCGTCCATGCGGCGGCGCAGATTGACGCTCTGGTCGATGGTGACGTCGACGGCGATCGACGGATGCGATTGCGCGAAGCGCTTCAACACGTGGGGCAGCACGCGCTCGCCATAGTCGTCCGGGGAGCCAAGCCTGACCACACCGACAATGTCGGGAATGATGAACTTCGACACCACTTCGCGGTTGATCGACAAAAGCCGCCGGGCATAGCCGAGAAGCATCTCGCCGTCCGTGGTCAGCGTCACCGAGCGCGCGTCGCGCGCGAAGACGGAACGGCCGAGAACGTCTTCGAGCTTCTTGATCTGCATGGAGACGGCCGAGGGGGTGCGGAAGACCGCATTCGCGGCGGTGGTGAAGCTACCGGTCTCGGCGATCGCCACGAAGGTGCGCAGCACGTCGAGATCGAGCAGCGGCAAAGGATGGTTGAGTGGGGCGTTCATCGGAGCTTGCCTTCAATTTTTCTGATGCAAATGATCATTCCATTTCGTTTGATTGAACATCACTTCGAGCGCATAGTCAACTCGATCGATGCAGGATGCTGCCAAAAGCAGCCATCGAACGACCATGATACAGGCCTGCACTCGACATGAAATGAAGCTGAAACAGACCTGACGTAACCAATTGCCGGGCGCCTCCCTGCCCGAATCGAGGAGAAAGAAAATGTCTATCCTGTCGTCTATCGGTCGGCTCGCGACCGAATTCAGTGCCGCCCGCGCTCGCTACCAGACCGAACGCGCAATCCATGCGCTGCCGATCGAACTGCAGAAGGATATCGGCTGGCCGGAAGCCGCCGATGCCAAGACTGGATTGCGCTACGGCGTGGGAACCTGGGCCGGAGCCAAGTAAATAAGTGTGCATCACGTGCTAAGGGCCTGCCGCGTGTCAGACCGGCAGGCCCTTTTGTTTGTACTCAAATGACTTTTCCAGCCATGCGGCCGTCGCATGACGCATATGAAGCACTCGCATAGCGACGTCCGTTTCGAATTAAAGCGCTGTAACTAATAGTAAATTTCGAGCGCAGAGCTCAAAAAAGTCGCATGGGATGTCGCTTTTCATAACAAGCGCTTCGTTTTTGCGATTTAGTTTTGGCTGGAGCAGGCTTATATCACCGCCAGCAAAAACGAGCTGCCCCACTCCATTAAGCGAAGGCGACCCGTCTGAGCAACCAAATGGAGATGATGATGAAGCTGTTTGCCCGCCTGTTCCCCCGTCGCGAAATGAACATGACGACCGCTCTTGAGCGTCAGCGTCTTGCCAAGACCATGCCCGGCCAGACCGGCGCCATGGCTGCCGCTCGCCTCGGCTTCGTTGCCTGACACAGCAGTTTCGAACGGCACCTGGTTGCCGTCGCGCTGAATGAAATTCAACGTCGCCCGGCTCCGCCGTGGCGGCGTTTTTCTTCTGACGGCGCATTCGTTGGAACCTGAAGTAGCAACCTTCGGTCTCGCGCCATCGACGATTGCCCATTTGCGACCCGTGTCGCAAATTTAATCGTCGCTTAGCCGTCTAGCCGATTGACAGGAATGATTTTTCCTGATGTCGCTATGCTATTAGCGACATTCTGTTCGCGTCATGGCCGCGTGAGGTTTCCCGTGAATGCCGTCAAGCACCCGATCAAGAGATCGTTTGTGTTCTTCCTCATCCCCGACTTCACCATGATCGCCTTCGCAACGGCGCTCGACCCGCTCCGCTCGGCCAACCGGATGCTCGGCTACGAGGCCTATAGCTGGCGCCTGACCAGTATCGACGGCAAGCCCGTGCGCGCCTCGAACGGCGTCGAATGCGCCGTCAACACCTCGCTCGAGGAAGAGCGCAGGAAGATGGCCGGGCCGGACCGCCCGAACATGGCGATCGTTTGCAGCGGCATGAATGTCGAGCGCTATCATAACAAGTCGGCCTTCGCCTGGCTGCGCGAGGAATACAACCGTGGCGTCGCCGTGGGCGGCCTGTGCACCGGCGCGCACATCCTGGCGGCTGCGGGCCTGCTCTCCAACAAGCGCTGCGCCATCCATTGGGAAAACCTGCCGGGCTTCTCGGAGGCCTTTCCCAAGGCCAATGTCTTCGCCGACCTCTTCGAGATCGACCAGAATGTCTACACCTGCGCAGGCGGCACCGCGGCGCTCGACATGATGCTGAAGCTGATCGGCGACGACTTCGACGAAAGCCTCGTCAACCGCGTCTGCGAGCAGGTGCTGACCGACCGCGTGCGCAGCCCGACGGATCGCCAGCGCCTGCCGCTGCGCGCCCGTCTCGGTGTGCAGAATTCCAAGGTGCTGACCATCATTGAATTGATGGAGGCGAACCTCTCCGAGCCGCTGTCGCTGATCGAGATCGCCGACCATGTCGATCTGTCGCGCCGGCAGATCGAGCGCCTCTTCCGCACCGAGATGGGCCGCTCGCCTGCCCGCTATTATCTCGAGATCCGGCTCGACCGCGCCAGGCATTTGCTCATCCAGTCGTCGCTGCCCGTGGTGGAAGTGGCTGTCGCCTGCGGTTTCGTCTCGGCCTCGCACTTCTCCAAATGCTACCGCGAGCTCTATGCCCGCTCGCCGCAGCAGGAGCGCGTAGACCGCAAGCAGTTGCTGGCCGCCTAAGCGACAAGGCTACGAAAACCTACGGCGGCTGTGCGGTCCGTATCGCCTCAATGCGGATGTCTTCGGTCAACTGCGCCTTCAGCGCCGAGAATTCCGGGCTGTTTTTGAGCGTTGCGTTATGACCGCTGGCAGGTTCGACCAGCTCAATATCGGTCGCAATAGCACTCCGCGGACGAGATGCGGTCGTTCCAGCCGGAACCTCCGAAATCGCGGACCCTGCGGTTGAGCTCGATCGAGCGGCCGCGCCTTCCTGCATTCTCATAGGCGACGAGCGTACAGCCCCGCCGCACCAGCACCGAGGAAACGCGGTCGTTCCAGAAGCCGCCCCGGAAATTGACGGCGTCGTCAGGACCCATTGCAAGCGAGCGTCCGCGGAAGTTCGCATTCTCGAACAGCACGCAGGCGGCCTCGCCGTAAAATTGGGCGCTGGCGCTTCCGGCAAATATTGTCGACGCAAGCGCCGCCAGGATGACCAAACGTTTCATGCAATATTTCCTCATTTCATCGCGTTGCGCGATGGCGCGGGCCCGATCACATTTTGCCATTGTGCCACACGAGGAAGCAAGTCCGAACCCCGCTCCGGCGGAGCTTGCCGACCGTCACCGGCTATCCATCATCCAGCCGCGGTTGCGCCACATCTTCTCACCGGCCAGGCAATCGGCGGCCGGCCTGTCGTCGGCAAGCACGACCGGCGGGTGAGCCGCCTCTTCTGCCGCCCATTGCCGCGAGGCCGGGCCGGCGAGCTCGAGCACCAGCTTGCGGCGGATCGCTTCCGGGAATTGCGTCCAGTCGTTGACCGGGATCATGAAGGCGCCCGGCCCGCCGATCACGCAGTCGCTGTAGTAGCGGTCGAGATTGGCGACGTCGAAGGCGCCGCCGTACCCGCCCCTTGTCATCAGCGGCAGTCCGTTGATGGTGATGCCCTGCCTCACCACCTCGTCGCGCGTGATGTCGACCGGCGCGCCCTGGTTGTTGGGTCCGTCGCCCGAAACGTCGATGACGCGCTTGGTCCCCTGAAAGCCGCTTTCGGCGAAAAGGTCGCTGCCGAAGGCAAGTGCGCCGGAGATCGAAGTACGTCGCGCGCTGTCCGGCGGACGCGCGTTCATCTGCGCAACCACCCGTTCGGCGTCGGCGCGATTGGCAATCGCTGTCCACGGTACGACGACCCGCTGCCATCTGGTGCCGGCCCACTCGACATAGGTGACCGCGATCTTGCCGTGGACGCCGTCGGCGATGGCCTTGAGCACGTTGTCATCCGTCAGTGCCGCCGCATAGCCACGGCGCTGGATCTCGAGTTCGGCCGGCGACATGGAGAGCGAAACATCGACTGCGAGCACCAGCTCGACATCTACCGGCTCTATCGCACTCGATCGCGTGGGCGGGCCGAGGAGCAGCGCCAGCGCGGCGGCGCCGGAAAGCCAATGCCTTGTTCGGCCCAAAGCGGACATGACGCAACGGTAAGCGATAATCGCGCATGAACAAAGCAAAAAGGCCCGGCGTCGACCGGGCCTTCCACCAATCCGGACGAACGCGCGCTCGCTTAGCTGCGCGGCTTGAGATTCTCCGGGTCGTAAAGCGGCTTGTAGCCGACGCCGGCCACCTCGACCGGATAGGTCTCGCCGAAATACTCCACCTGCAGCTTGCGACCTTCCTGGCAGTAGGCCCAGGGCAGATAGGCGAGCGCGATGTTCTTGCCGATGGTCGGGCCGTAGGCGACCGACGTGGTGAAGGAGCGCCGGCCGAGCTCGTCGACCAGCGTCTCGCCGGTCGCGGGATCCTGCACCGGCATGATGCCGACCGGATAGCGCGCGACGCCCTTGGAATCGGTGTTCTCGGTCATCACCAGCGTGCAGAGCATAGCCGGCTGATGCTCGCGGGCGCGATATTCCAGGTGCTTGGCCTTGCCGCAGAAGTCGTTCTCCTTGACCTTCGGGCGGGCAAGATCTGCCTCGAGCAGATTGTATTCGGTCAAGAGGTCGGCGTTCTGCAGCCGCAGGCTCTTCTCCATGCGGCGCGTGTTGGCGTAGGTCTCGACGCCGAACGGCATCACACCGGTCGAGCGCAGCGCGTCCCAGACGGCGAGCCCGTCCTCATAGCGCATATGCAGTTCCCAGCCCTGCTCGCCGACATAGGAGATGCGGAAGGCCATGACGTCCTTTCCGCCGATCCTGATCGGCTTGATCGCCGCGAACGGGAAATTGTCCGGCGTCAGCCCGTTCGGGTCCTCGACCACCTTCTGCAGCGTCGTGCGAGCATTAGGTCCCCAGATGCCGATGGTGACGTATTTTTCGGTGACATCGGTGACAGTGACATCGAAACCTTTGTCCTGCGCGGTGCGCTGCATGTAGCGGAAGTCGCGCGGCCCGGCGTCGGCGCCGTCGATGACGCGGCAGCGATCGGCCATGCGGATCACGGTGAAGTCGGCGCGCACCATGCCCTCCTCGTCGAGGAAGTGGGTGTAGATGCCCTTGCCGATATTGTTGTCGCCGCCGATCTTGGCCGCGCACAGCCATTCCAGCAGCGCGACATGGTCCGGCCCCTCCACGTCGTACATCGAAAAATGCGAGAGGTTGACGATGCCGCAATCCTCGCTCATCGCCAGATGCTCGGCATTGGAGACGCGCCAGAAATGGCGGTTGTCCCACTCATTCTCGCGCACCGGGACGCGGTTGGCGTATTTTTCCAGGAGATGCTCGTTGGCGGCATAGCCATGGGCGCGCTCCCAGCCGCCCAGCTCCATGAAGTAGCCGCCGAGTTCCTTCTCGCGCTCCCAGAACGGCGAGCGGCGGATGTTGCGGCCCTTGGAGAACGGCTCGCGCGGATGCACCGCCGGATTGTAGACCTTCATCGCCGTCTCGGTGCAGCGATCCCAGATGAACTCTTCCTTCGTCTGGTGCGGGTAGAAGCGCGCATAGTCGATGGCGTGATGATCGATCGCGGTGCGGCCGTCGGTCATCCAGTCGGCGATCAGCTTGCCCATGCCCGGGCCGTCCTTGACCCAGATGGCGACGGCGTACCAGAGGCCCCTCACCTTCTGGCTTTCGCCCATGGACGGGCCGCCGTCGGTGGTGACCTGCAGCAGGCCGTTGAAGGAATGGCCTTCATTGTAACCGAGCTCGCCGAGGATCGGCGTCAGTTCCATGGCGCGCTCCAGTGGCGCCATGATCTGCTCCATGTCGAGGTCACGCTGCGAGGGCGAGAGCCGCGCCTGGTCTTTTTCCAGCAGGTCGCGCGGATGGCAAAGGCGCGGATTGGTCTCCTCGTAATAGCCCCATTCGATCTGCCCGCCCTCCGCGGTCTTGGGATCCCCGGTGTCGCGCATATAGGCCGAGTTGCCCTGGTCGCGCAGCAGCGGCCAGCCGATCTCCTTGCCGGTGCCGGCGAACTCGTTATACGGGCCGAAGAAGGTCAGCGGGTGGTCGATCGGCATGACCGGCAGGTCTTCGCCGACCAGTGCCGCGGTCAGCCGGCCCCAGATGCCGGTGCAGACGACCACATAATCGGCTTCGATCGTGCCGCGCTCGGTCGCGACGCCCTTGATGCGGCCGTTCTCGACGATCAGGTCCTTGGCCGAGGTGTTGGCGAAAGCCTGGAGTTTGCCGGAAGCGACACCCTGGTCGACGAGCTTGCCGGCCACCGTCTGCGAGCGCGGGATGACGAGACCGGCGTCGGGGTCCCACAACCCGCCCTGCACAAGATGCTCCTCGATCAGCGGGAACTTCTGCTTGATCTCGGCCGGCTCGATCAGGCGCGCGCGGGTGCCGAATGCCTTGGCGGAAGCAATCTTGCGCTTGATCTCGTCCATGCGGCCGTCGTCGCCGACGCGCGCGACTTCGAGGCCGCCGATGCGCGCGTAATGCCCCATCTTCTCGTAGAAATCGATGGAATAGAGCGTCGTCCAGCAGGAGAGAAAATCGTGGCTGGTCGTGTAGCAGAAGTCCGAGGCATGCGCGGTTGAGCCGATATCGGTTGGGATGCCGGACTTGTCGATGCCCACGATGTCGTCCCAGCCGCGCTCGATTAGGTGATGGGCGACCGACGCGCCGACAATACCGCCAAGACCGACGATGACGACCTTCGCCTTTTTCGGAAACTCTGCCATGCCCGCGACTCCAAAGTGCTAAAGCGGGCGCGCCGGCGCCCGTACGAATTGCGCCACAATATGCAGAGGACGCGGATTGAGCTACCGCCTGTTTGCGACACGTCGCGGATGCCGCGCGACCCGGCGCGCCAGCTCGGCTCCACATGCGATTTCGCTCAGGCGAAAGCCCCGAAGTCCTCGGCCTGGAAGCCGACCTGGCAGCTGGCAGTCTTGAGCTTAACCACGACGGGAACACTTCCGGCGTTACCGTTAAGCAGCGGCTACCGGAACGATAAAAGGCCGGACAAACGCCCGGCCTTGCCGATCATATTCAAGGAGTTCTTACTTGATCCGCGCGACGCCGCCGGAGATCTCGACCGTTTCCGAACCGGTCAGCGCTTCGAGATCACCATTGGGCAGAGTGACGAAGCAGCCATTCGGGCAGAACTCCACCGTCTCGCCGGCGGCCAGCGCCAGCTCGGTCTTGCCGCCGCCTTCGGTCACGATCAACGTCCGCGTCTGGGCGTCCTTGTTGACCGCGCTGGCGGCAAAAGCCGAACCGCTAAGGGCCAGGAAAGCGACGGCGGCAACGACAGACTTCCACATTGCAATTCCGGTGTTTCCACACCGCCTCTGTTCAATTTCGCAAGGCATTCTCGCACTTTGCGTGAGAGCTTATATGAGATGGAACGTGAACCGCAACTGAATGCCGCATTCATGCCACAATCGGCTTCGGCGGCCGCCAAAGCTAGTCGGGGTCGGGCTTGCGGCCTCTTCTCTTGGTTTTAGCCAGACGCGCCTGCTCGGCCGCGGCCTCCGCTTCCAGCCGCTCGCGTTCGGCGAATTCGGCCTCGATCTTGTCGTCGTCGATCGGCCATGGCTCATGCTTCTTGCTCTCGACCACGGCGCGGGGCGCCGACGGGATCTCGATGTGCTCGTCTTCGAAGATGTCGAAGATCGCGAATCGGATGTCGTTCTGGACGATGCTGCCGTTCAACACGTCGGCCACGAACACGCGGATCTCGAATTCCAGTGCAGCCGGGCCGAAATTGGCAAATAGCACAAAGGGCTCGGGGTTCTTGAGCACCATCGGATGGGCGCGGGCAATGCCGAGCAGGACGGCGTGGACGCGCTTGACGTCGCTGCCATAGGCGACGCCCACCTTGATGTCGACGCGGCCAAGCTTGTTGCGGTGCGTCCAGTTGCCGACCGCATTGTTGATGAGGTTCGAGTTCGGCAGGATCACCGACTGGCGCTGGAACGTCTCGATCTCGGTGGCGCGCACGCTTATCTTTCTGACCGTGCCGCTGATGTCGCCGGCGACGATCCAGTCCCCGACTTTGAACGGTCGCTCGGCAAGCAGGATCAGCCCGGAGACGAAGTTCGAGACGACGTTCTGCAAGCCGAAGCCGATACCCAGCGAAAGTGCGCCGGCGACCAGCGCCAGATTGGAAAGATCGATGCCCGCCGCCGATATGCCGACCAGCGCTGCAAGCGCGACGCCGGCATAGCCAACCGCCAGCCGGATCGAATTGCGCACGCCGGTGTCGACCTTGCCGCGCGCCATGACCGAGCCGTCGAGCCAACCCTGGAACCAACGCGTGAGAAAATAGCCGATGGCGAAAACGACGATGCCGGTGAGGATGCCGAGCACCGAGATGGTCACCGACCCGATGGTCACGCCCGTTGCGAGCTTAAAGGCCCAGGTTTCGATATCGCCGGGCTGGAAGCCCCACATCAAGAGGATCAGCGGCAGGAACACCAGCACGATCATCAGGTTGATGGCGATGCTGACCACCAGGCCGAGCTGGTCGAGCGCGGTGTCCTCATAGCTGGAATTGGCTGACAGCCAGCGCCCGACCGAAGTGTCGGCGAAGCCGCCCTCCTCGCCGATCGCCCGCGCCGACAGAAAGCCGATATAGGCGGTGATCAGCGTGGTGCCGGTGACGACGACCTGAATAGAGACGAAAAGCGCAAGACCGATATAGCCGAGCAGTGCCGCGGCGATTGTGGAGACGCCGAGCCCGATGGCAATGAAGCGAAGCCAAGCCGGCCACGGACGCCACGAGCCGTCCTTCGCCCTGAAGGGCTTCAGCACACCCATCAGGATCAGGATGACGCCCACGATGACGGTGGCAACGAAGCTCCTGGCGATCGTCAGCGACAGCGGCGAGCCCATCTTCTCGTTGACGACGGACAGGAAGTAGTTGAAGCCGAGGACCACGGCCATGGCGGTGGCCAGCCGCACCAGCCAACGCGCTGGTCCGGTTGCGACTGGAATAAGCCGCCAGTTCGGCAGCCGCGGCTCTAGGGCGGCATTGGTCAGCCGGTTGACGCAGAACGCCACCGCGACGACCGAGAGCAGCGCGTTGAGGAATTCGCCGATGTCGCCGCGCAGGACGTTGTAATAGTTGAAGAAGAACACGGTCGAGGCGAGGAACGCGCCGAGCGCCACGGTCGGCAGCAGCGTCGACCAGAACGCCACCGAAAGCCGGCTCAGGTACGACGGCTCTTCGACCGAAGGATCGGCCTCGAAGATGCGGCCGAAGAGACGCCTGCCCCCGATCAGCAGCACGGCCGCCAGCGCCAGCGCCATCAGCGTCGCCGCAAGCATCGCCTGGAACTTGAACTTCAATGCGAAGGTGAGCCAGGACGCCACCGCCTTATAGAGGCCGGTGAACTGGTCGTGCGCGTCGGAAAAGGCCTGCGGGCTCAGCGCATCGCTCAACTCGTAGCGTTTCGTCAGAACGCTGCGGAAAAGCTGACTGCGTAGCGTGGCGATCCTGTCGACCAGCCCGCTGATGCGGATGGACAGGTTCTGCGCGCTGGCGACCACGGCATTGATCTCGGCCTTCTCGGCCGTAAGCGCCGCGCGCTCGTTGGCGACGATCGCCGGCTCCGGCGGCTGCCCCTGGGCCGGCGGCGGCCCTAATACCGCGATGCGCGCGTTGATGTCGTTGAGGCGTGAACGGAACGCGAGCGCGCTGTTCAGCGCCGCCCGTGAAATATCCTCGAGCTGCAAGCGGATATCGACAAGGCCGGCGTCGTCCTGGTCTGGGGCGCTTAACTTCTTCTCCAGTCCGTCGGTCTTGGCCGTCAGATCCTGGATGGCCTTGGTCTGGTCGGCGATGAGCTGCGTGGAGCCCTGGCCGATCGCCTGCGCCATCGCGCCGGGCGAGGGCTGCGCCGCGACGGCGACAATGGCGATCAGGATCAGGCGGAGCAGTCGGAAAATCATGACGTGACGGGCGACTCACGGCCGAAAAATCTTCGAAAATCCTGCCCTTGATAAAGACCGGCCTATCAGGCGGCAAGACGTCTCCATCCGCGGGCCTCGGCGCGGATCGAAGTCGGCCTGTCGAAAAGCGATGGCGCAATCTTGGCTTTGCGCTTCTCGCCTGCTCTATAGTCTGCCGGCTCGCACCAAAAGGACGACAGGAAGAATGGCGGAATACTCAGCCTTTTCGCTCCTCAAGAACGCGCTCAACGGCAACCAGGACTGGAAACCGGCCTGGCGCAAGCCGGACCCCAAGGCGTCCTATGATGTGATCGTCATCGGCGGCGGCGGCCATGGGCTCTCGACCGCCTATTACCTCGCCAAGGAGCACGGCATCACCAATGTCGCTGTGCTGGAAAAAGGCTGGCTGGGCTCGGGCAATGTCGGCCGCAACACCACGGCAGTGCGCTCCAACTATCTTTTGCCGCAGAACACCCGCTTCTACGAGCATTCGATGAAGCTGTGGGAGAACCTGTCGCATGACCTCAACTACAACGTCATGTTTTCGCAGCGGGGCTGCCTTAACCTCGCGCACACACCGGCTCAGGTCGACGACTACGCAAGGCGCGGCAATGCCATGCGCCATCTCGGCGTCGACGCCGAACTGATGAGCGTCAAAGAGATCAAGCGCCTTGTTCCGGCCCTGGACGTTTCGGGCTCGGCGCGATTTCCAATCCTTGGCGGGCTGATGCAGCCGCGTGCCGGAACCGCGCGCCACGACGCCGTCGCCTGGGGCTATGCGCGCGGCGCCGACCGGCGCGGCGTCGACATCATCGAGAATTGCGAGGTAACCGGCTTCCTGCGCGACGGCGACCGCATCACCGGTGTGACGACGACGCGCGGCGATATCCGCGCCAAGAAGGTGGCGCTTGCGGTGGCCGGCAGCACCGGCCAAGTCATGCAGCTTGCCGGCATTTCGCATATGCCGATCGAAAGCCACGTTCTGCAGGCCTTCGTCTCGGAATCGCTGAAGCCGATCATCGGCACCGTTCTCACCTTCGGCATGGGCCACTTCTACATCTCGCAATCCGACAAGGGCGGCCTCGTCTATGGTGGGGACCTCGACGGCTACAACAGCTATGCCCAGCGCGGCAGCCTGCCCGTCGTCGACGAGGTGATGAGCGAGATGCTGGCACTCTTCCCGGGCCTGGCGCGGGTGCGCATGCTGCGCTCCTGGGGCGGGCTTTGTGACATGACGATGGACGGTTCGCCGATCATCACCACCGGCCCGCTGCCCGGCATGTATCTCAATTGCGGCTGGTGTTATGGCGGCTTCAAGGCAACGCCAGCCTCAGGATGGTGCTTTGCCTGGACCATCGCCAAGGACGAGCCGCACGAGTTCAACGCGCCCTTCACGCTCGACCGTTTCTATCGCGGCCTCATCATCGACGACAAAGGCCAGGGCGCGACGCCGCGGCTGCATTAGGTTTCGAATCATATGCTGATCACTTGTCCCTATTGCGGCCCGCGCGATGTCATTGAGTTCACCTACCAGGGCGACGGCAACCGCGAGCGGCCGCAGCCTGCCTCGCAGGATCTCGACGCCTGGAATGCCTATGTCTACGACCGGCTGAACCCGGCCGGCGACCACAATGAGATCTGGCAGCATTCCGGCGGCTGCCGCGCGCATCTGCGGGTGGTGCGAAACACCTTAACCCATGAAATCTTGAGCACTGCCTTTGCCCGTGGCGGACACAAGTCCGCGGGCCACAAAGCGGGAGGCCACCAGTGAGCCCTCGCCGCACAGAAACCGGCGGCCGCATCGACCGGCTGCGCACCATCCGCTTCACCTTCGACGGCGCGCGCTATACCGGACACGCCGGCGACACGCTCGCTTCGGCGCTGCTCGCCAACGGCGTGACGCTGTTCGGCCGTTCGTTCAAATACCATCGCCCGCGCGGCCTGCTCGCCGCCGGCGTCGAGGAACCGAACGCTCTGGTGACGGTGCTGCGCGGCGAGGTGCGCGAGCCCAACATTCCCGCCACCATGGTCGAGATCTATGACGGGCTCGTCGCGGTCAGCCAGAACCGCTCCCCCTCGCTCGCCTGGGATATCGGCGCGCTCAACCAGCTCGGCGGCAAGCTCCTGTCGGCCGGCTTCTATTACAAGACCTTCATGGGACCGGTGATCGGCCCGTTGAAAGGCACGCGCTTCTGGATGTTCTGCGAGCATTTCATCCGCCGCGCCGCCGGCCTCGGCAGAGCCGGCACCGCGCCCGATACCTCGCGCTACGAGCGCATGAACGCCTTCTGCGACGTGCTGGTCGTCGGTTCCGGCCCGGCCGGGCTGATGGCGGCGAAGGCCGCGGCCGACCAGGGCGCCCGCGTGATCCTGGCCGAGCTCGAGGCAAAGTTCGGCGGCTCCGCCAACTGGTCGGGCGAAACCATCGACGGGGCGTCGGCAGCCGACTGGGCGGCGCGCATCGTCGGCCAGCTCGAAGGCAATGACAATGTCCGCCTTCTGCCGCGCACGACGGTGTGGGGCTATTACGACGGCAACACGCTGGCCGCGCTCGAACGGGTGACGGACCACAAGGAAGTTCCGGCCAAGGGCGAGCCGCGCCAGCGCTACTGGGCGATCCGCGCCAAAACGGTGGTTCTCGCCACCGGCTCCTTCGAGCGTCCGCTGGTATTCCCCGGCAACGATCGTCCGGGCGTCATGCTGGCGCATGCGGCCGAACGCTACGCCAATGAATATGGCGTGCTGCCCGGTGAACGCATCGCACTGTTCACCAACAATGACAGCGCCTATCGTTCCGCCGTTGCACTGAAGAAGGCCGGGGCCGCCGTCGTCGCCATCGTCGATGTCCGCAGCGACGTGTCGAACGAGATGAGCAGGCTGGCGAGCCAGGCCGAAGCAGAGCTGCTTGCCGGCCATGCCGTGGTTGCGACCGAAGGCGGCAAGGCGCTCACCGGTCTCAAGGTGCGGCGCTTCGAATTGATGAACGGCGCGCTGAGCGGCGATGAGCGCAGCATCCATGCCGACTGCCTGTTGATGTCGGGCGGCTGGTCACCGACGATCCATCTCGCCAGCCAGGCTGGAGCCAGGGCCATATGGAACCCTGCCAGGCAGGCCTTCCTGCCGCCGCAGCCGACGCAGCGCTGGATCGGCGCCGGCGCCTTCACCGGCAGTTTCACGACCGCGGAAGCCATTGCCGAAGGCCGCGCGGCTGGCCTTCAGGCCGCCGGCGGAAGCGCGTCCTCCGCTCCGCTACTCGTCGTGGAGGCCGTCCCCGGCGAACCGGATCCGGCACCGGTCTTCGAGATCAAGGCCAAGGGCAAAAGCTTCGTCGATTTCCAGCACGACGTGACCGCCGAGGATGTGCGGCTCGCGCACCGCGAGGGCTTCGTCTCGGTCGAGCATCTGAAGCGCTACACCACGCTCGGCATGGCGACCGACCAGGGCAAAAACTCCAACGTGCCGGGCCTCGCCATCATGGCCGAGGCGCTGGGCAAGCCGATCCCCGAAGTCGGTACGACGCGGTTCCGGCCGCCCTACACGGCCGTGTCGATCGGCTCGCTGGCGGCCGAGCGCTTCGGCGACCTGAAGCCCGAGCGGCTGACGCCGATGCACGACTGGCACATCGACAACGGCGCGACCATGTATGCGGCCGGTCTCTGGTACCGCCCGATGATCTACGGTCTCGCCGGCGAGACGGTCGAGCAGGCCTATGTCCGCGAGGCCGCGGCAACGCGTGAGAGCGCCGGCATCGTCGATGTCTCGACGCTTGGGAAGATCGCCGTTCAGGGCCCGGATGCGGCGGAATTCCTCGACCGCGTTTACACGAACATGTTTTCCACCCTCGCGGTCGGCAAGGCCCGCTACGGTCTGATGCTGCGCGAGGATGGGCTTGCCTTCGACGACGGCACCACATGGCGGCTTGGCGAACAGGATTTCCTGATGACCACCACCACCGCCAATGCCGGCAAGGTGATGCAGCATCTGGAGTATTTCCTCGACGTGATCTGGCCGGAACTGAAGGTCACCGTCACCTCCGTCACCGACGAGTGGGCGGGGGCCGCGATCGGCGGACCGAAAGCCAGGGCGATCCTCGCTGCCTGCGTGAAGGGCACGGCCGTCGACAACGCCGCGATTCCCTTCATGGGCATTGTGCACGGTGAGATCGCCGGCGTGCCGGTGATGATCTGCCGCCTCTCCTTCTCCGGCGAGATGGCTTTCGAAGTCTATTCCGGCGCCGGCTATGGAACGCGCGTTTGGGAGGCTCTCATCGAGGCCGGCAAGCCTTTCGGCCTGGTCGCCTACGGGCTCGAGGCGCTTGGCACCATGCGCATCGAGAAGGGCCACGTCACCGGCGCGGAGATCGACGGCCGCACCACGGCGCGCGACCTGCATCTCGACTGGATGCTGTCGAAGAAGAAGCCCTTCATCGGTTCCGCCATGATGGATCGCGAAGGCCTGATCGCCCCGGACCGGCTGGAACTTGTCGGCTTGATCGCTCTCGACAACCGCGCGCTCAACGGTGGCGGACATATCGTCGAGGAACTCGACGAAGCGAACCCGCACGATTCGATCGGCCATATCACCGCCTGCTGCTATTCGCCGGCGCTCGGCAAATACATAGCGCTTGCGCTGGTCAAAGGCGGCAAGGGGCGCCACGGCACGCGCGCCTTCGTCTCCGATCCGCTGCGCAACCGGTTCGGGCCGGTCGAGATCGTCTCCAACCATTTCTACGATCCGGACGGGAGCCGCATGCATGGTTGAACGACAACTTCCCGAGCGGCAATTGCCTGAGCGCCTGTCGCCGCTTGAACCGGTCTATCATCCAGGCTCGCACGGCCATTTCGAGCATGGCGTTGACGTTATCCTGTCCGAAACGCGGCCGGGCTCGATCCTGCAGCTCGCAGCATGGCCGGGCGAGGAGAAGCGGCTGATGTCCGGCATATACAAGGTGACAGGCCTTGCCCTGCCGGATGGAGCCGGCGGCGGCGTCGTCAACGGCGCGAAAGCCGCGTTCGGATTCGCGCCGGGCAAATTCACGGTGGTTGACGAGGCCGAGGGCTTGGCTTCCGCGTTCACGGGCCTCATCACGCCCTCCATCGGCACGATTACCGATCTCTCGCATGGCCGTACCGCGATTCGCATTTCTGGGCCCAAAGCGGAGTGGGTGATGGCGAAACTCTTCGCTATCGACTTCGCCTTGCCGGCCTTCCCGCTCGGCGCCGGCCGCTCGACCAACCACCACGATGTCTTTGCACAGATCCAGCGCACCGGTGGCGACCAATTCGACATCTATGTGTTCCGCTCCTTCGCGCGCTCCTTTTGGAAGGCCTTGTGCCACGCGAGCGAGGAAGTCGGCTACGAGGTGCACTAAGCGCAATTCCAGGAAACTGCGCGGCGGTTTTCCGTGCCGAATTTGCCTCTAAGCAGGCAGCACTCGGGGATTGGTTCAGCCGGCGCGTGGCACTATCGACGGCCACAACTGCCGCTTGAGCCTTGGGCCAGCGAAGACGATAGATAAGGAACGCGGCTCTCGGAGCCCTCAGGCAACCGGTTCGACAACATCCTTCCATGACCGCAGAGACTACGGCGACAGCCACGACCCGCTTTGCTCCGGCGGGTGACCCGTCGCTGCTGTTGCCGGCGACCGTCGCCTTCGGCGTGTTCATGACCAGCCTCGACCAGAATGTCATTGTGACCGCGCTGCCCGGCATCGGCGAAAGCCTGGGCCGCCCGCCGAGCCAGCTCGGGCTTTTGATCACCGTCTATGTCGCGAGCCTCATCGTCACGATGCCGCTCGGCGGCTGGCTGGCCGACCGCTTCGGCCTGCGCAACGTCTATTGCTTTGCGCTGCTGGTCTTCGCCAGCGCCTCGGCCCTGTGCGGCCTGTCGGAAAACATCTGGATGCTGGTCGGCTCGCGCGCGCTGCAGGGCTTCGGCGGTGCGCTGATGGGCACCCTCGGTCAGGTCGTAATCCTGTCGAGCTTTCCGCGCGACCGCACGCTCAGGATCAACATGTATATTTCGCTCGCCGGCCAGTCCGGCCCGCTGGTCGGGCCCCTCGTCGGTGGCGCGCTGACCACTTACGTCTCGTGGCGGTGGATCTTCTACATCAACATACCGATCGCGCTGACGGCCGCGTTGCTCGCGGCCTCGCTGTTCCCCACGACCACCAAGCCGGTCCGCACGCCCTTCGATTTTCCCGGCTTCCTGCTAGTCGGCGGCGGCATGGCGCTGCTCGTCTTCGGCATGGATTCGCTTGCCGCGAAGGACGTCGCCGCCAGCATCATCGGCGTCGAGCTCGGCCTGGCAATCGCCATCCTCACTGTCGCGGCCTTCTATTGTCTGGGGGCCCGCAATCCGTTGCTCGACCTCAATCTGCTGCGCATCCGCACCTTCCGCATCAGCTTTCTGACCGGCGGCGGGCTCGACACGATAGGGCTAAGCTCCGTTGTCTTCCTGCTGCCGCTGATGTTCCAGCTCGGCTTCGGCATGAGCGCGGTGCAGGCCGGATCGCTGACCTTCGTCGCGGCGATCGGCTCGCTGCTGATGCGCTTCTTCATGCCGCGCATCTTGAACCGCTTCGGCTTCAAGCGGGTTCTGATCGTCAACACGCCGATCGCCGCCCTGCTGGTCGCCGGTTTTGCCTTGATGCAGGAAAGCACGCCTACCTGCATCGTGCTTGCCTACATCTTCGCCTTCGGCCTTTTCCGTTCGGTGCAGTGGGCCTCGACCGGCAACCTCGCCTACTCGGACATCGCGCCCGAGCAGCTCTCGCGCTTCAGCGCCCTGTACTACATCCTTTGGCAGCTGGCGGTGGCAATCAGCGTCGGTCTGGCCGCTGCCATGCTCTCGCTGCTCGCCGGCGGCGGCCAGGCGAGCGTCAACGACTACCGGCTCCTGTTCGTCGTCGAAGGCTTGATCACGCTTTGCGCGCTGCTCGCCTATTTCAGGCTCACCCCGCAGGACGGTGCCCATGTCAGCGGCCATGGCGGGCATATCGGCACGGATTAGCACATCGGGCTGCGATCCGCGCCGGAGAGCTATGTCGCGAACGTCACCCAGTCTTCGAGCGGCGCGCGGTCGGTGCGGAATTCGTTCTCGGGCTTGGACGTGTCCTCATAACCAAGCGCCATGCCGCAGACCACGATCTCCTCGTCTGGTATGTCGAGCACCGGGCGGATCTGCCGGTGATAGGGCGCGAAAGCCGCCTGCGGACAGGTATGCAGGCCCCTGCCCCGTGCCGCGACCATGATGTTCTGCAGAAACATGCCGTAGTCGATCCACGAGCCCTTGTTCAGCCGCCGGTCGACCGTGAAGATCAGGCCGACCGGCGCGTCGAAGAAGACGAAGTTGCGGTCGTGCTGCGCCCGCATCCTGTCGACTTCGCGCCGGCCGATGCCGATCGCGCCGTAGAGACCGAAACCGTTGGCGCGACGCCGGCTGAGATAGGGCTCGAAGAACTGGTCGGGATAGTAACGGTACTCGTCCCATTCGGCCTTTTCGGCGCGGATGCCCGAATTGAGGATGGCGTCGCTGATGCGCCGCTTCACCTCGCCCTTGGTCACATAGACACGCCAGGGCTGCATGTTGGTGCCCGAGGGTGCCCTTGCCGCGACCGTCAGGATGGCGCGGATTGTGCTGTCGTCGACCATGTCGGGCAAAAACGCGCGCACCGACCGGCGCGACATGATCGCCTCATCGACGATCGCTGCGTCGAGCGTGCTCCGGTCATTCTTCTCCAGCATGGGCCGTCCCTTCACGCACGGCTGGACCCGGCAACCCGATTCCCGCAACGACCATAGGCAGACACAAATAACTAACTGGTCCTCGACCGGACGCCCCACTCGCGATTCGATGGCGAGGCTTTGCATCAACCGCCAAAATGGCGCAAGCAAATCTTGCGTTGCATGAAAATTCACTTGATTTTTTCATGCACTTGCTTTCTCATGAAATTTGAGCAGATTTTTTCACGAGGAGCGGGTGACCTCGACCGCCATCAGATCGGAGCAGGACAATGGCGAGCGGCTGCTGGCCGGCGACATTCGTGCGCTGCGCAAGGCCCGCGGGTTGACGCTTGCCGAGATTGCTCTGAAGCTCGACCGCTCGGTAGGCTGGGTCAGCCAGGTCGAGCGCGGCTTGTCGATCCCTTCGCTTGGTGACCTGCGGGCCTTCGCCGAACTCTTCGGCGTGCCGCTCAGCCTGTTCTTCAGCCATGACGTGCCTGCCGAAGAGGAGCGCGGCGTGGTTGTGCGCGCCGGCAGCCGCCGCTCGCTTGGCACAAGCGAATCGGGCCTCGTGGAGGAGCTTCTGTCGCCCGATCTTGGCGGTAGCTTCGAGATGCTGCGCTCGGTCTTCGCGCCGGGCGCGGAATTGAAGACCGAAGGGCGCCGCCCGACCGAGGAAGCGGGCTACGTCGCGTCGGGCACTTTCGAGCTCGAGATCGGCGGCGTCTGGCATCGGCTCAGCGAAGGCGACTCGTTCCGCTTCGAAGGCAAGCCGTTCCGCTGGCGCAATCCTGGCGCCGACCCGGCGGTCGTCATCTGGGTGGTTTCGCCACCGGTGTACTGAACCAATGCATGCCGCCCAAAACTGTGCCGCGGTTTTTGGGACAAGGCCTGCATGAAACAAAGAATCAAAAGCGCGTCCTGACGCGCTTTGGACGTTGGAGGAGAACATGGCCGGTTTGCCGACCACGGCACGCGTGGTGATCATCGGAGGCGGCGTCGTTGGCGCCTCCTCACTTTACCACCTTTGCAAGGCGGGCTGGACCGACTGCGTGCTCTTGGAAAAGAACGAGCTGACCTCCGGCTCGACTTGGCACGCGGCCGGCAACGTGCCGACCTTCTCGTCGTCCTGGTCGCTGATGAACATGCAGCGCTATTCTACCGAGCTCTACCGGGGCCTCGCCGACGCGGTCGACTATCCGATGAACTACCATGTCACCGGCTCGTTGCGGCTCGCCCACACCAAGGAGCGCATGCAGGAGTTCCAGCGCGCCAAAGGCATGGGCCGCTATCAAGGCATGGACATCGACCTCGTCGGCCTCGACGAGATCAAGCGCCGTTACCCCTTCATCGAGACGCATGAGCTGAAAGGCGCGCTCTACGACCCGAGCGACGGCGACATCGATCCCGCGCAATTGACGCAGGCGCTTGCCAAGGGTGCGCGCGACATGGGCGCGAAAATCATCCGCTTCTGCCCGGTCACCGGCGTTCGCCGCGAAAACGGCGAATGGGTGGTGGCGACGCCGCAGGGCGAGATCCGCTGCGAGATCGTGATCAATGCCGCCGGCTATCGCGCCGCCGAAGTTGGAAAAATGTTCGGCCGCGAAGTGCCGATGATGGTGATGAGCCATCAATATATCCTGTTCGAGGAAATCCCCGAGCTGGCCGCATGGACCAAGGAACAGGGCAAGAAACTGCCGTTGCTGCGCGACGTCGACACCTCCTACTACCTGCGCCAGGAAAAGACCGGCATGAATCTCGGTCCCTATGAGCGCAATTGCCGCGCGCATTGGGTCGGCCACAACGATCCGATGCCGGAGGATTTTTCCTTCCAGCTTTTCCCGGACGATCTCGACCGTCTCGAGCATTACCTTGCCGACGCCGTTGCCCGTGTGCCGATCCTCGGCACCGCAGGCCTTTCCAAGGTGATCAACGGGCCGATACCTTACGCGCCGGATGGCAATCCGCTGATCGGTCCGATGCCCGGCGTGCCGAATGCTTTCGAGGCCTGCGTCTTCACCTTCGGCATTGCGCAAGGTGGCGGCGCCGGCAAGGTGCTGGCCGAATGGGTGACCGAGGGCCAGACCGAATGGGACATGTGGTCCTGCGATCCGCGCCGCTTCACCGCCTTTGCTTCGGCACCCGACTATTGCGTTGCCAAGGGCATGGAGATCTACGGCAACGAATACGCCATCCAGTTCCCGCGCCACGCCTGGCCGGCCGGCCGCGACCGCAAGCACTCGCCGCTGCATGAGCGCGTCAAAGCGCGGGGTGGCCAGTTCGACGCTTATAACGGCTGGGAGCGCGCCACCTGGTACGCGCAACCGGGCGACGACATTTCGGAAGAATCAACGCTGACTTTCCGCCGCGACGGGCCATGGCAGCAGCGCGTTCGCGAGGAATGCCTGGCTGTGCGCGATGCAGCCGGCATCCTCGACCTGCCCGGCTTCTCGCGTTTCAACCTCGAAGGTCCGGGCGCCGCCGAATGGCTGGCCCTGCAGGTCACCGGCCTCGTGCCGAAGCCCGGCCGCATCGGCCTGGTTTATTTCGCGGACGATAAGGGCCGCATCGTTACCGAAATGTCGGTCGTGCGCCATGGCGAGGACCAGATGACGCTAATCACCGCGGCCGTCGCGCAGTGGCACGACTTCGAATGGTTGAAGTCGCGCATGCCGGCCGATGCGGCCTTCAGGCTGACCGATCGCACGGAGGAATACTCAACCCAGATTCTCGCCGGCCCGAACTCGCGCGCTATTCTTGCTGACGTCTGCGACGCCGATCTTTCCCTGCCTTGGCTGACGCATCAGGAGACGACCATCGCCGGCCGCTGGGCGAAGCTGGTGCGCGTCTCCTTCGCCGGCGAGCTCGGTTGGGAGATCCACACCAAGGTCGCGGACACGGCTACCGTCTTCGACGCGGTCTGGGCCGCCGGCCAGAGGCATGGCCTAAAGCCCTTCGGCATGTACGCGCTGGATTCGCTTCGGCTGGAAAAAGGCTACCGCGCCTGGAAAGGCGACCTCTCGACCGACTATTCGATCCTGCAGGGCGGGCTCGAACGCTTCGTCAAATGGGACAAGCCCGACTTCCGCGGCAAGGCGGCGCTGCTCAACGAAAGGCAGCAGGGCGTGAAGAAGCGCTTCGTCACGCTGGTCGTAGAAAGCCCCAGCGATTGCGACGCGCCCTATATGTCGACGCTCTGGCATGACGGCAAGATTGTCGGCGAGACGACGTCGGGCGGCTGGGGCCATCGCGTCGATAAGTCGATCGCGCTCGGCATGCTGCGTTCCGACCTGACCGAGCCCGGCACGGCGGTCGAGGTCGAAATCTTCGGCGACCGTTTCAAGGCGGTGGTGCAGAAGGACGAGCCGTTGTGGGATCCGAAGAACGAAAGGTTGAGAGCATGACATCCGTCATTCTTACCGATGGCGGCATGGGCCAGGAGCTGGTCCGTCGCAGTCAGTCCGAACCGACGCCTTTGTGGTCGGCCAGAGTGCTGATCGACGAACCGGAACTGGTGCGCGACCTGCATGCGGAATTCATCCGTGCCGGCGCCCGCGTCATTACCATCAACACCTATTCGGCCACGCCCGAGCGCCTGGCGCGCGAGGGCGCGGAAGAGCTGTTTAAGCCTCTGCAGAAGCGCGGCATCGAGCTCGCCCGGCAGGCGCGCGACGAAGCGGGTGAAGCCGCCATCGCCGGCTGCCTCTCGCCTCTGTTCGGCAGCTACGCGCCGGCGCTGACCATCTCCTTCGAGGAGACGCTCGGCATCTACCGCCGCATCGTCGCCGAGCAGGCAGAAGGCGTCGATCTATTCCTGTGCGAGACCATGGCTTCCGCCGAAGAAGCCCGCGCGGCGGTTACCGCGGCATGCGAGAGCGGCAAGCCGGTCTGGGTATCCTGGACTCTCGCCGACCACGGGACGCCCCGCCTGCGCAGCGGCGAGAGCGTTGCCGCCGCGGCTAGCGCCCTCGGCGATCTGCCGGTGGCGGCACGGCTGCTCAACTGCTGCCGGCCCGAAGCCATTGCCGCCGCATTGCCGGAACTGCTGGCCCTCGGCGGTCCGGTTGGCGCCTATGCCAATGGCTTCACCTCGGTCGAGGCGCTCAAGCATGGCGGCACGGTCGACGTGCTGCACGCGCGCCATGATCTCGATCCGAACGCCTATGCCGACCAGGCGATGGGCTGGGTCGAGACTGGCGCCAGCATTGTAGGCGGCTGTTGCGAAGTCGGGCCGGCGCACATCGCTGCGCTACGCGACCGGCTCATTCAGGCCGGCCATCACATCTCGGGAGCAGCCTGATGCCAAAACCATCGAAGCGCATTACCGGCATCGTGCCATCGGGCAAGGACGGCTGGGAAGTCCATTTCGCCGCCTGGACCCGCAGGGCAGCCGGCGAGGACATCATCGTGCTCTCGGTCGGCGACCATGATTTCGACACGCCGTCGCAAACGATCGAGGCCTGCGTCAACGCCGTCCGCGGCAGCAACCACCACTACACGCCGCTTCCCGGCCTGCCGCGCCTGCGCAAGGCGATGGCGGCGGCCTCCTCCGCCTGCACCGGCGTCCTGACGGAGCCCGACGAGGTCATCGCCACGGCCGGAGGTCAGGGCGCGCTCTACGCCGCCGTGCAGGGCGTGCTCGACCCTGGCGATCACGCGATCGTCGTCGCGCCTTATTATGCCACCTACCCCAACACCTTCAGCGCCGCCGGCGCCGGCTTCACCGTGGTCGAGACGCCGGCCGAGGACGGCTTCCAGCCGCGCGCCGACAGAATCCGCGCGGCGCTCAGGCCCAACACGCGCGCCATCCTGATCAACACCCCGAACAACCCGACAGGCGCAGTCTATTCGCGCGAACGGCTCGAGCAATTGGCCGAAATCTGCAAGGAGCACGATCTCTGGCTGCTGTCCGACGAGGTCTACTGGACGCTCGGCGGCGGCGAGCACATCTCGCCGCGCTTGCTGCCCGGCATGTCCGAGCGCACGCTGGTCATCAATTCCATGTCGAAAAGCCACGGCATGACCGGCTGGCGCATGGGCTGGCTCACCGGCCCGAAGGCGATGATCGCGCTGATGACCGATCTCAACCTGGTGACCACCTATGGCCTGCCGGCCTTCATCTCGATCGCTTGCGCCGAGGCGCTTGAAAACCACTACGGCGTGGACGAGATAGCCGAGCGTTACGCCGGGCGCCGCGCCGTCTTCCTCGACGCCATTCGCGGCGCAAATGAAGTCACCGTGCGCGGCTCCGAAGGAGGCATGTATGTCATGCTCGACATATCGGCCATCGAGCCCGACGACGAGAAATTCGCCTGGGCGCTGCTCGACAAGGAGAAGATCGGCGTCATGCCTGGCTCGAGCTTCGGCGAGGCCGCCGCCGGCCACATCCGCATCAGCCTCTGCCAGCCTGAACCTGTCCTTCAGGAAGCAGCGCTTCGCGTGCGCCGCTTCGCTTCCGACTACCGCCGCGAGGCCGCATGACCAGAACCATTCCAACCAAAGCTCGCGCGGTCATTATCGGCGGCGGCGTCTCCGGCTGCTCGGTCGCCTATCATCTGGCCAAGCTCGGCTGGACCGACATCGTGCTGCTTGAGCGCAAGCAGCTCACCTGCGGCACGACCTGGCACGCCGCCGGCCTGATCGGCCAGTTGCGCGGCTCGCAGAACATGACCCGGCTGGCGAAATACTCGGCCGACCTCTACGTCAAGCTCGAGGCGGAGACCGACGTCGGCACCGGCATGCGCCAGGTCGGCTCGATCACCGTGGCGCTGACCGAGGAACGCAAGCATGAAATTTATAGGCAGGCCTCGCTAGCCCGCGCCTTCGATGTCGACGTGCGCGAGATTTCGCCAACCGAAGTCAAGGAGATGTACCCGCATCTCAACGTCTCCGATGTGGTCGGCGCGGTGCATTTGCCTCTCGACGGCCAGTGCGACCCCGCCAATATCGCCATGGCGCTGGCCAAGGGCGCGCGGCAACGCGGAGCGACGGTTATCGAAAACGTGAAGGTCATCAAGGTCCACACCAGGAACGGCCGCGTCTCCGGTGTCTCCTGGGCTCAGGGCGAGGACCAGGGCACGATCGAGACCGACATCGTCGTCAACTGCGCCGGTATCTGGGCGCGCGAGCTCGGCCGGCAGAACGGCGTCACCATCCCGCTGCACGCCTGCGAGCATTTCTACCTCGTCACCGAGCCCATCCCCGGCCTCACCCGCCTGCCGGTGCTGCGCGTGCCGGACGAGTGCGCCTACTACAAGGAAGACGCCGGCAAGATGATGCTCGGCGCCTTCGAGCCGGTGGCGAAACCCTGGGGCATGGACGGCATCCGCGAGGATTTCTGCTTCGACCAGTTGCCCGAGGACATGGACCATTTCGAGCCGATCCTCGAAATGGGCGTCAACCGTATGCCGATGCTGGGCACGGCCGGCATCCACACCTTCTTCAACGGCCCCGAGAGTTTTACTCCCGACGACCGCTACTATCTCGGCGAGGCGCCGGAACTCTCCGGCTACTGGATGGCGACCGGCTACAATTCGATCGGCATCGTTTCCTCCGGCGGCGCCGGCATGGCCCTGGCGCAGTGGATCAATGACGGCGAGGCGCCTTTCGACCTCTGGGAGGTCGACATCCGCCGCGCCCAGCCCTTCCAGAAGAACCGTCGCTACCTCAAGGAACGCGTCTCCGAAACGCTCGGCCTGCTCTACGCCGATCATTTCCCCTATCGCCAGATGGCTACCTCGCGCGGCGTGCGCCGCTCGCCTCTGCACGAGCATCTGAAGGCTCGTGGCGCCGTCTTCGGCGAGGTGGCCGGCTGGGAGCGCGCCAACTGGTTTGCCCGCGAAGGACAGGAGCGCGAATACCGCTATTCCTGGAAGCGGCAGAACTGGTTCGACAACCAGCGCGAGGAACACCTCGCCGTGCGCAACGGCGTCGGCCTGTTCGACATGACCTCGTTCGGCAAGATCCGCGTTGAAGGCCGCGACGCTTGTGCCTTCCTGCAGCGGCTCTGCGCCAACGACATGGACGTGGAACCGGGCAAGATCGTCTACACGCAGATGCTCAACGCCAAAGGCGGCATCGAGAGCGACCTCACCGTGACGCGGCTGTCCGAGACCGCCTATTTCCTCGTCGTGCCGGGCGCCACCTTGCAGCGTGACCTCGCCTGGCTGAGGCGGCACGTCGCCGACGAATTCGTCGTCATTACCGACGTAACCGCTGCCGAAGCCGTCATCTGCCTGATGGGCCCCGATTCGCGAAAGCTGATCCAGAAGGTGAGCCCCAACGATTTTTCCAACCAGGCCAATCCGTTCGGCACCTTCCAGGAGATCGAGATCGGCATGGGGTTGGCCCGTGCCCATCGCGTTACCTATGTCGGCGAGCTCGGCTGGGAACTCTATGTCTCGACCGATCAGGCCGCCCATGTCTTCGAGGCGATCATTGAAGCCGGCGCCGATGTCGGGCTGAAGCTCTGCGGCCTGCATACTCTGGATTCCTGCCGCATCGAAAAGGCCTTCCGCCATTTCGGCCACGACATCACCGACGAGGACCATGTGCTGGAGGCAGGCCTTGGCTTCGCGGTGAAGACGGCCAAGAGCGACTTCATCGGTCGTGACGCGGTGCTCAGGAAGAAGGAAGCCGGGTTGAGCCGCAGGCTGGTGCAGTTCCGCCTCAAGGACCCGCAGCCCCTGTTATTCCACAACGAAGCAATCCTGCGCGACGGCATGATCGTCGGTCCGATCACCTCGGGCAATTACGGCCACCATATCGGCGGCGCGATCGGGCTCGGCTATGTGCCCTGCGAGGGCGAGAGCGAGGCTGATGTGCTGGGCTCATCCTACGAGGTCGAGATCGCAGGCGAGCGTTTCGCCGCGGAAGCATCGTTGAGGCCAATGTACGACCCGAAGGCTGAACGGGTGCGGATGTAGCGCAGTGTTCCCTTCTCCCCGTTCAACGGGGAGAAGGTGCCCGAAGGGCGGATGAGGGGCAGCGCCACACCTTTGCGACGCCGCCCCTCATCTGCTGCCGCCGTCTTCTCCTCATTTAACAGGGAGAAGAGAGCTATCCTCAAAAGCTTTCCAGCCTCGCCCTTACCTTCGCCAGAAACGCCGTCCGGCTCTTCGGCGTTGAGGAATCCATCAGGTAGTGCGCCAGGAAGAATGTCTTGCAGCGGGGGCGCAGATGGCGCGCATGCCGCGCAGGATCGTCTTGCGGCCGGGCTGGCCGACAACGACGCTCCACCACGTCGGCGCGCCACAGGTGGTGATGACGCCGACCTTGGTCACATGGGTCATCAGCGATTGGATCCGGCCTCTGCCGCGCGGCAGCTTGAAGGCGATGTCGGTCGCCCACACGCGATCGAACCAGCCCTTCAGCATCGCCGGCAATCCGTACCACCAGGTGGGGTAGATGAAGAGGATCGCCTCGGCCCATTGCAGATGCTCGAAATGCGGCCTGAGCTCGGGATCCTCAGGCGCGCGCTCGTTGTAGGAGCGCCGCTCTTCGCAGCTCATCACCGGATTGAACTTCTCGGCATAGAGATCGAGCAGCCGCACGTCCCAGCCTCGTCGCGTCAGCACCTCTATCGCCATGTCGCGGATCGCGGCGCAATAGCTCTCCGGCACCGGATGGCAATATACCACCAGCACGCGCATTAGAATTGATCCATGCTGGCGGCCACCTTCGCCATGAAGGCCTTGCGCGTCTGATCCGTCGAAAGGTTCATCGAATAGTGTGCGAGGTAAGAGACGGAGGCGCCTGGCTTGATGGTGGCCCGCAGCGTGCGCTTCACCATTTTGCGCGGCGGATCGCCCATCAGCATGGCGCGAAAACGACTGCCGCCGTAGGTGGTGATGGCCGCGAGCTTGCGGATGTTGTGCAGCGTCGGCCGAACCTTGCCGTCGACCAGTTTGAACGATACGCCGGGCAGGAAGACGCGATCGAAGAAGCCCTTCAGGATAGCTGGATAGCCGTAATTCCAGACCGGAAACGACAGCACCAACGCTTCCGCCTTCTGAAGCCTTGCGATGTAACCGGCGACCGCCTCGTTCGGCCCGCGCTGATCGTGGTAGCCGAGCCGCTCTGCGCGGGTCATCCGCGGATCGAAATCCTCGGCATAGAGGTCGCAGTCGTCGATCGTGTGGCCCGCCGCGCCGAGCCGCTCGACGATCGTCCGATGCAGTCCGGCGTTGAAGCTGGTCTCCACCGGATGTGCGTAGAGCACGAGGATGTTCACGGGAGTGGATCCCGCAGGTCAGCTCGACAAATCCCTGTTGTCCCATGCCACATCTCCTCCCTTGTGCGGGAGATGTCGCCAAAGGCGACAGGCCAGAGGAGGGTGCAGCGCCGGGCGCTCATCGCGATCACCTCGCCCTTTGCAGCCCCTTGAACAGGAACGGCTTGCCGGAGCGATAGTCGTAGCCCGGATTTTCCCAGGCAATCATCTTGCCTGGGTTGAGCAATCCTTGCGGATCGGTCTCGCGCTTGAAGGCAAGCTGGACCTCGTCGGTCTGCTTCATGCCGCCCTCTTCCAGCGTGTAGCGATGCGGGTTGAAGATCCAGCAGCCATTGTCTTCGTGGATACGGATGATCTCGTCGAGCCTTTCTTCCGTGGTGAAGCGGACCAGCGGCAGCCCGGCGGCGCCGATCGCGCCGTCGAAGCGGATGAATTCGAGATGCGCCGGCACCTCGTCGCCGAAACGGTCGACCATCGCCTTGACGTGCGCGAGATGGTCCGGCGACGGATAGCGCGCCTGCAGATAGGTGATCGTCGGATCGACCCTGATGGCGCGCAGCGTCGTGTGGTTCCAGGTCAGCTCGTAGGCCGGCGGCAATCCCTTGAGGTCGGTCTCCTGGTCGGCCCGGAAGACGATTTCGCCTTTGCTGGCCCGGACGAACGCGAGGAACCCATCCATCGCGTGCGGCGCGATCATGCACACCACGATGCTCTGCTCGCGCCGGAAGAACTTCTGGTGTCGCTTGAAATAATCGTAAGGAATGGGTGCCGCGATCGGCGTGATCAGCTTCGCCAATATGCCGTCCTGCTCGGCGAGGTCGTTGCCGAAGCCCGCGGCACCCATAAAATCGTCGAAGCCGACGATGACATCGACCCAATCGTAGGACGCCGTCAGCGGCATCTCAACCTCGGTGATAATGCCGTTGGTGCCATAGGCATGCATGACCTTGAGCACGTCCTCGCCCGAGAGGTCCATGACGCGCGGCTCCGCCTCCATCGTCACGGTCCGCAGCCGGATGACATTGCCGAGATCGCGCAATCCGCCCCAGCGGATCGAGCCGACGCCGCCAGAGCCGCCTGCGACGAAGCCGCCGATGGAGGCGGTGTTGTAGGTGGAGGGCGACATGCGCAGTTCCTGCGCGGAATGCGCCCGCGCGGCGCGATCGATGTCGGCCAGAACCGCTCCGGGCCCGGTCACCACGCGGCCCGGCGCGATCGCCTTCACTTCATTCATTTCGGCGAGGTTGAGCACCACGCCTCCTGACAGCGGCATCGCCTGTCCGTAATTCCCGGTGCCGCTGCCGCGCGGTGTGACTGGAACGCCGTGCCGGTGGCAGGCAGCCAAAACGCGGATCACCTCGTCCTCGTTCTTCGGCGTCACGATCAGGTCACCGGTGACGTGGTCGAGCTGTTGTTTGAGGACGGGGCTGTACCAGTAGAAGTCGCGGCTCTTCTGCTGGACGATGGCCGGATGGTCGTCGATCTTGAGGCCTTCGAGATCGCGCTTCAGCGCTGCGATATCCATCATCACACCATCAATTCATCGAGTTCAGCATAGTCGGGCAGCCGGCGCTCGATCGCCCTGCCCTCGCGCACCACGATGCGATCCGATTCGGGCCGCGACAGCAATTCGGTCCAGCTGCGTCCCTTGAAGACGATGAAGTCCGCGCTGCCGCCGGCGGCGAGAGTGCCGACACCTTCCAGCCGCATCACCTCGGCCGGCGTCGCCGCTATCGCTTTCGGCCAGTCACCGACAGGGTGATCGAAATGCAGGATGCGTGTCGACATGCGGTAGACCTCCAACATATCGAGGTCGCCATAGGCGTAGAACGGGTCGCGCGTGTTGTCAGAAGCGACAGCCACCTTGATGCCGCGTGCCTTCATCTCGTGCAGCAGCGTCACGCCGCGCCAGCGCGGCGTGGTGTGGTTGTTGCGCCGGTCCTGCAGATAGAGGTTGCACATCGGCAGCGACACGACCGCCAGTCCGGCCTTCGCCACCTTGTCCAGCGTGTCGAAAACTTCGAGGTCGGGCTGGCGCGCCAGCGAGCAGCAATGGCCGACCAGGATGTTGCCGTCAAAACCGTTCCACAGCGAAGCTTCGGCGATCTTCTTCAGCGAGATCGCCGCGACATCGTCGGTCTCGTCGGCATGGAAATCGAGGTCGAGCCCATGCTTGAGGGCTTCAGCGAACACCTTGTCGAGCAGTTCCTCGAGGTCGGGCACCATGTAAGTGACAACGCCGAGCACGCCCTTGGCCGCGGCGACGCGTTTTGCCAGACGCTCGAACCAGGCCTTGTCGCGCACGCCTTCGATGCCAAGCAGACAGGCGGCCTGCAGCTCGATCCGGCCTCGCCATTTTTCCCGCATCGTCTCGAACACCGGCCAGGAAATTTCCTCCTGCGGCGCCACGCTGTCGAGATGCGTGCGCAAGGCCCTGGTACCGTGCGCGTAAGCTGAGCGCAGCGAGAAATCCATGCGCCTCGCCACGTCCTCCGCGCTCCAGCGAGCGGTGCGATCGGCGGCAGTTGCGTTGAGCGCGCCTATGAAGGTGCCGTCGGGATTTGGCTTGCGCGGCCAGATATGGCCCTTGTCGATATGCGTATGGCAGTCGACGAAGCAGGGCAGCACGATGCGGCCGCCAAGGTCGATTGCGTCGAATGGCGGCTCGGCTTTGCCGTGCGCAATGATGCTAGCAATCTTGCCGTCGGCGACGGCAATGTCGGCGAGCGCAAAACCATCGGCATCGAAGCTTGCGGCAAGACCGGGCGTCAGCCATTGATGAACGCGGACGTTGGCGAGTTGGTAACGACCAGAGGCTGGGATCAACATTCAGGCACCCTAGCGCTCCTGCTTCAGCGCGCTCTCGTGCCAGCGGCGCAGGATGAGATGCGACACCAGCGACAGCACGAGGAAGATCAGGATGCCGGTGAGCGAGATCAGGATCAGCGCCGCGAACAGCCTGGGAGCATTGAGCCGGTAGCCCGCCTCGATGATGCGCGAGGCAAGCCCGGACGATTGCCCCTGCGCGCCGGCGACGAACTCGGCCACCACGGCGCCGATCAGCGACAGGCCGCCGGCGATCTTCAGCCCACCGAGGAAATAGGGCATCGCCGCCGGCAGGCGCAGATAGCGCAATTGCTGCCAGCGGGTCGCGCCGTTGAGCTTGAACAAATCGCGCAGGTTGCGGTCGACCGAGTTCAGCCCGAGCGTGGTGTTGGAGAGGATCGGGAAGAAGGCGACGATCCAGGCACAGAGCAGGAGTTTGGTCGTCTGGTTGTTGATGTAGATGTTGATCAGCGGGAAGATCGCCACGGTCGGCGTCACCTGCAGCACGATGGCGAAGGGGAAGAACGACATCTCCACCCATTTCGACTGCGCGAACAGCACCGCCAGCCCGACGCCGCCGATGACGGCAAGCAGCAGGCTGAGGAAGGTGATCCTGAGCGTCACCAGCAGCGAAGAGAACAACAGCCCGGCATCGTCATGCAGCGTCTGCAGGACCACGCCCGGGCGCGGCAGGATGTATTGCGGGATCCCGTTCCAGACGCAGATGCGATCCCACAGCCAGATCGCAAGCACCATGATCGCCAGCGGCAGTACCCATTTGCCGATCCGCTCCAGCCGCTCCTGGCGGACGCGGCGCGCCTCTTCCGGGTCGAGCTTCAGGGCATTGTTTTCAATGGCCGTCATGATGAGGTCCGGCGGTTGAGTTGATGGCATTGACCAGCACGTCCGAGGCCTGCCGGCAGAGCGCCGCATAGTCGGGCGAAGTCCGGAATGCCTCGTCGCGCGGGTAAGGCGCTTCGATTGCAAGCTCGCCGTGGACGCGGCCCGGTCGTGCCGCCATGACGACGACACGGCTGGAGAGGAACACGCTTTCGAAGACGCTGTGGGTGACGAAGACGACGGTAAACCGCTCGTCCTGCCAAAGCTCGAGAAGATCGTTGTTGAGCTTGAAGCGGGTAATCTCGTCGAGCGCCGCGAAGGGCTCGTCCATCAGAAGAATGCGCGGCTTGGTCACCATAGCCCGTGCGATCGAGACACGCATCTTCATGCCGCCGGAAAGCTCGCGCGGCACGGCATTCTCGAAACCGGTGAGGTGCACGCGCGACAGCATTTCCATCACCGCGGGCTTGGCCTCCGCGCGCGATACGCCTTTCAGCCTGAGCGGCAGCCAGACATTGTCGAAGACGCTGGCCCATGGCAGCAGCGTCGGCTCCTGGAAGACGAAGCCGATATTCGAGCGGTCGATCGAGCCGCGCCAGTCGAGCTGACCGGAGGTCGGCGTCGACAGGCCGGCGATCAACCTGAGCGCCGTCGACTTGCCGCAGCCCGAGGGCCCGAGCAGGCTTAGGAAATCGCCTTCGCGGATCGCCAGGTCGACCTTGCTCAGCGCCGTGACGCCGTTGGAAAAGACCTTGCCGACATTGCGTAAGGAAAGCAGCATCGGGCTCTCACCCGATGCCGTTGCCTGCGCCACTTTCTCCTGGATCATCTCAGGCAGGCCGCCTTACTTCTTCAGCTCCCGCCCGACCCCTTGTTGATGAAGGCGAGCGTATAGGCCTTCTTGATGTCGATGCCCGGCTGCGCGACCTTGGCCTTGACCATCTTGTCGTAGAAGCTCTGGATGCGCGCTTCGGTCATGCCGCCGATACCGAGCTTTTCCGTATCGCCGGAATCGACAATGCCGAACTTCTTCAGCTGTTCGATCGAGAAGGCGATCTGCTCATCCGTCATGTCCGGATTGTCCTTCTTGATCATCTCGTTGGCGGCCTTGTTGTCGCCGTAGAGGTAGTTGTACCAGCCCTTGGCCGAGCCATCGACGAAGCACTGCACCACCTCCGGCCGCTTGTCGATGGTGTCCTGCATCACTTCGATGGTCGTGGCATAAGTATCCCAGCCATTGTCGGCGAGCAGGAACTGGTTCGGCACGAAGCCGCCCTGTTTCTGCACCGCGTAGGGCTCCGACGTGACATAGCCCTGCTGGATCGACTTCTTGTTGGCGATGAAGGGCGCCGGATTGAAGGTGTATGGCACGCGCTTGGCGGCATCGAAGCCGAGATCGGTCACCATCCACTGGAAGAAGGTCTGTGCGCCCTCGTCGCCGAGGATATACTGGTCGGCGTTCTTCAGGTCCTCCCACTTGTCCAGCCCTTCGCCCGGATGGGACATGATGACCTGCGGGTCCTTCTGGAAGTCGGCGGCGACGACGCGCATCGGAATCCCCTGCTGCACGGCGTCGAAGGCCGAGAGCAGGTTGCCGCCCATGTAGAAATCGATCTTGCCGGCCAGCAGCATCGGCCGGCCGCTGACCTGCGGGCCGCCCTGCATGATGGTGACGTCGAGGCCGCAGGCGGCGTAGGTTCCGTCGGCGATCGCCTGGTAGTAGCCGCCATGTTCCGGCTCGGCCAGCCAGTTGGTGCCAAAGGTGACCTTCTCGTTGGCCGCAGCGCCCAGCGTGCTGGCAGCAAGCAGCGCGATCGCACCCGCCAGGATTTTTTCTTTTCCGTACATAAACATCACCCTCTCTTGGCTCCGGCGCGCTGCGCGCTGGGCTCCACTCCATTGGTTCAAGAAGCAAGACACATGCCACCGCCTTGGGCCGCCTGCTTGCGCGGCAGTCATTGCCGAGACCGGACGGGTCATGCTGTACAAATGGCATCGTGCCCATTTTTTGGACGCCTGTCCATAATCGCCCGGGCGGCATGCACCGCATCTTGAAGCTTTCATGAATCCGGCCTTAGTCTGCCTGCCGACAGGAGAATGCCATGCTCAATTATCTCGCCCCCAAGTCGATCAAGCCGCCCTTTGCCCGTTATAGCCATGGCGTTGAAATTCCAGCGGGAAAGCGCCTTGTGCTATGTTCGGGTCAGTTGGGCATCGCGCCGGATGACGCCGTCCCGGAGGATGCCGGCGCGCAGACCGAGCTTTGCTTCAAGAATATTGCCGCAATCTTAAGCGAAGCCGGGCTGACGCTGAACGATGTCGTGCGCATCAACGCCTTCGTCACCGATCGCGCGCATCTGCAGGCCTATATGGACGTTCGCAATCGCCTGTTTTCCGATCCGGCGCCCGCTTCGACGCTGATGATCGTTTCAGGTTTTGCCCGCCCGGAATTCAAGGTCGAGGTGGAGGTTCTGGCAGCAGGCTAGCTGTTGCCCGGAATGCCCAGGCGCTTTAGACCTTCGGGCCGAACAGCAGACCATCGGGAGACGACAGTGACGACAAGACGTGTGTGGTGGGGCGACTATCGGACGACCGAATACGCCTCGATCGACGCGGAAGCGACGATTGCCGTTCTGCCGGTGGCGGCGGTCGAGCAGCATGGCCCTCACCTTCCCGTCTCGACCGACACCTCGATCATGATGGGCATGCTGGAGACGGTGATTGCGCGCCTGCCCGAGGACATCGACATCCGCATCCTGCCGGTGCAGGCGGTGGGCAAGTCGAACGAGCATTTGCATGCGCCGGGAACGCTCACCTTGCCGGCCACCACCCTGGTCGACGCCTGGACCGAGCTTGGCCTCTCGGTCGCCCGCGCCGGGGTCAGAAAGTTGATCGTCGTCAACTCGCATGGCGGCAACGAGGAGATCATGGGCATTGTCACGCGCGAATTGCGCGTGCGCGCAAAGATGCTGGCGGTGAAGACGAGCTGGCAGCGCTTCGGCCGTCCCTCCGGCATGTATACCGAGCTCGAGGACCGTCACGGCATCCATGGCGGCGATGTCGAGACCTCGTTGATGCTGCATTTCCGGCCAGATCTCGTCGATATGGGCAAGGCCGACAACTTCGTCTCCAATGTCGGTCGCGCCGAAAAGGAATTCGCCCTGCTGCGGCACACCGGAACGCACGCCTTCGCCTGGATCGCCAGCGACCTCAATCCGAACGGCGTGGTCGGCGACGCCAGCATCGCCACCGCCGAAAAAGGCCGGCTCACCGCCGAGCATCAGGCCGATGGCTTCATCACCCTGGCCAGGGATGTGCGTAAGGCGAGGCTTGCCGACTGGCTGGCGTAGCGGAACAGTGCGAGCTCAATCTCTAATGCTGAGTTCGAACGGAATCCCTTCAAAGGCATCTGCACCGCGCCCGATTGCTTCGACTGCCGCGATCATCCGGCCTTCTCGCCCAAGCAACATATCCGCAACGGCAATCAGCCTTGGATTGGGCGTCGCTGACGGCGAGAGAAAGCGCAGCGTCTTCGCCAGCTCCGCCTCGTCGCGTTTGGGCGCCAGTGCCGCCGCGATAATATAAGCCGACGCCGTGGATCGGCTGATACCGGCATAGCAGTGCACGACCATCGGTTTGGCCCTGTCCCAGCGATAGGCGAAGTCGAGCAGCGCGCGCACATGCTCCTCGCCCGGCATGGTCATGCCTTCCTGCGCGGCGACGATGTCGTGCATGACGAGATGCAGATGGTTTTCGGCCAGTATCGAGGCCGGACGGATCATCCCGGTGCCGTCGGCGAGCAGCGACAGCAAGCGCTCCGCGCCGGTTCTCGCAACGGTCTCCTCCACCTTCGACAGCGAACAGACATGGATCATCGTCAGCACTCCTTCGGCGCATCGTCGCGCCGCGAGGCCCACGCTGCAAGCGCGCTCTCGAGCCGCTGCCACTCCTCTTCGCTGCCGGGCAGACCGACGCGCAAGGCGTGCGGACGATCGGCAAAATGGCGGACCAAGATACCGCGTTCGCCAAGAGCGGAGAACAGGGAGGCAGCATCGGAGAACGACAAATAGCGGAACAAACTGGTGCCGCCGGCGACCGCGATACCGAATCGGCTGAGCAGCGCGTCGAGGCGCTTGGCATCGGCTGCCAGGCCCTGTCGCATGTCATCCTGCCACTCGGCGTCCGCCAATGCGCGGATTCCGTATTCAAGTGCAGGACCGGCGACAGCCCATGGCCCAAGCTGCGCCTCCAACCGCTCGGCGGTCAGTTGGTCGGCCAGCGCGAAACCAAGCCTGACGCCGGCAAGGCCGAAGAATTTGCCGAAGGAGCGCAGCACCACCATACCACCCTGGCCCACATCGCCGGCCAGACTGTGTTGGACCGGGCCGACATCCATGAAGGCTTCGTCGACCACCAGCAGGCCGCCCTTCGCGCGAAGCCGCGCAGCAAGGCCGACCAGGCGGTCCCTTTCGATCACTCGCCCATCCGGATTGTTCGGGTTGACCAGCACGGCAAGGTCCGCGTCCGCCAAGGCGTCGAAATCGCCCACCTCCACAACCGCGTGGCCTGCAATCGCGGCCACCCTGGCGTGCTCGGCATAGGTTGGACCCAGCACCAGTGCCTTGCCTGGCTTCACCAGCGAAGCGACCCGCGGCAACAAAATCTGCGTGCCGGGCGCGGCCACGACATGCGCCGCCGACCGCGCGCCATACGCCTTGGCCGCAATTTCGGCCAATTCGCGCAGTCGTCCTGGCTCGGGCAATCGTGACAGGGCGGTGGCGGGCAGATCGAAAAGCGGATAGGAGTGCGGATTGATACCTGTCGAGAGGTCAAGGAAAGGCTGCGGCGCATGAGGAAAGAGCGCGCTTGCCCGGCCAAGGCTGCCGCCGTGATCAACCGCTGCAATCGCGCCGCTTAGAAGCTTCATGTCGATCCTGATCGCTTTCCTGTCACTCGCCATCGAACGTGCCGTTGGCTATCCGGACTGGCTGTTCAACGCCATCGGTCATCCGGTAACCTGGATCGGCAGGCTGATATCCTTTCTCGATCGCAGGCTCAACCGCGCCACCGATTCCGACGAATTGCGTCGCCGCCGCGGCGTCCAGGCGCTTCTGGTCATCCTGCTGGTGCCGGCGGCCATCGGCCTGACGCTGCATGTCCTGCTCTGGCTGATCTTTCCGTCCGGCCTGGTCATCGCGGCCATCCTCAGCTCCTCGCTTCTGTCGCAGAAGAGCCTCGCCGAGCATGTCGAGGATGTCGCCGATGCGCTGGAGACCGGTGGCCTGACGCTCGGCCGCATCGCCGTTTCGCGCATCGTCGGCCGCGATCCGGACAAGCTCGACAGGGCGGGCGTTGCCCGCGCCGCGATCGAAAGCCTGGCCGAGAATTTCTCCGATGGCATCGTCGCGCCCGCCATATGGACCGGTGTCGGTGGTTTGGCCGGGGTGCTGCCTACAAGGCCGCCAACACCGCCGATTCCATGATCGGCCACCGCACGCCGAAATACGAGGCCTTCGGCCGGGCGGCCGCTCGCTTCGACGACCTGGTCAACCTGCCGGCATCGCGGCTCACCGGCCTGCTGATTGTGCTGGCGGCCTTCATCGTCAAGGGCGCCGACCCCCGCAATGCCTGGCAGGTCATGCGGCGTGACGCGAAGAAGCACCGTTCGCCCAATGCCGGCTGGCCGGAAGCCGCCATGGCCGGCGCGCTGGGGCTCGCCCTGGCCGGACCGCGCACTTATGGCGGCGAGGTCGTCGAGGATGCCTTCATGGGCGAAGGCGGCAGGCGCGAGGCCGAAAGCACCGACATAAGGCAGGCGCTGGAACTCTATCGCGTCGCCGACGGGCTGCTGATCGGCCTGTTCGCGATTCTGTCGGCGACGGTGATCTACCTGACCATTTTGATCGGCGGCTAAGGCGCCTCAGAATTCAATCCCCTGCTGCGCCTTCACACCGGCCGCGAAATGGTGCTTGGTCAGCCCCATCTCGGTGACGAGATCGGCGGCCTCCACAAGCAACGGCTTAGCATTGCGGCCGGTGACGACGACATGCAGGCCCTCGCGACGCGCCTTCAGCGCCGCGACCACCTTTTCCAGCTCGAGATAGTCGTAGCGCAGAGCGATGTTGAGCTCGTCGAGGACCACGAGGCTGATCGACGGGTCGGCAATCAGCTCGAGCGCCCTCGCCCAGGCAGCCTCGGCGGCGGCAATGTCGCGCTTCAGGTCCTGCGTCTCCCAGGTGAAGCCCTCGCCCATCGCGTGCCAGACGACGCGATCGCCAAAGGCGGCGAAGGCATCCTTCTCGCCCGTGTGCCATTTGCCTTTGATGAACTGGACGACGCCGACGCGCTTGCCGTAGCCGAGCATCCTCAGCGCCAGGCCGAACGCAGCCGTGGTCTTGCCCTTGCCCGGCCCCGTATTGACGATCAGCAGTCCCTTCTCGATCGTCTTGCCGGCCACCTCGGCATCCTGCACCGCCTTGCGCTTGGCCATCTTGGCTCGATGGCGTTCGGCATCCTTGTCGTCGATGATCGTGTCTTTGATCTCGCCCATGTCACTTCACCTTGAGCGGCAGCCCCGCCACCATCATCAGCACGCTGTCGGCGACAGCCGCGACCTGCTGATTGAGCCGCCCGGCGGCGTCGCGGAACCGGCGCGCCAGCGCATTGTCCGGCACGATGCCGAGCCCGACTTCGTTAGACACCACAAACCACGGTCCGCGCGGCTGCGAAAGCACATCCGAGAGCCGCCGGCACTCGGCCTCGATATCGTGGTCCGCCAGCATATGATTGCTCAGCCACAATGTCAGGCAATCGATAAGCACCGGCTGGTGATCGGGCAAGGCGTCGAGCGCGCCGACCAGGTCGAGCGGCGCATCGACGGTGACCCAGCCTTTGCCGCGGCGCGAGCGATGCAGCGCGATGCGCTCGCGCATCTCCTCGTCATAGGCCTGCGCGGTGGCGATATAGGCCCAAGGCGACGGGCTTGCCGCCACCAGGCACTCGGCATGCGCGCTCTTGCCGGAGCGCGCACCGCCGATGATGAAGGTCAGATGGCCGTCCGCGCGATCAGGCAAAGCTGTCGCGCAGGCTGGTCGATGTACCGGTGATGCGCCCGCGCACCACACCGACGGCCGCACCGAGCACCAGCCAGAAGACCAGATCGGTGAGGGTCACCGCCACCACGAACTGATGGTGCAGCCCCTCGGGAATCGCCGTCTCGAAGCTGACGGGCTGCGGCGCGCCGACTACGTGCGGAGCGACGATCAGCACGACCGCCAGAATTGCCAAGGGCAGCGACTTGCGAAAGGCGATCAATCCAAGGCCGACCGCGGTTGCGGCCACCGTCGAAATCCACCAGATCTGGCGCGGCAGAAGTTCCGCCGCCGGCATGGCCGGCAGTTCCGGCGGCAGGCCGAGGCCGGGCGCGAGCGTGAAAACCGCAAAACCGGCAAGGCCCCAGAACACGCCCTGGCGCCAGCTGCCGATGCCACCGGCGAATTCCGACACCGCGACCAGGATCAGTGCGAAGCCGATGCCGGTGACGATGTTTGCGACAACGTTGAAGGCGAAGCGCTCGAAGCCGTCGGCCGGAGCCCAGCCCTCGTCCTCGGTCGGAGCCGCCGCTTCCGTCGACGCAGGAGCGGCGCTGCTCATCGCATTGCCCGCCGGTTCGGCCGAGCTCATGGCAGTGCCAGTTCCAGTGTTGGCGGCATGGTCGTGGTGATGACCGCCGCCCGCCTTTTCATAGACTTCCGCTTTGAGGATCAGCGGCACTGTCGCATAGGCCTGCATGCAGGCAAGCGCGATGCCCGCCACGAGCCCTGCGATCGCCGCGACGAACACGACGTTGCGAAACAGATTCATGATATCGGGCCTTCGTCAGTGGCAGGGAAAAGCCATCGAGTGACGATAGTCGTGGGCAGCGTTGTGGATCGCATCGATGTGCGAGAAGCCGACGAAACCGACGACGAAAATGCCGAGCAGCGCGGCGAGAGCCAGCTGCATGATGCGCGACTGCGAGGAGACGGAGGCGCCGAGGGCGACGGAAGCGGTATTCATGTCTTGTCCTTTCGCCCTCCACCCGAGGGCATCGAAGTCAACTTTCCTGTCGCCGGCAGGTCTCCTGGCTCGCGGATTCGCACCCTTCCCCACCTTCCCGAGGACAAACCTCAGTGGTCTATGGAGAGGACTACCGCACACAGTTGCGGGGGCAGCCACGGCTTAGGGCAAAGACTCCACCCTCACCGCATTCCCTCTTGGCTCCAAAAACGGAACCGACGACGCCAGCGACTATAGGCAGAATCGTCGCGACCGGCAAACCAAATTCCGTCACGCCGCAGCGTGATTGCGGCACCGGTTTCGGACTAAGATCCGGCGATCCGCTCGGCGACGAGCTTCTGCAATCGCCACAAATGGCGGTCGTGAATACCGCGCTGTTCGAGGTTCTTCACCGTGTTGTAGAGATAGTCGGCGCCTGAACCCCAGTGGCCGCACGAGGTCGCCAGCCTTTCGACCACCTCGTCTTCGTTGAGTGGGCCGGCATAGGTCGTGCCTTTGCGATTGATGACGAAGGCAAGCGCTCTCAACGGCCCCTTGTCGGTTGCGAGTTGCAGCAGGCGCGGCCGGTAGCTGGTCGGCTTCAGCGTCATCTCGCGGCGAAAAAGCCTGTCCAGCGCCTGCCGGCGGTCACCACCGTTCAGGCGGAAAGCAACGCCCTTGCATTGGCCGCCACGATCCAGCGCCATCATCAGGCCGGGGCTTTGCTTGGTGCCGCGCCAGCGCGTCATCTTCATGCAGAAGGAGCGATGCCAGCCGCGAGCCACGGCGACGCGCTCCTCAAAATGCTCGATTTCCGGTTTCCAGATCAGCGAGCCGTAGCCGAACAGCCAGAGAGGCTCGGTTGCAGGTAGCTCGGCCTCGAATGCATCCAGCATGGCTTCATAGTCGCTGTCCACGAGATGCTCGGCATCCGGGTCGGGCCCCGGGTCATCGACCGCGCGAAAACAGCGGGCGACCAGTTCCACGGTCAGCGACATCGTTCTTGCAGGCATACTTTGCAATCCTGGGCAGCCGGCGAAACCGCAGGCGATTACGAAGTGACCTTAAGGGCAGCACCCGGAAGCGACAATGGCCGCGCAATTGACAACGGTCCTGCCCGGGTGTCGGCTGTCATCAGCCAAGGGGAGCCGCTCATGCAGCCAAATCCTAGCGAACACAGCCGCTACAATGGCCTCACCAGCCTCGAGCCGACGTTGCCTGCAAGCGCCTATCGGGAAGCCGACGCTTACCGGCTCGATCTCGAAGCGATCTGGTATCGGAGCTGGCTCATGGTTTGCCGCGAAGCCGATCTCGCGGAACCTCTTGCCTTTCGAACCGCGCGTATCGGCTCGCAGGAGGTCGTCGTGCTGCGCGACGAGGCCGGGAGCTTGCGCGCCTTCCACAACACCTGCCGGCATCGCGGCTCGCAGCTCTGCCTGGAAAGCGAAGGGCGGCTGAAGGCAAGGCTGCTCACCTGCCCCTACCACGCCTGGTCCTATTCGCTGCGCGGCGATCTCGTCCGTGTCCCATCGAAATCGCTGCCCGAAGGCTTCGACAAGGAAAATTATCCGCTCTACCGGGTGGCGCTGTCAGTGTGGCGCGGCTTCGTCTTCATCAATCTCGCAGAGGATCCCGATGGCTCGGGGGAAGCCTCCTTCGACTCCGCCTCCCGCGATCTTTCGAACTGGCCGCTGGAGACGCTCGTCCCCGGGCACCGGCTCACCAAGGTGATGAACTGCAACTGGAAAATCTTCTGGGAGAACTTCAACGAATGCCTGCATTGCCCGGGCGTGCACAAGGACCTGTCGCGGCTGGTGCCGATCTATGGGCGCGGCCTGATGGCGAGGCATGACGATCCGGAATGGGCGCGCTATGCGGATAATGATGCTCCGGAGTTTTCCGGCGGCCTACGCGCCGGCGCCGAGACCTGGTCGCGCGACGGACGCGTCCATGGGCCGGTCTTTGCCGGGCTGACGCCGGCCGAGCGAGCCGCCGGCCAGACCTACGCTACCTCGCTGCCCTCGATGTTCGTCGTCGGCCATGTCGACTATGTCCGCACGGTGCGTCTCGCCCCGCTCGGGCCGGAGCAGACGGAACTCACCGCCGAATGGCTGTTCGCGCCCGATGCCCTGGCACAAACCGATATCGACAACATCGTCGCCTTCGGCGCGCAGGTGCTGGAGGAGGACGCCGCGATCTGCGAGATCAACCAGAAGGGCATGCACTCGATCCGCCACCAGGCCGGCGTGCTGATGCCCGAGGAGTACGATTTGCGCCGCTTCCACGAGTGGGTGCGTGGGCGCCATGCCGCGTTGCAGCCGGTCAAAACGACTTCGGCAGATAGCGCCAGGTGAAGAAGCCACAGAAGGCGGCCAACAGGCCGAGCGTGACGAACACCGAGCCGAGACCGAAGAAGGAGAGCACCACCGAATAGACCAGCGGCGGCGTCAGCTCGGAGAAATCGAGATAGGTTCGGTAGACAGCCGCCATCTGCGCTCGTTCATAGGAACGCACTGAGCGCATGAAGGCTGTCGAGCCCAGCGCGTCGAGCGCAATGGTGAACAAGGCGCCGCCGAGCAGGAAGGCGGCGGTGAGCAGCGGCGCGGCGGCGCCGACGCCGCCGGCCACGAAGAGCATCGCCGCCATGGCGAAATAGGCGAAAGCCATGGTCCGACGGCCGCCGAAGCGCTTTCCCGCCCTGACCCAGAAGATCGCCATGAACAGAAGCGCATTGCCGGCCGAAACCAGCAGCCCGCCGGCAAGCTTGCCCTCGCCCGTGATCACCATGAACAGCGGGCCATAGACGAAGAAGGTCGTCCAGAAACACGAGCGCCCGAAGGCGATCAGCCACGCGAGGCGCAACCGCGGCTGCGCGACGAAGCGGCCGATATTGGCGAGCGGGTTGATCGGACGGCTCTTGCCGGGACGGATCGAAGGGTTGTCGCCCAGCCGATAGGTCCAGAACAACGCCAGCAGCGCCAGCGCGAAAGCCACGACCGCGCCGTTTGCGGCATAAATCCCGAAGCGCGTATAGAGGAAAATGCCGAGCGTCGGCCCGCCGGTCCAGGCGAACATCGACCAAGCCATGCGCAGCGATTCCGCCTGCATGAAGTCGGTCTTGCGGATATGGTCCATGATGTAGAGGTTAAGCGTGATGGACAGCGCGCTCGCCCCCATGACACGGCACAGCATCCCGGCGAGTTGTCCCGGCAGCGTGTGGGTAACGAAGAACACCGAGCCGATCGCCAGCATCAGGCAGCCGGCCGTGTAGACCCAGCGCCGCGCGAAGCGGCGGATCAGCATCGGCATGAACAGCGTCACCGACAGCCCGAGCAGCGACACGATGGTGTAGAGGATCGAGACGATCTGCTCGTTGTGCAGGATTTCGTAGGCCTGGATCGGGATGACGCTGGAGATGGTGGCGCGAGCAAAGGATTCGACCGCATAGAGCGAAGCGAAGGTGCGCGCATCGGCGGGCCTGAGAGCCGGAAGCCAGATCGGATGGCGCACATGGGTGGACATCGGCCCTCCGAAAAGTGAATCGCTCGCCAAATCTGGCCGGACCAGTCGCGGACCGGTAGCAGGAAACCGACTCCGAGAGGCCGAAAAGCGAAGCCGGCCAGAGGCTTTCCGCCGCTGGCCTAAAGCGGCTTGCCATGCCGCCTGAATGGCAGCAGCCGATCCACCCTCTGTTGTTCGCCCGAACCGTGATAGTCGTTTGGCACGACTGAATCGGATTGCGAGATCAATGACCCTTCAGACGACCGGCGTCGCCGTTCAAGACGCGCCGAAACACGGCCGCATCGTCGCCATCGACGTCCTGCGCGGCATCGCGCTGATCGCGATGGCGAGCTATCATTTCACCTGGGATCTCGAAAACTTCGGCTACACCTCGCCGGGCCTCACCGCCTTCGGTTGGTGGAAGCTCTACGCCCGCTGCATCGCCTCGACTTTTCTGTTCCTGGTCGGTGTCAGCCTGTTCCTCGCACATGGCCGCCATATCCGTTGGCCTGGCTTCTGGAAGCGCTTTGCGATGGTTGCGGGTGCGGCGATCGCCATCTCGGTCGTCACCTATATCGCCACGCCGGACGGCTTCATCTTCTTCGGCATCCTGCACGAGATCGCGCTGGCAAGCCTGCTCGGCCTGGCTTTTCTCAGGCTGCCGACATTGCTGACGGCGATCGTCGCCGCGGCCGTGATTGCGGCGCCTTATTATCTGCGGTCGGAAGTCTTCGACCATCCGGCGCTGTGGTGGGTCGGGCTGTCGCCGACCAACCCGCGCTCGAACGACTATGTGCCGCTGTTTCCCTGGTTCGGCGCAGTGCTTGCCGGCATCGCGGTCGTCAAGCTCGCTTCGGCATCCGGGCTTCTCGCCCGGCTGGCGACCTGGATGCCCGGCCGCTGGTCGACCCCGCTGACTTTCATCGGCCGGCACAGCCTCGCCTTCTATCTCATCCACCAGCCGCTTCTGTTCGGCGCGGTGTGGCTGTTCTCGCAGGCCATGCCGGCCGCGCCACAAGACAAGGACGCTGGTTTCCTGTCGGCTTGCCAGGCGCAGTGCGAACAGCAACGGGACAGCAAGTTCTGTTCCAGCTATTGTGGCTGCATGCTGGACACGCTGAAGGGCGAAGGGTCTCTCGACAAGCTCTACAGCAACGACCAGTCCAGCGCCTGGAAATCGCATCTGGCCGATCTGGCGAGCACTTGTACCGCCGCGACCGAGGACGAGATGGAAGGAGGGCAGCAATGACAGGCATCGCAAAGCCCGGACACGGGATCATCCCCTGGCCACCTGTGATCTATGTCGTGGCGATCGCACTGAGCGTCGTGCTCGGCATGCTCTACCCGCTGCCCTGGATCGGGGACATATTCGGCGCTATCCTCGTCGGCGCCGGCTGGGTAGCGCTCTTTGGCGTGGCAGCGCTCTGGGTTACCGCGATCCGCGCGATGGTGCGCGCCAGGACGACGCTCAATCCCAATGCCGAGCCCGACCATCTGGTGACATCGGGGCCCTTCGGCATCACCCGCAACCCAATGTATCTCGCCAATACGCTGCTGTTGATCGGCGTCTCCTTCATCACCGGTATCGTATGGTTCCTGCTGTTTGCCTTCCTCGCTGCCTTCGCGACGCAGAAAATGGCGATCGAAAAGGAGGAAAAGATACTGGCGGCAAAGTTCGGCAAGAAATACCGCGATTACGCCAAGCGGGTCCGGCGCTGGATCTGAGGCTGTATCGACAATGAAGGTTGCTGGGTGCGAGCAGGCCCGCACCTCGGCGATTAGCAGAAGCATCCGTGACATCCTAGGGCGAAGCAAGCCGCGACGCCGCTTCGCGGCTGCTCCGCCGTGGGATGACGAAGTTCGAAAGCTCCGGCCAATCTCGAACGTCTGCGACGGTTAGCCTAGCTGAATTCTTTGGCTGTCAGCGGGCTACGTGTTCACGCCCAGCTCCGCCAACCGCTCCACGCAGGACTCCTCGGCCTGGTCGAGCTCGGCAAGCGTCTCCTCGAGGTCGCGCCGTTTCTGGCGCAGGTCCTCGCGCTTTTCCTCGATGCGCTTGATCATCAGCTTGAGCTGGCCGACCTCGCCGGGCGGTTCCTTGTACATCTGGATGATTTCGCGGATCTCGGCGATCGAGAAGCCGAGCCGCTTGCCGCGCATGATCTGGCGGATCAGATGCCGGTCGGACGGGCGAAACAGCCGCGTGCGCCCGCGCCGGATCGGCTGCACCAGCCCCTCGTCCTCATAGAACCGCAACGTCCGGGTCGACACGTCGAATTCGCGCGTCAGCTCGGTGATCGTGTAATATTCCCGCATTCTCGCTCCCACGCCCAAACGTCCAGGCATCGCCACGCAGAAGCGTCGCCCTTCTCTAATCAACCCCGTCTATGCCAGATTCGGCACGTGGCCCCAGGGCAACCTCGCACGGCATTTACGTAAAAGTCAATTATAGCACTGTCTCAGGGAACGCCAAACCACCACGTGGCCAATCCGAGGAAGGCAAAGAAGCCGACGCAGTCGGTGACCGTCGTGACGAAGACGGCGGAGGCTACCGCCGGGTCGATCTTGAAGCGGTCGAGCAGCAGCGGGATGAGAATGCCTGCCAGGGCCGCCGCGAACATGTTGATGATCATCGCCGCCGCGATAATTCCCCCCAGGTTGGGGTCATGGAACCACAGTCCAGCAACCATGCCGATCAGCACCGCAAAGACGATGCCGTTGATGAAGCCCACTCCCACCTCACGGCGGATGATCCGGGCGGCGTTGTAGATGTCCAGATCCCTGGTCGCCAGCGCCCGCACGGTGACGGTCATCGTCTGGGAGCCGGCATTGCCGCCCATGCCGGCGACGATCGGCATCAGCACAGCGAGCGCAACGATATGCTCGATGGTCTGGTCGAACAGGCCAATCACCGAGGCCGCGAGGAACGCCGTGACCAGATTGACGAGCAGCCACGGCACGCGCGATCGCGAGGTCGCAAGCACGGTGTCGGATAGCTCTTCGTCGCCGACACCGCCCATGCGCAGAAGGTCCTCCTCGGCCTCCTGCTGGATGACGTCGACCACGTCGTCGATGGTGAGCACGCCGACCAGACGCTCGTTCTCGTCGACCACGGCGGCCGAGAGCAGGTCGTATTGCTCGAATTCCCGCGCCGCCTCTTCCTGGTCCATGGTGGCGGGGATGGCATGGCGCGTCTCATGCATCACCTCCTCGACCTTCACCGCGCGCTTGGTGCGCAGGATCTGATCGAGATCGATGGCACCGAGCAGTTTGAAGCTCGGGTCGATGACGAAGATCTGGCTGAAGCGATCGGGAAGGTTCTTGTCCTCGCGCATGTAGTCGATCGTCTGGCCGATGGTCCAGAACGGCGGCACGGCGACGAACTCGGTCTGCATGCGCCGGCCGGCCGTCTCTTCCGGATAGTCGAGCGCGCGCCGCAGCCGGATGCGCTCGGTGAACGGCAGTTGCGACAGGATCTCGTCCTGGTCCTCCTGGTCGAGGTCTTCCAGGATGTAGACGGCGTCGTCGGAATCAAGTTCCTGCACCGCCTGCGCGATCTGCTCGTTGGGCAAATTGTCGACGATGTCGAGCCGGATCGCCTCGTCGACCTCGGTCAGCGCCGAAAAGTCGAAATCCGAGCCAAGCAATTCGACCAGCGCGCGGCGCTGCTCGGGATGGAGTGCTTCCAGCAGATCGCCGAGTTCCGACTGATGCAGGTCGTCGACTTCGCGTTTTAAGATGAGCGTGTCGCGATCGGCGATGGCCGCGCCGATCTGCGCAAGGAAGGCAGAACGGACGGCGCCGTCCTCGCCATAGATGTCGGCGCCGCCTTCCTCGACGGTTCTGGCGCCGGTCGTCTCTCTGTCCTGGCCTTCCACCAGCGCCTCCCGCCAACAGCAATCCGGAAAGGGTGTGAATCAGGTCTAGAGCATGAGCCCGAAAAGTGGAAACCGCATTTCGGGAAATCCGATGCTTATGCGGCAGATAGGGTCGAGACACGATTCGTCCTGAGAAAATATAGCCGTAGCGCGCGGAATACTCAGAGAAATGTCCCCGCGACGCCTCCCGGTAAAGGCGGGTCGCGCCGCATTTGCGGGTTCAGCCGCCGCGACAGCGCATGTCGCTGCGGAAAGAGCGCCCTTTTGCTGTTGGGGCAGAATTGCCATGATGCAGGTCCAGGTGGATCGGCAAGATCGACAGGACAATCGGCAGGCCTTGAACCTCAAGTCCCGGAAAACGAACGAAGCAGTTGGCGAGCAGCGCGTGCGTGTTATCGTCGCCGAGCGCAATCCGCTTGTCGTGTCTGCGCTTCGCGAGATGCTGGAATGCGACGGGCGTTTCGAGCTGTTGAGCTCCGTGCCGAGCGGCAAGCAATTCCTGGAATTGGCGGCGAACACCAGGTTCGACGTCGCCGTCATCGGCTGGAAGCTCGCCGACATGGATGGCGCCGATGTCCTGGCGGAAATCCAGAACCGCAAGCTCGACCTGCGCATCACGGTCTTTTCCAATGATCATGACATCGGCATCCTGAAGCAGTGCGTGCGGCTCGGCGCCCAGGGCTATTGCTTTCAGTTCGACGATCCTTCGATCATATTCGAGACGATCCTGGCGGTCGCGCATGGGCGGATCTGCATCCCTTACATCGACATCAACAAGGTCAACGATACGCCGCTGTCGCAACTCACCGTGCGCGAGCGCGAATTGCTTGCGGTGCTTTCCGATGGCTGGACCAATCTCCAGATCGCGACCCGCACCGGGATCTCCGAGAACACGGTGAAGTACCATCTCAAAAATCTTTACGACAAGCTTGACGTGCGCAACCGCGCCATGGCTGTCGCGCTCTATGCCAACGAGAAGCGACGCGGCTCCAAATCGCCTTTCGGGTAGGCGGATCGGGTAGGCTCGACCTACCCACGCGTGGCGACAACTTACCCGGCAAGGTGTTGTCGCTCGGCGCCATCGACATGAAACTTCCTCCAGCATCCCAAAAACGCAGGAGGAGTTTGCGCATGGCCGGGTTTACCCATCTTTTCATCCCTGGACCCACCAACATTCCTGAAGAGGTCCGGCAGGCGATGAACCTGCCGATGGAAGACATGCGCGCCGCCTCCTTCCCCAATCTCACGCTCCCGCTGTTCGAGGACATCAAGAAGGTTTTCAAGAACGAGACCGGCCGCGTCTTCATCTATCCGTCGTCCGGCACCGGCGCCTGGGAGGCGGCGATGACCAACGTGCTCAACCCGGGCGACCGGGTGCTTATGTCGCGCTTCGGCCAGTTCTCGCATCTGTGGGTCGACATGGCCGAGCGCCTCGGCTTCGACGTCGACGTCATCGATTGTGAATGGGGAACCGGCGTCCCGCTCGACCTCTATGCCGAAAGGCTGCGGGCGGACAAGGCGCACCAGATCAAGGGGGTCTTCTGCACGCAAAACGAGACCGCCACCGGCGTTACCAGCGACGTCGCCGGCTGTCGCGCGGTGCTCGATGCAGTGAACCACCCAGCGCTCCTCTTCGTCGACGGCGTCTCGTCGATCGGCTCGATCGACTTCCGTCAGGAGGAATGGCGCGTCGACTGCGCGGTAAGCGGCTCGCAGAAAGGTTTCATGCTGCCCGCCGGCCTCGGCTTCCTGTCGGTCAGCAAGAAGGCGCTGGCGGCGTCGCGAGTCGCGACCCACCGGCGCTGCTACTTCTCCTTCGATGACATGATCCGCGCCAACGACGCCGGCTATTTCCCCTACACACCCGCCACGCAGCTGCTGCGCGGCCTGCGCGCCTCGCTCGACCTGATCGCCGAGGAAGGGCTAGACAACATCTTCGCCCGCCACCATCGCCTCGCCGAAGGCGTGCGCAAGGCGGTCGACGCTTGGGGGTTGAAGCTGTGCGCCAAGGCGCCGCAATGGCACTCCGATACGGTGAGCGCGATCCTGGTGCCGGAAGGCATCGACAGCGGCGACGTGGTCAAGCGTGCCTACCGCACCTATCAGACATCGCTCGGCGGCGGCCTCAACAAGGTCTTCGGCAAGGTCTTCCGCATCGGCCATCTCGGCTGGCTGAACGAGGTGATGGTCTGCGCCTCGCTGTCGGCGGCCGAAATGGCGCTGCTTGATTGCGGCGTGCGCCTGGCGCCGGGCTCGGGCGTGGCGGCTGCGATCGAGCATTTCCGGCGCACGGCCGCAATGCCGGTCGCCGAGGCGGCGTGAGGAACGGACGATGAGCCACACCATCAACCACCTCAAGAAGCTCAGGCTCCAGCGCAGCGAGCTGGCGGTTCCCGGCTCCAGCCCGGAAATGATCGACAAGGCGGCGAACAGCGCCGCCGACTTCGTCTTCCTCGACATCGAGGACGCGGTGGCGCCGCCCGACAAGGAGCGCGCGCGCAAGAACATCATCCAGGCGCTGAACGACATCGATTGGCGCGCCAAGGGCAAGACCGTGTCGGTGCGCATCAACGGCCTCGACACCCACTACATGTACCGCGACGTGGTCGACGTCATGGAACAGGCCGGCGACCGGCTGGACACTATCCTAGTGCCGAAGGTCGGCGTGCCGGCGGACCTCTATATGGTCGAGGCCATGGTCAACCAGATCGAGATGGCCAAGGGTTTCAAGACCCGGGTCGGTCTCGAAGCGCTGATCGAAACCGCGCTCGGCATGGCCAATGTCGAGGCGATCGCCGCCACGCCCGGCCGGCTCGAAGCGATGCATTTCGGCGTCGCCGATTACGCCGCCAGCAACAAGGCGCGCACCGTCAACATCGGCGGCCTCAACCCTGACTATCCCGGCGATCAGTGGCATTTCGCCCTGTCGCGCATGACTGTCGCCTGCCGCGCCTATGGCTTGCGCGGCATCGACGGACCGTTCGGCGATTTCTCCGACCCCGAAGGTTTCACAGCAGCCGCCAGGCGCGCCGCCGCACTCGGCATCGAAGGCAAATGGGCGATCCATCCGTCGCAAATCGCTCTGGCCAACGACGTGTTCTCGCCGCCGGAAAAGGAGGTCACCCGCGCTCGCCGCATCCTTGAAGTGCTCAAGGAAGCGGAGGCGCTCGGCAAGGGCGCGGCGGCGCTCGACGGCAAGATGATCGACGCTGCCTCGGAACGCATGGCACGCAATGTTCTGGTGGTGAGCGAGGCGATCGAGCGCGCCAGCCAGGCGCATAGCGCAGCGCATTAGATTACCGGGAGGACAAGATGGACATTCACGAATACCAGGCCAAGGAACTGCTCGCCCGCCACGGCGTGCATGTCCCGCGCGGCGGCCTTGCCTACAGCCCCGAGCAGGCGACCTACCGGGCGCGCGAGATCGGCGGCTCGAAATGGGTGCTGAAGGCGCAGGTCCATTCCGGCGCGCGCGGCAAAGCCGGCGGCATCAAGCTCTGCTCCAACGACGAGGAGATCTCCAACGCCGCTGAGGGAATGCTCGGCCGCAAGCTGGTCACCCAGCAGACCGGCCCGCGCGGCAAGCTGATCTCGCGCCTCTATCTTGAGGAAGCCGTCGACATCGCGCAGGAGCTCTATCTCGGCTTCGTGCTCGACCGCAAGGAAGAGCGCGTCATGATCGTGGCATCGGCCGCCGGCGGCATGGAGATCGAGGACATCTCCGAAAAGAAGCCGGATTCCATCATCCGCGCCGCCGTCGATCCGGGCGTCGGCATGCAGGGCTTCCAGGCGCGCGAGATCGCCTTCGGCCTCGGACTTGAAAGCAACCTGATCGGCAAGGCCACCGAGACCATCCTCGGCTGCTATCAGGTGTTCCGCGACTACGACGCCTCGATGCTGGAGATCAATCCGCTGGTGGTGACCCGCGACGGCAGCCTCGTCGCGCTCGACGCCAAAATGTCATTCGACGAGAACGCGCTGTTCCGTCGCCCGGAGATTTCGGAACTGCGCGACAAGAGCCAGGAAGACCCGCGCGAGACTTTTGCGAGCGATCGCGGTCTCTCCTATGTCGGGCTGGACGGCGTTATCGGCTGCATCATCAACGGCGCAGGCCTTGCCATGGCGACGATGGACATGATCAAGATCGCCGGCGGCGAACCGGCCAATTTCCTCGACATCGGCGGCGGCGCTTCGCCCGAGCGGGTGGCGAAATCCTTCCGCGCCGTGCTCGGCGACAAGAATGTCGAGACCATCCTGGTCAACATCTTCGCCGGCATCAACCGCTGTGACTGGGTCGCCGAAGGGGTCATCAAGGCGATCCGCGAGGTCGGCGTCGACGTGCCGCTGGTGGTGCGCCTCTCCGGCACCAAGGTCGAGGAAGGACGCAAGATCCTGGCCGACTCCGGCGAGGCGGTGATCGTCGCCGACACGCTGGCCGAAGCCGCCGAAAAGGCCGTCGCCGCCTGGCGCGAAGCCACCAAGAACAAGAAAGCAGCCTGAGGGAGGTCGAGAAATGGCAATCCTGCTCAACCGCAGCACGCGCGTCATCGTCCAGGGTTTCACCGGCAAGATCGGCAGCTTCCACGCCGACGACATGAAGCGCTACGGCACCAAGCTGGTCGGCGGCGTCACCCCCGGCAAAGGCGGCCAGACGCATCTCGGCCTGCCCGTCTTCAACACCGTCAAGGGTGCTGTGCGCGAGACCCGCGCCGAGGCGAGCATCGTCTTCGTGCCGCCGCCCTTCGCCGCCGATTCGATCATGGAGGCGGCGGACGCCGGCATTAAGCTTTGCGTCTGCATCACCGACGGCATCCCCTCCCAGGACATGATGCAGGTGAAGCGCTACATGCGCCGATACCGCTTCGAAGACCGCATGCGGCTCGTCGGCCCGAACTGCGCCGGCGTCATCACGCCCGGACAGGCGCTGATGGGCATCATGCCCGGCAGCATCTATCTCCCCGGACGCGTCGGCATCGTCGGGCGCTCGGGCACGCTGGGCTACGAGGCCGCCTCGCAGATGAAGGCGTTGGGGATCGGTGTGTCGACCAGCGTCGGTATCGGCGGCGATCCGATCAATGGTTCGTCCTTCAAGGATATCCTTCAGCTCTTCGAGCGCGACGAGGACACCGACGCCGTGGTGATGATCGGCGAGATCGGCGGACCACAGGAAGCCGAGGCCGCGATCTGGGCGCGCGACAACATGCGAAAGCCGCTGATCGCCTACATCGCCGGGCTCTCGGCGCCGAAGGGCCGCCGCATGGGCCATGCCGGCGCCATCATCTCCGCCTTCGGCGAGTCGGCGCAGGAAAAGGTCGAGATCCTGAAGGACGCCGGCGTCGTCATCGTGCCGACGCCTGCCTCCTTCGGCGAGGTCGTGGCCGACACGCTGGCGCGGACCAAGAAGGCGGCGTGACGGCCGGGCCACGGCCGCATAGTCCACAAAATGTGAAGTCTGGGCCGCCGCAAACGTCGCGGCGGCCCGTCGATCAGCAGGAAACTCGATGAAACCGCGTTTGATTGTCACCCGCAGATGGCCGGCGGCCGTCGAAGCGATCCTCGCCGAACGCTTCGACACGACGTTCAACGACAGCGACGAGCCGCTGAGCCCTGCCGCAATGACTTGCGCCTTCGCGCATTTCGACGCGATCCTGGCGACGGTCAGCGACCGCTTGCCGGTTGCGGTATTTCCCGAGAACGCCGCCCGCACCCGCATCATCGCCAATTTCGGCGTCGGCTTCAGCCATATCGATGTCGCGGCAGCCCGCGACCGCGACATCGTGGTGACCAACACGCCTGACGTGCTGACGGATTGCACCGCCGACCTTGCGCTTAGCCTGATGCTGGCCGTCGCGCGCCGCACCGGCGAAGGCGAGCGGCAGCTGCGAGCCGGAGAGTGGCGAGGCTGGTCGCCGACCCACATGGCCGGGGCAAAAGTGTCGGGCAAGACCTTGGGTATTGTCGGCATGGGGCGCATCGGCAAAGCGACGGCCAGGCGCGCGCATTTCGGCTTCGGCATGAAGATCGTATTCTTCAACCGGTCGCCGGTCGATGATGACGAGACGCGCGCTATGGGCGCGGAGCAGTTGCCGACTTTGGACGATGTGCTTACGGCATCCGATTTCGTCTCGCTGCACTGTCCGGGCGGCGCGGAAAACCGCCATCTCATCGATGCTCGAAGCCTGGGGTTGATGAAACGCGGCGCCTTCCTGATCAACACCGCGCGCGGCGACGTCGTCGACCAGGATGCCCTGATCGGTGCACTGCAACGGCGCGAGATCGCAGGTGCAGGTCTCGACGTCTTTGCCGACGAGCCCGCCGTTCCGGAAGCGCTGAAGCAGTTGGAGAACGTCGTGCTGTTGCCGCATCTCGGCAGCGCGACCGAGGAAACGCGGGTGGCGATGGGCATGAAGGTGGTGGAGAACCTGACCGCCTTCTTCGAGGGCCGCCCCGTCCCCGATCGGGTCGCCTGACAGCCGGCGCCGCCCTCCATTCAAGGCGCTGCTGCAGTTGCAATCGATGCAGCCGAGGAAAGCGGTTTGGAACAGAGCAGACGCATCAAATTTCGCGAGGACGAGCGCAGCCTCCTGTTGCGCCTGCTGCTTCAGGTCGCAAGCGCTCGTGAGCCCGAGGTCGCCGCCGTTCTGAGCGGGCGTCGGTCGCTTGTCTCTCTCGCCGCGGAACAGCGCATCCCGGCGCTTCAGGCGAGCGGCGTGTGGTTCCAGTTGCTGACGATTGCCGACGAGTTGCTTGCCATGCGGGCGCGGCGCGAACTCGAACAAGGCGCGGGCGCCGACGAGGTGCCCGGGTCTTTCGCCAGCGTGGTCGCGCAGATGGCGGCGAACGGCCGCTCGGCGGGGAAGTCCAGGCCACGCTCGATGAGCTATGTGTCGGGCCGACCATGACCGCGCACCCCACGGAGGCCAAGCGCGTCACGGTGCTGGAGATCCATCGCCGCATATATCGCAAGTTGACCGAGCTCGACCAGCCGCGCTGGGCGCCGCGCGAACGCGACCTGTTGGTCGCCGATCTGGAAAGCGAGATCGAGCTTCTGTGGATGACGGGCGAGCTGCGACTTGAGCGCCCGACGGTCGAGGGCGAAATCGCCTGGGGCCTGCACTTCTTTCGCGAGGTCATCTTCGAGGCAACGCCGCAGCTCTACGGCAAGCTTCAAGGCGCGTTCGAGCGCCACTATCCGGGAGAGCCGATCAGAATCCCGTCCTTCATGCGCTATGCCTCGTGGATCGGCGGCGACCGCGACGGCAATCCGAATGTGACGGCCGCAGTCACCGCTCATGCCCTGGCCGCATACCGCAATACTGCCGTGGGCTGGTATCTGACGCAGGTGCAGCGGCTGGTGACGGTGCTCAGCGCCAGCTCCAACGTCATCGACCTGCCGCCGAGCTTCAAGCCGGTGCTGCAAGCCGCGCTTGACAAAAGCGGGCAGGCGCAAGCGATTGCCGCCCGCAACCTCGATGAACCGCTTCGCCAATTCGCTTCGGCCATGCTTGCCCGGCTGGCGGCGACGCGCGACGGCGGCACGGCGGCATATCTCTCGGCGGAAGCGTTTCGTGCCGATCTCAACGCACTGTCTTCCGTTCTCGAAGCGATCGGTGGGCGCGCGGTCGCCAGGCGCTTCGTCCAGCCTCTCATCTGGCAAGCCGGAAGCTTCGGCTTCCGTACGGTCTCGCTCGACATCCGGCAGAACTCCACGGTCGTCAACCGGGTGCTGGCCGAGCTGCTTGCGCTGCTAGATCCCGCCGACCCGGTCGCACCCGGCACGCCGCGATGGTCGGCGCACCTCCGCTCAAGCCTCAGCCAGGGCGAGCAACCGGAGATCGACGCAGGCCGGCTCTCGCCTGAGGCGGCCGAACTGCTTTCGACATTCTCTGTCATCGCCAAGCACAATTCGGGCGCGGATGCCAACGCCGTTGGCTCGTTCGTGCTCAGCATGACCCGCTCGGCCGACGACCTGCTCGCGGTCTATCTGCTGGCGCAATATTGCGGACTTTCGACCGCCCCTGGTAGTAGCGGCACGATCAGGCTGCGCATCGTGCCATTGTTCGAGACCATCGCCGATCTGCAGGCCGCTCCTGCCGTCCTGAATGATTTGCTCGGCGTTTCGCTGGTGCGGCGGACTGTGCGCGATTTTGGCGCGCGCCAGGAAATCATGCTTGGCTATTCGGATTCCAACAAGGACGGCGGCTTCCTCGCCTCCAATTGGGAACTGGCGAAAGCGCAAAAGCGCCTTGCCGCGATCGGGCGCAAGCACAAGGTCAGGATCAGTTTCTTTCACGGTCGCGGCGGCTCCGTCAGCCGTGGCGGCGCGCCGACCGGCCGGGCGATCGCGGCGCAGCCGGCGGGCACTGTCGCCGGCAGGATGCGGGTAACCGAGCAGGGCGAGGTCGTATCTTCGAAATTCGCCAATCGCGGCACCGGCCTCAACCAGCTCGAGGTTCTCGCCGCCGGCGTTCTGGCCCACAGTGTCGGATCGCCCGCTGATGTCGGGCCGAAGGAAACGCCGGAGTTCGACGAAGCGCTCGAGGCTCTGGCGGGCATGTCGCAGGCATCCTATGCCCGGTTGATGGCCGAGCCTGGCTTCCTCGATTATTTCAACCAGGCGAGCCCCGTTGCGGAACTGGCGCTGCTGAAGATGGGCTCACGGCCGGATCGCCGTTTCGGCGCCAGCGGCATTGCCGACCTGCGCGCCATTCCATGGGTGTTCGCCTGGAGCCAGAACCGTCATCTGTTGACCGGCTGGTATGGCATCGGCAGCGCGCTGAACGCCTTCGTCACGGTGCGCGGCGAGGCCGGGCGCGAGCTTCTGGCCCGCATGTTCGAGCGCTCGCGCTTCTTCCGTCTGATCGTCGACGAGGCCGAGAAGACGCTCTACCAGTCCGACATGGAGATCGCGCAGCTCTACGCCGGCCTGGTAGCCGACGCCGATGCAGCTTGGCGAATCTACGGCCGCATCGGAGCCGAATACGAGCTGACGCGACGCCTGATCGGTGACCTCACCGGCGGCGATCTTTCCGCGCGCTTTCCGATGTTCAAGCGGCGTTTCGACAATCTGCGGCGACAGATGGACGACATCCACCGCCTGCAGGTCGATCTGCTGCGCGAGGTTCGGACCAGTCCCGGCACGGCGGATCGAAGGCGGACGACCGACGCCCTGCTCGTCTCGATCAATTGCATCTCGGCGGGCCTTGGCTGGACGGGATAGGCCCGGTTTTTTGTCAGAACTGAAGGGCTTGAAACCCAAAGCGGCGGTGCGGTCCTCAGGATCTGGCGCCGCTTTTGTTTTGGCCCGCAGGACGTCGGACGCGCCACCTCACGGGCTCATCCAAGCAATGCCTTTTTGGGGGAGAATGGTGCGGTCGAGAAGACTCGAACTTCCACGGGTTGCCCCACAGCGACCTCAACGCTGCGCGTCTACCAATTCCGCCACGACCGCACGTGGTAGGAGCCGGAACCGTCCGGCCCGGGGCCTGTAGCAAATCGTTTCCGGCGAAACAAGGGTGCCGTGCGGAATATTCGCTAATGCATGTCGCCCAAAAGTGCGTGGCGGTTTTTGGGAGAACGACATGCTCAGACAAAGCTCCTGGCGCAATGCTCCACAGCCTCGACACGGGCAGGGCGAAACTGGACGTTTCAGCCAATTGCCGCCATATGAGGGGAGCATCGAGAAAGTTCCATGACAGAACGCAGCCAGATCGCCACGTCGTTCCTGCCCCTTCCCGGTTCGGCGCCGGTCGAGTGGGTCATCGAGCCCGGCCTGACGTCTTATCCCGACGCGCTCGCCTTCATGGAATCGCGCGCCGAGGCCATCCGCAATGGCGCTGCCGGCGAGATGGTCTGGCTGGTCGAGCATCCGCCGCTCTACACCGCCGGCACCAGCGCCCGTATCGAGGACCTCATCGACCCTGACCGCTTTCCGGTCTTTGCCGCGGGACGCGGCGGCGAATACACCTATCACGGCCCCGGCCAGCGCGTCGCCTATGTCATGCTCGACTTGAAGCGCCGGCGCGAGGATGTTCGCGCCTTCGTTGCCGCGCTCGAAGAGTGGATCATCGGCACGCTTGCCGCCTTCAACGTGCGCGGCGAGCGCCGCGAGGATCGCGTCGGCGTCTGGGTGGTGCGGCCGGATCGCCCTGCCCTGCCTGACGGCACGCCCGCCGAGGACAAGATCGCCGCAATCGGTATCAGGCTCAGGCGCTGGGTGAGCTTTCACGGCATTGCCATCAATGTCGAGCCGGAGCTTTCCCACTTCGGCGGCATCGTGCCCTGCGGCGTTTCGGACCATGGCGTGACCAGCCTCGTCGATCTCGGCCTTCCGGTCACCATGGCCGATCTCGATCTCGCGCTGAAATCCGCCTTCGAGGACGTGTTCGGGCCTGCCGCGGCCCCGGTCGCCGAGCCGGCCCGAAAGGCAGGGTAATCCGGCGCGGCTACATCAGTTGCGCGGAGGCCCAGAGCACGCCATAGCCGTGAATGGAAAAGACCGCCAGCAGCGCGCCGGCCATGGCCAGGCGATCGAAGGCGTGGATCGGCTTCAGCTCGTGACGCGGTTTCACGCCGCTGCCGACCGTGAGCAGGCTGAGGACCGAGAACACCGCGCCGGCGACGAGCAGGAAGCTGGGCGAGAAGCCGGCGCGCCAGCCGAGCGCCAGCAAGGCGAACAGCAGCAGGAAGGAGGCAAGCGCCAGCGCGATCGGGCCCGGACAGATTTGGCGCAGCACCTGGCCGCCGTCGAACTTCCACACCGGCACCAGATTGGCGATGTTGAACAGCGACGCGCAGCCGGCAAGCGTCGCCAGCAGCACTGCTGCCGGGCGGTGTCCTTCGCTGCCGGCAAGGCCGCTGGCGGCGATCAGCAGAGGCACAAGGAAAGCGGAGAAGCCCGCCCCCATCAGCGCCACGAACGCGACCTCGAAGCGGCTGTCATACGGCCTGCCGCCCATGGCGATACCGCCGAGCAACGGAATGAAGATCATGCGCACCCGGCGATGCCCCGTCAGGCGGAATGCCGCCATGTGGCCAAGCTCGTGCAGCGCCACCACCGAAGTTAGGATGACAGCCAGCGCCAGTCCCCCGAGGTTGAGGCCGAAGAACGGCCACAGGATGAAGGCCGAAAGCACGGCAAAGCCTATCTGGCTCACCGGATGCTCGAACCAGCCGCCCCTGCGATACGTTCCGGTTCTCGCCCAGACCTGCAACTTGGCGAGCTCGCGGCGCATGGCGAAGTAGCGGAAGATCAGGAAGGCGACGCCGCGATAGCGGTCGGTTTGCGTGAGCGTAACGCGCGTCGCATCGCCTTCGGGCGCGAGCGCGGTGGTTTCGCGATAGTCGGCCCAGAACGAGGGATCGAGAGCCGTGTCCACAACGACGCGCATCGAGAAACGGCTGCCTTCCACCACATCGTCGAACCGCGCCTTGCGTTCGATCGGCCGCCCGTCGCGCCCTTCCCAGCACAGTTTGATCAGCGCCGTCCCCTCGCCGTCCAGCGGTTCGACGGAAAGGATTTCACCCGACCAGCCGGCGTCGCTGCCGAACGGCCACAGCGCCTGCCACAGGCGATTCCGGTCAGCCTCGATCACGCGGCTGACCGTAACCGTGCGCAGCCCGAGCGGCACCGTCATCAAGAGAAAGATCAGTCCGAGATTTCCGGCCACGAGTGTGACCGTGGCGATGACCGACACTGCCCTTGCTCCCTGTCTTTGCGAGCCAAGCTAGCGGGGGTGCGGCCAAGAAAAGCTTAACAATGGGCGAGCTCGTGCCCGTCCCAAACAGAGAGCGCACCCTTCGTCCGCCCAAGGGGGCGGCCGCCAGCCGCCTGCTCACATGGCGCCAATCCAGATCGCCATGGAAATGAGAAAGGTGCTCATGCAGACCAGCGAGACGACATCCTGAACCAGATCGGCCATAACTCTCTCCTGTTGTTAATATGTTCGCAATTTGTTCTAATTTTGTTCGAATGTCAACGATCGCCCGAGAGGCATACTGGCGAATTCAGTCGGACCGTTCGCGCACGGTTAAGGAAAGGTTGACGAGACGATAGGCTCGTTTCGAGCGCGCGGAGGGCAAGTCGAGATCAGGCGAGCCGAAGATGGTAGGTTCCGAGAACCGTAACGGCGGGTACTTATTAGTAGTGAGTACGCAAGCGCAGGAAGCTGCGGTCGACAGGCCGGCCCCAGCCTAATATCGGCTTCCCTTAAAGCGGCACCACCTTGCCTTCTGCCAGCGTCACCCGCCGGTCCATGCGCGAGGCCAGCTCGTGATTGTGGGTGGCGATCAGCGCCGCCAGCCCCGACTGCCTGACCAGCGCCTCCAGCGCATCGAACACGTAAGAGGCGGTGGCCGGGTCGAGATTGCCGGTAGGTTCGTCGGCCAGCAGCACCAGCGGCGCATTGGCGACCGCGCGCGCGATCGCCACGCGCTGCTGCTCGCCGCCGGATAGCTCGGCCGGCCGGTGCTGCGCCCGCTTGCCGATCTGCATGTAGTCGAGAAGCTGCGCCGCCCGCTCGGATGCCTCCTTGCGGCCGAGCCCCTTGATCAGCTGCGGCATCATGATGTTTTCGAGCGCGGTGAACTCCGGCAGCAGATGATGGAACTGGTAGACGAAGCCGACATCGTTGCGGCGGATAGCGGTGCGCTCGTCATCCGACAGCCGGCCACAGGCGCGGCCGCTGAGGATCACGTCGCCGGCGTCCGGCCGCTCGAGCAGCCCCGCCGTATGCAGCAGCGTCGACTTGCCGGTGCCCGACGGCGCCACCAGCGCCACCATCTCGCCACGCCTGAGCGAGAAGTCGGCGCCGTTCAGAATGGTCAGCTTGCGCGGCCCCTGGACATAGTGCCGCTCGACGCCCTTCAGCTCGATAATGGCTTCGGCCATCACTCGTACCTCAAGGCTTCGACCGGATCGAGCCGGGCTGCCCGCCAAGCCGGAAACACCGTGGCCAGGAAAGACAGGGTGAGCGCCATGATGACGACATAGGTGGTCTCGCGCGGGTCCATCTTCGCAGGCAACTGGCTGAGGAAATAGAGCTCGGGATTGAACAGGATCCTGCCGGTCATCCAGGAGAAGAACTGGCGGATCGATTCGATGTTGAGGCAGATGACGACGCCGAGCAGCACGCCGGCGATAGTGCCGGTGACCCCGATCGCAGCCCCCGTCATCAGGAAAATGCGCAGGATCGCGCCGCGCGACGCGCCCATGGTGCGCAGGATCGCGATGTCGTGGCCCTTGTCCTTCACCAGCATGATGAGGCCGGAGATGATGTTGAGCGCCGCCACCAGCACGATCAGCGTGAGAATCATGAACATGACGTTGCGCTCGACCTGCAGCGCCGAGAAGAAGGTCTCGTTGCGCTGGCGCCAGTCGACGAGGTCGACCGGCCGCTGCGCAGCCTGCTCGACCAACGGCTTCAGCGCATCGACATTGTCGGGATTGTCGACATAGATCTCGATGGTCTGCGCCCGTCCGTCCATGTTGAAATAGAGCTGCGCTTCGGAGAACGGCATGTAGACGATCGAGCTGTCATATTCCGACATGCCGACCTCGAAAATTGCCGCCACCTTGTAGCCCTTCATGCGGGGCGTGGTGCCAAGCGGGGTAACGTCGCCTTCGGGTGAGATCAGCGTGATGGTGTCGCCGAGCACCAGCCCGAGATTCTCGGCCATGCGCTTGCCGATCGCCACGCCATCGCCGGTGTCGAAACCGTCGAGCGTGCCCTGCTTGATGTTGCTGGACACAATCGAGATCTTGTTGAGATCCTCGGCGCGAATGCCGCGCACCAGCGCGCCGGTGCCGCCGCCGACATTGCCTTGCGCCAGCACCTGCCCGTCGATCAGTGGGATGGCGTATTTGACGCCGGCAACGCCGTTGATGCGGCTCGCCACCTGCGCATAGTCCTCCAGCGGCGAATCGAGCGGCTGCACGATCAGATGGCCGTTGACGCCGAGGATGCGGGTGAGCAGCTCGGCGCGAAAACCGTTCATCACCGCCATGACGACGATCAGCGTGGCGACGCCCAGCATGATGCCGAGGAACGAGATCGAGGCGATGACCGAGATCACCGTCTCCTTGCGCCGCGAACGCAGGTAGCGCCACGCCACCATGCGCTCGAAGCCTGAAAAGGCGCCTGCCGGCGATCGAGCTGCAGCCGCCTCGCCCATCAGGCGATACCCAGGCGTTTCTGGGCCTCCGCAATCGGCAGCGTCTCGCGCTCGCCGCTCCGGCGGTGCTTGATCTCGACCTCGCCGCTAGCCACCCCGCGCGGTCCGACGATCACCTGCCAGGGCAGACCGATCAGGTCGGCGGTTGCGAACTTGCCGCCCGGCCGCTGGTCGGTGTCGTCATAAAGCACGTCCTTGCCGGCCGAGGTCAGCGCTGCGTAGAGCTCGTCGCAGACGCGGTCGCATTCGGCATCGCCGACCTTCATGTTGATCAGACCGATATTGAACGGCGCGACCGCTTCCGGCCAAATAATGCCGTTATCATCATGGCTCGCCTCGATGATTGCCGCGACCAGCCGCGACGGGCCGATGCCGTACGAGCCGCCCGAAGCATAATGGTCCTTGCCATCGGGACCGGTGACCTTCGCGTTCATCGGCTTGGAATACTTCTCGCCGAAATGGAAGATATGGCCGACCTCGATGCCGCGCGCCGAGAGCCTCTCGCCTTCGGGCACCTTCTCCCATGCCGCTTCGTCATGCATCTCGTCGGTGGCGGCGTAAGGAGTCGTCCATTTCGTCACGATGCCGCCGATCTCGGCATCGTTGGAGAAGTTCGTATCCGCGCCGGGCACGTCGAGCGACAGATAGGCGCGGTCGCAGAACACCTGGCTCTCGCCGGTCTCGGCCAGGATGATGAATTCGTGGCTGAGGTCGCCGCCGATCGGGCCGGTATCGGCGCGCATCGGAATGGCCTGCAGGCCCATGCGCGTGAACGTCCTCAAGTATGAGACGAACATGCGGTTATAGGCGGCTCTGGCGCCTTCAAAATCGAGATCGAAGGAGTAAGCGTCCTTCATCAGGAACTCGCGCGAGCGCATCACGCCGAAGCGGGGGCGCACCTCGTCGCGGAACTTCCACTGGATGTGATAGAGGTTGAGCGGCAGGTCCTTGTAGGACTTGACGTAGGCGCGGAAGATCTCGGTGACCATTTCCTCATTGGTCGGACCATAGAGCATGTCGCGGTCCTGCCGGTCCTTGATGCGCAGCATCTCCTTGCCGTAGTCATTGTAACGGCCGCTCTCGCGCCACAGATCCGCCGACTGGATGGTCGGCATCAGGATTTCCAGCGCGCCGGCTCGATTCTGCTCCTCGCGGATGATCTGGCAGACCTTGTCCAGCACGCGCTTGCCGAGCGGCAGCCAGGAGAAGCTGCCCTGCCCCTGCTGGCGGATCATGCCGGCGCGCAGCATCAGCCGATGCGAGACGATTTCGGCCTCACGGGGGTTTTCTTTGAGAATGGGCAGGAAGTAGCGCGACAAACGCATGGACTGGTCCGTGAATGAAAAAATGGCGGCGCGGGGAATCGGCGCAACCGAGGCTGCTTGCCCGGGCTTCATAGCCATTTCATGACCGAATGGAAACCCGAGCGCTCCAAAGTGTTGCGGCGTTCTGCGCATGATCAAAAGGCCCGTTTTGGCCACCAAAGTGCCGCATCTGGCCTTTTGATCGATTCACAAGCAAGCGCTGCCCCACTATTGTGCAGTGCAGCACGATATTGCCTATTTGGGGGCAAAATTCTTCGTGACATTTTCACCTGCCTTGGTCTAGTGTGCGCCGATAACCGAGAGGGCGGAGAAAAATCTGCTCTCCTACGCGGTCAAAGTCTTGGGAGGATGCGATCTAGGCGCGGTTACTCGCTGCCGCCGGACACCGGAAACAGATCGGACGCGTTTAAATTGCAAGGCCTTGTGCCTTGCATTTTTTTTGTGCAATCATCTGCTTAGGACCACGACCTGCCAAACAGCATTATGCTGCGTTAGCCCTCAAAATCGAAAGTCGGCTTCCGATTTCAACCAGCACGGGCGCGGGTTGATCAATACTTGCGGAACTGTGCAGGGCGCTAGCGGCCGGCAGTATGAGTAAAGTCCGGCACGATGTGCGGGATGTCGTCGAAGCCGAAGCCGAGCCCCCTTGTCAGGCCGTAGAAAATGCCGATCACGATCGCGGTGACGACCGTCGTGCGGATCGCCGCGCGCAGCATGTGCGGTCCCTTCGGCGCGCTCGACACCGTGCCGAGCGTCACGTCCTTGTCCTCATCCTGGGTGCGCAGGCTGAACGGCAGCACCGCGAACAGCACCAGCCACCAGGTGACGAAGAACAGTGCGACAAAGGAAACCCAGTTCATGCCTGCTCCAATTCGACCAGCGTGCCGAAGAAGTCCTTGGGATGCAGGAACAGCACCGGCTTGCCATGCGCGCCGATCTTCGGATTGCCGTCGCCGAGAACACGCGCGCCGCTCGCCTTGAGATGGTCGCGCGCGACGAGGATATCGTCGACCTCGTAGCAGACATGATGCATGCCGCCCGACGGGTTCTTCGCGAGGAAAGCCGCGATCGGTGAAGCGTCGCCCAGCGGCTCCAGCAGCTCGATCTTGGTGTTGCCGACATCGACGAACACAACCGTGACGCCATGTTCCGGCAGCGGCTGCGGCTCGCTCAGCCGAGCGCCCAGCGTATCGCGGTACGCAGCTGTCGCCGCAGCCAGGTTCGGCACGGCAAGCGCGACATGATTTAGGCGTCCGAGCATAAGCGCTCCGAAAGTTAGGGGAGTAGGGGGGTAGGAAAAACTCCGAGCTATTTGCTATTCCCTACTCCCTTATTCCCGACTCCCCTACTCCCTTATCTAGTGACAAACACCGTCACCAGCGGCTTCTTGCCCCAGGCTTCGTTGGCGGCGCCGCGGACGGCGCGGCGCACGGCCTCCTGCACAAGGTCGAGGTCTTTTCTGCGCTGGCGGGGGATCGAGTCCACCGCGCCGATTGCCGCATCGAGCATCAGGTCCTCTAGCGTCTCGCCGCTGGCATCGGCCTCGGCGACGCCGATCGCCACCAGATCGGGATCGCCGGCTAGCTCGTATTTCTCGTCGAGCACGACGTTGACCGCGACATGCCCGGCATAGGACAGCTTGCGCCGGTCGCGTATGCCCATCGCCTGGTCGGTTCCGATCAAGTATCCATCCTTGTAGAGGCGGCCGAACGGCACCTGGTCGATGATCGTGGCCGGACCGGGCCAGAGCCTCAGCATATCGCCGTCGCGCACCTGTGCCACCTGGCCGATGCCCGACATCGACATAAGCGAGCCCTGCGCCACCAGATGCGCCGCCTCGCCGTGCACCGGCACGCCGATCTGCGGCCGCACCCATTCATACATCTTGCGCAATTCGCTGCGGCGCGGATGGCCGGAGACATGCACCAGCGCGTCGCCGTCCTCGATGATCTTCATGCCGAGGTCGATCAGCCGGTTCTTGATCTCCAGGATCGCCTTCTCGTTGCCGGGAATGGTGCGCGAGGAAAACACCACCGTGTCGCCGGCCGTCAGCGCCACCGACTTCATCTCGTCGCGCGACAGCTTCGCAAGTGCGGCCAGCGGCTCGCCCTGGCTGCCGGTGCAGATGACCACCAGATTCTCGCGCGGGATATAGCCGTAATCCTCCTCGGCAATGAATTCCGGCAGGCCGTCCATGTAGCCGAGTTCGGTCGCGACATCGATCACGCGCTTCAGCGAGCGGCCGAGCACAAGGCACTGCCGGCCGGCGTCCCGCGCAGCCTTGGCGATCGAAACGATGCGCCCGACATTGGAGGAAAAGGTGGTGACCGCGACGCGGCCCTTGGCGTTTTCGATGACGCCTTTCAGGCCCTCGCCGACCGCCACTTCCGACGGCGACTCCCCTTCCCGCAGCGCATTGGTGGAATCGCAGATCAGCGCCAGCACGCCCTTGTCGCCGTAAGCGCGGAAGCGCGCCTCATCCGTCTTGGGGCCGATCGTCGGCGCCGGATCGATCTTCCAGTCGCCGGTGTGGATTACCGTGCCGGCGGGCGTAGCGATCGCCAGCGACATCGGCTCGGGAATGGAATGCGCAACCGGGATGGCTTCGATCTCGAACGGCCCGATAGTGAACGTCTCGCCGGCCCTGTAGATCATTGCCGGGATTTTTGGCGCGTTCTGCTCGCCCTGCCGTTTGGCCTCCAGCAGGCCGGCGGTGAACGGCGTCATCCAGACCGGCACTTTGAGCTTCGGCCAGATATCGAGCAGCGCGCCGTAATGGTCCTCATGCGCATGGGTTACGACCACGCCGCGCAAGCCGTCGAGGTTCTCCTCGATGAAGCGTGTGTCGGGCAGGATCAGATCGACGCCCGGATGCGCGCTGTCCGGAAATGTGACTCCGACATCGACTACGATCCATTCGCGCGCGTCCGCGGGCCCGTAGCCATAGAGGGCGAAGTTCATGCCGATCTCGCCGACACCGCCGAGCGGCGCGAAGACGAGTTCGGCGTTCTCAGTATTCGCCATAAATCCTTTCCTTCCTGGCCAGTCAGGCCAAGCCAATCAAATCAAGTCGTCAAAGACGGGCCGACGCGACCGCGCCGAAATGCACGTCGCCGGCCGCGATCGTCAAAACAGTTCCGTCATCGTCGCGGATCACGAAACGGCAGTCCTCGTCAATGGTTTCGAAGACGCCGCGCACCACATTGCCGTCAATTCTGACAGCAACCTCGCCGCCGAGCCCCGCGGCGCGCGCCAACCAGCGTTTCCTGATCGCGCTAAGTCCCCGCCCGTCGTCCCACAATCTGAAATTCTCGCTCCAGGCATCCGAGAGCGCCAGGAACAGCATCTCGGCATCGCAATTGGCACCCAGCGCCTGCAGCGACGTCGCCGGATAAGGCAGATCCTCGGGGTATGCCACGACGTTGACGCCGATGCCGACGGCAACCGCGAAACGGCCGCCTTCGAGCAGGGTCGATTCCAGCAGGATGCCGGCAAGCTTGGCGCCGGTGGCGAGCACGTCGTTCGGCCATTTCAGCTCGAAGCGGTTGCGTCCTTTGCTGGCTCCGTCCAGGCCAACGGCGATCCGCCCTTGCGGGACGACGGCGTCGAGCGCGTCGGCCAACGCAAGCCCGGCGACGAAGCCAAGCGTCGCGGCGAGCCGCAGCTCGCCATTCGGAACCAGAAGCAGCGTCGCCGCCAGATTGCCTTCAGGCGTCGCCCAGGCGCGGCCGCGCCGACCCCGTCCGCTTTCCTGCTTCTTCGAGACGATCCAGAGTTTTCCCGGATCGCCCGCGCGTGCATGCTCAAGCGCCAGCGCGTTGGTCGAGCCGACGCTGTCATGGGCCTCGAGCCGGAACCCCTCCGACGCCGCGGTTGGAGCCAGCCGAAATGCCATCCCGTCAGAAGAAGGTCTTGGCGGCGGCTTCGGCATAGCTGCCGATCGGCCCGCCGATCAGCACATAGAACAGCACGAAGGCGCCGCTGACGCCGAGCACGAGGCGCAATTCGCTGGCCATCGGCACGAAGCCGCCGACAGGCTCGTCGAACCACATGATCTTGATGATGCGCAGGTAATAGTAGGCGCCCACCACCGAAGCCAGCACGCCGATGATCGCCAGGGCATAGAGATGCGCGTTGATGGCGGCGAGGAACACGTACCATTTCCCCCAGAAGCCGGCGAGCGGCGGAATGCCGGCCAGCGAGAACATCAGGATGGTGAGGATGGTGGCCATGATGGGATTGGTCGAGGCGAGGCCCGCCAGATCGCCGATCTGCTCGACATTGCCCTCCTTGCGCCGCATGGCGAGGATGAAGGCGAAGGTGCCGAGCGTCATCACCAGATAGATCAGCATGTAGATCGCCACGCCGCGCACGCCGGCCTGGCTGTTCGCGGCAAGGCCGACCAGCGCGTATCCCATATGGCCGATCGAGGAATAGGCCATCAGCCGTTTGATGTTGGTCTGGCCGATCGCGGCGAAGGCGCCAAGCGCCATCGAGGCGATCGAGATGAACACGACGATCTGCTGCCAGTCGGCGGCGATCGGCTTGAAGGCCCCATGGTGACGCGCACGATCAGCGCCATCGCCGCCATCTTCGGCGCGGCGGCCAGGAAGGCGGTGATCGGCGTCGGCGCGCCCTCATAGACGTCCGGCGTCCACATGTGGAACGGCACCGCCGAGATCTTGAAAGCGAGGCCGGCGAGCACGAAGACCAGGCCGAAGACAAGGCCGAGCTGACGTTCGCCGCTGCCCAGCGCCGTCGCGATCTCGTGGAAGCCGGTGTTGCCGGTATAACCGTAGACCAGCGAGATGCCGTAGAGCAGCATGCCCGACGACAGCGCGCCGAGAACGAAATATTTGAGGCCGGCCTCGGTCGAGCGGACATTGTCACGGTTGATCGTCGCCAGCACGTAGATCGCCAGCGACTGCAGCTCGAGCCCGAGATAAAGGCCGATCATGCCGTTGGCCGAGATCATCAGCATCATGCCGAGCGTGCACAGCACGATCAGAACCGGATATTCGAACTTGTCGAAATGCTCCTGCCTGGCAAACCGCATCGACATGACGAGCGTGACGGCCGAGCCGATCAGCGCCAGCATCTTCATGAAGCGGCCGAACGAGTCCTGGACGAAAGCGCTGCCATAGGCAGACCCTTCGCCGCCGGAGAAAGCGAGCCAGAGGCCGGCGATCACCAGCACCGCGACCGCGAGCCCGGTCACCGTCATGGTGTTGTTGGAGCGCGAATAGGCGCCCACCATCAGAAGCGCCAGCGCGCCGACGGCGAGGATCAGTTCCGGCGTCGACAGCGAAAGGCTGGAGAGAAGGTCCGGCGTCATGGTGTTTCCCCGGTCAGTTCGCCGCCGCGGTTTGCGCGGAATTGATGGAAGCGGTGACGTTGGTGACGAGCGCCTTGACCGACTGCGTGGTGGCATCGAAGACAGGCGCCGGATAGACGCCGAAGAAGATCACCAGCACCACCAGCGGGTAGATGATCGCCTTCTCGCGCGTCGACAGATCGAGCAGGTTCTTCAGGCTCTCCTTGGTCAGTGCGCCGAAGATCACGCGGCGGTAGAGCCAGAGCGCATAGGCTGCCGACAGGATCACGCCGGTAGCGGCGAAGAACGCCACCCAGGTGTTGACCCGAAATACGCCGAGCATGGTCAGGAACTCGCCGACGAAGCCGCTGGTGCCCGGCAGGCCGACATTGGCCATGGTGAAGATCATGAACGCGGTCGCGTATTTCGGCATGTTGTTGACCAGCCCGCCATAGGCGTCGATTTCGCGCGTATGCATGCGGTCATAGATGACGCCGACGCACAGGAATAGCGCGCCGGAGACGAGCCCATGGCTGAGCATCTGGAACATCGCGCCCTGCACGCCCTCCTGATTCATCGCGAAGATGCCCATGGTGACGAAGCCCATATGGGCGACCGACGAATAGGCGATGAGCTTCTTCATGTCCTCCTGCATCAGCGCCACCAGCGAGGTGTAGATGATGGCGACGACCGAGAGCGTGAAGATCAGCGGCGCGAACATCTCCGACGCCAGCGGGAACATCGGCAGCGAGAAGCGCAGGAAGCCGTATCCGCCCATCTTCAACAGGATGCCGGCCAGGATGACCGAACCCGCCGTCGGCGCCTCGACATGCGCGTCGGGCAGCCAGGTGTGCACCGGCCACATCGGCATCTTCACCGCGAAGGAGGCGAAGAAGGCGAGCCACAGCCAGGTCTGCATGTTGGCCGGGAAGTTATGCGTCAGCAGCGTGGTGATGTCGGTCGTGCCGGACTGGAAGAACATCGCCATGATGGCGAGCAGCATCAGCACCGAGCCGGCAAGCGTATAAAGGAAGAACTTGAACGAGGCATAGACGCGCCGCTTGCCGCCCCAGACACCGATGATGATGAACATCGGGATCAGGCCGCCCTCGAAGAAGACGTAGAAGAGAACAATGTCGAGCGCGCAGAACACGCCGATCATCAGCGTCTCGAGGATCAGGAAGGCGATCATGTAGGCCTTGACGCGCTTCTCGATCGCATCCCACGAGGCCAGGATGCAGAGCGGCATCAGGAAGGTGGTCAGGATGACGAACAGCATCGAGATGCCGTCGACGCCCATATGGTAGGAGATGCCCGAATCCAGCCAGGCGTGCTTCTCGACGAACTGGAAGCCGGCCTGCGAATTATCGAAGCCCTTCCAGATGAACAGCGACACCACGAAGGTGAACGCCGTCGTGATGAAGGCGATCGAGCGGATGTTGCGGCGCGCGTTTTCGCTGTCGTCGCTGATCGGCAGAATGAGCAGAACACCAACCAGCGGCAGGAAGGTGACCAGCGAGAGGATTGGCCAGTCGGTCATCAGAGCATCATCCAGGTGACGAGAGCGGCCACGCCGATCAGCATGGCGAAGGCATAGTGGTAGAGGTAGCCGGTCTGCAATTTGACGACGCGGTTGGTGACGTCGACGACGCGTGCCGAGATGCCGTCGGGGCCGAGCCCATCGATGATGGCGCCGTCACCCGTCTTCCATAGGAACCGGCCGAGGCGCTTCGCCGGCCGCACGAAAAGGAAGTCGTAGAGCTCGTCGAAATACCATTTGTTGAGCAGGAAGCCGTAGAGCAGGCGATGGTTGGCGGCGACGCTCCGGGGCAGTTCCGGCGAGCGGATGTAGAACTTCCACGCGACCGCAAAGCCGATGACCATGGCGATGAACGGAGCCAGTTCCACCCACAACGGCAATTCGTGGATCTCGTGCAGGATGTGGTTGTCCGGCAGCGTGAACAGCGAGGCCTTCCAGAACTCGGCATAGCCCTCGCCGATGAAGGCGCCGTGGAAGATGATGCCGGCAAACAGCGCGCCGGCAGCCAGCACGTAGAGCGGCACCAGCATCACCGGCGGCGATTCATGCACGTGGTGCATGACCTCGTGGCTGGCGCGCGGCTCGCCGTGGAAGGTCATGAAGATCAGCCGCCAGGAATAGAAGCTTGTGAAGGCGGCGGCGATCACGAGCAGCACGAAGGCAAAGCCCGCGACCGCGTTGTGGCTGGCAAAGGACGCTTCGATGATGGCGTCCTTGGAGAAGAAGCCGGCGGTGCCGATCACCGTCGCCGGGATCCCGACGCCGGTCAGCGCCAGGGTGCCGATCACCATCATCCAGTAGGTCTTGGGGATGAGCGTCCTCAACCCGCCCATCAGGCGCATGTCCTGCTCGTCGGAGACGGCGTGGATGACCGAGCCCGAGCCGAGGAAGAGCAGCGCCTTGAAGAAGGCATGCGTGAATAGATGGAAGATCGCCGCGCCATAGGCGCCGACGCCGAGCGCCACGAACATATAGCCGAGCTGCGAGCAGGTCGAATAGGCGATGACGCGCTTGATATCGTTCTGGACAAGGCCGACGGTGGCCGCGAAGAAGGCGGTGAAGGCGCCGATGAAGGTGACGACGGTCAGCGCCGAATGCGACAGCTCGAACAGCGGCGAGAGCCTCGCCAGCATGAACACGCCGGCCGTCACCATGGTCGCGGCATGGATCAGCGCCGAGACGGGCGTCGGGCCTTCCATGGCATCGGGCAGCCAGGTGTGCAGCGGCACCTGCGCCGACTTGCCCATGGCGCCCATGAACAGCAGCAGGCACACCACCGTTAGCGCCGTGTGCTTGTCGAGCGCATGGCCGAGGAAGGTGAGCACCGCGGCGCCCTCCGGCGCGCCTTCGGCCGGAAGGAAGGAGGCTGCGTTGGCAAAGACTGTGCCGAGATTAACCGAGCCGAACAGCACGAAGACGCCGAAGATGCCGAGCGCGAAGCCGAAGTCGCCGACGCGGTTGACGACGAAGGCCTTGATCGCCGCGGCGTTGGCGGAGGGCTTCTTGTACCAGAAGCCGATCAGCAGATAGGAGGCGAGGCCGACGCCTTCCCAGCCGAAGAACATCTGCACCAGATTGTCAGCCGTCACCAGCATCAGCATCGCGAAGGTGAACAGCGACAGATAGGCGAAGAAGCGCGACCGGTTCGGATCGTGGTGCATGTAGCCGATCGAATAGATATGGACCAGCGCCGACACGGTGTTGACGACGACCAGCATCACCACCGTCAGTGTGTCGATCCTGAGCGCCCAGGCGACGTCGAGCCCGCCCGCCTGGATCCAGCGCAGCACCGGCACGGTGAACACTTCGCCATGGCCGAAGCCGACGGTGAAGAAGGCGATCCACGACAGCACCGCCGCGATCACCAGGAAGCCGGAAGTGATGTATTCGGATGCCTTGGCGCCGAGCGAATTGCCGAACAGGCCGACAATCAGGAAGCCGAGCAGCGGAAGGAAGACGATGGCCTGGTACATGGTTGTTCCCGTCAACCCTTCATCTGGTTCACGTCTTCGACCGCTATCGAGCCGCGGTTGCGGAAGAAGACGACAAGAATGGCAAGTCCGATCGCGGCCTCCGCCGCGGCGACCGTCAGCACGAACAGGGCGAATACCTGCCCTACGAGGTCATGCAGCGCCGCCGAGAAGGCGACGAAGTTGATGTTGACCGCGAGCAGGATCAGCTCGATCGACATCAGGATGACGATGATGTTGCGGCGGTTCAAAAAAATGCCGAACACGCCGAGCGTGAACAGGATCGCCGATACGGTCAGATAATGCGCGATGCCGACGACCATCTCAGATACCCTCGCCCGACTTGACCTTGCGGATTTCCATGCCCGTTGCCGGCGTGCGGCCGACCTGGGCGGCGATCGACTGCCGCTTGACGCCTTCCTTGTGGCGCAGCGTCAGCACGATGGCACCGATCATGGCGACCAGAAGCACGAGGCCGGCGATCTGGAAATAATAGAGATAGTCCGTGTAGAGAATGTCGCCGAGCGCCGCCGTGTTGGAGCGCGCGGCGAGGTCCGGCGTTGCCTTGGCCACCGTCGAGGCAAGCTGCGGCGCGAAGCTGTAGCCGCCGAGCACGACGATCAGCTCCGCCGCCAGGATCAGCCCGACCAGCGCGCCGATCGGCGCATATTGCAGCGCGCCCTGCTTCATCTCCGCGAAGTCGACGTCGAGCATCATGACGACGAACAGGAACAGCACCATCACCGCGCCGACATAGACGACGAGCAGGATCATCGCCAGGAACTCGGCGCCGGTCAGCATGAACAGGCCAGCGGCATTGAAGAAGGTGAGGATTAGGAACAGCACGGAATGCACAGGGTTGCGCGACGAAATGACCATGAAAGCCGACGCCACGGCGATAAAGGCGAAGAGGTAGAAAAAGACCGCCTCTAGTCCACTCAGCATGGGGTTCCCTCGGGTTCCTGTCCGAACACTGGCTCAGCGCCCCTGCTCGATGTCGCCGCCGCCTCCGGCTGGCAAAGTTGCGTGTTCCTATCGCATGTTCCGATCGGGTTGAAAGACCCGATCGAAAGAAACATGCGACACTCTTTTCATTCCGGAGGATGATCTGGTCCGAAAGTCTGCAACTTTTCGGGGACCATCCTTTGGACGAGGCCCTCGCCCCGTCCATGCGTCAAATGTCAGCGATAGGGCGCGTCCAACGCGATGTTGCGCGCCAGCTCACGCTCCCAGCGATCGCCGTTCGCGAGCAGCTTTTCCTTGTTGTAGTAAAGCTCCTCGCGCGTCTCGGTCGCGAATTCGAAATTCGGCCCCTCGACGATGGCGTCGACCGGGCAGGCTTCCTGGCAGAAGCCGCAATAGATGCACTTCACCATGTCGATATCGTAGCGCACGGTGCGCCGCGTACCGTCGTTGCGGCGCGGGCCGGCTTCGATGGTGATCGCCTGTGCCGGACAGATCGCCTCGCAAAGCTTGCAGGCGATGCAGCGCTCCTCCCCATTGGGGTAGCGGCGCAGCGCGTGCTCGCCGCGGAAGCGCGGGCTGGTCGGTCCCTTCTCGTGCGGATAGTTGATCGTCTCCTTCGGCGCAACGAACTGGCGCATCGACAGGAAGAAGGCGCTGACGAAATCCTTCAGCAACAGGGCCTTTGCGGCTTGGGCAAGAGCGGACATCACGCAAACCCCGTGATCTTGAGGAAGGCCGCGGTGGCGACGACCATGAACAGCGAGATCGGCAGGAAGACCTTCCAGCCTAGCCGCATCAGCTGATCATAGCGGTAGCGCGGCACAAACGCCTTCACCATCGAGAACATGAAGAACACCAGGCAGACCTTGAGCACGAACCAGATCAGGCCCGGCACCCAGGTGAAGGGCGCGAAATCGAACGGTGGCAGCCAGCCGCCGAGGAACAGGATGGTGGCCAGCGCGCACATCAGGACGACGGCGACGTACTCGCCCAAGAAGAAGAGCAGGAACGGCGTCGACGAATATTCGACCATGTGTCCGGCGACGAGTTCCGATTCCGCTTCCACCAGATCGAAGGGCGGACGGTTCGTCTCGGCCAGCGCCGAGATGAAGAACACGATGAACATCGGGAACAGCGACAGCCAGTGCCAGTCGAGGAAGGTGTTGGGCAGGCCGAGCTTGGTGCCGAGGCCATCCTGCTGCGAGAGCACGATGTCGGAGAGGTTGAGCGAGCCGACGCAAAGCAGCACGGTGACGATGACGAAGCCGATCGACACCTCGTAGGACACCATCTGCGCGGCTGAGCGCAGCGCGCCCAGGAACGGATATTTCGAGTTCGACGCCCAGCCGCCCATGATCACGCCGTAGACCTCGAGCGAGGAGATGGCGAAAACATAAAGGATGCCGACATTGATGTTAGCAATAGCCCAGCCTTGATTGACCGGAATGACCGCCCAGGCCGAGATCGCGAGCACGGCTGAGACCAGCGGCGCCAGCAGGAAGACGCCCTTGTTGGCGCCCGACGGGATCACCGGCTCCTTGAAGACGAATTTCAAAAGGTCGGCGAAGGCCTGCAGCGTGCCCCAGGGACCGACCACGTTCGGGCCGCGGCGCAGCTGCACCGCAGCCCAGATCTTGCGGTCGGCATAAAGCACGTAAGCCACAAAGATCAAAAGAACGACGATCAGCACGACCGACTTCAACAGGATCAGCAGCGCCGGCAGCACGTAGAAGGAAAAGAAGGTGTCCATGCTTATTCCGCCGCCTGCTTGAAGCCGCTCTTGGCCAGCGCCGAGCACTCAGCCATCACGGCCGAGGCCCGCGCGATCGGGTTGGTGAGATAGAAGTCCTTCACCGGCGAGGTGAAGGTGCCCTTGTTCAAGCGTCCGCCGAGCTTCGCCGCCCTGGCAACGCCGTCGGCGCTGCCCGCCGCGACATGATCGACGCGGGCAAGATGGGGGTATTCGCCATAGAGCTTCGCGCGCAGCTGCGCCAGCGAATCGAACGGCAGCTTCTTGCCGAGCACATCCGACAGCGCCCGCAGGATCGCCCAGTCCTCGCGCGCTTCGCCCGGGGCGAAACCGGCGCGGTTGGTCTGCTGCACGCGGCCTTCCGTGTTCACATAGGTGCCGGACTTTTCGGTGTAGGCAGCAGCCGGCAGGATGACATTGGCGCGGTGTGCGCCCACATCGCCATGCGTGCCGATATAGACGACGAAGGCGCCGCCGGTCTTGGCCATGTCGATCTCGTCGGCGCCAAGCAGGAACAGGAGATCCGTCGCGCCCAGCATGCCGGCGACATTCTTGCCGCCCTCGCCCGGCACGAAGCCGACGTCGAGCCCGCCGACTCTGGCCGCCGCGTTGTGCAGCACCGCGAAGCCGTTCCACTCGGCCGTGACGGCATTGACGGCCATCGCCAGCCTTGCCGCCTGGCCGAGCACTGCCGCGCCGTCCGAGCGCGCCAGGGCGCCCTGGCCGACGATGATCAGCGGATGCGCTGCATTCTTCAGCACCTCGAAGAACTTGCCGTTGCCGTCGGCCAAGTCCTTCAAGGACTCTGGGCCGGCGCCGATTAGCTCGTAGTCATAACGCGTGTCGCCGATCTCGCCGATGACGCCGATCGGCAGGTTGCCGACGCGCCAGCGCTTGCGGATGCGGGCGTTGAGCACCGAGGCCTCGAAGCGCGGATTGGCGCCGACGATCAGCACCGCGTCGGCCTGCTCGATGCCTTCGATGGTCGGATTGAAGATGTAGCTGGCACGGCCGAGCGATGGATCGAGCGCAGCGCCGTCCTGGCGGCAGTCGATGTTCTTGGAGCCGAGCGCCGCCATCAAAAGCTTGAGCGCATAGATTTCCTCGACCGCGGCGAGGTCGCCGGCGATGGCGCCGATGCGCTCGGGCGCGGTCTTCGACACCTCGTTCTTGATCGCCGCGAAGGCTTCCGCCCAGCTTGCCGGAGCAAGCTTGCCGTTCTTGCGAACGTAGGGACGATCGAGGCGCTGGGTGCGCAGGCCATCCCAGATGAAGCGCGTCTTGTCCGAGATCCACTCCTCGTTCACGGCCTCGTTGACGCGCGGCAGGATGCGCATCACCTCGCGGCCGCGGCTATCGACGCGGATCGCCGAGCCGACGGCGTCCATGACGTCGATCGACTCCGTCTTGGTCAGCTCCCACGGCCGCGCCTGGAAGGCGAACGGCTTGGAGGTCAGCGCGCCGACCGGGCAAAGGTCGATGACGTTGCCCTGGAGCTCCGAGGTCATCGCCTGTTCGAGATAGGTGGTGATCTCGGCATCCTCGCCGCGGCCGATCAGGCCGAGTTCGGAGATGCCGGCGACCTCGGTGGTGAAGCGGACGCAGCGCGTGCAGTGGATGCAGCGGTTCATCACCGTCTTGACCAGCGGACCGATATACTTGTCTTCGACCGCCCGCTTGTTCTCATGGTAGCGCGAGGAGTCGACGCCGAAGGCCATCGCCTGGTCCTGCAAGTCGCACTCGCCGCCCTGGTCGCAGATCGGGCAATCCAGCGGATGGTTGATCAGCAGGAACTCCATCACGCCTTCGCGGGCCTTCTTGACCATAGGCGTGTTGGTGAAGATTTCCGGCGCTTCGCCATTCGGGCCGGGGCGCAGGTCGCGCACGCCCATGGCGCAGGAGGCCTGCGGCTTGGGCGGGCCACCCTTCACCTCGATCAGGCACATGCGGCAATTGCCGGCGATGGACAACCGCTCATGGAAGCAGAAGCGCGGCACTTCCGCGCCGGCGTCCTCGGCCGCCTGCAGCAGCGTGTAATGGTCGGGTACCGTGATCTCTTTCCCGTCGACCTTGAGCTTTGCCATTCGCCTCAAACCCTCGCGGATTTCCCGCAATCTTTCATTCCGGGGCGCGACTGCGCCCGGCATTTCATCTCACTATTTGGCGGCCAGCGCCGCCGCTTGGCCAGTCCAGTCGTCGCGGCCGACGCGGCCGGCGAGCGACAGGTAATCCTCGACCCAGGCGATCTCTTCCAAGGTCCAGGCAGCGATCTGGTCGTAGGACCAGATGCCAAGACCATTCAGCACCTTCTCCAGCTTCGGCCCGATGCCCGATATCGCCTTCAGGTCGGACGGCTTTGCCGGCTTGTCGATCGCCTTGGGCTGCCTGAAATCTTCCGGCATCAGACCGGTCGCGGCCGTTCCGGCTACCGTGTCGCCTCTCGCGTCGAGCGCCTTCTCAGCGCTGGCGTTCGCCGCGATGTCGGTCACATCCCTGGCGAAGGTCTGCGCCTCGGCGATCAGCGTCTCGGTCGCCTTGCGCGCCTTGGACGAATTGTTGGCGGCTTCGGTCCGCGCCTCGAGATCGTCGAGGAACGGCTGGAGCATGCGCTGCGAGGCTTCGACGGCGCCGGAGAACGCGCCCATCCAGACACCCAGGGCATGGTTGGCGAAACCGATGCCTACCGCCGATAGTGCAGCCACGCCCGCGACAGGATGCGCCATCAGGTTGACGGCGCTGGCCATCTCCCTCGGCATCATCTTGGTCAGGTCCGGGTTCATCTTCTCGAGTTCGTCCAAATAAGGCATCAGCGGGTAGGCTATCGAATACGGCGCCATAGACATCTCCTGGTCGTTTCTTCGTACGCCCCGCCCCTGCTTTCCGTCCCGGGCAATGCCCGTCTTGCAAATCTATTCCGCCGCCGCCATCACCGGCTCGACCCGGTGCGCGTTGCGCGAAAACTCGTCGATGCGGCGCTCCACCTCGCCACGGAAATGCCGCATCAGGCCCTGGATCGGCCAGGCCGCGGCATCGCCCAGCGCGCAGATCGTGTGACCTTCCACCTGCTTGGTGACATCGAGCAGCATGTCGATCTCGCGCTTCTGCGCTTCGCCGCGCACCAGCCGTTCCATCACCCGCCACATCCAGCCGGTGCCTTCGCGGCACGGCGTGCACTGGCCGCAGCTCTCATGCTTGTAGAAGTAGGAAAGCCTGGCGATCGCCTTCACGATATCGGTCGACTTGTCCATGACGATGACAGCCGCAGTGCCGAGGCCGGATTTGAGGTCGCGCAATGCATCGAAATCCATCGGCGCGTCGATGATCTGCTCGGCCGGCACCAGCGGCACCGAAGCGCCGCCCGGGATGACCGCGAGCAGATTGTCCCAGCCGCCGCGAATGCCGCCGCAATGCGTCTCGATCAGTTCGCGGAACGGGATCGACATCGCCTCTTCGAAGGTGCACGGATTGTTGACGTGCCCGGACACGCAGAAGAGCTTGGTGCCGGCATTGTTCGGCCGGCCGAAGGACGAGAACCAGGCAGCACCCCGGCGCAGGATCGTCGGCGCCACGGCGATGGATTCGACGTTGTTGACCGTGGTCGGGCAGCCATAAAGGCCGACATTGGCCGGGAATGGCGGCTTCAGTCGCGGCTGGCCCTTCTTGCCCTCGAGGCTTTCGAGCAGCGCCGTCTCCTCGCCGCAAATATAGGCGCCGGCGCCGTGGTGTATATAGACGTCGAAGTCGTAGCCGGAGGTGTTGTTCTTGCCGATGAGCTTGGCCGCATAAGCCTCGTCGATGGCGCGCTGCAGCGCCTCGCGCTCGCGGATGAACTCGCCGCGCACATAGATGTAAGCAGCGACCGCGCCCATGGCGAAACCGGCGACCAGCGCGCCCTCGACCAGCGTATGCGGATCGTTGCGCAGAATGTCACGGTCCTTGCAGGTGCCAGGCTCGGATTCGTCGGCATTGATGACGAGATAGCTCGGCCGGCCATCGCTCTGCTTGGGCATGAACGACCATTTCAGGCCGGTCGGGAAGCCGGCGCCGCCACGGCCGCGCAGGCCGCTTGCCTTCATTTCGTTGATGATCCAGTCGCGTCCCTTGGCGATCAGGCCGGGTGTATCGTCCCACATGCCGCGCGCCTGCGCTCCGGCCAGCGACTTGTCGAAGAGGCCGTAGATGTTGGTGAAGATGCGGTCTTTGTCCTGAAGCATTGTTCGTCCCTCAGACCGGCTTCTTGCCGAAGACGCGGATGTACTCGGCGACGCCGCCCTTGGCGAGCGCCTTGGCCTGCTTCGCCCAGTCGTCGCGCTCGATACGGCCGCGGAAATTGAGATAGCCGTCGACCCATTCGCGCTCGGCCTTCCTCCACGCAGAGACCTGGGCGAAAGTATAAATGCCAAGCGAATGCAGGACGCCTTCGATCTTCGGACCGACACCGGAGATCAGCTTCAGATCGTCGACCGTTGCCGGACGCGCGATCCCGGCCGGGCGGTTCTTGTCCTCGAGCGAAGGCTTGGCCGTCTTGGTCGCAGGCTGCTTCGCTTCCGGCGACTTGAAGGCGGACGCCGGCTCGGCCTTGGCCTTCGGCCCGCTGCGCGGCTTCGAAACCGCCTCGACTTCCGGAGAAGCCTGGTTGGCATTGGCTGCGGAGTGGCGCGGCGCCCTGACGCTGGCCGCCTTCTCGGTCGCGGGCGAAACCTTGACCGGCGACGGTGTCCTTAGTGCCGGACTGGTTTCGGGCGCGTCGGTTTTCGGCTTGCCGGATTTCGATGGCCCGACAGGGGCCGAGGGCGGCGCGGCAGGCGCCTGCGAGACGACGGCGGCGGATGCAGTAGCCGGCGCTGCGGCAGCGGCTTGTCTGGCTGCCTTCGCGGCGGCCTTGGCTTCCTTGTCGCGGGTGGATTTCAGGATTGCGTTCTCGCTCTTCAGCGTCGTCAGGCCCGTGGCCGGCTCCGAACCGATGCGGCCGTTCTGCGGACCGGGCTTCACCTCGGCGCCTTTGCCGGCTTCATAGAGATCGATGATCTCGGCAAGGCGCTCCGGCGTCAGGTCTTCGAACGTGTCCTTGAAGATCATGACCATCGGCGCGTTGACGCAGGCGCCGAGGCATTCGACTTCCTCCCACGACAGCGTGCCCCTGTCGTTGGTATGGAACTGGTCGTGATGGATCTTAGACCGGCACACATCCATCAGCGCTTCCGAGCCGCGCAGCATGCAGGGCGTGGTGCCGCAGACCTGGATATGGGCGCGGGTGCCGACCGGATTGAGCTGGTATTGCGTGTAGAAGGTGGCGACCTCGAGGCCGCGGATGCGCGGCATGCCGAGCATATCCGAGATCGTCTCGATCGCCGCTTTCGTCACCCAGCCTTCCTGTTCCTGAGCGATCATGAGCAACGGGATGATGGCCGACTGCTCGCGTCCCTTCGGATATTTGGCGATCCACTGCTGCGCCGCCGCAGCGTTCGCCTCGTTGAAGGCGAAGGAGGCTGGCTGGACGCTGGCATCTGCGAGACGGCGGACTGACATTTAGCGATCGACCTCACCAAACACGATGTCGAGGGAGCCAAGCACGGCGGTGACGTCGGCCAGCATGTGGCCGCGGCACAGGAAATCCATGGCCTGCAGATGCGCAAAACCCGGCGCGCGCAGCTTGCAGCGATAGGGCTTGTTGGTGCCGTCGGAGACGAGATAGACGCCGAACTCGCCCTTCGGCGCCTCGACAGCCGCATAGACCTCGCCGGCCGGCACGCGGTAGCCCTCGGTGTAGAGTTTGAAGTGATGGATGAGCGCTTCCATCGAGCGCTTCATCGCCGCGCGCTTCGGCGGCACCACCTTGCCGTCGAGGTTCGATACCGGGCCACCGCTTTCCTTGCCGAGCAGCAGATCGACGCACTGGCGCATGATCTTCGCCGACTGGCGCATCTCTTCCATGCGCACGAGATAACGGTCGTAGCAGTCGCCGTTCTTGCCGATCGGGATGTCGAAATCCATCTCGGAATAGCATTCATAAGGCTGCGCCTTGCGCAGGTCCCAGGCCGCGCCCGAGCCGCGCACCATCACGCCCGAAAAACCCCAGGCCCAGGCGTCGGCGAGCGACACCGTGCCGATGTCGACATTGCGCTGCTTGAAGATGCGGTTGCCGGTGAGCAAGGCGTCAAGGTCGTCGACCGACTTCAGGAACGGATCGATCCACTTGCCGATATCCTCGATCAGCTTCTGCGGCAGGTCCTGATGCACGCCGCCTGGCCGGAAGTAGGCCGCATGCATGCGCGAGCCGGAGGCGCGCTCATAAAACACCATCAGCTTCTCGCGCTCGACGAAGCCCCACAGAGGCGGCGTCAGCGCGCCGACGTCCATCGCCTGCGTCGTCACATTGAGGATGTGCGACATGATGCGGCCCATTTCGGAATAGAGCACGCGGATCAGCTGGCCGCGCTTCGGCACCTCGATGCCGAGCAGGCGCTCGGCCGCGAGCGCGAAGGCATGCTCCTGGTTCATCGGCGCGCAATAGTCGAGCCGATCGAGATAGGGCACCGCCTGCAGATAGGTCTTGGCCTCGATCAGCTTCTCGGTACCGCGATGCAGCAGGCCGATATGCGGATCGACGCGGTCGACCACCTCGCCGTCCAGCTCCAGCACGAGACGCAAAACGCCGTGCGCAGCAGGGTGTTGAGGCCCAAAGTTAATGTTAAAATTGCGGACGGAGGTTTCAGCCATTGTGGCGCCTCAATTTGGCTTCGCCTTTTCATCGCCCGGAAGGACGTAATCCGTTCCCTCCCATGGGCTCAAAAAGTCAAAGTTTCTAAATTCCTGCTTCAATTCCACCGGCTCATAGATGACCCGCTTGGCCTCGTCGTCGTAGCGAACCTCGACGAAGCCGGTCAGCGGGAAGTCCTTGCGCAGGGGATGCCCTTCAAAGCCGTAGTCGGTGAGGATGCGGCGCAGGTCCGGATGGCCGGAGAAGAGCACGCCGTAGAGATCATAGGTCTCGCGCTCGAACCAGTCGGCGCCGGGATAGACGCCGGTCAGCGACGGCACCAGCGTCTCCTCGTCGGCCTGGACCTTGAGGCGGATGCGGACGTTCTGCTTCGGCGACAACAGGTGGTAGACGACGTCGAAGCGCTTGGCACGCGACGGATAGTCGGCGCCGCAAATGTCGATGATCGAGACGAACTGGCAGCGCGGGTCGTCGCGCAGGAAGGTCGCGACCTCGGTCAGGTTGCCCGGCTCGACGCAAACCGTCAGTTCGCCATAAGCAAGCACCGTTTCGCCGATGCGGCCGGAGAGCTTCTCGCCGAGATAGGTGGAGAGTTCGTGCAACGCCAAGGCCATTGGTTCACCGTTCGATCGTGCCGGTGCGGCGGATCTTCTTCTGCAACAGGAGAATGCCGTAGAGCAGCGCTTCGGCGCTCGGCGGGCAGCCGGGGACATAGATGTCGACCGGCACGATGCGGTCGCAGCCGCGCACCACCGAATAGGAATAGTGATAATAGCCGCCGCCATTGGCGCACGAACCCATCGAGATGACGTAGCGCGGCTCCGGCATCTGGTCATAGACCTTGCGCAGCGCCGGCGCCATCTTGTTGGTCAGTGTGCCCGCGACGATCATGATATCGGACTGGCGCGGAGACGCGCGCGGCGCGACGCCGAACCTCTCTGAGTCATAGCGCGGCATCGAGGTGTGGATCATCTCGACCGCGCAGCAGGCGAGACCGAAGGTCATGAACATCAGCGAGCCGCTGCGCGCCCAGGTGATCAGCGCCTCGGTCGAGGTGACAAGGAAGCCCTTGTCGGCCAGCTCATTATTGATCTCGAGGAAGAAGGGATCGTCCTCCCCCACCGGCCTGCCGGTGTTGGGATCGATGATGCCCTTGGGCTTCGGCGCGACGAGGGTGCCTGAACTGTCGTTCAATCCCATTCCAGCGCTCCTTTTTTCCATTCATAGGCAAAGCCGATGGTCAGCACCGCCAGGAACACCATCATCGACCAGAAGCCGAGCATGCCGAGCTTGGAGAAGGACACCGCCCACGGGAACAGGAAGGCGACCTCGAGATCGAAGATGATGAACAGGATCGACACCAGGTAGAAGCGGATGTCGAACTTCATGCGGGCGTCGTCGAATGAGTTGAACCCGCATTCATAGGCGGAAAGCTTTTCCGGATCGGGATTGCGGTAGGCAACCAGGAACGGCGCAACGATCAGCGCCAGGCCGACGACCATCGCCACTGCGATGAAGAGCACGATGGGCAGATACGAACTTAGGAGTGCGCTCATGCGGCGACTTTCCTTCGGCGGCCAGTTCACTTTGATTACAGCAACGGACTCTAAGGCGGAAGCGTGACAGTTTAACCCGCTGAACCGTTTTAGGTGGCCTATGCTGCGACGCGGCGAGGGTTAGCGCAGCGGTTTCGGCGACGCAAGTCAAACCTTCTTCAAAATCCGGCCCTGGACGCCATATCGGAAGAAACTGGTCCGATCCGCTCCTGTTTGATTTCCTTCATGTTTTACTCCACTTTTCTATCCTGACATATCTCCCGCCATTTGCCTGCTAGCATGGCCGGAATCACCGACTGGAAACCCCGGCAAAGGATCAGGGCAAGGTAGCTGGATGAAAGAAAAGATCTCGCTCGCCGCAGCAAGGCGCATTGCGCTCGGCGCGCAGGGTTTTACCGATGCGCGGCCTGCCGGCACGCCCGATCGTCGCCATCTCGCCCGCGTGCTTTCCCGAACTGGCCTGCTGCAGATCGATTCCGTCAGCGCCGTGGTGCGCGCCATATCGCTCTACTCGGCCTACTACCGCGCGCTGTGCGCGCCCACTATATGCCGCTCTACTCGCGCCTCGGCCCCTACCCGCTTGCGCTGCTCGACAACGCGGCCGTCACGCGCAAGCGAACCGTCTTCGAATACTGGCCCATGAGGCTTCCTTCCTGCCCGTCGAGACCTATCCGTTGATGCGCTGGCGCATGCAGCGGGCCGAGAAAGGCGAGGAAATGTATCTCGGCCTCGCCAAATGGGGCCGCGAGCGCAAGGCGATGATCGAGGAGATCTACGGGCAAGTCGCGGAACGCGGGCCGATCGCCGCCTCCGACATCGAAGGCCACAAGGGCAATGGCGGATGGTGGGGCTGGAGCGAGGCCAAGCACGCTTTCGAATGGCTGTTCTGGGCCGGGCGCATCACCACCGCCTACCGGCGAGGATTCGAGCGCTATTACGACCTGCCCGAGCGGGTTCTGCCGCAGGCCATCCTCGACCTGCCGGTGCCCTCGGTCGAGGACGCGCATCGCCAATTGCTGCGCATTTCCGCCCGCGCCCATGGCATCGCAACCTATGGCGATCTGCGTGACTATTTCCGCCTGGCGCCTGGCGATACGAAGGCCAGAATCGAGGAACTGGTCGAGATGGGCGAACTGCTGCCGGTGAAGGTCGAAGGCTGGGACAAGCCCGCCTATCTCCACAAGGACGCCCGCTTTCCGCGCCGGATCGAGGCCCGCGCCCTGCTCGCGCCCTTCGATCCGGTGGTATTCGAACGCACGCGCACCGAGAAGCTCTTCGGCTTCCGCTACCGCATCGAGATCTACACGCCAGCCGAGAAGCGCCAGTACGGCTACTACGTGCTGCCTTTCCTACTCGGCGACCGGATCGTTGCCCGGGTCGATCTGAGAGCTGACCGCCCGGCCGGAGTGCTGCGCGTCCATGCGGCTTTTGCCGAAGCCGGCGCTCCCGCCGAAACGGCCGCACAGCTCTTCGATGAGTTGAAACAGATGCAGGCATGGCTCGGCCTGGAAACCATCGAGGTGATGCCGGGCGGCGACCTTGGGCCGGCGTTGGCCGACATTTCGGTGTCGTAGCCGCGCGTTGACATGCGAGCACCTCTAAGCCTAAATCCGCCGCAGACGGTCTCCTCCCGGCAAGGGGAGGAGCCAAGAGGGAATGCGGTGCGGGAAAACCCAAATCCGCGGCTGTCCCCGCAACTGTGAGCGACGAGCCTCAGCCGAAAACCACTGGGATGTTCCCGGGAAGGCGGCGCAAGGCGACGACCCGCGAGCCAGGAGACCTGCCGTCTGAGACATGAGAATCCGATCGCTCGGCGGGTTTTCCGGGCAAGGAGCCTGGTTTTGGATCGCAACGTCAGTTTTCCGGCTAATACCGCGGACATTTCGTCCGAACCTCGCGACGCGCTATCGGAAGTGACCGTCATCGTCTGCTCCTCCTGCCGCGATGAGACCGGTTCGGACGCGCATCCGCGCGCCGGCGCCCTCCTTGCCGAAGACGCGCGCCGCGCCGCGCCGGACGAGAAAATCCGCATCCGCACCGTCGAGTGTCTCGGCAATTGCAAACGCCGCCTGAGCGCGGCGCTGCTGCGCGACGGCTGCTGGAGCTATGTCTTCGGTGACCTGGAAACGACCAGCGGCGCCGACCTCGTCACCGGCGCAAAGCTCTTTGCCACCTCGACCGACGGCCTCATCCCCTGGCGAGGCCGGCCCGATTCCCTCAAGCGCGGCCTGGTTGCCCGCCTCCCTCCCCTCGACCTGCTGAAGGACTGACATGACCGCATCCCTCTCCCGTGTTCCCTGCACTGTCGTCACCGGCTTTCTCGGCGCCGGCAAGACCACGCTGATCCGCAACCTGCTCGAAAACGCCAAGGGCAAGCGGCTGGCGATCATCGTTAACGAATTCGGCGATGTCGGCATCGACGGCGAGATCCTGAAAGGCTGCGGCATCGACACCTGCCCAGAGGAAAATATCGTCGAGCTCGCCAATGGCTGCATCTGCTGCACCGTCGCCGACGATTTCGTGCCGGCGCTCGACCAGATCCTGTCGCGCACGCCGAAGGTCGACCACATCCTGATCGAAACCTCCGGCCTCGCTTTGCCGAAGCCGCTCGTCCAGGCCTTCCAGTGGCCGACGGTGAAGAGCCGCGTCACGGTCGATGGCGTCATCGCGGTGGTCGACGGTCCGGCGCTGGCCGACGGCCGCGTCGCCTCCGACATGGACGCCCTGCAGGCGCAGCGCGCCGCCGACGATTCCCTCGACCACGATGATCCGGTCGAAGAGGTGTTCGAGGACCAGATCGCCTGCGCCGACCTCATCATCCTGTCGAAGAGCGATCTGATGGACGCGGCGGGCTCAGTCCGCGCCAATGCCGTTATCGGCGAGCACGTGGCGCGCGCGGTCAAGGTCGTGCCGACCGCACAGGGCAAGGTCGACCCGTCGGTGCTGCTCGGTCTTGGCCTCGCCGTCGAGGACGACGTCGAGAACCGCAAGACCCATCACGATGACGAGCTCGACCATGAGCATGACGATTTCGACTCCTTCGTCCTCGATATCCCGTCCATCGCCAGTCCGGATGAGCTGGCAAAGCGCGTCGCTCTCGCCGCCGAGCAGGAAAACGTTCTGCGCGTCAAAGGCTTTGTCGAGGTGGGCGGCAAGCCGATGCGGCTGCTGCTCCAAGCCGTCGGCCCGCGCGTCAATCACTATTACGACCGCGCCTGGACGCCGGACGACGACCGCCGATCGCGGCTCGTCGTCATCGGCCTCAAGGGGCTGAACCGCCCGGCGATCGAGCGTATCCTCGCCGGCTGAGGCAAGACCGAACCGCGATGCACATCCTCACCACGACATCCGCCTCGCTCGACGATCTCGCCGAGCCGATCGACCTCAGGCAGACGCCTGCGGATGTCGTGGCCCTGTCCTTCACCGACAGCGATCTCGCCGGCCTCGCCGCTGCGTGGAAGGCCGACGCCGCGCGGCTGCCGTCGATGCGGCTGGCAGCACTTCGCGATCTCCGCCATCCGATGTCGGTGGACCTCTGGATCGACAGCGTTGCCCGTCACGCCAAGGTGGTCCTCGTCCGCATCCTGGGCGGCTACGACTGGTGGCGCTATGGCTCCGACCAGCTCGCCGCGGTCGCACGCGAGCGCGGCATCAAGCTGGCGCTGCTGCCGGGCGAAAGCCATGACGAGGACCAGCGGCTGATCGAAGCCTCGACCCTGCCGCGCGCCGAACTCGACGCCCTGCTCGGCTATTTCCGCGAAGGCGGCCCGGCGAACATGAGCGCGCTGGTGCAAAGACTGGCAAGGCTCGCCGGGTCGGATACGGCCGTGGCCGAGCCGGTGAGCGTGCCGAAGGCGGGGTACTATCAACCAGGAATCGGAGTTGTCGCGAAATCAGTCTTCTTGAACGTCGGCGATCCGTCACACCTCCCTCTGTCCGGCAGGAGAGAGGGGGGTGTGGCGGAGCTCAACATCGACAGCGTCGGTGCCCCCGTCATCCCCATCCTCTTCTACCGCTCGATGCTGCTTGCCGCGGACGTCGCGCCAATCGATGCACTCGCAGATGCCCTTCGCTCGCAGGGCATGACGCCAATGCCGATCTTTGTTTCGAGCCTCAAGGACCCGGTATCGCTGGCTTTCGTCGAAACCGCCATCACCTCGTTGAACCCGTCCGCCATCGTCACTGCAACCGCCTTCGCTTCCGGTGCCGAGCCTGGTGCCGAAACGCTCTTCGACCGTGCCGGCGTGCCCGTGTTCCAGGTCATCGTCGCCACGACGCGGCGCGAAGTCTGGGAGAAAAACCAGCGCGGCCTGGCGCCCGCCGACCTTGCCATGCATGTCGTGCTGCCCGAGCTCGATGGCCGTATCCTCGCCGGCGCGATCTCCTTCAAGGGCGAGATCGACGCCGATCCGGCGCTGGCCTTCCGCGCCTTCGCCAACCGACCGGAAACGGATCGCGTCGCCCAGGTCGCCGCTCGCGTCGCGGCGATCATTCGCCTTCAACGGACGGAGCGGGCGGAACGCAAGCTGGCGATCCTGATTCCGGATTATCCAAGCGCGCCCGGACGCACCGGCTATGCTGTCGGCCTGGATGTGCCGTCGAGCGTGCTCGCCATGCTGCAGGACCTGAAGGAACAGGGCTATGCGGTTGATGGGATTCCACAATCGCCACGCGGGCTGCTGGATGTGTTGGAGGTGGGTGGACTTGGTCTCACCTTACAGGAATATCTCGCCTTTTCGGCAGCGCTTCCCGAAGGTGCACGCGACACGGTTGAGGCAGCGTGGGGGAGAGCCAACGACAAAGCTCACGTCAATGCGCCCCCTCTGTCCTGCCGGACATCTCCACCTCTAGGGGGAGATTGCGCCTGCATCGATGCTTTCGCCAATCATCAACGCTGGAGGAGAAGCGCCGTCAGCGAAACTGCCAATCTCCCCCCTTGAGGGGGAGATGTCCGGCAGGACAGAGGGGGTGTTCAAGCGCCTCCTTCCGCAAGCTTCCCCTTCCGCGCCGCCATCTTCGGCAACGTCACCGTGGCGCTGGCCCCCGACCGTGGCCGCTCCGCAGACCGCCGCGCTGACTACCATGACCCGACCCTTCCCCCGCGCCACGAGCTGATCGCCTTCGGCCTGTGGTTGCAAAAGTCGCTCGGCGTCCACGCCATCGTCCATGTCGGCGCGCATGGCACGCTGGAATGGCTGCCGGGCAAGACGGTCGCGCTCTCCGACACCTGCTTTCCCGAGATCGTCACCGGCTCGCTGCCGGTTGTCTATCCCTTCATCGTCTCCAATCCCGGCGAGGCGGCGCAGGCCAAGCGCCGCATCTCGGCCGTCACGCTCGGTCACCTGCCGCCGCCGCTGACCGGCGCCGGGCTCGACGAGGCGCAACAGAGGCTTGAGCGGCTGGTCGACGAATACGCACAAGCCGACGGGCTCGACCGCCGCCGCCGCGACCGTCTGGCCAGGCTCATCGTCGAGACAGCGGAGAAATCCGGGCTGGCTGCCGAAGCCGGAGTTGCCGGAACCGATGTGCCGGACGAGGCGCTGCGCCGCATCGACGCGTGGCTGTGCGACCTCAAGGATTTTGCCGTCAAGGACGGGCTGCATGTCTATGGCCGCGCGCCGGAAGAAGAGGCCGATCCACTGCGCCGCCAAAGCGCCGAGACCGAAAAAGACGCCCTGCTCGCTGCGCTCGACGGGCGTCACATCAAGGCCGGACCGGCAGGCGCGCCGGCGCGCGGTCGTTCCGATGTCCTGCCCACCGGCCGCAACCTTTTCACCTCCGATCCGCGCACCATGCCGACGTCGACGGCCTATGATCTCGGGCAGGCGGCGGCGGAAGAAGTCGTGCGCAGCTACATGCAGAGCCATGGCGACTGGCCGCGCTCGTTGGTCATCGACCTCTGGGGCTCCGCCTCGTTGCGCACCGGCGGCGAGGAGATCGCGCAAGGCCTGGCGCTGATGGGCTGCCGGCCGCAATGGGATGCCGCAACGGGCCGCGTCACCGGCATCGAGGTGATGCCGCCGGCCGCCCTCGGCCGCCCGCGCGTCGACGTCACCTGGCGCATCTCCGGCCTGTTTCGCGATATGTTCCCGACCCAGATCGCGCTGATCGGCGCCGCCGCCAGCGCCGTCGCCGGTCGCGACGAGGACGATTCGGAAAATCCGCTTGCCGCCGCGGCCCGTGCCCAAGGCAAAATTGGTCCGCGCATTTTCGGCACCTCGCCCGGCACTTACGGCGCCGGAGTCGAGGAATTGCTGTCGCGCGGCGAATGGAGCGCGCGCGAAGAGATCGGCCGCGCCTATCTCGAAGCAACCTCGCATGCCTATGGCGGCGCCGACGGTGAGGCCATCTCCGCGCCCGGCGTCTTCGAGGGCCGCATCGCCGACGCGGACCTGCTTGTCCACACCGGCGACGACCCGGGCCGCGACATCCTCGAAGGTTCGGCCGATGTCGCCTTCATTGGCGGGTTTTCGGCCGCACTTGCCGCGCTTGGCAGGAATGCCGATGTCATCGTGCTCGACACGACTGACCCTAAGAAGCCGAGGCCGCGATCGGTCGGCGAAGCGGTGTCGCGCGTGGTGCGGGCCCGCGCCGTCAATCCGCGCTTCATTGCCGGGCAGATGCGCCACGGCCCCCGCGGCGCCTCGGAATTCGCCGAGACGGTCGACCGCCTGGTCGGCTTCGCCGAGACCACGCATGCCATATCGGGCGCGCTGATCGAGGCGGTGCACGACGCCTATATCGGTGATGCGGAAGTCCGAGCCTTCTTGCTGCGCGAAAATCCCGCCGCCGCGAAGGTCATCGCTGAGCGATTCCTGGCTGCGCGACGGCGCGGTCTCTGGCATCCGCTCAGGAATTCCATCGACGACGATCTCACGGCCTTGATCGCCGAGGCGCAGGCAAGCGAGGTGGCGGCATGAACGCCTTCTCGCGTCGTGGCGCCTGCCCCGCGTTGAGCGCGCCGATGCAGACCGGCGATGGCCTGCTGGTGCGGCTCAATCCGGTTCCTGGAGGGCTTGCACCCAAGTCGCTGATCGGTCTTTGCGAATCCGCCTTGCGCCACGGCAACGGCATCATGGAAGTGACCGCTCGCGGTAGCCTGCAGATCCGGGGCCTGACCGCAGACAGCGCTGGGCTGCTGGCGGCGGAAGTGGATGCGCTGGGCATCGCGGTGCGGACGGGCGTGCCGGTGGAGACCGGGCCGCTCGCGGGTATCGACCCGCAGGAGATTGCAGATTCGCGCCCGCTGGCGGAACGGATCAGGGCGGCGGTTGAAGAGGCCGGGCTGACGCCACGGCTGGGGCCGAAGGTGTCGGTAGTTGTCGACGGCGGCGGGCAGTTGGCTGTGGACGCGCTGACGGCTGACGTGCGGCTGAAGGCGGTGCGGACTGTGGCCGGCGTCCAGTGGAGCGTGTCGGTTGCCGGTGACAGCCAAAGCGCGAAGTCACTCGCCACTGTTGACGAGGATACGGCGCGCAACATCGCGGTGGCTGCACTAAGGATGGTGGCCGAAAAAGGCCGCGAGGCGCACACGCGGGATTTGTCGGACCGGCAGTTGGCTTCGCTCGCAGGCTGGCATTCCTTCGCGCCCCCCTCTGTCCTGCCGGACATGTCCGGCAGGACAGAGGGGGGCGCCGTAGGGCGTCAGCATTCGCCCATCGGCCTCTTCGACCTGAGCAGCAGCCACGCCCTCGGCATCGGCCTGCCCTTCGGAAGTATGCCGGCGCAGAACCTCATCGACCTCGCCGCCAGGGCCTCCGATCTGGGCTCGGCCGAAATCCGCATGGCCCCAGGCCGCACCCTACTTTTCCTCAACCTCTCCCCATTCGCCAGCGCCTCTCTCCAAGCCTCCGCGTCCGCCCTCGGCTTCATCACCGCCCCCACCGATCCGCGCACCCGCATTGCCGCCTGCCCCGGAGCGCCCGCCTGCGCCTCCGGCCGCATCGCCACCCGCGCCATCGCCGAAGAAATCGCAACGGAAAGCCCCGATCTCTTCGATGCCTCCCTCACCCTCCACATTTCCGGCTGCGCCAAAGGCTGCGCCCATCCCGGCCCAGCGGGGCTCACCCTGGTCGGCGACGAAAACGAAGCCGGACTTGTCGTGGACGGGACGGCAAAGACCCTTCCTGCCGGATACAGGCCGGGCTATGACGCCGCGCGCGGGGTCGCCGGCATTGCGGCGGCGATCCGAAACGCACGGCATCCCGGCGAGACTGCCGCCGCTTGCCTCACAAGGCTCGGCGCGACTGAGATCGCCGAACTCTATCGACGGAACTGAAGAATGGCCGCCTACGACTATATCCATGACGGGATGGCGATCTACGAGCGCTCTTTCGCCATCATCCGCGCCGAGGCGGACTTGTCGCGCTTTTCCGAGACAGAGGCCGATGTCGCGATCCGCATGATCCACGCCTGCGGCCAGGTCGAGGCAGCCAGCCAGTTCGTGTTCTCCAGCGGTTTCGTTGAAGCGGCCCGTGCCGCCCTTGCCGCCGGGGCGCCGATCTTCTGCGATGCCGAGATGGTCGCCCACGGCATCACCCGTGCCCGCCTGCCGGCCGGAAACGAGGTGATCTGCACGCTGCGCGACCCGCGCACCGTCGATATCGCCAAGGAAATCGGCAACACGCGCTCGGCCGCCGCTATCGACCTTTGGAGCGAGCGCATGGCAGGTTCGGTGGTCGCCATCGGCAACGCACCGACCGCGCTGTTCTATCTGCTCGAAAAACTGCGCGACGGCGCGCCGAAGCCGGCCGCCATCATCGGCATGCCGGTTGGTTTCGTCGGTGCTGCCGAATCCAAGGATGCACTGGCGGAAAACTCCTACGGTGTGCCTTGCGCCATCGTCCGCGGCAGGCTGGGCGGCAGCGCCATGACGGCCGCAGCACTCAACGCATTGGCGAGGCCAGGCCTGTGAACGCTTTCCCCAAAGGCCGGCTCGTCGGCGTCGGCACCGGTCCCGGCGATCCGGAGCTGTTGACGCTGAAGGCGGCGCGCGCGCTGGCCGAGGCTGACGTTGTCGCCTATTTCGCCAAGCGCGGCAACAACAGCAACGCGCGCGCCATTGTCGAGGCGCGCTTTCGCCCGGATATGGTCGAGCTGCCGCTGCTCTATCCGGTGACGACCGAGATCGACAAGGATCACGACGACTATCGCTCGCAGATCACCGATTTCTATGAGCAGTCCGCCGAACAGGTCGCCGGGCATCTCGGCGCCGGCAAGATGGTGGCCGTGCTGTCGGAGGGCGATCCGCTTTTCTACGGCTCCTATATGCATCTGCACGTGCGCCTCTCGCACCGATTCCCGACAGAAGTCATTCCCGGTATCACCGCCATGTCCGGCTGTTGGTCGGCGACCGGCCTGCCGATCGTCCAGGGCGACGATGTGCTGACCGTGCTTCCCGGCACGATGAGCGAGTTCGAGCTGATGCGACGGCTGGCCGATACCGATGCCGCCGTCATCATGAAGGTCGGCCGCAATCTGCCGAAGATCCGCCGCGCGCTGGAAGCGACCGGCAAGCTGACGAAGGCCGTCTATGTCGAGCGCGGCACCATGCCGGGCAGCGTGTCGATGCGGCTCGCGGAAAAGCCGGACGACAAGGCCCCCTATTTCGCCATCGTGCTGGTCGCCGGCTGGTCGGCGCGTCCCGGAGTTCCCGGAGCCAAGCCTTGAGCGGCCGCCTCACCGTGATCGGCCTCGGCCCCGGCAATGCCGATCAGGTCACGCCGGAGGCGATCCGCGCCGTGACGGAGGCTTCCTTCTTCTATGGCTACAAGCCCTATCTCGACCGGCTCGAGCTGCGACAGGACCAGACCCGCATCGCCTCCGACAATCGCGAAGAGCTAGCCCGCTCGAACGAGGCGCTGGCCAAGGCAGCCGAAGGTCACAGCGTCGCTGTCGTGTCCGGCGGCGATCCCGGCGTATTCGCCATGGCGGCCGCCGTCTGCGAGGCGATCGAAGCCGGTCCGCCAGAATGGAGGTCAATCGACCTCGCGGTCGTTCCCGGCGTCACCGCCATGCTCGCGGTCGCCGCCCGCATCGGCGCGCCGCTTGGCCATGATTTCTGCGCCATCTCGCTCTCCGACAATCTAAAACCCTGGGAGCTGATCGAGCTGCGTCTGCTGGCGGCGGCCGGCGCCGGCTTCGTCATTGCGCTCTACAATCCGATCAGCAAGGCCCGCCCCTGGCAGCTCGGCCGCGCCTTCGAATGCCTGAAGGCCATTCTGCCGGGCACCACCCCGGTGATCTTCGGCCGCGCCGCCGGCCGGCCCGAAGAGCGCATCGAGGTGTTTCTGCTCGCCGACGCCGATGCGGCAAAGGCCGACATGTCGACCTGCGTCATCATCGGCTCGCCCGAGACCCGCATCATCAAGCGCGGCGACAAGCCCGCGCTGGTCTACACGCCGCGTTCGGCAACTGGGTCGAGAAAATGATCGACCATCGCAGCCAGCTGATCGACGGTCTCGGCCGACGCAACGTCAGGCAGCGGCGGCCTGCGCACCATGATCACCTCGATGCCGAGCGCGCGCGCCGCGGCGATCTTGCCGTAGGTCGCCTCGCCGCCGCTGTTCTTCGAAACGACGGTATCGATGGCGTATTTTTCAAGCAGCGCGCGCTCGTCCGCTTCGGGGAACGGCCCGCGCGCCAGAAGGTAAACTGCGTCAGGCACAGCCAGCTTTGGCTCGATCGGGTCGACGCTGCGAATGAGATAGCGATGCTGCGGAGCGGCCTCGAACGCGCCGGCTTCCTGCCGGCCGATCGCCAGCAAGACTCGTCGCGGCGCCGTGCCAAGCGCCTTGGCCGCTTCAGCGACGCTCTCCACGAAAGTCCAGCGATCACCCGCGACAGGCTCCCAGCCGGCACGCCGCAGCGCAACCATCGGCACGCGGGTTTGCCTGGCCGCCTCAGCGGCATTGGCCGACATACGGGCCGCGTAAGGATGCGTGGCGTCGACCACCAGATCGACCTGTTCCCGATGGAGGTAGGCGGCCAATCCCTCCATGCCGCCAAAGCCGCCGCTACGCATGGGGACGCCTTGCGCCATGGGGCTTTCGGTGCGGCCGGCGAGCGACAGCGTGATCGAGAAATCCTTCCGGCGAGCCAGCTTGCCCGCCAGCTGCCGGGCCTCCGTGGTTCCGCCGAGAATCAGAATACGGTGGGTCATCATGCCTGCTGAGGGTTCGCGCGCTGCCAAGCCGGTCGCAAGATGGCTGACCATCGTCGGCATCGGCGAGGACGGTGTAGCGGGTCTGGGCGACGAGGCCAAGCGCAGGATCGCCGAGGCCGAAGTCATCTTTGGCGGCAAGCGGCACCTCGCGCTCGTCTCAGACTTGGCCAAGGGCAAGGCGCGACCGTGGCCGACGCCGTTCGATGCCGAGATGCATGATGTGCTGGCGCTCGAAGGCAGAAGCGTCTGCGTGGTGGCTTCCGGCGACCCGTTCTTCCACGGCGTCGGCGTCACGCTCGCGCGCAAAGTGAAACCGGATGAGATGCTCGTCCTGCCGGCGCCGTCATCGCTGTCGCTAGCCGCCTCCCGTCTCGGCTGGGCGCTGCAGGATGTCGAAACCATGTCGTTGCATGGCCACTCGATCGACCTCCTCCGCCCCTGCTCCACCCCGGCGCACGTATCCTTGCGCTCACATCCGACAGCGACGCGCCGGTCGCCATCGCCGCGCTGCTCGACGAACTCGGCTTCGGTCCGTCGCGGTTGACGGTTCTCGAAGCGCTTGGCGGCCAGGGCGAAACGCGCCACGCTGCCCGCGCCGACGCCTTCGATCTCAAAAACATCAATCCGCTCAACGTGCTGGCGCTCGAAATAGAATCGACTCCGGATGCGCGCATCCTGCCTTTGACCGTCGGCCTTGCCGATCATCTGTTCGAGCATGACGGCCAGATCACCAAGCGCGAGATCCGCGCCATGACGCTGTCGGCGCTGGCGCCGCGGCGCGGTGAACTGCTCTGGGACATCGGTGCCGGCTCCGGCTCGATCGGCATCGAATGGATGCGGGCTCACCCTTCGATGCGGGCGATTGCCATCGAAGCCGACAGCGAGCGCGCCGCCCGCATCCATCGCAACGCCGCGCATTGCGGCGTGCCCGGTCTCGTCGTCATCGAAGGCTCGGCGCCGAAAGCGCTGGCAACACTGGCGACACCAGACGCCATCTTCATCGGCGGCGGCGGCAGCGATGCCGGCGTGCTGCAGACAGCGATCAAGTCGCTGCGCGCCGGCGGCCGGTTGGTCGCCAATGCTGTGACGCTGGAAATGGAGGCGCTGCTGCTTGACCAGCATACCAGGCGCGGCGGCGACCTTCTGCGCATCGCCCTCTCGCGTGCGGCGCCGGTCGGATCCATGCAGGCCTGGCGTCCGGCCATGCCGGTCATGCAATGGAGCTGGGTAAAGCCATGATGGTCGCGGGTATCGGCTGCCGGAAGGGTGTGATGGCGCGCGACGTGCGCGCCGCGATCGAGACCGCGCTCGAAGCGCATGGGTTGCCAAAGACCGCGCTTTCAGCGCTGGCAACGGGCGAAATGAAACGCGACGAGCAAGCGATCTTTCTTGCCGGTCGCGACCTCGACCTGCCCGTGCTCGTCGTCTCCGACGACGCCTTGCAAACCGTCTCATCCGGCACGATCAGCCAATCCGAATGGTCGCAGGCTCACGCCGGCACGCCGTCGGTTTCGGAAGCGTCGGCCCTGGCCGCGGCCGGCAAAGAGGCGAAACTGCTTGGACCACGTACGGTACTTGGTCCTGTAACCTGTGCCATCGCCCTTGGTGGAGGCCCAAAATGACCGTCCATTTCATCGGCGCCGGCCCTGGTGCTGCCGACCTCATCACCTTGCGCGGCAGCCGCCTGCTGGCCTCCTGTCCGATCTGCCTCTATGCCGGCTCGATCGTCGCGCCGGAACTGCTCGAACACTGCGCGCCCGGCACAAAACTGATCGACACCGCGCCGATGTCGCTCGACGAGATCGAGGCCGAATATCTTGCCGCCCACGAAGCCGGCCAGGACGTCGCGCGCCTGCATTCCGGCGACCTTTCGGTGTGGAGCGCAGTGGCCGAGCAGATCCGGCGGCTCGAGAAGCGCGATATCCCCTACACGCTGACGCCGGGCGTGCCTTCCTTCGCGGCGGCGGCGGCGGCGTTACGGCGCGAGCTTACCATTCCCGAGCTCGCGCAGAGCCTCGTGCTGACCCGCGTCTCCGGCCGCGCCTCGAAAATGCCGCCCGGCGAGACGCTTGCCGGCTTCGGCCGCACCGGTGCAACTCTAGCCATCCATCTCGCCATCCATGCCATCGCCCGCATCGTTGCCGAACTCACGCCGCTCTACGGCGCAGAATGCCCAGTGGCGGTCGTCTTCCGCGCTTCCTGGTCGGACGAGCGCATTCTGACCGGCACGCTGGGCACGATCGAGGCGCAGCTTGCGCAAAATCCGATGGAGCGCACGGCGATCATCTTCGTCGGCAGCGCATTGGCCGCGCAGGATTTCGGCGAGAGCTCACTTTACCACGCCCACTACCAGCGGCGTTTTCGCGGACGGGACGGATTGTGAACGCCAGCACCAACAGAAACGGACGGGCAACGGTGGAGCAGGCGCTGGCGCGGCTGAACTTCAAGCCGCGCGCGCTGGAGCCCGGCCATGTCTGGCTGGCCGGCGCCGGCCCCGGCGATCCCGGCTGCCTGACGCTCGAAGTGCTGGCGGCACTCGGGCAGTGCGATGCGCTGGTCTATGACGCGCTGGTCTCGCCCGACGTCGTCGCGGTTGCTGCAGGCGCGGAGCTCTTCTACGCCGGTAAACGCGGCGGCCAGCCCTCGATGAAGCAGGACGACATCAACGCCCTGCTCGTGCGGCTGGCGCGCGAGGGCCGCCGCGTCGTGCGGCTCAAGGGCGGCGATCCCTATATTTTCGGCCGCGGCGGCGAAGAGGCGTTGTCGCTGGCACGGGAAAACATACCATTTCGGGTGCTCTCCGGCCTCACCTCCGGTCTCAGCGCATTGGCCGCCACCGCCATCCCTGCCACCATGCGCGGCATCAACAGGGCGGTCATCCTTGCCACGGGCCATGCCGCCGGCACCGATGACGACATCGACTGGGCCGCAATCGCGCGCACCGGCCAGCCGGTCGTCATCTATATGGGCATGGCCAATCTGCCGGTGATAGCGGCAAAGCTGCTCAGCGGTGGCCTCGCGCCGTCGACGCCTGCCGCCGTGATCGTCGCAGCGACCACGCCGCAGGAGCGCATCGTTGTCGCCACGCTCGCCACAATCGCCGAGGAGGCCGCTGCCGCCGGGCTCGCCTCCCCGGCGCTGATCGTCGTCGGCGGTATCGTCGCCATGCGCGCGGCACTGGCGGGCGGGGCATGACGGCGCGCGCGATCATCATCGGCGCGCCGCGCTCCGGCTCGGGCAAGACCAGCGTCACCATAGGCCTGTTGCGCGCGCTTGCCCGGCGCGGGCTGAAGGTGCGCGGCGCGAAGTCCGGACCGGACTATATCGATCCCGGCTTCCATACCGCCGCCACCGGCCTCTCCGGCGTCAATCTCGACAGCTGGGCGATGCCGCCTTCCCTGCTCAACGCGCTGGCGAACCAGGCAGCGTGTGGTGCCGAGTACGTCATTCTCGAAAGCGCGATGGGCCTTTTCGACGGCATTCCCGCGCCGGAAGGCCGTTCGGGTTCGGCCGCCGATCTCGCCCGGCTCTATGGCCTGCCGGTGCTTCTGGTGCTCGACGTTTCCGGTCAGTCGACCACGGCCGCCGCCGTCGCCAAGGGTTTTGCCACCTACGATCCGGATGTGCGCATGGCCGGCGTCGTGCTCAACCGCCTCGGCAGCGAGCGCCATCGCCGGCTGGCGGGCGACGCGATCGAGGCCATCGGCCTGCCGGTGGTCGGCGCCATCATGCGCGATCCGACGCTCAACCTGCCGGAGCGGCATCTCGGCCTCGTCCAAGCAGGGGAGCACGAGAACCTCATGGCGCATCTCGACCGGCTTGCCGACATGGTCGAGAAGTCGCTCGATATCGACGCCATTCTCGCGCTGGCGAGCCCGCTCGAACCCACGGCCGGCGACTTCGGCGAGGCGTTACAGCCACCAAGCCAGCGCATTGCACTGGCCGAGGACGCCGCCTTCACCTTCCTCTACCCGCATGTCGCCTCATACTGGCGAAACGCTGGCGCCGAGATCGTGCCCTTCTCACCGCTTGCCGACGAAGCGCCGAGCCAAGATTGCGATGTCTGCTGGCTGCCAGGCGGTTATCCAGAACTGCATGCCGGCAAGCTTGCGGCCGCTGGCAACTTCCGTGCGGGAATGGCCCGTTTCGCCGCGACCAAGCCAGTGCATGGCGAGTGCGGCGGCTTCATGGTGCTGGGCGAGGTGCTGGAGGATGCGGACGGCGAGAGCCATAAAATGCTTGGCCTGCTTGGCCATTCGACCAGCTTCGCCAGGCGCAAGATGAACCTCGGCTATCGCGAGGCGCGGCTGCGCGCCGGGTGTCCGCTTGGCAGCGAAGGCATGCTCATCCGCGGCCATGAGTTCCACTATGCGCAGATCGCCGCCACAGGCAATGACGAGCCGCTGGCGGACCTCGCCGACGGCCAGGGCAATCCGCTGGGCGCGTCGGGTTACCGGCGCGGCCATGTCAGCGGCACTTTCTTCCATGCCATTGCGAGGGGCGCATGAGCGGCGGCCTTTCCGAGCCTCGGCGATTGCTCGACGACATAGGCCTCAGCCTTGTCTTCTTGACGCGGCTGAGGCTGCCGTCGAGCGATTTCGGCGGCCGCAGCCTAGCCGAAGCGATCTGGGCGGCACCCTTTGCCGGTCTCGCCGTCGCCGTCATCGGCGCGCTTGTTTACGCCATCGTTGGCGCCCTGGGCCTTGCCGCCGGTCCGGCTGCGGCGCTCGCGCTTGCAGCGACGATGCTTGTCACCGGCTGCCTGCACGAGGACGGGCTCTCCGATATCGCCGATGGACTCGGCGGCGGCCGGACGCGCGAGAAGAAGCTGGAGATCATGCGCGACAGCCGCATCGGCGCCTATGGCGCCGCGGCGCTCGGCATCTCGCTGCTCATCCGCTGGAGCGCGCTTTCGGAACTGGCCGGCCCTGGCCACATCTTCCTGGCGCTTTTGGCAGCGCACGCCGCCTCGCGCGGCCTGTTCGGCACCTTCATGCACCTTCTGCCGCCGGCGCGCCCCGATGGGCTGTCGGCCGACGCGGGCTCGGTCACTGCCGAAACCGCCGTCGTTGGCGCCGCGCTCGGAGCCGTGGCGCTGTTGGCGCTCGGCCTCGGCGGCGCAATTGCCGCGGTCGTCCTGCTTAGCCTGGTGTTTGCCGCCTTTCGTGCGCTCTGCCTCAGCCAGATCGGCGGCCAGACCGGCGACACGATCGGCGCGCTGCAGCAGCTCGGCGAGATCGCCGTGCTGCTTGTCGCTTCCGTTTGCCTTTCCTGATTCTCTTTCGGAGACCTTGCCCTCATGTCCCCCCAAACAACTTCGTTCAAATCGCTCGAAGACCTTCGCGCCGCCTGCCTCGATCTGTCCGGCGGCAGCGATCCGGCCGCCGCCGCCGTTGCCCGTCGCCAGGACACGTTGACCAAGCCGCAGGGCAGTCTCGGCCGTCTGGAAACGATCGCCGCGTGGTTGGCCCGCTGGCAGGGCCGCGACATGCCGAAGCTCGATGCGGTCAAGGTCTTCGTGTTTGCCGGCAATCACGGCGTCACCGCGCAGGGCGTGTCGGCCTATCCTTCGGAAGTCACTGTGCAGATGGTGGCGAACTTCGCCGGCGGCGGCGCTGCGATCAACCAGATCGCCCGCGTCGCCGGCGCCAGGCTCGACGTCATCCCGCTCGATCTCGACCACCCGACCGGCGATTTCACGCAAGCGCCGGCCATGGACGAGCAGACCTTCCTCGCCGCGGTCTCGGCCGGCTACGACGCCGTGACCAACGATCTCGACCTCGTCTGTTTCGGCGAGATGGGCATCGGCAACACCACGCCGGCAGCAGCGATCTCGGCCGCTCTTTTCGGCGGCGGCGCGGAAAAATGGACCGGCCGCGGCACCGGCGTCGATGATGCCGGATTGATCCGCAAGATCACCGCCATAGAGGCGGGCCTGAAGCGCCATGCCGATTCGCTTTCCGACCCGCTGAAGATCGCCGCAGCGCTTGGCGGACGCGAGCTTGCGGCGATCTTCGGCGCCACGCTCGCCGCGCGCAAGAACAACGTGCCGGTGTTGCTCGACGGCTTCGTCTGCACCGCCGCCGTCGCGCCGCTGGCAAGGCTGCACCCGACCGGGCTGGCGCACACCGTCGCCGCCCATGTCTCGGCCGAAGCCGGTCATCGCCGCCTGCTCGAAGCGCTGGGCCTGCCGCCGCTGCTCGACCTCGGCATGCGGCTCGGCGAAGGCTCCGGCGCCTGCCTTGCCGTCAACATCGTCCGTTCGGCGCTCGAGTGTCATACGAGGATGGCGAGCTTCGCCGAGGCTGGCGTTTCGGAAAAATAATCTTCCTTCAAAATTTCAACGCTGTTGAAATGAGGAAATAACGTCGTCTTGATTGTTTCGTGCGACAGAGATGTCTCCGGGAGATCGAATGATGTATTTGAAGGCCTAAATATTTGTTACGTTTCTTGCTGGGATGGCACTGCCGGCCCTTGCCCAAGACCAATATGTTCGCCCGCTGCGCCCCGGCGAAGACGGATCTGCCAGAATCCAATCGTCGATTTCGATGACCCTTCCGGTCAAGAACGACGAAGACGCAGCCGCCCAGCAGCAGGCCGCACTTCGGTCTTTCTACAAGGTCGCGGCCGTCAGTTGCGCCATGGTGGTCGAGACTGTCGCCGACACTTGCGAAATCACTGGCATGACAACTAACGTCAATGCCCGGGACCGCAATGTCGGCGGTTATGGCGGATCGCAGGTTACGGTGACCGGCCAGATCACGATGAAGGTCAAGTTCAAGGCCAGCTTGAACAGGACAGCGCAGTAGGACTGGTGCCCGTCTCGCTTGTTTGCCCGTTTTATGAGAAGACTTTGGTGGGTGTGCACAGGATCGAACTGTGGACCCGCTGATTAAGAGTCAGCTGCTCTACCAACTGAGCTACACACCCACACCGCTGGGAAATCCAGCGTCGGCGGCGCATATAGCCGCCGGTTTGAGCGATGTCCAGCCCTGCCGGATCATTTCCCGACAAATCGCCGAATTGCCGCAGGTGTCACACAAAAAGCTGGCCTTCCGCCACTTTGATCGCATGGCCTCCGATACGCGCGGAGGCCAGTTTTCCGCCGTCGACGTTGAGCTCGAGCCGGATGCGCGAGGGTCTGCCCATCTCCAGCCCCTGCTCGATCCAAAGCTGCGAGATCCCGTCCGTTGGACCGTCGAAATGCATAATGGCGCCGGCAAAGGCCGCCGCCGCGGAGCCAGTCGCCGGATCTTCGTAGGAGTGATTGCCAGGCACGATCATGCGCACATGGAAGGCGCTGTCGTGATGCACCGTCTCGCGGCAATAGACGTACGGGCTGGCGAAGGTCCATTCGCTCTTGCGCGGCGCGAGTTCGGACCATGCCTGGTTGTCCAGCCTGACTTTTGCGGCCGCTTCGAGGCCGGCAACCGGAATCGTGACGTAGGGCACGCCGGCCGACCAGAAGGAGACGCGGTGATTCTCGAAGCCGAGCTCATGCGGGCCAAGGCCAAGCGCGGCGCCGATCATTTCCGGTTCGGCGGCGAGTTCCAGCCGCTCAGGCAGTTTCGCCAAGTCGAATTCGGCGAAGGTAGCGCCATTATGCCTGCTGACCGCGCAACGCACGGGGCCGATGTTCTCCTCCAGCACAAAGATGCCAGTCGCTTCGCCAGCCTGCTCCGCAAGCGCGATAGCCGACCCCACGGTCGGATGGCCCGCGAACGGCATCTCATAATCGGGCGTGAAGATGCGTATACGGTTGCGATGCTTGGGATTTTCGGGCGGCAGCACGAACACCGTCTCGGACAGGTTGAATTCGCGCGCGATCGCTTGCATGGCGGCCGAGTCCAGCCCCTCGCTGTCGAGCACCACCGCCAGCGGATTCCCGGCCAGCCGCTCGGTCGTAAACACGTCGTAAAGCAAGTAGTCGCGCGTCATTTGGAAAACCTTCCGCCTCGTCCCGAATTTCTGCTCGATCCCAACATGAGGGAAATTTAATTTGAAATTCGAACGTCAAGGCATGATTTGTTCACGGATAGGGACATCAATTTGTCGTTATAGGGGTCCGTGGTGGACCAGCTTGTCAATCCGCCAAACGCAGAAACCGACGCTTCCATCGAAACGGCCCTCGGGCTCGACCGCAAAGGCGTGAGCCGCAAGCGCCGCCGCTTCCGGCTCTACGCGCTGCTGGCGCTGGCTGTCGTGGCGGCCGCGATCGCCGGCTACCGCTGGAACGCCGTCTCGCCGCCCCGGATCGAATACACGACCGCGCCGGCGACGATTGCCGACCTGACCGTCAAGGTGTCGGCGACCGGCACGCTGCAGCCGCTGACGCAGGTCGACATCTCCAGCGAGCTTTCCGGCATCGTCCGCGCCGTCGCCGTCAACGAGAACCAGCAGGTCAAGAAGGGCGACGTGCTCGCGACGCTCGACACCGCCAAGCTCGAAGTCCAGATCGAGCGCGCCACCGCCTCGGCAAAGGCGGCGGCGGCCGCCGTCGAGGATGCCAAGGTCACGCTGCAGGAAAACCAGAACGCGGTGGTCCGCGCGAGCGCCCTCACCAAGCGCGGCATGGCGACGGATCAATCGCTTGAGGCCGCGACCGCGACACGCGATCGCTCCAAGGCCGCGCTCGACAGCGCCGAGGCCAATCTCGCCATCGCCGAAGCCGATCTGAAGGCCCAGCAGACCGACCTTGCCAAGAGCACCATCTACGCGCCGATCGACGGCATCGTGCTCACGCGCTCCGTCGATCCGGGGCAGACGGTCGCTTCTTCGCTGCAGGCGCCGGTGCTGTTCGTCATCGCTGCCGACTTGCGGAACATGGAGCTGCAGGCGGCGGTGGACGAGGCCGATATCGGCCAGGTCAAGCCCGGCCAACATGCCCGCTTCACCGTCGATGCTTTCCCGGACCGTCCCTTCGACGCCGAGATCCGCGACATCTCCTATGCCTCCGTCACCACCGACGGCGTCGTCACTTACAATGCACGGCTGGAAGTCGACAACGGCGAGCTTCTGCTCAGGCCAGGCATGACCGCCACGGTCGCGGTGGTGACCCGGCAGGCCAAGGGCGTGCTCACCGTGCCGGCCACAGCCTTCCGTTACCGCCCGGCGCAACAGGCGGCCCGCGGCTGGAGCCTGCGCGACCTCTTTACCGGCCGCATGGGGCGCCCCAACCGGCAGCGCGAGGCGACGAAAGCGCCGATCGACGGCTCGCGCACGCTCTATGTGTTGGACAACGGACGGCCGCATGCCCTCAACGTCAGGATCGGCTCGACCGACGGCGAACTGACCGAGATCACGTCCGGCCTCGAGGAAGGCGCAGAGGTCATCACCGGCTCGCAGCAACGGAGCTGACCGTGTCCGCTCCCCTGCTCATCACCTTCGACAGTGTATGGAAGAGCTATGGCGAGGGCGAAGCGTGCGTGCACGCACTTGCCGGCGTCGATCTTGCCATCCGCAGAAGTGAGTTCGTCGCCATCATGGGACCGTCCGGCTCGGGCAAGTCGACGGCGATGAACATCATCGGCTGTCTCGACACGCCGACGGCCGGAACCTACCGCTTCATGGGCGTCGATGCCGGCCGGCTCGACCGCAACCGCCGCGCCCTGTTGCGCAACCTTTATGTCGGCTTCGTCTTCCAGGGCTACAATCTCCTGCCCCGCACCACGGCGGCGGAAAATGTCGAGCTGCCTCTGATCTATCGCGGCGTTTCCGCCCGCGAGCGCCGGGAGCTGGCCATGCAGGCGCTCGCCCAAGTCGGACTTGTCGGGCGCGAACATCACACGCCGGCCGAGCTCTCGGGCGGCCAGCAACAGCGCGTGGCGATAGCGCGTGCCATCGTCACCAAACCGACTCTGCTTGTTGCCGACGAGCCCACCGGAAATCTCGACACCGCGCGCACTCACGAAATAATGGAATTGCTGACCAGGCTGAACGCCGAACTCGGCCTCACCATCGTCATGGTCACGCACGAAGCCGACGTCGCGGCATATGCCGGGCGCACGGTGCGCTTTCTCGACGGCCACGTCGCTTCAGATACAGCGAAAGCCGAGGCAGCATGATTTGGGAAACCGTCCGCCTTTCGCTGATTTCCATCCGCCGGAACGTGCTGCGCTCGTTCCTGACCCTGCTCGGCATCGTCATCGGCGTCGCCGCGGTCATCGCCATGCTCACCATCGGCTCCGGCACCACCGAGAAGGTCAAGGCCGACATCTCGAAACTCGGCAGCAACCTGCTCGTCGTCCGCTCGGGCCGTCCGGCAGGGCCTGGCGGCCCGGGCGGGCTCGACCAGGTCACCCGACCGCTGGCCGCCAAGGACCTCGAAGCACTGGTTGCCCATCTCAGCGGCGCACGCGCCATCGCACCGGCGTCGCAAAAACAGGTGCGGGTCATCTTCGGCACGGAGAGCCTGACATCGGGCGTTACCGGCACCGACAGCGCCTATCTCGACGCGCGCGACTGGAAGCTGGTGTCGGGCCGTCCCTTCAGCGATTCCGAGACGCGCGCCGGCGCAGGCGTCTGCCTGATCGGCGAGACGGTGCGGCAGCAGTTCTTCGGCGCCGGCGATCCGGAGGGCGAGACGATCCGCGTCAACCGCACCTCCTGCCGGATCATCGGCTTGCTCGAGCCCAAGGGTTACACCGGCTTCGGCCAGGATCAGGACAATGTCGTGCTGATGCCGCTGGCCGCCTACCAGCGGCGCATCGCCGGCAACCGCGACATCGACTCGATCTACATCGCCGCCGACGACAGGACGCCGACCACCGAACTGCAGCCGCGCGTCGAGGACATCCTGCGCGACACGCGCCGCATCACGCCGGACCGCGATGCCGATTTCTCGATCCGCGACATGACCCAGATCGCCGACGCCATGGCCAGCGCCACCACCAGCATGACCGGCTTGCTGGGTGCCGTCGCCAGCGTCAGCCTTCTGGTCGGCGGCATCGGCATCATGAATATCATGCTGGTATCGGTCACTGAGCGCACGCGCGAGATCGGCATCAGGCTGGCGATCGGTGCGCACGAAAAACACATCCTGATCCAGTTCCTGGTCGAGGCGACGGTGCTGTCGCTGCTTGGCGGCATCATCGGCATCCTGATCGGACTGGCGCTCGCAGGCCTGGCCTCGGTGACGCTGACGATACCCTTCGCGCCGAGCCCGGCGGTCATCCTGCTCGCCGTCGGTTTTTCGGCGCTGATCGGCATGGTGTTCGGCTTCTTCCCGGCACTGCGCGGCGCGAGGCTCGATCCGATCGAGGCGCTAAGGCACGAGTGAACCGCCGCGTCGTCGGCCCGTGATCGAGTCAGACCAGCTCGTTGGCGAAATGCCACTTGATCAGCGGCCTCATATGGCCCATCAAGCCTTCCGGCAGGTCTGCGGCGTGCCGGATGATCACCGGACCTTCGATCTCCGGCTCTTTCTCGGCGGCAACGAAGGCTCTGATGCGCCGCGCAAGCTCTTCCGCCGGCTCGGGAACGTGATAGCGGCGGAAGATCACCGTGCCGCTCGAAGTCGACAGCGCATAGTAGCGCTGTCCGCGGGCGGCGCCCGACAGATCGATCCCGGTTTCCTCGCCCACCTCGCGGATCATGTTGAAATCGATATCGACGACGCCGTCGCGGAAATCGATCGGCTCGAAGGAGCCGGCGGCGAAATAGACGCGGCCGGCGTTCACCGTGTGCGAGCCCATCCGGATCGCCACCAGCGCATTGTCGCCGGCAACCAGCACGGCGTGCGCATAGGCATGTTCGGCGCCGCTCAGCTCCCGGTTTTTGCGCCACAGCATGAAAGTCGAGTACTTCACCGCATGACAGCGACCGATGAGCCGGCTGTCGCGATAGCTCAGCGCTGAAAGCAACACCACGGTGCCGTCATATAGCGCCGGCTTCATCTCCATTTCGCGGCGCCAGTTTTCCGCGATCGCTGTCTGATTGTCGCGCTCGAACGGATGCGGGCTGGCAACGAGCCGTACGTCGACCGCGTCGACCGGCAAAATGACATTGCGCGGCAGGTCGAAGCTCACGGGCTCAGGCCATGTCCAGGTTGATCACCACCGGGCAATGGTCGGAGGCCTTCGGCCTGTCCCACCCGGCACGCGGAAAACGCTCGACTTCCTGGCCAGGCGGAAAGATGGTGCGCCAAGGCTGACCGTTGCGGATGATCTCCGGAACCGCAGTGGCGTTCTTCGCCGCCAAGGCCTTCGACAGCAGGATATAGTCCAATTGGCACAAATGCCGCTCTTGCGGGCCGCGCGTGTGATAGAAACTCCAGCGGTCCATCTCGGGCCGCCGCTCGACGACATTTTCGCAAAAGCCGCCGGCGGTCAGAACGTTGATCGAGGACTGGGCTTCGTCGACGACCTGGAAGCGATAGCCGTCGAAGCTGTCGCCTTCGATCTTCACGCGCTGCCGATAATCGTTCATGTCGCCGCAGATTGCCCAGCGCTTGTCGGCCGCATGGTCCTTGCCGAAGCGGTCCTCGATGATGCGGCGCACGACCTGCGCCTCGGCGATGCGCAGTGGCATCGTCGCCTCGCGGCCATCGAGACCGTTGCGCGGCGAGCCCATTGACTTGAAATGCACGAGGTACAGCGTAAGCGGCACGCCGCCGACTGTTATGTCGATTTCCAGGCAGTCGCGCCGGAAGACGCGTTCGGTGGCCAGGTGCCCGAACGCCGCCAGTTCCGGCGTGAACAGTCCGAACTGCTCGAACGTGACATAGGCATGGCTGGTCATGCGCACGAATTCGATCGGCTGCCCCTGCGCGGTCTCGTTGCGCATCATCACGGCGACGTCGATGCCGCGGGAGTCGTTGCCGGCGGTGGTGTATTTCTGACGGTAGCCCTGCCCGATCATCTTGAAGAGATAGCCATATTCGAAGGCCTTCAGCCCCTCGATATTGTCCACCTCCTGCATGCAGATGACGTCGGCGCGTGTCGCGGCTATGGCGAGCGCGGTAAGCTGGCGGGTGTCATCGGACTGGGCGATGGCGCGCGCCTGTTCGAGCAGCCTGTATTCTGCTTCGCTCTGGATGTCGAACAGCGCCAGCGTTCGGTCCTCGATGAGCTGGTTGCGATAGCCGGAGAAGTCGAACCTGTTCATCAGGTTCTCGACATTGAAGGTGGCGAGGCGCAGCGACATGGCCGAGACCTTTGCCCGCAAGCAATGGCGAACACAAGAGCATACGCACGCCCGTTATGGTTGACGGAACCTTTCTGTTCATCTTCCGTTCAGATGGAAAGTTCCATCAATAGGCCTATTCCCGAGCGTTTTGGGCGTGGGGCCTTACTCGTGGAGAGTGAAATGAAACCGCTCTTGTCTTCCCTTGGATCCGGGCTTCTGGCCTTGGGTCTCTCCGCTGGGCTGACGGTGCCGTCGATTGCCGGCCCGGTCCTGCAGCCCGATATGTCGACCGTGACCAGCACGGCCGCATCCACCATCATCCCCGTTCGCGACAGCTGGGCCGGCGGCAACGACCGGCGGCAGATGTATGACTGGCGCTGGCGGCGCGGCGGTGACTGGCGCGGCCGCGATTTTAGATGGGGTGACGGCGACTTCCGCGCACGTCATTTCTCCCGCAACTGGGACGGAGATCGCAATTGGCGCTGGCGGCATCATCGCCATCATCGCCATCGCCACTTCGACAGCGGGGGCGCGGCCATCCTTGGGCTCGGCCTAGGCCTCGGTCTCGGCAGCCTCGCCTACAACAATTTCTACAATCCCTATTATTACGATCCCTATCCGCGCTACTATCAGCCGCGGCGCATTTACCGGACCGAGCGGCTTTCCAGGGCCCATGTCCAATGGTGCCACGACCGCTACCGGTCCTATCGGGCCTGGGACAACACGTTCCAGCCCTATAACGGCCCGCGCCGGCAGTGCATTTCGCCCTATATCTGAGCCCCTCGGCACGAAGCTCAACGGCGCCCGGCGGGCGCCGTTTCTTTTTGGCAAGGCGCGCCCGACGGCGACGCGATAACCTTAAATTTAGCAGATGCGTCTATCCGTCATGCGGTGCCCCATATGACGATCGCCAAGCTGCGATCCGCTAGGACGACTCCGGCATGACCGAGAACGAGTTGAGAGGCAAGCGCCGGCAACGCGTGCTGAAGGGCGCGGCGATCCTGACCGGCATTAACAATTCCGGGGTCATGTGCACGGTGCGCAACATGCATCCTGGCGGCGCCGAACTGAAGCTGCCGATCGAGGCGCATGTGCCCGACGAATTCCTGCTTTACGTGACGAAGGACCGGATCGGCTACAAGGCGATCGTCCGCTGGCGCCGCGACGACCGCATCGGCGTGGAATTCGCGGGCACCGAGCCGAAGCCGCATTGGCATTACGGCTGAGCGTGAGAGAAGCCGGCGGATCGCTCCGCCGGCTTTCACGAAGCATGAATAGACCGAATTAATTTTTCGCCTTGTCGACCAGCTTGTTCTTGGCGATCCACGGCATCATCGCGCGCAGCTTCGCGCCAACCTCTTCGATCTGATGACTGTCGTTGTTGCGGCGGATGCCCTTGAAGCGTGACAGGCCGGCGCGATATTCCTGCATCCATTCCGAGGTGAACTTGCCGGTCTGGATGTCCTTCAGGATGCGCTTCATCTCGGCCTTGGTGTCGGCCGTGATGATACGCGGACCGGAGACATATTCGCCCCATTCGGCGGTATTCGAGATCGAGTAGTTCATGTTGGCGATGCCGCCCTCATAGATGAGGTCGACGATCAGCTTCACCTCGTGCAGACACTCGAAGTAGGCCATCTCCGGCGCGTAGCCGGCTTCCACCAGCGTCTCGAAGCCGGCGCGGATCAGTTCGACCAAACCGCCGCACAGCACCACCTGCTCGCCGAACAGATCGGTCTCGCATTCCTCGCGGAAATTGGTCTCGATGATGCCGGAACGGCCGCCGCCGACGCCGCAGGCATAGGAGAGCGCGAGGTCGAGCGCATTGCCCGAGGCGTCCTGGTTGACGGCAACCAGGCACGGCACGCCGCCGCCCTTCTGATATTCGCCGCGCACGGTATGGCCGGGGCCCTTCGGCGCGATCATGACCACGTCGACCGAAGCCTTCGGCTCGATCAGGCCGAAATGCACATTGAGGCCGTGCGCGAAGGCGATGGCGGCGCCGTCGCGGATGTTCGGCGCGATCTCTGATCTGTAGATGTCGGCCTGCAATTCGTCGGGCGTTGCCATCATCATCAGGTCTGCCCACTTGGCGGCTTCCGACACGCTCATCACTTTCAGCCCGTCAGCCTCGACCTTGTTGGCGGTCGCCGAGCCGGCCTTCAGGCCGATGGCGATCTCCTTGACGCCGGAATCCTTGAGGTTGAGCGCATGCGCCCGGCCCTGGCTGCCATAGCCGATGATGGCGACCTTCTTACCCTTGATCAGATTGAGATCGGCGTCACGATCGTAATAGACACGCATTTCGTCTTCCTTCCCGTTTTGAAGATCAGAGCATGATGCCGAAAAGTGTGAAGCGGTTTTCGGACGACATCATGCTATATCTCTTGGATTTGGAGCCGGATTCAGATTTCAGGTCGACTTGACCTGAATCATCCGGCTCCGGGGCCTTGCGGCCGGTTGTTTGCTCTCCCGGTCCTTGAGCCGTAAAGAGCGAGAAACTGCTGCGTCGCGCGGGCGGCATCGCCGCCGATCGTCGCCTCGGTCAATTGCAGCCGGTCGCCGAGCAGAAGCCGTATCTGCACGTCGCGGCCGACCAGACCGAAAAACGTCCGGAACGCCGTCTCGGCGTTGTCTAAGTCGAGCAGCCCGGCCTCGCGTCCCGCTTCGAGCACGGGCTTCAGACGCCTGGCCAGCGCGAAACGCCCATTCTGCAGCACGATCGCGCCAAGGTCATCCTTCCCGGAGCCGGCATGGCCGACCGCGACACGGTTGAGCGCGATAGACGTATCGCTGGAGATGACCCTCAGCCAGTCGGAAGCGAAGCGTTCGAGGCTTGCGGTCAGCCAAGCGAGGTCGAGGCCTTTGCGGTCGACCGGCGCCACGCGCACTTTCGAGGCCTGCCATTGCACCGTCGCCGTCAGCAGCCCGTCGCGGTCGCCGAACCATTTGTAGAGTGTTTCCTTGGAGCAGCTTGCCCGCCGCGCCACCGCGGTCATGGTCAGGTTGTCGCCCTCTTCGACCAGTAGGCGAAGTGCTGCGTCCAGAACGGCCTGCTGCCGCTCGGTGAGCGTTTCGCTGCTGTCGGTGTCGGCGGCGGCTTGCAACACGTTTTCACCCGTTCCCGGTCGCTCAATAATGCGTACCGTACGTTACGGTTCGGCTTATTGCGCATTCGGGTTTCCAACGCAAGGGGCTGCGGCGAAAAAATCTGACGGTACCCACAAACACTCGTGAGCTAATCGCCGGCCGGTGGCTCGCGCAGCCGCCCGAGCAGTGCAGCCAGCGTTTCCAGCTCCTTGGCGGAAAGCTTGTCGCCCATCAGTTCGGCTATGGACGCGCCATAGACCGCCCAGATGCGGCGGCGCATCTCCCGGCCGCTTGGCGTGATGCGCACTGTCTGGCCACGGCCGTCATCCGAGACAGGCAGCTTTTCCAGCAGGCCATCCGCTTCCAGCCGGGCCAGCAGTCGCGACACGCTGTACTGCGCCAACAGAACGCGATCGATCAGCTCGAACGGCCGCAAGCCGCCCTCGCCCGCCTCGGCAAGCTCGTGCAGCACGTCGTACCAGGCGAGCGGCGGCAAGCCGCCGGCTTTCAGGGCATACTCGGTCTTTTCGACCAGCTGGCGCGAAACGCGCATCAGGCGGACCCAGGCTTTGACGGCCTCGGGCGGAAGAGATTTTCTCGTCATCGAGGAACTTTATTCGATAGATGCAATTGCATCAAGCTTGACGGTCGATGCAAATGCGTTCATATAGATGCAATTGCATCGATGAGGAGTTCCCGATGAAACATGAGATCTGTAAAGTGGCCGACATCCCGCAGACGGGCAGCCTGATCGCGCCTTTCTTCGGCCGCGAGGTCCACGTCTGGCGCAGCGGCGAGCGTGTCCGTGCCGCAGCCAATGCCTGCCTGCATTTCGGCGGGCCACTCGACTGCAAGGACGGCGCCTTCATCTGCCAGTGGCACGGCGCCCGCTTCGACATGCAAAGCGGCGAGCGCCTCGTAGGCCCGGCGCCGAAGGGCTCGCGGCTGATGTTCCTGTCGACCCGCGTCGAGGACGGCGCGCTGAACTATGTCTGGGGAGAATAAGATGACGGCCAAACTCACCCTCGTCAGCCATCACCTTTGCCCCTACGTCCAGCGTGCGGCAATTGCCCTCGCCGAGAAAGGCGTGCCGTTCGAGCGCGTCAATGTCGACCTTGCCAGCAAGCCCGACTGGTTCAAGGCTATCTCGCCGCTCGGCAAGGTACCGCTGCTCTGCGTTCGAAACGGCAGCAAGGAGGAGATCATTTTCGAATCCGCCGTCATCCTCGAATTCCTCGAGGAGACGCAGGCCAATCCGTTGCACCCGGCCGATCCGCTCATGCGGGCAAGGCACCGCTCCTGGGTCGAATTCGGGTCGGCCATCCTCAACGCCATCGGGCGCTTCTATTCCGCCGCCAATGAGGCCTGCTTCCTCAAGGAAAGCAGCGGCTTGTCGGAACTTTTTGAGCGTGTCGAGGCAGAACTGTCGGCAAGGCGGAGCGGTCCGTGGTTCGCCGGGAAGCGCTTCTCGCTGGTCGACGCCGTCTACGGGCCGATCTTCCGCTACTTCGACACGTTCGACGGGATCGGCGCTTGCGGCATCCTGGACGGCAAGCCTCTCGTCCAGGCCTGGCGCAAGGCGTTGAGCGACCGGCAATCGGTGAAGGAGGCTGTCAGTCCGGACTATCCGCTGCGGCTGCACGCCTTCCTGCGGGCAAAGGCATCTTATCTATCGCGGATGATCCGGCTGCAGGCCATTGCGATTCCGCAAGCCCGATCGGCCTGAACGGATCGATCACCGTTCCCGCGACCATGGCGGCGAGCAACTGCGGCACCGGCGCAAGCGGCGCTTTGACGCTTGTATCGGGGAAGGAAAGGCTCAGGCCTGCGCGGCATCGAAGGCGACGCGCGCCTCACGAACGGCATCGTGGTTGAGCTCGGCCCATTGGATCAGCATCTGCAACGGCGCAAACATCGAGCGGCCGAGGTCGGTGAGGCTGTATTCGACGCTCGGCGGCTTGGTCGGAAAGACTTCGCGATGCACATAGCCGTCGCGCTGCAGGTCGTAGAGCGTCTGCGTCAGCATACGCTGCGAAATGTCGGGCACCAGGCGGCGCAACTCCCCGAACCGGTACGGCTTCTCGGCCAATGCCATGACCAGCAGCGAGCTCCATTTGCCGCTGATGCCCTGGATCACGTCGCGGACCGGGCAGTCGGCGAAATTGCCGCCGCCGGTCATGGCTTTGTAGACCTCGAGCTTCGATTTCAGATTGAAGATCTTGCTGTCCATCGCGACATCCATTGATCGAAACGGCGACGCGCCGGTGGTTCCCCGGCTGTGCCTACCTCCCGGAAAACTGCCTTCTTTACGGCTCCTGGTCAATTCTTATTTTAGTGCTGGTCTCTTTTTGAGACCATCGTTCAGACCCCTTCGACGCAAATTTCAGGAACTTCCCATGACCGAAACTCTCCTCGTCACCGGCGCTTCCGGCCATCTCGGCCGCGCCGTGATCAACCATCTGCTCGATGCGCAGAAAGTCGCGCCGGCAAATATCATCGCAACCACGCGCAATCCCGAAAATCTCGGCGACCTGGCAGCCCTCGGCATTGTCGTCAGGCCGGCCGATTTCGACGATCCGGCCTCGCTGGAGCGCGCGTTCAAAGGCGCCGACCGAGTGCTGATCGTCTCGACCGGTGAGCTCGACCTGAAGAGCGACCGGCGCCTCAAGCAGCATCAGGCCGCGGTGGCCGCAGCCAAGGCGGCAAGCGTCTCGCACCTCCTCTACACCTCGATGCCCAATCCCGAGCCGGTCTCGCCGGTGCTGTTTGCCGGCGACCACTACGGCACCGAGCAGGCCATCAAGGCGAGCGGCATTCCCTACACCATCTTCCGCAACGGCTGGTACCAGGAGAACCTTTTCATGGCGCTGCCGCACGCCATTTCGTCGGGCAAGTGGTACACGTCGGCCGGCGACGGGCGGATCGCGCACGCCGCGCGCGACGACATGGCCGCCGCGATCGCCGCGAGCCTCGCTTCCGGCTCGACGGAGAGCCGCGTCTACACGCTGACCGGCCCGCATGCCTACACGACGAACGAAATTGCCGCTCTGGTGAGCGAAGTCACCGGCAAGCCGCTGGAGGTTATCCAATTGCCTGACGAGGCTTTGACCGAGGGCGTCAAGGCGGCCGGCCTTCCCGAGGACTTTGCGCGCATTGTCGTATCCTTCGACGCCAACACACGCTCCGGCCGTATCGGCATGGTGACCGACGCTATCGAGACGTTGTCGGGCCGCAAGCCGAAGACGCTGAAGCAGTTCCTGGAAGGGAACAAGGCCGCACTGCTTGGCTGAACCGTTGCGCCTGGGAGGTACCCTCCCGGGCGCGTCACCTCGACTTTTTGAGCAATCCGAGCCGGACCAAGCTTTCGCCGGTGGCGACGAGCGCTTCTTCGCGCGATCGCGGCGCCCAGCCGAGCATGCGCATGGCCTTGGCCCCGATTGCGTTCCTGGCCTTGCCCAATTCCGTCACGATCTGAGCCGCTTGCCCGTCGAACAGTCCGACGTCCGGACCAGCCAGTCGGCAGCATTCTCGTCGTAACGCGCGACGCAACGCTGCCCAGCCGCGATTTCAACGTTTGTGCGATCGCCAGCGTCGTCATGAAATCGCCGCTGATGGCGAGGAACCGCTCCCCCTTGGCGGCGGCACTGGTCATGGCGCGCAGATGCAGATCCGCCACGTCCCGCACGTCGACCACACCGAACACCATGCGCGGCAGACCCGGCATCTCGCCGTCCAGCAAGCGCTTGATGAAGTCCGTCGAGGTCGAATGATCCGGCCCCAGGACCGGCCCAAAAATCCCGACCGGATTGACGACCGCCAGTTCCAGCGCTCCGCCCTGGCTGCCAATGAAATCCCAGGCCGCACGTTCCGCCTGCGTTTTCGACTTCACATAGGCGCTCACCTTGGCCGCCAAGTTGGTCCAGTTCTCTTCCGTGAACGGACTGTCCGGAATTGGCGTCTGGCCATAGCCGATGGCCGCAAAGGACGAGGTGAGCACCACCCGTTTGACGCCCGCATCGCGCGCGGCCCGCAGCACACGCAACGCACCCTCGCGCGCAGGAACGATCAGATCGTCCTCGTGTTTCGGCACGCCCGGCGGGAACGGCGAGGCGACATGAAGAACGTACTGGCATCCCGCGACCGCTTCCGGCCAGCCGGCGTCTGTCGTCAGATCGGCGTAGGCGAAGGAAAGCGCATCGCCTGGCTCGGCACCGCCGACCCTCAGCATGGCGAGAACATCGGCTTCGCGCTTGGCGGATCGCACTGTTGTGCGGACGCGGTAGCCTGCCTGCAACAGGGCTAGAACGCAGTGCGCGCCGAGGAACCCGGAGCCGCCGGTAACGAGCACCAACTCACCGCCCATTCCCGCCTCCCCACCCCTTTAGGCGTTGCAGTCCCTCAAATGGCGACCTGAGTGCCGATCTCGACCACGCGCCCGGTGGGGATCTGGAAATACTCCGTCGCATCGGCCGCCGTCTTCGCAAGGCCGATGAACAGCCTGTCCTGCCAGATCGGCATGCCGGAATTGGGCGAGGCCTTCAGCGAGCGCCGCGACAGGAAGAAGGACGTCGTCATGATGTCGAACTTCCATCCCTGCTTGCGGCAGATCGCCAGCGCGCGCGGAATATTCGGCTGCTCCATGTAGCCGAAGGTCAGCGTGACCCGCATGAAGAGCTCGTTGACCGTCTCCATCTTCACCCGCTCGCTATCCGGCACCACCGGCTGCGGTGCGGTCACCACGGAAAGAATGACATTCTTCTCATGCAGCACCTTATAGTGCTTCAGGCTGTGCATGAGCGCGGTCGGCGCGCTCAGCGGATCGCTGGTCAGGAACACGGCGGTGCCGGACACCAGCTGCGGCTTTTTCTTCGAAAGGTTCGCCGCCAGGAAGTCGAGCGGGATTTCGTTGCGGCGCGTCTTGTCGAACAGGTAGCGGCTGCCGCGCACCCAGGTCCACATGCCGAGGATGATGGCGAAAGCCACGGCGAGCGACGCCCAGCCGCCTTCGAACACCTTGACGATGTTGGAGGCAAAGAAGCCGACATCGATGAAGGCAAACAGAGCCGTTAACGACACCGCGACCCAGAGCTGCCACTTCCAGATACGGGTCATGACGACGAAGAGGAGCACCGTCGTCACCAGCATATTGCCGGTCACCGAGATCCCGTAGGCCGAGGCAAGTCTGCTGGACGCGCCGAAACCGACCACCAGAAGCATCACCACCAGCGCCAGCAGCATGTTGACGCGCGGCATGTAGATCTGGCCCGACTGTTTTTCGGACGTATGCAGGATCTCCAGCCGCGGCAGCATGTTGAGCTGCACCGCCTGCCTGGTCAGCGAAAAGGCACCGGAGATCACCGCCTGGCTGGCGATAACCGTCGCTGCCGTCGCCAGAATCACCATCGGGATCAGCGCCCAGCCTTCATTCATCTCGAAAAACGGATGGCCGACGACACCGTTCTTGGCGAGCACGAAAGCGCCCTGCCCGGCATAGTTCAATAGCAGGCAGGGAAATACGATCGCCAGCCATGCCAGCACGATCGGCTTGCGGCCGAAATGGCCGAGGTCGGCGTAGAGTGCCTCCGCGCCGGTGACGGCCAGGAAAATGGCGCCGATCGTGACAAAAGCCACGTCCGGCGAGTGGATCAGGAAGGCGACGATGTAGTGCGGGCTGATCGCCCAAAGGATTTCAGGATCGGCAATGATGTGATTCAGCCCGGACAGGCCGATGGCGAGGAACCACACGGCGGTGATCGGCCCGAAGATCAAGGCGACACCACCTGTGCCGAACCGCTGCACCGCAAACAGAATGGCCAAGATGAGCAGCGTCAGCGGCACCACATAAGGCTGAAAGGCGGGTGTCACGACATTCATGCCTTCGACGGCCGAAAGCACGGAGATGGCCGGGGTGATCACGGCGTCGCCAAAGAAAAGCGAGGCGCCGGCGATGCCGATGGCCAGGATGACCGCCGAACGCGTCGCGAAAGTGCTGCGCGCCAGCGCCATCAGCGAGAGCACGCCGCCTTCGCCACGGTTGTCGGCGCGCAGCACGAACATGATGTATTTGATCGTGACGATGATCGTCAGCGACCAGATGATCAGCGACAGCACGCCAAGGATATCGCCGCGATCGGCGACCTCACCGCGCGAGGAAGCAACGAGCGCCTCGCGGAACGCGTAGATCGGGCTGGTGCCGATATCACCATAGACGACACCCAGCGCGCCCAGCATCAGCACCTTGGTGCTGTGCTGCTCTATTTCCGGATGCCCGGTTTGCTCGACGGGTTCTGCCTCAGCACCATTGGCAAGGGCCATGACGACACTCCGATAAAATGCGCGGTGCTCTACGCTTGCTGCAGTGCAATATCAAGTGCCCTGGCGTTAGGGCTCCCATACCGCCAGTGCAAGGCTCGACCTGCAGAGGTGCATTCAAATCTATGGCACAATGTGGATGCTTGAAGCGTCAGATCGCGACCTGCGTACCGATCTCGACCACGCGCCCGGTGGGGATCTGGAAATACTCCGTCGCATCCGCCGCCGTCTTCGCAAGGCCGATGAACAGCCTGTCCTGCCAGATCGGCATGCCGGAATTGGGCGAGGCCTTCAGCGAGCGCCGCGACAGGAAGAAGGACGTCGTCATGATGTCGAACTTCCACCCCTGCTTGCGGCAGATCGCCAGTGCGCGCGGAATGTTCGGCTGCTCCATGTAGCCGAAGGTCAGCGTGACCCGCATGAACAGCTCGTTGACCGTCTCCATCTTCACCCGCTCGTTGTCCGGCACCACCGGCTGCGGCGCGGTCACCACCGAAAGAATGACGTTCTTTTCGTGCAGCACCTTGTAGTGCTTAAGGCTGTGCATGAGCGCGGTCGGCGCGCTCAGCGGATCGCTGGTCAAGAACACGGCGGTGCCGGACACCAGCTGCGGCTTCTTCTTGAGGAGGTTCATCGCCAGAAAGTCGAGCGGGATTTCGTTGCGGCGCGTCTTGTCGAATAGGTAGCGGGTGCCGCGAATCCAAGTCCACATGATCAGCCCCATGATCAAAGCGACAGTGATCGACACCCAACCGCCTTCGACCATCTTGACGACATTGGCCGAGAAGAAGCCGAGGTCGATGACGCCGAAGAGCAGCGCCAGCGCCAATGCGAGCGCCAGCTGCCATTTCCAGAGCCAGCGCATGACGACAAACAAGAGGATCGTCGTCATCAGCATCTCACCGGTCACCGAAATGCCATAGGCGGAGGCGAGCGCGCTCGAGTTGCCAAAGCCGACGACCAGAAGCATCACGCCGAGCGCGACCAGCAGATTGACCCTCGGCATATAGATCTGGCCGCTTTGCATCTCGGATGTATGCTGCACCTCGATGCGCGGCAGAAGATTGAGCTGCACCGCCTGTCTGGTCAGCGAGAAGGCGCCGGAGATCACCGCCTGGCTGGCGATGACCGTCGCCGCCGTTGCCAGGGCGACCATCGGCATCAGCCCCCATTCGGGAAGCATCTGGAAGAACGGGTTGGTCGGCTTGCCGCCGTGCGAGAGCACGAAGGCGCCCTGCCCGAAATAGTTGAGGAGCAGGCAAGGGAAAACGATGGAAAACCAGGCCAGCACGATTGGCTTGCGGCCGAAATGGCCAAGGTCGACATAGAGCGCCTCGGCGCCGGTGACCGCGAGGAAAACCGCGCCGACGGTGACGAAGGCGCCCGTCGGCGTGGTGGCCAGGAAATAGACCGCATAGTAGGGGTTTATAGCCAACAGGACGGACCAGTCGTCGACGATGTGATAGAGGCCGGCAACGCCGATCGCCACGAACCATGTCGCCGTGATGGGTCCAAACACTGCCGCCACCTTGCCCGTGCCGAAACGCTGCACGGCGAAAAGCACCGCCAGAATCACCAGCGTGATCGGAACGACATAGGCATCGAGCGCCGGCGTGATGACTTCCAGGCCTTCAACCGCCGAAAGCACGGAGATCGCCGGCGTGATGATCGAATCGCCGAAGAAGAGGGCCGCGCCGCAGAGGCCGATCACGAGGATCAGGCTGGAGCCCTGCGGATAGGCGCTCCTTGCCAGCGCCATCAGCGACAGCGTGCCGCCCTCGCCCTTATTGTCGGCCCTCAGCACGAAGGCGACATATTTGATCGTGACGATGATGGTGAGCGCCCAGACGATCAGCGACAGCACGCCGAGCACATCGTTGCGGGCAACCACTCCCCCTGAAGCATGGAGAGCCTCTCGAAAGGCGTAGATCGGGCTCGTGCCGATATCGCCGTAGACGACGCCGAGCGCGCCGAGCATCAGAACCTTGGTGCTGTGCTGCCGCTCGGTTTCGGCATGGCCCGAAGGTTCGAGGGATTCTGTTTCGCTGGCGTTGGCTAGCACCATGAACCCCACTTCATCAGATTCGCCACGCTCCGAGGCTGCCGCAAAGCGCGGAACACGCCGGAGCTACGCAAGGCATCCTCGCCCTACCATCCGCAGGCCTTCAAGAACCGCCCAACCGTGCCGGCCATGCCATACTCCAGCGCATCCGCTGTCAACCCATGTCCGATCGATACTTCGGCCAATGCGGGGATGCGTTTGATCAATGCCGGCAGATTGTTCACGGTCAAATCGTGGCCGGCATTGACCTGGAGCCCCGCCGCGAGTGCCGCGTCCGCGGTTTTTCCCAGTCTTTCCAATTCCTTGGCTGCCTTGGCGGAATCGGAATGGTAACCGCCATACGGCCCGGTATAGAGTTCGATCCGGTCGGCGCCGGTATCGCGCGCGGCATTCACGCCGGCCGCATCGGCGTCGGAAAACAGCGACACGCGAAATCCGCCCTTCTTCAGCCGCTTGACGATCGGTGTCAGGAACGCGGCCTGCGCGACGAAGTTCCAGCCGTGGTCCGACGTCGCCTGCGCCGGATCGTCGGGCACCAGTGTCACCTGCTCCGGCTGGTTCTTCTCGACAAGCGCCAGGAAATCCTCTGTCGGATAGCCCTCGATGTTGAATTCCGTCTTGGGGAACTCATCGTCGAGCAGCGCCCTGATCTCCGGCAGGTCGGAATGTCTCGTATGCCGCTCATCGGGACGTGGATGGACGGTCAACCCATGCGCGCCGGCGGCAAGAGCGATGCGCCCCAGCCCCGTGACGCTCGGCCACGGCAGGTCGCGGCGGTTGCGCAGCATGGCGACAGCGTTGAGGTTGACCGAAAGCTTTGCAGGCATGAATTGGCATCCAGCTTGGTTTTGGCGGGCATCTATAGCGCCTTTGCAGGGAACAGATAGTGGGTTTCCGGTGTTCCAGAGACTAGCTGATGGCCAACACAAGGATTTGCCAGTGAATTTCCTCGAGGCGGTGCCGGCGATACGCCGCATTGAAACCAACCGTGACGCGCTTTTTGCCATCGACGTCGTCGGCGATGTCTCGCCGGCGGATGCGGAAAACCTGTTCGGCCTGCTGGAAGCTGCCTATGCCCTGCACCCGAGGATCGACGTGCTGGTGCGGCTGACTGACGAGGAGAGCGTCGATTGGGCCAACATCTCGCAAGAGACGCTGCAGCAAGGTGTGGCCGACGCGCTGGAGCATGTCGTCCGTTGCGCAGCTATCGGCGAACCGCGCTGGGCATCGCTTGTCGGCGACTTCTTTCCGAAGGTTCTGCCGTTCGAATTCCGGCATTTCCCCAGTCAGGACGAAGCCGCGGCCTGGCAATGGCTCGATGCGAGGCCCGCGGAATAAGCGGACTGGAGCATTTCCAGGAAAGGTGAGAACGGCTTTCCGTTCGGAATTGCGCCAAAGCAACGAGCTAGAGGGGTTTACCGTTTCCTGACCCGGTGAACCGCTCTATCGCACGATCGTCAGCCGCTCGGCCGCACGCGTGATGGCCGTATAGAGCCAGCGCTGCCGGGTCTCCTTGAAGGCCCAGCTCTCGTCGAACAACACGACGTCGTTCCACTGCGAGCCCTGCGCCTTGTGCGCGGTCAGCGCATAGCCGTAGTCGAAATCGTCGAATCGCTTCTTCTGCTGCCATGGAATCTCGGCATCCGGATCCTCGAACGCCGCCTTCAGCAGCTTGATCTTGGCAACGCCGCGGTCGGGATCGTCCTCCTCCGGCGAGACCAGCAGGTTGATGCCGGGCTTCACCGTCTCGCGCGACGAGGTCATCACTTTCCACAGCGATCCGTTGAGCAGCCCCTTGGCCGGATCGTTGCGCAGGCAAACCAGCTTGTCGCCGGCCTGCGGATAATCGGCGGAAAAGCCCTTCAGCTCGCGCAGGCGCTGGTTGTAGCGCCGCCGCGTGCGGTTGGTGCCGACCAGCACCTGATCGGCTTTCATCACCAGATCCTGCGTGACCCCTTCCCTGCCGATCACCTGCGCCGTGCCGTAGTCGCCGTGCATGAACTCGCGGCCTTCTCGCACGTCGAGCGCCAGCCGGATGATCGGGTTGTCGCGAGCCTGGCGATGGATCTCGGTGAGCAGCACATCCGGCTCGTGCTCGGTGAAGAAGCCGCCGCCCGAGATCGGCGGCAACTGCGCCGGATCACCGAGCACTAGGATCGGCGTGCCGAAGCTCTGCAGGTCGCGGCCGAGTTGCTCGTCGACCATCGAACATTCGTCGATGACGACGAGCTTGGCGCGCGCGATCGGACTTTGCCGGTTGAGTGAAAAGGTCGGCGACATCGACGTCTTGCCGGTCACCTGGTCCTCGACCGATTCCTCGCCCTTCGGCCTGTAGATCAGCGAATGGATGGTGCGGGCGTTGGTCGCTCCCTTGGAGCGCAGCACCTGGGCAGCCTTGCCGGTGAAGGCCGCGAATTGCACCTGCCCGTCGACGTGCTCGGCGAAATAGCGCGCAAGCGTCGTCTTGCCGGTGCCGGCATAGCCGAACAGGCGGAAGATCTGCGGCCGCCCGTCCTTCAGCCAGCGGCCGACCGCCTTCAAAGCCTCGTCCTGTTGGGGAGAGAATTCCATCAGTTCGACAGACCGGATTCGCGAGCGAAACACAAGGTTGGCGTGCCATCACCGGGATCGTCGGCGACGGTCTCATTCATTATCAGCTCGGCACGCTATCAGGCGCAAACAAGAACGTAAAGGGAACGAAGTTTGAGTCCGGGCTACCGGTGGGCTCCGGGATCATTCTCCAGCAGGATCGGCTTGCCGTGCGGCGTGGCGTGGGCGGCACGCTCCCAGGCGGCCGCGAGCGCATCGATCTCGTGCTTGCCGGCGACGCCCTTGGTCGCCAGCAATTTTTCCAGCGCCGACAGCCAGTGCTCGTAATAGTCGTGGCCGTCCCTCGCGGCGTCCGGCTTCTTCACTTCGGCGGACAGGGCGTCCGCCCATTCGTTCCACGAAAACAAGCCGCTGTCGTGCAGCGCGACCGTGATGGCGAAAGCCTCCGCCTGCCACGGTTCGGCGAACACCGGATCGTCGAAGCCGCCCGGCAGTTCGGTCTCATGCGGGCTCAAGGTAGCTCTCCCAGGCATCGATCGAGACCTCAAGCGTCGGGTCGGCGCCCTCGCCCCAGATCTCGGCGCCGTCGAAAACCACGGTATAGACCCATTGCGGGTTCTCGCCCTTGCCATGCGCGTTGCTGTCCGGGAACACGAAGCCATCGCGAACGGCCTCGATCCTTCCGTTCTTGCCGCGCGCGTAGCGCGGCAGGCGCGTATGGCCGGTCGGACTGAAATTCTTCGTCCGCACGCGGTCGCCCGCCTGGAAGCGCGCCGGCGCAGCCACGGGACGGTCGCAAGGCCCACCTTTGGCGAGCACGGCAGGCACATCGGCAGCCTTCAGCACGCGTTTGGGTGTCGACGCCGGATCGACAGCCTTGCCGGCGGCAAGGTCGCGTTCCGTCACGAAGCCATGGCGCTTCAGGAGTACCTCAAGCGCCTGGATCCAGATCTGGTAATAGCTCGACGAATAATAATCGGCGGGATGCAGCGACTCTCGCGCATGCCGGCTCTCGTCGATGTTCCAGGCACCCATGGCGCCGGCAGTGAGCGTGACGCCAAGCGCCCGCCGCTCCCAGGCAGCATGGAAGTAAGGCTCGTCCGTCTCGGGCGCGACCGGCCCGAACCCCATCTGCCCGCCGAGATCTTGCGGCCCGTTCATGCCGGCTCCTTCGCCAGCGCAGTGCCGATCATCGAATCGCGGCTGACCAGGCCGGCGAGTTGCTCCTCGCTCCAGCCCTCGGTGCCTTTCGGCCGCATCGGCACCACCAGATAGCGAAGCTCGGCCGTCGAATCCCAGACGCGGATTTTCCTGCCCGCGGGCAAGGTTAGCCCGAATTCTTCCAGCACGCCGCGCGGATCGATAACAGCCCGCGAACGATAGGGCGGCGCCTTGTACCAGACCGGCGGCAGGCCGAGCACGGACCACGGATAGCAGGAGCAGAGCGTGCAGACGACGAGGTTGTGCGTCTCGTGCGTGTTGAACACCGCCTGCATGTGCTCGCCCTGGCGCCCGGTATAGCCGAGCGAGGCAATTGCCGCCGTCGCGTCGCGCTTCAGCCATTCGGCATAGGCCGGATCGTTCCAGGCCTTCGCCACCACCCTGGCGCCGTTGCGTGGGCCGATTTTCGTCTCGTAGGTATCGACGATGACGTCGATGGCCGCCGGATCGATCAGGCCCTTCTCGGTAAGGATCGTTTCCAATGCGCGCACGCGCGCCGCAAACGGATCGAGCTCGTTGTCGTGGTCGTGATCATGGGACATGGCGCAAGGTTACGATCGTGCGCACGCCCCCGCAAGCTCGGCAACTTGGGCCAGAGCCGGGCCGCCTATTCGGCGGCCAACTTTCTCGGTTCGGCATTTTCTCCGGGGTCAAAGAGCGAGGGCTGCTCGACCGGCTCGACCGCATGCAACGCCGGCCGGCTCTTCTTCGAGGAGAAGCTGAGTAGCCAGCCGGAGAAATGCTCGAAATAGACATAGATGACCGGCGTGACGAACAGGGTCAGCGCCTGGGATGCGAGCAGGCCGCCGACCACCGCAACGCCGAGCGGCTGGCGCAGCTCGGCGCTGGCGCCGGTGCCGAGCGCGATCGGGAACGTGCCCATCAAGGCCGCCAGCGTCGTCATCATGATCGGCCGGAAACGCATCAGGCACGCCTTGTGGATGGAGTCCAGCGCCGACATCCCTTCGCGCCTCAACTCCAGCGCCACGTCGATCATCATGATGCCGTTTTTCTTGACGATGCCGATCAGCATCAGGATGCCGATCACGGCTATGACCGACAGGTCCATGCCGAAGAGCCGCAATGCAACCACCGCGCCCAGTACCGCCGATGGCAGGCCCGTCAGAATGGTCAGCGGATGGATGAAGCTCTCGTAGAGCATGCCGAGCACGATGTAGATCGTGAGGATCGCGCCCCCGATCAGCAGCCCTTGGTTGGCAAGCGAATCCTGGAACGTCTTGGCTGTGCCGGCGAAGGTGGTGCCGATCGCCTGCGGCATGCCGATCTGGTCCTTGAGCTGGTTGATGCGGGTCACCGTGTCGCCGAGCGAGACACCCTGCGGCAGGTTGTAGGAGATCGTCACCGCCGGCAGCTGGCCAAGCTGGTTGACCGTCAAGGCGCCGGCCGTACGATCGACCCGGGCGAAGGCACCGAGAGGAACGAGGCTGCCGCTCGCCGTTCTCACCTGAATGGCCAGCATGCGCTCCGGCGACCACTCGATCTTCGGATCGAGCTCGGTGATGACTTCGTAACTGTCGGCCGAGCCGAAAATGGTTGAGACCTGATCGGTGCCGAAGCCGCCATAGAGGGCGGAGCGCAGCGTGTCCGTGTCGATACCGAGCTGAGCGGCCTTGTCGCGATCGACGACCAGCGACGCCTGCAGCGCGTTGTTCTGCAAATCACTTGTGACGTCAGTGAAGAATTTATGATCGGCGGCCATGGCGTCGTTCAATTTCTGCGCCCAGGCGTCCGTCGCGCCGTTATCGAGGCCTTGGACGACCAACTGATAGGCGCTGGCCGAGGACCGCGAGCCGAGCCTGAGGTTCTGCACCGGTTGCATATAGGTTTCGATGCCGGCGACGCCGGACAGCTGCCGCCTCAAATCGGAAAGCACCTTCTCTATGTCGGGACGCTTGTCCTTGTCCTTCAGTTGCACGAACAACTGTCCCTGATTGAGCGCATTATTGCCGCTGCCCACCGACCAGGCGACGTGATCGACGTAAGGCGAATGCGAGAAGACGTCGGCGACCTGGCTCTGCAGCTTCGTCATCGCGTCGAAGGAGATGTCCTGGCGGGCGATGGTGGTTACCGAGATCTGGCCTATGTCTTCTTGCGGGAAGAAGCCCTTCGGCGAAACCTGGATCAGCCAGACGGAGGCCGCCGCGGTGCCGACGAAGACCAGGAACACCAGGAAGGTGTGGCGCAGGCAGAAGCTCAGGATCCAGTCATAGCCACGCGTGATGAGATCATGTCTGTGACCGTCGGCATGCGCCTCGCGATTGGCCTTGGTCACCGACAAAAGCCGCGAGCACAGCATCGGGGTCAGGGTCAGCGACACGAACATCGACGCCAGGATGGCGACCGTTACCACGACGGCGAATTCGTTGAAGATACGGCCGATGACGCCGCCCATCAGAAGCACGGGGATGAACACCGCCACCAGCGAAATCGAAATCGATATGATGGTGAAGCCGATCTCACGCGCGCCCTTGAGCGCGGCGTCGAAAGCCGACAGCCCGTCCTCCTCCATGTGGCGGAAGATGTTTTCGAGCATGACGATCGCGTCGTCGACGACGAGGCCGACGGCCAGCGTCAGACCCATCAGTGAGATGTTGTCGATCGAGAAGCCGAACAGGAACATCGCGCCGAGCGTCGCGATCAGCGAGATCGGCACGGCCACCGCCGGGATGATCGTTGCCGTGACGCGGCGCAGGAACACGAAGATCACCATCACCACCAACGCGATGGTCAGGAGCAGCGTGAACTGCACGTCGTCGACGGCCTGGCGGATCGAGGTGGATCGGTCGTTGAGCAGTTTGATGCTCGCGGCAGCCGGCATCTGGTCCTGGAAAGACGGCAGCATCGCCTTGACCTTGTCGACGACGTCGACCGTATTGGCGTCGGGCTGGCGCTGCACGGCCATGATAATGGCGCGCGTGCCGTCATACCAACTCGCCGTCGTCGTGGTTTCGACCGAGTCGATGACGCGCGTGACCTCGCCCAGCCGCACCGGATGGCCGTTCTTGGTGGCGATGATAATGTTTGAAAAATCGGCGGCGTTCATCAACTGAGTGTTGGCCGTGATCGTCAGCTGCTGCTTGTCGTTCTGCAGCACGCCGAGCGGGGTGTTGCTGTTGGCCGAGGCCACGGCCGTCTGCAACTGGTCGATCGAGATGCCGCGCGCGGCGAGCGCGGTCGGATCGATCTGGATGCGCACCGCATATTTTTGCTGTCCGTAGATCGAAACCTGCGCAACGCCATCGATGGTCGATAGCGAGGGCGAGATGACGTTTTCGGCGAAGGCGTCGAGGTCGGTGAGTGGAACGGTGTCGCTGACCAGCGACATCAGAAGAATCGGCGCATCGGCCGGATTGACCTTGCGATAGCTTGGCGGCGCCGTCATTTGCGGCGGCAGCGATTTTTGCGTGCGCGCAATGGCTGCCTGAACGTCCGCGGCAGCCGCGTCGATGTCGCGGTTGAGCACGAACTGGATGGCGATCGAGGTCTGGCCCAGCGAGTTGGTGGTCGAAATCGAATCGATGCCGGCAATGGTTGCGAACTGCTTGATCAGCGGCGTCGCGACCGAGGTCGCCATGGTCTCCGGCGAAGCGCCGGCCAGTTGGGCCGAGACATTCACCACCGGGAACTCCGCGCTGGGCAGCGCGGCAACCGGCAGGAACTTGTAAGCGAACAGTCCGCCCAGCACGAGGGCGAACGACATCAGCAGCGTGGCGACGGGCTTTCGTATGCAGAATTCGGAAATCATGGGCGGGCCTCGCCGGCCTTGTCGGCTTGTGCGACCTTAGGCGAATTTTGATCGCCACTGTTGCTCGCTGTCTTGCCTTCGTGCACCGTCGCGCCGTCCTTTAGCCTTGTCTGGCCTTCGACCACCACTTTCTCGCCGCCCTTGAGGCCTTGGCTGATGGCGCTGTTATCGCCCTCCGTCAGCGCCACCTGCACCGGCCGCATCTCGACCGTGTTGTCCGGCTTGACCACATAGACGAAGGGACCTTTCTGGCTCGGCTGCACCGCGACCGTCGGCACCGAGGTCATTTGCGGCATCGTGCCGGCATCAAGGATGACGTTCACATACTGCCCCGGCCAAAGCGAAAGATCGGAGTTCGGTATGCTCGCCCGCGTGGCGATGGTGCCGGAGGCGGTGTCGACGCTGGAATCGACGAAATCGAGCGTGCCCTTGCCGATCGGCGTCGGATCGCCGTCCTTGGTCAGCGTCACGTCGCCTTGCTGTGGGCTCGCCAACGCCTTGTGCAATAAAGCAAGGTTGCTTTCCGGCAGAGTGAAATTCACCTGCAGCGGGTCCATCTGTGTGATGGTCACAAGCGGCGTCGTGGTGCTTGAGCCGTTGCTGGTGGTGACGAGATCCCCGACCGAGACATTGACCGCCCCCAGCCTGCCTGAGATGGGCGCGCTGATGGTCGCGTAGCTTAACTGGACCGTATCGGCGTCGATCGTCGCCTTGTCGGCATCGATGGTGGCGGCCGCGGCCTTCTGCGCCGCCAGTGCCTGGTCGTAAGTCTGCTGCGTGCCAGCCTGCTTGGCGACAAGGTCCTTGGCGCGCTGAAGATCCGCCGTGGCGCTCACCAGCAGGGCCTGGTCCTTGACGAGCGTCGCCTGATCCTTGGCAAGCTGCGCCCTCAGTGCGCGGTCATCGAGCGAGAAGAGAAGGTCGCCGGCCCTGACCATTTGCCCGTCCTTCACCGCGATCGACACGATCTGGCTGGAGACACGGGCATTCACGCTGACCACCGACGGTGAGGAGACAAAGCCGATGGCGTAGCGACGGATCGGAAAATCGGCGGTCGTCGCAGTTGCCGAAACGATCGAGGCGGAACGCGCGCCGCCAGCGCCGCCCTTCTGGCTGCCCGATGCCTTGGTCGTGTCGGCGCCGGCTGTGTCGGCCTGCTGGCCGGAGATCAACTGCTGCACCCTGCCCATCGTGGCGGGCGACAGATAAAGGCCGACACCTGCAAGGCAGGCCAGAGCGACGACTGTAAAGGCGATTTTTCCGCGCATCGACAACTGGCCCTCTATCCGACACGCCGAACCCGGTGGTCTATTCTCAGCTCATTTCACGGCCGTTGCCGCGAATTTCGCCGAATAGATAGGACAAGGCTTTGGCGGAAAAGGGCCAAAACGCGGGATTACGAAGATTTAATATGCACTGCACAATTGTTGTGCAGCCGGCTAACGTGCCGTGGCGATCCCTTAACGCAGCATCGGCCAGAGCGTCGCTGCGAGCAGCAGACCCATTCCTATGTTGAACCATTTCAGCCGCATGGGATCCGAAAGGAAGCCGCGCAGCGCGGTGCCGAACCCGGCCCACACCGAAACGCTGGGCAGGTTGACGATGGTGAAGGCGATTGAAATCAGCGCCACCGAGACGAACGGATGATCCGGATTGGTGTAGACGGCCATGGCAGTGATCGCCATCACCCACGCCTTCAGGTTGACCCATTGGAACGCGGCGGCATCGATGAAGCGCATCGGACGCGCCTTCGCCCCGTCCTTGCCACCCATCGAGCGCGACATGCCGATCTTCCAGGCAAGGTAGAGCAAATAGGCGGCGCCGGCGATTTTCAGCGCCATATGCAGCACCGGAAACGCTGTCAGCACCGCGCCGAGTCCGAAGCCGACGGCCAGCAGCAGAACCAGAAAACCGATGCTGATGCCGAGCATATGCGGAACCGTTCTGAGGATGCCGAAATTGACGCCGGAGGCCAGCAGCATGAGATTGTTCGGCCCCGGCGTGATCGACGTCACGAAGGCATAGACCAGGAGTGCAAGGAACGCGTTGACGGACATCCTATCCTCCCGCGGATAGGTCAGCTATATTGTCCTTTTCCGGCAGGCGCGCAAAAGCCACGGACGGGCGACTGCCGGACCAGCGAGGAGAATTTGAAGCAGTCGCAGCGGTGGGTGGCGCGCCTACATCCCCTGCGGGCCACGGTTCATGGCTGCGACACCGGTGCGGCAGATCTCGACCAGGCCGAGCGGCTTCATGATGGCAATGAACTGGTCGAGCTTGGAACCCTTGCCGGTGATCTCGAAGATGAAATGTTCGGTGTTGGCGTCGATGACCGACGCGCGGAAGGCATCGGCCAGCCGCAGCGCCTCGACGCGGGCGTCGCCGGTGCCGGCGACCTTGACGAGCGCAAGCTCGCGCTCCAGCGGCCGCTCCTGGCCGAGTTCGTGCGAGCGCACGGTGAGATCGACCACGCGGTGCACCGGCACGATCCGCTCGAGCTGGTGCTTGATCTGCTCCAGCACATGCGGCGTGCCGCGCGTCACGATGGTGATGCGCGACAAATGCTTCTCGTGCTCGGTCTCGGACACCGTGAGGCTTTCGATGTTGTAGCCGCGCCCCGAAAACAAGCCGATGACGCGGGCAAGCACCCCCGGTTCGTTGTCGACCAGCACGGAAAGCGTGTGCGTTTCCGGCTTTTCGGTTTCCTTGGCGATGAAGTAGGCGGAGCCGGTCGGCTGGAGCTGTGCGTTCATGACGTGAATCTCGATTTCAAACTTTGGCGCTAATTCTATGTTTCCACACGGCTTCCGCCGCAGACGCTGCCTGCCGCTACACCAGTTCCCTGCCCTTGGCGTCGATGGCGTTGGCCACCGCCTCGTCGGTCGCCTCGTCAGGCAGGAGCATCTCGTTATGCGCCTTGCCGGACGGGATCATCGGGAAGCAGTTGGCGAGAGTCGCCACGCGGCAGTCGAACAGCACCGGCTTCTTCACCGCAATCATCTCGCGGATCGCGTCGTCCAGCTCGTCCGGCTTGTCGCAGCGTATGCCATGGCCGCCATAGGCGTCCGCCAGCTTGACGAAATCCGGCATCGCCTCGGTGTAGGAATGCGACAGCCGGTTGCCGTGCAGCAGCTGCTGCCACTGGCGCACCATGCCCATATACTGGTTGTTCAGGATGAAGATCTTGATCGGCGCTTCGTACTGCACGGCCGAGCTCATCTCCTGCATCGTCATCTGCACCGAAGCGTCGCCGGCGATGTCGATGACCAGCGCATTCGGATGTGCGATCTGCACGCCGAGCGCCGCCGGCAGGCCATATCCCATCGTGCCCAGGCCGCCCGAGGTCATCCAGCGGTTAGGCTTGTCGAAGTGATAGTGCTGCGCCGCCCACATCTGGTGCTGGCCGACTTCGGTGGTGATGTAGGTGTCCATATCCTTGGTCAGCGCATAGAGCCGCTGGATCGCGTATTGCGGCATGATCACGTCGTTGTTCATCCTATAGGCGAGCGAGTCCCGCGCGCGCCATTTCGCGATCTGCTCCCACCATGGATAGAGCGCCTTCTTGTCGGCCTTGGCAGTCGCCCGCCACAGCCGCACCAGATCCTCCAGCACGCGGCCGACATCGCCCAGGATCGGCACGTCGGCATGGACATTCTTGTTGATCGAGGACGGATCGATGTCGATATGGATCTTCTTCGAGTTCGGCGAGAACGCGGTCAGCCGGCCGGTGATGCGGTCGTCGAAGCGCGCGCCGATGCAGATCATCACGTCGCAATCATGCATGGCCATGTTGGCTTCGTAGGTGCCATGCATGCCGAGCATGCCGATCCAGTTCTTGCCCGAAGCCGGATAGGCACCGAGGCCCATCAGCGTCGAGGTGATCGGGAAGCCGGTGAGGTCGACCAGCTCGCGCAGCAGATGGCTGGCTTCCGGACCTGAATTGATGACGCCGCCGCCGCTGTAGATGATCGGCCTCTTCGCGCCGGCCATCAATTCGACGGCGGCCTTCACCTTCTCCAGATCGCCCTGGACCTTCGGCTGATAGCTGGTGCGCGGCGCCGTTTGCGGCGGCACGTAGATGCCCTTGGCGAACTGCACATCCTTCGGAATGTCGACGACGACCGGGCCCGGCCGCCCGGTGGTCGCGACATGGAAGGCTTCATGGATCGTGGCGGCGAGCTCGTTGACGTCTTTCACCAGCCAATTGTGCTTGGTGCAGGGGCGCGTGATGCCGACGGTGTCGCATTCCTGGAAGGCGTCGGAGCCGATCAGCGAAGTCGGCACCTGACCGGTGAGACAGACCAGCGGAATGGAATCCATCAGCGCGTCCTGCAGTGGCGTCACCGCATTGGTGGCCCCGGGGCCGGACGTGACCAGCAGCACGCCGGCCTTGCCGGTCGAACGCGCATAGCCTTCGGCGGCATGGCCGGCACCCTGCTCGTGCCTGACCAGAATGTGCTCGACCTCATCCTGCTGGAAGATCTCGTCATAGATCGGAAGGACCGCGCCGCCCGGATAGCCGAAGACATGCTTGACGCCGTTGTCCTTCAGCGCCTGCACCACCATTTCGGCGCCCGTCATTTCGCGCCGCTCGTTATGTCCGTTGCTCATCGGTCTGGTCCCGTACTGTTCGCCATCTGGCGATTTGCTGGTCGTTTAGTTGGGTTTTGGGCAATAAAAAAGGCCCCCGAGGGAGCCTGTGGGATGCGCATGGGAGGTTTTCGCCCGGCGGTTACACCGCCTTGCCCACGCGCCAGCCTACGAGAATGAGTGCTGTTTTCATGGGCGCGGACAATAAGGTCGGTTCCGCGCCGCTGTCAACGGGCAATCTGTCGGTCCCATTGTTCAGCGGCGCGGATTGTTCAGGCCGCCAGCACCACACCCCTTGCCTGGTTGCCGCCAACGCATTTTGCCGGGTATGTCGAGACGCATGATGTTGCCGAGAAAACGTCTCTAGTCTTCGGCGGCGCACTATTGTCGGCAAGTGTGCCGGGTGGGGCGGCGCCGGTGATCACGTCGCGCTTCGGGCCGCGAACTTTTTCACCACCCGCTCCAGCAGCGGCACGTAGTCGCGAAAGGCGCGCGTCTTCATGTTGGCGACCTTGCCACCCTCGTCCCAGATGCGCACACGCACGGCTTCCTGATGGAATGGATTGCTGCGGAACTCCGCCACCTCCTCCGCGCTCATCGGCCCGCCCTGCAGCGACAGCGTATGGACCGAGGCCGGCGACAGCTTGCCGAAGTAGGAGGGATCGGTGGCGCAGAGATAACGCTTGGCCGCAACATGCAGCCTGACGCATTCGACGATGACCGGCGGAAAGAACGGCGCCAGCACCTCGCCACCCGCCTCGTCGTGGTGCTTGTCCTCGACGTCGTCGGGCGAATAGGTGCCGAACTCGCTGGTGTAGTGGCCGATGTCGTGCAGCAGCGCCGCAGCCACAAGCTCCTCCGGCGCGCCATCCTGCTCGGCTAGCCACGCGCCCTGCAGCATATGCTCGGACATGGTGACCGGCTCGCCGAGATAGGATTCCGCGCCGCGACGCTCGAAAATCTCGGCGATGAACTCGACGATGTTGCCGGTGTTCAGTTCATTCGATTTCATTCGGCCGCCTCTCTGACATCGTGTTCGATTGCCGCCAGCGTGGACAGCAGGCCGTCCTTGTCGGCGTAGCAGCCCTGCAGCCAGCGCGTGCCGCTGCCGGAAAAGGCCTTGCGCGCATGCATGACGCGCGTGTTGTCGACGATGAACGACTGGCCCGCCTCGAGCTTGAAGGTCACCTCGAAGGCCGGATCCTCGATCAGTTCGGCGAACCGGCGATAGGCGGCGTAATATGCGTTCATTTCGGCGAACGGCACGTCGATGGTCGGCGCCAGCGAGCGGTTGTTGAAGCGCACGCAGATGAGCTCGCCATCCGGTCCGAGCTCGATCATCGGGCGCTTGGACTGCAGCCGCACGCCCGATGAGCCGGCATATTCGAAGCGCGCCGGATAGGAGGAAAGCAACCGGAAGCCGTTCGAATTCTCCGCCTGCAGCGCGGCCGCCACCGCGAATCCGTCGACGACGCTGGATTCGCCGCCTTCCACCGTATTCTCGATGCAGGCCAGGATCTGCAGCGTCGGCACCGGGTCGCGGTAGGGATTGTCGGTATGCGCCTGCAGGCCAAGGTTGGTGTAGGCAAGATTGTTCGGATTGACCTCGGCGCGCACCTCGAACCAGCGCCCGTAATTGGTCTCCCTGATATATCCGAAGAGATCGGCCACACTGCACAATGCCCCGGATTCGGCCGGCAGACCGTCCATGACGGCAAAGCCAAAGCTCCGTACCGCCGTCAGCCATTGCCGCAGAACATTCCTGTCGTGCCGCGCCTCACTATAGGCCGCGCGCGGCACCGAACTCTGCATCGTGGCCTTGGTCCACCGCCGAATGTCGCTGCCGGTCCAGCCGGGCTGCCGATTTTCTTCACGGTCGTAAGTATGGCCACGAAGCCAGCTTGCGGGAAAGCTGACGGTCTTGTCTTCAGGCACGAACGTGACCACCAGCGCCTCGCCCTTGATCGAGGCCTCTCCGATCCGTGTCTCGGCCGGAATGTCCAAAATGGTGATCAGCCGCTGGCCGTTGCCGGCGCTGCGCGTCCTGTCGTCCAGTGCGTTGTCGCGCAGCCACATGGCATGGAATCGGCTGCGTGTTCCGTCGTCCCAGCCAAGCGCGATCGTTCGCCCTTCGGCGTCAAGGATTGCTCTCGTCAGCATGTTTCTGAAACCCCGTCTTGGGCCGTCGCCGCAGTATCGATTGCATGCTGTCTTTGCCAAAGGCATAATTCAAGTTACTGTTTTTCGGCCAATGCCGCCAAAAACCTAATGACTGGAAAAGCTGCCGATCCCATGCCTCCGCTCGACTGGCTGCGCAGTTTCGAAGCGGCTGCGCGCCTGTCGAATTTCACCGCCGCGGCCGCCGAGCTCAGGCTCACGCAAGCCGCCGTCAGCCAGCACATCCGCTTTCTGGAAGAGCGTCTCAAGACGCGACTGTTCGCGCGGCTGGCACGCGGCGTGGCGTTGTCGCCGGAGGGCGCCGCCTATCTTCCCCATATCCAGTCGGCATTCGCGATCATCGGCAGCAGCACGCGCGAGTTGTTCGAGCCACGCGTTTTGCAAACCGTCACCATTCGCGTTCCGATTTCTTTCGCGCTGCTGGTGCTGGTCCCGGCTCTTCCCGATCTCGCAAAGGCGCTGCCGTGGATCAGGCTCGATCTGGTGACCATCCATCGGCCGACGGACTACGACGAGGCAGGCTCGACGCTCGACATCCGCTTCGGCAACAGTTCATTTTCCGGGCGCGACGCCGACCGGTTGACGGTCGAGCGGCTCGTTCCGGTCGCGGCCCCGACCTTGGCAGGAAATGCCGAATGGACATCGCTGCCGCTGCTGTTGGTGGCGGGCGCGCGCGAGATGTGGGCGGAATGGTTCGCAGCCTCCGGCCTTGCCGGACACTCCCAACGCTCGCATCGCTTCGACAGTTTTGTCGCCGCGATGGAGGCGGCGAAGTCCGGCGCCGGAGCGCTGCTGGGCTCGCGGCCGCTCATCGAGGCCGCGCTAAAGGACAATCTCCTTGTCAGGCTTTCCGATTTCGAGCTCTCGAGCCCATCGGGTCACTTCCTAACATGGCCATCGTCATCGCGGCTGTCCGGCGCCGAACAGGATTTTCGCCGCTGGCTTTTGTCGCGTCTCGCCAGCATTTCAGCATAGCGCCAGGGCTGGCTCCCCTATCCGCTTCCAATAGATGAGCGTGCCGGTGAGCCCACCATGGGGTTTTAGCGCATAGTCCGGAATCTCGCCGGTCAGCGAGAAGTCGAGTTTTTCGTAAAGGCCGCCGGCCCCCTCTTCGCTTGCTGTGTCCAACACCAGCAGGGTGCGCCCTTTCTTGACCGCCAGTTCCTCGGCGGCCCGCATCAGGCCGGTGGCAATACCTTTGCCGCGATAGTCGAGGCGGGTCATCAGCTTGGCAATCTCGGCGCGGTGCGGTTGGTTGGGCGGGCAGTCGAGAAGCAGTGAGACGGTGCCGGCAAGCGTCTTGCCATCCCATGCGCCCAGCACCGCCCGTTCTCCGCGCGCCGCGGCAGCGAGCGATTTGCGCCAGAACTCATGGGCCGCATCGGGAGACAAGGGATGCATGAAGCTTACCGATCCGCCGGCGGCGACTGTCTCGATCAGCAGGTCGGCGAGCATCCCGCTGGTTTTTGCGTCGTCGTTCAACGCCCTGATTTCAAGGGGTTTCATGTCGGGGGTCTCCAGGTGATAAGGTGTCGGGCCGCGGTCATGCGAAATGACTGCTCCGACTTCGGCGGCGCGCCCTTCGGATTTCCGCGATCCGCTCGGCATCGTCCTCGCTGAGGTGCCGCCCGCGCTCCAGGATCTCGAGCGTGTATTCCTCATAGGTGAGCCCAAGCCGCTCGGCCTTTTTCAGCCGCATCAGCATGACGGCATGGCTCGGCGCCTTCCAGGCTTTGTCGTGGGCGGTGCGCCAGGCAAGAAAGATGTAGGGGTCGCCCTTGCCCCAGGGCGGACCTTCGTAGTCGTCGAGAGGCGGCCCGCCATTGTGGGACCGTTCAGGCCGGCGTGCCATGCGATCAGCCCCGGACCAGCGCCACCAGATACTCGGCGGCTTCCGGTCCCGGAGCGTGGAAGGTGCAGTCCGACGGGGCTCCGAGCGCCAGGCAGTCGCCCGGCTCCAGCCTGTGCACGACATTGCCTTCGGTGAAGTCCAGGCGGCCGCCGATCAGCCAGATCTGCTGCTTGATGAAGGCATAGGACGCTGCCGGGAAATCGACCTTGGCGCCTGCCGGCAGGCTGACCCGGATCAGCTCGAGCGGCATTTGCGTTGCAGGCGACAGATGGCGTCGCACATAGCCGGTCGCCAGATCCTGCCAGACCGGCTGCTCGTCCTTGCGGGACACGCTGCCGCCCTGCATTTCGGCGCGGGTAATCAGCGTCGAGAGCGTCATGCCGAAAGCCGACGCGATGCGCACGAGGAGCGCCGCGGTCGGACTTGTCAGGCCGCGCTCCATGGCGCTCAGCATCGCCTTGGAAACGTCGGAACGCTCGGCCAACTCGGCCAGCGACCATCCCCGCAAATCACGCTCGGAGCGTATCCGCCTGCCGATCGTGGACGTGATGTCGTTCGATATATCAGTCATTCATCCAATATATCGAAATTCCGGGATGAAGGAAGAGGCTGGTCGATCGCATTTTCGCGAGTGGTTTAACGGGACCTACACCATCCGACCTCACGCGGCTTTAACCCCGATTGGGATAGCTTTGACCCCGAGGGGAATGGGACAGGTAACCGATGTTTGTTGAACGCGAAGCCTCCATTGGGGAGCCGACCTCGCAGGAGCGCCGCGACGCCCAGCAGAGCGACAAGCGCATCCTGGGCAACGTCGTGCAATGCGACGGTGCGCGCGCTACCATCAGCGCCTATGCCGAAGATGCCGAAGGCACGGTGACCGGCCTGTGGACCGTCGGCAAGATGATTTCCATCAACCTTGGCGCGACGCGAACCGTTGGCCTTGTCTATGCGATCGGCAAGTCTGACCGCGCCTGGAGCAATGAGGGTCAGAACGCAATCGAGGTCAGCATCGAGCTGATCGGCGAGGTGCGCGACGGCACCGAGCCCGGCGCCAAACCGGTCTTCGACCGCGGCATCACCACCTATCCGCATATCGGCGCGGTTGCCCACCGTATCCGCAGCCGCGACCTGCAGGCCGTCTACGATCTCGCCGGCCGCCATTCGATCACCATCGGCACACTGTCCCAGGACGAGGCGATCGCCGCCAACATCGCTGTCGACGACACGTTGGCGCGCCATTTCGCCATTGTCGGCACGACCGGCGTCGGCAAATCCACGGCTGTCTCGCTGCTGTTGCGCAAATCGATCGAGGCGCGGCCCGATCTGCGCGTGCTGATCCTCGACCCGCACAACGAGTTTGCCGCCTCGCTTCCGGAATACTGCGTGAAGGTTGATTCCAAGACGCTCGACCTGCCGTTCTGGGTGTTCAGACTGGAAGAATTCGCCGAAGTTCTGTTTCGCGGTCGCGAGACCGTTCCGGAGGAAGTCGACGTCCTGCGCGACCTCATCCCGGCCGCCAAGAACCTCTATCGCAACCCGAGCTCCGGCTCGTATATCAGGCGCGGCAGCGATGCGCTGACGGCGGACACGCCGGTGCCTTACCGCATCGCCGATCTGCTCAAGCAGATCGACGAGCGCATGGGTCTGCTCGAAAGCAAGAACGATCGGCCGACACTGAAGTCGTTGAGGACGCGCATCGAATCGGCCGCTTCCGACCCGCGCTACCGTTTCATGTTCAATTCGCGGCTGATCGAGGACACCATCCACGAGACGATCGGCAACATCTTCCGCGTACCGAACCATGGACGTCCGGTGACCTGCTTCGAGATGGCGGGCATGCCGTCCGAAGTCGTCAATTCGGTCTGCTCGGTGCTGGCGCGCCTCGCCTTCGACCTTGCGCTCTGGAGCGAGGGCCGGCTGCGGCTGCTCCTGCTTTGCGAGGAAGCGCACCGCTACATGCCTGCCGATCCGCGTCTCGGCTTCGCGCCGACCAGGCACGCTTTGTCGCGCATCGCCAAGGAAGGCCGCAAATATGGCTGCTATCTCGGCGTTGTGACCCAGCGTCCAGGCGAGCTCGATCCGACCATCCTGTCGCAATGCTCGACTTTCTTCGCGATGCGGCTCGCCAACGAGCAGGACCAGGCGATCATCCGCTCGGCGATCGCCGATTCCTCGGCCTCGACGCTGGCGTTCCTGTCCTCCATGGGCCAGCGCGAAGCCATTGCCTTCGGCGAAGGCGTGGCGACGACCATGCGGCTCAAATTCGAGAAACTGTCCCAGGAATTCATTCCCGGCACAGCGAAGCGGGAGCAGGCCTTGCCCGCGGATTCCGGCGACGATGTCGATCTCGCCGGAATTGTCGAGCGTCTGCGCAACGTGCCGAAACCGCAGCAGTCGATAGCGTTCGCCGAAGCCGTCGATACCGGGCGCCAGGCTGGCGACCCCGACTACCGCAAGCCATCGGCGCCGCGCGTGCAACCGGACGACGATTTCGACATGCGTTACGGCCTGAGGCCCTCGACCTTCGGCATGCGCCAGCAGAACGACTAATCGTTCTGCATCTTCGCGCCGACTGAGTCCCGGGCTGAGTCGACTGAAGTCGCTTTCGAGAACCGGAGCGGACATATAGTCCGTGAGCACGCGCATGACCCCGAAAATCGAGAACGCTTTTCGGAAAGGATCATAGGAGACGCGCGGCGCGGTAGAAGCGCAGAACACGGCTCCAGGCGGCCAGCGTCAAGAATTTGATCATGGAATTTCAGGCGCAGACGCGGTTGCGGCCCTGCTTCTTCGCCTCGTAGAGCTGCCGGTCGGCGCGGCGATAGAAGTCCTCGGCACTCTCCTTGCGGTCCCAGACGGCGAGGCCGACGCTGGTGGTGACCTTCAGCCGCACATTGCCCGACATGATCGACAGGTTGGCGATCGCCTTGCGGATGCGCTCGGCGAACCGCGCGAGCAGTTCCGCATCCATGTTGGGCGTGACCACGGCGAACTCCTCGCCGCCCAGCCTCGCCACCACATCGTGATAGCGGGTCATGCCCCGTACGCACTGCGCGACGGACCGCAGAACCTCGTCGCCGACATCGTGGCCATGCGTGTCGTTGACCTGCTTGAAATGATCGAGATCGAGGATCATCAGGCCCACCGGCTTGTCGATGCGGCCGAATTCGTCGAGATATTCCCGCAACGCGTCATCGAAGTAGCGGCGGTTCTGCATTCCGGTCAGGCCGTCGGTGAGTGCTGCGTGCTCAAGCGTTTGCGAACGGGCGCTCAGCGACACCGTCATGGCGCGCAACTTGCCCTCTTCCCTCACCTGGCCGCGGATCAGCGGGTAGATGAAGAAGGTTCCAAAGAACAAGGCAGCAGCCAGCAGCGCACCGGTCACGAACAGCAATTTGTTGAGATAGGCGATTCTGTCGAGACGCGATGCGGTGTCGAGAGCGGTCGCGATATCCTGCAATTGGCCATAGGCGTGAAAGGTCACCAGGCCGGCGGCCAGGATCACGAAGATAAAGACGAAAAACGCCGATTCCGCCTTGTGAAAACGCATAACGCCCCGCGGTACTGCGACCGTCGCCGTTATGGCATGCCAGGCCTTACGGACGGTTAACCCGGACAACCGTGACGGGAAGCTGCGCTCTCAATTCCAAGCCCTGATCAAATCGCATTCTATCAGTCCTCGATTGACCATTTCTCGCCCGGGCGTAACCTTTGCCACTCCGGCCCCAGTTGGTGTTTGAACCAGGTCGTCTGCCGCTTGGCATATTGGCGCGTCGCGATCTTGGCTCGCTCAATCGCTTGGGGAAAGCCCATGTGTCCGGCCATCGCGGCCTGCAGCTCGCGCACGCCGATCGCCTTCATCGCCGGCAGGTTCGGATCGAGGTCGAGTGCCATCAACTGCCTGACCTCGTCGAGCGCGCCCTTGTCGAGCATTTGATCGAAACGCGCCCCGATACGCGCCACCAGTTCGCCGCGATCCGGCTCGATCACCAGGAAGCGTGCGCTGTCGCGGTCGATGAGCGGCTGGCCGCGTGCCGCTTGCCATTCAAGGATCGACCGTCCCGACGCGTCGAGCACCTCCAGCGCCCGCACAATGCGCTGGCCATCGGTCGGCCGGAGCTGCATGGCGACAGCCGAATCCTGATGCATCAGTACACGGTGCAGCCGTTCTGCCCCTTGTTCCTTGAGTTCGTAGCGCCAGCGCTCACGCACCGAAGGCGGAATGTCGGGCATGTCCGAGATGCCTTCGGCTAAAGCTCGGAAATAGAGCCCGGTGCCGCCGACGAAGACAGCCGGCCGGCCGGAGAAAATACCTTCCGCGATCAGCCCGGTGACGTCGCGCAGCCAGGCGCCGGTCGAGTAGGCTGTCGAAGGATGCACGTGACCGTACAGATAATGCGGCACGCGCGCCGTTTCGGCCGCGCTCGGACGCGCCGTCAGCACGTCAAGAACCGAATAGCCCTGCATGGAATCGGTGTTGACGATGACGCCGCCCTTGCGCTCGGCGATGTCCAGCGCCAGCGCCGACTTGCCGCTGGCGGTCGGCCCCGCTATCAGGATGGCGTTTTTCACGCGGCCTTCGCCCGCCTGCCTGCCGGAATTTTCGATGCCTCTGATCGCCACGCTTGTGTCCAATCCCAAAGACCGCCGAGTGTCGGTCCCGCTTGCGAATATCGCCTCGCGAGCGGCAGGCGCAAGCGCCGTTCATTGGCTGGCCGAGGATGTCGCCTGCGATCTGGTTTTGCCGGAGACGCCCGACATCGGCGCATTGACGGCCAATCTGCGCGCGGCATTGGCCTCCGAGCCGGTCGACATCATCGTCCAGCCGGCTGAAGGCCGGAGGAAGAGGATCCTGCTTGCCGATATGGATTCGACCATGATCGCTCAGGAATGCATCGACGAGCTTGCCGACGAGATCGGCGTCAAGGACCGTGTCGCTGCGATCACCGCGCGGTCGATGAATGGCGAGATCGCATTCGAGCCGGCCTTGCGCGAACGCGTCGCCTTGCTGAAGGGCCTCGACACGACGGTGGTCGACCGCATCATCGCCAACCGGCTGACGCTGGCCGCCGGCGGCCGCGCGCTGGTGCAGACCATGCGTGCCAACGGCGCCTGGACGGCGCTGGTCTCAGGCGGCTTCGACGTCTTCACCAACCGCATCGCCGCAATGCTGGGCTTCCAGGAGAACCGCGCCAACCGGCTGATCGAGGATGGCGGCAGATTCACCGGCACGGTGGCCGAGCCTATCCTCGGCCGCGCCGCCAAGGCCGAGGCGCTGCTCGACATCGCGGCAAGGCTGGGCGTGACGACGCAGGATGCCGTTGCCGTGGGCGACGGCGCCAACGACCTCGACATGATCCGCCTGGCCGGCACCGGCGTCGCGCTGCACGCCAAGCCGGCGGTGGCTGAGCAGGCAAGGATCCGCATCGACCACGGCGATCTGACCGCGCTGCTTTACCTCCAGGGCTATCGCCAGGGCGAGTTCGTGCAATGAAGCCGATCCGCACCGAGCGCCTCATCCTGCGCAATTGGGAACAGCGCGACCGCGCGCTCTTCCATCGCATCAACTCGGACGAGCGCGTGATGGAATTTTTTCCGTTCCGCCGCGACCGGGCCGCGGCGGACGCAAAGATGGACGAGCTCCGCGCCTGGATCGATGAGGATGGCTACGGTTTCGCCGCCGCCGAGATTGCCGCCACCGGCGAGTGCATCGGCTTCGTCGGCCTCCTCCAAACCGATCATGTGCCTTCCCTGCCGGCCGGCACGATCGAGATCGGCTGGCGGCTGGCACCGGAATACTGGCGCAAGGGCTATGTCACCGAGGCATCCGAAGCCTGGCTCTCCTTCGGTTTCGAAACGCTGGAGCTGGACGAAATCGTCTCCTTTGCCGTCGTGGAAAACCATCGTTCGATCGCCGTCATGAAGCGGCTCGGCATGCGCGCCGACCCGGGCGCCGATTTCGACCATCCCGCCGTGCCGGACAGCCACCCTCATCTTAAGCGGCATGCGCTGTACCGGCTGTCGCGCGACGACTGGCAGGCGCGAAAAAGGGCGGCCCGCTAGCCGCCCATTCTTGCAAATCAACCCGTTCGGGCTCTCCGGAATCAGTCCATCCGGATCGTCACGAAGCGCAACTCGCCGGATTTCGAGGCGAGCATCAGCAGCGCGTTCTTGCGGCCCTGCTCTTTCAGCGCCCCGATCCGGTCCATGACATCCTTTGGCGTGCCGACCGATTCCTGCGCGATCTCGGTGATCACCTCGCCGGGCTGGATGCCGCGTTCGGCGGCGGCCGAATCCTTGGCGACGTCGGTGATGACCACGCCCGACACATCGGCCGCGATGCCGAACTTCTGTCTGGTCTGCTCGTTGAGCTCGCCAACGGTCATGCCGAGCACCGAAGCCGTCGACACAGGAGCCGCCTTGTCGCCCTTGTCCTCGCCGGTACTGCCGTTCTCGCCGCTGGCCAGCTTCTCGCCGTCCTCGAGCCGGCCGAGCGTCACCTTCACTGTCTGCTCGACGCCCTTGCGCACGATGACGACGTCGACGGCCTTGCCGACCGGGCTTTCGGCGACGACGCGCGGCAGGTCGCGCATTTCGTGGATGTCCTTGCCGTCGAATTTGATGATGACGTCGCCGGCTTGAACCGTGCCGTTGTCGACCGGTCCGCCCTTGATGACGCCGGCCACCAGCGCGCCCTTGGCCGTCGCCATGCCGAGGCTTTCGGCGATGTCGTCCGTTACCGGCTGGATGCGCACGCCAAGCCAGCCGCGCCGCGTTTCGCCGAACTGGCGAAGCTGATCTACGACGCCCGCGGCGAGTTGCGAGGGAATGGAAAAGCCGATGCCGATCGAGCCGCCGGACGGCGAGATGATCGCCGTGTTGATGCCGATGACCTCGCCACTGCTGTTGAACAGCGGACCGCCGGAATTGCCGCGATTGATGGCGGCGTCGGTCTGGATGAAGTCGTCATAGGGGCCGGAATTGATGTCGCGGTTGCGCGCCGAGACGATGCCGACCGTGACCGTGCCGCCAAGACCGAACGGATTGCCGATCGCCATCACCCAGTCGCCGACGCGCATCTTGGTGGAATCGCCGAACTTCACCGCCGTTAATTTGTGGCCCTTCGGATCGACCTTCAGCAACGCGACGTCGGTCTTTGTATCAGTGCCGACAAGCGTCGCCTTCAGCGTCACGCCGTCGGAGAAATTGACCTCGATGTCGTCGGCATCGGCGATGACGTGATTGTTGGTCACCACGATGCCCTGCTCGGCATCGATGACGAAGCCGGAGCCAAGCGACTGCACCTTCTGCCCGCCGCCCTTGTCGCCGCCGCGGTTCTTGAAGAAGTCATCGAAAAAGTCCTGGAAGGGCGAGCCTTCCGGAAGCTGTGGCATCGGCACCGCACCGGGGCCTTCCGTGCCTTTGACGGTTTGCGAGGTCGAGATGTTGACCACCGCGCCGAGCAGGCGTTCGGCGAGGTCGGCGACGGAAGGCGGCGCGTCGGAGGCGATCGTGGGCGTGACGAAGGACGGGACGGCAACTATGCCGACGACGAATGCGGTGGCGCCGGCGAAAAACCTGCGCCGCGCCGCGCGCAACAGGGTGTCGGATATCATCGTGGCCTCCCGGCGTTTTGAAAAAGAAAGGCGCTTCCGCAAAGGCGCCCGTCAATTCATGTTGGCAAGAAATAAGGCACGTTTGCGGCTATAGCTATCGGCGGAAGATAAATCGTCAATCGCCTCGGCACCAAGGAATTTCATCAGCCGCGAACCAGCCAGACGATGGCGACGCCGAGGGCGATTGCAGCCAATCCGGCGATCCGCAGCACATTCTCCGGCAACGACAGCACCTCCGCCGCCAGTTTCCTGGCCAGAGCCGGAAACCCGCCATAGACCAGGCCCTCGATGACGAGGACCAGGCCGATGGCCGCGAGGAAATCCTGCACCGTCCGCTACTGGGCGCTGCCGGGTTGCGTGGCCGGGGCTGCCGGCGTCGCGGGCGCGGGCTGCGATGCCGCCGGCTGTCCGGGCTCGGGCTTGCTTTCCGGATCGCGGAAGAAACGGAAGAACTCGGAGTCGGGCGACAGCACCATGGTGGTTCCGGTGCTGTCCAAGGCCGTGCCGTAAGCATTCATCGAGCGATAGAAATCGAAGAAGCTCGGGTCCCGCTTATAGGCTTCAGCAAAGGTGGCGCTGCGCTGCGCCTCGCCCTCGCCGCGCAGGATCTCCGATTCCTTCTGCGCCTCGGCGATGATCTCGACGACCTCGCGGTCGGCCCTGGCTTTGATACGCTGCGCCGCCTCGTTGCCGCGAGCTCTCAGCCGCTCGGCTTCCGCCAAGCGTTCGGCTTTCATGCGATCGTAGGTCTGCTGCGATACTTCGGCGGTCAGATCCGTCCGGCGGATGCGCACATCTTCGATGTCGAGGCCGAGCGACGTCGCGTCCGGACGCAGTTGGTCACGCACCTCGCGCATCATGACGCCGCGTTCTTCGGAAAGTGCCGCCTCGAAATCGCGCAGACCATAGACGCGGCGCAGCGCCGCATCGAGCCGCGTCTTCAGCCGGGCTTCGGCGAGTTCCACCTGCCCCGATACCGCCGCGCGGAACGTGCGCGGATCCGAAATGCGGTAGGCGATGAAGGCGTCGACCTCGTAGAACTTGCCGCCGGAGACCTGAACGCGGATATTGTCGAGGTCGAAGCGCATCACTTTTTTCTCGATCGTCTGAACGCTGTCGGCATCGAAGAAGGCGAATGGCGCCTTGAAATAGATGCCCGGCTCGGTCTTGACGTCGATGATCTCGCCGAACCTCAGCACGATTGCCTGCTCGCCCGCCTTGACGACGAACACCGACGAATAGAGCAGAAACAGAAGGACGGCCGCGATGACCGCGATGATGGGAAGACGGTTGGCCATCACTGGTTACCTCCCAGCGCAGGCGCGGGCGGCGCCTTGGGCTGCAGTGCCGGCAGCGGCAGGTAAGGAAGCACACCCTGCCCGTTGCCCTGCTCGACGACGACCTTGTTCGAGTCCTTCAGGATCCTCTCCATTGTTTCCAGGTAAAGGCGCTTGCGCGTCACGTCGGGCGCCTTGGCGTATTCGTTGTAAACGGAGATGAAGCGCTGCGCCTCACCTTCGGCTTCCTGCACGACCCGGTTCTTGTAGGCGGCGGCATCTTCGCGGATCTGGGCCGCCTCGCCGCGCGCCTGGCCGAGCTTCTGGTTGGAATATTGATTGGCCTGCTCGACGAACTTGTCCTCGTCCTGCTCGGCGCGCTGCACCTCGTCGAAAGCATCGGCGACCTCGCGCGGCGGGGCGGCGTCCTCGATGGAGATTGCGTTGACTTGCAGACCCGTCTTGTAACCGTCGAGCGTGTTTTGGATGATCTCACGCACCGATGTGGCAATACCCTGGCGATCGTCGCGGAAAATATCCTGCGCGGGGCGCCGGCCGACGACCTCGCGCATGGCGCTTTCGGCCACCTGCGTCAGCATGCCGTCGGGATCTGAGACGTCGAAAAGATAGGCCCTTGGATCGGAAACCTGGTAGGCGACCGAGAACTGCACATTGACGATGTTCTGGTCGCCGGAGAGCATCAGCCCGGAGCCGCTGCTCGCCCCGCCGCCGATGCTGACGAGCTGCTCGGAAATCTTTGCCGTTTCGACCGTTTCGATCGGCCACCAGTGGAAATGCAGGCCTGGCTGCGAGAGCTCGGCCTTCGGCTTGCCGAAGCGCAATTCGACCGCGACCTCGTCAGGCTGCACGGTATAGATGGCCTTGAAAGCCCAAAGCACGACAAGCGCGAGCGCGATCAGCCCGAGGACGGCCGGGCTGGCGCCGCCGCCTCCCGGAAGAGCGCGCCGCAGCCTGTCCTGGCCGCGGCGGATAATGTCCTCGAGATCGGGAGGCGAACCGGGCGGGCCGCTCGGGCCTTTCGGTCCCTGCCCCCAGGGCCCCTGATTGCCGCCGCCGCCCCATGGGCCGCCGCCACCGCTCTTGTCGTTCCAGGGCATGAATGTCCTTTCGCTTCGGTTCCCTCAGGCCTTGCGGCGCGATCCTAGCGCATGACCCCGAAAACCGATATCGGTTTTCCGAAAGGAATCATGCGCCAAATCAAAGTTTTACGGCGACCTTCTTGCGCGTCCGGTTGGAAGCGTGGCGCTGTACCCTCGTTCTTCTATAGGGACGCCGTGACGCGCTTTCAACGCGATCCGCTACGCGCGCCTTCGATTTGAGCGGTCAGCGACCCTTTGTCCTCGCCAGTGGCCGTCGCCGCGGCGCTCATAAACGGTATAGCGCGTCGCGTGGCTGTCCTTTTCGCCCGCCGGGAAATCCTCGGATCGGACGATCCGCCAGATCGCCGGGTCGATCGGCGGAAAATGGGCGTCGCCATCGACCGCGGCCAGCACATGCGTGACGTGGAGACGATCGGCCAGCGGCAGGGCCTGGGCATAGATCTCGCCGCCGCCGACGACGCAGATCTCCTCGGCACCTGCCATGCAGCGGCCGCGCACCTTGGCCAGCGTGATCGCCTCGTCGAGCGAATGGGCAACTTCGGTGCCCTCGGATCGCCAGTCTCTGGCTCGCGTCACCACGATGTTGAGCCTGCCGGGCAGCGGCCGGCCGATGCCCTCATAGGTCTTGCGGCCCATGATGATCGGCTTGCCCATCGTATCGGCCTTGAAGCGTTTCAGGTCGCTGGAAAGCCGCCACGGCAGCCCGCCTTCGCGTCCGATCACGCCGTTCTCGGCAATGGCGACGTAGATCGCGATGTCCATCAGCCGCCGTTCCCGCTATTGTCCGACGGCTCGAGCAGCAAGATGCCGATATCGTGCTCCGGATAAAAATCCTTGGCCGTCATCTCGAACGTCGTCGGACCCACCTTGCGGACGTTGTCGCCGCAGAAGGAGACCAGATTCTTTGGGCTGCCCTTGTCGATGGTGAGCTTGAAATTGCCGATACTACCGGACGCCCAGTTGCCGCCGGTGGTCAGGATATATGCGATGCGGCTCTCGAAATATTTGGGATAGCCGTCGGGATTTTCCTTCGCTGCCTTGCGCACAGCGTTCTCGAACCCGCCGTCCATGCAGTAGCGGGTCTTGTAAGTGTCGTACTGCCCCTGGAACTTGCCGTCGTAATAGAAGCTGACCGATGACGTGCCGCCGACGCTCGGCTTGTAGCGGTGCGAGACATGGACTTGCTTGTTGGCCGGGAAGGTGGAGCGCCACCAATAGGTCGAGCGCAATTGCCAGAACGGCGCGTAGGCGGTTTGCATGCCCGAACCGTTGTCGGCGGTGTCTTCGATGATGATGCCGCGATCTTCCCAATCCTGGGCGACGTCCTTGGGCAGCTTTGCCAGCGCCGCCTTGGCGACGTCGCCGAACGGATAGAGCGGCACGTCGTGCGCCTGGAGTTCCGCGGTGATGTCGATGCCCAGCGCGAATGCCTTTTGTTCGAGCTGCGGGTTGGCGTCGACGCCGTCGATCGTCACCTCGAAGCCGAGGAAATTGTCGCTCTGCGCTTCCGGGATCGCCGGCATCTCGTTCGGGTCGCCTTCGATGTCCGGCATCGGGAAGGCGACGATCGCGCTGACGTCCTTGTCGGTATTGTTGCGGAAAACGTAGTCGACGGTCACTTTTTCCGGCGAGATGAAGAGATCCTCGCTTTCCATGGCAACCGCATCGCTGCGCGACAGGATCAGCCCGCCGGTGCCAAGCTCGGCAACGGAATCGTTGGCGAAGGCAGGTGCAACCGAGAATGCCAGCGCTGCGGTCAGGATAGTGCGTAACATGGCTCCCCTCTCGACGGCATGACCGGGATCATGCGGATGCGCTTCCATCTAGAGCAATTCCAGGAGAAGTAGCTAGAGGCGTTCAACGTTTCTGCCAATCGGCGGAAGTTTTGCGTTCCCGCATGCCTGCCTGCCCCCGTCTGGACACCGGCCGCCCGATCGGGCAGGAGGACGCCTATGCGCAAGCTTCTCGTCATCGGCATCGGGGCCGGCAATCCCGACCACATGACCGTACAGGCCATCAACGGCCTGAACCGGGCCGACGTGCTGTTCGTTCCCGACAAAGGCGCCAGAAAGAACGACCTCGCGGAACTCCGCCGGCAGATCTGCGACCGCTTCGTCACAAACCCGAAGTCGCGCCGCGTCGAATTCGACGTCCCGGTTCGGGCCGAGCCGACATCGTCCTATCGCGTGACCGTCGACGACTGGCACGAGGCGATCGCCGAAATCTATGAAGGGCTGATCCGCGACGAGCTTGCCGAGGACGGCTGCGGCGCGTTCCTGATTTGGGGCGACCCCTCGCTCTACGACAGCGCGCTGCGCATACTGGAGCGCGTGCGCCTGAGGGCAATGTCGGTTTCGAGCTCGAGGTCATTCCGGGCATCACCGCGATCCAGGCGCTTGCCGCCGTCCACGCGACCGCGCTCAACCGCATCGGCGATTCGATCCTGGTCACCACCGGCCGCCGGCTGACTGAGGAAGGCCTGCCCGCGAATGCCGGAAGCACCGTTGTCATGCTGGACGGCAAGTGCGCCTTCAACACACTGGTCGATCAAGATGTTTTCATTCAGTGGGGCGCTTATCTCGGCACGGCGGACGAGATCATCCTTTCCGGCCGCCTCGGCGATGTCGGCGCCGAAATCGAGAAGGTCCGAGAGAAAGCTCGGCGCAAAAAGGGCTGGATCATGGACACCTATTTGCTCCGCAAGCCCGGGGAGCCGGAGGAATAGGCCCCTTACAGGCCCAATCAACCGGCGTCGATCTCGGCCTGCAACGCCTGCATATGTACGGCCGCCGCTGAAGCCGCCGCGCGCTCGATCGCTCTGAAACGGCTGACGACGGCGAGACCCACGGCGGTCAATTGCGCGCCGCCGCCTTTTCGGCCGCCGGTCTGCGCCGCCACCAGCGGCTTGCCGAACACCCGGTTCATGTCCTCGACCAGGTCCCAGGCATGCTTGTAGGACATCTCCATGCCGCGCGCCGCGGCCGAAATCGAGCCGAAAGCGGCGATCTGCTCCAACAATTCGATCTTGCCCGGACCAATTCGTCCGTCAGGGTCGAGATTTATCCGCAGGCTCAGCGATGGCATCCTTTGTCCTCTGCGATCATGTCGAGATTACCCTCTCCGCCGCCACATCGCTTATTCCAAACCAACATAGCGATATTGCCCTTTCGTCAACCATCGGCCTCCACCGGCAGCCCAGCACCTGTCGTCGCGCTGTCAAAGCTCACCGTCTTGATCACCGCGAAGACCTCGCGGCCGAGCGCGAGCCGAAGGCTCTGCTTCGACTGTTTGGTGACGCGCGCCAGCACCGTTGCTCCGTTGCAGTCGATGGCGATCTCCACCGTAGGCCCGACGCCCGGCCTGACTGCGGCGATTTTGCCCGGCAGTATGTTGAGCGCGCTAAGACCCGACGGCTGTTCGGTCGCGATCATGACATCGCGGGCGCGGATGCGGAGCCGCACCAGAGCTCCCGCCGGGCGTGAAACGCGCGGCACGCGGATCTCGCCGGCCGGCGAGCCGAGCACAGTCATGCCGAAAGCCTCGTCGTGACGCAAAACCCTGGTGTCGAGCACCGCGCCGCCCTCGCCGCGCTCCTCCGCCGGCAAGAGGTCGAGCCGCTGCATGATCGCCTCGGTCGGGCCGAAAGCCGCGATCTTGCCTTGGGACAGCACCGCCACGTCGGTCGCCAGCCGCGCCACCTCGGCGACGGAATGGCTGACATAGGCGATCGGGATCTTCGTCTCATCGCGCAGCCGCTCGATATAGGGCAGGATTTCGGCCTTTCGCGCCTCGTCGAGCGAGGCAAGCGGCTCGTCCATCAAAAGCAGTTTCGGGCTGGCAAGGAGCGCGCGGCCGATCGCCACGCGCTGCTTTTCACCACCCGACAATTTCGCCGGCCGCCGGTCGAGCAGGGGACCGATGCCAAGGAGTTCGACCACCGCATCCATACTGGCGTAGCGCTCGGCAACCGGCGTGAACCAGCGGCCATAGCGCAGATTGCCGGCGACGCTCAAATGCGGGAAGAGCCGCGCATCCTGGAACACCATGCCGATCCGTCGCTTGTGCATCGGCACGAAGATGCCGGCGGCGGTGTCGACCAGCACGCGCCCGTCCACCGCGATCCGCCCTTTCCGCGGCCGGATCAGCCCGGCGATCACATTGATCAGCGTCGACTTGCCCGAGCCCGAAGGCCCAAACAGCGCCGTCAGCCGGCCGGCGCTTTCGAAACTCGCCTCGATGGCGAAATCGCCGAGACGATGACTGACGTCCACCGAGAGCGTCATTCGATGTCCATCCGCTGGCCGATCCGGCACGCCAGAACCTCGGAGGCCACCAGCGCCACCATCGAGATGACGATCGAAATCAGCGTCAGGCGCAGCGCTCCGGGATCGCCGCCCGGCACCTGCGTGAAGGTGTAGATCGCCGAGGGCAGCGTCTGCGTCTCGTTGGGGATGTTGGAGACGAAAGTAATGGTCGCGCCGAACTCGCCCATCGCCTTGGCGAAGGACAGGATCGCGCCGGCGATCAGGCCGGGCAGGATCAGCGGCAGCGTGATTGTGGCAAACACCCAGATCGGGTTGGCGCCGAGCGTGCCGGCGGCCGCCTCCATCTTGCGGTCGACCGCCTCGATCGACAGCCGGATCGCCCGCACCATCAGCGGAAACCCCATCACCGCGCAGGCAAGTGCTGCCCCCGTCCAGCGGAAGGAAAAAACGATGCCGAAATGCTCGGCGAGGAAGGCGCCGGCGGGCCCGCGCCGGCCGAAGGTGAGCAGCAGCAGATAACCGGTCACCACCGGCGGCAGGATCAACGGCAAATGCACCAGCCCGTTGAGCAAGGTCTTGCCCCAGAACCGCCCCCGGGCCAGGACCAGCGCGATCAGGATGCCGGGCGGCAGGCTGGCGATCATCGCCACAGTCGCCACCTTGATCGACAGCCGGACCGCATTCCATTCGTCGGGAGTGAGGTCCAGCAGCCAGTTCATTTGCGGTGTTAGGTCTTTCTCAGTTGCTCGGCGCGAGCACCGTAAAACCCTGTTCCTTGAAGAGCGCGGCGGCCTTGGCTGACTCGACGCATTTCAGGAAGGCAGCCGTATCCTTGTCCTTCGAATCCGCGGTCTGGGCAATCGGGTAGATGATCGGCGGGTGCGAATCCTCGGGGAAGGTGCCGACGACCTTGACGCCCTTTTCGGCATGGGCGTCGGTGGCGTAGACGATGCCGAGCGCGGCCTCGCCCGTCGACACCAGCTTGAGCGCGGCGCGGACATTCTCGGCCTGCGCGACCTTGCCTTCGACGGAGGACCAGACGCCCAGCCATTCCAGCGCCGCCTTGCCGTATTTGCCGGCGGGCACCGCCTTGAAATCCCCCATGGCGAGCCGACCGTCGCGGATGAGCCCGGCGAGATCGAAGCCCTTCTCGACCTTCGCCTCGACCTTGGAATCTTGCGGCGCCACGAGCACTATCTGGTTGCCGAGCAGCTTCACCTCGGTGTCGGGCCTGGTCAGCTTCTTGTCAGACAGATACTTCATCCATTCGAGGTCTGCCGAGACGAAGACATCGGCTGGCGCGCCGCCCTCGATCTGCTTGGCCAGCGCCGAGCTTGCCGCATAGGAAATCGTGGCCGCTTCGCCGACCTCGGGCTCGCAGGCCTTGTTGACCACATCGAGCGCGTCCTTGAGACTGGCCGCGGCGAACACGATCACCTTGTCGTCGGCGTGGGCTGCCGGCACAGCCGCCATCAGCGCTGCCGTCAGTCCGCCAATGGCCATCGCCTTCAATCCAAAACCCTTGCCCGTCATGAAACCTCGCCCTCTTCTGAAAATCCGTTCGGTTCGAGCTCTGATTCGATATATCCGGATGAACATAACAAGAAAAGGATTTTTAGGCTCCGCGCCGTTGCACGACAGGATCCCACCAGCCCACGGTGAAGTCCGTTCGATACAGCGAGGCATAGGTAGATGTAGATCAGCGCCGGCAATGTCCTAAAGGCAAGGTCACAGAAATCGTCGAGGGATCGACCACCTCGCATGTCAGGATAGCTATCGGGGGCGGCGTCCTCGACACGGCTTCGATCACCAACGAAGCGGTGGCCGATCTGCGACTGGGCAAGCAGACCTATAGGTGATCAAGGCCTCCGACGTCGTCGTCGGGATTGACTGGCGACTTGAGCGCTGGCAGCGCTCAAACTGGGCCTTATACCGCGATCGGCGCCTTGATATTGGCGTCCGCAAAATAGTTCTCGAAGCGGATATCCTCGAAGCGGAAGGCAAAAAGATCCTTCACATCCGGGTTGATCCACATTGTCGGCAGCGGCTTCGGCGTGCGCCGCATCTGCTCGCGCGCCTGATCGAAATGGTTCGAGTAAAGATGCGCATCGCCGAGCGTATGGACGAAATCGCCAGGCTTCAGGCCGGTGACCTGCGCCACCATCATCGTCAGCAGGGCGTAGGATGCGATGTTGAACGGCACGCCCAGGAAAATGTCGGCCGAGCGCTGGTAGAGCTGGCAGGAGAGCCGGCCTTCCGAAACGTAGAACTGGAACAGGCAATGGCAGGGCGGCAGCGCCATCGCCTCCACTTGGGCCGGATTCCAGGCTGAGACGATCAGCCGGCGCGAATTGGGATTCTTGCGTATCTCCTTGAGAAGGGCGGCGATCTGGTCGATCTCGCCGCCGGGCCCATCCGGCCATGAGCGCCACTGCTTGCCGTAGACAGGGCCGAGATCGCCGTTCTCGTCGGCCCATTCGTCCCAGATGGTGACGCCGTTGTCGTTGAGATATTTGATGTTGGTATCGCCGGCCAGGAACCACAGCAACTCGTGGATGATCGACTTCAGATGCAGCTTCTTGGTGGTGGTGACCGGGAAGCCGCGTGAAAGGTCGAAGCGCATCTGGTAGCCGAACACCGACCGCGTGCCGGTACCGGTGCGGTCGCCGCGATCGGCGCCGTTCTCCAGCACATGCTTCAACAGGTCGAGATATTGGCGCATCGGCTCGGCCTCGATTCGGATGACAAGCGATCATAGCCGACTGGCCGTCGGTCGAATACCCAAAGCCTACAGGTGTCGATCCGGCGCCGGAAAATCGACGGCGCCGGCACGTTGCCATGCCGGCTGCCGATAGCCTTGCCTCAGAGAGAACCCAGTTTGCCCAGGTCCTTCGCCACCAGATAGTAAAAAGTCACGCGGCTCTTGGTGTTGTCGGCGGCCATCGCCTTGCACGCCTTCTCGATCGAGGCGTCGGCCTTCTTGGCGTCGACAATCCCAAGCTTCTTGGTCACCCAGTTGTCCCGGACGCGCTCGAGCTCCTTCGGGTCTGCGCAGGAGACCAAGGAGGAATCGCGGTTCCTGAGCGCGATGCCCAGATGCTTGACGATCTTCTCGACCGCATCGGCGCTGGCGCCGGCATCGTATTTCTTCACATCCGCAAGATAGTCGGCCATGAAACTTCCCCTCGTCGGCGCCACGGATCCGATCGATGAGGCTTGTGGCGCGCCGCGCAACTTGTGCGCTAGGTCAGGATATTCCTCATCGCCGGCGGAGCTTCGATTGAGTAGACGCGCAAGTCAACCCTCGGCTGTCGAGTTTGGCGCAGGGGACAAGCCTCGACTTGGCCCTTTCATTTTCCGTAACCGCTCCCTATATTCGCTTCGTCGGCTTGACCGACTATGGCGATAAACAGGCGATGAAATAAGCCGTTCGGACCCGGGGGCGGTACCCGGCGCCTCCACCAAAAACCGCTCTTCCAAAGGGAGGGGCTTTTGCTGGGGGCGAAATAGGATCGACGAAGGTGTAAAGATCGTACTTTTGCCCGGCATTGTACCACCGTCATCGGGCTAAACTTATAGTTGCCAACGACAACTATGCGGAAGCTCGTCTCGCTGCTTAATGCAGTGCGAACGCTTCAAATCAAGCCCTAGAGGTTCGCACTTCTAGGCGGGGTTCGGAGGTACCTGGCAACAGAAACCTCCACCTTCCCCCTCGTCTTCTTTCCAAGTCAATTGAACGGCCAAGCATGCTTGGCTCACCTGCTTGCGCTCCTGCCTGGGGTGAAAAAGGCCGGGCAATCCCGGCCGCCGGGCAATCCCGGCCTCTTCCAATTTCTATCCGCGTCTTACTCGGCAGGCGCCTCGACCGCTTCGCGCGCACGGCCGAGCGTCAGCTTGGCCAGCATGAAGGAAATCACCGCGCAGAGCGTGATGCCGGCCACCATCGGCAGCGGCGTGCCGTCGAAGAAGAGGCCCGCCACGCCCATGGCCAGCGCGCCGATGGCGAAGTGCAGCGTGCCCATCAGCGCCGATGCCGTGCCGGCGATCTCGCCATGCTCTTCCATCGCCAGCACGGAGGTGGTCGGAATGACCAGGCCAAGGAAGCCGTAGCCGACAAAGAGCAGCCCCGCCATCACGTCGAGCCGGTCGACACCGGATGCCATTATCGCGAACAGCGCCACCATCACCGTGGCATAGCCGGTCACCGCGACCCACACGACCCGCTTCAAGCCGAAGCGATCCGCCAGCATCCCGGTCAGCTGCGACATGCCGATGAAGGCGACCGCGTTGATCGAGAAGAACACGCTGTAGACCGACGGCGACAGGCCGTAGTGGTCGATCAGGATGAAGGACGAACTCGACAGATAGACGAAGAAGCTCGCAATGCCGAAGCCGGCGATCGCCGTCAGGCCAAGGAAGTTGCGGTCGCTCATCAGGTAGCGGTAACCGGCAAGTGCCGTGCCGAAGGACGAGTTGGCGCGCTCCTCCGCCGAACGCGTCTCTTTCAGCGAGGTCGCGAGCAGGATGGTGGCTAAAGCGGCGGCGCCCGTCACAGTCCAGAACACGGCACGCCAGCCGAAGCTCTCGATGATCTGACTGCCCGTGAGCGGCGCGAGAATAGGCGACACCGAGAACACCAGCATCAGCAACGACATCAGCTTGGCGGCCTCGTTACCGGTGTGCAGGTCGCGCACGATGGCGCGCGGCACTGCCATGCCGGCGCTGGCGCCGAGCCCTTGCAGGAAGCGGAAGGCGATCAGCCACTCGATACTGGGCGCCATAGCCGAGCCGACGCCGCCAACCATGAACAGCGCGAGTCCGACATAAAGCGGCAGCTTGCGCCCGACAATGTCCGAGATCGGTCCGACGACGATCTGGCCGAAACCCATCGACAGGAAGAAGATCAAAAGGCTCATCTGCACGGCGGCGGTGCCAGCCTTCAAATCCGCACCGATCGAGGGCAGCGCGGGAAGGTACATATCGATGGCGAACGGGCCGATTGCGGACAACAAGCCTAGCACGACCGCGATGCGGAGGAATTTGGGACTCATGATAAGGGCTTCTTTCGGATCTGGTTGCCGCCGTGGTCCGGCGTCTACCCGAGGACGTTCCATCCCGTGGAACTCCGACATCCGGGATGTGAAATCATCGTCGCTTCAAAGCGCGATTCTGTTGTTCCCGGGAGCGGACTTCGCTTTATTGTGTCTACAAATTTAGACAGGCTTGTCCAATTCGTCAATCATCGCTATATAGTTTTTTATGAAGGTCGGCGTTTCTCCTGACACTTTCCCGCCACGCAGCCATGAGGCCAAGCGCATATCGGTGGTTGATGCTGCCGCTTCGGTCTTCTGCCGCGAAGGCTATGCCGGCGCCAATATCGACCTGATCGCGGCCGAGGCCGGCGTTTCGCGCCAGACCGTCTACAATCATCATGGTGACAAGGAAAAGCTGTTCATGGCCATTGTGCGCGAGCTGACGGAGCGCTGCAATGCCGGCATCTTCGCCACCATTGCCACCTTTCCCGACCAGCCCGCCGATCTCGAAGCCGATCTTGTCGCCTTCGCCGTGCGCATGAACCGCAACTGTATCTGCAACCGCGACGGCCGCTTCCTGCGTAAGCTGATCCAGGCAGAGGGCGAGCGCTATCCCGAGCTTTTTGCCGAGTGGCGCGAACAGGGACCGGGCCGCACCTGGTCGGCGCTTGCCGCCCGCTTCGCGCGGCTGGCCTATGCGGGGCACCTCTCGATCGACGATCCGGACGTGGCGGCGCGGCAGTTCCTCGCACTAGTCAACGCCGAGTTGCAGACAACCTTCATGCTCGGCGGCATACCGACGGAGGAAGAGGTGTTGCGCTCAGCGACCAATGGCGTGCGCACCTTCCTGGCCGCCTTCGGCAGGAAGAAAGCGGCAGCCGCCCAGCAGGCCGCCCTCGCCCACGCCTGAGCGATCAAATCGCCGCCAGCCCTCTTGGCCTTAGCTTTCGGCGCCTATATGCGGTTTACGCCGCGCCCAAGCTTGATTACAGCTATGCGGACGATTCAACGGAACCCGACCGTCACATGGCCGACGACCACATCCGCTACGACATTCTGGCCCAGGAGGCATTGCGCGGTGTCATGCGCAAGGTCCTGGCCGAAGTCGCGCGCACGGGCCTTCCGGGCAACCATCATTTCTTCATCACCTTCCTGACCGGCGCGCCGGGCGTGCGCATCTCCTCGCGGCTGCGCGAGCGTTATCCGGAGCAGATGACCATCGTCATCCAGTTCCAGTACTGGGACCTGAAGGTGACCGACACCGGTTTCGAGGTGGGACTCTCCTTTTCCGACGTGCCCGAAAAGCTCGAAATCCCCTTTTCCGCCGTGCGCGGTTTCTATGACCCATCAGTGAATTTCGAACTCGAATTCGACGTCAAGGCGGACAACGCCGCGGAAGACGACGACGCCGCGCCGGCCCCGGAGCTGCCGATCGCGGTCGTGACCGAAAAGAAACCGGAATCGAAGAAAAAGGCCACCGAGGCCGAGAAGAAGCCGGCTGCCGCCGATACCGGCGGCAAGGGTGCCGAAGTGGTTTCGCTCGACGCCTTTCGCAAGAAGTGAGCCGGGGAAATGGGCGAGGTCGTCAATCTCCGCCAGGCCCGCAAGCAGAAAGCGCGCATCGAGAAGGAACGCCTGGCCAGGGAAAACCGGGCATTGCACGGCCGTTCCAAAGCCGAGCGCGAGCGTGACCGGCTGACGTCCGACATGACGGAAAAATTCATGGACGGCCATCGCCGCGAAAAGCCCGGCGATCCGGACCGGCGCTGAGCGCCCGGATGGCCGCTGTCGAAAAACGCTCGGTGACGATCCGCGGCCACCGCACCAGTTTTTCCCTGGAGCAACCCTTCTACGACGATTTGGTGGCGATCGCGACGCAGCGCTCGCTGTCGCTCGCGGCCCTCGTTGCCGAGATCGACGAAACGCGGACCCGTGACGCCAACCTCTCCTCCGCGCTCAGACTCTACGTGCTCGCCTGGGCAAAGCGCGGCGGCAAGGCATCTTGACCGGCCTCAGACCGGATCGCCGAGGCTTTCCTGCGCCTTGCGCTTGGCGCCGAAGCTGAGCAGGGCCGAACGGTCGCGTTCCTCGGCCTGCTTTTTCGACCGCACCCGCATCAGGTCCTTCCAGCCGATATAGCCGACCAGCCGTGCATCCTCGCGCGAGACGACCGGCAGATGCGAGACGTTGGCCAGGAGCAGCTTGTCTGACAGTCCTTCCAGATATTCGTCGGGATAGGCGAGCGTGACCTTGCTGCCGGCCAAAAGTTCGCCGAGCGTCGTCTTGCGGTGCTTGCCGGCGCGGCGCCAACGCAGGATCGCCGGCGGATCGATGAGGCCGAGCACATGGCCTTTCTCGTCGATCACAGGAAAGCTCGGATGGCGCGTGTCCGGGGCGGTCAGGAATGACGCCGCGCCGTGCAGCGTCATCGTCGCCGGCACGCTCTCGACCTTGGTCGTCATCACCTCGCGCACCCTGGTCAGCGCGAAGGGATCGACGCGGTATTCGCGAACGAGGTGGTGTCCGCGCCGCGCCACCTTTTCGGTCAGGATCGATCGCTTCATCAACAGCACGGTGACGGCATGGGCGGTGGCGCAGGCTGCGATCAGCGGCACCAGCATGTGGGTGTTGCCGGTGAGTTCGACCGCGAAGAAGGTCGCGGTCAGCGGCGCGCGCATGGTGCCGCCCATGGTCGCGGCCATCGCCAGCAGCGGCCAGAAGCCGGGCGTCGCCTCGGGCAGGATACCGGCAAGCACCGCGCCCATCGCGCCGCCCATGATCAGGAGCGGCGCCAGCACGCCGCCCGACGTTCCCGAACCCAGCGCCACCGACCAGATAATGGCCTTGACGACCAAAAGCGTCAGCGCCGCCGCCAGCACATGGCCATCCAACATGTTGGCGATGTTGTCGTAGCCGACACCGAGCGCCTGCGGCTCGATCAGTCCACCGATACCGACCACCAGGCCGCCGATCATCGGCCACCACATCCAGTGTATCGGCAGCTTCTGGAAGGCGTCCTCGCAGGCATAGACCATTTGCGTCAGCAAGCCGGAGAGCAGGCCGGCGGCAATCCCGACCAGCACCCAGCCACCCAATCCGGCGATCGACGCTTCCATGCTGCCCGAGAACGGGAAGATCGGTCCGGGCAGGTGCAGCAAGGTGCGTTCGACCTCGGCGATGATGGCGGCGACGGCGACCGGGATGAAGCTGCGCGGCGTCCATTCGAACAGCAGCAGCTCGACGGCAAGCATGATTGCCGCGATCGGCGTGCCGAACACGGTCGTCATGCCGGCCGCCGCGCCCGCAACCAGCAGCGTCTTGCGTTCATTGTCGCTGACCGGCAGCATCTGCGCGATCAGCGAGCCGATCGCCCCGCCGGTCATGATGATCGGCCCTTCGGCGCCGAACGGTCCGCCTGAGCCGATCGAGATCGCCGACGACAATGGCTTCAATACCGCCACTTTGGCGTCGAGCCGCGAGCGGCCGAGCAGGATTGCTTCGATGGCTTCCGGAATGCCGTGGCCGCGGATCTTTTCGCTGCCGAAGCGCGCCATCAGCCCGATGACCAGCGCGCCGATCACTGGAACCAGCACGGCGGCATAGCCGAGCGGCGTGTCCTCGAGCCTGAGCTCGGCCAGTGTGAACTGGCCGAAATAGGCGATGTTGGTGGCGAGCCTTATCAGCTTCAACAGCGCGATGCCGGCAAACAGCCCGGCGGTCGCCACAACGACTGCGATGGCGGCGATGATGAGCACCCGCGGATCGGTGGTGAAGTCGCGGAGATGGCCGTTTCCGGCATGAGCGGATTTCATTGGGGAGCCTGAGCTTTCTGGCGGCGCGGTACCGTCCGGTTGTCGGCCGGCTACATATCGTAACACGATATAATTCTTCAAGGCCGTTTTTGGTGGTTGCTCCGCGTCATTTTGGTCATGGATGCGCCAGGCTTTCATAAGAGTTGAGCTTTGGCCGGAAAGGGCGATAAGTCGTGGCATGACGCATCCGAAGAAACCACGTCCCGCCATCAGCCAGGCCGACTATCAGCGGCTTTCGGAGTTCCGCTACCTGATCCGCCGCTTCCTCGAATTCAGCCAGTTGCAGGCGAATGAGGCGGGCTTGACCCCGCGCCAGCACCAGGCGCTGCTGGCGATCAAGGGCTATCCCGGCGGCGGGCCGGTGGCAGTGGGCGATCTGGCGGAGCGGTTGCGCATCCGCCACCACAGCGCCGTCGAACTGGTGAATCGGCTGAGCGAGGCCGGCTTGGTCGCGCGGGATCAAGATAAGGCCGACCACCGCCGCGTCCTGCTGCAACTCACCCCGCTCGCCGACGACCGTCTCGCCGAATTGTCGGCCGCCCATCTCGACGAGCTTGCCCGCATCGAGCCTATGCTCAAGCGCCTGCTTTCGCGGCAGGAGCCGGTTTGAGCGCTACATCCAGCGCTGTCCTTCGCGACGTCTTGGGTGTTTTGTTCGCCCGCGATTCCGGGCGGAACCGCTATGCAGTTTTCCCGGAATAATGGGTTTCAACCGCCGTCCAGCGACTTCAGGAGGTTGTCGATCGTGAACGGATTGGACTTGGGCTTCGGCGGCTCTGGAACGGAACCGTCGTTGACGCCGGGAAGCGACCGGTCGACTTTTGGCGCCTGCTCAACCGCCCTGCGTTCAGCTTCCAGCCTCGCCTGCTCGGCACGCTTGCGATCCGCCTCGGCCTGGGCTTTCGCGGCTGCGGCCTGTTGCTCGGCCTTTGCCTTGGCATCGGCTTCCGCCTCTGCTTGCGCATCAGCCTCGGCCTTGGCGCGCGCCTCGGCCTCGGCCTGAGCCTTGGCGTCGGCTTCCGCTTTTGCCCTTGCCCCTTCTTCCGCTTTGGCTTGCGCCTCGGCTTCTGCCTTCGCTTGCGCCTCCGCTTCGGCTTTCGCCCTGGCTTCAGCCTGGGCTTTCTGCCGCGCCTCTTCCTCTTGCCGGCGCAGTTCCTCGGCCGCCCGGTCGCGCTCCGTCTGCAGCGCAGCGTAGTAGCGCACCTCGCGCCGCAGCCTCTGCTTCTCGAGCAGCGCCGCCTGCATCGCCTCGACGCGCTGCTGCTCCTTCTCCAGCGCGCGCTGGGTCAGGAACTGCGCCAGCGGCGCGCTGTCGAACTGGAGCGACGTCGCCCCGATCTGGCCTGCAAGGCTGAAGTTCACAGCTGGTTCGGAGCCGACAAGCGCCTCGTCGCCCGGTCGATAGGTAATCGCTCCCTTGGCGGCCAGCGTGCTCGCATCGAGGTCGGCGGTAACGTCCGCCGACAGCGTCGCCGCCGGATTGTCGAGGCTGATCGGCGGCGCCCGCAGCGTGCCATTGGCAACGGTGAAGGGGATATCGGTGTTGCCGGCCGCGAAACTTCCCTGTCCGGCGATCTCAAGCGCGAAGCCGGCGGTCTTGGCGGCATCGATGTCGCGTCCGATTGCATCGGCCTTGGCGATGACGGGGGCAAAAGCATCGGGATTGATGCCGGCGATGGTCAGTCCCTTCAGCGCCGCCGTGCCGGACCCTGACAGGGCGGCGATCATCGCATCGACAGACTTGCCGCTGGTCGACAGCGCGGCCGAAATGTCGCCGCTGCCGCTGATTCCGGCGCCAGGCAGCACTGCGGCAAGATCACTGCCCGCCAGCTTCAACTGACCCGATAACAGGCCGGTGCCCTCCGTGTTCTTGAGCTCGAACAGGCCGGTCAGCGTGCCCTCATAGAGCTTGGCTTTGAGGTCCGAGACACGGATGCCTTCCCGGTCGAGCTTCAGCGACAGCGTCGCGTCATGCGCGGTCGCGAACGGTCCGGCGGCAAGGGCCGCCGTGTTGAGGTCGAGATCGGCGCTGAACGGCAGGGTCGATTTTCGGCTGAACGGCGTCGTCGGCCAGCCACCATCCTTCCCGGCGAGGAAGGACTGGTCGCCGAACAACGAAACCGCCAGCGGATCGAGGTCGAGCTCATCGAGCGCCAGCGCGCCGGCAAGATGCGGCAGTCCGTCCTTCATGTCGGCGTTGACGTCGCCGGACACAGTCGCCTTGTTGATGGCGCCGCTGAGCCCGCTCAGCACCAGAAGCCCATTGCCGAAGTCGGCATCGCTGGCGAGCGAAGCCGACGTGCCGGTGCCCATGCCGGGCAGCCCGACACCTGTCGTCATCAGCCATGGCTCGATATCGGCGGCGTCGAGATTGACCTTGCCCTTGGCGGTGGCGCCTTGCCCTGTCTCGGCGATGGTCCCGTCAAAGCTCGCCCTGAAATCGTCGGCCGTCAGGTTGAAGCTGGTTGCCAGACCGCCGCCCAGCGAGCCTTTGGCCGTGATATCGGTGGTGGCCTGTCCAAGCATGCCGAGCGGCAGCGCCGGCAGGCCGTAGAGTGCAAGCAGCGTGGCGGCGTTCTCGTTCCTGGCATTGAAGGTGATCGATACCGGCGCATCGGGAAGCCGATCCCGCGTCCCCCTGCCCGAAAGCGAAGCCGAGAAGGCGGAACCGCCGGCCTTGCCTTGCGCCGAGAGCGCGAGTCCGGTGGTGCCGTCGCCATTGTCGGCGGCACTTGTCACCAGGTCGATCCGGGCGTCCTGGAACAGCTCCGGATAGGCAGCAACACGGGCAGCCAGGCCTTTCAGAACCTGATTGTCCGGATAATGCTGGGCTGCGACATCTATGAGCGGCTTGAGATCGACGGCCACCACGGATGCGTCGAGCTTGCCGGTCGGGCTTTCCGGAAAATCCTTGATGCGCCCGGTGGCGCTGATTGAGGCGCCGGCGAGCCCTCCGACCGAGAGCCGGTCGATCTCGAGCAGGCCCTTGCGCAGCCTCAACGCCGTATCAACTGTATCGGCGGTCAGCCCGGCGGCGCTGACCGGGCCCGCCTTGATCTGGAAATCGAGGTCGCGGTCGGAGAAGCGGTTGGCGCCCTTGTCGCTGACGAAGATCGAGGCGAAGGCCGCCAGCCCATCGACGTCGAGCTCGCCGCCCTCCAGCTGCATCAGCACCGAGGGCCTGGCGCCATCGGGCTGGCTGGAATCGATGCGGCCGGAAAATTTCGCCTTGCCGAGGATCAGCTCGAGGTCGCTGAACGACTGCCGGTTCTCGCTGAGATCGACCTTGGCCTTGAAGCCCGCCGCCGGCAGACGGCGGATCGCGTCGTCGACATCCTTCGACAGCCAGGCGGCGAAACCGGACGGCTGTCCGACAGCAAGCAGCAGGGATCCGGTGAAGCCGAAATGGTCCTCGACGTTCAGCATGCCGTCGGCTTCAAGCGTCGCCCGGCCCGGCAGTGTCGCGGCGAGCGACTTCACCGACCACCCGCCTTCGGCCGGCTCCGCCGAGAGCCGCACGTCGCGAACCGTGGTATCGCCCGCCACCACGGCCGGCAGCCTGACCTCGACCGTGCCCGGTATCGTCGGCTTCGGCATGTGCTGAAGCGTCTGCTCGAACGCCGCGATACGCTGGTTGAGCGTCAATCCGGCACCTGCGGATGCGCCCACCGCCTCGTCGAACTGCACCTGCGCGCCGTTCGCTTCGATCGAAAAATGCGGTTTCAGGCCGAGATCGACCGAGGCCTTGCCGTCGGCGGTATAGGGGTTGTCGAGCGGTCCGGTCTCGAAGCGGAATTCGTCGACACCGAGCTTCTGATGGTCGAGCGCGAATTTGCCGTTCAGCCGGAAGCCGGGATCGGGCTTGCCGGCGCTGACCTTCACGGGCTCGCCGTCAGTGCCGCGCAATTCGGCCGAGCTCCTGTCGGCCCCATTCTTGTCAGAGGCCGAAACCTTGAACTGACCGGAATAGACCGCCGCGCCTCTGACGATGCCGGCATTGCCGTCCGTCTCGATGATGAGCGGATAGGCATCCGGGTCGGCTTTGAGTCTGACCCGCATCTGGCCGTCGGCTTCCGCTCTGCCGGTTGAGGCCGAGACTTCCGTGCGCAGTCCGTCGAAGCGCAGCGAGCCATCCATCCGCCACGGACCGGCGAGCGACTTTGCCGAAACGGTCGAGTTGATCTCGGAGATGAAATGGCTGCGCCCGCCGGCGGCATGGCGCAATTCGATCTGCCCTTCGGTCACCGTCAGCTTCTCGATCGCGATCTGTCCGGGATCAAAGGGCGTCGACGGCCGGATCGCCCAGTCGACCGTGCCGTCGCCCGCAACATCGATGGTCGCCTTCGGATGCACCAGCCGCATGTCGAAGATCAGCAGTTCGCCGCGCAGGAACGGCGCCAGCTCCGCGTCCATGGAGAAGGTCTCCATCGTCATCGCCGGCTGTCCGCCAGGGCCGCCTGCGACCTCGACATTGGAGAAGGTCACCGAAGGGAATGGCAAGAGCCGCGCGGTCGCGTCGCCTTTCACGGTCACCTTGCGACCGAGGATGGTGCTCGCCTCGCGCTCGAAATCGGCGCGGTAGCCGGTCCAGTCGACGAAATACGGCACCACCAGCGCCGCGCACAGCACCAGCACGAACAGGCCACCGAAGATCACGAACAGGCGAGCGAGCATCGGCCCCAAAGCCTAGGATTAAGTCAGCCGCACTCTACCCGCATCCGCGCGGCGATAAAGAGGCAATTCGGCTGCAACCCTCGGCGTCTAGGCTCTCGGCAAGATCTTGCCGGGGTTCATGATGTTCAGCGGATCGAGCGCCTGCTTGATCGTTCGCATGACCTCAACGCCATGGCCGAGCTCATGGCGCAGGAAGCCGACCTTGCCCTGGCCGATGCCGTGCTCGCCGGTGCAGGTGCCTTCCATGGCGATCGCCCGCATGTTGAGCCGCGCGACGAATTTTTCAGCGAGTGCGATCTCCTGCGGGCTGTCCACATCCATCAGCACCAGCACATGGAAATTGCCGTCGCCGGCGTGGCCGACGATCGGCGCGATGAGGCCCATTTCGGCAATGTCGGCTTCGGTCTCCGTGACGCATTCGGCAAGCCGCGAGATCGGCACGCAGACATCGGTCGACAGCCCCTTGGCGCCGGGGCGCAGCGTCAGCGACGACCAGTAGGCGTCGTGCCGCGCCTTCCAGAGCTTCGTCCGCTCCTCGGCGACGCTGGTCCACAGGAACGGTCCGCCGCCATTCTCCTCGGCGATCATGCCGAAAGTCTCGGCCTGTTCGGCGACGCCAGCGTCGCTGCCGTGGAATTCGACGAAAAGGCACGGGCCCTCGGGGTAGTCCAGCTTCGAATAATTCTTCATCGCCCGCATCTGCAGCGCGTTGACCAGTTCGATGCGCGCCACAGGGATGCCCATCTGAATGGTCGCTATCACTGCGTTGCAGGCCGCCTCCAAGGTCGGGAACGGGCAGACGCCGCCGGAGATCGCCTGCGGAATGCCCTGCAGCCTGAGCGTCAGTGCTGTGATGATGCCGAGCGTGCCTTCCGAGCCGACCAAGAGCCGCGTCAAGTCGTAGCCGGCCGAGCTCTTCTTCGCCCGTTTGCCGGTCGTCACTGCCTCGCCGTCGGCCATCACCGCCGTCAGCGACAGCACGTTGTCGCGCATCGTGCCGTAGCGCACGGCATTGGTGCCCGACGCCCGTGTTGCCGCCATGCCGCCCAGCGAGGCATTGGCGCCGGGGTCGATCGGGAAGAACAGGCCGGTGTCGCGCAAATGGCGGTTAAGATCCTCGCGTGTCACTCCGGGCTCGACCGTGCAGTCGAGATCCTGCGGATTGACCGAGAGGATGCGGTTCATGCGAGAGGTGTCGATGGATATGCCTCCGCCCGGCGCATTGGTGTGGCCCTCGAGCGAGGAGCCGACGCCGAAGGCGATAACCGGGACGCGGTGCGCGGCGCAGGTGCGCACGATCTCCTGCACCTCCGGCGTGGTTTCGGCGAAGACGACGCCGTCCGGCGCCTGGGTCGGGATGTAGGTGGTGGTGTGCGCATGCTGGTCGCGGATCGCCTCGCCGGTCTGAAAACGCTCGCCGAACCGCTGCTTGAGGATGCCGAGTGCGGCGGCGATGCCTTTCTCGTTGCGCTCGACGGGGTTGAGGTCGCTCAAAGCCATGAATTCCTCCGCGAATGGACCAGCGGCCACTCTTGTAATGCAGCTATGGATGATGCCTAAAGCAATTCCAGGAAAAGAGTGAAGCACCGGAATTGCGCCAGAGCGAAGAGAACCTCACCAGCCAGGCCCTGTCCAGCGACGATCAAGGAAAACCAGATGACGATGACCGCGCCGATCATTTCCAAGCCGATGGCGATCGAGAAGGATTGGATCGACTATAACGGCCATCTCAATATGGCCTATTACAACGTGCTGTTCGACCGCTGCTCGGACGAAGCGTTCGAGCTGATGGGCATGGGACCGAACTATGCCAGGGACCGCCGCCTCACCATCTACACGGCGGAAGTCCATGTCTGCTACGTGCAGGAGCTTCACCTCGACCACAAGGTGAAGGTCTCGTTCCAGCTCATCGACCACGACGAGAAGCGGCTGAGGGCCTATCAGGAGATTCGCCACGTCGATGGCTGGCTGGCCGCGACGTCCGAGCAGCTTGCGCTGCATGTCGACATGGCCGGGCCGAGGGTCGCTCCCTTCCCGGCCGATGTGATGGCACAGGTTGAAGCCATGCGCGCCGCCCACGCCGCGTTGCCGATGCCGGAGCGTGCCGGCCGTTCGATCGGCATCAAACGCAAGAGCGCTTGAAAACCCGCACACCGGCGTTAACCTTACCAAGGTTTTAACGTGAACAAGCCGATTGAGTCTGTTGAACGACTCAGTGGCGCGTTCGAAAACCGCCGCACCGGGTTTACGCGCGGGCGGCAGGCGGAATGCGGTGCGAGGACAGTGCATGAAAACCGACATCAAGGTCGAAGTGGAGCGGTTGGCGGCCGATCCGCGCATCACCGACTATGATTTCTGGCGATCGTTGAAGAACGTCAACAACGAGATCTTCCACATCGCCAACAACAACGAGCCCATCCCCTTCGACATGATCCGCTGGCGCGCGATTCTCAAGCAGGCGCGCATCAGACGCGGTCACACTGAGCCTTCAGCGCTCCCTTAAACTGCCAAGCGGCGAGCGCGCCTCGACCGGCGACGACTGTATGATGGCGGTGTTGGTCATCGCATAGGGAATAATTTTGTCGATCACCCGCTCCAACTCGGCCACCGAGCCGACATGCGCGAGCGCGATGAAGCAATCCTCGCCGGTCACTCGGTCGCATTGGGCGATTTCCGGCAGGTCGCGAATGATCCCGGCCACCACGGCAAGCTGCCCCGGGACCGGCCTGATTCGCAGCCATGCCGACAGCTTCATGCCGAGCGCCGTCGGATTGATCTTCACCGTATAGGCTTCGATCACGCCATTCTCCTGCAGCTTGCGAATGCGTTCGGCCACGCTCGGCGCCGAGAGCCCGACGGCGCGCGCCAGTTCCGCCGTGCTGGTGCGCGCATCCTTTTCCAGGAGTCGCAGGATTTTCAGGTCCGCCGCATCCAGCTCGCCATTTTCATTTCGAAGGCGTTTCAAATAATTCTCTTTTCTTCAGAAGGTGAACGGCGATCGGAGCCGTGCATCATCCATATAAATCGCGAAGTTCGCCTGCGATAATGACCCTATGAATTCTGAAGCGCAAGTTCGTCCGACAAACCGGGCCGGCAGCGACACCGACGCTGCACGCCCTGCCCTCGCCGGACTGGCCGATGCGGTGCCGCCGCATGTCTGGTTCTGCGTCAGCGCGATCTTCCACTATCTTGGGCCGGCCTTCGCCGTGCTGCTGTTCGCTCAGGTCGGCGTGCTCGGCATGGCCTGGCTGCGCATCGCCACGGCCGCGCTCGTCTTCGCGCCGCTTACCAGGCCATGGACGGTTTTCACGCGCGCCGACCGCTCGGCCCGCCTGCTGCTGTTGGCCTTCGGCGCCTGCCTGGCGGTGATGAACTGCGCCTTCTATCTGGCTCTAGACCGCCTGCCGATCTCGCTAGTCGCCGCGATCGAATTTGTCGGCACCATAGGCGTCGCGATGGTCGGCCTCAGAACCCCGCGCAATTTCGCGGCGCTCGCCATCGCTGTCGCCGGCACGTTGCTGCTCATCGATGTCAAATGGTCGAGCGATCCCGTCGGCCTGTTCTGGGCTTTTCTCAACGGCGCGCTGTTCATCGGCTATATCGTTTTGGGCCACCGCATCGCCCGAACTGGCCTCGGCATCGCCGGCCTCGGCACCGCCATGGCGATCGCCTTGCTCGTCGTGCTGCCGGTCGGCTTCAGCGAGGCGCTGCCAGCCTTCTCGGCGCCGCAACTGCTGATCGCCGGTATCGGCGTCGGCCTCTGCTCCTCCGTCATCCCCTACATTTGCGATCAGCTCGCCATGGCGCGGCTGCCGCGCGCGAGCTTCGCGCTCATGCTATCGCTCTTGCCGCTCACCGCGACCCTGATCGGCGTGGTCGTGCTCAGGCAGGTTCCGAGCCTCACCGATTGCCTCGGCATCGCGCTGGTTGTGGCGGGCGTCGCCATGCACAAGCCAGCGCCGGAGTGATCCGCCGCCGTCGAGGTGTGTTGAGCTTCAGGTCAGGCCGAGCCGAGAATGGTGGATTCCGAGAACCGGAGCGGAGCGTACTTTGAAGTACGTGAGCACCGGAAGCGCAGGGAGCCGCCATTCGCAGGCCGGGCTCACCTGAATATCAACACACCTCAGGCCAGTTTCTCCTTAAGGAAGGCGACCGTCCTCCCCCAGGCCAGATCGGCCGCCTTCTTGTCATAGCGCGCGGCCGAGGTGTCGTTGTTGAAGGCGTGGTTGACGCCGTCATAGACATAAACGGTGTATTCGACATGCGCGGCGTCCAGCGCCTTCTTGTAGGCGTCGATGCCGGCATTGATGCGCTCGTCCAGCCCGGCATAATGCAGCAGCAGCGCCGCCTTGATCTTCGGCACATCCTCGGCCTTAGGCTGCATGCCGTAATAGGCGACGCCGGCACTGAGGTCCGGCGCATTGACGGCGAGCGTGTTCACCGTGCCGCCACCCCAGCAGAAGCCGACCGCGCCGACCTTGCCGTTGCTGTCTTGGTAAGTCTTGAGATAGGCGACCGTCGCTACGCCGTCGGCCGCGACTTGGGCAGCATCAAGCTTGCTGAACATGTCGCGCGCCTTGTCCTCGTCGGCTGGCGTGCCGCCGAGCGGCGACAGGAAGTCCGGCGCCAGCGCGACGAAGCCTTCCAGCGCCACGCGCCGGGCGACGTCACGGATATTCCCATTGAGCCCCCGGTTCTCATGGACGACGATCACCGTGCCGAGTTTGCCGGACTGATTCGCCGGCTTGACCAGATAGCCCTTCATCTCGCCGCTGCTGCCGGGATAGGTAATGTCCTCGCCCTTCACCCTCGGATCGTTCTCGGCGACGATCGCCGCCTTGGCCGAATTCGCAGCCAGCATCGGCGCGATCGCGGCGGCCGCGGCGCCCGATCCAGCGAGCCGAGTCAAGTGCTCCATGAAGCGCCGCCGGTCGAGCGTCAGATGCGTATATTCGTCATAGGCATCGATCATCGCCTGAGTGATGATGGGCTGTGTGACGACAGGCTTGGCGACAGGTTCGGCCATGGCTCTCCTCGACGACTGTTTGACGCGCAAGATAGGGTTAGAACGCGCACGGTCCAGTCATCCGCCGGCGACAACGGCACTCGATCCGAACTTCGACCATGACGATTGCCGGTGGCTTCTGCATCCATCACATTTTGGTCATTCCGAAAAAGTTGATGGTGCTGTCACGGTGGGACGGGAAACTGCGGAGCGGCCCCGCCCGGTCCGAACGGCAAAAAGGGGAATGCCGGGAACGTGATGGCCGCCGGCGTAGCGGCTGGCTGAGGCGGCGCTTGCTGTCGTCGCTGCAGGCGCTTGGCCACGTGCTCGGCGAAAAAGGCCGGCGCGATTGGATGTCCTCGTCTACTTGGGCAGCGTGTAAGCCATCACATAATCGCCCGGCTTGGTACCGACCGAGCCGTGGCCGCCGGCGACGATGACCACGAACTGGCGGCCGTCGGCGACGGTGTAGGTCATCGGTGTCGACTGGCCGCCGGCCGGCAGCCTCGCGCGCCAGAGCTGCTTGCCCGTCGTAAGGTCATATGCGCGCAGATAGTCGTCGACCGCGGCCCCGAGGAAGGCAACGCCACCGGCCGTGATCATCGGCCCGCCGATGCCTGGAACGCCGACCTTGAGCGGCAGGGGCAGCGGCGTCATGTCGTAGACGGTGCCGTTGCGATGCTTGTAGGCGATCTGGCCGGTTCTCAGGTCGACGCCGGCGACATAGCCCCAAGGCGGCGCCTGACAGGGAATGCCGAGCGGCGACAGGAATGGCCCCATCACCACCGCGTAAGGCGCGCCCTCATTGCGGTTGAGCCCCTGCTCGCTGCCCTTGGTGTCGCCGGGCGGCGGCACGTCCGCGCGCGGAATGAGCTTCGACGTGAAAGCGAGATAAGTCGGCATGCCGAACATCACCTGCCGCACCGGGTCGACCGCGACCCCGCCCCAGTTGAACACGCCGAAATTGCCGGGGTAGACCAGCGTGCCCTGCAGCGAGGGCGGCGTGTAGCGTCCCTCGTAACGCAGTGTCTTCAGTTCGATCCGGCACGCCAGCTGATCGAACATGGTGATGCCCCACATGTCGGCGCCGGTCAGCGGCTTCGGGTTGAACGACAGGTCGGACGACGGCTGCGTCGGCGAGGTATGGTCGCCTTCGATCGCTCCGCCCGGTGCCGGCACTTCCTTCACCGGAATGATCGGTTCGCCAGTGCGCCGATCGAGCACATAGAGATCGCCCTGCTTGGTCGGCCCTACCAGTGCCTGCACCACGCCGCTCCCCGTCGTAATGTCGACCAGCGTCGGCTGCGCCGGCACGTCCATGTCCCACAGGTCGTGATCCACGGTCTGGCGCACCCAGCGCAACTGTCCGGTGTTGAGGTCGAGCGCGGTGATCGAGGAGGAGAATTTTTCGACATTGGCGCTGCGGCCCATGCCGAGCTGGTCGGGCGTCTGGTTGCCGAGCGGCAGGTAGAGCAGGCCAAGCTTCTCGTCGGCGCTCGCCGTTGACCACATGTTGGGCGAGTTATTGGTGTATTTCTGCCCCGCCGGCAGCGGCGTCGTCTGATCCGGTTTGCCGGAATCCCAATTCCACAACAGCGCGCCGGTGCCCGCGTCATAGGCGCGGATGACGCCCGACGGCTCCTCGGTCGAATAATTGTCGTTGACCGCGCCCCCAACGATGATCTTGCCGGCGAGGATGAGCGGCGCCGAGGTCGAATAGTAATAGCCCGACTTCGGAAAGGGCATGTTGGCCATCAGGTTCAGCGTGCCGCCTTCGGCGAAGGACGGACAAACTTGCCCGTTCGCGGCATCGAGAGCGATCAGCCGGGCGTCCGAAGTCGGCAGGTAGATGCGTGCCGCGCAGGGCTGGCCCGCCGCGATCTTCGCATCGGCGTAATAGGAAACTCCGCGGCAGGTCTGGTGCTGGCGGTTGGGATCGAGCTTGATCTTCGGGTCGTAGCGCCATTTCTCCTTGCCGGTCGCGGCATCGATGGCGATGGCGAAATTGTGGGGCGTGCAGATGTAGAGCGCATCACCGACCTTGAGTGGCGTTACCTGATAGGTCGTCTCGCCGATGTCGTCCGGACCCTTCATGTCGCCGGTGCGGTAGGTCCAGGCCGGCTGCAGCTTGGCGACATTATCCGGCGTGATCTGAGCGAGCGGCGAGTAACGCTGGCCGAACGGCGTGCGGCCGTAGAAATGCCATTCGCCCGCCGGCATGTCGCCGCCGAGATTGGCCGTCGGCGTCACCTTATCGGTGTTGAGCGTGCCGCCGATGTCCTTCGGATCGGCGGTCATCGAATAGCCAGCCACTGCAAGCGATGCGAGCACCGCCAGGATGAGCGGAGCGCGTCCGTCCGGACCGGTGAATCCCCGCCTGGCCCATGGCGTCAGCAGCCAGAGCGCGATGAGAACGATGATGCCGCCGCGCGGGCCGAGCTGCCACCAATCAAAGCCGGTTTCCCACACCGCCCAGCACAGCGAGGCGAGCACGATCGCGGCATAGAGCCAGAGCCCTGTCGATCTGCGGCGGAAAATGAGCCAGGCGGTGATCAGGAAGGCCAGTCCGGCAATCAGGTAGTACCAGCTGCCACCCAACGTCACCAGCCAGATGCCGCCGCCGCCGAGGACCAGGCCGATAAGCAAAAGGACGAGGGAGGTGATGGTGACAGCCAAGACGATACTCCTTCGACTGTTGCGCGCTTGCGGCGCCTCTGAGGCAACGGCTTGCCGTCCCTGCCCTGTTGGCAGCTTTCTCTCGCAAGTTGCGCCTGTCAAGGCGGCCCCGAACAGGAACAACTAGAACAAAACGGAGACACTTCTGGCCTTTCGCTGCCGAATCACTACATTCGGGGGCGATGTCCGGCTTTTCGGAAGACATGCCCTTTTTTGACGAACCGAATGCGCGGCCCGCCGCCCCATCCGGCCTTGCCGCGCGCGCCATGGCCGCACGCAACGCGCAGAACCGTGCGCCCGATTATCTGAACGGCCTCAATCCCGAACAGCGGCTCGCTGTTGAAACGACCGAAGGCCCGGTTCTGGTGCTGGCCGGCGCCGGCACCGGCAAGACGCGGGTGCTCACCACGCGAATCGCCCACATCCTTGCCACCGGCAGGGCCTTCCCCTCGCAGATTCTCGCCGTCACCTTCACCAACAAGGCCGCGCGCGAGATGAAGCAGCGCATCGGCTTGCTGATCGGCGAGCAGAATGTCGAGGGCATGCCCTGGCTCGGCACCTTCCACTCGATCGGCGTCAAGCTGCTGCGCCGGCATGCCGAGCTTGCCGGATTGAAATCCGATTTCACCATCCTCGATACCGATGACGTGGTACGGCTGATCAAGCAGCTGCTCCAGGCCGAAAATCTGGACGACAAGCGCTGGCCGGCCAAGACCTTCGCGCAGATGATCGACAACTGGAAGAACAAGGGCCTTGGCCCCGACGAGATTCCGGAAGGCGACGCGCGCAGCTTCGGCAACGGCAAGGGGCGCCAGCTCTACAAGGCCTATCAGGAACGGCTGCAGACGCTGAATTCCTGCGACTTCGGCGATCTCCTCTGTCACCCGATCCGCATCTTCCGCGCCTATCCGGACGTGCTGAGGGACTATCATCGCAAGTTCAAATACATCCTGGTCGACGAGTACCAGGACACCAACACCGCGCAATACATGTGGCTGCGCCTGTTGGCGCAGAGGCCGCAATCCTCCCCCTTGAGGGGGAGGTGTCCGCGAAGCGGACGGAGGGGGTCGCCACGGAAGGCGCCGCCCAGTCATCAGGCGCCGGAGCGTCGAGCACTGCCGCGAGGACCCCTCCCGACCGGGCTTCGCCCGGCCACCCTCCCCTCAAGGGGGAGGGAAACCGACGTCAATCCACTGTCAACATTTGCTGCGTCGGCGACGACGACCAGTCGATCTATGGCTGGCGCGGCGCCGAGGTCGACAATATCCTGCGCTTCGACAAGGATTTTCCCGGCGCCACCATCATCAGGCTGGAGCGCAACTACCGCTCCACCGCGCATATACTGGGTGCGGCTTCGCATCTCATCGCCCACAATGAGGGCCGCTTCGGCAAGACGCTGTTCACCGACCGCAACGACCCCGAGGACGACAAGGTGCATGTCCATGCCGCCTGGGATTCGGAGGAAGAGGCGCGCGCCATCGGCGAGGCGATCGAGGCCTACCAGCGGCAAAAGCACAACCTCAACGATATGGCGATCCTGGTGCGCGCGTCCTTCCAGATGCGCGCCTTCGAAGACCGCTTCATCACGCTCGGCTTGAGCTACCGAGTCATCGGCGGCCCGCGCTTCTACGAACGGTTGGAAATCCGCGACGCGCTGGCCTTCTTCCGCGTCGTCGCCAACGGCGGCGACGACCTTGCCTTCGAGCGCATTGTCAACGTGCCGAAGCGCGGGCTCGGCGAAGCCACCATCCGCCAGATCCACGACACCGCGCGCGCCATGCAAATCCCGATGCTTGAGGCCGCGGCGACGCTCGCCGAAAGCGACGAGCTGAAGCCGAAGCCGCGCGCCGCGCTGCGCGAGGTCGTGGCCAATTTCGAGCGCTGGCAGAAGGCGCTGGAGACCACGCCGCACACCGAGCTCGCCGAGACCATCCTCGAGGAGAGCGGCTACACCGACATGTGGAAGAACGACCGTTCGGCGGAAGCGCCCGGGCGGCTGGAGAACCTTAAGGAACTGATCCGCTCCATGGAGGAGTATGAATCCCTGCGTTCCTTCCTCGAGCATGTCGCGCTGGTCATGGAGGCAGAGCAGGGCGAATCGCTCGATGCGGTCTCGATCATGACGCTGCATTCGGCGAAAGGGCTTGAATTCGAGACCGTATTCTTGCCCGGCTGGGAGGAAGGTCTGTTCCCGCATCAGCGCGCGCTGGACGAAGGCGGCCGCTCCGGCCTCGAGGAAGAACGCCGCCTCGCCTATGTCGGCCTGACGCGCGCGAAAAAGAACCTGCACGTCTGGTTCGTCTCAAACCGCCAGATCCACGGCCTGTGGCAATCGACCATTCCGTCGCGTTTCGTCAATGAATTGCCGGAAGCCCATGTCGATGTCGCCGATGGCGGCAATTCCTATGGCGGCTATGGCAATCCCTATGGCGGCGGCTCCTTCGCCTCAGGCCGCGGCGGCGGCCGGCAGAATCCCTACGGCGCCTCGCGCTTCGACAATATCGGCGCGGAAAAACCCGGCAGCTTCTCCAACACCTATGCGACACCCGGCTGGCAGCGCGCGCAGGCGAACCGCACCGAAGCGACCGACCGCAACTGGGGCACACGCTCCGGCCACCAGGTCGAACGCATCGGCTATGGCGAGACTGACAGCGGCTATGGCGCCGGCCGCACCTCGGTGAAAGGCCGCACCATCGAAGGCGAACTGGTCGCCAAATCGGTCGCCGACACACCTTCGCCATTCAAGCTCGGCGACCGCGTCTTCCACCAGAAATTCGGCAACGGCAATATTGCCGCCATCGACGGCAACAAGCTGACCATCGACTTTGACAAGGCCGGCCAGAAACGTGTGCTGGACGGGTTTGTCACCAGCGTTTGAGCGGCGGCCGCCAACGGATTACGTCCGAAAACCGCAGCCTCTCAGCGATACCGCGCCTGGTTCCATTTGTGGCCGAGCAGGGACAGGATGATGATCAGCCCGTTGAAGAACTGCACGTAGAAGCCGCTGAGGCCCGCGGCGACGACGCCGGTCTGGATGAACGACACGGTGACCGCGCCGATCGCGCCGCCGACCACTGTACCGATACCGCCCCAGGTCGGAGTGCCGCCGACGAACACTGATGCCAGCACCGGCAGCAGATAGCCGTCACCCGCCGTCGGCCACCAGGTAAAGTTGATCATCACCGAGAAGGTTCCGGCGATCGCCGCCCCGATGCCGGTGAAGACGAACACCTTGACCCGGACGCGCTGGACGTCGATGCCCATCTGCTTGGCGCTGTCCGGATTGTCGCCGACCACCTTGACCTGGGCGCCGAAGCGGTGGCGGTTGTAGAGCAGCGCCGAAAACACGACGAAGGCGATCGCCCAGAAGATCTGCACCGGGATGCCCCAGAGCTGGCCGGAGAAGATCGCGTAAGCTGAGCTGTCGGCCAGACTGGTCAGCGCCGTCGACTTGCCCTCGTTGATGATCTGGATCAGCCCGCGCAGCAGGAAGTTCATGCCGAGCGTGGCAATCAGCGACGACAGGCCGCCATAGACCACCAGCGATCCGACCAGGAAGCCGAGCAGCGTGCCGGTGAGAAGCGCCGCGGCGATGCCGAGGAACGGATCGTAGCCGGCCTGCACGACGATCGCGAAGGCCCATGAGGCGAAACCCATCGTCGCCGGGAACGATAGGTCGATCTCGCCGCAGGTGACTACGAAGACCAGCGGCACGACAACGAACAGCGCGACGGGAAGCGTCGTCAGCACCGAGCTGTAAAGATACCAGGTGGTGAAGACGGTCGGGTTGGCGATCATGAAGATCGCCATCATGACGATGAACACGGCGAGCGTGCCTAGCGCCGCGCGATTGTCGAGGACGAAGCCGCGCAGCCAGTGATCGGAAGGATGACTCCACTGCTTGCCTGATTCTGTCGGGCCGCTTGCCCTTCCCAGAGGTGTTTGCAGATCGGGTTCCATGGCCTTGCTCATCACGCTCTCTGCTCCGCTCCGCCCGCCTCGTGTAGCCCTGGCAGGCCACCCGGATGCGCGATCTCTTCCATAAAGTTGATGAGGTCGTCGGCTGACTTGACCTCGCTGCGGTCAGCCGTCAGCGCCACCTTGCCGCGGTCGAGCACCACGAAGCGGTCGGCGATGTCGAAGACATGATGAATGTTGTGGCCGATGAACAGGATCGAGCGGCCACTCGCCCGCACCTGGCGCACGAAATGGAAGACCTTGGCGGTCTCCGTCAGCGACAGCGCCGTCGTCGGTTCGTCGAGGATGATCAGCTCCGCCTGCTTGTAGATGGCCCGCGCGATGGCCACGCCCTGACGCTCGCCGCCCGAAAGCTGGCCGACGATGGAATGCGGCGTGAACACTTTCGAGGTGAAGCCGATCTCGCGCATCAGCCGGCTTGCCTCCTCGATCTCCTTGTTGACTTTCAGCCAGCCCATGAAGCCGGTCAGCTCGCGGCCCATGAAGATGTTGCGCACGATCGTCTGCTGCACGGCCAAAGCGCGGTCCTGGAAGACTGTCTCGATGCCGGCATCGCGCGAGCGGGCGGCACTCCATCCGGTCACCGGCTTGCCGCGTACGAGGATGTCGCCGCTTGTCGGCTTGACCACGCCGGATAGGATCTTGATCAGCGTCGATTTGCCGGCGCCGTTGTCGCCGATCAAGCCGACCACCTCGCCGCGTTCGACGCTGAGGTTGACGCCGCCCAGCGCATAGACCTGGCCGTAGGATTTCTTGATATCGCGCAGTTCGATGATGCGTTCGCCCATGCGATCCTCGCTCGGGTTGTCTGTCTTGCCGGTCTCCTCGCCGGCGGCCCCGCCGGCCGGGCGAAATCCCGGCCGGCGGCTTGGGAGGTCAGCGCAGCGCCTGCTTGGCCAGCTCGGCGACGATCTCGTAGTTCTGCGGCGTGACGAAGCCGGCGCCGGTATCGACATTCATCGGCGCCAGGCCCAGCACCACCTGCTGGCAAAGGCTCAAAATCGGCAGATAGCCCTGCAGGAAAGGCTGCTGGTCGGCCGTCAGCTGCACCCAGCCGCCCTTGAAGCCTTCGACGATCTGCGGGCTGGTATCGAAGCCGAAGTTGAAGACGTCGCCGGGCTTGCGTCCCGCCGCCTGCATATAGGTGGCGACGTTGCCGAGCATCTGCCCGCCGGGATAGCCGACCGCCTTGACGTCGGGGTGGTTGAGCAGAGCCGCCGTGATCACCGGAATGGCGAGGTTCGGATCGGACGCCCACTCGCCGCTCGGCGGCGAGGACAGCTGGATCACCTCGACGCCCGCCTCCTTCAGCGCCGCGACCGTGCCGCGCTCGCGCGCGCCGCGGTTCTCGTTCTCGAACGGGCCGATCATGATCGCCTTGTCGCCGGCCTTCAGCCCGGCCAGCTTGAACGCCTCGGCGCCGAGCGCGCGGCCCTGCTGCTCCTGCTGCGCGCCGACATAGCCGCCGCCGAACGCCGCCACCACCTTCGGCACCGGCACGTTCTGGTACATCATCTTGATGCCGTCCTTATGCGCCTGCTCGGCCAGCGGCATGATCGCGGCATCGCCCGGATGGCCCATCATGGCGATGCCTTGCGGCTTGACCGCGACCGCCTCGCGCAATTGCTGCACCATCTTCTCGACATCCCACTGGGAGAAGATGTAGTCGACCTTCGGCCCAAGATCGGCCGCCGCCTGCTTGGCGCCATTGTAGACGATGGTGCCGAAGGCGTCGCCCTCGGCGCCGCCGACGAAGAAGCGGATATGGACGTCCTTGCACCATTGGGCGTCGAGCGCCTTTGCCGGCAAGATGGAGATCGAGGCGCAGAGCGCCGCGGCAGCCGCCACGACGGTCGAGCGCAGAACAGTCCTTCTGGTCGTGATGCTCATGCACGTTCCTCCCTTTTGGTCCCTCGCAACAGAGGGTTTCGACGATTGCTTCGGCCGTAGTCTTGGTGGCCGGCTCCTCCCGCCGGCCGGTCCTCACACCGGATTGGGCAGGTAGCTGGCTCCTCCCCTGCACTGCTTCAGATAGTCCAGCGCCCGCACCTGACCGGTCATCTCGAGGTCGCCGCGATAGACCGGGTCGTGCCAGCCTTCGATGTCGATGGCGCCCTTGTAGCCGGCCAGCCGCAATTCGCTGATCACCCGCGTCCAGTCGCTGTCGCCGAAGCCGGGGCTGCGCATCTGCACGAATGGCAGGCGTCCGAACACGCCGTGCTCGCGGATCACGTCCCAGCGCACGGTGGCGTCCTTGCCGTGGACGTGGAAGATACGCGGCGCCCATTTGCGAATCTGCGGAATCGGGTCGATCAGATAGACGAGCTGGTGGCAGGGCTCCCATTCGAGCCCGAGATTGTCGTCGGGCAATTCGTTGAACATCAGCTCCCAGGCGTCCGGGTTGTGGGCGATGTTCCAGTCGCCGCTCGCCCAGTTGCCGTCCATCGCACAGTTCTCGAAGGCGATGCGCACGCCCTTGTCGGCGGCGCGCCTGGCCAGCGGCCCCCAGACCTCGCGGAAACGGGGCAGGCTGTCGGTCAGCGGTTTGCCGCGCAGCCGGCCGGTGAAGCCGCAGACCATCGTGGTGCCGAACAGATGTGCGTTGTCGATGACGGTCTCCCACGCCGCGAGCACGCCGCGGTCGACCTCGCCGTTCTCCAGCGGATTGCCGAACACGCCGATCGATGAGACGGCGACGTCCGCATCGCCGATCGCTTCGCGGATTTCGCCCGCCAGGCACTTTAGGTCCTTGCCGCCCAGCGTCTGCCAGAAAAAGGGCTGGATGCTCTCGAAGCCGAGCGGCAGGATCTGTTTCACATAGACGGCCGGGTCGTCGAGATTGGCTCGCACCATGGTGCCGATCCTGATGTCGAGAAGCGGGTTCGGCATCACGGCGTTTCCTTTGCGATTGCGACGCGGCGTCCGGTCTCTGCGCTTTCGATGGCGCCAAAGACCATGGCTAGGCTTTTGATGTTGTCGGTGCCGCGCGTCTCCGGTTCGGTGCCGGTCTCGATCGCGCGCATGAAATCCTGGATGATGCCGAGATGGCCGTCGACTCTGTCGGCCGCGTCGAGCGCCGGCACCTCGATCGACTGGGTCTTGTCGATGATACCGTCGCGGCCGGATGCAACCACCTCGGCCTTCAACCCGTCATGCCCGTCCCACAACAGGCTGCCGCGCTCGGCGACGATGCGCCAGCTGCCTTCCCAACTCGTGCGGAAACCGTCCGCGCACCAGGAACCGGCATAGGTGAAGACCTTGCCGCCGCCGAAATCGAACACCGCGCTGGCCGACGAGCCCTGACGGTACCAGGAATTGGCAGGCTCCCACTCCTGGCAATAGACGCCGGCCGGTTCGCCGGCGACCATGTAGCGGGCGGCGTCGAACGTGTGGATCGCCATGTCGAGCAAAAGCACGTGGCGCATCTCCTCGCGAAAGCCGCCGAAGTGCGGCGCGACGAAGAAGTCGGCATGGATGCTAGTCGGCTTGCCGATGGCGCCGGAATCGAGGAACCGCCGGATCCGCCTGACATTGGCGACATAGCGCCGGTTCTGAACCACGGCATGGACCCGCCCCGCGCGGCGCGCCGCTTCGATGATGGCGCGCGCATTTTCTGGGCTGTCGGCAAGCGGCTTTTCGGTGAGCAGATGGCAGTTATGGGCAAAGGCTGAAAGCGCGACCTGGCGCCGCGCAGCAGGAACCACGACATCGAACACGGCATCGGGCCGGGTCTGATCGAGAACGGCATCGAGGCTGGTGCCGATGACGGCATTGGGGAGCTCGTACTCGCGCGCCCTCGCCTGCGCCCGCTCGGCATCGAGATCGACAAGGCCGGCAATGGCAAGCCCGTCGATCTGCCTCGCGGCATCGAGCCACTGCCTGCTCATGGCTCCGCACCCGACCAGGACGACCTTCATCATCCAGCGCTCCTCCTCCGCTCGGCCCCTCCAGGCCGAGTGTCACGGCATTTCCGGCTTCACCGTAAACGTTTTTCCGTAAACGTTTACGAGAACACACCCGATGGCGTAGAATGTCAATCACCTGCTCGCGAAAATCGACATCCACTGCTTGGCCTGAAGGACGGCCGGTGCTAGCGAAGTCAGGGGGAGAACCTGCCTTGGCGTCCAGCATCCACGATCTCGCGCGTCACCTGAACATTTCGATCGGCACCGTGTCGCGCGCGCTGAACGGCCGCGCCGACGTCAATGCGGAGACGCGCCAGCGCGTGCTCGAGGCGGCCAGGAAGCTGAACTATTCGCCCAACCAGTCGGGCCGCAGCCTGCGCCAGGGCGCCACCCGCTCGATCGCCTTCATGCTGCAACCGCATCCCGGCGACCAGCAATATGGCGAGCCGTTCTTCATTCCATTCCTGACCGGCCTGCAGGCGCGGCTCGCCGAGCATGAGCTGGATCTGATGGTCGTCATGGGCGAGCCCGGCCAATATCAGCAGGAGAGGCTGCGCCGCGTGGTTGAGACGCGCCGGGCCGACGCGGTCGTGTTGGCCAATACACGGCGGGAAGACGATCGGATCGACTATCTGAGCAAGGCCGGCTTTCCCTTCGCCACGCTTGGCCGAAGTCAATCCGGCGGCGACACCTATCCTTCGCTCGATATCGATTTCGAGAGGGCGGGTGATGAAGCCGTCGACCGGCTGGTTGCGCGCGGCCACCGCCGCATAGCTGCCATCCGCCCTTCGCTTGATCTCAACTTCGGCTACCTGTTCCTCGACGGCTACCGCAAGGCTCTGAAGCGGCACGGCATCGAAGTCGACCCCGGCCTGATCGCCGACGGCTTCATCAACGAGACCGGCGGCTACCAGGTGACGCCGCGTGTCATGCTCTCCAAGGACCGGCCGACAGCCATCATCTTCAACAATGACGCGATGGCGCTCGGCGGCTGCAAGGCACTGGCCGAGATGGGCATCAGGCCCGGCCACGACATCGCGGTGATCGTCATCGTCGACACGCCGCTCTGCCGCTACTTCTCGCCGACGCTGACCGCCTTCCGTCCGGCGCTGGAGCCGATGGGCCGGCGGCTGGCCGAGATGCTGCTGGCGTCACTCCCGGCCCATGCCGGTCCGGAGGGGCCACGCACGATCCGCGAAGTCTGGCCGCTGGAGCTCGTCGCGCGCGAGAGCGATTGAGCACCTCTCCTTCTCCCATTGCGGGAGAAGGAGACGCCGAAGGCGACGGATGAGGGTGCTCCAGGAAAGCCAACGTCTCGCTCCGCTGGAACACCCCTCATCCGTCTCGGCGCTGCGCGCCGATCCACCTTCTCCCACATGGGGAGAAGGAAGGAGCCCCACTCCTGTCACGCAAGTATCATGTTCGCGTCCTAGACCCGATGTGACGCCATTCCGGCTCTGCTCGTCACATGGGGACATCATGAAGCACCTCAACCGAACTGTCGCGCTTGGCGCGGCAATAGCCCTGTTCACCGTGCTGAGCCCTGCGCTCGCCGAGGGTGTTGGCCATGTCAACAAGGGGCTGATCGGCGTTGGCCGCATCCCCGCCAGCCAGAAGGACAAGTTCGGCGAGACCTTTGGTTCGGGCTCCGGCATGGCAATCGACGCCAAGAGCTGGGCGCGTGACGGCGCCGGCTACAAAGGCTCGCTCTGGCTGCTGCCGGACCGCGGCTACAACGTCGCCGGCACCACCGACTACCGGCCCCGCTTGAACACCATTGCAATCGAGCTGACCCCGACCCCTCCGGGCGCGGCGCCCGCCGCCGGCCAGGAACAGTCGGGCGTCAAGGCAACGCTCGTCGACACCATGCTCCTGACGGACGACAAGGGCGCCGACGCCACCGGCCTCGATCCGCTCAACGGCGTGCGCCCCGCTGCCGGCGACATGCCGATCCTGCCGCAGGCCGACAATGGCAAGCTTTCGCTCGACGACGAGGCGGTCGTGCGCCTGCCCGACGGCACCATGTTCATTTCCGACGAATATGGCCCCAACATCTATCGCTTTTCGGCCGACGGCCGCCTGATGTCGGCGACGCAGCCGCCGGCGGCCCTGGTGCCGATACGCCATGGCAAGCCGAACTTCGCTTCCGACAATCCTGGTCCGGGTGCCGCCGAGCCGGATCCCAAGGATCCCGAGACTGGCCGCCAGAACAATCAAGGCCTCGAAGGCATGTCGATGACGCCGGACGGCAAGTTCCTGATCGCCGTGCTGCAGTCGGCGCCGCGCCAGGATGGCGGCGATTCCGGCTCGACCCGCCGGAACACCCGCGCGCTGGTCTATGACGCCTCCGACCTCGCCCACCTCAAGCTGGCGCACGAATATGTCGTACCGCTGCCGGTGTTCAAGGACGCCAAGGGCAAGATCAAAGTGGCTGCGCAGAGCGAGATCGTGGCGCTGTCCGACAAGAGCTTTTTGATGCTGGCACGCGACAGCGGCAACGGCCAGGGGCTGAAGGACGCCGAGTCGGTCTACCGCAAGATCGAGATCGTCGACCTGTCCGCGGCCACCGATATCGCCAACGGCCCATTCGACGCCGCCGACAAGCCGGTTGCGCCGAAAGGCGTGCTCGATCCGTCGGTGACGCCGGCCAAGCTCACCTCGTTCATCGACATCAACGACAAGGGCGAACTCGGCCGTTTCGGCCTGCACAACGGCGCGCCGAACGACAGGAACAACCTCTCGGAGAAGTGGGAGGCGATGTCGCTGGTGAGCGTGCTGGACCCGAAGCTGCCTGACGACTATTTCCTGTTCGTCGCCAACGACAACGACTTTCTCACCCAGGACGGCTTCCAGGTCGGTGCCCCGTACAAGGCCGAGGATGGCGCCGATGTCGACACCACCTTCCTGGTCTATCGGGTTACCCTGCCCGGCCTGTCGGGGAACAGTCTCGCCGCAAACTAGTTGCGATTACCTGGTTTACGCCGGACAGGCGGTTCGAGCGTCTCGTGGAAAGATAGCGGCTTCTTACTGCCGCATCGCTTTCAGTTTTTCTGCCGCCGAGGCGGCAAGGTCGGCATAGCGCTCTTCCAGCCGCTCTGCGCCCTTGATGACGGGAAAGTCATGGCCGAACTTCTCCAGCGCCAGGCGCAGCTTTTCCGCGAAGTCGGCCTGTTGCTCCAGTGCCGAAAACAGGGTCTTGACCTGCGCCTCGCTGATATCGGGGTTGGCGAGCATCTTCGGCACATCCCGGCCCATCTGTTCGCCGGTGGCGGTCTGCTCCTTCAGGATTCCGATCCAATCGGTCAATGCCGAACTCCTTTTCTGGCAGCATGCGCGGGGCAAGCTGCTGCGGTCAACCCATTGCCGCTACCGCCGTCGATGATTGCAGCGATCAAGGCTTGCCTCGGCCCTGACCGGCGTTAAGTTCGGCTCGACCGGAATAAGGACATCAACCATGACCAGCGACGCCGAAATCCAGACCGCCCTGCCCGCTTTCGCCTCCGGCAATGTCGCCGTCGTCACCGGTGGCGCCAGCGGCATAGGCCTGGCCGCCGCGAAGCGCTTCGCGGCCATGGGCATGAAGACCGTGCTTGCCGACATAGGCGGCGTGCGCCTCGACCAGGCCCGGCAGGCGGTCGCCGTCATTGCCGGGGACGATGCCGTTCTCCCTATCCCCACCGACGTCTCCAAGGCCGACGAAGTCGACCGGCTCGCGGACCTCGCCTACGGTGCGTTCGGTGCGGTTTCGGTGCTGATGAACAATGCCGGCGTCGGCAACAATCCCGGCAAGCCGTGGGAAAGCCGTGATGCCTGGAAGCGGCTGCTGGACATCAATTTCTGGGGCGTCGTGCATGGTGTCGAGGCCTTTGCGCCGCGCATGCTGGCCGCGGGCGAGCCCGGCCTGATCATCAACACCGGATCCAAGCAAGGCATCACCACGCCGCCCGGCAATCTCGCCTACAACGTCTCCAAGGCGGGCGTGAAGACCTTCACCGAGGGCCTGGCCCATGCGTTGCGCAACGAGCCTGGAGCGAAGCTTTCCGCGCATTTGCTCATCCCCGGCTTCACCTATACCGGCCTGACCGAGGGCGCCACGGAGAAGCCGGCCGGCGCCTGGACGGGCGAGCAGGTGATCGATTTCATGCTGGCATCGCTCAAGCAGGACGACTTCTACATCCTTTGCCCGGACAACGAGGTCGCTCGGCCCATGGATGAAAAGCGCATGGCCTGGGCGATCGGCGACATCATCGAAAACCGCCCAGCTTTGTCGCGCTGGCATCCGGATCACAAGGACGCTTTCGCCGCCTTTATGAACCGCTGACGGGCCGTTCAGGCGGCGCCTTCTTCTTGGAGCTTGCCTTCCCTGGCACGGTCTTCTTGGCGGCCGCCTCAGCGATCTTGCGGTCGCGCCCGGAACCGTTTTTTATCGTCATAGCCTGCTTGGCCGCTGTTTCGGCGATCTTGCGGTCGTGCCGTTTTGCCGCCGCTTCGCATTTGGCGCGGATCTCCTCGACCTCCGATTCCGTCAGGTGCTCGATGCCGATGAAATGGTTGTGGGCCTCGCTGACGCGAATCAACTCGTCGAGCTTGGTCTGGATTGCGGCGCCATCGCGGTTCTGCGTGTTCTGGATCAGGAACACCATCAGGAAGGTGATGATGGTTGTCCCCGTGTTGATCACCAGTTGCCAGGTATCGGAGAAGCCGAAGACCGGGCCAGTCGCCGCCCAGATCACCACGATCAGAACGCAGACGGCAAAAGTCAAAGGCATACCGGCCAGGTGAGCCACCCAATTGGCAACCTTGGTGAAAAGCTTTTCGATCATCCAGTCCTCACAAAACGCAAGAGCGCGGCATTTCGAGAGAAACAAGGGCCGGCCTCTCCGGTTCCCGCCGGCCCGATTTTCCGCCTGCAATCGCATACACGCGAGAGGCGCATGACGACGAAAAAACACCTTATGCGTTGTTGCCATGGTGCCGGTGCAGGTCGAAAAGCCTGCTCGTTCCGCTTCACGGCGGCTTACCTCCGGCCCCTTCCGCCGGGCCACCCCCGCATGGCGGAAGGGGCGCGCTTCACGGGTTCAGGTCGCGGCGTTTTCCCAACGATCGAGGAAGGCCTCGATCGGCAACGACTGCATGTCCGGGATCGCCCTGGCGAGTTTTTCCGGCGTCCAGTCCCACCAGGCGAGGTCTTCAATGCGCGCCGCCACGTCGGCGCTAAAGCGCTGGCGCAAGGGTTTGGCCGGAACGCCGGCGACGACAGCGTAAGGCGGCACGTCATGCGTCACCGCCGCGTTGGCACCGATGACGGCGCCATTGCCGATCGTGATGCCTGGCATGATGACGGCGCCATGGCCGATCCAGACATCGTGCCCGATGCTGACCGGCTTTGCCTGCCGCCGCTCTCGAAATGCCGCGTCGACGCCAAGCCAGCGGAAATATTCGTTGGGCCGGTAGCTCACTTTGTGCTGGGTCAGCCGCTCGATCGGATGCTCGAGCGCGTTGATGCGGCTGTTGGCGGCAATCGAGCAGAACTTGCCGATCGTCGTGTAGATCGCTTCCGAATGACGCTCGAAATAGGAAAAATCGCCGACCGTCACGTCGCGCAGGATCACCCGCTCGCCGATCGATGCATAGCGGCCAAGCTTGCACCCCTTCAACTCCGCGGTCGGATGGATGCGCGGCTCGGGATCCTTCGCAACGAGATGTTCAGGACGGTCCATGGCGCGGCTTTACGCCCGAGCGATTGCCCCGGCAAGCGGGACCAATCATCCGGGCGGATCGGAGCCTAATTGCGGCTTGCCCTTGGTCCACACGACGTTCTGGCCATAGAGCGGCACGGTCGTGACCGACATCTTCGCCGAGCCGTTCTGGACCTGGCGCGAATGCGAGAGATAGATCAGCGTCTCGTTCTTCTTGTCGTAGATGCGGTTCACCACCTGTTTCTTCCAGATCAGGCTGAGGCCCTGCTTGAACACCTCTTCGCCGCGCTCGCTCATGTCGATGTCGCCGATGGTGATCGGCCCGGTCTGGCGGCAGGAGATCGACGAGTCCGACGGATCCTCGAACCAGTTGCCCTTGTGCAGCCGATCGATGATGCTGCGGTCGAAATAGGCGACGTGGCAGGTGACGCCGTCGACCTTTGGATCCTTGATCGCATCGATCATGATGTCGTTGCCGACCCAGTCGACGCCGACCTTGCCGACCTCGTCCGCCATCGCTGCGCCGGCGCCGAGGGCAATGCAGGCGGCAATCAAGCCGATCAGTTTTCGCAAGGAAGCCTCCTCGGGTTTTGCGTTTAGCCGATGTCAGGTGGGACAGGACAATGGCATTTGCAAGCCATTCGATGATTGTCGCGACGGAGGCGGCAGGTCTCGTGGTTGCGGCAACGCGACCTCTTTGCGCGCGCGCCGCCAAACCGCTAAGACTGTCGCCGAACAGGCTCGCGCCGGATCCGCCGGGCCGCGACGATCGCAACGGATAGTTTCTGATGATGCGCTCAATTCTGGTCGGCATCCTCGTCCTGATGGCGGCGGGCATCGGCTGGCTCACTTTCGACTGGTATCGCGGCCATTATGGCGGCCAGCCCTACGGCGCACCGTTCACACTGATCGACCAGAAGAGCGCGCCGATCACCGAGGCCGCGTTCCGGGGCCACCCAAGCGTCGTCTTCTTCGGCTTCACTCATTGTCCGGAAGTCTGCCCGACAACGCTGTTCGAAATGGCCGGCTGGCTGAAGACGATGGGCGACAGCGGCAAGAACCTCAACGCCTACTTCGTCACGGTCGACCCGGAGCGGGACACGCCGCAGATCATCAATTCCTACGTCGGCAATTTCTCCGACCGCATCACCGGCATCACCGGCGATCCGGACAAGGTGCATGCAATGGCCAAGGCCTTCGGCATCTACTGGAAGAAGGTCGACACCGGCGACGGCGATTACACGATGGACCACACGGCCTCCGTGCTGCTCCTCAACGCCAAGGGCGAGTTCGCCGGCACCATCTCCTATGGCGAAAGCGCCGACACGGCTATTGCGAAGCTGAAGCGGCTCGCAGCAGGCGGCCAGGCGTGATCCCGAACCGAAGGTTTGCGTAGCAACAAGTGGAACCGGTTCTCGGAAATGATCACGCTCAAACATGAGTCGCCCTGATGGGGCAGACCAGGTTCCATTTCACGGCGGGCAAGGCCGAGGCTGACCGCATCTTCGCGGCGCTTGATGCAGCTTTCGAGGACGAAGGCCTGCCGCTTGCGCTGCTGGAGGTCGATGAGGCCAATGACATCCACGAAGTGTCGCTCTATGCCGATGGCGATGTCGATGCCGTCGCAGTCCGGATCAACGGCATACTCGCGGACCTGGGCCTGCCGAAGCAGGTCGAGCGCGAGGCGCTCCCCGACATCGACTGGGTTGCACGCTCGCTCGAAGGACTGAAACCGGTCCGCGCCGGGCGTTTCTTTGTCCACGGCGCGCATGATCGCGACAAGCGCCGCAGCGGTGACCTCGCCATTGAGATCGAGGCGGGTCTTGCCTTCGGCACCGGCCATCACGGCACCACGGCCGGCTGCCTCGAACTGCTGGAACAGGTGGTGGTGCGCGAACGCCCCGGCAACGCGCTCGACCTCGGCACCGGCAGTGCCGTGCTGGCGATAGCGCTGGCCAAGCTCGCGCACATCCCGGTGCTGGCGACCGACATCGATCCGGTCGCCGTTCGCGTCGCTGCGACCAATGCGCGACTGAACCGAGTGAAGGCGCTTGTCGAGACGGTGACGGCGCCCGGCTTCCACCATCCGATCTTCTCTAGGCGCGCGCCCTTCGACCTCATCGTCGCCAATATCCTGGCGCGCCCGCTGATGCGGTTGGCGCCTGAGATGGCCAGGCACATCAGGCTCGGCGGCTCGCTGGTGCTCTCCGGCATTCTCGACCGTCAGCGCGATGCGGTGATCTCGGCCTATGTCGGCCAGAGCTTCCGCCACGTCCGCACCTTGCACCGCGAGGGCTGGGTGACCATCCACCTCAAGCGCTGAAAACCGGATCGTTCAAGACTGGCCCTGTCGAAATCGATTCCGGTTTCGAAGACCTTGCGCTACGGTCGCGCGAGCCATTCGAGGAGATGCGGAAAAATGTTCCAGACCTTTGATTCCGCCGGCGATCCGGCTGTCGGCAAGCCGCGCGTGGCGACGCTGCGCCAATGGCTGGCCGAGAACAAGCTGGACGGCTTCATGGTGCCGCGCGCCGACGAGCATCAGGGCGAATATGTCGCCGACCGGTCGGCCCGGCTGAAATGGCTGACCGGCTTTTCCGGCTCAGCCGGCGTCGCCATCATCCTGCGCGACCGCGCCTTCATCTTCGTTGACGGCCGCTACACGCTGCAGGTGCGCAATGAGGTCGATCTTTCGATCTTCACCGTCGAGAGCCTCGTCGACAATCCGCCGGCCTCCTGGATCAAGGACAATCTCGGCAAAGGGGCCAGGCTCGGCTTCGACCCGTGGCTGCACACGATCGGCGAGATCAAGGCATTGAAAGCCTCGGCCGAGCAGTCCGGCGCGACACTGGTGCCGCTCGAGAAGAATCCGATCGATATCATCTGGGAAGATCAGCCCGAGCCGCCGCGCGCACCCGTGGAACTCCATCCGATCGCCTTCGCCGGCGAGCTCGCCAAGGACAAGCTGGCGCGGCTGGCGGGCGCGATCGAAAAGGAGGGCGCGACGCACGCCGTGCTCACCGACCCTTCTTCCATCGCCTGGGCCTTCAACATCCGCGGCGGTGACGTGGCGCATACGCCGCTGGCGCTCGGCTTCGCGATTCTTGCCGCCGACGGCAAGCATCAACTCTTTATGGACCAGCGCAAATTTTCGCGCCAGGTCGCGGCTTATCTCACCCAGCTCGCCGATCCGCACGACCCAGGCGAATTCGAATCGGCGGTCGCCAACCTCGCCAAGGGCGGCGCAAAAATCGCGCTCGATCCCGTTTTGGCGGCGGAAAAGCTCAAGATGCTGGTCGAGGGCAATGGCGGCATCGTTGTCTCTGCGCCGGACCCCGCTCGCATTCCGCGCGCCACCAAGAACCACGCCGAGGTCGCCGGCAGCCGCGCCGCGCATCGTCGCGACGGCGCCGCAGTCGCCAAGCTGCTCTGCTGGCTCGACCGGCAGCAACCGGATACGCTCGACGAGATCGACGTCGTGACCAAACTCGAGGAGGTGCGGCGGCAGACCGGCGAGGAAACACAGATGCCGCTGCGCGACGTCTCCTTCGACACGATTTCCGGCGCCGGCCCGAACGGCGCCATCATGCACTACCGCGTCTCCCGCGCCACCAGCCGCAAGCTGCAAAGCTGCGAGCTGTTCCTGCTCGATTCCGGCGGACAATACCAGGACGGCACCACCGACATCACCCGCACCGTGCCGATCGGCCAGCCGACCGAAGAGATGCGCGAGCGCTTCACGCTGGTGCTGAAGGGCATGATCGGCATCTCGACGCTGCGCTTTCCGGCCGGCACGCGCGGTTCGGAAATCGATGCCGTCGCCCGCGTGGCCCTGTGGAAGCATGGCTGCGACTTCGCCCACGGCACCGGCCATGGCGTCGGCTCTTACCTCGCCGTGCATGAGGGCCCGCAGCGCATCGCCCGCACCGGCACCGAAAAACTGCTTGCCGGCATGATGCTGTCCAATGAGCCGGGCTATTACAAGGAAGGCTCCTACGGCATTCGCATCGAGAACCTGATCCTGGTCACGCCTGCCGAGCAGATCGAGGGCGGCGACATCGCCATGCACGGCTTCGAGACGCTGACGCTGGCGCCGATCGACAAGCGCCTCATCCGCAGTGACCTGCTGACCCGCGACGAACTGCACTGGCTCGACCAGTATCACGCGCGGGTTCTGGCCGAGATCGGTCCGATGGTGGACGGCGAGACGCTGGCCTGGCTGGAGAAAGCCACGGCGCCGCTGCCGCACGACGCCAAGATCTGACTTCTAGCCGACGAACTGCCTGGCCAGAATCAGCACCGCGGCACCGGCCAAAAACATCGCCATCAGGCCGCCGCGCAGCGACACCAGCGCGGTGACGATCAGCGCTGCCCATTCGGCCGGTCCGGCGCCGAGCGCGGCAGGTGCCACAAGTGTCGTCAGCACAGCGGCCGGCACGGCGTTGAGGCCGGCCTCGACACGCGGGTGGACGGTCTCGAAGCGCGAGATGACGAGATGGCCGCCGACGCGCGTGAGATAGGTGGCGACGGCGCCGGCGAGGATGATCCAGAAGGTCGTGCTCATGTGCGCTGCCCCACGCCGCTATGATGCGGCGGCAGAATGACCGCCAGAAGGACGCCGGCAATGGCGCCGATCGAGACATGCCAGGGCGAGCCGACCGTCTTGTAGGCGACGATCGAGGCGGCCGCGCTGGCGACGACCACCGGCAGCCACAGCGGCCGCTTGCGGAAGCCGAGAACCAGGCCGAGGAAATAGATCGGCAGCAGGAAATCGATGCCCAGAGCATGGGTATCCGGGATCATCTTGCCGAAGACCGCGCCGAGCGCGCTTTCGGCCACCCAGAACACATAGACCGGCAGGCCGAGCCCGAGATACCAGACGAACCCGACCGATTGGCCGGACGCCGCGCGCGCCTCGGCCACGGCATATTGCGGATCGGTCAGGATGAAATAGCCCAGCGCTTGCTGCAGCAGCGGCCAATGCGCCATGCGCCGGCCGATGCCGGCGGAATAGAGCACGTGACGGAAATTCACCGCGAAGATCGAGAGCACGATCAGCCAGGGCGCGACATGCTGGCCGAACAATTCGATGCCGACCATCTGGCTGGCGCCGCCGAAGATCAGCGCGCTCATGAGGAATGCTTCCAGGACCGAAAACCCGTTGTCCACGGCAATCGCGCCGAACAGGATCGCGAACGGCGCGGAGGCGACGACGACCGGCATCGACATCCGCACGCCGTCCCAGAAATCGCTCCTCGCACGGCTTTCCAAGATTGCTTCCGCCGACATCCAACTGCTCCCTTGAGCGGCTTGATTTAGGGAGCGGCTTCCCGCTTGTCACACCAATTCGCTTGAGCCGACGATCAGCGGAACTGATTGCCGGGCTTTGAGCGGCTCAGGCAGCCTTACCCTGGATCGCCCTGCCCCAATCGAGCAGCGGCTTGGCGCGCAAGGTGAAGCCGACGAGATCGTCAACTAGCGCCGCCATGCAGATGGTTTCGGGATCAATATTATGCCGCACCACGAAATGGCGGTTGCGGACTGCTTGCGCGAGATCGGCTTCGCTGACGTCCTCGAAACCGCGCGGCGCGCGCTTCAGGCAATCTTCCCTATCCAGCTCCAGCCCAGTCTTTTTCAGCGCTGAAACCATGGCGCGGAAGGCGGCCGGCTTCGTCACGATCGCCTTGCGCATCGCCTGCAGCAACTCCGGTCCGGGCTGCCACCAGGCGACGCCGGCAAAGCAGCGCTCGAGGCCGATATGCACATAGAACACGCCCTGCTCCATCTTGGTGCCGTCTGGCGACAGGATTGCCGACAGGTGCCGATTATAGGGGCGCTTGTCCTTGGAGAAGCGAACGTCGCGATTGATGCGGAACAGCGACTTCTTGCGGTCGCCGCGCAGGCCAAGTCCCGCCGCCGCGAAACGCTCGCTGAGCGCTTCGACGAGATCGCAGAACGGCTCGTGCAGCTCACTCTCGTAGAGACCGCGGTTTTCCTGAAACCATTCGCGGCTCTGGTGGAAGTCGAGCGCCTTGAGGAACGGAATGGCCTTCTCGCCAAAACCCTTGAACGCTCCGGCCATCAGCCGCCCCTGCCGATGCGCTGCAGCCAGGTGTCCTCGTCGATCACCTCGATGCCGAGATCGCTCGCAACCTTGAGCTTGGAGCCGGCGCCCGGACCCGCCACCACCAGATCGGTCTTGGCCGAAACCGAGCCGGCGACCTTCGCCCCCAGGCGCTCCGCCATCGCCTTGGCCTCGGAGCGCGTCATCTTTTCCAGCGTGCCGGTGAACACCACCGTCTTCCCGGATACCTCGCTGCCGGCCGAGATCTCGACCACATAGGGCTTGGGATGGACTTGCGCCAGCAGCGCATCGAGCACGTCGTCATTGCGCTCATTGCCGAAGAAGTCGCGCAAGGCGTTGATGACGGTGTCGCCGATGCCGTTGATCGACGGGAACACGTCATGCGGATCCTCCGCCTTCGCCGTCTCCTTGCCGACGCGGATCAGTTCCTCGATGGTCGAGAACTGGCGGGCAAGCACCGCCGCCGTCGTCTCGCCGATATGGCGGATGCCGAGCGCGAAGATGAAGCGGTCGAGCTCCGGCTCGCGGCGCGCGTCGATGGCTGCGAACAGTTTGTCGAGGCCTTCGTAGTTGCGATCTTCGATGCTGCGCACATTCTTGCGCGTCTTGCCCGATGCGGCCTCGCGCAGTCTGGCCTGCTCCTCACGCCGCTCCGCCAACGCCTTGGTGACGGCCGGCCGGCGGTCCTTCAGCGTAAAGATGTCGGCGGCGGTCTTCACCAACCCGGCATTGAAGAACAGGTCGATGTTCTCGGCGCCGAGGCCCTCGATATCGAGCGCGCCGCGCGACACGAAGTGGCGCAGCCCCTCCACGGCCTGCGCTGCGCAGATCAGCTCGCCGGTGCAGCGGCGCCGCGAATCCTCCTTGCCGGTCTTCTCGTTGATCTCGCGCGTCGCCGGCGAGCCGCAGACCGGGCAGGTGTGCGGGAACTCATACGGCACCGCATCGGCCAGCCGCTTGTCGATGAGGACCCTGACGATCTGCGGGATGACGTCCCCTGCCCGCTGGATCACCACCGTGTCGCCGATGCGAACGTCAATGCCGTCGCGGATCGGCTGCCCGTTGCTGTCAAAACCCTTGATATAATCCTCATTGTGCAGCGTGACGTTTTCCACCACCACGCCGCCGACCGTCACCGGCGCCAGCCGCGCCACCGGCGCCAGCGTGCCGGTGCGGCCGACCTGGATGTCGATCTTCTCAACCGTCGTCATCGCCTGTTCGGCCGGGAATTTGTGGGCAACTGCCCAGCGCGGCTCGCCGGTGACAAAGCCCCAGCGGCGCTGCAGCTCGAGCTGGTCGACTTTGTAGACAACGCCGTCGATGTCGTAGCCCAGCGAAGAACGCTGCTCCTCGATCCGATGGTAGTGCGCGATGAGTTCGTCGATCGACCTCGCCCGCACCATCAGCGGACTGACCTGGAACCCCCATTCCTTGAACTTCTGCACGGAATCGTACTGGGTCGGAGCGGGATCCGCCGTCGTGTAGCCCCAGGCATAGGCGAAGAATTTCAGATTGCGGCTGGCGGTGACGGCTGGATCCTTCTGGCGCAGCGACCCGGCCGCCGTGTTGCGTGGATTGACATAGTCCTGGCCGCCGATAGCTGCCGAGCGCTGCTTCAAAGCCTCGAACTCCGCGTAGGTCATGTAGACCTCGCCGCGGATTTCGATCACCTCCGGCCAGCCCGAGCCCTGCAACTTCTTCGGAATGTCGGCGATGGTCTTGAGATTGGCGGTGATGTCCTCGCCGACCGCGCCGTCGCCGCGTGTCGCGCCTTGCACGAAGATGCCGTTTTCGTAGCGCAGTGATGCCGATAGCCCGTCGATCTTCGGCTCCGCCGTGAAGGCGATATCGAGGTCCTTGTCGCGGTCGAAGAAGCGCCGGCCACGCTCGATGAAATCGGCCACGTCCTGGTCGGTATAGGCCTTGGCGAGGCTCAGCATCGGCACGGCATGCCGCACCTTGGTGAAGCCTTCCGCCGGCGGCGCGCCGACCCGACGCGACGGCGAATCCTCGCGAACGAGATCGGGAAAGCGCCCCTCGATGGCAAGGTTGCGCCGCGCCAGTGCGTCGTATTCGGCGTCCGAAATCGTCGGCGCATCCTCCATATGGTAGCGCCGGTCGTGCTCGGCGATCTCCGCCGCCAGCCGCTTCAGCTCCTCCGCGGCCTCGCTTTCGCTCAGCGAATCGACTGGTTTTTCAGACATGAAGCGCGGTCCTCGAATTGTGGCGGGCCACTATAAATCAGGATTCGGTATGGAGGAGTCGGCTTGCGCAAAAATCATTGCCGAACAGCAGGATGCAGCCACCTGCTGACTCGGCATTCCAGCCGGGGAATCAAGAAGCCTAGGCTGCCGCCGTGTTCTCGCGCAGCAACCGCTCAGCGGCGGCGCGCGCTTCATCGGTGATGGTGGCGCCGGCCAGCATGCGCGCGATCTCTTCCTGGCGCGCCGCGCGATCCATTTCGGCAATGCCGGTGGCGACACGGTCCTTGCCGCCGGACTTCGAGATTAGAAAATGCGTCGCAGCGCGCGCCGCCACTTGCGGCGCATGCGTGACCGAAAGCACCTGCACCCGCTTCGACAGCCTCGCCAGCCGCTGGCCGATGGCATCGGCCACGGCGCCGCCGACGCCGGTGTCGATCTCGTCGAAGACCAGGGTCGGCGCCGAGCCGCGGTCGGCAAGCGCCACCTTCAGGGCCAGAAGGAAGCGCGACAGCTCGCCGCCGGACGCAACCTTCATCATCGGCCCGGGCCGTGTGCCCGGATTGGTGCGCACCCAGAACTCGACCTGGTCGATGCCTTCTTCCATGCGGCCATCGGCATCGCTCACCATCTCGACGATGAACTCCGCCCGTTCGAGCTTGAGGGCCGGCAGTTCGGCCATCACCGCCTTGGTGAGGCCCGCCGCCGCCGCATGGCGCAGCGAAGAGAGCTGCGCCGCGGCTATGTCGTAAGCTTCGCGCGCGGCGGCTGCTTGTTTCTGCAGCCCGTGCAGGCGTTCCTCGCCCGCATCGAGATCGGCAAGGTCGGCCGCCATCGTGTCGCGCAGCTGCGCCAGATCGTCGACCGCGACATTGTGCTTGCGTGAGGCCGCGCGCAGCGAGAACAGCCGCTCTTCGGCCTTTTCCAGGCGCTGCGGATCGTATTCGGTGGCGCGTAGTGCTGTCTGGACGCCGGACTGCGCCGCGTCGAGCGAGATCATTGCCTCGTCCAGCGACTTGACCACATCGTCGAGCAGGCCCGGCACCTCACCCGATTTGCGCTGCAGCCGCCTGAGCAGGCTGGCGAGCTGCGGCAGGGGCGAAGACGGCCCCGACAGCACATCCTGCGCATCGTGAATCTCGGACGCGATCTTTTCGGCGCGCATCATCTGGGCGCGTAATTCGGCAAGCTCGGTCTCTTCGCCCGGCTGCGGATCGAGCTTCGCCAACTCGGCGACCGAGGCCCTGAGATAATCGGCCTCGCGCGCCGCCGCCTCGACCTTGGCGCGGTGCCGCGAAAGCTCCTGTTCGCAGTTCCGCCAATAGCGCCAGGCTTCGCCCGTCCCGCGCACGGCGCCGAGATGGCCGCCGAAACTATCCAGCAATTCGCGGTGGGCGCCGGGATCGACGAGCGCCCGCTCGTCATGCTGGCCGTGTATCTCGACCAGCGCGCGGCCGACGTCGCGCATCAGGGTCACGCTGGACGGCTGATCATTGACGAAAACGCGGGTGCGGCCGTCGGCGGTCTGCACGCGGCGCAGGATGATGTCGCCATCATCCTCGATGTCGTTGTCGGCAAGCAGCGCGCGCGCCGGGTGGTTGCGCGGCACGTCGAACACGGCGATGACCTGGCCCTGCGCCGCGCCATGGCGGACGAGCGACGCGTCGCCGCGCGCGCCAAGCGCCAGCGACAGCGCATCGAGCAGGATGGATTTGCCGGCGCCGGTCTCGCCGGTCAGCACCGAAAGCCCAGGCAAGAAGTCGATGTCCAGCTTCTCGATCAGGACGATATCGCGGATCGACAGTCTGGACAGCATCAGAAGTGTCAGGCGCCGGTGATCAGCTTCCCGGCCTTGGAGATCCACGACCCGGCATTCTCGCGCGGTTCAAGCCCGTTGCTCTGCAGGAGCTTGTAGGAATCCTTGTACCACTGGCTGTCCGGATAGTTGTGGCCGAGCACCGCTGCGGCTGTCTGCGCTTCCGAAGTCAGGCCCATCGCGTAGTAGGCTTCGGTCAGTCGCGCGAGCGCCTCCTCGACATGGCGCGTGTTGGAGTAGTTCTCGACCACGGTGCGGAAGCGCTTGACGGCGGCGATATATTCGCGGCGTTCCAGATAGTAGCGGCCGATCTGCATCTCTTTGCCGGCGAGCTGGTCGGTGGCAAAGCGGATCTTGTCCTTGGCGTCGTCGACATACTCGGAATTCGGCCAGCGGGTCACCAGGTCCTGCATGGTCTGCACCGTCTGGCGCGCTTCCTTCTGGTCCTGGGTGACGTCCTTGATCTGCCGGTAGTAGCTCAAGCCGATGATGTACTGCGCATAGGCGGCATCGTCGGTTGACGGATAGAGCGTCAGGTAACGTTTGGCGGAACCGATCGCCTCGTCATAGTTGCCGGCGCGATAATCGGCGAAGGCGCCCATCACCATCGATTTGCGGGCGAATTCCGAGTAGGGATGCTGGCGGTCGACGGCGTCGAACTTCTTGCTCGCCTCATCGAGGCGGCCGGCATTCAGATTGGCGAGGCCCTGGTTGTAGAGAACGTCTGCGGGTTCGGTGTGGTCGACATAGGTCGCCAGATTGACGTCCTTTTCGGAGGACATGCAGGCCGACAGCATGAGCGACGGGGCGACCAACGAAAACGCCAGGAAAACAGCCCGATACGGCGCCTTCGATTGACCAACTCGCGAAAAAAACATGTTTGGATTCCGCCCTTTCGGCGTCGTTTCGGTCCCGGCCGCAGCCATAAACCATTATCCCCTTGCCCGGCAACGCTATGTCCGGCCAATCGCACATTTTTGTGGCGGTTTGGGACCGTCCCCAAAGCCGCTCGATTTCACGGGTTTGTGATGCATTTGCGCAACACCGGCTTCGCTACAAAGCCAGAAAATCGTTAAAAATCAGATGACCCAGGGCGCGTAGACCGGTCCGCTGACGGCGATCATTTCGGCGACCCGGCCGCGCTCGCGGCGCCGCGTCTCGACGATCTCGAAGGCCGTACGGTCCGAAAGCAGGCGGCGCAGCGCCGCCGCGTTCATCCGATGGCCGCCACGATAGGAGCGGAAGCAGCCGATGAAGCGCGCGCCGGCAAGCGCCAGGTCGCCCATGGCGTCGAGCGTCTTGTGGCGGGCGAATTCGTTCGGATAGCGCAGTCCGCCGACATTGATGACGCCGTTGTCGTCGCCGATGACCAGCGAGTTCTCCAGCGACGACCCGAGCGCGTAGCCGGCGGCCCACAGCCGCTCGACATCCTTCATGAAGCCGAAGGTGCGGGCCCGCGCGATGTCGCGGCGGAAGATGTCGGGGTTGATGTCGGAGGCGAAGAGCTGGCGGCCGATGGCCGGGCTCTCGAAGTCGATCTCGACCTCGAATCGCGTGCCGTCATAAGGACGGAACTCGGCCCAGGATGCACCGGCTTCGACGCGGATCGGCTTGACCACGCGGATATAGCGGCGCTTCACCGAAAGCGTCTCGATCCCCGCCTGGTCGAAGGCTTCGACAAAGGCCACCGCGCTGCCGTCGAGAATGGGAACTTCCGGACCGTCGATCTCGATGATGAGATTGTCGATGCCAAGTCCGAACACCGTCGCCATGAGATGTTCGACGGTTCCGATATGCTGGCCGACCGGATCGCCGAGCATGGTGCACAGGTCGGTGGCGCCGACCTCGGAGACCAGCGCGCGGAACTCGCGGAACTCGCCGCCATTCGCGAGGTGGAACACGATGCCGGTATCGGCGTCGGCGGGCAGGAAATGAACGGTGACGGGCTTGCCGCTGTGGACGCCGGTGCCAGTCAGCGTCACGCGCGCCTTAACTGTCGTCTGATAGTCGTGCAAGACAAACCCCATAAGCCCAAACCGCCTGTGTCCGCTTGTCAGCCTTAGGCATTATGGCCCGACGGATCATCTGGCCTGCGCGCAAAAGCGGCGAATGAGCAAGGCAGCGGCTCTGATGTATCGGCAGGCAGGGCCAACTCCCCGAATCCCGGCAAACCGACTTTAGTCCGACGCGAAGATAGTGGCCCGTCTGGGAGACTCCAAATCACGGTTTCTTACCCCGTGTAACCGCTGCCGTGAGCGAAAAAACACTCGTAATGCGTTGTTTTTCTATAACTTTTAAAGGCAACAGACAGACGATCTCTCGCCTGCCTGTTAACAGCTGTTATATATCGTTAGTGTATGTTCTGCCCGAAAGTGCACAGCGGTTTTATCAAACATTGCTTAAAGCGCGCCGCACATAGGCGGCGCGCTTTAACGATTAGTTCGCCTGGCGACGCAGGAACGCCGGGATCTCCAGCTGGTCGTCTTCCTGCACCGTGCGGCTTTGAGGCGTGAGGCGCCCCTGGTCGTCGAGCTGGCCGCGGCGCGGCGCATAGAGCTGCGGGTCCTGGCTGGCGAGGCGGCGCATTTCCGGTGCCGCCTGGCGCAGTTTCGGCTCGCGCGGCTGCGCCGGCTGCAGCCGGGCCGGCTCTTCCTCGCGGCGGGTCAGGCCGTTGGTCAGCCGCTTGATCAGCCCCATCGGTCCGCTGTTCTCATGATCCGCAGGGCGGCTCTTGGCCTCCACCTCGGCCCTCACGACCGGTGGAAAGTCCTCGACGCGCGGCATGCGCTGCGGCGCTGCAGCCACAGGCTGCGGCATCTCGCGCTGCGGCGCGGGCTGCATGACCGGCTGCTGGGCGATCGGCTGCGGCTGAGGCTGGGCCGGCGGAGCCTGGAAGATCTTGCTCTGCGGGCGGAAGTCGTCGACCGGCGTGGGGCGCGGCTGTGCCATCGCGGCGGCGTTCGCCTCTGCAAGCTGGATCGCCTCGGCAACCGGATCGACGGCGCGCGGCTCGTAGGCCTGCTGCTGAACCGGTGCGGGACGGCTTTCCTGAACAGGTGCCGCGGGACGGGCGACCGGCTTCTGCGGCGCGCGGATGGAGATTGGCGCCGCGGCGATTTCGGCCGCCGACTTGTCGATGCCGGTAGCGACCACCGAGACGCGGATCACGCCTTCCAGTTCCTCGTCGAAGGTGGCGCCGAGGATAATGTTGGCGTCCTGGTCGACCTCCTCGCGGATCCGGGTCGCGGCTTCGTCGACCTCGAACAGGGTGAGGTCGCGGCCGCCGGTGATCGAGATCAGCAGGCCCTTGGCGCCCTTCATCGAGGTCTCGTCGAGCAGCGGGTTGGCGATCGCCGCCTCGGCGGCGGCCATGGCGCGGCCCTCGCCCGAAGCCTCGCCGGTGCCCATCATCGCCTTGCCCATCTCGCGCATCACCGAGCGGACGTCGGCGAAGTCGAGATTGATGAGGCCTTCCTTGACCATCAGGTCGGTGATGCAGGCAACGCCGGAGTAGAGCACCTGGTCGGCCATGGCGAAGGCATCGGCGAAGGTGGTCTTGTCGTTGGCCAGCCGGAACAGGTTCTGGTTGGGGATGACGATGAGCGTATCGACGCATTTCTGCAGTTCCTCGATGCCCATGTCGGCCGTCTTCATGCGGCGCTGGCCCTCGAAATGGAACGGCTTGGTGACGACGCCGACGGTGAGGATGCCCTTTTCGCGCGCCGCGCGGGCAACGACGGGTGCAGCGCCCGTGCCGGTGCCGCCGCCCATGCCGGCGGTAACGAAGCACATATGCGTGTTGGACAGATGATCGATGATCTCGTCGATGCACTCTTCCGCCGCCGCGCGGCCGACTTCCGGCTGCGAGCCGGCGCCGAGGCCTTCCGTGACATGCGCGCCGAGCTGAATCAGCCGCTCAGCCTTCGACATCGTCAGCGCCTGCGCGTCGGTGTTGGCCACCACGAACTCGACGCCGCGCAAGCCGGCTGTGATCATGTTGTTGACCGCGTTGCCGCCGCCGCCGCCGACACCGAACACGGTGATGCGTGGCTTAAGCTCGGTGATGTCCGGCTTCTTGAGATTGATGGTCATAGTCTCCGTCCTTTGCCTTTCCCGCCGCCTCGCCGCTGCGGCCGCCTTGGGGGCTGTCCCCGTCAAATTAAAAACTGTCTCTCAACCACTGACTCATGCGATGCAGTTTTCCGCCCGTTCCGGTCATCCTGAAACCGGAAAGTCCTTTCGCCGAATGGCTCTCGAAGCTCGCCATTTGAGGATAGATCAGAAGCCCGACCGGGGTCGAAAACGCCGGCCCCTTGGCCGCTTCCGGCAGGCCTGCCACGCCGAGCGGCCGGCCGATGCGCACGTTGCGCCCAAGAATGCGGCGCGCCGCCTCCGGCAGGCCCGCCAGTTGGCTGGCGCCGCCGGTGAGGACGACCCGTTTGCCGACGGCGTTGCCGTAGCCCGATTTGTTCAGCCGGTCGCGCAAAAGCTCGAGCGTCTCGTCGATGCGCGCCCGGATGATCCGCGTCATCACCGAGCGCGGGATCTGTAGCGGCAGCTCGCCCTCCTCGCCGATCGGCTGGATGGAAACCAGGTCGCGGTCGTCCGCACTGCCCGGCAGCGCAGAGCCATGCATCACCTTCAGCCGCTCGGCGGCGTCGAGCGAAGTCGACAGCCCCTTGGCCATGTCGAGCGTCACATGATTGCCGCCGATGGCGATGGCGTCGCCATGCACGAACTTGCCTTCCGAGAACACCGAGATCGTGGTCGTGCCGCCGCCCATATCGATGCAGGCCGCGCCCATTTCGAGCTCGTCGTCGACCAAAGCCGCGAGACCGCTGGCATAGGGCGTCGCCACCATGCGCTCGACCGACAGATGCGAGCGGTTGATGCAAAGCTCGAGATTGCGCATCGGCGCAGCATCGCCGGTCAGCACATGCATATCGACGCCCAGCGTCTCCCCGACCATACCGCGGGGATCCCGCACGCCGCGCTCGGCATCGAGCGAGAAGCCGACGGGAAGCGAATGAACCACCTCTCGCTCGGCCCGCAGCGCCTGCTTGGCGCCGGCAGCGAGCACGCGCTTGATGTCGGCTTCCTCGACCTGATGGCCGCCGAGATTGATGGTTGCCGAAAAGGCCTTGCTCCTCAGCCGGCCGGCCGTCATGTTGACGATAAGGGAATCGACGGTGAGCCCCGCCATGCGCTCGGCGGCGTCGACAGCGAGACGGATGGCATGCTCGGCGCGGTCGAGATCGACCACGACGCCCGACTTAACTCCCTGCGACTTCTGATGGCCGATGCCGATCACCTGGATGCGATGCGAGCGTCCGCGCAACAGCTTGCCGTCCTCGCGCGGCTTCAGCTTCGCCACCACGCAGCAGACCTTGCTCGAGCCGACATCGAGCACAGTCAGCGTGCCCGACCGGCGCGAAGAGGCATCACCGCCGCCGCCAAGCCAGCTCATATCTTCGTCTCCGGCTTGCGTTTCGTCAGGGTCTTCGGCTTGTCGCTGAGCGCGGCTTCGCGCTGCGTCGCCGCTTCCGGCGAGAGCTCGACGACCAGGCGATCGGACAACCGCATGTCGACGGCAGCGATGTCGCGCGTCAACAGTCCGTTATCATGGTCAAGCTTGACGAGCTCGGCGATCGCCTGATCCTCGCCGTCTTCCGGCAGCTTCACGGTGATGCCGTTCTCCAGCTTGAGATCCCAGCGCCGCTCGCCGACACGGATATAGCCTTTGACCCGCGCCGCCAGCTCGGGATAGCGCTTGATCCTCTCGAGGAAATCCGGTGCCTTGGCCGGCGCGCCCGTGCCGATGATCAGCGGCAGCAAAGCCTGCTTGCCGCCCGAGAACGGCGCGATCACCTCGCCCGACCGCTCGATGACCGAAAGCGAATTGCCCTGCTGCCAGAGCGCGAAGGGCTCACGCTCCTCGACACGGACCTCGAGCGTATGAGGATAGATCTTGCGCACCGCCGCAACCTCGACCCAGGGCAACGTCGCGATGCGCTCGCGCGCAGCCTCGGCATCAAAGCCGATCAGCGACGTCCAGCCATCGAGGCCGAGGCGGTCCAGGATATCGATCTCGGAAGTCTGGCGATTGCCGACGACCTTGATCTGGTCGACGGCAAAACCGGTTCGGGCCGTCACGCCCTGCACGATGCTGTCGGCGTAGCCGCCGAGATAGGCCCCGTAGGCTCCGGCGGAAGCCAACAAGGCAGCCGAGAGGATCGCAGCCGAGAAGCGCGGCGCCTCGTACTCGCCATCGCAGAGACGGGCAAGCAAACGCACCGGCCGCCGCAGCTGGCGCGGCAACACGAAATTGTCGAACGATAGCGGCACGCCGAACAGCGCGGGCCCAGTCCCGCGGCCCTTGCCCTGGCCCCACCTCAACGCAGACACGAAGCGTCCTCCACCATCCAACTCAACAATTCGCCGAACGAATGCCCCGCTTGCGCGGCGATTTCAGGCACCAGAGACGTCGGCGTCATGCCCGGCTGGGTGTTGATCTCGAGCCAGACAACCTCGCCGTTTTCGGAGTGACGGTCGTCGTAACGGAAGTCCGACCGGGAAACGCCCCGGCAACCGATAGCAAGATGAGCCTTGAGGGCCAGTGTCTGTATTTTTTGGTAAATATTCGGTGAAATTTTTGCAGGGGTTTCGTGTTTTGATCCACCCGGGACGTACTTTGAATCGTAGTCGTAGAAGGAATGACCGGTCGGGATGATTTCACAGACCCCAAGCGCCACGTCACCCATCACCGCGCAGGTCAACTCGCGCCCGTGGATGTAGCGCTCGACCATGACGATCTCGCCATACTTCCATTCGGACGAGCCGATGACTTGCGGCGGATGCGACTGCCCCTCATGCACGATGACGACGCCGAAGCTCGAGCCTTCATTGACCGGCTTCACCACGTAAGGCGGCTTCATCGGATGCTTGTTCTGGACGGAGAAGCGGTTGACCACCTTCGATTCCGCGACGGGAATGCCGGACGCCTTGGCGACCTTCTTGGCCTGCTCCTTGTTCATGGCCAGCGCCGAAGCGAGCACACCCGAATGGGTGTAGGGAATTCCGAGATATTCGAGAATTCCCTGGATGGTGCCGTCCTCGCCGAACGGGCCATGCAGGGCGTTGAAGGCGACATCGGGCTTGAGCTCGGCAAGCACAGACCCGACATCGCGCGAAACATCGACGCGGGTGACCTGATAGCCTTCATTCTCGAGCGCATCCGCACATGCCTTCCCCGACGACAGAGACACGGGCCGCTCCGAGGAAAATCCCCCAGGAGAACAGCCACATGCTTCTTCTTCATCCCGCCTTCCCCTTTCACGCCGGGCCTGCAACCAATATTTCCGCACGCAACATTTCCGCACATTGAGTCCGAGTCTTCCGGCAGGTTGCCCCCCAGACGGAAAACGCGGGTAACGCGTCAAACGACTCAAATCAGGAAACGCTTTAGAGCAGAGAATCAGAGAGTTGATTCCCTGGCAAGTACCTATGATTCCGAGAGATTCACTTTCCGCGAAAACGGGCGAGAAAAGTGTGTTGTTGAGTCTTTGCGGTAACGCTTGACGGCGTCGCCGACGACGCAAGTTCAAGCACTACTTGAACATCGCAGCGAGCTAAAGAAGCTGGCCCAGGAACTCCTGCACCGCGTGACCCGGCCGGAAGTTGCCCAGCCGCTTGATCTCCCAATGCAGACGGATGCCCGAATTTTCCAGCACCCGCGCGCGCACCGTCTCGCCGAGATATTCGAGATCGTAGCCGGTCGCCGTGCCGGTGTTGATCATGAAGTTGCAGTGCATGGGAGACATCTGCGCGCCGCCGATCATCAGCCCGCGGCAGCCGGCCTTGTCGATCTCTCTCCACGCCGACGAGCCTTCCGGGTTCTTGAAGGTCGAACCGCCGGTCTTCTCGCGGATCGGCTGCACCGTCTCGCGATGGTTCTGCACGGCATCCATCGCCGCCTTAATCGCAACCTTGTCTTGCGGGATGCCCTCGAAGATGGCGGAGGTAAAGATCAACCCGCCAGGCGCCGACGAATGGCGGTAGGCATAGCCCATATCCGCATTGCTCAGCGTGTGGACATTGCCTGCGCGATCGAGCGCCTGCACCTCGACCATGCGCTCGCGCGTCTCGACGCCATTGGCGCCAGCGTTCATCCTCAGCGCCCCGCCGACAGCGCCCGGAATGCCGTGATAGAAATGGAACCCGCCGATGCCGGCTTCATAAGCCACGGCGGCCAGACGCTTGTCCGGCGTTGCCGCGCCAGCCTTAATGGTGGTCGATCCGGTGACTTCGGCCTCGCCGAAGCCCTTGGCGGAGAGCCTCACCACAAAACCGGGGATGCCGCCGTCGCGCACCAGAAGGTTTGAGCCGACGCCGACGACCGTAATCGGGATTTCCTCCGGCACCGCGCGCAGGAAGGCCGCGAGGTCCTCCTCGTCGGCCGGCTGGAACAGCGCTTCCGCCAGCCCACCGGCACGGAACCAGGTGATCTTGTCCATCTCGGCATTGGGCGTGACGCGGCCGCGCAGGCCGGCAAGCTTGTCGCCGAGCTTGTCGATCAGGTCCTGGCCGCGCATCATGAGGGGCCCCCACCGAGTTCCTTGGGCAGCGCATAGGCCCATTGCGTGATGTTGCCGGCGCCAAGGAAGATGACGAAGTCGCCGGGCTTGGCAAGTTCGCGGACGGCCGGCGCGACCGCCGTCGGGCCTTCGATATAGCGCGCGTCGCGATGGCCGCCGGCACGGATGCGCGACACCAGCGCGTCCGAGGTCACGCCCTCGATCGGTTCCTCGCCGGCCGCGTAAACGGGCGCCACCATGACCGTGTCGGCATCGTTGAAGCAGACGGAAAACTCATTGAACAGGTCGTGCAGCCGGGTGAAGCGGTGCGGTTGCACGATCGCGATGACGCGGCCCTTTGTGGCCCCGCGCGCGGCCTTGAGCACCGCCGCGATCTCCACCGGGTGGTGGCCGTAATCGTCGAAGACCTCGACGCCGTTCCAGGAACCGGTGTGCGTGAAACGCCGCTTGACGCCGGCGAAGGATGACAGGCCTTTCTTGATGGCTTCGGCGGACAGACCGAGCTCGTGCGCGACCGCGATCGCCGCCGTCGCGTTGGAGACATTATGGCGGCCGGGCATGGGCAGTCGCAGACCTGTGATCGTCGTCGTGCCCCGTCCCTTGCGGTCGCGGATCACCACGTCGAACTCGGATGTAGCTCCGTCCATGCGATGATTGGCGAAGCGCACGTCGGCCTGGGCATTCTCGCCATAGGTGATGACGCGCCGATCCTCGATGCTGCCGACCAGCGCCTGCACCTCCGGATGGTCGGTGCACATCACGCCGAAACCGTAGAACGGAACGTTCTCGACGAACTGGCAGAAGGCCTCGCGCACCTTGTCGAAGCTGCCATAGTGGTCGAGATGCTCGGGGTCGATGTTGGTGACGACGGCGATGTCGGCCGGCAGCTTGAGGAAGGTACCGTCGCTCTCGTCGGCCTCGACCACCATCCACTCGCCGTCACCCATGCGGGCATTGGTACCATACGCGTTGATGATCCCGCCATTGATGACGGTCGGATCGAGCCCGCCGGCTTCGAGCAGCGTCGCGACCATGGAGGTGGTCGTCGTCTTGCCATGCGTGCCGCCGATGGCGACCGCCTGGCGGAAGCGCATCAGCTCGGCCAGCATCTCGGCGCGGCGCACGACCGGCAGCAGTTTCTCGCGCGCCGCCTTGAGCTCGGGGTTGGATTTCTTGATGGCGGTCGACACCACGACCACCTCGGCCTCGCCGATGTTCTCGGCCTTGTGGCCGACGAAGCATTCGATGCCCCTGTCGCGCAGCCGCTGCACATTGGCGCCGTCCGCCTGGTCGGAGCCCTGCACCTTGTAGCCGAGATTGTGCAGCACCTCGGCAATGCCGCTCATGCCGATGCCGCCGATGCCGATGAAATGCACGAGGCCGATCGTCTGCGGCATCTTCATGCGCGCGTCCTCCTGTAGTCGGAAACCGTTTTGCCGGACGCAATAGCCTCTGTCAGATCGGCGAGCAACCGCGCCGCGTCGGGTTTTCCGGCCGAGCGGGCAGCCGCAGCCATTGCGGTCAGCCGGCCGGGATCCTCCATCAGCCCGCCGACCAGCGCGGCGATCCGCTCGGCCGAGAGCGTCGATTGCTGATGGACCTCGGCCCCACCGGCGGCGGCAAGTGCCGCGGCATTCGCCGCCTGGTCGTGATCGAGCGCATGCGGGTAAGGCACCAGCAGCGCCGGGCGTCCGATGACCGCGATCTCCGATACGGTCGAGGCACCGGACCGCGACATCACCAGATGTGCGGCCGCCATGCGCGCCGCCATATCGGTGAAGAAGGGCGAGACCTGCGCGTCGACGCCGAGATCGGCATAGGCGGTCTTCACTCGCGCCACGTCTTCCGCGCGCGCCTGCTGGGTGATCGCCAGCCGCTTGCGCTGCGCTTCGGGCAAAAGCGCTATCGCCGCCGGCACAGCATCGGAAAAGAACTGCGCACCCTGGCTGCCGCCGAAGACCAGGAAGCGGAACGGCTCGCTGGCATCCGACGCGACATAAGGCGATTTCGCCGCTTCAAGTATCTGCGGCCTCACAGGATTGCCCGTGGTCACCGTCTTGGCGCCGGCCGCGCTTTCCCCCTCCGGCAGGAAACCGCCGGCAATCGCATCGACCCGGCTCGACAGCGCCTTGTTGGCACGGCCCATGACGGCGTTCTGCTCATGGATCAGCGTCGGCACCTTGCGCCGTGTCGCCGCATAGAGCGGCGGCAATGTCGGATAGCCGCCGAAGCCGACGACGACGTCGGGCTTGATCCTGGCGATGACACGCCCCGCTTGCCGCACGCCTTGCCAGATCGCCCAGAAGGCGGCGAGCACGGCGAAGGGATTCTTCGAGCCCAAAGTCGCCGAGCGGATGGAGTGGATCGCGGCGGCGGGAAAGTGGCCGGAGTAGCGCTCCGCGCGGCGGTCGGTGGCAAGATGCACCTCCCAGCCCCGCTCGATCAGCTCATGCGCAAGCGCCTCGGCTGGGAACAGATGTCCGCCCGTTCCGCCGGCCGCCAGCAGGATGACACCCCTCGACATCCCGCCTCATTCCGCCGGCATGGCGCGCTGCGAGAAGGCGTAGCCAATCTGCTTGCGCTTTTCGGGATGCCTGCGCGTCAGCGCCAGCACCATGCCCATCGAGACGGCAATCGCGATCTGCGAGGAGCCGCCGTAGGAAATGAAGGGCAGCGTCATGCCCTTGGCCGGCATCAACTGTAGGTTCACGCACATGTTGATGGCCGACTGCAAGCCGAAAATGGTGACGAGCCCGCCGACGGCGTAACGGGTGAAGTCGTCATGCTCCTTGAGCGCGATGCTCAATCCGCGCAGCACGATGAAAGCGAAAATCGACATGATGAAGAAGCACATGATCAGCCCGAACTCCTCGCCCGCGACCGAAAACACGAAGTCGGCGTGGCTGTCGGGGATGACCCGCTTCACCGTGCCCTCGCCTGGGCCGACGCCGAACCAGCCGCCATTGATCAGCGCCTCGCGGCCCATGTCGACCTGGAAAGTGTCGCCTTCGCCGGTGAGGAACTTGTCAATGCGGGCGGCCACATGCGGAAACACTGTATAGGCCGCGAACACGCCGCCGACGCCGGCAGCCCCCAGCGCGACGATCCAGAACCACGGCAGGCCGGCCATGAAGAACATCACGCCCCAGGTGCCCAGCACCAGCATGGTCTGGCCGAGATCCGGCTGCGCGATCAGCAGCGAGATCACCAAGGCCAGCAGCAGCATGGCGAACAGATTGCCGGGAATGTCTGGCTGGCGCTTGTGCTCGGCAAACAGCCAGGCGCAAATGATGACAAAGGCCGGCTTCAGGAACTCGGACGGCTGGATCGAGAGCCCGGCCAGCGATACCCAGCGCCGCGCGCCCTTCACCTCGACGCCGATATAGAGAACCGCCACCATCAGCACCAGCATGATGCAGATCATCGCCAGCGACATGCGCCTTATTTGTCGCGCTTCCAGGAAGGAAACCGCGAGCATCACGACGAGCGCCGGGATGGTGAAGATGATCTGTCTTGTGGCGAAGTGGAAGCTGTCGAGACCGATGCGCTCGGCGACCGCCGGGCTTGCGGCGAAGGACAAGACGATGCCGAGCCCCATCAGCGACAGAAATGCCGCCAGGAACCAGCGATCGATCGTCCACCACCAGGTTGCGACCGGACTTTTGTCGAGACGGCTTTGCATCAACGTGGCCCTCCGATGGGTTTCACCCCATCAATAGCAGTCGCAGCTTGCCTGAAGGCTTCGCCGCGAACCTCGAAATTCTTGAACTGGTCGAAACTGGCGCAGGCCGGCGAAAGCAGGACGACGGCCTCGCCGCCGGTGTCGCCCGCGGCGTCATGGGCGGCGTGCTCGACCGCGGCCGCCAACGTTCCGGAAATTTCGTAAGGCACCGCCTCGCCGAGCGTGGCGGCGAAAGCGGGAGCGGCCTCGCCGATCAGATAGGCCTTGGCGATGCGTGGGAAGAAACCGCGCAGCGGCTCTATCCCGCCTTCCTTGGGCAGGCCGCCTGCGATCCAATAGATGCGGTTGAAGCTCGACAGCGCGGGAGCCGCCGCATCGGCATTGGTCGCCTTGGAATCGTTGACGAACAGCACATGATCCTTGCGGCCCACCTGCTCCATGCGGTGCGCCAGCCCCGGGAAGCTTTCCAGCCCCGCCTGGATCTCGCCGAGTTCCAGCCCGACCCTGAGGCAGGCGGCCACGGCGGCGAGCGCGTTCTGCGCATTATGCTGGCCGCGCAGCGAGCCGATGCCTTCCAGGAATGCGATGCGGCTGTAGCGACCGTGCACGGCTTCCATCAGATTCGTGCCGTCAGCGAAATAGCCGTCGGTCAGCGGCAGGCGCTTGGAAATGCGGATCACTTGCCGGCCTGCCCGCTCCAGCCGGTCGGCGATCTGGGCGCACCAGGAATCGTCGACGCCGATGATCGCGGTGTCGCTGCCGGCGACCAGCCTTTCCTTGATCGAGGCGTAATGGGCCATGGTGCCGTGGCGGTCGAGATGGTCGGGCGTCAGATTGAGCAGGATGCCGGCGGTCGGATTGATCGAGGGCGCGAGATCGATCTGGTAGGAAGAGCACTCCACCACATAGTGCCGTTCGGCCTCGGGCGGATCGAGCGTCATGATCGCGCGGCCGATATTGCCGCCCATCTGGGTGTCGCGTCCGGCCGACTTCAGGATGTGCGCCGTCATCGCTGTGGTCGTCGATTTGCCGTTGGTGCCGGTGATCGCGACGAAGGGTGCGGCCGGCGCGCGCTGGATGCGCTCGCGGCAGAACAGCTCGATGTCGCCGATCACCTCGACGCCGGCGCCGCGCGCCAGTTCCACCGTCCAGTGCGGCTTCGGATGCGTGAGCGGCACACCGGGCGACAGGACGAAGGCCGCAAAGCGCGACCAGTCGGCGCCGCGCAGGTCGCCGGTCGCGATCCCGGCGGCTGCTGCCTTGGCGACGCTGTCCGGATTGTCGTCCCAGGCGAGGATCTCGGCGCCGCCGGCGATCAGCGCATGCGCGGTGGCAATCCCCGACCCGCCGAGCCCGAAGAGCGAAACGCGTTTGCCTGCAAATGAAGCGGCGGCGATCAAGCGGGCATCCTATCTGAGCTTGAGGGTGGAGAGGCCGACCAGCGCCAGGATGACGGCGATGATCCAGAAGCGGATCACCACCTGGCTTTCGGTCCAGCCGAGCTTTTCGAAATGGTGATGGATCGGTGCCATCAGGAAGACGCGCTTGCCGGTCATCTTGAAATAGCCGACCTGGATGATGACCGACAGGATCTCCACCACGAACAGGCCGCCGACAATGACCAGCACGATCTCGTGCTTGGTGGCGACAGCGATGGTGCCGATCAGGCCGCCCATGGCAAGCGAGCCGGTGTCGCCCATGAAGATTGCGGCCGGCGGTGCGTTGAACCACAGGAAGCCGAGGCCGGCGCCGATGACGGCGCCCAGCACGACCGCCAGTTCGCCGGTGCCGGGAACGAAATGGATCTGCAGATACTCGGCGAACACCGCGTTGCCGGAAAGATAGGCGATGACGCCGAACGACGCCGCAGCGATCATGATCGGCACGATCGCCAGCCCGTCCAGACCGTCGGTCAGGTTCACCGCATTGCCGGCGCCGACGATCACGAAGCAGGAGAACGGCACGAAGAACCAGCCGAGATGGATCAGGAATTCCTTGGCGAACGGGAAGGTCAGCGACGACGAGAACGGCGCCTGGCCGTTATGCATGATCACCCAGGCCGCGATGCCGGCGACAACGAATTCGATCGCCAGCCGCGCCTTGCCGGAGAAGCCCAGATGCGACTGTTTCGTCACCTTGAGATAGTCGTCGTAGAAACCGATCGAGCCGAAGCCGACGGTGACCAAAAGCACCACCCAGACATAGATGCTGGAGAGGTTTGCCCACAGAAGCGAGGAGCCGATGATGCCGGACAGGATCATCAGCCCGCCCATCGTCGGCGTTCCGGCCTTCTTGAAATGCGTCTGCGGTCCGTCGGCGCGGATCGGCTGCCCCTTGCCCTGGCGAAGCCGCAGCGAATTGATGATGGTCGGTCCGAATATGAAGACGATCAGCGCCGAAGTGATCAGCGCACCGCCGGTGCGAAAGGTGATGTAGCGGAAGACATTGAAGGCCGAGATCTTGTCCGCGAAATCAACGAGTAAAGTGAGCATCGGTCCCCCGGATCCCGACCTCAGGTCGGTTCAATGGTTGCGGCTTCCGCCGGAAATTTGCCGAGCAATGCCTCGACCAGCTTTGAAAAGCCGATGCCTTTCGACGACTTGACCATCACCACGTCGCCCGGCCTGATCGCCGACATGACGACGGGCTTCAGCTCTTCGGCTCCTGGCCGGTACTCGGTTTCGACATCCCAAGGCAAAACCTCGGCCAGTGCCCGCATCTCCGGGCCGCCGAGAAAGACCTTACGCGTTTCTGTGCCGACAATAAGTTCGGCAAGGGCCGCGTGGAGCTTCGCCGAATGGCTGCCGAGTTCCAGCATGTCGCCAAGCACGGCGATGCGCCTGCCCTCGCCCGATACCGGCGTGGCGTTGAGCAGCGCCATGGCTGCCGCCATCGACGCTGGATTGGCATTGTAGCTCTCGTCGATCAGCGTGATCGGACCGTTCGGATGGCGCAAAATGTGGCGCCGGCCGCGCCCGCGCTCGGCCGAAAGATCGGCGAGCGCCGCCGCGACCTTGTCGAGATCGGCGCCGACCAGTTGCGCGGCGCCAAGCACCGCCAGCACATTCTGCACGATGTGGCGGCCGGGCGCCCCCACACGGGCCGTCACGTCCCTCTTGCCGATCTTGACCGCGATATCGGAGTGATCGGCATAAAGGTCGCAGCCAACAAGACGAAAGGCCGAGCGGGCGTTCTCGCCGAAGCCGAAGACATGCTCGACACCTGCATCCTTGGCCACTTTCCCGAGCAGCTTCCAACGCGGATCGTCGCGATTGAGCAGCGCGGCGCCGCCGGCCTCTATGCCCTCGAAAATCTCGGCCTTGGCCATGGCGATCTCGTCGAGATTCTTGAAGAAGCCGAGATGGGCGGCCGCGATCAGCGTGACGATCGCGACATGCGGCCTCACCATCTTGACCAGCGGCCTTATCTCGCCCGGATGATTCATGCCGATCTCGAAGATCGCGTAGTCGCAGTCTGCGGGCATGCGCGCCAAGGTAAGTGGCACGCCCCAGTGATTGTTAAACGACTGCGCCGAGGCGTGCACCTTGCCGACCGCCGACAGCACATGGCGCAGCGCTTCCTTTGTGGTCGTCTTGCCCGCAGAGCCGGTCACCGCGATGATCTTGGCCCGTGAGCGAGCGCGCGCCGCAATGCCGAGCTTTTCCAGCGCCGCAAGCACATCCTGCACGACGATCATCGGCGCCGTCAGCCGGCCAAGGGACGGCAGCTTGCCCTCGGCCACCACCAGCACCGCAGCGCCCGCCTTCACTGCAGCGGTTGCGAAATCGTGGCCGTCCATCGTCTCGCCCTTGATGGCGAAGAAGGCGTTGCCCGGCTCGAGGCTGCGGCTGTCGATCGAAATGCCGGTGATGCCTTCCGGCAGCGAGCCGATCGGCCTGCCGCCCATGGCCTCGACAAGCGCTTGCGACGTCCACAGCAAGCTCATGCGGCGCGCTCCTGGAGCGCCTCGCGCACTTCCTCGTGATCGGAAAAGTGGAAGGTTTCGGTGCCGATCGTCTGGCCTTCCTCATGCCCCTTGCCGGCGACGATCAGCGTATCGCCGGCATGGAGCATGGCGACGGCCTCGTGGATCGCTTTGCGGCGGTCGCCGATCTCGATGGCGCCGGGCGCCGCGGCAAGGATTGCCGCGCGGATGGTTTCGGGGATTTCCGTGCGCGGATTATCGTCGGTGACGATGACGACATCGGCGAGCCGGGTCGCGATCTCGCCCATGATCGGCCGCTTGCCGCGATCGCGGTCGCCGCCACAGCCGAAGACGACAACGACCCGGCCCGTGGTGAACGGACGAACCGAGGTCAGGACATTTTCCAATGCGTCGGGCTTGTGCGCGTAGTCGACATAGACCGGAGCGCCGGCGGCCGTCGTGCCCACAAGGTCGAGGCGGCCCGGCGCACCTTCGAGTTTCTCCAATGCGGCCAAGGCCTTATCAACGGATGTTCCAGTCGAGATGGCGAGGCCGGCCGAAACCAGCGCGTTGGCGATCTGGAAATCACCTGCCAACGGCAGGTCGATCTCGTGAAGCACACCATCGGCCTCCACCTCGGCACGCTGGCGCCGCCGCTCATGCTCGACGCGCTTCAGCGTCAGGAATTCGCCGTGTCGGCCGACGGTCAGAACATTGAGGCCCGCTGCCCGCGCGGCATCAACCGTCGGCTGCGACCAGGGATCGTCGGCGAAGATCACGGCCGGCGCCCCCTTCGGCAGCAGCGTGTCGAACAGACGCAGCTTGGCACGGTGATAATCCTCAACCGTCGGATGGTAATCCATGTGGTCGCGGCCGAGATTGGTAAAGCCGCCGGCGGCCAGTTTGACGCCGTCGAGCCGACGCTGGTCGAGACCATGGCTGGAAGCCTCCATCGAGGCGTGCGTTACCCCTGCCTCCGTCAGTTCCTTGAGCAACTCGTGCAGCGCGACCGGATCGGGCGTAGTCAATGAGCCATATTCGTTGCGGCCCGGCGCCACCACGCCGGTCGTGCCGATCGAAGCGGCGGCAAAACCTGCCTGCTCCCAGATCTGGCGGGTGAACGCGGCAACCGATGTCTTGCCGCTGGTCCCGGTTACGGCGACCATCGTCCGAGGCTGCTTGCCGAAGAAGCGCGCTGCGCTCAGCGCCAATGCCAGACGGGGATCATCGACGGCAAGAACCGGGATCGACAGACCGGAGATTGTATTGCCTTTGGCCGCCACGATTGCGGCAGCGCCGCGGCCGGCGGCATCGGCGGCATAGGTCGAGCCATCAGCCTTGCTGCCGGCGAGCGCGAAAAAAACGACGCCCGGTCTTACCTGGCGGGAATCGGAGGAGAGACCGGTAACCTCCAGATCGGGGGAAGCTGTTCCCTCGACAGGCAGGATGCCGGCTAGATTTTTCAGATACATTGAGTCCCGTTCACCGCAACAAAATAGCGCGCAGTTGCCGGCGCGCCCCAAGAATCACTGATAGGAAACCAGCGTTGCACCATTTTCATGGCTGAAATCTGGCTTCACGCCAAGCATCGAAGCCGCACGCCTGATGATGTTGCCTGCCATGATGCCGGCATTCGAGGCGGCGGTGGCGCCCATGCCGGGCTTTTCCGGCTTCGGCTCATCGGCGATGGTCAGCACGATATATTGCGGATCGTCCATCGGAAAGGCGGCGACGAAGGCGTTGAAATTCTTCTCTTTCGAATAACGGCCGTTAACGACCTTTTCCGCCGTGCCCGTCTTGCCGCCGACGCGGTAACCCGGAACCCTGGCGCTCTTGCCCGAGCCTTTCTCGGCGTTGAGTGCGTAGAGATAGCGCATCCCTTCCACCGTTGTGTCCTTGACCACCCTTTTGGCCACCTCCATCGCCTGCTCGGCCGTGCGCGGCAGAAAAGTCGGCTCGATCAAATAGCCACTCATCAATGCGGCGCAGCCGACGGCAGTCTGCAGGGGCGTTGTCGAGACGCCATGGCCGAAGGCGATGGTGATCGAATTGACCTGCTTCCATACTTTCGGTTCGGTCGGGCGCGCCACTTCCGGCAATTCCGTCTGCATCTTTTCGAGCACGCCTAGCCGATGCAGGAACTCGCGATGCCCTTCGATGCCGACAGCCTCGGCTTCTTTGGCCGAGCCGATGTTGGACGAATAGATGAACACTTCGGGCACCGAAAGCACACGGCCTTTGCTGTGGAAGTCATGGATGGTCTGGCGGCCGATCCTGATCGGGCGCGACGCATCGAAGCGACTCTCCAGCGTCACCTTGCCGGAATCGAGCGCCATGCCGGTGGTGAAGCTCTTGAAGGTCGAGCCCATCTCGTAGAGCCCGGCCGACATACGGTTCAGCCGGTCCTTTTCCTGAGCATTGTAGGGATTGTTGGGGTCGAAATCCGGCACCGACGCCATGGCCAGCACTTCGCCGGTCTTGATATTGAGGACCACCGCGCCGGCCGCGATCGCGTGGAACCGCTCCATGCCGGTCGCCACCTCGTCGCGCACCACATGCTGGACGCGCAGGTCGATCGACAGCTTCACCGGCTTCAGGTCCCTGGCCACCGCCAGTCCTGACGCCTGCAGATCGGTCAGGCCCTGGTCGTCGATGTACTTCTCCATACCGGAGATGCCCTGATTGTCGATGTTGGTGAGCCCGACAATGTAGGATGACGTTTCGCCGCTCGGATAGAAGCGGCGCTTTTCGGTGCGGAAACCGAGACCCGGGATGCCGAGCGCCATGATGTCGGCCTGCTGCTTCGGCGTCAGCTGCCGCTGCAGCCAGACGAAGCCGGCGCCGCTCTTCAGCTTGTGATAGGTCTGCTCGTAGTCAATCTCGGGAAGCACGGTCGAGAGCTTCTCGATCGCCTCGTCGGCGTCGACGATACGGCGCGGCTCGGCGAACAGCGACGCCGTCTTGATGTCGGTCGCCAGCACCTCGCCGTTGCGGTCGACGATGTCCGGCCGCGATGCAGTGACGCGGCTCTGCGGACCACCCGAATTGTCCGGATTCTGCAGGCCGAGATAGACCAGTCGGCCGGCAATCGTCGAATAGATGGTGAAGAACACCGCCATCGTCATGACGATGCGGGTCTTGGCCTTGCCGCCGGTTGCCTTGCGGGCGGCGTCGACGACGATCGAGCCGTCCTCAGCTGCCTTGCTTCGGCGCTTCAGCAGGTTGCCGATCCCTGGAAGCCTGCTGATCATTGCACGGTGCTCCCGGTCACCACCGGATCCTTGCCGTCCGACGGCCCTTTGCCCGAATTGTCGGCCATGCCGCCGAGCGGCTGCGACGACAGGTCCTCGATATTGAGCGGCTTCATCGGCACGTCGTCGAGCCCGCCGATTTGGTGGGCGTTGAGCGGCTCGAGCCCGAGCTGCGACTTGTAGATTTCGGCAAGCTTCTGCAGCCGCGCCGGCTGGGTGAGCAGGCTCCAGTCCGCCTTGAGAAGATCGATTGTGTCTTCCTCGTAGCGGATCTGCGCCTGCAGCTTCTGCACCGCCGCCAGCTGGTCCTCGGCCTCGCGCTTGGTCTTGTAGGTCAATGCCGCCGCCGAGACCATTACGGCGATCAGGACTATATCGCTGGTGCGAAACACGTGCTTACCTCTCCCCCGGCCGCTCGACGGCGGGAAGCTTTGGAAGGCCGAAAATCGAAGAGTCACCGGCGCGCGCAGGCGCGCCGGTGCGGATTGCCGCGCGCAGCCTCGCCGAGCGCGCCCGCGGATTGCCGGCGATCTCGGCCTCTCCCGGCGTCACCCCGCCGCCGGATTTGCGGAAGGTCGCCAGCCGCGCCGGCGCGTCCGGCATATGACGCGATCCGCTGGCCGCATCGGCGCGATCGGCGATGAAGCGCTTGACAATGCGATCCTCCAGCGAATGAAAGGTCACGACGGCGAGCCTGCCGCCCGGCTTCAGCACCCGCTCGGCGGCGAACAGCGCGCTCGCCAACTCGCCGAGCTCGTCATTGACGAAGATGCGCAGCGCCTGGAAGACGCGGGTGGCGGGATGGATCTTGTCCTTCGGCGCGCGGCCGACATGGGTGGCGATGGCGTCGGCAAGATCGAGCGTGCGCTCGAAGGGCCGCTTCTCGCGCCGGGCCTCGATCATGCGGGCGATGCGGCCGGCATGCCGCTCTTCGCCGAGAAAGCCGAAGATGCGGGCAAGGTCGCCCGCCTTGAAGGTGTTCACGACGTCGGCGGCGCTCAGGCCAGCCTGCGCCATGCGCATGTCGAGCGGTCCGTCGGCGCGAAAGGAAAAGCCGCGCCCGGCCTGGTCGAGCTGCATCGACGAGACGCCGATGTCGAGCACGACGCCGTCGGCGCTTTCGACATGCTTGTCCAGGGTCGAGAACGGCTCCTGAACGAGCTTCAGCCTGCCGCCGGCCTGCTGTTCCAGAGCCTTGCCCGCGGCGATCGCATCCGGATCGCGGTCGATGGCCACGACCGAGGCGCCGCGCTCGAGGATGGCGGTGGTGTAGCCGCCGGCGCCGAACGTGCCGTCGACGATTGTCTCGCCCGCCTTGGGGTCAAGCGCCTCCAGCACTTCGGCAAGGAGGACCGGAATGTGACGGACCAGTCCGCCAACGGCGTGAGGATCATCGCCGTGGCCAGTCATCATTCCGGTCGCTCCCCGGGCTTCGTCCCCTGCCGAAGCTGCAAAAGCCTGGCTCGAGCCTGCGCCCCATAGGCGGCAAGTCGGCCCGGCTCCCAGATCTGGAAGAAATTGCCGCGGCCGACAAAGGCCACCTCGTTCGAGATGCCCGTGTGCTCGCGGATGAAATCGGTCATCGTGATGCGGCCGTCCTGGTCGAGTTTCAGGAACGTCCCGTCGCCATGGCAGAAGAAGGACATATCGTCCGCCGTCTGCAGGAAGGGATCTTCCAGCGCGATCCGCTGCTCGTAGCGGTCGAGCAGATCGAGCCCGCCGACGTCCATCGCCGGAAGGTCGAGGCAGCGTAGCGCATAGAGTTCCGCATAGCCACGTTTCTGCACGACCGAACGGAAATGCGCCGGAACGGATACCCGCCCCTTCGCATCGATCCTGTTTACTGCGTTTGACAGAAATCGGTCCACTACGCCTTACAGCCGCTGTCGCCGCCGCACCCCTGCCCATGTTTTTCTCCGCGCCGCCGCCGCGCATCGCCTCGCGACAAATCGCTTCATTCACCAAGGCGAAAACCGGCAAACGCGCAGCCGCCGCGACTGCCCGATTGGCGTACGCTTCACCCTGACGCGGAACGAAAGCTTGATGGGAATGGGATATCATGGGGTAATGTGGGCGTCAACGGGAAGAGGCATCACAAACACGCATGCCACAACCTGAAAGCGCAGGCTCGCGGCACGTCTCGTCTTTATCGTCCATTAAGCCTAACGAAGCGTTTAGAAGGCTCTGGCCCAAAAGGACGCGGCTTGCCGCGAAGGGCCGCCACGCCTAGCGTTCGGACGTCAGTTCAGTGAAGGAATGCGCCCAATGTCCGAAACCGCGAAGTCACGCGCCGCGACACTTGCCCATCTGCGCAGCGGCGATTTCGCCAAGGGCGATCCCATCCCTTTGCCGCTGACAATGGCCTCGATCTTTCATTCGCCGGGCGACGCGACGGGCTTCGATCAATACGGCCGCTTCAGCAATCCGACATGGCACGCGGTCGAGCATGCGCTTGGTCATCTCGAAGATGCGCAGTGCATCGCCTTTCCGTCGGGCATGGCGGCGATTTCGGCAACGTTCTTTGCGCTGGTCAAATCTGGCGACCGCATCCTCTTGCCCTCGGACGGCTACCACACGACGCGGGCTCTGGCGGAGCGTTTCCTGAAACCGCTCGGCATCGCCTATGACGTGAGGCCGACATCGAGCATGCTCGACGGCGGCTTCGCCGGCTACCGGCTGGTCTTCGTCGAAACCCCCTCGAACCCAAGGCTGGATATCTGCGACATCGCCGCCGTCGCCAAGACCGCCCACGAACAAGGTGCGCTCCTCATCGTCGACAACACGACGATGACGCCCTTCGGCCAGCGCCCGCTCGACCTTGGCGCCGACATCGTGGTCTCGGCCGACACCAAGGCGATCAACGGTCACTCGGATGTGCTGTTCGGCCATGTCGCCAGCCGCGATCCGGATATTATCGCCAAGGTCAGGGACTGGCGAGAAACCGCCGGCGGCATTCCCGGGCCGTTCGAGGCCTGGCTCGTGCATCGCGGCCTTGAAACACTCGAGGTGCGGTACGATCGCATGTGCTCCTCGGCGGAAACGATCGCCCGCCGGCTCAAGGGGCATCGCGCCGTGAGCGGCTTGCGCTTTCCAGGCCTTGAGGGCGACCCCTCGCACAATCTGGCGCGTGCCCAGATGGAGCGCTTCGGCTTTCTCATCTCATTCGAGCTGACTTCGGAAGAGAAGGCCGAGGATTTCATCAACAACTGCGCGCTGATTGAATCGGCCACCTCGTTTGGTGGCGTTCATACATCGGCTGAACGGCGATCGAAGCGCGGCGATGCCGTGCCGCCCGGCTTCGTGCGGCTGGCCGTCGGCTGCGAGCCGGTGGAAGAGCTCTGGCAGGCGATCGAGGCGTCTTTGGACCGGCTTGACGGCTGAGCGGCTCGGAACGCTGTGGAGGAAAATGCCAGCTGGCCTGTAAGCCGGGTTCTGTATGGCCCCCACGCCTTGCGGCGCGGGAACGTGGCGGCCATTCATCTTGGGCGCATGTCGCCATGCGCCTCACGCAACCTACCCGGGCGGTGGGCCGGAAACAGCCCTCGAAGGTTTCCCTTCGCACCGCCCCTATTCGGTCTTGCTCCCGGTGGGGTTTGCCGTGCCGCTTCTGTTGCCAGTCGCGCGGTGGGCTCTTACCCCACCCTTTCACCCTTGCCGCGGCGAATGCCGCGGCGGTTTGCTTTCTGTGGCACTTTCCCTGGGGTCTCCCCCGCCGGCCGTTAGCCGGCACCGTGTCTCCATGGAGCCCGGACTTTCCTCACCCGCAGCCTTTCGGCTCTTGCGGGCGCGGCCGCCCGGCCAGCTGGCAAGGGCGTATAAAAGGATTCGCGCCTGAAAACGCAACAAAAAAGGCAACTGTCCCGCTTAGACAGGCGAACCGAGCGCTGCCATCTGCACCTTCACCTTGCTGCAATAGGCGGCCGAAATCGGATTCATCCGCGTCGCCCCATGGCCGGCATTGTATTTGAGGATGGTACCGCAGGTGGTGCCGCCACCTAGCCCCTGCGCCATGGCGAGGTACTTCATGCCGTATTTGATGTTGGTGTCGGGATCGAACAGTCCCTTGACTGAACCGGTATAGCCCATCATCCGGGCCGTCGCCGGCTTGATCTGCATCAGGCCGATCTCGCCGGCGCCGCCGACCATGTTGGGCCGGAAGTTGCTCTCGATCGTGATGACGGCCTTGGCCAGCGACACCGGCACGCCGTAGCTTGCCGCATAGCGGGCGATGATCGCCGAATATTGGCCGTCGCCAGTTGCCGAAGAAGACAAGGCGGGCTTTTCAGGACGGATGGAAGCTGTCGCGGTCAGGTCGATGGTTTGCCTGCTGCGCTTTGCGTAGCGTTTGACTCTTGATTTCGCGGACCGCGCTGCGGCGGCTTTCTGCACCTTCGCCGGGGTAGCTCTCTTGGCCGTCGAAGTCTTGGCGCTTGGCGCAGCCTTGGGCTTTGAGGGGGTCGCAGCAAACCCATTGTCCGCCGCCCGGAGGCTCAGGGGGCGCTGTTCGCTGGGCTGAAGGCAAAAGTCATCACTCCGGCAGCAACGGCTGCCGCTACAACGGTCAATCTTTGCATGTATTCCTGTTCTGTTAGAACCGCGCGAAGAATTTCACGCGGCGGGGCCAATCCAACACCGGAGCATCTTGGAGGGATAGATGCCCGACAACTTGCGGGAGATGCGTTTGGAGACCGAATTGGCGCCAATAAAGGCGAGGCAATTCACTTTGTATGACAAATTGTAATTTAGCCAGCTTGGCAGGCTATTTGGAAGGGGCTGCCTTTATCGCAGCCAAAAGCCTTTGGAGCGTGCTGATCGTCGAACCGTCCGCCACGCCGTCGACGAGCCGCCGTCGGAAATGCCGCTGAAACGCCGCCACCACGATTTCCGTCTGGCGGTCGAAGACACCCGATATCTCGGCGCTGTAGCCGTAAAGCGCCAGCATCGATTGCAGGGCTTCCACGTCAGCACCTGCGTCGCCCGCCCTCAGCGCCGCGCCCGTCCTGATCGGAGCCGCGGGAACCAGATGGCCGACACCGGCGGCAAAGAGCGCCTTCCAGGGAAACTTCTCGCCCGGGTCGACCTTGCGTCCCGGCGCCACATCGGAATGCGCAAGCACCCTTTGCGGTGGAATGGAATGCCGGCCCGCGATCCCTGCGCATAAATCGATCACGGCCTTGACCTGCCGCTTCGGGAAGGTTTTGTAGCCCAGCGAATGCCCGGGGTTGACGATCTCGATGCCGACAGAGCAGGAGTTGATGTCGGTGCACCCGAACCATGAACTCTTGCCGGCATGCCAGGCGCGGTCGCTTTCGCGCACCATTTGCACGATGCGGCCGTCCTCATGCACAAGATAGTGCGAGGATACCTCGCTTGCCGGATCGCACAGCCAGGCCTCGGCCTCAGGCCCCGTCGGCATGCCGGTATAGTGCAGCACGATCATGTCGGGCCTGAGTGTCTCGCGTCGCGGACCGAAATTCGGCGATAGCCTGACCTCGGTACCCGGCTGGTCGGGCAAGAAACCGCTCATACGTGCCTGAGGCCCCGTTCGATCATCTCATAGGCGGCATTGATCGCAGCGACCCTTGTCGTGGCGATCTTGATGAATTCCTGCGGCAGGCCGCGCGCGATCAGCCGGTCGGGATGGTTGTCGGAGATCAGCTTGCGATAACGCTTCCTGACCTCCTCGAATGGCTTCCCGCGTTCGACGCCGAGAACCACATAGGGATCGGCGGCGCCCACATTGACGTGGCGCGCCAGGATCGCCTGGTAATGCGCCTCATCGATCTGAAAAATCTCGGCGATGCGATGCAGGAATTGCCCTTCCCTCTCGTGAACCAGGCCATCCGCCTTGGCGATGTGGAACAGCCCGTCGAGTATGTCTTCCAGCATCTTGCAATTCGCATGACCGGAACCGCAAAGCTGCGACATGCGCTGGGCGTAGATTTCAAATCCGGCAACATCGCGCTTGGCGAGGTCATAAAGGCGCGCCACATTGCGCGTTTCGCTCGGCGGCACCTCAAAGATTTCCTGGAAGGCCCTCACCTCGTCCTGGGTGACGATGCCGTCGGCCTTCGCCATCTTGGCCGAAAGCGCGATCATCGCCACCGAGAAGGCCACGCGCCGGCGTAGATCCGGGTCGCCCGAGTACACGGTCCGCACGGCTTCGACGACATCGCCGACGCCCGAGGACGCCGACGACGAAACACGAGCGATGAAGTCGCCGAGGCGGTCCCAAATCGACATGCGGCTTCTTAGTGCGAACCGGGCACCGCTATCAAGCCGGGACGATGCCGCAGGTCGATCGACTTTGGGGACAGTCCCGCCAAAAGGAAGGCCGGCACAGGGGCCGGCCTTCCTGATTTCAGTGGATGAACTTCTACTGCGCGGGCGCAGCAGGAGGTGTTGCCGGAGCCGGTTCAGCAGGCTTCGAAGGGTCAGGGGTAGCCGGCTTCATTGGCTGTTCGTTGGCCGGCGGGTTGGTGCTCTGCGTGGTGGTGTTGTCGGTGCTGCTGTCGCTGCAAGCCGCGACCCCCAGCAGGGCGAGCGCCGAAACAGACGCCAGAATAAGCTTCTTCATGGTATCTCTCCTTCAGCAAACGCTCACGTTTCGGTGAACGTCGCAGAGGAAATGCAGAAATCTGACCTGGGTTTCGTAACGTTGCGTTTCCATGTGTAACACCAAGCGCATGGTTGCCGGGGCCAAAACGGCGAACTAACAGAACGGGTTGTCGCAGGTAACGGATAAGCAGCATGCAGGACGCCGCAGCCAACAACAAATGGGATTTCTGGATCGACCGGGGCGGGACCTTCACCGACATCATCGGCCGCGATCCGCAAGGCCGACTGCATCCCCGCAAGCTTTTGTCGGAGAACCCTGAGGCCTATGCCGATGCCGCTATCCAGGGCATCCGCGAACTGCTTGGACTGAAAACCGGCGCCGCCATCCCCGCGGAGCGCATCGGCGACATAAAAATGGGCACCACTGTCGCTACCAACGCGCTGCTGGAGCGCAAGGGCGACCGCGTGCTGCTGCTCATCACCAGGGGTTTTCGCGACGCGCTGCGCATCGCCTATCAGGCGCGGCCGGATATTTTCGCCAAGGAGATCATCCTGCCCGAACAGCTCTATGAGCGGGTGGTAGAGATCGACGAGCGCGTGCGCGTGGACGGGTCCGTCGAGCGCCTGCTCGACATCGCCGCCTGCCGCCCGGCCATCGAGCAGGCCAAGGCCGACGGCATCGACGCGGTAGCCATCGTCTTGATGCACGCCTGGAAATATCCCGACCATGAAAAGGCAGTCGCGAAAGTCTGTCGCAAGATCGGCTTCAGCCAGATATCGGTCAGCCACGAGGTCTCGCCGCTCATCAAGCTGGTCGGTCGTGGCGACACCACGGTGGTTGACGCCTATCTGTCGCCGATCCTGTCACGCTACGTGCAAAGGGTGGCGGGAGAATTGGGTGCCGGCCCGCGGCTGATGTTCATGATGTCATCGGGCGGGTTGACCGCCGCCGACATGTTCCAGGGCAAGGATGCGCTGCTTTCCGGCCCGGCCGGCGGCGTCGTCGGCATGGTCGAGACGGCGAAGCTCGCCGGCTTCGACAAGGTCGTCGGCTTCGACATGGGCGGCACCTCGACCGACGTCGCCCATTATGACGGCGGATACGAGCGCGCCTTCGACACTGAAGTCGCCGGCGTTCGCATCCGCGCGCCGATGATGCGTATTCATACGGTCGCGGCCGGCGGTGGCTCGATCCTGCATTACGAGGCCGGTCGCTTCCGCGTCGGCCCGGACTCCGCCGGCGCCAATCCCGGCCCGGCCGCTTATCGACGCGGCGGCCCGCTCGCCGTCACCGACGCCAATGTCATGCTCGGTAAGCTGCAGCCCGACATCTTCCCGGCGATCTTCGGCCCCGGTCAAGACCAGCCGCTCGACGTCGCCGCCGTGCGCGAAAAATTCGCGGCTTTAGCCGCCGAGATCGGCGATGAACGCTCGCCCGAAGCGATGGCCGAGGGTTTCGTCACCATCGCCGTCGAGAACATGGCCAACGCCATCAAGAAGATTTCGGTGCAGCGCGGTTACGATGTCACTGAATATCTCTTGAACTGTTTCGGTGGCGCCGGCGGCCAGCATGCCTGCCTCGTCGCCGATGCGCTCGGCATGGAAGCGGTGCTTATCCACCCCTTCTCCGGCTTGCTTTCGGCTTACGGCATCGGGCTGTCGACGGTTTTCGCCTCGCGCCAGCAGGCGTTGCTGAAGCCGCTCGCCGAAGAGTCCCGCTCCTCGATCGAGGACCTGATTGCGACCTTGCACCAGGGCGTCATCGCCGAGCTTGCAGTGCAAGGCATTGCGCAAGACGCCATCGCCTCAAAGCCGGTCCTGCAGATCCGTTATGACGGCACCGACACAACTTTGCCGGTCAACTTCGAGCACGGCTCGATTTTTCGCGCCAGGAGCGATTTCGAGGCCGCGCACAAGGCGCAATTCGGCTTCGTCTACGAAGACAAGCCGATGATCGTCGAGGCAGTCGGCGTCGAAGGCAGCGATGTCGGGACCGCCGGCCGCGACGAAAGTGAATCAGGGCTCGAAGACCAGGTGGCAAGCCCCTGGCAGTCCCGGCAATTCTTCGCCGACGGAGCCTGGCGCGATGCCGGCATCTTCCGGCGCGAGGATTTGAAGCCCGGTCACAAGGTGGCAGGCCCCGCGCTCGTCATCGAGCCGAACCAGACCATCGTCGTCGAGCCGGGCTGGCAGGCCGAGATCACGGCCAGGAACCACGTGCTGCTGCGGCGTATAGAGAAAAAGGCGCGGCAGGCGGCGCTCGGCACCGAAGCCAATCCGGTGATGCTCGAGGTCTTCAACAACCTTTTCATGTCGATCGCCGAGCAGATGGGCGTCACGCTGCAGAACACCGCCTATTCCGTCAACATCAAGGAGCGGCTCGATTTTTCCTGCGCCGTGTTCGACCGCCATGGCGCGCTGGTCGCCAACGCGCCGCACATGCCGGTGCATCTGGGGTCCATGGACCGCTCGGTCGAAACCGTCATCCGCCTGAATTCGGGTGATATCCATCCCGGCGACGTTTTTGCTCTCAACGCGCCCTACAATGGCGGCACGCATCTGCCCGACATCACCGTGGTGACGCCGGTGTTCGACGACGCGCGCACGGAAATCCTGTTCTGGGCGGCCTCGCGCGGCCACCATGCCGATGTCGGCGGCACCGCGCCGGGCTCGATGACGCCTTTGGCCACAACCGTCGACGAGGAAGGCGTGCTGTTCGACAATTTCCGCATCGTCGATCGCGGCCGCTTCCGCGAGGAGGAACTCGAGGCGCTCCTCACCGACCATCCCTATCCTGCCCGCAATCCCGCCCAGAACATCGCCGACCTCAAGGCGCAGATCGCCGCCAACGAAAAGGGCGTGGCGGAGTTGCGCAAGATGGTCGCGCATTTTGGCCTCGCTGTCGTCGAGGCCTATATGGGCCATGTTCAGGACAATGCCGCCGAGAGCGTGCGCCGCGTGCTGGAAAGGCTGCCCGACAGTTCCGACTACGAGTATGCCACCGACACCGGCCAGGTGATCAAAGTGAAGATCACCGTCGATCGGCAAAGGCGCGACGCGACGGTCGATTTCACCGGCACCTCGAAGGTCATGAAGAACAATTTCAATGCGCCGGAGCCGGTGGCGCGAGCCGCTGTGCTCTATGTTTTCCGCGTCATGGTCGAGGACATGATCCCGATGAACGCCGGATGTCTCAGGCCGATCAACATCGTCATCCCCGACGGTTGCATGCTCAAACCCTCCTACCCTGCCGCCGTCGTCGCCGGCAATGTCGAGACCTCGCAGCATGTCACCAACGCGCTGTTCGGCGCCATGGGCGCGATGGCCAACGCGCAAGGCACAATGAACAATCTCACCTTCGGCAACCGGCAATACCAATATTATGAGACGATCTGCTCCGGCTCGCCGGCCGGCCAAATGAATTCGGGCCGCGGCTTTGCCGGCACCTCCGGCGTCCACACGCATATGACCAATTCGCGACTTACCGATCCCGAAGTGCTGGAACTGCGCTTCCCGGTCGTGCTGGAAGACTTCCACATCCGCGACGGTTCCGGCGGCAAGGGCAAATGGAACGCCGGCAACGGCACCAAACGCACGATCCGCTTCCTCGAAAAAATGGAATGCGCCATCCTCTCCTCACACCGCAACCGCCCGCCGCAGGGTCTGAACGGCGGCGGCGACGGCGAGGCTGGCTCGACCAAGGTCAGACGCAACGACGGCTCGATCGAGGTGCTGAAGGCCTGCGACCAGACCACGCTCGACGCCGGCGAGGCCGTCATCGTCGTCACGCCGACGCCCGGCGGATTCGGCAAGGCCTAAGACTCAGCGTCAGCAGCCTGTCACCCGCCTGTCACAACGCTGCGCTACCCGCTTGCGCAATGCAAACGGGGAATCAGCTTGCCATGTCGGATGTATCGGGAGAACTCGTTTTTCGACGCGGCAAGGAGGTTGGAAAAGCCGTCTACCAGAACCGCGCCCTGTCGAAGGACGGCATTTCCGAGCGGCTTTTCGCCTTCCTGTTTTCCGGCCTCGTCTATCCCCAGATCTGGGAAGACCCGGATGTCGACATGGACGCCATGCAGCTTGGCGCCGGCCATCGCGTCGTCACAATCGCGTCGGGCGGCTGCAACATTCTGGCTTACCTCACCCGCTCGCCGGCCCGGATCGACGCCGTCGACCTCAACGCCGCGCACATCGCGCTGAACCGCATGAAGCTGGAGGCGGTGCGCCATCTGCCCTCGCAGGGCGATCTGTTCCGCTTCTTCGGCGCAGCCGATACCAGCCACAACTCGGAAGCTTACGACCGCTTCATCGCGCCGCATCTCGACCCGGTCAGCCGTCACTACTGGGAGCGCAGGAACTGGCGCGGCCGCCGCCGCATCGCGGTTTTCGACCGCAACTTCTACCAGACCGGCCTGCTTGGCCTCTTCATCGCCATGGGCCATCGTGTGGCAAAACTGTTCGGTGTCGATCCGGCCGGCATCATGAAGGCCGAGAACATCGGCGAGCAGCGCCGTTTCTTTAACGAGGAGCTGGCGCCGGTCTTCGACAAAAAGCTGCTACGCTGGGCGACATCGCGCAAGGCCTCGCTTTTCGGTCTGGGTATCCCGCCGGCACAGTACGACTCGCTGATCACGTCCGGCGACGGTTCGATGGCGAGCGTCTTGAAGGCGCGGCTGGAGAAGCTCGCCTGCGATTTCCCGCTGAAGAACAACTATTTCGCCTGGCAGGCCTTTGCCCGCCGCTATCCGCAGCCCGGCGAGGCAGCCCTGCCCGCCTATTTGGAACAGCGCAACTACAGGACGATCCGCGCCAACACCGAACGCGTCGCCATCCATCATGCCAACTTGATCAAATTCCTCGCCGGCAAGGATGCGGCCTCGGTCGATCGCTTCGTCCTGCTCGATGCCCAGGACTGGATGACCGACGACCTGCTCAACGATCTGTGGACCGAGATCACCCGCACGGCCTCGGTTGGCGCGCGCGTGATCTTCCGCACCGCGGCCGAGCCCAGCCTGCTGCCGGGCCGCGTCTCCAGTTCCCTGCTCGACCAGTGGCGCTACGAAGCCGAGGCCTCGCGCGAATTCTCGGCCAGGGATCGCTCGGCGATCTATGGCGGCTTCCATCTCTATGTGAAGCGCGCCGCATGAGCACGACGGAGCTGCCGGTCCGCCATGCCGATCTGATGGATGGCGTCTATCGCTGGCAGCGCCATATCTACGACATTACCCGCAAATACTACCTGCTCGGCCGCGACCGGCTGATAGCGGGGCTCGACGTGCCGCAAGGCGGCACCGTGCTCGAGCTCGGCTGCGGTACCGGCCGCAACATCGTTCTTGCCGCCCGGAGCTATCCAGACGCCCGCTTCTTCGGTTTGGATATCTCGGCCGAGATGCTGGAGACGGCAAACGCGGCTATCGCTCGCGAAGGTCTCTCCGACAGGGTCGAACTGGCGCGCGGCGACGCCACGGATTTCGATCCGGCGGCGCTCTTCGGCATCGAGCGCTTCGACCGTGTCTTCATATCCTATTCGTTGTCGATGATCCCCGGCTGGGAGAAGACCGTGTCGGCCGCGCTTGCCGCGCTCGCACCCGGCGGCTCGCTGCATGTCGTCGATTTCGGCCAGCAGGAAGGTCTGCCAAACTGGTTCCGGGCCTTGCTGCGCGGCTGGCTGCGGAAATTCCATGTCACGCCGCGCGCCTCGCTGCGCGACGTCCTTGACTCGGAGTCGAAACGGACCGGCGCAACCTTCCGTTTCAGAACGCTTTATCGCGGCTATGCCTGGCTCGGCGTCATCGGAGCTCGGATGTAGAGAGCCTTACTGGTGTAAAGCTTTCACCAGCGCGGCCACCATCGCCTGCGGCCGATAGCCGAGCTTGGCAGGTGTCAGCCCGAGCCGCACCACCACCAATTGCTCCGACGGAATGATGGCCACCGTCTGGCCGTCATGGCCTTCCATCCAGTAGGTGTCCTTGGGCAGGCCGGCGGCAGCGCCCGCGCCCGGATTCTCCTCATCGCCCGGACCCTCGATCCACACCTGGCCGTTGCCGTAGACCTTCGAGGCCGGCGCCGGCTGCCGCATCCAGTCGACGAATCCGGCGGGCAGGATCTGCGCGCCGTTCCAGACACCGCCCTGCAGCAGGAACTGGCCGAAGCGGGCCCAGTCGTGCGCCGTGGCGTAGAGATAGGACGAGCCGACGAAAGTGCCTCGCTCGTCGGTTTCGAGCACCGCGCTGTGCATGCCGAGCGGCTCGAACAGCGCCGTGCGCGGCCAGGTCAGCGCCTTCGCCTTGTCGCCGATTGCCTCCTGCCACAGCCGCGACAGCATGACGGCCGTGCCGCTCGAATAGGAAAATGCCTTGCCCACCTCGCCGCCGAGCGGCTTGGCCTCGGCAAAGCCCGCCATGTCCGGCTCGAGATAGAGCATGCGCGTCACGTCGGCGACGTCGCCATAATCCTCGTTGAACTCCAGCCCGCTCGACATCGCCATCATGTCGGCAAGGCTGATCGCCGCCCGACCGTCGGCCTTCCACGGCGAGAACAGGCCCTTCTTGTCGAGCGCCATCTTGCCGTCCTTGACCAGCGTGCCGACAATCGCGGCATTCACCGTCTTGGTCATCGACCAGCCGAGCAGCGGCGTCTTGGCCGAAAAACCCTCGCCATAGCGTTCCGCGACGATGCGGCCGTTCTTCACCGCCACGACCGCGCGCATGCCTGTCCCGACCATCGCGGCATCGTCGACGATCTTCGTGACGGCGGGGTTTTGCAGGGCGACCACCCTTTCGCCCTCCGGCCAGAGCGCATCCTGCGAGGCCACCGCCAAAGGCTCGATATGGACGGAGGTCTGCCGCGCCCTGCCGGTGTCGCCATCCGGAACCGACGCGCAGCCGACCCCGTGGCGCTCTACGGCGACGCTCTTGCCCAGCGCCCAAAGCAGGCCCGCCGAAACAAGGCCCCTTTCCTTGTCGACGGATACCTTCATCAGCTTGAGCAGCGGATGGCCCGGCGCCTGCACGTCGACGGCCAGCACTTCATTCGGGTCGCGGCCGGCGATGAACACGTTGGAGCAGACGATCTTGGCCGCATAGCCCGAGCCGACACGGATCAGTTCGGGCGGCGCAAAGTAGAGCCAGGCGAAGAGCGCGATCACCGCCAGCACAATCAGGCCGAACAGCCATTTGATGAACTTCACGACATCCCGCATCTTTCCGCCCTTGGGTTTTCCGGTTCGCTTTATGTCATTGATTTGCCGCCATTGCTTCTCCAAAATCATGGTCGATGTCGAGCGCCGTCAATGGATTATCAACCATGTTCGGCGATGAACGGAGAGACTGGGCGGTTCTGTGGGGCGACCGTCCGGAGGGGGCCCGCGGAAGCGACCACCATCAGTGAAGGACCCATCAGCGGCCGGCTGATCCCGGCTCGGGGGATATCATGCGCCGTCTTGCGGCCATCCTGATGCTGACGCTGTTGAGCGCCTGCTCGACCGTGGACGATCTATCGCCGCTGGCGCCGTCATCGCAGACGGTCGCCCTGCGCGCGCCCCGTTTCGAAGATTCCAAGCCGCATGAGTGGGACAGCGGCGCGCCGTGGAATTATGCTGTCCACGGCACCGACGTCTCAAAATACCAGACCTCTGTCGACTGGCCGACGGCCAAGGCCAGCGGCATCTCCTTCGCCTTCATCAAGGCGACCGAGGGCGGCGATCGCTTCGACGATTATTTCAACGAGCACTGGGCACGCACCAAGGCCGTCGGAATCCCGCGCGCGGCCTATCATTTCTTCTATTTCTGCACCCCGGCCGCCACCCAGGCGCGCTGGTTCATCGCCAATGTTCCGAAAGATCCCTCGGCGATGCCGCCGGTGCTCGACATGGAATGGAACCCGAAGTCGCCGACCTGCCGACTGCGCCCTGATCCCGCGACGGTGCGCAGCGAGATGACCACCTTTCTCGAGATCGTCGAGCGCCATTATGGCAAGAAGCCGATCATCTATACGTCGCTCGACTTCTTCGATGACAATAACCTGGCGACGTTCCGCGGCTATCCTTACTGGCTGCGCTCGGTCGCCGGCCATCCGCGCCAGAAGTATGGCAGCCATCCTTTCACCTTTTGGCAGTACACCGGAACCGGCATCGTGCCCGGCATGACCGGCAAGTCCGACATCAATGTTTTCAACGGCTCGGAAGCCGCCTGGAACAAATGGCTGCGGCAGAACACCCGTTGACATCGGCCCCCTTGCCTGCTTTCGACATGGCGGGCGGTGATAGTTGCAACCGCTGGCGATGCGGAGCGGCGCACCCCACCGGGGTGCCGCACGGCGCTCCTGAATTTTGAAATCTACGCATGATGCGTCCGCACCCGGCCGTGATCATGCCCCGGTCTCGTAAGGGAAGCGATGCGATTGCGCGTTGAAATCCTGGCGGCGCTGCTGGTCGGCGCTTTCGCTTGGCCTGCGGCGGCGCAGGAATGCGGCGGCGATTTCGAAGCGTGGAAACAGGGCGTGGCCGCGGAAGCCAAGGCAGCCGGCGTCGGCGCCGTTGGCCTGAAGGCGCTGGAAAATGCCGCGATCGATGAAAAGGTGCTGGCGCGCGACCGCGCTCAAGGGGTGTTCGCCCAGACCTTCACCCAATTCTCGAACCGCATGATCTCGGCCTATCGCCTGAAGCAGGGCGCGGCCAACCTCAAGAAATATGCCGACGTTTTCGCGCGCGCCGACAAGGAATTCGGCGTGCAGCCGGCCGTCATCACAGCGTTCTGGGGACTGGAGACGGATTTCGGCGCCGTGCAGGGCGATTTCCACACGCTGGACGCGCTGGTCACCCTCGCGCACGACTGCCGCCGCCCTCAGTTGTTCCGGCCGCAATTGGTGCCGTTGCTGACCTTGATCGATCGCGGCGTGCTGCCGGCCGATGTCAAGGGCGCCTGGGCCGGCGAGATCGGCCAGACGCAGATTCTGCCGACCGACTATCTCGCCCGCGGCGTCGACGGCGACGGCGACGGCAAGGTCGATCTCCGGAACAGCGTGGCGGACGTGATCATGACCACGGCCGACAAAATCCTGTCGCGCGGCTGGAAGCGCGACCAGCCCTGGGTCGAGGAGGTGCGTGTTCCCGACGACATGCCTTGGGACCAGACCGGCCGCACCAACAAGCTGCCGCTGTCGCAATGGGCCCAATGGGGCGTGACCAATCCGGACGGCACGCCGCTCGTCGACAACGGCCTGAAGGCCGGGCTCGCCTTGCCCATGGGTCGCAAGGGTCCAGCCTTCCTGACCTACGACAATTTCGACGTTTATCTGGAATGGAACCAGTCCTTCACTTACGCGCTCACCGCTGCGGTGCTGGCGACCCGTCTGGCCGGGGCGCCGCAATTCGATCCGCGCACGCCCGAGCCCGGCCTCAACGGTGACCAGATGAAGGCCCTGCAGACCAAGCTTGAGGCCAAGGGCTACGATGTCGGCACGGTCGACGGTATCCTCGGCACGAATACCCGCGAAGCGATCCGCAAGGAGCAGATGCGGCTCGGCATGGCCGTGGACGGTTGGCCGACGCCGGAATTGCTGGCGAAATTGTAGCGCCCTGTCCTTCTCCCACAAGGGGAGAAGGGGGAGCTCAATCCGCCATCGTCTCCAAGCTCGCGAAACCTTGCGGCGCGTCGCCCTCGTCGAACGGCGTCGTCACCTCCACGAACGTGTCGGGATAGAACCCGTTGAAGCGCGTCCTCAGTGACAGCGAGTAGGCGCCGATATGGCCGATCTCGATCCAGTCGCCGGTGTCGACCGTTTCCGGCAGCCAGAATGGGCGCGACAGGATGTCGACGGAATCGCACGTTGCGCCGCAAACCTTGAACGGCACGACCGTCTTGTCGCTGCCATTGCGCGTGCGGATCGCCGGATCGGGAATGAAGCGCGCCGGCAGCGTGATCTTGCCGGTCCATGAATCCGAGAGCGACGCCCAGATGCCGTCATTGATGTAGAGCCTTTTGCCCTTGCGCAAGAGCACGCGCACGATCAGCGACAGGCAGCGCGCCACGATCACGCGGCCGGGTTCGGCGACCAGCGGCATCTCGTCGAACTGGTATTCCTTGAGGTCGCCGGCCAGCCGCGACATGAGCTGGCCGAGCGACGGCATCTCGATGTGCTTGCGGTTGGGATCGTGGCCGTACTCGGCCGGAAAGCCGCCGCCCACGTCAAGCCCGGCAATGTCGAAGGTCAGCCGGTTGCGCACCCAGTCGGCAGAGGCCAGCGCGCGCTCGTAGGTGTCGGGGTCCTCGATCTGGCTGCCGACATGGAAGCACAGCCCGACCTTGTAGCCGGTACGGTTGAGCCGCTCGGCAAGCTCCACCGCATTGGCGGGACCGGCGCCGAATTTCTTCGACAGCTCATAGGCCGCGTGGCCCTTGGTCTGGATGCGCACGAAGACGGTGAGAGCGCCGGGATCGATGTCGAGCGCACGCACCACGCGCGTCAGCTTGGTGATCTCGTCCTCATGATCGAGCGAAATCACGCGGATGCCGTATTTCTCCAACGCCAGCTTGATGTCCGACTGCGCCTTGATCGGATGCATGTAGAGCATTTCGGCCTCGGGCGAGACCCCCCGCACAGCGGCGAACTCGCCGGGCGAGGCGACGTCGAAGGCGCTCACGCCGGCCTCGACCAGCGTCTTCAGCACGATCTGCTCGCCATTGGTCTTGACCGCATAGGCGGTCTTGCCCGGGAACATGCCCATGAACTGCAAAGCATCGGCCTTAAGCACCTGCGGGCGGAAGCAATAGACCGGATCGTCCGGACGAAGCGCCAGTGCCGCCTCGCGGGCATTTTCGAATCGCTGCATGGACGAGTCCTTGATCTCGGCGCGCACAATTAATCCTAGCTAGCCGCCAAAGAAAACAGTTCTGTGTCTCGCCTTCGCCTGCGAGCGGCCGCACCCTTCTGCGCCACGCTAAACCATTGGGCAGGTTTCGGGTGGCCCTTGCCACCGAACCGTATATCGGTTGGAGCTGGTTCGGCGGACTGAGGGGCGATCGGCATGGGAGGGGTGACGACATGACGATGGCGGCTGGCGCCGCGCCGACACGCGGACCGATGACGCTCAGAGATTGGGCGCAGCTCCTGCTGCTCGGCGCGATCTGGGGCGGCTCCTTCTTCTTTGCCCGCATTGCCGTGGCGGAGATCCATCCTTTGGCGCTGGTGCTGTTTCGCGTCGCCATCGCGGCGGCCGCGCTTCAGCTCTATCTGGCGATCCGCGGCCCGTCCTTCCGCCTCGCCTTTCCCCACGCCGGCCTGTTCTTCCTGCTGGCGTTGGCCAACAATGTCATTCCGTTTTCGCTGATCTTCGCCGGCCAGACCGAGCTCGGCGCCGGTATTGCCTCTGTGCTCAATGCCACGACGCCATTTTGGACGCTGCTCCTCGCCAATGCGCTCACCGCTGACGAAAAACTGTCCTGGAACAAGCTGGCCGGCATCTCGCTCGGCGTTGCAGGAACAGCTGTCATGATCAGTCCTGGTTTGGCTGCTGGCCTCGGCGAGCCGGCCTGGGCCAAGTTCGCGCTGATCGGCGCCTCGGTGTCCTACGCGATTGCCCTGATGATCGCGCGCCGCTTCAAGGGGGTGCCTTCGCCGGTCATCGCCACCGGGCAACTGACCGCATCGACCATCATCATGATCCCCGTCGTGCTGATTGCCTACGGCCCAGCCGGGCTGTTTTCGGTCTCGCCGCCGGTCTGGGCCGCGGTGCTCGGGCTGGCCCTGCTCTCCACAGCCTTTGCCTACATCCTCTATTTCAACCTCGTGGCCTCGGCCGGCGCCACCAACGCCTCGCTGGTCACTTTGATCGTACCGGTGAGTGCCGTGCTGCTCGGATTCCTGTTTCTGGGCGAGCGGCTGCAGCTCTTCGAAATGGGCGGCATGGCGCTGATCGGAGTCGGTCTGATCACCATTGACGGGCGCCTGTTCGGCCGATGGTAGCGGTGCCATGCCACGGCTTCGCCATAATTTATTCACAAACTCTTGGATCGATTTTTGCCGAAGAGTTTCAATGGCTAACGGCAAATTCGAGGTCGCAAATTCCACAATCACGTCGCAATGCAGCACATTTTCCGCTTGCCTGTGACCCAAATGACTCTAGATTCCGGCCATAGCTCTTAAGAGGAGGCTATGGCATGGGACTGACGAGGCCAATCAACGCATTGATGATTTGTGCTGCGTTTGCATTCATCGGCGCCCTTATCATGGGCGTTCTTCCCTGACCCGCCGAAGCCGGGAAGACCAGCACCGAGGATGAGTCCAACCGATTCGAAAAGGCCGGGTTCCGCCCGGCCTTTTCCGTTTCAATCATTGTTTTGAATGCATGTCGTTTCGCAAAACCGCTGCACACTTTTCGGCGAGTTTGATCAGGCCGCGGCCGAGCCGGCCGCCTCCGCCTCATGCGAGCGGATGCCGATCATGTGGCAGACGGCGAAGACCAGGTCGGCACGGTTCATCGTGTAGAAATGGAAATCGCCGACGCCGCGCTCGACCAGATCATGGACCTGCTCTGCCGCGACCGCTGAGGCCACCAGTGCATGCGTTTGCGGATCGTTCTCCAGCCCTTCGAAGCGCTCGGCCAGCCAGGCCGGCACCAGCGCGCCGCAGCGGGAGGAAAAATTGGCGACCTGGGTGAAGTTGTGCACCGGCAGGATACCCGGCACGATCGGGATGTAGATGCCGGCGCGGCGCGCGCGCTCGACATAGCGCTCGTAGAGGTCGTTGTCGAAGAAGAACTGGGTGATCGCCCGCGTCGCGCCATTGTCGACCTTGCGCTTCAGCATATCGATGTCGGTGGCGAAGTCCGGGCTTTCCGGATGCTTTTCCGGATAGGCCGAGACCGAGATGTCGAAATCGCCGACGCTCTTCAGCGCCCCGACCAGTTCGGCGCCGTTCGCATAACCATCGGGATGCGGACGATAGGCGGTGCCCACGCCTGCTGCCGGATCGCCGCGCAAGGCGACGAAACGGGTGACGCCAAAGTCGGCGAATTCCTGGATGACGGCGTCGACCTCATAACGGGCCGCGTCGACGCAGGTCATATGCGCCGCCGGGGTCAGCGTCGTCTCGTTGAGGATGCGCTTCACGGTGCGCGCCGTGCGCTCTCGGGTCGAGCCGCCGGCACCGTAGGTCACCGAGACGAAGCGCGGCTTGAGCGGCTCGAGCCTTGTGACGGTGTCCCAGAGCCTTGCTTCCATCTCATCCGTTTTGGGCGGGAAGAACTCGAACGAAACCCGGACCTTGTCGCCAATGTCGGGGCGGCGGGAAAAGCGGAACTGGTTCATCAGGCTGTTTCCCTTGCTGGAAGTGTGTCGTTGGACGGATCGGCGATCAGCAGGCGGCGATCGCGACCCAACCAGAGCTTGACGGTGAGTCTCGCTTCGGCCTGGCCGCGCGGCTCGAACTCCTGGCTCTCTTCGAGGTCAAGCCCTGCCTCCTCGAACCAGTCGGCGATCTGCCGGTCGGAAAAGCCGAGCCGCATATGCGCGTGCTGGTCGCGCAGGAACTCCAGATTGTGAGGCGCGAAATCGACGATCACCAGCCTGCCGGACGGACGCAGCAGCCTCGCGGCCTCGCCGATGGCGCGGGCCGGATCGTCGAGATAGTGCAGCACCTGGTGGATGGTGACGAGATCGAAGGCGTTGCGCTCGACCGGCGGCGAAAAGATGTCACCCTGGCGCACCTGCGCATTGGCGACGCCGGCTTTGTCGAGATTGGCGCGCGCCACGGTCAGCATCTCGCGCGACATGTCGATGCCGACGCCGCGCCGGTAGAGCGGCGCGAAGATCTCCAGCAGCCTGCCCGTGCCGGTGCCGAGGTCGAGCATCGACTGGAACGGCCGTTTGCCGACAAGCTTGAGCAGTGCCGCTTCCACCGCGCGATCCGGCACATGCAGCGAGCGGATGCGATCCCAGCTGGCGGCGTTCTCCGAAAAATACTCCGCGGCCCGGTCCTGCCGCTTGCGCTTGACAGCGGCCAGCCGCTCCAGGTCGCGCACCACCTGCGGATCGGCCTCGCGCACGCCCGAGACGAGCCGCTGAACGAAATCGCGCGAGCTGTCTGTGTCCGACAGCCTGAAAAAGGCCCAGGACCCTTCCTGGTAGCGGCCGATCAGCCCGGCATCGAGCAGTAGCTTCAGATGCCGTGAGACGCGCGGCTGCGACTGGCCAAGGATTTCGGTAAGGTCGGAGACCGTGAGATCGCCGCGCGACAGCAGCACCAGAATGCGCAGGCGGCTGGATTCGGCAGCCGCCTTCAATGTATCTACCATCGTGTCGAGCGTGACATGCATGAAAGGTTCTCGCTGAAAGATATAAAGATATGTTTATGTCGAATTTAAAACCCTGGCAAGCGTTATGTCGCTCTCGGACAAGAAAATGGCGCAGCCATGGTCCGCGCATTGCAGGCCATGCGTCCGCGGATTGATTGAACGATGTTCGAGAGACGCGAGGACGAGACGCTCCTGGAAAACGACCCGGCCAATCTGCCGCCGGACGGCCATGTCGTCTTCATCGGCCGGATCGCCTCGCCTTGGACGAGCCGCGAGGATTGTCCCAAGAACATGCGCGCCGCCCGCGAGACCGGTCGGACTGGGGCCATCCTGATCGACAAGCCCTACCGCCGGGGGCTGCAGAACCTCGATCGCGCCAGCCACATCGTCATCCTGTCCTGGCTCGATCATGCCCCACGGAATCTGATTGTGCAGAAGCCGCGCCATGCGGCTGAACCGAAAGGCGTTTTCTCGCTGCGCTCCCCTGCCCGGCCGAACCCTGTCGGCCTGCACATCGCCAAGCTCGTCGCGCTCGATATCGAGGAAGGCCGGATCGAGATCGACGCCATCGACGTGCTCGACGGCACGCCGGTCGTCGACATCAAGCCCTACTATGCGTCGACCGATGCCTTCCCTGAGGCGGCCATTGCCGGACGCGAGGAGAAATGAGCGCGCCGACCGGCCGCCGCCGCGCGATTGCCAAGGCGCTCACCGCGCTCTTGCCGCTCGCCCCCTATTCCGACATGGAAAAAATCCGCGCCGATGCCGGAGCCGTGCATATGAAGAGCTTGCCGCCGACGATCGCGGTGTGGCTGGCAACCATCGCGCATGTCCGCCACACCCATACCGACTATGACAAACTGCTGGCCGAAGGCTATGACCGCGACTCGGCACGCTTCTTTGTCATCGACGAGACCAATGAGGTGCTGACCCGCTGGCGCGCGACGCGGCTGCTGGAAGAGGATGACGAGGACGAGTAAAGCACAGGCTAGGCTAGACAGCGCCGTTGGCCTGGCTCTTACTTCATTCGAAGCTGGACGCTAACCTGCCTTTCCACAACGACGAAGATGGAGCGAAATGAGCCAAGCCGCCCCCGCGCCTGCCGCGCCACTACCCATTCTGTCAGAGCGTCATCTCGATCCGCATGCCTATCCCAACGGCGTCGCTTACCTCGATGGACAATATCTGCCGATGTCGCAGGCAAAGGTGTCGGTGCTGGACTGGGGCTTTCTGCATTCCGACGCCACTTACGACACGGTCCATGTCTGGGACGGCCGCTTTTTCCGTCTCGATCTGCATCTCGACCGTTTCTTCGGCGGGCTGGAAAAGCTTCGCATGACCATCCCGTTCGGCCGCGACGGCGTTGCCGAAATCCTGCACAATTGCGTCGCGCTGTCCGGCCATCGCGGTGCCTATGTCGAGATGCTGTGCACGCGCGGCGCCTCGCCGACCTTCAGCCGCGATCCGCGTCAGGCGATCAACCGGTTCATGGCTTTCGCCGTCCCCTTCGGCTCGGTCGCCAATGCCGAACAATTGCGAAGCGGCCTCCACGTCGCGATCAGCGACAAAGTCCGTATCCCACCTGCCTCGATCGATCCCTCGATCAAGAACTACCATTGGCTGGACCTGGTGCGCGGGCTCTACGACGCTTATGACCGCGGCGCCGACACCGCGCTGGTCCTCGACTTCAACGGCAACCTCGCCGAAGGTCCAGGCTTCAACGTGTTCTGTGTCAGGGCAGGCAAATTGACCACGCCCGCCGTCGGCGTGCTGCCCGGCATAACGCGCCGCACCGTGTTTGACCTGTGCGCCGAGGCGGGACTGCCCACGGTTGCCGCGGATGTCAGCGTGGCCGCGCTCAAGTCAGCCGACGAAGTCTTCATCACCTCGACGGCCGGCGGCATCATGCCCGTCACGATGATCGACGGTGCTCCGGTTGCCGATGGCAAGGTCGGGGCGATCACTGAGCGTCTGATGCGCCTCTACTGGCAAAAGCACGAGGATCCGGCCTGGTCGAGCGCAGTGCGCTACGGATGACAACCAAAGCCACTCCAACAGTTCACTCGAGCGAGACTTGAACCGGCGATATCCAAAGCCGAAGCCCGATCACGCGCGATAGATCCACTGCTCCGGCACCCGCACCGAAATCTCTTCGCCGGTCCTGATGATGCCGGGTTTTTCGACCCAGGCGACCAGACCGCGCAGCCTCTTCGCCGTCTTCGGAAACAGCAAGGCCGTCGCGTCGCGATCCGCCGCGTTGACATGTTCGGCGATCGATTGCCCGGCGACCCGGCAGGGCTTGTTCTGGCCGTCGATCTTGATCGTCACGCCGCCCTTGAAGAACAACAGCGACCCCGCCGGCAGCATCGAAAGATGCGGCAGGCCTTCGATCATCAGGTTGGCGCCGATCCATTCCGCCTTGATCTCCTCGAGGCCCATGCGGTGGGCGACGATGGCGAGCTCATCCGCGGCGACGAGCGACAATTGCCGCTCGTTGCGCATTTCGGTGCCGCGCGGGTACCAGGGCTCGCGCCCGCCGGAGCGCCGCGTCGCGCCGGCATGGAAGTCACCCTCGATCCCGTCGAAGCCAAGGCGCAATTCGTCCACGGGCCTTGTCTCGAAATGATCGGACTGCGCGGCATAGAGTGCCGCTGCCAATGCTGTCAGCTTGCGGCCGGCGACGATGTCGGCCGTCGGCTCCGCCGACGGAAAAAGCTCTAGGTTCGTTTCCTGCATAGCGTTGGTCTAGAGACGCTCGGCTACTCGGTCCAGTCGAAAGCGCTGATGATCCGATCACAGCGCTTCATGGCGATCACGACTTTCTTACCTGAAGATGCCGCACGCTTTCACATTCCGCCGCATTGCCGCCGCGCCGGCGGCGTAAATGGCGGCGCGAACTTGGGAGGGTTCAGATCATGCAGGTTCAACATGCGATCGCCGCGCTCTGGTTGGCCTGGGTGGTGTCTTGGGTGCTGGCCGCCGCGTGGGCCGATCCAGCGCAAAAGCGCGCGGACTTCAAGGCTGAGGCCCGTTACCGGGTTCTCTGGCTGGCCGGCACCTTTCTGCTGTTCGCGCCGGCGCACGGCTATGTCGGCCGATTGCGGCTGTGGACGCCGACGCTTGCCGAGGGCTGGATCTGCGTCGCCCTGATCGCGATCGGCATCGCTTTCGCCTGGTGGGCGCGCTTGCATCTCGGTCGGCTGTGGTCGGGCACCGTCACCGCCAAAGCCGATCACCGCGTGGTCGACAGCGGTCCCTATCGGCTGGTCCGCCACCCGATCTACACCGGCCTGCTGGTGTCGATCCTCGCCACCATGGCAGCCAAGGGCACTGTCTGGGGTGTTGCCGGCGCTGCCCTGCTGCTCGTCGGCATCGTCGTCAAGGCCAGGCTGGAAGAGAGCTTCCTGCGCGGCGAGCTCGGCCCCGCCTATGACGACTATGCCAGGCGCGTGCCGATGCTGGTGCCGTTCGTTCCCGCCTGAGCCGGTTTACAACATCCTCAGCAGCGCGCCGCCGATCGAATAGCCTGCGCCGAAGGCGCAGAGCAGGCCGAAATCGCCGGCCTTCATGTCCGCATGATTTTCGGACAGTGCCACGATGGCGCCGGCGCCCGCCGTGTTGCCGAGCCGCTCCAGCACCATCGGCGCGCGGTCATGGTCGACATCATGGCCGAAGGCGAGTTTCAGGATCATCGCATTCATGCGCGCATTGGCCTGATGCAGCCAGAAGCGGCGGATGCCTTGCGGCGCCAGACCATGCTCGGCCAGGAACTCGACGATGAATTTGTGGCCCGCGACCGTGACTTCCTTGAACACCTTGTTGCCGACCTGCTTGATCAGATTGCCCTCGAGGTTGATCTGGTAGGGATCGTCCTGGGCAGTGCGGGTGTGGTAGCCGAGATTGGTGCGGATGTTGTTCGACATTTGCGTCCAAGTGCGCGTGTCGAGCACCTCGAAGCGTCCCGGCCGCTTCTCGCCCTGGTCGAGCCCTTCGACGATCATGGCGACCGAGGCGTCGCCGAAGATGAAATGCGTCTGCCGGTCGCGGAAGTTGAGATGGCCGGTGATGATTTCGGGCGTCGACACCAGGATGCGCTTGTGCGCCCCTGCCCTGACCAGGTTGACTGCGATGTGCAGCGCCGCCGCGGCGGAAGAGCAGCCGAGCCCCATGTCGAAGCCGGCGCCCTTGGTGCCCAGGGCCTGCTGCATCTCGATGGCGATCGCCGGATAAGGCCGCTGATGATGCGAGGCCGAGCAGATCACCAGATCGATGTCCGAGCCTTCCACGCCGGCATGGGCGATGGCTTTTTTGGCCGAAGCGATGCCGAACTCCGCCTGCAGCGACAGCGCGTCGTCCGGCCGGGCCGGAATGCGCGGCGCCATGCGGGTTGGATCGAGGATGCCTTCGCGTTCGATCACATGGCGGGTCTGCACGCCCGACGCATGGACGATGAAGTCGCTGTCCGACTTCTGCAGCAGCGTCTCGCCTGTGACGGCGCGGCGCGCATTCTCGGTGTCGACCCAGCTGTTGAAGCTTTCGACCAGCTCTTCATTGGTGATGACAGGCTCGGGGATTTCGGCGCCGATGCCGCTGATGATGACGCGATGCATGTCCAATCCGTCCGAGGCACGGCCTTTGTGCCGGAGCGCGCTACCCTTGTCGCATTTGGCCGGTTTATGCCAGCCTAAATCGCAGTTCCGGCTATCGCGATGAGTTGACCGGAAACGGTCAGGCCCGCTTGGCAATGATGAAGATGCGCGGGAAGCGCAGCAGCACCTTGCCGGTCGCCGTCTTCGGATAGGCCTTTGCGATCTTTGCGGTGTAGCTTTCGAGGAATGTCTTTCTCTCGTCCGCGTCGAGCGGATCGAGGAACGGCTTCAACCCCGTCGCCTTGACCCATTCGACGATCGCTTCGGCATTGGCCAACGGATGATTGTAGATCGTGTGCCAGATATCCACGCGATCGGCGAGCGGCGACAGAAGATCGTAGTAGAAGGAAACCGGGGGCAGCGGCGCGCGGGCGGCGCTCCTGAGCTTGGCCGAGAACGGCATCTCGGCCGCGGTGTCGCGCATCAACCGATGCGAGGGTTCGCCAAGATTATCGGGCATCTGGATGGCCAAGGCGCCGCCCGGCGCGAGCAGCCCGATCAGCTGCTGGAACACCGCCGGATGCTCCGGCAGCCATTGAAAGACCGCGTTTGCGAAGATCACGTCGACGGGCTGTGCCGGCTGCCAGGCGGAAGCATCGGCTAGCTCGAAATTGACGTTGGGCAGCCGCGCCTTCGCCTTCTCGATCATGTCGGGTGAGGTGTCGAAGCCACTGACCTCCGCATCCGGCCAGCGCTCGACCAGCAGCTCCGTCGAGTTGCCCGGACCGCAGCCGATATCGACGACGCGGCGCGGGAAATCGACCGGAACTTGTGCTGCCAGGTCCCGCGCGGGCCGCGTGCGCTCGTCCTCGAACTTCAGATATTGGGCGGCGGACCAGTCAGCCATTTCAGAGCCTCATATTTGTTCGCCGCTCATGGACTTTGCTACCGCGTCAGCCGCTTGTGCGTCATGCGGTGCGGGGTTGCCGCCTCCGCGCCCAGGCGGCGCAGCTTGTCCTTCTCATATTCCTCGAAGTTGCCTTCGAACCATTCGACATGCGCGTCGCCCTCGAAGGCGAGCATGTGGGTCGCCATGCGGTCGAGGAACATGCGGTCGTGGCTGATGATCACCGCGCAACCGGCATAGGCTTCGAGCGCATCTTCAAGCGCGCCCAGCGTTTCGGTGTCGAGATCGTTGGTCGGTTCGTCGAGCAGCAGCACATTGCCGCCGCCCTTCAGCATCTTGGCCAGATGCACGCGGTTGCGCTGGCCGCCGGAAAGATTGCCGACCTTCTGCTGCTGGTCGCCGCCGCGGAAGTTGAAGGACGAGCAGTAAGCGCGGCTGTTGACCTCGTGCTTGCCGAGCTTGATGACCTCGGCGCCGCCCGAGATCTCTTCCCAAACCGTCTTGTTCGGGTCGAGCGCGTCGCGGCTTTGGTCGACATAGCCGAGCTTCACAGTCTCGCCCTTGCGGATCGAGCCGGCATCCGGTGTTTCCTGGCCGGTGATCATCCTGAACAGCGTCGTCTTGCCGGCACCGTTCGGGCCGATGACGCCGACGATACCGCCCGGCGGCAGTTTGAACGACAGATCCTCGATCAAAAGCTCGTCGGCAAAGCCCTTGTTGAGGCCCTCGACCTCGATGACGACATTGCCGAGGCGCTCGCTCGACGGGATGACGATCTGCGTGTCGGTCGGCTTGCGGTTCTGCGACTGCTCGACCAATTCCTCGTAGGCCTTGATGCGCGCCTTGGACTTGGTCTGGCGCGCCTTCGGCGAGGATTGGATCCATTCGCGCTCGCGCCAGATCGCCTTCTGGCGGGCGTCGTCCTCGCGCCCTTCCTGGATCAGGCGCTTGGCCTTGGCATCCAGATATTTGGTGTAGTTGCCCTCGTAGGGAATGCCGCGGCCGCGGTCGAGCTCGAGAATCCAGCCGGTGACGTTGTCGAGGAAGTAGCGGTCGTGTGTGATGATCAGCACCGAGCCCGGATAGTCGCGCAGGTGCTTTTCCAGCCATTGCGTGGTCTCGGCGTCGAGATGGTTGGTCGGCTCGTCGAGCAGCAAAAGGTCGGGCTGCTCGAGAAGCAGCCGGCAGAGCGCCACCCGGCGCCGCTCGCCGCCCGAGAGGTTGGTCACTTCGGAATCGGCCGGCGGGCACTGCAGGGCGTCCATCGCCATCTCGACCTGCTGCTCGAGATCCCACAGGTTCAGCCGGTCCATCTCGTCCTGCAGCTTGGCCGACTCGTCCGCCGTCTCGTCGGAATAGTTCATCATCAGCTCGTTATAGCGCTCGATGATGGCGGTCTTCCTGGCGACGCCGTCCATGACGTTTTCACGCACGGTCTTGCTGTTGTCGAGCTGCGGCTCCTGAGCGAGGTAGCCCACGGTCGCGCCTTCGGCCAGCCACGCCTCGCCCTGAAACTCCTTGTCGAGCCCGGCCATGATGCGCAGGATGGTTGACTTGCCCGAACCGTTGGGGCCGAGGATGCCGATCTTGGCGTCCGGATAGAAGGACAGGTGGATGTTATCGAGCACCTTCTTGGTGCCGTAGGCCTTCGACAGGCCTGACATGTGATAGATGAACTGGCGAGCCACGCGCGCTTTCCCTGAAACTGAACTGTCGAATTGGGTGGAGTTGCGCGCTATGTAGGCGATGAAGCGCCGAACGGCAATCGCTTTCGGCACGCCGCGATCTTCACCAGCCGGCGATCATGCTCGGTTCGGCGGCCAGATCCGGGCCTGGCACGCGCCCTATTGAAACCCTATCGCGTCCACCATGCCCTTCGGGCAGCCCGCCTTGCTCGTCGGCGCCGAGGCGATCAGCAGGCTGGCGAGCTTGCTGTCGGGGGCGATCGGACCGGAGAGACCGAGCGTCAGCTCGCCGATCAACCGCCTTCCGCTCGACGGATCGACAAGGCAGGAGACGCGCACGCGGTCGCCGGCGCCCTTGCCGAAGGCCTGGTCGAAGGCATTGCGTATCTGCTCCGATGTCAGCTGCTTGCCGATGTTTTTGACAAAAAGATCGCGCACCGGCGAGGCGTTCACCGCGCGCATCAGATTGAGCGCGTCGGAGAAATACTCTTGCTGGCTCTTGCCGTAGCAGGTGCCGTGCTTGATCCATTCATGGCGCTCCAGCTTGGACGCCGTGCCCGGCATCATCTGGTCGAGCTCGGCGCGCGTGTTGACGTCGAGTTCGACGGGCGGCAAATCCCCCCAATGCGCGGGATTGTCGTTGGCCTTGTCGGCCGCCGACACCTGGCAATAGAAATTGCCGTTCGGCTGCGGCCACAGCCCATGCAGCGTGAAGTGCGAAGCGTCGAATTCGTTGGGATTCTGCGCCTTGCATTCGGGTTTGTTGGCCTTGGTCTCACAGAATGCGGGCTGCCAGCTCAGCGCGAACACATATTCAGGCTTGCCGGAACCAGGTTGCGACGGCTTCATCGGATCGGCCGGCGAGGGCGTGGCGGACGCGCTGCTGCCGGTGACATGACCGCAGCCGATCTTCACCCAGCGTCGCTCCGGATCGGCGCCAGGAACCTGGATGAGATAATGGGTGGGCTCGTCCTTGTTGCCTGCCAGAAGCTGATAGGTCTGTCCCGCTTCGGTAGACACGTTGCCGGAGTTCTTGCCGCTCCTGATGGCTTGCGTTGCCGGACAGGCGCTGTCGGCCACGAAGGTGCCGCTCATCCTCACATCGGCCTGAGCCGCGCCGGCGCCAACCAGGGCCAGAACAACCGAACCCCATACTGCCCAAACCCGCATTCCCGCTCTCCCGGCGACCATCGAACCGTATCGGATTCGCCACATTAGAACAGGCGACGTGTCAGAATTGCGATCTTTGTCGTCGCGCGAAAATAATCCCCAGGAGAGCGATAAGCGCACTCCATAGGCTCGAAAGGATCTCGCACTCTTGACGCAGCCGAAGCCCTCGCCCATCAGTCGCCAAGGGAGCGAGACATGCCATTCGACAAGCAGACCAGGCTGGCCTCACCGACCGGGGCCGACCTCAACCTCTATGTGAAACATGCGCAACTATCCCCGCGCGCCGTCATCCAGATCAATCACGGCTTGGCCGAGCATGCGGCGCGTTACGCCCGCTTTGCCGACTTCCTCGGCGCGCGCGGCTTCCATGTCTACGCCCATGACCATCGCGGCCATGGCGCGACAAAGGCGCCCGATGCGCCGCTCGGCCGGTTCGCCGATACCGACGGCATCGCCAAGGTGATTGCCGATGTCGGCGCGGTGCATGATCTGATCGCCGTTGAACATCCGGGATTGCCGGTCATCGCTTTTGGACACTCGCTCGGCGCCTCGATCGCGCTGAATTTCGTGCTCCGCCATTCCGATCGCGTCCATGCCGCCGCAATCTGGAACGGCAATTTCTCGCAAGGCCTGCTCGGCCGGCTGGCCCTGGCCATCCTGGGCTGGGAAAGGATGCGGCTGGGCTCCGACGTGCCATCTCGGCTGCTGCCCAAGCTGACCTTCCAGGCCTGGGGCAAGGCCGTACCCAATCACCGGACCTTGTTCGACTGGCTGTCGCGTGATCCGGTCGAGGTCGACAAATACATCGCTGACCCGCTCTGCGGCTGGGATGCCTCGGTCTCCATGTGGCGCGATGTGGTCAACCTGGCGCTCTACGCCGGCAGGGATTCTAGCTTCGCCGGCGTGCGCCGCGACCTCTTCGTCAATCTGATCGGCGGCGGGAAGGATCCGGCATCGGACCACGGCAAAGCGGTTCACCACCTTGCCCGGCGGATGGACAAAATGGGCTTTTCGAATCTGGTTTCAAAGATTTACGCCGACACCCGCCACGAAAGCCTGAACGAGGTCAACCGCGACATCATCATGAATGATTTCGCCGCCTGGGCGGATCATACGCTGAACTCTAGCGGCATTGGCCCATTGCATGGGTCGTGACAGGGGCGACCTCTGTTGGTAGACGCTGCGCTTTCGACCACTCACGGTGATCCATGGCTGAACCCCCGCTGAAAGGCATCCGCGTCATCGAACTCGCCCGCATCCTGGCAGGCCCCTGGGCCGGGCAGCTGCTCGCCGATCTCGGCGCCGATGTCATCAAGGTGGAGAGCCCGCACGGCGGCGACGACACCCGCAAATGGGGCCCGCCCTTCGTCATGAGCCATGACGGCGAGAACCTTTCGGCGGCGTACTATCATTCCTGCAATCGCGGCAAGCGCTCGGTCGCCATCGATTTCTCCAAGCCCGAGGGCGCCGACACGCTCCGCCGCCTCGTCGCCACGGCCGACGTGCTGATCGAGAACTTCAAGCTTGGCGGTCTCAAGAAATACGGGCTCGACTATGAAAGCCTGAAGAGGATCAACCCGCGTCTCGTCTATTGCTCAATCACCGGTTTTGGCCAGGACGGGCCCTACGCGCCCCGCGCTGGGTACGATTTCATCATCCAGGCGATGGCCGGCATGATGTCGATCACCGGCGAGGTCGGCCGCGAGCCGCAGAAGGCGGGCGTCGCCATCTCCGACCTGTTCACTGGGCTTTATTCGGTGATCGCCATCCAGGCGGCGCTTCGCCATGCAGAAAGGACCGGTGAAGGCCAGCATATCGACATGGCGCTCTTCGACAGCCAGATCTCGGCGCTCGGCAACCAGAACCTCAACTATCTGGTCTCGGGCAAGTCGCCCGTGCAGATGGGCAACGCGCATATGAACATCGCGCCTTACGAGGTGCTGCCGGTCAAGGACGGCCATATCATCCTCGCGGTCGGCAATGACGGACAATTCACCAAGTTCTGCGCAGCGGTCGGCCTCACCGATCTGCCAGCCAATCCGGATTTCGCCACCAATCCGGCGCGCGTCGCCAATCGCGCAAAGCTGCGCGAACAGATCATCGAGACGCTGAGCACGTGGGATCGCGATCCGCTGCTGGCGAAGCTAGAGGCGGCCGGCGTGCCGGCAAGCCCGATCAACACGATCGGCCAGATGTTCGCCGACCCGCAGACGATCGCGCGCGGCATGCGGCTCGACCTGGACGACGGTCATGGCAATTTGCTGCCTACGGTACGTGCGCCGATGGTGATGTCCGGCACGCCGCTCGTCTATGAGCGCCCCTCGCCGCGTCTCGGCGAGCACACTGAGGAAATCCTTGCCGAACTGGAGAGAGCAGCAAAATGAAGACCGGCGGACAATTGATCGTCGAGGCGCTCGAAGCGAACGGCACCGACCGCATCTTCTGCGTTCCAGGCGAATCCTATCTGGCAGTGCTCGACGCGCTGCATGACTCGCCGATCCGCACCATCGTCTGCCGTCAGGAAGGCGGAGCGGCGATGATGGCCGACTGCCAGGGGCGCCTGACCGGCAAGCCCGGCATATGCTTTGTCACGCGCGGCCCCGGCGCCACCAACGCTTCGGCCGGCATTCATATCGCCATGCAGGATTCGGTGCCGCTGATCCTGTTCATCGGCCAGGTCGCCAGTCACGCCAAGGAGCGCGAGGCTTTTCAGGAGGTCGACTACAAGAGCTTCTTCGGCGACATCGCCAAATGGGTGGTCGAGATCGAGGATGCCTCACGCATCCCGGAATTCGTCACCCGCGCCTTCGCGGTGGCGACGTCAGGCCGCCCTGGCCCAGTTGTCATCTCGCTGCCCGAGGACATGCTGACCAGCGAGGTCGAGGCCCCAACGGCGCTGGCTCATACGCTGGTCGAAACAAGCCCTGGTGAAGCCGAACTCGACCGGCTTGAGGCCCTGCTCAATGCCGCCAAACGGCCGATTGCCATCCTGGGCGGCACGCGCTGGGATATTCAAGCGGTTCAGGACGTCACCCGTATCGCAGAGGCCTGGTCACTGCCGGTCGGCTGCTCCTTCCGCCGCCAGATGCTGTTCGACCACTTGCATCCGAACTATGCCGGCGATGTCGGCATCGGCATCAATCCAAAGCTGGCGGCAACGGTCAAGCAGGCAGACCTGGTGCTGCTCATCGGCGGCCGCATGGGCGAGATGCCGTCCTCGGACTATACGCTGTTGAAAAGCCCTTACCCGGACCAGATGCTGGTGCATGTCCACGCCGACGCCGGCGAGCTTGGCCGCGTCTATCGGCCGACCCTGGCGATCAACGCCTCCCCCGCCGCCTTCGTGCGATCCTTCGCCAGACGCAAAGGTCCGGCCGCGCCCGGTTGGGCGGCGGAGACGGCAAAGCTGCATGCCGCCTATCTCGAATGGTCGACGCCGCCTCAGACCGGCCCCGGCGCTGTGCAGATGGGGCCGATCATGACCTATCTGGAAAAGGCGCTGCCGGAAGACGCCATCCTCACCAACGGCGCCGGCAACTACGCCACCTGGGTACATCGCTTCCACCGCTTCCGCCGCTTCGCCACGCAGGCGGCGCCGACTTCCGGCTCGATGGGCTACGGCACGCCGGCCGCGGTCGCGGCCAAGGCCCTATACCCGGATCGCGAGGTCATCGCGTTTGCCGGCGACGGCTGTTTTCTGATGAACGGGCAGGAGTTCGCGACCGCCGTGCAATACGACCTGCCGATCATCGTGGTGGTCGTCAACAACGGCATTTACGGCACGATCCGCATGCATCAGGAGCGGGAATATCCGGGCCGCGTCGTGGCGACCGACCTCAAGAACCCGGATTTCGCCGCCCTCGCCCGCGCCTATGGCGGCCATGGCGAGACCGTCGAAAAGACCGAAGACTTCGCGCCGGCCTTCGAACGCGCACGCGCCAGCGGCAAGCCGGCGATCGTCGAGATCAGGCTCGATCCCGAAGCCATCACGCCGACCCGCACGCTGACACAGATACGCGACAAGTCCTGATCAGGCAGAACGAGGCGGTCGCCCCCTCGTTGCCTGAGGAAACTCCGCTACATCGATCCGCCGGCTTTCTCGATCTGGCCGCGGATCTCGCCGTCCGGATTCGCCTTGGTGTGGACGTTGACGTAGTACTTGCCGGCCTCGAGGTCGGCTGCCTGCGCGTCGGTCAGCGTCGCCGATCCCTTGATCGGGCTCTTGAGCTTCTTGAATGGGATCACCGGAGGTGCGTTTTCACCCGACGCGGCCGGGCCGTGAATGTGAGCAGCCGTCGCAGGTCCGCTGAGGCCGGAATATTTGACGTTCCAGCTGAGCTTCTTCTTGGCGGTGTCGAAGGTGAATGTGGCGGTTCCCTTGCCTTTGGTGGTGACGGGCGGGCTCTGCTGGCTACCGTCGAGCGTCGCATTGTACTTCACAGTTTCGGCCAAGGCCGGAGATGCGAGCAGCAAAGCAGTCGAGACAGCAAAGGCCGAAAGCATCGGCCATGATTGGATGCGCATTGGAGAACCTCCTTGGCTGGCGCGCATCCGCCCCGCCGCGGCTCCCCCGGCGCGCGGATGCCCCACTGCAACGGTTGGCAGGCCGCTTGTATCCCTGCACACGGATATTTTACCACAGCCAAGCAAAAGGGGCGGTCACCCGCCCCCGTTAAGTCTCGACTGGCGAGGTCAACCTTACTTGATCGCCTTGTCGGTGATCGCGGTCGTGTAGGCGCCCGACGGCTCCTTGGCGATGATCTTCTGGTCGAGCAGCGCCTTGGCGGTGCGCTCATAGGTGGCCGGATCGAGCTTGCCGTCGGCATTGTCGATCAGCTTGGCGACTTCGCCCATCATGCGCTTCTGATGGTTCTCGTCCTGGCCGCCATTATCCATGACGATCTCGGCCGCCTCATCCGAATTGTCGACGGCGTATTTCCAGCCCTTCATCGAGGCGCGCACGAAGCGCACCATCTTGTCCTCGAAGGCCGGATCCTTGAGCTTGTTCTCCAGCGCGTAGAGGCCGTCCTCGAGCAGGTCGTTGCCCATGGCCGAATAGTTGAAGACGATGAGCTGCTCCGGCTTGTAGCCGGCGTCGATCAGCTGCCAGTACTCGTTATAGGTCATGACCGAGATGCAGTCCGCCTGCTTCTGGATCAGCGGCTGAACGTCAAAACTCTGCTTCAGCACGGTGACGCCGTCCTTGCCGCCGTCGGTCTTGAGGCCGAGCTTATTCATCCAGGCATAGAACGGGTACTCGTTGCCGAAGAACCAGACGCCGAGGGTGTGGCCCTTGAAGTCGGCTTCGGTCTTGATCGGGCCGTCCTTCGGGCAGACCAGTTCCATGCCGGCTTTCTTGAACGGCTGGGCGATGTTGACCAGCGGCACGCCTTTTTCACGGGCGGCCAGCGCGCCGCCCATCCAGTCGACGATCACATCGGCGCCGCCGCCGGCGATCACCTGCTCGGGCGCGATATCCGGCCCGCCCGGCTTGATGTCGACGTCGAGCCCTTCGGCCTCGTAAAAGCCCTTGGCCTTGGCGACGTAGTAGCCAGCGAACTGGGCCTGCGTGACCCATTTCAGCTGCAGCGTCACCTTGTCGGCCGCCATCGCTTGGAAAGCGGCCAGCGACATCGCCCCGGCCAGAGCAGAAATTACCAGTCTTTTCATGTTTTTACCCTCTGAAGTTAGCACCCAAACCCACCGCCCCTATCCACCACGGACAGAGGGATGCCAAAACGTGACGGCTCTCTCGACAAGAGCGACCACGCCATAAAAGACCGAACCCGCCAGTGCTGCAACTGCGATTTCGGCCCAGACCATGTCGATGTTCATCCGCCCGACTTCCGTCGAAATGCGGAATCCCATGCCTACCACGGGCGTGCCGAAGAACTCCGCGACGATGGCGCCGATCAGCGCCAGCGTCGAGTTGATCTTCAGCGCATTGAAGATGAACGGCATTGCCGCCGGCAGCCGCAGCTTCAGCAAGGTTGGCCAGTAGCCCGACGCATAAGTGCGCATCAAATCGCGCTCCATGTGGCCGGAGGCGGCAAGCCCCGCGACGGTGTTCACCAGCATCGGGAAGAAGGTCATGATGATCACGACTGCCGCCTTGGACGGCCAGTCGAAGCCGAACCACATCACCATGATCGGCGCGACGCCGATGATCGGCAGCGCCGATACCATGTTGCCGATCGGCAGCAGCCCGCGCCTGAGGAACGGCACACGGTCGGCGAGAATAGCGACGACGAAGCCGGCGAGATTGCCGACGATGTAGCCGATCAGCACCGCCTTGAAGATCGTCTGCCGCACGTCCGATCCCAGGATCGGCAGCGAGTTGGCGATGCGCGCACCGATGGCGCTCGGCGGGGGCAAAAGGATGAAGGGAATGCCGGCGCCGCGCGTCACCGCTTCCCAGATGATCAGGATCCAGGCGCCGAAGATCGCCGGAATGATCAGCCGTAGCGCCGTTTTGGCCCCGCTGGCTGCAGGCCGTAACGAGGACAACAGGGCGACGCAGCGCCAGGCAAGCAACCAGGCGGCCGCGAGAACCAGAAAGTACGGCGCCAGTGCCGTGCCCTCGAAGCCTCCGATGCCCTTGACCAGAAGCCACGCTGCGACATGAGCGCCGACGAACAGGACAAACGCCTCGACAAGTGGCGCGAGTCTCACTGTCGAAACCAGCGCCGCGATCAGCAGCAATCCGAGGATGAGGCCTTTGGTGCCCATATATGGGTAGGCAACCGTCGCGGCAGGCTCGGCGAGCGCCGCCGCTTCCGGTGTCGACATCGCTCCGAGCGCGAAGGCGACGACGCAAAGAAGGATCGCCAGCACCGCTTGCCAGGATGGTTTCAGCCAGGTCATGCCGGCCTCCCACCCATGGCGCGGTCGACCAGGCGGCCGGCGATGCCGACCACCATGACCAGAAGCGCGGCAACCACCGAGCCCGCAACCAGCGCCGACCAGATGTCGATCGTCTGGCTGTAATAGGCGCCCGAGAGCAGCTTGGCGCCGATTCCGGCGACAGCACCCGTCGGCAATTCGCCGACGATGGCGCCGACCAGGCTCGCCGCCACCGCCACCTTCATCGACGTGAACAGGAACGGCACCGAGGCCGGCACGCGCACTTTCCAGAAGGTCTGCGAGGCGCTGGCATTATAGGTGTGCATCAGGTCGAGATGCATGAGCTCGGGCGAGCGCAATCCCTTCACCATGCCGACCGCAACCGGGAAGAACGACAGATAGGTCGAGATCAGCGCCTTGGGGATCAGCCCGGTGATGCCGATGGCCGCCAGCACCACGATGATCATCGGCGCCACCGCCAGGATCGGAATGGTCTGCGAGGCGATGATCCACGGCATAAGGCTGCGGTCGAGCGTCGTCACATGCACGATGCCGACGGCGATCACGATGCCGAGCGCCGTACCGAAAGCAAAGCCGAGCAGCGTCGAGGACAGCGTCACCCAGGCATTGTAGACAAGGCTGCGGTTCGAGGTGATGCCGCGCAGGAAGGTGTTCTCGAAGAAGTTCACCGCCACCTGGTGCGGCGCCGGCAGCGTCGGCTTCGGCTGCGATAATGTCTTGCCGATGAATTCGACCGTGCCGGGGGTTTCGTTGGCTCTGGCGTCGAGATCGCGCTGGAACGGCGCATTGAGGATGACGGCGAAGACATACCAGAGCACCACCACGCCGGCGAGGATTGACGTGACCGGGATGATCTTGGAACGGAAGGAGTCCATTTAGCGGGCCTCCCCCCGGCGCAACGGCAGCACGCGGCGCTGCGCGGTTTTCGTCATCATAGGGCGGAGCAAGGAGCGAAGCGACGCGGCGCAGACCCTAGGATCCATGCCGTTATCTCGACGCTCCGCCGTGGCGCAGAATGCGGCTCCCTGCGCCGCGCTCAGCTCGTCGGGTATTCTGAGCCGCTTACGGCCTTCGGTCGACGTCACGGCATGGATCCTAGGGTCTGCGCTCCGCTTCGCGTCGCTCCACCCTAGGATAACGAAATCACGGCGGTCGGCTCCCGCCACGCGCGCGGCTTCGCGCTTGCTCCGCCCCAGGATGTCGAAGCAGCGGGTGTCCGTCCGCTGGCAAGCACCCTCAATCATCATAGCTGTGCCCCGCCCTCAACCCGTCGCGCACGCGCGCGGCGATCGCCAGGAATTCCGGCGTCTCGCGGATGTCGAGCGGCCGCTTCCTGGGCAAGGTGGATTCGATCACGTCGGTGACGCGGCCCGGCCGCGGCGACATCACCACGATGCGGGTCGACAGATAGACCGCCTCGGGGATCGAGTGAGTGACAAAGCAGATCGTCTTGTTGGTCGAATCCCAGAGTTCGAGAAGCTGTTCGTTCAGATGATCGCGCACGATCTCGTCGAGCGCGCCGAACGGCTCGTCCATCAAAAGCAAATCGGCGTCGAAGGCGAGCGCGCGCGCGATCGAGGCGCGCTGCTGCATGCCGCCGGACAGCTGCCAGGGATACTTCTTCTCGAAGCCGGAGAGGTTGACGAGTTCGAGGGTTCGCTTGATGCGTTCCGCCTGCTCGGCCTGGCTGAGGCCAATGATTTCCAGCGGCAGCGCCACATTCCGCTCGATTGTGCGCCAAGGAAACAGCGCCGCCGCCTGGAAGACATAGCCGTAAGCCCGCTTCTCGCGCGCCTGCTCCGGCGAAATCCCATTGACGGAGATCGTTCCCGAGGTCGGCTTCTCCAGATCGGCGATGACGCGCAGCAAGGTTGTCTTGCCGCAGCCGGAGGGGCCGATGAAGGAGACGAACTCACCCTTGCCGATGGTGAGATCGACATTGGACAGCGCCTGCACCGGACCGTCATTGGTCTGGAAGGTGAGGCCGAGCTTGCTTGCCGAAACGACGGCTGGCGACTGTCCGCTCATCGGCAGAAACCTGTCTTTCGCAGCCGCTGCCGCGCCGGCCGGAATCCGGTTGATTTTACGATTGCCTTGCTTTCCACTCGTCCAGTCCCACTTGATCGACGCCCGGAGCCTTGCCGATGTCGCCTAAACCCACGTGCCATCTTATTCGCCCTGAAAGCACCTATGAAGGCAAGCAAGGCTTGAGCTATTTCGCCGGTATAGCCGCCGAAACCGTCGGCTCCTCCGGCATTTGTATGCATCTTCTCACCATGCCGCCCGGCGCCCGCGCCAAGGCGCATATGCATGAGAACCACGAGACCGCGATCTATGTGCTCTCCGGCGAGGTCCACACCTGGTATGGCGACCGGCTCGAGCATCACGAAGTCGTCAAGGCCGGCGACCTGTTCTACATTCCGGCGGGCGTGCCGCATCTGCCCGCCAATCTGAGCGGAGCGCCCTCTTCGGCGGTCATCGCCCGCACCGATCCCAACGAGCAGGAAAGCGTGGTCCTGATGCCGGAACTGGATGCGTTGGTTGCCTGAGGTCGACGGGACCGCCGTCATTTGCACCGGGAGACTTCTCCCATCGCGTTGCCGTCCTTGTCGGCGATCACCAGTCTCTTGGCGTTCTTGGCGCTGCGCTTGATGATGAACTGGGCCGGCGTCTGCCCCTCCTCGCCTTCCGCCTCGCACTGCGCCGTCACCACAAGGGAGCCATTCGCCTGGGGTCTCTTGTCGGTAAAGGTGCAGGCGCTGGCGACCGTGACGAACGCCTCGCTGGTCAACAGCAGCATATCCTCGGCATAGACCTCCTGGCCGTTCTTGTTGATGCAGCCGGATTTGTTGCCCCAGGGCTTGGAGAGATCGATGCCGGCGGCGAAAGCTTGGCCGGCGGCCAGCAGCACGGCTGCCCCGGTCAGAAGGTGAGTTGCGCGCACGCTCAAACTCCGGTCGCCGGAATGCCCGTGCGCTCCACCTTGCGCGGTGCGCTGATCTCCTTCCAGGTCGAAAGCGCGCGGTTGACAGCGGCGTTCGGTTCGCGCGCCACGAACTCCCCGTGCCCGACCTTGGCCTTGACGTCCGCTTCTTCGATCGACAGTTCGCCGCGCGAAAAGACGAAGCGCGGCAGCCCTGTCACCTCGAAACCCTCAAAGACGTTGTAGTCGATCACCGACTGCTGGTTCTTGGCCGTGATCGTCTTCTTGCGCTTCGGGTCCCAGACCACGATGTCGGCATCCGCGCCTTCGACGATCGCGCCCTTCTTCGGATACATGTTGAGGATCTTGGCGATGTTGGTCGAGGTCACCGCGACGAACTCGTTCATCGTCAGCCGACCGGTGTTGACGCCGGTCGTCCAAAGCACGGGCAAACGATCCTCGAGGCCGCCGGTGCCGTTCGGGATCTTGGTGAAGTCGCCGACGCCGTTGCGCTTCTGCTTGGTGGTGAAGGAGCAGTGGTCTGTCGCCACCACCTGCAGCGATCCGGCCTGCAGGCCCGCCCACAGCGAATCCTGGTGCCACTTGCTGCGGAAAGGCGGGCTCATCACGCGCCGCGCCGCATGGTCCCAGTCCTTGTTGAAATATTCGCTCTCGTCGAGCGTCAGGTGCTGGATCAGCGGCTCGCCATAGACGCGCATGCCCTTCTGGCGTGCCCGGCGGATGGCTTCATGGCTCTGCTCGCAGGAGACGTGCACGACATAGAGCGGCACGCCCGCCATGTCGGCGATCATGATGGCGCGGTTTGTCGCCTCGCCTTCCACTTCGGGCGGACGCGAATAGGCATGCCCCTCGGGGCCGTTATTGCCGGCGGCAAGCAGCTTCTGCGAGAGTGCCGCGACCACGTCGCCATTTTCGGCATGGACCAGCGGCAGCGCGCCGAGATCGGCGCAGCGCTGGAACGAGGAATACATCTCGTCGTCGTCGACCATCAGCGCGCCCTTGTAGGCCATGAAGTGCTTGAACGAGGTGATGCCCCTGTCGACGACGGTCGCCATCTCGTCGAAGACCTGCTTGCCCCACCAGGTGATCGCCATGTGGAAGGAATAGTCGCAGGCAGCTTTCGAGGTCTTGTTGTCCCACATCTGCAGCGCCTCCAGCAGCGACTGCTGCGGCGCCGGCAGGCAGAAATCGACGACCATGGTCGTGCCGCCCGAAAGCGCCGCGCGCGTGCCGGATTCGAAATCGTCGGCCGAATAGGTGCCCATGAAGGGCATTTCGAGATGGGTGTGCGGATCGATGCCGCCCGGCATGACATAGCAGCCAGTGGCGTCGAACTCGTGATCGCCATGCAGGTTCGAGCCGATGGCGATGATCTTGCCGTGCTGCATCAGCACGTCGGCTTTCCACGTGCGGTCGGCCGTGACGATGGTGCCGTTCTTGATGACTTTGGTCATATCCGTTCCCCTGATCTTTTCACGCTTCTTTGCGAGCGGCTTTTTCGAGGTGATTTCTATTCGGTCATTCGACGATTCCTGCCGTCTCGACCACCGCGTGGAACAGCACATCGGCGCCTGCCGCCGCCCATTCCTTGGAGATGTCCTCGGCCTCGTTGTGGCTGAGCCCGCCGACACAGGGACACATGACCATGGTCGCCGGCGCGACCTTGGCCGCCCAGCAGGCGTCGTGGCCGGCGCCGGAGATGATGTTCATATGGCTGTAGCCCAGCTTCTCGGCGGCGGTGCGGACACGGCCGACCAGCGTCGGATCGAAGGTCACCGGATCGAAATGGCCGACCGCCTCGACGGCGCATTTCACGCCGAGCGGCTCGCAGATATTCGGCGCCTCCTTCTCGATGCGCGCGCGCATGCCGTCGAGCTTCGCCTTATCGGGCGAGCGGATATCGACAGTGAAGATCACCGTGCCCGGCAGCACGTTGCGGGAGTTGGGCGAGAACTTCACCTGGCCTACACCGCCGACAGCGCCAGGCTGGTTCTCCATCGCGACCGTCTGCACCATCTCCAGGATGCGGGCCATGGCCAACCCCGCATTGACGCGCATGTTCATCGGGGTCGAGCCGGTATGCGCCTCCCTGCCGGTCAGCGTGAATTCCAGCCACCACAGGCCCTGGCAGTGGGTCACCACGCCGATCTGCTTGTTCTCGGCCTCGAGGATGGGCCCCTGCTCGATATGGTACTCGAAATAGGCGTGCATCTTACGCGCGCCGACCGTCTCGTCGCCGACCCAACCGATCCGCTTCAGCTCGTCGCCGAAGCTCAGGCCGTCGAGATCCTTGCGGGCATAGGCATAGTCCTGCGTGTGAACGCCTGCGAACACGCCGGAGGCGAGCATGGCCGGCGCGAAACGGGCTCCCTCCTCGTTCGTCCAGTTGGTGACGACGATCGGATGTTTGGTTTTGATGCCGAGATCATTGAGCGAGCGCACGACCTCGAGGCCAGAGAGCACGCCGAGCACGCCGTCATATTTGCCGCCGGTGGGCTGGGTATCGAGATGGGAGCCGACATAGATCGGCAGCGCGTCCGGATCGGTGCCGGCGCGCGTCATGAACATGGTGCCCATCTGGTCCACGCCCATCGTGAGCCCGGCCTCGTCGCACCAGGACTTGAACAGTTCGCGGCCTTGCTTGTCGGAATCGGTCAGCGTCTGGCGATTGTTGCCCCCGGCGATGCCGGGGCCGATCTTCGCCATCTCCATGATGGAATCCCACAAACGGTCTGAATTGATTCGCAGATTCTCGCCGGGGGCGGCCATTCAAAGTCCTCTCATTTCAGGTCTCCGGTCGGGCGGCGGTTCCCGTCGCCGCCCGAGCGGTTTGAGCAGTTAGTCTATCGAGCGCAGAACATCGCGAACATGGTCGATCAGTTCGTTGATCTGGCCCTTGGTGATGATCAGCGGCGGCGACAGCGCGATGATGTCGCCGGTTGTGCGGATCAGCGCGCCGCGTTCGAACGCTTTGATGAAGGCCGAGAAGGCCCGCTTGGTCGGGCTACCGGCGATCGGCGCCAGCTCGATCGCGCCGATCAGGCCGATATTGCGGATGTCGATGACATGCGGCTCGCCCTTCAGCGAATGCAGCGCGTCCTCCCAGTAAGGCGCCAGCTCCTCGCCGCGGGTTAGCAGCCCTTCTTCCTTATAGGTGTCCAAAGTGCCGAGAGCCGCGGCGCAGGCGATCGGATTGCCCGAATAGGTGTAGCCGTGGAAGAACTCGATCATGTGCTCCGGGCCGTTCATGAAGGCGTCGTGGATTTCCTTCTTCACGAAAACCGCGCCCATCGGGATGACGCCGTTGGACACGCCCTTGGCCGTCGTCATGATATCCGGCGTGACGCCGAAATAATCGGCCGCGAACGGCGCGCCAAGACGGCCGAAGCCGGTGATCACTTCATCAAAGATCAACAATATGCCGTGCTTGGTGCAGATTTCTCGAAGCTTCTGCAGGTAGCCTTTCGGCGGCAGGATGACGCCGGTCGAGCCTGCGACCGGCTCGACGATGACCGCCGCGATGGTCGAGGCGTCATGCAGGGTGACGAGACGCTCCAGCTCGTTCGCCAATTCGGCGCCGTGCTCAGGCACGCCCTTCGAGAAGGCATTCTTCTCCGGCAGATGGGTGTGCGGCAGATGGTCGACGCCGCCGAGCAGCGTGCCGAACATCTTGCGGTTGGCGACGATGCCGCCGACCGAAATGCCGCCGAAATTGACGCCGTGATAGCCGCGCTCGCGGCCGATCAGCCGGGTGCGCGAGCCCTCGCCTCGGACACGGTGATAGGCGATCGCCATCTTCAACGCGGTCTCGACCGACTCCGAACCGGAATTGGTGAAGAACACATGGTCCATGCCCTTCGGCGCGATATCGACCAGGCGGTTCGCCAGTTCGAAGACGATCGGGTGGCCCATCTGGAAGGCCGGCGCATAGTCGAGTTCGGCGGCCTGCTGCTGAATGGCCTCGGTGATCTTCGGCCGGCAATGGCCGGCGTTGACGCACCACAGGCCTGCAGTGCCGTCGAGCACCTTGCGGCCATCGCTCGTCGTGTAGTGTATGTCCTTGGCGGACACGAACATGCGCGGCGCCTGCTTGAACTGCCGGTTTGCCGTGAACGGCATCCAGAATGCGCTGAGATCGTTCGGCGTGACTTTCAGCCGGTTGGACATGACCAAGATTTCCCCTTGTAACCTGTTTCTGTGCGCTAACGCTTGGTCTTCCCAAGGCTTGGTCTTCGTTGCGTTTTCGTGCTACGCAAAATTTTGACCGGTTGGACAAACGTTAGCACCGCCCTGTCGGCGGTCAAGGGACTACTAACGGAAATGCGGCATCGAAAGCGCGCTCCACGGCTCGGAGAAAAACTGGTCCAGAGAATTGGTCCAGAGTGCCCACACGGCAGCAGCCGGCAAGGATGACGGACAGGATGGAAGGCTCAGCTCCACGCCGCACCCGCATCCAGCAGGAAAAGCGCGAGCTCATCCTGGAAGCCGCGCTGGAAGTCTTCTCCGCCAACGGTTTTCGCGGCTCGACCATCGACCAGATTGCCGAAGCCGCCGGCATGTCGAAGCCGAACCTTCTCTATTACTTCCGCCGCAAGGAGGACATTCACGAGACATTGATGCAGCGGCTGCTGGACACCTGGCTGGCGCCGCTCCGCGAGCTTGACGATATCGGCGATCCGATGACCGAGCTCAGAAGCTACATCCGCCGCAAGCTCGAAATGGCGCGCGATTTTCCACGCGAAAGCCGGCTCTTCGCCAACGAGATCCTGCAGGGCGCGCCGCGCATCATGCCGATGCTGGAGGGCGAGCTGAAAACGCTGGTCGAGGAGAAGGCCGCCGTCATCAAGGGCTGGATGCGCGCCGGCAAGATCGCCCGCACCGACCCCTGGCATCTGATCTTCTCGATCTGGGCGACGACGCAGCATTACGCCGATTTCGACGTCCAGGTGCGCGCCGTGCTCGGCCCCGACCGCGGCGGCGACGGCCGCTTCGAGGATGCTGCCCGGTTCCTGGAGCAACTGTTCCTCGATGGGCTGAAGCCGAAAGCTTAGGTCGGGCGAAGATCAGGCGCTGCGCCGCTCGGGGGCTTCTCTTCCAGCAGCTTCTTGAGCTTGGCGATCGTATTCTGCTCGGGCAACGGCGTGTAGACGATCAGCCGCATGTCTGAGCCGTCGTCGATCGACAGGCTCATATGCTCGAAAGCCATCGGGCCGGCTGTGGGATGGCGGACATGTTTCACGCCCGTCAGCCTTCTCGCCACGTCCCGCCGCGGCCACCAATCACGGAACTCCGGGCTTGAGCGCATCATCAGCGCGATCAGCCGCTCGAAATCCGGATCGCCGACATATTTGGCGCTCTCCGCGCGAAACGAAGCGAGCACCACGCGGGCAAGCGCTTCCCAGTCGACCAGCAGCCGGCGGTGATGCGGGCTTGTGAACACCAGATGGACGATGTTGCGGGCATCGCCCTCCAGCAGGCCATAGTCGCCGAACAAGGCGACCGCCGCCGGATTCCAGGCGAGCACATCCCAACGCCGGCCAACCACATAAGCCGGCTGTAGGACGAGGCTCCCCAGCATGTGCAGCAGTGTGGCGTCGACCTTTTCAGACGTCGCCGTGCGCTGCTCCGGCTGCTGGCGGCCGGCAAGGATGAACAGATGCCGCTTCTCGACGGCGTCCAGGCGCAGCGCCTCGCAGAGCGCGGTCAGCACCTCGACCGAGGGCCGCACGTCCCGCCCCTGCTCCAGCCAGGTGTACCAGGTGGTGCCGACGCCGGCGATCATCGCCACTTCCTCGCGCCTCAGCCCGGGCGTACGCCGCCTGGCGCCGCTCGCAATCCCAATGTCGGCAGGCGAGAGCCGCTCCCGGCGCGAGCGCAGGAAAGCGCCGAGCTCGCGGCGGCGGCTGTCGTCAGGGGAATGGGGCACGGCATCCATGCAGCTATTATAGCAGTATCGATACCAGGATAAAAATTGAACTGTTTGGCCTGCGCGCCGCGCCCCATCTTGCGTTCAGAGCAGCATAAGGAGGCTCTGAACATGGAACTTAAGAATAAGACCGTTCTCGTCACCGGCTCGACCGACGGGGTTGGCCGCGTGGTCGCTGAAAGGCTCGGCGCTGCCGGCGCCCGCGTGCTGGTACATGGCCGCGACCAAACTCGCGCCAAGGCGACAGTCGCTGCCATCGAAGCCGAGGGCGGCAACGCCGAATTTCTGCTTGCGGATCTTTCGTCGCTCGCCGAAGTGCGCCGCCTTGCCGGCGCCGTGCGGGCAGGAACCGACCGGCTCGACATATTGATCAGCAATGCCGGCGTCGGCACGGGCGGCGAAGGCGCAAAAAGGCAAGTGAGCGCCGACGGCTACGAAATGCGCTTCGCCGTAAACTATCTCGCAGGCTTCCTGCTGTCGTCGGAGCTTTTGCCCTTGCTGAAGGCAAGCGCGCCGGCGCGCATCGTCAATGTCGCCTCCGCCGGCCAGCAGGCGATCGATTTCGACGATATCAATCTGGCCCGCGGCTATAGCGGCGTGCGCGCCTATTGCCAGAGCAAGCTGGCGCAGATCTTGTTCACCATCGATCTGGCCGAGCAGCTCGAAGGCAGCGGCGTCACCGTCAATGCACTCCATCCGGCAAGCTACATGGATACCACCATGGTCCGGCAGGCCGGCATCACACCGTGGAGCTCGGTCGAGACCGGCGCCGACGCGATCCTCAACTTGGCAATATCTCCGGCGCTCGAAGGGCGCAGCGGCCTCTATTTCGATGGCCAGCGGGAAGCGCGCGCCGATGCCCAGGCCTATGACGAAAAAGCCCGCAGCCGGTTGCGGGCGCTCAGCCTCGAACTGACCGGACAATCTTCCGCGACATCCAAGGAACAGCATTCATGAGCATCGAACATTGCGTCATCATCGGCGGCTCGTCTGGCATTGGCCTTGCCACAGCCAAACGGCTGCTCAGCCCCACGATGAAGGTGACGATCACCGGCCGCAGCGAGGACAAGCTGAACAACGCCTGGAAGAGCCTCGGCGGCACCGTCGGCAAGGCCGCTTTCGACGCGACCAAGCCGGACGCGGTCCGGCACTTCTTCGATGGTCTCGGCCCATTCGATCATCTCGTTCTCGCCGCAAGCGGCGGCAAGGGCCTTGGGCCGTTCGCGACCCTCGACCTTGCCGACATCGGCGGCGGCGTCGACGAGAAGATCAAGCCGCAGCTAGGCTGCTTGCAAGCGGCCCTGCCGACCTTGAACAAAGCCGGATCGGTCACTTTCATTTCGGCCGTCTCGGCGCAGATCGCAGCACCCGGCATTGCCGGCATCGGCGCCATCAACGGCATGCTTTTGACCGTAGTCCCGATCCTGGCCGTTGAACTGAAGCCGCTGCGCGTCAACGTCGTGGCCCCCGGCGTCATCGATACGCCCTGGTGGGATTTTCTATCGGGCGAAGAGCGGCAGGCGGTCTTTGCCGAGTACGCCGGAAAGACGCCGGTCGGCCGTATCGGTCGCGCCGAGGACGTCGCCGACGCGATCGCCTTCCTGGTGTCCAACGGTTTCATGACCGGCCAGGTGCTGACCTGCGACGGCGGCCTGCGCTTCGCCGCCTGAATGGATCAATTGGAAAAAGAGGCCGGGCAGGAAGGCCAGCACCATCAGCCCGGCGACGACCGCATACCAGACAGCCAGGTGGACGGCCTTCATCAGCAGCCGGCCCACTTCCCGCGCCCGCTTCGGGTGGAGAGGGTCATTAATCACTTCGACCACTGCGCCGACGTTCCCGGTCGTTCCGTTGACCGGCAGATGCGATCCGAAACGCCAGGTCTTGCCCAGTCGGTCGGCGAATTCGATGATCGGCGTGTCCGGCCCGTCGCTCGACTTGTCGATGCCGATCACCTTGCCGGTGGCAAAGGCGCCGCGTCGCCTGAGCATGATGTCGCCATAGGTCTGTATGGCGACGACCGCGAGGAAGAAGACGCCGCACAGAAAGCACCATATCTGAATGTCGCTCGGATGCTGGCCGAAGGCTCCCGCGACTGCACGGAACGGAGCCAGCGCCTGGTGGAAGGCATCCGAAACGCGTGCCCAGAATGCAGTCCAGTTCTGCTCCATGAACGCTCCGACGGGCGAACCTGTTTTTTGCTAATACAGGACAATCGCGACAAACCGATTAACGCGGCGCCATCGACTGCGCGGAATCCGAGTGCAGTTGTCAGGCATAGACCCGCGCCAGGAACCCGCGGCCAGGGCGACATTGGCGACGAAGCCGTTGATGCGTGAGGCGCGATCCGGACCCTGATGATCCCAGAAATTGTGAAACATCGGCGTCGCGACGATCAGGAACAGGATCAGGCTTGCCGCCGCCAGCGCGGTGAACAAGACGCCGATCACCAGCCGTCCGGCGCGACCTGCAGGACATTTCCAGCCACAATGCCGGCCCTGCCTACGGCACGCCGCGTGCCGCCATCATCGGGATGAGCAGGTCTTGTGCTGGGCGTTGCGCAGGCCGGCAATGACGAAGGCGCCGCCGAGCAGCAGGCGCGCGGCAAACAGAGTCTCGTTCTGAAGATTCTCAAACATGTCATTGATCTCGCAAATGAAAGCCGCGCGGAACCGTCTTCGGATCCGCGCGGCTTTGGATGATCAGGCAGCCTTGGCGGCCGGCATCGGATGGATGGCGTGGAACGACACGCAGAGCCGGTTCCAGGTGTTGATCATGCCGATCACCACTGTCAGCTTGACCAGCTCTTCCTCGGAGAACTGCTCCAGCGTCCTGGCGTAGAGATCGTCCGGAACGCCGTTGTCGGAGATGTTTGTCACCTTCTCGGTCCAGGCGAGCGCGGCGCGCTCGCGCTCGGAAAACAGCGGCGACTCCTTCCAGGCGGCGACCAAATAAAGCCGCTGCTCCGTTTCGCCATCTCGCCTTGCCTCGCGGCTATGCATCTCGACACAATAGGAACAGCCATTGATCTGCGAAGCCCTGAGCTTGACCAGGTGCATCAGGCTTTCTTCCAGCCCGCACTCCTCGACGGCCTTGTTGAGCGCCATCACCGCCTTCATGATTTCAGGCGCCTTGGCGAAGAACTGCAGCCTCTGTTTCATTCTCTTACCTTTCACGCTTTGCTTGGTTGTTGAACTTTCTGCGCCCGCTGATGGCGTTCGACGAAGGCGCAGCTTGCGGCGACGGTGCGGGGATCGGCGTGGTTCATGAAATCGGCGACGATGTCGGAGAGCTTTGCATCGGCAAGCGCGGCGCGATAAGCGCGCTCGGCCCTCAGCATCGCGGCATTGATGCCGCACGGTTTGACATAGGCCGACGCGTCGAGCTTGACCGGGCCGCGCTGGCGGATCTCGCCGCAGCGGAAGGCAGGCTCCCTGCCCTCGACCGCAAGCACGATGTCGAGCAGCGTGATCCGCTCGGCCGGCCGCGCCAGCCTGTAGCCGCCTGCCGGCCCCGGCACGGATTCCAGGATGCGCGCCGTTGTCAGCTGATTGAGATGCTTCAAGAGATAGCTCGGCGACAGGCCGAACGCCTCGGCCATGGCCGCGCCCGACATGGTGCTGTTGCCGTCGACGCCGGCAAGCATGGCGGCGCAGTGGATCGCCGCTTCGACGCCCTCTCCCAGCTTCACGATCTTTGGCTCCAATTCATGGATAGTACCTATCATGGATAATTCTTATCTGCAATATAGGTAACGAAAAACGGCACCCGAAGGCGTCGCATTTCCTTCAAAAGTGTTCCTACTCCGCGGCCACCTTGGCCATCGGATTGTTCGGATGCGTCGTCCAGTTGGCGTAGACCGGCGACACCGGTATGCCCGTGCGCTGATCCAGCACGCCGGCGGCCAGCGGTTCCATGGTGATGCAGCCCTCGACCGGGCAGACATTGACGCAAAGATTGCACCCGACGCATTCGGCCTCGATCACCTCGAAATGCCTGACGCCGTCGACCATGCTGGTGATCGCCTGGTGCGAGGTGTCCTCGCAGGCGATGTGGCAGCGCCCGCATTTGATGCACGCGTCCTGGTCGATATGCGCCTTGGCGACATAGTTGAGGTTGAGATATTGCCAGTCCGTGACATTGGGTGTGGCGCGGCCGATGATGTCGGACAGCGAGGCGTGGCCCTTCTCGTCCATCCAGTTCTCCAGCCCCGCGATCATCTCCTGCACGATTTTGAAGCCGTATGTCATTGCCGCGGTGCAGACCTGCACGTTGCCGGCGCCGAGTGCCATGAATTCGGCAGCATCCCGCCAGGTTGTGATGCCGCCGATGCCCGAGATTGGCAGGCCGTGCGTTTCCGGATCGCGCGCGATCTCGGCCACCATGTTCATCGCGATCGGCTTCACCGCCGGGCCGCAATAGCCGCCATGCGAGCCCTTGCCATCGATGGTCGGCTGCGGCGCGAAACTGTCGAGGTCAACCCCGGTGATCGAGTTGATGGTGTTGATCAGCGACACCGCGTCCGTGCCGCCGGCTTTGGCGGCGCGCGCCGGCTTGCGGATGTCGGTGATGTTCGGCGTCAGCTTGGTGATGACCGGCATGCGCGTATACTGCTTGCACCAGCGCACCACCATCTCGATATATTCCGGCACCTGGCCCACCGCCGAGCCCATGCCGCGTTCGCTCATGCCGTGCGGGCAGCCGAAATTGAGCTCGATGCCGTCGGCGCCGGTCTCCTCGACCAGCGGCAGGATCGCCTTCCAGCTTTCCTCCTCGCAAGGCACCATGATCGAGGCGACCAGCGCCCGATCCGGCCAGTTCATCTTCACCTGCTTCATCTCGCGCAGATTGGTCTGCAGGTCGCGGTCGGTGATCAGCTCGATATTGTTCAGGCCGAGCAGCCGGCGGTCGGCGCCCCAGATCGCGCCGTAGCGCGGGCCGTTGACGTTGACGACCGGCGGGCCCTCTTCGCCAAGCGTCTTCCAGACCACGCCGCCCCAGCCGGCTTTGAAGGCGCGTTCGACATTATAGGCCTTGTCGGTCGGCGGCGCCGAAGCCAGCCAGAACGGATTTGGCGACTTGATGCCGACGAAGGTGTTGCGGATGTCTGCCATGCTCATGCCCTCCCGTTAGAGGTCAGTGCCCGGTGGATGGATTCGGCGGCGTCGCGGCCTTGCGCCACGGCCGAGACCGTCAGGTCGTCGCCGCCGAAGATGCAGTCGCCGCCCGCCCAGACTTTCGCCAGCGAGGTGCGGCCCTCGGCATCGACCCTGATGCGGCCGCCATCGAGCTCGATGGAGGCAACGCTGCCGTTGAGATGAGCCGGCACAAAGCTCTGGCCAATCGCCTTGAACACCTGGTCGGCGTTGAGCCTCAGCATTTCGCCGGTACCGGCGAGCTTGTCGCCATTCATGGCTGTGTATTCGAGCTCGATCGCCGACACTTTGCCGTTCTCGGCGATGACGCGCTTCGGCTGCAGCCAGTGGCGGATCGTGACGCCGTTCGCGGCGGCCAGATCCTGCTCGAAGCCGGAGGCATTCATATGCTCCTGGCCGCGCCGGTAGCAGATCGTCACCTCCTCGGCGCCGAGCAGCTTCGACTGCACCGCGGCGTCGATCGCCGTCATGCCGCCGCCGATGACGACGACGCGGCGGCCGACCGGCAGGCTGGAAAGGTCGCTTGCCTGCCTGAGTTCGGCGATGAACTCGACTGCGTTGGCGACGCCATCCGTATCCTCGCCTTCGGCGCGCAGCGCATTGACGCCGCCGAGCCCGAGGCCAAGGAACACCGCATCGTAGTTGCGGATCAGGTCGGAAAGCTGGAAGTCCCGTCCGAGCGCTTTGCCGTTCTGGATGTCGATGCCGCCGATCGCGGTGACGTAGTCGACCTCGGCCTGAGCGAAATCGTCGACGCTCTTGTAAGCCGCGATGCCGTATTCATTGAGGCCGCCAGCCTTCGGCCGCGCTTCGAGGATCGTCACATCGTGGCCGTGGCGGGCCAAGCGATGCGCCGCCGCCAGGCCCGCTGGCCCGGCGCCGACCACGGCGACCGTTTTTCCGGTCGGTTCGGCGCGCTTGTAGAACTGCTTGCCCTCATCCATCGCGACATCGGTCGCATAGCGCTGCAGCCGGCCGATCTGCACCGGCTTGCCCTCCGCGACCTCGCGCACGCAGACCTCTTCGCACAGCGTCTCCGTCGGGCAGACTCGGGCGCACATGCCGCCAAGAATGTTCTGGTCGAAAATGGTCTTGGCCGAGCCCAGCGGATTGCCGGTCGCGATCTGCCGGATGAACAACGGGATATCGATCGAGGTCGGGCATGCATTCATGCACGGCGCATCGTAGCAGAAATAGCAGCGATCGGCCTCAACCAGCGCCTCGTGGTGATCGAGCGGCGGGTGCAGGTCGGAAAAATTATCGGCGTATTGCTCCGCAGACAGCCGGCCGCCGGCTATGCCTTCGATGAAATGACCAGTCGCCATTCCAGTTCCCCTTGTTTGTTTTGAGGAAGGCTAGCACGTTTTATTTTTTTATCAATTGGTCAATTTTCGGCCAAGCTGCTGTATTGCTTGGACAAAACATGATAGTCGTACTCATATTATCGCCACGCCGATGTCTGTCGGTTCAGCGCTTTCAATCCTGGAGGGATGGATCGACCTGATCTCGTCTGCCACGAGTTCCTGCAGGCGCCACAGATTGCGGTCATGGATGCCGAATGTTTCCAGGTGGCTGACGGTGTAGTAAAGATATTCGGCGCCGGAACCTACATGGCCGCATGCGTGTGCCAGTGTCTTCGCCACCCTTTCGAGCGGCTGCCTGAGCGACGTGCCCCTACCCGTCACCCCGATCCAGAAGCCCAGCGCTTCGCAGCGATCCTTGCGCCGTGCGTACCGGAACCCACCGGACCGAGCTGACGCTTTCATGATCGTCGATTTCTCGCCGCAGCAATCTCTCGATCTGGGCGGGCTTCTCGCCGTCCGGCAGACGATAGATGACGCCGTCACAACGGCCGCCGCGCTCGAGCATCATCAACCCCGGCTGCGCGGCGCTGCCTCGCCAGCGCACCATGTCGAGGCAGAAGGAGCGATGCCAGCCATAGGCGGAGGCGCGGCGTTGCTCGATGGATTCCAACGCCGGCTTCCAGATCAGCGAGCCATAAGCGAACACCCAGAGCGGCCCCTCGTCGGCCTGGTCTGACAGGCGCGAGGCGAGCGCGCGGAAATCGTCGTCGTTAAGCTGGGTCCAGTCCCCGCTCGGACCAGGGTCGAGCTCCTCGCGATGGCACAAAGCCACTCTCGGGCGTAAGCGACATTCACGCATGGAAGACAGCCCCTCGTTGCCCGCAGCAAAGGCTAAAACCCCGGGCCATGCAAGATCACGGTTCCTATGGCGCTTCGCGCAGAACGGATAGGCCGACGCGCTTCAAGCTCCGATTTTGATGCGTGTCGGCCGCCCAAAACCGCTGCGCATTTTTGAGTGACATGCATGAGCGCCTTGCCGTTCTCGATTTCTGGTCCAGATGTCGGATTTCTGTCGCCGAGATCGTCCTACGATGGATCGGAACCGCGATCGCTGCCTGAACCGGTGAGGAGACCGACCATGCCGAATGCCGCAAAACCCTTCTTCTGGTACGAACTGATGACCACCGACCTCGACGCCGCCGAGGCTTTCTATACTGCTGTCGTCGGCTGGCGGGCCGAGCCCTTCGACAAGGCGTCGGGCATGCCGCGCTATATCGTGGTGAATTCCAGCCTGCGCGGCGTCGGCGGATTGATGACGATGCCGGAGGATGCCGCCAAGATGGGCATGCCGCCGGCCTGGCTCGGTTACATCTACACCAAGGACGTCGATGCCTCGACGAAGGCGCTCAAGGACGCTGGCGGTGCCGTTCATCGCGCGCCGGATGATATTCCCGGCGTCGGTCGCTTCGCCGTCGTCGCCGACCCGCAGGGCGCGACCTTCATGTTCCTGCAGCCCAACCAGCCCGAGCAGCCGCCGGTACCCGCTACCACGCCCGGCCATGTTGGCTGGCACGAGCTCTACACCTCGGACTGGAAAGCCGCTTTCGACTTCTATTCCAGCCAGTTCGGCTGGGAGAGCGCCGGTCAGTTCGACATGGGCGAGATGGGCCTCTACCAGACCTTCGGCGCCGGGCCCGAATCCGGCGGCGGCATGATGAACAAGCCGCCGCAGATCCCGGTCCCGGTCTGGCAGTTCTATTTCAACGTCGACGCGATCGACGCCGCCGCCAAGCGTGTCACCGACAATGGCGGCAAGGTATTGATGGGGCCGATGGAGGTGCCGAGCGCGCAGTGGATCATCCAATGCCAGGACCCGCAGGGCGCGCATTTCGCGCTGCTGGCGCCTGGGCGGTAGAAACTGCCGCCCCCTTGTGGGGCAGATATCCGGTCCATCCTCCGCAGCCGCGGCGCAGCTGCTGCGGAGGTCGGGCCGGGCAGAGGGGAGCGCTGGCCCGGCGCCGGCGTCGCCCTCTTGGGCGTCACTCCGGCGTCAGCACCGCCACTTTGAGATCGGCCTTCTTGGCGCCGCTGAGCTGCACGGTGGCCGGACCGGCCGACAGCTTGAAGCGCACGCTCTTGCGAATGCCTGGGCAGGTCTTCGCGCGGCTGAAGCCCGCCGACTTCACGGCGCGGCCGTCTTGGACGACATCGATCCAGACCTCATCGGACAGGCTGAACTGGAGCTCACCTTCAGCCGGTACGGTCACGCTTGCCATCGCGCCGAACGTGCCGGCTGCCGGTGCACGTCCAGGCGGAACTTCAAACCCGATCGTGTCGACCGCTGCAAGTGAGAAATCCGCCGCTTGCCCGACTGTCAGGGCCGCGCCGGACTGGGCGGCGGACGCTGACGGAAACAGGGCCTGCTCGCGTGTCACCGGCCATTTGAAGGCATCACAACCAGCATCGGCAGCTATGGCGAAGCTCGTGCCTGCAAGGAATGCGAAGAGGCTGATGGCGAATTTTTTCATGGCGATGGATTCCCGGATGATTTGGTGTATCCGCGCATCAATACAACTTATGAGAGCCAATTGCAACCACGGCGAGAATAAGCCGGAAGAGGTGAACTCATGCCCACTCACCGATTGTTGATGGCAGGGCATGGGAAGTGAATGGTCCGCTTCCGGGCGATAATTTATGGCGGGTCCGGAAGGGCAAGATGGAGTTTAGATGAAGCTTTTTGAAGGTCTCTCCCGCTATCAGCCGCAGGCGCTGGGCGTGCTTCGCATCATGACGGCGTTGCAGTTCACCGAGCACGGCACCCAGAAGCTGTTCAATTTCCCCGCCGGCGCCCATGCCGGGGCGCTGACGGGGCTCGCGCTGACGTCCGCAATCCTTGAATTCGCCGGCGGCATCCTGCTGGCGCTGGGGCTGTTGACCCGACCCGTGGCGTTCCTGCTCTGCGGCGAAATGGCCATCGCCTATTTCATGGCGCATTTCCCGCGCGACTTCTTCCCCGTTAACAATGGCGGCGACGCTGCGATCTCGTTCTGCTTCATTTTCCTCTATCTGGTCTTTGCCGGTCCCGGCGCTTTCGCGCTCGACAACCGCCGCAGCGCCTGATGCCCTGTGCGGACGCGCGCCTGTTTTTCAGGCGCGCATCCGCTCGAAATTGGCATCGAACAGCGGCGTTGCCTGAATGCGCGCGGCGTGGCGCTTGCCGAGGATCTCGATCTCGAAGCCGTCGGGCCCGTCGGCGATCTCCTTCGGCACGTAGCCCATGGCGATGGACTTTTTTGCATTGTGCGCATAGCCGCCGGACGTGACCCAGCCGCGCACGACGCCGTCATGCCAGATCGCCTCGTCACCGATGACATCGGCATCAGTGGTCTCGACGATGAAGGCGCGCAGCCGGAGCTTGCCGCCCTGCTTGCGCTCGGCAAGTGCTGCTTCCTTGCCGATGAAGTCAGCCTCCTTGCCATAGGCGACGAAACGGTTGAGCCCGGCCTCGACCGGTCCGTAGATCGGCCGGTATTCGCGCGCCCATGAGCCGTAATTCTTTTCGAGCCTGAGCGCATTGAGCGCGCGTGAGCCGAACAGGCCGATGCCGAATTCCTCGCCCGCTTTGACCAGCGCCTGGTAGGCGGCGCGCTGATATTCCGGCGCCACCCAGATCTCATAGCCGAGATCGCCGGTGTAGCTGACGCGGCCGACAAGACAGGGCGCCATGCCGATATCCATCCTGGCGACGGCCATGAATGGGAACGCCGCGCTGGAGACGTCGGCGCGGGTGACTTTGGCCAGCACCGCCCTCGCCTTCGGCCCGGCGATGGCTAGGCCGGTGAGCTTCTGCCCCAGCAATTTTATCTCCACCGAGCCGTCCTTCGGAAGATGCGCTTCGAACCAGCGCATATGGTACTGCTCGGCGACGCCGGAGCCGGCGATGAACCAGTCGCTGTCGTCGATGTTGGCGAGCGTGAAATCGCCGATCAGCTTGCCGTCTTCCTTCAGCATCGGCGCCAGCGTCATGCGGCCGGGTTTCGGCAACCTGCAGGCAAGCAGACGGTCGAGCCAGGCTGCCGCCCCCTCGCCCGTCACCTTGTACTTGGCGAAGCTCGAGATCTCCGAGAGGCCGACGCCGTTGCGAACGGCGGCCACTTCGCTGCCGACATGGTCGAAATCGGTCGACCGCCGCCAGGAGAACTCGTCCTTGACCCCTTCGGGCGCATACCAGAGCGGCACTTCCAGCCCAAAGGCGACGCCCCATTGCGCGCCCTTGGCCGACAATGTGTCGTAAAGGGGCGTTGTCTTCAGCGGACGCCCGGCCGGCAGTTCCTCGTTCGGGAAGCGGATCGAGAAGCGGCGCGAGTAATTCTCGCGCACCTTGGCATTGGTATAGGCCATCGTCGCCCAGTCGCCGTAGCGCGCCACGTCCATCGCCCAGATATCGGCGCCGGGATCACCCTCGATCATCCAGTTTGCGAGCGCCAGGCCAACACCGCCGCCTTGGGAAAAACCCGCCATGACGCCGCAGGCGACCCAGAAGCCCGGCAGGCCGCGCACCGGACCGACCAGCGGATTGCCATCCGGCGCAAAGGTGAAAGGTCCATTGATGATCTGCTTGATGCCGGTTTTCTGGAAGGCCGGGAAGTGACGGAAGCCGACTTCGAGCGAAGGCGCGATACGGTCGATATCCGGCTCCAAGAGCTCATGGCCGAAATTCCAGGGTGTGGAGAATTCGGACCAGACCTTGTTGGCTTTCTCGTAGGTGCCCATCAGCATGCCGCCGCGCTCCTGGCGCAGATAGAGCTCGCCGTCGAAGTCGACCGCATGGATGATTTCCGTGCCGGTTTTTTTGTTCCAGTCGGCGACCTCCGGCATGTCCTCGGTGATCAGGTACATGTGCTCCATGGCGAGCACCGGCAGTTCGAGCCCGACCATGCGGCCGACCTCGCGCGCCCAAAGACCGCCGGCGTTGACGAAATGCTCGGTGATCACATCGCCCTTGTTGGTGATGACGCGCCAAAGCCCGTCGGGCCGGCGCACGATGTCCTCGACCTTGGTGAAGCGCTCCACTTCCGCGCCCAGCTTCCGCGCCGCCTTGGCGTAAGCGTGGGTGACGCCGGAGGGATCGAGATGGCCGTCCTCCTTGTTGCGCACGGCGCCGACGAATTGCTTCGGATCAATGAGCGGCATCAACTCGGCCGCTTCCTTCGCCGAGATCACCTCGAGGTCGATGCCGAGATAGCGGCCCTTGGAGACGACGCCGCGCAGCCAGTCGAGCCGCGCCTCGGTTGCTGCCAAGAGCACGCCGCCGGTCAGATGCACCCCCGTCGCCTGGTCGGAAAGCTCCTCGATCTCCTTGTAGAGCGAGATCGTGTATTTCTGCAGCTTGGCGACGTTGGGATCGCCGTTGATGGTGTGCATGCCGCCGGCCGCGTGCCAGGTCGAGCCCGAGGTCAGCTCATCGCGCTCCAGAAGCACCACGTCCGTCCAGCCGTGGCGGGCAAGATGGAACAGCACGGAACATCCGACAACACCGCCGCCGATGACCACGACCTTTGCATGCGACTTCATGGGTTCTTCTCGTTATCTCAGTGAGTTGGATGACTGAGTGGATTCAGGATGAGAGGCATGTCTCTCCTCAAACGTCGGCGCTGCCCCTCACCCTTGCCCTCTCCCCGTGAAAAACGGGGAGAGGGGTCGCCAGCGCTGTAGCGCTTCCCTTCTCCCCGTCCTTCACGGAAGAAGGTGCCGGAAGGCGGATGAGGGGCGGCGCCAGCGTTCCAAAACCGTCACGGCTCGCCCTGCCCGATCGCTTCCTTGCGGCGCGCCATATAGGCTTCAAGTGCCTCGCGCACGGCTGGGTCCATTGTCGGCTGAACGTACTCTCCCAGCGCCTTCTTCCAGAGCCGGGTCGCGCGCGCCGTGGCATCGAGCGCGCCGGCCTCCTGCCAGGCCTCGTAGTTCTGCCAGTTGGAGAGCATCGGCTGATAGAAGGCGGTGGCATAGCGTTCAAGCGTATGCTGCTCGCCGAAGAAGTGGCCGCCGGTCGGCACGGCGCCCAATGCGTCGACCGCCAATTCGCCTTCGTCGACCACGATCGGCCGCAGGAATTCCATCATGTGCTGCATCATCTCGACATCGATGATGAGTTTTTCGAATGAGGCCGTCAGTCCGCCCTCCTGCCAGCCGGCGGCATGATAGACGAGGTTGCCGTGGCCAAGCACGGCGCCCCACAGCGCCATCAGCGTCTCGTAGGCGCCTTGCGCATCGGCGGCATTGGACGCCGAGCCCGGCGTCGTGCGGTACGGCAGATTGTAGCGCCGCGCCAATTGCCCGGAGGCGATGTTGGCCTTGGTGTTCTCCGGCGTGCCGAAGGCCGGCGCGCCGGACTTCATGTCGACATTGGAAGTGAAGGCGCCATACATCACCGGCGCGCCAGGCCGCACCAACTGGGTCAGCACGATGCCGAACAGTGCCTCGGCATTTTGCTGCGCCAGCGCGCCGGCAAGCGTCACCGGGCTCATCGCGCCCATCAGCGTGAACGGCGTCACCGCCACCGACTGGCCGAACTCGGCCATGGTCATCAGCCCTTCGGCCATCATCTCGTCGAAGCGGCGCGGCGAGTTGACGGAAATGATGGTGGTGACGCCGGGGTCCTGGCCGACCTGGTCGAGAGTCAAGCCACGCGCGATCGCCATCATCTCGATGCCGTCGAGGGCCCTGCCCCGGCCGATCGCCGAGACATGGAAGCATTTGTCGGTCAGCGTCAGATTGGCGAAGTAGGTGTCGAGGTGCCGCGAATTCGCCGGCAGCTCGATCGGCGCGCAGACCTGGTTCCCCAACATGTGGATGCAGTTGAAATGCTGCGCCAGCCGGACGAGATCGCAATAGTCGGCGAGATTGCCGGCGCGGCGGCCGCGCTCCATGTCGTGCACATTGGGCGGCCCGGCCACCAGCGTGAAGTTGATCGTGTTGCCGCCGAGATAAACGGCGTGAGCCGGGTTGCGTGGCGTAAGTGTGTAGCTGGCCTGTGTCGTCTTTAGCGCTTCGTCGACCATGCCCCGATCGAGGCGCACATTCATCGAGCTGTGATCGACCTTGGCGCCGGCGCGTTCAAACAGCGCGAGCGCTCGCGGGCTCATCACCTCGATGCCGAAATTTTCGAGAATATGCATCGAGGCCTGGTGAATGGACTCGATCTGGTCGGCCGAAAGCACCGCCATGGGCGGGTAAGGGTTGACCACACGCCGTGGCGGCAGCTGCGGAATGGGGGCGGGCCCGCGGTTGCTGGTCCGTTCGGCGCCGCGTTTTCGTCTTGGTTCGGTCATGGCGTCTATCAGAGCGCCGACGTCAGGCGCGAGCTGTCAGGAATTCGCCATTTGCCGGCGTGATTTTAGCCAAGGCGGCATTTTCTTCATTCTGATGAAGACAAATACGACGAGTGAAGTCGAAATATCGATAGGCCCAGATCGAGGAGCCTCGGTCGGCGTTAAGGAAGCTCGAAAGATTCCTTTTATGATTTCGCCCTATTCGTCTTCCGATGCCTAGCTCGAGTTTTAGTAAAATTGTCGTTGTCTCTGTGCTGCTGGCGCTTTCAGCCTGCGCGACGGCGCCCAGCCACATCAACAATGTCTGCGCCGTCTTCGACCAGAATGACGGTTGGTTCGACAACTGGCAGTCCGCCGCCGAGCGCACCGAACAAAAATACGGCATTCCCGTTCCGGTGCTGATGGCGACGGTGCGCAAGGAATCCGGCTTCAAAAGCAACGCCCGGCCACCGCGCACCAAGCTGCTCGGCTTCATTCCCTGGAAACATGTCTCCACCGCCGCGGGCTATTCGCAGGCGCTGGACGGCACCTGGTCGCAATATCAGATGGAGACCGGCAACTGGGCGGCGCGCCGCAGCCGTTTCGCCGACGCCATCGACTTCGTCGGCTGGTATCATTCCAAGACTGTCGACAGCTTCGGCGTCGCCCGCAACGACACCTACAGTCTCTATCTCGCCTACTATCTCGGCTGGTCGGCCTACGGACGCGGCAATCGCGGCGATGCCGGCGTGCAGAACTACGCGCGCGCCACGGACCAAATGGCCCGCGACTACGCCGCCCAGTTGCGGCAATGTGGGAACTGAGGCCGGGACCCGGCGAAGTTTTAGTTCGACTTCGGCCTCTTGCCCCTCGGGCGCTTGGGCGGGGTGCCGGCAAAGCCCGGCCCGGTGCCGTGCGGCGCGTCGTCCGGCACGCCTTCATGTGCCGCATGCTCCTTGTCGAACTTGATGACCGGCTCCATCTTCGCCAAGACATCGTCCGACAGCCAGCACAGGCTCATATGGCCGTTGCCGAGATTCTTCACCGGCGGCACCGTCGTCTCGCACAGATTGTCCGGCACCAGCTTCTTGTAGCCGCAGCGCGTCTGGAAGGGGCAGCCGGTCGGCGGGTTCATCGCCGATGGGATATCGCCTTCGAGCACGATGTGCTTCTTGACCACGCTGGTGTCGGCGATCGGGATCGCCGAGAGCAGCGCCTCGGTGTAGGGATGGTAGGGCGGCGAGAATATCTGGTCCGTCGTGCCCTGCTCGACGATATAGCCGAGATACATGACGACGACACGGTCGGCGATGTAGCGCACCACGGACAGGTCGTGGCTGATGAACAGCATCGTCGTCTTGTTCTTGCGCTGGATGTCCATCAAGAGCTCGGTCACCGCCGCCTGCACCGAGACGTCGAGCGCCGAGACCGGCTCGTCGGCCACCACCACCTTGGCGTCGCCAGCGAAGGCGCGGGCCACGCCGATGCGCTGCTTCTGGCCGCCTGAGAGCTGGCGCGGCTTGCGGGTCTCGAAGGCCCGCGGCAGCTTCACCAGGTCGAGCAGCTCCAGCATGCGCTTGCGCCGCTCGGCGACCGTCTTGCCGACATTGAACTTCTCCAGCGTGCGGATGATCTGCGAGCCGACCGTGTGGCTCGGGTTCAGCGTATCGAACGGGTTCTGGAACACCATCTGGATCGACGACACCGTCTCGACATTGCGGCTCTCGATGCCGGTCGACTGGATCTCCTTGTTGCCCAGCGTCACGGTGCCCGAGCTTGCGGTCTCAAGCCCCAAAAGCACCTTGGCGAGCGTCGATTTCCCGCAGCCGGACTCGCCGACGATCGCGACCGTTTCGGACTCGCGCGCGGTGAACGAAATCGTCTCGTTGGCCTTGACGACGCGGCCTTCGCTCGAGCCGAACACCTCGCTGCCGCCGACCTTGTAGTACTTCTTGAGATTGTCGATCTTGAGCACCGGCGCGCCGGGCTCGACCTTTTCGTTGACCTTCTTGGCGCCGGGCGGCAGCGCTTCCCAGTCGATCTCGTTGAAGCGCACGCAGCGCGAAAAATGGCCCTCATGCCCCTCGACGGCAACCATCGGAATTTCGGCGGCATTGCAGACGCCCTCGACGAAATGGTGACAGCGGGGTCCGAAATTGCATCCCTTCGGCCGCTCATGCGGCAGCGGCAATTGGCCGGGAATGGAGATCAGCGGCCGCGAATTCTTGTCGGCGCCGGGCAGCGGAATCGAGCGGAACAGCCCTTGCGTATAGGGGTGGCGCATCCGGTCGAACACGTCCTCGATCTTGCCGGTCTCGACGGCCTCGCCGGAATACATCACCGTGATCTTGTCGCAGGTCTCGAGAATGAGGCCGAGATTGTGCGACACGAAGATCATCGAGGTGCCGAACTTCTGGCCCAGTCCCTTGACCAGTTCGACGATGCCGGCCTCGACGGTGACGTCGAGCGCCGTCGTCGGCTCGTCGAGGAGCAGCAGCGCCGGTTTCGACAGCAGCGCCATGGCGATGACGATGCGCTGCTGCTGGCCGCCCGAAAGCTGGTGGGGATAGGAGCGCATCATGCGCTCCGGATCGGGCAGCTTGACCGCGCGCACCATCTCCAGTGCACGGTTATGGGCCTCTTCCTTCGAGACCTTGTCGTGGATCAGCGGCACTTCCATCAATTGCTGGCCGACCTTCATCGCCGGATTGAGGCTCGCCATCGGCTCCTGATAGATCATGGCGATCTTGTTGCCGCGGATGGCCCGAAGCTCCTCGTCGGACATCTCGCCCATGTCCCTGCCCTGGAACTTGATGCGGCCGCCGACGATCTTTCCGATGTTTGAGAGGTCGCGCATGATGCCGAGCGATACGGTCGACTTGCCGCAGCCGGATTCGCCGACGATGCCCATCGCCTCGCCGGGCATGACCGTGCAGGAAAAGTCCATCACCGCCGGGATCTCGCCCTTGCGGGTAAAGAAGGAGATCGAGAGGTTCTCGATCTCGATGATCGGCCCATTGGTCGTCTTGGCTGGATCTCGAACTGCCTCGTTCATGGGTCGCTCCAATCCTTGCTTCCTGGAAGATGGGGCCCGAAGCCCCGCCATCAATCCTTCATCGACTGTTCGCGCAGCGAATCCGCCAAAAGGTTCAGGCCCAGCACGAACGACATTAGCGCGATCGTCGGCGGCAGCGCCGGGTGGATGAAGGAGCGCAAGAGCCGGCTGGCATCCTTGATCGCGGTGCCCCAATCGGGACTCTCGGGCGCCAGCCCCAGGCCGAAATAACCGAGCGTGCCGAGCAGGATCGTCGTATAGCCGATGCGCAGGCAGGCATCGACGATCAGCGGTCCGCGTGCATTGGGCAGGATTTCCCATAGCATGATGTACCAGGGCGATTCACCGCGTGTCTGCGCCGCCGCCACGTAGTCGCGCGTCTTGATATCCATGGTCAGCCCGCGCACGATGCGGAACACGCCGGGGCTGGAAGCGAACACCACCGCCACGAAAATGTTGAGTTGGTTGGGATCGATGTGGACGATCCTCAGCGGATCCTTGTCGAAGACGAGGCCCGTATAGATCCAGCCCCCGATGACGAGCGTCAGGCCGAGCAGGATATAGAGCCGGTCCGGCCGGTTCTTGTAGCGGGTCCAGAACAGCACGCAAAAGAAGATGATCGGGAACAGGAAGAACAGCCCCGCCAGGGCGTACGGGATAGGCGTGTCCATGATGCCTGGCGTCACCAGCAGGTAGAACAAAAGGATCACCGGGAAGGCCAGCACCAGATTGGCGAGGAAGGACAGCACCGTGTCGATCTTGCCGCCGTAGTAACCGGCCGGCAGGCCGAGCGTGATGCCGACCATCAGCGCAAAACCGGTCGCCGCAGGCGCGATGATCAGCACGATCTGGCTGCCATAGACCATGCGCGAGAACACGTCGCGGGCGAGCTTGTCGCCGCCGAAATAGTAGACGAGCTTCGAAGTCGGCTCGATCGCGCCGGGCAGCGTATCCTTCATGATCGACACCTGGGCCAGCGGATCGAAAGGCGAGATGGTCGAGGCGAAGATCGCCGTGAACAGCCAGAACAGGCAGATGCCGACGCCGGCAATGCCGACGCCGCTGTCAAAGAGCTGGCCGTAGAGCCCGAGCTTCTTCTTGTAAGTAAAGCTAACGCCCATCACCAGGACAAGCGCGACCCATACCGGCCAGAAGCGCCAAAGCACGCCGAGCACGACATCGAAGGCACCGATATATTCGATCTGCATCCGCCCTGCCCCCTATTGAACTCTGATGCGCGGATTGAGAAACGCGTAGCCGACATCCGAGATGAGTTGGGTGATCAGCACGATGAATACCGAGACCAGCGAGCAGCCGAGCAGAAGGTCGATGTCGTTGTTGCCGGCGGCCTCGACCAGCGTGTAGCCGAAACCCTGGTAGCGGAACATCACCTCGACGATGACGACGCCGGTGAGCAGCCACGGGAACTGCAGCATGATGACGGTGAAAGGCGCGATCAGCGCGTTGCGTAGCGCGTGCTTGATCACCACACTGCCGAAGGAGAGGCCCTTGAGGCGGGCCGTGCGGATATACTGCTGCGTCATCACCTCGACCATCGAGGCCCGTGTCATGCGCGCGATATAGCCGGTGCCGTAGATCGCCAGAGTGATCACCGGCAGGGTGAAATTGTAGAAGGTGATGCCCTGGCTGGCGGATGCCGCCGAGCCGTTCAGCCAGCCCAACCACGAGGCGAAGATGACGGTGAAGATGACGCCCGACACATATTCGGGCGTCGCCGTCGAGGCGATGGAGGCCACCGACAGGGTCCGGTCCGTTCGCGAGCCTTCGCGCATGCCGGCAAGGATGCCGATGAGCAGCGAGATCGGCACCATCACCGCCAGCACCCAGAACATCAATATGCCGGTGGCGCCGAGTGCCGGAAACAGCTTGGCCGCGACCGTCGTCTTGAACTTGGTCGAACAGCCGAAATCGCCCTGCAGCACGCCGGAGAATTTCGGCTCGACTGGGTCGTTGCAGAAGGAGAAGCGCTGCGTCACCTTGCCGGTGGCAGGATCGGTGATCGGCTGCTTGGGCAGGACGCCCAGCCATTGGCCGTAGCGCGCAAAGAAGTTCTGCCGGTAGCCGTGATTGACCAGCCAGCTTTCGAGCTGTTCGGCCGACGTGTGCATCTCGGTCTGGCTGATCGCCAGCTTCTTCAAGTTGGGCTCGAGATTGACGAGAAAGAAGACGACCAGCGTCAGGCATAGCATCGTGAGCAGAATCGTGCCGATGCGTCTGGCAATGAATGAGAACATGCGCGCTCCCCTGCCGGCCGGGTTGGGGTCAGATAGGTTCAACCCTGTGTCGGATACCTTGTGAGGCTCCGCCGCCGTTGCACAATACGCAACGGCGACGAAGCTGCAAATAAGAGGGGCTGACGCCCCTCATATTTGTCGCAAAAGGATCACGCCTGTTCGAGCCAGACCTTGCCGAAGTCGTGCTCATAGGTCGGGTGCATCGAGTGGTTCTTCACCTCGGGCTTGATGTTGATGTAGAGCTTGCGCCAGTAGGGCTGGATGATGATTCCGGAATCCTGCAGGGTCTGCTCGATGTCCTTCATCACAACCTTGCGCTTCTCCGCATCGGCGATGCCGAGCGCCTCGTTGACCTTCTTGTCGAAGTCGGGATTGGCGTAGGCCGTCTCGTTCCACGCTTCGCCGGAGCGATAGGCGATGGAGATGACCTGGATGCCCAGCGGGCGCATGTTCCAGTTGGTTTGCGAGAACGGATACTTCGTCCAGTCGTTCCAGAAGGTCGAGCTCGGCAGCACGGTGCGCTTCACCTTGATGCCCGCTTCGCGCAGCTGGGCCGCGATCGCGTCCGTGGTGTTCTTGTGATAGTCTTCGTCGTTGCTGATCAGTTCGTGCTCGAAATCGATCACGCCGGCTTCCGTCAGCATCTGCTTGGCCTTGGCGATGTCGCGCTTGACCTCGGGCAGCTTGACATATTCCGGATGGATCGGCGCGACATGGTGGTTTTCAGCCGGGGTGCCGGCATTGCCGTAGCCGAGCTGCAGCACCGTGGCGTTGTCGACCGCAAGCAACATCGCCTGACGAACCTTCTGGTTGTCATACGGCTTGTGGGTGATGTTAAAGCGCGACACCACGGTGGCGGCCGTGACGACCTCCGAAACCGGCGCGCCGACATCAGCGATGATCTTGATGTAGTCGGCGGTCGTTTCGTGGTTGGTCTGGACTTCGCCGGATTCGAAAGCCGAAACCGTCGCCGCCGGATCGGTGCCGTAATCGATGAACTCGACACCATCGAGGAAAGCTTCGCCCTGCCACCACTTGCCGGTCTCGCGGCGCTTGTAGACCACCTTCTGGCCGACATCGTAGGAGACAAGCTCGAACGGGCCGGTGCCGATCGGGCAATTCTTGAAGTTGGCGCCCTTCTCATCGAAGGTCTTGTGCACGACCAGTGCCGGGTAATCGCACATGTTCGGGATGATCGCGATGTCGGGCTTGCTCAGCTTGAGCTTGACCGTCATGTCGTCGACCTTGACGACGGAGCCTTCGCGCAGCTTCTTGGTGCCGTCGTCGACCAGGCTGCCGAGGCGGCCAGGCATCGAGTTGCCTTCCGCTGCCTTGTCGGCCCAGCGGGTGAAATTGTAGATCACGTCGTCGGCGGTGAACTTGTCACCGTTATTCCATTCGACGCCTGGCCGCACATGCAGCGTGTATTCGGTGGCGTCGTCGTTGATGTCCCAGCTTGCCAGCAGGTAAGGCGCGAAGGTGTACTCCTTCGTGTACTTCACCAGCGGCTCGAGCGCCTGGCGCTCGGCGTTGGCAATCTCCGACCAGTCGGCGGTGCGTGGATCCTTGGGATCCTTGATCGACATGGCGACCTTCAGCACGCCGCCCTTCTTGCCCTGCACGTCCTCGGCCTTGGCCGGCGTCGGCGCGGCGAGACCGAGCATGCCGTAAGCCATTGCCGTCGATGCACCGAAAACGCTGGCCAAAGCCAGGAATTCACGGCGGTCCACCGTGCCCGACTTGGCCGCTTCGGCCATCGCCAGGATGTGGTCCGGAACGCGATCACCGTTACTTTTGTAGATTGCCATGACTGACTCCCATTGTTTGGCTTTCTGCCTTTTAACATTCCGCATCCAGACCGTGATGTCAAAAGCCGGTTTGGAATTGGAACATGGTGGGGAATGTGCAACTTTGGAATGGGGCCGGTTGGCGTGATAGCGACAGCCTTGACGCAAATTTGTTAGTCCACAGCACATTTCCAAAAATTAACAGGGCAATCAAATCAAGACATTGCCGGCGGACAGGGCCTCGTGCGCGCGCCAAAAGTCCTCTTCAGCCCGCCGGGGCGGGCAACACCGTCAATATTCGCGTTCGTAAAAGACGCCGCCCTTGGCTTCGCCCGCGTCGTTGGCCTCGCCGCGCAGCTTCACGCCCCTCCCGACATTGAGATCGATCGTCGCCTTGCCGGAGCCCGGTTTGTCGCCCTTCTGGATTGTCACATAGGTACGGTCGTTGAGGTACTTGCCGGCCGAAACCGCGGTGCCCCCCTTCTCGTCGGTCGTCACGTCGAGATCGTCGATGCCGATCGCGCTGCGTAGATTGTCCAGCAGCGAGGTCGTGCCGCCGGCCCCTGCCAATTGCGCGGCCGCGTCAGCAAGCTGGGCGATCTGCAGCGGCGAGAGATTGGACATCGAGCGGCCGAAGATCAGTTGCGCCAGCACCTCGTCCTCAGGCAGCGCCGGTGCGGAGGAGAAGTTGAACTTCGGGTTGGTCGCTTCGCCCGAAACGACGATGGTGACGGTGGCGCTGCTGGTCGTCGTGGTCGCGGTCAGGTTGAGGTAAGGCACAAGCGAACCCTGGAACCCGACTGTGCCCTCGGTGAAGGTCAGCCGCTTGGCAAGGATCGTCAGCCGGCCGCGTTGCAAGGTGAAGGTTCCGACGGCCTGCGGCGAGGATGCCGGGCCGGTCAGCTTCAGCGAGCCGCCTAGCTCGGCGTCGACGCCCCTGCCCTGGATGAAGATCTGATTCGGTGCGTTGACCGTCACGTCGAGGACAAGGCCGCTGCCGCTGCTGCCGCCGCTGCTGGATGTCGGCGGGTTCAGCGCTCTGTCCTGCGCGCGCACCGCGCGCGGCGGGTTCTTATGCTTCACATCCAACTCCGAGAGCGAGCCGGGCAGCTTGTCCGGCACGGTGATGACCGTCCTCGCCAGATTGATGGTGCCGGCGATCACCGGCGCCGACACGAGCGGGCCTTTAATGGTCAGGTCGCCGCCGAGATTGGCGGTCACCACCCTGCCGTCGGTGTAGCGGGCGTCGGTGAGTTTTATCGACAGGTCGGCCGGAAAACCTTGCGCCGGCGTGATGCCGACGGTGCCACTCGCCGAAAGGCTGCCGCGCGTCGACAACGTGCCCGTCAGGCGAGTGATCCTGGCGACGCCGCCGCCGATCGAGACGTCAGCCCCGATGTCGTTGACCGCCAGCCCGGAGCGCGCGTCGATGAGACGGGCGCCCGACGTCGTGACTTTGCCGCTGATCACCGGCGCGGATACAGGACCGCGCACCTGCACGTCGACATTGGCGGTTCCGTTGAGCGCCAGGCCTTGCACGGCGAGTTTCGAGGCAAGGAAGGAAAACGGCACCTTGCCTTTGAAATCGAGCGCCAGGGTCGGCCCGCCTGCCGTCGTCACCGTGCCGCCGCCCTTGAGACCAAGGCCCGCGCCGTCGCTGATGTTGGCGTCGAAGGCAAGCTTGCTGCCGGCAAAGGTTCCCGACGAGGATACGTTCATGCCGCCGAGGCCTGCGCCCCGCGTCTGCGAAGTCTGCACGCCCGAAGCATCGACATTGAAGGCGACCGTCGGAGTGGCCGGCGCGCCGGAGACCTTGACCGTGCCCGAGATCGAGCCTGCCGCATCGAGGCCAGGCGAGAAACTGTTTGCGAGCGAGACCGGCACCCGGGCCAGATTGGCGTTGATGTCGAGCGTCTGCGTGACCTTGCCCGTCACCGTCGCCGTGCCGCCGCCGAGATTGAGCACCAGCCGGTCGAGCGTCGTCGCGCCGTTGGCGATGGTCACGGTCGAGGCCTGCGCGATCGCTGCCTTGATGCCTTGCACCGTCGCTTGGCCCGACGCGAGCTCGACGGTCGTCGTGCCGTTCGCCACTTTCACCCGGCCGGCCGCTTTCGCCGGAATGTTCTTCACGGTGGCGCCGCCGGAAAAGGCGGTCCAGTCGCCATCGCGCTTCAGGTCGACATCGATGCCGGTAACGGCAGTGCCGCCGGAGGTCACGCTGTCGGCGCGGATCCTGCCGGAGATGACAGGTGCTGCGAGGTAATTGGCGATCTGGGCGTCGACGGCGACTTTTTTGGCCGAGAGGTCGCCGCGCCTGATCGCTGCCGTGGTTGCCTTGACGGCGACGTTCGGTGCGTTGCCGGCCTTCGAGAAGGCGATCGCGCCGCGGACGTCGCCTTCCGCCTTTTCTAGCGCAAGCGCCGCCAGCGGCCCTATGTCAGGAAGATCGAGTGACACGGTGCCCACCGGCACGAACGCTTCGTCGAGCGCGAGGTCGCCGGAGATCTTGTTCGGTCCCAGCGACAGCAGAAGCCCGTTGATCGCGCTCTTGCCATTGGCGGTGGCAAGCACCGCATTGCCCTGCAGCGGCTGTCCGGCGACATTGCCGGTCAGTTGCACATCGGCCGCCGGATTGGCGGCATCGGCCTTGCCTGTCGCGGTGAGCTTCAGTCCGGTGATCTCGCGCGCCGCCACGGACAGCCTGTCGCTGTTCACCGTCAGCGAGAGGTCGGGCGCCATAATCGGACCTTGCGCATTCAGGCCAAAAGCGATGGCGCCCTTGGCGTCTTTCGACAGCAGCGAAACGTCGCTCAACGCCCCCCTGATGTCGGCGGCAAGCTTGTTGTCGGCAAGGCTCGCCTGCCCGTCGGCGCTCAGCGCGCCCGAGTTGAGCTTCAAGCCGGAGACATTGACATTGCCGTTGGCGTCGCGTTTCAGCGCGGCGCTCAATTGCGCGCTCTCGCCCAACATGCCGCGCACCGCCGCCGGCAAGGCGGAAGAAGCGACATTGGCGTTCACATTGAGGTCGACGGCGCCGTCGCGCAGCGACATGCGGCCGGCGACCTGGCTGTTGAGCGCATCGCTCTTGAGCGAGCCGCTGTTGACGGCAACGGCGTCGCTCGTCAAACGGCCATTGACCTCGGCCGTGACCTTGCCGGCAACCAACGGCGCGATCATCGGATTGTCCAGGCCGATCCTGTCGATCGACACCGTCCCGGAGACCGGGCCTGTCCGCCCCTTGAGATCGAACGCATCCGAATGCAGCGCAACGGCAAGGCCGTCCACATTCACCTGGCTGGCGGCAACCGAAGGCAGGATGGCGGAAGCCTCGAGGCGGGCCTGCGTGCTTTGGCCGGCTATCTTTGCCGACAATGACTGGACCTCGATCTTGACCGGGCTTTCGGCGCTGCCGATCGTCAACGGCAGGCTGGGTCCGGATGACGTCAGATCGAGCGAAAAATCGCTGACGCCGTTCGGATTCAAGGTGCCGGCGGCGTTGCCGGAAATCTTGTCGCCCGAAAGCGTTGCATGGTCCAGGGCCAGGCCGCTCGCCAGACCGTAGCTGCCGGCGGCATCCAGATTGAGCGGCCCAAGTCCGGCCTGGCGGGTCTGGCTGGTCTCGGCGCCGGCAAGCTTGGCGTCGAACTCGATATCGGGATTGGCCGACGGCCCCGTAACATGTGCCGTGCCTTCCAGCGTTCCGGCAGCATCGAGGCCCGGCACGAAATCATTGGCGAGCGCCGCAGGCAGGCCGGCGAAATTGGTCGTCAGGTCGAGGATCTGGCCGGCGCTGCCGGAAATGGTCGCCGAGCCGCCGCCGAGATTGAGCGCAAGCTTCTCGACGCTGGCGACGCCGTTGGCGATTGCAAGGCGCGACGGCTCGGCGATCGCCGCCTTGATGCCGCGCAGGGTCGCTTCGCCGGACGCGATCTCGACGCTGGTCTTGCCGTCGGCGATCTTCACGCGCCCGGTCGCGGTGGCCGGAATGCCGGATGCCGTCGCGCCGCCGGAAAAATTGGTCCAGTCGCCGTCGCGCCTCAGGTCGATGCCGATACCGCTGACCACTGTCTTGCCGGAAGTGACGCTGTCGGCCTTGATCGTGCCCGATATTGCCGGTCCCTTGAGATAATTGGCGATCAGCGCATTGACGGTGATCGCTTTCGCCGCCAGTTCGCCGCGCGCGATCGATGTGCTGGCCGCATTGATGGTGAGGTTCGGAGTCGCGCCATCCTTGGCGAAGGCGATCGTGCCGTTGATATCGCCGGTCGCCGTCTGGCCGCCAAGCGCCGCCAGCGGGCCGACATCGGGAACGGCCAGCGTCAGCGTGCCAACCGGCAGGAACTGGTCGTCGAGCGCGAGGTCGCCCGAAACCTTGTTGTCGCCGAGTGCAAGGCTGAGGCCCTTGATCGCGCGCTTGCCGGCGGCGGTGGCAAGCACGGCATTGCCCTGCAGCGGCTGTCCGGCGACATTGCCGGTCAGTTGCACATCGGCCGCCGGATTGGCGGCATCGGCCTTGCCTGTCGCGGTGAGCTTCAGTCCGGTGATCTCGCGCGCCGCCACGGACAGCCTGTCGCTGTTGACCGTCAGCGAGAGGTCGGGCGCCATAATCGGACCTTGCGCATTCAGGCCAAAAGCGATGGCGCCCTTGGCGTCTTTCGACAGCAGCGAAACGTCGCTCAACGCCCCCCTGATGTCGGCGGCAAGCTTGTTGTCGGCAAGGCTCGCCTGCCCGTCGGCGCTCAGCGCGCCCGAGTTGAGCTTCAAGCCGGAGACATTGACATTGCCGTTGGCGTCGCGTTTCAGCGCGGCGCTCAATTGCGCGCTCTCGCCCAACATGCCGCGCACCGCCGCCGGCAAGGCGGAAGAAGCGACATTGGCGTTCACATTGAGGTCGACGGCGCCGTCGCGCAGCGACATGCGGCCGGCGACCTGGCTGTTGAGCGCATCGCTCTTGAGCGAGCCGCTGTTGACGGCAACGGCGTCGCTCGTCAAACGGCCATTGACCTCGGCCGTGACCTTGCCGGCAACCAACGGCGCGATCATCGGATTGTCCAGGCCGATCCTGTCGATCGACACCGTCCCGGAGACCGGGCCTGTCCGCCCCTTGAGATCGAACGCATCCGAATGCAGCGCAACGGCAAGGCCGTCCACATTCACCTGGCTGGCGGCAACCGAAGGCAGGATGGCGGAAGCCTCGAGGCGGGCCTGCGTGCTTTGGCCGGCTATCTTTGCCGACAATGACTGGACCTCGATCTTGACCGGGCTTTCGGCGCTGCCGATCGTCAACGGCAGGCTGGGTCCGGATGACGTCAGATCGAGCGAAAAATCGCTGACGCCGTTCGGATTCAAGGTGCCGGCGGCGTTGCCGGAAATCTTGTCGCCCGAAAGCGTTGCATGGTCCAGGGCCAGGCCGCTCGCCAGACCGTAGCTGCCGGCGGCATCCAGATTGAGCGGCCCAAGTCCGGCCTGGCGGGTCTGGCTGGTCTCGGCGCCGGCAAGCTTGGCGTCGAACTCGATATCGGGATTGGCCGACGGCCCCGTAACATGTGCCGTGCCTTCCAGCGTTCCGGCAGCATCGAGGCCCGGCACGAAATCATTGGCGAGCGCCGCAGGCAGGCCGGCGAAATTGGTCGTCAGGTCGAGGATCTGGCCGGCGCTGCCGGAAATGGTCGCCGAGCCGCCGCCGAGATTGAGCGCAAGCTTCTCGACGCTGGCGACGCCGTTGGCGATTGCAAGGCGCGACGGCTCGGCGATCGCCGCCTTGATGCCGCGCAGGGTCGCTTCGCCGGACGCGATCTCGACGCTGGTCTTGCCGTCGGCGATCTTCACGCGCCCGGTCGCGGTGGCCGGAATGCCGGATGCCGTCGCGCCGCCGGAAAAATTGGTCCAGTCGCCGTCGCGCCTCAGGTCGATGCCGATACCGCTGACCACTGTCTTGCCGGAAGTGACGCTGTCGGCCTTGATCGTGCCCGATATTGCCGGTCCCTTGAGATAATTGGCGATCAGCGCATTGACGGTGATCGCTTTCGCCGCCAGTTCGCCGCGCGCGATCGATGTGCTGGCCGCATTGATGGTGAGGTTCGGAGTCGCGCCATCCTTGGCGAAGGCGATCGTGCCGTTGATATCGCCGGTCGCCGTCTGGCCGCCAAGCGCCGCCAGCGGGCCGACATCGGGAACGGCCAGCGTCAGCGTGCCAACCGGCAGGAACTGGTCGTCGAGCGCGAGGTCGCCCGAAACCTTGTTGTCGCCGAGTGCAAGGCTGAGGCCCTTGATCGCGCGCTTGCCGGCGGCGGTCACCAACGACGCCTCGATGTCGAGCGGCTGTTCCTCGACGCTGCCCGTCAGCGAGATATCGGCCGAGGGGTTGGCGATGTCGGCTTTGCCCTTCGCCGAGAGCTTGATGTCCTTCACCGTGCGGCCGGCCGCCGTCAGGCTGGCGCTGTCGGCCGACACCGAGAAATCCGGCGCCCAGCGCGGACCGCTGGCGGTCAGCGCGAAATTGACCCCGCCGGCAAGCGGCGTGCCCGCCAGCGACGACAGCGCCGATACATCGCCCAGCGTTCCCTTGACGTTTGCCTTGATATCCGAGCCTTGCGCGCTGGCGGTGCCGCTGGCGCTGAGCGAGCCGGAGGTGAGTTCCAGCTCGTTGGCCGCGAAAGCGCCTTCCGGATCGCGGGTCGCGGTAGCCGAGAATTTCACCCGTTCGCCAAGCAGCGAGCTGATCTGCGGCGGCAGCGCCTTCGATACGGCGTCGGCGTTCATCTTCAGCGTCATCGACAGGTCGGCGAGCGAGACGCCGGCGGTCAGCGCTGCATTGAGCGCATCGCTGCGCAACGTGCCCTGGTCGACGGTGACGGTGTCGCGGCTGATCGAACCGGCGAGATCAGCGGCTAGCTTGCCCGTCACCAGCGGCGCCAGGGTCGCCACGTCGGTCTTCAGGCCGGCGGCCGCGAGCTTGACATTGACCGGCCCGGTGCGGGTCGCGACGTCGAAGCCGTCGGAATGGACCTGTCCCGTCACATTGTTGAGCTGCGTGCCGCCGACGGCGATCGAGGCCAACGAGGTGCCGATGTCGACTATCGGCGCCTTGCCGTCGCCAAAGGCGCGTGCGGTCGCCTTCTCGACCGCGACCAGGATCGGCACCGCGCTGGTGCCGACGTCGATGGTGACGGGCTTGTCTTTGGCTGAGAGCTCGACGGCAAGATCGCTGGCGCCCTTCGGGTCGACATTGCCGGTGGCCGTTCCGTGCACGGCGCCGCTCTCTACAATTGCGCGCTCGATATCGATCCCGCCTGTCGTGGTCGCCGTCCCGGCCACGTCGAAATTCGTTTTGCCGGCAAACAGCGACTTGAACTTCTCCGGCAGGAAGCGCTCGAATTCGCCGTCGCCTTTGGCCTCGATATAGTGGCCCTTGTCGCTCAACTGATGGCGGCCGGTGAGCTGGGCGACGATCTGACGATCGACAACGAACGTGCCGATGCCGTTCCAATTGGCGAGCGGCCCCGTGCCGGAGACGACGATATCAACGGGGGGCGCATCGGGGAGCTTGAGCAAATTGGCGATGATGCCGCCGGCCGGCTCCGACGCCTTGAGATCGAGGTCGAGCTTGTTGTCGGCCGGCGCGAAACGGACCTTGGCGTCGACATTGCCCTGCTTGCCGTCGCGGCGGGCGACTTTGAGCACCGTGTCGATCGCCAGCGGCGATGGATCGGCCTTGAGCGAACCCTTGGCGGCAAGTTCGGCAATCCCGCTGCCGGCGAGCTCTTGCCCGAGCGCGATCTCCGGCAGCTCGATCTCTTTGACGTCGATCGAGACCGGCAGACTGTTCGATGCGCCTTGCGACGGCTGTTGGCCGGCTCGTGGCAGCCGCGCCAACTCGATGCGCTCGGCTTCGATGCGATCGGCGCTGAAGTTGCGCGACAAAAGCGCCGTCGGCGACCAGTCGAGCGCCACCTTGCGCGCCACCAGCCAGGGCCCCGTGCGATCCTCCAGCACGACATGATCGAGCCTGAGCTGACCGGACCAGATGCCTTCGATACCGCTGACGGTGATCTTGCGGTCCTCGGTCGAGGCCAGCTTCGAGATCAGACCGGCGAGATTCTGACGGCCGCCTTCGGTGCCGGTCAGCACGGCGAGCGCGCCGATCGCCACCACCAGCAACAGGAGCAGCGTGTAGAGGCAGATACGAAGGATGCGCCAGAATATCCTCATCATCAGAACGCCTGACCGATGCCGGCATAGAGGCCGAAATGCGGATCGCCCGGATCGCGGTTGAGCGGCACGGCGGCGTCGATGCGCAGCGGCCCGAATGGCGTAAGATAGCGCAGACCGACGCCGGCGCCGACCTTGACGTCGGAGAAATCGGGGAAGGATTTGGTCGAGACCGTGCCGGCATCGACGAACGGAACGATGCCGATCGTGTCGGTGACGGCCATGCGCATCTCGACCGAGGTCTCGAACAGGGACAGGCCGCCGATCGGCTGGCCGTCGATGTCCTTCGGGCCGATACCTTGATAGGCATAGCCGCGCACCGAGCCGCCGCCGCCGGAATAGAAGCGCCTGTCGGCCGGAACATTCTGCAGCCCGGTGCCAACGATCGAGCCGAGCATGGCGCGTTCGGCGAGGACGAATCTGCTCGCCGTATCGAGCGACTGGTAAGCCGAGCCTTCGCCCTTCAACTTGAGGAAGGTCGCGCCGTTCAGAATGTCGTAGCTCGGCTCGGCATAGGCGAGCGCCCGGAAACCCCTGGTCGGGTTGAGCTTGTTGTCGCGGCTGTCATAGACATATTGCAGCGGAATGCTGGCGATCAGATAGGTGTGCTTGCCGAAGGCGTCGGTGATCCTCGAGTAGTCGAGGTCGAATTCGGCCGAGACCCGCTGCCTCTTGTCGAGGTCGTAGGAGACTCCAACGTCGCCCTTGACCGAGAAATGGTCATAGGCGTCGGGGTGCTCCAACACGGTCTTGACGCCGGTGAAGAACTTCGATGTCGGCCCGAGCACCCCCGGCTTCTCGAACATGATGCCGGCATTGTAGTTGAGCGCGGAAATGCTGTTGCTGCCGATGCCGCTGATGGAGCCGTCGATGCGCAGCTTCTCCGCCTGGCCGAACAGGTTGCGGTGGCCCCAATAGCCTTCGAGCCCCAGTCCTTCCGTGTTCGAAAACGTGCCGCCGACGCCGAAAAAGCGCGGCTTGCGCTCGCTCACCTGGACGTCGATCGGAATGTTGCCTTGAGCGTCGAGGCTCTCGCCCTCCTTGATGGTCACGCTGTTGAAGACTTCGAGCCCGAGCAGCCGATCGCGGGCATCGTCAATTTCTTGCGGCGAATATTGCTGGCCCCGCTTTAGGTCGGTCATGTATTCGGTGAAGTCGCGATCGACCTTTTCGGTACCCTCGACGGTGGTGTCGCCATAGCCGGCGACCGGGCCGGCCGCGACCGTCAGTGTCACGTCGAGCGTTGAGGTGTCATGGTCTGCGACGATCTCGCGATCCGTCACCTGGGCTAGCGGTCTGCCCTCTTCCTTGAGCGCTCGCACGATCGCCGCTTCGGCCTTGAGCACGGCACCCGAACTGGCGTCGCCGCCCGCGATCAGGCCGAAATCGGCGCTCGCCAGGCCGGCCGCGTCGCCTTTCAGTCTGATGTCGCCGAGGGTGAATTTCGGCCCGGCGGCGATGCTGACGACCACCGGAATGGGCTGCGGCCCCTTGAATTCGGCGTCCGGCGGCAGTTCGTCGATGGACTTGCCCTCTATGGTGATGGTGACCACGCCCTCGTAGCGGGCGTCGGCATAAAGGGCGGCAACCAGTTGCTCGCGGTCGCTGCGCGCCTTGGCCATCAAGCCGAGCGACCCTGATACCGGATGCTCCTCGTCGTTTTTGAGCGCCGAGGCATCTTTCAGTTTCTTGACCAGATCCTTGTCGGCATCGGGAGCGTCCATGGTCACCGAATAGCGCAGCGGATCGACGATGTCGGCATCCTCGTCCTTGGACGAGCCCCAAAGCTTGATGCCGAAAATCTCGAAAGCAGCCGCCGGCCGCGCTTCGCCGGCGAGCATGGCCGCGCAGACGAGCGCCAAAAGCAGGGCGCGCGGAAGCCCGCGCCCTGGCGCGATCCCTCCTGACATCTGCGTTTCATACGCCGGCATTACGCTAACCTAGACGACAAAACTAAAATTGGAATGAAGTTCTGAAACGCTCGTAAAGGGGCCACAATCCAATTGTCTGAAATAGACCGGGCTTGGAATTCACACCTTTTGCGCCTTCGCAAGAAAGCGTGAACCCTTGTCCCATGGAGGTTCTGTCGAAATACCGGCCTGTGGCCGGCATGGAAACCGTTGGCGGGTTGAAAACCTGCCGCGTTCGGCGTTGACAAGCCTGTTTGATGCTTGATCATGCCCGGACGCTGCAATGTCGGGAGGGTGATATGGCAATGCGCGCGGCTCGTGGTTTCTCGTTCCTCATTCTTCTGTTCTTTGCCTTGAGCGGGGCCGCGCAAGCGGCCGAAGCCCGGCGAATCGTGACGACTGACAATTCCGACTATTTCGGTTTCGACCTCAGGTCCGACCAGAATGTCAGCCTCGACCAATGCAAGACCACATGCCTCGGCGATCCCGCCTGCCGCGCCTTCACCTACAACACCAAGGCCAAATGGTGCTTTCTCAAATCCGACTACAATCAGCTGAAACCCTTCAGCGGCGCCGTCGCCGGCAAAGTCGCAAACGTCGATGGCGACCCCGATATCGGCGCGCCGCCTCCACTTGCCTTCTTCCCCAACTGGATGGCCGATCAGGCCCAGCAGTTCCGCAACAAGCTGACCGATCCGGCCTATGACAAGCCGACCGAAGGGCTGGCCGCACTTCAAGCCGCGGCCGAGCAGGCAGCGCTGACCGGCGACCATCGCCTGGCCATGCAGAAATACCAGGCGGCGCTGTCTGTCCTGCCCGACGACGGCGCGCTCTGGCTGGCGCTGGCGCGCGAGACGCTCGGCGTGCAGCCGGCTTCCAACACCTCCGAACCCTCTACCCTGCCGGCAAACGTCACCTCGGCGGCCTTCAACGCCTATAAGCTGGTGCGCACGGCAAAGACCCGCGCCGAGGCGCTGGCGCTGCTTGCCGCCGGCCTCGACAAGCGCGACCTTTTCCGGCCGGCCATTCAGGCCTATGAGGCGAGCCTTGCGCTGGTGAACTCGCCAGCCGTGCAGGCCGACTACGCCGACCTCAAGGCACGCAAGGGTTTCCGCGTCATCGACCATTCCGTCGATGCCGATTCCTCTTCGCCGCGCATCTGCGCCCAGTTCTCCGAGGACTTGGTGAAGACCGGCGTCGACTATTCGCAGTTCGTCACCGTCGACAATGCCGCTCCCAAGGCTGTCGAAGCCAAGGACAAGCAGATCTGCGTCGAAGGGCTTGAACATGGCCAGCACTATGACGTGACCTTCCGCGCCGGTCTGCCGGCCGCGATCGGCGAGACGATTGCCGCTCCGGTCGTGCTGTCGATCTATGTCCAGGACCGCGCCCCGTCCGCCCGCTTCACCGGCGACAGCTTCGTGCTGCCGGCCGGCGCCCGCCGCGGCATTCCGGTCGTCACCGTCAACATGAGCGCCGCCAAGATGAAGCTCTACCGCATCGGCGACCGATCGCTGGCGCAGCTTCTGTCCGGCTACCAGTTCCTGCATCAGCTCGACGGCTACGACATTTCCACCATTTCCGACCAGATGGGCGAGCCGGTCTGGGAAGGCACGCTCGACATCGCCAACGACCTCAACAAGGAGGTCACCACCTCCTTCCCGGTCGACGAAGCGATCCCGCAGCGCAAGCCCGGCGTCTATGTGCTGACCGCCCAGCCGGTCGACGACAAGAGCGACGATTATGGTTCGCGCGCCACCCAGTGGTTCGTCGTTTCCGACATCGGTCTGTCCACTTATACCGGCCAGGACGGTCTCAACGTCTTTGCCCGCTCGCTGGGCTCTGCCAAGCCGATTGCCGGCGCCGAACTGACGCTGCTTGCCAAGAACAATGAAATCCTCGGCACGGCGACGTCCGACGCCGAGGGCCATGCCGTTTTCAACCCGGGCCTGACGCGCGGCGAAGGCGGCATGGTGCCGGCGGTGCTGATGGCCAAGCAGGGCGACAACGACTTCGTCTTCCTCGACATGGGCCGCGCCGGTTTCGATCTGTCGGACCGCGGCGTTGCCGGGCGTGCCGCGCCCGGCGCGCTCGACGTCTATGCCTGGACCGAGCGCGGCATCTACCGCGCCGGCGAAGACGTCCATGTCGCCGCCCTTGCGCGCGACGGCGCCGCCAAGGCGGTCGAGAACCTGCCGCTGACCTTCATCTTCACCCGACCCGATGGCGTCGAGAACCGCCGTATCGTCAGCGACGGCGCTTCCGCCGGCGCCCATGCCGTCGATCTGTCGCTCGAGCCTAACGCCATGCGCGGCACCTGGTCGGTGTCGATCTACACCGATCCCAAGCAGGCACCGGTCGCCAGCCATATGTTCCTGGTCGAAGACTTCGTGCCGGATCGCATCGAGTTCGACTTGACGGCCGACAAGAAGGAAATCGCGCAGGGCGAGACAGCCAATGTCAGCGTCGACGGCCGCTTCCTCTATGGCACGCCGGCCGCCGGCCTCGCGCTTGAAGGCGAGATGACGCTGTCGACCACGGACAGCTGGGATCGGTTCAAGGACTTCACCTTCGGTCTCGCCGACGAGCAGTCGGCCGAACCTTCGGTGACGCCTTTGGCCAACCTTCCCCTCGTCGGCGACGACGGCAAGGCGACCTTCCCGGTCTCGATCGACCAACTGCCCTCCACGACCAAGCTGATCAACGCCAAGGTCACAGTCCGCATGCGCGAAGCCGGCGGCCGTGCCGTCGAGCGCTCGCTCGACATCGCCGTCCATCCGGAAAAGGAGATGATCGGCATCCGCCCGGATTTCGAAGGCGGCGAGGTGCCGCAAGGCGGAACGGCGAAATTCAGCATCATCGCCGTCGATCCGAACGGCAAACGCGAGGAGCTGAAGGGCGCGCAGTGGTCGCTGGTCAAGGTCGAGCGCAATTACCAGTGGTACCGTTCGAACAATTCCTGGAACTATGAAGCGGTGAACCTCACCAAGGCCGTCGCCAACGGCCAGATCGACCTGAAAGCCGACGGCGAGGCGACCGTGTCGCTTCCTGTCGACTGGGGCCGCTACCGGCTCGAGGTCGAGACGGCCGACCCCGATGGCCCGGCGACCAGCTATGAGTTCGACGCCGGCTGGTACGTCGCCTCGACCACCACCGAAACACCGGACGGCCTGGAGATCGCTCTCGACAAGGACACTTACGCCGCTGGCGAGGTGGCCAAGCTCAAGGTGTCGCCGCATTTTGCCGGCGAACTCCTGGTCACCATCGGCGCCGAGAAGCTGTTGAAGACCGTCACCGCTTCGGTGCCGACCGGCGGCAGCACCGTCGACATCCCGGTCGGCAACGACTGGGGAGCCGGCGCCTATGTCACGGCGACTTTGTTCCGGCCCGGCGATGCGCAGGAATCGCGCATGCCGGCCCGCGCAATCGGCGTCAAATGGCTGACCGTCGATCCGGGTTCGAAAAAGCTCACTGTTGCGCTTACGCCGCCTGGAAAGACGGCCCCGCGCCAGCAGCTGTCGATCCCGGTCGCCGTCAGCGGCGCGCAAGCCGGCAGCAAGGCCTATGTGATGGTCGCCGCCGTCGATGTCGGCATCCTCAATCTCACCAACTACAAGGCGCCCGATCCGGAGGACTGGTTCTTCGGCCAGCGCATGCTGGGTCTGGAAATCCGCGACCTTTATGGCCGCCTGATCGACGGTTCGCTCGGCACCACCGGCAAATTGCGGACCGGCGGCGACGGCGCCAACATGCGGTCGCAGGGCAGCCCGCCGACCGAGAAGCTGGTCGCCTTCTTCTCCGGCCCGGTCGAGCTCGATGCCAACGGCAAGGCGCGGATCGATTTCGACATCCCGCAGTTCAACGGCACCGCGCGCGTCATGGCCGTCGCCTGGACCAAAGAGGCCGTCGGCCATGCTCAAACCGACGTCATCGTGCGCGATCCGGTGGTGATCACCGCCGGCCTGCCGCGCTTCCTGGCGCCTGGCGATGCCGCGACCATGCGTCTCGATATCGCCGACACCGACGGCCCTGCCGGCGACTACAAGCTGTCGGTCACCACGACCGGCGATCTCTCGACCGGCGACAAGCCCCTGCCCGAGAAGCTGACGCTTAGCCAGGGCAAGCGGCAAGCGCTCTCATTTCCGCTGATCGCGCAGACGGCGGGCGACGCTTCGATCACCGTCAAGCTCGCGCATAACGGCGGAACGGAGGTCGAGCAGACGCTCTACCTGCCGGTGCGCCCGGCGCAGCTCCCGGTCACCAACCGCATGGTGGTCGACCTGAAGCCCAATGGCGGAGCCTTGCGCGTCGACAAGGAGCTGCTCGCCGCAAGCGTGCTCGACGGTGCTTCGGTCAGCATCGGCGTCTCGCAGGCAGCCGCCTTCGACGTCCCTTCGCTTTTGATGACGCTCGATCGCTACCCCTATGGCTGCGCCGAACAGACAACCAGCCGCGCCTTGCCGCTGCTCTATGTCAACGACATGGCCAAAAGCATCGGCATGGAGAGCGATCCGGACCTGCATGGGCGCATCCAAGATGCCGTCTACAAGGTGCTGAGCTACCAGGCATCAAGCGGCAGCTTCGGCCTCTGGGGCCCGGGGTCCGGCGATCTCTGGCTCGATGCTTATGTCACGGAGTTCCTGACCCGGGCACGCGAGCAGAAATACGACGTGCCGGCTCAGGCGATGAACCAGGCGCTGAACAACCTGCAGAACTCGCTTGGTTATGACCAAGACGTCCAGGATCGCGGCAGCGAGATCGCCTACGCGCTCTATGTGCTCGCCCGCAACAAGAAGGCCTCGATCGGCGATCTGCGCTACTATTCGGACACGCAGCTCGAGTCCTTCTCCAGCCCGATGGCTGTCGCCCAACTGGCCGCGAGCCTGGCGCTCTATGGCGACACCCAGCGTTCGGAGGCGACTTTCCAGACGGCCTTGCGGCTGGCGCAGGCAAGCACCGAATACGACTATTATCGCTCCGATTATGGCTCGCCCCTGCGTGACGGCGCGGCGATGCTTGCGCTGGCCGCGGAATCGAAGCCGGTGCCGAGCATCGTGCCGCAGCTGATCAGGCTGGTGGCGCGTGAACGCGCCGACGCCCGCTGGACGAGCACGCAGGACGAATCCTGGATGCTCCTTGCGGCAAGGGCGCTGAAGGAAGGCAACAATTCGATCACGCTTTCCGTCAACGGCGCGCCGCATACCGGCGGCTATTCCGATCGGGTTGCCGGCAACGACCTTGTCGACAGCCCGCTCGCCATCGCCAACACCGGCACGACGGCGCTGCAGGCGGTGGTCACCGCGGTGGCCGCACCCGTCGAGCCGCTGCCGGCCGGCGGCGACGGCTTCACCATCGATCGTACCTACTACAGGCTCGACGGCACCGAGGCCAACATCACCGAGGCCAGGCAGAACGAACGCTATGTGGTCGTGCTCAAGGTCTATGAGCAGAACAAATGGCCCTCGCGCCTGCTGATCACCGATCTGTTGCCGGCCGGCTTCGAGATAGACAATCCGAGCCTGGTGTCCAGCGCTCAGTTGTCGAACTTCTCCTGGCTGGCGCAGACCGACGCCGCGCATCTGGAGTTCCGCGACGACCGCTTCGTCGCCGCCTTCAATCCCAACGAAGGCGACGGCGACCGCAACATCACGCTGGCCTATGTCGTGCGCGCCGTGAGGCCCGGCACCTATGCCCATCCGGCGGCGACGGTGGAGGACATGTACCGGCCGCAATATTCGGCCCGCACCGCCTCCGGCATGGTGGAGGTCAAGGCGGAGTAAGTATTCCGACGCTGGCGATCACAAACATGGCGATAGCGCTGCCCCTCATCCGCCTTCCGGCACCTTCTTCCCGTGAAAGACGGGGAGAAGGGACAAGCTCCAGCGCTGACGCCCCCCTCTCCCCGTCTTTCACGGGAAGAGGGTCAGGGTGAGGGGCAGCACCATGCTCTCCAAAAAATTCTTGCGGCGCGCTGCCATAACGGCAGCTTCCTCCGCCGCCTGTCTTGCCCTTTCCGTCGCCGCTCTCTGGCAGCTCGACCGCGCCTTCCCGCCGCCACTCCCGGCGGCGCTGACGGTCTCCACCGAAGTGCAGGACCGCGACGGCCAGCTGCTGCGGGCCTTCGCCACACCGGACGGTTATTGGCGGCTGGAAACTCGGCTCGACCAGGTCGACAAGCAGTTCGTCGACATGCTGGTCGCCTATGAAGACAAGCGCTTCTGGGACCACCGCGGCGTCGACATGCTGGCGCTTTGTCGCGCCGCCGGGCAGTTCGCCACCAGCGGCCACATCGTTTCCGGCGGCTCGACGCTCTCGATGCAGCTTGCCCGCCTGATCGAGCCGCGCGACAGCCGCAGCCTCGCCTCCAAGGCCAGGCAAATCCTGCGCGCCATCCAGATCGAGCGGCGTTTGTCCAAGCGCGAAATCCTCGAGCGCTACCTGACGCTGGCGCCCTATGGCGGCAACCTAGAAGGCGTGCGCGCAGCCTCGCTCGCCTATTTCGGCAAGGAACCGAAGCGGCTGACCGTATCGGAAGCAGCACTTTTGGTCGCGCTGCCGCAGTTGCCGGAAAAGCGCCGGCCAGACCGCAATCTCTACATCGCGCATGCCGCGCGCGACCGCGTGCTCACCCGCATGGTCTCGGCCGGTCTGCTCAACGAACGAGAGGCAGCGCGCGCCGCGCTCGACGACGTCTCCGGCCTGCGCCGCAAGCTGCCGGCATTGGCCGCGCATGCGTCCTACGCCATGCTGCCCAAGGCTCAACCCGGCAAGCCGCTGCAACTCACCATCCGCCGCAGTGTTCAGCAAGGGCTGGAGCAGGTGGCGAAAGAGGCCGCCAGGAAGCTCGGCCCAAAGCTTTCCGTCGCCATGGTGCTGGCCGATGCGCGCACCGGCGACATTCTTGGCGAAGTCGGCTCGGCCGATTTCTTCGACGCCAGCCGCTCCGGCTGGATCGACATGACCAAAGTAGTGCGCTCGCCCGGCTCGACGCTGAAGCCGTTCATCTATGGGCTTGCCTTCGAGCAAGGCCTAGTGGCGCAGGAGACGATCATCGAGGACAGCCCCGCCGACTTTGGCGGCTACCGGCCGAAGAATTTCGACATGGGCTACCAGGGCGACGTCAGCATCAGGCAGGCGCTGCAGCTGTCGCTCAACGTGCCGGCGATCCGGGTGCTGGACGCAGTTGGTCCCGCGCGGCTCACGGCGCGCTTCCGCCAGGCCGGCGTCAACCTGGTCCTGCCGCTCAACGAGGCGCCCGGGCTGGCGATCGGCCTCGGCGGCGCCGGGGTGACTTTGCGCGACCTGGTGCAGCTGTATACCGGCCTCGCCAATGGCGGCAAGATGCACGCGCTGCATGACGGCACCGAGCCCGCCGATGCCGAGCGCATCACCGCCACTATCCTCGACGACCAGGCCGCCTGGCAGATCGACGACATCCTGTCCGGCGTGAAGCCGCCCGAAGGTGCGGCCCAGCGCGGCATCGCCTACAAGACCGGCACATCTTACGGCTATCGCGATGCCTGGTCGGTTGGCTTCGACGGCCGCTATGTGCTTGGCGTCTGGGTCGGCCGTGCCGACGCCGGCCCGGTACCTGGCCTCTCCGGCTATGTTTCGGCCGCGCCCATTCTCTTCGAAGGCTTTGTCCGCTCGGGTTTGGCCAGCGTGCCGCTGCCCGGCCGGCCGCCGGGTCTCTTCAATCCCAAACGCGAAGAATTGCCGGTGACGCTCGCCCGCTTCGGCGCCGGCTCCGACGGGCTGGTGCAGGCAACGCCGACTGAACCGGCGCCCACCATCGTCTTCCCGCCGGACGGGGCTCGCGTCGACCTCGGCACCAATTCGGCGGACGCTTCGCCGCTTGTGCTGAAGCTGCAGGGCGGCCGCGCGCCCTTCCGCTGGCTTGCCAACGGCAAGCCGCTCGCCGGCATCGACCGCCGCCGCACCGCGACCTGGCAGCCCGACGGCACCGGCTATTCGACGCTCACCGTTATCGACGCCGCCGGGCGCGCGGCCAGCGTGAAGGTTTTCGTTGAATAGAAGCGGGCAAGCGATTCGGCGCGTTGCGCCTTTCAAGGATCGAAAGGCACTTCTCTCGAGGCTTATTGCGAAGCACACCCGTCCTTCAGCGGGAGCAGCTATAATCCTCCCGGCACTGGCTCTCCTGGCTGCCTTCTCCGCCCACGCCGACCCCCTGCCCGCCGGATTCGTCCGGCTCGCCGATGTCGATCCGACCATTCGCCAGGACATCCGCTATGCCGGGCTGGGAAACTTCCTGCAGCGCGAGGTCGACGGCTACGAAGCGCCGGTCTGCATCCTGACCGCGCCGGCGGCGAAGGCGCTGTCCGGCGTCCAGAAAGCAATGACGGCCGAGGGCCTCACGCTGATCGTCTTCGACTGTTACCGCCCGGCACGCGCCGTCGCCGACATGGTCAGATGGACAAGGCAAGGCGGCCCGCCCGATCCGCAATGGTATCCGACGGTCGAGCACGGCGACCTCATCGCCGAGGGCTATGTCGGCGAACTGTCCAGCCACTCGCGGGGCTCGACCGTTGACCTCGCCGTCGCTGAGCTTGACAAGACAAGCCCGGCTCATTCCGCTTGCGGCGCGACTGACGCCCGCACGCTCGACTTCGGCACCGGATTCGACTGTTTCGATTCGGCGAGCGAGACGGCCCACCGCCCGCTGCCCCTCCAAGCGACGGCAAACCGCACGATGCTGCTTTCGGCCATGCGCGCCGCCGGCTTCCGCAACTATGCGCGCGAATGGTGGCATTTCACCCTCGCCGACGAGCCGTTCCCAAAGCAGCGCTTCGATTTTCCGGTGACCGCCGACTAGGCACAGGACTTGCCCGGATCGCGGCCGGTTCTAATTAGGCCCGCTGACGAGGAACCACGCTGCTGGCAAGTGAGGAAGATATTTCCTCGACTGGCCGCCCCTCGGCGAAAAATTGCTGCAAGGAGATGAAAAAGGCAACATTGAGTGCATCTAATTTCTATAAATTCGCTAGAGTTCGGGCCGTTCAACGGAGGCGGAAATGACCAACCCTCATTTCGGGAAACTGCTCGGCGCGCTGGTCGCCACATCTGTTCAGTTCGGCTCGCTCGGTTTCGCATTTGCCGATACGACCATTCTGAATGTGTCCTACGACCCGACACGTGAGCTCTACAAAGCCTATGACGAGGCCTTCACCGCGCACTGGAAGGCGGAGACCGGAGAAACCGTTACCATCCAACAGTCGCATGGCGGATCCGGCGCCCAAGCGCGAGCCGTCATCGACGGTCTCGACGCCGATGTCGTGACGCTCGCGCTCGAGGGCGACATCAACGCCATTGCCGCGAAGACGAAAAAGATCAATCCGGACTGGCGCACGAAGTTCGAGAACAACTCGGCTCCCTACACCTCGACCATCATCTTCCTGGTGCGCAAGGGCAATCCCAAGGGCATCCATGACTGGAGCGATCTGGTGAAGGACGGCGTCCAGGTAATCACGCCGAACCCCAAGACCTCGGGCGGCGCGCGCTGGAACTACCTCGCCGCCTGGGCTTATGCCAATGCCAATGACGGCAATGACGAAGCCAAGACCAAGGAGTTCGTCGGCAAGCTCTATGCGAATGTCCCCGTCCTCGATACCGGTGCCCGCGGCTCGACGGTGACCTTTGCGCAGAAGGGGCTGGGCGACGTGCTGATCGCCTGGGAGAACGAAGCCTATCTCGCGCTCGATGAATTCGGCGCCGACAATTTCGACATCGTCTACCCGCCGACCTCGATCCTGGCCGAGCCGCCGGTCGCCGTCGTCGACGGCAATGTCGACGCCAAGGGCACCCGCAAGGTCGCCGAGGCTTATCTGAGCTGGCTCTATTCGAAGGAAGCCCAGACCATCATCGCCAAGAACCACTATCGTCCGGCCAAGCCCGACCTGGTGCCTGCCGAGGATCTCGCCAAGCTACCGGCAATCAAGCTCGTCACCATCGACGATCCGCAATTCGGCGGTTGGAAGAAGGCGCAGCCTTATCATTTCGGCGACGGTGGTATATTCGACCAGATTTACAAGCCCGCCCAATGAAGCATGGCGGCCATAGGCCGGATGAAACCTGATTGGGTCTATTGTACGAGTGCCCGAGCCGAGGCGAAGGGCACTCTGGTCTGAGTAAGAAGGGACGATCCAGAACAGCATGAACACAGCACCCGCCAAGGCGGGGTGGCGGTTCAGACAGCCGAGTGTCATTCCGGGCTTCGGATTGACGCTCGGCTTCTCGCTTGCCTACCTCACGCTCATCATCCTCATTCCGCTTTCGGGGCTGGTCTGGCGTTCGGCCGCGCTCGGCTGGACCGACTTCTGGGCGATCGCCGTCGACCGGCGCACTCTCAATGCGCTGAAGATCAGCTTCGGCACCGCCTTCCTGGCCGCCGCGGTCAACGTCGTCTTCGGCACCATCGTCGCCTGGGTGCTGGTCCGCTACCGCTTCCCCGGCCGACGCATCGCCGATGCGATGGTCGACCTGCCCTTCGCCTTGCCCACCGCAGTCGCCGGTATCGCGCTCACCACACTCTATGCGCCGAATGGCTGGATCGGCCAGCTTCTGATGCCGCTCGGCATAAAGGTCGCCTACACCCCGCTCGGCATCGTCATCGCCTTGGTGTTCATCGGCCTACCCTTCGTGGTGCGCACCGTCCAGCCAATCATGGAGGAGCTCGACAGGGAGGTCGAGGAAGCTGCCGCCACGCTTGGCGCCAACCGCTTCCAGACCATCACTCGTGTGCTCTTCCCGGGACTGGCGCCGGCCATCGTCACCGGCTTCTCGCTCGCCTTCGCGCGCGGTGTCGGCGAATACGGCTCGGTCATCTTCATCGCCGGCAACCTGCCCTTCAAGTCGGAGATCGCGCCGCTCCTCATCGTCATCCGGCTCGAGGAATACAATTACGAGGCGGCGACCGCGATCGCCGCGATCATGCTGGCGCTGTCCTTCGTGATGCTTTTGGTCGTCAACCTCGTCCAGACATGGAGCCGCAAGCGCTATGGCTGATCCCGAGATCAAATCCTACGAACCGCATCACGAAAGCCAGTCGGCCGCGGTGACCGAAAGCAGGCCGGTGCGCTGGGTGGCGATGGGAATAGCCTTCGCCTTCCTCGCCGTCTTCCTGCTTCTGCCGCTGATCGTTGTCTTCCACGAGGCGCTTAGCAAAGGCATCGGCGCCTACACGGAGGCGCTTGCCAGCCCCGACACGCGCTCGGCGATCCGCCTGACGCTGCTGGTGGCGGCGATCTCGGTGCCGCTCAACCTCATTTTCGGCATCTCGGCTGCCTGGGCGATCGCCAAGTTCGAGTTCAAGGGCAAGGCCTTTCTGACCACCCTCATCGACCTGCCGTTCTCGGTGTCGCCCGTCATTTCCGGCCTGGTTTATGTGCTCCTCTTCGGGGCGCAAGGCCTGCTCGGCGCGTGGCTGAAGGCGCATGGCATCGTCATCCTGTTCGCCGTGCCGGGCATTGTGCTCGCAACCATCTTCGTCACTTTCCCCTTTGTCGCCCGCGAGCTGATCCCGCTGATGCAGGAACAGGGCAATGGCGACGAGGAGGCGGCCCTGTCACTCGGCGCCAATGGCTGGCAGGCCTTCTGGTATGTGACGCTGCCCAACGTCAAATGGGGCCTGCTCTACGGCGTGCTACTCTGCAACGCGCGCGCCATGGGCGAGTTCGGCGCCGTGTCGGTGGTCTCAGGTCACATTCGCGGCCTCACCAACACCATGCCGCTGCATGTGGAAATTCTCTACAATGAGTATAACGCCGTCGGGGCCTTCGCGGTCGCCTCGCTGCTTGCCGGCCTGGCTTTGGTGACGCTGGTCTTGAAAACACTTCTGGAGATGCGCTACGGCGCCGAGATTGCCGCGACACGCGGACATTAGATGCATGCCGCCCGAAACCGCGTAGCATGCATCAACTGATTGAGGGATCTGTATGGAAGTTCGCGTTGTCAACGTGCGCAAGGAGTTCGAGCGGTTTCCGGCGCTCCACGACGTTTCGCTCGACATCAGGTCGGGCGAGCTTATCGCGCTGCTCGGGCCATCCGGTTCCGGCAAGACGACGCTGCTCCGCCTGATCGCCGGCCTGGAGCGGCCCACCAAGGGCGCCATCTTCTTCGGCGAAGAGGATGCTTCGCAGAAGTCGATCCAGGAGCGCAATGTCGGCTTCGTGTTCCAGCATTACGCTCTGTTCCGACACATGACGGTTGCCGACAATATCGGCTTCGGCCTCAAGGTCCGGCACGGCGCCGCGCGTCCCTCGGCGCAGGAGATCCGCCGCCGCGCTTCGGAACTCCTCGACCTCGTCCAGCTGTCGGGGCTGGAAAAGCGCTATCCGGCGCAGCTTTCCGGCGGCCAGCGCCAGCGCGTCGCGCTCGCCCGCGCCATGGCCATCGAGCCCAAGGTGCTTTTGCTCGACGAGCCATTCGGCGCCCTTGACGCGCAGGTGCGCCGCGAGTTGCGCCGCTGGCTGCGCGAAATCCACGACGCCACCGGCCACACCACGGTCTTCGTTACCCACGACCAGGAGGAGGCGCTCGAACTCGCCGACCGCGTTGTCGTCATGAGCCAAGGTCGCATCGAGCAGGTCGGCTCGGCCGACGAGATCTACGACACGCCGAACTCGCCTTTCGTCTACAGCTTCATCGGCGAATCGAGCTCGCTGCCGGTCAAGGTTGACAATGGCGAGATCTGGCTGGCCGACCGGCCGGTCGGTCTGCAGGCGCCGCATGCGCAGTCGGGAGAGGCCCTGCTCTACTTTCGTCCGCACGATGTCGAGCTGCTCGACGGCTGCAGCGGCTGCATTGCCGGGACGGTCGCCGCCAGCCGCCGCGTCGCCGGCACAAGGCGGGTCGAGCTCGAGATCGGCGGCGAGCGTCAGCGCGTCGAGATCGAGCTGCCGGTCGACCATCCGGCGGCACAGAAGAGCCGGGTGGCTTTCAGGCCGAGGCGCTGGAAGCTTTTCCCGGCCTCCTGACCTATTTGCCGCCTGCCACGTCCAGGCGCCCGGTAGAGGAGCCGCGATGAATCAGGTTGGAAGAAAATCCTACCAAGCGGCTGTTCGGGCGGGAGATTTTCCCGCTGCTCGTGCGTCCCCCGGACCGCGTGCCTCGCGCAGCCAGGCTTTCCTTTTTATGGTCACACCATAGTTCTGATTGTCTGGAGGAGGACCGTTTTCATGAAGCGCTTATTGCTGGGTATTGCCACGCTTGCCGGCTTCGTCGTCCTCGCGTCCTCCCAAGCCTGGTCGGCCGACAAGCTGCTCAATGCCTCCTACGACGTCGGCCGCGAATTGTTTGCCGACATCAACAAGGCTTTCATCGCTGAGCATCCCGGCGTGACCGTCGATCAGTCCCACGCCGGAACCTCGGCGCAGGCTCGTGCCATCGCGGAAGGTTTGGCAGCCGACGTCGTCACCTTCAACCAGGTCACCGACGTCGATTTCCTGGTCAAGAGGGGTCTGATCTCCGCGGACTGGCAGAAGGATTTCCCAGACAACGCATCGCCTTTCTATTCGCTGCCGTCCTTCCTTGTTCGTGCCGGCAATCCCAAGCACATCAAGGACTGGAACGATCTGGTGCGTGACGACGTGCAGGTGATCTTCCCCAACCCGAAGACATCAGGCAATGCCCGCTATACCTATCTCGCTGCCACCGCTTACGCGAAGGAAGCCTTCAAGGGCGACGACGCCAAGGTGAAGGAGTTCATCGCCAAGCTGTTTGCCAACGTGCCGATCTTCGACACCGGCGGCCGCGCCGCCACCACCACCTTCGTGCAGCGCGAGATCGGCGACGTGCTGATCACCTTCGAATCCGAAACGCGCGGCATCCGCAGGGAATATGGCGACGACAAGTTCGAGCAGGTCACGCCTTCAGTCAGCCTGCTGGCCGAATTCCCGGTGGCGATCGTCGATAAGATCGCCGACGAGCACGGTAGCCGCGATCTCGCCAAGACCTATCTCGAATTCCTCTATTCGCCCGAGGGCCAGGACATTGCCGCCCGCAACGGCCTGCGGGCCCGCGACGCAGCAGTGGCCGCCAAATACAAAGCCGAGTTTCCCGACGTGCGCCTGTTGACGGTAGACGAGATCTTCGGCGGCTGGGATAGGGTGCAGAAAGAGCATTTCGCGGCAGGCGGCTTGCTCGATCAGGCCTATGGCAGCCGGTAGCGCTTACAATCAAAAGAAGTGGAAAGCCGTCATCGCCGTCGGCATCGCCGGCTTTTTTCAATCTGGAGCCGGCATCACTTTGCCGGCGAAATCAACGCGGCCAATGTGAAAAACATTACGAAGAATCAACGCGTTTGTGCCTAACCTGTGTCGACGAATTGTTGTGCCAAGCCGCGTAGCGCGGCCAAACTGTCATGATTTGCACACAAACAACCGCCAGATGCAGGCGATTGGGGTTTGATAAACTGAATCGGGCATGCTGACCAAAAAAGGCAAATACGGCCTCAAGGCCCTCGTGCATCTTTCCGGCCTGCCGGCTGGCCAGCTTGCATTCGTCAACGACATAGCGGTCGCAAACAACATCCCGAAGAAGTTCCTGGACGCCATTCTGGGCGAATTGCGCAATGCCGGCTTCGTCCAGAGCCGCAAGGGCAAGGAAGGCGGCTATCGCCTCGCCAGGCCCGCTTCCGAGATCAAGATCGGCCATGTCGTGCGCGTGCTCGACGGGCCGCTGGCGCCGATCCCTTGCGCCAGCCGCACGCAATATCAGCGCTGCGAGGACTGCGACGAGCCGACGTGCCAGGTCCGCCACATGATGCTGGAAGTGCGCCAGGCGATCGCCGAGGTGCTCGACAACCGCAGCCTCGCCGCCATGCGCGACGCCGACAACGACGATTTCCCGGTCGAACTCACGTCGCAGATCTGACCGCTCAGCCGCGCCGTCTCGCCGTTGGTTGTCTGTCCGCGACAGACGCTGTAAATCGTCTGACGGATGGATCAAGGTTTGGGGGTATCTAACGCATGAGGCTGCCTCGGCTTGGCAAGTCCCGCAGGGCCAACCGGCAACCGTCATCCGCCAGCATCTATCATACCGAGATCATCGCCGACGTTGCAGTGCCGGAGCGCGGCGAGACCGTCCGCTTCTTCAGCCGCAAGCTCCTCCGCCCCGGCAAGTTGCGCAGCGTCTCCAACAAGGATCTGCGCGAAAGCCTGCTATCCATGTTCTATCTCGGGGTGGCGGCGGTGCTGCCGGTGGCCTGGTGGGCGCCGATCTGCGATTGGGTTTCGACGCTTCGACGCAAGCGTCATTTTCGCAAGGATTTCGCGCGGTATGACGTGGCGATCAAAGCGGTGCTTGGCGATGATGCCGACACGCGAAGCCTTTTCAGGGACATCTCGCCGCCGCGCATCGCCGCCGTCTGATGCTTGCCGCTCATCTGGCGCCTGGCAGGCGCTGGTCGCCGGCGATCCGGCTGGAAGGCATCGACGGCTTGCGCGAGGCCTTGCAGCGCGGCCGCGGCGCCATCGTCTGGTGCGATCAGTTCGTCGCCCAGACCATCATGGGCAAGCGCGCCCTCTTCGAAGCCGGCATCGAAGCGCACCAGGTGAGCGTCAACTTCCACGGCTTTTCGGAAAGCAAATTCGGCCTGCATGTGATCAACAAGCCGCTGGTCGAGGTCGAAAACCGGTTTCTGAAGAGCCGCATCGTCTTTGAGCGCGCCGAAGCCTACCAGGTTACGGCGCGCATCCAGAAGGCGCTGAAGGAGAACGGAGTCGTGCTGATGACCAACACCATCCACGCGGGATCTACCTTCACCGAGAGCGCCATGGGCGAGCGTGGCTGGACCCACCTCGCCTCGGCGCCGGCGAATTTTGCGGCGCGCGCCGGCGCTGCGCTGTTTGGCATGTCGACCCTGGAGACAGTGCCCTTTCGCGAATACCGGGCGATCGTCAGTCCCGAACTGAAGCCCAACGCTGTCCAGCCTGCATCCCGGCCGGCAAAGGACGTGGCGGCAAAGAACCTCGTTCTGCAAGCGGCCTATATCCTGCTCAAGCGCGACCGGCTGCTGGAAGCGGTCAAACTGCATCCCGAGCAGATGATGGCCTGGTCCAGCGCCAACCGGCTCACCGGACAGCAGGATCAAGCCGCGATCGGCGCCGACGCCGCATAATGCATTTCCCCCAGACGCGCAGCGGTTTTGGGTCAACGACATGCATCAGAACGAAGACTGAAAAGTGCGTCGCCTGAACCTGTTCAGCTCGAGGGGCTTGAGCTCAGTGCTTGCTTAAGGATGGCGGCGACGCTCCGCGCGCCATCCGCCGTCACCGCCGGTTCGTCCGGCTCCGGTTCTTCCAGGGTCGCGAACTGGCTGTCGACCAGACTCGCCGGCATGAAATGGCCTTTGCGCCCCGACACCCGTCGCCGGGCAGTCTCGCGATCGATCTTCAGATAGAGGAAGACGATGCCCGGGCAAAAGCTGAGCAGCCGGTTCCGGTAGCTGCGCTTCAGCGCCGAACAGGCCGCCACCGGCTTGTGTCCCTCGCCGACCGAGGCTGCGATGCGCTCGCCGATGGCATCGAGCCAACCCTCGCGCAACGCATCCGTCAGCGGCTCGCCGCGCGCCATGCGCGCCACGTTTTTCGGCGGATGCAACCGGTCGCCCTCGATGAAGACCGCGCCCAGCGCCTCGGCCAGCGCTTCGCCCATCACCGTCTTGCCGCAGCCGGCGACCCCCATCACGACTATGGCCGGCGCTGACCGGATGTCGTTCAATGGAAACCTCCGACGGCTGTGACCTTACGATCCTTCATCCACAGTCAGCGGCTTGCCGGCGCACGGCCATAGAGCAAAAGCATGGCCACGATCACGACGCCGTAAATGATCTGCCGCCCCGCCTCCGGCATCTGCATGACCGACAGGATCGATTGCAGCAGCGTGATCAGGATCACGCCGGCGACGGTGCCAAGATATGAGCCGCGGCCGCCGAGGATCGAAGTGCCGCCCAGCACCACGGCGGCGATCGACGGCAACAGATAGGCGTCGCCCATCGACTGCGCCGCCTTCGATGCGTAGCCCGCGAGCAGGACGCCCCCGAAGGCCGAGAGCCCGCCGGAGACGGCAAAGGCAATCAGCACCACGCGGCGCGTGTCGATTCCGGAAAGATAGGCGGCGCGCTCACGGTTACCGATGCCGTAAACGACGCGGCCGAAGGAGGTGCGGGTCAGCACGAAAACCATTGCCGCCCCTATCAGCGCCCAGATGATCACCGCGTTCGGCACCCCCGGAATGGTGAAGCCGGTCGCAAGGTAGCGCATCGCCGCTGTCGCCGAATCCTGCGGCGAGAACCCGCCCGTATAGACCACCATCAGCCCTTGCGCGACGGCGTTGGTGGCTAGAGTGATGATCATCGAGGGAATGCGCAAATAAGCCACGCCGGCGCCGTTGACGATGCCGATCGCGACCCCGCACAGGACGCCGAACGGGATGGCGAGCGCGACGCCGACCGGACCGTAGGCTGCAGCGGCACAGGCCATCATCGCGCCGGTCGCCACCGACCACGGCACGGAAAGGTCGATCTGGCCGAGCAGGATTACCAGCATCATGCCGGTGGCGATCACGCCGAGGAATGACGCGACCTTCAGCTGCTGCAGGAGATATTCCGGCGAGAGAAAACTGCGCGAATAGAGGCTACCTAGCAGAAGCAGGATAACGATGCAGGCAAAGGCGGTCGCCACCGCCGGATCGGCGCGGCGGATGAATTTCGGCATGCGGCTGGCGATGCCGCCAAGCGTCGTTTCGCTCACAGGAACCACTCCAGCCGGTTGCGCACCCGAAACAGCGCGAAGGCGCCGAGGCTGACCGCGATCAACAGGATGATGCCCTGGAACAGCGGCTGCCAGAGCGGGTCGAAATCGAAGACGAACAGCAGGTCGCCGATGGTGCGGAAGGCGAGCGCTCCGAAGATCGCGCCAATAGCGCTGCCTTTGCCCCCGAACAGCGAGACGCCGCCGAGCACAACTGCCGCGATCGAGAACAACGTGTAGGCATTGCCGCTCGCATAGGCAGCCTCGCCCGTATAGGTAAAGAAGGTGAGGAACAGGCCGCCAATCGCGGCAAGCAGTCCGGCCAGCGTATAGGCAAGGAACTTGCCCCTGCGGATCGGCACACCCGACATATAGGCTGCCGTTTCGGACGAGCCCGCAGCGTAAGCGGCGCGGCCGAGCTCGGAGCGGCGGAACGGCACCCACACGACAAGCACGACGACGAACAGCGCCATCAGGCTTGCCGGCACGACGCCGAAGAAGCGCCCTGTCAGGAAATCGGCGACGTCCTCGTTGACCGATCCGCCGGGAACCGGTCGCAAAAGCAGCGCGAGACCGAAATAGACGGCGCCCGTGGCTATCGTAGCGACGATCGGCTGCAGGCGCCCGTAGATCACGATGGCGCCGTTGATTGCCCCGCAGACGAGCCCGGTGCCAAGCACAGCCACCAATCCGAACGCCGTCTCGAGACCCGTGCCGATGACGAGCCAGGAAGCCATGCAATTGGTCAGCGTGAAGATCATGCCGACCGAGAGATCGATGCCGGCGGTGATCACAACCAGCGTTTGCGCCATCGCCACGAAGGCAAGCAGAACGCCCTTGTTCGCCGCCGTCTGCACGACATTGGCCGTGAAGCCGGCTGGATGATTGCCGCTGTAGATCGCGAACATGACGATGAAGATGGCGAACGCCAGCAGCGTTCCGCGCTGTTCGGCCAGCCAATAGCGCCAATCCTTCACGCGCCCTCTCCTTGTTCTGCCCGCCCGCTGCCGCCGTGGATATTCAGCGCGCTGGCGATCAGCGCGTGCTCGGTGATATCGGCGCCAACCAGCTCGCGCTTGATGGCGCCGTCATAAAGCACGAGCACGCGGTCGCAGCAGCCGATCAGCTCGTCATAGTCGGTCGAATAAAACAATATCGCGGCGCCGGCGTCGGCGAGCTTACGCATCAGCTGATAGAGCTCCTGCTTGGTGCCGACATCGATGCCGCGCGTCGGATCGTTGAGCAGAATGATGCGCGGCTGCCGCATCAGCCATTTGGCGATCACCACCTTCTGCTGGTTGCCGCCGGACAGCGCCCCGACAGGGATATCGAGCCCCGCCGTCTTGATGGCCAGTAATTCAACCATGTCATCGATCAGCCGCTGCTCGGCGGCACGGTCGATGACGCTGGCCTTGGACAGCCTGTCTAGTGCTGCGAAGGAAAGGTTCTCGCGCACCGTCATCGGCAGCATCAGCCCTTCCGTCTTGCGGTCTTCCGGGATCAGCGCCATGCCGATACGGTCATCGCTGGCGGCTGCCGGGCTGGCAATCGAAACCTTCTTGCCGTCGACCAGGATCTGCCCGGAAAGACCTCGCAGAACGCCGAAGAACGCCAGCAGCAGCTCACGCTGACCCTGCCCGTCGAGCCCGCCCAATCCTACGACCTCGCCGGCCGCAACCGAGAGCGAGATATTGTCCAGCCTATCGCTCCAGGACAGGTTGCGCGCCTCCAGCACAGGAGCCGCAACCGTCTGGGGCCTGGTCGGCTTCGGCGGAAAGATGTGGCTGTATTCCCGGCCGATCATCAGCTCGACGACTTCGTTGTCGCTCTTCGATCCAGCCCGATAGCTGGCAACATTGCGGCCGTTGCGAAACACCGTGCACTGGTCGGCAAGCTCGGAGATCTCGTTCATTCGGTGGGAGATATAGAGCAGCGCCAGCCCTTCCTGGCGCAACCGCTTCAGCACCTCGAAGACCTTCGCGACATCGGCGGCGGTCAGCGCCGACGTCGCTTCGTCGAGGATCAGGATGCGCGGCTTCCTGGCCAACGCCTTGGCGATCTCGACCATCTGTCGTCGCGAGAGCGGCAGGTCTTTGATCAGCGCCAGGGGGTGAATATCGGCGGCACCCGCGCGGGCAAGCGCCTGTTCCGCGAGGCGCCGTTGCGCCTTGCGGTCGATCATGCCGAAGCGTTTCGGCGGATCGGATATGACGATGTTGTCGGCGACGCTCAGCTCCGGAATGAGCGACAGCTCCTGAAAGATGCAGACGATGCCGGCCTGGTTTGCCGCGGCGGGCGAAGCAAATGTCACCTCGCGGCCGTCCAGGGTCATGGTACCTTCATCCGGCGCAACGACACCGGCCATGACCTTGATCAAAGTCGATTTGCCGGCGCCGTTCTCACCGAGAATGGCGTGGATACTGCCGGCCGTGACGGTGAGATCGGCCTTTTCCAGGGCGCGCACGCCGCCATAGCGCTTGGATATGCCTTCCATGCGGAAGAGCGGAGCCGCGCCGTTCATCAGCCCTCCCCAGGCCAGTTCGTGATTGGCATCAAGCGGCCGGCGTCGCGGCTTCCGCGACGCCGGTCCGTCAGACTATTTGTTTTCCTTGGTCTGGCCCATGATTTCCTGCGCGGTGAAATTGATGCCGCAGGTCGGGAAGGAATTGCCGACGAAGAAATTGTCGGACTGATCGGGGAAGTAGTCCTGCCCTGCCTTGAAGTTCGGATCCTCGACGATGGCCAAAGGCAGCTTGACCGACTGCGGCACGACATTGCCTTCGAGCGCGGCAATCGCCGTCTTGATGGCAACGGCAACCTGCGCCGGGCCGGTACCGGCCGACGAACATTTCAGCCCGTCCGCCGCATGCGCCGCGCAGAATTTGCGGAAGCCGTTTTCCGTCTCGCCGCCGAACGGCACGAACGGATGCTTGGCGTCGATCATCGCCTGCACGATGCCGGTATCGCCGCCTTGCCCTGTGATGCCGTCGAACGGTCCGCTGGTGGCGATCGCGTCGGCCGTGGCTTTCTGCGCCACGCCGTCGTCCCACTTGCCGACGACCTCGGTGACGTCCCATTTCTTGCCCGACGCGTTGAGAACCTCGTGAATGCCATTGTGCCGGTCGGTATCGACGGAGGTACCCGCGACGCCGCGAACCTCAAGCACTTTGCCGCCGTTCGGAACGTGCGAGACCAGCCATTTGCCCCACAATTCGCCGAGCCCCTTCTGGTCGACATTGACGTTGATGGCGTCCTTGGTGTCGAGGATGTTGTCGAAGGCAACCAGGATGACACCGGCTTCCTTGGCGCGCTTGATCACAGGCCCGAACGCGGTCGGGTTCTGGGCGTTGACGACGATCGCGTCGAAGCCGGAATCGATGAAGTTATTGATCGCCGAGATCTGCGCCGGCACATCCTCGCCGGTCGATACCACCTTGAATTCCTTCAGCTTCTTGGCGACGTCCGGCTGCGCGGCATAGGCTTTGGCCGTCTGGATCATCTGGATGCGCCAGGTATTGGCGATGTAGCCGTTCGCGAGCGCGATACGATAGGGCCCTTCCTTCTTCGGATATTTGAAGAATTGTGTGTCGGCCGCCCAGGGCGCGAAGCAGTCGGGCTCGGCCGACGGCCCTTTGACGATTTCCGGATCGGCGATCGCCGACGAGCTCAGCATGACAAATGCAGTGGCGGCAACCACACCGCCAACAAGTGACTTGATCATCAGTATTCCTCCCATTTGCAGTTCTGCTTGTTGATTAAGTCCTGGCGTCTTGGCCGGCACCTCCTACCGCATCCAATCGCCTGCCGGCCGGCCTTTGCTGCCCGCTGCCTCCTCTTGCCTCGCCTGCGGGCAATTCAGCAAACTATCATATTATACATAATAAACAAGTAAGGACTGTTTTCTTATGTATAATAAACAGCGCCTTCCCCCACCCACCGTACTACTCGATGCGGAAGATGGTAGCGCTACCATGCAAGGTAGTAAACCGGCATTTGCACAGTCGTCTTTGCGTGTTTCAACGTGCGGTGCTCTCGCGGCGAATGAGCTCGAAACCGAGATCGACAACCCTCTGCTGGGGCCTCCGGCCCGCAATCGCCGCCAGCGCCATCGCCACTGCCTGCCGTCCGATTTCATAACGATGCGTGCGAACGCTGGTGACCGACGGGAAGGCCGCCTGCATCATGTCGAGGTCGTTGAAGCCGACGATGCCGATGGCCTTCGGCACCGCGATCGCGGCGCGGCGACATTCGAACAAGACCCCCAGCGCGATATCGTCATTGTTGCAGAAGACGCCGTCGAGCGACGGCATCTTGGCCAGAGCATCGCGCAAAAGCTCGCGGCCGAGCGTCACGCTGGACAGTAGCGGCGTGGTGGTGACCAGGCGGGGATCGAACAGGCCGGCCGACTCCATGGCCGCGCGATAGCCGGCAAGGCGCCGCTGCGAGCGCGGGTCCATGCGCGCGCCGATGAAACCGATGCGCCGATAACCTGCCTCGATCAGGTGCTCGGTGGCAGCGCGGCCACCGTCGAAATGCGAGAAGCCGACCAGCATATCGACCGGATCGTGTCCGGTTTCCATCACTTGCACCACCGGGCAGCCGGCCGTCTCCAGCAGCTTTCGCGACTGCGGCGTCTGGTCGATGCCGGCGACGATAAGCGCCGCCGGGCGCTGCGAGGCGAACAGCTGCAGCAGCCGCTCCTCTTCCAGACCCGAATAGTGGGTATTGCCCATCTGGATGCGGAAAGGGCTGTCCGAAAGACTGTCATAGATGCCGCGCACCACTTCGGCAAAGACATTATTGGTGAGCGACGGCACCAGCACGCCGAAGACCTCCGCGCGCGCCGAAGCCAATGCGCGCGCATTGGGGTCCGGGATGTAGCCGAGCTCGTCGACGGCGACCTGTATCTGCCGGCGCAGATCTTCCGAAACCCGCCCAGGCTCGCGCAGCGCGCGCGACACGGTGATGGCGCCGACGCCCGCCTTGCGCGCCACGTCGGCGATGGTCGGGCGGCCGCCGCCACGCCGCGAGCGCGGCCTTGTCACCGCCTTGTCCTTTTTGCACGAAAGGAGCGCAGCGGCGAGTTGACGATCAACAGTTTAGCCACAGCAACCATGTTTCGCAGCCCGTCCCATTCCGGTTGGGTCGCGCAGGCCATGGCCGTTGTCAAGCCGACGAATATTGGTTCAGCCCACCCCCGGCAGAGGCGATAAACCCCCAGGTCAATGCCTCGGTCGTCAGACCGCCCTCGCCTGATCGGCCGTAAGCGCCTGCTCCCGCGTGCCGGAGACGATGATCTCAAGGACCTCGTGCTCGTCGGTGTTCCTGACATGACGGTCGCCGACATTCTCGCCGCGCTTGAGTACCATGACACGGTCGCCTACGGCGAAAATGTCGACCAGCCGATGCGAGATGATGATCTGGGCAACACCCTGTCTTTTCAGTTCCAGCATGGTCTCGAGGAGCCGCGCGGTCGCCATCACCGAGAGATTGGCGGTCGGTTCGTCGAGGATCACGACGCGTGGCTCGAACGAAATCGCGCGGGCGATCGCCACGGATTGCTGGCGACCGCCCGATAGGCTCTCGACCTTCTGGAAAACGGAGTTCACGTCCACCTTGAGCCGCTTCAGCACGCTATCGGCTTCCGCGTACATCTTGCGGCGATTGACAAAAGGGCCTTTGCGCGGCCAGCGGCCGAGAAAGATGTTCTGGCCGACATCCATGTTTCCGCAAAGAGCGAAATCCTGGTAGATCATCTCGATACCCGCATCGCGGCTCTCATGCGGACTCTTGAAGTGCACCGGTTGACCGGCGACGAGGATTTCGCCGGCGTCGCGCTGATAGGCGCCGGTCAGGATCTTCATGAGCGTCGACTTGCCGGCTGAGTTGTCGCCGACCAGTCCAAGGATCTCTCCGGGATAGAGCACCAGATCGACTTTCCGAAGCGCCTGAACGGCACCGAAGGCTTTTTCGATGCTTCGCATTTCCACGATCGGTTGAGGCAACGCAGCATCAGGCATGAATGGTTTCCCGGGTTCGTGCGCCTCGCGCGAGGCGGGCTCGCAGGCGACCGAAGATATTGGCCTGGCGCACCCAGATGTCGATCAGCACCGCGACAATGAGGATGACGCCGATGAAGACATTGATCCAATGCTGCGGCATGCTGAAGCCCTGGACATTGAGCTGCAGGAGGGCCCTAACGAGTGTGATCACGGCTGCACCGGCCAGAGAACCCAGCATGGTGCCGTAGCCGCCGAAGATCGACCCGCCGCCGATTATCACCGACGCGATGGCGTCGAGTTCGCGGAACTGGCCTGCAACGGGGTTGAAGCTTCGGAAATAGGCGACGTTGATGATCCCGGCCATCGTCGCGCAGAACGCCGCCAGCATGAGCGAGATGAAGCGCGCCCGGTTGGTGTTGATGCCGGCATAGGCGGCGGCGCGGATGTTGCCGCCGGTTGCATAGACCTTTTGCCCGAACGGCGTGTAGGCGAGCACGACGCCGGCAATCCCGGCGACGAAGATCATCCAGACCGTCTGCACGCTGACCACCTCGGCCAGTGTTCTGAGGATGCCATCCGGAAGCACGATGCTGAAGTAAAGGAGGATGTCATTCACCTTGCGGCCGAGCAAATTGTAGCCCTCCGGCCAGCCGGTAAGCTGCTGCCCGGCGACGAACCAGGCCGCGAGGCCGCGGGCGATGTAGAACATGCCAAGCGTTGCGATGAAGGCCGGCAGTTTCAAGCCAACGGCGACGACAGCGTTGACGAGGCCGGCAAGCATTCCCGCAAGGAGGCCCATCGCGACAGCGGTGACGGGGTCGGCGCCCAGGACCTTCAGGAAATAGGCCGCCGCGCTGCCGGCGAGCGCCAGGACGGCTCCGACGGAGAGGTCGATATCGCCGGCCGCGATGACGTAGGTAAGCCCGACCGTGATCAGCGCCAGTTCCGTATAGTTGAGCAGGATCGCGAAAGTGTTGGACAGGTTCCACCAGTAATCCGGCCTGAGGAAAAGGCCCGTGAGCCACAGCACCACCGTCAGGATGACGGCGAGGGCATCGCGCCGGGCGAGGAACTTGCCGAACCCCGTTGCCGACAGTGCGATGTCGGTCGCCATCGCGCCCTTGGTCACCACGCCCTCGAGCGCGACGCCACCGATCTCGAAGGCCGGGGGCGGCGGCCTGCCGCGCAGCCATGCCCAGAGGCGCGCCGCGACCTGCCGGCGGATGAGATAGGGTTCGATCAGCACGGCGATGACAAGCAGCAGCCCGAGGAAGACCGGCACCGCGCCTACTGGCAGGGAGTAGACGGCGTTGACCGTCACCTCCTCCTCGCCGATCTTGATGGTGCGTGTGATCGGCAAACCCTCGCGCAGCACTTTGTCGAGCAGAACGACCAGCGTGGCGCCGAGGCAAGACCCGGCGACGCGGCCGCGACCGCCGAGAATGGAAGCGCCGCCGATGATCACCGCGGCGATGACGGTCAGTTCGCCGCTGACGCCGTAAAGCGGGGTCACGCCCTTGTCCTGAGCGGCCGACAGCAGGCCGGCAACGGCGGCGCAGAGCGACGAGAGCAGATAGGCACGGATGCGCACCCAGTTCGTCGGTATGCCAGCATAGACTGCTGCCTGCTCGTTGCCGCCCGTCGCAAAGGTTTCGTAGCCCCAGCGAGTGTTGGCGAGCACGTAGGCGCCGATCACGGCAACGACCGCGAAGATTGCGATCTGGTTGTTGAAGCCGAAGACGTTCGTCTCGCCGAGATGGAAGAAGAGCGGGGCCTCCTTCGCTTTTCCTGGATAGTAGATCGCCTGACCGTGCGTCAAGGCGAGGACGAAGCCGCGGCCGATCAGAAGCGTGGTCAAGGTGGCGATGAACGCCGGCACTTTTAGGATGGTAACGAGCACGCCATTGACGAGGCCGATCAACATCCCAAGAAGGACGCAGACGGTCACCGACATGACGATGCCGAGATCGGCGAAGCTTGGCGCGAACAGCCTCGCAAAAACGACGGCCACCAGGCCGTAGATGGAACCGACCGAAAGGTCGAGGTCCTTGTTGATGATGACGAAGGTCATTCCGACGGCGATGATGGCGACCCGCGAGGTATCGCGAAGCAGTGCATGGAACGCCTCCGGCGAGCCGAAAAACGTCGGATTGACGGCAGCGCCGCCGAGATAGATCAGCGCCAGCAGGGCAAGCAATCCCATTTCCCAGCCGCCGACGAGCTGGGGTGGAAGGCGACGAACGAGAGCTTCAGCGGGCATTCTTTGATAAAGGGTTCCGAAGGCCAAAATGCGCGGGAAGATACCAGCCCTCCCGCGCCGGGTTCAGTGTCGCTTTGACATTCAGTTCTCGAAACGCTTGCCGACCTTTCCAACGGTCTCTTGCGTCACGAGTTGGGCGCGCGTGTCGAGATTGGCGGCCGCGATGCCGCGATCGATCTGCAGATAGAGTTGCATGACCGGATAGAAGCCCTGCAGGAAGGGCTGCTGCCCGAGCGCGCCGGTCAGGTCGCCGCTCTTCAACGCATCCTGCTGCGCCGGACCGAGGTCGAACCCATAGGCGCAGATCTTGCCGGTCTTTCCGGTTTGGGCGACGGCCTTGGCCAGCGCAGGCGTGAACACGTTGTTGCCGGCGAAGGCGCCGACAACGTCACCTCGCGACTCGAACAGCGTCACGATGCCGTTCACCGGATCGTTCGGATTGGTGTCGATGCCGGTGTTCTCGGGACCTGCGTCGACCTTGAAGGCCTCGAGCTTGCCGGCGTCCCTCAGGCCTTTGACGATCGCGTTGAAGGCCGAGGTGACGCGATTGTTCACCTCGATGTTGCCCATCGCGGTCGATGACGGCAGAACGATCGAACCCTTCTCGATACCCTTGTCCGCCAGGCACTTGACGAGTGCCTCGCCGGCGATCGCCGCGGCGGAGGCGTCCTGACCGGTGTGGCTGATGCCGCTGCGGTCGAGGATCGTGCCGTCGAAGGAATTGGTCGTTGCTACCGGTATGCCCTTGGCCGCGGCAGCCTTGACGATGTCATTATAGGCGCCGACCTGGGGCGTTGTCATGATCAGCCCGTCGATCGTCGGATCCTGCACGATCTGATTCAGGATTTCGATCTCGCGGGCCGGGTCGTCGGTCGGAGATTCCGAGCCGAGCAGCAGTATCTTGGCGCCGATCAGATTGCCGGCGGCGGTTGCGCCGACATAGACTGGATCGAAGAAGCCGTTGCCGGCCGTATGTGTGACGATGGCGAAGGTGAGATGGCCATCGGCCGAATGGAAATCCTTGGTGGTGGGGGCTTCCTTTGCGGCTTCCTCGAAGCTGTAGCCGCCGACTGCTTTCTCGACGCCGCCGGACTGCGCGAAGGCGGAGGGCACGCCGAGCAACAACGCCGCGGCGGATGCCGCGAGCGGGAAAGTACGTCTCATGATTATCCTCCCTTGCATTCAACGGGCGGAAGCCGTTCGAGCGCATTTATTCAGGAGATTTTCCGAGTGCTTCCTCCCACTTTCGCGATATTCCGCCGAAAGCCTTTCCAAGTAAATAGCCTGCTGCACCCAGTATTCGGACGCGACGTCATGCGAAAGAGCACAGACGACTATCCACCTGACCCCTCCCTTTGCGCCGGTAGACAAGCTTGCAATGGCCAGGGTTGCCGGCGGAAATCAGGCTGGCGCTTCCGCGCCTCGCCTCGCCTTCCACATAAGCAGCAAAATCGCCGCGAGATTGACCAGGTTCCAGGCGATGCCGTTGAGGAAGGCGGCGGCATAGGAGCCGGTTAGATCGTAGATCCAGCCCGACATCCAGCCGCCGACGGCCATGCCGAAGATCGTCGCCATCAGGACGATGCCGACGCGCTGGCCGGCTTCCTTGGCCGGCATGTAGTCGCGCACGATGATCGCATAGCAGGGAACGATGCCGCCTTGGGAGAGGCCGAACACCAGCGACACCACATAGAGCGAAGCCAGCCCGTCGAAGGGAATATAGAACAGCAGTGACAGGCATTGCAGCGCCGAACCGATGATCAAAGTTTTCACCGCGCCGATGCGATCGGCGAGGAAACCTGAGCCAATGCGGCTGACAACGCCCGCCGCCAGCATGATCGACAACATGTCGGCGCCGCGCGCGACGCCGTAGCCGAGATCCATGCAATAGGCGACGATATGCACTTGCGGCATCGACATCGCCATGCAGCAGCCGAAGCCAGCAATCACCAGCAACATCTGCAACGCCGCCGGCGACAGCGAGATTGGCTGCGTCGGCCGGCTTCCCGGCGAGCCATGGGTGGCTTCGAGCGGCGCGCCGCGGCGCAGCATCAGCACCAGCGGCACCATGGTAGCGAGGCAGAAGATGCCGATCGCGGCATAGGTGAACCGCCAGCCTTCGCCTTGCATGACATAGGGCATCACCGTCGGCCAGACTGCTCCGGCAAGATAGCTGCCGGATGCGGCCGCGGTCACCGCGACGCCACGGCGCCGGTTGAACCAGTGCGAGATGTCGGCGATCAACGGGCCGAAGATCGCCGATGTGCCGAGTCCGATCAGAAGCCCCTGGACAAGGGTGAACGCAAGGATCGAGCTGGTCAGCGAGGCGAGCAGGAAGCCCGCGCCGAGCGCAATCGCAGAGACGAGCGCCGGGATCCAGTAACCCATGCGGTCGATGGCGCGTCCGACCAGCATATTGCCGGCGGCGAAGCCGACCATGGTCGCGGTATAAGGCATCGAAGCCGCGGCCCTGTCGACGCCGAATTCGGCCTGCACGGCGGGGCAGAACGACGACCACCGCCCACATGCCGGCGCCGCCGATCGTCGACAAAAGCATCGAGACGCCGAGCCGTATCCATGCATAGGCGCTGTCGATGCTGGGGCCATCTGCCCGGCTGGAGACGGTTGTCGTCACACCTTTCCTGTCCGCGCTTGTTGGTGATCCGGCGGTTTTCACCCCAAGTATCGGCGCATTCCCCGTGCCGAGCAGCGCCACAAGGGACAAATCCGTGGCTCCAGAAATCGGGAACCGGCCATGCCGCCCAGAGTTTTTGCCCCAGGAGAGCGTTGTGCCCAAGGGGAGTTGTGCCCCAGGAAGGAGGTTCGCCATGACCGCCAGGAAAAAATGGTCGGCCGAAGTGACCGCGCACAGCGATGCGCTGGATCTCGAGGAGCACATTTTCGAATCCGACGATGCCAAGAGGATCGCCATCTCGCTGAAGCGCTCGGCTGAGCACAGCCATCGCCGCAAGGCGGAGCCGTTCCGGTCGGCGATGTCGATGCTGAATTTCTACATCAACCGCGCCGGCAGGAACCTGCCGGAGAAGCGCAAGCGAGTTCTGGAAAAGGCCAAGGACGAGTTGCGCGTCGCTTTCGGGCGCGAGAAGGAAGACTAAGGACTTGTCGAGGTCGGACCGGGCCTCACCCGGGTATCGGTAGGCCTTAGCGCGAGCGGATGACGTCGTCGGTATTCGCGAGCAGCTTGCGCACGGCGTTGCGCGCCGCATCCGGCCGCTGCAGCCGGATGTTCCTCTCGATCGCTTCGTGCAGTTTCTGGGCGTGCTGCAGATCGTCCAGCTCGCGTGTCGTATAGGCGAAGAGATGATTGAAGGCGGATTCGATCAGGACGCCCAGGGGCACTAGGAGATCGTTGCCGGAGGCCCGGAGAATGGCCAGGTGGAAGCGGGTGTCGGCGCGCGTCCGCTCCTGCAAATTGGTCGCCTCGCCCATCTCGCGGCAGGCCTGGCTGATCTCGGCCATTTGCTCATCGGTGCGCCGCATTGCGGCAAAAGCCGTCGCCTCGGGCTCGATGATGTGGCGGAATTCCTGCACCGTCTTCAGGAACACCTCGCGATCCGGCGACGTCGCGTACCAGGAAAGCACGTCGCGGTCGAGCAGATTCCAGCGCTCCTTCGGCTCAACCCAGCTGCCGATCTTCGGACGTGATGCCAGAAGGCTCTTGGCCATCAGCATCTTGATCGCCTCGCGCACCGCCGAGCGGCTGACGTCGAAAGTCTCCGACCATTTGGCTTCGTTGGGCAGGATGGTGCCCGGGGGATAGTCGCCGCGCACGATCCGAAGGCCGATTTCGCTGGCCAGCGAGGTATGCACGCTGGCGCCAGGGATGCGCGGCGCGTCCGGCCGGCGAACGCCAGCCATACGCTCGGCGGATGCCGCTTTCGTCGGCCTTTTTTCGTTGTTCGGCTTTGCGTCCCGCATATGCCCAGAAAGTCCGGTTTTCAGAAGCTGTCAAGCGCGGCAAGGCCGGCTTTGCCGCCAGACGCCGCGCTGTGCACAGCTCAACCTATGTTTGTCGGCCCTCACGCTGTTTTGACGTATTTGCGCCAGCTGTGTTCGGGGCGGAAGCCGAGCACGTCCCGCGCCTTGCGGTTGGACAGCAGCGTCTCGAATTCACCGAGCTCGGCTTTCACCGGCACGCCTGGATAGAAACGCTTCAGGAGCTCGGCCGTCGGCAGATCGGACGAGGTCTCGTCATTGGCGGCGTTGAACACCTGGTAGCCCAGCCCATCCTTCTCGATGGCGCGCAAGGCGATCTGGCCGAGATCGCGGGCGTCGATATAGCTCCAGGCAATGCGCTTGCGGAAACCGGGATCGGCAAACCATTTGGGGAACAGCGCATATTCATGCGGCTCGATGACGTTGCCGATGCGCAGCGCATAGATGTCGAAACCGCTGCGCAGCGCGAAGGCGCGCGCTGTCTTTTCGTTGACGATCTTGGACAGGGCGTAGCTGTCCATCGGATCGACGTCATAGTCCTCGTCGAGCGGGAAATGCGTCGGGTTGCGCGGCTCGTTGGCGAAGACCAGGCCGTAGGTCGTCTCGCTGGAGGCGATGATCACCTTGCGGATGCCGAGTTTCACCGCCGCTTCGATGACGTTGTAGGTGCCCATCGCGTTGATGCGGAACACCTCGTTGTCCGGGGTGATCATGATCCGCGGGATGGCGGCAAAATGCACCACGGCGTCGACCGGCTGTGCGCGCAGCGATGGATCGAATTCATGCAGCCCGGCATAGCTCGACAGCGCGTTGAACACCTGGCCGCTGTCGGTAATGTCGGTGATCAGCGTGCGCACCTTCGGGTTGTCGAGCGGCTTGGTGTCGATGTTGAGCACCTGGCAGCCATGCTCGACCAGATACTGCACGACATGGCGGCCGGCCTTGCCGCTGCCGCCGGTGAACATGATCCGCTTCGTCATTTTGCTCTCCACATTTCTCAAGGATTGTGTGTATTGTCAGACAATATGGCATTCAGCAACGGCCTGCCAACCGCGATCCGCGAAAACCTTCTCCAGCAAAGCTCGCCGGCCGGTCGCGCCGGCGCCGACCATCAGGAAAGACAGGGACGAAACGACATGACCACCACCGCTGCCCGCGAAAACATCGGTTTCATCGGCCTCGGCCTGATGGGGCATGGCATCGCCAAGAACATCGTCGACAAGGGCTATCCGCTCACCTTCCTCGGCCGCAAGAACCGCAAGCCGGCGGATGACCTGCTCGGCCGCGGCGCAAAGGAAGTGGCCACGTCCAAAGAAGTGGCAGCGGCCTCCGACATCGTCTTCATCTGCGTCACCGGCTCGCGTGAGGTCGAGGCGATCATCCGCGGCCCCGGCGGGCTGAAGGATGGTCTGAAGCAAGGCTGCGTGGTCGTGGATTGCTCGACATCCGATCCCGTCTCCACCGTCGCGCTGGCAGCCGAACTCAGGGCGCTCGGCGTCGACTATGTCGACGCGCCGCTCAGTCGCACGCCGAAGGAGGCCTGGGAAGGCACGCTCGACGCCATGGTCGGCGCGCCCGACGCGGTGTTCGCACGGTTGAAGCCGGTGATCGAAACCTGGGCCGGCCGCATCGTCCATATCGGTGACACCGGCGACGGCCACCGCATGAAGCTGCTCAACAACTTCATCTCGCTCGGCTACGCGGCGATCTATTCGGAAGCCTTGGCGCTGGCGCAGAAGGTCGGCATCTCGCCGCCCCGCTTCGACAGCGTGATCCGCAACGGCCGCATGGATTGCGGCTTCTACCAGACCTTCATGCGCTGGACGCTGGAAGGCGCCCGCGACGCCCACAAATTCTCCATCGCCAATGCCTTCAAGGATTTGACCTATCTGGAATCGATGGCCGGCGCTGCCGGCATCGCCAATCCGCTTGGCAACGCCACCAAGAATTCGTTCGCGACCGCCTTCGCGGCGGGGCCGGCCGAGCAGTATGTGCCGATGCTGGCCACCCATATCGGCAAGCTCAACGGCGTCGACCTGATGCCGTCGAAGGACGGCAAAAAGCAGACGATCTGAAAGCCGCGGCCAAGCCTGTCAGCGTCTCGAGAGCTCGATCACCTCGTCGGTATTGGCGAGAAGCCTGTGCACCGCGCTTCTCGCCGCGGCCGGGCGCTGCAGGCGGATGTTTCGCTCGATCGCCTCGTGCAGGGACTGGGCCCGCCGCTGGTCGCTGTGCTCGCGCGTGACGAAGATGAAGAGATGATCGAGCGCCGATTCGATCAGTACGCCTAGCGGCACCAGCAGCTCATTGCCCGAGGCGCGCAGGATGGCGAGATGGAACCGCGTATCGGCGCGCGTGCGCTCCTGGATATGCGCCGCCTCCCCCATTTCGCGGCACGCTTGGCTGATTTCGACCATCTGCTCGTCGGAGCGCCGCAGCGCCGCGAAGGCGGCCGCCTCAGGCTCGATGATATGGCGGAACTCCTGCACCGTTCTGAGAAACACCTCGCGGTCAGGCGAGGTCGCGTACCAGGCGAGCACGTCGCGGTCGAGCAGGTTCCAGCGCTCCCTCGGCTCGACCCAACTGCCGATCTTGGGGCGGGACGCGAGCAGGCTCTTGGCCATCAGCATCTTGATGGCCTCGCGCACCGCCGAGCGGCTGACATTGAAGGTTTCCGACCATTTGGCTTCGTTGGGCAGGACAGTTCCGGGCGGATAGTCGCCGCGCACGATCCTGAGGCCGATCTCGCCGGCGAGCGATGCGTGCACGCTGAGGCCGGCGATCCGCGTCGCCTCGGGTCGTCGTATCGTGGCCGGCTGTGCAGGCTCGGCTAAGCGCTTTCCAGACTTTTCCCGTGGCATCCGCCTTCCGGTGCCTCCTGTCGCGGGCTCCAAGACGCCCGCAAAAACTCTGCCGGATAAGAAAATTCTGGCGCAAAAACTCTTGGCTCCGCCGCCCCGGCAAGGCCGCGCCCATAGTCCTGGCGAAAGGTGGAGGGGCGCCCTTCGAAGGGCGCCCCGGGGATCGAAGCCTACTTCTGGATGCAGGTGTCGACCGTATCCTTGGTGCATTCGTCGAGGCCGGTGAAGACCGGATCGTCGACCTTCTTGCCCTGGATGAGGTCGAGCATCACCGACGGCGCCTTGTAGCCCATTTCGAACGGCCGCTGGCCGACCAGTGCGGTCACAAGGCCCTCCCTGGCGATAGCCACCTCGTCGCCGATCGTGTCGGCGGCGCCGATGACGAACTCGTTCTTGGCGATCTTGTCGGCCATCGGCTTGAACAGGTCGCGATAGGGCTGCGGAGCGCCGAACAGCGGCCAGCCGCCCATGATGCCGAAAGCGTCGAGCTTCGGATTGGCGGCCAGGATGTCGGTCATCGCCTGCACGCCCTTGGCGCCGTCGTCATTGGTGAACACCGGGCAACCCGCCACTTCCGTCCAGCCGCCTTCGCCGGCGAGCGCCGGCAGGCCTTCCTTGCCCGACAGCGCATCGCGCATGCCCTGCGCGCGGCGCAGGATGTTGTCGGCGGCCGGATTGCCCTCGATCGTGCAGATCGTGCCGCCATTCGGCTTGGCCTTCTTGATGTATTCGCCGATTCGCTTGCCCATCAGATAGTTGTCGGTGCCGAGATAGGTCTTGCGAAGCGCGGCGTCTTCCTTGGCAAGATCGGCATCGACCGTCATGATCGGGATCGACGGATTGGCGCTCTTGATCGTCTGCGCGATCAGCGGCGCGTTGGACGGCGAGATCGCCATCGCGGCCGTGTCCGGCTTGCTCAGCATGTCCTGCACGATCTGGGCTTCGCCGGCCTCGTCCGAGGTCGATGCCGGGCCGGTGTAGAAGCATTCATATTCGGAGCTGGCGTTCTCCTTGTTCCACTTCTCGCAGCCCTGATGGATGGCTTCGAAGAAAGGGTTGTCGAGGCCCTTTACGACAATGACGAGCTGTTTCTTGGCCAAAGCCGGCCCGGCGCCCAGCGCCATGGCGGCGACGGCGGCGAGCAAAAGTGATTTCCTCATATCAGTCCTCCCTTGAAAACAGACGGACACGACGTGCCCGCCACACCGATCGGCCCGGATGCAAGCAACACGCGGAATAGGCTCGAAAGTTCGTATCTCAAGCCGGGCCGACAAGCATTTGCCGATCCGTTCCAGCTCGAATGGGCGCCGGCCGGATCCTGAATCTCGCCCACCGCGTCACGCCGAGCAGCGATTTCGCGACGGAAAAATTCTTCCTCCAATGCTAGCTAATAACGGCTCGCTGCCAACGTCAATTGCTATTTGTCCTACAAAACCGATTTTTCAACGGGACTCGAAATTAATCGCCCGACAATTGATTGACGCCCATGGCCGCATTTGCCTAAATGAGTCTATCGCACCTGCTCGGGAGGAGTTGGAGGCGCGAGGCCCCTGCGGCGCCGGCAATTATGGCAAGGCAGTCGAGGGACGAAAACGGGGAGGCTTAAGGCTGGTGTCGGTTCTCGAACTCGCCAACATCTCGAAGCACTTCGGCGCCATCCAGGCGGTGAACGACGTCTCGTTCACGCTCGAGGCCGGCGAGGTCGTCGGCCTGATGGGCGACAACGGCGCCGGCAAGTCGACGCTGGTCAAGATGATCGCCGGCAATTTCCGCCCCAGTCACGGCACGATGCACATGGACGGCAAGGAGCTGATCCTGCACAAGCCGGCCGAGGCCCGCCAGCACGGCATCGAGATCGTCCATCAGGACCTGGCGCTTTGCAACAATCTGACGGCTGCCGCCAATGTCTATCTCGGCCGGGAACTGCGCCGCGGCATCGGCCCCTTCCGCATTCTCGACTACGCCGCGATGTACAAGCGCGCCGGCCAGCTCTTTGCCGAACTGAAATCCGAGACGCGGCCGCGCGACCTCGTCAAGCAGATGTCTGGCGGCCAGCGCCAGGCGGTGGCGATCGCCCGCACCATGCTGTCGCAAGCCAAGATCGTGCTGATGGACGAGCCGACGGCGGCGATCTCGGTCAGGCAGGTCGCGGAGGTACTGAACCTGATCCGCCACTTGCGCGACCAGGGCATCGCCGTCGTGCTGATCAGCCACCGCATGCCCGACGTCTTCGATGTCGCCGACCGCGTCATCGTCATGCGGCGCGGCAGGAAAGTCGCCGACAAGAAGATCGCCTCGAGCTCGCCGGAAGAAGTCACCGGGCTGATCACCGGCGCCATCGAACAGGTTGCGTAATCGCGTGGATCGGGCGTCCAACGTCTCAGGAAAGGTCGATAATGGCAGTCACCCTTGACCAGACGATCGCGCAGAAGCAGCACACATTCTTCTCACGGCTCTTTGCCAACCAGACCTTCTGGGTGGTGATCGCGGTTATCCTCGCCTGCCTGTTCCTGTCCTTCGCGACCGACGCTTTCGCCACGCAGAAGAACCTCTTCAACATCACCCGCAACATCACCTTCGTCGCCATCGTGGCGCTCGGCATGACCTTCGTCATCATCACCGGCGGCATCGACCTGTCGGTCGGCTCGGTGCTGTGCCTGTGCTCGATGGTGCTGGCCGTCACCATGCATGCCGGTTATTCGATCGAAATCGGCATCCTGGCCTCGATCGTCACCGCTTTAGCCATCGGCGCCTTCAACGGGGTGCTCATCGCCTATCTCGGTTTCCCACCCTTCGTGGTGACGCTCGGCATGCTGTCGGTGGCGCGCAGCCTCGCCATGGTCGCCTCCAACAACACCGTCGTCTTCCAGTTCGGGCCGGACCACGACAAGCTCCTGGCGCTGGGCGGCGGCGCCTGGGTGTTCGGTATCGCCAATCCGGTGCTTTACATGATCCTTTTGGCGTTGATCACCGGCTTCATCCTGCGCTGGACCAAGTTTGGCCGGCATATCTTCGCCATCGGCGGCAATGAGCATGCGGCCACGCTGACCGGTGTTCCGGTGCGCCAGATCAAGGTCGCGGTCTATATGATCTCAGCGCTCTCGGCGGGTCTGGCCGGCATCATCCAGACCGGCTGGCTAGGCGCTGTCACCACCAATCTCGGCAACGGTATGGAACTACAGGTGATTGCCGCGACCGTCATCGGCGGCGCCGACCTCGCCGGCGGCGTCGGCACCGCGTTCGGCGCCATCGTCGGCGCCGCCCTGATCGAGGTCATCCGCAACAGCCTCGGCCTGCTCGGCATCAACGCCTTTTGGCAAGGCACTTTCATCGGGGGCGCGATCATCCTGGCGGTGCTGTTCGACCGCATCCGTAATTTTAGGCGCAGCGATTAGAGAGCAAACCTTCCCTTCTCCCTTCTTGTGGAGAAGGGGAGACCCCTGCTCAGTCTGAAAATCCGCCCAGCTGGTCGGTGCGGAGCGGCCGTCATTCCTCCACGCCTTGACGGGGCCAGAGGCGATGAGCTCCGGGTCATTGCGATGCACAAAAGTGCCGAGCCCCGACAGTTTGCCGTAGAAGTTCGGTGCCGCCGCGGGCGTGCGCAGGCCGGCCTTCCAAGCCCATTTCAGTCCCGCCCGGTATGGCCTGAGACCTCTGCACCCGCACTGGCCGGCAGGGTCAGGAAACGCAGCGCTGCCACCAGCCCGATCAGGCCGATCACGAAAAAGGCGATCCTGAAGTCTATTAGGTTGGGCGCCGCGCCGCTGCGCACGATCTGCGACAGGTTGAGGATCGCCGCGGCCACGGCCACGCCAAACAGCATCGCCACCTGCTGCAGCATGCTGGACAAAGTCGCGGCCGAGCTGCGCTGCGGCGCGCCGATATCCGCGAAGGCAAGCGTGTTGAGCGCCGTGAACTGCATCGAGCGCGTCAGACCGGCGACCAGCATCAACGCCACGACAAGTGCCAGCGGTGTCTGCGGCGAAATCACGCCGCACGCCGCGATTGCAAGCGAGGCAATCACCCCGTTGACCACCAGCACCTGGCGGAAGCCAAAGAGTCTGAGCGTCGGCGTGGTCACCGCTTTCATCCCGAGGTTGCCGAGGAAGTAGGCCAGGATCAGCAGGCCGGCGTCCACCGGCCGCATGCCGAAGCCCACCTGGAAGAGCAGCGGCAGCAGGAACGGCGTGGCGTTGATGGCGACGCGGAAGATCGTGCCCGCCGAGAGCGTCGAGATGGCGAAGGTCGGCACTTTGAAGGGGGACAGGTCGAGCAGCGGATGCGTCACCCGCCGCAAGTGCCGCACGGCGAACCAGCCGACGGCGACGCCGGCGGCAACCAGGCCCACTGTCGGCAGCATGCCATCCTCGGGATGCGCAAGCCGTTCCAGCCCATAGAGCATCGCGGCGAGGCCGAGCGCGGTGAGGAAGAATCCCGGCCAGTCGAGCGGCCTGGTCTCGGATTCGCGATCGCCCGGAACGAAGCGCGCGACAAGCAGCAGCCCGGCGAGGCCGAGCGGAACGTTGATGAAGAAGTTCCAGTGCCAGGACAGATAGGTGGTGATGAAGCCGCCGAGCATCGGCCCGATCACCGGCGCGAACAAGGCCGGCCAGGTGATCAGCGCCGTGGCGGCAAGCAATTCGGACTTGGCGGCGTTGCGCAGCACCAGGATGCGGCCGACCGGCGTCATCAAGGCGCTGCCGAGGCCCTGAACGATGCGGGCGGCAACGAATTGCGTCAGGCTCTGTGAGTAGCCGCAGGCGATCGACGCCAGCGTGAACAGCCCGATCGCGACGAGGAAAATGTTGCGCGCGCCAAACCGGTCGGCAAGCCAGGCCGACAACGGCACGAACACCGCCATGGTCAACATGTAAGCGGTGATCCCGATGCTCATCGCCACTGCCGGCACGCCGAAAGACTGCCCCATCTGCGGCAGCGACGTCGAGATGATCGTCGAATCCAGCAACTGCATGAAAAAGGCGACGGCAACGATCAGCGCGACGCGCCGCGCCTGGCGCGCCGCCGTCGGCACGAGCTGGGATACGGCCTCATTGTCGGGGATGCTGGTCATGACGCGCCGGTTGAACAGCATAAGGCTGAACCAGTCCAGAGCTTATCCAACAAACTTTCGTGTCGCCCCGCCGCCTGTTATGGATGAGCGCGGGCCGGACGAGGGAAATGCATGAAGCCGATCTATATCGACTACCTTAATGCTCTCGACATTGAAGCCCTTGGCCTGAGCGATGCCGAGATCATCGGCGCCGTCGAAGCCGGGCTCGTCGCCCAGGGCAAGGGCCAGACGGTGATCGAGCCGCGCGTCCATCTTGAGCCGGATCCGTCCTTCCGCGGTCATTTCAACGTGCTGCGCGGCTATGTGGCGCCGCTCGATGCGGCCGGCGTCAAGATCGTCGGCGATTATGTCGACAACTACCTGCACGCCCTGCCGTCCGAATTCGGCATACTCAACCTGTTCGACCCGCGCACCGGCGCGCCACGCGCCATCCTCGACGCCACCGTCATCACCGATATGCGCACCGGCGCGGTCACCGCCATCGGCGCCAAGCATCTGGCGAAGAAATCATCCAGGGTGCTCGGTCACATCGGCGCGCGCGGCACCGCCTACTGGAACGTGCGACTGCTCGATCACCTGTTCGACTTCGACGAGATCCGCGTCCATTCGCGCCGCCCCGAAAGCCGCGACGCTTTCGCCGCGAAGCTTGCCGCCGACCTCGGCAAGCCGGTTGTCGCCGTTGCCGACTGGAAGAGCTGCGTGGAAGGCGCCGACATCGTTGTCGAAGCCTCGCGGCTACCGGAACCGCAACCCCTGCTCAAGACCGCCTGGATCAAGCGCGGCGCGCTGGTCGTGCCATATGGCACGATGAGCGCGGTGGAGCTTTCGCTTACCGACATCATGCAAAAGATCGTCGTCGACGACTGGGGTCAGTGCAAGGGCGGCAAGTTCGGCTCGCTGCGCGCCCATGTCGAGACGGGACGGCTGAGCGAGGCGACGCTGCATGCCGAGCTCGGCCAGATCGCTGCCGGGCACAAAGCGGGCCGGCAAAGCGACGGCGAGACGATCCTGTTCTGGCATCGGGGTCTGTCGCTCTCCGACATCGCGCTCGGCAAGGCGATGCTGGCCAAAGCCGCGGAACAAGGCATCGGCCAGAGGCTGCGTTTCGCATGACCCCGCTCGTTCTCACCGGCGCCGGCGTCAGCATCGAGGACGTGGCCGCCGTAGCGCGCAGTGCAGGCAAGGTCGAGATCACGCTGGCGGTCATCGAGAAACTCGGCAAGGCCCGCCAGGTCCTCGATGACGCCGCTGCCGGCGGCCAGCAGATCTATGGGCTGAACACCGGGCTGGGCGCCAATCTCGGCACGGCTGTCGAAGGCGATGCCGGTGCCTTCCAGCGCCAGCTTCTCGACGGACGCGGAGCTGCGGTGGGAAACCCATTGCCCGCCCAGCTCGTGCGCGCCGCAATGTTTGCCCGCATCGCCATGCTTTCCGCCGGCGGCTCCGGCCTGTCGCCGCATGTCCTCACCGCGCTTGTCGATCTGCTCAACGCCGGCATCCATCCGGTGATGCCGTCGCTGGGCTCGATCGGCGCCGGCGACCTGGTGCTGATGACCGCGATAGCCCACACGCTGATCGGCGAAGGCGATGCCGACTATCAGGGCAGGCGCATGCCTTCGGCAAAGGCGCTGATGATGGCGCGGCTTGCGCCAGTCAGCTTGGCACCGAAGGATGGTCTGTCGCTGATCAACGCTTCCGCGGTTTCTACCGGCGCCGGCGCGCTGGCGCTCGTCGACGCGCTGTCGGCACTCGAACAGCAGGAGCAGGCCGGCGCGCTCACCATGGAAGCGTTCGGGGCCAACCGCACCATCCTTGACCCGCGCCTGCATCTGGCGCGGCCGGCCGCCTGCCAGCAGGTAGCGGCAAAGGCGTTGCGCGACCTGCTCACCCGCGACGGGACGCCCGCGCCGACCACCCTTCAGGATCCGCTGTCGATCCGCTGCATGCCCTCGATCCACGGCGCGCTCATCCAGGCGATCGACCATGCCCGGCTCACGGTCGAGATCGAGCTCAACGCGTCCGCCGACAACCCGCTGGTGCTCGCCAACGACTCACTCGTGCTGTCGACCGGCAATTTCCACACCGCCTCGCTGTCGCTCGCCTTCGAGACGCTAGGTCTGGCGATTGCGCAATGCGCGGCGGCGTCGGCCGCGCGCTTCATCCAGCTCACCGGCTCAACCCGCCACGGCTTGCCGAAATATCTGTCGCCAATCGGCGGCGCGTCCGCCGGCTTCGTGCCGCTGCAGAAGACGGTGACGGCGATCCTGGCCGCCATCCGCCACAAGGCCAATCCGGTGATGCTCGACTTCCTGCCCGTGTCCGAAGGTGTTGAGGATCATGCGACGCAGACTCCCCTCGCCGTCGCCAAATGCGTCGAGATGATCGTACTGTGGCGGCGGCTGATCGCCCTGGAGCTTATGGCCGCCGCACAGGCCGTCGATCTTCGCGAAGGTCTGACACTTGCGCCGGCCACCAGCGCGATCCACGCGGCCGTCCGCGCCCATGTGCCGACGCTTAAGGAAGACCGGCCGCTCGGATCCCATGCCGATGCGCTCCATGCGGTGCTCGCCGACGGGTATTGGCTCCCTGCGGTGCACCAAATACTGCTCGACTAAACGAGATCAGGGTACCGCATCGTTGCGGACGATCGAGATCACCACCCGCCCAAGCCAACCCTCAGGCCAACTGGCCGCTCGCCCCGAATCGGATGGCCGGGCTCCGCCGCTTATGGGCCCGCCGGACGGCGCCCTCGGCACCCTCTTGGGTTGCACGATGAGTTCGGATATGAAGAGCCAAGGGCATATAAGGGGTGGCTCAATTGCATCGTTCCTGCTTCGTCTTGGCGGCAGACGCAAAAAATTTCCCATACGCTGTTCTGGGCGCGCGGCGCATACTGGACGTATCTGCGCCTATCGACGGTTTCATCCTTCATATCGGCGCCGGAACTGAGGATTTGCCGGTCGCGGACCGATTGCTCGGGGCTGCCGTCAAGATCGTCGACGTGTCCGATCTCATGAAGGAATTCGATTTCGATCCCGGTCACCTCAGCTTAGCAACCTACATTCGCCTGCTTGCCGACAAGCTGGCGGTATTCGAGCCCTACGACAGGCTCGTCTATGTGGACACCGATGTTATCTTCAACCGGTCGATCACCGACTTGGCCGATGTTGAACTGAATGCCCCACTCTTGGCGGCCCATGACGAACAGACCTATTTCGATCCGAGCTGCCGTGAGTCTCTTGAGATGGAGCCCGGCTCATCGCATTTCAACGCCGGCATACTGGTGCTGAACATGCCAATGATCCGCGCCGAGGGGCTCTTGGAGCGGGCGCGCGAACTGGCGCTGCGGCGGGTACCGAAGCTCGATCAGGGAGCGCTCAACATAGCGTTTGCCGGACGCTGGCAAACGATGCATCCGCTCTGGAATCTGCAGACCAACTATTCCAGCCAGATACCCTTCAGTAGAGCCTTCGCGCGTCATTTCACCTTCGGAAAGCCGTGGTGGCCAAGCCCTGAAGGAGTGGAACTCGCCGCGATGGCGATCTATCGCAACCTGGCGAAAGATACGCCCTGGCTCGATCGGTTCAAGCGTCCGCTCTGGACGAGAGGTCTGCGCAAGCGATTGCTCCGCAAATTCGACGGCCTCTCCGGGATCATTCTCAACAAGGAAAAATACAGACGCCGTTTCCGATTCAACGCCGAACGGTGCACCGCCATTTTTGCCGCGCAGGCCGATCAGGGGATGATGGCCGCAACCTATCCGGAGGTCCTGATGGGCGTGGTCAAGCTACGGAAATAGGCGCCGATCTCTCGACGAAAGCTTACCGGCTCGGGCCGCGAGGCCGGCCCAATACCTGCCGCACTTGGCGGCGAACCCAGGCAGACCCATCGCAGTGCCCGTTCAGGCTCTTGCGTCCACTTTCTTCATGAAACGCCTGAGCTCGTCTGGATCCATATGCACGATGTGCCGGTCTTCCGGATAGGCGCCGCTGTTGACGTCGCCGACATTTTCCGAGAACGCCGCGATGCGCTCCGCTTGCCTTCAGCCGATATCGATCATCACCTTGCCGGCCTCGACCTTCACCGGATAGGTTTTGAGGTTGACGCAGACCGGCGCGCCCTTGGCCTGGCCGGTCTTATAGTTGAAGCGGCCATTATGCTTCGGGCATTCGATGATGTCGTCCATCACCAGCCCGTCGGCCAAATGCGCCTTTTCATGCGTGCAGAAACCGTCGGTGGCGAAGAACTCGTCGTCAGGCGAGCGGTAGATCGCGAAGGTGCGGCCGCCATGGTCGAAGCGGATCACGTCCTCCTCGTCCACGTCGCCCACCGCGCACGCTTCGACCCACTCCGGCATCTTGTCCTCTCCTGATTGGGTTCGCGCAACTGCCGCGCGCACCGACCTTATTCGGCAGCCGCAGCCGTTATGTCGAGATCGTGGAATCGCCGCGATAGGGCTTGGCCGTCGGCGGCAATTCGCGCTTGAGGTAATAGTCCTCGTATTTCAGCTGCCTGAGCAGCACCGGCCAGACCTCGCGATAGGCATGCAACATCGACGGGTTCGGCTCCGGCAAATCGTGCTTGATCAACTCATGCAGCTTGGGCAGCGCATGATAGGGCACCATCGGGAACATGTGATGCTCCACATGGTAGTTCATGTTCCAGTAGATGAACCGGCTGATCGGGTTCATATAGACCGTGCGCGTGTTGAGCCGATGGTCGGTGACGTTGTCGGCCAGCCCGATATGCTGCAGCAGGCCGGTCGTTACCATGTGCCAGGTGCCGTAGAGCCGCGGCAAGCCGATCAGCACCAGCGGTATCCATGACCCAAACGCGATCGCGACAGCGATCGTCGCGACGTATACCGCGATGTGCCAGCGCGCCGCGATCACCGCCTTGTGCTGCTCCATCTCCGGAATGTAGCTCTTCTCGTCGTCCGACAGCTTGCCGAAGGCCTGGCGCACCAGCGTGGGCAGCGAATAGCGGAAGTCGAGAATGCCCGTGAAGGCGAGCGCAGCCTTGATGAGGTCCGGGGGCCGCATAACGGCGATCTCGGCATCGCGGCCGACAATGATCGTGTCGGTGTGGTGACGGGCATGGCTCCAGCGCCACTGCACCGGGTTTCGCATCAGCATGAACGAGGCGATGTGATAAACGACATCGTTCATCCAGCGCGTGCGAAACGCGGTGCCGTGCCCGCATTCGTGCCAGCGCGAGTCGCTCGACGAGCCATAGAGCACGCCATAGACGAACATGAATGGCACGACCCACCACGTGCCCCAGAACCAGACAATACCGGCGGCTGAGCCCAGGATCGCCGAGATCCAGATGACGCTATCGCGGATCGCCGGCCCGTCGCAACGCTGCATCAGCTCCTTCATCACCTTGCGCGGCACGTCGGTGTGGTACCACTCGGCCGATGCAAGTCCGGTCTCTATCGCAAGCCGCGTGCTCTCGCCGACAAGGCTGTAGTCGCGCTTCGTACCGGTGGTCGTCATCGTCATTAAAGCCCGTTGGCGCGGAATTTCCCGTCGAGGAATTTCTTGGCGCGCGGCACGTCCTCCTCGTCGAGATGCTCGATGATCACCGGGATGTTCGGGTGCTTTTTGCTGAGACGCTTGAGATAGAGATCGTAATTCAGCGCGCCGAGCCCCGGCGCCGGCAGTTCGATCTCGCCGACGCCGCGGAAGGTCAGCCCCTCATGCGCCTCCGCGTCGCCGATGTCGGCATGCTTCTCCGTCTTGTCGCCGCCCGAACGCTTCACGTCCTTGGCATGCGCGATTTTGATCTTGTCCGTCAGCGTGTCGAACACCTGGTTCAGCACTTGATCCATGCGGTCGATGTTGTGCGCCTCGAAATAGTTCGTCGGGTCCATCAACAGGCCGAGGCCGGGATGATCGACCTGAGCGAACATCCTGACCGTCTCCTCGACCGAGCCGACAACGTTGTTGACGTAGGTTTCGAGCAGGAACACCGCGCCGTGGTCGTAGGAGGTCTGGGCAAGATCCGAGATCACCTTGCGGCACTCCTCAAAACCCTCCTCGGTCTTGTTCTTCGGATGATGCACCCAGTCGGATTCGGTGTTGTAGGTGCCGGTTTCCGAGATCACGTAAGGCGAGCCGAAATCGCGCGCGTTCCGGATGATCTCCTTCAGGTAGGCAAGCCGCCGCTCGCGCTCGGCCCTGTCCGGGTGGATGATGTTCGTGTAGCCGGACACGCAGCAAACCGGCAGGTTGTGGTCGCGGAACGTATCGCGCACCCGCCTCGCCTTGTCCCTGGTGATCTGTCCGGCCGAGAGGTCGATATCCTTGAAATGCAGGTCGAGCTGCACGGTGTTGAAATCGAGCGCCCGGATGCGCCTGGCGACCTCCTCGAGCTCATACGGAAAATAGCCTGTGAAGATACCTGCCTGCATCATGAGGTGAAGTCCTCCCGATAAGCGATTCAATTGCCCTGTTTCTTAGTCGCCTGGTCGACAGGGATTTCGGACAGCCTGATGGTGCGGCCCTCCGCCATCGACCGGTAACCGGCCTCCACCAGCGCCATGGTGTTGACATTGTCGGCAACGGAAAGCGCCGGCGGCGTGCCGGTCTTGAGCGCATATTGCAGTTGCTCCATGACGCCGATGAAGGCATGCGGAAACCACATCGTCTCCCAGCTCGGGCTGACCCATTTGCCGCCGGTCGTCTCTGTCGAGGCGTAGGTCAGCGTCGAGGCGACGCCCTTCGGCCAACCGATCGTGCCCTTGGCGACACCCTTGGTGCCATCGACGCGCCAGTCGATGTGCTGGTCGTCGGAATAGCCTTCCTGACGCGGGCCGGACCAGACGTCCTCCAGCGACACCGCGAGCACGCCGGAGGGAAAGCGCAGCGTCGAAACGGTGATGCCGTCGGAATGTTCGAACTTGGTGCGCGGATCCCTGCGCGTCAGCGTCGTGATTTCGTCAGGGTCGCCGAACAGGAAGCGCAGCACGTCGAGGTGGTGCACACTCATATTGGCGAGCGTCAGCCGGTCATATCCGGCGAGGAAGGTTTGCCAGTGCGGGATGGCATGCATGTCGATCTCGGCGAAGACGATCTCGCCCAGCGCGCCGCTATCGATGATCTGCTTCAAGACGCGCATCGACTGGTCGTAGCGCATGTTCTGGTTGACCGAGAGGATCTTGCCGGAGGCCGCCGCCTCGTCGCGCAGCTTCACCGCTTCCTCGACCGAGAGCGCCAGCGGTTTCTGCGCCAGAATCGCCTTGATGTGCGGCTGGTTCAGTGCATGGCGCATCAGCGCGGGCTGCTGGTCCGGCGGGAAGGCAAGGTCGACGATCTCGACGCGGCTGTCTTCGATCAGCCGCTCGGGCGTATCGCAGACGGTCGGAATGCCCCAGCGGCCGGCGACCTTTTCGGCATTCGTCCTGGTTCGTGAGGCGATCGCCACCACCGGAAAGCCGGCTTGCGCGTAGGCGGCGAGATGGCACTCGGCCATGATCATGCCGGCGCCGATGCAGCCGATCCGGTACTCCTTGACCCGGACTTTCACGTCCGGCTCGAAATCCATGCTCGCCATCCATTCCTCCCGTCGAGGACTGGATTTAACGCCAGGATCAGGCGGTCAGCCAAGGGCCGCGCCATCATTTCCCATCAGGGACCGGGGATCCGGCTTACGCGGCGATCAGCACCGTGCTCTCCGGCGACCAGCTGAGCATCACTTCTTGGCCTTCGGCCAGCCGCTCGGCGCCGGTGTTCTGGACAATGACCTTCAGCGTCTGTCCATCGCGGTCGACGAAATAGGTGCTGTTGTTGCCGGCGAAGATGCGTTTTGAAACCTGGCCCCTGACCGTGTTGGCATATCCCGCCTCGGACGTTGCAGAGCCGGTTGAAATCTGGATGCGCTCGGGCCGCACGGCGCAGCTCGCCTTGGCGCCGGCCGAGAGAGACGCACCCGACGCAGCGGCGATTGCTGTACCGTCGGGCAGCCTGATGCCGTTGCCGGTCGCATCGCCGCGAAAGATGTTGGCGTCGCCGAGGAAGGTCGCGGCGAACTCGCTTTGCGGCCTGTCGTAGATCTCCTCGGGCGGCCCCTCCTGCACCAGTCGGCCGTCGCGCAATATGCCGATGCGGTCGCTCATCGTCAGCGCCTCTTCCTGGTCGTGGGTGACGAAGATGGTGGTGATGCCGATCTCGCGCTGGATGCGCTTCAGCTCGATCTGCATGTCGACGCGCAGCGCCTTGTCAAGCGCGCCGAGCGGCTCGTCGAGCAAAAGCACGCGCGGCTTGGTGACGATGGCGCGCGCCAGCGCCACACGCTGCCGCTGGCCGCCCGAGAGCTGGTGCGGCCGGCGGCCGCCGAGCTTGCCGAGTTGCACAAGATCCAGCGCCCGCTGCACTTCCGTTGCGATGGTCGCCTTCGGCTCGCCGCGCACCGAAAGGCCGAAAGCGACATTGTCGGCGACGCTCATATTGGGAAACAGCGCATAGTTCTGGAACACCATGCCGATGCGGCGCTTTTCTACCGGCACGCGCTCGACGCTTTCGCCGCCGATGGCGATGCGTCCGGTATCCGGAAAGTCGAAGCCGGCGATCTGCCTGAGCAGCGTGGTCTTGCCGCTGCCCGAAGGCCCGAGCAGCGCATAGAAGCCACCGTCGGGAAAGTCGATCGAGACATGGTCCAGCGCCTTGTGCGCGCCGAAACTGCGGGAGACGTTCGATACCTGGACGCCGGCCATTATTTCTCTCCGCCGAATTTGAAGAAGCGCGCCGTCAGCAGCATGAGCGCCATCGACACCACGATGATGATGGTCGACACCGCGTTGATCTCGGGCGTGAATCCCTTGCGGATCGCGGCGTAGATTTCGACCGGCAGTGTTGTCTGGCCTGGCGTCGACAGGAAATACGAGACCACGAACTGGTCGAAGGAGACAGCGAATGCGAACAGTCCGCCGGCGATCACGCCAGGCATGATCCAGGGCAAAGTTACGCGCACGGTAACCTGCCACTGATTGGCGCCGAGCGAACGCGCCGCTTCTTCCAGCTCCGGCGCGAAGGTCTGCAGGCGGGCGGACACGACGACGATGACGTAGGGCAGCGCCAGCGCGACATGGCCGAGCAGGATCGCGATGAGCCCGCGGCCGATGCCGATGCCGAAGAAGAAGATCAGCATCGCGGTGCCGGTAATAAGCCACGGAATGGCGATCGGCGGAAACAGCAGCGCCTGCAGGAATTTCTTGCCGCGGAATACGTAGCGATAGAGCGCTAGCGACGCCATCGAACCAAGCAGCGTTGAAAGGATCGTCGTGATGATCGCGATCTCGATGCTGTTCCAGGTCGCCGCGATCAGCTGGTCGTTTTGCGCGAGCGAAGCATACCAGTCCGTCGTCCACTCGAACGGCAGCTGGTAAAAAGGCGAGGCGTTGAACGACATCAGCGCCATGATGATGATCGGCAGATAGAGGAAGCCGAGCAACAGGAAGATGTAAAAGCGCCCGACCCATTCCAGAATGCGCGTCGTCGCCATCAGCCGGCCCTCCGCAAGACCGGTGCCGCGAGCGCCAGGATGACCAGCACTACGGCAAGCAGGATGAAGGAGAGCGCCGCGCCCAGCGGCCAGTTGAAGACGGCAACAAACTGGTCCTCTATGACGGTGCCGTAGAAAGTGCCGGTGCGGCCGCCGAGGATGCGCGGCTCCATGAAAGAACCCACGACCGGCACGAAGATCAGCGCCGCACCCGCGATCAGGCCGGGCATCGACAGCGGGATGATCACCCGCTTGAGCACCTGCAGCCGCGAAGCCCCGAGCGAGCGGCCCGCCTCGATCAGCGAGTCGTCGATCGCCTGCAGCGTGAGGTAACAGGTGAGCACCATATAGGGCACGTAGGAGTGCACCAGGCCGATGATGACCGCCGGGTAGGAATACATGAGATCGATATTGATCTTGAACGGCAAGACGGCATTGAGCGTGGTGTCGAGAATGCCGCCCTCACGCAGCACCATGGCCCAGGAGAAGATGCGCACCAGCCCGTTCGACCAGAAAGGCAGGATGACCAGCAGAAAGATCGCCTCGCGGCTGCGGCCTTTAAGAACCTTCGCCAGCACGTAAGCCGCCGGATAGCCGATAACGACGCACCAAAGCGTGACCTCGAGCCCGAGCCGCAGCGAGGCCAGAAGAAGCGTCAGATAAAGGCTTTGCGAGAAGAAGGCGGCGTAGTTGCCGAGCGTGAACGACCACTCCTTCCCGGCCATTGGCAGGTCGGTCATGAAGGAGAAGAACACCATGGCTGACAGCGGCAGAAAGATCGCCACCGTCAGCCATAGATAAGCGGGAAGCAGAAGCGGCAGGGCTGGCCGCAGTCCGCGGCGCGAACCGGTCGCGAGCTGCTCAGCCATGATGCCTCTCCTCCCCGTAAGACGCCAACTATTTCACGTTGACCTTCAGCTCCTGCCAAAGTGCCAGGTATTTCTCGCGCTGCTCATCCGTGACCGGCGCCTGGAACTGGATACGTTTGGCGACCTCTGGGCTGCCCATGACCTTTCGGTTGAAGGCGTCCTCGGGCAGCGCCTCGACCGCCTTGGTGTTGGCCGAAACCGGCGCGCCGACCTTGGTGACCCATTCGACATAGAATTTCGGGTCGATCATGTAGTTGATGAAGGCCTCGGCGCCGGCGACATTCTTGGAACCGGCCGGGATGGAGAAGGCGTCCAGCCAGGCGACGGCCCCTTCCTGCGGGATGACCAGCGAGACCGGCAGCTTGAAATGCGTCTTGGCGCGGTCGGCGGAGCCGCTCCAGTAGGTGCCGATATCGATCTGGTTGGAGGCAACCATCTGGTTCCAGTCGTTCTCCGAACTCCAGAAGGTCTTGATCTGCGGCATCAGCGAGGTGAGCTTCGCCTTGACCGCGCCCATATCCTTGATGTCGTTGATGTTCTGCCCCGATGCGATGGCGCCGAATTGCACCGCCTCGACGGCGTCGTCGCGGATGATGACGCGCCCCTTATGTGCCGGATCCCACATCTCGGCGATGCTCGTCGGCGGCTTGTCGAACGACTTCTCGTTGATGGCTAGAGCGGTCAGGCCCCACACCCACGGCACGCCATAGACCTTGCCGTCATGGTTCAGCATCGGCGAGCCGGCCTTGTCCTTGGCGATATCGGCATAGTTCGAGAGCTTCGACGTATCGATCGGCTGGATCAGCTTGCCGGCCATCGCCTGGTCGTTGAAGGCGGCGTTGATCATGACGACGTCGTAGAGGCCGGGATTGGTCCTCAGCTTGGTCAGCATCTCCTGTTCGGAGTTGAAGAAGTCATTGACGACCTTGTAGCCGGTCGCCTTCTCGAAGTTGGCGACCGCCCATGGCTCGTCGGCGCCGTAGCCCTTCCAGTTGAGCACATGCACTTCCTCGGCGGCCTGGGCGGCAAACGTGAATGCTGAGACGAAAACGGCGGTCGCCGTCAGAAAAGCGGTGAGTCTGGGCATGCGCATGTTTTTTCCTCTCATTGTTGGCCCGGTTGATGGGCTTGTTAAGTTGCAGTCGCGTCCTCCCGGCCATGCGCTATCGTTCCTTGATCGTGATGGCTTAGGAATTCCTGGATCTCACTGTCGGTCGGCGCGGACGAGCCGCCATGACGGGTGACGGAAACGGCCGCCGCGGCGTTCGCGTAGCGCGCCGCTTCGCAGGGCGACAGGCCGCGCGACAATGCGCTGACGAAGGCGCCGATATGCGTATCGCCGGCACCATTGGTGTCGACGGCGCTGACCGCGAAGCCGGGGATCGCGTGCGTGCCGCCTTCTGCCAGCCGCACAAGGCAGCCATGCGCGCCGGCGCGGATCACGACGCCCGCGGCTTTCGGGCAGTGTTCGGCCAGAAGCCGGATCGCGACGGTCTGCGCGTCGCCACGGCCGGCTATTGCGGCGGCCTCGTCGGCGTTGCAGCTCAGCCAAGCGGTGCGGGCAAGCATCCTTTCCAAGATCGGGCGCGGAATCTCCGCGATCACAGGCGTCGGATCGAAGACCACGGGAACTTCCTCCGGCAGCGCGTCGATCCAGGCGGCGAGCGCTTCGCGGCTGCCAGGGTAGCTCAACGTATAGCCGGAGGTGAAAACCCAATCGCCCGGAATGACTTGGACGGGCACCATCATGTCCGGTGTCAGCACGCTCTCCGCGCCCGGCCATGAGACGAAGGTACGTTCCGCATCGCTGCTGATCATGGCGACGCAATTGCCGCTGTCCATCAAGGGTGACGGCGGCGTCAGCGTCTCGATGCCTTCAGCGGCGAAAGCCGCGCGCAGGAAGTCGCCGTCTGCCCCGATGCCAAGCTGTCCGCCGAACACCACCTTCATGCCGGTGCGGCTTGCCGCGACCATCATGTTGAAGCCGCCGCCGGCGACGCGCGAATAGCTCGTCGCGGTCTTTTCGCTGCCCGCCGCCGGGAGAGCGTCGATGCGATATACATAGTCGACCACCGCGCTGCCGACATGAACGAGGCGCCCGCTCATGCGGCGTCCTCCTTGCCGCCACGGGCCTTCGGCATGCGTGCCGCGACAAGATCATTGGCCAACGGCTCGACCTCCGCGAGATCGATGCCCTTCAGTCCCGCGATTTGATCTTGCGGCAGGCCCGACAGGCCCGAACAGGCGCCCGCCATGCCCGCGGCGATGGCGCCTATGGTGTCGGTGTCGCCGCCGAGATTGGCGCTGATCACTGCCGCTCGCCACGCATCCCCGTTGGCAACCTCCAGCACGGCGAATGCTGCAGGAATCGACTCCTGGCTGGCGACCCCCGTGCCGATCAGGTCAACGATCAACCGGATCGCCTCTTTGTCGCGCTTCCCGCGCACAAGTTCCTGCGCCCAGAGGATGCGTTCGGCGATGTCGCCGCCGGTAACCCAGTGACCGAGCGCGGCACCAAGCTTTGCCGCCGCGACGGCATGGCCGGAAGCAGCGCGCCAGTCGGCGCCCGAAACACCGAGACTGACCGCGGCAGCAACTGCGGCTGCGGAGGCAATCGCAATCGACGTATTGTGCGTAGCCCGGCAGGTTTCCGCGACTTTGAGAACCAGGGCATCGAGCGGCTCCGGGCGGATCATAATGCCGACCGGCGCAATCCGCATCGCGGCGCCGTTGGTGTCGCCAGTTCGCCCCGCTTCTTCCGCCGGCACGCCGTTATTGATGGCGTCGATGGCCCGCTTGGTCGACGGTCCAAGCAGGTCGTAACTGCCACGCGCCTTGACGTCGCGCTCCCAGTCGAGCAGCGCGTTGACCCATCGCGCATGGTCGAAGCGATTCCCGGAGCTGACCAGGATGCGGCCGAGCAGCAGGGCCTGCTCGGTGTCGTCGGTGATGGCACCTGCCGGCAGCCCCTTCGACACCGGATGGTCGACGGCGGGCGCAACGAAACCCTCGACATGGCCATAGAGCTCGGCGATGCGGGCGGGCGACAGAAGCTGTGTCGGCATGCCCAGCGCATCGCCAAGCGCGCCGCCGATCAGCGCGCCCATCGCCCGGTCGATCGCGTCGGCCGCCATGCTCAGAACTCCAGATGCAGCGCGAAATGCGCCGGGTTGAGCAGGCTGGTGACGAATTCGATGGCGCGGCCGTCGGCGGCGCGCGTCAGCCGCCGCGTCCTGAGGAACGGCGTGCCCGGCGCGCAATCGAGGATGGCGGCATCAGCAGCGCTGAGCATCTCGATATCGACCCACTCCTCGCCATGGTCGGACACCAGCCCTGCCCCGCGCAGCGTCTGGTGCAGCGAGCCTTCGCGAAGCCCGCGCAGCGGCACGTCTTCCAGCTCGGGCGACAGTGGCAGGCGGCTGCGTTCGATCGAGATCGCATGGCCGTCATCGGCATTGGTACGGACGCGATCGACGGCGATGAAAGACGAGCTCTCGACACCGAGCTTTGCCGCGAGCTCGGCATCCTCGATGATCTCGAGCCTAAGCGTCCGGGTTTCGGCATTGGCGCCCGCATTGGCGAGCGCGCGCGACCAGCCGATCGCGTCATCGACCGGCATGCCGTCGAAAGTGACGAAGGACCCGATGCCGACCTTGGTGGTGATGAGGCCGCGGCTTGAAAGCTCTTCCAGCCCTTTGCGAACCGTGTTGCGGCTGACCGAGAAGCGCTGGACGAGCTCGTTCTCGCTCTGCAGGCGTTCGCCAAAGCCGAGCACGCCTGAGCGGATCTCGTGCTCCAGAACCGTCGCGATCTGCTCGGGCTTGCCCGTGCCGGGAGTGAGTTGCGTCGCGCGACGGGCCATATGGATACCTGTTCAATGAACCTGTATAATCCTGTTCATTAGCGTATGTGAGACAAAGCGTCAACGGCCAAGTCCCGCATGTCCCGATTGTTTTGCGCTGCACCTCGTTTGCCTGCAGGCATCCTCATAGTGACGCGAGAGGGGCGCTCTCATATGCTCCGATACGAACCTTCTAATCTCCGGAGCAATGGACGATGGTCAAGTTCCTGCCGCTGAAAAAGGCCGTTGCGGAGACTCTGCACGATGGCGATACGGTCGCCTTCGAGGGCTTCACCCATTTGATCCCGACCGCCGCGGCCCATGAGGCAATCCGCCAGTGCTTTCGCGACCTGACGCTGATCCGCATGACGCCCGACCTGATCTACGATCAGATGATCGGCATGGGCATGGCCAAGAAGATCGTCTTCTCCTATCTCGGCAATCCCGGCGTCGGCCTGCTCAGGCGCGTTCGCGACGCCATCGAGAACGGCTTTCCACGGCCGATCGAGGTCGAGGAGCACAGCCACGCCGGCATGGCCAACGCCTATGAGGCGGGTGCCGCCGGCCTGCCCTGCGCGGTGTTCCGCGGCTATCGCGGCGCAGGCCTTGCCGCTATCAATGCAAACATCAAGTCCATAACCTGCCCGTTTACCGGCGAGGTGCTAGCCGCCGTTCCGGCGATCCGGCCCGACGTCGCCTTCATCCACGCGCAGAAGGCCGACCGCAAAGGCAATGTGCTGGTCGAGGGCATCATCGGCATCCAGAAGGAGGCCGTGCTCGCGGCCAAACGCGCCGTGGTGACGGTCGAAGAAGTGGTCGACAGTTTCGACGATCTGCATCCCAATCTCACCGTGCTGCCGAATTGGACGATCGCGGCAATCTCGATCGTGCCGGGCGGCTCCCATCCCTCCTACACGCATGGCTATTACGAGCGCGACAACTCCGCCTATCTCGAATGGGACGAGATCGCCGCCGACCGCGACCGCTTTCAGGCATGGATGCAGAAGAACGTCATCGAGAGCAGCGCAGACGACTTCGCGGCTCGCGTCGAGCATCTGAGGAAAGCCGCATGAGCGAGAATGATCTGGGCTTCACCCCCAGCGAGATGATGACGATCGCCGCCAGCCGTGCGCTGAAGAACGACGATGTCTGCTTTGTCGGCATCGGGGCGCCGTCGGCCGCCTGCAATGTCGCGCGGCTGACGCATGCGCCCGACATCACACTGATCTACGAGAGCGGCACCATCGGCACCGCGCCCCACGTTTTGCCGCTGTCGATCGGCGACGGCGAATTGTGCGAGACGGCGGTCACCACCGTCGCGGTGCCGGAGATGTTCCGCTACTGGCTGCAAGGCGGCCGCATCACCATCGGCTTCCTTGGCGCCGCCCAGCTCGACAAATTCGGCAACATCAACACTACAGTCATCGGCGACTATGCGCATCCCAAAACGCGGCTGCCCGGCGGCGGCGGCGCGCCGGAAATCGCCACCTCCTCGCGAGAGGTCTACATCACCATGGCGCAGTCGAAGCGCGGCATGGTCGAAAAGATCGACTTCTTCACCTCCTTCGGCCATGGCGAGGGTGGCGACCATCGCAAGCGGCTCGGCATCGACACCGCCGGTCCGACCTTGCTGATCACCGACCTCGCCGTCTGGAAGCCGGACCCTGTCACCAACGAATTCACCGTCATGTCGCTGCATCCCGCCGTCACCCGCGAAGAGGTGCAGGCGACCTGTGGCTGGGAAGCAAAGTTTGCCGAGGCGCTTGACGAGACGCCGGCGCCGACGGAAATCGAGCTGAAGACGTTGCGCGATTTGCAGGCGCGCACCAAGGCCGCGCATGCAGGTACCGCCAAAGGGAAAGCTGCATAATGACTGATGCCTTCATCTGCGACTATATCCGCACGCCGATCGGCCGTTTCGGCGGCGCGCTGTCCTCGGTGCGAGCCGACGATCTCGCCGCCATTCCGCTGAAAGCGTTGGTCGAGCGCAACCTGGGCGTCGACTGGGCCGCGGTCGACGACGTCGTCTTTGGCTGCGCCAACCAGGCCGGCGAGGACAACCGCAACGTGGCGCGGATGGCGTTGCTGCTGGCCGGCCTTCCCCAGGACATTCCGGGCTCCACGATCAATCGGCTCTGTGGCTCGGGCATGGATGCCGTCACCATCGCCGCCCGGGCCATCAGGGCCGGCGAGGCCGAGCTGATGATTGCCGGCGGGGTGGAATCGATGAGCCGCGCGCCCTTCGTCATGCCGAAGGCCGACACCGCCTTCTCGCGCAATGCCGAGATCTACGACACCACCATCGGCTGGCGCTTCGTCAACCCGCTGATGAAGAAGCAGTACGGCGTCGATTCCATGCCGGAGACCGGCGAGAACGTCGCCGAGGAGTTTTCGGTCAGCAGAGCCGACCAGGACGCCTTTGCCGTGCGCAGCCAGGACAAGGCTGTTGCGGCGCAGGCCAATGGCCGGCTGGCGAAGGAGATCACGCCGGTGGCGATCCCGCAGAAAAAGGGCGAGCCAATCGTCGTCTCGAAGGACGAGCATCCCCGCGCCGGCACGACCATCGAGGCGCTGGCCAAGCTGCCGACGCCGTTCCGCCAGGGCGGCACGGTGACCGCCGGCAATGCCTCCGGCGTCAATGATGGTGCTGCTGCGCTGATCATCGCCTCCGAAGCGGCTGCCAGGAAACATGGCCTGACGCCGATCGCCCGCATTCTCGGCGGTGCTGTTGCCGGCGTCGCGCCGCGCATCATGGGTATCGGTCCCGCGCCGGCAACCAAAAAGCTCTGCGCCCTTCTCGGCTTGAGGCCTGACCAATTCGACGTTGTCGAGTTGAACGAAGCCTTCGCCTCGCAAGGCATTGCCGTGCTGCGCGAACTCGGAATTTCCGAGCAGGCGAAGCATGTGAACCCCAACGGCGGCGCCATCGCGCTCGGTCATCCGCTTGGCATGTCGGGCGCGCGCATCACCGGCACGGCGGCGCTGGAGCTGCGCGAGCGCGGCGGACGCTGCGCTTTGGCCACCATGTGCATCGGCGTTGGCCAGGGCATTGCGATTGCACTGGAACGGGTCTGACGGCTCGGCCCGCTCAGTAAGGCAGGCCGACATAGTTCTCCGCCAGCGCGGTCGAGGCGGCGTTGGAGTGTACGAGATAATTGAGCTCGGCTTCCTGGATGCGCTGACCGAACTCACCCGCCTCGGGGAAGCGGTGAAGGATCGTCGTCATCCACCAGGAGAAGCGCACCGCCTCGCAATCGATGCGATGCGTCGCCCTCGAGCCCGGTCCGGGATCGGTTGGTATTGTTTGCGTCATCGCCCATGGAGATGCTTTCCCTCAGGCAACGACGCGACGAAGGCGCGGATCAGGGCGACGAGCGCGTCGGGCTGCTCGATGCAGGGAATGTGCCCGGCGCCGCGGATCACCTCGAAGCGCGCGCCGGGGATCAGGTCGGCAAGCGAGCGCACGAGATCGGGCGGCGTCGAGCCGTCCTGGTCGCCGACGATGCAGAGCGTCGGCACCGCGATGCGGCGCGCGCTGTCGGTGAAATCCGCATCGCGAACCGCCATACACGTGCCGATGTAACCCGGCAGCGCCTGCCTGGTCAGCATGTTGCGGCAACCGGCAAGCTCGGCGGCGCGGTTGGCATGAAAATCCGGCGTGAACCACACCTTCATGATGCCATCGGCAATCGCCTCGATGCCGTCACGCTCGACCGTCGCGATGCGGCTGTTCCAGCTCTCGGCGGTACCTATTTTGTGCGCGGTGTCGCTGAGGATCAGCGCTTCGACGAGTTCGGGCCGCCGTGCATAGAACCCCTGCGCGACCATGCTGCCGACCGACAGGCCAAAAAGCACGACCTTCTGGAAGCCGAAGCAATCGATCAGCGCGCTCAGATCGTCGACATGGTCGTCGATCGAGCGCACGCCGCTGCCGATGTCGGAAAGTCCGTGGCCGCGCTTGTCATAGACGAGCATCGGCATCTCACCGGCAAGCCGTGCGACGACATCGTCCCAGATCCGCAAGTCGGTGCCGAGCGAATTGATGAAGATGATCGGGCGCGCAGCAGTCGTCCCGGCGATAAGGCGATGGTGCAACGCAATGCCGCCGATACTGACGAATGGCACGATCTCGATCCTCCAAACCAACATTGCACCAGTTGTCTAGATCGGTAAACCGAGGCTACTCTGGACGGTGCACGCCACCTTGGATCTTTTGAGGGGGCGTCTGGCGATCCGCCTCCGGCGTCGAGACCAGCAGGGCGGCGGCGGCATTCGCGGCGGCGATGGCGGCCTCGGTGGGCTCGCCGCGAGCAAGCGCAGCCGCAAAGGCACCGACGAATTCGTCACCTGCGCCATGGGTGCTGACCACCTTCACCGGAATGGCAGCGAGCGCAAAGGCGCGGCCATCGCGATCGTGATAGGCGACGCCATCGCCGCCGGCGGTGACGATTGCAGCCGGATAAACGATTGCCAATTGCCGCGCTGCCTCAGCCGCGCCTTCAAGCGTGTCGACGACCGGAATGCCGGCCAGGAACTCCGCCTCTATGGCGTTGGTGATCACGATGTCGACGAGCCCGGTGAGTTCGGCGGGCAGCGGCCGGGCCGGCGCCGCGTTGAGCACGACGCAGCAGCCGTGAGCCTTCGCCGCGCGCGCGGCAGCGATGTTGGCGATTTCCGGCACTTCGTTCTGCAGCAACAGCACCTCAGCCTGCGCGAGCAGACCGGCGGCCGCCGCGACATCCTTTTCGCCGAGTGTCAGATTGCTGCCGGAAACGATCACCGCGCCGTAGTCGCCATCGTCGTCGAAAATGGCAACGCTCATGCCTGATCGGATGCCCGGTTCCACTCGCACGAAGCGGTGCTCGACATTGCTGCGGCTGAGATTGGCGAGGAGCGCGCAGCCAAAATCGTCGTCGCCGACGGCGCCGATCATCGCCGACCTCGCACCCGCACGCGCCGCCGACAGGACCTGATTGCCGCCCTTGCCGCCGCATTTCGGCTGCCATCCGAAACCGGTCACCGTCTCGCCCTTGCGCGGACGATCCGGTGCGTCGACCAGGATGTCGTAATGCAGGCCGCCGAACACGGCCACCAGCCCCGCTGAAGCAACACTCATCCGCGACGATCTTTCATCTGTACTTGTCTCGCCGTTTCGACGTCACTGCCGACATGGTGCGGCCGAGATTGTGCTCCGCCGCCTGGTAGTCGCGCTGCGCCACCGCGACGAACAGCGCATCCAGGATGTTGAGCTGGGCGATACGGGCGGCCGCATTCTCGCCCATCAGCGGCGACCCCCGCGCGGTCGAGCAGAGCACGACATCCGCCTCGGCTGCCAGCGGCGAGTTGGCGTAGTTGGTTATGGCAAGCGTGCGGGCGCCGTTCTTCTTGGCGAGCTGAACGGCATCAATCACCGCGCTGCTGTTGCCGGAATGGGAAAAGCCGACGGCAATGTCTTCGGCGCCGAGGAGCGACGCCGACATGAGCATCATGTGGGAATCGTCGTAAACCGCCGCGCGCACGCCGATCCGCAGGAACTTGTGCGAGACGTCCCGGGCGATCTGAGCCGAGCCGCCGACGCCATAGAAGTCGCGATTTCTGGATCGATAAATGAGGTCGGCGGCCCGGTCGAAATCGCCGATGTCAAGGATCGCCAGCGTTTCCTCCAGCGCCTGTATCGAAGTGCGGAAGACCTTTTGCACGATCTCGGCCGAACTGTCGTCGACGGAGAGTTCCCGGTGCATCTCGGCGGTCGGCGAGCGGCTGTATTCGCAGACTGCCGTCCGGAAGTCGCGATAGCCGGAGAAGCCCAGCTTCTTGGCAATCTTCACCACCATCGCCTCGGAGACGCCGGCCTCGTCAGCGATCTCCTTCAAAGGGATCGTCTCGTCGAATCCGCGGCGGCCGAACACGGTTTCCACCACCTTTGCCTCCAGCGGTGTGAGATGCGGCATCATCATGCGGATGCGCGGCCCCACGGCCCGGAGATCCGCGGACGTCATCCTGCAGCTCCGAGCAGGATTTCCTGGACGATAGCCTGCGAGGTAACCGCGTCCTGCCCGTCGAGGGCAGCCGCCAACCGATTGTCCCGCTCCAGCCGCTCGACGACCCGCAACATGCGCTTGACGGTGTCGATGTTGACCTCGCATTCGCGCACCGGGTCGAGACCGGTCATGTCCGGAAAGGTGTCGAAATAGATGGCACCGGCGTAGCCGTCCCTGCGTATCTGGCGCAGCAGCTCGATGGTCTGCAGCGTGTGCACGGCGCCGACCATCAGGCCGTCGTCGCGCTTGGCGTAGCCATCGTTGAGATGAACACCGAGCAACCTGCTGTGACGGGCGACAAGAGCGGCGGCAAAGGCCGGTTGCTCGTCGGCATAAAGAACATGCGCGAAGTCGAGGGTGACGCCGAGATTGGGCAGGCCGGCCTCGCGGATCGCCAGCAACGTGGTCGCGGCATCCGGCATCAGCGAATAAGAACGCGGCTCGTTCGGCTTATATTCGAGACTGATGGCGCAATCGGGGTCATGCGCCGCAACTTCACGAATACCGTCGATTTCGTGTTGCCAAAGTGTCGCGTAGTCGGCCTGGAAAGCGTAGTCGAAACCATCCTGCCCCAGCCACAATGTCATGAGACCGGCGCCGGCCTCTCGCGCCGCGTCGATGCCAGCCTTGGTGAGGTCGATGGCTTCACGCCGCACTGCCGGATCGGGATTGGTGAACGCGCCGAGCTTGAAGGCGGGATTGGAATAGTAGCGCATCGCGAAGCCATTGATGGAAAGCCCGAGATCACCAAGCCTCCGTGCGATTTCCCTGGGGTTTTCACCGATATGGTCGGGAAAGTTGAGGTCGAGATCGGTGAGCCCCTCGACCTTAGCCGCCCGCGCCGCCATCTGCAGCACCGAGGGCTTCCCGGTAAGCCAGGCCCACTCCGCCTCAGGCCGCGAGGCGAAGGAATTGAGACGGGTGGCAAAACGATGGGATGTCATTTGGGATCCTTGGGATGCCTGAGACTTCACATGAAAAAATGATTTTGTAAAGTTCTCTGGTGAGCTGTACAGGCTGGTTGCCCTGGTTGGCATGCGCTGATTGTTCTGGCATTACCGGGTTCGAGAACCATTCCGACGGGCAGCAATGACCTCGAAACGCAACGTCCTTTTCATCATGTGCGACCAGCTGCGGTTCGATTATCTGAGCTGCGCCGGGCAGAAGAGTCTGACGACGCCGAACATCGACCGGCTCGCCAGCCGCGGTGCGTTTCACCAATGCCTATGTGCAATCGACGGTCTGCGGCCCCTCGCGCATGAGCGCTTATACCGGCCGCTACGTCCGCTCGCACGGCTCGACGCATAATGGCGTGCCGCTCAGAGTCGGCGAGCCGACGCTGGGCGACCATCTGCGCGAGGTCGGCGTGCGTTGTGCGCTCATCGGCAAGACACATATGAAGGCCGACGAGGAAGGGATGGAGCGCCTCGGCATCGCCAAGGATTCCGTCATCGGCGTGCGTGTCGCGGAATGCGGCTTCGAGCCGTTCGAGCGCGATGACGGCCTGCACCCCTCGACCAGCTACGACCCCGATCCGGCCTACGACTCCTATCTGCGCCAGCACGGCTTCGAGGCCGAAAATCCTTGGGAGCATTGGGCGAATTCCGGCGAAGGCGAGAATGGCGAGAATTTCAACGGCTGGCTGCTCGTCCATGCCGACAAGGCGGCGCGCATTCCGGAGGAGCATTCCGAGACGCCTTACATGACGCGCCGTGCCATGCGCTTCATTGAGGACGCCGAGGCCAAGGGCGAAGCCTGGTGCGCGCATCTTTCCTACATCAAGCCGCACTGGCCCTATATCGTGCCCGCGCCCTACCACGCCATGTACGGCAAGGCGGACATCCAGCCGCCCGTTCGCAGCGAAGCCGAGCGCGTCTCGCCAAACCCGATCTTCGAGGCCTTCCAGCAGGAGCGGTACTCGAAGAACTTCTCGCGCGATGAGGTCCGCGAAACGGTCGTTCCCTGCTACATGGGCCTGATCAAGCAGATCGACGATCAGCTCGGCCATTTGTTCGACTTCATGGAGAAGCGCGGCCTATTCAAGAACACGCTTGTCGTCTTCACTTCTGACCACGGCGACTATCTCGGCGACCATTGGCTCGGCGAGAATACCTGTTCCACGACGTCGCGGTGAAGGTGCCGATGATCGTCTACGATCCTCGTCGGGAAGCCGACGTCACAAGAGGAACCACGTCGGACGCGCTGGTCGAGATGATCGATCTCGCGCCCACCTTTCTCGATTATTTCGGCGGCAGGCCCAAGCCGCATGTCCTCGAAGGCCGCTCGCTGCTGTCGCTGACTTCGGGTGAGCGGAAGAGCCTGCGCAACTATGCCGTCAGCGAATATGACTACAGCGGCGATGCGGCGCGGCTGAAGCTCGTCATGCCGGTTTCGGGCTGCAAGCTCTACATGATCACCGACGGCCGCTTCAAACTCGTCCATGGTGAAGGTGTCGAGCCGATGTTCTTCGATCTCCAGAACGACCCCGGCGAATTGCGCGACCTCGGCCGCGAGCCGTCGGCCGCCGGCGATATCGAGCGGCTGCGCAAAATGCTGATGCGCTGGCTGGCGCTGCCCAACAACCGCATTACCGTCCCCGACGAGTGGCTGACGGAGATCGACGACAAGGTCGGCCATTTCGACCCGATCATCGGCTCCGGCGTGCTCATCGGCTATTGGGACGAGGCCGAACTCGCCGAACAGCTGGAGGCGCGTCGCCGCTGGCTGACGCGCCGGGGCAACTAGCTTCGTTACCCGAGTGTCAGCCCCGCCTTCTTCGCTTCCTCGCGCAGGAAGGGCAGCCCCACCTCGATGACGTCGCGCGGGTCTTCCGCCACCGGACGCCATACCGCGAGCCCCCCGGCGATGTCGACGTCGACATGGTTCATGCTTTCGAGCGTGATCGGGCCCTCATAGCCGATGTCGGCGATCGCCTTCATGCAGGCTGCCCAGTTCAGCATGCCGCGCCCCGGCACGCCGCGATTGGCCTCCGACACATGGACATAGCCGAGGAAGGGCGCCGCCGCCTCGAAGCCGGCCGCGAAGCTCTCTTCCTCGATATGCATGTGGTAGGTGTCGAGATGGATGAAGATGTTGTCGGCGCCGATGCGCTCGATGATGCGCGCCGCGTCGACGCCGCGGTTGATCAGATGCGTCTCGTAGCGGTTGCAGGGTTCGATGCCGAGCTTCAGGCTGCGGGCCTTCGCCGACTTTGCCGCCCGTTCGAGGAAGCGGCACATGCCGTCGATCTCCCGCTGCGTCGGCGCCCGGCCGGTGGTCTTGCCGATCGTTCCATAGGTGACGCCGCCGAGCGCCTCGGCGCCCACCTCGTTGCAGACGTTGAAGGCCGGCTGCAGGAAGTCGAGCGCCTCTTCCGGTCGCTCCACCACGTCGAGCGCGCGCGGCAAGCCGAGCGAGGGAATGAGCTGCACGCCATAATGGTTTGCAAAACCGCGCGTGCGCTTGGTGTCGATCTCCTCGGGTCTGAGCAGCGGGATTTCCATGAGGCCGATGCCGAGCTCCTTCAGCCGGTCCATCTGCGGCTCGATGCGGGCCAGATCCCAGACCGGGGCGATGGCGAAAGTGTGCAGTCCGAAAACATTCATATCAGCCTCGTTGCTCGTGCGCCGCCGCGGCGGCCGTATCGCCGCCGCCGACGATGCGGCTGACGACTTCGTTCATGTTGGTTTTGGCGGTGACGAGATCGGCATCCGCCCTGCCGTGGCGCAGCACGACGATGCGATCGGTGACCGACAGCACGTCGTTCAGCCGGTGCGAGATCAAAATGACGGCGATGCCTTCAGACTTCAGCCGCCGGATGAGATCGAGCACGCTCTGCACCTCGCGCACGGCGAGCGCCGCCGTCGGCTCGTCCATGATGACGAGCTTCGGGTTGAAGGTGAGCGCCCGCGCGATCGCCACCGTCTGCTGCTGGCCGCCGGAGAAGGAGCCGACGGAACGACTGATCGACGGCAGGTGCGCCCCGAGCCGCTCGATCATCCGCGCCGCCTGCCGATCCATCTCGGTCTTGTCGACAAAGCCGGGGAAGAGGCCGAGCAGCCTTTTCGTCGGCTCGCGGCCAAGAAAGATGTTGGAGGCCACGTCCTGCTGCTTGGCCAAGGACAGATCCTGGTAGATCATCTCGATGCCGAGCCGGCGCCGCTGGCCGGGATCGAGAGCGAGGATGTCCTTGCCGTCGAACTCGATCGAGCCGGTGTCGGCGCGGTAGATGCCGGTGATGGTCTTCATCAGCGTCGACTTGCCGGCGCCGTTGTCGCCGACCAGCCCGACCACCTCGCCGGCCGCGACCGACAGGTCGACGCCATGCAGCACGTCGACCGCCCCGAAGCTTTTGCGGATCTTGTGGAGCGAAAGCAGGGTCATACGCGCGACTCCTTCCGCACCTGATACTGGTCGATGAAGACCGCGAGGATGAGAACCGCGCCGATCGCCATCTGCTGGTAATAGGACTGCACGGCAAGCAACGTCAGCCCGTTCTGCAGCACGCCCATGATCAGAGCGCCGATCATGGTGCCGAGGATCGAGGCACGGCCGCCGAACAGATTGGTGCCGCCGATGATCGCCGCGGTGATCGCGGTGAGCTCATAGTTGATGCCTGCGGTCGGGTCGCCCGCATTGACGCGGGCGGTGAACAAGAGACCGGCAAGCCCGGCAAGCGCGCCGGAGAGCGTGTAGATGATGCGGCGATGCTGCTCGACGCGGATGCCGGCGGCGCGCGCCGCGCCTTCGCTGTCGCCGAGCGCCAACGTGTGGCGACCGAAGCGGGTATAGGCAAGCACCGTATGCGCGACGATCGCCGTCAGCACGAAGATGATGACGGGCATCGGAATGCCGAGCGGCCTCCCTTGTCCGATATAGACGATCTCCGGCGGCAGGCCGTAGATCGCCCTGCCCTGTGAGATGACGAGCGCCAGCCCGCGCGCAAGGCCCAGCATGCCGAGCGTTACGATGAAGGCCGGCACGAAGGCGCGGGTGACCAGTTGGCCGTTGATGTAGCCGGCGATACTTCCGGCCAGAATGCAGGCGATCACCGCGAACACCGACGGCCAGCCGAGGTTGACGGCGACGAAGGCCCCCGCCACGCCGGCAAGGCCCATGACCGATCCCAGCGACAGATCGAGCCCACCTGAACCGATGACGAAGGTCGCGGCGATCGCCAGCACGCCGATCGTCGACGTCGCGAGCAGGATGTTGAGGAAATTGCTGAGCGACAGGAAGAAAGGCGACAGAATCGCCATCGCCGCGCTCAGCAGCACAAGCACCAGCAGCGACTCCAGCCTGATGTGGAGCCTCTCGACGGATGCGCGCTGCACCCGAGCCCAAAACCCGGGCTGCGCCGTTTCGGAAGCCATGGTTTTCACCCTTCTGGGTAAGGGAACTAGGGGAATAGGGAAGTGAGCGGGAGAGAGCCGGGTCTTGGAAGTGCAAACCTTCCTACTCCTACTCCCCTACGGACCTACTCCCCTACTGACCTGCTCCCCTACTGACCTGCTCCCCTAGTCCCTTCTCTTGCTACTTCACATATTGCAGCATCGGCTCCTTGCCGGCGTCGAGCACGTCCTTGGTCAGCACCAGGGTGGGCACCGCGATGCTTTCCTCGACCTTCTCGCCGGCCAGCGCCTTCTTGACGTTCTCGACCGCCTGCTTGCCGACGAGATAAGGAAGCTGCGCGACGGAAGCGTTCAGACGGCCTTCCTTGATCGACTTCACCGCGTCGACATTGCCGTCCACGCCGATGATCGTCACCTGCTCGCCTTTGCCGGCGGCGTAGACCGATTCCACGGCGCCCAACGCCATGCCGTCGTTGGCGCAGAAGATGGCAACCAGATCGGGATGCGCCGTCAGTGTGTCGGTGGCGATCGAGGCGGCCTTGCCGCGATCCCAATCGCCCGGCAGCGAGGCGACCACCTCGAGCCCCGGCGCCAGTTCCTTGAGCTTGTCGGCAAAGCCCTTGGCGCGCTTCTCGCCGGTGATGTTGCCTGAGAGACCCTCGATCACCAGCACCGGACCCTTGGCGTCCTTGCCAAGCTTCGAGACGAGATATTCGGCCCCTTGCGCACCCGCGGCGACGTTGTCGGAACCGATATGGAAGGTGACCTTGACGCCTTCCTTGTCGAGAACCGCCTGGTCAAGATTGTTGTCGAGATCGACGATCTTGATGCCGGCATCCTGCGCCGATTTCAGGCAGGGCAAGAGGTTGGTCGAGTTGATGGCGGCGGTGATCATCGCCACCGGCTTGCGCTCGAGCATCGTGTTGCAGAGGTTGAGCTGCGGCTCGGCCGCCTGGTCGCTTTCGGCCGCCTGCTGGAAGTATTTCACGCCGGCTTCCTTGGCGCCGTCGGCGACGCCCTGCGCCATCGCGCCCCAGAACGGATTGGCCAAGGTCTTCATCAGCACGCCATATTCGCCGTCCTCGGCCTTAGCAGTGCCGACCGCGGCAAACGTAAGCGCCACGCCCAATGCGAGGGTAAATCGATTTATCTTTGTGGAAAGCGATGTCATTCCATCCTCCGTTTGCTTGCGCCGGATGCCTCGGCCAGGGCCGGCACTCTTCTTCCGTTGTCGACATGGGGGTTATTGTCGGTCTCCTCCCCCGGAATGCGGGACGCTGCCTGGCGAGCCAACGGATTCCCGCATGAACACCTTGCAAGGTTCGAGCCGCGCCCTCGGCGGGCCGCGCTCGCCTTCGATCCTGCGAAACAAAACCTCCATTGCGTTGGCTGCGATCTCGCGCACCGGCTGCACCACCGCGGCGATCGCCGGCCACGTCACCTGCATCCATTCGGCGTCGTCGAAGCCGACCAGCGAGATGTCGTTTGGGCAATGCCAGCCGCGCCGCCGAAATTCCGAAAGCGCCACCAGCGTGCCCTTCAGGAAGAGCGAATAGACCGCCGTCGGCCTGTCGCCGCCGTCCTCCCGCTGGCTGAAATAATCGCGAAGTAGCGTCCGCAAGGGCCCGACATCGCTTTCGCAGAGTACGACGTCGATCCGGATGTCGGGCGCAAGCTCAAGTGCCGTCTTGCGAAACCCTTCGAGGCGGGCGCGCACGGTCGCCGCCTGCTGGCCGAGACCGACCACAAGAACATGGCGATGGCCCTGGCTGACGAGCGCGCGCGCCACTTCGGCGCTTGCCGCCGCGCTGTCGGCCGAAACCGTGTCGAAGGCGTCATCGGCAAGCACGCGGTCAATCAGCACCCCTGTCATGCCGTTCGCTTTCATGAAACCAGCCGCCGGTCCGTGCTCGTTTCGCACCGGCGCCAGTACGACGCCGGCAACGCGCCAGTCATGCATGCGGGCGAGGATCTCCTTCTCACGTTGCTCCGATTCCCGGCTGGAGGCGGCGACCAGCGTATAGCCGCGTTGCTCGGCGAGGCCTTCGAGCTCGCTCACCATCTGGCCGAAGAACTCGCTTTCGAACTCCGGCATGATGGCGCCGATGATGCGACGCTTGGCCCTGCGCATATCCGAGGCGAGCGGATCGACGCGGTAGCCCAGAAGCTCGACGGCATCGAGGACGCGCTGCGCGTTTTCCGGTTTTACCGTGGTGACGCCGGAAAGAACCTTGGAAACGGTGGCCGCCGACACGCCCGCCTGGCTTGCCACATCGTGGATCGACGCGCGCCGCTGCTGGGCCTGCTGTTGCGCCATTAATCTTCTCCCGGAGGCGAGTGGTCGCCCTCTCGTTAACATAATCGATAAATCGATTTTTCGCCGTTGTAAATCGTTTCATCGGGAGTAAAAACGCTGATATGATTGGTGCGATCCAATCGCGCCGGGAGGAAAATCATGTCCAACAAAGCCTCGCCGCTGGTGATCAGCGCACCCGAACCGCGCACGCTCGACCTGATCTTCACGCCGCCGCAGCTGGCGCGCTTCCGCAAAAGATATCGCATCGTCGAGACAACGCCGGAAGGCGTCTCGGAGTTGCCGACAGATGTGCTGGCCGAAGCCCGCTACATCGTCGGCCAGCCGCCGATCACCCCTCAGACGCTGGAGAGGTTGAAAGCGCTGCGCTGCATCTTCAACGTCGAGACCAATCTCATCAACAACATGCCCTATGAGACGCTGTTTGCCCGCGGCATTCACGTCGTCACCACCGGCCTGGTGTTCGCGGAGCCGGTGGCGGAACTCGGCCTTGCCATGGCGCTAAACCTGGCGCGCGGCATCGTCGATGCCGACCTCGCCTTCCGGCAAGGCAAGGAACTATGGGGCGGTGACGGCAACCAGACGGCGCGACTCCTCTCAGGTTCGGATGTCGGCATCATCGGCTTCGGCGATCTTGGCCGCGCTCTCAATCGGCTGCTGACCGGCTTCCGAACGCGCACTAGGGTCTTCGATCCCTGGCTACCGCCTTCCGTGCTGGTGGAGCAAGGCGTCGAGCCGGCCTCGCTCGACAAGGTGCTGTCGGAAAGCGATTTCGTTTTCGTCGTCGCCTCGGTGACCAGCGAGAACCAGGGTTTTCTCGGCGCCGACGCTTTCGCCAAGATGCGCCAGGGCGCCGCTTTCATCCTGCTCAGCCGCGCCGGCGTCGTCGATTTCCCGGCGCTGATAGAAGCGGTCAAAAGCGGCCATGTCGTTGCGGCCAGCGACGTGTTTCCCGAGGAGCCGCTGGCCAAGAACCACCCGGTGCGCTCGCTTTCCGGCTTTCTGCGCTCGGCACACCGCGCCGGCGCGCTCGACGTTGCCTTCAAGCGCATGGGCGACATGGTGCTGGAGGACATGGACCTCGTCGATCGCGGTCTGCCGCCGATGCGCTCCAAGCGCGCCGAGCGAGAGACCGTTTCGCGGATGCGCTCCAAGCCGGTCGACAGGAACTGATCGCGCCTCGTCGCCTGGAACATTAGCGTTCCTGCTACTGATTGCCGCCCTGAGTGTAATGCAACCAAACTTAACGGCCGGACCACGGAGAGTTTCGGCCCTCTCAGGACCATTTTTCTTCAGAATTTTTTTCTGCATTTCACGGGAATAGAGGAACTTTGATCCGGACCTTCCGTTGATGACACGATCGTTTCTCGAACGATCCAGAGAAACAGGAGGTTTATGTCATGAACATCAAGATGATCTGCCTTGGCGCAATGACCCTTTCGATGGTCGCCGGCTCGGCTCTCGCCGCTGGCGAAACCGGCACGTCGGCGCTGGATGACCCAGCCAAGATGCAGCCCTTCTACACCGACTCCAGCATGAAGACGATGGTCAGCAAGGACGCCTTCGTGAAGGCGTGGAAGGCAATGTCGCCGGAGGACCAGACCGCGATGATGACGGCTTGTGAGGACGAGGCCAAGAACGCCAATGCAGCCAACAGCCATCCGGAGTTCTGCAGCAGCGTCAAGGAGAACGGCGGCAGCAAGTAGCCAATCATTGCAGCTACCGACAAAACGGCCCCGTTGTGGGGCCGTTTTGCGATCCAAGACGAAGGACCGTGACGCACTTTTCCCGAGATTGATCAGGCAACCAGATCGCTGCGGTCCGCCGGTTCGAAGCCGTCATTGAAATTCGCCGCGAGCCAGGCGATCGCGCTGGCGACATCGGCGATGGCGAAACGCGCCGCGGTCTCGCCCTGCGGTCTCACGCGGATCGAGATCCCGCCCGCGGCATTGACGGTCTCAAAACCGTTTTCGTCGGACGTGTCGTCGCCGAGGAATACCGGTCGCCGTCCGGTGAAAGGTTCAAGCTGCATGAAGCGCCGGATCGCGGCGCCCTTGGCCGCCTCTAGCGGCATCAGTTCGACACCGGCATTGCCGGCAATTACGCGGTAGCCTTTCGGCAGCCGGGCAAGTGCTGTCTCGACCAGTTCCGTCGCGCGGGCCAGCAATTGCGGCGCTGCCCGCGTGTGGATGGCGAGCACCGGCCCCTTGCGCTCGACATAGACAGCCTTGCTTGCCAGCTCCAGCTCGATTTCGTCGGCAAGTGCGGCCATATCCGCCGGCTCGTCGGCGGCCTCGATTTGTCCGTCCGGTGTCAGCCTGTGCTCCAGCCCGTAGAGGCCGGCGATTCGCAGCTTCAAAGGCTCGAACAGCCGGTCGACGGCCGCGATAGAGCGGCCGGTGATGAAAGCCAGCGCTCCATCCAGCCGGCGCTCGACCGCTTGCAGCAGCGAACGCAACTCCGCGCTGACCGCGACGCTATCTGGATGGGCGGCGTGCTCGAGCAAGGTGCCATCGATATCGAGGAAGAGCGCCCACCGGCCTTCGGGAAGCGGTGGTGTCAAATCTGCTTGGATGTTCATCGGAATCCGACTGCCTGTTTGCGTTCGAAGATAGAGACGACATTGTCGCCGTTGGTGTTTGCCGAGCGGTCGGACAAGGCCGTGACGCGGTCGAGCTCGCCGCGCTTCCTCAATCGCGCCGCGTCGAGCAGCATGCTGCCGGCCCAGCGATAGACATTGTTGTCGCGTACGATCTCGCGCATGCGGCGCATGCGCTCGCGCTGCTCGTCGGGCCCCATGACCAGCGCCTGCCGCATGGCTTCGCTCATCATCGCCGCGTCGTAAGGATTGACGATCAGCGCCTCGAGCAGTTCGCGCGAGGCGCCGGCAAACGTGCTGAGCAGGAGCACGCCCTCTTCGTCGTCGCGCGCGGCAACGAACTCCTTGGCCACGAGGTTCATGCCGTCATGCAGGCTGGTGACGAGGCAGATGTCGGCCGCGCGGTAGATCTTGTAGACGTCCTTCTGCGAGTGATGCTCGGCCACGAGTACGACGGGACGATAGCAGCCGTTGCCGTAGCGCTCGTTGAGTCCCTCGGCGAGCCGCTGGCATTCCTCATGCAGGTGCTTGTAGGCCGGCAATGTGCCCCGGCTCGGTGCGGCGACCTGCAGGAACACCGCCTTGCCGATCATTTCAGGGTAGCGGATGAACAGTTCCTCCAGCGCATGGAAGCGGTCGAGAATGCCCTTGGTGTAGTCGAGGCGCTCGACACCGACGCACAGCTTGGCGTCGGCTGGAATCCCGAACCGCTCGCGGATTTGCGCGCGGCATTCCTCGACCGGCGGCAGGCTCTTCAGGAGCTGCACAGGCCATTCGATAGAGATCGGGTAGGCGTGGACCAAAGTCGTCTGGCCGCCATAGGACACCGCGGCATCCGCCCGTTCGATCCGGCTCTCCATAAAACGGTCGACGCTCTCGGTGAAGTTGTTGGCATGGAACTGGGTGTGGAAGCCGATGATCGAGCTGCCCAGCAGCCCATCCAGAATGCGCTCGCGCCACGGACAGATGCTGAACACTTCCGAATTCGGCCACGGGATGTGCCAGAAGGTGATGACAATCGCCTCGGGCAGGCGCTCGCGGATCATGCGCGGCAGCAGCGCGAAATGATAATCCTGGACCAGCACGATCGGCCTCTCGTTGCGCGCCTCGGCAACCACCGTTTCGGCGAATTTGCGGTTGACGGCCTCGTAGGCCGCCCAGTCCGACTCGCGGAAGATCGGTCGGGTAAAGGCTATATGGCAGAGCGGCCAAAGCCCTTCATTGGCGAAGCCGAGATAATAGCCCTGATATTCCTCATCGGTCAGCCAGACCCGGCGCAGGGCATAAGATGGATTTTCGGGCGGCACCTGTACCCGGTCGTGGCGGTCGACGACCTGACGATCCGCGCTTCCGCCGCCATAGGCGATCCAAGTGCCGGCGCAGGCGCGCGTGATCGGCTCCAGTGCCGAGACCAGTCCGCTCGCCGGCACGACGAGCTCGACATCGCCGTTCTCGTCCTCATTGTGGATGTAGGGCTCGCGGTTGGAGACGACGATGACCTGTGCGTCCGGCAGATCCTCGGCAAGGATCTTGCGCAGCGTCTCCGGTGACCAGGTGACGAGGGCGGCGTCGACCGACTGCCCGTTCTTCTCGAATTCGCGCAACACCTTGCGTGCAGCTTCCGATGCGACGTCCTCGCCCGCACCGGGCGTGTTCACAGCCGGTGCATGCTGGTGACGGTGCCTGGTTATTGAGACGAAGATCGCGAGAGCGCTGAGTCCGAGACTAGCTAGTATAAGGACCCACAAGAGGTCGACGCCATACTGTGCCATTGATGCCAGGTTGCCTCCGGCTGTCCGCTATTTTGTTTTCGTTCTTGCCGGCTGCGGAGAGGTGTGCCGGTTCCGGTTTGCAAACGCATAGGGCGCTCGTCGGTTCCGACATTTTTCGACTGCCGGATGCATTTGCGGAACTCCGCTCTCGTAACGGTTTTCCGTCCGGAATTGCGCAATCGACCCGTCTAAGTCCGCACAATCAGCGGCACCAGGCCCTCATGCCGATCGGCGAGGAAGGCAACGACGCGGTCCCCGACACGCTGGAAGGTGAGGTCGATAGTCTTATTGCCGACGGACAGATGCCGGAGCGTGAGCGTGTCGATACCGATAGGCATCCGTGGGCGGGTGACGCGCAACTCGCCTTTCCAACCGTCGATTTCCAGACCGAGGCAGGCCTGCATCAGCATGAAGGTGGAGCCTGCCGACCAGGCCTGCGGCAGACAGGCGACAGGATAGGCGATCGGCGCCTCGCCTGGCGCCCGGGTGAAGCCGCAGAACAATTCCGGCAGCCGCATGTTGAAGTGCACGGCCGACTCGAACGTGCCGCTCATCAGCCGCACGACACTTTCGCGCTCTCCATAGCGCGAGAGGCCGACACCGCAGAGCGCCGTGTCGTGCGGCCAGATCGAGCCGTTATGGTAGGACATTGGGTTGAAGAAGATCGCGTCGTCCGCAAGCGTCCTCAGTCCCCAGCCGGAATGGAAGGAAGCCGACAGCAATTGATCGGCGACAATCTTGGCGCGCTCCGGCTGCGGCAGCCCGGCATAAAGCAGATGCCCCGCATTTGACGTTCGCACCTTGCAGGGCTGGCCTTCGCCGTCGATCGCGATGGCGTAGAAGTTCAGATCCTCGATCCAGAAGTCACGCTCGACGGCGATCCGCATTTCCTCGGCGCGGTTCTCCCAATGTTCGGCATCGGCAAACTCGCCGCGGCGGCGTGCGAGCGCGGCAAGGCCGCGATAAGCGGCAAAGACATAGCCTTGCACTTCGACCAGCGCGATCGGTCCCTTGGGCATGCGGCCGTCGGCATGGAAGACCGAGTCGACGCTGTCTTTCCAGCCCTGGTTGGCGAGGCCGGACTCCGCTGCGCGTTGGTAGGTGACGAAACCCGTTGCCCGGCTTGCCTCTTCCGTCCACTCGGCCGCCGCCTTGAGCGATGGCCAGAGCGTGTCGATGAAGGCCATGTCGCCGGTGCGGTCGGCATAGGCGCAGGCGAGATGAATGTAGAGCGGGGTCGTGTCGACGCCGCCATAATAGCGGCCGAAGGGAAGTTCGCGCAGCGCCGCCATTTCGCCCTTGCGCGTCTCGTGCATGATCTTGCCTGGCTGGGAATCGATGAAGGGCGACGTCTCCGTCGCCTGATGTTCGGCAAGGAACGCCAGCACGCCGCGCGCGAGACCCGGATTGAGCCACAGCATCTGCAAGCCGGAGATCACGCCGTCGCGGCCGAAGGCCGTGGAGAACCACGGGATGCCGGCATAAGGATAAGGCCCGGTAGGAAGCTCGGTGGTAAGCAACGCGACATCCGCGCGGGCGCGTTCGACCCAATCGTTGAAGACGCGACCGGAGCTGTGGACCGTGGCGCCATGCCGACGCTTGGCGCGCATGGCAAAACGCGCGCGTGCGGCAGCGGCCCGGAACCGGTCGCGATTCGGCGTTTCGGCAACTTCCGGGCCCACCTCGACATAAAGCACCTTGCTGCTGCGCTTGGTCACCGCGATCAGGAAGTCGGCTCGATTGTCGCTCAGTTGGTCGGGAGCTTGCGAGAAGGAGATTGCCGACTGGCGCGGCAGGCCGTCGAGACCGTCATAGCCGAGCATAACGGAGGCCTTGTCGGTCTTCGCCAGATGGACCGTTCCACGTTTCGGCCGTGTCGAGCCGCGCACCTCGAACATGTCGCGAAAGTCGGCGGCGAAATGCAAGGAGATGGCGATGGTCGAATGCTCGCGGCTGTAGTTGGAAAGCGTGATGCGATCGAATAGTCTGTCCTGCCAGATCAGCCTGACGCGCTCGATATGGATCGCGCCTTGCGGAATGTCGCGGCCGGCGGCGCTCTGTATCGGCAAGTTGGTGAGGTTGCTGGTGAAGAGAACATTGTCCTGGCTGAGCGAGGCGCCGAGCAGCGACATCGGCCTGCCGCCGATCGTCAGGCGGAACTCGGAAAGAACGCGCGTGTCGTCGCGAAAGAAACCGTCGCCGGCGCCCCTGATGTCACCATAGGCGTCGGTGACCGCGAAACAATCGCCCTGTTTGAGCGCGAACAGCCGGTGCGGCTCCCGCGGCGCAGTTTCGTCGAGCGAGGCAAGGGCTACGGCGGGATCGAGCTTGCGCTCGTCGAGCTGCGTCATTCGTGACCTCTTCGCTTGCCCCGCCCCAAGAGAATGCCGATCAGGAGGCTCTCGCCTCCTGGATGCCGATCAGGCGCATATAGGCGGCAAGATAGTCGCGCGCCATCCTGGTGGCTGAAAACCGCTTTTCGAAGACCACTCTCACCTGCCGTCGTTCCAGTCCGAGCAGGACCGGCATCGCAGCGACCGCATCATCGACAGAGTCCACGACAAAGCCGGTCACGCCCTGGTCGATGAGCTCCGGCAGGGCGCCGCAGTTCCAGGCGATTACCGGCGTGCCGCAAGCCATCGCCTCGATCGGCGCCAGGCCGAACGGCTCCGGCCAGTCTATGGGAAACAGCAGGCCCGCGGCATTGCCGAGAAACTCGGCCTTCTCGTGTTCCGCGATCTCGCCGACATAGTCGACCCGGTCGCCGTCGACGAGCGCCTCGATCTCGTCGTGAAAATAGGCGCGATCGTCATCGCCGATCTTGGCCGCCAGCTTAAGCTTCAAACCGGAACTTCGCGCGATCTCGATCGCTCGATCCGGGCGCTTGTCGCGAGACAGCCGGCCCAGGAAAGCCAAATAGGGTTCCTCGGCCGAGGGATTGTAGGTGGGCTGATACGCATCGACCGGAATGCCGTGATGGATCGTCGCCAGCCAGTTGGCGTCGGGCAATCCGCGCTTCTGGCTGTGCGAGATGGAGATCATCGGAAAGCGCGGGAAGCGCTTGTAGGCCGGCGCCAGGTCGACATAGTCGAGCCGGCCATGCGGGGTCGTCACCGTTCGCCCCGCCATGTGTTCGAAGAATGGAAAATGCACGAAATGGCTGAGATGGAAGTGGATGACGTCGAACTCGTCCGCCCGCTCGCGCACCTGGCAAAGCATCGCCATATGCGCCGCAATCTCGGACTTTTTCGGCCGCGGATCAAGACGGATCGCCTGGTCGCGACCGGGCACCAGCCGCGCCGAGGTCTCACTGTCGCCGCTGGCGAACAGGGTCACTTCGTGCCCGACTTCCACCAGCGCTTCGGTGAGATAGGACACGATCCGCTCGGTGCCGCCATATAGTTTCGGCGGCACGGATTCATAGAGCGGCGCGACATGAGCGATGCGCATGGTTCCCTCAAATGGTTGATGGGAACCAAAATGCGTCAGCCGCCAGATCGTTCCTGCCCGATTGTCGCAGGCGGGGCCTCGAGCTTCGGCCAATCAACTCATCCAGTTGCCGCCGTCCACATTGAGCGTCTGCGCCACCACGTAGTCGGCCTAGCTCGATGCCAGGAAGACGGCCGCACCCCGGTAATCGTCGGGATCGCCCATGCGTCCGGCCGGCACCGCCAGCCCGACCTGCCGCTTCTTCTCGCCGATCGGCAGGTTCTCGTAGCGCGCGAACAGCGCGTCGACCTGGTCCCACATCGGCGTGTCGACCACACCCGGCGCGATGCCGTTGACGTTGATGCCGTGCTTGATCAGCGCAAGGCCGGCCGACTGCGTGATGCTGATTACGGCGGCCTTGGTGGCGCAGTAGACGGCGACCAGCGCCTCGCCGCGCCGACCCGCCTGCGAGGCCATGTTGATGATCTTCCCCTTGCGCCCCTGGGCGACCATACGCTTGGCCACCGCCTGCAGCGTGAACAACAGCCCTTTCACATTGACCGAGAATTGCAGGTCGAAGCTTTTCTCCGAAATCTCGAGAAGCGGGCCCATGTCGAAGACGGCGGCATTGTTGACCAGGATGTCGATCCCGCCATGCGTCCTCGTCACCGAAGCGACCATCGCGTCGATCGAGGCGAGGTCGCGCACGTCGAGTTGCAGAGCGGTAGCTTTGCCTTCGAGCTCGCGCGCAAGCGCTTCCGCCTTGTCTAGTGCCATATCGGCGATGACGACATGGGCGCCTTCGGCGGCGAAACCGCGCACGATGGCTGCGCCGATGCCTTGCGCGCCGCCAGTGACGACGGCGACCTTGTCCTTGAGTTTCATCGCAATTCTCCTGTCTCAGCGCCCTAAGCTCAGCGCCATCTCAGCGTGTGGTATAGCCGCCGTCGATGACCAGCACCTCGCCGGTCACGTAGCTTGAGGCGGGAGAGCACAGGAAAAGTGCGGCCGCCGCAACTTCTTCCGGCTGGCCGACGCGGCCCATCGGCGTCATGCCGCGCCAGATCGGGAACCATTCCGGATTCTCGATGCCGCCGCGCGAAAGGTCCGTTTCGATATAGCCGGGCGCGACGGCGTTGACGCGGATGTTATCGGCCGCCACCTCGCTGGCGAGGCTCTTGGTCATCATGTGCACCGCCGCCTTGGAACTGTTATACGCAACCTGGTTCTGGGGAATGTTGGAGACGATGCCGGAAATCGAGCCGACATTGAGGATCGCGCCGCCTCCCTGGCGCCGCATCGGCGCCAGCGCCGCCCTGCAGCAGCGGAAGACGGCATCGACATTGATCGCCATCGTCTGCCGCCAGATGTCCTCCGGATAGTCGCCGCTGTCGCCATGGATGGCGATGCCGGCGCTATTGACCAGGATGTCGAGGCGGCCGGCCTTGGCGAGCGTGTCGGCGACCAGCCTGTCCGGCGCTTTCTCGTCCAGCATCTCGGCGGCGTGAAAGTCGAAGGCGAGGCCCGCGAGTTCCTGCCGCGCATCATCCTTCATCGTCCGGCCCGCAACGACGACGCGTGCGCCGGCTTCGCCGAGCGCCTTCGCGATGGCGAGGCCGATGCCGCGCGTGCCGCCGGTCACCAGCGCGACCCTGTCGTCCAGTCGGAAGCGGTCGAGGATCATGGCGGCGGTTCCGTTCTGCGAGGGCCGGTCGGCGAGCCGCTCAGATGTCCACGCTCTGCGGCAGGATGACGAGGTCGCGAATGGTGATGTTGCGCGGTCGCGTCAGCATGAACAGCACGGCGTCCGCCACTTCCTTCGCCTCCATCAGGCTGCCGGCGGCGAGCGCTTCTTCCATCTTGGCCTTTGGCCAGTCGCTGAGCAGCGCCGTCACCACCGGACCGGGAGCGACTGCACCGACGCGAATGCCGTGCTTCAGCACCTGGCGCCGAACCGTATGGACGAATGCCTGCACGGCGAATTTCGAGGCGGTGTAGATCGGCTCCCAGACCACGGGAACGAAGCCGGCCACCGAACTGGTGACGATGATATCGCCCTTCTTCCGCTCGATCATATGCGGCAGCACGGCGTGCACCGTGCGGAACACGGCGTTGACGTTGAGGTTGAGCATCCTATCCCACTGGTCGGGATCGCCCGACGCTACCTCCCCGCCGACATAGGCGCCGGCATTGGCATGGAAGATGTCGAGCTGGCCCGCCTTTTCGAGGATCTCGGGCATCATGCGGTTGACGCTCGCCGGATCGAGCAGGTCGGTGACGACGGCATAAGCATTGTCGCCGAGCTCCGCGACAAGTTCCTGAAGCCGGTCCTCGGCCCGGTCGACCAGGACGACCTTCGCGCCGGCTGCGAGCATGGTGCGGGCGCATTCCAACCCGATGCCCGAGGCAGCGCCAGTGATTGCGGCAACCTTGCCGGAAAGACTTTCAAACATTGCGATCCTCTTCGATAGGCCTCAGGCGCGGCCGTGTGAAACACGCGAGCGGCGGGCGAGAGAATCGACGATGACCGCGATCGCCAGCACGCAGCCGGTGATCATGTACCGGAGCGAGGATGACAGATCGAGCAGCGTCAGGCCGCTTGCGATGGATTGGATGACGATGATGCCGAGCAGCGCCGAATAGGCGCTGCCGCGGCCGCCGAACAGGCTGGTGCCGCCGATGACGGCCGCCGCGATGGCGTTGAGATTGACGTCGCCGGTGCCGGCCTGCTGGCTGGCGGTTGCCAGGCGTGCTGCCGAGAGCAGGCCGCCCGTCGCCGCCAGCGTGGCGCAGAGCGCGAAGGCGCTGGCGTAGATCAGCCGGACATTGATGCCGGCGCGACGCGCCGCTTCGCGGTTGCCGCCGACAGCGGTCATCGAGCGGCCCCATTGGGTGCGCTTCAGCGCATAGTTCATCGCCACGACCAGGCCGACGAACAACGCGAACATCCAGGGCACGCCGCGCGACAGATTGAGGTAGTAAGCCACCAGTTCGAGCGCGACCGTGATCGCGACGGCCTGGAGCAGCAGCCCGCCGAGCGAACGCGATGACAGGCCGGCGGCCTGGCGGCGTTGCGCCTTGCGATAGCCGAGAGCCAGGGCAAGCACGCCGGGCACGACGGCCAAAGTGTGCGACACCCAGTGCGGCATCACGAGCAGCTGTCCGAAATTCACCAGCGGCGAATCGTAAGGCAGGTTGATCGAGCCCGTCGGGCCGAGGATGTAGAGCTGCAATCCCAGGAAGGCGAGCAGGCCCGACAGCGTCGAGACGAAGCTTGGCATGCCGAGCCTATTGAGCAGCAGCGCGTAGACGCAGCCGGTCACGAACCCGACCGCCATCGCCGCCAGCATGGCAAGCGCGACCGGCCAGCCCCACTGCACCCACAGCACGCCGAGCAGCGCGGAGGCCAGGCCGCTGACGGACCCGACGGACAGGTCGATCTCGCCAACCATCAGCACGCAGACGATGCCGAGCGAGATGATGCCGACGGTCGAGCAGTCGAACAAAAGATTGACCAGATTGTTCGGCGACAGGAATACCGGGTTGAGCGTCTGGAAGATGGTGCAGATCAAAACCAGCCCGACCACCACGGGCAGCGAGCCGAGATCGCCGGAGCGGACGCGGTCGAGGAAGCCCCTGATGGCGCCCTTCGCGCCGCTGCGATCCTTCAGCCGTTCGTCGCTGCGATCGAGCAGCGCGCCGGGATTGCGGTCGGACGCCGTGGTCATGGCTGTTCTCCTTGCGCCTTCTCGGCCGTGCGCCTGCCGCGCCGCGAGACCGCATTGTCGTCGGCGCCGGTGATCGCGGTGACCAGCTCCTGATTGGAGGCGCCGGGCAGGAAGATGCCGTTGTTGCGGCCGAGCCTCAGCACCACGATGCGGTCGGCCACGGCGCGCACGTCCTCCATGTTGTGGCTGATCATGACGACGCCCAGCCCGCGATCCCGCACGCGCTCAATGAGGTTCAGCACTTCGGCGGTCTGCGCGACGCCGAGTGCGGCGGTGGGCTCGTCGAGGAGGATCACGCGCGGCTCCATCAGCAGCGAGCGGGCGATCGCCACCGTCTGCCGCTGCCCGCCCGACAGCGACGCCACCGGCTCGCGCACGCTGGGAATCCGTGCCGAGAGCTCGTTGAGCAGTGTCCAGGCGCGGACCTCCATCGAGACCTCGTCGAGGCGAAGCGGATGAAGCTCGCGGCCGAGAAAGATGTTGGCCACGACGTCGAGGTTTTCGCAGAGCGCGAGATCCTGGAAGACGGTGGCGATGCCGAGCTTCAGCGCCGCGGCGGGATTGGCAAGCGTCACCGGCTGGCCGTCGAAAGTGATCGAGCCCGAGCTCGGCATATGCGCGCCGGCCAGGATTTTCACCAGCGTCGACTTGCCGGCGCCGTTGTCGCCAACCAGGGCGACGATTTCCCCGGCATTGATGTCGAGATCGACGTCGGTGAGAGCCGACACCGCGCCGAAATTCTTCGAGATGCCGCGCAGGCTAAGCACCGGCGGACGGCTCGTCGTGGGCGGTGCGTCGGGTATTGCCATTGCGTGTCTCTCTTCCCGCGTTTTGGTCGATCTGTCCGGCCGCCAGGAGGTAGCGGCCGGACACACCCGGCTCTCAGCCCTGACGGGGCCAGCCGAGCATATCGCAGGCGACGCGGCTGCGCCGCATCGCTGTTGGAGACGATACGGCTCCGCCGCCTCGCTCCTCGAAGACGATGCACCCTTGGGCCGCATCGCTTCTGGGAGACGATGCGGCTTCAGCCGCATCGCTTTGGGAGACGATGCGGCTTCAGCCGCATCGCTCCTTATTGAATGCCGAGCTTCTTGCAGCCTTCGGCGTAGCGGTCGGTGCAGAGCTGGGCTGCGGTCTGGATCTTCTTGTCGATGATTTCGGCCTTCAAATTCTCCTGCGTCACCACCGCCGGCACGAAGAGTTGCGAGGGCGTATCGTATAGCGTTGTCTCGGCTTTCGGAGTCTCGCCCTTGAGAAGCTGCACAGCAACGTTTGCCGCCGCCGCGGCGACGATTTCGCTCGGCTTGGAGATAGTGTTGTACTGGTCGCCGGCAATGATGAGCTGCAAGGCGGCGATCGTCGCGTCGTTGCCCGTCACCGGCGGCACCGGATCGACGCCGGCTGCCTTGAAGGCGGCAATAGCGCCGCCGCCCGTGCCGTCATTGGCGGCGACCACGCCGACGATCTTGTTACCGAAGCGCGAGATCTGTCCCGCCGCCCATTGCTGGGCATTCGATGGCGCCCAGTTCGGCGTATCAAACTCGGCGAGCGTCTTGTAGCTGCCGGTCTTGAGACCCTCATGGATGCCGTCCTTGATCAGGCCCGCCGCGGCGTCGGTCGGCGAGCCGTTGATCTGCAGCACGCCGACATCGCCGTCGCTCGACACGCCCTTGGCCTTGAGATGCTCGACCAGCGAGGCGGCGATCGCCTTGCCGATGGCCTTGTTGTCGAACGATACATAGAAATCGGCCTTGGCCGTGGGGATCGGACGGTCATAGGCGATCACCTTGACGCCCTGAGCCTGCGCATTGTGCACCAGCGAGGCCGCCGCCGCGGAATCGACCGGGTCGAGCACGACAACCTTCGCGCCCTGGGTGATGACGGAGTTGAACTGCTGCTGTTGCTTGGTGACGTCGGCGTCCGCATTGAGATAGAGCACCTTGCAGCTGTCGCAAAGCTTCTTCATTTCAGCGACGAAGCCCGGATGATCATGCTCTTCGTAACGCGTCGAGCCCTGGTCGGGCATCAGGAACGCGACCGTGGAGCCGGCGATATCCTGCGCATTGGCAAAAGTCGCCCCAAGAGCGAGGCTCGAGACGGCCATCGCGGCTGCTGTCAATCTGGACACGTATCTGGACATAAGGTCTTCTCCAATTCCCATTGTGTGATCTAAACGGACTTCGACATCGAGTCGCGGATGCTGCTCGCGCACCCGATTGGAAGTCCAGTGAACTCGTGCAGCAGCCTCACGGCTTCCTCCCGCTGGCATGACACGAGGAAATACTCGTCCATCGCTGGTTCGCTTGCGCGACCCACCGCTTCGTCCTGGTTCTTGTCTAAGGCTTGTTTCTCCTCCCGAACTCCTTTCTATGCGGCGCGCGCGGCCGCGAAATTATCCGCAACCAATCTCCTGAACTGCGAGGGCGGCATGCCCTTCTCGGCCAGGAACTGGCGATTGAAGTTCGACAGATTGTTGAAGCCGACCTCGAAGCAGATATCCGAGATCTGCGCCTCTTCGTCGCTCATCAGGATCTGGCAGGCGAGATTGATGCGCAGCCGCTTGATGTACTGCAGCAGCGACATGCCGGTATGCTTGCGAAACGAGCGCGAGAAGGCGCTCGGCGTCTGTCCCGCGATTGCCGCCAGATCGCCTTCGTTGAATTGCTGGGTCAGGTTCTCGCGGATATAGGCGAGCGCCTGGTTCATGCCCGCAGACATGTATCCGGATGGGTCCGGCAGATAGTTCTCGCTGGCGAGCACGCGCGGCGTAGTTTCGCGGCTCAGCGCCTCCATGATCGACATGAACAGGCTGATCCTGTGAACGCCGTAAGCATGCGTGATCTCCGCCAGCAACGGCATGACCGCCCTGCTCACACTGGCGCTGAACAGGACGCCGCGCCGCGCGAGCTCGAGCAGTGGCGAGACCGCGCCAAGCTCGGGAAAAGTGGCGATCGCGCCGCCGATGAATTCCTCGCTGAACTGGACCAGCCTGCAGCGCAGCGGAACTGACTGACCTTCCGGAACCTCGCTGATCCAGTTGTGCGGCAGGTTGGGACCGGTGAGAACGAGGTTGCCGACCTCGAACTCGCCGATGAAGTCGCCGACGAAATAGCGGCCCTTGGTCGCCACGATCTGGTGCAGTTCGTACTCCGGATGAAAATGCCAGCGCACCGTATGGTAGGGATAGCCATGCCACCTCACCGCGAACGACTCGCCAGGCCTTATCTGTATGACTTCCAGATCGGGTCCCATCGATTCCTCCCGCAGGCTGTCGCCAGCCTTCGAACCGCGGCCGTTTGTTCCGGCTCATCTAGGGTCAGGATAGCGGCGGCCAAGGATGTCCGCCACCTCGCCACGCCGCGCCGACTGATACGTTTTTGACCTTTTTGGCCCAGCGAAAAACCTGCCTTCGAAAATTAGAAGCTTCGAATATCGGCGACTGGCCGGCGGCGTTTGGGCGTGGGAAAGTCGCCGCGGACCACGCTACCGCATTGCACAATTCCGGCCGGGCTGCACAATAGGGCGCATGTCCGCTGGTTCGTTGACCATCCTTGTTATCGACGAGAACCGCATCCGCGCCTCGATCATTGAGGCCGGATTGCGGGACGCCGGCCATCGCCATGTCACCGTTGTTCATGACGTGGCCGGCATTGCCAAGCGCATCGCCGAGATCGAGCCGGATGTCATCGTCATCGATCTCGAAAACCCCAACCGCGACATGCTGGAGAACATGTTCCAGCTTTCGCGAGCAGTGAAACGGCCGATCGCTATGTTCGTCGACCGCTCCGACCGGGCCTCGATCGAGGCGGCGGTCGAAGCCGGCGTGTCCGCCTATGTGGTCGACGGGCTGAAGAAGGAGCGCATCAAGCCGATTCTTGACATGACGATCAGCCGCTTCAACGCCTTCTCGCGCATGGCGCGCGAACTGGAGGAGGCGCGCAGCGAGCTCGAGAACCGCAAGGTCGTCGATCGCGCCAAAGGCATATTGATGAAGTCGCGCGGCTTGAGCGAGGAGGCCGCTTACGCGCTTCTTCGCAAGACCGCCATGAACCAGAACCGCAAGATCGCCGACATCGCCCAGAGCCTGGTGACGGCGGCGGGATTGCTGGGCCCGCTGGAGGGCAAATGAGCAAGACTGCCGCGCACGAGATCACCGCCGGCTTCATGCCGCTCTTCGACAGCGCCGTCCTTGTAGCGGCCGGCGAGATGGGCTTTGCCGCCCGCGAAGGCATCGAGCTCAAGCTGCATCGCGAGACCTCGTGGGCCAACATCCGAGACCGCATCGCCATCGGCCATTTCGATGTGGCACATATGCTGGGGCCGATGCCGCTCGCCTGCAGCCTCGGCCTCACGCCGCTTGCCTCGGAGACCATAGTGCCCTTCTCGCTCGGGCTTGGCGGCAACTGCGTCACCGTCTCCAATGCGGTGTGGCAAGGCATGGCGGCGCACGGGGCCGCGCCCGATCTCGATCCGGCGCGCGCCGGGACGGCGCTTGGCGCTCTGATCCGCGAGCGGGCGGCCGCCGGCCGCGAGCCTTTGCGTTTCGCCGTCGTCCATCCGCATTCCGGGCATAATTACGAGCTGCGCTACTGGCTCGCCGCCTGCAGCATCGATCCCGACCGCGATGTCGAGATCGTCATCGTGCCGCCGCCCTTCATGGCCGATGCGCTCTCCGCCGGCCGCATCGACGGCTATTGCGTCGGAGAGCCCTGGAACAGTGCCGCCGTCGCCGCCGGCACCGGCCGCATCGTCACCGTCAAGGCGCTGCTGTGGCGCAACAGCCCGGAAAAGGTGATCGGCGCGCGCAGAAGCTGGGCCGAGGAAAACCCCGACGCGCTGGCGGCGTTGCTGAGAGCGCTGCATCACTCCGCGCGCTGGTGCCAGGATCCGGTGAACCGCGGCGCGCTGGCCGCGCTGATGGCCAAGCCTGCGTTCCTCGGGCAGCCGGAGGCGATCCAGATGCCGGCACTCACCGGGCGACTTCAGCTCGGCGGCGGCCCGGAGCGCAGCGTTGAGGCTTTCTTCCTGCCCTTCGACAAGGCGGCGAACTTTCCCTGGAAGAGCCATGCGCTCTGGTTCTACACGCAGATGGTGCGCTGGGGACAATTGCCGCATACGCCGCAAAACCTGGCGATCGCCCGCGACTGCTACCGGCCCGATCTCTACCGCTCGGCGCTGAAGCCGCTCGGCGTGGCCCTGCCCGGCGCCAACGCCAAAGTGGAAGGCGCGCTGAAGACCGCGACGCCGGTCGGCTCGGCCGGGGCGAGCCTTGTGCTCGGCCCGGACGGATTCTTCGACGGCCAGATCTTCGATCCCGATCGGATCGATGCCTACATCGCGGCCCAGAATCGCGACTGATCATTTGCGCGCCATTCTTGTGCATTGCACAAAATTTGTGCGCCCTGCCCGCTCCCTTGATCAACGTTTGACCGTGTCTCGGCTCGGCCGGGCCGGCGCCTGAAGCGCCTACCGCTTTGATTCTCCTGGAAATCCGTCTTCCACGCAAAACTGGCACGCTTCGTGCTTTAAGATAATCGCGCCCCTCGCGGGCAATAGAACAGGCGTCCAATGGCGGGCGCCACAGGCAAAGCTGCCGCTCAGGTCGACGCGTGTCCCGGATGTACGGACGCGACAGGCCTGGTCGGCAGCTTTTTTGTTTTGGACCGAAACGCAATCGAAGGCGCCGATCCCAGGCGGCGCCGGACGGAGACGACGATGACGAAACGGATCGGAACTGGCGCTTCCCTAAAGGATTTCACCCGCCGCGATTTCCTGGCGAGCAGCATCCTGACGGCGGTGGGGTTCGCCGCCGCGCTTCTGCTGTTTCCCACCAATCACGACAGAGAGGCCAAGGGTCCGCAAGTCACCGCGCAGGTCCCAGCCTCGGCGCGCTGACCGATGCCGAGCCTTTGATCAACACAACACGCGGTGCCTCCCACGCCGCAAACGGAGCCGACCATGACCGCAAACCTCCAAGCCGCGCCCAGCCAGGACAGTAGCTCCCGGCAGGCGCTCGTCATCTCCACCATCGCCTTCACCGTCTGCTTCGCGGTGTGGACGATCTTCTCCATCATCGGCGTGCGCATAAAGCAGGAGCTCGGCTTGAACGAGACCGAGTTCGGACTGCTGGTCGGCACGCCGATCCTCACCGGCTCGCTCGTGCGCATGGTGCTCGGCGTCTGGACCGACCGCTACGGCGGCCGGCTGGTCTACACCATGACCATGCTCGCGGCGGCGGTCGCGACCTTCCTGCTCGCCTTTGCACATACCTATGAACAGATGCTGGTCGCGGCGCTCGGCGTCGGGCTTGCCGGCGGCTCCTTCGCGGTCGGCGTCGCCTATGTCTCGCGCTTCTTCCCCGCGCGCAAACAAGGCACGGCTCTCGGCGTCTTCGGCGTTGGCAATGTCGGCGCTGCGGTCACCAAGTTCCTGGCGCCGCTCGTACTGATTGCCTGGGGCTGGCAGTCGGTCGCGCTGATCTGGGCCGCGGCGCTGGTTGTCATGGCCGGCGTGTTCTGGTTCATGACCAGCGACGATCCGGTTATCCGCGAGCGCCGTGCCGGTAAGGCAGTACCGGCGAGAAGCTTCTGGCAGGAATTCGCGCCGCTGAAGAACCTGCAGGTCTGGCGCTTCGCCTTCTACTACTTCTTCTCCTTCGGTGCGTTCGTGGCGCTGTCGCTTTGGCTGCCGCGCTATCTGATCGGCGTCTATGGCTTCGGCATCGCCACCGCCGGCATGATCGGGGCCGCCTATTCGATCCCCGCAAGCATTTTCCGCGCTTATGGCGGCGTGCTTTCCGACCGCATCGGCGCCCGTACCGTGCTCTATTGGACCTTCGCCGTATCTGCCGTCGCGACCCTCGTTCTGTCTCTCCCCTCGGCAGATTACGTCGTGCGCGGTATCAGCGGGCCGATCCCGTTCCATGTCGAGATCGGCCCGCTCGCCTTCATCGCCGTCGCCTGCGTGCTCGGCTTCTTCATGAGCCTCGGCAAGGCCGCCGTCTACAAGCACATCCCCGTCTACTACCCGCAGAGCGTCGGCGCGGTCGGCGGGGTGGTGGGCATGATCGGCGGCCTCGGCGGCTTCATCCTGCCGATCGCCTTCGGCGCGCTGAACGACCTCACCGGCGTCTGGTCGAGCTGCTTCATGCTGCTGTTCGTCATCGTGGTCTCGTGCCTTCTCTGGATGCACGCCACCATCCGCCGGATGGAGCGCGCGGCCGCCGTAAAGCCCGCGCCCCTCACCTACGCCGCCGAATAGATCGGAGCTGACCGGACATGAGCGAGAAACTCGTCATCATCGGCAACGGCATGGCCCCCGGCAGGATGCTCGAGCACCTGCTGGAAGCTGCACCCGACCGCTACGCCGTCACCATCTTCAACGCCGAGCCGCGCGTGAATTACGACCGCATCATGCTGTCGCCGGTGCTTTCGGGCGAGAAGGAGTTCGAGGAAATCGTCATCCATGGCGACGGCTGGTACATCAAGCACGGCATCACCCTCTACAAGGGCCACAGGATCGTCGCCATCGACCGCGACGCGAGGACCGTCACCTCGGACCACGGCGTGACCGAAGGCTACGACAGGCTGATCATCGCCACCGGCTCGGTGCCGTTCATCATCCCGGTGCCAGGCAAGGACTTGCCGGGCGTGCTCAGCTACCGCGATCTCGACGACGTCAACGCCATGCTGCTTGCCGCGCAGTCGCGCGCCAAGGCGATCGTCATCGGCGGCGGCTTGCTCGGCCTTGAAGCGGCGGCCGGGCTTAAAGAGCGCGGCATGGACGTGACCGTCCTGCACGTCATGCCGACACTGATGGAGCGCCAGCTCGATCCGGCTGCCGGCTATCTGCTGCAGAAGGCCGTCGAGGCGCGCGGCATCAAGGTCATGACCAAGGCCAACACCAAGGCCATTGTCGGCAATGGCAAAGTCGAGGGCGTCGAACTCATGGACGGCACGATCATTCCGGCGACGCTGGTCGTGATGGCGGTCGGCATCCGCCCGAATATCGCGCTGGCCAAGGACGCAGGGCTGGAAGTCAATCGCGGCATCGTCGTCGACGACCGCATGCAGACATCCGATCCGGCGATCATGGCGCTCGGCGAATGCGCCGAGGTCGGCGGCCATGTCTACGGGTTGGTCGCGCCCCTCTACGAGATGGCCCGCGTCGCGGCAGCCGGGCTGGCGAACGGCGAGGACAGGCGCTTCGTCCATTCCGACACGCCGACCAAGCTCAAGGTCACCGGCATCGACCTTTATTCGCTCGGCGACTTTGCCGACGGCGACGACCGCGAGGAGATCATCCTGCGCGACGCATCGGCCGGCATCTACAAGCGGGTCGTGCTGCAGGACAACCGCATCATCGGCACGGTGCTGTTCGGCGAGACCGGCGACGGCGCCTGGTTCAACGATTTGAAGAAGAAGGCGACCGACATCTCGGAGATGCGCGACACGCTGATCTTCGGCCAGGCATTCCAGGGAGGCGCTTCCTCGGACCCTTTGGCGGCCGTTGCGGCACTGGCGGATGATGCGGAAATCTGCGGCTGCAACGGCGTCTGCAAGGGAAAGATCACCGGCGCGATCACCGGCAAAGGGCTGACCGGGCTCGACGACGTGCGCGCCCACACCAAGGCCTCGGCTTCGTGCGGCTCGTGCACGGGTCTCGTCGAACAACTCCTGAAACTCACGCTGGGCGAGGCCTACAATCCGGCGGCCGTGCAGCCCATGTGCGGCTGCACGAGCCTCGGTCATGACGACGTGCGGCGCCTGATCAAGGCGAAGGGGTTGAAAACGATACCGGCCATCATGCAGGAGCTCGAATGGAAGACCTCCTGCGGCTGCGCGAAGTGCCGGCCCGCGCTCAACTACTATCTGGTCTGCGATTGGCCGGACCAATATGCCGACGACTATCAGTCGCGCTTCATCAACGAGCGCGTCCATGCCAACATCCAGAAGGACGGCACCTATTCGGTCGTGCCGCGCATGTGGGGCGGCGTCACCAGCGCCGGTGAATTGCGCGCCATCGCCGACGTGGTCGACAAGTTCGGCATCCCGACGGTGAAGGTGACCGGCGGCCAGCGCATCGACATGCTTGGCATCCGCAAGGAGGACTTGCCGGCGGTGTGGGCCGATCTCGGCAAGGCCGGCTTCGTCTCGGGTCATGCTTATGCCAAGGGCCTGCGCACGGTGAAGACCTGCGTCGGCTCCGACTGGTGCCGTTTCGGCACCCAGGATTCGACGGGGCTGGGCATCCGCATCGAGAAGTTCATGTGGGGTTCCTGGACCCCGGCCAAGGTGAAGATGGCGGTCTCGGGATGCCCGCGCAATTGCGCCGAAGCGACCTGCAAGGATGTCGGCGTGGTCTGCGTCGATTCTGGCTACGAGATCCACTTCGCTGGCGCCGCCGGCCTCGACATCAAGGGCACCGAAGTGCTCGGCCTGGTGAAGACCGAGGACGAAGCGCTGGAGGTGATCGTGGCGCTTGTCCAGATGTATCGCGAGCAGGCCCGCTACCTCGAGCGCATCTACAAATGGGCCAAGCGCGTCGGTGCCGCCGAGATCAAAAAGCAGATCCTGGATGACGTGGAGAAGCGCCGCGCTTATTTCGAGCGCTTCGTCTTTTCGCAGAAATTCGCGCAGGTCGACCCGTGGTCCGAACGCGTCTCCGGCAAGGACAAGCACGAGTTCCGGCCGCTGGCCTCGGTCGGGTTCGCCGAGGCGGCCGAGTGATGGAGAAGTTCGCGCCATCCTGGACGCTCGCCTATCAAGCAAATACGGGAGTGCCCCAATGAACTGGATCGCAATCGGCTCCGTTTCCGACGTCCCTCGCCGCGGCGCGCGTTGCGTGGCCATCCCGCAAGGCAAGATCGCGGTTTTCCGCACCGCGGATGACCAGGTCTTTGCGATCGAAGACCATTGCCCGCACAAGGGCGGGCCGCTCAGCCAGGGCATCGTCCATGGCGCGGCGGTGACCTGCCCGCTGCACAATTGGGTGATCTCGCTGGAGACCGGCAAGGCGCTCGGCGCCGACGAAGGCTCGGTTAGGACGATCCCGGTCAGGATCGAAGGCGAACGGCTGTTCATTGCGCTCGAAGCGTTGGCCTCGAAAGCGGCCTGAGCCATGGAAGAAGCACGCGAGGTGAGGACCACCTGCCCCTATTGCGGGGTGGGATGCGGCGTGGTGGCCGAGATCGCCGCGGATAGCAAGGCAACCGTCCGCGGCGATCCCGAGCACCCGGCCAATTTCGGCCGCCTTTGCTCTAAGGGTGCCGCGCTTGGCGAAACGCTCGGCCTCGAGGGCCGCTTGCTTCAGCCGGAAATCCAAGGCAGGCAGACGAGTTGGGACGAAGCGCTCGACCTCGCCGCCGCGAAATTCTCGCGTGCGATTGCCGAGCATGGGCCGGACTCGGTTGCCTTCTATGTCTCCGGCCAGTTGCTTACCGAAGATTACTACGTAGCCAACAAGCTGATGAAGGGCTTTATCGGCTCGGGCAATATCGATACCAATTCGCGGCTGTGCATGGCCTCGTCGGTCGCCGGCCACCGCCGCGCTTTCGGCGAGGACATCGTTCCCGGTGTCTATGAGGATTTCGAGCACGCCGATCTGATCGTGCTCACCGGCTCCAACACCGCATGGTGCCACCCCGTGCTCTACCAGCGCATGCTTGCGGCGCAGCGCGAACGCGGAACCAGGATCGTCGTCATCGATCCGCGCCGCACCGCCACGGCCGACGAATGCGACCTGCATCTGGCGCTCGATCCGGGCACGGACGTGCTCTTGTTCAACGGCCTTCTGGCGCATCTCGTCCAGAGCGGAAAGATCGACGCGGATTTCATCCGCACCAGCACATCGGGCTTCGAAGCCGCTGCCGCGCTGGCCGGTGCCGATGCGCCGTCGGTCGCGCGCGTCGAAAAAGGCTGCGGGCTGGCGGCCACGGATGTCCAGGCCTTTTATGAGATCTTCGCCGGCACCGAACGGACGGTCACCGTCTACAGCCAGGGCGTCAACCAGTCGGCACATGGAACCGACAAGGTCAACGCCATCCTCAACTGCCACCTCGCCACCGGCCGCATTGGCAAGCCAGGCATGGGGCCGTTCTCGGTCACGGGCCAGCCGAACGCCATGGGCGGCCGCGAGGTGGGGGGCCTCGCCAACCAACTTGCCGCGCACATGGACTTCGCGGATCAGGCCGCTGTCGAGCGGGTCTCCCGCTTCTGGAAGGCGCCCGGAATCGCGCGACGCGGCGGGCTGAAGGCCGTGGACATGTTCCAGGCGGTTGCCGACGGCCGCATCAAGGCGCTGTGGATCATGGGCACTAATCCCGCGGTGAGCATGCCGGACGCGTCGCGCGTGCGCGCCGCCCTGTCCAAATGCGATTTCGTCGCGGTTTCGGATGTGACCCGCACCGACACCACGCGCTATGCCGACGTGCTGCTGCCCGCCGCTGCCTGGGGCGAGAAGGACGGCACGGTCACAAATTCGGAACGGCGCCTCTCGCGTCAGCGGCCGTTCATGCGGTCGCCGGGCGACGTGAAAGCCGATTGGCGCATCATCTGCGAGGTCGCCGCGCGCATAGGCTTCGGCGATGCTTTTGCCTACCAGACGCCGGCCGAAATCTTCCGCGAGCATGCCGCGCTCTCGGCTTTCGAGAACAATGGGGGGCGCCTGTTCGATCTCGGCGGCCTGGCGGATATGAGCGATGCGGGCTATGCCGGCTTCGCGCCGCGCCACTGGCCGACACCAGAACGGCGCGAGTACCAGACGAGATTGTTTGCCGACGGTCGTTTCCCGACACCGGACGGCCGTGCGCGTTTCGTGCCGGTGCGGCAGGAGGCGACGGCGTTCACAGTCGATGCGGACTACCCGCTTGCCCTGAACACGGGCCGGCTGCGCGACCAATGGCACACCATGACGCGTACCGGCACCGTGCCGCGCCTGATGGCCAACGCGCCCGAACCGGCGGTCGACCTCAATCCGGCGGATGCAGCCGCGCACCAGCTCAAGGATGGCGACCTTGCCCATCTGTCGACGCGCTTCGGCTTCGTGCGCGCGAGAGTACGAGTGGCCAACGCGCAGCGGCGCGGCCATGCCTTCATGCCCATGCATTGGAGCGGCCAGTTCGCGGCCAGGGCCGCCGCCGGCCTGCTGTCCTCGCCTGTTACCGACCCGCATTCCGGCCAGCCGGAACTGAAGCATGTCCCAGCCAGAATCGTGCGCGAAAACACTGGATGGGCCGGCGTGCTCATCACGCGGCGCAATCTCAGGCCGACGGGTTTCGTCCACTGGAGCCGCTACACGGTCGAAGGCGGCTGGGTCTACGAACTGACGGGGACCGAGCCGCCGGACCAGGGCATTCTTCTGGCGCGCAAGCTGCTCGGCGTTCAACGGCAGGATCAACTGCTCGAATACACCGACCGCCGCGGGCTCGCTTATCGCGCCGCTGCGATCGACGAAGGCGGCGCCATGGCTGAGGCCGTGCTCGTCGCCGCTCCAGACCAGTTGCCGACGCAGGACTGGCTGATCTCGCTGCTGGCCACGCGCCAGCCGCTGTCGGCAGGCGATCGCCATGCGCTTCTTTCCGGGCGTTCGCCAGCGCCAATACCCGCCATCGGGCGGGTCGTGTGCTCATGCTTCCACGTCGGCGTCAACCAGCTCGCTTCGGCGGTCGCTGCGGGCTGCGACAGTCTGGAGGCGATCGGCTCGACGCTGCGCGCCGGAACCAACTGCGGGTCGTGCCGCTCGGAGATAAGGGCGATCATCGACGCCCGGCACGTTCAGGCCGCCGAGTGAAATTCTCCGGAACAGCTCAGATCACCGCTTCTTCCAGGAACGGTTCGTTGCGCGGGATGCGCTCGTAACAGAACGGTGACAGGTCCAGCGTCTGGAAGGCGCCGTGAACGATCAGCTCCGACACCGCCCGCCCGACCGCCGGCGACTGCTGCAGGCCGTGCCCTGAGAAGCCGTTGGCGAACATGAAGTTCTTCACCTCCGGGTGAAAGCCGACGATGCCGTTGTGGTCGAGCATGTTGTATTCGTAGTGGCCGGTCCAACTGGTCTGGACCTTGAGCGCGTCGAAGGCCGGAATGCGGTGCCACAGCGCCGGCCAGATATAGTCGTCGAACTCCTCGAAATGCATTTCGAAATCGTCGTAATCGGCCGGCCCGTCGCCCTGCGGCGTGTTGCCGGTGAGGAAGAGCTCGCCTTCCGGGCGCACGAAAGTGCCGGAAAGGTCGATGACGTTGGGCATTCGCCCAGGGATCGGGTTGGCGCTGGCGAAGACGAAGCTGTAGCGCTTGTACGGGGCTACCGGGATGGAAAGGCCGGCCATGGCAGCGACCTGCTGCGCTCGCGGGCCGGCGGCGTTGACCAGGGTTCCGCAAGCGACTGTCTCGCCGGTCGCCAGCCGAGCGGAGACAACCCGCCCATCGACGACATCCAGTCCGGTCACGGCATTGTCGATGTACTCGACCCCGCTGGCGCGGGCGGCGCGGCGGAAGCCGTTCAACATGCCCATGGAATCGAACCAGCCCTCTTCGCGCGCACCCCACGAACCGCCGCCGAGATCGTCGACATTCAGCCAGGGGAAGCGTTCCTTCAGCGGACCCGGCTCGAGGAAGACGGTGTGGGCGCCGAGGCTGCGCTGCAGCTCGACCCGCTCCTTGGCCGCCTCCACGCCTTCCGGCGAGCAGCAATAGAGATATCCGTGCTCCTTGAAGCCGAGATCGGGCGCCGGCTCGTTCGTGTAGAAGGGCGCCATCCGCTCCTGGAAACCGCGGATGATCTCGATGCCGAACTGGCTGATCTTCACATTGATCGGATTGGAATATTGCTGGCGGATGGCGCTGGTGGAGAGCGCCGTCGAGGAGAATTCGTAGCTGGAGTCGCGCTCGACCACGAGGATCGAGGCGCCGCTGCCCAGCGCTTGGCTCAGCCAATATGCCGTCGACGAGCCGATGACGGCACCGCCGACGATGACGATGTCGTAGGCGTAGCGCGAGGGTGCTTTGTAAGGGGGATCGCCACGGCCGTCTCCCGAGTCTAGAGGTTGAAGGACGCAATCAGGGCGTCCGAGCCCCGCGCCAGCAGGCCGAGGTCGGAACCGACGGCAACCATGGTGAAGCCGTCGGCGAGATAGCGGTCGGCGTCGGCCTTCACGGGAGCCAAAATCCCGCTCGCCTTGCCTGCCGCGGCCGTGGCCTTGCGCACGGAAGCGATCGCCTCCTGCACATGCGCAGCGCCGGGATTGCCCATCGCGCCCATATTCGTGGAAAGATCGCCGGGCCCGACAAACAGAACGTCCACGCCATCCACCGCTGCGATCTCAGCCGCATTGGCGACGCCGGCCGCGTCCTCGATCTGCACCGCCAACAGCTGCTGCTCGCGCGCTTTCGCATGATACCCGGCGATACGGCCGAAGGCGTTGGCGCGATGGCCGACCGAGAAGCCGCGGAAGCCGCCCGGAGCATAGGTCATCGCCGCGACGATTGCGCGCGCCTGGTCCGGCGTGCGCACATTCGGAATCATCAGGCTGCGGGCACCGACATCCAGGGCCTGCTTCATCAGGTTGGGATCGTCGGACGGCAGGCGCACCACCGCCTCGCACGGAAATGCCGCAGCGACCTGAAGCTGCGCCATGATGCTGCGCAGATCGTTGGGGCTGTGCTCGCCGTCGATCAGCAGCCAGCCCGCTCCGGAACCAGCCACCACTTCTGTGGTCAGCGCTGAAGCCAGCGAGCACCAGATGCCGATATGAGGCCGGTCGGCCTTAACGGCCGCCTTCAGCGAATTGACGCGCTCTTGCATTTGCGATCGGTCTCCAGTGGAAGAGGCATTGAAATTTGTATGATGTCCTATATCATACGCCTCCATTGAGCTGCAAGACGCTCTGGCGAGCACGGGAGTTGCGCATGAAAATCGGTTTCATCGGACTTGGCGTCATGGGCGCGCCCATGGCGCGGCATCTTGCCGATGCCGGGCACGAGATCGTCACGGTGCTCAATCGCTCTCCTCTGCCTGCCGATCTGAAAGCGTCGGTGCTGGCTTCCCCGGCGGAAGTGGCGCGGGTTTGCGAAATCATCATCACCATGCTGCCCGATACGCCCGACGTGGAGCGCGTCCTGCTCGGGCCGGGTGGCGTGCTCGAAGGGATTTCAGCCGGCAAGCTGGTCATCGACATGAGCTCGATCAGCCCGATCGCCACCGCGCAATTCGCGGCGAAGTTCAGGGAAGCGGGAGGCGGCTTCCTCGACGCACCCGTCTCCGGCGGCGAGGTCGGCGCAAAAGCGGCGAGTCTCACCATCATGGTCGGCGGGCCGGCTGCCGAATTCGAGCGCGCGCTGCCCATCTTCGAAAAGCTCGGCAAGAATATCACCCTGATCGGCGAGAAGAACGGCGCCGGCCAGACCTGCAAGATAGCCAACCAGATCATCGTCGCGCTCAACATAGAAGCCGTTGCCGAAGCGCTTGTTTTTGCCAGCAAAGCGGGCTGCGATCCGGCGAAGGTCCGAAGCGCGCTGATGGGCGGCTTCGCCTCGTCCCGCGTGCTCGAAGTGCATGGCGAGCGCATGATCGCCCGCACCTTCGTCCCGGGCTTCCGCATCCGCTTGCACCAGAAGGATCTCAACCTCGCGCTCGAAAGCGCCCGCGCGCTTGGAGCCGTCCTGCCGAGCACGGCGCTGGCGCAGCAACTGATGAATGCCTGTGCGGCCCGCCCGGGCGGCGCGGAAGCAGACCACTCGTCGCTCGTCCGGGCTCTCGAGGTCCTGAGCGATCATGAACTGTCAAACGGAAAGGAATAACCGATGCGCGGAACCGGCAAGGCCGATGTCTTCGTCATGCTGGCCCATCCCGTGGGCCACGCGAAAAGCCCTGGCATCTTCAACGAGATCTTCGAGCAGAAGGGGCTCGACAGTCTGATGGTGCCGCTGAGCTGCCGTCCGGAAGATTTCGATACTTTCTGGGCCGGCATCACGGCGGCGGAGAACATCCGCGGCGTCATCATCTCGGTGCCCTATAAGGTCCCGGTCTACCACAAATGCGCCGCCGCCCACGATCGCGCCGCGCGCGTGCAGAGCGCGAATTCCGTGCGCCGGCAGGCGGACGGCACCTGGTATGCCGACAATTTCGACGGCGTCGGCTTCATCGACGGCTTGAAGGCCGGCGGACACCGGATCGCCGGCAGGCGCATCCTCCAGGTCGGCGCAGGCGGTGCGGGCGCATCGCTGACCTACTGCCTCGCCGAGGAAGGCGCGACGGAGATCCGCCTCGCCGACATCGACAGGGAACGCGCGCAAAAGCTCGCTTCGCTGGTCAGCAGGTCGTTCCCCGATTGCCGCATCGAGGTCGGCGAACCCGATCCGTCCGGAATGGACATGGCGATCAACGCGACGCCCTCCGGGCTGAAGGCCGGCGATCCGCTGCCGATGGATGTGAACAAGCTGACGCCGGAGATGACCGTGGTCGACATCATCATGGAGCCGGCCGAAACGGCCCTGCTCAAGGCGGCGAAAGAGATCGGCTGCCGCATCCAGCCCGGACGCCCGATGATGGACTTCCAGGTCGAGGCCATGGCCGCATTCTTCGACATCGAGCGAAAGGAGCGCCACAATGGCTGAGGCTTCGACCGCGGTCGTCATCGGCGGCACGTCCGGGATCGGCCGCGCTATTGCGGAGCGCTTCGCTGAGGAAGGCTACCAGGTGGTCGTCGCAGGCCGGGACGCGAGCCGCGGCAAGGAAGCAGCCGAGGCCTGCGAGAGCGCCGGCGCCCCACGCGCCGTGTTTGTCCAGACCGATGTCGGCGATCCCGCTTCCGTCGAGGCGCTGGCGCAAGACGTCAGCAATGCGTTCGGCACCCCTCATGTCGTGGTCAACTGCGCCGGCATCCTGCAGAGCGGCAAGCATGTGCTCGACCAGGACCTCACCGAAGACGAGCAGATTTGGCGGATCAACTATCGCGGCACGCTGCTTGGCTGCCAGTTGTTCGGCCGGCTGATGTCGGCCGCCGGACGCGGCGCGATCCTCAATGTCGGCTCGCTCGCCTCCTTCGCGCCGCTGTCGCTTCCGGCCTACACGCCCGGAAAGCATGCGGTCCTGGCGCTCACCCAGATCCTGGCTGCCGAACTCGGCCCGCATGGAGTCCGTGTGAACGCCGTAGCGCCGGGCTATACCCTCTCCGACGCGCTGAAGGCCAGGATCGCCAAGGGCGAACGCAACCCGGAAGCGATCCAGGCCACCACCGCGCTGCGCCGCTTCGTCGAGCCGCGCGATGTCGCCGAGGCGGCGCTGTTCCTCTGCTCCGACCGTGCCGCCTCGATCACCGGCGTTACGCTGCCCGTCGATGCGGGCTGGCTCGTCCAGGCGCCGTACGCGCAGTACCTGCAGGGCAACCCCATCCGGCAGACGCCGGCAATCTGACGAGGAAGAATCCAGTGGGCGATATCCAGCGCTTCGACTTCGACACCCGCATCCATCATGGCGTCATCCACAACGGCACGCTCTACCTGACCGGCCAGGTTGCCAAGCCGGGCCAACCGGCGGCCGACCAGATGCGCGAGGTGCTCGCCAAGATCGATGCGCTACTCGCCACGGCAGGCACCGACAAGACCCGCATCCTCCACGTCCAGATGTGGCTGGACGACGTGCGGGATTTCGACGAGGTCAATGCGGTCTGGGACGCCTGGATGCCGAAAGAGCATGCGCCGGCACGCTCTTCCGGCGAGGGGCGGATGGCCAAGCCCGGCATGCTGGTCGAACTGATCGTCACCGCGGCGGTTTGAATGGTCTCGCCGGTTCGGGCATCATCCCGAATCTGAACTTGAACGGCCCTAGTCTGGACTTGAACGGAAGGCCTGAATGACGAAGCGCAAGCCGCTTTCCACCGTCGTGGCGGAGAGCCTGGCCGAAAAAATCCGCTCCGGTGAGTTGCAGCCGGGCGCGCAACTGCCGACCGAGGCGGAGCTTTGCGCCGAGTACGATGTCAGCCGCACCGTCGTGCGCGAAGCCGTGGCGCGGCTGCGCTCCGAGGGCATGGTGGTGCCGCAGCAGGGTCGCGGCATGTTCGTCAGCGAAACACCCGTGCCGCGCAATTTCTCGATCCCGGACGAGGCGCTGAGAACCTTGCCGGAAACCATCGCCTTGCTCGAACTCAGGTTGAGCGTCGAAGTCGAATCCGCCGGGCTCTGCGCCGAACGCCGCACCGACAAGGAGGCGAGCGCCATCCGTGCCATGATGGATGACATCGACGCGCAGCAGGCCGACCCGGCGGCCGTCCAGATCCACTACGACTACGATTTCCACCTCGCGATCGCCAAAGCCGCGCGCAACGAATTCATCCATGGCTTCCTGGCCTATCTCGGACCGATGATCGTGCCGCGCTTCCAGCTCGGCTATGTCGTCGAGCCGGCCCTGAAGGACAGCTATTACGCTCGCATCCACAGCGAGCACAAAGCCATCGTCGATGCCATCGAAAGACAGGACGGCGGCAAGGCCCGCCAGGCCATGCGCAAGCATCTACACAACAGCCTCGGGCGCGTTCGCGCCCTGGCGCGGGCTTCCGGAGTCGAGGCGACCGACGCGGAGCAAAAGGCCGCCGCAGCCTCGCTCTTCACCGAAATGAAAAGGCCTGCACCAACGGCCGGGTAAGGCGCGACGGGGTCGATCTTTCGCGTCGGCACCGAATGCGACCTGCTGTGCATAGCGAAAGCCGTGTTTTTGTTCCACCGACGACCGGGAATCCTCTCCCGCGCGCCGAAGATATGATTTTCCCTTGGTTCGCAGCGTTGGAGGCCGCGCAGGCAGCGTGGAACGTTTGAACTGCCGGAAAGGCTCGCGAAAGTTTATCTTTCCTTTTTGCTGCTTTTCTTGGTTTCGCGTCACCGGTCGAGGCCGCAGACTGAAGATCAGGCAATAAGGGGAAGCCCACGTGACGACAGCCTTCATCACAGGTGCGACGAGCGGCATTGGGCGAGCCATCGCCATCGCGTTGAGCGACGCCGGCTACGACGTCTATGCGGTCGGCCGCAGCCAGGCCGCGCTCAAAGAACTGCAGGCCGAGCGTCCGGGCATCCTGCCGATCGCCGTTGACGTTACCGACCGCGAGACTTTGGAATCGGTCCTGGCCGATCTCAGAATCGATGTACTGATCAACAACGCCGGCATCATGCCGCCGCTCGGCAATTTCGCCGACATGACGATCGCAGACATCGACACCACGTTGGAGGTGAACCTCAGCGCGGCGATCCTGCTCACCCGCCTCGTCGTGCCGCAGATGCGCGAGCGCCAGTCCGGCCACATCTTGTTCACCGGCTCCACCGCCGGCCACGCGGCCTATTCCAACATCGCCGTCTATTCGGCCACCAAGGCGGCGATCTCCGGCTTTGCCGCTGCCTTGCGCGCCGACCTCTCGCCGTCCGGCATACGCGTCACCGAGATCGTCGCCGGTCGCGTCGAGACGCAGCTCTACAAAGGCATCCTCGACGCCGACGCCCGGGCGGCGATGTACGCCGGAAAAGTAGTGCAGCCGGACGACGTGGGCAGGATGGTCGTCGCTGTGCTGGCGCTCCCCGCATGGGCCGACGTTACCCGTTTCGACATCATGCCGACCTGGCCGACCTCGCCCAGCGGCACCAAGTAAGGAAAACTGCGATGAAGGATCTTTCCGTTCTGATCGTCGGCGGCGGCGCCGGCCTTGGCGCCCTTCTCGCCCGCATGGCTGTGGAGGCCGGGGCGGCAAAGATCGCCATCATCGACATCAACCAGGAAGCCGCTGAGAGCGCTCTCGACGCGGCGAAAGCCAAGGGCCTGCCCACGGCTGCCGCAGCTTGCGACATCCAGGTCGGACCGCAGTGTCACGCCGCCTTCGACGCCATTGTCGCGAAGCTCGGGCGCGTCGACACGCTGATCAATTGCGCCGCGATCTATCCTCGGCGTCCGCTCCTCGAGATCACCGACGCCGAGTGGGACGCCTCCAACGGCATCAACATCAAGGGCACGTACCACATGATGGTGGCGGCCGTTCGCCACATGCAGTCGCAAGAGCCAAAAGCGCATGTGCGTGGAAGGATCGTAAACCTCACTTCCGTCGACGCCTTCAAGGCGCATCCGCAGAACGCCCATTATGCGGCGACCAAGGCCGCCGTCGTCAGCCTCACGCGCTCCTTTGCCCATCACGTCGCCAAGGACGGGATTTTGGTGAATTCCGTCGCGCCCGCCGGCATGGCCACCGAGAAGGCCAAGGCGCTCGGTTTTCTCGAGGAATTGACCAAGGCAAGCCCGCTCGGCCGCGGCGCCGAGCCGACCGAGATCGCCGAGTGGGTGCTCATGACCGGCGGCCCGAAGAACACCTATATGACCGGTGAAAACGTAATCGTCTCAGGCGGTTACATCTACGCCTGAATCGGTTTTCATAAGCCGGCGGCGCCTGAAATCCAGCAGTGCATGATCAACGGAGTCTCGAACGAAAGGAGGCGGACCTCACGATGACCGGCAAGCTTCGCCTTCCTTCGCTCAATGCGCTTCGCGTCTTCCACGCCGTCGCACAGCACAAGAGCTTCCGGCAGGCCGCCGACGAGCTCCTGGTGACGCCGCAAGCCGTCGGCCAGCAGATCAAGCTCCTGGAAGACACGCTGCAGGTGACGCTGTTCGAGCGCAAGGGGCGCTCGATCGAACTGACTGAGTCGGCGATCCTGCTCTCGCACTATGTCAAAGCCGGCTTCGACGAATTTTCCGAAGGCGTTCGCCGCGTCACCAAATCGAACTACCGGGACCGCATCAATCTTAATGCCAGCCCCTACTTCGCAACGCACTATCTGCTGCCCAGGCTTTCATTGTTCCGCGAGATCCTGCCGGGCGCTGATCTGCGCCTGACGACGATGGTCGACCTGCCCGATTTTGGGCGTGACGACATCGATATGACGGTGCAGTGGGGCTATGGCAACTGGCCGGACTACGAGACCACGCTGCTGGTGCCGGACCCGAAGATCATCTGCTGTACCCCGGCGATCGGCGAGAAGATCAAGTCGGCGCAGGACCTGACGCGGTTCACGCTGCTCGACACCGTCAAGTCGAAGCGGCTGTGGCCCGACATATTGCGGCACCTCGGAGTGGAACTGGCTGAGGGCGACCGCAGCATCGGGTTCGATGACGCCGCCACCATGCGCCGTGCGACGCTCCAAGGCATCGGTGTCGGCCTGGTTTCCGTCATCGATGCCGAGGAGGACTTCAGGTCGGGCGCGCTGGTCGCGCCACTTGGCCGTGACGCCCTCTCGGACATGAAGCCGGAAGAAGTCCCCGGCTTCTACCTCGTCATGCCGCGCGGGCATCTGCGCGTGAAGGCGGTGGCCGCCCTGCATCGCTGGCTCGTCCAGCAGGATTGGGGCAGCGACCTCAAGCTTTCTCTGCCGAAACCGACACCGCTCTCCGATTAGGAGCGGCTTCGCGACCGAGGGCCGAAGCGCGTGTTTCGGGCCTCCAACAACAAGAACAAGTGAACCTCAACAGTGGAGACAACAAACATGAAAATGATGAAATGGGGGGCCGCAGCCATGGCCCTTGGCCTGGTTCATTTTGCGGCGCCTGCCGAGGCGGCGGGCGGCAAGACGCTGGAAACGGTGAAGGCGCGCGGCTTGCTCAACTGCACGGGCCATGACGGCTCCTATCTCGGCTTCGCCGAGGTAGACGACAAGGGCAACTGGAAGGGCATGGACATCGACCTCTGCAAGGCGGTGGCGACCGCCGTGTTCGGCGACCCGGCCAAGCTGAAGATCGTCCCGATCAGCTGGGCGCAGCGCTGGCCGTCGCTGCAGTCGGGGGACGTCGACATCATCATCAAGGCGTCGGGCGGCACGCTCAGCCGAGATACCGAGCTCGGCCTGCAATTCTCGATGTCCTATTACCTCGGAACGACCAAGGTGATGGCGCATAAGGAGCTCAATCTGAAGTCGCTCAAGGACGCCGATGGCGGCTCGATCTGCATCCCCGCGGGGACGACCATCGAGCAGCAGGTCGCGGCCTATGCGCAGAAGGTCGGGATCAAGCTGGAGCCTGTCGTCATCGAAAAGACGGAAGAGCTCGAGCAAGCATACTTTTCGGGGCGCTGCGACATGTATGCCCAGTGGGGGCCAGTTCTCGCAATCGCGCGTGTCGCCAAGGGCAAGGTCGACGACCACGTGATCCTGCCCGACGTGCTCGCCGTCGAACCCGAGGTCATGATCGTGCGGCAAGGCGACGACAACTGGGTCGACGTCGCCAACTGGACGCTCTCCGCCCTGCTCTTCGCCGAGCAGGAAGGCATCACGTCCAAAAATGTCGATGAGATCAAGGCCAAGCCCACGTCGCCGGCAGTCGCCAAGTTCCTCGGTGCCGCGCCAGGCATGGGCAAGGGTCTCGGATTTCCTGACGACTGGGCCTACAACGTGATCAAGAAGGTCGGCAATTATGGCGAGATATTCGATCGCGATCTCGGCAAGGAGTCGCCCTACAAGATGGATCGCGAGCTGACCAACCTCTGGAACAATGGCGGCGTCCTGTTCCCGCTGGTGATCGACTGACTCCACCTCTTAACGCAGCTCGCTCTGAGCTCCGCCTGGCACCGCCAGGCGGAGCCGGCGACAATTCGGGGACGACCATGATGGTCAGCCTGCTAAGAAATCAGAGGGTCCGCAATACGCTTTTACAGGTTCTTTATGTCGGCTCGCTTGCTGCGATGATCCTTGCCTGCGTGATGATTGCCCGGCGGAACCTGGCGCAGCAAGGCATCACCTCCGGCTTCGACTTCCTGTTCAAGTCGACGGGCTGGGATGTCAACTTCTCGCTGCTGCCCGCCACCGCCAACGACCCCTACTGGTGGTTCTTCCTCATCGGCGTCATCAACACGCTATTCCTGGGATGCACCGGGCTGATCCTGGCGGCGATCGTCGGCACCATCGTCGGCCTGGCGCGGACTTCCTCGAACGAACTGGCGCGGCTGCTTGGCCGCACCTATGTCGACATCTTCCGCAACATCCCGCTGATCCTCCAGGTCTTCTTCTGGTACGCCGTCATCACGCATCTGCCGACGCCACGCGCCGCGCACGAGGCCTTCGGTATGCTGCTGACCAGCCGCGGCCTCTATGTGCCGGTCCCCAATGTCGGCGGCGTCGCGTTTGCGGCAGCTTTCCTTGCTGTAATCGCCGCGATCGCGCTGCCGGTTTGGCTGGGCCGGACCACGCGCCTCAGCCAACCGCCCGGCGAGCGGCTCGGCATTCAACTGACCGCGGCCGCGACGGCACTGGCCAGCGCAGTCATTGTCCTTGCGCTAGGTCGCCTGCCGGACCTGCCGCTGCTCGACTTCCCTGCCCTGCAAGGTCTCAATCTCAAGGGTGGCCTGCGCATCCCTCCCGAATTTTCCGCTTTGGCCATCGCGATCGCCATCTATGGCGGCTCCTATATCGCCGAAATCGTGCGTGGCGGCTTCAAGGCCGTCGGGAAGGGCCAGATGGAGGCCGCACTTTCGCTGGGGCTGAGCCCCTGGCGCGTGTTCACGCTGGTGCGGCTGCCGCTGGCGCTGCGTGCCATGCTGCCGATCCTCGCGAACCAATATGTCTGGCTGATGAAGGCGACGACCATGGGCATTGCGGTGGGCTTCACCGACTTCTTCATGATCGTGGCGCTGACCATCAACCACTCCGGCCAGACGCTGGAAGCGATCGGTATCCTGATGGCAGGGTTCCTGGCGATCAATCTCAGCCTGGCCGCCGTGTTCAACCGCATCAACAAAACCATTGCCCTCAAGGGCAATCAGTTGAGGGGGTGAGTGATGGAGATGGTAATTGTCGCTCCCCCTGCCCCTGGCAAGCTCGAAGACGTGAGGCGCCGTTTCTTCGCCACGCCGCTGCAGGCGCTGTTGTCGCTGATATCCCTGACGATCGTGGCTTTTGTCCTCTGGAAGCTGCTGAACTGGGCGGTGTTCTCAGCGGTGTTCACCCCCAGCGGCGGGCCCGAGGCCTGCCAGGCGGCGGCAGGAGCCTGCTGGTCGGTCATTGCCGCCAGGTGGCGCATCATCCTTTTCGGCCTCTATCCCTTCGAGGAGCAATGGCGCTCGGCCTTGGCCTGTGTGGCCGTCGTGGTCATGACAGTGCTGAGCTGCATTCCGGCCTTTTGGACCGGCAGCCGCATCGCGCTCGTCTGGGGCGCCGGATCGGCGCTCTACTATGTGCTGATGAAAGGCGGCGTGTTCGGCCTTCCCTATGTCGGCGAGGAAGCCTGGGGCGGGCTGGCGCTCACCCTTTTCATCTTCGTCACCACCTGCCTGATCGGCTTCCCGCTGGCGATCTGCCTGGCTCTCTTGCGCCGCTCGGAGCTGCCCTGGATATCCAGGACCACGGGCCTGATCATCGACGGAGTGCGCTCGCTGCCGCTGATCTCTATTCTCTTCACCTTTGCCGTCGTGCTGCCCTTCGCGCTGCCGCAATGGATGGCAGGCGACAAGCTGTATAGGGTCATTCTCGGCTCGGCCCTGTTCTTCTCGGCCTATCAGGCCGAGATCGTGCGCGGCGGCATGCAGGGCGTTCCGAAGGGGCAGGAGGAAGCCGCCATGGCGCTCGGCATGAGCTACTGGCAGCGCATCGGCCGCATCCTCCTGCCGCAGGCCATGCGCAACGCGCTGCCGGCGACGATCAACCAGTTCGTCATCTCGTTCAAGGAAACCTCGCTGGTGGTTATCGTCGGTTTCTTCGAGATCCTCGCTTCCGGCAATGCCGCCTACGGCACCGGCGAATGGCGCTTCGCCTATATCGAGGTCTATGCCTTCATTGCGCTGATCTATTTCGTCTTCGTCTTCAGCCTGTCCCGCTACGGTGCTTACCTCGAGCGCCGCATGTCGGTGGCGAACGAACGGTAGGGAGGCGCGCAAAGTGAATTCGACGCAGTCATCCGGCGCCGCGTTCATATCGAGAACCTCGACAAATACTGCGCTCTTTCCAGCGCTACGGCATGCCCGATCGAATACTGCGGCTCTTCCAAGCGCTACGGAACATAACCTTTGCGTGAAGCGCGGAGAAAAGATCGTCGTCTGCGGCCCCTCGGGCTCCGGCAAGTCGACCATGATCCGCTGCATCAACCGGCTCGAGCAGCACAATGGCGGGCGCATCACCGTGCTCGGCACCGAGCTCAACGACGATGTCGCCAACATTGACGGGATCAGGCGCGAAGTCGGCATGGTGTTCCAGCACTTCAACCTGTTCCCGCACATGACCGTGCTGGAGAACTGCATGATCGCACCGATGATCGTGCGCAAGCGACCGCGCGCCGAGGCCGAGGCGACCGCCCGGCGCTATCTGGAGAAGGTCCGCATTCCCGAGCAGGCGACGAAGTTTCCCGGACAGCTCTCCGGCGGCCAGCAGCAGCGGGTGGCGATTGCGCGCGCGCTTTGCATGCAGCCGCAGCTCATGCTGTTCGACGAGCCGACGTCGGCGCTCGACCCGGAAATGATCGCCGAAGTGCTGGACGTCATGGTGACCCTTGCTTCGGACGGCATGACGATGATCTGTGTCACGCACGAGATGGGCTTCGCGCGCCGCGTCGCCGACCGCGTCATTTTCATGGACAGCGGCGAAATCGTCGAGGAGGCGCCGCCGGAGCAGTTCTTCACCTCTTGCCGGAACGAGCGCACCCGGCAATTCCTGTCGCAGGTGCTGGGTCATTGAGCCAGGCGCCGCTGCTGTCTATACGCGGCGTGCCACACATCGCAGGTATCGCAATGACCGACCCCGTGACCGCTTTGCGCGAGATTCTCGGACCGAAAGGCTGGCTTTCGGGCACCGACGCCAAGCCTTATCAGCGCGACTGGCTGAACCGCTATGGCGTCGCGCCTTTGGGCGTTGCCAGGCCCGCAAACACGGCCGAAGTTGCGGCAGTCGTCAAGGCATGCCGGATGGCGGGCTTGGCCGTGATTCCGCAAGGCGGAAACACCGGCCTATGCGGCGGCGCCGTCGCCGATCGGGCGAGCGCGGTGATCGTCTCGCTTTCGCGCATGACGGCAATAGGCGAACCGGATCTGGAGAGCGGGTCGATAGCGGTTGACGCGGGCGTTGTGCTCGCCGCGTTGCACGACGTGCTGGAGCCGCATGGCCTGATGTTCCCGATGCATCTCGGCGCCGAAGGCAGCGCCAGGATCGGCGGCCTGATCGGCACCAATGCCGGCGGCAGCCAGGCGTTTCGCTATGGCATGATGCAGGACCTTGTGCTCGGCCTCGAAATCGTGACCCCGGACGGCGCGATGTGGGACGGCCTTCGCGCGGTGCAGAAGGACAATGCCGGCTATCAGCTGCGCAAGCTGTTCTGCGGGGCCGAAGGCACGCTCGGCATCGTCACGCGCGCTGTCCTCAGGCTCTATCCCACCCCAAAACAACAGGCGAGCGCGCTTCTGGTAATGTCCGACTTCGCCGCGGCCGTTTCCTTCGGCACCTATCTGCGCGGCGAGGCCGGCGAGTTCCTTGCCGGGCTCGAATTCTTCTCCGATGTCGGCCTGACGCTGGCGCTCAAAAATCTGCCTGATCTCGCCTACCAGCTGGAAACACGAGGCGACGTCTACCTGCTCGTCGAACTGGCGTCAGGTTCGGCGCGCGTTCCGCTGGACGAGATCCTCGATTCGGCACTGGAATGGGGTATGGAGGAAGGTCTGGTCGTGGATGGCGCGCTGGCCAATTCGGGCGCGCAGCGGGCGCAATTCTGGCGGCTGCGCGAGGAACAACCCGAGGGGCAGCGGCTGGAAGGCGAACAGTTGAAGCACGACATCTCGGTGCCGCCCGGCGCCATCGCCCGCTTCATCGAGACCGGCGCCGGGATTTGCGACGACATCCTGCCCGGCGTGCGGATCAACCCGTTCGGGCATCTCGGCGACGGCAACATCCACTACAATCTGTCACCGCCGGAAGGCCGCGCCGATTTCGACGGCAAGGCGGGACAATTTGCCGAGGCGCTGGCTGCGCTCGCTACCGAGATGGGGGGCAGCTTCGCGGCGGAACATGGGCTTGGGCGCGCCAAGATCGCCATGGCCGAGCGGAATCGCAGCTCCGTGGAGCGGGAGCTCATGGCGCGGCTGAAGGGCGCGTTCGACCCGCAGGGCACGATGAATCCCGGCGTCCTGGTTCGGATTGCATAATAAAGAAAAACTTTCGAATGGATCGCATTTCTTGATTTCGCGCCGGCCCGCCAGAGTGCAGGTATAAGTTCGAAGGGCAAGCTTCGTCTGCTTGCCACCAGCGTAAGAGGATGCCGAAGCATGGTCCGCAATGGCGGTCGCCTTCTTGTCGAGTGCCTGATCTCGCTTGGCGCGACCAAGAGCTTCGGCGTTCCCGGCGAAAGCTATCTCGCCGTTCTCGACGCGCTGCACGACACGCGTGGAAAGCTGGACTACGTGCTCTGCCGCAATGAGGGCGGTGCGGCTTTCATGGCTTCCGCCTACGGCAAGCTGACGGGCACGCCGGGCATCTGCTTTGTGACGCGCGGCCCGGGCGTGACGAATGCCAGCATCGGCGTGCACACCGCCATGCAGGACAGTTCGCCGATGATCCTCTTCGTCGGCCAGGTCGGCACCGACATGAAAGGCCGCGAAGCCTTCCAGGAGATAGACTACCGGGCGGTGTACGGAACCGTCGCAAAATGGGCGGTCGAGATCGATGACGTCGATCGCCTTCCCGAAATCGTGGCGCGGGCCTGGACCACCGCTTTGACCGGGCGGCCCGGCCCCGTAGTGGTCGCGCTGCCGGAAGACATGCTGACGGCCATGACCGGAGCCGCGCCGCTCGGCGGACCGGCGTCTGTCTTCGAAGCGGCGCCGGCACAGGAGGCAATTGCGTCGGCATTGAAGATGCTTGCCGCCGCCGAAAATCCGGTGCTGCTGATGGGCGGCACCAACTGGACGGCTGACGGACGCGCGGCGCTTCAGGCTTTCGCTGAGGCCTCCGATATCCCGGTCGTGACAGCCTTCCGGTATCAGGACCAGTTCGACAACCATTCGCCGGTGTTTGTCGGCGAGGCCGGCGTCGGGATGGTGCCGCATGTGAAAAACCTGATCCGCGATGCGGACGTGATCCTCGCCGTCAATGTCCGCTTCGGCGAGATGACGACCGACGGCTACACCCTGCTCGAAGTTCCCGTACCGCGCCAGAAGCTGATCCACGTGCACGGCTCCGATCGCGAGATTGGCAAGATCTATGTGCCCACGATCGGTATCCATGCCGGTCCGAACGCCTTCGCCAAGGCGCTCACCCCGATCAAGGGTTCTTGGGCCGACTGGCGCACGACGGCACGCAAGGCCTATGAAGGCACGTTCGCTGCGCCCGTGCAGCCCGGCCCGGTCGACATGGTCGCCGTCAGCACCTGGCTGCGCGAGAATCTCCCGGCCGACGTCATCCTTGCCAACGGCGCCGGCAATTTCACCGTGTGGCCGAACAAGTTCTTCAAGTTTGGACCGCAAGCGCGCCTGCTTGCGCCGCAATCCGGCGCCATGGGCTATGGCCTGCCGGCCGCGATCGCGGCCAAGGTCGCATACCCGCAACGCACCGTGGTCTGCTTTGCCGGTGACGGCGATTTCCAGATGAACTGCCAGGAACTCGGAACCGCCATGCAGGCCGGCGCGCAACCGATCGTGCTGATCGTCAACAATGGCATCTACGGCACCATCCGTGCCCATCAGGAGCGCAACTATCCGGCTCGCGTCTCCGGAACCTCGCTCGAGAATCCCGACTTCGTGGCGCTGGCGAAGGCCTATGGCTTTCACGCCGAGCGGGTCGAATCCACGGGGGATTTCGCGGCGGCGTTCGAGCGGGCGCTTAGCTCGACGACCGGCGCCGTCCTCGACATCGCCATCTCGCCCGAAGCGATAACGCCCCGGCAGACCCTCTCTCAGATGCGCGACGCCGCGCTCGCTTCCCAGAAGGCCAAGTCATGACCTCCAGAACTGACGACATCCGTCTCGGCGCGGACATCGGCGGCACCTTCACCGACATCGCCCTTGATGTCCGAGGGACGATGTTTTCGACCAAGGTGCTGACCAACTATGCGGCTCCCGAGCAGGCGATCCTCGACGGCATCGCCATCGTCATTCGCGACGCCGGCATTTCAGCGGCCGAAATCGGCATCATCATCCACGGCACGACGCTCGCAACCAATGCACTTATCGAGCGCCGCGGCGCCAAGACCGCTTTGGTCACGACGGAAGGGTTCCGCGACGTGATCGAGATGCGCACGGAAAACCGCTTCGAGCAGTATGATCTGAACCTGCAACTGCCGACGCCGCTGATCCCGCGCGAGGATCGCTTCACCGTCAAGGGCCGCATCGGCGCGGAAGGCCAAGAGCTGCAGCCGCTCGACGAAGCCGCTCTGGAAGACATCGCCGACCGCATTGCGGCGGGTGGTTTCGGCTCGGTGGCGATCGGCTTCATCCATGCCTATGCCAACCCCGACCACGAGCGCCGGGCGCGCGAGATCCTCGCCAGAAAACTCGGCATCCCGATCTCGATCAGCGCCGAAGTCTCGCCGCAGATGCGTGAGTTCGAACGCTTCAACACGGTCTGCGCCAACGCCTATGTGCGGCCGCAGATGGCCGACTATCTCGCCCGCCTGCAGACGCGCCTGAAGGACATGGGCGCCGATTGCCCCGTCTTCATGATCCATTCCGGCGGCGGCCTGATCTCGGTGGGGACCGCTTCGGAATTTCCGGTCCGGCTGGTCGAATCCGGCCCGGCGGGCGGCGCGATCTTCGCCGCAGACATCGCCAGGCGCTTTGGTCTTGAGAAGGTCGTCTCCTACGACATGGGCGGAACCACCGCCAAAATCTGCCTGATCGAGGACTATGCGCCGCGCACGGCGAGAACCTTCGAAGTGGCGCGCACCTACCGCTTCTCGAAGGGCTCGGGCATGCCGATCTCCATCCCGGTTATCGAGATGATCGAGATCGGCGCCGGCGGCGGTTCCATCGCCTGGGTCGACGCCATGGGCCGTATCCAGACCGGGCCGGAGAGTGCCGGCTCGGAGCCGGGGCCGGCCTGCTACGGGCGCGGCGGCAAGCGTCCGGCGATCACGGATGCCGATCTCGTGCTCGGCAAGCTCGACCCCGACAATTTCGCCGGCGGGGCGATCAAGCTGGACAGCACTGCGTCCGAGCAGGCGATTCTGCGCGATGTCGGCGAGCGGCTGTCGCTCGATGCCATGTCGACGGCCTTCGGCATCTGCGAGGTAGTGGACGAGAACATGGCCAATGCTGCCCGCGTCCATGCGGTCGAGAACGGCAAGAACATATCCGACAATCTGATGATTGCCTTCGGCGGCGCCGCCCCGCTTCACGCGGCGAGACTGTGCGAAAAGCTCGGCATCGACCAGTGCATCGTTCCGTGCGGCGCCGGCGTCGGCTCGGCGATCGGCTTCCTCAAGGCGCCGTTCGGCTACGAGGCGCTGGCCTCGAAGCTGACGCGCCTGTCGCGGTTCCAGCCTGCCGAAGTGAATGCCCTGCTCGCCGATCTCAAGGCCTCCGCCGAGGGTTTTGTGCGCGGCGGCGCCAGCGGCAGGATCGTCTGCGAAATCACCGCCTTCATGCGCTATGCCGGCCAGGGCTGGGAAATCCCCGTGCCGGTGGCAGACGAGCCGTTCGGAGACGATGCCGTTGCAGAACTCAAGGCGTTGTTCGAGGAGAATTACCAGCGCTTCTTCGGCCGCGCCATCGAGGGGCTCGACGGACTGGAAATCGAGATCGTCACCTGGTCGGTCAAGGCGACGGATGTTCGTCCCGCCGTCGCCAGGCACGAACTCACAACTGGCAAGACAACGAGCGAACTCAAAACGACCCGCGAGGTGTTCGATCCGGTCAGCGGCGCGCCGCGCAGCTACGGCATCGTCGAGCGCGACTCGCTCCGCCCCGGCGATCGGATCGCGGGCCCCGCGGTCATCGTCGAGCGCGAAACTTCCACCGTCGTCACCACCAGCTTCGACGCCGTCATCCAGAGCGACGGCGCGATCCTACTGATCCGCAAAGGCAGCCAGGCATGAGCGATATTGGCGAAATCCGCATGCAGGTCATGTGGAACCGGTTGATCTCGGTGGTCGAGGAGCAGGCGCTCACACTCCTGCGCACCGCCTTCTCGACTTCGGTGCGCGAATCCGGCGACCTGTCGGCTGGCGTGTTCGACCCGCGCGGCCAGATGCTTGCGCAGGCAGTCACCGGCACGCCGGGCCACGTCAACACCATGGCCGAGGCGGTGCTGCATTTCATGCACGAAATCCCGCGTGACCAGATGTTCGAAGGCGACACCTACGTCACCAACGATCCCTGGCAGGGCACCGGCCACCTGCACGACATCACCATGGTGTCCCCGTCCTTCCTCAACGGCGAGCTCGTCGCCTTCTTCGCCTGCACGGCGCATGTCGTCGATGTCGGCGGGCGCGGCTTCGGCGCCGACGGCAAGTCGGTCTACGAGGAAGGCATCCAGATCCCGATCATGAAGTTCGCGGAAAAGGGCAAGGTCAATCTCGATCTGGTCAGGATCCTGCGCGCCAATGTCCGCGAGCCCAACCAGGTGGTCGGCGATTTCTATTCGCTCGCTGCCTGCAACGAGGTCGGACACCGGCGCCTCGTCGACATGATGAAGGAGATCGGCCTGACCTCGCTGGATGGGTTAGGCGATTTCATCTTCTCCCGCACCCGCGACGCCATGCTGGAACGCATCGAGGCGCTGCCCAAGGGAAGCTGGTCGAACGAGCTGGTGACCGACGGCTACGACGAGCCGGTGAAACTCGCGGCCACGGTGTCGGTCCGCGAGGACCATGTCGAGGTCGACTTCACCGGCACCGACCCGATGAGCCGCTGGGGCATCAACTGCCCGATCATCTACAGCAAGGCCTATGCCTGCTATGCGCTGAAATGCATGGTGGCGCCCGACATCCCGAACAATGCCGCCTCGCTCGCCTTCTTCACCGTGTCGTCGCCGGTCAACATCCTGAATGCCGTGCGGCCGGCCCCGGTGGCGTTGAGGCACATCTTCGGCCACATGGTGCCCGATCTGGTACTTGGCGCGTTCTCCAAGGCGTTGCCCGGAAAGATCCTCGCCGAAGGCGCCGGCGCGCTGTGGAACATCCACATTTCGGCGCGGCCCGTCGCCGGCGCGTCCGGCCGCCGCGCCGAAGTGCTGATGTTCAACTCCGGCGGCATGGGCGCGCGGCCTGAGCTCGACGGCTTGTCGGCGACGGCCTTCCCGTCCGGTGTCCATACGATGCCGATCGAGGCGACGGAGCATACCGGTCCGATCGTGATCTGGCGCAAGGAGCTGCGGCCGAATTCCGGCGGCGACGGCGAGTTCCGCGGCGGCCTGGGTCAGATCATCGAGATCGCCGCGACCGACGGCCACGAGTTCGACTTCTCCGCCATGTTCGACCGCGTGAACCATCCCCCGCGCGGACGCAATGGCGGCGAGCCCGGCGTCGCCGGCGTGGTCAAGCTCGACGACGGCACAAAGATGCGCCCCAAGGGCTGGCAGCACGTGCCCGCCGGGCGGCGGCTGATCCTCGAACTGCCGGGCGGCGGCGGCTATGGCGATCCGGCCAAGCGCAGCGCCGCCGCGCGGGCCAAAGACCGATCCAAGGGTTACATCTCGGAGAACGACCAATGAGTTACATTGCCTCGCGCCTCTCGTCGGTGAAGCCTTCGGCTTCCATGGCGGCTTCGCAGGCCGCCAAGGCGCTGCGCGCCAAGGGTGTGGACGTGATCGACCTCGGGTTGGGCGAACCCGATTTCCCGACCCCGCTTCACATCATCGATGCCGCGCATTTTGCCGCCAAGGCCGGACAGACGCTCTACACCGCTGCCGCTGGCACCATCGAAGTGCGCGAAGCCGTGGCCGGCAAGTTCCGCCGTGAGAACGGGCTGGACTACACGGCCGACGACATCGTCGTCGCCAACGGCGCCAAGCAGATCATCTTCAACGCCCTGATGGCGACGCTGGAGCCAGGCGACGAGGCGATCCTGCCGGCGCCCTATTTCGTCTCCTATCCCGAAATGGTGAAGCTGCTCGGCGGCACGCCCGTCGTCGTCGAATGCCCGGAGACCACAGGTTTCCGGCTGACGCCGGCGCTGCTGGAAAAGGCAATCACGTCAAGGACAAAGTGGCTTTTCCTCAACATGCCCGGCAACCCGTCTGGCGCGGTCTATTCCGCGTCCGATCTCAAGGCGCTGGGCGCGGTCCTGGCAAAACACCCGCAGGTGCTGGTCCTTTCCGACGAGATCTACGAGCACATCCTCTTCGACGGACGCGAATTCGTCTCCTTCGGCAAGGCCTGCCCCGAGCTCAAGGACCGCACCCTGATCGTCAACGGCGTCTCGAAGTCCTACGCCATGACCGGCTGGCGCGTCGGCTACGCAGCCGGCCCCGCGCCACTCATCAAGGCGATGTCGACGATCCAGAGCCAGTCCTGCACCTCGGTGTGCTCGATCGCACAAGCCGCGACCGTCGCCGCCCTCAACGGGCCGCAGGATGAAGTCGCGCGCTTCCGGCAGGCCTTCGAGGCGCGCCGCAACCTGGTAGTGGACGGCATCAGGAAGATAAACGGACTGACGTTGTCGCCGCCCGAAGGCGCCTTCTACGCCTATATCGGCTGCGCCAGCCTGATCGGCCGCAAGACGCCCAAGGGCCTCGTCCTGGAGGATGACGCGGCCGTGGCCAACTATCTTCTCAACGAAGGACGCGTGGCGTCGGTGCCGGGTGTCGCCTATGGACTGTCACCCTATTTCCGCATCTCGACGGCGACCGGCGAAGGGGTGCTGGCCGAGGCGATCTCGCGGATCAATGCCGCCGTCGCGCAAGTGGAGTAAACGATGCCGCACTACGAACGTATATTGATCACCGGCGCCGCTGGCCGGCTCGGCTCGCAATTGCGCAAGGGACTGGTGCCGCTGGCAAGCAAGATCCGCCTGGCGGGCCGCGGGCCGTTCAGCGATCTTGCGCCTCATGAAGAAGAAGCCGTCTTCGATCTTGCCGACATGGAGGCGACCATCGCGGCCACCAAGGACTGCGATGCGATCGTGCATTTCGGCGGCGCGCCGCTCGAATGCGAGTGGCAGACCATCCTCGATTCCAGCATTCGCGGCTCCTACCACATCTATGAAGGCGCCCGGAAACACGGCGTGAAGCGCGTCGTCTACGCCTCCTCGGTACATGCCATCGGCTATCACGAAATCGAGGCGCATATCGGCGTCGACGCGCCGGTGCGCCCGGACAGTCTTTATGGCGTGTCGAAAAATTTCGTCGAAAGCCTCAGCCGGCTTTATTGGGACAAGTTCGGCATCGAGACGGTGTGCCTGCGCATCTTCTCGTCGTTCCCCGAGCCGGCCGACCGGCGCATGCTGTGGTCGTATCTTTCCTTCGCCGACTGCGTGCGCCTGGTCGAGGCATCGCTGACAGCGCCGCGCGTCGGCCACACCATCTCGTTCGGCCTATCCAACAACAAGCTGAAGATGGTCGACAACAGCGGCGCCGATCATCTCGGATTTATCCCGCAGGACAGCGCCGAGCCGTTCCGGGCCGCCGTCGAGGCGAAGACGCCAATTCCCGACCCAAGGAGGCCGTCGGTGAAATATCTCGGTGGCTGGTTCTGCGAACTCGGTCATCCGGACGACAAGCCCGAATAACCATGCCTCGCAAGCAGGTCAGTTCGGAAATGCCGATCTGACCGAGCCGACACGGGCGCTGCCATAGTGATCGATGGGTCAGTCCCGTGGCCGCACCTGCGGCAGCGCGGCCTCGAGCGACCGTTCGAACGCGTCGACCAAAGCGTCGACCTGAGCCTCGGTAATGATCAGCGGCGGACAGAAAGCGATCGCATCGCCCATGTTGCGCGAGATCACGCCGTTGTGCTGCATGAACCCATTGACCAGCGCACCGAGAGCCGCAGGCTTGCCCCATGGCGCCTTGCTCGCCTTGTCGGCGACCAGCTCGACGGCGGCGATCAGGCCGACGCCACGCACCTCGCCCACCAGTGGATGGGAACCGAGCTTGCGCAGCCTGGCCTGCAAATGCGCGCCGACCGTGCGCGCATTGCCGACAAGGTCGCGCTCCTCGATCAGCTTGAGGTTTTCCAGCGCGACGGCCGCGGCGACAGGATGACCGCCGCCGGTGAAGCCGTGGCCGAAGGTGCCGATGCGATCGCTCTCGTCGGCGATCGGTTCGAAAACCTTGTCGTTGATCAGCAGCGCCGAGATCGGCAGGTAGGACGACGAGATCTGCTTGGACAACACCATGATGTCGGGCTTGATGCCGAAGGTCTGCGAACCGAACATCTCGCCGGTGCGGCCGAAGCCGCAGATGACCTCGTCGGCCACTAAAAGAATGTCGTATTTCGACAGCACCGCCTGGATTTTTCCCCAATAGCCGGCGGGCGGAACGACCACGCCGCCGGCGCCCATGATCGGCTCGCCGATAAAGGCGGCGATGGTTTCCGACCCCTCTGCGAGGATCAGCTTTTCCAGGTCGTCGGCCAGACGGCTGGAAAACTGCTCCTCGCTTTCGCCGGGCTCGGCATCGCGCCAGTGGTGCGGCGTCGAGGTGTGCAGGATATTGGCGATCGGCAGGTCGAAGGACAGATGATTGTTCGGCAGCCCGGTCAGGCTTGCGGACGCGATGGTGACGCCATGATAGCCGCGCTTGCGGCTGATGATCTTCTTGCGCGTCGGCTGGCCGAGCGCGTTCGACCGGTACCAGATCATCTTGATCGCCGTGTCGTTAGCCTCGGAGCCCGAATTGGTGAAGTAGGCCTTGCTCATCGGCACCGGTGCCATCTGCACCAGCTTCTCGGCCAGATCGATCAGCGGCGAATGCGCCTTCGAGCCGAAATCGTGGTAGAAGGGCAGCTTCGACATCTGCCGCGTGGCCGCCTCGACCAGTCGCTTTTCCGAGAAGCCGACGGCAACGCTCCACAGGCCGGCCATCGCCTCGATATAGCGGTTGCCGGCAATGTCCTCGACATAGACGCCGTCGCCCTTTTCGATGACCAGCGGTCCCGTTTCCTGATGCTTGCGGGCATTGGTGTAGGCGTGCATGTGGTAGCGGATGTCGCGGGCTTCAGGGGAATTCGGTCTGGCGTCCATGATGGCTCCTGTCTGCGAGTGTAGGACCATCTCGCTGGTCGAGAAGTCCGAAATTTGCCCTCGTGTCTGAGCTGTGATGCATCATCGCGGGTTCAAGCCGCAAGAGCCGCCCTGTCACGATCGATAGCGCCATGGGAACCTGGCGCATGGTCGGTCTCGGAAGCGGCGGCGGGCACATCATTGCCCGACAGCAATGGACAACAGCCAGATGATCCTTGAGAAAGGGCTGTGAGGCGCCGCTCGCGCAACCGAATGGACTGGGCATGGAACGGGTTGACTGCGTGATTGCCGGTGCCGGCGTGGTCGGCCTCGCAATCGCGCGCGGCCTTGCCGCGCAAGGTTTCGACACGCTGATCGTCGAAGCGGCGGATGCCATCGGCACCGAGACGAGCTCGCGCAATTCGGAAGTCATCCATGCCGGCATCTATTATCCGCAAGGCTCGCTCAAGGCGCGGCTCTGCGTGGCCGGACGCGAGAAGCTCTATCGCTACTGCGCCGAGCGCTCGATCCCGCACCGGCGTTGCGGCAAGCTGATCGTCGCGACCGATGATGCGCAGGAGCCGGTGCTTGCCAAAATTCGAGCCAATGCCGCGGCCTGCGGTGTCGATGACCTGCGTTTCCTCTCCGCCGCCGAGGCTCACAAGCTTGAGCCGGCGCTGCATTGCACCGCTGCGCTGCTTTCGCCCTCGACTGGCATCATCGACAGCCACGCGCTGATGCTCGCCCTGCTCGGCGAAGCCGAGGGAGGCGGTGCGCTGCTGTCGCTCAACACCCGCATCGTGTCGGGCCGGATCGAAGCCGACCGCATCGTTCTCCAGACAACCAGCACGGGAAGCGGCGAAGATTTCGAGATCGCCACATCGCGGCTCGTGAACGCGGCGGGGCTCGGCGCTGTCGCGCTTGCCGGCTCGATCACAGGATTCGATCGCCGGTTCCTGCCCGGGCTTCGCTACGCCAAAGGCAACTATTTTTCAGTGGCGACGCGAGCGCCCTTTTCGCACCTCATCTATCCCGTGCCGGAGCCCGGCGGGCTCGGCGTCCATCTGACGCTCGACCTCGGTGGCACGGCGCGCTTTGGGCCTGACGTCGAATGGACCGATGCGCTCGATTACCGCGTCGACCCCGCACGCGGCACCCGCTTCTATGCTGAAATCCGCAAATACTGGCCGGAACTGGCCGACGGCAGCCTGCAGCCGGCCTATAGCGGTATCAGGCCAAAGCTTTCCGGTCCCGGCGAAGCCAACAGCGATTTCGTCATCCAGGATACCGGGACGCATGGCATCGCGGGCCTGGTCAATCTATTTGGCATCGAAAGCCCTGGGCTGACCTCGAGCCTGGCCATCGCCGAGCATGTGACGCGCATTTTGCTGGAGCATCGCTAATGGATAGAACTCATCGGAGCTCGAGCGAAAGCATGACGCTGAGAAGCCGCCTCAGGCCTGCGGACCGCCCTGATCGCACCGGTCGCAGCAAACAATATCCTTGCGGGCCTCGCGGGCGCTGACCATAATTCGGGTATGAAATTAAGTTTCCCTGTTAGATTCCGCAGCACGAAATGAGTTCCGCGAAAGAATCCCTTGTTGTCGTCGAGAGCCGCCCTGTCGAGAATGTGGGGCTGGTCGAAATCAATCGTCCCGAAGTGCGCAACGCGCTCAACCTCGAAGTGCGGCAGAAGCTGGCCGCCGCCGTGGCAAGCTTTTCCGAGGACACGGAAATCCGTTCGATCGTTATTGCTGGGCGCGGCGGCAACTTCGCTGCAGGAGCCGACATAAAAGCGTTTGAAAAGCTCGGCTCGGCCGACATGCTTCTGCAGCGCACCCACCGCTACTGGGACGCGATCGCCAGGTGCCCGAAGCCGGTCATTGCCGCGGTCGAAGGCTTCGCGCTGGGCGGCGGGTGCGAGCTTGCCATGCACGCCGACATCATCGTCGCCGCACGGACAGCCACTTTTGGTCAGCCTGAAGTCAAGCTCGGCTTGATGCCGGGCGCCGGCGGCACCCAGCGCCTGCTCAGGGCAATCGGCAAATACAAGACGCTGATGCTCCTTCTCACCGGCGACATGTTTTCGGCCGAGGATGCCGAGCGTGCCGGCTTGGTCAGCACCCTGACGGATGAGGGCCAGGCCTTGCAGCATGCGCTGCAAATCGCTGAGAGGATCGGCCGTCTTCCGCCGCTGGCCGTCGAGCAGATCAAGGAGGCGGTCGTCAACGGCGAAGACGCTCCGTTGGAAACCGCCTTGAGGCTGGAACGCAAAGCCTTCCAGCTGCTTTTCGATACCGCGGACAAACAGGAGGGCATTGCCGCCTTCCTGGAGAAGCGCGGACCCTCGTTCAAGGGGCGCTGACTTGGCAGGCGCGGGAGGGGAGCCCACCAGTCGGATCGGGAAAGCCGGTGTCGTAGGCGCCGGGGTGATGGGTTCCGGCATAGCGGAGGTCCTGGCGGCGGCAGGCATCGATGTGATGATGGTCGATGATGCCCCCGGAAAGGCGGCGGCGGCCATCGAGCAAATCGCGTCGCGTCAGCGCGCCAGGGCAGCCGCCGGCAAAGTCAGCTCGGAGGTAGTCGAGAAGCTGCTCGCCCATATCGAACCTGCCGAAACACTTGGGCGACTGGCAGGCGCCGATCTGGTGGTGGAAGCTATTGTCGAACGTCTCGAGCCCAAACGTCAGCTCATCGAGGCGCTGGAGACAATCGTCAGGCCGGACGCCATCATCGCGACCAACACCTCTTCGCTGTCCGTCACGGCGATCGCTTCCGCGGCCAAGCGACCTGAGCGGATTGCCGGCTACCATTTCTTCAATCCCGTGCCCGTGATGAAACTGGTCGAGGTCGTCTCAGGAGCTCACACGGCGCCTGAGGTGGAGCACACGCTGGTCGAGCTTGCGGCCCGCTTCGGCCACCGGCCCGTCGTCGCCAGCGACACGCCCGGCTTTATCGTCAATCACGCCGGCCGCGCCTTCGGCACCGAGGCCCTGGCCATGCTGCGGGAGGGCGTGGCCTCGATCGCCGAGATCGATGCGATCCTGCGCGACGCCGCCGGCTTCAGGATGGGCCCCTTCGAATTGATGGACCTCACCGGGCTCGATGTCTCCCACCCGGTGATGGAGGGTGTCTACAACCAGTTCTATCAGGATCCGCGTTACCGCCCTTCCGTCATCGCGGCGCAGCGTGTGGCTGCGGGCCTGCTCGGGCGCAAGACCGGACGCGGCTTCTATGCCTACGACGGCAGCCGGCAAGCCGTTCCGCCCGCATCGACACAGCCGGCGGAGACCGCCGGGATTCCGGATCGCGTCACCGTTCTGGCCGACAATGACACCGGCGAAATGCAAAAACTGGTCGCGTCGGCCGGCGCCACTGTTTGCGGTCTCCAGGATCAGGCGCTAGGGCGGGACGGCCTCATCCTCGTAGGGTTGGAGGGGCACGATGTCGCCGGCGCCGCGATGCGGCTTGGCCTCTCATCTTCACTATGCGTCGGGTTCGATCCCTATTTCGGCATGGACCGTCACGTCACGCTCGTCGCGTCGGCGGCGACATCCGATACGGCCAGGAGCGCCGCCCTCGCGCTTGCCAAAAGCGCCGGCCGCAAGGCGACCCTGGTGAGCGATAGTTGCGGCGCGGTCTGCCAGCGCGTGGTCGCGATGATCGTCAATATCGGCAGCGAGATCGTCGAGCAAAAGATTGCATCGGCGGCGGATGTGGACGCCGCCGTACGGCTGGGGCTCGGCTATCCCCACGGACCTCTGGAGTGGGGCAACAAGCTCGGCCCTGCCCGCATTCTGCGCATCCTGGATACGATCCATGACCGCACCCGGGATCCTCGCTACCGCGCAAGTCTTTGGCTGCGACGGCGCGCCGAATTGGGGCTTGCGCTGGAAGAATAGGCTGCCGGAAGGAGACGATTTGGCCCTAACGGTTTGGGCAGTTCAGTACTTCCGCGCGCTGAACTGCCCGTGCCAGGCGCCTTGCATCAGCTCGAAATGTAGGACCGATCAAATCCGGCTGTTTTGATCAGTCCCGGAAGATCGTGCAACTCGACGACCCCGTAACGGAATGAGGCCAGGGCGGTCTGTCGCAACGTTTTCAACACGCGACTCACATGCACAGCCGAAAGTCCCAATGCATCGGCCAGTTCGCCCTGGGTCAGCGGGCATTCAAAGCGGGCCGGATAGCTCGTTGCCGATCGATGTGAGCGGCAGGCCAGTTCGAGAAGGAAATGGGCCGTGCGCTCAACGGCACCCCTTCTGCTGACGCTTGCTAGGTGTTCCGCAACCCTTGAATATCGATCCGCCTCAGCCCGCAGGATTGCTTCGCAGATGGACTGCGGATAACGCGCAGAACATGTACGGACGGGGCCGGCCAGCTCGATCGCGATAACGTCCGAGAGGGCCGTCACCGTATCGCCCGCTTTTCCGGCGAACTCGATCACCGCAATTTCGCGAGGAAGCGCAAAATCGACGATGAGACGTGAGCCATTCGGCAATGTCTTCGCAAATGCCGCCCAGCCGGCGATCATAATCAGAATAGAGGATTTGGTGTGGTATTCGCCTGCAATAGTCGCGTTGGCCGCATAGGTGCGGCGCACGGCTCCTGGCAGTACAGAGATTCCCCTCTCCCAGCTTGCGTCAGCAAGCGTGGGTCCTTTCACCAATCCAACTTGCTTCGATAAGTTCATTTCCCCGAATCGCCCAAGCCCATGATCCACCCCCCGGGTCAACCTGAAGCTGCAACTATCGACTAGGCAAAAAGTTCCATCTGTCACCTCATCCGAATTGCAGCGCAGTCTACCACCTTTTGGTACAACCCTACACCCTTGGTATATTAAAGTCGCTCAGGCAGCACAGCTTTGGCTTGCAGCGCACGATGACTTCGGAACAACAGCTCGTGCCGCACCGATGCCAAGCAGCATGCCGCGGCGTGCCCGCATGCCGTCGAAATGCAGGCCCCACCGCACCGATCCCGCATACTGCGCCCGACAGTATCGCCTGGACCATCGCAAAGCCCCCGGCGAGAGGCCGGCAGGATCTCGTCGGAGCAAGGACATTACGCGCGACGCCGCGGATGCAGTGAAAAGTTGAACCGCGCTGCTGAGACTCGGTCCGGACAGGCTGCCCGAGAACCTGCCGCCGGAACACCGATCCTTGTCTTCGAACCTTTTGTCAGGGGCTCCCACCCGTCGATGAGGCAAAATCGCGCCCTGCCGATTGCGTTGACGCCGGAGCCGCGGATTCCGGTCGCGGACCGGGCGCTTGCAGCTCTTGCCAAGGCGGCCCTGGGATATATCGCGTCTCGCTTTCTGGATTGTCCGTCGCGCCGACCGCGACGGTTTGCACCATTGCTCCGGCTTCCGGCCTCCGGCGCGAACGCCTGACGCTGTAGGTCTGTCGCCGCTCCTCGGCGACTTCCAGGCCGTCTATTGCCGACGCGACCAATGCGAGGCGGTCCTCGATTTGCTTCATACGCCTCCAGGTGGAAAGCAAGGCCAATGAAACGAGGACGCAATAGGCGAGAAGGGCGGCGACCGCTCCCGCCCAATTCTCGATACCCAACAAAAGCAACATGACAGTGCCGATAATGACGGCAAGGGTCCCGTAGCCCAGCTGCCGGCCCTTAAGAAGAAGCATCAGCGGCAGGGTTGCCGCCAGCAGAAGAATGACCCCGGGACCGTCGAGCACCCAACCTGCAAAACTCGGAACGACTTCGCTATAAGTGTCCATGTCAACCTCAGAACTGCCGAGGCCGGCCGCTTCTCTCATCGTCAGGAGCATCCTTGACGATCGTAGCGTTGTAGTGGACCTCCCTGAAGGGCGAGAGGAAGGTGTCTCGGCGACTTCTTAAAGCTCGGAGAGGCATACGGGGTAGACCAGATCGACCTTTAGCCGAGTTACTACTCAATAATGGTAATGGCGGCGATGTCCGCGAAGCTGATATGTTTCTGCCTTACCGGTGACGCGATCGGTGAGTGGGCGCAGAAGAGCGATTTGGACATGTCGGCGGGACACCAACCCTTACGATTCATGCGTTTGAGAGCGCATAACGGCTAGCTGCCCGACCCATTTTGAAATGAACGCCATTCAGCCGACGCTGAAGGGCTGGGAGTTGTGCTGTCGATCGTGAGGATTCGGGAAATGGCCAGTCCAACTGATAATCCGAGGATGATTCGGGAATTCCTGCCCCTCGACGTCAGGGAAGTCTTCGATTTCTTTCTTCGTCGGTGGAAGCTGGTGTGCGGAATTGCCGTCATCACTTTCACACTGTTTATGGCTGCCGCATATACTCTTCCGACAACATACACCGGCGTCTCTCAGATATTGCTCGACGCTCCGATCGACTATATGACTCCACAGGATTACTCCAATTCCGATTTTTCTGACAATCCAACATTCATTGAAAGTCAGATCGCTGTCTTGAGGTCTGCGTCACTTCTTCAGCAGGTCGTCGACAGCCAAAAGCTGGCGGAAGACCCCAAGATAGGACCGGGAGCATTGATATGGCTCCAGAACGCGCTGGGAGTTTCGCGCGTCGGGCTTGGCAACGTCATTGAGCTTGATGTAGGCGCCTACGATCCGGAAAAAGCGGCATCGCTCGCGAACGCGATTGCCCAGGCCTATGTGGCAGATCGAATAAGGTCCCGTTACGAAGGGGTCCAGAAGGCCTCCTCGTGGCTCAGCGATCGGGCCGCCTATCTGCGAGCGGAGCTCAGCCGCTCGGAGCAAGCTGTCCAGAAGTTTCGGATCGATCACAATCTAGTAGCGACGCAGGCGGGCAGCTTGACTGACCAGCAACTGTCCGAGTTGAACGTCGCCCTAATCAATGCTCGCGCCGAGTTGTCCGAGAAACGTTCGCAATATCAGCAAGTTAGCAAGGTACAGGCTGCCGGAGGCGACATCCAGTCGATTCCGGACGTGCTGCAGTCGGTGGTGATTAACGCGCTCAGGGCTCAGCTCTCCGGAGTGACCCGGCGGGAAGCCGACCTCAAATTGAAGTATGGCGAGCGGCATCCCGAGGTCTTGTCCGCTCAGGCCGAGCGCCGCGACATCGAGGGACAGATCGCCGCCGAAGTCCAGCGCCTGATCGGCAATCTGAAGAACGAGGTCGACGCGGCCGAAGCTCGGGAGGCTTCTCTGGCTCGCGCCCTGGACTCGGTATCCAACCGCTCCGAAATCGAAGGTCAGGTTGGCGTCCAGTTACGCGATCTGGAGAGGATCGCGGCCGCGAACAAGGAACTCTTCGAGACGTTCCTGTCGCGCGCCAAGCTCACCGAGGAGAAATCCACCCTCCTCAACAGCGGCGTGCGTGTAATCACCGATGCCAGCGTTCCTGGCGCTCCGAGCTTCCCAAACAGGCCTCTTTTTGCGGCTTTGGGTGTGGTTTTCGGCATCTTCTTCGGGGGCGCCGGCGCCGTTCTGCGTGAACTCTTCGCTTCCGGCTTCATGGCAAAGAAGCAGATCGAGGAAGAATTGGCCGTTCCGGTTCTTGCGTCGATGCCAAGGATGTCAGGCTGGTCGAAAGACGTCCATGCTCAGCCTGTGGCCTATCTCGAGCGCAAACCGCTCTCCAGGTACAGCGAAGCGGTGCGGCGGCTTCGCCTCGGTATCCAGGCCACGCCGGAATTGGACCGTTCGCCGCGCCTGGTGCTCGTGACATCGGCGATGCCCGGCGAAGGCAAGACAACGCTGGCATTGAGCCTGGCTTGCTCGGCGGCTGCCGACGGCGAACGGGTTCTGGTCATCGACGCGGACTTGCGCCTTTCGGCCGCCACGGCCTTCTTCGGCATGGCTGACAAGGTCGGATTGGTCGATCTCCTGACCTTGCCGGTGAAGGCCGCAAACGCGATCCATCTGGACGAACGCTCGGGCATATCCATGCTGCCCGCAGGAGCAAGAACCCGCAACCCGCCTGCCCTTCTTGCTTCGGCGCGAATGCGCTCGCTGCTTGAGGAAGTTCGGGGCAAATTCGACACGGTGATCATTGACGCACCACCCGTCGGACCCGCGGCCGATGCCTCGATCCTGGCCAGGCATGTCGACAAGGTCGTCTTCGTCGTGAGGTGGCGGGAAACCTCGCGCGAGGCCGTTGCCGAAGGAATTCGACATCTTGGCGATCGGTCCAAGCTTGCCGGCATTGCCCTGACGATGGTGGACGAACCAAAGCTGCCCAGATACGGCCGTTACACGTCGCTCGAAAGCAGTGTCTCGGACAGTTACTACCTCAATTAGGGAAAGACACAGTATTGCGTCATGCTGCACACTAACTTCTGCAACAACGGTTTTCCTGACTCGGCGGACAAAAGTCACGGCGGCGAAGCTGCGCGCTGGTGCGTGGTCCAGACGCACCAGCATTCCGAGAGCCTTGCCGAGCGGCACCTGCTATCGCAGAACTTCCGGACCTATCTGCCCAAGCGCAGGCGAACCGTCCGGCACGCCCGCAGGGTCAGGACCGTCTCCAGCGCGTATTTCGACTGCTATCTGTTCGTCTCCCTGGCTGTCCATCAGCAGAGCTGGTACCCGATCAACTCGACCGTGGGCGTCCGAAAGCTCGTCATGAGCAAGGGCATGCCGGTACCGGCGCCTTATGGGGTGGTTGAATCCTTGATATCGGCAACCGATGAGGACGGGATTTTGCACCCGGACATCCTGTTGAGGCCGGGCCAGAAAATCAGGATCATAGACGGGCCATTTTCGGACCAGCTCGGGGTACTTGATCATGTCGGAAGCGCCGGAGCGGTCAGAATCCTTCTCGACATCATGAACCGGTCTACTCCTATCACTATTGATCGGGACAAGTTGTCGATAGTGTCTTGAAACTACCCGGTGAGTTTTTACTCACCGCTTTCGTTACACAGATGCCGAAATACTCGGCAGGGAGTGATGAGTTGGCACCCAATTCACCCTCGGTGCGGTAGCCTGCGAAGGTGATGTCAGAACCTGCGGGCCGGCACTGAGACGATTGGTCGTTCGACATCCCAGGAACACCAGCCCACCGAGGGGCTTGGACTTACCGCACGCCAGTTCCACGACGTTTCCGGCGACGACGAGCGGGTGACGCTCGCCCGCGACCAATCACGAGAAATCTCTTGCAAACACCACGCAAGTCCAAATCGGCAGCCTTCCCTCCGGCCGCGGCCGGAGACCTTCGGGATCGTCTGCAGCCGCAGCAGTATCGACGCTGGGCTACGGAGGCCAAGGCGGAGATCGTGGCGGAAACGTTGGCGCCGGGAGCGAATGTTTCAGCGTCGGCGAAGACTGTTGGCGCGGGCGCATTGGGCAGCCACTCAGGTGCAGCGCCGTATCAAACTGACGGAGACGCTCCTTTCAGGCCGATCGAAACGGCGCCGGCACTGCCGATTGCCAGCGAACTGTTTCGAGCACTCAATGAAGCTGGCGTGAGGTACGGAATTATTCAGGATCTCGCGTCCGTGCACGACGGATTTGCCGGCCGGGATGATCTGGATGTCCTTTTGGACAAGCATGACTACCCGCTCTTCTGCTCTATCGTCTGTCAATTGCACGGCCGGCGCGGCGTGAGCCTCTCCTGCTACGATAATGTCTGTGCCGGCAGAGAAGACTGGTTCCTGCCTGACTTCACGCATGGCCGCTATCTCCATCTCGACATGCATATCGGTGCCCGCGTCGGCCGGGAATTTCGCAAGCGCTATCCGGCTTTCGATTATGCGGCGATCACGCGATGGGAGGCGATTTGCGTCGACGGAGTATCGGTTCCGGTGGTCTCTCCCGAAGACGAGCTTCGAATAGCGATTGCCCGCTTCGCCTTCCGCGCCTCGGCGCTTCCATGGAGGCAATGGATCACCCTCGACGAGGGTTGGAAGCAGCACTTTGCGCGCCTGCCGTCCACGTCGGACGAGCACGGCTTGCAGGTCGTCGACTGCACGTTTGACGGCGCAAGAACGGTGCGCTGCAGGTTCCTGCAAAGCGCCGACGGCTTGGCCGCCCACCGCGGAGATCTGGCCAGGCTGCGGCGTTCGATCCGGGAAATGTGTGGCTATACGGGACGCCCCGCCATCGCCGATGCGGCGGTCCATCTGGTGCGCAAGACCTGCTATCTCGCCCTGAGATCCCTCCACCGCTTGCTGCCGGGGCGCTTTCCACCGAAGAGACGGCCCGCAGCTGGTGGATTCGTGGTGGCCTTGATAGGTCCCGATGGCATGGGCAAGAGCACTCAGGCTACCTGGCTGAGGCAGATATTCGGGTGGAAATTCGGATGTGCCCAAGTCTATGTCGGAACTGGCGATGGCAATGGATGGCGGCTTCGCAAGGCACTGCAGGCCGTCGTCTCTCCCCATAGACGGCGCCTGAAGTCCCTGGCCCAGAACGATGGCAACGATTCCTCCGGCCGGGCTTGGTCGAAGGGAGGATTTGTCGCTGCCGCGTTGGCGTTTTGGGCGGTTTTGATCGCGTTTGAGCGATACGCTGTAGTGAAACGCGCACATCGATGGTCGACGCGCGGCATGATCGTCATCTGTGACCGGTGGCCGCAGGCGCTCGGCAGGGGATATCTGGACGGGCCGACCATTCCCGCTCGCCTGTTCTCCGTCCCAGGCCTGTCAGTTCTCGCCCGGCTTGAGCAGCGACTCTACGAGAAGATGGCGGAACGCCGCCCACACCTCGTTTTGCACCTCGTTTCAGACTTTGCGGTCTCCGAACAGCGAAAGCCCGGGGACATCAGGAAAGAAGCGTTCGACGCGCGGCTATCGCTGATGGCGGAACTGCGGGCGAAGGACAAGGATATCCGGACCGTTGACGCCAGCGCCGGCATAGAGGCCGTCGGCCAAGAGTTGTTCAGGCATATCTGGCTGTCTCTCTGAGAGGCAAATCGGGCGGTCCAACCGCCCCGCATCATCCCCGACGTGCAGCTTTTACGCGATCGCGCCGAACGACGGGCGAGCCCGGCCCGTGCCCCGAAACCCGCGGAAGGCGCCCGGCGATACTCCCGCTCGATCCCCTCGATCTCCCGCCGCTTCGCATTTCATGTCCCTGAGGTACAAGCAAATGAAGATCGTCCATGTGATCACCAGACTGCTTCGAGCCGGCTCCGAGGAGAACACGTTGGCTTGCTGTCTCGCTCAGGCGCGGCACGGCCATGAAGTGCTGTTGGTTCACGGCGCGGAATACGACCCGAGGTTACGGGCATCCCTTGCCGGAGCCCTTCGACTGGTGACGCTGGAAAAACTCATCAATCCGATCTCGCCGTCCCGCGACGTTTCCGCCTTCAGGCAACTCACCCGCCTTATGCGTGATTGGCGGCCCGACATCGTGCACACGCATCAAAGCAAAGCCGGCATTGTCGGCCGCCTCGCCGCCAAGGAAGCCAATATCCCCGGCATCATACATGGCGTCCACATCTTGCCTTTCGTGCATGTCGGCCGCGGGCAGAGGCTGGTGTTCCTGGCCGCCGAACGCCTGGCCGCGAGGTTCACGCGCGCTTTCATCGATGTCAGTCAGGCTATGCGCGACATCTGCATCGCCAATCATCTGGGCAGCCCCGATCAGCACCATGTCGTCCATTCCGGCTTCGATCTGGCACGCTTCGCGAACGCGCGATGGCCGCAAGATCCGCATCTGCTCCTGGGGACGGCTGCCGGGGAGCCAAAGCCGCCGGTGGTTCTGATGTTGGCCGCGCTGGAACCGAGAAAACGCCACGTCGAGTTCATTGAGGCATTCGGCAAAGTCGTTGACCGAGTTCCAAACGTGCGACTGCTCCTCGCCGGTGACGGACCGGCGCGTTCGGACGTTGAATCGGCCATTGAACGATCCCGGTTCGCAAACAACATTCGCATGATCGGCTACCATAGCGAGCCCGAACGACTGATCAGCCTGGCGGACGTGTGCGTACTGACCTCGATGCGAGAGGGATTGCCTCGCGTCATGATGCAGTATTTGGCCGGCGGTCGAGCCAGCGTGGTCTCGCATTTGCCCGGCGTGGAAGAGGTTGTCCGCCATGGCGTGAACGGAATTGTGACCCCGGCCGAGGATGTGGGCGCCGCGGCGGCGGCTGTCGCCGGTCTTCTCGAGAACCAGCAGCACCGCACTCAACTGGCCGACGGCGCGAAACGCACCGACCTGTCGTCCTGGGGGCTGGACGCCATGTGCGAAAGCGTCGAGCAGATTTATCAATCCGTGCTGGAGCCCGCCCCTTCGGCCGCGAGGCCAAACGAGGCGAGAATTCGCGACCGCCTCGCCGGGCAAACCTTCGGGCTGCACGGATTTTGATCAGCCTTCGCTGCTCCGATGGAATTCGGAATGCAGGCTTACTTCTCGAACCATAGGAAGAACCTCTTGTCACGCTCCCGCCGGCGAATGTCGACGGGCCCCGATGGCAGCAGGCTAGACAACCGGAGTACCGACGATGCGTATGCGTATTGACCAGCAATTTCCTCCCAAGCCTCTGCGCATGAAGGGCTGGGGCCGACGGCTAGTTTCCAACTTCGAACCCGCGGTCGGCAGCATGCTCGCAATGATCGGTGGACTTGCCGTTGCCATTGTACTGCTCACCGCAAGTGCATCGCGCGCGGATGGATACACCTTCGACACCGGTGACATCCTGCGTGTGTCCGTGATCGGCGAACAATCCTATCCGCTGGAGGTCGTGGTCGATGATCGGGGCTCTATCTCACTGCCAATGTTGGGTGACATCAAAGCGCGCGGCCTGACCACCGTTGCCCTCTCGCAGGCCATCCAGCAAGCATTTCAGCAGCAGAAGCTGATCCTCCAGCCGTTCGTGAAAGTGGAGATCGGACAATACCGGCCATTTTTCATCTCCGGAACGGTGGCCCACCCTGGATCCTATCCGTTTCAACCCGGAATAACGGTTCGCCATGCACTCGCTATAGCAGGCGGGTTTCGCGCCAGCGCTGTGGGCAACACGGAGCCGGCCCTGGAAATAGCTGATCTGCGAAGCGCGCGCTCAAACCTGGCGCTTGAAGAATATCGCCTGAAGGTCCGTCTTGCTCGGCTCCAGGCGGAAAGTCGACTGGAAAAGTCCTTCGTCGCTCCTCCCGATTCGCCCGTCGAGTTTGGCGGGCAATTGATTGACGGCATCATCGCGTCCGAACAGCAGCAGCTGGACGCCCGCCTTGCCGCGTATCGGGATGACGTTTCCTACCTGGAGGCCTCGCTGGATCGGGCGAAGAAGGAAGCGGCCATGCTAGCCGCGGCCAGGGAAGAACGTGAAAAGACCGCGAACATCCAACTGCAAGAACTGCAGTCTGCCCGGTCTCTGCGGGAAAAGGGTTTGATAACGAACTCGAATGTGTTGACGGCGGAACGAGCACATACCAGCTATCGGGCTGAACTGGCGCAGACGGAATTGCAGCAGGAACAGGCGCAGCAGGCGATGCTGAACGCTGAAAGCGAGCTGCGAAAGAAGCACCAAAGTCACGAAATGGAATTGATCGGCCAGACCCAGGACGCGCAAGTTGAGCTCGGAAAAATCCAAAGTCAAATCAGATACGTGGCCGACAAGCTTCTCTTTATCTTCACTTACGGCGAACAGAGAACCTTCGACGACCTGCAGGGCTCGGTGAGGATTTCCATCTTCAGGCGCGACCAGAAGATCGCCCACGACATCGTCGCCGATCAAAACACGGAAGTGAGAGCCGGCGACGTCATCGAGGTTTCCGTCGTGGCCAACAAGGGGTTCTACGCTCCGGACGCTGGTACCTCTCCCAAAGTGCAAAATCCGGCCGTCCAGCGCAGCATGGTCGGCCAATAGAGCAGCAGATATCTTCGGAATTTTGACGTGATCTTTGGCACAGTATTGACGGCCTTTGGAGCGCGTCCCCGCCGGGCGAATTTCCATGCCAAGACGAAGCAGCGGCCGCCAAAGCGCCCCCGCACAACTGCGCGCCGCAAGAAGTCGAGCAAGGCCCCGCGCCGCCGCCTCATCGTCCGACTTCCCGCTGCAATCCTGCTCCTTCTCGCCGCCGCGCTTGCGGGTGCGGAGTTTCTGCCACGCTTTGTTGATCTCGCCAGGGTTTCGCAGACGCGACCCTGGACGGACCTCGTGGCTGGCTGGCGCTATTTTTCCGATCCGCGGGCCTTTCTGGCCGGTCCGGGTGCCCTCCAGGTTTTCGTGGCGGTCGCGGCCCTTGGTCTGCTCATGGCAGCCGTCCGCAGCGCAAGGCGGAGACGAAGAAACGACTTGCCCGGCGCATTCGCGAACGCCGGCGCCCCGCCCTCGACCAAGGAACCGGCGCCCGGCTCCGAACTGGCCAGTGCGTTGCACTCCTGCAAGGCAGCCTTCGCGGGCGTTGCAGTTTTCAGCGGCGTGAGCAACATCCTCATGCTGACCGGCGCAATGTTCATGTTGGAGGTCTACGACAGGGTGCTGCCGAGCCGCAGCGTCCCCACTCTGATCGCCATGGCAATACTGGCCGGCGTTCTGTTTGCCGGGCAGGCGCTCATCGACCTCGTGCGCGGCCGCATCATGAACCGGATCGGTGCTGAGTTGGACGAAGCGGTTGGGGGACGCGTATTCACCGCCGTTTCGAGGTTGCCCCTGTACATCGGCCAGCAGGGAGATGGATTGCAGCCGCAACGCGATCTCGACAACATCCGTACTTTTCTGTCGAGTGCCGGGCCTGGCACCCTGTTCGATCTTCCCTGGCTGCCCTTCTATCTGGCGATCATCTGGAGCCTTCATCCGACCCTCGGGACAACCGCCGCTTGCGGCGCGTTGGTGCTGGTGACGCTGACGGTCGCGACGGAGATCCTCACGCGCAGACCGATGGGCGCCGCGGTTCAAAGCAGCGTGAGGCGCAACAGCTTGGCCGAGGCCAGCCGCCGCAACGCGGAGGTGCTTCAGGCGATGGGCATGGGCAGGCGCCTGCACGACCACTGGCGCGAAGCGAGCCGCGAACATCTTGCGCTGCAACAGCGTGTCAGCGACATCGTTGGCGGTTTCGGCAGTTTCGCTCGCGCGTTGCGACTGATGCTTCAGTCGGCGATGCTGGGTGTGGGCGCCTGGCTTGTGATCGAGGGCGAGGCGACCTCCGGGATCATCATCGCCGGCTCCATCCTTGTAGGCCGTGCGCTGGCGCCCGTCGATCTTGCCATCGCCCATTGGCGCAACTTCGTCGGGGCGCGACAGAGCTGGAGCAGGCTGAGCAAATTGCTCGCCCGGTTGCCGCAGGACGCTCAACCGATGGCGCTTCCGGTGCCCGGGTCGAAGTTGACTGTGGAGCGCATCGCGATCGGTGCGCCGGGCGCGCAACGCATCATCGTGCAAGGTGTGGAATTCAGCCTGGATGCCGGCTCGGTGCTAGGCATCATAGGACCAAGCGGTTCCGGCAAATCGAGTCTGGTTCGCGGGCTGGTCGGCGCATGGCGACCGTTGGCGGGCCGTATCAAGCTGGACGGTGCCGCTCTCGACCAGTGGTCGTCGGAGCGGCTGGGCCGCTACATAGGCTACCTTCCGCAAGACGTCGAACTGTTCGCGGGAACGGTTGCCGACAATATCGCGCGCTTCGATCCCGGGCCGGACCCGCAGGCCATTGTCGCAGCCGCCCGCGCCGCGGGCGTCCACGAGCTCATCATCGGTCTCCCCAATGGCTACGAGACGCAGATCGGAGAGGGCGGAGCCGCGCTTTCAGCCGGCCAGCGTCAGCGCATTGCGCTGGCGCGCGCGCTCTATGGCGATCCGTTCCTGGTGGTCCTCGACGAACCCAACTCCAATCTCGATGCCGAAGGTGAAATGGCGCTTGCCGCGGCCATCCTCGCAATCAAGGCCCGCGGCGGCATCTTAGCGATCGTGGCGCATCGGCCGAACATTCTCAGCACAGTGGATTTCCTGCTCGTGATGAAAGAAGGCCAGACGCAGATGTTCGGCACCAGGGAAAGCGTTCTGTCGACACTCTTGCCCGCGCCACAGACCGTGACCGCAGGCCTGCAGCCGGTTTTCAAGCTCACTCCGACACCGCGTTGATGGCTGACCCGGATTGGAATGGGGAAATGACAGCTGCCCTTTCGAACGTGTCGCTTTTGAACCGACGGTCGATCCGTCGCAATCTGCTGGGCGGCACGACCATCGTCGCATTGCTCGTCGGCGGAATGGGAGTCTGGGCCGGGACGGTGGATATTTCGGGAGCGGTGATTTCGCACGGCACGGTGGTCGTCGACAGCAGCGAAAAGAAGGTTCAACACCCGACCGGCGGTGTGGTCGGCAAGATTTTTGTGCGCGACGGCGACCGCGTCAGGGCCGGAGACGTTCTGGTCCAGCTCAGCGACACCGTTCCGCGTGCCAGCCTGGCCTACGTGACGAAGAACCTGGATGAGCTCTATGCGCGAAAATCCCGGCTCGAGGCCGAGCGTGACGGCAGCGAGCGCATCACGCTTGCTCCGATGCTTGTCGCGAGAATGAACGACCCTGAGATAGCTGCCACGGTGGCGAGCGAACAGCGGCTGTTCGAGCTTCGTCGAACCGAGGTGTCTGGCAACAAGGCGCGCCTGCGCGAACGCATCGAGCAGTTCGGGAAGCAGATCGAAGGCTATTCGGCGCAGGAATCGGCAAAGACGAAGGAGATCAAGCTGATCAACGACGAGCTCGTCGACATACGCAGTCTTGTCGAAATGAAACTCACCCTCAAATCGAAGCTGACCGAATATGAACGTGAGGCAACGCGCATCGAGGGTGAGCGGGCGCAACTTGTGTCGAGCATTGCGCAGGCAAAGGGAGCGATCGCCGAAATCGAGCTGCAGATCCTGCAGCTGGACAAGGAGTTTTCCAGCGAGACCGGGAGCGATCTGCGCGATGTCGAGGCCAAGATCGCCGAGTTCGAGGAGCGCAAGGTCGCCGCCGAGGACCAGCTGTCGCGCATCGATATTCGCGCCCCCGCCAGCGGCACGGTCCATCAATCCGCAGTCCATACCGTTGGCGGCGTGATTGGCGCGGGGGATCCGATCATGCTGATCGTGCCCGACACCGATGCTCTCGCGGTCGAGGTAAAGGCCGCACCTCAGGACATCGATCAGCTCTCGATCGGTCAGCGCGCGCTTCTTCGCTTCACGGCTTTCAACGTCCACACCACGCCCGAAACGGAAGGTATGGTCTCCATGATCGCAGCAGACGTGACGCGCGATCAGCATACCAACGAAATCTACTACACGGTGCGCATCACCCCCGACCCCCAGGAGCTGAAGAAGCTTGGAGCGCTCTCGCTGGCGCCCGGCATGCCGGTGGAAGCGTTCGTACGGACTGGCGACCGCAAGGTGCTCTCATACCTGATGAAGCCTTTGACGGACCAGATGATGCGTGCGTTCAGAGACCAGTAGCAGCGCGTTGTCGTGCGCATCCGTGCATCCTGGTTGACCTTTAGCGATAGGGGCTTGTCATGACGACAGCAGAGTTGAAACCTCCGATTTTTCTGATTGGCAACTACCGGTCGGGCACCACCATCACGCAGAAATTGATCGGGCTGCACCCGGATGTCGTCACCTGGTACGAGCCAAAAACATTGTGGCTCTATGCCGATCCGGCGCGCCGGCATGACGAATTTGTCAAAGCCGATGCCAGCGAGAAGGTCGTGCGCTACATTCGCAACCGGTTCCTCGACTATCAGCTGCGGAACGGCAACCGGCAAATCATGGAAAATACGCCCGCCAACGTCTTGCGCGTGCCATTTATCCACCAGATATTCCCAGAAGCTATATTTCTATATATTACAAGGAATCCGTTTTCCTATATAAGCTCCATGGAACTTAAGTGGCAGCGCGCAAAAAGTTTCAAAGGTCTTCTGCGACTATTGAAAGAAACGCCGGCCACACAAGTCCATTACTACGTGGGAGACGTCGTAAAGCAGATAGTCGCCAAGAGGATATTACACAGAAAATACACGTCGATCTACGGACCGCGCTACAAGGGAATAGATCGGGATTTGCAGGAGCATCAAAAATTGACAGTGATCGCGCGCCAGTGGGCGCGCGGCAATCGAATGGCCCGAGAGGATCTCGCCAGGCTGGGCGAAGGCCGCGTGCTGTCGTTTCGCTATGAGGATCTGATACAGGATCCCGAGTTGGTCTTGCGCCGTATCTATGAACATTGCGGGCTGCATTGCTCTGACGACATCCTTCGCGTGGCGAAGGAGATGATCGATCCCGGCCGCCAGCAGAAGTGGCTGCGCCTGGATGCGAACGAACTGGCGGCGATCATCCCCGAGGTGCGGGATGAGATGGGATTCTACCGCTACGAGATCCCCCGTCCCTTCTCGTCGGGCATGGCTCGCGGCCCACGCGGGCGCCGTTGGCGTTTCAGCATGGCCATCCGAATATCCCCTCCCCCCGCTGAGCGGTTCCGGGGAGATGCATGGCCGCCCTTCTTTGGTCGGTCGAGTAAGCAAGGCGGCATGTGGAGATTGGCGTGAGCGACATCCGGCGCGGGCTGGCAAAACGCAGTGTCGTAGGCATGTTCTGGACGGGCCTGTCCATGGGCGCCTTGGCGGTTGCCGAGCTTGTCGCCCTCGTCCTCCTGGCCCGGTTGCTCTCACCCAACGAGTTCGGTCTCTACTCCGCGGCACTGATCGTCATCAAGTTTTCGGCCATCTTCCAGGGCCTCGGCATCACGCCTGCGATCGTGCAGCGACCTGTACTGGAGGAGCGGCATCTCCGGGTCGGATATACCCTGTCGCTCTTCCTTGGGCTTACCGTAACCGCTCTGGTATGGGCGTTGGCACCCGCTATTGCCGGTCTTCTTCGCCTGCCCGAGCTCACTCCGATCGTGCGTGCGGTCTGCTTCATCTTTCTTTTCCAAGGAGCCTCCATGGTGGCGCTGGCCTCGGCCCAGCGTGCCTTGCGGTTCCGTTGGCTCGCGCTTGTCGACGCGGTCGCTTTCGCCATCGGCTACGTGGTCGTCGGTCCAGTGCTGGCTTGGCTCGGCTTCGGTATCTGGGCACTTGTCGCAGCGATCCTGGTCCAGCAGTTGTTCCGCACGATCGTGCTGCTCGTCGGCCAGCGGCACCCGATGCGGCCGTTGCTCGAGCGGAGCGCGATTTTCGAACTGCTCTATTTTGGCGGCGGCTTCACCATTGCGCGGGTCTGCAACTACCTTGCCACTCAGGTGGACAGGCTTGTCGTGGGCCGCTATCTCGGCGCCGATGCGCTCGGTGTCTACGGTTTGTCGTCCCAACTCATGACCACTCCGGCGGTGATCGTCGGCCAGGTTCTCGATCGCGTGCTGTTCCCCACCATGGCGCTGGTCCAGGAAGAGCCCGTCAGGCTTGCGCGCGCTTATCGCAGCGCGGTCGCCGGTTGCAGCCTGCTTGTCCTGCCGGCCAGCGTGGTGGTGGCGATCGTCGCACCCGAATTGGTTCGGGTCATTCTCGGACGGGGCTGGGAGGGCGTGGTCGGCCCCCTCCAGATCCTGGCGTTCAGCATGCTGTTCCGCACGAGCTACAAGCTTAGCGATTCCGTCTCGCGGGCAACCGGAACGGTTTATGCCCGGGCCTGGCGCCAGGCTGTTTTCACCGTCGGTGTCTGCATCGGAGCCTTCATAGGGCAATTCTGGGGCGTGGAAGGGGTGGCGTTCGGTGTCGGCCTGGCATTCGGGGCCAATTTCTTTCTCATGGCGCAGCTGAGTCTCCGCGTGACCGGGATGACGTGGGCGAATTTCTTCCTTGCGCACCTGCCTGGCGTCGCGCTCGCCGGCGTTGTCGGAACCGGTATCTGGGCATTCGTGGACTGGCTTCGCGCCCTCCATCTATCGCCTCTTCCGCTGCTCATCGATACGGCATTGCTGGCGTCTGTGGGGGGCTTGCTGTTGTGCTGGCTCCTGCCGTCGCTATTCCTTGGGCGGGAAGGCCTGTCACTGCTGCGCCTGCTCGCGGCAGTCGTGCCCGCATGGCCAAGACTGAGGCAGGCAACAGACTGATCAGCGGCGGAACTCGAGGTCAGTTCCCAGGATCACGTTCTTCACGCGCAACGACGCCATCGCCTTGCTCGATCATGGGCTCAGCCTGACGCCCGATCGGGCACCGGGAGATTCCGTCGTTGCGGAGGAAATTTACGAGAGGAGACCGACTATGGCTGAACTATTCGAAGCGCGGCTGGCGGCCGCGGGCGATGATGTCGAGGAGAAAGGTTCCGGCTCGATTTCGACCAATGTCGACGATCTGGAACTGGGCTTTGCCAGCACGACCCGCCAGACGGTCGGCCTACGCTTCACCGGCGTCGATATCCCGCAAGGCGCGATCATCACGAGCGCCTACATCCAGTTCCAGGCCAATGAGGTGAAGACCGGCGCGACCTCGCTGGTGATCAAGGGCCAGGACACCGACGACGCAAGCGCCTTCACCAGCACCAGCTTCAATGTATCGTCACGGGCAACGACCGACGCGTCGGCGAGTTGGACGCCGGCCCCGTGGACCACGGTGGGCGAGCAGGCCCTGGCCGAGCGCACGCCCGACCTGACGGCTATCGTCCAGGAGATCGTCAGCCGCTCGGGCTGGGCGGCGGTCAACGATATGGCGTTCCTGATCACCGGCACCGGCACGCGCACAGCCGATTCCTACGAGTACAATCCGACCAGCGCGCCGCTGCTGCACATCGAATATGTCATGCCGGGATCCGGAAGTCCCGTGGCCTTCAACACGCCTGCCGATGCCGATCCCACTGCCAACCAGATCGCCGAGCTCGCCGCGGCGGGAGCGCCGACCGGGATCACCGCTTCGGCCACGGATCCCGACGCCGGCGCGACCGTCACCTACAGCCTCAACGACTCGCGTTTCGACATCAATGCCAATACCGGCGTCATCACGCGCTCGGGCACAGGCACGCTCGACTTCGAAACCCAGTCGTCCATCAATCCGACGGTGACGGCAATCTCTTCCGACGGCAGCACCGCCACCACGAGCTTCACCCTCGATGTCCTCGACAGCCCGGAGCCGATCGCGTTCAACACGCCGCCGGATGCCAACACCGCGGCCAACCAGATCGGCCAGAACGCTGCCGCTGGCACTGCCGTCGGCATCACCGCTTCGGCCTCGGATCCCGATGCCGGCTCGACGGTCACCTACACGATCGACGACACGCGGTTTGCCATCAGTTCCAGCACCGGCGTCATCACGCGATCAGGTACCGACACGCTCAACGCCCAGTCCGAGCCGTCTGTCAACCTCACCGTCACCGCCACCTCGTCGGACGGGAGCGTCGTCACGCACCCCTTCACCGTCGCCGTCACGGCCGGCCAACAGCCTGTGGCCTTCAACACTCCGCCCGACTCCAACCCCGGTGCCAACCAGATCGCCGAGCTCGCCGCGGCGGGAGCACCCACGGGCATCACCGCTTCGGCCACGGATCCCGATGCCGGCTCGACGGTCACCTACAGCCTCAACGATGCGCGCTTTGCCATTGATTCCAGCACCGGCGTCATCACGCGTTCGGGCACAGGCACGCTCGACTTCGAGACCCAGTCGTCGATCGACCTGACGGTGACGGCAACCTCTTCCGACGGCAGCACCGCCAACCAGGTCTTCACCCTCGCCGTCCTCGACAGCCCGGAACCGGTTGCGTTCAACACGCCGCCGGATGCCAACTCCGCGGCCAACCAGATCGGCCAGAACGCTGCCGCCGGCACTGCCGTCGGCATCACCGCTTCGGCCTCGGATCCCGATGCCGGCTCGACGGTCACCTACAGTCTCACCGACCCGCGCTTTGCCATCAATCCCAGCACCGGTGTCATAACACGCTCGAGCACCGGCACGCTCAACGCCCAGTCCGAGCCGACGGTAGCGCTCACGGTCACCGCGACCTCGTCGGACGGCAGCACCAACACCCACGCCTTCAATGTTGACGTCACCGGCGGCAGCACGCCTGGGACTTTCGAGGCCAGGGTGGCGGCCGCGGGCGACGATGTCGAGGAGAAAGGTTCCGGCTCGATTTCGAGCAACGTCAGTGATCTGGAACTGGGCTTTGACGGCTCTACCCGCCAGACGGTCGGTCTCCGCTTCACCGGTATCGATATCCCGCAAGGCGCGATCATCACCAGCGCCTACATCCAGTTCCAGGCCAACGAGGTGAAGACAGGCGCGGCCTCGCTGCTGATCAAGGGCCAGGACACCGACGACGCAAGCCCCTTCACCAGCACCAGCTTCAATGTATCGTCACGGGCAACGACCGACGCGTCGACAGCTTGGACGCCGGCCCCGTGGACCACGGTGGGCGAGCACGTCCAGGCCGAGCGCACGCCAGACCTCACGGCTATCGTCCAGGAGATCGTCAGCCGCTCGGGCTGGGCAGCGCTCAACGACATGGCCTTCCTGATCACCGGCACCGGCACGCGCACCGCCGATTCCTACGAATACAATCCCGCCAGCGCGCCGCTGCTGCACATCGAATATGTCTTGCCGGGATCCGGAAGTCCGGTGGCCTTCAACACTCCGCCCGACTCCAACCCCGGCGCCAACCAGATCGCCGAGCTCGCCGCGGCGGGAGCACCCACCGGGATCACAGCTTCGGCCACCGATCCCGATGCCGGCGCGACCGTCACCTACAGCATCAACGATGCACGCTTCGCCATTAATTCCAATACCGGCGTCGTCACGCGCTCGGGCACAGGCACGCTCGACTTCGAAACCCAGTCGTCCATCAATCTGACGGTGACGGCAACCTCTTCCGACGGCAGCACCGCCACCAAGAGCTTCACCCTCGGTGTCCTCGACAGCCCGGAGCCGATCGCGTTCAACACGCCGCCGGATGCCAACTCCGGGGCCAACCAGATCGGCCAGAACGCTGCCGCCGGCACTGCCGTCGGCATCACCGCTTCGGCCTCGGATCCCGATGCCGGCTCGACAGTCACCTACACGATCGACGACTCGCGCTTTGCCATCAATTCCAGCACCGGGGTCGTCACGCGCTCGGGCACCGGCACGCTCAACGCCCAGTCCGAACCGACGATCAATCTCCAGGTGACAGCGACGTCGTCCGATGGCAGCAGCGCCACGAGCACCTTCACTGTCAGCGTCACGGCCGGCCAACAGCCCGTGGCCTTCAACACTCCGCCCGACTCCAACTCCGGCGCCAACCAGATCGCCGAGCTCGCCGCGGCGGGGGCACCGACAGGGATCACCGCTTCGGCCTCGGATCCCGATGCTGGCTCGACGGTCACCTATAGCATCAACGACACGCGCTTTGCCATCAATTCCAGCACCGGTGTCATCACGCGTTCGGGCACAGGCACGCTCGACTTCGAGACTCAGTCGTCCATCAACCTGACGGTGACGGCGACCTCCTCCGACGGCAGCACCGCCAACAAGAGCTTCACCCTCGCCGTCCTCAACAGCCCCGAACCGATCGCGTTCAACACGCCGCCCGATGCCAACACCGCGGCCAATCAGATCGTCCAAAATGCCGCCGCCGGCACTGCCGTCGGCATCACCGCCTCGGCCAAGGATCCCGATGCCGGCTCGACGGTCACCTACACGATCGACGACTCGCGCTTTGCCATCAATTCCAGCACCGGCGTCATCACGCGATCGAGCAGCGGCACGCTCAACGCTCAGTCCGAACCGACGATCGATCTCCACGTGACAGCCACCTCGTCCGACGGCAGCATCGCCACGCACACCTTCACCGTCGGCGTCACCGCCACCCAGTTGCCGACATCCGTGACCTTGGCGCACACCATTCTGACTTCGCAGTGGTCACCGCCGAGCCCCGACCCGACCGATATCGTCTATATCTCCCATCTCGGCAAGCTGCTGGTGGCCGATAGTGAGGTGGAGGAGATGTCGATTTTCACCGGCAAGAATCTCTTCCAGATGAATCTGAACGGCACCCTGACGGGCACGCTCACCACCATCAATTTCTCGGATGAGCCGGCCGGGGTCACCTACAATCCGGCGAACCACCATCTCTTCTTCTCGGACGATACCGGCACGAAGAGCGTCTACGAGTTGAACCCGGGCAACGATGGGCTTTACAACACCTCCGACGATATCGTGACCTCGTTCAGGACCGCCGCGTTCGGCAGTACGGATGCGGAGAGTATTGCCTACGACACAAACCGCGGCGTGCTCTATCTCGAGGATGGCACAACCCATAGGATTTACACCATCGCTCCGGGCCAGAACGGCAGATTCGACGGGGTCCCAAGCACGGGGGGCGATGATGTCGTGACGAGTTTTTCTGAAGAGGCGCTCGGAACCCCTTCTGACGGGGGCATCGCGTATGATCCGGTCCACGACCTGCTTTATGTCATCGTGTCACGCACCTCCGTGGCAATGGTGACGCCAACCGGGGATCTGCTGGGCACACTCGACATCTCCGCCGCCAACGCGAAAAAGCCGGCGGGACTTGCCCTGGCGCCGAGCAGCGACGATCCGAGCCACCAAATGAGCCTCTATGTCGTCGATCGCGGCGTGGACAACGACTCGAATCCGACCGAGAACGACGGCAAGATCTATGAATTCCATTTGAACGATTGGCTGCTCGCCTGATCTGACAGGAACGATTTACGCTTGCGCCAACCCGGTCGCCGCCAACAAACAAAATACCCCGACCGCGGCGTGCCGCCAGCGATCGGGGTATCAAAATTGAAGCAAAGACGCGAAAGCGCGCCGCCGGGATCCATTTCCCCGCGACGCGCTTTTGGTTCTCAAAACGCTGCTTCAGCGACCCTGACGGTCAACCTTACGACTGGCCGGGAGGACCAATGTGAATATGATTGTTGTCGCCCCAGCCGTTGCCCGGGCGTGTTCCTCCCGATTTGGCGATCGCTCTGGAGTTCAGGCTGGTGCCGAGCAGAACCGTTATGGCCGGTGGAGTCACCGCCGCAAAACGCCCTGCCTTCTTGAGAAAGTCCCGGCGCGCCTGAGCCTCTGAAACGAGGACTTCCTGCGTCCTTTCCGAGCGTTTCGTGCTTTCGGTTGGCATGACGATTCTCCCATGCGGGTTCCAAAGTATCACAACAGCTTATGTTTCCCGATGCCAGGATACTAGTTCACCAAAAGGCTTAGATTTTCGCGCTTGGAAGCAAAAGCGTCCGAGCGATGCGCCGCGCGAAATCGGACGAGCCCCCCCTCGCCGAACCCCTGGCGCTTAGAAACCGCCGCGTTCCCCAAATCAAATTCCCGGCCAGGCGCAACGGAGCGCCGATGATCGGGTGGGTTGCCGTGAAGACGCGCCTCCAGTGCTGGAAACGGACGATCGGGCGCCGCGCGCATCTTGCCGGGATCCTGGTTCCGAAGAAGTGATGCAAGGCCAGGAGCTGGGTATCCAGGGCATTGCGGGCGCTTCGGTCCGACATGGATGCCTGCAGCGCGCTCCAGTCCACGTTCTCGGTCTCCGCCAATTGCGCCAGGTCGTGAAGGTGCCTGAGATCAATCCTTCCGCGCCAATAGTCGCCCTCCTTAAACAGGTCGTGCACGATCCAGTGCAGAGCCCGGGACTGGGCAGTAGGAATATTCACCCACAAATCGTCGTGCTGGACGAGCTTGGGAGGTTCAAAGTCGATCGCCCGGCGCGCCCGGAGTTCCAGCATTCCGGCATCCTGCTCACGCGCCATGCCTCGCTCACCTGCCACCTCGACATAGCCGAGCTCTTCAAGGCAGATTTGGGCGGCCGCCTCGTTGGCCGGCTCCACGGCCAGATCGAGGTCGCTTGTCATCCTGCTGGGAGCCTGGCCTGCCGGCGCAAGGAACAAGGGAACAGCGCCCTTGAGCAGGAGCGGAACGATGCCGCGGCGATTGAGCGCCGCAACGGCTTCGCGCAGTTGCGCACGCAAGCGCAAGTTCCGCTCCCGATTGCAGTCATGAACGAACCGGAGATACTCGTACACGTCCTGCGGTAGCCGGTGGATCTGGCCGGCGCGCGCGAGGGAGGAGAACAAATCCGGCGTGAGCAAAGTGCGATTGGCCAGAGCGATTACGGCGTGCCAATCGGCCCGGTCGGCCGGACTGCCGCGAAGTCCGGCGATCAGAGCCTCGAGCGCGTTGCCTCTGTGTCTCACCGGCATGCCTTCGTGATCAGCTCTACTGCATCATCGAGCTTCGAATAATTCAGGCAATAGGTGCCCGCCGATCCGATGACTTCGGTCAGAGTGTCGAAGGCGCTGCCACTCAACTCTCGGCCGGGTGCGAACGCCCCGTTGAGCAGCACACGCAATGCGCTGGCCGGGTCGATCGGCTCGAGGCAAGCTTTCGCGTCGCGACCTCGACGAAGCTGGATTGCATAGCCGATTGGTATGGGAGAGGACGGCACGACCTCGCTGGGCACCGCAAACCGAACTCGCCTGCGGTCTGGCCGGCGACAAACCGGAACAGCGTCGAGATCGGGGAAGCGTTCGGCCAAAAGCGGCCATGCTCCTGCCTTGACGGCAGGCGCAAACGGCAGACCAATGCCATGTCCCCGGGAGTCCAACAGGGTCACATCGTCAGATACGAAACCGAACCCTGCATTGACCAGGGCCAGGGTCAACGTAGTCTTGCCTGCGCCCGGGTTGCCGCAAAGAAGCACGATGCGCTCATTTTTGAGAAGCGCAGCCGCGTGCAGAGCAAGTTCGTAGGCGCTGCGATCGAGGACCTCGATCAGCATTTGCCCTTTCACCATGACGGGCAGCTCGTCGGGCGCGCAGGAAAGAACCCAGTCGCCATCCCGGAACAGGTGGACCCGTCCTTCATGCTCGACCAGTTGGAACAGAATGTCGGCAGTCTCTCGTCGGACCTCGAGATGCCGGAACACGGCGACCGCGGGAAAGGCGCAGGCTGCAGGATACTCGATGCGTACGGAAAGGCCCGCGATCGCGACGACCTGGCTCACAGCCTCTCGAGCCGACACAGACGGCGGTGCGTCGGGCCGTATCAAGCTCAGCCGCTGCCAATCCCTCAGCGCGGCCTCGACATGCCTGTTTGCCTCGATCCCATCGACGCCGGCGCGCGCCATCTCGGCCGAAATGGCGCGCGGCGATGTTCCCTCTTCCAGGGAGCGCCAGATCTCGGCGGCAGTATCGTTGACGGCGAAGATGGCCCGCTGGGAAGGACTGAACAGGATATTCTGCCCCCTGACGCGTGCCAGCCGTCCCTGGGTCACAAACGTGGCCGGGATATGAGCGGTGGAGCCTGGCGGCGCCGTTCCGTTACCCGCCTCGTGATTCATCGAGTAGTCCTCTCCCCCTCTGCCGGAACGCGACGGCGGTCCAACCTATCGTTGCGAAACAGGTACGTTCAATGGGCGAAGCGACAAGCGTTTCGGCAGGAGTTCACTTCGCCCAACACAGCTAAGCAACCGAATGTTTTGCCCCCGAGTGCGACTTCTCACAGCGCTTCGTCGGAGAACCGGGCCACGTTCTGATGCGCCGCGACCCATTGCAGATGCGCCTTGTTCCAGTATTCGCGCGCGTCAGCGCCCGTCAGCACCTTGAAACCGGATGGCGGCAGCGGCAATTCCGAAGGAATTGGTTCGTCGGGCAGCCACAGCAACACGTTGTCCCGGCTTTCGATAGCCAGCCCCCAGGTTCTTTCCAGGCGACGGAGTCCACGCATGTTCACCGAAGCCAATGCGAAAACCGATCCCGTTATCCTCAGCCTGGGTGACTGATCGACGGCCTTGATCGGCGCCTGATGTGTGATTTCGCCCTTGGAGAGAAACGGGTGCATGCGAATGAGGGTTCGATCGATCTGCACTGTCTCCCCTGTCCCATCCCGCTCGTTTGAGGCAGGATCCACGCTGATCCCCGAAAAACAGCCGTCGAACAGGCAATCTTCGACAATGCCGCTGAGCAGGTAGTCGTTCTCCACCGCATCATCCCTGATTTCGCTAAGCCAGCAGCCTTTCAGGTGAAAGCCGTCGGCCCGCGCTGCGAAACGCACGCCATCCCAGCAGCGCCGCGCGCGCACACCTTCTATTGTCGCATTGGCGGTTCCGTCCCTGACCAGCAGAGCCGCGCTGTTGCAGTAGGTGTCGCGCCAATCGGAGGTCAGCGGCACCTGGCCGTCGAAGCGCCCCCGATGAAATGAACGTCCGGACAGTTGCGGATGACCACCGGGTAGCGATTGACCGGCAGGTCTCCTTCGTCGCAGCCCATCATCGCGCTGGGCTCAGGATTTCTGCTGTTGGCGACTGTGAAGGAAGCATTCCGGGCATCGATTGTCGCCCCGGCTTCGAGATCCCGAAACATTTGTTGTTCGTAGCCGTGCTCACCCGTCAGAACGAGCTGCTTGCCCTCCGGCATCTGCCCGCCCTCCGCCTGGCACGAGCCCGGCAACAGCGCGAACACGGGAGACAGCCCAGCAAGACCCATGAATGAACGGCGGTTCATCCTCATGCTCGTTGACCTGAAGAAAGGGATTGCCGATGCCGGTCGAGACAGGCCGAACGGACCGCCTCGAGAGCTCTCGAGGCCACGGCTTCGGGCGAAGCAAGCCTTTCGATGTCGATGGCCGCCAGCACGCCCATGCGATCTTCCGTTCCCATTCCCCGCTCAAGGGCGGCCGCCATTTCGCGGCAGGCCCGATCCGCCGCCGACCAAAGGTCGGGATCGCTGTCCGGAGATGTCCGTTGCAGCCGCGAGGAGCGATCGCCCCTGGTCAGGAGCCGGTCTCTGGCGATGCCGGTCTCGCTGCGCAGGTGGACAAAAACCATGTCATGCAATCCGACGGCAGAAAGCATATCCAGCCAATTCTCGGATGTTTTTCTGCATCTGCTCTTCAGCAATATGGACCAGAATCCCTGCAGCAACCCCTGATCCATTATGATTATTGAATTTCTTCTTGCCCTCTCATGCTGGATAAATGCGACCAGGCTGATAAGATTCCAGACAAGCCTGATGGCATCAAGGCGCGACACTTGCCTGCTTTCGATGACGAAGCGGGCAATTCGAGCAAGCAACGAGCGAAACTCACGATCTAGCAGCCGAGGGGCGACAACGCCCATTCTGTGTATCTGCCTCTCGATGAATGTTCTTCCTTCCCACGCCACTCGCACGTCGCCTACCGGCGGGCCGCACCGTCGCAGGCTGTTCGCCAGCAGGCCGGAGGTGGTTGTCTTTCCGACCCCGGGCAGACCAAAGAATTCGACAAATCGAATGTCTGTCCGCAGCGCGCGTGCTTCGACGCTTGGCGGGAGGCTTGCCGCCAGGTCACCAACAGTGTGCGAGGTCATTGGATTTCGGGTGGTACGATGAACTCTTGGAACGCCAATGAAGTCAAGGCGATGTTCGAGGGGCATACTCAACTTCAAGCAGCTGAGACCCGGTCCCGACATACAACCTCGGGGTCTTGGCAAGGCCGGTCTGCAGCGATCGCTGCATGCCGCGGTAGACTATGAGCAAAGCGAGCGGCAGCCAGAAGAAGGCGGCGGTTGACGGCCCGAAGGAATCGCTCATCTGGTTGGCGACCAAGTAGTTCCATACGGCGACCGATGTTCCGAGCACCATGACATTCACTTCGGTCGCTTGTTCGCTCCTGCCCCTGTCGACCAATGTGTGCAGAACGGCGCTGATCAGATAACCCACCACCAGCAGAACCATGATCACCACCAGGGCGAGGCCGGGCACTCCCAGCGTTCTAAAATAATCGATGAACAGGTTGTGGCTGTGCGGAGCGATGTCGCCCACCCATTGCCCTGCGCCCACGCCCATGAATGGATGCGACAGGCCCAGATCGATTGATATAGACCACAGTCGCTGCCGCGAAACGATCGAATGTGCCTCCCCGCCGGAGAGCTGAAGCGACAGCAGCTTGTAGGCCCGTGGGTTCAGGAACTGCAACATCATAAAGCTAGCCTGGAACAATATCGGAGCCGTAACGGTCGCCGCGATCACTGTTACCGGACGCTGCTTCCTTATCACCAGATAGATGCAGTATAGCCCGTAGAACGTGCCGAGACCGACGACCCCAAGAACGAAATTCGTCTTGGATCCCGATTTGACCAAACCCAGCAACCCCGCGAGGAGGCAAACCGAAAGGAGGATTCGGTGCCTTCGAGAAGCGACCAGCTTCGCGGCGACAAGCGGCAGACCGGCCGACAAGGCAATTCCGAGCTGGTTTGCGTGCTTGAAATAGCCCTCCGCCCGATCGGCGAATCGAGCATCGCCGAGGCCAATAACGACAAGGCAGGATGTAACAGCAACCATGATGGCCATGGTCATCCCAATCCTGTCGATTGCCTCAAAACTCCTAGGCCTCGCGGCGATCAATGCAATGGTCGGGATAGTGGCGAAACCAAACACCTGGGCGAAGACAGCGCGCATGGTCCTGACCGGATTGTCCGCGTGTAGCGCCGACAGCAGCGATAGAACCATGATGAGGGCAGATGTTGTCAGCACGGCAGTTGCCAGGGCCGTGTCGGTGCGATGCAGACGTTTTGTCGCTTCGGCGTAGGGAACGAGGCTTACCAGGCCGCAGAACAAAGCCAGCAAAAAGGAAATCGAGCCATCTGTTCCGGCAATCCGCGTGGCGCCAGGGAACCATATCGACACGATCAGCAAAAGGATGGAAGCCTGCAGCATCGATGGACGTCACGCTGAAAATGCTATGCAACAACCGCGGGCCGACGCGCTCTTGCCTCGCCAGGCTGCGTCCGGTGCCCCTGTGTCCTGAACGGCAACGCCAAGAAATAGAGACACAACGTTCACTCCAGGACGGTGATTCAAGGCGCGCTGCCGCACCGCGGGTGAATACTCCGCGTACCTATTTCATAAGCAGCGTAGGCGCAGTGGGATGACAAGGAAATGAGCGAAAACGCGTCATTGGGACAAGGTGTCCTACGCCTTTTGTGCAAGGGCTGGTGGTGCTGCGATTCCAGTCTGCCTGGTCGAGATCCGGTCCAGCCGCGGCGGGGATTCGGTGTTGGTGCGGATTTGCATATGTGGGAGACTTGGGCGCGGCACACCGAGTCTTTCACACCGTAGGAGATCGCCGTGCTTTGGGGTCTTGTCGCTGTCGGCGTGATCGGCATTTTGCTCGGATTTCGTGTTCGCGCGCCGGCGCTCATCGTCATGACCGCGGTGATTGTGGTGTTCAGCGCCATTGCAGGCGGCATCGGCAGCCTGTTTGCCTGGGACCGTCTGCTTTCGATCCTGCTTTTCGTTGTCACGCTGCAGGGCGCCTACCTGCTCGGCGTCTTCTTCGGCATCGTGTGGCGTCGCGCCGTGACCGATGAGCATTGACGGATTGCGGCTGCCATTTCGTCGCCGGCGCCGGAATTTTTTTTAAAGCGGCGATGCCGCCAATGCTCGCTGCCTGCCTCGCCAGTCAGGACGCATGATCGAATCTCATCACAGCGAAGACCGTCCGAACGAGAATGACGACGTCGGCCCATATGGACCAGTTTCGCACGTAGCGGCTGTCGAGGGAGACACGGCTGGGATAGTCTATTGCGTCTCTGCCCGTCACTTGCCACGCGCCAGTCAGCCCGGGCCGGGTTCGAAGATAATCGATAGCGCAGGCGCCGTAACGTTGCAGCTCGTCGGGGACGACCGGCCGAGGGCCGACGCAACTCATGTCGCCGCGCAGCACGTTGATGAGCTGAGGCAACTCATCAAGGCTCGACTTTCTGAGAATGTGCCCCAGGAAGGTGACGCGCGGATCGTTCTTGAATTTCAAATTCTGCTCCCACTCCTTGGCGGCTTCGGGATTGCTCGCAAGATAGTCGGCCAGAACCTGCTGGGAGTTGGCAACCATGGTCCTGAATTTGTAGCAGGCGAAACGCCTGCCGTTGAAGCCGACCCGAGTGTGAGAGAATATCGCCGGTCCGCCGTCGGTCGCCAATATTAAGAGGGCAACCACAAGCATGATCGGAGCGGCCAGCACAAGCGCGATCGATGCGATGGTGACGTCCATGATCCTCTTGCGCCGCCCCCAAGCGGACGATGGTTTTGGCCGACGCCTATTCCGGGTCTGCGGGGGTTCGTGTCGAATGCGCTGATTGTCATGAGCTTCGCCAAGGAAAACGGCTGATTTTAGCGCTCAACTTCACGCGGCGGATCATTCCCGGCAAGAACCGAAAAGGAGGTAGCGCCCTATCTGGCGCCGGTTAGCCTCTTAGCCTGAACGCGTATTGCCTGCGCGGTGTCGATAAGCCTTCTGATCAAACGGCGTAACACTGGCACCCATTTTCTGCAGTAGCAGTGTGGGCACCTTCGACTGTATTCGTGATCGACGAAATCAACTGGTCCGGCTAGGGGCGATCCAGACCGCCGACTGAATTCAGGCCCTAGCTCTGATGGTAAGGATGCCGAGAGAATGTCTGGAGCCACTGGTGCCGGATGGGCGAGCCGGCAGCCGTCTGGCAATGCCTGAAAAGCATGCGCGCGCATGCGACGAGATTCGACGAGACAGATCTTCCGCGTCGAAAGAATGCCTGCCAGCCTGTCAGTGGAGCACGCAACGTGACGCCCATTCCGAAGCCTTCGTCCGGTGACTTCCCCGCAAGGCCGGGCGCTCGTCAGTTTCTGGAGGTCGACCATGCGGAAGCACTTGCCGTCGTCCGCAAGCAGATAGCTTTGCTCGATCTTGATCTCTCCGGCCTCACTGTCGTGGCTGGCGCGGCGACGGGCTATCAGGCGGTGACTGCGACAGCCGCGGCGCTAGCCAATGCCGACCGTGTCGTTGCACTCACCCGCGTATCCTCCAGACATCCGAGCCTGGCGGCGGCCGCGGACGCGACGTTGGCATTTGCCGAGTACGCCAAGGTCGCCGAACGCGTGGAAGTGACGAACCGCATCGAAAGCCGCAAATGGCAGGAGGTCGACCTCATCACCAATTGTCCCCAGGTCGGACCGATTTCGAGATCGCTCATCGAGCTCTTGCCCTCTCACGCGGTCGTTGCGCTCATGGCGGAGCCTTGGGAGCTTCGGCAAGGCGTGTTGGACTTCGATGCCTGTGACGAGGCCGGCATCAAGGTTGCTGCTCCAAATCTCGGTCACCCGGCCATAGACCTGATGCCGGAATTCGCGCGCTTATGCCGGGTCCTACTCGAGGATGCCGGTGTCGATCAGCGTGCCTCGAGATTCGCCGTCGTCTGCGACACGCCCTGCGCACCATTCCTCGAACGTATGCTCGCCGAACGTGGAGCAAGAGTTGGTGTTTTTTCGCATCCGGTTCTGCTGACCGATGATGCATGGGAGGTGATCATCGTCGCTATGCGGCCCTCCGCCAAACCCCCAATGGACATCAACAGTCTGGGCCGCATCGCCAGGAGAACGCGCCAGGCGCTGCTGGTGCAGTTCAGCGGCGGGATCGACCGCTCGGCCGCCAGCTATTTCGGCCTCAGGGTATGGCCGCCGAAGCGCCCCAACCGCGGCGAGCTGGGCCTGCCGCTCGAGATACTCGGAGCGGCTCCGGTGATCCGCAGACTGACGGGAGGCCTGAAGGCTGCCGAAGCAGCATATCGCGGTGCGGAGTTGGGCCGCGACAGTGTTGGATTTCTCGTGAAGGCAGGATTCGAGATGCTCGACCGGGAACATGCCTGAGCATCGGCCTGAGCGCATCCGTTTCAAGACCTGCAGGCACCGTCCTATTCTTGAATCTCGAAGGGAGGCGGACCTGAAATAGGTCCGCCTCCACGTCGAGGATCGGCGTGCGTCGTTCTATTGCCAGGCACCAGGCCTGGGCAGCCTTCAAAGCATCATCTGTCTAAGCTTGTAGGCCACCTCAGTGCGGTTCGTGGCTTTCAGTTTTTTCATGATGTTGCGGATATGGACCTTGACCGTGCTCTCGCAGAGGTTGAGCTCGTAGGCAATGATCTTGTTGGCCTTGCCTTTCCTGAGCGCTTCCACGACCGCGGCCTCGCGCGAGGTGAACATTCCGGCGAGCGGACGGGCGCCGTTTGCCGTCGAATGGATGATCTCGCGAAGCGCCAGCACGCAGCTGGCGGGCACGAAGATTCCTCCGGCGCGGGCGAGACCGATGGCCTCGGCAGCGACCTTCACCTTGACGCTCGTGGGAATGTAGCCGCGGGCGCCGCATTCGAGAGCCGCAAGGATCTCCCCCGGCTCGTCGGAATCCACCACGACGATTACCGGTACGGCGCCGACCTCGGAGATGAGGTGCACAAGTTCCGCCCGAACGCTCTGGTCGGTCACCTTTCGGGCGCCGAGAATAACGAGGATCGCGGAAGCCTCCGCCCCGCCGGCGACGTGCTGAATCTCATCAAGAGATCCTACGGCGCTGACGCGCAAAGCCGGATTATGTTCGATAAGGCCTCGAGCAAGACATTCGCGCTCGAGTGCCCGCTTGTCCACAATTACCACCAGACCTTCGGTCGGGTGTCCTTCTTCGAGATCAGACGTGCCGAGCCCGTTCACGTCCGTCAGATGCCCGTTCTGCAACGACCCCGTCGCGTCTTTCCAAGACTCGGAAATTTGAAGATGTCCCATCGCCTTATTTACTCCTCTCCGCCGCCGACTTCGCTCGCTCCCCTTTTTATCTTGACTCCCACGCAGGGCCTGTTCAGCGGCATGAACTGATACGCTGTTTACCGTGTGTCGGGCGACTTGCTGCGAAGTGAGGAATAGATTCAAGGAGTAGTGCATACGCCGGCCCAACCCACGGACGTATGGGATCCCCGCTCCATTGAGGTAATCCAGCCTCAAATGCATACTACGATGCTGTGGAAAAGGCGCATTAATCCTGGTTAACAATTTGGTAATTATATCTTAGGTGGCTAATATGACCGAAAGGATGACAACCTTAAGTTGCCATCACAGGAACTCTGCTCCTCAAAGCTGCGCGCGAGCATATCTCGACCTTAGAGCGAGATTTGCGGTTTGAAGCAAACGGCGCCACAGTTCTGAGAAAAACATTGACCTCGGCTGCCGTGCCCCCACCCAACCACTGCAGCCGGGGTTCCTTTTTTGGCCGGCAATCGCAGTCTTGTCGGGCCGACAAGTCAATCTTCGCGCGGCCTATCTCCACAACATCAAAGCGTCGCGCCTCGGAAATACGTACGCCTACCGGTACTAGCGTTTCAGGTTAGGCCTGACTGTCTCGACTCCTTCACGCGTGGTGGTGTCCGGCAATTCGCCGGGACCGTCCGGATTCCGTGTCGGGTTTTCGCGCGTGTCCCACGGCGGCTTTTGCTTTGGGTTGGGGTCAGACGGATTTGGCTTGCGAGCTTTTTCCCGTTTCGCTGGTTTAGGCATCTACACACTCCCTGCCTGCGCAATTTCGGAGAAACATTGCGGTTCCCGTCAAACAGCAGTTGATCGGTCGCTTTCGGCTGTAGCCGGTGCGGATCGTCCCATAACGTTCAGGTCCAGGCCGAAAGGACCGTCTCCATCTCGACGGTCTCGACCTGTTGCGCGAAGCGCTGATGGTAGACGGTCATCAGGGCATCGTGCGTCGCGTCCGATGAACTGCAAAGCGCATCCGTGACCAGCACCACGCGATATCCGATGTCGATCGCCCCCAGGACGGTTGCAAGCACGCAAACATCGGTTTCGCCTCCCGTGACCACCAGGGTGTCGATGCTGCGCGCGGCAAGTGCCCTCTGCAGTCTGCCCTCCGGCCAGGGCGAATAAACATGCTTGTCGATCACCTGCGCCGGCGGACAGAAGGATGACAGCGGCGGCAGCAACCCGACCATTTCTCGCCCGACATTTTCGATCGTCATCGACGCCCAGCGCTCATAGTAGCGCCTCCAGGTGCCGGCACCCAGGCCAGGCTTTTCAGCCGGCACGAAGCGCGTGAAAAGGGTCTGCTCGGCTTTCCATTCGACCAGGCTGACGATCCTCGGAAGGACGCGGGTGATCCACGGCGTGGCCCATTCCGAAGGTTCCGCGAACAATTTCTGCATGTCGACGCATAGATGCGCGCAGCGCTCGCCCAGAGGACCATAGCTCAAGCCGGAAGCCGACATCGGATTTCCTATCGGAAGTTCATGTTCGCTCTGGTGAAGAAGTGCCCGACGCGGTCAAAGCTCGACATTTCGTTTCTGAACTTTGGTGAGGCAACGCCTCGCCGTGCAACTCGTTCCCGTCGACCGGAAACTACAGGTGTGGTCGAACGTTCTACCGAGATGGAGACCTCCAGGATTACGTCCCAACCGGCGATCTCGAGTCCCGAGTTTCCGCTGTCTTTGGATACGCCGCCGATGGAGGCGCGGACCGCGGACGCCTTGCCTGAAGGTCCCTGGCAGTACGAACCCAAATGGGACGGGTTTCGCTGCCTGGCCTTCAAAGGCCGCGACGCCGTCGAGCTTCGCGCCAAATCCGGCAAGCCGCTCGGCCGCTACTTTCCCGAACTGACCACGATGCTGCGCGACCTCGCCGCAAGGCAATTCGTCGTGGACGGCGAGATCGTGATCGAGATCGACGGGCGCGTCTCCTTCGACGCGCTGCAGATGCGCCTTCATCCGGCCAAGAGCCGTATCCGCAAGCTGAGCGCGGAATCACCGGCGCGGTTGATCCTGTTCGATGCACTGGCTGCCCCGGGAGGCGAGATGTTGCTCGATTTGCCCTTGCCCGATCGGCGCCGGGCGATCGAGGACTTCGTTGCCAGGGCAGAGAACGCCGGGCTGAAGCTCTCGCCGGCCACAACGAGCCTCGCGACCGCCAGACGATGGTTGCGCGGCGCCGGCCGAGGTGCCACCGATGGCGTGGTCGCCAAGGCACTGGCCGAACCCTATCGCCCGGGCGAGCGAACCATGATCAAGGTCAAGCGGCTGCGCACAGCAGACTGCGTGGTCGGTGGCTTTCGCTACCTGAGCGGCAAGCGCCAGATCGGCTCGCTGCTGCTTGGCCTCTACAACGACCGTGGCCAGCTCGACCATGTCGGCTTCACCTCGACCATCGCCAGTGACGAGCGAGCGGCGCTGACCAAGAGGCTTGAAGCGTTGCGCGGCGGGCTCGGCTTCACCGGCAAGGCACCCGGCGGCCCGAGCCGCTGGAGCACCGAGCGCAGCGGAGAATGGGAGCCGGTGCGGCCCGAATTGGTCGTGGAGGTCCGCTTCGACCATGTCACCGGCGACCGATTCCGGCATGGAACAAGGCTGGTGCGCTGGCGGCCCGACAAGGCGCCGCGCCAATGCACGTTAGAACAGATCGCGTAGGGCACCTACCAGGGAGAGGCGACGCCACAACGGCCGCCACTTGCTGCAACGGGCGGAACCACCAATCGCCTGAGCGGTTTTCCAACTGAGCGAACCGCGAGCCGGATAGGCTTGCAGCATTGGAGAACGAGATGGACCCGCGTAAAAAGCAACGCACCGCAAATCAGGACGAAACCGAGGCTCCGGCAGTCGAGCAGCAGGACTGGGACGCGCTTGAGGGCGGCCGGATCCTGCCCGACAGCGTCGCCGTCAACGGCGACCCGCAGGACGATGAAGAAGCGGAGGGAACGCTCCCCGAAGAAGACGACGACAATCCCTATCAGGAAAGTGACGAGGCACTCCCGGACGACGAGGAGGAGCGGGTCCTCGCGCGCGATCCCTCCAAGGAAGGAAGCCGGTTCGACGAGGTCTGAGCGGCCTTTCTTGGCGTCAAGCTGACTTGCGTTTGCCTTGCTTCGCGCCTTTCGCGGCGATGCCCTCCTTGGCAAGGCTCTTGCGTAGAACGTCGGCCAGATTGATGACGTTCTCACGCGGTTTCGGCGCCGCCTTGGGCAGCTTCTTGCCTTTGCGCTTGGCCTCGATCATGGCGATCAGCGCGTTCTCGTATGTATCCTCGAATTTCGAAGGATCGAACTTCGTCGCCTTCTTGTCGATCAGCAGGCCGGCGATCTCGAGCAGGTCCGCCTCGTAGTCCTGCTTCTTCAGCCCTTCGAACACCGTCGCCTCCGAAACCATCTCATTGCGGTCCCGCAGCTCGGTGAGAAGCATTCCCTGGCCGAAGGGCTGGATGAGAACCTCGCGTCCGCGCTGGTAGAGGACGACACAGGATCGCGCCGCCACCCGTTTGTTCTTCATGGCCTCCCGAAGGACGTTGAACGCCTCTGCGGAAGCATCCTCCGCCGGAATGAGGTAATAGGGCTTCTCGAGATAGCGCGTGTCGATGTCTGCGACCGGCACGAACTCGCCGATTTCCAGCGTGTGCTCGGAGGTGAGTTTCAGCGCCTTGATCTCCTCGGGCTCGATCTGGATGAAATCCTCCTTATCGGTCTCGAAGCCCTTGACTTGGTCCTCGGCGTCCACCGGTTCGCCGGTCTCCTCATCCACATAGGCGCTTTTCACCGGCAGGCCGTCCCTCCGGTTCAATATCCTGAAATGGATTTTCGACGCTTCGCTGGTGGCGCCGACGATCTTGACGCCGCATGAAACCGATCCGACCTTCATGAAGCCTTTCCAGATCGCGCGAGGCGCAGCCATCGAGCTTACTCCGTCCGGATGCGCCCGGCAGGCGCCGGCGGATCGTCGGTTTCATCGGGATTTGGGCGCGGCGCCTCGTCCGGCAGCCCGTGCCGCTCCGGCTTCCTGACCGGCTCCGGTTTCCAGCTGGGCGCCGGCATCGGCGTGTCGCGATTGGGATCCGGTTGTCTGGGGTCAGGCATCGAAGTTGGTTCCGTTGGTCTCCTGCACAACTCATCGCTGCCGGCATGGTTCCGAAGCGGCAGGCAGCGCTGCGCCTCAGATTTCGAGCAGCGCGTAAGGACGGCCGGTCGGCTTCGCGATATGCATGGCGACGTTGTAGACGCTGGCCCCACCAGGGGTCCGGCCTTCATACGAGCCGCGATGGGCATGGCCATGCACCACGGCGCTTACCTTGAAGCGATCGATGGTTTCGGCCAGCCGCGAGGAGCCGAGGAACGGAAAGATTTCCGGAGGCTCTCCCGCCACGGTCTCCGGGACCGGCGCATAGTGGAGCACCACGAGCGTGCGCTTGGCGCGCACCTGCCGCATAGCATTCTCGAGCCGCATTGCCTCATTGACGCTTTCGGCCACCATCGCCTTGATGGCCGGCTCACCGAAGGAGCCCAGCATCCTTCGACCGAAGCCGCCGACAAAACCCTTCACGCCGACGAAGCCGACATCGTTCAGTTCGATCGCCTGGCCATCGAGGAGATGGACCCCCGCCTGGCGGAGCGTTGCAGCGATCTGCTCGACGCAACCGGATTCGTAGTCATGGTTGCCGAGAACCGCGACCACGGGAATCGAGCATGCGCGCAGATCCTCGGCCAGAAGTTCCGCCTCACGCGGTTTTCCGAGATTGGTGAGATCGCCTGTAAGGACCAGGACGTCGGCCTCGCGCGATATCTCGCCGAACAGGTCGCGGTACGAGGTCTGGGCATCTTCCTGAACATGCAGGTCGCCCATGGCGGCGACCTTGATGACACCGTTGCCGTTTGATTTCGCTGATGTGGCTGGTTCAGGCATCGCGCATCTCTCCAACGCCGCCGACGCCGGCAAACCCCCATTCCTTGACGTCGATCTCATAGTCGACCTGCGACAGCAGGCGGCCGCGGCAGATCTTCATTTTGGGCGACGGCAGCTGCCGTTGCCGCGCAAGCCGGCCCAGCAGTTCGTCGAGCAGCCAGTCTGGGATGCGGTCCCGCTCGCTGGGATAGATCCACCGGAAGTTGAGGACCTGCATCAGCAGCACTTCCCAATGGACATCGAGATAGGCGAGCAGCCTTTGCCAGTCGATCTGGTCGTGCGCCTTGAGGATGGTGTGGGCGATGTCGGCGCCGTCGTGGCGTCCTCTGTCCTGGATGAAGCATTTCGACCAGATGAGCTCCGTTGGGCCGATGATCCGGACCCGGCTGCCCAGCAGCTCGACTTGGCGGGCATGCTCCAGCCACTGATCTTTGACCTGCATTGTGCCGTTGGCCGAGGCGAAGATAACATCGAAGAAATGCTTGCCCTCGAAGACCTTCCCGAGCCAGCGGTCGTCCCGGATCTCGACCGCATAGCCGATGTTCTTGAAGTGCTCGAGTATGCGCGCGCAATCTCCGGCCTTGCAGAAGATATCCAGATCCTTGGTTTGCCGAACCACGCCCGTATAGGCGCTCACCGCGTAGGTCCCGGCGACCAGGAAAGGAATGTCGGTAGCGGCGAGCTCGCGGATCGCATGGGTGTAGAACGCCTCCGCCGCGGCGCTTCTCAGCGTTGGCTCGGCTTTCGCGTCGATCACGGGGAGCGATGCTGGCAGACCCGGCAACTCGTCGTTGGTCATCAACTGCTGCTCCGATTTCGGACCTTTCGATAACAGCCGCGGGGCCCGCTTGTTCCGCTGTCGGAGCTTGCGAAATGGGCCCGGCAACACCGTCCGGAGAGCAGGCAAGCCGCGCCGCGCGCGGAGCATTGCCGAAATCGCGTGAAAACAACGACTTGGGCGCGACAGCTTGGCTGGTGCGCTAGTCCTTTTGCTCGCGGTACAAGCGCTCGGTCGCGCGGTCGCTCTCGCGCCGTTCGACTGGACCTCTGTGACGGCGGGTGAAAAGCACGTAGATGATCGCAATGAGAAGGATCAGCGGACCGCCGGCAACAACGAACAGCCATAAATCGGAGCCGAACATGGCGTTTCCCTTCCTGTCGAAGGTGGTTTCTCCAGCAACCTATCGCTGGTCTTGAGCTAACCGATAAGGGCTGCAAATGTTCCTGTCCAAGGGAGTAGGCGGCCTGCGTGGTCAGCCGCTTACGCGCCCGGCGGGATCGCCTTGGCGACCATGTCCGGCCGTTGCGGCACCCTGAGCCAAACGGCCGAAGGAAATCGCAGACGGTAGCCGCCAGTTCGTTTGGGCCCGCCGTATGCGCGATGTCTCTTTGCCGAGAGCGGCCTCTTGACCAAACCGCAGCAGGAAAGGTCGTTCCGTCCAAGCGACTGCGGCGAGCAAGAACCTCTGAGGTGGGCTTGTCGTGGAACGCGGCCTTCGGATCACAGTTCCGGCAGACGCCATCTGAAAATCGACAGGCTCGGACTGGAACAAAGCCCTGAGTCGCTTGTTCGGCTCCGGCCCATCGAGCACAGGAGCTGGAAGCCATGAACATGCGGACACTTCTCGCGCCATTAGCCGTCGCTGCGACCTCCTCGTTTTTTCCGGCGGTCGCAGCCGATAACGCGCAAACCTTTGCCGGCCGATAGTAATCGACAGGAGACATCAAAATGCAGACGATCACCGCACTGTTCGACGATTATGACGATGCCGCCGATGCCGTGGGCGAGCTGGAGTCCATGGGCGTACCGCCGAGCGATCTCAGCATCCTCGCCAACAATGCCGACGGCCGGCATTCTTCCGCGGCTGCCGAAGATGCAGCCAGTGGAGCCGGGATCGGGGCGGTCGTGGGCGGCGCCGGCGGCTTGGCTACGGGCCTCGGCGCGATAGCAATACCTGGCGTCGGTCCGGTCGTGGCGGCTGGCTGGCTGGCGGCGACAGCCGCGGGCGCGGCCGCGGGCGCAGTTGTTGGTGGAGCGGCCGGCGGCATCATCGGCAGTCTGACCGACGGCGGCGTGTCGGAGGGCGACGCCCATGTCTATGCCGAAGGCATTCGCCGGGGCGGCACTCTCGTTACCGCTCGCGTCGAAGATGACCTCGCACCGCAAGCACAAGCGATCCTCCACGATTCCAGGTCGGTGGACATCGGCGAACGGCGGAACGACTACGAAGCTGGCGGTTGGACCGGATTCGATCCGCGGGCCGGCGATTACCGTCAGCAGAGCAAATAGGAGTCAGCGTGAGACGAGTGCTGTTGCCGCTGATGCTGACGGTAGTTGTGCTGTTGGCATGTTACTGGGCCTTCGCCTATGTCCAGAGTAGCTGGCCGACGGCACCGTTGAAGCGGACACCTGAGCAGAACCAGGGCGGAAACGCACCCCAGGACACGTCTCCGGCCGCCGGCATAAAAAAGGATCCGCAAGGCAGCAACAAAATGCCGGGCAATCAATAGCGGCAGGCGTAAGCAGCGAGCATCAGGTGAGCGAGTTGCTTTCCGCCCGATCGCATGGCGCTTCTCTCATCCGCGCTCGACGAATTTGTTGAAACGGCTGGGCAAACCTTCCGCCGTCAGGTCTTGGTGCACGAAAGCAAGTTCGTTCTCATCCAATATGGCGAAGAACTCTTCCCATTCGACGGGCTGCAGATCCTCTTCCTGCTCGCCGAAGTCGACGCGCAGCACCGCTCCCTTGCCCGCACTCCGCGCGACTGCAGGTCTGCCTTCGCGGGCTTCAATCCAAGCCCGGATCACCTCGTGACTTGTGGTTTTCAGTGGCTCGCTCATGATCAACCCTTCCGGCTAATCGCCGATCCTGGCGCTTTGCGTCAGCGAATGAGGATTCAATCCGCGTCCGGCTCGCTCGTTCCCGCGAAATCGCTCCTTGCGAGGCGGTGGCCTGGCTGCGTGGCCAAGGGAACCAACTGCCGCCCTACTGGTTCGGAATGCATTCATTGGAGCCTTGCCATGCCAATGCAGCCGAAATTTTCGTCGACACTCCGGTTGCCTGGGGATGTCGAGGTCATGTTGGGCCCGCCATTTCCCCAAGGCGCTGCCGGAGGCTCCGGGGCGGGAGCGGATCGAGGAGAACGTCGCGCGGGAGCCGGCCAGGACGATGATGGAAGCCGAGGGATGACGTTGCCGCAGCCGCTTGCGATTCCAACTTCCTGTTGAGGATGCACATGCTCGACCTGTCCCGCGAACGTCGCCGAATGGTCGATGTTCATCTCCGCCGCCGCGGCATTCATGATCGTGAGATCCTGGCAGCGATGCGCGAGGTCCCACGCGAGACTTTCGTGGACCCTGGCTTCGAAGAATTTGCCTACGAGGATGGACCGCTGCCGATTGCCGAGGGTCAAACGATATCGCAGCCCTATATCGTCGCGTTCATGCTGGAAATGGCTGAGATCGGGCCCGGCGATCACGTCCTCGAGGTCGGCACGGGATCTGGCTACGCCGCCGCCGTGATGAGCCGCATCGTCGATCATGTCTACACGATGGAACGGCACGCCGGCCTGGCGGAAACCGCGAGACGGCGCTTCGAGACGCTTGGCTATCGCAACATCGATGTCCGCACCGGCGACGGCACCAAGGGCTGGCCCGAAGCGGCACCGTTCGATGCCATTGTCGTCGCGGCGAGCGGGCCCGGCGCGCCGCTCGCGCTGCAGCAGCAGTTGGATGTCGGCGGCAAGTTGGTCATTCCGGTCGGAGATGACCCTGACGAGCAGCGCCTCCTCAAAGTCACCCGCAGGGGCGCTTCCACCTACAGCGAGGAAGATTTCGGTGCCGTGCGCTTTGTCCCTTTGATCGGCGAAGAAGGCTGGCAGGAGGACAACCGCATCCGATCCAGCCGTGTCTCCCCGCTCTTGCCAGCGCGCAGTCTTCCGCAGATGATTGCCGCAGCGGCCGAACCGCTTCCGGAGTTCGATGATCCCGCCTTTGTGGAGGCCTTCGATCGCTTTGCCGACCGGCGGATCGTGCTTCTCGGGGAAGCGAGCCACGGTACATCCGAATTCTATCGGGCGCGGGCTTGGATCACCAGAAGACTGATCGAGAAACATGGCTTCACGATCGTCGCCGCTGAAGCCGACTGGCCCGACGCCGCGGCGATCGACCGCTATGTGCGCCACCGCCCACCTTCGCCGCGCGCCGACATGCCTTTCCAGCGGTTTCCCACCTGGATGTGGCGCAACGCCGAATTCGCGGCATTCGTGGAGTGGCTGCGTGCGCACAACGAGCAGATCGAAACACCGGCAAGCCAGGCAGGGTTCTACGGCCTCGATATCTACAATATGAGAGGCTCGATCGCGGCGGTTTTGGAATATCTCGACCGCATCGATCCGGAGGCGGCAAGCATTGCCCGCGAACGCTACGGCTGCCTGACGCCGTGGCAGCACGAACCCGCCACCTATGGCCGGGCGGCGCTAACCCGAGGCTACCGGGAATGCGAGGAGGCGGTGCTGCGGCAGTGCCGGGACATGCTGTCGCGTCAGCTCGATCACGCCGGCCAGGACGGCGACGAATTGTTCGACGCCGCGCAGAACGCCCGGCTCATTGCCTCCGCCGAGCACTACTATCGCGTGATGTACTATGGCGGCGCGCAATCCTGGAACCTGCGCGACACGCACATGTTCGACACGCTGCAACATGTTATCGAAGCGCGTTCTCCCGATGCCAAGGCCGTGGTCTGGGCGCACAACTCCCATATCGGCGACGCCCGCTTCACGGAGATGGGAATCGTCAGGGACGAAGTGAACATCGGTCAGCTCTGTCGCCAGCGGTTCGGCGACGACGTAGCCGTCATCGGCTTCGGCACGCATGCCGGCACGGTCGCTGCCGCCAAGCATTGGGACGGCGAAATGGAAATCATGTCCGTGCGGCCTTCGCGCGAGGACAGCTATGAGCGGCTTTGCCACGACGCCGGCACCGCTCGTTTCCTGCTCGACCTTGGAGCCGATCCAGCCCTTCATGATCGGCTGACCGAACGTCGGCTCGAACGGTTCATCGGCGTGATCTATCGGCCGGAAACGGAACTGCACAGCCACTATGCCGACGCCTCGCTTGCGCGGCAATTCGATGCCTTCGTCTGGTTCGATGAAACCACCGCCGTGACGCCGCTCGGGCCGGAGCATGCGACGCGCGGGGTCCCGGACACCTACCCCTTCGGCGTGTAGGCATGACGAATGCATTCGACATCGCGCTGATGCGGAACCTTCGGCGCGTGGTGCGGCGAGCGAAGACTACTATTCTTTCACGTAGGCACCAGACCGGCGGCCGCCTCTGGGTGCTTTCGCATCCTTGGAATGCTCGGCGACCGATGGGCCGGCTCCGGAAGTTTTTTGCGTCGCAGGACCAGGCGTCGCCCGTCCCGGAGGGTTTTGCCCTTCCGACTGATGTGTCTTGTCTTCCACCTCGCCCTGTCTGCGGGTGAGCCCAAAGCGATCGTGAGGCTTTTCGTTGCCGGCCGCGGCCTGCGAAAACCGGTCTGAGGGATCCGGATCGGTATTGGCCGGGTACTTCCTGGCGCCGGTCTCGCGGCGGTTCTCTTCCTTGCCCATGACTCTCTCCGGGTTGATCTGGAGGATAACAAGATCGTCGGAAGAGCGTTCCCCGACCTGGCCGATAAGGGACGCGGGCAATCGGCTCCATCAGTCCGATGGAACAAACACGCCATCGCCCAATTAGGCAAGAGGTTCGGAGGCCAAGCGCGGTCCGGTTGCGCCCGATCCGACAGTCGGCGCGGCTTCGGCTCCAAACACGAAAAAGCCGGGCGGCTAGCAGCGGACGAAAGGATTTCTGATGCCCCGGATCGTTGCAGTGATCGCGATCGTGGTGATTTTGTTGATAACCGTTTGGGCCTGGATCGGCCGAGAGCCCGAGCGCCCGAGCGGCGGGAGCCAGCAGCCAGCGCCCCACGCGATCGACCAGAACGGCTGAAGCAGGGCCTTTCGATCGGCGACTTGCCGTTCTCACCGCATCGCCGTCTTCGCCGCATTGCGGTCTCGCGCGCCCTGCATGGACCTATCGCTCCGCGGATCGATCAACGTCCGAGCAAAGCCGGCGGCTGTCGCAACAGCCGCGATAGCGAGCAGGTTGAGACGCAGTCAGTGTATGAAGCGGCTTCTCAGCCAGGCAAAAATGCGATTGCCTGTGACAATTCTCCGGACGCGTCCAGCAGCCCAACTGGCCTGCATGGTTGCGCCGGTGTGGCAGCTGCAGACGACTTCATGCAACTGCCAATCGGAGAGTTCAAAGAAGCGTTTGGCTTCCCCATAGGTATCGGACTGCAGGCCCGAGGCCCTCAGCAGCGGGTCTTCGAACGCAACCGTCAGCGGGGATCCAGCCGCCCGCGCCTCTTCCCGCATGCCTGGATAGAGATACTCGGTGCCGGTGAGCGCGGCGAGACAGCGCAACGGATTCCGCTCGAGCAGTTCTGCCCACCTCTCTATCTTTTCAGTCCTTGTCGTGAGCGGCACCAGCGGATTGATATCAGCGACTGCGTGCAGTTGGTCGAGCGTTTGGTGTTTCATGATAGGCTCCCGTCCATACTTGGCTGACCGGCTTGTCCTGGCGGGGTCGGCAGGCCCGCGTCTGAGGTGCGGGCCGATCAGTGTTTCCCACCGATCTCCGGCAGGCGCCAAAAAAGCGGCGCCTGCAAATCATCGAACTGACAGTCGTCCCCAAAGTTCCGGATGAACACGGAATTCATTTGGAATGAGGTTCCGCAGTGCAGGACTGCACGGCGTTTCAGTTGCGAGCCCAGGCTGGACTAAGATGCAGGCGCATTGTCGAATATCTCATATCCAGTGATAGGAACGGGAGCATGGTCCTTTCTCAGGCCCCCGCGGTCCTCATTCCGCTGCCGCCTTCTTCCGTTTCGCCTCGTCGAAGTCGATTGACAGCACGATCTTTCCGTTGGCGTCGCGAACCCGGACGGCCCAGCCCTGCTGCCCACCTTCGGCGGCCGTGTCGTCAAGCAAATCAATCGCCGAACGCAGCGCCTCGTCGTGCACGGCCTCCAGGTTCGGGAATTCCACGCCCTTGAGCTGCCGCACGCCATCATTGTCGCGATATTCGAATGTGAAGGGGCTGTCCGGCTTGGCGGGCTCGCTGAAGTCGCGGCTGCTCTGCTGCTCGGACCGGTTTTCCACGGTCTCGAAAACCGCGCACGGCACCATCATCTCTTTGGCGCGATCGATAAGAGCGGTCGCCGTACGTGGGCCGTGGATCGGATCCAGCCATTGTGACGGCAATCTTTTCGCCGCCCTCACCGAGAAATTCGACTGTCACCACGCCTTCCGACCTGGAAAGTATGTGGGTCTCGAGAACCTGCATCGGTGCCTCGTCATCTTAGATAACGAAGGTAAAAGCTGCCCAACAGGAAATGTTCCGGCCGCGCTCAGCGATTGATAGTTCCCCCTTCCCGGAAACGAGTTCCCGCACAGCAGCGTTTCTACTTCGCGTTCAAGATCCCGTGGGAACACCGACGCCGGACAGATGTTTGGTAGCGAAGGAGCTGTCCGATGACCTCACCGAGCAAGCGAACGCCCGCCGAGGGTCGAGGCGAAATGCAGATGGGCCTTACCCGGGACAAGACGCCCGGATTCGACCCTTCTGCCGCCCCGCAGGAAACCGATGCAGAGGCGGGAGGGTCGACGAGTTCCGCCCATCGCGTCGCATCAGATGAACCGAAATTCACCAATCAGGCGAGCTTCGCCAACGCCATGCAGCGCCCCGAGAACGCGCCCGGCCTTCAGCCGAGCAGGAACGGGCCGGTGCTGGTGATTGCGGCGCTCGTGGTTCTGGCGGGCGCCGCTTTCCTGCTTGCCGCCCGGCTGGGTTGATGGATGCCGGCTCGCCGAGGAAGTGGCGCTCCAACCCGGAACGCCCGATGCAAGGTCTGATAGCTAGGGAGTATGTGCATGCGCATGTTGAAAAAGCTTCTTCGCCATCTTTGGCGACGGAAAATCCAGCCAGCGGCCAATCCATCCCCAGTCGATGCGATCGTGCGGCTGTTGCGTGAAAGCGAGGAACGCAACGGATAGATTTTTGGATCGTGCCCGGTGCGCCCCGGCGCGCGAAATCCTCGAGCTCGTGCTCTTCTGCCACGGACGGTGTTTTAGCCCGCGCTGAGCGTTACCCGAATTCCTCCTCGGCGAAGGCGCCAAGCCTCCAGCCTTGTTTGCCTCGGCCTGCAAGCCAGCTTGATGTCGCTCACCGCACAGACAACTGCTATGCCGACTTGCGCCCCCGTGCAGAATTCTTCGTCTTTTTTCGTTTCGGCGCTCCCCTGGACTTCGGGGATTTGGGTTTTGCCCCGGCCTCCGCGCCGAGGCTCTTTTTCAGCGCATCGAACAAATTGACCACATTGGACGGCTTGGGTTCCGCCTTGGCTTTCGGCGCCTTCCTGCCGGCCTTTTTGGCGCGAACCAGTTCCAGCAGTGCCTCCTGATATCGATCTCGGAACTCGGTGGGATCGAACTTGCCCTTCTGCTTATCGATGATGTGCTCGGCCAACCCGATCATCTCGCTGTCGGGCTTTCCCGACTTGATCTCGGCGAAGACGCCGGCGGGCTCGCGCACGGTGTCGCCATAACGCAGGGTGGTCAGCATCATGCCCTTGCCGCGCGACTCGACCACCACCGGGCGTTCCCTCTGATAGAGCACGATGCGAGCGAGCCCGGCCATCTTCTTTTCTGCCAGCGCGTCGCGGATCACCGCAAAGGCCTCTTCCGAGACCTTGTCGGCGGGCGTCACGTAGTAGGGTGCGTCGAGATAGATCTGCTCGATCGACGATTTGTCGACGAAGCCGTCGAGATTGAGCGTGTGCGAGGACTCGATCTGCACCGCCTCGATGTCTTCCTCTTCGATGAAGATGAATTCGTCCTTGCCGACTTCGTAGCCCCTGACCTCGTCGTCTTTATCCAGCGGCTTGCCGCTCTCGGCATCGACATAGATGCGCCGGACCCTGTTGCCGGTCTTGCGATTGAGCACGTGGAAGGAAACCTTCTCGGCATGGGTCACGACGTTCGTCAATTCGACGGCACAGGTGACCAGCGACAGTTTGAGATAACCGCTCCAGGCGGGACGCGGCGCCATGGCGATCTCCTTGGCGACAGGAATGCAGCCGGAACGGCGAACGCACCGCTTCGGTTCCGACGTCGCAGGCCGGCGCATCGCGTCGGCTTCAGCCGGCTGAACCGGGAAGCAGCGCTGAAGTTCCCGGCGGGAGAAGCAACGGGAGCTTTCGACAAGGGCTTGGCCCGACATATTCGAGTTGCAGACATTTCGTTCGAAACGTCCGTCCGTCGCGGGATCATTCGGAACAATGGGCCTTCGGGCAAGTTGGATACGGCTCCAACGGCGAATTGATCTGGAACGACCGTGGCGACGCGGAAGATCGACAAGGACAGGCGTGAGCGCACCTCGAATGCGGCGCGCGAACTGCTTGAGACGGAACGACTGGCGCGCCAGGCAAAGACGGCGCGACTACGCGAGCAGCGTTTGGCCGCGGCACCGGCGGCAAAGTCGCCTCCTCCCGCGGCCAGGCCGGGCCGGACGCCCAAGAAGCGAAAAATCATAGATATCAGCTAGCGCCTGGCTCCGTTCGGCGCTGCCGCTTTAGGGCGGCCGGAAATCGATGACGCGTCCAGCCAGCTTCTCTCATTCCTTGGCCGCTGGCTCTCCAGGCCCAATCTCGGTCTCATCTAATATGTGCTCGTGAATGATGCCGAGGATTTGCAGCCTCACCGCCTCACGCGCCTCCGGCTGGATGAACGGCATGAGGAGATCGACCCTCTCCTTGACCCGACGGGGCAGATCAGCGCTGGGATCGGTCAGCTGGCTGCCATGCTCATAAAGGTTGTCGGTAAGTTTCTTATCCAGATCGGAAAAGATGCCCATGGCTGTCGCTCCACATTGACGGCGGAACAGCCGTGCCCCGAATTGGTTCCGTCTCGCCAAGCCTCGTTTGCCGCGCGTTGCCGAATCCCAAGAATTCGAACGGAACAATCGCACTCTGCGCATGTTCGGCCGGACCACACTCGCACGGTCGGAGAACGAAATGGAAAACGGAAAGCTCGCCGTGGTGACCGGCGCTTCCAGCGGCATCGGCAAGGAACTGGCGAAATTATGCGCGAGAGATGGCTACGAACTGGTGATCGTGGCCGACGAGCCGGCGATAGAGCAGGCTGCCGAGGCGCTGCAATCTCACCACGTTGCAGTCGAGGCGGTAGAAGCCGACCTCGCGACCGAGGAAGGGGCCAATCAACTGATCGCGAGGATTGGTGACCGCGCTATTGACCTTCTGTTCCTCAACGCGGGACGAGGCCTGGGCCGGGGCTTCATCGATCAGGACTGGCCCAAGGCGCGCCGCGTCATCGACACGAACATCACCGGCACGGTCTATCTGGCACATCGGCTCGGCCGGCAGATGGTCCGGCGTGGCCGCGGCCGGATCCTGTTCACGGGCTCCATCGCCGGCTTCATGCCCGGCACCTTCCAAGCGGTCTACAACGGCACCAAAGCCTTCATCGATTCTTTCGCCATCGCGCTGCGCCATGAGTTGAAGGACAGCGGTGTGACCGTGACAGTGCTGATGCCCGGCGCGACGCAGACCCGCTTCTTCGAGCGGGCCGACATGATGGACACCGAAATCGGGACTCAGGAGAAAGACAATCCGGCCGATGTGGCCAAGGACGGCTATGATGCCATGATGGCCGGAAAAGAGCAGGTCGTTAGCGGTTTGAAGAACAAGATGCAGGCTGCCGCGGCCCATGTCACGCCGGCCGGCACGCTGGCCGAGCAGCATCGCAAGGCCGCCGAACCGGGTTCCGCGAACAACGGATGAATGCGAGGCGCCGCCCGGGGAACATTCCAGCCGGGCGCAAGTTCGATGCACTCAATCCTCCGATCGACAGGAATGGCACGATGAAAGCGCTGACATGGCACGGCAAGGGCGATATCCGGTGCGACGCGGTCGCCGATCCCGCGATCGAGGACGACCGCGACATCATCATCAGGGTTACCTGCTGCGCCATTTGCGGTTCGGACCTGCATCTGATGGACGGCTATATGCCGACGATGAAATCGGGCGACGTGCTGGGCCATGAGACCATGGGCGAAGTGGTGGAGGTCGGCCGTGGACACACCAAGTTCAAGAAGGGCGATCGCGTCGTCGTTCCCTTCAATATCTCATGCGGCGAATGCTGGTTTTGCCAGAACGGCCTGTTTTCACTCTGCGACCGGTCGAACCCCAACGCCGACCAGGCCGCCAAGGTCATGGGCCAGTCGCCCGCGGGCCTGTTCGGCTATTCGCATCTGGTCGGTGGCTATTGGGGCGGGCAAGCCGAGTATTTGCGCGTGCCTTTTGCCGATGTCGGCCCGATCAAGGTGCCGGACGGCATGGACGACGAACAGATCCTGTTCCTCTCCGACATCTTCCCGACCGGCTATATGGCGGCGGAGAACGCCGGCATCCGGGAGGGCGACACCGTCGCCATCTGGGGCTGCGGGCCGGTCGGCCAGTTCGCGATCCAGAGCGCCTGGATGCTTGGCGCCGGACGCGTGATCGCCATCGACAAGGTGCCGGAGCGGCTTGCTATGGCGCGGGACCACGGCAAGGCCGAGACCCTCGATTTCAGCAACGTGAATATCTACGATGCCCTGATGGCCATGACCAACGGTCGCGGCCCGGACAGTTGCATCGACTGTGTCGGCACCGAAGCCGATGCCAGCGCCACCCCGGATTCCATGCTCGATAAGGTCAAGGCGAGTGTCTATCTTGGCACCGACCGGCCGCATGTGCTGCGCGAGGCGATCTATTGTTGTCGCAAGGGAGGCACCATTTCGGTGCCCGGCGTCTATATCGGCCTTGTCGACCACATCCCGTTCGGCGCGGCGATGAACAAGGGGCTGACGTTCCGCATGGGACAAACCCACACGCAACGCTATCTCGAGCCTCTCCTGCACAAGGTCCAAAGCGGCGACATCGACCCGTCCTTCGTGATCACCCACCGCGCCGGGCTCGAGGCCGGACCCGACCTCTACAGGAAGTTTCGCGACAAGCAGAACGGCTGCATCAAGGTCGTGATGCGCCCACACGGGTGACCACGTCTTTGCCCGGAACTCGCCCGGGCGCCCTGTCGTTGCGATCAGGTAAGGAGGTATCAAATGGCTCAACTGAAAAACACATCTCGGCCGGCCACCAGGTCACCGAACGCCGAAGGCCTTCCGCGTCCTGACCGCGATGCCATGGATAGCGACGCTGGCGCGAGACCGGCAGTTCCCAAAACAGCCGGCGCCGCCGAGGAACAGTCGACATCACCGCTCGACAGCAAGGTTGCCAATCGCAATGCCGGTCGCAAGCGCGAGGCCGGAACCACCCCGCGCCCAACCGACAAGCCATTGGATTGAGGCAACCGGGGCGGCGCGGCAGCCTCCGCCGGTCGGGCCGCTTGCGTGCGTTCGTTGCTGGTTACCTGCCGCCGCCCGCGTCAACCATTCCCGCTCCGCTCGACAAATTTGTTGAAGCGGCTCTTTCCTCCGCTCCCGGCCTTGTCCTGATGGAGGAAGGCAAGGTCGTTCTCGTCGAAGATCCGGAAGAACTCATCCCACTCGATCGGTTCGAGCGCTTCCTCCGGCTCGCCGAAGTCGATGCGCAGGATGCCGCCCTCGCCCTTGGTGCGAACCACGGCGGGATGGCCGTCCCTCTCCTCAACCCATTTGCGAATTTCGTCGTGATTGGTGGTCGTCTTCGCTTCAGACATGGCATTCCCTTTCTCGCCGCACGTCGGTGAGCGGCCCTAACAGCGCGCAAAGGGCAATGTTCCCAGGCATGCGCGCGACCCGCCGACAGCTTCGCCACGGAGGGAACTTTGATGAAGCAGGGAACAAACCTTTTGTCCCGAAGTTCGGGAGCCCAACGCTAAATCGGCCCCAACGCTAAATCGGCCCCAACGCTAACTCGGCAAGGAGTTCTCGTGAAACGTGTCCTGGTTACGGGAGGCTGCGGTTTCATTGGCCGGCATGTCGCCCAGGAACTCATCGAGCATGGCTACGAGGTCCGTGTCCTGGACGCACTCTTGGACCAAGTGCACGGCAATGAAGCCGTCAGCATTCCAGCTGGCGCCGAGCTGATACGGGGAGATGTACGTGATCGAGACACGGTCGCCGACGCGGTAGCGGATGTCGACACCGTCATCCACCTCGCTGCCGAGGTCGGCGTCGGCCAATCCATGTACGAGATCGCCCGATATGTCGGCACCAACGATCTCGGCACCGCGACCCTGCTCGAGGCGTTGATCAAGAAACCAGTCGAACGCATTGTCGTCGCATCGTCGATGAGCATCTACGGCGAAGGCCTCTACAAGACACCAGACGGGCGGCGTATCGACGATGCCCATCGCAAGCCAAGCGACATCAGGATCGGCCAATGGGACCCGCTGTCGGCTGCCGGCGAAGCGCTGTCGCCGATTCCGACCGACGAGGAGAAACGTCCTGACCTCGCTTCGATCTACGCGCTGACCAAATATGCGCAGGAACGCGCGGTGCTGATCTTCGGTCAGGCTTATGACGTGGATGCGGTGGCATTGCGCCTGTTCAACGTCTTCGGCGCCGGTCAAGCGCTCGCAAATCCCTACACCGGCGTGCTTGCCAACTTCGCTTCGCGGCTCGCCAACGGCAAGCGGCCGATGATCTTCGAGGACGGCGAGCAAAAGCGCGACTTCGTCCATGTGCGCGATGTCGCACGGGCTTTCCGGCTGGCGCTGGAGCAACGCCAGGCAGCCGGCCACCCGATCAATATCGGCAGCGGACGGTCCTACACCATCAGCGAGGTCGCTCGATTGCTTGCAGAAGCGATGGGCGTTCCGAAGCGGCCGCCCGAAATCCTCGGCAAGGCGCGCTCCGGCGACATCCGCAACTGCTTTGCCGACATTGCCAAGGCGCGCGAGCTGCTTGGCTTCGAGCCGAGCCATCGGCTTGAGAACTCCCTCGGTGAATTCGCGGCCTGGGTTCGCAACACCGTCGTCATCGACCGCGGCGCCGACATGAAGCGCGAACTTGAAGAGCGGGGGCTGGTGTCATGAGTGAGCGGCATCGCGGCCTCGGCAAAGCGCCGGTGGCCGTCATCGGCGGCAGCGGCTTCATAGGCTCAAACCTCGCCGACAGCCTGTTGTCGGATGGCGAGCCCGTTCTGGTCATCGACAATCTCAGCCGAGCCGGCGTCGAGCAGAACCTCGAATGGCTGGCGCAAAAGCACGGCAACCATCTCAGGGTTGAAGCCGTGGACGTGCGCGACCAAGCCAGACTGGCCTCCGTGCTGACGCCAGCAAGAGCGATCTTCCATCTGGCCGCCCAGACCGCCGTGACCACGAGCCTGATCGATCCCGCGGAGGACCTCGACATCAATCTCAAAGGCACCTTCAACGTGCTTGAGGCGGCGCGCCAGGTGAGCGCCCCGGTAATCTTCGCCAGCACTAACAAGGTCTACGGCAGCTTGCCCCAGCTCGCGGTGCAGGAAACGGACGACCGTTACGAGCCTTGCGACGAAGCCATCCGCGCCAATGGAGTCGACGAGACGATCGGGCTCCATTTCTGCACGCCCTATGGCTGCTCCAAGGGCGCTGCGGACCAGTATGTCCTTGATTATGCCAAGTCCTATGGCCTGCCGACGGCGGTGCTGCGCATGAGCTGCATCTATGGACCGCGCCAGTTCGGCACCGAGGACCAGGGCTGGGTCGCGCATTTCCTCCTCAGCGCGCTCAGCGGCCGGCCCATCACCGTCTATGGCGACGGCAAGCAGGTGCGCGACATCCTGCATGTGTCCGACGCGGTTGCCGCCTATCGCGGAGTGCTGGCCAGGATCGAAGACCTCAAGGGACAGGCGTTCAATCTTGGCGGCGGACCGCGGAATGCCGTCAGCCTGCGCTCGCTCCTGTCGGAGATCGCCATCATGACCGGCCGCGACATCGTGGTGCGGCAGGATCTCGAACGCACCGGCGACCAGCCCTTCTTCATCGCCGATACCCGCAAGATAGAGGCCGCGCTTGGCTGGCGGGCGCATGTCCCGTGGCGCGAAGGCATCAGCGACCTTGCCGGCTGGCTGTTGCGGCACCGTCTTCAGCCGCACGCTGAAGTGGCGAGGTACGTCGCATGAAAGTCGCACTGGTCAATCCACGTTGGACGTATGAACACAGCATCTATTTCGGCTGCCGCCAGCCGCATCTGCCCTTGGAGCTTGGCTACTGCAAAGCGCTCTTGGAGACCGACGGCCACAGCGTGCTGATGCTGGACGGACAGTTGCAGGATCTCGACAACGCGGAACTTGCCGAGCGCGTGGCGGCGTTCGCGCCGGACATGACCGTCGTGACCACCGCGCCGACCTATCTGTTCTGGCGCTGCGCGCCGCCGGAGCTGCGGGTGCCGGCAGAATTCCTGAAGCATCTCGCCGGGCGCGGCGGGCGCACCGCCGCCGTCGGGCCGCATGGCTCGGCGACGCCGGCCCCTACCCTGCGCAAGCTTGGCGTCGATGTCGTCGTGCGCGGCGAATGCGAGGAGGTGGTGGCGGAGCTTGCCGGGCGCGGCGAATGGAGCGCCGTCCCTCACACGGCGCGGCTCGAGAGCGGCGTGCTGGCCTGCAACGGTGGCGTGAGCGTCAGCCGCTTCGTCGACCACCCGGCACTTCATTGGCCGTCCGATTGGATTGCGGCCCATTCGCACCACCATCATCGGTTCGACGCGGACCAGAAGGGCGCCGGTGCCGAGGTGGAAGCTTCGCGGGGTTGCCCCTATAATTGCAGCTTCTGCGCCAAGATCGATTTTCGCGACGCCTACCGCCGCAGGAACCACGACGCGGTCGTCGCCGAGATCGACGGTCTGATGGCCCAGGGCGTCGGCTATATCTACTTCATCGACGAGATTTTCCTGCCCCAGAAGGCGCTGCTCGAGGCCCTTGTCGACCGCGATATCCAATTCGGCGTTCAGACGCGCATCGACCTCTGGAAACCGGAGTTGCTGGAATTGTTGGGCGAGGCCGGCTGCGTCTCGATCGAAGCTGGCCTGGAAAGCCTAACCGTCGAAGGCCGCGAGATGCTGGCCAAGCGCTGTCGGCTGGGCACCGAGGAATTGGCCGCGCTGCTGGTCGATGCCCGCCGCCATGTTCCTTTCGTCCAAGCCAATCTGATCGGCGTGGTCGAGGACGATCCGGCCCTGGTGGAGTATTGGCGCAAGCACCTCATCGACAACGGCGTCTGGGCCAACGAGCCGGTGCCGCTCTATCCCTATCCGAGCTCGCCAAGTTACCGCGAGCTGTGGGGCGAACCCGACGATTTCGCCTGGGAGCGCGCGCATGAGCACTATCTGGCTTCGTTCCGGACGTTCAGCGACATCCAGGACCAGCGCCCGCGCGCGCTGGCCGAATTGGAGTCCTCATGCTGCAATCATTGATCCATCGCCCGCGGCGCATCCTGATGACCACCGACTCCGTCGGTGGCGTCTGGCGATATTCGCTCGACCTAGCGCGCGAGCTCACCACCCGAGGGGACAGCGTCGTGCTGGCCGGGCTAGGGCCTCGGCCTTCTCGGGAGCAGGCACAAGAGGCGCAATCCTTCGCGACGCTCGCATGGCTCGAGACCCCTCCGGACTGGATGACGCGCAACGAGAGCGATCTCGACGGCCTGCCCGGCGAGCTTCGCGAGCTTGCGACGGCCTATGCCGCGGACCTCGTTCATCTTAACGCTCCGGCCCAGGCGGCCGAGGTCGATCTGCCCTGCCCCATCCTCGTGGTCTCGCATTCCTGCGTCGTGACGTGGCTGCATGCCGTGCGCGGTCAGGTGCCGACCGATGCCTGGGCCTGGCAGAAAGACCGCAACCGGGCCGGTTTCAATCGCGCCGATATTGTGGTGGCACCCAGCCGAAGCCACGCCGACATGCTTGAGGCCTGCTACGGGCCGGTCGCGCGGCTAAGTGTCGTCCACAACAGTGCTCTTCCCGGCCCGGTCGGCTCGCGCCGCGAGCCTTTCGTCCTGGCCGCCGCCCGCTGGTGGGATGAAGGAAAGAACGCGGCTGTGCTGGATGCCGCGGCTGCCATGACGGAATGGCCGGTCCATGCCGCCGGCCCCCTCGGCGGGCCGGACGGGCAGATGGCGTGTCTTGATCATTGCGTCGCGCTCGGCTCGATCGGCCATGCCCAAGTGCGCCAGCGGATGGCGCGGGCCGGCATTTTCGTTTCGCCATCGATCTACGAGCCCTTCGGGCTTGCCGCTCTGGAAGCCGCGCTCTCGGGCGCGCCGCTGGTCCTCGCCGACATTGCGACCTATCGCGAACTCTGGGACGGCGCGGCTATGTTCTTCGACACGCGCGATCCGCATGCGCTTGCCGGATGCATCGCCCACCTCTCCCGCGACGAAAATTTGCGGCGCCAGCTTGGCCGGCGCGCCGTCCGTCGCGCGCGCAAATTTTCGCCGCAGGCGCAGGCGGCCGCGATGAGTGAAATCTACGATCGTGCGGCGATGGCCGTCGCAGGGCGCTGACCATGCATTTCGTATTCTACACCCATTCCGTCGTTTCCGATTGGAACCATGGCAATGCGCATTTCCAGCGCGGCATCATGCGCGAGCTTGTTGCGAACGGACACCATGCCCTCGCGCTCGAACCCGCGGACGGCTGGAGTCGTTCGAACCTTCTGGCCGAGCAAGGCCCCTTCGCCGTCGAGCGCTTCCGGAAAGATTTTCCCGAGCTGATGCCGGTGACCTACGATGCGTCCTTCGATCACGAGGCCTGGATTGCGAAGGCGGATGTGGTGATCGTCCATGAATGGACCGATCCAGATCTTGTGGCGCGGATCGGGCGGGCCAAGCTCAACGGCGGCAAGTTCACGCTGCTGTTTCACGACACGCATCACCGCGCCGTGTCGGCGACGCAGTCGATCTCGGCACTGAACCTGGAGCACTATGACGGCGTCTTGGTCTTCGGCGAGGCGTTGCGGGAGAGCTACCTTCGCGCCGGCTGGGGCCGACGGGCTTTCACCTGGCATGAAGCAGCGGACGAACGGTTGTTCAAACCCTCTCCCGAAGCCGACGCCGTATCGGATCTGGTCTGGGTCGGCAACTGGGGCGACGACGAACGCAGCGCCGAAATCCAGGAGTTCCTCGTCGCGCCGGCACGCGAGCTTGGCCTGTCGGGAACCGTTCACGGGGTGCGCTACCCAGCGCAGGCGCGGGCCGCGCTCGCCGTCGCCGGCTTGCGCCATGAGGGCTGGATCGCCAATGCCGACGTCCCGAAAGCGTTCGCGCAGCATCGCGTGACCGTGCACATCCCGCGCCGACCCTATCGGGAACATCTGCCGGGCATTCCCACGATCCGCATGTTCGAGGCATTGGCCTGCGGCATTCCCCTCGTCTCTGCGCCATGGTCGGACGTCGAAGAGCTGTTCCGTCCCGGCAAGGACTTTCTGTTTGCCCGCGACGGCGCCGAGATGCGCCAGCACCTGCGCGACGTGCTGCACGACGCCGGGCTTGCCAAGGCTCTGGCGGCAGCCGGGCTGGAAACCATCCTGGCGCGGCACACATGCCGGCGCCGCGCCGACGAATTGTTCGACATACTCGCCGCATGCGGCAATCGCCATGCGGCCGACGGGTTGCCAGCAAGGGAGGCCGCCGCATGAAGATCGCCTTTTACGGATCCAGCCTGCTGTCGTCCTATTGGAACGGCGCCGCCACCTATTATCGCGGCCTGCTGAAGGCACTTTCCCGGCGCGGTTACGACATCGTCTTCTACGAGCCGGATGCCTTTGACCGGCAGAAGCACCGCGACATCGAGGTTCCCGACTGGTGCGACGTCGTCGTCTACGAGGCGACGCCGGATGCGCTGATGCAGGTCGCTTGCTGCGCCGAGCAGGCCGACATCGTGGTCAAGGCAAGCGGTGTGGGCTTCGAAGACGAAGCGCTGTTGCGCGCCGTGCTCGACCACGCCCGCAATGACGCGCTGACGGTGTTCTGGGACGTCGACGCCCCGGCGACGCTCAGCGAGTTGCGGAACGATGCCGCCCATCCTCTCCACGAGGAGCTCAAAAGGATCTCCCTCGTGCTGACCTATGGCGGCGGAGATCCCGTCGTGTGGGACTATAGGGCGCTTGGCGCCGCCGAATGTGTGCCGATCTACAACGCGCTCGATCCCGAGACGCATTTCCCCGTCGCCCGAGATTCCCGCTTCGCCTGCGATCTCGCCTTTCTCGGCAATCGCCTGCCGGATCGCGAGGCCCGCGTGGAAGGCTTCTTCCTCGAGCCGGCCGGTGCGCTGGAGGACCAGAAGTTCCTGCTCGGCGGATCAGGCTGGGGCGACAAGCCGATGCCGGCGAATGTCTCCTGGCTCGGCCATGTCGGCACTCGAGACCATAACGCCTTCAATGTCACGCCGAAGGCGGTGCTGAACATCAGCCGCGACAGCATGGCCAGCAACGGCTTTTCGCCGGCAACGCGGGTGTTCGAGGCGGCCGGCGCCGGTGCATGCCTCATCACCGACGCCTGGGCCGGTGTCGAGCTGTTCCTTACGCCTGGCGAGGAAATCCTGGTGGCGCGAGACGGCGCCGACGTTGTCGAGATCATGTGCACGCTCACACCAGGGCGCGCAAAGGCGATCGGGGCGGCAGCGCTTCGGCGTGTTCTGGCCGAGCACACCTACACACTGAGGGCTGAACGGGTTGACGCAATCTTAAAGGCGCATTTCGAGCGCGAGACCGTGGAGGCCGCAGAATGACGAAGGCACTCGATATCGTGTTCCTGGGTCTTTCTCTGTCCTCTTCCTGGGGCAATGGCCATGCGACGACGTTTCGGGGGCTGCTGCGGGGCCTCGACGAGCTCGGCCATCGCGTCACCTTCTTCGAACGCGACGTGCCCTGGTACGCGCACCACCGCGACCTGCGCGACCCCGATTATTGCGACTTGCGCTATTACGACACCGTCCAGGAGCTTCGTCGCAGCCATGAACGAGACCTTCAGCAGGCCGATGTTGTGGTCATCGGCTCGTTCGTGCCTGAAGGCAGGGCGGTCATCGACGACCTCGCGTCGCTGTGCACCGGGCTATTCTGCTTCTACGACATCGACACGCCGGTGACGCTGGCCAGGATTGCCGAGGATGACTGCGACTATCTCGCGCGTCGGCAGATTCCCTATTTCAACCTTTATTTCTCCTTCACGGGCGGACCGACCCTCCATCGCCTGGAGCTCGAATTCGGCGCGCGTCGGGCCGAACCGCTCTATTGCTCCGTCGACCCCGAGCGGCACCATCGAAACCGAAATGTGATCAAATGGGACCTAGGCTATCTCGGCACCTACAGTCCGGATCGGCAACAGACCCTGGAAACGCTTCTGCTCGAGCCTGCGCGTCGACTGCCGGATCGACGCTTCGTGGTTGCGGGCTCGCAATACCCGCACGATATCGACTGGCCCGATAATGTCGAGCGGATCGAGCACCTGCCGCCGGCCGAGCATGCCGGATTTTATAGCCGGCAGCGCTACACGTTGAATGTGACACGCACTTCGATGGTCGAAGCCGGATGGTCGCCCAGCGTCCGGCTTTTCGAAGCAGCGGCGTGCGGGACGCCGATCATCAGCGATCGCTGGCCCGGCCTCGACAGTTTCTTTCCGGCTACGGCGATACAGACGGCCGGCAGCGCAGATGATGTGACGGGAATTCTTCTGGGACAGCCCGACCGCGCCAGGCTCAGCATGGCCAGGCAGGCCCATTCGCTGGTCCTGGAAAGACACACCGGAGTTGCTCGGGCACGAGAGTTCACGTCGATGCTGGCGCGGGCAAGACAGACACGTCCGGTGCTCGATCTGGATGTCGAAAGTGCAGCATGACAGGCAGACAGGAGAACACACAGATGCGGCGTTCAAGAAAGGCCCAACAGACACGGACGGCGCTTGTCGCCGGCGGTGCCGGTTTCCTCGGTTCGCACCTATGCGAGGCCCTGTTTGGCATCGGCTATCGCGTGATCTGCATCGACAACTTTCTCACCGGCCGAATGGAGAACATTACGCCGCTTATCGGCCAATCGCGCTTCCGGTTGATCGAGCAGGATATCTGCAGCCCGCTGGAACTGGGTGAACCGGTCGACCGGGTCTTCAACCTGGCATGCGCGGCGTCACCGCCCCGCTACCAGGCCGATCCCGTTCACACCACGCGCACCTGCGTGGTCGGGTCGCTCAATCTCCTCGAGCTTGCCGTTCGCGACGGTGCACGCTTCCTGCAGGCATCGACCAGCGAAGTGTATGGTGATCCCGAGCAGCATCCGCAGCGTGAGGACTATCTCGGCCATGTGAACTGCACCGGCCCGCGCGCCTGCTACGACGAAGGCAAGCGCACTGCGGAGACGCTTTGCTTCGACTACCTTCGGGCCGATCGGGCCGACGTGCGTGTCGCCCGTATCTTCAACACTTATGGCCCAAGGATGGACCCCGCCGACGGTCGCATCGTCTCGAATCTGGTCATGCAGGCACTTGAAAAGCGGCCGATGACGATATTCGGCGATGGCCGGCAGACGCGATCCTTCTGCTACGTCACCGACCTGGTCGAAGGCCTGTTGCGGCTGATGGACATCGAGCCCAATCCGCGCCAGCCGATCAATCTTGGCAACCCCGGGGAATTCACCGTCCTCGAATTGGCCGGCCTGGTGAGGGAACTGACCGGCACCAGGTCGCCCGTCAAATTCCTGCCTTTGCCGGAAGACGATCCCCGCCGGCGACGCCCCGATATAGCCCGAGCGAAGGAGCTTCTCGGCTGGGCCCCCAAGGTGCCTCTCCGGCAGGGCCTGCTGCAAACGGTCGTCTACTTCGCCGAACTCGACGGCAGCGCGACCGTGTCGCCCGCCACCGCGACCAACAGGTCCGGGGCAGACGGAGTTGAAACCGGCGGCCCGCAGGATCCCGATGCGTCCCGCGTTCTTTTCACCGAAGCGGAACATCCGACCGAGATTCTGGTTGGGCCCGATAACCGGCACGGAGAACGCAGTCGTGCAGTCGAAGCGATCAGCCAAGGACATCGAGCAGATGGCGGCCGCGGAAACCGCCGCCTTCCTGCGACGAGCCTCCATCACCTACCTCGAATGTTGCGTCAGCCTGATGATGACGCATCTTCAACGCGAAGAAGTCGCAACCATCCTCGAGCGGGAAGCTGACATGCTGCGCAGGCTGGACTGAGCCCCCAGCGCCTCAGACGAATGACGAACAAATAGCATATGAGCCCCGCAGTCTGAGGTCCGAACGTCCACCTCGCCAATGAAGGGGACCCGATATGAGTCTCGGCACAATCCTCATTATTATCCTGATCTTGTTGCTGATCGGCGCGATCCCGGCCTGGCCGTATTCGTCGGGCTGGGGCTATGGGCCTTCGGGCGTGCTCGGCGTCATACTTGTCATCCTGGTGATCATGGCGCTCATGGGCCGGATTTGAGGCCGAGCGGGCGAGATTCCATTAGCCGCACTCCGAACGTCGCGTCCTGCGCTGGCCTCGGAGACAACGCGGCAACGGGAGTATTGAACGTCGACCGCATCGGCGAATTTTCCACCTCTCAAGGAACATTCCTGACCGGTCACAGTTCGGCGCGAGGAACTTACCTCCAACAATAGAGGCGGCGGTTTCGTGACATCGAAAAAGGTTCGCATCGGCATCGTCGGTGTCGGCAATTGCGCATCCTCCCTAGTGCAAGGCCTCACCTATTATCGTCAGGCAAAAAGCAACGAGCCGATCCCCGGGCTAATGCATGCCGATCTCGGCGGCTACCATGTCGAAGACATCGAGGTCGTCTGCGCCTTCGACGTCGCCAAGAGCAAGGTCGGGCGCGATGTGGCCGAAGCAATCTACAACGCCCCGAACAACACCTTCCGTTTTGCCGATGTGGCGCCGATCGGCGTGCGCGTGCAACGCGGACCTACACTCGACGGCATCGGCAAATATCTGCGCGATGAAATCGAGGAAGCGAATGAGCCGGTCGCCGACGTGACCGCAGGCCTTCGGGAAAGCGGGGCCGAGGTGCTGGTGTCCTATCTGCCGGTCGGCTCGGATGCGGCAACCCGCTATTATGCCGAATGCGCGTTGGCGGCCGGGTGCGCTTTCGTCAACTGCATACCGGTCTTCATCGCTTCGCGGCCGGAATGGCGCCGCCGCTTCGAAGAGCGCGGCCTGCCCCTGATCGGAGACGACATCAAGAGCCAGGTCGGCGCTACCATCGTTCACCGGCTGCTCGCCAATCTGTTTCGGGAGCGCGGGGTGCGCATCGACCGCACCTACCAGCTCAACTTCGGCGGCAACACGGACTTCCTCAACATGCTGGAGCGTGAGCGGCTGGAATCGAAAAAGATCTCCAAGACGCAGTCGGTCACCAGCCAGATCGATGTACCGCTCGAGCCCGGCAACATCCATGTCGGACCCAGCGATCATGTGCCTTGGCTCACCGACCGCAAATGGGCCTATATCCGGGTCGAAGGCACGACCTTCGGCGGCGTCCCGCTGAATGCCGAACTCAAGCTGGAAGTCTGGGATTCCCCCAACTCCGCCGGAGTGGTCATCGACGCGGTGCGCTGCGCCAAGCTGGCGCTCGATCGCGGTATCGCTGGGGCGCTCACCGGGCCTTGCAGTTATTTCATGAAGTCTCCGCCGGAGCAGTTCACCGATGCCGAAGCCCGCCTGCGCACCCTCGCCTTCATAGCCGGTAGGGGCGAGCCGATGCTCGACGCCGCGGAATGACAACGACTATTTTCCTCGTGCGGCATGCTGCGTATGACAATGTCGGCCGCTATCTGGCAGGCCGCCAGGATATCGATCTTGGCCAAACCGGCCAGGCACAGACGCTGCGTCTGGCCCGCCGTCTGGCGAGGGAACCGCTCGCGGCCATTTTCAGCAGCCCGCGCAAGCGCACCTTGGAAACCGCGAAACCGATCGCTGTCGCCTGCAATATCGAGCAGATCGGAATCTGCCAGGAATTGGACGAGATCGATTTCGGCGCATGGTCCGGCAAGACATTCGAAGAGCTGGCCGATGACGCCGCCTGGCGGATGTGGAACGACCAGCGACAGAGCGCCCGAACACCGAGCGGCGAGACCATGCAGGACACCCAGCAGCGGATCGTCGACCTCATGGACGTGCTGCGCGAACAGGCCCCAAACCGATGCGTTGCACTGATCAGTCACGCGGACGTCATCAAGGCTGCGGTGTGCAAGGTGCTTGGCCTTCAGCTCGGCGACTGTTTTCGCTTCGACATCGAACCTGCCTCGATCACCACCGTCGTCCATGGCGACTGGGGCTCTAAGCTCATTCGCCTGAACGAAATCGCCTGACTGGAGCTGCCCGATGCGCATGGTGATCTTCGGCCTCACGGTCACCTCTTCCTGGGGAAACGGACATGCCACGCTTTGGCGCGGGCTGATACGCGCGCTGGCGCCACTCGGCTGGTCGATCAGCTTCTTTGAGCGCGACACGCCCTACTATGCCGGCGCAAGGGATCTCACCCATCTCGATGGCGGCCACGTGGTGCTCTATCCGGGATGGGATGATATTGCCCAGGCTGCGGCAATCGCGGTCCGGCAGGCTGACGCGGTCATCGTCACCTCCTACTGCCCGGATGCTGTTGAAGCCTCACGCCTCGCGCAGGAGAGTTGCCGTGGGCTCAAGGTGTTCTACGATCTTGATACCGCGGTGACGCTCGCGCGCATCGAGCAGGGCGAGCAGCCTCCCTATTTCGGTCCGGAAGGCCTTCGCGATTTCGATTTGGTGCTGAGCTACACCGGCGGCGATGCACTCGGTGCGCTCAAGTCCATGCTGGGGGCGCGCCGTGTCGTGCCGCTCTACGGCCATGTCGATCCGGAGCGTCATCGGCCAGCAAAGTCCAGGCCCGAGTTTGCGGGCGATCTGTCCTACCTCGGCACTTATGCCTCGGATCGCCAGGCCGGCGTCGAGAAGCTGCTCGTCGCGCCCGCCGTCCGGCTGCCGGATCGCCGTTTCGTCATTGGCGGCGCTCAATATCCGCAGGAGTTTCCGTGGAGCGACAACATCTTCTTCGTCAGGCATTTGCCGCCTGCCGATCATCCGGCCTTCTTCTGCTCGTCACGTCTCACCCTGAATGTCACCCGCGAGGCCATGGCGCGCAAGGGCTGGTGCCCCTCCGGCCGGCTGTTCGAAGCGGCTGCCTGCGGCGCCGCCATCGTTTCCGACGACTGGCCGGGTCTGGACGACTTCTTCGAGCCCGGCTGCGAAATCCTGCTTGCACATTCCACCGACGATGTGGTCGCCGCGCTCGGTTTGTCGGACCGCGAGCTCGAGGCGTTGCGCCGCCGAGCCCGCGAACGCGTCCTCGACGAACACACATCCGCACGCCGCGCCGCGGAACTGGACCGGATTCTGGTCGAAGCCGCCACCGCGCCAGCAAGCGAACCGATGAAGGAAACCGTCTGATGTTGGGTATCGTGCCTGCGGCGGGGCGCGGCAGCCGCATTCAACCGCTGGGTTTTTCCAAGGAACTGCTCCCGGTTGGCAGCCGGATGGACGGGCAAACCGAGCGTCCGTGCGCGGTCAGCGAGTATCTGGTGCGCCGAATGGTGCGCAACGGCGTCGACAGGATCTGCTTCATCATCGGTTCGGGTAAGTCCGATATCCTCGAATACTATGCGGCCGGCTATGACAGCGCGGCCGCGATTTTCGTGGCCCAGCCCTCTCCCGTCGGTCTTTGCGACGCGATCTTCCGCGCCGCCCCTCTCGTCGCGCCGCAAGAGACCGTCCTGATCGGTCTGCCGGACACGATCTGGTTCCCCGAGGACGGCTTCTGCCATCTGCCGGACGACCGGCTGTCATTCCTGCTGTTTCCTGTAGACCGTCCCGAGCTTTTCGACGCCGTGGTTGTCGATCAGGACGGCCGCGTCGAGCAGATCCAGGTCAAGCAGCAGGACGCAGCCACGGACTGGGTCTGGGGCGCGTTCAAGATGCCGGGCTTCACCTTTCAGCGGCTCGCGGCGCTTTGGCGCGAGCGGGACGGCTGCGACGAGTATTTCGGAACGCTGGTCAATGCTTACCTTGCCGTCGGCGGTGAAGCCTGGGGCGTCAAGGCAGGCTCGGCCTATGTCGATGTCGGCACCTTCAACGGCTACCGCACGGCGCTCCGGCTGCTTGAAAACAACGACGCCTCGGAAGACGAAGACACAGCGATATTCGTGCCGCCGAGCCGCTCGCAGGTGCCATCCTTGCCAGGCGAAGGAGGCTGACCGTGCTGCATTCCGACGCGGAAATTCGCCGCCGCATCGATGCGCTTGGACCGTGGTTCCACAACATGGAACTGGCGGGCGTGGAGACCGCTCCCGACCATTTCCTCGGCAACTATCCTCTGGTGAAATGGCAGAAATTCGCGGATGCGATCCCGGCCGATCTCTCGGGCAAGTCGGTGCTCGATATCGGCTGCAACGCCGGGTTCTATTCCATTGAAATGAAGAAGCGAGGCGCCGATCGCGTGCTCGGCATTGATTTCGACGTGGACTATCTGACGCAAGCGCGTTTCGCCGCCGAAATCGCCGAGTGCGACATCGAATTCCGGCAATTGTCGGTCTACGACGTCGGCGCGCTCAGCGAGACCTTCGACATCGTGCTCTTCATGGGCGTGCTTTACCATCTACGCCACCCGTTGCTGGCGCTCGACCTGATCCGCGAGCATGTTGCGCGCGACTTGATGGTCTTCCAGTCGATGCAACGCGGGAGCAGCGAAATCCTCGCGCTCGAACAGAACTATGATTTTTGGACGCTCGACCTGTTCGATCGAACCGAATTCCCGAAGCTGCACTTCATCGAGCACCGCTACGCCGACGATCCGACCAACTGGTGGATCCCGAACCGCGGCTGCATCGAGGCGATGCTGCGCAGCGCCGGCTTCCAGATCCTGCTTCACCCGGAAGACGAGGTCTACTTCTGCCGCGCGTCCGATGAGCCGGCGGGTGAAGGTGCGGTCTACCCGTCGAAAGGACGAAATGATGATTGAAGCCGCCATGATCTGGAATGAGCCCAACAACAAGTCGCATTGGGACCCAGAGCTCGATCCGGACTGGAGCCGCTTCGCCGGCATGAGTATCCTGGCGGCGGACGCGATCGGGCTTGAAAACCCGGCGATCACCAGAGTGCTTGGCGGCATTTCGCCGATCGATGCCGGCTTCATGTCGCTGATCAAGGGATATGGTGTCCTCGACCATGTCGATGCCGTCGCCGTGCACGGCTTCCCGCTGGACTGGAACCTTTGGCAGATCCACGAATGGCCGCAAAAGCTCGGCGAGATCGCCGAAGTCACCGATCTGCCGATTTGGATCAGCGAAGTCGGCGTGTCGAGCTTCGGCGCCGAGGAGGTCCAGGTCTGGGGCCTGCGGCGGACGGCGGAGCTTCTGCTTGGCAACGCGCCCCGCGTCCAATGGTATAGCCTTTATGATTTGCCTCAAGCTTGGGGAGCGACCACACGGCATCGCGAGGTGGAAGGCTCTTCCTATTACCGTCATTTCTACATGGGTCTTCTGCGCGAGGATGGCTCGCCCAAGCCCGCGCTCGAAGAGTTCGTGCGGCACACTCCGGAAATGGGCCTCGTCCAGTGGTTCCATTTCGAGGACCACCGGCTGGACGACGCCGTCGCCTGGATGAAGCGGCTGGGCGTCACCAGTCTGCGCACCGGCCTCTCTTGGGCCGACAGTTTCAGACCGAATGCCCTCGATTGGTTCGATCGCCAGATGGAAGCCCTGGCAGACTTCAACGTCACCATCACTTTCTGCTTCACGCCCGAGCACCGAGGCCTGCAGCCCCATCACACCAGCCCGCCACAGGCGCCCGAAGAGTTCGCCGAATTCTGCGCGAAGATGGTGCGCCGCTACGCACCTGGCGTGCGCGACGCCGCGATTCCCATGCGGCGGGTCTCGGCCGCATGAGGTCACTTCGGCTCGATCAGCCATGACGCTTACAGTGCTCAACGTCGCCTATCCGCTTGCGCCTGTCGGCCTCGATGCGGTCGGCGGCGCCGAGCAGGTGCTGTCGATGCTGGATCACGCACTGGTCAGGCAAGGCCATCAATCCATCGTCGTCGCCTGCCGGGGCTCCAGCGCGGCCGGGACCTTGGTCGAGACGCCTGCCGAAACAGGCGCGCTCGACGAGACGGCAAAGAGCCGCGCCCAGGACGCGCACCGCGCGGCGATCGCAGCCGCGCGTGCGCGCTGGCCGATCGATGTCGTCCATCTGCATGGCATCGATTTCGATGCCTATCTTCCCGATGACGGCCCCACGCTCGTGACACTGCACCTGCCGCTTGCCTGGTATCCGGCCGGAGTGCTGAGCCCGGCCCGTGAAGACCTGTGGCTGCACGCGGTCTCGGAGGCGCAGCAAGCAACCGCGCCGGCCGGATCGAGACTGATCGCGCCCATCCCAAACGGGGTTGACGTCAATGCGCTTGCCGCCCCCCGGTCGCATCGCAATTTCGCGCTCGTGTTAAGCCGAATATGCCCGGAAAAAGGCATCCACCTGGCGATCGACGCCGCGAAGCGCGCTGGAGTGCCGCTTGCAATAGGAGGGCAGATATATCCCTACCGGACACATGTTCAGTATTTCGCCGACGAGGTGGAGCCTCGCCTCGACAGGCGGCGGCGTTTCCTGGGACCGCTCGGGTTTTTCGCCAAGCGGCGGCTTCTCAACGCCGCCCGCTGCCTGGTCATTCCGAGCCTCGCCGCGGAGACGAGCTCGCTCGTTGCCATGGAAGCCCTCGCCTGCGGCACGCCGGTTGTGGCCTTCCCGAATGGCGCCCTGCCCAATGTCGTTGAGCACGGCAAGACCGGGTTCCTGGTCAATGATATCGACGAGATGGCGATAGCCATCGACGCTTCGGCCGACCTCGACAACGAAATATGCCGGGCCGAGGCGCGAGATCGGTTTTCGCTCGATCGCATGGTTTCGGCCTATATGGATGCCTATCGGGCATTGGCAAAGCTCGGCGATTCCCGAGCACGGTTGGGAGCCGCCGGGTGAGCGGCCTGCGTGCCGATGTCATCCGCGACCAAGAAGCGCTCGACGGTCTAGAGCAGCATTGGTGGCCGCTCTGGTCGCAATGCAGCTCTGCTACGCCTTTCCAGTCACCCGCCTGGCTCCTGCCATGGTGGCGGACATTCGCGCCGGGCGATCTCTCGGCGATCGCGGTGTGGAACGGAAACGATCTCGTCGGCCTGGCACCACTCTACCTCGAACGGCACGCTTCCGGTTTGCGCCTGCTTCCGATCGGAATATCGCTGAGCGACTATCTCGATATTCTTTGCGCACCCAAGTTCGAAGAAGCCGTCGGTACCTTGATTGCCGAGACTGTGCTTTCGCTCGAATGGTCGCAATGGATCCTGCCGGACCTTTCGAGTGAAGCCGCATCCCTGGAGCTTTTGCTGCCCGATATCGAAGAGAGCCGATCTACCGGCCATGCCGCCTGCCCCGTGCTTGCCTTGGCTGGCGACGAGACGCTTGCAGGGTGCGTTCCCGCGCGGCGAAGACGCCAGCTGCGTCGCGCGCTGCGAGCCGCGCAACGGAGAGGCCGGGTGACGATCAACCGGGCGGAGGCCGCGCCGGAGATATTTCTTGGTCAGCTGATCCGCCTGCACGACGCCCGCTGGGCCGGACAGGGCGGCGGCGTGCTGACGCAAAGCGCGATCGAGTTTCATCGCAATGCCTTGCCCCGTCTCGCCGCGAGCCATTTGGCGCGGTGCTGGCTGATGGAAATCGACGGCGCCGTCGTCGGCGCCTATTACGGTTTTCATCACCACGACCGCGCCTATGCCTATCTCGGCGGCTTCGACCCCGCTTACGCATCGGAGAGCCCCGGCGCCATTCTGATCGGCAAGGCTATCGCCGAAGCCATTCAGGACGGCGCGCGAGAGTTCGATTTTCTACGCGGCCGGGAGAGCTACAAATACAGCTGGGGAGCAAAGGACCGATGGACCATACAACGGGTCTGGACCCGGAGCGCCTCGCCATGACCACAGCAGAGCGAGTGAGGTCGACCGCGAGGCATATCCTCGAGGATTGCATGGCGACCGACCTGTCCGCCGAAGTCGCGGTCGCCAGATTGGCAGTCGAGACGGATATGCGCGCGCCAGAATTGGCGGACGTCGCATTGGACATGCGTACAAGCGCTGTCGAGCAAAGGGGCTGGCTCGAGGACATCGCTGTGCTTCTTTCAGGCAAGGCAGATGCCTTCGATAGTCTGAGGTCAACGGCAGCTTCGGTTTGTCATGACCGTCTGCGCGGCGAAACCGGTGAGATGACGATCCGCCGGCTGGCCGAGGGCTTTGACGAGGCGGTCGCCATCTCTCCGGCGGCCAGCGTCCAACTTTCGTCGCTTGGCGACGAGGAAAAGCTTACGGCTGCAACGGCCGAAATCGTCTCCTGGCTGGAGCGACAGGATTTTACCGGCGCGGACAAGACAATACTCGATATCGGCTCCGGCATCGGCCGCTTCGAATGCGCGCTCCACGCCAGAGCGAAGCATATCGTCGGCATCGATATCTCCCCCAGGATGGTTGCCGTCGCGCGCCGACGCTGCGCCGGTCTTGGCAATGTTGAATTCCGCCGGACCTCGGGCCTCGATCTTGGCGAATTCGTCGACGCGGGTTTTGATGGCGTGCTGGCGGTCGACAGCTTCCCTTACCTGGTACTTGCCGGCGTCGCCGAACGGCACTTTATCGAAGTGGCGCGCGTGTTGCGGCCGGGAGGGATGGCGGCAATCCTGAATTATTCATACCGGATGTCGCCCGCCGCCGATTCCTCCGACATCCGCCATCTCGCCCGAATATGCGCCATGGACGTCCTCATCGATGGCGAGATGCCTTTCCGTCGATGGGACGGCACCGCCTTTCTTATTCGTCGTACCGGCGGAACATAACCGACGGACCGAAGTTCGGCTCCCAGACCACTTGCGCAGAATCTGGAAGACCCAGGAGAAGAAGATGGCGTCCGGCGGTAAGAAACACATGGGACGCGGCAGTCAGGGCAAAGGTGCCGGGACCGGAGCGAAGACGACGGTTCCGAAAGACATGATTGGCGAAAATGACGTCCTGTCGAACCGGGACAAGAAACAGCATACAAAAGAACGCGGCCTCGACAGCAATCGGATCAAGTCCGATCAGTATCAGGACCACGCGGCAAACCGGATCCCGGAAGACTGATCTTGCGGCGAATATCGCAAGACTTTGCAGGCTCGCAACGGATCAGTTCAGGCAAAGGGTTTTCGCTCCGCCACGATCTGCTGCGGGGCTGAAGCTGATCGGCGGCTGGAAGCGCCTTGCAAACTCTGGCCGTGTATGGTCTCAAGTGAATCTCGAAGGGGCCACATTTGCTAAGAGAATGCCATGTCTCGTCCGAGCCAGCGCGATCCCGTCAGCCAGGCAAGCCTGGGCATAGACCAAGAGATCGCGTCGTTGTTGACCGCCATTGAGCAGGAAAAAGTTCCTGATCGCCTGGCCAAGCTCGCGATCGAGTTGCAGAATGCGCTGATCGAGAAGCGCCGGTGCAAAAAGGAGAACTGACGGCAAGCCTCATCGATGCCTGTCAGCGCCTCTGTCCCAGTGATCTTCCGCGAGATGGTCGTGTCTTTCGACCAGCGTTTGCGATGAGCTTTCATCAAGGAATTCCAGGACGCTTGCACGCGCCCGGTTGAGACGGCTTTTAACGGTCCCGACCGCGCAATCGCATATCTCCGCGGTTTCTTCGTAGCTGACGCCCAGCACACCGATCAGCGTCAGTACCTCGCGCTGATGTATCGGAAGCTTCTGCATAGCGCGGTAGACTTCCTTGGTCCGAACGGACCAGTCCTGCGAGGCTTCCGAAATCGGCCGGCTGGAGGCGCAGTCAAGCAAACCGGGCGCCTCCCTAGCTGCCGCCTTGACCCGCGTATAATGCGTATTGCGCATGATGGTGAAAAGCCAGGACTTCAATCTCGTCCCGGGCTCGAACTTGTCCAAGTTCGCAAGCCCCTTGGTCAGGGTCTCCTGCACCAAATCGTCGGCATCATCGGGCAAGCGGCAAAAAGTGCGCGCAAAAGCACGCAAGGCAGGAATGAGGTCGACGACAGCGACCTCGCCCGGTACGCAGTCAGGCACGGCATGGCCTTTGGGTAACACGGTTCTCACCCCAGCAGAGAGAGTTGATGGGCATTGATTAGGGAGAATGCGTGACGATGATGATCGTTCCTGTTGTAAACGAACTTGCTTGAACGCCTCCGGCCAACCAACGGGGTCGCCGTTCGAGCTAGAGAAACCAACTCGCGACCAATCCGCCGAGGCCGCAAAGATCACCACGCTCGTTATGCTCCGAAGTTGTTCGTGGTCCGACTATTGACCCGGCCGCCCGTGATCCTGCGATCATTCGTCAGCAAAAGACTAGCGGAGGAGTAGAAAAGACCTGCAGACCAATACCTACATTGGATGTTGCGAAACCCTTGCAGGAGCCCGATTGCTACAGGCGAGAGCGCCGCGCGGCCTCGGTGCCTGCGCTCGCCAATCGGGCGACCGCCTCGATCAGCACTTTGGAGTCTACTGGCTTCGACAGTCTCGGCGAATCCCGGAACTGATCGGGAAAGACCGTTGCGCTGTCATAGCCGGTGAGGAAGAGGAAAGGAACGTGGCGCGCTGCGAGGTGCTCGGCAAGCGGGAAACTGCGTTCGCCATGCAGGTTCACGTCGAGCACCGCCCCATCGAGTTCGACGCCATCGATCTGCTCGAGCGCCTGTTGGACCGAGGGCGCGGGCCCCACCACATGGCAGCCCGCATCGGTCAGTTCGTCGGAGAGGTCGAGCGCAACCAGGAAAGCGTCCTCGACGACGAGGATTCGCAGGCCCGATAATGGAGCGCTCTTGTTCATGCGTAGCCGGGCAGCGGCTCGAAGGCTTCGGTTCGGGCAAGGGGGATTTCAAGCAGGCACTCCAGGCCGGTGGGCCGGAAGTTCAATTCAACACTCCCCCTCAACTCGTACTCTAAACTCTGCTGGATGAAAGTGGTTCCGAAATTCCTGCGGGATGGTTCTTCCACGGCCGGACCGCCGACTTCCTTCCAGCTGATCGACAGCATGCCCGGCTTCGCGATGTTCCAGGAGACTTCGATGCGGCCGGTGTCGACGGAAAGTGCCCCATATTTGGCAGCGTTGCTGGCAAGCTCGAAGAAGACCATGCCGAGCGCCGCCGCCGTTGCCGCATCGAGATGAAACGGCGGCCCGTGCAGGACCAGGTTCTGCCGTTCTGTGCTGTTGTAGGGAGAAAATGTCGCCCTGAGCAGCTGCTCGAGGTCGGCGTCGCCCCAATTATGGGACGACAGGACCTCATGCGTGCGGGCCATCGCGTGCAAGCGTTCGTGGAACGAGGCCGCGAATTCGCCCATCGAAGCTGACGAGCGGATCATGCGCGCGGCCAGCGCGGTGATCGTGGCGAGGATGTTCTTCACGCGGTGCTGCAGCTCGTGCAGCAGCCTCTCCTGAGCGCGCTCGGCTTCCTTGTGGTTCGATACGTCGACGAGGGCCGCGATCGCGCCCCGAACCCTGCCGGATTCATCGAACAGCGGATTGGCCGACATCATCACGTCGATGCTTGAGCCGTCCGCCTGCGCGATTCGGGCTTCGTAGCCGCGGACGGGCTTGCCCGTTCGCATCGCCTTCTGCAGCGGCTGCTCGTGCGTCTCCACCTTGGAGCCGTTCACCATTAGCGGCAGGACCGCCGGCACAGTGCTGAGCTTGCCGTCCGCCGCGCGCCGGCCGGCGAGCTCGGCCGCGCGGCGATTGGCGCGGATGGCATCGCCGTCGTCGTCTTCGGCGATCAAGATGCCGACAGGCACAAGATCCAGAACAGTCTCCAGGCTTTCGAGGCGGTTGCGCAGGTCGTGCGACAGCGCGCCGATCTTTTCCTCCGCCTGCGCGATCTGGGTAATGTCGACGAAGGTGACGACGACGCCGGCGATGACATTGTCGACGGTGCGGTAGGGCATCACGCGCATGATGTAGCGCTTGCCGCTTTCGGTGCCTTCCACCTGCCTTTCTATCGTGCCCAGCCGCTGCAGCACCTGCTCCATGTCTGCCTGCAGCCGGTCCGCGGCAAAGCGCGGCCGCACATGCGCGAGCGGCCGGCCGACATCGCTTTCGACCAGCCTGAACAGGTCGCGTGCCGTCGGCGTGAAGCTCTTGATACAAAGGTCGCGATCGAGGAACACGGTCGCGATCTGCGTGCTTTCGAGCAGGTTGGACATGTCGTTGTTGGCGCGGCTGAGCTCGTCGACGCGGATGTTGAGCTCGGCATTGACGGTCTGCAGTTCCTCGTTGATCGATTGCAGCTCCTCCTTGGAGGTCTCCAACTCCTCGTTGGACGATTGCAGCTCCTCGTTGATAGAGGACAGTTCTTCGTTGGAGGATTTCAACTCCTCGTTGGAGGATTCTAGCTCCTCCGTCGTGATCTGCAGCCGTTCCCTGGTTTCCCGCAGCTCCTTTTCGAGCTGACTGACATTGGCGCTTTCGACATCGTCGGTCGTGTGGACGGGCTCGTCCTCTGCCTCCGCCTTTATCCCGCCGATATCGCGGAAGACCAGCATGTAGAGCGGATCCGAATTGCCGTCGACCGGCAGCGGCTGCACGGCGAGGCTGATCGTCTGGCGTCCGCCATTGGTGCCGATGCTGATATTGTTCTGCACCGCCATCTGTCCGGTGCTGACTGCCTTGTGAAGGGCAGCGCGCAGATCCATGCGCAGCCCGCGACGGGCCATGGAGAAGACGTTGTGGTCGGGCGCGCCGGCGGCAAGTTCCAGATATTTGCCTGTCCCGCCCGAGCTGTGCATCAATTCGCCGGCGGCGTTGATGACCACGTAGGCCGGAGCATAGCGCTCGACCAGGAAGCGTTCTGCAACTTCTTGCAGGGTTCCTGTCGTTGCCCGCGGGCGCGTGCTGGGAACAGCCTGCCTGGCGGCGGCGGCAAGTGGGAATTCCGGCAGGCGTTGCGCGGCGACCTCACTGCGCTTCTGGAAGATGCGGGTCGCCTTGTCGATGGTCGAGAACAGGCGCGCATGGCGCGTAACGTTCTCGGACGAGCCGAGGAAGAGATAGCCGTTATTGCGCAACGCATAATGGAAGATCGGGATGATCTTCTCCTGCAGCTCCGGCCCCATATAGATCAAGAGGTTGCGGCAGGCGATGAGGTCCAGCTTGGAAAACGGCGGGTCGCGCAACAGATTGTGCGCCGAGAACAGGCAGGCTTCCCGCAACTCGGCGGAAACACGATATGTGCCGTCCTCGCGCGAGAAGAATTCCTTCAGGCGCTTCGGCGTGATGTCGCTTGCGACGGTCGCCGGATAGCGGCCGGCGCGCGCCACTTCCAGCGCACGCTCGTCGATGTCGGTGGCGAAGATCTGCAGGTTGGGAGAAGCGGCGCCCCGCGGCGCGTTCTCCTTCAAAAGCATGGCGATCGAATAGGCTTCCTCTCCGGTGGCGCAGCCGGGCACCCAGGCCCTGATCGTCTCGTCCGGCTTGCGGCCCCCGAAAAGCTTCGGAATAACCAAGCTCTCTAGCGCATCGAAGGCCTGCGGGTCCCGGAAGAAGCTGGTCACGCCGATGAGCAGGTCCTGGAACAGAAGGTCGACCTGCTGCGGCTCGTCGCGCAGCCGCTCGTAGAAAGCCGTGGGATCGTCGATCTGCAGCACCTGCATGCGGCGTTGGATGCGCCGCAGGATGGTGTTGTCCTTGTAGCCGCTGAAATCATGGCCCGTGCGCGTACGCAACAGCCCCGTGATCCGCGAAAGCTGTTCGCCCACTTCGCGCTTGCGGCGGTCGCGTTCGCTTTCATCGCGGTTGGCGTGGCTGAAATAGCCGACGAGCTTCGCAGCCATCTCCTCGGCCGGCAGCACCATGTCAACCAGGCCGCTCTGCACGGCGCTGCGCATCATGCCATCATATTCGGCGCTCTGCTGCGCCAGCGTTAGGCCGCCATGTTCCTTTATTGCCCTGAGCCCGATCGTGCCGTCGCTGCCGGTTCCGGAGAGGATCAGCCCGGCCGCATCCTCCCCTTGATCCTGTGCCAGGGACGTGAAGAAATCGTCGATCGGCGTCCGCTTCGCGCGCGTGGCGGCCATCTTGGCCATGTTGAAACGCTGTCCCCGGATGGTCACCGAGACGCCCGGCGGGATGACGTAGATGTTGTTCGGCTCGACTTCCGCGCCTTCGACCGCGGTCTGCGTTTCGATCGCGGTGGAGCGCTGGATGATGCTCGCGAGCACACTCTCATGCTCGGCATCGAGGTGTTGGATCACGACATAGGCAAAGCCGCTGTCGGCCGGCACTTCCGGAAAGAACTTCTGCAACGCCGCGATGCCGCCGGCCGATGCGCCGATGCCGATGACAGGGAACAGCGCGGGCTCTCTCTCATCCTGGCGCGGGCTAGTCCGTGCCTTCCTTGTGCTTGCCTTCCTCGCCGCCTGCGCCATTGCCTGTTACCTGTGTCCGCCTGCTTTCCAGGATGCGCTTGATGACGGAGGCATCCGCTTCGTATTCCCTCGCCCGCTTGCCGAACTCGCTGGCGAGTTGGGAGCGATGTCGCGTCTTCTCCCGCTCCGCCATGCGCCGGGCAAACTCCGCCCGCTGCTGATGCGACCGCAGCAGGCTCCACAGGATCTCGTCCGCCTCGATCGCCTGCGCCTCCATGATCGCATCGGCGGTGAAAGCGTGCCCGGTATGGCACCGATAGCGCAGCATGTCACCGTCCTCGATCTCCCACAGCGGCCCGTGGCATTCCGGGCATGTAAACACCGACAGTTGCCCAAGTCGATCTGGTTCTTTCATGGTCGAATGCTCCTGTGCCGCGATTGCGGCCTCCAGCCTGACCGTCGGTGGGGCCGGCAACGTTTCTCCGGCCGGCTCGGCCGCCAGCTTGCCCAGCAAGCCGCCGAGTTTGGCGGCGGGTTCGCAATGATCGATGTCGACATAACGCAGCGCGCTTTCCACCATGGAAGGCACCAGCGCGTCCTTGGGATGCTGGACCACCGCGAGGCCGCCGACCGCCTTGATTGCCCGCAGGCCGGCGGTGCCGTCGGAAAGCGCGCCCGACAGCAGCACGCCGACGACGCTTGCGCCGAAGCTCAGCGCCGCCGAGCGGAACAGCGGGTCTACCGCCGGCCGCGCGAGGTTTTCGCGCGGGCCGCGGCGCAGCATCATGTGATCGTCATGCAGAAGAAGATGGAAGCCGGGCGGCGCGACATAGATGTTTCCCATCTTGAAGGACTCGCCGTTCTTGGCGCCGGAGGCTTTCAGCGCTCCCGCACGGTCGAGGATTTCCGGCAGATAGCTGACCTGGCCGACATGGACCACGACGAACACGGCCGCCGGTAGATCGGCAGGCAGGTCGCTCACGATCGCTTTCAGGGGCTCAACCCCGCCAGCGGACGCCCCGATGACGATGATGGAGCGGTTGCGCGCCTTAGCTTGCCGCGAGCTCGTCTCGGCGTCGCGGGCAGGTGAGATCCGGTTTCGAAAGTCGGCCATGGCTCCCCTATCAGGTCGCCCCCGGCCCATACACAATGGCCGAAGGCAGGACTCTGTTCCATGAGCCGCGCACGCAACGAAAGCAACGATCACCGGGATCGCACCAGTACGAGCGGGTCTCGGCCGAACATGGGCGATGGGCTGCCGGCCTTGCTTCCCTCGGGCCTGCGCAAGGACCGGTCGCCTGTCCGGCTGGCATTCGAGCCCCACGGCGGAACTTTCCATGCCCTCTCCCGCGCGAGATTTGAAGGAACCAATAGCGCCGAGCATTTGTTTTCTCAGTTCAGGTTCGGCGGGTGGGCTCCGCAACAAAGGGAGATAGCCATGAAGGTCGGCAGTTGCATGACAAAGGACGTTGCCGTCGCGAATCCCGAACAGTCGATCCGCGAGGTGGCGCTGATGATGGGCAAGCTCGACGCCGGCGTCGTGCCTGTCGGTGAAAATGACCGGCTGGTGGGGATGATCACCGACCGGGACATGGTCATCCGCGGGATAGCGCTGGGCAAAGGTCCCGATACCAAGGTGCGCGATGTCATGAGCCAAGAGGTAAGATATTGCTTCGATGACGAAGACGTCGATCATGTTCTTGGTAACATGGGAGACTTGCAGGTGCGCCGGCTCCCGGTTCTGAACCGAGACAAACGGCTCGTTGGCATCATCTCCCTCGGAGACCTCGCAAGAAAGGGTGAAACACGGGAGGCTGGAGAGGCATTGAGCGGCATTTCGGCGCCGGGCGGTGTTCATTCGCAGACCGCCCATTGATGACAACAACGACATCGGGGTGTGTTTGATCGTCGGTTGACGCCCGCCGGGCGTGACTGGGTTGCGGCGGCCTCATCGCGGCTTCGCAACCTAATCACGTCCTGATGGACCGACAGGTGGCGACGATCCCTCTCAGGTTGTCAGCCTAAGCCAACGCTGTTTGGCCCAACGCCTGATCTCTTTAGGCAGAGGGTCGCGCGCAGTGTTGCGTTCTCCGGCGTTCGTTGACCGTCACCTCTCCGTCTTTCCGACCTCCGGCTTCATAACCCGCCTGAGGTCGGCCCGGCTTCCTCTGCTCACCGAATAGGCGCGCGTGATTTCGGCGCCGAACAGAAAGATTTGAGCCGAGTAATAGACCCATAGCAGCACCACCATCAGCGCGCCGGCGGCGCCATAGGAAGTGGCGATCGAACTGCTGCCGATGTACCAGCCGATCAGCGACTTGCCGATGGTGAAGAGAAGCGCGGTGACCAGCGCACCGACAGCGACATCGCGCCATTTGAGACTGCGGTCCGGCAGGACCTTGTAAATCGCCGCGAAGAGCAGCGCGATCAACGCGAACGATACGATCGTGTTGATCGAACTCACGATCAGTTCGCCGAACGGCAGGTGTTGGTTGATGACATCGGCCAACACCGAGATGGCCGTGCTCGCCGCGAGCGACACGAGGAGCATGAAGCCGAGCGCGGCTACGAGACCAAGGCTCGCCGCCCTCGCCCGCACCAAACGCGAGAGCGACATGGCCCTTGGCTCGACCTTCCAGATCTCATTCAGCGACTGCTGCATCTCGCCAAACACGCCGGAGGCTGTGATCAGGAGCGTCACCAGCCCGATAATGGTGGCAAGCGCGCCGGACCAGGGACGCGAAGCGGTCTCGATCGTCGCCTTCAAGAGGTCGGCGCTCTGCGGACCCATCACGCCCGATATCTGGGCCGAGAGCGCGAGCTGGGCGGCGTCGTTGCCGACGACGAGACCTGCGACCGCCACAACGATCAGAAGGATCGGCGCAAGAGAGGTAGTGGCATAGAAGGCAATCGCCGCCCCATGGCTCAGCGCGTTGTCATCCATATAACCGCTGACGCTTTCTTTCAGCAGAAGCCAGGCCTCCTGAAGCCAGCCGGTCCTTGATTTCCCGTCCTTTGCCATGCGCTCGACACCGAACTGAAGCGGGCCGGGTGGGACAAGAGCTCGACTGCCTTTTCGTTGGCCAGGATGTGAAGCCGGAAAACCACCCTGTTCTCTTTGCCACCAGGTCCGGCTGACGCGGCCCGCAGAGGTCAATGACGCCGCGGGCGGGAGGTTCCGATCTATTCGCTTGCGGGGTCTTTTGGACATCGCGCTGGGCCTTCACGCCGCCGATGCCGTCGTGAACGCGACTGCGCGATCAGGTCGAAGCTGGCGCTCGTTGAAGGCTAAAAGAATGCCCGGCCGAAACCGGGCAGGAGACTTTGTAGGAGCCGATGATGGGACATCCGGCCTCGCTAATGTATTCGCACCTTATGACGGACTCATGAAGGCCGCCATCCTCCAGGAACAAACCCCGGATTGGTGCGTATTGGCTGAACAGCCGGGTCCAGATGGGGGCACAATGTCAACTCGCAAGAAGCGCCACACCCAAAGTGCATTCTCGCTTTGTGGAGACCTGATGTTGGCACCCGCTGTCGTCGCCATGCGCCTTCCGCTGATTGCTTTGGATGCAAGCAGCCGTGCCCCGAAAGGGATTGAGGCGATGCTTGCGGTCAACGAGAAGGCGCTCGCCTTCGCCGAAGGCATGGCCGCTACGCAATTGGTGATCTTACGATCGGCGCTAAGGTTTTGGCCGGAAGTTCTATCCGGCCGGAGCCCGTCTTTTCTAAGCGGCGGTGCTCTGAAGGAGTCCATGGTCGCAGCACTCAAACCTGCCGGCCGCCGCGTCCGAACAAATTTCAACCGGCTCTCCAAACCGGGCTGATTGGGGCCAGATTGATGTTCTGGCCCGAAGCGGTCGCGGACCGCCGGTAATCGAGCATGACGACTTCAGTCGAGGCAGCCGGCCGTGGCAGACATGCCCGCATCGATCAGCTCTTGGAGCGTCCAGCCGTCATGTTTGCGTTTCAAGGGCCAGCTCGGCCTTTTGGCTGAATTTTGATTTATTAGTAGATGCGCATATACTCTTTCGCCGGCATCGTGTTCCCTAAGCCCCTGCCGGCCAAGGCCCGGTGGCCACCCCCATAGCCACCCAAGGCTACCGGGCCACCTGCCCCGCCTAGAGGCGCCCAAGGCTGCCCTGCAATCGCTCGCTATGGGCGAGCGAAAATGGAAGACCCGGAACAACCCTCCTCGCTCCAAGTTCGGGTCGCTGCTTGGAGCGATCATGAAGACATACCGAGTTGAAGAGATGGCTGGCGACCAGGTGGTGGCTTATCACGTTGCCAATGCCCGTGCCCCTTGGGAGGCTGCTCAGAAAGTCACCGGCAAAGACGTCCTGGCGAGACGGGATGAACATTTCTGGGTGCGGGTGACCGATGAAGGAAACCGCGCAATTTACAAATATGCCTTCAGGCTTGACGCACCGGATTGCCTTTGAGGCTCCGTCCGGTCGGGCTTGGGAAAGGGAGGCGGCGCATTCGGGTCCGGGCAATCGACGCTTGGCACCTTTCCGCAGGGTGATGCGGGATCATTGCCCGCACCACCATACCGCTCTACGAGTTTTGCGAACCCGTAGGCGAAGGCGGCGAGAAGCGCCAGGACAACCGCTATCCGAACGGCCATTGGAGATTATACCCCGGTCGGCCTGCGGATAGTAATCACTACTGCTATCCCGGCGAGCCGCCGGCCAGGCTGAATTAGCCGGATCAGCAGAAGAGCCCGCCGCACCTCCTCCGTGGGCGGGCTCTTTGCGTCGGGGTCAACCCGACCAAGGCGCGCTCGACCGTCTCTGTTTGCCGGGAGCTGCGCCCAGAAAGCGAACTGCAGCGGCATAGAATTGTTCCAAGACAGACAAGAGAGCCTGCTCGCCTGAGGTCGAACGGGCTACGCCTCCGCGCGGCGCGGTGAACCTCGGCCGGAGACACACGCCGCGCGACCCAACCGGGACGATTGGCAGAATGATCGCTTCCGCCGATGCGACAGAAGTCCGAGAGGCTGACGCTTTGGTCCCCATGCTGAAACCTAAGCCTCGCTGCATCATTTGATAGAGCCGGTGAGGAAGTGCGTCACCTTCCTGGTCGGTAGCAGCTAGATAGATGCCCGCCATTTCCTGCCTGGAGTGACGGGCATCGTCCTATTGGGACGTCGCGCCGTTCACGAGCGAGACGACGATCACGGCCGTAACGGCGGACAGGCGGTCACGCTTGACCAGGACGGGCTTTTCATAGGTGCGCTTCATGGCGAATCCCCCTTGCTGAAGTTGGCTCGCCGATCTGGCTGAGGCAGCACCCGACCGTCATTTAAAAAAGATGTAGGTCCGGAAGTAGCGACGAAGGGCCGAAGCACGAGGAAGCGGCGCTGATCGACGAACAAGGCCCTACAGACAAGGCCATACAAAAGAAAAGCCCGCCGACCAAAGCCGACGGGCCATCTTCCCTCAAAACTGCTGTGCGCCCCTTTCCCAGATGGTCCGCCCGATTCCGGGAACCCCGCACAAGCGTTTCCTAATACAGTCGCGCCCAAAGGGCTGTAGCCCAGCGGCAACAATGACGAATATTCACAAGGCGGCGGGCGGCAGGCAGTCCAGTCCGTTCAGACCGTTACCTACCTAAAGGTAGCCTGGATAGCGAAACCAGTTCATTCTCGTCCACAATTCCCGCCATGAAGTTGGCGATGATGCGAGAGGCCAGCGCCTCACGCTGCTCGGTCGTTTGGCCATCATTTTTCAAGCGGTCGAAGACGCGGGCCAGAATTTCCAGCTCTTCCGGATCGAAAATTTCCGCTTCCAGTGCTCTTTGGCGGATCGCCATGGCGGTGAACTCCTATTCGTGCCTGGCTCTGCCGGCAGGCTTGCGCATGCGAACCCCAATGGGAAACTCGAATTTGATTCAATATGGAACTCCCGTAAGCGTTCCCTTAGCGCGATCTGAAAGAACGGCCCGCCCCTGATGGGAGCCAGGGAGCCGGCCTGCGGAGAATGGGAGGCTCCGCCCGGCGGCTGTGCACATGATCGGGAGGGAATCGCGCCGCCGCGCCCCAAACCTCTTCGAATGCGAGGTGTTCCGCGATGACGGAACATTTTCTTGATGATCCGTTTGTCTCGGGCAGGAGGAGTGTTTCCGTACCGGTTGTCATCGGCATATAGGCTTTGCCATCGTTCAAGCCTGCGCACGCTGACACACCCTCTGTTTCATTTCAGGACGGAATATGCTGGCATCAGCCTTGCAAATAGGATGATGCCGGTACCCTCCCGGGTCGGCACTCGTCGGGCTTGGGGCTGGGCTATGGGGCGGCGAGCCCGGCGAGTTCTCAATACATTAGCAACTGCTTGTAGACATAGATGAACAGGCGGATAATCAGGCCACGCGCGTACGAGGAGCTTTGAGGGAGTTCCAGCCATGCGACCGATCCTGCTGATCGTCGCCGCCCTTGCCGCGTTCTTCATCTGGGATGGCGTGGCGAACAAAGGCGCCTATCGAATTGCGCTGATGAAAACATAGACCAGTCCGAGCACTTCCCAGGTCTAGTGCGGGTTTCTCTGAACCAATGATTTGAAAGCATTGTCGCTCCGGACGGAAGTCGGACATCCAAACGCATTGGTCCCAGTACTGAAACATTAAGCCCGTTCCGACATTTGGTAGAGCCGGCGGAATCCTTCAGTCGTCGGCGGAGAGAGGTCAGGTACCCGCCATACACTCCCCCGGGTGGCGGGTACCTGTTTGGGTTTTCAGCCGTCAAGCCGCCTTCGCGGTGCTGCTTCGCACATGAAGGGTATCGACCTACAAGTTCAGTGGACCAGAAAGCCCGTCGCGCAATGGCGCAAGCGCGACGGGCTTCTGTTGCTTACGGAGTAGAGCGTCGCACCCTGAATGGGAGAAAACGAGTGCGGTCGCATGTTACCAACCCGACCGGACCGTTCGGGTTCCATCAGCCTGCTCGAATATTAGCGCCAGCTTGAAGCCTCGTATTGGCTGCACTGATCCGGCTCGGCTTTATCCTTATGAATGCGTTCCGGCTATACAATCAGGGGTATATGCTCATTGGTCAGCCGGCGCCGTGTTGCGATTCCGAGCCCCCGCCGGTCAGGCCCGGCTCAATTCTGGCCTTTGTCGGCCAGAGAGCCGGGCCGCTCCGGACACCGGCGCGGTGTACGCCTTTTGGAGAACTACTTTCTTTGCAGACAGCAATTAAAGTATCTTGCAGGAAAGGAGTGCTAAAATGCCGAATGAGAGCAAAAGGCTTATTGAAAAGAATTCCGAAAAGCTTGTTTCAGAGGCCAACGCGCGCCGCGATTTTCTCAAGCAGGCTGGACGCTTTGCTGCGGTGACGCCTCCGGCCATTACATTGCTGCTCGGCACAAGCTTGAACTCCAGGGCGATTGCCAAATCGGGAGGAACACGTCCGGGCAATGGATGGGGTGACAAGAACCACGTTCACGTCGGGCCCAAGCCAAAGTTTCTTAAATCCGGCAACGGAGGGTCGCGGGGGGACAGCTATGGCGGCGGAGCCCATGGGGGCTCGAGGTCCGGCGATCCCAACTAGTGCCGTCGAGGAACGACCTTTTTCCGCTCGACTGAGGTTAGACAGGCCGGCGCATTGGTCGTTATGCTAGAAACAACTTGCCCGATGCATCATCTGGTAGGGCCGGCGAGGAAATGCGTCACCTTCTTCGTCGGCAGCAGTGAAAATAGATGCCCGCCATTCCTGGAATGACGGGCATCTGTTGCGTCTTTCGGGTAGAGCGCTCTCCCAGTGCTGCATCGTCTGGAGGATTATTTCACACAAGCTCTTCCGAACGCGTTCTTTTTGCTCGTAGCCTGTCTACAAAGTGCCGCTTTAGTGGACTTGTTCCAGGCTCGCTTTAGCGCACCTTCTCGAGTTCTTCCAACAGCTGGTCAGCGTCAGTTACACCGCGTCCAAAAAGGCTCATGACTTTGACCGCGACGTTTTCGCGCTCGTCCTTGCGTTCGATTTTGTGACTGGAGCAGTAGTCACTCACCGCCTTGGCCAGAATGTTGACCTCTGCAGGTTCAACTATACCGCATCCCGCACTTTTGGGCGGGACAGCATTGCGATTGCTTCCACGCATCGTTTACCTCACCCCGATACGCCACAACGGGGAAAGGATACACCCAAAAAAAGTCAGCTACGAGTCAATTGGATCGGACTGAGGTCCCGGGCAAATAGCCGATTGCCTCCATGCTGCGCCACCGAGCAACGGCCGCCCACCGAACTTTTGTCCGGCGTCACTGCGCGGTCTGTGAATTTCGTCTCGGCAGGAGCCCTATCGGCTTGGTTCGCGCATGACATTATAGAGCAGCAGGCCGGCCAGTATCGACACGACTGCGCTTAGCATATCATCGCCGGTCAGCCCTGATGAATATGCGAAAGTTGATGCCAGCTCGGCCATCGTTCGACCCAAGGAGTGCGGGATTGCCCGAGGAGAACTTTTAGATGCCGCTAAAGTTCCTTGTGAGCGCTGGCGGGCTGTCTGCTCATGCCGCGAAGGTGTTTCGGGCTCGTATCGGGGGCAGTGTGAACGCCGTCAGAGACGGCACATTCATCTTCGGCCGGAAATCCCATTCCGAAGCGGAGGAACGCTAGACCCGTTGCCGTGACCCGCCAAGGTTAGACAACGGGCCTAGCTATCGGTTCGCTTCTCAAGTCGGTGACACTGTCGCCGCAAACCGAACCCAACTCCAAAGCCCAGGGCAACGCCCGCCCAGTCATCTACGCAGTTCATTAGCAGGTCCGCAGTAACAAATGTTAATGGTGCACTGCTGGCTTGGCGAGAAAGGCGCCGCTGGAGGAAAGACTGACGCAAGCGACCTTGGCCCGTCGCAGCGCCCAAGGGATCCGCGCAACGGGCCAAGTAACCCGGCCTTCGGCTTTGTTGAGGCCGGTCCTCCCATCCTCCGCCGTGGCGGGCGGAGTGACGTTAATCCTGCACGAGCGAGCAGTCCGTTTTCGATAACTTTTGTTAGTCCCGCCTAAAATTGCCGCTTGCCGCGCCTGGAACATTCCTGCGCGGCCGCTGTTATTCCCTGCCGGAGGAACAAGCGATGGCAGACGACAAGAGCAAGCGTGGTGGCAGTGACCGCAACCGGGTATCAGCGGACGATGACTACGAAGTCCGGCATTTCGCCAACAAGGTCGGGCTGACGGCGCAACAGGTTCGCGATCTCATCAAACAGCACGGCAACGACCGGAAGACCTTGGAACGCGAGGCCGAAAAGCTTCGCGGATGACCAAGAGCTCCAACGCAGCGGCGATCGCCGGGATCCACGCCAAAATCATGAGCAGCGCAGCACGAGCCGCTTGAACTGGACGCTGAATAGCCGGTCAATCATCGTCATCGCTTGTTACGCGACGATATCGGAAGCGATTGCGGATGTGCGCGTTGAAAAAGCGGCCCTTGGCAAAGGCTGATCGGAATGCCGCGAACGTCTCCGGCGGCACCCCTCGAACTCGTAGCGTTTCCCGCTGGTCACAAACCATACGGAAAGAGTCCCTTTGGCCGGATCGTATTTTGTTTTCTTGATCGAGGTGGACGGCATGGCGCGGCACCCGGTGGTCTGGCATAGAGCGAACGATCCGGCCGGCCTTTTGTTTCCGAAGCTAGTGAGTGAGAGCCAAGTCTCGCAGCCGACGCCGCCGTCCCAGATGCGGACGGGCAGCGGCAGCGCGAGCGCCGCATTCCATGGCATCGAAAAAGCCCGCAGACCGGAGCCTGCGGGCTGAGTATTCTGGAGGTTGGTACCTGAGTGCGCAAACCTGGCAACGTGCGCAGCAGGCATCCAATCAACAAAATCCGACAGCGACCGTTCCCTAAAATTCTGGACCTCGGCCACCGGTCCCAGCGAATGCGGGACAAATGTCGTACGGGCCAACTCAAAGGTCGGGGGCAGGAAACATCTTGCGAGAAATTTCATTGGGTCGCGACTGGCGAGGATGAGCCCCTGCCACCCTCGAGGTCATCTCAACAGACGGAGAGTTCGCAAAGGTTGCCAGGCAGGCCGAGCGGCTGGGCGATAGCAGGTAATGGCAAATCAGTCTGTTCATCGGCCCCCGCACTGTTCGAGGCTCTTATCCTCGGTCTGGCCCTTAGATTGGAACCACGGAGGCAATTATGATCGAAATTTCCAACGCCTTGGCCGCCAAGTTGACGGGTCTCCAAGAAAGGCTGCGGGCGGCCAACGTGAGCATGGATGACATGCAGGCATTTCAAAGGGTCGCCGACCATATGGACAACGGTCGCGGCGGCATCGACGCCGACGATCTGATCGCGCTCTCCTTTGTCATGTCGGATGACGCTGAGCGATCGCAGATGGAAACAGCGCCGGCGATCGAGCCTGCAGCCCATAGGCAGCATCGGTCCGTCGGCCGATCCCGCGGCGCGAAAGGGACGGGCTACATCGTTCCGCGCAAGGCGGGCTGAACGCGCCCCTATCCGGGTTAATTGCAGGCTGCCTTGGCTTTCAATCGGACTTGCCCGAGTCCTCAAGTCCGACGATTGCAGCCAGTATGGCATCGTAAGCGCTCCCGATCTCCTCTTCAATCTCATGCTCGGAAACACCTGCGGCCTTCGCATCTGCAAAGAGCTTGGTCGTCAATTCCGCGACGGAAATGATGTCAGCGCCGACGCTGCCGCGCATCACGTTGTTGGTAATCCATTCGCCAAAGAATTCGGCCCCGCGTTCGCTCATAGGCGATGCCGCGCCTTCAGAAAATGAGCCTCTCGAAGCAGGGAATTCCAATCGGTCCCGATCAACTCGATCAGTTCGCGGGCTTGCTCTTCGGAAATGTCTGCCTCCCTGGCCAATCGGCCGGCCAGGATCTCAACGGCACCGTCATGCGAGTCGCCTTTGTCGGTGTGCTCGTTCATCGAAACCTCCTAGCCTTGAAAACTGCCGAAAGGCCGACAGGTTCAGGCTTGTGCCGAAAATCTGAAGCGCCTTCTTCATGAAGACCTTCATACAGGCGGCCGCGGTCAATAGCCCCCAATGATCGGCAGGATCTCGCCGGTGATATAGCTGGAGCATTGCGGCGAAGCGAGAAATACATAGGCAGGCGCGATCTCTTCCGGCTGGGCTGGCCGTTTCATCGGGGTCTTTGCGCCAAACTGCGAGACCTTCTCCGCTTCCTTCTCCGACGGGTTCAGCGGCGTCCAAACCGGCCCCGGCGCCACGGCATTGACGCGAATGCCCTTGCTGATCAGGTTACCAGAGAGCGCCCGGGTGAAGGCGTGAATGCCGCCCTTGGTCATCGAATAATCGACGAGCTCCTTCGAGCCTTCGATGCCGGTGACCGACCCGGTGTTGATGATGGCCGAACCCGGCTTCATATGCGGAACGGCTTCCTGGGCCATGTGGAAGTAGCCGTAGAGATTGGTCTTCAGCGTGGTGTCGAAGTGTTGCTCGGTGAGGTCGGCGAAATCGGTCGAATGCACCTGGAAGGCAGCGTTGTTGACGAGCACGTCGAGCCTGCCGAAGGCCTTCAGCGTCCGCTCCACCGCCTTGTGGCAGAAGGTCCGCCTAGCCACGTCGCCGCGCATGATGATGCAGCGCCTGCCTTCGGCCTCGACTGCCTGCTTTGTCGTCTTCGCGTCGCGATCCTCGCTGAGATAAGCGATGGCGATATCCGCCCCTTCCCGGGCGAACAACACGGCAACTGCGCGGCCGATGCCGGAATCGCCTCCGGTGATCAGCGCCACCTTGCCTTCCAATTTGTTCGATCCCTGCCAGAACGGCGCGTCGTAGAGCGGCGCGGGCTCGATCGCCCATTCCTCGCCGGGTTTCGGATGATGCTGCTTCGGGAAAGGCGGCACTGGGTATTCCCGCGCGCCGGCCTGCATGGCGCCTTGTGGTTTGGATTTGCCGTTCGACTTGGCGCGATCGGTCGCGTCGACCTTGCGTTGCACGCTCCGCTGCTTGCTGGCCGCCTGCTCGGAGGTGGATTTGGTCCGCGGGGCCGATTTCATCGGTGTGGCGGAGTCGGTCATCCTAGCGGATTTTGTCGGCATGGGTGTCTCCTTCGCTTTCGAGGGACAACGCGCGCAAACAGAAAAGGTTGGACTCGCTCCGAAGCTGCCGGCTCTCAATGCGGACATCGGTCGCGACATCCGTTGGGACCTCAACCACGGCCGCCACCACCGCCGGCGCTGCTCACCCGGACGGCGATCAGTAACGAGCACGTTTTTTGACCGCCACGGGCCGGCTGAATGCAACTACCCGGCAGCAGCTTCGTTTTATGCGATCTCAAACAGGCGGTAGCAACCATGAAATCCTTTCGGACCATATTCCCTTGGCGGCGGCGCCGAGCCGCGAACCTCTTCGTCCGGCCCGCCCGGCCTGTGTGCGAATGGCTAGGACGGTGAAAGAGCCTTGAGCAGATTCCTGCCCCTCACCATCCACTTCGTCAACGGCGGCACGATGATGGTGTCGTCGATCGCTGACGCCAAGAAGGCGCTTGGCCGGAAATGGAAGAGCAAGGACTCACCAGCCTATCGCAAGGCGGTTCGGCTTGTGGAAGACGCGACCAACGGGATTTGCCGGCCGGCGATCGCCTTTGCCGCCTTCAAGAAGGCGGCCGCCGAGCAGGGTCTGCTGGAGCATGCGGGTCCCAGTGCAGCGCTCAGCATGCTCGACCAACTTTCGTCCCGCAACGGCAAGGGCACGCCGAAGTAACGCTCGCGCACCTCGGCTCGTCGTCCCAGCTTCAAAAGATATTTCGCGGGAACATCGGTCGATCCCACCGGTTTTGTTTGGTCAAGAAAGTCGAACGAAGGAGACGTCGATGGCAAAGAAAAGTTCGTCCGGCGCGGCGAACGGCTTGGAAAGCCTGTTCGTGGATGGCCTGAAAGACCTTTATTATGCAGAGAAAAAGATCCTGAAGACGCTGCCTAAGATGGCCAAGGCGGCGCAGTCACAGGAAGTGGGCGCGGCCTTCGAAAAGCATCGCACCGAGACTGAAGCTCAGGTCGACCGGCTCGAGCAGGTTTTCGAAATGCTGGGCAAGCCGGCGCGCGGCAAGACGTGTCCCGCGATCGATGGCATCATTGAAGAGGGTTCGGAGATCCTCGAGGAATACAAGGACGAGCCGGCGCTCGACGCGGGCCTTGTGGCTGCCGCCCAGGCGGTCGAGCATTATGAAATAGCGCGCTACGGCACGCTGATTGCCTGGGCGGAGCAACTGGGCCTGAAAGACGCCCTCCCCTTGCTGCGCGACACCCTCAAGGAAGAATCCGCTACCGACGAGACACTTAGCAAGCTCGGCGAAAGCGGTGCGAACAAGCGGGCCATGCAGGCGGCCGCGTAAGGCGCCCGATAAACGCTTATTCGCATGCCAAAAGTCGACTTGGCGACGCGGCCCCGGTCTCTTTGACCGGGGCCGCGATTACGGGGCCCGCCTCCTCGCGAAACGCTGCAAGTTTATTCAGCGGAGCGGTCGCCTTCTTGGCGTCGCGCCCGCCTTCAGTTGATTTCTTGCCGGTGCCCAGCGCCAAGGACAGGATAAACGGCTGCATTTCGGTGCAGTTCATCCGGCACAATATCCTCAGGCTGGCTTGGCGGGAAATTTCGTCAGGGTGAAAGTCCGGAGTTCAACATTGGAAAAAGCATTCAATCGGCTCGCGGAGAATGTCGCCCATGCCGCGGGCCGTGCATGGGCCTTCGTCTTGTGCGTGGTTTCGGTGGTCCTCTGGGCCATTGCCGGCCCGGCCTTTCATTATTCCGAGACTTGGCAGCTGATCATCAACACCGCGACGACGATCGTTACTTTCCTGATGGTTTTCCTGATTCAAAATACGCAGAATCGCGACGGCGTGGCCATTCAGGCGAAGCTCGATGAGCTCATTCGCTCAGGCCGCGCAAAAAACGACTTCATCGGCATCGAGCATCTCACGGAAGCGTAGGCCCAAGAATTCAGAACCAGGTGTGCCCAAACCAAGACCGCCAGCAAGGGGACGATCGCATCTTACGCCGAAAGCCGCCCTGCCTAAAACATGTCTTCCGAAAGTGGAATCCGGCTTCGGGACCAAGACATGCGTGACGCGCTTTAGTCGCCACGATGCTTGTGGCCGCTTTCCTGATTCTTGCCGCGAAGGATGTTGCGATCATCGGGGTCGACGAGGTCGGGCGTGTCGCTCCTGAGGTCCGAACCTTTCCGCCGCGCTTCGCGCTCCGCGGCTGGCTGCTTCAGCTCCGTCTTGGCGTCGAATTCCTTGGGCGCGTTCTTCGTGTTCTCACGTTCTTCCAGGATGCGCATTTGCTGGTCATGGGTTCTGCGTCCGCTCATCGGTTCCTCCTGTTCTTTCGTCGGTAACGGCAGTTGGACTCGATCGTTCCGAACATGCGCAAGGCGTTTCGGGTGCCTGAAAGTCAGGGCGCCAGATGACCTAATCACGCGGGAAATCGAAACCGACTGCGAGGTGTCGAGGAGGTGATCCGGTCGATCGAGGAACGCTGCTGAGGAGCCGCCATTCCTGCGCTAAGCGTTCCAGATCGACTGGAGGGCGCAGCTTCCCGTCGGGCCGTGGATGAGCGATCCCGTCTGCCGCGAAGATCCTCGTTGTAACCGCTCAGACGAAAGACGCGGCAACGCAAGCTCCGCCAGAGGAACATTGGCAGACGGCGGCCGTTCTCAGCTCGAAGGAGGCGGCTCATGAGTGCAACCAAGGAGTTCTTTCGAAGCTGGCTCGAGGAGAACGTCGGGAACTTGCCTGCCGACACGCAAGTCAGCGTTCCGGTGCTTGTGCGACAGTTCGAGCAGGACGCCGACGCCGCGGGCTACGGGCACGAGGTTCGCGAGGAGGAAATCGGCAATATCGAAGATGCAATCGAACGGGCGCTCGACATGACCGCCGAGCAGGAGGACCCGACAGAATCAAATCCGCGGAAAGAGACCTCGCTTGCCCCGGTCATTGAAGCTCTCGATGAGTCGGAACCGGCACAGGCGGAAGACCATGAGGATCGGGACTGACCAACTGCCGCACGGGATGGCCGGAACAAAGAGACAGCTCGCCTGTTGGGCTGCTTCTGAACAGATCGGCACGTGATCCGCCGACGTGGCAGGCCAGATAGGTAAGTAAGCCAATGACGAAGCATTCTGCAAAGGACGATCCGTCCAAACTGGGATCGGACAGTGACCAGGCGAGCGAGCAAGGCACAAAGCGAACAGATAAGCGTCTGCCGCAGGAAGATCCTGTCGAGGGCGCGCGTGACACGGTGGAACGCGAGCTTGAACGGCAAGATCGACCGGTCGACGCTGAGGGAAGAGAGCGCGAACGCAGGGCTCTCCAGGAACAGGTCGATGAGGAGACGAAGCTGCCTCAGAAGGGCTCGGCCTGAAAGCTCCTTCTTTGGAAGCCAGCGCCTGGGTACATCCGCCGCTTCTCTCAACAGCGGCTTGTGCCATCGCTCCGTAGCAGCACGGGATCATGCCTGACATCGCCACGTTCAACGACGTGGTCCTCCTCCTTGCCGCGGCAGCGGCCGGGCTTGCCCTCTACAATGGCCTGCGAGCGCGGCGGGCGTTACGCGGCCGACGTTTTGGACGCTTCGTCGAAGTCGACGGAGCGCGGCTGCACCTGATCGAGGATGGCCAGGGCATGCCGCTGTTGTTGCTGCATGGCAACGGCTCTTCGGCCGAGGATTTCACGACAAGCGGCATCGTCGACAAAGCGGCCGCAGACTATCGTGTTCTGGCTTTCGACAGACCAGGCTTCGGCAGGAGCTCGCGCCCGATCGGCAGGATCTGGTCGGCCGCCGCGCAGGCCGATCTGATCGATGCCGCGGCCGCGAAACTCGGAATTGGACGCTATATTGTTGTTGGCCACTCTTGGGGTGCCGCGGTTGCGCTCGAGATGGCGCGACGGCGCCCTGGGCGCGTTGCCGGGGTCGTGCTTGTCTCCGGCTACCACTATCCATCGCCAAGGTTCGAACTCGCCTTGTCGGGGTTGCCGATCTTGCCTTTGATCGGAACGGCCTTCCGCCACACCTTGCTGCCGCCGCTGGTCAGGCTTGGCTGGGCTTGGTCAATGCGAAAGATATTTGGCCCGGCGGCGATCTCGGCGGCATTCACCGCAACGACGAGGGAGTTGGCGAGCCGCCCCTCGCAACTGCGGTCGATCGCGGCGGAGTCCTTCCTGATGTGGATCGCAGCGGCGTTTGTGACGCCTCGGCACAACGACATTTCTGTTCCTGTTGGGATAATCGCCGGCGCCGGCGATCAGCTTTTCGACGCGCCGGCCGAGGCGTTTCGGCTGCACGCGGATCTCGCAAACTCGGTAGTCGATATCGTCCCCGATGCCGGGCATATGGTGCACCTGAGAGCCCCGCAGGCGGTGCTCGCCATGATCGACAAGATCGCTGCCCTTTCGACCACCGAGGAGGCGCAACTGAGCGACCGATAAGCGGCCGGTGCCGGAGCCCGCCAACGGAGAGTCCCATGCAACCGGCCTACGGCGGGGAACCTTCCGATCCACGCCGCTTTATCTCCATGTTCGAAGCAGCAGCAGTGAGAGGAAGCATTGCGCAGCATTGCTCGGCGAAAACTGCCTTCACTGCAGGTGCTTGCACTGACACTTGCTTCCTGCTCCTCGTCTGAAACCGTCGAACAGCAATCGAAGCGTGCCGCCTCGACCGCGCAGGCGGCGGTGCTGGTCACCGATGCCTGGCTCTCCGGCGCCGCGCCGTCCCACTACGCGTCCTCTGCCCTACAATCCTTCGCCGAGACACTCGCCGATGCCGGCCGGCAAGTCGAATCGGCCTCCCCGTCCGATCCTGCAAAGCGAGACACGCTGAAGGCGGCGGTCAGCCGGCTGTCAACCGCGGCAAGCGGGGCCGAGAGCGCGGTCGAGGCCGGACAGCAGGCGCAGGCCAGCCGGGCACGCAACGAGCTTCGCGCCGCGCAGGCGGATCTCGCCACGGCCTATCGCGGCTATTTCGCGCCGCAACGATGAAGAAGCTGCTGGAAATTTCGCTTGGCGTCGTGACCAGCGTTGGTGGCTTCCTCGAGGTCGGTTCGATGGCGACGGCGGCGCAGGCAGGCGCCCTGTTCGGCTTCCAACTCATCTGGGCGATCGTGCTCGGCACTATCTGCATCATTTTCTTGGTCGAGATGGCCGGTCGCTTCGCCGCCGTGAGCCACCACACCATCGCCGACGGCATCCGCGAACGCTTCGGCTTCAATGCTTTCCTTTGGCCGCTGCTTGCAGTCCTTCTGGTCAATTTCCTGGTCCTCTCCGCAGAAATAGGCGGGGTTGCCATCGCTGCCGAGTTTGCCACCGGGATCAGCTTTCAATGGTGGGCATTGCCAGCGGCTTTCCTCGCGTGGCTGCTGCTGTGGAAAGGCACGTTCGGCCTCATCGAGAAAGGCGTATCGATTCTTGGCTTGATCACGCTCTGCTTCGTCGTCGCAGCGGTGATGCTGAAGCCCGAATGGAAACAGGTGGCTGCCGGTGCCGTGCCCAGCCTGCCACAACACGATACGGCGAACTACTGGTTCATGGCCGTCAGCATCCTCGGCGCTTCCATCTCGCCCTACCTTTTCATGTTCTATTCCTCGGGCGCGGTCGAGGATCAATGGGACAAGAGCTATCTCGGCACCAATCGGGCGATTGCCGGTCTCGGCATGAGCTTCGGAGGAACGATCTCCGTGGCCGTGCTGATCGTGGCCGCGTTTGTGCTCGGCGCCCATGGCGTGAACCATGTGGACGACTACAACCAGCTCCCGCTGATGCTGATCTCGGTGTTCGGCTTCTGGGGCTTCGTCCTTTTCGTCGCATCGCTCGGCATCGCCTGTTTCGGAGCCGCTCTGGAAGTGGCGCTGCAGCAGGCTTATCTCGTCGCGCAAGGGTTCGGCTGGACCTGGGGCGAGGATCTCAAGCCGCGCGACGATCCCGGCTTCAGTCTCGTCTACACGCTCACGCTTTTTCTTGCAGCCGTTCCGATAGCGCTTGGTCTCGACCCGCTGAGGCTCACCATCTTCTCAATGGCGTTGACCGCCGCCAGTCTGCCGCTGACGGTCGTGCCGTTCCTCTTCCTGCTGAATGACGAGCGCTATGTCGGCCAGCACCGCAACGGCGTCATCTCTAATGCCGCCGTGATCTTCGCCATCGCGCTCGGCTTCGTGCTGGCGGTGGTGACTATTCCCCTGCAGATATTCGGAGGCACCTGATGCAGCTGCTGCGCGATATCCTGGACAAGCAGGTCGTCGACCGCGAGCAGGTCAAGATCGGCAAGGTGGATGGACTGGTCGCCGAGCTGAGGCAGGGCAAGCCGCCGAGGGTGGTTGCGGTCGAGCTTGGCGCGATTGCGCTGACCCGACGGCTTGGCGCTCGGCCTGGGCGATTAACGGCGCGGCTGGCCGCAAGGCTGAGCGGGAAGCAGCAGGCACGGCCGCATCGCATCGCCTGGACCAAGGTGCGCGACATCGGCGTCGACATCGAATTCGATATCGACGTGCGCAGGACCAAGATCTTGGCCTGGCAGAGCTGGCTGCGCGATCGCATCGTCGGCCGAATCCCGGGAGCCTGAGGATGGCAAATGTGAATCTCGAGCATCTGGCTGGCCGGCGCGTTCTCACGCAGGGCGGCAGGAGCATCGGCCATATCGAGGAGGTCATCGCTGAGCAGGACGGCGACGACCTCGTCGTCACCGAATTCCATGTCGGCATCTTCGCAGCTTTTGAACGCCTGTCGGCCTCGGCCATCGGCACCGCATTGCTCGACTTTTTCGCGCTGCGCCGCCGCGAGGGCCTCTACCGCATACCTTGGGACAAGCTCGATATCTCCGATCCGGCGCAGCCGCGGCTGCTCTGTTCGGATGACGAGCTTGCCGGCTTCGGAGGCGCCGATCGGGGTAAGTAGCTACTTACAAAAAATCCTGGTCACGGAAGGGAACATCGCGGCGGGCGCGAAGTTGGAACAGGCAAGGAGGAGCCTGCGCCATGAACAGTGTCATCTATCTTATCGGTCTCATCGTGGTTGTGCTCGCGATACTCTCCTTTCTCGGCTTTCATTAGGAGGCGTCATGCAGCGCGAAAATAATCAGGGCCGCGAGCCGGCCGACTTCGCCAAGGCGAAGAACGAAGTTTCCGATCGAGTTAAGAAAGAAACCCAAAGCGCCGGCGAAGCGCTCCACGATGCCCGCGACGAGGTCGCTCGCAGGGCAGTCGACTATGCGTCGGAAGCACAGGAGGTCCTGTCGGAGAGGGCCGAGGAAACGCAGCGCGACATCGGATCGAGCCTGGCGGCATTCGGCGGCGCTCTGCGTGCGGCAAGCGACCATCTGGCAAACAGCGACCAGAGCTCGGCGTCGAATTTCATGCGGGATGCGGCAGGCGGACTGGAGAGGCTGTCCTCCTCGTTGAAGCAGAAGCCCTTCGGCGAGGTGCTTGGGGAAATTCAGAACTTCGGCCGCCAAAATCCCGGCACTCTGATCGCTGGTTCGGTGCTGGCGGGACTGGCGCTCGGACGGTTCATAAAGGCTTCTCCCCCGGAAACACGCCGCGCGGGGCAGAGCGCAGCGACGCCACGGAAGACTGGGAAGACTGGTAGGGAAACGAGCAGGCAGACTGGTGCGCAGGCGAGCGAGCCATGGGATGACGCGACGACCAATTGGGGCGTCGACGGCGGCGCTCCCAGGAAGGCAGCGGAGCTAAAGAAATGAACACTCAAGACAACCAAAGCCTCGGCACTCTGGTCGCCGACCTGGCACAGCAGGTGAGCACGCTGGTGCAAACGGAGGCCAGACTCCTGCGGGCGGAGCTATCCGAGAGCGTGACTAAAGCGGAGGCCGGCGCCGTCGGGGTTCTGGGCGGCGCGGTGTGTCTCCTCGCCGCGCTGATGGTGCTGCTGCAAGCGCTCGTCATTGCCCTGACCCGCCTCGGCCTTGGCGCCGGCTGGTCCGCCTTGCTCGTAGGAGTGGTCGTTGCCGTGCTGGGTGTCATCCTCTTGCGCACCGGCATGGCAAGCATGTCGCCCTCCGAGCTGGCGCCGGATCGTACGCAGGAGCAACTGAAGCGTGACGCGAACGTAATCAAGGAACAAGCGAGATGAGCGACAAATCCGCAGCCGAACTCGAACGCGAAGCCGAGGCCACGCGAGCAAGGGTGGTGGCGACCGCCGAATCCATTCGAGGCAAGATGACGCCCGGCCAGCTCTTCGATGAGTTCACCGGTATTTTCAGCGGCGGTGCAGGCTCCGATATGCTCCACAACCTGAAGGCTCAGGTGCGAGACAATCCTCTGCCATTGACCGTAATCGGCGCCGGTCTGGCCTGGCTGATGCTGGGCAGCGGCGCTTCCGCCGCAACCGCCGCGCCCGGCTACGCGACCCGTCGCGGTTCCGACCGCCATGACGGCACATCTACGGCTGGAACCGGAGCCATGACTTCGGACACCTATGCCTCTGTCGGCGACATGGCCAGCGGTGCGGCCGGCACCGTCTCGGGAATGGCCAGCAGTGCGGCCGGTACCATGTCTGACATGGCCAGCAGCGCAGCCGGTAGCGTATCTGACATGGCAAGCGGCGCGGCGGAGACGCTGACGAACTCGGCGACAGCCACCGCCGACATGGCGACGAGGGCCACTCGTTCCGCGCAGCAGTTGATGGAGGATCAGCCTCTGGCAGTTGCTGCTGTCGGTCTCGCGATCGGAGCGGCGATCGGCGCGATGCTGCCCCACACGCAACTCGAAGACGAGCAGCTCGGCGGCTATCGCGAACAGCTTCGCGAAAGGGCCGAGGACGCGCTCGAGAAGGGCGTCGACCAGGTGAAGCAGGTTGCAGCCGAAGCCTACCAGGCGGCCAGCGACGAAGCAGGACGGCAGGCGTCGAGCGAAGGTACGCTCGCTGACAAGGTCAGCGATGTCGTCAAGTCCGCCGCCGACAAAGCCGATGAGGCGGTGCACCGGAGGCTGTCCGATACCGAACCGTCGACAACGAACAAGTCCTGATCTGAACAGACCGGATCGATTTGCAAGAATCGCCTTCGAGGAACATTCGCGTCGGGCCTGGTGAACCATTCGAGCCCGACCTGTTGGATGGCTGCGGGTAGAAGCCGCGCCACAGGCTCGGCCGCGCTATCGCGGCTCTCTCGCCGGAGGGAGCCTTTTTAGCTTTTTGGGGATGGCTCCGCGAAACTTCCCCTGCAGACAGCGTAAATCCTCGCCAAGATTCCTGCAGCATCGCCACCAACGCACACCGATTGGACTGGACGCTGATCCCATTCGTTCGGTGAGTAACTGGCGGCGCCCAGTCTCTGCACGGTCATACCTGCCGCCGGGCCGTCCTCCAGCACGATGATCGAACCGGATCGGGTGGCGAATAAGTGCGGGTCGGTCAGGTAGACCGCGGCGCTGCAGTCGTGCACAAGCATACCCGCTTCGCCCCATTGCAGGTAGAAGTCGATGTAGCCTTGCGACAGTGCGGCTACCATCTGCATGGCGGCATCGGCACCTTCCGAGGCCGCGGCGAGATCCTGTCGCGTCATCACCGTTCGATTTGTGAGATTGAGCGGAACCGCGGTCACTTTCCACGAGGCTGCAAACACTCGATCGGCTGCCTTCGGATCTGCGTAGATATTGGCCTCGGCAACGGGCGACACATTGCCAGGGACTTCGAACGCGCCACCCATGACGACGACGTCCTGCACCAGATCTGCTATCGCCGGATCGGCCTCCAATGCCCGCGCCAAGTTGGTCAGGCCTCCGACAGCAAGCAACCGTACCTGACGCGGATTCTGCCGGACGGTATCGACGATGAATCGCGCGGCAGTGTCCTTCTCCTCCCGCGCCTCCTGGGCAATAGGATAATCCCCCAGCCCGTTCGCGCCATGAACATGGACAGGATAGGGGTGCGGCGCGCCGGACCAGTTTAGCGGAACGGGAGCACCGGCGTGAACGGGCGCTTTGATTCCCCAAGCCTCGGCGAGGAACCTGGCATTGCGCGTTGTAACCGATATCGATGCGTTGCCGAAGACGGTCGTGATGCCGAGCAGTTCGATGTTCGGATGACGGTGCAGGTAAAGCAGCGCAAGGGCATCGTCTACGCCAGGATCGGTATCGAAAAGAATTCTCTGCTTTGTCATGTCTCTATGGTCACGCTCTTTCCCACACTGCCGCCAATTATCTTTGCCAGCCTTCGAGACGCGCGGCTGACAGAATCGTGGCTCCAAGTGTCACCACCGAAGAGTATCGTGAATATGTCGCCGGGTGACGCGCTTGGCGCGTTTCTCGTCGGCGCGCCGGTCTCTCGCCGCCCGGTGGGGACCGCGAGGCCGACATCGCTGTCCTCAAAGGGCGCTGCGGTCCGCCCAAACGATGACACGGCGCTCCCTACCTCAGCGGAGGAGCCCGTTGCGCTCGAAGTCTTCCCAGCCGCGCAGGTTGGAGTGGACTGCCTCGCTTTGGCTGTCGTCGGTTGCGGCCGCGCCGCGGCTCTTTTGCGAGCGCTTGAGCGCCGCCTTTGCAGCGGCTCGGCGTCGGTTCTCGGCGGCTCTCGCAGCGTCTTCCTCGCGCCAGACCGCTACAAGGTCACGGTCGAGCACATCCTCGATCAGGCGCGGATCAAAAACGTGGAAGGTGATTTTCCTCGCGCGTCCACGCAGTTTCACCGTCCGCGTCCCGGCGCTCTGCAAGCGGCCGGCCTTGAGCCAGCGGTGACGCTCGCCCGCCGAGATCGTCAGAATGTCCTCGACCTCGCGAGGCATGACGGGCAGGTCTTCGATGTCCTGCATGGCTTTGGACACGATCGCCGATGCGGCCTCAACATTGGCATGGGAGCCCTACGGCAGACGCAAGGTAAGAACCCGGGACTCGCTATGGAGCAGGCTTCTCAAGTCCGTCGGAAGGCGAGCGCGCATTTCAAGAAAAATGCCCCTCGCCCGCACCGACGATCCAAGCGTCGCCGCCGGGGATAGCGGCCACTCTGCAACCAGCCGTGCAGTCGAATCGATTTTTCTGCTCGCGGGCATCCCCTTAAGTAGGAGTCCTGCCCTGCGAACTCAACGCGAAGCGAGCCTGCACCGGTCTGCAGCAACCGCTGTTGCATCGGGCAGGATCGCCGGACAGACGCTCGTTCGGCACTCTGGACAGCGGTGAAATGGAGCGAATTGCCAAATAGCGAGTTAGGCTGCCTACACGGGAGAGACAACAATGAATCCCAAAGCCGCTCCAGAGGATCAGGGCTACGCCACTCCGACCACGCCGGCAGCGGAAGGGCTCGCCCCTGCCCTGGCGCGGAACATCGAGGCACTGGTCGAGAGGCGGAAGCGCGATGCCAAGGCAGCATCGCTGGAGCAGCGCGCGGCGGCGGCAATCAGCAGGTTTGCCGGCAGCATGATGTTCGTCTACATCCACCTCGTCTTCTTTGGCGCCTGGATCGGCCTAAATTTCGGGATCGTGAACTTTATCAAACCCTGGGATCCTTCTCTGGTTATTCTGGCCATGTTCGCCTCGGTCGAGGCGATCTTTCTCTCAACGTTCGTACTGATCAACCAGAACCGCATGGCCGCCCAGGATGATGCGCGGGCAGACCTCGATCTGCAGGTGAGCCTGCTCAACGAGCATGAGACGACCAAGCTCATCAAACTGGTCGAGGAGATCGCGAAGCGCCTGGATGTTCCGACGGAAGCAGACAATGAGTTGAAGGAGCTGAAGCGCGACGTGGCGCCTGAAGCGGTCTTGGACAAGATTAAGGAGGCAACGGGTCAAGCGACGGTCGACTGACCGATCCGTATCCACCGGACGCCAGCAGAAGCTGCTGATCTTGAGGCCTGTCGCGCACTCCATGCTCCCGCCGGGCGCCGCCATCATCCCGCCTGCGCAAATAGCTGGGAGACGCCCGAACGCCATTTGCCAGAGCTGGTTTATACCGCATGGGGAAGTCATGGCGGACGCGCTCGGACTGAGTGTGCCCCCATCTCAATCGCGCAATTCAGCATTGCGTGTCGAACAGCTCATCACCAGCAACTCGCGCGTCCTACATCTGACTGACCTCGCGGGCCTGCAAGGACTCGCTCAGTACGAGCCGATGGCTCTTACCCCAATCCCAATTCTGAAGCATCAGATCGACGCCCCGAGCGCGTCATTGGGCGTGACTCACCAATGGATTTATTACAGCCGCACAGGCATACTATGGATCGGGCGCGCAGTGGTTGAAAATGATTGCGCCGCGTTATGTTATTTACAGGCTGCGCCGGTCCCTGTCGCTATCGTTTGTGGCGTTGGCATCCGGCTGGAAACGACTGCGAAAAAGGAGGCAGCTCTGGTCCCACAAGAACGGGACATCCTTTGCGTCATTGATTTTGCGATTTGAGACCGGCGACGGGCCCATCATTTGCCCGCTTGCCGAACAGGGAGGAAAGCAATGGACGGAGAATCGCGTTCCCAATCAAGGCGAAAGTTTCTGAAGACGAGTGGACTTGTCGCTGGGCTAACGGCGACGGCGGTCACCGCGCCCTGGGTTCGAAGGGCCGGAGCCGCAGACGCAATCACCTGGAAAATCCAAACCTCGTGGCCGGCGGGTGTCGGACTTGAAACCTTCCAAAACTGGTGTGGCACCATCAAGGAAAAAACCGGAGGCCAACTCGAATTTCAGCCGTTCAAGGCAAAGGATATCGTTGGTGACTTCGAACTCCTCGACGGGGTGAAGAACGGCGTTCTGGAAGCGATGAACTCGTTTTCACTTTATTGGGCCGGCAAGCTTCCCGCTACGGCGTTCCTGTCCTCTTACACGTTGGGGCTACGCTATCCGCACGAATGGGATATCTTTTTCTATTCAAAAGGTGGTCTGCAGGCCGCGCGCGACCTTTATGCGAAACAAGGCCTTTACTACGTCAACCGCATTCATCACGGCCCGAACATCATCCACTCAAAGACACCGATCCGCTCAATCGAGGATTTTAGGGATCTGAAACTGCGCGTACCGGGCGGCATGATCGCCGAAACCTTTGCGAAAGCCGGTGCCAAGACGACGTTGCTGCCGGGCGGCGAGGTGTTCTCCGCGCTGGAAAAGGGCACGATCGATGCCGCCGACTACACCGGTCCGGCCGTAAACTGGGCCCTCGGTTTCCAGCAGGTGACCAAGTACATTTCCATGGGTCCAGCCGGTCTGATGTCCGTATACCAGCCCGTCGACCTGATGGACTTTGCCGTCAACATGAATGTCTGGAACCAACTCCCGGACAACCTCAAGAAGTTCGTGGAAGACGAGATCCAAGTCTATTCCAATGCCCATTTCGGCTCGATCCAGAAGGCCGACATGGAGGCTTGGCAAAAATTCCTTGATGCCGGCATTGAAATCAATCGGCTTGGACCGGAGGACCTCCAGAAGTTCCAGGAAATCGCGGTGCCCATCTGGTTCGAGTGGGCCAACAAGGACAAGGACGCAGCGCGCATCTTCAAGTTGCAGCTCGAGGTCATGGAGAACCCGACAGTCGGTTATGTCACTCCGGACATGTACCAGGGGCTGACCATCAACCTGTGAACCCTCTTTTCGCCCGTCCTGAGCCGGACGGGCGCTCGCTCCTGCAGCAGGCGTTCGCCGATGCCTTCCCTAACATTTGTGCTGCCGCACTGGCTCTACTGGTTAACCCTCGCGGTCTTTCCGCTGGCCGCGGTTCATTTTGTCCATCGAGAACGGGCACAGCGTGATCCCGGCCGTCCAAACCTGTTTCTTGCCTATCTGTTCCTGGTCACAGCCGGCTTCCTCGGCATGCACCGCTTCTATCTGAAGAGCAGGTGGGGATTCATTTTTATCCCGTTCTTCATCGCGGTACTTTGGACAAGCACCCAGGTGCGCGATGGACGCGAGGCAGTTTCACTCGCGCGATCCCAGAGCGAGCACGCCGAGAGACTGTTGCCGCGTGCCAAGGCAGATACGGCAGCCAACAAGCAGGGGGCTGCCGATCGACTTGCAAAAGCTGAGGCTGAGGCCGCGGCGGCGCGCAACAATCTGACGGCGGCCGTTCACGGGCTCGAGTGGGACAGCAGCATCAGCCGGATTGCGGGACTTCTGCTCGGTCTCATTATTGTCGGCGACGCCCTTCTCATACCCGGTCTTGTGCGGCGCGCCCGCGCCCGTGAGACTGGGCGCGCCGCAACCCACCATAAGATCGTCGTCGATGTGCCCGCGACGCCCGTCAAACAGCCTCTTGCGCCATTTAGGCCGGTCGACTGGCTTGTAAGAGTGACAGGCGAGTTCGTCGCCTATTGGTCGGTCCTCGCGGTCATGGCGTACTATTACGAGGTGGTCGCCCGCTTCGTTTTCAACTCCCCGACCAACTGGGTGCACGAGAGCATGTTTCTGATGTTCGGTATGCAATACATGCTGGCTGGGGCCTATGCCTATCGCGATGAGACCCATGTCAGGGTCGACATCGTGTACAGCCACCTCTCCGAACGTGGCCGGGCGATCTGCGATATCATCACCTCGGCATTATTTTTCCTGTTCGTGGGTACAATGCTCGTTGCCGGCTGGCGTTTTGCCAGCGACGCGATGGCGGTGGGCGAGAGTTCTTTCACCGAGTGGGGTATTCAATATTGGCCGGTGAAGCTGGCGATTCCTGTTGGCGCCGCGCTGCTGCTGCTTCAAGGCGTGTCTCGCCTGATGCGTGACATCGCGACCGCAACAAGAAGGCTCCGCTAAGCCATGGGTCTCGAGCTTCCAATCCTGTGGCTGAGCATCCTCATGTTCGGCGGACTGGGCGTTCTTTTATTGCTCGGGCTGCCAATGGCCTTCTGCACGGGCAGCCTCGCCGTTCTCTTCCTCTTCTTATTCGGTAATGCGGCCATGCTGAACATGCTGCCGTCGCGGATTTTTCCCTTCATGACGGATTATCAGCTCTCGGCGGTGCCGCTTTTTATCTTCATGGCCGCGATCCTTCAGAAAGCGGGGATCATCGAGGAGCTGTTTGACGTCGTCTATAAATGGCTGGGTGGGCTGAAAGGCGGACTTGCCTCGGCCACCATAATCTCGTGCACCCTGCTCGCAGCAATGGTTGGGGTCGTCGGTGCGACGGAAGTGACAATGGGCATGATCGCTCTGCCAGCGATGCTCCGCCGCAACTACGACGCAAAGCTCGCCTGCGGTTCGCTGCTCGCCGGAGGAACGCTTGGCATCCTCATACCGCCTTCGGTGATGGCGATCGTCTACGCCGTCGTCGCGCAACAGTCGTTAGGCGAGCTTTTGATCGGGTCGGTATTCCCAGGGCTGCTGCTGTCTGGGATGTATGTCGTCTATGTCACGGCGCGCTGCTACATCAACCCCAAGCTCGGCCCGGCTTTGCCGCCGAGCGAGCGCATCGGCTTTGGGGAGAAGCTGAGGCTTCTGCGCCGCACGTTCATGCCCATTCTGCTCATCCTGCTTGTGCTCGGAGTCATCTTCCTTGGCATAGCAACGCCTGTTGAAGCCGCCGGCATCGGCACATTCGGTGCTTTCATCGTCTGCGCCGCCCATCGCCGCCTGACTTGGGACACGATCCGGGAAGCCGGCGTGGCGACCCTCAAGGCGACTGCGATGGTGATGTGGATATTCTTCGGAGCCACCATGTTCGTCGGCTTCTTCATCCTGAAGGGCGGGCAGAGCTTCGTCGCCGAATCCATTCTCGGAACTGGATTCGCGCCTTACGGCATTCTTGTTCTGATGATGATCATCCTGTTCGTCCTGGGCATGTTTCTGGACTGGGTGGGCATTCTCCTTCTCACCGTACCGATATTTCTGCCCATCCTTAAGTCCCTCGAATTCGGCGGTACGTTCGGCTTAGCCGGTGTGGCTCCTGAAGACGTGCCGCTGTGGTATGGCGTCATTTTCATGGTCAACATGCAGATGGCGTTCCTGAGCCCACCGTTCGGCTATTCACTGTTTTACTTGAAGAGTGTCGCGCCACCGGAGATATCGATGGCGACGATCTTCCGATCCGCTGTTCCCTTCTTATGCCTGCAGGCGATCGGAGTAGGGTTGTGCATCGTGTTCCCCTCGATCGTCATTTGGCTGCCGAAGCTCATGTACGGAGGCGGTTGACCGCACACGTCTTTGGCGGTTCGACGCCGACTCAACAATCGAAGGTTCAGCGCTTCAGAGGCGCCGCTCGCCTGCAGAAGCTGCTGATCTTGAGGCCTGTCCGCGCACTCCATGCTCCTGCCGGGCGCCATCATCCCGCCCACGCAAATAGCTGGGAGACGAGACATCCCGCTTTGGATTGCGTATCTTGACGTTCAGCTTTTCCTGGGCCTGCCGTCTGGTCGACTTGGTGTTTGGACAAACTGAAGAGCGACAGAGTTGTACGGCCCCAATGTATGGGTGGTCAGCGGGGACTTCGCCGGCTTCGTGTCCTCACCTGCAACGCAAAGCAGTTTAGCATCCGAGGATAGCGCTATGTCGATCGGCACGGGGGTCAGGTTGGCCGCCAGCACGCGGATCGTGTTGCCGCGACGAAAGGCAATTGCTGCCACGCCTGGCCAATCACTCGAAATCCCATAGCGTTCGACGCCGGCGGCCTCAGCGATTTGGGCATGGACGGCTTGCAAGGTCGTCGGGAGCCGTCCTCGTTCAAGAGACCGAAGGGGCCAGTCGGTGCTGCCAATATCAACCGCGCAGCGGCTGTCTCAGCGGCCCGGGCCGCGACGCCGACGGCAAAGGCGGCACCGAACAATGCCCGCTGACGCGGGTCGGTGCCGGCGGCGGGAACCCGGTTATTTCCGGGATTGGCTGCGACCGCCTCCCCATAGGGATTGTGCCGCAAGCCGATCGTGCAAGGCCCAAGCCAGATCGGCTTTCCGGGACACAATTGCCGTGCCGTCTCCATGACTGCAGGATAAACGGTCAGGGTTTCCATGACCGACTGCTCATCGGCGGCATGCACGATGGCGCTGTTGCCGAAGAAGACGAAATCCGCATTGCCGGTCGGCGGGTTGCGGTTGAATTCGGTGAATAGGGAGGGCGTACCAGCCCCAATCGGGCAAGCGCGACCGACAGCCCGCAATGCCTGCACGATCTCGTCAATCGGTCGCTCACCGTTAGGCAAATGGTTCGAGGGGCGTGTCTTGAATTCGCGCCGTGGTGAAACCAGAATGGCGCTCGGTTCAACGCCTGCCAAGCGAACCATAGCTGCAAGGGCCTGGGCCTCGGCCCCAGATTGGATCGCATCAAAGATCGCCTCGACCGCCAGCCGGGCGCCAAGCGCGCTCGCAAGCTCGGCTGCCTTTTCCAGCACGCGCCGATCACCCCCGCGCGCGCTGTCGAAGCGCAGTATGATCTCCGGCACCGGGCCAAGCGAAGCCGCGCCGGCGACGGCTGCCGGCAGTTGGTCGGGATCGACGAACAGCGCTATCGACGGCATCCGCCCGGCAGGCCCGCCAAGGGTCAGGGTTGCTGGACTGCGGATAGCCGGTCCAGGCGCCGATGTCTCGGCGCGCACGGAAACCGTGACGCGCTGTATGTCCTTTACACCTTTGCGAGCGGCCGCACATACGTCTTGAACGACGCGTCCGTCCAGTTGCGCTGGTCCTCCATCTCGAAGGCATCGCCTTCCATGGCGACGGCGCAGACCAGGCCGGGTGCTGGCTCGTGCGTCAGCGCTGAAATGTCGAAGGCAGGCTGGTCCGGGCTGATCAATTTGGGAAATGTCGTCTCCTCGATGCTTCCGTCGCTATGCCGGATGGTCAGCCTTTTGCCCGCCGCCTCTGAAGGATGAAGCACCACGAAACCGATGCGGTTGGTGGGGAAATCGGTGAGCGCCACGCCATCCGCTTGCAAGGTCAGCTCGCCCGACGCGTCGCCACGAATCTTCATGCGATAGGCGAAACGTCCCTGCGGGCCGGCGCAGAGTCCGTCATAGCGAAGCTCGAACGACGTGCCGTCCTCGGAAATTCGCATGTTGGAAAGCTCGGCCTTGTAAGTCCCCCAGGACGCATCGCGCGCGAGATAGTTGATCGCCCGAACCACCTCCACGCCGGCAAAACAGATCGTCCGCAGATTGCCGTCCTCGAGAACGGCGGTCAGCGGTCCGGCGGCAAGAAGCCTCCGTTGCGGAAGCGGCTCGTCGGTGCCGTAAAGCGCAAGGAGATCTTGAAGTCTGTAAACTGCGCCCCATGGAAACCGATCCGGACTCGTCCGCACGCAAAGCTCCCCCGGCTGTTCGCTGGGCGGACCTGGCCGACCTCATCCTCATCATTGCCCGTGAGATTCAGTTTCGCGGTTACAGGGACGAGAAAGCGCTGTCGATGTCGCAATCGGAGGGCATGGTGATGCGCCACCTGGTTGCGCACGCTTCCGCAACGCCCAGCCAGATCGCGACGGCGACCGGGCTGCAGCGCACCAATGTTTCCACCGTGCTGCGCGACCTGGAAGGCAAGGGGCTGATCGAGCGCCATGTCGACCCGCAAGATCGCCGGGGCGTCAGCGTCCATCGCACCCGGCGGGGAGCCCACAATTACGCCCTGGTGCGCAAGGAGTGGGCAACTGCCGTATCCGAGGCCGCCGGCGGCGACACACGCAAGCTCAATGCCGCGCTTGAGCTTCTCAGATCCATCGAAGCCGGCCTGACCGCAACGCGACCGATAGACAGCGACGGTCCGGGGCGACTGTCCGCCCGCCGCCGGAACGGCTAGTGCCGAACAGCGCGAGAGAGAAGCAATCTCGACCGCAACTCGGTAGCAGCCAGCCCTGTATCTCGTAAGGCTGCGGGCCGTCAGGACATCTTCAACAAGCGCACGCCCATAGCAACATGCTCAGGTAATACCCCCAACCTATGCAATCCAGGAGCGCCTCACGAAGGTCGAAATCGGGTCTCAGTGGTCGTGCGCACCATGCTCCTGCAGCGAGAGCCCAAAAGTCCGCACCAGGTCGCTGACCTGCTCCGGTGACAGGTAGCGGGGGTTGAGGCCGCGCAGAAGCAGATAGAGCTTTGCCGTTTCCTCCAGCTCTTCGGTAGCGAATACCGCTGCCTCGAGCGTCTCGCCCGCGACGACGGGACCATGGTTGGCGAGCAGCACCGAAGAGTAGCGTCCGGCGAGCCCTTTGATTGCATCAGCTACCGCAGGGTCTCCGGGACGGAAATATGGCACCAAAGCCGTCTGTCCGGCGCGCATGAGATAGTACGGCGTCATTGGCGGCAGGACCGACTTGGGATCGATCTCGGGAAGCATGGTGACGGCCACCGCATGGGTTGAGTGCATGTGCACAATCGCACGCGCTGCTGCCCGCGTCTCGTAGAGGGCGGTATGCAGGGGGATTTCCTTGGTCGGCGCATCGCCCGCGACGAGCCGCCCTTGCGCATCGAGCCTGGCAAGGCGAGCCGGATCGAGAAAGCCCAGCGATGCGTTGGTCGGCGTCACAAGCCAGCCGCCGTCATCGAGCCGCAGACTGATATTGCCCGATGATCCCGGTGTCAGCCCGCGCTCGAATAGGGAACGGCCGAAGCGGCATATCTCTTCGCGAAGTTTGGCCTCGCTCATGTTGTGGCTCCCTCGATCAGTTCGAACCCGAGATCGATCTTCGTCGGCGGCCCGTCGGAGCAGACCAGCCGGGCGCCGGTCTCTCCGACCGCGACGCGTGGCGTCCGGATGGTGGAAAGCGGTTGCGGCGCCGCGCGGGCGACGTCCAGGCCGTTATAGCCGAAAATCGCCAACCGGCCGGGGATGGCGATGCCGCGGGCAAGGCAATGGAAATAACCGCCAATCGCCATGTCGTCGTTAGAGAAATAGACGGCATCGAGATTGGGGGCGCGCCCGAGCAGCCGGCCGAGACCCTCGCGCCCGGCCTCGATCGACGAAGATGAGGGAATGATTTCTTCCGCGGCGACTTCAAGGCCTGCCTCTGCGAGCGCCGAGCGAAATCCGGCGAAGCGTTTGGCGGCGCGCAGATCGCGGCTGAGATCGTGGCCCACATAGCCGATGCGCCGATAGCCGCGCGAGACCAGATGACGCGCGCTCGCGCCTCCCGCCTCGCGGTTGGAATAACCGACGACGATGTCGATGCCATCGCCATCGGAATCGAGCAGTTCGGCGACCCTGATGCGGGCGTGCCTGAGCATGGCCACGGTACGCTCGGTGTGTTCGAGCCCGGCCACCATCATGCCCGCCGGACGCCAGCTAAGCAGCGACTCGACGAGGGTTTCCTCGCGGCCCTGTTCGTAGTCCGTCACCGCGACGACAGGTTGGAACCCGGCGCCCACCAGCACCGTGTTGGCGCCGCGCAGCATGTCCGGAAAGACGATGTTGCTGAGCGACGGTATCACGATCCCGACCAGCTTGGAGCCGGTCGAGGCCAGCGTGCCGGCGATGCGGTTCGGCACATAGCCGAGGCTTCTCGCGGCATTGAGGACGCTCTCGCGTGTCTTGGCCGAAAATGAACCGTGCCCGCGCAACACGCGCGAGGCGGTGCTCTCGCCGACGCCGGCCGCGCGTGCGACATCGGTAAGGGTCGTCGTCCCCGTCGGCGTGCCGTCGGCCAGCTCGTCGGCCACTTTCGATCTCCCCGCTGGAGCGCGACGTCGCACTCGACCGTCCTCGCTTCCGTCCATCTCTTTTGCCATGTCGCGGCAACCTTTTCAAACAATTGTTGGCAGCGCTGCCACTTTTTCGTTGGCAGCGCTGCCAATCCATGTTATCCGGTTACGCAAGCGCTGCCAAAACCGCCACCGGCGGGGCGCGCTGACACCCCATTCACAGTCAAGGGAGGAACCAATGACCGTGCTTACACCTGCGCTACCGGCGCAAGCCGTAGCTGAAATCGAAACGAGGAGGACCGCCTACAGCAAGGTCTTCTGGCGCATCGTGCCGTTCCTGATGCTGTGCTACGTCGTTGCCTATCTCGACCGCGTCAACATCGGCTTCGCCAAGCTGCAAATGTCGGCCGACCTCGGCTTCAGCGAGACCGTCTACGGCCTCGGCGCCGGCATCTTCTTCATCGGCTATTTCCTGTTCGAGGTGCCAAGCAACGTCATTCTTCACAAGGTCGGCGCGCGCATGTGGATCGCGCGCATCATGATCACCTGGGGTTTGATCTCAGCTGGCTTCATGTTCGTCACGTCCGCGCCGACATTCTACCTGTTGCGCTTTCTGCTGGGCGTCGCCGAAGCCGGGTTCTACCCGGGGATCATCCTTTTCCTCACCTACTGGTATCCCTCGCATCGCCGGGCCAAGATCATCGCGGTGTTCATGTCCGCGATCCCGGTCTCAGGCATATTGGGCAATCCTCTTTCCGGCTGGATCATGGATTCGTTCGATGGCGCCCACGGCCTCGCCGGATGGCAATGGATGTTTCTTATCGAGGCGGTTCCAGCCGTCCTTCTCGGCATCGCTGTCTTGTTCTTCCTCGACAACGGCATTCGTCAGGCCAAGTGGCTGAGCGAAACGGAAAAGCAGGCCCTGGAAGAGGAGATCGCACGCGAGGAGCGTCACAAGGAGAGTGGGCATTCGGTAGCCGGTATCTTCCGCGATCGCCGAGTTTGGCTGATGTGCCTGATCTACTTCACCTTCGTGATGGGCCAGTACGGGCTGACCTTCTGGATGCCGACCCTGGTCAAGGCGACCGGCATCACCGGAAACTTCAATATCGGACTGATCAGCGCGATCCCCTTCATCTGTGCCGTCGTGGTCATGAATCTGTTCGGCCGCAGCGCTGACAGGCATCGCGAGCGCCGTTGGCACCTGGTCGTTCCGGCACTGCTCGGGGCCGTCGGTTTCGTCGTCGCGGCCGCCAGCTCGAATCTGACGATCGCCATCGCCTTCCTGTCGGTTGCAGCGGCCGGAGCGATCACCTGTGCGCCGCTGTTCTGGTCGCTGCCGACGTCATTTCTCGCCGGGACAGGTGCCGCGGCAGGCATTGCGCTCATCAATTCGGTCGGCAATCTGGCCGGCTTTGTTAGCCCGTATCTCGTCGGCTACCTGAAGGATTTGACCGGCGCAACGCAGGTCGGCATGTATGCGCTCGCCGCAATCCTGGTGCTCGGCGCGGTCCTGGTGCTGACGACGCCACCCAAGCTGGTCAATCGCTAAACCGGATTGCGTTTCGAATAAGGATCTCCGTGATGACCGTTTATGATCGAAGCAAGGAAAACCCCGCCGGAGCAAGGACGAACCGGGCCGCCCTGATCGGCATCGGTTCCATGGGACTTGGCATGGCCATGTCGCTCAGGCGGGCCGGGTTTGAAGTGGCTGGCTTCGACGTGGACGCCGCGGCCGTCGCCCGGCTCGTCGACGCGGGCGGCCGAGGCGCGGCAAGCCCCGCCGAGGCCGCTGAAGGTGCCGACGTCGTCGTGTCGGTGGTCGTCAACGCCGCGCAAACGGAGGCCATCCTGTTCGGTACGAACGGCGTCGCCGAAACCATGGCCGAGGGCGCGGTTTTCGTCTCCTCGGCCACGATCGATCCCGATGCGGTGCGCCGCCTTGCCACGCCGCTCGAAGCGACGGGACGGCTCTATCTCGACGCGCCGATCAGCGGCGGGTCGGTGCGCGCCGCCGAGGGTGCGCTCACCATTCTGGCCTCCGGCAGCCCTGCCGCCTTCGCCAGAGCGCGGCCGGCACTGGATGCAATAGCCACCAACGTCTATGACCTCGGTGACGAGCCGGGCGTTGGTGCAGCCTTCAAGATGATCAACCAGTTGCTTGCTGGCGTGCACATAGCGGCGGCCAGCGAAGCCATCGCATTTGCCGCCCGGCAAGGGCTGGACATCCGCAAGGTCTACGAGGTGATAACTGCCTCCGCAGGCAATTCGTGGATGTTCGAGAACCGGGTGCCGCACGTGCTGGACGGCGACTACACACCGCGCAGCGCGGTCGACATCTTCGTCAAGGACCTCGGCATCATTCAGGATATGGCCCGCAACGCCAAATTCCCGGTGCCGGTGGCCGCGGCCGCGCTACAGATGTTCCTGGCGACCTCGGCGGCTGGAATGGGCCGGGACGACGACGCATCCGTCGCCCGGCTCTACGCAAAGATCACCGGCACCGAACTGCCCGCCACCCGCGAACCTGGCCAAACCGGCCTGACATCGGCCTGACATCGGCCTGAGGAAGACTGGATCGCCCATGCCCCGCTTTGCCGCCAACCTGACAATGATGTTCAGCGAGTGGCCGTTCCTGGATCGGTTCCAGGCGGCCGCCGATGCCGGCTTCCGTGCGGTCGAATTCCTGTTTCCTTACGAGCACACGCCCGAGGCGATCGGCGAGCGCCTTCGCAGATACGGTTTGACCCAGGCTCTGTTCAATTTGCCGCCTGGCGATTGGGCCGCCGGCGAGCGAGGATTGGCCGCCTTGCCCGATCGATTTGCCGAGCTCCAGGCCGCCGTGGCATTTGCCCTTCCCTACGCAGAGGCCACGGGCGTGAAGCGTCTGCATTTGATGTCGGGGCTCGCCGCTCGCGAGGACAGGGCGGCCGTGGATACCTATCGCAAAGCGATCATCTGGACCGCCGGCAAGCTTGCCGATCGCGGCATCGACCTGGTGATCGAACCAATCAATGGCCGCGACATGCCGGGCTATTTCCTCAATGACTTCGACTTTGCCGAGCAGCTCATCGGCGAACTGGCCCTGCCCAATCTCAAGCTGCAGTTCGATGTCTACCACCGCCAGATCCTGCACGGCGATGTCGTCATGGCGTTGCGCCGGCTGCTGCCGATCATTGGCCATGTCCAGATCGCAAGCGTGCCCTCCCGCCATGAGCCGACTTCGGAAGAGCTCAACGACCGGTTCATCTTCGCGGAACTGGACGGGCTGGGCTATGATGGTTTCGTCGGTTGCGAATATCGGCCCGGCGGCAAGACACTTGAGGGGCTCGGCTGGTTCGCCCCCTTTGCCAGCGGGCCCCTGCCCCAGGCCGGCATCGGAGTTTCGCTATGAGCCTCGCCCTCGGCGCAATTGCGGACGACTACACAGGCGCGTCCGACCTGGCCAACACGCTCGCCAAGGAAGGTCTTCGCACGGTTCAAACCATCGGCATTCCGGCCGCTGGTCTCGATCTCCCCGAGGTCGACGCGGTTGTCGTCTCGCTCAAGATCCGTTCGGTTGCCGCCGCGCAGGCGGTGGAGCGCGCCCGCGCGGCCGACCAATGGCTGCGCGCCCGCGGGGCAGCGCATGTGATGTACAAGATCTGCTCGACCTTCGATTCCACCGATGCTGGCAATATCGGCCCGGTGCTGGACGCCTTGCGTCACGACGTGGATGAGAAATCGGTTTTGGTGACGCCGGCCTTTCCGGAAACCGGCCGAACCGTCTACCAGGGGAATCTTTTCGTCGGCGCGGTGCCGCTCAACGAGAGTCCGCTCAAGGATCACCCGCTCAATCCCATGCGCGATGCCAATCTGGTGCGCGTACTCGCCCGGCAGAGCATGGCAGCGGTCGGGTCGGTCGACCTCGCGACGGTCGCGCGCGGCGCGGACGCGATCCGCGCGCGCAACGCGGCGCTTTCCCAAGATGGAGCCGGAGCGGCAATCGCCGACGCCGTCTTCGAGAGCGATCTTGAAGCGATCGGCGCGGCAGCCTTGGCACAACGCCTGTCGGTCGGAGCGTCCGGCCTGGGACTGGGTCTCGCCCGCGGCCTGGTCGCCGCCGGCACCGCGCGGCGCCATCAACGGACGGTGCTGCGGGACCGGCCGGTCGAGGGGCCTGCGGCGTGCCTCGCCGGCAGCTGTTCGCGGGCGACACTGACGCAGATTGCCCGCGCCGAAGAGACGATGCCCGTGCTGAGGCTCGATCCGGAAAGGCTGATGAGCGGAGTGGCGGAGACGCACCGTGCGCTCGCCTGGGCCGCCGCCTGCTTGGCCGATGGCCCCGTCCTCATCGCCAGCAGCGGATCGCCCGAGGTGGTTTCGGCGCTGCAGGCGCGGCATGGACGTGACGCTGCCGGTCAAGCGATCGAGCAGTCGTTGGCGACCATCGCCGAAGGTCTGGTCGAACTCGGCGTGCGCAGGTTGGTCGTGGCGGGAGGCGAGACGTCCGGCGCCGTCGTGGACCAGCTTGCCATTCCCGCCTTCGAGTTGGGCCCCGAAATCGCCGCGGGTGTCCCAGCGCTGCGTGCACTCGGCAGCCCGCACGGCGAGCTGCTGCTTGCCCTAAAGTCAGGCAATTTCGGCGGCGACCATTTCTTCGCCGACGCCTTGGCCGTTTTGGCATGAGACGGAGTCTTGGCTGTACAAGGACAACTGAGAAGGTCGCGCCAAGGTCGAATGGCAGCGATGGATTCCGAAGAGGCCGCTCCTAAGAAGGTGATGCTCAATTTCGGCCGGCGGACCTGCCGAATGACGACAGCCAAGATCGCGCTCGGCCTGATGGCCGCGTTTGGCACCCCAGGCTGCCTCCGGCCCGCACGGGCAGTTCAGGCTTTTGCCCTTCCACGTTGGCACCGATCGCTGCCGGCAGCGCGCCGGCCGCCGCAGTGGTGCCCTCGAGCGACAATTCTCCCCTTCATAAATCCGTTGTGTCGATTTCGTAGATGAAACAGGGGGCTTTGTGTAATGCCACTCTCTGGAAAAGGATGGAAAATGTCCAAGATCCCCGGCAAGACCGAAACGATCGAAAACGCGGAATCCGCTACTTACGAGCCGTACAAGGTTACCGAGCAGGTTCGCGCTGTCGCCGAACAGGGCATTGAGCAGGCGAAGGAAGCATTTTCCAAATTGGAATCGAACGCCGAGACGACTCAAAAGGCTCTTGAGTCGACCCTTGAGGTGGCCAATACCACCCGCAACGAGGTGTCGCTGAAGACGATCGCAGCTCTGCGAGCCAATGCCGAAGCCGGCTTCGCTCACCTCGAAGCACTGGTTGCCGTGAAGTCGCCATCCGAGTTCTTCGAGCTGCAGGCCGCTTTCGTGAACAAACAGATCGACACTTCCGTCGAGCAGGCCAAGACCCTGCAGGCGGTGATGTTGAGAGCCACCGACGACGTATCCAAGCCGATCAAGGATGCCTTCGAAAAGGCTTTGAAGAACCTCAAGGCCGCTTGACTGCTCAGGCAATCCGAGACCGGAGGTCGCCGACCTCCTCTGCTCGTTACGACATCAAGACCGGCACACTCGCGCCGGTCTTCTTCCATTCGGCCGGCGTCCTTTGCACAAATCGCAACTATCGGCCAAGCATCGCTTTTCCAAACAGTTGGCTACGGAATAGGCCCGCAGTGACGAAGGCCCGAAATCGGGACGAGGACGCCGCTTTGGTCCTGCAGCTACTTGACCATTGATTGTTGCAGCCCGGTGCCGGCGATTTCTCCGGGGCTGCTTTCGAAGTCGAAGAGCCTTTGGGTCGCAAGCGCCGCGGCGCCACGCGCCCAGGAATCGTCTGCCCAATCGGGTGTAATCGGTGGCGGGTTCCACATGGCATAACGCTTCAATGCATCGCGCATTGGCCCGAACAGATAGTTGCCAAAGGTGACGGCTTCGCCCCCGCCGACAATCACTTCCGGATCGATGATATTGCAGAAGCCGCCCAGGTATCGTCCAATCCCCTCGCCTGCCTCCTGCAACAGGTCTATGGCTGCCCGGTCTCCAGTCTTGGCCGCGTTCAGCATGTCGTGGCGCGTCACTTCACCAGGGAGTCGCCTGGCCTCCTTCCATCGCCGCACCAGGGCCGGTTCCGAGAAGAAGGTCTGCAGGCAACCGCGCCTGCCACACTCGCATGGCGGCCCGTTCGGATCGTATGTCGAGTGACCCATCTTGCCCGCGGCGCCATTCGCGCCGTGATGGACAGAGCCATCGATGACCACCGCGCAGCTGATGCCCGCCCCGATGGCCAGGGCCCCGACGGTGCTATGATGCCGGCCAAGTCCGAACAATTGTTGCGCGAGCGCAAATGCGTTGGTGTCGTCGTCCGCCCAGACGGGTACGCGCACGCGTTCGGCAAGCATCGCAGCGATCGGCACATCGGCCCAATTGAACCGGTGGCTCAACCGGCAGACACCGTTATCGATGACGCCTGGTACAGCGATGCCGATCCCGCTGAGCTGGGCGCCTGTCGGTGCCCTGCGGTCGGAAACCAGCTCCTCGACTGCCGAGGCGCAGGCCTCCACCGTACTTTGTGGCGACAGATCGGGGACAACGACCTGCTTCGTAACAAGTGGAGTCGTGGCAAGATCGGTCAGCACACAATCGATGCCGCCTAGCTTCAGCTTGAGCCCGGCCACAAGCCTGCCGGCGTAGTTTATATTGATCGGGATAGGTCGACGTCCCGGCGCGCCAAGACTCGCCTCCCCTTCCACCAGGATATTTTCCTCGAGCAATTCAGACACGACGAACGTCACCGCCGCGGGGCTGAGGCCCGTAACAGAGGCGATTTCGGCGCGGCTTATAGCACCTTGCCTTCGCAGTAGGTTCAGGATCAGCCGCCGGTTGATCGCGCGGGCCGTTTGCTGATCGCCTTTGAGCTTCATTCCTGCCTCATAATTAATTTTGTAAATTAAGTATTGACCATGCTGACATCCATACGCTACGAATTCGCATGGTTCAATTGGAATCCGGCTGTTCTCAGGGAGGAGATAGAAGCCATGACCACCGACTTTTCCGCGTTAACCACAACAAGGCGCCGTTTCCTCAAGGGCACTGGCGCGGCACTCGCCGCTTCGGCGACTGGTCTTTGCCTCCCGGCCTTGGCGCAGGCTCAGGAAATCACCATCATTTCCAACCTCAGCAATGTCGAGCAACGCCAGATCCTGCAGCGGCTGGCGAGCGAGTATGAGGCAAAATCAGGCACCAAGATCGTCATCAACAACATGGACCACGAGGCCCATAAGACGGCAATCCGCAGCTATCTTGTCGTCGGCGCTCCGGATATCTGCTTCTGGTTTTCCGGCAACCGCATGAAGGCCTTCGTCAACAAGGGCCTTTTTGACGACATCTCCGATCTGTTCGCCAAGGAGAACTACAAGAGCGTACTCGGTGCCACCACAAGCGCGGTCACCGTCGACGGCAAGCAGTACGGCCTGCCGATGGGAGGTCTTCTCTGGGGCCTCTTCTATCGCAAGGACGTCTTCGCCGAAAAAAATTGGTCGCCGCCCAAGACCTGGAACGACTTCCTCGCCTTCGGCGAGGCGGCCAAGTCCGCGAAGATGATCCCGATCAGCATGGGCACGAAGGAGCTTTGGCCGGCGGGCGGCTGGTTCGACCATATGAACCTGCGCATCAACGGGCTCGACAAGCACATAGCGCTGATGGACGGCAAAGTTCCCTACACCGATCCGATGTTGACGCCAGTCTTCGACAAATGGAACGATCTGATCAAGGCGGGCTTCTTCTCGCCGAGCCACAGTTCGTTCGGATGGGAGCAGGCGGGTGCTGCCCTAGCGCAAAAGAAGGCGGCAATGATGGACCTGGGCGGCTTCGTTCGATCCGCCTTTCCGGAAGCGGATTTGCCTCAGCTTGCCTACGCGCCATTTCCCGAGATCGTTCCCGGCGTCGCCCGCTACGAGGATTTTTCGGTCAACTCCATCCACGTTCCGGCGAATGCGAAGAACAAGCAGGGTGCGCGCGACTTCGTCGCCTATTTCTACAAGCCGGAAAATCTGGGCGCATTCCTCGCCGCCGAAGGCGCCATCCCGCCTCGCAACGACTGCCCGCCAAGCAAGGACCCGCTGGTCAATGCTGCGGTCGAGGAACTGAAGAAAGTGGTTGGAACATCGCAATATTACGATCGCGACACCGATCCGGACATGGCCCAGGAAGGGATGGCGGGGCTGCAGGAATTCATGGTCAAGCCTGAGCGACGTGAGCAGATCCTCAAGCGCCTCGAAAAAACCCGCAAGAGAATCTTCGGTTGATCCTCCCTGGCTGACGGGCGCCGCCTTTCGGCGGCTCCCGTCTCTCTTTTTTCGGATGGAACGCCATGCCTCCTGTCTGGCGCAGAAATCGTCATTGGTTGACGCCGGTACTTTTCCTGCTGCCGGGCCTCATCCTGTTCGGCTCGGTGATCCTTGCCGCCTCCATCGAGACGGTCTGGATTTCGCTGCACGACTGGGATGGGATTGGCGCCAAGACCTGGGTCGGGCTCGCCAACTATGTCGAACTGGCCGACGATCCGCAGTTCTACGTCTCGCTCAAGAACAACGTAATCTGGCTGCTGATCTTCATGCTGGCGCCGCCGATCGGCCTGGCGCTTGCGCTGATCGTGAATCAGCAGATCCGAGGCATGCGCATCCTCAAGTCGCTGTTCTTCGTGCCGCTTGTGCTGGCGACCGTCACCGTCGGTGTCGTGTTCGGATGGGTCTATGATCCAAACTTCGGGCTGCTGCAGCTTCTCTTCGGCGCCTTTGGCGGTACCGCCCCGGCGTTGCTTTCAGACGAGACCTTCGTCACCTTCGCGGTAGCCGCCGCCGGTCTATGGCCACAGATCGCGTTCTGCATGATCCTGTTCCTGGCGGGACTGAACAGCCTCAACGACGATCTGATCGCCGCCGGACGCGTCGACGGTGCGCGCGGCTGGCGCATGTTGCGCCATGTCGTCCTGCCGCAACTGTCGCAGGTCGGCTTCATCGCCATCGCGGTGACGGTGATCGGTGCGCTGCGCTCCTTCGACATGATCGCGGTCATGACCAGTGGCGGCCCCTATGGCTCGTCCACCGTGCTCGCCTACCAGATGTATCAGGAGTCGATCTTTTCCTACCGCTTTGGCTACGGCGCCGCGATCGCCACCGTGCTGTTCGTGATCATGATCGTCTTCATCGCCTGGTATCTCAGTGGCCTCATCAAGGCCGAGCGGAGCAACGCCTGATGTACCCGCGCCCCATTCCCGAAAACGCCAGGATCCAGCGAGCCCTCTATCTAGGTGGTGTAACCCTGGTCGTGATCCTGTGGCTGCTGCCTCTGCTCGCCGTGATGCTGACCTCGATCCGTTCCAACGAGGAGCTGATGGCCGGCAACTATTGGGGCTGGCCGCAGAAATTCAGCCTGATCGACAACTACAAGGCGGTTTTCGACCAGACCGCCATGCTGCGCTTTTTCCTGAACAGCCTGCTGATCACCATTCCGTCCGTCATCGGCGTTCTCATCCTGTCGACACTGACCGGCTTCGTCTTGTCGCGCTACCCGTTCCGTGGCTCCAACCTCATCTTCGCCCTCTTCGTCGGCGGCAATTTCCTGCCGGCGCAGATCATGATGATCCCGGTCCGCGACCTGATGGTGAGGCTGGGTCTCTACGACACCGTCTATGCGCTGATCGTTTTCCACATTGCCTTCCAGACCGGCTTCGCCACGCTTTTCATGCGCAACTTCATCGCCGCTCTCCCGGGCGAACTGTTCCAGGCGGCGCGCGCCGAAGGCGCCTCGCCGTTCCAGACATTGCGCCACGTGGTTGTTCCGCTGGTCCGGCCTGCACTGGCGGCACTCGCGATCCTCACCTTCACCTTCGTCTGGAACGACTATTTCTGGGCGATCGTCCTTACCCAGAGTGATGCGGTCAAACCCGTTACCGCAGGCCTGAACAATCTGCGCGGCGAATGGACATCGGCCTGGAACATCGTCTCGGCGGCCACGATCTTCGTCGCCCTGCCCCCGGTCGTGATGTTCTTCATGATGCAGAAGCACTTTGTCGCCGGCCTCACCATGGGAGCCGTCAAGGGATGATCCGCCGCGAACCCTGCCGCACCCGACACGCACGGAAAGGCGCCTCGATATGAGCAGCGTGGAATTGCGAAAAGTCGACAAGCACTATGCCGGCTACCATGCCCTGAAGACGGTCGACCTGACGATCGAAAAGGGCGAGTTCGTCGTCATGGTCGGCCCCTCCGGCTGCGGAAAGTCGACATTGCTGAAGACGATCGCCGGGTTGGAAACCATCAACTCCGGCCACATCGTGATCAACGGGCGAGACGTCACCAGGGAAGAACCCGGCGACCGCGGCATCGCAATGGTCTTCCAGTCCTATGCACTCTACCCACACATGACCGTGGCCGAGAACATGGGCTTCGGCCTGCGGATGGCCCACCGGCCCAGGACCGAGATCGACGCCGCCGTCAAACGCGCAGCACGGATCCTGCGTCTGGAGGAGCAGCTCGACAAGCGCCCGAAGCAACTATCGGGCGGGCAGCGCCAGCGCGTCGCGATCGGCCGCGCGATCACCCGCTCGCCCGAGGTGTTCCTGTTCGACGAGCCGCTGTCGAACCTCGATGCCGCGCTGCGCACTCAGATGCGAGTGGAACTTTCGAGCCTGCACGCGCAGCTTGGATCGACGATGATCTACGTCACCCACGACCAGGTCGAGGCGATGACCATGGCCGACCGGATCGTGGTCCTCAACAAGGGCCGGATCGAGCAGGTCGGCTCGCCGCTGGAGCTCTACGCCAATCCTGCGAACATTTTCGTCGCGGGCTTCCTCGGCGCGCCACGCATGAATTTCATCGAAGCGAAAGCAGTGAGCGTCGAGGCATCCACCGTCTCGGTAGCGGCAGCCGGCCTCCCTGCCATCACCTTGGATGGCATCGACGCCGGCGGCCTTTCGGCTGGTGACGCCGTGACCATCGGCATCCGTCCGGAGGCCCTGCGTGTCGTCGAGCCAAGCGACGTCGCAACGCCGGCCTTCTCCAGCCAAGTGCGTCTGGTCGAGCAGTTGGGGCGCGAAACTGTCCTCTACGTCGACGGCTCTCCGCTTCAGACGACCAATTCCGACAGCGGCACCGGCAATTTCACCCTTCAGCTCAACAAGGTTTCTACCGTCGGCGTCGGCGCCGCGTTGCAGGTCGGCTTCGAACCCGGCGACGCCTACCTCTTCGGCCCCGATGGCCGCACGCTCACGCCAAGAAAACCCCTCGCCTCAGTCTGAACCTCGAAATTTCGAAAGTCCCATACGCATGAACCGCAAAGAGCCCGCTCCGCTATCCGTATGGCGGCCCCTCAATCTTGACCGCTTTCTGCTTGGAGCACCTCATTACCCCGAACATGTCGACGAAGGCTGCTGGCAGCGTGACGCCGAGCGCATGGCCGCCGCCGGCGTCAACACGGTGCGTATGGGAGAGTTCGCCTGGCACATTTTCGAGCCCCGCGAAGGCAAGTTCGAGTTCGGCCTGTTCGATCGCGCGATCGAACTTCTCGGCCGCGCGGGGATCGACACGATCATGTGCACGCCGACAGCCACCCCTCCCCGCTGGCTCACCGTCAACTATCCCGAAGTGCTGCGCGTTGACATGAACGGGCGGGCCTCAAGCCACGGATCGCGCCAGCATGCCGACACCACAAGCCCGGTATTCCGCGCCCACAGCCGCCGCATCACCCGCGCCATGGCCGAGCATTATCGGCACAACCCGCGTGTGATCGGCTGGCAGACGGACAACGAGCTCAACACCACGGTGTCGGAATCGTTCGCGCCTTCGACAAGGCTGGAGTTCCAGAAATACCTGCAGAAGGCCTACGGCACCATTGAGGCGCTGAACTTCGCCTGGGGCGGCCACTTCTGGGCGACGGCCTACGACGATTTCTCGCAGATCGACCTGCCGAGACCGCTCATGCCGTCCTACCCCAGCCCCGGCCACGTGCAGGACTACCATCGCTTTCTGGCCGCCGCGACCGCGGCCTTCCAACACGACCAGGTCGAGATCCTGCGCGCCGCCAATCCGGACTGGTTCATCTTCCACAATCTTGGCCAGCTTGCCGACATCGACTTCCGCGGTCAGTTCGGACAGGACCTCGATTTCATCGGCTTCGACATCTATCCGATGCTCTATGACGAGATGCGCCGAACCGGCGGGCATGCCGCGACCCAGGCCCTCCATCTCGACATATGCCGCGCCTATTCCGGCAACTTCATCGTTCCGGAGCAGGCCTCAGGCTTCGGCAGCCAGCCCGGCTTCTCGACGATGACGCCGGAGCCCGGCGAGATGCGTCGCATGGCCATGACCTCGGTGGCGCGCGGCGCCGACGGTGTCATGTTCTTTCGTTGGCGTCCCGCGCATTTCGGCGCCGAGATCTACTGGATGGGCGTCATCGATCACGACGACGTGCCGCGCCGCCGCTATGACGAGGCAGGCCGCTTCTTCCATGAGATCGCCGCCGCGAAGGAGCAGATTCTTGGCACCGCAGTGCGCATGGACCTCGGCATCGCCGGCGCGGACTTCGACAACCAGGAGGCTCACAAGACCTATCCGATCGGCCTCCCCAGTCCGCTCGAAGACGCGACGCTGCTTCATCGCCACTGCTATCAGAACGGCATTGCATGCGGGTTCATTCATCCCGAAGACGATCTTTCGCGGCTCAAGGCGCTCTACGTCCCGCATTGGGTGATGTGGAAGGATGAATGGAACGAGGCTGTTGAAACATTCGTCCGCAACGGCGGTACGCTGATCCTATCGGCATTGAGCGGGACGAGGGACGAGAACAACCACATCATTCGCGAGCAGGCGCCCGGCAAGGCCCTTGCAGCCCTGAGCGGCGTCAGGGTGGCGGAGTTCGGCCGCGTCGTTCCCGAAGGCGGCAGCGGCCTGTTTCCGCTGTTTCGTCCGGCTCCGATGGGCGCCTATGCACCGCCGCCGCTCCCGGCCTCGTCCGCGGAACGCAAATACCTGTTCACCCTTGGCAATGAAGAATTCCAGGCTGCGCATTTGTACGAGGTGCTTGATGTAGCGCCTGACACCGAGGTGCTCGGCATCTGGTCGAACCGCTTCGCCGCCGGCTCTCCGGCAATTACCGCCCGCAAGGTTGGGCAAGGTCGGGTTGTCTATGTCGGCACGTATCTCACGCCGCAACTGACGGAGAAGCTTGTCGATGTCGTGCTGGCCAAAGCCGGTATAGCGCCTTTGCTGCCCGACCTGCCTGCCGGGGTGGAGGTCTCTGTCAGGGAAGCCGACGACCGCCGGCTGATGTTCGTGCTGAACACCACGGAAGTCGCCGTGATCGTACCCAACGTCCCAAAGGGCCTCGACCTGCTGACGGGCAAGGCCGTTGAAGGAACGCTGCAACTCGACCCTTACGGCTGCGCAATAATTCGGTCCTGAACAAATCGAACCAGCGTCCGTAGACGCCGAACAGATGCTCTTCGAGGCGAAAAATGCGTTCTTCAATCCGCCGCCACAAGGGATTCGCAAAAGCGTTTCCTTGGCGGATGACAAGTGGGCCCCGACTGCCAGCTCGACGCGCGCAAGGTCGTGGCTCAATGGGCGTCGATGTAAGAGATGCTCGATCAAAGCTGCGTGGCTGCGCCCCTTCTCGTCGCTTGTTCGAGGCTGGAGAAGTCATGAAGTCGAGTTGACAGGATAGCGTCGCATCGTCCAACCTAGGCGCCTCACCAGGGGAGTCCCGGCAAGGGGCTGAGATACTGCTAATAGCGCGCAGTGACCCGTTGAACCTGATCCAGTTCATACTGGCGTAGGGACGGTGCGAGGCTTCGCGGGTCGGCAATCCGGCTTCGGCATTCGGGCAGTGCCCGCATCCTAAGCGAAGCGTCACTTCCTCCTCATCGCGTGGACTGGGTCTCCGTGCACTCGAGCAAGGAGGCTCACTCATGAATGCCCACACCCCGACCGTCACCGTCGGCGAATTGCCCGCTTCGAAGAAGGTCCACAAACCCGGTCAGCTCCACCCGGAGCTGCGGGTGCCGATGCGCGAGATCTCGGTCCACCCGAGCGCCGGCGAGCCGCCGGTCACGGTCTATGACTCGTCCGGTCCCTACACGGACACCGCGATGAAAACCGACATCGAGCGTGGCTTGCCACGGCTGCGCGAGGCATGGATCGAGGCGCGCGGAGACGTGGAGCGCTACGAGGGCCGCACGATCAAGCCGGAAGACAACGGCTTCGTCTCAGCCGATCGCCTGACGCCGGAATTCCCGGTTCGCAACAGACCGTTGCGCGCGGCCGGCGGCCGCGCCGTCACACAGCTCGCCTATGCGCGCGCCGGCATCATCACGCCTGAGATGGAGTTCGTCGCCATCCGCGAGAACCTCGGCCGTGAGCAGTTGCGTTCGAAAGTTCAACGTGATGGCGAAAGCTTCGGCGCCGCGATCCCCGACTTCGTCACGCCGGAATTCGTGCGCGACGAGGTGGCGCGCGGCCGCGCCATCATCCCGTCCAACATCAACCACCCGGAAAGCGAGCCGATGATCATCGGCCGCAATTTCCTGGTCAAGATCAACGCCAATATCGGCAACTCCGCCGTCACCTCGTCGATGGCCGAAGAGGTCGAGAAGATGGTGTGGGCGATCCGCTGGGGCGCCGATACGGTGATGGACCTCTCGACCGGGCGCAACATCCACAACATCCGCGAATGGATCGTGCGCAATTCGCCGGTGCCGATCGGCACCGTGCCGATCTACCAGGCGCTGGAGAAGGTCGGCGGCGTCGCCGAGGAACTGACCTGGGAGGTGTTCCGCGACACCCTCATCGAGCAGGCCGAGCAGGGCGTGGACTATTTCACGATCCATGCCGGCGTGCGCCTGCCCTATATCCCGCTGACCGTCGACCGCGTCACCGGCATCGTGTCGCGCGGCGGCTCGATCATGGCCAAGTGGTGCCTGCATCACCACCAGGAGAGTTTTCTCTACGAGCATTTCGAGGAGATCTGCGACATCGCCCGGGCCTATGACGTGGCGTTCTCGCTCGGCGACGGCCTTCGCCCCGGCTCGATCGCCGATGCCAATGACGCGGCCCAGTTCGCCGAACTGGAAACGCTAGCCGAACTCACCAAGATCGCCTGGACCAAGGACTGCCAGGTGATGATCGAAGGGCCCGGCCACGTGCCGATGCACAAGATCAAGCAGAACATGGACAAGCAGCTCGCGGTTTGTGGCGAAGCGCCGTTCTACACGCTCGGGCCGCTCACCACCGACATAGCGCCCGGCTACGACCACATCACATCGGGCATCGGCGCGGCGATGATCGGCTGGTTCGGAACGGCGATGCTCTGCTACGTCACGCCCAAGGAGCATCTCGGCCTGCCCGACCGCGACGACGTCAAGACCGGCGTCATCACCTACAAGATCGCGGCCCACGCCGCCGACCTCGCCAAGGGCCATCCAGCCGCCAAAATCAGGGACGACGCGCTGTCGCGGGCGCGCTTCGAGTTCCGGTGGGAAGACCAGTTCAACCTGTCGCTCGATCCGGAGACGGCGCGCGCCTTCCACGACGAAACCCTGCCAAAGGAGGCGCACAAGGTGGCGCATTTCTGCTCCATGTGCGGCCCCAAATTCTGCTCGATGCGGATCTCGCACGACATCCGCGCCGAAGCCCAGAAGGAAGGGCTCGCGGCCATGGCGGCGAAGTACCGCGACGGCGGCGATCTCTACATGCCTGTCGACAGCACCCCCGAGCGCACGGACACGCCATGAAGGTGCTCATTCGCGGCGCTGGCGTCGCCGGATTGACACTCGCGCACGAGCTGGCAACGCGCGGCGCCGATGTGACCGTGGTCGAGAAACGCCTCGAGATCGCCGGCAATGCCTCTTGGCACGCTGGCGGCATGCTCGCGCCCTGGTGCGAGCGCGAGAGCGCCGAGGAGACCGTGCTGACGCTCGGACGCGACGCAGCCGATTGGTGGGACGCCGCCTTGCCCGGCCATGTCTCGCGCCAGGGCACGCTGGTGCTGGCGTCTGCCCGCGATGCCGGCGAACTCGACCGGTTCGGCCGCCGCACATCCGGTTTCAGGCAGTTGGACGCCAGCCAAATCGCGGCACTCGAGCCGGCGCTCGACGGCCGGTTTGGACGCGGTCTGTTCTTCGCTGAGGAAGCGCATCTCGACCCGCGCAAGGCGCTGCTTTCCCTGCGCGACAAGCTGCGCGGGATGGGCGCGCGCGTCGAGTTCGGCCGCAGCTCGGCGCCCGCATCTCAGGATATTGAGGTGGATTGCACCGGCAGCGGTGACAGGCGACCGGAACTGCGCGGCGTGCGCGGCGAGATGCTTATGCTGCGAACGGGCGAGATCTCGCTGGCCCGGCCAGTGCGGCTGCTTCATCCGCGCATCTCGGTCTATGTAGTGCCCCGCGCGGAAAACCTGTTCATGGTCGGCGCGACGATGATCGAATGCGATGCCAAAGGCCCGATCACCGCGCGCTCGACCATGGAGCTGCTCGGCGCCGCCTATGCGCTGCATCCGGCCTTCGGCGAAGCCGAGCTGGTCGAAACCGGTGTTGGCGTGCGTCCCGCATTCACCGACAACTTGCCTCGCGTCGAGCGCGACGGGGGGAATATTCGCATCAACGGCCTCTACCGCCACGGCTTCCTGCTCGCGCCGGCCATGGCGCGGCGGGCAGCCGACCTCATCCTGGAATCCTGGAGCAAAGGAGTTTGCCCTTGAAGCTCACCGTTAACGGCCAAGCCCATGAAGTCGCGGCAGAAACGCTTGCCGCGCTGCTCAGCGAACTCGATTTCCAAGGCGGCTGGCTGGCAACCGCGCTGAACGGTGACGTCGTACCGGCCAGGGAGCGCGACCGCTGCCGGCTCAAAGATGGCGACCGCATCGAAATCCTTTCACCGATGAAGGGAGGCTGATCCATGCTCGAGTTCTATGGACAGAAACTCGCGTCCCGCCTTCTGCTGGGCACCGCGCTTTACCCCTCGCCTGCCATCATGGCGGAGGCGGTGAAAGCGTCCGGCACGGAGATCGTCACCGTGTCGCTCCGCCGCGAAACATCGGGCGGCAAAGCCGGCGGCCAGTTCTGGTCGCTTGTCCAGTCGCTCGGCGTTCGCGTGCTGCCCAACACCGCCGGCTGCCACTCGGTGGTGGAAGCGGTCACCACGGCGCGGATGGCGCGCGAGGTGTTCGGCACGGACTGGATCAAGCTCGAAGTGATCGGCAACCACGACACGCTGCAGCCCGACGTCTTCGGATTGGTCGAAGCCGCAAGGATCCTTGCCTCCGAAGGCTTCGAGGTGTTTCCCTATACGACCGACGACCTCATCGTCGCCGAGCGCCTGCTCGACGCCGGCTGCAGGCTCCTGATGCCCTGGTGCGCGCCGATCGGCTCCGCACGCGGGCCGCAGAACCCCAATGCGCTGCGAAGCCTGCGAGGCCACTTCCCCGGCATTCCGCTGATCGTCGATGCCGGCATCGGCCGGCCCTCGCATGCCGCGGCCGTGATGGAGCTCGGCTACGACGCGGTGTTGCTCAACACGGCCGTCGCCAGGGCAGGCGATCCCGCCGCCATGGCCGCGGCCTTCGGCAAGGCGGTCGAGGCCGGCCGCGAGGCCTATTGCGCCGGCCTGCTCGAGCCGCGCGACATGGCCGTTCCCTCCACCCCCATCATCGGCATGGCAGCATTCTCATGAAGCTCGATCCGTTTTACCTGATCGTCGATTCCGCCGCTTGGATCGAACGTCTGGTGCCGCTCGGCGTGAAGCTGGTGCAGCTGCGCACTAAGGACCAGGACGAAGCTTCGCTGCGCCGAGAAATTCGCGCCTCGAAGGCAGTCTGTGACAGCCACGGCTGCCAGCTCATCGTCAACGACTACTGGCGCCTTGCGATCGAGGAAGATTGCGATTTCGTTCACCTCGGCCAGGAAGATCTGGCGGAGGCTGATGTGAAGGCGATCCGCAGGGCGGGCGTGAGGCTGGGCCTCAGCACTCACGACGGCGCCGAACTCGAAACCGCGCTCCAAGCCGAGCCGGACTATGTCGCGCTCGGACCGATCTACCCGACCATTCTCAAGGCGATGAAATGGGATCCGCAGGGGCTGGACCGCATCGCCGCCTGGAAGCAGCGCGTAGGCGAACTTCCGCTTGTGGCCATCGGCGGGCTCACCGTCGAGCGCGTAGCCGGTGTCTTCGCGCACGGCGCCCAAAGTGCGGCGGTCGTCACCGACATCACCCGCAACACGCACCCCGAGGCGCGGACGGCTGAATGGCTGGCGGCGACAGCCCAATGGCGTTGACGCCGCATGTGCTGATCGTCGCCGGCTGCGATTCAAGTGGCGGCGCCGGAACAGCCCGAGACGTCGAGACCGTATCCGCCTTTGGGCTGCGCAGTTGCCTCGCCGTCACGGCCGTGACCATCCAGACGCATTCGGCCGTCGAACACATCGAGCAGATGCCGCCGCAGCTTATCGCCGCCCAAATGCGCGCTGCCTTTGCTGCCAACCCGGTCGCAGCCGTCAAGATCGGCATGCTGGGGACGGCGGCAGCCATTGAGGCGGTCGGCTCTGTCCTGGCGGCCCATCCGAAGGTGCCGGTGGTCCTCGACCCTGTGCTTGGCTCGACCTCGGGACGCGTGTTGCTGGAGGACGATGCCGTCGACGTGTTGTGCCGTGATCTGATGCCGCTCTGCCGGCTCGTGACCCCCAACCTGATTGAGCTCGCAAGGCTGGTGGGATCAGAACCTGCGAAGGACGAAGAAGGCGCTTGCGTTCAAGGCGAGGACCTGTCGGCGACGGTGCGGACCGCCGTGCTCGTCAAGGGCGGGCACGCGCACGGAGATCACGCGAATGACCTTCTCATGCAGCCGGACCGTCGCGCCGTTCGGGTCGAAGCGCCTCGCGTCCATGGGGGGATGCGTGGCACCGGCTGCGTGCTGTCCAGCGCCATCGCCGCATCGTTAGCTCAAGGTTTGCCGTTGGAGGCGGCGGTACGGGGCGCCAAGACCTATGTTCTTGAGCTCCTTCGTGGGGCGCGATGACGTTGAACGGACGAGCGCAATGCGCATCTTGACCGATTCCCAGGAGGTCAGAGGCGCATGCCCTCCAGGTCCGAGCCGGCGATCAAATAAACCTTGGAGGTCAATGGCATCAACTCGTTACCGTCTGCTATTCACCTCGCTTCATAAGATGCTGCCCCAACAATCTGGAGCAGCGGCCGGAAGCGAACGGTAACAAGTGGCGCCCCGAGTTTGGCCTTCCAGCATGGGCATGCAGCGGCAGTGTAGGCTTTGTGCCGTCCGGGCAATGGTGGTTAGTCACTCGATGGTGCTGCGCCTCCAACTTGACGGGAGCAAACGCGGGGATCGCCTTTTGCCCAGCCCGTCAACGGGCCCGGAAGTTTCTGGCCTCGCTCAATTTTCGGCAACGAAATCAAAGGTTATGGTGGGCCCGGAGGGTCGTCGTTTTCGACAGGAAATCAATATGTTAGCGGGTGGTTCGCCTACCCTTTTCCCTCGTATTCTCTCGTATGGTCTGGCGAACCGAAAGACGATGGACGAGAATAGTTACTGGCTTCGAGATATCGACGATGGAGCCCTAAGTAGCCAGCCACTTCCTCCTGGTGAATGACCGAAATGGGGCCGAGAACGGACGGACCGCTTTTGCGATGATTGAACAGAAAAGCCGACTTCGCGGCCGGCACATTCGCGGCGGTTTTGCGCCGGGACCGGACATTGTTATGTGCGTCATGATGCCCCGAGCTTGTCGAGCAAAGTCTTGGCCTCTTTCAGATCGAGCGTGTCGAAGCCCTCGGTGAACCAGCCGTAGGTCGGCGCGAGCAGGTCATGCGCCTCGGCGCGCTTGCCCTGTTCGGCCAAAAGGCGCGCAAGCGATGTGGCGGCGCGGAGCTCCCAGGATTTGGCACCTTGCTCACGTGACCGTTCGATTGCCTGGCGGAATGAGATTTCAGCCTCGTGCCAGTCGCTTGGTTCCGCGGCAGCGCATATGGCTCCTCGGAGCCGCAGCAATTCGGCATCGCACCACCGCTCGCGGGACCGGTTCACCTGGTCGAGAGCCCGATCGATCAGGCGCACGCCGTCCGACGCACGATTGACGCTGCCGAGCACCTCGCCGAGGAATCCCATCGTGTAGGCCTGCGTCACTTGCGTTCCGACGGCCTGCATCCGCGCCAGGCTTTCCTCGATTTGGGCGATCGCTCGCTCCTTATGGCCCTGCTTCGCCGAGAGCCATCCCTGCTGCTGGGCGGCCATGGCAATCCAGAACGGATACGCCTGCTCGGTCGCGAAGGTGAGCGCACGGTCGTTCCGCTCCTCGGCTTCGGCCACCTCGCGTCGGAATATTCGTAACCACGCTGCCCATACCAGCACGTAAGCGCGGCTGAAGGGGTGCGCCAATCGCTCGGCCAAGACAAGGGCGTCTTCCATCCGGGTCAGCGCCTGGTCGGGATAGCCGAGGTGCCAAAGCACCGCTGACCCACGACATAGGCAAATCGGTCCGGGATCCTGGCCGTATAGGGCGAGATGAGCTCGATGTCGCTGTGGGCGATAGGCTTCGGAGGCCAGCTCCAGATGTTTGCGTGCCTCCCTGAAGTCGCCGCGCCAAGAAGAGCTGACCCCCCGGGCATAATGGGCTTCGACCACCCACACGGGATCGTTACTATGCAGAGCAAGGTCGAGAAGCCGTCCGCTCAGCTCGTGCGCCGACGTGAGTTGGGCGCCCGTGGCCGAGTAGATGGCCAGGCCGAGCAGAACCGGGAAGACAGCCGCATCTTCCGGCATCAGCTCGCAAAGGCGGCGCGCGCGAGAATAGACCCGCTCGACCTCGGCATTTGCGTAGCCATTCTTGGCGGTGAGCACGCGGCCCAGCACCGTTAGCGCTGCGAGCTCGCGCCGCTGGCGCTCCGGGCCCGCAGGCAGCGTTTCGATCAAGTTCAGCGCTTTCTGCAGATGGTTTTGGGCCTCATCGTTGGCCGAACGGTCGTTGGCGCTCTCTCCCGCGCGCTGCCAATAGCCGATGGCCTGAATCGAGAGGCCCGCGGCCGTGTAGTGCTGAGCCACGATCTCGGGCTCGTGTTCGACGACCTCGCCGAATTGCTGCTCCAGTGCATGGGCGATCCGGGTGTGCAGCTGCTGGCGGCGACTCCGCAGCAAGGTGGCATAAGCGGCATCTCCCACCAATGCGTGCTTGAAGATGCACGTCGCGTGCGGCGGCCGACCGCGTGCGATCACGAGTTCGGCGCCGATCAGTTGGTCGAGGGCGTCCTGGAGTTCCCGTTCCTCGCGCTGCGCCACCGCCGCCAGCAATTCGTAAGAGAATTCGCGACCGATGGCGGCGCCAATCTGCGCGACCTCCCGCGCTGGCGTCATCAGCCGATCGAGCCGCGCCACCAGAGAATCCTGCAGGGTTGCAGGGATCGCCAACGGTGGCAGCGGGCCCGAGAGTGCGTAACGGTCGCCTTCATCGGTCAGCACGTCAGATTCAATGACGGCCTTGGTCACCTCCTCGAGGAACAGGGGCACGCCGTCTGTCTTGGCCACCATCTGCTCGAGCAACCCGCCCGGAAGCGCCTTGCCCCCGGTCAACCGCTCCACCAGGGCTGCGCCCTGCCGGCGGCTCAAGCGTTTCAGCGTGAGCGAGGTGACCTGCGGGTGGCCGGTCCACCGCGGCTCGAATTCAGGGCGGAAACTGAAGATCGCCTGTACTGCAAGGCGCGGGATCTGCGGGACCAATCGGTCGAGAAGCTCCAGCGACGTTGGATCAATCCAGTGGATATCCTCGAAAACCATCAGCACGGGCTGGCGGGCCGCCAAGCCAATTAGCTGCCCGGCCAGAGCCTCGAGGGTCAGTTCCTTCCGGCGCTGAGGGCTGAGGTTCAAGGGTGCATAGCGGCTGCCTGCCGGGAGCGAGAGAAGTGCCGACAACAAAGGGGCGACGTCCCGGACCTTGTCTGTGGACCGCGCCAAGAGGCGCTCCAGCTTGTCGAGTTTTGCGCTCGGTGAATCGTCCGGATGGAAGCCAGCCGCGCGGGTGAGTTGGACAATCGACGGGCGAAGGGCGCTATTTGCATGGAACGGCGAGCACTGGCAGCGTATGCGGATGTGCGGCCGGTCCCGCAGACGCCCGCGGAGCGCCTGAATCAGATGCGATTTGCCGATGCCGGGCTCGCCGGAGAGCAGGACCACCTGGCCCTCGCCGGACGCGGCCTTGCTCCAGAGCTCCGCGAGCAAAGCAAGCTCGTCCTCACGCCCGACCGTGGGCGCTAGGCCGCTCGTCGCACGCGCTTCGAACCGGGTCTCAGCGGCACTCTCGCGAAGCACGCGCCAAGCGCGGATGGGGGCGTCGAAACCTTTCAGGTCGTGCAGGCCCAGGTCGGCGAACTCGAACAGTCCGCCGAGCAGTCGGCGCGTCGCGAGCGGGATCACGATCTGGCCGGGCGCCGCCAAAGCTTGCAGCCGCGCAGCAAGGTTCGGCGATTCTCCGACCACTGCTTCCTCCTGCGCCGCTCCTTCGCCGATGAGGTCGCCCACCACCACCAGCCCGGTTGCGATGCCAACGCGTACCGCCAGCGCCCCTGATGCCCGGGTCGCGAGCCTTGCGATCTCATCAACGACCGCCAGCCCCGCCCGCACGGCTCGCTCCGCGTCCTCCTCATGCGCCTTCGGATAGCCAAAATACACCAGCACGCCATCGCCCATGTATTTGGCCACAAACCCGCCGAAGCCACGCACGGCCTCGGCAACGCAGTTCTGATAGGCCGCAATCACCTCACGCAAATCCTCGGGATCCATTTGCGCGGAGAGCGCTGTCGAGCCGACAAGGTCCGAGAACATCACGGTGACCTGGCGGCGTTCAGCGGTGTTCTTCGCGGCGTTGTCGGCCGCCAGAGGCGCATCGGACAGCAGCGGCGTTGGTGCGCTTGCTTCAGCGCGCAAGGCTGCGATGGCGTCGAGCAGCTTACGACGATGTCCGACAAATCCGACGCCAAGATCCTTCAAGTCCTCGGCCGTCAATCTCGGCAGGACCGTGTCGTCGATCTTATTCTCGCGGAAGGAGGCCTCATACTGTTCGAGGCCATGCCTCCGCAGCCAACCTCCGACGTCCATGGCGGCGCCCCTGACTTACCTGCCCACGCATGATCCACCAGGGGAGACAGCCTGTCTAGGACCGGGTCTTAAACGACCCGTTTGGGTCAAACGTAACCATGACCACCCGGCCCATCCCGCCATCCGTCTTCTGACATCATGGCTTGAGCTTGGATCAAATGGTATCACAGGCGGACCGTAGGCGGAGATCTCCGCGAGGCTGGCACCAAAGAGGCGATGATCATGGAAGCGGCGCCGCGTTCACAGGTTGCTGATCACTACGCGCGAGGCAGCCTCGTCGCAGATATCCGCGATGGACTTGCCGCGATGGGGAAGACTGAAAGCATGGTCACCGCCGAGGACCTCTCGCCGGTAGACGAGTTTCACATTGGCGGCCGCGCCGCCACGGCAGAGTTGGCAGCGCAACTCGCGCTCACCGCTGGGGATCGATTGCTCGACATCGGCTGCGGCCTCGGTGGACCGGCACGACAGATCGCTGCGCACTATGGCTGTCAGGTGACCGGCATCGATCTCACTCGCGACTACGTCGAAGCCGGCAATGTCCTCTCCGGCTGGCTGCATCTTAAGGAGCGCGTCTCGTTGCAGCAGGGCGATGCTTTGGCGCTGCCCTTCGCAGATGCATCGTTCACTGCCGCATACATGTTGCACGTCGGAATGAACATTGCCGACAAGAGCGCACTATTCTCGGAGGTTGCGCGAGTCCTGCGCGCCGGTGCGCGCGTCGGTGTCTACGACGTCATGCGCACTGGAGCTGGCGAGCTGTCTTATCCGCTGCCATGGGCGAGTACGGCAGAAACGAACGCGATCGCCGCGCCAGGCCAGTACCGCGACACGCTTTCCGCGGCAGGGTTCGGAACGCCAGCGACGCGATGTTGCGCTTGCCTATTTCGCGCGGCAGCGCGCCCAGGGGCCACTGGGCTGCTGGGCATCCAGACACTCATGGGAGCGCGGCGGCCGCAGATGGTCCGAAACATGAGCGAAAGTATTTCAGCCGGCCTCATTGCGCCGGTCGAGATTGTTGCCCGAAGGCGGTGATGCCTGAGTTCGATTTCAACTGACTGCCGGGGATCTCCTTCCGATCAGGGACCCGACTGTAAACTTTCAGGATGACTGCGCAAGAAAGCCGACCCTTGTGTCCAGCCTCGTGCGGACCGTTTTGCACCAGAAGCGACCTTTCCGACCACCGGGGCTAATCGATGGCCTCCTGACTTTGGTGGGCCCTCGTCAGGGCGCTGCGCTGGGTGTACCATTTTAGCCATGTTGGGTCTGGGGCCGGATGATGATCGTCCCTCCATTGAACCGGAAGCTGCTGGCGATCCTGGCCGCCGATATGGTCGGCTACTCAAGGGCGATGGAGGCCGATGAGGCCGGCACCATTGAGCGGTTGAAATCCGTTCGTGCCGAGCTGTTCGACCCCGCCGTCTCCCAGCACCATGGCCGCCTCATCAAGCTGATGGGCGATGGCGCGCTTGTCGCCTTCGACAGCGTGGTCGACGCAGTCGCCTGCGCAGCGGAAATCCAAAGTGCGGCGGCCGCGCGCAATGAAGGTCTGCCGGAGCCTGAGCGCATCGTGTTCCGCATCGGGGTCAATCTGGGCGACGTTGCGCTGGTTGACGGCGATGTCTATGGCGATGGCGTTAATGTCGCCGCGCGATTGCAGCAACTCGCTGATGCTGGCGGCGTGATCGTGTCGGGCACAGCCTTTGACCATCTTCAAGGCAAGCTTGATTGGTCCCTCGATTTCGCTGGCGAGCAACAAGTAAAGAATATCAGCCGCCCGGTTCGGATGTACCGGCTGAGGCTGGACGGCAAGCGGCCGCGCTGGACCTTGCGTATGGCGATGCCGAGCTGGGTTGGGACGGCGGCGGCCATCGTACTATTTGCTCTGCTGGGCGGCGGCGGGACATGGTGGTTCTTTCATTCAGCTGCTCTGGGTGCCAAGCCGTCGGTCGCAGTGCTGCCCTTCAACAACTTTGGCGGCGACGACGCCACAGGGCGTCTGGCCGATGGCCTCACCGAGGACATCATCACCGATCTCGCGCAGTTTCCCGAACTCGACGTCGTGGCACGCAATTCGACGCAAGCGTACAAAGGCAAGGCGTTGGATGTCCGCCAGGTCGCAAATGCGCTCGATGTCGGCTATGTGCTGGAAGGCTCGATCCAGCGCCAGGGAGGCCGGTTGCGGATCACCGCGCAGTTGATCGATGCAAAAACCGGCAACCATCTGTGGTCGGAGCGATGGGACCGGCCTGCTGAAGACGTGTTCGCTATTCAAACCGAGATTGCCGAGCAGGTCACCAACCGTCTCGGCAACGGCGTGGGGTTGATTCAGGGAGCGGGGCGGGCTGCAGCGAAGCGCAAACGGCCGGACAGCTTGACTGTCTATGATTACTATCTGCTCGGAACCGAAAGGATTGAAAAGATTACCGTAGCGGATGAGCAGGAGGCCATCAGGCTGCTCAACCTCGCTGTCGAGCTGGATCCGGAGTTCGCACGCGCCTGGGTGGAACTCTATCATGCTCATAACATATTGGCTGGCTTCGGTATCAATCCCGAGAGCGAGGTCAAGGCGGCTGCCGATGTAGCCGAACGCGCGGTGCGGCTCGATCCGAGCGACGCCGAGGCGCACGCGGTTTTTGGCGTGAGCCTCAAAGACAAGGGCGACAACGCCCGCGCCAAAGTCGAGCTGGACACGGCCCTCCGCCTCGCTCCGGGGTCGGCCGAAATCCTGACATTCTATTCCGGCTTTGCGTCAGCCTTCGACGAACCCGAACGCGGCGCTCAGTTGGTCGACCAAGTCATACGGCTCGACCCGAATTACCCGATGTGGGCAACCGCTTTCTACTCCAATGCCTATTTTATGGCTGGCCGCTATGAGGACGCCTTGAAGATGCTGGAGCGCAAGACGACCGATAACTACAGCAAATGGGAGTGGATGATGCGTAGCAGCTCCTTTGCGGCTCTGGATCGAATCGATGACGCGAATGCTTCGGTCAGGGAAACCCTCAAACGGTATCCGGAGCTGACCGTCGAGGGCATGGTCAATGAATACAGCTTGAGCAAGACGGAGCGCGGTCGTTTCATCGAGACAATGCCGCTCGCCGGCTTCCCGCTTTGCGCCAAGCCCGAGGCGCTGGTAGAGCTCGCCAAACCTGTGCGGCTGCCGGAATGCGAGGTGGAGGAGGCGAAGTCTCTCGGGCAGCCATAGGACCAAAAAGGGCCGCTATCAGACTGGCAGCTTCCGGCTGCACAATCTTCAAGAGCGAACATTACGTTCGGAGTTGGCATCGTGATGACCCGACCCGATCCGGACACTTTTATGGCACATGAAAGCGGCGCTCGGACCAAGCCTGCCTTTCCAGAGCAAAGGGTCTCCTGGAGCGCATCGCCGATTGACCTTTGGTGAAATCACGGAATCCATAGTCCCCGCGGGCCGAATGGAGTAGAGTGACTCAGAAATCCTTCTGCGAGCGAACGTCGCCCGGAGGTTTGTCGTGACCGTCACCAAGCGAATACGGTTGCTGGCCTGGCTGAGAGTCACACTCCCCGGGGTAGGCTCAGATCGGCTCGTCTGCATTGCTGCGCTGGTTGCGTGCATTTCTGGGCTCGGAATTGCTGGTGGTGCGGCGACCGCAGGGCCGCTTCATAACGCTGCGCGGGAAGGCGATGCGGGCCAGGTTGCCGCGCTCCTGGCACAAGGCGCTGACGTGAATGATCGCGACGAGAGCCGCGAGACCCCGCTCATCGATGCCGCGCTTGCTGGCAAGACCGAGGTCGCCGTCGTGTTGATCGAGGCCAAGGCCGACATCGAGGCCCGCAACGATCGCGGCTTCACCGCGCTTCATTCGGCTGCATACTCAGGAAGCCTGGACATAGCAAAGTTGCTGCTCAACCACGGGGCCGAGGTCGACGCGTTGAGCACGCACAAGATCACGCCGCTGCATGTGGCGGCAGAAGAGAATCAGACGGCCGTCGCCGAGCTGCTGATTGCGCGCGGCGCACAGGTGGAGGCCATCCAGGAGTACGGGTTTACCCCCCTGAGCCGCGCGACGTTCTTTCAGAGCGCGGAAGTGATGGTTTTGCTCAAGAAGCACGGGGCCAAGTGCCAACCCAGGGAAAAGATCGGTGCATCGTATGTGGACTGCCTCGCGGCCGGCGACTGACTGGGCGCGACCCCACTGAGACTATGGAGGATGATATGACAGCGAACCGTTCCAGAGCACCTCGGAGTTTCCTGTTGGCCGAGATCACAGCTGCGTGCCTCCTGGTCGTTGGCACCGGTACATCGTACGCTGACGGCGTGAACACGGGATACTTCGGCAACATCGCCATACTCGGCTACGATCCGGTGGCATATTTCACAGATGGTCGACCGACCAAGGGTTCACCGGAGATCGCGAAGAAATGGCTCGGGGCCACGTGGTATTTCGCAAGCGCAAAACATCGCGACGCGTTCGCTTCCGAGCCGGTCCGCTATGCCCCTCAATACGGCGGCTTCTGCACGCTGGGCACAGCATTTGAACAGGCATCCGCGAACATTGACCCGGAAGCGTGGCGTATCGTCGACGGCAAGCTCTACCTTTTCTCCGGGAAGGAGGGCCTGGAGGAAGACTTCGATGCTGCCCCCGCTCCCATCATAGCGAAGGCCGACGACCAATGGCCAGGAATCGAAGCAAAGGAATTCGAGGCCAGAGCAGGAGACAACTGACCAACTCAAGGCCCTCCGAGTTGAACCGGGGTGTCACGGCGACACCGAGAAATACCATACCGTGACAGAGTCCGGCAAAACATACTCGTCGCGCTTTTCGCTGCTCCCTTGGGGATTGCGATAGACCGGGCCGCAGAACTTGCGGCCGAGCAAAGTCGCTGAGGATCGAGTGCAAAAGAGGTTGTCCTCCAGGGTGAACGCGCCGGCGATTATGCCGTTTTGGGAGCTCATGGCGAAATCTCCGTTTGCACTCAGCTCCATCACAAACGGTGCACCGTTGTATTGATGCCCGACCCAGGTCCGATCGCCTGCCAGGGCCTGTATGGCGGAGGCGTCCAGGCGGTCCTCATCCCGTCCGCGGAAATCGAAGCACCGCTCCGGAAGCCCCGCCAAGCGAAGGGCGTCTATCCGATGATCGAGATCCTGTTGCCGCCGATGGTGCGCATAGACGACCCGAAAACCGGCGAGGTTCTGGACGGGGATCTTCTTTAGGATTGCCGCAACCGCGTTGTGCGCCTCGGCCATTCGGCCCAATCGCGCGTTAGCCATGGCCAGGGTTTCGAGGCCGAGGTCGCTCCGCTCTTCCGCCTGGACTTGGCTCAGCGCCTGCAGGGCCTTCTCGTATTGACGATTCATATACAGCACGAAGCCGTAGTAGTCGAAGACCTGCGCCCGCGGCTTGGGATCGAGTTGCAGCACGCGTTCCATCGCCGCCAGCGCCGCCGGGTTCTGGCCGGCATAAGTCAGCACGATCGCCAGATTGAGCTCTGCCTCCGCGCCATTCGGGTCGAGCGTGACAGCTTTCTGGACTGAGGCGAGAGCCTCGTCCCATTCGCTATCCAGCATCTGCAGGATACCGAGCACGGCATAGGCGCGCGAGGACTGGGGATTGAGTACCAGCGCTCGGCCTGCAGCCTCGTAGGCGCGCTGGCGAGCGACGGCGCTCAGCATGAGGCGCTGGAAGTCGAAGCCAAGCACGTCCACCGTCGCCCGGGCATAGCCCGAATAGGCGTCCGCGAAGGCAGGATCGAGCTTGATTGCGTTTTGATAGAGGGAGAGAGCCTCCCCGAGAGACTTGTAGTCGATTGCATACACTTTCTGCTCGGCTCGAATGTAGAAATCGTATGCTTCCAGATTTTGGGTCGGGAGTCGGGCGATCTGAGTTTTTTCGCCTGCTGTCAGACGTACCGAAAGTGCCTCAACGATTCGCCCGATCACTTCGTCCTGAAGGGCAAATAACTTGGAATAATCACGGTCGTAGCGCTCGGCCCAGATGTTACTCCCTGTTTTGCCGTCGATGAGTTGGACATTGATGCGGACTGCATCTCCCTCTCGCCGGACGCTGCCTTCGACCACGTAGTGGACATTCAACTGCTCAGCGATCTCAGTGATGTCGAGGGATCGATCCTTGAAGGAGAACGAGGAATTGCGGGCGATGACGAGGAGCCCAGAGATCTTCGAGAGATTGGTGATAAGATCGTCTGTGAGCCCTTCGGCGAAGTAGTCCTGCGCCGGGTCGTCACTAAGGTCGCCAAACGGCAATACAGCGATGGAAGGCCTGCCTGCCGCCGAATCGACCGCGCCGTGAACATCGCCCCGAAGAAACGCAATCGCTTGCGGCCAAACCGTCAGCGCAACCACTGCCGTCAGAGCAAGGAATAGCACCGCGGCGCCAAATACAGACCATCGTCGAGAGCGCGACTTACTGGTGATTGGCGTCTGCTTCAATAGCACCCGATAAACGCGGACCGGCTCAGGGATGTTCTTTAGATGCCTTTCGCCCAGCGACTTGAAAGTCAGGCCGAGCTTATCGTGTGCCTGATCGTAGGCGGTTCCGGAGATGGCGATACCTCCGGGATCGCTCAGCCCCTGCAGCCTGGCTGCGATGTTCACACCGTTGCCATAGAAGTCATCGCCGTCGATGATCACGTCACCCAAGTTGATCCCTATGCGGAACACGATCCGAATGTCTTTGGGAAGCTCGAGATTCTGCCGTGCGACGATCCGCTGAATTTCGACACCGCACGCCACTGCATCGACGACGCTGGCGAATTCAACCAGCGCCCCGTCGCCCATGAGCTTAACGACGCGGCCGTGATACCCCTCGATCAACGGTTCGATGAATTCGCGGCGAAGCGTCTTGAGCCGGGAAAGTGTGCCCGTCTCGTCCAAGGCCATCAGGCCGCTGTACCCCACCACGTCGGCAGAGAGAATAGCGACCAACTTCCGTTCCAGATGTTGAGCCTGTTCCACTGGGCAGAATTATAAGGAAAGCCCGGTGCCAAGACCATACACAGCGGCCTACGAGAGCTAACAGCCAACACTCCCTCTCCGATGACCTACGTTACAAAATCGGCTACGAGCGTTCGCCTTGAATTCCGAAAAAGGTGATGTTCGACGGAATGTCGGCTCCCGGCGCAACCCCAATCTACAGCGTGTTCGCTGACGTCAACTTTCGGGCGACGGGAAAGCTTGCCCCTACGGCCGACATCGGGCGCGTTGCAGACTGGCAGTTTGGGGGCCGACAGCCGACCGGCATCTTTAGGCTGCGAGTAGTCAAAGCGGACAAGAAGCTGAGAGCCGATTTCTACAGGCGAGATGCGGCGTAAAACAATCATCGGCAGAATGGCGCCAACGGGTAAGCAGCAGCGATTCTCGACATAGGTGTAATGGCCAGGGCGGATATGCAGCAACTGCCAGCCAATGTCTCGATCGAATAAATTTGCGCCTGATTAGGTCTAGGGTTGAGACAAAGTTGACTAGTTTCGCTGGTTGGTGCGACCTTGGTGCCCCCCCGACTGCCGTCTGCCTGCCCTAAGTTCGCCAACGACGGTCAAAGCGCCCAGCAGTCCAGCAGCCTCAGTTATTGCGGTGCATAATCGCCATCGTGGGGGCTGGATTTGGCAAGCCGAGCTGGGGCTGGCCGACCACAACTCGCCATCGGCCATGCCCACACGCGCGTCTATTAGTCGCCAAGCCTCCCCCCGCGGTGCCCCATCATCATCCGGGAAGCATACATTGTGGGTGAGCGCTTACCCGGTAGATTGGCTTCGAGAACGATCTGTTCGACGAATCCCTGGTTCATTTCGAATTCCACGCACTCATCAAGCTTGTCGACAATCCATAGAAGATAATTATCCGCAGACCCTGGATAGGAAAGGTCAACTTTCTTATCATACCCGCAGTCGTCGACAGGTATCGGTTGGGGAGCAGAGGGTATAAGCATAATTTTCGGCTTTGGAAGGTCGAAACAATGGCCTTCATATGAATAACCAACTATTATTCCGCATGAAAGAGCCGATTTCTGTTTCGCCATCTCGTTAAGTGAAATTACGCTTGATATTACAACCAATCCAAACTTTCGTATGTCCAAAGATATTTGTGTCGCATATCCGATACCATCGGGAAATCCACTGGAGCTTTTAGCTATTAAATTGGCCACCTGCCCATCTGTAAGCTTTCCGTTTTGACTAGCCTTTTTGATTTGCTCTTTTATTTTTTCGTTGTTACTGGTGTCATAAACTTTAGACCTTACAGCTATATCGAATTCCTCTTCTGAAATACTTCTTTCCTCTCCAGGAAGCAATAATTCGCTTCCGTTTGGGGAAATACCGTAGAGTCTGACCTGGGTTGCGTTGTACGCGCTCTGTGGGAAGGTCAGTGTGGGCCTTTGACAGTCGGCACTCATTTCCGCGCTCCTATATCATCCATTGGTTCATAAAATTTCCCGCCACCTGAAATTCTCTTCGAAGCTTGCCGCTACCGCCGGGCCAATGAGGTCGGAAACTTCGACGATGGTGGAGGCTGCGCCAGCGAATGTGAGATGATCGGCATCGAGGCGCGTCCACGCGCGCGCGAGCGCAAGCGCGACATCGTCGCGCGCCTTGATTAGCTCGGTTTTGAAAAGGAACGGACGGGCTCGGAATGCGTCGCCCGTGAAGTCAGAGATGTGCCGCATGTCGGCTTCGCCAACCTGCCTGATGTCGAAGCGAAGCAGGCGCTCGTCGGCAAGGCCCTGCCGAACCAGGCCGGCATGGTAGAGATCGACCAGGGTATCGAACACCGCTCCCGTGAATGGGCGAGACCGGTCATGAATCTCTTCGGTCACTTCCGTCATCTTGCGCGAGTTACTGGCAAGGCGGATCTGGCGGTCGCCCGTCAGTTCGGCGATGCGGTTGAGCTCGTTGAGGACAAGCAGGTTTGCTTGGCTGTGCCGTAACAATCGATCCATCCCGCTGTCGAAATGCAGGAACGAAAGCAGCGAAATAAGATCGGCGTTGGCTTCGTGAAACGGCCCGAAGTCACCGTCTCGCAAGCCTTCCATGGGCACTCCGAAGAGAGAAAAGAGTATGGAGTGACCTAATTCATGCGCGATCACGTCGAAGTTGAGGGCGTATGAATGGCCGCGTCCGTCGGCTCCACGCTCGCGGCCAAGCTCCAGATAGCCATACCCCGATTGCGCATTCTCCCAGTCAAGCCAGGGAATGATCTCAAGCCGCTCGTATGTTTCGGCGAAGTACCAGACAATCGGCTTGCCCAGATAGCTTTCCCAGATGTCCAGCACCCGGCTCGCAGCCGCGAACGCATGCGCTGCCAGGAACTGGCGCGACTGAAGAGGGAGGTGGTCGAAATGACCATCAAAGCCGGGTTCGGCTGGTGGGAAACACGCGCCAACGAAGGGCGGCAGGTAGGGATACTCGTACGGCTGCTTGTCCAGCACGGGATCACGCACGTATATGCGATGATCCTCCGGGCCCGGAAGGATCAAACCAGGCCCTGTTGAAATCCAGACCGCCTCGGGTTTCTCGTACCCGGAAATGTAAGGCGCTTGTGGGTATATCAGGAAGCGTGTTCCAGCCGACATCCCCGCCCGACCGGCGACATCGAGCGCGTCCAACTGCGCAGCCCCTCTCATAGTCTGCGACACTAGCACGAAGCATGTATTTCGTAAATTGCACCACGTATCACCGGCAACTCTGTCGTCAGATTGCTAAGCCGGCGTCCTCCAAATCTTGGACAAACGCGACCGTCATTCTGAAAATCTTCAATTCCGCCGGCATCAATGCATTTTCGCGCGTAAGCTGCAATGCTGACAGTGCGTCGCGTTTCTTTTGCTGAATGAAAGCTCCTGCGAGAATTTGCCGACAGGCTTCGATCTCATGGTGACCGGCTTCCGGCAATGCCTCGCGGACCATTCGGGAGAGCGTACGCTCCCGAAAATTGAGGTTCCGAGCCGCATTCTCAAGCTTTCCTGACAAATCGGTGGAGAGCAGGTTTCGCCTCCAAGCGGCGCGGACGGTCATTCGCAAATCAACCAAAGCGTGCGTTAGCGGTGAAAAATTCACTCCTTCCGGACCGTACAGCACTGCCACTGCGTCATCAGGCAGGAAAGCAAAGCGGCGGTACCATCGATAGATAAGGCCAACGCCGTGCATGTATGGGTAAAGCTCGGCGGCTCGCAAGGCTCCCATGCTTCCAGCACCAATCACCGGGATGGCCTGGCTGATCGCCCACAGTATCTCCTTGTGCCTCACTGCCGGCTCAGCCTGGAAGGCGCCGTCTATGATGACAATCGCAGCCGGGTCATAACGCTGCACTGCAGCTACGATCGAGCCTTGCACCGCGGGCGGCAGGCAGATCACGTCGGCCACTTGCTGTGCCTCTGGATGCGATAGCGTGGGGCCGGTGAAAACGAGCCGAGGTCGCATCCGGTCACTCCACCAAAGGGTACAATTGCGGGATAACTATCCTGACGGCCGACAGTCGCTTCCAAGGGCTGGTGTTGAGGCGGATCAGATATACGGCGGTGATTCCGCTTTCCCCCAGTCTTGCAAGAAGGCTGCCAAGCAAGCTCTGCCCGCCCGCCGCTCGATAGGCAGGCTGGCGGGCGAAGCTCACGTCCTTGCGGCCGCCGGTGATCAATTGGCGGTGCGCCTCGATAAGCTGCCAGTCGGGATATTTCGGATAAGACGCCCGGGTCATATCATCGCGCGCACCCGAGATCGCCGCAAGCCGCGCCTGCGCCGCCTCATGAATCGCTTGCACGGCAGCTACCGCCGGATCGAATGCAGCGGCCGAGCCATCGGCTGGCAGATGGACCAATGCCGTCTCGCGAGGATTGCTCTCCATCAGATGGCACCAAATCACAGGCAGGCCAACAGGCGACGGCGCAAGCCAAAGGCCGACGATGATGTCCTTTCGTGCAAGTTCATCCAATAGGGCCAGGACCCTTGGGTCATCTATGGTCGCTGGATCGATTCGCTGGTGTTGCAGAAAACCATGCGTTTTGAGAGCGCGGGCGATCGCATCGCGTTCGACGCATTCCAATATGCCGTGTGTGACGGCGTCTTTTTCATCAAGCGCGGCCGCCAGTCCGGTTGTCGTTGGCGTGAAAATTCCGTCACAGGGGCTGGGCGGTATGAGATAGGCCGTGTGCACCAATTCCAGCGGAACGAAGTCGCGGCCGCCGCCCAGCAGGTTCTCCGCCTCTACCCAAGCGATTTCTCGGCCGCGCCAATCAGCAGGTGCGGGCTTTCGCAGCCACGTCTCAAATCGCCCGCAGGATATTTCGAGTAACTTGGCCGAAGCGTAAGCTGCACCAAGATGTTCGATGCGCTCGGCGAAAAAGCTCTCAGCGGATTCCAAAATGCACGATATCGCCGCGAGAGGTAGGCTGGCACCCTTTCCCTGCGCGACTGCGTTTGAAAACGAGAACGGCCTCGTTGCCTGCACGACCGGGATGCCGACACGGTCCAGACCGGTAATGTCCGCAATACGGGTGATGCCCAACGCGTGTCGCATCGACATCAGATAGGTCAGCGCTTCGTCTGTCGGAGGACCAACGCGCTCATATTGTTCCACTATCGGCTGGCCCGCAGTTCCGGCTCAGGGTTCACGATCAGCGGTTCGCCGGGCTCAACCGACTTCCTTGCCGCTTCGACACGGTCGTTAAAGCTCCGAAGCAGTACGGGGGCGAGATTTGTCGCGCTGAGCGTCTCGTAGGCCGCGATGAGGATGGGCACGGCATTTTGCTCGGCTGCAGTGTTGAGGCTCTTCTCGAGGGCAGTTGCCACCCGGCCGGCTGCCGCCCTGTCAAGGACGAGAAGTTGTGCAATTCGCCGGTGTAGTTCCGCCAGCCAATATCGGCTGCCACCCGCCTCGGCCTGCGCCACCGCCGAATGAAGCAGGGCAAGCGCGTGACTGATCTCACCCGAGCGCGCGAGAAGTTCCGCCAGCATGGCGCAATAGACGGGCTCGTCCTCGGGTGTCTGCACTTGTCCATGCAGGCCGAGGCCCTCACGCATCTTGTCCTTGCCCCGCTCAAGTTGGCCAGCGTTGCCATCGCACCAGCCCTCGAAGATCTGTGCCGAGACGACTAGCGAAGGCAGGTGATGAAGCGCGGTCAGCTGTCGCAGATCCTCAATCACGTCACGCAACGAAGCGAAGTCGCGGCGATAGCAACTCAGCATCGCGTCGTTGATACAGGCATGCGCTATGCTGCTGACATGGCCAGTCTGCTGCGCCCAGCGGCGGGCCTCCGACATGGAGCGGAGAGCGCTCGTTGCACGTCCCGAGAACCACAGCGACAGTGCACGATGCGCGAAGCCGCACACGCGCGCGTCGTGCCCCCCGAAACGCGTGGCATTCGCGTGCCCCTGGCCCACCTCATAGAGCGGCAATCCAGCATCAATCGCGGCTATGCATCCACCATGGTCCCCGCGGTTGAAATCGACTGCCCACAAGCAGTGCCTAGCCTGAAGCTGAATCTCGGGGTCGGAAACCTCCTTTAGATCACTGACGACGGCCTGCGCCCGCTCGCCATCAACGACCGAGCCCGTGAACCACCAACCCCAATAGATCGGGAACCACTTGGCGCGCTCCGCTATTGGCCGACGCCGTGCGATCTTTACGCCGTCGTCATAGAGCGTGCGTGCGTGCTCGGAATTTGGCCCTTCGACGGCGGTCAGTATCGGCCCGAGCGCCACCATGGCCGAGAGCCGCAGCGCATCTCGTTTGTCATGATCAGAAACCTGCCCGCAAAGCGCAATGGCATGCTCGAGCAGATGCCTTGCCTCAGCCATGGCCGAGCGGGACGAGCTTTCCATGCCGGCATTGATGAACTCGCCGATCGCTTCGTCAAGCAGGCCGCCTCGCTCAGCATGATCGGCAAGAGCTGCAGTTGTTAGCCAGCCAACGAAGCTGCGGTTGCCGCTAGCCACCGCATAAAGACGCTGATGCAGCGTCTGCCGCCGTTTCCGCAGTATTCCGTTATAGATCGTCTCTTGGATAAGCGTATGCCGAAACGCGTACACTGATGCCACGGCGTGCCTGGCGCGTACGAGGCCTGCCTCGGCTAGGGCATCGAGCGCCGCAGAGATTGTGCCCGGGTCAAATTCCGGCAAGAGCGCCGACAGCAAATCCGGGCTAAATCTGTTGCCGGCGACGGCCGCCGCTCGCGCCACCTCGCGGGCGCAGCCGAGAGGCTCCAGCCGGGCGTCTAACACTGTTTCCAACACCGCCGCGCGGCCGAGCGAAACGCCCTGTGGCAGCTGCTCCCTACCGCTTGCGGCATTCTCCGCCATCCATTGGCAAACCTCCTCGATGAACAGCGGGACACCGCCGGTGACGCGCTCGACCAACTCCATCAGCTCAGGCGCAGGTGCCCGCTTGCCTTGAGGCCACATCGTTGCGATTGCCCGCAAGGTGTCGGCATGCTCAAGGGGAGGGAGCAGGACACGCTTGCTTTTTTCGTCTAGCCAGTCGCCAAATCCCGGCCTCGTCGTTGCGATCAAGAGCACGGGGAAACTAGGAACCAGCTTTGCAAGTTCACGCAGCAGTTGCTTCGACGTCAGATCGATCCAGTGAATATCTTCAACGATCAAGATCACTGGGCCACTGGCGCACGTTGCTTGTAACGCATGGCGCGCAGCCCAATCGGCCTTCTCCCGGATCACTTCCGGATCCATCTCTTGGAAACCGGACCTCGCGCCTTCCACGCCGAGCAGAAAAGAAAAGATGTCGACGACTTTGGTGTCGTGAACGTCATGTGCGGCGAACACCTCGGCTACAAGCGCGGGGGTGAGTGTACGCTCGCCGTCATCGAAATTACCCAGCATCGCCTGCCGCAGTGGATGCAGCGTCGAACGCGAGTCGCCTGGCACACATTGGAAGAGGAGCAATCTGTTGCGTTGGAAGCGCGTTCGCCGGCGCACCTCATGCAGGATGCGCGACTTGCCGATGCCGGCTTCGCCCTCGATCACGATAACCTGGCCACGTCCCGAAACAGATTCATTCCAACATTCATGTATCAGCTCGGCCTCATCCGTGCGGTCGATCAAGGGGCTGGTGAGGCGTCCGAACGCGAAGAAACGGTCTACCCCCGCTTGTGGCTCAACGCCTGCCAGACCTGCTCGGGTTGCGCGAAGCCTTTGATCACGTGAGAACCGCAGAAGCTAAATACGTGTGAGCGCCGTGTTAGATTGCGCGTCTCGTTGCACACGAAGACGGTATCTGGCCGGGCGATTGCCTGCAGCCTGGTCGCCAGTGCAAATGCAGGGCCGGTTATAGTGTCCTGCGCTGCGGCGGTGTCGCCCTTCAGGATTAGCGTCATCGACGTCGCCACGCCGACCCTGACATGTAGGTCGCTCCTCCGTTTCTCCGCGGCAAGGAGCTTGCACGCCCTGACGATCGCAAGTCCGGCGCTGATCGTCAGCGACGCCGCATCCTTAGCGCCCAAATCGACTGGGAACACAGCGAGGCCACCGTCGCCAGCCTCGACCATCACGGTTCCGGAGCACGATACGATCGCTCCCTTGGCGGCCGTTTGAAACGCCAAGATAAGTTCCTCGAAGTCTTCGATGCCGAGCAGGCCGAGCAACTCGGTGGAGCCCACGAGATCGTAGCAAAGGGCGGTTAGTACGCGCCGCTCGTGACGGGCCTCGACGCCGTCGTCCATCGACCCCCTGCCGATCGGAAGGCGCGAGCCAGTCCCCGCCTTCGGAACATCACCTCGGCTGCTATGAGACATGTCACCCTCGCCGACAGGGCATACTATCAAAACTATGACAGAGCACAAATTACAGAGCGGCGATCGCCGGAACGTGCGACGGCTGCTCAGGACCTCTCGCCTGTGAGTTGGCGGGACTCAACGCCAAATTTCGTCCAAAGGCAGACATTCGACGGCCTAAGCCCAGACGTCCGCTCACGGCGCACCGCAACAATCTAACGCCGCCGCCGCCAACGTCTGTTTTCAGGAACTGGCAAAGCCGTTCTCTAAGGCCGAGATGAGGCGCAAAGCAGCCATCCACAGCGCCAAAGAAATGGGCGAGTGGCCGGATCGGCTTCTTGAATCTATTTCGGCGAACTGCCTCGTAACCTATTGGTGCATAACGATTATGTTAGTCGCGGAGGGTCGTCGTTTTCGACAGGAAATCAATATGTTAGCGGGTGGTTCGCCTACCCTTTTCCCTCGTATTCTCTCGTATGGTCTGGCGAACCGAAAGACGATGGACGAGAATAGTTACTGGCTTCGAGATATCGACGATGGAGCCCTAAGTAGCCAGCCACTTCCTCCTGGTGAATGACCGAAATGGGGCCGTTTGCAGACAGTCCGCTTCTCGGCGATCGAAGATCGAATGGCTGCCATTGAAGCCCGAGGGGGTTGTAGCCTCGACCTCTCCCTTACCAAGGGAGTGCTCTACCACTGAGCTACCGCAGCAACGGGCGTCTGAATAACCGCAGACGCCTTGAATTGCAAGGCGTAGCGGCCCCCTTTCACACCCTGCGCCGTTTTGGCCCGATGTTGCCAATGTGGTTCCAAACGGGCTCGGCACGTGCTCAAGCCTACATCGGTCGGCCGAGAGCTACACCGTTTTTGTTGCCGGATCGTTGCCAATCTGGATGCGAATTGGAATAGAGCCCCGTACAGAGGTTTCTCACACCCCCGCCCTTCACTCGCTACCTGCGAAGGCCTTCGCGCGCGTCCTTGCCCTGCCCCCGTGGCGAATGCATGCGGTTTCGAGGATTGGCCTACCCCCGATTTGTAGCGCGCCGATACAAGGCGCCCGACTCGGAGGGAATAACAAATGTGAATGTGGATGGGGGTGATCGACGCCACAATGAGCCAGGGCCTATCGCAACGCAGTTTGCTGACCATATGGCCCCTTGTCCTCGGACGACCGTCGACACACCCTGGTCCCCCGCCCCGCTCGGCGGTCGTCAGCGCTGGATCCGGGTCACGCATGAGGCGGACGGGGCTGTTAACAGGTACGCGTTCAAGTGACATGTGGAGTCTAACGGGCTGTTGACCCTGGCGGGCCGCTCCGATTGCAGTTTACCCATCAGGTGAAGCTGAGGCGACCCGGCCTGCGAGCGGGAATTCGGGGGACGATTAGAGCGGGACAGGCCGGGCCTCTTACCCCGTGTTGCGAGCCGGGGCAGGTGGGCATTATGCGCCGCCTTTGCAGCGGCTGAAGTTAACATTTCCTAATGCAACGCATAGCTCCACCGGAGCTCAGACCGCCAAGCCCTCTTCTCGGTTCTGCATCGCCTCCAGGATCACTTCGAAGACTGTGCCGACCTCCTCGCTGATCTCGTCGGGGCTAATGCCTTCTCGCTCAGCAGCTTTCAGGGCCTCTTCGACGAGGTAAACGATGGCCATTGAATCGTCCGTGATCGCATTCGGCAGGTGATCCGCCATCCACCGGTCTAAGAAATTGATCCCGCGCGTGGTCATGGCGAGAGAAGCCGGAAGGCGGCGTTAGGTTCCGTCTTCGCTGATGCCCTGCACGGCACCATGCCGTAGCTTTGGCTGTTCCGAAGATGGCGGACCCAGGCTGTTATGCTGCCCGGTTTCACCCGTTCAACCGTCGGGTCGATGATGGCCGGGGGATCGGCGGGAGGGGCCACTCTGGTGTTCTGCACGAGCTGATGCTGGCGATCGCGGAGCTGCTTCCGAAGCGTGATGGGCGGTCCGCATACTTGCCGTCTCGGGCAACGATACCGCTGCGGGCTTGCAGGCAGGCACACGGACTCAGCAATGATGGAGACAAGCTCAACCCCCCGGAACGAAACCAAAGAAGCAATCGCGCGTTGGACGCGATTAAGCCATTTCGTCTCGGGTTTGGGGTGCGTGAGAGTGGTCAAGCCAACGTCGCGTAAGGCAATCCCTGGGTGGAGCGCTCCTCAAGCGAAGTCGCCTATTCGTGACCGGACCAAATTAGCGCCTCCCACTTTTCGGCCCGTCCAGCTGGCAACGCTCGTAGACACCGTCCCTGCCGGCGACCGCTGGATCCACGAAATGAAATACGACGGCTATCGCATTCTTGTTGCCGTCGGCGGCGGCGAAGCGCGTGCCTATACCCGATCTGGCCTGGACTGGTCGCAGCGTTTTCCTTCCGTTCTTTCGGAAGCCCGCAAGCTCAAGGTCCGCTCCGCTCTGATCGACGGCGAGGCCGTCGTTGTCGATGCGAACGGAAGATCAAACTTCCAGGCGCTTCAGAACGCATTAAAGGGTGCGCCAGCCACCATCGATTTTTATGCCTTCGATCTCCTTCAGCTCGACGGCGAAGATCTTACCAGGCGCCCGCTCCTTGAACGCAAAGAGAAGCTCCAGGCAATCTTGCCCGCGAAGAACGCGATCCTTCGCTATTCCGATCACATCCTCGGTCGCGGAGAAGAGCTGCTCGAACGCTTTTGCGCAGCCGGTCTCGAGGGAGTTGTTTCGAAGCTCGCCGATTCGCACTATGTGGCAGCCCGCGGCGGAAGCTGGCTCAAGATCAAGTGCATCAAGCGGCAGGAATTCGTAATTGTCGGCTGGACGCCGTCCGATAAGGTCCGCGCGTTCCGGTCATTGATCCTCGGGGTGCATGACGGCGGCAAGCTGCGTTATGCCGGGAAAGTCGGCACCGGCTTCGATACAGCTGAACTCTTCCGTCTCATGAAGATCATGGCACCGCTCGAGCAGAAAGCCGCGACCGTCGAGGCGCCGCGAGCGGAAGTTCGCGGAGCACATTGGCTTTACCCCAAGCTGGTCGCAGAGATTGCCTTCACCGAGATGACCAACGAAGGAACGCTGAGACATCCGAGCTACCTCGGTCTACGCGAAGACAAGAAGCCGGAGGCGGTCGTGCTGGAGACGGAACGTCGCACGACCAAGCTGACCACGTGGCCGGCGAACACCATTGCCATCAGCAACCGTGACCGTGTGATCTATCCAGAGTCCAATATCACCAAGGGCCAGCTCGCCGACCACTACGCGGCCGTCGCGGAGATCATGCTTCCCTGGGTCGGCAGTCGGCCGATCAGTCTTGTTAGGTGTCCGCAGGGGCGGGCCAAGAAGTGCTTTTTCCAGAAGCATGATGCCGGGAGCTTTGGCGACAAAGTCCACCAAGTGGGTATCACCGAAAAAGACGGCCACGAGGAGCCATACCTTTATGTCGACGATGCCGCTGGGCTGATGACTTGCGTCCAGATGGGAACGATCGAGCTGCATGGGTGGGGAGCTCGGATCGAGGATGTCGAAAAGCCCGACCGCCTCGTGTTCGACCTCGACCCCGATGAGGGTCTTGATTTCGAAGCTGTCCGTGCGGCTGCTTTCCAGTTTCGTGATATTCTGAAATCGTTGGAACTTACGACCTTCCCTATGCTGACGGGAGGCAAAGGGGTGCATGTGGTCGCCCCGCTCACCCCTCAGGCTGAATGGCCGCAAGTGAAAGACTTCGCATTTCGTCTCGCTCAAGCGGTCGCTCAGAGCGATCCCGCCCACTTTACGGCCGCGCTGTCGAAGGCGCGCCGGAAGGGTCGCATCTTTGTGGACTATTTACGCAACCAGCGCGGGGCGACCGCGATCATGCCCTATAGCGCAAGGTCCCGACCTGGCGCGCCCGTCGCGGCGCCGATCACCTGGGCGGAGATGAAGACGATTGATACGCCCTCGCATTTCCGCGTCGGCGACGCTCCTGAATTGAAGAAACGCGCAGCCTCCAAAGCTCTGGCGGGATGGGGTCGCGCCGACCAATCGTTGCCGAATCTGTAGCGCCCCACTCCGGGAAAACGGCAGCAAGGAGTGAGCGCTCGCTGCCCTTGCCTGATTGGAACCTGCGGAGATTGGGCCCGTTTGCCTCGACAATGGCAAAACCAGATTCAAGGACCGTCGCCAGTCTCCTAAGGGAATACGCACATCGCTCGTCGCTGCGCGGGGGCAATCCCTATCGCACTAAGGCTTACCTGCGCGCGGCCGATAGTCTGACTGCGCTGTCGCAGCCGCTTGACCGGATCATCGCCGCCGGCGCCCTCACCAGAATCCCGGACATCGGTGACGCTATCGCAGACATTGTACGCAAGCTCTACGAATCGGGCACGCATCCACGCCTTGAGAAGCTGCGCGAGGAGGTGCCGGCGGGTGTAATGGAGCTGTTTGCCATACCGGGGCTTCGGCCCGACAAGATACTGAAGCTTCATCAGGCGCTCGGCGTGAAGTCGTTGGCCGAGCTCGAAGCGGCGGCAAAGGCAGATCGCATCCGGCCAATCAAAGGCCTCGGCGCTTCACTTCAGACTAAAATCCTGCAGAACCTGGCTATCGCCCGAGGCGGCGAAACACAGCTTCACCTGCACAAGGCCGCCGCTCTCCTTGAGCATGCGGTCATTTCCGTGAAGCAAGAGCATCCCGAGTTTTCGCGCGTGGAAATCGCCGGTGATTTCCGACGTGGTTGCGAACTTGTTGCCGACCTCGCGTTGGTCGCGCAGGGGAAGAAACGGACCGAAATCGAGCAGTCCACCCTCAGGCTTGTCGTAACGGACAAGAAGCACTTTGGCGCGAGCTTCCTCGAAGCAACCGGTTCCGCGGCCCATCTAGAGCAATTGAGGATGTTTGCGGCCGAGAGAGGGTTCGCCCTCAAACCCGATGGTCTCTACCGCGGGAGGAAGTTGATCGCATCAGTGACAGAGGAGGATATCTACGACGCGCTGGGCCTGCAGTTCATCGAACCCGAACTGCGCGAAGGCAGGGACGAGATTGAGCGGGCAGCGAGGCGGCAACTCCCTACCCTTGTCCGGGATGAAGATCTCAATGGCATCCTGCATTCTCACACGACCGCATCCGATGGCACCGAGACGCTTGAGGCAATGGCTGAAGCGACCCGTGAGCGCGGGTTCGAGTACTATGGTGTCGCCGACCATTCGCAGTCTGCGCACTACGCGGGCGGCCTCACATTGCAGGAGATTGCTGAGCAGCACCGCCAAGCGGATCGGCTGAACAAGAGGTATGGTGGAAAATTCCGTATCCTCAAGGGCATCGAGGCGGACATCCTGGCCGACGGCTCGCTTGACTATCCGGACCACGTCTTGGAGCAGTTCGATTTCGTTGTCGCGAGCGTGCACAGCCGCTTCAAGTTGCCGAAGAAAGAGCAGACGGACCGTATGATTGAGGCAATCGCGAACCCCTTCACGACAATCATCGGGCACATGACCGGTCGCCAGTTGTTGCGTCGCCCCGGCTATGATCTCGACGTCGACAAGGTCCTCAGAGCGTGCGCGAGATATGGTGTCGCTGTCGAAATCAACGCGCATCCGTGGCGGCTCGATCTCGACTGGCGGTGGCACTCAGAAGGCACTCGACTACGGCTGCATCTTCAGCATCAATCCGGACGCGCATTCGATCCGAGAACTCGACCACATGCATTGGGGTGTCGAGATGGCCCGCAAGGGCGGCGTTCCTAGGACGCGGGTTCTCAACGCGATGGGTTTGGCGGCTCTGCTTGCGCACTTTTCAAAGCGCAAGCGCGATTCCAAGACCGGCGGCAACAGCCGCTCGCCTGCGCGGAAAGCTGTCGCATAGAATCGAGGTCCTAGCTTTCAGCATAGATTAGCGCTTAGTGTGACGTCGGCAGCTTTGGCCCGGTTCGGCGATTAGGGGCCACTGTAAATGCCGGAAGGGGGCCGATAGCGGAATGGCCGCTTTAAGGAATCTGAAGCGGTAGAGTATGCCCTCCGGTGTTCGATCCCAAATTGGAACTTTGCAGCAGCTTTTGGCTTCGCGCTAAAACGGGAAAGGGTCTCGGCATATTGACCTCGCAGGCCCGTGGTCAAGCGTGGCTGGAACAGAATAGAGCCTGCCCGGACCAAACCTTGGTTTGGTCGAACGCAACCCCGGAGCGAACATTCGGACAAGGGACCGCTGCTCATCCTGCATCAGGATGACGGCGAGTATTTCCAGGCTTCGTTCGCGGCAGAGTTTGACGCATGAGGCGTAGTCGAGTGTCGCTTCATCCGCGCAGGCAGGGCCGCTATTTTCACCCTGCAAATATGGACACAGCCCAAGATCCGTCTCTTGATGCCAGCGATAAAGTTGCCGCGCCCCGGGCGTAAAGCGGGCCGTTCCCTGTTGCTGCGCCTGTTGGGAGAGCAGAGCAAGGTTCGCTTCGCATTGAGCAAGCTCTCCAAGCGCCCTTGTGGCAGCCGCTGACCACGATGCGCCTGCCGCAAACCCCATCGCCGGACCCCGGCCGGAATTATCGCTGGAGATTGCCGCAACTATCGGCACCGCCAAATCCAACGTAAGTCGCAGAAGGCGCAATTCGCGACCTTGGCGCCGAAGCCAATCCTCGTATGAAGATATAGTATCGCTTGCCATCGACTTCGGATCGATTCGAGGCAGAACAAGCCGATTGTACCACCAGATGGAGGTCCCATCTCGCTCGATCAGCTCGAGAAGGGCGCTCATCGCAGCGGCCTCAGGGTTGATGCCCAGCGCAAGTCCGTTCGAGTCGGCAGCCGGCAACGATGATTGCTTGCCACCGGGATCATAGCCGAGAAAACACAGCCCCGCGGGCACCCAGGCTTGCTCCGTACCGAGCCTGTCGTCACTCAGGATCCAGTCTTCGGGCGCGGATCTGTCCCAGCGGGCCGGAACCATATTGCGGGGCTGTCGGTTCGCGGCCTCTCGGCGGTCATATTGCTCTTCGCTGAAAAGAAGGATGCCGGGCGGCTCGACGACCCGACCATGAATCGCATCGGCACGCGACCGCAGAATTCGCCCCTCGGGAATGATCTGGGCGAAGTAGGTCTCGTCCGCCTCATAAAGGCAGCCTTGCAGCGCCTGCTCGACTGTCGTGCCCCAACCGGACGCGAAGTAAATGCTCTCATCGCCATCCCTGGCGGCGCGAACGCGGCCTGCCGCCACAGTGAGAGGACAGCCGAGCAATGGATCCGAGATCACCACCGGGCCCTAGAGGAGACTAGACCCCACGCAGACCTCGAATGTGCGCATCTTTTGCATTGCGAGCGTTTCTGAACGGATTTCGCTCTGCCGCACGCCCGAAGCTCTTCATGCAGCAGTTTACACGCTGCCATGCGCGATAGCATCATGCAAATGTGCTAAAGTAGGTTCGGACGTCCGACCCGAGGTATGGATTGACCCCAAAGCCTAGATTGATCGCAAGCAACGGCACCCTGAAGCGACGGCTGACTGCGATCGTGGTCGCGGACGTGGTCGGCTATTCGCAACAAATGGCGGAAGACGAGGAAGGCACGTTTACCCGCGTCCGAGCGTTGATGCGCGACGAGATCCCAGGCTACGTTCATCGGCATGACGGCCGCGTCGTAAAGAACACTGGCGACGGTATGGTGGCGGAGTTCTTCAGCGCGGTCGAAGCGGTGCGGTGCGGGGTGGCTATTCAGGCCTATCTCGCAAGCCCCGAGCGGTCGTCGCCCGGTCTGTCGCTTCGGATGGGCATAAATTTCGGCGACATTATCGTCGACGGCGACGGAGACGTGTTCGGCGACGGTGTGAACGTGGCTGCACGGCTTGAACAGATCGCGGCTCCCGGAGGCATTTGCCTTTCGGCAAAAGTGCATGAGGAGGTCCGCGCAGGGCTCCAATTGCCCTTCGAATATTGCGGTGACTTTCTGCTCAAGAACATTCCCCGACCGGTGGCCGTCTACTCGCTTATTCACAGACCCGACGGCGCCTTTGCGAGGATCGGCGCCGAGACTTCGAGCTCGAACGCGCCGTCGATCCTGGTCCGCCCATTTGTCAGCACCGGTGGCGTGGAGCCGTACTTCAGCGAAGGGTTCACTGAAGACGTCATTACCGAGCTGACGCGGTTCACGCAGCTTTCCGTCGCGTCATATCACACCTCGATGCGGCTCAAGGATGTGGAGCTGCCGAAGCTGGTCTCGGATATCGGGCTCGATTTCGAGCTTGCGGGGCGAATCCGCAGGATGGGGAGGCGTATCCGCCTGTCGTGCGAACTGGTCGATGCCACGTCCGGCGGTGATGTTTGGGCAGAGCATTATGACAGCGACGATCAGGACATATTCGATGTGCAGGACGAACTGGTCCGCAAGATCGTGGGCACAGTTATCGGCCGGCTCAAGGCGGCGGGTGCGGAGAAGGCACGGCGCAAGCCGCCGGCCAACTTGGCTGCCTATGAGTGCGTGCTGCGTGGCAACGCCCTGCCGCTAGGCGACCTCGCGTGCGAAGCGGAAGCCAGGCAATGGTATCAGCGCGCCATCGACCTCGATCCGACCTATGGGCGCGCCTATGCCAAGCTGGCTCACTACAAGCAGCTGGAATGGTTTCGCGACATGGGATCTTCCGACGCCCTGCTCAACGAGGCGCATGAAATTGCCAAGAAGGCGGTGGCGCTCTCCGCCAACGATCCGGTCTGCCTCAACATTCTCGGCTGGGTGCTGCTGCACCTGCGAGACTTCGACGTCGCCGCGCAACTCTACGCACGGGCCCTCTACCTCAATCCGAACGATCCCGAGCAGGTTTCCTATCTCGGCACCCTCTACACATTTTGCGGCGAACCGGATCGCGCCATGCAATGGTTCGAGCGGGCGCAGGTGCTCGATCCGCTCTATGAACCATCCTGGTATTGGCCGTTTCGCGGCATCGTCCACTTCATTGCGGGCCGGCCCGAGCCGGCATTGGTCGCTTTGAGCCGTTCGTCGACCATGCCGACATGGGTTACGGCCTACATGGCCGCTTCGAGCTCGGCGCTTGGCCGGGACAGCGATGCAAAGTCGTACGCGGCTCGCGTGTTGGCGGGTACACCCAGCTTTTCCTGCAGTCGATTCGTGGCCAAGGAGCCCTATCGCCTGGAGGAGGATCGGGCCGCGCTGTTGAAGGGGCTGCTCGCCGCAGGGCTGCCGAACTGATCTTGAAGTTTGCTATCGGCAGCCGAAAAGGACCGCGGACGCAAGCTCGTCATGATAGTGCCGACCCTGCGCGTTTTTGTGGTACGCCCCGAGGTAATCTATCAGGTCCTCTCGCGTGACAACGCCTTCCGGCAGGGCCGGCAGGACCACAGTCAGCTCCGTAGGCGCATCGCACGCCAGTTTCACTTTCGCGTCGACGATCTGCTCCAACACAATAGTAAGTTCGTTACGAAAAATGACGTCATTCAGGTCTTTTACTTTCGACACTACGCCATTCAGCAAGCTCTTGCCTTTATAGTCGATATCGACACCAGCAAGATCAACAACACGTAAGGTGTTTCCCGTAGCACCTGTGATCTGTCCCACCTTCACACTTCGAAGGCTGCCACTTTTATCCCCAGTGCGCAGAGCTATGACATCGTTGAGCGTGAATGCGTTCGGTATGTCGACGGTTATACGCAAAGGACTTGTCGAGACTACCGCTGATACAGTCGCCGTGAATGCGGGCGGCAAAGCCTTCAGCCAGGCTCCCACGAGTGCCGCGCCAATCTCCTGAGCCTGTCGGCCCTGCTTGAGTTTCACCTTGGGCACAAGCGTTGCTCCCCGCGCTTTGAGGCGTGCGACAACAACCTAGGCTGCTTTTTCTTTGGCTGCAAGAAGAGCCCTCGAGCGGTTCGCCTCCAAAGCTTTGCCGTGGACAGAAAGAGCTATTGGGAGCATGCTGCAAGTCAGTCGACCAGCAGACGGTTGGGATCCATGAGGTTCGCCTGGCTTGTGACTTCTCTCGCCACCACACTTTCCGCGTCCACAATCGTGCACGCGGACGAAGACCCCGGCGGGCCGCAAGTAACGCAACACACATTCATCGCGCCACTTGCGGACAAGGACAGATTTGCATCGGTTATCACCAGCCTGAACAAGATCAATCCGTCGGGGGACGCCCTGCAGGCTGTCGACATGCCGGATCTGGGGTTTAGCCTGGTCACTGGAAGCTTTACCGACGAGGAAGCGAACAAGCTTCTTTCGGAAGGGTATCAGGAGCCGGACTCACTTGAAGTAAGCCTGTTCGCGGATGGCGGTTGCGAAGCACGTAGTCGGCTAGAGCCTGTGACGGGTGACAAGCTCGTGCCGCCGAGCGTTTGCAGAGTCATCGGGTCGCCCAGTCCTGTGACCGGCGGGCCTGCGGTTTGGATCATCGATAGCGGCGTCGACGACGACGTCGTCACAAAAGGGCTTCTCAATATTTCGGAACGGATCAACTGTATGGTTACCCCATGCAGCACGACCACCGGCGCGCGAGACACTCAAGGTCACGGCACGATGGTCGCAGGCATCATTGGCGGAATGCGCGTGCAAGGTACAACAAGCGGTCAATTCCTTGGCATCGTTGGGGTCAGCCCAGGGGTGCCACTCAAGATTGTCAAGGCATTTGAAGGCGAAAAGTCGAAGATCGTCGGACCGCCGCTTGTCGCCCTACAATATGTCAGTGATCATGCGTCGGCCGGCCAAATCCTGAACATCAGCTGGGGCACGCAGTTCATGGAGACCGCGAAGAAGGGTGGCCAATTGGACCTGCTTGGTCAGATGGACAAGCTGCTGTTTGAGATCGCAAACAAGCAGGTCCGCATCGTGATTGCGGCGGGCAATGCGCGGGAAGACGACGAGGCGTCGTGGGCACAGTCCTTTTTCCCGGCCAATGCGTCGGAATATCTTTCTCCAAACCCGACGCAAGGCTTCATCCAAAGTGTCTCGGCATCCGACAGCACTTATATCCCGACCGGCACCGGCACTGGCGTGTGCAGCACCGTTTCAAACGGGTGGTGTGATGTGCTTTGGAATGGCGGCGCTTTTGGCGCGGCCATGTCCGAGCCCGGCGTTGGCGTCCAGGTGCTTTGGCGGAGTACAAACAATCACAAGCTAAGACAGAATATCTGTTCGGGGACGTCCCTTGCCGCTCCAGTCCTGGCGGGACTGTTGGCTCGGACCACTGCGAGTTTGCCAGAGGCCCCGATCAAAAAGGGCGTGATCCCAAATGCCGATCAGCTTGGATTTTCGACGGCCGGAACGCCGGACGTCGCTGATCCGGACTATCCGAAATGCAATTGACGCGCCGCACGGCCCTCCAGGGTTTGGGTCTTACCTCGCTTTTTGCTACCAGCGCAGGCTTTGCTTCGGCGGTTTTTGCCGGCGACATCCACCCGCGGCTGCTGGTCGTCCACCTTCGGGGCGGACTTGATGCGCTGGCCGCGCTGCCGCCCCATGGTGATCCGGATTTCCGGCGGGGACGAGGCAGGGCGAGAGAACTTGGCACCTCCGACGACGCGTTCGGTGTGAAGCTTGATCCGCTGTTCGCACTTCATCCGGCGCTGGAACCTCTTGCTCGGTTCTATTCGGCTGGCGAATTGCTGATCCTGCCCGCGACGGGCATCCCGGATATCGGGAGATCGCATGACGCCGCGCAGAGGGTGCTGTTCGACGGCGATTTCGACGGCGGCGATTTTGGCTGGCCGGGAAGAGCCGCTTCGGTGCTGTCGCAGGGAAGGCAACCAATCTGGCGTGCTGCGCCGGCCGGCCTGCCAAATGACGCGCTTTTCGATCTTGTGTTGGGCAATCCGGGACTTGACCTCGCCCGCCTTTGGCTCGGCGAGGCGTCCGGTTCAGCCGGAGACGCCGTGCAGACATTGCTTGCGCGGCGACATGCGCTGAGTGCTGCAAGCTTTGTCGCAGCGGCGACCTCCGCGGGGCAGGCGCTGTCCGGGCCGGACGGCCCGCGCGTGGCCCTGCTGCAGTTGGACGGTATCGATACCCACGTTGCTCAGGGAGAGCGTCTTTCGGCCACCCTTGGGACATTGGCGCGCGGTGTCGTCGCGTTCTCGGAAGCGGCAGCCGCAATCTGGCGTCAAACCGTTGTGCTCGGCATTACGGAATTCGGGCGCTCTGCCCACTTCAACGACCAAGGCGGCACCGACCATGGCAGTGCCAGCGTAGCGTTCTTGATGGGTGGTGCGATAGCCGGAGGGCGGATCGCGGGTCGCTGGCCCGGATTGGCGCCAGATCAGCTCCACGAGGGGACCGACTTGGCAGTCACCACCGATGCCCGCTCGATCGTCAACGCGGTGTTGAAAGACCATCTTGGACTGTCAAGCCAGGCAATGGCGATGGTCGCTCCCAACGCATCGGGCCTTCAAGCAATCAAAGGATTGTTTCTGGTTTGATACATCCTTTGCGACAGTCACGACGCCAACACCCCGCATCAGGGGCGCGAGACGTCGGGTGCGGCGCCCGAAAGGAGTTTCAGAAGTTTTCCGTCACACATCCGTAGGCGACAAGACCGGGCTGTTCGAGGCGACACTCGAACGGTCGGCAGCTCAGGCGTCAGCGACGCTTGACGACGATTGACGTCCCCCCGCCCCGCCCGAATAGCCACATGCCCACTCTTCAAACGGCGGCTCTTGCGCAACAACCACATAACGTTTGTACGACCGAGATGCGGCGCAAAGCAGCCGAATTGGTTCCTTTCGCCGTGGCTCAGATTTGCGACTTGGTCTTGATCGCTTCCGACCTGAACTCAGTGCTAAAAGCGTTGCCGGAAAGCGGAATAGAGGTCGCGTCCATGCACAATCAGCCCGACGACGAACCCGGGCTGTTCTCCATTGATCTCTGGGCGAATGACGACTGTCGGGAAGTTGGCCAAAGGACTAAACCTGGCCCTCGATCAAGTACACCTCAAGACGGGTAGCTGATCTTTGACAGAGTCCCTTCGAAATTCCGAAGGCAACTGCGTTGGCCCTGGCGAGGTCAAGCACCTTGGGAAAGGCGGCCGCGCTGCGGACATATACGCGGCGCGGGCCTGTCGAGACTTTGGCGATGGCTTTGCCGCAGTGCTCTTGCCGGTATACCTGGCTTCAATCGGGTTTGGACCGCTCGAGATCGGCGTTGTCGCCACCGCCGCACTCCTTGGTTCGGCGCTTCTGACGCTCGGCATTGGATTCCTGGCCGTACGGGCGGACCGGCGCACTCTGCTTTTGGCTGCGTCCGGCCTGATGATCGCAACCGGGGTGGCCTACACGCAGTCAAGCACCTATGCAGCTGTTCTGCTCGTGGCTTTCCTGGGCACGATCAATCCTTCGTCCGGGAGCGTCAGCATCTTCGTTCCGCTCGAGCACGCCGTCTTGTCTCGGCTTGTCGCGGATACGGACCGCACGGAGGCATTCGCACGCCATAGCCTGTTAGGTGCGCTGGCGGCTGCGTTTGGCGCCCTTGCTGCAACCAGTCCCGATTTCTTGGTGACGATTGGGATCGCACGGCTCACCGCTCTCAAGGCAATGTTTTTCCTCTATGCCGTTCTTGGCGTGGCGGGCGGCCTGGTGTACGCGCGCATTCCTGCTGGTCCGAAAACGTCTCCACAGGACCGGCCCGCCGCGGCACTTGGGCCGTCGCGCGCTATTGTCTACAAGCTGGCGGCGCTGTTCAGCATCGATGCCTTCGCCGGCGGTTTTGCCGTGCAATCGCTCATAGCTTTGTGGCTGTTCAGCAGGTTCGGGCTTTCGCTATCGACCGCCGGGGTGTTCTTTTTCTGGTCGGGTGTTTTGTCTGCGGTTTCATTTCCGGTCGCTGCATGGCTGTCGAGGCGCATCGGGCTTGTGAACACGATGGTGTTCACGCACATCCCGTCAAGCATTTGCCTGATCCTGGCCGCCTTGGAGCCGAATCTCTATGTCTCTCTGGCATTTCTTCTTGTACGCGCAGCACTGTCCCAGATGGACGTGCCGACTCGCTCCTCGTATGTGATGGCAGTCGTTACGCCACCGGAGCGGCCCGCGGCGGCGAGCGTCACCTCTGTACCACGCAGCCTCGCGGCCGCTGCGAGCCCGGCGATCGCCGGCGCGCTATTTGCCGAGGGGTTCGAAGCCTGGCCTCTGGTGATCTGCGGTGCCCTCAAGATCCTCTACGACTTGGCCTTGCTTTGGGCTTTCCGCCACATCAAGCCGCCTGAAGAGAGCTGAAGCTGCGCACGACCCTGTGCGACTGCGGTCAACCCATCCCTCAAGCTGCTGCGATCTGCGGCGACGCTGGCGAGCACGATCCCCGCAGCGCCTTCGATGCCGTGAGACAGCAGCGAACAGGCGCGGCTCTCAAAGATGTGCACAAGCCGTTCGCGGAACAGGATCGACAACACCGCCACCGTGGACAGGGTCACTGCAATGCCGGTCATCATCGTAACGGCAAAGAGAAGACCCGCTACCGGAACTCCCCTCGACATCGCGAAGGTCATGACGAAAAGAGTCAACGGGCACAGGATCACGCCAGCCATGAAGCCGACGGCCTCGCGCTCCTAGCGGAATGATCGGCCGTGGCCAGGAAGTCGATCCAATTACCACGGGCGCCCTGCCGGCCGGCTATACGACAGTCACGGTCGCGCACGGCGGCAGCGCTGTCAGGTACATTGTTCCACATAAAGAATAGCCCGGAAGCCGAAGCCGCCGGGCCAAAGCCGAACTTGGAGAGGTTCAGGTGTGATGCTCACTCCCACCCCGAATCCGGTTCGAACGCACATAACACATCCGCGATTGCTAAAAAGCCCGGCCACCGAGGCAGCCGGGCCAAAAAGAACCCCAACTTGGAGAGTTCAGGTGTGTGGCTCATTGTATCCCGCAAGCCGGTTGAACGCCACAAACGCGGGGTTGCCTGTTAGCGAACCGCCACCATCACAAATCGCGCTTGGTGGCCGTCAGCACCTAGGAATTCGGCGCCGTTGTGATTGCCGCAGGGGGTATGGCGACTCCGAAGATCGAAGACAGCGGGGCGAAGAAAAGCGTGGCTCCCCCGCAAGGGCGAAGATCGACAGCTTCGGCGCCGCTTCGCTCCTTGCCGGGCCCAGGATCGCCGTCCAACTTTCTCGGAACACCACCCGTCCCGAAACCGTTTGTGCCTCGAAGGGGCAACCATCGACCTCAAGGAGGCAGCGATGAAAAAGCTTCTGCTTGCTTCGATGATCGCCATCGCCTCGGCGTTTGCGATCGCGCCGGCGAGTGCCGGTAGCGTTCAGTTCGGCATCGGCGTCGGCCCCAGCTACGGCGATTACTATGGTGACTACTATGGCGGGTATTACCCTCACCGCTATTACCGACACGTCTACGATGACGACTACTACACTCCCTATCGCGAGCGTTATGTGGTGCGCTATCATAACCGGTATTATCGCGATCATTGCCGGATCAAGATCGTGAAGCACTGGCGCCACGGCCACCGCGTCATCGAAAAGATCCGCATCTGCCGGCGCTGACCGACCAGCGAGCGGACATCTCCCCGCGGCGAGGGGAGATGTTGCCGTAGTGCGTCCGCCTCAGCATCTTCGCCGCAACCTGCTCTTGCCACCGGGAATATTAGCGACCGGGAACATGGGTTCCTACGGCGCGTTTACCCGATGATCAGCCTTCAGGAGGAGGTTGCCATGAAAAAACTGCTACTCGCTTCAGTGATCGCCGTTGCCACCGCGGCAGCCACGGTCGCGCCTGCGGATGCGCAGGGGTTCTTCGGTCTCGGTTTCGGTCCATTCGGCGGCTTCAGCCCGTTCTACGGTGGCCCATTCGGTGGGCCATTCAACGGTGGTCCTTTCTACGGCGGCGGCCCGTTTTACGATTATGGCGGCCGCTATTACGGCCCTCGCTATTATCGCGATTATTATCCTGGCTACGTGGCCCGCTATCCGCATCGCTACTACCGGCACCGCCACTACCGCCATTGCCACGTAAAGTGGGTGCGGCACTGGCATCATCATCGCCGGGTGCTGGAACGCGTGCGGGTTTGCCGTTACTGACACGGCCAAACATTGGCTGCGGCTGCGCCGCCTTGCAAATTCCCGCTAAATGCCCGGCATTCATAAGGGAAGCAAAAGTGACGCAGCGAAGCGGCAGCGCCGACCTGCCGCTGCATGGCGGGCGGGTTCCGAAATGGCTGGGCGATCGCATGACGAAGCTCGGCGCGGTGCTGTGCGAAGCCATCATCCATCATTATGGCCGCGACGAGCTTTTACGGCGCCTGGCCCATCCCTTCTGGTTCCAGTCCTTCGGCGCTGTGATGGGCATGGACTGGCACTCCTCCGGCATCACCACTTCCGTCATCGGCGCGCTGAAGCGCGGGCTCAACCCGACGGCCGGTGAGCTTGGCATCCACCCTGTGGCGGGCGCGGGATGGCGCACTTCATCTTCGGCCGCAGATCCACTCCATGGCGGGAGCGTCAGGGCCGAAGCGATCGCGGAGCGCCGGCAGATCGATGCTCTGATGACGATGGCAGTCTAGGCAGCCGCCCGTGACGGACATGCCCGCGTCGATAAGCTCTTGAAGAGTCCAGCCGTCATGCTGGCGATCCAAGGGCGGCTCGGCCTTTTAGCGGGATTTCATTTTATTAGCAGATGCGCTCAAATAGAGAGGTTTGTCAGACAAAGAGATTTCGCATGTCACTAGTGGACCTCACCGCCGACATCGTCTCCGCTTATGTTAGCAATAATCTCGTCTCGGTAACCGACTTGGCGGATTTGATCGCGTCGGTGTATTACTCGCTCACTGGCGCAGCCCTGCTGCCAAAGCAGGAGCCTGCCGTCGACGCGGAGCGCTCGGTCTTCCCCGATCACATCATCTGCCTGGAGGACGGCAAGGAGTTCAAGTCGCTCAAGCGGCACCTGAGGACCGATCACGGTCTTACACCAAAGCAGTATCGCGCGAAATGGAACCTGCCGGCAGAGTATCCGATGGTGGCGCCGAACTATGCGCAGCGGCGATCGGACTTGGCGAAGGGGTTGGGCTTTCAGCGGAAGCCTGCAGATCTCCGAAAATGAGGTCGCCGCACCAGCGAGGATTATATTCCTGATCGATGGACGAACCTAGAGGTACGCGATCACGCCATGTCCTTTTGTGGTAGAAATTAGCTATCTTGCATGTGCGGCGGACCGCCGGTTCGCCAGGCCGGCGCCAGGACTCAGGCAATTCTCCCCACGAGAAAAGGCGCCGGTCACACCTTAGCCCGCCGCGCGGGTGTGGGGGCACACCCAGCGGCGGGTTAAAGGATTCTGCCGAATATTGGCGTCCTCGTGATGGGGCGTAAGCAAGCGCCCACGCTGCCGCGCATCACGGGTCAGCGCCTTTTGGCTGAATTTCCATTTATTAGCAGACGCGCATATACTAGCTCGCGGCTCTTACCCCTGCCGGCTAAGGCCCGGTGGCCGGCCCCCAAAGCCACACCCAAAGGCTACCGGGCCACCATCCGTTATATGGCGCGATGCATTCCGATAGATGGCGATGGCGCTAGTCCCGCCCGTCGTGTGCACTTATGCGACCTTCAGGTTAATGACGCGCATCACCGCGACCACTGTTCCATTGTTCGTAGCAGCCTCTTTCGTACTGCCCTTGCCGCAGCTCCAAACGTCGCCTTCCTTGGCCGTGAACTTCATATCGCCGGCCGTAACTTCCAGTTCGCCTTCGGTGACCGTGCAGACCATGTCGTCGGCCATCACATCCCCCAACGGGCTAGATCCTTTCGGCTGATAAATCACGTCTTCCATGACGATCTTGTTATACCCCTTGATATGGGAGTCTCGTGTCCCCCGCTCGACTAGCCGAACGCCAGGAAAAATCTCCTTGCCCTCAGTCGCGCCATAGGTCTTGGCCGCTACTGGAGTGAACTCTGCGGCCAATAGCGGGGCGGCCAACGAGGTGGCAGCAAGGGCGAGAGCATTACGTCGATTCATCTTCATAACATCCTCCCTGAGTTGGTCCGCCCGGTTGGGCGAACTTGATATTTTACGCGCCCGACAAGCCAAATAGTCAAAACACAATTGGGGATCCGCCCGGCAATCACCAGGCGAGGTATAGACAGCGAAACGGGACTAGAACGGCAAGAGCCCGCTCGCCTAAGGTCAGTCAGCGTGGGCATCGGCCTAGAGCCCGCTCGTGAGGGCCGAGCGGGCTCCGTCGTGGCCTTTCAGACGGCAGGCAGAAACGGAGGACAAAGCCGTGCCGCCCAATCTATAATCGCTCGCGTATGGCGATGTTCCCTGTTCAGAGCTTAGAGCGCTCTAGGTCATCTCTCTGTGTGCACATCCAATCGACCAATTTGGGATCGACGGTCTTAGAGCCGGTATACGCCCGGATTATTTTCGCGGCCAGCTCTCGCCGCTCGGCTTCGGGAGTCTTGTTATACCGAACTTCGTTTTGGAAGGCCTTCTTCAGGATTTCGGCGTCCAACGCCGTCAAGTGTGATTTCGCCATTTTTCCCTCACAGGCGGGGGCGAAAACAATTCCCCGCGCGGTGGAAATTATATCTCTGTGGAGCGTATGGTGCGAATCGCGAAAGTCCGCCGCAGCTAATGAACGAAGACCAAGAGCCCGCTCGCTGAGGGGACAAGCCCGGGGTGACGGGCATCTGTTTGCTGTCCTATTTTTGGCCGATAGAACTGGTGCCTGGCGGGGCGAAAAAACACGTCCATCGAAATCTGTGATAAGCTTCGAAATTCATGTGTGGGGTCAACGACCGGTAGAACGTCATCAGCTGCTCGCAAATGTGATAGCGGTCATCTGGCGAAGTCTGGACACGCTCTCTGGGAATAAACCACTCCGGCTGCTGGGGCTCGTTCAAGTAAAGGCGATGTTGCGATCTGACGATATAGCCATCCCTCGTCATTCTGACATCCGCAGAGTCTATCGGGTAACAGTCTTTGTTCCCGCAGCAATCGTACCGGAGAACCGGGTCTGTCTTGCCCGTATACCAATCGTGTGCACCGGCCTGGTCCGCAAAGACAAGCCATATTAATGCAATAGGTCCGTGCAAGTGCGCCATGGAAACGCCCTCGCATTTGCTTAACATATTAGTAGGTGCTAATCTAGATGTTGACGTGGTTACGCGAGGGGTGTCTATGCATCAGGTCAGCACGCGAGAACGCGCAGGGCTGGCGAGCATTGTGGTCACAGCTGCGGCCCTCAATGGTGGTCTAGCCTTGGCGCATAGCCCCAGTAGAAGCTGGACGTATCCACCTGCCTGTTGCCATGGCGATCCCATCACCGGAGAATGCGGCAAGATCCCCGCCATCGCCGTGACGCCGCGGCCTGACGGATATGTAATCATCCTTCGACCAGGCGATCACCACAGAGTCACTCATCAAAACCGCTATTTTCGTTCCCTACGACGTGGTCATTCCATCTGGCGACGACAATTTCCACATCTGCCTGCATCCGACCGAAGAAGACGAGAATTGCTTCTTCGCGCCGGTCGACACGATGTGAGCCCTGTCACCTGCCTAGAGAAATGGTTGTCCACGAGGTAGAATTTAGACTGAATGGCTCGGAGGGACAGTCATGTCGGCTTTCAACGTTGGCTTCGTGATCTTCCCCGGCATTACCCAACTCGACTTCACCGGTCCGTTTGAGGTGTTAAGCCGGCTCGCGACCCCTGGCTCGCTGTCGTCGCCCAGCGAGTTTGCCCAAGCGAAAACCTACGTTGCCGCAAGAACGTTTGCGCCGGTGCTAAGCGACCGTGGCCTTGCCATAATGCCGAATTGCACTTTCGAGGATTGTCCGCAGCTCGACCTGATCTGCGTGCCCGGCGGCGCCGGCATTGCTGAGGCGCTTGCCGATGTCGAGATTGTCGACTTCATCCGCCTCCAAGCTGAGAATGCACGCTACGTCACATCGGTGTGCATCGGGGCTTTCCTGCTCGGCGCAGCGGGGCTGTTGCAAGGACGAAGCGCCACCACGCACTGGGCTCACACGGGGTTGCTGCCACTGGTGGGCGCCCGTTACGAAAAGGGCCGCACCGTCCGCGACGGCAACGTGTTCACCTCTGCCGGCGTGTCCGCGGGGATTGACTTCGCCTTTGCGGTCATCGCTGAGGTTGCCGGGCAGGAGGTGGCGAAGGCTATCCAGCTTTCGATCGAGTACGATCCAGCACCGCCCTTCGAGGCCGGCCATCCGGACAAGGCATCAGAGGCGGCAATAGAACTTATGATGCAGCGCAACGCGGCAACCCACGCCGGCATCTCGCAGGCGCTGGGCAGAGCGAACAAAAGGAGTTCGATCTAAGATTCAACTCATGGGTGCGATCTTCGCCACCTTTCAATCGCCCTCAGGAAGCCCAACAGCGGTGTTTGGGGCAAGGTCCGCGTCATTGCCATAGACGCGGCCGGCAAGCTCTTCGCCGGCTTCGCGATCGGCATCGGCTTTGCGATGGCTAAAAAGCAACTAAATAGACCAACGCGAGGACCATAGCTGCGGCAAGCGCACCGGCCAGAAGGTCGACCACAGGTATCATGAGGCTCTTGCGACGGCCTTTGCGCAGCGTAGCTGCGTATGCGCTGTAGAGGCGCCGGCCATCCTCGCCAAAGCGGTCGGCGTTCGAATAGACTTTCGGCGGCTTTTGTTTAGGCCTGAGCATGAGTTCCCCCACAACCCGCAGCCTATAATGGCGACGGCTAGCCACAACCGGCTGCCCCTGTCTCGTTTCTGCACAAGCCCGTTGTTACCCCTAACCCGGATAAAGCCCGGCGGATTGTCACCACTTCCCCGAAGCGATGGGACGCCGGGCCGTCGACGCGCCATAGCCCTGGCTATGTAAGTTGTCTGCCATTCAGACGCCAGAACGGAAAGAGTACAAGAGGCCCTACAAGCCCGCCGACGAGAAGGCGCCTCCGGTCGAGACGCTTTTTCGGGAATAAAGCTACGAGGAGCGGCGTTGAAGACGTGAAGGGGACGGCGGCGTTCCTGCCCAGCATCGGAGGGACCATACAATCGTTGGAGAACCCACCATGCGAACACTTATCTTCATTGCAGCGTTTTCGCTGCTCGCTGGCCCCGCGTCAGCGGCCGATCACCTCTTCACCGCCACATCGGCAGGCGGCTTGACGACATCGAGCCAACCTTTCCAGAACGGCATAAACAACAAAGCGCCGACTGCCGAGCAAGTGCCGGGCGGGGGTAGCCCGCTGTCCGGGGAGGATCATACCGTCCCGGCCACCGACACGCAGACTGGTGCCTCACTAAGGTCCATGCCTGCGGCCACCCAGGGCAAGACGGCACCGTCAGCCAACGCCCACTGACAATCGCGTCGCCCCGTGACAGGCGAGTTCACCGCGCGGGATCTCCGCCGCTAGGCGGACAGAGCCGGGCTTTTCCGCGGCGCTAGCGCGCGGCCGTTCCATTTCAGGACGGGACTGCCGGCATTGATCTTGCACAGCACACGTTGCCGGTACCGCTCCCGGGCCGGCAGCTCGTCGGGTTTGAGGCTGTTGTTGGGGGCCTCGCCCGGCGAGTTCTCCCGTATATTAGCGATCACTTGTAAACACAGCAAAACAGGAAGATAATGCCTGGTGCGAGGAGCTTTGAGGGAGGTTCCGATGCGATGGCCTTTGGTCGTGATCGCGTTGATTGTCGGCTTGGTCCTATGGGACCACTATGCCAATGACAGTGCCTATATCGCCAACGTCGAGAGAGGCCTCAGACAGACCGCTGCGGACATGCCGGGCGGCGCCTGAAGCGGTTGCCCCAGTTGTTGCCTTACACAGATCGCCGACAATCGTGCTCGCCTTCGCCGGCTGACCAAAACAACACAATTGCCATCGGCTGCCGTGACGCTATGGTTGGCGTGTCCGGGGTCTGGTTGCCCCAATCCCGGATCAGGCCCGGCAGATCGTCACCACTTCCCCCGAAGCACTGATGGCCGCCGGGCCGTCTTTAGCGCTGCGGCAGCTTCTTCGGAGAGGTATCTGGCGCGTAGGCCAGGGTAACGCGCTTGCCGCGCACACCGCGCATTTCATCTTCGGCCGGAGATATCCATTCCATCGCCGGAGCGCCAGTATTCTCGATACGACCGAGGTCGCTTTGGTCCCTAAACTGAAACCTAAGCCTCACTGCAGCATTTGAGAGAACCGGTGAGGAAATGCGTCACCTTCCCCGTCGGTGTCAGCTAAGATAGATACCCGCCATGCCGACGGGCATCGTCTTGTCCGGATGCCCCGCCGTTCGCGAGCCAGACGACGATGTTGGCTGTAACGGCGTCTCGCTTGACCAGTGTCGGCTTTTCATATGTGCGCTTCATCGCGAATCCCCTTGCTGAAGTTGGCCGTGACCTAGCGGCGGCAGCAGCGCCGTCATTTAAAAGATTTTGGTCCGCGCGGGCATCTGTCTGTTCACCGACAGGCTTTCGCAGTGCTGATGATAGCGACAGCCCGTCGCCAGCTATGGGGGGAACAGGCGACGGGCTGAGCGGCAATCGCCAGTGACAGCTGGATATGACCGCCTGCAGAAACTGACACCGAGAGCGTCCGTTCCGTTGAAACCTCGCACATATACAAAGGAGGGAGGCGGCGAATACGTTAGCCTTAACTGATTATAGACCGCGCTGTCCTATTCTGAGACAGCGCGGTCTTTCCATCGGGCCGCGCAGGCGGCTCAGGCAACACCCAGCAGCCCACCCTGCCAGCTGTCGGAGCCGCCACCCAATAGATACCAGCAATGGTTGAATCAACTATTACCACGCATCCTCACCGGGATTTCGCCGATCATTACAATTTTGGGATGGGAGCGACGAACGTCGAGGGGCATGTTTCGCCGGTAAGACCAATGCGACGGAAATTGGACTTCAGTCGCAGGATCTTAAAACTGGTCGGAGCCCGCTCGCACGAGCGGCGCTCCGTCGTTGCCTTTCAGACGGCCGGCAGAACGGAGGACAGACCGTGCCGCCGACTCTACAACCGCTTGCGTGTCGCGATGTTCCCTATTCCGGCTTAGATGCGCTCAAGTCATCTCTGACAATTCAATCGACAAATTTTGTGATCGACGGTCTGAGAGCCGGTATACGCCCGGATTATTTTCGGGCAGCTCTCGCCGCGCGGCTTGGGCCGTCTTGTTACAGCGAATTTCGTTTAGGAACCTTCAGGATTTCGGCGTCCAACGCCGTCAAATGTGATTTCGCCAGTTTTCCCTCACAGGCGGGGGCGCAAACCATTCCCGCGCGGCGGTAAGCGTGAAAGCTACTGGCCTTACTTGGAAAACTGTTTCAGGTAAGCGATGACGTTGGTTACGTCCTGATCGTTCTTGAGGCCGGGAAACGCCATCTTCGTCCCTTTGATCATGCTCCTGGGGTCATGAAGATACTTAGTCAGCGTGGGCTCATCCCATTTGATGCCGGATTTTCCGGCCTCTGTCATGGCCATGGAATAAGTGAAACCGGGATGCGTGCCCGCGGTGCGCCCGATGACGCCGTTCAGAGAGGGGCCAACCTTGTTCTGGTCCTGGTCGGCAATATGGCAGACCTTGCACTTAGTGAAGACCTTCTCGCCTGCGGCTGCATCCTGCGCCCGCGAGGGGCTTGCAAGGAAGATCGTGGCCGACGAGGCGATGAAAAGTGCGATTGCGCGCATGGCATTCCTCCCTGACGATCGTCATTTGCGCCGGACGATCCGAACGCCAGCTGCGCTGGCGTGGCCTGAACGGCAGAGCGGAATATCCGTGCTCCCACCAATGGAATTGCGGCATCTACATACCACAATATCAAGCCGATGGGTAGAAACGCCAATCTTTCCGAGGCTGATGAGGTTCCAACAAACCCCTAGAGCGGGCCGAGCGGCAGCTAAAGTCGTTGTTATATCGAGCCTTGTCCAAGCCCCTCTCTCCCCAAGAGACAGATGCGGCCGGACATTCAGTTAAGCAAGTGCCCCGGATTGCTTCCTGGGATCTGGCGCAGGGCTCACGGCTCAGTGCAGCGCCAACCCCGTGATCAAGACAACGAGTTCGACGGCACGAGGGCCGGCTAGAAGCCAAAAGAGCTCGAGCCCGACGGGCTGTTCAGGATGCCTCATTGGCGTGCCCCACTGGCTGGAAGCTGAATGCGGAACGCGAGCTTCCGCGATCTTCGGCTTGGCGGCAAGGTTCTTGACCTCACCATGACCGTCGGCAAACATAGGGCATGGGGAGCCGCGACGCCGGGATCGCAATGCAGCTCAATGCTGAGCTTCAGAAATTTGCCTTGGCATATCTGCCTCGCGCCAGAGTACCCCTCGCGCGTTCGACAGCGATGGGCCTTGCGGCCTTCGCGGTCGCGCTCCTGGTCCGCCTCGGTCTCGCGCCATGGATACGGGGGCTGGCTTTCCTGACGTTCTATCCCGCCATCCTCATAGTCAGCCTGTTCGGCGGCTCCTGGGCTGGGATCCTCGTCCTGGGTCTTGGCGTGACCGTCGGAAGCTCCCTTTGGCTGGAACCGATCACATCGCCCGAATGGGGCCTGGGAACGCTTGTCGCCGTGCTGGCGTTTCTCACGTTCGGTTGCCTTATGATCGGAGCTGTCAGCCTAACCCACGCGTTACTTTTTGCGCTGCGGGACGCCGAAGAACGCGCCTCGCTGGTCGCGGACGAGATGCGCCACCGGATCACGAACCTCTTCCAGTTGGTGCAATCGATCGCGCGCTTATCGGCAAAAAGCTCAGACACCACAGATGAGTTCATGCACAGTTTTACGGAGCGTCTGAAGGCGCTCTCGGAAGTTCAGTCCGGCGCGGCAGTAAACCCGAGGGGCATCTCGTTACATGGACTTCTCGAAGCAATGGCGGCGACATATGGCAATGACCTCCTATCCTATGAGGGTGTTGATGCGAGCCCTCATCCAGACACGACGCTAATGCTGGGACTTGTTCTGCACGAATTAGCGACCAACGCCACGAAGTACGGTGCGTGGTCGGCGAGCGAGGGCCGTGTTCACGTCAGCTGGGACATTCAGGGCGACGTGGTTCGGATGCGGTGGCAGGAAAGTGGCGGCCCGATCGTGCTTGGAAAAGCTCGAAACGGGCAGGCACCCGTTTGCTCGACAGCGCCTTCCAAAGCGCAGGCGGGAGCGTGAGCTGGCTCCCTCAGCCGGAAGGCCTCATCGTTGAAATTGCCTTCAGGCTGACTGGCAGGGACTAAACAGGGGAGCGACAATTTCGGAAGACGCCGCAAGAATCAACGCGTCGCCGTCAGCTCTGCCTTTACACCCCGCCAGGCATGCAGCAGTTTCGGGCTTCGCCGGCCGGACAGAGCAGCCCAACTGCCACCCGAGGCAAGTCTCTATTATGAGCCAGCCGTTCGGCCGGCGATAGGCGAATAACTTTCAGCTGATTAGTATCCCGCGGTGCGTATCCCTGCTTCACACCGGTGCCGAACGCAGCGCCTGATACCAACCGGCTCGAACTGACCACCCGCGAAGGCGCTCGAGTTCCTTGCGCGCTCGAAAGCCTGCAGCACCACCGCCCAATTCTAAGCCCTTCGTCTGACCGAATAGCCGTTGTGATGACGCAGAATTCTCTGAAATAATAGCACGCGCTATCTGAAGGCGTGCCAATGTTTATAGAACTCCAAGTCGCGCCTCGAGGCTGAATTTGAGCCCCGAATTAGGCGCGGGCAGCTTCGAATGGATCGGGGTCAATTGGCCGGCAGGAAGGAGTAGCTCGAACACGGCTTTGCCAGCTTGTCACGTACGCCGTCTTGGCGCAGGGCCGTCGCGCCTGTCGGCTCGCATCATCTTAGGAATACCGGCATTGAACGCGCATGTGTGAGACCGGCTGCGCCTGTGTTTGGAGGTCTCTGGTTCTTCGCTGCCTCTCGGTACGATTCTCACGCACCATTCGTCTCGAGTCACGTGAATGGCGCGGTCGAATACGACGGTTCGAGGCTGCTGCGATCAGGCTGACGCTAGGTGTTTTTGTGACGTGCGGTGAAGGAGACACTATATGTCCGAACTACTTTGGATCCCGGGCATTGGCGGGAGCCTTGGAAACGACGCGACTTGGTTCGGCTTCTGCTCCTCCCTCAAAGGCCTTCAGACGATCGGCGACGGACCGGTCCCAACCGCTGGAACTGGCGCTCCGGCTGCCGATATTGACAGCAGGCCAAGGGCTTCGGCGATCGAGGAACCGACTCCCGATTCCGGCAGTCTTGCTGCCGGAATCGGCAAAAGCATTCATAGCGATGGCCCGGATTTAGCCGCGACCAGAATCGATGCCCTCATTGCCGCCTGCACTTCGACAGGCGGGATCAATGCCGGCCTGAACGGCCTTGCGGAAGCTGCAGCCAGAATTGGTATTCATCTCGACGGCACCTTTCCTGAGAGCGCGACAGGATATGCCTCGGGCTTATGGCATCGTGCGGGCCTCCCAGATGCCACCCACGAAAACACCAGTGCCGGTGCCGCATCCACGACCGGCACCGCAACGGCGAGCGCATTGACCGCCACCAGTGCCCTGGGGGCCGACCCGGTGTCCGAAACGAGGATCGCGACCGCAGGGGACGACGTCGAGGAGAAAGGCTCCGGCTCGATTTCGACCAACATCAACGATCTGGAGTTGGGTTTTGACAGCAGCACCCGCCAGACGGTCGGTCTCCGCTTCACCGGTATCGATATCCCGCAAGGCGCGATCATCACCAGCGCCTACATCCAGTTCCAGGCCAATGAGGTGAAGACCGGCGCGACCTCGCTGGTGATCAAGGGCCAGGACACCGACGACGCAAGCCCCTTCACCAGCACCAGCTTCAATGTATCGTCACGGGCAACGACCGACGCGTCGACAGCTTGGACGCCGGCCCCGTGGACCACGGTGGGCGAGCAGGCCCTGGCCGAGCGCACGCCAGACCTCACGGCTATCGTCCAGGAGATCGTCAGCCGCTCGGGCTGGGCAGCGCTCAACGACATGGCTTTCCTGATCACCGGCACCGGCACGCGCACCGCCGATTCCTACGAATACAATCCGACCAGCGCGCCGCTGCTGCACATCGAATATGTCTTGCCGGGATCCGGAAGTCCGGTGGCCTTCAACACACCGGCCGATGCCGATCCCGCTGCCAACCAGATCGCCGAGCTCGCCGCGGCGGGAGCATCCACCGGGATCACCGCTTCGGCCACGGATCCCGACGCCGGCGCGACCGTCAGCTACAGCATCAATGATGCGCGCTTCGCTATCTCCAATGCCGGCGTCATCACGCGCGGCCCTTGGCACACTCGACTTCGAGACCCATTCGTCCATCAATCTGACGGTGACGGCGACCTCCTCCGACGGCAGCACGGCCAACAAGAGCTTCACCCTCGCCGTTCTCGACAGCCCGGAACCTGTAAAGTTCAACGCGCCGCCCGATGCCAACACCGCGGCCAACCAGATCCTCCAGAATGCCGCCGCCGGTACTGCCGTGGGCATCACCGCCTCGGCCAAGGATCCCGATGCCGGCTCGACGGTCACCTACACGATCGACGATTCGCGCTTTGCCATCAATTCCAGCACCGGGGTCGTCACGCGCTCGGGCACCGGCAGTGCTTTCAGACGGTCACAGGTAGATGCGAGGACGACCCGTGCCGCCGCGACCATGATCGCATGCCCGTTGAGATGTTCTATTCGGACAGAAGTCGTAGAGACTCACACTTTGGTCCCTATGCTGAAACCTTCGCCCTGCTGCATCATTTGATAGAGCCGGCGAGCATGGGGTTCCTTCGTTCGACGGCAGTGAAGAGAGTGAATAGATGGCCCGCCATTCCGTGCCTGGAGTGACGGGCATCGGTTGCTTCAAGGATCGGGTCTCTGATTCGCATCGTCAACCTCATCTAGCCTCTAAGGGCTAAGCCATCTTGAGTTGGATTTTGCGGGCCTTGGCCGGCGCCGCCTTGGGCAGCACCAGACGCAGGACGCCGTTCTTCTGGGACGCCTCGATGCCGTCGCGGTCGATGTCCTCGGATAGCATGAAGACGCGCTCATAATCGCCGGCGCTGTATTCGGCATAGACCTGACGATAATTTTCATGCTGTTGATCGGCCGCGTAGCCGCGGATCGCCAGTGTCCGTTTCTCAAGCGTGATATCCACTCCATCCGGGGCGACGCCGGGCATGTCGACCAGAAGGACGACATTGTCCTGCGTCTCATAGATATCGGCGCGCGGCACGAATACGGACCGCGAGCGGGTCCGTTCGCCGCCGTCAGGCTGGCTGATGACCTGGCGATCGGTGGTCTTTAGTTCCTGAGCCATGGTTCCCTCCTCTCATCCCTTGATCTGGATCTTCTTCGGCCGATCCGCCTCCGGTCGATGCAGTTCGACCTCGAGCACCCCGTTGCCGAAACGCGCCTCGACCTGTTCCGGATCGACGCGGAACGGCAGTTGCACCGTCCGGGAGAAGCTTCCCAAGGGGCGCTCGCGACGATGCCAGACGGATTTCTCGTCCTCCGCCCGAGATTCGCATTCGCCCTTCAATGTTAGTGTATTGTCGCGCACCGTAAGTTCGACCTCGTCGGGCGCGATCCCAGGCAGTTCGGCGGTCAGCGCTACGCTATCGTTGCCGACCCAAAGATTGACCGGGGGAAACTCCTGGGCGGCACTGGCCGTCAGGCCGGCCAGACGCTGATTCACTTCCTGTTGCATGCGCCGCACTTCCAGAAACGGATCGAATCCGACGCGGCCCAAATCCGATAACAGCATGGGTATCCTCCTTCGATTGACGACCAGACGCCGCAACGCGCGAAGCACGCGTGCACCGGAAGCGAACTGGATCGAAGGCAATCGGGCGGCGATCAGGCAGAGAACGAGACGGCCAGGAGCCAGCTCGCAACCGCGAGGAGGGAAGTTCGAGCAAACGCCGGAACATATCCTCCATGCGAGCGACATGAACCGAACTCGATCCCTGATAGGACCGTTGTTCCCGTGCCAGGACCCGATAGCGGCATCCGGCAAAAATGAGTTAGGGAGGGCCAAATTGCGTTTCAAGAGGTGGTCTTTGAGACGCTCTGCGATCCCCAACCGGGCCGCTTCGGCCGTGACCGTTAGCCTCACGGCGCCTCAGTAACGGAGCGCCAACCCAAAGCTCGACGGCCCTGCATCGATTGCAGAGAGGCCGTCGGGAGCCGTCAAACCGGCAAAGAGCAAGGCGGCATCGGGCTATCGAGTTCTAGGCCCGCTTGGCGCGGAAGGCATAGCGGCCCGGGCGTGACCAACTTTCGGATCTAGGCCTCGCCTACCGTTGGTCACCGGCAGGGCAGCGCCTAGCTTCGCGGCGAGCACAGGATCGCCAATTGCATAGGTGGTGCTGGGGCGAGATTTCGCGGTGCTAGCGATTGTCAAGCAACACGGCCAACTGTCTGGTGCCGGCGCTTTCTACAATCAGTTCTTCCAGCCATAGCTCGCTGGCACGAGTAGCAGGTGCGCGACGTCTGACGACACGTATCGCGTCTGATATGGAAACTGCTGTGGTCTTCGCATGATCATCCAGGTATCGGCCCACTTCAATCACGACATCCGCATCGACGTTGGGCGGCAATTCTCGCATGGCACCCTCCTGGAAGCACGAGCCCCAAGTATCTCGCTGAGGAGTCGGAGAGTCGACACGGACCAAAGGCCCGTAACGAGACGAGATGTTTTATCGATACAACATGAAGCCGCTGAACGCTCGCTTCGGCTTCTCTGCTTTTTTTGGCTCTTGCGGTGTGCCCACGCTTGCCACCTTCCCAACGAAGGCGCCGGGCTGATCTGGGCGAGATAGATCATGCCGGCGAGCGTATGGCTTGCGACAGGCCAACCAGGCGAGGCGTCATCCAACCAGGCTTATCTTGGTTCGCTCGAGTTTGGGCCGCCGGCGTTGCCGGAATCTCCTCGCGGCATATCTATGGCAGAGAGCAGAGCGTCGCGAACTCCTGGCTCTCAAGCGGATCGGCAACGGATCACGAGCTGCTGTTTTGACGTGATTGGAATACCATGCCGCTGACTAGCGTTTAACCAAAGAGCACGAGGCGAATCCGAACGGAGGGACGTTCGATGCATGCCGGCTTCCCGCAAAACTTGATCCTAGCTGGATTGGGAGTCCTCATGGTCAGCTGCGCTAGCGTCCCAGCTCAGAAAATGGTGGCAGTAAGCGGCTATGGCCCTAACCCTACCCTGCCGAAACCGACACCCACACTGATCCCAACCGTCAACATCGCGGAGGCAACAGGCTGGCAGAAAGGTGGTATGCCAACCCCGGCGAAGGGGCTGAGGGTGACGGCGTTCGCCGCCGGCCTCGACCATCCGCGCTGGCTGCACGTGCTCCCGAACGGCGACGTGCTTGTGGCCGAAACCAATGCCCCTGCCAAGCATGACGCTGGCTTCAGCCTCAGAAAGCTCGTCATGAACCAGGCCATGAAGCGGGCCGGCGCTGCGACCATCAGCGCTAACCGCATCACGCTCCTGCGCGACACCAATGGCGACGGCGTTGCGGATGTGCGCAGAATTTTCGTGGAAGGCCTCAATTCGCCCTTCGGCATGACGCTTTCCAAAGGCAAGCTCTATGTTGCCAACACCGACGCGCTCGTCGCTTTCCCCTACTCCAACGGCCAGACCCGAACAACCGCGCCGCCGGAAAAGATCGTCGACTTGCCGGCCGGAGACATCAACCATCATTGGACCAAGGACGTGATCGCAAGTCCGGACGGACGCAAACTTTATGTCACGGTTGGCTCCAACAGCAACGCTGGAGAAAATGGCATCGCTGCGGAGAAAAACCGCGCCGCCGTCCTTGAGGTGGATCGGTCCAGCCGCAACACCCGGGTTTTCGCGTCCGGGCTGCGCAACCCAAACGGGCTCTCCTGGAATCCTGAAACCGGCGAGCTTTGGGTCGCCGTAAACGAGCGTGACGAGATTGGGGACGATCTCGTGCCTGATTACATCACTTCAGTTCGCAACGGCGCCTTCTATGGCTGGCCCTACAGCTATTATGGGCAGAACGTCGACGAACGCGTCAAGCCGCAGCGCCCTGATCTTGTGGCGGAGGCAGTCAAGCCCGACTATGCGGTCGGCTCCCACACCGCCTCTCTGGGTCTTGCCTTCTCCAGACGCGCGTCGCTCGGCACGGCCTACGGCAACGGCGCTTTCGTTGGCCAGCACGGCTCATGGAATAGAAGCGTGCACAGCGGTTATAAGGTGATCTTCGTGCCGTTCCGCGGTGGTAGACCGAGCGGGCCGCCGAAGGACGTGCTCACCGGCTTCCTCGGACATGATGGCAAGGCGATGGGCCGTCCGGTCGGCGTTGCTGTCGATCGGGCCGGCGCGCTGCTCGTCGCCGACGATGTTGGTAATGTCATCTGGCGGGTCACCCGAGCGAAGGTGCGTTAGCATCAGTGCCTTTCTGGCCGCGTTTTCCGCAACCGCGATCTCCAGCGCCGAGTATGGCCTTGCCGCCTATATCTACGCACGCGTCTTGCAAGGCACCCGCATGGCATCGAAGATCGAGCCCGTTATGATCGCGCTCAATCGCGATCTGATGTCCGACCCTGCCGACCCTCCGCAAGCGTCAAGCAGAGCGGGCTTGGGCGCGAGGGCGGCCAGAAGCATTACAAGCCGAGTTCATGGAGGCGAAATACTCGCCGTGATGATCTGATGAGAGAGATGGCGAAAGACCCATTCCGCACGCTCGATCACGTCCCCGAGTTCGACGACATCGTCGCCGAGATCCGCCGCAGAAGTGCGGAGACCAGGGCGAAAATCCCCATGATCGCTGATGTCGCTTATGGAGCCGGCCACGCTGAAACTCTGGACCTCTTTTTCCCTGAAGGCAGACGCGATCGACTGCCGGTGCATATCTTCATCCATGGCGGCTACTGGCGCATGTTCTCCAAGACAGACTATTCTTACGTCGCGGGATGTGTAACCAAAGCAGGAGCGATCGCGGTCATTATGGGCTATGCGCTGATGCCGGCGGTGAGGATGGCCACGATCGTCGACCAGATACGCCGCGCCAAGCGGTGGGTGGATGAACACATCGAAAGCCACGGCGGCGACCCCGGCAAGTTGACCGTCAGCGGCCATTCCGCCGGCGCGCACCTCGCGACGATGCTTTTCGACGACGACAGCCGACCATCGGGTCTCAAAGGAGCGCTCCTGCTCGGTGGCATCTACGATTTAAGGCCGTTGCAAGAGTCGTTCCTCGCTCCTGAAATAGCCATCACCGATGAAGAGGTTGAGCGGTTTTCGCCGATCGACCATCGTTTCGATCCGTCGGTGACAGTCCAGATCTCGGTCGGGGCGGATGAAACCCCGCCTTTTCATAGCCAGGCTGCGGCTTTTGCGGAGCATCTGAAAAACCAAGGACTGGGTGTTTCACGAACGAGCCTGGCGAGGGTGAACCATATGAGCAGCGTCCGCGATCTGGGCATACCCGACACAGATGCTGCCCGGTCTTTGGTACATCTGCTGGCATCTGTTTCGGGAGTGTCTTGATCCGGCGGAATCGCGCGGGCTTTGACATGCGATGCCAGGGAACCACGATGAAGGCCCTGCCAGCCTCCGTTTGCGCGGCACCGAAGGGGAACTCATCCTGCACAGAGGCCGGCAGGGCGAGCTGGGCGTATGACCGGCCAAGTCATCCGGCCCGCCGTCAAGCGAAGCCGGTGACTTGGGCATATCGGTGGTCGGCGTTGCTACCGTCCAATGAGTGAACGCGAGGGCGCTCAGGAGCACGTGGCGCCGCGGAGCAGCATAGGCGCCGAAATCGCGAGGGCGCATCGCGCAACTCATGAAACCATGTTTCGCAACAGCCGGCTCGAGGGGGCTGTCTCATCAGTTGTCGAATTAGCACCCGGCCTTGCCTCGGTGCACTTCACATGGATCCTAACCGGTGCATCAGCTCCGGACGGCGCACCCGCCGGAACACGGCAAGGCATTCTGCTTCTGGTTGTGAAGGAAGAACCGTCGGGCTGGCGGATAAAGGTGGCTCAGAACACCGACATCGTTCCAGGCGCGATTGCTCCTCCTTCCAACGAAAGAAGGTGAGCGCCCGAGAGGGAACAAGCTGATCGAGTGCAAGTTGGGACGCTCCTTTGTTGGAGTGAGCCTGATGACGGTTAGGCTTTACAGGGTGGAAGAGATGGTCGGCGACATGCCGATATCCTATCGCGTAGCCAGCGCAGACACTCCTTGGGAGGCCGCCAAAAAGGCCACCGGCAAGGACGTCACGGCACGGACAGATGAACGCTTTTGGGTGCGGGTGACCGATGAAGGAAACCGCACGGTTTACAAATATGCCTACAAGTCTCGTGCCTCGGGCGCCTTTAAGGTTCTGGCAGGCTTGGCCGCAAGACTGACTTAGCGAGTCCGCAGAAGAGCCCGCCGCACCTCCTCCGCGAGCGGGCTCTTTGCGTCAGGACCGACCCGACAGGGGGCGCTCGACCGTCTCCCGGGAGCTGCGACCAGGAACCGAACTGCAGCGGAACAAAAAGCCCGCCGACCGGGGCCGACGGGCTTTGATGCGAAACCAGCGAACTCAAGCCGGCTCGACGGGTGGTCCCGAAATTGGGGCAGCCGCTACCGTAGCCAGACGTTCACGCTTGCGGAGAGTGGGCTTCTCGTATGTCTTCTTCACAAAATTCCCCCTATGGTCTTCAAACGCGGCGAAACTGGCCTGTGCTATCGCCGGTTGTCAAGAGCGTTGGGGGCGAGCGCAACTGGCGTTCACTGCATTCCCGTAGCTGCGACTATGATGAGGCCCATCGCAGCCGCAACGATGACAGCCATCATGGCGATCTCAAAGCCGCTTCCGCCGTTGAGTATTTTTTTGTCGGCCATGGTTTTCACGCTTTCCGCTCCTGAACTAGGCGCCCGCCTGTGGGCGACAAGCCACCAAACTTGGTTGGCTCGTCTTCTGGCGAGGGCAGAAGCGCGCCGTCATTTAAAAATGATGGACGTCCCTGCGCAGGCATCTTCGCCGTGTCAATCGGCCAAGCCGCCCCCACGGCGCTGCATCGCTTCTTTCAGAAGGTGAAACACGCTATCGACCTCCTCGTATATCTCTTGCGGCGCGATGCCCTGACGCCCGGCAGTAGCCAGGAGTTCGACGACGAGATCGGCAATGGCCCCTGGGTCTTCGGTGCTCACGTTTGGCAGATGTTCTGCCATCCATCGGTTCAGAAATTTCAAAGCCCGCGCGCTCATGCTGAGGAAAATCTGGCCGCTACCTTCAGGTCCTTCCTCGAAATCCGTCGCATGCAAGAGCCCCCTCGTTAGAGGGGGACGAGCGGGCTCCATGCCTTTCAGACGGCACGGATAGAATGCGAGGTCGACCGGTGCCGTCTGAAAGCAGGATCGCATGCCCGTTGAGATGTTCTATTCAGACAGAAGTCGTAGAGACCGACACTTTGGTCCCTATGCTGATACCTTCGCGCCTCGCTGCGTCATTTGAGAGCCGAAAGCCCTCGCAGTAGGTCAGCTTCGTCGGTGGTGGCCTCACCAATTGGCCAGGCGTCGCTCATCGTACAACCGGTTAAACACCCGCTGGAGCATGTCCAGATCAGCAGGCCCGTAGACGCGACTGCTACGCGACAACGACATAAGCGCCGCCCCTTCAGCACGGCATCTGCCACCATCCACAGACCTGGCAACCTAGAAAGTCCGGCGCTTACGCTTATTGGCAGCGACGGCCGTTTAGATATGCCTAAAGTCGCTTCCAAATATTAAATCCGCCCTGGCGGCTGGCAGTTCGAAGCGTTGTAGTTTGTCTATCCCCTCCCGCTGCAGGGCAAAGGTGCCATCTGCCGAGCCTGAGGTGCCCTCGCGCGAGACCAAGCCGCATGATCCGTGTCTCAGTTTGAACTTTTTTGGGCCACCACGAGCGCACCTTGGTCGTCGCCAGAAGATGACGGGAACGCGCTATGCGTTCCTGCGATTGAGAGCGAGCATCCTCAACGCTCTGTCTGAATTCAAGGCGCAAGGCCCTTGCCCGCTCCGTAATGGCGGAGGAATGATTCAGAAGGGCACGATGGGTTTCGAGGGGAGACATAGCTTGGCTCCGGTCTTATGCAGACGGGAGCGCTGGGTCGACTAACGCTCGTTGCGCTCACAGGACAATCGCACCATAGGAATTGCCCAATAGGGCGTCTGCGATACTAGCGAACCCTCAAAAGCAACTCAGCCGCCTTTTCCGCGATCATTAGCGCAGGGGCGTGCGTATTGCCTGACACAATGGTGGGCATGATGGAACAGTCGGCAATACGCAGGCTTTCGAAGCCGCGCACCTTCAATTCGGGATCTACGACGGCGGCATCGTCCGCACCCATCCTGGCGGTGCCGACGGGATGGAAGATCGTCGTGGCGATGTCGCCGGCGGCGCGCGCGAGTTCCTCAGGCGCCTGGATGTGGACGCCCGGCTTGAACTCCTCCGGTCGATATCGCGCCATCCGCTTCGTGGCCATGAGCCGGCGCGCCGCCGTGATCGAGGCAGCGGCGACTTCGCGGTCCCCATCCGTCGAGAGGTAGTTCGGCGCGATCGCCGGATGGTCCTCCGAGCGCGGCGAGACGATCCGCACCGTCCCACGCGATTCGGGCCTGAGGTTGCACACCGAGACCGTGATCGCCGGGAAGCTGTGCAGCGGCTGGCCGAATGCCTCCAGCGAAAGCGGCTGGACATGGAACTCGATATTGGCTGTCTCGAAGCGCGGATCGGATTTCATGAAGATGCCGAGCTGGCTTGGCGCCATCGACATCGGACCTGATCGCCAAAATGCGTATTCCAACGCGATCCGCACCTTGCCCCACAGGCTTGCCTGCCGCTCGTTCAGTGTCTGAGCGTCGGCGATCTTGAAGGCCGTGCGAATCTGCAAATGGTCCTGCAGGTTCTCGCCAACGCCCGGCAGGTCGTGCTGCACTTGGATGCCATGCCCTTGCAGCAGCGAACCCGGCCCGATGCCGGACAGCTGCAGTATCTGCGGCGTGCCGATGGCGCCGGCCGACAGGATCAGTTCACCGGAAACCTCGACCGATGATGGCGTCCCGTTGTGTCGAAATTCCAGGCCTGTCGCCTTGCGGCCAGAGAGCACAATTCGTTCAGCGTGCGCCTGGGCCAGGATGGTCAGGTTCCTGCGGTTGCGGATCGGACGGATGAAGGCGCGCACTGCGTTGAAGCGGAAGCCGGCTTTCTGGTTCACCTCAAAATAGGACGAGCCGAAATTGTCACCAGCGTTGAAGTCGTCGACTTTGGGCACGCCGAGTTCCTCGGCCGCCTCGCGGACCGCGTCGAGGATCGGCCAGGAGAGCCGCTGGCGCTCGACGCGAAGCTCTCCGCCCTGGCCATGAAAGGCCCCGTTCAGCCGTTGATGGTCCTCGGACCTCTTGAACAGCGGCAACACATCGCCCCAGCCCCATCCGCGATTGCCGAGCTGGCGCCAGTGGTCGTAGTCGGCCGCCTGGCCCCGCATGTAGATCATGCCGTTGATCGACGAGCAGCCGCCCATCACCTTGCCGCGTGGATAGGCAAGCGAGCGGCCATTCAGACCAGGCTCTTCGGTGGTGCGATAGCCCCAGTCGGTCCGCGGATTGCCCATGCAATAGAGGTAGCCGACCGGGATGTGGATCCAGGGATAGTTGTCCGATCCGCCAGCTTCCAGAAGCAGCACGCGTTTCGCCGGATCGGCGCTCAGCCGGTTGGCGAGCACGCAGCCGGACGAGCCTGCGCCGACTATGACGTAGTCGAAGGATCCTATATCCACGCGTTGGCTCATGCCGGGCGTTGTCCAGAGACCAGATCGTTCCATAACGGGCGCATGACGTTGGCAATCTCGCCGGACAGACGATAGCGCCGATCATAGTGAAGCCTTAATCGAGGGTCCGGCCGGTACACTGTGCGCGGCCGCGTCATGGCGGCGATGCCGGCCTCGTAGTCGGCAAACAGGCCGGCCGCAACGCCGGCTCCTATCGCAGCGCCTAAAGCGCCAGTCTCGCGCGCTTCCGGCACGGTGATCGGCACGCCGAGACCATCCGCGAACATCTGCGGCCAGTGCGGGCTGCGCGATCCGCCGCCGGAGAGCACGGCCCGGTCAAAAGTAACGCCGGCTTTCGCCAGCACCTCGATGTGCCGCCGGTGTTCGAACATAACCCCCTCGAAAAGCGCGCGCAGCAAATGCCCTTCCTTGTGCCACCCAGCCAGCCCGTAGAAGCCCGCGCGAAAATCCGAACCCAGGCGCGAGCCATAGAGGAACGGATGGAAAATCGGATCGTCCGTCGCCGGCGTCACCTTGCCGATCTGCTCGTTGCAGTGTCCGAACGGGTCGTCGTGATGATGCCCGCGCTCGACGAGTTCCCTAACGTACCACTCGAGATTGGCCGCCGAAGTTGCGCTGGCCTCGATGTTGACGAAGCGACCCGGACCAAACCGTGCAACCATGAAGACGTTCCGATCGACGACAGGTGCTGTTGAGAACACCTGATTGATCGACCACGTCCCGGCGACGATCGACGCCTCCCCTGCTCCGATTGCGCCGGCGCCCGTGGCGCTCGATACCACGTCAAAGTAGCCTGCGATCACCGGCGTGCCCGCCGCCAAGCCGGTCTGCGCCGCCGCTTCGGTCGTCACTACGCCGGCAATGTCGGCCGGATCGAGTAGACGCGGCAGCTTTGCCCTGGCGTCTTCCAGGCCGTAGAGCGCCAGCAGTTCACCATCATACTCGGCATCCGGCATCCGAACGAAGCCGGCGCCCGACATGTCGGAAACATCGCTCACCCTTTCGCCGGTAAGTCGGAAGGTGATTAAGTCCTTGCACAGCATTACGGTGCGCGCGCTGAAGTAAAGCTGCGGCTGGTTGGCCTTGACCCAGGCCAGCAAAGTCGGGGTTTGCGACGGCCAGGGCTTCTGCAGGCAGATCGCATGCAGCGCGTCGCCCGCCCTCGCATTAAGCGACGCCGCGACATTGGCGGCGCGGGTATCCAGCGACTGGATCCCCAGCAGCGGTCGGCCGGCGTCGTCTATCAGATAGAGGCCGTTGCCATGGCCGGCGCAGCCTACGGCCGCGATGGCCGACGGATCGATCCCGGCTGCTGAGAGACAAATGCGGATCGCCTCGCAGGCGTTCGCCCACAGTTCATCAAGGTCGCGTTCCACATGGCCGGGTTGCGGCGTATGAGAGCGGCCGTCGATGGCATGCATGCCGATCTGCCGACCTGCCAGGTCGAACAGCACGGCTTTGATAACTGTGTTGCCGGCATCGAGGCCGAGCAGGTAACGTTCCTGATCAGCCACGGTTGTAGATATCCCAGGCTTCTTCGCCGCTGGCCTCATTGTGAATCAGCGCCATCAAAGCGCTAACGACTGCCTTCGGATTAGCATGCTGGTAGACGTTGCGACCGTAGACCAACCCCTTCGCGCCGGCCTTCAGCATAGCCGCCGACTTACTCAGGACGATCTTCAGATCCTCCCTGCCGCCACCACGCACGAGCACTGGAACCCTCGCTGTTTCGACGACTTTGTGGAAATCGTTTGGATTCTCGGTCGGGTCGGCCTTGATAATGTCGGCGCCCATTTCCGACGCCAGACGCACCAGAGTGATGATCTTCTCGGCGTCGCCATCGACCTGGTAGCCGCCGCGCACGTCGTTGGGAAGCATAACAAGCGGTTCGATCATCAATGGCATGCCGTAGCGGTGGCAGGCGGCGCGCACGCGGCTGATATTCTCGACGCACTGCCGGAAAAGCTCAGGCTCGTCCGGCAACATGAAGAGATTGACCACCACGCAGGCCGCGTCCATTTCCAGCGCGCCGATGACCGGTTCGTCGGCATTCTGCAGCATCGACCACATGACGCGATGGCGTTGAGCATTGTACGGATTGCCCATATCGATACGCATGACGAGCGCCGGCTTGTCTTTTTCCGGACGCAATTGCAGCAGGTCAGCCTGTCCATAGGCCATCTGTATGGCGTCGGGCTTGGCACGGATCAACGCGTCGACGACGCCCGGCATGTCTTCAAGGCCGACCAGAAAGCTTGGCTCGTTGCAAACGCCGTGGTCGAGCGCCACATCGAGGCATCTGCCGTTCGTGAACATGCGATTCATGCGGGCCTTGCTGCTCACGCGCATGCGATACTCCTGTCATGTGTCCGTTGGTCGAGCGTCCCCCGTGAGACACCGTGATACCGGTCGAGTGCGTCGAGGAAACCATCGATTTCGGAGTGCTGACGCCTTGCATCCCAGCGCCTCTCCTGTGCCAGAATGCCGGCCACGCGTCCAACCAGGTTTGTCGAGAGGCTTCCTCGGATGGCGAGGGCGGTACGGCGCTGCAGCAGGTCCGCAAGAGCGACCACGAACTCATTTCTGCACAGGAAGACGATCTCCGCTTGCGTGATTTCGGTGGCTGCATCCAGCTTCACATCGTCGTTGCGCCCTCTACAAAACGCTGCGACCTCGCGCGCACCTGTACCGTAGGCTTCGACCAGGTGCGAAGCGCGCGAGCGGGCGATTGCAAAATCCCGAACCAGCTCGTCCATCAAACTTTCGCCGTCATCCGAAAAGCCCTTGCCGCCGCCGATCGGCATGGCGATGGTCGATCTCAGGCGGGGCTTTCCCAGTTCGGCCAGCACAGCATCGGCCGTTTGCTCCGCAAACGCCCGGAATGTCGTCCACTTACCGCCGATCATACAGAATTGCGGCACTTCGCCGTCAAGCCGGTGTACGAAATGTCCGCGCGAAATTCGTCCGGTGAAGGCATGGTCGCTCTTCGGCAGCGGACGGATGCCGCTGTAAGTGTAGACGACATGCGAGCAGTTCACGTCGATACCGGGAAACACGGCGCGGATCGCGCTCAGAATGTATTCCAGCTCATCAGCTTCACACCGCACTCGCTCGGCCTGTTTCACCCGAATGTCGGTCGAACCGGCAAGAACCCTGCCGAGATAGGGAAATACGATGCAGACCCGTCCGTCGTCGTTTTCGAAGAAGATCATATGACCGCCAAGCCCCCGGTAAAGAGGCTCGCAATCGAGGATGAGGTGAGAGCCCTTCGTCCCTTCGACGAGACGGTCATCGGTAACTACGTCTCCGCTAAGTTTTGCGACGGCTTCATCGACCCACGCACCGGTGGCATTGACCACAGCCTTGGCGGATACGGTGAGGCGCCCTTCAGTGACGGTGTCGGTGACCACGAAGTTTGAGCCTTCGCGTGACAGTTCTGCGTAGTTCACCGCAACGCTTTCCGGGGCGAAACGCGTGGTATCGAGGAGAAGCTCGACGCCGAGCCGCTCCGGGTAGCTTATCCAGGCGTCGTAGTAGGTGGCCGAGTAGCGCAGCTTTTGGTCCAGGCCCGGCCACTGGGCAAATGTCTGCTGCGCGTTGCGAAAGACATGTCGCGGGAGAATTCGGCGGTGTCGGGTCGCCCAGTCGTATAGGGCGAGACCGGCCTTGACTGCGAGGGCGCCGCGGGTTGAGGGCGTCTCGGAAACGCCCAGGAAGTTGGCGGCGCCGTTCATAAGACCTGAGAAGACGGAGCGGATGGGGATGGTCGTCGGCAGCGGCCTCACCATATGCGGCGCGTTGGCCAGCAAGGCATCGCGCTCGCGCAGCGATTCCCGCACGAGTTCAAACTCGCCGTTCTCTAGATAGCGCAGTCCGCCATGGATCATGCGCGAAGGCGCCGCGCTGCACCCCGAACAGAAGTCGCTGCGCTCGACCAGCAGGACGCGCAGGCCCTGCAATGCCAGATCGCGGAACACGCCGATGCCGTTGATGCCGCCACCCAGAATGATGACGTCGAAAGCGCCGTTGAGGTGAATTTTCTCGAGATTTTCGTCTCTTTGTTCAGGCATAGCTTCGCCGTTGACTGCTGGAGGCGGTCCGATCGTTTTTCGGGTTGTCCTTCGATATTCAGGCATCGAGATCAGTCAGATTGCGTTTCGCTGCCTCGCTGATCCGGCTGATATGTTCCCTGGAAAGATGGATTCGCCCGGCCTTGGCGTTTTCCCTTGCTTGCTCCGGGTTGCGCGCGCCGCACAATGCGAAGGTGATGCCCGGCTGCTGCAAAGTCCAGGCGATCACGATCTGCGCCTCGGTTGCCTCGTGCGCGGCGGCAATCGACCGGATTTCCTGCATCAGCCGCGCGACCTTTTCGCGATTGGCCCGGGAAAACCGTGGATTATTCCTGCGCTGGTCGTCGCCTTCGAAAACGCGTTCAGGACCGACCTTTCCCGACAGCAGGCCAAGAGCCAGCGACGAGTAGCTCAAAATTGAGACCTCGTTCTCGATACAGTAAGGCGCGAGCTTGGTTTCGAGGTCGCGGCAGACCATGCTGTATTCCTGCTGGACCGCGTCCAGCTGGCCGGCCGCGAGGTAGGCCTCGACGTCGGTCAATGTAACGTTGCTGGCGCCGATTGAGCGGATCTTGCCCTGTGTCTTGAGGCGTTGCAACGCCTCCATCGTCTCCGCGACGGGCGTGGTCGGGTCCTGCCAATGGGTGATGTAGTGGTCGATGTGGTCGGTGCCGAGCCGCTTCAGGCTCTGCTCGACTTCAAACGCAATCGAGTCGCCGCCGAGATAACGATGTACCGGACAACCGTCGTAGTCGAAGAAATGATTGCCCCTTGTCGTGTGCCAGACCAGACCGCATTTTGTGGCGAGCACAACCTTGTCGCGCCGACCCTTGATCGCCTTGCCGACGATCTCCTCCGACAAGCCCTGACCATATGCCGGCGCCGTATCGATCAACGATACGCCCTCGTCGATGGAGGCACGGATCGCGTCGATGGATTGGCGCTCGTCGGTCCCGCCCCACATCCACCCGCCGATCGCCCAGGTGCCGAGCCCCACCGCCGATGCCTCGATACGGGAACGGCCGATCTGCCGGGTCAAAACTTCATGCGACATTACGAATGCTCCCGGTATTGTTCAAAACGGCATTGGCCGTGTCCTCGTCAACGACGAGCGATTTTACATATCCGCCGTTCAGCGCCGCACGGATCGGGCGCACCTTTTCGACGCCGGAGGCCACGCCCATCACCACCCGACAACGCGCGAGATCATCAGGGTTCAGCGCCACGAGGCACGAGTTGGGCGGATAGTCGGCGATCGTCCCGTCTTCACGGATAAGATGCGCAAGAAATTCGCCCACCGCGCCGCTCTCGAGCAGCGTCTCGCGATCGGGGCTGGAGGTCGGATGCAGATCGTAGTAGCTCGACCCCGGATTCTGGATCGAGCCGATACCAACCAGCGCGACGGCGGCATTTCGGGCGACGTCGAAAACCTTCCGAACCGAAGCCATGTCCATAAGCAGGTCGCGCTGTTTCGGGCTCTCCGCGAAGAGCGGAGCGTGTAGCAGAAGTGTGGAGCCGCCAAGCCGTTCGGACAGGCGCGTCGCCAGATGCGTGTAGTGCTGCCTGGACGCCCAGTCAGCGGACCACTGTATGTCGAAGTGCGTTCGGCCTGGATGTTCTCGACCACGGCGCTCACCGCCTTGCCGCCAGTAATGGCGATGACATCGCCGTCGCGCAATGTTTCGAGCAACTGGTATGCTGCCGCGCGCCCGACTTGCTGCAATGTGCTGTCGGGGCTGCCTATCACAGTCGGCGTCACCACTGCATTCGCAAGCCCCGCGAACTCCGCCAGTTGCCTCTCAATATCGACCAGCAACTGGAACGGGCTTTCGATGGCGATCTTCACCATGCCCAGCTTGCGGCCCTGCGCGATCAGTCGGTTCACCTTGGACGGCGACAGGTTGAGCGCCGCCGCGATGTCGTTCTGTTTCATGCCGTCCATGAAATGCAGCACCAGCACCGTGTGTATTTGCCGGATCGTCTCGAACTCTTCTCTGCCGTCAGCCATGTCCCAGTCCGATCCCGATCAGCCGCGACGCTTGTTCAAGTAATGGTCGATCGTCACCGCGGTCAGGAGGATCGAGCCCCGGATAATGTCCTGCCAGTATACGGAGACGTCCAGCAGGGCGAGCGAACTGGAAACCACAGACAGCAGTATTGTCCCCAGGATCGAGCCGAGAACCGTGCCTGAGCCACCCTTCAAGCTGGAGCCGCCGATGACCGCGGCAGCAATGACGTTCAGTTCCATGCCCACGCCGAAAGTCGGCTGGGCCGAGCCGAAGCGCGCCATGTAGATGATCCCCGCAACACCGCTCAGGGTCGCGCACAGCGTCGTGGTGAGGAAGATCACCTTGCTGGTGCGGATGCCGGAATAGGCTGCCGCCTTCTCGTTGCTGCCCGTGTAGAACACCTTGCGGAAGACAGTCGTGCGCCGCAGCATGAAGTCGAACGCCACAACGAATATGATGAATATAACGATGACGACCGGCATCGGCCCTATGGACCCCTGCCCGATGAACTTGAACTCCGGCGACAGCGTGTAGAGGCCCAGCGGTCGCCCGCCTGTCCCCAAGAGGCAAAGCCCGCGCGCGACGACCATCACCGCCAGCGAGACGATGAAATGGTGAAGGCCGACCTTGGTGACGAAGAAGCCCATCACCGCGCCAATTGCCGTGCACGCTGCGATGGCAAGCAGCGAAGCAGTCCAGGGATCCAGGCCTTCGAGGAAGAGCAGTCCAGCGATCACCATCGCGAGCGCGGTCACCGAGCCGACCGACAGGTCGATGCCACCGGAGATGAGCAGGATTGTCATGCCGACGACAACGATGCCTTCGACAGCGAAGGCCATCGCCATTGCCCGCATGTTGTCCCAAGTCAGGAAATAGGGCGACGCGAGGGACATCACCACGAACATGGCCGCGATGATGAGGATGAGGCCAGTCTCTCGCATCTTGAGCAATCGGCCGAGCGCGTTTGCGGCGGAGCCGGTCTCACCTTCCAGGGGGCTCGTAGTCGTGGCCATAAATTTCTCGGCGCTCATGACGCGTGCGGCCGCTCGTCGGCGATGGATGCCAGGTACATGATATTCTCCTCCGTCATCTTTTCGCCGGTGACCTCACCTGTTATTCGGCCTTCCCGCACCACCAGCACGCGATCGCAGATGCCTATCAGTTCTGGAAGCTCCGACGAGATCACCACGACACCGACCCCGGCGCGCGCGAGGTCGCGCAGGATGCGATGGATCTCCGCCTTTGCGCCGACGTCGACGCCGCGCGTCGGCTCGTCGAGAAAGATAACCTTCGGCTCGACTGACAGCATCTTGGCGATCGCCACCTTCTGCTGATTGCCGCCGGAAAGCGCCGAAACCGGCTGGCCGACATGACCGCATTTGAGCGTCAGCCTGCGTCCGAGCTCTTCCGCGCGCTGCGTCTCAAATGCGTCGTCGATCAGCCCCAGCCGAGACGCCACCTGCTCGACCGCCAGCGCCGAAATGTTGGAGGCAATCGACATGTCGAGGAACAGGCCGTCCCCCTTGCGGTCCTCCGAAAGATAGACGATGCCGGCGTCGATGCTGTCGCCATAATTCACCAGCGAGAGCAGCTGGCCATGCAAGGCCACCGCGCCAGTCACATCGCCCTCGAGGCGACAGATGCCCTTGACGATTTCGCTCCGCCCCGCGCCAATCAGGCCGCCAAGACCCAGGATTTCGCCTTTCGCAAGTTGAAAGGAAACGTCGCGGAAGCGCGTCTTTTCCGAGAGGTTAGCCACCTCAAGGATGATCTCCCGAGACTTCTCGTCATCACGCTGCTTCTCCGGATAGAGCTTGTCGATGATGCGCCCCACCATCGCTGCCACCACCTGCTCTGGCGTCGTCTCCTTGATGTCTCGCGTAGTGATGTGTTGGCCGTCGCGCAGCACGGTGACGCGGTCGCAGTTGTCGAAAATCTCGGCCATTCGATGCGAAATGTAGATGATGGCGATGCCCTTATCCGCCAGTCTGTGGATGATCTCGAACAGTATCTTGGCTTCGCGTTCGGTCAGTGCGGCGGTCGGCTCATCGAAGATCAGGATGCGGCAATCGAGCGTCAGTGCCTTGGCGATCTCGACGAGTTGCTGTTGAGAGATCGAAAGCACGCCCACGAGCGCCGATGAGTCGATGTCGCCCAATTGCTTAAGAATGGTCGAGGCGCGCGCCTTCAGCTCGGCGTACCTCATCAGCAGCGCCTTGCTGGTGTTTGTCACGCCCATGAAGATGTTTTCGGCGACCGAGATGTCCGGGCACAGCGCGATTTCCTGGTGCACGAAGCCGATGCCGAGTTTCTGAGCCTCGGTCGGCGAGGAGATCGAAACCAGCTTGCCGTCAATGAAAATCTCGCCGCTGTCGGGACGTAGGATACCGTCGATGATCTTCATTAAGGTCGATTTTCCGGCACCGTTCTCGCCGGCGATAGCGTGGACTTCACCACGGCGGAGCTCCAGATCGACACTTCGCAGCGCCGCGACAGGTCCGAACGACTTGCTTAGATTCGATATCTTGAGGATGACGGAGTTATCCATTGCGTCCACGACAAGGTAGGAAGTGTTGGCCCGCGTCCTGGGAGGTGACGCGGGCCTGGGGACGTGTGATCTTACGCTGGATCGCGACCTTCCATGTACTTGTTCAAGTCGAACGAGTCCGCATTCTCCTTGGTAATGACGGCAAAGCCGTTGTCGGCGAATGGGATACCCATCGGATTGTAGCCTGACGCCTTGTAGTCGTTGAATGGATCGATCAGATCGGGGTGAGCCGCCATGAATGTCGCGACGAAGCCCAGATAGCCCTGCATAACCTGGTTGGGGCTCAGCGCCATGTGGATGTTGCCGGCCTTGATCTGCTCCAGCGTCGCCGGCGTGATGTCGGCGTGTATTATTAGCACTTTCGCCTTCGCCTCCAGGACGGCAGCAACGGCGCCTTCGGCCGAGCCGGCCTCCGGAATCCAGAGCGCCTTCAGGTTCGGGTTCGCCTGCAGCATTGAAGCGACGGCCTTGTTGGCTGCGTTGGCGTCCTGGTTGGTAGCCTGCCGGCCGACCAATTTCATCTTCGGGTATTTCTTGGCGAAATAGTCGATCAGAGCGGTCACGCGCAAGTCGTGGTTGCTTTGGCCGGGATTCTCAAGCACAGCATATTCGGCGCTGTCGCCAACCTGCTTCACGATCTCTTCCGCTGCAAACTTGGCCTCGGCCACGTTGTCCGACGTGATGTACGAGACGCGCTTCGACTTCGGCGAGTCGGCAGCGAAGGTGACCACTGTCGTGCCATCGGCAATCGCCTTGTTGATCGGCTCGATGAACGGATCGGCCTGCATCGGGTGGAGCAGCACGCCGGCCGGCTTCTTGATCAGATTCTGCTCGAAAGACGCGATCTGTTTGGTGATGTCATAGTCCGGCGTGCCGGAAAACACTGTCTTGCAGCCCATTGCCTGCGCCGCCTGCTTGAAACCCTGGTAGACCGGGACCCAATAGGGATGCGCAGACACCATGACGTTCATGACATAGGTTTCGTCCGGCTTGCATTGGAATTTGCTTTGTGCGGATGCGCCGCCCGTAACCATGAGCGCAACTGCCATAGTGGCCGCGCTCAGCGCGCTGGCCAATCCAACCCTCTTCATATCTCTCCTCCGCTTGTCTAGCCAGAACGATAGGGCTCTATCGCTCGCTGCAAGAAATTTCATCTGCAGAAATCTCTCGCAAGCAGACATATGGGATTTGCGATCCCCCGTCAACGTCGCTGCGATAAAATTCGTATTTTGAAATTTATTGCATGTCGAAACAGTGCCAAGTGAGAACTGGCAGGAGCTATGCCACCAGGGCCGAGCTAGCGCGTAACCGCGGGGTGGCCACCGACTTCGCCGGTCGATCCGCGGCCATGACCTTTGAAAATGGTCCGGGTGCCTATGGCCCAACGCCTTGCAGGGTCACTACAGCTATGGAGGAACGGCGCAACAACTATTCCACTCCCGAGTCGATCGCCGAAGTCATTTCCGGGCGGCGACGACGAAACCGGCCAAGTCATGTATCTCTTGGGTTCCGATGCTGAGCAAGCTTTTGTCTTGCACCAAACCCTGCCGGAGGCGGAACGACTGGAAATGATCAGGCAGCATACCGGTCTATGATGGCAGGCCGCACCCTAATCGTCACCGGAGCGACTGGGCTGGTTGGCTCAAAGATCCTTGAGATGCGGCGAGGCGCGCCTCGGATCGAGCCGTGCATAGAGATCGTCCAGTCGGATTGGGTGGTTCATGATGATCGGACCACCGTGAGGTGCACAGTGAGCCGTTCACAGCCGCGCTGCAGGGCGGGATAACTCTCGACAATCTATCTTTCGCATGGACGAGGAACGGCGAAGATCTAACAATGTCTCCGGCGGCGCTGGCGATCAGATCACGATCAGCGAATATAAAACTGCCGCAGCGCGTTCTCCGCAATATTAGTGTTCGCTTATGCCGCGTCGAGAGGCTAGAGCTCCTCGGGCGAGCCATGTCGGCCCAAGGGTGGTCACGATGTCGTTCGATTACATCATCGTCGGCGCCGGATCCGGATGCGTGTTGGCCAACCGATTAACTGAGGATCCAGATCGCACGGTCCTCCTGATCGAGGCGGGCGACGAACCGGACTGCAGGCTCGCGCACATTCCGGGAGCCGCTTTCATGGATGCAGAACTCCAGGTCCGATTGGGCCTTTTCCACCACGCACCAGCGTGAACTATTTGATAGGCGCATCGCCTATCCAAGAGGCCGGGTAGTCGGCGGCTCAGGTATCCTCAACTACATGGTCTACATTCGCGGAAACTCGGGCGACTATGACCAGTGGGCTCAGTTCGGCAATCACGGCTGGTCCTGCGATGACGTCCTGCCGTATTTCATACGCGCAGAAGCCAATGCCACGATCCACAATGAGTATCATGGGAGGGAGGACCGCTTAGCGTCGAGATCAATGCGTACCGACACCCACGCTATTCCATCAACACGCTCACCATGTTCGCCATGGTTCTGGCCAGGTGCTGGATGCCGAGCGATCGGCCTACTCAGCCGATGACACTCTGCTCCAAAGCCGAGTGTCGATCGCCACCGACTATATAGCATTGAACAAGGCGCTCGGCGGCGGCTGGGACGGCGGCGTCGACAGCACGACACCAGAGATCATCGATGTCACGACTGGGCCACGCTTCGCGTCAAGAGCCGTGGCGCAGTGAACAAGATGCACGGTCAATCAGAGAAGAGAGAAATGACCGACGACGCCTCGAAAGATGCAATTTTGGAACTCATGGCAGACGTGATTTCCGCGTATGTTTCGAACAACGTTGTTCCGGCGAAAACGGTCGGTACGAATAGCTGGATCGGAGGCTATCGCGGACCAGAAGCTTCGCCGCGTCGCGAAATGGCGAGCGCCTGCCTTAATCGGGCTGCGGCAGATATCGTCCAAGTCGCAGGCCTACCGAGTATGGTATCAGGATCACTTGCACGTCGTGGCGCCACCGTGGATTGTCTAGCGCGACCTCCAATCAGATGTCGGCTTATAGGCAACTGCAGTCAACATCGTTGCGGCCGAGATGAGGCGCAGAGCCGCCATTCTTTAGAAGCTCACTACGGTCAACGAGGGGCTAGATCAACTCTTGAATCAATTTCGGCGGACCGCTCCGTAACCCATTGGCGAATAACGGTTATGTTAGTCGCTGAGGGTCGTCGTTTTCTACCGGAAATCAACACGTAGCGGGTGGTTCGCCAGCCCATTTCCTTCGTATTCTCTCGTATGGTCTGGCGAACCTAATGACCAGGAGGAGGACTAGTATTCCATGCCACGCGGTGTCTCTTTCATCCTACAAAAGGGGTCGATGAACCCGTGCTGACCATAATGGTGCGAGCGCGGCTGTCCTGGGCCAGAAGCGGATTGGCAGCTTCGAGGCTCGCGCTCGGCTGCGAGGTCCCTGAAGGGTTTCTCGCGACGCGACCATCAGACGCCTTCAAAGGCGGCGTCGACGGTCTGCGCCGGGAGCAGCGCGCGCCACGGTTCGACGAGCACGGCGTGGCCGGGTTTCGCGCCCAGCGCGTCGTGCTTCGATCGTGGAGCCGTGCCTTCAGGCGCTCTAGGACATCGTCGGTGACGCCGAGCGCGGCGCGTCGTTTCGCGAGCCACCAGCCGGAAACGGAGGCAAGCGACCGGTTGTTCGAAACCTTCGCCGACCTGTTCCGGCTGGCTTGCGGTAGGCTTTGATCACCATGAAGGCGAGACGGTACTCGTGCGAACGCGGTGCAAACCTGTTGAGGCTCCACGGCTACCTAGCTTGGCTCAAGGGACTCAGTAGCGAAAGCACCGCAGTAATGGCAAAATCGAATTGCCCCGGCGGCTTGCGCCACCGGAGCTTCTTTGCGTCGTCAAACCCCAACGTCGGGTCGGCCTGGCGCGGCTACTTCAGCGAATTGTGATCAGCTTGCAATTTTGGCACGGTCAACCCAGCTGTTGAACTGTTCCTGATGGGTTTTGATCCATTCCTGCGCCAGCTTTTTGATGTTGCTGTCGCTGCCGCCCTTTTCGCTGATCGTTTGTTCCCAGGTCGACCAGTCGGCCAGCGGGAACGACATCTGCTCCACGAGCTTCTTGACTGCCGGATTGGCTGCAATGAACTTCCGGTTGGCGACGGCGTTCCAGTTCCATGCCGCCATGGCCATGCGGCATGGATCAGCACCGCCAGCGCAACCGCTGACGCCTGGCACCAGGGCAGAGCCCTTGTTCGGGACCGATTCCGGCAAGGCATCGAAGGGCGTCGGCAACCAGACGACATCCTTGCCGGGCACCAGAGCCTTGTTCATCCACGAAGGGCTCCAGGCATAAAAGAATACCGGCTCGCCGCGCTTGACACGGGCGACGGCCTCGACCATCAGAGCCTCGTATTTGCCGCGGACCGAATTGACGCTGCCCTTGAGTCCGAATTTCTCAAGCTGGAAATCGACAACGTCGCCGCAACTCCAGCCCGGATCGCAATTGATGAGGTCGGCTTTGCCGGTCGTGCCGAAAAGAGCTGCGATCTTCGCATCCTTCATCTGATCGAGCGTGGTGATGTTGTTTGCGTCGGCGGTTTTCTTGTCGATCAGATAGCCATTAATACCGCCGCCTTGAATTAGGCCACCGCCGACGATCTCCGCCTCCGCCTCGACCTTCTTGTAACCCGGCTCGCGCTGCGGGAAGTTTATGTCGGTCGCGATATCAAGATCGCCCTGGGCCGCCGCCTGGAAGAACAAGGTGGTGTTGAGCGTGCTAAGCTTGACGTCGTAACCGAGTTCCTTCATCGCCGCCATGCCGATCTGGGCAACGACGTAATTGGCGCCTAGGCTGTCGGACTGGGCGTACCGCACCGTCTTGCCGCTCCCAGGCAGGTCTTCGGCGAAAGCAGTTTGACCTAGAGAGGCCGCCAGCACCATGCCGGTGACAAAAAGGGAAAAGGTTTTCAGGCTGTGCTTCATCGGATGTTCTCCTTCTGGATTTTTCTTTGGACTTCACTGAATTCGAGGTTCGGCTGTAACGCGGACGCTGCAAGGGATAGGCAAGTGAATTCCTGGCCGGCGGAACGAGCCGCCGGTGTCTGTCGTCATTCCGGTGGTGGTTACCGCCGGAGCGGCTCTCAACGCGTGCGGTTCGCTGCGGTTGTTACGATGGCCTCGTGCGATCGCTCGCCCTTGTAAAGATTGAAAAGGTCGCGCAGCACCGACCTGCGCTTGCGGTCGGTCGGCTGGGCAAGCTGCTGGGTGATCCGATCAAGCATCATGGCGAGCAGGACGATGGCGATGCCACCGACGGCGGCGCGACCGACATCGAGACGTCCGAGACCTTGGAGAACCACGAGGCCAAGGCCTTCCGCGCCGATCATGGCGACGACTACGGACATTACCATCGCAGTCAGCACGGTCTGGTTCAATCCTCCGAGAATGGTGGGGATAGCCAAAGGCAGCTGTATTTCCCACAGAAGCTGGCGCTTATCGGCGCCGAAGGCGAGACCTGCTTCGACCATTTCCTGCTCTACCATGCGAATACCCAGATTGGTGAAGCGGATTAGCGGCGGTGCAGCTGCTGTAACGACCGCCACTTCGCCCGGCACTGTGCCCACGCCGAACAGCATGACGACCGGCACGAGGTAAACGAACGTCGGTGTGGTCTGCATAATGTCGAGCACCGGCCGCACCACGCTCCAGACCTTGTCGTTACGAGCACACCAGATGCCGGTCGGCACGCCGATGGCGGTGCAAAACACGATGGCCGTGGTAATCAGCGAAAGCGTTGTCATGGCCTCGGTCCAGACACCGATGGCTGCGATCACGACAAGTGAGATGGCGCTGAACACCGCGATGCCGATGCTGGCAAGCCGATAGGCGGTCAAAAACACCAGAACGACGAAGATCGGAAACGGAATCTCGTGCAGTATGTAATCGTTGAACGACAACAGGTTTTCGACCGGCCACTTGATTGCAAGAAACAGTGGACGGAGGTGGAGCGCGACCCATTGGACGGCGTCTGCAATCCACTGGTCCACCGGAAAGATGGCTAGATCATCGGCATCAAGCATTGTGGCCTCCCGTCGAAGCAGGCGCTGTCGATCTCGTCGCCGAGGCGATCCGTCCAAGGATATGTTCGGGTTCAAGCATGCCGAGGAAGCAGCCGTCCTCGTCAATGACGGCCATTGCCTTGCCGCTCTGATATAAGCCAGCGACATCCACGAGCTTGGTGGTGCCGCTCACCGCGACGAAATCACGCGTCAAAAGGGCATCGACCGGCTTGCCAGCCTTTACCTGTTGCAGGGCCGCAGCGTCGAGGCAGCCGACGATGCGGTTCGACGCGTCGACGGCAAAACTCATGGCCTCGGGATGCTCGGCGTCGCCGACGATCCGCGCCGAACCATCGCCTGACACCGTCGAACCGGTGCGCATCACCGACCGTGCGTCAAACAATCGCGACCGGTCGACTTCGCGCGTGAAGGCGGCGACATAATCGCTACCTGGTTCGAGCACGATCGATTGCGGTGTTCCCTCGCGCACCAATTCGCCTTCGGACATAATGGCGATGCGCGTTCCGAGTTTCAGCGCCTCCTGGAAGTCATGAGTGATGAAGAGGATGGTCTTCTTCAGCGTGTGCTGCAGCCGCAGCAACTCATCCTGCATCTCGGTCCTGATCAGCGGGTCAAGGGCACTGAAGGCTTCGTCCATTATGAGCACGTCGGCATCGGTCGCCAGGGCCCGCGCCAAGCCGACACGCTGGCGCATGCCGCCGGAGAGTTCATGCGGGCGATGATAGGCCCATTTGGCGAGACCGACGATCGCCAGCACCTCTTCAGCGCGCCTGCGTCGCTGCGGGGCGGAAACGCCACGCAACTTCAGGCCGAATTCGGCATTTTCGATCACCGATTTGTTTGGCAACAAGGCAAAATGCTGGAAGACCATGGAGATGCGCGTGCGCCGCAATTCGCGAAGCGCATCCTCGCGTAGCGGCACGATGTCGATATCGTCGAGCAGGATCTTGCCTGCCGTTGGTTCGTTCAGCCGGTTGATGCAACGCGCCAGCGTCGATTTGCCGGACCCCGAAAGGCCCATGACCATGTAGATCGCGCCCGAGGGAACGGAAAGCGAGACGTTGTTCAGACCGACGACGGCGTCGGTCTCCGCAAGGACACGCGCCTTATCCGCGCCGGTGGCGAGCAGCGTCATGGCTCTGGTGGGTGAAGGGGCGAAAATCTTATACAGATTCTCTACTCTCAATCGCTCTGTCACCATTGGCTCCCATGTTTCAACGATACGGATGTTCCCGATCCGCAATTTTTTGACGAGGATCAATTAAGGGGCATGTCAGCGAGATCGTCTTCCGCGAACACGGAGGATTTTTGCCCCTCCCCTTCCTCCAAACCGAGGTGCATTTACTGCAGTGCAACTCCACCGTGCGCCGGTTGGCTTCAGGGTTTGCCTTACGCCCCTTGGTTCCTATTGGAGTGGCGAAAAATCGGTCGGAAGAAGGATACGGTTTTCCGCGCTTTCGATCAGCGCCGTCAGTTTCGGAATGAAGGCCCGCCAGCGCGCATCTTCCGACAAAGTGCGCCGGCGCGCGACGCGATCCGCGAAATCGGCATATCGCCACAGATGGACCACGTGGTTCAGCGGCCCGATCTCGGTGACGAAATAGCCGATCAGTCCGCCGAGAATCGGTTCCTGGATTGCCAGCCCCTCCTCGCGTACAAGCTTCAGGTACTCGGAGCTTTTGCCGGATTTTATGCGATAGATACGCTCTTCAACGATCATTTCACAGTCTCCGGCACGGTCAAAAAATCCGCCATCATCGATGCGACGAGATCGGGTGCTTCCGTCAGGATCGAATGCCGCAGCCCCGGAAGGATGCGGAGCTCGGAGCCTGGGATGCGCTCATGCATATATCTTGCCATGCGCGGATTGGAGCCGGCATCCTCCTCGCCGGTTGCAATCAACGTCGGGCAGCGAATCTGGTCGAGAAAACCGCCGAAGTCGGTCTCGGCGAGAACCCGGTAGGCAGAAGCGTAACAGTCCGGATCGTTCTGAGAATTTCGCTGCCTAAGCGTTGCGATCAGATCGGGATTCTTCTTCCGGAAATCCTCAGTCAGCCAACGCGACAGGGATGCGTCGTAGTGCGATCCCGGTTCGCCGCTGCGAAGAGCGGCGAGGCGGGCGAGGACGCGATCCCGCTCCTCAGGCGTACGTCCCGCGACAGTCGAGAGGAGAATCAGGCGCTGAATGCGCGGAAGATGTGTCAGTGCCAACCGCTGTGCGATCAACCCGCCAAGAGAAAAACCGGCCAGATGGAAACGGTCGAAGCCGACACTGTCCGCCAACGCAAGAGTTTCGGCAACGAAATCGTCGATCTCGTAGCGGCCTTTGACGCGCGACGAGTTTCCGTGACCCCGTAGGTCGAACGTGAGGATGGTGAACCGATGCTTCAGCCGCTCTACGACCCCGCTCCAGGCTTCAAGGTAGGAACCGACACCGTGGATGAGCACCAGCGGCTCTGCCCCGTTGCCGTCAACCCTATAGTTCAGGACCACATCTCCGACCGTATGACGCTGCGTATCAGTCATCCTACTACCCTGCCGCGGCCAGTTGCTGGGTTTCGCGCTCGCGCTGCGCAAAGAAGGGCATGACCTCGTCTGTGAACAGGCTAAGCGTCTTCTTCTGCAGTTCGAAGGGCAGGTTGAAGCTGAGGCCGAGACAATATTGATCGACGCCAGCTGCTTCGTAGTCGAGCAGCTTCTCGATCACTTCGTCGGGCGTTCCGAACATCAGGTTCTTGCGGATATTTTCCGGGTTGTAGTTGTCGCGGCCCTTAACGCTTTCGAAGGGAACGGCCTCCGGGAACCCGTTCTTCACGGTGCCAATGTTCTGCATGAGGTTTTCGAAATAGCGACCATAGTTCATGCTGTGCTCGACGGCGAGATGCCAGTCGTCGGCCCTGTCATAGACACAAGTGCGTCGCTGCATCATGAATTTTGGGCGTTTCACCTCGGGATGATCGGCGACCGCCTTGTTGAACTTGCTGGCGAGCACGCCGATTTCCGCCGCCGGAAGCGAGAGCGGCGTGGAGAGGATGTTGGCGCCGATGCCGATCGCCCAGTCGAAGGTGCCAGGATCGCGGGCGGCGACCCAGATGCGAGGACCTCCCTTCTGCAGCGGCTTCGGCACCGAGGTCGCTCGCGGAAAATTCCAGTACTGGCCCTCATGCGCATAGTCACCGGCCCAAAGCTTCTGGACCGCTGGCACCAGTTCCTTCATGTAGCCGACGCCCTCTTGCTGCTGGACGCCCGGCGCCATTCGGTCGAACTCGTACTGATAGGCGCCGCGGGCGATGCCGAATTCGAGGCGCCCGTTCGTAAGGTGATCGCACAGTGCGGCTTCGCCAGCGAGACGGATTGGATTCCAATAGGCGGCGGCAAGCGTTGCCGTTCCCAGACGGATACGGCTCGTATGCTGGGATAGCCACGTGAGGATCTGAAACGGATTGGGTGATATCGTGCACTCGATTGTGTGGTGCTCCGGCGTCCAGATCGTCTCAAACCCGCCGGCGTCCGCGATTTTGGCAAGTTGCAGCAGATTGTCCATTACGGCCGTCATCGAGGTTTCTGGCGAGAAACGCTCCATGCCCAATGAGACGGCAAATTTCATTTCAATCTCCCTTGGATGGTTTGTCCCAGCGTTTCTGACGGTCAGCGCAGTCGAATGACAAAGGGATCCTGCATGGCGCCGGAATAGTCGATGACGACATTTTTTGCCCTGGAGAACTCGCGCATGACGTCGAAACCGCCACGCCTGCCGTAACCACTTTCCTTGAAGCCGCCATTTGCGGACATGTAGGCTGCTGACCGGTACGTGTTGATCCAAACGGTGCCCGCATCGATCCGGTTGGCGAAGCGCATCGCCCGGTCGATATTCTGGGTCCAGATCCCGGACGCGAGGCCGTAGCGTGTGTCGTTGGCGAGTTCGATCATGTCTTCTTCCGAGGAAAAGGGCATGACACCAACGACCGGTCCGAAAAGCTCATCGCGCATGAAGGACATATCGTTCTTCGCGTCGATCATGACGGTCGGCTCGAAATACCAGCCGCGGGCGAGTTCTTCCGCGTGAGGACGCTTGCCGCCTGACGCGATCCGTGCCCCTTCCTTGACGCCCGAAGCAACGTAGGACTCGACTTTCGTCAGTTGCGCCGACAGCGCCAGCGGGCCGATATCCGTCTTGTCCTCCAATGGGTGGCCGACGGTGATGCGGTTGGTGCGTTCCACCAACGCTTCGATGAAGCGGTCGTAGACGCTGGCCTCCACGAAGCAGCGCGAGCCGGCGACGCAGGTCTGGCCCGCAGCTGCGAAGACGCCCGAAACGACCCCATTAACGGCCTTTTCGATATCAACGTCGGAAAAGATCACGTGGGGAGATTTGCCGCCGAGTTCCATCTGGCACTGCGCAAGGTTGGCCGCCGCGTTAGCAGCAATTTTACGGCCGGTATCGGTGCTGCCGGTGAAGACGTATTTTGCGATGCCCTTTTGCCGCGTCAACGCGTCGCCGGTTACCGCACCCGTTCCAGAGACGACGTTGACAACGCCGGCCGGAAACCCCGCTTCCATGATTAGCTCGGCCAAGGCCAGCGTCGAGGCGGTCGCGTGCTCGGAAGGCTTGATCACGATGGTGTTGCCAATCGCCAAACAGGGAGCGAGCGTTCCTGTCAACATCATCAGCGGCGAGTTCCAGGGTGTGATCATACCGACGACGCCGATCGGTTCGCGCATGTTGAAGTTGAGCTGGTCCAGCTTGTTGACCGGGATCGTATCGCCCTGCAGTTTGTCAGCCATGCCGGCAAAGTAAGTGTAAGAGTCCGGGATCGAGCGCATCTGCGCCCGCATTTCCTTGATGAGCTTCCCATTGTCGCGTGTTTCGATCAGCGCGAGGTCGTCGGCATTGGCGAGAACCAGATCGGCCAGCTTGCGCACCAGTTTTCCGCGATCGGTCTGCGTCATACGTCGCCAGGCAGGATTGACGAATGCCTTTTGCGCCGCCTCAACCGCCAGTCGCACATCGTTGGCGTCGGCTTCCGCAAACTGATACCAGGCCTCCGCGGTGGTCGGGTCGAAACTGTCCAGGTAGCGACCGGATGTCGGTTCGACAAACCGGCCGTCGATAAACAGGTTGAGGCGCATTCCCTCGAGCGATTTCACCGTCGTCTTCATCGTCGCTTCCTGATTTCGGGTTAGTCTTGAATGGCCTGATGCCACGAGCGGGCCTCGCCCTCGATCATTGCCAATCGCCCGCCGTCGCCGGAATCCATGTAGATGCCAAAGCGTTCCTGCTTGCGCTCGCGGACATAGCGGCGGAGCATCGCCCGCAATTCCCGGGTCGCGATGAGGTCATAGGGCAGCTTGTCAATGGCAAAGAACCGCAGGTCTTCCGGCAGGTCGCGCCCTTGTCCGCCATCGGCAAGTCGGGCGCGATAGATTAGATAACCGGGGTCGCAGTCAGCAACATCGAAGATCGAGTAAAGAAAGGTGTTGTCTGACAGCAGCTTGAGGGATTTTCCGTCGTTGAGCGGCAGTTCGCTGCCGGCCTTACGGCGTTTGGCCGTTGGCAGAGCCCAGCCACCGCTTCCATCCGCTCGCAGCAGAATCTCGCCGCTGGCTTCGATCAGATAGCCGATGATCATGTTGTGCGAGGCCAGCCAGCCGGACGGCAGCGGATCCTTGACGCTGGCGTATCGGCCGCGGCAAAAGCCGAGGGGCGCTGAAGGGCTCGTACCGAAAGCCTGCACCTGGCCGATCAGGATGACATGATCGCCTGCATCGACCCTGTTGTAGATCGTGCAGTCGAACCAGGTAAGGCTGTCCGTCAGGATCGGCGCGCCGGTATGAACGCGGTCGTGATTGACGGACTGGAATTTATCGGGGGATTTCGAGGCGAAGATCGCCGAGATGTCGACCTGTCCCTCATGAAGCAGGTTAACGGCAAAGGAATCCGCCGTCGTAAAGGCAGCAAAGCTTGACGCCGATTTTGCGACGCAGACGAGCAGCAGCGGCGGATCGAGCGAAACCGAGGTGAAGGAATTGGCCGTCATGCCGCGCGGATTGCCGTCCGTGTCCCGCGTGGTGATGATGGTGACGCCGGTGACAAAGGTTCCGAAAGCCCGACGCAACGCGATTGGGTCGATGGCCGTCGGAATCTTTGCGGTTCCCGTGGTCAACATGGGATCAGCGCCTCCTGTTGGTTGATAAAGGGAAGGCTAATCGCAAGTAGAGCTACCTTCTTCCGTCGTTCAGCCGGAAGAGCACGGAAAATATTGCTACTGTTTGCGGTAAGAGACGAAGGGTGCCGATCCGCCGTCTCGAGGGTCAGGTCGACCGATCGTCAGCCACGACCTTCCGTGACACCATGCAGGTGAATGGCCAATTCGATGGCAAAGCGCCGCTCTGGCGTCTCGACATCGATGCCGAACATTTCCTCGATTCGCGACAGGCGATAGCGCAGCGTGGTTACGTGCAGGCCCATCGCATCGGCGCAGGCGCCGCTGCGGCAGCCCTCCCTCAGATAAGTCGACAGCGTTTTCAGATAGGGCGTGCCATGCTGGCGGTCATGGGCGGCGATGGCGCCGACGCTTTCCTGAACGAAAGCGCGTACGTCGTCGACGCCCGCGGCCGCTACGAGCATCGGCAACGGCCCGAAATCCTGCCCGGACAGCGCACCGGTGCGACCGAACGAACGGGCGATGGCAATCATGCGGCTGCAGCGATCCCAAGCCAACGGATAATCCGTCAGGGTGGCACAGGCGTTGCTGGCGATGACGATCGGTTCTTCGTCAAAATATTGGCCAAGATCCGCTGCGATGCGCCGCATCAGTTTCGATGTCCGCTCCTGTTTCCAGACCTCGTCATAGGGAATGAGGCACACCAGCCCGCCATCGATGGCCACGACGCACGCGGGAACGGAAGCTTGCTGCATGACACGAGCGAGACTGTGATGCAGATCGACGGACGTTCCGCCAAGATTCTTCGCGCTCTCGGGAAAGTCGACGACGACGATTTGCTGAGCCGTCATGAAATTGATGCCGAGCCGCTGGGCTCGCTGCTGGACATCTGCCGCGTCGCGCCAACGCCGCTCCACCACCTCGAAGAAAAGCTCGGTCTGTGTGCGGGTTTCGAAACGGAATCGGATGAAACTGCGCATCATTTGGACGCTGAGCGCGAACTTGGCGCTGTCAAGCAGCAACTGGTCCAGATCGCTGAAGGCACGCGACGTGGAAAAGATGATCAATGCCCCGACAAGTTGGCGGTCGACCGTCAAGGGCTCGATGCGGGCGGCCAGATTGAGCCGGGAGCTGCCGTCATCGAGAAAAAGCGTCGCCCCACTGTTGCCGCCCCGCTCAATTGTATCGCGTGCTGCCTTTCCCAGTTGTCGGCTCAGCGGACCGGCCGCTGCTGATTGCCAAGCGGCATCATCGAACTGCACCTCGCTTGGCGAGCGGCCGGCTATAATCTGGTTCGCAGTAAAATCGACGACGACGACCGGATTGGGCAGCAGGCTGCCGACCATCGCCGACAATGAAGAAACTGAGCCGTCTGCAAGCACGTGTTCAAGTAGGGAGGTGTGCGCCTTGAGCGCCTTTTGCAACCTGTCTCCGGCCTGCCGTTCGGCTTCCAGCCGCTGCTCCCTCTCGATCGCGATGGCGCCGAGATGGACGATCATACCCAGAAACGCCAAATCCTCTTCCGGGACCTCCATGATATCCCGCGACACAACGCTCAGCACCATTGGCCGGCCCTCGAAGTCGCTGCAGTTCATAGGCATGACGAGGACGCTACGGTAATCTCGCTCGAAAGCTTCGCGGCGATAACCTGGAAACTCCTCGGATTCGCGCACGTCGCGGATATAGACTGGCTCGTTCCGCTTCAAGGCGATCAGCGAGGGGCTCGTCGCCAGTTCCCAACGGTCAGGGAGCGTTCGCTCGATCAACGTCGGATCATAGCGAACCATCACATGGGCATAACCATGAGCGGCATCGATCGACATGATCGAACCGAGCGTCCAGTTTGCATGGCGGCAGGCGGCGAAAACCAAGTGCTTCAGGATCATGACAAGATCGCCGCCGGAATTGATCTCACTCGCGACATCTTTGAGAACCGAGATTTGCGCCTTCCTGTCCACAATCGCTCCCTGCGCCACGACCCGCTGAGTTAGGCATGCGCGGGAGCTGAATTCTACATCGTTTCGAAGTGCCGGCCATTCTGTTTTTCCTCCCTAACGAAGGAAGACATTCACCGTCGTTGCTCATTAGGTTGCGCCACAATCCAGCGAACAGATGAGGAATCCATGGATCTCGGAGTGAGAAAGTTCTGCACATTCATCGAGGAAGTATTCGTCGAGGGTGGCAAGAAAGCCGACCAACCGATCTCCATGGTGGTGGTCGCAGCCGTGTTGAAGAACCCGTGGGCCGGTCAAGGATTCGTTGAAAATTTACGCCCAGAGATCCTCCGGTTGGCGCCGGGTCTTGGCGCCGAAATGACCAAGCGATTGGTGGCGCTCTTGTCAGCGGATAAGGTCGAGGCTTACGGCAAGGCGGCTTCGGTCGGCATCAATGGCGAGATCGAACATGCATCGGCGCTGATCCATACCTTGCGGTTCGGCAATATGTTCCGCACGGCGGTAGACGGCACGACCTATCTGAGCTTCACGAATACCCGCAACGGGCCAGGCGCCCTTCTTTCCCTGCCGATGACCCACAAGAGCGAAACCGGCAAACGCTCCCACTTCCTGACGGCCAACTTCCAGGTTCCGGACGCACCCGGTGCGGATGAGGTGCTGATCGCCATTGGCGCCTGTGATGGCGGGCGGGCGCATCCACGTATCGCCGACAGGTTCCAGGACATGGCGGAAATGGAAGCTGAGGGGCAGGCACGCTGAGCTTCGTCTTTCGCAGCAATCCCGGGGCGCCGAAATGACCTTCCTCTATGATGCCGATGCCGAACGCGGCGCCGAGTGGGCAGCGCTCTTCGCCGAACGTGCTCCCGAAATCGCCTTCCACTATTGCGCGGACGCGGTCGACCCGCGTTCGGTGAAGTATCTTGGCGTCTGGCATCCGCCCACAGACATAAGCGCGAAGTACCCGAACCTTGAGGTGCTGTTTTCGCTGGGAGCTGGGGTCGACCAGTTCGATTTCGACGTCTTGCCGGCCGAGTTGCCCGTCGTGCGGATGATCGAGCCGGGCATTTCTGACGCGATGGGCGGAACCGCTCGGTGTGCCAGACGATCTTGCCGTCGAACCTCCATCGGGGTTGTCGGAAAGATGCGGGCTGGGGCTTTACTCGCCCGAGGCAGCCATCCCACTGGTTTTGCTTTGAGCACCGTGGGGCGGGGGAACGCTACTTGCAGCGGGGGCACATCATGACACGTGCGACGATAGCAACCGACCTGGAAGTTGCGCGACCAGATTGCAGAGATCTCGAGAGCCGACCTTCAGGTGATGCTCCGCAGGGCTGCCCTAATGCTGAGGAATGTGACGGGGCTCGTCCTGGATCCGAAAGTCGAGGAACCGTTGGCAGGCCTGGCTGCGGAAATGGGGCTATCCAAGTCGGAGCTGGTCAGAACGATCGTCGGTGAATGGCTGATGGCCAACGCCTACCTGCCGGTGCCCTACGCGCTGGACGACGAGAGCGCGGTCGAAGGTAACGCCTGACCCGCCGTTCAATCATCATCTCGGACGTTCACTCCTATCCGTTGGTTGCCCGCTCTAAGTCTCTATCCATTAGGTGCTGCCTTCGGCATTCAACCGTAATGGAAAGCTTGGAAAACTTCCCTAGCCAGATATTCCCGCTGTTCGCGATCCTTCTTGGCCAGGCGTCGCTCATCGTACAACCGGTTAAACACCCGCTGGAGCATGTCCAGATCAGCAGGCCCGTAGAGGATGACGTGACATCATATGTTTAGAGGGAGCCGACGGTATCGTTGGCTCGTGTTCTACTCCCGGGAAAAGATGATTGTCTGCACCAGCCCACCCCCTGCCTATTCTCAAGCCTTATCGATCCGCCATAACGCTCGATGATCTCCTTGGCGATCGCCAGCCCCAGCCCGGCGCCCGCAATGAATTGCGTGCGCGCCGGGTCGACCCGGAAGAACGGCTCGAAGGCTTTGGCGAGGAGATCCGGCGGAATGCCGGGGCCGCGGTCGGCGATGGTGAGAACCGCTCGGTTGCCTTGCCCGGATAGCGAGACCGTGCAGTTCTTGCCGTGCGTCGCGGCGTTGACGATCAGGTTGCGCAGCGCCCGGCGCAAGCCAAGCGCGCCGGCTTTGACCGACACATGGTCGAGATGGTCGATCGTCACCGCATGGCCGAGCGAGACCATCTCGACCTCGATATCGCGGACCAGCCTGTCCAGGGCCAACGGCTCGACCGCGTCCTGGTTGACCTCCTCGCGCACCAAGCGGATGGCGCTGTCGGCGATGCGGTCGAGCTCGTCGAGGTCGCTCAGCCACTTTTCGCGGTCCTCTTCGAGGAACTCGGCACGGAGCCGCATTCTGGTCATTGGGGTCCTGAGATCGTGGCCGGCGGCGGCCACCAGCCGCATGCGGCTTTCCATCGCCGTTCTCAATCTTGCCGACAGCTCGTTGAGCGCATGGGCGGTGGCCCTCACCTCGACGGGGCCTTTTTCCGGCAAGGTCGCCAGCACCCCGTCCGAGCCGATTTTGCTGATGGCGGCTTCGAGCATTTCGAGCGGCCGCACCAGCACGCCGGCGAAATAGATCGAAACCGGCGTCGCGCCGAGCACGATCAGCGCCATCCAGCCGGCGAAAACATACCAGACATCGCGCGGCGGGCCGAAATCGGGAACGTCGACGATCATCCAGCGATGGTCGGGCAACTCGACGGAAGCGACCATTCCCGGCGCGCCGGCATTGCGGCTGACAACCGCCGAAACATCGAGGCCGTTCTGGCGCAGGATCTCGTTCAGCACCTTGGTGTGCTTGCCGTCCTCGAAGCCGTCGGCCGGGCGATCCTTCACGATGATGGGCGCATCGCTTGAATTCGGCGCGCGGGCGGGAGCCAGTTGCACCATGTACTGGATCTGGTGGGCGAGCGGCCCCATGATCAGTTCCGGCGACGGCCCGCCGAGCACCTTGATCGCGACGAAGGTGGCGAGCCCAACGACGCCGAGGATCGAAACGACGAGAAGGATGATCAGCCGCCGGCGCAGCGAGGTCATGCCCCGGTCTCCGCGGTCTCGACGCGCGCGGTCAGTTGATAGCCGCCGTTGCGCACGGTCTTGAACAGGTTCTCCTCGCCCGCCTCGGCGAACTTCCGGCGCAGCCGGCTCATCAGCACGTCGACGGACCGGTCGAGCGGCTCGCGCTCGCGCCCTTGCGTCAGATCGAGCAGCTGGTCGCGCGACAACAGCCGGCCCGGCCTTTCGACGAAAACTTGAAGCAGATCAAACTCGGCGCCGGTAAGGTCGACCAGCGCGCCGTCGGCATGCGTCACCTTGCGCGTGTCCGGCTCCAGCCGGTAACCGGCGAAATGATAGACGCGAACCTTGGGCGGGGCGGCTTCTTCCGGCGCCGAACGCCTCAACACCGCGCGGATGCGTGCAGAAAGCTCGCGCGGATTGAACGGCTTCCCGAGATAGTCGTCGGCGCCGACCTCCAGGCCGATGATGCGGTCGACGTCCTCCTTCAGCGCAGTCAGCAGGATGACCGGGATATGCGGCTTGCGGTCCCGGAGGCTCCGGCAGATGTCGAGACCGGAGCCGTCAGGCAGCATGACGTCGAGCACGATGAGGTCGAACTGGCCCGAGCCGAGCTTCTGCTCGCATTCGCGCCGGTCCGTCGCCACCGACACGCGAAACCCCTGCCCGTCGAGATAGCGACCGAGCAGCGTCCTGATCTCGCGGTCATCGTCCACGACGAGGATATGGGGTTGTGCCTGCATGTCTGCCCGCCTGCCTTTTCGCTTTGATTATAGGGAGCGACGCCGCCGAGCGGCACAGAAAATTGCAACGGAACGTTTCTGCAAGGCCGCTGGAAACATTCGGAAACAAATCTTCCTTTTTCGGAAATCTTCAGCAATACACAGAAGCAAAGCGGCAAAGAAAGACCTTCCTTATCCTACCCTTCATCCGAAGCGCGCAGGAAAGGATCATGTCATGCGTCGCACGCTTTTCGCGCTCGGTCTGTTCTCCATCGCGGCCATCTACCCTTTGCTGGCTGCAGCCGGAGCCCGGCGCCGCGCCCGCAGACGAGCCGCCGACAATCAACCGACAGGACGATGCGGGCGCCCAGGCCCGGTGCTCTGGCATGGATCAATGCGGCACGGGCCGGGGCCGGAAGGCTTCCGTCCCATGGGAAGTTCGCCGAAAGGAGTCGCCCAAAAGAGCTCGAGCGCCCCTCTTCTTGAACGAGCCATCAACGGCTGCGCCGGCTGGCCTGTCTTTCGGTCCCCCAACGCAACCCCAAAGACCGGCCGGTCGGACCGTTGCATTCATGGCATGATGTTGCCGTAGGTCCGCTCGTGAACGGTGGCGACAAGATCGCTCCGGTGATCCGCTGGCTGCCTCAGCGCCACTTCGGCCTCCGGCTCCAACTCATGAAGCCGATCCGCTGGTATCGTCGTGCTGAGGTGAAAATTCGGCACCAGCCGGGGTCCCATCCGAGGTGAGAATATAGATGCCGCAATTCCATCGGCTAGTCCCGCCAGGATCGCTGCGAACAGCCCTGTTCGCATGCTTATTCAAACGAAGGAGCATTTCAATCGCGAGCTTGCGGCTGTGAGCCTCGAGCGCCCTGGCGAGTTCTTGGGAAAGTCCATCATAGTGGACAGCACGTTCGAGGTACGCTGGCTCATCGGCGAGCACGTTCTGGACGGCAGCGGCAGCATGGTCCTGAAGATTCCGGGCAAAGTAATAGAGCCGAACCTCGCCGTCTTCTCGCGGTACAGTGGCTCTTTCCATCAGCACGATTCGGTCGCCCTCGTCGATTTCGACAAGTTTTCTATCGAGCCAATCGTCCAGAACCGCCCTTGGACGCAAATCGCGGGTCACCGCTTCCACGAGGCCGGCAAATGAGGCCTGTCCGACCTTGCCCGTTCGGGGCAAAGGCAATGGAAGGCCTTGGCGGTCGACGAATAACGGGTCGGCGAGCCAGCGCGCAACGATGGCACTCGTCCTCGAAACAGACTCAGGCACCACCCGGACTGGAGCACCAGCGCCTCTCAGCCGGCTGACCTCCTTCCGATGTACGCCTGTCAGTAGGCTGACCCTGCTGTCTGTCTGTTCTTTGTCAGACAGTGCGAATTCATGCTCCGCCACACTCACATAAAGCTGCCGCAGCAGGTCAACGAAGGTCGGAAACGTCACCCCGCACTTGATAGCCAGCCGCACTAGGGGACGAAGAACCCTATTTAATGCGTTCTGGACCCCGGCGGCGTCCAGAGAGCGCCCTTCCGATCTGTTCATCAAAGTCTTCACCCGTCAGTCACAAAGACCGTGCCGAAAATAGCCAGCGGGATTATTTCCACAAGGGCATAGGCAATGACGGAAGGAGGCACTCGCATACGCGAGCAATGCATCGCCCATTGACATGTGTGAAATTTTCCCACATCTTTTTTCGTCGTGACAGCTAACCCGCACACGGCAGTCCCCGCCAGACTGAAGCCATGCCGAGGAGTGCCCCTTGAAGAAAACCTATAGCAAGCCGACCATTAGCAAACTCGACATGAGCCTGGAAAAACCAACTCTGAAGCCGATCATAAGCAGAGTCGACGTCAGCTTGAGCGGAACCTCATCCAAGACGGCGCGTCCCGAATCCGCGTCGCAGAAATCCGACCCCTTAGAACAAAGTCGCTAGACGCAGGCCAAGATTGAACTGTGAAGCAGTGAATATCGGACCGTCATCTATGGCGATAGTGCTGCTGGAGCTTAGATTGAGATCGAAGGGTTTTCTCAAGAGCTTATATATGGTGGCGGAACATTGGAGCCGTGGCGGGTTGCCTGTTAACGAATGGGGCCGCTACTTCGCGCTGTTGCCTAAGCGGTTGATTGATGGTTGTTCGGCAACTGGCGCGCTGATGCGCAGATGGCGTGGGGACAGATGGGAGTATCGCCACGAGACCGACGCGGAGACGGAGGCGCGCATCTACGACGAGGCTTGGTGAGAACCGCTTACTCAACGGTGTAAACGTGGAAACAACCTATCGATCTAGCGCCGGACGCTAGGCTTCAAAATTCCGATGCTTTGTCCTCGATACGGGAACGCGTCATTGCGCCACGACGAGGGCATCAACCAAGCGATTGGAAAATCGCAACCACAAATCCAGCCGACTCGCAGCAATGTTGCGAAACAAATTTCCTTTTTTCAGAAACCTTCCGCAACTTTTTGTAGCAAAGCGGAAATAGACACGCACTATTCTGATACTGCTTGAATCGTTCGAAAAGGATCGCCTCATGCATAACTGCATGACATTTGACGGCCCTAGGGATGCGGCTTTGTGGGATAGAGCGGACCAAGATTCACTACCTTGGCCGCGCCGGATTGCATTGCGCGAACTGAAAAGCCGGCTGATCGAGCAACTGCCTCCGAAAGGGATAGGGCTGCTGCCGCAGCAACGTCTCACGACTCGGTTGTCGCTGGCCGAAACTTGGGCAGGCAGTTTTACTGGCGTGAAGCATACGATGGCGGCACAACCCGATTTCGGCTTGGGAGGCACTGGCGGCCCCAGCCCTAAGGGACCAAAGCCGGCTTATTACGCGGATCGCAATATCTTCGTCCTCCAGAAAAAGCCGCGCGAGCCCCCGGGGGACCAGGCTGAAGAATGCGAGCGCCGCGCTTCGAGCTAAGCCTGAACCCGAAATCTTCGCTTCGACGGATTGGGGGCAATTCGTCGAACGATGCAGCCGGCAGTGGAGGTTTGCCCTGACCATGGCGTGCAGCCACTGCCACCGCTGTCTCGGTATGGCGAGCAACCCCAGCCGGTTGCGCCGGCCGGCCCATCAACCTGCATAGGGCCGGCTGGTTTCTCTATGCCGCGACGATGCCGAGTGCGGGAATGAAAGGCCGGTGGCGGCAGGGCTGGTCGCATCGTACCTGGATTGCCTATTCGCAGGCGCGCCCGGCAGCTGAATCACCAGAAAGACAGCATAAGACATCTCCTGCGCGCCCTGCTGCCGCGAAGACCGCCAGACTGTGGTCATTCAGCATCGTCCCGTTTCGATAGGCAGCCTAAGCAAGCTCGACTCCACCTCGGAAACTCTTCTGACGAATAATAGCAAGCAACTGCAGGCCGTGGGAAGTTCGGCAATTTCAGCAAGGCGAGACCGATGCAGCAATCCGGCCTAGTCTCGGGGACGTTGATCAATCTGAGATCACTTGCAATGATTGTAACTGAATGTAAAGAAGACATTTTTGCCACAATTAACATCAGGCCAAGTGTTCCAGACGTGATGGATGCCCCGCATGAAATTGAGTTTGGATCGAGTCATGGCAATAAAACGAATGGCGACGCTCTTAGCGGCCATACTTGTGGTTTCAGGCGGTAACACGCAGGCTTTCGCCTATCGCAAATTACAGGACGAGCAGAGCTGGCCTCCCAGTAACGCCTTGGCCCATCTGAATGGTCGCCGGTGGGGAGAGGTTGAAATGACTCAAGGCACGGCGAGTGAGGAGCCCTCTTCCGTTACATTGCCCAATGGCGCCGATGCCGTAAAGGAGACCTACGGTGATTGGGCTGTTGAATGCCGCATTGCTCAAAACGCAAGGGAGTGCTCCGTAGGGCAGTACCAATTCGATCAGCAGCAGCGGCTGCTGATGTTCTCGATCGAAATCTCTCAGCCAAAAAACGGAGACTACGCCGCTATCATAACGATGCCCTTCGGCCTGAACCTGCCAGACGGCATAAGATTGAGGCTCGGCGATCAGCCTGTCGAGCAGCTGGCAGCTTTCGCCACCTGCTTGCCGACTGGATGTCTGGCACCATTCAAGTTCTCGACTTCAAGCATCGAGACGATGAAGACGACGAAGATCCTCACAGTGAGCGCCAAAGCCTATGCTGGTGGGAAAGACACGAGTTTCAACGTTTCGCTCAAGGGATTCCCGGCAGCTATCGAGCGCCTGAAAAATCTGCAGTAGTAGACCTTTCAGATTGCCGTGGCCGATTGCGCTGCGAAGACTGCTGGCTGCAGTTTGGAGAGGACCTACGCGGACGTTATCTGGCCCTTCGCAATAGCGAAACTCCGGGTAAGCGCTTCGCAAGCAAGATCCGCCCGTAGCTTATGCGTAAATGCGAGAGCTGATCACCTGCGCGGATCTCCAACTCCCCGCTATGATGTATGGAGTGTGATGTCGGCTTGACGAAAGCGTTCAAGGAGCGTGAACAAAAGAGCGCTCTTTGTGTCCGCCACCGCTCGCGGCGAAGCGACGAACGCATAGCTCTTGAAGTTGATTCTTCCGTCGACAATGGCTTCGATAAGAATCACCGGTTGAGGTTCGTCGAGCACGCCCTCGTGTTCGGAATAGATCGCAAGAACGAGCATCTGTATTCTTTTTGGGTCATGGTCGATCGGAACACTGAACTCGATCTCCATTCGGCCGATCGGCTCGGAAGGGGTCATGTTCCGAATCGTCTTGGTTATGAGCTCCGAGTTTGGAACAATGAGCGCGGACCGATCCGAAATCTGGATTTCCGTAGCGCGCACGCTAATCTTCCTGACGTCACCCTCCTCCGTTCCGACCCGGACTGTGTCGCCGATCTTTAGCGGCCTTTCCGCAAGGAGGATCAAGCCTGAGATGAAATTTTGAGTGATCGCCTGCAGCCCAAAGCCGATGCCTACAGAAAGTGCGCTCACGACCAGTGCAATCCGCTCGACGCCGATGCCGAGCGTATTCACCCCCCATAGACATGCCAAAATGAACCCAGCGTACTTCACGACCGTGACGGCGGAGTTGCGGGCCCCGCTGTCAAGCCCCGTCGTCGGAAGATAAGTGTCCTCGAACCAGCGCAGGACTAGGCGGACCGCAGCTAGAGTGAGCCCAAATACGATAGCCGCGCGGACGACAGCGGCTGGTTCGATGGTTATTCCAGCGACGGTTATACTGGAGACGTCGGCAATTCCGGAAAACAGGTTGCCGGTGCCTGGCCCGAAGGGAGCGAACACGAGAACGACCGCCGCGAACATCACCGAAACCCGAACCATCGCCGAGCCGACGACGCCGATCTGCCGCACGGTACCCGGGCGAACCCGGAAGGAGGCGTTAAGGTAACGGGCTATATCCCCCTCTGGCGAACAGACGGCCTGAGCGAAATCGTCTATGGCGAGGACCAGCAGGTAGGCTCCTGAGGCGATAACCGCTATCCATACCACCTGCCGCCCGATGAAAAGCGCCAGGCTTATATACCCGAAAAGCAGTGCGAGAACCGATGTGAGCAAGGCAACGTGCAGGACGAGTTCCACGGCCAGCAGCCATGGCGCCGGCGCCCTGAAAACGGCACCATCCTCGGCGGGCCGATGCGCTCGCAGCAGGCGCCCGGTTCGCAATGCAGCTGCGATCAGAAGAACGTAACAAAGAGCGATGACCAAGTTCAGCAGCGCATTGCCTGCCGAGCTCACGCCAGCAAGACGGCTTGTCTCTACGAGTGCTACTCCGAATGCCATGATCACCGCGGCAAACATGGGATAATGCCGCCAGGCGCGGGCTGTCGCATCGCTTAGCGGTGGAAGACGCCAGCTCCCCCGGTCGTTGAGCAGGAGCGACTGTCCGAGCACGACGACGAACGCCGCAAACGAGGTCGCTCCCAGAAGCAGAGTAAGGAGGGAACTTGCGGCGTCGTTGGCAAAGAATCCGAGCAAGCGAAGTGCCAGCGCGAGCAAATTGAAGGCGAGGACAACCGTTAGGGTGCCGACGGTCGTGAACCACAGTACCAGACCGGACCGGCGAACACGTGTGCCGGGAGCTTTGTGTTTCATAAAGTCGAAACCGAGCGACTCCAGCCGTCGTCTCGCCGGGCCAAATGCCAGTAACGCACCTGCGACACTCAATGCCGCAAGTACTATCGATGGAAAATCGGCACCGCCCTGCTTTGTGAAGGATTGATTGAGAACCCGGTCGACACGCTGAAAGTCAGTTTCCATTGAATTCCCGACCTTGATCCAAAACCCGGACGACAACGGAGAATTTTCTTTCTGAAACGTGCTTCGGTTGAACTCCGCTGAGAGGGAGCGATTGATCGTTTCAAGTGTAGTTGCCGCATTTGTCGCAAGAAGACGACCGCGCTTGATGGCGGAATCGAGTTCAGCGCGACGGGCCTGAATTTGATTTCGCTGCTGACCAATGTCGGCGTCCTCTCCCTTTGACGCCTCGCCGAGTTGTCGCAATTTCTCATCTAAGCCCGCAAGCTCAGGCTCAAGGGTAGCTAACGCTTCTGTTGCAGCCATCTGTATCTCAAGCACCTGCGCCCTGAGGCCGCGTAATGCCTGTGAATCCGTGTTGGTGGAAACAGAGTTCGAGATGATCTCGAGCTCGGCGTTTCGCTGCTCTATGGTAGCCGATGCATTCCCGTCTTGGCTGGTCGCACCTAGCTCGGCATAGGCGATGCAGGGTACGCTCGTCCGGACGACGAGAACCAGCAATAAGTAGGACAAAAACTTCAAACGACGGTCTCCATTTCAATGATCCCAATCAATGGGATTCACGCCCCATCCCGACGATCGATGAGCACAGTTTGGTATTGTTTAGTTCGGCTTTCGCCCGCGTCGCGCGAGTGCCTCGGGTAGCAGCTGGGGGACATGGCTTATGGGCGGGCCAGTTGGCCGCCGCCATTTGTCTATACAAAGTTTATTAACGGCGACTGGGGCCAGAATGTGGATAGGTCCCGAATACAAGTGGGATCGATAGATGTACTGCCGCGGCTGAATGGGTGTGATCGGGGTGTGAACTTGGCGGATGCCACGGCCAGTCGCACAACGCGATCGCAGTATTTGCCGAGCGACCCATCGAGCAGGAGCTGAAAGCCCGTCCGACTTGGCGCGGCGGCAGATCTCGTCGAGGGACTCGCCGTTGGTCGCCTCCAGCCCGCAAGCGACGGCTCTTGCTTCATCTTTGATGCATCGCGTCGTGATGACGGTCATTGCTGGTGAGGTCGACAGTCTCGCTGTCGACTTCCGAGATGCCGCTGACCGACGATGTCGCGAATCCTTCACGGCCCGAAGCAGGTTGGCGATTCGCTTGAAATAGGAAGTTCAAAATAGCGACAGATCGATTTCCTGCCCCCCGGTTCATCAGCGCGACGCTAATTGGCCGAGCGGAGGGGCGAATTGGCATCGGCTACAATGGGCCGCTCGTGTCGCTCGATCACCCGCTCTCGAACCGGATTCACATTTGCTACGCGATGTGGCCCTCACCGGGAGGATCGCGTAACGGCGAAAACAAATTCTCAGAACCAGATCGCTAGTCCTTCAACCTCCTGTCAACCCGGAATGACGAGCGGCTCGCACAACGTCTTCGACAAGGTCTCGTCTGAGCAATTCAATAGGAGGACGGCCCCCAAGGTATGGCGATGGCGACACGAGCCAGAACCAAGCCAGCCGAGGATAACTTCCTTTCGCGGTCTCAGTTGCTGGAGGATCACGCCTCGCGTGCGATGTAGCTTGACTGGTGGTTTGCCGCGGCCCTCTGGAACAAGACGGGTTCCGTCAAGCTCCGGCAGCCACGAAACGATTGCCGGACGGCGGCGTCCGGCGGCCACGAAACTCGATCGTCTTGGGCGGTCACTCATCTAGCGGACGTCGTGAGGAGCCAAGCCCGGCGAGCCATCCGTCGCTCGGAACTCTTCGCCGAAGCTCACGACTTGACCAGCGTGTCGTCAACCGAGAATTGATCCGTGGACAGAAACGTCTCCGGTCCTGCGCTAGGTAGTACCGCGCCTAAGAATTTCGCGACGATGTCGCTGGCGGGGCAGCCGGTGATGGCTCCTCAAGAACACCGGGCGGTCCGACGCCGACCTCATCGCGGCCAGCCTGACGAGCCAGCGGGACAGAAGGCGTAATCCAGCCGCTCCATCAAAGGCTGCTTGGATTGAATAGAACGCTTGACGTAGCACTCGACATCAGAAACCTCTCAGGCCGAATCCATGGCCTCCCGATCGGCGAGTTGAGCACCTCAAACCCGCGCTCCAACGCCTATGGTGCAAATTCTGCCTTCGTTTCCGAGAATATGGGTTTATCCTTCCACAACTTTCCAGCAATGGTCTCCGAATAACCAAGCCTAAAGACAGACCGCATGTACTCCGTATTGAATGGATCGAGCACTGAGTAATCAATTTGTCTATCGATCGACGCCACGTGAAATCGGATACCAACACGTTGTGCGAACATATAGCTTGCCAGAAGTGCGCTTCGTGTTTGAGATTTGACCTGAATCGAGTAAGCGCGCGCCATGACGGACAGTGTATTGTTTTTTACGTTTTCAAATTCGGGCATCAGAGCGTTGTTGACAAGAACATACATATTGAGCCGAACTCCCGGCCGCGGCTTGGCCGGGTTTGCCGAGGTCATGAAGCCGTCCGGGACCGCCAGGATCTGAGAGCCAGAACCACCGTCGGAATGCATTTCCTCAAATACATGGTTTCCAGAATGTACTCGAATAAGGACCGCCGGATAGACTCCCGGAATGCTAGCCGAAGCGATTAGCACGTCTTGAAACAACCGTAGCGCATCGGGTTTACCACTATTGGCAATTGCGCCCATGTCCCAAATCACGGCTCGCTGCGAATCGAGATTTGAGGTCAGCACGAGCAGCCGGCGTCCCTTTCGGTACTCGACGGCCACTGTTTTCAAGACATCCTCGGTTATATACCTTTCAACCATCTTGCGAAGCGGTCCCTGCTTCAGAAGGCTTGTCCCCAGAAGCCCGGTAGGCAACCACTTCGCGTCGACGAGATTTTTCGCCACTCCACTGGTATAGAGATCGACAAGACGATCGTCATATGAAGATCCGAGGAAAGCATACGGCGCGATAAGGGCGCCGGTACTGACCCCGCTTACGATGTCGAATCGTGGTCGCGTTCCGGTCTCCGACCAAGCTTTCAGGACGCCCGCGCTGAAAGCCCCTCCGGACCCCCGCCTGAGATGACGAGATAATTCATCTCAGCCTTCGATGAAGCGTGCGCGCGCTGTGGAGGCTTGGCCATCGTATCTGGCCGGGCATCCAAGTTCGTCCGGATGGCATGGAAGCCGCTCACTTGGGCGCTGTTTGCTTCGTCGGCTAGATAGGCGACGCGTTGAGTTGAAGTGCAACCAATCAGCAAGACCGCCAAGAGAATTTGACAAACAAGCCGAGTGCAGATGTTTGCCGGCGGGGTCACCAGATGACTTTCGTGCCTGAAGTCCAATCTCTACAAGTTCGCATCGCCGTCCCCACCGTGGTCATCAGGCTCGAACAGATACTCTGGGCTTGCAGCACTCTTAGACCCGCCGGCCGAGCCGCGCGGACTTGGCAAGTGCCGAACGTAGTGCAGCATAGTTGGGAGCAACCATTGGATAATCGGAAGGCAAGCCCCACTTGGCTCTATATTGGTCAGGCGTAAGACCGTAACGGGTCCTAAGATGCCGCTTCAGCGCCTTGAAGCGCTTGCCGTCTTCGAGGCATATGATGAAATCGGGCCTAACTGACTTCTTAAGTGGGATAGAAGCTTTTGAACGTTCCGGTACGACAGGACCGGCCGAAATAGCCTCCAACGAAGCGTACACCCGCCTGATGAGGGCCGGGATATCCGCCACTTGAACGGAGTTGTTCGAGACATAAGCGGAGACGATGTCCACCGCAACCGAGACGATTAAATCCTTTTCGGTGCCAGTAGCCATTTTCGACTCTCCAAAAGCAGTGTAGGCATCGGACGGAACTATCAGTTATTGGTAATTAAATCGACGGAGAAATTTGTAACGGAATGTTGCTAAAATGGCCGCTAGAGATATTTTGAAACAAAGAAGGTTATGGCAAATCCTTCGACAAATTTTCTGACCGCGGGCGGCAGCCGCTGATTGCCACCTGCACGGACCAAGCGCTGCTCCAATCGGACGTCCTGGCCGCCATAGCGGTTCGAGGATCAACACATCCGGCAGACGGGCAAAAAACACCAGCATGACGACTGTCCACCTCAGGGCGCGCTCCAATGCCTAACACTCTTTTCCGTACCGATTGGTCGGCTTGCCCACCGTTCAGAAACGCGTGGCTAGACCGAAGTTGAATTCCTGAACGTCGTCAGTCGCCTCCTTCTTCACCGGTACGGCGTAGTCGATTCGAATTGGGCCAAAGGGGGACGCCCACATCAGGCTGAGACCGACCGAAGCGCGCCACTGCATACCAGTGGTCGAGGAATTGACTAAGGCTGAGTCGACTTCGCTGCCATACAGCGTTGCCGTATCGATAAACACCGCGCCACGCAGGCCGAAGCTTTCCGGAATGACGGGCAGAGGAAACTGCGCTTCGGCCGACGCATTGAAATAGGTGGTACCGCCAAGATGGTCGCCCGCCCCGTCAGAGTCCACCGGACCAATGCCGTCAGAGGCAAAGCCACGGATCATTTTGGTGCTACTCTGGAACTGGTCGAAGATACGCAGCCCGTCATTGCCATAGCCCTCTACATGGCCGGCGCCGGCCGAAATAAGGCCGACCAGATCCATCTGTTCGGACAAGGTCTGGTAGACGCTTGCCCGACCGGTCAACTTGACGAATTTCGCGTCGCCACCGAGCCCGGCTACTTCCGTAGTGAAGTTGGCGTAGAGCCCCTCATGCGGATTCTTCATGTCGTCGATGGTGTTGTAGACCAGACCAAGGCTGACCGACGACTTGACCCATGGGCTTTCCGCCACGCCCTGCTGGATAGCCTGGGAGACGTTGCACTTAGAAAGATCAAGCGATCCATCGCTCAAGCAGTCATCCGGATAGGAGTATTTTTCCTGCGAGATGTTGTAGGCGAGCTGCGTTGAAATACTGTCGGTGATCGGCAGGCCGAAGCGAATGGTCGCTCCCAAGGTGTCACTATCGTAGTGGTCATATTCCCTGGTCTGCTTGTAGATGTCGAAGCCGGCGGAGATGCGCCGTCCAAGGAAATAGGGTTCGGTGAAAGACAGGCTGTAGTCCCGCGAACTGCTCCCTCCGGACGCTGATAGCTTGATGAACTGGCCGCGGCCTAGAAAGTTGCGCTCGGTAATCGACCCTTCAAGCGTCACGCCCGGATCGGACCCTGTTGAATAGCCGCCGCCGATCGAGAAGTCGCCGCTCGATTTCTCGACCAGGTTGACCACAATCACGACGAGGTCGGGCTCCGATCCGGGCTCGGCGGTGATGTCGACCTTCTCAAAATAGTCAAGCGCCTCCAGCCGCTTTTTTGCCCGTTGAATTAGGATCTGATTGAAGGCGTCTCCTTCGCTGACCTCGAACTCACGGCGCACGACATAGTCGCGCGTGCGCTGATTGCCGCGGATCTCGATGCGCTCAATATAGGCCTTGGCGCCCTGATCGATCGTGTAGACAACTGAGATGGTGCGGTTATCGAAGTTGCGAGCGCCGCGCGGCGTTACCTGGGCAAAAGGATAGCCGGAACCGGCAACCTTCTCGGTCAACGCGGTGACAGTGTCCTCGACATTCTTGGCATTGTAGATGTCGCCCTTATGGGTTTCGACCACCGACTCCAGTGCCTTGCCGTCGAGCTCGGGGAGCGTGCTATCGACATTGACATCACCGAATGCGTAGCGCTCGCCTTCCCGAACGGTGATCGTGACGGTATACTTGTTGGTGTTTTCGTCCAGTTCACCGACCGCAGAGACGACCTGGAAGTCGGCATAACCGTGATTGTAGTAGAAGCGTCGCAGCAGCTCCTGGTCAGCGCGTAATTTGTCCTCGTCATAGACGTCGTCGCGAAGAAGGAATGACAGGTAAGATGTACGTCTGGTCGTAATGACATCCGATAGACGCCGGCTTGAAAAAGCGACGTTACCGACGAAGTTAATGGCCGTGATTTGGGTGCGATCCCCTTCGTTGATGGTGAAAATCACGTTCACACGATTTTCGTCGAGCTTCGTGACTTGTGAGGTCACAGCGGTGTGATCGCGGCCGATTTTCTTGTAGGCAGCCTTGATCGCCTGAACGTCGGCATCAAGCGCTGATTGAGAAAACGAGCCCCGTGGCTTCAATTGGATTCCCAAAGCTAATTGCGTGTCTTTGAGTTTCTTGTTACCCCGGAAGAGGACTTGGTTGACGATCTGGTACTCCGAAACTTTAACTATAAGCTTGGATCCAACTTGGTTGATCTCAACGTCCGAAAACAGTCCCATGCCGAACAGCGCCTTGACCGCATTGTCCATGTCGGCACTGGAGAATTCCTTCCCGGGCTTTATGGACACGTAGTCGCGGATGACGTCGGCATCGACACGCTGGTTGCCAATCACCTCGACACTGGAAACCACGGCAGCCCGCGCACTGTCGACAGCAACAAACAAAGCTATCGCCAAGGAGACGTATAAAAACCTGAACAAACCGAGACATCCTTTTATGATTGGGAAAAGCAGGGACAAGAAGGCTGGTTTCTCGGTCGCGGCCGGATGCGGAGGACGGCCCGGAACAGCGTCAAAACCGGCCTTCTGAGGACTACTCGCTTGTTCTTCGGGAGACGAGCCGAGCGACCCGCAGCGCCGCGCCAGGGGCGGGACGTTCGTCGAGGCCAGCATAGTTGCTAAAAATAGTTATGAGCTTGTTTTTCATGCGATCTTCCTGACGTCGGGGGCTAATTTAGGAAGCGCACGTATCTCGAATTAGTCCATTTTGTATCGAAGCGTTTCCGCAATGGGGATTTTTGCAAACGAACGTTGCGGTGCTGCTGTTTGGCGAGATTTAGCCACAAAATTTTCCGCCCGCTTGGGCTGCCACGTTGTCGATAGCAGCCCCCCGAAAAACTTAGTTCTTATGCACAATCGCGGATAGAAATCGTGTCTCTGCGCCACCGAGGCGCCGCGCGTGCGCCAGCTACATTCAAGAGATAAGCCCTCATCAGTATGCCGCGGTAGTCACCCAAGAAGACTTGCGGTGTATCTGGCCGCGCCATAGATCGCATCTGCTTTGGTGGCCAGAACCGGATCCCTGCGGATGGTGCTGGTCTACTCTCGCTGTTGCGGCTCGCCGCTTGCCTGACACCTGTCATCGTTGGTGAGAGTATTGAAACGGAGCAGCAGCTCGACGCAACCCGCGCCGTAGATGCACCCTATGGCACGGGCCGGATGTTCGAGCGTCCGATGACGGCGAGCTGGACCGTGCCGGATGATCTGATCGGCACCTTGCTCGCCGCCGCCATGATAGCGAACGGAGCGCTCCTGTCTCCCTCCGGCGCGTCACGACAAACCCTCGCGGGCCGCAAGGGAACGGACCATCCGCTGTCGCGCACCGACCGCGTCAGCGACAAAATGCGAGCGCTGATCAGTCGAGCAAGATCTGAAGAGCCGTCATGATCGGCACGTCCGTTCCGTTTGAGAATGGGATACACTCGTCTATAGCAGTAAAAATCATCCATCGCGGAATGTGTTCGGCAATCGGAACAACTCCTCCGTGCTCGAGAGGTTTGGTCGAGAACACCGATATTGGATCTCTACCAAAATGTCGCATGGCGGTAATTTCCTCCGGCGCCCAGATTTAAGGTTTGAGATGACGACCCCGGTGGGTAGACTATGCTCTATTTTGCCGCCGGTGCCGCTTTGCATAAAGAGATATAATGCTCTGCCTGACTACGCACCGCCTCGGCGAGCGACTCCTGCGCCTCCAAGTAGTCGCGCTGCGAATCCAGCACGTTAAAGATCGGGCCTGCGCCGAGCTTGAAACTGGTTTGCCCGAGTTCGATCATTCTGCGCGATGTAGAAACAAGCTTTTGCTGCGCGGCGACGTTCTGGTCATCCTTGTTGTAGGCGGCCAGCGACTTTTCGACCTCCGCGATTGCGGAGAGCGCTGCGGAACTCCATGCCGCACGAGCTTCCTCCAGCTTAGCTTTGGCATCGGCAAGATTGGCCTTATTCTTGCCTGCGTCAAAAATCGGCGCCGTGAAGTTGGCAGCGATCAGCCAGACGTTGACGTGACCCTATCGATAACCTGGGTTGGCGTCAGGTAGCCAGACAGATCCAGGCTCGGATAAAATGCGGCTTGCGCGACACCAACATTCTCCGCCGCAGCCGCGAAATTGCTTTCCGCAGTTTGGATGTCCGAACGATTGCGTATGACGTCGGCAGGAATGCCAACACCGATCTTATATCGAGGGATCGGCTGAGCCTTCCCCTTCCTCAGCGTAATCTTCAGGTCCGCAACGGACTGCCCCGTCAGCGATGCAAGCTGGTCGATTGAGGATCCCAGTTGAACTTCAAGATTTGGAATTGATGCAGCTGCTTTAGCGACGAGTTGCTCGCCCTGAACGATCTGAAGGTCGCTTGAGTTACCTGCCGCTTGACTATCGCCCACGAAGGCGAGACTGCGCTGCCGGTTTGCCACCGTGTCTTTCCGATATTTGAATGCGTCGCTGATAATACCGGACATCGACATAAGTTGACGCAATCGATGCAAGAAGTTCGTTTTCGGCTTGAGTCTGGTCCGATATCGCCGCGGCGAGTTTCGCCTCCGCAGCGCGTTTCTGCGCATGCTTTGCGCCGAAGAGATCCACAGTCCAATCGCCGGACACCGTACTGTATTTGTTGCTGTGGCTGGTGCCGAAGCCGTATTTGTCGCCGCGTGATGAGCCAACTCCCGCGCTGAGCGAGGGGAAAAGGCTCGAGCTCGCAATACCAACCTCGGCGCGAGCCTGCTCGACCTTCGCCGATGCCTGTCGAAGCCTAGGATTTTGACTTCTGCCCGTTGCGATCAGAACTGCCAGCTCCTTGTCTGCAAATCCCGACCACCACTCCGCCTTTATGGGCGACACATGCAGCTGCGGCTTCGGCGGCGCCCCCGCGAAACGGGCAGGTAGATCTGCAGAAGGGGGCGCGATCGGGACGTCGGAACAGGACGAAACCAACAAGGCAAATGCGACCATTGCAGTGGCCACCAGCGAGCGAGAAAACATCACGTGATCGACCTAAATAAATTCAATGTCTTGCGCGCTCACCCAATCGCGACAATGGTCAGGACTGTCCGCGATTTAGCGCGTCGTGCAGGCTCAGCGGAACTGGTTGACGAGGCGAATTCAGAATCCGCGGAAGCAATCATGTCGGTTCGTGTCCTTCGGTCGGAACTACCGAATCCTAGGTCACCCTTATGCCCCTTCACGATCCGACACTGCACGGTCCAATCACCATATGTATGTTTCAAAGTTGGCGTGGCCCCGTCTATAAGTGTCGACTCCTCTCCGGGCGCGTTATGAACCGCCGGCGAACCGGGCTGATCGACAGCTGTACCAGCGAAGAACGAGCCGGCGTGTACGGCCGAATGTAACGCCATTATTTTTTGATATTAAATATAGAACAATTCTCATTTATAAATATAGCCAACTGACCCGTAGTATATTTCTCCGGATTTCTTCATATTACCTACTCCATATATTCTGTTAATCTCCCCCAAAAACATTCCTGCTGCGTCCCCGGCCGGCTCAAAATTATCATCTGGCTTAGACAAATCCTTCGTCGGCACTGGGCGCACTAGATATGGTGTTACGATGATAACCAGTTCAGTTTCGTTGCGCACAAAATCCCGACTTCGGAATAATGTGCCAAGCACCGGGATTTTAGAAAGTCCAGGATAGCCGCTCACGGCTTGCCGAACGTCATCGCGCACCAAACCGGCTATCATCATCGACCCGCCAGATGGCAACTCGACGGTTGTGTCCGCAAGGCGTTTGCGTATGGACAAAATGTTTGAACCCACCGCGTAGCTCTTGCTTCCGCTGTCACTTTCAGTCGAACTCCCAGCGATGGATACCGAACCTTCTAGTGTCGGCTCGGACACCTGGGTGCGGATTTTAAGACTTATACGACCAGCCGCAAGAACAACCGGCTGAAACTCGAGGCCAATTCCATATTCCACGGTTTCTGTGCTATAGTCTGTCTTTCCATCGCTATCCGTCGATGAACTCTTTACAATATTATAATCACCCCCAACCCGGAAGGTCGCTTTTTCACCCGAGACCGCGGTCAACGTTGGTTCGGCAAGTGTCTTCATGACACCGGCTTGCTCCATCGCATTGATTGAAGCGTCCAGCCCGGAGGAACTGATGCTGACCCCTGTGTTAGAAAGCGCCTTTCCAAGACCGTATGGATTGTCACTCACAGCACCCCAGCTGATGCCGTTGCTAGAACCAGACGCGGTGAGGTTCACGCCCAGTTGCTTCATCACTGCGCGAGTAACTTCTGCGACAGTCACCTTCAGGGTAACCTGATCGTCGCCAGATATCGTCAGCAGGTTCACGATCTTGCTGTCCCGCCGCTCGCTATCCGGGTTGTTAATCGTCACCCCACTTTGAGATGAGCCGCCGCTTGCGGTTTGCGAATACTGGCCCGTGGTCGCTTCGCCGCCGCTTACAAATATTTCCGCGAGGCTCACGGCACGCGAAGAGTCCAGCGGAGTGTCGACGCTGCCGGTTAGCACGACATTGTCGTTCAGGAGTTCAACGGTGATTTTTGAGCTTGGGATATAGCGCTTCAGGTAGGCCTCTAAGCCGGCCACATCGCGCTCGACGACAAGGTTGATGTTGGCAATTTGCTCCTGATTGGCGTCGAACACGAAGATGTTCGTCTCACCGACCTGCTTGCCAAAGAGATATATCCTGCGAGCCGTGCGCATTACAGCATCGGCCACAGAAGGATTGCCGACCAGAATGTCACTGGCGTCCCCGGGAATATCCAGCACCAAAGCCTTGTTCAGTCCGATTTTTACACGCTGTACCCCACCTTGACCTTGCCTTTCCACAGTCTGGCTGCTGCCTGCTTCAGCGTTGGGTAGCTCAGCCAAGGTAACAAGATACGCTATCCCAAGCGAGGATACGAAGAAAAGGAGTTTGCACGCAGTTTGCTCCAAGCTCCCCAGGTTGCACATGGTCTCTCCGCTGGCGCTATTGAACTATCTTGTGCAAGTAAACAGATGATTCGCTCCGTTAAATTGACAGGCGGATTTTTCCGGGTTATTTCCATGCATGTCCGAATGTTTCTCGTAAGTCTTTTTTTGTGACAGAACGTTTCCGCCGTATCCTTCCGGCACCGCGCAAGGGAGACGACGATTTCTGAAGCGGCATCTCTAAGTTTCCCATCCGATTTTTGCCTCCGCCGAAGCTAGCAGCCTGCCAAAAAATCGCTTGTTGACATAAGGCCGGGCGCGGAGACGGCCAGGATATCCTTCGCCGACGCCAAGCTTCTCTTTGGTCACCGCTACACCCGCTCCCGGGGACGAACGAGCGTCGCCTGGCAGTGCCTCTTGGCAGCCGCAGCTCCGAACATGAAAAGATCGCAATCAACCTCTCAAACCGGCCTCGCATGAGGCTCAGGCTACCGCAGCGGCATCCTGGCGTCCTCTCCTGACACCAATTCGCTGAGGTCGATCAGGCCGCAAAACAAACCCCGCCGAAAATCGACGGGGTTCGTCAGAGGTCTGAAGGTCCGCAGCCGACGCTGCGGACCTTGCCCACCAAACGAGGTCTAGAACGAGCGCTGAAAGCGCAGTATCCCGCCAATTCCGTCCGAAGAAGCGTGATAGACACTGGTGCCTTTGCTGAAATAATCGGCCTCGGCCGTAACCGTGAAGCCCGGAACGATATCATAGGCGATGTTCGCAGCCAGACCGAACGTCTTGCCTTCGTCATAGGACGCCTGGACGTTGAACGAGGTCTTTTTGTTGAACTGATAGGTGCCGCCGCCCCAGATTGCCCAGTTGCCGTCCCACAGCTTGTAGAAGTTGTGGTCGGCGTTCGAGTCCGAGCCGTAACCGCCCATGACGAACAACGACAGTTCGTTGGTGGCGTTCATGTCCAGGCGGACTTTTCCGGCCACTTCCTCATAGTTGCTGTCATAGCCAAGCACGCCGGTGATGGCGCCCCAGCCCTGCGTGTACTTCACGCCGCCGGCAACATGCGGAACATAGCTGTCGATCGTATAGTCGCCGTCGCCTTCTTCGAGAGAGACCACGGCCGAGAAGCCGTTGCCGGCATCGAAGTAGTACTGGACGACATTGGTGTCGAAATCGCCGTAGGGGACGATCGTGTCGTCAATGACGTTGCCTGCGTAGCCGATGAACGTATTGAAGGCCGATTCGTCCTTACCGACGCGGAGGCCACCGAGCTGGATCCAGGCGAAGTTCAGCGAGACGCCCTTGTTGCGAGCCTGCCAATCAGTCGAGTCGGTGCCGAGATAATCACCGCTGCTGTTGCCGAAGTTGAAGCGGGTCTCGGTGTAGGTCTTCAACGTGCCGAGTTCGGTTTCCTGGCCGGTCCAGGTCTTCAGCGTGAAACGGGCTTGCTTGTAGTAGGTATCGTTGTTCCCGTCGCCTTGGCGATCCGGAACGTTCTGCACACCTTCTCGGTCACCCACGCCGATGTCATAGCGGACATAGCCGCCGATGCGCAGGCAGGTTTCGGTGCCGGGGATATAGAAGTAGCCCGAACCGTATACGTCGCAGATCTTGACGTATTGGGCCGGTTCCGGTTCGGCGACCGTCACCGCGTCGGCGGCGCGAGCACCGGAGACTGCGATCAGGGCCGCAGCTGAGCCGAGAAGAAGGCTCTTGATGTTCATTTTTGGACCTCCAGTAAAGTTAAAGGGGCTGGCCAAAATTTCCGCCTTCGTCCCCAGCTTAAGAAGCAGCGCGGGACGCCACCTCTGCGCAAATGGATTACCCATGAGTCGCGATTCTTCAATAAAGTTTCTGTCGAATTAAATCGCTAGCCAATAGTATCCTTCGCTACTGTTGCGCAAATACCACTTAATTTGGACGTCTGATACATGTAATACTTGTGATACATGTGGCACAACTAAATCATTTGGAACATATGGCATTATTTTTTTCTAACAACATCAGCTTTCCGCTCGGCTTCGACTAGGTTTTCTTGTCTAGTTAGCTTGGTATTTCAGGGCTTAGGAAAGCGGTTCCGTCAGGAACCAAGCACGACGGCGAGCGACCTCTGCCACGTCTTCAACCAGGTCTCGTCTGCAATTCGATTGGGAGTACGGTCCGCGAGATACGGTGAGACGACACGAGCCAGGACTGGCTGTTGATCCGGGCTTACATGCCAAGGTCAAGAGCCGTGTTTAGGGCGGCATCGGTTGCTCCAATGGCGGCCGAATCCAGAGCTGAGCCCGATCGCGTGGCACGACTCGGTCAATCGAGCCTGGTTAAGCTCACACACGGTCGCCGCTTGAGGACGGCTGCACCAATATTCCGCTTGCGGCGGCACGGCCCAGAAGGCGAGATCAGGCCTCGAGGGATGAGTGTGTCGGTGTGGTCTCGTCAGACAGCTTCATGACGCCCCCTTCTATGAAAACGCCTGCGGTCCACAGCGCCACAGGCAGCTTCCTTGCAGGGGCGACGATGGTTTGTCTTTTTGAGGCCTGATTGCGCATTACGCGTTCGTGGAACCAGCGGGAAGCGCCTAAGGCGGTTGATTGCGCAACCACAGCCGGGCCAACTCGATCATGGTCGTTCGCAGCCGGGAGTTGCCGAGCTTCGAGACGCCTTGCTTGCGCTGGACCGATCCGCTCTCGCAGGGTGTCGGCGCGAGACCGGCATAGGCGGCGACTTGTCAGCGATTATCGAAGTGTCTGAACAGCCCTTCGGCGCAAAAGAGGGCCCCACACTCGGGCCTGATTCCGTTCAGATCGAGCAATGTCGCCGCTGGAGTCTCGGCTACTTCGACTGCCAGCGGAGCGTCACGCTCGGCCTGCACCTCTTTGATCTGGGCTATCACCATAGCCCCGGTCGAATTGCAGACCTTCGACGACGTCGAGTTCGGTCTCGAAACTCTTCGCCTCTTCGACGGTGATGACACCTTCATTGCCGACCTTCTCAACCGCCGTGGCGATGATCCGGCCGCCTATTTCCGCGGCGCGCCGTTCGCCGAAACGGTGCCGACCTGCGCCACCTCTTCCGACGAGGCGACCTTGCGGGGGCCCTTCTTGATATCGGCGATGGCGGCGGCCACAGCGAGGTCGATGCCGCGCCTCAGATCCTGCGGATCAAGACCGGCGGCGACGTATTTCGCGCCCTGCTTGACGATCGCTTGAGCCAGAACCGTCGCGGTCGTGGTGCCGTCGCCGGCAAGATCATTGGTCTTGGAGGCGACCTCGCGCAGCAGCAGCTGCGCGCCGAGATTCTCGAACTTGTCTTCGAGCTCGATTTCCTTGGCGACGGTGACGCCATCCTTGGTGATGCGCGGCGCGCCGAAGTATTTGTTCGATGACGACGTTGCGGCCCTTGGGTCTCAGCGTGACCTTCACGGCGTTGGCGAGGATGTCCACGCCGCGCAGCAGGCAGTCGCGGGCGTCGGTTGAAAATTTCACGTCCTTGGCGGCCATGATCATTGCCTCCTGGACTTGGTCTTGGAAAGGGGTCAGGCGATGATGCCGAAAATGTCGAATTCCTTGGCGATCAGCAGGTCCTGCCCGCAGATCTAGACCTCGGTGCCGGAGCATTTACCGAACGGCACGCGATCGCCGGCCTTGACGTCCAGTGGAACGAGCTTGCCCGTCTCGTCGCGGCTGCCGGGGCCGACCGAAACAACTTCGCCTTCCTGCGGTTTTTCCTTGGCCGTATCGGGATGATGATGCCGGCCGCCGTCTTTTCTTCACTGATCCGGCGGATCACCACCCGATCATGTAAGGGCTTGGATCCCATGACATATCTCCATTGCTAAACTTGACAGTCTCCTCATCGAAGTGCTGACAAGTTGTAGCGAAGGCCGCAAAACCGAAGCAAAAACGTTCATTGCGTTGTTGGAAAGATTTGGAGCACACTTTTGCCGACGCCTTTCATCTTGGCGCACGCCGCCATCGAGGGACGCAACTGGGCAGGCCCATCGGGATCGGCCCGCGACTGCTGTTCAAACGCCTAGGCAAACAATCTCCTCGGCAGGAAAAGCTTCAGTGCTGAGGACGGCCTTTTCGACAGGTTTGCCGTACCTAACCTTTTGCCAGTGGCCGGCGCGCGGTCGGGCAATGTCGAAGAGATCGCAAGTCATGGCAATGTGCTGATCGCGCACGTTGAGTACGCGGGCGATCTCGGTCATCGGCTTCGACCATACAAGTTCGAAGAGGGCAGCCCGGCTTAGTTCATACATCATCAACTCCCGGCGTCATGAAGCTTCTGCCTCGCCTGGATTCTTTCTGCGAGATGCCTCTAACCGTTGCCAGGAAAGCAGTGCCAATGCCGCCATGACGAGTCCGAGGCTTACCCAAAATGTCGGCGCAGGATGCTCCGAGAAGAAGACGGCACCCCATATCACCCATGAGAGCAGCATGATGTATAGTTGGCCTGAGAGGTGAAAACCGGGCCTGCCGCGAATGATTTCAAAATAGAGATGACCATGAGAGGATCATGACCAAAATTGCCCAGGAACCTGCAGCACGTCGCCGCGAGGCAAATCTCTCTTATTCATTGCGTTGCGGCTCTGATGCCAACCGCGGGCCGGTTTTGACGTCGATGATTTCAGGTGTGGCGCTGTCGATCGCGCCATCCCAGCCGCCGCCGAGTGCCTTGTTGAGAGCGACATAGTCGGTGGCGATCGACACCCGGCTCTGCAGCAGCGAATCCTCCGCCGAGTAGGCTGAACGCTCGGCGTCCAGCACATCGAGGAGACTTGCCTCGCCAGCCTTGTAGAGCGTTCTTTCTAGCCGCGCGGCATCGCCATAGGACTTGGCCGAGGAGGCGAGCTTGCCGTTTCTGATGCGCTCCTGCGACAGCGAAACCGTGGCGTTCTCCACGTCTTCCAGCGCCGTGAGCACCGCGGCCTTGTAGGCGACGAAATACTGATCGCGCTGGGCACGGGCGACGTCGACAGCCGCCTGCAACTGGCCGCCATTGAACAACGGCACGCTGAGCGAGGGGCCGAAGGACCAGCCGATGGTGGAGTTCTTGCCGAGATCGCCGAGCTTGAGGGCGGTGGTGCTGATGTCGCCGGTCAGGCTGACGCTCGGATAGCGCGCCGCCTCGGCCTGGCCGATCTTCGCGGTGTATTGCGCATATTGCCGCTCGGCCATGCGCACGTCCGGACGGGTGAGCAGGATTTCGGCCGGAATACCGGTCGGGATCGGCAGGCGCGGCGCCGGGATCGGCTTTACGCGCCTCAAGCGCTCGGTGAGTGTCGCCGGCGGCCGCCCGGTCAGCACTGAAAGGCGATGCACGGCCTCGGCGTAGCTCGCTTCCAGCGTCGGAATCTCCGCTTCCGTGCTGCTTGCCTGCCCCATGGCCTTGGCGACATCTGCCGCCGTCGCGGTGCCGGCCAGGGCCATCGTGCGGGTAAGCTCGGCGGTCTGCCTTTGTGACGCAGCCGAGCGCCGGGCCAGCGCGACGCGCGTCTGATAGCCGCGTGCCTGGATATAGTTGGAGGCGACATCGCCGACCAAGGTCAGTAGGGTCGAGCGCAGGCTTTCCTCGGAAGCGTCCAAGCCGTAGCTGGCGGCCTCGATGCTGCGGCGGTTGGCGCCGAAGAGGTCGAGTTCCCAGCTGGCATCGAAGCCGGCCTGATATTCGCTATAGATGGCGTTCGAGCCCGAGGTGGTCGCGGCTGACTTGTTGCGGGTGGCTGAGGCCGAACCCTCGGCGGATGGTAGCAACTTGCCCACCGACTGGCGGTAGCTTGCCCGCGCCTCGCGGATCTTGGCCTTGGCGGTGGCGACATCGAGATTGCCGGCGACCGCCTCCTCGACGAGCGCGTTCAACTCGTGATCGCGCAGGCGCTGCCACCATTGCGACAGCTGCGCCGGCTTGGCCGATTTCACCGCCTTCTGCCCGCTCCAGCTCGTCGGCATTGCCAGAAGAGGCTTCTGGTAATCCGGACCGACGACGCATCCCGAGAGCAGGGCAGCGGCAAACGCGGGCAAAAGAAGCCCCTTCGCGGTCGCGAGACCGCGTTCAAAACCTGGCATGGAAAGAAACCTCTATTCTTGAGTGGCTGTGGCTGTAGCTGGGGTCCCGTCCGAATTCTCGTTGGCTGCCTTGCCCTTGAAGATGCGGCGCACCGTGACGAACAACAGCGGCACCAGAAAGACGCCGATCACGGTCGCCGCGATCATGCCGCCCATGACGCCGATGCCGACCGAGTTCTGCGCCCCCGACCCGGCGCCGCTGGCGATCGCCAAGGGGGTGACGCCGAGGATGAAGGCCAGCGATGTCATCAGGATCGGCCGCAGGCGTTGCCGCGCCGCTTCCAGCGTCGCTTCGACCAGTCCCATTCCGGCTGCCTGCCGCTCGATGGCGAACTCGACGATGAGGATGGCGTTCTTGGCGGCGAGACCGATCGTGGTGAGCAGGCCGACCTTGAAGTAGACGTCGTTGGTCTGGCCAAAGAGGGTGGCCGCCGCGAGCGCACCGAAGATGCCGATCGGCACCGACAGCATCACCGCGAAGGGGATCGACCAGCTTTCGTAAAGCGCGGCAAGGCACAGGAACACGACGAGCGCCGAAATCGCGTAGAGCGGCATCGCCTGGTTGCCGGAAAGCTTTTCCTGATGCGACAGCCCGGTCCATTCATGCGAATAGCCGGCGGGCAGTTGCGCGACCAGCCTGTCGATCTCGTCCATGGCAGCGCCCGAGCTCTGGCCGGTAGCCGCCGCGCCCTGGATCTCGACTGCGGCCGAACCGTTGTAACGTTCGAGGCGGGGCGATCCATAGGTCCAGTGGCTGGAGGCGAAGGCCGAGAACGGCACCATTGCGCTACTCGAGTTACGGACCTGCCATCTTTCCAGGTCGTGCGGCTGCATGCGGAACTCTGGAGCGGATTGCAGATAGACCGGCTTGACGCGGCCGCGATCGATAAAGTCGTTGACGTAGTCGCTGCCCCAGGCAGTCGAAAGCGTGTCGTTGATGTCGGCAAGGCCGATGCCCAGCGCGCTCGCCTTCTCCTGGTCGATATCGACCGAGAATTGCGGCTGATCCTCCTGGCCGTTGGGACGGGTGTTGGCGAGCAGCTTGCTCTTTGCGGCGAGACCCAGAAGCTGGTTGCGCGTCTGGGTCAGTGCATTATGGCCGGCGCCGTTGACGTCCTGCAGGTAGAAATCGAAGCCGTTGGTGTTGCCGAAACCCTGGATGGCGGGCGGGGCGAGCGCGAAGACCTGCGCGTCCCTGATCCTGGAGAAGGCGCCCATAGCGCGGCCTGCGACCGCCGATGCTGCCAGAGCCGGCGTTTTGCGCTGGTCGAAATCCTTCAACCGCACGAAGGCAATGCCGACATTCTGCCCGGCGCCGCCGAAGCTGAAGCCGGAAGCCGTGAACACGCCTTGGACCGCGTCTTTCTCTTCGCTGAGATAGTGGTCGGTCACCTGGGCGAGCACGCGCTCGGTTCGATCCTGCGTCGCGCCGGAGGGCAGCGAGGCGCTGGTGATCAGGATGCCCTGGTCCTCGTCCGGCAGGAACGAGCTCGGCAGGCGGGCGAACATCCAGCCCATGGCGATGACGATGGCCAGGAACACGGCGAGGAAGCGCCAGGAGCGGTTGATGATGCCATGCGAGCCTTCGCGATAGGCGATCGTGCCGCGGTCGAAGACGCGGTTGAACCAGCCGAACGGACCCCTTTGCGTCGCATGGTCCTTTGGCGTGCGCAGGATGGTGGCGCAGAGCGCCGGCGTCAGAACAAGTGCCACCAGCACCGAAAGCACCATGGCCGAGACGATGGTGACGGAGAATTGCCGGTAGATGATGCCGGTGGAGCCGCCGAAGAAGGCCATCGGCACGAACACGGCCGACAGCACGGTCGCGATGCCGATCAGCGCGCCGGTGATCTCGTTCATCGATTTGCGCGTCGCTTCTTTCGGCGGCAGGCCTTCTTCCTGCATCACGCGCTCGACATTCTCGACCACGACGATGGCGTCGTCGACGAGCAGGCCGATGGCCAAAACCATGGCGAACATGGTGAGCGTGTTGATCGAATAGCCGAAGAAGGAGAGCACGCCGAATGTGCCGAGCAGCACCACCGGCACGGCGATCGTCGGAATGATGGTAGCGCGCAGGTTCTGCAGGAAAAGCAGCATCACCAAAAACACCAGCACGATCGCTTCGGCGAGCGTCTTCACCACTTCCTCGATCGAAAGCCGCACGAAGGGTGAAGTGTCATACGGGTAGACGACCTCGACGCCTTGCGGGAAGGTCGAGCTCAGGCGGTTGATGGTCGCGCGCACTGCTTCTGCGGTGTTGAGGGCATTGGCGCCGGTCGCCAGGCTGACGGCGAGGCCCGCGGCCGGCTTGCCGTTGTAGTGGGCTTGAGTGGTGTAGCTTTCGGCGCCGATCTCGACCTTGGCGACATCGTTCAGCCTGACCAGCGAGCCGGCGGTGTTGCTTTTCAGAATGATGTTGCGGAACTGCTCAGCGGTTTGCAGCCGGCTCCTGGCCGTCACCGTGGCGTTGAGCTGCTGTCCCTTGAGTGCCGGCAAAGCGCCAAGCTGTCCTGCCGAAATCTGGGTGTTCTGCGCCTCGATCGCCGATGACACGTCGCTCGGCATCAGCGCATATTTGGAGAGCTTGTCGGGATCGAGCCAGATGCGCATGGCATAGCCGGAGCCGAAGAGCTGCGTCGAGCCGACGCCTTCGACGCGCTTCAGCGTGTCGTTGACGGTTGAGTCGACATAGTCCGCGAGGTCGGTCGAGTTCATCTTGCCGTCGCTGGAGACGAAGCCGATGACCATCAGGAAGCCGGTCGAGGATTTGGAGACGGTGATTCCATTATTCTGGACGACCTGCGGCAGCTGCGACTGCACGAGCTGCAGCTTGTTCTGGGTTTGCACCTGGGCGGTGTCCGCGTTGGCGCCGCTGGTGAAGGTCAGCGTGAGCGAGGCCGAACCCGTCGAGGTCGATGTCGCGGTCATGTAGTCGAGATTGTCGATGCCGGTCATGCCCTGTTCGATGACCTTGGTCACCGAGTTCTCGACGGTCTGGGCGTCGGCGCCAGGGTAGGTGGCGCTGATGTTGACGGTGGTCGGCGCGATCTGCGGGTATTGCGAGATCGGCAGCGATCGGAGCGCCAGCAGGCCGCCCAGCATGATCACGATGGCGATCACCCAGGCAAAGATCGGCCGGTTAATGAAGAAGCCGGACATGATTTGCCTCAGTTGCTGCTTGAGGCGCCTTGCGCCGGTTTCTGTCCGCTATCGGCTGCTTGCACGGGAGCGGGCGCGGCCGAGGACTGATGCTCCTTGACCTCGCCGGTCGTCGGATCGATCGTCACTTCGACCGGCGTCGCCTCCGCTCCGGCCTTCACGAGTTGCGTGCCTTCGACGATGATACGCTCGCCGTCACTGATACCCTGATCCACCAGCCAGTCGTTGCCGACGCTGTTGCGCACACTGAGAATGCGTTGTTCAACTTTGCCGTCGGCATTAACGACCATGGCAGTTGGCTCGCCCTTGGTATTGCGGGTGACGCCGCGCTGCGGCACCAGATAGCTGTTCGGTGCCACCGCAGCCTCGACGATTGCGCGCACATACATGCCTGGCAGCAGCAGTCGGTCGGGATTGGGGAACTGGGCCCTCAGCGCGAACGTGCCAGTGGTCTCGCTGACATTGGCCTCGGCGAATTCCATCTTGCCGGTCTGCGAATAGATGGTGCCGTTCTCGAGCTTCAGCTTCACGCTGACACCTTCGCCGTTGAACTTCAGCCGCCCCTCGGCGATTGCCTGGCGCAGGTTGAGCAGGTTGGTGCTCGATTCCGTGACGTCGATGTTGATCGGATCAAGCGTGCGTATGGTGGTGAGGGCATCTGTCTGGTTTGCCGTCACAAGGGCTCCAGGCGTCAGCGAGGACTTGTCGACGCGTCCGGCGATGGGCGCGATGATCTTCGTGTAGGCCAAATTGATGCGCGCAGTCTCGACGCTTGCTTTGGCTGACGCAACTTCGGCCTTGGCCTGCGCCAGCGAGGCGGCGGCGTCATCATAATCCTGCTTGCTCACCGCATTCTGACTGATCAATCCGGCATAGCGGTCGAACTTCGCCTGCGCGCTCGGCACCGCTGCTTCGGCTTTCTGCTCGGTGGCGATCGCGCTGTCATAGGAGGCCTGGTAGCTCGCCGGATCGATCTGGTACAGCTCATCACCCTTGGCAACCTCGCTGCCCTCCTTGAACAGGCGCGACTGGATGATGCCGCCGACCTGGGGGCGCACCTCCGCAACGAGGGAGGCGACCGTGCGTCCCGGCAACTCAGCGGTGATCGCGACCGATTGCGGATGCACTGTGACGACTCCGACCTGCGGCCGGGCCGGTGCCCCGCCGGGAGGCGCGCTGGTCGCGCTTTGCTGAGTACAGCCTGCCAGAACCATGACGGCGCAGAACAGCCCCGTCGGGGGCACAAGGGATAAACGTGCGCCAGGCGCATATCGACTAGGTTGAATAGGCATTGTCCGGATGATTTTTCCCTGAGGTTGCTGTTTCAGTCGAGGTTTCAGCATCAGGTCTTTCGACCAACAGCTTGCCGAGATGCCGGGCAAGGAACCGCTGGATGTCGTCCATGAAGGTATAAACGACCGGTACGTAGACGAGGCTGAGCACAGTCGAGGAGATGAGCCCGCCGATGACGGCGATCGCCATCGGCGACCGCGTCTCCGCGTCGGCGCCGATGCCGAGCGCGATCGGCAGCATGCCGGCGCCCATCGCGATCGATGTCATGACGATGGGCCGGGCTCGCTTGCGGGCAGCGTCGAGCAGTGCCTCGAAGCGGCTCATGCCGCGTTCCTTCTCGGCGACCAGAGCATATTCGACGAGCAGGATCGAGTTCTTGGCCGCGATGCCCATCAGCATCAGTATGCCGATCAACGGTGAGATGCCGAGCGCCTTGCCGGTAATGAGCAGGAAACCAAGCGCGCCGCTGACCGACAGCGGCAAGGCGACCAGGATGGTCACCGGCTGCATAAAGCTGCGGAAGAGCAGCACCAACGTCAGGTACATCAGGATGATGCCGGCGGCGATTGCGGTGGCGAAACCAGAAAACAGTTCCTGCATGCGCTGGGCATCGCCGCGCGCCAGCTCATGCACGCCCTGCGGCAGGCTCTTCATGACCGGCAGCGCGCGAATGGCGGTCGTCGCCTGGCCGAGCGTCAGGCCGGAAAGATCCGCCTCGACCGTGGCGCTGCGGCTGCGGTCGACACGCGTGATGCTGTTCGGCCCGGCATTGAAGCCGATATCGGCGACGGCGCCGAGCGGTACCGTGCCCTTGCTGCCGGTCAGGGGCAGGATGCCAAGCTTCGCCGGGTCGTCGATGGCGCCGTCGGGCAAGGTGACGATGATCGAGACCTGACGGTCGCCGAGATTGAATTTCGCCAGGCTGGTGTCGGTGTCGCCGATGGTGGCGATCTTGACCGTCGCGGCGATCTCGGTCGGCGTGACGCCGAGCTCGGCCGCCTTGGCGCTGTCGGGCCGCACGATCAGCTCAGGCTTGGTGGTGGCCGCGGTCGACGTCGGATTGATCAGCCCGGGAACCGATTTCATCCCGCCAATCAGCGCATCACTCGCCCTCTCGAGGGCCGCGCCATCGTCGCCGACCAGCGTGATCGACACCTTGGCGCCGGCGAAGCCGTCGGCGCCGAACTGGAGGCGGGCGCCTGGGATGTCGTTGAGCTTCGGCGAAGCCTCGGCCTCGAACTGCTGCTGGCTCATCGTCCGCTCGGCGCGCGGTTTGAGGTTGACCGTGACGGTCGCGGTCCGCACTTCGGCCGAGCTTGAGCTTTGGTTGGGTCCGCCACCCGACGAGGCGGCCGTGCCGATCGTGGCAAACAAGCTGTCGACGGCCGGCTCCTTCTCCAGTCGTTTGGTGATCTCCTGCACCACCGCCGTGGTCTGCTCGATGGTCGAGCCGGGCTGCAGCTCGACCGAGATCATCGAGCGGCCGCGATCTGTCGCTGCCATGAATTCGGTCGGGAGATGCGTCGCCAGCATCATCGAGCCGGCGAAGAAGGCGATGCCGGCAACAAGCGTGATCCAGCGGTAATCGAGCGCCTTGCGCAGCAGCCAAAGATAGGTCGGCACCCAGGCAGGCGTGTCGTTCTCGTCATGACCGCCAGCGCGCACCAGATAGGCCCCCATCAGCGGGGTGAGCATGCGCGCCACCAAGAGCGAGAACAGCACCGAGACGCAGACGGCGACGGCGAAGGAGAAGAAGAATTTGCCGGGAATGCCGGGCATGAAGGCCACGGGGAGGAACACGGCGACGATTGTGGCGGTGGTCGCCACCACGGCGAGGCCGATCTCGTCGGCCGCTTCGATTGCCGCCTGGTAGGCGCTCATGCCAGTCTGGCGCATATGGCGCACGATGTTTTCGATCTCGACGATAGCATCGTCGACAAGGACGCCGACGACCAGCGACAGCGCCAGCAGCGTGATGTTGTTGAGCGAGATGTTGAAGGCCGCCATCACCGCGAAGGTCGGGATCAGGGACAGCGGCATCGCCACCGCCGACACCAGCGTCGCCCTGATATCGCGCAGGAACAGCCAGACCACGCCGATGGCGAGCAGGGCCCCGAGCCACAAGGCTTCGAAGGCGGCGTCGTAGCTTTCCTGGACGAAGCCGGACGAGGAGGTGACTTCGGTGAACTTTGCCGTCGTGGTCTTGGCGCCCATGTCGGCGATCGCGTCGCGAACGGCCTTGACCACGTCGATCTCGCTCGAGCCGACCGACCTGTAGACATTGAAGGCGACGACCTGCCTGCCGTCGAGATAGGCCGACTGGCGCGGCTTCTCCCAGCTGTCGACGACGGTGCCGAGGTCGGAAAGCTTGACATCCCCGGCACCGCTCAGCGCGATGCGGGTGTCGGCCAGCGCTTCGACGGTCGCGGCGCTGGCCAGCGTGCGCACCGACTGCTCCTGGCCGCCGATATTGGCGCGGCCGCCGGGCTGGTTGACGTTGTTGGAGGCCAGCGACTGGCTGACATCGCCGGCGCTGATGCCGAGAGCGGCGAGCCGGTCGGGGTCGAGCTCGACGCGGATGACGCGGTCGACGCCGCCGGAACGGGTGATCTTGGAGACGCCGTCGACGCCGAGCAGGACCTTGGCGACGTCGTTGTCGATATACCAGCTCAGAGCGTCGGGCGACATGGTCGGCGCCTCGACGACGAAGGTCAGCACCGAATTGCCGGTTGCGTTGACCTTCGCCACGACCGGCGTCTGGGCCGCGGCCGGCAGGCTGGACTGCACGCCCGAGACGGCGTTGCGGACATCGTTGGTGGCGGTCTCGGGATCCGTGCCGAGGGTGAATTCGACGGTGGTGACGGACGAGCCCTCGCTGATCGAGGTCGAGACGTCGTCGACGCCTTCGAGGGTCGCGACAGCGTTCTCAATGACGCGCGCCACCTGGACTTCCATTTCGCTCGGTGCCGCGCCCGGCTCCGCTACCGTGACGGTGACGGTCGGCGAGTCGATGTCGGGCATATTGTTGGTGCGCAGTTGCATGAAGCCGTAGACGCCGGCAACGCTGAGCGACAGGAACAGCACGATGGTCGGAACCGGATTGCGGATCGACCAGGAGGAGATGGCGTTCATTGCGCCGGCTCCGCCGTGCTCGCGGCATCGGCCGCCTTCGTCTCGTCGGCGGCGACACGCACGAGGTTGCCGTCGTTGAGGAAGCCGGCGCCGGCGACAACGACGGAAACGCTTTCCGACAAGCCGCTTTCGATGGCGACGCGGCCGTTCTGGCGCGTGCCGGTTGCAACGGGATGCGCGCTGACCTTGCCTTGATCGTCGACGACGAACACGGCCGGCTTGCCGCCATGCCAGACCAACGCCGTCTCCGCGACAGTCAGTTGCCGGGACGCAGCCGTCTCGATCGTGACGCGGGCGAACATGCCGGGCTTAAGGCCCGAGCCGTCGCTGACGGCGACATAGACGGTGCCGAGCCGGGTGGTCGAGTTGACCGTCTCGGCTATCTGGGAAACGCTGCCGGAAAAGGCGCGGCCGGATGCATCGACGATGTTCGCCGGCTGACCGGCCGAGATTGCCGCGAGATCCTTTTCAGGGACAAGCACGCCGACCTCCAGCCTGCCTTCGCGGACGATCTTCATCAGCTCGGTGCCGGCCTGGACGATGGAACCCGTCACGGCCGGCTTACTGGAGACGATGCCGTCGAATGGCGCGCGGATGATCGTCCTGTCGAGTTGGGCCTGTAGCCGCTCGGCCGCGGCTTGGGCCTGATCGACGCCGGCCTTGCCGGTCTTGACGGCGGTCGCCTTGTCCTCGGCGGTTTCAGCGCTGACGGCGTTGCTGGCGAGCAGCTTGTTGGCTCGCGCGGCGGCCGACAGCGCCGAGTCGAGCGTGGCCTGAGCTTGCTCGACGGCTGCCTTCTGCTCGGCGAGCTGCGCCTTGAGGAGCAAGTCGTCCAACCGCGCGACGACATCGCCGGCTTTCACATGATCGCCCTCGGCCACCAGAACCTCGGTCAGGCGCAGGCCGCTCTCTTCCGCGCCGATTGTCGCTTCCTGCCAAGCAGCCACCGTGCCGGTCGCGCTGACCGAGGATGTCACCGTCTGGGGGACCACCTTCTCCACCGAAACCGCGAGTGTCGCCGCCGATACGGGCGTCTGCGCCACCGGTTCGGGCGAGGCGCGGCCATAGGCTTTGAGCGCGGCGACAGCGGCCACCACGACAAGCAAAGCCAGCAGAAGAAGATATCGTTTACGCAATTTTACGGTCATCGTTTTTGACGTTGGGCGAGGCGATTAGGAGTGACAGGCGATAAGCGGCGAAGCTCAGCCGAATCGCTCCCGTCAGCGCCTGGTTCGACAGGATCCGCTGGCTGGCATTAGCGCCGGGACGGATCGTCAGGGGCGAGCCCAGGGAGGCAAGCAGCCGCAGCATCATCAGGGCTTCCCAGATCATAAATGCGTTCCATGCTTCGCAAAAAATACCGGCCGGCCCTTGAACGGGTGGGTCAGGGGGCCGGCCGGCGCAGCCGGTCAGAGTTGCTCGCCTCTCCGGGGTAGCGGTGGAGGCAGCTGTCCGCCGCGACCAGGCAGACCTCCGGGGCCGGCTGCATCCGGCGGATCACCCCATGGACCGGGGGGCGGGCCGTGCGGCCGATCCGCCGAAGCGAGGATTTCGAGCTGTTCGGGCGTCAGCTTGGTGCGCAGCACGGCGATCGCATCCTTCAGCTTGGCGGCCGAAGCCGCGCGTTTTGTGACCTCGTCGGCCAGGCGCTCCTGGAAGGCGAAGGGATCGCGTTGCGCCTGGCCGGGGCCGCCGGGGGAGCCCGGCCCGCCTGCCTCGGGGCCGCCGGGAGCGCCGGGGCCACGGTCGAACTGCGGAGGCGCCAACACCGCCTGCAGCGCGCTGGTATAGTCGCGCCAGGCATCGAGCTGCTCAGACCGGATGCCGATGCGGGTCTCGAGCGCCGAAAGCCGGGCGGCAAGCATTTCCGGCGGCGGCGGTCCCATGCTGCGGAAGCCGAAGCCTTCCGGCCCTTGCGGCCCGTGCCGCATCGGCCCAGGCGGCCGAGGCCAGGGCATCGGCCCCGGGCCCGTGTCGTCCTTCTGATTGATGGCCGGCGGCTCGCCGCCCGGTGCGGCGCCGGGATCGGGCTGAGCGGCCAGCACGGGATGGATGGCCGCGACCGAAAACAGGCCGAGCGCCAAGAGTTTGCTGCGCATGACATGATCCTTTCCTGCGTGCTTCGGGTGGTATTAGGATAGGAGGCATCCTTTGCCGCTTTGCTTCCGAATGTTGCAGAAGATTTCCAGAAAACGGAAAATTGTTTCCCAATGTTTCTAAAGGCCGATTGGAAACATTCGATTGCAATTTTTATCCCCGTTAGCTGTGGCTCTTCCTATAATCCGCGTGACGCAAGTAACGGCAGGGTAAGCGATGCAGACACAACCCCATATCCTTGTCGTCGACGACGATCGTGAAATCAGGATACTTCTCAGACGTTATCTCGACGAACAGGGTTTCCGTGTTTCAATGGCGGCGGATCGACGGGAATGCGAGCAGGAAATTGCCGCCGACCAGTTCGACCTGATCATCCTCGACGTCATGCTTCCGGACGGTTCAGGGCTCGATATCTGCCGCGCCTTGCGAGACAGCAAACCGCATGTTCCGGTCATCCTGCTCACAGCGCTGAAGGAGGATGTCGACCGCATTATCGGCTTGGAGCTCGGCGCCGACGACTATCTTGGCAAGCCGTTCAATCCACGCGAACTCGCCGCCCGCATCCGGGCAGTGCTGAGGCGCTCGGCGCCGGAGGAAGCTGCCCCGCCTCGTGTTCGCATCTACCACTTCGCCGGCTATCGGCTGGAACCGGACACTCGCAAGGTGACAAATGCTGCAGACGCGGTCGTCGATCTGACCGGTGCCGAGTTTGACCTCCTTCAAGTTTTCGTCGAAAGGCCGGGCCGCGTCTTGTCCCGCGACCAGCTTCTTGATCTGACGCAGGGGCGCGAGCGCGAGCCGCTCGACCGTTCCGTCGACGTGCTGATGAGCCGGCTCAGGCGCAAGCTCGGCGAAGACGCCGCAGCGCCTTTTTTCAAGACGGTACGCAATGGCGGTTATCAATTGGCCGTCCGCGTCGAGACGCTGGATGCCCGGCCATGACCTCGCTCCGGGCGCGGATTGCGCTGCTTCTCGTGGCTGCGATCGTGGGCGTTGTGGCGCTTGCGACGCTTGCGGCCGTCAGTGCGATGCGGGCACCCAACCTCGAAACGACGATAGAACCGGTCGCGCGCCAGATTAGGCTTCTGGCGCAATCGTTTCCAGGCCGCGCTCCGCAGTCAGATGACATCAAGCGTGACCTCTCAAATCGGCCGGCAAAGGGGGAAGACGACGAACGCGCCACATATGTTCTCGAGAGAGCGCTCGAAAACAGCGGCGCGCCGCTTCCCGCTGCTGTCGTGCGGGTCGCGGGCAAGCCAGGCATGGTCGCCCCGGTGCAATTGCCGGACGGCCGCTGGATGACAGTCGATATTCCGGACTTCTCGCCGCCGGAAGACCGTTGGCTGGTCCTTGCCGGCTGGATCACGTTGATCGTGCTGGGTGCCGCGGCCGTTTCGTTCTACACCGCGACAGTGCTGACTAGGCCCCTGGTGATGCTGGAAGCTGCGGCAGCACGCATTGGGCCGGACGGCATCCTCGCACCTCTGCCCGAAGAAGGCTCCGGCGAGGTGCGCGCCACCGCACGTGCACTGAACCAGCTTTCGAGCCGGCTTAAATCAGCCATGGAAAGTCGTATGCACCTCGTCGCTGCGGCGGGCCATGATCTGAGAACACCTATGACGCGCATGCGGCTGACTCCGGGTGGTCGCAGATCACCCGCTCATCTGGCGGGATGTAGCGGTAAAAAACCTTCGACGTATCCATATTGAAGAGCTTCTTGGCCGCTTCATCGCCACCCCACATAAGGCCAAGCACCTTTTGGTGGGCATACGCAAGCTGGTCTATGTCGCGCTGCGGCAAGACTGGATCGAAATCGATCCCACAGCAGCGGTCGAGTGGCGGCCCGCCTATGCCGGTTGGAAAGCCTGGTCGCGGGAAGCGATGGCGCAATTCGAAAACCGTTGGCAGCTCGGCACGGCGGCACGCACCTGTTACGGCTTGGCGCTTTGGCTCGGCAATCGCCGCGGCGACGTCGCGGGCCTGCGCTGGGATCAGAGGGTCACCCGCCGAGTCTTCATCGACGGTGTCGAGCGTCACTTCGACGGATTTGATATCGTTCAAGCCAAGAACAAGGGACGCACGGGTGGCAAACGGCTTTTTGTGCCTATCACGCCGATGCTGTCCGAGATCCTGGATGCGGCCGACCGGCGCGGCGAGACCGTCCTGGTCAACGGCTACGGTGAGCCGTTCTCCGCCAAGTCGCTGACTGGAATGATGACGCATTGGTGCAAGCTTGCTGGTCTGCCGAAGGGGCTGACCCTGCATGGTTTGCGGAAGTCGCTCGGTGTTTATCTGGCGGAGGCAGAGGCCTCCACCAGACAGCTCATGGACGTGCTGGGACACGACGACATCGACCATGCCGAGCTCTATTCACGCGAGGCATCGCAGGTTCGGCTGGCGGTACAGGGGATGGATCGAGTCGTACGCCTCGTGACGCGCAAGCCGATGCTTGGCGAACCTATTGGCGAACCTCGTGGCGAACCACCTTATAAAGCATTGATAAATAACGATAATGGTGGGCCCGGAGGATGTGCCGGGACCGTTGATTTCATTGGCTTTCTCGTGGGCCAAAATCAGAAATCTTCCCGTATCGCTCCGTATGGTTCCGCGCCTAAGCAAAGGACGCTGCACAAGATGGGGCTTCATGCAGGTCTGAGCCCCCGACCACTGTGGCGAGCGAGCAATCTTGGGTGAGATGAGCAATGCTGGCCGCAAGCTCCATAGGTCCACCTAGGTGTTCAAGCACCTGGCGGGCAAGCGACTCCGACTCCTCCTTGGAAAGAGGCGGTACGTCGATGACGCTCAGACGGTCTCCAGAAAAGGAATAGCTGCTTGCCTGGGCCCGGATATGCTCAACTCCATATCGTCGGAAGACAATGAGCAATTTTACACGACCCACGTTGGCCGCGGCGTAATTGAACAATGGCTGGAGACTTGTCGCTGTCATGAGCATCATCGACGACGAGGAGCAGGTCACCGGAACCAAGCTCTTCTAGAGACACCTTGGTGATCTCCATTGTCGGTGAGACAAGCCTGATCCTAGTCGCAGACTGATCGGCGGCGATTTGGTCCAGAATGGCTTGGAGCTCGAGATTTGCCGCCGCCGCCAGACCCCGTTACCAGCGTCACGCCAACGTCCGGATTCTTGTGTGCTTCCAAGGCTTCAGCAAGGGGAGCTTCTCTGCCGACCAGCTGCCAAGTATGGGTGAACAAGGTTTCCTTGCGTGCGAGAGCCGCAAAGAATTCCTGAGCCGTTTCCCACGGACTTGTGGGAGAGACGCCGAGAAGGCTATTGTCGATGTAGTTATCAGCATCCCAAAGGCTTCGGGTCGTTCCTAATATTCGGTTCAATCCGCTCAATGACGGGCTCGAACGCGGCATTAGCGACTTCGATGAGCACAGATCGATCAGCCCCGGCGACTGGCAGGGACGCAATGATGGCATTGGGATCCATGAGAGGATGATCCTTTTGGAGTGGCGTTTGGGACATCAGCCTGCGGTCGCCATGCCGACGGTGGTTCTTAGTGTGGTGGCCAATCGAGCCCAGGCGCTACCCTATGCTTACATGCGCACAGGCAGGATACGTGAGAATTTCGCAGATGCGGTCCAAAGCAGATGGGGCAGCACCTGCGGGCAGTCCGTCATCCAGGTCCTGCAAGGTGGGAGCTGAGTTGCTTACCTCAGCAGTGCCGCTCGCCCGCGCTATGGCCGGCAGTTCTAAGCTTTAGAGGAATAATGCGGGGCCGTTTTCGGATGAAAACGCCGATTGCCAAACGCCGCACCGGCTGGAATTTTTCGCGCTCAGCCTCTCCGTAAGCCGTAAAAGCGCGGAAAATTACGTGTCGCTGAATTTTCCGCGCTTTTGGATTCACGAGCGGGAATTTTCCGCGCTTTTAAACTGATCGGAGCTATTTAAATCGCTTGAGAATCCATCCGTTGCTACAATATCAAAGAGCGCACGGGGCAGACCGACACCAACTGGAGGCAAAGCAATGGAAGAGATTCAGAAGCGCCGCGTCGGCCGCCCAATTGGCAGCGGCGTCAAGAACAACGATCAGGCCCTTGCCAAGGTCGCAAGTATCTTGCTGGATAATCCTTCCATGAAGGCGACTTCAGCCATGAGGCGGGTCCTCAATGATATGTCCAGCTCGCGGAGGGAGACAGACGTTACCTTGATCCGTCGATGGCAGGGGCGCTGGAAGCTGAACAGACAGAAATTCATGAACGAAGCGGCGGCAACGAGAGCTGCAAGGACGGCGAGAGCGCCCTCGCGCACGACGTCATCGATCTCCGACTCGGCTAGCGAGTACCTTATGCGGAAAGCCAAAGAGACGGCGAGTATGTACAATTTTTCGGAAGCATCTGCTCTCCAAAAGGCCGCGGCTGGATACCTCGATACGCCCCTCAGGAAAGAGGTACATGGTGTTTTAGACTCACTGGCGCTGAGGACGGCGCTGGGTCTTCACGAATCGTCCATTCAGCGAGAATTGCGGCGCATGACGGATTCCACTGTCATGGAACGATGCTGAAAGCCTTGGAGGAGCAGGATCGCTTCCTTGCCGAGCTGAAAAAATGGGGTTGAGGCTACAAAAACTGCCCAATAACGGCAATTGACGCCAAGGCAGCGCGCGACCGGTTCGCGAAGGACAGATTTCGGCCCCAGCCGGGACTGAAACGACGCATTTTGTAGGTATAATTTTCTAAGATGGCGCTTTTGCAATTGACGCCTGCAAGGGTGCCTCATGCTTGCGCCGTAAAACGCAACACGAGCGCAGACGGTTCAGTCTGTCGTTTGAACCTGGAATCTGGTGAAGGCAACCGAACCAATGGACAAGATCACAATCGACTTCTGGGGCTTTGCAATAACGGCCGAAGGGTTTTACGGCGTCTTGGCCGCGTCGGGGCTGGTGATGGCCATTGTCATTGTGTTGAAGGTCGGGAGGCGTCGGGGTACCTAAGGCTGCTTCTCGGCAAGACGGAGGGCATCGATGTGCGAAGCCAGTATGACATTGTTAAAGATTGGGCACTCCTATCCGACGACGAGGCGATGGAAGCCGAGATCGAAGGCACGGCAAGGACGCTACCACGTCGGTCGCCTAGTGTCCCTTGGAAGTGTCTGGCAATCGTGAAGATGCCGAATATCGATTCTGGTTCGATCTGTTTTTGAGACTTTCCAGAAAGGACGACGTCGGGTGGGCTTAGCCCGTAGGAGACTAACCTAACCAATCTGTCCCAGTTCGCATGGGACGCCACTCCCGCAAACGATAGCGGCTGCTCTTCGTGCTTCACACGCTAAGCTGTAAAGTCAAAGCCGACGCCGTACCTCCGTTCTATGACCCACTCGGGACCAGCATCCCGCCATCGGCCAACGCGTTGCCTTTGCGATTGGCAAAAGGATTGGCGGAAAGGGCCATGAACGAGGATGACGACACCCTCTTCTTGGTCTTCGATGAAACCGAACAACCCGAAAACGCCGCCAGGTGAGAATGATGGCGAAGCGCCAGAATAGCATTGGTCTCCTTAGCCTCGAACCTTCCGCCAAGGCGGACTACCCCAAAGACTTGACGTCGCAGTCCTCCGACGGCGGAAGCCTGCGCCCGTATCGTTGGTGAAGACGAAACGATTGTTTCGAAACTTCAGGAACGAGGGCCACGTTGGCGGAACCGGCCTGACAGTTCTCACGTGGATAAGCACGTCGTCATGCTCCCGAGCGTCGGGGGCATCTACGACTGCGTAGTGAGTATGAGTTTCGGTTCTGCCGTCGGCTACCGCCATAACCACGTCAAACCGACTCGGGGGTCGCAGATGCGCAACTGAGATCGCTATAGCTTGCACATCATCCCCAGAGCTACGCTCGCCAAAGTACAGATTTGCCGCGCAGTTCAGTACCTGCTGGTGGTTGCACGCAAGAATGTCCGCCGTATTTGACACATCGATCCAGCCACCGACGTGCTCGGCTTGATAGACGTCGCCATCCAGGAGAACAGCCAACAGCGTTGGCGAAAGCGGCAGGAAGAGAAGCGCACCTGCGCTGGAGATTCCAAAAGATCTGTGCTGCGCATGCCTGTGCTGTTGATGCCAGCGGTTGGCGAGAGCAGCAGGGTCATCTGATGTGAGAAACGGCACCGAGGTAAGGTTGCGAACAACCCGCACCTTTAGATCGTCTACGACGCTCATCGTTTTGGCGTAGTGATGCATCGCCGAGATCACCGCACTTTTGACGGCCTCCTTGAAAGACGGTTGTTCGAAGTCCGCACCTTTGACTGACGTGGCAGCGAAAGCAAACTCCGCGGATCGACGCGCGGCGGCTTCTGTGCGGACATGCTGCAGGTAGGCGAAACGCCTGAGGATTGTGGCATGAAGATCCTTGATGACCGCACGTGGCTTGAGCAACGACGAAACGCAGTCGCCATAGTGTCCCTCGACGGTCTGGATTGCGGTTTCGAGCCTTGGGTCCTGCCCGTAGAAGTAATCCCTGGAACACTGATTCTTCACCGGGGCATCGAAGAATGATTGGTTGCGATCAAGGTTAAACAGTAAGCGGTGTTCTCAGGCCACGGCCTTGAGCTCGAGCTTGTTGATGTAGACCCAAGGCAGGAGATCGTCGATCTGGCTGTTGGGGTGGCCGTTGACGATCCTGGTGAGGACATCGGCGAGATAGCCGAGCGGTTCGACACCATTGAGCTTGCAGGTTTCGATCAGCGAGGCGATGACTGCCCAGTGTTCGGCGCCGCCGTCAGAGCCTGCGAAGAGCGCGTTCTTGCGGTTGAGCGCGATCGGACGGATCGAGCGTTCGACGGTGTTGCTGTCGATCTCGATGCGGCCGTCGTCAAGGAAGCGCGAGAGGCCTTCCCAGCGTGAGAGCGTGTAGCGGATTGCCTCTGCGAGCTTGGTCTTCTGACTGATCAGGCCGAGCTTCTCACGCAGCCAGGGTTCGAGATCGGCGACGATGGCGCGGCTTTTGTCCTGACGCATCGCGCGGCGCTCGTTGGCCGATCGGCCACGGATGTCATCCTCGATCTTGTAGAGTTCGGCGATCCGTCTCAGCGCCTCGCTGGCGATCGGCGCGGGACCGGCTGCTGCCAGTTCATAAAAGCGCCGACGGACATGCGCCCAGCAGAAGGCGAGCGTGACGCCGCTTTTGTCGGCCAGCACGCGATAGCCGCCATAGCCGTCGACCTGCAAGATTCCGGTGAAGCCTGCGAGATGAGCGATCGGACGCTCGGCCTTTCGGTCCGGCGCATAGACATAGGCGACGCCCGGCGGGTCGCTCCCCTCCCATGGTCGGTCATCGCGGGCATAGGCCCAGAGTTGACCTGTCTTAGTCTTGCCGCGGCCGGGATTGAGCACCGGCGCGGTCGTCTCGTCGGCGAAGAGTTTTGGCGAGGACTTCAGCTTGCCAAGCAGCCGCTCATGCACCGGACGCAGGTGCCAGGCGGCGCGGCCGACCCAGTCGGCGAGCGTAGAGCGATCGAGATTGATACCCTGCCGGGCGTAGATCTGCGCCTGACGATAGAGCGGAAGGTGATCGGCATATTTTGAGACCAGCACCTGGGCGACCGTTGCCTCGGTCGGAAGACCACCCTCGATCAGCCGGGCCGGCGCGGGAGCCTGAACCACGACGTCCTCGCAGGCGCGGCAGGCATATTTGGGCCGCCGCACGACGATTACACGCAGCTGCGCCGGAACGATGTCGAGCCGCTCGCTCACGTCCTCGCCGATCCGATGCAAGCCATTGCGGCAGCATGGGCAGGCATGGTCCTCGATGTCGACGATCATTTCCACCCGCGGCAGATGGGATGGCAACGCGCCGCGGTTCGTCCGGCGCTTCCTGGCGCGCTCCAGGCGCTCTGCGGGAGATGCTTGTTCGTTCTCTTCCTCGTCGGCGGCCTCGATCTGCTCGGCCTCTTCGAGCCCCAGCAGCAATTGATCCTCGGGGAGCGTCTCGGCACGCCGGCCGAAGCGGTGACGCTGCAATTCCTTGATGATCTGAATCAGACGGGCATTCTCGACGTCGCGCGCCAGGACCATCGCCTTCAGCGCGTCCGGATCGTCGGGAAGCTGGTCAGCCGTCATCGCCATGAGCGGATCAGACCATATTCGCCGACAGCCCGCGACAGCGGAATCCAGGCTGATTCACTTCGTCGCGGGTCAGCCCGCCTGGGCTGGAACGCGGGTCCGGCGCGCCTCGTGGACTCGCCGCCAGTCGAGACCTTCGAGTAGCGCCGAGAGCTGCGCGGCCGTCAGCCGCATCATGCCGTCATGCACTTTCGGCCAGCGGAACTCCCCATCCTCCAAACGCTTGGCATAGAGGCAAACCCCGGTGCCATCCCAGAAGATCAGCTTGATCCGGTCAGCCCGCTTCGCCCGGAAGACGTAGACGGCCCCGCTGAACGGATCGGCCCCCATTGTCTCTCGCACCAGCGCCGCCAATCCCTCCGCACCCTTGCGGAAGTCGACGGGCTTCGTCGCCACCATGACCTTGACCGCACCCGTCGGCCCGATCACGACGTCGCCTTCAGCGCGCGGATCACTGCGGCCACCGTCTTGGTATCGGCGCCCCGGCCGACGCGCATCGCGACGCCGTCGATCTCAAGCTCGATCATGCCGGCATCTCGGGTGGCTTGCCGTTTCCGCTGCTTCGGTGAACGGCTGGCTACAGGTTCCGCCGCCGCCACAACCGCCGGCACAAAGGCAGGAGAATCTTGCTGCACCGAAGCGACCTGTTTGCGCGCTTCGCGGCGCCAGGCGAAGACCTGCTGCGGCCTGAGACCATAACGGCGGGCGACCTCGGAAATGATCGCATTCGGCTCCAGCGTCTCTGCGATGATCCGCGCCTTGTCATCCACCGACCAGTGACGCCGACCGCCGGCACCGTTGATCACCTCGAAACGCCGAAGCTGCCGCTCCGGGTCAAGCGTAAGGTCAAGTCCAGACACAAGCCGATCTCCGATCCCAATACAGGATCGGCAACCTCACAGATCGCGACCACTCCCGAAAGGTGGTCAGGAAACACCGCTTACGTTAAACAGGTGAATGGCTTTGCCTTCGGCACACACGCTGAAGGGCGATAGATGTACCCGGGGAACAAAGTGCTGGTTCTTGTTCTCCGCCATGCAATTGAGCGATCCGCCATTCCGGCACTGCCGTGGGGGCGCTCAAACACCCGCGCCAAGCCGTTGCTATCACACAGAGCTTCCAGCGGGAATGTACGTCTCAGGCCCGCCCTTCCTGGCACTCAATCGAAGAGACGTGACGAACGCCGTCGCAGGGTGGCGTTCGTTTCACGAAGCGTCAGACTTGGATGCGGCCGACGCGCTGTCCCGGGAGGACGGCTCCAAAGGAGACGGCGTGCAGGGCTGGCTTGTCCCCAACACGGGAGCGCAGCGAAGGAGCGGGCAGGAACGGGACAAGACGGCCGCGCCGGCTAGACCCGAGTAACCTTCCGATACCATGCCAAGGCGTCCGAAGGCCGGCGAAAAAGAATAGCGGTCGATCCTCGCTCAGGGCGAACCAGTAGTTCCGCTGAACATGAAGTCGGCGCGCGAGAAAGTGCCATCCGTGCGGTTTTATCGAACACGGGGATATGCTGCGCGATCTCCCGTTCCTTGACCAACCAGGCGAGGTTCGCTGCCGATCCGTAGGCGCTGTCGGCGGCCAGATGCGTCGGCTTCTGGGCCGCAAGCGGACTATTTGTTTTCGGGTTGGCCGGTCTAGAAACGGACTAACACGTCCAGCATAGCGCGGACCGCTTGGCGCCAACAGCCGTCCTGAGAACTGTCCGGTTGACTCCCCGCGGTTCGCAAGCGAATTTTCATCCAGGAGGTCGACAGATCTAACGGCGCGGGTCAACGGCGAAGGCGACCTGAATAAGAGCGTGCCTGCCAACACGATCCCCACGGAGCAATCACCGATCCCTAACTAGGGACGTCGCAAACCCTCCAGCCCTCTGGCTACCCAATTCGCGCTCTGTGTATGCGGTGAACTGTAGCAATCTCTGCCAAAAGAGTTCTTCAACCCGAGTCGAGGCAAATTCTTTGGACAGTTCTCCGATGCGTCTTGCAGTGTAGCGGATGTGGCTACACTCGTCGCCACTTAACTTGCATAGCGTTCGACCCAGCATGTCTAGGTTACGGTGCGGGCAATATGCCTCGAGCACGGGCTCCAACAACTTCTGGTGAATGCGGGTCCTCACCTCACCGAGGTTCACCTGAATCAAATAGTCGAGCACCCTCCAGGTTTCGAGGCTAGCGGCCTCGACCTGGCTGTGCTGCATGGGGGGAAACTGGGTCTCAACGGCCCCGCGCACATTATCTGGCAATGCGTCTGGAAATACCAGATCGGCGAGACGAAGGTACATTCGGCAATGACCTGCCTCATCCTCGACATGCTGGCTCAGATCGTCAACAAGCCCGGCACTTGTGCAAGCGTTGGCAATCTTCGCTAAGTCGCGGGAACCCTCGCCCTCTTTGATCGCATTCGAGACAAGCGACTGCAGCACCCATACCGGGTTCTCAATATGCGACCTAAAACTGTTGCCGTAGTCGGCGAGGAAGTATGGCGGCACGTGACGTGCAACAGCGTCGCCAAACAGCCGAAGGTAGTCGCGCGTTGCTATGTCGCCTTGTTCGTCAAGGGCAGTTTCAACAAAACGCGCGACGTAGTCCATTGTCATTTTTCAACTTCGAGCGGGCCATTGCAAGAGCGATAAAAGGGGCCATGCCGTCCTTGAAGGGTGAACTGCTGATACCGATTATCCCTGCGTTGATGGCAATGTTGTCGACCTTCAGGGTTGTCCCATCGACATAACCGGAAATGCGTATGCCTTTACCTCCAGCGAGGGACCTGAGGGCCTTAGCTTGATCTTCACTCAGTTCGAAGGAAAGCGGTGCTTCAGACATAGTCGAAAACTCCTTTGCCATAGAATTCACTGAACGCCGTTATAATTGCAAATCTTGCGATGGGAGACAATTGCAAAAGGACACGCTTCAAAGCAGAAGCGCCGCCAAACTCTTCAAGGTCAGCCAAGAATGTCCTAGTATCCGCCACAACGATTGCAGGACGCTCCCAACGCTCTTGCCCAACGCTGTAAATGATCTCTGCCAAGTGGTTATCGAACCACCAACGCGACACCGAAATGCTAACTGAGAGGGATTGGACGTAATGCCAGTAACTGGGAGGGATATGCAGGAGGTCGCATGGACCGACGATTGCATGACGTAACGACGGCACGCGTTGCCAGACATTGGGGTCCGTCGGCGAGGCATCGCAATGGTGCCCTCGCACTGTGGCGCCGTCCGTGAGCGCGAAGGTATCCCGTGGGTGGCAGACTGCAACATATTTCCACCCAAACAACTGAATGAAGTAATTATGGTTCGTGACGTAGTCGTTGTGGTTATCTTGATGAAAGGTTTGCACCGTTCCTGGCGGACCGATCCATATGTTGTCGAAGTATGCCGGCTCGCGTGATCGAGGTGAAACAGGCAATCGATGCGCGATGTCGACGAAGGACGCGTCACTCTGCCTGAGATAAAATTCAGTTGTGTCGAGACCAGCGAGATAATCGCCCAATCTCTGTTGCGCCCGGAGGTTCCGCCATCGTTCCTTATGCTCGAGCGTGACCAAGCGCGTCCCATGCCGTGCCGCGATACGCTGGGGTGTGAGGAGGGCAGCAAGTTCATCCAGAGCGGAAACGTCTCGCGACACCCAGGGAGTTTCCATCAGCTCTGCTGCGCACTTCATTCCGATGATGGGGATGCAACCTATTTCCCGAAATCTCACATCGGGACAAACGTATGACAAGTCTGGAGGAGCCGTCTGCAACATCCTCAGCCTCCAAGGGCAGCAACATATCCGCTTGGCAACTGGTCAGCATCGAACGCGGTCCAAGGGATATGATAGTGCACTCGGCTAAGATCCGACTGCCCATTTGCTTGCCATCGTTCCCGATGGGCTGCCAAGGTGCCGGCAAATTCGAGGCCCAGATCACCGAACACGACTATGTCGCGGCCGTGATAAAGCGCGCCCGAGCGGCGCTCGCTATCGATGAGACCGAAAGAGTAGTGTGTGAGGTCGAATGTACGCTCGACGCCTAGGTTCACAGCGCGGAAATTCGGTTCAGCGCCAAAAAGGTAGCTCCGGAATGCCAAAGAATCCAAAACAGGGTGACCAAAGCCTCGGCCCTTTTCAATATGCAAGAAGGACTTCGGTCGCGGATCAATAAGCTTTTCAAGCGGGATGTACCATGTGTCCTCATCTGCAATGGAACCGGTTGTAGGGACGGACACGGACATCCTAGCGCCGACCGTGAGTAGTCCTTTCTCGGTTGCTAGGAAGATCGTAAAGCAGTCCCCGCCACCCGGAATCGCTACAGGCATAGCGAGCATGCCTCCCGGCACCCGCAACGCCTCGCGAAGCAGTCGCGGGATGCCACGAAACGCAGAAGTGGCTATTATGACGTCGAAGAGACCCAGCTCGGGTAGTCGATCGACCCAATCACCTAATTGCACGCGCACACCAGAAGTGCCGATGAGGGCGCGCTGTGATTGATCGAAGAGGTCGGGAATAATCTCGCAACCAAATATCAGTGGGACGTCTCCTTCCCTGCCGGCTAGCAAGGAGAGTACTGACACCAGATAACCAGTTCCTGTTCCAATTTCGTATATGCGCTTCCCCCTCAGATCGCCGAGTTCTCTGATTATCCACCTAAGAAACGTTCGATCCGATATTGCTGAGAGAGTTGTCCCATCTGCGTCTGAGAACGTTCGAATAGGACCATCAAAACGCTCATGCCCCCTCGGGGCAAATCGCGCTATGTCCACCCCCGCGAAAGCGGCGTTGATGTCAGTATCGCCCATGGCACTAGGTTTAGCTAATTGATCTTACCTTAAGCTAATAGAGAGCGTCAGTTCGCACCGCGATGCAAGCACTTTTGCCAATACTAGTCTCCAGCTATCCATTTCAGTTGAACCCACATTCCATGCCTGTTCATGGCGCGACCGCGACGGCGCGCGTTGTCAACCGAAATGTCTGCTTCCGGGCAGAGGTAAAGTTCGCCTCTATGGCCGACACGAGGCGCAAAAGCTGCCAGGCGGCGTTGGGCCGTTGCAGGTTGGCAGTTTTAAGGCACAAATAGTCGGAAACGAACGTTGAGGCACCCCGCTAGGCATAGTCGTGACCTGACCCAAAGCTACCGTTTCGGCCAACACGGAAAAGCCCTCCAAAAGGGCCTCGCACTCAGTTCGCCATAGGCCGATTGCAGTGCGACGAATAGATCGCTTGCTGCGCTCAAACCCGGCTACAGCGAGAAATTCGCTACTGGTGCGGCATCGTGATGCCGGCCGCGGTCGGCGGCAGCGTGGTCGGTGCCTGCCAATTAACGTCGACTTTGCCCGACGCGGTCAGCCCTTGCGGGAGAAAGGCGGCCTGATCGAGCCTAACGACAAGGACGTAGTCACGGCGCTGTCCTGTCGGTGTGATCTGGATCGACCCCTTCTGTCCCAGCGTTGTAGGGATCTTGCCCTTGGTCAGTTCCAACTTGAACCACAGGGGGACCGTACCTGAAAACACCGGCGTGACGACATGGGCGAGCATGTAGATCGGCTGCGTGAGCCGCACATGGTAGGTTGTGCTGTCGCCATTGGGCGTATCAAGCGATGTCGACCCCGTCGCCGACTTCGCGCCCAAGGTAACCAGCGCGCCGCCGATTGGAATGGTGCCGCTTATCTTGCAGAACTCTACTTTGCCGCCGACCACTAAGCCGGCAAGGCCAAGTGTATTTTGAATGCGAAAAGCGAGGCCGTCATTCTCATTCCAGCTGTGATCGATATGATCGACGTGGAGCGCGCCGTAGAAAGCTTCGTTGAATGCCGGCACAACCTCGAAACCAATGCGACCTGGAAGCGGCCAAGGGCAATCGGTCCAAGTTCGAGCGATATAGCCCGAGTAGCCGTACGATTGATCGTCATCGTGCGATCGTTAAATCCAAGATTGTTGAATGCCTCGATCGTGTCTTCGATTGGCCTTCCGTGACGTCGAACTGGACATCCTGGCCTGCGCGCCCGCGGTACGGTGCCGCCATTCTTGAAGTGACCAGTGTAGCGCTCGCGGGGAAATAGGAAGCCATCGCTGCCGATTTAGTATTTCTGAAGGTCGGATTATAGTCTTTGCAGGCCATCTCGCTCAGAATAATTCGCGGCGGAGGGCACGTAGCAAAGATGGGTTCGCAAGCTCGATCAACGGCATCTTCTCTGTCGAAACGCCAACAGTGACGCGCAGTAGAACCGCGAAGGCGTGACGAACGAGATCGAGAGAGTGATCGTCGGCCCAATAGTCGCTGGACGGTCTCTTGCGCGTTCTCGCCCAAGTTGGTGGCACGCCATGAGCGATGTCATTCCTGATCGCAAATGCAAGACTGGCCGCATTGGACCATGTCTGAAGAAGGGTGCGCTCGTCTCCCGCTGGCAGCGGTTGACGCGAATGTTTCAAGCATCCCGATCAAATCAGAGATCATCTTCGCGTCGGTCTCGGGTCGAATGCCCTTTGGATTGACGCCCTTGAGCTTCCACAACGCCGCTCCAGGTGATGTTCGATGCTGGCGGCGAAGATGATGATCGGCGCAATGCGCTGGCCAACCAGCGGCTTCAACCCAAGCCGCTCTTCGAGGGTATCGGCCCTTCCATAGGTCATTCGCGATCTCGCGACACCTTGCCCGGACGGGGCGGACCATACATTTTTGCGGCAGCATCCTTCAAGATCCATTGTCGAGCATCCGCTCCGCCGGCAGCTTCTTGAGCCGCGCGTTCTCGTCCTCCAGCGCCGTCAGGGGACGGGCGTCGGACAATTCCATCCCGCCAAACTTCGCCTTGAACTTATAGAAGGTCGCTGCCGAAATGCCGTGCTTGCGGCAAAAGTCCGCCGTATTCGCACCGAGAATGTCTCGGGGCTTGAAGATCGATCAATCGAACCAACGTTGTGGATAGGTGGCAGAGCGGTCGATTGCGCATCCCTGATAAGGAGGTGGACCTTCATCGGTCTCGTGGGTTCGAACCCCGCCCTGAATTAGAAAAGCCCGCTCCTGGATTCAGTCGAGCGGGCCCTTAAAGGCTATTTTGTTTTCGGCTATGGTCCGCGGGTCACTTCGATGTCGACCGTCCGGATGGGCCCATTTCCCTTGCGTTTTGGCCCTTCGACATTCTGCTGTTTGAAGACATTGGAAACATCATTTCCGTTTGACCCTCAACCCGCTTGCGGCCAAGCTTTTGTGGCGAAACAGCCGGCTGTCTTCCTACTTCCGGAAGATCTATCATCCCCAGGCGTTCGACGGGCGTCTTCTAAATCTGGACTTTAGGAACTTGCTTTGAGCGCGGGCCGACCTCACCCTCGGATGCAGCCTCTCTCAGCATCGGTGCCGTTGGTGGATCAAGGCAAACCAAAACGCCAATCTCTGCGCTCTCCAGTTTGTGGATGGCGTCGACGCCAACGTGCAGTCCACCTTTTCGGACACAACCAGTTCGCCGGAAACCAAACTCCTTGGCGCTCTTCTGAATGAGGCCAAAACTGCTTCATGTCTGTCAAACCGGCGCTATTTCTTTTTTTCACCCTTTGCGTAAGAGCGGATCCCGCGACCGATTTGACTGCCTTTGAGGAGCTGTTAGAACGAAGCAACTTGGATGCCGTCGAAGCAACTTTCTTGCTCGTAGTCTCATTGGGTTTCTTCGCCATTGGTTTTCCCCGCGCGGTTGAGTCGGAGTAATACGCATTGTGATGCGTCTGCAATCAACTGCCGGAGAGCACTGTCCCCAACTTTCATTTTCCAACACTCGGTCCGGTTCCGCAAACAACCAAGCGGAGCAGGAACTATGCTCGCCTTCATTGCCTTTCACCTTTTGTCGGTCGGCATCGGCTGTTCTGCCGTCCTCCGTGATCAGCCACGCTAAGGCACGCAGGAATTCGAAATATGCGAGCACATCTTCGATGAAGATGTTGGCGATGCAACGTTTCTCATCACAGTATTTGACAAGGTAGCCGTTGCGACCGCCGAGCCTGCTGCCGTTTAACCAAAGACCAAGTCTCGCTGTCCATGTCGGCAATCTCTCATGATTGGTGAGATCGGCGACGGCGTAACTGCGAAGCCGGCGGCGCTTCGCGTCCTCGGCTGTGAGCGTGATCTCGCGGCGCTTCGCCTCCGCCGCGATCTAGCCGCGCCGGCCGATTAACGCGTCAATTGGCGCAAGGTCATTGTCAGCGCGCAGCTTGAGATATTCGAGCATCGAGAAGCCTGCAGCAAGGATCGCCTGTCGGACCTTATGCAGCGCCTGCTCGATGGATCCCATTGGTGGTGCGGTCCTGACATAATCCGCAGTGAAATGCCCTTGAGTCTTCACGTCAGTAGGCGAGGATACGTGGTCGCAATTGAGGGCTGTACGAAACCTCGAAAAGTTGCGCGATTGTTGGCCAGTAAGGCAATCCATCCCGGTCACGCAAATGGTCAAACGGCAGCAGTCTTCCGAGGTCGATAAATTCAAGGGCATCGAAATTGGGCAGCCGGATCCACTTCTGGTTCTACCACACATCGCGTCGCGTCGAGTAGTGCGAACTGTTCGCCGGTCGCAGCTGCGAGAAATCGTTCCCCTGTCTGATACGACCGTCTATGAGATGGAACAGCGTGGCGAGTTCCCACGACGCTTCAATCTCACCGCCCGCTGTGTTGTTTGGGACTTGGCAGAAGTCGAAGCGTGGATCGAGGAGCGGCGGAATGCGTCATCTGTCGGAAAAATCAAGACCAAGCCTGCGCCTGACGTAAGACTACGAAAGGCAAGACCCGTCAAATCGGATCAAGGATAACCGCTGCCTCTGCAGGCGGCTGGAGTCTGGGCGTGTGCTTTTTGCCTGCCGCCCACGCATCGACCATGTCCGCCCATTCCTGCAGCATATGACGACGCTGCGGCTCATATTCAGCTCTGTTGTAGACACCTCGAGAGGACCGCCTGTCGTCGTGGGCAAGGCATTTCTCAATCCAGTCGCGATTAAATCCGATCTCGTTCAGGAGTGTTGAGCCGGTGCGCCGAAGGTCGTGCACTGTGAAAGGCGCGAGCGGAAAGTCTTGCTGCTTTGCCCGCTCGACAATCGCCGCGGTTACCCGATTGAACGTCGCGCGCGACATGGGCTCATCGGCATCGTAGCGGGACGGCAGCACATATCGGGAGTTCGCCGCACAAGTCTTGAGCGCGATCATGATATCGAGGGATTGCTGTGACAGGTAGACGTTATGCGGCTTCTTCCGCTTCATTCGCTCTTTTGGGATGCTCCAGACGGCGTTCTCGAAATCGACCTCGTCCCAAGTCGCCTCGAGTAGTTCACTCTTTCGGACCATCGTGAGCAGGATGAACTTTAGGCCGACCCGAATCGTCGGCAGCGTCGGCACGTTTTCCAACTCTTTCAGCATTATCCGGATTTCTGCAGGCGACAGAGCGCGGTCTTTCGCCTCGAACGTGGCAATTGAGGCTGGTCCCACCTCGTCCGCAGGGTTGGCGATCTTCTCGCCGTGCAGAATGGCGTAGCTATAGATCTGCTTCACGACATCGCGGATATGGACGGCGGTTGCCGGCGCACCACGATCCCTCACCTTTGCGCAGAGCGCCCGCAAGTCGTCAGGTGTTATTTCGGTTAGGAGTCTTTTTCCCAAATCGGCAAAATGTCGCGATCGAAAATAGCCTTGCGCATCGAGCGGGTGCTATCCGCCATCTTCGCTTCCTTTAACCAGCGCTTGCCTTGATCCCCGAAGCTCGCCGTGCCTGACAGGCGACGCTTCTCGCGCTGCTTTTCTTGCGCCGGCGACTTTCCGGCTGCCACCATTTTTCGCGCGGCAAGGCAGCGGTCGCGTGCCTCTGCCAGCGTGAGACCTCCGTTCCCATATCGGCCCAGCGTCACAGTCTCTCTCCGACCATTGGTCCGGTAGTCGTACCGAAACGCAATCTGCCCAGTCGGAGACACCGCAGCGTACATACCGTCACGGTCGGCAACTTTGTACATTTTGTCTTTCGGTTTCAGCCGCTTAAGGGCAATATCTGTTAACATAATGACAGAGGATCGGATCACAACTTGGGTTTCTCGGCCGCCAATTTTACCGTCATTAATTTTACCGTCAACTGTTAGGAACGATCATTGTATTTCAATGCTTTGATGGGCAAGAAGTGAGTGCGCTTGCAATCGGCGGGACGACGGTATTGCATGGCAGGAAAGAGAACGCTGAAACGCATGCCGTCAAATTTACCGCCAAATGATTCCGCTTCCAGGCGATAGATGGCGATAGATGCAGTAAGGAAAACACACTTATTTCAGAGGCTTATACAACTCTGATCGATACTTACCGAAAGCTAGCTAATGATGCACCTTTATTCCCACTCGATGGTGCCCGGGGGCTTCGACGTAACGTCGTAAACGACGCGATTGATGCCTTTCACCTCGTTGATGATGCGGGTGGCGGCGGCGCCCAGGAAGTTCATGTCGTAGTGGTAGAAATCGGCCGTCATGCCGTCGACCGATGTGACAGCGCGCAGCGCGCAGACGAATTCGTAGGTGCGGCCGTCGCCCATTACGCCGACGGTCTGCACCGGCAAGAGCACGGCGAAGGCCTGCCAGATGGCATCGTAGAGGCCTGCCTTGCGGATCTCGTCGAGGTAGATGGCGTCGGCCTCGCGCAGGATCTCCAGCTTCTCGCGGGTGATGCCGCCCGGGCAGCGTATGGCAAGGCCAGGACCCGGGAACGGATGGCGGCCGATGAAGCTTTCGGGCAGGCCGAGCTCTCGGCCCAGCGCCCTCACCTCGTCCTTGAACAACTCGCGCAGCGGCTCGACCAGCTTCATGTTCATGCGCTCGGGCAGGCCGCCGACATTGTGATGCGACTTGATCGTCACCGACGGGCCGCCGGAGAAGGAGACGCTTTCGATGACGTCGGGATAGAGCGTGCCCTGCGCCAGGAAGTCGGCGCCGCCAAGTTTCTTGGCCTCTTCCTCGAACACCTCGATGAACAGGCGGCCGATGGTCTTGCGCTTCTTTTCCGGATCGCTCTCGCCTTCCAGCGCCGAAATGAAGCGGTCGGAAGCGTCGACCAGGATCAGCGGCAGGTTGTAATGCTGGCGGAACATCTCCACCACGCTTTTCGCCTCGTCCTTCCGCATCAGGCCGTGGTCGACGAGGATGCAGGTCAACTGATCGCCGACCGCCTCGTGGATCAGGAGCGCAGCGACCGAGGAATCGACGCCGCCTGATAGCGCGCAGATCACCTTGCCCTTGCCGACCTGCTTGCGGATCGCCTCGACCGCCTGCTCGCGATAGGCAGCCATGGTCCAGCCCGTGCTGAGGCCGGCGATATGGTGGACAAAGTTGCTCAGCAGCTTCGCGCCGTCCGGGGTATGGACGACCTCGGGATGGAACTGCACCGCGTAAAACTTCCGTGCCTCGTCGGCAATCGCTGCGAAGGGCGCGCCGGTGGAGGTGCCGACGATCTTGAATCCTTCCGGAATGGCGGTGACGCGGTCGCCGTGGCTCATCCAGACCTGATGACGCGTGCCCCTGGCCCAGACACCCTCGAACAGCGCGCAGTCGTCCTCGATCTCCAGGAAGGCCCGGCCGAACTCGCGGTGATGGCCGGCCTCGACCTTGCCGCCGAGCTGAGCGCACATCGTCTGCTCGCCATAGCAGATGCCGAGCACCGGAATGCCGGACGAAAAGACCTCGTCGGGCGCGCGGGGCGAGCCGATGTCGACGGTCGAGTGCGGGCTGCCCGATAGAATGACGGCCTTCGGCCGGATGCGGCGGAAGCCCTCTGCGGCTGACTGGAACGGAACGATCTCGCAATAGACCCCGGCCTCGCGCACGCGCCGCGCGATCAGCTGCGTGACCTGGCTGCCGAAGTCGATGATGAGAACGGTGTCGGGATGTGTCGTCATGGCGAGCCTTTAAAGAAAGAACCGATTCGGCGCAATGGTGGCGCGCTGCGGCGTTCGGTCCTTGCCAGAGCGCTAAAGCGCGTCGCGTCGAACGGGCCCAGGCGACCAGCTTCAAGTTTTATCTTGATACATGTCGTTCTCCCAAAACCGCTGCGCACTTTTGGGCGACATGCATTTAAGTAAGGCCGACCGCGCCGGACGCAATCGCCTGCTCGAGCAGACCTATCGCCGCCGCCAGCTTCTCGTCGATGACGTGCAGATACTCGGTCCAGTCGCCGACATGTCTGAGATCGGCCGCGCCGTCGGAAATACCGCGCAGGCCGATCAGCGGCACGCCGAACAGCTGGCAGGCGCGCAGGCAGGCGAAGGTCTCCATGTCGACCATGTCGGCGTCGATCGCGTCATAGGCGGCGCCGGTGACGATGGCGCCTCCGGTCGACAGCGTCGCGGTCCTGATGCCGGGAATGACGAAGGGCAGCGGCACCGTCACGGGCAGGTCGAGGAACGGCGTCGCGCCCTTCGCGAAGCCGAGCGGCGAAGCGTCGATGTCGCGGTAACTCACCGACACGGCCTGGTAGATTTCGGTCTGTTCGAGCGTTCGGCTTCCCGCGGAGCCTAGCGACACGACGAGATCCGGCAGCGCATTCTCGGCCTTCAACGTGGCGAGCTCGGCGCCGAGGCGCACGGCGGCCTCGACCGGGCCGACGCCGGTCATCAGCGGCGTGAACCGCTTTTTGAGATGCGGACCGTATTCGGCCTCGGCCGCCATGACGAAGAGGACGGATTTTTCCCCTAACCGCGCAACGCTCGCCATGGATCACCCCTCGATGCCGTCGCGGCCAACCACCGTCATCATTGTGCCGGTCATGGTGGCGATCAGCTTGGCCTCGCCATCGGCGGCGAAAGCATAGGCCTGGCCGTCGGCAACAATGATGGTGCGGCCTGGCTTGGTCACCGAGCCGCGGAACAGGAAGCGCTCGCCCTTCCCCGGTGCGAGCAGGTTGACCTTGAATTCGATGGTCAGCACGCTGGAATTCTGCGGCATCAACGAGAAGGCGGCATAGCCGCAGGCCGAGTCCAGCGCGGTCGAGATGACGCCGGCATGCAGGAAGCCGTGCTGCTGGGTGAGCGAAGGGGCATAGGGCATCTCGATCTCGATGATGCCGGGCGTGACCAGCGTCAGCTCCGCGCCGATGGTGGCCATGGCCTTCTGGCGGGCAAAGGAAGTCCTGACGCGATCCTCATAGTCGGGAGCGGGTACGATCTTGGCTGCCATGGCCTTCGCCTCATTTTTGCTGGCGAAGCTTATTGCAGAGGCAGGCAGGACAGGCAATCTCTTATGTTGCAGCGCAGCAAATGCCGGCTGCCCTCATGCGGCCCTGCGCAGGGCGTGGAAATAGAACCCGTCAGTGCCACTGAGCGCCGGCGACAGCGAGATGCCACCGGCTTCGCCAATACGCGCAGCGCTCTTGTGGCCGGGGAAACGGCCGTCCCAGAGCTGGCGGTGGTCGACCGGCGCGAAGTCGCCGTGGCGCTCGCGGAAGGCTGCGACCTGCTCGCCGTTTTCGGCATCGAACACCGAGCAGGTGATGTAGACGAGCAGCCCGCCGGGCTTCACGAAAGCCTGCGCCATGTCGAGGATCGCCTGCTGCTCACCTTTGCGGGCATCGAGCTGTCTGTCCGTCAGCCGCCACTTGGCGTCCGGGCGCCGCCGCCAGGTGCCGCTGCCGGTGCAGGGCGCATCGATCAGCACGAGGTCCATATGACCGGTGAGCGGCGCGAGTTCCGCGGGCTTGCTGACGACCTGGATGTTGCGGCTGTGCGCGCGGCGGATGCGCTCGAAGATCGGCGCCAGCCGCACCTTTTCCGCATCATGGGCGAAGACCTGGCCGCGATTGTCCATCTCTGCCGAAAGCGCCAGCGTCTTGCCCCCGGCGCCCGCGCAATAGTCGAGCACCTGCATGCCTGGCTCGGCGCCGGCGAGCGCTGCTGCAAGCTGCGAGCCCTCGTCCTGCACCTCGAACCAGCCTTTCTGGAAGGCGGGCTCGGCCTGGACGTTCGGATGCCTGCCGTCGCCATTGATCGGCGGGATGCGAATGCCGTGCGGCGCGATTGCGGCAGCTGCTGCACCGGTGCCCTGGAGTTCCGTCAGCACCTTACCGCGGTCTGCCTGCAGCGCATTGACCCTGAGATCCAGCGGCGGGCGCATCGCGAGAGCCGCGCCCTCTTCGACCCAGGCATCGCCAAAGGCGTGTTCGAAGAGCGGCGCGCACCAGTCCGGAACATCGGCCCGCACGGCATCCGGCGCATCGGCGAGCCTGCCGGAGGCTGCCGCTTTCAGTTCGGCGGCGCTGAGCAGCGGCGGCGCGAATTTGTCGCCGTCGAGAGCGTCATTCAGCGACCGCGCCGTCTGGCCCCATTCCAGCAGCAACGCGCCGAAGCCGATGGCGCGCGGCGTCTCCTCGCCGAAGAGCCAGCCGGCCGAGCGCTTGCGGCGCAGCGCGTCGTAGACGATGTTGCCGATCGCCGCGCGGTCGCCGCCACCGGCAAAGCGGTGCGACAAGCCCCAGTCGCGCAAGGCGTCGGCCACTGGCCGATGCCGCCGGCCGATGTCTTCAAGCACTTCGATGGCCGCCGCCAGCCTTCCGCCCAGTCTCATTCCTGCTTCCGTCTATCGTTGCTTCCAGCCCTGCTCTTAGAGCCTTTCCGGCTCCGATTGAAACACTTCTCTTGCGGTGAAGCCAAAACGACCTGTCCCATGCCATCGTCCATGCAACAGGCGGAAGGTTCTTTCGCGGCAGTCGGCGGTCAGCGGAGAACAAGAAAAACGCCTCGCACATGAAACTTCTCTAATGTCTTGACTGGCGGATGCAAAGCAAGACCGCTGGCTTAACACTCAGCTTTCCAAGTTTTGCCGGCAGGAATACTCTTTCGCCTGTGATTCGCGACGCGGAAAACGCGTTTTGGCGGATCCCTATGAGGAGAGGGCAATGAAGACTTATCTGGCAGAAGTTCTAGGCACGTTTCTGTTGGTGTTCATAGGCACGGCCTCCGTGGTCACGGGCGGCTTCGGCGGCGCGCTGCCGCTCGGACAGGAAGGGATCGGCCTGGCGTTCGGCATCGGCCTGATCGCCGCGGCCTATGCGATCGGCCCGATCTCGGGCGCGCATCTCAATCCGGCGGTGACGCTCGGCGTGTTCCTTGCGGGGCGGATGCCGGCGAGGGAAGTCGTGCCTTACTGGATCGCGCAGATCATCGGCGCCATCATCGCTTCGCTGGCGCTGTGGATCATCGTCACCGGTCAGGCCGGCGGCCACACCGGGGGCTTCGGCGCAAATGGCTGGGACGAGGCGAAATGGGGCATGAACTCGGCCTTCCTGTGGGAGCTGATCGGCACCTTCACCTTCGTCACCGTCATTCTCGGCGTCACCAACGCCAAGAACATGACGGCCTTTGCCGGCCTGGTGATAGGCCTAACGCTGGCAGGGCTCCACTTTGCCATGGTCCCGGTGACGGGCACTTCGGTCAATCCGGCGCGCTCGATTGGCCCGGCGCTGTTTTCGGGCGGCGCGGCGCTCGGCCAGCTCTGGCTGTTCATCGTCGCGCCACTGATCGGCGGGGCGATCGCCGGCATCGTCGCCAAGACTGGTATCTTCGAAAAAGACTGATACGTAATGCAAAAGGCGCGGGCATGAACCCGCGCCTTCTCTTTGGGAGGATGAGACCTAAAGCGCATCGCGATCTTTCAGTTTCGCTCCGTGCGCTTTAGTTGCCTTTGTGCCGAAAAGCGGCTCCCACTCTCGGGAGACATGCTTTACTTCGCGACCAGTTCGAAGCGGTCGAGATTCATCACCTTCGTCCACGCCTTCACGAAGTCCTTGACGAACTTCTGCTTGGCATCCGCCGAGCCGTAAACCTCGGCCAGCGCACGCAATTGCGAGTGCGAGCCGAAGATCAGGTCGGCGCGGGTGCCGGTCCACTTGACTTGCTTGGTCTTGCGGTCGCGCGCCTCATAGACCTCATCCGCGTCTGGCTCAGAGCCGGCCGCCGGATCCCAGATGGTCGCCATGCTGAGCAGGTTGATGAAGAAGTCGTTGGTCAGCGTGCCCGGCCTGTCGGTGAACACGCCGTGCTTTGAGCCGCCATGATTGGCGCCGAGCACGCGCAGGCCGCCGACCAGCACCGTCATTTCCGGCGCCGTCAGCGTGAGGAGCTGCGCGCGGTCGACCAGCATCGCTTCGACCGACATGGGCAGCCTGCCGCGGACGTAGTTGCGGAAGCCGTCGGCCCTCGGCTCGAGTGCCGCGAAGGATTCGACATCGGTCTGCTCCTGCGAAGCGTCCATGCGGCCTGGCGTAAAGGGCACGTTCACCTCATTGCCGCCGTCCTTCGCGGCCTTCTCGATCGCGGCGGCGCCGCCGAGCACGATCAGGTCGGCGAGCGAGATCTTCTTCTCGCCCGCCTGCGCCGTGTTGAACTCCTGCTGGATGGCTTCGAGCTTTGCCAGCACCTTCGAAAGCTGGGCGGGCTGGTTGACTTCCCAGTCCTTCTGCGGGCTGAGTCGGATGCGGCCGCCATTGGCTCCGCCCCGCTTGTCCGAGCCGCGGAAGGTCGAGGCCGAGGCCCAGGCGGTTGAGACCAGTTCAGGAACCGTAAGGCCGGAGGCCAGGATCTTCGTCTTCAGCGCGGCGATATCCTCTTCGCTGACCAGTTCGTGATCGATCGCCGGGATCGGATCCTGCCAGATCAGCTCTTCCTTCGGCACGAGCGGGCCAAGATAACGAACCACCGGACCCATGTCGCGATGGGTGAGCTTGAACCAGGCGCGGGCGAAAGCGTCGGCGAACTGGTCCGGGTTCTGGTGGAAGCGACGCGAGATCTTCTCATAGGCAGGATCGAAGCGCAGCGCGAGATCGGTGGTGAGCATGGCCGGAGCATGACGCCTGGAGGGATTATGCGCGTCCGGAACCGTGCCGGCGCCGGCGCCGCCCTTCGGCGTCCACTGATTGGCTCCAGCCGGGCTCTTCGTCAGCTCCCATTCGAAGTTGAGCAGGTTATCGAAGAAATTGTTGCTCCATCTGGTCGGCGTCGTGGTCCAGGTGACTTCCAGGCCCGAGGTGATGGTGTCGCCGGCAATGCCGGTGGCATGTTTGCTCGACCAGCCGAGGCCCTGCGCTTCGATGCCGGCACCTTCCGGCTCCACGCCCACCAGCGAGGCATCGCCGGCGCCATGGGTCTTGCCGAAGGTGTGGCCGCCGGCGATCAGCGCCACGGTCTCTTCGTCGTTCATGGCCATACGGCGGAAGGTCTCGCGGATGTCGCGGGCCGCGGCGACTGGATCCGGCTTGCCGTTCGGGCCTTCCGGGTTCACGTAGATCAGGCCCATCTGAACGGCGCCGAGATGGCCCTGCAGTTCACGGTCGCCGGAATAGCGCTGATCGTCCAGCCACTTCGTTTCGGAGCCCCAATCCACGTCCTGCTCCGGCTCCCACACGTCGGCACGGCCGCCGGCGAAGCCGAAGGTCTTGAAGCCCATCGATTCCAGCGCGACGTTGCCGGCCAGGATCATCAGGTCGGCCCAGGAGATCTTGCGGCCGTATTTCTGCTTGACCGGCCACAGCAGCCGGCGCGCCTTGTCGAGATTGGCATTGTCCGGCCAGCTGTTCAGTGGCGCGAACCGCTGCTGGCCGGCACCGGCGCCGCCACGCCCGTCGCCGATGCGATAGGTGCCGGCACTGTGCCAGGCCATGCGGATGAAGAGCGGTCCGTAATGGCCGAAATCGGCCGGCCACCAGTCCTGCGAGTCGGTCATCACATGGTGCAGGTCCTTGATCACGGCATCGAGATCGAGGCTTCGGAATTCCGTGGCATAGTCGAAATCCTCGCCCATCGGGTCCGAGAGGTTCGACTGCTGATGAAGAACGCCGAGGTCGAGCAGATTCGGCCACCAATCCCGATTGGTCCTGCCGGCGGATCCATGCGCCACGGGGCATTTGCCAGCGCTGTTGTCGTCGGTTTTCGCGTCCATCTTACTCTCCAGGTTTTGATTTTTCCGAGATTGATTCTGCGCAGATTTCGGGGCCGGCCAGCGGCCGCGCCAATCTGGAACGATTCCAGCCTAGGCCGGCTGGGCGATAAAGACAAATTGCCTTTCCTGTTCGTTTTGATAAGCTTTCCTTATGATCGGCCTCACCGTGCGACAGATGCTTTATTTCGACGCGCTGGCGCAGACGCTGCATTTCGGCCGCGCCGCGAAGCTTGCCGGCGTCAGCCAGCCGGCGCTCTCCGCCCAGATCGCCGAAATGGAAGAGCGGCTGAACTGTCTTCTGTTCGAGCGCGGCGGCAAGACGGTGCGGATGACGGACGAAGCGCTTGTGCTGCAGCCGCGCATCGAGCGCATTCTTGCCGATATACGTGACGTCGAGACGACCGCCCGGCGCGGTCGCCCCGCGATGGAAGGCCGCTTCCGGCTGGGCATCATCCCGACCGTAGCGCCCTATCTCCTGCCGCGGGTCCTGCCGGAATTGAAGAAGCATTTCCCGGGCCTGCAGCTCGAACTGCGCGAGGCGCTGACGGCATCGTTGGTCGAGGACAATGTCTCGGGCAAGCTCGACGCTTTCATCGCCGCGCTGCCGCTCGACAATCCGGGGCTCGTCACGGAAGAGCTCTTCCCGGACCGCTTCTTCCTTGCGGTGCCCGCCGGCGATCCTGCCTTCGCCTCGCCGCCCGTGCCGCCGGAAAGCCCGGCGCTGGAACGGCTGATGCTGCTCGAGGAAGGCCATTGCCTGCGCGAACAGGCTCTGGCCGTCTGCGGCAATGTTCGGCCGGTGGCGATGGCAAGCTATGGCGCCACCAGTCTCACCACACTCTTGCAGATGGTGGCGCATGGGCTGGGCGTGACGCTGGTTCCGGAAATGGCGGCAAACGCCGCCGGCGTCATGCCGGACCTCAAGATCGTGCCGTTCCAGGAGCCGATGCCGCAGCGCATGATCTGCCTCGCATGGCGGCGCAACAAGGTGCGCCAGGACGAATGCGTGGAACTGGCAAAGAACATACGGGGATTGGATCAGGCGGTGCTGGCGAGCTGACCCTGGATTCTGAACTTTCCCTCAGCCGACGCCTTGTATCGGAAGCTTCTGCTGCTTACCGGAGCTAATGCTGCCCGCTTCTGAAATGCGATAGTGCGGTTCCCAACCTCGTGTTCTCTATTCCTCGTTCGATTGCCACCCTTCACGGCACAAATATGAGAAATACGTAGGTAAAGAACACCACAATATGAACCATTCCCGTCAGGAATGTCGTTCTTTCGGTGCTGAAGCTTACGCTGCAAATGAACAGCGCCAGGGCCAAAAGTACCGCATCAGCCGCCGGAAGCCCAAGCGTCAACCCTCGGCCCGTCAGCAGGCTGGCGGCCGCGACCGCCGGTATCGTCAGACCGATGGTGGCGCAGGCCGAACCCATCGCAACGTTGAGGCCGCGCTGCAGCTCATTGTTGAGCGAGGCGCGAACCGCCGAAATGGCCTCCGGCATCAAAACCAGCCCGGCGATCATCGCTCCCACGATACTGTCGGCCTGGGTCACCTGGTAGGCAACGAGCGTATCCTCGACACCGGCGGCGACCTGCTCGGCCAGCATGACGATGCCGATCAGCCCGCTCACCAGCAGCAGAACGCCGACAGAAAGGTTTTCGTGAAGGGCAGTTCGCATCGAAACCTCGTGCGCCTGTTCCTGGACGAAGTCGTCCCGGTGCCGAACGGTCTGGGCGAACACGAAGCTTGCATAGAGCAGCACCGAAAGGACGCTCACAAAACCAAGCTGGCCTGCCGAAAACGTGCCTGGATCCGTCGTCTGGGTGTAGGTCGGCAGGACGAGCGTCATGACAGTCAGCGCGATCAGAACCGCGAGATACGCGCTGGTCCCTTGCCGAACGATTGCCTGCTTGCGATGACGCCAGCCGCCAAGCGTGAGACACGTACCGACGACGCCGGTAGAGATAATTATCACCGTCGAGAAGACGGACTCGCGCGCCAATGTCGGGTTGTTCTCTCCATGCAGCATCATGGAAACGATGATCGACACTTCGATTGCCGTCACGGCAAAGGTCAGCACCAACGTCCCGTACGGCTCCCCCACGCGCCGGGCCACTGCCTCGGCGTGGTCGAGCACCACGAAAATGGTGATGAACATGATCGCACTCGAAAGCGCTCCAACGACAATCCTGATGTTCAGCGAACCTTCGTCCACCGAAAGGCCGCTGGCTCTGACCGCGACAGCCATCACCAGGGCGGCCAATGGCATCGTGTAGGAAGTCACCGACCGCGCGAAACCAGTCATTGAAGCCCCTGCGTTTCCGCGAATTTAGCGGAAAAGCCTGTGGGAAACACCCCAGCCGACATCATTGCGAAGCGGACGGACCGATCACCCGGCGTTCGACTTCTTTGCAGAAAGCCGACCCGCTGCTGCCGAGGATGCGCGAGGAGTTGCGGCGCCGGCTGTTCCAGCGCACCGAAACGTCGAGATGCCGTGGTCTACGCCGTTTCCCTCCCCGACAACGACCATCCACAAAGCACCGTGCTAGGACTTCACGCGTGCGTGGCGTACTCCCCTTGCCGGTCTGGGTGAGGCGGCTTTAGGACACGATCGAACAGCTTCTGGCATCGACGGTGTCAATCGCCTTGCGAACCGCCGTGCAGAATTTTCCCAAAAGTTCCGGCTCGTTCCCCAGGCGCTGGCGCAGGGAGAAGGGTATCTCCAGCTGCGCTCCTTTGCCGGTCAATCCACGATTGACGATGTTCAAATCGCCGATGCCTGGAAAAATATGGTTGTCCCTTTTGGTGTTGAAGCCGGCTTCCTGGAGGCGCCGAACTATCTCTGTAATCAGCGCGGCATCCTTGCCGCCCATATAGATTGTCGAGGGATCGTCCCGATCCTGGCGACCATGGATAGCAACGACAATCGACTTCGCCCGCACCAAGCCGAGCGCGGATTCCTCGTCAAAGTTATTTGACGTTATGTGCAACTCGCGATTGTTTTGCGGCATCAGTCCTTCAAAGCAATACAGATCCAGATCGCTCCCTGCCACCGTCTCGGCAATCAGGGAGGTGCGGGGCTCGATCTTCCCACCGTGCGGCGCGAGGACGATCGCATTGCCGGTTCGAGCGCCACGCCGCACGACGATGCGATAGTCCACGTTTTCAGTTTTGGCGGCCTTCAGCGCCGCGAAATTTGGGAACTCGTTGTCCATAATCCCATCCAAACGCGTGGTCGGCAGTTGCGCTTCGAGCGCGTTTTGCAAAGGCTGAATATTTCCGGATCAATCCCGCTTCACGCCGTCTTCTGCGCCACCAGCCCCAGTTCCTCCACCATTGCCTCGCGCATCAGGAATTTCTGCGGCTTGCCGGTCACTGTCATCGGCAGCTCGGTGCGGAAGCGGATGTAGCGCGGCACCTTGTAATGCGCGATCTGGCCGCTGCAGAAGGCCTTGATCTCCTCAGCGGTGGCGATCTGGCCGGGCTTCAGCACGATCCAGGCGCAGATCTCCTCGCCATATTTGTCGTCGGGAATGCCGAAGACCTGCACTTCCTTGATCTTGGGGTGGCGGTAGAGGAATTCCTCGACCTCGCGCGGATAGACGTTCTCGCCACCGCGGATGACCATGTCCTTCACCCGGCCGACAATGTTGCAATAGCCCTCCGCGTCGATCGTCGCGAGGTCGCCGGTGTGCATCCAGCCGTCCGCGTCGATCGCCTCGCGGGTCTTTTCCGCGTCGTCCCAATAGCCCTTCATCACCGAATAGCCGCGTGTGCAGAGCTCGCCCGGCTCGCCGACCGGGACGGTGGCGCCATCGGCGCCGATCGCCTTGACCTCGACATGCGGATGGATGCGGCCGACCGTGGAGACGCGTTTTTCCAGCGGGTCGTCGACGCTGCTCTGGAAAGAAACCGGACTGGTCTCGGTCATGCCATAGGCAATGGTCACTTGCGCCATATGCATCAGCGACACCACCTTCTTCATCACCTCTATCGGGCATGGCGAGCCGGCCATGATGCCGGTGCGCAGGCTGGAGAGGTCGAAGCTAGAGAAATCGGCATGATCGAGCATGGCGACGAACATGGTCGGCACGCCATAAAGGCCGGTGCAACGTTCCTGCGCGACGGCCCTGAGCGTCGCGCCCGCATCAAAACCTTCGCCCGGGAAGACCATCGTGGCGCCCTTGGTGACGCAGCCCATCGTGCCCATCGACATGCCGAAACAATGATAGAGCGGCACAGGGATGCAGAGCCGGTCATCGACGGTGAGCTCGATCGCCGAGGTGACGAAGCTGCCGTTGTTCACGATGTTCAAATGGGTGAGGGTCGCGCCCTTCGGCGCGCCCGTCGTTCCGCTGGTGAACTGAATGTTGATGGCGTCGCCGGGCTTCAGGCTTTCGGAGATGCGATCGAGGCTGTCATGCTCGTCGCGTCCGGCCATTGCCAGCACATCGCCGAAATTGAACATGCCGGGCGAGTTGTCCTCGCCCATGCGGATGACGATCTTCAGCGACGGCAGCTTCTTTGCCTCGAGCTTGCCGGGCTCGGCTTTGGCGATCTCCGGCGCCAGCGTCTCGATCATGCCGAGATAGTCGGAGGTCTTGAAGCTGACCGCCGTGACCAGCGCCTTGCAACCGACCTTGTTGAGCGCATATTCCAGCTCGCTGAGCCGATAGGCCGGGTTGATGTTGACCAGGATCAGGCCGATGCGCGCGGTGGCGAACTGCGTCACCAGCCATTCCCAACGGTTGGGCGACCAGATGCCGACGCGATCGCCCTTCTCCAGCCCGAGCGCCAGGAAGCCGGCGGCCAGCGCGTCGACCGCATCCGACAGCTCGCTCCAGGTGAAGCGCTTGTCTTGGCCGACGAAGACGGCGGCATCGAGCGTGGCGTATCTGCTCACCGTATCGGAGAACATTTCCGGAATGGTTTTGTCGAGCAACGGCGTCGAACGGTCGCCCGAGACATGCGCCCTGCCGTCCATCGGAGCAATGAAGGTGCCATGCGTTCCGCGCCCGCGCAGATTGGTGGCGTTCATGAGCTCGTCGAGTTTGATCGCCATCGCCGTCACCTCCCGGGATGAGCCAGCCTATCAGCCTGCCGGGACGGTGGAAACCCGCCGAAGGTATGGGTTAAGCGACCAGCGCAGCCATCTTCGTGGCGATGCCACGCAACTGTGCCTCATCGGCCGCGTCGCGGACCTTCCTGGAAGCAACGAGACAGGCTTGCGACTTCAGGATTATTCCATCGCCCAGCACCTTGAGATGGTTGGCGCGCAGCGTCGAGCCGGTGGTGGTGATGTCGACGATGACGTCGGCAAGGCCGGCCGCCGGTGCGCCTTCGGTGGCGCCGAGGCTTTCGACGATGCGGTAGACCTGGATGCCGTGCTTCAGCGAAAAGAACTGCTGGGTCAGCCGCCAGTATTTGGTGGCAATCCTGAGCCGCCGGCCATGACGCTGGCGGAAATCGGCGGCGACATCATCGAGATCGGCCATGGTATCGACGTCGAGCCAGATATCCGGCACCGCCACGACGACATCGGCATGACCGAAGCCGAGACGGCCGACGATCTCGGCGCGTGCTTCCCAGTCGGCGAGGTTCTCGCGCAGCAGATCCTCGCCGGTGATGCCGAGATCGACCGCGCCCTGGCCGATCTCGCCTGCGATCTCGGACGCGGAGAGGAAGGCCACCTCGACATTGTCGAGGCCCTCGATCCGGGCGCGGTATTTGCGGTCGTCCTCGGGCAGAGTGACCGCCAGTCCGGCCTTGGCCAGGACTTCAAGCGACTGCTCCTTGAGACGGCCCTTGGATGGGATCGCCAGCGTGATCATCGCGTGGGCTCCCGTAATGCTTCGATGCGGTCGAGCCAGACCGAGAAGCCGACGCCGGGGATAGGCTTCTTCGCGCCGAGCAGCGTCAGCAGCCGGTCGTAACGACCGCCGCCCACCAGCGGACGGTCGCCACCCCGGGCAGCAATCTCGAAGACGAGACCGGTATAGTAATCGAGCGGACGGCCGAAGGCGGCGTCATAGCGGATCTGTTCGACCGGCAGGCCATGCGCCGCGATCGCCTCGGCGCGGGCGGCGAAATTTTCGAGCGCTGCGCCAAGGGACAGGCCGGCATCGGCGGCGAATTTTTCCAGCGCCTCAGTTGCTCCGCCGAGCGCGACGTCGATCTCGAGAAATCCCTTCAACGCCGAGAACGCCTCGTCGGACAGCCGCACGCTGCGCAGTTGCGCCTTCTCGATCAGCCGCCGCGCGATCTCGGCCGGGGCGCGGCCCGAGGAGGCCGACAGCCCGGCCTCTTCCATGCCGGCGGCGATATAAGCGGCGAGGCCGTCGGTATCGCTGTCGAGCACCAGCAAGGCCACCGGACCCGACAGCTGGCTGTTGCGCGGCGGATTGGCGAGATCGGCAAGGGCCGCCTCCAGCATCGGCGCCGAACCGAAGGCGCGGGCGAGGCGCATGCGCCAGCCGCGCGGCAGGCCGAGCGCGGCCAGCACCGCCTCGAACAAGGTCTGGTCGCCGAGCGTGATGGCGAGCGGCACGCTGGGCAGCACCAGCGAAAGCAGCGCGTGCGCGTCGGCCAGCGACCGCGCATCAGCGGCGGCGGTATCGCGATCGCCGAGATCTTCTATGCCGGCCTGGAAGAACTCGTTGCCGCCCTCGCGGCGCTGGCGAAACACTTCGCCGAGATAGGAATAGCGGCGCGGCGTGCCGGCCTGGCTGGCGATGTGGTCGAGGCAGACCGGAATGGTGAATTCGGGTCGCAGGCAGAGCGTCTTGCCGGTCTCGCTCTCGGTCAGGAAGATGCGGCGGCGCAGATCCTCGCCCGCCATGTCGAGGAACGGATCGGCCGGCTGCAGCACGGCCACCTCGACCGCGTGGGTGTCCCGGGCAGCGAAGAGTTTTGCGACGTCGGCGGCGATGGCGGGATAGCGGGAAGTCATAAAGCACCACCTCCCCTTCTCCCCTTGTGGGAGAAGGTGGATTGGCGCGCAGCGCCAAGACGGATGAGGGGTGCTGGAAGGAATGAGACGCCGGCGCTCCCTGGAACACCCCTCATCCGACCGAGCTTCGCTCGGCCACCTTCTCCCACAAGGGGAGAAGGAGAGGTTGGCGCCCTACTTGCCACGTGCCCGCTCCTCGGCCTGCGCTGCCAGGATCTTCTTCACCTCGGAGAGCAGCTCGCTCTCCGCCACCGTCACCTGCGCCGGGCGCGCGGCGCGCCATTCCGCGTTATCGGTGATCTCGGCCGACAGGCGCGCGCCTTCGATCAGGTCCTTGATCTGCACCTCGCCCTTGACGCGCTCGTCGCCGCCCTGGATGACGGCGATCGGGCTGCCGCGACGGTCGGCATATTTCAGCTGCGCCTTCATACCGGCGCCGCCGAGATACATTTCCGAGCGAATGCCGGCGGCGCGCAGATCGGCGACCATCTTCTGGTAGCGGCCGAGGCTTTCCGTATCCTTATCCATGACCAGAACGACGACCGGAGCAACGACGTCGGAAGTGTCGAGCTTGCCGAGGTTCTTCAGCGCCGTCATCAGCCGCGAGACGCCGATCGAGAAGCCCGTCGCCGGTACCGGCTCGCCGCGGAAACGCGAGACCAGCCCGTCATAGCGGCCGCCGCCGCCGACCGAGCCGAAGCGCACGATCTGACCTTCGTCGTTGGGGATCTCGGCCAGCAGCTCGGCCTCGAAGACCGGGCCGGTGTAATATTCGAGGCCGCGCACGACGGAGCGGTCCATCGCAACGCGGTCCTCGCCATATCCTGCAGCCCTGACCAGAGCTTCAATCGTTGCAAGTTCGCCGACGCCTTCCTGATACACAGCGTTGGCACCGACGCTGGAATCCTGGCCAGCCTGTCCGTTCCTTGCCGTTGCGAGAAGAACCGCTTCGGCCTGCGCGTCATTCAGCCCCGCGCCCTTTGCGAAATCACCTTCGCCTTCCTTGCCGCCATCCCATCGGCCCGGGCCAAGCAGCAGCCTCACGCCTTCCGGGCCGAGCTTGTCCAGCTTGTCGATGGCGCGCAGCACCGTCAGCCTGCGCCCAGCATTCTCCTCACCGCCAAGCCCAATCGCCTCCAGCACACCGTCCAGCACCTTGCGGTTGTTGATGCGGATGACGTAGTCGCCGCGCTTGATGCCAAGCGCCTCCATCACGTCGGCCATCATCATCGCCATCTCGGCGTCGGCGGCGACGCCCGGCGTGCCGATCGTATCGGCGTCGAACTGCATGAACTGGCGGAAGCGGCCGGGGCCCGGCTTCTCGTTGCGGAACACCCAGCCGGACCGGTAGCTGCGATAGGGTTTCGGCAGGCGGTCGTAATTCTCGGCGACGAAACGCGCCGTCGGCGCCGTCAGGTCGTAGCGCAGCGACAGCCACTGGTCGTCATCGTCCTGGAACGAGAAGACGCCTTCGTTCGGGCGGTCCTGGTCGGGCAGGAATTTGCCCAAAGCATCGGTATATTCGATCATCGGCTGGTCGACCGGCTCGAAACCGTAAAGCTCATAGACCGACCGTATGGTCGCCATCATCTTCTCGACGGCGCGAATGTCTTCTGCGCTGCGGTCGGCAAAACCGCGCGGCAGGCGCGCTTTCGTCTTTTCCGATTTGTCGGCCATGGATGGGTCTTTTCGCTGTCTGAACGCTGACTTGTTTCGAGCGGGCGTGTCCTAGACGATACCGCCTTGGGCGGCAAGGGTTGGCGCCTTTCCCTTCTCCTTGTGCCGACAAGGAAAGGCCGCGCCTTCGAAACAAAACGGCGCCAAGAACGAAACAATCGCGTCACCGGCGCGGCATGCTGCCGACACAATCGAGGATCATAAAGCGCGCCGAAATAAGGGTTCGGGCCATGACGACCACGGAAGACATCATCGAGAGCAAGCCGGTTGCCAAGCTCCGGCCGGCCGGCAGCGCCATCCCCAACCCGGCGCAGCAGCCTGCAGGGCCGTTCGAGGTCGTGGCGGAAGCCCACAAGCCGACGGTGCGCGACGCGCTGGTGACCGGACTGCTGGTGATCTACCCGGCCTTTGCTGCCGTGGCGGCCATCATCGCCGGGCTGTTTCTGACAAGCGCCGGTAGCCTCTGATCTTCCGCACCCTCCAATGTGAGGACGCGTAGCGTCGGAGGCGATGAGCTCGGTTTTGCGAACCGACCCGCGCCTTCGGCGCGATCCCCGCAAAAGGGGGCCCAAGGGGCAGGTAGAGGTGACGCTATTTCGGCCTCTTGAACCTCTGCCGTTCGGCCTCCACCTCTGCCCGGCAGACACAGCCTTCGAGATGGTCGTTGACCAAGCCCATCGCCTGCATGAAGGCATAGACGGTGGTCGGGCCGACGAAGCTCCAGCCGCGCTTCTTCAGTTCCTTCGAGATCCGGACCGAGACCGCCGTCGTCGGATTGGCGCGCAGTTGGGCGAGGTCGACGACCCTCGGCCGCTCGTCAGGCCCCGGCTCGAACTTCCAGAACCAGGCGGCCAGCGAGCCGAATTCATCGGCCATTTCACGGGCACGCCCGGCGTTGTTGATGGTCGAGACGATCTTGCCGCGATGGCGGATGATGCCGACATTGCCGAGCAGACGCTCGACATCCTTGTCGGTGAACGCCGCCACCTTGTCGAAGTCGAAATTGGCGAAAGCCTCGCGGAAATTCTCGCGCTTGCGCAGGATAGTCAGCCAGGAGAGACCGGACTGGAAACCTTCGAGGCAGATCTTTTCGAAGAGCCGGCGATCGTCCGCTACCGGCCGGCCCCATTCATGGTCGTGATAGTCCAGATAGTCCGGCAGATTGCCGTGCCAGAAGCAGCGCGCGATACCGTCGGGGCCATCGAGCAGGCCGGCATTTTCTTGTTCCATTGTTAGAAATCCGTCCGTTAATGCGCGCAAGCGTCGGTTTTACCGTGGCTTTACCAGATTCCTGAACCGGCCGGTAACCACACCACAAAGTTTACTGACAAGTCGGCATTTTACGCATTCCGATTCATGTTTTGCTTGCCGCTCAGCGCCAAGGATCGCCACGCCGAGGGCTCTTCCCTGCTCTTGGACGAGTTCGACGATCAAGGTGCGTTCCGATGAAGACAGCGTTCACTTTCGTGCTCGGCGCAGCCGCGGTGCTTGCCGCCGGCGCGACGACCTCTTTCGCCAATGACCGTTATGCCGACAGGCCGCCCGTGATGGTGAGCCCCGATCTTTCAGCGCCTTGGGTGCTGCAGCTCGGCCATGCGCCAGGGATCGTGCGCCCGAGCCGCCGGGCGACCCAGCAGCCGCTGCGGCGGCTTTTCCAGGCGCAGCCCGACCAGCAGCGCACCGCAGCCGTGCGGCAGCCTGCCAAGCGCATGGTGATGCGGCCACAGATCAACCCGATCTACCTGCCTCAGGAAGTCGCCTATGACGGGCCGCAGAGGCCGGGCACGATCGTCATCGATACCCACCAGAACTTCCTTTATCTTGTCGAGAAGGACGGCAAGGCGCGCCGTTACGGTGTCGGCACCGGCAAGCCCGGTTTCGAATGGTCGGGCACGCACAAGATCACCGACAAGAAAGTGTGGCCGGACTGGCGCCCGCCGGCGGCAATGATCGCCCGCGAGGCGGCCAAGGGTCGCTACCTGCCGACCTATCTGGCCGGCGGCATCGAGAACCCGCTCGGCGCGCGCGCACTCTATCTCGGCACCACGGAATACCGCATCCACGGCACCAACCAGCCCTGGACGATCGGCGGCGCGGTGTCCTCCGGCTGCATCCGCATGCGCAACGAGGATGTTGTCGACCTCTACGAGCGCGTCAATGTCGGAACAACCGTCGAGGTGATATAGTAATTGCGAATCAGCCGGTTAGGCGGCGCTGAGCAGTTTTGGCGGTTGCTGTTGCCCCCAAGCCATAGCGCGGTTTGGCGAGACATGCTTAGACTGGCATCGAGCTAACGGGGGACGGGCCGTGTGGGGATACGGTCAGTCACGAAGGGCAGCACGGGAGACCGCGCTGCCCTTTTCGTTTCAAGCCCGTCAACGGGTCGCCCCGGAAGCAGCATGTTTCGCATTCGGGGCTGATTTCCCAGCGCACCTCTGCTATTGCAGCGCACAATCTTGGTTTTACGCAATTCCGGACGGAAAACCGCCCTTCTGGAGTTGCTCCAGAAGGCAGAGGTTCCACCTATGACCCGGTCCGACGACAGCCGCTATCTCAGGGGCGGTCCGGTCGCCCAGCGCATCATCGCTTCGGTACGCGAGGAAGCGGCCATCGCCACAGCGGAAGGCTTCCCGCCGAAGCTGGTCTCGATCACCGTCGGCGACACCGACGCGGTCGACGTCTATGTGCGCAACCAGCGCGCCAAGGCCAGGCTTGCCGGCATCGGCTTCGAGGAACGGCGCTTTGCCGCCGACATCACGGCGGGCGAGCTGGAAGCCGCCATTCACGGCCTCAACGCCGATCCGCGCGTCACCGGTATCATCATCCAGCGGCCGGTGCCGGCGCATATCCCGATCAAGACGCTGCAGGCGGCGGTGCACCCGCTGAAGGACGTCGAGGGCATGCATCCGGCCTCGATCGGCAACATCGTCTACAACCAGCTCGATCTCGCGCCCTGCACGGCGGCCGCATCGGTCGAGCTTCTCAAGGAGACCCGCCTGGACCTCAAGGGGCTCGAGGTGGTGGTGGTCGGCCATTCCGAGATCGTCGGCAAGCCGATCGCCTTCCTGCTGATGAGCGAGGGCGCGACGGTGACGGTGTGCCATCACATGACGCGCTCGGTGGCCGCGCATGCGCGGCGCGCGGACGCGCTGTTCGTCGCCGTCGGCAGGCCGCGACTGATCAAAGCCGAGATGGTGAAGCCCGGCGCCTGCGTCATCGACATCGGCATCAATTCGGAAATCGGCCCGGACGGCGAGAGCCGCATCGTCGGCGATGTCGACACCGAGAGCGTCAAGGAGGTCGCCTCCTGGATCACGCCGGTGCCGGGCGGCGTCGGCCCGCTGACGGTGGCGATCCTGCTGCGCAACACCATGGTGGCGCTCAGCCGTCAGCGCGCGCTCTACCGCGCGACCTACGGTGTGGCGGACCAGCTGGCGGCTGAGTAGCTATTCCGCGCCACCCAGGCTGTTCTCGGAAACGCCATCGGGCTTCGGGCCGCCATAGGCCCAGTCGAGCAATTTTATCGTGTGCACCACCGGCAGCTTCGCCGCGGACGCGATCTGCGTGATGCAGCCGATATTGCCGGTGGCGACGATCTCGGCGCCGGTCGCTTCGATATTTTTCACCTTGCGGTCGCGCAGCTTGGCCGAAATGTCGGGCTGCAGGATGTTGTAGGTGCCGGCCGAGCCGCAGCAGAGATGCCCCTCGCGCGGCTCGCGCACGACGAAGCCCGCCTTGGCCAAAAGCTCCTTCGGCTGACGGGTGATCTTCTGGCCGTGCTGCATCGAGCAGGCGGAATGATAGGCGACGATCGTGCCCGGCTTGCGCACCGGCTCAGGCAGGTCGAGGGCAGCGAGATATTCGGTGATATCCTTAGCCACCGCCGAGACACGAGCCGCCTTTTCCGCATAGGCCGGATCGAGACGCAGCATGAAGCCGTAATCCTTGATGGTGGTGCCGCAGCCGGACGCGGTGATGATGATGGTGTCGAGCCCGCCCTGGTCTATCGCGCGCGTCCAGGCGTCGACATTTTGCCTAGCCGACGCAAGGGCCTGATCCTCGCGGCCCATGTGGTGCACCAGCGCGCCGCAGCAGCCCTCGCCTTCCGGCACCACGACCTCGACGCCGAGCCGCGTCAGCAGCGAGACGGCCGCCTCGTTGATGGCGGGATCGAGCACCGACTGGGCGCAACCGGTGAGGATGGCGACGCGGCCGCGTTTCGTGCCCTGCCCCGCATGCACCCCGGGCGAGGCGATCGGCGATGCCGGCGGGGTCGACGACGGCGCAAGCTTCAGCATGGCGGCGAGCGGCTTCAGGGTCGGCAGCTTTTCCAACAGGCCGATGAGCGGCCGGCCGAGCTGGGCGAGCTTCAGCGCGGCGCGGAAGCGGCCCGGATAGGGGAGCACGAAAGCCAGCATGGCGCGGGTCAGCCGGTCGAGCAGCGGCCGTCTGTAGGTCTGCTCGATGTGGGCGCGGGCATGGTCGACCAGATGCATGTAATTCACGCCTGACGGGCATGTCGTCATGCAGGCAAGACAGGAGAGGCAGCGGTCGATATGGGTGACGATCTCCGTGTCCGCCGGCCGGCCGTTCTCCAGCATATCCTTGATGAGATAGATGCGGCCGCGCGGCGAATCCAACTCGTTGCCGAGCGTTACATAGGTCGGGCAAGTCGCGGTGCAGAAGCCGCAATGCACGCATTTGCGCAGGATCTTCTCCGATTCCGCGACATGCGGGTCAGCGAGCTGCGCGGCTGAAAAATTGGTCTGCACGAAAAATGTCCTTATCGTCTAAGCATGATCTTTTCCGCAAACCAGTTTCCACTTTGCTGGATCATGCTCTCATTGACCGAGAAGCCAGCTTTGCGGGTCCCTGATCGGCTCGCCACGCTGCAGCGCCTGCAGGCCGAGAATGCAGCGGACGATGAACCAGACGGCAACCGCAAACATCAGCAGGAAGCCGATCGCGAGCATCATCAGGACCACCGAGATCAGCGCGTAGAGAAGGCCGATCCAGAACGTCCTGATCAGGAATGTGTAGTGGCTTTCGACATAGCCGCCCGCCTTGCCGCGATTGATGTAGGCAAGCACGAATCCGATAATGCCGGTGACGCCGACCACAAGGCTGGCGAGATAGAGAATGTAGATGACCAGCGCGTTGGTCTGGCCCGGCTCAAGCCAGCGATCGGTCTGGCGCGAGCCGCTGCCGGGGCCTGGATTGGCATTGCTCATGGTGCTGCTCCCTCCGTTGACTGAGGAAGAGTAGCAGAGCTGGAAGTAGGCGCCATGCGGCCGGGGTTGAGAATGTGCTTCGGGTCAAACTCGGCCTTGACCCGCGCGGAAAGCGCCGCCAGATGCGGCGGTTGCGGTTCGAAAACTGGGAGCGCCGCGCGATGCGAGGCAGACGCGCGCGCCAGCGTCGCGTGGCCGCCGCCATATTTGCGAATAAGACCGCGCAGCAGTTCCGCCTCTGGGTCGTCCTCGCGCATCGAAAGCCACACCAGCCCGCCCTGCCAATCATAGAAGGCATCGACCGCCGCCTGCATGCGCAGCGCCATCACCATATGATGCGCCTCAGACGGCGGCATCGAGACGCGCCAGACCGGCCTTGCGGCACCATCGGCGAAGGGCGCGCAGTCGCGGATGTCGCGCCAGATCGCCTTCGACGCTTCGCCGGCAATTTCCTGCAGCGGGCCGGCCTTGCTGAGCAGGTTTCGCAATGCCTCGGTACGGTAGACGACCGAGGGGCCAAAGCCTTCGACGCGCAGCAGCGTCGCGGCATCGCTGCCGAGATGGCCGGCGGCGACGCGCGCGGCGATCCGCTCGGGCAGGTGCGCGGCGCTCGAGACCTCGGCGCTGGAGCCCAGCGCCAGCGCCATAGCCGCAACGGCAGCATCGTCGAGCAGGCCTCGAATGGCCAAAGTCACCTCGGTTTCCGCCGCCGGCAGCACCTTGAAGGTGACGTCGGTCAGCACGGCAAGCGTGCCCCAGCTCCCCGCCATCAGCTTGGAAAGGTCGTAGCCGGTGACGTTCTTGACGACGCGGCCACCCGACTTGAAGGCTTCGCCGCGGCCGGAAACCGCCGATATGCCGAGAATGTGGTCGCGTGCCGCACCCGCCTTGAGCCGGCGCGGACCGGATAGGTTCGAAGCCAGCACGCCGCCCAGCGTTCCCTTACCCGGCTCGCCGCCGAGCAGCGGCCCGTAATCCATCGGCTCGAAGGCGAATTGCTGGCCGTTCTCGGCAAGCAGTTTTTCGACTTCGGCGAGTGGCGTGCCGGCGCGTGCCGAAAGCACCAGCTCGGCCGGCTCGTAGAGCGTGACGCCGGTGAGCGTCGACAGGTCGAGCGTATGCTCGGTCTGCAGCGGCCGGCCAATGCCGCGCTTGGAGCCATGGCCGAGGATTTCGAGCGGGCTTTCCTCCGCGGCGGCCCATTGGATGGTGGAGAGGACTTCGGCGGGGCTGGATGGGGTGAAGGTGGTCATTGTAATCTCCGGTTCCTCCCCCCCCCCGCGAAGCGGGGGCGAGGAACCCAAGTTCTGGGACGTTCCCATCAAAACCTCGGAATGTCCGGAAACGCCACCTGGCCCCGGTGCACGTGCATGCGGCCGAGTTCGGCGCAGCGGCGGAGCTGCGGGAAGACCTTGCCGGGGTTGAGCAGATGGCTGGGGTCGAAGGCGCATTTGACGCGCATTTGCTGCTCGAGATCGACCTGGTTGAACATTTCAGGCATCAGATCGCGCTTCTCGACCCCCACGCCATGCTCGCCGGTGAGCACGCCGCCGACCTCGACACACAGCCGCAATATGTCGGCGCCGAAACTCTCGGCCTTGTCGAGCTCGCCCGGCACGTTGGCGTCGTAGAGGATCAGCGGGTGCAAATTGCCGTCGCCGGCGTGGAAGACATTGGCGACGCCCAACCCGTATTTTTCGGAGAGATCGCGCATGCCGGCGAGCACCCTCGGCAGCTCCTTGCGCGGGATGGTGCCGTCCATGCAGTAATAGTCGGGCGAGATGCGGCCGACGGCCGGAAAGGCCGCCTTGCGTCCGGCCCAGAAGCTCAGCCGCTCCTGCTCCGACTGCGAGATGCGGCAGGTGGTCGAGCCGTTGCGGTATGCGATCGCCTCGACGAGACCGATCAGATGATCGACCTCGACGCTCGGCCCGTCGAGCTCGACGATCAGCAGCGCCTCGACATCGAGCGGATAGCCGGCATGGACGAAATCCTCGGCCGCGTGGATCGCCGGGCGATCCATCATCTCCATGCCGCCCGGGATGATGCCGGCGCCGATGATGTCGGCGACGCATTGGCCGCCCTGCTCGCTGGTCGGAAAGCCGATCAACAGCGCGCGTGCCGTCTCCGGCTTCTTCAGGATGCGCACCGTCACCTCGGTGACGACGCCGAGCAGGCCTTCCGAACCGGTCATGACGCCGAGCAGGTCATAGCCTTCCTGATCGAGATGGCTGCCGCCGAGCCGCACCACCTCGCCATTCATCAGCACCATCTGGATGCCCAGCACATTGTTGGCGGTAAGCCCGTATTTCAGGCAATGCACGCCGCCGGAATTTTCCGCGACATTGCCGCCGATCGAGCAGGCGATCTGGGAGGATGGATCGGGGGCGTAGTAAAAGCCCTCCTGCTCGACGGCGGTGGTGATGCCGAGATTGGTGACGCCCGGCTGGGCGACGACGACACGGTTCGGATAGTCGATCGCGAGGATGCGGTTGAAGCGGCTCATCACCAGAAGCACGGCATCTTCGAGCGGCAGCGCGCCGCCCGACAGCGACGTGCCGGAACCGCGCGGCACGACGCGGATGTTGCGCTCGTTGCAATATTTCAGCACGCGGGAGACCTGCGCCACCGTCTCGGGCAGCACGACGACGAGCGGCAGTTGGCGGTAGGCGGTCAGGCCGTCGCTCTCGAAGGCGCGCATCTCGGTGGCCGTGTCGACAACGCCCTCGCCCGGCACGATGATGCGCATGTCGGCGACGATCTCGGCGCGCTTGCGCAGCGTCCCGGCATCTGGCTTGGGCATGGCAAGGCCGGACATCGAAGCCTCCTCCACTCGACTGGTCAAAATCTTTTACCAGCCGGGAGCACTCCTTGCAAACGCTGCTTTGGTCGAAATCGGATGGCGAACGACGGCCGAGCTTTCGCAGCGGCAATCTGCCGCTGGCTTCTGCCCGCTTGAGGGACCCTCGAGGGGAGATGGCCGCGAAGCGGTCAGGGGTTCGCCTCACGTAACCGCCGGCTCGTCTGGCGTCGAGGAAGATCCTGGAGCTTCTCGCGCCGCGGCCCCCTGTTGTCTTCGGGAAATCTCCCGGTCGAGGGGAAGTTTACTCGCCCGGATGCTTGGCCGGTTCGGAGTGCATCCTGCGCACGCGGCGCACGCCCCACCAGACGAGCAGGATGGCGACCGGCACCGAAGCCGCGGTGACGACTTCCGGCGGGAAGGCATGGCCGAAGCTCGACGCGCCTTTGGCGACATAGCCGATGAGGCCGACGACATAATAAGAGACGGCAGCGACGGAGAGACCTTCGACCGTCTGCTGCAGGCGCAACTGCAGCCTGGCGCGATTGTTCATCGAGGCCAGCAGGTCGCGGTTCTGCTTCTCGACGTCGACATCGACCCAGGTGCGCAGCAACGTGGTGGCGCGGGTAAGTTTTCGCGAGAGGTTCGCCTGGCGCTCCTCCACCGAGCGGCAGGTTCGCATCGCCGGCGCCCTGCGCCGTTGCAGGAAGCCTGCCCAGGTGTCGTAGCCCTGTACCGACTCCTCATCCAGCGCCTCCAACCGCTCGCTGACGATGCCGTCATAGGCGCGGCTGGCGCCGAAACGGTAGAGGCTGGATGCCGCATCGGCCTCCAATTCGGCTGCAAGTTCGGTGAGGTCGGCGAGCAAGGTCTGGCTGTCGCGGGTCTCGGCCGCCTTCATTTCAAGCGTCGTCTGCGCCAGCCGGTCCTCGATGCGGCGGGCGCGGCCAGACAGCGTCAGCGCCAGCGGCAGGCCAAGCATGGCAAGCGTCCGGTAGGTCTCAATGTCGATGAGCCGTTGCGACAAGGCGCCGGTGCTCGCCGGCGTCAGGCCGCGGTCGAGCACCAGCATGCGGGTCAGCCCGTCGCCATCCTGGCGAAAGTCCGTGACGATGGCCGCCGCACCGCGCTCGACCAGCGAATAGCAGAGGCTGGTCGGATCGAAGCCGGCGATCAGCTTCTCGCTCGCCTGCGTCCATTTGCGGATTTCGAGCCGGATGCCGGAAATCACCGTTCCCGGCGGCGAGAAGCCGTTGCCGAAGGGCGAATCCTCCTGGCCCCGGCTGCTTTCGGCCAGCGGCCCTTCCCAGAGATAGGTCGAGAACTCCGTATGCCGTTCCCAGCGCAAGGTGCCCTTGCCCCATTTCATGGCATGGTGGCGGGCATGGCGTTCGGGCGCTGCGATGCCCAAGCGCCGCGACAGGTCCGACAGCACGGCAAGGTCGACGGCCGAGCCGCCTTCGGTCATGAAGGAGAGTTGGATGAGCACGCGCGGCTTCTCGACCAGCGGGTGCGGACGAGCATGGACCTCGCCTAGCGCGCCGGGGCGACCCTCATGGGCCGGAAAGCCCATGACGCTGCCCTGGGCACGCGGCTGGAATTCGAGATTGGCGTCCGACACGGCTGGTCCCCCTGGTTTCGACCCTTCGTGCAATCGCGTTGTCTTGCGGCAATCGGCAGGGGCCGTAAACAGCAAATTTCAGCTGCAGCCGATTCACAGAGCCGCCGGGGAGTCGACCTGATTCGGCGAATTGGATAAATAATTTGACCAGTTGGCGACGGATGCTTAGATCTGCGCGACATCCATTCCGTTTCCAGGCGCGCTTCCATTGAGCGATATCTTCTCCAGGATCGAGCATTCGCGCACCGCCGACGAGGTGGTGCAGCAGATCGAGAGCCTGATCCTCGAGGGCGTGCTGCGCACCGGCGACCGGCTGCCGGGCGAGCGCGAGCTGGCGCGTCAGTTCGACGTGTCGCGGCCGATCCTGCGCGACGCGCTGAAGGCGCTGGAAGGACGCGGGCTGCTGACCACCAGACCGGGCGGCGGCACGCATGTCGCCGACGTCATCGGCCAGCTTTTCACCAAGCCGGTGACCGATCTGATCTCGATGCACCGCAAGGCGGTGACCGACTATTTGGAATACCGGCGCGAGGTCGAGGCAATCGCGGCCGAATACGCGGCGCGGCGAGCGACGCCCGAGGATCTGGCGCTGCTCGACCGCATCATGGCGCGCATGGACGAGGCGCACCGTACCGGCGACTTCGACGACGAGGCGGAAATCGACGTCGAATTCCACCACGCGGTCTGCGAATGCGCGCACAACATCATCCTCCTGCACACGCTGCGCTCCTGCTACCGGCTGCTCTCCGAGGGCGTGTTCCAGAACCGGTTGCTGGTCTTCACCGTGCCCGGCGCGCGCGAGGCGTTGCTTGAGCAGCACCGGGCAATCCACGCCGCGATCAAGGCGGCGGATCCTGCCGCCGCCCGCAAGGCGGCGATGGACCACATTACCTATGTCGAGCGCTCCATGGCTGAGGCCGAGCGCAGCGGCGACTGGCAGCGCGTGTCACGGCTGAGGCTCAGGCAGCGCTCGGAAGCCGGCGACATCGAACCGACACGCAAACGCTCCTAAGCACTGATCACCCGGGGACTACCATGAGCGACATCCTCACCATCGCCGACCTCAAGGACATGGCGCGCCGCAAGGTGCCGAAGATGTTCTTCGACTATGCCGATTCCGGCGCCTGGACGGAGAGCACCTACCGCGCCAACGAGGAGGACTTCGGCAAGATAAAATTCCGCCAGCGCGTGCTGGTCGACATGAGCAACCGCTCGCTGGAATCGACCATGATCGGTGAGAAGGTGGCGATGCCGGTGGCGTTGGCACCGACCGGGCTGACCGGCATGCAGCATGCCGACGGCGAGATGCTCGCGGCGCAGGCGGCTGAGGAATTCGGCGTGCCGTTCACGCTCTCGACCATGAGCATCTGTTCGATCGAGGACGTCGCCTCGGTGACCAAGAAGCCGTTCTGGTTCCAACTCTACGTGCTGCGCGACAAGGATTTCGTCGTCAATCTCATCGACCGCGCTAAGGCGGCGAAATGCTCGGCGCTGGTGCTGACGCTTGACCTGCAGATCCTCGGTCAGCGTCACAAGGACGTGCGCAACGGGCTGTCGGCACCGCCCAAGATGACGCTCGCCAACATTATCGATCTCGCCCTCAAGCCGCGCTGGTGCCTGGGGATAGCGGGCACGCCGCGCCGCACCTTCCGCAACATCGTCGGCCACGCCAAGGGTGTCGGCGACGTTTCTTCGCTGTCGTCCTGGACGACGGAGCAGTTCGACCCGCAGCTGTCCTGGAAGGATGTCGCCTGGATCAAGGAGCGCTGGGGCGGCAAGCTGATCCTGAAGGGCATCCTCGACAAGGAGGATGCGTTGATGGCGGCCGAGACGGGAGCCGACGCGATCATCGTGTCCAATCATGGCGGGCGGCAGCTCGACGGCGCCGCCTCCTCGATCTCAGTGCTGGAAGAGATCGCCGACGCTGTCGGCGATCGGATCGAGGTGCATATGGATGGCGGCATTCGCTCGGGTCAGGACGTGCTCAAGGCGCTCTGCCTCGGCGCCAGGGGCACCTATATCGGCCGGCCGTTCCTTTACGGACTCGGCGCGATGGGCAAGGCGGGCGTCACCAAGGCGCTGGAGATCATCCGCAAGGAGATGGACATCACGCTGGCGCTGTGCGGTAAGCGTCTGGTAACCGACATGGGCAAGGACCAGCTGCGGCGCTAGGGGCTTATTCACCGATCCGCCCTAGTTTCCCGTGATGACAGACACGGGAAGACGTCGCCTTGACTGAAGCCGGCATCCACTATCTCGACGCGCGCGGACCGAAAGGCATACGCATCTATGCCATCGGCGACGTGCATGGCCGTCATGACCTGCTCGCCGCCATGCACAGCCGGATAGCAAGCGATCTGGAGTACGGACCAAAGTCCGATTGGCGCATCATCCATCTCGGCGATTATGTCGACCGCGGACCGGACTCGAGGAACGTCATCGAATTCCTAATCGAGGCGCGGAGCCGTGATCCCCGCAACATCATGCTTGCCGGCAACCATGACATCGGCATGCTCGATTTCCTTGCCAAACCCGATCCGGAGGGTCTGTTCATGCGCTATGGCGGCGTCCAGACGGCGGCGTCATACGGGGTGAAGCTCTCGACCGGCAGCAGCTGGTTCGGCAGGTCGGACGAGGCGCTGGCGCACGGACACGCGGCCTTGGTCGAAGCAGTGCCGCAAGCCCATGTCGACTTCCTGCGCTCGCTGTCTTTTTCAGCGTGCTTCGGCGACTTCTTCTTCTGCCATGCCGGCATCCGGCCGGGGGTGCCGCTCGAAAGCCAGAACGAGCAGGACCTGATCTGGATTCGCGACGTCTTCCACAATTACCCGGGGCTGTATCCCAAAGTGATCGTGCACGGGCATACGCCGGTGCCGGACGTCGAGGTGATGGCCAACCGCGTCAATCTCGACACGCTCGCCTGGCAGGCGGGAACGCTCAGCGCACTTGCCGTCGACGGCGCTGAAAAGCGCATTCTGACGGTCGAGGGAATGGCGTTCTGGCCATGACCCCAAATGTGGGATCAGCTTTCCGTTTGTCGGGGAGGATCAGGCTCTAGCGAAGCGCGGCGGTGACGCCGTAGCCGTCGACGGCCTGGTGATTGTTTGCAGCGTCGGCAGAATAAATGCCGAGGCCGCACACGACGATGGCAGACAGCATTACAAAGGACAAAAGCGCTGCTTTCACGGACGTCATCTCTGGTTGAGCTTTCTGCATCTGTGCACGAGGCGGTTACCAATGCGTTGAAACGATAAAATGCGTCTCAATGTTTCGACGATTTCGCGCTTCTAAGCAGATTCTGTATCGCCGGTGTGTCGCTTGGATCACACAACAGGTTCATCGCGGTTGCACGGACGATACAGAGGGCGCCCTCTTAGGCGGGCGGCCGGACACAAACCAAGAATGAAGTGCGTTTTCCCCAGGCGGAACTGCCGCCGCGTGCCAATTATGTCACGCTCCGCGGCGGTGCGACGGTCAGATCGTCGCCACCCAGGCACGCGCGATCGCGAGCCCTGCGGCGTCGGCGTGCGGTCCGTTGCTAGCCATCTCGTAGTCGAGCCTGCCGGTCCAGTCGGGATGGCGCTCGGCGATCAGCGCCGCGAAGGAGGTGCTCCAGTCGCGCACCAGCGGGCGATCCGCCTCGAAATGGAACTGGAAGCCATAGACGGCGCGGCCAATACGAAAAGCCTGGTTCGCCGCGACATCATTGCCCGCAAGCCGCACGGCCTTCTCGGGTAGGTCGAACGTATCGTCGTGCCATTGGAAAATCGGGAACTTTTCCGGCAAGGCGCCGAGAACAGGGTCGTGCTTGGCTTCGCCCGTCAGCGACACCCCGCACCAGCCGAATTCAACCGCACCGCCGATGTGGTTGTCGGCGCCAAAGGCGCGGGCGACGAGCTGGCCGCCGAGGCAGATGCCAAGCACCGATCGGTCCTTGCCGGCGAAATCGCGCGTCAATTCGAGCAAGGCGGGAAAATAGGGATAGTCGTCGTCGGCCAGCGCATTCTGCCCCCCGCCCAGAACCACCATGGCATCGTGACCGTTCGCGTCCCGGGGCAGCGGATCGCCTTGGTAGGGGCGGCGCAAGTCAAGCTCGGCGCCAGCCTCCGCGAGAGCGGCGCCGACTTGGCCGAGGCCGGTATTGTCGTAGTTCTGGACCACCAGCACCCGCATCCGCGAATCCCTGCTGACATGAAAATCACGGTGGGAGCGATATCATGCCGCCTCGGTTTCAGCCAAGCCGCGCGCCGGAGAGAAGCTATGCCACTGCAGAACCGGGTCGATCCGTTCGGCGTCATCCATGCCGTGCCCGAGCGCGGCCTCTTCACCGGCAATCGCGGTATCATCCATGACCCCGAGACTAAAACGCTTCTGAGGAAGCGTTGGGCGCTGCCGGCCTGGATCATCTGCGTCTGCCAATTCCGCGGCGTGCGACGCGAGCCGATGGGCCGCAATCGGCCTGGAGGAAAGGCCGGCTGGACCGAGCTGTTCTTTCTCGACGAGGTGACGGCGCTCGCGGCCGGTCACCGGCCCTGCTTCTACTGCCGGCGCGACCAAGCGAGAGATTTCGTGCGGCGCTTCGGAAAGGTCTTCGGCATTGCCGAACCGCGCGCGCCGATGGTCGACAAGCGGCTGCACAAGGAGCGGCTGGCCTCCGGCGGGCGTCCGCCGACCGTCTCATCGGACGAACTCGCCGGTTTGCCGGATGGAGCAGTCGTGGCCGAGGGTGAGACCGCCTACGCGCTCCGCGCCGGCAAGGCGCTCGAATGGTCCTTCGCAGGCTATGCCGAGCCCGTCTTGTTCAATCGCCTCGCCGGGCGATCGATGCGACTGCTCACGCCTGCCACAAGTGTTTCGGTGCTGAGACATGGTTACGCGCCGGTCTGGCATCCGTCCGCCGATACTTGACGACAACCCGCGCCTCGCCCATTGCTCGGCCATGCGCGCCAACTACAAAATGCAGCGGCTGTTCGTGCCGGACGATCTCGGACCGGGCTTCGAATTCGATGCTGGACAGCAGCAGAGCCACTATCTCGCGCATGTGATGCGGCTCGGCGAAGGCGCGGAGGTCCTGCTCTTCAACGGCCGCGACGGCGAGTGGTCGGCTTCGATCGCCGCCAAGACCAAGAAAGCCGTGCGGCTCAAGGTGCTTACCCTGCAGCGGCCGCAGCCGCCGCTGCCCGATCTCGTCTATTGCTTCGCCCCGCTGAAGCAGGGCCGCCTCGACTATCTGGTGCAGAAAGCGGTCGAAATGGGCGCCGGCATCCTGCAACCGGTCATCACTCAGCACACACAAGTGGCCAAGCCTGGCATTGATCGGCTGCGCGCCAATGTCGTCGAAGCGGCCGAGCAATGCGGCATCCTGGCGGTGCCTGAGGTGCGCGAAGCAGAGAAGCTGGAGCGGCTGCTCGGCGGCTGGGACAAGGAACGGCGGCTGATCTTCTGCGACGAGGATGCCTCGACCAACAACCCACTGCCAGCCTTGCAGAAGGTAAGCGAGAAAAAACTCGCGCTGCTGGTGGGGCCGGAGGGCGGCTTTTCCGATGACGAGCGCAGGATGATGCGGGCGCTGCCCTTCGTCAGCGCCATTCCGCTCGGGCCGCGCATCCTGCGCGCCGACACCGCGGCGGTCGCGGCGCTCGCGGTGATGCAGGCGACGATCGGCGACTGGTGATCAAATCCAGTTGAGGCGTGGCTCAGGATTTTTCGCTTGATCGGCTACTGGCATTTCGTCCATCTAGCGCCCGGCGGCTAGCTGACGGCTGCGGAGGGCTTTCTTATGGCGCGCGACACAACCGATATCCAGCCCATCGAAGGCATCGACGAACTCGTCGGCTATCTGGCGGCGGGCAACAAGCCGCGCGACAAATGGCGGATCGGCACCGAGCACGAGAAGTTTCCCTTCTATGTCGATGGCAACGCGCCGGTGCCCTATGGCGGCGAGCGCGGCATCCGCGCCATCCTGGAAGGCATGCAGGAAAAGCTCGGCTGGGATCCGATCATGGATGCCGGCCGCATCATCGGCCTGGTCGAGCCGACCGGCCAGGGCGCGATCTCGCTGGAGCCGGGCGGGCAGTTCGAGCTCTCCGGCGCGCCGCTGGAGACGATCCACCAGACCTGCCGCGAAGGCAACGCGCATCTGGCGCAGGTGCGCGAGATCGCCGAGCCGCTCGGCATCCGCTTCCTCGGCCTCGGCGGCAGCCCAAAATGGTCGCTTGCCGAAACGCCGAAAATGCCGAAGTCGCGCTACGAGATCATGACCCGCTACATGCCGAAGGTCGGCTCTAAGGGCCTCGACATGATGTATCGCACATGCACGATCCAGGTGAATCTCGACTTCGAAAGCGAATTCGACATGCGCCGCAAGATGCAGGTGTCGCTGAAGCTGCAGCCGCTGTCGACGGCGCTGTTCGCCAATTCGCCCTTCACAGAGAGCCGGCCGAACGGGCTGCAGAGCTGGCGCGGCGACATTTGGCGCGACACCGACAACCAGCGCTCCGGCATGCTCGAACTCTGCTTCGCGCCGGATTTCGGCTTTGCCGACTATGTCGAATGGGCGCTCGACGTGCCGATGTATTTCGTCATCCGCGACGGGCAGTATCACGACATGACGCGCTACACCTTCCGCCAGTTCATGGCAGGCGCCGCGCGTTCGCAAGTGCCCGACGGCCTGCCGACGATGGGCGACTGGGCGAACCACCTCTCCACCCTCTTCCCCGATGTGCGGCTGAAGCGCTTCCTCGAGATGCGCGGCGCCGACGGCGGACCGTGGCGGCGCATCTGCGCGCTGCCGGCTTTCTGGGTCGGCCTGCTCTATGACGAACAGGCGCTGGACGCCGCAGAGACGCTGACCTCGAGCTGGACTTACGAAGAAGCGCTGGCGATGCGCAACGCCGTGCCGGAGCACGGCATTTCGGCGCCGTTCCGCAACGCCACCTTGCGCGAGATTGCCCGCGACGTGCTGGCCATCGCCCGCACGGGCCTGAAGAACCGCGCCAAGAAGAACCGCGACGGCTATGACGAGACGTCGTTCCTCAACACGCTCGACGAGGTCGTGGCGCGCGGCACCACCAGCGCCGAGGAGATGCTTTCGGCATATCACACGCGCTGGGGCGGCTCGATCGAGCCGGTGTTCATGGAATATGCCTACTGACCGTTCGCCAGCCACCTGAGCCGTGGCTCGGCAAAAGCTGCTTCATTCGGTGATGGAAACGCACTAGGCTCCCCTGTGAGGATATTGCGGAGGAGATCTCATGCCTTCCCTGTTCGATATTTTTTTGCAAGCCCAGAACGGCGCCGGCATGCAGGCGCTGGCCCAGCAGTTTGGCCTTTCGATGCAGCAGGCGCAGGCCGCGGTGCAGGCGCTGCTGCCGGCCTTCTCACAGGGGCTTCAGCGCAACACCGCCGATCCCTATGGAATGGGCGCTTTCATGACGGCGATGGCGAGCGGCCAGCACGCCAAGTATTTCGAGGACGCGACCCGGGCCTTCACGCCGCAAGGCATCGATGAAGGCAACGGCATTCTCGGCCATCTGTTCGGCTCGAAGGACCTGTCACGCGCTGTCGCGGCCCAGGCCGCGCAGGCGACCGGCCTTAGCCAGCAGGTGCTGCAGCAGATGCTGCCGGCGATGGCGTCGATGATGATGGGCGGATTGTTCAAGCAGACCAACAGCCAGATGCAGGCCGCCGGCGGCTTCGGTGGCGGCGGCAATCCTTTCGGCGAGATCATCAAGGAGATGATGCGGCAGGCGGGAGGCGGCGCACAGGCCCCGCAGCCGGCGCCAAATCCCTATGGCGACAATCCGCTCGGCAAGGTGCTGCAAGACATGTTCGGCGGCGGCGCCCAACAGCCGCAAAGCCAACCGCAGCAGGCGCCGAACCCTTACGGCGACAATCCGCTGGGCAAGATGTTCGAGGAAATGCTGCGGCAAGGCGGCGGTTTCGGCACGCCAGACGGACAGCAGGCGCCGCAGCAATCCCAGCCGCAGTCGCAAACCAATCCGAGCGGCCGGCCGAGAAATCCATTCGACGACATCTTCGGCAGGATGTTCGAGAGCGGCGCGCAGCAGCGCGAGGAATATCAGAAGGGCATGGAGACGATCTTCGACCAGTTCAAGCGCGGGATGGACCGACGGTAGGGCGCTCAACTCAAAAGAAAAATGCCCGGTCCTCGAGGGGAACCGGGCAATGCGCAGGCAGGCCGGCGGGGAACCGGCAGGGAGTGTGGGAGCCTGCATGAAACTTGGTCGCGCCGAGCCCTCGAAAGGTTCAGCGCGAGGACAAACGCAGCCGGCGAAGCCGCTCAGGCGACCTTTCGGGCAAGATCCTCGATCATATCGGCGCGCTCTTCTGCGATTGCGCGCAGCTTCACCGTCGGATCGCGGCCGAAAGGCACGCTGACGGCGACGTGGAGGTCGGCGCGGGTCAGGCCGATATCCGCAAGCTCGGCATCCGACATCTCGCCAAGGCGATAAAAGGCGCGGCGGTTTTTCCAGGCGCGGAAGGCATCGGCGACCGCATTGAGCACGCGGGTCGCAACGGCCGGACGCGTGGTGATGCGCGGGGTCTCGGAGGCGAATTCGATCGTGGTCATGTCAGTCTCTCCTTCGGATTCGTGCAGACGAAACCATGCAATCGGCGCCTGGGAGGAGCGCCGTTGCGGTCTCGATACAGTTAACGTGACGCATGTCGTTGCCCCCCAACACGGGGGCCACTTTTGGGCGACATGCTGTGCCTTCATGTGGACAATGGCAATTTGCCACGCCGCGATTGATTAATCCAACGAATGTTTCTAATCTTTAGCATCAACACGAATGATGGATTGGACCGATGAAAGCGCCGCTCGATCTCGATCAGTTGCAGACCTTCATCTCGATTGCCGACACCGGCAGCTTCACGCGGGCTGCCGAGGAGGTGCACCGGACACAGTCTGCGGTGTCGATGCAGATGCGCCGTCTTGAGGAGCGGATCGGCAAGCCGCTGTTCGAAAAGGATGGTCGCACCAACAAGCTGACCGAGGAAGGCGACAGGCTGCTTTCCTATGCAAGGCGGCTGATCTACCTCAACCGCGAGACTTTGGCGGCCTTCGACGACCAGCGGCTCGAAGGCACGATACGGATCGGCACGCCGGATGACTATGCGGACCGCTTCCTGCCCGAGATCATGGCGCGCTTCTCGCGCTCCAACCCGCGTGTGGAACTCACCGTCATCTGCGAGCCGACGCCGGGCCTGGTCGAGCACATCAAGCGCGGCAATCTCGACCTCGCGCTGGTGACGCACAACGACACGCGCGGCCAGTCGGAGGTGGTGCGGCGCGAGCCGCTTCTATGGGTCACCTCGGCCAACCACGCCACGCATGAGCAGGAAATCCTGCCGATGGCGTTCGGCCGGCCGAACTGCATCTGGCGGCGCGCGGCGGTCGACGTGCTCGACCGGCAGAACCGCGAATACCGCGTGCTCTTCTCCAGCTTCTCGGCGACCGTGATCACCGCCGCCGTGCTTTCCGGCCTCGCCATCTCGGTGCTGCCGGAATGCGCGCTCAGGCCCGGCATGCGCGTGCTCGGCGAGGCCGACGGGTTCGACGCGCTGCCGGATTGCCGCATCGGCATCATGCGCGGCCAGACCTCGCAGCCGGAGATCGTCGATGCTCTGGCCCGCCATATCGCGGAAAGCCTGGACAATATTTCCGTGCCGGTCAGCGAAGAGACGGGAAGCGTCGACTTCGCGGCACTCGCCTTCGCCAAGATGAAGCGGACCAAGGCAAACCAGATCCTGCCTGGATGGTAGGGGTTCAGGCGCGAGCGGCCGCGGGCTGAATCTCGTCCGGCGAAGCTAGGCCAGAAAGGCCGAGCAGTTGGACCGGCTCAAGCGGCGGCGACAAGAAATAGCCCTGGAGTTGCCGGCAGCCCATTGCGACCAGCAGCATCTTCTGCGCCTCGGTCTCCACGCCCTCGGCGGTGACGTCGACCCCGAGCGCCATGGCAAGATCGATCAGGGCCTTGACGATCGCGGCCGAGTTGCCGTCGCCATCGAGAAGCCGCACGAAGGAGCGGTCTATCTTGAGCTTATCGATGGCGTGGCGACGCAAGTAGCTGAGCGATGAATAGCCGGTCCCGAAATCGTCCAGAACGATGCCGACGCCCAACTGCCGCAAGGTGGTCAGAGCCGCCCTCGAAGCATCGCTGTTGTCCAGAAGCACGCTTTCGGTGATCTCGAACTGCAGCCGCTGCGGCGCCAGCCCGGTGTCGGCAAGGATCGACGCGACCTGTTCGGGAAAGCCGGCGTCGCGCAACTGCAGCGGCGATACGTTAACGGCGAGCCACGGCAGGTCGGTTCGCACGGCGAAGCGGCAGGCCTCCTGCAGCACCCACGCGCCGAGTTGGCCGATCATGCCGCGCTCTTCGGCGATGGCGATGAATTGCGCCGCCGGCAATGCGCCATGCACGTCATGCCCCCAGCGGATCAGCGCCTCCGCGCCGAGGATCGTCTTGCCGTTCGCCGCGAACACCGGCTGGTAGGCGAGCCTGATGCCGGAGCCGCCGTCGAGAGCCTTGCGAAGCTCGGTCTCGACTGTGCGCTTGCGCAAGAGCAGGTCGTCCATGTCGCCGGCGAAGACCTGGTGCCGGCCCCGGCCGTTCTTCTTGGCTTCGTAAAGCGCGATGTCGGCCTTGCGCAGCAGATCGTCGGCATCCGTTTCGCCGCCGTCCGATAGCGCGATGCCGATCGAGGCGCTGACGAAGACCTGATCTTCCATGAGCTTGAACGGTTCCTGCAACTTCTGCAGCAGCCGCTCGGCGATATCCTCGGCGGCACGGATATCGCGGATGTCGACGAGGATCAGCGCGAACTCGTCGCCGCCCAGCCGCGCCACGGTGTCCACCTCGCGAACGGTGTGCTGGAGCCTGGCCGCTGTCTGACGCACAAGCTCATCGCCCGCCGGATGGCCGAGCGTGTCATTGATGTGCTTGAAGCGGTCGAGATCGAGATAAAGCAGCGCCACCCTTCCCATCTCGTGAACCGCCATATCCTGGCTGGCCCTGAGCAGGGCCCGACGCAAGCGGTCCTCGAACAAAGCCCGGTTGGGTAGGCCGGTGAGCGTGTCGTGGAATGCGAGATATTGCGCCTCGTCCTGGCTTGTCTGCAGCGCGGACGAGGCGCGGCGGAGCCTGCGCAGCAGAAACGCCAGAACGCCGGCCGCGACAAGCAGCGCCAAGGCCAGCGCCGGGGCCATCTTGCGCACCAGCGTGAGACCCGGCCGTTCCTGGTCCCAGCCGACATAGCCGAGGATGATACCGCGGGAATCGACCAGCGGCACCGCCGCGGCACCGACCGATTGCGACAGCGGCACGAGACGCGCGCCGTCGAGCAGGTATTTTTTGGCGATCTTGCCGATGACCGCGTCGTTGATGAACTCCACCGAAACATGCAGATATTCGGTGCCGGGCGCCTGCGTGACCCGGTCCGTACTCGGCACCAGCGCCATGACGCTCAGGATCGCCGGTTTTCCCTGGAGCGACACAAGGTCCTCCGCGACCATCTTGGCCGGCTGGCCGGAAGCGTCCGCCTTCTGTGGCTCAGCCAGCATGCGGCGCAGCTTCTCGATGGATGGCTGCAAGGCAGGCTCGTCATCGCCATAGGCGGACGCATCGACCACCTTACCTTCCTGCATGGCATGGACCGGACGATTGGCGGCATCGAGAATGTAGACCCGGTTGTGACCGTAATAGGTATACATCCAGACGCTGAGGTTCTCCTCGATCCAGGTCCAATTGCCGGCCCTGACATTGGCGACCGCGTCGTCCCAGACCGCAACGCTTTCCTGCTCACGCTGAACAGACGCAATCTGGTCCTTCAAACCCTCGTCGATGAATATCTTCTGCCGTTCGAGCGAGGCGTTGTCAGCCTGAGCCGCCGCGTAGATGCCGAAGCCGACGACCATGGCCAGCGCGAAGACGGCCAACGTCAGCACGGTCAGCGTCACCTGATGCGTCAAAGGTCTGGTGTTGGCGGTTGCGCTCATGTGTTTCCGGCTGGCTCTTGCTACCGCCAGTCAAAGCAAATCGGGCTTAAGATCGCGTTATAATATTAGCGAGATTTCAGCTCTGCCTTGACGCCGCCCGATAAGCGTTCCCCAATCAGAGCATGAGCGAAGCAGCAACCGAATCACGCAGCAATGCCACCGAATATACGGTGAGCGAGATTTCCGGCGCGTTGAAGCGCACGGTCGAGGATGCTTTCGGCAATGTGCGGGTGCGCGGCGAGATTTCCGGCTACCGCGGCCCGCATTCCTCCGGACACGCCTATTTCGCGCTGAAGGACGACCGTGCGCGGATCGAGGCCGTGGTCTGGAAGACCACGATGGCGCGGCTGAAATTCCGCCCCGAGGAAGGGATGGAAGTGATCGCCAGCGGCAGGCTGACGACCTATCCCGGAAAATCCAACTACCAGATCGTCATCGACAATCTGGAGCCGGCCGGCGCCGGCGCGCTGATGGCGCTGCTGGAAGACCGCAAGCGGCGGCTGCAGGCCGAAGGCCTGTTCGATGCCGGCCGCAAGCGGCGGCTGCCATTCATGCCGCGCGTCATCGGCGTCATCACCTCGCCCACGGGCTCGGTGATCCGCGACATCATCCATCGCATCAAGGACCGTTTTCCGCTCACTGTGCTGGTGTGGCCGGTCCGGGTCCAGGGCGACACGACCGCAAAGGAAGTGACCGCAGCCGTCAACGGCTTCAACGCACTGACCTGGGACGGCGCAATCCGCCAGCCCGATCTCCTGATCGTGGCGCGCGGCGGCGGCAGCCTCGAGGACCTTTGGGGTTTCAACGACGAAGGGCTGGCGCGCGCCGTCGCCGCCTCGCGCATCCCGATCATCTCGGCCGTCGGACACGAGACCGATTGGACGTTGGTCGACTTCGTCGCCGACATGCGGGCGCCGACGCCGACGGGCGCCGCCGAGATGGCAGTGCCGGTCAAGGCGGAGCTCGAAGCGACACTGGCAAATCTCGGCGCGCGGCTTAGTGCCTGCACCTCGCGGCACCTGGATCGCAAGCGCCAGGCGGTGCGCGCCGCGGCGCGGGCGCTCCCCTCGCCCGACCAGCTGCTGGCGTTGCCGCGCAGGCGCTTCGACGAGGCGACGAGCCGGCTCGGCCGCGGGCTGACGGTGAGCATCGAACGCAAGCGCGCAAGGCTGGAGCGGCAGCGGCTGACGCCGGCCACCTTGTCGCGTCGCCTCAATGAGACGCGCAGGCTGACAGGCCGCGACATCGCCCGCGCGCGGGCCGCGTTCTTCGCAATCGTGCGGCAAAGCCGGGCGCGCTTTCAGCGCAACTCGGCAAGGCTGTCGCCGGCGCCGGTCGTCAGGCGCCAGAAGCTGCAGGCCGACACGCTGGCCGGACTGACCCGCCGCCAGGAGCAGGCGATGGCGCGGCGGCTTGACCGCCTGCGTGCCGCTCTTACCCAGGCCGACCGGCTGCTCACCACGCTGTCGCACAAGGCCGTGCTGGCGCGCGGCTTCGCGCTGGTCAAGGACGCCGATGGGACCGTCGTCAAGCGCGTCGCGGAGCTGGCGCCGGGTGCGGCGCTGCAGCTGGAGTTCGCCGACGGCAATGCAGAGGCCATCGCCACCAGCGGCGGCGCGCGGCCGAAGTTGGCCGCCAAGCCCTCGGGCAAGGCCAAGGAGCCGGGCAACCAGGGCTCGTTGTTCTGAAATGAGCAGGAGCGACCCGCATCTGCGCACGCCGTCGGGCAAGCCGCGCCTGCGCTCGTTCAACATCGCACTGGACGGCACGCCCGGCCGCTTCAACGCCATCACCGACGTGCCGGGCGTCGCGGTCGGCTATACGACGCTGATTGCCGGCGGGGGCCCGCTGCAAGTCGGGATAGGACCGGTGCGCACCGGCGTGACTGCGATCCTGCCGAGACCTGTCGGCGAACTGGCGACGCCGGTGTTTGCCGGCGTGTTCAGCCAGAACGGCAATGGCGAGCTGACCGGCACGCATATCATCGAGGAGACCGGCGCCTTCAACCTGCCGGTTACCATCACCAACACCCATTCCTGCGGCCTTATCCGCGACGGAACGCTGCGTTGGATGAGCCGGGTGCTGCCGGCGGCGCTCGACAGCGCCTGGGGCCTGCCGGTGGCGGCGGAGACCTATGACGGCTTCCTCAACGACATCAACGGCCACCATGTGAGCTTCGAGCATGTCGCCTCGGCGCTCGACGGCGCGACGGACGGCGCGATCGAGGAAGGAAGCGTCGGCGGCGGCACCGGCATGATCTCGTTCGGCTTCAAGGCCGGGTCAGGCACCGCCTCGCGCATCGTCGAATGGCAAGACAGAAATTACACGCTCGGCGTGTTCGTGCAGGCGAATTTCGGCAAGCGGCGCAACTTCACCATTCGCGGCCGGCACGTCGGGCCGGAACTCACCGAGCCGGCGATCCGCGAAGGCACGCCGCGCGCCGAAAAGGGCTCGATCATCGCCGTCGTCGCTACGGATGCGCCATTCCTGCCGCACCAGATGAAGCGCCTCGCCAGGCGCGTGCCGCTCGGCATCGCCCTGGCCGGCGGCTACGGCTACCACAGCTCGGGCGATATCTTTCTTGCCTTTTCGACCGCCAATCGCGAGGCCGCGCTGGCGGCTTCAGGCCGCGTCGCCCGCGCGGAGTTCATTCCCGATGTCGATATCGACCCGTTCTTCGATGCTGTGGTGCAAGGGGTGGAGGAGGCGATCCTCAACGCGCTCGTCGCCAATGAGGACATGACCGGGCGCGACGGCAATTTCGTGCCGGCGCTGCCAAAGGCGTGGCTGAAGGACAATTTCGGCTAAGCCGGACGCCCGGCTGAGGTCAGACAAACCGCGCGCACGGTATCTTATTCGGACGGCTTGTCCGACGTCGTCTGTTGCTCGCTCTCCTCGGCGACTTCCTCAAGGCGCGAAGCGATCAGTTCCTGGATGTCGCCGACCTCTTCCTGGATGTCTTCCAGAAGGATGCCTTCCTCGGCGGCCTTGGCGCAGCACTCCTTGGCGAGAGTTTCGGCCTGCTCGTCGATCTTCACCGGCGAATGCTGGCATTGGACCTTTTCGCCAATCCATCCGCGCAAGAACTCGATCGCATGTTCACTCATACTGCTTTTCCCTAGCGGCAATGCCGGTTGGTAGTCATGAACGCTCGCGTCCCGCCACGGGACGCAGGCCCATTCGAGCCGAGTCGGCCCCTGCCGGCAAGACGTCTTGCCAATGGGACAAGATGCCTTGCCCATGGGACAAGATGTCTTGCCCAGGGTCCGCGGAGCCGAAGGACTGGAAAGGTTCGAGGGACACGTTCAGATTGTTGAGGATGATGCTTAGGCCAGGACCGTCAAAGATCCGCTCTGTTGTTTTTACTTGCTTTCTTCCGGTTTTTCAGACCGATTTCCGTCACAACACCAGGCATTTACGGCGATGTCGCAGGCGCAGCCAAGGTGCGAGAAACCGAAAGCCGCCGCTATATAGTGATATCCCCATACAATGTCGACTCTGATCGTCGTGCCTGCTTCTTTCCGCCGCGTCAGGCAGGTGGCGGACAGCCTTCGGGGAAAGGTCTCGGCACCCCTGCTGCGCATCTGGGCATGACGCTGCGCCATACTTGGCAGGTGGCGATCACCATCGTCTCGCCGTTCGTTGCCGCGACGCTGCAGCTTCTGATTCCACATTTGCTGCGGCGCGCCATAGACCAAGCGCAGGGCGTGATGGTTGCGGGCGGCGGGACGGCTGCCGAACAGGCGCTTCGGAATACGGCCCTGACACTGCTTGCAGTCAGTGTCGTGCAGGTCTTTTCACGATGGCGCAGAACGAGGCCGTCGGCCATCAGACCGGCTATGAGAGGCGCCTGGCCTTCTGCGAGGTGCGCGGGCTGCTCAGCCTGAGCTGCCCTTCGTCGCCCGGCGATGCTTCGTCACCCAATAGAGGATTGGGACGCGGCGGCCGGAAAAGCGACGTGACCGCCAGGAATCGATGGTACCGTTGGCTGGGCTCGAACCAGCGACCCCCAGATCCACAATCTGGTGCTCTAACCAACTGAGCTACAACGGCACATCCGCCTGAGCGCAATCCGAGGAGAAAATCATTCCCCGTGTCCGCTCCGTCGTCGGCGATGCGTCCAATACGGATTATCGGAGTCTAATTCAAGGCCTTTGATGAGGCAAAGATCCGATGAACGAACCCGCGCAGTCCTGATTGGGCAAAAGAAAAGGCCGGCGGGAGGAGGTGCCGGCCTTTTCCTGTTACGAGCCAGCGGGAGGAGGAGCTGGCTGGTCACCCCGGAGAGCAAAGGGAGGAGGTTTCACACTCCGGGTATTCATCTCATCAATTCATCGCACATCTATTTGTCTGACGAAATGCGACGTTTTGATGCATCGTTGAGTTGCGCCTGAAATCAGGCCGCCTTGATGTCCTTGAACGCCTTCTCGAAAGCGGTCTTCACCGGCTTCGAGACGTCCTCGACAGCCTTGGAGGCGACGGCCTGAAAGTCCTTGGCCTGCTCGACGGCCATCTCGGCGCGCTTGCGCAGGAAGGCAGTCTGCAGTTCGACGACTTCCGACAGCGTCTTGGCGCCGACCAGGGCTTCAAGGTGCGAGAAGCTGGCCTCGGCATTGGCGCGAAGGATGGCGATGGTCTTCAGCGAGACATCGCCGGAAACGGTCTTGGCGGTCTCGTAGGTCGACTCCAGAACCTTCTGGGTCTCCTCGGCGCCGTTCTTCAGTTTGGTATAGGCCTCTTTCGACTGCTCGACGCCCTTCTCGGCGAAGGCGCGGATCTGGTCGGTGGCCTTGGAAGCGTCAAAGCTTGGGAATTCAACGTTCTCGATGGTCTCGGTCTTGGCAGTCTTGGACATTTTCCAACCTTTCAAGGGCAGCGGCTTTGACGGAAAGCCGTCTCGTTCATGTATGATGGCAATATAAAGGCAAGTTTTGTGCATTGCAATATCTTTGTTGCACTGCACCATAAAAAATCGCCCCGCCATTAACCAAGAGCCCAGAGATTTCGGCCGATACACGGCATGGCTTGTGGACCTTGGTCCCGTACGCTTTTATTAACAAAGCGTTAACTCAAAAAGCCCGCCTGGAAGGTCTGCCAGCGCATGCCGCCTGAAAACTACTCCTTCCTCGACGTCGCCGTGCTCGACGCGGTGCGCCAGCGCTTCGCCGCCGGCGACGCGCTTGCCATACTGTCGGCCGATCTCGAGCAGGTGATCTGGGCCAACGGGCCAGGTGCCGCGGTATTCGGCTATCCGGAAATCGAAGCAATCATCGGCGCTTCCGCGCGGCTGCCGCTAATTGCCAGGCGGCAGATCATGGCGACCAGCGGCTTTCCGGATATCGGCAGCGACCGCGCCGTCACCGTGCGGCTGGCGACCGGCATGGTCAGCCGCGCCGTCGGCTTGCTCGCCAGCGCGGTAACGATGCCGGACGGCGAAAAGGCGATCATGCTGGCGATGCCCGCGGCGCAGACCGGCTCGCGCGGCGCCGCCGAAATAGCCAGCCGCGCCATTGGCGGCTTCACCGAGGCCGGACATTTCATCGCCTTCGTCGACGCCCAAGGCCATGTCGAGGCGGCTTCGGAGGGATTTGCCGCGCTCGGCATCAGGCCGGAGACGCTCGCTGCCCTGGTCGCGGACGTGGCAAGCGTTGGAGACCGCATCGTCAAGCGGCTTGTTCCCGGCGCAAGCACCTCCTACCCGGCCGGCTTTGCGCGCTTGACCGACGCGCGCCATCTCCTGGTGGTGATCGACGAAGACCAGCTCGACGGCGAGCGGAACGACCAGCCCGACGCCGGTAAGTCGGCAGCGCCGGAAAGCGCGCCCGCCGTCTCCGAAGACAAAAACACCACAGTCAGCGCCGAGCCGAGCCGAGAGAACAATACCCAGTCTCCGGCCGCGGCAAAGGGCGAAAAGGCAGACGCGGTCCCGGCAGCGGCCACGGATGACGCCCGGCCAACGCAAGGGACCGCGGCCACGGCCGACCGCGCGCCGGATGCTGCGCTGGTAGGCGGTGCCGGCCCGGCGCAGCATGACCATTGGTATTTCAATGCCGGCGGCGACGACGTGAAGGGGCCGGAGAGGCCGCCACAGATCGGACCGGCGGAGATCGCGGCCGGAAGCCGGCAGCACACCGCCGGAACGGCGGCGGCCGAGCCGAGCGCGGCGCGCAAAATCGACCGTTCGGCGCCGCCGCTGCGTTTCGTCTGGCGGACCGACGCCGAAGGTAAGTTCAGCGCGCTGTCGCCGGAATTTGCCGATATCGTCGGCAAACCCGCCGCCGATGTGATCGGTCGCCGCTTCAGGGATGTCGCGACGACTTTCGGCCTCGACGCATCGGGCGAGATCGCCACTCTGCTCGAGCGGCGCGATACCTGGTCGGGACGTTCGGTGCTGTGGCCGGTGGCGGGCACGGACCTGAAGATCCCCGTCGATCTTGCGGCGCTGCCGGTCTATGGCCGCAGCCGCGCCTTCGAAGGCTTCCGCGGCTTCGGCGTCGCGCGCAGCGCCGACGCCGTTGTCGACCCGGAAGCGCTCGGCATGGCGCTGGTGCCCAATGGCGCCGCTCCGACAGAACCCGAACCTGCCGCCGGGCAACCCGCGGCCGAGCCGGCGAAACCTGCCGACCCGTTCCTGGGCGAAGTGCCGGCGCTGACCATCGTGCCCAAGCCGGAGCGCCGCTATGCCGACAAGGTGATCCGGCTGGCCGAGCACAGGCAGCCGGCCAACGACAAGCAGCCGGGAAATGACAGGCCGGCGAGTGAGAAAGGGCTGTCGATCCTCGAGCGCAGCGCCTTTCGCGAGATCGGCGAGCGGCTGCGGAAGGAAAGTTCGGGACCGGCCGAGCCGCCAAGCGGCGCAACCGCGGGTGCTCAAAAGCAATCAGATGCGGCTGCAACCGCCGACAAGGCTGCTCCCACGGCCGAACAACCGTTGGCCGGTGAGAGGAAGACCGACCACTCCGATCTGAACGCGACTGACGCGACCTCGCCTGAGCCGGCCATACCGGAAGGCAACGAGGCCATTGGTACGGCCGAAGCGGAGACCGAGGCGGAAGATCAGAAGGATCTGGCTCGGCTCGATGGCCTCGATGTTCCCGAGGCAGCCGCTGGGAAAGACGAAACGCCCGCCGCCTCCGGGTCGCTGCTCAACTATGCCGGGCGCGAGAAAGCCGCCGATGAAGCGGAGGAAGCGGGTCCCGACAGGCGCCAAACCGCAGCGGCGGACAGGGCAGCCGAACCGACGGCCGAGCGGCCAGGAGCCGAAGCCCCTGCCCCTGAGGCAGGCGCTAGCGACGACGACGGCATGACCGCCGACGATATTCGCGACGCGGAAGACAGCGAGGACTGGGTCGGTTCCGACCGGGATGGCGCCCTGCCCGCGGCTGAACAGCCTCGCGAAGCGAAAGCGCCGCCACCGAAAAGGCCGCGCCTCACGGTGCCGCCGCTCAAGCTCGAGGGCTTCGTGCCCTCGGCTTTCTCCACCGGGGAAGACGGCAGGGCTCCCGATACGTCCATCCTCGCCAGGCTGCCTGTGCCGCTGCTCATCCATTCCGGCGACGTGCTGCATTATGCCAATGAGGCGTTCCTCGAGCTCACCGGCTACGACGCGCTGGAAGACCTTGCCGATGCCGGCGGGCTCGGCGCGCTGTTCGCCGACCATTACGCCGATGATGGCGAGACCGACGAAAGCGACCGTTCGCTGAAGCTCACAACCCGCCAGAGCCAGGAATTCCCGATCGATGCGCTCCTGCGCTCGGTGCCGTGGCGCGGCGGTAAGGCGCTGATGCTGGTGGTGCGCCGCTCGGGCGAGGACGAGGCGCCCTCCGCCCATCTCAGCGCGGCCAATGACGAGCCGAACCAGCAGCCGGACGTGTCCGAACTGAAGTCGCGCATCGCCGAAATGCGCACCATCATCGACACCGCCACCGACGGCGTGGTGCTGATCGGCCGCGACGGCAACATCCGCTCGATCAGCCGCCCGGCTGAAGCCCTGTTCGGCTTCGACAGCGACGAGATCGCCGGCAAGCCCTTTGCCTCGCTGTTCGCCATCGAGAGCCAGCGCGCAGCGCGCGACTATCTCGTCGGCCTTTCCGAACCTGGCGTGGCGAGCTTGCTGAACGACGGGCGCGAGGTGATCGGCCGCGAGGCGCAAGGGCGCTTCATCCCGCTGTTCATGACCATCGGCAGGCTGCCCAACGACAGCGGCTTCTGCGCCGTCGTGCGCGATATCACGCAGTGGAAGCGGGCCGAGGAAGACCTCACCCAGGCGCGCGCCGTGGCCGAGCGCGCCTCCTCGCAGAAGACGGATTTCCTCGCCCGCATCAGCCATGAGATCCGCACGCCGCTCAACGCCATCATCGGCTTTTCCGAACTGATGGTGGACGAGAAGTTCGGACCGGTGGCCAACGACCGCTACCGCGACTATCTGCGCGACATCAACCGTTCAGGCAACCATGTGCTCGACCTCGTCAACGACCTGCTCGACATCTCCAAAATCGAGGCCGGCCAGCAGGAGATGGCCTATGAGGCGGTGTCGCTCAACGACACGCTGGCCGAAACGGTGGCGATGATGCAGCCGCAGGCCAACCGCGAGCGCGTCATCATCCGCTCGAGCTTCGCCTCGCGGCTGCCGGAAGTGGTGGCGGATTTGAGGAGTGTGCGCCAGATTGCGTTAAACATACTGTCGAACGCCATCCGCTATACCCAGGCCGGCGGCCAGGTGATCGTGTCCACCGCCTACGAGACCTCCGGCGACGTTGTCATGCGCGTGCGCGATACCGGCATCGGCATGACGCCGGCCGAGATCGAGCAGGCACTGAAGCCGTTCAAGCAGATCAATGCGCTCAAACGCGGCCGCGGCGACGGCACCGGCCTTGGGCTGCCTCTGACCAAGGCGATGGTGGAGGCCAACCGTGCCCGCTTCACTATCACCTCGACACCTGGCGAAGGCACGCTGGTCGAAGTCGTCTTCCCATCGACGCGCGTGCTGGCCGAATAAGATCCGCAAGACAAGCTTTCGGCCAAAGAAAAAGGCGTCCTGGAGGACGCCTTGGAAATGAGATGCTGTCACAACGGGGCTTGAGCTGAACCTCAGGGGACGAGGAACGGGATTTCTCCCTCAAGTTACACGCGACTATCGGCGCCGTCCCTTAACAAGTCCTTACCGGGAGCCAAAAAAATTTACGAATGTGTACCACTCGTGAAATCTAGGTAAATTGGACCGACACTATTTCTTAACCATGCCGGGGAGGCCTAATCAGCAAGCTGCGGCAGGTTCTTGAACAGCTCCAGCGCCTCGGGATTGGCGAGCGCTTCCTTGTTCTTGATGGCGCGACCATGCACCACGTCGCGCACGGCAAGCTCGGTGATCTTGCCCGACTTGGTGCGCGGGATGTCGGTGACGGCAACGATCTTCGCCGGCACATGGCGGGGGCTGGCGCCCGAGCGGATTCTGGCGCGGATGCGCTTTTGCAAATCCTCATCGAGGCTCACGCCGGCGGCCAGCCGCACGAACAGCACGACGCGCACGTCGTTGTCGAAATCCTGGCCGATGCAGAGCGCCTCCAGGATTTCCGGCATCTGTTCGACCTGGTTGTAGATCTCGGCCGTGCCTATCCTCACCCCGCCTGGATTGAGCGTGGCGTCGGAGCGGCCATGGATGATCATGCCGCCATGCGCCGTCCATTCGGCGAAGTCGCCATGGCACCAGATGTTGTCGAAGCGCTCGAAATAGGCCGCGTGGTACTTCTTGCCATCCGAATCGTTCCAGAAGCCGATCGGCATCGACGGGAATGCCTTGGTGCAGACGAGTTCGCCCTTCTCCTGCCGGACCGGCTTGCCGTCGTCGTCCCACACGTCCACCGCCAGGCCGAGGCCCGGCCCCTGGATCTCGCCGGTCCAGACCGGCTCGGTCGGGACACCCAGCACGAAGCAGGAAACGATGTCGGTGCCGCCGGATATCGAGGCGAGATGCACGTCCTTCTTGATGCCGTCATAGACGAAGCGGAAATCCTCCGGCGACAGCGGCGAGCCGGTGGATGAGATGGTCCGCACGCTTGCAAGGTCGTGGCTGTCGATCGGCTTCAGCCCTGCCTTGCGTACGGAATCGATGAATTTCGCCGAAGTGCCGAAATAGGTCATCTTCTCGGCATCGGCGAAATCGAACAGCGCATTGCCGTCGGGGTAGAAGGGCGAACCGTCATAGAGCAGCAACGTCGCCCCCGAGGCGAGGCCCGAGACCAGCCAGTTCCACATCATCCAGCCGCAGGTGGTGAAGTAGAAAAAGCGGTCGCCATCCAGTAGGCCGGCATGCAGCCGCTGCTCCTTGACGTGCTGGATCAGCGTGCCGCCGGCCGAGTGCACGATGCATTTCGGGATTCCGGTCGTGCCGGAGGAGAACAGAATGTAGAGCGGGTGCGAAAAAGGCAGCCGCTCGAAGGCGAGCGGCCTGGCGGCAAAGGGCGAGAGCGCTCCTTCCAGCGCCTCGGCCTTGTCGATGGTGGCGGCGAGGTCGGCCGACGTGCCGAGATAGTCGACGATCAGCACCTTGCGCACGGTCGCGAGTTTCTCGGACACCGAGCGGATCTTGTCGGCGACTTCGATGGCTTTGCCGTTGTACCAATAGCCGTCAGGCGCGATGAAGACGACCGGCTCGATCTGGCCGAAACGGTCGAGCACGCCCTGTTCGCCGAAATCAGGTGAGCAGGAAGACCAGACCGCGCCGATCGAGGCGGCAGCCAGCATGGCAGCGACCGTCTCCGGCATGTTCGGCATCATGGCGGCGATGCGATCGCCCTCTCTGACGCCGATCGACAGGAAGAGCTGCTGCAGGCGCGAAGTGAGCGCATGGAGCTCGTTCCAGGACAGCCGGCGCTCGACCTTGTCCTCGCCGCGGAAAACGATAGCGAGGCTGCCGCCGTTTTTTTTCAGAAGGTTCTCGGCGAAATTGAGTTTCGCATCGGGAAAGAAGGCGGCACCAGGCATCTTCTCGCCATCGACCAGAGCCCGCTCGCCCTTGTCGCCGACAAGTCCGCAAAAGTCCCAGACGAGGTCCCAGAACGCCTCGCGGTCGTCGATCGACCAGCGGTGGAGCTCGGCATAGCTGGAGAAAGCCTGGCCAGACTTCGCAACCGCAGCTTTCATGAAGGCGGTCATGGGCGCGGAGGCGATCCGGTCCTGCGTCGGCGTCCACAAGGGGGTGTCGGCAGCCATATCGTTCCTCCCAAAGCGCGTCGCGATTGCGGCAATTAAGCCTGATGTCGCCTGCGTCGTTGTCCCAAAACCGGCGTGGCGTTGGCGGACCGGACGGGTTTATCGCTTATGCATACCGCAGCGCAGCAGAGCAAGATTTTGTTGAAATGGCCGGCAAGGACACGGCGCAAACGCCATCGGAGGGCCATAAAGACTTGAAAAGCGTCGGCGCTCGGCTACACCCGTCGGGCGATTTGTCGGCAATGGAAACTCACGGGGCGAGATGAGATCATCTTTGATCCGGCGCGGGGTATGGGTAATCGGCGTTGCGGTGCTGGTCATCGCGCTCGCCGTCGCCGCCTTGCCGCTGATTGCCTCGACGCGCATCGTACGCGACCGCATCGCTTGGGAATTGAGCGCCTGGAGCGGTTTTCGCGTGACGATCGACGGTTCGCCGCGCATCGAGGTGTGGCCTAAGTTCCGGGCAATCCTCAGCGATGTGACGCTGTCGCAATGGACGGAGACCGACGCGCCGCCGGTGATCGAAGCCGAGCGCGTCGAAGTCGATCTCTCGGCCATGGCCGCCGTGCAGGGCGACGTCCAATTCTCGACGGCAAGGCTGGTGCGGCCGACGATCAGGGTGGAGCGCAAAGCGAGCGGCCTCTATCTGCCGCCGCTGCCGACCGGCGGCCGCATCACCCGCTCGATCGACACTGCGCGCGGCGTGGTCACCGCGAACCCGCAGAAGCCCGACCTCGGCAGACTCCCTTCCGATCCGTTCGGCATCGTCGAGTTCCGCGACGGCCGCGTCGTGACCTCGGTTGGCGGCAAGGATACCGAGATCCTGAGCAGCCTCAGCGGCCAGGTGAACTGGGCGGCGATGAACAGCGACGCCGCGCTCACGGCGACCGGCATATGGCGCGGCGAAAGCGTCCAGATCGATTTTTCCTCGGCGAAGCCGCTGGTGCTGTTTGCCGGAGGGGTCGCCCCCGTCACGCTCGCCTTCAAGGCGGCGCCCGCCACACTTTCTTTCGACGGCGTCGCCTCGATGTCGGAGAACGGCTATCTGGACGGCCAAGCGAAATTCACCGCCCCTTCGCTGCGACGCCTGCTTGAATGGTCGCAGGCCGGCATGGCGCCTGGTGCTGCGATCGGCTCCGTCTCGGTCGCGAGCAAGGTGGCGGCCTCGGCGGGGCGCGCGAAGTTCGAGAACACGACGGTGGCGCTGGACAACAACCCCGGCATGGGAGCGCTGGACTTTTCGTTCAGCGAGCCCCTTCCCGTTGTTTCCGGCACGCTTGCGTTCGATACGCTCGATCTTCGATCGGTCCTTTCCGCTTTCACGCCGATCGCTCCGGCCGGCCAGGCAGGCCCCGGCGAGTTCGACACCGGCTTCGCCGACAAGATCAACCTCGATCTCAGGCTGTCGGCGGCGCACGCCACCGCCGGCCCGATCCAGCTTGCCGATGTCGCCGCGACCGCGCAGGTCAAGAACGGGCTTGCCGTCTTTGACATCTCCGACGCGTCGGCCTTCAACGGCAACATCCAGAGCAGCCTGCGCTTCGACCGCAAGCCGGACGGCACTCAGGTCGAGTTGCGGCTTTTGGCATCGGACGTCGACACCGGCGCCTTCGCCACCGCGGCGGGGATGACGCGGCTGGTGCCGGCCGGAACCGGAACCGTCTCGGTAATTCTGAAGGGGCCGGGCAAGGCCTGGGACTCGATCTTCGAGAACGCCGACGGGTCTTTCTCGGCGACGTTCGGGCCGGGCTCGCTCAACGGCCTCAACCTGCCTGCCTTTCTCAAGCGCAACGAACAGGGCGGATTCTTCGCCCTCGACGACGTCGCCGACGGCTCGCTGCCCATAGACGGTGCCGAGATCAAGGCGAGCATCTCGAAAGGTGTGGCGCGGCTGGACAAGGCCGAGGTCAATGCACAGAAGTACAAGATCTGGCTTTCGGGCATCGCCTCCTATACCGGGCGCGGGCTGGCGCTCTCGGGCGGCATCATCCCGAACGGACAACCTGCGCAGCAACAGCCGGCTCAGCAACCGCCTACCGCCGGTCAGACAGCGGTGCAGGCGCCGCAGCCCCCAAAGCAGTCGTTGTTCTTCGTCGGCGGCAACTGGAGCACTCCGTTCATCTCGCCGATCAGCCGCGGCGTTTCAGGCCAATAGAACAAGGCGCAGGTCGCGCCCGTCTTTGTTCCCTATCCGCGTTGCGCCGCCTGCTCATCGCGCTGGCGCTGGACCTCGCGGCGCTTGTTGGCGATCGAGGCAATGATGACGCCGATCGCGACGACGGCGATCAGGATGGTGCAGGCGGCATTGATCTCAGGCGTCACGCCGAGGCGCACCTGGCTGTAGATCTTCATCGGCAGCGTCGTGGCGCCGGGGCCCGAGGTGAAGGAGGCGATGACCAGATCGTCGAGCGAGAGCGTGAAGGCCAGCATCCAGCCGGAGATGATCGCCGGCAAGATGACGGGCAAGGTGATCTGAAAGAAGGTCTTCACCGGCGGCGCGCCGAGGTCCATCGCGGCTTCCTCCAGCGAGCGGTCGAAGGAGACCAGGCGCGACTGCACGACGACGGCCACGAAGCACATGGTGAAGGTGATGTGGGCGAGCGTGACGGTGAAGAAGCCTCGGTCAAGTCCGACGGCCACGAAGAGCAAGAGCAGCGACAGGCCGGTGATGACTTCCGGCATGACCAGCGGCGCAAAGACCATGCCGGAAAACAGCACTCGTCCCTTGAAGCGTGTGTAGCGGGTCAAGGTGATCGCCGCCAGCGTGCCGAGCACGGTGGCAACGGTCGCCGAGATGACGCCGACGCGGGCTGTCACCCAGGTGGCGTCCATCAGGCCCTGGTTGTGGAACAGCGACACGTACCATTTCGTCGAAAAGCCGCCCCAAACGGTGACGAGCTTGGATTCGTTGAAGGAAAAGACGATGAGAAGCACGATCGGCAGATAGAGAAAGGCAAAACCGAGCACGATCGAAGTGATGTTGAAGCGGCTCCAGGTGGCGTTCATTTGCCTTGCTCCTGGGCTTTCGCTTGAGCTTGCTGGAAGAACATGATGGGGACGGTCAGCACCAGGAGCAGGATGACCGCCACCGCCGAGGAGACCGGCCAATCGCGGTTGGCGAAGAATTCGTTCCACAGCGTCTTGCCGATCATCAGCGTCTGCGAGCCGCCGAGAAGGTCCGGTATGACGAACTCGCCGACCGCCGGGATGAAGACCAGCAGGCAGCCGGCAATCACGCCCGGCAGCGACAGCGGGAAGGTGATCTTCCAAAAGGCACCGATCGGCGGGCAGCCGAGATCCTGCGCCGCCTCGATCAGCGAATAGTCCATCTTCTCCAGCGACGAGTAGAGCGGCAGCACCATGAAGGGCAGATAGGAATAGACGATGCCGATGAAGATCGCGGTGTAGGTGTTGAGGATGACCAGCGGCTGGCTGATCAGGCCAGTGGCGAGCAGCACCTGGTTGAGCAGCCCTTCGGGTTTCAGGATGCCGATCCAGGCATAGACGCGGATCAGGAACGAGGTCCAGAACGGATCACCAGCATTAGCAAGGTCGGCCGGATCGTCGCCGGCGCGCGCGCCATGCCATAGGCGATCGGATAGCCGACGACCAGCGTCAACACCGTCGAGATGCCCGCGATGATCAGGCTGGTCACATAGGCGTTGAAGTAAAGCGCGTCCTGGGTCAGCCAGGTGTAGTTGTCGAAGTTGAGCTCGCGAAAGCCGGCGAAGAATCCGGAAATGCCGTCGCCGAAATCGAGCACAGGAGTGTAAGGCGGCATCGAGATCGCCGTCTGCGACAGCGAGATCTTGAAGACGATGATGAACGGGACAAGGAAGAAGAACAGCAGCCAGAGATAGGGAACGATGATAACGAGACGGTCAACGAAGCCCTTCGCCAGCTTGGTCGGCAACTGAGCGGCGGTTTCGGCCGAGGAAGGGGCGGCGGCGATGTTGGTCATGGCCGCCCTGTTACCTTGTCAGCACGACGCCGGCGTCCGGCCGGAAGGAGACCCAGGCGCGATCGTTCCAGGTCAGAGGGTCGTCGCTGACGCGGGCAGCGTTCAACGCGCTTGCCCGCACCATCTGTCCGTCGTCGAGCTTGATGTGGTAGACGGTCATGTCGCCAAGATACGCAACGTCATAGACTTCGCCTTCCAGCGCATTGACGGCATCGGCCGGCTTCCTCGACGATACCTTGATCTTCTCGGGCCGGATCGCGAAGACGATGTCGGCGCCCTTGGTGGTGTCGGTGGCATTCTCGACAACGATCTGCGCACCGGTCGCGCCGGTGATGCGCGTCGTATTCGCTGCCCGCTCGGCAACCTTGCCCTCGAACATGTTCACATTGCCGACGAAATGCGCCACGAAGCGCGACGTCGGGGCCTCGTAGATTTCCGCCGGCGTCGCCACCTGCATCACCTCGCCCCTGTCCATGATGGCGATGCGGTCGGCCATGGTCATGGCTTCCTCCTGGTCGTGGGTGACGACGACGAAGGTAAGCCCAAGTTCCTGCTGCAGGTCCATCAGTTCGAACTGCGTCTCCTCACGCAGCTTCTTGTCGAGCGCGCCGAGCGGCTCGTCCAGCAAAAGCACCTTCGGCCGCTTGGCGACCGAGCGGGCAAGCGCCACGCGCTGGCGCTGACCGCCGGAAAGCTGGTGCGGCTTGCGCTTGGCGAACTGCTCGAGCTTGACCAGCCTCAGCATCTCGGCGACGCGCTTTTCGATATCGGGAGCGGGCATGCCTTCCTGCTTGAGGCCGAAGGCGATGTTCCTTTCCACCGTCATATGCGGAAACAGCGCATAAGACTGGAACATCATGTTCACCGGCCGCTTATAGGGCGGAATGCCGCGCAGGTCCTGGCCGTCGAGCAGAATGCGCCCCGCGGTCGGCTCCTCGAAGCCGGCGAGCATCCTGAGCAGGGTCGACTTGCCGCAGCCCGAGGCGCCGAGCAGGGCGAAGAACTCACGTTCGAAGATGGTCAGCGACAGATTGTTGACAGCGGTGAAGTCGCCAAACTTCTTGGTCACCTTGTCGAACTGGATATACGGCTTGGCGCTCGGATCATTCCATGGCGCGAAATCCCTGCGGATGCTGCCAAGCGATTTCATGTCCCACTCCGGGTCTGTTTCGTTCCGCTGGAACGGTTCATGGTTTCGAGAAAACGCCGAACCGCTCCAGCTTTTTGTTTTTGACGCAATTCCGGGGGCGGAAAACCGTCCCACACTGTTGCTGGAATTGCTTCTAAAGAAAGCGACCCCGGCAGTTTCTGCCGGGGTCGCGTCTCGATGCTTATTGGCCGGTGACGATCTTGGTCCAGGTGCGCGTGATGATGCGCTGTGTCTTGGGATCGTAGGGCTGCACGGTGTAAAGCTTCTTGGTCGTCTCCTCGTCCGGATAGACCGAGGTGTCCTCCAGCAGGGCCTTGTCGACGAACTGCTGCGAGGCCTTGTTGCCGTTGGCGTAGAGCACATAATTCGAGGATTTGGCGATGACTTCCGGGGTCATCATGTAGTTGATGAACTCATGCGCTTCCGCGACATGCGGCGCGTCGGCGGGGATCGCCATCTGATCGAACCACATCTGGGCGCCTTCCTTGGGCACCGAATAGCCGATCTCGACGCCCTGCTTGGCCTCCTCGGCGCGGTTTCGCGCCTGGAACACATCGCCCGACCAGCCGATCGCCAGGCAGATGTCGCCGTTTGCCAGCGCGTTGATGTATTCCGAGGAATGGAACTTGCGAATATACGGGCGGACCTTGAGCAGGGCCTCCTCGGCCTTGGCGATATCGTCGGGCGAGGTGCTGTTTGGATCGAGGCCGAGATGTTTCAACGTGGCCGGAATGATGTCGGAGGGGGAATCCAGCACATAGACGCCGCAATCCTTGAGCTTGGCGAGGCTCTCCGGATTGAAGAACACGTCCCAGCTGTCGATCTTGTCGGTGCCGAGTGCCGCCTGCACCTTCTTGACGTTGTAGCCGAGGCCGACCGTGCCCCACATATAGTTGACCGAGTACTCATTGTTCGGATCATACTTTGCGGTGCGCTCCGAAATGACATCCCACATGTTGGAGATGTTCGGCAGCTTGGACTTGTCGAGCTTCTGGAAGACGCCGGCCTGGATCTGGCGCGCCAGGAAATTGGCGCTGGGCACCACGACATCATAGCCGCTGCCCCCGGCCAGCAGCTTCGTCTCCAGGATCTCGTTGGAATCGAAAGTGTCGTAGACGACCTTGATGCCGGTCTTCTTGGTGAAGTCCTCGATGATCGAGCTGTCGATATAGTCCGACCAGTTATAGACGTTGACGACGCGGTCGTCGGCATGGCCGCTCGCGGCGAAGAGCGTCAGAAAGGCCGAAGTCGCCGAAAGCAAAAGCGCTTTGCGGATCATGATATTCTCCTTTGGTGAGTGTTCCCGTGCCGGCTCGTCGCGACATGGGCGCGGGACGGCGTTTGTTTCAGACTATGGAGATTTCCGGAGAGCCACAAGCGCGCGCGCCTGGCAGTGCGCCGGATCGTTGAGTGACGGGCGCCGCCCTTGCCTCCTTTCCAGGAAGCTGTTCGGACGGCCTCAGCGGCGTTGGCCGCGGCGTAAGCAGAGATGTAACGATGCGGTCCGGCCTCGATGAGGCCGGCGGAGTCACTTGGCAAGATACGCCTGTCTTGTTGTTGCCGTAATTGCAGCCTGCCCGCCCCGCAGCGGAGTTGTCAATGGGGAAGACACGCGAGCATCAATTGGGAGACGGCAGCCCGGTGATGCCCGGCCGCTCGGGCCGGGTCTGCCGCTTGAACTCAAACGCAATATGAACAAGCAGCGCGGCGATGACGACCGCGCCGCCGATGATGGTGCGCCCCGACGGCACCTCGGAATGGACGAGCCACACCCAGATCGGACCGAGGATCGGCTCGAAAGTGCCGAGCAGCGCCGCGACGGCCGCGGGCACCAGGCGGGCGCCCATGGCGAAAAAAGCAAGACCGACGCCGAGATTGATGACGCCGAAGGCGAAGAGAAAGCCCATGTCGCGCCCGGAGACGGTGAATTCCGTGGCTTGCGAGGCAGCAAAAGCACCGGCGAGCAATGCGCCGAGGCAAGTGGCCGGCACCATGCGCACATGGGCAAAGCGCCGGGTGATCACGGTCGCGAACGACAACATCACCGCGATCAGCAGCGCCAGGCCATCGCCGATCGGCGAGACGGCGCCGTCAAGCGATTCCGAGACCATGATGGCCACGCCGGTGATGACGGCGGCAATGGCGACCCAGGTTCCTGGGGTCACGCGTTCGCGAAACAGCACCCAGGCGAGCATGGCCGCCAGAAGCGGGACACCGGCCTGCATCAACAAGATGTTGGCGACCGTCGTGTAGGCGAGCGCGACGATGAAGCTCGTGGAGGCGGTGGCGAAGCAGAGAGCGACGCCCAGCCCAGGCAGGCCCATGTCGCGGAACAATCTCCAGGTGCCGCGCCAGCCGCCGCGCCAGAGCATGAAGGCGACGAGGAAGCCCACCGCCCAGATCGAGCGCCAGAACACCACCGTCCAGCTGTCGCCGACATGGATGAAGCGAGCGATGGTGCCGCCAAAGCTCCACATCAGCGCCGACAGGAAGACCAGCAGCATGCCGATCCGCTCCTCGCGCGGCGAGACGGCAGCCAAGGCAACGCGAGACGAGGCGGTATCGGTCATAGGCGAGACTGTCAGCTAATTGCCGGCGGCACGATCCACCACGGACGACCACACCATATCCCATTCGCGTAGCGCAAATGCTGGAGCCAGGCGTGATCCAGCATCCGCTGAAATGTAGGACAAAGCCGGCTTGCGGGTCGCTGAACCGCTGCGGCTGGCGGGGGGTGCTACCCCTGGAAATCGAAGGCGCTGAGACCCGTCACCATCTCGTCGAGGCCAAGCGGCCGGGTCACCGGCGGCTCGGCGCGCGCCAGGCAGCCGACGCGCTCGCAGAGCCTGCAGGCCGGGCCGACCGGCGTTGCATATGCCGTGCTCTGCGCGGCCTTGGCGGCGGACGGTCCGGGCAGCGCCGCGCTGTAGACGATCTCGTCGCGAAAGCCGATGTCGCAGCCCAGCAGAAGCGCCGTGCGCCGCGGCCGCTCGGAAAAGGCGCCTTGCGGCCCTTCGAGCGTGCGGGCGATGCAGAGGAACTCGGCCCCGTCCGGCATTTCCACCGCCTCGACCAGGATCCGGCCCGGCTGCGAAAAGGCCGCATGGACAGGAAGCTTCGGACAGGCGCCGCCGAAACGGCTTTGCGGATAGCCCAGGCTGCCCGCCTTGCGGAAGCGGTTGCCGGCACTGTCGACCTCCAGCATGAAGAACGGTACGCCTGAGGCGCTCGGCCGCTGCAGCATGGTCAGGCGGTTTGCCGCCTGCTCGAAGGAGACGCCGAAGCGCGAACGCAAGACGTCGATGTCGTAGCGGGCGCGGACGGCCGCTGCATGAAAGGCGTGATAGGGCATCATCAGCGCGTGCGCCGCATAGCGGCCGAGCTCGAAACGGGCTAAGCGGCGCGCTTCGTCCGTGCCGAGCTTCAACGTCTGGATCTCGCCCGCCACAGCCACCGTCATGCGCATCAGGCTCGCCTCCATGGCGACCTCGCGCAGCTGATCGAAGGGGGAGAGCCGCTCTGACAGGAACAGGCGTTGCGAATGGCGATCGTAGCGCCTGCGCCAGTTCGGCATGGTGGCCACCGGCAGCACCTTGACCACGATGCCGTGCTCGCGCCTTAGCCACGCCTTCAGCGTGCCGAACAGGTCGTCGCCTGGATCGAGCAGCGAAATGAAGGCCTCGGCTTCCTCCTCCAGCGCGGCGAAATGGTTCGGCCTGCGCTCGAAAGTCTCGTGCACTTCGTCGACAGGCAGGCGCGTGCCGGACAATGCGGTCGCCCTGCCCTCCCGCGCCAGGAGTTCATTGAGATCCGACAGCCGATCGGCCTGCTCGCGATAGGCGCGAAACAATTTCACCATCGCGGCGGAAGCGTTCGGCGCGATCTCGGCGAGGTCGATCAGTTCCTGGTCGCCCGGCAGTTCGCCGGCCAGCAGCGGATCGCCGAACACTTCCTTCAGCGCCGCGATCGATCCTTTGGTCTCGCCCTGCAATTCGTGCGGGTCGATCTTGTAGGCCGACGCCAGCTTGAGGATCAGCTGCACCGTCAGCGGCCGCTGGTTGCGCTCGATGAGATTGAGGTAGGATGGCGAGATGCCCAGGCCTTCGGCCATCGCCGTCTGGGTCAGGCCCTTGGCGTTGCGAAGCCGGCGGATGCGCGGCCCGGCGAAGATCTTCTGCTCGGCCAATCGGTTACCTTGACAAGAGTTTTACATAACGGCGCGCCGCCGCGGGCTCATCCAGATTTTACAATCATGACAGATTTACAGCCCCGACCTGTCAAACGCAACACCAGTTTTCCCGTATTTTAGCGGGCAAGCTCCGGTTTTTCTGGCGACTTTTTCGGCGCAATGTAAACAATGTAACACGTGAACGGCGCACAGATACGTCCGTCAAACGGGCCATCTAAACAAGCAAGACTGACCTGGAGCAATCGATGACTGATTTTTACAACCTCGTCCCGTCCGCACCGGAAGGCCGTTTCGACGGCATCGAACGGCCCTACTCGCCGGAGGACGTGAAGCGGCTGCGCGGCTCGGTCCAGATTCGCCACACGCTTGCCGAGATGGGCGCGAGCAGGCTGTGGAAGCTCATCCACGAGGAAGATTTCGTCAATGCGCTCGGCGCCATGTCGGGCAACCAGGCCATGCAGCAGGTCAGGGCGGGCTTGAAGGCGATCTATTTGTCGGGCTGGCAGGTCGCGGCCGACGCCAACACCGCGTCGGCCATGTATCCGGACCAGTCGCTTTATCCGGCGAATGCGGCGCCGGAGCTGGTCAAGCGCATCAACCGCACGCTGCAGCGCGCCGACCAGATCGAGACATCCGAAGGCAAGGGTCTTTCGGTCGAGACCTGGTTCGCGCCCATCGTCGCCGACGCCGAAGCCGGCTTTGGCGGGCCGCTCAACGCGTTCGAGATCATGAAGGCTTTCATCGAGGCCGGTGCCGCTGGCGTCCACTATGAGGACCAGTTGGCGTCGGAGAAGAAGTGCGGCCATCTCGGCGGCAAGGTGCTGATCCCGACCGCAGCGCATATCCGCAACCTCAATGCGGCCCGGCTTGCAGCGGACGTGATGGGCACGCCGACGCTGGTGGTGGCGCGCACCGACGCGGAAGCCGCCAAGCTGCTCACCTCCGACATCGACGAGCGCGACCGGCCTTTCGTCGACTATGACGCCGGCCGCACGGTCGAGGGCTTCTATCACGTCAGGAACGGCATCGAGCCCTGCATCGCGCGCGCCGTCGCCTACGCGCCGCATGCGGACCTGATCTGGTGCGAAACCTCGAAGCCGGATCTTCAGCAGGCAAGGAAGTTCGCTGAAGGGGTGCACAAGCACCACCCGGCCAAGCTGCTCGCCTATAATTGCTCGCCGTCGTTCAATTGGAAGAAGAACCTGGACGACGCGACCATCGCGAAGTTCCAGAAGGAACTCGGCGCCATGGGCTACAAATTCCAGTTCATCACACTGGCCGGGTTCCACCAGCTGAACTTCGGCATGTTCGAACTGGCCCGCGGCTACAAGGAGCGCCAGATGGCGGCCTATTCGGAACTGCAGGAGGCGGAATTCGCGGCGGAGGTCCATGGCTATACCGCGACCAAGCATCAGCGCGAAGTCGGCACCGGCTATTTCGATGCCGTTTCGATGGCGATCTCCGGCGGCCAGTCTTCGACCACCGCCATGCATGAGTCGACCGAGCACGCCCAGTTCAGGCCGGCGGCCGAGTAATGACAACAGCAGAGGAAACGCCCGAAGGGCACTTACGTCGAGGAGAACAGCAATGGCATCGATAAGCCGGGTCAAGGAACGGGCCGAAGAACAATCAAGCGCGATGAGCGTCGATCAGCAGGCGACGATCCGCATGCTTGCCAACGACCTGCACAGGCTCAACCAGTCTGTGATGAAGGCGGTCGAAGCAGGTGTGTCCGTCGAGCTGGTGCGCTCGGCCAGGCACCATGGCGGAGACGGCAACTGGGGTGATCTTTTGATCCCAGTGATCGTCACCCATCAGAGCCAAGGCTGACGTAACGTCAACAATCACTCGCGAGTGTCTCCCGTGCGCTATACGTTCCGGGAGACGTTCGTTTTTTCGAATTGTGGCCGTGGCGCCGGAGAGAACTTGCGCCGGTTTTTAGCAATTCTTGCTATATTATCATTTTCCACTATTTTTGCTTGACACCGCTGGCGATCTCGCGCCAATTGCGCGCTTAAGGTTTCAACCCTGCATTGAACCAGAGCCTCCGCCAGACATGTGTCCCGCCAATCGTGACGACTCTGAAAAACCAATGAAACCGGCGGACCGTGGCGCGGCGGCCCGGCTGCCGGCGGATTTCTCCAAGGTGCTGGTGGTCGGCAAATCGTCGATCAACCGGGTCGTCGTTTCGAAAATCGTGGAAAAGTCCGGGCTGAAGCCGATTTCGGAGCCACCGGAGGCGGCCGAAAAAGCTTTGGCCGGCCTGGTTCCCGGCGCAATCATACTCGACGGCGGACCCGACGACAGGGATTGCGACAGGTTGCTGTCCGGCATCGACGCGCTGCGGCGCGCTTCCGGCAAGACGCGGCCCGCCGTGATCCTGCTTTCAACCAGGAATGGCACGCCGGACAGCCTCGGCCTGTCGAGCGTGGTCGACGCCGTGGTCGCCAAGCCGATCACGCCCGAAAGGCTGCAACCAGTAATCGATCGCCTGGTCGGCCGCGGCTAGGCAGAGGCGACGCTCAGCCGGGCTTCGCTATTGCCTCGACCAGTGCCGGCAACTCGCCGAGATCTGCGATCTCGCGAAAACGCGGCGCCGCGACAGGCGCCTCGGCGTGTTCGATCGCCCAGGTCAATTCGTGCGGCACATGGATGCCCCAGCCACCGGCCTCGATGGCGGGAACAACGTCGGACTTGAGCGAGTTACCAACCATCATGCTGTTCTGCGGACCGTCGCCATTGCGGCTGAAGATGCGGGCATAGGTGGCTGCGCTCTTGTCGCTGACGATCTCGACGGCATCGAAGAGATCACCCATTCCCGACTGCGCGAGCTTGCGCTCTTGATCGAAGAGGTCGCCCTTGGTGATCAGCACCAGATGGTAGGAGCCCGCCAGCTTTTCGACCGTCTCGCGGGCATGCGGCAGCGGCTCGATCGGATGGCTGAGCATCTCGCGGCCGGCAGCCAGGATTTCGCCGATGACCGAACCGGGCACCTCGCCGTTTGTGATCGCGACGGCCGTCTCGATCATCGACAGCGTAAAGCCCTTAATGCCGAAGCCATAGAGGGCGAGGTTGCGCCTTTCCGCTTCGAGCAGCCGTGCCGCGATGTGCTCATGATCGCCGTGCTCGGCCAGCAAGGCGGCAAAACGCTTCTCGGTCAGGCGGAAGAACTGCTCGTTCTGCCACAGCGTGTCGTCGGCATCGAAGCCGATGGTGGTCAAACGTGGAGCGGACATGTGCAACCCTTTGCTTACAGGCTCATCTAGACCCTGTGGCGCTGCGCCGCCAGCAAGAAGACAGGCACGCCGGTTCCTTTGGGCTGCGACTCGGCTTGCCTGTGGCGACGCGGGCGCCTCCCCTTTCCTTCCGCCACGGCGCCCGGCTATACTTTGAAATCCGCAACACAATCTGGTGAATGATGCCGCCTGAAAAAAAGGAAGTCCGTCCGTCGAGCCGGGGGGACGCGCCCGCACGCCTGCCTTCTTGAAAAACGAACGCGGTGTGAAGAACTGGAAGGAAGCCAGCGCCTGGCTGGAGTGGCGCGGCATCGAGGACATCGAGTGCATCACGCCGGACCAGGCCGGCGTCGCCCGCGGCAAGATGATGCCGTCGAAGAAATTCACCTCCAACACATCGCTGGCGTTGCCTTCAGCCGTCTTCATGACGACGATATCCGGCGGCTATCCGGAAGACGGCAATGGCTTCCACTATCCGGAGGACGATGGCGACCTGAAGCTCTTGCCCGATCTCTCGACACTGACCGTCGTGCCTTGGGAGGAAGATCCGACCGCCGCGGTGATCTGCGACCTCGTCCACCAGGATGGCCGCTCCGTCGAATTCACGCCGCGCAACGTTCTGAAGCGCGTGCTGGCCGCCTATGACGACCGTGGGCTGAAGCCGGTGGTGGCGCCCGAGATCGAATTCTATCTGGTGCGCAAGAACCCTGATCCGGACTACCCGCTGACGCCGCCCGTCGGGCGCTCAGGGCGGCCGATCGGCGGCGGCGCCGGCTATTCGATCGCGGGCGTCAACGAGTTCGACGAACTGATAGACGACATCTACCATTTCTCGGAGCGGCAAGGCCTGGAGATCGATACGCTGATCCACGAGGAGGGCGCCGGTCAGCTTGAGATCAACCTGCGTCACGGCAATCCGATCGAGCTTGCCGACCAGGTCTTCATGTTCAAGCGCACGATCCGCGAGGCGGCGCTGAAGCACGAAATCTACGCTACCTTCATGGCCAAGCCGATCCAGGGGCAACCTGGCTCGGCCATGCATATCCACCAGTCGGTGGTCGACAAGAAGACCGGAAAAAACATCTTCTCGGCCGAGGACGGCGCCGAGACGGATGCGTTCTTCCATTTCATCGGCGGCATGCAGAAACACGTGCCGAACGCGCTGGTGATGCTTGCGCCTTACGTCAATTCCTATCGGCGGCTCACGCAGGCTGCGTCGGCGCCGGTCAACAACAAGTGGGGCTACGACAACCGCACGACGGCTTTCCGCGTGCCGCGTTCCGATCCAGCGGCGCGGCGCGTCGAAAATCGGATTCCGTCCTCGGACGCCAATCCCTATCTGGCGCTTGCCGCCTCGCTTGCCTGCGGGTTGATCGGCATGAACAACAAGGTCCAGGCCGAGCCGCCGGTGCTGACGACCGCCAACGAGGACGAGATCGACCTGCCGCGCAGCTTGCTCGAGGCCGTGGACCTCTTCGAAGCCGACGAGGAGCTTGGCGCCATCGTCGGCAAATCCTTCGCAGCCACGTATGCGGCCATCAAGCGAGCCGAGTTCGAGACATTCATGGAAGTGATCAGCCCTTGGGAGCGGGAGTATCTGTTGCTGAATGTGTGAGCGGCCACTTCGAGTGAATGAGTGAATAGTGAATGGTGAGTAGTTTCATATTGGATGAGTGAACGCAGCCAGAGCGCTCTAGCAAAGCATTCGCTATTCACCATTCACCATTCACCTGCGTTTCCGCATGCCTCGATGGGCGGGTATTCCGGCCACGGCATCATGCTGTCCAACTTCTTCGGCAAGCTCTACGCCGAGACGGTCGCAGGCAATCGCGACCGTCTGAAGCTGATCGAGAATCTGAAGATTCCGGCCTTCCCGGGCGGCCGTCGTTTACGCGCACCGCTGCTGTTTCTGGCGCTCCACTGGTTCGCAGTGCGCCGCAGGATCTGAAGCCGGAACATGTGCAGAAGCAGTTAATTCGACAAGTCCGCTTCCCTAACGGCACGTTGCGGAATCCTTAACAAACGCGCAGAATTTCGCAAAAAGGCGCACTGATGCCATAATCGGCGGTAAAAGATGCCGGTTCGGGGCGATAAGACGGGGATTTGCGCGGGCCTGCCCGCTGGAAATTTCGGGACCGATGCCGATCAGCCGCGAACGGTTTGCGGCAAGATCGAAAGAACGTCGGCCCGGTTGTTGGAGGTGGTTTAGGTGAACGAGCCCTTCAGTTTCGGTGCGCCGGAACGACGGCACTTTGCTGTGCGGTTCGGCTATGACATGCGGCCCTCGTTCTGGCAGGGCCTGCAGTCGAACGCGCATCTGGTGATCGCGGCCGTCGGCACCGCGGCGCTGCTTGGCGTGGCGGCGGTGGCGCTTTGGCTGGCCTTGCCGGCCAATGAGCGGCAGGCGATCGCGAAAACGGAGCAGACCGTCCCCGCGATCCCGGTCAAGACGAAGAAAATCGCTCCGACGGTATCGAGCGCTGTCAGTGTCGCCGCCGCGCCGCAAGCCGCGCGCAAGGCCGATGCGGTTTCGCCCATGACTGTATCCCGAGAAGCCGCCATCCCGGCACTGGCTTCCAACAATCCCCGCTGGAACGGCACGGTTGGTGAGCTTGCGCCCGCGGCGGATGCCCCGCCGGCCTCATCCGCCCAGGCAGCGGAGAAGCCGGCGACGCAGAACGACAAACCAGCCGTTGCCGCCTTCGCCGAATCCGCGTCCGGAAACGATGCTTCGGCCGCCCTGGCTGAGGTCGCATCGCCTGCGCCGGCTGCTGCCCAATCGGCAGACGCAAAAAAGCCTGACGACAAAATGGATGCGGCCCAGACCGCCGCCATCCCGGACGCGAAGCCCCAGGTTGCCGAGGCCCAGCCGGCGGCACCCGACGATGCGGCCCAGGACGAGCCGAAGCCCGAAAACGCCGGCACTGGCACCAATGGGCGCGTCCTGAGGGCTGTTACCATGCGTTCCGGCCCGAAGAACGGCGCCGCCGCGATCGTCACTGTGCCTGCCAAGTCAGCCGTGCAGGTGATGAGCTGCAAAAAATGGTGCGAGATCGTCTATAACGGCAAACGCGGCTGGATCTACAAGAGCTTCGTCAAGACCGGCGCCTGATCTGGACGCTCTTGGCGGCCTGACGCCGCCGCGACGTCGGTTCAGATGCAGCGCCCGCCGTCGACCTCCAGCGCCACGCCGGTGATGAAGGCCGCCTCGTCCGAAGCCAGCCAGAGCGCCGCGTTGGCGATGTCGAGCGGCGTCGACAGCCGGCCGAGCGGGATAGAGACGCGGAATTTTTCGCGGATCTCCGGCGTGTCGGCGCCCATGAACTTCTCCAGCATGCCGGTCTCGCCGGCGACCGGGCAGAGGCAATTGACGCGGATGTTCTTCGGGGCGAGTTCGACCGCCATCGACTTGGTGGCGGTGATCGCCCATCCCTTGGAGGCGTTGTACCAGGTGAGGCCCGGCCGCGGCCTGATGCCGGCTGTCGAAGCCGTGGTCAGTATGACGCCGCCGCCCTGCCGGTCCATGATCGGCACCACGGCAAGCGCGGCATGATAGATCGCCTTCATGTTGACAGCGGTGATCAGGTCGAAGGTTTGCTCGTCGACGCCGAGCATGTCGCCGTTGCGATGGGTGTAGCCGGCATTGTTGACCATGATGTCGACGCGGCCGAAGGCGCTTTTGGCGGCATAAACCATCTCGTCGAATTCGGAGCGTTGCGAGACGTCGGTCTGGGTCCAGATCGCGTTGTCGCCGATTTCCTTCGCCACGCGCGCTGCGCCCTTGGCGTTGAGGTCGGCAACCACGACGCGCGCGCCTTCCTCGGCGAAGCGCTTCGCCATGCCCTCGCCGAAGCCCGACGCCGCGCCGGTGATGATGGCAACCTTGTTTTGCAGACGCATGGTTTTTCCCATCATTGAAGGGCTGGCGGTCGCCATTCTCCCTTAGCTTTCGTCACATTCAGGTTCTATGTTGCAGGCGCGAACGCTTCCGGAAAGCTGTTGCTTGCCGACAAGCCTCCCGGCGGCGCCAGTGTCAAGGCCGCATTTGGGCCCAATCGATTGTCCAGCGATTGGTCCCGGATGTGACACCATGACACTGGACGATTTAAATCGATTAGAATATATCAGCGCCGCTACCGGCTAGCGGCATCAAACCGGACTGACCATGACCAGCCAGATCATCCCTGTCGAACCTTTCGACTTCATCATCTTCGGCGGTACCGGCGACCTGTCGGAGCGCAAGCTTCTGCCCTCGCTCTACCACCGCCAGCGCGACCACCAATTTTCGGAGCCGACGCGCATCATCGGCACGTCGCGCGCGAAGATGAGCGATGCCGAGTTCCAGACCTTCGCCAAGAAAGCGATATCGGACCATGTGAATCCGGCCGACATCGAGCCGAAGGAACTGGACACATTTCTTGCTCGGCTTTCCTATGTCTCGGCGGACGCCACCTCCGGCGTCGGCTTCGACAAGCTCAAGAAGGCCATCGGCGACAGCGACCGCATCCGCGCTTTCTACCTCGCGGTGGCGCCGGCGCTGTTCGGCGACATCTCGCATCAGCTCAAGGAACACAAGCTGATCACCCCGAACTCGCGCATCGTGCTGGAGAAGCCGATCGGCCGTGACCTCGCCTCGGCACGGGCGCTCAACGACGCTGTGGGTGACGATTTCCACGAAAGCCAGATCTTCCGCATCGATCACTATCTCGGCAAGGAAACGGTGCAGAACCTGATGGCGCTGCGCTTTGCCAACGCGCTTTATGAGCCGCTGTGGAACTCCGCCCATATCGATCATGTGCAGATCACCGTGGCCGAGACCGTGGGTCTCGAGGACCGCGTCACCTACTACGACAAAGCCGGCGCGCTGCGCGATATGGTGCAGAACCACATCCTGCAGCTGCTTTGCCTGGTTGCCATGGAAACACCGTCCTCGATGGACGCGGACGCCGTGCGCGACGAGAAGCTGAAGGTGCTGCGGGCGCTGAAGCGCATCAACGGCAACGAGGCGCCGAAGCACACGGTGCGCGGCCAGTATCGCGCCGGCGCCTCCGCCGGCGGGCCGGTCAAGGGCTATGTCGAGGAGCTCGGCAAGGACAGCAACACCGAGACCTTCGTCGCCCTCAAAGCCGAGATCGGCAACTGGCGCTGGGCCGGCGTGCCTTTCTATCTCAGGACCGGCAAGCGGCTGGCGACCCGCGTTTCGGAAATCGTCATCGAATTCAAACCGATCCCCTATTCCATCTTCGGCGACAGCGCCGGGCCGATCTTCGCCAACCAGCTGGTGATCAGGCTGCAGCCGGACGAAGGCGTCAAGCAGTACATCATGATCAAGGATCCGGGGCCGGGCGGCATGCGGCTGCGCCAGATCTCGCTCGACATGAGCTTCGCGCAATCCTTCCACAGCCGCGCGCCGGACGCCTACGAGCGGCTGATCATGGATGTGGTGCGCGGCAACCAGACGCTGTTCATGCGTCGCGACGAGGTCGAGGCGGCCTGGAAGTGGATCGATCCGATCCAGAACGCCTGGGAAAGCGCCAGGCAGGAAGCGCAGGGCTATACGGCCGGCACCTGGGGTCCGTCGGCCTCCATCGCGCTCATCGAACGTGACGGACGGACATGGCACGAGAGCAATTGAGCGGGGCCGTTTACGCCTGGAACGGCTTTGCCGACCGCCAGCAGCTGGCGGCGGCCCTTGCCGGCCACGTCGCCGCCCGCCTGACCAAGGCGATCACCGACCGCGGCACGGCGCTGCTCGCCGTATCCGGCGGCACGACGCCGGCAAAATTCTTCGCCGCGCTCTCTTTAATCCCGATCGCCTGGGACAAGGTCACCGTGACGCTGGTCGACGAACGTTTCGTGCCGCCCTCCTCGCCGCGCTCGAATGCCGGGCTGGTGGCGGCCAACCTGCTCCAGAACAAGGCAGCGGCAGCGCGCTTCGTGCCGCTCTACCATGAGGCGGCGACCATCGAGGACGCAGCGGCGTCGGACAGCGAGCCCCTGCAATCATTGCCCTGGCCTCTGGATGTGGTGGTGCTTGGCATGGGTGCCGACGGCCACACGGCCTCCTTCTTTCCCGATGCCGGCAATCTCGCCGAGCTCATCGACCCGTCCTCACCGCGGATCGTGCTGCCCGTGCATGCGCAAAGCGCCGGCGAGCCGCGGCTGACGCTGTCGATGGCGCGGATCGTTGCCGCCGGTTTCATCGCGCTCCACATCGAGGGAGAGGACAAGCGTATTGCCTTCGACGGCGCGATGGGAGCGGGCATGAAAAAGCCCATCCGCAACGTGCTCGAAGCGGCGCCGATACCGGTAGAGGTGTTCTGGGCACCCTAATTTCACCAAAGGAACAGCCCCGGAGGCTGTGGGAGGACGTTTTCCGGGGCCAGAAAGGACCAGCCATGACAGCCAGACGCGACGTCGAAGCCATCACCGAACGCATCCGCCAACGCTCGAAGGCCGGCCGCGAAGCCTATCTCGGACGCATCGCGGAGGCGTCGGGGCGCGCCGCCAACCGCGCGGTGCTCTCCTGCGGCAACCTCGCCCACGGCTTTGCCGTCTGCAGCCCATCGGAGAAGGTGGCACTCGGCGGCGATTGCGTGCCCAACCTCGGCATCATCACCTCCTACAACGACATGCTGTCGGCGCATCAGCCGTTCGAGACCTTTCCGGCGCTGATCAAGGACGCGGCACGCGAAGCAGGCGGCATCGCCCAGGTCGCCGGCGGCGTGCCGGCGATGTGCGACGGCGTGACGCAAGGCCAGCCAGGCATGGAGCTGTCGCTGTTCTCGCGCGACGTGATCGCCATGGCAGCGGCGATCGGCCTTTCGCACAACATGTTCGACGCCGCCGTCTTCCTCGGCGTCTGCGACAAGATCGTGCCCGGGCTGGTGATCGCGGCGCTCACCTTCGGGCACCTGCCGGCCGTCTTCATTCCGGCCGGACCGATGACGTCGGGCCTGCCGAACGACGAGAAGGCCAAGGTCCGGCAGCTCTATGCCGAGGGCAAGGCGGGCCGCGCCGAGCTGCTCGAGGCGGAGTCCAAATCCTATCACGGGCCGGGCACCTGCACCTTCTACGGCACCGCCAATTCCAACCAGATGCTGATGGAGATCATGGGCCTGCACACGCCCGGCGCCTCCTTCGTCAACCCGGGTACGCCGCTGCGCGACGCGCTGACCAGGGAGGCGGCGAAGCGCGCGCTGGCGATCACCGCGCTCGGCAATGCCTATACGCCGGTCGGGCGCATGATCGACGAGCGCTCGATCGTCAACGGCGTGGTCGGCCTGCACGCGACCGGCGGCTCGACCAACCACACCATCCACCTCATCGCCATGGCCGCGGCAGCCGGAATTTCGCTTACCTGGCAGGACATCTCCGACCTGTCGGAGGCCGTGCCGCTGCTCGCCCGCGTCTACCCGAACGGACTCGCCGACGTGAACCATTTCCACGCCGCCGGCGGGCTCGGCTTCCTGATCCGCGAGTTGCTCGACGAAGGCTTGCTGCACGAGGACGTGCAGACGGTCTGGGGCGAAGGCCTGCGGCCCTATGCTGTCGAGGCAAAGCTCGGCGCCGACGGCAGCGTCGTGCGTGAAGCGGCGCCGCTCGAGAGCGGCGACGAGAAGGTGCTGGCGCCGTTCAAGAAGGCGTTCCAGCCGACCGGCGGACTGAAGGTGCTTGCCGGCAACCTCGGCCATGCCGTGATCAAGACCTCTGCGGTCAAGCCCGAACGGCGCGTCATCGAGGCGCCGGCCAAGGTGTTCGACAGCCAGCAGGGGCTGAACGAAGCTTTCAAGTCGGGCACGCTGACCGGCGACTTCGTCGCCGTGATCCGCTTCCAGGGGCCGAAGGCCAACGGCATGCCGGAACTGCACAAGCTGACCACCGTGCTCGGCGTGCTGCAGGATCGCGGCCAGCGCGTCGCGCTGGTGACCGACGGGCGCATGTCGGGTGCTTCCGGCAAGGTGCCGGCGGCGATCCATGTGACGCCGGAAGCGGTCGAGGACGGGCCGATCGCCAGGATCCATGACGGCGACATCATTCGCCTCGACGCCGACGCAGGCACGCTGGAGGTGCTGGTGCCGGGAACGGAGTTCGCGCTGCGCCGCACGGCGGATGCCGACCTGATCGGCAACGAGTTCGGCTTCGGCCGCGAGCTGTTCGCCGGCTTTCGCCAACTGGTTGGCCGCGCCGACCACGGCGCCGCCGCCTTCGCAAATGCCTAACCTCAATCTGCTAAAAAAAGAGCGGCTCGGTGCCGCCGCTCGGAGCCGCCCTTTGTCGTAAGCGGTGTGCCATCGGCACCTAGACAAGAGGTCTCACGAGGTATTCTTGCCACTGAAGACCTCCGCCAAATAGTCAATAAACACCCTGACTTTACGTGGGGTGTGACGTCGCTGAGCGTAGAAGGCGAAGATCGGTTGCTCCATGGGTTCATGATCCGGCAGCAGCCGCACGAGGCGGTTCTCCGCTATATCCTGGGCGACCATGAAATCGCCCAAGAGGGAGTACCCCCCTCCCGCTAGGCAGGCGTTTCTCACCGCTCGCGCTGAGTTCATTGTCAATTGCTGCGGCACTTCGAAGTCAATGACCTTTCCTTGATGCGAAAACTTATGAACGCGCCCCCATTCCCCGCTGACCTGAGTAACGGATGGGCACGCTCTGATCTCGTCCAAGGTCCTGGGTGTCCCATATTGCTGGCAAAACTGGGGTGTCGCGACGAACACGATCCTCTGCGTGAAAATCCTCTGCGCAATCAGGGATGAATCGTTCAACGGTCCTACCCGGATGGCGACATCGAAGTGCTCGCCAATGAGATCAACCAAACGATTGCCAAGGTCGATTGAGACATCGAGCTGCGGGAACCGGCGCACGAACTCAGGAACCACTGGTGCCAGGCACTCATTACCAAAGGCCGTTACGCAGGAGACGTGGAGTTGGCCGCGAGGAGTTTCGTGGCGTTCGCGTACTGCGCTCCGCATCTGATCAAGCTCCTCCAGGAGGCCGGTGCTCTTTTGCACGAACTCCATCCCGGCATCCGTCAGATTGATCTGCCTGGTGGTGCGGTTAAAGAGACGTACGCCGAGATCGGTCTCCAAGTCCGCCACAATGCGGCTTACCGAGGCAGCGGAAAGGCGCAAATCCCGGCTCGCAGAAGAGAAGCTGTTATGCCTGGCGACTGCCACGGCCACCTTCATGGCCTCGATCATATCCATCCGCCATTCTTCCGAAATTCAAAATAATGTCTCTCACCGTGCGCTCTTTAACACGGAAGCCGAAATCATGCATCAATGGGGCGAACGCTCAAATTGAGGAGATGGACATGTCCAAAAATCCTAGCTGGATACTTCGCAGCTACCCTTCCGCAATGCCCTCCGTCGAGAACTGGAGCCTGGAGGAGCGTTCAATTCCCGATGCCGCGGATGGTGAGCTGCTGGTGAAAACTCTGTGGCTCTCCGTCGATCCCTATATGCGCGGTCGGATCAGCCCCGCGAAGAATTATGCTGCTGGTTTTAGAATTGGCGACCTGATGTGTGGCGGCGGAATTGGCGAGGTAATTACGTCTGAGTCTCCAGACTTCAAGCCAGGCGACCTCGTGATGAGCGATCATTTTGGTTGGCAGCCGTTCAGCGTGATCCCGGCCGCGTCAGCCAAGCCCGTGACGACAACCGACGCTCCGATTCAGGCCGTACTGAGCTATCTCGGCATGCCCGGTCTCACCGCCTACTTTGCCCTCAAAACCGCAACTCCGAAGGTGGGGGAAACGGTGTTGATCTCTGCCGCTTCAGGAGCTGTGGGGCAGATTGCGGGACAGATCGCGCGGATCAAAGGGTTCGACCCAGTCGCTGTTGCGGGCTCGGACGAGAAGCTGGAATGGTGCAGGGAGCTTGGATATCGGACTGGCGTCAATCATCGACGCTCCGCTGATCTCGTGGCAGATGTCGCGACCGCATGCCCTAGCGGCGTCGATGTCTTTATCGACAACACCGCCGGGCCGATTCACGATGCAGCCATGTTAAACCTCAACATCTTTGGCAGGGTGGTGGTTGTCGGGACTATTGCCTTGGCCAACCGGTTTGACCAGCCTGATATCGGTGTCAGGCATCTCAGAAGGACACTAATCACCCGTGCGCGCATAGAAGGGTTCTTGCTCGACGACCACGAAGGAGAATACGAGACCGCGATTGCCGATCTGCTGTCATGGTACAAACAGGGACTGCTTCAGACACGGGAAGATGTTGCGGAAGGGATCGAGACCGTGCCCCACGCTTTCGTTCGGATGTTGAAGGGAGAGAACTTCGGCAAGCAACTGGTCAAGCTATGACGCTCTAACCAGGGTTGTCCGCTTCGGCCCGGCCCGATTTTTGTGCACGCGTTACTCAAGCGGATCGTTCCAAGGCAGCAGCTCATCGATCCGCCTCCGCTCGTGGCCGTTGACGATGGCGGTAAGCGTGGTGGTCAAGTAGGCCTGCGGGTCAACAGCATTGAGTTTGCAGATCTCCTCTGGCGCAGGCAAAACTAGGTTGCCCTGCCGGGCCAGCGTTCGCCAGGACGACAGATGGTTGGCCTCCAGCCCGTGGCGCTCCGCTACTTCGTTCACCGTCACGCCCGGACGCAAGCCCTCCGAAACGATCTGTGCCTTGACCTCATCCGGCCATTGGCGATGCGCCTCACGTCGGCCCCGCCGTGTCGTGAGAACCTCCAATGTCGTGTCCATAGAGAAACTGCTTCTCGCTCATCCATGGAACCTTGATCACAGATCAGGCGTCAGCGGGCAACGTGGGGGCAAAACAGCGGTTACCCTTTTTCGTTCGTTTGCGGACGGCGATGCCTACTGAACGGTGATCTCGCTCCGCTCACCGGCCTTGATCGTCACCGGCATTTCCTTGTCCTGGCCCTGATCGGACATGTGCCGCACGACGACATAGTCGCCGGCGGGGATAGTCTGTTGCCAGCTGTCGCCATAGGTCAGGCCGAGCGACTTGCGCTTGCCCTCAGCATCCTTCTTTGACGAGAACACCTCGATCGAATAGGCGCCGGGCGCCGACATTGCCAGCACGCCGGCGCCGAGAGCCACCTTCACATCCTGGTTGTCGCCGGCCTTGATGCTGAAGGGCTGTTCGACAACGGCGAGATCGAGCGTGGTTAGCGCGACATAGTCGTCCGGCGGCAGCCAGAACTTGCTGTCCGGACCGTAGGAGTGCTCCACGCTTTCACGCGAACCGTCGATCTTCTTCTTCGCCTTGACGATCTCGAAGCCGATGCCGGAATTGTCGGCCTTGTCGCCGCCGGCGGTGTAGTAGGCGTTAAGCACGGCATGGCCGACGCCGACCACGATATCCTTCTCGACCGTCTGTCCGGCGGCAAGCTGGATGGTTTCGGTCACCGTGCCGGCGCCGATCTGCACCGTCACCTTTTGCTCGCCGGCGGGCACGGTGGCCTTGGTGTCGCCATAGTGGGTCGTGCTGCCGCCCGGATAGGCGAAGTCGACACGCGCCTCGCCGCTGATCTCCGAGCCCTGGCTCGCATGCGGGTGGATAACCAAGGTTCCGGCGTTCAGCGTGAACAACGGGCTGTAGGTCTGGCCGGCTTCGATCTTGATCTTCTGCTCGCTCCTTGCCTCGTCGGCGCGACCGACGACAATGTAATCGCCCGGCTCGAGATTGATCTTGAGCTCGCCATACTCGGTCATGACCTGATCGCCGCGCGAGCCGTCGGACTTGGCCTTGTAGATCTCCCAGGCATTGCCGTCGGTGACGGCATCGCCGCCTTCAGCCATGACGACGCTCGGCGTGAAGTTGAATTCAGGCTTGGCGGGTTCGGGTGCAGGCGCCGGCGCCGGGGCCGGAGCAGGCTCTGGCGCGGGCGCCAGCGCCGCGACGGTCTCGACCAGCGCTTGCTGCAATGCCTTCTCGTCGGAGGCCTGGATGTATTTTCCGCCGGTGTTCTCGGCGAGGCAGGCGATCTGCCTGCCTTCGTCGGCGGTCAGGCCGAAGCCGACTACGTCGGCGGTGAAGTCGACGCCGGTCTCCTTCAGCTCCTTGCCGAGCGCGCACGGATCGCCACCGCAGGTCTCAAGACCGTCGGTGATGAGAACGACCGTGGCCTTGTCCTCGGTGTATTTCAGCGCTTCGGCGGCCTGCTTGACGGCCGCCGTCAGCGGCGTCTTGCCGAGGAATTTCATGCTGTCGGCGGCCGCCGAGATCGCGCTCGCCGAACCCGCCTGCGGCGGCACGATCAGCTCGATGTCCGCGCAGCTGCCTTTCTGGCGATGCCCGTAGGCCATGAAGCCGATCTCGTCGTCGCCCGGCACCGACTGCAGCACCGTGCGCAGCGATTCGCGCGCGATCTCGAGCTTCGGCTTGCCGTCTATCTGGGCCCACATGGAGCCGGATGCATCGAGAATGATGATGACCCTGTTGGCGGCAAAGCCAAAGGTGGTCATCGACAAAAGGAGGATCGCCGCAGCAACGCTCCGTGCCAGTCCCGCCATGAAAATCTCCTGAGTGAACCCCCGTCCGCGCCGGGAAAGCTATTTGAGCCGGGCTTTGCAGACAAGTCCGATGGCCGGCAAGTCGCTCAATAGGTGGTTCGGCGCTCTTCCGACGGCGGACGGCCGAACTGCAGCCGGTAGCTTTGCGCGAAATAGGAGTGGGAGGTGAAGCCGGTGGCGATCGCGACGTCGAGGATCGGCATATTGGTCTGGCGCAGCAATTCGCGCGCCCGCTCGAGCCTGAGCCGCATGTAGTAGCGGCCCGGCGTCACGTTGAGATGGCGCAGGAACAGGCGCTCGACCTGGCGCACCGACAGGCCCGCCGACTTGGCAAGCTGCACCGCCGACAAAGGCTCATCGAGATGGTCGGCCATCAGCTCAACGATACGTCTCAGCTTCTCCGACTTGCCGGTGAGGTCGCGCTCAGGTCCGACGCGCTGGCGGTCACCGGCCGAGCGGATGCGCTCGTGCTGGAACTGGTTGGCGACGCCATTGGCGAGGTTGGAGCCGAAATCGCCGCGCACGATCTCCAGCATCAGATCGATCGAGGTGGTGCCGCCGGCGCAGGTGTAGCGCTTGCGATCGATCTCGAAAACGTTGCCGGTGCAGTTGATGTCCGGAAAACGCTCCATGAAGCCGGCGCGGTTTTCCCAGTGGATAGTGCAGCGGTAGCCGTCGAGCTGGCCGGCCTCGGCGAGCAGATAGGAGCCGACCGAGAGCGCGCCGAGCGCGTTGCCGCGGCGGCCCCAGCTGCGCAGCGCCGCCAGCACCTTGCTCTTGCCGGGGAACTCGGTGGTGAGCCCGACCGAGACGAACAGGATATCGACCGGCGGCATGTCGGCGACTGAATAGTCGATCTTGAGCGGAAGGCCGTTGGAAGCCATGACCGCGTCGCCATCTGCCGATATCGTCGTCCAGCCGTAGTAATCACGGCCGAGCAGACGGTTGGCCGAGCGGAAGCAATCGATCGCCGCCGCCAGCGAGAACATCGAAAACTTGTCGACCAGCAGGAAGCCGAACTGCCGACCGCCCTGAACGGGATCGCCCATGACCGGCCGTTCAACAAGAGCAGTAAGATTCGGCAAGGATGCTGCTTTCCGATCAGAAGGACGGCCGCTTCAATCCGGCCGCGAGGTAGGCGGAAGCTACAGTGTTGGCCATCAGCATGGCAATGGTCATCGGTCCGACGCCGCCGGGGACCGGCGTGATGGCGCCGGCGACCGCGGCCGCTTCGGCATAGACGACGTCGCCGACCAGCCGCGACTTGCCTTCGCCCTTCTCCGGCGCCGGAATGCGGTTGATGCCGACATCGATAACGGTGGCGCCGGGCTTCACGCAATCACCCTTGATCATTTCTGGACGGCCGACGGCGGCGACCAGGATATCGGCGGTGCGCGCCAGCGCCGGCAGGTCCTTGGTACGGCTATGGGCAATGGTGACGGTGCAGTTGGCGGCGAGCAGCAGATTGGCCATCGGCTTTCCGACGATGTTGGAGCGGCCGACGACGACTGCATTGAGGCCGGAAAGGTCCTTGCCGCGCACGCGCTGGATCAACAGCATCGAGCCGGCGGGCGTGCAGGGCACGAACGCCGTCTCGAGCTCGCCGGTACCGAGCTTGCCGACATTGATGAAGTGGAAGCCGTCGACATCCTTTTCCGGCGCGATCGTCTGGATGACGTTGCCGGCATCGATATGGCCGGGCAGCGGCAGTTGCACAAGGATGCCGTGGATCGACGGGTCGGCGTTGAGATCGCCGATGGTCTTCAACAGCTGCTCTTCGGTCGTCTCAGCCGGCAGCGTGTGCTGGAGCGAATGGAAGCCGCACTCCTTGGCCGTGCGCGACTTCGAGGCGACGTAGACCTGGCTTGCCGGATCCTCGCCCACGATCACCACCGCCAGACCGGGCCTGGTCGCGCCCTTGGCCGAAAGCTCGGCGGTCAGCGCCTTGACCTTCGATACCACGTCTGCGGCGACACTCTTCCCGTCGATCACTTCGGCCATCATTCACCTTCAACACTGTTGCGCGGCCACGCCTCGCACGCAGCCCTGATCCTCAATCCAGCAGTCGGCACGCGAACGCGGCGCGCAAGCGGTCAAATGCCGCGGGGCATTTTCACGAAAATTCGACAGGCCAATCCCGTCAAAACGTCGTCGGATGCCGTAAACCCGAAACCGGCTGCTTTTATCGAAGGCCGCTTTTAGCGAAGACGGGGTGTTTTAGAAATAGCGGCAGCGCGAGCGGCTTTCGGTCAGAACGCGCACCGCCTCGCGAAATTCGCGCAGGCTGGCCCTGATCTCGCCGATCTGGTTCTGCTGATCGCCTGGCGACTGGCGCGCCTCGGCTGTCGCCGATTGCGAACGGGAAGGCGCCGACGGAGCGTATGTGTCGTCGGGTGGTTCCGGACGCTGCGGATGGTCCGAACTATAGGAATAGGTGCGGCTTTGAGCGGATGGCGTCTCCAAGCCATGCTCCGACCTTGGAGTCTGGACTTTTCCGCAACCTCGCAAGCGGCTAAGGAGAGCCCTCTTTGCGGAGGTTTCGATGACCATCAGGCTCGTTCTCGCCGGTTGCGGCAATATGGGTTATGCGATGCTCTCGGGCTGGCTGAAATCCGGCAAGCTCGAGCCGTCGGCGGTGTTCGTGGTCGAGCCCAATGCCGAGTTGCGCAGGCGAGCCGAACATCTTGGTTGCGGCGCCGCGGCCGACGCATCCGCAATTCCCGCCGATGCCATGCCCGATCTCGTCGTCATCGCCGTGAAACCGCAGGTCATCCGCGATGTGACGGCAAGCTACAAGCGCTTCGCCGACGGCGGGACCACCTTCGTCAGCATCGCCGCGGGCACGCCGGTCGCGACCTTCGAGGAGATCCTGGGCGGGCTCGCGCCGATCGTGCGCTGCATGCCGAACACGCCGGCGGCGATCGGCAAGGGCATGATGGTGGTGTTTTCCAACCCGCTCGTTCCCGACAACGTCAGGCGCTTCGCCGCCGAGCTGCTGTCGGCGAGCGGTGTCGTGACGACGATCGACGACGAGAGCCTGATGGACGCCGTGACCGCGGTCTCCGGTTCCGGCCCGGCCTATATTTTCCATTTCATCGAGGCGCTGACGGTCGCCGCCGAGAAGGCCGGCCTGCCGGCCGAGACAGCCAAGCTGCTCGCCCTGCAGACCGTCTATGGTGCAGCCTCGCTTGCCGCCGAAAGCGATGAGGAGCCGGGCGTGCTGCGCCAGCAGGTCACCAGCCCGAACGGCACTACCGCCGCAGCGCTTGCAGTGCTGATGGGCGAAGACCGGCTGACGAAGCTTTTGACCGACGCGGTGGAAGCGGCGCGGCTCAGATCGATAGAGCTGGGGAAGTAGTCCTCACGCCATACAGCATCTCGTCCTGCAGTTGGCGCAGGGCAAATACCTTGGTCGTCTGGTCGGGCGTGGCGTTGTCGGCGGTCAGGAGTTCGCCCTTCCTGACCGGCTTCAGGACCTTGCCGCCTTCGAGCAGTCCGACCGGCACGGCACGGCTGGCGCGCGCCTCGGCGACCGTCATGGTCCAGGAGCGGTAGCAGGTCTCGCCGATGGCGTCGAAGATCTCGCCTGCGGCGAGGTCGCGCTTGGCGACCGCGCAGACCTCGGCCACCGGTTTAGGCAGCGGCACCATGTCGGGTTTGCCGTAGAGCATGATGCGGGCTGCGGTCAGCGGCACCTCCAGCGAGGTCAGGTGGTACGGCCTGAAGAAGCTGTAATAAGGGCCGTGGCCGACATGGAGATCGTCCATGCGCTCGACGACGCGCGGATGCGTCGCCTCAACGACGACGAAGACGCCAGGCGCCACGCCCTTGCCGATCGTGTAGTCGACGATACCCTTCTTCGCCAGGATGCCGCCGTCCTCGCGCGGGATGAGCACCTTGGCCAGCTGATCACGGTCGGCTTTCGGGCCATGCATGCCCGGAACATCGGGCACCAGGCCGGTGGCGTTGGCGATGGCGCACATCTCGACCATGGTCTTGGAGCCGTCCACGAACTCGACCAGCATGCGCGGGTTCATGTTCCGGCGCAGCGCTTCATCCCGATAATCGTCGGGAACGGCGTCGTGGTTGAGCGGGTTGTTCTTGCCCTTGCCGGCCGAGACGATGGTGTAACCGAGCGCCGAGGCGAACTCGATCAGCTCCATGCAGCTCGACGGCTCGTCGCCGGCGCCGACCGAATAAACAACGCCGAGCCGATCCGCCTGCTGCTTGAGGTAGCAGCCGATGGTCACGTCGGCCTCGACATTCATCATCACCAGATGCTTGCCATGCTGCATCGCCATCAGGTCGAAATCGGCGGCGACGCCGGGTTTGCCAGTGGCATCGATGACGACGTCGATCAGCGGATTGGTGACCAGCATCTCGTTCGAGGTGATGGCGATCCTGCCGCTTTCTATCGCCTGGCTTACCTTGGAGGCGGTCTCGGCTTCTGCAGCCATTGCATCGTCGCCATAGGCGATGCGGATCGCGTCGCGAGCCGTGTGCGGGCGGCGCGTGGAAATGGCCGCAATCGAAATGCCCGGCATCAGCATGCCCTGGGTCACCAGATCGGTGCCCATCTCGCCGGAACCGATGACGCCGATGCGCACGGGGCGGCCGTCGGTGGCGCGCCGGGCGAGATCGCGGGCAAGCCCGGTCAGGGCGACATTTGTCATACAAGAACGTCCATGCTTTGCTTCAGCCCGCAATACAGGGAACGATCCCCGTTTGCCAACAAAACCAGCCACCCATGGCAATTTCGTGCGCACGTCTTGCAGGACCGGCGCAGATTTCCCGCAACGATCCGCAACCTTCAGGTGTTTGAAAGCCTTGGCCATGTCCGGAGGAAGGGCGGATGCCGCGGTTCGTGCCAAGTGCCGATCTGACCGCCAAAGTTGGCACGGTGAGCGACGCCTCGGTCGATTCCTTTGTGCGGACTTACTGTTTATTTAGAGAAAATGGTGTTCGCGGTCACTTTCAACTGAATGGCGCCCCCGGCGGCGATCGTCTTCTGTGCCATTTTTGCTACATCCGCCGGGACTAATGGCTGGAATCCGTGCTTTTGGAGCGCTCTAAATCAATAAGTCCTCCCATCCGCGAAAAATCTGCTAGATACTCGTTGCAAGCTCCGGTGGCAGGCTTGGGCGAAATAAGCGCTGACAAAAACAAAACGGCGCGGGGATAGTCACGGGGTAGAAATGACCAGGACGGGTAAAGTGACCGTCGGCTGGCGCCTTGCGCTTGCCATGACGGTGTCGATGCTGGCTTGCGGAAGCGCCAGCGCACTCACGCTCAAGGAAGCTGTAGCAGTCGCGGTCGAATCCAATCCGGAGATTGGGCAGGCGATCGAAAACCGCGAAGCCATCGAATTCGAGCTGCGCCAGGCGAAAGGGCTCTATCTTCCCAGCGTCGATCTCGAAGCGTCGACCGGCGTCCGCCGTCTGGATAACGACTCCCGGCGAGCGCTCGACGAGGATCATGACGCGCTTTATCCAAACGAAGCGGACCTCACCGTCTCACAGACGCTCTATGACAGTGGCGCAAGACGGGCCGAATTGAACCGCCAGGCCTCGCGCGTCGACGGAGCTTCCTTCAGGGTGCTGGAACGGTCCGAATTCATCGGGCTTGCCGTCGTCCAGGACTATCTCGAATACATGCTGCAGGCGTCGATCGTCGCCGAAGCGAAGAAGAACCTCGGCTTCCATCAGTCTATACTCGGCGACATCAAGCAAGGCATCGCGGGCGGCGCGCTCAACGATGCCGACCGGCAGCAGGCCGAGGAGCGGCTTTACGCCGCCAAGGCGCGGATGCAGGAGGCGACCGAGGAACTGGAAGCGGCCAAGATCCGCTTCTTCAAGAATGTCGGCAAGCCGCTGACCAACCCGTCGCGGCCGGCCGATGTGGCCGGCGCGCTGCCGCGCTCGCTCGATGACGCGATCGGGCTTGCCAGACAGAACAATCCGCGCGTCCACATGGCCAACAGCGACATCGATGCTGCCGCGTCGCTGGTCGACGCCGCGCGGGCGAAATACGGCCCCACCATCACCGCCGAGGGTGTCGCACGGGGCGGCTATGACATCGACGGCGACGACGGCGACACCAGCGACCTGCAGGCTCGGGTGGTGCTGCGCTGGAATCTCTATCGCGGCGGCATCGACAAAGCCAACGAGCAGGAGCAGATCCGCCGCACCAGCGAGCAGCGCCTTGCGCTGCATCAGGTGCTGCGCGAGATCGAGGAAGCCGTCCGCACATCTTGGGACCGCCGCTTCCGCCAGGCGGAACTTGCGCAGACGCTGCGGCTGCAGGCAGCAACCAACGAAAGGCTGGTTGCCTCGTACCGCGAGCAGTTCAAGGTCGGACAGCGCTCGCTGCTCGACGTGCTGGATGCGCAGAACACGCGCTTCAACACCGCGACGCTTGCCGATACCTCGTCCTACGCGTCGCTGTTTGCCCAATACCGGCTGCTGGCCGCGACCGGGGAGTTGCTGAAGACGCTGAACATCCAGCCGGCCAAGCAGGCAGCCGCCTACGCGCGTAGCGAATTCGGCACGCCGGCGACAGCCGATACCGAAACCTATGCGCGCACACCATCGGAGCAGAAGAACGATCTGCCGTTCGACATCCTCGCGCCGGTCAGGAAGAAGCAGCCGATGTAAGCATCGATCTCTGGTCCTTCGGGGCGGATCGTGAACCAGCAACCTAATATCGTCTCGCCCAAGGAGGCTTTCAAAGCCTGCTTCTCGGCGATTGCAGCCTATCTTGGCCGGCCGAGCGCCGAGACCGTGCTGTTTGCCGGGGTGCCGATTTCGGACACGCTGATCGAGCCGGACAACATCAGGCATCTGGCCGAACGGATCGGTCTCGAGGTCCAGGCGTTCAACCATCGCGATTTCGTGCGCGGCCGGGTCGATCTTCCGGCCATCGTCTTCCGCGCCAGCCAACTGCCGGTTGCGTTGCTCGCCGAAACGGAAACTGGGCAATTTCTAACGGCGCCGCAGGAAAACGGCCGCACCACGATCGGCAAATCGGAGCTTGCCGAAAGCTACATCAGCGGTGGCGCCTCATTCTCGATCACCTATGCCAACACCGCCGAGGAGATGACGGTCGGCACGGCGCCGAGGATCGAAAGACGCCATTGGCTGACCGGAACGATGGGGGCGTTCTGGCGCACTTACTCGAAGGTCGTGCTGTCGGCGGTCTTCATCAACCTCTTGGCGATCGCCTCGCCGATCTTCACCATGAACGTCTACGACCGCATCCTGCCGAACAAGGCGATCTCGACGCTCTGGGTGCTGGCGCTCGGGATCGGCGCGGCCATCCTGTTCGACCTGTTGCTGAAGACGGCCCGTGCCTCGCTTATCGACTATGCCGGGCGCAAGGCGGATCTCAGGATTTCCTATCTGCTGTTCGAGAAAGTGCTCAACTCGTCGCTTTCGGCGCGGCCGGGATCGACCGGCGAATACGCGAATCGCGTCACACAATATGAGTTCGTGCGCGAGTTCTTCACCTCGAATACCATAAGCGTCTTCATCGACACGGTTTTCGTCTTCGTCTTCCTGCTGGTCATCTACGCTATTGGCGGCTGGCTGGCGATCATACCGGCGCTCGCCTTCGTCATCGCCGTCATTGTCGGTCTGGTGACACAGAGTCGCATCGGCAGGCGGGTCGCCGCCTCGATGAACGAATCTGCCCAGCGGCAGGCGCTCCTGGTCGAATCCATTTCCACGCTGGAGACGATCAAGTCGCTGCGCGCCGAGGCCTATCTGCTGCGCAAATGGGGCGAGCACTCGAAGAACGCTGCCAACACCTCGGAGAAGATCAAGGAGCTTTCCGCCGCTGCCGGCAACATCACCGGCGCCATCCAGCAATTCGTCACCGTCGCCCTGGTGGTTGCCGGCGCCTATGCCTTCTCGGAAGGCCAGGTCTCGACGGGCGCGATTATCGGCACGGTCATGCTGGCGGGCCGCGCGGTCGCGCCGCTCGGCCAGATCGCCATCACACTCTCCCGCTTCCGGCAAGCCGTGCTGTCGCTCAGGATCGTCAATACGATCATGTCGCAGCCGGAGGACCGGCCCGACACGGTTGGCTTCGTCAACCGGCCGATCCGCAGCGGCGCGATGCTGTTCAAGAATGTCGGCTTCGCCTATCCAGGCACCGAAAACGAGGTTCTGATCGGGCTCAACATCGCAATCCGGCCCGGCGAGCGCATCGGCATCATCGGCCGCATCGGCTCCGGCAAAACCACGATGGGCCGCCTAATCGGCCGGCTGTTCCTGCCGACGTCCGGAGAACTGCTGCTCGACGGCATCGACATCCGCCAATACCACCCCTCTGAAGTTCGTGCCGCGGTCGGTATCGTCGCGCAGGCCGGCGACCTGTTTTCGGGCACGATCAAGGAAAACCTCCTGATGGCCGCGCCGGACGCGACCGACGAGGAAATCATCGATGCGGCGAAGGCCGCGGGCGTCGACGATTTCGTCTCTCGCCATCCGCGCGGCTACGACATGAATGTCGGCGAGCGTGGCACCAATCTGTCGGGCGGCCAGAGGCAGGCCGTGGCGATCGCGCGGCTGTTGCTGACCAAACCGAAAATCGTGTTCCTGGACGAGCCGTCGGGTTCGATGGACCTGGCCTCGGAACGGCAGTTGATCAGGCAGCTCAAGGTGGCGTTCGACCGCAACACGACGCTGATCGTGTCGACCCATCGCTACAGCATGCTGGAGCTGGTCGACCGCCTCATCGTCATCGAGCAGGGGCGCGTGGTCGCGGACGGAGCAAAGGAACAAGTCATCCAGGCATTGCAAAAGGCGAATGCCTGACCGGGACGTTGGGGAATGTTAGCAAAAGACGACCGGCCGCCGCTTTTCGCTTCGGCGTCCGTATACATCATAGGGGCACTGTTCGTGGCCTTCACCGCCTGGGCATCCTTTGCCGAGGTCGATGAGATCGCGCGCGGCGACGGCAAGGTCATTCCCGCTTCCAAGACGCAGATCATCCAGGCGAGCGAAGCCGGCGTCGTCCAGGAAATCGCTGTCAAGATTGGCCAGACCGTCAGGAAGAACGATCTGATCATCCGCCTCGACAACACAGGCAACACCTCGAGCCTCGGTGAGGAGCAGGCCAAGGCGCGGGCGTTGCAGGCGCGCATTGCCAGGCTCAAATTCGAGCAGAGCGGCAATCTCGAGGGCGCGTTCCCCTGTCCGTCCGACATCCAGAAGACTGCCCCGGAGATCTGCGACAACGAGCAGAAGCTGCTCGTTGCGCGCCGGGACAACTTCCAAGTCAAGCTGTCCGTGCTGAAGTCGCGTCTCGATCAGCGCGAGAAGGAACTGGACGAGGCAACCGCCAATTCAGACCGCCTGTCCAAGAGCCTCGCCGTCAGCGACCAGGAAACGGCGCTCGTCGAATCGATGGTCAAGAAAGGCCTAATGGCCAGGACCGAACAGATTCGCGTCGAGCGGGAGCAGACCGATCTCCGCGGGCAGCTCAAGCTTGCCGGAGAGACCATCAAGAAGAGCAAGGCGGCCATCACCGAGGCGCAGCTTCAAGTCGACGAGCTCGGCCTGCAATTGCAGCAGGAAGCATTGAGCGACTTGACGCAGGCGCTGGCGGACCTCTCTGTGGTGGACGAAACCATTCGCGGCGCCACCGACAAGGTGGCGCGGACCGATATCCGCTCGCCTGTCGACGGCATCGTCAACACGCTCGATGTCAATACGCTCGGCGCTTTCGTCCAGCCGGGCGCGGTCGTGGCCGGCATCGTGCCGACCTCGGAGACGCTGCTGGTCGAGGCGCGGGTCTCGCCGCGCGACGTCGCCTTCATCCAGCCGGACCAGGACGCGCTGATCAAGGTCACGGCCTACGACTTCTCGATCTTCGGCGGCATCGAAGGCAAGGTCTCCAACATCACCGCCGACAGCCTGGTCGACCAGAAGACGGGCGAGCCCTACTATCAAGTGCGCGTCGCGACCGAGAAATCCACGCTGCAAAGGAACGGCAAGACTTATTCGATTATCCCCGGCATGATCTGCTCGGTCGATATCAAGACCGGGCGCAAGACGATCCTCAACTATCTTTTGAAGCCCATCAACAAGGCGCGCCAGGAGGCGATGAGTGAACGATAGCGCCGCACGCCCCGACACTCCGCGCGACCGGCTGCTGCCGCCGCTCGCAGCCGAGGATTTCGGCCCGGAGTTCCGCGTCGTGGCGCGTGGCGGCGTGCGCCGCGGCATCCGGCTGGAGCGAGCCTTCTGGGTGTCGCTGAAGCAGATGGCCGAAAGCCGCAAATGCACGATCGGCATGCTGGTCGAGGAGATCGCCGAAAATCATCCCGACCAGGGCAATCTCACATCGGCGATCCGGGTCGCATGCATGCGCGGCCTCGCCGAGGAAAGCATGGAACTGCGCAAGCTCGCCTCGATCCGGACCATCAACGCGATCCTGGTCGCCTGCCCCTCGCCCGCCTTCGCGCTGTCTTCGTCGAAGAAGATCCTGACCTTCAATGCCCCATTCCAGCAATTGGTCAGGCGCCAGCTGCCGAACGCGCCGGGCGACGACGGCAGGCAGGACCTCAAGCTGGCGCTGGACCTCAACGTCGTCGACGTTTTTGCCCGGCTCGACGCCAATGGCGAGACACCCGTCACCACCGGCTTCGTCATCGGCGCCGGCGAGCGCCGCTACAGGGGCCAGCTCAGCGCGGTGCGCGCGCCGGTCACAGAGCCGGAGCTGTTGATGGCGTTCGTCTTCAACGGTTGAAGAGGCAAGCCGCCTACTTCGCTCCGAAACCGGAGGCTGCCGACGTGACCGTCACATCGGGCGAAGCGCCTTCGCCGGGCGCCACTGTCGCGAAACCACCGGCGATGTCGGCGATCTGTGCGCCGGCTTTCGTGCCGTGGATCCAGGCTCGGTCGGTGCTGAATGAATAGAGCGGGACATAATCGCGAAGATCGCGGTCCATCGCCACAACGTTGCTGAGGCTGTCCAGGATGAAGGTGCCGCTTCCGGTGCTCACCGACAGCACCGCGTGGAAGAATTTCCGGCGGCGATCCTGCAGCACGACGAGCGACATGCTCTGCGCCGGGATCCCGGCGCGCAACAGCGCCGCCATCTTCAGGATCGCGAAATCCTCGCAATCGCCGGCGCGATGCTCGAGGATCTCCGACGGCTTCGCCCAGTAGTCGAGCTTGCCGTAGACGACGCTGTCCTTGCGATAGGCGATCAGCCGGTTGATGCTGCTGTTGACGAAGTCCAGCTTGTCGCGAAAAGCCTTGTTGGCTGCAATGCCGACGATCTCCCCAAACGCAGCGTTCTCACGATCGCAGGCACTTCCGGCCGTGCAGTCGATAATCGCCTTGTAGACAGGCGCCCAGCGCGCGGCGACCGGGAAGTTGCGCATGGACAAGGCGACCGACCCGAACACGCCCGGAATGATCGCCCCAGTCTGAATCGGGTCAACCTGGATCGGGTCGATCCGGATCGGATCGACGCCGGGGGTAGCCTCTCCACTCGCAGAACTTGCCGCCGGGCGGACTTCGAGAGGCGCATAGGCACTGGCGGCACCGCCGACCCGGTACGCGGCAACAGGCTGCCATGGCTGCAATCTGGCCAGCGAAACGCCGCCGAGATCGGCCGGCGCAGGCAGCGTTTGAGAGGCGGGACTTGCGACGGAGACTGCGCTGGCCGACGACGCATTCGGCAGACCGGCCAGGCCGATTGCCAGCAGCAGAACCTTGACCCTCGACGCCGACGAGGCAGTTTTTTGTATTTTCATGACGCCCACCTTTGACTGTGGACGCTACCGATCTTGTCTCAAATTATCGGAAAGGAAGGTGGGTAAATTTCCGCGAATCAATCTATTCTGCTTTGTCTCAAATTTTATTCAAATTTATACTTGAATTTGTCGAACTGCCGCCGCGCTCCCCAGCCGGTTCGGCGGCGCCCCTGAAGATATATAATTGGATATATCGTTGCGATTTACCAAGTGTAAAAAATGCAAATCCATGCATATTCAAGTATATCAAAAAGATTGAAGGTACGTTGCAAAGTTCGAGCCCCGCATGTCTCTTGCCGGGAAATGCCGAAGGGGGCTTGAGCTATGACGACCAGTATCGAATTCGACGCCGTTTCAAATTTCTCGGACGAGCACGCGACTGTCAGCGAACAGCCGATTTCGGGTGTCATTTCGGGCGTCCAAGTCGCCCAGGCCTCCGGCGGCCAGACGGCACCAGCGGCCGGCGAACCTGTGCCGGTCGATGTGGGAAGCGGCGCGCCGGCAAAGGGCGACGGCAACGCCCAGAACGCACAAAGCACAGCCAAGCCGGCGGCGGACGGCAACGCTCCTGCCGCCAACGCCCCTGCCGGAAACGCGCCAACACCGAACACGGCAGCCTCGTACGTTGCGCATGAATATCACGCCGAGGCAGGCAATGTCGTGAAGCTTCCGGCCAATGTCTCGATCGACGACATCAAGGTCGACGGGCACAATCTGGTGCTGGTGCAGCCGGACGGCGCCGAGATCGTCATCAAGGACGGCGCGCTCAACGTACCGACCTTCATCATCGGCGATGTCGAGGTGCCGCGCGTTGCCCTGATCGCCGCGCTCGAAGCCAGCCATGTCGATGTCGCCTTCGGCGCCGACGGCTCGATCTCGGCCGGCGGAAATGGCTCGCCAAGCAGCGCCGGCGGAGACTTCTCGGTGCCGCCTGGCGGGATCGGCGACGGCTTCGGCCTGTCGGCACTTTTGCCGCCAACGGCATTGGCGTTCGGACAGCCGGAGAACCGCGAACTGTTCCCGTCCCTGCTTAAGCCGGACTCCACGCCGTCGATCGGGACCATTGGCGAAGCGAGCGTCAACGAAGCCGGCCTGCCGCCACACGGCGGATTGCCGGCCGGTTCCGGCGAGATCGCCGACGGCGATTCCGGCAACAACTCCAACACCTCCGAGACCACTTCCGGCACCATTGGCTTCACCTCGCCGGACGGCGTGGCGCAAGTCACGCTCGGCGGCCATGTGCTGACCTCCGCGGCGCAGACCTTCACCGACGCCACAGGCTCGCTGACCGCAAGCTATTCTTTCGACGCGGCTACCGGCACCGGCACGATCAATTACAGCTACACGCTGAACACCAACACTTCGGGCGACGGCACGAGTGTGAGCTTCGCGGTCGGCGTGACCGACTCCGACGGCGATGCCGCACCTCCCGGCACCCTCGTGATCAACATCATCGACGATGCGCCGACTGCTGTTGCGGATACGGATGCCGTGCCTTCGGGCTCACACGCGTCGATCGATGGCAACGTCATCACCGGCGCGGGCAGCGACGGCAACGCGACAGGCGCCGATATCCAGGGCGCCGACGGCGCGAGCGTTACGTCGGCCTATGGCAAGGACGGCGCGGGATCGGCGCAGACGGTAACGGGCGCCGGAGTGTCGATCGTCGGCGAGTATGGCACGCTGGTGCTGCACTCGGACGGCAGCTACACTTACACCCGCGCCGCGGAGACGAAGGGCGGGGTGGACGACGTATTCCACTACACGCTGACGGATGGCGACGGAAACCAGTCTTCGACGACACTGACCATCTCGATCGGCAACTCGACGCCTACCGTGACCGACCTGACGCCGGCAGCCAATGGCGGCGACGTGACGGTCAACGAGGACGACCTGCTCGCCAGCCGCGGCGCCGGTGAATCGGCCGGCTCCGACACCTCCAAGGAGAGCACCACCCAGGGCGGCACCTTCACCATTGCCTCGCCCGACGGCATCGCCACGCTCAGCATCGACGGCCACGCCTTCATCACCAACGGCGTCTTCAGCGCCGGCTCCTTCACCACGGCGCTCGGCAACACGCTCAACGTCACCGGCTACAATGCCGCAACCGGCGTCGTCAGCTACACCTACACGCTCAACGACAACGAGACGCATGCCGCCGGCCAGGGAACCAACAGCCTGTTCGAGAACATGACCGTCTCGCTCACCGACCAGGACGGCCAGAACGCCACCGGCACGCTCTCCGTCAACATCGTCGACGACGTGCCGACCGCGGTCGCCGACACCGATGCCGTGCCTGCGGGCTCGTTCGCCTCGATCGGCGGCAACGTCATGACCGGCGCGGGCAGCGACGGCAATGCGGCCGGCGCCGACACCAAGGGCGCCGACGGCGCAACCGTGGTCGGCGTCGCGGCCGGCAACACCAATGCCGATCTCGACAACGCCGCCACCGTCGGCTCCGTCATCCAGGGCACCTACGGCAAGCTAACGCTCAATGCCGACGGCTCCTACACCTATGTCCGCGACGCCGGCACCGCCGGCGGCCATGACGACGTCTTCACCTACACCATCAAGGACGGCGACGGCGACACCTCGCACACCACGCTGACCATCTCGATCGGCAACACGCCGCCGACCATCACCGACCTGACGCCGGCAGCCAATGGCGGCGACGTGACGGTCAAAGAGGACGACCTGCTCGCCAGCCGCGGCGCCGGTGAATCGGCCGGCTCCGACACCTCCAAGGAGAGCACCACCCAGGGCGGCACCTTCACCATTGCCTCGCCCGACGGCATCGCCACGCTCAGCATCGACGGCCACGCCTTCATCACCAACGGCGTCTTCAGCGCCGGCTCCTTCACCACGGCGCTCGGCAACACGCTCAACGTCACCGGCTACAATGCCGCAACCGGCGTCGTCAGCTACACCTACACGCTCAACGACAACGAGACGCATGCCGCCGGCCAGGGAACCAACAGCCTGTTCGAGAACATGACCGTCTCGCTCACCGACCAGGACGGCCAGAACGCCACCGGCACGCTCTCCGTCAACATCGTCGACGACGTGCCGACCGCGGTCGCCGACACCGATGCCGTGCCTGCGGGCTCGTTCGCCTCGATCGGCGGCAACGTCATGACCGGCGCGGGCAGCGACGGCAATGCGGCCGGCGCCGACACCAAGGGCGCCGACGGCGCAACCGTGGTCGGCGTCGCGGCCGGCAACACCAATGCCGATCTCGACAGCGCCGCCACCGTCGGCTCCGTCATCCAGGGCACCTACGGCAAGCTGACGCTCAATGCCGACGGCTCCTACACCTATGTCCGCGACGCCGGCACCGCCGGCGGCCATGACGACGTCTTCACCTACACCATCAAGGACGGCGACGGCGACACCTCGCACACCACGCTGACCATCTCGATCGGCAACACGCCGCCGACCATCACCGACCTGACGCCGGCAGCCAATGGCGGCGACGTGACGGTCAACGAGGACGACCTGCTCGCCAGCCGCGGCGCCGGTGAATCGGCCGGCTCCGACACCTCCAAGGAGAGCACCACCCAGGGCGGCACCTTCACCATTGCCTCGCCCGACGGCATCGCCACGCTCAGCATCGACGGCCACGCCTTCATCACCAACGGCGTCTTCAGCGCCGGCTCCTTCACCACGGCGCTCGGCAACACGCTCAACGTCACCGGCTACAATGCCGCAACCGGCGTCGTCAGCTACACCTACACGCTCAACGACAACGAGACGCATGCCGCCGGCCAGGGAACCAACAGCCTGTTCGAGAACATGACCGTCTCGCTCACCGACCAGGACGGCCAGAACGCCACCGGCACGCTCTCCGTCAACATCGTCGACGACGTGCCGACCGCGGTCGCCGACACCGATGCCGTGCCTGCGGGCTCGTTCGCCTCGATCGGCGGCAACGTCATGACCGGCGCGGGCAGCGACGGCAATGCGGCCGGCGCCGACACCAAGGGCGCCGACGGCGCAACCGTGGTCGGCGTCGCGGCCGGCAACACCAATGCCGATCTCGACAACGCCGCCACCGTCGGCTCCGTCATCCAGGGCACCTACGGCAAGCTGACGCTCAATGCCGACGGCTCCTACACCTATGTCCGCGACGCCGGCACCGCCGGCGGCCATGACGACGTCTTCACCTACACCATCAAGGACGGCGACGGCGACACCTCGCACACCACGCTGACCATCTCGATCGGCAACACGCCGCCGACCATCACCGACCTGACGCCGGCAGCCAATGGCGGCGACGTGACGGTCAACGAGGACGACCTGCTCGCCAGCCGCGGCGCCGGTGAATCGGCCGGCTCCGACACCTCCAAGGAGAGCACCACCCAGGGCGGCACCTTCACCATTGCCTCGCCCGACGGCATCGCCACGCTCAGCATCGACGGCCACGCCTTCATCACCAACGGCGTCTTCAGCGCCGGCTCCTTCACCACGGCGCTCGGCAACACGCTCAACGTCACCGGCTACAATGCCGCAACCGGCGTCGTCAGCTACACCTACACGCTCAACGACAACGAGACGCATGCCGCCGGCCAGGGAACCAACAGCCTGTTCGAGAACATGACCGTCTCGCTCACCGACCAGGACGGCCAGAACGCCACCGGCACGCTCTCCGTCAACATCGTCGACGACGTGCCGACCGCGGTCGCCGACACCGATGCCGTGCCTGCGGGCTCGTTCGCCTCGATCGGCGGCAACGTCATGACCGGCGCGGGCAGCGACGGCAATGCGGCCGGCGCCGACACCAAGGGCGCCGACGGCGCAACCGTGGTCGGCGTCGCGGCCGGCAACACCAATGCCGATCTCGACAGCGCCGCCACCGTCGGCTCCGTCATCCAGGGCACCTACGGCAAGCTGACGCTCAATGCCGACGGCTCCTACACCTATGTCCGCGACGCCGGCACCGCCGGCGGCCATGACGACGTCTTCACCTACACCATCAAGGACGGCGACGGCGACACCTCGCACACCACGCTGACCATCTCGATCGGCAACACGCCGCCGACCATCACCGACCTGACGCCGGCAGCCAATGGCGGCGACGTGACGGTCAACGAGGACGACCTGCTCGCCAGCCGCGGCGCCGGTGAATCGGCCGGCTCCGACACCTCCAAGGAGAGCACCACCCAGGGCGGCACCTTCACCATTGCCTCGCCCGACGGCATCGCCACGCTCAGCATCGACGGCCACGCCTTCATCACCAACGGCGTCTTCAGCGCCGGCTCCTTCACCACGGCGCTCGGCAACACGCTCAACGTCACCGGCTACAATGCCGCAACCGGCGTCGTCAGCTACACCTACACGCTCAACGACAACGAGACGCATGCCGCCGGCCAGGGAACCAACAGCCTGTTCGAGAACATGACCGTCTCGCTCACCGACCAGGACGGCCAGAACGCCACCGGCACGCTCTCCGTCAACATCGTCGACGACGTGCCGACCGCGGTCGCCGACACCGATGCCGTGCCTGCGGGCTCGTTCGCCTCGATCGGCGGCAACGTCATGACCGGCGCGGGCAGCGACGGCAATGCGGCCGGCGCCGACACCAAGGGCGCCGACGGCGCAACCGTGGTCGGCGTCGCGGCCGGCAACACCAATGCCGATCTCGACAGCGCCGCCACCGTCGGCTCCGTCATCCAGGGCACCTACGGCAAGCTGACGCTCAATGCCGACGGCTCCTACACCTATGTCCGCGACGCCGGCACCGCCGGCGGCCATGACGACGTCTTCACCTACACCATCAAGGACGGCGACGGCGACACCTCGCACACCACGCTGACCATCTCGATCGGCAACACGCCGCCGACCATCACCGACCTGACGCCGGCAGCCAATGGCGGCGACGTGACGGTCAACGAGGACGACCTGCTCGCCAGCCGCGGCGCCGGTGAATCGGCCGGCTCCGACACCTCCAAGGAGAGCACCACCCAGGGCGGCACCTTCACCATTGCCTCGCCCGACGGCATCGCCACGCTCAGCATCGACGGCCACGCCTTCATCACCAACGGCGTCTTCAGCGCCGGCTCCTTCACCACGGCGCTCGGCAACACGCTCAACGTCACCGGCTACAATGCCGCAACCGGCGTCGTCAGCTACACCTACACGCTCAACGACAACGAGACGCATGCCGCCGGCCAGGGAACCAACAGCCTGTTCGAGAACATGACCGTCTCGCTCACCGACCAGGACGGCCAGAACGCCACCGGCACGCTCTCCGTCAACATCGTCGACGACGTGCCGACCGCGGTCGCCGACACCGATGCCGTGCCTGCGGGCTCGTTCGCCTCGATCGGCGGCAACGTCATGACCGGCGCGGGCAGCGACGGCAATGCGGCCGGCGCCGACACCAAGGGCGCCGACGGCGCAACCGTGGTCGGCGTCGCGGCCGGCAACACCAATGCCGATCTCGACAGCGCCGCCACCGTCGGCTCCGTCATCCAGGGCACCTACGGCAAGCTAACGCTCAATGCCGACGGCTCCTACACCTATGTCCGCGACGCCGGCACCGCCGGCGGCCATGACGACGTCTTCACCTACACCATCAAGGACGGCGACGGCGACACCTCGCACACCACGCTGACCATCTCGATCGGCAACACGCCGCCGACCATCACCGACCTGACGCCGGCAGCCAATGGCGGCGACGTGACGGTCAACGAGGACGACCTGCTCGCCAGCCGCGGCGCCGGTGAATCGGCCGGCTCCGACACCTCCAAGGAGAGCACCACCCAGGGCGGCACCTTCACCATTGCCTCGCCCGACGGCATCGCCACGCTCAGCATCGACGGCCACGCCTTCATCACCAACGGCGTCTTCAGCGCCGGCTCCTTCACCACGGCGCTCGGCAACACGCTCAACGTCACCGGCTACAATGCCGCAACCGGCGTCGTCAGCTACACCTACACGCTCAACGACAACGAGACGCATGCCGCCGGCCAGGGCACCAACAGCCTGTTCGAGAACATGACCGTCTCGCTCACCGACCAGGACGGCCAGAACGCCACCGGCACGCTCTCGGCCAACATCATCGACGACGTGCCGACGCTGAACAGCGTGCAGGGCCAGCAGGCCAGCAACGACCCCGCGCAGACGCCCGCCGTCGGGGCCATCAATTTCGTTCCCGGTGCTGACGGCGCCGGCGCGGCCATGACGATCACGGTCAATACAACCGGGTTGACCTCCAATGGGCACAATCTTGTCACAGAGCAGGTCGGCAACGTGCTGACGGCCTACGCCGACAACAACAACAACGGAAGCCATGACGCCGGCGACACGGCGGTCTTCACGGTCACGGTGAACACCGCGGCCGGCACCTCGGGGCAATACACCTTCGATCTGCTGGCCAAACTTGACGGCATGACAAGCAATGTCTCCATTGCCTCGAGCGGTTCATTCGGCGCCGGCCCCAGCAACTCCATCGTCGTGACGGCCGGCGGTCAGAACATCGTCATGGTGACCGGCTGGGCGCCCACGGATGCCGGCGGCATCTTCACTGGAGCTCACGAGGCTGCCTGGCTGGCAGGCGGCGATCCGTCGCTCGCGCAGACGTCCAACGTCAACGGCTCGACCGCCGGTTGGGGACTTGGCAACAATAACTTCGACGCGGGCGAGTTCATGCGCTTCGATTTCGGTGCGCCGAACGACTACGACGGAGCCGGCGGCTATACGCCCCCGGCCATCACCATGGCGAATGTCAGCTATGCCAAATTTTCGTTCGACGCAGTGAGCGCCAGCAACAAGGTCGAGTTCGTCGCCCACTACACCGACGGAAGCACCGCTTCCTTCATTCCAACGACCGGTGCGACGTCGCTGACGATCAATTCGCCTGCAGGCCTGCAGATCGCCTGGGTCGACGCATACGAGTCTTCGGGCAAGACCAAGCTCAACCTCACGGACGTCGGTGTGACATCGACCACGGTCGACCACACCATTCCGGTGACGCTGCAGCTTACGGACGGTGACGGCGACCAGACTGGAACGGCGAATTTCACTGTTCACGTCAAAGACGGCTTGACGCCTTTCGCCGTCGCCACCCCGGTGGTGCTCGACCTCAACCACGACGGAATCCAGACCACCGATCTCACGCACTCCACCGTTTCGTTCGACTACAACGGCGATGGTGTCGCCTCGAAGACCGCCTGGGTAGATTCGCATGACGGTATCCTGGCGATCGACCTCAATGGCGACGGCAAGGTGAACAACGGTTCGGAAATCGCCTTCACCCAACACGCCCCGGGTGCTGCGACCGACCTTGCCGCGCTCGAGCAGGTCTACGACACGAACCATGACGGCAAGCTGACCGCCGCCGACCACGACTTCGCGCAATTTGGTGTCTGGCAGGATGCCAATGGCAATGGCGTGTCGGACCCAGGTGAGTTCAAGAGCCTTGCCGCTTTGGGCATCGTCGAGATCGGACTGGAAAGCAACAACCAGCATTCGGTTTCGGCCGACGGCTCGGTCCTGACCTATGGCGAAGCAACTTTCACGACCGCCAACGGCGAGACGGGCGCGGTCGCCGATATCGGCTTCGGCAATTTCGACAGCGCCGCTTCCGGAGCTGCGTCGACCATGGCCGGCACTTCGGGCGCCGATACGTTCAAGCTGGACAGCCTGGACATCAAGGATCTGATCACCGACTACCACGGCTCGGAGGGCGACAAGATCGACCTCAGCGCCCTGTTCGACACCGCGCCTGCCGGCAATATCAACAACTACGTCCACTATAACAGCGAAACCAATACGGTGAGCGTGGACGCCAGCGGCTCGGGCAATCCCGCCAACTTCGTCGATGTCGCCGTTCTTCAGAACGCGCCTGCCGCCGGAACGATCAACATTCTTTACGACGACTCGAACCATCAACAGCACACGGCCACGATTTAGTGCTTATGCGCGGCCGTGCTGCTATGCTAAGCGTTAGCGAACCGTGAATTCGCAATTTGGAGAGGGGCTTACATGAAACATTCCGTAAGACTGCTGGCTTCGGCCGTGGCGGTGCTGCTCGCCGGATCGACCGGCTTTGCCGCAGATATCATCGGCGAGCCGGCGGTGAATTATTGCCGCACCGTCGGCACCTCGGACCTGGTGCTGACCGACAACATGGTCGAGCTCAAGGACCATGTGGTGAAGCTGATGGACGAATCGGTCGCCGTCGCCAACAGCCCGGAATGGATCAACTCGTCGCGCCCCGCCTTCGTCTGGGCCTCGGAAGCCAAGGTCGCCTGCGGCAAGGCCTATGGCTATCTCAAGACCAACTACAAGGACGAGGACTACCTCAACAAGTGCGAATGCTTCCACGACCGCATGGTCGAGTACATGCACTGAGCTGACGGGCGCGCCGACCAGCTGCGATGATGGCCAAGAGAGCCTGGGCCGAGGCCGACGCTTGCGTGCGACCGGCGCAGGTCGCCACGCATGCCGGCGTAGCGCGGCTTTTCCGACGCGGGTTTTCGCGAGCGTTGGAGCGGTTCATCGTTTCCGGGAAACGCCGAACTGCTCCGGCTATGCGTTTTTGCGCAATTGCGGACGGGAAACCGCTGCGCACTTTTCCTGGAATGGCCCCGGCGCTCGCCTTTGCCGTGGTCGCGGCGATCTCCGGCTGCCAGTCGAAGAACGGCGCATCGGAGGTGCTGGATCCCGCGGCGATCGCCGCTCCGGCAAGCCAGGCCGGTGCCAACACCGCCGCGCCCGCGCAGCTGACCGCCAGTTCCGCAGCGACCGCTCCCAAGGGCAATCTGACGCTCGGCACGGGCTCGACCAAGATCGCCATGCTTTTGCCGCTCTCCGCCCCCGGCAGCGCGGGCGAGAACGGCAGGAAGATGTATGATGCCGCGCGGCTGGCAATGGCCGATCTCGGCGACAAGCTGGTGACGCTGACCATCGAGGACACGCGCGGCGACAGCCGCTATGCCAAGGACCTGGCGGTGAAGGCGATCACTTCGGGCGGCGTGAAAATCGTCATCGGGCCGGCCGAGCTTGCGGCGGCGCAGCACCTTGCCAAGCTCTCCGGCACGCAGCGGCCGCCGGTGCTGGCGCTGGCCGACAATTTCGCCGGCGGCCCGGGCGTCTATGCGGTGCGGCTCAGCGAAGCCGACAGCGCGGCGGCGGGCGCGGCAGCGGTCGCCAGCAAGGGCGCCAAGAAATTCGTGCTCCTGGTGCCGGCGGGCGCGAACGCCGGCGCCGTCGAGGCGCGGGTCGCCAACGCGCTCAGCATCTATGGCGCAACGCTTGCCGTGACGCTTCCCTATTCGGCGTCGGACGCCGCCAAGGTGGTGTCGGACATGGGCTCGCTGGTCGAGGCCCCCGACGCCGTCGTCGTCGCCAGCGGCGACGGCAGCCCTGTCGCCGTGCTGTCGGCCCTTAAGGCGAAGGGTATTCCGGGCAAGGCGGTGAGCCTGATCGGCACCGAACGCTGGCTCGAGCGCCCGATCGATCCGCTCTATGAGGGCGCCTATATCGCAACGCTCGACCAGAGCGAGACCGGACCGATCGCCGACCGTTTCAAGGCGACCTACAACTATCAGCCCGACGTCAACGTCGCCTACGCCTACGACATGGTGGCGCTGTCGGCCGGCATAGCAAGCTCGGTCGGCCCGAACGGTTTCTCCAAACAGGTGCTGGAGAACGCCAGCGGCTTCCGCGGCTCGACCGGCCTGTTCCGCTTCCGCGCCGACGGCTCGAGCCAAAGATCGATGCCATTTTTCAAGGTGGAGAAAGGTAGACTGAAGCTGGTGGAGAAACAGACCGCGGGGTTTTGAAAGCGCTGGCTAGTTAAGCTGCCCTAGAACCCCGGAGCTACTGGCCAGTGCCACATTGGCATAGATCTGAAACGCGATCGTGCAGATCGCAGCTGCCGAGATTGGCACGCCGAAAGGCACGACGCCTTTGCGATCCAGGTGCTGCACATAATGGCGGAACATCCCGGCCGGCAAAAGAAAAGGATTTTTTACCAGGACCGCTGTAGCGACTGCGAAACCCAGCAGAAACACCGAAAAGACGACGAGACCGCTTCCTCCAATCAGAAACGGTGTGACCGCCATCAGCTTCACATCGCCGGCACCGACCTTGCGCAGAACCCAGAACGGAAAGAGCGCGATGAACAGGACCAAGCCGGCAATGGCGCTCAAGCCCATGTCCCACCATGACCCCGCCTGAACCGACAAAAGTTGGAGCGAACCGAGGCCCAGGCAAAGCAACAGTAGAACGTCGCGGTTGGAGATCTTCTGGGTCGAGAAATCGACCCAGGCGACCCTAGCAAGCAGTGGAATGGCTAAAGCCTTGAGCAGCAGCGACGCGGCAAGCAAAAGGCTCATGACCGCTCGATGTTCCGCACGCTGGACGACAGAAGCTTCAGATTGTTGGCCACGGTTGGATCGTTGGGGGCGAGTTCATAGGCCTTGAGGAAATTCGCCCGCGCGTCCTGCAGCTTGCCGCGCAGGAGATAGGAATAGCCGACGTTGTTGTAGTATTCAGGGGTCGCACCGAGCAGCTTGTAGGCCCGCCTATAAGCCATGTCGGAAAGATCGAAACGACGAATGCGGTCGCAGGAAGCGGCGAGGCCCAACCAGGCGACGCCATCGTTGGGCGCCAGCCGCGTCGCCTTGTAGAACAAGGCGCCGGCATTGCCGTAGTTCTCGGAGCGAAACTGGGTCTTGGCCTCGGTGACCGCCTGGTCCGAGGCATAGTAGTCGACATCGCTGACCGTCTTCAGCCCATCAAAGGCGTCGCCGAAGGCGGTGTAATCGCCTTTCGCGGGTTCGTTGGTGCGCACGACACCGTCGCTGGGATCGGTCTGGCAACCGGCCAGCAACATAGTCAACACACCAGCAGCGGCCGCGAGGCGTATTTTCCCTGTCATTCTGTCCCCCAGGGGTCCCCCGACTCAGTTCAGAACCTAAGCATACGACGGCTTAGAAGAAAATGCCCTTCATTCGAATGATGATCGGCAACAGGACAATCATCAAAACCACAGGAAACACGCAGACGCCGAGCGGTATCATCATCTTCACCGGCAACGCGTTGCCCCGCTCTTCGGCGCGCAGAATTCTCTTGCTGCGCATCTCGTCGCTGTAGACGCGTAGAGCTTCCGTGAGGCTCGTGCCCAGTTCTTCCGACTGCCGGAACAGCACGGCCAGAGCGCGCGCCTCCTCAAGCCCCAGTCGATCGGCGAGGTCGCGTAGGGCCTCCCGAAGAGGCTTGCCGGCTCGCAGTTGCAGGTTCATGATCGACAACTGGATGCCAAGCCATCTATGCGTGCCGGCCAACTCAGTTGTCACACGCTCGACAGCCGCCTCCAAGCTCATGCCGGCATCGGCGCAGGTGATCATCATGTCCATAAAATCGGGAAACCCACGACGATAAGTTTCCTTCTGTCCATTTTCGAAACGATCGAGCGCGATGCTGGGAATGACTAAGCAGGCAAGACCAAACAGAGCTGCCACTGCGAATACAAAAATTCCTGGAATTTGCGGTGGACGACAGCGTAACAACCAAGAAAGCCAATGCCCACGGCCGCGATGCGCGACAGCGTATAAACAGCCGGTGCGCTAGACTGATAGAATCCTGCGCGAAAGAGCTTTGCCTCCAGGGCATTCGGTTCACCACGCTCCTTCTCGACCGAACGGAAATATGCATCGACTGGACGCTGAGCTGCAATCTTGGCGAGTTGGTCCTGCCCGGCAAGCGATCGGCGGCTGGCGATCCCTTCTGACAGTAAGCTCTGCGAGACCAGCTTCCGGGTTTGAAGTGCAGGGAGGAAGATCAGCGCGACGAACAGGAAAAGGGCCGCCGCTGCCAGGAACACTGCGATGGATATCAGGAAGCCTAGATTCTGGATACTCGAAAACAGGTTTATGCTCCCGTCAAAAATCGAAGTTGACCATGCGGTACATAATGAAGTCACCCAGCAGGGCCCAGACCCCAAAGATCACGAAAGCAGGCATTAGGAGAGGATTGTTCCAAATGTCACCGTAGTAGCTGGGAGCGATAATCATGAGGAGGCCGAACATCACTAGTGGAAACAAGGAAATGATCCAGGCCGAGACCCGGCCTTCAGCAGACAATGCCCTGATCTTCAAGCGTAGCTTCTGGCGCTCCCGCAACACGGTTGAGAGATTTGCGAGGATTTCGGTAAGATTGCCGCCAGTCTTGGCCTGAATCGATAAGGACACCGACAGCAGGTGCAGGCCCTCAAAACCGACGCGTTGCGACAGTTTTCGAACCGCATTTTCAAGACTAAGCCCAAATGTGATCTCGTCCGAAACGATACCGAATTCGGTGCCGAGCGGGTCCGGCATTTCGCGAGCGACAAGCCCCATGGCTACAGTTGTGGGATGCCCGGCTCGCAGCGAACGCACGATCATGTCGAGTGCGTCGGGAAGCTGTGCAGCAAATTTCTGGATGCGCTTGTTGCGCGCGCGCCGTAGCACCAGCAACGGAAGCGCGATCCCCACAATCAAAAAGACCAACAGCCCAGCCACCGACGAAAACCCGAACATCATTGGCAACATCAGTGCCAACGCCAGTCCTGCCAATAGAAACAGCGAAGCGAATACTAAGGGATTTCCAGTGACACCCGACTGCGTATACAATCGGTTCAAGGCGATCATGCCGAAAATGTAGTCACCGGACGCCGTCAATCCGCGCTCTCGCAGCAAGCCCTGCAGCGCTTGTTCCGCTGGGGCTTCCTCAGTGAGCCGCGCGAGACGTCGATTAATCGTACCGGCTCGGACACGGCGCGCAGCGTAGGACAAATAAAACGACTCGGCCGCGAGGATAACTGACGCAGCAGCCAAAACGTAGACGAAGTAAAGTAGAGTCTGACCCGTCGGCATCAAAGCGGAACCTGCGGATTGAAAGCGTCTTTTGCGAAATGGTGTCCTAGCGTTATCGCCTCCTGAGCGAATCGTGGGCGAACACCGGTTGCGCGGAACTCGCCAACAATGGTGCCGTCCGGGGCTACATCCCGACGGACGAACTGATAGATCTCCTGGAGCTGGACGACATTGCCTTCCATCCCGGTAATCTCTGAGATGGAAACGACGCGCCGGCCACCATCGGAAAGGCGCTGCGTCTGCACGATGATATTGATGGCGGAGGCGATCTGAGCGCGGATGGATTCATGCGTCATCGGCATACCGGCCATGCCGACCATCTGCTCCAGGCGCGATATGGCATCGCGCGGCGTGTTGGCGTGGATTGTCGTCATCGAGCCTTCATGGCCGGTGTTCATGGCCTGCAGCATGTCGAAGGCCTCCTCGCCGCGCACCTCGCCGACGATGATGCGATCCGGCCGCATGCGCAACGCGTTCTTCAACAACTCACGCTGGCGAACCTCCCCCCTGCCCTCGACATTGGGGGGGCGGGTTTCCAACCGACCGACATGCGGCTGTTGCAGTTGCAGTTCCGCCGCATCCTCGATCGTAACTAGGCGTTCCTTGGCCGGTATGTAGCTCGAAAGCGCGTTGAGCAGCGTCGTCTTGCCACTGCCTGTGCCGCCTGAAACGAGGAGCGATTTGCGCGCCTGCACGGCGATCCGCAGAAGGTCGATCATTGGTTGGCGGATCGAATTAAATGCCATCAAGCGTTCCAGCGAATAGGGATGCTTGGAGAATTTGCGGATGGACACCAGCGGACCGTCGACCGAGATCGGGCGGACCGCGATGTTGACGCGCGAGCCGTCGTCCAGGCGAGCATCGACCATCGGCGCGGATTCATCGACTCGCCTGCCAATGTTCGAAACGATCTTGTTGATGACGCGCAGCAGATGCGCCTCGTCGCGGAAGCGAATCGAGGTCTCCTCGAGCACGCCGCGGCGCTCGACGAATACTCGCGCGTGGGTGTTGATGAGGATATCGGCGATCGAATCATCTTTGAGCAAGGGCTCGATCGGACCCAGCCCCAGCATCTCGTCCGCCGTGTCGCTGGTTAGTTGATCCAGTTCTCGCGCATTCAACGGCACGTTGCGGCCGCGTACGAATTCACGCACGATCGGCCGGATTTCATTGAGGATCTCGTCCTTTGACGCAGTTTCGAGAACTGCGAGGTTGAACCGGTCAATGAGATGGCTATGCAGCTCGACCTTGAGCGTCAGGAAATCGTCATTCTGATCGGCTTCTGTCGCGAGAACGTTCACCGGTCCATTCAATGCAGGGACGACTGGTGCCGGCTGCGGGGCCCGCTGCTCATTCGATCCTTTGATGAAGCGCCCCAACATGTCACCGAACCCTGCTGATTTCCCCGACGTTGAAACTAAGCATTAACCACGACGGGCACAAGCGGCCTGAAGGCCACACTAGATGTATTACTTGTTACATAGTTAAGAAATCGAGCTATGAGAAACCGTTTTATTTTGCACTGCCTCTCCCTACCGACCAAGGTCCTAGGACCTTTGCCGATATCCGTGGCAATGCGCCCTCTAACCTCCTTAATATAAAGGGATATGTTATATATCTAATGTTGTACGCGGGACGGCACGGTTGTGGCCGAATTGTGAATGAATGGTTAAGACGGGTTGAAAATCGAAGCGAATCAAGCATTTGTAAAAACTGAAGGAGTGAAAAATCCAGTATTGAAAGGTTAAGGGACTGTTAATCCGTTTGACTCGCCTTTTTTGTGGGACAAGGATTGAACGTGACGGGGGATGCTTTGGTATGGGGTTCATTCCTTGGCTCTGTCTCGTCGGGTTCAAACCTCCAAAGGGAGAAATTGGCATGAAGAAGCTCATGACGATGGCCCGGCAGTTCCGCGACGACGAAAACGGCGCTGCCATGGTCGAATATTCTATTCTGGTCGGCATCATTGCTGGCGCTGCGATTCTCATCATCGTCGGCATTGGCTTGTGGGTGAACGGCCGCTTTACCGGCCTGTGCACCACCTTGAATGCCAGCGGCATTGGCACCTGCGGCGCTGGCGTCGGCAGCTAAGCAACGCGAGGTTGTCAGGCCCGGTGAAGGCAATCCGGGCCTGACAACTAGGACGGGCCGCGTCGGGCGATGCGGTCGAACAAAATAAGGCCTTGGGGTTGGGCTCATGCGCGCCAATACAGTTATAATGATTGTTCTCGCCGGCGTGTTCGGTGTTTTGGCTGTCGTGCTCGCCAATATCTGGCTGGCCAACCAGCGCAACGCCATGGCGCAATCCAATGGCGTGCAAGCGAGCACCATCGTAGTCGCGGCGATGCCGCTGAAATTCGGCGATGCATTGAGCGCCGACAAATTGCGCGAAATTCCTTGGCCCGCCGGTGCAGTCCCGTCTGGGTCTTTCAAGACTATCAAGGATGCCTTGGCCGGCAATGGAGCCAGGCAGGCGCTACAATCCATCAGTGCCAACGAACCGATCCTCTCAGCCAAGATCACCGGACCAGGCCAGCGGGCCACCCTGTCGGCGGTGCTGGGAGAGGGCATGAAGGCCGTGTCCATTCGCGTCAACGACGTGCTGGGCGTCGCCGGCTTCGTGTTCCCGGGCGACCGGGTCGATGTGCTATTGACGCGCACGGTCCGCGACGGAGGCGGCGGGGAAAAGAGTTTTGTCGACGTGCTCCTGCAGAGCGTCAAGGTGCTGGCAATCGACCAGGTCGCCGACGAAAGCAAGGACAGCCCGACCGTGGCCAAGGCAGTGACGGTCGAAGTCGACACCAAGGACGCGCAGAAGCTGACTTTAGCCGCCGGAGCGGGTCAGTTGTCGTTGGCCCTGAGGCAGGCAGCAGGCAGCCGGGGAGAAACGACAGAGCGAGTAACGCTCGCCGACCTGGTCGGCGATACTCCGGAGGACGTTGCCAAACGGCAGGCGGAACTCGACAGGCAGAAGGCCGCGGAAGCCGCCGCCGCCGAAGAGCGTAAGCGCGCCAACGACAAGATCGATGGATTGGCCCAAGCGGTGGAGCGGGTCGGAAGCCAGATTGACGAATTGAGCAAAGTCAAGCCGACGCCTGCTGTTGCGCCCGAACCACAGGTGCAACAAGTTGTCAAGGAAGTCGTCAAATATGTGCAGCCGGAACCGCCGGCCCGCGCTACAATCGGTGTCTTTCGAGGTGTAAAACTCGAAACATACGATGTGCCGCGACAAAAGTAACGCTGGCATATTAGGGTGAGGGGTCCGAATCAGCCAGCGAGGGGGTAGCGTAGATGCGTGCGTTCTGGGGACCACTTACGGCGGCTGCTTTGGTATTGTCCTGTGCATTGCCGTTGAGTTTCGCGGTTCATGCAGCCGACCGCTTTATCGACGTGTCGAGCCCGTCGCTACACCGCGTGTTCATCCCCGTCTCGCAATCGGCGACGATCCAGGTGAACGCCACACTGGGCGACATCGTCGTTGGCGACGAAAAGATCGCCGATGCGCAGCCGATGACAGACAAGACGCTCTACATCATCGGCAAGAGCCTCGGCACCACCACCGTCAATCTGTTTTCCGAGGACAAGCGCTCGCTGGGCGCCATCCAGATCGAGGTCGGCCAGGATGTCAGCGACATGGCGGCCGCCATCCGCCAGGTGGCGCCGAAGGCGCGCATCGAAATCGGCTCCATCAACGGCAAAGTTCGGCTGAGCGGCCATGTCAAGGACGCCGCGACCCTGGCGCAAATCGTCGAGGTCACGCAGCAATATGGGCCGGACTCGATCATCAACGCCGTCACCATCGATGACAGCGAGCAGGTCAATCTTTCGGTACGCATCCTGGAGGCCAAGCGAAATGCCGGCCGTGACCTAGGCGTGTCATTCAAGAGCACGAACAGGAGCGGAACGTCAAAGGTTGGCACTGGCATTGCCGCGGTCGATGAAGACGGTGCAGTGCTTGGGTCAGGGACGCTGCTCAGTGGCCTCCTTTCCAACTCCACTCCGTTCGGAGCACTGCTGACGCGCGTCATCGACAGCAACATCAAAGTCGACATGTATATCGAAGCACTCGAGTCGAAGGGATTGGTGCGACTGCTGGCCGAACCGAATCTCACCACGGTCTCCGGCGAAACCGCGAGTTTCAACGCCGGCGGCGAAGTGCCGATCCGCAGTGTCAACAGCCAGGGTGAGATCGAGATCCAGTTCAAGCAGTTCGGCGTCAATCTGAACTTCACCCCGGTCGTGCTCGACGACGGCAAGATCCATATGAAGCTGGCGCCGGAAGTGAGCGACCTGACCGGCTTCACTCCCGCCGGCGATCCGATCTTCACCAACCGCAAGCTGGCAACCGTGGTCAATCTGCGCGACGGTCAGAGCTTCGCGGTTGGTGGGCTGCTCTCCAGCAAGAACACAAGGCTTCAAGACCAGGTGCCATGGCTCGGCCAGGTGCCGATCATCGGGGCGCTGTTCAAGAATTCGAGCACGCAGAAGGAAGAGACGGAGCTGGTCGTCATCGTCACGCCGCATCTGGTGCGGCCGGTCAAGCCCGGCGAACAACTGGCGACGCCATTCGACAAGACAAGGCCGGCCAACGACCCGGAACTTTTCCTGCTCGGCCAGCTCGAAGTCAGCAAGGACATGATCAGGAAGTATGAGCTGGGCGACGGCGTCACTGGTCCCTATGGCCACATGCTGGATGTGAAATCGAAGGACAAGCTGGTCTATGTCAAGAAATAAGCTCCTGTTCGTCCTGCTCGGTTCCAGCCTGCTTGGAGGCTGCGCCGCGGACTATCTGAACAACTACGACACGATGACGTTAGCGTCGGGCGATTCGCAGAAAGCCAACCAGCTGCTGCAGACGGTTGATCCGTACAATCCAGCTTCCAACAACACGAAGATCGAAGGCGACGGGGCGCGGTCCGTCGCGGTCGTTCAGAAATATAAGCTTCCGCCGACGGCTGCGGCGGCACCGGCAACGAACATGACGGTTGGAACGTCGAGCGCGAGCAATGAGTGAAATGAGGCGGTGAAGCGGGCGTTCGAGGAGCCTGCTACATAGGGGTAAAGGGTAAGGCCATGCTGCGGGTTATTCGCGCGTTCTGGCACGACCAAGGGGGCATAGCGCTCATTCTTGTCGCCATCATGCTGCCGGCTATTGTTGGTCTTTCGGTCCTTGCTATAGACATGAGCCGCGCGAACAACCTGCACAATGATCTGCAGAAGGGCTCTGATGCCATGGCGCTCGCCGCCGCGGCCGAGCTCGACGGCCGCGCCGATTCAATCACCAGGGCCGATAGGGCGCTCGCAAATCTGGTGACCAACCACTACAGATTCTCCGGTCCAACCGGCGTCGACCAGGTTCTTCAGGCTGCCGGTGTGACCAGACGCTACCTGCGGTCGCTGCCAGCCTCAGACATTCTTCCTATCACGTCCGCAAACATCATCACAGACGAAGTGGCCGGGGCGCTCGAGGCCCGCTACATTGAGGTCACCGCCACACCGGTCGGGTTCTGGTCGATGTTCCCGATCTCGTTCATCAGCGGCAACACCAGCGACAACTCCTTCAACGTGGGATCGGTTTCGGTTGCCGGCTTCACCCGTGGCGTCTGCGATTTCACGCCGGTCTATATTTGTAACCCGTACGAGGGCTCGGGCGACACCATCTATTCCGTGGCGGCTGACCCAACAAAGCGGCGCCGTCTCATCGAGCTGCGCCAGCAGGGAGGCAATACGGCGCAGAACTCGCCTGGAAATTATGGGTTCCTGCAACCACCGGACGGTACCGGCGGCGCCAATGCGATCAGGGACATGATCGCCAAGACCAAGTCGGCAGCCTGTTACAATTCGCGCGGCGTCCTCCTGCGACCGGGCTTCATCGCCACGGTCCGAGACGCTTTGAACGTGCGTTTCGACGTCTACAACGGGTCGATGAACGGCAATAAGAACAATGCCGACTACGCGCCGGGCGAAAACGTGCGCAAAGGCTATCAGATGCCGTCGAAGGGCAATGGGAATGCTTGCAACGCTGATCTCGCCAGCCCGCCAGACCCTACCAAGTATGATGCCTTCCCGCGCGACAACTGCTTTTCGACCGGCTGCTCGATAGCGAACGGCCGCGTGGGTGATGGCAACTGGAACTTTGACCAGTACTGGAGCACCAATTTTGCAACGACGACCAACCCTGTCAGCGTCTCGAAACCCGTCGGCGCCGATGGCGTGAACCCGGCGAGCAACACCAACCAGCCGACCCGCTACAGCGTCTACCGCTACGAAATCGCGCAGGGCATCGTTAACCACCCATCGAACGGCGGTGAGCGCGGGACACCGGCCTGTTCGAATAACTCGGTCTCCAATCCAGACCGCCGCATCCTCTATGGCGCCATCCTGAATTGTCAGGCCCTGGCAGCGGCCGGCTTGATGGGCGGTGGCAACTCCTCACCGCCGCTACCAGTCGAGGCCTTCGCCAGCTTTTTTATCACGGAGACGGTCGAAAGCGGTTCGGACCAAACCATCAGGGTCGAGCTTGTAGACGTCACCGGTCGTGAGGGCCAAGGGACACTTGATAAATTCCTGCGCGACGAAGCGCAGCTCTATCGGTGACAGCCATGGCGCAGGCATTGTCCCGCATGGTCCGTCGTTTCCGCCGAGATGAGCGCGGCACCGTGCTGGTCGAGATGGCGATCGTCGCGCCACTGATGTTCATCCTGTCGGCAGGCGTGTTCGAGTTCGGCAATCTAATCCATCAGAAGCTTCTAATGGAAGCCGGGCTCAGCGATGGCGCGCGGTTCGCCGCGCGCTGCAATAGCCAGCTTTATACCGATGCCGGGCTCGCCGCGATCAACTGCGCCAATGTCGCCACCAACATCATCGTCTTCGGCAATGTGGCCGGGACCCCGCCGGCGCGCATCAAAGGCTGGACGACATCGGATGTCACGGTGACAATCGCCGATCCGGCCGACTGCAAAAACACTGTGGATCCCGGCACTGGCACCGTCCTTTACCTATCGACGACGTCCCAGGTTTGCATCGTCACGGCCTCGGGCACCATCAATTATAGTGGCGTCGGCTGGCTGTCGCTGCTCAATATCGGCCCAATCACGCTGACGGCCAGTCATCAGGAGCGGTTGATCCGATTCTGATGATGCTCAAGCGGTTCGCAAGATCGGAGGAGGGAGCGGCGATGGTCGAAATGGCCATCGCCATAACTTTGCTGCTTACCCTCACCCTCGGCTTCGTCGATTTTGGCTATGCCTTCTATCAATGGAACGCGGCGACCAAGGCAGTACAGGTAGGCGCACGTTTGGCGTCGATCTCGGATCCCGCCGTAAACGCAATGACACTTGCGGCGGCCGATCCAGCTACAAATCCGGGGGCGCCAATCACCGCCGGAACGTACTCATTCCAATGCAAATATTCTGGCAGTACGGGCTCGTGCAACGGCAATACGGCGATATTCAATTCCGCCGCTTTCAGTCGAATTTTTCGCGGTGACACCGCCGAGACCAACGACAATACTTGTCCTGTCGTGCAGCCAGGGCAACGCCCCGGTATGTGTCAGTTCTTTCCTAGATTGAATCGCGACAACATCGTCGTGACCTATGCAGCTACTGGCCTAGGCTATCAGACACGGCAAGGTGGCCCGGTTCCGACCATCACCGTCAGCCTGCAGAACATCAACTTCCAGTTCTTTTTCCTGGGCGGTCTGCTCGGGTTCGGCGATATGACCATGCCTTCCATGCTCAGTACAGTAACGGGTGAAGATTTAAAGAGTACATCGCCATGAACGCCATCGACACCAGAGTGCTGCCGACGAAACGCAAGCAGGTCGCGCTGTTTTCGTCCGATGCGAATTTCAGGCACGATGTAACCACGCGGCTCGACGCGCTGGCGATCTACGACGTCAAGGTTTCGGAGGCGGTCGAGTTCCTCAAGGGGCCGCCGGTCGATGCACGTCCCGGCATCATTATCCTCGATCTCGGCGACGGCGAGCTGCTCGGCAACAATGCCCTTGTCGAGGCGCGTTCGACCTGGGCTTCGGTGCCGCTGATAGCGGTCTCGGGCGAGCTGACGTCCGAGCAGACGCGGGTGCTGGTGCGCATGAATGCGTCGGACTGGCTGCACAAGCCGCTCGACGCCAAGGAGCTGCTCAACGCCGTCACCTTCCACGACACCGGCAACCAGGGCACCAAAAGCCGCATCGTCACCTTCATTGCCGCCAGCGGCGGCGCCGGAGCGACGACGCTGGCCATCTCGGCGGCCGAGCACCTCGCGTCGAAATCGGCCGAGCGGGCGGCGTCGACCTGCCTGGTCGACCTCGACTTCCAGAGCGCCAATTGCGGCGCCTATCTCAACCAGTTCAACCAGTTCGACCTCGCCGGCATCATCGGCCAGCCCGAGCGGCTCGATGTCGAGCTGATGGACGTCATCAAGCTGTCGCGGCCATCGGGCCTCACGCTCTATTCCTTCGAGCGGCCGCAATTGCCGTTCGAGCCGCGCGGCGCCGATTTCGTCTTCCGGCTGCTCGACCTCGTCGCCTACCGCTTCGACGACATCGTCATCGACCTGCCGAACATCGAGACGCCGTGGCACGAGTCGGTGCTGCGCACCAGCGACGAGATCTTCATCGTCTTCGAGCTCAACGTCGCCTCGCTCAGGCAGGGCAAGCGGCTCTACAAGAAGATCCGCGAATTGCGCGGCAACGGCGTCTCGATCACGCTCGTCGCCAACAAGCACAAGCGCAAATGGTTCGGCAACCACTTCTCGCGCAGCGAGCTGGAGAAGATCTTCAAGGCGCCGCACATCAAGTCGCTGGTGCTCGACAACGCGCTGCTGGCCGACGCGCTGAACCGCGCCATACTGCCCTCGGAGGTGGACGGGCGGGCCCGCTTCAACAAGGACCTGAAGCGCATGTTCAAGGAGCGGCTGGACAATGCCCAGCGCTAGAGCAACTCCAGGAGATCCGGGCAGCGGTTTTCCATCAGGAATTGCGAGAACGCAAATGCGGCGGATAGCGACACGCCTGGCCGGCGCCTGCCTGATCGGCATCGCGCTGGCGGTGCCTTGCGATCTCGCGGAAGCCGGATCGGGACTGCCGCCGCTTTCCGCCATGGGCCCCAGCCTGCGCAAGACGGTCGCCTTGCAGACCGGCGAGCAGCCGGGAACGATCATCATCCGCAAAAACGAGAAGGCGCTCTATCTGGTCACGAACAAGAGCCAGGCGCTGCGCTACCAGATCAGCGTCGGCCGCGACGGCTTCGGCTGGACCGGCACCGTCAAGGTCGCAGCCAAGACCGAATGGCCGGAATGGCGCCCGCCCAAAGAAATGCGCGTCCGCCAGCCGGAGCTGCCGGCGATGGTGCCCGCCGGTCCCTACAATCCGCTCGGCGCCAGGGCGCTCTATCTGTCGCGCGACGGGCGCGACACGCTCTATCGCATCCATGGCACCAACGATCCCAAAGGTGTCGGCTTCGACGGCACGTCCGGATGTTTTCGGCTGACGAACACGGATGTGATAGATCTCTTCAAGCGCGTCGCGGTGGGCGCAAAGGTGGTGGTTGAATGACGATGATCAGCGAGGCGGATATTCCGGCAATCGAACTCAGCGAACGGGAAAAGGCGCCGGGCAGGCCGAGCCGGGCGAGAACCATCGGCGTGGTCGCGGCCGGCGCGGTCCTCGTCACCGCCATCAACGTCACCGCCGCCTTCTATCTCTATCGCGGCGTCAACGACCTTCGGGCATTGGAGGCGCGGCTGGACCAGCTCGGCCAGTTCGAGCAGAGGATCGGCGCGCGCATCGATACCGTCAACAACGGCTTTCAGAGCCGGTTCGAGACGCTGGACCGGCAGCTGCAGGCGAGTTTCGGCCAGATAAACGGCAATCTTGCCCGGCTTGAGCAGCGCCAGCCCGTCGCCGCCGATGCCGAAACCCCGCGGGCGCCAGAGCCCAGTTTCGCCAACACGACCGTGGCCGAGGCCTCGGCAGGTGAAAACCCCTCCGTCGGCGCGCCGGCATTCAAGGGCAAGGCCGCGCCGCCCGGACCCAATCCGTCCTATCAGCGCATCCAGCAGGCCGACGGCAAAGTCTACTACAAGAAGATCAACTGACGCGGCATCGGGCGATAGCGGAAGGCATTCCGATCAGCGGGGTCTACAGATCACGCTGCAGCGCCAGGATGCGGACGGCGCGGGCTTCGGCGCGCAGCCTCGCCTCGCGCAGGAAGGCGACATGGCAATAGGCGCAGGCCGCAAGGCCAAGGCACAGCACCATGCAGTTTTTCAAGCTGAAGTCGATCGCCAGCGAGAATTGAAAGCCGCGCGGCGCCGTGAAGGTGGCGATCGTGCTCGCCGTTTCCGAATGGCTGCCGGCTGCTATCATCAGACCGGCGAACATCAGCGCGGCATGGTTGGCGAGGAAGAAGCCGGCGGATCTCTTGGCATGGCAAGCCATCCAGCAGACGCCTGACGCAACGACGATGACGGCGGCATCGATGGCCATCGAGCCGCCGAGATAGAAGTCCACCTGCTGCCAGAACATCGTCGAGAAGGGGCGCAGCTCGAGCCAGATGCGCCACATGGTCGGGCTGGCCGAATAGGTTCCGAGCAGAAACGTCGCCGTCCGTTCCGCCGCCAGCAGGAACAGCATGAAAGCCGGGAAGGCAAAGAGCAGTGTCGGCTTGCGCGTCATGTCATCCCCCTCGACATCCGATGCTCGATTGTAGGCCGCATTGGTTGCGCGAGACTTAACGCAAAGCCTTGCTTTTCAAGCGATGTCATCGGCGCCTAATGTATGATCCGGTGAAACGACGAGGCGCGCTTTGGGCGAGGCGAAATCGACCGGCCGGCTTGCCACGACGCTCGGCAGCCTCGGGCTGGTCGCCGGCGCGCTGCTGGTTGCCGCGTCGAGACACTGGTTGCCGCTCGACCTCCCCTCCCCGCCCGCCCAGGTCGCGAGCGAAGCCCGACCTGCCTCGCGCATCGCCGTCCACGACACGCGGCCAGGCCAGCCGGCGCGCAGGATAGCCGAGCACCTCATCGCGCCGCCGCCGCTCGACGTGGCGGGGATCGAGCGCATCGAGCCCCGCCCTCCGCTCGGCGAGCTCGGCCTCGCCGTGCCGCCGAAGACGCCGATGCCGCAGGACTGGCGTGAGACGCTGCTCTATCGCCCGGTCGCCACCTCGTCGGCGATCTTCGAGTCCATGGGGCGCAGGGTGATCGTCAGCGGGACCATCGAGGTCGATCCCGCCAAAACCTGCGCGTTCGGCGACGTCATCTGGCCCTGCGGGCAGCGCGCCCGCGCCGCCTTCAATGCCTGGCTGCGCGGCCGGGCGCTCAAATGCGTCCTGCCGCCCGATGCCGACCGTTTTGCCATCGCCGCGCCGTGCATGCTCGGCAAACAGGATGTCGGCGCCTGGCTGGTTGCCAATGGCTGGGCGATGGCGTCCCCCTCGGGCATCTACGGCAAAGCCGAATCCGTCGCCAGGGCTGCCAAGATGGGCGTCTTCGGCCCGCCGCAATAGGGCATACCCGGAAAGGCGCGCAACGGCCTTGCCTGCGCCATTGCGTAAAAACGGAATGGCTAAAGCAGCTCGGCGATCCTACCAAACGCTGACCCGTTTCAGCGACGAATCACATCGAAGCGAGAAGCGGGCCGCAGCCGCCGGCGCCATCCAGGGAGAAAGACACTGATTTCCTTCAAATTGTAGGCCACGCTGAAACGGAAATCGTAACACACCGCCTTTATGCCAATGCGTCCAACAGGAGATTGGCCAGTGAGTATGAAAACCGAGACCGCGCCGGCAGAGGCCTGGAAGCATGTCGTCTGGCTGACCCTGCTGGGCACCGCGGGCTGCGTCGGCCTGTCGCTCGGCCTCAACTATCTGCTGCTGCTCAGCGATGCGTTGACGCCGTTCGGCCGCAGCGTCATCACGGCCGCCCTTCTGCCCATCATAATCGGTCTGCCGCTTTTTGCCTTGCTTGGCTGGAGAGAGGTCGAGATCCGCCGCTACCGGCAGGAGCTCACCAGATCCGGCACCTACGACCATCTGACCGGCTGCCTCAACGGGGCCGTGTTCACGTCGATGGTCGACAGGCGAGCCGCCAGACCGGCCGGGCCGCGCTCCGGCGCTTTTCTCGTCATCCATCCGGAGCATCTTTCGGCGATCAATTTGCGCTTCGGCCTCGAATGGGGCGACGAAGCCTTGCGGCTGATCGCCACCGCCATCAGGTCCTCGGTGCGCAAGGAGGATCTGATCGGCCGCATCGGAACGGCGATGTTCGGTGTTTTCCTCGCGGGCGCGACCGAGGAGGACGCCAAAGAGGTCGGCAAGCGCGTCCGGGAAGCGGTCGGGCAGATCTATTTCGCGCCGAAAGGCGACAAGGACGTGCTCGCCATCCGCGTCGGCGGCGTCGTCTTCGAACATGAATTGGCTTTCGAAGACATGTTCCGCTCGGCCGAGGAAGGATTGTCCGAGTTGCAGGACGAGACCGGCTTTCACCTGTCCCATTTCAACAACTGAGCGGCGCGACCAGCGGCCAACCCCGCCGACAACCTGGCGGGAGCTGCGGTTCAAATCCCTGCGTCTCAGATGCCGCCCATGCAGAGATATTTCATCTCAAGGTAGTCCTCGAGGCCGTGGCGGGACCCCTCCCGTCCGATGCCGGACTGCTTGACGCCACCGAAGGGTGCCGCTTCCGAGGACATGCGCCCGGTGTTGATGCCGACCATGCCGTATTCCAGAGCCTCCGCCACACGCCAGACGCGCTTCAGGTTGGACGCATAGAAATAGGCGGCGAGGCCATAGATCGTGTCGTTGGCCTCACGCACGACCTGATCGGCATCCTCGAAACGGATGACGGGGGCCAACGGCCCGAATGTCTCCTCCTGCGCCACCGTCATCGCGCTGGAGACGTCGGTAAGGACCGTCGGCTGGAAAAACGTGCCGTCCCTGGCAATCCGGCCTCCGCCGCACCGGATCGCGCCACCCTTTGCCACGGCATCGGCGATGTGGGATTCGATCTTGGCGAGCGCCCGCCTGTCGATCAGCGGGCCGATGGCGACGCCGGGATCGAAACCGTCACCGACCTGAAGCTCGCCGACCCGCCGGACGAATTTGTCGACGAACTCATCGTGAACGTCCGACTGGACGTAAAGTCGGTTCGCCGAAACGCAAGTCTGGCCGGCATTGCGGAACTTCGCCTGGACCGCCCCGTCCACGGCGGCATCGATGTCGGCGTCGTCGAAGACGATGAAAGGCGCATTGCCGCCCAGCTCGAGACTGACCTTCTTGATCTGGTCCGAGCACTGGCGCATGAGCAGGCGTCCGACCTCGGTCGAGCCGGTAAAACTGATCTTGCGCACTTTGGGATTGTGGCAGAGCTCGCGCCCCACCGCGGCACCCTCCGAGGCATAGATGAGATTCACGACACCATCGGGAAAGCCGGCCTCGGCGGCGAGCGCGAACATGGCGCCTGCGACAAGCGGCGTCTGTTCGGCAGGCTTAAGCACAATGGCGCAGCCCGCCGCCAGCGCCGGTGAGATCTTGCGCGCCACCATCGATGCGGGAAAGTTCCATGGTGTGATCGTGCCGACGACGCCGATCGGCTGCTTGATCACCAGCATGCGGCGGTCCGTCGACGGTGCCGAGATCGTCTCGCCATAGATGCGATTGGCCTCCTCGGCATACCATTGCAGATACGCCGCCGCATGCGAGACTTCCGATCTGGCTTCGGCGAGCGGCTTGCCCATCTCCGCGGTGAGGATCGCCGCGAGATCGTCGGTGTGGGTGACGATCAGTTGATGCCACTGCCACAGCAATTCGCTGCGCTCCCGGGCGGTCAGCCCCGCCCATTCGGCCTGTGCGGCATAGGCCTTGTCGATCGCGGCGCGCGTCTCCGCAATCCCCATGTCGGGAAGTTCCGCCAGCAATTCGCCCGTCGATGGATTGAAGACCTCGAACGTGCTCCCGCCAACCGGCGTGCCAAGCGCCGGCACACGGTCGATCGCGCCGAATAGGTCAGGCGATTTCAGGTGGCGCATGATCGGCAGGCATAGGGGCAATACCGGTCTCCTCCTTCAACGAGCTGACATTTGAGAAGGTCAAGATGTATTCCGCACGTCTGCGCCTGTCATAGGGCCTGGGAAGGACGGCGGTAGACCCACCTGTGACAACTGGCTTCCTCGAACCATCGGCAGGAATGAGAGCTCGACCAAGGGAGAGGAGGTGCCCCGAAAGCGGGCTGGTGCTGCGAGAGAGGATTGAACTCTCGACCTCTCCCTTACCAAGGGAGTGCTCTACCACTGAGCTACCGCAGCAACGGGCGTCTGAATAACCGCAGACGCCTTGAATTGCAAGGCGTAGCGGCCCCCTTTCACACCGTGCGCCGTTTTGGCCCGATGTTGCCAATGTGGTTCCAAACGGGCTCGGCACGTGCTCCAGTCTACACCGGTCGGCCGTGAGCTACACCGTTTTTGTTGCCGGATCGTTGCCAGTTTGGATGCGAATTGGAATAGAGCCCCGTACAGAGGTTTTTCGCACCCCCGCCCTTCACTCGCTACCTGCGAAGGCCTTCGCGCGCGTCCTTGCCCTGTCCCCGTGGCGAATGCATGCGGTTTCGAGGATTGGCCTACCCCCGATTTGTGGCGCGCGATGCAAGGCGTATCTGTGAACGACCTTGTCGAGAGTCCGGCTCGGAGGGAATAACAAATCATCGCGCCGCGAAACCAAACCTGCCGACTGGCGGAATGTTCCGATGCGACCGAAGTCGGATGGTCTGACGCTTTGGTCCCTACGCTGAAACTAAATCCTCTCGATAGCATTGGATGGAACCGGCGGGGAAATGCGCCACCTTCCTCGTCGGCAACCGCTAGATCGATGCCCGCCATCCCGTTGCCCAGGGTGACGGGCATCGTGTTTTCAGCATCCTTGTCCGGTCGCCGCTTCTCTGTTCAGATTGGGAAATAAATGGAGCAGAGGTCGCACATGAAGGTCTATCGGGTGGAAGAGATGGATGGGGACAGCGTTGTGACTAGTCGTACCATCAACGCCAATACTCCATGGGTGGCAGTGGAAACGGCCACGGGCAGTGAGGTCACGGACCTACGCGGTGACGAACAGCGCTGGATCCGGGTCACGAATGAGGCAGACGGGGTCGTTAACAGGTACGCCTTCAAGTGATCTGATCGGCTGTTTGCCGGGCGAGCCGTTCTGCTCATCCATCAGGTGAACCTGAGGCGACCCGGCCTGTCGCGGGGTGGGTGGGATGTGGGGATCAGGCCGGGCCTCTTACCCCGTTCCGAGCCGGGGCAGACGCGCATTATGCGCCGCCTTTTCAGCGACTGACATTAACATTTTCTAAGACTTAGCGAATAAGCCCGGCAAACGGGCCGCCTCAGAGATGCCCGGCCTGCCGAGGTATCGAGGGGACCTAGGGCGCACAGGCCGGGCTCTTACCCCGATGGCCGCGGGGCAGAGCGGGATTCCCTTCCAGCGGTAGGCATCTACGTTTTTAGTGGTAGCTAAAGAAAAGCCCGCCGCAGCTAATTAGCTTAACGGCGGTGATGGATATCGCTAGGCTCTGCTCCGCTTAGAGAGCGAGCGCCATAGGTCCGTCTCATCGGTTGTGCCGTCAACGAAAGCTTGGAACACGTCCCTAGCCAGATAACCCCGCTGTTCGCGATCCTTCCTGGCTAGACGTCGCTCGTCGCACAACCGGTCAAACACCCGCTGGAGCATGTCCAGATCAGCGGGCCCGTAGACGCCACTGCAACGCGACAATGACATGACCGCCGCCCTCGGCGAGGCATCTGCCATTATCTCACAAAACGGTCCCGTTGTGGAACGGATTCAGGCCTGCGTGATTAAGCAAAGGAGCGGTCGGTTCCTTCAGGAATGTAGCCGTCTCGGTGGCAACCTAAAAAGCCCGTCGCTTACGCTCATTGGCTGCGGCGGGCTTTTTATTAGCTACCTCTAAAAAGGCGGATGCCTACCACTGAACGGTGGCGCATAATGCATCTCTGCCCCGCCGCGGTTGGCACGGGGTAAGAGCCCGGCCTGTGCGCCAAGGTCTCCTCGACCCCTCGGCAGGCCGGGCGCTCCATGTCTAGCCTGCATCGTGCTGCGGCGTCAGGCCGCCAAGCCGCCTTCTCGGTTCTGCATCGCATCGAGAATCACTTCGAAGACGGTGCCAACCTCCTCGCTGATCTCGTCGGGGCTAATGCCTTCTCGCTCAGCAGCTTTCAGGGCCTCTTCGACGAGGTAAACGATGGCCATTGAATCGTCCGTGATCGCATTCGGCAGGTGATCCGCCATCCACCGGTCTAAGAAATTGATCCCGCGCGTGGTCATGGCCAGAGAAGCCGGAAAGCGGCGTTAGGTTCCGTCTTCGCTGATGCCCTGCACGGCACCATGCCGCAGCTTTGGCTGTTCCTAAGATGGCGGACCCAGGCTGTTATGCTGCCCGGTTTCACCCGTTCAACCGTCGGGTCGATGATGGCCGGGAGGCATCGGCGGAGGCGCCACTCTGGTGTTCTGCACGAGCTGATGCAGGCGATCGCGGAGCTGCTTCCGAAGCGTGATGGGCGGGTCCGCATACTTGCCGTCTCGGGCAACGATACCGCTGCGGGCTTGCAGGCAGGCACACGGACTCAGCAATAATGGAGACAAGCTCAACCCCCGGAACGAAACCAAAGAAGCAATCACGCGTTGGACGCGATTAAGCCAATTCGTCTCGGGTTTGGGGTGCGTGAGAGTGGTCAAGCCAACGTCGCGTAAGGCAATCCCTGGGTGGAGCGCTCCTCAAGCGAAGTCGCCTATTCGTGACCGGACCAAATTAGCGCTTCCCACTTTTCGGCCCGTCCAGCTGGCAACGCTCGTAGACACCGTCCCTGCCGGCGACCGCTGGATCCACGAAATGAAATACGACGGCTACCGCATCCTCGTTGGTGTCGGCAGTGGGGAAGCGCGTGCCTACACGCGCTCTGGTCTGGACTGGTCGCAGCGTTTTCCTTCGGTTCTTTCGGAAGCCCGCAAGCTCAAGGTCCGCTCCGCTCTGATCGACGGCGAAGCCGTCGTTGTCGATGCGAACGGAAGATCAAACTTCCAGGCACTTCAGAACGCATTAAAGGGTGCGCCAGCCACTATCGATTTTTATGCCTTCGATCTCCTTGAGCTCGACGGCGAAGATCTCACGAGGCGCCCGCTCCTTGAACGCAAGGAGAAGCTCCAGGCAATTTTGCCCGCGAAGAACGCGATCCTTCGCTATTCCGATCATATCCTCGGTCGCGGAGAAGAGCTGCTCGAACGCTTTTGCGCAGCCGGTCTCGAGGGAGTTGTTTCGAAGCTCGCCGATTCGCACTATGTGGCAGCCCGCGGCGGAAGCTGGCTCAAGATCAAGTGCATCAAGCGGCAGGAATTCGTAATTGTCGGCTGGACGCCATCCGACAAGGTCCGCGCCTTCCGGTCATTGATTCTGGGGGTGCATGACGGCGGCAAGCTGCGTTATGCCGGGAAAGTCGGCACCGGCTTCGATACAGCTGAACTCTTCCGTCTCATGAAGATCATGGCACCGCTCGAGCAGAAGGCCGCGACCGTCGAGGCGCCGCGAGCCGAAGTTCGCGGAGCACATTGGCTTTACCCCAAGCTGGTCGCCGAGATTGCCTTCACCGAGATGACCAACGAAGGAACGCTGCGACATCCGAGCTACCTCGGTCTACGCGAAGACAAGAAGCCGGAGGCGGTCGTGCTGGAGACGGAACGTCGCACGGCCAAGCTGACCACATCGCCGGCGCACACCATCGCCATCAGCAACCGTGACCGCGTGATCTATCCGGAGTCCAATATCACAAAGGGCCAGCTCGCCGACCACTACGCGGCAGTCGCGGAGATCATGCTTCCTTGGATCGCCAGTCGTCCGATCAGCCTGGTTCGGTGTCCCCAGGGCCGGGCCAAGAAGTGCTTTTTCCAGAAGCATGATGCCGGGAGCTTTGGCGACAAAGTCCACCACGTCGGTATCACGGAAAAAGACGGCCACGAAGAGCCATATCTGTATGTCGACGATGCCGATGGTCTGATGACCTGCGTCCAGATGGGAACGATCGAGCTGCACGGGTGGGGAGCTCGGATCGAGGATGTCGAAAAGGCCGACCGCCTGGTCTTCGACCTCGACCCCGATGAGGGTCTCGATTTCGAAGCTGTCCGCGCCGCTGCTTTCCAGTTTCGTGATATTTTGAAATCGCTGGGGCTTACGACCTTCCCGATGCTTACAGGAGGCAAAGGGGTGCATGTGGTCGCCCCGCTCACCCCTCAGGCCGAATGGCCGCAAGTGAAAGACTTCGCATTTCGTCTCGCTCAAGCCGTCGCTCAGAGCGATCCCGCCCACTTTACGGCTGCGTTGTCGAAGGCGCGCCGGAAGGGTCGCATCTTCGTGGACTATCTGCGCAACCAGCGTGGGGCGACCGCGATCATGCCCTACAGCGCAAGGTCTCGACCGGGCGCGCCCGTCGCGGCGCCGATCACCTGGGCGGAGATGAAGACGATTGATGCGCCCTCTCATTTCCACGTCGGCGATGCTCCTGAATTGAAGAAACGCGCAGCCTACAAATCATTGGCGGGGTGGGGTCGCGCCGACCAGTCCTTGCCTAATCTGTAGCGCCCACTCCGCGAAAAAGGCATCAACTGTGGATGGAGCGTTTCGCGGTCCTTGCCTGGAACCTGCAAAGATCGGCCCCGTTTGCATCGACCATGTCCAAAACCGATCCGCGGACAGTCGCCAGCCTCCTGAGGGAATACGCACATCGCTTATCGCTGCGCGGGGACAATCCCTATCGCACCAAGGCTTACTTGCGCGCGGCCGACAGTCTGGCTGCGTTGTCGCAGCCGCTTGACCGGATCATCGCCGCGGGCGCCCTCACCAGGATCCCAGGGATTGGTGACGCTATCGCAGACATTGTGAGCAAGCTCCACGAATCGGGCACGCACCCACGCCTTGAGAAGCTGCGCGAGGAGGTGCCGGCGGGTGTAATGGAGCTGTTTGCCATACCCGGGCTCCGGCCCGACAAGATACTGAAGCTTCATCAGGCGCTCGGCGTGAACTCGTTGGCTGAGCTCGAAGCGGCGGCAAGGGCAGGTCGCATCCGGCCAGTCAAAGGCCTCGGCGCGTCGCTTCAGACTAAAATCCTGCAGAACCTGGCTATCGCTCGAAGCGGCGAAACACAGCTTCACCTGCACAAGGCCGCCGCTCTACTTGAGCCTGCGGTTATGTCGGTGAAGCAGGAGCATCCCGAGTTTTCGCGCGTGGAAATCGCCGGTGATTTCCGACGTGGTTGCGAACTTGTTGCCGACCTCGCGCTGGTCGCGCAGGGGAAGAAGCGGACCGAAATCGAGCAGTCCACCCTCAGGCTCGTCGTAACGGACAAGAAACACTTTGGCGCGAGCTTCCTCGAAGCCACCGGGTCGGCAGCCCATCTTGAGCAGTTGAAGATGTATGCTGCCGAGAGAGGGTTCGCGCTCAAACCCGATGGGCTCTACCGGGGGAGAAAGCTGATCGCATCAGTGACAGAGGAAGAAATCTACGAAGCGTTAGGCCTGCAGTTCATCGAACCCGAACTGCGCGAAGGCAGGGACGAGATTGAGCGGGCAGCGAGGCGGCAACTCCCTACCCTGGTCCGAGATGAAGATCTCAATGGCATCCTGCATTCTCACACGACCGCATCCGATGGCACCGAGACGCTTGAGGCAATGGCTGAAGCGACCCGTGAGCGCGGGTTCGAGTACTATGGTGTCGCCGACCATTCGCAGTCTGCGCACTACGCGGGCGGCCTCACATTGCAGGAGATTGCTGAGCAGCACCGCGAAGCGGATCGGCTGAATAAGAGGTACGGTGGAAAATTCCGGATCCTCAAGGGCGTCGAGGCAGACATCCTGGCCGACGGCTCGCTTGACTATCCGGACCACGTCTTGGAGCAGTTCGATTTCGTTGTCGCGAGCGTGCACAGCCGCTTCAAGTTGCCAAAGAAAGAGCAGACGGACCGTATCATTGAGGCAATCGCGAACCCCTTCACGACAATCATCGGGCACATGACCGGTCGCCAGTTGTTGCGTCGCCCCGGCTATGATCTGGACGTCGACAAGGTCCTCAGAACGTGCGCGAGATATGGCGTCGCTGTCGAAATCAATGCGCATCCGTGGCGGCTCGATCTCGACTGGCGGTGGCACCAGAAGGCACTCGACTACGGCTGCATCTTCAGCATCAACCCGGACGCGCATTCGATCCGCGAACTCGATCACATGCATTGGGGTGTCGAGATGGCCCGCAAGGGGGGCGTTCCTAGGACGCGGGTTCTCAACGCGATGGGTTTGGCGGCTCTGATTGCGCACCTTTCAAGGCGCAAGCGCGATTCCAAGACCGGCGGCAACAGCCGCTCGCCTGCGCGGAAAGCTGTTGCATAGAATCGAGGTCCTAGCTTTCAGCATAGATTAGCGCTTAGTGTGACGTCAGCAGCTTTGGCCCAGTTCGGCGATTAGGGGCCCCTGTAAATGCCTGGAAGGGGGCCGAAACCCGTCGGTCCGGTAGCACAGCGCGGCTACCAGATGGTTGCCGTTCGGGTTCGTTCCGCGGCCCTAAGTGGACGTTCATCCGATATCCGAAAAACCAGCTATTTTAGCCCTCTGTGGCACGGCAATGGGACTTGTAGTGTATTTCGTGGGTGGCCCGGATGCTTTCGAAGCAATTTTTTCGGCCCAATTCAGATCATATTTAGACTACCTCTTTTTATTATGGAAAACATTCCGACACTCTGGCCTTGAAATTGCAATTGGGGCAGAGATTGTCAATCTAAACGCAAAGGTCGGACCGACTCGGGGGCAGGTAGCGATTGTCCGGGATGGAGAGTTTCTCTGCTGCAGACTCTTTGGTGGGATATGTCTATCAATGTGAGTATGCGCTATTTCGAGCCTTGGATGCGGATGATCCGGCGGAGTGCTTCATGGTGGAAACCTTCGACGACGTGGTCGTCGAAGGGAAGGACGATGCGTTCGAGCTCTTGCAACTGAAGCACCGCGATCCCGCCAAGGCAAAGGCCTTCACCGACAAAAGCGCTGATTTGTGGAAAACGATCCGCATCTGGTCCTCTCTCGTCCGGGACGGCGCTATCGATCCAAGCAAGGCCTCGTTCTTTTTGCTCACCACTGCCCAGGCGTCGTCCTCTGCGATGCTGGTCGATTATCTATCACCCAAGGGGATCGCGGGAGGAACGAGGAACGTAAAGGCCGCTAAAGACCTTCTCATGCAGATCGCCGAGGACATAGAGGACGGATCGACGGATAGCATGAAGAAGAACGTCGAGCCTTTCTTGGCATTGCCAGAAGCCACCCGCGACGTGCTGATTGGAAACATGACCATAGTGCCGGGGGTGGCGGTGATCGAGAGCCTCCGCCAGAAGATCGTCAAGCGATTGCGCCTGACCGGTGCCACGACCGGAAATCTGGAGCGCCTGGCGCAGTCGCTGGTTGGCTGGTGGTACTGGGTTTTGATCGAGCGCCTTCGATCGAAAGAGAAAGTGGCGATCAGTAAAGAGCTGCTCCAAGAGAAAATCACGGATCTGGTTTCCCAGTATGTCGTGTCGAGCCTTCCTATATTCGAAGACATCACGGACCCGGACGCCGACCAAAAGGCCCGCCTCTTGCAGAGGCTGTTCGTTCGTCAATTGATGGCTATTGGGCATGCTCCGGACAAGACCACGGTCGCGGGGGCGCTGCTCGACGTCTACAAGGCTGATGGGCACATAAAGCGCTGGCTCGAGGCCCTGTGGCTGCAGCCTAAGGAATTGCAAGTGTTCAAGGATCAGCTTTACGGTCACTGGGCAGCGAAATTCGGAGCGATCGAACCTGACGCAGACGCTTGCCTTGGTCGGGACGACGCAGAATTCGAGCTGGCAAAGCTCGGCCGAACAGCTCTAAGCGGCTCACTCTCGGGAAGTCAGGCAAAACTCAGGGACGTCGATCTCGACTATCTACGGCGCGGCGTCTTACACCTCATGGCGAACGAACCAGTGATCGGCTGGCACCCTAATTGGACCTCGAAATTCAAGCCGGACGAATGACATGGCGTTTGCTCCCTGGAACGATCGGCAGACAGATTTCGCCAACTATTTTAACCCGGGCTATGTCGGTGTTCTCGTGTATAGCGTGGCCAAGGGCTATAACGTCACGAATGGGGGCATGTCGCTGGCCCTTGCGTTTCCCGGCGTCGCCATGGCCTTGCATCCCGATATCCGCAACGCCCTTCCCCGCACTACCGCTACCCGGTTTTCGAAGTGGTTGAGGGATAAACCAGAAATTCGAACCGCCCTGCTCTCGTCTACGCAGTCCCTTGTTCCACAGGTCAAGGAGGCCGTTTTGACGTCGCTCCGTTCGGACTGGTCTCGGTTGAGAACGGCCACCTGATCGCGGCCGCCAAGGGACCTCCGATCTTGAAGTCTGACAAAACCTTTGATGACGACCAGAAGGCGGCCGCATTCGTCGGAAAGTGGTTCGCGAAGGTAGGAGACGATAGAGAAATCTACCAACAGATAGGAGTAAGACCATAATGCAAATCCAGAGCGTGGTCCTTTACTCCCTTGACGGCAGGATCAACGAAATCCCATTCGACTTGGGTCGCGTGAACATCCTCACTGGCCCAAGCGGTCGGGGAAAGTCCGCGCTGCTAAGCGTCGTCGATTACTGTCTTGGAGCATCACGCTTCGAAATCCCGGCAGGTGTGATCTCGAATTCCGTGTCATGGTTCGCCTTGAAACTCGATTTCGGTGCGGAGAGATTGTTCGTGGCCCGCCGTAGCGTCCCTGTAGGTAGGACGGCAAGCAACGAGTTCTTCGTGCGGCCCAACCCGGATCACGAAACCCCGCCTCTGAGCGATTTGAAGCCCAATGCTCGCCGAGATGATCTCGTAGAAAAGGTCGGATCGCTTCTAGGCGTGGGAGTAACACTTCTTCCTCGGGCCGACGGCACGGCCGAACGACAGAAGCTGACCTTTCGGTCGGGTCTCATCTACAGCTTCCAAAAGCAGAATGAGATCGCTAACCCGGACCTTTATTTTCATCGTCAAAGCGAACTCGCTCAGACGATAAGAGAAACGTTGCCGTACTACCTCGGGGCGATCTCCCCTGCCATCATCGAAAAGCAAGCCGAACTCCGCAGTAAGCGAAAGAGACTGCGCGAGGTCGAGCGGACCCTTGAACGCAACATGTCGATCGCAGCCAATCGTGACACGGAACTGGTAGCCATCGTCGCGGAAAGTACCCGACTGGGATTGATTGGCGCGTCAGAAGTTCCAGCCAAGAGCTCGGCGTCGCAAACGCTCGAAAGGGTTTCTTCAGCCCTACAAACCACTCTCTTCGCGGATAGCCAACTAACGGACGGTCAGGACCTTGACCTGCTCAAGCAGATCAATACTGAGCTGCTGAACAAGACTCGTGAAAGGTCAGATCTGAAAAAGGAGATTGACGCCCTGGAGCGTTTTGAAACCGACCAAAACGTCGTCGATAGCGCACTTAACGAACAGCGGCGACGTTTGACGGCGTTGCATCTTCTCGCAGATGATCACGATTCCAAGCAATGCCCGGTTTGCGAAAGCAGTCTGGAGAGTATCACGCCGGCTGTAACGGATATGAAGCACTCTCTGGAAACGCTTATGGTCGAACTTGCGATGGTGAATTCGGACAAGAACGATGTCCGGGAACAACTCTCCAAGCGCCGTGCCGCCGTTACCAATCTCACGTCGGAAATCGCTTCGCTTAGGCGCGACGTTCAACGCTTGAAGGACGAGGAAGACTCCATCAAGTCGCTATTGGAGCAGAAACACGAGGTTGCCCGGCTTTCTGGCATGATCGACATGTTCCGCAGGCTCATATCGGTCGACGACGACGAGACACGTGTTACGCTGGAACTTGAGAAGGCTTCCTTGGTCGCGGACATCGAAGAACTCGAATCAGAGACTAACCTGTCCGATGTACGTGCAAAGACCGCGACCTTCCTCGGCGGTATCGGGCAGCAGATCACCCGCTGGGCTCGCGAGCAGCATCTGGAATACGCGAACGGTTTTCTGACATTTGATCTCCGCGGACCAAGGCTTGTCAGCGAGACGGCAGACGAGACGATTCCGTTTTCGCGCTTTGGCAGCGGACGGAACTGGGTCTGGTATCACTTGCTCGGCCATCTGGCTCTCCACGAATGGTTTGCCTCGAACAAGCGGCCTGTACCTAACTTTTTGATCCTCGATCAGCCATCTCAGGTCTATTTCCCCTCAGCTAACGGGGAGACAGAAGACAATGACTGGATGGAGGTCCGTAAAATCTACGAGTGGCTTTTCGACGTTGTTAAGAAACTCGATGGCCAGATGCAGATTATCGTCACCGACCACGCGAAATTCGAGAACGACCCACGTTTCACAGACCACCTTAAGCACAACTGGTGGGAGGGAGGATCTCTGGTGCCCCAGGATTGGTTGGACCATAACCCGCAGTCCTGATGAACCGCCCGACGTCGTAATCGTCCTGTAGGTCGATGACGGTACAGTGGTGGACTGCCAGCCTCCAACTTTGTTTCAAGATGCGCGGCGGAGGGCTCGTCCTTATCGGCACTGCCAGTGTGAGAACCCGCGGAGCGAGCCCGGCAATCATAGTTCCTACGCAGCCCTATCGCGGTGCCCTTATTATGCTCTTGGGGAGTTGCCGATCTAAGAGCGCGCGGGCAGGAACGTCCGCTTACGGGCGAAGGTAAAGCTCGTCTCTACGACCGAGATGAAGCGCAAAGCAGCCGAAAATCGGACGATCATTTTCGACTGCGTTCAACGTTGTTGATCCTAATGCCTACGCTGTGCGCATCGGCCAAGGGCACCATGCATTCATGCCAGCCGCCTGGACTCGACTTCGACTGCCCGGACGCCATAGCGCGTCATGCCGCGCGGCTTGAAGATCGAGAGTATGGTCGCGATGACGAGTACCACCGCTCCGCCGGCAGCATGCAGAACCATAGAGAACCGGCCGCCCGTTGCTGCCGCAAGCGTGCCATCCGCCGCAGCGGATGCGAGCTGCGAAATTTTGGGGGTCTGTATCAGCAGGACAATCAGCGCGATCACCGTCAGCACCAACTTCACGATCACCCAATAGTAGCGAAACAGCCCCCAGGGTGTGCCGAGAGACTGAACGACTCCGACTGTAAGGGTTGTCGCGGCCAAGGGCACGATAACTCCCCAGGTCAGCGCTGGCATGACCATATATGCGGAGCGCTGGGCCTCAGCATCACCGCTGAGCCCGATGATAGCGAGCGCGAGGAAGGTCACCACTGCTCCCAGGAACCCTACGCTGGAAATAACATGCAGCAGGAGCACAAGTTTGCGCAGTGGTGCATTGAAGGTCACGCTAGTGCACCACGCCCATGTGCTGCCACGGACCATGACCGCTGAGTGCCGCAATTCCGGCGATCACGAGCAAGGCGAGACCCACCCACAAGAATGCTTTCACCCAACCGGGCATGCCGGCTGCTGTGCGCTTGCCATTCGCCATCTGGTCAGGTCCACCGTTCGTAATTGTCAATTTATCGAGACATAATGTCTCTGAGTCAAGATGACATGTCTCGACACCGCCTGACGCCTGTGAAATGACTACCCCCATGCCTAAGCTCTGGAACGACACGATCGAAGCCCACCGCGACGCCGTCGCCACTACCATCGTGAACAAGACGGCCGAGTTGGCGGCGGCCGAGGGCCTGCACAACCTCACGATGGCACGTATCGCCAAGGAAACCGGGATAGGTCGCGCCACCCTCTATAAGTACTTCAGTGAGGTTGAGCAGATCCTAGTTGCTTGGCACGCTCGGGAGGTCAGCACCCACCTTGCCGCGTTGGATCAGGCCGGGGCAAAGGGGGCCGGCCCGCTTGCCGCCCTCGAAGCTGTTCTGCTCGCCTATGCCGAGAACGCTCGCCGTGGCCATGGTCACGCGTTTGCAGCGCTGCTCCATTCGATGCCGCATGCCAGGCATGCATACGCTCGCGTCGAGGCGATGGTCGCAGAACTGATCGCAGAGGCCATGAATGCCGGTGAAATTGAAGATGCCTCGCCGGCGGCTGAACTCGCGAGATACGCGCTGGCCGCCATTGCGGCGGCTCAGCAGGCGCGTTCGAAGCCGAAGCTCGAACGTCTGTTGCGAATGATCCTTCGCGGGTTGGGTTCGCGCTCGGACAGTCAAAGCGCGTCGCGCTGAAACTGATTCAGGTGACGCGCTTTAAGACCGTGGTTTGAGGCATGTCGTTCCTTAGAAGCGCTGCACAGTTCTGGGCGATATGCATTAGCCGTGACCCCCCGAACACCTGCCGGCCGACGATCCGCAGAAGTCCGGATTCGATAGGCGGACGAAGTGAATCGTCTTCACTTTCCTCCGAACCGTGCCTGGACGGTGTGCCCGTCAGCCAGCGTCGCCGACACGACGACCTTTGCGTCCGCTCCTATCGTCTGGGCGAGTGCCCCGACGAGCTTGTTGGGCTCCTCGGGCGTTAGTTGCACCACGGCGGTTTTGCCAGCGCTCTGGACGACAGCACGGGCGCCCGTTACTCCGGCTGACGAAAGCGGCTTGTCGTCGGCGCCCTCGGTCCGGCCGACGATCCGCAGAAGTCCGGATTCGATAGGCGGACGAAGTGAATCGTCTTCACTTTCCTCCGAACCGTGCCTGGACGGTGTGCCCGTCAGCCAGCGTCGCCGACACGACGACCTTTGCGTCCGCTCCTATCGTCTGGGCGAGTGCCCCGACGAGCTTGTTGGGCTCCTCGGGCGTTAGTTGCACCACGGCGGTTTTGCCAGCGCTCTGGACGACAGCACGGGCGCCCGTTACTCCGGCTGACGAAAGCGGCTTGTCGTCGGCGCCCTCGGTGAGGAACAGGACCAGCTTTCCCTGCTCCGTGACGAGTTCAATATGATGCCCGCCGCTGTCGGCAACCGGCCCTCCGTTAGGTCCCTTCGCCAGTTCATGGGCCATTGCGCTGAAAGTCATCAATGTCGCCGCAGCCGCTACAACCAATGTTTTCATATGTCGCTCCAAGTGGTGATGATCAGAAGGCTTCGGCAGGGGTCAACGTGCCAGTGCCGCCGCGGGCAGCCCTGATGCGTTCCAGTGGCTTCCTGCCGAAGCTCAGGAACAGAACGGGGGTCAGAAAGGTATCAATCAGTGTCGCAGAGATCAGCCCGCCAAAGATGGTGACGGCGACGGGGTGCAGGATTTCGCGGCCAGGCTCTCCGGCCCCGATCAGGAGGGGGATGAGTGCCATCCCGGCAGAAAGCGCGGTCATCAGCACAGGGGTCAGCCGCTCGAGGCTGCCGCGGATCACCAGTTCCTTGCCGAACCGCTCGCCTTCGTAGAGCGCCAGGTTGATGTAGTGCGAGATCTTCAAGATGCCGTTACGGGCCGAAATGCCTGCCAGCGTGATGAAGCCGATCATCGAAGCGACCGACAGCGGCTGTCCGGCGATGTTGAGCGCGACCACGCTGCCGATCAACGCGAGCGGGATATTGCCCATGATGATCAGGGCGAGCGCCGGCGACTGATAGCGGCTGTAAAGAACGACAAAGACAAGGACGAGCGAAACGAGCGAAAGCGCGCCGATCCTTAATGTCGCTTCCTCCTGCGCCTGGAAGGTGCCTTCGAGCCGGGCAACGTAGCCCTGCGGCAGCATCGTTTCGGAGAGGATGCTGCGAATGTCCGCGACGATTGCCGCCATGTCACGCTCACTATCGCTGTTGCCGAGTACCGCGATGCGCCGCTGGCCGTTCTCGCGCAGGATCTGGTTTGGTCCATCCGTCTCGACGACGTCAGCGACCATGCGAAGCGGCACAGTGCCTGCCGGAGTGAAGATTAGGAGATCGGCCAGGCCGGCGGTCGATCGATCAACGTCAGAGAGCCGCATGACCACGTCGAAGCGGCGATTGCCCTCCACGATCTGCGATACCGTCCGGCCATTGGACATGCTCTCCAGCGCCTCAGTGATGGAGGCCGGCGTGAGGCCGTAGAGGGCCGCACGCTCGTGGTCGACATCGACCCGGAGCTGTGGAATGCGGACTTGCTTTTCGACCTGCAGATCGACCAGACCCTGGATGCCCGACAGCTTCTCGCGCAGCATCTCGGCTGTCGAACGCAGCGTGTCGATGTCATCGCCATAGATTTTCAGTGCGACCTCCGCCCGCACGCCGGAAAGCATGTGATCAAGCCTGTGCGAAATCGGCTGTCCGACATTGAGCGTGGCCGGCAGCACGGCGAGGCGCTGCCGGATATCGGCCATCACCTCTTCCTTCGACCGCGCGGAGCGCTTGAGGTCGACGTCGATCTCGGACGCGTGGACGCCTTCGGCATGCTCGTCGAGTTCGGCGCGGCCGGTGCGCCGACCGACCGACACGACCTCGGGAACTTCCTTGATGATGGTCTCCGCGATCAGTCCCAGACGATTGCTCTCCGCTAGTGCGATGCCGGGATTGTAGGCAAGGCTGATGGTCAGAGTACCCTCATTGAAGGGAGGCAGGAACGAGCGCGGCAAAAGCGTGACAGCATAGGCGGCCGAACCGACGCCAAGAAGCACCAAGCCGATCACAAGCGCCCTGTTGCCGAACGCCCAGTGCAGAAGTGCATTGTTGGCGCGCTTGAGATGCCGGACAACGAAACTGTCCTGTCCATGTCCCTTCGCCCGACCCGAAAGCAGGTAGTATGAGAGCACCGGCGTGACCGTGATCGACACGACGAGCGAGGCCAGGATCGAGACGATGTAAGCCACACCCAGTGGCGCGAACAGACGGCCCTCTATTCCCGACAGCGCGAACAGGGGCACGAACACGAGAATGATGATCATCGTCGCGTAGACGATGCCCGAGCGCACCTCCTGAGATGCGGCGGCAATCACCTCCAGAACTGGCTTTGGCAGAGCTTGGGCGCTGTTCTCCTTCAAACGGCGCAGAATATTCTCGACGTCAACGACTGCGTCGTCCACGAGTTCGCCGATCGCAATCGCGAGGCCGCCCAGCGTCATCGTGTTGATAGTCAGCCCGAAAGCGTGGAAGACCAGCACTGTCACGAGGATCGAGATTGGAATCGCGGTCAACGAAATGAACGTCGCGCGTGCGTTCATCAAAAAGAGGATGAGCACGACCGCCACGACGGCCGCCGCTTCCAGAAGCACCTTCTCGACATTCTCCACCGAAGTTTCGATGAAGGTGGCTTGCCTAAACTGAAGATTGGTTGCCTTCACGCCTTCGGGAAGCGTCTTATCGATGTCGATCAGTGCCGCCTCGATGCGTCCGGTGAGGTCGACCGTGTCCGCGCCGGGCTGTTTCTGCACCGATACAATGACCGCCGGGCGGCCCTGATAGCCTGCATCGCCTCGCTTCACGCGCGCTGCAAAGTCGACATTGGCCACCTGGTGGAGGAAGATCGGCTGGTCATCGCGCCTTGCGACGACCGTGTTGCGCAGGTCTTCCAAGCGCTTCGTCAGGCCTACGTTGCGGATGAGATATTCGCGGCCGTGCTGATCGACGAATCCGCCGCCGGTGTTGGTGCCGAAGCGCGTCACCGCTTGTTCGACTTCGGATGCCGTAACCTGCAAGGCCTGTAAGGCGGCGGTATCTAGGGTGACCCGGTACTGGCGGACTTGCCCGCCTATGGGGATGACCTGCGAAACGCCCTCTATCGTGAGCAACTGGGGACGAATCGTGAAATCCGCGATCTCGCGCAACTCCATCGGCGAAACGGCGTCACTCGAGATGGCGATCAGCATGATCTCGCCCATGATCGAACTCACCGGACCCATTTGTGGCGTAACTCCGGCCGGTAGCTGCTCGCCCACCAGAGCCAGCTTCTCCGCAACAAGCTGCCGGGAGCGGTAGATGTCGGCCTCCCAGTCGAACTCGACATAGATGATGGACAGCCCGACGCCCGAAACCGATCGGACGCGGGTGACGCCGGGCATTCCGTTCATCGCCGTTTCAAGCGGATAAGTGACCAGCTGCTCGACCTCCTGAGGGGCAAGTCCCTCGGCTTCGGTCATCAGTGTCACGGTCGGGCGATTGAGGTCCGGGAATACGTCGACGGGTACCTTCGGAAGCATGTAGCTGCCGTAGGCGACGAGCAGCAAAGCCGCTGCGAGCACGAAAAGCCGGTTCTTGAGGCTATTGCTAACGAGAAAACTGAACATCACAACCTCAGCGGATCTGGTTGATCAGCTCGGAGCCTTGAACGACCACCCGCTCACCCTCCGACAGGCCAGCGCGGATCACCACGCGCTCCGCGTCAAATGCTTCCATATGGACAGGCTTGGGCGAGAAGCGCTCGGGATGGGCATGGAGCCAAACTATTGTTTCGCCATTGCCGCCTCTCACGACGGCGCTTCGTGGAAGGATAAATCCCAACACCGGCTTGCCAACAAACGCCCGCACCGTGACCGGTTGCCCGACCGCGAGGCGTTCGTCCGGATTTTCTATCGAGAATTGGACTACGCGCGCCTGCTGTTGGAGCGTCTTGCCGAATCCTTGAAAGCTGAGCTTGATTGCGGTGCCCTCGGAGGTCGTCGCGTTTGCCAAGCCCAAGGAGCCGGGCTCCACGTCCGCATAGACCAATGCTTCGACCCAGAGACCAGATGGATCGACGATTTGAAAGACCACATCCGCGGAGCCGACGACCTGTCCTGGCACCGCTTTGACGGCCGCGACCACGCCGTCGATCGGCGCCTTGAGCACCTCGGTGGCGCCGGTTGTCTCCAGCAGAATCTCACGCCGCCGCCTGAGGCCCGCGAGCTCGGTTTCCGCATCGGTCACCTGACTCTTCGGCGCTACGAAGCTTCCCGCCAGATCGCGCGTCCGCGTCAGCTTTGCCTCGGCGACCGCGATCTCCTGTTCGATCTCGCCGATGCGCTCGGAAAGGGAACTGCGATCGGCTTGTGACATGGCCTGTTCCACAAGCGCGAGCACCTCCCCTTTGCTCACCGTCTGACCAAGGCGTGGGAGCGCACCCCCTGCGACCATGATCCTCCCGCCATTGATGCTCTGCACCAGGCCGGAGCGGTTCGGATCGGCGACGATGCGACCAACAAGCGTCGCTGCGCTCTGCGCCTGCTCCGGCTTGGCAACAACTGTTCGAATGCTCAGCAGGCGCTGGCTCGGTTTCGGCAGGAATACGCCTCCGTCGCTCATGCGCTGCGGCGCATCCCCGGCAGGCAGCGGGGCGGCTTCACTATGATCGTGGCCTTCATGGCTAAATGCAAAGGCAGTGGTCGCCATCAGCACGACAAGAACGAGCCCTGCGATGGGGGCGGCCCGGAGTCCTTTTCGCGCCATCAAGCCCGCGAGGAACCCGAAACCAAGAAAGCCGCCGGCCAGCAATTGGAGACGGTCGACTTCGAAATCGCCCAGGGCCAGTTTCTCCGGGATTATGCTCTCCAGACCACGCCCCTGCGTGCGCGACTGATCCGCTTGGACTGGGCTTTTGCGGGGCAGCTCGATCGATCCGATAAGAAGATCGTCGCCGGAGGGATGTGCTACTGAAAAGACCAGCTCCAGCGGGCTTTCAGACAGGAACTTCTCGGATTGCAGAACATAAATGCCGGCGTCGGCTTCTTTTGCTGCCATCTCGGCGTCGCCGCCGACCATAACCGAGATTTTCGCACCCGGAACAGGCTGGTTGGTGTCAAAACGGTCGAGGAAGATCGAGAGCTTGTCACCCTCGAGTATGCCAGCCAGTTCATAAGCCGGAGACTGAACGCTGACACGCGGCTTCGCGGCGGAAGCAGCGATGACAGGCTGTTTGCCGTGGTCGTGTCCTTCATGCGCCGAGAGCGGCGACGAAAGAAGCATAAGCAGGCCTACGGCAGCACAAAGGGAGTGAATGCGGCAAAGGCCGCGAAAAAGCGAAGAAATGGACATGTTCAGAAGCCAGCAGTTTTTGAACGTCGAGGCCTGTCGGCCGGGCGAAGATCAGACTGCTCAGGTTCTGGGGGGCCTCTCGGGGCCTGCCGTGGGTATGCCCGGACGGCTGCGATAAGCAGCCGGAACAATCAGGCTCGCACCCTGAACCCCTGGATGGCGGACCTCGCAACCCTCGAAGCCCGGGTGCCCGAGGCAGAGGCCAGCACAGCAAAGCACCCCGCCGTGAGCCAGGCGCTCCGTACCCTCGGCGTGATCAGGCTGCTGCTCACCCGCAACGTCATCCGCCGCACCTTCGTCGGCATTTTCCGTGACGTCGTGCGAAGGATCGAAGTGGTTCGAATGCGAGTGAGCAACCGTCACGTTCGCGCAATCCGAAATCAGTTCATGCGAATGGGAACTTCCGGCCGCACTCATCTGCAGCAGGGCAAGGGTGATGAGCGCGAAGATGAACTTCGACGCGATCCCCTTAATTTTTTCCCACTGCTTGTGCACCTGAAGATTGGCCCCTGATCTGTCTTCTCAGACGTGTCGCGTCGCTTGCATCGCGTATGCGGCAAATTGAGGGCGACGCTAGATGAAGCCTAGCTTAGCTAGCTTGCGGCAGGCTGACGCATCCAGGACCAGCGTCCGAGAGACTACGAACGCAATATGGGTTCAATGATCAGACCTACGGCTCCCCTGGCGGTCACGGACGCGTCAACTTGCGTCGATCACGACCATCAACCCACCACCCCCGTTTTCTTCGACGTTGTTGTTTGTCGTGTGATGCGGGATGTGGCAGTGAATCAGCCACTTGCCGGGACGATGGGCCTTCCAGACGACATCGTAACGCTGTCCCGGCCCGACATTGATCGTGTCCGCAAGAAAACGGGCGGAGGCGGGAATTGTCTCCCCGTCGCGGGCAACGACCTCGAAAGGTCCTCCATGGATATGCATTGGATGGATGAAGCCATTGTTGGTGCCGATAAAGCGGACCTTCAGGGTCTCGCCGACCTTCATATGAATCGTATCGGTGGACGGATACGCCTTGCCGTTGATGGTGAAAAAATTCGGCATGCCGCCGTCCATCGGCATCGACGGATATGTCAGCCGCTCGCGCTTGAGCCATTCCTGGAGCTGGATGACGTAGTCATGGTCGGCCGCCACCTCGTCTGCTGGATTAGCAGGATCGATGATCAGAGCCCCATAGAGGCCGAGCGCTTGCGTGCGGTCTGGCTTGGCATGCGGATGATAGAAATAGGTCCCGTGTTGCGTGGCCGTAAACTCGTATGAAAACTTACCGCCTGGCTCGATCGGGGCCTGCGTGATCTCAGCCGGCCCGTCCATCTGGTTGGGCAGGATCATCCCATGCCAATGAATAGTTGTTTCTTCCGGCAAATCGTTTGTGACGTCGACCCTGATGCGATCCCCCTGACGGATATGGATGCGCGGGCCCGGGACCTGGCCGTTATAGGCATAGGCGTCGACCGTCACATCCGGCAGGATCTGCCAGCGGACCACCGAAGGTCTCAGCTCGAACACCTTCACGCCGTTCTCCATCCGGAACGGCAGGTCTTGGTCTCCCTTGGCCGAAAGGCCATAGGATGCGCTCACCAGGCGCGGATCGGCCGCCGCCATGTCGCGCATCGCGTCGGCCGGCGTGTCCCGGTCCATGATCATGCCCGGCGGCATGATCACCCCGCCGACGTCGCGGGCCGACAGTCGCAGGTTCAGCCAGTTCGCCGGAGCTAGCATGCCGACGCCGAGCGCAATCAGCGACACCACGCCAAGCGCCGCGATCTGCGGCGTTGTCGCGTCCGACCGCATCTGGTGGCCTCCGCTGCGCTTGTGTGGACCCATATCGTGCCCGTGCTCATGATGGGCATGGCCACTGGCGTTGGCCTGCTGTGTCCGCATCTGCGCGTGCTGTACGTCGGCAGCCGGCTTTCGGTTGGCCTTTCCGGTGTCTGCCGAGCGCTCGGTCATCAGCCCATGCTTCAGGCCGCGCGCGACCAGCCAGACATTGGCGGGATAGGCCAGCGCGAAGCCGGCAATGACGCCGAGCGACATCACCCCCCAGAACAGCAGCTCGGTCGGCTCCATGGCGCGCATGTCGCGGCCCATCATCAGGAAGCTCATAACCGGCGCCATACCGGCCATCATGAAGTTCATGGAGATGAATTCTGGCAGGAAGCTCTTCTTGACGTTCTCCCAATAGCTGCCGCCCATCATCGATTTCATGAACAGCGACTGGAAGATGAACAGGCCGAAGGCAAAGCCGGCGATATATTCGACGATCAGGTCGAGCCACATCGGCAGGCCAAGCGTGGCGGTGACGACCGCGGCAAGGATGATGCCGGTGGCATCGCCGGCGACGCAATGGATAGTCGAGCCGACCCCCTGCTTCCAAAGGGGTTTTGTGAAGACCTCATGCTCGCCCGGGCGCGGTTCCTTGTCGGCCAGCACATAGAGCAGCAGCCCGAGCGGGCCCATATAGAGCGTTACGAGGATGAACCCCCATTTCATCACCACCGGCTCGGGATTGTTGCGATACTGGTCGAAGGCGACATAGAGCGTCGACGCTCCCGCCAATGCGAACCAGGCAACGAGGAAATAGTCGATCGGTTGGATGAGCATGTGTCCGCCCTCGATTTCCGCCTCATGGCATCGGGCGGCACGGCTTAAATGCTGTAATGAACGCGGCCGGCACGTTTATGATCCGTGCCGGGTCCAGCCGGGTTCGCTTAAGCAGCAGCTTTTTCGTTGTCGTAGCCTGCAGTCTTGATGACATCGCGAATCGCCGTTTCGTCCGCTTTGGTCTCGACAGCCACAGTGGTTGACCCGAGGTCGACCGTCACGCGGGCGGCAGGATCGACGCTCTTTACCGCCTTTTCGATCGTGCTGGCGCAGTGGCCGCAGCTCATGTCAGGAACTTTCAGTTTCAGCATTGCAGTTCTCCTTTTTCGCATCTCGCGAACAGATATGGACCTTCCCATGATGGTAAGGTCAAGGGCGGTTCCTCGGTGGGAACGAGCCTAGACGATCCCAGCAAAATCTTAGCTCTTGACCTTCCCATCACTGGAACCTTTATCTGTTACTGCAACCGCCAAAAATGGAGTTGCGGAATATGAACGCCATCACTCGCGATGCACCAGCCGGATCCGATACTGATCTCGTGATCCAGCTTGGCATTGAAGGCATGACCTGCGCTTCCTGCGTGAGGCGTGTCGAAAAGGCGATCGCCTCAGCCCCCGGCGTCGTCTCGTCATCAGTCAATCTCGCGACGGAACGTGCCGAGGTGACCTTTGCCGGCAAGCCCGACCTTGCTCCGGTAATCGCAGCGGTATCGGCCGTCGGCTACCAGACACGCACAGACACGCTCGAATTTGCGATCGAGGGAATGACTTGTGCCTCTTGTGTCAGTCGCATCGAGAAGGCGCTGAAGGCTGTGGCTGGCGTCACTGACGCCACTGTCAATCTTGCAACGGAGCGCGCAACCGTCCGCGTCGCGACAGGTTCTGTGGAGGCCGCAACGCTTGAAAGCGCGGTGGCTGCGGCCGGCTACAAGGCGCAGCAGATCTTGTCGGAACAGGACCGCGAGCGCGATGGACGCGCCTTCGAAATGCACGCGCTTAGCCGTTCGCTGACCTGGGCGGCCCTGCTGACGCTGCCCGTCTTCGTTCTCGAAATGGGGTCTCATCTCGTGCCGGCGTTCCATCACTGGGTAATGATGACGGTTGGCGACTGGAACTGGCGCCTGCAATTCGTCCTCACCACGATCGTCCTGTTCGGTCCCGGCTTGCGCTTTTTCCGCAAAGGCGTGCCGGCGTTGCTCAGGGGCGCGCCCGACATGAACGCGCTTGTCGCCCTCGGGTCTGGTGCCGCCTGGGGTTACTCGCTTGTCGCGACCTTCACGCCCAATGTGTTGCCGGCGGGCACAGCTAACGTCTACTACGAGGCGGCGGCCGTGATTGTCACGCTCATCCTGCTAGGCCGTACCCTGGAAGCCAAGGCTAAAGGCAGGACGAGCGACGCAATCAAGAAGCTCGTGGGCCTGCAGCCCAAGACGGCACGCGTCGTCAGGGATGGCATTATAGTCGAAGTGCCAGTCACCGAAGTTCGGGTGGGTGACATGGTCGTGGTGCGACCGGGCGAAAAGATAGCCGTCGATGGCGAGATCGTCGAAGGGTCATCCTTCATCGACGAGTCCATGATGACAGGCGAACCGCTGCCTGTCGCCAAAGGCATCGGCGCAGAAGTCGTGGGCGGCACGATTAACAAGACCGGCAGCTTTTCCTTCCGCGCCACCAAGGTCGGCGCGGCGACGCTGCTTGCCCAGATCATTCGCATGGTCGAAGCTGCCCAAGGCGCAAAGCTGCCGATTCAAGCGCTCGTGGACAAACTCACGGCCTGGTTCGTGCCAGCCGTCATCGCGGCTGCCGTGCTTACCTTCGCCGTCTGGCTCTTCTTCGGGCCGGACCCTGCCCTCGCGTTCGCGCTCGTCAACGCGGTCGCGGTGCTCATCATCGCCTGCCCCTGCGCAATGGGCCTCGCCACGCCTACCTCGATCATGGTCGGCACTGGACGCGCTGCCGAATTGGGTGTGCTCTTCCGCAAAGGCGATGCACTGCAGACGCTGCGTGACGCCGCGGTCATCGCGCTCGACAAGACCGGCACTCTCACCGAGGGTCGACCCGACCTGACGGATTTCATCGTGTCAGATGAATTCAATGAAGCGGACGTGCTGCGGCTTGTCGGCTCCGTCGAGGCTCGCTCTGAGCATCCGGTCGCAGAGGCGGTCGTGCGAGCGGCCCAACGTCGCGGCCTCATGCTTGCCGATGTCAACGATTTCGACGCCATCCCCGGCTTCGGCGTCAGTGCAACCATCGAAAGCCGCGAGCTCGTGATCGGCGCGGACCGATTGATGACCCAGCTCGGCCTGAACATCTCGGCTTTTGCCGCGTCATCAACGCGTCTTGCCGACGAGGGCAAGACCCCCCTCTACGCCGCCATCGACGGCAAGCTTGCCGCGATCATCGCGGTTGCCGATCCGATCAAAGCGTCGACACCAAAGGCGATCGAGGCGCTGCATGCGCTTGGTCTTCGGGTCGCCATGGTGACCGGCGACAACCGCCGCACGGCGGAGGCGATCGGACGGCATATTGGTATCGACGAAATTGTCGCCGAGGTGCTGCCCGATGGCAAAGTCGAGGCCGTCAAGCGGCTCGGTCGGCATGGCGCCATCGTTGCCTTCGTTGGCGACGGCATCAATGACGCACCGGCACTCGCCGCTGCAGATGTCGGCATTGCAATCGGAACAGGTACGGACGTCGCCATAGAAAGCGCCGACGTCGTCCTGATGTCGGGTGATCTTCGCGGCGTGGCCAATGCGATCGCGCTCTCCAAGGCAACGATCCGTAACATTCGTCAGAATCTGTTCTGGGCCTTTGCCTACAACATTGCGCTGATCCCGGTTGCCGCCGGCGTGCTCTATCCAGCTTACGGGACGCTTCTGTCTCCGATGCTCGCCGCTGGCGCAATGGCACTTTCGAGTGTCTTTGTCTTGACCAATGCATTGCGCCTCAGACGCTTCCGCGCACCGCTGCACGAGGGACCACAAGCCAAACAAGCTTCCGGGAAAGCCCTAGCGGCGTGACAGAAATGGTGCAGACCTGTTTACCAAGCGTCCTGCTGCAGGCGTCGCAAGATCCAAAGAAAGGAAATTCGGTCATGAACATTGGTGAAGCCGCAGCCGCGTCAGGTGTCTCGGCCAAGATGATCCGCTACTACGAGTCAATTGACCTGATCCCCAACGTCGCCCGAACCGACGCCGGCTATCGCGTCTATTCGGACAGCGACATTCATGCCCTACGCTTCATTCAGCGCGCCCGGGATCTCGGCTTTTCGGTAAACCAAATGGCCAATCTGCTCGCCCTTTGGGGCGACCGATCACGCACCAGTGCCGATGTCAAGCGTATCGCTCTGGAGCATGTCGCGGAACTCGAGCGGAAGATGCGCGAGCTTCGCGATATGTCCAAGACGCTGCGTCATTTGGCTGAGCACTGTCAGGGGGATGATCGGCCGCATTGTCCGATCATCGAAGATCTTTCCAGCGGGCACGACGCTGGACCAGCCAGGCCCCGCAAGCGTCGGCAGCCCGCCGTCGACGGCGTCCGGCATCGCCACACCTTCTGAACACTGCGCGTACTCGAGACGCGCCAATTTGACCTAGGAGACAAATACATGCATCGACGCGAATTTCTTGTGGCAAGCTTGGCTACTCTGGCCAGTTCCACGGCGCTGGCGCAAACGAAGATGGACGACATGTCCAACATGGACTCCATGCCGGGCATGGATATGGGTGGCCATTCCGGGCACGACATGGGCGCCATGGCGAAAGGCGCCGTCGCCCTTCCGGAGGGCGAGGCGCTGCGCAATTTGCCACTGCTTGCCAACGAGGCCAGCACCCCCGGCCTTTTCAAGGCAAAGCTGACGGCGGAACCCGCCGTCGCGCGCTTCGCCGAAGAACTGGACACGCCGATCCTTGCCTATAACGGTATGAGCCCCGGGCCGCTGATCGAGGCCTATGAAGGCGATCGGGTCGAGATCGCCTTCGCCAACAGGATCGAGGGCGAGCAAAGCACAATCCACTGGCATGGCATGCCGGTACCGGCCGACCAGGACGGCAATCCGATGGACCCTGTGGCCGCGGGGGCGGACCGCGTCTACGTCTTCGACCTGCCGGAAGGGTCGGCCGGTTCGTACTGGTACCATCCGCATCCGCACGGCAAGACAGCCGAGCAGGTTTATCGCGGCTTGGCTGGCGCATTCGTGGTCAAGGCGAAAACCGATCCCGTGCCGGCCGAATATGGCGACACCGTGCTCGTGTTCACCGACCTCAGGCTCGCCGCCGACGGCTCTATGCCCGAAAACACTATGACGGACCTGATGAACGGCCGCGTCGGGGACCACGTACTGGTCAATGGGCAGAAGAACCCGAAGCTCTCGGTGGGAATGGGCGCGAAACGGCGTTTTCGGCTTTATAATGCTACCAATGCGCGCTACCTGAAACTCGCTTTCGATGGCGCGCCGATGACCATCATCGGCAGCGACGGCGGGCTGCTGGAGGCGCCGGTGGCAGCAAGGGAGATCCTGCTCAGCCCGGCGGAGCGTCTTGAACTTGTCGTATCTTTCGAGAAGTCAGGCCCCGTTACGCTATACACCTTAGACTACGACCGCGGCTGGATGGGCCCAGGCCGTCCAGCCGATGCCGGGCTGACGCTGCTCACAGTCGATGTTTCAGACAATCTTGCCGGGCCCGTGCCCCCGATTCCCGAGCGACTGCGGCCGATCGCTCAGCTCGGGAACCCCACCGCCAGCCGGCGCCTCGTGTTGACCGAAACCATGACCATGACTGCCACCGATAGGCAGATGGGGTTCCTGATCAATGGCAAGGCCTTCGACATGGGCCGTATCGACATTGTCTCTAAGGCTGGTCAGACCGAACTCTGGGAGATCGTCAACCAAGCCGAAATGGATCACCCGTTCCATTTGCACGGCACGCAGTTCCAGGTAATCGAGCACGAGCGCGGCGGCAAGGTCACGAAATCACCCTATCTTGCTTGGAAAGACACGGTCAACGTTGCACGCGGCGAGACGGTCCGGCTCTTGTTGCGACAAGAGCGACCAGGCCAGCGCATGTATCACTGCCATCTCCTCGAGCACGAACAGCTCGGCATGATGGGTATCGTCGACGTGCGGGCATAATCGGCCCTTCATAGTGACTGGGCTGGCAGTCTACGGTTCGCTGTTCGTCAGCGCCTTCCTAGCGGCAACGGTGCTGCCGGTTTCGTCTGAGGTCGTGCTTGTTGGCCTATTGGCGACCGGTCGGGGCGATCCGGCCCTACTCTTTACGGTTGCTACCATCGGCAACACGCTGGGCTCGGTTGTGAACTGGATATTGGGCCGGGGGATCGACGCGCTCCGGTCGAAGCAATGGATCCCTATCACTCCCCGGCAGTTTGAGCGGGCGAGCCGCATGTTTCGCCGCTATGGCGCGTGGACGCTCTTGTTCGCATGGTTGCCAGTGGTCGGAGATGCTTTCACCGTCGTGGCAGGCGCGGCACGGGTCCGGCTCGCCTTGTTCGTGGTTTTAGTCGGCCTTGGAAAGGCGGCGAGGTACGCAGCAGTCACCCTGGTAAGTCTATGGGCGGCGAATTAACCGGCGCCCCTCAACCTTGTTGCATTTGGGCGAAAAGAGTCGACCGAAAAGGCGCGACGGGCTGCTACAATCGCGGACCGAAGAGCACCGTCCGTCGAGATCGCCGAAAATCTGCGATCGCCGATCTCGCGCCAGCCGAGTGAATATGCCGACAGCCTTACGGTCATCGGCGCTGAGGCCTAGCTGGCGATCACCAGCGCTTGCAACTGCCGCCGATCCTCTTGGGACCATTGATTGGGGTCTTCGTCATGGGCAGACTTCGCGTGAAGCTCGACATGCTTCATGACTTCCTCCGCGCTCTCTGCCGTGAAGCTCCCCGGACAAGCCTCCATCCCCGGATAATCTCTGCATCGATACGTGTATGGCATTGCTGCCTCCGTACATTAGAGAACACTTAAGGAGGCGAGTGAACGCCGCTCTTGTCAATGAATTTTCGGTCAACGTTGCGACTTGCAAAACCCGGACTTTGCCCTACGCTAGGCCGACAATGGCTCGATTGTCGCCAAAACACCTCCTGGCCATGCTGCTCGCGGTCTTGCTGACCGCCGGGTTCAGCCTGTCTGTCGCCCAGGCAAGCGTCATGTCGTCGAGGATGGCAAGCGAGAACGCCATGGCGATGCCGGCCGCTGACGGAATGGGCAAGATGGCTGACGGCGCCATGCACCACGACTGCAAGGCGTGCAAGGACACAAGCGGCAAAACTGGCCCGATGCATTGTCCGCCGGATTGCATCGCCCCCGTCCTCGCGGTGCTGCCGCAGGATCCGGCCGTGATGATCGTGCCGGGCATGCAGCAGCTCCGGGCGCTGCCCACTCCCCTTCTTCGCGGGCGAAGTTCCCTGCCCGACCCATCCCCTCCCCGACCCACTGCTCTCATCTGATGCCGTATCGGCCGCACAGCGGCTGATCCTTGGCGTCTGATCGCCCGCTTTGCACACGATCGTGATGCGGGCGCGCACGGCAATCCGGTTCATGCCGCAATGCCCGTCGTAGATCGAGATCGTAGAGCGTATAAATGAATTCCGGTTCACGTCTTTTGCTGTCGCGTCGCGGCTTTCTCGCTGCAGCGTCAGGGGCTGCCATGTCGCTGCCAATACGTCCCGCCCGCGGATCCGCCATCGACGAACGGACCTTGAGGGCGGCGCCAAGCCAGGCGCGACTGACTGGTCCCGGCGGCCCATCCACTCCGACCTGGGCCTACAGCGACACCATTCCCGGCCCGGTGCTGCGCCTACGGCAAGGCCGGCCGGTGCGGATCACTGTAGAGAACGGGTTGGCCGAGGACACCACCGTTCACTGGCACGGCATCCGCTTACCAAACGCCATGGACGGGGTGCCCGGGATGACCCAGCCCCCGATCGCGCCGGGATCAAATTTCACTTATGAGTTCACGCCGCCGGATGCCGGCACTTTCTGGTATCATCCGCATGCCGACAGCCTGGTGCAGCTCGGTCGAGGCCTTGCGGGCGCGCTCATTGTCGAGGAGGCAGAGCTTGTCGAATTCGACCGCGATCTGATCTGGCTGCTGCAGGACTGGCGGCTAGCCGCCGATGGCCAGATCTCCGGTGGCTTCGGCAGCGCGATGGATGCCACGATGTCAGGTCGGATCGGCAACCTCGTCACCATCAATGGCTCGGCACCGGCCGATCACGGTGTGCGCGCTGGCGAGCGCATCCGGCTGCGGCTCGCCAATGCCGCGCTTGCCCGCATGATGGCGCTGCGCTTTGAAGGCCACCGGCCGGTCATCCTGGCGATCGACGGCCAGCCGTGCGACCCGCACGAGCCGGACGACGGCCGCGTCGTGCTGGGGCCGGCGATGCGCGTCGACATGGCGCTGCACATGCAAGGCAAACCGGGTCGCCGGTATCGCGTAATCGACGAGTTCTACGACGGCCTTGCCTACACGCTGGCCACGCTTGCCTATGACAAGGCGCCACCGCTCAGGGTGCATCCCCTGGAGCGGCCCACTGCGCTACCGCGCAATCCCCTGCCGGAGCCTGATCTCGCCAAAGCCCTGCGACAGGAGATCGTTCTGCAAGGCGGCATGATGGGCGGCGGCAAGCTCGCGGGCGTCGGCGGGATGATGGGCATGTCTGGCATGAACATGGGCATGAACGGCACGGCTGCCTGGGCGATCAACGGCATGTCGATGACCGGCGACGGTCACGCCGGCATGGTACCGCAGTTCACGCTGCGACGAGGCGTCACCTGCCACCTGACGATTCGCAATCAGACGGCTTGGTGGCATCCGATGCACGTCCACGGGTTCAGCCTGTCGATCCTTGCCCGCAACGGCTCGCCGGTGTCGCACCGGCAATGGCAGGACACGGTGCTGCTCGCGCCGAAGGACACGGTCGAATGTGCCTTCGTAGCCGACAATCCCGGCGACTGGATGCTGCACTGCCATGTCGCCGACCACCAGATGGCAGGCCTGATGACCGTCTTCCGGGTGACCTGATCCTTCGCATAGCAATTTCAAAGGAGAACCGACTATGAAACTGCCTCATGCCCTCACCGCCATCGGCCTCGCGATCGCCATGCCGCTGCCGACCCTCGCCGCGACGATTGACGCGGTGATGTACAAGAACCCGCAATGCAGCTGCTGCGAGGCTTATGCCGACTATCTCGAACGAAACGGCTTCAAGGTAGACATCAAGCCGGTCAACAATCTTTCTCAGATCAGCAGCGATGCCGGCGTGCCCGCCGACCTCGAAGGCTGCCATACGATGATGGTCGACGGTTATGTGGTCGACGGTCTGGTGCCTGTCGAGATCGTCAAGAAGCTTCTGACCGAGCGACCTGCCATCGCGGGCATCACGCTGGCTGGCATGCCGGCTGGCGCGCCCGGCATGGGCGGCGAAAAGAGCGAGACCTGGACTATCTACGCCTTCACCAAGGACGGCAAGGCGCCGACCGTCTATGCGACAGAGTGAGGGAGCCATGACGTCTGCCAACCTTGTCATCGCGCTCGCGCTGCTGCTGGTTGCGGGGTCGGCGGCGGCCGGGCCGACGTCGGATTTTGTCGTTCCGGAAACGCCCACCACCTTACCCGCAATCAGCTTCACCGACGGCGCGGGCAAGCAGAAAACGCTCGAGGATTATTCCGGCAGACTAGTGCTGCTCAATATCTGGGCGACGTGGTGTGCCCCGTGCCGGAAGGAAATGCCGACGCTCGACCGCCTCGAGGCCACGCTCGGCGGGCCAGACTTCGAGGTCGTCGCGCTGTCGATGGACCGGAAGGGACCCGATGTCGTGAAGAAATTCTTCGCCGAGACCGGGGTCATGCATCTTGCCCTCAACATCGACAGCTCGGCCAAGGCGATGTTCACGCTCGGCGCGCCCGGTCTTCCGATGACCCTGCTGATCGATGGCAGCGGCAGGGAGATCGGCCGCCTGATTGGCCCGGCCGAATGGGACTCGCCCGAGATGACCGAGTTCATCCGCGGCCTTATCGCCGCGAACCGAGAAGGGAAATAACCGATGCTTTTGCGAACCAGAGCGTGCGGAGTTTTGTCGACCTGGAATGGATGGGGGCCGATGCTGCGCGGGCTTGTTGCCATAGCGGTGCTGGCTCCCAGCTTTATCCCTGGCGCGCGGGCGCATTCGTTGGACGAGGTCAATGAGCTGCTGAAGGACGACGAGAAGTACTTTCAGGCGATCGACAAGCCGGCCCCCGATTTCACGCTGCGCGCCGCCGATGGAGCCGTCGTGCGGCTCGCCGACCTGCGCGGCAAGGTGGTGGTGCTGCACTTTGTCTACACTTCGTGTCCCGACGTTTGCCCGCTCCATGCCGAGAAGCTCGCGGAGGTGCAGCAGATGGTGAACGCCACGCCGATGAAGGGCCAGGTCATTTTCGTGACTGTCACCACCGATCCGAAGCGGGACACGCCCGACGTGCTGCGCGCCTATGGGCCGGCGCATGGGCTCGATCCGGCCAACTGGCTGTTCCTGACCACGACGCAGGATCAATCCGACGACGCGACCCGCAAGCTTGCCGAAGCCTTCGGCCACAAATTCACGCTGACCGACGATGCCTACCAGATGCACGGCATCGTCACGCACGTGATCGACAAGGAGGGCCATTGGCGCGCGAATTTCCACGGCCTGAACTTCGCCCCGGTCAATCTGGTCACCATGATCAACGCGCTCACCAACAACCTTGAACGACCGCACACCGAGCCGGAGAAAGGCTGGCTGGCAAGATTGCGGAACCTGCTGTGACACAGGACCATTCAACGGACAAATTAAGAGGAAATCCATGTTCACCACGGCAAGACAGGCAAGCCGTCCTCGCGGCATCGTCCGCATGCTGCTCATTGCTGGCCTGGCGGGATGGTTCCTGCTCGATTCCGGCGCTCGGGAACCGGCGATTGCGGCGGGCGAAATGTCCCATGACGAGCTCGATCAGCGGATACACGACTATATCCTGGCCCATCCGGAGGTTCTCGTGCAGGCACTGCAGAGTCTGGACCAGCGCCAGCGCCAAGCGCAGGCCGCCCAAGTAAAGCAGGTGGTCAAGGCGCGGGCGGACGACCTCTTCCGCGACAAACGAAGCCCGGTTGGCGGCAATGCTGAGGGCAATGTCACCCTTGTCGAATTCTTCGACTATAATTGCCCCTATTGCAGGATGATGGCGCCGATCATGGATCAGGCCGTTGCAGGCGATCCGCAACTCAGGATCGTCTACAAGGAGTTTCCCATCCTTGGCCCGGATTCGGTATTCGCGGCGAAAGCCGCGCTGGCAGCCGATAAGCAAGGCAAATACGCCGCGTTTCACAAAGCGCTTTACGGCTCTAGGACGAGAGTGACGGAGGCAGCCGTGCTCAAGATCGCCGCCGATGCTGGCCTCGATGTCGACCGCATGAAGACCGACATGCAGCAGCCCGATATCCAGGCGTCGATCGACCGCAACACTGAATTGGCGCAGGCGCTAGGGATCACCGGCACGCCAGGCTTCGTCGTAGGCGATCAGATATTTCCTGGAGCGACCGACCTAGCGACGCTGAAGAAACTGCTCGAACAGGCCAGGACACGAAAATGAACGCGACCCCAACTCGGCGAAAGATCGTTTTGGGCGTCATCGCCGCCACGGCAATGCCTAGACTGCCGGGATTCAAGGCTGCGGCACAGGCCCAGGACGACGCCGGCCTGGCAAGTCGTTTCCAGGATCTTAGCCAGAACGGCAACGCCACCTGCTCCCCCAAATTCACGGCGTCGATCGCGACCATGCCGCCGATGTCGCGGATCAAGGGCTCGTGCTGCAGCCCGATGGAGATGAAACGCTATACCGAGCAGGTAAAGGGCTTGGTGAAATACCGCGTCATCGCGATGATCCCGCAGGACCCATACGACATTCCGGCCGTCACCGCGCAGCAAATGATCCACTACTATGATCGGCAACTCACTGCCGACGAACAGCGCCGTTACGACTTTGCATTGGCCAACTCCAACGAAAAAGGACCGTGCTGCTGCCAGTGCTGGCGCTGGGGTGTGTATGGGGGGCTGGCCAAGTACCTGATCCGCGAGCACGGCTTCACGGGCGAACAGATCGTCGATGTCTGGAATCTGTCGGACGGTTGCGGCGGAGGCGAATGATCGATTACACGACAGAGTGGCCAGGTCTCGATGATGGAAAGCGACAGAATGGTCACTGTGCCTCAGGACGAACCGTCTCAACTTAAAGAGACCCGGGTGGAAGCGGCCGCAGCAACTCACCTTCCGGCTTTGTCAGGTTCAGCCAGGCGGACCAGTTCTCCGGCTGAATAACTACGGCCTAACGGCTGTGATAGGGCGCAACGTCCGGGCCAGGACCGGTCGTCAGCATGCGAAAGGACGGCGGGTTGTTGCCGCCCGCTTCGCGCCAAAGCCCCGCGATTGTCATGAACGGGGCGCCGTTGGGAGTAAATCGGTGCTTTGCCTTCGGGTACTTCGTTCCGGTGAACTCGAAGAAGGCCGATGCCGGCACAAGACAGCGCCTGCTGTTTGCGAAGTGTCGCCCCTCAGACCGGAGATTGAACACCGGCCGCCTTTTGTACCGGACAGGGGGAAAGCCGAATGTCATGGAGGCAAGCTGGAGCATGCGTCGGCCGCTGGTCGCCCCGGAAACCAGGCCGAACTAGCCTGGCGACGCAGGATATGCGCGTTGACGATACGTTTGGACGACCTACCTTCCATTGTCCAAACTGCGCGCGCATCAGCTTGTAGGAGAACGCCAATGGCTTTCAAACGTCTTGCCCTAGCCACCCTTGCACTCGGCAGTCTTACAATTGCCGCGATGGCGCAGGAGGACGGGCTGCCTGAAGCTTGTAAAAAAACAGGGGCGGCTATGGACATGAGCCACCAAGGTGGCGGGATGCAGTTCGAGGAAATGGACGCGGCTCACAAGGACATGATGGCCGGTATGGGCGCGATGCAGAGCGATATGATGACCGGCATGATGGCGAAGGACATTGATATCGCTTTCGTCTGTGGAATGATCCCTCATCATCAAGGCGCGATCGACATGGCCAAGGCCGAACTGGCGCACGGGAAGAACGCCTGGACGAAAAAGATGGCCCGAAAGGTCATTGACGCTCAGACCAAGGAAATTGCCGAACTGAAGGACTGGCTTGCGAAGCACAAGCAGCAACAATGAGGATCCCCGGGCAGCTGCTTGGGCTTGGCCCCTGCGGCTTTTGCATTGGTTGACGGTCGGGCTATTGGTTTGGGAAATCGTCATCACCCTAGGGCCGATGAATGAGCGCGGCGCCGTTGCGATGCGATGGATGCCAACCCACATGTCCCTTGGCCTCGCACTTTTTGCCCTATGCCTTTGCAGGATGGCTTTTAGGTTGGTGACGCAGGCACCCCAACCTCAGCGCCCGGCCGCGGTGGCTGTCCACCTCGCATTGTATGCCATTCTGATCGCGTTGATCGCCACAGGCTGGCTCGGCCATCAGCCCATGCCGTTCATGTCGACACCCAAGCTTTTCGGGTATTGGCCGATCCCGTTCGCTCCGAAAATTCCGTGGCTTGGAACTGCCCGGCTGCTGGCTCTGCACAGTGCGCTCTTTTGGGCGTTTTGCGGAGCAACGCTAGTGCACATTGGTGCTGCGCTCGTTCATCTTCTGCTTTTACGGGACGGGGTTTTTGAACGGATGACGACCCAATGGCTGAACCGAAACTAGACAGCTGCTCACGAAAAAAGCCCGCCGGCCGAAGCCAGTCCATCTTCCCTCAAAGCTGTGTGTGCGCCCCTTCGCAGATCGATCGCCGACCCGAGACTAGCGGGTTATGGCGGTGACCTCCTGTTCTTCACCGAAAATCCTGCAGGGCCGCTTGGCGCAGCTTGTGCATATTGAATCAATGCGAGTGTTGCGGTTGGTATGCGGAACAGCCGAAAGCGTTAGCGCTCTAAGGGAGCGGCCAGAACGGCCCGCCCCGGATGGGAGCAGGAGCGGGCCTGCGGAGAGCGGAGATTCCGCCCGGCGGCTTTGCATAGGGGTTGGGAGGATGCGCGCCGCCGCAACCCAACTTGGTCGAACGCAAAGTGTTCCGCAGCCGGAACATCTTGTTTGTGATCCGGTGTGTTTCGGGCAGGAGGAATGCCCCAATGGAAGACGACAAGACCAAATACGGCGGCAGTGACGGCAACCGAGTCTCAGCGGATCAAGACTACGAGGTTGAATACTTCGCAAAGCGACACCGGATTTCGCCGGGAGCAGTCAGGGAACTGATCCGACAGCACGGCAACAACCGCAAAGCCCTGGGGCGCCAGGCCAGAAAGCTACGGCCGTGACGAGGATGCCAGGTCTGTGCCCGCCGATTGCCGAAATCGGGCCGGGAGAGCGCGAGGTCGATCATTTTCATCGGGCCCCATGTGCGGCCGTTGATCTACCGGCTTCGCGCCAAGTTATTCGGCATCAAAAGACCCCGCACAGGTCCGTCAGGGCTCCAGGCGTCCCATTGTGGAACGAATTCACGGGTCAGTGATTAACAAGAAGTCGGTCGGTTCCTTCGGGAATGTAGCCGTCTCAGTGGCAACCTAAGGCCCGTCGCTTACGCTCATTAGCTGCGGCGGGCTTTTATTAGTTACGCCTAAGGTTCTGATGTCAGTCGCCGAACGGTGGCGTACAATCCAGACCTGCCCCTCTGCCAACGGGGCAAAGGCTCGGCCTGTGCGCCCATGGTCCCCTCGATACCCTCGCAGGCCGGGCCCCCGATATCTAGGCTGCATCGTGCCCCGCTGCCTTTTCCAGCAAGCGCGACAAGTGCAGTTCGTGAAGCTCCTGCATGCTTTCAACGAGTTCGAGGAATTCAATGGCCTCGGCAGCTGGCAGTTCGAGGCGTTGTAGTTTGGCTATCCGTTCCCGCTGCAGGGCAAGGTGCCGTCTGCCGAGCCTGACGTGCCCTCGCACCATCTCAATGTCATCAGCAAGCGTCATGAGCCGGAACGGCGGGGGTTGGCCCCGTTCCCCTCGGGAACAGCAGCGACGCCAGACGCATCGCTGACGCCGTAGACCGAGCTGATCTTGTCGAGACCAAGCCGCATCACCTGACATTGGGCAAAGTTGAAGGCCGGCAGGCGATGCCTGAAGGAACGAATGGCGGTGCCTATACCGGCCTCCCCGACAATGACGCGCCATTCGTGCCCCGTCTCGGCGATGGATACAAAGTTCCGGGTCAGATGCGGGCTTAGCCGGTGGGGGTCGGTCAATGGCCTGGTGTCCCGCAATCTCTGCTGGGAGCGGTCAATCGCCTTCCTCGCTTCAGCAATCAGCCTAACGTCATCCGCGGATAGGCGCGCGCGTGAAAAATACTTGACGGAATGGTCGGACATGACTCGCTCCGGTCTTGATGCAGACGGGAGCGCTAGGTCGCTGTCTCTCAGCCGCCGGCGTCCTTTGGTAGTTGCCGACGATAATGGTTAACATACACGATGTCGGTTCTGTTCCCACGAAATACCAAAAGACCTTAGCCCTCTCTCCGAGTGGCGACGGGCCGAAGCCTGCCACGTTCATTCGTAGGCCCGCGGCGGGCTCGAAGAGCGCGTCCAGGTCTCTTCCAGCAAGCGCTCCCAGTGGGCGACGTGCTCGGCCTGCACCCGCATGAACTTGCGCAAGAATTCTTGCGCCTCGTCTATCGGGTGACCGTCTCGCGCCAGCTTGTCGATGAGTTCACGCTGGCGAGCGATTATCGCCTCGCCCTCGCGGACGTGGCGCTCTGCCTTTTCCAGTAGGCTCTCCCGGCGTCGCATTGCGGGCTCGCTTTAGGTTCTTCTCAAGTTCTTCCAACAGCTGGTCAGCATCGGTTATCCCGCGTCCGAAAAGGCTCATCACCTTGAGCGCGACGTTCTCGCGCTCATCAACGCTTTCGATCTTGTGACTTGAGCAGTAGTCGCTCACTGCCTTCGCTAGAATGTTGATTTCGGCAGGCTCAATTATGCCGTACGCCAGCATGCCCACGTTCCTGAGCGGGACAGCACTATGAAGGCTCTCACACATTCGTTCACCCTCTACCCCGAGACGCCACACCCGCAAGACAATACACCCCGAAAAAGTCGGGCACGAGTCGATTAGATTGGATTGACCGCTGCGAAACGTCACTTGCTGCTCTGAGAGACATCAGTGCGACTGCGACAGCGTCAGAGTTGCGGAATAGACACTCAAGCCAGCTTCGTCCTGTACCGACACGACTAGCCTGCGGTCCTGCTCGGCGACCACCGTTTCCTCGCCCGCAATGTCGTGTAGCGCCCTTAGCGCTTCCTTCCGCGCATCGCTGATGGTGGCCAGGTCCACCCAGGCGTCTCCAAGGCTCTCCCCATTCCAAACGACTTCGAACCGATAATGCGGCATACCCTATCGTGATCTGCGCCAGACCAGCCCGCATTCAAATTTGAGGGTCAGGAGAAGTCCGGCGGTTCCATTTTTGGTGGCCGGCTACGTCCTTTGCGGGGAGGGTCTTTCGGGCTGGTGTCGGGCGAATAGGTCAGCGTGATCGGCTTGCCGCCGCACATCGTGCATTTCATCTTCAGCTGCAGATCCTACTCCGTGCGGGAGCGTCAGGGCCGAACCGATCGGAGCGCCGGCAGATCTCTGATGCCGATCGCAGTTCTCGGGCACCTCTTGGTCTCAGTCGGCCAAACCGCCCCTCCGGTGTTGCATGGCTGTAAGGATCACCCTCAACAGGCTACCGACATCCTCAATCTCCTCGGGCGAGATGCCTTCGCGCCCTGCAGCTTCCATGGCCGCGTCGGACAGATAGATGATTGCGAGCGGATCGTCGGTCGTCGCATTTGGCACATGCTCCGCCATCCATTTATCGAGGAAATTTTTCCCACGCGTGCTCATAGCAGCTTAGGTTCCTTCTCGAGCTCCCGGTCGGATGCCGATTGTGCTCGATGCTGGCGGTCGAACAGCTTTCGCGTCCCTGACCGCCGTCCACTCAGCGTTTCGCACTGTCGCGATCGGCTTCTGCCCGCGTTAGGAATTTTTCCGTAACTTGTGACAGGTTGCTCTTCAACCACTCAGCCATCGCTTCCTCTTCCCGCAGATTCTGCTCACAGACGCGGGCGATCTCGGCTTCGCCCTCTGCATTCGCGGCGGCGATGAGGATGGTGTAAGATGCGATTTCCATGTGCTCGAAGGTGTAGCTGGCCAGGGACCCCTTCATGACCTCGTCGCCAGCAAATACGCCGCTGAGCGACTGCGCCGTCGCGGTCAGCTTGCCGCCTGCGTCCTTCAGCATGGAAGAGCCCTCGTCAAGGCCGTCCAGGCAGGTCTTCAACCGCTTGGCCTGTTCCCTTGTCTCTTCCAGGTGGATGCGGATTCTATCGCTGAGTTCGGGGTAGCTCTCGATCCGGTTCAATTGGCCGGATAGCATAGTTTCGGCTTGTTCTTCCATGGCGTGGGCATCCCTCAGCCATTGGATCAGCCATTCGCGCGACTCAGACATTGCTCTTCTCCGTAGTTGGTCGAGCCGAACCTCTGCTGATGCGATTTGTTCCTCGAAAGACGTTAGGTGCCTAATTGAGCTAGAACCCGTTTTGCCCCTTCGTCCTGCACCTCCCCGAAGTGAGATCTGAGATCATCGCCGGCACCAGCATAACGCCCTGAGGGCTTTGCCAACCGGTAGTCACTGGCGGCGAGCCTCAGTACAATCACGATCCGGGCACCCACGTGCCGTATCGAGAGTGACGGTTCACTGTAGGACGGGGAGCGTAATTGAGGCACTCCCCCCGTAACCTATGGACGCAGGCACATGACGCGGGCCCGCCAAAAATGATGGCGGCCGAAGTTTTCAAGTTCCGCGACAGTATGCATCGGCCGCCGGATTCCGCCAGTTTGGAAGAAGGCCGGCCGCGCCAAGTTGGAAAGTCCTGTTGGAGCGAGTGCTGCCTGCAGAGCTACATGGTTGAAGTAATGTCCGGTCACGTGGTCACATCCCACTAAGTTGCGGTTGCAGAAACACCGTCGAAAGCAGCTATTGCGGTCACGGGTCGGGCGGTTCATGATTGGCGCCAGGAATGTGCTGTGGATCCGCGTGACAACCAAGCCGACTGGACAGTCTACAAATTCGCTCAAGTGAGCCCGAGCTGGGAAGGACCAGCTCGCAACCTCGACGTTGTCGGATTGATGACACTGGCCGACGATGCCGCATGCTGGAAATGTTCGTGCTTGGGGGAGTCATGCCATGATGCATGACCAGCCGGGCTGTTCAGCCTCTTCACTCTCGAACCGTCTCAACTGACAAAGACCCGGCTGGAAGCGGTCGCAACTAGATCGCCCTCCGATTCCGTCAGGTTGAGCCAGGCGGACCAGTTCTCCGGCTCAAGGACCACGACCTGACGGGCGCAATGTCGGGACTGGGATCCGTCGTCAGCATGGTGAAGGTGGGCGGCTTGTTGCCGGCCGCTTCGCGCCAGAGCCCCGCGATCGCCATGAACGGGGCGCCGTCGACGTGAACCGGTGCTTCGCCTTCGGGTACTTCGTTCCGGTGAACTCGAAGAAGGCCGATACCGGCACAAGACAGCGCCTGCTGTTTGCGAACTGTCGCCCCTCCGACCGAAAATTGAACACCGGCCCGCCCTTTGGACCGGAGGGCGGGAAGCCGAATGTCATCGAGGCTAGCTCGATTGCATCGCCGGCAGCGCGCATTACCGGAGCCGGGTCGTTGATGCGGATGTCAGCTTGCGGCAGGTCAAGTTCACTCTGATGGCTGGAGATCTGCAAGGCGAGCGACTCCATGATGCGGCAGTATTCGGCCCAAGCGATATGCTGCTCGTAGTCGTTGCACATGGGTTTGAGCCTTAGCGTTGTCGCGCGTCTATCTTTCTCGCCAGAAGACGCGCCTCTCGAAGTCGAGAGTTCGCGTCGTTGCCGATCAGGTCGATGAGCTCGCGCGCCTGGGCCTCGGTGATACCGGTTTCGCGCATGAGAAACCGCACTCGAAAATCCCTTCACCGCCTGAATGCGTTCGTCGCGCTCTTTCTTGCTCTCGGTCATGGAGGGTCCTCTGGCCGTGAATCCGGATCCGGGCGAAAGGTTCCATACGGCGGCTAGCTATCGCGGAGACGCCTCAGGTGTTCGGTGTGTTGGCGTTGGGCCGCCTCAAACTCCCGCAACAGGTGTTCGGCTTCACCTATGGGTTGGCCACGCACTTCCATTCTGGCGATCAACGCCCGCTGGCGCGCTACGCGTTCCGTGCGCTAGCGAACGTGGCGCTGCGCCATTTCCAACGGGGTTTCGCGGCGGGATTGCAGGCGGATCATAGCAGGATTCAGCCGTCCCGTTTGCTGGTTCTCCTTGCCAACCCCGGACGGCAAGAGCCCGCTCGCCTGGGAGGCCGAACGGGCTCCGGGGAATGCAGCACAGATCCCCAAACGGCGCCTCGCCTGGCAACGCGCGCCGCGAGACCGAACCCACTATCCGTCGGTAGGTTCCATTAGAGAAGGCTTGAGAACCTATTCGCCGCGTCTAAGTTGCGGGCCGTATCGCGATCGGCTTGAGCTAAGCGAAGCAAACACGCTGTACGCGGTGCCGCTGGTTCGCTTGCAGTCCCTGGCAATGGCACAAACCGACGTACAAGGGCTCGCCGGTGACAACGTCACTCACGGCACCGCAAAGGCATCCGCCGCTTCGCGCTACCAAGTCTGCGTTATCAGTCATGGCCGTCGTCCGTTTTTATTCGGCCGGCAAAGGCAAAGCCGGACAAGTCCGTTCAGAGGCCTAATTCTATCGGGCGATGTCCGCAACAAGACCCAACTCCAACGCTCTTTCGGCCATCAGGTAGCAGTTGTTTAAGGCGTGATCACGAAGCTGCTCCAGAGATATCTTCGAACCCTCCACAAGATCCTCAAAGCCTTCGTTTTCGAGCCGCTCAGCAGTCTGCAGCAAGGCAAGTTGTTCCCGGACGATCTGGAGGCAACTGCGGATTGGCCCATTCAGGACCAGTTCCTTTTCGAGCCGACGTTCGTGGACCAGCAAGACTGCCCGCGGACATAAAAACCGGGAACTCTTCGGGAAAGCTGCGAGGACGGTGATCCCGGCAGAATAGACCGTGTTCTTGCCAAGGACGAAGCCGTTGCGGCCAGAGTGTTTCAGGAACAGCTTGATCTCTAGGGCAATTCGTCGGGCGCCATCTGCGTCGCCGTCAGGCGTATCAATTTCAACGTACAGATCATTCCCGCCGTCACGAACCGCTTTCAGGTCATGGAGAACATTCGAAACGACGGTCTGGTCTATCAGGCCATGGACTCGTAGGTTTGGTTCGAACAGCAGCCGACTAAGGTCGGGAGCGGCACGCGACGTGCCGGCTTCTTCGCTGATGTGGGACGCTCTGTCCATGGGCAGTCCTTGTTTGCGTGCAGCCGGAACCAAGTGACAGCCTATTTGTTCCCGCTCGCCCCCGCGTCTATAGCCGGCACACAACCAATTGCAGGAGGAACGCGTGCACAATGCAAAGCAGTCGGAATTTGCTTCGTGACGCAATGCGTGGGTGGAACATCCGGTTCGCCTCCCAGTTGGGTGCGTTCCCGCGCTGAGGAACGGCCGCTTGGCAGAGAATTCCGTCCGAAGCTTCAATATCAATTTCGGCCCTCAGCACCCGGCCGCTCACGGTGTGCTGCGGCTAGTGCTGGAGCTCGACGGCGAAGTAGTCGACCGGGTTGATCCGCATATCGGACTGCTTCATCGTGGCACCGAAAAGCTGATTGAGACGAAGACCTACCTGCAGGCCCTGCCGTATTTCGACCGGCTCGACTACGTGGCGCCGATGAACCAGGAACATGCCTGGTGTCTGGCGATCGAGAAGCTCACGGGTTTGACGGTGCCGAGGCGTGGGCAACTGATCCGGGTCCTGTATAGCGAAATTTCGCGCATCCTTTCGCATCTGCTCAACGTCACCACCCAAGCCATGGATGTCGGGGCGCTTACGCCGCCGCTCTGGGGCTTCATCGAGCGCGAGAAGCTGATGGTCTTCTATGAGCGCGCAAGCGGCTCACGGATGCATGCAGCTTTTTTCCGACCAGGCGGCGTACACCAGGATCTGCCCGACGAGCTTATCTCGGATATCGGCAAGTGGATCGATCCGTTTCTGAAATCAGTGGATGACCTAGACAGGCTGCTGACGGACAATCGGATCTTCAAGCTCCGCAACGTGGATATCGGGCAGATTTCGGAATCGGATGCTTGGGGTTTGGGGTTCTCCGGGGTAATGGTGCGTGGCTCCGGTGCTGCTTGGGACCTGCGCAAGGCCCAGCCCTACGAGTGCTATTCCGAAATGGATTTCGATATTCCGATTGGTAAGAACGGCGACTGCTACGATCGATACCTCGTGCGCATGGAGGAGATGCGTCAGTCAGCGAGGATAATGCGCCAGTGCGTGGATCTGCTGGCTAAAGAAGGGCCGGGTCCGGTTTCCAACGCGGACGGTAAGATCGTGCCGCCGAAACGTGCGGCCATGAAGCGGTCGATGGAGGCGCTGATACACCATTTCAAGCTCTACACCGAGGGATTTCGGGTCCCGACCGGAGAAGTGTATGCTGCTGTGGAAGCTCCGAAAGGAGAGTTCGGCGTCTACCTGGTATCTGACGGGACTAACAAACCTTACCGGTGCAAGCTGAGAGCCCCGAGCTTCGCGCATCTTCAGGCTATGGATCTGCTTTGCCGCGGCCATATGCTGGCTGACGTTACCGCCATCCTGGGCTCTCTGGACATAGTACTGGGGGACGTAGATCGTTAGCCCCCAAGGTCGGCCGGTCAAGTTGCCCGCGCTCTCACGGGAAACCAGGTAGACTACAGAATCCATAAGCCCCTCGAGGCAGCTCTCCGTCGCAAAGATCACCATGCTCTCGAGATGCTTAGCACCTCGGTCAATCCCCTCGCGGGGACTCATAGCGGCGTCACGTTCTTTTCGTGCAGGTAGGTGGTGTAAAAGTCCCCTGCACGCACGAGTTCATTCCAGTCGACAACTTTGAGCCTTGAGCCCGAGGTGGATATCAGGCCATCGCGGCGAAGTTCCTGAAGCACTCGGTTGACGTGAACGGTGGACAGACCCAGTGCGTCGCCAAGCACGGCCTGGCTGACCGGAAATTCCGCCACGTGGTCCTGAATTTGGCCGACTGCATGGAGACGGACGATGAGCTCACACAGGAGGTGAGCCATGCGAACATAGGCCTCCCGCCTTCCGACATTGGTGACCCACTCTCTATATATCGCTGCATCGATCAGCGTTGAGCGCCAGAACACGTTGGCGATGGACGGGTGTTTGGTGCAGATGGCACGCAGCGCATCGTGGCGCATGAACCCCACTCGGGCCGGCGTTAGTGGCGCGAAGGTGCAATCCATAACCGAAAGATGAATTCCGTGGAGATCCGGGAGGTCTCCCGGAACAAAGATCGATGTGATCTGCCGCTTCCCCTCGCCGGTGAACTTCGCAGATGACACCAGGCCGTCCAGAACAGCGAAGGAATGAGAGGGTCGGTCGCCCTCGCGCACGATATCGTCTCCTGCCCGGTAGTCGCGCTCCTGAACCGCGATATCTCTCAAAGTAGCAATATCGGCTGAGGCAAGATCAGAGATGATCTGGAGCTTGCGAATAATCAGGTCAGAGCAAGAAGCTGGCAACACTGAGCTGATCGACATAAGCCCCAACCTCTATCGGGCCCCAATGTTCCCGTGCGTGAGCATGGCTCTTTGTTCCCCAAGTTTATTGCGCCTCAAGACCCTGGGCCGCCGATGGAGTCTGGTCCGTTGACGCCTTTGTGTCGGCTTCCCAGCCCGAAAAGACGACCGCCCAACGGGCCGGGGGTGTGGGTCGATGGTCGTCGGATCGCGAGGGACGATAGAGTCAGCAAACTGCGTTGCGATAGGCCCTTACACATGTGTCAATGGTTCGGGCTCCGAAGAAAATAGTGCATGTTCTGTGGCCCCCAACGTGGCCCAACGCCATGGCCGAGTCCGACCTCTTGGAATGATTTTTGCTGATAACGAAGGAACAGCTTTTAGGATCGCAGGTTCGGAGCCCGGCGGCCCCTCTGCTTCCAAGGTGCCGTCGTGTCGAAGGCACCGCCTGCCCGGCGTGGTCGGGCGGCCCGCTTGGGAGGAGGAGAAGGCCATGGCTTCAGCAAGACTGGCGAAAGGCGCGTTCACACCTGTCGATGTTGAATTTCTTTGCCAGATTCTCGAGCGCGGTTCGGTGGCAAAGGAAACTGCCGCGGAGCGAGAGCGCCGCGCTTTGCGGATAATTGCCAGCTACATGGCCGGCGTCACCGATGAGCGGCAGTTGATTGAGCTGTCTCACAAGCCGTTAGGACGGTAGCGCGAGCACCACCTGGCGACGCATCCTTTCAGCCGACAGCGCGAATACTCGAAGGACAGTGCTGTACAACAATTGTTGCCCGCTCCGACGGACAGGTTTTCTATCGCTCGCGATAAACCCTACCATTTTTCGCGGTTGCGGACTCGCTGCTGCGTCGCTACCTCATAGGCGGACTCCTGCCCGGTTGTGATGAACGCATCACCTACGATCAGTGAGCGGTCCGTCTTGCGCCAAAGGGAAATATGTCCCGGCGCGTGCCCTGGAGTGTGGAGCCACTGCCAATCTGGCATTCCCGGAACCGAGCCATCGTCAGGGAGCGCGTTCAAACGGTCCCCGAGATCGACCGGCCCGCATGGGAAAAGCGGTGAGAGCAACGCCATCAGACCTCCGCCCGCCCACGGGTCAGGCGGGGGTAGGACGCTGTTCCGTTCAGATAGGGATGTTCGAGCGTGTGCGCATAGACCGGAGCCCCCACATCCGCGACAGTTCAACGACCGTTCCCACGTGTCGAAGTGACCATGCGTCAGGAGGATTGCCGCCGGTCAGGCGTTTTTGCCGAAACGCGCCTCCGCGACCGCGACAATGGCGCCTCGAGAGGTTGGCAGACCGGTATCAATCAGCACCCAACTGGAGTCGCGGGGCCGGGCATACCAAAGAACACCGCATTCACGATCGAAAGGCGAAGGTAGGCAAGATCGGGCGCGATACTCCAGGCCCCATCGCCGCGGTCCTCACGTCCGGCGCGATCGATCTTGGAGAGGGGTATTTGAATTGTCATTAGGCCGCGTTGCCTTGTCACTTTGTCTCAGAGTCGTCGCCCCGACGGCGCAGGGAACCGCCGTGTTCGGTCGCGACAGGTAGTTTCGCTTTGCGCACGCGAATACTGTCTTGAGGGCGCCCAAACCTGCAGAGACTACCTGGTTTTGCGAGTAGCGGCCGCTGCCTGCGCCGGCGCCTCCTGGATGTTGGCGGCGCCGCCCATGTCACCGTTCTTGGTGCGGCCCGCCCCCGGTCCTGCTCCAAGATCGGCGCCGGTCATCGGATCGGAAGCCGGGTCCGAGAGCGTCCGCTCCGCCAGATTGGCCGCGACCTTCTTGTCCTTGGCATTTAGCTTGACAGTCGCCATCCCGTCGCCCCCGTCGGCGGGCATCACCTCTTCGAGATTGTCGATGCGGTCCCATTCGCCTCCCGAGTTCCAGGGTCCCGTGGCGTCTCCTTCGCCCTGCGAGGTGTTGACGTACATGCTGGCATATTTCTCGATGCCCGGGAGTTTGCCCGTCGGGAAGTTGTTCTCTATCGCGTACAGCGCTTTCTCGAAGGACTTCTGGTGGGCGACTTCGCGCGTCATCAGAAAACCGAGGGCATCCTTGACGCCGGGATCATCGGTGATGTTGATCAGTCGCTCGTACACGATCTTGGCACGAGCTTCGGCCGCGATGTTGGAGCGCAGGTCCACCGTTGGTTCGCCGCGAGAATCGATATAGGCGGCGGTCCAAGGCACTCCGGCCGAGTCGCACAATGCGGGTCCGCCGCCAAACAGGATTGACTCCTTGGCCGTTGTGCCGCTGGCGCCAACCATCAAATACAGCTCAGCTTCCTTCATCTGTCCCTCGGCAAGGTGTGCCTTGAGTCCCTTGTTCAGCATTGTGACAATTGACCCGACCACCTCGAGGTGGCTTAGTTCTTCGGTTGCGATGTCGAGCAACATGTCTTTTCGACCGACATCATCCTCGCCCAGCCCTTGGACGAAATAGCGCATAGCGGCGGCCAACTCGCCATCGGCTCCGCCGAACTGCTCCATTATCATGCATGCCAGTTTCGGATTCGGCTCCGACACACGGACGGTGTATTGCAGTCGCTTATTGTGCATGAACATGAGGTTTCTCCAGGGTTGGGGTTCCCCGAACATCCTTGGATCAGAAATGTTCCTTGGCGCTGGTCGTTCTGTTTGGCTATCAAGTTCGTGCATGGCGATGAATTATCCGCGAGCCCGACCGGGGATCAGGAACGGCTCGCTAGGGGCCCGGTACTCTCCCGGGCCAACACCAACCCCGTCGTGTTGGATGCTGATTGAGGGCCACGAGAGCCAGGGCATTGGCTGCAGGGACCGTCACGCATGGGCGCCGAAATCGCCGACCCGGGCTATTTAATGATCGGGAGCCTGTCCCATTGATGGAACGGCGGTGGCGAAGGCAACATCCACTCCAGGGACGTGGCTCCCGGACCCCAAGGATTATCGCCGGCCTCCCTTCGTCTGTAGAAGGCGTCGACCACTCCGGCCAGGAAGAACAGTACGCTCGCGGCAGATATGTAGGCCCCATAGGAAGAGACCATATTCCAGCCTGCAAATGCATCGGGATAGTCTATGTAGCGGCGCGGCATGCCCGCCAAACCTAGAAAGTGATGCGGGAAGAAGACCAGATTGACGCCGACAAAAGTCGTCCAGAAATGCACTCCCGCCAGTAGAGTGTTATACATATACCCGGTCATCTTCGGGAACCAGTAATACCAGCCCGCGAAGATCCCAAAGAGAGCTCCCAGTGAGAGTATGTAGTGGAAATGCGCGACGACGAAGTAAGTGTCGTGCAATTCACGGTCGAGCGCAGCATTGGCCAGCTGAACGCCTGTTACCCCACCGATTGTGAACAGAAAAATGAATCCCAACGCCCAGAGCATGGGCGTTTGCAGGCGAATCGATCCGCCCCACATCGTGGCGATCCAGGAGAAGACCTTAATACCTGTCGGCACCGCAATCACCATTGTCGCGAAGGTAAAATAGCGCTGCGTGTCCAGGCCAATGCCGCTGGTGTACATGTGGTGCGCCCAGACGACAAACCCTATCGCGCCGATCGCCACGATCGCATAGACCATGCCGAGATAGCCGAAGATCGGTTTGCGCGAAAAGGTGGATATTACCTGGCTCACAATGCCGAATGCCGGGAGGATCATGATGTAGACTTCCGGATGACCGAAGAACCAGAAAAGATGCTGGTAGAGGAGCAAATCGCCGCCCTGGTCCGGGAGGAAGAAGGCAGTGCCGAAGTTCCGGTCAGTCAGCAACATCGTGATCGCGCCTGCCAGAACGGGGAGCGCGAGGAGAAGAAGGAATGCTGTAATCAGAACCGACCACGCGAAGAGAGGCATCTTGTGGAGCGTCATGCCGGGCGCACGCATGTTGAAGATCGTGGTGATGAAATTGATCGCCCCGAGGATGGATGAGGCCCCGGCAATGTGCAGCGACAGAATGACCAGGTCAACGGCAGGCCCAGGATGGCCCGACGTCGACAGCGTTGGGTAGAGGAACCATCCCGTTCCTGCACCATAGCCTCCTGGTACGCTGGGCATGAACAGCGACATCAAGAGCAAAATGAAGGCAGGCGGCAGCAGCCAGAAAGAAATGTTGTTCATCCGCGGGAAAGCCATATCAGGAGCCCCGATCATGAGCGGTATCATCCAGTTGGCAAAGCCGCCGATCAGACCGGGCATGACCGCGAAGAAGATCATGATAAGGGCGTGTGCTGTCGTGAATACGTTGTAGAGCTGCTTGCCTGCATCAATGGCCGTGGCACCCTCGAAGCCGTATACAAACGAGGCCAAGCCAGGAAAGATCTGTATACCCGGTTCCTGAAGTTCGATGCGCATAGCGACTGACAGGAGCATGCCAATGATGCCCGCAAGGATCGCGAAAATCAGATAAAGTGTCCCGATGTCCTTGTGATTAGTTGAGAACACCCATCGGGTGACTCCTGCCGGCTTGTGCGCCGGAGCCGGAGTATCGGCTTTCGCCGATGAGGCTGGCATAGTGATCTCCTTTGAGCAGGCAAGCGCGTCCCAACCTCGCATTGACGGTATTGTTCCTGATGATCAGCCGTAATCTCCAAGCCAAGGGAACAACTCCAACCCCGGGATGTTCGGGCAAACGGGCTGAACAGGGAGCGACGTCTGATGCTCGAAACTATTGCGGCAGTGCTAGTACTCCTGGCTGTGGTCGGAGGCCTAATCTGTGCGTTCTGGATTGAGGCGAGCTATGGCGTCCACGGGCTCACCGAAGACATTCCGGCTGCGCCAGTCGACGACCTCAGACCGAGGTTGCCGGTCACCCCTCGTCCGGCCACTTTGAGGTAGGGCGCCAGTCATGCGCTTGAACTGGCCAGCAATCAATCGGAAGGCCGTTGTCGGGTGGCTGCTCGTTGGCTTTGCGCTGGCCGGCTTTTTCGACGGCATCGTTCTGCATCAGATCCTGCAGTGGCACCACCTCCTGTCCGGCCTTCGCGAACCGGCAGGATCAGACTTGCGCTTCCAAATTCTGGCGGACGGCCTCTTTCACCTGCTCATGTATCTGTTGTGCATTTTGGGCACGGTGTTGCTCGTGGCGGCTCGTGCATCTGGCGCGCGCCCCGGCACGACGAGCGAAATTCTACGGCTCGCCTTGGCCGGGTTCGGCATCTGGCACATCGTTGACGCGGTCATCATTCATTGGCTGCTCGGCCTTCACCGGATCAGGATGGCGAGCGAAGTGCCCCTGGCATGGGACATCGGATGGCTGGTTATTTTTGGCATCTTGCCTTTGGTGCTCGTTCTCCTGATGCCCAATCGGGGAGGACCAGCACGGGGCGCGGCGGCTGCTTTGATGAGCGTTGCCATGCTAGCTGGGCTGACTGCGGGCGCAGGCCAGCGCTTCGAGGGTGCAACCCACACGATCGTCGTCTTCCGGGAAGGTCTAAGCCCGGCCCAAATGATGCGAGCCGTACTCGAGGCGCGGACGAACCTAAAATCGACAGATAAAGGTGGGACAATCTGGGTGGTCGACGAGGTCTCTTGGGCCGGCCTCATAACGCTTCACGCGGAAGGAGCCGTTCTCGTCAGCACAACGCCGGTCGCCGCGGGCTGCCTGCCCTGGTCTGCCGTCAAGGTCTGATGCGGGGCGCAGCTCGGCGAGTAGAAAAGGATGAGGCGCCAATCATTTCGTGGCGGTCGAGAAAGAGGCGGTAAGCATGCGCCCGCCCCCGTAAAAAACAAGGATTCCATCGCATACTCGAACTAAGGCGCCATTCGCAATCGCGTGACGAAGAAGCTATTTGCCGCCGCCGCTGCCTAGACTACATGCTGGGAATGCGACTCGAACCGCTGGGCGTCAAGCGAGAGCCCGGGAAGCCCGGTGCAGCAATCATGGCGCGGATAGCCGGCACGACGTTCCCAACGCTGCCCGGCGGCCTGTGCCGAGCGTCTTCGCGATGATGTGTGCTGCCTGAGACATTACCGGCCAGGTGAAGTTGGCGAGCACACGCTACGCCATGCGACCTCAAACGGGGGCGGTCCTGCCCGAGAAACCGGATCACAAAGAAAATGTTCCGACGCCGAGGAACACCTCGCATTCGGGTAAGTTTGGGGCCCGGCGGCGCTATGCCCTCCGCTGTTTGCCGTGCGCTGCCGCGCGGAGCCCCTATCCTCCGCAGGCCCGCTCCTGCATGGCATCAGGGGTGGGCCGTTCTTTTGGTTGCCTTCGACATGATCGCTGCGCTCGATCAGGGGAATCGAGCAGGAGAACGGCGTCAAGCGTTCCGTTAGCGGGGGATCGCTGATGGCGAACGCCTACTTGCCGGTTCCCAACGCGCTTGATGGCGAGAGCGTTGGTCGAAGGGACTCGCCGTCCGTCATCACCCCATGCTCGGTGATGTAGGCAGCGAACATCCCGACGGCCAGAAATTGGAAGAGCCTGCTCTCGAGGGAAGGTCGAGCGGGCTCCGGAGTTTATCGCACAACCAGCAGAAGACGCCCCCCGTCACGGACCAGCTCCAAGGCCAGTATTGCGCGCTGGCCAGCGATCGCACTGCGCAAATCGGACACGGAAGAGACCGGCTTGCGGTTGACCGCCACGATCATGTCGCCGGTCCGCAACCCCGCTCTCGCCGCCGGGCTAGCGGGTTCGATGCTCTCGATGACGACCCCGTCCGCGCCTGCCCGCTGGGCTTCCTCGGCCGAAGCGTCACTCATCTTGGCGCCCTGCAGGAGGGTGCCTGCCAGCGTCTCCGACGCGCTTTCCTGTGCAGCGATCGTCACGTCGATCGTGACTTCGCCATTAGCGCGTTTGACGGCAAATTTGACAGTGCTTCCGGCAGGGGTGAGGCCGATCCGGTTTCTGAGGTCGGTCGTGCCTTGCACGGGATGTCCGTCGATCGCGGTGACGACATCGCCGACCTGCAATCCAGCCTTCTCTGCCGACGAGCCGGGTTCGACATTGGCGATCACCGCGCCGCGGAGGTCTCCGAGTTGCAGCGCCTTTGCGAGGTCCGGCGTCAAATCCTGGATGCCGATCCCCACCTTTCCGCGCCGCACCTCGCCGTGGGCGATCAACTGCTTCATCACGGAAACAACCATGTTACTCGGCACGGCGAAGCCGATGCCGACATTGCCGCCGGCTGGACTGAGGATAGCCGTGTTGATGCCGATCAGCTTGCCGTCCAGAGTAACCAGGGCGCCGCCGGAATTGCCCGGATTGATCGAGGCGTCGGTCTGGATGAAATCCTCGTAACCCTCGATGTTGAGTCCACTGCGGCCAAGCGCGCTGACGATGCCGGAGGTCACGGTCTGGCCGAGACCGAAGGGATTGCCAATTGCCACGACATAGTCGCCGACCTTCAGGGCGTCTGAATCGCCTGTCTGTATCGCCGTGAGGTTTTTAGCGTCAATCTGAAGCAGCGCGATATCGGTGTCCTTGTCGCTGCCGATCAGCTTCGCCGGGAATTGCCGGCCGTCCTTGAGGGTGACCGAGATTTCGCTGCCGTCCCCAGCGACGTGATTGTTGGTCAGGACATAGCCCTTCGCCGGATCGACGATCACGCCAGAGCCGGCGCTCATCCTGGCCTGCGGCAGCTGCTCCGGCCCGAAGAAGCGCCGGTAATTAGGGTCGCTGTAAAGCGGATTGTCTTCCTTGGGGGCTTTGGAAACGACCGCGATATTGACGACGGCCGGTGTGACGCGCTCCAGCATGGGCGCAAGCGTCGGCAGGCTGGATGCTTCAGCCGGTGCCGCCGTTTGCGCAGCAACGGGAGCGAGGCTGAAGAAAATGGCCCCCATCGCAACGGCGACGACGCGGAGGTTCGATGTGAGAGCGAGCATTGTTTGCCTCCCTGACCTGGTGTTGTCACTCCTGTCTGCGGGGCTACGCCCGCGGGGTTGAAAAAGCGGGCCCGGAACTTGCTCCAGACCCGCTCGTAGGCACACCTCATGCCGCCTTGCGCATGCCTGAATTGGCTTGGTCAGCCGCAACCTCCCGTTCGAGCGCGAGCAGCGCCTGCTGGACCTCGTCGAGGCGCGAGGGGCGGTCGTTTTCAGGCATGCCCTCATTGGTCGCCAGATCGATCAGATACTCCGTCCAAGCCCAGTTCATCAGGATCGAGCGCTTGGCCTCCAGCGTCAGCTTCGGATCGCGGGCCACGCCCATCGGCGACGTCCAGCTTTCCGGACCGGATGGATCGTTGCGGTTTGCAGCGCCGTCGAGGGCGCACCCGTAGCTCTCCTGAAGCGCGCCAAGTCCGAGCCGGTCGAGTGTCATGTTGGAAAAGCCGTAGGTCGACCTTCCGGGCTTGGCAGGCCTGGTCGCCCCATCATCAGCCTGCTCCGTCGCATTCTGAACGACATAGGACAACCCCTGTCGCTCGGCGTAGCGAACGGCCGACTCCAGCGTCGGGAAGTTCAACTCGACCTGGGTCAGCGTATCGCGGCTCCCGGTGTAGCCCATTAGCGGCTCGACAAAGGGCGCGGTGCGCCGCTCGAAAACGAGACGCCAGCCGCGCGTGCGGGCCGTGCCGGAAGTCGTCGCCGCGCGGGACGGCTTGTAGATCCGTGCGACGGCGTCGCCCGGGAAGGTCGAGCGTCCCATCGAAAGGGGCTTCTGCCGGTTGTCGTTCGACGACCACCCCCGCGGGATTGGTGCTCTGGTGGATCTGTCAACCTGTCTCTCCATCGTTCATCCTCCCTGTCTGGCATGGATGCTGCCGGCGGGGCCCTACAGCCGGCCGCCGGCGCCTGCCACGCGTCAGCTCTTGATGGCGATGCGCTTTCCCTGCGACTGCGCCTTCTCGCTCTTGGGCAAGGTCACGGTCAGCACACCATTGCTGAAGCGGGCATCGACCTTGTCTTTCTTGACCTCGTAGCCGAGCGGGAGACGGCGCTCGAAGCGGCCATAGAAGCGCTCGGAGAACTGCCTGTCCCTGTCCTCCGTTTCGGAACGCTTCTCGCCCTTCAGCGTGAGTACGCCGTCGTCGAGCAGGACTTCGATGTCCTTCTCCTCAAGACCGGGCACCTCGGCCGTCACCTTGACCTCCGTCTCGCCGTCGGAAATCTCGACGCTTGGCCAACCGCCGCCGAAGGCGGAAGCGCCACTGAAGGCAGGTAGGGTCGAACCGAAGCCGCGGAAGACATCATCGAACAGCCGGTTCACCTCACGATGCAGCGCCAGCAACGGATCACGGTCGCCAGCGCGGAATAAGGTCGCCTGATTGCCGTTGTCGCGGCCCCAAGGGATCAGATCTCGAACGCTCATTTTTCTTCTCCTTTCGTTCGTTGTGACAATGCACCATTCGGCGCCGGGCTCATGACCCGGCGCCCGCGCGCGAGTGCGCTCGCGGAATGCCTTAGGCGGCCGGCTTCTCAGCCTCGATCTGCTTCGGCGAGGAGTTCGGCGTCGCCTTGCCGCTCGTCGCGATTTCGATCTGGCGCGGCTTCATCTCTTCAGGAACTTCGCGCTTGAGATCGATCGTCAGCAGACCGTTGACCAGGCTGGCGTTCACCACCTTCACGTGGTCGGCCAGCTCGAAACGGCGCTGGAACGCGCGACTGGCAATGCCTCGATGAAGATACTGGCCATTCTCCTCGCCCGCCTTGTGACCGGACGCCATGAGCGTGTTCTGCTCCTGGGTTAGGGTCAGATCGTCCTGGCTGAAGCCAGCTACCGCCATGGTGATGCGGTAATCGTCCTCGCCGAGCTTGGCGATGTCATATGGAGGCCAGCTGTCGATGGTTTCGCCGCGGCTCGCGGCCTCAAGCGCGTTCAGCATTCGGTCGAAGCCGATGCCCGACCGGAAAAGTGGGGTGAAATCGAGAGTGGTTCTCATAGCCACATCCTCCTCTGAGCAACATGGGTACAAGACTGACGTCGGCGGATGCTGTTGCATCCGCCCGACACGCCGGCCCCCAAGATGGGCCTCCGGCGGAGTACGATTTAGTTCGGCGGTGTCCGTGTTCAAGAGGCCTGGCAGAAGGTGCCAATCCGGAGGGGCGCCGACATCAATAGGAGACGCGCCTTTCCGGTTTGGCTTTCCGCGTATGGTGAGTTCGTAGCCTGCGCGGCTCGGTCGCTTTGGGGCCACCGTTTGCTCCCGTCCAGGGAAGCCGAATAGCCTTTTGCCCGCTTCCTATGAAACCAGCGCACAAGCTTGAGCTCTGCGAGAATCAGGCTGCAAGCAGGCCGCCGATAGCGCTGCAACGCGGCGCTGCTTTTCTCCTCGATCATGCTGTTGGCCAGTTGTCGCGGCGGCAACGGCCTCGGGGCGAGCCGCGGGCGGCGCGGAACCGGTCGGCGCTGACACTTCGGTCCGGCTCAGGCTCGCCGGCGGAAGCGCCTTGTGGGCTTTGACCAACGCCTCCAGGCGGCAACGGCAAGCGGCACCGGGGCGCGACCGTTGAGCCAGTGCGCCACATCGGCCGGGGCAAGACTGAGTTCCTCAGCCAGGTCGGCTGCATCCCACCACCTTCATGCATTCTCGCAATCGCCCCGCAATCACACGACCCTCATCTGCATCGGCGGCTCGTCGATGCAGCGCGGGATCTGAAATGATTTCGCCTGCTTGGCGAGCTTTCGGTTCAGCCCTTGGCCGGCGTAGCCGCTGCCGATACCTGCTGCGCCGCCAGGAACATCAGTGTTGAGGCGGCGGTGCGGCGTCTCCAGCCGGCGGTTTCGGCCGCGTCGAGCAGTCCAGCAAGCAGCGGCTGCAGCGCTTCTCGGCACTCCGCCTCATATGCGAGGAACTCGCTCGGCACATGTGTCGGCGTCGGGACTGGACCGGTGCCGCTCATCACATCCATGATGGCCTCCCAATCTTTCCTGAGACCCACTCCCGGAGCGGGGCTCGCGATCTTGCGCATCTCGAGCTAATTTTGCCTTCTTCCAATTTCAAGAGGGTGCCGCAAATTTTGGCGCTCTCGATCGTAGAGTGCTAGTGCGCTGAAAACATGCGGTAATTCGATCGCGAGGGCCTTGAATTCGCGATTGAGCTTAACAAAATTAACGGCTGTCGGCGCCGCCGGGACAGTTGAGAAATTGGCACCCGAAACAAGGAGTTTTTGATACGGAGGACAGAAATGGACCGACAGACACTTTCGCCGATCATTCCTTCCCTTGCTCCCGAAATATCAGACCTTTCGCTCGACCGGTTGCTGTCGCCGGCCAGGCATTTTCAGCACCCGCAGGATGTGCTGGAGGACGGCTCACTAGATATATGGGAAAAGCGGGCGATCCTGTCGTCGTGGGCATCCGACGCTTGCGCCGTGGAATCCATGCCGGCGCTGCGCCAGCCGCCGGGCACCGAGCGGCCGGTCTCCTTCGACGACATCATGGATGCGCTGCGCCGGCTCGACGCGGCTGCCCCGCTGCCTGACGGCTCCGGCGATGAGGACCACCGGCAGCTGGTCGACCGGCTGAGCGCGTGAGGCGATCGCGTGCTGCCGTCAGCGGGAACCCGCTATAGGCAAGAAGGGCTCCGAGTCGGGCGACCGCACCGTATCCGGCTCGGACTGCCCCGCTCGCGTTCGTCCTCATCTTTAAGAGCATTGCAACAATTGTGAGCGACGAGGGCATGGGAGCGGATATAAGGCTTCTGTTGTCGCCCGCAGTATCGACCGGACACGGGCGCTGAAGTCAATTCAACTCCACAGGGAGAGAGCCATGACCAGGCGCTCTGCTAATTTCATTTCCGCTTTTGAATTTGAGATCATCCGAGAAGTCTTCCGGCGTTCGGTCGTAGAGGATTGTCTTCCGAGACAAGACTGGGAAAGCCGTGCAAATGGGCTTGTCCGCAGCTTCATAGGCGTTCAACCTCCGGCCGAGGTCATCGCCGCATTGCTCAATTCCATGGGTCGACAAGATGCCCGCCGACCGGAGCCGGCGGGCTACTCAAGCTGGCTCAATTCCCCGCAGCCCTGAGCTACAAACTGCCCAGCTCCGTCTCGTTGCCCGCTCGTCAGCCGACCTGCCCTCGCCGACGGCGTAGGCGTCTGAGGTCATTTGTTGAGGTTTTTTCGGGCTGGGGCCGGGCGAATAGGTCAGCGTGATCCGCTTGCCGCCGCAGACCGCGCATTTCATTTTCGGCCTCAAGTCCCACGTCATTGCGGGAGCGTCAGGGCCGAAGCGGTCGCGCAGCGCCGGCGGATCGAGCCTCTGATGGCGATGGCAATCGAGGCAGCCACCGGTAACAGCCATGCCCACGTCGATGCGTCCTTGCAGCGTCCGGCCGTCATGTTGGTGGTTCAAGGCAGGTTCGACCTTTCGGCTGAATTTCCATGTATTAGCAGATGCGCATATATTCGCGCGCCGGCCATCTATGTCTCCTGCCGGCCAAGGCCCGGTGGCCGCACCCAAACGCCGCACCCAAAGGCTACCGGGCCGCAACTCGTCTGATCGACGTTGGAAGGTTCCAGCCTTGCACGGCACAGCTACGGCGGCGGAGCCCACGGCGGTTCGAGGGCTGGTGATCCTAAATAGTGCTGGCGAGGAACAACCTGTCTTCTTTCGCCGTGGCGATAGCTCTGGCGATAGCCGCGCGATGCGCCTACGCGCTCACTTGGTCTCCAGGCGCCAATGAGTTGCTGGTGCGCGCCCCGTGGGGCTTAGAGGTTTAGCTCCGCCGTGTAAGACCAACGTCCAACCTTCCAACTCAAAGGTCGCATCGACGAAACATATTGCCAGCTATGCCATTGGAGTCGGGACTGGCGAGTAACATGTCCCTTCATCGTCAGTCAGTTGTTGTGATCAACCACCCGCCGCGACCTGCGAAGCGGCGGGTGTTTCATTGGGAGAAACCGCTGTGCAACTGGGCGAGATGATTGCCAACCTCTGCGCCGCCATCCTCCTGATGTGCCTTGTCGCCACTGTGTTCCTGCTGGCAGGCAAGCCTCTCTGGCCTGATGAAGGGGCGAAGATGGTAATCCTCCTGCCGCCGGACGCCATGACGACCGCGTCAGTCGCGAGGCCAACGCACGCGCGTCTACCTGATCACGTCGATGCCGGTCTGGTAGAGCCAAGGCCCGATTAGCGCCCCTGGGCGAGCGCAGTCTCGGGAGAAGCCCGCGCCGCCGCGCCCGCTTGCCGCGACCCGGAAGGCGAGACGCTACACTTCCCGCTGAAGCACCGCGGCATGGATCTATTCGGCGGCTATTCTGAGACCGGATTTGGTGGCTAGCAGAACCGCGGTTTCATCAACCGCCTGCGCCGCTCGCTTCAGGATCAGTTCGGACCGAAGCACACCATCGGTGAAGTCTTTGTCGGTCGCGTACACGGCTGTGGGCAGCGCGAAGGCCTCGAAGAAGCCAAATAGCGGCCTGAGTTGATGCTCAACGACAAGGGCATGGCGCTCGCCGCCCCCGGTGGCTGTGAGAAGCACGGGCTTACCTCTCAAGGCCGTTGGATCGAGCAAGTCGAAAAAATGCTTGAACAGCCCGGTATAGCTACCCTTGTATGTCGGAGAGCCGACGACGAGCACGTCCGCGGCGACAACATCTGCAACTACGGTTTGGGCTTGCGCGTCGAGGTCGCGCTGCGATTTGGCGGCCCCCAGCGAGGGACCGACATCCTCGACATCATAGGTTCGATGGGAAAGGTGGTGGCGGCCTGCGATGTTCTGAACGACGAGGTCGACGAAAGCGCGGGTCTTCGAGGGTCGGCTGAAGTTCCCCGAAAAACCGACGATTGATGGATTTGACATAAGCCGAACTCCGATGGTCAAACTCAGATGTAAGCGGGCCTGGCACGGCACCAGCGATGCTGCGCGCACCACTTCTCTCCTCGACCTGCCTAAGACGCCGCTACTCGGACGCCCGCGCCCCGGCCGCGCCCAAACTCCAGATCCCAGCCGCGCTCCTTAAGGGGCAATTCACCCTGCAGTCCGAGCCGTGGAAACAGCAGCTCGGCAACATTGAAAGCTTCCTCCAGATGCGGATAGGCCGAGGCAATAACCGTCTCCACCCCTATCTCTTGATATTCGCGAATGCGGGCAGCAACGCTTTCCGCACTCCCGACAAGCGCGGTGCCGGCACCCCCTCGGACGAGACCCAATCCGGCCCATAGATTGGGAGCTATAACCAGCTTGTCGCGGCGTCCCTGGTGCAGAGCGGAGATGCGCTTTTGCCCGACCGACTCCGAAACCTTGGTGAATTGATGCTGGGCTTCAGCGATCACGTCGTCGGTGACGCGGCTGATCAGTCGATCCGCCGCCGCCCAGGCCTCCTCCTCCGTTTCACGCACGATCAGGTTTATGCGCAATCCGAAGCGGATTTTGCGACCTTGAGCCGCCGCTCGTGCCCTGACTCTATCGAACTTCTCCTTCACCTGCTCGACGGGTTCACCCCAACTCAGATAGACGTCCGTGTGTTTGGCGGCGACCTCGATGCCCGCCTCCGAAGACCCGCCGAACCAAAGTGGCGGATAGGGTTGCTGGACCGGCGGGAAAGATATGTCGATGCCGTGAGCAGATAGATACTTGCCCTCGAAGTCCGCCGGCTCTCCGGACAGGATACGGCGCCAGATCGTGAGGAATTCATCAGTCTGGGCATAGCGCTCGTCATGACCGAGCTTGTTGCCGTCGCCGGCAAGGTCGGCAGGATCCGCCCCGGTGACGACGTTGAGCAGCACCCGGCCGCCGGAGATGCGGTCCAGCGTGGCCGCATGGCGCGCGAACAGGGCCGGCGTCCCGCTGCCCGGCCGCAGCGCCACCAGGAACTTCAGCCGTTCGGTCAGCGGGATCAGCCCGGCGGCCACGATCCAGGCGTCCTCACACCGTGTACCCGTGGGCAGGAGCACGCCCTGGAAGCCAAGCCGATCGGCGGCTTGCGCAATTTCCTTGAGATAGCCGAAGGTTGCCGGCCGGTGCCGCTCGTCGGTGCCGAGATAGGGGCCGTCGCCATGGGTCGGCAGGTACCAGTAGATATCGAGCGGGCGGGTGCTGTTGCCGGACATCGGATTGTCTCCTTCAATGATTGCGGAATCTATGGGAGCAAGCCTCAGAGCTTGCCCTTCCAGGGGATGAGGCGATGTTCCAGCCAGCGCATGCCGCTGGTGAAGGCGAAGGCGAGCACGGCGATGACGATGAGGCCAACGAACACGACGTCAGTCGCCAGGAAATTGGCCGCCGACATGATCATGTAGCCGAGCCCGGACTGGGCTGCGATCAGCTCGGCCGCGACCAGCGTCGACAGTCCGGCGCCGATGGCGATCTTCAGGCCGGTCAGGATTTCCGGCAGAGCGGACGGCAGGATGATGCTGGTAAAGAGTTGCAGCCGGCTGGCGCCGAGCGACAGCGCGGCGTTGATGCGTTCGACGGGCACCGACCGCACACCCGCCTGTGCCGCGAAGCAGATCGGCGCGAAGGTCGACAGCGAGAGCAGAACGATCTTGGAGGTTTCGCCGATACCGAGCCATATGATCAGCAGCGGCAGGTAGGCCAGCGGCGGCAAACCCCAGTAGAGATCAATCGGCACGCTGAAGATGCCCTTTACCCAACGATTGAGCCCCATGAGCAGGCCAAGCGGAATGCCGACGAAAATGCCGATGCCGAGGGCCGCGGCAATGCGGCCAAGGCTTGCCAGCGTGTGGTCGAGCAGCGTGCCATTGGCATAGCCATCGGCCGCGACGGCGTTGAACTGGGTCAATACGTCGGCCGGCGATGGCAGGAAGAGCGACGATGCCCAGCCGAGTTGCGCTGCGAGTGCCCACAATGCGATCAGCCCCGCCACCGTCACCAGGCTGATGCCGAACGTGCTTGCCGATGCTGAGCTGCGCGGCCGGGGAGACGGCCTCAGCTGAGCCGTGGCGGGAGGGAACGGGGTTCGGGAATTGGCGGCGAGCGTCATTGCAAGGTTCCTCTGCGGGCGCCTTCCGGCTGGTGGATGAGCGAGCGGATTTCCTGCCGCAGCTCGATGAAGCGCGGGCGGGACAGGATCGGCCCGATATCGCCGCTTTCGGCGAAATCGCGCACGAAATCGGCATCGAAGCGCGCGATGATGCGGCCCGGCCGGGGTGACATCACGACGATGGTCGTGCCGAGTGTGAGGGCTTCCTCGATCGAATGGGTGATGAACAGGATCTGCTTGCCGGTCTTGGCCCAGACGGAAGCCAGAAGCTGCTGCATCGTCTCGCGGGTCAGGCTGTCGAGGGCGCCGAATGGCTCGTCCATCAAAAGGATTTTCGGATCGGTGGCCAGCGCCCGGGCGATGCCGACGCGCTGGCGCATGCCGCCCGACAGTTCGTAGGGCGGCTTTTCGGCGAAATCGGCGAGCCCGACCAGTTCAAGAAGGTGCCTCGACCGCTCATGGCGTTCGCCGCGCGAGACGCTCCGGTACTTCAGGCCGAGCGCGACGTTGTCCAGCACATTAGCCCAGGGCAGCAGGGTGTCTTTCTGGAACACGACGCCGCGATCGCCGCCCGGCGCCGCGATTTCGCGTCCGTCCAACGTGATCGTGCCTTCGGTGAGCGGCAGGAAGCCGGCGATCGCGTTCAGCAATGTCGACTTGCCGCACCCGGAAGCGCCGACCGCGACAACAATGGAAGCGGGAGCGATATCGAGCGACACGTGATCGAGCGCGTGTACGTGCTGGCCGTCGGAACCCGGAAAGGTGACGCTGGCATCGCGGATTCGAAGCATGGTGGCCTCCAGGCGATCTGGCTGGCGTGCCAGCCAGATCGGCGTTTCCTTCAGGGATTGCTAGTTCGAGGCCTTGGCCACTGCCGCATATTGCGGATCGGCGAAGGCCGCGTAGCTGTCCTTGATCGAGGTGATCTTGTGCTGGTCCTTCAGGAAGCCCGCGGTGTCCTTGAGGATTTTCGCCACCGCGCTCTTCTCGCCGCCGCCCAGCCATTTGTCTGAGACCTGTTCGTCGAGCGGCGGGACGACCGTCGTCTTCAACTGCTCCGAATTCTCGGCCGCTGTGCCGCCCTGCAATTTCGCGATCAGCTTGGCGCTCTCGGAGTCTGGCCCCCAGGCGGCCGGGTTGCTCAGATAGGCCTGGTTGTAGCCGTCGATCAGCCTGACATACTGGCCGAGGAACTCCGGATTGGCCTTGGCGAATGCGCCGGTGACGACCAGCGCGCTGAAGGTGGGCGCGCCGCGATCAGCGACTTGGCCGGCCGTGAGCAGGACCTTGCCGTTCTTCTTCAGCTCGGAAAGCGCTGGATCCCAGACGAAGCCGCCGTCGATGTCGCCGCGCTTCCAGGCCGCGACGATCTCGGGCTGCGGAATAGCGATAACCTGGGTTTCCTTCTCGGAGATGCCTTCCTGCTTGAGCACCGCGAGAAGCTGGTAATGGTCGGTCGAGACCGGCGCCGCAGCAAGCTTCTTGCCGCGCAGGTCCGCCGGCGACTTGATTTCCGGCCGCACCACCAGGGCCTCGCCGTCGCGCGAGACGGACGAGATGTAGAACGCCTTCACGTCGAGGCCCTTGCTGACGGCAGCCGAAAACGGGCTCGATCCGACATCGCCGATCTGGACATCGCCGGATACGATGGCGGCGAAGATGTCGGCGCCGGAATTGAAGCGGCGGAATTCGATGTTCCATCCGGTCTTCCTGGCAAGGTCGCCATTGGCGATGCCAAGGTTATAGGGATTAGCCCCGGTTTGGTAGGCAATGACGACCTTCTTCTCGTCGGCATGAGCCATTCCAGAAGTGGCCGCCGCTGCGAGCGCGACCAGGGCGGCGGAAATCAGTTTTCGCATGAGATCGATCCTTTGAGCGGAGGGTTCACCCCTCGATTGCCCGCTCCATCTGAGCGTCGGCTCAAAATCTACTTAGTTTATGGAATTAGACAGGAACGATTTTCCGAATGACAAGGGGAGAGCGGAAAATTGGCTCTCATCTGGGTCGTCAGCCGGTCCGACGCGTGATCGTGCGGAGAAATGGAAAATCGCCGAGAACGGCGACAGCGCGTCCTAAAAGGCGCGGCGATCATCAACGGAATCACGAACTCCGAAATCAGTTGCACGATCCGAAACCAGAACAATGGCGGCGCTGAACTTAAGGTGGCCGTCGAAGCGCGTGTGCCTGAACGTTTCGTCTTATATGTGCCGACCGACGGCGTCGCCTACCAGTCCGTTTTGCGGTGGCGCAGGAACGACCGGGTTGGTGTCCAATTCACCGGGACATTGCCAAAACCCCGTCTTCACTATGGCTGAAGCAAGCATCGTCAGAACTCACAGCTAGCTCAAGCCCGGTGAGCCAAATTGCTGACGGCTCCCTCAGCGGAATTCTACTAAAATCCTAACTGGCGGCATTAACGCCGGGCTGGGAGCTTCGGTCGGATCGAGCGGTGGCAGCGCAGGTCTCGGGGCCACGGTAGGCGACCCGACTGTGATCGACTCCGGCGCTGGCGCGACGGTAGGCAAGACCAAGATTTTGAAGGCCAGGATTGGTGCAAAGGTAGGCGGTCCTAATACCTTGAGGGCCGGAGCTGCCGCAACTGCCGGAGGCTCAGATGGGATCGCGACCGGTCTGGGTGCCACGGTGGGCGGTCCTAATACCTTGAGGGCCGGAGCTGGCGCAACTGTCGGAGGTTCAGATGGGATCACGACCGGTCTGGGTGCCACGGTGGGCGGTCCTAATACCTTGAGGCCCGGAGCTGCCGCAACTGTCGGAGGTTCAGATGGGATCACGACCGGACTGGGTGCCACGGTGGACGGTCCTAAAACCCTGAGGGCCGGAGCTGATGCAATGCTGGGTGGTACAAAGGGCGTAACACAAGGGCTCGCGGCGACGACCGGTGACGCGAACGTGTTTGGCTCTGCAGCCGATGTCGGAATAAGCGGTGTCACAGCAGGTGCCGGGACCGCAAGGCGTCTGAGCAGCCTGTCCAATCCCACCAATCCCCCTGATCCGAGCAACGCGAGAATGGTCAGTGTCGTCGGCGACATGTCCGGCGCACAACTGGTCCGGATGAAAAAACGCTGCGTGGACGTGCTCAGCAGTCAGGATACTTATGACCGCGACTTACGACAGCTCTGTCAGCTGATCGCGCATCGCTAAGGCATACGCCGAAACGGAAGTGAACTAGCCGCTAGGCGGTATAACACTCTCCCGCCCGGCAGGTCAGAAGGCTCGTTGCCAAGCGACGGGCCTTTTGCTTGTTCCCACAGGCTTCGGACCCCTCCTGGGCCAATAAGCATTCGTTCAACGCTTGTTCTTAAGCGGCGATGCACGAGCCTCCTGAACCCCATGCTCGAAACCGGCACAGATGAGGACGCCGCCGCCTATGCAGGCGCGCTGGAAAAGATCGCTGGATCCGACACGGCGACGATCACTGCTGCCGCTACCCAGTCGGCGACCGACAACGGCCTCGGCAATGGTACTATCACCGTCCACGCGCCGCCGACCTCGGGGCCGAACACGGCCAAGAAGGCGGTGGAGGTCATCCTCAACCAGAACCTTGATCGCATCTTCACTTCGATCTTCTCCGAGAGCAAAGTGCCGGAGCGCGCCAGAGCGGTAGCGCTCATCACCGACGCTCCAAGGCCTGTGTGCTGGCGCTCAATCCGTCGGCCTACCAGGCGGCGCTCTTCTCGGGCAACACCAGCGTCAAGCTGACTGGGTGCTCGGTCATGTCGAATTCGGCTCAGTCCGATGCCGTCAAGGTGCAGGGTTCGGCGGCGCTTCAGGCCGACTGCCTGATCGCGGTCGGCGGCGTTTCGCTCAGCAACCCGGTGACCACCGTCTGCAAGTCTCCGATCACCCAGGCCCTGCCGGCGTCGGACCCCTTCTCCAGCCTGCCGGCACCGGCGGCTGGCAACCCGTGCAAGACCGTCAACGGCAGCAAGTCGTCGCAAACACTCCAGCCCGGAACTTACTGCAGCGGCATGGACCTCAAGGGCAATGTCACGCTGCAGCCCGGCACCTATGTCGTCCAGGGTAGCCTGAAAGTGAACGCCGGCGCGGTCGTATCCGGAACCGGTGTGACAATGTTCATGTCCGGCAGCAACACCGTCAGCATGAACGGCAACGCCACGGTGACGCTGAGCGCGCCGACCTCGGGCACCTATTCGGGCGTGCTGTTCTATGGCGACAGGACTGGCACCAGCACATCAAGCACCTTCAACGGCACCGCGAGCTCGCTTCTGACCGGTGCCATCTATTTCCCCAAGCAGCAGGTCAACTACCTGGGCAACTTCTCGGGGAGCGGCGGCTGCACCCAGGTCGTTGCCGACAAGATCCAGTGGTCCGGCAGCACGACCATCAAACAGAACTGCTCGAGCCTGGGGATGAAGGACATCCCGTCGGCCCAGTCGGTTGCAATCGTCGAGTAAGGCTGTGGTGGCGGCAGGTTCCAGCCGAGGCCATAGCCCTGGCTATGTAAGTTGCCTGCCATTCAGCGGCCAGAACGGAAAGAGTACGAGAGCGTGGTGACGCTCCATAAGCCGTCGACGAGAAGGCGCCTCTGGCGACCAGCCGAGTTGAGGGCTCTCGACGTTGATCTGAAACCTTATCGACGGTCCCGCGTTGGCTCCTCACGATTTCGGGACCAGGAAATAAAATGCAAGGTTTGAAGCGGTCGTGCTGGACGGGAGCCGACATAGACGAGTTTGCGGCAAAGCACGGCCTGACAACCAGGCAGGCCGAAATTGTGATCCAGAGCAACGGTCCGTCCAAGCGCAAATGCGACCTGGCAGCCGAGGCGTTTATGGCCGCGCTCAGACAGTGCAGTTGTTCGCGCGAAAAAGGCGCGAGAAGATCCCCTCTAAGGTCGGGAAGCAATGATAGCCGTAGGGTTTGAACTATGTCCGGTGAAGCCGCGACCTCTCACAAGGTCGCGAGCGAGGACAGACCGGAGGCCGCAGCTACCAAGATGACTGGCCGGGCCGTTGGAGACCGGCGCCCGAAAGTCCATGGGTTGGGTGACTGACGAGGCCACGTAGCTCGCCTTCAAGTGGAGCTGGGGCGACCCGGCCTGGGCGGGGAAGTCAGCGGGACTTGGGCGTATCAGGCCGGGCCTCTTACCCCGTTCAGCGAGAGGGCAGATGCGCACTTTGCGCCGCCTTTGTAGCGAAAATTTCTAAGACTTTGCCCCGGCAAACGGCTCGTCCCAGGGTGCCCGGATCGTTTCGCTGATACAGCTTAGCCGTGCTTACGCCCGTTCGTTCGCTTCTTCGCCGTCGGCGTGGATATATTTGTTGCCTCACTGGCAAGCCTCGCCAGCCTTAACCGCTCGGTCTTCTGTTCTCGGGCGGCGGCTTCACCGTTGACAATTTGGCGGGCTGCCCTGGTTGTGGCGTCCTGCTTCGTTTCGATCGCGGTCGGTTTGGGTTTGAATATTCCTTGCGGTATTTCAGGGTGTCGCACGATGCGGTCTCCAACCAGGAAAAGAAAAAAGGTCGGGCTTGCCCGACCTCCAGACTGCTGACGAACCCCGTCGATTTTCGGCGGGGTTTTGTTTTGCAGATTGATTGCGCTTGGGAAATTGGTGGCGGGAGCGGATGTCAGGAGGCCGCCGACGCAGATTTGGCCTCAGGCGAGGACCGGTTTGGGCTTTGGCCAGAGGCTGATTGCGATCTTTTTCATGTTCTGGGCGGCGGCTGCGATCAGGCACTGGCAGGCGACGCGGGTTCGCCCTCGGAAGCGGGCGTAGCGATGGCCGAACAGCTGCTTGGCATCGGCGAAGGATCGCTCGACCGTCTCCTTGCGACGCCGGTAGATGGCCTTGCCCCAAGCCGTGAGCCGGTTGGCATCGACGCGCTCGCGTTGATCCTGCCAGACATGGCGTGTGATGGTGCGCTCGGCCTTGGCGTTTGAGGTGCAGGAGGCCAGCAGCGGACAGTCGCGGCAGATGGCCGGATCGCTTCTGTAATGACGATACCCGCCGCGATCGGTGCTGGCGTAGGTGAGCAACTGGCCCTGCGGACAACGATAGCCGTCCCGATCCGGTTCATGGACGAAGGCGCTCTTCCTCATCTTGCCGGGCCTTGGCGGGGTCGGGTTGCGATAGCCGATGACGCCCCGGATGTTCCTGTCCTCCAGCCCCTTGGCGATGCCTGGCGTGGCATAGCCGGCATCCAGCCCCGCCGCCGCCACAACGAAGCCGAAGCGCTCCACCTGGCGGTCGAGCCGGCCAAGATAGACGATCGAGTCATGCATGTTGGCCGGCGTGGCGAAGGTATCGGTGATGATGCCGCAACGACCGTCCACCGTGCGGTGATCGAGATAGAAGAAGCCCTTCGGCTTGCCCTCGCGCACCATGTAGCCGGCCTCCGGATCGGCGCGCGAGACCTTGGTCTGCTTGACCGGCGGCTTGCGCTCTTTCTGCTTCAGCGGCTTCTGACCGTGCAGCGCCCGTTCCGTCTCGATGGCGCGGTCGAGCTCGCCCCAGTAGTCGGCACGCGACTTGGCGACCATGGCAAGGTCGTATTTGCCCTTGTTGGCGTTGGCCTTCAGGTGCGTGCTGTCGGTATACAGCACCGTCCCGTCCACCAGCCCCGCAAGGATCGCCTGCTCCACGATGCGGTCGAAGATCGCCTGCGCGATCGTCTCGTCCTGGTAGCGCCGACGACGGTTCTGCGACAGCGTCGAGGCGTCGAACACCTTGTCGGTCAGCTTCAGCCGCAGGAACCAGCGGTAGGCGACATTGACCTCGATCTCGCGCACCAATTGCCGCTCCGAGCGCACTCCGAACAGGTAGCCGATGAACAGCGCCTTGAACATCAAGGTCGGGTCCAGCGGCGGGCGGCCATTGTCGGCGCAGTACAATGGCGCCGTCAGACCGTGGATGAACGAGAAGTCGATCGATCGATCGATCTTGCGCAACAGATGATCGGCCGGAACCAGCTGATCCAACGTCACCATCTCAAGCGCGGTCTGTTCAGGGGCGGGTCGCTTCAACATGACCCAGTGAATCAAAAACCCCCGGCAAACGCCAGGGGTTTGTCAGCAGTCTGAAGGTCGGGCTTGCCCGACCTCTCTCATCTGCGCTCTGTGGCCAATGCCAGTACATCCGTGGTCAACGGCCCGCGCAACAATTTATGCGGCTTGCAGGTTCTCGGCCGCGAGTTTGCCGTTGCGGTTGTCCTTCACGAGATCGAAGCTGAGTTTCTGGCCCTCGACAAGTGAGCGCATACCCGCCCGCTCGACAGCGGAGATGTGGACGAAGACGTCCGGCTGGCCGCCACCCTGCTCGATGAAGCCGAAGCCTTTGGTCGCGTTGAAGAACTTAACGGTTCCCGTATTCATGGCGATTTCCTTTCAATCATCCATAGAAAATTGCCTGCCGTGCAAGACACACGGCAAACAGTTCAGATCGATTTTGAGAGGAGAAGATCGCCGAAGACGCGTATCGCGTCAGAAACAAAGTTCGACAGACAAGATCGATATTTGCAACATAGGCCCACTCTGTCTTCTAAGCAAGGCGCGGCCGGAAATAATTCTTCACTGACGGACGAGCTTCCAACTGGCGAGGCGGTTCTGGAATGACACTCGGCAGCTGATTGCGTAATCCACCATCCGACCTGGATGGCGGGACGATCACCGCGAGTGGCGGATAGACGCCAGGCGTTGAACAGAACCAATCGTTGCGTCCGCTCGTTCTCCATGCCAATTCCCCCGCGGAGGACCACCTTAAGGAAAGGAAGGGTCACCTCAGGAAAATCGAACAGGTGTTCAAGTCGACCGGCAAGAAGACTTGGAAATGCACTTCATCGAAGGGCCTCGCTTGGAAGTCGGCGGCCTCATGCTCTCAAGTCCGGCTTGCTGGCGGCCTGCCAGGCGGTTGAGCACCCATGACATTGCCCGGCCGGCTCTTTGGGGAATGGGCGCAGGAGCTCGAGCACGATAAGACGCATAAGCTGCTCAGCAGATCCTCGACCAGGAGAAACACCTCGCGTCAAGAAAACGGCTTGACGGCGAACTGGGAGGTCCCGCGCGAATTGGGGCGGAACGTGGAATTGCCTCGCTATCCAGGCGTCGATGCCCTAAGGACAGCGATGCAAAATCCCAAATTCACTCAGCCGGTGACTGTTCGGGCCAGTGCTCAAGGCGCCGAGACGATCATCACTGACGTTTACGAATGCTCGTCATTTCTGCTTCGGAAGTGGCCGGGCAAGCGTGGACCGTCACATCGCGCCGCGCTCCAGGCTTGCCACGATGCCAGCGCGGACAAAAAGCCCATATCGAGCGTTCGGCGGGCGTTCGCTTTGGCTGCGCGCGAGGCTGGTATCCTGGTGGGGCAATAACGGAGCGGGCTTGCCGAGGGACACGCGGGATATATCTATCCGCACGCCGAGGGTAGTTACCTGGCCAACCGACATGAACAGACGACCAGCGTGATGCCGTTTGCAGACAGGTCAAAGGAGGTCCGCCATGTCAAACCCGTCACGGGCATTCTACACAAGTTCCAACGGCGACCGCTGGCTGGTCGTTAAGGTCGGCGAGCGCGATGAGATTTTCGTGAGGCATGAGCCAAACCGGGCCTCGGGCGGTCAACCCTCCGAGGTTGACATCGAGACGTTCATGGCCCGCGGGCCTGGCTCGCCCGAAGGCGAAGCCTTGATCGATCTGCTCGACCAGCTGCGCACCGAACAGGACCGGGCGAGCATGGAAAAGCCAGACGGTCGATAAATAGCCAACCTGCAAGGACTCGGATAGCTGCGCCGTACCGGTCACGTCTTCCGCCCTCCCCTCCGCGCTGCCTGCGGTTTGATTCTGATGCGCAACGTTCCGCCCTCCGGGCGGTCGATTTCGAACGCGTTCGTCTTGCGGACGAGATCGCTCAGCTTGCGAAAACCAAAGGTGCGGGGATCGAAGTCGGAGGCCAGATTGGCAAGCTGCGTGCCGACCGCACCGAGCGGAACCCAGCCATCCTCGCTTTCCATCTGCGCGATGATCTTCCGAATGATCGGCACGGCCGCTGAGGGCGGTTGCAATGGCTTCACGCTCGATACCGCCTCAGGTTCGTTGCCCGGCGCAGACGGAAGCAGATTCTCGGTATAGACAAATCGCCTGCATGCCTGTCGGAAACTCTCGGGCGTTTTCTGTTCGCCGAAGCCGAAGACGTCGATGCCCTGCTCGCGGATGCGGGCGGCCAGCCGGGTAAAATCACTGTCGGAGGAAACCAGGCAGAAACCGTCAAACCGACCGCTATGGAGGAGGTCCATCGCGTCGATGACGAGCGTGATGTCCGAGGCGTTCTTGCCTGTGGTGTAGGCGAACTGCTGCTGGGGTATGATTGCGTGCTTCGAAAGAACGTCGGCCCACGCTTTCGAGCGCGAGCTTGAAAAATCGCCGTAGATGCGACGCACGCTGGCCTCGCCAATCTTGGCGATCTCCTCGAACAGCCCATCGGCGATCTTGGCCGACGCATTGTCGGCATCGATCAGGACGGCAAGGCGCGGCGACCGCAGCTCGGACGGTATCATAGAGCTTCCCTAGCGCTGTTCATGCGACCTGAAGTTTTTGCTCTCAATGTCAATGATGTCGCCGCAGTTGGAGCATTCCATCTGGGTGTGAGTACGAATCCAGCCGACGAGGGTCTTTGCCTGATAATGGCAACGGGGACACTCCACGTCGATTTCGAAGGTATCCGTCTCGCGCTTTGTCATCGCCATGCCTCAGCTTTCGTCAGCAGCGGGCTCTCGCGCTTCTTTCTGCTCTTTGGATGAAGGTTTCTCCTTCGCAGCTTTACCCGCAAGCTTAGCTTCTTTCTTGGCCGCCTTTGCCTTGTCTCGTTGACTCCGCTCGTATTGATAGTTTGGCTTCATCGCCATTCGAACTCTCCGTATGCAGGTATGGTAGTCTCCCTAGGCAAAAATGGCCAGCAGCCTCAAGCGCGGTGAGAAATGCGACAATCGCGTCCTCGGCAGCAGCATCTCCGGCGCAGCACTTCATCGCGTCCCTCCAAGCTAGGCTGTCGTTTCCAGGCCAATGGTCAAACAGGAAATCGGATGCCTGTGCGACAGGCTCAATGAGAGTGAAGCCGATCGGACCGGCCATAGACAACCACGGAACCGGAATCTTGGCTGCCATCGTGCACCCTACGCCCGATTGCATGCAAAGACGAGCGTGGCAGGGGCGTATTGTTTACCCGCTTTGATCGCACCGGACGCTGCTACCGGAAATCCGCGGCGGTCAAAGTATAGGAATCGCGGCGGTTGCGGGCATAAACTTTCCCGGCGAGGTCCTGGATGGAGGGCCGCAACGCGTCAAATGCCGAAAGACAGGCCTTCTCGGCGCTTCCGTTTCCGCCCAGGGCAACGCCGGATTTGGCCAGCGCCTCGGCCTCGATGAAGAAACGGACTTGAAACATGCCGTCATAGCCGATGAAGCAGACGGCATTGCGTGCTTCATCGAAGCTTCGGCTCGGGTTCGGGAAGGCGAGCGTCATGACTGGCCTGCCGGTGTTTCGGGAGCGCCGGCGGTGAATGACCGCGCGGCGGTGCTCGCCTTGCGGCGCTCGCTGTTGCGAAGGTTGAGGGACAGCATGCTTTTGGTCGCTTCCGAACGGCTGAGCCCGATCATGAAGGCGCCGTCCACATATGCCGGGATGCCAGTGAAGACGTGATAAACCGTCCAGGAACGATCGGGTTCGACCCGGCGGCCATATTGGCGGTCTCTAAAGGCGCATGCCTGCGCGCCGGCTGCATTTTCCTCGCCTGGACGAGCCGAGGGTTCGCGAGCGGCATCGGTGCGCTGGTTACTCGCCTTCATGGTGGCGGCCCTTTGTCTGTCCCCGCCTGCGCGGGAATGACGCCGGAGTAGATCGTCGTCCCGTCGGCGTCGGCAATTGCGACCGCATCTGGCCACTGCGGCATGTTCAGCGTCCTTGCCAGAAGCAGCGCGATCTCAATCGCCGCGTCGAGGTCGGCCGCCTCTACGGTCTCACGGCCGACGACGGCGTGCGCGTCGTCGGCAACGCGCGTGCGATAGAATTCCATCACGACCTTCATCCGAGCCCGTCGCGCGCAAACATCCTGCCGTCAGCCCTTGCTCTTGCTTTGGGTGTGGATGCCGCTCGCGCCTTTGATTTGGCCGAACGCGCTCTCAGGCTTCAGCGGAAGCTTTTCCTGCTTCGGCTTCCTGATCTCTCTGTTCGAGCGTTTCTGTCCCTTGGCCATGTCGAATGTCCTTTCGATGAGCCTTATGCCGCCGTGCGATACCTCGGCGACCGGTTCCAGCCTGTCCTCCGTGACCACCCGCTCGTGCGGTTCGGCGTCGCTGCGGATGCGATATTGCGGCGAGTTTCCCCTCGGAGGCAGGGTACGAGTGACATGGTAGATTTCGCCGGTCTTTGGACCGACGCCGAGACCGCCCTTCAACCGGACCGCCTGTCCGATGTCAAAAAGGCGCGCCGGGGCTCCGTGCTGGATGGGTCGTGCGTTGCGTTGCATGAGGGTGGTCATGGTTGTCTCCGGTCCTTGTCGAGCGCCGCCTCGAGTAAGGCCGGCTCAATCTGCACCAATTTTCCTTGGACCCCCGCGCGGAGATGGCTGGTGAACGCGGCCACGCGGCGCCATGCCGTGCGCGAAGCGCCTTCGAGAGACTCCTCAGCGAGGCGTATGAAGGTCGGCGTGGTGCGAGTGGTCACTTGCGGCTTTCTGCGGAAACGCGCACATGCGCCTTCCGCTTCAAATTCAGCCCAACCGCGAAACAATGTTCGAACGAAGCGACATGCCGCGCCGGGAGCGACGCAATGCATTCACTATCGACAATTCGGAGGCACGTGGCGAGGATTGAATGCCACTTCGACCAAATCAACGAATTTTATATATGCGCCCCCATTGCGCCGTTAACAAGGTGGTCGCTGCGTTTTATTTCTCGTGGCCAAATAACAAAGCGAAATACAGGGTCAAGAAAATCGGCCGGAATTCACGTCATCCGGCGCGATATTTTCCGAGTCTCGCAATTATTCCGGCCGATAATTTAGCGGGCCCGACAAATAATTTCGGTGATCCTATCTATCGCGAGGCAATCTGTTTATAGAGGGGTATGCGCACCCGTTCCGCGACAAGAAAGAAGTGCCCTTGGAGGATGATCGCCCGACAGCCGCGCCAACCGAGGAGCCTGGCATTTTGAGCACCGCCAGGGTCTTGTCCATGCGTGAACCGCCTCGCAGGTTTGGCAAGCTTGGCATCAAGGGGTCGTTACCTGTCCCGACGGGGCGGGCTAGTGCGAATGGCATGGAGACTGCGGCGAAACGCATGGGTGTGGCGCTCTCTTCATTCGGTCCACTCGCCTTGAGGCGTGTGTCGCGCTCTGGATTGTCGCTGTTGCTGGCCTCGGTTTTTATTATCTTAAAGCCTGAACTGGTCGGCATCTGGCGAGAGGCGAAAACGAGAAGGATGCGAGCATGGCAAACCGCTACGCGCTCAGGATGGACGAGCCGAACAGCTGGACCGTTTTCGATATCTTCACCGGCCAACCTGCCGAGTTCGAGAAGAAGATGATGGTCGGCATCAAGACGCGCCGGGCGGAAAAGATTGTTGGTGAACTGAATATTCAGGACGCCAAGCGGCGGGAAGAGGCCGGCCGGGAATCCTGATTGGCAAGCCCATAATGCGGTTCAGGGCTCCTGGCCCGGCCATGCGGATAATCGCGAATGTCGACTGCCCCTGCAGTCATTTCACGTGAAAGGATAAGACCCATGAGAACCATGAAAACACCGGATGCACGGCCGCTCGTGATCGTCGCGGTCGCGAAGTCACCCAAGATTATCTCAGCTCGGCTGACGATCAGAACCGACGAAGCAGCAAGGCGCAGGATTGCTGACACTGACGGCACTCTGAGGCGGGCACGCGAACTCGCGGAACGCAATCGCCTGATTTGAACCAGCCCTTCATTGGCCCAAGATGTCTACCGCAACAGCCGCCCTGGTGATTAGCGCCTCAAACTGCAATCCCGGCGAGGCAAGGTTGGGGTTTGGGGGATTGGGTAACCGGTGGGATAGTGACAATGGCAACTCTCGAATTGATAACCGTTGAGGAGCGGCCCGGTGGCCAGCTTCTATTTAATGTTCGCGTGACCTCCACCGGCGGCAAAATAGAACTGCCGATCGCCATTGAGGGCCAAGGATCTGTCGCTTCGAATGAAACGACGGTTCTTCAGTTCGCACTTGGTTTTGCCAAAGACCTAGAGGCTTCGGTCCGGCTTCGCCTTGGAGTGGAAAAATAGCGGTCTCTAGCAGCGACGAGTCACTGTGCCAATGCATCATCGGCGAGACCGTGGCCGTCCAGTAACGCCGCCTGTGGCTTTTCTGTCCCCAGCAGCGGCTTCCACGACTAACGCCGACCGAAGCGACCTTGCTTTAATTCCCACGCCAAGGCGTGGCTGAATCCCTAGCCGCGGAGTCCTTCGCTGCTCCCTTAACTTCGTCTCTGTGCATCGTTCTCGCTACGGCCGCCGGGCAAGCTAGCTCCAATGGCCCGATGGGGGCGCATTGCAGCAACAGATTGGGGCCGGAAGCGGAAAGACCTGTTTAAGATCCCACTCGGTGTTATCCAATCTGGACAGCAGAACGTCGCCGCATGATGAGCCAGCCTAGGAGCAGCGCTAGCGAAAGGTTCGCCAGAGCGAGACTTGCTAGCGCAGCCAACATGCCTTGGGCACCCGAATGTTCCAACAACAAAGCGGCGACCGAAGGAGCCGCCGCCTGCGCTATGAGACTTGCATGGCAAGACGGCCCATGAGCTTCGCGTAACCTGATGGCCCGAACAGCGCTAACGGGAGAGTTCCTCGCGCAATCGACCCCAACCCGATGCCGGCACCGTAGAATGCGAGCGCAACCGGGATGTATGGCAGGCCAGCCCACAGTGCCGAGACGCCGATCGCCACGAAAGTCACAGATGCACATTTGGTCCAGATCGGATGATGGTAACGAGCAACCAGCATTTCGATCGCTCGAGCTCCTACCTGCGCAGGACCGACGACAGCTCCGAGGGCGACCGCGGCAGCAAGCGTCATGCCCCCTCTCTGCAAAACCGTCAGCATGTGGACCGATAATGTGGAGGAGATCACGGCTGCGAGTGTGAGGGTGGTTGCGAGAACAACCATGATGCCGAGATTGGAATTGCTTTCACGAACCGGAGCCTCCGGCTCCGTCGGAGCAGATCTGGCAACTTGGTCTGGCGCGTCTCGGGGCAGAATGAAGCGAGATACAGGGGAAGCGCGATCAGCAGCTGAAACGCAGCGTAGGAGAGACACGCACCTCGCCAACCGATTTCGGCCCTCAGGAACACCGAGATCGGCCAGCAGATCGTGCTTGCAAAGCCGCCGAAGAGCGTGAGTGTTGTGATCGCGGAGCGCGCACCGTAGCCAAAGAGGCGGCCGAGCGTGGCGAAGGCCGCGTCGAATAGACCGGCACCCATCCCGAACCCGATAACGAGCCACGCCACGATGTAACCGACAAGGTTCGGTGCTGCCGCGAGGCCGATCTGACCCACACCTATTGCGACGGCGCTGAAGGCCAGGACGCCGCGCCCGCCAACCGGTGTCGGCCGCCACCTCGGGTGCGATGACGGCCGGCAGGTAGTAGGACGATCCCCAGGCCATGATCTGGGTTAGGCCAAGTACCGTCATGATCCCGGCGCGCTTTGGCGCGCCGATCGCGCTTGCGTGCGAATTCATGCGGCGACGCCGCACCCGCAGCGCTCCTGCCACCGGCTTTCGCTTCGGCGTGGGCAACGCAACAGGCATCGGCTTCTATCGGGGCTGGGCCGCCACAACAGCCTTTCTCGGCGGCCGAGATCGAAGTGATCGATCTCGTGGTTGTGCAGACCCCGGTCTCCGGAAGGGCCAGATGCACCGCGTCAGCGGACACCAGGTCCCCGGCAATTGCCGCCGCCACCGAGCGCACCTGTTCATAGCCGGTCAACAGCAGGAAGGTCGGAGCCCTGCCATAGCTCTTGATGCCGACGGTGTAGAAGCCGGGCTCGGGATGGCTGAGCTCGCGGTGGCCGTGCGGCGGAACATCTCCACAGGAGTGCTCGTTGGGATCAATGAGCGGCCCTAGTGCCTTGACGCCTTCGAGCCACGGATCAAGGTCAAGCCGAAGTTCTCGGGTAATCGACAGGTCCGGACGTTGACCGGTCGCGGCGGCGATCCTGTCGACAGGACCAACTGTTCGCATACCATCCGCCGACAGCCCTTCCACCACCAGACCACCGTCGACTTCGCGAATAGCCGTTGTTGCAAAGCCTGTGATCAGCTGAACGCGGCTGCTCTCAACGAGATCTCTGGCATCCGATCCGAGCTCGCCGCGAGCTGGCAAACCGGCTAAGAGACTTGCGAAACTTGTTGCCACTGGCGGAGATACTTTATGCCGGAAGAGATTGAGAACAGCCGAAGCCAAATGATCGAGCTCACCGCCGACATCGTGTCCGCCTATGTGAGCAATAACCCCGTGCCGGTTGCCTCGCTCCCGGATCTTATCGCGAGCGTGAATTTGTCCCTGGCCGCGATCGGGCAGACGGCAACACCTGAGGCGCCGGCCCAGGCGCCCGCGGTCAATCCGAAGCGATCGGTGTTCCCCGACTACATCATCTGCCTCGAGGACGGGAAGAAGTTCAAATCGCTGAAGCGGCATCTTGCATTGCACGGCCTGACGCCCGACGAGTACCGCGAGAAATGGGGTTTGGCGCGTGATTATCCGATGGTGGCGCCGAGCTATGCGGCTCAGCGCTCAACGCTGGCAAAGGCGACCGGGCTTGGTCGCAAGCCCACGGCTAAACCCGTGAAACGGGCGGCCAAGCGGAAATAGAGCGCTACAGCTCCTCTGTTCCACCCCGCCGCTCGGCCTGTTGTGCGTGAAATTCGCGATCGATCGAACCTTCTTGGGCCTTGTGAAAATACTGAGAGCAGACGAGCCAACCCTTGAGCGGCCGAAGCAGCAAGACGCACGCACCAACTGTGAGCGGCAGCGTAGTCACCACATGAACCCAATAAGGGGAGTTGAAGCCGAGTTGGAGCCACAAAGCGAAAGCCAGGGCGGGGAACGCAACAATCGACATCGAAAAGAACGCGGGCCCATCGGCCGGATCCGCAAACGAGTAGTCGAGGCCACAGGCTTCGCATTCCGGCGCAAGCGTCAGGAACCCGAAAAATAGATGCCCTTGCTGACAGCGGGGGCATAGACCGCGCGCACCAGTAAGCGCGGGATTCGTTGTTTCGTTGTAGACGACCATCTGTCCCAACCGCGCCCGGTGCACGTTTGTTCCGGCGAGTGGCCGCGCCCTAGTGCTGATCTTGTCCGACCGGTGACAAGAGCTTCGAGATTGCTCAATCAGCCGAGCGCTTTCGGCGATGATCTGCGCGGTTTCGCAGATCAGTTCGAGGTTGCGCCGCTCTTGTCGGCGGATCTCGCTCAGCAAGCGCCTAGTATCGCTTCGTTCCATGGCGCCGAACCTACCGCGGAAGAATCTGTTCCAATCAGGCTAAGGACAAAAGCGGCCAACCGGTCGGGTGGTCACTGCCTAGCCGGCTAGCTTTTGCGGTGAAGGTCTTTCGGACTGGTGTCTGGCGAGTAGGTGAGCGTGATGCGTCTACCTCCGCACACAGCGCATTTCATTCTCGGCCGCAGATTCCGTTCCATAGCGGGAGCGTCAGGGCCGAAGACTGCTAACCAAACCAGACTTGTGCGCGGGACATTCGGACTTCAGTCGCCAATCTCATTAGTTGCGAGTCCGCTGATATGGATGCAGGATCAATGCTCCCCACCTTCAAAAGGGTGGGGTGGCCCGACCCGCGATAATCCTGTGTCACCTAGATTAAGCGGGCCGGGCCGCAAGGGTTCCTGGGGGTGCTGGATGCGTCAAAGAGTGTTCTCGAGCCCGACGGCATGGCGATGCTTGAAAGAGTGCTCCAGAAGCTATTGCTCGCAAGTGCAGACGATGCCGAAAGGGAATGGCTTGGGAGCCTGTTGATCTCGGCCTTCCAGAACGGGACGACAGACGAGGCATCGCTGATTGCCGCCATGGATAAGAAAGCGAAACCGTGAGTTCCTCTAATCGGCGGGCGTTCTCTCCGGTTGGGCTCTTCTCCAGCCCGCGCAGAAAAATTGCTAGGGAACTGAACCGGGTTCCTGAAGTTGATCACTATCGCCGGCAACTAACCAAAGGACGTCGGCGGCTGAGAGACAGCGACCGCGCTCCCGCCTGCACAAGACCCGGAGCCGCAACATGTCCCCTGAAAGGCGTGCCATCCTGGAAAGGGTTCTTGCACGTCGCCAGGAATACGCTTCGTGGTGCGCAGAGGCCTCAGCCATGGCGAGAGAGAGCATTGAGCGGTCACGGCAACGGTTGGTCGAGACAGAAGCATGTAGGCGCGAAATATGAGACCACCAGAAAGGCAAGAGCCCGCCGCCTTGAGCGGATGGCGAACGGGCTCCGGGGGAAATGCCCCCACGCGGCGCGGTGAACCTTGGCCGGGGACACACGCCGCGACACCCAACGGGATGGTTGATGGAATGTTCCGTTCGCCCGATGCGACCGAAGTCGGAGGATCTGGCGCTTTGGTCCCAACTCGGAAACCTTCGCCTGGCTACACCATAGAGCCGGCGAACATGTGTCCCTTCGTTCGGCGGCATGAGAGAGTGGATAGGTGCCCGCCCCCGTTGCCTGGGTGACGGGCATCTGTGTGAGTACCGCGTAGACATGGCCAAGGCCCCAGTGCTGATCACCGCTCAGTGCTGGGGTCCTTCATTCTGTTCGCTGATGACCGGCGCGCCTGATTCAACCTTGATCTTCATGACCGGACGCCCGGCTATGTCGCGGATCGTGCAGAGCAGATCGCGCTCTCGTCCTTGGGGTGCCACGAAGATCCTGACCGCCCAGATGCAGGATGTCGAAAGCGACGAAGGCGAGTTGTTCGGCATTCCACACCATGCCGGAGTGCATTTGGTGGAAGTTCGGCCGGCCGTCGGGATCGGTCGCGATCATCTCAACATCGAGGATAAAGGACTCGGCCGGCAACTTCTCGGCCGCAGCGACGATCGGCCAATACCTTTTCGACCGGTCGTGGCAATTGCGGGAGAAGGCACGTGCGCCGGCCCAGTCGAGGATCCCCTGGGTCCGGTAGCCGTCGTACTTGATCTCATGCAGCCAATCGTCGCTGATCGGAGGCGTCTCGACCTGGATGGGCTCCAGGGGCTTGATGAACTTCAACCGCTCTCTGGCGTCACGCATGCACATACCCAACCACGGCGATTCAAGCCGCGCGCGGCCGATCGGTTCCAAGCATTTTAGCGAATTTGTATGTAGTATCCGTTATGCCTACGCCGCCAAGCTTCCTTCGCGGTGCTCCATCGCTTCGAAGATCACTTCGAAGACGCTGTCGACTTCCTCGTTGATCTCGGCAGCCGAGATGCCTTCGCGCTCGGCCGCTTTCATCAATTCGTCAGCCAGGTCGCTTATTGCAACTGGATCGTCAGTCATCGCGTTCGGCAGGTGCTCTGCCATCCATCGGTCGACGAAGTTGATGCCGCGTGTGCTCATGGAGCATGAATCGCGCAGAGTCGACTATGTTCCCGAGCCAGCGGCACGGACCGGTGCGTTCAAGGCTCGATCTGCAGCCTTTGCTAGCAGCCGAGACAGATGCCGTTCGTGAAGCTCTTGCATGCTTTCCAGAAGCGCAAAGAACTCGAGGGCGTCCTCAGTCGGCAATCCGTCCCGATCCAGTTGGGCTATGCGCTCGCGCTGCTGCGCGAGGTGGTGTCTACCCAGCCGGACATGCCCTCGGACCATGCGGATATCGTCGGAAAGCGTCATCAGGGGCAACGGCCGCGCGTTCGAGATGTTCCGCGATCCGCCGCTAAGAGCTGGAACAAGGCTGCAACGGCGGTGTTTCTCCACTCAGGAGGATCCCAATATGGCAGACGACAAGAGCAAGCGTGACTTCCGCGACTGCGATCGGGTTTCGGCCGACGAAGACTATGAGGTGGAGTATTTCGCCCAGAAGGTCGGGCCGACGCCGCAGCAGGTGCGCGAGCTGATCCGAAAGCACGGCAACGACCGCGCAACATTAGAGTGCGAAGCGAAGGCCCTCGGCCGGGGGTGACATGGATGCCTCGCTACCAGGTTGAGGAGCTTTACGGCGAAGAGGTGCTGTCTGCTCAAACGGTGGATGTCGACGAGCCAATAAAGGCGGCCGAGCGCATAGCTGGCGCTCCAATCTCACCGAGAGCTTTGCAGCAGCACTGGTTCAGGGTGGTCGACGAGCAAGAGAACGCCGTCTTCGAGTTCAGTTTGGCCGAGCCCGTGGCACGGGATTTCTCGAAATGATCAACAGCCGGAAGAACGATCCGGACTGCCGCGCCGCCCTCCAAATGATCCGGGCGACCATCGAGGAGCATTGCCCACCCGGCGTGCTGATGAGCGAGGATGAGGTGAACGGCCATTACGGCCCGGAGTTGTTCGCTGAGGCCGAGGCGCTTTCCCGGGCCATCGTGTGCAGCGTCTCTCGATTGGTGATGTCGCGAAGCCGCCCGCGCAGAGCATCAAGTCGTAGGCGCGGCGTTCAGCCCTCGTCACCAGCCGGTATCAATTCAAGTTCCGACGGCGATATCCCCGCCCTCAACTGGCTCAGCCGCAATTCGTCCACCCAATAGACCTCGCCGTCGACCAGCACCCGAGCTTCGTAGGAGCCACCTGAGAAGCGCTGCGCGGTGATGTAGACCTTGTGGCGGTCGAGCGCTTTGCGGACTGCCGCACGCTTTGCATTTTGGCTGGAGACGGAACTGTCCATGGTTATACGTGGAACTCGTGACGCAACACGGCGAGTCAATCTGCTCCCGCTCGAATCGTTCCGACCGAGGCGTCGAGAACGCAAAAAAAGCCCCACCGGCCGAAGCCGGTGGGGAGACTGGATGTGATGAGCAGGAGTTACAGGGTGAGCGCCTGTGCTATCTGCAAGTAGAGCAGCACCCCGAGAGCCCCGGCCAAGAGGAAAATCAGACCGGTCAGAACTTCGGAAGCGGTGCGCGGCAGCCTCACGGCTTCGGTCCTTTCAGCTGGTCGACTATCTGCGTCAGTGCCAGTAACAACCCCGCAACCGTCAAAATGATCCACATCGATGTAGAGCCCAGCCAGCGCAACCGCGTCCAGAGTTGCACGACGGCGAACCCAGCTTCGAAATGGTCCTCATCCAGATCGAGGAATTTATCGAGCCGTTCGCGCCGCAGAAGATCCAGCCGGCCTGCCCAGATAAGGGCCTCACGCTGCTTGCTGTCGAGGCGATCGAGCCAGAGGATCGTTTCCGGGTCGAGTTCCCGAAGCCGCTGGGGGAACCCTCCGCTCATTTCACGAGCGCCTGGATGGTATCGCCCTTGGCGTGGTTGAGGCGAACGCAGTCCCCAAGACGGCGGCGATCTTCCGCGTGCAGCCGGGTCTCCTCCTCCGTCGAGACGAAGCGATGGGGGATATCGACCACGCCGAGGCAATCTTGCATCACGCTTGGGTCGACGTGTGCTGTCGGCTTCGGCACCAGGCTATCGACCGATGGCGTCGAGGCGCTCTGACACCCCTGCAGAGATGCCATCAGGCTTGCAGCCAGAAGGATCGGTCGAAGCGGGCGGTGCATTGTCTTGGTCCTTCTGCGCGCGCACCAGCTCGGCGATGCGGCCGGCGTCGCTATGCTGCTTGTCAATGTAGGCTTGTGCCGCGGCATCGATGTCCTGCTGCCGCGTCTTGTTGTCGGCCGCCTGAGCGATGGCGGCGAGCTTGATCTTCTCCTGCCACAGCGCGTCCTCCGCCTTTTGGCCGGCGGCATATTGTCGATCGACGCGGCCGTCGACCAAGCCGGCCAGGGCCGGACCGACGTAGGGGATGTCGCGGAGCGGCCCAATCGGCACGCCTTCGTAGAAGAAGATGATGCCGCCGGCGACGATGATCGGCAGGCCAAAGCGCGACGTCGCGAAGACGAGGAACGGCCCGAGATATGGGATAGCGGAAAGCGGGTTCACTGTTGGCCCACCATGCACAGCGCCTTTTCACGCTTGCGACGTTCGAAGAGGCCGCGCAGGATTCTACGGCCGGCCCTGTCGAACCAGGTCAGGGCTTGGCAGCCGCCGGCGACATCGCCGGCGTTGAGGCGGCGCGTTGCAGTGCTCTTGCCTGCCCCGGCGGGGCCGACGTTGTAGGCCAGCGAAGTGTAGGCCGCATCACGCGTTGCAGGCAGGCGGACGTTGATCGTCTCGAGGGTGAAATAGCGGTGCAGCGCGGTGCGGTGTTCTGCCACCTCGACCTTGAGAAGGTCGAGGCATTGCTCATCGGTCAGCATCATGTTGGCGTGGACGCCGCGCGTGGAGCCAGAGCAGATCGTCCATTTGCCGACGGCATCGCGATAGGCGTGGTTGCGCTTGCCCTCTTCCTTGGCGATGAACGGCACCGCGATCGCCAGCGTCTGCGCCTCGGTGGCCGGACCATCTGGAAGGGTCGCGGCGCTGGACGGCCAAGCGAGCAGAAGCGCCAGCGCAAAGACGATAGCTGCCACGGCGGCGATGCGCAGCCATTCCTTCCAGGGGGAAATCCCCTGCTGGAAAACGCGGCCAATGATGCCGGCAAGCAGAAGGCCGACAGCGAGCCACCACGCGACATTCGGATCATAGTCCTGGCCGGTCCAGCCATACCAAAGCTCCGGCAAGATGAGCACGGCGAGGCCGAACACCTGCATCCAGAAGCTCAGAGACAACAGCACCACGCGGCGCACGTCAGGGACGAGACGCATTACAGTTCCTTTCCGCCCGAGAGGGCAGTTTTTCGGAATGAGGATCAGGGATTGTCGGACCCACTCTGGGTGGGCCGGCTCACGGTCAGAGCAGCGCGGCGGCCGTGAAGAACGCGTCGATCTGCGCGTCGGAGAAATCAAGCGCGGTGAAACCGCTCTGCATCATGGGCTCGGAACGAACGAACGAGCCGCTATTCGCATAGGCGATCTGGACGGCCTGGCTCTGCGAACCCACCCAGGTCTCCACCTGGCTGAGCAAGCCAGCGGCGAGAAGTTGAAGTTTGAACTGCCGCGCTGACACGCTTGTCGGGACGAGCGTGGGCGCGGGGCTCCAAGCGCCGCTGGCCCAGACCTGGCGCGCGTCGTCAGGGGCCGTTGGCACCTCGACAGCACCGGCCGGCGGCTCTACACCATCAAAGCCGCCCAAATAAACGCCGACGGCGTCCACAAAGTATTTTGTCATATTCGCGTCCTAGTGTATGAGACGGTTGGTCAGTGGTGGTGAGTGGAATTTCCGATGTTCTTGTATGGTCTTGGTCTCGGTTTTGTGCTCGGGATGGCCGCCCCGATAGCCATCGCCTACTATCACGGCACGCGGCCTTTCGAAGATTGAAGTGTGATTTCCTTGTTTTACTTCGGGTTTATCTTCGGCTTCGTGCTCGGCTGGGTATCGGTACTTCAATTCACTAAGTGGTATCTTATGGGATAGCACTCGTTACAGCCAGGCTCTCACGACCATCTTCCAGTTGGCGTTTGTCAGGCTGACCGACGCACCCGTGCTGAAGTTGAGCGCGGAGAAGACGGGCGGGCTGCTGCTGCCGAACTTGACATTCATGTTGGCGGCGTCGGGTACGATGGTCACGCCCAGGTTTGAAGTCGTGAGGCCCATGGACTCCTTGATCTCCTGGCCGATGCTGTAGCCAAACTCCGCCGTCTGGCAGACAAGAAAAACGTCGTATTCCTTCGGCTTGGCTCCGAGACCATGCGCAAGGGTCAGGGTGCCGCCAACGGTAATCGTCTGCTGCGGGCTCTCGTAGAACTTCTGAAGTTGGCCAGCGGCGAGCGCCGCCGCTACAAAGGCGGTCGTTGCGATCTGCGTCGAGTTCGTGCCGCCGGTGGCGGTCGGCGCGGTCGGCACGCCGGTCAGCGCCGGGGTCACCAGCGTCTTATTGGAGAGCGTCTGCGCCGAGGTCAGGTCAGCGGCGATCGTAGTGTCGATCGCGAACTGCGTGCCCGCGAGGACAAGACCGTTGCCGGCTGTGTACGCACCGACGCCCGCCGTTTGGGCAAACGTGATCGGATCGGTGCCGATGACCGGATTTTCCTTGCCGTTCTGCACAAAGGTCGTAGCGCCGAGCGTCGACCCACCCGTCACGAAGGTCTGGTCGCCAAGGTCGATTTCAGCGCTGAGATTGTAATAGGTCGCACGCGTCAGGACGAAGGGCGCGCCGGCGCTGCCCGTCGCCGTGACCGTGTAGATGCCGTTCTGGAACGTCGGGACCTGGTTCTTGACCAGGATCACGTCATTGAGGTTCGCGGCTACGCCGTCGACCGTCAAAGCACCGTTGGCAGAGGCCGTAAGCGTGGCGCCGACGCCGGAAGCGCCATTCGCATAGGTGGCAGTCGGAAGAGCGGCGGTCGTGGCCAGCCTGCAAGCCGGCAGTGTCGTGGTGGCGAAGATCGCGGCCTGCACATAGGCGGTTGTTGCCACCTTGGTCGAGTTGTCGCCGGGCGTCTGCGTGACGGCGGTCGAGGCCGAGCCGAGGGCAACGGTCGGGCTCGTTGCGAAGACAAGCGGACCGCTGCCGGTCTCGTCGACCATCGCCGCGGCGAGCTGCGCGCTCGTGCCGCCGGCAAGAAAGGCCAACATGTTGGCGGCCAATCCGGAGATGTCGCTGATCGCCGGCTGCGCGAAGGTCGGATTGCCGCTCGTGTCGACGCCGGTACCGAACTGATGTGACGGCGCCGCGGCGGATTTCACGCCGCCCAGGGCCGAGGACTGAGGCGTCGGAAGATCAGCGCCCACCAGATGCCGGAACGCCGGGGCACCAGCCGCAGCACCAGGTGTGGCGAGCACCAGGTTGGCCGCTTGAGATCCAAGCGAAACGCCGCTGTCTGAAAGCGCGGTGCCGCCGGTGTTGGAGAAGACGGGAATGTCGCCCATCACCGTGATCGAAGGCCCGACAATCGTTCCGTTGCCGATCGGGCCTATCGTCTTTCCGCCGACCTGGGCGTAGAGCCCGAAGATCGTCATCCAGATATTGCCGTCGACGGGCTGGCCGGGAGTTGCGCCAGGCGGCACGCTAAAGCCGGCCTGCAGCGACGTCGACGGAACCGTGTTGAGCGGGCCTAGCATCGTGTCGCCGGCGCGGTTGACCGGCGTGTAGCCAAGCGCATCCTGCTTTTGGGCGAACAGCTGAGACCACTGGCCCGGCGTCAGGACGAAGCCATAGGTGAACGGCATCATGGGAACAAATCCGAATGTGTGTGAGGAGCAGCGGCCCGACGGCTCACGAGAGAGCGATCAGCTCGGTCAATCCTTTGGGCGTCGCCGGCCACACGAAAGAGGATGGGTCGGTGGCCTTCGTCGCCGCCTTCGCGGCGGCATCGAGCACGGCCTGTTCCCAGACCTGCGCCGCGTCGAGAACGGCGAGGTCTGCCTTCTGATCGTCCGTCAGGCTACCCTGACGCTCAATGCGCTCGAGAAACGTGTAGTAGGACGCCAGCGAGGCGCGCCTGCCATCGTATGTGGCTTCCAGCTTGCTTTGCGCCAGGCCCGACCATTGAGCGCTGGTGAGGGCCGCTGGAGGCGGCGGCGCCGGCGGCGTGAAGGTCACGCCGTCGAACGCATCGCCGATGTTTGCCGTATCGGACGCCACCGAGAGAGGATCGGCGACCCAATCGACGTCCTGGATCGAAACGGAAATGACAAACCGGCGATCGGTGCTGAGATGTGCAACGCGGATCATTCAGTGCTTCCTCAATCAAATTCGAAGACGACGACAACGCCAGGGCCGCCAGCACCACCCGCACCGCCACCGTCGCCGCCGCCGCCACCCCCGCCGAGAGTGCCCGGACCGCCGGGCACTGCGACGCCGGTCGAAGGCGTCGCGCCGCCGTAGCCGCCACCGCCCCAGAACGAGCCGCCACCGGCACCGCCGTCGTGGCCCGAACCAGGCGAGCCGCCATTGCCCGAGAGCAAAAGGGCACCGGCGGTTCCGACACCCACCGACTGGCCGCCCGCGCCGTATGAGTTGGTGCCGCTGGAAGAACCGCCAGAGCCACCAGTGGCGACGGCAAGGACGCCGAAAGAAGTTGTTCCTCCGGAACCGCCGATGAGATCGGAACCCGATGATGGATTGGGGACGCCACCGGCGCCGATGGTGACGGTCTGCTGGGAGACCGGGCCGAAATATACACCCGTTCCGCCCGCGCTACCGCCGCCACCAGTGAAGCCGTTCGTCGTGGCGTTGCCGCCACCTGCGCCACCGCCGCCCGTGGCGAAAGCGAGCATGCTTTTGGCACCGGCCGTCGGCACGTAGGTTCCGCTGGCGGAGATGACGCGCATGGCCTTCATCGCGCCAGGAAGCACTGCGGCGAGCGCCGCGAGCGTGACCTCGCGGTCCGCACCGTCCGACAACACGTGTAGCGGAAGGCTGTCGCCCAGGGAAAGCGCGCCGGTGGGTGACGGCAAACTCGGGATGTTGAGCGAAAGAACCTGCTGATCGGTCGCGGAAAGTCCCGCGTTTGGGGCCACGGTGACAGCCGGGTTGAGCAGCCGAAACGACGTCGTCGCGTTGTTGAATCCGAGGATGCCGGTGCCACTCGCAGGCCATTGCTTGGCCGTCAGAGGGGTCCCGTCCATGTTGACGATAGGATGGGTGCCGAGCCCATCGATGTTGCCCGTCATCGCGCCGTTGTTGTCGAAGGCCGACTTCTGGATCAGGAAGACCTGGCCGTCGACATAAGCGCTTGGCGCCGGAAGCACGTTGGCCGTGACGACGTTTGCCGAGCCGGAGTCGACACCGACCATGATGTAGGACGAGGTGCCGATATTGACCCAATTCGCGCCGCCCGTATCGGGGTCGGACGTGTTGTCGTCGACGGTGCTGAGCCAGACGACGCCCGCCGTCGCACCGACCAGGACCGCACCGTAGGGATAGCCGCCGATCGCCGTCGAGAAGGCTGCATCATAAGGGACCAGACCGCCCGCATTCTGCCACTGCGACCACTGCGTGATCTGCTTGAGAATGCCGTTCATGTCCTGGCCGAAAGGCGGCACACCGCCCGATCCAACCGGCAGGAAGTTGAGCGGCGGAAAGCCGTCGGTCAGGGACGCCGCGCCATTCACGATCCCGATTTGCGAGGCGAGCGGAATGGCGCGGATATAGCTGGGGCTTGCCGACGCGCCGAACGGAACGGCGAATTTCGTCGGCAGAGCTGAAATCTTCATGGCGAGATCCTTAGGTGATGACGACCGATGCTTTGACGCCAGTCGGCTTCGGCAGGACGCCGGAGTTCTGGACGATCGCGAGTTCGACGGAGGAGAGCTGGAAGGTGAAGGTGTAGGTCATCGTCATCGTCGCGATGAGCGAGCCCGCGTAGAACGATGCCTGGTTGAAGCCGACGCAGTTCAGCGATTCAGCAAAGCCGAACCACGTGCCCGGGTTGTCGCCTTCCGTGACGTAGGCGTTGCCCCTGTTGGGGAATAGGCTCATCAGGATCTGGTTGATCGCGGGGATCGAACCATTGGTGATGTTCGCCGCCGCCTTGGCCAGGATCAGGAGCCGGTAAGCCTCGTCCGACAGCGCGAAGTTCGACGTCAGCGGCGCGCCGGAATAGAACGCGCCATTGCCGAACGGATCAGTGCCCGGGCTCGCCTCCTGGAAGCCGAACCAGTCGCCGGCCGTGACCTGCAGGATGCGATTGACGCCGACGATGCGGCCCCAGACGTCGAGCCCATAGCCCTGCGCCGTGTCGACGTCCCAGATGTAGTCGAAGAACGCGTCGAAGTTGGCGGTCTGGTCGAGATATTCGAAGATGTTGCCGATCAGCCGCGTCAGCGTCGGGGCATTGGCATATTCGCTGATGACCGTGCGCCAGACGTCAAACGGCGGATAGTCGCCAAGCGGGCTGACGCCAATGGAGAACTGACCAAAGCCGTTCGGTATCCCGGGCGGCGGCCTGGGATAGGGAGGGCCTGTGTCTTCCATGATCAGCTCAGCGTTACGATGATGTCATTCGGCGAGATGGTCGGCACCTGGTCGATGTTGACGCCGATGTCGAATCGGTCGGGCACCGCCGCGACCATGCTCTCCAGCGAGACCGTCAGGTTGTTGGAGACGGTGTAAGTGCCAACGCCGCCGGTGCCGGTGCCGAGCGCGGTGATGGTCGTGCCGACTGTCAGCTCTCCCGTGGTGTCGGAAATCACCTTCCCCACCGCCAGCGCTCCGGACGCGACCGCCGACACGGTCAACGTCGTTCCTGCGATCTGGCCGGTGAAGCTTGCAGCCGGGTTGTTGTTCGAGCCGATTTCGATCGAAATGATCTGCGCCCACGAGCCAAGGGCGGCCACAGGTGCGTAGAAGCGGCTCGCGTACAATGTGGTGCCGATCTTGGCGCGCGGCCCACCATCCTCTCCGGCAAACGCTGCCACGATGGCGGCCTGGACTTGCGCCGCCGCGTCCGCCGGCACCAGGTGCGTGTTGACGATGTTGACCGCAAACAGGATCGCCAGCGGATCGGGGATCTCGAAGCTCACCCGATAGGCCGGATACGGCGGAACGTAGCCCGGGCTCTCATCGTAGACCGTGACAGTCGTGTTGCCGTTATAAGCGCAGCCCGGCGCTTTGCGGCTCCAGATCGCGCGGGCGATATCGTCCGCATCGCCACCCACCGCGGCGACATAGATCGAGTTCGGATAGATCGAGACGCCGCCGATCACCTGCACGTCGTTGCTGTCGTTCTCGGTCACGAACGCATCGATGACGTTTGGAACGTCGAGCACCGCGCCGAGCACCGACGGCAGGGAGCCCTGCGAGTTCAGCGCGACCGACGCAGCGCGCCGCGCCTCGAACGCCGACCGGCTCTCGACGTTGTTTCCCAGCACGCCGTCATCCGGGTTCGTGATCGAATCCCAGCCGGGGATGGCTCGGTAAATCTGGTCGAGGCTTCCGGTAGGGCATGGGATCGGGCCGACCACCAGGCACTCGAACGGCAAGGTGACAGTGCCGTCTACGCCGATGACGCCATCCTCAGTGCACAGATACTGGTTGCCATCCTCGGCAAGAGCCAGCGAGCCCGCCGGAATGGCGACGCCCGGCAAGCCATTGCAGAGCGCCTGCACGACCGTCGGCTGGGCCGGGTTTCGCTCGATGAAGTAGATGCGCGCGATGGCATCCTGCATGCGACCGGTCGCATAGGCGGGATCGACCTGGTTGGTGAAATAGAGAAAGGTCGAGTTGACCTCGTCGATCACCGCCGTTTCGCTGCTCGCGAGCTGCCCCTGCGGCGTGTTCAGTGCGGGATTGAGGACGCCGCCGAACGCGCCGTTGATGTCTTCGGTCACGCCGGCCAGCACCTCCGCTGCCGACGGGATCAGGAACCCCGTGTCCGTCCACTGCGGCGGGGGAACGTTGGTAGTGTCGACCATGTGCTAGAAGCCCGCTGCGGTGGTGTTGCCGGCCGCGTCCGTCACCTGCACTTGGCCGGTGACAGTCCGATCGGTCCAGGACTGGATGAAGGTCTGCGCCGAGACCACGCCGGGCACCGTCAGCGCGGCGCGATTGAAGTACGCCTTCATGAGCGAGACCGGCGGTGCCTTGCCCAGGATCTGGTCGAAGTAGGGAATGCCCTGCGTGGTGTCGTAGTAGAGCTCGCCCGCGAACAGCCTGATTGCGCTCGCGGCGTCCTGCGCCAGCGCATAGGGCTCGTCGGCGACGGCGATGTTGCCCGACGCGTCGGCCACCAGGTCCCAGGTGTCGGTGTCGAGAAGGAGCGTCTTCATGTTCCCGGCTCCGGTGGGCCTGACGTGCCGCCGCCGGGCTGGACGTTTGTGTGAAGATGGTTGAGCACGCTGATGTTCTCGCCGCCGGCGCCGGCGATGACGTCGCCCGTCACCCGCAGCTGTGCCGTGGTGATGGTGATCGAGCCGGCCGCGAACTCGATGACCTGGCCGTTCTTGTCGAAGAGCTTGATGCCGCCCTCGGTGAACTGGACGGCCTGGTCCTGGTTGGCCGGATTGGCGATCGCGCCCTGGTAGATGCCGTCCGACATGTTGCCGCGGCGGAAGCTGCCCGGGTTTGATTGGGCTCCGCCGTTGGCTTTCAGGGCCGAGATGTCGCGGTCCGATATCGTCATGTGGCCAATGTCGCCGACCTTCGGATCGTTGATGATGCCGTTGGTGCCGCCCTGGTTGCGCATCGTGGCGATGCCATAGATGACGCCGTGGGGCGTCTGGTTGCCCTGCCCGTCGGTCTGATTGATCAGCGGCATCACATCCACCGTGGGCGGCGCGCCGACGCCGCCACCGTGCACCGCGACGACCTTGACGGGGATGCCCGTGCGCGCCTGCGCCAGCTCCTGGCGGATGAGGAAGCGAAGTCGGTTGATCTTAGCAGTGTCATCCGACGTGGTCTGCTGACCGAAATAACCCTGCCCGCTCATGCCGGCGCCGAGGCATCAACGGCGATGCATTCGAGGAGCATGAACCACTTTCCGTGGGGCATCATTGCCTCCAACTGATACTCGAGGCGGTTGACCTTCCATGTGCCGCTGGCCGGCGTCAGGTCGCTCTGGATTTGCACCTTGCCCTGATACTTCACAGCCGGGTTGTAGAGCGCGCGGACCAGCACGAAGGCCTGCTGGAAGAACGGGTAGCCGACCATGCCGGTCTCTGCCGAAATCAGCACCGTGTCGCTGTTTCGCGCCTTGCCGGGCGGCGTGATTACCATCGTGCCGCGATCGACGCCGACGTCGAAGCCGCCGTCGCGCGCGATCGCCAGCATCTGCGTCCACGCCGTGCCCGGATAGTAGGGATTGGCAAACTTCACCTTGACGCCGGCGTCTTCGAACGCCAGGCCCATCTGCCCCGCTAGAGATTTCATCATCTGCGAGGCATCGCCGGAGCCCTTGATGCTCAGCGGCGGGATCGGCTTTGCGGCATGGAAGACGCCCGGGAGCGAGCTGATCCGAAAGCACACGTCGGGCATCGCCTGCGCGTCGACATAGGCATAAACGATAGTGCCGGTCCACACGACGTTCTGGCCGGTCTCGTCATCTCCAGCGAGCAACGAAATGCCGTTCTTGTACATCTGGAGATACTGTGAACCGACGGTGGATAGCTGGTTCATCAGAGCCAGCGGCAGGCCCCAGATCGAAATTTCCGCTTGCCCCGAGCCTTGCCCGGCGTTGACGATGTTGCAGGCGACGCGCAGCCCGAATACCTCTGCGGTGTTGCCGCCGCCTTCAAACTGACCGTTTGCCAGCTCGAACTCGACCGAAATTCGCTTCTGGCTGAAGGCCATTTTGGGTTACGCCCTGCTTTTGAGGAGATCGGTCGATGAGGCGATATCTGGCGATCGGAATGATCGTGGCGTGCTGCGTGCCGGCTGGCGCCAGCAACACGATGGACAACCTGATGTTGAATGCGACGAACGTCGGCAAATGCTACCGCGACGCCGCGCTCCATTTCAGGGACAAGCTGCATCAGATCACGGTTCTTGGTGACGATGCCGCGGCTGCATTGGTCGAGAATTCTTGCGACGTCGTGGCGTCCGGATACATGCACTTCTGCGAGGAGGCGCACCGCACCGAAGACCAGTGTATCGGCGGCTTGAAGGTTATCGCCGCCGACGTGCTCCAGCACCCGGACAACTAAGCAAAACCCAGAAATTTCGCAGTAAAGCCTCTTGTAACCAAGTCGGTTACAAGTTAGTTTGCTTGGCTATACCAGCCTATACACTTGATAGCGTGGATAGCGGGCCGGAAGGAAGCAGCAACCTCCAACCGACCCTAACCGAAGCGAACCTGATGAGAGGCTCCCCATGGCTACCCAGCGGAATACCACACGCCCCGCAGCGACCTCAATCCCTGCGATGGGAACCTCGATTGATGTGTCGGGCGCTCTGCCGCTAGACCGGCGTCGTAGCAAGGCAATAATGGCCGCTGCCATGCAATACGTGGGCCGAGAGGCTCCTACCGGCGGACACAAGCATGCCGTCGAAGAGGCCATCGCCAACATGATCGGGGCGAGCCAATATCTGGCGCTTCGGCTCGGTGAGGCGAAGGCCCGCGCGGTAGTCTACTCCCTCCTCGCCCTGCGGACCTGACCCAAAATCTTAGCCCTGGCCGGCCGGAAGCTCGCTCGCCGATACGAAGGCGAGGCTGTAACGCGTGCCGAGCCCGGTGTAATACGGGTCGGTGTCGCCCTGGTTGTCGATGAAGATCAGATCGCCGGAGAAGCCGAGATAGAGCGACCGGACGATCCGATTGAGGTTCTGGCAGATCACTCCGCCTATCACGAGCACGTTGTCGACATAGAGGTCGATGAACAGGCCGGTGTTCTTTTGATAAAGGCTGATCTGCGAGACCTGACCGTCCAGCGTCACGCCGACCGCCTGGTTTGGCACCGCCTGCAGTGGGATGATGACCATCAGAAGCCTCCGGCCGGCAGCCCAGACGATGTCTGGAATTGCGCGAGCTGCGCGCTGCTCGCCGGCGCGGTCTGGACAGTGCCGCCATTGACCTGAGAAGCGCCGCTCGGATCCTGGGTGTTCGACATGGCGGCGCTGGCGGCCTGCCGCACTTCGATCAGCCAGATATCGACCGACAGAAGCCCCATCCCCTCATTCGAGCGCCGGCTATAGTCGTAGTGGGTGATGTTGCAGGAGAGGTAGACCGCCTCCGGCGTCACCACGTCATAGAGGTTGGTGTCGCCGGCGACGGCCGCGATCGACGCAAGCATCGCGGCGCGGTTTGCGGCCGATCCGCCGGCGGTGAAGCGCAGCCGAGCATCATAGGGTATCTGGACCTTGTCGTAGCTCTGAAACGCTCCCTGCTCGACCGGGAAGTCCGAGATCGACCATTGCTGGCGATACTGCACCTCCACGATGTTGTCGGCGATGATCACCGGCACACCGCCGAAGTAGATGCCCCATGGCTGCAGGCCGAAGGCGCTCGACAGCAACCCGAAGGCGTCCCGCGTCAGAAGTTCAAGAATGCCGGCCATCACGCCAATCCACTATTTGCCTGCGCGGTGAACAAACGCCGGCTGAGCGCGTCGTTGATGTCTGCCGCAACGCCGTTGGCATCGGTGGCCTGGCTGTGAACCTCGATCTTGCCGATATGGGCCTCGACCGAGCTGTTCGACGTCGTGGCCGTATGCGTGCTGTAAATGTTCGACAGCGCGGCCGATGCGGCGCCAGTGTTGATCGCCTTCATGCCCCGGTAGGTCCGGCCCGTGAAGTTATCCGTCCCGGTCCAGGCGTTGTAGCCTTCGGCGCGTTCATACATCGATGCGGCCGTGGCTCCTTGGGCATCAGTCTTGGCATTGCGCAACGCCCGACCAGACCGGTTCTCAGCCCCATTAATCTCCGACAGCGCGAACTGCAGTTGCGTGTCGAAGTCATTCCAGTTCTTACCCCGCGCCTTGGCAAAGGCCATCAGCGCGCGCTTGCGAGGGGGAGACAGCCACTGGCCTATTCCCACTGCGCCGATGCTGTTGGCCGTGCCAGGGCCGCCGGCGGCCTCGACATTCATCCAGCGGGACACGAGACCGCGCGCGCCCGCATCCGACACGCCGCTGGCCGTGAGCGTCTGATAAGCCTGCGCTTGCCGTTCGGGCGTCCACCAGCCGCGGGTGCCACTCGACGCCCGTTGCGGCCCGCTCGGACCGTCGCTCCCGGCCATGCCGCCGACGAGCGCTCCAGCCTTGCCGGCCGAGCCGCCGGTGGTCCCAGCGCCGAACAAACTGCCGACGCTGCTGACCAGGTTACTCCAGAAGCCGCCTTCGCCTTTCTGATCGGTGACGGTGACGGGAAGCGGATTGCTCTTGGAGACGGACTTGCCATCGACCGTCGTTTCCGGCGCCTTGCGCAGGTGCCGCATAAGGAAGTTGCCGATCGTGCCGTGATCTCCGGCATGAGGATCAGCGCGCAGGTGCGACCCGCCCCATTTGATCGCGGCCGCGCCGGCAAGAAGCATTCCAACGCCCGTTGAAATCGTGCTGAGGAACCCCAGGCCCGCGCGAGTACCGCCTGCGGCGAGCATGCGCATATTGGCGAGAACCCGGAGAAACTTTGCGCCGAGCCACAGGCCGAACAGGATCTCGGTGGCATGGACGATGCCGCCGACCCCGTCGACCACCTCTTTCGCGCCCGTCGCGAAATTCTGCATGCCGGTACCGACGGCGTGCCAGTCGATCTTTTCGAGGAAGTCTATAAACTTCTTGACCGCATCGACGATGCCAGTCCGGATCCAGTCCTGGTTCTTCTCGATCCAGGCCGTCATCTTGTCCGCCGCCTCGACCAGGACCGGGCCGAGCTTGTCGTAGATGGCGTTGGCGAGCGCAATTAGGTGCTGGAGCAATTCGGCCCAGCTTGCTTGCAGCTTCTGCGCGGACTGAATCGCCTCGTTGGTAGGCGACAGGCTCTTTTCCAGCCTGCCCAGATAGTCGTCGATGTTGCGGCCCATCTTGTACATGAGCTGCTCGGTCGCCGGGTCGATGCCCAGCGCCTGCGCGACGTTGTGGGCCGCGCCGGCGTCGATCTGGTGAAGCCTCTGCAAAGCCGCGGCGACATCGGACAGGTAGCGATCGAGCCCATGGTTGGGGTCAATCCGCATGCCGGTCCAGGCTTGCAGCTGCGAGAACTCGCGCGGCAGCGCCTCGCCGTTCTTGTTGAGGTTGTAGAGCTGCTTGTTGACGCGCTCCAAGGTCGACGCTGTGGCGTCGGCCGAGCCGCCGAAACGCTCGGCCGCATGCTCCCAGGCCGCGATGCGCTGGGGCGATTCACCGAGACTCGAGGCGAAGCGGCCAAGCGAGGCGTCTGCATTGGTGAGCTTGCGCACAAACTCGCTGAGCGCCTGGCTGCCCGTGATGACCGCAAAGAGTTCGAGCACGCGCCGCGTGATCAGGTTGACGGTCTCGGCGGCCCTCTTCGAACTTTCCTCGACGTCCTTGCCGCCCTTCCGGAAAGCGTTGACCGTCTTGAGCCAGCTCTCGGACGTCTTCTTCTGCTGATCGGTGAAGTCCTTGGGATCGAGACCGAGCGTGACGATCAGGCTATCAATGACCGTTGGCATTCTCGTCCCTTTTCCTCAGCAGCATCAGGTTGTGGGCATCGACCATCGCCACCTCGAGAAGGTCGTGGACGTCCTCGATCGACAGCCACTCGTCTAGCTCGCGGAGCGAGGTTTTGCCCTTTGAGAGAACCTGACCGATGGCTCGGGTGACGTTGCCGTATTCGAGGAGCTGGACACCGGCGACTGTGTCGAGATCGATTTCGACTGGCCGCCGGCTGTAAAAAAACCGACGTGAAGGTTGATCACCTCCTGCCGCAGTTGGATCAGCGTCGAGATCTCCTCGACGTCGCCCTCGATCAGCGGGCGCTGGATGGCGGGATTACGGGGATCGGGCTTGATGGTGATGCATTCCATCATCTCGTCGAGCAGCGGCTCGGCATCCTCGAAGGCGATCTTGGTGATCGCGCGGATGCCGACGATGGCAATTCCCTGCATGCCCATTGAGGCGAAGTCGTCGGGGAGCTCGACGCCGGAGCGAGCCACGGCGAGGAGCGCGCGCATCGCCCATTTTTCCGCGCGCGTCGCCGGCATCTCTCGGATGTGGAACGTCTTGCCCTGATCACGGCCGTCATCCGCGATCGTGACGTCGATCTCTTTACGCATGGATTACCTCAGTTCGGGACGCTTTGAACGCTCTGCCAGCGGATCGCGAAGCGGCGCGGCTGCAGGATCTTGGCGGCCGCCGGCATCGGCGGCAGGCTCACCAGGAACCCCTTGGTGGAGATGTAGGAGCGCCCGAGCGACGGCAGCGTCGTCGAGCCGTTCGCGGTATAGACGTCCTTGGCCTGGACCTGCGTCGCAGCCCACGTTTCGAAGAAGGCGATCGACGGGGAATCGGCCTGCAACACGAACGTCTGGTTGATCGGGTTGTAGACGAAGCCGCCGGACAGGATGCCATCGACGCCCATGGCGGTCTCGACCTGGTCGACGCTATCCAGGTCGTAGATGTTGTCGGCCGAGAAGCCCTGCAGTTGGAACGGTGTCGGGAAGAGGTTCGCCACCGCAAGCGTAATGACCGCGTTCGCGGCCGTCAGAGACGACATGATCTAGCTCCTTGAAGGGATGGGGTTGCCGCTTACTGGACGAGGGTCGAGGTGAGCTCGATCACCTGAACGGACTCGCCGTCCATGTACCAGAAGTTGATCGGCGGGCTCTGGCGGGCCTGGCGCACCTGCGGAGTTGCGTCCTTGACCTGGAGATACCAGCCTTGCAGCTGGAGGGTGTCGCTCGCCTTGAGGCCGGCCGCCGAGTTGATCTGCGCGATCTGGAGCGCCGACAGCGTCACGCCGGCGCGGATGGCACCGAAGTTGAGCGCCTGGTTGATCGGGTCGAGGCATGCCGCCTTGATCAGCTCATAGCCAGCCGCGTTGTACGGCACCGAGTTGATGTTCTGGAGCAGCTCCATGAGGGCAAGCTGGAGCTGGTTGTTCAGCCAAATCTGATTGACGTAGCTGTCCAGCCATTCGAACTCGCCCGACACCGTGCCGTTCTGGAACTCCAGGAACTGCTGCGCTGCCGTCGCGTAGGCGCCGTAGAAGTTATAGCCGTTGGCGATCAGGTTGCTCGCCACCGTCGCCGTGGTGACGCCAGCCACCAGGCCATCCTGCCCCCGGAATGCGAATGTGATGCGGCCGTTGGTCTGCTGGAAGTCGATCGAGGCTGCCGCGCCGCAGATGAAGGCGGCGATCTGCTCGGGCGTCGTCATGCCACCGGCAGGCTGGTAGATCGCGCAGGTGCCGTCGAGATTGGCGCTCTTGACGATGTTGCCGAAGCTGGACGTCGCATCGTTCCCCTCGGTCGGCGTGATGTCCGTGTCCCATGCGATATAGGCAAAGCGCTTGTTGGTGTTGTTGACCCATTCGGCGAAGGCCAGCTTCTGCGCGTTGTCCGAACCGCCATCGGGATCAAAGATCGTCATGAAGGTCGCCCAATTCTGGGTGATCTGGGTGATCCCGGCCATGAAAGCGGCAGGCGTCGTTCCATCGGCGCCCTGAGAGAGGGTCGCGCCGGTAGCCTGCGTCAGGAAGAGACCGTCCGAGACCGAACCGGTGGCGAAGGCAGCGGAAGAGGCCGCGCCGGCAACGCCAGAGGTGATGACGAAGCCGCCGGCGACCGAGTCGTAGGAGACCTCCAGCGGCGTGGCGGCAGCCGTGATGGTCTCGCTCGCCACCGTCTGGGTCTGGTCGACGAAGTATGTGCCGGTCAGGCCCTCGCCGGTGCCAAGCTGCGTGATGTGCGTGCCGGCTGTGACACCGACCCCGGCCAGCGTCTGGCCGACTGCTAGGGTGCCGGATGCGACGGCGCTGACCGTGAGCGTGCCGTAGGTCGCCGTGATCGCCTCGCTCGGCACCACCTGCTCGATCGAGACCGCATACTCGCCAATGCCGCCCGGCGTGCCCGACAGCTGGGTCGTGATCTGCGTTCCGGCCGAAACGCCAGAGCCGGAAAGGGCCGCGCCGGCGACCAGCGTGCCCGACGTGACGCCGTTCACGTACATGACGCTGCCGGCGATGGACGCAGTCACCGCGGCGGTCGTGGCGGCGATCGCGCCAGTCACGGACGCGGCTTGCGGCAAGCTGGCATTCAGGTCGGTCTGGATCAGCGCCGCGGCGGCCGAGAAGCTGTTCGCGCTCGAAAGGTCGATCGCGTTCGCGGTGCGCACATAGCTGTCGATATCAACCGAGAGCGTGCCGCTCAAAGCCTGGAGCTGCGCCAGCGAAAGCTGATTGGCCTTGCCGCCCCTCAGATAGGCCGCGACCGCGACCGAGGGATACTGCGTGAAGAGGATGGTCGCGGGCTTCTGCGTCGAGTTGTTGAAGCCGTTGAAATAGACGGCCGCGATCTCGGTCTCCTCGGCCGATGCGCCGAAGAAGTTCGAGACCGACACGCCGTCGTTCGGGATCGACAGCACCTGCCCAATCGGGACGCGGGTGTTTTGGGTCAGCACGAGGCCGTTCATCACGAGCGCGTTGCCGCCCGCGTTGAGAACGTTCGGAACGACGTTCACAAGCTGCGAGGCCGGGATGGTCGTCATGGACCAGGTCCTTTCTGTTTGAGGGTCAGGCCGGGAAAGTCGTTTCGACGTTGGCGACGTCGATCACGGCTTGGTCGGCGAATTGCTGTGGCAGGCCAATTGCCTGGTTGGCCTGCAGGTGCACGTCGACGACGTAGCGGGTCTCGTATTGCTGCTCGCCGTTGAAGAACGGGACCTGCTTGGGATCGTCAGCATAGAGCGGCGCGCCATCCATGCCGGCATCCGCGAAATACCGAGTCGCCCGCTCATCGCGGATCAGGGTGGCGATCGTCTGCGCCATGTCGGACGCGCTGCCATCGGACGCGCTGTGCACGTCAAGCTGGATGACGACGTCGGTGGGTTGCACGATGGTCTCGGCACCGCTCGACAGGATCTGCGCTGGCACGGTCTGCGCCGGCGTGATGGTATAGGTTCCGACGCCGCTCGGCATACCGCCGGTCTGCTCGCTGATCACCGTGCCTGCTGTCACCGGCGTTCCGAAGACGCTCGCCCCTACCAGGAGCGCGCCGAAGGAGACCTGAGTGACTGTCATCACCGCATCGGCGATGGAGGCCTCAAAGGCGCAGTCCTGATAGGTGTCGACGTTGGTCGAGAGGCGACCGCGGCGGCTCACCGTCATGGTGACGAAATCGCCAGCCGGCTCCGGGACGCGGTTGTCCTGCGCCGATATCACCTCGACGCCGGCGGGCAGGATTTGCAGCAGAAAGCTGCGCAGGACCGTCTGGATGCCAGACTGGCTGGGGACCGGGCCGCTCATCAGACGCTGGTGCCGATCCCGCGCACCGTGGCCTCGCTGGCGCCGACCGGCTGGCACCAGACCTGGTCGCCGGCGGCGAGCGGGAACGGAACGAAGCTCTGGGAGAGCAGGACGCCGTTCGAGGCACCCTCCGCAGGCTGGCTGTCGGCGATCGCTGCCAGCACGCCGCCTATGCTTGTCACCTGCAACAGAGCCGATGAATAGTTGGCCCCGTCGGCGACCTTAGTCCACTGGCCGGCGGGGCATGGCACCATGAAGGTTCCGTTCGCCATATCAGGCTCCATCCATTTGCAGGGTCACGGCGCACTTGCACCAGTCGGGCCACGACTCGAGCACGAGTGCTACGAGCCAGGTGTCGCCTTCCGGGAAAGTGCCGGCGGGGAAGACAAAGAGATCGCCGCCGACTTGCAGCTCTCGCACCACGCCGAGGGCCGAACCGTTGAGGTAGACGGCGCGGCGCACGCCCTGAATGTTGAGCCCGTCGAGCAGCTGCAGATCGTTGTAGGTAAGCGACTGCGCCTGCAGAGAGACGCTGGGCACGTCGACAAAGCTCGGGGTGCGCGTGCCGTCGGCCGCCGTGGTGTAGCCGCTGGACCGTTTCAGCCTGGCGGTCACGAACGGGTTCACCGTCCCGATCGCCGCCGAGACGATCCCGTGCAGGTTCATGGTCGATCAGCCGACGCGGTAGACCGTGAAGGTGCCGGCGCCCGTGTTGCGGAAACGCAAGATGCCGCTCGACGGGATCGTGGGGCTGCTGTGCGCCGGGAAGTCCATCGACCCGATCAGCGTCATGCCGTCGTTGGTGGTGATGGTCGCATCCTCGGCATCGACGATGGAGGTGTTGATCACCGAGACATCGAAGGAGTCGTTGAACGGGAAGTCGGCCGGCAGCGCCGCTTGGAGGGCGGCACCGGTCGGGAGCTGCTGCAGGGAGGCCGCGCCGCCACCCTGGTCGATGGTGATGATGCGGGCGAGCAAATCGGCGGGCGTGAGCGTGCCGGAGACGGTGTGCGCCGCCGGATCGCCCTGCGTGCTGCCGACCTGCGCCGTGGCGGTCCAGATGGCAGCGCCAGGGGTCGCGTCGACGCAGACAAAGGCAGTGTCGGTCGCGGTGTTCACCCAGGCCGAGCCGACCTGATAACCCTCGCTCGAGTCGTCGGTGGCGGCCGGATCGGTCACGGCCGAGAAATTGTTCTTGAATGCCAGGTCGGCAGGAATGTCGCCGAGGTTGCTCGAGAAAAGGATGGCCCTCATCGTAGTGGTCTCCGGGTTCAGGATTTCTTGACGGCATAGTCGACCGACGCCAGCATGTGGCCGGTGTCGACGAGCTGCTTGTCGTTGCCCTTGCGGGCGATGGTGGCGGGCTGCAGCGGCGGGCCGTCATAGGCGGTGATCGCCGCCTGCAACTGGCCCTTGATGGCCTCGCCCGTCTGGCCCAGCGTCTTTTCGGCGTCGTAGCCGTTCGCGACCAGGAGATTGCCCACGGCGTCGGGCCATTCGGGGCTCTTGTCGTCGATCATGCCCCGGAAGAACGGGCGGGGTGGCGTGTCGCGGGTGCCAAATTCATTCAGCGCCGCAACCAGCGGGACGGAAGTGCCGTCGGGATAGGTCGCGCCCTCCAGGAAGCCGACGTCGACCGAAACGGCATTCTGGAGGTTCTTCGCGATCTCGGCCAGCTTCGCGGCGAGCTTGTCGCCGCCGGAGAGCTTCACCATCGCTTTACGCGCTGGGTGCGCTCTGGTCGCCGGGCTGATCGGCGGTTTTCGCCTTTGCCTTGGCCTTCGCGTCAACCGCGGAATCGGCGGGGCCGGTAGCTCCGGTGGCACCAGTTGCGGCGACGTCGGCCGCGGCGCCGGTCGCTCCGCTGTCGACGGCCGCGCCGGTGGCGCCAGTGGCACCAGTGGCACCGATTGTCTCGGTCGCGCCAGTCGCGCCCGTCGCGCCGGTCGCCCCTGCCGCACCATCTGCGGCCGCCGTGGAGGTGGCGGGCGTCTCCGGCGCATCCACAAGCGGTGCCGGGGAAGCGAGGCGCAGGCTGCGCTCAAGGGTCTGGATGCGATCTTCCGCATGCTTGCGGAAGACGCGGAACTCGCGCAACAACTGAGCAAGAATGTCCATGAGAATGGTCCTTTCACTTATATCGCTGGAACTAAAGCACTCGTTGCGGGTTAGCGGTGACCTCGGGGACGCCTCACATGAGCAACGGCGCTGTTCTGGTCGTTGAAGACGAGACAATGATCTTGCTCGATCTTGAAACAGGGCTGGAGGAAGCGGGCTTCGAGGTGGTCGGCGTTGGCAGCGCATCTGCCGCTATCGCGGCATTTGACGAAGCGCCGGACGCATTCAAAGCGCTAGTTTCTGACGTACGTCTTGGCCCCGGTCCCTCCGGTTGGGAGGTCGCTCGCCATGTACGTCAGGTTAATTCCACGATCCCGGTTGTTTATGTCAGCGGCGATAGCGCCAGCCAGTGGGGCGCCGAAGGCGTTCCGAACAGCATCATGATCACCAAACCGTTCTTCATGCCGCAGATCATCACGGCGATATCCACGTTGATGAATGAACAGCTCCCAACCGACACACCCACGCAACCCGCTAGCGATTAGGCCAGGGGTTGTAGGCGCGTCGCGGTCCGGGCATGTAGCGCATGGTCCGGTAGGCGGCAGTGGCCTGCCAATAGGCCGCGCCGAACGCGGTTTGCATGAACCAGGCGTTGTTAGGCGTAACGGGGAAGTCGGCCTGCACCGACACGCTGCCCTCGGCAGCATTCGAGACGCGTCCCACGATCCCGGCCGGCGCCTGACCGTTGGCGCCGTACATGAGCTGGCAGATGTGGGCGACCATGAGGTTGAGGAGCGTGGTCTGCGTCTCGGTCTTGGTGACGGGGCCGCCGCCGTCATTGCGGCAGTAGAGCGTCGCAACCGGGAGCGCGCCCTGCAAAACCTGCGGCTGGCTGAGCGTTGCGAACTGAGGGTAGATCGCGATGAAGTTCGCGAAGCTGAACTCGACGATAACGCCCACGGCGAACCTCCCTGGGGGTTGCGTGTCAGGCCGCGGCATCCGCCTTGTAGGCCTGGATGCCACGCGGCAGGTTGTGGGGATCGATCGGCTCGAGTCCCGACTTCTGCGCCTCATGCTCCTTGATGAAGCCCTCGACCATGTCAGTCTCGGTATGGGCCCAGACGAGGTTGTTCCTGACCGCGTCGAGGTCCTTGTTCTGCTCGAGCCACTTCTTGAAGAAATCAGCATCGACGCCATAGGTCAGGGCGTAGTCGCTGTCCTGGGCCATCGGGGCGGGCTCCTTGCGGCGGTCGAAGCGGCGCAGGTAGCCTTTCAGGACAACGGGCTCGCCGATGACCTGGGCGCGTTTCACCTTCCGAAAGCTGCCGCCGGCGGTCGGTTCGTTCTGCTCGACCATCTCGTGAAGGCGCAGAACGAGGCCATGCGGAAGCTTGCAGGCAACAGTGACAGTCGTGGACATTGATTTACTCCGGTTGGTGGAAAAACGGTGGCCGTCGCCGATGGCGTCAGTGGAGCGGATGCTGGGAATCGAACGCAGCTCACAGCCGTGGGCGGCCGTTTTGCTCAGAGCATCCGCGAAGATGATGGTGCCCCTCGCCGAATCCAATCGCCGATTGCCGGAGAGTTCGGTCTGGGTGATAATCGGGCGCTGTTTGTGCCTCGGGCATAGAAGAGTCGGGACGGCTCGACTGCTCGCTACCCACCTCAGTCCCGTTTAGTCAGAGCCCCGAACTCATACGCCAAAGCCTTCCGTCCCCTGCTGCCTGATCGCCGCGCGCGCCAATCCGAAGCTAGCCGAGCCGCGTCTCCGCTTTTTCGTCCAGCTGCGCCCGCGCGTCACGGATCGAGGCGGCATAGGTCACCAGCGGCCGCTTGACGCCATGGCTTATCAGTGTGCGCCTCACCTGCGACGAGGCGCCCGCGATGATGAAGCGTCCTCCGGCCCGCCCTGCCTTGTGCACGGTGCTTTCAATCACGTTTGCCGCGGTCGAATCGAGAAAAGGCACTGCCGAGCAGTCGAGTATGAAGTTCTTGCTCTGGTCCGCGATGCGGTCGAGCACCGTGGCGACCGTTGCCGCCGCGCCGAAGAAGAAAGCACCGGATATGCGATAGATGACGGTGTCGGGATCCGTGGCTGAGCCAAGATCGTAGGCGAGGCGGCCGCCGTTCTCATCATCGGCGCGGTCGTCCGTCACCGGCGGGACATGCGCTTCTACCTCGACCGAACGTGCCATCCTACCGATGAACAGCAAGGCGCCCAGCGCAAAACCGATCACGATGCCGGTGGTGAGGTCGCGGAAGATGACAAGTCCGAAGGTTACCAGCAGCACCAGGGCATCGCCCCAGGACGATCGGATCAGCGCCAAGAAGGCGGGCTTCTCCACCATGTTCCAGGCCACGGTGGCCAGCACCCCGGCGAGCGCCGCCAGCGGGATGTAGCTGGCAAGCGGGGCAGCCACCACCATGAACAGCAGCAGAAAGGCGGAATGGAATATCCCCGACAACGGTCCATGCGCGCCGGCGCGGATGTTGGTCGCCGTGCGCGCGATCAGTCCGGTCACGCAGATCCCGCCGAACAGCGCCGAGCCGATATTGGCGATGCCCTGCGCCACCAGTTCGCAGTTGGAGCGGTGCCGTCGGCCGGTCATGCCGTCCGCGACCACGGCCGACAGCAGCGATTCGATTGCTCCGAGCAGGGCAAAGGAAATTGCGTCGGGTATTGCGGAGACGAGCTTATGCGCGTCGAAGGCCGGCAGAGTCGGGTCGGGCAAGATCCGCGGAATGCCGCCGAACTGAGTGCCGATCGTTTCGACGGGAAGGCCGAGAAGCGTCGTGGCGAGCGAGGCCGCCGCCACCGCGACCAGGAGGCCGGGCCATGAAGGCCGCCAGCGCTTCATGCCCACGATGATCCCTATCGTCAGCGTGGCGACGGCAATGGCCGCTGGATTTACCGTTCCGGCCGCCCTGCCAAGTGCGATAAGCCTGGGCAACAGGTCGCCGGGCTCCTTCCCCGGCAGAGTGAGGCCGAACAGGTCATGCAACTGGCTGGACAGAATGATCACGGCAATGCCCGCGGTGAAACCAACGGTCACCGGATAGGGAATGAATTTCACATAGGCGCCGAGCCTCAGATAACCGGCCGCGAGCAGGAAGGCGCCGGCCATGAGCATTGCCAGGATCAGTCCGTCAACGCCGTGCTGATCGACAGCGGAGGCCACGACCACGATGAAGGCGCCGGCCGGCCCGCCGATCTGGAACCTGCTGCCGCCAAGCGCGCCGACGATGGAACCGCCGATGATCGCCGTAAACAGTCCGCGCTCGGGCTCCACATGCGAGGCGATCGCGATCGCCATCGACAGCGGCAGCGCCACGATGGCGACTGTCAGGCCGGCGATCACATCCGCCCTCAGCTGCTTGAGGTGGTAGCCCTCGCGCAGCACCGTCACCAGCTTTGGTGTGAACAGCTCGGCGAATGTCGGCCGTGCTTGATGGTGAATTGCAGGCCGAGCCTGATCCATGACCATATTCCGCTCCAAAGGGCGGCGGGATCGTCGGCTGCATGTCGGCGGTCGCCGTCGCGATAACTGTTGCGACCCCGCATTGCGCTGCCCGAAACCGGCAAGGGTTTCCGGGGCGGATGCGGTTGCGGCTCAGCCTTGCGGGTTCTGCGCCACGGTGGCCTTGAGGCGTACGCCCCTGCCGCCGCGCTCGCTGGTCTGGTTCTCGCCGATCAGTTCCACGCCAACCTCGTCAAGGGCCTGGATGACCTTCATCAACGTGTCGACAACGCCTCGCACGACACCCTCGCTCGCCTCCATGCGCTGTATCGTCGGAAGCGAAACTCCGGCGCGCTCGGCAAGAGTTCGCTGGTCGATACCGGCCAACGCCCTCGCGGCGCGCATCTGCGCAGCAGTGATCATCGGCCAGAACCTTTGTCTGAGTCTGCGGTATCAATGGATAATACAAATATCATGATGCTTCAAGCCTCATTCATTTTGGATGAGACATTGGCCACTCGCTGTCCGTAAACGGCCTTGCGCCGCTGCAGCAGCCGAGCCTCAAGCCAGCACAGCGCAGGCAAAACCCCGCGGCAGCCGGCAAGCAGGCAGGACAAGCTGCGGAGCCGGCAGCGGCTTTGATCCCAAGGAAACATCGGACCAGATGATATGGCCATGATTGAACGCGTCTTGAAAAAGGTTCTCGCGGTTAACGCGCATGCTGCTGAGAGGGAATGGTTAGCTTCAATTCTGCTCGGCGCTTTCAGGCTGGAACCACGGACGAGGCAGGTTTGATCGCCCACGGTGCGGAGATCAAGCGCCGATAGGTGCTATGCCGACGGGAACACCAGTCGAGATGGCAGAGACCGTGAAGGCGAGCAAATCATTGCCCGCCAACAAGAACTGGTGAGCAGACTTGCGGCACAAGCGCGTATGTTGTTGCCGTATGACGCTGTAGTGTTCCTGCAATCCTTGAAGCCGTGCAGCGGTCGCCTGTCTGGAACGCCTTAGGCGCAAGCCTACTTCGTCCCAGCCCCAAACCAGTGGATGAATGCGGCTCGTATTGGGGCGCGCAATACTATCTCTACGCCATCTAAACGCCCACCATCTGGGAAATGCCCGTCGGCTGCCGGATGATCGCGCCCCAGGTGCCGCTGGACATTTTCTTTTTCCACGAGGAGAGCGCGCGCACGATTGGATGAGCGCGGAGCTTTTCGTTAAACGCACAATAGCCGGTCTGCTGACCATCGATGCCGTCGGCAATGAACTGAACCACGTTGCCGGCTGAGATGCCCGTCGGGTTGATCGCTGTCTCCGCCCTATATTGCACCGCCGAGACGACGCGAAGGTTCGGGAAGTTTTTCTTGAGCAGGTCCTCAACATTGACGTTGAACGAGTTGGTCGCGGTCATGGCAAGCTGCGATTCCGGCGACATGGCCAGTGTCATCTTGGTGTTCTGGTCGACCAGGCCGGCTGTCTGGGTAACGAGCTGCAGCCACAGTGATTGGAGGTCGGAATAGATCTCATTCGCGGTGGCGACGATCTGGCCGTTGTTGATCCATTTCACGCCGCCGTAAGCCTTCGGCGCCGGGGTGATCGGAGCCGCCAGGTTCGGATCGTTGAGAAGGCCATAGTTCTGCAAGCCCTGCACGCCCTTGAAGTAGGTCGTGTTGAGGAATCGTGCGAGCACCGTGACGCCGGCGCCATCCACCTCGCCAACCCAATTGACGCGGCCAAGGCCGGCGCGCTCGATTTCCAGCTCGCCATACTCGGAAATCGTCTGGAACAGATAGGACTGGCGCTGCGGCCAATTCATGTTGGCGCCGGCTCTGCCGTTGTCGTTGTAGTCGCCATAGCTCGACACTTCGCCGGTCTGCTCAACGACGGGGAACATCGCCGTCTGGTCGATCCAAGTGCCCTTTCGAATTTCGCCGAAGATTTCGGCAGCTTTGGTTGGGGCGAAAAGGATGCGGTAGACCTCAGGATCCACAAGCGTGGTGAGGAACGCCGGAATGCCGGCGTTCGGTGCTGTCGCTAGCTGAGGCTGTGCATCCATCGCGAGATGATTGGTGCGGAACGCCTCGACGATGTAGGCGCGTGCATCGGGAAGGTAGATACCGGCCTGCTCGAACATCGAGCGATGCTGAGTCCACGCCGCAGCGGCCTGATCGAAGTCGTGAAATTTCATGGTGGTTATCCTCACAGATCGCCGACTTGCGGCGCATGGTTTCGAGATTGACGGCGGGTTTAGCCCTGAGGCCAAGAGCTGATCTTCATCAGCTCGCCGGGCTGCGCGAAGGAACGCACGGTCCACTTAGTTTCAACATTGGTGGCCGCGGTGAGCGCAGCCGCGTTGACTATGGTGTTGACATCGACCGCATAGGTGCCAGCGCCACCGGCTGGGCCAGTGAGCTGCTGGGTAATAGTGGTGACGGCGGTGATGCCAGCGCCGGTCAGCGTGTCGCCGACGCCGAAGACGCCAACGATCGTGCCGCCCGCCGTGAACACGCCATAGGTGCCGGAAATCTCTGTACCGGGGTCGACGTCCTGGTCGGGGATGTTGACCGCATACGTGCCCACACCGCCCGGGGTACCAGTGAGTTGCTGTATGATCTTGGTGCCGGAGACGACGTCGGTGCCCGAGATCGTGGTGCCGGGGCAGATCGTGCCCGAGTTGACCGTCGTGACCGTCAGCACATTGCCGACGATGGAGCCCAGGAAGCCGCTGGTCCCGGCTGCGATGGAGCCGGCCGAAGTGGTCGCGCCATTCGGCGAGCCGGACGGAGCAGCGGTCGCCGTGCCATCGGCATAGTTGGCGTAGACCTTCTGGCCGACCAGGGCAGGCGTCGCGCCGGCGTTCTTCACCCAGAAATCGCCTCCATCGAAGACGGTGATGGGAAAGCCGGCCGGGACCAGCATCGTCGATTCCTGCAGGTATTGCTCGATCAGGCCCTGCTGCTCGCGATGGACGAAGCCTGCGACCGGGCCGGTGCCGAAGGTGTTGACCACGGCCGGCGCATTGTCGCTGTCGGCTTGGACATAACTCAGCCAGGCGAAGCGGCCGATGACAGCACCTAGCGCGCCGCAGACCAGCGCGCCAGCGGCGGCAAGGACTGTAGAGCGGGATTGGTGGAAGCGAAATCGCCCTCGACAGCGGGGGCGGGATTGTAGGCAACCTGCGTCTGGAACCCAGACATGGGCGATCTCCTAAATGAAAAGAGCCGGCTTGCTGGCCGGCTCGACGGGCTTGGAAGGGAAAGCCGCTCGCCTTAGAGCGACTTGACGATGTGGGTCTTGGCGGCTGGGAAAAGCTCGTAGAACGAGTTCACCCCGGCAGCGTCCAGGGCGACGGCCGGCTTCTTCGGTGCGCCGACGCTAGGTAGCGGCTGGGCCTTGAGAATGGCCGGCAGTGCCGAGGGATGGACACCATCGATGTTGACGCCGAGTGAGGTGAGCGCGGTGCGATAGACGGCATCCGAGCTATCATGGGCCATGGCGAGCTTGCCGATGTAGGGACGAACGGCCTCCTCGGCGGCGCGCACTTCGGCGGCCGATTTGAGCATCTCGGCGCGGACCTCGGTCTTGGCCTGCACCACAGCCGCGGCGATTGCCGCGTCCATGGCCTTCTTGTCGACCTTGTCGTCATCGTCCTCGTCGCCGTCTTCGGCCTTTTTCTTCTTCTCGTCCTCGTCCTCCTCCTCTTCGGAGTCCTCGGCTTTCTTCTTCTTGTCGTCCTCCTCCTCGTCGTCTTCGTCCATGGCTTCCTGGACCTCCACCTCGTCGAGCGCGACGAGAACCCCCTCGAGACCGTCGAGCTTGGCGTCGGTGGCGAGCTTGCCCTCGGCGGCCTTACCGACTGCCTTGAGGATAGCGGGGCGCTTGGCCTTGAAGTTTTCGGCGGTAACGCCCGCGAGAGCCGCGCTGACATCGATCTTCTGATCGGCGGCGAGCTTAGGCATGACGTGGGCAAGGATCGCGCCGTGGGCGACGGACGCCATGCGCGACAGCAGTGCTGCTTTCTTCATCGTGATGATCTCCATTTTGCTGTCGCCGACTACAACATCAGGCCCGGCGCGGCCTTCCTCGACCAAGGCGACGTGATTGGCGGAAATGTCCCGCATCACGCCGTCGTAGGATTCTCCAGCCAGCGTGCCGGGCGTCATGTCGGCCCGGTAGCGATAGCTGCTCGAAAGTTCTTTCTGCCGATCGGATTCGATCAGCGCGATTGCAGCGCCATCCCAGATGCTGAGCGGCGCCATGAGATAGGGGGCATGGAACTCGACGGCATCGCCGAGCGCGCCGACCACGGCTTCGCGCGGGTGCTCCTTGGCGCTGACCGGGATGTGCTTGAGCAAGAGCGGCTTGCCGACGAAGGTCGGGGCGGCTTTCGCGAGCTCGTCCGCATCGCGGTACAGGCGATAGATGCGCTCGGGATCGAGCGCCAGCGCCTCGAAGTCCGGGATTTCGCGGCCATAGTAGGGGCAGATGTTGGCCTTTGAGATCGGCGTCATCTCGACGCGCAGATGGCCGTCCTGGTCGAACGAGCGCACGCTATTGCGATCCATGGCGAGCGCGTCGTTGGCCTGTGCCACCGCGTCCGTGCCGCGGCATTCGTCGCACACGATCCCAGGTCCAGCGAGTTCGCCGGTGCCGCCGCAAATCGGGCAAGCGCCCTCGATCACGATGTCTTCGCCCCTCGTCCACTTCACGAAGTTGGAGCGCAGCGAGTCCCATGCCTCAGGCGACATGTCGGCCGCTATGCCAAGCCGCTCGCCCAGCATGTCGCGCAGGCCCGGATGCAGCGGCTCGGGCAGCGAGCGCAGGGGAGCCCAGGCATAGCCGGAATGTTCGTCGGTCAGCACCGGCGCGAATTTCGTCTCGACGGCCTGAGCAAAGGTGTGATGCACCCAGCCATTCGGGGTGCCGCGCGTATCGATGAGCTGGCGCGCGCCAGACGGCAGCGTGCCGATCTCCTCGGTGGTCTCGCGCGCCGCCGTCGTCTCGGCGTCTTCGCCTTCATCCGACTTGCCACCGGGCCAGCACCAATGGCCGGGCCAGCTGGTATCGGTCGACGAGCGCCGGAGCACCAGGACATCGCCATCGGGCGCGACCAGCATCAGCGAGGCCGCCTGCCCCGCGCTGTCCTTGCCGACGAACTCTTCGCCGACCGCCTTCGGGATGCCGAGCACGCCTCGACCCTCGGCCGCTGCGTACATGGCGCGGCGCTGGGCCTCAGACTTCGCAGGCATCGAAAATCGCTCCTTAAATGTAAGGCTTGACCTCACACTTTGGTTGACTTATGTAAGGTAGCGCCTTACACTCTAAGCATGATCAAGACGTTCCGAAACAAAGCCCTGCAACGCTTCTTCGAAACCGGCAAAGCACGCGGTCTCAGCGTTCAGGACGACAAGCGTGTCGCTCGCATCCTGCGGGCCTTGGAAGCGGCGGCGCGGCCGCAGGACATGGACCTTCCCGGCTATCACTTCCACGGCCTCTCGGGCCGCGACAAGGGCCGCTATTCGGTCCGCGTCACAGGCAATTACCGCATCACGTTGCATGGGACGGCGAAGACGCAACCGAAGTCGAATTAGAGGATTACCACTGATGAACACGACACCCATCAAGCGCGGCCTGCCCGCGATGCATCCCGGCGAGCTTCTGCGCGAAGACGTCATTCCGTCGCTCAATGTGTCGAAGACCGAGATCGCGAAGCTGCTCGGCATTTCGCGTCGCACGCTCTACGACATCCTGGACGAAAAGCAGCCCGTCACGGTGGCGATGGCTCTCCGCATTGGAAAGCTGGTCGGCAACGGCCCGGTGCTTTGGCTCAACCTCCAGCGCAACTATGATCTGGAGCAGGCCGAGAAGGCTCTCCGCGCCGAGATCGATGCAATCCCGACGCTGCACGCCGCTTAGGAAGGAAATTCGATGTTTCGCTGTATTGTGTCAGCTCTCGTTCTCGGTCTAGCGACGGCGCCGTGCCGTGCAGAAAATGCCAACGCGTTTATCTACAGCTACGGCCTCAAGACATGCGGTGCCTTTGTGGCTGCAGAGGGAGATAACCATCCAGGCAAGGCCATTCTCAGAATGGCCGATGGCAGGAAGTTTTTCGACGAGAGCGCGAACTTCATGAATTGGGTGCTCGGCTATCTCAGCGCCGTTAACATGATGCGCGCCCCCGGGAAGCCCAGCATCGAGCTCGATAATGCTGCCGTCGATCTGTGGCTCCGGAACTGGTGCGACGCCCATCCGACCAACTCGATTTTCGACGGCACCCTTGCCCTTGTCGCGCAGGAAAACAAAGCGCAGTGACCGCCCGCCCCTCGGTCATGAAAAGCCCTTGATGATCGGCTTGGCGACACAGCGGCATCCGGGCTCCTCGCCCGGCCGTATGAAGCGCTTGACGGCCGGGTCGTACCAGCCCGTCGAAATCTTGTAACGGACCTTTTCGCGGCCGGCCTGGACATGCGTGGGGCGAGGTTCCTTGCCGCCGCCGCTATGGTGCCACTCAGCCTCATCGATACCGAGTTCGAGCTGGCGCGCCGTGTTGAAGGCCGCTGTCGCCTTGTTGTTCTGGTCAAGCGCGATGAAGGCGGCCCGGCGCCGGGTGATGCCGGAATAGCGCTCGAGATCCTGCACCAGGCCGGCAAGGTCGCGGCCGGTCTGCACCGACCGCACCACCGCGCCTTCGACCTGGTCGAAATACTGCGAGGGGATCGACCTGATCAGCGCCACATTGGCGTGGATCGTCGCGTCCACGACGTCGCGCATCGCCGCCGTCATCTTGAATTCGACCGAGATGCCGCCGTCGCGCAGGATCTTGCGCAAGGCGGCGCTCGACCGTTTCTCGACCGAGAGCGCGAAATAGTCGCCGAGCTTCACCGCGGCGACGTCGAAGCGCTTGGTCCACTGCGCGGCAAGCTTGCGGATCGATCGGCGCAGCGCTTCCGCCGGCGTTTCATCCTGCGCTATGCGGGGCGTATTGGCCCGGTAGGAGGCTTTCAGCCAGTAGACCACGCTGTCGCTCATGGCGTCGATCAAGCGCGTCAGGCGGCCCCTGTAGGCCGTCTCAATCCCGACGTTGGGTCGGACGGGGCGAAGCACCTTTTCGTTGCGCTTGGCCGTCCGACGACTTTGCAGGCTGGACATCACGATCCCTCAGCGTCTCGGCGATCTCGCGATCGTCGGGCGTCTGTGCTTTGAGGAGTTCCCAGAGGTGGAGCGTGATCAAGCGGTGCCGGCGTTGTCAGTGACGGGAGCCGCACTATCTGCCGGCTCCTCGGGCTTGGCAACACCCGCGTCCCAAACAAACCGTTCCAACACGAGAATGGTTTGGAAGAACTTGTCAGGGTCGATCTCGCCCGGCGTGCTCATGCCCACCAGCTCGACCAGCCGGAGTCGGATTTCGCGGGCCTCGTCAAGCCGCCTCGTCTCGTTCCTCGGAGCTGCCCTTGACCACAAGGCCGTCGTCCTCCTCTTCGAGCAGGTCGGGCATGTCCTCGACATCGATCGAGGAGAAGTCCGAGTCCGGATCGCCGGCAACGCGCTGGCGCGATTCCTCAGGCGAAATCACGCCGGCGTCGATCAGGATTACGTCGCGCTCCGCCTTGGTCTTTTCGACCTCGGCCGCTTCCTTCTCATTGGTCTCTTCGAGCTTTTCGAACTCGAAGTCGATGCCGGGATCGGGCTCGCCCCAGAGCGATGTCATCACCAGGCCAAGCAGGCGATGTATCGGCTGGCGAAACAGGTGCTCCTGGAAGGAGTGGACGTAGTCGTAGAAGACCTGGATTTCGCCCTCGGAGGAGGCGTTCAAACCGGCCGGCTGGACGCCGAGCAGCTTGACCAGCGGAATGTGGCTCACCGACGCCATGTGCTCCTGCGCCTGCGCCTGGAGCACGTCGAGCCCGGAGAGCGGAGCCGCGACGTTCTTGAAGTCCTCGCTATCCTTGTCGATCATCATCAGGCCGCGATTGGACCTGACCAAATTGAAAAGTTCGGCGCGCCGGAAGAGCTGATCGCCATCGGCTTGCAGCGTCTCGCCGAGATTGGTGGCCAGCAGGAAAACGCTGAACATCGAGATGATGTCGTTCACCGACTGGCGCGTCTCCAGCCAGTTGTCGACATAGGGCTTGCACATCTGCGACAGCGACAGGCCGCCGAATGAATAGGTCGGCTTCAACAGGTCGGGCACCTCGCGCCCGATCAAGGTGATCAGCCGCGTGGTGTGGACGATCTTGGCCTGCACATACCAGCTGTCGGGCCGATACCAATTGTCCTTGAGCGGATCGCTCGAGTTGTAATTGGTCGGATAGCACCAGACCGCCTCGACGGTGCGCAGCGCCTTGATCGGCTTCTTGGAGAACTTGGTGACGCTGAGCTTGTCCCAGCCGTCGCCGATCGGCTTTTGCAGCTCGTCGGCATCGTCGGTATCGCCGGTGTCGATGTAGATGTGACCGCGGCCGAAGAAGCCATCCTGCTCGGCGGCGCGGCAGAAGATGTCGCGCACGTTCAGGCGCTTGAACTCGGCCTCCAGCTCCGCGATCTTGTCGGCCTTGTCCTCGCCGTCGTTCGAGGTGAAGCGGATCCATTTGCGCGTCATCTCGGTGGCGATCGTCTCGGAGATCACCCGGTATTCCGGGCGCTGCGCCAGCTCCGAGAGATAGGCGTAGCCGAGGAAGGTGATCCCCTCCGAGAAGTAGCCGCTCAGCGCGAAGCCGTTGGCCCAGCTTTGAACCGCGCCGACGGCGCTGTCCATGGCAAGCCCGGTGTTGCCCGACGGGAGCACGCCATCCGGGTGCTTGGGCAAGGTGAAGACCGGCACCGGCTGTTTCGGTGCGGCCGCTTGCGCGCGGATCGCCGACAGCATCGCATCCGAGATGCGCGTGGGAGGACGCGCTCCAGGAGGAATTGCTGCCGGCGGTGCCGACGCAGGGACGTCGGCGACTGGCCCGCGTGTCCAACGACGGCGCAATGCGCCCCAAAGTTTCTTGATCATCGCGGCCCAGGCTGGGCAGCGCGCCGAAGGACGTCGTCGCTGATCACCATGGCCCCCTTGATGTTAAGCAGCCTCGTAAAGGCTCCGGAAGATGCGTCGACCTGGTCCATCAGCTTGGAGGCTGGGAACAGGCAGAGTTCGTCGAGGTAGAGCGTGTTCCACTCACCTTCGACGATGTAGACGTTGCCGTGCTCGCATTGCGCGGCGAACGGCTCGGCGCGCGTGACCTTGTCGCCGGTCTCGCCCTCGGCATGCACCTTGTAGCCGGCGAGCTGCGCGACGAAATCCTGCACCTGCGCCTTGCCGGCCTGCCCAGGATCTTGCGGCAGGCTGATGTGGACCGTCTTGCCGTCGAGCGCGGCCTGCGTCTCGATCGTCTTGCGGACCGACTTGCCTTCCTCGCGCAGCGTCACGACATGGCCGACATAGTAGCGGCCCTCGGGATCGCGGCCGAGCTTGACGCCGGCGGTGCGCGCGCCAGTGCCGCCGCGCGTGCCGGCCAAGTCCCAATGGCGGACCCAGATCGTGCCCTTCGGCGCCGCCCTGACGATGCGACCCTCAAACCAGGCACGCTGGAACATGCCGCCGGCGCGCGGCGCTGGCCGCTGCTGATACTGGCCCGCGACGGCATACGACGTCATGTCGTTGTAGAGCTGTTTCAGCTCATCGGGTGGGAAGCGGACCGGGTCGAGTATCTCGCCGTCGACGGTGCGAGGATCCTGCCGCCAGACGAGCTGGAGCTTGATCGCCTCGATCTCGGCGCGGCGCTCGTCCGGCAGATTGTCGTTCTCGCCGTACCAGTGCTGCTTGCTCGCGTCATAGCGCGCCAGGATAGGCTCGCCGACGGAACTGGAAACCTTGACCGGGGTGTAGCAGCAGCGGTCGGGCTCGAACTGCATCGGCAGGCACAGATGGACGTAATCCATCTTGCCGTCGAGGATGACGCCCGTGACGTCGGCCTCATGCAGGCGCTGCATGATGACGATGATCACGCTGCGCTTCTGGTCGTTCAGGCGGTTTTGCGCGCCCTCGCGAAACTTGCGGGTCGTGGCGGTGCGCTCGGTCGCCGATTCCGCCGTCTCGGTCGAGTGCGGATCGTCGATGATCAGGCGATCGCCACGCTGCGCGGTGAGCGAGCCGAACGCCACGCCCTCGCGGGTGCCGGTGCTGTTGTTGGCAAACGAGGTCTCGGCCCTGCGGCTGAGATAAACCTCGGGCCAGCGGTCCTGGTACCAGCGCGACAGGATCAGATCGCGGCATTTGCGGGTGTCGCGATTGACCGGGCCGTCGTTGTAGGCCGTCGACAGATACCGCATGCCCGGGCGGCCGGCCGGTCCCCATTCCCATGCCTGCAACAGCACCGAGACGAGAAGCGATTTCGATGTGCCGGGCGGCACGTTGATGACGAGGCGATTGCGCAGGCCCAGCTCGAGAAACTTGCCCTCGACCAGCGCTTGCAGATGGTCGCAAACCACCTGCATGTGCCAGTTCCAGACCAGCGGCGTCTCCGGCTCGAGTTCGAGCCACGCCATCTTGACGAACTCGGCGAACGATCCCTTGGCCTTGCGCCGGTCTCGCTCGATCAGCAGGTCTTCGAGGTCGGGGGCAATGAGCGGCGCGCGGGCGGCGGCAGACTTCTGCGCCATTCAATTCACCCTTGCGCTTCGGCGGCCTTCCGTCGTTGCGCTGCCGCAATCAGGACGTCCAACTCCTCGTCGGTGTAGTCTTTCGGGTTCGCCCGTGCTTGCGTCTCGACCGGGCCGCCATTCTTGCCGGTCTGCTCGACGCGGCGCACATAGCCCCGGTCCTTGCCTTTGAGCTCCAGGTACCAGCGCACGGTCTGCAAATCGCCAGAGCGAAGCGCGATCACCACCTGCCCCTCGGCAACGTCGAGCAACTCGTCGGCGATCTCGGAATCGGCCTCCTGGATTTCGGGATGCTCGTTCAGGAAGGCGTAGAGCGTGGTGCGGCCGACGTTCAGCTTCTCCGCCGCGACCGTCTTGATGCCGCCGCACTGGCGCAGCATCGCGATCACGCGCGGCACGTCGCGCTCGGTCAGTTTCGGCGATGCCCCGCCCCGGTTGCCTTCCGCCGGCTTCGGCTGTGGTGCCGGCTCAGGCTTGGGAGCAGGCTTCGGCGCCACAGGAGGCGATGCCTTGCTGGCCGGCTTCTTCTTGCCGCGCGCCGGCTTTTTTTTCGGCTCGGCTTTCGGCTTCGCTGTGGCCGTTTCAGCCTTGGCCTTGGCCTTCGGCTTCGATGTCGTCACGCTGGTCGTGGTCTTGATCACCGGACGACTCGCGCGTGCGAGTGTTCGGAATGTTCGGGATGGCTCATTTTTTTGCCACCCATCCCACAACCCATGGACATCATGCCGCGAGCCGAACCGAATGCGATTGTGCTGGTCAAATCGGGCCGCAAAGCGTTGCTGGGCATAAGGTCTGCAAACATGCGCCGAAATGCAAACTGACCCATAATGCTTGACGCTGCGGCCACACTAACCACCGGCACTACGTTACACACACACGAATGCACCTGGATCACGGAAGGAGAACGCGTGCGAGGCACACGGCGAAGGTGAACGACAGGATGGCGAGCACCACGATAAACGGGGTGCCGAATGGCGGGCCGGCGATGGGCGCTTCGGGCTTGGGAAACGAGCCGCGCAAGCTGGGCAGTTCATGCCGCATCGGATTTGTCCTCCGCTTCCGCTTCGAGTTGATCCAGCCGCTCGCCGGCAAGGCGCGCCATGACCGAGAGGGCGATGCCCGAATTGACGATGTTGAGCTGGCTCTTGGTGCGCACGATGGTGTCGAAGAACTCGTCGAACTTCGACTGCGGCGCGGCATGGATGCGGAAGCGCTTGGCCCTTTTGGCGAGTGCCTCCAGCTCGACCTCGAAACGCACGCGGTCTTCCGGCAGGAAGGAGAAAAGCAGCTCGTCGTATTTGATGTTCGCCCCGCCGAGCGCGGTAGCACCTGGTCCCTTGTCGCCGGCGAGCACGCTGTCATCGAGCCCGGAGAACTTCTTCGCATCGATGTCGAGCGAGGCGTAGAGCTGGGCCAGCAGCGACTGGTCATCCTCGCCGTTGATCGAGTTGTGGCTGAGCTGGATCGCCACCTTGCGCTTTTCGCTCAACGGGGTGGTGATCACGAGCGCGTCGACCATCGGCAAGCCGGCCTCGATCGCCGCGGCCGTGCGATGATGTCCGGACAAGATCTCGAGAGAGCCGTCCTTGTTCTCGCATGCCAGGACCGTGGTGGTGAGGCGGCCATCGATTTTGACGTTCTCGACAAGGCGCTTGAACATGGCCGGTGCCATGTAGTGCGCGTTCTTCTCGCGGCGGCGAAGCGTGTTCGGATCAACCTGGCGCGCCTCGATATCGAGGACCTTCCAGTCAACGCTTGAAGTGCTTGCCATACCACCACTCGAACGCTTGTTGCGGCGTCTCGTCGATGCGGGCGCCGACGTAATGCAGGCGGAACTTGCCTTCCGGCCCGTCGATCTCTTCGCGCTTGGTCTGCTCGAAGATGCCGCGATATTTCATCGAGACCGGATGGTCCGAGAACGCCGAGGTTTGCACCTTGTCGAAACGGTCGATGAAGCGCTTGCCCATGTCGCGCAGCAGCTCGCCGTTGCAGGCGAGCCTGGTGGCGAGCTTTGACAGCCTGCCCTCGCGCGAGATGGCGAAGTCGGACAGCAGGTAAATCGACCGCTTCGCGAATTTGTCGAGGTTGTAGATCAGGCCGCCGACCAGCATGTCGTCGACGCGCACCAGGTAGTTCACCATGCCGGGCGTGTGGGTAATGCCCTTCTTGAGGTAGACGTCCTTGAGGAACGTCATCTGGGCAGCGTCGGCCCGGCCAATCGTCACGACCGATTCCGGCTTGATCTTGTCGAGGTCGATCGGCTTGTAGCGGAACGGGGCCGACCGCGGCACGAGCTGCAGGTAGGACGACTTGCCGGTCGACACGTAGCAGTAGTGCGGGTGGCCCCGGCCGGAGACGAATTCCAACTCCGGTTTCAGATCGTCGTAAATCTGGTCCGAGAGGATGCAATAGGGGACGCCCGCCTGCCGCACGCGCTCGATGAGACCGCGCAGCGCCTTGGGGTCGAACAGCTCATATCGGGGAGCTTCCCATTTGATGTTCTCGGCCAGGAACTCGAACATCTTTTCGTAGCCGCCCTTGTAGAACGGCGGGTAGGAGAAGATCGCGGCCTTGCGGTCGATGGCCTCCTCGAGATGCAGGATCCAGTCGCGCGGCGAGTAGCTCTTGATCGGGATCATGCCCGGAAGCTTGCGGACCTTCTCCAGGGTGCGCTCGACATAGCTGCCGAAGTTCGCAACCAGGTGCTCGCGATGGCTGGTCTTGTAGGCGTTCGCCTTGCCGCCAGCGAAGCGGCCGAGATTGAAGCCGACGGCCAGCGCGGCGAGGCGCTGATCGGGCTCCCGAAAGTCGAACTCGTTCACGAAGTCGAGCGCGCCGTGAAACTCATAGTCTATCGGCTTGCCCAGCAGGTAACCGGCGATGGCTGACGAGTAGAGGCTGACGTCGTTGGAGTGCATCTCAACGCCGGGGAAAGTGGCGAGCGTGATCTGCTCGAACCGGAACGTTCCGGAGCAGCAGTTATAGACCCGGCCCCACTTGTCGACCTCAGACACGCGAAGGATTTGCGCGATGCATTCCTTCGGCACAACGCCTTGAAACATAACGCCGAGGGCCTCGCTTTTTCACTTGCATCGAAGGTGTAACCAAATGAAGTTACTTGCGACCAGAACGGTTACTTTCCCTACCACCGATTACCGACCAATGACCCTCAACGATCTCGCAGCCAGCCTTCATCAGAAGTCCGGCTTCGGCGGCGCTCGCCTGGAAGCGATCACCTTCGCCGCTGCCATCGGCTTGGCCCGCTACGCCGGTGCGGAGCACCAGACCTATTTCAAGCGGCGCTTCGCCGAAACCATCGAAGAAATTAAGCTCTGACGACGTGCTCGACGTCGTGGGCTTCGTGGCGAAAGAGGCCGGAATTGAGCCCTCGCCGAGTGGCTTCGACACCAACTGATTTTCGGGGATTGGCCGAATCGCGAAGCAACATCAGGCTGCGCGATTTCTGCCTGCCCCCCTGGCTTTTTGTCAAGCGCGTTTCGCAACCATTTTGGCAACAATCCCCTACCACGGAGACCAGAGACCATGGCCAACTACTTATCCCCTACCGGAAGCCCGATCACCGGAACATTGGAGCGGCTGACCGGCCGCGCTCACATCAGCGACATCGACCCGGAGACGGGCGAGCCGGAATACGCCGGCGGCACCGAAATCTTCTGGAACGATATCCAGACCGCCAAGCGCAACGGCAAGATCGTCTTCCTCGACGAGGAGGGCGACGAGTGGACGTTCGACCAGCTCACCCGCGAGGACGTGGACGAAGAGGAGGAAGACGCCTGCGACGGACCTGACCCGCGCACTGCTGAATTGCAAGAGATCGCAGACGGCGCTTTCGGCGACGGACCCATGGCGCGCGGAGCGGCGCGCGACATGCTCAAGCGGGAGCAGCGCTGATGGCCCGCTATCTAGTCACATGGGAGATCGACTACGAGGGCGAAGGCGATCCCGAAGCGGCCGCACGCTGGGCGTGGGATATCCTGCGCAAGCCGCACTCCACCGCAAGCGTCTTCACGATGATCGATGAAGACGGGAACGAAACCAAGATCGATCTGGCCGAGCTCGACGAGGCCCGGCTGGAGAGTCCCATCAGCAGCGTCGGCGACGTGCTGCGCAGGCTGACCGAGGAGGCGCGCCATGCCCATCGGTAGCCATCAGTCCGCGGCGGCCGGCACCGACGTCTGGCTGACCCCTCCCGCCCTCCTGGCCGCGCTCGGTGGCGCCGAGAGTTTTGACCTCGATCCCTGCGCTCCCCTCGATCGGCCGTGGGACATGGCGCGCCAGCACTACACCATCGCCGACAACGGTCTAGCCCGGCCCTGGCACGGTCGCGTGTGGCTCAACCCGCCATACTCGAACAACGTGATCGGCCGCTGGATGGGCCGTATGGCCGAGCACGCCCATGGAATCGCGCTGATCTTCGCCCGCACCGAAACGCAGGTGTTCCATGAGTTCGTGTGGCGTGCGGCCGACGCGCTCCTCTTCATGGAGGGACGGCTTCATTTCCATAATGCGGCTGGGACTCGAGCGAAGGCCAACGCCGGCGCGCCGTCGGTGTTCTGCGCCTATGGCGCCGACGATGCTGACCGCCTTGCGGCCAGCGGCATTCCCGGCGCTTTCGTGCCGCTGCGCCTGCGCTCGCTGATCTTCGGCTTTGCCTCCGTCGGCTCGTGGGTCGACGAGGTGTTGAAGGTGATGCAGCGCGCCGGCGCGGCCGTGCGGCTCGACGATCTCTACCGCGCCTTGGCCGAGAATCCGAAGTCCGAACGCAATCCGAACTGGAAGGCGAAGGTCCGCCAGACCCTACAGCGCGGCCCGTTCGAACCGCTAGGCGAGGGCGTCTGGCAGGTGGCCGAGGGGAGGTTGCTCTGATGCGCCACTTCCGGACACGCCGATATGGCCCGTTCGAAGACACGAGGCGAAAGCGGCTCGCCTTGGCCCGAAAGCAGCGCCTTGAGCGAGAGAAACTGCCGCTCTTTTCCGAGATGATCGCAGAGGAGCAGCCAGACGCCGACACCGTTATGGCGCAGCGCGCCGAGCAAGCGGTGATCTGGGAGCAGAATACTCGCGGCCGCCGCGCCGCGAACTGGCGTCGTGCAAGGAGCCGGCTTTTCGCCTACGGCGACAACATCCGGAAAATCCTGCGGGCACTCTGGAATAGCGCTCCCTACCCGGGCACGCCGGAATATTTCGCCGAGATGCTCCACAGCTACGACGTCGGCCGGCTCGACCCGGAGAACCCGCCATGGGTCTACCGAGGTCCGGGCGTCAAGGGTTTCGACCCTCTCCCCATCATCAACCGATCTCGCGAGCGCATGGGGTTGCCGCCCCTCTCGTCGCTCGCAGAACTTCCGAGGTACGGCAATGGCTAAGACCGCCAAGGCGAAAGCACCAGCCAAGAAGCACGCTTGGCAGATCGAGGCCGAGAAACGCGGTCAGGAGATCGACGAGAATGTCGCCATGCTGCGCGACGGGTCCGACGAATATCTGGTCGGAATCGCTCGGGAAGCCCTCCACCACTACCACGCCGCGATGATGGCCTGCGACAAGCCCGGCCGCCTTCCCTACGAGCTAGTGATCGAGGCATGTGTCGAGACGCTCTACCGGATTGAGGAATACGGCGGCCGGGAGGAGCGCGCGGACGGTTCCGGCCGTTTCCGCTCCCGCTTCAACTGCTGGAACTCGGCGTCGTCCTGGCTCGGCAAACAACTGGCCGCGCCCGATGGCGAAATCCCGATGCACGGCCAGCCCGGGCGGTTCATGCTGACCATTCACAGTTGCCGCACCGACGTGCGCTACCCGGGCGTCTTCGGCGGCGTCGGCCTCGACGGTCGCGTGATCGACCTCGATCAGCCGTTTTTCAGCGAGACCGGCTACCGATCCTTCACCGGCGGCGGGCTCTCCCGCGAACGCTGGTTCGTCGAAGAGGCAATGACTGTCGACGAGATGCTGACGATATCGATGGAGCACAACCTGCTCATCGATCATCACGGCAAGGTGGCGGCAAAGTGCAAGCTCCACAACCCGCCATTCGGCCTCGCCCATTGGCAGGGGAACAAGCGGCACGACGCAGACGACAGCCGTCTCCGTGAGGAGCGCCGCAACGATCCCGCCTACCAGCCGGGCGGTTTCATCCATGCGCTGCCGGGCCTCGCGCCGATCGGCATCCCCAGCTGCGTCGAGAAGACCGGCCAACTCGCCTTCGCATTTTGAGGGACAAGATATTTAGATCCGCGCCTGATGCTAGGCCGCAAGGGCTAGATAAATCCCCTAAGCACCGGCGATGATGACGACTGCACCAACCGCCGTTCCAATCTTCTCCGGCAATCCGTCTGCCGGGGAGATCATCTTACATCTCTATCAGAGCGTAGGCCGCGCCAAAGATGGCTGTCGTTATCACGAGGAAAAATGTCCACCCTTTCAAAGCGTGGCGCACGTCTTCGGGCTTGGCGCCCTTCTGGTTGTCGTAATCTTCCATTTGTCCGATCCCAGTTCTTTCGATCTCGACTTGCTACGAAATTGGTTGCCTGGAGGCAACCCTGTCACAGTGTGCCGGCCTGTCGCGGATTCTTTCGCGTTCACGGCCGCTATTCCGAATGGAAAAGCCCCAGCCTTGAGGGGGATTGGGGCTAGGGCTCACGCATGTATACGGTACAAGCACGTCCCGGACAGCAGGGCGCTCCTAGTTTTTATAGATTGGACATCTGCGGGCGAGCTATCACCAGACGCATCAACCTGTTTGTTGATCAGAGCGGGAGGGAAAGCGCTCTCGACAACAAACCCAAGCTGCTTACATGCATTTACGCAGCGGGCTACATCAGGGTCGATTTTATCATTGCTTAAAGATGCTGGGGCAGTTGTTAGCCCGCATGAAGCTCGCGCGCCGTCGGCGTCTCGACGCATCTCGAACGATTGTACGCCATCCACTGCGCCGCATCCGACCAGAGCGAAGATCAGCAATGCAACGGACGGTTCGGCGGCGCATTTCATTGAGGTTAGTCCTTCCCCTCGTCCCGCTTGCGCCGCGCCAGTTCCTTTATCTGCTCATTGATGAGCTTGGGCGCATGGTCGATCTTATCCATCGCCGCATCAAAAGCCGAGCCCGATTGATCGATCCTTAGTTCTCGGGCGGATGGCGATCGAGGGCATACTGGTCGTGGCTTCTATTGCGCTAAGCGCAGTCGGCGCACCTGTCGACACCTCTAACCTCCCAACAACTGCACCTGGGCGAACACGATCTTTTGTCCGTGGCCGCATTGTAACCAATTTGGTTACACGCTAACCTGTTGTGGTTACACCGGTTTTCCCTACCACAGAGACGAGTCGACCATGCCCTACTGCGACGACTGCCTAACCCCTTTCCCCTTCGACGGCAGCGAAAGCTGCCGCTGCCCCTCCTGCAGGGAGCAGCGGGCCGACCAGTTCGCGGCCGAGGAGGAAGAGGCCGAGTTTGATGCAACGGGAGCAGGAGGCGCGATGCACCGATAGAGGCAGAAAATCCCTTCGATAGGGCGGCGGGAGAGGTCCCGTCGCCCACCAATCCCTACCACGGAGACCAGACCAATGACCAAGCCAGTTGAATACGAGTTCACGCTGCCCGACGGCAGCAAGCGCTGCGAGATCGTCATCGAGCGCAAGGACGTCTTCACGTTCCAGAAGATGCACGGCGCCGTGAGCGCCAAGCCGGTCGAGGCGAAGCCATGAACGCGCTGATCCCTCGCAACACGATCGAGCAGATCGTCGCCTATCGCGATGCAGCCGTGGCCGCCTATCATGGCGCATTCGCCTCGATCGAGCAGGCTGATCGGGAATTGAAGAAGGCGGCGGCGCTCTGGAAAGCAGCCGCTGGCGAGCATGCTTGCTCCAGGTACAGCGACCGCGACAACGGCGAGGTGAAGGCCTTTCTCGAGGCCGTCGATTTGCCCGACGCCGAGCAGTGGAAGCGTACCGCCATCCGCCTCATCGACATCTCGTGCTGGCACTATCTGGTCAAGATGACGGATCTCGAAGTCCTGATGGACAAACAGGCGAAGGACGAGTTGCGCGACACGTTGAAGTGGGTGCCGGAGCGCTATGACCGCGGTGACGGCAAGGAGCTGGTCAACCTCGACGAGATCATGGGGATTCCTCCCGTCACGGTCGACAATGTGTACGCCACCATCGAGAAGTGGGCCGGCGAGTCCGAGATGATCTTCCGGCGCGGCATAGCGACGGCCTTCTCCAAGCTGGACCGCCGGTTCCGGTCTCACGACGGCTTCAAGGTCGGCAGCCGCATGATCCTGACTTATGCCTTCGACCGCGACCATGGCCATGTTTCGTGGGGCGGCACGTGGGACACCGTGCGCGATATCGAACGCACCTTCTCCGTCCTCGACGGCAAGAAGCCGTCCTACAACAGCATCGAGAACGTGGTGCGCGCCGAGCGCAGGGGCTTCCAGCCACAGCAGTCCGAACATCACGGCGAGTATTTCAGGATCGTCGCCTACAAGAACGGCAATGCGCATCTCTGGTTCACGCGTGACGACCTGGTGGAAAGGGTCAACAAGATGCTCGCCGAATACTATGGCGAGGTGATCGGCGACGGCCAGACGCGCGAGCAGGACGATCTGTTCCGGAACCGCAAGACCACGCCGGCGAAGAACTTCGGCTTTTTCCCGACGCCGGACGAGGCGGCCGACGAGCTCTTGAAGGGCATTCCGATCATGCAGGCCAGCGATGCGCCGCGCCTTCGGATCCTCGAACCCAGCGCCGGCATCGGCAACCTCGCGCGACGTTGCATCACCAGCCTAAACGACTTCTCCGGTCACTACGGCTACGACGACCCGGTGAAGCGCGAGAGATGGCGCGCCGAGTATCGCTTCGACAATATCGTCGATTGCGTCGAGCTGCAGCCTGCGCTGTCGGCCGCGCTCGAAGCGCAGCGCCTCTATCGCAAGGTCTACGCGACCGACTTCCTTGCGCTCCGCCCCTCAGTGACGGGAAAATACGATCGCATCATCATGAACCCGCCGTTCGACATGGAGCGCGACATCGACCATGTGGTGCACGCCCTCGACTTCCTGGAAGACGGCGGGTGCCTCGCTGCAATCATGTCGGCCGGCACCGAGTTTCGCGAGACGCGCAAGGCCATCGCCTTCCGGGGCTTGATCCAAAAGCTGAACGGCCAGTTCCGCGATCTGCCGCACGGCTCCTTCGCCGAGGTCGGGACCTACGTGAACACCGTCACGGTCAAGCTATGGAAGGACGGCCGCAGAAATTACTTTTAGCTTGGCCATATTGTAACCAAATTGGTTACATCATAGGATCATTATCCCTACCACGGAGCCCAAAAGTGTTTCGCCCGTTACCAGAAGACGAGGAGGAGCGGCGGCGCCGGCTCCCCACCATCAGCCAGGCCCTGGACATGTGGTCGTCCTGGTACAGCGACTGGTCGCCCCTCGGCTGCACCGGGGATTACGCCCTGGACATGCGGCTCGCAGATGCATTCCGCAATCTGCTCTACCGGCCGGATCTTCGCGACCGGCTTGACTGGATCGAGCGACAGCTACGCGAGCCCCGCCATCGTGCGGCCGACGACCGCTACCAGGCCGAGCTGATCAAGTGGTGGCTCGAATTGTTCGCCAGCGAGACGCTCCCCACCATCAACCAACGCCTCGAGGCACGAGAACTGCAATGCGCTTCATCCTGATCGATTCGACACTCCGGCGCGCCATCGACTACCAGACGCCGCGCCCTCTGGGGCACCAGCTCTTCTGCGAACTTCTTGAGAGCGACAGCCTCGACCGCGTGGAGTTGGCGCCGGGCCTGGACCTCTGGCTCTCAACCGGACCATGGCGAAGGACCTTCCAGTTTTTCCGCTCGGGCGCCGAGTTCGCGGGCAATGGGATCCTGGCAGGACGAACGCTGCTCGACGACGTCAAGAGCTTGCCGCGCGCCATCAGTTTCGAGACGGTGACGGCGTGGGTCAATTATCCCGAAGTGCGCTTCGAGGCGCCGCAGCCACGCCGGAAATATCAAAGGCCGACCGGGTTGCCCCTGATCGGCCCTCCTCTCCATCCCTACCACAGGACAGCGCCCGAAGGCGCTGGAGAGAACCCATACCTAATGCAGATGTACGGGTGAGGCAACGTACCAAAATGGTAACATACAGTGTCATTTTGGTTGCTTGAGAAGTTCACCGGATTTACATTTGGACCTGTCCAAAGCCCTACCACCGAAAGAGACGAAGATGCGCATTTTCACCAGCTCCTGGTTCAGCAAGCTGCCGCCCGAAATCCAGAAGATCGGGGTGTCGAGGGGCACGCCGCGAGGATATCCGGCGGGCTACCGCAAAATGCCCGAACTCGCCCCAGGCGAATGGTTCAAGACCGCCAGCGAGCGCGAGTATAAGCAGCTCTACTTCGAAGGCCTGGATAGGCTCCATCCTGGCCGGATCGTGGCCAAGATGGAAGACCTCTCGGGCGGCAGGGACGTCGCCCTGCTCTGCTATGAGGCCCCGACCGACAACCAGTATTGCCATCGCGCCTACATCTCGGTCTGGCTGAAAGAAAAGCTTCGGCTCGAAGTGGTCGAACATGGCCTGGAGGCCGAGGGCTGCGGTTGGCACCATCCCAAGCTGCCGACGCAATACCGCCTGCGTCAGCCGCCGCAGCCCCTCCAGGTCGCGCCCTACCTCGGCGCCGAAGCGCCCGACCAGCAGGGCCGCGTCTGGAAGGTGATCGGCGTCAATCCGGAACACGTCGACCAGGCACTCGTGCAATGCGGCGACGACCAGCGCTCGATTTCCGGCGCCGTCCTGGAATCCCGGTTCAAGCCGGTGAACTGACCACCACCGAAGTCATGTCGTTCTTTTTGCCTGCACCCACTTGTAACCGATTTGGTTACAAGCTAAGTTATTGAAGTAACTTAGAAATTCAGATCGGTGCAGCAGAAAGCCGTTTCCTTTCACCGCTGCAGCCTTCGCCGGAACTCCCCTTTCAGCAACGGGCCGGCGATTGGTGACTTCTCGTCAAACTGACCGGCCGAGTGAAATCGAACCGGGGACGGGCCAGGCCTAGCATAACCGCCGGAGCCGCACCGATCCGGGAAATCCCTACCACGGAGACCAGACATGAACCTCGAAATCGAAGCTGTGCGCCAGTCAGCCCCGAAGCTGCACGGCCGCGACGCGGAGTTCGCCGCATCCCTCCTGCACCAGTATGACAGCCGCTCGAGTCTCTCGGAGCGGCAGTGGCCCTGGGTGGCGACCTTGACCCAGCGCGCACAAGCCGGCGAGCCCGCGGCGCCGAAGGCCAAGGTCGGCTCGATGGATGGCCTGATTGCGCTGTTCGACACGGCGATCGCCAACAAGCTCAAGCATCCGAAGATTCGCTTCGACGTCAACGGCGAGACCGTCGTCCTCGCTCTGTCGGGTGAGCGCTCCGCTCACGTCGGCCAGATCAACGTATCGTCGCCGGGATCCTTCGAGAGCCGCGACTGGTACGGCCGCATCGACCGCAAGGGCGAGTTCACCCGCTCGCGCCGGTCGCCCGGTCCTGACGGTCTGGCGGCCGCTCTCGCCGCTCTGGCCGAGAACCCCTCGAAGGCCGGCGCGGCGCACGGCAAGCGCACCGGCAACTGCTGTTTCTGCGCGACCGAGCTGACCGACCACCGCTCCATCGACGTCGGCTACGGGCCGGTGTGCGCCAAACGCTGGGGACTGGCGTGGGGTTGATCCCCGCGCCTTCCTCGGGATCCACCCCTACCACGGAGAATGACCATGACCATCAACGTTACGCCGGCTGAAATGCTGGCGATCTGCAATGCTCTCACCGCCTCGGGCAACCAGGCGCTGTCCGCCCGGCTGGCCGAAGATGCCGAGATGGGCGAGCCGAAGACCGGCTTCGACGAAGCGATCGAGCAGGCGTTGGCGCGCCGTTCGCGTGAGACCGCTGACCGCATCCGCGCCGAGCGCCGCATCGCCCGCACGCTGGTGAAGGCCTGCCTCGACCGGGGCTACCTGATTTCCGTCTACGACAGCGAGGATTGGGTGGTGAGGCGGTCCGACGACAAGGCGGCGATCATGCTGGCGCTGTTCTCGAACGACGAGGACGGAATTCATCTGCGGAGCCCGACCGGCGACAAGCTCGGCTGGTTCCAGCTGATCTATGGCAATTCGGGCTACGATGTCGTGTCCGACCACGCCGACAACGAAATCTGCAATGCGATCTGGGACGAGGTTATTTCGCCCTTGGCCGACAAGATCGAAGGGGAAATGTGATGGACACGATTTACATCAGCATCGCCGCCAAGGGCACGATGGAATCGCTGAACAGCGCCGCGCGAGGCAAGGGCGAAGTCGTGCTTTCGTTCTACGGCCCGAAGGGCGGGTCGCGGGCGTGTGAAACACTCACGCTCGAGTCCGCCGCCACGCTCCGCGACGAGCTCGTCAAAAGGCTCCCGTTCGACGCCAGCGACACCGTCGACGCTCTGACTCGGGCCGAGTCGTTCATTTCCGGCTTCGAGAGTGATCCGCTGCAGAAGGGCGTCGGTGACATCCTGGCCAGTTTGCGCGCCGCGATCCCGCGCGAACGGGCGCGGCGGGACATCCTGGCGGCGCTCAAACTCTGCGTCATCCGAGACCCGAGCCTGAAAAGCAATGCGATGGTGGCCGAAGCCATCGCCAAAGCCGAGCCGTCGACGACGGCGGCCGCCACCAATCGTCCCGGCGATCAGGCCGCGATCTATGCCGAAGAGACCGGCATCGACTACGCGACCGCGCTCGTTCGCTGCAATATAGACTGAGGGTGGCTGGCATGAACATCGACACACCACCACCGTCCAGCCGATCGTCGTCCCCTCTTCATATATTAGCGTGTACTAACTCTCTGCGTTCGGTTAAATTGCAGGGTGAGATACGAGCAGCCTAGAGGGGTGCAATGATCAAGCCGGGACGCATGTGGACGCTGTGGGTTTCGTGCGCTCTCCTGGCCCTGCCCGCGCAAGCGAGCAGCTTGGGGATTTGGTCAAGGATGGCGACGTCGCGGCCGTGACCTCCGCCTTGGACAAAGGCGCAGATGTCAACGAAATCGACGGTGTTACGGCGCTCTACATCGCCTCCGAACGTGGAAATGTCGAGTTGGCAGCGCTGCTGATCAAGCGTGGGGCAGACGTCAACCTGCCTGTCAGTTGGCAAAGAACGCCACTCTACGCCGCCAATAAGGGTGGGCATGCTGCCATCGTCAAGCTGCTGCTAGACAACGGGGCCGATCCAAATCGGGTGGCGAAAGCGCAGACGCCGCTGCATGTTGCTGCCGAAAATGGCTGCCTTGAGTGCGTTATCCACCTTGTCGGCGCCGGAGCAGACGTCAACGCCCTGACGTCGAATGGAAGTCCGCCGATACATCTGGCCAAGGTCGGAGGCCACGAGGACGTCGCGGCGTACTTGCGCGATCATGGCGCCGCAAGACCGGCCATCGCGCCGATTTCCGCACTCCTTGCATCAGCAAACGCTCAATCGGGCAAAGAGATATACGACAGCACCTGCGTCGCCTGTCATCTTTCGCCGGGCGTCAAGGTGCCCAAAAAGGTCAATCTGTGGGGCATCGTCGGGCGCGAGAAAGGATCCCAAAGCGATGTCCAGTATTCGGCGGCTCTGAAAGACGCTGGCGGCAAATGGACCTTTGAGGAGCTCAATCTCTTCATCTCGAATCCCTCGCTCACGTTGCCCGGTACGGACATGTCTTTCCCGGGTTTGAAGGAGGGAAACAAGCGGGCGGACCTCATTGCCTACCTGCGGACCTTGAGTGATGCACCGCTGCCGCTCCCTTGACCGCTGTTGTCGGAAACTTTGATACCAGCCATCCGCTTCCCTGATCATCAGACGCCGAGGCAGGATTACCATTTTGCACGGCTTCGTTTCTGGCGGTCGCGCGCGCAAGCGGGGGGCCCGCTGATCGGAACTTTTCTTGGTAACCACTTGTAACCATATCGGTTACATGCTAAGTTATTGATGTTGCTAGGAAATTCCCTACCACGGAGCCCGACCATGAAGAAGCGCATCCCCCTCAACCTTGTTATCCCGAATCCCGACCAGCCGCGCAAGCATTTCGACCCGGTGAAGATTCGCGAGCTGGCTGAATCGATCCGCGAGCGCGGCCTTATCCAGGCCATCACGGTTCGCCCGGTTTTCCTGACCGACGGTCGAATCGAAGAAATCACATCGGAGAACATCGCAGAATGGAACACTTTGCTCGACCTCCAATCGAAGTCGTCGCCTACACGGCCGGCTTCATCGACGGAGAGGGAACGATCAGCGTCAAAGGCAACCGGTTCCGTGTCGTCGTCAGCCAGTCAGTCACAAACGACGGCGCAACGATCTGCCGATGGTTGCGAGACGCATGGTGCGTCGGCACCGTCGCTCCATCACACCGAGTCTTTCACGGGAAAACCTGGGAGCAGTGGTTCTGGACCGTCGCGGCGGCGAGAGAGGTCAAGCACGTCATCGATTGTTGCCTTCCCTACTTCCACGTCAAACGAAGCGCGGCAGATCAAGTCGGAGTTAGAGTCAACGACTTCCTCAACAACGGGCATCGGTGCCGGTGGTCGCCGGAGGAAATCAAATTCCTCGGAGATCAATGGCGGCGGCACGACGACTGGATCGGCGAACAGCTCAGACGAAGCGCTACAAGCGTCCGACATCAACGTCGAGCCCTCGGCCTCGCCAAGCCGCCGGGCGGTCTATGAGATCGTCGGTGGCGAGCGCCGCTGGCGCGCTCACCAGCTGATCGAGGCGGCCGACATTCTCTGCGAGGTCGTGAAGATCGACGACAATGAGATGGCGCTGCAGGCGATCGTGGAAAACCTCGCCCGTGCCGACATCAAGCCGCTGGAGGAAGCGCGCGCGTTTCAGGCGATGATCGACCGCGGCTGGACAGTCGAGCAGCTGGCGAAGGATATCGGCGTCCAGCCGACGCGCATCAAGGCCCGCACGGCGCTCCTCAATCTCGACGAGACGATCCAGAAGCTGGTCGACAGTGGCGCCTTCCCGCTCGGCCACGCAAACGACCTGGTCGACCTCCCCACGGCCGATCAGATCAACATCGTGAGGCTGTTCTCCAGCGGCAAGCTGAAAGACTGGTCGAGCATCAGGGCAGCGGCGCAGGCGGTCCGCGACCGCATCGAGCAGGGCGGCATGTTCGACGACGAGAATAGGCCGGAGCCCTCGAAAGACGATATCGCCGCCGTGAGCCGGATGGAGAAGACGGTCGAGCGCATCATCGCCGCGATCGCCGGCGGCTTCAAGGACGGCGAGTGCATCGCCTTGAAGTCGGTTGACCCCAGCAAGGCCGACAAGTGGGCCGACACGCTGGCGGCGGCGTCGCGCTCCATCCGTTCGATGGAGTCGCAGCTGCGCCAGGCACATGCGCGCTCGATGCTGGTGTAGGAATCCGCGCCGCCGGCTCCGGCCGGCGGGTTGTGGTAGGGAGGGGCAGCGGATTGGTCTCCGCTGCCCCATTTTCTTGTCGAGTGTAGAGGCTCCGCCAGCGCGCGTCAGTCGCCGGCCTTCCCATCACACGCCCGATGGTCGCCGCGCTCGTCCTCGGCCGCCTCTGGCGGCGCAGCGTCCAATCTAGCGAGTTCCTTCTCCCGCAGTATGGCGCACCGCTCGCATTGCCCGGCGCCCGAATTTTCGATGAGCCATCCGGCCGGCGCGTCCTGGGATCCGCAGAGCGAGACGGCGAGCCCGAGACCGCGCCGGCGAAAGTAGTGTGTGGTGACGGCAGTCGGCGACTTGAGAGCCCAGCCTTCGCGAAATCCTGTCATCAGCGGTGCTCCACCGGAATCATCCGGCCCTTGCGAAAAATGCGCTCGGCCGCGTCGCGGGCCGTGGAGAGAGTTTCCCCGTCGCGCCTTAACCGGCCATTGAAGTAGGCCAACAAATGGTCGGTGACCGCCTTCTGCGCCTCCAGCTCGGTCGGGAACAGACGCGGCTTGCCGCCGTCCTCGAGCACCGGCTCAGCCTGCCCGTCCTCGGCAAAGCGCAGCATGGCGTAATGACCTCCCGCGACGGGGACAGTGAAGCCGGCGAAGTGATTCATGCTGCAGTCCTTTCGAAAATTTCGGGATCGGCTTCATCGGCGGGTGATCCTGGCATCGGGGCGGCGCTGGCGGATGCGAGCCACAGCGGCATCTCGGATCTCGGCTTCGGCCGAGCTGCGGTGGGCAGGCATCAACTCACCCACTCCGGCCGGCACTCCAGAATGTGCAGCCGCTTTTTCGTGATGCCGGCGTAGCGCCAGCCGGCTTGATAGAAGCAGTGGCCCCATGTGGGTCGCCCTGCGCTCCAGGTGGGCTCGACCTCGCGGGGATCGACAAAGGTGAATAGCCGCTCGCCCGGCCAGCGCTGCCAAACGATCGCCATTGCGGCGGCAAGCAGCTCGCTTGCGACTCCACCGGTCTCTCGACGGAAGATCGCGCAGTTGACGCCTTGCTGATTATCGAAGCGGTGCCGCTCGCGTCGCCAAGCCGAAACCGCGCCGGCGTCAGCCGTGAGCAAGACGAGCATTTCGCCCGGACCGACGAACAACGCAGGCTGCCGCCCGTCGGCGTAGCGATAGCGGGAATAGTGGCGGTGGAAGATGTCGCGCGCGGTGTCGTTGCCATCGAGCACCTCGATCCAACCCTCGCCGATCAAGAAGGGTTGGACGTTCACGGCTGGTAGTCTTTCCAGTCGACGCGATTGATGACCGTCGGCCCGGCATAGTCGCCGACGAGGTTCTGTTCCCAGACGAACCAGGCCAGGTTCATGCGGCTCGAGGCTTCGTTGCCGTCCCAGCCGTCGCGATGCATCATCGGCAGGCGCCGCGTGAAGACATGGATGCGCGCCGGCTTGCAATCGTCCATGGCGTAGTTGCGGTCGGGATCGTCGAAGCCGCAGAGGAAATTCAGGTTGAGCAACAGCGCCATCTTCGGCGGCCGGTGCACGCGCAGCGCATGCGCGACGAAAGCCGTTGAGCACGCCGCCGTAGGGCGGGTTGGTGGCGATATCGTCACAATCGTCGCCTGCCTCGCTGGTGAGGAAATCCCGAACGTCCTGCAAGACGCCATGGCGATCGGCGGTGCCGTAGTCGACGAGGTCGGAAAGCGCGACGTCGTAGCCGGCCGCTTCCAGCATGCGCGAGATCGCGCCGCGACCGCATGCCGGTTCCTTGATGCGAGGGCCGAAGGTCTCCAGCGCCAGCAGCGTGTGCACCGCTTCCGGGCACGTCTCGTAGAGATTGTTGCCGCGCTCGGCCGCGCTGGCGGTGTCGGTGCCGATCGCCACGCGCAGATTCGCCCGGCTCGGCTCGAGTCCTTCCGCGACGCGCCCGGCGATCACCCGCTCGACAATGCCAGGATCCCGCCGCTCGGCATCGGCCAGCTTGCGAGCGTCGTGGATTTCCTTTCGGGTGAGCCCGGCTTCGGCTGCCGTGAAACCGTTTCCGTCTGGAACGGTTTTCGGCCTGCCGCCCTTCGAGGCCTCCCCTTTTTCCTGGGCGGCAGTCCATTCGGTGGCAATCGTGATCTTCGCGCGCGTTTCGATCAGCAGCGCGTCACCCTGGAGCCGGCGTGCCTTCCGGATCAGATGCTCGCCGGCATGGAAGCGGGTGGCGTAGCTGCCTGCCGCCTTCGCCTGGTCATAGGCGCCAGCGGCCAGCATGCGTGCCGATGCGACGTCGCCGTCGTCGAACAGCATCCGAGCTCGCTCGATGACATGAGCGAGTCCGGAATCGTCGAAGGGGACAACCGCCTCCATGGCTTATGCCATTTCAGACAGCTTGGCCCGCGCCGGATCGAGCACCTCGAGTGTCGTCCTGATCTGGTGGAGATCGGCGTCGGTCTCCTGGTAGCAATTGTCCCGCACCAGCTTCGCCTGGGCGATGACGCGCTCGTACTCGACCGTCGCGGCGGCCTTGGTCGCTTCAAGTTCGGTCTCCTTGGTGCGCAGCCGGTCGATGTGCCGTTTCAGCGACATACCGGTGGTGGCGATCATGTTGCGAACCGAGGGTTTCGGCTGGGAGGGATCTCGGGCCAGTTCCTGGGAGACGGCTTCCGAGAAGTCTTCGTCGACATCCAGCGGCTCGGTGCCGGCGGTTTGTAGAGTGTCCATTTCAGTTGATCCTCAGGTAGATGCCGCGACACGACACGCGCGGGATTGCGCGGCCGCGAAAACGGCGGATGAAACGGGAAAGGAAGGAGGTCATTGCGCTTGTTCGCCGTATTGTTCGGCGACGATGGCGCCGACGACCTCGTCGACGTGGTCGTCGCTCCACCACTTGCTTTTCTTGGCGCCGATCACCTGCCCCTGCGCCGAGCGCGGCGTGCCGTAGGCCAGACATTTGCCGAGCCCAACTCGACGGGCGTCAGGGAAGGCGATGATCAAGGCTTCCATGGCGAGATGACGCGCGCGCACGCCGAGTTCGCCGGCGCACACCGCAAACGGATCCTCTCGGTGCGGCCGGCAGGCCATTACGATGGCAAGGGCAATCTGGTCGGCTGTCGGGAACATCAGATGATCCCCGCCGCAAAACGGTCGGCAGCGCGAAGGGCTTGACCTATGAGCATGTGCATCATCTCGGACTGCGACCAGATAGGAGACCGAAGGGATGCGGCCTCGGCCAGGATCACGCCGTGAAGCACGTCGAGACTTGCCCGGTACCAGTGCTGGCCGAGATGGCAGTTGGCGAGAGTCCGCTCGGCACCAAGCACTATGGTGCGCGCCGCAGCGAGCCCCGGCGTCCAGACGACATGCGCGAAATGTAGCCTCTCCCACCGGCCGGGCTGGAGCTGAGGGAGATGCGCTTCGATGTTCTCGGCCGTCGCAAGCCGGAAGACGCCCGGGTCGGCCTCGAACCCGACGGCGCAGACCGCGGCATGGCCGGAGTTCTTGCGCCGATCGACCAGATTGCGCGGCATCGCGATGTCAACCGGCATTGTTTTCCTGCTCCTCACGCCGGCGACGTTTCTCCTCGCGCTTGCGTTCCCTCCGAAGTTGGTCGATCTCCCGAACGGTCTTGCGCCGGAAGCTCCGGTTGGTGCGGACGAGGCCAAACTCCTTCTCGATGCCGACAAGGATCTGGCCCAGGACGCGGCTCTTGACGTCGTGCAACGCCTGCCTCGACATGACCTCGACGCGGTGCCGGTCCCAGACGCGGGTGCAGAACTCGACGCCGTGGCCGCCGGCATGCGCCAGGAACGTCCGCTTGTAGCGCTGCGCGTCTTGCCCTTGCCGCCCTGCCCGCACGAAGCGGAGAAGGTCCATGATGTCGACCATGCGATCGGCGGCCGACTGGTGAACCACGATGCGAACTTCGGTGTTGTCGTACTGTGGCATCCCGTCGGCCATGCGCGACAGCTCGCGCACATAGGCCTGATGCTCGGTCTCTCGCGACGAGGGCATAGCCGATCCGACCTTGGAGACCATGCGGCGTTCGAAGTCGGGCATGTTTCGGGCCGTGTCGACGGCGTCGCCAAACAGTATCCAGAGCAGGTGGCGCGGCGTGGGCAGGCCCCGCCTGTTCTTGGTGAAGAAGATGTCCTCGGCATGCCGCATGTGCTCGATAAAGCGGTCGATCCGCTTCTCCAGCTCGGCGGGCGTATCGAGAAAAAGGCGCTTCATCTTCATCATGCCCGAGCCGCCGAAGCAGTATCCGTTACGGTTCCAGATATTGCCAAATTGGTTACACGATTGGCAAGCGAAAGATCACTCGGCCAACGTGTTTTCCGTAGGATGCGACGACACTTAATCGTGCTTTGCACGCCCGGCTCACCATAGTGGCGGCGGATCGAGCCCAGCCATGCGCCCCACTCGGGCCGCTCGGGGGTGATCACGAAATCCCCGTCCTTGTCGATGGGTGGCGCGCCATGGAACTCGAGGAAGAGCTGCTTTTTCAGGAAGGGGATCATCATGGGCTTTTCCTTCCGAAGGATCATGGTTGTTCGATAGGTCCCCGCCGTCGCAACCGCCAGCGCCTTGCCGTCAGCTTCAAGGCTTGCGAACGTCTTCGCAGCCGCTTCCCGGCTGTCCGGTCGCATCTTCTCTGGCCATGAGGACCACAGCATATCGAAATCCCTCCGCCCGGCGCGTCAGCGCGCCCTGGAGGTTCTCTTACTGGTTCCCTTACAGGGTTAGTGTCCGGATTCCGGACTCGGCTATAGGCATTTTCCGGACACGGCTCGCCCTCTTTTCCGGACTCGGCCCCGTGTCCAGATTCCGGACTCGGCTCCACCACATCTTCTGCCGTGACGAAATCGGCCTCGAACGCGAACCGATAGCGCGTGTTCTCCTGCTGTTTGGTGCGGGGGTTGATATGCTGCTCCCGGCGGATTAGGCCGGTCAGCTCCAGGATCTTGAGATGCTCATTGAGCGCAGAGCGCGACATCTCGCAGTCATAGGCGAGCTTGTCTTGGGACGGGAAGCAGCCAAGGTCGGGGTTGTGGCGGTCGCAGAGATGCCAGAGGACGATGCGCGTGGCAGGTTTGAGCCCGCGCTGGGTTATGGCCCAATTTGTGGCGGCATGGCTCATGTTGGCAGTGCCTCAACTGCCGCGACCGCGGTTTCAACCGGGCAACTATACCACTCGCCAGACAGGTGCCATTTGGCCAGGGCAATGTGGGTGAGCCGCTCAGCGTCCTGATGGTCTGCGAAGTGCCGCTGGAACACCACCACCGCTTTGATGGCCTTGTTGCGATTTACGGCCTTGCAGCGGCGGGTGGGATCGGTCGACATCCCGATCTTGACCCCGCCGTGCTCAGCCGTCATCACATACACGAAGGCCCGATCCTCGCGGACCGGTCTCGGGCCATGCTTACGAATTATCGTCATGTCGCTCTCTCAACTGCGAGGAGCGGCAATCCTACAAGCTACAAATGGTATTGCCGTTCAATGCGGTAGTTCATTGCCTATCCAATCGACGCCAACACCGCCGACAGGATTTGTTTAGTCATGGTAGGACCGACGTTTTCTCCCAGATATGCCGCTGCAGCCACCAGATGCACAGTTGCACTTCGCTCGGCGGCAGCCGATCCAATGCTCCTTGCTGTATGACAAAACCCGGCCATAACTGTCTTTACTTCACCGTTTACCGCCTGCCCGCCGTCAGTCTGCTTCATTTTTATTAAACCTCCTGGGAATGTTTCAACCTGAAACATCCGTGCGGACCTAAGGCGGAAGTAATTGGCGGAGGAAATCACACCTCCGTCAAAATCAGCCCCTGTTCGAAGCTTTCGCGATGACGGCTACAGGTTCGTTAACCGGCTCCACATCGGAGCCTGCCTTTTGGCACAAACGGTTGTAGCGGCCGAGGAGGTCGAAGATGGCTTTGCCGTTCCAGTTGGAAGCGGTGCCGTACCAAGCATCCCTCACCCGCCAGTGGCCACGCGGATAGCCCAGCGCGTCACAGGCAGCGTTGATCTGAGCTTTGATGCCCATACCTGGTTTGATAGTTCCGGCGGCTTTGAACACCACCTGTTGTAGCTCTGCAGCAATATCCTGCATCGATTCCTCACAAAAAACAGGAGAAGGAACGACGACCCATCGGGATTCTCGGATGCCTTGTCGGACACATCCAACAATTTCCCCGCCATCATCGCGACAACCGCAAGGGGAATGCCGATGGCCCATGACGATGATTGCTGGAAACCGCTTGGAGTTGCGGCTTGGGAAGTTGTTGAACGCGCCGACCAATTTCGGACGGAACGAGGAACCGTGTGGATCGTATCTCGGGTCAAGCCGAAGTCCGGCACTGTGCAACAACATCTGCCGCCTCCCTGCCCAACCAATGGTTTGCGTTCACCTCACCGTCGGTCATAACGACGATGCGGTCGAGATATGGTTGCCTGGGCATCCGGCCGGCCTCGTACCGATCGACTGTCAGCCGCGTACAGTCGATCATCCGGCCCACGTCGGCAGTGCTTAGATTGCGTTCTTCACGCCACTTCGTCAGTTGATGCAGGTTTTCCATGGGCGGGTTTTGTCACCAATTTGGTTACAAGTCAAGGTTTGTAACCATTCTGGCACCGTTTCGCAGGAAATCGTTTTGAGCTACCGCATTGATATGGCGAATGGAATTAAGCACTTCCGGGAGAAAGCCGGGCTCACCAAGGCTGAGCTTGCGCGTCGCGTTGGCACCACAAGGCCCCAGATGGGCCGCCTCGAGGAAGAGGATGGCCCAAACGGCCGGAAACTCACGTTGAAGTGGGCGGAGCGAATCGCGCCGCACCTCAATGTCAGGCCGGAAGAGCTTATGTTTCCGGAGCTTGCGGCGATTGACGTCAGCAAATTCAACCAGGTGTTCGAGATCGCCGGCGGCAAAAATCAAACGCCAGGCCTCGTGCTGGATCCTGAGTTTCTGGCCCGGATGCTGCCGAACTCAACGGGCCACAACCTCCGGTTCATGATGGTCGACGCCTACCAGGCCAATGGCATTGTTGCCAAAGGGGATGCGCTTGTGATCGATCTGGACGACAACACCCCCAATCGACCCGGCATCTTCGCCCTAGAGATCGCCGGCGCGGTGCAGTGGCGCTACCTTTCGCCCACGACGGCAGGCGCCGTCCAGGTCCACAACGACAACCCCGCGGCGGTCAACGAAACCGTCCAGCCGAAGGACTTGAAGGTCATCGGACGCGCCCGGCTGAGGATTTCCACACTCTGATCTGCATTTTTTTTGCGCGAGATGTAACCAATTTGGGTACAGCTCTTGCAAAACGTACCAAATCGGTTACGATCCTATTCACGCAGAAGGATCGCTAGACCGATGGCCCAGTTGCCCCTGGTTGTATTTTCCCATCATGCCTCGCGGTCATGTGTTGAGTATCTGCGTGTTCCCGGCCGGGCCGGTGTGACCCCCGCACCATTCGCCCGCACCAGCTCGGCCGGGTTCTCCCAATCTAAGCAGCACTGCGCCCCGCGACCGCTTCGTCGCGCCCATTGCGTTGCCAAAATGGTTTCACGTGTAACACAAAAGGAAACAGACGGATGACGGCGGACCAATATGCATGGTGGCGTCAGGCCTTGAAACTGGCGGGCGGATATCGCGAGCTGACCAACGATCAGCTGCTCCTGCTTGCCCCTTCTGCCGACAGCCCGGAGTCAGGATTTTTCAGGAACCGTCCATTCAAGGATGCGCCCCTGGTTCCTGTTGCCATTTGGCGCGACGCATCGGGCAATGTCATCTGCCTGCAGGGCGGCAAGGAAGCGGAGGCCGATAGGGTCTGGAACTATGCTTGCCGCAACCCGATCACCGAAGCGCTCTATCATTCGGTGCTGGCCGGCGAGCCTTGGCCAGATGAGCCTCCGTCGGTTTCGAAGGAACACAACCTCCCGGCCAAAACCGGCGATCTGCACAAAGACCTGACCCTTGAGCTGGCCGCCGAGAAGGAGACGGTCGAGGGCTTCCTCAAAAAGCCGATCAGCACCCAGGAGCAGGCCGATCAGGCGGGCGTCTGGGCAAAGCGGCTCGCCGGAATCGCCACCAAGGCGGACGAACAATTCAACGTCGAGAAGCGTCCTTGGCTCGATGGCGGCAACGCCGTCGATGACAAATGGCGCGATCTGCGGACCGATGCCAAGGACCTCGCCAAGAAGCTGAAAAGGCATGGTGAGGCGTGGCTGAAAGAACTGGACCGCCTGGAGCAGGAGCGCCAGCGCAAGGCTCGCGAGGACGCAGATCGCATTCGGCGCGAGGCAGAGGCGGCTGAGCAGCGGGCGGCCGACGTCGCGCGCGCGGCCGAGGAGGAGAAGGCTCAGCGCGAAGCCGACACTTCACCCGGCCTCGCATCTTCGTTCGCACAGGAGAGCGACCAGGAGGCCCGGCGGCTCGAAGCCGAGGCTGAGGCAAGGCAGTTGGCCCAGCGCGCAGCGGAAGCCGCACGCGAGGCCCAAGCCCGTCCGGTCTTCGCTGGCAGGACCGGCGCCAAGATGTCCCTGCACACCTATTGGGTCGCGAACATCACCGATTACGACGCGCTGGTTGTGGCCTTGAAAGACGAGCCGGAGGTCCGGGAGGCGATCGAGAAGATCGCAGGCCGCATCGCGCGCAACAAAGACGCCGCCCTGCCGGCCGGCATGGAGCGGGTTCCAGACAAGAGGGCAGCATGACCGACCAGAAGATCGTCGCCGTGAAATTCGGCGAGAGCGACAAAACCTACGACTATTTCGCCGGCGCCTTCGACGTGGCTGTCGGCTCCCGCGTCATGGTGCCTGTTCGCGGCCGCGAGACGTCCGTCACGGTCGCCGAGATTAAGGATCATTCCGACGCCGCCAAGACAGCCATCCTCGCAATCGACGTGCGCACCGACGAGCAGCGCGCCGCCAAGCATCCTAACGGCCGGCACCAGTGGTCGCCCGACGGAACGCTGCTCGACGAGAACGGCAACCGGTCGTTCTTCGACGACGTGGACAAATAGCTATGCGCTTGGTCCGCGTTGCCATCGTCATTTTCTGGCTGCCCGTGATGATCAGCGCTGCTTGCAGTCGGCTCTTACGCGAAGGCCCCGCCGCTTTCTGGTTCGCGTGGAACGACATGTGCATCGAGCAGGACGAGATGCGCCGGACCTGGCGCGCCAACAGCTTCAACCCCGAGGATTGGAAATGAACGAACGGGCTCAGGTACCGGCCCTTATGGTCGGCGGCGCGATCAGCGCCATAATCCCTCAGTCGATCGAGGAAACGTGGCGTCTCGCCACCATGATCGTCGAGGCCGGTCTGGCGCCACAGGCGCTTGTCGGTCGCGAACCGGCCGAGGATGCCGGCGACGACGCCTGGAAGCGTTGGGGCAAGAAGGGCACCAGCGCCGTGGCCATCGTCATCATGTCCGGCGCGGAGCTCGGCCTGCCGCCCATGGTGGCGCTGCGCAGCTTTACCGTCATCGGCGGCAAGCCGGCGCTTTACGGCGACGGACTGATCAACGTCGTTCGAAAGTCGGGCAGAGCGAAATCGGTCGAGCTGGGCTATCTGCGCGATGCGACGAAAGAGGCGCTCCTCAATCTCGGCCTGCACAAGGACGTGGTTGCCCAGATGAACACCGTCGACGAGCGCACCATCGGCTGGTGCAAGGCGGTGCGCTCCGACACAGGGGAAATGAAGGTCGAGGCCTATTCGGTCGCGGATGCCAAGCAAGCCGGCCTCTGGGACGAACGTCCGACCCGTCGCGGCAAGGTCTGGAAAAACAATCAGCATGTGTGGGACGACGTGCCTAACGATTCCTCCTGGTTCCGCCATCCCAAGCGGATGAAGCAATGGCGCGCAGCTGGTTTCTGTCTGCGCGAGCTATTCGGCGACGTTCTTGGCGGCGTGCGAGACGAGTTCGAGGCCCGCGAGATCGCCGGCGATCTGATCGAGCACCACGACGACGAGCCGGCACCCAGGGCGAGGCTTACCCCGCCATCGCCGCCACCGGTGCCCGGCCTCGACGCCGTCGACCCTATCCCCGAGAACGGGTTCGACAAGGATGTCGAGGGCATGCACGACGGCGCAGAAGCCGCCGAGGAGGAGCAACCAGCGGCCTTCGACTACGGCAAGTTCTTCGAGGATTTCCAGATCGCCCTTCAAGGTGCGAAGTCGACCGCGGCTGTGGAGGAAATCTGGACCGAGTTCGACGTCGAGGATCAATTCCACGACGACGAGAGCAGTCGCCAGCTGGCCGACAAGATCAAGGCGCGGAGGCTCGCTGCGCTCGCTCCGCCGAGCGCGGGCTGATCATGGCCGGCCGGATCGCATTCCTTCCCGACCACGGCGCCCAGGTGCTCGGTCCGCCCGAAAACTGGCGGCCGCGCGCGCTCAGCGTCCGCGAGAAGCTTGAGATCGTCGTGCGCCAAGGGGGCAAGGAGCCCAGCGGCGCGCGGCTCAACCCGCTCGACGGTGTTCACTTCGATCACGATCCGGCGTTGCAGCGGCGGCGCTGGGACCCAGAAGCGCATGACACCATCCCGCCATCGTGCGCGCTCGACTACATCGTGGCGCTGAACAAGCCCACGCATGGCGTCAAAACACCGGTCGACCAACGCGAGATCGCGAAGACGAAGCGGCTCGAGGGACGGACCGGAAAGGGTAAGCCGAAACGGAAGATCCCGAGCCGGCCTTTCCCGAAGCTCCACAGGGGTTTTCGATGAGGCGCGCCAGCTACGCCGAGCTCGCCGTCACGCCTGGGATGGTCTTCATTGCGGACCGCTGCCGGCCGGACCTGCCGAGCGTGACCAACGATGCCGAGCGCGTCGTCGAGCAATGCCTGGCCGCCTATGGCGAGCGTCGCATCATCTATCGCGACAGCGGGGGTGAGTGGGGCGAGCTGCTGCACACGGGCATCCAGTTTCGGGGCTTCGCGCCCTACGCCGACCTGACGCCCGACGAGGAGGCAGCATGAGCGAGCATGATCCACGCAAGGCGGCATGCAAGGGCGCGGCCACCAGGTCGACCCGCTGCGGCATGGATCACATGGAAGAATGCCGGGCCTGCCACATGGAGGTGGACTGGGATCTCATGAACCACCCCTTCATCGGCTTCAAGGCGAGCTGCGGCTTCATACCCTTTACCCCTGACCATAACGAGGAGACTTACCCATGCCTAACGAAGTAGCGCACCCCCCGAGGATTTCGGACCTCCAACTGCGCATCGCCCAGGCGCAGACGCAGGCGAAGATGGATTTGCTGGAGCGCGCCAACGAATCCCTGACGTCCCAGCTGACGACGATCTTCGACGGCATCGGCCGCAACGAGCAAGTCGAGCTGATCTATCCGAACGGCGAGGTGGTGCTGATCACCAAGGCGCGGCCTCGTAGAGGCGAAGGCGGCGAGTGATGCCGATCATCTCCGTGTATGTCGACGAGATGACCGCAGCTCGCATGAAGGCCATTTCCGCCGAGAAAGGCCGGTCGGTCGAGGACCTGGCGGAGTGCGCCGTCTCCGAAGCCGCGCTCAATTATTTCCGGCTTGCGCCGGCCGACTCGGATCCTGGTCGCGCCGACGGCGGCGCGAACATCATCACCACGCACACCAACATCGCGGGCACCTGATGAGCACGTTCTTCCTGGCCGCCGGCTTCATCATCATGCTCAGCGCTTGCGGCCGGCGCGCCTACCTCGATTTCACCGGTCGATGGGTGCCGATCGAGGGATATGTCTTCGGCGCGATAGTCGGGTTCATCGGCGCGCTGCTGATCCTGATAGGCATTTTGCTGGCGGCGGCGCCCTGATGGAAACTCCAATTGGACATGTCCAAAAGCAAAAGAGCCCCGACGAGGCGCTGACGCAGCTCTATGAGCTGCTGGCGGCGAAGAACGCGCCAAAGCCGGGAAGCTTCACCAGCCTGAACGAGGATCAAAAGCGGGAATATTTCCGCCTCGCCCGGCGGCGTAGCCGGGCGAGGGTGCGCGCCGCCCCCTCGGTCGCTGCCACTGCAGCCAACATCAATCAGGCGCTCGCCGACGCGGCGCTGATGATCCTCGCCACCGATGCGCCCGGCGCCGACCAGGTTCGCAAGGTGCTCGCCACGATCTTCGAGCAGCGCCCGGGCGTGCCGATCTCGATCGAGACCAAAGCCAAGGGCGGGAAGCTCAAGACGAAACTCATCGCGAGAGCCAATGATGTCTGAGCGGATCTTGGCGGCGATGGAGACCGCGGAGCAAAAGGCATGGGACGCCCTCGCCCGCTACAAGTTCTACATGTTCGGCTACCACGCGGCGCAGTGGGTCAATCTCAACCGCATTGGTGAATTCAAACGCGAAAACCCGTTTGGAGACTTAGTGAAGATGGCCCGTGGGTACCGACCCATGCCGATCACCGCGACTTCCTCGATCGAACTTCCATCCTCAATTGCCGAACAAGGATCGCTACTATGAGCGACATCCAAGAGTTAAAAAGAGACCAGCTCCTGGCGGAGATCGGTCCCGACGTCGTCACGGCCGAGATGCTGGCCGAGCGAGTCGGCATCTGCACCCCGCACCGTATATCGCTACGTGCGCCAATTGCGTGCGGCTGGCCACAAGATCCTTTCGGGGCCTGGCTTCGGCTACCTGAGACTCGAGCGCGCTCCGGAGGCACAGCCATGAGCCTAGCCGCCGGGCGAAACTGAGATGTTCTTCATCGACTGCTGGTCGGTCGGTCTCGACGATATCCCGCGAAAGCAGATCACCCCGAGCGCATACTGACGATCCTCCAGCGGGAGGGCCGTTTCAGCAATTTCGAAGCCACCGCCAACCGAGCGATCACGGCGATCGTCAATAGCAACCTCGTCGAGACCTACAGGCCGGCGAGCCTCAAAGGGAGCGACGGGTACCCTTGGACCTATGTTCGTCTCACCGAAGCAGGCCTGCGCGTCATAGGGGCCGGCGCGCCACGACCTGATCACAAATAGGCTCAAGCATTCGTGATCCGCCTTTGTTGCGCGGTTCAAGTAAGGGATCGACCCGCAACTGGTGTCGAATAACAACCTCCATGAAATCTTACATCATCAACCTGGACCGCAGCCCGGGCAGAATGCAGCGCATGGCTGATCGTCTCAACTCCATCGGAGCAGCCTTTGAACGAGTGCCGGCGGTGGACGGGCGCCTGCTTAGCGACGCTGAGATTGCGGACGTCTACAAGCCCATAGCTGGCGTGGCCGCGATGACGCCGGAAGAGGTGGGCTGCTTCCTGAGCCATCGAAAATGCTGGGAGCGGATCGCGTCGGGTCCGGACGCTTACGGCTGCGTTTTCGAAGACGACATGTTGATATCCAAGCGGGCCGGTCTGTTCCTGGTCGAGGAGGCCAGCTGGGTTCCTCGCGACGCGGACCTGGTCAAGGTCGAGACAGTCGTCGGAAGGGTGTGGCTGGACCGCACCGTACTTGCGCTGCGCGACGGCTTCGAACTGGCGCGCTTGCGGAGCTTCTCTTTTGGGTCCGGCGGATACATTCTATCGAAAACTGCGGCCGAGCGCCTGTTGGCGATGACCAGGGTATTCTCGGATGCGGTCGACCATGTGAAGTTCAACCCCGCCTGCGGGATCGCCGGTAGTCTGAAATCCTATCAGATGATCCCGGCTCTGAGCGTTCAAACGCAGAGCTTCTATCCCAAGGGTTCCCTTTGATCGAAGTGCCGGCGCTCGCCGTGCACAGCGATCCTCGCTTTCCCGGGAACTTGATGGAGAAGCCGTGGCTGCAGCGAAAGGTCTTGCAGGCGCTCCGTCGGCTGGGACACACGCTGCGCCGCCATTGGCGAACCGAGGTCATGATTGCCGATCAAACAGGTGCTTTCTGCAGCAAGACCTAGGGAAAATTAGACCGCCTTTTTTGCTTGACATTATTGTAACCAAAATGGTTACACTGAGCACCGATTTGGTAGCAAAGAGAAGCAGCATGAGCAGTTTGCCAGCAATGATGGAAATCGATCTCCTCGAGACGCCGGCGCCAATCGGGCAAGCGCGCCCGTCACCAGGTCGACCCGAGGCGATCTGACCTCGACGACACAACCCCTACCACGGAGAGTAAGCATGGAAGACAAGAACTACATCGAGTTAACGGCCTCGATCGTCTCGGCCTATGTCGGAAACAACCCGGTGCAAGCCGCGCAATTGCCGGAGCTGATCGCATGCGTGAACGCCGCTGTGCGCAAGCTTGACGGCCCGGCGGTCGTCAACGCGACCGCACCGAAGGAGCCGGCCGTCCACCCCAAGAAGTCGATCCATCCCGATTTCATCATCTGCCTGGAAGACGGGTTGAAGTTCAAATCGCTCAAGCGGCACTTGATGACCGACCACGGTCTTACGCCCGCCGCTTACCGCGCGAAGTGGGGTCTGCCGGCGGATTACCCGATGGTGGCGCCGAACTATTCCGCCACGCGGTCGCGGCTGGCGAAGGCCTCTGGCCTCGGCCGGCATTCCAAGGTGCCGCCGATCCGCACCAAGACGCCCGCGCGCCGTGCCTTCCAGTAGGCGCGCCATGAAAGTCACCGCCGTCATTGAGCGACTTGCGAAGGGCGATCCCTGCGCCTCGGCTTCTCCAGTGGCCAGAGGCGGTGGTGGTTCGAAGGACCTTACCAGGTCGTGCCAGAGCATATCTTCACGCGGCGGTGCACGACGGGGCTGTCGCCGTGATCGAGGCCGGCGACAGCCTGTTCGGCTTCAAGGGAAATTCGCAGACCTGGCTGGTCGAGGATGTTCCGATGCACGGTGACCCCTGGGCCAGCTACGACGCCTGGAAGCCGACACCGCCCGATTGGGTGATGCCCTTCCACACCCGTCGCTACGCCGACGAAACCCGTTGGCGCATGCACCGCGATCTCGGGCGACATCCGTTCTTCGACGGCGACGAGTCCGAATACGAATACCTCTGCGAGGAATGGGACGAGCTGGCGCGCATCGATGCGCACGAGCGCGCGCCCGAGGAAGAAGATTTCGAGGAGATGACTGCCGCGACCGGGAAGAGCCATGAATGACCAGCCGCCCGAAGTGCTGACCATGTCGCAGACACCGGAATACTGGTCGTCGCGTTTTCGCGACAAAGGGTTGCGCATGTCCGCCAGGTCGTTGCGCGAGAAGGCGATCAAGACGGGCCTCTGCTACTGTGTCGACAGGCAGGTGCTGATCTCGCCGCGGCAGATCGATGAGTTGTTTTTGTGGAGTAAAGCGTCATGCCGCTCACGATCTACAAGCGCGGCCGGTTCTGGTGGCTCACCGGAACGGTCCCAACCCGGCAAGGCGAGCAGCGCGTACACGAGAGCACTGGCGAAACTGACGAAGCCAAAGCGAACAAGGTCCGCCTGAATCGCGAGCTGCGTGCCCAGCAGGAAATCGATCTCGACCCAAAGGACTTCTTCACCTTCGCCCAAGCCGTCGAGGCCTATCTGCAAGCCGGCAAGAGCGAGAGCTACATCCAGAAGCTGCTCGAACATTTCGCCGACACCAGGATCTCGGACATGACCGGATCGGGCGTGCGTGCCGCCGCCAAGGTGCTGTACCCCGGTGCTGCTTACACGACATGGAACCGGCAGGTGATCATCCCCACCCGGGCCGTCATCAATCTCAGTGCCGATGACGGCAAATGTCGAGAAGTGGTGATCAAAGGGTTCAAGAAATCGGACAAGGACGTCCGCCGGCCGAGCACCCCGTCCAAGCGCGCGGTCGACCGTTCCTACATCGACACATTCCGGGAGCACAGCGACGACCCCCGAATCAGCGCCTTGATGCTATTCATCTACCAGACCGGCGCCCGTGTCTCGGAGGCGATCGCGCTTGAGGATGATTCGCCTGATGTCGACCTGGTGAACCGCAAGGTCATTTTCCGCGACACGAAGAATGGCGAGGACGGCGAGGCCGATCTAACGGTCGAGATGGTCTACGAGATCCAGGAACTCCGCCAGTGGAAGCGGGAACGCTTGGCCGCATGGGAGGTGCGCGTACCCTGGAAGAATAGGCGCTCAGGCCCACGCCACAACGGCCGTGCCGCTAAGAAGCCGAACACCCGCCTGTTCGGCTATATCCAGCGCGGTTCGGTCTACAAGGACATCAAGCGCATCTGCGAAAAGGCCGGCATCCCCTATCTTGGCACCCATCAACCGGGCCGTCACAGCTTCGCCACCGAGATGATCGTGCGCAACGGCGTCGACATCGCCACCACGGCAAACAAGGGCCGTTGGAAAACGAAAAAGCTCCTCCTCGAAAACTACACCCACGGCGAGGGCAAGGGCGTCATCGATAAGGTCTTCGGGAAGAAGAAGCCGCGCAAGGCGGCGAACGCTGGTGACAAAGCAACCAAAGTGGTTACGAGACCTTACACCAGCCGAAAACGGCCTGCCTGATAACAATCTGATTTCGCTAGAAAAAGGGCCGCGTTTCCATCTTGGTTACGCCCTTACCAAGGGAGTGCTCTACCACTGAGCTACCGCAGCCTGCGATGGCGGCGCTTCTGCCATAACGAACCGGCAAGCGCAAGGCCAAGAAAACCTTAAAACGACGCATGCCTTCGTGCGAAATCGCTGCGCGGTTTTCCCGCGGCATGTGTCGAATGCCGCGGCTGTGGAAGCCGCTTGCGAGCAGGCTTCGATGACATGGCGGCGCCACAATGTTAACTATGCCTGAACCACAGCCGGCTATCCGCCGGCGAGGACCGGCGATGAACGACAAGGCAAATCCGCCGAAAAAACGCGATGGCGAGCGCAAGGACCGGCTGGCCGAGGCGCTGCGTGCCAACCTGCAGAAGCGCAAGGCGCAGGCCCGTTCGCGGCGGGATGGCAATCCTGATGATCGGCCGGAAGGATTGCCGACTGCTGGAAAAATGCACAAGGACTAACCGAAATCAGCCACACTGGCCGATCACACTCGGTCCACAGATGGGGAAATCCTATTTCTTGAACCGCACCGGCCGATAGTCTAGAGCCGGATATACTCAACCGATTGAAACCGGCCCGTCCGGGCCGAGGGGACGTTCTTTCATGGATCGCATCAGAATTGTCGGCGGCAATAAGCTTGCCGGAAGCATTCCGATTTCGGGCGCCAAGAACGCGGCGCTGCCGCTGATGATCGCCTCGCTGCTCACCGACGACACGCTGACGCTCGAAAACGTGCCGCATCTGGCCGATGTCGAGCAACTGATCCGCATCCTCGGCAATCACGGCGTCGACTATTCCGTCAACGGCCGGCGCGAGAAGCAGCAGGAGGGCTATTCGCGCACCATCAATTTCTCCGCCCGCAACATCGTCGACACCACCGCGCCCTACGAGCTGGTGTCCAAGATGCGCGCCTCCTTCTGGGTTATCGGCCCGCTGCTTGCCCGCATGGGTGAGGCCAAGGTGTCGCTGCCGGGCGGCTGCGCCATCGGCACGCGCCCGGTCGACCTCTTCCTCGAAGGCCTGCAGGCGCTGGACGCCGATCTCGACGTCGACAACGGCTATGTCGTCGCCAAAACCAAGAACGGTCGTCTCCACGGCAACCGCTACGTGTTCCCGAAAGTGTCGGTCGGCGCCACCCATGTGCTGGTGATGGCGGCCTCACTCGCCAAGGGCGAGACGGTACTCGAAAACGCCGCCCGCGAGCCGGAAATCGTCAATCTCGCCGAATGCCTGATCGCCATGGGCGCCAAGATCCACGGCGCCGGCACCTCCACCATCACCATCGAGGGCGTCGAGGCGCTGTCGGGGGCGCGCGTGCGCGTCATTCCCGATCGCATCGAGACCGGAACCTATGCCATGGCGGTGGCGATGACCGGCGGCGACGTGGTGCTGGAAGGCGCGCGCCCCGACCTGTTGCAGAGCGCGCTCGACGTCATTGCCGAGACCGGCGCCGAGATCACGCCGACCAATGCCGGCATCCGCGTCAAGCGCAACGGCGCCGGCATCGCACCGGTGGATGTGACGACCGCGCCCTTCCCCGCCTTCCCGACCGACCTGCAGGCGCAGTTCATGGGCCTGATGACGATGGCGAAGGGCAAGTCGCGCATCACCGAGACGATCTTCGAGAACCGCTTCATGCATGTGCAGGAGCTTGCCCGCCTCGGCGCCCACATCACGCTGTCGGGCCAGACGGCGATCGTCGACGGCGTCGCCAAGCTGAAAGGCGCGCCGGTCATGGCGACCGACCTGCGCGCCTCGGTGTCGCTGGTCATCGCAGGGCTTGCCGCCGAAGGCGAAACCACCGTCAACCGCGTCTACCACCTCGACCGCGGTTTCGAGCGCCTGGAGGAGAAGCTTTCCGGCTGCGGCGCGGTGATCGAGCGGATTTCGGGCTGACAAAGCGCCTCGGTTGCGCAGAGCGGAAAGACCGCATAACAGAAGATTGACTAATCAACCTTCAGGTGCGCATTCCGCATGGCCCTCAAGCTCATCGCGCTCGACGACCAGGATCTGAGCATCATCTCGGCCCACGTCCAGGACGCCGTGATGAAGGTCTCAGACCTCGAATACCTGCCGGCGGCCAAACGTTTCGTGCTGACCATGAACCGCTTCGTCTGGGAGGCGAGGTCCGGCTTCTTGCGCCAGCACAATGAACGGCGGCAGAGCGTGCTGCATTTCGACCGCGTGCTCGGCGCCAAGACCAGCGGTATCGCCCGCGACAAGCCGGCGGAGGTACTGTCGCTCTTGGCGGTCAGCTTCGTCGCATTCAGCAAGCCGGCCGGCATCATCGAGCTGGTTTTTTCCGGAGGCGGCACGATCATGCTCGACGTCGAGTGCATCGAGGCGCGGCTCGCCGATGTCGGCGGCTCCTGGGAAGCCACCTCGCGCCCGGTTCACAGGACCTGAGCACCGACGATGGCCATCACGCTTAGCCAAACCGACGCCGATTTCGAGCTGCGTTTTTCGGCATTCCTCACCACCAAGCGCGAAGTGTCGGCCGACGTCGAAGCGGTGGTGCGCGACATCGTCGCGCGCGTGCGCGCCGCAGGCGACAAGGCGCTCATCGACTACACGCTGAAATTCGACAAGGCCGATCTCAACAGGCTCGGCATCGCCGTCTCCAGGGCCGACATCGAAAAGGCATACGCCGCGGCCGACCCAGCCACAGTCGAGGCGCTCGAATTCGCACGCGACCGCATCCGCTCCCATCACGAGCGGCAGAAGCCGAAGGACGACCGCTACACGGACGCCGCCGGCGTCGAGCTCGGCTCGCGCTGGACCGCGATCGATGCCGTGGGGCTCTATGTGCCCGGCGGCACAGCGAGCTATCCGAGCTCGGTGCTGATGAACGCGGTGCCGGCCAAGGTCGCCGGAGTCGAGCGCATCGTGATCGTGGTGCCGGCCTCGGGCGGTGTCATCAATCCGTTGGTTCTGGTTGCGGCCGACCTTGCCGGCGTCTCCGAGATCTACCGCGTCGGCGGCGCGCAAGCCGTCGCCGCGCTCGCCTACGGCACCGAGACGATCCGGCCGGTCGCCAAGATCGTCGGGCCGGGCAATGCTTATGTCGCGGCAGCCAAGCGCCAGGTGTTCGGCAGCGTCGGCATCGACATGATTGCCGGGCCGTCGGAAGTGCTGGTTGTGGCAGACGCGGACAACGATCCGGACTGGATCGCCGCCGATCTGCTGGCGCAAGCCGAGCATGACGCGTCGGCGCAGTCTATCCTCATCACCGACAATGCCGAATTCGGCACGGCGGTGGAGCAGGCGGTCGAGCGCCAGTTGAAGAGCCTGCCGCGCGCCGCGACGGCGGCGGCGAGCTGGCGCGATTTCGGCGCCGTGATCCTGGTGCCGACGATCGAGGCTTCGCTGCCGCTGGTCGACCGCATCGCGGCCGAGCATGTCGAGCTCGCCTTCGACGACGCCGAGAACTTCCTCGCCGGGATGCGCAATGCCGGCGCCGTCTTCCTCGGCCGCCACACGCCGGAAGTCATCGGCGATTATGTCGGCGGCTCCAACCACGTGCTGCCGACCGCGCGCTCGGCGCGCTTCTCGTCTGGTTTGTCCGTGCTCGATTTCGTCAAGCGCACGTCGATCCTGAAGCTCGGCCCGGAGCAGCTCAAGGCGCTGGCGCCGGCGGCCATCGCGCTCGCCAAGGCGGAAGGGCTCGACGCCCACGCACGATCGGTGGCGATCAGGCTGAACATGTAGCGATGTCCGGCCACCACCAAAACCGCGACAGGCTGATCGACGTCGAGCTCGACGAATCGATCGGGCGTTCGACGCCCGATGTCGAGCATGAGCGGGCAGTGGCGATCTTCGACCTGATCGAGGAAAACAGTTTCCGGCCGGTCAACGACGATGGCGCCGGCCCATACAGGCTGAAGCTGTCGCTGGCCGAGTCGCGCCTGGTGTTCGCCGTCAGCCGCCAGAATGGCGCCGATGTGGTTACCCACATCCTGTCGCTGACGCCGCTTAGGCGTATCGTCAAGGATTACTATCTGATCTGCGAAAGCTATTATGAGGCGATCCGCTCCTCCACGCCCAGCCATATCGAGGCAATCGACATGGGCCGCCGCGGCCTGCACAATGAGGGCTCGCAAACACTGATGGACCGGCTCGCCGGCAAGATCGAGATCGACTTCGACACGGCGCGCCGGTTGTTCACGCTCGTCTGCGTGCTGCACTGGCGGGGGTAGTCCTGGCCGCGCTGCCGCATTCGATTCTTTTTGTGTGCGGCATGAATGCCGTGCGCTCGCCGATGGCCGAGCAACTGGCGCGGCGGATGCTGCCCGCCACCACTTTCGTCGCCTCGGCCGGCGTGCGCAGCGGCGAGCGCGACCCCTTCGTCGATGCCGTGCTTGCCGAAGAGGGTCTCACGCTCGGCGAGCGGCAGCCGAGGACGCTTGACGAGCTGGAAGACGATTATTTCGACCTGATCGTGACGCTGGCGCCGGAAGCGCATCACGCCGCGCTCGAGCTTACCCGCTCGCTCGCCGTCGAGGTCGAGTACTGGCCGATGCCGGACCCGACCGACACCGGCGGCACGCGCGAGCATATCATGGCCGCCTATCGCGATGTGCGAGAGCGGCTGAAGACGCGCATAAGCCGGCGTTTCTTGCTTCCGGAAGCAAAAAACGCGACGGATTAAGCATGTTCACAAGCGGGCGATTATCATATAGGTTCCGCCGCAAATTCCGGCTGGAGTCGGACGAGTTCAGGTCTGTTCGACCTGAAATCGTCCGGCTCCAGATCAAGAGTAGAGCATGATGTCGTCCGAAAACCGCTTCACACTTTTCGGCATCATGCTCTAAGCCCCGGAACCGCCATCCAAGCAAAGGTATCGAATGCCGAAGGAAGAAGTCCTCGAATTTCCGGGCGTGGTCACGGAACTGCTGCCCAATGCGATGTTCCGGGTGAAGCTCGAAAACGAGCACGAAATCATCGCCCACACGGCCGGCCGCATGCGCAAGAACCGCATCCGCGTGCTGACCGGCGACAAGGTCCTGGTCGAAATGACGCCTTACGACCTGACCAAGGGCCGCATCACCTACCGCTTCAAGTAACAATTCGGCGCGAACCGCGATGAGCATCCTGCAGAAGCTCGTGCTTGCCTCGGGTTCGCCGCGTCGAATCGAGCTGTTGCAGCAGGCCGGCATCGAACCGGACCGCGTGCTGCCCGCCGATGTCGACGAGACGCCGCTGCGCGCCGAGCATCCGCGCTCGCTGGCGAAGCGCCTTTCCAAGGACAAGGCCGAGAAGGCGTTCGCCTCGCTGAAAAGCGAGGAAGACTATGCGCCGGCCTTCATCCTGGCCGCCGACACGGTGGTGGCGGTGGGGCGGCGCATCCTCCCCAAGGCCGAGACGATCGACGACGCGGTGAACTGCCTCGGCCTGCTTTCCGGCCGCTCGCACCGGGTCTATTCCGGCATCTGCCTGATCACGCCGGGCGGCAAGCTCAGGCAGCGGCTGGTGGAGACCAGGGTGCGCTTCAAGCGACTGCCACGCGAGGAGATCGACGCCTATGTCGCGTCGGGCGAATGGCGCGGCAAGGCCGGCGGTTATGCCGTGCAGGGCCTCGCCGGCTCCTTCGTCGTCAAGCTGGTCGGCTCCTACACCAATGTGGTCGGCCTGCCGCTCTACGAGAGTATCGCGCTGCTGTCCGGCGAGGGCTTCAAGCCGCACAAGAACTGGCACGTCGCGCGGCCATGAGCCCGGACGAAAAGGTTACGCCGCTGAGGCCGAAGCGCCCCTGCCCCGAATGCGGCAAGCCTTCGGTGCGGGAGCACTATCCGTTCTGCTCGACACGCTGCAAGGACATCGACCTCAATCGCTGGCTGAAAGGCGCCTACGTCATTCCCGGCCGCGACGACGAAGAGGAAGAAGACGGAGGCCCCAAGCAAGGCCCTTCGTCCACAGACGAGCAGTGAAGGCCCGTAGCAATACGCCGTTTCCCGGCGATTTTTCTTTATCAACACCTAAGCGCTGGACAGGGCGAATTCCCGTGCTATAACCCACGCGCTTTCGAGGGGGGCGCCACCCGGCGCTTCCGTGAAACCCGGCGGACGAGCCCGTTAGCCGGCGCAGGCCCAGATAGCTCAGTTGGTAGAGCAGCGGACTGAAAATCCGCGTGTCGGTGGTTCGAATCCGCCTCTGGGCACCATCCCCTCCTCTCCCGACACTCCCTTTCGCCGAATCTTCTACGCTTCTGTTTGCACAAACAACTGAAATCGTTCATCTTTTTGGGAAGGATGGCGCGATTGAGCGCGTTTCATGGAATTTCGGCGTATTTGGTCTAACGAGGCGGAGGGCTGGTATTTCCGTTGGTACTGGACATCCTGATGGTATCGAAACAGCCAAAGGGAGGTGTCCCACAAATGGCCCTTTCCGACGTGAAATGCCGAAATGCCCGTCCTGCTTCCAAGCTATTGAAATTGTCTGATGGTGGCGGGCTCCAGCTCTGGGTGCAGCCCACCGGATCCCGCCTATGGCGCCTCGCCTATCGACTTGACGGCAAGCAGAAGCTTCTGGCGTTGGGCAGCTATCCCCTTATTTCGCTCGCCGAAGCACGCAAGGCGCGCGATGACGCCAAACGTCTCCTCCTCACTGGCATCGATCCCGCGCAGGAACGCAAGTTGCGAAAGGTCGGTTCGGCAAAGGACAGCTTTCGATCAATCGCCGAGGAATATGTGGACAAGCTGAAGAAAGAGGGACGTGCCGACCGGACTATCACCAAGGTCAAATGGCTACTCGACTTCGCCTATCTCACCTGTGGGCACAAGTGCATTCGGGACATTGATGCGGCCACTATCCTTGCTGCCCTTCGTAGCGTGGAGGTGCGCGGTCGATACGAGTCGGCCAGGCGGCTGCGCTCGACCATTGGCAGCGTCTTTCGATACGCCATCGCCACTGCACGCGCCGACACTGACCCCACGTCCGCGCTGAGGGGCGCTCTCATCAGGCCAACGGTCACGCCGCGTGCCGCCATTACCGATCCGAAGGCATTCGGCGGCTTGCTGCGTGCGATCGAGACATTCGACGGACAGCCCGCAACCCGAGCGGCTCTGAGGTTGATGGCGCTGCTGTTTCCCCGCCCCGGTGAGCTTCGCGCTGCCGAATGGGGGGAGTTCGACTTCGAAAGTTCGGTATGGACTATCCCGGAAGCGCGAATGAAAATGCGACGACCGCACCGCGTTCCTCTTTCAACGCAGGCTTTGGATATCCTGGCCGAGCTTAAAAAAATCTCCGGCGCTGGGACGCTGCTGTTTCCAAGCGTGCGATCGCCTTCTCGTCCGATTTCCGACAATACACTCAACGCCGCCCTGCGTCGCATGGGTTACAGCAAGAATGAAGCAACGGCCCATGGCTTCCGAGCAACGGCATCAACTCTGTTGAACGAATGCGGCAAGTGGCATCCAGACGCCGTAGAGCGACAGCTGGCTCATATTGAAAATAACGACGTTCGGCGCGCCTATGCCCGGGCGGAGCACTGGGAAGAGCGCGTCAAGATGATGCAGTGGTGGGCAGATTATCTGGAAAAAATTGAGAACGCCGGAACGCGCGGGTAAACTCAATCAGATGCGGGCAGCCAGCTGTCCGGCACGTATCGCGAACGTCCGGTTTACGCTGCATAGCGGCCGTTGAGGCCTGCGTTGCCGCTCTCCCGAAGCGGACATCCCTGGGGAACCTGGCGGCCTGAAGGCGGAATGGGTGATCCGACGAAGGCCGAGAGCGCTGCGATCTAGCGAGGGCTGGAACAAGGCATGGTTCAAGGCCAGTGCCGGAGCGCCGCGCTAGCTGATTCCACACTTGTTGAAGCCGACATGATGGGAGACCTATCTAAGGCCCATGTCCACACGCCAGAAAATGGATGCAGCTGCGAATTTGATCGAAGGGTGGACGCTCCCGTCTGCGGCCACGCTTGGGTCATCGGTCCGAGCCAGAGGGATCGTTCGCGAAGTGCGAGCCCACCTGCCTTTGGCGGCGAAAAAGCTGCTCGGTATCGAGGTCGGGGCCTTGCGCATGCCGGAAGGCGCCTATGGCGATTTCCGGACTGCGTCGGCGATTGTGTCCAAAACGCTGGAAGGCATCGAAGGCCTGCCCGTAATTCCCCGTGAAGTCGAAGACATCCTGACGATCTCTTCGGCAGAGCGGCACCGGTGGCTCAAGGACGGCCGCTTGCAAAGCACAGGCACACGTACGGTGAAACTTCGTGGTCGCGCAAGGAAGGTAACTTTTCACGTGTTTGACCCACGTCACATCGAGGACGTGCTCGATCGCGACTTGGTTACGGTCTGGCGCGAGGACGACGCGATAGCTGCTGCAGAGAATAGGCGGCGGGCCGCCGGAAAGGCCGCCCTGAAGCGTGCGCAAAAGAGCGGCCGCAGGGCCGCGTCTGCGCCTGACAGCACTCGGGACGAGGTGTCACGTCAGAAACTGAAGGGCTGGGACGAATTCGAGAGTGACGGACTTCTGCGCTGATTCAGCGAAAAAAGATTCTTTCGCTGCTCCTGCCCACTACGACCGCACTGGCCCGAATCCTGATCCGGGTCGCGCGCCTGACCTCCGGGAGTCAATGGGCGTAAACAGTCCGCGAGTCTGGTTCCGGCCCAGGTAGGCGACAGTAACGGGCCGCCATATCGGCCGTTCACCACGGGCGACACCATTTCCCGAAAGCAGCGAGCCGTTGGCGCGCGTCATCGGTATCCCTTTTAAGTCCCAGGGGATACTGTTGCCGCCCATCAGCCGTCTTATCGGTATGGCGAAGCCGCTGATCTGTGTTAAGCCGCCGCCCGAACAGCCGAAGGAGTACACCCGTGAGCGAGCCGACCGTGGCCGAGGCGACCGACAGCATCTATGCATCGCTCCGGGCGAACAATGCCGACATCGATGCAAATATCGCGGCGCTCAAAGCGGCGCTGACGCGAGAGGGGATAGAACAGGCGGTGCTCGATCCGACCAGGCTGGCGCAGAACAACCGTTCGAGCCGCAAGGTGATGCAGGCTTATTTTCGGCAGCGCGGCGTGACGTGAGGTGGGCCAATTCATGGAACACGAGCCCTGCAAGATACGTTTCATCTTGGCTGAGCATGGTGCTTAGCAGCGGGTCACTTGACCAGCCAAGCGTGCAAAATGCAGTGATGCCCGTCAGATAGACGTCCAGGCCCTGCCTCTGAAGTGCGACAGCGGTTTCAATCGCAGACCTTTTGGAGAAGTATCCTCGGTACGGAACGCATCCGAACACCGGAAAGCACCATGTTCGTGGCGTCAGCGAGAATTCCGACGCTGCGAAGACGGCCCATGTCACGGCGTCCCGACCAACGTTGACATGGCTGCGGTAGCTATTGTTGTCTGGAAGCGCTAGTTCATCTATCGCAAACTGTCGGATGGCGCTCGCCGATTCCATTCGAGCGCGTAATGTCCCAGGGATCGAAGGATCGTCGATCAGCTCTTCGACATCCTGGCGCGCCGCCATGATCTCCACGTGACCCTTCAAGGATTGTGCGTAGTAAGAAATGCTGGTGCAACCTGCCAGGCTGGACATCACGATCATCGCAGCAACCGAACGAAAAAATGCACGCATCACGGTTGCCCACGGCATTTGCTCACACGTCCGGATAGGGCAAACGTCGCAACTACGCCCGGTCCCAAACAGTGGCTCCAATTTGGTTGATGTCCTGGATGGGGGTTTAGGTTAGACGTTCGTCTTCGGCAAGATTGTCACAATGTGGTCATTCGCTGCCAAATTGCCGAATGTCCGCTATAAGCCGGACACGGCGACGTGGAACTATCCGCCTAGGAGGTCTTTTTCTCCTGAAGCTTCCGGTCGCATCCGGCCCAACGCTGTTGGTCCGCAATGCGCCCACGTCGGCCATAGACGCAAATTGTCTCCTCCCAGGAAGTAGTCGTTGCCGATGACCATGCTCCAGGTCGTAGTCGCGCTAATAGCTGCCATTGGGAATCGTTCCGCGAAGATAGTTCGGGGAAGCTGAACGACGACCGTGCAAGCGGCCTGCCGAGGCCGTCGAAATTGTCTTCGAAATCGTTCCTATTGTCGAAAAGTCCGCTCTCGCCCTCTAGGCGGCCTGCTCGCAGAGGAAAACTTCACAACTAATGCACAGTGTGTCACAATCTGAATTGGGAGCCTGGGGGAAATATGGACGAGCCGCGTCTAGGTCTACGCGGCGCTTACGAGGCCTTATTCCGATCGCGCGGATTATCGCTCCCTGATGGGCGCCCACTTTATCGCTACCGATTCAGCCGACAAGAGTTCGAGGGCGTTCGGGAGGTCCTAAAACGCCATGGACCGACCGCGCTGAACGACTCCCATGGTCAGGCTTTGTTCGTTGCTTTCACAGCCGAGTGGTATCGCCGGGAACGCGCCGGGGGGCTTGGGACTGGATCAGACCCTTAGCTGTCCTTGGAATTCGATATCACGCGAATGATTCGGCCGCCGACGTGCGCTACGCGGTGGTGCGGGAAGCCGCCGAAGCTGGCTTGAAACGGTGGCGACGCCCTCAGCCGACCGACGTGCCGCTCCTCTTCGGCGTAGTGCGCGAGGCGGGTTTTCCAGCTGCTGCCATCAAAGAGGGAACCTTGGGGTTATGGCTGAAGCGCAGCATCTTGGCGATCGAAATGGGCTTCACACCTGCCGAGGCCGTCGCAAGTGAGGCATGGCGGGCGGGCGAAACGCTTGTTCAGGCGCTGGTGGAGCCAGCCGTGGCGCTGTCCACGGTAATCGTTCGTTTCCGTCAACAATTGCCGCCCCTCCACGAACGAAATGACCGAGATCCCGTGCTCCACCTGGATTCTGTGGTGCCTGCTTGGCGCAACGATCTGCCTTTTGACTTGGAGGAAGGCGATTTTCGATCTCTGGTGGAAGACTTGGTCCGGACCCGGCGCGTCGAAGGGGGAGCCCTGGCGGCAAGCCGATTGCTGCGGCGCACCGCCGAAGGGTGGGCGCCGCGGGCCGAACTCACCTTGTCAGGTGAACTCGACGTGGTCCGAACATCTCCCCAATTGCAGGCAGCGATGGAAGGTGCCACTCGGCTGCGCATCTTTCCGCGGGGTGATCTGCCGGGTTTGAACCGGCCCATCGCCGTGCTGGAACAGGTGGAATCAGACGAGGCGACAGCGTGGGAGTCCCGTCCGCTGGTCAAGGCGTTCGAAGTTCCCGCTCGCCTGAACCAGGCAATTAGGTTGGCGGCAGTTGCAGGGGAGACCTTAGTCGAAGAGTTCACCGCGTTTGCCGGCGAGCCGGTAGACGCGCCTGTCCTCCTCTTCCAGCCAGATCCTGGCGTCGATTTTGAGAACGCGCTTGAACTAAGATTCATTGGCAGTTCGCCCTTTCGAAGCACTCGGCCATGGCTGGCTATGGCTGTAACGCAGGAGGCTCGTTCAGCACTGAAGTTCGAACAGCCTCCTTCTGACTTGGGAGACTGCATCCTCGATGGACGCTGTCTTCTGGCCTTCGTCGGGCAAGCTTCGCTCGACCTTGGTGATGGGCGTCTCACGTGGCGTAGCGCGGCCGAGCGCGAGGATACGAAGCGACTGATCCTCACAGGAGAGACTCTACGGCGGGTGCGCGAGACGGTGTTCCTAGGGACGCCAAAGGCTTGGCTTTCGGATGGTCAGCATCACACGCTGGTTTCGTCGGAAGACCTAATTTGGCGGTCGTTGGGGAGAGGCTCGTGGCGTTCTTCGAACAAACACGCGCCCCTGGGCAGGGTCGAGATCGCAATGAGGCGGGGCGGTGAACTGGTCGCTTGGACCTGCGCCGACGTTGCGCCGCGTGAATTGGTGCTATCGGGAGAACCGCGAACCCACTCGTTGAAAATCGAGAATCTGCTCGGGGCCAGCGTTGCGGCGAAGGGCGGTCAGATCCTTCCGATCTCCAGGAATGGTGATGACGCGCGCGTCGATCTTCGACTCCACACCCCAGGCGCGATGCTACACGTGGCGCTGCGATGGGACACCCAACTCGACCTAACGCTCGCTGATCCGATTGCCGAGCCGCTCCTGTTGACCCCGGACATGCGGCCCGCCGTAAGCCGGGCCCAGATTTCGATCGATCGACTGCATGGGTTCCGCCTGTTGGCGCCTGGCGGTCGCGACCTATGGCTGGTGGTTCGGCAGGGCGCAGGACAGCCCGTGCAGGCCACGCGTCGTATCGACGGTCTCGTCCCGCTATCGGCCTTTCAAGACGAATTGCGGGATCTCCTTGGTAGCTTTCCGGACCTCGATGCGGAGGTGCGCCTGAGCTGGGCCGGTCGAGGTGACCACTTCGCCGAGATCGCCTGGTACGACGAAGACCAGCCGCTGGTGGCCGAGAAAGGCATTTCGCCGTTCTCGGGCCTTTCGAGTATCCTTGGTTGGAATCTGGATGCGCTAGCGCTGACGCAGCCTACCGCGAAACTCTCCAACAACCTTCCACGCCTTTCCTTGCAGGAATTGCAGACGCGACTCCTGCAAGAGCTCGGTCCGGGCCCCTGGCTGATCTTCGGGCGAACCAATGACGGGACCTCGCTCAGACCGAAGGTGGTCGCCCAACCACCGGGCGACGACGATCGTGGAAGTGCGCTTCGTCTGGCCTTCAGGATCGCACGACGTGACGCCCGGGACGATGCATTTGCTACAGTGTTAAAGCACCCGGAAGCCTTGAACCGCGCTGATCTCCGCCTCTTGGTCGATCTGAGCGTGGCCGCGCGGGATCGCAACGTGCCCGTGCCGGCGATCGATGCCCTGCGGTCACTTTGCCGTGCCCCCCAGGCGGCTCCGTGGATCCTGTCGACCTGCGACACTCTTGAGGAGCGCGACGCCGTGATCCGGCTACAAAGTGAGTTACCCTTCCTCTGGTGCGCAACGGAAGTCGAGCACTGGGTGTCTGCGTTTCGAACGAGAATTGACGAGTTGGAGCGCCGCCTGGAACGGTTGGAACTACCGACTGCCGACGCAGGGCGCAATGTGGCGGCCGCCCTCGGCCAAATCGCTGATCTGGAGCCCGGGCTAGCGACTCATGCGTGGATCACCTTCCTATTGGTCGCGCCACGAGCAGATTTGGAACCCGGCCTCATCGGAAGGCTATGCCGGCGTCCGAAGGAAACGCTTCGGGAACTCGCCGAAGCGTTCGTGACTCGTCAGAGTGAGCATCGCGAGCCACCGACCGGATTGCATCTCGCGGGGCTCCTGCCAGAGCGACGCGAGCTTTGGGAGCGGTACGACCCAGCCTTCGCGGATTTGATCGCTGCTCCCCTAGTGGCGGCGCGAATGGCGGCCGGCAAACTCCATCAAAACCCGCAGGTTGTCGGACGATGTCGGGCCGCTTGGCTCCACGACCGTCAGCTCTTCGAGAGCGCTCTCGCCGTCGCCCTTGGACGCGAGACTATAGACCCCGGCACCACCCAACGAATGGACCTGTGATGGAAATCGAGAGGCTTCTGGCGCGGCTGCCACGCGATGCTGCAGATGCGATTGTCGGTATGGCTCGACTCCGTTCAGTCGATCTCAATCGGCATCTGCGTGAGGGCTTGGGTGCGCGCGCTGGTCAGCCTAACTCGGCCCTCTCCGAACCGTTTGTCGAAGGCGCTTATCCCTGGTTGCCGTTAGAGGGCGGTTGGGGCGGATTGCCGGCTGGCCTTTTGCACCCAAGAACGCTCGAAGTTCTGCGTGAAGTCGCATACCCGCCCTACACCCACCAGGTGGACGCTTGGAAGCAGCTTTGCGGCGAACGCGCCGCTTCGGTGATCGTGTCGAGCGGCACAGGCTCAGGGAAGACAGAATGCTTTTTGACACCGATTTTGGATGGGCTGGTTCGATCCTCCGATAGCGGTGCAAAACCGCTCGAAGGAGTGCGCGCGCTGATGCTCTATCCGCTCAACGCACTTATCGCCAGCCAGGAGGAGCGGCTGTCAAAGTGGTTCGCCCCCTTCGGCGGAGCGCTGCGCTACTGCCTCTACAATGGCGACACGCCGGAGAGTGTGCGGAGCACCGCCGCGCGTGGGGAACCCTGGAAGGTCGCTGATAGGACGACACTCAGGCGCTCGCCTCCGCCGGTTCTTGTCACCAACGTTACCATGCTGGAGTACATGCTGATCCGGCAGAAGGACGCACCGATCCTGCGGGCGTCACAAGGTACGCTTGACTTCGTGGTACTGGACGAAGCGCACTCATATGTCGGCGCCCAGGCGGCCGAAATTGCTCTCCTACTACGCCGCGTCGCGCTTGCTTTCGGTCGCAAACCCGAAGAGCTCCGATACGTCGCGACCTCAGCGACGATCGGCGGCCCGGACGCCGCCGAGCTACGATCCTTCCTTCGAGATCTGTCAGGCGCACCAGAGCAAAATATTCACGTGGTAAGAGGTGTTAGGGCGTCGCTACCGGCCTCTCCTGCCCTCAATAGCAATCTCATCGAACTTGACGAGATAGCGGGCATGGAACCGCTCCAGGCCGGTGAGATCTTCGCTAAGTCTGCACCGCTAAGGGTCCTGAGGGAGCAGTTCAGAGCCGGCGCCATCGTAGGCTGGAGCGGCTGGAGCGCGCAGGCGCGCCAGATCGGCGGCGCGGACGTAGACCCGAGGCGCCTGCTTGTCGAAGCGTCAAGGGCGAAGGACCCACATTCCGATCCGGCGCTGGCCAGCGCTGGCGGAGACTCAATCCTGCCGGTCCGCCTACACCTCTTCCACCGGACGCTTTCCGGTCTCTGGGCCTGCGTGAACCCGACCTGTCCCGGGCGGCCCGCCGCATCTGAAGCAGCCGACTGGCACTTCGGCGCCGTCTTCCTCGAATCGCGAGAGCATTGCTCACACTGCGGATCGCTCGTGCTCGAATGGGCCTATTGCATTCAATGCGGCGATGGTGCGCTCAAGGCTGAAGAAACTGCCGACGGATCGCATCTTGTGGCCTGGACAGGCGGCACAGGGGACGGTGAGTTCGAGCAAACGCTCGATCGCGACGAAACCTTCGGCGCCGAAGACGACACACAAGACGATGCGCCGCTGACCACATCCCCGGTCGTGAACCGCCGATATTTAGGGGCGCGCGGGGCACGGCCGTCTCCGATAATCCGCTTCGAGCCAAAAACCGGTGCGATCGTCGAGACCGTGGACGGCGCGGGGTTACCAACGACCGCGAGCCGCCACGTAGGTGAGTGTCCATGTTGCGGCTGGGCACCCAAGAAGGTGGACCTCGAGGCCGGCGTGCTTCGATCGCTCGTCGCGGGTGCGCCCTACTTGATGTCTCAGATCACCCCTGGACTCGTCGGGCACCTATCGCCAAAACCTGACGCTGACGAGCCCTTGCCGCTCGACGGCCGGCAACTGATTACCTTCACCGATGCGCGGCAGGGCACGGCCCGACACGCGGCGAACTTGCAGGTGGCATCGGAGCGCGGCTTCGTCCGAAGCTTTCTCTACCACTTTGTGCAGGATCGTCCCGTGCGGGACGACCAGGCCATCGCCGCGATCGAGGCTAAGCTCAAGCGACTGGCCTCCGACGAGCAGGACGGGATCACTCTCAGCCTCATGGCTGACCTTCGGTTGGCGCGAATCAGGCTCGAAGGGGTCGCCACCCCGAAGGCCTGGCGCCAACTTGTCGATCGACTCGCCGCTGAGCCCACAATCAACCGCTTTCTCTCGAATCTCTGGGTCGAGCGCGAAGAGACTTTCTCCGACCCAGCGCGGCTCGCTGAATTCATGCTATATCGGGAGATCATGCGACGGCCCGTCCGCGCCAACAGCGCTGAGACATTGGGCCTTTTGCGCTTGACCATTCCCGGCCTGGACGAGCCCAACGTGGTCGTTCCGGCTTCCGCAACGCGCTTAGGGTTGAATGCAGACGACTGGCGCGACCTCGTGCGCCTTCTCCTTACGCATTTTGTCCGAACTAACGTCATCCTGGATTTCGACGCTAAACGTTGGATGCGTTGGATTGACCGCCGCCAGAGCCACGTGGAAATGGTACCTTTCGAGCCTGCGCTTCCCTCAAGCCGATACGTCCGCTTCTGGCCACACCCCTACGGTCCAAGACCTTCTCGCGTGGTTCGGATGCTTGTCCAGGCGCTTGGTCTCGATCGCGATGATCCAAGCGTTCGGGATGACTTGAACGAACTTCTGCGGGCAGCATGGTCGACGTTGCAAAGGTTCATGACGGTCAGTCCGAATGGCTTCCGGCTACGGCTCGGCGACATGAATGTCACGCCGATCGAAAGGGCCTTCTGGTGCCCCAACACTCGACGTCTGGTGGACACGACCTTCCGCGGACTAAGCCCATACGACAAGCTCGGTGTGCACCCGAAAGCCGAAGCCGTCGACATGCCGACCCTGCCGTTTCCATGGCGCCGTGATGCCCACGGAGGTCGCGTCTCCGATTCAATTCTCGACGACTGGCTAGCGACCGATGAACGTGTCTCGCTCCTGAGGGCCAAGGGGGCCTGGGGCGATCAGCAGGATCGCGCGGCGAGGTTCTCGCCGTGGCTGCGCGCGGCGGAGCACTCCGCTCAGCAACCGAGTTTCCTGCTCCGCGACTACGAAAACGCCTTCAAATCTGGAAAAGTCAACGTCCTTGGCTGCTCGACCACCATGGAGATGGGCGTTGACATTGGAAGCATCGAGGCGGTTCTAAACACCAATGCGCCACCGGCGATCGCTAATTACCGGCAGCGTGTCGGCCGGGCGGGACGGGCGCGTCAGCCGATCGCTCTTGGCCTGACGATTTGCAAGGATCGACCGCTCGACCGACTCGCGTTCGCAGATCCCGGCGCCTTCCTGGCGCGAGAAGCGCCCGCGCCGGTGGTCAGTCTCGAAAGCCCAACCATCGCTCGACGTCACGCCCACGCCCTTCTTCTTGCGCGCTTTCTGGCCACTCAGGGCGCCGAACTTCACAAACTGACGAATGGCGCCTTTTTCGGCCTCGGACTCAGCGCAGAAGTCCTGAATAACTTGCCTTGGCGTCGCTTCCTAGCATGGCTCGACGCCACCGCTGCAGGTCTCAAGACGATGACATCGGATCTTGAGGAGGTGTTGCGCGGGACCCCCGTGCGACCAGACCCCGACCTCTTCGAAGGTGTCCGGGATACGATCGAGCGCATTCAGTCGGATTTGAGCGCGGAATGGGACGCACTAAGGGGCGATGAGCCGGATGCCGAAACCTCTGTGGTATCCAAGGCGCGGGACTTCCAACGTCGGAGGCTCCAGGGAAATTACCTTTTGGGTGAACTCGCCGGTCGCGGATTCCTACCGTCATATGGCTTCCCGAGCGACGTGGTGTCCTTCGTGACGGAGACTGGGGTCGAGCGACACAAGCGAGAGGACTCTGGCGAGAACCGCTTTAGTTCTCGAGGATACCCATCCCGACAACGCGACATCGCCATATTCGAGTATGCGCCTGGGCGGAGCTTGGTGGTGGACGGTGTCGTGCGAGAGTCCGCGGGCGTCACGCTGAATTGGAAACGTCCCGCCGATAAGGCCGGTGTGCGGGAGGTGCAAAGCCTTCGTCAGATGCGCCATTGTCAGTCCTGCGGCGCGTTACTGTCGGCGCCATCCGCCGTGTCTCCCGGCGCCTGCCCCGATTGCGGCAGCTCTGACTTCAAGATCATGCGATTCCTCGCTCCAGCCGGTTTTGCCGTCGACGCGCGCTACGAAGTTCATGATGACCCCTCGGACACCGGGACTTCAATGCTCGTCGACCCCTGGGTCTCGGCGCGCACTCTGGCTTGGCGCGCTCTCCCGGACCCAAACGTCGGGCGCCTCCGGACCGGCTCGGACGGTCTGGTCTTCTGGTTCAATCCAGGTCCGCACGGCCATGGGTTCGAGGTCTGCCTGCACTGTGGCCGCGCGGAAGCCGAACACCAAGCGGATGGCGCCGGGTCCCTCGCGGGGCACCGTCCACTTCGCGGAGGCCCCCGTGCGGCCGACGAACGCACCTGCACAGGCGCGCCGGAGATCAACCCCTATGCCGTGGCGCGCCATCTACGACTCGGTCACGAAATTCGAACCGACGTCTGCGAAATACAACTCTACGACTGCGCCAGCCGTGAAGTGGCGCTGACGGTGGCTTTGGCGATCAGAGAAGCGGCCGCGCGTCGCCTCGGCGTGGATGCTGACGAGATGGGCTTTGCGGCGCCTCCCGCCATCCATCCTGCCGGCCAGCGCAATTGGACCGCTGCTGTCTTCGACCGGGCGAGCGGAGGCGCCGGCTTCTCTGCCACGATAGCTCGTGATCCCATCGGCATACTTAACGAGGCTAGAGACTTGCTGGACTGCAGCAAGTTGGGCCGTTGTGGCGATCCCGATGCAGTATTCGCCTGCCCTCGCTGCGTGCTCTCGGTTGATAGCCAACATGCGGTCGAAGGCACCGACCGGAGGGCAGCGCATTCCCTACTCACCGCCATTGGACGCAGTCTGGACCTTCCCAAGCGCTTCCGACTGTTCGGACCTGCCACCGAATATGAATCCGCACCTCTCCCCCAAGCACTCTCCGACCGCCTTGGGGACGATGCGTCGAATACACTGGTCGTGTTCATGTCAGGGCCTCCTGCAGAGTGGGAATTGGAGACTTGGCAAATGGCGCCCGTTCTGGAACGCTGGGGCGCTCGCGGGCGCGGGGTGCAGATCGCAGTCGACGCGAGCGCGCTAACCGCTACCGATGCCGTCACGCGTCGGAACGTGGTACTATGGGCTCAGCGCGCACGCGTCGACATCGTAGCGCGAAACGAAGTCGACAACGACGCCTGGCTGGCGGGTGTGGTCTCGACACGTGGGCTAACCGCCTGGGCATCATCGTCTGCATCCGCGAAGGCCGTGGGTATTGGTTGGGGCTCTGTCTCCGATGCTCCGGTGGTACGAGGTGCAACGGCGCTTGCCGCGCCGCGGGAGCGGCTAGATGTATCCGCCCTGCTCTCGGCCGGCGGCAGTGAGGCCATTTTCGAGATTGCTGATGAGCTCGACGGACCAGCCGCGGGTTTCGGTGCCCGGCTCAGGGCGCTGTTGCGCGCGCGCTCGACGGAATTAGCGCAGGTATTCGCTGCCCCGTGTTTGGAGATTCGCTATTCGGACAAGTACCTGTTCAATCCGCTGTCCATCCGTCTCCTGACGGAAGTGGTCGCCGCCTTCAGCGACTATGACACCAACGTCAAAGTGCAGACTCTCGCCGCCAAGACCGGCGGTGGGGCTCGTACAGGACCGTGGTTGCATAGGGATTGGGCCGACCTAGTTACGCGTACGGCGGTTATGGAGCAATCGCTTGTCGAGGTGGTGCCGAAAGTGCAGTTGTCACAAGTCCAATCCGCGCCGCACCGCCGTCGCCTTGAATTTCGAACGCCGCGTGGCTCTGGCACGATCTTCTTTGATCAGGGAATGGGCTCATGGCGAGTTACCGACGAACACCACGATCATGCTAGCTCAATCTCTGAGCAGGTGACGAGCCTTAAACGACCGTTCTCAGTTCTCAACGGTCTAGATGGGACGTTCCTTGCGGTGAGACTTGACTGAGAGTCGACTCCTCAAGGAATGCACGGTTCAGCGTGAATGGCGCGTCCGGCCAACTTTGGCGCCTGAAGGCGGCTGTTTTTGCGACGTTCGCCTATAGCGTCGCAGGCGGCTGCATCCCTAATGAGCACTGAGAACCATGACCTGTGACCATATAGACAACGACGATTATCCCGTTAGTTCACAGCGCAGCAGGATAATGCGTTCGGTACGGCAAAAGGACACGTCGCCCGAGATGAAAGTGCGATCGGCTCTTCATGCCGCCGGTCTGCGATACCGCCTTCATGTTAAGGGCCTCCCGGGAACGCCGGATCTCGTTTTTCCCCGGCGAAAGGTCGTGGTATTCGTTCATGGCTGTTTCTGGCATCGCCATCCGGGCTGCCATCTCGCGACCACGCCAAAGTCCAGGGTCGCGTTCTGGACGGAGAAGTTTAGGCGCAATCGGGAGCGTGACGCCGCTGCTGCGGGCGCACTGCGTTCGCGGGGCTGGGCTGTCGTGGAGGTGTGGGAATGCGAGATAAAGCGTAACGACTACCTGGAGCCGCTCCTACAAATATTGCGACTGGCGATAGATGCGCGGATGAGCCAACCACACCGCCTTCATCGAAGCTTTAACGCTAGTCTCAGACGGAAAACTTCCGAATCCGGAACGCGAGGTGCGGAGGGAGGATGAATTCGAATTCGTCGCCAAGGTGCAGCACCGTGGTGACCTCGAAGTGAAGCTGGCGATGGTGATTTGGACAGACCGTAATGACGTTTTGCGGCCCCAGCACATCAACGCTGAGTGTCGATACCTGCACCACGTGGTGAGCTTCGACATACGGCATACCATCCGGTTTGAAGAACGTGGCCCAAGCCTGACCCAAGACGTCGCAGCCCTGACACCGGTGGTTGTTCGTTAGCTTCACCATTGCTCCGATCGGCCCGCGTTCCACGTATCGGCTAATCCGGTGCTTGATGATCGGAGTAGCATCGCGCGTCAAATCCCACACCGCTTTGCGTATTTCGGGGTTTTGCAGGTCGGGTGCGCTTGCGAGTAGGGGCAGCTGATCAACGTTCGTACTAAAGTCGACAAGTGAGTCGATGAAGGCTTGTGCGGTGGCGGTACCGCCCCGCAACGCCGGTTCTAGAGCACGTCCTGTGATCGATGAATCGATTGTGAAGTGACGGCTGCGTTTTGTGCTGATTCAACGTCCACCTCGATGGAGGTTGACGATGGGAAAAGCATTGAGCGTGGATCTTCGGTCGCGGGTCTTGAAGGCTTCGGACGAGGGCATGTCGGCGCGGCAAGCGGCGGCGCGGTTCGGCGTGGGAGTGTCCAGCGCGATCCGCTGGATTGCGCGGGCGAAGATCGGCGAACTGGCGCCCCGCCCGCAGGGCCGCCGCCGTGCCTCCAGCCTCGATGCGCATGAAGCCTTCGTCGTCGGGCTGATCGAGGAGCGCAAGGACATCACGCTGAACGAGATGGTGGAGCGGCTCGTCGCCGAGCAGTCGGTGCGCATCAGCCGCAGCGCCTTGAGCGCCTGGCTTCGCCGCCACGGCTGGACATTCAAAAAAAGTCCGCGCACGCACTGGAGCAGGATCGCCCCGACATCCTGAAGCGGCGCCGCGACTGGTTCGACGGCCAGCTCGACCTCGATCCGGCGAAGCTCGTGTTCATCGATGAGACCGGCCTCTCCACAAAGATGGCCCGCCTGCGTGGAAGAGCGCCGCGCGGCGAGCGCTGCCGGGCCGGCGTGCCGCATGGCCACTGGAAGACCACAACCTTCACCGGAGCGCTGCGGCTGACGGGCATGACTGCGCCCTTCGTCTACGACGGCGCCATGAACGGCAACGTGTTCCTGGCCTATGTCGAGCAGGTGCTGGTCCCGACATTGTCGGAGGGCGACGTAGTTGTCATGGACAACCTGCCCGCCCACAAGGCCGCCGGCGTGCGCGACGCGATTGAGGCCGCAGGCGCGAGCCTGCTCTACCTGCCGCCTTACAGTCCCGACTTCAACCCGATTGAGAACGCCTTCGCCAAACTCAAGGCGCTGCTGCGAGCAAAGGCCGAGAGAACCATCAAGGCGTTGTGGGACACGGTCGGCGCGGTCGTCGACCTCTTCACCACAGCCGAATGTGCCAACTACTTCAAAGCCGCAGGATATGAACCGGATTAAACAGGACGCGCTCTAGTCTCGGAAGAGAAGGGCGGATGTCGAAAGATACCGCTAGTCGTAACTTTTATTGCCGGTGCCGGCAGATCGACGTTCCGACCTTCCGATCGTTGAAACGCTCCGGCGGATCTGCAATCTGAGTTCGCCGATATCGGAAACGTCGGATAGACGAATGGGATAGTCGGCCGTCTCCAATTTAACTCGACGGTCGTTCGGGTCGAGGTCGGCGAGGGCCTTACTGTCGACCCACGCCCCCTCAAGATTGCCACCGAGCACCGCGAGGCGGGCTAAGATGGTTTCAAGGGTCGCGATATAGTCCGGGTTGTAGGCGGGCTTGCCTCGGGAGACGCCGCCATTCGAGTGAAGCACGATGTCGACCCCGATGGCCGTTTCTTCGACCTCGAACTCTGCGTCCAGTATCTGACCATCCTCACCGAAAGCCGTCAAGACATTTTCCTCACGGCGCCGAGTGTTGGGCGAGCGACGCAGGGTTCCGATTCTCTGCCTCGCTAGCGATCATGCCAAGAATCTGACATCTATGCATCTTGTCGGGACCAAAACCTTATGTCGAACCTTTTACTGCAGTTGGCAGACCCGGACGAAGTGGCTGCGATCGTCGATGATGTGCGCCGGGAGGCTCGGTACGTTGTTACGGACTTTTCCGTCGAACTGGTGGTTTCGAAATTTCGCGATGAGGCCGAGACGGAAGGGGACATCTACGTTCCGGAGTATCAGCGAAGCCTCGCTTGGAACGAGGAGCAAAGCTCCTATTTCATCGAGAGCCTCATCCTCAGGGTCCCAGTTCCTCCGGTATTCCTCTATGACGTCGAGGGGCGCTTGGAGATCGTTGACGGCTCGCAACGGATCCGAAGCCTAGTACGATATTTGCGGGATGGGTTCGCGCTGAGAGGTCTCGAGAAGCTAGACATACTGAACGGATATCATTTCGCCGATTTGCCGCCCTCGGTGCAGCGGCGTCTCAACAACACGCCAATACGTTCGTTCGTCTTGGACCAGGGAACCGACGAAAGCACCCGTGTTGAGCTGTTCAGGCGCCTCAACACATCAGGAAAGCGACTTGAAGACGCCGAAATACGGAAAGGCGTTTACCGCGGTGCCTTCCTCGATCTGGTGATTGAAAGGGCTGCATCAGACCTCTTTAAGAGCTTGACGCCCCATATGGCCAAGGGCGTCGACGCTCGCAGCGAGCGTCAAGAGCTAGTCACGCGCTTTTTCATCTACTGCGACCGCTACCTGGCGTTCCGCCACGATGTCAGGAAATTCCTCGACTCCAACATGGACAAGCTGAACAAGTCCACTGACGAAGCGCGGCTCTCGGAGATGGGCGCCGAATTCGAGCGGACAATGCAGTTTATCCGCATGTACTATCCGAAGGCCTTCTATCGGCCGGATGGAGGGAAACGCGTTCCTCGTGTCCGCTTCGAAGCCATTGCCGTTGGAACGGCGCTCGCCTTACGGAGCGATCCGGCCTTAAGGCCGCCATCGGATGCATGGCTGCGGTCGAAGCAGTTCGAGGAGCTGGTGCGGACGGACGCCAGCAACAGTGCTCCGAAGCTCCGGGGGCGTATCGAATACGTCCGCGACAGCCTGCTCGGCCGTCCGTATGAGCGTTGAGGGACGCTTTCGCGTCCGCGCGCAGGACGTGTCCGAGTACCTAAAGTCTCTGCAGTCGCTGGAGCGTGTTTACAACATACCCGGCCGCAGTTTCTACCGCGCAACGGCGGCGATCACGGCGTCCCGCGCCTCCGCCTTCATCATGATGTACAACTGCATAGAGTTCGGTTCCCGAGAGGCGTTGGTAGGGCTGCGACAGGAGATCCTGGCACGCGGTGGCGGCTTTATGGCTCTGAAAGACTACTGGCAGGAAGAGATAGCCCGAGCTCACTTCCGCGACCGGCTCACCCAGGGCGCCAACCACGACAGCCTCATCCGCGACGTGGCCAGGTTCGCGCCTGGGGTCGTGGACTGGAAATCAGACCTGCGCCGTCTGCCGTTTTCCGGAAATGTCGACAACGAGGAATTGCTACGCTTCGTCGCGCGGATCGAAAGCCGATGGCGACCACCGCGATCTTGCCTCGGCGGTTCCGACCTGGTCCTTATAAGACAGATGCGCAACACACTTGCTCATGGCGCCGAGACGTTCGAGACCGTCGGTTCCCAATTCAGCACTCAGGACATTACCGAGAAGTTTCGACGGACAAGGATCTTCATGGTCTCGCTCATTAAGGGGCTTGAGCGCTACAAGACAAGGCAGCACTACCGCCGCGTTTAGGCGGGTACTTCTTCGAGACCGCAGTGGGTCGCCAGTGCTTGCGCGAAGTCTTGGTTCTTAGTTAGCCCACTCTTCATGTAGCGGCGAAGAAATCCCTCGGCGGCGCGGACGGATAATGTCTGTGCATCGTTCAAGCCAAAGCTCGCGATCGAGACGCGGCGTTCGTCTGCCGGTCCTTCACCCGCCCCAGGTATGTAGCGTGAAGTCTGCTTAGGGCCACCCCACGCCGCGTTGTGCTGGGAAAGCGTCTCGGTACCGTGTTCCTGATAGGCAAGGCTGTGGGCTTCCGAGGCCACCAGACGTTGTCCGACCCAGGTCGCCACAGGCACGCTCACAGCGTTGCCAACAAGGCGCCAGCGCCCGCGCTCGCCCTTATTGGTGTCGCGGGCAGCCGCCGTCCAGCCAGCGGGGAAACCTTGAAGGCGTTCCGCATCCTCGATGCCAGGCGTCTGAAACAGTCCAGTTTCCACCGTCCAAATAGCAGGCGGTGAAGGTATGCTTAGGCCGGAGCCCCCTTTTAGGGGTGGTACTGCATCAGGGGTCCAACCCACGCCACGATTGCCCTCAGTCCAGTAAAATCCGATGTTGGCCGCCCAATCGCTTGCGGGCGCTACGCGGTCGATACCGTCGAAGAGGAGGTTTCCGGGGTCACCCTCCAACATGCCGACGATGAAAATGCGCCGGCGTCGATGCGGAAGCCCAAATTCCCGAGTGTCCAGCACGCGGTACGCCCAGCGGTAGCCGCGTTCGGCTAGCTCGGCGGTAACGTACCGTACTGCCTTGCCCTTCTGCAGATTTAGGGAGAACGCAACGTTTTCGAGAACTATAGTATTCGGCTTCTTCGGTGTAGCGTCGAGCAACCTGAACACGTGCGACACCAGCCCGGACTGGCTGCCGTCCAAACCAGCCATCCGTCCAGCTTGACTGAGATCCTGGCAAGGCCAGCCACCGACAAGGGCGTCGCACTTGGGAAGACGAGGCATGGCCGTGACATCGTCGACAAGACTGATCTCCGGAAAGCGGCTTCGCAAGACGGCCTGTGCCGCAGAATCCTTTTCGCACATCAGGGACGTCTTTAGGCCCGCTTTGGCGAAACCCACCTCGAATCCACCAATTCCCGAAAATAGGCTTGCGACGGTCTGATTCGACATGAGATTCTCCGAATCCCTTATCAGTTAACAGAGATCCGTTTCAAACTCGAGAAAATAAATCGCAGCTTGGCTAGCGCCAAGCTGGCCAATATGGCTCGATCGCCCATCTGCGCAGGCAGGGCGAAGGTCGTGTTTCAGGAAAGTCGGGGAATTCACTCAGAGTTCAAGGTAGAACTTTCTAGCCGGTTGGCCCGAAAGCAGGCCTGTTGAAGCGTCTGCTTCGGGTCACGTCACGAAGATACTCGCACCGAATTGAAGGTCCGTTATGGAAGATCCGAGGCCCGAAGCTTCCAGTCCGCTATCGGCCCCAAGAATGACGGGCTGCAATGCGCCATATCGGTCGTATAAAGTGCCCCCATCCGTTCCCGAAAGCCGTCGTCTGTTACCTGGCTCGTGAGCTGCCGGCAGTCTATCCGAGGTTTCGTTACAATTGTCGGCGGACATCTCGAACATCGTTGCAATTGACGCACACGGATATCTATTAGATGGCGGTAAATCGGACGGTAGCCGCTATTCTCGAGACGGCGGATTCTGCCATTGAGGGGGATGTACCGGCATGCGACTCATCCAGAACAAGGCGTCCGATGATCATCGGACCGCTGTCGCCCATGTTTTGGAGGGCGCTGAGCAGATCAGCATCGCCGTCGCCTTCCTAAAAGAGGGTGGCGCACGGATCATCGGGCTGCTCCTAGAGGCACGCCTGAAGCAGGGCGCTAAAATTGAAGCTTTCCTCGGTACTGATTTCTACATCACCGAGCCGAGGGCGCTCGCGCATTTGCTCGCAATAAAGAAGCGGTTCGGGGCCTTCGAAATGTTTCTTGCAAACGGCAAGACCGCAACCTTTCACCCGAAGTCCTATGTCGGACGAAGCGAAGGCCAGGTTCGGTGTCTGATCGGGTCAGCGAACCTCACGACCGGCGCCCTGACAACAAACGATGAAATTTCAATCCTGGCGACCGTGAACTCGGACGAACAACTGTCGTCGGATCTGAAAGTCACCTTTGCCGATTTTCGTGAGAGCGGCAGCTTCCAAGAACTCGATGACCTGGTGCTTGGGCAATATGCCTCGCGACACAAAGACGCCGAGCGATTGCGACGCAAACTTGAGAAAGAGCTCGAAGACAACTTCGCCGCACAGTTCGATCTGCGGCGCTTGAATGGCTTCCTCCGCCAGTACCGCGCAGACAAGACCGAACGTTCCGCGCTGGCGAAGCGCCGGACCGATCGGGACAAGGCATTGAAGGTTCAGCAATTGATCGCGGATCTCGGCAACGCGCCGAGGATTTCGAAGGAAATGAGGAGCGTCTTCGCAGAGAATCTAAGCAATCTGATTTCTTCAAGAGAGCCTTATCAACATCTCTGGCATTCCGGCGACATTCATCGACGAGGGTCGGCGGCACTCGATCATCCCAAGAAGACGATCACACTGTTCGCCGCGGGCAGGAAGGCAGCCAAACTCGCGCCAGAACGGGGTTACGAGCAGATGCGTCAGCTAGAGCGCGTCCTGTTTAATCCGGTTCATATCCTGCGGCTTTGAAGTAGTTGGCACATTCGGCTGTGGTGAAGAGGTCGACGACCGCGCCGACCGTGTCCCACAACGCCTTGATGGTTCTCTCGGCCTTTGCTCGCAGCAGCGCCTTGAGTTTGGCGAAGGCGTTCTCAATCGGGTTGAAGTCGGGACTGTAAGGCGGCAGGTAGAGCAGGCTCGCGCCTGCGGCCTCAATCGCGTCGCGCACGCCGGCGGCCTTGTGGGCGGGCAGGTTGTCCATGACAACTACGTCGCCCTCCGACAATGTCGGGACCAGCACCTGCTCGACATAGGCCAGGAACACGTTGCCGTTCATGGCGCCGTCGTAGACGAAGGGCGCAGTCATGCCCGTCAGCCGCAGCGCTCCGGTGAAGGTTGTGGTCTTCCAGTGGCCATGCGGCACGCCGGCCCGGCAGCGCTCTCCGCGCGGCGCTCTTCCACGCAGGCGGGCCATCTTTGTGGAGAGGCCGGTCTCATCGATGAACACGAGCTTCGCCGGATCGAGGTCGAGCTGGCCGTCGAACCAGTCGCGGCGCCGCTTCAGGATGTCGGGGCGATCCTGCTCCAGTGCGTGCGCGGACTTTTTTTGAATGTCCAGCCGTGGCGGCGAAGCCAGGCGCTCAAGGCGCTGCGGCTGATGCGCACCGACTGCTCGGCGACGAGCCGCTCCACCATCTCGTTCAGCGTGATGTCCTTGCGCTCCTCGATCAGCCCGACGACGAAGGCTTCATGCGCATCGAGGCTGGAGGCACGGCGGCGGCCCTGCGGGCGGGGCGCCAGTTCGCCGATCTTCGCCCGCGCAATCCAGCGGATCGCGCTGGACACTCCCACGCCGAACCGCGCCGCCGCTTGCCGCGCCGACATGCCCTCGTCCGAAGCCTTCAAGACCCGCGACCGAAGATCCACGCTCAATGCTTTTCCCATCGTCAACCTCCATCGAGGTGGACGTTGAATCAGCACAAAACGCAGCCGTCACTTCACAATCGATTCATCGATCACAGGACGTGCTCTAGCGCTCGGTATTCCTGGCGTGGGCGTGAATATGATCACGGCGATTCTCTGCACCTTCGCCCCGAAGCGGTACGCTGTCTTCAACGGCAATACCTCCGGCGCCCTAGCGGCGATCGGCATTGGCGCGCCTCGAAGTCCAACTGTCGCAACGCTGTCGGCCGAACGATACACGCAATTGTGCGCTACCATCGACGCGCTGCGGAGGCGCATCGGTGGCGCTGATTTCACGGACGCCGACGCGTTTCTCAACTGGCTGTATTTCAAGACGAAGCCTTCCAAGCGCGCGCATGAGGGAGGCGCCCCAAAAACCTCACCTTGCGTGTCGCGGCCACGCCAAGTTGTCCGGCAGCACCGCGCCTCTAATCGGCCGTTCAGGCAGAGTTTGCCTTCACCGAAAGCGGGCAGTCCGTTCGAGTGAACCACATGGCCCATAGTGCCCCAATCGAACGAATCTCGCTTCTATGGCGTGACCCGAACGGCGCTCTCAGCACGCCCACGGCATCAGAGTTGTCAGCTGGAAATAAATGCGCCAGGTGAGTAGCGCCCCGAGCCCGCAGACGACAAGGATGATGCCAAGGACGAATCGGTGAAGTGTAATCCGGTTTTCCAGCTTGCGATAAAGAGGGAGGAACTCCGCGGCGACGACCGAGTAATCGCCCTTCAGCTTGGTCTTCTGTCGGGTCAGATCGTCGTCTATCGTCGACAGCGTCAGCAGCTGGTTGACGATGGCAAACGCCAGGAGGGCAACGAACAGCGTTGCACCGAGCGAGATGGCGAGGTTTGCCCAGAAATTCACGTCGCATTGAGTTGCGGGCTTGAGCTGCGTGGCGATGATCACACTCGCGACGGGAATGCCCATTATCTGGTTCTGGATGTCATGGAATGTCTTATGGATCTTACCGGTGTAGTCCGCGATGGCCTCTTCCGCCTTCCCCCGGATCTTGTCGTACGAGAACTCCGACGCGAACAGCCTATAGCTGTCCTCGCACTTTGTGACGAAGTCCCGAAAGTGTCGAAGAAGGTACCTGAAGCGCTCGCCTTCGGGATGGGTGCGACACGTCTCGATGAGCGTGGTAGCAACGATCGCAGCCTTCTGGTCCTTGTGCACCTTCTGCATGACGAAGTTCTCGAACTCGTCGACCAGTATGGAGTTTACGGAGACAAGGTCCGATGACCTGAAGTCTACACGGACCATCAGCCGGATCGAGCCGAGGAACAGCATCTCCGCCTGGTACGGGTCGAGAAACGCAGCCGCCTCTTTTAAGGTGCGGACCAGGCGCAATGCGTTCCGGTAGCGCGCGACGGCGTCGGGAACGACGGTATCGTTGTAGGCGAACCTCTCCTCGATCAGGTAATAGCGCTCCGGCTCGGCTATGCGGTTGCGACGGTTCTCGAGCAGCCGGTCGAGGGTGAGCGCGAGGAAGCCAAGTCCTGTGCGTGGAGCGCCGATTTCGACGCTAACTGTCGCGCCTATGACGACCGCCGACGCTGAGTCGACCGTGAATGCCGCGTCGTCGAAAGCCTTCTCATCGCTTTCAATCTGCTTCAGCGTTTCCACAATGCTGTAATCGCGGACCGTCAACTTTCCCGCGGAGCCATCTTTCGAGAACTCCGTGTTGCGGTAGAGTGCTATCAGCTGGTCGAACGTGATCATGAGGCTACGCTACTCCTGATCGTGTTCCAGTCTTTCGATCAGGTCGGGAGGGAGTTCGGTGAAGGTCAGGGTCTTCTTGTCGTCGTTATAGACGATCTTGCCGTCGGTAAGGGCTTGCCGATTGAATTCGACCGACCAGAGCCGCGTCTTCGCGGAGAACTTCACCATCGGCGACAGCGCTCGCTTCTTCGGAACGAAGCCGTCGCCAAGTCCGACATCCGGATCTCCGAGCGATTTGGCGAGTTCTTTCGGGTTCTCTGGAAAGAGCTCGTTGGAGAATGTCTCGAGATCCAAAGGCTCGTTGTCCCGGATGTATCGCTGGCAGATGTCGTACGCCTTCTGCAGGAAAGCTTGCTTGTCCTTCACGAAGCCCTTCGCCGGCTCGGCGAAACCGTTCAGCACGCGCACCAGTGTCCTGGTATCCTCGAGGTCCTGAACGGTGCTGTCGCAACCGAGGAACTCCTTGAAGTACTCGGCGACGTTCCCCTTGCCCTTTAGGAAGCCGATGTAACGGTCCGCCGAGTTAGTCCATGCCGTCATGTTGATCCGGCCGGCGAAGCGGAAGCCGTCGAGGTCGAGGTGTTCGACTGACGCGATGTCAAAGCTTTTGGTGAGCGCCGCACCGAGCTTGTCGCTGATGATCGCCACTAGCAGAAACCGTTGCTCGTCCTTCTCGAGATGCGCGAAAAGGACGTGACCGCCCGTCGCCCCGGGCTTTCGGCGCGCCTGAACGGTCAGTGTCGTCATCAGCTTGGCCGTGAGCGTGGCGAAGTCCTTGAAGTCGCCCTTCCGGAACTCGTCAAGATAGGTCTGTGCCGGATAGTTGTCGGAGCTTGCCGCGAAGCGCCCGTGAGACTTCGAGGCGCGGCTCGCATACATGGCGTGCAGCTCGCCGACCACGCGCTCCACCGTTTCCGAGACCTTGAGGTGCGCGTTACCCGACACCGTTTCAAAACTCTCGGAATTCCTCTTCAGGTCGTGCACCGCGACCTGAATGACCTGCTCGACCATCGAATCCTCCCCTCGTGATGGCAGTTATGCGAGACGTGAGGGCCCGAACGCAAGTGTTCGAAGGATTAGCAGACCGAATATCCACGCCATGCGTGTCGAAAGGCGGAACGTCTTTCGATCCGCTCATGGCCTACGATCGCAGCGCGGTTTGGATCTTCTTCCACTCAGGAATTTCATCGAAATGGTACTTACGCAGCCTCGTGAAAAGATCGAACGCGTGAAGGGTTCTTAGGATTAAGAGCGGGGCATTGAACGACGCCATTAGCACGCCCGAGAGAGTATCTTGCCGTTCAGCGAGCAACGCCTTGAGAACGACGATCTCGTTGCCGGGGTCTACGATCCAGGCTCCGGCATTGGCAACGAAGGTCACCGACACGGAGTCGGCAGCCGGGTGACCGATCTCGCAAAGTTTCGCGTAGGAACGGCTTTATGCCGGGAATCTTCATTCCATCCACGTGGTCGACGTACTGGAAGGTCTGCATCGCCTTGCGACTGCCGGTGTCTTTTCGGTCTTCAGCACCTTCCGGGCATGCGTGAAGTGTATCAGCGTGTCTTCCAACTCCTTAGCGGACAGCATGGGCTCCCCAGCCTGACCCGAAATCTCGGCTCGTATCGCATCCTTGTTGTAGGCGAGCGTCCGGGCCACTGGTCCCAGGCTGTGGTTTATATCGCCTGCGGATTCGATCAGGCTTCTACACGCCGACGCGCAGCCATATAGACTTCCCGCCTCATGTTCGCGGACCGCCACCTTGATCCACCTGGACGTACGGAACACCGATGCGACCGAAGCCATATGCGCCCGGTACAGCATCTCCGTCCAATAGATGTGCCCCATGTACGCCCGCCCGATCGATTCGTCGCGAGCCCTGTATTCGAAATCCGACAAGTCCTTGAAAGTGTACCTGTCTCTCATCAGATCAGGCGCAATGTCGTTGACGATGCGGCCGTAGAGTTCGGAATTCTTCCGAACACTGCGGACTTTTCTTAATGTCCAGATCGAGAGCTGGTGTCGAGGGCGAAACTTGGACCATGCAGCGATCGTCTTTCAAACACATCCTAACAGAGAAGCCGGACGCCATGCGAAGCACGTCGGTGACCGGCTGCTTTCGTATCTTCATTCGCCAAGACCGACCGCCTACTGTCGGCCCAAACGGGACGTCTGAGTAGTGGCTCGCTGATCGCCACTCCTGGCGCAAAGCTGCCAATCGTTGTGCGGCGCCCTCGTCGACTTCGATCGACGAGCCGAAATTGCCTTGCTCCATCTAAAGTTTGAGCGATGAGTTAAAACCGATATGATTAGAAATATCGGTTTCAGCACCAAAGAGTGGCAACTCTGCGACGGCGGTTTTTCGACGGTCCTCGGGATAACGGCTCCGATTTCGACACTGAGGGAGGGTGCGCAAGAGGGCCAGCGGGATGTCGCAGGTGGTTAGCCCCGGTCGTGCACAATGCAATGTAGCCGTCCACCGACTTGCCCCACGAGTCCGCTTAGAAACGCTCTCCTCCCGTGATCCACAGTCCACACGTTGCTACCAGTTTACGCCGCACGAGCTAGTCAGGCCGCTTCCGCTTAACGAGGCTCTTCTTATTTTAGCCCAACACGATCTGCTCGCAGCGAAATGGCAACTAGGATGCGGCTTTGTGCTTCGACACCAACCCGCCCGGAGTATCAGGACCGAGGCAGCGTCCATGAAGAGTGACGCAATCTCGTATCCCCCACGAGGGCTATCTCGTGAGGAAGCAGCTCGTTACATCGGTGTCGGATCGACGCTTTTTGACGAGATGGTTGCCGATGGGCGTATGCCAAAGCCCAAGCGCATCAATAGCCGCGCTGTCTGGGATCGTGTAGCCTTGGATATCGCTTTCACCTCGTTGCCGGACAAAGACAGCGGCCTTCAAGAGCTGTTGGAACGAAGCAAACGGGGCGTGGAAAAAAGATAGCAACTACGCTCGTTGCGTATACGCTGCAGGCGTAGTACGATGATAGCCCGTGCGGAAGGCATGATGTGAACGAGAATGAGAAACTTGCGCAAGACGTGAAAGCATGGCGGGCAAAGGAAGGGTTTACTGCCGAAGCCGCGGCCAAGGTACTGGGAATACCGAGGCGCACCTTTGAAGGCATAGAGCAAGGAAGAGGGTTTCGTTACCCGGTGCTCCTGCGCGTTGCCATCAAAAGCAAAACCCTTTCGCTACGGGCGAGTCTGAAAGGGTCCCCCGGACTGAAAGGAGCATTTGATGGCTCGGCCATTTAAGGATGCCCGTTACCCTGGGGTATCTTCGCGCCTCAAGAACGGCAAGCTAATCTATCGCTACCGCGCAAAGGGCATGCCTGAAATCCGCCTTCCCGGTAAGCCCGGCGATCCCGAGTTCGAGGCGGCTTACGAGAAGGCCACGCAGGGTCAAGGCAAGAAGGCAGTTATCGTCGATTTGCCCGGTCGGGCACTGCCAAAAACCTTTGGTCATGCCGCGCGCCGGCTTGAAACGACAATGGAGTGGTTGGGCTTTGATGAAGCCACGCAGCAGAAGAATGCGCGACTGATTGAGCGTTTTCTCAACCTGCCGGTCGATCCCAACTACCCACTCACCTGGCGCAATACTCCTGTTGAACATCTCGACGCGGATCGGCTTCGCGCCATCATTGAAGGCATCTTCAGGACGAACCGCACAGTCGCCAAACACACGTTGGTCGCCATCAAGAAGCTTCTATGGGTCGCGACCGATGTCGAAAAATGGATCAAGCCGCAGGATGATCCGTCGCTATCTATCCGCGTGCGGGTGCCCAAATCGACCAAGAACCCAGCTTGGCCAATTGCGATGCGCGAAAAGTTCGAGGAGCGACACCCCATCGGTACAGCCGCGCGCACCTGCTATGCACTGGGGTTCTGGCTTGGAAATCGGCGCGGCGATATCGCTGCTCTTGAGTGGGACGATCTTTTAACCGAAGAGATCGAACTGTTCGACGGCTCGCTGGTGCTAATCGAGGCCTTTGATTTCCGCCAGAAGAAGAACCGCAACCGCCATGGCGGGCGGGAGATGTTCATTCCAGTCGTAGACAAACTAGCAACGGCCTTGGACCTGCTCGATCGCTCGAGAGGCGGCACGGTCTTAAAGAACGCCTATGGCAGGTCATTCTCGGAAAAGAGCCTGACCGGCATGATGCAGCACTGGACGCGGCAGGCGGGAATTCCAAGCGGCTACACGCTTCATGGCCTGCGCCGCACCTTCGGCACCTACCTCGCTGAATGCAACATCCAGGCGCGCGCCATCATGGAGGCGATGGGTCATTCCTCCATGACGGTAACAGATGAGTATGTGCGTGAGGCCAATAAGAAGCGGATCGCGGTTGATATTGCTCGTGCCATCAACGAGCGCGAGGCCAAACGCGACGCCATGAAGCGGCGGGCAAACCTCCGCATCGTCAGATAATCAAATCGAGTCGGAACAAACCGGGACCACGGTCCTGCTTTGGGCCCATAATGGGCCCAAAACGTTTTGGGCCGAGGGCACTTTTTGTGAATAAAAACAATGGTTATGGTGGGCCCGGAGGGACTCGAACCCCCAACCAAGCGGTTATGAGCCGCCGGCTCTAACCATTGAGCTACAGGCCCCACGCGGGCTGGCTTAGTGTTTTTCGCCGCCCGGCACAAGGCTTTCGAAAGCGCTGGCGGCAAATGCCAAAATCAGCTCATATTCGCTCCGTACAGCGGTGTGCGCGCCCATCAGGCGCGTGAACTGGTCCGGACTGCCCGCAACGCCGGGAATCGATGCCTTTTTCGAGTCTGGGCAGAGGTGATACCGGATCGCAGATTTCGAGGAGTTTTCATGACCAAATATCTTTTGCCTGTCGCGCTCGCTGCCGCGATCGCGTTTCCGGCGCTGGCAAGCGCCGCCGACACCCAGCCGCCTCCGCGAATTGTCGTCTCGGGCGAAGGCGAAGCGACTGTCGCGCCGGACATGGCGATCCTGACGCTCAGCGTCATGCGTGAGGCAAAGACCGCGCGCGCCGCGCTTGATGCCAACAATGATGCCATGGCGGCCGTGATCGCGGCGATGAAATCGGCCGGAATTGCCGATCGCGACCTGCAGACAGCCGGCATCCAGATCAATCCGCGCTACAATTACACCAACAAGGCGGACGGCAGCCAGGAAGCCGAACTCGTTGCCTACCAGGTGACGAACACACTGTCGGTGCGCGTGCGCGACGTCGACAAGACCGGCGACATCCTCGACAAGGCGGTGTCGCTCGGGGTCAACCAGGGCGGCGGCATCGCCTTCACCAATGATGATCCGAAGGCCACCATCACCGAGGCGCGCAAGAAGGCGGTTGCCGACGCGCTCGCCAAGGCCAAGACGCTCGCCGCGGCCGCCGGCGTCAACCTTGGCAAGGTGATCGAGATCACCGACCAGAACGTCGCGCCGGCGCCGATGCCGTTGAACGCCAAGGCTTTCGATGCCGCCCGCGCCGCCGTGCCGGTGCAGGCCGGCGAGAATTCCTACACCGTCCAGGTGACCGTCACGTTCGAGCTGAAATAGCTTGCCCGCCGCTTTGGTAATCCGACAAAAACAAAACCCCGGAGGACCGATCCTCCGGGGTTTATCTGAGCCGCGCTTCAGCACTGGCCGAAGGGGCTCCACTACTCACAGGTGACATCGGCGAGAGTCATCCTGCTCCCGACCTCGCAGAAGGTCAGCTGGTCCTGCAGAGGATCATGCCCAACCTGTCCTCGCAGGCTCCAGAAAAGCCTCAGCGATAGATGATCGGGCAGCCACGCTCGTTGGCGAAGACCACCACCACGCGGTCGCCATACTGACGGCCGGCCACCTTCACCGTTCGCCGGCTGATGTCGACGATGCGGACGCGGTGCAGGCCCATACGCTCGGCCTTGTCGAGCGCGCGGTCCGGCGAACAGCCGCGGCGGCGCCAGTCGCGATCGCGGCGGTAATAGCCATCATCGCCGGTGTAGACGCCGAAGCGCGGATCGTGATTGTTGCCGAAGCCGAGATAGAGGCTGTCCGCATGCGCCGCCGGGATGGCGCCGAGCGTGCAAAGCCCGACAAGGGCCGAAAGGGCTGCCGTCTTGATCTGGTTGAACATTGTCTCTCTCCTTGTTGTGGGCCTCTCGCCCTTGAACGGATGATTGGCGAACCAATGATTACAAAATGCCTTTTTGTGTCTGAACTTTGTGCGAACCGGCCGTTCATGTCCGGTTCATGTGGAAGAAAGGCAAAACCCCTCACCCGAATGCACTTCCAAATCTGACGCGGGGAACGCGTCACCGCGGCCCCAGTTCCCTCGAGTTCAGATGCGAACCCGTCAGGGTTCGTCATCGTCTTCAAGATGCGGACCCGTCAAGGTTCGTCATCAAGATGCGAACCCGTCAGGGTTCGTCATCAAGCACATAATCAAAATAGTCGTCGGGCTCGGCGAGATCCGTTTCCTTGGCCTTCACCCGGCCGCGGATCGAGATCCCGGCCTCATGCACAGTCTCCGCGCTTCCCGAAACCAGTTTGTGCCACCAATAGAGGTCGTGTCCCTCGGCGATGAGCCGGTAGGCGCATGTCTTGGGCAGCCAGGTGATGGTGCGCACATTCTGCGGTGTCAGCCCGACGCAATCGGGCACGCGCGCCAGCCGGTTGGCATAATCCGAGCAAAGGCATTTTTCGGCGTCGAACAGCCGGCAGCCGACGCTCGTCCAATAGATTTCGCCGGTATCCTCGTCCTCGAGCTTGGACAGGCAGCATTTGCCGCAGCCGTCACATAGTGATTCCCATTCGGCCGGGGTCATGGCCTCGAGAGTCTTGGTTTTCCAAAATGGCGCATTCATGCCGCTGGATTTGGCCCTCCGGGACCTGTCGGTCAAGCACTGCTGTCACAGTGACCCAGTATCAACATTAGAAAAACACGAAATTGCCTTCAAAAGGCCGGCCGGGCATCCTTGGCTGACAACAATGCCCGGCGGAACCAATTGATGCTGTTGAAAGTTTGGGCAGCGATGGGACCCCAGTAGGAGAAAATCGATATGAAACGCCAACCACGGATTCTGGCAGGTACGGCAATCGGCCTGCTAATGGCATCCGCGCCGTTGGGCGCGTATCCGCTGCAGGCCGATCTCGGCCCTTCGCGGGGGACGCCGTTTATCCTAGCGCAGTCGAACTGCGCCGAAGGCCAATCGGCTGAGGAATGTGCGCAAGGCCAGCAGGGGCAAGCCGAGCAGCCGAGGAAAAAGAAGCGCGAGCAGCAGACGGAATCGGCGCCGGCCGAACAGTCCGCCGAGCCCGAGCAGAAGCCGCGCCGGAAGCGGCAGGACCAGCAGCAGTCCGGCCAGGCGGAAGAGGCGGCCCCGGCGGAGCAGCAGCTCAAACCGCGCAAGAAACGCGATCAACAGCAGCAGATCGAGGCAGCCCCTGCCGATCAGGGCGGACAGGCTGCGACTGACGAGCAGCAGCCGCGCAAGAAGAAGCGCCAGCAGCAGACCGAAACCGCACCGGCCGAGCAGCCGGCCGAACAGGCCGCGCCGGCGAGCGACGAACAGCAGCCGCGCAGGAAGAAGCGCCAGCAGCAGACCGAAACCGCACCGGCCGAGCAGCCGGCCGAACAGGCCGCGCCGGCGAGCGACGAACAGCAGCCGCGCAGGAAGAAGCGCCAGCAGCAGCAAACCGAGACCGCACCGGCCGAGCAGCCTGCCGAACAGGCGGCGCCCGCCAACGACAACACGCCGCAGGACAAGCTGCGCAGGAAGAAGCGGGATCAGCAGCAAACCGAGACCGCACCGGCCGAGCAGGCGCCGAAGACCGAAGCTCCTGCCGGCGAGGCACAGCAGGCCGAGCCCCAGCAAGACAATCAGCAAGCAGCACCGGCCGAAGGCGAACAGCCTTCGGACAAGACCAAGCGCAGAAAGATGGTCGGCGAGCAGCCCGGCACCGGTCAGGCGGTGACGGGAGAGCAACCTTCGACCCAGCAGCCCTCCAGCGAAGGCCAGGCAACGAGCCAGCCCGCTACCGGTGAGCAGCCGGCTGAAGGCGGCGCGAACGCCGGCGCTGCCGCACAGGGCGAAGCCCCTGCCAACGCGAACGAGGCTCCCATTCTCGACAGCCAGAAGGATGTCGTTCGCAAGCGCAAGGGCCGCCAGCCGGCCGGCCAGAACGAGAATGGTCAGGCCGGTGTCGAGCAAGGCGGCAACCAAGCTGGACAGCAGGGCGGCAATCAGGCCGAGCAGCGGCCTGCCGCGGTCGATCAGGGGCCCCCGCCCACCGACGACAAGGCGGCCCAGCAGGCGATCAAGCCTGAGAAGCTTGTTCCGGTCACCGAGGAAAAGGGCAAGCGGATCGAGCTTACGCCCGAGCAGGTGGTCCGCGAGCGCCGCCGGCCCCAGGGCGCGGATGTGGTGAAGCAGTTCGGCGACCGCGTGATCCTCCAGTTCAACAACCAGACTTTCGTGGAAAGCAACGAGGCTCCTCGCATCACCCGTGGCGCCAGGGACGTCTATTACGAGGATCTGCCGCGCGGCCGCACCCGCGAGACCGTGGAGCGCGAGAATGGCGTCAAGATCGTCACCATCCGCAACCGCAATGGCGACATCGTCCAGCGTTCGCGCATCACGCCTGACGGGCGCGAATATGTCCTGAGCTATGTCGACGAGCGCTATTACCAGGATGTCGACGACTGGCGCGATCCAGGCGACGACCTGCCGCCGATGCGTCTCGACATATCGCGTCGGGACTACATCCTGGATTCGGAAGAAGTCGAGGATCCGGACGAGTATTACACCTTCCTCGAGCAGCCGCCGGTAGAGAGGGTCCAGCGTCTCTACTCGATCGACGAGGTCAAGCGCTCGGCCCGCGTGCGCGACATCGCCCGTCGTATCGACCTCGACACGCTCAACTTCGATTTCGGCTCGGCGACTCTTTCCGACACCGAAGTGCAGAAGCTCGAAGGCGTGGCCACCGCCATGGACAAACTTCTCAAGAAGAACCCGGCCGAGACCTTCCTGATCGAGGGCCACACCGACGCCGTCGGTACGCCTGACGCGAACCTCGCACTGTCGGATCGGCGTGCCGAGGCGGTCGCCGAAGCGTTGACCAACGCTTTTGGCGTCCCGGCCGAGAACCTCACGACACAGGGCTATGGCGAGGAATATCTCAAGGTGAATACGTCTAGCCCGAACCGCGAGAACCGTCGTGTCGCCATCCGCCGCATCACCTCGCTGGTGGCGCCTGTGGCGAGCAACGAGCAATGACTTGAAGATCCTGAGCCGATTTTCGGAATCGGCGCGACAAGATTGGGCCCGTCCGGATCCGGACGGGCCCTTTCTCTTGGAATTCAAGAAGAATTGTCCCGCTCATCCCGCCGTGCTCATTGAATCGCCGCATTGCGGCACCCAGATTCCAGTCAGGGCGTTCCCTGCCCTGTCCCGACTCCAGCGGGACACATGAGCCCCGCCGGCGCCCCTCTCCGGCGGGGCTTTATCTTGAAAATAAGTCCACCTGCCCGAGATACGGCCGAACCCCACAGAGCAATTCCAGGAGAGTGCGCAGCGGTTTTCGGAATTGCGTAGATCAGGGCGAAACCGCCCGGAACATCTCAGGAAGCGTCTCGAACTCGCGTCGAATCCGTCGAAAGGCAGGAAGGGCGCCGCGGAATGAGGCGGCCGCGGGCTGTCAGTAGATCCTTCTGACCTTCGTCGGCGAGTTGGCGAACACCTCGTCCGGCACGAAGAAATCGCCGGCAAGCTGATCCGCCGCGCCTGGCGCATAGGCCGAAAAGTCCGTGACGCCCTCGGCCCGCAGCACCTCTTCGTCGATGTAGAAATTGCCGGTCGCCTCGCGCGCCGGCCGCAGGAAGATCGCGCACGCGGCATCGGCCATGATGTCGGGCGAGCGGCTCATCGCAGCCACCGTGGCGCCACCCAGGAGATTGCGCACGGCGGCCGTGTCGATGGTCGAGATCGGCCACAACGAATTGACGGCGATGCCGTCTTTGGCGAACTCGGCGCTCATGCCGAGCGTGCACATGGACATGCCGAACTTGGCCATCGTGTAGGCGACGTGGTTCTTGAACCACTTGGCCTTCATGTCGAGCGGCGGCGCCAGATTCAGGATGTGAGGATTCTTTGCCAACTTCAGGTGTGGAATGCACATTTTGGACACCAGGAACGTGCCGCGCGTGTTGATCTGGTGCATCAGATCGTAGCGCCTCATGTCGGTCTCCAGCGTGCCGGTAAGCTGGATGGCGCTGGCATTGTTGACGCAGATGTCGATGCCGCCGAACCGCTCGACGGTTTTTGCCACCGCCTCGCCGACCTGAGCCTCGTCGCGGATGTCGCAAAGCACCGGCAGCGCCTTGCCGCCGGCCTGCTCGATTTCTTCGGCCGCGCTGTAGATCGTGCCCGGCAGCTTCGGATGCGGCTCGGCGGTTTTGGCTGCAATCGTTATATTGGCGCCGTCGCGCGCCGCGCGCAGCGCGATCGCCAACCCAATCCCGCGCGATCCGCCCGAGATGAATAGCGTCTTTCCCTTGAGCGACATGTCTCGGCTCCCTCTGCAACAGTGAGGCAACTTGCGCGGCGGGCAGCCGTGGCGCAAGGCCCAACGCACCGGTCGGAGGTTACGCAGCGTCGTGCTGAAAGGGTCTAGACCAGCACCAGCCCTTGCCGCATGGCGATGGCGATCGCATCGGTGCGGTTGGCGGCGCCGAGCTTGATCAGGATCGCGGCGACGTGGAATTTCGCCGTGTGGACGGAGATGTTGAGCCGCCGGGCGATTACCTTGTTGGGCGCGCCTTCCGCCAGCAGCGCGAGCACTTCAGCTTCGCGCGGCGACAACGCCGCGCGGGGCTGGTTGTCGTCGGGCGTCTCGTCCTCGGACACCCCCGCGTGGAACTCGCCATGTGCACCAAGATCGGACGGTCCTGCCCGGCCGATGCGATAGCCGGACGCCGCCAAGCGCAAGGCGGCGGCAATCAGCAGGCCGTCGGCGGAGGCCGGCAGCGTCGCAAACACATTGCCGCCCGGCCTTTCATGGCCGGCGCGACGCGACAGCAGCACACATGGCGTTGCCGGGCTCACGGCCCGGCTTTCCGAAGCAGCCACATCGACCAAGGCTACATCCGCCGTTTGACCCATGCCGCTCCCGGCGAGGATCGGCAGCAGGTCCTCGCTCGCCGCAAGCGAATCGACCAGTTGCTCGGCGCGGGCCGCGTCGCCGAGCGCGATCAGCACCGTCAGCCGGGTGCTTGCCGGCTCCGGTCGAGCAATCGTTTGTATCGCGCTGCTTGCCATCGGCCTCTCAGCTCAACGGCTTTTCGCCGATGGTGATCGAAACATCGCGCTCAGCGCCGCCGCTCAAGATACCGAGCGTCACGGTGGTGCCGGCGCTGTCCGGCCCGAGCTTGCGGATCAGCTCGCGCGGCCCATGCACGGCCTCGCCATTCCAGGTGACGATGATGTCGCCGACATGCAGGCCGGCGGCTTTCGCCGGGCCGCTGTCGTCGAGGCTCATCACCATGGCGCCGTGGGTGTCGCTGTTGCGGATCGGGTGCAGCCCGGCACCGAGATAGCCGCGCGCGACATGTCCCTTCTCGCGCAGCGTCGCAACCGCCCGCTCGATCGTCTCGTAAGGCATGACCAGCGCCCGCCGGCGCGGCCCGAACAAGAGCATGCCGATCAGGCCGCCCTTGGCATCGAGCACCGGACCGCCCTCGAAGCGGCCGCCGGCGTTGATGGCCAGATTGATGCGCCGTTCGATCGCGCCGCCGCGCATCGAGCGCCAGGCGGGCCCGACCTCGCCGACCGTGCCAAAGACCGCAAGTGCTGCCCCTTCGCTATTGCCGACGGCGATCGCCACGTTGCCGGGGCGCACGGCAGCGGCCTCAGCCAGTTGCGGCAGACCGGCGGCGGAAGCCGGCTTCAGCAGGGCAACGCCCGTCGAAGGATCTCGGCCGGCAAGCTCGGCCTTCACAGTTTCGCCCGAGGCCAGCGTCAGTTCGATCTCCTCTCCGGCTTCGACCGCTTCCTCCGCGGTAACAAAGAAGCCGTCGCGCCAGTGGAAGGCGCTCGCGGTGCGGTGGTGATGCGTAGCGAAGCTTGCCAGCGCCGGCGCGGCGGCCGCCGCGACATCGGCAACGGCATCGGAAAAGGCACTAAGGTTGAAGTTGCTCATATCGATGGTCTCCTGGGTTCTGTGACCCAGATATCGCTCCATGGCCCCGCCGCGAATACTCGCCTGACGGCTAGTCGAGTGCCTGACTGGCCATGTGGTCAGGTCGCGGCAATTGCTGCCGCTCCGCACATATAGGCATCGTTTGCGCCAGATCACACGGGAGCCCCACCCATGGCCTTCGCCGCCGAAAAACTCCGATCCGATGACGCCTTGCTCGACGCCTACTCGGCGACTGTCGCCGACGCCGTCGACCGAATCGGGCCGGCCGTGTGCCGCATCGAGCGCATTGGTGCCGGCGGCCATGGCTCGGGCTTCGTGATCGCTCAGGACGGGCTGGTCGTCACCAATTTCCACGTCGTCAACGACGCCCGCGACGTTCGCGTCACGATGCCGGATGGCGCTTCGCGCGAGGGGCGCGTGCTTGGCCGCGATCCCGACACCGACATTGCGCTGGTTCGCGCCGACGGCAGCTTCGCCGACATCGCCCCGCTCGGCGATTCCAAGCGCCTCAGGCGCGGCCAGATCGCGATCGCCATCGGCAATCCGCTCGGCTTCGAATGGACCGTCACCGCCGGCGTCGTCTCGGCGCTCGGCCGCTCAATGCGCGCCTCGACCGGCAGGCTGATCGACGACGTCATTCAGACGGACGCCGCGCTCAACCCCGGCAATTCCGGCGGACCGCTGGTGTCGTCGGCTGGCGAAGTCGTCGGTGTCAACACCGCCATGATCCACGGCGCGCAAGGCATTGCCTTCGCGGTCGCCTCCAACACCGCCAATTTCGTCATTTCCGAGATCATCCGCTTCGGCCGCGTGCGCCGCGCCTTCATCGGCGTCTCTGCCGATACGACCAACCTGCCGCGCCGTGCCGCACTTCTCTCGCAGGTCACGACCAACACGGCCGTGCGCCTGCGCAGTGTCGAGAAGAACGGCCCCGCCGCGAGGGCTGGCCTGAAGGAAGGCGACATCATCGCCGCTCTCGACGGCCGACCGGTCACCGGCGTCGATGATCTCGTGCGCATGCTCGACGCCGAACGTATCGGTCGCGAGACGCTCTGCACCGTCGTGCGCCGCACCGGCGTCAGCCAGGTCGCCGTGACGCCGGTGGCGCGGACGAACTGAGACCCGCTGTCCGGCCTAGCTCCCGGCCGCACCTTTGGCGTATTGCGCCAGGAATTCTTCGCTCGGCGCAATAGGCTTGATCACGTCGATCAGCACGCCGTTGGGGTCCTTGGTGATGAAATGGCGCTGGCCGAAGGGCTCGTCGCGCAAGGTGCGCAGGATCGGCAGGCCTGCGGCCACGATGCGCTCATAGACGGCGTCGGGATCGCGGACCTCGAAATTGATCAGCAGGCCGGACGTGCGTCCCCGGCCCTCCTCAGGGATCGTCTCATGGTCCCCGTCGACGATGCCGAGATTGACGCGGCGATCCTCGGCCGACTGCAGATGGACGTACCAGTCGCTGTCGAACACCGCCTTGAAGCGGAAATGCTCGACATAAAAGGCCGCCGTGGCGGCGACGTCGCCGGTCATCAGCACCGGATAATAGCTGGTCGTCTTCATCTTTCTTTCTCCTGCCATCCAACATACAGTCTGTATGTAAGTGCAATTAACATACAGGCTGTATGTATGCAACCAGAGTCTGGACGCCGCTCCAACCGCGACCGCACCGAGGCAACGCGCGCCGATCTGATCCGCGCGGCGCGAAAATTGTTCACGGAAAAATCCTATGCGGAGACGGGCACGCCGGAGATCGTGGCCGCCGCCGGCGTGACGCGTGGGGCGCTCTATCATCATTTTGCCGACAAGCAGGCGTTGCTCGCCGCGGTCGTCGAACAGGAGGCAGCGACCGTCGCAGCGGAGATCGACCGCGCCTCGCCCGCCTCGCTCTCGGCCCGCGATGCCTTGATCTCCGGCTCCGGCGCCTATCTCGCCGCGATGCGCGCGCCCGGCCGCACGCGGCTTTTGCTGCTCGATGGGCCGGCCGTGCTTGGCCGCGCGGCGATGGACGAGATCGACAACCGCCACGGCAACCGCTCGCTGCGCGAAGGCCTGATCGCAGCCATGCGCGCGCGCTCGATGGTCAAGCTGCCGGCCGAGGCGCTGACCGCGGTGCTGGCCGCCGCCTTCGATCGCGCGGCTTTGGCCATCGAGGCCGGCGCATCGGCCGAGGAGTATCGCGCCGTGCTGATGGCGCTCATGGACGGCTTGTCTCCGGCTCCTCCTCCGTCCAAACGCCCGGCTCCAGCTCGTTGAAGCAGCCGAGCTGCCGCTTGAACTCGTCGATGAGCCACGACGCCGCCGGCTTGGGGCTTCGGTCGTTGCGGTGCATCGCGTACATCGGCGCACGCACCTCGCGATAAGGCTCGAGATCGAGCTCGACCAGCCGCCCGCTGGCGATGTCGTCGGCAATCAGCCAGCGCGGCAAGCCTCCCCAGCCGAGACCCTCACGCATCAGGGCATGCTTGGTGCGCACGTCCGTCAGCCGCCAGGTGCGATAGGCAAACACGCCATAGTCGCGGCCCCGCGTCCGCTCCGACTGGTCGGAGACGACAAGCTGGATGTGGTCGCGCAGATCTTCGATCGCAATTGGCTTCGGCAGTTTCGCCAGCGGATGGTCGGGTGCGGCAGCCGGCACCAGCGAGATGAAGCCGATGCGCAGCAGATTGACGTCCGCATCGCCTTGCAGGCCGCCAAAGCCGAGGTCCGACTGGCCGTTGACGACCTGATCGACGATCAGGCCGAGCGAACCGATATAGAGGCGCAGCATCACCGCCGGGAACTGAGCCTCGAAGGCCTTGAGCACCCACACGAGCGCCGGCGAAGGCAGCGCCACGTCGACCGACAGGTTTACTTCCGCCTCCAGCCCTTGCCTGTAGCCGTCGGCGCGCGAGCGGATGCGCTGCAGCACACCGATCATGCGCCGCGCGTCCTCCAGCATGGCCTTTCCGACATCGGTCAGTTGCGGCTCGCGCAGGCCTTCGCGCTCGAACAGTTTCAGGCCCAGTTGCGCTTCCAGGTTGGCGATGCCGTAGCTCACCACCGACTGCGCCCTGTTTAGCTTGCGCCCCGCGGCCGAGAAGCTGCCGGTGTCGGCCACCGCCACCAGGATCTGCAATTGGTCGAGTGTCGGATTTGGCTGCATGATCAATCCACATTCTCGATGGATACTATGCAAATAATACCAGTTTTCCGGATAGAGCGGCAACCCCATATTGGACGGGAAAGTCAATCCAACCCAAAGGGGACACCGCCATGTCCATACTGCTTGTTACCTCCAGCCCGCGCGGCGCCGCCTCGCACTCGACCCGAGTCGCCACCGATCTTGCTCAGAAGCTGGTTGCCGCCGATCCGTCCAACACACTTGTCGTGCGCGACTTGGTCGCCGATCCGCTGCCGCATATCGATCCTGACTATGCCACCGGCATCTACACCCCGGCCGAGGCGCGCAGCCCGCGTCAGGCCGAGGTGGTCGGCGTGTCCGATGCAGTGCTGGACGAGCTGTTCGCGGCCGACAAAATTATCCTCGCCACCGGTTTCATCAACTTCAACATTTCCTCGACGCTGAAGTCGTGGATCGACCACGTCGCACGCTCGGGCAGGACCTTTGCCTATGGTGAGAATGGCCCGAAGGGCCTGGTCACCGGCAAAAAGGTCTATATCGTGCTTGCTTCGGGCGGCATCTATTCCGAGGGTGCCGCGGTGCAGATGGATCACGCCATCCCCTACCTGCGCGGCGTGCTTGCCTTCCTAGGCATGACGGACGTCGAAGTGATCCGCGTCGAAGGCGTCGGCATGGGCGCCGACGCGGTTACCGCCGCGCTTGCCAAGGCGACTGCCAAGGTGGATGCAATCGCGGCCGCGGCTGCTAACGCGGACGGGATCGCCGTGGCCGCGTAATCATTGCGCTGAGAATGAGGAAACCCTGAGAATGAAAAGGCGGGCGCCGATCGGCGCCTGCCTTTTTTGCATGTTCGTCAAGCCGTGCCGATCTGGAACGACTGTTTCTTCCCGCTGGTGCTGATCACCTTCGACAATTTGAGGAAACTGCCCGAGGGGCTGACGGTGTTCGTCGGATTCACCGCCGACCAGCTGTTCACCGGGCTGACACTGGCGGCGCTGCCGAGTACCCTGTTCTATGTCGTGCTGTCGAAGCGGTTCATTTCCGGCATCACTCAAAGCGGTCGACAGGGCGCGGTCGACAGGGCGCGCTCGAACAGGGCGCGCTCGAACAGGGCGCGCTCGAACAGCGAAGAGATCAGATCAGGACATCAAAAAGTGGCAAGTCAGAACAAGATCATCATCACCTGCGCGGTCACAGGCTCGATCCACACGCCGTCAATGTCGCCGCACTTGCCGGTCACGGCCGAGGAGATCGCGACCGCCGCTATCGAGGCGGCAGAGGCGGGTGCCGCGATCGTCCACCTTCATGCCCGCAATCCGGTCGACGGACGCCCCGACCAGTCGATCGAGGCGTTCGCCCCTTTCCTGCAGGTCATCAAGCAGCGCTCCAACTGCGTCGTCAACATCACCACCGGTGGTGCGGCGACGATGAGCGTGGAGGAACGCGTCAGGCCCGCGAAAGTCTTCGCGCCCGAGATCGCTTCACTCAACATGGGCTCGATGAACTTCGCGCTGTTTCCGATGCTGGAGCGCTTCAAGACGTTCGAGCATGAGTGGGAGCGGCCCTATCTCGAATCGTCGCGCGACCGGATCTTCCGCAACACTTTCGGCGATATCGAGCACATATTGCGCACCTGCGCCGACAACGGCACTCGCTTCGAGATCGAGTGCTACGACATCAGCCATCTCTATACCCTGGCGCATTTCGTCGAGCGCGGGCTGGTGAAGGCACCGTTCTTCGTCCAGAGCGTGTTCGGCATCCTCGGCGGCATCGGCACGCATCCGGAGGACGTCGCCCATATGAAGCGCACGGCCGACCGGCTGTTCGGCAACGACTATCACTGGTCGGTGCTGGGCGCCGGCCGCCACCAACTGCCGATCGCCACGCAGGCGATCGCGCTGGGCGGCAATGTGCGGGTTGGCCTGGAGGACTCGTTATGGATCGGCAAGGGCAAGCTTGCCCGCTCGAGCGCCGAACAAGTAACGAAGGTCCGCCAGATCATCGAGGGCCTCGGCGCCTCGATCGCCACTCCCGACGAGGCGCGGCAGATCCTGCAGCTCAAGGGCGGTGATAAGGTCGCGTTCTGATCCCGGCAAAAGAACTGCGGTAGCCCCTATCCAAACATCCGCTCGCCCTGCTCGTCGACGAGCTGGATGCCCTTTTTGATCGAGATGTCGACCGCATCGTCCAGCCCGGCGAAACGGTCGGCGCGGATGAAGCGGTGCTCCTTCATCACGCCGTCCACTTCCTTGGAGACGACGCCGCAGGTCTGGTACTGGCCATCCGCCTTGTAGGGCGTGGCGCTGATCAGGAATCCCTTGTGCTCGACCTGCTTTGCCGGCTTCGCGGCTCCGGTGTCCGTCGCCCCACCACCGCCGCCGCCGAAAAGACGTTTCAGAAAAGACATAGCGCATCCTCCAGCGGCAAATCGTGCTGCATCACATAGCGTGCCGCAGGACGATTTTCACTACAGCATGATCCCGAAAACTGTGCAGCGGTTTTCAGGCAGATCATGCTCACACAAAGATAAACGGTCATCGATCGAGCCAGCAATAGCTCCTTCAGTGCCAGGGCGGCTCAGCGACGCGAGAGGGCTTCGAGCGCTGCGGCGGCGTCTTCCAGAATGCTGATCGCCTCGGCCTGCTTGTCCTCCGGCGCATCGACGATATCGCTGAGCGCGGCACGTAGGCGGTGGCGCAGCGCGCGGAACCGGTCGCGCTTTTCGTGACGGCCGCGCCGGCCGCCGTCCTCGCCCTCGTCGTTCCAGCCGAACCAGTCGCGAGCCTTGGCCATCTTGCGGCCGAACCGCTCGAGATAGTCGAGCACGTGATCGATCATCTCGCGATTTTGCTCAAGATGCGCCCTGCCCGCCTCGGTGATCGAGAACACCTTCTTGTTGCCTTCGCTTGACGAGACGGCATAGCCGGCCTCCTCGAGAAAGGTGAGCGTCGGATAGACCACGCCCGGGCTCGGGCTGTAGATGCCGCTGGTGCGTTCCTCCAGCGCCTTGATGATGTCGTAGCCGTGCCGCGGCACCTCGGCCAGAAGCGACAGCGTGATCAGCTTGAGATCGCCGTCGGCCAGCATGCGGCCGGCGCGGAACATGTCGCCCGGACCGCCGCGGCCGCCGCCGCCGCCGCCGCGCATGCCCTGCCCGAAGGGACCAAAGCCGCCGCCGCGACCGCCGAAACGACCGGCCATGTGCATGAACATGCGCTGACCGAAATGGTTGTGCCCGAAGGGATTGTGCTTGTGCATCATGACTGCTTGAGTTCTATCTTACGATATATCTTAAGTAGGCGGCGGCTCGGGTCAAGTTAAGATATATCTTACGATGTATCTTGGTTCACGCCAAGTGAACTCGCCAGGCGGTCGAAATGCGACGCCACGCCCTGCGAAAACCGGCTACCAGCGGCCTTTGCGGCGGTTCCAGGCGTAGAGAAGATCGGCAAACCGATCATAGACAAAGCGCGTCAGCCGCAGCACGACCGAATTGCCGAACAGGGTGGCGAGCCATCCCTCGCCAGGCGTGAGCCGCCAGACGGCGATCGCCACATCGGCACCGACCAGCAGCTTGCCCTCGGCATCGGTCGCATGCAGCCGCCGGCGGACATCCTCGAGCGAGGCGCCGAAGGCTGAAAGCGCTTGCGGTTCGAAATTAATGTCGCGGAATTCGACGCGGCCGGACTTGACCGCTTCAATCAGCCGCCGTTTCTGGCGGTTGATGCCGGCATCGCAGACCGGGCAGCGTGTGTTGTACCAGACAGTCAGCAACGGCTCAGGCATCGCGCGACTATCGGCGACCGAGCGCGGCACCGCAATATCAGCATCGAGCCGGGCTGTTTCCGGCGCTCTACCCCAGCGAACTGATGATCTCGCGGTAGGCGAATTCCGGAAACGCCTTCATCGTCCGCGTCCTGACATTGCCGCCCGACGACAACATCAGCGCGAAACGGGCAAGCACGGCATCGTCCGGCGCTTCGACAATGGCGACCATGTCGCATTCGCCCATCGTCAGATAGAATGCCTTGAACGATCCGCCCATTTCACCGAGCAGCTTCTTGGCGGCATCGAGCCGTTTCGGCGACTCCCGCACGTTCTTGGCGCCCAATTCGGTCCAGTTGATAAGCACGATGTAGGTTGTCATGGCACACCTCCCACCGGGAGCCACGGAGCGCAACGCCTGGCAGTTGCGGCCGGCGTCCGGGGCGGGCATCCGGCTTGTCGCCCACAAATGCATCCGACCCTGAAATTATCCTCCTGTTGAGCAAGCCCGGCAAGGCGGCATAACAAATAGGTGGAAATGAAAAAGGACGCCGAGGCGCCCGTTTTCGTATGTTGCGTTTCCGCTCAGCTGTCCAGGAAGCTTCTCAGCTTCCGCGAGCGGCTCGGGTGCTTGAGCTTGCGCAGCGCCTTGGCCTCGATCTGACGGATACGCTCGCGGGTGACCGAGAACTGCTGGCCGACCTCTTCCAGCGTGTGGTCGGTGTTCATGCCGATGCCGAAGCGCATGCGCAGAACACGCTCCTCGCGCGGGGTGAGCGAAGCCAGCACGCGCGTGGTTGTCTCGCGCAGATTGGCCTGGATCGCCGCGTCGATCGGCAGGATCGCCATCTTGTCCTCGATGAAGTCGCCGAGATGCGAATCCTCCTCGTCGCCGACCGGCGTTTCGAGCGAGATCGGCTCCTTGGCGATCTTCAGCACCTTGCGCACTTTTTCGAGCGGCATTGCGAGCTTCTCTGCCAGCTCTTCCGGCGTCGGCTCGCGGCCGATCTCATGCAGCATCTGGCGCGAGGTACGCACGATCTTGTTGATCGTCTCGATCATGTGCACCGGAATGCGGATGGTGCGCGCCTGATCGGCGATCGAGCGGGTGATCGCCTGCCGGATCCACCATGTCGCGTAGGTCGAGAACTTGTAGCCGCGGCGGTACTCGAATTTGTCGACCGCCTTCATCAGGCCGATATTGCCTTCTTGGATCAGGTCCAGGAACTGCAGGCCGCGATTGGTATACTTCTTGGCGATGGAGATGACGAGCCGAAGGTTCGCTTCCACCATTTCCTTCTTGGCGATCGCGGCCTCGCGCTCGCCCTTCTGCACCTGGTTGACGATCCTGCGGAATTCCAAGATCGAGATCGCCGTCTCGGTGGCGAGGTTCTGGATCTCGGCGCGCAGTTCCTTGATCGCGTCCTTCTCGTTCTTGGTGAACTCCTTCCAGCCGCGCGAGGTGAGATTCGCGATCGAGCGGGTCCAGTTCGGATCGAGCTCCGAGCCCTGATACTCCTTGAGGAACTCCTCGCGGCGCACGCCGTAGCTTTCGGCGAGCCGAAGCAGCTTGCCCTCGTTCTGCACCAGGCGCTTGTTGATGTCGTAGAGCTGCTCGACCAGCGCTTCGATGCGCGCGGTGTTGAGCGACAGCGACTTCACCGCCTTGATGAGTTGCTCCTTGAGCTCCTTCAGCCGGCGATCCTGGCTGGGCGAAAGCGTGCCGGCAGCCGCCAGCCGGTTCTCGACCTGCTGGTCCTGCAGCTTGCGAAGCTTCTTGTAAGTGTCGGCGATGACGTCGAGCGTCTCCATCACCTGCGGGCGCAGTTCCGCTTCCATCGCGGCCAGCGACAGGCTTGCCTCGTCCTCGTCGTCTTCCTCTTCTTCCAGCCCGCGCGTGTCGCCGCCAACATTGGTGATGTCGTCTTCTTCCTCGCGCGCCGCCGAGCGGCCGCGCGGCTTCTCTTCGGCCTTGGGCGCTTCCTCTACGCGTTCGACAACCGGCGCCTGCTTGGCCTCGGGGCCGGCATAAGTCGCCTCGAGGTCGATGATCTCGCGCAGCAGGATCTTCGATTCGTTGAGCTCGTCGCGCCAGATGATGATCGCCTGGAAGGTGAGCGGGCTCTCGCACAGGCCCGCAATCATCGTCTCGCGGCCGGCCTCGATGCGCTTGGCGATCGCGATTTCGCCCTCGCGCGACAGAAGCTCGACCGAGCCCATCTCGCGCAGATACATGCGCACCGGATCGTCGGTGCGGTCGGTCGGCTCTTTCTTGGTGGTCGTGGTGGCAACGGCGGTGCCGGTCTGCTCGGCAAGCTCGTTGGCGTCTTCCTCGGAGTCGGCGCCCGCGTCGCCGCCTTCCGCCTCCTCGCCCTGCTCGTCGTCCTCGACGACGTTGATGCCCATGTCGGACAGCATGGCCATCGTGTCCTCGATCTGCTCGGATGTCACTTCCTCCGAGGGCAGCACCGAGTTCAGTTCGTCCATGGTCACATAGCCGCGCTTCTTGGCGGCCTTGATCATCTTCTTGACAGCATCATCGGAAAGGTCGAGCAGCGGGCCATCGGTGGCGCCTTCACGTTCGGTCTCGACCTCTTCCTTTTCCTTTGTCGCCATTCTTTGTCGTCTCCAAGCGGCCGAATATCGAAGCCGCGTAAACTGCCGGACCGGTCAAACCGGATGCGCTCGCCCCAGAACGCTTCTTACCGGGCCAGTGACCGCATCATCTCTTTTGTTTGCTGCCTGTCGTTGCCCCAAAACCGGTTCCACTTTTGGGCGACATGCATTAAGTCCAGATTAACCCTGGTATCTGTGGCAGGCCTTTTGCCTGTCCAGTCGCCAGAACCTTACATCGCTCAAAATTTCCCACCGACGCCGGGCACGGTTAACGTTTCGAATCGTCCTGATTCCGCCAATCTGCCAGAAGGTCAAGCGCCTCTGGCATGATTCGCATGAAAAAAGCGAATCAATTGCCCGACTTAGAGGCGTCGAATCGACGCGCCTTGAGCATTTCCACTTCATTTCGGGCCGACCTGGGCCTAAGCACGCCCAGCCCTGCCCGACGAAACGCCGAACCCTTCGATCAGCGCTTCCGTTGCCTGTACATCGTTGAATTGCGCTTGAATCTCGACGAGATGCCGGAAGTTTTCGTCCGACGGGTCTGCATCGAGCGCCGCCTGCGCCTGTTTCAGCTCCCTATGTAAGGTGCGCGCGCTGCGCTGCAAGTGCAGCGCTTGGTTGAAGGCGTCCCGGGCATCGTCAAGTCCCGCGGTTTCGAGCGCCGGCCACTGCCGCGCCCGCTTGATCAGCGCCACCGCGCGTTCCCAGATGTCGCCGCATCCGGCGCGCTCGATGGTGGCGATGACTGCGTCGCGGTCGTCGGCCGCGTCATGCGCCATCGCGTCGAGGATGGCTGCATGCAGCCGCCTGAGATCCGAATTGGCAAGATCGAGGAATTCGACATGCGCGAAATTCTCGTCGATCAGCGGCGGATGGTTGACCAGCGCCACGATGATCGTCGCCTCGCGTACCGACATGGCCTCGCCCGTGCGCTTGACCAGCGCCGAGCGGCCGAGGCTTTCGGTGATGGCGGTGCGCGCGCCCGCAGCGCTCCGGCCAAACGCCCCGCCTGGCGCCGAACCTCTGCCGCGCTCGCCTGGCCGGCCGTCCTGGCGTCCCCCGTGTAGGCCTTGCCGCGCGCCGCGCTGCGAGCCGAAGAAGCTTAGGACGCGCTCGCGCATCTCCTGCTGATAGTGGTAGCGCAGGCTTTCGTCGCGGATGCGGCCGGTAAGCTCGCGCAGCGTCTTCTCGAGCTCCGCCCGCCGCTCCGGCGTATCGAACACGCCGCCGGCCGTCTCGCGCATCCACAGAAGATCGGCGAGCGGCCGCGCTTCCGAAAGCACCGCGCGGAACGCGTCCGGCCCATCCGCTTTGACCAGATCGTCGGGGTCCTTGCCTTCGGGCAGCAGCGCGAAGCGTGCCGAGCGCCCGGGCTGCACCGACGGCAGCGCGAGGTCGGCGGCGCGCCAGGCGGCCTTCAGCCCGGCCTGGTCGCCGTCGAAGCAAAGCACCGGCTCCGGCGCCATGCGCCACAAAAGCTCGAGCTGGTTTTCGGTGAGCGCCGTGCCGAGAGGCGCCACGGCATTCTCGAAGCCGGCCTGTGCCAGCGCGATCACATCCATATAGCCTTCGACGGCGATCACCGTGCCGCCCTTGGCCACCGCTTTGCGGGCGCGGGCGAAATTGTAGAGCACGTTGCCCTTGTGGAAGAGCTCGGTCTCCGGCGAGTTCATGTATTTCGCCAAAGCGTCCGGCGCCAGCGCCCGACCGCCGAAGGCGATGATCCTGCCGCGCGAATCCGGGATCGGGAACATGATGCGGTCGCGGAACCAGTCATAGGAGACCGGGATGTCGTCGCCATGCCGGACCAGTCCGCAGGCTTCGATATCGGCCTTCGGCACCCCCTTGGCGGCGAGGTATTCCTTGAGCGCGTTGCGGCTGTCCGGCGCATAGCCGAGCCGGAAGGACTGCTGCGTCGCCGGCGTCAGACCGCGGTCGCGCAGATAGGCGCGGGCCTTGGCGCCTTCCGGTCCCTGCAGGCGCTCCTGGAAGAAGACCGTCGCCATCTCCATGACGTCGGTCAGGCTGGCGCGTTCCTTCTCGCGCTTTTCTTCTTGGGCGTCGCGCACCGGCATCGGCACGCCGGCCATCTCTGCGATCCTTTCGACCGCTTCGGGAAAGCTCATGCCGTCGAGCTCGGTCAGGAACTTGAAATGATCACCCGAGACCGAACAGCCGAAACAGTGATAGCGCCCCTTCTTGTCCTCGCAGTGGAACGACGGGCTCTTTTCGCCGTGAAACGGGCAGCACGCCCAATAATCGCCGCGCGATGCGTTGGACTTCTTCCTATCCCAGGAAACGCGTTGACCGATCACCGAAGAAATCGGCACGCGGTCGCGTATCTCGTCGAGGAAGGCGGGTGGAAAGCGCATCGGGAAAGGCTCGTTTACCCTCCATATAATCAAGCCGCTTGGGCGCGACGACTCGATAAGCCCGATCGTACCCGCTTTTCACAGACAAAAAGAAGGCGGCCGCGCGGCCGCCTTCCCGTCTTTCGGACCATTCCCCGCTCAGTGCGCGGCGATCGCGCCGAAGATGATACCGGAGACGATGCTGACCAAAAGGTAGTCGTTGCCGACGCGAATCCACTCCTGGCCGGGGCCGGGACGGCGCAGCCCATAACGGTGCCAGTCGCGAACCGCCTGATGGCGCTTCCAGCTGGAATACTTCTGCCCATTGCGCCAATGGCTGCGCTTCACCACGACCTTCTTCTTCACGACGCGCTTCTCGACATGCCGGCCCGGCTTCTGCCAGTCGACCTGTGTGTAGGTCGATTGCGTCTCGCTCGGCTGAACGAGCGGCGCCGCCTGGCCCGAAAAGGCCAGCATCGCGGCGGTCACGGTGGAAAGTATGAGACGCTTCATGGTCAGTGCTCCTTGGTTGTCGATAGGCAAGGAGATATTCCGGCTGGCATGAACCGAAACTGAACACCTTGGTTACAATTCCGTAATGATTTCCGTTGGTTACGCAAGCAGGTTCACCAATTTACAGAAACCGGTTCAAGCCCAGGCTTCGCGTCGACGCGACATTTGCCGCCTGTCCGACCGCGATCTGCAACCAAAGCACCTTCTATCCATTTCCGACACATGCCGTCGTGTGCCGAATGTCGGCCGAATCGGGTAAAATTTATTATCCGGCTAATGTAAACTGCTTTAGTCTCGACCTTCGAAATGCTTGCGATTCGCACCTTTTTCCGCTTCCTGGCCGCCTCGTTGCGAGGCTCGGCATGAGCGGATCCGTTGTCCTTCTGCACCTTGCCGGCGCAGTGGCGCTGATGCTGTTCGCCACCCGCATGGTAAAAACCGGTGTCGAGCGCGCCTATGGCGATGTGCTGCGTCACAGGCTGCGCGCCACCATGCGCAAGCCGCTGATGGCGGTGCTGGCCGGCTGTGGCCTCGCGATCGCGCTGCAGAGTTCAACCGCCGTCACGCTGCTGGTCGGCTCCTTCGCCGGCGCCGGCATCGTGTCGGGCGCCGCCGGGCAGCTTGCCGTGCGCGGCGCCGAGATCGGCTCGGCCTTGGTCGCGAAGCTTCTTACCTTTGATCTGTCGCTCGTGGTGCCGTTGTGCCTGGTCGCAGGAACCATCATGTTCATGGCCACCGAGCGCCGCGATTGGCGTCAGACCGGCCGCATCCTTGTCGGCATCGGCCTTCTGATCCTTTCGCTGGAGATGATCGGCCAAGCTTCCGAGCCGTTGCGCGACAGCCAGCTCATGCCGGTCATCATCGACTACTTCTCCGGCGATGCGATCAGCTCCTACCTGCTGGCGGCACTGATCACCTGGCTGTTCCAGTCGAGCATCGCGGCGGTCCTGCTCATGGCCACGCTAGCCGGCCGGGGTTTGATCACTCCGGAGCTCGGCGTCGTCCTGATCCTGGGCGTCAATCTCGGTTCCTCGATCATCGCGCCGATGCTCACCCGCTCGGCAGCGGCGGAAGTCCGCATCGTGCCGATCGGCAATCTTCTGATGCGCGGGCTTGGCTCGCTCGTGATGCTGATCCTGTTCATGATTTTCAGGCCGCACTTCTCCTTCCTCGGCACGACGGCCTCCGGCCAGATCGTCAACGCCCACATCCTGTTCAACGTGATCATCCTGCTTGCCGGGCTGCCACTCGCCGGCCTCGTCTATCGCGCTTCGGAGAAGATCGTGGCGCTCGGTACTAAGCCCGAACCGGCGGCAGCGCTCGACGTGGTCGAATTGTCCGCGCTGAACGAGAGCGCGCTCGACACGCCAAGCCAGGCCTTGGCCAACGCCACGCGCGAGGTGGTCCGGGTCTGCGAGACGGTCGAGATCATGCTGAAGCGGATCATCGAGCTCTATGAGAGCGCCGACGCCGGCAAGATCAAGGCGCTGGCCGCGCTCGACGACCGGGTCGACCAGAAGCACGCCGCGATCAAGCTCTATCTGGCCAAGGTCACCAAGAACCCCTGAGCGAGGACGAGGCGCTGCGCTGCCAGGAACTGATCGGCGCCTGCGTTAAGCTGGAGCAGGTCGGCGACATCATCGTGCGCAACATGCTTGTGCATGTCAGGAAGAAGCTGGAGCGCGGGCTGGAATTCACGCCCGAGGGCTGGCGCGAGCTTTGCGCTTTCCATGCCTCGGTTCTGGCCAATGCGCGGCTTGCCTTCAACGTGCTGGTCTCGCGCGACCCGGAAACCGCCCGCCAGTTGGTGCTCGAGAAGGACCTGCTGCGCGAGCGCGAGAAAGAGACCAGCGCCAGCCACTTCGTGCGGCTGCGCGACGGGACCGCGAAAAGCGTCGAGACCAGTTCGATCCATCTCGACACCATCCGCGACCTCAAGCAGATCAATTCGCTGCTCGCCTCCATGGCCTACCCGGTGCTGGAGGAGCGCGGGCTGCTCGGCGGCTCGCGGCTGAAGGCGAGCTAGCATCGCTGAAGGCGAGCTAGCATCGACCGACCGGCCCGCACACAATTAGCCTTCGTTCAATCCTCGCATCCGTCGGCTAGGTGACGGTGAGATTGATGACGGCTCCGACTGAGCGCCCGTACGGCACGAAGAGGGCCAGTCGAGACCACTGCCCAATCCGGTCAAGAAAGCCTAAAGCGGCATCGACAATTTCTGCATTGCCCGTAGCGTCCATCCATGGTTTGAGGCCAGCTCATTCGGGATCGCTGTCCGCGCCATGCTGCCCCTCATTGCCCTGTTCATTGCCGCCTTCGCTTTCGGCACGACTGAATTCGTCATCGCCGGCGTGCTGCCGGAGGTAGCGCAGGGTCTGGGTGTTTCCGTGCCCACCGCCGGCTATCTCGTCTCCGGCTATGCCTGCGGCATCGCCGTTGGTGGTCCGCTCCTGGCGCTCGCAACCAGCACGGTCTCGCGAAAGTCGCTGCTCATCGCCCTGACCATTGCCTTCACTCTTGGCCAGGCCGCTTGCGCGCTGGCGCCCGATTTCACCTCGATGCTTCTCCTGCGCATTGCCACTGCAGTGGCGCATGGCTGCTATTTCGGCGTCGCCATGGTGGTCGCGGTCGGCCTGGTGCGTGAGGACCAGCGCGGCCGGGCGGTCGCGGTCATCCTCTCTGGATTGACCGTCTCCAACGTTATCGGCGTTCCGGCCGGCACCGCGATCGGCGGTCTCTGGGGCTGGCGGGCGACCTTCTCGGTGATGTGCGCGCTGGGCGTCATCGCGATCGTTGCCATGCTTGCGCTGCTGCCCCGCACGGCAGGCGCCGCCAACCGGCCCGCCGGCCTCGCGCGCGAGGTGCGCGTCTTGGGGCGCCAGCAGGTCTGGACCTCGCTCATCCTGATGCTGATGTTGATGATCGGCCAGTTCGGCCTCTTCACCTACATCACGCCGACGCTGCTCGAAGTCACCGGCCTCCACGAAAGCCTGATCCCGTTTGTGCTGCTGCTCAACGGCGTCGGCGCGACGATCGGCGTTCTCTTGGGCGGCAAGCTTGCCGACTGGAAGCTGATGCCGTCGCTGATCGCCATGCTTTTCCTGCAGGCGGTTATGCTTGGCGTCATCTATGCGGTCAGTCCCTACCCGGTGCCGATGATCGTCGCGATCGTCATATGGGGCGGCCTCAACTTCGCCATCGGCGCGCCGATCCAGACCCGGATCCTGGCCTGGACGGCAGACGCCTCGAACCTTGCCTCGTCGCTGATTCCCTCGGGCTTCAATGTCGGCATCGCGCTCGCCGCCTCGCTGGGCGCTGCGATGCTCAATGCCGGTCTTGGCTATCGCAGCCTGCCGGTCGCCGGCGCGTTTGCCATGCTGGTGGCCCTGGCGGTCGCGCTTGCCTCGCAGGCTTGGGAATGGCGCAGCCGGGCGACGCCGCCGTTGCCGGCTGCGGCGGAATAGAGCCTTGGCGTGCCGCTCTGCCGCCTCAGACCTGAGGACGCAAGGAGCCAGAGCCGCCCGACAGGATCGACTTCAAACCGTGAAGCCCCTCCTCCAGCCTTTCGTGGCTGGATGCGGCACCCAACGCCAGCCGCAAGCCATCAGCGGCACTGGGCACGACGGAGAACTCTTCCGCCGGGCTGAGGGCCAATCCGCGACGGCGTGCGATCTCGGCGATATCCGATGAACGCAATCGCGCATCCAGCGGATACCAAAGATGCAGGCTTGATTCCGTCGAGGCGAAACCGGCCGGCAGGATCTTGCGCGCGATCGTCTGCCTGGCCTCTGCTTCGGCACGCACCGCGGCGGTGATCTCGCCGGCCAGGCCGCTTCGCACCCACTCGCAGGCGAGCCCCGTCATCAGCGGCGGCGCCATCATGGTGGTGCCCCGGATTGTCGCCGCGATCCGCTCGACGGATTTCGCGTCGGGCGCCGCCAGGAACGCCGTGCGCAGAAATGGCGAGATGCATTTCGCCAATGTAGCCAGGTGGAATGTCCGGTCCGGCGCCAGGCTGAGGAAGGCTGGCGGTGAAGCGGTCTGCAGGGGACTGTAGGGATCGTCCTCGACGATCACCAGGCCAAGCCTGCCCGCCATCCGAGCCAGATCCCGGCGCCGGCCCTCCGGCATGGTGAGCGTGGTCGGATTGTGAAGTGTCGGGTTGAGATAGAGGACGCGGGCGCCATATCGTCGCGCCGCTTCCTCCAGATGGTCGGGGCGCATGCCGTCATCGTCGCGTCCCGCCCCAGCCAGCTTTCGCCCCGTGGCCTGCGCCAGCGCGATCAGGCCGGGATAGGTCAGCGTATCGGTGAGGATCGTATCGCCCTCACGGGTTTGCGACAGAAGGACGGCGGCGAGCAGCGCCTGCGCCCCCGAACCAAGAGCCACGCGCTCGACAGGCAACCTGCCGCCGGCTGCGGCAAGCCAATACGAGCCGGCGGCGCGTTCCGCGGGAGAACCCGGGCCGGGATGGTAGGAAAGCAGTGCTTCGGCGCTGAAACGTTTGAGCAGTCCCTCGATGCCGCTCCGGATCAATGCCGGCAGGCTCAGGCCCGAAGGCGCCGGCGGAATGTTCATGCTCAGATCGAGGATCGGCTCTTCCGGCTCGCCGGGCGTGATGAAGGTGCCGCGACCGGCCGTTGCATCGATCAGGTTCCTGCGGCGGGCTTCGGTGAACGCCCGGGTGACCGTGGTCAGATCCACGCCAAGGAAGCGGGCAAGCTCTCGCTGCGGCGGCAGCCTGTCCCCCGGTTGCAGCCGCCCGATCGAGCGGGCAGTCGCAAGCGCCTCGACGATCTTGAGATAGAGCGGCTGTGAGTCTTCCGCCAAGGGAGAAAGCCAGCTGAGGTCCCCTTCACTGTTCATGCCACCGGTATCCATACATTTTGTCGCATTGTATGCATACAATAATCATATTAGTATGTATGCGTGACCTCAAGCCCGATCGAATGCATGCGAGGTCCTGGAGTGATGACCATGCACGACGCGCACTATCCCCACCTCGAGCCCTGGCGGGTCGGCATCCGCGGGCGATGCCCGCGTTGCGGAGAGGGCCGGCTGTTCGACGGATTTCTGAAGCTGGCGCCGAAATGCGAAGTCTGCGGGCTCGACTATTCTTTTGCCGATCCGGCCGACGGACCCGCCTTCTTCGTCATCTGCTTTGCCTGCGTGCCCTCCGTCCTGTTCGCCGTCTGGGCGCAGGTGACGTTCGAGCCATCCATGTGGTTCCACGCCTTCGTTTCGGTGCCGATCATCCTTGCGACCTGCATTCCGCCGCTCAGGCCGCTGAAAGGCTGGCTTGTCGCGAGCCAGTTCTACTACAAGGCCGCAGAAGGAAGACTGGCCAGGCCCGGCGAATAAGGTTCTCAAGTTCGCTTGCCTTGAGACCTAAAGGTCGATCCGGTACTTGAGGCTCTCCGCGCCACCATAGGCGGCGACTTTGGCGAACCGCCCGACGAGAATGCCGCCATTGGCGAGCACCACCTTCTGGGATGCAAGATTGTCGAGATCGGTGGTGATCTCGACATAGTCGAGACCGACCGCCCTTGCCTCGTGAAGCATCAGCCGCAGCGCTTCGGTGGCATAGCCGCGCCCCTTCTTCCATGGCATCACGGCATAGCCAATGTGGCCGAGCACGTGCGGCGGCAGCGCCGACGTGCCCTTCTGCCAGCGAAGCCCGATCGAGCCGGCGGCCTCGCCGTCCCAGATCCAGCGCCGGAAGCCCGGCAGGCGCGGCACTGTCGTGCCGTCCGGCAGCGCGATCAGCGACCCTTTCGCCTCGGGGTCGTCCAGGTCGGCGAGAAATGCCACCGGATCTTCTTCAATGGCCTCAAGCTGCTCGCGCGTAGCCTCCAGCAGCCGCACATTGTCCGGCGACCAGCCGCGCTCCAGCGCCGCCTTGTAGGATGGCAGATGCTCGAGCGCCGGTTTGACGATTTCGACCATGAAGCCGTGTCCTTTGCGAGATCGGAGGCATAGCCCCGGTCAGGATCGCCCTCAAGCTGACTGAAAGCGGATTTCGCCCTTGTTGAGGAAGCACATCTTGTCGAAGAGCGATAAATCGAGTGGGTTCGGCAGCCGGACATCGTCAAGGTCCGGAAACGGCTTCCTGGACGCATCGTATGACCGGTCGACCTGGGAGATGAAGACCAGCACCAGCCCGCGTTCCCGGGCAAACGATCTCAAGGCGCGTATCTGGACCATGAGCTCGGGATCCTCGCGCTTCTGGTCGAGCAGTTGCAGATAGTCGATCACCGCCAGCGTGCCGCGCGGCGCCGACCCCAACTCCTCGATGATGTAGGTGGCGCTGATGGCGTCGGAATTGTCGAACTCGAACAGATGGTCGAAAACGGCAGGGTCGACGCCGATGTCGCGGAACCGGTCGAGGATGTCGGCATGCATGCATTCCAGGGTGAAGAATACGGCGCGACTGCCCTGCTTCATGGCCGCCACGGCGAGTTCGAGGCTCATCAGCGTCTTGCCCTGACCCGGCCGGGCCGCCACGAGGACCATGTCGCCGGGTATCAGTTGCGCCAGCAGCCTCCCGGCGGGTGCGGCCTCGGCGGCTTTCGCCGCAAGCAGGCTCCAGCTGCCAAAGCCTTCCTTGAAGGCCATGCGGTCAAGCGCCTCATGAAGGGGAACATTTTCCTTGCGCGACAGCAACCTCGCCTGGCGCTTCAGATGATAGACGGGTGCGGAAAGCCGCATCGAAAAACCTCCTATTGCGAGCAGTCTTCGCAATCCCTCCTTATGCCGATGCTCGAACAGTCGGTTTAGCGATCGAATGCCCTGCATGAACGATGCTTTCCCAACGGAGGGAGGAGGCGTGGGCGCGCCGGAATCAGATAGTAGCCAACTTCTTGCCCGTCGAAAATCGCAGATGCGCCAGCTTCGGCAGAGCGCACTAGACAAGAAGTGTTTCGCCCATCGGCGCTATGCTCTTATGATTGGCGCAGGTGATTCACCACAAGCGATACCAGTTCGAGGGGGATTAATCCGGTGCGGTTGATATCTGTTCCGCTTGGTGCCGCCGTCCTCTTCGTCCTCGCCGCTCTGACGGCATCGGTCGGCTCGTTCGCGGCGTTGCGCCCATCGAACATTCCGGACTGGCTGCAGCGTCATGTCGGCGACAACGAAGGTCAGATCTCGCAGGTCGTGCTGGAGCGGGCGCGCGCCCTCTACCAGAAGAAGGTCAGAGAAGGTTCGGTCAGCAATCCCTGCTACTTCGCCATGGATGCGACGCGGCCCGGCGACCTGGGCAACAGTGTGCTTGGCCAACGCTACTATATCATCTGCGAGGCCAAGCAGCTCTTTCGAGCGGTTTCTTCGGGCCATGGCGGCGGCCGCAATCTCAAAGGCGTTGCCGATTTCTCCAATGGCAGGCGTTGCGCGAAAAACTTCGGCAACGCGATGGATTCGGAGCTGACGGCAGGCGGAGCCTACATGACCGCCGAGACCAAGACGTCCTTCAAGGGCTATTATCGCGTCGGTGCGCAGAACGCGGCGTTCATGCGTACCTTCATCCAGTTCGATGGCGAAGGCGAAGCGGCGAACGCCAGGCAGCGCGTGATCGGCGGCCATCCGGCAGCCTTGCTCAGGGGCATGTGCCTGCGCAAAGATCCGAACAGCTCCTACGCCGACCATGACGGCTTCGTCCCGTTCGGCAAGCTGGTGAATTATGCCGGCGGCCGCAGCAATGGCTGCACCAGCTGGTCGCCGGCCGATGCCGAGCAGATCATCCCGTTGGTGAAGAACAACCCGACCACGCTCTACATCTATCCTGAATCGCGCGACATCGCCGCTGTGGCGCGCGCAAAGGCCGCCGGCCAAGCGCTGTCGGCTGCGGGCGTCTATTGGAACGCATCCTGCCTGAAGGAAATCGGCTCTCCGAAGTTCTGGCCGAAGAAGACCCTCGAGCCGATCATCGCGCAGTACAAGAAAGACCATCCGGCGCCGCCGCCGCAGCCGGTGCCGATCTGCAAGAACTGAGCCGGTCTTCTACTGGAGCAGCCCCTTGATGATGGCGCTCGCCTTGGCGAAATCCATCTGGCCGGCATATTTCTGCTTCAGCGCGCCGATCACCTTGCCCATGTCCTTCTGGCTGGCGGCACCCGTCGCCGCGATCGCCTCGCGCGCCGCCGCCGTGATCGCCACATCGTCGAGCTGTGCCGGCAGGAACTCGCGGATGATCTCCATCTCGCCGCGCTCCTGCGCCGCCAGTTCCGGCCGCTTGCCGTCCTCGAAGGCTTTGGCCGATTCCTCGCGCTGCTTCACCATCTTGGAAAGGATCTGCAGGATCTCTTCCTCGCTCGCCGCCGGCTTGCCCGCGCCGCGATTGGCGATGTCGCGGTCGTGGATGGCGGCCTGGATCAGCCTGAGCGTCGGCAGCCGATGCTTGTCCTGCGCCTTCATCGCGCTCTTCATGGATTCGGCGATTTTCTCGCGCATGATGCTTCTCCTTCGATCGCGGCGGACAATAGCTTCGCCGGACGCTCAAGGCAAATCCAGGCAAACCGTTGATTTTGCTCGGCGAAATAAATCCATTCCGCTCGGAGGAAGCGTCATTGACCGCTTTGCCGCCATCCCCTATGTACTGAGCCTCGCATGAACTGAAACTTTGGTTGCGCGCAGGCTCGCGAATTCGCCGCCGCGCGTCGTTTGCTGCGCGGGTCGTCCCTCCAACGGGATGATCCGGAACAGCCTCTAGGAGTGCCGCCATGGCCACGACCGCCCCCTGGGCCACCGAAAAGCCGACCGCCCTTCTCGTGCTCGCCGACGGCACGGTGATCGAAGGCCGCGGCCTCGGCGCCACCGGATCGGCGGTCGCCGAAGTCTGCTTCAACACCGCCCTGACCGGCTACGAAGAGATCCTTACCGACCCCTCCTATGCCGGCCAGATCGTCACCTTCACCTTCCCGCATATCGGCAATGTCGGCACCAACAGCGAGGATATCGAGGATTTGCATCCAGCTGCCCGCGCGGGTGCCGTCGGCGCGATCTTCAAGGCCAATGTCACCGACCCCTCCAACTACCGGGCGGCCGGGCATCTCGACCAATGGTTGAAGAGGCGCGGCATCATCGCGCTCTCGGGGATCGACACTCGCGCTCTCACCGTGCTGATCCGCGAGAAAGGCATGCCCAACGCCGTGATCGCCCATGCACCGGATGGCGTTTTCGACCTCGACGACCTGAAGCGGCGCGCCGCCGCCTGGTCGGGCCTTATCGGGCTGGACCTCGCCAAGGAGGTCACCTCGGGCCAATCCTCGGTCTGGCGCGAGACGCCCTGGGCCTGGAACAAAGGCTTCGGCGAGCAGGACGAGTCGTCGCTGCATGTCGTGGCCATCGATTATGGCGTCAAGCGAAACATACTGCGCCTGCTTGCGGGCCTCGGCGCCAAGGTCACCGTCGTGCCGGCAAAAACCGGCGCGGAAGAGATCCTGGCCATGCAGCCGGACGGCATCTTCCTGTCCAACGGTCCCGGCGACCCGGAAGCGACGGGCAAATATGCCGTGCCGGTCATCCAGGACCTGCTGAAAAGCGATCTCCCGGTGTTCGGCATCTGCCTCGGCCACCAGATGCTGGCGCTGGCGCTCGGCGGCAAGACCGAGAAGATGCATCAGGGCCATCACGGCGCCAACCATCCGGTGAAGGACCACACAACCGGCAAGGTCGAGATCGTCTCGATGAACCATGGCTTCGCCGTCGACGCCGACTCGCTGCCCGAAGGCGTCGAGGAAACCCACGTCTCGCTGTTCGACGGCTCGAATTGCGGCATCGCGCTGACCGGCCGGCCGGTGTTCTCGGTCCAGCACCATCCCGAGGCCTCGCCTGGGCCGCAGGATTCGCACTATCTCTTCCGCCGCTTCGTCAATCTCATTCGCGAGCGGCGCGGCGCGCCGGCCCTGGCCGAGCGCGCCTAGCTCAAGCGCAACCCACTCCAAGGCGTATTGAGATTCGGGCCAGGCCGGGCCGGAGTCGAAGACGGGCGCGAAGCGACCAAACTGGCCGGGTTCAGAGAACCGGAGCGGATCGTATTTTTGGTCGTGCGCACTGGAAGCGCAGGAAACAGTCATTTACAGGCCAGCACCACCTGAATATCAACACGCCTTAAGCCGCGTCGGTCACCGCTTCCTGCGCCTGCATGCGCTCGACCTCCTTCGGTGTCGGCTTGGCGACCTTCGTCACGAAGACGATCACCGCCAATGTGAGGAAAACCGCGCCGAGCACATAGGGCGCGCCGCCGAACTCAATCGGCGCGCTCGGGCCGGTGAACCAGGAAAAGATCGCCGTATAAAGCAGCGGCGTGATGATCGAGGTGATCGAGAAGATCGAGGTCATCGCGCCCTGCAATTCGCCTTGCGCCGAAGGCGGCACCTTGGCCGCCGCAAGGCTCCTCAATGGCGGGTCGGCGAGTGCTTCCAGGCAGCCGGCGACGATCACCGCGTAGATCATCCAGCCCTGCGTCGCAAACGCGTAGCCAAAGGCGCTGAGCGCGGTGAAGGTCAGGCCGATCGCGGCGGTCCTCCACTCGCCGAGCTTCGGGATGACGCGCGGCAGCACCGTCGCCATGACGATCGCGCCGCAAAGGCCGAAGGCGCCGAGCGAGAAGCCGATCTGCTGCTCATTCCAGCCATAACGGTAGCTTGAAACGAAAGACCAGACCGCCGGATACATCATGTGGCCGAGCGTCATCAGGAAAAAGACCAGTCCGATCCAGCCAATGCCGGGATAGTTGCGCATCTGGATCAGCGTGCCGACCGGATTGGCGCGTTTCCATTCGAAGCGGCGACGATGCTGCTCGTCCAGCGTCTCCGGCAGCAAGAACATCGCGATGAGGAAGTTCACGAAGGCGAGCCCGGCGGCGAAGTAGAACGGCACGCGCGGCCCGAACGTGCCGAGCAGTCCGCCGAGCACCGGGCCGATGACGAAGCCGACGCCGAAGGCAATGCCGAGCAGGCCGAAATTCTTGGCCCTGTTCTCGTCGTTCGAGATGTCGGCGATGAAGGCCGACGTCGTCGAATAGCTGGCGCCGGAAATGCCGGCGAGCACGCGTCCGATGAACAGCATCGGATAGGACCAGGCGATGGCGCAGATCAGATTGTCGATGGAGAAGGTGAGCACCGAGGCAAGCAGGATCGGCCGCCGCCCGAAACGGTCGCTCAAGCCGCCGATGACAGGCGCGAAGAAGAATTGCATCGCCGCATAGACGAAGAACAGCCAGCCGCCCTCGATAGCCGCCTCGCTGACGCCGACGCCGGTCAGTTCCTGCAGATAGGCCGGCAGCACCGGCATGATGATGCCGAAGCCGATGACGTCGAGCAGCAGCGTCGTGAAAACGAGCGCAAGGCCCCGCTTGGCGGTCTTGGGGTCGATCATGGTGACAAGCTCCTCGGCCGCCTTGGGCGGGAGGCTCTTATAGGCGAGCCAGCCGGCCGGAACAATAAGCGAACGACCGCAACTGCCTCATCCTGACATCAGTTCCCGGCAGCCCGCCGCGGTGCCGCAGCCCTGCGTCGCCGCTCAGACCGGATTGTTGAATGTATCGCAGTCCGAAAGCTTGCCGCTCTTGTAGCCGCGCGCCAGCCAGGTCTGCCGCTGCGCCGACGTGCCGTGGTTGAAGCTTTCCGGAACCACATAGCCCTGCATTTTTTTCTGCAGCGTGTCGTCGCCGATCTGCTTGGCGGCATTCAGCGCGCTTTCCATGTCGCCCTGCTCCAGAATGCCCTTCTGCGCGGTATAGTGCGCCCAGACACCGGCGAAGCAGTCTGCCTGAAGCTCGACCCGGACCGACATCTGATTGGCCTCGGCCTCGCCCATGCCCTGCCGCATCTGGTTGAATTTCGACATGATGCCGGTGAGGTTCTGCACGTGATGGCCGACCTCATGCGCGATCACGTAGGCGCGGGCGAATTCACCCGAGGCGCCGAACTGCTGGTCGAGCTGCTGGAAGAAGGTCATGTCGAGATAGACCTTGTGATCGCCCGGGCAATAGAACGGTCCCGCCGCCGAAGAGGCAAAGCCGCAAGCCGACCGGATCTGGCTGCTGAACAGCACCAGTTTCGGGTCCTCGTAGGTGAGGCCATTGGCCTTGAAGATACCGCTCCATGTGTCCTCGGTCTCGGCGAGCACGGTCGCCACGAACTGTTTCATCTCGTCCGAGGCGGGCGCGCCGCTGTCCGGCGAACTGCTGTCTTCGGTAATCTGGCCGCCGCCGCCCGGCACAAGGCCACCACCTTCACCCAGGATCTGCGATGGATCGAAGCCGAAATACCATCCGGCGAGAACCACCAGAATGACCAAGATGATGCTGCCGCCGCCGCCCGCTCGCCCCCCGATCGGAACGCGGAACTGCCGCGGACCGCCACCGCCGAACCCGCCGCCGCTGTCGCTGCGCTCGTCCTCGATATTGTCGCTCTGACGGCGGCCTCTCCAAAGCATGGCAACTTCCTCGCAATGCAGATGTTCTGGAAGGTCCGGCCGAAGACCGCCCCCTTCAGACAATTATCGCAACGGTCACGCCGAGTCACAGCATTTTTGCTGACCAAAAGACCGCGCGTCCGGCTCCAGATGGGAGGAGAATTCAGAGCTTTTGTTTCGACCGGTTTCGGCCTCGGTCTTTGCGCTCGTCACGAGCCGCCGCCTGTCTCAACCCGTTGGCCGCTTGCTAGCCCTTCGTGGTCCGTGCCTGTTCAACGCCCGTCGCTTCCTCCCTTCCACGCGATCATCGCGCAACGTCAGGAGCAACGTGCGTACCGTTCGGCGGTTCCAGCGACTCGTCGGTCGGGAAGTTTAACGCTGGCGGGGCTCAGCGTGTCGTCATCGCCCTGCGAAATGCATCCAGCGTCTCGGCGCTGACATGGTGCTCGATGCCCTCGGCATCGATCCGTGCCGTCTCGGGGCTGACACCGAGCGAGCGCAGGAAGGCTTCGACAGTCTCGTGACGGATGCGGCTCTCCTGCGCCACCTTGCGACCGGCGTCCGTGAGAAACACCCCGCGATAGGGTTTCCTGGACACCAGCCCGTCGGCGCAGAGCCTTGTCAGCATTTTTGCCACGGTGGGTTGCGCGACGCCAAGCCTGGCCGCGATATCGACCTGACGGGCCTCGTTTCCGTCCTCGATCAGATCGGCGATCAGCTCGACATAGTCCTCGACAAGCGCGCTGCGACGCGCTTCGCGGGTCTGACGGAACCCTTCCGAATGGATTTCGGCATCAGGAAGCGGCTTTTCGCGTCGAACTGGTCTGTTCCTCAGCGCCAATACGCGCTCCTTCATGGCTGAATCGGCTCCGCACTCATAGCACGGACCGTGGTGCCCTGGCCGTTTATTTGCATTCCCGGGTCGGCGCAACCCGGCGTTTGCTGCTGCACGCGGCGCCCTATCGGCGTGCATCACAAGAGCTTGAACAATGAAGTATAGCCTGTTGCATAATGTTCAGCCTTAGCATACATAGTGGCGATCCTCGATACCCTTCCAGCGGACCCCCCGATGTCAGAAGCAGTGTCCCGTCCCTCGTGGCAATTTGCCCGCTCCGATGAGACTGAGCAGCCCAGTCTGCGCGAGGTCAATGCCTCGATCAGGGTGCCCGACACCGGTCTCTGGTTCCGCCGCCTGTTCGCCTTCATGGGTCCCGGCTATATGGTCTCGGTCGGCTATATGGACCCGGGCAACTGGGCGACAGACCTCGCCGGCGGCGCCCAGTTCGGCTACACGCTGCTTTTCATCATCATGCTGTCGAACCTGATGGCGATCCTGTTGCAGGCACTGGCCGCCCGCCTCGGCATCGCCACCGGCCGCGACCTCGCGCAGGCCTGTCGCGCCTATTATCCGCGTCCGGTAAATTTCCTGCTCTGGATCGCCTGCGAACTGGCGATCATCGCCTGCGACCTCGCCGAGGTGATCGGCACGGCGATTGCGCTGCAGCTCCTGTTCGGCATCCCGCTGATCGGCGGCGCCGTCCTCACCGCGCTGGACGCCTTCCTTGTGCTGCTGCTCATGAACAGGGGCTTCCGTTATCTCGAGGCGTTCGTCGTCGCGCTCCTGATCATCATCTTTGGCTGCTTCGCCATCCAGATCTTCGTCGCCGCCCCGCCCGCAGGCACAATCCTGCATTCGATGTTCGTGCCGTCGTCCCAGATCGTCACCAACCCGACGATGCTCTACATCGCCATCGGCATCATCGGCGCCACCGTGATGCCGCACAATCTCTACCTGCACTCCTCGATCGTGCAGACCCGCGCCTATGAGCGCACCGATGCCGGCAAGCGCGACGCCATCAAATGGGCGACCACGGACTCGACCATCGCGCTGATCCTGGCGCTGTTTGTCAACGCGTCCATCCTGATCGTCGCGGCAGTGGCCTTCCACGGCACCGGGCACCAGGATGTCGCCGAGATCGGTCAGGCTTTCGAATTGCTGTCGCCGCTGTTGGGCTTGAGCATTGCCTCGATCCTGTTCGCGGTCGCGCTGCTCGCCTCCGGGCTCAACTCGACGGTCACCGCCACGCTTGCCGGCCAGATCGTGATGGAAGGCTTCCTGCGTCTGCGCATTCCGCAATGGGCGCGCCGCCTGCTGACGCGCGGCCTTGCCATCGTCCCCGTCGTGATCGTCACCGCGCTCTACGGCGAAAAGGGCACGGCCCAGCTCCTGGTCTTCAGCCAGGTCATCCTGTCGATGCAGTTGCCCTTCGCCGTTGTGCCGCTGGTGCAGTTCGTCTCGGATAAGAAGAAGATGGGCAGTTTCGCCATCTCGCGCGGCGTCGCCGCACTCGCCTGGGTAGTCGCGGCGATCATCCTGGTGCTCAACTTCAAGCTGCTCTTCGACACTTTTGCCGGCTGAGTTCGAGCCGCGACATCCCGGCCGGCCGCGCTATCTTCTGAAAGCATGACCGTTTCGGACGACGCCCGAAAATTCTACGCCAAACTGATGGCCGCGCATGCGCGCTCCGCCGATCCCCGCATCGAGGAGGCGTTCGCCTCCGTGCCGCGCGAGGCCTTTCTCGGCCCTGGACCTTGGACAGTCTTTGCCGGCGACGGAGCGTTCAAAACCCCGACTGCCGATCCAAGCTACATCTACCAGAACGTGCTGGTGGTGCTCGATGCCGACAAGGGCATCAACAACGGCGAACCGGTTCTGCACGCCATGTGGATCGGCAAGGTCGAACCGAAACCCGGCGAAGCCGTCACCCATATCGGCGCCGGTACCGGCTACTATACCGCGCTGCTGGCAAGGCTGGTCGAGCCCAGTGGCAGCGTCACCGCCTTCGAGATCGAAGCGGATCTCGCCGCGCAAGCCAAGGTGAACCTCGCGGCCTATGGCAATGTCGAGGTCGTTGCCGGCGACGCTGTCGCCGGCCCGCTACCGCCCTCTGACATCATCTATGTCAATGCTGCCGTCATTGCCCCGCCCCCTGCGTGGCTGAGGGCGCTCAGGCCCGGCGGCCGGCTGATCTTCCCCTGGCGGCCGGCGCAGCGTATCGGCCTCGCCGTGCTGGTCACCCGCATGCAGGCGGGGTTCGCCTGCCGGCCCTTCATGGGTTCCTGGTTCATCCCTTGCGTCGGCGCCTCCCTCGCCGGCCCGGAGGCAAGAGTGCCAACCCGCGAACGCGCCAGCCGCACGCGCTCGATCTGGCTGACCGAAGACAAGGCGCCCGATCGAACCGCCACCGCCGTGTTCGGCGATGTCTGGTTCTCGTCCCGCGCCATGCGCGCCGACAGCGAACGATAGAAATCTGCGGAAGCCTGTGTCGGAACGCAGGCTTGTCGCCCGTCCTTAGGACGAAATCCGGCCGCGACGGCGCGGATCACGAAAAGGGAGAAGACAGATGCGCAAGATCATCGCCGCCACATTCGTCAGCCTCGACGGCGTCATGCAGGCGCCAGGCGGCCCGGAAGAGGACCCGGTCGGCGGCTTTCAATTCGGCGGCTGGACCTTCCATTACTTTGACGAGGTGGCGGGCGAGGCAATGGACGAATTGTTCTCAAAGCCCTTCGCCCTGCTGCTCGGTCGCAGAACCTATGACATCTTCGCCGCGTACTGGCCGTATCAGAAAGATCCGATCGCAGATGCCTTCAACCCGGCGACCAAATATGTCGCGACGCATCGGCCGGATAGCCTGACCTGGCAGAACACGCAGCCGCTTGGACCAGACGTCGTTGCCAGGCTCAGGCAGCTCAAGCAGGAAGACGGACCCGATCTGCTCATCCAGGGTTCGGGCAATCTGATCCAGACCCTGCTCGCCAATGGGCTGATCGACGAGATCCGGTTGATGATCTTCCCGCTGTTGCTGGGCAAGGGAAAGCGCCTGTTCGGCGATGACGCGATGCCCGCCGCCTTCAAGCTCATCAAGTCGCAAACCACCAGCACGGGTGTCATCATGGCGACCTATGAACGTGGCGGCGGCGTCAAGACCGGATCTTTTGCGACAGAGCAGCCTTCCGAAGCCGAGCTCGAACGGCGCAAGAACTGGAAGTAGCGCCAAGGTTCCTCGCCCCCAAAGCGGGGGCGAGGAACGAAAAGTGTCGCTCACGCTGCCCGGCGATGCCGCGCCAGACCCTCGCGGATATGAGTGGCGAATGCCTCTGCCGTCCGCGTCACTGCATGCTTCGGCAGGTGCAGGTTGACGGAAAAATTCGGCAGCGCCGGTAAGTCGGCGTCGGACAGGATGTCGAGGTCGGCCGGAACCGTCGAGGCGAGCCAGGTGGTCACCGCAAGGTCCGACCGTACCGTTGCGGTCGTTGCGTCGATGTTGCCGTTCTCGAACACGGTGCGCCAATCGAGCCCGTGCGTGCCGAGCGCCGCCAGCACCGCGGGACGGAAGGCGCAGCTATCCGCGACCATGGAGACCGGCAAAGGCCGCTTCAAGCGCGCCGAGCCGCCTCTGGCACCGACCCAGACCAGCCGGTCGACCAGTAGGCACTCGCCGGCCGTCGGACCGGCCCGCTCCTCGATGACGGCAAGGTCGATCGTCCCTGCCGCCAGCGCCGCCGCGAGTTCCGGCGAAGAGGCGCAGACCAGCGAAATCTCCACCCGCGGATAGGCTTCAGCGTAGGTTTTCAAAACAGGTTGCAGCAATGTGCCGACAAGATCGTAGGGCACGCCGATCCGCACCCCGCCGGCGACCGCCTTGCCGCTTATCTCCGCCAGGATCTCGTCATTGAGCTGCAGCAGGCGCCTGGCCTTGTCGAGCAGCCGCTCGCCGGAGCGTGTCAGCTTCAGGCCGCGGCGGTCGCGCTCGAACAACGTCCGGCCAAGGATCTCCTCCAGCCGCTTGATCTGCTGGCTGACGGCACCCTGCGTCAGATGAAGCGCATTGGCGGCCGCCGTCATGCTGGCCTTGTCGGCCGTCATGACGAAGGTGCGGATGAGGGTCGTGTCGAGGTCGCGGATCATGGCTGGCATTATATTCTCTAATGTAAACTATATCAAACATTGCATTTACTGATGCCGCGAAGCGCATAAGCATGCCGGTTTCTCGACTGGGAAGCCCGCATGTCCGAAACCATCATCCCCCTTGTCCTGTTCGCGTTGATCTCGACCTCGACGCCCGGCATCGCCACGACGCTGTCGACGGCATCCGGGGCGCAGTTCGGCTTTCGCCGATCGGTGCCGCTGATGGCCGGCAGCGCCGCGGGACTGGCGTCGGTAGCGGCGGCGGGTGCTGCCGGCCTGGCCGGGCTGATCGCCGCCGTCCCCTCGCTCCAGCTTGCGATGAAGATCGCCGGCTCGCTTTATCTGATCTGGCTGGCGATCAGGATCGGCCGCAGCGGCCCGCCCAAGCTCGACGTGAGCATGGCTAGGCCGAACAGCTTCTTCGGCGGCGCCGGCATCCAGTGGATGAACCCGAAAGGCTGGGCGATGGGGCTGGGCGCCGCGGCGTCCTTCGCGGCCCTGGCGGATGGTCCGCTGCAACTCGCGCTGCTTCTCGGCGCCGTGTTCGGCCTTGCCGCGGCTTTGTCGCTGTCGTTGTGGTGCGTGGCAGGAACCCTGCTTGCGCGCCTGCTCAAGACTGAGCGCCAGTGGCGCGCTCTCAACATCGTGCTCGCCCTGCTGCTGGCCGCCTCGATCCTGCAGATGTGGCGGCCAGCTTGAGAGAGGTCAGACGGCGTAGCGCGCCGCCGGCTTGCCGGAGAACAGGCTGCCGAAGAACTGGTCTCTGGCGCCGAGATAGGCCGTCAGCCCGGCCGCGTCGGCAAGGCCGGGCGCGGTGACGGTTTCGCCTTGGGCGAAGCCGGCAAGTGCCGCGTCGACCAGATCCTCGGCGCTCATGATCCAGTCCGGATTGAGCCTGTCGAGGCTGATTCCGGAGACGTCCCACAACTCGGTGCGGACCGGTCCAGGCACGACGGACTGGACTTTCACTTCGGTGCCGGCGACTTCCTTTTGCAGCGCTTCGGTGAAGTTGGCGACATAGGCCTTTGTGCCGCTGTAGATGCCGCCAACGGCAATGCCATAGGCGACGACGGAGGCGATGTTGATGATCCCGCCGCGATTGCGCTTGATGAGGCCCGGCAGCACGGCGCGGGTCAGCCTGGTCAGCGCCACGACATTGACCTTGATCATGCGTTCGGCCGCATCGGCATCGGCGTCGGCAATCGTCTCCAGGCCGCCCACGCCGGCATTGTTGATCAGCAGCGTCACGCTGTCGTCCGTCGAAACCGCCTGCTCGACACGGCGCAGATCGGCATCGGCCGCAAGGTCGGCGACGATCGTCTCGACCTTGCGGCCATAGGCATAGGAGAGCCTGTCGGCCAGCTCCCGCAGCCGGTCGGCGCGGCGCGCCACCAGCACCAGGTCGTAGCCCTGCCCCGCAAGCCGGTCCGCGTAGACCGCGCCGATGCCCGACGATGCGCCGGTGATGACGGCCGTGCCCTTGTTGTCCTTCGTGCTCATTGTCCTGTTCCTTTGTTCGCTTCGCGCGGCTCGGCGCCGATGATCGCATCATCAGCCGAACCTCTGATTTCATTTAGTGGCATATGCCACTTTTGCCGAAGTAGGTATATGCCACTATCTTGTCAACGGCAGCGGCGAAAACTATTTCTGCGACAGGCCGGCGCGTCTTTGCGCCGGCAAGGAGCGATCATGGACGAAGCTCGGAAGCCGGGATTCAGCGACTGCAACAATGCCACGCTGCGGCGCGCTGCGCGCAGCCTCGGCCGCTTCTACGACGACGCGCTGTCGCCGTCGGGCCTGAAGAGCACGCAGTTCGGGCTGCTCGTTCAGATCCACATCAGCGATGAGCCGGCGATGGGCACCATCGCCGAGGCGCTGATCATGGATCTGTCCGCGCTCGGCCACACGCTGAAGCCGCTGATCCGCGACGGCTATGTCGAGACTTTTCCCGATAAGGACGACCGCCGCGTCAAGCGCGTCCGGCTGACGTCGCAAGGCAAGGCCAAGCTCGACGAGGCGCTCAAGCTTTGGAGCGTCGCGCAGCGGCAATTCGAGGACAAGGTCGGCGCGGAGCAGGCGGCGAAGCTTCGCGCGGCATTGGACGCCGTGGCCGACCTCGACCTGGAGATGCCGGCGGCCGCCTTTTCGAACTGAAAAAGCGGCCGCCGATCAGGTTTGAATGCAATTATTCGGCCGGCATTGCCACCGGGCGTGCAAGCAGCCTTCCCGCCAAGACGATGCCCAGACCCAGGATCGGGAACACCGCGGCGACCAGGCCGAGATCGGCCGGTGCGCCGAAGCGCAGCACGGCGGCGCCGACCACAGCGCCCAAAGCGACGCCGAAGTAAAGCGCCGAGGCGTTGAGCGAGAGCACGATCGGGGCGGCATCGGGCGCTATTTTGATGATCCGGCTCGCCTGCGCCGGCGGGAAGGCCCAGCCGACGATGCCCCACGGCACCATCATGCCCATCAGCGCCGGCCCGGCGATCGAATGCGGCAGGAAGGTCGAGATCAGCGACAAGGTGACGAGCATCGCCGCGCTCAGCCCCAGCGACCAGCAAACCGTGCGCGCCGCGCCGAAACGGTCGGCCGCCTGGCCGCCGGCGATGTTGCCGATGACGGCGCCAACGCCGAATGCGAGCAGCATGCCGGGAAGCGCCAACGGGCTGAGCCCGCCGCCCTCGATCGCCAGAGGCGCGATGAAGGCAAAGACGGTGAAGGCGCCGACCAGCGCCAGCACGGTCGTGACCAGGATCGGCAAAACGCCGGGACGGACCGCCGCCGCCAGCCGCGCCTTGAGCGGCAGCCTGGTGCCGACAATACCGCGCGGCAGCCGCCACCACAGGATCGCGCCGGCAAGCGCGCCGAGGCCGGCAATGGCGAAGAACGTGCCGCGCCAGCCGGCAATCGCCGCCACCAGCGCGCCGAGCGGCGCGCCGACCGCGACCGCCACCGTGGTGCCGCCGACCACGACCGCGATGGCGCGGGCCCTGTGATGGTCGTCGACCAGCGCCACGGCCGTGCCTTGCGCGGTTGCCGCGAACAGGCCGGACGACAGCGCCATGACGATGCGTGCGATGAGCAGCAATTCGAAGGACGAGCTTAGCGCCGCGACGATATTGCCGATTACGAAGAACACCAGCGTCCACAGGATGACGCGCCGCCGGTCCCACTCGCCGGTCAGCGTCGCCAGGATCGGCGCGCCGATCGCATAGGCGAGCGCGAAGGCGGTGATCAGCGAGCCGGCGAGCGGAACGGAGATGCCGGCATCCGCGGCGATATCGGGAAGAAGGCTGGAGATGACGAAGCCTTCGGTCGAGATCGCAAACGATCCGAGCGCAAGCCAGAAGATCCGCTTGTCCATGGGAAATGTCCTTTGTTCAAAAGTTATTGAACAATTGGACATGAAGGAGCATGATGTCAACGGAACTTGGGCAAATTAGCGGAACCCTGCTGACAGCCCTGTGTCAGGACGGCGTAGAAACCGGGAAGCTGCGTAACCAAGCAAGAAGCGGAGATGCGTTGAAGTTGGTGCCGTTTGCGCTTAATTCTCAGCCATGACCTTGCCTCATCCGACCGCCGATCAGATCAGCCTGCCGATCGTGCTTGCCGTGCTCGGCGACCCGACCCGGCTGGCAATCGTGCGCTTTCTCGCCAGCAAGGAAGGCGTGCCGATGAACTGCGGCAAGTTCCTCGACCTCGCCTCCAAGACCAATCTCAGCTACCACCTCGCCAAGCTGCGCGAGGCTGGCGTGACGCGCACCGAAGCGGTCGGCACCAGCCGGCTGATCACCCTGCGCCGCGACGACCTCGACAGGCGCTTCCCCGGCCTGCTCGACAGCGTGATCGCCGCGGCTGACGGCGACAAGGATCTGCCGGCGGTCGGCACCGCCGAAGTCGAGGTTTCGGCCTGAACCGCATGCGCATCGCTGTTATCGCCGACATCCATGGCAACCTCCTGGCATTAGATGCCGTGCTTGACGATCTCCGGTCGCGCGGCGGCGCCGACATCACCGTCAATCTGGGCGACTGCGTCTCCGGACCGCTCTGGCCGCATGAGACGATGGAACGGCTACAGGCGCTGAACCTGCCGACGGTGCGCGGCAATCACGACCGCCGCGTGGCGCAGGATACGGCCGACGAGACCATGTGGCCGTCCGATCGCTTCGCCCAGGAACGGCTGACCGCGTCGCAGCGCGAGGCGTTGCTCGCCCTGCCGCTGACATTGGAGATCGCGCCCGGCGTCGTCGCCTTCCACGCCCGGCCGGATCATGACGAGAAATATCTCGCCGACGCCATTGTCGATGGCCAGCTGGTGCGCGCGCCGCTTGCCGCGATCAGGCGCCGGCTCAAACCGGTCGATCCGGCCTGCCGCCTGGTGCTGTGCGGCCACAGCCATCGCAACGAGCTCATCCGCATCCCCGGCGGTCCGGTGATCTTCAATCCCGGCAGCGTCGGCTGCCCCGCCTATGACGATGACACGCCGCCGGTGCATGTGTCCCAGCAGGGCACGCCGCATGCGCGCTACGGCATTGTCGAATCTGGCACTGACGGCCGTCCCAGCCGCTTTGAGAGCATTGCCGTCGACTACGACCATGAAGCCGCCGCAAAGCAGGCCGAACAAGCGGGAAGACCGGAATGGGCGCAAGCGCTGCGGACTGGTTTTATAAGGGATTGAGCGAAGCTCATATCCAGGGTTGAGCGAAGCTCATAGCCAGGATTGAGCGCCACGTTTGAAGTGCATTGTTTATGGCCGAGGGATGAAGCGCAAAGCCACGCTCCGATCGACGATGCTGATCGCCGCCCCTTTGTGCCTGGCCGCCCTGCCGGCCTTGGCTCAGGATGCGCCCGGGACAATCATCTCGATCATCGGTGGCCTCGCGCCGGATGATTTGCTCAATATTCGCGCTACCGCTTCACCGGGCGGAAAGATCGAGGCGCGCCTGCCCAACGGCGCGGCCGTCAAGAATTACGGCTGCAAGGCCGTCAACAACTATCCATGGTGCAAGGTCGAGGACACGCAGGACGCCCACATAACCGGCTGGGCGCCGGCCCGCTATCTCAGCCCCAACAACCCGGCGTCGCCCCCTGAAGACACCGCCACGTCGGCGACCGCGGCTGCCGCACCCCGGCCACCTCCCGAAGAACCGCAGCTTGACATCGCGGCGCGCCTGGGCGGCGGCGACCCGGCCGATCCGCCCTCCGCGGCCGAGATCGGACAGACCGCCATGCAGGACGCTTATGCTCTCGCCTTCGCGGCCGCGGCAAATGCCCAGTCCGACACCGCCCTGGATGCCGGCATCCCGTGCGCGCGTCATGTCGGCCAACCGATGACCCGGTGCGAAATCAGTGTCGCGCAAAAAGGCGGCGACAGCTCCGTGACGGTGACCTGGCCGGACGGCGGCGCGCGCATCATCAACTTCCATGACGGCAAGCCCGCCGGCTCCGACTCCTCGGACGAATTCCGCTTCACCCGCGAAGGCAGCCTCAACATGATCCGCATCGGCGTGTCGGAGCGGTTCGAGATCACGGATGCGCTGGCGCTGGGGGAGTAAGGCAGTGCGGCAATAAGGCAGTAGGGGAAAGAAAGCACCTACTGCCCTACTGCCCTACTGCCCTACTGCCCTACTGCCCTACTGCCCTACTGCCCTACTGCCCTACTGCCCTACTGCCCTACTGCCCTACTGCCCTACTGCCCTACTGCCCTACTGCCCTACTGCCCTACTGCCCTACTGCCCTACTGCCCTACTGCCCTACTGCCTTCATTTTCGGGGTTACATCCGCCAAAACTCTTCCCTATAAGGCCCTCCTAGCCTGATACCAGAATCGCAAGCACAACCGGCCGGGTCCTCCCCGCCCGGTTTTTCGTGCAAGCCGCTCGCCGAACGGAATCCACAGACCATGCCAAGACGCACCGACATCAAGTCGATCCTGATCATCGGGGCCGGCCCCATCGTCATCGGCCAGGCATGCGAGTTCGACTATTCCGGGACCCAGGCCTGCAAGGCGCTGAAGGAAGAGGGTTTCCGCGTCATCCTGGTCAACTCCAACCCGGCCACGATCATGACCGATCCGGAGCTGGCCGACGCCACCTATATCGAACCGATCACGCCGGAAGTGGTGGCGAAGATCATCACCAAGGAGCGCCCCGACGCGCTGCTGCCCACCATGGGCGGCCAGACGGCGCTCAACACCGCGCTGTCGCTGCGCCGCATGGGCGTGCTCGACCGCTACAATGTCGAGATGATCGGCGCCGATGCGCATGCCATCGACAAGGCCGAGGACCGCGCGCTGTTCCGCCAGGCGATGAGCAAGATCGGGCTGGAGACGCCGCGCTCGATGCTGGCCAACGCCACAGAAGTCAAGGACGCCGACCGCAAGATCCACGAGGCCGAGCGCGCCGCGCTCAAAGCCGAGAACCCCGAAAACCTCGATGCCGCGCTCGATGCTTTGGAGACGCGCTGGAATCTCGGCGAAGGCGACCGCAAGCAGCGCTATATCAGCCACGCCATGGCGATCGCGGCGCAAGCGCTCGACCATGTCGGCCTGCCGGCGATTATCCGCCCCTCCTTCACCATGGGCGGCACCGGCGGCGGCATCGCCTACAACCGCGCCGAATTCTACGACATCGTTCAGTCCGGCCTCGACGCCTCGCCCACCACGGAGGTGCTGATCGAGGAGAGCGTGCTCGGCTGGAAGGAGTATGAGATGGAAGTGGTCCGCGACAAGGCGGACAACTGCATCATCATCTGCTCGATCGAGAACCTCGACCCGATGGGCGTGCACACCGGCGACAGCATCACCGTCGCGCCGGCCCTGACCTTGACCGACAAAGAGTATCAGATGATGCGCAACGCCTCGATCGCGGTGCTGCGCGAGATCGGCGTCGAGACGGGCGGCTCCAACGTCCAGTTCGCCGTCAATCCGGCCGACGGCCGCCTCGTGGTCATCGAGATGAACCCGCGCGTCTCGCGCTCGTCCGCGCTCGCCTCGAAGGCGACCGGCTTCCCGATCGCCAAGGTCGCGGCAAAGCTCGCCGTCGGCTACACGCTGGACGAGCTGGAGAACGACATCACCGGCGGTGCGACGCCGGCCTCGTTCGAGCCGTCGATCGACTATGTGGTGACCAAGATCCCGCGCTTCGCCTTCGAGAAATTCCCGGGCGCCGAGCCGGTGCTGACCACCGCCATGAAGTCGGTGGGCGAGGTGATGGCCATCGGCCGCAGCTTCCAGGAATCGCTGCAAAAGGCGCTGCGCGGACTGGAAACCGGCCTCACCGGCCTCGACGAGATCGAAATCCCCGGCCTTGGCTCGGCAGACCACGTCGACGACCGCAACGCCATCCGCGCCGCGCTCGGCACGCCGACCCCCGATCGGCTGCGCATGGTGGCGCAGGCGATCCGCATGGGTACCTCGCTCGAAGACGTGCACGCCATGTGCAAGATCGACCCGTGGTTCCTCGAGCAGATCGCCGGCATCATCGCCATGGAACAGCGTATCCGCGAGCACGGCCTGCCGCAGGATGCGCCGAACCTGCGCATGCTGAAGGCGATGGGCTTCTCCGACGCACGCCTGGCGTCGCTGACCAGAACCGACGCGGAAGTCATTCAGAAGACCAGGCAAAAGCTCGGCGTTCATCCGGTCTATAAGCGCATCGACACCTGCGCCGCCGAGTTCGCCTCGCCGACCGCCTATATGTACTCGACCTATGAGACGCCCTTCGCCGGCGAGCTCGCCAACGAGGCGCGCGTCTCGTCGCGCAGGAAGGTCGTCATCCTCGGCGGCGGCCCGAACCGCATCGGCCAGGGCATCGAGTTCGACTATTGCTGCTGCCATGCCGCCTTTGCGCTGCGCGACGCCGGCTTCGAGGCGATCATGGTCAACTGCAACCCGGAGACCGTGTCGACCGACTACGACACATCCGACCGGCTCTATTTCGATCCGCTGACGCCGGAGGACGTGCTGGAGATCCTGCGCGCCGAGCAGGCCTCCGGCGAGCTGGTCGGCGTCATCGTCCAGTTCGGCGGCCAGACGCCGCTGAAATTGGCCGACGCGCTGGAGAAGGCCGGCATCCCGATCCTCGGCACTTCACCCGACATGATCGACCTTGCGGAAGACCGCGACCGTTTCCAGAAGCTGTTGCACAAGCTCGGGCTCACCCAGCCGAAGAACGGCATCGCCTATTCGGTCGAGCAGGCGCGCCTCGTCGCTGCCGAGCTCGGCTTTCCGCTGGTGGTGCGCCCGTCCTATGTGCTCGGCGGCCGCGCCATGCAGATCATCTACAACGAAGGCATGCTGCAGACCTATCTGCTCGACACCGTGCCCGGCCTGGTGCCGGAGGACATTAAGCAGAAATACCCGGCCGACAAGACCGGCCAGATCAACACGCTGCTCGGCAAGAACCCGCTTTTGTTCGACACTTATCTGACCGGCGCCACCGAGGTCGATGTCGACTGCCTCTGCGACGGCAAGGAGACCTTCGTCTCCGGCATCCTGGAGCACATCGAGGAGGCCGGCATCCATTCGGGCGACAGCGCCTGCTCGCTGCCGGTGTATTCGCTGCAGCCGGAACTCGTCGACGAGCTGGAACGCCAGACCGCCGCACTTGCCCGGGCGCTCAATGTCGGCGGCCTGATGAACGTGCAATACGCCATCAAGGACGGCACGGTCTATGTGCTTGAGGTGAATCCCCGCGCCTCGCGCACCGTGCCCTTCGTCGCCAAGACCATCGGCCGTCCCATTGCGAAAATCGCCGCCCGCATCATGGCCGGCGAGACGCTGGAAAACGCCTTCGCGCATTACGGCGCCATGCCTGACGCGCGCAATCCCGGCCATATCGCGGTCAAGGAAGCCGTCTTCCCCTTCGCCCGCTTCCCCGGCGTCGACATATTGCTCGGGCCGGAAATGCGCTCGACCGGCGAGGTGATGGGCCTCGACCGCGACTTTGCGCTGGCCTTCGCCAAGAGCCAGCTAGGGGCGGGTGTTGATCTCCCCCGCGCGGGCACGCTGTTCGTCTCGGTGCGCGACGAAGACAAGAAGGGAATTCTGCCCGCCGTAAAACGCCTCGCCGAGCAGGGCTTCAAGGTGCTTGCCACCTCCGGCACCGCCCGCTTCCTCGCCGAGAACGGCGTGACGGCGGAAAAGATCAACAAGGTACTCGAAGGCCGCCCCCACATCGAGGACGCCATCCGCAATCGCCAGGTCCAGATCGTCTTCAACACCACCGACGGCCAGAAAGCCGTGTCGGACTCGAAGTCGCTCCGCCGCGCGACGCTGATGCAGAAGGTGCCGTATTACACCACGCTGTCGGGTGCTGCGGCCGTGGCCGAGGCGATCGCGGCGCTAAGGGCGGGGAACCTCGAGGTCCGGCCGCTGCAGGAATATTTTGGGTAAGGCTATTGGCGCTACGAAGCGCACCAGCCACGGTGCAATCTCTGTCTAATGAACCGTCTTGCCAATCTTCGGCGGCAGGCGACAAGGCAACGCTCATTCGGGCGGCCCATTCCAGCGATTGGCTGACTATTAATGAACCGTTGCCGCAACCGCTGGCCTATCGACTGAGCGCCCGTTTCGCCTGCTTAGGATTGCGCCGTAGAGCGCGACTTCGTGCCCTTTCATCTCAGGGCATTGGTACCGGCACCGATTAGCAACTTCGGAACTCTGCTTCCCCGCATTCTGCTCGTAGACTAAAAATCTGCGATGAATGACATGTCCGAAGACGAAATCGACCTGTGCTGCCCGCAGGTGGTCGCCGACAACGCCGCCAAGGGGCTGCGCCTGCGCAAGCAGTTTGGCCGCGGCGGCACCGAGATCGGCGTCGCGAGGGCGACGGAGTTGAAGAACCGCAAGAACCTTTCACCCTCGACCATCCGCCGCATGGTCAGCTATTTCGCCCGCCATGAGGTCGACAAGCGCGGCAAGAACTACGGCAACGAGGAAAATCCCTCTGCCGGCTACATCGCCTGGCTGCTGTGGGGCGGCGACGAAGGCCGCGCCTGGGCGCTGGAGATGAAGAAGAAAGTCGGCAACGCGCCGGACATCTGAGCAGCAGCCGGCTCTTCGTGGAACTGCTTCACAAAAACCCTATGAACCGCCCGGCGAAAAGCACGCAGGTCCACAGGCCGAGCGAAATCACGGCCAGGACGGCCGCGATGCCCCCGGCCGACTCGGCCACCCCGCTCGTGCGGGTCAAGCGCGTGAAGGCGAGGAAATTGGCCCCCGCCAGCAGGATCAGTGTTATCTTGGCAACGAAGATCGGCATCGCCGCATAGGTGCCCGCCTTTACCGAAAACAGCAGCGCCCCGGTGATGATCGCGCCGCCAAACGCCCCAAGGGCTACGCGGCGCAGCAGCGCGACGAACGGCGCGTGGGGCAGCGAGCGGAAGGCGCCAAGGACGCTGAAATCCATGAGGCCGACGCTGGTGAGCAGCGCGCCGACCGCCATGATGTGCAGCGCATTGACGATCGGATAGGCGACGAAGGAGGCTTTCAGCCCGCGCACCAAGGCAAGCTGCTCGATGCCGGCCAGAAACTCCGCCATCTAGGCCGGCGGCAGTCGGTCGGGATAGACGTCGTAGCGCTTGCCGCCGACGATGATGCGCACCGCCTTCATGCGCTTTTCCGCCTCCTCGCGCGAGCGATGGCCAATCGCGGTCACCGCGTCGCCGACCTTGGCGACCTCCTCGGTGAAGCCGGCGGCGATGGTGCGGGCCGGCGGCGCCATCTCCACCCGCCACACCTCCCCCTTCGCATCGACGTCCAGCGTCGCATGCGGATTGCCGATATAGATCGCCGCGATCTTGCCCTTGAGCTCGAAGAAGTCGTCCTGCGTCCACGACCAGCCGTGATGGGCATAGGCGGCAGTGCCGGCAGCAAACATCAACGCCGCCGTCAGCACGACGCCCTGCATATGGTTCAACGGTGACTTCATCGCCCGTCTCCTCCACTCCTCCTGCCAGGTCGAAAGTAGGCTACGGCCCGGCCAGGTCAAATCACATCGGAGCTTCGGCCCGGCATGGCACGAATTTCGGGTCCGCGGCGTCCACACCACGATCAGGCCTTGCTACAGGCCTTCATGCTCCCCATTTTCGCTTCTCCTGGCCGCTCTTCGCATGCATCGGAGGCGGTCGAACTCACGTCTGAGCGAGGCAAACCATGAGCAGCATGAGGGACCGTCAGGAAGGCTTCGAAAAGAAATTCGCAATGGACGAGGAGACGAAGTTCAAGGCCGTGGCGCGCCGGAACAAGCTGCTCGGCCTGTGGGCCGCCGAAAAGCTCGGCAAATCCGGCGTGGATGCCGACGCCTATGCGAAAGAGGTGGTGCGCGCGGATTTCGAGGAAGCGGGCGACAACGACGTGTTCCGCAAGGTCCGTGCCGACTTCGACGCGGCGGGCGTCGTCCAGTCGGATGCCCAGATTCGCCAGGCCATGGACGAGTTGCTGGCAACGGCGGTCGAGCAGATCAAGGCGAGCTGAGGACCCGCTGCGGGGGGCAGAAACCACGCCCTCACCCGTGATGCGCCACCGCCAGTTCCTTCACATGCTTCTCGTGCATTTTCAGCACCGGCAGAGTCTTCTTGGCGAATTCCTTCAGCGCCGGGTCGTCGCCGGAATTGGCATAGGTGCTGAACAGCGCGACCGCGTCCCTGTGCGCATCCATCTGCATCTTGATATACTTCCGGTCGAACTCCGTGCCGCTCGCCTGCTTCAGCTCGCCTAGCATCTGCTGTTCCTTAGGCCCAGAGCGGGGCCGGCAGGCTTGATAGAAGCCGTCGTCTGGCCCTGGCTCATCGCCGCCTTGAAATCCTCCCCGGCCTTGATGTGGTCCCTGACCATCTCGTCGGCAAAAGCCTTGACTTCGTCCGACTGCGACTTCTCCTCGGCCAGCCTGCTCGCCTGGATTTCGAACTCGTTGGCATTGGGTACGGTGGTGACGAAAGTCTGCGTGTCGACCTTGTTGTCTGTCGCCATTGGCGCGACATCGTTGCTGTCGCTCGACTGAGCAAGGGTGGCCGGCGCGCCGGCAAGGAGCGCCATGGCGGCCGCGGTCAGAAGCGTTTTCATCTGGAATCTCCGATCAGCCCCTTGCACTTCCAACGCGAAATGGCGCTGCCGGTTGCGTTGAGGGCGTGAAGGAGGCCGTGTTGAGTCAGGGTCAGGCCGAGCCGAGGATGGTCGTACCGAGAATACCGGAGCGTGCTTGAAGTACGTGAACACCGAAGCGCAGGACACCGCCATTCGCAGCCCGGCATCACCTGAACATCAGCACGGCCTATCCCTTCACGCCGCCGGCGGTTAGGCCGGAAACGATCTTGCGTTGGAAGATCAGCACCAGCACCACCAGCGGCACCGTGACGATCACCGAAGCGGCCATGATGTTGCCCCAGGGGATCTCGAACTGCGAGTTGCCGGAAAGCAGCGCGATCGCCACCGGCACCGTGCGCTGCGCGTTGTTGGAGGTGAAGGTCAGCGCAAACAGGAACTCGTTCCATGCGCCGATGAAGGCGAGCAGCCCTGTCGTCGCCAATGCGGGCCACATCAGCGGCAGAAAGACGCGAGTGACGATGATCCATGGCGTCGCGCCGTCGAGGATCGCCGCTTCCTCGATTTCGACCGGCAGGTCGCGCACGAAGGCGGTGAGCACCCAGACGGTGAACGGCAGCGTGAAGATCATGTAGGAGAAGATCAGTGCGATGAGCGAATTGTAGAGGCCGAAGGCCCGGATGATCTCGAACAGGCCGGCCAGCACCGCGACCTGCGGAAACATCGACACCGACAATATGGCAAGCATCAGCGCCGAACGGCCGCGGAACCGGACGCGTGCCAGCGCGTAGGCGGATGTCACGCCGAGCAGCAGCGAGATGAGCACGACGGCGCCCGAGACGACCAAGGAATTCAAGAGATTGCGCAGGAAAGGACCTTCGACCAGCACGTTCCTGTAGTTGGCGAGGCTTAACGCCTGCGGCCAAAGGCTCGCCTCGAACAACTCGGTGCCGGATTTCAGGCTGGTGACGACGGCGTAATAGAGCGGAAACACCGCGACGAAGACGATTGCCCCCACCAGGAGGAAGAAGCCTAAACGCTTCAACATCGCCATCTCAGCGGCCTCCTTCCAGCTCTATCCGGCCGATGCGGATGTAGGAAATGGTGAGCAGCGCGACGATCAGGAAAAGCAGCGTCGAGGCGGCCGAGCCATAGGCGAACTTGTCGAACTCGAACAGGTTCTCGCGCACGAACACCGACATCGATTTGGTGTGCACATTGTTGGGCGTCAGCACGTAGATCAGGTCGAAGATGCGCAGCGCGTCGAGCGCGCGGAAGATCACCGCAACCATGACCGCCGGGCGGATGAGCGGCAAGGTCACCTTCCAGAAGATCTGCCACGGATTGGCGCCGTCGAGCCTGGCGACCTCGATAACATCGCGCGGCAGCATCTGCAGCGCGGCGAGGAAAAGCAGCGCCATGAACGGCGTCGTCTTCCAAATGTCGACGATCAGTACCGCGATCATCGCCGTGTCGGTGCTCGCGGTCCAGGCGATTTTGGCGTCGATCAGGCCAAGGTTGAGCAGCACCGCATTGATGATGCCGAACTGGTCGTTGAGCATCCACTGCCACATCTTGGCCGAGACGATGGTCGGGATCGCCCAGGGAATGAGGATCGCCGCCCTGACGAAGCCGCGGCCTCTGAAATCGGCGTTGAGAACGAGCGCCACGATCATGCCGAGGACCGTTTCGCAGCTCACCGACACCACGGCGAAGAGCAGCGTGTTCCACACGGCGCGCCACCAGACCGGATCGGCGAGCAGCCCGTCATAGAGCACGCGGCCGCTCGGCATGCTGAGCATCGAGAAATAATTGTCGAAGCCGACCCATTGACGGGCGTCGAGATCGGCCAATGAGGCGTCGGTGAAGCTGTAGTAGAAAGTGCGCAGGAGCGGCCAGCCGGCGACGGCGGCAAGGACCAGAAGCATCGGCGCCAGAAACAGCCAGGCCGAGCGCACGCGTTGCCGCATCAGGCGCGAGCGGCTCACAGGCATCGCCCTCACCAGCCCTTGCCCTTCAGCTTGGTCAGCCTGGCTTCGAGATCGGCCAGATTGTCGGCGGCGCTGCCGTCGCCCGACATGGTGTTGTGGACGGCCGTCCAGAACTGGCTCGAGGCTTCGTTGTACTTGATTTTGGCGACCGCCGAAGGGCGCGGCGCCGCGTTGAGGAATATCTGCTTCCAGCGCGGGACGATCGGCTGTTCCCTGGCGATATCGGGATCGTCATAGAGCGCTTTGATGGTGGGCAGGTTGGACGTCCTCAGCGTCCGATACTTCTGCATCTCGGGCGAGGCGATGAACTTCACCAGATCGATCGCCGCGTCCTGGTGCTTGGAATATTTGGAAACAGCGAGATTCCAGCCGCCGAGCGTTGCCGTCGGCCGGGCGTCTTCGCCGGTTCCTGCCGGCAGCGGCGCCACATCGAACTTGCCCTTGATCGGTGAGGTCTCGCTGTTGCCGAGCGCATAGGCATAGGGCCAGTTGCGCATGAAGACGGCATTGCCGGTCTGCCAGACGCCGCGCGATTCCTCTTCCTGGTAGGCGAGCACGCCCGGCGGCGCAATGGTGCCGATCCAGCCCTTGACCATGTCGAGCGCGGCCGCGGCTTGTCGGTTGTTGATGGAGACCGTGCCGTTGGGCTCGATGATCTGGCCGCCGCCATTCGACATCACCCATTCGAGCGCATCGCAGGTCAGCCCCTCATAGGCGTTGCCCTGGAAGACGAAACCCCACAGGTCCTTGTTGCCGGCGGTGCGCTCCTTGTCCATGACGAGCTTGGCGGTGTCGGCCAGTTCCTGCCAGGTGGTCGGCACCTTGGCGCCGTATTTGTCGAGCAGATCCTTGCGGTAATAGAGTGCCGGCGCGTCGGTGAAGATCGGCAGCGCCACCAGCTTTCCGTTCACGGTCTGCGACTGGATGATCGACGGGAAGTGCTCGGCCACGATATCCCTGGTCGCCGCGGTGAGATCGACGAGTTGGCTGGCAAGCTGCGGCGCCCAGATCACGTCGGTCTGGTAGACGTCGATGTCGCTGTTTCCCGCCGCGAGCCACAATCTGAACTGACCGAACTGGTCGGTGCCCGACGGCGGTATCACCACGATGTCGACCTTGTTGCCGCTCTGCTTCTGGTAGCGGTCGAGTATCTCGCGCAAGACCTTGATGCCGTTGCCCGTGTCGCCCGACACGATCGACAGCTCGACCGCGCGAGCCGGCGCCACCGCGAGCATCGCGCCGACGGCAAGTGCGAGGAATGCGCGGTAAAATTTCATGCTGGTGGGCCTCGCCTCGGAACCGTCCACGCGGACCTTGCCGCGTCGGCTGATGATGACCCTCCGCCCGCATTGAATACGACGCTTCGGGGTTCCAGACATGGCCATCGGGGACGGGCCGCGAGGGGACTGACCCGAGTCACTCGGTTAAGGGAGATCTCGCGATTGGCCGCACGCCCAAAGCGGGCGGGCTCCGAAACCCGCCGCCCCGGAGCCCGCCTTGGAGTGGCTGACGCATGCCGGCACAGCCTCTCCGACGCCTTGCCAGCGTCGATCCGCCGATCGGCCGCCCTGCACCACGACGCATTAGCATGCCCTAACGTCAGCTTGTGTGAAGCGGTTCACAATGCGCCCCGCATTCGGTTGTGCCGCCGCAGGCAAATGCCGCGAAGCGTTACCCTTCCCACGCCACTGGGAGCATGTCGAGCCGCTCGTAAAGCCTGAAGGCGGCGGGGTTCTTCACCGTGTTGGTCTTGAGGTCGACATGGGCTGCACCCCTGTCGCGGAAAGTCAGGAACACGTGCCGCATCAGCGCCTCGCCGATGCCGTGCCTTCGCGAGTCCGGATGAACCGCCAGATCCTTGACGAAGCCCGACGCCCAGCAAAGCGCGGCGCCCGCCAGCAGCCCCTTGCCGTCGATGACGAGGAAACAGAGGTCCGGATCGAACTCGGCATCGTCTGAGATGCGCGGCCACCATTCGTCGAACGGACCTTCGGCGCCGTCGTCGAATGCCTCTTCCAGCAGCGCGTGCAGGGCCTGCGCATCCCTGTGCTCGAACGGGCGCATGACGAAGCCTTCCGGCCAATGCGGCGCGGTCAGCGCATCATCGAGAAGCTTGCGAAGGCGGACATCGTTTGGGGTCGGCGGCCGGCGGCTGTCAGTGTCACGCATGCAACTGCCCCAAAGACCGATGGGACGCGCCTCGTTGCCGGCGCTCAGGCGCCTGGCTGCAGGCGGCGGCGGTCGACGCCGAGACCCGTTTGATCGAGCAGGCCCTTGCGCTTGGCGTCGTAATAATAGCCCGTCTGATAGAGCTGGTCGGCCCGCTTGGCATTACCGCCCGAGACCAGCCAGGCGCCGCGCAGGTATTTGACAGCGTATTTGAGATTGGTTTCGGCGTCGAACAGGCCGGCTGCCGGCCCGTCATAGCCCATGCCGCGTGCGGTCGCGTGCTTGATCTGCATCAGTCCCCAATGACCGTGATTATAGGCCTTCGGATTGAAGGTGCTCTCGCGGTTGACGACATGGCGCACCAGATCGACCGGCACTTCGTAGATCGCCGAATATTTCTCGATCAGCCGCTCGATCTCGGCGCGCGGACCTGTGGCATGCTGTTCGGGCTGGCCCGGTTGGGCAAGCAGCGCCGGGTTCTGCGGCATCACATAGGCGACCTGCTGCACGCCCGGCATGGGAGCCACCTTCGCTGATTGGCCGGTGACCGGCATGGCAACAGCGGCGCTCTTGTAGGCGGCGGCCTGCTTGAGCGCACCGGGGCCGGTCGGCGATGCGCCGGCCAGCAGCACCGGCGGCGGCGGAAACTGCCCGGCGACGGGTGTCGAGCCGGCGAACGCGGCAGGTTGCGCCGGCGGCGGAAGGGCGGCGCCGGGTTGCGCCGGCGGCGGCAACGGCGCACCAGCCGTCGTCGCGCCAGGCGCCGTCGCCCCAGGTGCCGTCGCCAGGGCCACGGCATCGCCGGTCAGCGCCGCCGTTTGCACCTGAGCGAGGCCGGAAGGCTCCGGCAGCACAGCAACGGTTTCGGGCAGCGCGATGGTCGGTGTGTCGTCCTCGGCGGCCGGCGTCGATGCCGCCGCAAGCGCCGGCGAGGGTTTCATCTGTGAGGTCGAGGTACAGCCGCTGAGGCCGGCAGCGGCAACGAGCACGCCGATCGCGGTGAGGATGATTTTCGCTGCCAAGCCCTGCAGGTCCGATTGTCGGTTGTTGAAAAATCCTTACACCAGCGATTCCAACCGGGCAATCAGGGCCAGTGTGCAGCTTTCGGGTGGCGAGACTCGAAGCAAACTGCGATATTGTTCCCCATCTGTACTGGAGATGTACCCGTTTTTCGCAGTTTGCGGAAAGGAGCGCACCCATGGAAAACGCATTGCCGATCACGGCCGGCCACGCAGTGTTAGAAACAGTGATCGGCTTCATGGGCATCGCCTGGAGCGAAAAGGGCCTGATCCGGCTCTGCCTGCCCGAGCGTAGCCGCGAAGCGGTCGAGCGCCGCCTGTTTCGCCATGCCGGCGTCTCTACCTCCACCGAACAGCCGCAATGGGTGGTCGAACTGATCGCCTCGATCAAGGCCTATGCGGCCGGGGAGGATGTCGATTTCTCCGGCGTGCCGGTCGATCTCGACGGCGTCGACGATTTCCGCCTCGCCATCTATGACGCTGCGCGCAAGCTCGGCTTCGGCGAGACCACCACCTATGGCGAACTGGCCAAGCGGGCCGGCCATGCCGGGCTTGCCCGCGAAACCGGTGCAGCCCTCGGCGCCAATCCGGTGCCGCTGGTCATTCCCTGCCACCGCATCCTTGCCGCGAGGGGCAAGATCGGCGGCTTCTCGGCTACCGGCGGCTCGGCCACCAAGGAGAAGATGCTGGCCATGGAAGGCGTGCGGGTCGGTCCGCCGCCGGCCGCTCAGGCATCATTCGCGTTCTGACACAGCTTGCCGAAAGGAATCTAATGGCGTGGGAAGATCCGCCGTCGGAAATGCCGGTCGAAGTCCGGCCGTTTGCAGATATAGACGGGGCAGGATTTAGTATCGGCGCTCGGCACATAGGCCCGCGCTCTCACCTCGCCCATGTTGCAGAAGCGCTCGTCCCGCACATAGCGGTCATAAAGCGGCAGTCCCGGCACGCGCGTCGACTGATAGCGCAGGATGACCGCGCCCTGCCTGGCGATCGTCGCCCGCACGCGGTCGCAGCTCATGCGCGTCGGGTCGTAGCGCGAGACGGCCTGCGCCTCGGCGGCCACCAACATCAGGCAGGCGGCAAGCAGAATTGTCCTCATGATCTTCTCCCGCAACAGCAAGCGCATCTTCCCTCCACAACGCATCCCCGGCTGCAAACCTTCCAAGCGCAGTGGGCTCCGTTGGACGCTATCGCGGCACATGCCGGTAACGCCATCTTGTTTTCGTTCGCGAACCATACTATATCCGGCGCATTGAATTTGGCCGATCGATCGGGCCGCGATCTTCGCGTTTGCTGACGTCTATCTCCAAAATTTCGATACCACCGGCCGGGCTTTGGTCCGGTCAAACGAAGCAAATGTGAAGGACTCTACATGGCAACTGGTACGGTTAAGTGGTTCAACGCCACCAAGGGCTACGGCTTCATCCAGCCCGACAATGGCGGCGCGGACGTTTTCGTCCACATCTCCGCCGTCGAGCGCGCTGGCATGACCACCCTCGTTGAAGGCCAGAAGATCAGCTTCGAGATCGAGCAGGACCGCCGCACCGGCAAGTCCGCTGCTGGGTCTCTGAGCAAGGCAGCCTGATTTGGCGCTGGCATTTTGCAGCCGGGCGTGATCGCCTGGCATTGCACAATGCGCCTAGTTAGCGACGCGCACCGGGCGAGAGCCTGGAGCGGGCGGCAAGTCACGGATGTACTGACGGTCGTGCGATAAGCGCGCCGGAGCGAAAGGACCCGACAAGCTGGAACAGCAGATAGCTGCCGGCCCGGCCCCAACGCTTCCGATCAGGCTACCGGCATAGGAAGGCGGGCATTGTCCCGCCTTTTTTGTTGCCTGAATTGGCAAGCCGCCGCCCGCGCTTGTGGTCCCACTTTGCTGCCGGCAAACTGCGTGACCAAAGGCCGTTCGCCGTGCCGGCCGACAAGAACTTCACTTCGATGAGACCAATCCGCGACATCCATCCCTCCATTTCAAAAGGTGGGAGAGCTTTGGTCGGCGAGGATAGACGACACTTATCGGGCCTTGGCCCTCGAAAGCGCTGATGCTTCGACTGGATCTGGATCGGCACCCCATGCCGAATACGATCGTCTCATCAAATAGCCAGCATTCGGCGGCTGCAAAATGCTGCGGCATAGAAACAGACTACCCCACCCACTCGATCGGCACGTGCCCCTTGTCCGTCTCGACCCGCTTCAGCCACTCCACCACGGCCGGATAGGCGTCGAGCTGGAAACCGCCCATCTCGGCGGTGTGAGTGTAGGCATAGAGCGCAATGTCGGCGACGCTGTAGCTGGCGCCGGCAAAAAAGGCGTTCTGCTCCAGATGCTTGTTCATCACGCCGAGCGCCTTGTTGCCGCGCTCCAAGGTCAGCGCCAACCGTTCCGGCGTCGCATCCTTCGCCCTCTCGGGAAATGTGAGCAGCGCCTTGCGCACCGCGATATAGGGCTCGTGGCTGTACTGCTCGAAGAACAGCCACTGATACGCCAGCGCCCGCTCATATCTGTCGGCCGGCAGGAAGCGCGTGCCTTCGGCGAGATAGAGCAGAATGGCGTTGGATTCAGCGATGCGTCGGCCGTCGTCGAGCTCGATCAGCGGCACCATCGCGTTGGGGTTCTTGGCGACATAGTCGGCCTTGCGCGTCTCCCCGGTGTGCGAGCTCACTTCGATGCGGGTGAAGGGAATGCCGAGCTTTGCCATCAACAGACGCGGCTTGTAGCAATTGCCGCTGTCGATCATGTCATAAAGGATCATGGCCCTCTCCGCGCGCGACGAACGATCAGCTGCCTCTAACTCGCCTGTGCGCAGTTCATCCAGTGATTTGTTTTTGAGTGAAAGCATCAGCGGCGCTGATGCAAAGGCACTACCTTGTTGTCCATGCCGAGCAGCGCATCGATCGCCAGCGGCTCTTCGTTGAAGATGGTGCCGGCGAGCGCCGGGCGGGCGAGGTGATATCCTTGCAGGAGGTCGACGCCGCCATCGAGCGCGACGCGCAGATGCGTGGCATGCTCGATGCCCTCGACCAGCACCTTGGCGCCGCGGTCGTGCAGCGTCGAAACCAGCGGCCGGAAGAACCGCTCGGCGGCGGCATGGCGGCAGAACTCGGCGAACCAGCCGCCGTCGATTTTGACGATGTCGGGCGACAGCAGGCCGATGCGCGCGTCGGTCGAATGTCCGGTGCCGAAGTCATCGATGGCGATGCGGACACCGCCACGCCTCATCTCGCGCACGAGGCGGGCGAGCACATGCTCGTCGGCTGCCTGCTCGGTGATCTCGCAGACCAGCATGGCCGGCTCGAGGCCGAAATCGCCGAGATGCCTGGCCATCAGCCGGATCTCGGCGAGCGCCCGTCCGAGATGATCGTTGATCATCGGATTGTAGTTGAAGAACAGGGTAAGGCCATCGACGCCGATGTTGCGGTAGTTGCCGAGATGCAGCATCCGGCACATCGTCTCGACGAACAGACGGTCCTTTGCCGCAACGCTGTCGAAGAAAACTTGCGGCGCAACCGGCGTCGCGACGCGCCGCGGCTCGATCAGCGCCTCGACGGCGACGGGTTGCAGCGATCTGCCACGCGGCGCGAAGATCGGCTGGTAGGCGCTCCACAGCCGGAACTCGCCATAGACGCCGAATTGAAGGCCGATCTCGTCTTCGAAGATCGCTTCGGCGACACCACGCCGCCTTTCGGGGCGCTGCCTGTCGGGCCGCCCGATCATGGCGTCACCTTGCGCCCAAACGCCTTGGTCGGGCGAGCTGACGCCACCGGAGCGGGACTGGCGGCCGCGATCGTTTTGCCCTCCCCGGCCGCGGGCGCCTGCACGCTCTTGCCGAAGACGCGAAGACTGGTCGAGGCCAGCTCCGGCCGGGCAAGCACATAGCCTTGCACCATCGACGCCCCGGATTTCTCGGCGAGCTCGAGCTGCCAGCCTTCCTCGATGGCTTCGAAAACCGTGCGGATGCCCTGACTTTCGAAGCTCGTCACCATCGTTGTCAGCAGCGCGAATCCGGCTCCGGACTCCATCAGCTGCGTGATCCAGTTGGCGTCGAACTTGACGATGTCCGGCCGCAATTCCTTGATGCGGTTGATGTCGGATTCGTCGGCGCCGTAATCGTCGACGGCGATGCGGAACCCGTTGGCGCGCAGCGCCTCGACGAAGCTGTAGAGCGTTTCCTGCGAAGCCGATTTCTGCTCGGTGACCTCGCACACGATACGGCGCGGGTCGATGCCGGCCTCGTGCAGCACCAGCCGCATGTCGCGCAGCGCCTTGTCGACGATGGCGCGGTCGGTGAACACCGACGGATCGAAATTGACGAAAATCGACGCCTCTTGCGGCAGACAGCCGCCGGCGTTGAGCAGATGCAGCGTCCTGGTCAGCGCCTCGATATGCAGCCGGTCGCCTGCGGGGCAAGTGCCGAAGAAGCTCATCGGCGATTGCGGCTCACCGTCGCGGAACGGGCGGATAAGCCCCTCGAAGGCGACGAGCGAAAGCTTGCCTCCATCGAAGGCGAAGATTGGCTGGAAGGCGCTCTGCAGCGTGTAGATTCCCCAGACACCGCTTGAGGTGCCGTCATCATGACGGATGATATGGGCAAGCCCGATGCTGCGCGACAAAGGTCCCTCGCTCCGCAGAATAAGCGGAATTCGATCTGCCATCCTGCCAGCCAAGGGTTTACCGCTCGTTGATGAATTTATAGTTGCCGCTCACGCCACCTTGACCTCTGGATCACCCGACAATGCTTGCGCTTGGCCCGATGATGCGACATGAGAGGCGCCGCGGCCGCTCCTGGCCGCGCCCTTCTCTTGGAGACGCTCTGTCATGGCCTTTCTTGCCGACGCCCTTTCCCGCGTGAAGCCTTCCGCGACCATCGCGGTGACGCAGAAAGCGCGTGAGCTGAAAAATGCCGGCCGTGACGTCATCGGCCTCGGCGCCGGCGAGCCGGACTTCGACACGCCCGATAACATCAAGAACGCGGCGATCGAGGCGATCCGCCGTGGCGAGACCAAGTACCCGCCGGTCTCCGGCATCGCGCCGCTGCGCGAGGCGATCGCCAAAAAATTCAAGCGCGAGAACAATCTCGACTACCGACCGGAGCAGACCATCGTCGGCACCGGCGGCAAGCAGATCCTGTTCAACGCCTTCATGGCGACGCTGAACCCCGGCGACGAGGTCATCATCCCACGCCCCTATTGGGTGAGCTACCCGGAAATGGTGGCGATCTGCGGCGGCACGTCCGTCTTTGCCGACACCTCGATCGACAACGGCTTCAAGTTGACGGCTGAGGTGCTGGAAAGGGCGATCACGCCGAAGACGAAATGGCTGCTGATGAACACGCCGTCCAACCCATCGGGCGCCGCTTACACCGAGCGTGAACTCAGGGCCCTGGCCGACGTGCTGCTCAAGCACCCGCATGTCTGGACGCTGACCGACGACATGTATGAGCACCTGACCTATGGCGACTTCGTCTTCAAGACCATCGCCGAGGTCGAACCGAGCCTCTACGAGCGCACGCTGACCATGAACGGCGTGTCGAAGGCCTATGCCATGACCGGCTGGCGTATCGGCTACGCCGCCGGCCCGGTGCCGCTGATCAAGGCAATGGACATGATCCAGGGCCAGCAGACTTCCGGCGCCTGCACCATCGCGCAATGGGCGTCCGTCGAGGCGCTCAACGGCCCACAGGACTTCATCGCCAAGAACAAGGCGATCTTCCAGGGCCGGCGCGACCTCGTCGTGTCGATGCTCAACCAGGCGCGCGGCATCTCTTGCCCGTCCCCGGAAGGCGCCTTCTACGTCTATCCATCCTGCGCCGAGCTGATCGGCAAGAAGACGAGGGCCGGCAAGGTCATCGACAATGACGAAGCCTTCTGCTCGGAGTTGCTCGAAGCCGAAGGCGTTGCCGTTGTGTTCGGATCGGCCTTCGGCCTCGGCCCGAACTTCCGCATCTCCTACGCAACATCGGAGGCGCTGCTGGAGGAAGCCTGCACCCGCATCCAGCGCTTCACTACGTCGCTGACCTGATCGGCAACGCCGCCATCCACAAAAACCCGGCTTCGCGCCGGTGGCTTCGCGCCGGGTTTTTGCTGGGACGGCAATCAGCCGCCATACTGCTCGTCGGAGACCGCCTCGAGCCACTCGGCATGGACGCCGTCCAGCGCTTCCTGCATGGCGACATGCGTCATCGTGGTCTTCGGCCCGGCGCCGTGCCAGTGCTTTTCACCCGGCGCGAAGGAGATGACGTCGCCGGCCCTGATCACCTCGATCGGCCCGCCCCACGTTTGCGCAAGCCCGGCGCCGGCGGTGACATAGAGCGTCTGGCCGAGCGGGTGCGTGTGCCAATGCGTGCGGGCGCCCGGTTCGAAACTGACCAGGGTCGCCCTCAGCCGCGCCGGCGCCTCCTTCTCGATGATCGGCGTCTGCAGCACCTTGCCGGTGAAATACTTTTCAGGCGCGATGATCGTCGGCACGCTGCCGCACGCAATGATCCTCATCGTAGAAACTCTCAAATCGTTAGGGACCGTCCGCCGCAGCGGGAGGTCAGTTTCTTGCTATATGGCGACCGGCGCAATCGCCTTTGAGCGCTTGAGCCACCGGGCTGTTCGAAACCGAGCACAAAACCAAAGCCGGCGCATTTCCTATTTTCCTTGCCCTCTCCGCTAGCCCGTGTGACGATGGCCTTGGCAGGTGGTGAGCAACAACCCCGCCCGCGACGGCTGAACAGGCCGGCCGCCGCTCCCAGGGAAACGCCTGAGTGGAGGTCAGCCATGGGTAATCGCGCCGGAGGACGACGCACGGGACCGAAATGCATCGCCATAGTCGGTCCCTTCGCAAGCGGTAAGACGACACTTCTCGAAGCTATCCTCGCCCGCACGGGCGCCATTCCCCGCCAGAATCCCGTCTCATCGGGCAACACGGTTTCCGATCATTCGCCAGAAGCCCGCGCCCACGCCATGAGCGTCGAGGCGACCTTTGCCACGACGGAATTCATGGGCGAGCAGTTCACCTTCGTCGATTGCCCCGGTTCCATCGAGTTCGCCTTCGAGGCGGAGCCGGTGCTTGCCGCCTGCGATGTCGCCGTGGTCGTGGCCGAAGCGGACGAAAAGAAGATACCCGCGCTTCAGCTCATCATGCGCAAGCTCGACGATCTCGGCGTGCCGCGCATCCTGTTCCTCAACAAGGTGGACAAGGCGGTCGCCGGCGTGCGCGAGACGCTAAAGATGCTGCAGCCGGCCAGCTCGGCGCCGCTGCTGCTGCGCCAGATTCCATTGCGCAAGGATGGTGTCGTCATCGGCTCGATCGATCTGGCCTTGGAGCGCGCCTATGTCTACCGCGAATATGCCGAAAGCCAGGTCGCCGAGATTCCGGACGACGACAAGGCGCGCGAGCTCGAGGCACGGTTCTCGATGCTGGAGACGCTGGCCGACCATGACGACCAGCTGATGGAGCAGTTGCTGGAGGAGATCGAGCCGCCGAAGGACGCGATCTTCGATGACCTTGCCGCTGACCTGCGCGCCGGCTCGGTGACGCCGGTGCTGATCGGTACCGCCGAGAAGGGCAACGGTGTGCTGCGCCTGTTGAAAGCTATCCGCCACGACGCGCCTGACGTCGAGGCGACGCGCAAGCGCCTTGGCGCGCCTGATGGCAGCCAGACGGTCGTGCAGGTGGTGAAGACCATCCACACCGCGCATGGCGGCAAACTGTCTATTTCGCGTGTGCTTTCCGGCCAGGTGGCCGACGCGGCCGAACTCTTCCTCTCCAGCGGCGACACGACGAAGGTCTCCGGCATCTACAAGATGCTTGGCAAAGACCAGTTGAAGCTGCCGTCGGCCAAGGCTGGCGATACCGTCGCGCTCGGCAAGCTCGACAATGTCAGGACCGGCCAAACGCTGAGTTCGGCCAAGGGCGGCATCAAGCCGCTGATCGCCCTGGAGCCCCCGCAACCGGTGTTCGCATTCGCTCTGCGCCCCAAGGAGCGCAAGGACGAGGTCAAGATGTCGGCAGCGATCCAGAGGCTAGCCGAGGAAGACCCCTCGCTCAGCCTGCACCACAACCAGGATTCCGCGGAGACCGTATTGTCGGGCCATGGCGAAATGCACCTGCGCGTCGTGCGCGAGCGGCTGGAGGGCAAGAACCAGATCCCGATCGATGGCCATTCGCCGGCGGTGCCCTATCGCGAGACGATCCGCAAATCCGCGCAGCAGCGCGGCCGCCACAAGAAACAGTCGGGCGGCCACGGCCAGTTCGGCGACGTGGTGATCGAGATCAAGCCGCTGCCGCGCGGCATGGGTTTCCAGTTCACCGACACCATCACCGGCGGCGTCGTGCCAAAAACCTACATCCAGTCGGTGGAGACCGGCATCCGCGACTATCTGAAATCCGGTCCGCTCGGCTTCCCGGTGGTCGATGTCGCCGTCAACCTTTCGGACGGCTCCTATCATGCCGTCGACTCGTCCGACATGGCCTTCCAGATGGCGGCCAAGCTGGCGATGAAGGAAGGCATGGCGGCCTGTTCGCCGGTTCTGCTGGAACCGATCATGAAGGTCGAGATCGTCACGCCTTCAGATGCGACCTCGAGGATTATCGCTTTGATCCCGCAGCGGCGCGGCCAGATCCTTGGCTATGACGCGCGGCCCGGCTGGCCGGGCTGGGACGTGGTCGAAGCGACCATGCCCCAGGCCGAGATCGGCGACCTGATCATCGAGCTGCGCTCGGCGACGGCAGGCGTCGCCAGCTACAAGGCCGTCTTCGACCATATGGCCGAGCTGACCGGGCGCCTCGCCGACGAGGCGATGAACGCCAACGGCAAGGCCGCCTGATCGGATCTTGTTGAAGACGCGAAAACGGCGCCCGGATCGTCCGGGCGCCGTTCTTATTGCGGACTGTCTTCCTTGGGAGGCAACGGCAGGTCCGCCGCATCAGGAAATGGATCGGACGCGGTAGCTGCCTGAGCCCGGCCTGTCCGAGTGATGCCCCCATCTCCCGGACCGACCAACCGCGTCCTATGATCTACCTAATCGATAGAGTGCGTCTGCGACATGTTACCCGATGTTACATGTCACTGTTACGCGGGCCGCGCGCACGCATTTCTGGTGTCGGCGTGACTTCGGCGCAACAAAAAAGCCGGATCAATAAAGATCCGGCTGAGTTTGATTGGAAGTGCCGATTAGGGCTAACCTCCAGAGGGGAACACTCGAGGGCGCTAATGGGAGGAGAACGCGCCCTGGAGATGAACTATATATGTGCTCATCATGCTCAAGAAACAAGCATCTATTTTGCAACACACGCATGCAAAAAGAGGTAGGCTGTGGTCTAATCCGTCGCGAGAACCGATAGGACCAGAAAAAATCGCCGAATCCAGAGCCGTTCCGGACTGAAAGCGATCGCTGATATGCAAACCGGGTCAGATTCCGGTGCCGAAATACGCTAAATTCACAATGATGCGAACTTGGGCTGGTCGCGTTTATTTCTGCGGCAGGAGAGCCCGATGCGAACTTTTTCGGCAATTGCCGGCAGCTCCTTGTTCTTTGTCTCCGCCCCGGGCGCGCTGTCTCCGGCTGGCTGCCCCACGCCATGGCGCGCTTAAGTCCCTGTCGTGGGCCAGGTCAGGCCGGCACCACCCGAATATCGGCAGGTCCTGCTAGTAGGACCAACTGCGCGCCTTGGCGATGATGAAATCGCGGAACACGTGCAGCTTCGCCTGGTTCTTCATCGCGTCGGGATAGGCGAAATAGGTGTCGAAGGACGGCACCTCGGTTTCGGGCAGCAACTGGACGAGGTTCGAGTCCTTGTTGATGACGTAGTCGGGCAGCATGGCGATGCCGGCGCCGCCCTGGACCGCGCGCTTGATCGACAGGATGTCGTTGATCTGCAGCGTCGGCACCCTTTGCCCGCCCTCGAAATCGCCGACCGTCTCCAGCCAGTTCAGCTCCGACAGATGCGAAGGCACCGGCACGCCGAAGGTGACGATCCGGTGGTTCCTGAGCTCGGCGATCGAGGCGGGCTTGCCGAACTTCGCCACGTAGGAAGGCGACGCATAAAGGTGGAAATGCACCGTGAACAGCCGGCGCTGGATAAGATCCGGCTGCTGCGGCTGGCGCAGGCGGATGGCGCAATCGGCTTGGCGCATGGTGAGGTCGAGCTCCTCGTTGGCGAGGATGAGCTGCAGGCTGATCTCGGGGTAGAGCTCGATGAATTCCTGCACGCGCTCGGTCAGCCAGCCGGCCCCGAGCCCCACCGTTGTCGTGACCCTCAGCACGCCGGACGGGCGATCCTTTGTCTCGGTCAGCCGCGACTTGATCGTCTCCAGCTTCATCAGCACGTCATGTGCCGTGCGGAACAGCATCTCGCCCTGCTCGGTCAACACGAGGCCACGCGCGTGGCGATGGAACAGCGCCACGCCGACGTCGTGCTCCAGTGCGCTGACCTGCCGCGAGATCGCCGACTGCGACAGATGCAGCGTTTCGGCGGCATGGGTAAACGACCCAGCCTCCGCCGCAGCGTGAAACACGCGTAGCTTGTCCCAGTCCAGCGCCATGATTCCCCTCGTGTTGCCTTTGGCGTCTGAATGAAAAATCAGGCTTTTAGACGGCTTTTTTCAGCCGATCGATTATTCCGCCGCTTCGCGGTGAACCTCGATCCCCGCCAGATATTTCTCCGCCTCGAGCGCGGCCATGCAACCGAGCCCGGCAGCTGTAACCGCTTGCCGGTAGACATCGTCGGTGACGTCGCCGGCGGCGAAAACGCCGGGAACGTCGGTACGGGTCGAATCGGGCGCCGTCCACAGATAGCCGTTCGGCTTCTGCTTCAGCTTGCCGATGAAAAGCTCGACCGCCGGCGCATGGCCGATCGCGACAAAGACGCCATCGACCTGCAGCCGCGACACTTCGCCCGTCACCACATTGCGCAGCTTCAAGCCGTCGACCGAAGGCGGCAGCGGTGCCTTGCCCGGCTGCCCGGTGATCTCGTCGACGACGGTATCCCAGATGATGCGGACATTGTCCTTCTTGAACAGCCGCTCGCGCAGGATACGCTCGGCGCGGAAATCGTTGCGGCGGTGAATGACGGTGACGCTCCTGGCGAGGTTGGCGAGGTAGAGCGCCTCCTCCACCGCCGAATTGCCGCCGCCGACCACGGCGACATCCTTGCCGCGATAGAAGAAGCCGTCGCAGGTGGCGCAGGCCGAGACGCCGAAGCCCATGAACGTCTGCTCGGACGGGATACCCAGCCACTTGGCTTGCGCGCCGGTGGCGATGATCAAAGCGTCGGCGGTGTAGACGGTGCCGGAATCGCCGGTGGCGCGAAACGGCCGCACATTGAGATCGACCTCGGTGATGATGTCGTTGACGATCTCGGTGCCGACATGCTCGGCCTGCTTGAGCATCTGCTCCATCAGCCAGGGGCCCTGGATCGGATCGGCGAAGCCCGGATAGTTTTCGACGTCGGTGGTGATCATCAACTGACCGCCCTGCTGCAGGCCGGCGACAAGCATCGGCTTCAGCATGGCGCGGGCGGCATAGATCGCCGCGGTGTAGCCGGCCGGCCCGGAGCCGATGATGAGAACGGGCGCGTGTTTGGTGTTCATGAAAAAGTCCCCTGCGGCGCGAGGCCGTGGTTTTGTTGCCGGTAATGTAAGTGCTGCCCGCCAAGCCAGCAAGGCAGCTTGGCCTTCGTCCCCGGAAAGCTTCATAGCGGTATACAGGGCCATATCGCAGCCAGTTGCAGAAAAATCATCGCAAAGGGATGGCCTCGCGTGCGAAACCAAATTACAAAATCGCGAAAGATTCTTGCGCGAAAGCCGATCATGCCGCTCAAAGCCGATCTCGACGCCATCGACTGGAAGATCCTGCGAGAGCTGCAGAGTGACGGTCGTATGACCAATGTCGAGTTGTCCGGCCGCGTCGGCATCTCGGCGCCGCCTTGCCTGCGCCGCGTCAGGCGACTGGAAGAGGCCGGCATCATCCGCGGTTACCGTGCGCTCCTCAATGCGCCGGCGCTCGGCATGGATGTCGTCGCCTTCTGCCTGATCGGCCTGCACCATCAGGCCGACGCCGAGCTCAAGGCTTTTGCCGAGCGGACGAGGGGCTGGCCGATCGTTCGCGATGCCTGGATGGTGTCGGGCGAGTCCGATTTCCTGCTGCATTGCGTGGCAAGCGACCTTGGCACCTTCCAGACCTTCGTCATCGAGGAGCTCGCCTCGGCGCCCAATGTCGACACGGTGCGCACCGCGCTGACCATCCGCCGGGTCAAGGATGAGGGGCTGGTCGCCTTTCCGGCTTAATGCGCCGGCTTCCGATGAAGCCGCTGGAAAAACAGCGGTTTGGCGCTCAATTTTGAATCAATCCGCGATCATTGCGATCGTATCGCGGTGAGCAGACCTTCCAGGTCCCGCACATCGCGCAGCGGCAAAACGGAAAAGCCGCCCATCGGTGTGGCTTCGCCATCGACAAGCCAGCCGCGCTCGAGGCCGGCGCGCTGGCCTGCTTCCATGTCGGCCGGCTTGTCGCCGACGATCAGCGATCGCTTGAGATCGAGGCCGAGGCGGCGCCCTGCCTCGAGCAGCATGCCCGGATTGGGCTTGCGCATCGGATGATCGGCCATCGCCAGCGGGCCCGAACCGGCCTCGTGGTAGGCGCAGGCCAGCACCATGTCGACGGCTGCGTTCTTCTCGGCAAGCAGTTCGAGCACCCGCTGATTGACCCGGGCGAAGGCATCCCAGCCAAAATAGCCGCGCGCGATACCGGACTGGTTGGTGATGACGATGACCGGAATGCCGCGCCGATTCGCGGCTTCTATGGCAGGCGCGATACCGTCGCGCAGCACCATGGCGTCCGGATCGTCAGGATAGCCGGTATCGATATTGATGGTGCCGTCACGGTCTAGAAACAGTGCCGGCAGGCCAGCCGGAAACGCCTTGGCGCCAATCCGCTCGATCCACAGGCCGGGCTCGACGAGCGGAAAATCCCCTTCGCGGTCAGCCATTGCTGAGACGCGCTTCGACCGCCTCGCACAGGTGGTGATAGAGGCAGAGATGCCCCTGCTGGATGATCGGCGTCGAGGTCGACGGCACGTTGAGCAAGATGTCCGTGAGCGGCTTGAGCTTGCCGCCGGTGTCGCCGGTGAGGCTGATCACCGTCATGCCCATGGCCCGCGCCTGCTCGGCGGCGGCAAGGATGCTCGGCGAATTGCCGCTGGTGGAGATGGCGAGCAATATCGCGCCTTCCGACCCATGCGCCTCTACCTGGCGTGAGAAGACGGTGTCGAAGCCGTAGTCGTTGCCCCAGGCGGTCAGCACCGCCGCATTGGCCGGCAGCGCGATGACATTGTAGGCCTTGCGCTCTTTAAGGAACCGGCCGACCAGTTCGCCGGCGATGTGGATGGCGTCGCTCGCCGAGCCGCCATTGCCGCAGATCAGCAGCGCCTTGCCGTGTGACAGCGCCTTCACGACCGCGCTCACCGCGCGCTCCATCTCGCCGGTGAGATCGCGCTCGACCATTGCCGAGATCGCCGCCGCGGAGCGGACCAGATAGTCGTTCAGCTCGGACATGAAACCCTCAATTCGCGCCGCCGGCGCGCAGCTTGCCGATGGTTTTGGTGGTGCTCTTGCCGGCGACGAGGTCGACCAGCACCACACGCCCGCCCGCGTTCTGCACCACGTCGGCGCCGACCACGGTCTCGATCGTGTAATCCGCGCCCTTGACCAGGATGTCGGGCAGAAGCGCCTCGATCAGCTTGAGCGGCGTGTCTTCCTCGAAGACGACAACGGCATCGACCGAGGCGAGCGCCGCGAGCACGCAGGCGCGGTCGTGCTGGTCGTTGACCGGACGTCCGGGCCCTTTCAGCCGGCGCACCGAGGCGTCGCTGTTCAAGCCGAGCACCAGCCGGTCGCATCGGCTGCGCGCGGCGTGCAGCAGGCTGACATGGCCGGCATGCAGAATGTCGAAGCAGCCATTGGTGAAGCCAACCGACAGCCCCTCCTCTTTCCAGGCCGCCACCATCCTGGCCGCCGCATTGGCGTCGAGAATGGCGTCCTTGTGGGCGACCGGTCCATGCGAGCGGAACAGCGCGCCGGAAAGCTCCTCCACTGTCAGCCGCGCCGTGCCGCGCTTGCCAACGACCACGCCGCCGGCGGCATTGGCGATTGTAGCAGCCTGCACCCGGTCGGCGCCCGCGGCGAGCGACAGCGCGAAGGTGGCGATGACCGTGTCGCCGGCGCCGGAGACGTCGAACACTTCGCGCGCCTGCGTGGAGATATGGCGGGCATCCTCCGCGGTGACCACGCTCATGCCCTTTTCGCTGCGCGTCGCGACGATGAACTCGAAGTCATGCGCGGCAATCAGGTCGCGTGCCGCAGCGACGATCTCGTCATCGCCGAAGACCGGGCGTCCGACCGCCTCGCCGAGTTCCTTGCGGTTGGGCGTGACCGCCGTCGCCCCGGCATAGCGCGCATAGTCGCGGCCCTTCGGGTCGATCAGCACCGGTTTTCCGGCATCGCGGCAGATCGCGATCAGTTCGGCCGCCACGCCGTCGAGCAGGATGCCCTTGCCGTAGTCGGACAGGATGACGATATCGGCACGCGCAAGGGCAGCCTGGAAATGCTCGACAAGCGTCGTCCGCTCGCCACTGGACAACGGTTTGATTTCCTCCTCGTCGAAACGCAGCACCTGCTGGTTAAGCGCGCTGAAGCGGCTCTTCGACGAGGTCATGCGGTCCTGCCGCTGTGCAAGGCCGTCCGTATCGGCGCCAAGATCGCCGAGCATGCGCATGAGATTGTCGCCGGCCTGGTCGGCGCCGATGACGGACACCGGGATCGCGGCGCCGCCCAGTGAAACGATGTTGGAAACGACATTGCCGGCGCCGCCCAGGGCCACCACCTCGCCCCGCCCATGCAGCACCGGGATCGGCGCTTCAGGCGAGATCCGCTCGATGACGCCGTTGACGAAACGATCGAGGATGAAATCGCCGACCACCAGCACCGTGACCTCGCCGAAGTGGGCGATGGTGCGATGCAAGGGCTCCGGGGAAGGCAGATGGTGCTTGATCATCTCACTGGCACGCGCCGAAAACGACGGTTCTTGATCGGGGTTGCAGCGCCGGAAAACCGGCGCTCTTCATTCTTCGCGATGCCGATATACCGCAATCGGGGCCAGCGCAACGGCGGCCGTATGCGCACGGCCAAGGCGCCGGACGGATCAGCTCTTCTGCAAGGCGACATGGACGCCGAGACCGACAAGCACGGCGCCACCTGCGCGCTGCATAAGGCGCTGCGCGCGACCGGAGCGCCGCAGGCGCGCAATCATCGCGCCGGCGAGAAAGACGCAAACGATGTCGGCCGACGAGAACATCAGGTTGACGACGGTTCCCAGCACCACGAACTGCAGCCAAACCGGCAAGGTCGCCGAGGCATCGATGAACTGCGGCAGGAATGCCATGAAGAAGATTGCTGTCTTGGGATTGAGCACCTCGACCGTGATGCTTTCGAAAAAGGCGCGACGCGCCGATTTTCGCTCGATGGCAGGAAGCGTTCCGTTTCCCTGGATCTTGGCGCGGAACAGCGAAACACCGAGCCAGATCAGGTACAGCGCGCCGACAAGTTTGACCGCCATGTAAAGCGGCGGCACGGCGTGGAACAACACCGACAGTCCGGTTGCGGCGGCAAGGACATGGACATAGCCGCCGAGATGGATGCCGAGCGCCGCCGTCAGCCCCGACCAACGCCCGCGCGCCATGGTCTGCGCGGCGGCATAGAGCATGGCCGGTCCGGGAATGTAGGCGAAGATAGCCGTGGTGACGAAAAAGGCGATAAGCAGTTCGGTCGACGGCATCTTGATCCCTCACGATAGGAGCCGACTGAAGCGGGAGCTTTGCGGCCTCACTGTGGCGACGAACCGGTCTGCCCTGATTTGGCAAGAACACGCGCCATGAACTTGTCATGGTCGACGACCGCGCGCTCGTGGAAACCTTCGCCGATCAATCCATTCTCGTCGCTGCACGATACCTTGAAGCGCAGCTTTCGCCCCTGCACCGCGACAAGCTCGACATCGGCGGTGACGGTCATGCCGACGGGCGTCGCGGCGACATGGCTGACGTCGACATGGGTGCCGACGGTTCTCTCATGGCTGCTCAGGAACGGACGCAATGCCTCGACGCACGCCCATTCGATGAAGCCCACCATGAAGGCGGTGGCGAAAACCGGCGGCATGTCGGCGAAACTCGCAAAGGCCGTTGTCATGGCCGGAACCGTCAGGGAGTCGTCGACCCGCAGGGTTTGAACGTGGTGAAGGCCTGGCTTTAAATCGGATGTCATGGCTGATACCAACGGCAAGAACGCACACCGACGGCTCATGCCACAGCCCTCAATGGCACCATAGCTTGCTTCGATCGAAGACGTACCGTTCGGCGCGCCAGAGCTTATCTCGCGAGCCGTTCTGCCGATCCATCCCTACATTCGTCGTAGCCGATGCTCCACAGCCGGGGACCTTTTATCGACACCTGCTCGCGCCTCCCCTATAAGGGCCGGAATCGGCAACGAAACAAGGCTCACAAGGATGATCATCGTCACGGGCGGCGCCGGCATGATCGGCTCCAACATCGTCGCCGCGCTGAATGCCGAAGGCCATGACGATATCTTGGTCGTCGACGATCTGACCGACGGCCACAAGATCGCCAATCTGGCCGATCTCCGCATTGCTGACTATCTCGACAAGGACGAGCTTCCGGCCCGGCTCGAGGATGGCGGGCTGGGCCGCATCGACGCCGTCTTCCATCAGGGCGCCTGCTCGACCACCACCGAATGGAACGGCAAGTTCATGATGGACGTGAACTACGCTTATTCGAAGCGCCTGCTGCACGCCTGCCTGGCGCTGCGGGTGCCCTTCCTCTATGCCTCCTCGGCTTCGGTCTATGGCGGCGGCAGCGAGTTTCGCGAAGAGCCCGAATTCGAACGGCCACTCAACGTCTACGCCTATTCGAAGAAGCTGTTCGACGACTACGTCCGCCGCAATGTCTTCGACACCGATCACTCGCAGGTGGCCGGCCTGCGCTATTTCAACGTCTACGGGCCGCGCGAGGCGCATAAGGGCGCCATGGCCTCGGTCGCCTTCCATTTGTTCAACCAGGTCGAGCAGGGCCAGAACCCGAAGCTGTTCGGCGCCTATGGCGGGTTCGGCCCCGGCGAGCAGAGCCGCGACTTCATCCATGTCGGCGACGTCGCCGACGTCAATCTGTGGCTATGGAAGCGCGGCTCAAGCGGCATCTTCAATTGCGGCACCGGCCGCGCCCAGCCGTTCCGCGCCATCGCCGAGACGGTGATCGACACGCTCGGCAAGGGTGAGATCGAGTTCATTCCCTTCCCCGAACACCTGAAGGGCAGCTACCAGAGTTTTACCGAGGCGGATATGTCCCGCTTACGCGCGGCCGGCTACAATGGCCAATTCCGCACCGTCGAAACCGGCGTCAGAGACTATGTCCAATGGCTGAAAGCCCAACGATCCTCGTGATCGGCCCACGCTGGGTGGGTGACATGGTCATGGCCCAGTGCCTGTTCGCGGCGCTGAAGGAAAAGCATCCGAATGCCGCGATCGACGTGCTCGCGCCGGCTTGGGCAGCGCCCCTGGTCAAGCGCATGCCCGAAATACGCTCCCAGATCGACTTTCCACTGATGCCCGGCACGCTCGAATTCCGCAGCCGCAGGCGCTTCGGCCGCCTGCTGCGCGGCCGCTACGACATGGCCTATGTGCTGCCGGGGAGTTGGAAATCGGCGCTGATCCCGTTCTTCGCCCGGATTCCGCGCCGCGTCGGCCATCTGAGGGAAATGCGCTACGGCCTGCTGACCGACATCGTTCCGCTGCCCGATGCGGTGAAGCGGCGCACGGCTCAGGCCTATTTCGGCCTGGCGCGCGGCGGCACTTTTCGCCCGCCGAAGCTCACCGTCGATATGGCCAATCAGGCCGATCTGCTGGCGCGGTTCGGGCTCAGCGCAAAAGAATTCGTCGCCCTGTTGCCGGGCGCCGAGTTCGGTCCGGCGAAGCGCTGGCCGAGCGAATACTATGCCGAGCTAGCCCGCGGGATGACGGCAAAAGGCCTGGGCGTCGCCTTGCTCGGCTCGAAGAACGACGCTGAGGTCACCGGCGAGATCGCGAGGCTTGCGCCGGGCGCCGTCGACCTTGCCGGCCGGACGAAGCTGGAGGATGCCATCGACCTGATCGCCGCGGCGAAGCTAGCCGTCTCGAACGACAGCGGACTGATGCATGTGGCCGCCGCCGTCGACACGCCAATCGTCGCCGTCTATGGCTCGACCTCGCCCGAAAACACGCCGCCGCTGACCGACCGTTCGGAACTGATCTGGCTGCACCTCTCCTGCTCGCCCTGCCACAGCAAGCTCTGCCCGCTCGGCCATCTCAACTGCCTTAAGACGCTCGATGTCGCGCGGGTCGCCGCCGCCGCCGACCGATTGCTTGATATTCCTGCGGCCGCATGAGGGTTCTGATCGTCAAGACATCATCGATGGGCGATGTCATCCACACCTTCCCGGCCGTCGAGGACGCGCTCCGCAATCGCCCGGACATAAGCTTCGACTGGTGCGTGGAAGAGGCCTTTGCCGCCGTTGTCGCCTTGCATCCGGCGATCGGAACCATCCACAAGTTGGCGATCCGGCGCTGGCGCAAGAAGCCGTTCGACGGCGGCACATGGCGCGAGATGGCCGGCCTGCGACGTGCGCTTCGCTCGCGTCGCTACGACCTGGTTATCGATGCACAGGGGCTGTTGAAATCGGCCGTGGTCGCCAAGCAATCCGGCGCGCCGATCGCCGGCTTCGACCGCTCCAGCGCCCGCGAGCCCTCGGCGACGCTGCTCTACGAGCGCAAATACGCCGTGCGGCGCGAGTTGCACGCCATCGAGCGCACCAGACGCCTGTTCGGCCTGGCGCTGGGGTATCAGCCGGACCTCTCGACGCTCAACTCCGGCATAGTGCCGCCGGCAGGCGGACTTTCCGGCGTCGAAGGCAAAACGGCTTTCCTGCTGCACGGCACCAGCCGCGAAGACAAGAAATGGCCGGTCGAAGACTGGGTCGAGACTGCGCGCCGACTGGTGTCGCAGCAATTTACACCGATCGTCACCTGGTCGAACGAAGCGGAGAAGCGTGTTGCCGAGGCGATCGCCGGCGCCGTGCCGGAAACGGTGCTGGTTCCGAAATCGCCGCTAGCGGATGTCGCTGCGATCCTCGGCCGGTCGACGCTCGTCATCGGCGCCGACACCGGCCTCACCCATCTCGCCAGCGCTTTCGGCCTGCCGACCGTCGCCATATTCCTGGCGACGGAGCCCGGCCTGACCGGCCCGCGCGGGCCGTTTTCATCGACACTGCTGGCGCCCGCCGGCGGCAAAGTCACGCCGGCCGAAGTTATGGCTGAAGCAGAGCGGCTGCTGGTGCTTAGATCGGAAACGCCAGTCTAGCCCTCAAATAAATTGCACCTGGACGATCTCGTAGCCCCGTGCGCCGCCCGGGGCGTTGACCTCGATGGCATCGCCGACTTCTTTGCCGATCAACGCGCGCGCGATCGGCGAGGAGATCGAGATACGGCCGGACTTCACGTCCGCTTCCTGGTCGCCGACGATTTGATAGGTCTTCTTTTCCTCGGTGTCCTCGTCGACCAGCACGACCGTGGCGCCGAACTTCACCTTGTCGCCGCTGAGCTTCGAGACATCGATCACCTCGGCGCGCGCGATCAAGTCCTCGAGCTCGTTGATACGGCCCTCATTGTGGCTCTGCGACTCTTTAGCCGCGTGGTACTCGGCATTTTCGGACAGGTCGCCATGCGAGCGCGCTTCGGAGATCGCCTCGATGATGCGTGGACGCTCTTCCTGCTGGCGCCAGCGCAGTTCTTCCTTCAATGACGCGAACCCCTCGCCTGTCATCGGGACCTTGATCATGATGCCTGACCTTTCCTGCCACTACCCCCGCTTTTCGGGAATAGCCTTGTCGTTGGGTACAAAAAGAAAACGGTCCGGCAGCCTCGGGCTAACGGAACCGTTTCACCACAATTTCCCTGAATATAGCGATCTCCGCGCGATTTTCACGCTCAAAAATGAAGTTCAGTAAAATCACCACCGCTTTCGCAAGGCCATCCGGCGCTAAATCCGCAATGCCGGCAGCAAAAAACCGGCTGCGATTGCTCGCAGCCGGCCTCGAAAAGCATCTGAGAAGAATCAGCTCCTCAGGAAACGCTCGATCTGTTCTGACAACATGCCGTATTCGCGCGAGCCTTTGCCGGTCCGCTTCTCGATTTCCTTGAGCTGCTCCTGCGCGCCGGCAAGATCGCCGATTTGCAGATGGGCCTCGCCGAGATATTCGCGCACCAGCGTGTAGTCGGGGTCGATGCGCAGCGCTTCCTCGTAATAGCCGAGGCCGACCGTGACACGGCCGGAATGGCGATGCGAATAGCCGAGATAGTTGAGAATGCGCGGATCCTGCTTGTTGGCGGCGAGCGTCAGCACCGAGATCGCCTCGTCGTAGCGCCCGGCCATCGCCAGATCGTGGCCTGCCTCGTAGATGCTGTCGTCATCCAGCATGCCGTACTGCGGCACGACGCATTTCTTCTTTTTCTTGTCCCAGACCTGACCCTTCTTGCATTGAGTGGTAGTCTGGCTGCCACCGCCACCGCCCTCGCCGGCGGTGAATGCAGGCGCCGCGAACAGCGGCAGGCTAACGGCAGCAGCCAAGACCTGAACAAGCAAACGTCTGCGCATCGGAGCCTCCTTGAGCGTGACAACGGCAGATTAACGCCGCTTCGATGCGGTTTCATCCCGAAAACCTGTCAAAAGCCAAACTATTTGGAGGTCGGGGAGCGCATCGCCTCTGCGAACGGATGTGACGCGGGCCGCAAATCCGCTATCATCAGTCGAGCGCACGACGAGGAGAAAGGCCAGTGCAGCAGCGCCTCGAGAAGGAATGGGAGCTTTCCATCGACCCGGATACCGTGCGCCTGTTCATCCTGAAGGCCAAGGCGCTGAGCGCTGCCGTCAACGAGGACTACGACGACGGCGCCGAGCACGAGGTCGAGTTCGATGGCGACAGGCACGACAATCATCATCACGACGGCCTTGTCGAGGAGGCATCGGAAGACCTCACCGAGGAGGAGTTCCGCGAGCTGATCAACGACCTCAACGTCGATGAAGCGGCCGAGCTCGTAGCGTTGGCCTGGGTGGGCCGCGGCGACTACGAAGCTTCCGAATGGGTCGACGCGGTGGCGGCCGCGCGCGAGCGCGCCAACAAGCGCACCGCAAAGTACCTGCTCGGACTGCCGCAGCTCGCCGATTGGCTGGAGGAGGGCCTGGAGGCGATCGGCGCGTAACGAACCGGTAACCGATTTTGATCGCAGCGCCGCAGCGTCCAAGGCAACCTTGCGATGCCCGGCCCGTTTCCGGCCGATGGCGAGGCTGAGCTTTTCCGGAATTTGCAGACTGGCGCTGCCTTTGGCGGCGGGGATTTTGCTGGTCACGCCGGCCGATGCCAAGCATCGTCACAGGCAGCCGATGACACCGCGCATGGAGCAGCCGTTGACGCAGCGGGCCGATCAGCCACTGCGGCCGAGGATCAAGCATCGCGTGAGACCGCGCGGCAAGCAGCAAGTCGCGCCAAAGCTGGCGCAACAGCAAACGCAGGACCAGCCGATCTTGCCCGCCGATGCTCTGGTGCCAGAACCACGGCCCGCGGAAGCGCAAAAGGCCGGCACCGCAACGCTGGAAGAGCAGAAGGCTGCCGGTCCAAAGGACGCTGACGCATCTGACCCGATCAATCAGGAAAAGTTTCGTGAGGGAAAGCGGCAGCATCCCGAGCCTTCGGCCACCGAGCCGTCAACCGACACGGAAGGCGAACCTGAGGCGCCGTCTGCGGTGCCGATTCCGACGCAACGACCCGACATCGCGGAACCGAAGCCGCCCGCTGCCGCACCGAAGCCACCTGAAAAGCCGGCTGATACCCACGACAACAAAATACTGCCCGATCCGCGCTCCGCTGAGCTGCCAGCCGACAAGATGCCGGCGGAGGAGGTTGCCTGCCGTGAGCGCCTCAAGACGCTCGGCGTCGAATTCGAGGAGCACAAGGCCGAGCACGACGCCGAGATCGGCTGCTCCATTCCCTATCCCATCGTCATGAAAACATTAGGAAAATCGATCAGTATAGGCGCCGGAGCCGAACTCAACTGCCAAATGGCGGAGGCTGCGGCACGATTTGCCGTCGAAGTCATCCAACCCGCCGCGAAGGCCGAATTTGGCGCCGATCTCAAATCGATCGGCCAGGCCTCCGCCTTTGTTTGCCGCCCGCGCAACGGTGGTGGAAAGCTTTCGGAGCACGCCTTCGGCAATGCGCTGGACATCGCGTCCTTCACACTCTCCGACGGCAGGACGATCGAGGTCGGCCCGGTGCCGCCCGAAAAAAATGCAAACTTCCTGAACACGATCCGCAAGGCCGCCTGCGGGCCGTTCAAGACGGTGCTCGGCCCAGGCAGCGATCCGGACCATGCGCTGCACTTCCACTTCGACCTCGAACCGAGACGGAATGGCGGAACGTTCTGTCAATGAGTGGGTGCGAAGAACAGATGCCGCAATTCGGCCCCAGGCGTGAATGCCGGCGCTGATCTTTCCTTTACTCTTGCCGACTAGACTTGTGCCATCCGGGGACAGGATGCCTTTCGATGGCCGCAATATTTGGCGCCAGCCTCGCCTTGGCGCGACTAAGCACTCGTGCGCGCTCCGTTACCGTCAGAATGACAACGGGGCTCGCAATCACAGCGGTCTCGGCCTGCACCACCGGCGATGTCTTTTCGCTGCAGCCGGCCGTCGACGTCGGCAGCCAGACCTCCGCCATGCCCGAGGCTCCGCAATATTCCGACATGCAGAGGCTTGTTCCGTCCGATCCCTACCTGACCCAGGCAGCCTATCCGCGCATGGATGAGCCCTTGTCTTCGCCCGAGCAGATGCCGGCCGGCGAGATCGACTGCCGCAATGAATTGAAACGGCTTGGCGTCGTTTACCAGGACATCCAGCCTATCCACGAAGGCCAGTGCGGCATCGACTTCCCGGTGAAAGTTTTTTCAGCCATCGGCAGCGTCGAGATGAAACCGGCAGCGACACTGACCTGCAACATGGCCGCGACCTTCGCCGCCTGGACCAGGAACGAGCTCGTGCCGGCAGCCCGCTGGCGCTATTTCTCCGGCGTCAAGGCGATCCACCAGGGCTCGAGCTATTCCTGCCGCAAGATCGCCGGCGAGGGCGTCTTGTCGGAGCACGGCAAGGGCAATGCGCTCGACGTCATGAGCATCGAGCTCAACAATGGCAACGACATCGACGTTCGCAAGCCTGGCCTGTTTGCGTTCCGCACCCGCGGCTTCCTCAACAATGTTCGCGCCGACGGCTGCCAATATTTCAACACGGTCCTCGGCCCGGGCTACAATTACGACCACCGCAACCACTTTCACTTCGACGTCAAGAATCGCAGGAACGGCTACCGCGCCTGCCGCTGACCTTCGGCCTACTGCCCAACCGGCCCAACACCGCATAGAGTGGGCCGGGCACAGGCTTGGGAGTGGTCTCTCGTGGGTGAGCGAAGCCTTTGGCGACGCGCGGCGATCTGGCTGGTGGCTTTCTGTGCTTTCTATCTTGGCTTTGCCTACCTTGCTGCGCCGGAATTCTGGACGTGGCGGGAGCGCGGCTTCCGCACGCAGCGCTTCGAGATGGTGACGCATACGCCGCAGGGCATTCCCGGCGACCCGATCAATGCCGGACTTATCGGCACCGAGAAGGAGGTGGTCCACGCCTTTGCCGTGGCCGGCTGGGACACGGCCGACGCCGTCACGCTCAGGACAGCGGTCGACATCGGCGAGAGCGTCTTATTCTCCCGACCCTATCCCGATGCGCCGATCAGCCGCCTGCTGTTTGAAGGCCGCGCCCAGGACCTCGCTTTCGAAAAGCCCGTCGGCGACAGCGCCGACCGGCGCCACCACGTCCGCTTCTGGCAGACAAATACCGTCGGCGATGACGGCCGCCCGCTCTGGCTGGGTGCCGCCAGCTTCGACCGCGGCGTCGGCTTGAGCCACGACACCGGTGCCATCACTCACCATATCGGTGCGGACATCGATGCCGAGCGCAACTTGCTGATCGGCGACCTCAGCACCGCAGGCATGCTGACATCGACCAGCGAGATCCCGGGGATCGGCGCGACGAAAAACGGCAGGAACGGCGGCGGCGATCCCTATTTCACCGACGGTATGGCGGTGGTTGGCGTGTTGAAGCAATTGCCCTAGCGCATCCGGCATTCTCGAAGCGGCAAACGGCGCAATTCGAAAAACGCCCAACCCGCTATTTTCGAATGCACCGCAGCAATGCTATTGACGCCGCATGCTATACGTCGAAATCGCCGTTGTGGCCGCCCTCATCCTGGTGAACGGCCTTTTGGCCATGTCGGAGCTGGCTATCGTCTCGTCGCGCCCGGCCCGCCTCAAGGCGATGATCGACCGCAATGTCAGGGGTGCCGGCCGCGCGCTGGCCCTCGGCTCCAACCCCGGCAAGTTTCTGTCCTCGGTGCAGATCGGCATCACCCTGGTCGGCGTCCTTTCCGGCGCCTTTTCCGGTGCCACGCTCGGCGAGCGACTGGCTCAATACTTGGCCTCGACCGGCATCCGCGAGAACATCGCCGACCCCATCGGCGTCGGCATTGTCGTCGCGGTCATCACCTACGCCTCGCTGATCGTCGGCGAGCTCGTGCCGAAGCAGATCGCGCTCAGGGATCCTGAGCGCGTCGCAGTCCGCGCCGCGCCGGCGATGACCATTCTCGCCAAGGTATCGGCGCCGCTCGTCTTTCTGCTCGACATTTCCGGCCGCGCGGTTTTGTGGTTGCTCGGCCAGGCCGGCGAGGCGGAAGAGAAGGTCACGGACGAGGAGATCAAGATGCTGGTCGCCGAGGCCGAGCATCACGGCACCATCGAATCCGACGAGCGCCGCATGATCGCCGGCGTCATGCGCCTTGGCGACCGCGCCGTGCGCGCCGTGATGACGCCGCGCACCGAGGTCGACTGGATCAACCTGCAATCCGACGAGGCGGCCATCAAGCGGCTTCTGATGGAGAGCCAGCATTCGCGCCTGCCTGCGGGCGACGGCAATGTCGATGCCATGATAGGGGTCATCCAGACGCGCGACGTGCTGGCCGCCCTTCTTGCCGGCAGGGTGTTGGATCCGCGCCAGCATGTGCGCACCGCGCCAATCGTCCATGATCAGGCCGACGCACTCGACGTGCTGCAAAGGCTGCGGGAATCGGACGTGCCCATGGCGCTCGTCCATGACGAATACGGCCATTTCGAAGGCATCGTCACGCCGGCCGACATCCTGGAAGCGATCACCGGCGTCTTCCGCTCGGACCTCGACGCCGGCGAGGAAGAGAACGCGGTCAAACGCGAGGACGGCTCATGGCTGCTTGCCGGCTACATGCAGGCTGACGAGATGGCCGAGGTGCTGGGCATCGACTTGCCGGAGAACCGCGACTACGAGACGGTGGCCGGCTATGTGCTGTCGCATCTGCACCACCTTCCCGCTACCGGCGAATGCGTGGACGCGCAAGGCTGGCGCTTCGAGGTGGTCGACCTCGACGGCCGGCGTATCGACAAGCTGATCGCCACCCGCCTGCCCGACGGCCACCGTCCGATGGCGCGCCGATAGCGAGCCTGGATCTGCCGGGTTTTCCCAACGTCCATTCAGGCCAGTTCCTTGCGAAGAAAGACGCGGGCCTGCCGATCGAAGCCGAACGGAACGCGGCCGAACTCCACATAACCGTGGCGGATGTAGAATCCAGGCGCCTGAAAGCTGCTTGTCTCCACGACGGCGCGTCTGCAGCCCCGCGCCTTTGCCTCTTCTTCGACGGCGGCGAGCAGCTGGCCCCCGTAAGACAGACCGCGCAAATGCGCGGGCACGAAAAACATGTCCAAGAACAGAAGGCCGAGTTCGGTCCTTCCCCATAGGCCGCCCAAAGCTTTGCCCGAGCCAGCACACAATACGGCGCCTATGGGAATGCGGTCGTCCGTCCCTGTGATGGCGACGTTATAGCGGTAGAGCGCCGCGGCGGCCTCGGCTTTCGCGGCTTCGTCCGCAGACAGGATAATTGAGAATTCTTGAGTCATGCGGATTTGCACCTGCCCTGAACATGGCGAAAACGGATGAACTTCCAGCTTCGGCCGGCGTTCCGGAGAATGCTCGTCAACCTCTTCGTGTTCGGAACCTTGAAGAGAGGGTTTCCTCTTCACAAGGCGGGTTTGTCCGGGGCCGCGTGCATCGGTGCCTGCAGGACCCGTGAGCGTTTCCCGATGCTGATTGCCGGACCTCGCTTCGCTCCGATGATGTTCAATGAACCGGGTCTCGGCTTCCACGTCAGGGGCGAGCTCTACGCGGTCGACGACCGCGCCCTGGCCGGGCTTGACCGGATCGAATCCGTTGGCAAGCCCGGCAACCTGCGCGTCCCGATCGAGGTTGAGCCCATTGAAGGCGGTCCGCATGTCCTGGCGCAGGCTTACATGAAATCCCGCCGTCTCGCGGATCCCGTCCATTCGGGATATCTGGATTTCTACGACGATCGGCGTTTCAAACTTCACGCGAACGCCTAAGGTTGCGCCCGAAGGATGCCCAATTGAAATCCGACTTTCTCCAGTATGCCTGACATAAAAGCGGCAGCAGAGCGAAATCCTTGAGCGATCCTCTGTCGAACGACCGAGGCTTCCGCAAATAAAAGGGGCGGCGCAAGCGCCGCCCGTAGATGATATTTTGGGAGGATGAAGCGGCTTAAGCCGCCTGGGCTTCACTGGCGATCGCGTCGGCGGCGCGCGCCGCCTTCAGCACCTTCGCCCACCAGGCAACGTCATTGATGAGCGCCGCCGCCGCCTGGTTCAGATGTTCGATCTCTTCCAGCTTCTTGTCGCCCTGGCGGACCGCAAGGAAATCGCCCCAGGCGATGTGCACTGCCGACTTGACCGGCGCCATTTGTAGCTCGACGGCGATCAGGCGAAGCTGCTCGACGGCGCGCGCGCCGCCGACGCTGCCATAGCCGACGAAACCAGCCGGCTTCTTGTTCCATTCATTGGCGGCGTAATCGATGGCGTTCTTCAAGACGGCGGTCGGCGCGTGATTGTATTCGGCCGCGGTGAAGATGAAGCCGTCGAACTCGGCGACCTTCTTCTGCCAGCGCTGCGCCACCTCGTTCTGCGACGGCGCCCAGGCCGAGGATGCGACCTCATCGAAGAACGGCAGCGGCCAGTCGCGCAAATCAACGACTTCGACGTCGATATCGGCATGCGTCTTGGCAATCTTGGCGATCCACTGCGTCGGGACGTCGGCGAAGCGGGCGGCGCGCGTCGAACCGACGACAATGGCGATTTTGGGTTTGGACATAAGGGGGCTCTCCTTGCGGGGGAATTTCGGTATCGTTTGGATACCGGCGCTATATGTGATACTGACAAAGTGGCGCGCAAGGAGGCACATTTTTGTTACCGAGGCACCCGTACAACACTGAGGACTGCCGGGCCGTATCGGAAATCCTGCAACGGGTCGGCGACAAATGGACCGTTCTGGTGGTCGGCAAGCTGGGCGGCGGACCGATGCGCTTCAATGAATTGCGCACGGCCGTCGGCGGCATCTCACAAAAGATGCTGACCATCACCTTGCGCGGTCTGGAGCGCGACGGCTTTGTCACGCGCAAGGTTTTCCCGACCATTCCGCCGCGCGTCGATTACGAGCTGACCGAGCTCGGCCACGAGTTGCTGGTGCCGGTTGGCGCGCTCGGCGAATGGGCACGAAAGAATACCAATCGAGTACGCGCGGCGCGCGCGAAATTCGATGGCGAGCATCCCTGAAGGCCTTGAAGCGCAACGTGTTGCGAGCATCGCTCCGCAGCGTTGCTGACTGAGCAAGGAGTCTGCAGTTGTGTCTTTTTGACTTGTCGTATTCGAGGGCACATCAACCTTGATGCCCGCCCGACCCTGACGGCTTTGGTCGCGCCTGAGAGGAGCACTCAGGCTTTTGACGTGGTACTGCCACGGGGCGCCAAGGAGCAGACTGCGCACATCGCTCCCTGACTCTGGTCCGCCCCGAAACCATGCACCCACGCGGTGCGCGGGAGCTCTTTTTTCACTTCTGCATAGGCAGTTATGCCGAGCAAGCAGGTAAGTGCGAGAAGGGCTGCCACGAGCCAGCCGTTCAGCATATGTTGACGCATTGTCTTTCCTCCAGCGGCACGCACCGTCGGGCGCGGAAGCAACCATCGGATGTCGCCGGACGCACGTCCCGCGCAAGAGTTGTTACAAATTTGCCTGGCCGGAAAAGCGTTCGCCGTCAGCTTTCGGCTGGGATCGGTTTCGGCTTGCCGTCGCCGTCGAGCGCCACCATGACGAAATCGGCATGGGTGACCTTCTCCATCAGGTCGGTGAGATAGCGCTGCGCCCAGGCCTCGACCTTGAGCGTCATCGAGGTGCGGCCGACGCGCTCGACATGGGTGTAGATGCAGAGCGTGTCGCCGATCTTCATCGGCTTGGCGAAGGACATCTCCTTCACTGCCGCCGTCACCACGCGACCCTTGGCGCGCTCGGCCGCGCGGATGCCGCAGGCTAGGTCCATCTGCGCCATCACCCAGCCGCCAAAAATGTCGCCGGCGGCATTGGCATCCGACGGCATGGCGAGCGTCCTCAATGTCAGGTCGCCGAGCGGCTTTCCGTCTGCGTAGTGCACCATGAGGGGTCCTCCAGCCGCTGCTTCCTGAAGCCGTACCAACGCCATCACGATGTCGCAAGCTTTGCTGAAGGCGAAAGCGGCGCCGCCGCCCGGTCGCTTTTTTCACAAGCCATGCCGGAAGCCCCGGCGACGACGTGAGCCGGCAATGTCTAGGGTAAGCCGGATCTCGGAGCCCGCCCGCGCATCATGCAGACTTATGATTTCATTATTGTCGGTTCCGGCTCGGCCGGTTCGGTGGTCGCGGAAAGGCTCTCGGCTTCCGGCCGCTTTTCGGTACTGGTGCTGGAGGCAGGCGGAACCGACCGCCGTTTCTATGTCCAGATGCCGCTCGGCTACGGGAAGACCTTCTTCGATCCGGCCGTCAACTGGAACTACAAGGCCGATCCCGATCCTGGCCTCGGCAACAATGTCGACCACTGGCCGCGCGGCAAGCTGCTCGGCGGCTCGAGCTCGATCAACGCCATGGTCTTCATTCGCGGCGCGCGCGAGGACTTCGATGCCTGGGCCGCCGCCGGCAATGCGGGCTGGAGCTTTGACGACCTGCTCCCCGCTTTCAAAGCGTTGGAGGACAACGAGGCCGGCGCCGACCAATGGCGCGGGGTCGGCGGCCCCTTGCACATCACCGATTGCTCGAATGCGGTGCATCCGCTGACCAAGCGCTATCTGGCGGCCGCCCAGCAGGCCGGACTGCCGTTAAATCCGGATTTTAACGGCGCCTCCCAGGAGGGCGTCGGCGTCTACCAGATCACCACCAGGAACGGCCGCCGCATGTCCGCCGCCCGCGCGTTCCTGCGCCCGGCGATGAAGCGCAACAATGTGCGCGTCGAGACCAACGCGCTGGCGACGAAAATCCTGTTCGAGGGCAAGCGCGCCGTCGGCGTCGAGTACCAGCAAAACGGCGAAACCAAGAGGGTCCGCGCGGGCCGCGAGGTGATCCTCTCCGGCGGCTCGGTCAACTCGCCGCAACTGCTGCAGCTCTCTGGTGTGGGCCCGTCGGCGCTGCTCGGCGATCTCGGCATCCCGGTCGTCCACGCCAACGACAATGTCGGGGCCAACCTGCAAGACCATGTCGGCATCAACTACACCTTCAAGGGCAAGCTGCCGACGCTGAACCAGATCCTGCGGCCATGGTGGGGCAAGCCGCTGGTGGGCATGCAGTACATCCTGCTGCGTTCCGGTCCGCTGTCGTTGTCGATGAACAATGCCGGCGGTTTCTTCCGCACCGACCCGTCGATGGCGCGGCCGAACATGCAGCTCTATTTCCAGGCCTTCTCGACCGTCATCCCCAAGAGCGGCGAGCGCCCGATCCTGACTCCCGATCCGTGGCCGGGCTTCTCCATCGGCCTTTCCAATTGCCGGCCGTCGAGTCGCGGCGAGATCATGATCCGCTCGAAGGATCCGCGCGACTATCCGAAGATCACGGCGAACGCCTATTCGACCAACGCCGATGTCGACGAGATGCTGGCGGCGGTGAAGTTCGTGCGCAAGATCGCCTCGATGCCGGCGATGGCCGAGATCATCGAGGAAGAAGTTTTGCCTGGTCCGTCAATTACTTCCGATGCCGATCTGATTCAGGATTTCAGGAAGCGCTCGGGCACCGTCTACCATCCCGTCTCGACCTGTCGCATGGGTCCGGACGCTTCGCGCGCCGTCGTCGATCCCCGGCTTCGGGTGCATGGGCTCGAGGGCTTGCGTGTGATCGACGCATCGATCTTTCCCGACAACATCACGGGCAACACCAACGCCGCCGCAATCCTCACCGGATGGAAAGGCGCCGAGCGGGTTCTGGAGGATCAGAAATGAAAGTCACCGACGTCAAGACCTGGGTTGTCGGCAACCCGCCGCCCGGCATCGGCGGCAAGTATTTCATCTTCGTCAAGCTCACCACCGATGGCGGCGTGGTCGGCTATGGCGAGGCCTACAACGCCACCTTCTCGGCGCATGTCACTGCCAAGATGATCGAGGATATGGCCGAGCGCTACCTCATCGGCCGCGATCCGCACGATATCGAGAACCTCTTCCGCCGCGTCTATTCCTCTGGCTTCACCCAGCGTCCCGACGTTTCGGGGATGGGGTGCTTTTCGGCACTCGAAATGGCCTGCTGGGACATCATCGGCAAGGAGGCCGGCAAGCCGGCCTACAAGCTGCTCGGCGGCCAGGTGCACGAGACGCTGCGCTCCTACACCTATCTCTATCCGCACACCGGCAGCGTCCATTCGGAAGACGCCCGCGGCCAGAACGTCTACAACGATCCCGACATGGCCGCGGCCTGCGCTCTGGAATATGTCGAGCAGGGATTTAACGCCGTCAAGCTCGACCCGGCCGGGCCTTACACGGCCTATGACGGCCATCAGCCGCGCCTGATCGACATCGACCTCTCGGCGCGCATGATCAAGGCGATCCGCGAGGCGGTAGGCACCAGGGCGGACATCCTGTTCGGAACCCATGGCCAGTTCACCGCCTCCGGTGCGCTTCGTATGGCCCGTGCAATCGAGCCCTACGATCCGCTGTGGTTCGAGGAGCCGGTGCCGCCGGACATGCCCGAGGTGATGGCGCAGGTCGCTCGCGGCACCTCGATTCCTATCGCCACCGGCGAGCGGCTGACGACAAAATTCGAATTCGCGCGCGTCATCGAGAACCGCGCCGCGACCATCCTGCAGCCGGATCTCGGCCGCTCCGGCGGCATTCTCGAAACCAAGAAGATCGCCGCCATGGCCGAGGCCTACCACATCCAGGTGGCGCCGCATTGCTATTGCGGGCCGATCGTCGGCGCCGCCAACATCCAGCTTGCGGTGACTCTGCCCAACTTCCTCATCCTGGAATCGTTGAAGCAGTGGGACGGTTTTCACGCCACGCTGCTCAAGAAGAAGATCGAATGGCAGGATGGGAACGTCATCCCGTCGAAGGAGCCAGGCCTCGGTGTCGAGCTCAACGAGGAAGTCTGCGAGGCGCACCCCTATAGCGGCAAAGACCTGCATCTGCAGATGATGCAGACGCCGCTGATGCCGTGACGGCGCGCCTCGCCTACGCCTTCATCGGCCTTGGTCATCTCGGCGGCAACCTTGCCGCCAGCCTGCTGCGCCACGGCTTCGCTGTTGCCGTTTTCGACCGTGACCGAGCGGCGGTTGCGCGTTTGGTCGCGCTCGGCGCAACGGCGGCGGCGAGCCCGGCGGATGCCGCGACCCGCGCCGGCAATGCGATCACCTGCCTGCCCTCGCCGAAAGTGAGCGAAGCTGTGCTCGCCGGTTCTGACGGATTGCTGGACGGCCTGGCCGCCGGCGGCACCTGGATCGAAATGTCGACCAATGGCCGTGACGAGATCCTGCGGCTGGCCGCACTTGCTTCGGCGAAAGGTATCGAGACGCTGGAATGTCCGGTCACCGGCGGCGTGCACCTGGCGGCGGCAGGAAAGATCACCGCGCTGGTCGGCGGCGACGCCGCGCTCTACGAGCTCCACCGACCGGCCATCGAGGCGATGTGCGCGAAGTCGTTGCTGATGGGTCCTGTCGGCTCGGGGGCGGTGATCAAGGTCATCACCAACATGCTGGCCTTCATTCATCTGGTCGCCGCCGGCGAGGCATTGATGCTCGCCAACCAGGGCGGGCTCGACCTCGCCCAAGCCTATCACGCCATCGTCGCGTCTTCCGGCAACAGCTTCGTCCACGAGACCGAAAGCCAGCTCATCCTGAACGGCTCCTACGACATCGGCTTCACCATGGACCTGGCTTTGAAGGATCTCGGTTTCGCGTTGGGCATGGCCAGGGATTTTCGCGTGCCGCTGCAACTGGCACCACTCGTCAACCAGATTTTCGAGGTCGGCAGGCAGAAGTATGGCGGTGGCGCCTGGTCGACCCAGATCGTCAAGCTTCTGGAGGATGCGGTCGGCACGGAGCTTCGCGCGCCAGGCTTCCCGGCCAAGCTCGAACTGTAATCCTCCAAAACTTTAGCCAGCTATTTCAATCGCCTAATCACACCGGCGGAATCAAACCTTCAGGCAGGCGATTCAACACCTGAGCGTCAATGCGCCGGGCAATATCTCGAAAGTTGCCGGAATCCGACCTGGCGACTCGCCGTCTATGTCGACTAGCGCTCCGTTCTTCTCAACGTCGCCTAGCGGTTCGACCAGCACCTTGCGACCGCGCAGGATGGTGATCGCCGGATGGTTGCGGTGGCGCCCGCCATAGAGGAGACGGATGTCGCGGATCAGCCCAAGCTTGCCGGCGGCGCGCAGGATGACGACATCGAACTGGCCGTCGGACAGATCGGCGTCCGGCGCAATCATCATGCCGCCACCGAAGAATTTCCCGTTGGCTACCGCCACCAGCGCCATGCGCGCCTCGACCGGCTCGCCGTCGTCTATGGTGATCCTGACCTCCTGGAAGCGATAGCGGATGAATTCCAGCACTGTGCGCCAGAAGAAAAGCGCTTTGGCCGAGACCCTGCCCTTGCGCTTGTCCGCATTGACCGCGCGATCGGTGGCGCCGGAGAGGCCGAGGCTGGCGATGTTGATGAAGTGACGGCTGGCGAGCGCGCCGTGGTCGTCGATGTAGCAGACGCGGCCGGCATCGACCTTGCGCGCGCCGGCGCCGGCGATACGCGCCAGTGCTTCCTCGATTTCGTCGGGCAGGCCGAGCCCTCTGGCGAAATCGATACCGGTGCCGCAGGGCAAAAGGCCGAGCGCGCTGGTCCGGCCGGTCTCATGCTCTGCCTGCAGCAGCCCGTCCGCCACCTCGCTGGCGGTGCCGTCGCCGCCGGCCGCGATCACCAGATCGCACCCGCTGGCCGCGAGGTCGATTGCCAATCGCTCGGCGTCGCCGCTGGTCTGCGTCTCGCGCAGCTCGAAATCGCCGAAATGCCTCTTGAGCGATGCGGCGGCTTCGGACCAATGCCGCTTGAGCTTGCCCCCTCCCGCTATCGGATTGAGAACCACCCCGACCTTCAACCTGATCTCCCCCGAGGCATATTGCGTGGAAGCGCAAGGCGACTCGGCTGATGCAACGCCACAGCACTTTGCCGGCATTCAAACGCGGGCCGACTGGCGGGGCAAGGCTCATCGTCGAAAGGACCGCGGAAAATGGGGACAGGCTGTCTAAGGCGTTCGGCCCGCAAATTCCGAGACTTGTCGCATCGGTCCCCGATAATCCCGCTATCCACAGGTCCGCGTCTATTCCGCAAATTCCTTACCCGGCATACATTGAACCCATCTCAGGCGGCTACCGAACGCCCCGGCCGAAAGGCAGAAGCGCAAGGCGGATTTCCTGAGGCCCGTACGGCCCAGAACGAGAGCAGGTTCGCCTGCTGGAGGGACGGATGCCGAGACCTACGGGTGCCGCGGAAAGCGTGCGAACGCCGACGGCGGACCGATGCTGCCATGAAGGCGGGTGAAACCTTCGATGGTGCGCCGGCAAAGCCCGCAAGGGTGGAGATCGGCGTGGTCTGGAACGGACGCTGCCTTCGGGTGGCGACTGGCAGGACCGTCAAAATCAAGGCCGGCCTGGCGCGACGACTTTACGGAAGTTGCTGCCGTAACCGGTTCCTGATCTGACAGGGAGGCGCTGGGAGCAATCCCAGCGCCGACTGTTTTTTGGGCTGCCCCTTTCACCGGCCCTTTTCCCAGCGTCCTGCACCTCCCCAGCATCTGCCACTGATGCTTCCCCGCCACAGTCGCAAGCCAAGCAACGCGCCGACACTCTCAATTCACAATCGCGGCCAAATCCCGCCTTGTTCCCCGGCGATTGATCGCCTGGGAACGAAGTTCAAAGGGACAAGACCGTGATCAAGACCGCCCTTGTCGCCATGACCATTGTCGGCTGCGACTGCGACGCCAAGCTCTGCGAGTATATCGGCGAGACTCCCGCCAAATGGGCGACGATTGCCGACTGCGAAGCGGCGATGAAGAGCCAGATGCTGCATCAGCGCAATTTCAATTATCCGCTGGTTTCCGGCATCTGCCGCACCAAAGGGTCGGCATCGACTTCGGAGCTCGCAGCCAAAGCGTCAAGGCCGGAGCTGAGGCCGCCGAACCGCGTCGTCGAACCCATTGCCCCATTGCCGCCCGAGCTCAGCCGTCGGCCGAGCGTCCCGGTCGGCACGACGGTGACGGCGAGCGAGACGGAAGCCGCGCGGCCTGTTGCCTTCGAGGCCGCGGTCGACGGCGGCAGCGCCGTGCTCTATCGCACCAAGGCTGGTTATGCCGTGGTCAAGACCGATCTCGGCCGCGCGGCCAACGCGACGGTGGACATGGCAAAGCGATCGGCGAACTGGCTGGCGGGACTGGTGCCGAGCGGGCTGTAATCCAGCACCGGAAGCGCACGAAACCGGTATTCCAGGCACTTGAATATCAGCGCGCCTTACAGTTTGACCTTCAGCGTCTGCCAGAATTTGTCGATCATCGGTTGCTCGGTTGCGGTGTCCTGATCGCCGATGCGCGTGATGAACAGCAGCCCCTGATCGGCAAGACCGAAGCCGACGATCTCGAAATCGGCCTTGTCGGTACGCGTCTTCACCGTGGCTTTGATGCCGGTCAACTGCTTGCCGTCGGCGAGCTTGCGGGTCGTCGGCTCCTGTATCAGCGTGCCGCCCGCCTGAACCGACTCCTTGGTCATCTCTTGCAGCATCAGCTGATTGAGCGACACCGGATTCATCTTGCCGTATTCCTGCACCACGACGACGGTGCCGAGGGCCGAGGCAGCGAGGTATTGGGTGATGCTCTCGCCGAGATCCGTCTTGGTGACGGAAATGCTGCTCGGATGAACAAAGGAAAACCTGCCGCCGGACAAAGTGTCGAAGTCGTTGCGGTCGAGCCGCACCCTGGCCCTCTTACCGCCGGGCAAGGTCACGTCTGCATCCTTGCCGGGATCATCGCCGTGGCACCAAGTTTCATTCGCATGTCCTGTCCTCTCCGGCGGTCGGCGCTTTCGACTCTTTGACGACCGAGAGCGCTTCCGTTCCCGTTACCATCCGCTCGTGACGGATAGACTGACCACACCCGGCAAAAACCATAGGGGTACCGGAACGCTGCAGACGAAGGCCGCCGCTGGCGCGTCGGAACAATGCAGTGCCTGATTGATAATGCCGGCACGATGCGGGAAGATGAGCGCCTACCTGGAGTTGGGGGGCTTCATGACCTTTGCCGTTCGCGCCACACTAAGCTTGTTACTGGCACTCGCGCCCTTGCCTGTTCGAGCGCAGGACACCGATCAGGGTGACGACAAAACGGTGATGGTAGCCCCGGACGATGCCGAAATGGCGGCGGCGATTGCAAAGGCACGATCCAGCCTGGACGACTTCCTGGCTTTGTCCGACGCGCCGCCGCCGGGAACCGGCAGGTTCAAGCTGAAGGTCATGGTGGTCGACGGACATGCGACGGAGCATTTCTGGGTCATCCCCTTCAAGCGGACCGCCACCGGCTTTGTCGGCATATTGGCGAACGAGCCTAAACTCGTCCGCAACGTGGTATTCGGCCAGAACATCAAATTCTCCAAGGACGATATCTCCGACTGGGGATACACCAGGGACGGCCATCAGGTCGGCAGCTTCACCGTCTGCGTGATGTTCAAGAAAATGTCCAAGGAAGAAGCGGATTACATGCGCACCCAATACGGCTTCGACTGCTGAACTGCATCCAAGGCATTACAGCTGCCTTTGCGGCAAGCTCGCCGCGGCCAGTCGGCCCGGTCAGCAGTCGGCTGTCAGCCGGAAAAGATCGCGCTCAGGCGTTCGGTAACCTTCCGCTTCAACAATTCCTCCTTCAGCGCCTCCACCGGCACCAGCTGCTCATGGCCGGCTTTGGCGAGGCGCATGAAGAAATGCAGTTTGTAAGCGGCAATCTTGCCTCGCGCGGCTGCGTCCGTGCGGACGTCGACGACCAGGATCGAACCGATGCGGCCGGGCCATGGCTGCCTGGCAAAAGCCGTGCCGAGGAAGTCGCCAAGACCGTAGGCGACGAGCGCATCGCCGATGCGCTCGAGCGGCTGTACGACATGGGCGTGGTGGCCGGCGATCAGCCGCACGCCGTAACCCGCCAGCCGCCGCGCCAGCGCCCGCGTCGCCGGTCTCGGAAAATGCCGGAACTCCCAGTCCCAATGCGGCACCGCGCAGAGCAAGTCGACGTTCGCGAGGATCCCGAGCGGCCATTCGGCCGGATCGCCCGCCATGGAAATCCGCGCCCGAAATTCGGCCTCGTCAGCGTTGCGCCAAAGCGTGAACGCGGCGAAGCCGATCGTCAGCGGCCCGGCGGCCTGGTGTTGGACCGGGCCGCCGGCCGCGGTGCCGATGGTGCGGATGCCGAGCCGCTTCAGCGCCGCGACCGTCTCGTCGAAGCCGGCAACGCCCTGGTCGAGGATATGATTGTTGGCGAGCGACAGCACGAGCCTGTCACGGGCAATGCCGACGCCTGCCAGCGCATCCGCCAGGAAGCGTTCGCTCATCGCGTGATGCGTGCCAAGCCGCGTGCCCGCCACCGCGCTCGGCCGCTCGACGATCGGGCTTTCGCAATTGCCGACCACGAGATCGGCCGAAGCGAGCAGCGCCGCGATCGCAGGGTCGCATTCCGGCACCCGGCGATTGGCGACCGCCGACAGGTCGCCGATGAAAGCAAGCCGCACAGTTTGCGTTGGCGTCGGCACCATCAGCGTCGCTGCTGCCGCCGCGAAACCGTTTCTGTCGCCGCCTAGCGACGGCTTCAGAAAACGCGGCAGCCACGACAATTTGTAGGAAAGCGGATAATTCGACACGCGATGCCCAACCGTTTGCCATCGTGTGTAGACCGTCTTCGCGCCAGGAGAAAGCAGCAGGCGAAGCGCCGCAAATCCGTGTATTGTGGCTGGCGGGATTGGGACGGGAGGATCCATCGTGAAGCGACTGTCGGGCCTTGTGGCACTCACACTCTTGCTGCTCCTGCCCTTTGCTTACGCCAAAGCGGCTAGCCCCGACCCTGCCGCCTTGTTCGAGGCGAAAACCGTTTCCGAGCGGAACAGAGCCCTGGCGGCACTGGAGGCGGCGGCACCGAGCGATCCGGCATCGGCCTATGCCGCCGGCGCCGGCGAATTCTTTACCGCGCTGGAAATCCTGGCCAGCGGTCTGCATCGGCACGGTTTCGAGAGCCCGCAATCCTTCATGCTACCGCTGATGCGGCTGCCCGTGCCGGACAATCCCAGTCCCGAGCCGCTGACCTATGAAAAGTTCCGCGCCATCCTGATCGCTTTCCGCGACCGTCTGGAGAAATCCGCCGCCACGCTGGGCTCGGTGCCCGCCGATGCCGATATCGGCATGGTGGTCGACCTCGCTCATGCCGGTATCGATCTCAACGAGGACGGCAACATCGCGCCGGACGAAAGCATCGCCGCGATCATGGCCTCGCTCTCACGCGGCGTCGACGCGAGCGATGCCGCCCCTTCGCTTGCCTTCCGCTTCGACCGCGCCGACGGTTTCTGGCTGCAAGGTTACGCCGAGTTCCTGATGGCGCAGGCCGATTTCTGGCTGGCGCATGATTTCAGAGCCATGTTCGACGGCTCTTTCCACATGCTGTTTCCGCACGCGAAACTGCCGCTGCAGGACGCGCTGGTCCCGCCGGATGGCGGCATGAGCGGCAGCATCTTCGCCTCGGAATGGCGCTTTGCCGACTTCATCTCGCTGGTGCATCTCGTCAACTGGCCGGTGATCGAGCCGGAGCGCCGCAAGGCGGCGCGCCGTCACCTGCTGGAGATGATCCGGCTTTCGCGCGAGGACTGGAAAGCGATACGCGCCGAGACCGACAATGACCGCGAATGGCTGCCGGGACCGCAGCAGAAGGGCGTCAACCCGCTCACCGGCCTCGAGGTCGGCGAGGCGCAAGTGCAGGCATGGCTTGCCGCCCTGACCACGGCAGAGGACCTTCTCGAAGGCCGCGTGCTGCTGCCGCATTTTCGCATCATCGGCAAAGGCATCAACATGAAGCGCTTCTTCGACGAGCCGAAACCTTTCGACCTCGTCCTGTCGATCACCGGCCCGGCCATCTCGCCTTATCTCGAAAGTGGAAAAATCCTCACCAGCGACGATTTCAATCAGATTCAGCGCGAGTTCGGCGGCGCCGGCTTCCTGATATTCGCGCTGTGGTTCAACTGAAACGAAACGGCGCGTGCGCCTCCTGACAGCCTTCTGTCAGCAGGCTCGGCAGCGCGCACCCGCCATTTCACTCCGCTCTTTCCATTTCGGCCGAGTCCTCCCATATTCGGGCCATGGCCAAACGCACCGACAAGAAAACGCCCTCGCCGGCGCAAGAGGGCGCGCCGAAACGGCGCAGTCCGCTGACCGAATTCCTCGACGCCGCCGAGCCCCTGGAGCGCGGCGGCTTTGCCGAAGCGCCGCAAAGCGAGTTCTCCGGCGCGCCTCTCACCGGCTCGATCTCCGATTGGGCCGGACAGATCGAGCGCGAGGCGCAAAAGCAGCCGAAGGCCAAAGCGCCGAAGAGAATCCCCGAGCGCTCTGCTGCGCCCGGGCGCACGGCGCGCGGCACCTCGATGGGCGGCGCGGCATCGGCGAAAGAACGCGCCGCCGCCGGCCTCAACCCGGTGGCCGGCCTCGACATCAGCCTGGAGGACGCCGAGCAGGTTTCCTCGAGCGGTGTGACCGCGACCGTCGCCGCACTGTCGAGGCTCATCGAATCCGGCAATCCGCTGCACAAGGATGGCCAGCTTTGGACGCCGCACCGGCCTGCCCGTCCGGAAAAATCGGAAGGCGGCATCGCCATCAAGATGGTGTCGGATTTCGAGCCCGCCGGCGACCAGCCGACCGCCATCAAGGACCTTGTCGAGGGTGTCGAGCAAAGCGACCGCACCCAGGTGCTGCTCGGCGTGACCGGCTCCGGCAAGACCTTCACCATGGCCAAGGTGATCGAGGAAACGCAGCGCCCTGCCCTGATCCTGGCGCCGAACAAGACGCTGGCCGCGCAGCTCTATGCCGAGTTCAAGAAATTCTTCCCCGAAAACGCGGTCGAGTATTTCGTCTCCTATTACGACTACTACCAGCCGGAAGCCTACGTCCCGCGCACCGACACCTATATCGAGAAGGAATCCTCGATCAACGAGCAGATCGACCGCATGCGCCACTCGGCGACGCGCTCGCTGCTGGAGCGTGATGACGTCATCATCGTCGCCTCCGTCTCCTGCATCTACGGTATCGGCTCGGTCGAGACCTACACGGCGATGACCTTCCAGATGCAGGTCGGTGACCGGCTCGACCAGCGCGCCTTGCTTGCCGACCTCGTCGCCCAGCAATACAAGCGCCAGGACATCAACTTCGTGCGCGGCTCGTTCCGCGTGCGCGGCGACACGATCGAGATCTTTCCGGCCCACCTCGAAGACCGCGCCTGGCGCATCTCGATGTTCGGCGACGAGATCGAGGCGATCACCGAGTTCGATCCGCTGACCGGCCAGAAGACCGGCGAGTTGAAGAGCGTCAAGATCTACGCCAATTCGCACTATGTGACGCCGCGGCCGACCTTGAATCAGGCTATCAAGTCGATCAAGGAAGAGCTGCAATACCGCCTGCAAGAGCTTGAAAAGGCTGGCCGTCTGCTTGAAGCGCAACGTCTCGAGCAGCGCACGCGCTTCGACCTCGAGATGCTCGAAGCGACCGGTTCCTGCGCCGGCATCGAGAATTATTCGCGCTATCTCACCGGTCGCCAGCCGGGCGAGCCGCCGCCGACCCTGTTCGAATATGTGCCGGACAATGCGCTGATCTTCATCGACGAGAGCCACGTCACAGTGCCGCAGATCGGCGGCATGTATCGCGGCGACTTCCGCCGCAAGGCGACGCTGGCCGAGTATGGCTTCCGCCTGCCCTCCTGCATGGACAACCGGCCGCTGCGCTTCGAGGAATGGGACGCCATGCGCCCGCTGTCGATCGCCGTCTCGGCGACGCCGGGCGGCTGGGAGCTCGACCAGTCCGGCGGCGTCTTCGCCGAGCAGGTCATCCGCCCGACCGGCCTGATCGACCCGCCGGTCGAGGTGCGCCCCGCCAAGAGCCAGGTCGACGATGTCGTCGGCGAAATCCGTGAGACGACCAGGCTGGGCTACCGTACGCTGGTCACGGTTCTCACCAAGCGCATGGCCGAAGACCTCACCGAATACCTGCATGAGAACGGCATTCGAGTCCGCTACATGCACTCCGATATCGACACGCTGGAGCGCATCGAGATCCTGCGCGACCTGCGCCTCGGCGCCTTCGACGTGCTGGTCGGCATCAACCTGCTCCGCGAAGGCCTCGACATTCCCGAATGCGGCTTCGTCGCCATCCTCGATGCCGACAAGGAAGGTTTCCTTCGTTCGGAAACCTCGCTGATCCAGACCATCGGCCGCGCCGCCCGCAACGTCGACGGCAAGGTCATCCTCTACGCCGACCAGATCACCGGCTCGATGGAACGGGCGATGGCGGAGACCAACCGCCGCCGCGAGAAGCAGATGGAGTGGAACGCGGCCAACGGCATCACGCCGGAATCGGTCAAGTCGCGCATCGCCGACATCCTCGACTCCGTCTACGAGAAGGATCACGTGCGCGCCGACATCTCGCAGTTCACCGACGATGCCGGCGCCATGATCGGCAACAATCTGAAAACCCATCTCGAGGCGCTGGACAAGCAGATGCGCGATGCCGCCGCCAATCTCGACTTCGAGAAGGCCGCCCGCATCCGCGACGAGATCAAGCGGCTGCGCGAAATGGAGCTGTCCATCTCGGACGATCCGCTCGCCCGCTACGCCGACATGGAAAGCCCGGTTTCCGGCCGCGAGAAAGGCAGGCACAACAAGGGACGTGCGGTGCACCGCACCGTCGATGACGACGGCAAGGGCCTGTTCCGCAAGCCGGATCTCGATGAGATGGGCGCGGACGGCGCGGTGCCGGTGAAGAAGCCTCTTTTCGCCAAGCCCTCGATCGACGACATGGGACCGGGCACCGATATGGCAACACCCGCTGGCGCGGTCTCGCGCTCGCTGTTCAAGAAGCAGTCGGCGCAGGAAGCGCATGGCTCCGACTTCGGCATCCCGGGCGATCGCACCGGGTCGCTGTTCCGCAAGAACTCGCTCGACGAGATGACGGTGCGCCGGACCGAAAAACCCGTCGAAGGAACGGTGCCTACGAAGCCACGGCCAATCTCCCCCTTGTGGGGGAGATGTCCGGCAGGACAGAGGGGGGCGCGAAGGAACGCGACGATAAACCCATCGTCCGCCAGCGCTCTGGCATCGGCTCTTACGAAGCCCCAGCCGATGAGCGCCGTCAAAAGCGCCGGCCGAGCAAGACTGGGCGGCCGGGGCATTGATTTTCTGAAGAGATTGATATGTTAACATGCCGGCGGGACAGCGCTCTGTCCTGCCGGACATCTCGCCCACAATGGGCCCACAAGAGGGGAGATCGGTAGTTTCAGCGCCCCCGCTCTGACCTGCCGCCCCTTGCCATGCCCCCTCCCCAGGTGTACCAGTTTCCCCAACTCGAACATCTGGAAAAGAGGGCTGCGTGTCTATCGATCACCACCGTCAGCGCGGCCCTGTCTGTGCCCTGCGAGCTTGCTTGCAGGGCTGACCAGGACGGTCCGGGAATTTTCCCCCGCTTCGATTTTTGGTCTGCCCTTCGTGGTGCCGCTGATCTCGGCCTGATGGCCTACCGGCGCACCGTCAAAGTGCATTGAGCCGGGCTCCGGCAAGACCAGAGAAATCGACATGGCCCTGATCAGCCTCAAATCCCTCGGCGTCACCATGAGTGCGCCGCTCTTCTCCAACCTCGACCTCATCATCGGTGCCGGCGACCGGCTGGGCATCGTCGCGGCTAACGGCCGTGGCAAATCCACCCTGCTCAGATGCCTGGCCGGCGAGCTGGACGCCACGACCGGCGATATCACCCGGACGCGCGGCTTGCGCGTCGGCCATGTCGAGCAATCCGTCCCCGGCGCGTTGCTCGACCGCAGCTTCCATCAGGTGGTTGCCGATGTCTTGCCGCCTGAGCAGCTTGGCAGCGAGCTTTGGCGCGTCGACGTGGTGCTGGATTCGCTCGATGTGCCCGAGGAAATGCGCGACAGGCCGATGCGGGCCTTGAGCGGCGGCTGGCAAAGGCTGGCGCTGATCGCCCGCGTCTGGGTCACCGACCCGGACGTGCTTCTGCTCGACGAGCCGACCAACCATCTCGACCTCGCCAGGATCGGCCAGCTCGAAACCTGGCTCAACGCGCTGCCACGCGAGGTCCCGGTGATCATCGCCAGCCACGACCGCGCCTTTCTCGACGCCACCACCAACCGCACGCTCTTCCTGCGCCCGGAAGAATCGCCGGTGTTTTCGCTGCCCTATTCGCGCGCCCGGCAGGCGCTCGACGAGGTCGACGCCTCGACGGCGCGGCGGTTCGAGCGCGACATGAAGGTCGCACAGCAGTTGCGCCGGCAGGCAGCCAAGCTCAACAACATCGGCATCAATTCCGGCAGCGACCCGCTGACGGTCAAAACCAAGCAGCTCAGGGAGCGGGCCGAAAGGCTGGAAGATGCAGCCGTGGCAGCGCATCGCGAGCGTTCGGCCGGCGCGATCCGATTGGCCAACCGTGGCACCCACGCCAAGGTGCTGATCACGCTCGACGACCCGGCGGTCGAAACGCCCGACGGCACGCTGCTGTTCAGGACCGGCAAGCGCCATATCTGCCAAGGCGACCGCATCGTGCTGCTCGGCCGCAACGGTGTCGGCAAATCGCGCTTCATTGCGATGATCCGCGCCGCCATCGCCGAACCGGGGTCGGAAGACAGCATCAAGGTGACACCGTCGACCGCGCTCGGCTACAGCGACCAGGCTCTGTCCGGCATCGGCGGCGGCGACACCCCACTGGCGATGGTCTCGCACCGCTTCGAAATCGGCGAGCAGCGGGCGCGCTCGCTTCTCGCCGGCGCCGGCGTCGCCATCGAGATGCAGGAGAAAAGGATCGCCGCGTTGTCGGGCGGACAGCGGTCGAGGCTGATGTTGCTGGTGCTGCGGCTCCTCAACCCCAATTTCTACCTCCTCGACGAGCCGACCAATCACCTCGACATTGACGGCCAGGAAGCGCTGGAGGACGAGTTGCTGAAGCATCAGGCAAGCTGCCTGCTCGCCTCGCACGACCGCTCCTTCATCCGCGCGATCGGCAACCGGTTCTGGCTGATCGAGAAGCGGCGGCTGACCGAAGTCGACAGTCCGGAAGGGTTCTTCCGCTCGGTGGCCGCGACGGAGCGGTGATAGCCACGACAAGGCCAGCCTATACGGGGGGGCCGGCCTATACGGGCCGGCTTTCCGGGCGCGCATGAAAAATTCGGGCGACCTGTCGGATTGCGCAGCATTCCTCGTCCTTGGGATGCCGACGCGATGCTGACGGCACCAACCAGGGAGAGTTTATCATGTCCATCTTGTCATCCATCAGCCGCATCGCCAGCCAATATGCGGCGGCGCGCGCCCGCTACCGCAGCGAGCGCATTCTGCTTTCACTGCCGGCCGACCTGCGCAAGGACATCGGGTTTCCGGAAATTCTCGACACGCGGAACAGCCGCCGAACGGCCACCTTCTCGACCGACGTCATTTGAAAGTGACCAACGGGTTCATGCGACGGTCATCGGCTTCGCCGGTTGCCCGGCCGGTCCGGGCCCGGCCCCGCTAAAAAAATTCCGCTGCCCGTGTAGGATTGCTGTCGCCTCGTCCGTCTTTTGATCGCAACGCCCAATCAACCCGTGAAGAGGAACACGTGAAATGACAGTCCAGAACCCGCCCCGCGCCAAAGTTCTTGGCGGATTGACCCCCTATCTGCAGGTCGACGGCGCCATCAAGGCGGCCGAGTTCTACAAGAAGGCTTTCGGGGCCGAGGAAGTCTTTGCCTATCCGCCGGACGACAAGGGCCGCACCATGCATATCCATCTCTATGTCAACGGCTCGACGCTCATGCTGGGCGACGCCTATCCCGAGCACGGCCATCCGCATCAGGCGGCGCAGGGTTATACGCTCCAGCTCCATCTCGGTAGTGACGACGTCGAAGCCTGGTGGAAGCGCGCGGTAGACGCCGGCTGCGAAGTCGTCACGCCCCTCCAGGTAATGTTCTGGGGCGACCGCTGGGGCCAGGTGAAGGATCCCTTCGGCGTCGCCTGGGCGATGAACGCGCCGGTAAAATAGGTTTCCCAGCGAGCAAGCGTCGGCCGCCAATCCCAGGGCTGACGCGCTCACCCGCGCCGGGTCGTATCCCCGCCGGCCCGGCGCTCGTTTTCAGCGAAGGAGCTTACCCATGTCCTATGTCGATGGTTTCGTGCTTGCCGTGCCGAAGGCAAATCTCGATGACTACAAGAAAATGGCTGCGAATGCCGGCGCCGTCTGGAAGGAGCACGGCGCGCTCGCCTATGTCGAATGCATCGGCGACGACGTGCCCTATGGCGAACTGACCTCGTTCCCGCGCGCCGTGCAGGCGAAGGACGACGAAGTCGTCATCTTTGCCTGGGTCGTTTACGAATCCAGGCAGAGCCGCGACGCGGTCATGGCGAAAGTGATGGCCGACGAACGTCTCAAGATGGACTGGTCGACAATGCCCTTCGACGGGAAGCGCATGATCTTCGGCGGCTTCCAGCCATTTATCGAGGTTTGAGCACAGCCGATTCGGTCCTCATCCAGGGCGGAGCAGGAACGGAGCTCCTGCTTCCCCCTCGAATGACGAGGTTGCGAGGCAGCGGCTAATCTCACAGGCCTGCGATGGCTGAGAGCAAGCGGCCTACCATCCAACCCGGCCCTATCCGTTCTGGAGCTTGACGAGCAGCGGCTTCAGCCGCTCCCCATAACGCTTCCACAGGTCGACCGAGCCCTGATACATCGGCTGGCGCACCTGCGCGGCCGACGCCGTGCGCACCGGCCGGTCGGTCTCGTGGAACGCCAGCACCTTGTCGTCCCAAGGCAGGCCGAGATGCGCCATCAGCGCCCGCGTCTGGCCTTCCTGATCGGCGACGAAATCCTCGTAGCGGACGTCGTGGACGACGCCGGGCAGAACTTTGTGCCAATGCGCCATGATATCGGTGTAGAGGTTATGGAAATCGGCGAGCTCGCCGAGATCGTAGCCGTAACGATGGCTGTCGCCGCGGAAATGCACTTTGAAGATCGACAGGCACGTGGCCGCGGCGTCGCGCGCGCAATGCACGATCTTCGCCTTCGGCAGCATCATGTGCAGGAAGCCGACCAGCAGGAAGTTGCCCGGCATCTTGTCGGTGACATGGCGGAAGCCCGGATACCGGGCATGCAGCATGTCGATATAGGCCTGCCCGGCTTCGGCAAAGGCCTTGTCCGGCATGTCGGCTATCCCTGAGGGAAAACCGCCCGGCATGCTCATCGGAAACTGCTTGCCGACGACCGACTTCAGGATGCTGAGCTCGCCCGCGCCAAAGACCTGCGGATGGCTGGCTATGATCTGCTCGACCAGCGTCGTGCCGGAACGCGGCATGCCGACGACGAAGATCGGCGTGTCGTCGGAAATGTCGCTCGGCCTGTGCTTTTCGAAGAAGGCCTTGTCGAAGGCCGACTTCATCGCTTCGAACTCGTCGCGCGTTCTCACCGGGTCGTAGTCGATGCCCTTGCGGCGGATCGCATTGCCCTCGGCGAAATAGTCGAAGGCGCGGCCATAATCCTTCAGATCGTCATTGGCCTTGCCGAGGCCGAAGGAAAGCTGCATGCGCGCAAGGCTGTCCTGCGGCGCCTTGGCGTGCTCGGCCTCCATGCCGGCAAGCTCGGCGTCGCGCTCTGTCTGGCGCTTGACCTGGGTCAGCAGAAGCCAGGCTTTCGCCATCGCCGGAGCGATCGCCACCGCCTGGCGGGCAAGATCGGCGGCCTCGGCGAGCTTGCCCTTCTCCATCAGGGCGACGCCCAGTCCGTAGAGCAGCTCGGCATCCTTGGGCCGGATCGACAGCGACTCGCGGAAGAGCGCAATCGCCTCGTCGAGCCGCCCGGCTTCCTGCAGCGTTTCGGCAAGGCCGATGCGGGCGCGGACATGGAACGGGTTGCGGCCGATCGTGCCGCGATAGATCTCCTCAGCGCCATCGAACTGGCCGAGCTGCTTCAGCGACGAGCCGAGATTGTCGCGTGCCGCGAGTTGGTCCGGGCGGATGTCCACCGCGCCACGGAAGAAATCGACGGCGGCGGCAACTCGGCCGAGGTCGCGCATCACCGTGCCCATGTTGTTGAGGAAATCGGCATTTTGGGGCTGCAGCGTGACCGACTGCTCGATGAAGTCCAGCCCTTCCTCGCTGCGACCGGTCTGGTGCAGGAGGAGCCCGAGGAAATGCAGCGCGGCGGCATGATTAGGCTGCTGCCCCAGCACCTGCCGGTAAAGCGACTCCGCCTCCTGCCGGCGTCCTGCCTGATGCAGCTGCAGCGCCCGTTGCACATAGGGATCGAGGGGGCTCGCCGATCCTGGCTTGCCGCCCGCGTTTGCCGCTCTTCTCTGATCTCTGTTAATGGGAAACCTGCCGTGTTTGTCCGCCCGCCGGACCTAAGCCAAGCGGGCGGCAGATGCAAGTGTGTGGGCAGCGCTCTGACGACTTGCCCGCAATGCCGCTAGCAAGGCCCGTCGCCGATGATGCGATAGTCCGCCGCGCGAGCCTCGCACGCATTCGGGAAAGTGCGCACCTCGCCGTAGCGTCTGGCGCAGACCGGCGCGTATTCGCGGGTGCAGAAGGTTTGCTCGCCGCCACCGCCGCCATCCCGGCAAGGCCCGTCACGCACGATACGATACCCTGCCCGCTCCGCCAGGCAGGCATTGGCGAAGGTCTGGCGGTCGCCGCCGCGTCTTGCGCACACTGGTTCGTATTGCATCGTGCAGAGCTGCGGATGCGGCCTCGGCGGACGCGGACGCGGTCCTTCGTCGACGACCACGGTACAGGCCGCCAGCAATGCCGACAGTAGCAGGGCGACAAGGCCCTGCCGGGAAACGATTGCCGCAAGAAATCGCATAGGTCCCTCTCCTATCTGGCTCAGGCGCGATCGCGCCAGCTCGCGCAATTCCTCGCCATTTTGGGATCGAACGCAACCCCGGCTTGTGCTTTGCCCGGGGCGAAATTTATCGCCGGTCGGCTTTTCGCACTGGCCCATGCCCGGCTTTTCACTGGCCGATGACCGGTCATGGCGCCGGGTCTATCGATGGCCTCGCGTTGGGCGCGCCGAGGGCGGCCCGCGGTGCTGTCTTGCAACCATCACATTTCCGTGTAATAAATTTGGTGTTCGGGCATTTGCGACCCGGAGAGCGGCACGTTTTGGACGACCTTTCCCCGATAGTGTGAATCTCTGACGGCCCCGTTTTTCGGCGGGGGCTTTGACCATGCGCGAATGCATGACTGCCGAAGCAACACCGGGATCAGCCCAAGGAAGCGGGCGAGCCCACGAGACTGATACGGGTGAAGGAGTTTCCCCCATGGCCCAGACCGGCACCGTAAAGTTCTTCAACGCCACCAAAGGCTTCGGCTTCATCACGCCTGACGGCGGCGCCAAGGACGTGTTCGTCCACATCTCCGCGATCGAGGCCTCCGGCCTGCGCACGCTCGTCGATGGCCAGAAGGTCACCTTCGACGTCGAGCCTGACCGCATGGGCAAGGGTCCGAAGGCGGTCAACCTCCGCGCCGCCTGAGCGGGCGACGCTGCCTGTCTTCCGCTGATGAACGGCGCGGCGGGATCATGAATCGGCTTCGCAGGAAGCTTGAGTTTTCAAGGGCGCGACGGTTCCGTCGCGCTCTTTTTTGTCCGGCAAATAGTTGTATTGGCAGGCGAAAACTTTCTCTTGCCGATAGCGCTAAAATAAAGGACAAATTTCCTCTCGGGCAGTTTGCCGGCCCGAGACTGACTTGATGGGATCAAAGGAGCTTCCCATGCCGCAGACCGGCACCGTCAAATTCTTCAACCATGCCAAGGGCTTCGGCTTCATCACGCCCGACGATGGCGCGAAGGACGTCTTCGTCCATATTTCGGCCGTGCAGGCGTCGGGCCTTCCCGGTCTTGAGGATGGGCAGAAAGTGACATTCGACACCGAGCCCGACAAGCGAGGCAAGGGTCCGAAGGCCGTCAACCTGTCTATCGGCTAAGCCGGCTCAAGACAGATCCGACGGAGACTGAGCAGGCGGGGCGCTCCCGCAGAGCTCGGAATTTTGTCGAGCCGCGAATCGTTCGCGCAGTGCCGTTCAGCCTCCGTTCAGCCACGGTCTTCTATTAACCCTGCTAAAGCCGACCCGCATCCCCTGAAATACGCGGGCCGGCGCGAAGGAGACCGAAAATGAACCGAATTCTCAAGACCGCCATTGTGACCGCCGGCGTCGCCGCGACCACTTTGGCCACCTTCTCGGCGGCAAATGCTGATGATTGGCGCTGGCGTCGTCATCATCACAATGGCGGCGACGCCCTTGCCGCGGGCGTTGTCGGCCTGGCGGCGGGCGCCCTGATCGGTAGCGCTCTCAGCAACCCTGGGCCGAGATACTACGATCCCGCCTATGATGACGGCTATTATGTCGACCGCCCCGTTCGCCGCTACTATGTACAGCCGCGCGTCGTCTATGCCGACCGCTATGCCGAGCCGTGGACCCGCGAATGGTACGAGTATTGCTCCGACCGCTACCGCACCTTCAACTCGCGTACCGGCACATTCACGGGCAACGATGGCGAACAGCATTTCTGTGTTGCCAACTAAGACTTACGGTTTCCAGTCCAGGCAAAAGCGCCGCCCTCCAGCGGCGCTTTTTCTTTGCGCAGAGGATCAGGTCAGGAAGGGATTCGTCCGGCGCTCCTCGCCGAAGCGGCCGCCGGGACCGTGACCGCAGATGAAGCCGATATCGTCGCCGAGCGGCAGCAGCTTGTCTTTGATTGCGGCGATCAGCGCGGCGTGATCGCCGCCCGGCAGATCGGTGCGGCCTATCGAGCCGCGAAACAGCACGTCGCCGACATGGGCGAATTTGGCCGCGCGGTTGTAGTAGACGACATGGCCCGGCGCGTGCCCCGGACAATGCAGCACCTCGAACACATGCTCTCCGAACGAGACCGTGTCGCCTTCGCTGAGAAAACGGCCCGGAATGCAATTGCGCACCGGATCGGTAAGGCCGAAGCGCTTGGCCTGGGTCTCGAGATTGGCAAGCAGCGGCCGATCGGCCTCGTGCGGGCCGATGATGTCGATGCCGAGTGCATCCTTCAGATCCATCGCGCCGCCGGCATGATCGATATGGCCGTGAGTGATCCAGATCGCCTTCGCCCTGATCGCGTTGTCCTTAAGCACTGCCACTATCTTGTCGACGTCGCCGCCGGGATCGACGACGACACCTTGTTTGTCGTCCATGTCGAAGAGAATGGTGCAATTCTGCTGGAAGGGCGTGACCGGCACGATGCCGGCATTGAGCTGACCCATGGCTTTCCTTTCGAGGTGTTGCCCTGATGTAGAGGGCACAGCCGACTGCGTCCACCGGTGATCCCTCTAAAAGAAATGGGCGGCCATAGCCGTCCATGGGAAGCCTGAAATTCTGCCAAGCCTATTCTTCATCACGGTCATGACCGCGCGCATGATGTCGGTGAGGATGGGGCCGGCGCCGACGATGATGCTTTGTATGCCCATCGCCCTGCCAGTCCCACCGGCTGCTCCGCTGCCGTCGCCGGATCGCCCGCACCCATGAGACGCCGAATTGCTTCGCAGGCGCCTAAATAAAAGGGGCGGCCCGAAACCGCCCCGTTTGCACAAAAAGGCTGTGACTATCGCTATTCTGCGGCGATGGCGTGCTTTGGCTGCACCGCGGCAGAATAGTCGTTCATCAACGTCTTGGCGATCTCGCCGACCTCGAATCGGTACGGGCCGATTTCCGAGACCGGCGTGACTTCCGCGGCCGTGCCGGTAAGGAAGCACTGCTCAAAGCCATCGAGCTCTTCGGGCATGATGGCGCGCTCGATCACCTCGAAGCCGCGGTCCTTGGCCAGGCCGATGACGGTGCGGCGGGTGATGCCGTCGAGGAAGCAGTCGGGCGTCGGAGTGTGGATCTTGCCGTCCTTGACGAAGAAGATGTTGGCGCCGGTGGCTTCCGCCACCTGGCCGCGCCAGTCGAGCATCATGGCGTCGGCGTAGCCCTTGGCCTCGGCGGCGTGCTTGGAAAGCGTGCAGATCATGTAGAGGCCGGCAGCCTTGGACTTGGATGGCGCGGTGCGCGGGTCGGGCCGGCGCCATTCGGCGACGTCGAGGCGGATGCCCTTCAGCTTCTGCGCCGGGTCGAAATAGCTCGGCCACTGCCAGATGGCGATGGCGCAGTTGATGCGGTTGTTCTGCGCCGAAACACCCATCTGCTCGCTGCCGCGCCAGGCAATCGGACGCACATAGGCGTCCTTGAAACCTTGCTTCTTCAGAAGCGTGCGGCAAGCCTCGTCGACCTCGCCGACCGAGTAGGGAATCTTGAAGCCGAGCAGGCGCGCCGATTCATGCAGGCGCTCATTGTGCTCGGTGAGCTTGAATATCTGGCCGCCATAGGCGCGCTCGCCCTCGAAGACGGCGCTGGCATAGTGCAGGCCATGGGTCAGCACGTGGATCTTGGCCTCGCCCCATTTGACGAACTCCCCGTTCATCCAGATGAAGCCGTCCAGTTGATCGAAGGGAACGGATGCCATGGAAACCTCCCGCGGGCGGGCGCCCGCCAATCGTTGTGTCATACGGCCTTTCGTATCGGCCCCGCCACTGGGTCCGAAACCGCCGGCCTGTGTCTGGAAGCGTAGGCGGATATTCAATCCCTGGCAAACTTAGGAAGTTCCGGAAAAACGGCTTCCGCTTGCCTTTTCGTTCGCAATCCGCCGAAAAGCTTGTCAAAAATTATCATTTGCGGGAAATTACGTCAACAGTACTGACGTAATTCCCCGCTGGCATGGAGAAATGATGACGGATCGAAGCCCCGCAGCCGGAAAACCGATCAGGACGGCGATCACCGAAGAGGACGGCATCGACTTTGCCATCATCGAGCTGTTTTTCTTCGCCTATCGCGACTTCACCTCCGATCCCGACCAGATCCTTGCCGATTACGGCTTCGGCCGTGCCCATCACCGCGTCCTGCATTTCGTCAACCGCAGGCCCGGACTGACGGTTGCCGAGCTGCTCGACGTGCTGAAGATCACCAAGCAGAGCCTGGCGCGGGTGTTGAAGCAGCTGATCGACACGGACCATATTGTCCAGGTGCAAGGGTTGCGCGACCGCCGGCAGCGCGAGCTCTATCCGACTGCCAAAGGCCGCGCGCTGGCACTGGCGCTGGCACGGCCACAGTCGCGCCGCATCCGTGCTGCATTGGAGGATTCCGGGACCGCCGAGCGAGCCTCGATCGAGAGATTCCTCGAGGCGATGGTCAATCCGGAACTTAGAGCGCAGATCGACATTGTGCCTGCGCAAACATCGGGGAAGAAAAATGGAGACCACTGAGAAGGTTGATCATCCGGCAGCGCCCGGCGATGATGCGCCGCATCTGCTGGTGGTCGACGACGACACCCGCATTCGCAATCTGCTCAAGCAATATTTGTCCGAGAACGGTTTTCGGGTCACCGTCGCCGGCAACTCCGGCGAGGCCCGGCGCAAGCTCGCGGGGCTGGACTTCGACCTGCTCGTGCTTGACGTCATGATGCCCGGCGAAACCGGCGTCGACCTCACCAAGGCGCTGCGGGCCGAGAAGAACGTGCCGATCCTGATGCTTACGGCGCTGTCGGAAACCGACAGCCGTATCACCGGGCTCGAGGCCGGCGCCGACGACTATCTGCCGAAGCCCTTCGATCCGCGGGAGCTCATCCTGCGCATCAACAACATCCTGCGCCGCGGCGGCCCGGCGGCGACGCCGAAAGTCGAGCAGCTCGTCTTCGGCCCCTACACGTTCCAGATCGCCAAGCGCGAACTGAAGCGTGGCGGCGAGGCGCTGAAGCTGACCGACCGCGAGCAGGAAATCCTGGCGATCTTCGCCGCCCGGGCGGGCGAAACCATACCGCGGCACGAGCTCGTCGGCGACGAATCGGATGTCGGCGAGCGGACCATCGATGTCCAGATCAACCGGCTGCGCCGCAAGATCGAGCGCGATCCGTCAAATCCGGTGTGGCTGCAGACCGTGCGCGGTATTGGGTATCGGCTCAGCGTGGAATAACATGCTCGCAGACGGCCTTGGCTGAATGGCCGTCTACGAGCGGAAGGGCGAATGGCGACCACGCAACTGGAAAAGCCCAAGACCGGGAGCCTCGGCGATCTCGCTTTGCGCACGCTGAGGGCGATGCCGCGCGCCTGGAACCGGTTCTGGCGCCTGGTCGCGCTCTACATGCCGAAGCGGCTTTATGCCCGCTCCCTGATCATCGTCATCGCGCCGATGATCCTTTTGCAGTCGGTCGTTGCCTTCGTCTTCATGGAGCGCCACTGGCAGACAGTTACCCAACGCCTGTCGCAGGCGACGATCGCAGACATCGCTGCCATCATCGACATGATGGAGACCTATCCCCACGACGCCGATTACGCCAACATCATTCGCATCGCCCAAGACCGTATGCAGCTGAAAGTGGATCTGCTGCCGCCCGATCCCCTGCCGGCCCCCGGACCGAAGCCGTTCTTCTCAATCCTCGACACGGCCCTGTCGTCGGAGATTACTCGGCAGATCAACCGTCCCTTCTGGATCGACACGGTCGGCAACTCAAATGTCGTCGAGGTCCGCGTCCAGCTCGAAGGCAAGGTCCTGCGCGTCTTCGTGCGTCGCAGCCAGGCTTATGCCTCAAACACCCATATCTTCCTGATCTGGATGGTCGGCACCTCGCTGGTGCTCTTGATGATCGCCATCCCCTTCCTGCGCAATCAAATAAGGCCGATCCTGACATTGGCCGAAGCCGCCGAGAGCTTCGGCAAGGGCCGGCCGATGCCGCGCGATTTCCGTCCGCGCGGCGCGGAGGAAGTGCGCCGCGCCGGCTTCGCCTTCATCCAGATGCGCGAGCGCATCGAGCGCCAGATCGAGCAGCGCACCGCCATGCTGACCGGCGTCAGCCATGATCTCAGGACCATTCTGACCCGCTTCAAGCTGCAGCTGGCCCTGGCCGGCGGCAAGGCCGAGACCAAGGCCGCGCTGAACCAGGACATCGACGACATGCAGTCGATGCTGGAGGGCTATCTCTCCTTTGCCCGCGGCGAGGCGGCGGAAGACACCGGCCGCTTCGATCTCGATGCCTATTTCCAGAAGCTTGGCGAGGAAGCGCAACTGCGCAAATGCAAGCTGTCGACGACACTGACCGGCGATCCGACCGTGCATGTGCGGCCGAACGCCTTTGCCAGGCTGATGTCCAATGTCATCGGCAATGCCTTCCGATATGCCAAGACGGTCGAGGTCCATGCCAATCACGGCCGCGGCTCGCTGACCGTCACCATCGACGATGACGGTCCCGGCATCGCGCCGGACAAGCGCGAGGAAGTGTTCAAGCCATTCCTGCGGCTCGACGAAGCGCGCAATCTCGATGCCAGCGGCACCGGCCTTGGTCTGTCGATCGCCCGCGACATCGCCCGAACCCATGGCGGCGACATCATGCTTGAAGACAGCCCGCTGGGCGGTTTGCGAGCCGTGATCAAGGTGCCGGCTTAGTCGGACAAAGACGGCCTTCATCCCCCCGTCATGAAATCATGGTCAAGAGCGCGCATGAAGCGCGCGACCTTTATCGATTCGGCCATGCCGCCCCGCTTCGATCCCGCACCCGCCCGGGTGCGCTGGAGCGAAGCGCGAGCTGCAGCCTGGCTGCCGTTCCGCCATCGTGCCGGCGCGCCCAAGAATCTGTGCGAAGGGTCGCCATGCGAATCCTGATGGTCACCGATGCATGGCGACCGCAGGTCAACGGCGTGGTTCACACGCTGGAGCGGCTTACCGAAACGCTGAAATCCTTCGAAGTCCAGGTCGATTTTCTGACGCCGAACATCTTCCGCACCTTGCCGCTGCCGACCTACCCGGACATTCGGCTCGCCTTGACGACCCCCAGTCATGTCGCGCGGCTGATCGAAGCGGGAAAGGCCGACCACATCCACATTGTCACCGAAGGGCCGCTCGGCATCATGGCGCGCCGCTACTGCCGCAAGGCCGGCCGTCCCTTTACCACCAGCTACCACACGCGTTTTCCCGAATATCTCAGCGCCCGCCTGCCGGTGCCGGAGAGGTGGGCCTATAACTGGCTGCGCGACTTCCACAATTCCGGACAGGGCACGCTGGTCGCCACGCAATCGTTGGCGGACGACCTTGCCTCGCGCGGCTTCGATAAGCTGAGGCCCTGGACTCGCGGCGTCGACACCGATCATTTCGGGCCGGACAAACGCAAGGACACCAGCTTTCCCCGCCCCATCTTCCTCTGCGTCGGCCGTGTCGCGATCGAAAAGAACCTGACCGCCTTCCTCGATCTCGATCTCCCCGGCAGCAAGGTGGTGGTCGGCGAAGGGCCGGAACTGGCAAAGCTCAGCGCCCGCTATCCGAACGCGCATTTCCTCGGCCATCGCCCGAACGACGAACTGGCGGAAATCTACGCTTCGGCTGACGTCTTCGTCTTTCCGAGCCGCACCGACACCTTCGGCAACGTCATCATCGAGGCTCTGGCCAGCGGCACGCCGGTGGCCGCCTATCCGGTGACCGGACCGATCGACATCGTCGGCGACGGCGTCGGTGGGGCCGTATCCGAGGATTTGCGCGAGGCGGCGCTCAAGGCGCTTCACATTGACCATGCGGAGGCGCGCCAGCGCGCACTGCGCTACAGCTGGAAGTCATGCGCCGAGATGTTCCTCGACGTTGTCGAAGAAGCGCTGGGAATGCCGCGCAAGCGCGCCGATCAGAACGCGGTGACGTCAGGCCGGCCCAGGCTGGTTCTAGAATAGACGCCCGCCGTCCGGCACTTTGCGCTCGATGGCGCCGAGCACGACGGCGCCCTCCTCGTCCGGAAAGCCAAGCGTCAGCACTTCCGACATGAACGGGCCGATCTGGCGCGGCCGGAAATTGACCACCGCGAAGACCTGCCGGCCGATCAGCGTCTCCGGCGCATAATATTTGGTGATCTGCGCCGACGACTTCTTCACGCCGATCGCCGGGCCGAAATCGATCTTCAGCTTGAATGCCGGCTTGCGCGCCTCCGGAAAGGGCTCAGCCTCGACGATCGTGCCGGCACGGATGTCGACACGATCGAAATCGGCAAAGCTGATCTCGGGCTTGCGCTCGCTGCTGGAACTCATCGGCGGTGTTGGCTTCGCTCAGGCGCTTCCATGGGTTTCAAAGAGCACGCTGGACAGCGCGTCCTTGGCCGACGTACCCGACCAGACGACGAATTGGAAGGCCTGGAAATAGCATTCGCAGGCCTCTAACGCCGATGACAGAAGCACCTCGACCTGCTGGCTCGACGGCTCGACCCCGCCGGCAAGCAGCAGCGATTGCCGGAACATGATCGCGCCCTCCTGCTCCCACAGGTCGAAATGGCCAAACAGCATCTGTTCGTTGATGAGCGACAGGAGCCGCATCACTTCGAGCGCGCGCGTTTCCGGCACCTTGATGTCGAACGCGCAGGCCAGGTGCAGCGCCTCGAAATCTTCCATCCAGGAGAAGGAGACATGATAGTCGGTCCAGCTGCCTGTCACCGAAATCGAGATCTCGTCGTCGCCGGCGCGTTCGAAGGACCAGTCATTGTTGTGGGCCACCTGCTCGATGACGTCCACCGGGTGGATTTCGCGGGAGAATTCGAGTTCGAGGAGTTCCATGAATGCTTCCTGTCGTTCTGAGAGCGCCGCCACACGCTCCGCGAGAGAGGGCACGCACAACGAACAATCTTGTCTAGAACTCGGACGGCCAGGACTTTCCAAACGCAAAGACCCCAACCGGACCCCACCGCCCGGCGCATGACCCTGCTTCGAATCATGCAACAAATTCAGTCTATTGATCGGGAGTCGCGTGAACAGCCCAATTTTTCGCACTGCGTCATTCGCATGTGGAAAGGCGCTGTCAAAAAGATTCATGCAATGCCGGTAAGCGATTCACGGCAAAGCGATTTTTCGGATCGTGCTTTGTGGAAAAGTTTACGATTATTTTTTTGATCTGGGCTTCGCCGCAGCCGCAGGTGCGGCTTGCCCGGTCAATTCGGCGAGCTTGGCCTCGAGCGCTTCGACGCGCACCGCAAGCTGGATGTTGTCTTCTCTTGCCTTGACGGCCATCTCGCGCGCAGCCTCGAACTCCTCGCGTTTCACCACATCCATGGAGTTGAGCAGGCGCTCGGCCTGGCTGCGGAAAGCCGTCTCCATCTCGCGCCTGACGCCTTGGGCTGCCCCCGCGGCATCGGTCATCAGCTTGGCGAATTCATCGAGAATGCGGTTCGTTCCGGTCGACATGGCAAATCCTCGCTTGATTATTTTGACGTAGTGGCGCGCGGCACGGATTGCAAGCGAAGCGTGCCTTGACCCCGCCAAAACCCTGCCGCATGGTCCGCGCCCGATAGACGACCGCAACCGGAGCGACCCAGTTTGAGCGAATATTTCCTGCTGCCGCTGGCCTCCCTGCCCTTCCCCAATATCGACCCGGTTATCGTCCATATCGGGCCGCTGGCGGTGCATTGGTATGGCGTCGGCTACATCGTCGGCATTCTGTTCGCCTGGTGGTACGCCAAGCGCCTGGTCAGCAATGCCAGCCTTTGGCCGGACGGCAAGCTGCCGATGAAGCCCGAGGATCTTGACGATTTCATCGTCTGGGCGGCGATCGGCGTGGTGCTCGGCGGGCGCACCGGCTATGTCCTCTTCTACGACCTTCCACGCTATATCGCGCATCCGCTCGACACCTTGGCGGTCTGGCAGGGCGGCATGTCGTTCCATGGCGGACTGCTCGGCGTGATCCTCGCCATGACCCTCTTTTCGCTCAAGCGCGGCATTCATACCTGGACGCTGTTTGACGTCGTCTCGGCCGGCGTGCCGGTCGGCCTTGGGCTGGTGCGTGTGGCCAATTTCATCAATTCGGAGCTCTGGGGCCGTCCGTCGGACGTGCCCTGGGCGATCGAATTCCCCAATGGCGGCCCGTTCACCCGGCATCCCAGCCAGCTCTACGAGGCGCTGCTGGAAGGTCTTGTGCTCTTCCTGGTGCTGCGCTTTCTCACCCACTCGCGGCTGAAGCTGAAGACACCGCGCTTCGTCGGCGGCGCCTTCATCTGCGGCTACGGCCTGTCTCGCATCTTCGTCGAGTTCTTCCGCGAGCCTGACCAGCAGCTCGGTTATCTGCTCGGCACCAACTGGCTGACCATGGGCATGGTCCTGTCCTCGCCGATGGTGCTCGCCGGCATCTGGGCCATGGCCACCGCAAAGCCGACGACGCAGACGCAGCCGGCATGACCAGGCTGAAGGAGCGCATCATCGGCCTGATCGGCGCGGTGGGGCCGATCCCGGTCAGCGAATACATGGCGCTCTGCCTGTTCGACCCTGAGGACGGCTATTATACGACGCGCGAGCCCTTCGGCGCCGCCGGCGACTTCGTCACCGCGCCGGAGATCAGCCAGATGTTCGGCGAGCTTGTCGCCGTCTGGCTCTACCAGGCCTGGCAAGGCGGCGGGCGTCCGCTGCCAGCCACCTTCGCCGAAATCGGCCCCGGTCGCGGCACGCTGATGAAGGACATGCTGCGCACCTGGTCCCGCCTCGATCCGGCGCTTGCCGCTAAGGCTTCGTTCGCCATGATCGAGACCAGTCCGCGCCTGGCCGAAATCCAGAAAGAGACGCTCGCCGGCCAGAGCCCCGCCCTGAGCTGGCACCAAACCATCGACACGCTGCCGCAGCAGCCGCTCTTCATCGTCGGCAATGAACTCTTCGACGCCGTGCCGATCCGCCAGTTCGTCTATGTCGGCGCCGGCTGGCGCGAGCGCATGGTCGGGCTCGACGAACAAGACAATCTTCATTTCTTCGCCGGCGCGGGTTCCGTCGACCCGGCGCTGCTGCCGGCCGGCGCGGCCGATGCTCTGCAAGGCGCCATCGTCGAGGTGGCGCCGGCCCGCGCCGCTCTGATGGCAGCGATTGCCGAGCGTATCGCCGGCCATGGCGGCGCCGGGCTGTTCATCGACTACGGCCATCTTGAGCCGGGCTTCGGCGACACATTGCAGGCTGTGCGCAGGCACGATCACGAAGACGTGCTGGCCAATCCCGGCGGGGCCGATCTTACCGCTCACGTCGATTTCGCCGCGTTGGCCGCAGCCGTCCGGGAGCACGGCCTCCAGGCGGAACTGACCACGCAGAGCGAATTCCTGCTCGGCATGGGCTTGCTCGAGCGCGCCGGCGCGCTGGGCGCCCGGGCCGATGATGTCGCGCGTCAGGCGATTTCCGAGGCGGTCAAGCGCCTTGCCGGCCCCGATGCGATGGGCGAGCTGTTCAAGGTGATGAAGATCCTGCCAGCCGCGAAAACTGGCTGACATCGGCGGGCAACCCGTGCAAGCTGACCCTGCCACTTGCCCGAGCCTCACATCCCCCAACCGAACTCCACCTTGACGAAATCGCCCACGCGGACAACAAACCCTTCCATGCTGAATCAGACCAGACCCGATCCGGTACGCTCGCCGCTGCTTGCGAAGGCGCCAGGCATACGCCACGGCTATTTCACCCGCATCGGCGGCGTCTCCGGCGGCATCTATCAAGGCCTCAACATCGGCACGGGCTCCGGCGATGATCAGACGCTGGTTGCCGAGAACCGTCGCCGCGTTGCCTACTGGATGGGCGTGCCGGCGGATCATCTCCTCACCGCGCACCAGGTCCATTCTCCCGATGTCGTCATTGCCAGGGAGCCTTTTGCCGGCCCTCGCCCCCAGGCCGACGCCATCGTCACCGACCGGCCGGGCATCGCTGTCGGCGCCTCGACGGCCGATTGCGGTCCGGTGCTGTTCGCCGACGCGGAGGCGCGCGTCATCGGCGCGGCCCATGCCGGCTGGAAAGGCGCCCTCACCGGCGTGCTCGAAAACACCGTAGCCGCGATGGAAGGGCTCGGCGCCCGCCGCGATCGCATCGTCGCCGTGCTCGGCCCTTCCATCGGACTCGACAATTACGAGGTGGGACCGGAATTCGTCGCTCGCTTCATCGAGGCCGACGCCGGCAATCAACGCTACTTCAAATCGTCGCAGAACCCTGGCCACTCGATGTTCGACCTCAACCAATATACGGTCGATCGGTTGCGCAAGGCCGGCGTGACCGCCGACGGGCTCGGCCGCTGCACTTACGCGGAAGAACACCTTTTCTATTCCTACCGCCGCACCACCCACCGCAAGGAAGCGGATTACGGGCGGCAGGTCTCGGCAATCGTTCTGGAGAAAGAGTAATGGCGCTGCATTTCGAACGTTCGGAATTCGACGCGCGGCGCGACCGGCTGCTGATCGAGATGGCCGAGAAGAAGCTCGACGCCGTGCTTTTGTTCGCGCAGGAGAGCATGTACTGGCTGACCGGCTACGACACTTTCGGCTTCTGCTTCTTCCAGTGCCTGGTGGTGAAGGGCGACGGCTCGATGGTGCTGCTCACCCGCTCGGCCGATTTGAGGCAGGCGCGAAACACCTCGACCATCGAGAATATCGTATTGTGGACCGATCGTGATGGCGCCAATCCCGCGATCGACCTGCGCAACCTGCTCAACGATCTCGATCTGCTTGGCGCCCGCATCGGCGTGGAATACGATACGCACGGCCTCACGGCCTACAATGGCCGTCGCGTGGACGAGCAGTTGCAGACCTTCGGCCAGATCGCCGATGCTTCCGGAATCGTCGGCCGGCTGCGTCTCTTCAAGAGTCCGGCCGAGATCGCCAAGGCCGAAAAAGCCGCAAGCCTCGCCGACGATGCGCTCGATGCCGCGCTGCCGCTGATCAAGCAGGGCGGCGACGAGGCGCTGATCCTGGCCGCCATGCAAGGAGCAGTTTTTGCCGGCGGCGGCGACTATCCCGCCAACGAATTCATCATCGGCTCCGGCGCGGATGCCCTGCTCTGCCGCTACAAGGCCGGCCGCCGCAAGCTCACCAAGAACGACCAGCTGACGCTCGAATGGGCGGGCGTCTTCCATCACTATCACGCGGCGATGATGCGCACCGTTTTGACCGGGAAGATCTCGAAGCGCCACCAGGAACTGTTCGATGCCGCCCGCGCGGCTCTGCTTGCCGTCGAGAAGGCGATGACGCCGGGCAATTCCTTCGGCGACGTCTTCGACGCGCATGCCCGCACGCTCGAGGCGCATAATCTGACCAAGCACCGGCTGAACGCCTGCGGCTATTCGCTCGGCGCCCGCTTCACGCCGTCCTGGATGGACATGCCGATGTTCTACCAGGGCAATCCGGAGCCGATCGCGCCCAGCATGACGCTGTTCGCGCATATGATCATCATGGATTCGGAAACCGATACGGCGATGACGCTCGGCCGCACCTATCTTACCACGGAATCGGCGCCGAAGCCGCTCTCGCGCCATGATCTCGACTTGATCGTGCAGTGAATCCATAATGGTTGGTTCACGCGGGGGCGTTCGCCACCAAGGAGTTGTCGGGCAAATGAGACGATCGCAGGTGACGACCGTGTCATTGCTTGCGGCGCTGGCGCTGGCCGCCTGCACCAACGCCAAGGACGTCCTCGATCCTTCTGCCGTCAAGCCGCCGGCGGGTTCGGCCCAGGCTCTGCCGGCCACCCAGGGCACGTCGGCCACCGCATCGCCAACAACGACCACCGCGCCCGCGCCCACAGCGACCGCGGCGGCTTCAACGCCTGCCACGCCGGCTCAGGCCGCCGCCATCGCCAAGACCCGGCTGCAGGTAGCGCCGATCGTCGGCGCCTCGGTGGAGGCCGCAGCACCCTTGACGGCGGAATTGCAGACGCGCGCCAGGCAGCGCGGCGTGACCCTTGTCGGCAGCACCGACCAGACGGCGACGCATGTGCTGAAGGGATATTTTTCGACGATGTCCGAAGGCAAGGAGACCACAGTCATCTATGTCTGGGACATCTACGATCCTTCGGGCAACCGCCTGCATCGCATCAATGGGCAGCAGAAAGCGGTTTCCGTCGGCAGCGGCGAAGGCTGGCCGGCAGTAGCGCCGGCGACCATGCAGGCCATCGCCGACCAGACGATCGACCAGTTCACCGCGTGGCTCGGCAGCGGCGGCGCCGGTTGATCGACCAACCTGTTGCCGGCTTGCGATCCAGCCGGCCTTTGTTGCGCCTTGTCGAACGATTCCCGATCACGAGGCTTGCAATACCGGCGCGGGCCGCTAAAAGCCCGGCATAAAGGCTCATGAGAGTCTGTCCGGTCTCTCCATCCTTCACCAGGAACGGTGCATGAAGCTTTTTGCGGGCAATTCCAACAGGGTGCTGGCCGAAGCGGTCGCTCGCTATCTCAACATCCCGCTGGGGAAGGCCAGCGTCAGGCGCTTCGCCGATCAGGAGATCTTCGTCGAGATCCAGGAGAACGTGCGCGGCGAGGATGTCTTCATCCTGCAGTCGACCTCCTATCCGACCAACGACCATCTGATGGAGCTGCTCATCATGATGGACGCCTTCATGCGCTCCTCGGCAAGGCGCATCACGGCGGTCATTCCCTATTTCGGCTACGCCAGGCAGGACCGCCGCGCCTCAGGCCGCACGCCGATTTCGGCCAAGCTCGTCGCCAACATGATCACCCGCGCCGGCGCCGATCGCGTGCTGACGCTCGACCTGCACGCCGGCCAGATCCAGGGCTTCTTCGACATCCCGACCGACAATCTGTTCTCGGTGCCGGTGATGGCCCGCGACGTGAAGGCGAAATACAAGCAGCTCGGCAATGTCGTCGTCGTATCGCCCGACATCGGCGGCGTAGTGCGGGCGCGCGCGCTTGCAAAACGCTTCGATGCGCAGCTCGCCATCGTCGACAAGCGCCGCGAGCGGCCCGGCGAATCCGAGGTGATGAATATCATCGGCGCCGTCGCCGGCAAGGATTGCCTCTTGATCGACGACATCGTCGATTCCGGCGGCACGCTCTGCAACGCGGCCGATGCCTTGCTCGCCAACGGCGCGACCAGCGTCACTGCCTACATCACCCATGGCGTGCTCTCGGGCGGCGCCGTTGCCCGCATCAGTGGCTCGAAACTGCAAGAACTGGTGATCACCGATTCCATCCAGCCCAGCCAGGCCGTGCTCGACGCGCCCAACATCCGCGTCATCTCGATCGCCGACCTGATGGGCGAGGCGATCTCGCGCACGGCGACAGAAGAATCGGTCTCAAGCCTGTTCGACTAAGCCGCGGCGCTGCTGGCTTGAACCGGGCCGCTTGATCGCTTTGGCCCCTCGCCTGACTCGCGCGCGCCGCGCATATAGCCGCGAGGCGAGCTGCCGAGCATGCGCCTGAACATGGTGATGAACGCCGGCACGCTGTCATAGCCAAGATCGAGCGCCACCCTGGTGATGGGTTCGCCGTCGGCGAGCCTCGGCAGCGCCGCGAACAGGCAGGCCTGCCGGCGCCAAGTGGAGAGCGACAGCCCGGTCTGGCGGTGGAAGGCGCGTGTGAAGGAGCGCCGGCTCATGCCAGCGGCATCCGCCCATTCGTCGATCGTCGCATGTGGCGAGGGCGCCGCGACAAAGCGCCGGCAGAGCGCCGCGAGCTTCGGATCCGACGGAAAAGGCAGGCCGAGCGGCCGCTCCGGCAGGTTCGGTATCTCATGCAGCAAGAGCCCCATGATCAGCCCGGCGCGTCCTTCGAGCTCGCCGCCCTGAGGCAGCTTCTCCGATTCCACGATCAGGCTGTGCATCAGCTCGGTGATGCCGACGACGCGTAATCCCTCCGGCAGGCCGGGAATTGCATCCGGCACCACATAAACCGAGCGCATCGAGACATCGCCCAGCATCTCGACCGAATGCTCGATGCCGGCCGGTATCCACATCGCATGGTCGGGCGGCACCATCCAGCGGCCGTGCCTGGTCGTCACCAGCACGACGCCGACAAGCGCATGCAGCAACTGGCTGCGGCTGTGGCGGTGCCGCGGCACGTGGTAGCCGTCGGGATATTCGGTCGGCAGCGCGACCGCCGGCCCGACCGCCTGCTCCAGCCACTGCCAGCGGCTTTCATGCAGCCGGCCAAGCTCGGCGGCATCGCCCCTGAAGATTTCCCGGCCATGCGGCATTCGATGTGGCCCACTTGCGAAACTATTGGACCAAACCACGAAAGAAGTCGCCATTCAAGCCGATTATAAGACAAGCGGCCAATAAAGCTGGCTGGCTGCGGTTCGCCGCCAAAAAGACCCGGAGCATTGCCTTGACCGATACGACCGCCACCGCCGTCGCCACCCCAGCGCCGGCAAGCCACGCCTCGGCGCAAGCGACGGCCTTCACGGTCATTCTTGCGGTGAGCTTCTGCCACTGCGTCAACGACATCATGCAGTCGCTGCTTTCGGCGATCTATCCGCTGCTCAAAGAGAATTACGGTCTCGATTTCTGGCAGATCGGCCTTCTTACGTTCACTTTCCAGGTAACGGCCTCGCTGCTGCAGCCTGTGATCGGCATGATCACCGACAAGCGACCGATGCCCTATTCCTTGCCTTGGGGCATGGCCTCATCACTGGTCGGGCTGGTGGTGCTTGCGCATGCCGGCCATTACTGGCTGCTCCTGATCGGCGCCTCGCTGATCGGTATCGGCTCGGCGATCTTCCATCCGGAATCCTCGCGCATCGCCCGCTTCGCCTCGGGCGGCCGCTTCGGTCTCGCGCAATCGCTGTTCCAGGTCGGCGGCAATTTCGGCCAGGCGATGGGCCCGCTGCTCGCCGCCTTCATCGTCGTGCCTTTCGGCCAGACCAGCATTTCCTGGTTCGCCGTCGGCTCGCTGATCGGCATCGTCGTGCTGTGGCAGGTTGGCGGCTGGTACAGCCGGCTGCGCGCCTCGATGGCCAGCCGCAAGCCGGCGGCTCACGTCTCGCCCTTCCCACGCAAAAAGGTCATGGGGGCATTGGCGGTGCTGACGCTGCTGGTGTTGAGCAAGAACGCCTATATCGCCTCGCTGTCCAGCTACTACACCTTCTACGCCATCCATAAGTTCGGCGTTTCGGTGCAGATGTCGCAGGTCATGCTCTTCCTGTTCCTCGGCGCCTCGGCGCTTGGCATCCTGCTCGGCGGCCCGTTCGGCGACCGCTACGGACAGAAGGCGATGATCTGGTTCTCGATCGTCGGCGTTCTGCCCTTCACGCTGGCGCTGCCTTACGCCAATTTGGAATGGACGATGGTGCTTACCGTTGTGATCGGCCTGATCCTGTCGTCGGCCTTCTCCAACATCGTCGTCTTCGCGCAGGAACTGGTTCCCGGCCGCGTCGGCATGATCGCCGGCATCTTCTTCGGCTTCGCCTTCGGCATGGGCGGCATCGCTGCGGCCGTGCTCGGCGTCATCGCCGACATGAAAGGCATCGACTTCGTCTACCACGTCTGCTCGTACCTGCCCTTCCTCGGCCTGCTGACCGTGTTCCTGCCGAACATGAAGGAGGCCAGGAAAGCCTGAGCCGGCCACTCCGGACGAGCTCCAGAGAGCAAAGCACCCGCGCGATGGCGGGTGCTTTTCTGGCGCTGGGACTCAGGCCTGGAAGAAAGCCAGGAGGTCGGCATTGATGACCTCCGCATGGGTCGTCGCCATGCCGTGCGGAAGGCCCTTGTAGACTTTGAGCTCGCCCTTCTTGAGCAGCTTGATCGCGAGCAGCGCCGAATCCGCGATCGGCACGATCTGGTCGTCGTCGCCATGCATGACTAGCACCGGCACGTCGATCTTCTTCAGGTCCTCGGTGAAGTCGGTTTCCGAGAACGCCTTGATGCAGTCGTAATGCGCCTTGGCGCCGCCCATCATGCCCTGCCGCCACCAATTGTCGACCACACCTTCCGACACCGTCGCGCCTGGACGGTTGAAGCCGTAGAAAGGGCCGGCCGGAAGGTCGCGGAAGAACTGGGCGCGGTTCGTCGTCAGCGCCGAGCGAAAGCCGTCGAACACTTCGATAGGCAAGCCGCCGGGATTGGCAGCGGTCTTGAGCATGATCGGCGGCACCGCGCCGATCAGCACAGCCTTGGCGACACGGCCTCCGGAACCGTACTGCGCGACATAGCGCGCCACTTCGCCACCGCCGGTCGAATGCCCGACATGGATGGCGTTCTTGAGGTCGAGATGCGCAACCAGCGCCCTCACATCGGCGGCGTAGGTGTCCATCTCATTGCCGGTGTCAGTCTGGCTGGAGCGGCCATGGCCGCGGCGGTCATGGGCGATGACCCGATAGCCCTTGGAGAGGAAGAACAGCATCTGGGCATCCCAGTCGTCGCTGCTCAGTGGCCAGCCATGGTGGAAGACGACCGGCTGACCGGTGCCCCAATCCTTGTAGTAGATCTGCGTGCCGTCGTTGGTGGTGATCGTGCCGCTGCCCGAGCCGGCCTTCGCATGTGAAGCTTCAGTCATCTCAATCTCCGTTTTAGATGTCGCGATAAATGATATCGCGATAATGATATGTCTAGCGCAACGATGACTTCTTGTCCACGATAATATGTATCGCGATACGATTTTTTGTGCTAAAGAGCCTCACGACATCGACAAAAGGATCATGGCGCGATGCCTCTGCCCCTGGACAATCAGCTCTGTTTCGCGCTCTACGCCACGAGCATGGCGATCAACCGTACCTACAAGCCCATGCTCGACGAGATGGGGATCACGTATCCCCAGTATCTCGTGCTCAATGCGCTTGGAGAGGCCGATGGCATGTCGGTCGGCACCATAGCGCGCCGGCTGGCGCTGGAATCGAGCACCGTCACCCCGCTCGTCAAGCGCATGGAGCAGGCGGGTCTGGTGACCCGCCAGCGCAGCCACGACGATGAGCGGCAGGTGCAGGTCGATCTCACCGCGGCAGGCCGGGCGCTGCTCACGCAATGCAGCTGTCTGGGCGAAACGCTGGTCGAGCGTTCAGGCATGACCTCGGCCGAGATCGATGCTCTCACGCGAAAAGTCCGGGCGTTGCGCGATGCGTTGAGCGGCGACCAATCGGCTGATGCTGCCTGACCTCCAAACGCCGGACAAAGTCTGCTTAGTGCAGGCCACGGCCCGCGTCTCATCGCAGGGGCGAGCCATTTCCCCCGCGGCTTGGCAGGCATCCTCGACAATGGTCCTTTCAAGACGGAACGTTCAAAATACTTGCTTGCTCCTCGCTGCTAACCGGCGGCAGTTGCGGCGCATCCAGCCCCTGGAACGGGTCGCGCCAGGCATCGATATGCTCGATCCGCCGATACCAGCGGCTGAGCGACGGATAGTCGTCGAGAGGCAACTGGGCGGCATCATTGAACGCGAGAAAGGTCGCCATACGAAAGTCGGCATAGCAAACCGAATTGCCGACCAGCCATTGGCGCCCGCAAAGCTCGGCTTCAAGGATGGCGGCCGTCATGTGGAACTGCCTCAGCCCCTCCTCGACCAATGCCTTGTCGATCGGCCCCAGTCCCCAGCGCTGTTTCGTGCCGCGCTCGAAATGCACCATGTCGCAGGCCCTGACGAAATTCTCCTTGCCCCAGCTCAGCCAGCGGATCATCTGCGGCTCGTCGTCGCCGGTGCGCCAGAAATCCGAATGCATGTCGCGCGAGAGCCGGCATGCGATCGCATCGGCTTCCCACAGGCTCCATCCCCGGCCGACCAGGATAGGCAAGGTCAAATTGGGGTTAAGCGCGCGGTAGCGCTCGGCCTGCCCCGGCGCCATGGGCGAGGCGAATTCGAAGGCGACATCGGCCTTCAGGTAGCGCGCTGCCGCGACCGCGAGGCGAGGATTGGGATTGCGGCTGAACAGTAGTTTCATGTCGATCTCCGGTCCTTCGATTGCCTGCCAAGGACGTTTGAAACCGGCCCGATGCTACATGACGCATGCGGGCGGGACCCGGCGCAACTCGCCAGATCCGACTTTGCAGCGGAGCAACGCGTCGGCTATGCCTCCCCGACCGGATATCATCGCGCAGCCTCCATCCGACTGCCGATAAAACCGGACAACTCGTGCTACCTAATCTGGACAACTCATGTGCTTACGACACCTTGCGGTCCAACGGCTTGCGCCCCTGCCCGCCTTCCGCTATAGAGCCGCCACCCGCGTAGACACCCTTGGAGGCAACGCGGAGGAAGGCCGGCCAGGCCTGCATGATCCCCGAAGCGTTTGGACAGCCAAAAGCGTTGGATCGACCATGCAAGGCCGCGACGGCTTTCGACGTTTACGGATGGGCTTGCCCGCCGCGAACGCTCCATAACACGCGAAAGGAAATGCCATGAGCCACGAGGCTTACGAGCTCAAGGCCGAAGCGCGCGAACAGGTCGGTAAGGGGTCCGCCCGTGCAGTTCGCCGCAACGGCAAAGTGCCTGCAGTTATTTACGGCGACAAGCAGCCCCCCCTGGCGATCGCCCTCAACTACAAGGACATCTTCTACAAGATCCACGGCGGCGGGTTTCTGACCACGATCGCTACGATCGATGTCGACGGCAAGAAGATCCAGGTCCTGCCGAAGGATTTTCAGCTCGATCCGGTCAAGGACTTCCCGGTCCATGTCGACTTCCTGCGCATCGGCAAGGACACCGAGGTCAATGTCGACGTGCCCGTCCACTTCATCAATGAGGACAAGTCGCCCGGCATCAAGCGCGGCGGCGTGCTCAACATCGTTCGTCACGAAGTCGAGTTCCACTGCCCTGCCAACGCGATCCCGGAATTCATCACCGTCGATCTCGCCGGCACCGAAATCGGCGACTCGATTCACATTTCGGCGGTTGCCCTGCCGGCCGGCGTCAAGCCGGTGATCTCCGATCGCGACTTCACCATCGCGACCATCGCCGGCTCCGCGGCAATGAAGCCGGAGACGGAGGAGACTGCCGAAGCGGCGGCGCCGGAAGCTGAGGCCGCTGAGGCCGAAGAGAAGTAATTCTCTCGGCGCCAGGAGACGACGATGCTTGTCTTTGCAGGCCTCGGCAATCCGGGCGCGAAATATCAGAACAACCGGCACAATGTCGGCTTCATGGCGGCGGACGCGATAGCCCGCCGCCATTCCTTTTCGCCCTGGTCGAAGAAGTTCCAGGGCCTGATCGCCGAGGGCGCCCTGGGCGGCGAGAAGATCCTTTTGATCAAGCCGCAGACCTTCATGAATTTATCCGGCCAGTCGGTCGGCGAGGCGTTGCGCTTCTACAAACTCGATGCCGCCGCCCTCACCGTCTTCTACGACGAGATCGACCTTGCCTCCGGCAAGCTCAGGGTCAAGGTCGGCGGCGGTTCCGGCGGCCACAACGGCATCCGATCGCTCGACCAGCATGTCGGCAATGCCTATCGCCGGGTGCGCATCGGCGTCGGCCATCCCGGCGTCAAAGAGATGGTGCACGGCCATGTGCTCGGCGATTTCGCCAAGGCCGACCGTGAATGGCTCGACGTGTTGCTCGACGCGATCGCCGACGACGCCGCACTGCTGGCCAAGGGCGACGACAACTCCTTCATGAACCGCATCACCCTGGCGCTGCGCGAGAAGCTCGTGCCGACCGGCGATGACGATCGGCCTCCGCCCAAGGCGCCAAAACAGCAGAGCCATATCCGCCAGGCCCGCCCGCAGCAGCCGCCGGCGAAGGTTCCCGAGAGCGGGCCGATGGCCGCGATGCTGAAGAAGCTGTTCGGAAAAGACTGAGCGTCGAAACGATCATGCCAAGGGCTTGACGATCGTCCGCGCTTTCGCCCATAGCCCTCACCAAATCTCGAATTCCCGATAGGACCGGACGAACATGGGTTTCAAATGTGGCATCGTTGGCTTGCCCAACGTCGGCAAGTCGACGCTGTTCAACGCGTTGACCAGGACGGCTGCCGCGCAGGCCGCCAACTATCCTTTCTGCACCATCGAGCCGAACACCGGCGAGGTGGCGGTTCCGGACCCGCGGCTGCAGAAGATCGCCGCGATCGGCAAGTCGAAGGAGATCATCCCGACCCGCATCTCCTTCGTCGACATTGCCGGACTGGTGCGCGGCGCCTCCAAGGGCGAAGGTCTGGGCAACCAGTTCCTCGCCAACATCCGCGAGGTCGACGCCATCGTGCATGTGCTGCGCTGCTTCGAGGATGACGACATCACCCATGTCGAGGGCCGCATCGATCCGGTCGCCGACGCCGAGACCGTCGAGACCGAGCTGATGCTCGCCGATCTCGAAAGCCTGGAGCGCCGCATCGTGCAGGTCCGCAAGCGCGCCGCCGGCAAGGACAAGGAAGCAATGACCGTTCTGCCGATGATGGAGGCGGCGCTCGAACTGCTGCAGGCAGGTCGCCCGACCCGCGTCCTGCTCAATGGCATCGCGGCGGAGGATCTGCGCATCCTGCAGGGCCTGAACCTGCTCACATCGCATCCCGTGCTCTATGTCTGCAACGTCGCTGAGGCGGACGCTGCCACGGGAAACGAGCATACAAAGGCGGTGGAGAAGATGGCCACCGCGCAGGGCGCCGGCACGGTGGTGATCTCGGCGGCGATCGAGGCGGAAGTTGCCCAGCTTTCCGACGAGGAGGAAATGGAGTTCCTCGCCTCGCTCGGCCTTGACGAGCCGGGCCTCAACAAGGTGATCCGCGCCGGCTACGAACTCTTGCATCTGATCACCTATTTCACCGTCGGGCCGAAGGAGACGCGCGCGTGGACGATCCACAAGGGCGATAAGGCACCGCAAGCTGCCGGCGTCATTCACACCGACTTCGAACGTGGTTTCATCCGCGCCCAGACGATCTCCTACAACGACTTCGTCACGCTCGGCGGCGAAGTGGCGGCCAAGGAAGCCGGCAAGGCGCGCGACGAAGGCAAGGAGTATGTCGTCCAGGACGGCGACATCATGCTGTTCAAGTTCAACACCTGAGTGCCTGGCTGGCTCACCAGAAAGGACTTGACCAAATTGGCTCGGGCCTCCATCCGGGATGCCCGACCTTCGGGATCACGCGTTCGTCAACCGGATTGCCGACATGACCGGAAAGACCTGGGCCTATGAGGATTTCGTCGAGGGCGCCTCGCTCGACCTCGGCAGCAAGAATGTGAGCGCCGCCGAGATCATCGAGTTTGCCAGCGAATTTGATGCCCAGCCGATGCATCTCGACGAGGCGGCCGGCAAGGCCAGCATCCTGGGCGGCCTTTCGGCTTCGGGCTGGCACACTTGCGCGATGTTCATGCGCATGCTGTGCGATGCCTTCCTGCTCGATTCGACCTCGCAAGGCTCACCCGGCATCGAGCACGTCAAATGGAAGAAGCCGGTTCTGGCCGGTGACCGTCTCACCGGCAAGGTCACCGTGCTTTCCAAGCGCCAGTCCAAGTCGCGGCCGCAGATCGGCCTCGTCAGCATGCGCAGCGAACTGTTCAACCAGCGCGGCGAATGCGTCTTCGAGCTTGAGAACACCGGCATGTTTCTGACCCGCGGGGCCGTCGCGTGACCCTGGACGAGTATTTCCTCATCGGCCAAACCGTCACCCTCGGCGCGCACAAATTCGAGGCCGACGAGATCAAGGCGTTCGCCAGGAAATACGATCCGCAAATCTTCCATGTCGACGAGGAGGCGGCGAAGGAGAGCATGCTTGGCGGTCTCTGCGCCTCCGGCTGGCACACCGCCGCCACCTGGATGAAATACAACCTCGAAAAGCGCATGGAGACCGAGGGCGTGCGTTGGACCGGTCCCGGCCCGCAGCCCGAATTCGGCCCCTCGCCCGGGTTTCGCAACCTCAAATGGCTGAAGCCGGTCTATGCCGGCGAAACCGTGACCTTCACCCGCACAGCGCTTGCCCATCGACCCCTTGCCGGCCGCCCCGGCTGGAGCCTGCTCACGCTGCGTTCCGAAGGTTTCGACTCCAGCGGCGATAAGGTTATCGAGTTCGACAGCGCGGTGCTGGTCAAGGTGGAGTAGCGAATGGTGAATAGTGAATGGTGACTAGTGAACCATTCCCTATTCACGACTCACTATTCACCATTCAACACTGATCAATGCCCCTCGAAGCCGATCAGCGTCCTTACCGGCACGCCGAGAGCTTCCAGTTTCTGGCGCCCGCCGAGATCCGGCAGGTCGATGACGAAGCAGGCGGCAACGATGTCGGCGCCGATCTGCCTGAGCAGCTTGACGGCCGCCTCCGCCGTGCCGCCGGTGGCGATCAGATCGTCGACCAGGATCACCTTCTCGCCTTGCGAGACGCCGTCCTTGTGCATCTCCATCTCGTCCAGACCGTATTCGAGGCTGTAGGCGACGCGCACGGTCTCGTAAGGCAGCTTGCCCTTCTTGCGGATCGGGACGAAACCCGCCGAAAGCTGATGCGCCACTGCGCCGCCCAGGATGAAGCCGCGCGCCTCGATGCCGGCGATCTTGTCGATCTTCAGCCCGGCGTAAGGATGCACAAGCTCGTCGATTGCCCGGCGAAAGGCGCGAGCGTCGCCGAGCAGCGTGGTGATATCGCGAAACAGGATGCCGGGTTTGGGGTAATCCGGAATGGTGCGGATGGCCGCAAGCAGCGTGTCTTCGAGCGAGGGTTTCATGAGACGAGCTCCGCGTGTCCGGCTGTCGGGTATAACGGCGTCGACGCGCCCGGCGCAACGCAACCAACAACGGCTACCGCGATGGAGCCCGGGAGACAAGCGCGTCCGGCAAAGGATCGGCATCGCCTGCCTTGCTCCCGTGTCGGCGCCGCAAGCGAAAAGGGCGCCCGCTGGCGCCCTTGCAGAAACGTCGGCGACGGACGGCTCACATGCCGAGGTCGGACCGCAGCTCGGATCGCGCCACCTTGAACTCGGTCTTGAAATCGGGCCGGCTGAGCAGGACCGCGGCGATCGCGCTGCCGGAAATCTTGCCCATCTCGACATCCGACGGATAATGGATGCCGCCGACCACGCGGTTATGGGCATATTCGGCCGCGCGGGCCATGATCTCGGCCCGCTTCTCCGGCACCATGTCGGACAGGATGATGCCCATCATGGTGCCGACCGTCGCATGGCCCGACGGCCAGGAACCGGAATTCGACAGCTCACCGCGGGTTTGACCAGATCACTGAGCTGATGCGGACGCGGCCGCTTCCAGACGTCCTTGGCCGGATCGACGACCGCGCCTTCGGTCGCCACCACGCGGTCGAAGAAGGCGCTGAACTTCGGCAGCGTCTCCTTGCTGAATTTCGGTCCCATGACATCGGCGAAGCGCCAGACATCCTCTTCGGCATCGGCGATAGCGCGCTTTTCCATTTCGGGCGTGCGCGTCACTTGCAGGGTCAGCACCTCGCCGAGTTCTGCCTTGGTCTCGGCCGAATCATTGGCCGGCGGCGGCGGCAGGATCATCGTCAGGTCGATGTCCTTGTTGGTGACGAAGGGCTGGGCGTCCTCGGCGCGGACTGCCGAGGAGGCGACAAGAAGCAGCACCACGGCTGCAAGCGGCGCAAATCTTTTCATGAGGACGATCCTTTGAGGTGAGCCAACGCAGGATCGCGATGCGCAATGACAGCCATGTGACACGGCCGGATCAAAGCGGTCCCGAAATTGAAAAGGGCGCCTTTGCGGCGCCCCCAGACTGCTGACAAACCCCTGGCGTTTGCCGGGGGTTTTTGATTCACTGGGTCATGTTGAAGCGACCCGCCCCTGAACAGACCGCGCTTGAGATGGTGACGTTGGATCAGCTGGTTCCGGCCGATCATCTGTTGCGCAAGATCGATCGATCGATCGACTTCTCGTTCATCCACGGTCTGACGGCGCCATTGTACTGCGCCGACAATGGCCGCCCGCCGCTGGACCCGACCTTGATGTTCAAGGCGCTGTTCATCGGCTACCTGTTCGGAGTGCGCTCGGAGCGGCAATTGGTGCGCGAGATCGAGGTCAATGTCGCCTACCGCTGGTTCCTGCGGCTGAAGCTGACCGACAAGGTGTTCGACGCCTCGACGCTGTCGCAGAACCGTCGTCGGCGCTACCAGGACGAGACGATCGCGCAGGCGATCTTCGACCGCATCGTGGAGCAGGCGATCCTTGCGGGGCTGGTGGACGGGACGGTGCTGTATACCGACAGCACGCACCTGAAGGCCAACGCCAACAAGGGCAAATACGACCTTGCCATGGTCGCCAAGTCGCGTGCCGACTACTGGGGCGAGCTCGACCGCGCCATCGAGACGGAACGGGCGCTGCACGGTCAGAAGCCGCTGAAGCAGAAAGAGCGCAAGCCGCCGGTCAAGCAGACCAAGGTCTCGCGCGCCGATCCGGAGGCCGGCTACATGGTGCGCGAGGGCAAGCCGAAGGGCTTCTTCTATCTCGATCACCGCACGGTGGACGGTCGTTGCGGCATCATCACCGATACCTTCGCCACGCCGGCCAACATGCATGACTCGATCGTCTATCTTGGCCGGCTCGACCGCCAGGTGGAGCGCTTCGGCTTCGTTGTGGCGGCGGCGGGGCTGGATGCCGGCTATGCCACGCCAGGCATCGCCAAGGGGCTGGAGGACAGGAACATCCGGGGCGTCATCGGCTATCGCAACCCGACCCCGCCAAGGCCCGGCAAGATGAGGAAGAGCGCCTTCGTCCATGAACCGGATCGGGACGGCTATCGTTGTCCGCAGGGCCAGTTGCTCACCTACGCCAGCACCGATCGCGGCGGGTATCGTCATTACAGAAGCGATCCGGCCATCTGCCGCGACTGTCCGCTGCTGGCCTCCTGCACCTCAAACGCCAAGGCCGAGCGCACCATCACACGCCATGTCTGGCAGGATCAACGCGAGCGCGTCGATGCCAACCGGCTCACGGCTTGGGGCAAGGCCATCTACCGGCGTCGCAAGGAGACGGTCGAGCGATCCTTCGCCGATGCCAAGCAGCTGTTCGGCCATCGCTACGCCCGCTTCCGAGGGCGAACCCGCGTCGCCTGCCAGTGCCTGATCGCAGCCGCCGCCCAGAACATGAAAAAGATCGCAATCAGCCTCTGGCCAAAGCCCAAACCGGTCCTCGCCTGAGGCCAAATCTGCGTCGGCGGCCTCCTGACATCCGCTCCCGCCACCAATTTCCCAAGCGCAATCAATCTGCAAAACAAAACCCCGCCGAAAATCGACGGGGTTCGTCAGCAGTCTGAGGGCGCCTTTGCGGCGCCCCTCGAAAGTGTCGGACCGATCGCGGCTCAGTGCGCCACTTCGGCCCACACCTTGCGCTTGGTCAGGTAGACCAGCGCGCCGAACAGCAGCAGGAACACCAGGACGCGGAAGCCGGTCTTCTTGCGCTCTTCGAGATGCGGCTCGGCGGCCCACATCAGGAACGCCGACACGTCGCGCGAATACTGGTCGACCGTCTGCGGCGAGCCGTCGTCATAGGTCACCTGGCCGTCCGAAAGCGGCTTCGGCATCTTCAGCGACACGCCGGACAGGAAGTATGGATTGTAGTGCGTGCCTTCGGGGATCACCATGCCGGCCGGCGGCGTCTGGTCGTAGCCGGTGAGCAGCGAGTGGATGTAGTCCGGGCCGCCCTGAGCATACTGGGTGAAAATGTCGAAGATGAAACGCGGAAAGCCGCGCTCGACGCCGCGCGCCTTGGCGAGCAGCGACATGTCGGGCGGAGCGGCGCCGCCATTGGCGGACGCGGCAGCCTGTTCGTTCGGGAACGGCGACGGGAAGTGATCCGACGGCTTGCCCGGGCGGTCGAACATGTCGCCGGCATCGTTCGGGCCGTCATGGATGGTGTACTCGGCGGCAAGCGTCTTGACCTGCGCTTCCGAATAGCCGAGGCCCTCCAGCGTGCGGAACGCCACCAGGTTCATCGAGTGGCAGGCCGAGCAGACTTCCTTGTAGACCTTCAGGCCGCGCTGCAGCTGGGCCTTGTCGTAGGTGCCGAACGGCCCGGCGAAGCTCCAGCTCATTTCCTTCGGTTCGTTGATCGGGAAATGCGTCGGGGCCGCCGCGTTGTGTTCCTCTTCGGCTGCGATGGCAGCGGTGCCCGCGACCACCAGGCCAAGCAGCGCCAGCGAGGTGAGAATCTTCTTCATGCCAAATCCCCTCAGATTCTCAGCCCTTGGTTTCCGGCGCGCTGACCGCGCCTGCCGGATGCCCGCCGGCTCCCTTGTTCTTCTTTTCCAGCACCGCCTCGGTGATCGAGTTCGGCAGCCGCCGCGGTGTCTCGATCAGGCCGAGCACCGGCATGACGACCAGGAAGAAGGCGAAGTAGAACAGCGTCGCCATCTGCGCCATGAACACGTAAGAGCCTTCCGCCGGCTGCGAGCCCAGCCACCCGAGCAGGATGGCGTCGGCCACGAACAGCCAGAAGAACAGTTTGTACCAGGGCCGGTAGACCGCCGAGCGCACCTTGGAGGTGTCGAGCCACGGCACCAGGAACAGCATGGCGATGGCGCCGAACATGCACAGCACGCCGCCGAGCTTGGAGTTGATCGGCCCGATGTTGAAGGTGATGGCGCGCAGGATCGCGTAGAACGGCAGGAAGTACCATTCCGGAACGATGTGGGCCGGCGTCTTCAGCGGATTGGCGACCGTGTAGTTGTCCGGATGGCCGAGGTAGTTCGGCAGGTAGAAGACGAAATAGGCGAAGAAGAACAGGAACACGATCATGCCGAACGCGTCCTTGATGGTCGCATAGGGCGTGAAGGCGACGGTGTCGGTCTTCGACTTGACCTCGATGCCGGTCGGGTTCGACTGGCCGACGACATGCAGCGCCCAGACGTGCAGCACGACGACGCCGGCGATCATGAACGGCAACAGGTAATGCAGGGCGAAGAAGCGGTTCAGCGTCGGATTGTCGACGGCGAAGCCGCCGAGCAGCAGTTCCTGGATCCAGTTGCCGACCAGCGGGATTGCGCTGAAGAAGCCGGTGATGACGGTGGCGCCCCAGAAGCTCATTTGTCCCCATGGCAGCACATAGCCCATGAAGCCGGTCGCCATCATCAGGAGGTAGATGATGCAGCCGAGGATCCAGAGCAGCTCGCGCGGCGCCTTGTAGGAGCCGTAGAACAGCCCGCGGAAGATGTGGATGTAGACGGCCACGAAGAAGAACGAGGCGCCGTTGGAATGGAGATAGCGCAACAGCCATCCCGAATTCACGTCGCGCATGATCTTCTCGACCGAATCGAAGGCGAGTGTGGTGTCGGACGTGTAGTGCATGGCCAGCACGATGCCGGTGAGGATCTGCGATACCAGCATGATCGACAGGATGCCGCCGAACGTCCACATGTAGTTGAGGTTGCGCGGCACCGGATAGGCAATGAAGCTGTCATAGACAAGCCGGGGAAGCGGCATACGGGCGTCGAACCAGCGTCCGAGGCCCGTCTTCGGTGTGTAGGTGGAGTGTCCCTCGCTCATCGAAATATCCCCCTGCCTCAACCGATAAGGATCTTGGTATCGGAAATGAATTTAAACACCGGGATCGCCATGTTCTCCGGCGCCGGACCTTTGCGGATGCGGCCGGCGGTGTCGTACACCGAGCCGTGGCACGGGCAGAACCAGCCGCCGAAATCGCCTTCCTGGCCGAGCGGGATGCAGCCGAGATGGGTGCAGACCTGCACCATGACCATCCAGGCTTCCTTGCCGGGCGTGGTCCGGTTGGCGTCGGTCGCCGGCGCATCGGCCGGCAAGTTGGCATTGCGGGCGATCGGATCCTTGAGATCGTTGAGGCTAACCGCCGCGCCGTCCTTCATTTCCTTGTCGGTGCGGTTGCGCACCACGACCGGCTTGCCGCGCCACTTGACGACCAGCGAGCTGCCGGGCTGCAGCGAGGAGACATCGACCTCGACAGAAGCCAGCGCCAGCGTCGAGGCATCCGGCTGCATCTGGTCGATGAACGGCCAGGCGACGGCCCCGGCGCCGACCACGCCGGCCATGCCAGTGGCGATGTAGAGAAAATCGCGACGGTTGGGATCGTGGATGTCGGTTGCGCTCACGGGTGCCTGATCCTTTCGCCTCTTTCCGTGCCGGCGGCCGAGCCTTGTCCCCGCTCAATCGCGCCGGCCCGACAGCGCATGGCGAACAGGCTAGCGAATTCCTCCGGCATTTGGAGGTTCGGTTTATGCGTGAAGCCCGTTTTTGTCCAGACGCGTGGAGGCACAAGGGCACATTGTCGCGGGCACATGCCGCGGCCCGCGCAACGGCTTGATGATCGGGCCGCCGAACAGCGCTAAATAGCGCCAACTTCAGCGGTAAATCGGAACTCCGCTTGCCTCGACAGCAACCGCCGGCCCGGTCTATTGTCGAGCCATGGCGCATGTCATCGACCGCGACAAATGGGCGAGCACTCCCGACCGTTGGCAAGGTGAGCTGCAATGCGGCGCATTTGGCTCCAACTCCTGCCTGATCTTCAATTATCAGCCCGAGATCGGCGGCGGCCCGCGTCTGCATAAGCATCCTTACGCGGAGATCTTCGTCATCCGTTCCGGCACCGGCCTGTTCACGGTCGGCGATCGGCAGATAACGGCCACCGCAGGCCAAATTCTGATCGTGCCGGCCGAGACGCCGCACAAATTCACCAATCTCGGCCCCGGTCCGCTCGAGACCACCGACATCCACGAGAACGGCAGCTTCATCACCGAATGGCTGGAGTGATGCGGCTTATTCGAGAGACAGGCCCTGTCCGCGGACCGATTCCCGCCTAGTTCTGTCGGTCGGAGCGATCGGACAGGTGAAGGCCGGGCGGATGGAAACTTCCAGCATCGAGGTTGAAGGACTGACCATTGCGATCCGCGAAGCCGGGCCACGGGATGCGCCCGGCCTCGTGCTGCTCCACGGCTGGCCTCAAAGTTCCCATGCCTTCGAGAACGTGATCGGTCGGCTGGCCACCGATCAGCGCGTGATCGCGCCGGACCTGCCGGGTATAGGCGGCTCGCAAGGCACGCGCAAAACCGGTGAGAAAGCCCATCTGGCCAGGGTGATAGCGGCCTTGATTGACGCCTGCGGCCTGCGACAGGTCATGGTGGCCGGCCATGATGTCGGCGGCCAGATCGTCTTCGCGCTTTTGCGCAACCATCCGGAAATCCTCTCCGCCGCTGCGATCATGGATGTTGTCGTTCCGGGCGTGGCGCCGTGGGACAAGGTCATCCGCAATCCAAACCTCTGGCATTTCGCCTTTCACGCGGTTCCTGCTCTCCCGGAACTGCTGGTTGGGGGTCACGAGCGCGCCTATTTCGACTTCTTCTTCGACACCCTTTCGAACGAGAAATCCGCCATCCCGGCCGAAGCAAGAGACATCTACGCCAAGGCCTATTCGCGGCCGGAAAGCCTCAAGGCGGGCTTCGGCTGGTACCGCGCCTTTTCCGAGGACGCCAAGGCCAATGCCGTTCCGCCGGCAAGCCCGATCGATACGCCGGTGCTCTGCCTCAGGGGCGCTGCCGAGACCGGCGAGATCACCGATTACCTCAATGGCTTGAAGGCCGCCGGCCTCTCCAATGTCGAGGGCGACATCATCCCCGATAGCGGGCACTTCGTCGCCGATGAGAATCCCGGAGCGCTCGCCTTGCGCCTGGCGCGCTTTCGGAAGGAAGTCAGCGCTTAGCTGGCGCCGAGCCTGGCCAGCACCGCCCGCGGGATGTCGTATTCGCGGATCACGGCGTCATGCTTGCGCAGCCCGCAGAGTTCGCGCTGGATGAAATAGGCGTGGACGGCTTCTGCCGCTTCTTTCAGCAGCCGGTTGCGGTCCCCGCCTTCCCCATTTTCGCGCAGCTTCGCCAAGGCCTCGTCGACGCGCTGGCCGGCGCGACCGAGGGCGGCCGCCTTTTCAGCGAGTATTTCGTGGCCGAGCAGATCGAGAGCGCTTTCCTGCGCTCCTGACCGTCCGAAATTGCTGGGCATTCTGACCGACATGGCTGCGTTTCTACTCCGCCGGGCGCGTCTCTTCCAGCGCGCTTTCCTCATTGAAGAGGAAGCCGCCGGACTGCCGTTTCCAGAGCCGTGCATAAAGACCGTCCAGCGCCACCAGCTCGTCATGCGTGCCTTCTTCGACGATGCGGCCGCCGTCGAGCACGACCAGCCGGTCGAGCGCTGCGATGGTGGAAAGCCGGTGGGCGATGGCTATGACGGTCTTGTTCTCCATCAGCCTTGCCAGGTTTTCCTGGATCGCCGCCTCGATGTCGGAATCGAGTGCCGAGGTCGCCTCGTCTAGGATGAGGATCGGCGCATCCTTGAGGAAGAGGCGGGCGATCGCCACACGCTGGCGCTGGCCGCCGGAGAGCTTGACGCCGCGCTCGCCGACATAGGCTTCGTAGCCAAGGCGCTCGCGATTGTCGCGCAGCCCCATGATGAAGTCATGCGCCTCGGCTTTGCGCGCCGCGGCGATCACCTCGGCGTCGGTAGCGTCCGGCATGCCGAGCTTGATGTTGTCGCGCAGCGAGCGGTGGAACAGCGCCGTGTCCTGGCTGACCACGCCGATATTGGCGCGCAGCGAATTCTGCGTCACACGGGCGATATCCTGGCCGTCGATCAGGATCCTGCCGCCCTCGAGGTCGTAAAGGCGCAGGATGAGATTGGCCAGCGTCGTCTTGCCGGCGCCGGACGGACCGACAAGCCCGACCTTCTCGCCTGGACGCACGACGAGGTCGATGCCCTCGAGGACCCCTGCCCCTTTCCCGTAGTGGAAGGTGACGTTCTTGAGGTCGATGCGGCCACCCGCAACCACCAGCTCCTTGGCATCCGGGGCGTCGGTCAGGCCGAGCGACTGCGAGATCAGCGCCTTGGAATTTTCCAGCACGCCGAGATTCCTGAGGATACTGTTGAGCTGCATCATCAGCCGTCCCAGCAGCATATTGAGCCTCAGCACAAGCGAGAGCGTGAAGGCGACGGCGCCGACGGTGATCGAGCCTTCCACCCACAGATAGACTGCAAAGGCGGCGATCGCCGTGATCATGATGCCGGAAAGCGTCGTCAGCGCCACGCGCACACCGGTCAGCCGCCGCGTGAAGGGCCGCAGCGCATCGAGATAGATGTCGAAGCCGTTGCGGATGTAGCGGTCGTCGCCGTCGGCCGCGAACAGCTTCAGCGTCTGCACATTGGAATAGGAATCGACGAAGCGGCCGGTGATCATCGAGCCGGCTTCGGCGGTCGCCTCGGCATGCTTGCGGATTGCCGGCAGATGGAGCCTGGCCAGCCAGCCGAAGGCGACGATCCAGATCACCACCAGCGCCGCCAGCCTGAGGTCGAGGCCGGCGACCAGCGCCAGCGTCGTCACCGTGTAGACGATCATGAACCAGACGACTTCGATGAAGCTTTCCATGAGGTCGCCAGTGGCCTGCCCCGCCTGCCAGACCTTGGTGGCGATACGCCCGGCGAAGTCGTTTTGGAAGAAGGCGTAGGACTGGCGAGAGACATGCCGGTGCGCCTGCCAGCGCACCAGGCTGTAGAAGCCCGGCGTGATCGTCTGCTCGTCGACCAGCGCCGAAAGGCCGACCACCAGCGTGCGGATGATCAGCACCACCGCGCCCATGAACAGCAGCTCCGGCCCGGCGGCTGCCCACAGCGCGTGCCAGCTGCGTTCGCCGGGAAGCTGGTCGAGGATATCGACCAGCCGTCCGACGAAATAGAACAGCCCGGCCTCGACCAGCGGCGCGATGCCGCCGATGATCAGCATGGCAAAGAAGGCGAGCTTCGCTTGCCCGACATAGTGCCAGAGGAAGCCGCCGACGCTGGCAGGTGGACGAAGGTTCGTCGGCTCGCGGAACGGGTAGACCCAGCTTTCGAACCAGCGATAGACGGCCTTCATCATTCCGCGGCTTCACCTTTCGTCGGCAGATCGTCGGCCGCCTGCTTTTCCTCGAGCAGGAAGCCGCCCGACTGGCGCCGCCAGAGCTGGGCATAGAGCCCGCCCTTGGCGATCAACGCTTCATGCGAGCCGTCCTCGACGATGCGGCCCTTGTCCATCACAACGAGCCGATCCATCGCCGCGATGGTCGACAGACGGTGGGCGATGGCGATGACCGTCTTGCCCTGCATGAGCTTGTAGAGGTTCTCCTGGATGGCGGCCTCCACCTCCGAATCGAGCGCAGACGTAGCCTCGTCGAGAATGAGGATCGGCGCGTCCTTCAGCATAACGCGGGCAATGGCGATGCGTTGCCGCTGGCCGCCGGACAGCTTCACGCCGCGCTCGCCGACGAGCGCCTCATAGCCGCTTTGTCCATGCGGATCGGTCAGTCCCGCGATCACATCGTCGATCTGCGCGGCCTTGGCGGCGCTGAACATCGCCTCGTCGCTGGCGGACTGGCGTCCATATTTGAGGTTCTCGCGGACGGATCGATGCAAGAGCGACGTATCCTGATTGACGAAGCCGATCGCCGCGCGAACGCTTTCCTGCGAGACGTTGCGGATGTCCTGTCCGTCGATCAGCACCTTGCCGTCCTGCACGTCGAACAGCCGCAGGACGAGATTGACCAGCGTCGACTTGCCGGCCCCGGAACGGCCGATCAGGCCCACCCGCTCGCCCGGCGCGATCTTCAGCGACAGATTGTCGATGACGCCGCCTTTGCCGTCCTTGCGCCAATAGTTGAAGTTCACCTGCTCGAACTCGATGCCGCCGGCTTTGACCACGAGGGCCGGCGCGTCCGGCTGGTCCTGCATTGTGATGGGGCGCGCGATCGTCGTCATCGAATTGCTGGCGACGCCGATCTGCCGGAAGACGTTGGCGCCGACATCGAGGATCCTGCCGGAGATGTTGGCGATCTGCAGCGCGAACGGTATCGCCGTCGCCACGGCCGCCGTGGTCATGGCGCCGGTGTTCCAGCCGGCCAGCGCCAGCCAGCTTATGGTGATAAGCAGCGCAGCGTTGAGGACGAACAGGGCCGACCACATCAGTGTGAAAACGCGCATCAGCTGGTAAAACGTGTCGGCGTGCTCGACGACGGCTTGCGAGACATATTTGTCTTCGTGCTCGCCGGTCGAGAATGTCTTGAGCGTCAGGATGTTCGTGTAGCTGTCGACCATGCGGCCGCTCACCTGCGACCACCGCTCCGACAGTTGGGACGAGCGCTGGGTGATCCTCGGCATCGCAAACCAGAAGATCATGCAATAGAACACCAGCCAGGCCGCCACCACAGCCAGAAGAAGCGGGTCGAGCCGCGCCAGCACAACAATGGCGACCGCGACGAAGACCAGCGCGTACCAGACGGCATCGACGGTGAGATTGACGCTCATCTCCACCGAGTCGCCGCTTTGCATGACCTTCGTTCCGATGCGGCCGGCGAAGTCGTTCTGGAAGAATGACCAGTCCTGACGCACGACATGCCAATGGCTTTGCCAGCGGATGAGGTCGATGAGGTTCGGTGCGATGGCGTGGTTGCGGATGAGCGCGTCGATAACCATGGACAGCGGACGCAGCAGCACGACGATCGCCATCATGACGAGCAGCGGCCCATGCGCGGCGAAGAAATCGCCCGGCCTGGTGTTGGAGAGCAGGCCCACGATCAGGCCGACGAAAATCGGCAGCATCGCGTCCACTATTGCCGCGACGGCAACGATGATCATGCGCAGCCAATAGGCGGCGCGAAACTGTCTTATGAAATACCAGTAGAACCGCCAAAGTCCCATTGGCGGCTGCCTGTCTTCGGCCAGCGCCACCGGCGAATAGTGGCTTTCGAACCAGGTGAAGATGCGGTCGAACATTTTTCTCTCGTAGATGCCGGAACCCCGCCGGTCGCCGGCAGGCCTCTGACAGGTCGCGGTTACGCCCGGGAGCGATTCCCCGCAATTGCCGTAACCTTGTTGCCAATCGCGATCGCGTTACTCCGCCGCCATCTCGGAGTGAGACCCTTTGGCATCTGACTCAGTTGGCGCATCATCGAGGAGGAACCCACCCGACTGGCGCTGCCAGAGCTGGGCATAAAGGCCGCCCTTGGTGACAAGCTCTTCGTGCGAGCCTTCCTCGATGATGCGCCCCTTGTCCATGACGACGAGCCTGTCCATCGCAGCGATGGTCGACAGCCGATGCGCGATGGCGATCACGGTCTTGCCTTGCATCAGCTTGTAGAGGTTCTCCTGGATCGCAGCCTCGGCTTCCGAATCGAGCGCCGACGTCGCCTCGTCGAGGATGAGGATCGGTGCGTCCTTCAGCATGACGCGGGCAATGGCGATGCGCTGCCGCTGACCGCCGGACAATTTGACGCCGCGGTCGCCGACATGTGCATCGAATCCCTTGCGGCCGTTATGGTACGAAAGCGCGCCGATGAAATCGAGCGCCTCCGCCCGCCGGGCCGCCTCGATCAGCATCTCGTCGGTGGCGTCAGGGCGCCCGTAGAGGATATTCTCCCGCACCGACCGATGCAGCAGTGAGGTGTCCTGCGTCACCATCCCGATCTGCGCGCGCAACGAATCCTGCGTTACCCCGGCGATCTCCTGGCCATCGATGAGGACCCTGCCGCTTTCCAGGTCGTAAAAACGCAGCAGCAGGTTGACCAGCGTCGACTTGCCGGCGCCGGAGCGGCCGACGATGCCGACCTTCTCGCCGGGTTTCACAGTGAGCGACAGGTTCTCGATGACGCCCTTCTGCTTGCCGTAGTGGAAGCGGATCTCCTCGAAACGGATCTCGCCCTGACTGACGGCGATGTCGCTGGCGCCCGGGCGGTCCTCGACCAGCCGCGGCAGCGAGATCGACTGGATGCCGTCTTGCACCGTGCCGATATTCTCGAACAGGCTCGACATCTCCCACATGATCCACTGCGACATGCCCCACATCCTGAGCACCAGGCCGATAACCACGGCGACTGCGCCGATCGTCACCGCCTCGCCCAGCCATAGCCACAGCGAGATCGCCGTCACGGAAAACAGAAGCAGCGAATTCAGGATGTAGAGCATCCCGTATAACTGCGTCACCAGCCGCATCGAGCGGTAGACCGTATCGAGGAAGCTCGCCATGCCCTCCCTGGCGAAAGTTGCCTCGCGGCGGGCATGCGAAAACAGCTTCACCGTCTGGATGTTGGTGTAGCTGTCGACGACGCGGCCGGTCATGGTCGAGCGCGCATTGGCCTGCTCCTCGCCGACCTTGCCGAGCTTCGGGATGAAAAAGCGCAAGAGCCCGATATAGCCGACCAGCCATACACCCAAGGGCACAGCCAGTCGCAAGTCTGCCGAGCCGACGATGAACAGCATGCTGAGGAAGTAGACGACGACATAGTTTAGGACATCGATCAGCTTGATGACGCATTCGCGCACGGCAAGAGCGGTCTGCATCAGCTTGGTGGCGATACGGCCGGCAAACTCGTCCTGGTAGAAGGCCATCGACTGCTTGAGCAGGTAGCGATGCACCTGCCAGCGGATGCGCATGGGATAATTGCCCATCAGCGTCTGCTGGTTGAGCAGCGAATGCAGCCATACCGTGCCCGGCAGCGCGAACAGCACGATGAAGGCCATGCCGGCGAGTTTCCAGCGCTCCGTCTCAAGAAGGTTTCGCGGTTCTGCGCCGACAGCCAGTCGACGATGCGGCCCATGAAACCGAACATCCACGCTTCGGCAAGGGCTATCGCTGCCACAAGCACGGCATCGACGAGGATATAGGGCCAGGCCCCGCGCGTGTAATGCACGCAGAAGGCGACCAGCGTCTTCGGCGGCTCGACCGGCTCCGCGGCGGGAAACGGATCGAGCCTCTTCTCAAACCAGCGGAACATTCGAGGCACTCGACGATTTGTGCGCTCACGCGGCGCGGGGTTGATTGGTAAGGCCGTTCGGCCGCACGGCGCCGCGGGCCGGCGATACGGAATTGTCCGTATCGCCGGCCCTGCTTCGCGCAATATAGGGTGTCGCGGGCTTTTCGCCGACAGGCTTGCCAGAGGATCCTGACGACAAGCTGTCGCCAGCCCTGGTTTTGCCCGGTCGGACCATGCGGATGATCCGGCGCACCAGCGAGGGTCGACCGGGATCGGGCACCGCGCGCGAGAAGTCGACGTCCGGCAGCATGCCGCGATGCGGACGCCGGCGCGTCTCGGCGTGCACCGCCGACGAGTAAGTCTCGCCGATCAGCAGCGCCCAGGTCGCCACCTTGCGCTCATGCAAGCTTCTTGAACCCAGTATTTTAAAGGGATCGAACATCGGTCCGTCCTCCATGTGCAAATGCGTTAAAAAGGGTGATGCGAGCTCGACCTCCGGCATTCGGCCGGAGGGACGCGACGCAGTCAGGACATGACGGCAAGCGTCAGTCCCGACATGACGGCCAGCGTCGGTGTCGACACGTTCAGGCGGGGCGCGGCGCCGCTTTGGCAGTTTGAGAAACATCGCAAGATTCCTTCGAAGGCCGAAAACTGGTTCGGCGGGAATCGGTGCGATGAGGTCTTAAAGTGTCAGAAGAATCGTCGTACCGAAACCGCCGTTGGGCATACGTGGGCCCCAAAGAGGAGCTGCCCGGAGAAGGGCTGGAAGTGCATGGTCATCATGTGGTCCCTCTCCTTCGGTTCGGGTTGACGATGATGGGCGTATACTCGACTTCGCAGAAAATGGCCACCCGCCAGTCTAGAAATCGCCAAAAGCCGGAGCCGCCTGTGGCCGTTCTGCCACTTATTAGAAGGATGCGGAAATGAACGACCGTCTCCGCATCGGGCTCTACCAACCGGATATCGCCGGCAATACCGGGACGATCCTGCGCTTCGCCGCCTGCCTTGATCTTGGCGTCGACATCATCGAGCCGGCCGGTTTCCCGCTCTCCGATCGGGCGCTGAAACGCGCCGGCATGGACTATCTCGAAATGGCGGCGCTTACCCGCCATGCCGACTGGCACGCCTTCGAGGAATGGCGCCGAACGAACGCGCGGCGCCTTGTGCTGCTCACCACCAAGGCCGAGACCGCCTACACGCAGTTTGCTTTCGCCGCCGGCGACGTGCTTCTGTTCGGCCGCGAATCCGCCGGCGTGCCGGAAGAGGTTCATCAGGCAGCGGATGCGCGACTGACCATTCCGATGCGGCCGGGCGCCCGCAGCATCAATGTCGCACTGTCCGTCGCGATGGTCGCGGGCGAAGCGGTCCGCCAGCTCGGATAGGCTGCTCAAGCCCTGCTCGTCGTCGCGAACGCCTCCCACTTGCGGCGTCAGTCTCACCCAGGCGCACATCGCCTTCTCCTCAATTTGCCTTGTCAGGCTTTCCTCGCTACAAGCTCAACCTAACTTGAGGTCAAGCGGAAAGTGCGAGATGGCTCCGGTGAAGGAATTGACGGTCGGTCAGGTGGCGATGCGCAGTGGCGTCGCGGTCTCGGCGCTCCATTTTTACGAAGCGCGCGGGCTGATCCGCAGCCATCGCACCGCGGGTAACCAACGGCGCTACGGCCGCGACGTGCTGCGACGGGTGGCGATCATCCGCGTCGCCCAGGAGGTCGGCATCTCGCTCGCCGAAATCGCCGCGGCATTCCAATCCCTGCCCGAGGGCCGCACCCCGACGCGCGAGGATTGGAATCTGCTTTCAACGGCTTGGCGCGACGGCCTCGATCATAAGATCGCCCAATTGAAGAAGCTGCGCGACGGCCTGACCGACTGCATCGGCTGCGGTTGCATGTCGATCGACAAATGCCCGCTTCGGAACAAGGAGGACCGACTGGCCAGAGAGGGAACTGGAGCGAGACGGCTACTGGTGCCCTGAGGATTTTTCAATCTGCCGCCGGCAGCCGTCGCATGGTGAATTCGATGACGTCGCCCGGGCGCTCGAACCAGCTTTCGATCTCGGTCCAATAGGCCTGCTTGGGAAAGCGCTCGAACCATTCCTTGGCTTTGAGGCGCGCGGCCGGCCGCGGCAGCACGAAAGTCTCGCGCAAAAATCCGTCGCGCGGCTCTCTTTCGCGCTCGGCCCGTGAGCGCTCCAGCCTCTTCTTCAAGCCATCCAGCGGCGGTCTTGCCGGGGTGCGCACGAGCAAACTCCTTGCACCTTGGTCAGACAGGACTTGACCCTTGCCCTTAAGAGATTAGGGATCGCGCGCAGAAAAAACGAGTCATTTGCCGGGCAAGCAGCCTGGACTGGAGACGGAATTGGAACGACCCGACATTGCGGTGGGCCTGCCTGACGACATCGAGCAGAAGAAGATGAAGGCCCGCCTCTGGTTCGAAGCGCTGCGCGAGCGCATCTGCGCCGCCTTCGAGCAGATCGAGCAGGAACTCACTGGACCGCAATCGGCATGGTCGCCCGGGCATTTCGAGCAGACGCCGTGGGAGCGCGACGACGGCAAAGGTGGCGGCGGCACCATGTCGATGATGCGCGGCCGCGTCTTCGAGAAGGTCGGCGTGCATACCTCGACCGTCCACGGCGAATTCTCTCCCGAATTCCGCAAGCAGATCCCGGGCGCCGACGAGGATCCGCGCTTCTGGGCGAGCGGCGTTTCGCTGATCGCGCACCCCAGGAACCCCAACGTTCCGGCCGTGCATATGAACACACGCATGGTCGTGACCACCCGCCACTGGTTCGGCGGCGGCGCCGACCTGACGCCGGTGCTCGACCGCCGCCGTACCCAGGACGATCCCGACACGATCGCCTTCCACCGCGCCATGCAGTTCGCCTGCGAGAAGAACGCCGGGGTGGCCGACTATCCGAAATTCAAGGCGTGGTGCGACGAGTACTTCTTCCTGCCGCATCGCAACGAGGCGCGAGGAATCGGCGGCATCTTTTTCGACTGGCTGCATTCCGATGAGGGCAAGGGCGGCTGGGACGCCGATTTCAATTTCGTCCAGGATGTCGGCCGCTCTTTCCTCGTCGTCTATTCCCATCTGGTGCGGGGCAATTTCAACCAGAACTGGACCGACGGCGACCGCGAGGAACAGCTCGTCCGGCGCGGCCGTTACGTCGAATTCAATTTGCTTCACGATCGCGGCACCATCTTCGGCCTGAAAACCGGCGGCAATGTCGCCTCGATCCTCTCCAGCCTGCCGCCCGAGGTAAAGTGGCCGTAAAAATCCGGTGAGCGGAAGGCCAGCCGCATTGCTGTCCCATTCGCCGAATTTTGACCGGCAATGTGGCAGGGGCGATTTCTTTTTCGTCTAATATCCTTTTGAAAAAATTGATCTATTTAACGTGCCGGGTCGGGAAGCGCCGGCGGCTCGTCACTGCTATGAGCCGCGACCCGACGCGTCCGGACGGCCCTGATCGAGCGGAGTGCCTTCCCAATGGTGCCCGCATCCCAGGAGAACATCCTATGCGCAAGCTTATTGTGACGGCGGCAACCGCCGCCTTTCTCGCCTCCGGTGGCGCCGCGTTCGCCGCGGTCAAGCACACCACGGGAACAGTGAAGAGCTTTGATGGAACGGCCATGAGCCTTGTTCTGGACAACGGATCGACCTTCACGCTGTCCAAGGCCTTCAAGGATCCGGGCATAAAGCCGGGCGAGAAGGTTCGCGTTTCCTGGGATATGAGCGGCAAGAACAAGATTGCCGAGGCTGTCAAGATCATGAAGTGACGGCCTGCACGGCCAGCAATTGCAGAAACGTTGAAGCGGTTTCCGCCGGAATTGCGTCAAAACAAAAAGACAGTGCGGTTCATCGTTTCACGGAAACCAGGTGGCAACGGGCGGAGCAGCAATGCTCCGCCTCAGACTGCTGACAAACCCCTGGCGTTTGCCGGGGGTTTTTGATTCACTGGGTCATGTTGAAGCGACCCGCCCCTGAACAGACCGCGCTTGAGATGGTGACGTTGGATCAGCTGGTTCCGGCCGATCATCTGTTGCGCAAGATCGATCGATCGATCGACTTCTCGTTCATCCACGGTCTGACGGCGCCATTGTACTGCGCCGACAATGGCCGCCCGCCGCTGGACCCGACCTTGATGTTCAAGGCGCTGTTCATCGGCTACCTGTTCGGAGTGCGCTCGGAGCGGCAATTGGTGCGCGAGATCGAGGTCAATGTCGCCTACCGCTGGTTCCTGCGGCTGAAGCTGACCGACAAGGTGTTCGACGCCTCGACGCTGTCGCAGAACCGTCGTCGGCGCTACCAGGACGAGACGATCGCGCAGGCGATCTTCGACCGCATCGTGGAGCAGGCGATCCTTGCGGGGCTGGTGGACGGGACGGTGCTGTATACCGACAGCACGCACCTGAAGGCCAACGCCAACAAGGGCAAATACGACCTTGCCATGGTCGCCAAGTCGCGTGCCGACTACTGGGGCGAGCTCGACCGCGCCATCGAGACGGAACGGGCGCTGCACGGTCAGAAGCCGCTGAAGCAGAAAGAGCGCAAGCCGCCGGTCAAGCAGACCAAGGTCTCGCGCGCCGATCCGGAGGCCGGCTACATGGTGCGCGAGGGCAAGCCGAAGGGCTTCTTCTATCTCGATCACCGCACGGTGGACGGTCGTTGCGGCATCATCACCGATACCTTCGCCACGCCGGCCAACATGCATGACTCGATCGTCTATCTTGGCCGGCTCGACCGCCAGGTGGAGCGCTTCGGCTTCGTTGTGGCGGCGGCGGGGCTGGATGCCGGCTATGCCACGCCAGGCATCGCCAAGGGGCTGGAGGACAGGAACATCCGGGGCGTCATCGGCTATCGCAACCCGACCCCGCCAAGGCCCGGCAAGATGAGGAAGAGCGCCTTCGTCCATGAACCGGATCGGGACGGCTATCGTTGTCCGCAGGGCCAGTTGCTCACCTACGCCAGCACCGATCGCGGCGGGTATCGTCATTACAGAAGCGATCCGGCCATCTGCCGCGACTGTCCGCTGCTGGCCTCCTGCACCTCAAACGCCAAGGCCGAGCGCACCATCACACGCCATGTCTGGCAGGATCAACGCGAGCGCGTCGATGCCAACCGGCTCACGGCTTGGGGCAAGGCCATCTACCGGCGTCGCAAGGAGACGGTCGAGCGATCCTTCGCCGATGCCAAGCAGCTGTTCGGCCATCGCTACGCCCGCTTCCGAGGGCGAACCCGCGTCGCCTGCCAGTGCCTGATCGCAGCCGCCGCCCAGAACATGAAAAAGATCGCAATCAGCCTCTGGCCAAAGCCCAAACCGGTCCTCGCCTGAGGCCAAATCTGCGTCGGCGGCCTCCTGACATCCGCTCCCGCCACCAATTTCCCAAGCGCAATCAATCTGCAAAACAAAACCCCGCCGAAAATCGACGGGGTTCGTCAGCAGTCTGGGGCGGAGCAGCAATGCTCCGCCTTTGATTTCGCGCGGAGACCGTGAAAAAACAATTCGCCACCGGCTCCAATGCAACCGAAGCCGGCGACATGTGTTATGGTTTTCCACCGAGGCAATTTCAGGAAAATGCGATGCGGCTTTCCATGCGGAATTGCATGACAACAAGGAGCGGAATCAGGGCTCCGGACCTAGGAAAGGAAAAACCATGAAGGAGTTCCAATGCGGGACACTCGTCCCGGGCTGCGATTGGCACACGCGCGCCGAGGAGGAAGCCGAGGTCATGCGCCGCGCCGTCGAGCACATGCGTGAAACCCATGGCGAAACCACCATCCGCGAGACCATGATCGAGGCGATCCGCTCGCGCATCCAAAAGGTCCGCGACGCGGCCTGAGGCATCGGGTCACCGTTTTCGGACGACCATTGGCAAAGCCGGCGAGTTGGATGCAGCATCCGGCGCATCTCGCTTCGTTTGCGTCTGATCGCTGGCAACGGCTTGGCTTCGCCGAATTCAAGCAAAAACTTATATTCGTACCGGCTTGGATAACCCCGCGGTAACGGTCTCCATGCGATCGTCGCGCATGATCCGGGGACCGCGGCTGCCCGAGGAGCCGTCCGCCACAAGGCGCGTCTGGATCCGATGGGGCGAGGTGCTTCGCGCATGCGCGAAAGATCCAACAAACGAGACGGTTTCGGCGCAGCCGCACTGTTGCTGTGCGTAGTCGTTGGCGCCTCGCCGTCGATGGCCCAGGAAATGACCACGTCGCTCGTGAACATCCACCAGGGGTCATGGCTCAGCGACCGCGCCAGAGCTCTCGGCAATGGCGGCTATGAGCTGCAGGACGGGAGCTGGGTCTCGTTCAATCGTTGGTACCACAGCGATTGGGTCGACATGCACGTCGACTTCATCACGCAACTTACCGAAGACAGCGGCTTTCTGTGGGGAGTGGGCACCGGGGAACAAGCCGAAAAGTACCGCATCGCGCCGAGCCTCAAGCTCGGTTTTCTCACCCAGACCCATCCGAGCCTCAACAGCACTCTCTCCCTTTCGGTTACCTCGACCTTCGGCGGCAACCTGAGCGAAAAGCCCTGCGTGGCCGACTACGGGGATCTGGGCACCTACAGCGTCAACTGCCGGTTTGCAGCCGGGGAGACGGCGCCTGAGGACACGCTGAAATATCTGGTTAACGCTACCCCCGAAAGGCTGCGCCTGTGGCTCAACTACCGTGTTACTTTCTGATCGCCGGGATGCCGCGCATGAGAAATCTTCCTGCTCCCGAACTTCGCGATCGTCCGTCCTCGTTCCTGCTTTGACCGGGAGTAAGACCATGTCTGGTAATTTCTGGAAGCTCGGCATTGCCGCGGCACTGACCATTCTGCCGGCATGCCTGGCGTCGGCGCAGGAAGCTCTCGACGCGGACCAGTCGGCCGCGCTGTGCCACGGCGGCGGGTCCATATGCGTAAGCGCAAAGATACCGGTTGCGCGAACGACACAAGCGGTGCAGAGCTGGATGAGCCCCGATGTCGGCGCCGCGTGGGCGGCTGGCTACAAGGGCAAGGGCGTCACCATCACCATCGTCGACGACTTCAGCAGCTCATCGCGCTTCTCCGGCAATTTCGGCATCGGCACGCAATATCAGCGGCACGGAGAGTGGACGCGCGAAGAAGCAAGCATGATCGCTCCTGCGGCGACCATCCGCTCCAAGGACTTCTCGACGGGTTCGGCCGTCCCGCTGGCAAGTGGCCGCGACGTCCTCAACCTCAGCTACGGCATGTACGCGAACGCGGGTTACAGCGTGAACCAGATCCGCTGGGCCCCGGAGGAGCAATCGATCATCTCCTACGCCAGCAAGGGATCGGCCATCGTCTCGAAAGCGGCTGGCAACGATTCGGTTGCGGTCGGCGGCGTCACCAGCGGACAGCAGGATTATCTCGATCTCGCTCTGATCGGCAAACCGACGGCGATCTTTGTTGGCGCGCTGTCCACAAACGGCACGGCGTCAAACAAGGCTCAGCTTGCCTGGTATTCCAATTACGCCGGCTCCGACCCGACCGTGCAGAGCCATTTCCTGGTGGTCGGCGTCGAAGGCGACAAGACCGGCCTTTACGGCACATCGTTCGCAGCGCCTATCATCTCCGGATATGCCGCAATCATCGGCAGCAAATTCACCAAGGCGACCCCGGTTCAGATCACCAACGACCTGCTCAACACGGCTCGCACCGACACGCTGGTCAACTACAACCCCTCAGTCTACGGCAAGGGCGAGGCAAGCCTTTCGCGCGCCCTGGCCCCGGTGGCGATACGCTGAGCGGCGCCACGATGTAGGACTGATCTAAGCCTCGAGTGCCTGCGCGGCGCGTTTGAGCAGCGCGCCGCGATCCATGGCGAATGCTGAATCCACCCATTCCCTTTCGAGATTCTTCAGCGTGGCGCCAAGCTTCGGACCGGGCGCGGCGCCGAGTTCGATCAGGTCGGCCCCCTTGATCGGAAAGCTCGGCTTTTGCCATTTCAAGGCGAAGCCGAGCAGGCGCGAGAAACCGCCGGCTTCCATCATCGCCCGATCGTCCTCGATGGCCCGTGTCCGCGCGGCGGCGAGCGCGAGCCGCAGCCGATCGACGAAGCCTTCGCGGTCGCCGAAATAGAGCTTTTTCGACAATTCCGTCTCGGTCGTCTTGGGTTCAGTCGGAACCGTCAGTGCCCAGTGTCGCAGGCGCTCCCCCTCGTCGGTCGAAAATCTCAGCCTTTCGGCAAGCGTCTTCATGCGCGCGGCATCCGGCGGAACGACGGCCTCCAGCCTGAGCAGCGGATCGGCATCCCAGCCGAGATCCTTTTCGGTCCTGACCAGCCCGTGGATGGCGTCGATGCCCCATTTCTCGCTCTCCGGCAGCACGGCGGTGAGGACACCGGCCTGGCGCATCCACAGCAGGGCACGCGATGGGTCGGGCGCCGAAAGCAGCTTCTTCAGTTCGGACCACACGCGTTCGGCTGACAGCCTGCCGAGCCCGTCCTTCAGCCTGGCGCAGGCCTTCAAGCCCTCGGCGTCCGGCCGGCCGTCGCCATACCAGGCGAAGAAGCGGAAGAAGCGCAGGATACGCAGATAATCCTCGCGGATGCGCGCTTCCGGATCGCCGATGAAGCGCAGCCGCCGCACCTCGATATCGGCGACGCCGCCGACAAGGTCGACGATGGTGCCGTCGGCTTCGGCATAAAGCGCATTGATGGTGAAGTCGCGCCGCGCGGCGTCGGCCTTCCAGTCGCGCCCGAAGATGACTCTCGCCCGCCGACCGTCGGTCTCGATGTCGGCCCGGAGCGTCGTGACCTCATAGGCCTTGCCGCCGGCGATTGCCGTGACGGTGCCGTGCTCGATCCCTGTCGGCACGGTCTTGAAGCCGGCGGCCTGGGCGCGGCGGATCGTGTCCTCGGGCACCGTCGTGGTGGCAATGTCAATGTCGGCGACCGGCTGGCCGATCAGCGCATTACGCACCGCTCCACCGGCCACCCGCGCCTCTTCGCCGCCCTCCTTCAGCGCGGCAAGCAGCTTCTGCAGATGCTTTTCGCCCAGCCAATCGGCCCTGCCCGAGAGAGACACCTCAGCGCTCACGCATAGAGCCTTTCATAGAGTGTGCGGATGATGCCGGCGGTGACGCCCCAGATCCGCTGGCCGCCATAGGGCATCTCGTAGAAGAACCATTCGAGGTCGTTCCACATGCGGCTGTCGCGCGCGTGGTTGACAGGGTCCATCAGGAAGCGCAGCGGCACCTCGAAGGCGGCGTCGACCTCGTCGGCGTTGAGCATCAGCGAAAAGCCCGGCCGCACCACCGAAAGCACCGGCACGATGCGGTAGCCGCTGCCGGAGACATAATCGGGCATGCGGCCGACAATTTCGATGTGATCGCGATCGAGGCCGATCTCCTCGAAGGTCTCCCGCAGCGCTGTGGCCTCAGGACTGGGATCGGTCGGATCGATGGTGCCGCCGGGAAAGGCGACTTGGCCGGAATGGCTGCGCAGCTTCTCCGCCCGCTTGGTGAGCAGCACCGTGGCGCCGTCGGCGTGATCGACGACCGGGATCAGCACCGCGGCGTCGCGCAGCGGTTTTATATGCTTCAGCCTGGGATGCCCTGGATTGAAGCGGTGGTCGCCGAACTCGTCGCCGGATTGCACCTCGGCCTGGGCCGCTGCGCGGGCGCGAAAATCCGCGATCGAGAACGGCACCGGCGCCACCTGGTCCATCACGCGCTTAGCCGCTCGAGCTTGTCGGCCGACATGATCGGATAAACTTCGCCGCCGGAGCGGACGGCGAACATTGCCCTGCCGCAGACGTCGATCACCTCTCCATGCTCGACCAATTCGTACATCACCGGCCGTGCCACCAAGGCTTCCAGCCGCCCGCGCACCAGCACATAGGGCTTGAGCCCGCCGGTGGCGTCCTCGTCGACGAAGCGCAGCGGATGGCCGGGCCCGGCGGTGACCACGTCCCCGACATTGGTGCGGAACGTGATGACCTGGCCGTCGCCGGTCCCAGACACGTTCATCTCGACGGCGATGAAGGGCGCATCGGCGACGCGGATGCGGACGCGCTCCACCGGCGTCACCAGATAGGTCTTGCCGTCGGCGTCCTTGCGCAACACGCTGGAAAAGAGCTGCACCAGCGGCATGCGCCCGATCGGCGTGCCGAGGTAGAACCAGGTGCCGTCGGCCCTGATCTCCATATCGAGGTCGCCGCAGAAGTCCGGATTCCAGCGCTCCACCGGAGCCGGCCCCTTGCCGGCGCGCGCCGCTCGCGAGATCAGCGCCTCCAGCCCGCGCGCCTCGGTGGCGCTGGTCAGGCCCTTTTCACCGGATTCTGTGCGATGCGTCATGGTCACGAAATAGTCACTGTTGTCCGGATTGTCAGCCTTGTCAGCCCAAGCCTGTGATTTAAGTTCAATCGCAGGCGCCGGGCGAGGCCGAATCGCGGCATTCTGCGAATCGAGAATGCAAGCCGGTATTTCCAACCACAAGGATCGAACGGCATGAGCGTGATGATCAAGGAAAGCCCGTTGAGCGACAAGGCGATGATCGAGCAGGCCGAGAAGGCGCTGTCCGACATCTCCAAGGTCCGCGACGCCGTAGGCCGCGTTATCTTCGGCCAGGAAGCCGTTGTTGAGCGCACGCTGGTTGCGCTGCTTGCCGGCGGGCATGCGCTCCTGGTCGGCGTGCCAGGCCTCGCCAAGACCAAGCTGGTCGAGACACTGGGCATCGTGCTCGGCCTCGATTCCCGCCGCATCCAGTTCACGCCCGACCTGATGCCGTCCGACATCCTCGGCTCCGAAGTCATGGAGCAGGATGAGCTTGGCAAACGATCCTTCCGCTTCCTCCGCGGGCCTATCTTTTCGCAGCTTTTGATGGCCGACGAGATCAACCGAGCCTCGCCGCGCACCCAGTCGGCGCTGCTGCAGGCGATGCAGGAATATCACGTCACCATTGCCGGCGTTCGCCACGACCTGCCCTCGCCCTTCCACGTGCTGGCGACGCAGAACCCGCTGGAGCAGGAAGGCACCTATCCGCTGCCGGAAGCGCAGCTCGATCGTTTCCTGATGCAGGTCGACATCCTCTATCCGGAGATCGAGGCCGAACGCCGCATCCTGCTCGAAACCACCGGCGTCGAGGAGGCCAGGGCCGACAATGTGCTGCAGCCAGCCAGGCTGAAGGAAATTCAGACGCTGATCCGCCGCATGCCGGTGCCCGAAAGCGTCGTCGAAGCGATCCTCAAGCTGGTGCGCTCGGCTCGTCCCGGTCAGGGGATTGCCGACACCGACAAGCATGTCGCCTGGGGTCCTGGTCCGCGCGCCAGCCAGGCGCTGACCCTGTGCGCCCGAGCACGCGCTCTATATGATGGCAGGCTGGCGCCGTCGGTCGACGACATCCGTGCCCTCGCCGAGCCGGTGCTGCAGCATCGCATGGCGCTGACCTTCGCCGCCCGCGCCGAAGGCACATCCGTGCGCGACGTGGTGGCGAAACTGGCAAAAGGCATCTGATGGGTCGAATAGGCGAGGTCCAGGCACCGGTTGCGACGCGCGACGCGCTCGCCCGTGGCCGGTTGCGGGCCTCTCTGGTGCCGGATCTGCTGGTCGAGGCGCGCCGCATCGTCAACACGGTGATCGCCGGCTGGCATGGCCGCCGCAAGCGCGGCATAGGCGAGAATTTCTGGCAGTTCCGCCCCTATGTCGAAGGCGATGCCTCGCGCATCGACTGGCGCCGCTCGGCCCGCGACGACCACACCTACGTGCGCGACCGCGAGTGGGAGGCGGCCCATACCGTCTGGCTCTGGTCGGACCCCTCCCCATCGATGCTCTACAAATCCTCGGGAGCCGGCGTTTCCAAGGAATCGCGCGCGCTGGTGCTGGCGCTTGCGTTGGCCGAGCTCCTGTCGCGCAGCGGCGAGCGCATCGCCTGGCCGGGCCTCACCGACCCGTTCACTGCCCGCAACGGCGCCGAACGCATCGCGGCCCAGCTCAGCCATGCCGGCAACCCGGCGGCGAAGCCCGATCTCTCCACCATCCGACGCTTCTGCGACATCGTCATCGTCAGCGACTTTCTCGATCCGGTCGAGGAAACCATGGCCTGGCTCGACGTGCTCGCCCGTCATGGCGTGCGCGCGCACCTGATCGAGGTTGCCGACCCGGCCGAGGAGACCTTCCCTTATGCCGGCCGCACTGAATTCACCGATCCCGAGACCGGCGACAAGCTGACCGCCGGCCGTGCCGAAACGCTTAAAGACGAATACCGCCTGCTCTATATCGCTCGCCGCCAGGAACTCGCCGGCTGGTGCAAGCGCCTCGGCTGGAGCTTTACTGTCAATCATACCGACCGCCTCGCCTCCGAGGCGCTCGTGCGCGTCCACATGGCGATGACCGCCGACAGCAGCCGTCCGGGTCTGACCTCGGGTCATGCCGGGCTGACCGCCGGTGGCGGTCATGCAGGGCTGACCGCGGGCGGTGATGCCGGAAAGGCGGTCGCATGAGTTGGCTGCCGCTTTCCTTCGGCGCGCCGATGGTGCTGTGGGGGTTGCTGGCCCTGCCGGTGATCTGGTACCTGCTGAGGCTGACGCCGCCCAGGCCGCGGACCGAAGTCTTTCCGCCGCTGAGAATCCTCGCCCGCGTCCTGAGGCGCGAGGAGACGCCGCATCAAAGCCCCTGGTGGCTGACATTGCTTCGCTTGCTGATGGCCGCCCTTGTCGTCACCGCGCTCGCCGAGCCGATCTTCAATCCGCGCGAAAAGCTGCCGGCCGAGGGCTCGGCGCTCGCGCTGGTCATCGACAATGACTGGGCAAGCGCCGCCGACTGGGGCAAGCGCGTCGCCACCGCCGAGCGGCTGATTGCCGATGCAGGCTCGAACGGCGTGCCGGTCGTCATCGCCTTTACCGCCGAGAAGCCGAATGCCGAGATCGGCCCCTTCGATGCATCGGCCGCACTCGACCGGCTGCGCGCGGCAAAGCCGCGCCCGATCCCGACCGACCGCCCCGCCGTCTATGCCCGCGTCGCAGCCACTTTGGAGCGCCTGCCCGGCGCCAGCGTCGCCGTGCTTGCCGATGGCCTTGCCGCCACCGGCGACGAAGCGGCGTTCAAGACGCTCCTGGAAAGGAATGCCGCGAGGCTGGTCTGGGCTACCTCGGACCGGCTCTCGCTCACCGGCCTGACCGGCGCCGACAATCAGGTCGACGGCTTCACGCTCACCGCCATCCGCGGGCCGGGCGATCCGGCGCCGGCGCAGGTCACCGCGGGCGCCTTCGACGACAAGGGCCGCCGCATCGCCGACGCGGCTCTGACCTTCGCGCCGGGTCAGGCCACCGCCACCGGAACGATGAAGGTGCCGTTCGAATTGCGCAACGACTTCGCCTCGATAGCTCTCGATGGCGAGCACCAGGCCGGTGCCGTTCGCGTGCTGGACGAGAGCTCCAAGCGCCGCCGCGTCGGTCTGCTTTCGCAGGCCGAGGCAGACCAGGCGCAGCCGCTGCTGTCGCCGCTCTATTACATTCGCCGCGCCTTGCAGCCTTTCGCCGATCTGGTGGAGCCGTCGAGCGCCGATCTGGCCGATGCCATTCCGCAGCTTCTCGACCAGAAGCCGGCGATGATCATCATGGCCGATGTCGGCACCATCCCTGCGCAGGTCCGGCAACGGCTGGTCGACTGGGTGAACAATGGCGGCACGCTGGTGCGTTTTGCCGGTTCAAGGCTGGCTGCCGCCGGCAACGACGATGATCTCTTGCCGGTCCGGCTGCGCAGCGGCGAGCGCGCGCTGGGCGGCGCGCTTTCGTGGACGACGCCGCAACCGGTCACCGAATTCCCGAAGAACGGCCCGTTCGCCGACCTCGCGCCGCCGACGGAGGTGACGGTCAGCCGGCAGGTGCTGGCCGAGCCGACGCCCGACATCGTCGAGCGCACCTGGGCGACGCTTGCCGACGGCACGCCGCTGGTCACGGGCATGAAGAAGGACAAGGGAACGCTGGTGCTCTTCCACGTGACACCGGAGGCGACCTGGTCGAACCTGCCGATCTCCGGCAGCTTCGTCGAGATGCTGAGACGCATAGTGCAATTGTCGCGCAACCAGGGCGCCGCGGTCGCCAATGCCGAGGCGGCCGCAGCATCGCTGGCGCCCTATCGCATGATCGGCGCCGACGGCGCGCTGGTGCCGCCGACACCCGATGCGCGGCCGCTCGTGCCCGCCGCCGGCCCGCTTCCAGTGACGCTGGAAAACCCGCCCGGCGTCTACGGTTCGGAAACTGGCGTTTTCGCGCATAACCTGCTCAACGCCTCGAGCACATTCACGCCGCTTGCTCGGCCACAGGTCTCGCTGCCGGTGACGGCCATCCCTTACGCCTTCGACGAATCGGAGAACCTGAAAGGCCCGCTGGTCACATTGGCCCTCTTGCTGATGGTGCTCGACACGCTTGCCGTGTTCTGGATGGGTGGGCTGTTTTCGCGCCGGCCGCGCCGCGCCGCGGCGACCGCCGCTGCCCTGCTGATCGTGTTCGGCGGGCTCTTCGGCCACGCCGACTTTGCCCGCGCCGATGATTCGAAGCCGGGCGATTCCCAGGCCATCCAGGACATTTCGAAAACTCGGATCGCCTATGTCATCACCGGCGAGCCCGGCGTCGATTCAATCAGCCGCGCCGGCCTCGAAGGCCTCACTCGCTTCCTGATCGAGAAGACCGCGCTGGAACCCGGCCCGCCGGCGGGCGTCGACATCTCCAAGGACGAACTGACCTTCTATCCGCTGATCTACTGGCCGATCGACGCCACCGCGCCGATGCCCAGCGAAGCCGCGATCGCCCGCATCGACGCCTATATGCAGCAGGGCGGCACGGTTCTCTTCGACACGCGCGACCAGTTCTCCAACGGCATCGGCGCCGGCTCGGCAAGCTCGGCCACCGAGCGGCTGCGCGATATTCTCGGCAATCTGAACGTGCCGCCGCTGGAGCCGGTGCCCTCGGACCATGTGCTGACGAAGTCCTTCTTCATCCTTCCCGAGTTTCCCGGCCGCTTCAACGGCAGTCCGCTCTGGGTCGAAGCCTCGCTCGATGCCAGCAATACCGAGAACCGTCCCGTGCGCACCGGCGACGGCGTCTCCCCGATCATGATCACCGGCAATGATTTCGCCGGCGCCTGGGCGGTCGACGAGAACGGCGATCCGATGCTGCCGACCGTGCCGCCGGATCCGATGCAACGCGTCTACGCGCTGCGCGCCGGCGTCAACATCATGATGTACATGCTGACCGGCAACTACAAATCCGACCAGGTGCATGTGCCCGTCCTGCTCGAACGGCTGGGACAGTAGATCATGAACTGGTCGATCTCCTTCGAGCCGCTCGTTTCCTGGCCGCTGTTCTGGGTCGTCATCGTGCCGCTCGCGCTGCTCGCGCTGGCCGGCCTGTGGTTCCGTCAGCGCGGCTCTGTCCTGCGCTTCATCGCCCTGCTCGCGCTGGGCGCGGCACTGCTCAATCCCGTTTTCCTCGACGAGGAACGCGAGGCATTGAAGAGCGTCGTCGCTGTCATCGTCGATCGCAGCCAGAGCCAGGACATCGGCGACCGCACCAAGCAGACCGACGAAGCGCTGACGGGCCTTCAGCAGCGCCTCGGCCGCTTCAAGCAATTCGACGTCCGCGTCGTCGAGGCCGGCAAATCCGAGGCCGCCGATGAGCGCACGGAAACCAGGCTGTTCGGCGCGTTGGAAAGCGCTTTCCGCGATGTGCCGCCCTCTCGCATCGGCGGCGCCATCATGATCACCGATGGCGAGGTGCATGACGCGCCGGCCGGCGCTCCGGAATTCAACGCGCCGCTCCATGCGCTGATCACCGGCAACGAGCACGAGAAGGACCGCCGCATCCGCTTCGAGAACGCGCCGCGCTTTGGCCTCGTCGGCAAGCCGCTCGACATGAGCTATCGGGTGCTTTCCACCGAAGGTCAGGGCGGCCCGGTCGACGTGCGGGTCTCGGTCAATGGCGAGCAGGTCTCTGTCGAGCATGCGACCATCGGTCAGCCGATGAAGCTTGAAGTCACCATTCCCAACGCGGGCCGCAACATCGTCCAGCTTTCGATCGACCACGAGCCGGGCGAGTTGACCGACACCAACAACCGCGCCATCGCGCTGGTCGACGGCATTCGCGATCATCTGCGCGTGCTTTTGGTCTCCGGCGAGCCGCATGCCGGCGAGCGCACTTGGCGCAACCTGTTGAAATCCGACGCTTCGGTCGACCTCGTCCACTTCACCATTCTTCGACCGCCGGAAAAGCAGGACGGCACGCCGATCAACGAGCTGTCGCTGATCGCCTTCCCGACGCGCGAGCTGTTCGTCGAGAAGATCAAGGACTTCGATCTGATCATCTTCGATCGCTATCAGCACCGCGACGTGCTGCCGATCCTGTATTACGACTACATCTCCGAATATGTCGAAAAGGGTGGCGCGCTGCTGATTGCCGCCGGCCCCGAATATGCCGGCGAAAGCTCCATCGCCCGAACGCCGCTGATGTCGGCCCTGCCCGCGATGCCGAGCGGCGAGGTCGTCGATAAGGCCTTCTATCCGCGTCTCACCGATCTCGGCCAGCGCCACCCGGTCACGCGCGGGCTCGACGGCTCCGCCGCCGATCCGCCGCGCTGGAGCCGCTGGTTCCGCACCATCGGCGTCAAGAATCCCGAGGGCGCGGTGGTGATGAAAGGGGCCGACGACCGCCCCCTGCTTGTGCTCGACCGCAAGGGCGAAGGCCGGGTCGGCATGCTGCTTTCCGATCAGGGCTGGCTGTGGGCGCGCGGCTTCGAAGGCGGCGGGCCGCATGTCCAGCTCTATCGGCGCATCGCCCATTGGCTGATGAAGGAACCCGAACTTGAAGAAGAGCGGCTGACCGCCGACGGCCGCGGCATGGTGCTGGAAATCCGCCGCCAGACGATGAGCGACGATCCCGGCCCCGCCCAGGTGATCACGCCTTCCGGCAAGACGATGACGGTCAAGCTGAAAAAAGCCGAACCAGGGATTTTCACGGGCAGCCTGCAGACCAGCGAGATCGGCCTCTATCAGGTCGGCAACGGCGACCTCACCGCGCTTGCCCATGTCGGCCCGATCAATGCGCCTGAATTCGCCGATGTCGTTTCCACCGAGGACAGGCTGAAGGCGCCGGCCGAGGCGACCGGCGGCAGCGTGCGCCGGCTCGCGCCATCCTCCATGCTTGGCGATCTTGCCGGCGGTGTGGCATTGCCTTCGATCGTACCGGTCCGCTCCTCGGGGGCGGCATCGGGGAACGATTGGATCGGGCTGCGCACCACCGACGACAGCACGCTGAAGGCCGTCTCGCGCGTGCCGCTGTTCGGCGGCTTCCTCGGCCTCGGCTTGCTGCTCCTGGCCATCGGCTCGATGTGGTATCGAGAAGGAAGGTAGAGCCTTTTCCTTCTCCCCCTTCCGGGGAAAGGTGCCCGAAAGGGCGGATGAGGGGCGGCGCGCAACAATCAAATACGGCGCTTGCCCCCACCCTCACCCTGCTCGGCCGGCGGCCTCGCTTTCCCTCTCCAGGACACGGGCGAGGCAGAGCCGCCCTACTCTTCCGGCTCGGTCGTGAACAGCAGCGGATAGCCCTTGGCCTTACCGGCGTCGGTTGCTCGCGCGGCCTTGGTCTCGGCAACGTCGCGCGTGAAGACGGCGACCACGCAGACGCCGCGCGTATGCGCGGTGATCATCACGCGATGCGCCTGATCCTCGCTGAGCTTGAACTCGCCTTTAAGCACCGTCACCACGAACTCCCGCGGCGTGAAGTCGTCATTGACCAGGATGACCTTGTAGAGCTTCGGCCGCTCGGTCTTCGGCTGCGTCTTGGTACGCGGTTTAAGGACGGTCTCAGGCATTGGAATTCACCAGTTGGAAACTGGGTCTGGCTTGCACTTCCTCAGGCAGGGAGCATTTGTCCATTTGTCCGCTGGAGGGCGGAGAATCGAGGGACGATGAAGGCTTATGTGGGATAGCGTTGTTTGCGCTTCAACGCCCCTGCCGACCGATCGTGCGACGCACCGTCGTCCATGTTGGAACCGCGCTCCATGAAGGCGCCAATCATCCAGGCGGCGAAGCCGATCAGAGTCGCGCCCGTCAGCGCGATCAGGATCCAGCTCTGTGCCGGCGTGATGTAGTCGAAGCTCGATGAGATGGCCGGTGCGAAAAGTTCCGGCTCGGTCCTGCCGCTGGCGGGATCCGGCACTGGGCTGGCTGTCAAGATGATCAGCGCTCTTGCTGCCGCGGTGGCAACCAAGCCGCCGAGAGCCAGCGAGCGCATCATGGACGAAAGCCGCTTCTTCATGCGGATTGTCCTACGGCACCGGCATTGCGATCGGGTTAAGGAAGTGGCGCGGCGCAAGCTGCCGGTGTCAGGATTCGGCCGCTGGAAGCCGCCCCGGCCGGTTTCGGCCGGAGCGGTCTTGAAAGATCAGGATCGAAGCCTGGATTAGGACTTCTTCGCGTCCTTCTTCGGAGCCTTCTTGACCGGGCACTTGTGGGTCTTGGTCACCTTGCAGGCCTTCTTGGCGGCGACCTTCTTCGGAGCGGTCTTCGCCGTAGCGTCAGCGGCCGGAGCCGTGGTCGTGGTCGAGGCGGCCGGAGCGGCGGTCGTCGTGGCGGCGGCGTTGCTGACAGCCGGCATCGAGAAAGCGAGAGCAACAGCGAGGCCGAGGGCGGAGAGGAGGGACTTTGTCATGGCTTCATTTCCTTTTTCATGCGGGTCGAGGAGTTGAGCGTCACTGAACCGGGTCGATCGGTGTCACTCCAAGCAGCTTCAAAGCGTTTGCGAGCATCCGGATGCCCTGCGCCTGTTTCTTGGCAGCGCAGAACCGGTTTCCCTTTCTTTGAAGTGCCTTCGCCGCGGTGACCTGCGTTGCCGCGGCATGGGTTTCGAGGGCTTCGTCAACTTGACGGTTGAGATTGGTGCAGCGCTCGGTCCGGGTCAGCGGCGTTACCTTTGCGTTGGAGGCCCCGACTGCGGCTGTGATGAGCGACATGCTAAGCAAAGCACCCATCACGCTGATCCAGAACCTCTGCATCGGTCTTGCCCGTTACTCCGGAAACTTGCGTCGCAGCCGATGACCTGACCGCCACGGCACCAGTTATGCCCTTGAATTTTTTCACGAGTTTTTCCCGAGTGTAGAATTTTGTTTCTGAATTGTTTCTGGGGAAGCCATTCCGTCCCACGTCGCCGCCACTGGCCAAGATGTGGCCCGAATTCTATCGTGTGGGTGATCACAGAAGGGCAGCTTGGCTACACAAATCGCGGGGTTCTCGTGAAATCCGACTCGCACATACTGATCGTCGATGACGACAAGGGCATACGCGACCTGCTTCAGGAGTTTTTCCAGAAGCGGGGGCTGCGCACGACAGTGGCCGCCGACGGCACCGAGATGGAGTCGATCCTGCGCCGGGCGCAGGTCGACCTGATCGTGCTCGATGTGATGCTTCCCGGTAAAAGCGGGCTGGAACTGTGCCGCGAGATCCGCGCCAATCACACGACACCGATCATCATGCTGACCGCGGTGACCGAGACGACGGATCGCGTCGTCGGGCTCGAGATGGGGGCTGATGACTATGTGCCGAAACCCTTCGATCCGCGCGAATTGCTCGCCCGCATCCGAGCGGTGCTGAGGCGCAACGGCACGGCCGAGCCGCGCCGGCCCACAGCCAAGCAGATCTACCGCTTTGCCGGCTGGACCATGGATTGCTCGCGCCGCCGGCTGACGGCGCCCGACGACGTGCGGGTGGAACTGACGATGGCGGAGTTCAACCTGCTGCAGACCTTCGTCAAGAGCGCGCAACGCGTTCTCACCCGCGAGCAGCTCATCGAGTTGTCCGGCGGCGACACCGGTTACAGCTTCGATCGCAGCGTCGACATCCTGGTCAGCCGCCTGCGCCGCAAGATGGAGGACGATCCCAAGACGCCGAAACTGATCTTGACTGTTCGCAGCGGTGGCTATCAGTTTCTGCCCGAAACGACCTCCGAATGAGACGCTTGCTGCCGCAAACCCTGCCTGTCTGGGTTCTGCTCATCGTCATTGCCGGCCTGATGATCAGCCAGGTCGCGACGCTTTATATCGTGGCGCGCGACCGCGCCGCCGCCAACGATGTGGTTGATCTCTACCGGCTGAACGACCGCGCCTATTCGCTGGTGCAGCTTATGCATGACGCCACGCCTGAAGAACGCAAGACGACCGCGTCCGGTCTGTTCAATGCCACCTACGCATTGACCGTTTCGGACAGCCCCGCCGTCACTTCCTCGATCGCCGGCGATGACCAGCTAGCCGAGCTGGAGGACATCCTGGTCGGCCGCCTGTCCAAGTTCGGCATCACCGACGCGCGTGTGCGGCGCGATCCGGCAACGCAGGAAGCCGATGTCCCGGACGGCCAGGTGATGAACAAGGATGTCGGCCAGGTCGAGCGCGATCTGCTGGTGCTGGCCGCGGATTTCGCCCAGAGCGACAAGCTGACGGCATCGCTGCGCTTTTCCGACGGCCAGTGGCTGAACTTCACCGAGCCGATCACGCCAGCTGGGCCGATCCTGAGTTGGGACAGCCTACCGCTCTATTCGCTGATAGCGGGACTGATCATCGTGATGTCGATCTGGTCGCTGCGCCGGCTGACCGCACCCTATCGCATGATGGAGACCGCGGTGAACCGCATCGGCAAGGACCTCAAAAGCCCGCCCATCGCCGAGACCGGCAGCCGCGAGATCCGCGCCGCGGCAAAGGCGGTCAACGCCATGCAGATGCGCCTGCGCGACTATGTCGAGGACCGCGAGCACCTGGCGGCGGCACTGGCGCATGATCTGCGCACGCCGCTGACCAGGATGCGATTGCGTCTCGAGCTGCTGCGCAAATCGCCGGCCCGTGAAGCGCTGGCGCATGACCTTGCCGACATCGAGAGCATCGCAAGCTCGGTGATCGACTTCGCCAAATTCGAGGTCACCGAGGAAAAGGCCGAGCGGATCGACTTCTGGTCGCTGGTGGAGGCGGTCGCCGACATGTTCGAGGACGCTTCGTTCGACGAGGACGCCACGCCTTCGCGCGGCCTGGTCTGCATCGCGCGGCCGGTGGCGCTGCGCCGCTGCATCACCAATCTCGTCCAGAACGCCGTCACCTATGGCAAGAAGGCGCATATCGGCGTGCAGCGCTCTGGCGATACAATCACGCTCAGCATCCGCGATGAAGGGCCGGGCATTCCGCAGGCAAAGCTGGATCAGGTGTTCGGTTCCTTTGTGCGCCTCGAACAGTCGCGCAACCGCGAGACCGGCGGGCTCGGCCTCGGCCTGACCATCGCCCGCAACATCGCCCGCGGCGCCGGCGGCGAGATCAGCCTTTCCAACCATCCCGGCGGCGGCCTGCTGACGGAGCTGCGCCTGCCGCTGGCAGCTTGAGTCAGCAAGCGCTTTCCCGGCTGCTCCAGAGGACTGGATCAGCCGCGCCATCCTTGTGATAGTGCAGCCCGCCCTAAAGCGCCGAGCGTCCTCCAGGACGCGGGATGCTGTAGCACTTCAATTTGGTGCATGACCCTTACCGAACCGAAGGTCAGCGACGCAAAAATCGATTCTGATTTTCGGATCCCCGCACGAGGAACCGAACCATGTTCTACGCAATCCTTGCCTATCACGTCGAAGAGACCGTCCAGTCCTGGACGCCCGACGAGGATGCAGCCGTCATGAAAGACCTGCTCGAGATCAACGACAGGCTGACCCGCGCCGGCAAGCTGGGCCCGGCGGCAAGGCTGGGGGAGACGGCGAAAGCCGTCACGCTGCGCGGTCCGGGCGACGGCATGGTGATCGACGGCCCCTTTGCCGAGACCAAGGAGCAGTTGCTGGGCCTCTATGTGCTGGATTGCGCCAACCAGGACGAGGCGATAGCGGTGGCGCGCGATCTCAGGCGCGTCAATCCCACCGCCGTCTACGAGATCCGGCCGATTGCGCTTTATCTGCCGGGCGCGCCGCTGGCCTGAATTCCGGGAGTAGCGACGTATTCACCGCAGCGGGCGGCGCCCGGCGGTGCGGCTGCGCGCCGCAGCATCCGCGGGGGCTTCATCGGCCGGATAGCCGAAATCCTTCAGCTCCGAAATGGACAGACCGGCCAAAGCCCTGCGCTGCATGGCGTCCTGATACCGGCGCTGGAACCCGGCGAAGATTAACGCGATCTTGGCGGCGAGCGTGCCGGCAACTCGGGTGCTCGGCTGGCAGGTTCTGATATTGATGTAGGTCATTGTCATTCTCCCTCGTTCGAACTCACGAGGGCAGTGTCTCATCGGCGCGCTTTGGCAACGTTCGTCCAGGCGTGAAACCGCAGGAAAAAGCCCGCAAAATCGTCGTTAAGTCGGCGGCGGGACATGGTATTCTGCTTAACGCTGTTTCACGGGGCCCCGGATGTACATTCGATTGCTTGGCGGCATCGAGGTTGTCTCCGCAGGCGGGCAACCTCTGCACTTCGCGACGCGCAAGACGTCGCTGCTCTTTGCCGCGCTGGTTCTGGCCGGCCCGAAAGGGCTTCGCCGCGAGAAGGTGGCGGCGATGCTGTGGACCGGCAGCGGCGAGCAGCAGGCGCGAAACAGCCTGCGCCAGGCCCTGGTCGACATCAGGCGGCTGTTTCCGTCCACCGGCAACGAGGCCATTCGCATCGAAGGCAATGCCGACACCATCTGGGTGGTGGCGAATGACAACGAGGCCGACATCTGGATTTTCGACCGGAACTGCCAGGCCGATGACGGCGCGAGCCTCGCGGCAGCTGCCGACCTGTACCGGGGTGACCTGCTCGACGGACTGCCATCCCCCGGCGAAATCGACGAATGGCTTGCGCCGCTTCGGGCGAACTACACCCGCAAGGCGTTGGACCTGGCCGAACGGCTGAGCCTTCTGCCGGAACTCGGTGAACGCGAGGAGCAGGCCTGCGAAAGACTGGCTGAGCGGCTAGTGACGTCCGACCCATGCGCCGAGCAGGCCCACCGCGCCCTGATCCGCGTCTTCCGCCGCCACGGCCGCACCAACGACGCCTTTCGCCAGTTCCTGGCCTGTAAGGAAGCGCTCAAGCGCGAGCTCGGTGTCGAGCCTGAGGAAGCGACGCGGGCGCTGATCGAACGCATCGAGGCGCCAATGGAGCTGAAGGGTTCGATAGCCGACTATGGCCAGCCCAAGGCCGAACTTTCCCGCCTGGAAGCGAAGGCGCCTCGCCCTGTCGTTTCGGTGCCGGAAAAGCCGTCGATCGCGGTCCTGCCGTTCCAGAACATGAGCGGCGACGCCGAGCAGGAATATTTCACTGACGGCGTTGTCGAGGAGATCACGACGGCGCTGTCGCATGTCAGCTGGCTGTTCGTGATCGCGCGGAATTCCGCCTTCGCCTACAAGGGCCAGGCGGTTGACGTCACCCGCGTGGCACGCGAGCTCGGGGTGCGCTATGTGCTGGAGGGCAGTGTCCGCAAGGCCGGCAGCCGGCTTCGGGTGGCAGGTCAGCTTATCGAGGCGTCGGCGGGAGTAAATCTCTGGGCCGACCGCTTCGAAGGCGATGTCTCGGAAGTGTTCGAACTGCAGGACCTCGTTGCCTCCAGTGTCATCGGCGCAATTTCACCCAGACTCGAACAGGCCGAGATGGCGCGCGCCAAGCGCAAGCCCACCGAGAGCCTCGACGCCTATGACCACTATCTGCGCGGCATGGCGAGCCTTTACCGCTGGACGAGAGAAGGGCTGGAGGAGGCGTTGCCACAGTTCTACAGGGCCATCCAGCTCGACACCGATTTTGCCGCCGCGGAAGGCGCTGCCGCCTGGTGCTATTTCTGGCGCATGGCGAATGGCTGGATGACCGACCGGCAGAAGGAAACAGCCGAGGTATCCAGGCTGGTCGGCGACGTGGCTATCGCCGGCAAGGACGATGCGGTGGCGCTGGCTTTCAGCGGCCTGGCGCTGGGTTATGTCACCGGCGATTACGAGGCCGGATCGGCACTGGCCGACCGCGCGCTCGTGCTCAACCCGAACTGCGCAGCCGCCTGGAGCGCCAGCGGCTGCCTCAAGGCCTGCCATGACGACCCGGACATCGCAATCGAGCACATGTCGCGGGCAAGGCGGCTGAGCCCGCTCGATCCGCTGACCTTCTTTATGCAGACCTTCACTGCCTTCGCTCACTTCGTGGCCGGCCGCTACGACGCCGCCTGGCCGCTCGCCGAGGCGGCGTCGCGCGCGCAGCCCTATTATCTCACCGGCCTGCGTGTGGCGGCCGCCAGCAACGCCATGGCCGGCAGGCTGGATGCCGCGAGCAGGCACATCGCGCGCTCGCTGGAGCTCGACCCGCAACTGAAGCTTTCCAACCTCAAGCATCGGGTAGGGCAGATCAGGCCAGAATATTTCGCCAAATATGTCGAGGCGCTACGGCTAGCCGGCCTCCCGGAATGACATGTCTTGGCGCTCTCTCGTCAGTCTGGTAGCGCCGCGGTCTTGATTTCCGCTCCGATGCGAAGCGTCTCACGCAGCAGGAGATCGAGGTCGTCGCGGCGGGTGCGGTGGTTGGTGATCGCGACCCGCAGGCAGTGCTGCCCGTGCACCGTGGTGTCGGACACGGCTGCAATGCCTTCTTCCTGCAGCCTGAGCATGATTTCGGTGTTGAACGACTTGAGCTGTTCCTCGGAGGCGCCGTCCAGGCGATGGCGGAAGCAGACGATGTTGATGGTGGTCGGCGCCGTCAGCTCGAGCGCCGCCTCGACCCGGATCAGCTCGGTCAGATAGCCGGCCTGGGCGATGTTCTGGTCGATCAGCCGCCCGAATTTCTCGATGCCATGCTCCTTGAGCGACATCCAGATCTTGAGCGCGCGAAAACCGCGCGATGTCTGCAGGCCATAGTCGTGCAGCCATTGCCCTGAGGCGAGGCCACGCGGCGTCGATTCCAGATATTCCGGCGTGACGGCGAAGGCGTTGCGGTGGGCGACGGCGTCGCGAACCAGCGCACAGCCCGCTTCGAAGGGCGCGTGCAGCCATTTGTGCGGGTCGAGCGCGACGGAATGGGCGCGTTCGATGCCGGCGACGAGCGATCTGTTTTCAGGCGCGATGGCGATCAGGGCGCCGATGCAGCCATCGACATGAAACCAGAGGTCTTCCTCTGCCGCCAACACGGCCAGCGCCCGCAAGTCGTCGATCGCGCCCGTGTTGACGGTTCCTGCGGTGCCGATGATGCAAGCCGGCTTGAAACCTGCCGCGCGGTCTTCCGCGATGGCGGTCTTGAGCGCATCGACATCGATGCGCAGATCGGCGTCGGTCGAGACCCGCCGCAGCGCCCGGTTGCCGAGGCCGAGCACTTCCATGGCCTTGCGGTGGCAGGAATGGACTTGGTCCGAGGCGTAGAAGCGCAACGGTTTTGGGATCGCCCCGACACCCCTTTCGCGCACGTCGACGCCTGCTTTGGCATTGCGCGCCACGGTCAAACCGATGAGGTTGGCCATCGAGCCGCCGCTGACAAGCGTGCCGCTGGCCGAAGCCGGGAAGCCCACCATCTCCTTGCACCAGTCGACCACCTGGCTGTCCATCAGCCCGGCGGCGTGATTGCCGCCGCCGAGGTTCGAGCCCTGGATCGCCGCCAGGAAATCGCCCAGCGCGCCCGTGAAATTGCTTGACCCCATATACCAGGACCAGAAGCGCGGATGGATGTTACCCATCGGATAGGCCATGACGTTGCGGGCGACATCGCCATAGACGTCGGCTATCGGTGCCGGCGAGCGCGGCAGCGGCGCCGAGAAGAAGGCGCGAACCTCGACCGGCATTTGGCGCCACACCGGACGGTCCCGGACATCCTTGAGATAAGCGACGGCATCCTCGACGATCCGATGCGACAGGGCCTGCATCTCGGCCCAGTCTGGCGGGTCGAGCGTCTCATCCATCACCGCTGTTTCCTGCATAGTGTCCATTCGCTGCTCCCCCGCGATCATTCCTGGATCGTCGCGCGGCGCCGCCATCCGAGTGGACAGCAGCGCCGCGATTTGTCTTCAGGCGTCGAACTGGCAGCCTGGTGTCGAGCGCGACAGTGCCGTCTCCTCGGCATCCATCTCAGCCTCGATGCCGTCGAAGAGCGGGGTCGACATGTAGCGCTCGCCGGTGTCGGGCAGCATGCACAGGATCACCGAGCCCGCCGGAGCGGTGCCCGCGATCTGGCGCGCGACGGCGAAGGTGGCGCCGCCTGAAATGCCGGTGAAGATGCCTTCCTGCTGCGCCAGGGCCTTGGCCCATTTAATGCCTTCCGGGCCGGCGATCGGCACCACATCGTCATAGTAGCGCTTATCGATCGCCTCCTGCAGCACGTTGGGGATGAAGTCCGGCGTCCAGCCCTGGATCGGATGCGGCTCGAAGGCCGGATGGCTGGCGGACGGCGCACCGCCCTGGCCACGCTCCTGCGGCTTGCCGCTGCCGATAAGCTGCGCGTTCGCCGGTTCGGCAAGCACGATGCGGACATCCGGCCGCTCGCGGCGCAGCACCCGGCCGACGCCGGCCACGGTCCCGCCGGTGCCGTAGCCGGTGACCAGCACGTCGAGGCGCGACCCTGCGAAATCGTTGATGATCTCGCGCGCCGTGGTCGCCTCGTGGATGGCGGCATTGGCTTCCGTCTCGAACTGGCGCGCCAGGAACCAGCCGTTGGCGTCGGCGAGTTCCACCGCCTTCTTGTACATCCCGAAACCCTTCTGGGCGCGCGGCGTCAGCACCACCTTGGCGCCAAGCATGCGCATCAGCTTGCGGCGCTCGATCGAGAAGCTGTCGGCCATCGTCACCACCAGCGGGTAGCCCTTCTGCGCACAGACCATGGCAAGGCCGATACCGGTGTTGCCGCTGGTCGCCTCGACGACGGTCTGGCCCGGCTTCAGCTTGCCGCTACGCTCGCCTTCCTCGATGATGTTGAGCGCCAGCCGGTCCTTCACCGAGGCCGCCGGATTGAAGAACTCGGCCTTCACGTAGATGGTCGCGTGGCCGGGGCCGAGATTGTTGATACGGATGACCGGCGTGTCGCCGACGGTGTCGAGAATGCTGTCGAACAGCCGGCCGCGACCGGCAGTGGTCCTGATTTTCAACTTCTGCAACATGGGCTTTTCTCCTCGCGATCTCACGCGCCGGTTACAGACCGGCGGCTTGGGCGGCGCGGTTTCGACACCTTGCCGAGTTAGGTTGCTTGACCTGCCGCGAATGCGGCAACGGCGGCATTCCGGCATGGAATTGGGCTGCCGGATGCTTCCTGTCGTCTTTGGTGATAGAACATGGACCAACTGGTGAGCGTTGGAGAAAGCGTGGGAACATACGTGGAATCCAGCCGATCGAGCCCGAACGACACTGCCGCCGGCCTGTCCTTGCGACTGCTTGGGCAACTGACGATCGCGCGTGGCGGCGAGCCGGTTAAATTGCCTTCTTCGCGCAAGTTGCGCGCGCTGCTGGCCTATCTGGCGCTCGCGCCACATCCCGTCAGCCGCAGCCGGCTTTGCGAGCTTCTGTGGGACGTGCCGAACGATCCGCGCGGCGAGCTTCGCTGGTGCCTGAGCAAGCTTCGCGGCGCGCTTAACCAACCGGGCCGGCAGAGGGTCGAGACCGAGGGCGACACCGTGGCGCTTCGTCTTGCCGATACGAACGTCGATGCCGTCGAAGCCGCCGCAGCGGTCGCCGAAGGGATCGAGACGCTCAGCCTCGGGCGTCTTCGGGCGCTTGCGCAGCTCTTCGCCGGCGATTTCCTTGACGGGCTGGAGCTCGATCGGAGCCCGCATTTCACCAGCTGGCTGACCGCGCAACGCCGCCGTTTCAGCTCGTGCCACGTCGCCGTTCTGGAGCACATCATCGGCCTGCTCCCCCAGGGAGCCGATGAAGCGGGCGCCTATCTGGACAGATGGCTGGAACTCGCGCCCTTCGATGGCCGCGCCCATGTGGCGCTGCTGGAAAACCTTGCGCGGCGGGGACAGATCGGCGCCGGTGAGGAGCATATCGCGACCGCGGCGGAACTCTTCCGCTCCGAGGAGCTGGATGTCGCTCCCTTGCGGGAAGCATGGCACGAGATCAAGGCACGCCATTCCAGCGCAACGCCATGCGCGCGATCCGGGCTAGCTCTTCCGGCCCCGCAAGCACCGATCGTTGCCGTCGAATCCGAACCCGCATCGGTGCGCCGGGCCTCGTTGGCGGTGATGCCGTTCGCGGAAAGCGCCGTCAATTTCCGTGGCGGGCTTGCCGATGGCTTGACCCACGACATCATAACGCGGCTCGCCAAGCTTCGCGATTTCTTCGTCATTGCCCGCGGATCGGTCTTCGCGCTGGCCGAGAAGGACATCGCGCCGGAGGACGCCGGGCGCCGGCTGAATGTCGACTATGTGGCGACAGGCTCGGTCCGCAGCCTTTCGGGCAGGGTGATCGTCTCGGTCGAGCTCGTCGAGGTCCGCACCGCGAGGATTGTGTGGGCCGAGACCTTCGAGCACAGGCCGGACGAGATCTTCACGGTGATAGACGACATCGGCAACAGCATCGTCTCTTCGATCGCCGCCGAGATCGCGACCGTCGAGCGAAACCGGGCAATGCTTAAGGCGCCGAATTCGCTGAATGCGTGGGAAGCCTATCATCGCGGGCTCTGGCACATGTACCGCTTCACCCGCCAGGAAAACGAACTGGCGCAGCAGTTCTTCAATGACGCCCTGAAGCTCGACCCGACCTTCGCCCGAGCCTATGCAGGCCTCTCCTTCACGCATTGGCAGAATGCCTTTCAGCGTTGGGGCGATCGCGACCGTGAGGCGTCGCTGGCTTTCGCAACTGCCGGTCACAGCCTCCTGGTCGATGACCGCAATCCGGCCGCGCACTGGGCGATGGGCCGCGCCTTGTGGCTGCGCGGCGAGCAGGACGGCTCGCTGCTCGAGTTGGCAAAGGCCGTCGACCTCAGCCCGAACTTCGCGCTCGGCCACTATGCCCTGTCCTTTGTCCACTCGCAGTCGGGCGATCCGCAATCGGCGATCGGCTCCTCCGATCACTCGCGCCATCTCAGCCCCTTTGACCCATTGCTGTTCGGCATGATGGGCGCGCGGGCCATGGCCCATGCGCGGCTGGGCGAATACGATGAAGCCGCCGAATGGGCGCTGAAAGCTGCGGCCAGGCCCAACGCCCATGTCATCATCCTGGCGATCGCCGCGCATTGCCTGGCGCTGGCCGGCCGCCAGGACGAGGCACGAAACTTCGCCGCCGCGATCCGCACCACGTGGCCCGACTATCGGGCGGACGATTTCATTGCCACGTTCCGCTTCGACCGGGACGGCGAGGCCCTGTTCCGCAGAGGCGCGAAGCTGATCGGATTGAATTGATTTCTGCACGTCCAAAGGCGTATTGCGATTGAGGTCAGGCCGAGCCGAGAATTGCGGGTTCCGAGAACCTGAGCGGAGCGTAGTTGAAGTACACGAGCACCAGGAAACGCGCGTTCGCAGGCCGGCGCCTGAATATCAACAGGTCTCAGTGCATCAGCGGACCGCTCGCCTTCCGCCACGCATCGATGCCGCCCTGGATGTGGCGAGCGGTCGATATCCCGCGATCCTGCGCCGCCTGCACGGCCATCGCCGAGCGCTCGCCGAAGGCGCAATAGAACAGGATCTGCTTGGCTGTCGATTTCGCCAGCTCGTGCAGCATGCCGCCGGCGGCGATATTCTCCTGCAGCCGCGCATAGGGCAGATGGATCGCGCCGGGGATGACGCCGTGGCGATCCCGTTCGGATTGCTCGCGCAGGTCGATCAGCGCCACGTCGGGCCGACCGACCAGCGCCAGCGCCTGTTCGGCGGTCACTGCCCAGCCGCGGCTGGCGATGTCGTCCTGATGCAGCCCCACCCGCATGTTGGCCGGCACGGCCACATCCATCATCTTCGGATTGGACAGCTTCAGGTTGTTCATGATGTTCACGTATTCGTCCACCGACTTCACCTGCAGGCGCGGATTGAAGGCCTTTTCCTCGCCGATCGTCGACACGGTTTCGCCCTTGTAGTCGTGTGCCGGAAAGATCAGCGTCTCGTCGGGAAGCTTGAGCAGGCGGCCGAAGATCGATTCGTATTGCTGGCGCGGATCGCCGTTCTGGAAGTCGGTGCGGCCGGTGCCGCGAATGAGCAGCGTGTCGCCGGTGAAGACGCGGTCCGGCAGGACGAAGCTGTAGGAATCGTCGGTGTGGCCGGGCGTATAGACGACGTCCAGCGCCAGTCCCTCGATGGCAAGCTTGTCGCCGTCGGCAAGCCGCATCGACACGACGTCGGCCTTGGTCTGCTCACCCATCACGGTGACGCAATGCGTCCTGTCGCGCAGCGCGCCGAGCCCGGTGATGTGGTCGGCATGAAGATGTGTGTCGACCGCTTTGACCAATCTGAGGTCGAGCTCGTTGACCAACTGCAGGTAGCGTTCGACCTTCTCCAGCACCGGATCGATGATCAGCGCCTCGCCGCCGCGGCGGCTGGCGAGAAGATAGGAATAAGTGCCCGAAACGGAATCGAAAAGCTGACGGAAGATCATTTTATCGCCCCATGCGCGAGCGGCCCAACCCCGGCTGCCGACCAAGTCTAGAACAAGCATGAGGTGCCCGCCAGCGAACACTTCATGCTGATCTAAGGGCCGAGCTCCTACCGCCTGAGCACCGCGCTCAGCACGTCGCGGATGCCGATCGCGCCGACGAAGCGCGAGCCTTCGTCGAACAGCGCCACCGGTGCCGTCTGCGAGCGATGCATGGCGAGCATCACCGTCTTCAGCGACGTGCCGGGATTGGCCCAGAACACCTGCGCACCCTCCTCCGGCTGCCTCTCGACCTCGGCGCAGGATACCCACACCGCCGGCTTGCCGTCGCGTTCGGCCGCGGCCACCAGGCCGTGCTCGTCGATCTTGAAGCGCGTCGTCTTGCGCCGGTCGAGCCAGACCCAGCCATTCTCGCCCTGCTCGAGATCGCGGCGGTCGCGCATCACGTTCCAGGCGGTAAGCACCGAGAGCGGATTCACATTGGCGATGAAGTCGCGGACATAGTCGTTGGCCGGCCTGAGCACGATGTCTTCCGGCGCGCCGGTCTGGACGATGCGCCCGCCTTCCATGATGGTGATGTGGCTGCCGATCTTCAGCGCCTCCTCGAGGTCGTGGCTGACGAAGATGATGGTCTTCTTCAGCGCCGCCTGGAGCTGCAGGAGCTCGTCCTGCAGCTTGGTGCGGATCAGCGGATCGAGGGCCGAGAACGGCTCGTCCATCAACAGGATCGGCGCCTCGGTGGCGAAGGCGCGGGCGAGGCCGACGCGCTGCTGCATGCCGCCCGAAAGTTCATGCGCGTATTTCTTCGACCACTGGTCGAGATGGACCAGCTGGAGCTGCTTCTGCACCCGTGCCTTGCGCTCGGCCTCCGGCACGCCGGCGAGCTCCAGACCGAAGCCGACATTCTCCTCGACCGTTCGCCACGGTAGCAGGCCGAACTGTTGGAACACCATCGCCACCTGCTTCTGCCGCAGGCGTCTCAGCGTCGGCTCATCGCAGGTGACGACGTCGACCGTGCGGTCGCCGTCATTGACCAGCACCTGGCCGCGCGACACCACGTTCAACCGGTTGACGGCTCTCAGCAGCGTCGACTTGCCGGAGCCGGAAAGGCCCATCAGCACCGAGATCTCGCCCTCATGCACGGTGAGGTTGGCGCCGGCGCAGCCCAGCACGTTGCCGGTCTTTTCGAGGATTTCGGCGCGGGTTGCGCCCTGGTCGATCAGCGCGAGGGATTTCGCCTGGTCGGCACCGAAGACGATATCGACATTCTTGAAATCGACGGCGACGGTCATTTCTTGCCTCCAACGCCGATGCGGGTCATGCGATCGAGCACGATGGCGAGCACGACGATGGCAAGGCCTGCTTCAAGCCCGAGGTCGATCTTGCGGGAGCCGAGCGCGCGGTTGATTTCGGTGCCGAGACCGCCGGCGCCGATCAGCGCCGCGAACACCACCATCGACAGCGACAGCATGATCGACTGGGTCAGCCCCGCCATGATCGTGGGCAGCGCCGAGGGCAATTCGACCTTCCACAGAAGCTGGTTCTTGGTGGCGCCGAAGGACTCGCCCGCCTCGATGATCGCCTTGGGCACCGAGACGATGCCGAGATGGGTGAGACGCACCGCCGTCGGGATGACGAAGATGATGGTGACGATGAGGCCGGGCGCGTTGCCGAGCCCGAACAGCGTCAGCACCGGGATCAGGTAGACGAAGGTCGGCAGCGTCTGCATCAGGTCAAGCACCGGCAGCATCACGCGGTAGACCTTCGGCTTGTGCGCCGCCCAGATGCCGAGCGGCACGCCGATCGCCATTGCCATGGCGGCGGCGGCCACCACCAGCACCAGTGTTTGCACCGTCTGCTTCCAGAGGTTCTGGTTGATGATGAAGATCAGGCCGATGAAGACGCCGATGGCGAGCGGCCGGGAGCGTTGCAGGAACCAGGCGATGACGGCGACGACCAGCGCCAGCAGAACCGGCGGCAGCATCAGCAGGAGGTCCACCGCCCCGTCGAGGATGAAGTTCAGGCCGTTCGAAAAGGCCCTGAAGACGGTATCGAAATTCTCAGTGAGGAAGCCGAAGAAGGCCTTGCCCCATGGACCTATGGGAATCTTGTAGGCGACCAGAAATTTCGAGATCGGATCCATCTTTCCCCTCATTGATCCTTGCCGCCCTTGCCGAGCGGTCACCTTCTCACAGCATATGAAAAAGGGCAGCCTTTTCCAGCGGCTGCCCCTTTCCGGAGATCATGCCGGACTCAAAGCCGGCTCAACTCCTGAGCGCAGTCTTGATGGCCGCAGCCGCATCGCCGCCGTCGAAGGTGGTCACGCCGGCGATCCAGGGCGCGATCGCGTCCGGATGCTTCTTCAGCCAGTCGGTGGCGACCGTCTGGGCATCGCCACCTTTCAGGATCGCGTCCATCATCTCGCCTTCCATGTCGAGATTGAATTTCAGGTTGGAGATGAACTTGCCGGCATTCGGGCACTCGGTGGTGTAGCCCTTGCGCGTGTTCGTATAGACGGTGGCGGCGCCGAAACCGCTGTCGCCCATCCCGTCGAGATAGGTGATCTTCATGGCGCCCATCACCGGATGCGGCGTCCAGCCGAGGAAGGCGATCCACTCATTGTTCTTCATCGACTGCTCGGCCTGCGTCAGCATGCCGGCTTCCGAGGACTCGACCAACTCGAAGCCTTCGAGATTGTCCTTCGGGTTCTTGATCATGTCGAGGATGATCCGGTTGCCGTCATTGCCGGCCTCGATGCCGTAGATCTTGCCGTTGAACTTGTCCTTGAACTTGCCGAGATCGGTCAGCGTCTTGACGCCCGCATCCGCGACATAGGTCGGCACGACGATGCCGTAGCCGGCGCCGGTCAGGTTGGTGCTTACCGTCTCGACCGAGCCGTCGGCGGTATAGTCCTTGATGTCATTGGTCATCGACGGCATCCAGTTGCCGAGAAAGACGTCGAGGTCCTTGTTCTTCAGCGACGCATAAGTCACCGGCACCGAAAGCTGGATCACCTGCGGCTCGTAGCCGAGCGCGGTGAGCAGCACCGAAGCCACCCCGGTGGTTGCCTGGATATCGGTCCAGCCGACATCGGACAGTCGCACGGCCTTGCAGCTCGCCGGATCGCCGGCATAGGCCGCGGTCGTGGACAGAAGCGCCGCCAGCCCGAGGCCGGCGACGAAGGATTTCATACGCGACATGAACTTTCTCCCATTGCGGTTTTTTAAAGCGGCGCGAAGTCACGGTTCTTGCGCCCGCCTTGTTTCGCCAGCCAAACACCATTTTGATGCGGTTTCAAGCGGTTCCACACCGCGATCAACGGCGCGCGCTTGCCATTCAGCGACATGCCGCACTTTCCGGCGGGCCCGCTTTTTTGGTGGAAGGAGCCCGCGGCCCCTTCCCCGCCCCGCAGCAATTGAGCTTAAACACCCATATGGCCAAGCTCTACTTCAACTACGCAACGATGAATGCCGGCAAGACGACGATGCTCCTGCAGGCATCCTACAACTATCGCGAACGCGGCATGACGACGATGCTGTTCGTCGCCGGCCATTATCGCAACGGCGACAAGGGACTGATCTCGTCGCGCATCGGTCTCGAGACCGAGGCCGAGATGTTCCGCGACGGCGACGATCTCTACGCCCGCGTCGCCGAGCATCATGAGCACGCCACCGTGCATTGCATATTCGTCGACGAGGCGCAGTTCCTCGAGGAGGAGCAGGTCTGGCAGCTGGCCCGCATCGCCGACCGGCTGAACATCCCGGTCATGTGCTACGGCCTGCGCACCGATTTCCAAGGCAAGTTGTTTTCCGGCTCGCGCGCGCTGCTCGCCATCGCCGACGATCTGCGCGAAGTGCGCACCATCTGCCGCTGCGGCCGCAAGGCGACGATGGTCGTTCGCCTCGGTCCCGACGGCAAGGTGGCAAAGCAAGGCGAGCAGGTGGCGATCGGCAAGGACGTCTATGTCTCGCTCTGCCGCCGGCACTGGGAAGAGGAAATGGGCAGGGCTGCGCCCGACGACTTCATCGGCTTTGCCCGCAACTGAGACGGGGAGCCTCGCGACTTCCGACTAAGTTGGGCAATCGCTGCCATGCGCCGGCTGATGGCCGCTTGACTGCCACGATTCGGCACAACAGATTTGCACACTCCCCAGCGCCGCAGCTTGTCCGCAAAAACAAGAGCTTAAGGCATACCAGCTAAAGCTGCCTGAAGGCGGCGCGCATTACTCCGGCATGAGCATGCTTGCCTTATCTTTCAAGGACCTGGCCAATTCTTTTGTTTTGCCACGTCTCCCTGTCTTCCTTCTTTCAATCCCTTGAGCCCCCACATATATTCGGCGACGTTCGACACGAAACCGGATGCCGAAGCGGGAGGCCCCTATGGCGACGTTGCAGAATTTCGATGCCGAAATTGCCAAGACCAAGCAGGTCGTCGAGGACATGCGCACCAAGATCGAGCAGTCCGGAACCGTGCTCGACACGCTGGCGCAGGCCGACAGGAAGATCGGCGATGCCAATTTCGACCTCGAGAACGCCCGCATCGAGGACGTGCTGAAACAGCAGAAGGTCATGGAAGGCAATATCGCCGACCTGATCATCGGGCTGGAGGACGCCACCAATGTCTTCGGCGCCGAATTCGAGAGCATGAAGAGCTACACCGGCTGGGAAAATCTCGTCGGCGTCTTCTCCGAGCAGCGCAAGCAGCGCATGCGCACCGACCGAGTGCGCAACATGTCGCTCGCCGGCAATTTGCAGGAGCTCCTGGCGAAATCGGACACCATCGTCGGCATCCTGAAAGCCCAGAAGCAGATCCTCGACCAGCGCTACAAGACCTCCGAAGCTAGCCTGTCGCAGGTGATCGAGCGCCGCAAGGCGACTATGACCAATCTCGAGGCGGTGCAGAAACGCATCGAGGAACTCAACCCGATGCTGCTCGACATCGAGAACAAGATCGCCGCCTCGACCAGCCAGAAGGAACGCACCCAGCTCGAGGGCGAGCGTTCGAAGATGGCGACCGAGTACAACGAGAAGCAGGCCAAGGAGCAGGAGCTGCTGGCCGAAAGCCAGACGCTGGAGCGCTACACCTCGATGTTTCAGACGTTTGTCGATTCCCTCAACAACCAGATCGCCGCGCAGTCGACGCTGATCAACAAGCTGACAATCGACACCGAGCAGCGCATCGTGCTCTACAAAGCTCTGGAAGACTCGCTGAAGACGGCCGCCCAGCAGGACGTCGCCCACAAGATCAACACGCTGGGCAGCCAGGTCGACAACACGGCCGAGGAGACGATGGCCGGCATCGGCGCCGCTTCGCAGAAGCACATCGGCGATCTCTTGGAGATGCACGAGAAGAATATGGTGGCCACCGCTGACATCCAGCGCCGCAAGAAACTCGCCGACGACGCCTTCGCCCGCCGCTTCGACGAGGTGATGAAGAAGCACAATTCGGCGAACTACGTGCAGCAGTAGGCGGTGTGACGGCATTCTTCGACACGGCGGTGCCATGACCCCCGAAAATGAAGCGGCGGCGCGCTACTTCTTCGCCATCACCGCAGCGCTGAGCGGGCTCGAACTGTTCATGCGCGACGACCGCTCGCCGCTCTACCGGCACGGCATCGTCGCCAAGATCGTCGCCGAATACATCGCCCGGCTGGAAAACTCATTCGACTGCTGGCGCAACCGGCTGGGCTTCATGGATACGTTCCGCATTTCGCGCGCCGACAGCGGCTATCCGGTGTTCCAGAATCTGCTCGAATTGGAGAACGACCGCCGACAGGCAGATAGCCGGTTGGCCAACATTCCGCAGGCCGGCGAGTTGCGCGAGGAGATGGCCGACTTCATCCTGCGCCACAAGGAATTGCCTGTGGCGCTGCAAAGGTCGATGGCCGAGCGGCTCTATCTGGAGGGTGTCAAGAGCGAGACCACCTTCGGTCCGTTCACCTTGGCGCAGACGGCCAAAGTCTCGGTCAATCCGAAGACCATGCGGCCTTACTACCTCGTCCACTGGGCCTCGTTCGACGGCAGCGCCAACCTGCCGCTGATCTATATGGTGACGGTCGAGGACTCCTCCGAGAGCATGGTGCGACAGCTCGTCGACGCGAACGGCAAGCTGAACGAGAAGATCGACATTCCGCTTCCTGTCGATGGCCTGCTCAACCCCGAGCTTGCCCACCGCTTCGACGATTTCACCGAGAAGAATTCCGCCTACACGCTGTCGCCGGCGACCATCGCGGTCAATCTCGACAAGGATTTCGAGCCGCTGCACCCGAAGCAGTTGCGGCGCGTCGTGCTCGGCCCGTTCTATTCGGCCGGGATCACCGAGAACAATTCGACCGTTACCGAGGTTCTGGCCAAGGTGCGCAAGCCGGAGAACGCCTGGCTGCTCACTTGGACCATCCAGGAAGTCTTTTCCAAGTCCGAGAAGCCCGGCCGCAAGGGGCTGTTCTCCAGCGAAAAGTCTACGCAGGAATTCTTCATCAACACCGACGACCTCGAAGCGGCGCGCCAAGGCGTCTCCAGCTACGAGAACCACGCGCTGATCCCGCACGAGGCCTATCAGGCGCTCTATGCCGCGGGCGAAGCGCAGAAGATCTTTTCCGGCTACAAGGTCCACATCCTGTCCAAAGGGCAGGTCATCAGCGATGTGTGACCGTCGAATCGCGGAGTATCCGTAATGGACACCGGGCTGACCACGATCTCGGAATCGACAATCGAAAAGCATCGCGCCACCGCGCAGAGCTTTCTTACCCGCATCGTCGTGCTGGAGGATCCATCGCGCGAGTCCGGCACCGCGCTCGCCGGCACCAACCGGCGCTTCGTCTCGACCGTCTCGGCCGGTTCGGTGCGCCGCACGCGCGAGGTCGAACTGTCGAAAACGGTCGCCGCGATCCATCCCGACGACCAGCTGATGAGCATCCCCCAGCACATGCTTCTCTACCGCGCCCGCCGCGGCCTGGCGATCGCGCTGGCCATATCGGATGTCTTTGCCGAGGGATCCGATCTCGAAAGCCTGCAGGCCAAGAACGCGCGTGCCCCGCTCGAAGGCGACGAGGCGGCGACATTCAAGAAGCTGCTGTCGGCCTCCGCCTACGTTTCGGCTTTCAGCTTCGCCTCCTACCTGTTCCAGCTGATCGACAGCGACGGCGAGGCGCCGAACGACAGTCCCGAACCCGACTTCCTGTTCGACACGCCGCAGGACGCGGTGAAGTCGATCGTGGCCGGCCTCGACAAGGCGATTGCCGGCTCGAAGGACGATGCCGATCTGATGACCAGGGCGCGCGCATTCGCCCGCGTCGCCATCGACGGGCTGCTCGCGCGCAAGGGGCGCTTCGACGGCATCGGTCCGTTCGAGAACGCGCATATCCGCATTGATGCCGACGACTTCACCCTCGACGGTTTCGACGTCGCGCCCGGCAAGCGCTTGAAGCCGCTGGTGATGACCTTCAAGAAGCCGGAAGAGGTCGTCGGCAATCACATCGCCAAATACCAGTCGGTGAAGCTCGCCAAGATGCTGATGGCCTATGATTTCGAACGCGAGCTGAACCCCTTCGTCGAGCTCGGCGGCTTTCTGTTCACCTTCATCGGCGACGGCGCGCCAGGCACCGGCAAGACGACGCTGATCCAAATGATCGCCGGCCTCCTCAACAACTATTGTCAGGTGGCCGGCTATCCCTTCGTCTACGAGAATTTCGGCGTCGACCAGATTTCTTCCTACCAGGGCAAATCCGGCCAGAACTGCCGGCAGTTCATCAACAATGTGCTCAATCCGCGGGCCATCGGTTTCGGCACCATCGACGACATCGACCAGGTGGCGGCGCGCCGCTCCGATGACCGCGCATCCGCCGGTCAGCAGGAGATCACGGGCGTCCTCATGGACGCATTCGCCGGCGCTTCCACCGTGGTGCGCGGCAACTGCTCCTTCGGCATGTTTTCCAATTACCCCGAAAATGTCGACGATGCGCTGCGCCAGCGCGCCGGCGCCCGCTGGCTGGTCGACGGCCCGCAGAGCCGCGACGACTACATCGATATCTTCGTGCTGCTCGCCGGCAAGAACCACAAGATCCCGCTGGGCAAGCACGAGCTCTATGCCGCGCAGGAAATCAAGCGCGCCGTGACTGCGGCTTATGAGGAGCACGAGAAGCCGCAGGAAGACGGGCTGATGAAGGTCTATGAGCGCTATATGAAGGAGAACGGCGCGCCGAAGACGATGGCCGATATCGGCACCTACCTGCACATGATCAAGAATGTCGAGCCGCGCTTCACCGGCCGCGCCATCAAGAACGTGACCGACGCCATCAAGATGCGCGCCATGGATATCGAGCTCCCGGAAGACTGGTTCGAGAAGCCGGAAGCCTTCATGCACAAGAGCTACGACGACAAGAAGGCGATGATCGAGGAGTTGCGCGGGCCGTTCTCGATGGACATGGTCATGCAGGAGATCAACCGCTACGCCGATTCCGAATTCCGCTACTCCGACAAGTCCGACGACGCGGCGGTCGAGAAGCTTTTGCGCGACGCGCGGCTCCGCGAACGCGCCGTGCGCGAGATGGAGGAGCTGAAGAACAAGGGGCTTTGGAATGCGTAGGCTTCCTTCGCTGCCCGCAAGTGCGGAAGGATGTGGTGCCAACGTCGGCGCCTCCCTCTCCCCGTCCTTCACGGGGAGAGGGTAAGGGTGAGGGGCAGCGCCGTGCGTGGACCAGAAGTCGCTACAACGAAACGGGCAAGACGCCTCCGGCACTCGGATAACGACGCGGAAACAGCTCTTTGGATGGAACTGCGCGACAGACGATTGAATGGCCATAAGTTTGTGCGGCAGTTTCCGATAGGCAATTATTTCGCTGATTTTGCCTGCAGGGAGTGCCAGCTCGTTGTCGAGGTCGATGGCAGCCAGCATGCAGGCAACAGCTACGACCAGATCAGGGATCGCTTCCTGGTCTCAAACAATTGGTCCGTTCTCCGCTTCTGGAATGTCGATGTCTTGAAGAAGCGGGATGAGGTGCTCGAAACCATACTTGCTGCGATCGAATGCCGTCTCGATCGTCTGATCGAGACGCACGAGCTTCGATTTATTGCTGCCAGCGGCTACGGGGAGACAAATCTTTGATCGTTGGCGCCGCCCCTCACCCTTACCCTCTCCCCGTCAAGAACGGGGAGAGGGGGGCGTCGGCGTTGCCGCTTCGCCTTTCGAGGCTACATCCGTCGGACCTTTGCCAATGACCCATCCCGCTAAAAAGCCCGACCTTCTGCGCGACAACGAGCTGATCTATGGCAGGCTGCTCGTCGTCGATGAGCCGCATCTCATCCAGCGCTACAACAAGGCTCTCGTCGCCTTCGGCCTCGAGCCGACCAAGCTGAAGAGCTTCCAGATCGACCGCACCGGTTTCTCGCCCGAGGTGGCCGAGGAATGCGGCGATTACGGCTATCTCGATCCCAACGAGGTCAACCGCCGCTTCATCATCCTGACGCCGTCGCAGATCGATTTGCCGGTCGTGCACACCGCCTTCTCCAACACCTCGCAGCTGATGTTCGAGTTCATGTCCAAGAACCAGCGCGCCATCGACGCGCTGACGATCAAGGACGTCATCTACGGCGAGATCGAGGACTCCGTCCCCAAGGTCGACGACATCGAGGACCTGCTGTCGATCAATCAGGTCGAGTTCAAGGTATTGTCGGCCGAGGACGTGCTCGGCAAGGCGGCCGAGCTCGGCAAGCTGGTCGACCGGCTGAAGCAGGAACCCGACGCCTGGCGCGACAACGCCATGCTCGAGCGCATGGTCGGCCTCGCCAAGGTCTGCGGCGACATCCGCGAGAACGCGCTGGTGCCCGATCAGGTGATCTTCCGCCACAACGCCTACTGGACCAGCCATTTCGGCGGGCTCTACGTCTTCGTCGACCCGGACATGACGACGGTGATCAGCGATCCGGCTGCGCCCGGCTTCCGCCGCTCGCGGCCCTGGCAGGTGAGCTATCTGTCGATCAACGACGCCGACAAGGTATTCCGCTTCCTCGCCGCCACGGGCCGTCTTGACCTGCCGCGCGCTTCCTGGATCGAGACCTCGGGCTATCTGGAGCACCGCGCCGAGATGGTGGTGAGGGCACTGATCCGCGATGCCGAGCCCAACCGCAACTTGACGGACGTCGACAAGGTCTGGCTGCAGACCTGGATCCACAGCCATGCCGACCTGATTGCCAGCGACGGCAATTTCCCTTTCCTCAACGCCGCCAAGCGCGAGATCGCCCAGTTCGGCCACCTGAAGCTTGAAGATGTGCCGCCGCGCCAGCGCTTCCTGGTTGTGCGCGCCAAGCCCGATCATCCCGATGCCTGGCTCACCAATCAGTTGATCTCGGATTTCGTGCCACAGGACTTCGTCTCGCGCTACGTCTTCAATAAACCGGGCTTCTACAAGGACTTCGACGGCTTCAGCGATGCGTGGCGATCGCATGTTGTGGACGTTCTGAAAACCACATATTTGAAGGACAAGGCGGCATTCCGCGCGCGCCTTTACGGCTTGACGGACTGAGGGGGGACGAGAGCCATGCTTGATCCGATCGTGAGTTTCTTCACCCGGATTTTCCAGTGGATCGGCCGGCATGGGCATTATTCTCTGGCCGTTCATATGGGCCGGCCGCTGGTACGGCCAGCGCGGCTGGATCCTGAAGGCGGTGGTCGGCCTTGCCTTGCTGGTTTTGATCGGCCTTTACGGCCAACTTCTTCTACGCCACCCAGTGGTGGAACAATTTCGCCCCGGACACCCTGAACACCGAGGCTTCGTTCGTCCGGCATTATTCTGCTGCGCCGTTTTTTTGTTTTCCATATGGGATTCCGCGCCGCTTTCCTGGCTGAACGGCTACGATCGTGGGCCGCTGGTACGGCCAGCGCGGCTGGATCCTGAAGGCGGTGGTCGGCCTTGCCTTGCTGGTTTTGATCGGCCTTTACGCCAACTTCTTCTACGCCACCCAGTGGTGGAACAATTTCGACCCGAACTATCCTGACAAATACACCTTCGAGAAGCGCAGCGTCTCGGCCGGCGAGCAGGTCTCCGCCGGCGCTGGCACCGACACCGCCAAGACCTGCGGCAACTCAGGGATAGCCCAGGTGGCTGCCGATCTGACGGACTTCAACGTCAACCAGAATGCCTGGGTCTCCTCGATGATCCTTTACAAGCTCGGCTTGTTCGGCATCGACTGGGACCATACGCCGTGGATGGACAACAAGGCCTCTTTTCAGCGCGGCATCAACCAGGCGGTCCGGCGCACCGCCACCGAGCTTGCCGACAATCTCGGCCGCGTGCGCACCACCTCGCAGATCGACGCCGACCTGCAGGATGCACGCGGCAATCTGCAATTCGACGAAGAGACCTGGTATTTCGGCCTCAACCCGTTCGGCCCCAAGACGCCGACGCCGAGCTACTACCGCGACGCGGTGCGCAAGCTGCGCTCCTTCAACGCTCGCCTTGCCAGTTGTCAGGCGACGTTCGATGCCCGCGCCGACAATCTGAAGCAATATATCGACCGCATCGCCAGCGACATCGGCTCGACCTCCGCGATCTTGAAGGAGCGCGCCGAGAACCATAATGACGGCTGGTTCGACTTCCGCGCCGACGACCGCTTCTGGTTCGCCTATGGCCAGCTCTACGCCTATTACGGCCTGATGAAAGCGGCGCAGGCCGACTTTGAGGACGTGATCAAGGAAAAGCACCTGCAGAATTTGTGGGACACCATGGACGCGCAATTCGTCTCGGCACTGCGCATCCAGCCCTTCATCATCGCCAACGGCCGCGAGGACGGCTGGCTGCTGCCGACGCATCTGACGACCATGGGCTTCTATATCCTGCGCGTGCGCTCCAACATGGTCGAGATCAGCAACGTGCTCAGCCAATAGCGCTGCCGCCACCGCAGCACGGTGGCGGATTTGCGCCGTCGCGTCTGTCGCATTCCGCGCATTGCGCGGCTGTTTTGAGACGGCGGAACGATCCCTGCTCTGGCTTCTATACGCTCGCAACGACCGGGCGCCAAAGACCCTTGGGAAGGTCGGCCGGGAACGCATAATTTCTTCACAGGAAACATAGTTGCATGGAAGTTGACGCCGTGACCGCGACAGGGTTAGAACATGCCCTTGCGTCCGGGCGGAAACGCAGAACCGCCCTGTTTCCTCGTTTTCACGCAATTCCGGACGGAAGACCGGCTCACACTTTTCCTGGAATTGCTTTAGTGATCGAACCCGTCCCCTCCACCGCACAATCCAGAGGAAAGCCGTCATGGCCGAAGTGAAGTCCGACATCGAGATCGCGCGCGCCGCCAGGAAGAAACCGATCCAGGAGATCGGCGCCAAGATCGGCATCCCTTACGAGCACCTTTTGCCCTATGGCCACGACAAGGCGAAGGTCTCGGCCGAATTCATCAAATCGGTGAGGGGCAACAAGGACGGCAAGCTGATCCTCGTCACCGCCATCAACCCGACGCCGGCCGGCGAAGGCAAGACGACCACCACGGTCGGCCTCGGCGACGGCCTCAACCGCATCGGCAAGAAGGCGATCGTGTGCATCCGCGAAGCCTCGCTCGGCCCGAACTTCGGCATGAAGGGTGGCGCCGCCGGCGGCGGCCTGGCCCAGGTGGTGCCGATGGACGATATGAACCTCCACTTCACCGGCGACTTCCACGCCATCACCACGGCCCACAACCTGCTTTCGGCGCTGATCGACAACCACATCTACTGGGGCAACGAGCTCGGCATCGATACCCGCCGCGTCGCCTGGCGCCGCGTCATGGACATGAACGACCGGGCGCTGCGCGAGATCATCTGTTCGCTGGGAGGCGTCGCCAACGGCTTCCCCCGTGAAGCAGGCTTCGACATCACCGTCGCTTCGGAAGTCATGGCGATCCTGTGCCTTGCCACCGACCTCAAGGATCTTGAGAAGCGCCTCGGCGACATCATCGTTGCCTACCGCCGCGACAAGTCGCCGGTCTATGCCCGCGATCTTAAGGCCGACGGCGCCATGGCCGTGCTTTTGAAGGACGCCATCCAGCCCAACCTGGTGCAGACGCTGGAGAACAACCCGGCCTTCGTGCATGGCGGCCCGTTCGCCAACATCGCGCATGGCTGCAACTCGGTCGTCGCCACCACGACGGCGCTGAAGCTTGCCGACTACGTCGTGACCGAAGCCGGCTTCGGCGCCGACCTGGGAGCCGAAAAATTCTTCGACATCAAGTGCCGCAAGGCCGGGCTCCAGCCGGCGGCCGCCGTGATCGTCGCCACCGTGCGCGCCATGAAGATGAATGGCGGCGTCAAGAAGGAAGATCTCGGCAAGGAAAACATCGAAGCAGTCAAGAAGGGCTGCCTCAACCTCGGCCGTCACATCGAGAACGTGAAGCAGTTCGGCGTGCCGGCGGTGGTGGCGATCAACCACTTCACCACCGACACCGACGCCGAGATCCAGGCGATGAAGGACTTCGTCAAGGCGCAGGGCGCCGAGGCGATCCTGTGCAAGCACTGGGCTCAAGGCTCGGCCGGCATCGAGGACCTGGCGAAGAAGGTCGTCGAGATCGCCGAATCCGGCGCCTCGCAGTTCTCGCCGCTTTACCCGGACGAGATGCCGCTGTTCGAGAAGGTCAACACCATCGTCAAGCGCATCTATCGCGGCGACGAGGCGATCGCCGACAAATCGATCCGCGACCAGCTGCATGCGTGGGAACAGGCAGGCTACGGCAATCTGCCGGTCTGCATGGCCAAGACCCAGTACTCCTTCTCGACCGACCCAAACCTGCGCGGCGCGCCGACCGGCCATACCGTGCCGGTGCGCGAGGTCAGGCTCTCGGCCGGCGCCGGCTTCGTCGTCATCATCTGCGGCGAGATCATGACCATGCCCGGCCTGCCCAAGTCGCCCTCCTCGGAGAAGATCTTCCTCAACGAGCAGGGCCAGATCGAGGGCCTGTTCTAGGCAGCGTTGGGAGCTGAAACGACCAAGGGCGCCGCACTGCTGCGGTGCCCTTTTTCTTTCGGCGTTGGTGCGGCTAAAGCAATTCCAGGAAAGTGTGAGCGGTTTTCCGTCTGGAATTGCGTCAAAAACAAAAAGCCAGAGCATTTCGCCGTTTCCGTGAAACGGTGAAATGCTTAGGCAGCGTTCCGCTTTAGCGCCCGCTGGTTCGACGCATAGATCGTGTCGCGCTCCGGCAGGGCGCCGGTCTTCAGGCAATCGATCCATTCGGCGGTCTTGAGCACCGCGGCGAAGCGCGACTGCAGCACCACGCTCACCACGCGATGGATGTCTTCGGCAGACGCGTAGCCGGCGCTGTTGGCGTAGGGAACCGAGCCGCTGGCATCCGAGAGGAACTCGACGGCAAAGCCCAAATGCACCGCATGGATGATGGTCGACAGGTCGCAATTATGCGTCATGTAGCCGACGACCGCGATCGTATCGATGTGGTTGGCGCGTAGCCAGTTCTCGAGGTCGGTGCCTGTGAAGGCGGAGGGCAGCGTCTTCTCGACATAGTGGTCGCGGGCGCGCCCGGCGATCTCGGGATGCAGTTCGCCGCCATGGCTGCCCTTGGCGAAGATCGGCGAAGTCTCCGGCGCCATCTGCTTCACGACAACGACCTTGATGCCGGCAGCAGTGGCGGCGTCCATGGCGCGCGCCACGTTGGCGACGCTGTCGGCGAAGGGCGGATGCTGGATGGCGAGATTGCCGCCATTGTAGTCGTTCTGGACATCGACGACGACGAGTGCGCGGCGTGGCTGGGTGGCTGGTGCTGACATGGCGGTTCCTTTCGAGCGGGTTGATAGGTGGCGAAGCTAGGCCGAACATCTATTCCCCGAAAGTGGCCCAATTGACATTATTCGAAAAAATTGGGACACTCCTTGCCGTAACCTTGTGATGTCTGCCATGCGCAATCCGATCGTCGCCGTCGTCGCCTTCGACGGCATCAGCCCGTTCCACCTTTCCGTGCCTTGCCTGGTCTTCGGCGCGGATCGCACCAAGCTCGGCCTGCCGAGCTTCGATTTCCGCGTCTGCGCGGCGGAGCAAGGACCTATCCATACCGATGCCGGTTTGAGCATTTCGGTCCCGCACGATCTTTCGGCGCTCGACCAGGCCGACATCGTCATCATCCCAAGCTGGAAAGAGCTCGATGCTCCTCTGGCCGCGCCGCTCAAGCATGCGCTTGAACGGGCACATAAGCGCGGCGCGCTGATCGTCGGCCTCTGCCTCGGCACCTTCGCCATCGCCGCCGCCGGACTGCTGGCGGGACGCAAGGCCACCACGCATTGGGCCTATACCGACCAGTTGCAGACGCTGCACCCCGATATCGCCGTCGATGCCGACGTGCTCTATGTCGATGAAGGCGACATCGTTACCTCGGCCGGCGTCGCCGCCGGGCTGGACTGCTGCCTGCACATTGTGCGCGCCCGCTACGGCGCCGAGGCAGCGCTTCGGCTCGCCCGCCACGTCGTGCTGTCGCCGCACCGGCAGGGTGGACAGGCTCAGTTCATCGAGCGACCGCTCGCGCCGACGCCAAACGCCGACCGGTTCACAAAGGCACTTGACGGGGTGCGGGCAACGCTTGGCGAAGCTCACACTCTGGACAGCGTCGCCGAAGCAGCTGGCCTCACCCGCCGCACCTTCACGCGTCGCTTCCAGAAGACGACCGGCACCAGCTTCGGCAGTTGGCTGGCCGAACAGCGCTTGGCGCTGGCGCAGAGGCTGCTGGAACAGACCGACAAATCGATGGACATGGTGGCCTTCGAGGCCGGCTTCGGCAGCGCCACGTCGCTGCGCCAGCATTTCGCGGCACGGCTCAGAACCTCGCCGATGCAGTACCGGCGCGAATTCTCGAAGGGCAGCGCACGGGTCGCCCTCAGCGGCGTGTAGCCATCCGCGCCGGGTTGCCGACCACGGTCGCATTGGCCGGAACGTCGCGCGTCACCACCGCGCCGGCGCCGACGATGGCGCCTTCGCCGATGCTGACGCCGGCGAGGATCACCGCGCTGCCGCCGATCCACGCGTTGTCGCCGATCGTCACCGATTTGGCGATCTCCAATCCGGCCAGCCGCCCGGCGGCCTCGCGGTGATGCTCGGCGCAATAGATCTGCACATTGGGGCCAAGCAGCGTCCTCCTGCCGATCTTCACCGGAGCGGTATCGAGAATGGTGCAACCGGCGTTCAGGAAGGCGCCCTCGCCGAGAAACAGGTTGAAGCCGTAAGCGCAGTGGAACGGCGCCTCGATGCGCGCGCCCTCGCCTAGGCCGCCGAGCAGCGCTCGCAGTGTCGCGCCGATGTCGCCGCGCTGCCGGGGCGGCATGCTGTTGTGCTCGAACACTGCGTCGCGGGCGGCCACCCGCATCGCCTCCAGCTCCGGGTCGATGCAGCTATACCATTCACCCGCCGCCATCTTCATGCGCTCGCTTGTCGTCATGGCTGCTCCTCCATTCCCGTCCCGCTGCCAAAGCACAATCCGCCCGACCGGAAAAGCCCATGGCCAAACGCCAGGCCTATGCTAGCTTGCCATCCGCGGAACCGTGCGGAGCTCCGAATTTGAGGGGATGATGATGCTCTACATTCTGGCATTGCTGATTGGCGTCGTCGCCGGCCTTCGCGCCATGATCGCGCCAGCGACCGTTGCCTGGGGTTCGTATCTCGGCTGGATCCCGGTTGCCGGCACCTGGGCAAGCTTCATGGGCCACTGGATCGCGGTCGGCATGTTCACCGTCCTGGCGATTGTCGAACTCGTCACCGACCAGTTGCCGTCGACGCCGAGCCGCAAGGTGCCGCAGCAGTTCGGCGCGCGCATCGTGACCGGCGCCTTCTGCGGCGCGGTGATCGGCGCCACGGTCGGCGCCACCATCGGCGGCCTCATCGCCGGCGCGATCGGCGCGGTGATCGGCACGCTGGGCGGCGCGGAAGCACGCGCCAGGATGGCTGCCGCCTTCGGCAAGGATCCGCCCGCCGCCTTCATCGAGGACGCGGTGGCGATCATCGGCGGCCTGCTGATCGTGGCGGCGGTCGCATGAGCGCGAAAAACTTCGACGCCATTGTCATCGGCGCCGGCCAGGCCGGCCCTTCGCTCGCCGGCCGGCTCGACGCCGCCGGCATGAGCGTTGCGCTGATCGAGCGCAAGCTTATTGGCGGAACCTGCGTCAACACCGGCTGCATGCCGACCAAGGCGATGGTGGCGAGCGCCTACGCCGCGCATCTTGCCCGCCGCGCCGCCGACTATGGCGTCGCGCTCTCCGGTCCGGTCGGGGTCGACTATCAAAGGATCAAGGCACGCAAGGACAAGGTGACCAACGATGCCCGCGGCAATCTCGAAAGCTGGATCGCGGGGATGAAGGGCTGCACGCTTTATCGCGGCCATGCCAGGTTCGAATCCGCTAATACAGTGCGCGTCGCCGACGACCTGCTGACCGCGCCAAAAATCTTCCTCAACACCGGCGGCCGCGCCTCCGTGCCGGACCTGCCCGGCGTCAACGACGTCCCCTATCTCACCAACTCCTCGATGATGGATCTCGATGTGCTGCCCAGCCATCTGGTCGTCGTCGGCGGCAGCTATATCTCGCTCGAATTCGCCCAGATGTTCCGCCGTTTCGGCTCCGAGGTCACGGTGATCGAGAAAGCGCCGCGGCTGACGGGCCGCGAGGACGAGGACGTCTCGGCCGCGATCCAGTCGATCCTCGAAAACGAAGGCATCACCGTCCATGTCGGCGCCGAGGACATCGGCTTCGCCAGGCAGGGCAACGGTATTGCCGTGACCTTCTCTGCCGGCAAGCCGCCGGCGGTCGGCTCGCATGTGCTGCTGGCGCTCGGCCGCGTCCCCAACACCGACGACCTCGGCCTCGACAAGGCCGGCGTCGAGGTCGACAAGCGCGGCTACATCGTCGTCGACGACCAGTTGCGCACCAATGTGCCCGGCATTTGGGCCATGGGCGACTGCAACGGCAAGGGCGCCTTCACCCACACCTCCTACAACGACTACGAGATCGTCGCCGCCAATCTGCTCGACAACGATCCGCGCAAGGTCAGCGACCGCATCGAGGCCTATGCGCTCTACATCGATCCGCCGCTCGGCCGCTGCGGCATGACCGAGACCGCTGTCAAGAAATCCGGCCGCCGCGCGCTTGTCGGCCAGCGGCCGATGACCCGTGTCGGCCGCGCCGTCGAAAAGGGCGAGACGCAAGGTTTCATGAAGATCCTGGCCGACGCCGACACCGGCGAGATCCTCGGCTGTTCGGTGCTCGGACCGGGCGGCGACGAGGCGATCCACTCAGTGCTCGATCTGATGTATGCCAAGGCGCCGATCTCGACGCTGGCGCGCGCCATGCACATCCACCCCAACGTCTCGGAGCTTCTGCCGACCATCGCCCAAGACTTGAAGCCGCTGGCCTAACGCCAGATCGCCGCTCCACGTCGGGGCCTCTCGGTCTTGGCAAACAGTGCTCAAGGCGTCCGACGGTTGGCTTGCGCCTATCGCGCGGGCGGACTGGACCACTGACACCCGGGCCGTAACCATGCATGCCTGGCCACCCACCGGAGGAACCCCGTGCAAAAGACCATCGAGCGCATCGCAGGCGACAGCGAAGGCGTTGCTTACGAATTCCCGGTTTTCCGCTTCGAGGGCACGGACAAGGCGGCGCCCTCGGCCTATGTGCAGGCGGCGCTTCATGCCGGAGAATTGCCGGGTGTCGTCGCCATCGACGCGCTGATGCCGATGCTTGCCAAGGCGGAAGCGGAAGGCCGCATCAGGGGCGCCATCACGTTGGTGCCCTGGGCCAATCCAATCGGCCGGGCGCAATACCATTTCGGCGAGCACCAGGGCCGATTCAATCTCGGCACCCGCACCAACTTCAACCGTGCTTTCCCGCTGCTTGCCGCGCCGGACGCCAAGCTTTTAGCGGATGTCAACCTCGGCGGCGCCGATCGCCGGCTGAAGAAGCGGCTCGTCCAACTCTCGCTCGGCAACGACATCGTGCTCGATCTCCACTGCGACGATGAGGGCCTTGCCTATCTCTACATCCACACCAGCCTGTGGCCGCATATGGCCGACTGCGCGGCTGCGATGGGCATCGATGCCGTCCTGCTGTGGAGCGAGGACAGTAGCGGCACCTTCGAGGGCGCCTCGATCATGCCCTATCAAAATGTGCCTGCGAGCGTCGCGCGCTTCGACCGGCGCGTCGCCACCACGGTCGAATATCGCGGCATGCTGGATGTCGACAGCGGCTTGGCCGCCTCCGATGCCGCCGGCCTCTACCGCTTGCTGGTGACGCGCGGCGTCATCCAGGACCCTTCCGTCCCGAAGGCGAGCAGCTTCTCCGGCGCCGTCGTACCGCTGGAAAACATCGAGATGATGCCTTCGCCCAAGGCCGGCGCCATCCTTTACGACGTCAAGCCCGGCGACCGCGTCAACAAGGGCGACCGGCTGGCGACGATCGTCCATGCGCCCGGCGAAGCCGGCGGCCGCACCGAGGTGTTCGCGCCCCAGTCGGGTTTCATCCTGACCCGTCGTTCGCGCCGCATCATCCGCGCCGGCGAGGATCTTTTGAAGCTTGCCGGCGACAAGAGGAGCGCCGACGCGCGCTCCGGCACGCTGGAGGACTGACGGGCCGGCTTTACCGTTCGCGTGAAATCCAGTTGCGCGGGCCGTCATTCGCCGCTATGGGAGTCGCCATGAACATGCGTTCGAACAAGACCGTTTGGTGGTGGGCTCGCTGACAGCGGCCGGTTCGAACGCGCATGCGTGAAAATGAGGGTGGCCGCAGCGGAATGTCCGGGCGGCCATTTGTTTTTCCAAGCCATTCCCGGGTCCGTTGCCCAAAACGCTGATGGAGACGGCAATGACGACTACAGTTCTGGACAACGGGGCGGAGCGCTTCGTCACCGCGGGCGGGGTGACGATCACCCGCGAACGCCATGACCAGCCCTATAAAGGCGCGATTGACGCCTATGTCGACGGCCTGAATTCCCGCCGCGGCGCGGTGTTCTCCTCGAACTACGAATATCCGGGCCGTTACACGCGCTGGGACACGGCCATCATCGATCCGCCGCTGGTGATCTCGGCGCGCGGCCGCGCCATGCGCATCGAGGCGCTCAACCAGCGCGGCGAAGTGCTGCTGCCGGTGATCGGCAAGGCGCTTGGCGAGCTGAGCGAGGTGGCGATTGCCGAGAGCTCGAAAAAGCTGATCCGCCTCGATGTCGCCAAGCCCGGCCGCGTCTTCACCGAGGAAGAGCGCAGCCGCGTGCCGTCCGTCTTCACGGTGCTGCGCGCCATCACGGCTTTGTTCAAGACTGCCGAGGACGCCAATCTCGGCCTTTACGGCGCCTTCGGCTACGATCTCGCCTTCCAGTTCGACCCGGTCGACTACAAGCTCGAGCGTAAGCAGAGCCAGCGCGACCTGGTGCTGTTCCTGCCCGACGAGATCCTCGTCGTCGACCACTATTCGACCAAGGCCTGGACCGACCGCTACGACTATTCCGGCGAAGGGTTTTCCACGGAAGGCTTGGCCCGCGATGCTCATGTCGAGCCGTTCAGGACCGCCGACCGCATCCCGCCGCGCGGCGATCACGAACCCGGCGAATATGCCATTTTGGTGCGCCGGGCGATGGAGAGCTTCAAGCGCGGCGACCTGTTCGAGGTCGTGCCTGGACAGATGTTCTACGAGCGTTGCGAGACCCAGCCCTCCGACATTTCCCGCAAGCTGAAGTCGATCAACCCCTCTCCCTATTCCTTCTTCATCAATCTCGGTGAAAACGAGTATCTGATCGGCGCCTCGCCGGAGATGTTCGTGCGCGTCAACGGCCGTCGGGTCGAGACCTGCCCTATCTCCGGCACCATCAAGCGCGGCGACGACGCCATCTCCGACAGCGAGCAGATCCTCAAGCTGCTCAACTCCAAGAAGGACGAGTCCGAGCTCACCATGTGCTCGGACGTCGACCGCAACGACAAGTCGCGCGTCTGCGAGCCGGGCTCGGTGCGCGTCATCGGCCGCCGCCAGATCGAGATGTATTCGCGCCTGATCCACACCGTCGATCACATCGAGGGACGGCTGCGCGAAGGCATGGACGCCTTCGACGCCTTCCTGTCACACGCCTGGGCGGTCACCGTCACCGGCGCGCCGAAGCTGTGGGCCATGCGCTTCATCGAGCAGAACGAGAAGAGCCCGCGCGCCTGGTATGGCGGGGCGATCGGCATGGTCAATTTCAACGGCGACATGAACACCGGGCTGACGCTGCGCACCATCCGCATCAAGGACGGTATCGCCGAAGTGCGCGCCGGCGCCACATTGCTTTTCGACAGCGTTCCTGAGGAAGAAGAAGCCGAAACCGAACTGAAGGCATCCGCCATGCTCTCCGCCATACGCGACGCCAAGACCGGCAACGCCGCAGGCACCGAACGCACCACCGCGCGCGTCGGCGACGGCGTCAACATCCTGCTCGTCGACCACGAGGACTCGTTCGTCCACACGCTGGCCAACTACTTCCGCCAGACCGGCGCCACTGTTTCCACCGTGCGCACGCCGGTGCCGGAAGAGGTGTTCGAGCGGCTGAAGCCCGATCTCGTCGTGCTCTCCCCCGGCCCGGGTACGCCGAAGGATTTCGATTGCGCCGCGACCATCAGACGAGCGCGCGCCCGCGACCTGCCGGTCTTCGGCGTCTGTCTCGGCCTGCAGGCGCTGGCCGAAGCCTATGGCGGCGAGTTGCGGCAGTTGCACATTCCGATGCACGGCAAGCCCTCGCGCATCCGTGTCTCGAAGCCGGGCATCATCTTCTCGGGGCTGCCCAAGGAAGTGACCGTCGGCCGCTATCATTCGATCTTCGCCGATCCGGTGCGTCTGCCCGAAGGTTTCGTGGTGACGGCCGAGACCGAGGACGGCGTCATCATGGCCTTCGAGCACCGCAAGGAGCCGATCGCCGCCGTTCAGTTCCACCCGGAATCGATCATGACGCTCGGCCACAATGCCGGCATGCGCATCATCGAGAACATCGTTGCGCATCTGCCGCGCAAGGCCAAGGAAAAGGCTGCCTAGCAACGATGGCCGCGGTGGAAGACACGGCGACGGCGGCCGCAAGAGCCGCCGCGAAGCGCAAGATCGCCAGCCTCGCTTTCTGGTCGATCGTCATCGCCTTCCTGGTGATGGGGCTGAAATTCGTTGCCTGGCAGATGACCGGCTCCGTGGCCCTCTATTCCGATGCTTTGGAATCCATCGTCAACGTCATCACTTCAGCAGCCGCTCTCTGGGCGATCCGCATCAGCCATAAGCCGGCCGATAGCGACCATCCCTTCGGCCATCACAAGGCCGAGTATTTTTCTGCGGTGCTCGAGGGTGTTCTGATCGTCGTTGCGGCGCTGCTGATCATCGCCAAGGTGTGGCAATCGCTGCAGAATCCCGCGTCGCTCGAACAGCCCTGGCAGGGCTTGGCGATCAATGCCGGCGCGGCGCTCGTCAATGCCGCCTGGGCATTCGTGCTGATCCGCAACGGCCGCAGCGAACGATCGCCGGCCCTGGTCGCCGACGGCCAGCACATCATGACCGACGTGCTTACCTCGGTCGGCGTCATCGTGGGCCTTGTCGCCGCGGTGATGACTGGATGGCATATCCTCGACCCGCTGCTTGCGCTTCTTGTTGCGCTGAACATTCTCTATCAGGGCTGGAAGCTTACCGGAGAGTCGCTGAGCGGACTGATGGATCGTGCCGTCGACACCCAGGAGCACATGCAGATCCGCGATATCATCTCGGCCAATTCGAAGGGTGCGCTGGAGGTGCATGACCTGAAAACCCGCATCGCCGGGCGAGCGACCTTCATCGAGTTCCACCTCGTCGTCGACGCCGACATGACGGTCGGCGCCAGCCATGTCATTTGCGACCGCATCGAGGACGCGCTGAAGGCCGAGATCCCCTCGGTGCGCGTCACCATCCATGTCGAGCCGGACGACGAGGCGAAGCTGCCGAAAGGCACAACGGCGGTGCCTTTCGCCTGAAGCGATTTCCAGCCACGCCTTGGAAAATTGGCCGGGCCTCCGCGGTGTCGTCATCCCTGGAAGAAGCAGGAGCGAAGCTCCATCGCCGAGACCCCTGGGATCCATGCCGTGGCCTTGGCCGAAGCATGCAGCGAAGCAGAGTTCTGCACCGTTTCAACGCCTTAGCATAACGGCATGCATCCTATGGCTGCGCCGCGTCGCTTCCCTCCTTGCTCCGCATAGGATGACGAAGCGCCACACTTTAGAGTGACGAAGTGGCACACTCACGGCGTGCAGGCCGACTGCGGCATCGGATTGAGCCTGTACACCTTGTCGTCGGACGTGGTCTTGCCGCCCGCCATCTTCGAGCAGAGGTCGACGATGGCGAGCGCATTGTTGGGGTTGGCCAGTAGCATCGTGCCGCTGGCGCCGCGCTTGAGAAAAACCTCCTTTTGCGAGATGTCGCAGGCAAAGTCGCTCATCTTGGAGCTGGCCGAGCAGCGCCACTGATCGGCCTCGCCCTGGCAGGAATAGGTCTGCGTGACCTTGGCCTCTTTCTGCCTGGTCGTCACCGAGATGGCGATGTCGGCGCCGTCTGGCCAGTTGGCGGCATCGCCGCCGGCTGCGAAGGAAGCAAGCTCGATCGGCCCGCGGAAGACGCGGATCGACTGCGTCATCTGGTCGGGATGGGATTTCAGATGCGCGTCATCATAGTCGCGGCCGTAGCAGAAGGGCTGATCCGGCTTCAGCCGCTCGCGCAGCGGAGCCCCGAGCGCCGGATCGACCGGATCGATGCGCGAGAACTCCGCCTTGCAGGTGTCGGCCGGCATCGGATCGAGACGGAAATTGTCGTCCTCCCTGCCAAGCGCCTGCTCGTCGTATTTCGCCTTGCCGAGATCCTCCTCCGCGCCGGCGTCGAGATAGACGTCAGGCTGCACGTTGGAGAGGATCAGCCGGCCCTTGTCGTCGACCTTCAGCGAGGCGAGCGTGCGGTCGCATTCCATGCCGCAGCGGATGCCGCTCGCCTTGTCGCTCGGATCCTCCTTGTTGCACCAGCCAGCCGCCCATTCCGGCTTCTTGGCGCCGCGCACCGTGGTGGTGAGAAAGCCGTTATAGGCAGCGTCGGACATCGAGCTCGGCTCCTCGTTCGGCCGACTGACCGGATCGTGGCCATGGTAGAAGAAGATGCGCGCCACCTTCTGGTGCGGATGCACCTTGAGATGGGCGGCATCATAGACCCGGCCGAAGCAGACGTCGGCGCCGCTCGGGCTGAGTTCGGTCAGCTTGGGGGCATCATCTGCGAGCGCCGCGCCGACAAAGAACAGCGCGGCACCCAGCACCGCGCCTGCCACCATCCTCGACGTCATGTGATCCTCTCCTCGCGCCGACAGGACGTGATTGCGATTCATGCTAGTCTAGGCACGAAGGCTGGGCCACGCAAACTTGCGAGGGCCGCCGGATCGAGGAGGATGCGATGCTGCGCCGTGACGTTTTCCGCGCCGGTCTTGCCGGAGCGGCCGGTTTTTTCGGTCTGCGCCAGGCGAGCGCCGCCACCGGCGAAGACAGGCTGAGGGTCGCCTACCATCTCAGCGACGCCGACAAGGTCAACTTCGTCCTCGGCAACATCAAGAACCACTATGAGGGCACCAGCGGCGATGTCGAGGTCGTGCTGGTCGTCCACGGGCCGGCGCTTGCGGCCTTCAAGTCAAAGAGCGCTTCCGGCGCGACCTCCAGCCGCTTTGCCGGCCTCGTCCAGCAGGGACTTGTTCCGCAGGCCTGCAGCAACACCATGCATGGCATGGACATCGCACTGACCGACCTGCTTGCCGGCTTCCAGGTCGCGGAGAAAGGCGGCGTGGTCAAGCTCGCGGAGCTGCAGCGCCAGGGCTATGTCTATCTGCGGCCCTGAATTCGCGCCCTGATCTTGCCTTGACTTGAACACCTGGCCGGGAAGCGTCTACCAATTGCCAGCGCAATCCTGGAGATATCGACGTGCCAACTGACCCGACCACGCTTGTCATTCCCGATCTTGCCGGCAAGGCGGTGCTGGTCACCGGCGCGTCGACCGGGATCGGAGCAGCCCTCGCCCTCGCCTATGCCCGGCAGAAATGCCGCGTTGCGCTGCATTACAACTCAAGCCGGGAAGCTGCCGAAGAGCTCGCCAAAACCATCCGCGACGACGGCGGCGAGGTGTTCTTGACGCAGGGCGATTTTTCGGTTCCCGCCGACGTCGAGCGCGTGGTCGAGGGGAGCGCTGAACATTTCGGCCGGCTCGACGGGCTGGTCAACAATGCCGGCGGCATGCTCGGCCGCGTTGCCTATGCCGAGCAGACCGAGGCCCATTACGATGCGGTGATGGATCTCAACGCGCGCTCGGTGCTGACGGCCTCGCGCAGAGCGATCCCATGGCTGAAGCGCCAGGGCGGCTTCATCATCAACACCACCTCGATCGCCGCCCGCAACGGCGCCGGCGGCGGCGCCGGCCTCTATGGCTCGTCCAAGGCCTTCGTCTCCAACGTGACGCGCGGCATGGCCAAGGAGCTGATCGGCTTCGGCATCCGCGTCAACGCCGTGGCGCCCGGCACCATCCTGACCCCGTTCCACGAGCGCTATTCCACCGCCGAGCAGATGAAGGGCATGGTCGCCACCATTCCGCAGGGTCGCGCCGGAAGGGCCGAAGATTGCGTCGGCGCTTACCTGTTCCTGTCTTCCGACCTCTTGAGCGGCTACATCATCGGCCAGGTGATCGAGGTCAATGGTGGCCAGTTGATGCCGTGAGCTGGCGATTGCATACTCAGCTCAGCGTGCAACCTGGAGGGAGAGGAAGGGAATGTTCGGACTGATCGGCAAGATGCGGGCGGCACGCGGCCAGCGCGATGCAGTCATGGACGTGCTGCGTGAGACGACCGGTGCGCTGCCCGGCTGCCTGAGCTACATCATCGCCACCGACCCGGCCGATGCCGACGCGATCTGGGTCACCGAAGTGTGGACCGATCAGGCAAGCCATAAGGCGTCCCTGCAACTGCCCGAAGTCCAGGCGGCAATCGCCAGGGCGCGTCCTTTCATCGCCGGCTTCGAATTCCAGGTCGAGACCCATCCTGTCGGCGGCTTCGGCCTTCCGGCCCCCGAGAAGGGCAGCTGAGCGCGAGACCGTCGCCAACGGCATTTCCGCGGGAAAATGGGTTCGCATTTGTCCGTGCCCGGGCTAAGAGCCGGATATGGACTCTTCATCAGAAGGACCGTCACTGGAGCAACCGTCTGTTCAACGCATGACGCGATTGCGCCCGCTGCAGCAGTGGCTGGCGCTGGTGGTGCTCTCGCTGCTCTTTGCCGGCGCGCTGGAATTGGCCGCCTTGCCTGCGGCGCTGCTGATCGGCCCGATGCTTGCCGCGATCCTGGCCGGCACCAACGGCGCCACGGTGCGCGTACCCCGCGCGCTGTTCGGTTCCGCTCAGGCCGTGGTCGGCTGCCTGGTGGCGAATTCGATCTCGGTCGACATATTTCCGGTCTTCTACGCCGAATGGGCGCTCTTCTTCGGGATGGTGGTGGCGACGCTCACCGCCTCCAGCCTGCTAGGCTGGCTGATCAGTCGCTGGCGCATCCTGCCCGGCACCACGGCGGTCTGGGGTTCCTCGCCGGGCGCCGCCACCGCCATGGTGCTGATGGCCGGCGCCTTCGGTGCCGACCAGCGCCTCGTCGCCTTCATGCAATATCTGCGTGTCATCTTCGTTTCGGTGACGGCGGCGCTCGTCGCCAAGATGTGGGTCGACACGTCGGGCGTCGAAGTGCCGCCCATCATCTGGTTTCCGCCGATCGATCCATTGGCCTTTGGCGCCACCCTTGGCATCGCGGTCGTCGGCGGCCTGCTCGGCAAGCTGCTCAGACTGCCCTCGCCCTTCTTCCTTGGCACCTTCATCTTTGGCGCGGTAATCCATCTCGGCTTCAGCGTGCCGATGCAATTGCCGCCCTGGCTGCTGGCCGTCAGCTACGCCATGGTCGGCTGGTCGATCGGGCTGAACTTCACCCGGCCGATCCTGCGCCACGCGGCACGCGCCCTGGCGCAGATCATCGCCTCGATCGTAGCGCTGATCGCCTTCTGCGGCGGCATGGCTTTCGTCATCAGCGGCGTGCTCGGCATCGATCCGCTGACCGCCTATCTGGCGACCAGCCCCGGCGGCATGGACAGCGTCGCCATCATCGCCGCCGCCGCGCAGAACGTCGACATCTCCTTCGTCATGGCGCTGCAATCGGCCCGTTTCCTCGTCGTGCTGCTTGTTGGGCCAAGCGTCGCCAAGCTTGTGGCGCGAAACGTCAGGGACTGATCCGCGCTACCAAGTGCATTGAGAAGCAGAGGAATTGGCCATGAACCGTCGTTTGAATGCTGTCGATCTCTCTGGCCGCGTCGGGGTCGTGACGGGCGGCGCGCAAGGCATCGGCCTTGCGGTCGCCCGACGCCTGCTGTCGTCGGGCGCAAGCGTCGCCATCTGGGACATCGACCAGGCCGCGATGGCGAGCGCTGTGGCCGAGCTTGCTCCCTTGGGCCGGGTCGATGCCTTGCTTTGCGACCAGTCGCAGATCGAGGCCGTCGACCGCGCCGCCATCGAAACCGAGCAGGCGCTCGGGCCTGTCGATCTCCTTGTCAACAATGCCGGCATTGCCGGGCCGGCCGCGACCGTGGTGGACTATGACCCCGCCGCCTGGCGGCAGATCATCGAAATCGACCTCAACGGCGTCTTTTACTGCTGCCGACGTCTGGTGCCCGGCATGATCGCGCGCAACTACGGCCGCATCGTCAATGTCGCTTCCGTGGCCGGCAAGGAAGGCAATCCCAACGCCGCCGCCTATTCGGCCGCCAAAGCCGGCGTGCTTGCGCTGACCAAGTCGCTCGGCAAGGAACTCGCCGGTCTCGACATCGCCGTCAACGCGTTGACCCCCTCGCCCGCCCGCACCCGTATCCTCGAACAGCTCACCGAGGCCCAGGTGACCTATATGCTCAGCAAGGTGCCTCGCGGTCGATTCGTCGAGGTGGAGGAGGCTGCGGCCATGGTCGCCTTCATGCTGTCGGACGAGAATTCCTTCACCACTGGCGCCACCTTCGATCTGTCCGGCGGGCGCGCAACCTACTGAGCGAGGATCGCGACAGCGCGCCCACGCCGCCATTCCACATGACCCGAGGTGGCGGCCAACCCCGCGACGCGCATCAAAAGGGATTGTACGCCGATACTGTCGGATTGGTTCCAGCGCGAGATCTGCTCGCGTCCGCGGAAGGAACGGCCCCAATCGGTGAGCAAGGCATCGGCGGTGAGGGTTCGAGAAAGGCCCCGGGTCGCCGGCATTGGTGGCTTCGACAAGCGGCGGATCGGGTCGGGCGCGGTCATCAGTCGATCCTGTGCATCAGGTCGTCATCGAGCCAGCGGCCAAAGAAATAGACGAGTTGCTTGTGCCACCACGGCCAGTCGTGGCTGACGTCGCCGCCCCAATAGTTGACCCAGGCCGCAATGGATTTCTCGCGCAGCACCTGCTCCAGTTCGCGCGTTTCGACGAGCATTCGTTCTTCCCAGGCGCCCTGCCCGCAGCAGAAGATCAGCCTCAGCGCCCTCAGCCGCCCGAGCAGCTTCTGGTCGACGATGCCCGGCAGATAGTCGAGCGGCGAATTGTAGAAGATGCTGCCCTCCAGCGTCCGACCGAAAAAGTCGCGGGTCGAATAGACGCCGGATAGCGAGATCACGCCGCTCGCTAGCTCCGGAAAGCGGAACACGAAATTCGACGAGTGGTAGCCGCCCATCGAGCAGCCGCAGAACAGCGGCTTGAGGGCGCGTCCGCCATTGGCCTTGGCGGCAACCGCCTGCAGCTCCGGCAGCGCCTCCTCGCGCACATAGCGGAAATAGGCTTCGTGGCGGGCGATGCGACTGACGGGATCGCCATGCTTGTCGAAGAAGGATTCCGAATCGATGCCGTCGAGCGTGAACAGTTGGATGCGGCCGGTGTCGACGAATTCGGCGAGTGCTGCGACGCCTCCCGAATCCTCGAACTGGTAAAAACGCCCCTGCGAGGTGGGAAACACCACCACCGGCCGCCCGGCATGGCCGTAGCGCTTGTATTCCATGTCGCGGCCGAGATTGCGGGCATGGGCCTTGTGATAGGAGACGTCCATCGGCTCACGCCTTTTCCGCGTGGATATAGTCAACCGCCTGACGCAGCGCCTTCTGGTCCTTCGAGCGCATCTGGTAGGCGTAGTTCCCCATGGCGCGGCTGAAAACCTCTTCGATGGCCTGATGATGGACGATCTTGTCGCCGTGGGCGGCTAGCACGTCCTCATGGCTGTGCAAATAGTCGAGGTGCCGCTTGCGGCTGGCATAGGCCGTGAAATACTTGCCCTTGTAAGGCCCGCCGGCCACGTCCTTCACCACCATGTTGGCCCATTCGGCATAGACGTCGATGTCGAAGGTGTAGTTGATCGCATCCGTCATCCAGGCGCCTGGCGGCCGCATGTTGACCTCCAGCGCAATGATGCGCTTGTCCCTGGTCTCGAACAGTTCGATGTGGAAGAAGCGCTCACGTACGTCGAACGCCATGAGGATCTTGCGGCCTGCCTCCTCGATCGCGGGCGTGATCTCGGGGAAGCAGGTGTAGCTCATATGGCGGTCGCGGTTGACCACCTCCATGACGCTCTGGTCGTAGCGGTGGCTCGCCGCCAGCACCACCTCGCCGTCGCGGTTGACCAGCCCGTCGAAGGTCACCACCAGCCCCTCGATGAACTGCTCCATGACGAAGGTCACGCCTTCGGGCTTGTCCTTGAAGAACTGGTCGAGCTCCTTCGCGTTGGAGATCTTGAACGTGTTCGAGGCGCCGGAGCCCGAATCCGGTTTCACTACCACCGGATAGCCGATCCGGCGGATGAAGGTCATGGCGCCGGCGCGATCGGAGCATTTGCGTTGCGGGATTGTCTTGACGCCGCTCTTGCGGAAGAAGGCCCGCATGCGGCTCTTGCGCTTCAAATTCTTCACAAAGTCGAGCTTGGTGCCGAAGATGTTGAAGTCGGTGCGGATATTGGCCTCGAGCTCCAGCCAGTGCTCGTTCAACGACTCGAAGCGGTCGATGCGGCCCCATTTGTGGATGAAATGGCCCATCGCCCGGAATACGGCATCGTAGTTCTCCATGTCCGCGACCCGATAATATTCCGAAAGCGCCGCCTTGAGCTTGCTGCTCAGCGTCTCATAGGGCGCGTCGCCGATGCCGAGCACGGTAGCGCCGGCCTTCTTCAGCCCGTCGCAGAAATCGGCGCCGTTGCCCGGAAAATGCGGCGAGAAGAACACGAAATTCATGCACGACCTCCCCCTCGGATCAGGTCCTCCGGAGGCGAGTGTGGCGCATTTGGCTGATGCGGGGAAGAGCCGCGCCAAAGCATGTCGACCAAAACTGTGCAGCGGTTTTGGGAAGACGATATGCATGAAACCAAAGACTTAAAGCCGGGCCGGCACTTGCCTCCGGATGGCCGCTCCTGTAAGAGAGCCGGCATGACCACGCGCACCCGCTCCGTCGCTTCTTCTCGCCCCGGCTTTGCCCGCGAGACCGTGCGCGCGCTTGCTTCGACCCTGCTCCTTCTCGGCCTTATCGGCGATCGCCGGGTTCGCTGAAGGAGCGCCCGGCGGTCGAAAACCGCCGCTTTGGGCGCCTGCTCCTTGGCTAGATTGGCAAGTCACATCAAGCGAACGAAATTCTTTGGTAAAGGCGCCGCTCGGCACCGATCCGCCTGAAGGCGGTCCCACGAGCCGCCGGGAGAAACGACGATGAATAGAAGAGAAGCAATCCGCGCCGGCGAGGCCGAAACGGGCGCGCAAGCGCCCGGCCACATGGCCGATGCCGCCCGCAAATATCAGCCCTACCCGACCGTCAACCTCGCCGATCGCACCTGGCCGTCCAAGGTGATCGACAAGGCGCCGATCTGGTGCTCGGTCGACCTGCGCGACGGCAACCAGGCGCTGATCGACCCGATGGGCCATGAGCGCAAGGCGCGCATGTTCGCGCTGCTGCTCGACATGGGCTTCAAGGAGATCGAGATCGGCTTCCCGTCGGCCTCGCAGACCGACTTCGACTTCGCCCGCTGGTGCGTCGAGGAGGGCGGCGTGCCCAAGGACGTGTCGCTGCAGGTTCTGGTGCAGTGCCGGCCCGAGCTGATCACGCGGACCTTCGAGGCGCTCGAGGGCGCCCACCGCCCGATCGTGCATTTCTACAACTCGACCAGCGAGCTGCAGCGCCGCGTCGTCTTCGAAAAGGACGTCGCCGGCATCAAGCGCATCGCCACGGATGCCGCCAAGATGATCACCGAAATGGCCGCCAAGGCCGGCGGCGGCTTCCGTTTCGAATATTCGCCGGAGAGCTTCACCGGTACCGAGCTCGAGGTCGCGCTGGAGATCTGCAACGCCGTCACCGAGATCGTGAAGCCGACGGCCGACAACAAGCTGATCGTCAACCTGCCATCGACGGTCGAGATGTCGACGCCCAACGTCTATGCCGACCGCATCGAGTGGATGTGCCGCAATCTCGACAACCGCGACAAGCTGATCATCTCGCTGCATCCGCACAACGACCGCGGCACCGGCATCGCCACCACCGAGCTCGGCCTGATGGCCGGCGCCGACCGCGTCGAGGGCACGCTGTTCGGCAATGGCGAGCGGACCGGCAATGTCGACATCGTGACGCTGGCGCTCAACATGTACACGCAAGGCGTCGATCCCGAGCTGGACTGCTCCGACATCAACCGGATGAAGGACGTCTACGAATATTCGAACCAGCTGAAGATCCCGGAACGCCACCCCTATGTCGGCGAGCTCGTCTACACCGCTTTCTCCGGCTCGCACCAGGATGCCATCAACAAGGGCATGAAGGCGCTGCGCAAAGCCAACACGCCGGTGTGGGAAGTGCCCTACCTGCCGATCGACCCCGCCGATGTCGGCCGCACCTATGAGGCGATCATCCGCATCAACTCGCAGTCGGGCAAGGGCGGCATCGCCTACGTGCTGCAGGCCGACTATGGCCTCAATCTGCCGCGAAACCTGCAGATCGAGTTCAGCCAGGACATCCAGGCGATCACCGACGCCGAAGGCAAGGAAGTGCCGGCCAAGCGCATCCACGAGCGCTTCCTCGAAGCCTATGTCGACCAGCCCGGCGCCAGGCTGAAATTCCTCGACCATCGCACCTATCCGGACACCGCGGTAAAGGGCCGTCGCGTGGTCGAGGCCGAAATCGTCGACAAAGGCAAGGAAGTCACCATCACCGGCACCGGTACCGGCCCGATCGACGGCTTCGTCGATGCGCTTTCGCGCCATATCGGCGTCGACATGTCGGTGCTCGACTATTCCGAACATTCCTTGCAGCGCGGCTCGAACGCCTCGGCCATTTCCTATGTCGAGATGGAATATCCCGGCGGCAAGCTGTTCGGCGCAGGCATAAACACCAACATCGTCGCCGCCTCGCTGGAGGCCGTGGTCTCGGCCGCCAACCGCATCCTGGGCCGCAAGGCCGCCTGATTGTTCGATTGATAAAGCGTGGCGCGTTCATCGGACGTGCCACGCTTCATGGCAGGCGCGAGCCGCGTTCAAATTCGTTAACCGGCCGGTAAATTTCCCGTGGCTTACGCGATCACATAACAGAAGGTTCCTTGTGCGCTGGAGCGCGCGCTATATTATCGCGCCCTAACCTGTGCCGACTCTGAAAGGTCCGACACTTGGAGCCTGCCACGCCTGCCGCCCCCGCAGTGCGCGAGACATTGGAGCGACTGCTTGCCAGCGAAACGTTCGGACGATCCGAGCGGGCCCGCAGGCTGTTACGCTATCTGGTCGAACGCGAGCAGGCAGGCGAAGCCGACCGGCTGAAGGGTGTGTCCATTGCCATGGATGTCTTCGGCAAGGACGGCGATTTCGACGGATCGACCGACGCGGTCGTCAGGGTCCAGGCGGGGCGGCTGCGCGAGCTTTTGGATCAATATTTCGCCAGCGAAGGCATTGGCGAGCCGGTACGCATCGCCATTCCGCGCGGCGGCTATGTGCCTTCTTACGAGTTGAACGCCATACGGCTCCCAGCCGACGCCAAACCCGCGGATGCCCCGATCGCCCGGCCTTCCAAGCATTTCGAGAAGCCCGAGGCCGCCGCCGCACCGGTCGACGCCGTGCCGCTGACGACGACCCCGGCACCGACCCAATCCGCGTCATCGCTGACGCGCCAGTTGCGGTTCTTCTGGGCCGCCATGGTGCTGGTCATCGCCATGCTGGGTATCCTTGTCGTCCGCCAGGGTAACGCCTTTCTTCGTGGTGACGACGCGGTCGCGCCGGTTGAAGTCGAAACGGCAGGCGCGACCAGCAGCGTCGCTTCCCAAACGTTCGAAGGCCTGCCTTTGATCTACTTGGCCATCAAAGCCGACGGACCCGAGGCGGCCCGTGTTGCTTCCTCGCTGCGCGCCGGTCTCGCCGGCTTCGATACGATAGACTTCATCGGACGCGACGCCGACTCTAGGCGCAACCGTTCCGCCGATCCGATCAGCTTCGTCTTCGATCTTATCCCCGGGACAGCCGCCGGCGACGTCATGATCGAGCTGCAGAGCGTCGCGACGGGACGGGTTCTCCTGTCACGCAACCTGACACCGGCCGAAAGCGCGCCTGGTGCGGTCGAAAGCAACATCGCCAATCTCCTGACCTCTACCGTCCCCGCTTCGGGCGCGATCTACAGCTATATCGACCAGAGCGATATCCGGACCAGCCAGATCGGATGTCTGGTGCTCGACGACCTCTACTATCTCGACCAGAGCGCCAGGGCGCACGAAGCTGCGTATCGCTGTCTGGAGAAGCTGGTCAGGGAAAGCACCAAATCATCGCTCGTCTACTCGGAACTGGCTTCCCTGCATCTGGAAGCCGTCAACAACCGCTACGCCTATCCGCCCGGCGCAACGGTCGAGCAGGCCATGTCGTTTGCCCACCGCGCCATTCAGATGGCACCGATGAGCCCGCACGCGCATCGCGCCTACGGCTACCTCAACTCGCGCCTCGGCAACACCGACGAAGCGATCCGCTGGATGCGCAAGGCTTATGAGCTCAACCCCTACGATCTCGGCATGGCCGCCGCTTATGGCTACGGCCTGATCTTCGCTGGCAGATACCAGGAAGGGACGCCGATCCTGGGCCATGCCGTCGAGGCCTTCAGCGGTCATCCGACCTGGTGGGACTATGGCCTGTTTGTCGGAGCCTTCATGCAAGGCGACACCCAGAGGGCAGCGATTGCCAGCGAGTCGCTGCGGACCACCGCGTCCAAATCGCATTACCTGGCGGCGCGCCTGATCGGCGCCAAGATCTCAGGCCGCGACAAGCTCGCAAACGAATTGGCGAACGAGCTCACGGCCGAATTCCCGAAATTCGCCGCCAATCCGCGCGCCACTTTTGTTGACAGGAAGTACCCCGCCGATCTCATCGACCGGCTGGTGCAATCCTTGCGCTCTGCGGGCATTGGCAATCCGAGCTGAGCGAACGTGGAGCATTCGCTGACGTGCGGACTGATTGGAATATTAAATTCGCACGCCGGGTCTGCTCGGCACCGCGGGCGTCGACACTCAACGAGTATTGGTCCTGCTTGCGCATTCGGTTGAGGCGCGCACGGCGAATTCGCGAAGATTTTACTGGCTATCGACCTGCTCAGGGAGCAATTCAGCCACAATCTTGAATTGCCCCTCGTACCTGCTTCACACCAACAATCTCGATGTTTAACTCTCTTGACGTCGCCGAAAGCGGTGCTGGCTCGAAGACGATCGTCTTCCTGCACGGCTTCGGCGCTTGCCATTCGATCTGGCGCGACGTGATTGCGAGATTGACGCCCGATGTGAGGACACTGGCCTACGATCTGCCGGGCCACGGAAACTCCCTGGAGTGCCAGGCGGCAGGCGTCAAGCAGGCCGCCGGGGTCATCCTAGCCGATCTGGGCGCGCGCCGCCTGGGCAAAGTTCACGTCGTCGGCCATTCCATGGGCGGCGCGATCGCGACATTGATGGCATCTGCCGATCCCGAAAGGGTGGCCTCGCTGACCTTGCTGGCGCCCGGCGGCTTCGGCCCCGAGATCAACGGTCCGTTGCTGCGGCGCTATGCGGCCGCGGCCGATCGAGATGAGATCCGCGCCTGTCTTGCCGCCATGTCGGGGCCGCAAAGTTCTCCTCCTCAACACGTGGTGGAGGCGCTGTGCGGCATGCGCAAACGGCCGGGCCAGTTGCGGACCCTCGTCGGTGCTGCAGCCGTGATCACCAGGGAAGACCGACAAGGTATCATCCCGAGCGAACGGCTGGAAACCCTGAGCATGCCGGTGATGGTGCTTTGGGGAACGGACGATCCCGTCCTGCCCGTCGCCCAGGCCGAGGACTTGCCGCCGCATTTCCACCTGCACCACGTGCTGGAGGCGGGCCACATGCTGGTCGAGGAGGCGCCTGACCTGATTGCAGAGGCCGTGCGCCGCAACACGCGTCGCCGCAGCAGAATCCAGAGACCGGTGTTCAGCGCAGCCGCAAGCTGAGCCCATCTCGCAGTGCATTTTGCCGGCGACTGTGTTAACTCGCTGTTTACCAACAGCGAGGCAGCGCCATGAAGGATGCAGGCGACAAAATCACCCCGATCGAGCCATCGCGAAAGCTCGCGGACGCGATCCGCGACGTCAAGAACGCCTTCGCCGACCGCGATGATGTGGTGGTCGACATGCGCGAGGCGCACCGCATGCGGCTCGAGTTGCTGGCCGCGGAGCTCGCCCCCGTTTTCGCCGACGTGCCGGCGGATATCGACAATTTCGACTTCGCCGTCTCCTCCGGCCTGCAGCCGCGGCTGTGGATCGATGCCGTGAGCCATGTCGCCATGGGGCGGGATCGCCGCACCTTCCGCTTCCTTAAGGACACGCGCATCGGCCGCGTGGTGCTGGCCGAATCGACCGACATGAAGCCCGTCGCCGATGCCGTTACGCGATACGTGGCCGAGCGTGTCGTCGAGCGGCAGCGGGTGATGGAAGGCGCGGTCGAGAGCGCGGTGACTGGCCTGCATCGAGCCGAGGTCCGGGAAGCCGAGCCGCCCTTGCAGGCTGCAACGCGCCGCAACGGCTGGACGACCTTCTTCGCCGGCCTTGGCTTGATCGCCGCCGGCGCCCTGGTCGGCCTGGCGGTATCGCTGGTGCTGTTCTGGGACCGCATCGCCCAGATGAAGATCAGCTTCTGACGACGGGCTCGCGCACCACCGGCATATCGGCACCGAGCTCGATCACCTGAATGTCCGACGGCGGCAGTGCCGGACCGGTCAGGCCGCGCCGTGTCAGGCGGATGGTCCAACCACCTTTTTTTCCGCCGATCTCGAACAGATTGTACTGAGCGGCGGGATGATCGCCGCCCGGCGCCTGGCCGGCGGCGGCCACGCCGACCACCGGCACCTTGACGCCGCGCGGACCGATGGTGAACAGCGAAGGCAAGTGCGAGTGGCCGTGCAGCACAAGCTCGGCGCCATACCGGCGAATGACTTTGTGGAAGCGCGCGATACCGAACAGCCGCTTATGCTGCGAGACCGCGCCACGCACCGGCGGATGATGGATCATGATGGCGCGAAACAGCCCCTGTCTGGCCGTCGCGTCGAGGATGTTGCCGAGCCGCTCCGCCTGGCCCTCCATGAAGAAGCCGTTGGCCATGAAGGGCGCCGTGGCCCGCGCCGTCGTGACGCCGATCAGAGCGATATCACCGCGAACCCGCAAATAGGGAAAGGAATTGCGGTCGATCGGGCTGTTGATGCCGTCGCCCGTCATCCACGGCGCCCATGACCGGCAAACCTTGTCGAAGGCGCCCGGCACATAGGCATCGTGATTGCCCGGCACCACGGATACGTCATTCGCAGAGCCCAGCGTCTCCAGCCAATGTTTCGCCATCTCGATCTCGCCATCGAGCGCCAGGTTGACGAGATCGCCGGTGACCGCGAGGTGGTCGGGGGCGTTGGCTTTGATATCGCCGACAATCGTGTCGATCACCGCATCGTGCATATGACGGCGGCGGTTGCGCTGCCAGTTGACGTAACCCAGCACGCGCTTGGACGCGAGATCGCGATAGGTTACATCGGGCAGCGGCCCCAGATGGACATCGGAAATATGTGCAAGCCTGAGCATAGCCCCTTCTTAAGCGACCCGGTCCGGGCTTTCTACTCAACGTTTCCTGTCCGCTCGCGGTTTCGTGGATGACTGGCGCCGATCCGGAACAGGCGTTCCGCCAGACCGGCTGGGCGGGACTGCGGGCAAGGCTGTTCCATCTCTATTTCCTGCTACGGCGCCCGATGACGCTTGGCGTGCGCGGCTTGATCTACGACGGCGCATCCAACTCCATCTTCCTCATCCGCCACACCTATGTTCCGGGCTGGCAGTTGCCTGGCGGCGGCGTCGAGGTCGGCGAGACGCTTGTCGAGGCGCTGGCGCGCGAGCTCGCCGAGGAGGGCAACATCGCGTTGACGGCTCCGCCGGTGCTGAGATCGATGCACTTCAACCGTCGCGCCAGCACACGCGACCACGTCGGCCTCTATCTGGTCGAAGCCTTCAACCAGACGGCGCCGAAATCGGCGGACCATGAGATCGCCGAGGCGGCGTTCTTTCCGCTCGACCGTTTGCCGGCAGATGCGACGCCGGCGACGCGACGTCGGATTGCCGAAATTTTCGGCGGCGACCAGGTCTCGGCCTACTGGTAACTCATGCCGCCTTCCTGAACCGGCCGCGATCATGTGGTGCGGCATAGTCGAGTTTAGGTCCCGCCGGGATTATCCCCGTCGGATTGATCGATTTGTGGCTGCCGTAGTAGTGCGACTTGATGTGATGCAGGCTGACCGTGCCTGACACGCCGGGCACCTGGTAGAGGTCGCGCAGATAGTTCGACAGGTTCGGATAGTCGGCGATCCGGCGCAGATTGCATTTGAAGTGGCCGACATAGACCGGATCGAAGCGCACCAGCGTGGTGAATAGACGCCAGTCAGCTTCGGTGATCCGCTCGCCGACAAGATAGCGCTGCTTTGACAGCCGCTCTTCCAACGTGTCGAGTGCTGCGAAGAGCTCGCCGAACGCTTCCTCATAGGCTTCCTGCGAGGTGGCGAAGCCGGCGCGATAGACGCCGTTGTTGATCGCCGGATAGACCAGCGCATTGATCCTGTCGATCTCGGAACGCAACGCCCGCGGATAGAAGTCCAGGCTCGCATCACCCCATTCGTCGAAGCCGGAATTGAGCATGCGGATGATTTCTGACGACTCGTTGCTGACGATGGTTTCCTGTCTTTTGTCCCACAGCACCGGTACGGACGCGCGGCCCGAATAGCCGCGATCGGCCTTGGCATAGATCTGGTGCAGGAAGTCGAGGCCGTAGAGCGTGTCGCCGGTTGCGCCGTCCTCGGCTGTGAAGGTCCAGCCGTTCTCGCCCATGAAATGGTGCACCACGGAGACGGAGATGATGTCTTCCAGCTTCTTCAAGACGCGGAAGATCAAGGTCCGGTGCGCCCAGGGGCAGGCGAGCGAGACGTAAAGGTGATAGCGCCCGGGCTCCGCCTTGAAGCCGCGCTTACGCCCTTGCGCCGGCGCACCGTCGCGCGCCACCCAGTCGCGCCATTGCGCTTCGGCACGCACGAACCTGCCGCTGCTGTCGGCAACGGTCGAGCGGTCCTGCCATTTGCCTTCAACCAGCAATCCCATGCGAAATCTCCCTGCGGTTCCAACAGACATCTAGGCGCTTACCCGAAATGTCGAAGCCCCCAGGCGCTGAACAGTTCGTCAAACGGCGAAAAGAAAGGTGAAAAGCGCCGATTGCAGCCGGGAACAATTGATGCTAGCGGAAGCGCCCATGTTTGACTTTGCCACGATCCGGTTCGACCGACGACGAAAGGACGCCCGCGCTTGATGAAGCGCTGACTGGCGAACGCTGCCGCTTGCAGCAAACCTTTCCTCGCATACCGGAACGCAAAGACCATGAGCCTTGCCGACGTGAAATATCTGCCGGAGACCCCGGCGCACGATCCTGAAATCGAAGCCATCAACGACGAGGCCTTCGGGCCGGGCCGTTTCGTGCTGGCCGCCTATAAGATCCGCGAGGCCGGCGGGCACGACCGCTCGATGTCCTTTGTCGCCGTCGAGGACGAGACGGTGATCGCCTCGGTGCGCATGACGCGCGTGGCGGCAGGCGCCGGACGCGCCATGATGCTCGGCCCGCTTGCCGTGCGGCCCGCCTTCAAGAATCTCGGCATAGGCCGCAGGCTGGTCGCGATCGCGCTCGAAGCCGCCGCGAAGGCCGGCGCGCCGGCCGTCATGCTGGTCGGTGATGAGCCCTACTACGGGCCGCTCGGCTTCAAGCGCTTCCCGCGCGGGCAGATCACCATGCCGCGTCCGGTCGATCTCGACCGGCTGCTCCATCACGAAATCAGGCCTGGCGCGGTGGCCCGGTTCGTCGGTGAGGTCTGTCATGCTGATACGGCGCGGGTTGCCGACCTGGCCCAGGTCGCGGTCCGCGCCTCGGCCAATCCGCAGTCCTCGATCGATCCGGTCATTCAGGTTGCGCCGCAGCAACGCGCTTCGTAGCATGATCCGAAATTCTGGGAGGACGCCACCATGACCCCGAACGGCCAGATCGCGATCGTCACTGGCGGTGGCTCCGGCCTTGGCGAAGCGACGGCGCGCGCCCTTGCCACCAAGGGCGCCAAGATAGCGATACTCGATATCGGTATCGATCGCGCGGCCAAGGTTGCCGCCGATATCGGCGGCATCGCGGTTCAATGCGATGTCAGCAGCGCAGACAGTGGCAGCGCGGCGATCGCCGAAGTGGCGGCAAAGCTCGGCGAACCGCGCATCCTGGTCAATTGCGCCGGCATTGCCATTGGAGTGAAGACGGTCGGCAAGGATGGCCCGCACCCGCTGGATCAATACCGCAAGGTGATCGAGATCAACCTGATCGGCACCTTCAACATGATCCGCCTGGTCGCCGACCGGGCGGCGAAACTCGACCCGCTCGCCGGCGGCGAACGCGGCGTCATCGTCAACACGGCGTCGGTCGCCGCCTATGACGGCCAGATCGGCCAGGCTGCCTATTCGGCGTCCAAGGGCGGCGTCGTCGGCATGACATTGCCGGTGGCGCGCGACCTGGCGCGCTCAGGCATTCGCGTCTGCACCATCGCCCCAGGGATCTTCAAGACCCCGATGATGGCCGGCATGCCGCAAGAGGTGCAGGATTCGCTCGGCGCTTCGGTGCCCTTCCCGCCTCGCCTCGGCGAGCCCTCGGAATATGCAGCACTCGCGCTCCACATCATCGAGAACCAGATGCTGAACGGCGAGACCATCCGCCTCGACGGCGCGATCCGCATGGCGCCCAAATAAAAGCGAATGAGCACGCCGCCGACAGCCGCCGACAAGACAGGGCCGTTGGCTGGCATCAGGCTGATCGAGATGGCGGGCCTCGGCCCGGTGCCGCTCGCCGCCTTGATGCTATCGGAGATGGGCGCAGACGTCCTGCGCATCGAGCGGGCGGACGCCAAAGAGCCGCTTCTATCCTTGCCCGAGGCCCACGACCTCGACCGCCACGGCCGCTCCATCCTCAGGCTCGACCTGAAGCGGCCGGACGGCGCGGAGCTTCTGCTGCGCCTTGCGGAAAAGGCCGACGTTCTCATCGAAGGTTTTCGCCCAGGCGTCATGGAGCGGCTGGGCCTCGGGCCTGATGTCGTGCTGGAAGGCAATCCTGCGCTGATCTACGGCCGCCTCACGGGTTTCGGCCAGGACGGGCCGCTATCGCGCCGCGCCGGTCATGACATCACCTACCTCGCCTATGCCGGCCTGCTGCATGCCGTCGGCCGGCAGGGAGCGCCGCCCGTGCCGCCGCTGAACCTTGTCGCCGACCAGGGCGGCGGCGCCATGATGCTGATCGCCGGCGTGCTGGCGGCCCTGTTCCAGCGCTCGCGCACCGGCAAAGGTCAGGTGATCGATGCCGCCATGGTCGAGGGTGCATCGATGCTCGCGGCTCCGATCCATGCCTTCATGGCGGCCGGCCTCTGGAGCGAGCGACGCGGTGAGAACCTGCTCGATTCCGGGGCCCCCTTCTACGACGTTTACGAGGCGGCGGACGGACGGCATGTCGCCATCGGCTGCCTCGAACCGCAATTCTTTGGCGAGTTCGCCCGATTGTTGCCGCTCGACCGGCGTTTTGTCGGCAGCCAATATGACAGGACATCGTGGCCCGACATGCGCGCTGCCATTGCCGCGAGGATCAGAGAGAAGACACGCGACGAGTGGGCCGAGGCGTTTGGACCGACCGACGCCTGCGTCGCTCCGGTCCTGTCGCTGACCGAAGCCAGGGATCATCCGCAGAGCCGTGCCCGGCAAAATTTTGCAAGATCGCGCGAGCTCGAACGTCCGACGCCGGCGCCGCGCTTCTCCAGCGCCGCCTCGACGCTTGCCGCGGCGCCGACCGTCGCCGACCGCCGGCCTTCGGCTGTGCTGGCACGCTTCGGCATCGACGAGACTGAAATTGAAGCCCTTGTCAGGTCCGGCCTGTTTGGCAGATAGCCGGAGAGTAGAAATCAACTTATCGCGGTGAGCGCTGTGACCGAGACCAGGAAGGATGTCATCCGCGAGACCGACACCGAGGCCGTCAGGCTGGCGAAGACTCTGGTCCGCTCGGCCCGCTTCGGCGCGCTTGCGTCAATCGAGCCCGGCACCGGGGCGCCGCTGGCAAGCCGGGTCGGCGTGGCGACCGACATCGACGGCGCGCCGCTGATCCTGGTCTCGATGCTGTCGGCGCATACCGGCGCGCTTCTCGCCGACCCGCGCTGCTCGCTGCTCGTCGGCGAACCCGGCAAGGGCGATCCGCTCGCGCATCCCCGCATCTCGCTTGTATGCCAGGCGCTGCGGTTGGAGCGCGGATCGGCGGGTCACGCCCGCGCCGAACGGCGCTATCTCAACCGCAATCCGAAGGCGAAACTCTATGCCGGGCTCGGCGACTTCTCGATATTCCGGCTTGAGCCTGAACGCGCCAGTCTCAATGGCGGCTTCGGCAAAGCCTATCTTCTGGATCGCACCGACCTGATCGCCGGCGGCACGATCGTCGAGGAGCTGGGGGCCAGCGAACAGTCGGCGCTGGACCACATGAATGCCGACCATCGCGATGCGCTTTGCATTTATGCGCGCCATTTCGGCCGGGCCGAAGGCGATGGCTGGATCGCTACGGGTTTCGATGCGGACGGCATGGATCTGGCTTCTCCGGATGCCACCTGCAGGGTCTTCTTCCCTCGGCCTCTCGGCACTGCCGGCGAGTTGCGGTCCGTGCTGGTCGAGATGGCCAAGGCCGGGCGCGCCGCAGGGCGGGCACAGTAGCGAAAGTTAATCGTCCCGGATCGAAAGCAACTCTTGAGATTTGGGTAAAATGATCTACCTTTTGTTGCAGCGCCGATTCAGCGGCGCTCCCTGACCTGAATATCGTGGAAATCAGCCGCCATTGCCCCCATGGCAGCTGGATGAGCCAGAAAACATGGGGGATCCATGATCTCAAGCAAGCTAGTCGCCAACGCCGAATCGGCTGCCGCGTTTCTGACGCTCATGGGCAATGAAAAGCGGCTGCTGATCGTCAGCTATCTGATCGAGGGCGAAATGTCCGTCGGCGCCATCGCCGAGAAAGTCCAGTTGAGCCAGTCCGCTCTGTCGCAGCATTTGGCCAAGCTGAGAGCGCTTGATATCGTCGAGACGCGTCGCGATCGCCAGATGATCTATTATTCCTGCAACTCCGACGCGGTGCGCGAGCTGCTTCGCACGCTGGAAGGCATTTTCGGCGACGGCGACCTGTCGCAGATGGCCTACAGGATGCGCCGCGCCGGGACTTGACCCGGGCTCTGCAAAGCCCCTTACCTTGCTGACGATCGTTCGCCGGCGAGATTTCTATGAACCTCATCCCTGTCGACGACGCGCGGGATCCGCGTGTCGCCGCCTATCTCGATATCCGCGAGCGCGATCTCGTCGGACGACATGGGCGCTTCGTCGCCGAAGGCAAGGTGGTGCTGGATCTTCTGCTGTCGGCCGGACGCTTCGCAGCGGAATCGGCCCTCATTCTGGAGAACAGGCGGGCGGGCCTCGAAGGTGTCTTGCGCAAGGCGCCAGCCGACCTCCCGATCTATGTCGTAAACGGCGACATCATGGACCGGATCGCCGGCTTCCACATGCATCGCGGCGTATTGGCGATTGGCGTTCGGGGCTCTCCTCAACCGGCCGAGGTGCTGCTCGAAACCTTGCCGGCAAGCGCGTTGGTCGTGGTTCTGGTCGGCATATCCAATCATGACAATATGGGCTCGATCTTCCGCAACGCCGCAGCCTTTGGCGCGGACGCCGTGCTTCTCGATCCCACCTGCTGTGATCCGCTTTACCGCAAGGCGATCCGCGTTTCGGTCGGCGCGGCGCTGAAGGTGCCCTTCGGCTCCTTCGACAATGCGATGAGCTTGACCGCAACGCTTGACCGGATGGGTTTCGCCCAGTTCGCGCTCTCGCCGCGCGGCGAAACGGACATCCGCGCTGCGGAAAGAACGTCTCGGCTGGCCCTCTTTCTCGGCACGGAAGGCGAAGGCCTGCCCGAGACCCTGCTCAGTCGCCTGCGGACCGTACGGATCGGCATGGCGGAGGGATTCGACAGCCTGAACGTTGCAGCCGCATCGGCCATCGCCCTGCATCACTTCTCGAAACGATAGCGGCGCAGGACCAAGACGCTCCGCTCGCCACGGCATTCGGATCAGTTGCTTGCGTTGGCCTTCTGCAAGGCCCTGACACGGTCCGCGAGGCTGATGCCGCGCTCGCCGATATCTTGCCGCTCGTCGCGAGGTGTCGCCAAGGCCTTGGCGATCGGCGAATCCGGCCCTTCCAGCTTCATCGTCAGGTTGACGACCTCGGCTGCCAGTTCGTTCATTTGTTCGCGAAGCGCCGCACCGGCGCGCGGCGCGTCGCCTGCCTGTTCGGGCTGTGCCGTTTCGAGCACGGCAAGATCGGTCTTGAGCCGCTTGTTCTCCCGCGCAAGCGCCGTCAGCCGCGCCTCTAGCCGCTCGCGATCGCCTTCGAGCTTGGCGATGGCATTGTCGATCCCTTGGACTTCGTCGGCCTTATGCGTTCCGCCATTTACCGCATGATCTTTGCTTGGGCGTTCGCGCATCCGCGCAAGCTCCTTTTCGCGCCTGTCCAGCTTTTCCTCGCGGTCGGCAAGGGTTGCAAGCAGCCGTTCGACCTTCTTGTCCAGCTCGGCCGTCCGCTTCTTCTCCGCCTTGAGCGCGTCCCTGGCGGCTTTGCTTTCCGCTGCCAGTTCCTGATTGCGCCGGTCCGCTTCCTTGCGCTGGCTGCGCAGCACCGCAATGTCATTGGCAAGCTTGTCCAGTTCCGATTCGCGGGCGACGAGCTCGATCTGGCGGTTTGAGGAAGAAAAGCTGGCTTCGTCATACATCTGCTCGAGCTTTTGCAGCTCCAGCGCGCGCTTCTCCAGCGAGCGCTCCGCCTGCGCCAGCTTTTCCGTAAGCTTGTGCAACTCTTCCTCGCGCAGCCTGAGCTCCGCGTTCTTGGCCTGCAGATCGGAAAGCGCCTGAGTCTTGTCCTTCTTCTCGACCGCCAGTCCCTTCAGGGCCTCCTGGGCGCGGCCGATCTCGACCAGTTGCTCGGCCACCTTTTCCTTCAGATTTTTGATGTTCATCTCGAGTCGGCGCGTGTTCATGGCGAACTCGGCGCGGATACGGTCCTTCTCGGCCAGCATCTCGGCAGGCGTCAGCGGCATCGAGGCCTCAAGGCGCCGGCGTGTCAACACGACGGCCCGCCGCCAGACGGCCGGCGCGATCAGCGACACCAGAAAGGCCGCGCAGAGGAAGCCGAGTGCGAAGAACAGGATCGACTGGACCAAGGTGGACTATCCGTATGCGAGGCGGCAACCCGCCATGCCGACTGTGCCACCTTGGCATGGCGGAAATCCAGCGCCGCGGCAAGAGCACGCCGCGGCACGATCAGTCTTATCCGAGCGGCTGTGGCAATCCTGTCCGGTCAGAACGGATTCCACGTCGCCCGCTCGGTCAGCTTCAGATAGCCGAGATTGACGCCGAGCCGGGCACCGACCCCGGTGCGGATCGGAACGAGCAGCACTCTGTTGCTTTGCAGCACGTTGAAGCCGACGCCCGCCACGACATAAGCCGATCCGGCGACGCCGCCGAAGCGGTTGTAGAGGCTGCTGATATCGTCGAGATTGTAGACCAGCATCATCACGCGCGAGCCTTCGCCGCCGAAATCCCAGCCGAGCGATGGGCCTTGCCAGAACACCTTATGGTCGCCGGCGTTCTTGGTGTACAGCGTGCCCTCGCCATAGGTCAGGCCGCCGATCAGCGCGCCGGATCCCTCCTCGCCGAGCAGATAACCGTTTGGCAGGCCGTAGGACGCGAACACCTTTTCGACCACGGTGGCGAGGCCTCCCGACGTCGCGCCGAAGAACTTGTGGCCGGAATCGACAATCTCTTGCGCGGTGTATTCCTGGGCCCGCGACGCCGAGGTTGAGAGGATGAGAGCACCCGAGAGGGCGATCGTCATGGTGAGGACGCGGACGAACATCCGGTCAAAGAATCGGGAAAACATGCTTCCAATCTCCGTCAGGGAGCACTTTCGCCGACGCCTCGTATCCCTACGGCTCTTGGCGGCCGTTTCGAGATGACTGTTACGGGCAAACTATGCCGTAATCCTTTTTCAACCATTAAGCTGGCGCAGGAAGATGGCGGTTCGAGGGCTGAAGAGCCTGACACGATCTCTATCAGCCTCAATTTCGCGGCATCACGCACCATTTTCGCTGTCCGCAGCTGTGGATTTGTTGATGCATGGACGGGCGCTGTGTATTCAGAAGGCCTTGGAAAAGAGCGTGATTCGCGTAGCGGGCGCGACAACGTTCGGCCATGACATGTGAACCAGCAGGGATTTCTCCGATGGCCGAGCTCTTCACCCTCTCCGCCCCCGATCTGGCTGCGCTTTTGTGCAGCCGCGTATGCCACGACATCATTTCGCCGGTCGGCGCCATAAACAACGGCCTCGAACTGCTCGATGAAGGCGGCGCCGACGAAGACGCCATGAAGCTGATTCGCCAGAGCGCCAGGAACGCCTCGGCGCGGCTGCAGTTTGCCCGCATCGCCTTCGGCGCCGCGGGCTCCGCCGGCATGATGATCGATACCGGCGACGCCGAGGCCGTGGCCATTGCCTTCCTGAAGAACGAGAAGCCCGAACTTGTCTGGAACGGCGCCCGCGCGCTGCTGCCCAAGAACAAGGTCAAGCTTCTGCTCAATCTCATTCTTGTCGCCAATGCCGCCATACCGCGTGGCGGCAGGCTGGTTGTCACGCTGGAGAACCTAGAGACCGAACCGCGTTTCTCGCTGTCGGCGAGCGGCCCCATGCTGCGGGTGCCGCCGAAATTCCTCGAGCTGCATTCGGGCCACAAGCCCGAGGAGCCAATCGACGCCCACTCGGTCCAGCCTTATTACACGCTGCTTCTGGCGCGCGAGGCGAACATGACGATCTCGATCCATGCGACGGCCGAAGAGATCGTGTTGTCGGCAGCCTGAGGCGACAGCCAAGAACAGGTCAAGTATCCATTGTCACTGATCTTGCAGCTGGCAGTGCGATCGAAGCATTGCCTGCCGCCTGGAACTGTAGGTGCATCGCAGGCCAAAACCGCGCAAAGCGGTTCTTTGGAAAAACTTTACCTAACCGCTTTTCGGCTTCTTTACCAGATTGTTCTAGGGTGCCTCACGGTTACCGGATTGCCGGTTCGGCAGATGGCAAAGAGGACCCGGAAATGAAACGCTGCCTGTTCGTGGACGACTCGAGCGTCATCAGGAAGGTCGCGAAGCGTATCCTTGGCGGCTCGGACATCGTGGTCTTCGAGGCGGCCAGCGGGCTTGATGCGATCGAGATCTGCTCCGGCGACATGCCCGATGTCATTGTTGTCGACGGCGGCCTGCCGGATATGCAGGCGGTCGACCTCATTCGCCGCATCCGTGCCATCGAAAGCCCCGTCAAGCCGCAGATCCTGGTCTCGCTCGTCGAAGTCGATGTCGGCTCGATCATGCGAGCGAAACGTGCCGGCGCCCAGGGTTACCTGCTGAAGCCCTTCAACCGCGCGCAGTTGCTCGAGAGCTTCCGCTTCCTGAAAATCGCGGCCTGAGCTTTTCGACACCCCAAACAAAAAACCCGGCCTGGGCCGGGTTCAGACTGCTGACAAACCCCTGGCGTTTGCCGGGGTTTTTGATTCACTGGGTCATGTTGAAGCGACCCGCCGCTGAACAGACCGCGCTTGAGATGGTGACGTTGGATCAGCTGGTTCCGGCCGATCATCTGTTGCGCAAGATCGATCGATCGATCGACTTCTCGTTCATCCACGGTCTGACGGCGCCATTGTACTGCGCCGACAATGGCCGCCCGCCGCTGGACCCGACCTTGATGTTCAAGGCGCTGTTCATCGGCTACCTGTTCGGAGTGCGCTCGGAGCGGCAATTGGTGCGCGAGATCGAGGTCAATGTCGCCTACCGCTGGTTCCTGCGGCTGAAGCTGACCGACAAGGTGTTCGACGCCTCGACGCTGTCGCAGAACCGTCGTCGGCGCTACCAGGACGAGACGATCGCGCAGGCGATCTTCGACCGCATCGTGGAGCAGGCGATCCTTGCGGGGCTGGTGGACGGGACGGTGCTGTATACCGACAGCACGCACCTGAAGGCCAACGCCAACAAGGGCAAATACGACCTTGCCATGGTCGCCAAGTCGCGTGCCGACTACTGGGGCGAGCTCGACCGCGCCATCGAGACGGAACGGGCGCTGCACGGTCAGAAGCCGCTGAAGCAGAAAGAGCGCAAGCCGCCGGTCAAGCAGACCAAGGTCTCGCGCGCCGATCCGGAGGCCGGCTACATGGTGCGCGAGGGCAAGCCGAAGGGCTTCTTCTATCTCGATCACCGCACGGTGGACGGTCGTTGCGGCATCATCACCGATACCTTCGCCACGCCGGCCAACATGCATGACTCGATCGTCTATCTTGGCCGGCTCGACCGCCAGGTGGAGCGCTTCGGCTTCGTTGTGGCGGCGGCGGGGCTGGATGCCGGCTATGCCACGCCAGGCATCGCCAAGGGGCTGGAGGACAGGAACATCCGGGGCGTCATCGGCTATCGCAACCCGAGCCCGCCAAGGCCCGGCAAGATGAGGAAGAGCGCCTTCGTCCATGAACCGGATCGGGACGGCTATCGTTGTCCGCAGGGCCAGTTGCTCACCTACGCCAGCACCGATCGCGGCGGGTATCGTCATTACAGAAGCGATCCGGCCATCTGCCGCGACTGTCCGCTGCTGGCCTCCTGCACCTCAAACGCCAAGGCCGAGCGCACCATCACACGCCATGTCTGGCAGGATCAACGCGAGCGCGTCGATGCCAACCGGCTCACGGCTTGGGGCAAGGCCATCTACCGGCGTCGCAAGGAGACGGTCGAGCGATCCTTCGCCGATGCCAAGCAGCTGTTCGGCCATCGCTACGCCCGCTTCCGAGGGCGAACCCGCGTCGCCTGCCAGTGCCTGATCGCAGCCGCCGCCCAGAACATGAAAAAGATCGCAATCAGCCTCTGGCCAAAGCCCAAACCGGTCCTCGCCTGAGGCCAAATCTGCGTCGGCGGCCTCCTGACATCCGCTCCCGCCACCAATTTCCCAAGCGCAATCAATCTGCAAAACAAAACCCCGCCGAAAATCGACGGGGTTCGTCAGCAGTCTGAACCCGGCCTGGGCCGGGTTTTTTGTTTGAATTGGCAGAGGATCAGGCGCTGACGCGGATGTCTTCCGGCTCGCGCAGCACATAGCCGCGGCCCCACACCGTCTCGATGTAATTCTGGCCGCCGGACGCTGCGTCGAGCTTCTTGCGCAGCTTGCAGATGAAGACGTCGATGATCTTCAGTTCCGGCTCGTCCATGCCACCATAGAGGTGGTTGAGGAACATTTCCTTGGTAAGGGTCGTGCCCTTGCGCAGCGAGAGCAGCTCAAGCATCTGATATTCCTTGCCGGTCAGGTGCACGCGCTGGCCGCCCACCTCGACCGTCTTGGCGTCGAGATTGACCACCAGGTCGCCGGTGGTGATGACCGACTGGGCGTGGCCCTTGGAGCGGCGCACGATGGCGTGGATGCGCGCCACCAGCTCGTCCTTGTGGAAAGGCTTGGTCATATAGTCGTCGGCGCCGAAGCCGAGGCCGCGCACCTTATCCTCGATGCCGGCCATGCCGGAGAGGATCAGGATCGGCGTCTTGACCTTGGAGAGGCGAAGCGTGCGCAGCACCTCGTAGCCCGACATGTCGGGAAGGTTAAGATCGAGGAGGATGATGTCGTAATCGTAGAGCTTGCCGAGATCGACCCCTTCTTCGCCAAGGTCGGTCGTATAGACGTTGAAGCTTTCCGATTTCAGCATCAACTCGATGCTCTGTGCGGTTGCACTGTCGTCTTCAATCAGCAGAACACGCATTTCATTCCCCTTTTCTGCCGCCGAGTCGCGTCGCGACCCGTCCCGAACCCGGAGCAGTGATTGCCTGAACAGAAGGTGCCACCGACTGGTTAACAAATCCTAATTTCGTGTCGGTCACGATATCAGATTTTTTAACCCCTTTCTACACCCACTTGAATCTAATAACGAATCGTAGACCCAAATCGCTCATGTACCACATTAATAAGCAAGCCTAAGTGACTCCAGAGACTCGCAGGCCGCGCTTCCTGCCGCTGTCCGGAATTTTTACCCGGCCTTAAGTCCTCGCCCGTATGATTAACAATGCCCGTAAACGAAAGGTTACCGCCGGCAAAATCTTTAGGGCTTTGTTTCCCATAGAGTGGGGAAAGCCGGTGGAAACGGGCGACGCGTAGACCTCTCGAGGTCGATGGGACGATATGCAGGTGTGCGTTTGCGGAGTACCGAGTCATGAAGTCACGTGAAAACCTCGTTCGGCTGAAGCAGTTTCAGGTGAATGAGAAGCGGCGCCAGCTGTTGCAGCTGGACATGATGATCGCCGAATTCGAACGCATGGCCGTCGAGTTGGAGGCGCAAATCGTCGCCGAAGAGAAAAAAGCCGGCATCACCGACATCAATCATTTTGCCTATCCGACCTTCGCCAAGGCGGCACGCCTGCGCCGCGACAACCTCAGGAACTCGCAGAACGATCTTGCCCAGCAGCGAACCATGGCCGAATCATTACTCGGCGAAGCTGAAGCGGAGCTTTCCAAGGCGGAGATGCTGGAATCGCGCGACAGCAAGATCCGCGACGCGGAAGTGGGCGGCCGCAGCGCCATGATCGGCTGACCGCCGAGCGCAATTGATCCCTCGGAGCGCTGCCTGATCGCCGTTTCGAACCACGAGCCGAAAAAGCCCGGCCTCCGGCTTAGGGCAGCATCGCCGTTTCATCATCCTGATGGTCCACCGATGCCCGCGCTCGGGCTTCCTTGATGTCGGGGGCATGCTCTTCCGCCCAGGACCTGATCTGGCTGAGCAGTCCCGCAAGGTTCTGGCCGAGCTCCGTCAATTCATACTCGACCCTCGGCGGTATGACCGGATAGACCTCGCGCCGGACGAGCCCGTCGCGCTCCAGCACGCGCAGCGTCTGCGTCAGCATTTTCGGCGTGATGCCTTCCAGCTTGCGGGCGAGCTCGCCATTGCGCAGGCGGCCGCGCCGCAACGCGCAAACCGTCAGATAGACCCATTTGCTGGCCAGCATTTCGAGCACCGTATGCGACGGGCATGTGCGCCGGAATGCATCGTAGCCAAAGGAACCGCTGTCTTCACTATCCATTAGGTATCTATATATCCGAAAGGTGCATACTAGACAAGCGATTGTTACTATCCAAATGATAGCGGCAGCAATCAAGCAGGAGAGCATCCAATGCGTGCCGTTACCCAGAATTCCGTTGGCGAACCCGACGTCCTTTTCGTCGCCGAACAGCCGGCCCCCTCGCCCAAGGCCAGCGAAGTTCTGGTCCGCGTCAAGGCCGCGGGCATCAACCCGGTCGATGGCGCGGTGCGCGCCGGCTACTTCCCTCTCATCGGCGAACCACCTTTCATTCTCGGCTGGGATATCTCGGGCACCGTCGAGGCGCTGGGCACCGGCGTGACCGCCTTCAAGGTCGGCGATGCGGTCTTCGGCATGCCGCGCTTCCCCAAGCAGGCCGCCGCCTATGCCGAGTTCGTCGCCACGCCGGTGGACGAGATCGCAGCCAAGCCTGCCGCCATCGACCATGCCCAAGCCGCGGCGCTGCCGCTGGCCGGGCTGACCGCCTGGCAGGGTCTCGTCCGCCACGGCGGCCTGCAATCCGGCCAGCGCGTCCTGATCCACGCCGGCGCCGGCGGCGTCGGCCATCTTGCCGTGCAGATAGCCAAGGCGCGCGGCGCCTGGGTCATCGCCACTGCGAGCCCGGACAAGCTTGATTACGTCCGCTCGATCGGCGCCGATGAGGTTGTCGACTACACCAAAGGCGATTTCACCGAACAGGTCCGCGATATCGATCTAGTGCTGGACGCCATGGGCGGCGACCATGCCGACCGGTCGCTGAAAGTGCTGCGCGAAGGCGGCGTGCTGGTGTCGCTGCTCAACGTCCACGATGCGACAAGGGTCAAGGCCGGGGAGCGCAACATCCGCGTCGAGCGCATGTCGGTGGTGCCGGATCGCGAGGGGCTGGTGGAACTCGCCAGGCTAGTCGATGCCAGGAAGCTCGCCGTGCACGTGGCGAAGGCTTTTCCGCTGAACCAGGCGGGTGCCGCCCATGCCTTCCTCGCCACCCGACCGATCGGCAAGGTTGTGCTGACGGTTTGATCAGCGCAGATCCCGGAAGCAGAAGGGCGCGGAGTTCCGCGCCCTTCTTTGGGTTCCGGCGCTGGCCTAGTGCCGGTACTGCTGGATCCGCGTCGTGCGCAGTCCGGCAAGGCCATATTCGTCGATCGATGCCTGCCAGGAGAGAAACTCCTCGGTGGTCAGCTTGTAGCGTTGGCAGGCCTCTTCCAGGCTGAGCAGTCCGCCGCGGACCGCCGCGACCACTTCCGCCTTGCGCCGGATAACCCAGCGCCGTGTATTCGTCGGCGGTAGATCGGCTATCGTGAGAGGGCTGCCGTCGGGCCCGATAACATATTTGACTCTAGGTCTAACCAGATCGGTCATCGTACTCTCTACTAAAAACTCAAAGACCCAATCCCCGCCACCGTACCGCCACAGCTTTAAAAATTGCCTAAGCGAAGCCTAATGACTAGGTAAGGATCGTGAACGTCGCGTTAGGTTTTCGTTCGGCATTTGAGATAATCGCGGTCCGGCCCTGATTTTGCCCGATAAAATCGCTTGAGGAGCCAAGCTGGCGCCGCCGGGATGCTTGACCTATATTCCGGCCATTGGCAGCCAGCGCCACGCAGATTGAAAGAACCATGAACAGCCTCGATCTTCCCGGACGCCCAGAAGACACCCGCGTCGTCGTCGCGATGTCGGGCGGCGTCGATTCATCGGTCGTTGCCGGCATCCTCAAGCGCGAAGGCTATGATGTCGTCGGCGTCACCCTGCAGCTTTACGACCACGGCGCGGCAACGCACCGCGCCGGTTCCTGCTGCGCCGGCCAGGACATCGACGATGCCCGCCGCGTTTCCGAGACGCTCGGCATCCCGCATTACGTGCTCGACTATGAAGAGCGCTTCCGCAAGGCGGTCATCGATCCCTTCGCCGAGAGCTACGTCGCCGGCGAGACGCCCATTCCCTGCGTGTCCTGCAACCAGACGGTCAAGTTCGCGGACCTTTTGGCCACCGCCCAGGATCTCGGCGCCGATGCTTTGGCCACGGGCCATTACATCCGCTCGCGCGCCAATGGCGCGCATCGCGCGCTCTACAGGCCGGTCGATGCAGACCGCGACCAGAGCTATTTCCTGTTCGCCACGACCCAGGCGCAGATCGACTATCTGCGCTTCCCGCTCGGCGGACTTCCCAAGCCGCAGGTGCGGGCGATCGCCGAGGAGATGGGGCTGACGGTCGCCGCCAAGCAGGACAGCCAGGACATCTGCTTCGTGCCGCAGGGCAAGTACTCCGACATTATCGCCAAGCTGAAGCCGGCGGCCGCCAATCCGGGCGATATTGTCCATATCGACGGTCGCGTGCTCGGGCGTCACGAAGGCATCTTGCGCTACACGATCGGCCAGCGCCGCGGCATCGGCATCGCTTCGGGCGAGCCGCTCTACGTCGTCCATCTCGACGCCGACCGCGCCCGCGTCATTGTCGGCCCGCGCGAGGCGCTGGAGACGCACAGGATCTACCTGCGCGCCATGAACTGGCTCGGCGACGGCCCGCTCTCCGACGTTCCGGCCGGCGGGATCGAGCTTTTCGCAAAAGTCCGTTCGACCCGGCCGCCGCGCCCGGCCGTGCTGCATCACCGCGACGGCGTCACCTCGGTCGAGCTGGTCGACGGCGAATCCGGCATCGCGCCCGGACAGGCCTGCGTGCTCTATTCCGATGACGGCGATGAGGCGCGAGTCTATGGCGGCGGCTTTATCGAGCGCTCCGAGCGCGGCGCCGAGGCCGAGGCGATGCTATCCAGGCTTGCGCAGCAGCCCGCGCACGTCCCCGCCGAGTAACCCACGCCTTCAATCGGGCGCTTTGCCTCAGGATTCCCTTTTGTGGACGCGCCTTAAGCGGGCGACCCGCTATGCGCCACCGTCCCAGCCGTCAGGATGCGCAGCACCCGGATCGCTTCCTCGCCGTCGGTGCGGGGTTCGGCGCGCGTCTCGATGCACTGCATGAAGTGGGCGAGCTCGCGCGTCAGCGGCATGCCTTCGCCGACCGTAACGTAGGAAGGCTCGTTGGCGGTGAACGCCCACTGGCCGCTGTCCTGCCAGACAGCGTGCCTGTAGACGGCAAGCTTGCGCTCCCACGGCTCGACATCGTCGAACACCGCCATCGCCTTGGTTCCGACCACGGTCAGCCGGCGCTCGCGATAGGGATTGAGACGAGAAGCGAACAGATGGCTGCGCACGCCGTTCGGAAAGCGCATGTGCAGATGCGCGAAGTCGCTGAGGTTGTCGAGCAGTGCCGCGCCCTCGCCCCTGACCTCGATCGGCTCGGTGCCGGTGATGGCGAGGATCATCGAGAGGTCATGCGGCGCAAGGTCCCAGAGCGCGTCGTTCTCGGTGTGAAACTTGCCGAGGCCGAGCCGGTGCGAGTGGATGTAGCGCACCTCGCCGAGCTCGCCATTGTCGATCAACGCCTTCAGCGTCTCGAAGGCGGGGTGGAAGCGCAGCACGTGGCCCACCATGAAGACGCGGCCATTGTTCCTGGCCGCCTGCACCGAACGCTCGGCGTCCGCGACCGTCAGCGCGATCGGCTTTTCCACCAGCACGTCCTTGCCGCCCTCGATGGCGCGCAGCGCCATGTCGGCATGGAATTGCGGCGGCAGCGCCATGACAATGGCGTCGACATCGGCGCGCTCGAACAACTCGTCCGGCCCGATCGCCAGGCAGTCCTGCTCGCTGGCAAAGCCTTCGGCGCGGGCACGGTTGACGTCGGAAACGGCATGGAGCACGCCAAGCGCCTTGAGGGTGCGGATGTGGTTGCTGCCCCAGTATCCGCAACCGAGGACGGCGATGCGCGGCTTCATTCGTTCAAACTCTAGAATTTCGTGGCCGAGACATAGCGACGTGCCCCGTCGAACTCAACCCCGATTGCATGCGCTTCAGCGTCTGCCCGGCAAGGCTTTTCCGGGATGAGATTATGCTGATGCGTGCGGCTTGACAGCTTTGCCCTGCCAACCTTATATCCGCGCGACCTTGGCGAACGCCTCGAATTGCCCACGACCGGTGTGGTTCTTCGAGCCTCTTCGCCGCTCCTGGCGGAGTAGCTCAGTTGGTTAGAGCACGGGAATCATAATCCTGGGGTCGGGGGTTCAAGTCCCTCCTCCGCTACCATCTCACACCTGTCCGACCCGAATACATCGTTCGTGACTTGCTCGGACCCGGTTCGGTGATTTGCCGGCAGGCGCGGCACCCAGCCCCTACTGCCCGGGCTTGTGGGAAAGCCGGTCCAGCGCGTCTCGAAGCGCAGTGGCGGCACCGCCACGCTCATCGGCGGACATCAGCCCCGGTTCAAGTTCCAGCCTGAAGTGCGGCAGCTCGGTTCGAACAACGCGACAGGCGCCCGCTAGATTGGCCTTGATGACGCGGTAGGTAGCGACCGGATAGGCGATGCCCTTGACCTGGACGTGCCCCATCTCCTCACAATCGATCGTGTCCTTCACTTGCGCAAACGTCTCGTAGGAAATGAGGATGGTCCCCGGAGCCGCCTCTTGTTCCAGGCGCGAGGCGAGATTCACGGCGCCGCCGATTATCGTGTAATCCATCCGGTCCTCGCTGCCGAAGTTACCGACGGTGCAGTAGTCGGTATGGATGCCGATGCGGCAGCGCAGCGGTGTTTCGATCCCCATGTCCCGCCAGACCAAGCTCGCTGATCCGCTTTTGCATGGCAAGCGCCATCTGCACGCAAGCCAGCGCGTCCTGCTTGACGCCGCGCGTCTCAGGGTCGCCGAAAAACATCAGGATCGCGTCGCCGACGTACTTGTCGATCGTGGCACCATGATCCAACGCGATTTTCGACATTTCCGTCAGGTAGTGATTGAGGAGCTGGGTGAGATCCTCGGATTCCATCTTGTCGGTGGTCTCGGTAAAGCCGGCGATATCGGAGAAGCATATGGTCAGCTTCTTACGCTGGCTGGCGATTCTAACGTCTTGGCGGCCGGTGAATATCGAGCTGTACACTTGGGGCGCCAGATATTTGGCCAGCTTGCTGGAAAGCGCTTCCAGGGCAGCGGACTTCTCGGCGAGGTTCTCCTCCCTTTGCTTCAGCTCGGTGATGTCCGAATAGACGGCGACCGTGCCGCCGGCGCTGATCCGCCGCTCGCTTATCATGATCCATCGTCCGTCGCCCCGCCGCTGCACCCACGGTTCGCCGGGGTTACGGTGCCGCCATAGGCGCTCCGCGACCCACTCATCGACCCGACCCTCGGCATCTCTGATGTAGCCACGCTCCGCGGATCGGCGAATGATCTCCTCGAATGCCATGCCGGGTGTTAGCTCTGCCTCCAGACCGGCGTATAGCAGTTCGCGGTAGCGGCTGTTGCTAAGGACAAGCCAGTCCTCTTTGTCATAGAGAGCGAAACCTTCGGAAATGCTTTCGATGGCATCGACCAGCCGCTGACGCGCTTCTGCAACGTCGCGCAGGTTCTTTTCCTCGACCTCGACAGCGGTATCCCGGAAGAGGCTCAGCGCCTCGGCCATGCGCCCGATTTCGTCGCTGCCCGCCGCCGGCAGCGGCGCACGAAGGTCGCCGCCCGCGATCGCGAGCATGCCCTGACTCACCGCTCCCAGACGGGCGAGAAGGCTGCGGTCGACATAGAGCCAGACGACCAGAACCGAGCTCAACAGGCTGAGAAAGGCAGAGCCGAGGACAACTCCGGTGCCGTAGCGCTGGACGAGCGCGGCTTCGCGACCGGAGGCAGCGATCTCGCGGTCCGCTGCGGCGACAAGACGGTCGACGGCTGCGGTCAGACTGCGCGACAGCCGATTGTTTTCGGCCAGAAGTTTTTCGCCCTGCGCGAGGACCGCAAGCTCCTCCTCCCGTGCCTTCGGGATGCTGCTCTCACCATCGGTGAGTGCCTCGAACTCGTCCACCCGCAGCCGAAAACGGGTTTGCAGCTTTTCGTCGATCTCCGAGGAAGCCGTTTCCAGAGCGGCAAGCGAGCGGTGCAGCGGAAACAGGATCAACGCCAGGTCGCCTCGCGTCGGCGCGGTCGCGGCCTTCACCAGCGCGTCGTTGACCGCCGAGATCTCCAGCAGCGCCTTCTGCTGGGGGATGTAAGCCGCAATCGCGTGGACCATGTCGGCCATTGCCGCTGCGCGTCGATCGGGCGACAGCGACGTATCGGCCGCGACCGCCCGCCATTGCGGGAGCCTGGAATCCATCACCACGATGCCGGTGGCCAGAAGGCGTTGGCTGCCGGTCGTCGTCGCGGCGAGGCGGTTCAGAAGCTCCTCCTTGCGGGCGACGACATCGAGGCGGGCGACAACAAGAGAGTCAAGCTCCTTCAGGTTGCGCCTCAAAACAACCGCAGCTTCCTCGATCTCAGCTAAAGGCACTGTGCCCAGCGTAGCATCTCTGAGATCCGTACGCAGGGCCTCGAGGCGGGACATCTCGAGCGCGACGGCCGCCGAGACCTTGCTGTGCTGAGCCCTGCTTGTCGCCGCCAGCACCGATGGCGCGGCAGCAGCGACCCGTTCGGCCTGGCGCGACAGCTGGAGGGAAGCCAACGCCGGCGGCACCCGATCCGTGGTGATTCGGTCGACAACGTCGCCGACTTCGAGGAAGGCATAAAGCGCCGCAGCGGTAGCCAGCACCGCAAGGCCGCTGATCCCGAAAAAGGCGAGCAACAGCCGACCGCGTATGCCGAGGCGTTCAAGCATCGTGGGGAGTCGGAACAATCCAGCCACACTGGTCTGCATCAGACTAGACGTCTCAGCGTCACGCCGGCGTTCGGCGCACCCTATTCAACCGGCACGTACTCCCCGCCCCGCCAGACGTACCAAACCCAGCTCTGCCTCGTGAGGTCGCCCTTGGCGTCGAAATCGACCCTGCCAATGACGGTGTCGAATTGCTGTTCGCGCAGTGCCGCTATGACCGCCTTTGGCGCCAGCGAACCTGCCTTCGCCACCGCCTGGGCCCAGACCTGCACCGCGCAGTAGCTCAACAGCGTATAGCCCGCGGGCTCGAAGTTGTCCGCACGGAACTGCTCCACGATCGCGGCCGCGCCGGCATTTCGCCGCGGGTCCGCCGGGAAGGTGAACAGGGTCCCCTCCGCCGCTGAGCCTGCGATCAGGGCGAATTCCTCGGTAGCCAAAGCATCTCCGGATATGAGCTGAAGCGTGTAGTCCCGGTCGCCTGCAGCGCGAGCGATCAGCGCAACGTCGGCATGATACCCGCCCACATACAAGGCCGAAATGCCGGCGGATTGCAACGCAGCGACCTCGGCTGAATAGTCGTCCTTCCCAGGCCTGTATGCGTCGTAAAAAGCTTCAGTCACGCCCCGTTTGTTCAGCTGCTTCCTGGTCTCGTCGGCGAGACCCTTCCCATAGGTCGAATTGTCGTGAAGGATTGCGATCTTCTTGTCGCCCCAGTGATCGGCAAGGTAGTTGCCGGCGATGAAACCCTGCGCGTCGTCGCGGCCAATGGTGCGGAAGACATTGCCACGGCCCTGTTCGGTCAGCTGCGGATTGGTCGAGCCTGGGGATATTTGCACGACGCCCGCCGCCTCATACACTTTTGATGCGGGGATCGAGGCTCCAGAGCAATAATGCCCGACGACGAGCACCACCCCGTCGGCCACCAGCTTCTGGGCGGCCGCGACCGCCTGCTCGGGATCGCAGAAATCGTCGACCGAGATCAGCCTCACCTTCTGGCCGAGCACGCCACCCGCCGCGTTGAGGTCGGCCACCGCCCTCTCCGCGCCGCGTTGCCCCTGCTCGCCGATCCAGGCAAGCCGCCCTGTCATCGCAGACGAGACCCCGATCAGCACTTCAGCCCTCGCGGAACTGAACACGGCCGCCAGAACTAGGATCGCTAGGGCGATGACACGGTGCATGTTTTGCACCCCCTGTGAACAGTAGCTTACGCTAATCCAGTCACACCCGACAGCCCCTTCGGTAAGCGCGAGTGCCTCGGATGTGACGCGAAAACACCGCCCCGGCGCACGGGCCTAATTCTAAACCGTCGGGCATGAGCGCTCTCCATTCAAGCCTGTTTTCAAGTCTTGTTTGCCTGCAGGAAATCGCGGGCTATGGTTTGGGACTTTTGTTCTACGTTCGAAGCAGGCGCGGGTAAGACGGCGTGGCGCATAATCCTCTGGTTTCAATCGTGGTTCCTGCGCACAACGCCGAGGCAACGCTGGCGCGCGCACTCGATTGCCTTCTCGATCAGGATATAGCGGATTGGGAGGCGATCATCGTCGATGACTCCTCCACGGATCGCACCCCCGCGATCATCGCCGGTTATGTTGAGCGCGATGCCCGATTTCGCACATTGAGCTCTTGCGCGCGCAGCGCCGCCGGCGCGCGCAACAGCGGGATTTCGACAGCGCGCGGCCAATGGCTCATGTTTCTGGATGCGGACGATTGGGTGGATGCCAGCTTCCTTGCGAAAATGCTGGCCGCTCTGAAAACCGCTCCCGATGCGGTGGCCGCCTATTGCGGTTCTCGGCGCGTGATGCCCGACGGCGAGTTGACCCCGTCGAGCGTCTCAACAGAGGTTGCGATCGAGCCCTTCGAAACTTTCGCGCGCCGGTGCGCCATCCGCACTCACGCGCTGCTGGTCGATCGGAAGACAATTGTCGAGTTGGGCGGTTTCGATGTGTCGCTGCGCACCTGCGAGGACTGGGACCTGTGGCAGCGCCTCGCACGTCTGGGCAAACGTTGGGTGATGGTCGACGAGCCTCTCGCTTTCCATCGGGTCAGCCCCAACTCGCTCTCCCGCAATTCGACGCAGATGTTGGCAGATGCGGCAATCGTGATCGTCCGCGGCTTTTCTCCTGATCCCAGGGTCGAACGCCCGGCATCGGTTCACGCCAATGGAGCGATCGACGCGAACGGCTGCTCCGCTGCCGAAGCACTCGCGTGGTTCGCGCTGTGGAACGCCGCGTCGGATTGCGGCCGCGGCGCCTGCTCAATCGACGCGCAGTCCCTGCGCGCGGTCCCGGCAGCACGCAAATGGGCGCGTGAGATCGCCAGGGTGGTCTTCGATGGCCTTATGGCAGGAAGCCTGTCGGTGCCAGCGCAATTGGCTGCCAGGTGGGACAGGTTCGGTGGCCCCCTCACCGAGTTGATCGTCGAACTCGGCAGGGTCTGGGACGATCCCGCAGCGGGTCGCCGCGTCCAGTATCACCTTGAGCAAATGCTTCTCGACTCCGACGATCTCGCCGCGCCGCGCAGATTGGCGGGGACACTGGGAATTCGCGTCGACGCCGGAAATCCGGCCTCCACCGAACTTCCGGAAGGAATCGATCGAGTTTATGCCTATGTGATGATGGACGGCCGGATCGAGGCTCGCGTGCAGTTCGGCGCGCTCGGGAAAGTGACAAGGAGCCATTGGATCGAGTTGGCCTCGCAGAGCGGCGTTGCCGACAAGTCAAACATGTCTGAAGCCGGGGCATCGTTGTCCATGGCGGAGCCTCCGTCCGATCCGGACAGCCACTTCGGCAAGCTGGCGCGATTGGCCGCGAAAGCGCAGGAACTGGTTCGGTCGAGCGCCGAACCTGCAGAGCCATTAGCGGCACCGCGCCGTAAACCGGCCGCGGATGACAACGGTACTGATCGCACGTCGTTCTGGAATCGCCGTTTCGCGACCGAGGATCCCTGGAACTATCGTTCGCCCTATGAGCAGGAAAAGTATGAGCGGCAGCTCGAAATTCTGCCTGCCGGTCTCATCGGACGGGCGCTTGAGCTGGCCTGCGCGGAGGGCCACTTCACGCGGCAGCTGGCGCCGCGAGTCGGCCATTTGACCGCAACTGACATCTCCAGCGTAGCCGTCGAGCGGGCGCGCGCGCGATGCAGCGATCAGCCGAATGTCGACTTCGGCGTACTGGATTTCTCCGCGGAAACGCTTCCGGGCAAGATGGATCTGATCGTCTGTTCGGAAGTGCTCTACTACCTGGACGATCTCGCTGAGTTGCGGCGCATCGCCAAGAAATTTGTTGAGGCGTTGACGCCTGGCGGCAGTGTCGTCAGCGCACACGCATTCGTGCTCCGCGACAATGCTGAGAGGACGGGCTTCGACTGGAACACATTCGGCGCACAAGCGATCTCGGAGACGCTGGCGGCGACCGAAGGCCTCGTCCTCGAGCGGTCGATCCAGACCGAGCTCTATCGCATAGACCGCTTCCGCCGCCTGTCACCGGACGGCGTGGCGACGGACCCGGTGATTGATCATGTGCCAATCCACGCGCCCATCGGTGTTGGAGTCGCGCGAAATATCGTCTGGGGCGGGGCACGGGCCTTGCGCCGCGACGTCGCGCGCAGCGAGCGGCGGCAGCATGTCCCTGTCCTCATGTACCACGGCATCGCCGATGATGGTCCAGCCGCGCTCGCCCGTTTTCGGCTCACGCCCGCCGCATTCGACCGCCAGATGGCATGGCTGCGCGCCAATGGCTTTCACGCCATCACGTCCGAGCAACTGGGATGGTCCATCGCCAACCGTGAACCTTTCGTTGGTCGCCCGGTGCTCATCACCTTCGATGACGGCTTCCAGAATTTTGCCGACCATGCTTGGCCGATCTTGCGCGCGAACGACCTGACCGCGGAAGTGTTCCTGGTAACGGACTTGGTAGGGGAAAGTGCACGGTGGGACATCGACAGCGGTCCGCCGACGCAGCTCATGGACGCTGGGACGGTGCGACGTCTCGCCGGCGAAGGTGCGTTCTTCGGAAGCCATCTGGCGACGCATCGCGCGATCGATGGTCTGTCGAGTTCTGATTTGGCCGCCGAGCTCCTGCGCTCTCGCATGTTCGTCGAACGGTGGACCGGTCGGCCAACCACGGCGTTCGCGGCACCCTTCTCTGTCACCGACCGACGGCTTGGCCGGCTGGCCAGGGAGTGCGGCTATCGGATCGGCTTCGGCGGCAAACACGGGCCGGCGGATCTCGATTGCGATCCCATCGACCTTCCGCGCATCGAGGTTCGCGGGGATCGCTCGCTCGAAGACTTTGTTGCGCGTGTCGAGGCCGTGCTCGGATGACCGGTGAACAAACCGGGTTCTGCTTTTTTATCGGTGTCCCGCCCGACTACCTTGTTCGCAAGTCTATTGAACGACCTGGGATACGGCTGACATCAGCTCCTGCGGGTTTGGCGCCCCAAACATGTATCGCCCACCCTCTGGAACCTCCGTGAAGCTCCAGCGGACCACCCCCTGCCGGTCCAGCAGGAATTGACCGATCAGTTGTCCGTGTCCCGTTGCCATCATCTGCTGGTCGGCCTCGGTCACTTCGTAATGGTCCTTCTTGTCGAGGAATTCGCTGGCCGCAAAAGGATCCATGGGAGCGGGCAACTCGCCTGGTATGTCGACCCGCATATCCTTTGCCGCTGCCATCGAGACCTTGTACGGCCAGTTCGTGTCGTCCTGGGTGAATTCAAGATTGGGCAGTCCAAAAGCACGATGCGAAGCGCGTTCCGGGTCCGAAGCCGCAAGCAGATTCGGCATCGGGTGGTAGCGGAAATAGAGGCGCGCCCGTTCGATCGGCGTGTTGACCACCGTCAGGCTTTCCACCCCCTTTTCGCGCAGTTCCGGATCAAGTCGCGCCTGGGCGGCGATATGGCGCCGGCAAAACGCACAATGCAGACCTCGAAACAGGCCAACCAGCACCGGTTTTTGTCCGCGGAAGTCGTCAAGCGCGATCTTGCCTTCCTGGGTAATGGCGTCGAGCACCACGTTCGGCGCACGATCGCCCGGTTGAAGCGGTACCAAGTCAATACGCGCGGACATTGTTCAACCTCCCACCCGGCTAGTCGAGAAAAGGCAGCACCACAAGCGCTTCCGGGTCTAGCCCGTGCTGGGCGCATATACCCTGCGCCAGGGAAAAGTAGCGTTCGGCCTCGGCCAGATTGTCGAGGTCGAGATTAAGCGTTGCCAGACCATCATAGCACGGAAACAGGAGTTGGGGTTCACTCGTTTCGCGCGCTACGTCCAGTGCTTCGTGGAACAAGCCAACCGCCAGTTCCGGACGACCGTTGCACTGGTGGATCTGCGCAAGCACGATCAACGGCACCGGCAGATGCTCGCGCTGGTCGAGTGCCCGGTCGATCTCGATGGCCTTCTCGGCAGCAGGCACGCCCTCCGTTGGGCAACGATCCGTGAAAGTACAACAAGCAACCGCCAGGTTCGCGAGGAGGCGCGCCTGAAAGCCCGAATCACCAATATGGCGCGCCACTTCAAGACCGCGCCGACAGACCTTTATCGCCTGTGCCGGATCGATGGTCGTGTAAAGCACGCCGAGATTGGTGTAGCCGCGGCAGGCCGTGCCCAGCAGACCGGCGGCTTCGGCCAGTTCAATGCTACGCTCGATCTGGCGCACCGCTTCAAGGTTTCGCCCAAGGCGAGCCAGCGCGACAGCCTTGGTGTTGAGTGCCTCGGCGGTCACAAGAGTGGCGTCACGCCCTTCCTCGGAGACATGCTCCGTTGTCAGAGTGCGTACGCCATCCAGCGCCGCGTCTGCCCATTTTGCTGCGCGAGCGTGATCTCCGCCACGGAACGCCTGTCGGCCACGTTCTTGCCACAGCTGCGCCTGCTCGATCGGGGCATCCGCTCCTTCGAGGAGCGCTGCGGCTTCAGCATAGCGGGTTTCTGCGTTGTCCCGCTTGCCGACGTCCCAGAGCAGCCGACCGATCTTGCGCAAAACTCGTGCCGACGCGACGCGATTGCCTGACTCGCGATATGCCTGCAGCACCGTTTCGTAGTGCTGGTGCGCGACCTCGCGGCGGCCCACCGGGCCGCTCAAATCGGCAATGCGCTCCGCGATTGCCAGCTTGAGCGGCGTTTGCCCGATCGCGCCCAACGCAGCCAGCGCTCGCTCATAGAAACGAAGGGCGTCGTCGTTGGCGTATATCATGCGAGCGCGATCGCCCGCCGCCTGCAAGTAATGCGCGCCTTTCTCCCGCTCCGCGCTCTGCGCGAAATGATGACCGAGCACGGTCAAATCCTCGAGCCGTTCCGGCTTGTCGCCACACAGCTGCTCCAAGGCGGCACCGACCCGCCCGTGGATATCGGTCCGGCGTTGCAACAGCAGATTCTGGTAGATCACGTCCTGCAGCAACGTTTGCGTAAAGCGGTAGCTTGGCGACGAGATCGAGCCTGATCCGGCGACCTCCTCGATGATTTCGGCATCGCAAAGCAGTTCGCAGCCGGCTTCCAAGCGGCCGGGTTCGGCTGTCACGGCTTTCAAAAGTGTGGCATCGAAACGCGGGCCGATCACCGCGGCTTCCTGGGCCAACCGGCGCACCTCCTGGGGCAGCCGGTCGACCCGGGCAAGCAGCATTGCCTGGATAGTGGCGGGAATGCCGGTTGCGACTTCGCTTGCCGCAGTCCGCCATCGCTGGCCCTCGCGCACCAGCACGCCGCGATCGATCAGGCCGCGAACGATCTCCTCTATAAAAAGCGGGTTGCCGCCGGCGCGCTCGAGGATCTGGTCGACAAGCCCGCCTGCGGACTTTACCCAGCTCTCACCGAACAGCGCCGCCAGCAGCCCGCGTCCGTCATCACTGTTGAGCGGCGAAAGCCTGAGCGCTGTGTGACTGACCCGACTTGAGTCGAGCTGGTCGTTGTCCGGCGCCGGACGATGCGTGACCAGCAACATCAACCGCGTGCGTTCCAACCTGTCCATCACGAAACGCAGCGCCTCGAGCGACACGGCGTCGGCCCAGTGCAGATCTTCGACGACAATCAACAGCGGCGACAACGCAAGCCGCCGTTCGATGATCGTGCGGACTGCGTAGAGAATTTGCCTCCGCAGCTGCTCGGGCTCGACATGCTGCAAGGTGGCATCGGGGTCGCCAAGGCCAAGCACATGGTAGAGCAAAGGCATCAGCCGCTTCGCCTCCTCGCCCTGCAGGCCGAGATCGGTCAGCAAGCCTGCGAGCTTCGCCCGCATTTCGTCCCCAGTATCGCTTTGCATCATCCCGGCAGCGCTGCGCACCACTGCGCCCAAGGCGCCAAAAGATTGTTCGCCCAGCGGTGAGCATGTGGCCTGCCGCACGGCGACGTTGCGAAAACGATCCTCGTCGCCGACGCGGGCGACGAATTCCTTCACCAGCCTCGATTTCCCGATACCGGCTTCTCCGACGAGGCGAACAAGTTGGGCCGAGCCGCCGCAGGCCTGGTCAAGGCTGGCCAGCATTCTATGGAGCTCCGCACCACGACCTATGATCGGCGCGCTGAGGCCGAGCGCCTCGAGCCCACGCGCTGCACGCGGCAACGCTAGCGGTGCGTCCAGTCGATGGACGAGCACACTGCCTGCCTTGCCGCGAAGCACAACATCACCCAGCGGCTCGAAAGAGAAGGCATGCCGGGTCAGCCTGTGAGTGAGTTCGCCCACCAGAACCTCGCCCGGTGCGGCCAGCGATTGCAAGCGTTGCGCCGTATTCACTGTATCGCCGGTCACCGAATAGGATTTGGCGGTGCCGATGCCCAATCCGCCGGTGACGACCGGACCAGTGTTTATGCCGATGTGGAGCAACAGAGGCGAGCCGGAGTGGGGAGCGCTTTCGCCGAGCCGCGTCGTCCGGGCCATCATGTCGAGAGCGGCGCGAAGCGCACGTTCCGGATCGTCCTCATGCGCGACCGGCGCACCGAACAAGGCAAGCAATGCATCGCCGATGAATTTGTCGACGAAACCGCCAAAGTTTCGCACGGCTGCCGTCAATTCCCTGAACAGTTGGTTCTGCAGCGCTTGCATCACCTCGGGGTCGAGCTGCTCGCTGAGTGTCGTGAAGCCGCAAAGGTCGGCGAACAGGACCGTCACCGTCCTGCGATCGGCTTCAGAGACGGGATGGAACCCATCATCTTCGCTTTCGATGTTCGCGGGCAGCGACGGAGTTCGAGAAGGCGGCACAATGGTCCGGCTCGGTGTCGGAGCAGGCCGTTCGACGGCTTTTGCCGTCGCACCGACGCTTGCCCCACATTTCGGACAGAACTCGAAATCAGGTGCGCACAGATAGCCGCAACTGGCGCATGGCACGGGCTGGCGCCTGCCACACTTCGGACAGAAGGCGAAACCGCCCTCAACCTCGAAACCGCAGCCCGAGCAGTCCATCGAGCAAGACCTCACTGGAGCCATGACGGCGTGATCTCGCCACGCACTTCACGGCCGGGGTATTCAAACAAGAATGAACCGTTAGTCGTCGGCCAGCAAGCGGCAGCGCAAATGGGGCATCGAGCGATCGGTCCAGGCCCGGTGGCAGAGCGCTGCCGACTCGCGCGTCTGCGTAGCCGTCGTCCACGAAAATTCCCTCTTAGCCTCCGCCTTCCTGCTATTATGGAGCCGAGGACACGTGCCCATGACCGAAAACCGGAAGCTGGCCGCAATCCTGGCTGCAGATGTGGTTGGATACAGCCGGCTCGCGAGCGCGGACGAAGATCGTACTTTGGCGAGGTTGCGGGCACTGCGCAGCGACCTGATCGATCCGATCATCGCAGTCCACAACGGGCGGGTGATCAAGCGCACCGGGGATGGAGCGCTGGTCGAGTTCCGCAGCGTGGTGGATGCCGTGCGCTGCGCCGTTGAGGTTCAGAACGGCATGGTCGAGCGCAATGCCGGCGTGCCGCAGGACCGCCGCATCGAGTTCAGGATCGGCATCCATCTGGGCGATGTGGTCGAAGAGAGCGACGGCGACCTGATGGGCGACGGCGTCAACATCGCCTCGCGTTTGGAGGGCGTCGCGGCGCCCGGCGCCATCTGCCTGTCCGAGGATGCCTATCGCCAGGTCAAGGCGCAGCTCGACCTCTCGGTCAGCGATCTCGGCAGCACACAGCTCAAGAACATCGCCGAGCCGATCCGGGTCTATTCGCTGCAAGTCGGCAGCGCCGGGACCAAGCCGGCCGCGACCCCGGAAAGCGCGGCAAGCCGGCCCGCGACGGCAGCGCCGCCGAAACTGTCGATCGCCGTCCTGCCGTTCGCCAACATGAGCGGTGACGCCGAACAGGATTACTTCGCCGACGGCATTTCTGAGGACATCATCACGGCGCTGTCCAAACTGTCGCAGCTCTTCGTCATCGCACGCAATTCGTCGTTCACCTTCAAGGGGCAGAACGTCCATGTGCAGGAGGTGGGCTCGAAGCTCGGCGTGCGGCATGTACTTGAGGGCAGCGTACGCAAGTCGGGGAACAGGGTGCGCATCACCGCGCAGCTCATCGATGCAACCTCGGGCGGTCATCTTTGGGCAGAGCGGTTCGATCGGGACCTGACCGATATATTCGCCGTGCAGGACGACGTGACGCAGCAGATCGTCGGAGCGTTGGCGCTCAATCTCACCGAAGGCGACCGTCAGCGGCTGGCGCCCGAGTATGCGCGCAACACGCAGGCGTATGACTATTTCATGCGGGGCCGGGAGCTGTGGCACCGGCTGACGAAGGAGACGAACGTCGCAGCCCGCGACCTCTTGCAACGTGCGATCGAACTGGACCCGAAGTTTGCCTCTGCCCACGCCTTCCTCGCCCTCACGCACGGGCTCGATTACCTGAACAGGTGGAGTGCGTCGCCGCCGGAATCGATGGCGCAAGCGGAAGAGGCTGCAACGCGAGCGGTAACGCTGGATGACAGCGATCCCTGGGCGCACTGGGCACTGGCTATCGTGAAGCTGTATACACGACGGCACGATGAAGCCATCAACGAGGCCGAGCACGCGATAGCTCTCAATCCGAACTTCGCCGAAGGGCACGTGATCCTCGGCGAGGCGCTGCACTATTCGGGCAGATCCGTAGAGGCGCTCGAGAGTTACGCCCGGGGCAAGACCTTGAATCCATACTTTCCGGATGTGCTTCTGCATTTCCAGGCTTTGGCATCGTTTCAACTCGGAAGGTACGAAGAGGCCGTTGACCTCTTGCTGCAGCGGCTGGCTCGCAACGCTGTCACCGATGTCTCGCGCGCGCTTCTGGCCGCCAGCTACGGCCATCTGGGCCGTTTCGCCGAGGCCCGCGAGGCATGGCAGGAGGTGCTTCGCGTCAATCCCGACTATTCGCTGGACTACCGACGCAAGGTCTTGCCCTACAAGAACCCTGCCGATTTCGAACTCATCGTGGACGGGCTCCGCAAGGCCGGTATCGTGCAATGACAGGTGAGGCCATGTCAGGTCAGGCCTTGAACTGCGTTCATTCGCGAATGGACTCTCCGCGAATAAAACCTGATGCGAAGCTCAGGTCGCCTTGATCTCTGCCTGGCCGATCTTGCGCCATCGGGCGTCTTCCCGAACTAGTTTCAGGTCGTCGGTCGTCTCGGCAAATGTTTGCAAGCGATACTGCCGGAGCAGATCCGCGAAGAGCGCCCCTTGCGGCAGGCCGGCAAGCTGCTCGCGGACCGAGATCTTTTCATCGATGACCCGCACGCCCCAGGCATTTTCCCGAACCTGCAGCTCCTGAGCCAGATCGCGCTCTTCCGGCGCGTTCTCGTCAAGCGCGGCCAGCAGGATCGAGTGGAAAAGCGCCACATAGCCAATCTGTCTCAGGCCGCCCACAACCCGCACGCGCGGCAATATGGCGAGCACGAGGAACGTGAGGAACAAGTTCGGCAGCAGCACGCCTTCCAGTAGCGCCTGCTTGAGATGCGTTCGCTCGAACGGGATGGAAAGACCATGCCGCCTGTCGGGCTCGATCAGATGGCCGTTCTCGAGGACGAGCTTGCGCACGCGCTCGTCGCGGATGCCCCAGAAATAGGCTGTGGCATTGGGCAGGAATCTGCCAAATGGTCTCGCTGCGGTCTCTTGCAGGGCACGTTCGAGACGCTGGCGCCTCGCCGGCTTAAACAGCAGCCTGGAAAGAAGGCTGCCGTCATATTCCAGATGCCGAGCCATGGCGGCCGCGGCCAGCCGATCATCGATGAAAACCGGCCAAGTCATGTCGGAACCATCCCAATTGGCGACCAGATCCTCGTTGAGGGCTGTGACCGCGTCCGCCGCGGTTGCAAACATCTTGTCCCGGCTGGCAAGCAGTGTGCCCAGCCAGCGGCTGGCATCCGTTTCATCACCAACCGCTTCGAGCGCGCGTTTGTTGAGGAAGACGGGACCGGCCGCGCAGGCGCTTTTGCGGCAAAGCTTGTGGCGCCCCATGCCAAACAGGTTGACCTTGTCGTCGCCGACATCGAGCCATCCGGGCCCCTCCCGGCCGATTGTCTCCATGGTCATCGTCGTTCCCATGAAGCAGAAGAAGGCCGAGAGCCCGCTTTCGACCGCGCCGAGCCAGGCAAGCATCAGGGCGTCGAAGGTGATCCGGTCCATCAGAAGCAGACAGTGCAGGCCGGACTGAATGACCGGTCTGTGCTCGAACTCGTCGAGGGCCTTGCCGACCTCTTCAGGCTGCATGATCGCACCAAGACGCTGATGCAGCACGTCGCGCAGGATCGAGCGGGCAGCGATCGCCGGGTCCGATGCAGGCCTTGCCACCGGCCGCCACAGATGGCGGGCATAATCGGAAACCGGTGCGTTCCAGTTCTGCTCGATGTCACGCACGACCTCCGGGCAGAGCAGCGACAGCACAGCCAGAATTTCCACTGGAGGCGTAGGGATTGGGTCAGCCACGGCGGTCATCTGTCCCGTCTGGCGGCTCGCGGTGCAAACGCCAAGGGAGACCAGACTTTCTGGATGCCGGCCCACACATGGATCGTCAACTCGATCAGAACGGTGTGAGACGAAGTTATCCTACAGAGCTCTCCATCGGCAACCGCCAGTTCGCCGACTCGGCTTGGATTGCTAGATTGGACAAACAGTTAAGACCGAACAGCGGACCTCAGAATCGCAGCCGGGCCATGCTGAGGAGGTCGTGGTACTGCCCGTCGGTAAAGCCGGCCTTCACATGCCGACCTTCGACCTCGAAGCCGTGGCTTTTGTAGAGGCGCATGGCCGGTTCGTTGTCGGCATAGACGGTCAATTCGACCCGCTTCAGAGCGCGCCAGTTGTCGGCCACGTCGAGCAGCGCGCCAAGTATGGCAGAGCCGATGCCTTTGCCGACAAAGGCATCGTCAAGACCCATATTGATCTCGCCGATATGCGAACGGCGCGGCGAGCCCTGCACGACCAGGCTGCCATGGCCGACGACCCTGCCCTCCACCTCCGCAACGATCCAGGTGGTTTCCTGGCCGGACTTGGCGATGCGCCGCTCCACCTGCTCCACCATCTCGAAAGGCATCCTGAGCGTGCCCCATCGGAAGCCCGGCATGTTGAAGATGGCGCAAAGCGCCTCCGCATCGCTTAGCCGAACGGATCGGAGCTGCGGCTGGATTTTCTCGGAGGATGGCGAGGTTGTGCTGGTCATAACGTTCCCGGCGATCGCAATCGGCACGGTACGATGCACCCTACGTCACCTGAAAATCCAGCCGTCTCTAGAACCTATGATGCCGATTGCGAGCTAAAATACCGAGTGGCGGCGAAGAGTTTGAAGACGCCGCTGATGCCGATCCAGGCGAAAAGGGCAAGCCAGCACGATGTCCCGATCGCCGCCCAGTCGATCCGGTGCACGGCAGCGTCGGTGATGACGAGTCCAACAATGGCAAGCAGGCCAACCAGCAACTGCGCCAAGCCCAGCACCAGCAGTTCCTCGCGCCGCGCGCTTCTCCAGACGACATATATGCCGCCCGCCCCGCGAGGAAGATGGCGCTGTAGACCTGAGCGTGGAAGCCATCGACCGGCCATGGCCAGAAGCTGCCGAATGTCAGTGGGAACAGCAACAGGCCGACGCCATAGAGCCCAAGGACTGCCGATTCCACCGGCATGTAGCCGCGCCATGCGGGCCTTAAGGTCACGCCTTTTGCAGAAGGACGGGCCCTGGCCCGCCATAGGAACAGCCCGGATACCGCGACCGAACCAAGATAGACCAGAAACCAGAGCCAGGGCGCTTTGCGCCCGAAGTTGAAATAGCCGAGATTGATGAACGACGCCACCGACACGATGACGGTGAAGATGAGCGCCATGACGAGCACGAGCCTGCCGGGCGACCAGCGATTCCAGAACAGCAGCGCCGCCATCACGACCATTTCGGCGGTGTAGAAGCCACCAAGGAAGCGGGCATTGAACGGGGTGACGGCCCACGGCCAGCGCGGCTTGACCAGCACGGGCGCGAAGAACAGGCCGGCGCCTACGGTCAGGACGATAATGACCACCAAGGAAAAGAGGCGCAGGGTGGCCGCAAGCGGCGGATTGTCGGATGTCGGCATCGGAGAGCCCGCATAGATAAATGCCCATGGTCATCATAGTGCCGCTTGCGGCCGGCGAAAATCCTGCAAACGGACTTGAGGTATCGCCCGGCTTGTCTATTCGAATGGCCGTAGGGTCGGTTTCGAAGTAAAATGGCGCAGTCGGACCAAGACCGGTCCGGTCACCACGTTTCGGCGGCGCACTTCTTCCGGAGCCTGCACGATGAACGAAGCTCAGGATCTGTTCTCGCTTCTGCGGCAATCGACCGATGTCGATCCGCGGGCAATCGATGCGATCAAGCGAACCATCGCGGAGGGCAAGGACCGCGAGCTTTGCCGCATCAATGCTCTAGCGTTCGCCAGCAAGCATGGCCTCGACGAGGAACGCGCCATAGGCGCCTTTCTGCATGCGGCGCGGGTGGGCCTGTTCGACATTTCCTGGAATGTTCTATGCCCGGGCTGTGGCGGCGTGCTCGACAGCAACGCCACGCTGAAAACCCTGCAGAAGGACGAATATACCTGCGCGCTGTGTTCCGAAGGCTATTCACCGACCCTCGACGAGATGGTCGAGGTGACATTCACGGTCAGTCCTCGCGTGCGCAAGATTGCCGCCCACAATCCACACGAACTGCCGTTGGTGGAGTATTTCCGCCAGATCTACTGGGCGTCCGGCGTCGACCTGCCGGAAGAGGATTTCGCCAAGACGATGGAAGCGTTCTCGCTGGAGGATATCGAGCTTGCGCCAGGTGAAAAGGCTGTTCTGCCCGTACAGCTTCCGTCCGAATTCATCATCGTCTTCGAGCCGGTCACCCATTCAGTGAAGTTCATCGACGTCAAGGGCGAACCGACAAGAGAGCGCCGAAACCTCTCATTGGTCTTCGACCGCGAGCATGTCCAGAACCAGACGCTGGAGATGCAACCCGGCCCGTTGCGCATTTCGCTGGAAAACAGGACCGACACCCGCGTGCTGCCGACGGTCTTCATCGCCGGCCAGGAATTGCATGATCTCCTGGGCAAACGCCGACCGTTCCTGACAGCCAAGCGCCTGCTCACCAACCAGACGTTCCGCGATCTCTATCGCACCGACACGCTCGACATCAACCAGCGCCTGAAGATCACTAGCCTCACCTTCCTGTTCACCGACCTGCGCGGATCGACCGAGCTTTACGAGCGGGTGGGCGATCTTTCAGCCTTCGATCTCGTGCGCGTGCATTTTCAGGTCCTGCACGAGATCGTCGCGTCGGAGGCAGGCGCGGTGGTGAAGACGATCGGCGATGCGGTGATGGCGACCTTCGCGACGCCGGATCGTGCGATTGCCGCGGCCCTCAGGATGCGCGATGCCATGCGTGCGCTCAATGAGAAGAGCGGGCGCGAGGATCTGCTGCTCAAGATCGGAGTCCATGCCGGCCCGTGCATTGCCGTGTCTATGAACGAGCGACAGGACTATTTCGGCCAGACGGTCAACATTGCTTCGCGGGTCCAGAACCTTGCCAACGCACAGGCGATCTTCGCCACGCGCGCGGTGGTCGACGACAATCTCACCGCCGATCTGTTGCACAGGAACGCGCTGACGCCCGTGCCCCACGAGGTCTCGCTGCGCGGCATCGAGCGGGAGATAGCGGTATACACGATCCCCTGAAGACTTGGGCCGTTTCGGCCTCAGACACGCCTGCAGACAAAATAGCGATCGGCGGGTACCGAAGGCGGCAGTGGAAGGCGTTGCAACTGCGGGTGATCGAGCGGCGTGCCGCTGACCGCAATGCCGCCGACGCGAAGCAGGCGCGCGGTTAGTTCGGGGAGCCAGGTAGAGGTCACTGCATCGCGATCTTCATAGCCGGTGCCGATGTCGGCATGAACAAGAGCGGCCTCGATGCCGATGAACCTGCTCGCCGTCTCGCGGATTTCGCCGAGCACGAGGTTTTCAGCTTCGGGAATTGAGCTGGCGTGTGCGGCAAGTGCGCGGTCGAACGCCACGATCCGTCGGCCGGGCAGACGCTCGCGCAGATGGTGGAACGTCCGGCCATTGCCGAGGCCGAGCTCAAGGATGGGACCCTCGATCTTCGCCACCTCCGCGCAGACTTGATCGAGAATGTCGCGCTGTGCCGTCAGCCTGCGGATGAAACTTTCGAGGCGACTCATATGCGTCTGTGTGTCCTGAACCAGCTCAAGAGACCGGCAATGCCCGCGACCAGGATGAAACCCGAGCAACGTGTTAGCCCGATCCGGCGTCGCCGCATATAGAGGCGAACGTTCAACACAGCAACAACCGAACAGGCCCCCGACGAACCGGGCGGAGTCTGCGCCTTGAAGCGCGGCGGACTGGCGATGTCACTTGTAGGGGTCCGCAGCGTCCCGCAAGCCGTCGCCGAGGAAGTTGAACGCCAGAATGACGAGAATGACGGGGAGGATCGGCAAAAGTAGCCATGGATAAAACGCGATCACGCTGACGCTGCGCGCCTCGGTGAGCAGGATGCCCCAACTGGTTATCGGCGCCCGCAGCCCGAGCCCGAGGAAGCTCAGCGCCGTCTCGCCCAGGATCATGCCGGGTATGGAGATCGTCGCCGTCGCGATCAGATGCGACATGAAGCCCGGAATGAGGTGCCGCCGGATAATGCGGCCGCTGCTGGCGCCCATCAATTGCGCGGCCAGAACGTAATCCTCCTCTCGCAACGCTAAAAGCTTTGAACGCACGGCCCGCGCCAATCCGGTCCAGTCGAGCAGCCCGAGGATGACGGTGATGCCGAAATAGATCAGGATCGGACTCCAAGTTATCGGCATGATCGCCGCCAGAGCCAGCCATAGCGGAATGCTGGGGATCGATTGCAGAACTTCGATTATCCGTTGAACGATCAGGTCGAAGATGCCGCCGTGATAGCCGGCCAGTCCGCCGATGACTATGCCGAGCAGGAAGCTGAAACTGATGCCGACGAGGCCGATCGTCAGTGAAATGCGTGCACCATAGATGATGCGCGAGAGCACATCGCGCCCCAGCCTGTCAGTGCCGGCCAGGAAGAGCTGGCCGTTTTCGGCAGGGCAGACAAAATGCCTGTCACCTTCGATCAGGCCCCAGAACCGGTAGCTGTCGCCCTTGCAGAAGAAACGGATCCGCTGAACATCATCCTGTTGGTCGATGTAGTTCCGCTTCAGCGTGTCCATATCCAGCGTCATTTGGCGGCCGTAGACGAACGGCCCGACGAACTGGCCGTTGTGGAACAGGTGCACCCGCTGCGGCGGCGCATAGATGTAGTCCATGTTGCGCGTGTGCAGATTGTAGGGCGCCAGGAACTCGCAGATCAGTATCGCGAAATAGAGCACCGCCAGGAATATGCCGGATACAAGAGCAAGCCGGTGCCGTCGAAATTTCCACCACATCAGCCGCAACTGCGACGCCTGAAAGACCTTCGACTGCTCCGGCGTCATTGCCTCGACCGACTGCAGGTCAAAGGGCGCGATGGAAACATAGTGTTGCAGCGGAGCACCCGGAGCGGGAAGTGGCGATTGCGTGTTCATTTGGTACTGCCGCCCTGCAAACGAATTCGTGGATCAAGCAGTGCCAGCGCCAGATCGGAAATCAGCACGCCGATGACCGTCAGGAAGGCGAGGAACATCAGGAACGACCCTGCCAGATACATGTCCTGGCTTTGCAGCGCCTTGATCAGCATCGGCCCGGTCGTTTCCAAAGACAGCACGATCGCCGTGATTTCGGCACCGGAAATGATGGCCGGCAGGATAGAGCCGATGTCCGAAATGAAGAAATTGAGCGCCATGCGCAGCGGGTATTTGACCAGGGTCCTGAAGGGATGAAGGCCCTTGGCGCGCGCCGTCACGACATATTGCTTGTGAAGCTCATCGAGCAGATTGGCGCGCAGCCGCCGGATCATGCTTGCCGTGCCCCCGGTGCCGATGATCAAGACCGGGATCCAGAGATGGGCGAGGATCGACTTCGCCTTGGCCCAGCTCATCGGCTCGCCGAGATATTGCTGGTCCATGAGATGGCCGACGGACGTGCCGAACCAGATATTGGCGAAATACATCAGGATCAGCGCCAGCATGAAGTTCGGGATGGCAAGGCCGAGAAGGCCGAAGAAAGTCAGGCCGTAGTCGCCCCAGCTGTATTGATGCGTGGCCGAGTACATGCCGATCGGAAAGGCGATGAGCCAGGTGAAGAGGATCGTCACGAAGGAAACCAGCACGGTCAGCCACATTCGGTCCCCGATCACGTCGCGAACCGGCAGCTCATATTCGAAGGAATAGCCGAAATCGCCGTGCAGCATCCCGCCGACCCAATAGAAGTAGCGAATGACCGGCGGCTTGTCGAAACCATAGTCCTTCCGCATCATCTCGATGCGGTCGGAATCCACCGCTTCGCCCTGGGCCCGAAGCTCGGCAACATAGCTGTCGAAATAGTCGCCTGGGGGAAGTTCGATGATCGTGAACACAAGCGCCGATATGATCAGCAGCGTTGGAACCATTACGGCGAGGCGCCAGACAATATATCGAAGCACGCTCAGGACTCTCCAAGCCAAAATGTATCGGGCATGTAGACACCGAAATAGGCGGTCGGGTCGTAGCCGTAGAGCGCCTTGTCAGGCAGATTGCGCAGCCGCGAGGAGGCCAGAACCGGCTGATATGTTCCGTTCACCGTGCCGATCGAAAACACCTGATCGGTGTAGATCGACAGCATTGAATTCCAGATTTCAGCGCGCTCCGTGGCTTCGGTCGATGCGTTCCAGCGCTTGAGTAAGGTCATCAACTCGACCACAGGCGGAAGATCGGGCGCCTCGCCGAGCCTGCCACGAGACAAGTAGTGAGCACCCCAGAGCGGCCATTGCAGTTGGTCGTCAATGGTGGGGGCCAGCTGGTACGGGTTCATGTCGGCGGTCGGCACGCCATTGTCGATGCCCGACCACATCGACATCATGATCTGGCCGCCAAGCGCGCGACTGCGAAAGATGTCGCGCTGCGAAGTCCGGATGAACAGGGCGATACCGATCTGGCGCCAGTGATCGCTGATGAGCTCGAGCGCATCGGTTTCCAGCGTGCTTTCGCCGGCCGTTTCCACGACGATCTGCGCCGGGCGTCCATCGGGAAGTACCCGCAGGCCGTCATCGTCACGCGCCTGAAGCCCGACCTCGTCGAGCAGGGCATTGGCCTGATCAGGATCGTAGGTGACCCAGGCTTTCGCGAATTCGGGCCGGTAGAGCGGGCTCTCCGGCAGGACCGTATCGGCACTTTCCTGCGCCAATCCATAGAACACAGCCATATTGATCTCGCGTCTGTGCACAGCGAGCGAAAGTGCACGACGCACGCGCACGTCGCGAAAAAGGCCACGCCAGACCTGGTCGGCACAATTCAGATTGGGCAGCAGCGCCAGTCGCGAACCCTGTGTGCGTTTCCAGAGATGCATCTTGACCGGGTAGCGCTTTTCCGCGTCCTTCAGGAAGGAGTAATCGCTGAAATCAATTCCCATGCATTGCAGGTCGCTCTCGCCCGCGCCGGTCTTGGCGGAAATAATCGCCGACGAGCTCACATTCATGACAATCCGGTCAACATAGGGTAGTTGCCGGCCATTCTCGTCTATGCGGTGAAAGAACGGATTGCGCTCGAAGACGAACTGCTCAGCCGGCGGCTTGGTCCGGTTCCGCCAGGGATCGAGCGTCGGCAGTTCCGGGTTCTCCGGGCGATACTGCCGCGACATGCGGATATGCAGGAGCGTCCATTTCTTGGCCCTGTTCTCCTCCATCAGGCCGGCGAGCCGGAATGGATCCTGGTATTTCTTGTGGAACTGCTTGAGATAGGCGGCCGGCAGAACAAGCGATAACGGCGAAGCAGCCGCGAGCTTGGGCAGGAAGTCGGGATTTGGCGCATCCCAACTATAACGGACCGTCAACGCATCGACGATCTCGAAGCGTGGCGGCTTGCCGTCGGCCAGCAGGGCCGGGGCGAGCCCGCCTTGCGAAAGTTCGTCGTTCAGCCAGACATCTTCCCAGCAATAGCGAAAGTCCTCCGGCGTCAGCAGGCTACCGTCAGACCATTTATGTCCTTCCCGTATCTTGAAAGTGAAGACGCGATCGTCCGCTACCTCGAAACTTTCAAGAATGTCGGCTTGCAAGTTGAGCTTTTGGTCATAGCCGACCAGGCGAGCATATCCGTAGATCGTCATCATCCGGATATCTTTCTGACTGCCGATGATCGTGCGCAGCGTGCCGCCATACTGGCCGGGCTGCCGCCCCATCGCAGCGAGATTCAACACGCGCGGCTTCTTGGGCAAGCGCTCGGAGAGTGCCGGCAGCGCCAGGGCCTTCAGCAGCGGCTGAAGAAATTGCGGCTCCAGATCGCCTGCGTGCAATGTGCCCGGCAAAACCGCCGAAGCCATGAGTCCGAGGACGGTGCGCCGGCTGATCAATGGCGTAGCTCGCTGACATCGGCCGAACGTCGGGCCAACACGAGGTGGCCGCCACCAAGATCGAGCGGCGACAATACATCCTCGTCGCCCTCGTCGCGGAATTGCGGTCCCCATGCGCTGGTGTCGGAAGCGCCGCTGAGCTTCAGCGTCTTGAAATCCATCGGCCTGTCGAGGTCGGGGAAAGGTACTGCGGCGACGAGTGAGCGCGTGTAGGGGTGGATCGGTTTCCTCAGCAGAGTTTCGCGTGGCGCAAGCTCGACGATACGCCCGCCGCACATCACTGCGATTCGGTCTGCCATGTAGTCCACCACCGCCAGATTGTGCGATATGAACAGGTAGGTCAGGCCCAGTTCCTTCTGCAGGTCCTTCAGCAGGTTCAAGATCTGCGCCTGGACAGAGACGTCGAGCGCCGAAACCGGCTCGTCGCAGATCAGCAGTTCAGGGCCCAGCGCCAACGCGCGCGCGATGCCGATACGCTGACGCTGCCCGCCGGAGAAACTGTGGGGATAGCGCTTGATGAAGCGCGGATCGAGCCCGATCGCCTGCATCAGGCTTTTGACAGTGGCGAGTCGGGACGCGGCATCGCCACGTTGATGGATCTCCAGCGGCTCGCTCAGGATGTTCTCCACCGTCATGCGAGGTGACAGCGATGAAACCGGATCCTGGAAGACCATCTGGATTTTGGCGCGCAGCATGCGCAGGGCGTCTCCCTCGCCTTGCAAGACGTCGATCGCTCCATCGCGGCCGTTGAACGTCACAGAGCCGCCGCTAGGGGTGATAGCCCGCATAAGGATCTTGCTGACCGTGGTTTTGCCGGAGCCGCTTTCGCCGACCAGCCCCAGGCACTCGCCGCGCCTGATATCGAAGCTCACGCCGCCCACGGCGCGAACCGTGGTTTGATGATCCCCGCCAAACAATCCGGACTTGCGGATTGTGAAGGTCTTTTTCAGATCCCTGACCGACAACAGGATATCGTCTGGCCCCTTCGACGGCGGCGCCGTCTGCTTGCCGAGCAGGTTCTCGACATTCACCGGCACCTCGCGCAGCGCCTTTAGCCTTTCGCCAGGCTTCAGGTCGAAATGCGGAACGGCTGCCATCAGGCCCTTCAGGTAGGGGTGACCTGGTCGGCGGAATATCGCCTCGACAGGTCCCGCTTCCATGATCTCGCCATGGTACATGACCACGACCTCGTCGGCGACGTTGGCGACCACGCCGAGGTCGTGGGTGATCAGCAGCATCGCCATGTTCAGCTTGGTCTGAAGGCCGCGCAGCAAATGTAGGATTTGCGCCTGGATGGTGACGTCCAACGCCGTCGTCGGCTCGTCGGCGATCAACAGGGCGGGCCGGCAGATAAGCGCCATGGCGATCATGGCGCGCTGACGCAATCCTCCTGAAAGCTCAAAGGGATACATATCATAGGCGCGTTTGGGACTCGGAAAGCCGACAAGACCGAGCATTTCCTCGGTCCGCGCCTTGCGCTCCGCCCGAGCCATGGGGGTATGAATCTGCAAGGATTCGCTGACCTGGTTGCCGATCGTGTGCAGCGGCGACAGCGATGTCATCGGCTCCTGAAAGATCTTGCCGATGCGGCTGCCTCTCAATGCCCGGATTTCGGGTCCATCACGCGGCATCTTCAGGATATCTTGCGTGGTGCCGGGCCTTTCGGGATCGGAGAACAGGATACGGCCGCGAACATGGGCTGATCCCGGCAGAATGCCCATCACTGCCTGGCTGAGAACCGATTTTCCGGAGCCGGACTCGCCCACAAGCGCGGTAACCTTGCCGGGCAGGACGCGAAGATTTGCGCGCCTGACGGCATGCAACGGTCCGCCGATGATGGCAAAAGAGATGCCAACATCCTCGATCCGCAGCAGATCAACACCCGAATTCATTCCACACCAGCCCCAATCTGGCAGGTTCGGAAGCGAGACTAACCTATTGCCAGCTTAGAGCAACTTGGATTCGGAACGGTCGCCAGCGGCGGAACCGGCGAGCGGACTGTCTATCTGGGGCCCTTCGGATCAGGTCGTGGCGGTTACTGGAGCTTGCTCGGGTCGCCCGCCGACAGCCGCGCGGCATCGCGGTGAAGCAGCATGACCTGCTCGGCGTCCGATCTTCGGTCATAAACCGGCTCCAGCGCACCGTCTTCATCGACTGCGAGAGCACCCGACAGATCGGGTGAGAGCACCGTCAGCTTCTGCTTGATGCCAGCCAGTTCCTCGCTGCCGAGCGTCAGCCAGTTGCTGGCGCCGCAATAGCTGGCGAAGTCCTTGCTGGCGAGAATGCTGTGCGGATATTTCTTGGTCAGTACCTGGAGACGCTGGACCTCGTTTACAGCCGATCCGAAGACGGAGAATGTGAGCCGGTCGGTAAGCCCGACATTGCCGAACATCACATTGCCGACATGTAGACCGATACCAAATTTTATGTCGGTTAGCCCCTTTTCCTTTCTGCGCAGATTGAGATCCGTCACGCGCGCTGTGGCGCTGCGCGCTGCCGCAAGAGCAGCCTGGCAGGCGATCTCGGACTGCGAGCGATGCCTTTCGCAAGGGTAAACGGCGATGAAGCCATCCCCGATGAAACTCATGATCTGCCCCCCTTTGCGATTGAAAGGTGCAGCAACGGCGTCGAAAAACTGGTTCAGCGTATCGATATAGATTTCACGGCCGGAGGTTTCGGCAAGCCTTGACGACCCGCGCATGTCGCCCATGACCAGCGCGGCCCGGATTGTATCGCCCTCGCCGCGCTTGATCTGACCGTCAAGCACGCGCCTGCCGGCGTCGCCGCCGAGATAAGTGGTCATCATGTTGTCGGCGAGCTTGGTGAGCACCGCCATCTTGGTTGCCATAGCGAGATGGTTCTGGATGCGCAGCAGCGCCGAAATCATGCTGTCGCTGAACCCTGCGGCACTGTCGGTGGACCAGGACCCCATCATGCCCTGACTGGCGTTGCCGTTGAAGGAATGCACGAAAGCCAAATAGTCGGTGACGCCTATAAGCCTGAGATCATCGAAAACAGGAAACTCTGAAGGCAGCGACGGGTCGAGCCGGCGTCGCAGGTGGTCGAGCTTATTGCTGAGCAGATGATAGTATGGGCTGGTCAGGAACCTGTCGGACGGCGCGCCGGGCTCATTGCGGAAGCTTTCGATTTCTAAGCCTCGGCCGCGAACCCAGGTGAAGCCAAGCGCATCATAAAGCGGATGAAGCATCGAAAAGCTCAAATGCACCCGCTTCAACGGCAGGCCGGCAGCAGCCAGCCGTTCGCAAAAGCCTTTTACCAATGTTTCCAGGTCGTTGCCGGCAAGTACCGATTGGTTCAGCCAATCGGCTACCTTATCCATGAGAATGGTGGAAATTTCTGCTTGCGTTGTGCTCATGCTATCTCGAAACTCCTCGAAGACGAGGCATTGTCCTTTGATCCGCCCACAACACAGTCCGCCAACGACCCCAAGAAGAGATCCCCGAAGTCAATGAAGCCAGCTTTGGCAGGAAAAGCCGGCGAAGAACTTCGCAACTGGCTGTCCGTGCGGGCGAGCGACAGGCTAACTGTATCTATTTACTCGCGGCATTATGTGTCGACGCTGCCGGCCGAGTGCAACCACGATCCTGACATCGAGCAAAGAATTCGCCGGCTCAGACCGCCATCAGGCCTTTACCACCGTCTCTCGGGCTAGCCCGAGGCGGCCGAAAACATTGCGCGTGTCGACGATCAGAAGGGCGTGATCGGCGATCGCCTGATAGTCGATCGCGTCGTGGTCGGTTGCAACGACGACAGCATCGAAATCCTTCAAGGTCCCCTCGCTCAATTCGACAGACCGACGCCCCTTGATCGGCATATGCTCCCGTGTCGCCGGAATTTCTCTGACGTGCGGATCGTGGAATTCGGCCTTGCCGCCCCATTCCTCGATGAGTTCAATGAGCCGCAATGAAGGGCTCTCGCGGATGTCCGGCACATTCTTCTTATAGGCGAGCCCAATGATGAGAATGCGCGAGCGGCTGAGCGCCTTGCCGCAACGCCGGTCCAGCGCCCTGGCCAGTTCATCGACCACATGACGCGGCATAGCCGTGTTGATCTCTGCCGCCAGTTCGATGAAGCGGGTCGGCAGTTCGTATTCGCGCGCCTTCCACGTCAGGTAGAAAGGATCGATGGGGACGCAGTGCCCGCCAAGTCCGGGCCCAGGATAGAACGGCATGTAGCCGAAGGGCTTGCTCTTTGCCGCCTCGATCACCTCCCAGATGTCGATGCCCATCGCACCGAGCACGACCTTCAACTCGTTGACCAGGGCTATGTTGACCGAGCGAAAGATGTTTTCCGTCAGCTTGACCGCCTCGGCGGTCGCGGTGGTGGAAACCGGAACGACGGTCTTGACCACACCCTGGTAGAAATCCTTCACGAGCGCCGCCGCTTCAATGCCGTCGCCTGCCACGACCTTGGGGATCGTCGCGACTTCAAAGCTGCGGTTGCCGGGATCCTCGCGTTCGGGCGAGAAGCCAAGGAAGAAGTCTATCTTCGACTGCAAGCCGGTTTGTTCCAGGATGGGCTTGATCACGTCGTCGGTGGTGCCGGGATAGGTGGTCGATTCCAGCACGACCAACTGGCCGAGACGCAGATGCTTCGCGATGGTGCCTGCCGTGTTCCTGACAAAGGAGAGGTCTGGCTCGCGGTTTTTCGTCAGCGGCGTCGGAACGCAGATGACGATGACATCGCAGGCGGCCAGTTCGGTAAAATCCGCAGTGGCGCGAAACCGTCCGCTCGCCACCTCGACGGCAAGGGCAGTGGACGTCACCGCCTCGATGTAGGATTGCCCGCTGTTCAGATTCTCGACCTTCTGGGCTTCAATGTCGAAGCCGAAAACCGGGAAGCCGGCGCGTGCTACCGCGACCGCCAGCGGCAATCCGACATAACCCAGTCCGATCACCCCGACTTGCGCGGTGCGCGTCGAAATCCGGTTCAGCAGACTGTCATATGTCGATCGTGAGGCGTCCAAAAATCTGTTTTCCTCAATGTGGACAGACTGCCCGCTTCCACGGCGAGGCTCATGTGGGCCCAACAACCCCGAGGCATATTGCGGAAAATGGATCTCCGCAAGCCGTCGTCAGGCCGACACCTTCGCCTTCAGGCTTGCGGCAGCCATCGCATAACCGCCGGCGGCGCCGTCGATGAAATGAACATGATCGCGCTGCAGCGGCGAGGCGACGAGGCACGTCATCAACGCCGATTGCTGGCGGTGCAGGCCATAGGTGCAAATGCCCGCCTCTTCGGCCTGCTGCAGCCGGTGCTCGATCCGCTGCAACAAATCCGCATCTACATCGATGGTCATCTTCAAGCCGTCATCGAACTTCCGGAAATCCGAATTGCTGGCCACGTCGCGTTTGTAGATCTTCGGATCGAACCTCCCGATCGTCCAGCCATATCGATCGGTCACAGCCGCAAGCGACAACAGGAACACTATCCACAGCTTCGACAACCACCGCCTTCCCGCCGGCGCGACGGCCCGGGCCTCGAGATCGAGGCCGGCGCGCGAAAAACCGTAGGCCGGCCCGTTCACCGGCACCGGATGGCCATCACGTTCCTGTCGACCGACAAGGGCGATGATGTCGGAAGCCAGAACCTGAAAACCGCGCACATCGCGCGAGGCGCCCGGAACGGCTATGATCGAGACGATTTCGCCATGCCGGGCTTCGATCGGGCTCCAGCGGCAGGAGAGACCAGTCAGATCCGGCCGCGCGTTGGCCGGCGCAGGATCGATCAGGTAGCGCCCCGCTTTCATCTCGGCTTCCGCCCAACTGCCGCCGCCGCCGGCAAACATGGCATAGAACACCGCTTCGGAGGCCCGGAACCTCGCTACCCGAACGTCGAGGCCTTGCGCTCTTATATCCGCTATCGGCACGATTGCGGCACGCAAGGTCAGGGCCAACTCGTCCGCCACCCATCGCTGGACGGCCGCCAGGGCGTTGCGCGTGATCTCCAGCGCCGAACTCGGAAACGCCACGAGCGCGCCGTCGCCGCCGAAGACAAAGGGAAGATCTTGCCGACCCAGCGCATTGAGCAGCGCCGAAATGACGCTGGCGCCGGCCATATTCACGGTTTTATAGCGCCCTGCCTCGATCGCCTTGGTCGAGCCGACGATGTCGGCGGTGGCCAGCGCCCAGCCATCGGGAAGCGGCCGATAGTTGTCGATATCGGCAACGCTTTCGAACTTCGCGAACACCGGCAAGGAAGCGACGAACGGGTCGGACGCTGCGGCTGTTTCCATGAGCATGCAATAGCACATTCCACTGCTTGAAGGTGAAACTCGATCATGCTTCGAAATTGACTTGCGCAGGCTTTCGAATGATAGGCTCCGACGATGCGAATTGCCTTCTACGCGCCGCTGAAGTCGCCCAATCATGCCGTTGCCTCTGGCGACCGTCAGATGGCACGGATGTTGATCAAGGCGCTTGAGCATGGAGGGCATCGCGTCGATCTGGCATCCGAATTGCGCTTCTATCTACGCGAACCGGAGTCGAAAAGTTTCGATGCGCTCAAGGTCGAAGCCCGAGAGGAAGTCGCGCGGCTGACAGAGCTTTGGCAGCGTGACGGCAAGCCCGACCTCTGGTTCTCCTATCATCTCTATTACAAGGCGCCCGACCTGATCGGGCCCGAGCTGGCGTCGGCCTTTGCCATCCCCTATGTGACCGCGGAAGCCTCCTATTCGAAGCGGCGCAACGTCGGTTTTTGGGCCGATATGCAAGCCTTGGTGGCGCGAGCCGTCGAACAGGCGGCGCTGAACATCTGCTTCACGCAAAGGGATCGTCGGGGACTGACAGACGCTCTTCCAGACGCCGTTTTCGGCATGCTTTCGCCCTTCATCGACACATCGGTATTCCGGGAACTGCCGGCGCGTGGTTGTCCGACGCGTCTCGTTACCGTCGCCATGATGCGACCGGGCGACAAGGTCGATAGCTATCGCATGCTCGCGCACGCCCTCGCTCCGATCGGCCACCTGCCCTGGACCATGTCGGTCGTCGGGGACGGGCCTGCCCGTGACGAGGTCAAAGCGCAATTCGCCGGCCTGCCCGCCGACCGGATCGAATGGCTTGGCGCGATCGAGCCAGCCGCCGTGCCGGATGTCCTCTACAGTGGAGGGATTTACGTCTGGCCGGGTTGCGGCGAAGCTTATGGCGTTGCCTATCTTGAAGCACAAGCTGCCGGCCTTCCGGTGGTGGCGCAGGACATCGCCGGCGTGCCGGAGGTCGTGCGGGATGGCCAGACCGGATTTCTCACCCCGCCGGGCGATGTGGCAGCGTTCACGTCTGCCATTGAAAGGCTTCTGGTCCGTGACGACGAAAGAACCGCCATGGCCGGCAACGCCAGACGTTTCATCCTCGAAGAACGCTCTCTCGGTACTGCAGCGGCGCGTCTTTCCGAACTTCTTGCGAAGATCGCGGTTGCATGACATTCGATCAGATCTGGCAGCCCTTGGTGGAAGAACTGGCGTGCTGGCGACGGGCGGACCGCAAGGCGGAGTTCTGGTTGCGCGACGACGACGCTGTGGATCCGACGGCTGCGCTTGATCGGCTGCTGGAACTCACCCGCGCATTCGAGGTTCCACTCACTCTGGCCGTCATTCCGGCGCTGACCGACGAGAGGCTTGTCGTCCGGCTTGACGAGGCGCCGCATGCCTCCGTCGCCATCCATGGCTGGGCGCACCGCAATTATGCGCCGCAGGACCAGAAAAAGCAGGAACTCGGCGCGCATCGGCCACGCCAGGCGGTGCTCGATGATATGGCCCGCGGGCTGTCGCGCCTAACCGGGCTGCACGGCGCGCGTGCCGTTCCGATGCTGGTGCCACCCTGGAATAGAATCGACCCCGGCTTGGTATCGGAGCTTGGATCGGTAGGATTTGCGGCATTGTCGGTCTTTGGGCCGCCGAAGCCGGCCCCAGTGCCGGTCATCAACAGCAATGTCGACATCATCGATTGGCATGGCACGCGCGGCTGTCGCGATCATGGGCCATTGGTTCAGGCCATCATTGCGCAATTGCAGCATGCCTTCGACGGTGGCGAACCGGTCGGCCTGCTCACCCATCATCTCGTCCACGATGAATCGGCCTGGCTTTTTCTCGAACGGCTGTTCACAGTCGCCGCACAGACCGAAGCCTGCGCATGGCTTCCGATCAGGACATTGATCGGGCGTAGCGGCGGTAGAGCAATTCCAGGAAAAGTGTGAGCGATTTTCCTCCGAAATTGCATCAAAACAATAAGATAGAGCAAAATAGCTCAGCGCTTTTTGTGCAATGAGACTGGAAATTTGAGCGTCTGGCCGTCCCGCGCGGCAAAAGCGCCGGCAAACCTGGCTTTGGCCAGTTTCTCGATCTCATCCAATTGCTCATCGGTGCGTGTCGGATCGTGGTGGAACAGCCCAAGCCCTCGGGCACCGGCTGCCTCACACAGTTTGACGCCCTGTTGCCATGTCGAGTGCCCGTTGCCACGGCGGTCTTCCATTTCGTCCTCGGTATAGGTGCAATCGTAGATGACGAGGTCGGCGTCTTCGATCAGGTCGAGCACCGCCTGATCCAGCTTACCCGGCTCGTGCTCAGTGTCTGTGATCACCGCCACGATACGGCCGCCCCATTCGACGCGGTAGCCTATGCAGCCTCCCGGATGGTTGAGACTGCCGGTTCGGACCACCACTCCTTCGCGCGGCCGTAGAACGTCTCCGGATACGAAATCGCGGCAGTCGATGCTTGCCTTGCAGATGTCGAGCTTGGCCGGAAACCACGGCGGCCGCATGAATTCATCGACCATCTGACGGGTCGTCATGCGTCCCGCAAGATGGCCGGACCAAAGCCTGACCTTGACGCTCCGGTCATAGATCGGTTTGAAAGCCGGCAGCCCGATGATGTGATCGTAATGGCAATGGGTGAAAAACAGCTCGAAATCGGTCACGCCCGAGGCCCGAAACGCTCTGCCGGCAAGCCCGAGGCCAGAGCCGGCGTCGAACAGAAGCATATGCTTGCCGCATCGCATCTCAATGCAGCTCGTGTTGCCGCCATAGCGAGAGAATTCTGGTCCCGATACCGAAATGCTGCCGCGCACGCCCCAAAACCTGACCAGGAAATCCATGCTGCTCCTTCGCCCGTCGTGGCCAAACAACTGCTGCTAGGCGTTTCGTGCGTCGATCAGGTCCGCGGTCGTATGGCTTAGACGATCGGCAAGAACCCGCAATATCTCGATGGTCATCTCCGGGAACTCCTTCATAAGCCTCAGGAAATGATCCTTGCTGATTTTCAAGGCTTCCAGCGGACTTGCCGCTCTGACGGTGGCAGTGCGGGAGCTGTTGCACAAGATGGCGATCTCGCCAACGATCGAATTCGGCGCCAGTTCGGCAACTTTTATCGGCCCGCTGTCGGAATCGACCAGAACATCCGCGCTGCCTGAGAGGATGACATAGGCGGCATCTCCCTCGTCGCCCTGCCGGAAAAGGATCTGGCCGGCGCTGTAGCTCACACGATCGGATGTGAACGCAAGCAGCTTGAGCTTTGTCGGTTCGATGCCGGAGAACAAGGGAACGCGTTGCAGCATTCCAACTTCATCCTTGAGCAGCATTGTCGCAAACCTTCTCAAAATTCGCGTTTGCCAGGCGCCGTATCCCGTGGCCTTGCAGCCAATTCCCACCGACAGAACGATCCCATCTCAATGCCCGTTGGTCTAAGACAGCAGTTCCTTGAAGATACCCTTCCCTGCCAAAAGTGTCTCGAGCGTTCCGTCTTCCACCAATTTACCCGAGTCGAAGACGATAACGCGATCGAACATCATCCCCATTGCCGGATTCGTCACGACCCACACAATTGCCGGCGAATGGCCGTCGCACCTCGCTTCGTCGAGCACGTTTCGCAGCACCTTGTCCTGCGCACGCTGGTCGAGCGCCGACAGCGGCCGGTTGAGAATGAGAAAATCGGGACGCTTGAGCAGGGCCCGGGCAACATCGAGCTTCTGCCGCTGTCCAGCGGTCAGCCGCCTGCCGCCGGCGCCGACGTTGAAGTCCAGGCCAACATCCAGAAGTTCGGCATAAAGCCCAATTCGTCGAGAATGTCATAGACGATGGAGCGGATGCGATCCGGCGCGTCGGGATGGTTGTTGCCCACACGCCCGAACAGGACATTATCCATGACGCTGGCCGCGGCAATGTATTTGGCGGGATCATAACGTTCGATCGCATTTTGCAGCTCGGACGGCAGGGTTTCATAGAAACGGTTGCGTGCAGCGACGATCTTGCTCATCAGATCCTCGCTCAGCAGACCGAAGCGGTGCCGGGGCTCGATATAGGCAAAGCTCAGTGTAACGATCATGGCGCGATCGTTCTCCGAAACTGCCTCATAGGGCCGGTTCTTGAGCCGTTGCAACAAGGTTTCGTAGGCGGGTATCTCTTCGGCGCCCATGAAGGCGAGCTGCTGGAAGAACTGGTGATCGGGCGGCAGGTCGGCAAACAGCTCGATCGCCTGTTCGGCGATCTCCATGCCCATCTCGAAAAGCGTGCGGTCGAGGCCGGCTTGCCTCAGCACAGACGCAAAATAGGGATTGGCCGCTAGCGCCTTGTCGGCCAGTTCGGGGCCGGCGGCGGCGCCGAAGAGCAGGTTTTGGCCGATCGATGCTTCCTTGTTGTAGGCGCCTGGTTCGAAAGGAACCACCAGTCCGCTCAGCCCTTCCTGTTCCAGCCGGGTTCGAAGCGCCGCACGCAGTTCGACGATGCGCCTAGCGAGTTCCGTGTGACGCGTCAGGTCAGCCGAGGAGCGCAAGCCAAGATCCAGAATGTCGCGCGACAGAAGAACCGCGTCGAGCACCCGGCGCACCGCCTCAAAAAGGTCGTGCGGGCCGGTGGCGCCGGCGGAAGCATAGTCGATCCAGTCGCTCCGGATATCGAGGTCCGAATTGCCCGACCGCCGCGCCTCGTGAATGTTCCAGCGCTGCTGGTCTGCCGCAGCACCCTCATAAGGCACTGATGTCAGCGGCGCATGCTTCAACCCGTAGAGCAGGTTATCGCGGAGGCTTGCATGGAACAGGAAAACATCCGACGAGGCGTAGGACATGCGCCGGCCGGTCACCGCTTCGGGAAGTTCAAGCAGGTCGTCGGCGCCCGAAGCGATCTTTCCGCTGTCCGGCCAGTTCAGCCGCGCGAAGGCTTCCGCAAGCGCCTCCGCTCCACCTGTTGCGGTGCTGACCAGCGCCACCGTCTCACCCGGCTTGACCTGGAGCGAGATCCGGTCGAGGAGCATTCCACCGCCATCGTCCGCTATGGACAGATTGATCGCCGACAGCGGGTTGGTCATCGGACCGGGAGCATCGATCGTCAACGCCCCAATTCTTGGCGCAATGAGACCCTCGACGGTGAATTGCTCAACGACCTGCTGGTATTTGACCTGGACATCCTGGCGAGCCTGATCCCAGTCGATCAGTTCCTTCATCGGTCCGGGCAGGTCCTTGTAGGCGCTGATCACGGCCACCAGCTGGCCGACGTCCAGCCGCCCCCGGATGACCAGGTAGCCACCGATCATGTAGAACAGAAAGGGCGTGAGCTGCGCCAGGAAATTGTTGAGGAACTTCACCATGAATTTCCATTGGTAAAGATCGAAGCGGATCTTGAAAATGAGGCCGAGCCGGGCAGCTATGTCGGCGCGCTCGTAGTTTGATGTGTCGTGGACGTGAACCGCGCCGATGCCGTCGACGATTTCGCCGACCCGGCCCGAGAGCGCGCGCGCCGTCAACTGCCGTTCGCGCCCGAGCACGATCAGCCGCCGCCGCATGCGCGGGATGAGGACGATCTGGATCACCACGATCACGACCGCAATCGTTCCGAGCCAGAAGTTTTGCACCATGATGAACAGCATGGCCGTCAGCGCCTGACCGCCGAGCAGCACCGGCTGCAGGAAGGCATCGCCGATGAAGCCCCCAGCGGCTCCACCTCGTCCTTCACCATGGTCGCCACTTCGGCGGATTTCACGCGTTTGAAGTAAATCGGCGGAAACCGCAGCACGCGATCGATCAGATCGAAACGGATACGCCGCAGCATGCGCTCGCCAAGTCGGCCTTTGTATGTGTTGATGTAGAGTTTGAACAGGCCGTTGATGATGACTAGCAAAAGGAAAACAATACTCAGCGCAAACAGCGTCTCCGTGCGGTCGAGCTGAAAGCCGGAGAAGAACTGCACCTCACCAATGAATGGCAGGTCATAGTGCAGCCTCATGAACGGCTGGGTCGCACCGGGTTCTCCGAAACCCTTACCTTGGATGGGGCCGTTGACGATCAGCTTCGGCAGATCGAAGGATATGAAATACGGGATCATCGAAAGCACGACGATCATCAATATCCAGACCTGCTGCTTCTTGGTGTGCGTCCAGATATAGCGGGCTAAACTGGGTTCCATCCGACCGTGGACCGTTCAATTGCAAGGCTGCAGGACATAGAAGCACCTGCTGGCTAATGGCGCATCGGCAATTTCTTCGTCGCCAACGACATGCTTCGAGCCACAGTGCACCGTGATTGTCCTGCGCTCAACGATGAAAGGACGCTGCGAGGCGGCGCGATCCAGTTCAGGCGCATGGTCGATGACCGCAACACTGGCATTGTTGATTAGCGAAGAAAGCAGCTGGCCAAACGATTGACGGCTGCCGTGGCGTTTTGGCGAACGGCCGCCACAGCTGCGCTGCTGATGCTGGCGCATGAACGCCGATGGTCCGGACTGATGCGACAGCCCCTCTCCGGCACGGGGCAATGGCGAAGCGGCGTGCAGCATGATCAACGTCCGCGAACCAACCAGCCTTGCCGGGGCAAGATTGCGTTGTGTCGCCCGAAATCCCAACCTACAAGACGAGTATGATGGATGTCACGCAACCACGCAATGCGGGCATGGACGGGCACGAACAGGCCTTGGACCTCACGCGGGGAATTGCCGCCTATGTCAACCACCCTCTCGTGGCAGGGCTGGCGCGCGTCATCGCCAGGCATCCGCAGGCCGATATCGCCAACGCCTTCAACCACAAGCAGGTCGCCTGCAAGATGTGGGCACTCGACAAGCTGTTCGACAGCTGCGGCGGCCGGTTCGGGCGCATATGGGTTCTGGGTGGATGGTACGGCGTATTGCCGGCAATGTTTTTCAACGATGCTCGCTTCGACATCGGAGCGATTGATAGCATCGACATCGATCCTGAAGTCGCGCCGGTGGCCCGGACCCTCAACCGGGATGCCGTTGATCGGTTCCGCGCGCTGACGGCAGATATGTACGCCGTTGACTATGCGACCGCGCAGCCCGACCTGGTGGTCAATACGAGCTGCGAACACATAGTCGATCTGCGCGCCTGGCTTGCCCTGCTTCCGCGGGGCACGAATGTATTGCTGCAATCCAACGATTATTTCAGCGAGCCGACGCACATCAACTGCGTGGCTTCACTGGCAGCCTTCGAAGCACTGGCGGCGCTACGGGAAATACGGTTCTCCGGCGAACTGCCGACAAAAAATTATACGCGCTTCATGCTGATTGGAACTGTTTAACGCATTTCGCTCAAAGCGTGGCGGCTCTCGGATAACGACGTCGCGCGAATCTCACCGGGGCGACGTGCGGCAGCTAGAGTTTCGTTTTCAGGGACCATGTTCGATGTCGCTCGCGCAGGATTTGCGCCGAGCGACGCGCGCCTTCCAGATCGAGACGATGCGCGGGCGGCCTCGGTCCAGCAAGCGCCTGTTCGATCGCTCGCGCCAAACCTTCAGGCGTTAGGTCCTTTTCCGTCAGCACCGTTGCAAGACCCATTTCTTCGAGCATCAGGGCGCGAACCGTCTGTTCGGTTTCCGCACCCGCCGCAAATGGAACGAGTAGGGAGCGACAACCCGCGCGAAGCACGTCGCAGACCGTGTTGTAACCCGCCTGCGAGACTGACAGACGGGCGCCGGTCAGCAGGCTGGCGAAATCCTCGCGGAACCGGAAGATCGACAGGCCCGGCGTGGCATCGCGTGCGATCGCGTCGACCTCGCCTTTCGGCAGGTTTGGACCGGTGATCAGACACCATTTCCAAGCGCTGTTGGCATTCCGCGCCGCTGCGACAGTGGCACTGACGAGGCTCTTTCCGGCAGCCCCGCCGCCAACCGACACCAGAACGTCGAAGCGCTCGGAGACCGCGGGCGGTGGCGGCGCGGCAACGAGCCCAGTGTAGGCAACCTTGGCCCTGATCGCCCCAGCCAGTGGAAAGGTCTTGTCGATGGTCGCGAAAGCCGGATCGCCGTGGACCATGACAAGGTCGAAATGCCTGTTGATGAGATCGACCGTTTCCTCGTTTCGGCCCGGCTTGACGCGCTCCTGAAGGATATCACGGACGGACGTCGCCAGCAGCGGTCTGGGTGATGTCGCGTCGATGGCCTCGATCAGCGGCAGGAGTTCGAAACGCATCTGCCGGCGTCCAAATGGAAACGCCTCGACAATGACGATGTCGGGCCCGCAATCCCGATAGGCCTGCAACAGCATCTCCGAACGCCATCTCCTGAAAGCATCGTCGATGGGTTTGCCCTGCAGGTCGACAAGTCCGGAAAATCCTTCATCGCCGGAGGTGACGGGAGGCAGAGATACAGATTTGACGCCCGATCCTGGAAACCCCGCGATCGGCGCGCCGCCCGTCACCACGGTTACGTCAAACCCGTCATCGACCAGAGCCGCCGCAATGCGGCTGGCGCGCGCAAGATGGCCGATACCCAGGAGGTGCTGGACATAGAAGAAGGCGCGCAGTCGCTTCATTCGGCGGCCCGCCACTCCCGCTCGAACAGTTCCTTGAGCTGCCCAATGCTTGTCAGATGATCGAAATTGGCGCGCACGCGCCACTCTGCAGCGTCACCGAGGCGGGCGCGCAGCACGGGATCACGGATAAGGCGCTCCAGCGCCTGTGCCAGGGCAATTGGGTTTTCTGTCGGGACCAGCAGCCCGGTTTCATCCGCAGATAAAAGCTCCGGCACGCCGGAAATATCGGTCGACACGCAGGCAAGCCGCTGGCTGGCCGCCTCAACCAGAACATTCGGCAGACCGTCCCGGTCGCCGTTTGCGGTGATCCTGCAGGCCAGGGCGAAGATGTCGGCGCGGCGGTAGTGCTCAAGCACCTCCTCCTGAGCAAGCGCGCCTCTCCAAGAGACGCGACCATCCAGGCCGAGCTTTTGCGCCAGCGCCTTGAGCCGTTCCAGTTCCTCGCCGCCGCCGATATGCTCGAAACGCCACGCCAAATCACCAGGCAGGAGGGCAAGAGCCTCCAGCAAGGTATCGTAACCTTTCTTTTCAACGGCGCGCCCGACACTCAGAACGATAACCGGTTCGTCCGGTGCCGAGCCGTCATGCTGTTTCCGCGCCTCGCGGAAGCTGTCGAAGCGATCAAGGTCGAGCCCATGATAGCTCAGATGCAAAGACGAGTTGCCGTTAGCGAGTTTTTTCAGACGGTCGAAGCCGGTTTTCGTGCAAGTGACCGTCCAGCGGGCCGAGGAAAGCTTGCCGGCGAGATCCCAGTCAGGCGAAGTCCAGATGTCCTTGGCATGGGCCGAGCAGCTCCAGGGCAGACCGCGAAGCTGGCTGGCATAGCGTGTCACCGATGCCGGTGTGTGCGCGAAATGCGCATGGAGCCAGCCCACATCTTCCGGCCATTCGGCCGCCAACACGAGCGCTTGCCCGAAGCGGCGTACGCGATTGCGCGTAAAGTCGCGAGGGATGTCGGCAGCCAGCGATCCGAACGCGCGCCAGAAGCCTGGCCGCAGCAGACAAGCAAACAGCGAGCGAACCACGCGCAGCGGTTCTTCATGCAGGTATTCCGGCAGATAATGGACGGGCGCTTTGATCTCGTTATGCACCGGATGGCGTTTTGCGTCGGTTGGCCGCCTCAGCGCAACGAGTATCAGGTCGAACCCCGCTCGCTCCAACCCGAGCAGTTCCTGCGCGATGAAGGTTTCCGACAGCCGCGGATAACCCTTCAGAACCACGACGATCTTGCGATGTTGCACTCAGTTGATGCCTTCAATGACCGAAAGATGATGGCCGGCCTGCCTGTCGAGCAGTTCCGCGACGATCGCGGAAATATGAGGCAGCCCTTCCAGCCTCAGATGCGGATTGCTCTGCGATGGGCGGGGCCGATCCGGCAGCACCTTCAGTGTATCGGCAAACCGCTGGGAATCCTCGGCTTCTTCCGGCGAAAGCATCTTGATGAGACCGAGTTCGGCTGCTCGCCGTGCGCGGATCAGTTGCTCCTCCCGCGGCTTGATGCGCGGCACGATCAGCGCCGGCTTGTCGAAGGACAGTATCTCGCAATAGGTGTTGTAACCGCCCATCGCCACTACCGCCTTGGCGCCGGCAATCAGCTCTTCCATGCGGTTGTCGAATTCGATGATCTTGATATACGGGATTTTGGACCCCTTCTTAAGAAACTTGTTGCGCTTGCGCGCCGGCATGTAGGGCCCAAGCACGATCAACGCCCTATGCTGCAATTGCGGATCCTGCTGATAGGCATCGATAACGTTGTGGATCAGATCGGCGCCGTCGCCGCCGCCACCGGTCGTAACGAGGATATAGTCGCCCTCGGGGCGGTGGCCGGGCAACTCGTTCTTCTGCAGGCTCCGTTGCAGGAAACCGACGAACTTCATCTTTGCCCTGATAGCCGGCGGCACATCCAGGCCGGTCAACGGATCGTAAAAATCCGGCGGACCGTAGGCCCAGACCTTGTCGTAGAACAGGCCTATCTTGCGCATCACATCCCTGCGTTCCCACTCTGCTTCCAGCAGATGCGGCGCATCCATCACCTCGCGCAGGCCAAGCACCAGCGTAGTGCCTCGCGTCTTGAGGTAGGACAGCGTGTCCTCGATCTCACCGCGCAGCCCGAGCGGTTCCTTGTCGACGATGAAGATATCCGGCCGAAACGTCTCGGCTGTGTGGCGAATGATCGACTGGCGCATTCTTAGCGTCTCATGCAGATCAATATCCTTTTCCAGCGAGGTGTATTCGCCGTTGCGCAACTTGATGACGCTCGGGATCTTCACGAAGTCGACGCGGGCGCGGTAGTCGAAGGCGCCGGCGATAGGCGCGCCCGAAATGATAAGCACCTGAAGTCCGTGGAAATCCTCGACCAGGGAATGCGCGATCGTGCGGCAGCGCTGCAAGTGGCCGAGCCCGAACGTGTCGTGGCTGTACATGAGAATTCGAGCATCTTGTACGTGCTGGGTCATTGTCGAACCTCTTTAGAATTCTCGCCTGAGGACCGCGGGCCCCCGCAGGATTCGAACCCATGTCTCGCAGGTCTATCGACCTGTTTTGAACATGAGGGCGCAATTTTTTCAAATTATATTACCCAAGAGGGTTCATATGCTGAGCAGCGTCTGCTCAGCTGCTATGCACATTGGATGCGATGCCCAGCCTATTTGCCTTGTCGGCCTCGTGCGCTGCAGATAGATCACGGCGGATACATGCACTTGTATCGAGACGGGTCGCGGGCTGGCCGATTGCTTGCTTTCAGAAAAGCGGCCAGGGCGATGGCGCTCCTCCCTCGTGGCCGACGCGGCTAAACTGCCCAAGAATGGGCCGAAGATCTTCAAAGACAGCGCGCCGACACAAACCATGATCGATGCCCCAGATGCGGGCGCTCTCGCGCCGCCCACGCAGAACATCGCCTTGTCCCTCAGCCAGACGAATTCAGTAACAGCATTGGCGTTATCCCACCTCCGACCCGATGAGCGAGGGGGCAACCCGCGCGGCCCACCCAAGCGCAGGACCTAACGTCGACGATTGTGCCTTCGAGCGTCGCCCAAGCGAAAGAGACATATCCTACTCAAATTGAGGTATGACTCCGCGGGGACAGACTTTCAAGCATGTGCTAATAAAGTCGTTTCGGGGAGGATGCCATGCCGTCCTTGAGGTGGGCTGCAGTTGTCGCGCTTGCCGCGAATCTCATCAATGCGACACCGACCATAGCCGCCGAAGCAGTGGGCCGGGCAGTCGTGATCAAGACTGCCGTTACCGGCGCAACCGGACCACTGGTGGTCAGCGCACCCGTTCATCGGGACGAACGAATCAGGACATCCAATACCGGGCTTGGCCAATTCGTGTTCCGGGATGGCACCAAGCTGGCGGTGGGGTGGGGTTCTTCCGTCGTCCTCGACAAATACGTCTTCAACGATGATAATTCGGTGAAGAAGCTCACCATCCGCGCTGCCAAGGGAACGTTTCGCTGGATAAGCGGGAGCTCGCCTTCGTCCGCCTACCAGATTGTGACGCCCGCAGGCACAATAGGCGTGCGGGGGACAGCATTCGATGTCCACATCGCGCCCAACGGCAAAACCGCCGTCGTGCTGCTGAAGGGGTCGGCCCGATTCTGCAGCGGCGGCGGATGCAGGGAACTGAAGCGGCGCTGCGATTGTGTGGTCGCGACGCCGTCAGGCTCAATGACCGACGTTGTCAAGGTCAATCGATCTGTGCTCACCACACTCGGCACCTCGCGGGCATTGCCGTTTCTGACCGGCAATCAGCAGCTCTCGGGAGGCTTTGACGCAATCGGCGGAAATTGCGGGCTTACGGCTGCCATTCAGCAGGAGCATACGGCGCGGCCGCAGCGGCGCAACTCACCGGCGCCACCCGGTCCGGGCACGCCCGATCCGCCGAGCCCGCCGCGGGGCGACAAAGATGACGGCAACAACGGCCATGGAAATGATCCGGGCAAGCACGATCCCAGCAATCCCGGAAAATCCAAGGGTCCTGGCAAAAAATAGCGGCAGGGGTGGCCGGCAGCGGCAAGAGCAGCGGATAGCCGCTCTTTTTCTCGGCGCGTCCGTATCCGACTTCGCCAACCGGTCTGGGCCAACTCGCCCCTACGTCGGGGTGGACGAAATTGTTGCCCTTGAACACCACCGAGTCGAGCGGTCGGCCGCCCTACATCAATGAAGGTCAGGAACCGGAGCCGAATTGTTGCTCCGCATAGCCGGCATTCGCTTCCATCGCCGCTCCCGCCCGCTTGCCAACAAAATCATCCGCTCTGCGCGAGATCCGGCCATAGAATTCCTGCAACCCTGTCGGCAGGCCCGCAGCCTTGACTTTGGCCGCCGCGATCATCTTTCGGGTGCCTGGCAAGCGCGATTGCAACGCCTCCACGAGCTTGCCGTGGAGAAGCCGCAATTCGGCAAAATCCGGCGACGACCCAACGTTTTCATCGCCTACGACGGCATTGATTCTGGTCCTCGTGCTCTTTCCCTTGAGTTCCAGCGATCCCGCGTCGAGCAAGGCCCAGCCTTGCAGCGATCTTACTGTGTCGTCGGACGCGAGGATATCGAAACTCACCGTCTTGCACGTTGTCTCGATACGCGCTGCGATGTTCACCGCGTCGCCAACGGCCGAATAGTTGAAACGCGACTCCGCGCCCATATTTCCGACACAGGCGACGCCGGTATGGATTCCGATACCGATGCGAACCGTCTGCCCGGCCCCGAATCCGAATGCATCGCTTTCGTTGAGGCGGGCAATCGTCTCGCGCATCGCCAATGCCGCGCGAGCGGCTTTGCGGGGATGATCGGTGACGTCGACCGGGGCATTCCAAAAGGCCATGATCGAATCACCGATGAACTTGTCGAGCGTGCCTTCATTGGCGGTGACATGACGGCTGAGCGCGTCGAGAAGCGTGTTCAAAAACCGCACGACGGCGGTGGGCGGCAGTCTTTCGCTGATCTCCGTGAAGTTTCGCACATCGACAAACATCACGGTCAGCTCTCGGTCGTCGCCGCCAAGACGAAGCGCGTCGCGCGTGTGCTCGATCCGGTAGAGAAGCGATGGCGACAAATACTGACCGAAGGCCCGCCGGATCGCGCGCCGCTCTCGATCAGTCACCAGGAAGCGGAAAGAGGTTGTCGCGAAATGCGTGATCGTGCCCATGAGGATCGGCGCAAACGGGTCGAACAGCAGTCCCGCAAGCGAAAAGGCAAACCACGATGCGACGAGCGCCAGTCCCGTGATCGCAAGGCCGCAGGCGAGCGCAATCGCGGGGCTTACGAAAATCGTCAGAATCACCAGGAGGCTGCCGAGCATCGCGATCGACGCGATTTCCAGCCCGTTTGCCCAATCAGGCCGAGACAGATAGTGGCCGGACAGCACCTGTTCAACGATCTGCGCGTGGATCGAGACGCCCGGCACGTTCTCACCGAGCGCGGTGACACGAATGTCCTGCAGCCCGGCGGCCGAAGTGCCGACAAACACGATGCTGCCTTCGATCGCGGCCCTCGTTTCGGACGAGACGCCGCCGGGTGCAAGCACGTCCTTCGCCGAAACATAACGCTCGGCCCTGTCGGGACTGACATAGAGCCAGAGTTCGCCGGCCGAGGTCACCGGGATAACGAAGTCGCCGATCTTGACGGAGGTCATTATGCCCTGCCGATCCGGCGCGCCGGCAATGAGGTAGGTGGAGGCCCCCTGCGCTACTCTTATGGCTTCGAGGGCAAGATCCGGATAAAGCTGCTCGCCATCAGTCAGAAAGAGTGGGGCTGTCCTCACCACAGCGGTCGATCTGCCGGGATTGAGGCTGATGTGTCCGATGCCGGCTGAATTGGCCTCAAGCTGCGGCCGCAGCGGCGTGGCTGCCTTGATAGGCGGAGGAGCAGCGATCGGGCTCTCGCCCATAAAGGCAATGCCAGCCTTGATTTGCGGCCGATAGTTCCCTTCGTTGGAGATGCCGTAGCCCAGGATAACTGGCTTGCCGGCGATCGACCCGGCGAAGATCTCGTCATTGTCGGGCAGGCGGTCGAGCAGGGCCGGATCGATGCCAGGCACGTCGCGGAGGACAGTGCGAGGCGACAGACGGTCGGGCTCGGCGAAAAGGATGTCGAATGCGATGGCTGCCGCACCAAGCTCCGTCAGCTTTTCGATCATGGCCGCCATGCGATCCCTGGGCCACGGCCACTGCCCGAACTGCTGCAATGAGGCCTCGTCGATGTCCACCACGCGGACGGGCATCGACTCGAAGCGGCGAGGTGCCAGCCTCTGATACTGGTCGAACGTCGCTTCGCGGGCGAGTCTCAACGGCTGCGGGTCGCTCGCCCGGACAATGGTAAGCGCTGCGACCAGCGACAAACCCAGGATGACGCCGGCCAACTGGGCGCGTGTCATGACATCTGCACCAGTAACTGTGCCGCGTATCCTGCCTGCATGGCCCCGCTCCGGGAGGCAGCTTTCGAGCCTCGAAGCTAGGCTGCATTGTTCCCGGCAAATGTGCAATCGCCAACCTTACGCCCAACGGAGCAGCGCGGGCCCAGCGCTGGCGATTTGCGTAGCGACGAAGTTCTCAATCGGCTCCAGCGCTAGACAGTCGAGGAGCAAGAGCGCTAGCGGAGGCCGCCGGCCATTTTCTCGCTCTCCGGCAAGTTTCGCAACCACAGCATAGCGGCCGCCCCAAGAAGCGGACCCGGCACCAGCAGCAGGAAGGCCCAGCGCCAGCCACCGATGAAGTCGGCGAAGCGCGGCGTCAGCCAGATGGCGAGCACCGTCAGCGCAAAGCCGGCGCCAAGCTGCACCGACAGCGCCGTGCCGACGAAGCGGCGATCGCCGAGCTCGGTCACTGCGGCTGAGAATTGCGCCGAATCGCCGATCACCGAAATACCCCAGACGACGGCGACCAGCATGAAGAGCCAAAGCGGCCCGGCAAACAGGAAGCCCATCAGCAGCGCACAGCTTCCCGAGACGATCATCATGCCGGCGGTGGTCGCGGTTCTGCCGATGCGGTCCGACAGATAGCCGCCCAACAGGCAGCCAATGATGCCGGAGGCGACGACGAAGAAGGTCGAAAGCGAGGCGGCAGCGGCCGATCCGATCGCCTGCGCCTCGAATGCCGAGCGCGTATAGGCAAGCAGCCACGCCCACATGGCGTAGAGTTCCCACATATGGCCGAGATAGCCGAGATTGGCCAGGAGCAGCGGCCGCTCGCGAAACACCTGCCCGATGCGCGATGGCTCGAACACCGCCTTGCCGAAAGGATAGGGCCCCTCCCTTGCGAACAAGAGAAACAGGAGCGCGCCGACCGTCATTGCTAGACTGGCGGCCGCGACCACCGGCCGCCAGTCGAGCGCGGTCAGGACAGCGCGAAAAAGATGCGGCAGCGCCGAGCCGATGGTGAGCGCGCCTATGACTGCGCCGAGCGCCAGCCCCCGGTCGCGCGTGAACCAGGTGGCGACGAGCTTCAGCGCCGGCGGATAGACGCCGGCAAGTGCTGCGCCGGTGACAATACGCGCGGCGATCACGCCGCCCGGCCCGAGATGAAACAGCAGGCTCGCATTGGCGAGCGCGGCGACAAAAGCGGCGGCCGCCATCAGCCGGCTGAGCCGCACCAAATCGGGAAGGTTGACCAGGCTCGCCCCCAGCGCACCGATCACGAAGCCGACCTGAACGCCGTTGGTCAGCCAGGCCTCCCCGCCGGCGCCGAGCGCAAGCTCCTGCCTCAGTTCGGGCAGGATGGCGGTCGCCGAAAACCAGGTGGTCAGCGACAGAACGACCGCCAGGCAAAGCAGCAACAGCACGCGCCAGCGGCCGCTGTCGGCGGCCATGCCAAGCGGGCTGCCGCTCACCGCGCTCATGCGCCTTGCAGCGGCACGGTCAACACGGTCGCCGCGCCGGTGGGACAAAGCACCCCTGGCCGTTGCGTACGCTGGTCTCGATCTTGCAGATCGGCTTGTCGGGGCGCAACTTCTTGACCTCCACGCGTCCGATGATCGCCTCCTCAACGCCGACCGCCTTGACGGACTTCCATGCGATTTCGAGAAAGACCGTCCCGGGCCAGGGCAAATCCTCCGCGACCAGGGCATTGAGAATACCAGAACTGACGCCGCCGTGGAGGATCGGCTTGCCGAACACCGATTCTCGGCCAGCGCGGTCATTATGCAGCGAATTGCGCTCGCCGGTAATGTCGGTGGAAAGTTTCGATTCTATGCAAGCCCGAACCGTTCGACGGCCCGCATGATGCCGCGCAGTTCGGCGAGGCCCTTCAGCCTGCCGATCAGCGAATAACCGGGATTGATCCTGGTCTTGCCGATGTCGTCGGCGAGTAGATGTCCGTGATCGGGTCGCATCGGAATGCGCCAGTCGGCGCGGCCTTCCTTCCGACGGCGCGCTTCCTCCTGCGTCAGGGCGAGGATGACATGCGCCATGTCGGTGCCGCCCTCGAGATGTTCGGCCTCATAGAAGGAGCCGTCATCCTCGATGGTGACGTTGCGCAGATGGACGAAATGGATGCGGCCGGCGAACTCCTTGACCATGGCAACGATGTCGTTGTCGGCGCGCGTGCCGTAGGAGCCTGTGCAGAATGTCAGCCCGTTTTCCGGGCTCTCCACGGCATTGAGAATGAACCGCGCATCTTCAGCTGTCGAAACGATGCGCGGCAGGCCGTAGAGCGAGAAGGGCGGATCGTCGGGATGGATGCACATGCGCACCCCTTCCTGTTCGGCGACCGGAATAATCTCGCGCAGGAACCAGGCGAGATTGTCGCGCAATTCCCTTGGCCCAATCGAATCGTACTCGGCCAAGGCCTCGCGAAAACTGTCCCGGTTGTAGCTGCGCTCGGTGGCGGGCAGTCCGGCGATAAGGTTACGCTCGATCCGGTCGATTTTCTCGTCGCTGAGCTCTTTCAATCGCGCTTCCGCTTCGGCGATGCGCGCGGCGCTGTAGCCGGCCTCGGCATTCCGTCGCTTCAGCACGAACAGGTCGTAGGCCGCGAAATCGATCGCGTCGAAACGCAATGCATAACCCGTCGTCGGAAGGCGATACGCCAGATCGGTGCGGGTCCAGTCGACCACAGGCATGAAATTGTAGCAGATCGTCGCGATGCCGGCCTTCGCGAGCGCTCGGATCGTATCCTTGTAAAGGCCGACATAGCGCAGCCGTTCCGGCGAGCCGATCTTGATCGAGTTGTGGACGGGGATGCTCTCGACGACCGACCAGGTCAGCCCCGCCGCCTCGATGATCCGCTTGCGCTCCAGGATGTTTTCTAGCGGCCAGGCGCGCCCGTCATAGATGTCGTGCAGCGCCGAGACGACGCCCGTCGCCCCGGCCTGCTTGACGTGATCCAGCGTCACCGGATCGTCCGGGCCATACCAACGCCAGCACTGCTCCATTTGCTGCCTTCCTTTGAGAGAGAGCGGAAACTTATTGTTGGACCAGGATGAGAGTCAATCGACAATTTCGGCTTTCTCGAACGCCTGACGGCCGACAGGTAGCGCGGTAAACTGATCGAGACGGCGTCCAACTCGATTGTTTTCCCGGAATCTTGGGATATCCTGGTCCAACAATTTGGGAGATTCGTCATTGGAAAATTCTCATGCCGCGCGCGAGAGCGGCGCCCGCCGCCACGCCGGCCGCAGCTCGGCGGTCGATGCCGCGGCCGGGCGGATCCTCGATCTCATCCGCTCGCGGCAGCTGAATGTCGGCGACGTGCTGCCGACAGAGCGCGAGCTCAGCGAGATCACCGGCGCCAGTCGCAACACCGTGCGCGAGGCTTTGCGCGCTATCCGGACCTACGGGCTGATCGAACCGAAACCCCGCGTCGGGGCTGTGCTCGCGGACGGGCATAGCATCGCCATCCAGAATTTCTTTGCCGCGCATATGGATGTCTCGCGCTCCTCCTTCGCCGACATTCAGGGCTTCAGGCGCATCATCGAAGTCGGCATCGGCGACCACATCGTGCTCAACGCCACCAACGAGCAGATCGAAGCGCTCGACGCGGTCAACGCGCGGATCGTCGAGAGCCGCTCGATCCAGGAGGCCGCCGAGAATGATTTCGACTTCCACATGGCGTTGATCGGGCTGGCGGACAACCGCATGCTGTCGGACATGTATTCCTTCCTTTCCCCGGTGATCCTGCGGATCATGACCATCGGCAAGGAGATGCGCCCGGTCCTGGCCGACACCCGCGCCGCGCATGGCGAGATCGTCGCCGCCCTGCGCGCGCGCGACAGAGTGGCCTACGCCTACCTGATGAGCCGCCATCTGGATTTCGCCCTGCGATTCCTGCCGGAAGAGCCGGGTTCCGACACGTGACTGAAGGAGTTCCCGCAATGAAGGATTTTGTTGGCAAGGTCGCCCTGGTGACGGGGACGACGGGAATCGGTCTGGCAACCGCCAGGCGCCTCGCCGCAGGGGGTGCTGCGATCATCGCCTGCGGCATCGACCGCTCGGCCAATGCGGCAATGAGAGCGGAGCTGGAAAGTTCCGAAGCCGGCGCGCTGGTCGTCGACACCGACGTCTCCGTGGCGGACGAGGTCCGCGATGCCGTCGCTGCCGGGGTCGCACGGTTCTGCGGCCTCGACGTGATCGTCAATTCGGCGGCCGTCCATCCCTACGGAACCGCGACCACGACCGACTGGGAAACATGGAACAAGGCCATGACGGTCAATGTCGGCTCGATCTACCTGACGGCGCATTACGGCATCCCCGAAATGATCCGCCGTGGTGGCGGCGCCATCGTCAATGTCGCCTCGGTGCAGGGTTTCGCCTGTCAGCAGAACGTCGCCGCCTATGCCACGACTAAGGGCGCAATCCATACGCTGACGCGTTCGCTGGCGCTGGATTACGCGGCGGCTGGCATCCGGGTCAATTCGGTCAGCCCAGGCTCGATCCGCACACCGATCCTGGAGAAGGCCGCGCGTGGCGAAACCGGCAGCGATGCCGATGTCGAGGAAGCGTACAGGCGCTTCGGTGCGGCGCATCCGCTTGGCCGCATCGGCGAACCAGAAGAAGTGGCCGAACTCATCGCCTTTCTGTGCTCCTCCAGAGCGAGCTTCTGCACCGGCGCGGATTACAAGATAGACGGCGGCCTGACCGCCGGCATCGGTGTGAAATAGAGGCATGAAGATCGGTCTTGGCCTTTGCCGGAGTAGCTGACGCCGGACGATTTCCGCTTTGCCCGTCAGGCGGCGCCATGAATGTCGCTCCCCGCCTCACAACTGATTTTCGTGGCCCCGACGATCACCCAGGATAGATCAGGAGCTCGTTGGCATTGCAATGTGGTCGCACCAGTGGCGATCAAATCGCATTCGTGTTGAAAACGCAGGTTCAAAATCACCCAAAAGCAAGTGAAGTCGAGGTCAAAAGGTTTAAACTGATTTATATTTCGATTCAAATTGTCCATATTAACTAACTATTAACATGTCGCTTAACTTTTTGATTTTTTTACGTATGGTGCCATGAAGGAGGTAGTTCGAACTACCGGAGAATGGGGCGACTTCTCCTATGCGAAAAGTTTTAGAAACTTCAAAAAGAGATTTTGAACAACACAGCGTTACGACCGGCGGATCGGATCCGCTCCACTCCAGCCAACATCTGAACCATGAGACCTCTCGTTTTCCGCGGCTGCAGCACCAGACTTCGACCGGACGTCCAAGCGTGACCGCCGTGGCAGCGCTAGAAGCAGCCCCTTCCCGGCAGGACCTGCCTGCATTGCCGACGGTGCAGCTTGGCGGGCTGCCTGTCACCGTGATCGACCGGCAGGGCGCCGCCCGCTTGATGCTCGCGGCGGCGCGGCAGCACCGCCATGGCAGCCGTCCCTACTACTTCACCTCCGTCAACGGCGAGGTCATCGCCCAGGCTCGCGCGAAATCGGAGATCGCCGCCCTCTTCCGCGAAGCCGATCAGATCTTCGCCGACGGCCAGCCACTTGTGCTCGCCTCGCGCCTATTGTGCCGCACGCGGTTGCCGGAACGGGTGGCCACCACCGATCTGTTCCACGATGTCGCTAAGCTCGCCGAGAACGAGGCCGCGACCTTCTACCTGCTTGGATCGACTGAGGCCGGGAACGCCAAGGCCATGGCCGCCATCAAAGCCAGCTATCCGCGCCTGCGCATCGTCGGCCACAGCCACGGCTACCTGACCGGCGAAGCACTCGAGAAAAAGCTCGAAGAGATCGACGCGCTTGCACCGGACATTTTGTGGCTCGGCCTCGGCGTGCCGCGCGAGCAGATCTTTGTCCGCGATTTTGGCTCGCGGCTCTCGAATGTCGGTGTGATCAAAACTTCCGGAGGGCTGTTCGACCATATTGCCGGCAAGGTCCGGCGCGCCCCGCTCTGGGTCCAGAAGGCGGGTTTCGAATGGCTGTGGCGCATGTTGATGGAGCCGCGCCGGCTGTTCTGGCGCTACTTCACCACCAATCCCCGTGCCCTTTATGCCCTGTTGAGGTATTCCCAATGACAGCCGAACATTCGCTTCGTCCGCTGCCGGAGGGAACCGACACGGAGATCGCTGTCGTCGGCGGCGGGCTCTCCGGGACACTTGCCGCGACTCTCCTCGGCCGGTCGGGCTACCGTGTCACGCTGATCGACCGCCATCACGTTTTTCCGCGCGAGTTCCGTGTCGAGAAAATCGCCGGCGACCAGATCGACAAGCTGCGCCGGATCGGCCTCCTCGACAGTCTTTCCACGGCGGCCGCGGCATTCGACGAGATCGTCAACGTGCGCAAGGGGCGAGTGCTCGACCGCACGCGAGCCCGCCATTACGGCATCTTCTACGACGACCTCGTCGCGGCGATGCGGGCCGAACTGCCCAAGGCCGTACGCTTCGTCGCCGGCAGGGTGAGCGCTGTGGAGGCCGGCCCAGAGCGGCAGCGTGTGTCGATCATCGGGCAGCCGGATGTGACGGCTCGCCTGCTTGTGCTTGCCACCGGCATGGGCGACATCCTGCGGCGCGACGTCGGCATCGAGCGCCGGTTCGTCCACCAGCGCCAATCGCTGACTTTCGGTTTCAATGTCCGGCCGGCGGGAGCAAGCGCGTTCAAGCATCCGGCGCTGACCTATTACGGCGAACGCGTTTCGGACGGCATCGATTACCTGAACTTCTTCCCGGCCGGCGGCGTTACCCGCGCCAACCTCTTTGTTTTCCGGGAGCATACCGACCCGTGGGTCAAGGCGCTGCGCGACCGCCCGCGCGAAACGCTCATTGAAACGCTTCCGGGACTCCTCAAGACCTTTGGCGATTTCGAGGTCATCGACCGCGTTTCGAGCTGGCTCACCGACATCACCGTCGCCGAAAATTGCAAGCGCGACGGCGTCGTCCTGATCGGAGACGCCTATCAGACATCCTGTCCGGCCGCCGGAACAGGCGTCAGCCGCCTCCTCACCGATGTGGAGCGCCTGTGCATGGTGCACGTGCCGCAGTGGATGGCCTCGCCCGGCATGGCGGCGGCGAAGATCGCCACCTTCTATGATGATCCCACGAAGCAGGCGATGGATGAACGGGGGCTCGAGTTGGCGAATTTCCGCCGCAGCTTGACCATCGACACGGACCTGCGCTGGCGCGCGCGCCGGCAGGTTCATTTCAGCCGTCGCCGCATCCTGCACGAGATCGACAAGTTCAGCCCGAGCTTTGCCGCGCGGCTGCGCGGTCTCAAGCGGCCGCAAGTGGAAGCCGTGACCTGATTGCGGGTCAGCCGGCGCATTTCGTTCAAAGGACGCTTCGGCATAACCGTGCGCGACCGCCTGAAGCTAGCGTAAGGCGTCCGATCCGACCCGCTTCAACTAGGACGACTCGGCGGCTTCATCGGCAGCCGGCGGCACGATGACAGCCGAAGGCTTGGCCTTCTTGACATGCGCGGCCTCAAGGATATGCCGCGCCAGCGCCTTGGCCGCCGGCAATTTCTGCACCGTCAGATGCGCCGCATAGCCGAGCGGACTGCCTGCGCGGTAGATTTGCCACATCGGTGAAGGCCGGCCGCCGAAGACGCGCTTGTAGGGCTCGTCGCCGATGGTGAAATCGAGGTGTTGATCGCCGCGCTCTATGCAATCGCGGGCGATCTGCTCGAACATCAGGCTGCCGATCGACTGCTTCCGGTAGCCGGCCTCGTCGAAACCGCCGAGGATGACCAGGAGCGAGCCGCGGTGCTTGAGCCCGAGCGCGCCGGCGATCGGCTGGCCGTTCATCCAGAATGCATAGGTGCGGGCGAAGCCGCCGCACCCTTCATTGGCCACGGCCAGGTAGAAATCGAAATAGGAAGGCAGCTGCAAAAGGTCGGCCGGACCGTTGCTGCCGTCGAAGCGTTTGCCGCGATAGAGCTTGAGGGCATCGAATGTCGTGCGGACCGCGGCCGGGCCGTCAACGCATTCGAAGCGCGCCTCCCCGATGCGGTTGAGCTGCCGGGATTTCTTATCCAGCTCCTTGCGATAGGACTGGTCCAGCCGCTGCTCGCGCCAGCCGGCGAATGTCGGCTCCAGCTTGCTGGAATAGGCGCTCATGCCCATGCTGTCGCGCTTGTCGACGCCAAGCAGGTGCTCCATCGCCAGGGAGCGGTCCGCCAGCTTGCCTATGCGCAGGAGATCGTATGGCCGCAGATGCTTGCGGATGGCGGCGACGGTGCGGGCGTCGGCAAGAATGCGGGAGAAGGTCTCCTCGTCGGCGACGGGCGAGACATAGTCCGAAACCCGCATATCCGCGAATTCCACGACCTTCAGCAGCGTGTAGCGGCGCCTCACCAGCGGCAGGACCATCGCGAGCCTTCCGCTCGCACGCACGCGGACGACGATGATCAGTGGCGTGGCGGCGCCTTGCCGCACGAGCCTCTCATAAAGTTGCGCGAGCCAAATCGGATGCTGAAAAGCGGTTGCCGCCGAGCTGGCGAAGAGCTCGGCGTACTCCGTCGAACGGAAATCGAACGCATCCTCGGCAGTGACTTCAAACATGTGATCCGAACCGGCAGGGACAGCGGCTATCCACGACTTCTTACGTTCCAGGTCAAGACCGGTCGCCGCGATTGTTGGAATCTTGGTATATGCCGAAACCGCTAATCTTGCGTTGCATGGCAGTCCGGGCGGACGACCACAACCGCTTCGGGATCGCAAGTCGAAAATCATGCCGAAAAAGTAGAAATCCGGTTTTGCGTGTAACGCCGATGTAAGTATTTTCGGCCAGTCTCTCGTTCCTCATTGTTGGAAATCCGAGCAGGACATAGCCGCCCAAGACATGCTGGCGATCGAGGTCATCGTTCCGCAATCGGCGCCCCGCCATTGGCAGCGGCTCGCCATAGAGCGGCTGGAGGCGGACGGCCACGATGTCGCGGTGGCGCATCAGCCCGGGCCGGCGACCTGGCCGGCAGCGGCAAAAGCCGCCTTCCAGTTCGAGCAACGTCTTTTCCGCCGGCGCGGACCCCTTCTCGGCTCCGCGCTGCAAGCAATCCCGGCACGGCCCGGCAATCGCCCCCCCGCGCTGAGGCTCGATCTTGCCGGCGATGCGGCCTTGGCGAATGTTCCCACCATCGGCCTTCGTTTCGACGGATCCAGCGCCGATCTCTCGGCTGCAATTGCCGTCGCGGCCGGCAGGCTCCCGGTGATCGAGGCCGTGCTCGACGGGAAGACGGTGGTCGGCCAAGCGCGGCCCATGGTCGACAAGCGGGAATCCAGCGCACTCGGCACCGAGGACGTGTTCGCCCGCGCCATCACTCTGGTTCAGTCGGTCACCCGCGCGTTCGCGGCCGACCGGCTGCCACGAGGGCAGTTGCTGAAATCCATGGTCGTGGCGAGCGAGGCGGGTTCACATCCGCCTATTTCGGCTCGGCGCTGCCGCGGCTCGGCCGGGAAGCGCTTCGGCGCGCGCGCTTCCGCCACGCGCATTGGCGTGTCGGCTATCGCTTTACCGATGCGCCGGGTGTCGCCGATACCGGCAAGCTCGGCACCGGCTGGTCGGTGCTGCCGGATCCGGGCGATCATTTCTATGCCGACCCGTTCCCCTTCTGGTGGCAGGGTCAGCCCTTCGTGTTCGTCGAGGACTATCCGCACGCGACCGGAAAGGCGGTCATTTCCGTTGTTCCGTTTGATGCGGATGGCGTTCCTGGCGAGCCTCGGGTCGTGCTGGAGGAGGCTCACCACCTCTCCTACCCGCAGGTATTCGAGCGCGACGGCGCAATCTGGATGCTGCCGGAGGCGAGCGCCGGCGGCAAGCTCACGCTCTACCGCGCCGCGGGCTTCCCGGACAGCTGGCTTGTCGAGACCGTGCTGGTCGAAGGCGAGATTTCCGATGCCACCTTGTTCGAGCATGAAGGCATGCTCTGGCTGTTCGCCACGGACCGTGACGGCCATGGAAGCACTTCCGACACGCTGGTGATTTTCTCCGCCCCCGCGCTTGCCGGTCCGTGGCGGCCGCATCCGGCGAACCCGGTCCTGATCGACCACCGCATGGCCCGCCCGGGCGGAGCCTTCGTGCGCAACCGCGACGGCCGCGTGCTTCTTCCGGTCCAGGACGGAACGCTGGGCTATGGCGGCGGGCTGGGCCTGTCGGAGTTGCTGGAGCTCAACCAGCAGACGGTGCGGCTGTCGCCGCCGCGGCCGATCGATGCGGCTGGCGACTTTCCTTATCCGAAAATCCACACACTCAATCGAGCCGGGCGCCTGGAAGTGATCGACGGGATCGCCGCCGTGCGCAAGCGGTCAGGCAAGCAGTAGCGCCTCGTAGCCCGCGCACATCCTGGCCGGCGAATACTTATCCCGCAGCCGCCGTCCCGCCTCCGAAAGCCTGGTCTTGGCTTCCGGCCGCGCAAACAGATCGCCAAGGCCCCTGGCCATGCCGGCAGCGTCGGCCTCGACGAAGAGTGCGGCGGGAGAGCCGTCCTCCGCGGTCAGCACCTCGCGCAAGACGTCGAGGTTGCTGGCCACAACCGGCAGCCCGGAAATGGCTGCTTCGACGCAGGCGAGGCCGAAGGTCTCCGTCATCGAGGCAAACGCATAGGCATCCCCGGCCGCGAGGAATTCGAAGATGCGCGTCGGCGGAACCTCGCCCACGAGATGCAGGCGGTCGGCAACGCCACGGCTTTCGGCAAAGGCGACGAGCGCTTCGCGCTCCGGCCCCGCGCCTGCCAGCGCGACATGGACGTCGGGCAGTCGATCGAGCGCGCCGACAAGCGCGATCTGGTTCTTCATCCGCGTCAGTCGGCCCGATGATACGGCCAGCCAAACGTCCTGCGGCAGGCCGAAGGCGGCGCGCGCCGCTGCCTTGTCGAATTCCTCGCCCGGCGCGGGTACGCCGTGATCGATGCGACGCATGCGCCGCCGATAGGAGCGCGGATAGCGATCGAACTGCGCTTGAGTCCAGCCGGAATTGACGACATTCGCCTGGTAAAGGCCGACCGTGCCCATCAGCTTGTCGATTTGGGAGAGCAGCCCCATGACGCCCATGCTTTGCGGGGCGCCGCTTTGGTTTGCGACGATGTGCCTGACGCCGGCCAGCCGGGCGCCGATCGTGCCGAAGATATTGCCATAGTGTTGGTAAGTGATGACTGCGTCGGGGCCTGCCGCGCGCAGATATCGAGCCAGGCCGACGGTCGCCCGGATCTGCCCGGGCATTCCGCGCGGTCTGTCCGTCAGGACGAAATCCACATTGGGATCGCGGTCATAGGCTTCGGTCTTGCGGTACATGAAGACGGTGCGCACCTCGTGCCCGCGCGCCCGCAAGCCCTCGCCCACCATGTCGGAGATGCGCTGCGCCCCCGCTGCTTCCGCCTGGGTCTGCACTTGGACGATCTTCACGTGCGCCCCTTCAGGAGGGCATGAGGCACCAGCCCGATCCTGTCCAGGGACAAGCCGAGGATCGATGGGTTGATGCCGATTCTGCGCCGGGCGATCAATACCCCGAAAGCCGTCCATGCGATGACGGTTCCGGCAATGCTGAGGGCCGCTCCTATGGACCCGAGGTAGTAAGTTGCCACGGCCGTCACGCAAAGTCCGACAACGTTGACGATGACCAGCACCTTGAAGAGCGCATGCTGCAGACCCGTCAACTGCAACAGGACTTCGATCGGGCCGCAAGCGGTGCCGAACGTCGCCCCGATGCCGAAGATGACGAGCGTCGCCCTCATGGTCGGCGTCGCATAGGCCGGATTGAAGATGGACAGGATGAAGTCGCCGAATATCCAGAAGGACGCCAGCACGCACAGCGCAATGGCCGAGCCGCCAAGCGCGGCGAGGCTGGTGATGCGCTGCACGTGAGCCCTGTCGCCGCTGTAGAATGCCGCCGATATCTGCGGCGCCAGCGCCTGGTTGATGCCGTTGAGGGCAAGGGTCACGAAGCGCGTGGTCCGGTCCGCCACGAAGATCGCGCCTGCCGCCTCTGGCCCCAGGATCATCGCCACGAGCAGGGTGCTGACCTGGCCGAGCGCGGGCGGCAGCGAGGTGACGCCCCACAGGCCAAGCGTCACCGTCTTGAATTCCTGCTTTTGCCCTTCCGTGAGACCACCGCGATCTGCCCGCGCCGTGTCGCGCAACAGCACAATTGTTTGCGGGACGACCGACAGGATGAGCAGCAGCGCCGTCAGATATGTCGCCGCGATCGCATCGATCTTCACTTGCATGAAGTGCAGCGCCGCAACGGCGGCGATTGTCGCCGCGCGCCAAATGATGTCCCGCGGCAGCAGGCCCGATATCAGCGCGTTCTTGGCCCGGAAGGCGCCCGAGGTAAACTCCGACCAGCCGAGCGAGAACGACAGCACCGCCGCCGCCACGCATAGCGGCAGCCATTCCGGCGTTCCCCTGCCGACGAAGGGCAGGAATCCCACCACGATGATGAGCAGGCTGGTGCCGACAAGCCCGGCCAGCGCCACGAGAATGGCGCGCGCCATCAGCCCGTGAGCCGAGCCGAGATCGCCCAGCCCGGCATATTGAGGCCAGAACCTGAGCACGGTGCTCTGCTGGCCCACCGAAGCGAAGAAGGAAACCAGGCTCGCGCCGGCATAGGTAGCGCTGTAAAGGCCGAACTCGCGTTCGTTCGTCACCATCGCCACGGCCACGAACATCAGGAAGGACAGGCCCGCGCTGGCAAGTTTGATGATGCCGGCCACGGCGCCGCTCTTGGCAAGCGCCGTGACCGACATGCGCATGTCGGTCGCCGGGCTGGCCCCTGCCCCGGGGGCGGCCTCGCGGTTCCCTTTATTGTCCTTCAACCTCGCCTCCTGAGACGATCGGCGATGGGCTACCCGCACCTACGACGACGCTCAAAACCCGATCCTGCATAAGCAAAATGCCGCAACCGCGCCAGCGCGAACGCTTCGCATGGTTACCGGCATCGCCAGCGCCGAGCGCATCGTCACGCCGCCAAGCTTAACGGATGGCTAACGATAATCCTTAATACTGTGGAGACGAGTGAGGTCGTGAAGTCGCGGCTCTCGACGAGGAAAATCGATGAAGCCAGCCAGTATCGACGAGCGCACTCTTACGCCGTTGTTCGACATAGGTGCAGTGTGGGCCATCCTTTGGGCGCGACGCGTGATAGTGCTTGCCATCGCCGGCGCGGCAGTGCTGCTGGCGCTCTCCTATCTTGCGGTGACCAAACCAAGCTATACCGCAACGGCCTCGATACTGATCGACCCCCGCGACACGCGCGCGACCAATTTCAACAACGTGCTTCCGGGGATCGGCTCCGACAGCGCCGCTATCGCCAGCCAAGTCTTCGTCATCCAGTCGCCAGACCTGCTCGGCGCCGTCTTCAAAAGCCAGAAGCTCGACAGCGATCCGGAATTCGCCGGCGGCGGCCTTGCTTCACGTCTGTTCGGAGCCGGCGCAAGCGCGCCGCAGGACGCCGCCTTCAAGCGCTTCCAGAGCAAGGTTTCTGTCGAGCGCGAAGGGCTGACCTACGTCATCAATGTCAGCTTCACGTCGCCGTCGCCGGAAAAGGCCGCGCGCATCGCCAATGCCATCGTCGATCAGTACCGGGCAGGCCTGGTGGGAGAACGCGAGAGCGCCAACAGCGACGTGAATACGCTGCTCACGGACAGGATCTCCGGCCTGCAAAAGGACGTCAGCGACGCCGAGCGGACGGTCGAAGACTTCAAGACGAAACACAATATCGTCAATTCGACGGACGGCGGCACGCTGCAGTCGCAGCTCGATCAGCTGACGACGCAGCTGATCGCCGCCCAGGGCGACGCTGACCAGGCCAAGGACCGCTACAATCAGGCGCTGGCTGCGGGCAGTTCGCCGGCCGGACTCGCCAAGCTTGCGGATATTCTTACCTCCACCTCGGCGATCAAATTGCGCGATGACTACAACCAGCGCGCCACCGAGCTTGCCAGCCTGCAAACGATGTACGGGCCGCGCCACCCGACCATCGGGCGGCTGCAGTCCGAGCTGGAGCGGTTGAAGCGGCTGATGTCCGCCGAGGCGGATCGCATAAGACAGCAGTTGAAGGCCAGCTATGATCTCGCTGTGCAGAATGTCGGCAAGCTGCAAGACAAGCTCGAAGCCCTGCGCCAACAGTCGACGAACTCGAACATCGCGCAGGTACAGCTGCGGCAGCTGGAATCGAAAGCCCAGGCGGCGCGCGCCGTGCTCGACGACTATCTCAAGCGGGCGCAGGAAACGTCGCAGATGCAGGGCGTGCAGACTTCCGAAGCGCGCAAGATCGGCGTGGCTTCGCCGCCTGTCCAGCCGACATGGCCGAAGCCGGTCCTGCTTCTCTTGGTGAGCGCCGTTCTGGGACTCCTCGCCGGATGCGGCCTCGCTCTGGCGCTTGGTCCGGTCTCGCAGCCGCAAGAGGACCCGCAGTCGCCGACGGCGGCCGTGCCGGAGCCGTTCGTGGACCGTAAGGACAGCGCGCCGGTCAGCCCCCGGCCATTGCCGATGCCAGCCAATTTCGGCGAGTACCGTCTGCCCGGCGTCGCCGGTGGGACCGCCTATTCAAACATCAAGGCGATCAGGAAACAGCTCTTCCAGACCGGAAACGAAACGCTGTCGCTCGCCGTCCTGAAGATCATGCGACAGATGGTCTTGCACCTGAACGACCACGGCAAACCGTTCGTCATCCTCGTGTCTTCGATCCACAGCAGTTTCGAGGCAAGGATTGCGGGCGCGATGCTGGGCATAGGCATGCAACGGGCCGATCAGAACGTGCTGATGGTGGAAATTGGCGATCGTCTGTCCAGCGCGACGACAGACGGCGCCGGATTGTTCATCGATGGCGCGACCGGTCTGCAGACGATCGTGTGCAGCTCAGTGGCGGAAAAAAGTCCTGGCGTTGCCGATCGCAACTCGTTCCGTGGCATTCTGGCCGAAGCCGGGAGCGCGTTCGATTTCGTGCTCGTGATCGCGCCCTCGCTCAATGAGAACGGCTGGAATCCGGAGCTCTTCGCCAAAGCCGATCTTGCGCTTCTGGCGCTCAGCCCCTCCGAGCAGCCTTCGGAAGCCGCCAGGCTCCTCGCGCAAAAATTCGGTGCCGGCCAGATCGGTCGCAGTGCCACCCTTGTCGTCGCGCCGGCTGACGCGCGGCCAGCCGCGGCGATCGACAGTCCGCGAGCGGCCGGCGAGCAGCGCCGCAGCGCCGCCGCCCGGGGCTAGACCGTGGAGGCGGTGCATCGATGACATCGCCGCCCAAGGTGTCGAGGCGACAGGCGCTGGCCTTTGCCGCCGGAGCCGTTGTCGCCGTCTCCCCTCCGCCGCAATCCGCTGCGCTCGCGACGGCCGGCCAAGTTCCGTCGCGCGGCTTCAACCTTCCCGGATGGCTCGACCGAAACGATGGGCTTGCTCCCGCCACGGCCACGCTTGAGAAGCTGCGGCAATCAGGCTTCGAAACGATCCGGCTGCCGGTCAACAGCGATCTCGTCTCCAGCGGCGACCCGGCAACGCTTCGCCGCATCCAGAACGGGATCAGGGATCTTGTCGGGCTGGGCTTTTCGGTCCTCCTCGACATGCATCCTTCTGGCGAGCTCGTAGCGGCTTTTCGAAACGATCCCGAGGCGGCTGCAGGAAGAGTGCTTCAGGCCTGGACGGCGTTGCGTGCCGTCGTTGCCGATCTGCCTGCGGAGTGGGTCTATCCCGAGCTGCTGAACGAGCCACCGATGGAACGGAGCGCCTGGCTGGCGCTGCGGGAACGGATCGCCGCGGCGCTGCGGGCGAAATGTCCGCGCCACACGCTGGTCTGGGGACCGGCACGGTTTCAGGGCATCTGGGAAATCGCCGACACGCCGCCGCTCGCCGACGACAACCAGATTGCCGCCGTTCACTATTACGCCCCCTTGGCCTTCACCCACCAGTGCGAGACCTGGGATGCCTCGCCGCTCGCCCGCATCGCGGACCTGCCCTTTCCCGCAAGCAAGGGAATGGCCCAGGTGAGCCGGCTTATCTCCAAACTGCGGTCGGCCGGCGACGAAGAAGCCGCCAACCTCGTTGAAGAGGAATTGTCGGCGCCTTGGACGGCCGCGCGGATCGGCTCCGATTTTGCCGATCTGGCGCGCTGGTCCACCACCAACGGCTGCCCGGTCATGCTGAACGAATTCGGTGTGCTCAACTTCTGCGTGGATGCCGAAAGCCGCGCCTCCTGGGTGCGCGCCGTGCGCAAGGCGGCTGAAGCGAACCATGTGGCATGGACCTATTGGGAGCTCGATCAGGGCTTCGGCTTCATCAGGAGCAGGCAGAGCGTCGAGGGCTTCGACGGCTCGATGATTGCCGCGCTCCTTGGAGGTTAGGCCGGAAATGGACGACAGGCGCCATCTACGCTTGCTGGGACAAGTGACGAGCGGAGCGGATCAGCGATGAGCACGACGCAGGTCTCTTCGCCCGTCAGACTGGGTTTGCCGGGCAGGGATACGCCCGAAACCTTGCTGCATGTCGGCACGGCCTTGCTTGTCGTTGCGCTCGCCGTCTCCGCATTTGCCGTGTGGACGCCGTTCGGGATTGCCGCAACATTCGTGCTGACGCTGATCGTTTCGAACGCGATGCCGGCGGGCGTTCCGGTGCTGATCATCTGCGCCTTTCTCTTTCAGAACCTCGTGGTCGCCTGGTTCACCCCCTACATTCCCGACAACGACACGTTCGACGCGCTGCGCGGCACCAACTTCATCATCCTGATGACAGCGTTCGGCATTTTCCTGGCCGCCTCATTTCAGTACCGCGTCCGCGCGCTGACCGAGTTGCGCCCGTGGCTGCTGCTGAGCATGGTCCTGTGCGGAACGATTTGTTTCTATTTCGCTCTCGGCGTCGTGCATGGCGACCCCAAGGACGCGGTCGTCTATTTCCGCAACACGATCACGCCGCTCGCCTGCTTCCACGTCGTGGTCCTCGCCGCCAGCCTTTATCCCGTCGATCTGCGCAAGAGCATGCTGTGGCTCGGCGCCGGCGCGATCGTCTATGGCTATGCGGAACTGACCTTCACCATGGATTTCCTCGGACTGTTCCACGGCGACCAATATGTCGAGCGCAGCATCTCGCGGCAGGTCGAGACCGGCGTGTGGGAAAAAACGCTTCAGGAAACCGGTTTCGTTTACCGTGGGATCGAAGACGTGATGACCACGACCTTCTTCAACACGCCCCTGTTCAACGACATCCTGCCAAGCGTCTTCCGCATCGGCGGCCCGAACTTCCATCCGATCAGCTATGCTTACGCCTTAAGCATCATTTCGGCCTGGCTGCTCTTCAAAGGACGATGGGTGCTGCCTCTCGCGGCTCTGCCGCTGCTGCTCGTCATCGGCTCCAAGGGCGCGACCTTCATGCTTTTCGTCGCAATTGCCGTGCGGCTGATCTACAGTCCCTCCCGCGCCGGTCTGGCGCTCATGGGCGCGATGGCCCTGGCCGTGGTCTGGACGACGGCGGCGATCGGATATGGCGCCACCCATGGCGACTATCACGTCCTCGGTCTGATTGCCGGCATGCGCGATTTCCTGGCCGATCCGCTCGGCCAGGGCTTGGGTCTCGGCGGCAACCTGTCGAGCACCAGCATCAATCTCAACTGGCAAACCGCCCAGGCCGAAGGCGCCGCCTCCGTGCCGGTCGAGAGCGCGGTCGGTGTCATGCTTTACCAGATGGGCGTGGGGAGCCTCGTCTTCTTCGGCTTCCTGGCGGCGCTGGCCGTGGCATTGCGACGGCAGCTTATCCAGACCGGCGACCCGGATTTCCTGTTCGGCTTTGTCGGCATCGTCACCATTTCGGCCAATGCCGTATTACAGGAGGAGGCTTTCTACTCCCCTCTTGCCCTCGCCTTCTGTCTGCTGCTCGTGGGCGTCTCGCTGGGAACACGCTGGCGCATGGCGGCAAGAGCCGAAGCGGCGGACTGACTTCGGATCGGCTGGGCTCCAGACCGGCTTCACGATTTCGTTCAGGAACCGAACAGCACCATTTCGGTGAACGTCAGGTCTCCCGGAGAAGGCGATTTCGGACCCTTGAAATACTTGATCCCCTTGTTCGGAAAATACCTGCCGGACAGACCGGGAACCGGGCCCATCGCATCGACGAGGCAAAGCAGCTGTCCGCGCCGCAGGAGAAAGCGGCCCACGACCCCGGCGCACCTGACCAGATCCGCGTGGGATCGGCAGTAGACGACCTGGCAGCACGACACGAGCCCATGCAATATCCGGCGCGGCTTCAGCACAAGCGGCAACGCCAGACCGTCGCAGACGCAGATCAGCGAAAGACAGCCCAACGCGGCGTGCTCGAGCAATATGTATCTTTCGTTGTCGGTGAGTTCAGCCATTTCGGCGAGGTCCGCATGGGCTTCCAACACCCGGTCCGGACGCGGCATACCATTCAGAATGGGCAAGAAGGCGATCTGTCCGCCGGAAAACAGGCGAAAACCGAAGGCTTTGTTGAGCCTCACTGTCCCGGGCGATGGAGAAATATTGGTGTAGACCACATCCTTGCGCAGGATAACCGTCGCGATCATCCGGCTGGCATAGGGCCGGAATTCCGCGTCCACGGACCAGCTCGAGAGATTGCAGCGGATTTCATCGCCTTCCAGGCTTCTGTGCTTGGCATAGAGCGTAAGCACCGCGCCGACGATCCGGCCCGACTTCTCCAGGACGAACCCATATCGCGGAAAATCGACGACCGCTGGCCGCTGCGCCAGGCGGGTCAGCGCTTCTATCCAATAGCTCCTGCTGCGCTCCGGAAACCCCCGGTGCAGGCAATCCGCCACGCCTCCCCAATCCCTCTCGTCGAAGGGCCGGCAACCGATACCGGGAGGGAATGCGCCGAGAACCGCCATAATCGACTCAAGAAAAAGGCACCAAATATGTCGAGGTCCGGGTTATCCTGACGATCGATTACTAACGAATTACACCGCTATCGAAGCTAATTTTATTGGCCGGATTTGACGGGATCGTGCAGTGCTCCTCCGCCTACAACTGATCGTCGCATTACCCTTAGGCGGGTTACAATTGTAGAATTGACCAAAACAATCATTGGTTTTGTATGATTCGGGCCGGTGGCGGTCCTTCCTGGCAGAAGCGCTCGCCATCCCGGCCGGCACAGCGGCGTTCGCCGTGACCCGGAAGTCCGCTGGCAACTGCCGGAAGTAGCCGCGCCTGGCGCTGTGCCTGCTGCATCCAAGGCAACTCCGAGTTCGATCGTGCAGGCAAAATTTCACCTGACCGGCTTGTGCGCAAATCTCATATGTGAATATAGTATTCACAAAAGAAGATTTGGAGGATCGATCGCGTCCGACTCCGGCTTGCCGGAGCGGTGCGGCCATTCTCCCGGAGCGGACGAACAGCGCAATGACCAGCTTCCCGCCCACCGTCGGCGTCGCTTCGACCTGCCCTGCCGACATGCCGCCCGATCACGCCTTGCTGCCGGTATGGAATGCCGAAAACTGGTTCTATGAAGATTGGCCAATCGGCCAGAAAATCCGCTCGCTCCGGCGCACTATGGCCGAAGGCGACAGCCATCTCTTCAACACCCTGGTGCTCGACATCCACCCTTATGTGCAGGACCAGATGTTCGCCGAGCGCGAAGGTATCTTCGGCAAGCGCCTCGTGGCGGGCGCGTTCGTTTTCTCGGCCGGGCTCGGTCTAGTCGCCACCAACTGCGTCAATGCCTTTTCCTACGGCTATGACAAGCTCCGCTTCATAAAGCCGGTCTTCATCGGCGACACCATCTATTCGATCCGCACCAACATGGAAAAGAAGCCCCGCTACAAGGAAATGGGGCTGATCCGCGCCAGCTATGAAGTGTTCAAGGGCGAAGGCGAGCTGGTGCTCTACTGCGAGCATCTGCAGACGGTGAAATACAAGGACCCGGCCGACTTCGCCGGCAAGACGGAGAAGCAATGATGGCCGCCGACCTGCCGCTGTCCGGCCTTGTCGTCGTCGACATGAGCCAGTTCCTGTCGGGACCTTACTGCTCGCTGAGGCTCCTCGACCTCGGTGCCCGCGTCATCAAGATCGAGCGGCCCGATGGTGGCGACCTGTCGCGCCGGCTCTATCTCAGCGACACCGAGATCGGTGGTGATTCCACCATCTTCCACGCCATCAACCGTGCCAAGGAAAGCTTTGCGGTCGATCTGAAGAACGAGGACGACCTTAAAGCGCTGCGCGGGCTGCTCGCCAAGGCCGACGTGCTGATCCAGAACTTCCGGCCCGGCGTCATCGAGCGGCTCGGCCTCGATTACGAGCATGTGCGGACGCTCAATCCGCGCCTGGTCTACGCCTCGATCAGCGGCTATGGCGAGGAAGGCCCGTGGGTAAAGCGTCCGGGTCAGGACCTGCTTGCCCAGGCGCGCTCCGGCGTCATGTGGCTGAACGGCGACGAAGATCAGGGTCCGGTGCCGTTCGGCCTGGCAATCGCCGACATGCTGGCCGGCGCCGCCTGTGCGCAAGGCATCCTTGCAGCACTGGTCCGGCGCGGCACCACCGGCGCGGGCGGCCATATCGAGACCAGCCTCTTCGAAGCGCTGATCGACCTCCAGTTCGAGGTGCTGACGACGCATCTCAATGACGGCCGGCGGCTGCCGCGCCGTTCGTCGTTCCATAGCGCCCACGCCTATCTGGCGGCGCCCTACGGAGTCTATCCGGCCAAGGACGGCTTCCTGGCGATCGCCATGACGCCGATCCCGAAGCTCGCCGACCTGCTCGAGATCGAGGCGCTGGCGCCCTATCGCGACCAGCCGGCGACCTGGTTCACGGCGCGCGACGAGATCAAGGCGATCATCGCGCAGCGCATCGCGCAGAAGTCGGTCGACGAATGGCTGGCGATCCTCGAGCCCGCCGACATCTGGTGCGCGAAGGTGCTGAACTGGAAAGAGGTGCTGGAAAGCGACGGCTTCAAGGCGCTCGACCTGCTGCAGACCGTGACGCGCGAGGACGGTGTTTCGATCGACACCACCCGGTCACCGCTCAGGATCGACGGCATGCGTGCCAAAGTCGAGCATGCGGCGCCGCGCGTCGGCGAGCACAGCGCAAAAATCCGCAAGGAGTTCGGCCTGTGACGACACTCAAGGGCATGACCTGGAACCATCCGCGCGGCTATGATCCGATGGTCGCCTGCTCCCGGCTTTGGCGGGAAAAGACCGGAGTCTCTATCGAGTGGGAGAAGCGCTCGCTGCAGGACTTCGAGTCCTTCTCTGTCGAAGAACTCGCCCGCGCCTACGACCTGATCGTCATCGATCATCCGCATGTCGGCCAGATCACCGCCGAGAAGTGCCTGGCCCCGCTCGACGTGCCCGGCCGCGAGGCGGAGCGCGAAGCGCTGGCGAAGGCAAGCGTCGGCCGGTCCTATCCGAGCTACACTTGGCAGGACCGGCAATGGGCCTTTCCGATCGACGCCGCGACGCAGGTGCAGGCCTGGCGACCCGATTTGATAGACGCCGCGCCGAAGATCTGGACCGAAGTGCTGGAGCTTGCCCAGCGTAGCCGCGTGCTCTTGCCGCTCAGGCCGCCGCACTCGCTGATGTGCTTCTTCACGCTTGCCGCCGATCTCGGCCGGCCATGTGCAGTCGAAAGCCCGAGCGATCTGATCGATCCCGATACCGGCGAGACCGTCTTCGAAATGCTGCGTGAGATCGCGGCACTCCTCGATCCCGAGTGCCTGACGATGGATCCGATTGCGGTGTTCGAAAAGATGGCCGAGGCCGGCTCGCGCATCGCCTGCGCGCCGCTGATCTATGGCTACGTGCCCTATGCCACTGCAGGCTTCCGGCCGAACCGGCTCTTCTTTTGCGACATGCCGACTGTGGGCGGCAACGGCCCGGTCGGCTCCGCGCTCGGCGGCACCGGCATCGCCGTCTCCGCCTTTTCCGCTGCCGGCGAGGAAGCGATCGACTTCGCCTACTGGATCGCCAGCGGCGACGTGCAGCGCGGCCTCTATGCCGCCGCCGGCGGCCAGCCCGGCCATGCCGCCGCCTGGGAGGACGAAGCCGTGAATGTCGCGACGGGCGACTTCTACCGCGGCACGCGGGCGACGCTGGAAGGCGCCTGGGTGCGCCCGCGCCACGACGGCTACATGGCGTTTCAGCAGGCGGCGTCCGATCGCCTCAATGAGGGTCTTGCCGGCCGGCAGGACGCCCCCCGCGTCGTCGCCGACATCAATCGCCTGTTCCGGCAGAGCTTCGCGGCGCCCCGCTAATACAGTCGGGCATCGGCCTTGCGGCTCACAGCCGCCAGAGCTTCTTCGCGTTGCCGGAGAGCAGTTTCGCGCGCTCGGTTTCGCTCGCCCCGGCAAGGAGCGCGTGCGTCGCCGCTACCCAGCCGAGCAGCCCGCCACCGAGCGTGCAGACCGGCCAGTCGCTGCCCCACACGACGCGATCCCAGCCGAAGCTGCCGATCGTGTGCTCGACATAAGGCCGCAGGGTCTCGACGGTCCAGCTCGCCGGATCGGCATAGGCGACGACGCCGGAGATCTTGCCGACGACATTGGGGCGCCGGGCGATCTCGGCGATCTGCTCGCGCCAGGGATGCTCGGCCTTGCCCTGGATGTCGGGCACGCCGCAATGATCGAGAACGAATTGCACGTCAGGCGCCAGATCGACCAGCGCGATCGCTTGGCTCATCTGTCGCGGCAGGACGCAAAGATCGAAGGTCAGCCCGCTGCCGGCGATGCGCCCGACGTTCTCGCGGAACAGGGCGCCCTCGGAGACGTCGTCGGGCACGACATGCAGCACGCGGCGGAATCCTTTGACAAATGGATCGGCCTTCACCTTGTCCAGCCAGGCGGCGAAGCCAGGTTCTTCCGGCCGGCACGACACGATCGCGCCCCGCACCAGGCTGCCCGGCTTCTTCGACAGTCCTTCGACAAGGGCTGTCTCAGCCGCGATATCTGCCGGGTGGACGTCGACCTCCATATGGAGCGCCAATTCTATGCCCGCGCGGCGCGCCTCGGTGGCGTATTCGTCGTGGGAAAAATCGCGGTCGAGGGCCGGCACGCCGGACAGCCAGGGATAGCGTAGCGCCGCCCTGTCGATGAGATGCAGGTGGGTATCGACGATCATGGCTTCCTCCCTTGTCGCGCTATCCACGTGGCCCGAATTGCGCAGCGGCTTTTGCGCAAACGACATGCTTCAGACATGGACTCGATCATCTCACCTGAGAATTCGCCATTCAAATAAGAATTATTCCTTTGACCTGACATCCGACCCGGCGAGTTGCGACAGGCGGGCCGCTGCTGCCTGGAGCAGCGTGATGGTCCTGGTGATATCGGGCGCTGCCGGCGCGTTGACCAGAGTGATATAGGGTATGGTGAGCGCGGCGATGCCGTGCCCGTCGGAACCGAGCACCGGCGCCGACAGATTGTAGACGCCGGCCGTCTGCAACGAAGCCATCATCTCGTAGCCACGATCGCGCACCTGGTCGAGGCGTGCGAAGAAGTCGGGCGACAACTTCATCTCCTCGTTGCTGCGCAAATGCTCGGCGATCATCATCTCGCGCTCTTCCGGCGAGCGGAAGGCCAGCAGCACATGTCCCGAGCCGGTGTCGAACAGGCTGATATGCGAGCCGACGCGGATCGAGATGCCCCAGTATCGCGGCGCTTCCTGCTGGGCAATGACCACGGCGCTGCCGCGGTCGAACACGACGAGCTGGTTTGCCTGCCAGGAGGTCTCGGCCAGCTCGCGCATGATCGAGGTGGCGTAGGAGACCAGCCTGCGCACCGGTGCATGCAGCTGGCCAAGCCCGAACAGCCTCAGCGTCAGCGAATAGCGGTCGCCGTCTGGCCGGGTGACGTAGCCGCGTTTCACCAGACGGTCGAGCATCCGGTAAAATTCGTTGGGGCTGCGGTCGAGCCGCTTGGCGATCTCGGCCTGGGTCAGGCCGCCATCGACGCTGGCGAGCAGTTCCAGAATGTCCAGCCCCTTGTCCAGTGCCGGCGCGCGATAGCGGTCTTCCTCGTCGTCCTGCACCCGGTGCCCTCTGGTGAATTGTGATCTTCATATACGCAAGACAGCCTTCATAGGGAAGAAGTTTCGGCTTGACGACGTATGAATAATTTGTTTGCATATGAATGAAGCATGGAGCTTCAGCCACGACGGCCTACGGCCGTTCCAGGGAGGATATTCATGAACAGACTGCTTTCCGGCGTCGCCGCCGGCGCATTGCTCATGGCATCGGGTGCGGTCTTGGCTGCCGACCTGCCGGGCAAGTTCACCGGCGTCACGATCGACGCCAAGCTGATCGGCGGCCAGCAATACGAAAAACTCTACGCGCGCATCGGCGAGTGGGAGAAAGCGACCGGCGCCAAGGTCAACGTCGTCTCCAAGAAGAACCACTTCGATCTCGACAAGGAGATCAAGTCGGACATCGCCTCCAACTCGATCACCTGGTGCGTCGGCTCCAACCACACTTCGTTCGCGCCGCAATATCCGGGCATCTACACCGACCTCGCTAAGCTGCTGCCGAAGGAGGAGATCGACGCTTTCGTCCCGGCCAACATCGCCGCCGGCACGCTCGACGGCAAGCTGGTGATGCTGCCGCGCGCGCAGTTCGACGTATCGGCGCTCTACTACCAGAAGAGCCTCTACCAGGACGAAGCCAAGAAGAAGGCCTACAAGGAGAAATACGGCGAGGAGCTCGCCCCGCCGGACACCTTCGACGAGATGGCCCAGCAGGCGGAATTCTTCGCCAGCCCGCCCGACTTCTACGGCACGCAATATGCCGGCAAGGAAGAGGCGATCAACGGCCGCTTCTACGAGATGCTGATCGCCGACGGCGGCGAATATCTCGACAAGGACGGCAAGCCGGCCTTCAACTCCGAGGCCGGCGTCAAGGCGCTCGACTGGTTCGTCAAGCTCTACAAGGCCAAGGCTGTGCCCGCCGGCACGACCAACTATTTGTGGGATGATCTCGGCCAGGGGTTCGCGTCCGGCACGGTGGCGCTCAACCTCGACTGGCCGGGCTGGGCTGGCTTCTTCAACGACCCGAAGTCGTCCAAGGTCGCCGGCAATGTCGGCATCAAGGTGCAGCCGAAAGGCTCGTCCGGCAAGCGCTCGGGCTGGTCCGGCGCGCATGGCTTCTCGGTGACCGAAAACTGCGCCAACAAGGAGGCCGCCGCCTCGCTCGTCTGGTGGCTGACCAACGAGGACAGTCAGAAGCTGGAAGCCGCGGCCGGCCCGCTGCCCACCCGCACCAAGGTGTGGGAATGGGACCTCGAGCAGGCCAAGTCCGATCCTTACAAAACCGAAGTGCTGCAGGCATTCCAGGAAGCCGCCAAGAACGCCTTCCCGGTGCCGCAGACGCCGGAATGGATCGAGATCTCCAACGCGGTCTATCCCGAACTTCAGGCCGCCATCCTCGGCGACAAGACCTCCAAGCAGGCGCTCGACGACGCTGCCGACAAGGCGACGCAGATCCTCGAGGACGCCGGCAAGCTCTAAGGACTATCCTCCCAGCGGCGCCGGTCTTCGCGACCGGCGCCGCTTTGACCGAGGCGGCCGCCCTGCGATTGGATCGCCGGCCGTGCAAACAATTTTGGGACTTTGCATGAGGGCCAAGCGGCTTTCCGCGCCAACGCTTCTTCTGCTGCCGGCCGTGCTCGTTCTGGCGGCGGTGGTGGTCGTGCCGCTCTGCCTGTCATTCTATTCGAGCTTCACGCCGTTCAGGCTGACGCGGCCGGAAACCTTCTTCACCTTCATCGGCCTGCGCAACTATCGCAACATTCTGTCCGACGCGAATTTCTGGTGGGCCTTCGGCCGCACCGTGCTCCTGCTCACCATCGCGCTCAATCTCGAAATGCTGCTCGGTCTCGGCCTCGCGTTGCTGGTCGAGAAGGCGAGCCGCGGCCAGCGGCTGCTGCGCACCATCATGATGTTCCCGATGATGTTCTCGCCGATCCTGGTCGGCTTCCAGTTCAAGTTCATGTTCAACGACAACATCGGCTTGGTGAACAACGCGCTGCAGTCGCTAGGCATCACGCGGGACGCCATCCCCTGGCTGATCGAAGGCCATCTCGCCTTCATCGCCATTTCGATCGCCGAGATCTGGTCGTCGACCTCGATCTTCGCGATCCTGATCCTCGCCGGCCTGCTCGCCATGCCGAAGGAGCCGGTCGAAGCGGCGCGCGTCGACGGCTGCACGCCGTGGCAAACCTTCCGCTATGTGACCTGGCCCTTCATCATGCCCTTCGCCTATATCGCCATGACCATCCGCTCGCTCGACGTTGCGCGCGCCTACGACATCGTCAAGATCATGACCGATGGCGGCCCAGCCGGCCGCACGGAACTGTTGTGGACGCTGGTCGCGCGCACCGCCTACAGTGACGCGCGCATGGGCGTGGCCAATGCGATGGCCTACTTCTCGATCCTGCTGTCGATCGTCTTCACCGTCTATTTCTTTAAGAAGCTCGCCGCGGCACGGACCCAGATCGGCGCGGAGTGGTGAGGATGGACGCCAACGCATCCGCCCGCCTGAAGCGCCGCGCCGGCGTCGTCGCCCACCGCGTCGGCCTGTTCCTCGCCATGCTTTTGATCTGTCTGCCCGGCATCTGGATCGTGCTGTCCTCGCTGCGGCCGACGGTCGAGATCCTTGCCAAGCCGCCGGTCTGGATCCCGCAGCAGGTCTCGCTCGATGCCTACGTCGCCATGTTCAGCGGTGTCGGCAAGGGCGGCATTCCCGTCTTCGACTATTTCCGCAATTCCCTGATCATCTCGGTGACCTCGACCGTCATTGCCATCGCGATCGGCATGGCCGGCGGCTACGCTTTCGCGCGCTACCGGTTTCGTGGCAAGTCGGCGATGTTCCTCGGCCTTATGCTGACCCGCACCGTGCCTGGCATCGCGCTGTCGCTGCCGCTGTTTTTCGTCTATGCGCGGCTCGACATCATCGACACGCATTTCGGCCTGATCCTCGCCTATGTCGCGCTCAATGTGCCGTTCACCATCTGGCTGATCGACGGCTTCTTCCGCCAGGTGCCGAAGGATCTCGCCGAGGCCGCGCAAATCGACGGCTGCACGCGCTGGCAGGCCTTCTGGCAGGTCGAGTTTCCACTCGCCGGGCCTGGCATCGCGTCGGCCGGCATCTTCGCCTTCCTTACCTCCTGGAACGAATTCGCGCTCGCCTCGCAGCTGACGCGCTCGATCAATTCCAAGACGCTCCCCGTCGGGCTGCTCGACTACACCGCCGAATTCACCATCGACTGGCGCGGCATGTGCGCGCTGGCGGTGGTGATGATCATCCCGGCGCTGCTCCTTACCTTCATCGTCCAGAAACACCTCGTCGGGGGCCTGACTTCCGGCGCGGTGAAAGGTTGATCCGATGGCGATTGTCTCGCTCAAGAAACTGACCAAGCGTTACGGCAACATGGAGATCGTGCACGGCATCGATCTCGATGTCGCCGACCGTGAATTCATCGCGCTGGTCGGGCCGTCCGGCTGCGGCAAGTCGACCACGCTACGCATGATCGCCGGGCTGGAAGACATCTCCGGCGGCACGATCGAGATCGGCGACCGCATCGTCAACGATCTGCCGCCGCGTTCGCGCAACATCTCGATGGTATTCCAATCCTACGCGCTTTATCCGCACATGACGGTGCGCGAAAATCTCGGCTTCTCGCTGAAGATCGCCGGCGCGCCCAAGGAAGAGATGGACCGTCGCGTCGCCGAGGCCTCGGCCATTCTCGGCCTCGACGCGCTGCTCGAGCGCCGCCCCTCCCAGCTTTCCGGCGGCCAACGCCAGCGCGTCGCCATGGGCCGCGCCATCGTGCGCGATCCGGACGTTTTCCTGTTCGACGAGCCGCTCAGCAATCTCGACGCCAAGCTGCGCACGCAGATGCGCACCGAGATCAAGAAGCTGCACGCCAAGGTGAAGTCCACGGTCATCTACGTCACCCACGACCAGGTCGAGGCAATGACGCTCGCCGACCGCATCGTCATCATGCGGGACGGCAACATCGAGCAGGTCGGCACGCCGGAGGAGGTCTTCCAGCGACCGGCGACACGCTTCGTGGCGGGCTTCATCGGCTCGCCCCCGATGAACCTGCAGGAGGCGACCGTGGCCGACGGTAAGATCGTCTTTTCCGGCGGACAGAGCCTGCCGCTGCCCGGCCGCTTCAAGGCCAAGGTGAACGCCGGCGACAAGGTAGTGTTCGGCCTGCGTCCCGACGACCTCTACCCCGTGGGCCACGGCCTGCATTCGGGCGATGCCGCTGACGTCCACGAGATCGAGCTGCCGGTGACGGTGACCGAGCCGCTCGGCAACGAGACGCTGGTGTTCGCCGAATTCGACCGCCGCGACTGGGTTTCGCGGATGCTGAACCCGAGGCCATTGCGGGCGGGCGATCGTGTAGCGATGAGCTTCGACCTGTCGCAGGCGCATCTCTTTTCCGCGGAAACCGGCAAATCCTTGAGGGCCTGACGATGGCGAAGATCGAGAAAGTCGAGCTTGCAATGGTCGATCTGGTGCCGAAGGTGAAGCGCACCGACGCCATCCAGAGTTTCGTCAGCCAGGAGACGCCGATCGTCACCATCACCGACGTCGACGGGGCGGTCGGCATGGGCTACAGCTACACGATCGGCACCGGCGGCTCTTCGGTGATGCGGCTTCTGGCCGACCACCTCGCGCCGCGCCTGATCGGTGAGGATGCCGACCGGATCGAGGCCATCTGGCACGATCTCGAATTCGCCACGCACGCCACCACCATCGGCGCCATCACGGCCATCGCGCTCGCCGCCATCGACACTGCGCTCTGGGACCTTCGGGCGAAGAAGCAGAAGCTGCCGCTCTGGAAGCTTGCCGGCGGCGCCAAGGACCGCTGTCCGCTTTACACCACCGAAGGCGGCTGGCTGCACATCGAGACTGACGCGCTTGTCGAAGATGCGCTGGCCGCCAAGGCGAAAGGCTTCACCGGCTCGAAGGTCAAGATCGGCAAGCCGCACGGCGCCGAGGATTTTGCCCGGTTGTCGGCCGTGCGCAAAGCGGTCGGCGACGGCTATGAGATCATGACCGACTGCAACCAGGGTTTTACCGTCGACGAAGCCATCCGGCGCGCCGAGCGGCTGCGCGATCTCGATCTCGCCTGGATGGAGGAACCGCTGCCGGCCGACGACATAGACGGCCATGTGCGGCTATCGAATTCGACGGCGACGCCTATCGCCGTCGGCGAGTCGCTCTATTCGATCCGCCATTTCCGCGAATATATGCAGAAGGGCGGCTGCAGCATCGTCCAGGTCGATGTCGGCCGCATCGGCGGCATCACGCCCTGGCTGAAGGTGGCGCATATGGCGGAAGCCTTCGACATGCCGATCTGCCCGCATTTCCTGATGGAACTGCATGTCAGCCTGGCCTGCGCGGTGCCGAACGGCAAATATGTGGAATATATTCCGCAGCTGGATGAGTTGACGGGCAAGAAGATGGTGATCGAAAACGGCCACGCGCTGGCGCCGGACGAGCCGGGCCTCGGCATCGACTGGGATTTCGATGCGATCAGGGCCCTGAGCATCGCCGAATTCAGCGTCACCGTCACGGAACGGAGGAACTGAGTATGCAGCGAATGGGCATGGTGCTTGGCCTGAAGCCGGAAAAGGTCGAGGAATATGTGCGCCTGCACGCCGCCGTCTGGCCGGACGTGCTCGAGATGATCGCCGCCTGCAACATCAAGAACTACTCGATCTACCTCAAGCGGCCGGAGAACCTGCTGTTCTCCTATTTCGAGTATCACGGCACCGACTATGCCGCCGACATGGCCAAGATGGCCGCCGATCCGAAGACCCAGGAATGGTGGTCGGTCTGCATGCCATGCCAGGAACCCTTGCCGACAAGGCAGGAGGGCGAGTGGTGGGCGACGATGGATGAAGTCTTCCACCATGACTGATGCCTTCGATCCCGCCTCGCTGGCGCAATCCTGGCCGATGCCTGCAAAGCCGCGTCCGATCGTCACCTTCGGCGCCGGCTCGATCGTTGGCGATGCGCATTTCCCGGCCTATCGCAAGGCTGGTTTTCCAGTGGTGGGTCTCTACGATCCGGACCAGGCCAAGGCTCGGAAACTGGCCGAACAATGGGGCGTGACGGCATTCGGCTCGGTGGACGAAGCGGCTGCCGTCAAGGATGCGATCTTCGATCTCGCAACGCCGCCCGGCCGGCACGCCGAGGTGCTGAAGGCCCTGCCCGACGACGCGGTCGCATTGATCCAGAAGCCGATGGGCAACTACCTTGGCGAGGCAACCGAGATCCTTGAAATCTGTCGCGCCAAGAAGCTCAAGGCTGCGGCGAATTTCCAGCTTCGCTTCGCGCCGATGATGCTGGCGCTGAAGGACGCGATCGCCAAGGGCTGGCTTGGCGAGGTCGTCGACTTCGATGCCTGGCTGGCGCTCGCAACGCCGTGGCAGCTCTGGGAATTCCTGCTCGCGGCGCCGCGTGTCGAGATCGCCATGCATTCGATCCACTATCTCGACCTGATCCGGCAGCTTCTCGGCGACCCGAAGGGCGTGCATGCCAAGACGCTCGGCCATCCCAATCACAAGGTCGCGCAGACCCGGACAAGCGCCATCCTCGACTATGGCGACACGGTGCGCTGCGCGCTCTCGATCAATCACGATCATAAGTTCGGACGGCGGCATCAGGCCTGCGAGTTCCGTATCTGCGGCACCGAGGGCGCCGCCTACGTCAAGCTTGGCCTCAATCTCGACTATCCGCGCGGTGAGCCCGACGTGCTGGAAATCCACCCTAAAGGCGGCTCCGATTGGGTCGGCGTGCCGCTCACCGGCGAATGGTTCCCCGACGCCTTTGTCGGGCGCATGGCCAATGTGCAGCGCTTCGCCTCCGGGGAAGACAAAGAGCTGGTCAGCTCCGTCGAAGATGCCTGGAACACCATGGCACTGGTGGAAGCCGCCTATCGTTCGAGCGCCGCGCCGGCGACGCCGCTCACCGCAAAACCGTAAGGAACGGCATGGAACAGGTCACCTATTTCGACGACTACGAGATCGGCTCGTCGCGGCTGACCAGCGGCCGCACCATCACCGAGACCGACTTTGTCGTCCATGCCGGCCACACCGGCGATTTCTTTCCGCATCACATGGACGCCGAGTTCATGAAGACGACGCCCTTCGGCCAACGCATCGCGCATGGCACGCTGGTGTTCTCGGTCGGCGTCGGCCTGACCGCGAGCGTCATCAACCCGGTCGCCTTCTCCTACGGTTATGACAGGCTGCGCTTCATCAGGCCGGTCTTCATCGGCGACACGATCCGCACGCGCACGACGATCGCCGCGAAGGAAGACGATCCGAAGCGGCCGGCCTCCGGGCGCGTCATCGAACGCGTCGAGGTTTTGAACCAGCGCGACGAAGTCGTGCTGGCCGCCGATCACATCTATATCGTCGAGCGGCGCCCCCGGCTCGGCTGAAGATGGAGACACAACATGGCTGATCTGACAGGCAAGGTGGTGGTCGTAACGGCCGCTGCGCAAGGCATCGGTCGGGCTAGCGCGTTGGCTTTCGCCAAGGCTGGCGCGAACGTCCACGCCACCGACATCAATGAAGCGGCGCTGGCCGATCTCGGCGGCCACAAAGGCATCGTCAGTCGCAAGCTCGACGTGCTGAACGACGACGCCGTGAAGGCCGCCTTCGCCGAAATCGGCCGCGTCGATGTGCTTTTCAACTGCGCCGGCTTCGTCCACTCCGGCTCGATCCTGGAGATGAAGGACGAGGACCTCGACTTTGCCTTCAACCTCAATGTGCGCGCCATGATCCGCACTATCCGCGCCGTGCTGCCCGGCATGCTGGAGCGCGGCGATGGTTCGATCATCAACATGGGATCGGTCGCCGGCGCCCCGAAAGGCGTGCCCAACCGCTTCGCCTATGGCGTGACCAAGGCGGCCGTGATCGGGCTGACCAAGTCGATCGCCGCCGACTATGTCGGCATAGGCATTCGCTGCAACGCGATCTGCCCCGGCACGGTGGAGAGCCCCTCGCTCGAAAGCCGCATGCGGGCGCAAGGCGACTATGAGGCCGCCCGTGCCGCCTTCATCGCCCGCCAGCCAATGGGAAGGTTGGGCACGGCGGAGGAGATCGCCGACCTTGCCGTCTATCTCGCCGGCGCCACCTATACCACCGGGCAGGCCTATAATATCGACGGCGGCTGGTCGATCTGATGAGGCACCGAGCATGACCCGCATTACCGATCTTCGCGTCTTCGATCTGCGCTTCCCGACGTCGCAGAGCCTCGACGGGTCGGACGCGATGAATCCGGACCCCGATTATTCGGCCGCCTATGTCATCCTCGACACCGATAGCGAGGGGCTTAGCGGCCACGGGCTCACCTTCACCATCGGCCGCGGCAACGAGATCTGCTGCGCGGCGATCGAGGCACTGCGCCATCTCGTCGTCGGGATCGACCTCGACTGGGTGAAGCACGATCCCGGCCGCTTCTGGCACCACGTGACCGGCGACAGCCAATTGCGCTGGATCGGCCCGGACAAGGGCGCCATGCACCTCGCCGTCGGCGCGGTTGTCAATGCGGTCTGGGATCTTTGGGCCAAGGAAGCCGGCAAGCCGGTCTGGCGCCTTGTCGCCGAGATGAGCCCGGAAGAGATCGTGCGCATCGTCGACTTCCGCTATCTCACCGATGCGATCACGCCGGCCGAAGCGCTGGAGATCCTGAGGAAGGCCGAGGCCGGCAAGGCCGAGCGCATCGCCAGCCTCGAGCGCGAAGGCTATGCCTGCTATACCACATCGGCCGGCTGGCTCGGCTATCCCGACGACAAGCTGAGGCGCCTCTGCCAGGAAGCAGTCGAGGAGGGGTTCAATCACATCAAGCTGAAGGTCGGCCGCGATCGCGCCGACGACATCCGCCGCCTCAGGATCGCCCGCGAGGTGATCGGTCCGGACCGTTACCTGATGATCGACGCCAATCAGGTCTGGGAGGTCGACCAGGCGATCGACTGGCTGCGCCATCTTGCCTTCGCCAAGCCCTTCTTCATTGAGGAGCCGACCAGCCCGGACGATGTCGCCGGCCATGCCAAGATCCGCAAGGCGGTGGCGCCGATCAAGGTTGCGACCGGCGAGATGTGCCAGAACCGCATCATGTTCAAGCAGTTCATCGCCGGCGGCGCGATCGACGTCGTGCAGATCGATTCCTGCCGCATGGGCGGCCTGAACGAGGTGCTGGCCGTGCTTTTGATCGCCGCCAAGTTCGGCTTGCCGGTCTGGCCGCATGCCGGCGGCGTCGGCCTGTGCGAATATGTCCAGCATCTGTCGATGATCGACTATATCGCGGTGTCGGGCACCAAGGATGGACGGGTGATCGAGTATGTCGATCACCTGCACGAGCATTTCCTCGAGCCCTGTGTCATTGAGAATGCGGCCTACATGCCGCCGACGGCGCCGGGCTTCTCGATCGAGATGAAGCCGGACTCGATTGCCGCCTACCTATTCCACAGTTGAATGCGAGCCGTAACGCAGGTGGCCTTGGCGGCGTTACGGCGTCGCTTCTACCTGGCGCGCTTCAGTCAACCTCGACGGCAAGCACCGCGACACAATCGCCGGCCTTGACCAGGCCGGGGAAATGGCGCGCGGCCAGGAGCCCTGACATCCTGGCCTTGATCTCCTGGGGCGCGGTGCCGGTGCGACCGGTCGAATGGATGCGCGCCACGACCTGGCCTTCCTCCACCTTCTCGCCGAGATCGATCATGGTCTCGATCATGCCCTCGTCCTCGGCAAACGCAAAGCAGTCCCCCGAGGGCATGTCGAGCCATTGAGTTCGATTTTTCTCGATAGCACCATCAACGATGCCGGCATGGCGAAGCACATTGAGGATGCCACGGCGAGCGATGCGCACCGTCTCGGCCCGGGCCGTGCCGCCACCGCCGAGCTCGGTGGTGACGAAGACCTTGCCCATCTGCTCGGCCGCGGTGTCATACATGCCAACGGTATCGATCTCGGTCATGCGCATCGAGAACGGAGCCGCGAAGGCCTCGACCGCGGCGAAGGCCTTTTCCTCCTGCTCCTTGTCCAGCAGCGTATGCGCGGCGCAGAACGGCACGAAGTCCAGCGTCTTTCCGCCGGAGTGGAAGTCGAACACGATGTCCGCCCGCGGCAACAATTCGCGCTGGAAATAGTCGGCGATCTTTTCCGTCACGCTACCGTCCGGCCGGCCAGGAAAGCTGCGGTTCATGTTGCCCTTGTCGATCGGCGAGGTGCGGCTGCCGGCGCGGAACGCCGGATAGTTCATCGCCGGCACGATGATGACGGTACCGGTGACATCCTTCGGGTCGAGCGTGCGGGCGAGCTCGTAGAGCGCCAGCGGGCCTTCATATTCGTCGCCGTGATTTCCCCCGGTGAGCAGCGCCGTCTGCCCCTTGCCGTTACGGACGACACAGATCGGAATCATCACCGACCCCCAGGCGGAATCGTCGCGGCTGTAGGGCAGGCGCAGGAAGCCGTGCTGGACACCGTCGCGCTCGAAATCGACCGTCGGCGTGATCGGCGATGGAGGCAGAGCTGACATCGGGCTCAATCCTTGACGAACAGCTTGCGCGGCACATTGGCCAGGCACTCGACGCCGGTCTCGGTGATCAGGATCGACTCGGTGATCTCAAGTCCCATTGTCTCGAGCCATAGACCCGTCATGAAATGGAAGGTCATACCGGGCTTGAGCAGGGTGCGATCGCCGGGGCGCAGGCTCATCGTGCGCTCGCCCCAATCCGGCGGATAGGAAAGACCGATCGAGTAGCCGGTGCGGTTGTCCTTGACGATGCCGTACTTCTTCAGCACGGCGAAGAAGGCATTGGCGATGTCCTCGCAGGCATTGCCCGGCTTGGCGGCGGCAAGGCCCGCCTCCATGCCCTCGAGCGTCGCCTTCTCGGCGTCGAGGAAGGCCTGCGTCGGCTTGCCGAGGAAGACGGTGCGCGACAGCGGGCAGTGGTAGCGGTTGTAGCAGCCAGCGATCTCGAAGAAGGTGCCCTCGCCCACCTTCATCGGCTGGTCGTCCCAGGTGAGATGCGGCGCCGAGGCGTCGGCGCCCGATGGCAAGAGCGGCACGATCGCCGGATAGTCGCCACCGATGCCCTCAACGCCGCGCGTGCCGGCATCATAGATCTCGGCGACCAGATCGCATTTGCGCATGCCGACCTCGATCTTGTCGACGATACGCTGATGCATGGCCTCGACGATGCGGGCGGCCTTGCGCATATAGTCGATCTCGGTCGGGCTCTTCACGGCGCGCCGCCAGTTGACCAGAGCGGTGGCGTCGACGAAGCGGGCGTTGGGCAGGTGCTTCTGCAGCGAGGCGAAGGCCGCCGCCGAGAACCAATAGTTGTCCATCTCGACGCCGATGGTCAGCTTGTCCCAGCGGCGATCGGCAAGCACGCTGGCGAGATAGTCCATCGGGTGCCGCTCGGTCGACTGCACGTAGTGGTCGGCGTAGCCAATGATGTTGTCATGCGCGAGATAGGCGGTGCGCTTGGCGCCGTTGGCGTCCTGGCCGCGGCCATACCAGACCGGCTCGCCCGAAGGCGGCACGATGACCGCCTGATGCACATAGAAGGACCAGCCGTCATAGCCGGTCAGCCAGGCCATGTTGGAGGGATCGCTGACGATCAGCAGATCGACCCGCTTGGCCTCCATGGCTTTCCGCGTCTTGGCAAGGCGATCGGCAAATTCGCTTCGCGAGAATTTCAGGTTTGGCTGCATTTTGTTGGTCCTCGTTTGTTGGGCCTCGCGGCCATATTCAGCTTTCGAAAATCGTTCCCGCTTTCGCTGCCCGCGCGCGGTCGCGGGCTAAAGTGGCGATCGCGGTGTCCTGCACGCCGGTGCCAGTGAGATCGGCGAGGGTGATGTCACCGGCCGATCGTCGTCCGTGCTTTTTCCCGGCGATGATCTGGCCGAGCTCGGTGACTTCCGCGTCGGCCGCCATCGCCCCTGCCTCGATGGCGTGGTGAAGCTCGCCCAAGCGCCGCGTCTGCTTCGCGCTGTCTGCGACATAGAGATCTGCCAGGCGAAGGATCGCCGGCGCGATCTCGTTCTTGTGCTCGGCATCCGAGCCCATCGCGGTGATGTGCTGGCCGGCCGAGACGAACCCGGCCTTGATCAGCGGCTCGGTCGAAGGCGTGGTGGTGACGATGATGTCGGCGCCCGCTGCCGTCCTCGCCGCATCCGGCTCGGCACGCACCATGATGCCCAGTCTCTCGCGCAAGCGGGCCGCGGTCGCCTCGGCCTTGGCCGCATCGCGCGCCCAGACGCGCACCTCCGCGATCGGCCTGACGAGACGCAGCGCTTCCAATTGCAGGCCGGCCTGCAAACCGGCGCCGAAGATCGCCGCTATGCTGGAGTCTTCGCGCGACAGATGCTTGGCCGCGACTGCGCCGGCTGCGGCGGTGCGCACATCGGTCAGATAGCCATTGTCGAGCAGCAGCGCCTCGACCACACCGGTCTTGGCCGAAAGCAGCACCATCATGCCGCCGCCGCTCGGCAGGCCGAGCTTCGGATTGTCGAAGAAGCCGGAGCTTATCTTGACGGCGAAGCCATCTATGCCGGGCACGTAGGCGGACTTCACGTCGACCTCGCCGCGATGCTCGTGAATGTCGAGCCTCAAGATTGGCGGCATCGCCACCGGCATTGTCGCCAAAGCCCGAAAGGCGTTCTCGACGCAGGCGACCGCATCCAGATCGAGCGTCACGATCTTGCGCAGGTCTGTTTCGGTGAGGATGGTCATGCGGCTCATGTGGGGCGCTCCGTCAGTGCAGCGTTGCCGCAGACGATGCGGCGATGCAGGCTCATGTCGATGTTGCGGCCAGACAGGATGGCCACCACCGGTCCTTTCGCAGTGACCTTCCCAGCAAGCAGCGCGCCGATGCCGACCGCGCCCGCGCCTTCGACGATCTCGCGCTCCTGCTCATAGGCATGCCGAATGCCGGCGGCGATCTCGTCCTCGGAAAGCAGGATGACGTCGTCGAGCAGCTCACGGCACATGGCAAAGGTCAGCCGGTTATCGAGGCCGATGCCGCCGCCCAGCGAGTCCGCAAGCGTCGGCAATTCCTCGATCTGCACGGGGCGGCCGGCATCGAGGCTCGCCTTCATCGCGGCACCGCGCGACATCGAGACGCCGACGACTTTGGTGGCCGGGCTCACCCCCTTGACCGCCGCCGCAACGCCGGCTGCCAGGCCGCCGCCGGAGAGCGGCACTAGCACACTTGGTGCGTCCGGAACCTGCTCCATGATCTCCAGCCCCAGCGTGCCCTGCCCGGCGACGATGTCGGGATGGTCGAAGGGCGGCAGCATGACCAGCCGCTCCTCCGCGACCAGCCTGTCGACCTCCTGCTGGGCATCGTCCTGGCTGTTGCCGACGATGCGAATATCCGCGCCGAGGCGGCGGATTGCGTCGAGCTTGTTCTCGGGCACCAGCCTCGACATGCAGATCACCGCGCGCATGCCCTCGAGCTTCGCCGCATGGGCCAGCGCGCGGCCGTGATTGCCGGTCGATGCCGCGACGACGCCGCGCGACCTTTCCTCCGGACTCAACGCGGCGATCGCGTTGGACGCGCCACGCAGCTTGAACGCGCCGGTCGTCTGGTGATGTTCCAGCTTGAGGTGAACGGGATGGCCCACGCGATCCGAGAGGCTTTGCGACAACACAGTCGGCGTCCACTCGACCTTTCCGGCAATGCGTTCGCGCGCAACGCGGATATGCTGAAGCGTGACTTCCGTTTTGGTCATTGGCATGCCCGCTCACCGGGCCAATGGCTTCGTCATCAGCCGGCCGAACTGCGGCCGCGCCGTGTCGTCGCCGCAAAGCCGCAGGCAGTTCCAGGCGCTCGCCTGGTTGCTGGTGACGACCGGGCGGCCGATTGCCTCCTCCATGCCTGGAACGGCGAGCGCCGCGCGTAGCGCGGTGCATGAAACGAACAGCGCATCCGCCTGCGCATGCGTCGCCTTGCGCGCCAGATCGACGAGCGAGGTAGGCTCGATGCGTGCCATCTCCCGATCGTCCTCGAAGCCGAGGCAGGTGACGCTCTCGATGTCGAAGCCGTGCGCGGCGAAATAGGCGGCCATCGGCCGGCTGGTCTCGACAGTGTAAGGGGTGAGAATGCTGATCCGCTTCACGCCAAAAGCGTTGAGGCCGCGCACGCCGGCCATGGGCGGCGTGACCACGGGAACATTCGGCTTGGCCGCCTGGATCGCCTGCTCGATCTCGGCGTCGCCGATCACCACGGAAGCAGACGTGCAGGAATAGCAGACGGCATCGAGCGTCTCGTCCGGCAGGATCAGTGCCGCGCCCGCCGAAAGCGAGGGCTGCATCTTGCGCAGATTGTCCGGCGTCGTCGGATTGGCGTAGGGGATGCGCGCGACGTAGACGCCGATCCGCTCGCTCGCCACCATGCGGCGGAAGTCGACCTCGCTGGTATGATCGGTGGCCAAAGCAATCAGCCCGACGCGCTTTTCGAGCGGACGCGCATCGAGTGCGGGCCGGGTCGATGCCAGCTCGATTTCGGGCAACAGTTTCATGACTTTCATCTCTCGATCCTGCCGTAACGACGCTCCAGCCAGCGCAACAGCACGACGGAGCAGAGGCTGATGACGAGGAAGAAGGCGCCAACCAGCGTCATCGGCTCGATGTAGCGGTAATAGGTATTGGCGACGCTCTTGGCTTGGTTCATCAGCTCCAGCACGGTGATCGCCGAAAGCAGCGGCGTCTCCTTGAACATGGCGATGAAGTAGTTGGCCAAGGCCGGGATCATCGGCGGGATCGCCTGCGGCAGGATGACATGCGTCCAGGTGTGGCGGCCGTTAAGATTGCAGGCCTTGGCAGCCTCCCACTGGCCGCGCGGCACATTGTCGATGCCGGCGCGATAGACCTCGGCCGTATAGGTGCCGTAGTGCAGTCCAAGCCCGATGACGCCCGCCACCAAGGGCGGCAGCAGGATGCCGATATCGGGCAGGACGTAGAAGATGAAATAGAGCTGCACCAGAAGCGGCGTGCCGCGGATGAATTCGGCGAACCAGCCGACGCTGCGCGACACCGTGCGGTTAGGCGAGCGCCGCGCCAGCGCGATCGCCAGACCGACGATCCCGGCCAGGATCGAGCCGAGCACGGTCGCCAGGATCGTGATCTTCACCCCCTGGATCAGGGTCGGCATGATCTCCCAGACAAAGTTCCAATCCCATTCCATTAGCGGGCCCATTCCATCAGACACGCACTCCGTCGAGACCGCGCGCCATGCGGCGCTCCAGCGAGCGCACGCCCCAGGAGATGATCAGCGCGAGCGCGAAATAGATGACGAGAACTGAGAGGAAGGGCATTAGCGTGCTGCCCGTCTGCGAGCGCACCACTTGCGCCTGGAAGGTGAGATCGGCAAGCGAGATCAGCGATACCACCGAAGTCGCCTTGAGCAGCTCGATCGCATTGTTGCCGAAGGTTGGCAGCATGATGAGCAGCGCCTGCGGCAGGATGACGTGGCGCATGCCTTGCCAGCGGCCGAGATTGAGTGCCGTGCAGGCCTCATATTGCTCACGGCCGATCGCCAGGATGGCGCCGCGCACAACTTCCGCCGCATAAGCCCCGACATTGAGCCCCAGCGCCAGCACGCCGGCTTGTAAAGGCGTCAGAGACAGACCGGCGAAGGGCAGCACGAAATAGGCCCAGAACAGCTGCACGAAGATGGAGGTGCCGCGGAAGAACTCGATGTAGGTCGTGGCGATCGCGCGCACGATGAAGAAGCGCGACACGCGTCCCATGCCGGCGAGAAAGGCCATGACGAGCGCAAGCACCGACCCCATCAGCGTCAGCTCGATGGTGACAAGCGCTCCCTGCAATATCAGGCCGAGATAGCCGGACCACTGGGTCATTGAGTTTCGAATTTTCCTAACGTTTTCAGTTATTTCGAGATGGCTGCGACAGCCCCTTCTCCCCGTTCACGGGGAGAAGATGCCGGCAGGCAGATGAGGAGCAGCGCTGACCTTGAAATGCTGGCGCGCCGCCCTTCATCCGGCTCTTCGAGCCACCTTCTCGCCGCAGGCGGGAAAAAGGGAGATTACTTCGCCGCGCAGAGCTTCTCGCGCGTCGTCGACATCGCCGCCTTGGCCGAGAAGCCGTAAGGCTCGATGATCTTGGCGAACTCGCCGGATTTCTTCATCTTGGCGAGCTCGACGTCATAGGCATCGCGCAGCGCCTCGTCGCCCTTCTTGAAGGCGGCGCCGTCGCAATAGACCGGCGCGCCCTGCACCGGCGCGATCACTTCGAGGTTCGGATCATTGGCCTTCTTGATGAGGTCGTTGATCGACAGAACGGGCAGCGAATAGGCGTCGATGCGGCCGTCCTGCACCATCTTCAGACCGCTCTGGCCGTCCGGCACGACGATGACGCGGTCGCGCGGCACGCCGGCATTGAGCGCCAGCTTCTCCTCGGTGCCGCCGCCCGGCGCGCCGATAGTGGCCGACGTGTCCTTGGCGACGTCCTCATAGCTCTTGAAACCCTTCGGGTTGCCCTTCTTCACCAGCATCGCTTCCGCATCGCAGAGCACCGGCTCGGAATAGGCGACCGCCGCGCAGCGCTCGGGCTTCATGAACAGGCCGGCGGTGACGACGTCGAAGCGGCCGGCCTGCAGGCCGGGGATCATGGCGCCGTATTCGGAGATGGAGGCGACGATATCGTTGACGCCGAGGCGCTTGAAGATCTCGCGCGCTACGTCGGGTGCAGCGCCCGAGACCTTGCCGTCCGCGGCGACCGCCGTGTAAGGCGGCTCGTTGGCAATGGCGACGCGGGCAAAGCCCTGCTGCTTGAGCTGCTCGAGCTTTGCGTCGTCTGCTGAACGCGCGCCGGAGGCGAGCAGCATGGTGCTTACGGCGAGACCGGCGACGCCAGCCAGGATGCCAAGTTTCTTCATCGTTCCCAACTCCTTGTTTCTCTTCTTGGTTCGCTCGGTTCGGATGGCGTCCTTGCCACCCGTTTCTGGCTTTCGGGACGGCTTCGCCGCCCTGGCATGACGGTCAGACGCGATGTCCGGCCGCGATGATCTTCTTCAGGAAGCCCTGCGTGCGTTCCTGCTTGGGATGGCGGAAAATCTCATCGGGCTTGCCTTCCTCGACGATCCTGCCGCGATCGAAGAACAGCACGCGATCGGCGAAGTCGTGGGCAAAGCCCATCTCATGAGTGACGAGCAACATCGTCATGTCGGTTTCGGCGGCGAGCTTGCGCATGACATTGAGCACCTCCTCGACCAGCTCGGGGTCGAGCGCCGAGGTGACCTCGTCGAACAGCATGATCTTTGGCGACAGCGCCAGCGCGCGGGCGATCGCGACGCGCTGCTTCTGGCCGCCGGAAAGCTGTGCCGGCATGCTCTTCGCCTTATCGGCGAGGCCCACCATGTCGAGCAGTTCCATCGCCCGTTTTTCGGCGGCGGCTCGCGCCACGCCCTTGGTCAGCATCGGCGCCAGCGTGACATTGTCCATGACGCATTTGTGCGGGAAAAGATTGAAGAGCTGGAAGACCATGCCGATCTTCTGGCGCATCTTGGCCAGGTGCCGCTCGTCGGCCGGCACCAGCTGGCCGTTGCGCTCCATGTGATAGAGCTGCTCGCCGTCGATCTGGATATGGCCGCCGTCGATCTTTTCCAGCGTCATCAGGATGCGCAGGATCGTCGTCTTGCCCGATCCGGATGGGCCGATCAGCGCCAGCTTCTCGCCTGGCATGACCTGCATCGACAGGCCGTCCAGCACCTTGAAGGCGCCGAAGCTCTTCGAAATGGCGTCGACCTTGATGATGGGCGCGGGCAATCCATTTCCCCGTTCTGAAGCGGCCTATGCTCCTAACGATGCGAAACGCGCTAAATCATGTCAATTAGGAAAATAATATCATGACAATTTTTCGAGCGCTGCACAATTTCAGGGCAATTGGCGATCCGCTTTTGCATCAGATGGCGAGCAGAAGATGCTCCGGATCGCCCAGCAGGAGCTTGGCGACAACGCTCAAGCCCGAGCGCAGTTCCCCTTCGGTGGTCGAGCCGAGCGAGATGCGCACGGCCGGATGCCACGGCGTGTCGGCGATGCGGAACGACGTGCCCGGGGCAATCGCCACGCCGCGCAGGCGCGCCTGCGCAACGAAGCTCTCCTCGGCGCGGTCGCCCGGCAATTCGAGCCACAGATGCAGCCCTTCGCGATGGGAGCGATAGTCGACGCCGGCCAGCATTTCGGCTGCGATTTCCTGCCGGCGTCTCAACGCCCCGCGTTGCCAGTTGACCAACTCAAAAGCCGTGCCGTCATTCACCCACCGCGTCGCGATTTCCGCCACCATCGGCGTCGCCATCCAGTTCGAGACGAGATGGCGGTTGGCGACGGCCGCGACATAGCGGTCGGGCACGGCGAGATAGCCGATGCGCAGGCCGGGCACGGTGATCTTGGTGAAGGAGGTGACGTAGAGCGTCCGCTCGGGCGCGAAGGCGGCAACCGCCGGAGGCCGGCCTTCGACGAGCGGCCCGAGCACGTCGTTCTCGATGATGGCGATGTCATGTTTGCGCGCGACCGCGGCGATCTGCTCGCGCCGGCTGTCGTCCATCAAGCTCGCCGTCGGGTTGATGACCGATGGCTGGACGAAAACAGCGCGAATGCCGGAGAGACGGCAGGCCTCGTCCAACGCTTCCGGGACCAGGCCGTTGCCGTCGATCGGCAGGCCCTCGAGGTTGAAGCCGAGATAGCGGGCGAGCGGCACCAGCGTGTGGTGGCCGATCGCCTCGGTGGCGACCGTCGAACCGGGCGGTGCGACGCTCATCAGCGCTACCGTCATGCCGGCGGTGGCGCCGTTGGTGAGGCTGATGTTCTGCGGTGAGGCGTCGAGGCCGCAGAGCTTCAGCCATTCGACCGCCACCGTGCGATGACGCGGGAACACCATGTTCGGCCGGAACGACAGCGCCGAACTCGACGGCAGGTTCTCGGCCAGCCACCCCAACGCCTGCTTCAGCTTCTCCAGATGCATCGGCTCGCAGACCGGCTTCAGGATCGAGAGGTCGATGACCTCGCCCAACCGTTCCGGAAGGTAGGGCGGCTCCGGCTCCCGGCGCTGCGTCTGCACGAAGCTGCCGCGGCCGACCTCGCCGGCAATCAGACCGCGGCGGATCAGTTCCTCATAGGCGCGGCTGACCGTCTGGACCGAAAGTTTCAGGTCGTCGGCAAGCCGCCGGTGCGTCGGCAGTCGCGCGCCATTGGCGAGCTTTCCGTCATGGATGGCGCGCGCGAACTGATCGGCCAGCGAGAGGTAGGCCGGGCGGCGGATGAGCGCAGGATCTGGCTGCCATAATGTCATGACTTTATTAGAGATCGAAATCAGTGCAATTGACAATCGAAATAATGCATCGTCATGGTGTCCGGAACAAAAAGCGGGGCCGGCATGGCGGCAGCGAAACTCGATCCGATCGACCTCAAGATCCTCGACGCCATCCAGCGCGACGGGCGCATCACCAAGCTGGCGCTGGCCGAGAAGGTCGGCCTGTCGCCGACGCCTTGCTGGATGCGGCTGCGCAAGCTGGAAAAGGCCGGCATCGTCGCCGGCTACCACGCCGCAATCGCCATGCGCGCGATCGCGCCGGTGGCGACCGTGCTGATGGAGGTGACATTGGCCAGCCACCGGCAAGCCGATTTCGACCGTTTCGAGCGGGTCATCCGCGACGTGCCCGAGATCGTCGCCTGCTGGTCGGTCGGCGGCGGCGTCGACTATGTGGTGAAAGTGATGGCGCGGGACATCGACGCCTATCAGCGGCTGGTCGACGCCCTGCTGGAACGCGAGATTGGCATCGACCGCTACTTCACCTACATCGTCACCAAGACGGTGAAGGAGGAGTCCGTGGTGCCTGTCGCCGACCTGTTGCCAGGCTGAAGCCGGAGAGATCGTCTGGCCCGGCGGGGGATGAGAGACAATCTCTCTCCTGGCGGCTGACGAAAAAGCCTCTCTGTCTCGGTCGCGCGGCTAATCTCTCCGCATCGCCTTGGCACCGGGAGACAAACGATGTCCGCGCATTTTGCACGCCCACACCGCCACGAAGCACTGGATCGTCTCGCCGATCGCCGGCTGCTGCGCGATCTCGGCTATATCGGGGGCCATTGGACCGCCGGCGACTCGGCTGCGAGCTTCGCAGTCACCGATCCGGCCACCGGCGCTACAGTCGCCTTCGTTGCCGCCCTCGGCGCAAGCCAAACGGCGGAGGCTGTCGACGCGGCAGCGCGTGCCCTGCCGGCCTGGCGCTCCGCGCTGCCGCAGGAGCGCTCCGGAATCTTGCGAAAATGGTTCGAGCTGATCGTCGCCGCCAAGGACGACCTGGCGCTGCTGATGACGCTTGAACAGGGCAAGCCGCTAAAGGAATCGCTGGGCGAGATCGACTACGCCGCCTCCTTCCTCGAGTGGTATGCCGAGGAAGCAAAGCGCCTCAATGCCGAAAGCGTCACCAGCCATTTGCCGAATGCTCAGATGACCGTTCGCCGCGAGCCGCTCGGCGTCGTCGGCGTCGTCACCCCATGGAACTTTCCGTCGGCCATGCTCACCCGCAAGGCCGCTGCGGCGCTTGCCGCCGGCTGCACCGTGGTGGCGCATCCGTCCTCGGAAACGCCGCTTTCGGCGCTGGCGCTGGCCGAGCTCGGCGAGCGTGCCGGCCTGCCCGCCGGCGTCTTCAACGTTGTCACCGGGGATGCGCGCACCATCGTCGGCGCGATGTGCGCTGACGCCCGGGTGCGCGCCATGAGCTTCACCGGTTCGACCGACGTCGGCCGGCTGATTGCCGCGCAGAGCGCGCCGACGATGAAGCGACTGGTCATGGAGCTCGGCGGCCATGCGCCGCTGATCGTCTTCGGTGATGCCGATATCGAAAAGGCGGTGACGATCGCCCTCGACGCCAAATTCGCCACCTCCGGCCAGGATTGTCTTGCCGCCAACCGCATCTATGTGCAGCGCCAGATCTATGACCGCTTCTGCGCCGCCCTCGCCCGTCGCATCGAGCGTCTGCGCACCGGCAACGGGCTTTCACCCGACGCCGATATCGGCCCGCTGATGCATGAGCGCGCCGTCAAGAAGGTGGAGGAGCAGGTCGCAGACGCGCTGGCTCGCGGCGCGCGCTGCCTCATCGGCGGCAAGCGCCATGCGGCCGGGCCGCTGTTCTATCAGCCAACGCTGCTCGTCGATGTGCCGGACGAGGCGCTGATCATGCATGAGGAAACCTTCGGCCCGGTCGCCGCCGTCACCCCGTTCGACGAGGAAGCGGAAGTCGTCGCCCGCGCCAATGCTACCGAATATGGCCTTGTCGCCTATGTCGTGACCGAGAACGGCGCGCGCCAGGCGCGCATGGGTCGCGCGCTTGAATACGGTATGGTCGCGATCAACCGGGTGAAGATCACCGGCGCGCCGATCCCGTTCGGCGGAGTCAAGCAGTCCGGCATCGGCCGCGAAGGCTCGCGCCATGGCCTCGAAGCCTTCACCGATCTGAAATACCTTTGTCTGGACGTCGCCTAGCGCACGCCGGAAGAATTCCCTGCAAGGAGAAAAAAGATGCTCGAACAGTCCAACGAACTTTCGGCCTGGGATCGCGACCACTTCTTCCATCCCTCGACGCATATGGGCACGCATGCGCGGGGCGAGTCCCCGGCACGCATCATGGCCGGCGGCGAAGGCGTCACCGTCTGGGACAACACCGGCAAGAAGAGCATCGATGCCTTTGCCGGCCTCTATTGCGTCAATGTCGGCTATGGCCGCCACAAGATCGCCGATGCCATTGCCGAGCAGGCCAAGAACCTCGCTTATTATCACGCCTATGTCGGGCACGGCACCGAGGCCTCGATTACGCTCGCCAAGATGATCATCGACCGCGCGCCGAAGGGCATGTCGAGGGTCTATTTCGGCCTCTCCGGCTCCGACGCCAACGAGACCAACATCAAGCTGATCTGGTATTACAACAACGTTCTCGGTCGGCCGGAGAAGAAGAAGATCATCTCGCGCTGGCGCGGCTACCACGGCTCCGGCGTCATGACAGGATCGCTGACCGGGCTCGAGCTGTTCCACAACGCCTTCGACCTGCCGCGCGCGCCGATCATGCACACCGAGGCCCCCTATTATTTCCGCCGCGCCGACCGCTCGATGAGCGAGGAGCAGTTTTCGCAATATTGCGCCGACAAGCTCGAGGAGATGATCCTTGCCGAGGGCCCGGACACCGTCGCGGCCTTTATCGGCGAGCCGATCCTCGGCACCGGCGGCATCGTGCCGCCGCCCGCCGGCTATTGGGAAAAGATCCAGGCAGTGCTGAACAAATACGACGTGCTGCTTGTCGCCGACGAGGTGGTGACCGGCTTCGGCCGTCTCGGCACCATGTTCGGCTCCGACCATTACGGCATCAAGCCGGACCTGATCACCATCGCGAAGGGCCTGACGTCTGCCTATGCGCCGCTTTCCGGCGTCATCGTCTCCGACAAGGTCTGGCAGGTGCTGGTCAGGGGTTCCGACAAGCTGGGCTCGCTGGGCCACGGCTGGACCTATTCGGCGCATCCCATCTGCGTCGCCGCGGGCGTCGCCAATCTCGAACTGATCGACGAGATGGATCTGGTGAGGAATGCCGGCGAGACCGGCGCTTATTTCCGCGCCGAGCTAACCAAGGCCGTCGGCGACCACAGAAACGTCGGCGAGGTCCGCGGCGACGGCATGCTGGCTGCGGTCGAGTTCGTCAGGGATCGCGACGATCGCGTCTTCTTCGATCCGGCGCTCAAAGTGGGCCCGCAGATCGCCACGGCGCTCGCGGCAAGCGGCGTCATCGCCCGCGCCATGCCGCAGGGCGACATCCTCGGCTTCGCGCCGCCGCTTTGCCTGACGCGCGAGGAGGCCGACACCATCGTCGCCAAGACCGCCGACGCCGTGAACAGCGTGTTTGCCAGCCTCTGAGGCAATCCAAGAAAGGTGTGAAACGGTTTTCCGTGGGGAATTGCGCGAAGGCAAAGGAACAGATTGACATGATTGCCATGACCAGAACCGTCCCGGCCACGATGGCCGCCGTGCAGCTCACCGGCCACGGCGGCCTGGAAAAACTCGTCTACCGCACCGATGTGAAGGTGCCGTCGCCGGCTGCCGGCGAGGTGCTGGTCAAGGTCAGCGCCTGCGGCATGAACAACACCGACGTGTGGGTGCGCCAGGGCGCCTATGGCACGGAAGAAGATGCGGCCGCGGTATCGACCTGGCGCCGGCAAGGCAACACGCTGACCTTTCCTCGCATCCAGGGCACCGATACGGTCGGCACCATCGTCGCCGTCGGTGACGGCGTACCCGCCGAGCGCATCGGCGAACGCGTCATGGTCGACTTCTCCATCTACAACCGTGACGACGATTCGCTTGCCGACATCGACTATATGGGCCACGGCCGTGACGGCGGCTATGCCGAATACCAGGCGCTGCCGGCCGAGAACGCGCATGTCGTCAATACCGATTTGAGCGATGTCGAGCTCGCCACCTTCTGCTGCGCCTATCTCACCGGCGAGCAGATGCTGGAACGTGCAGGCTTGAAGGCCGGCGAACGGGTGCTGGTCACCGGCGCCTCCGGCGGTGTCGGCTCCGGCATCGTGCAGCTGGCGCGGGCGCGGGGCGCCATTCCCTATGCCGTGGTCGGCAAGGGCAAGGAGCAAGCGGTGCTCGACATCGGCGCCGAGAAAGTGATCACGCGCGGCGTGGCCGACCTGCCTGCCGCCGTCAACGAAGCGACCGCTGGCCAACCCATCGACGTGGTCGCCGATCTTGTCGGCGGCGCCATCTTCAATGATCTGCTGCGCATCCTGCGGCCCGAGGGACGCTACACCACCGCAGGCGCCATCGCGGGGCCGGTGGTGCAGTTGGACCTGCGCACCATGTATCTCAAGCAGCTTCAGCTGCACGGCTCGAGCCAGGGCACCAGGGCCGATTTCCGCCGCATCGTGCGCTACATCGAGGAGAAGAAGATCCGCCCGCTGGTCGGCGGCGTCTACAAGCTGTCGGACTTCCACCGCGCCCAGACCGACTTCATGGCCAAGGACTTCGTCGGCAAGCTGGTGGTGGTGCCGGACGCGATTGCCGACACGAACAAGTAACGGCCGATAGCGGCGGCCGTTAGTTGACCTTCGCGGTCAGCCCTTGCGCTCCTGAAGGATGTTGCCGCCATCCACGACGAGGACGGCCCCGTTGACATAGCTGGCGCCGTCGGACGCCAGGAACAGCACAGCCGCAGCGACCTCCTCCGGAGTGCCGGCGCGTCCAAGCGGCGTGTTTTGCGCCGCGAGGAGCTCTTCCGGCGTCGAGGCGCCCGTCGCGATCCAGCCCGGCGCCACGGCGTTAACGGTGACGCCGCTGCGGCCGACCTCCAGCGCAAGCGCATGCGTCAGCCCGACCATGCCTGCCTTGGCGGCGGAATAAGCGGCCTCGCCTTCGTTGGAGACGTAAGGGCCGGTGACCGAGGCCATGTTCACCACGCGTCCATGACCGCGTCGGACCATGCCGGCCAGAAATGCGCGTGTGGCAAGGAATGTGGTCTTCAGGCTGACATCGATGCCGCGGTCCCAGTCGCTCTCGCTGAGATCGAGAAATCGCCGCTGCAGCGCCGGCTGGGCGACTGTTCCCATCCCGGCATTGTTGACGAGGATATCGATTTCGCCGACCTCCGAGCAGAGCCGCTCGACATCCGCTGCACGCGTCAGATCGGCCACCACCGCACGAACGTCGAGCCCCTCCGCCCGCAGCTCTTCAGCGCGCTGCTCGACGCGATGCGACGAGGCGGTGATCGCGACCGCAAGCCCGGCGTCTCCGAGCGCACGCGCCACCGCGGCGCCGGTGCCGTCGGCGGCGCCCGCGCCGGTCACCAGCGCCGTGCGGGATTTGCGAAACATGGTCATGAAGCCTCCCAGGCGATGACGCCGATGCCGCGAGTCAGTAGCCGGCGCTGATGCCGAAATCGATCGAAAGCGCGGCCCCGGTGATCGGCGCCGCGCCGGGCTGGCAAAGATAATGGATGAAGGAGGCGATCTCTTCCACGCCGATGAACCGTGCTCTTTCCCCTTGCGGGTAGTGCCCAAGGAGCCGGCGCTTGTAGCCGTCCGGGTCATCTCCGCCATAGGTCCTTGCCTGATACTCGATCATCGGCGTCGCCGTGTCGCCAGGACAGACGGCGTTGACCCTGATGCCGTGCGGCGCAAGCTCCAGGGCGAGAGCCTTGGTCAGCAGCACCAGCCCGCCTTTGGAGGCGCAATAGACCGCCGCGCCGTTGTTGCCGACGATGCCCGCGTCGGAGGCGATGTTGATGATAACGCCCTGCACCGCCGACAGGTGCGGAATGGCGGCCGAGATCAGGAAGAAGGCGCCTTTGAGATTGACGTCCAGCACCAGGTCCCATTGCTCTTCGCGGACCTCGCTTGCCGCTCCCTCGAGCCAGACGCCGGCGGCGTTGACGAGAATGTCCAGGCCGCCTCCCCATTCGCGTGCCTTATCCACAACCTCTCGGCAGGCAGCGACGGAACGGATATCGAGCGGCAGACCGATCGCGTTCGCACCGGTCGCGGCAATCTTTGACACGGCCTCGTCGAGTTTCGCGCCGGGAAGGTCGGCGAGCACGATCCGCTCGCCGTCGGCCGCCAGGCGCAGTCCCGTCGCAAGACCCATTCCCCCGGCGCCGCCCGCGATCAGCACGGTTCTTGCAGCCATTCGATAACCTCCGCACTGTGCGATGATCGTTGCGGCGAGACACAGTCCGGGCATCCGAACCACGTCGAAGAGACATCTCGCATGCGCCAGGCCGGACAATCAATGATCACACGACCGAAGCCATCCGCTTCGCGATCACCCCAACTCCAGCGTCGTGATGCCGAAAACCTTCGACGGCGCATTACCTGGTTTGCCGCCCCGATACATGCGGGTCGTCGCGAAACCGGGGACCATGCCGACAGCCTGAAGCACGGCGGTGAAGCCGATCTGGGTAGCCGGCACGTCGATATGCAGCGCCTCGCCTGCCGTCCTGCCCGCCAGTTCCGCCATCAAAGCCAGGGCTGTATCCATGTCGTCCGCGAACAGCGGACCGACCTTGGAACCTTCGCGACATCGGCGCGCCACGCCGTAGCCGGCATGCCCAGCAGAGCCAGTGGACATCATCGCGATCCGGGGCGGCTGCAGCCATTCCCGCACGAAGGCCTCCCGAGGCGCAGGGAAGCACTGGCGGTCATAGGCCAGGATCTCGGCTGTCTCGGCGGCGGCAACGGACCGGATATCGCGACCGCCGGTCAGTCCGGCCGGACGACCGCTGAAGCGGACGGTCTCATAAGCCGGCACGAAGCCTTTGTGCTGGTAGTTGGCCCGCTGCTCGGCCACGCCGTCGAGGCCGACAATGCGGTCGCCGAGCCGAGCCATGCCGGCATCCCAGACCGCCTTGCCATGGCCTTCGCCGCGCCGATCGGGCCGGCAGATATAGAGGCCGATGAAACCGAACTCCGCGCCATAGGCGACGGCCGAGATGCCGGCCACCATCTCGCCGCCGACGAAGGCGCCGATGAACCCTTCAGGATCGGCAGCCCTGAGCGCGGCGGCATCGTCGATGCCCGGATTCCATCCCTCCCTCGCCGCCCACTCGACGAGCGTTTCGACCTCGCTGGCGGTCAGCGTCCGGATCGTTCTCGGCATGGCTTCACTCGGCGGCGGCCTAGAGGCAACGGATTTCAAGCCTCCAGGATAGGTCGCCGCCAGCAGGTTGCAAAGACCGGTTTTGGACGTTGCCGACCTGTCCACTCACGAAGCCCAAGCGTCGATGCTCCTTCGCCGATTCGGCGAAGAGGCCGCCCATTGAACGCTGGACCGTCGAGCGAATTATTATCCGGGTTTTTCGAATCGATGCAAAGGGTTAGCAAGAACGCGCCGAAACATCAGCTGTTGTTCCAATGGGTAACTGGACACGACCGTGGAAGGCGGGGAATCTTCTTTGGTCGTTGCTTCGAATTGAATGGAGTGCCCGAGGAAATGCCCCTGAGCGCCGAAGAAATCGCCAGTCATCCGGCAGCTCTGCGCGGTGTCAAGGAGCAGTCGCGCGCGCTCATCCATATCTACGAAACCAGCCCGCGCCTTGCCGCCGTTTTTGCCACTCAGCAGCGCTGGCTGCTCGGCCATGTCGGACTTGCGCTGCATTTCAGGCGCGACCCCGATGACCGTCGCACCGAAATGACCGTAGCGCGTTTCATCGAGGTCGTGCGCCGCAATTCAGTCGCCAGCCGCAACACCGCCGAAGCGTTCGTCAAGGAAATGCTCCGTTACAACGTCGCCGAATATATTTCGTCGCGTGGCGATGGCCGGGCTCATCCGTTGCGGGTGACCGCGGCCACCATCGAGACCTTTACCGGCTGGATCCATGCCCATTTGCGAACGCTCGACCGCATCGATGGCGGAGCCCGGCTGACGACTTTCCTCGGACACCCCGATATGCTGGCCAAGCTGCAGCCATTGATCTGCGACGGATTGCTCGCATCCATTCCGGTGCGGGAACCCCAGCAAACCTTCTCGTTGTTCATCTGGCTCAACAACGGCGGCATCGTCATGGACTGGCTGATGTCGGGTATCGATCCGGAGGACGCCAGCCTCGAGAAGATTCCGACCGGCGTCATCTCGATCAGCGAATTTGCGCATTGGCTGAAGCTGTCGCGCACGCATCTGGCGCGCAAGCTCCGCGACGCCGAGGCGCTCGGCAGCATCGGCTGGGTCGGCCAGCGCGGACATTCCGTCATGTGGGTGTCGCGGCAGTTCTTCGACGAATACATGGCCGTCCAGGCAGCCAAGCTCGCCATCGTCGACGCAGCCTTCGAGGCGAGTTTTTCCGGCGCGAGCGAAGGCTGAGCGCCGCGGCGCCTGCTCCGAGCTTGCCGTGACGGCGCGCAAAGAGACGCGCCGTTGAGCCGCTTCGACCATGACGCGGCGCTCAGAGCAATTCCAGGATAGTGTGAAACGGTCTTCCGTCCGGAATTGTCAAATCAAAGAGATAGGGCGGTTTGCCGTTTCCGTGGAACGGTGAACCGCTCTATGTCCTCAGTCGATGTCGAACGACACGCCTTGCGCCAAGGGCAGGGCCTTGGAGAAGTTCACCGTGTTGGTGGCGCGCCGCATATAGGCCTTCCAGGCGTCCGAGCCGCTCTCCCGGCCGCCGCCGGTTTCCTTCTCGCCGCCGAATGCGCCGCCGATCTCGGCGCCCGACGTGCCGATATTGACATTGGCGATGCCGCAGTCCGAACCGTCGACGCCGAGAAAGCGCTCCGATTCCTGCAGGTCACGGGTAAAGATCGAGGATGACAGGCCTGCGCCGACCGCATTGTGCAGGTCGAGCGCCTCGTCGAAATCGGCATATTTCATCACATAGAGGATCGGCGCGAAGGTCTCTTCCGTCACCGGCGAAACCTGCTTCGGCATTTCGACGAGCGCCGGATGCACATAGTAGGCCTCGGGATGGCCGTTCTCGAACCGCGTGCCGCCGGTCACCTTGCCGCCATGCGCTTCCGCTTCGTTCAACGCCTTCTGCATATTGTCGAAGGCGGCCTTGTCGATCAGCGGACCGACCAGCGCCGAGGTCTCCAGCGGATTGCCGACCGAAACGCTCTGATAGGCCTTCTTCAGGCGCGGCAGCAGCGCGTCATAGACGCTCTCGTGCACGAACAAACGCCTGAGCGTCGTGCAGCGCTGGCCGGCGGTGCCCATGGCGCCGAACGCAATGGCGCGCAGCGCCATGTCGAGATCGGCGCTCGGGCAGACGATGCCGGCATTGTTGCCGCCGAGCTCGAGCACCGCGCGTGCAAAACGCTTGGCCAGCCGCGGACCGACCTCGCGGCCCATGCGGGTCGAGCCCGTGGCCGAGACCAGCGGCACCTTCGGATGGTCGACCAGCACCTCGCCGACGGCGCGGTCGCCGATCAGCACCTGGAGCAGGCCTTCCGGCGCATCGGCGCCGAAACGCCTGGCGGCGCGCTCGAAGATCGCCCCGCAGGCAAACGCCGTCAGCGGCGTCTTTTCCGACGGCTTCCACACCACCGCGTCACCGCACACGAGTGCAAGTGCCGCGTTCCACGACCACACCGCGACGGGGAAGTTGAAGGCCGAGATCACGCCGACGACGCCGAGCGGATGCCAGGTTTCCATCATGCGGTGTCCAGGGCGCTCGGTGGCGATGGTCAGGCCGTAGAGCTGGCGCGAAAGACCGACTGCGAAATCGCAGATGTCGATCATCTCCTGCACTTCACCAAGACCCTCGGACGGGATCTTGCCGACCTCGATCGACACCAGCCGGCCGAGCTCCGCCTTGTGAGCACGCAACTCCTCGCCGAGCAGGCGCACCAGCTCGCCCCGCTTCGGCCCCGGCACCAGCCGCCAGGCGTGGAAGGCCTTGTGCGCGGCATCGATAGCCTTGCCGGCATCGACCGCCGAGATCGACTTCAGTGCCGCGATCTGCTCGCCCGTCACCGGGCTGCGCACGATGAGGTCGCCACCGGAAAGTGCATCCTTGGCGACGCCAAGTTTCTCCAGAAGTGAGGCCGTTTCCTTCGCAATCGTCATGTTGGTTCCTTTTCAGATCTCGCCTTGGATATGGCGAGCGTCGAAGCCTTGCGCCACGTCTTGTCGGCGCCCTCAGGCACGACGGCGCTTTCATGGCGTGGCATTACTCGTTTCAGGGAAAAATCGCCACCCCGGGATGGTCCAACCCCGGCGCGCAAAATTGGGCCAGCAGTGAAAATGGGATCAGCGCGCCTTCTTGGCCTGCGACTTCTCGGTGCTTTCCTTGATCAGCCGGTCGATATGCATGCGGATATGAGCGGCTTCGGCGGCGGTGTTGGCTAAAGCGATCGCGCGGTCGAAGGTCACGCGCGCCTCCTCGCCACGGCCGAGCTGCATCAGCAGGCCGCCCTTCAGGCCGAAGAAGTGGAAATAGCCTGCCAGCCGATCCTCTAGCGGCTCGATCATCGCCAGCGCCGCTTCGGGGCCGCGCACCTTGCTCACCGCAACCGCGCGGTTCAGCGTCACTACCGGCGACGGCTGCATCTGCTCGAGCAAGCCGTAGAGCAGGTCGATCTCGGTCCAGTCCGTATCCTCGGGTGTTGCCGCCCGCGCATGCAATGCCGCGATCGCCGCTTGCACCTGGTATGGGCCAGGCTTGCGATGACGCAGCGCCTTGTCGACCAGCGCCAGGCCCTCGTCGATCATCTTGCGGCTCCAGAGCGACCGGTCCTGATCCTCGAGCAGCACGATCTCGCCATGCGCGTCGAAGCGCGCCGGCGCGCGTGCATGCTGGAGAAGCAGCAGCGCCGTCAGCCCCATGATCTCCGGTTCCTGCTGAAACAGCCTGAGCAGCAGCCGGGCGAGCCGGATCGCCTCCTCGCAAAGCGGCGCGCGGGCCGGCGCCTCGCCGCCATTGGTCGAATAGCCCTCGTTGAAGATCAGATAGATCATGGCCGCGACCGCCGCCAAGCGCTCGGAACGCTCGACCGCGCCTGGCGTCTCGAACGGCACGCCGGCATCGGCGATGCGCGCCTTGGCCCGGGTGATGCGCTGCTCCATGGCGCTCTCGCCGACGAGAAAGGCGCGCGCGATCTGCTTGACGGTCAGGCCGGAGACGATGCGCAGCGCGACCGCGATCTGCTGCGTCGCCGGCAGGTCCGGATGGCAGCAGATGAACAGGAGCCGCAGGATATCGTCGCGATAATGCGCGCCGTCCAGCCGCTCGGCCATATCGCCTTCGGCATCCTCGAGATCGGAGATCTGGTCCTCTTCCGGCATCGGCGCCTGCTTGGCGCGCTTGCGCACCGCGTCGATGCCGCTGTTGCGGCCGACGAAGATCAGCCAGGCCGCCGGATCGCGCGGCGGCCCGTTTTTCGGCCAGTTCTTCAGCGCCCTCAGGCATGCATCCTGGAAAGCTTCTTCCGCGGCGTCGAGGTCGCGGAAATAGCGCAGCAGCGCGCCCATCGCCTGCGGACGGGCGGTGCTGATCGCGTTGCTGATCCAGGCAAGCTCGGTCATGCGGGAACCTTTGTCGGATTGAAGACCGAGATCGGCCTGATCTCGTAGGAACCACCGCTCGGATTGACCTCGGAGAGTTCGCGAGCGAACTCGACGGCTTCGTCCAGGTGATTGCATTCGAGCGTGTAGAAGCCGAGGAACTGCTCCTTGGTCTCGGCGAACGGGCCGTCGAGCACCACCGATTCGCCCTTGACCTTGCGAAGCGTCGTCGCGGCTGTGGTCGGCAGCAGGCGCGCCACCGGCCCCAGCCGGCCTGCCCTGGCGTATTTGTCCTGTACGTTGAGGAGCTTTGCCATGACCTCCTCGTCCTGTTCCTTGCTCCAGGAGCAGACCACGTCTTCGGAGGCGTAGCAGAGAATGGCATAGAGCATGGTGCGTCCTTTCCGTATCAAAGGACGCAACAGTAGGACCCTTCCCGACACAAGGTCGACAAAAAAGTTGTAGAGCTATCGAGGGTTTACGCTGTCCTCCTGGTGGTCAGGCTTCGCGCGCCTGCAGCCATCTCAGCACCAGCGTCTCCTCCTCGTCGAGGCCCGGTATAAGGCGCTTTCGTTTGTTGGCTTCGGCCATTTCGCCGAGCAGCTTCCCTTCGGCCCACGCCTCGAAGACGAGCGGATGGATATAGCACCGGCGGCAGACGGCTCGCGTATTGCCGAGTCGTTCGGCGACCTTGTCGACGATACTGTTCATCACGCGGTTTTTCTGGGTCATGCTCTCGGGCAACTCCGCCTGCGCGAACAGGGATGCCGCATGGATGGTGCCGCCCCAGGTGCGAAAATGCTTGGAGCTGAACTCCGGGCCAGATGCCTCGCGAATATAGCGATTGACGTCCTCCGACCGCAGCGGCCGGCGTGTTCCCTCGTCATCAAGATACTGAAACAGCTTCTGGCCAGGCAGGTCCTGCGCGCCGCGCACGATTTTGGCGATGCGTTGGTCGACGAGCTTCAGCTTCCATTCCTTGCCGGACTTGCCCGTGAAGGAGAAGCGCAGGCTGGAACCGGTGATTTCGACATGGCGGTCGCGCAGCGTGGTCAGGCCGAAACTCTTGTTGTCGCGGGCATAGGCGGCATTGCCGACACGGATCATGGTGTTGTCGAGCAGCCAGACGACAGAGGCGACAACGCGCTCCAGCGGAAGTCCATGACGGCGCAGGTCGGCATCGACCTGGCGCCTCAAGGAGGGCAGGCTTTGCGCGAAAGCAACGAGGCTGGAGTATTTGACGCCGTCCCGTTCCTCGGTCCACTGCGGATGATAGCGGTACTGCTTGCGTCCGCGCTGATCCCGGCCGGTCGCCTGGATATGGCCGTTCGGGTCGGGCGAGATCCATACATCCGTCCACGCGGGCGGAATGACGATCGCCTTGATACGGTCAAGGGTGGCCGCGGTGACCGCACTCCCGTTCGGGCCGACATAGGAAAATCCCTTGCCTTTTCTCAGGCGCCGGATGCCCGGATCGGCATCGCTGACATAGCTGAGCGCGGCGCGCTCGGCGGAACTCTGCGCGCCGTTCCCTTGTATTTCCAGACCACCCGCCAGGCGGCCGAAGGACGATTGTGCTCGTTGCAGCATGGTAACTCCACGGAACTGGTCCGTAGATAAGCCGCGCGACAGCGGCTGGTTCCGCCGTCCCCAGAGGGCGTCCTTCAGCTCCGCCGGTCGGCGGACACCTCAGCCATCCAAAGCCTGCCGTCGTCGACATGGGTGGGAAAGTAGTCTCGCCCGGCCGGTATCGCTTCCAGAACCGCTCCCGACTCGTCCGTCAGATAGTCGTAGCCGATCTGCTGCAAACGTTGCTCCGGATCGAGATGATTGTAGAGGTCGCGACGTGCCACGCGCCGTTTCGGCTCGATCATCTTCAAATGATAAAGGTTAAGGCCGCTGTCCCGAAGCTTGAAGCGCAGATCTTCGGGGAACCAGGCCTCATGCAGCCCTTGCGACCGGCTCAGATCCGGGTGATAAGCGGGGAAAAGCCTGTGCTGCATCTTTTGGCCCCAGACGCCGTCGATGCGATAGCTTGCCGGCGTATACATCTCCCTTAGGCGAAATCCCCAGGCATTGCGCCTGGACCCGCTGGTCAGTTGGCCTATCCGGCTTGCCACGGCATCTTCCAGCCTTTCGTCCGGATCGATTGCCAGAAGCCAATCGGCACCGGCCTCATAGGCCGCGGCAATAAGCGCGCGCCGCCTCTGCGGTTCATTGCTGAAGACCGCATCCGCCGAGCGATCGTCATAGGCGATCCAGCCATCGACGATTGCGTCGAGATTGGCGAGGAGGTCTGGCACCAGATGCGCATCGTAGCGATAGCTGAAAATGGCGACGATCCTTTGCCGCGACCAAAGCCATCGACCGCGCCGCCGGCGCGGCTGCTTCATCTCCATGGTGATCATGGCCGCGTGCCTGTCCTATCGCCATGCGTTACGCCGACGGCTGCCCCCAGCGATTTTGCGAACAATGCAGCCCATACGATCGGCAGCGATAACATCGCGAAACGTCTATCCTCTTCGGCCAGGCCTTCTTTTGCGAACTTGCCGACATTGCGCCGGTCCCGAAACACCCCTTTGAAAATCCGCAATGGCTTTCGGTGCCCAACGGATTTGAGGTAGGTCCCATATCGGTATCCGCGCAGATACTGGTCGACAATCACTCGGATCAGCCGTGTCTCGTTGCGATGGACGGTAAGCACCGCTGGCTCCCATAGCGGCACGATCGCCTTTGGCAGCCTTTCCAGGAATTCCGTGTCTTCTCCCGTCGCCATTTGTTCGTCGAACAGGCCATACCGATCGAACAATTTTCGGTCGAAAGAAACGCCGTAGCGAAGTGCCTGATGAGCGGGAAGACCTGGCAGGCGCCGCATATAGGTAACGAGATGGGCCGCGCACGCGACCAGATTGCGCGGATGACTGTTGGCGATGGCGCTTGCCACGGCCGCGACGCCTTCCCGGTGATGGCGCAGCCGGACCTCTGCCCATCGCGGGTATGCCAGGCAATCATCCGCGAGAAAGGCGATGAAAGGAGCTTTCGTCGCCGCTATGCCGCGATTTCTCGCGGCCCCGGCAAAGAGCCTTTCTTCGCACTCGATGACTGGCACGTCGAGTCCGGCATTGGCCAGAAGCGCCTGGGCATTCCCGCCGCCGGAATTCACGACCACCACCTCGAGCGGGATGTTCTGGCCGAGCACCGACCTGACCGCCGCGACCAGATCGGTCGGAGCCCGAAAACCTATCACCACGACTGCAAGTTCCGGCCCGTCGGCCATCAGGCACTTTGCAGTTGGACGCGATGGGCCGGGAACCGGCGCCGCGCCGCGATTTTGAGCCGGTAGCGCATGCAGCGCCAGATGTCGGTGGAAACCTTGGGCGCCGCTTCGGCAACCGCCAGGAATTTTGCCGCCGTTTCGAGATCGCCGCGAGCGTAGTGTACGCGGGCGATCTTGAGCGCCACAAGCCCTTCCCTCGCTTTCAACGACGATTTCGCAATGCCGCAGTCGGCGAGTTCGCGCAACGCCAGGCGCCATTCGAGGAAGCGTCGCGCAGGCTTTATCGCGAAGCGGTCATCCGAACGGTCCGACGATACGAAGTAGATCATGATCGGTTGCCTCACGACCGCGAGCGATGCCTTGCTCATAACCCGCGCCCAGAACAATGTGTCCTCGTCGTAGGCAAGACCGGTCGGGAAGCGCGTGTCGCCGACCGTATGCCGCGACACCAGCGCGCTGCCGACGGCAATCGACCGTATCCTGCCTTCCACATAGGCGGAGGCATTGGCGAGCCCGGCAGTCATGTAGCCGGCCGGCGTTTTGAACTGTCGGTCCCGGCCATCGGTCCGCCGGCGGTAGGCGCCGACCACCATGTCGGCGCCTGGCTTGGTCCTGGTCTTGGACAGCAGCGTCCGCAACCCACCCTCGATATGCAGATCGTCGGCGTCGATCATGTAAATCCAGGGGAAGCGCGCCTCGGCCAGCGCAAGATTGCGGGAGCCGCCCGCGTCTCGACAATTGGACCGGATGATCCGGAACGGCAGCGCCAGCCGCGAGGCTGCGTCCGCGGCCACGGCCGCCGTGTTGTCCGTCGAGGAATCGTCGACCAGTATCACTTCGCCGATGATCTCGGCTTCCGAGCGCAAGGTTGCCAACGTGTCTGCAACGGTTGCCGACGCGTTGTGTGCTGGAATGATGATGCTGACCGATGTCAACAATTGAACTCCGCGCAAGTGCCCGGCAGGCCGGTCCACGGTCCGGCGGCAAGATAGCGGCGGGATCGCGATTTGAGAAGCAGCCGCATCACCGATCGTGCGCCTTCAGGCAGCGACCGGGATGACATCGACCGCCTGCTCGCCGATCTGCTCGCCGGTGGTTTTCAGGACGCCGACAATCGGCGCCACGTCGGAATAGTCGCGGCCGTATCCCACCGTGATATGGTCGTTGCTCGCCCGCATGCCGTTGGTCGGATCGAATTCCTGCCAGCCGGCATCGCGCCCGCACCAGGCCTTGACCCAGGCATGCATGGCGTCGGCGCCTTCGAGCCTCGGCTTACCCTTGGGCGGGATCGTGCGCAGGAAGCCGCTGACATAGCCGGCGGGGATGCCAAGCCCGCGCAGCCCGGCGATCATGATGTGCGAGAAATCCTGGCAAACTCCACGCTGAAGCGCAAAGGCATCGCTGGCGCGCGTCTGCACGGTAGTTGCCTTGCCGTCATAGGTGAAATCGCGGTGGATCCGATTGCAGAGATCGACCGCCGTGGCGATCGCCGAACCGGCGAGGCTTTCCCGCGCATAGTCCGTGATTACCGGATCGATGCTGGCGTGGTCGCTGGCGGCGAGGAAGTGATGCGGCGCGTCGGGGAACAGCGAACGCACCGCGTCGAGTTCCGCCCTCAAGCCGTGAATGTCGGGCGAGACGTCGAGGCCGGCTTCCGGCCGCGATACCGACACACGGGCGCTCATCCTGACGTGGAGCTCCTCATGCGCGTCGCGAACGGCGATCGCAGTGACGTTGTTGCCGAAGAAATCGGAAAAATCCGCGCGCTCGGCCGGATTCGGCTGGAACGACAGCGAGGCGGCGATAACCCGCTGCACGCCGGCGATCGTCTGTGGCAGCACGCGCACCTGGTGCCTGCCGCCGCCGGCTGCGGCCGCATAGCCGTAATGAAGATGGAGCCTGATGTCGTAGAGCATTTATCCAAAATAGGCCCTGGCGAGACTGTTGTAGAGATCGCCGATCTGAATGGCGAGATCGTCCAGCACCTTCGCGGTCATGTCCTGAGGCTCCATCACGGCGAGCGCCGTGTTGAGCTGCAGGATTTCTTTCGCCGCGGGCGACATATGTCCCTCGCCCCCGACGGAAGGCAGCATGCCGATCTCGGCCTTGAGCCGCTCGAGCTGGAACAGGATCGAGCGCGGGTTGAGCGGATCGAGCGCCAAGAGGTCTATAACCGTGCGCCGGCCTGACTGAACCGGATATTGCCGGCGGTGGGTCATGACGCTGTCGCCGATCTCCAGCATTATGTCGAGTGCGCCGTCGGGCGCGTCTGCCTTTGTCAGTCTGGCTAGCGTGCGCGCGATCTGGATGCCACGTTCCAGTCGGCGGCCGATCTCCAGGAAGCGCCAACCGGTGAAGCGGTACATGTTCTCGTGCAGCAGCCCCGAGAAGCCCGCAAGCTTTCGCAGCATCACGGTCATCGCCCGCGTCGCGTCGTCGCCCGGAGCGACCGTCTCCGCGAATTTGTGGATGGTCTTCGACAGATCCTTCAGCGCCAGCCAGCCATCCGGCGAGAAGCGGTCGCGGATCTGGCCGGCGCTGTAGACGGCGCTGTCCAATGTGCCGATCAATCCAAGCGGGATCGCGGTTTCGACCTCGATGCCGAACGGTTCGAGATAGTCTCTGATGTCGGCGAGCAGCGGCATCTCGGGATCGGATGTCTCCGCCAGCCTGACGTGATAAGCGCGCAGCACCCGCACCGTGTCTTCCGAGCGCTCGATATAGCGGCCGAGCCAGGTCAGGTTTTCCGCGGCGCGGCTCGGCAGGCTGCCGGGCATGGTGCGGGTGAAGCCGTCGGTCTCCTGCGGCAGCAGCGTCTCCCGCTCGACAGGCCTGTGGCTGACCACCCAGACATCCGCCGCCTGACCGCCGCGCTGCATGGCCATCGCGGTCGGGTCGAGCGAGAAGCCGACGCGTGCAAAGCCGCCGGGCATCACCGTCCAGCCTTCGTGTGTTCGCGCCAGGTAGACGCGCAGGCTGGCGGGCCGCGGCTCCAAGCGGCCGCCGGCAAAGACCGGCGTAGTCGAGAGCGTGACCGCCTCCTGGCCGACGAAGCCAACCCCGTCGGCTTCGATCCGCGCGATAAGCTCCGCCCGCTCGCCGGCCGAAAGCGCCGAACCGAGCCTGGTCGCGCCATCGTCCTCGAAGGCAAGCCGTGTCGACAGCGCCGGGCCAACCACCATGCGGTCGATATTGGCCAGCACATGGTCGCGTTCCGCCTGCTGTCCGCACCACCAGGTCGCAATGTTCGGCAGCTTGAGTTCCTCGCCATGCAATTCCCGTGCGATCCGCGGCAGGAAAGAAAGCAGCGCCCGCGTTTCCGCCAAGCCGGAACCGAGCCCGTTGACGGCCGAGACGGTGCCGCGCCGGATCGCCTCGACCAGCCCCGGCGTGCCGATCTGCGAGTCCGGTTTGAGCTCCAGCGGATCGGCGAAAGCGGCATCGAGCCGCCGCCACAAAACGCCGATCGGCATCAGGCCCGAAACCGTGCGCACCATCAGCCGGCCGCCGGACACCGTCAGGTCCTCGCCTTCGAGCAGCATAATGCCGAGATAACGCGCGATATAGGCGTGCTCGTAATAGGTCTCGTTGAGCGGTCCGGGCGTCAGGATGGCGACACGGCCGCCGGAATCCTTCGCCATGCCGTTCAGCGCATCACGGAAGCGGCGGAAGAAGCCGGCCAGGCGATGCACATGCAGCTCGCCATAGATGTCAGACAAGGCGCGCGTGGTGGCAACGCGGTTCTCCAGCGCAAAGCCGGCGCCCGACGGCGCTTGCGTGCGGTCGCCCAGAACCCACCAGCGGCCGTCGGGGCCGCGGCCGAGCTCGAAGGCGACCATGTGCAGGAAATGGCCGCTGGCCGGACGGACGCCGACCACCGGGCGCAGATATTCCGGGCTCGCCGCAATCAGCCCCGCCGGCAGGATTCCCTTCTCGATCAGCCGGTTCGGCCCGTAAATGTCGGCCAGCATCGTCTCGAACAGGTCGGCGCGCTGGACGAGGCCGGCGCTGATCTCGGCCCATTCCTTCTCGTCGATCAGCAGCGGGACATGCGCCAGCGGCCATTCGCGCTCGTTGGCGCCGGCTTTGTCGTAGACGCGGTAGTAGACGCCGGCATCGCGCAGATATTGGTCGGCGCGGGCAAAGCGCTGTCCGAGCGCCTCAGCCCCCAGATCGTCCAGCGCTCCGATGAAGGACTGCCAGGCCGGGCGCGGATTGCCCGACGCGTCGACCATCTCGTCGACGACGCCTTCAATCGGCCGGTAATGCTCCAACAGGCTCTGCGCCCGCGGCCTGCCGCCCGCCCGTTGCTGATTCCCCTTGGCCATGCTCGATCAGAATCTCGCCGGTCGCCTGAGGTCAAGGGTCATGGGAAACTCTTCAGAACCTTGTTCTTCACGCAGCACATAGGCACCCGGCGTATGGCCGCGCGGCTCGAAGCGGGCCAGCCGCCGCGCCTCCGCCTCGTTGCCGTTGACCGGGAAGGTCTCGTAGTTGCGGCCGCCCGGATGCGCGACATGATAGACGCAGCCTCCCAACGAGCGGCCCGACCAGCGGTCGTAGATGTCGAACACCAACGGCGTGTTGACCGGAAGGGCCGGATGCAGGCCGGAGGCCGGCTGCCAGGCCTTGAAGCGCACGCCTGCCACCGCGACCTCTCTGCTGTCGGTCGCCTTCATCGGTACGATGCGGCCGTTGCAGACGACCGCGTGACGCTCCGGATTGAGGCCTTGCGTCCTCACCTGCAGCCGCTCGATGGACGAATCGACGAAGCGGACCGTGCCGCCGATCGCGCCTTGCTCGCCCATCACATGCCAAGGCTCCAGCGCCTGCCTGAGCTCCAGCTTGACGCCGCCATGCTGCACCTGGCCGCAGAACGGGAAGCGAAATTCGAGTTGGGCTGCGAACCATTCCGGGCGGAAGTCGAAGCCGTTGAGCTTCAGATCTTCCAGCACGTCGAGGAAATCCGCCCAGACATAATGCGGCAGCATGAAACGGTCATGCAGCGACGTGCCCCAGCGCGCGAAGCGGCCGTCGAGCGGGTTCTTCCAAGCCCGCGCGATGATAGCGCGGACCAGCAATTGCTGGGCGAGCGACATCCGGGCATTGGGTGGCATTTCGAAGCCGCGGAACTCGACCAAACCGAGCCGTCCCGTCGGACCGTCCGGCGAGAACAATTTGTCGATGCAGATTTCCGAACGGTGCGTGTTGCCGGTCACGTCGGTCAAGAGATTGCGGAACAGCCGGTCGACCAGCCACGGCAACGGCGCCTCGCCCTTGTCGGGATGCGGCACCTGGGCCAGCGCGATCTCGAGTTCATAGAGGGAGTCATGCCGTGCCTCGTCGATGCGCGGCGCCTGGCTGGTGGGGCCGATGAACAGGCCGGAAAACAGATAGGAGAGCGATGGGTGCCGCTGCCATTGCAGCACCAGGCTCTTCAACAGGTCCGGCCGGCGCAGGAACGGACTATCGTTGGGCGTCGCGCCGCCGACAACGACATGATTGCCGCCGCCCGTGCCGGTGTGACGGCCGTCGATCATGAACTTGTCGGTGCCGAGCCGCGACTGCCTGGCTTCCTCATAGATCGCCGTGGTCGTCGCGACGCATTCCCGCCAGTCGGCGGCCGGGTGGATGTTTACCTCGATGACGCCGGGATCGGGCGCCACGCGGATGACGTTGAGGCGCGGGTCGTGCGGCGGCCCATAACCCTCGATATGCACCGGCAGGCCGATCGCCTTGGCCGCGTTCTCGGCCGCCGCCACCAGCTCAAGATAGTCCTCAAGCGCCTCGACCGGCGGCATGAACACGCAGAGCCGCCCGTCACGAGGCTCGACGGTGAGCGCCGTGCGCACCGCACCGCCGATCTCGGTGATCTCCTGCTCGATGCGGTCCTGCTGGCCCGTTGTCGCGGTGAAGGACGCTGCCAGCTGGCGGCGCGCCATTTCGTCGGGGCCCTCAAGTTCTGCTGGGGCAGGTTCCGGCAAGAGAGCGTCGCGCGCCGGCAGCGTAGCGCGCGGCAGCGACGGATCGACCGGCACGATATAGGGGTATTGCGCCGGCGGCACGTAGGGCAGCGCGCCGAGCGGCAGCCGATAACCGACCGGGGAATCGCCCGGCACCAGGAACAGCCGGCCGCGCCGCGTCTTCCACTTTTCCGAACGCCAGCGCTGCCCGGCGGCCTGGCTGTTCCAGCGCTGCACCGGCAGCACATAGCCTGACGGCTTGGTCAGGCCGCGCTCGAACACACGTGCCATGCGGCTGCGCTCTTCCGGATCCTCCAGCTTCGAGTTGGACGGGTCGACATTATCCGGCAGCTTGCCTTCCTTGAGCAGCCATTCGGCCGGATCCTCATAGGCCTCGCCGACCATCGCCTTGTCGATGCCGAGCTCGGCGGCGATCGCCGTGAGCAAGCTTGCGGCCTGCTCAGGCCCGACAGAGACGGTGCTCGTTTCGCGCGCGATCAGCGACGGGTCGCGCCAGACCGGCTCGCCATCGGTGCGCCAAAAGAGCGAGAAGGTCCAGCGCGGCAGGCTCTCGCCCGGATACCACTTGCCTTGCCCGTAGTGGAGGAAACCGCCCGGCGCGAAGCGCTCGCGCAGCCGGCGGATCAGCTGATCCGCCTTGTCGCGCTTGGTCGGCCCGACGGCCGCCGTATTCCATTCGGCAGCCTCGAAATCATCGATCGACACGAAGGTCGGCTCGCCGCCCATGGTGAGCCGCACATCCTGTTCGCGCAAAACCGCGTCGACCTTGTTGCCCAAGGCGTCGAGCGCCTCCCAGCTTTCATCCGAGAACGGCTTGGTGATGCGCGGATGCTCGGCGATGCGATCGACGCGCATGTCGAAGTCGAAATCGACATTGGCGAAGCTCGCCATGCCGGAGATCGGCGCGGCATTGCGGAAATGCGGCGTCGCCGCCAGCGGCACATGGCTTTCGCCGGTGAGCAAACCGGAAGTCGGGTCGAAGCCGATCCAGCCGGCGCCCGGAATATAGACTTCGCACCAGGCGTGCAGGTCGGTGAAATCGACCGAGGTTCCAGGCGGTCCGTCCAACGAGACGAGGTCCGGCTTCAACTGGATCAGGTAACCGGAGACAAAACGCGCTGCGATGCCGAGGTTGCGCAGGATCTGCACCAGCAGCCAGCTCGAATCTCGGCACGAGCCTTTGCCGGCGGCCAGCGTCTCCTCCGGCGAATAGACGCCGGTCTCCATGCGCACGATATAAGCGATTTCGCGCTGCAGCCGCGCGTTGAGGCCGACCAGGAAGTTGACCGTGTTTGTCGGACTGCGGTCGATGGTTTTCAGGAAGGCCGACAGCAACGGGCCGGCCGGCTCGGGCGTGCGGTATATAGCGAGGTCTTGCCTGATCTCTTCCGGGTACTCGAACGGGAAATTCTCGGCTGATTCCTCGACGAAGAAATCGAACGGATTATAGACCGTCATATCGGCGACTAGATCGACTTGGATCTTCAGTTCCGTCACCGGCTCCGGGAAGACGAAGCGGGCGAGGAAGTTGCCGTACGGGTCCTGCTGCAGGTTGACGAAATGCTTCTTCGGCTCGACCTTCAGCGAATGGCTGAGCACCTTGGTGCGCGAATGCGGCGCCGGGTGCAGCCTGATCACCTGAGGGCCGAGAACGACCGGCCGGTCGTATTTGTAATGGGTCAGGTGGTGGACGGCTGCCAGAATTGCCATGGTGCCCCGGGGAACGGCGTTTCAATCGCCGAACCCTGACATAAGTGCTGGGCATTCTCCAAGCTGAGATGTTGCGCTGCACCTAATTTAAGCAGCGTTGCCAGCTTAGAAAAACGCCTGAAGCCCCGTCTGCGCCCTACCCAGTATCAGCGCATGCACGTCATGCGTGCCCTCATAGGTGTTGACCGTCTCCAGGTTCTGGGCATGACGCATCACGTGATAGCCGATCTGGATGCCGTTGCCGCCATGCATGTCGCGAGCCTGGCGGGCGATGTCGAGCGCCTTGCCGCAATTGTTGCGCTTGACGATCGAAATCATCTCCGGCGCCATCTTGCCCTCGTCCATCAGCCGGCCGACGCGCAGCGAACCCTGCAGGCCGAGCGCGATCTCGGTCTGCATGTCGGCGAGCTTCTTCTGGAAGAGCTGCGTGCCGGCGAGCGGCTTGCCGAACTGCTTGCGGTCGAGGCCGTACTGCCGCGCGCGGTGCCAGCAATCCTCGGCCGCGCCCATGGCGCCCCACGAGATGCCGTAGCGCGCGCGGTTGAGACAGCCGAAGGGTCCCTTCAGGCCCGAGACATTGGGCAGCAGCGCCTCCTCGCCGACCTCGACGCCTTCCATCACAACCTCGCCGGTGATTGAGGCTCGCAGCGAAAGCTTGCCGCCGATCTTCGGCGCCGACAGCCCCTTCAGGCCCTTTTCCAGCACGAAGCCGCGGATCTGGTTGTCATGCGCGGCCGACTTTGCCCAGACGACGAAGACGTCGGCGATCGGCGCGTTGGAAATCCACATCTTGGAGCCGGAAAGCCTGTAGCCGTTCGCCGTCTTCTCGGCCCGTGTCTTCATGCCGCCCGGATCGGAGCCGGCATCCGGCTCGGTGAGGCCGAAGCAGCCGATCCATTCGCCGGAGGCGAGCTTCGGCAGGTACTTCTTGCGCTGCTCTTCCGAGCCGTAGGCATGGATCGGATACATGACCAGCGACGACTGCACGCTCATCATCGAGCGGTAGCCGGAATCGATGCGTTCGACTTCGCGCGCCACCAGCCCGTAGGTGACGTAATTGGCGCCGAGCCCGCCATATTCCTCTGGAATGGTGATGCCGAGCAGGCCCGCCTCGCCCATCTCGCGGAAGATCGAGGGATCGGTTTTCTCATCGGCATAGGCTTCCTCGATGCGGGGCGCCAGCTTGTCGGCGGCGAACGCCGCTGCGCCGTCGCGCACCATCCGCTCGTCTTCGGAAAGCTGGTCCTCGATCAGGAAGGGATCGTTCCAGACGAAGGCGTTCTTCTCGGCGGCCATGAGGTGGGTCTCCCGGTAAAATCTTGGATGGCCCGGCTTATCCGCCTCCATCTGGAAAAAATCAAACGAAATTGCATCAAGCATCAATGAGCGATAGTAATAGGTCATGAACGTCCAGCGCCGCCTCTTGCCAAACATCAGCGCGCTTGCCGCCTTCGAGGCGGTGGCGCGTCTCGGCTCCTTCACCGCCGCGGCCCGCGAGCTCGATCTCACGCAAGGTGCCGTCAGCCGGCAGATCAATCTGCTGGAAGAGCAGTTCGGGCGCCGGCTTTTCGAACGCGACAGCCGCAATGTCAGGCTGTCCACGGCGGGCGAAATCTACGCCGGCGCGGTGCGCTCAGCACTCGCGCAGTTGCGCGATGCGGCGATTGGATTGATGAGCAATCGGCATAGCGGTGTTCTCAACCTTGCCATCCTGCCGACCTTCGGCACGCGCTGGCTGATGCCGCTCATTCCGGATTTCGTCGCCCGTCATCCGGACATCACGATCAATTTCGCCACGCGCATTGGCCGCTTCGACTTCGCGCGCGAGCGGCTCGACGCCGCAATCCACCACGGCATGCCTGATTGGCCGGACGCTGATTGCACGCTTTTGATGCGCGAGACCGTGATGCCGGTCGCCGCGCCCGAATTCCTGGCGCAGCGGAAGGTCGCGACGCCGGCCGATATCGGCCGCCTGCCGTTGCTGCACATGGCAACGCGTCCCGACGCCTGGAGCGAATGGTTCGAGCATCAGGAGCTCGACGCGCCGACCGGCCCCGGCATGCAGTTCGAGCAGTTCGGTACGGTCGCGCAGGCCTGCATGGCGGGGCTCGGCGTGGCGCTGCTGCCGCAGATCCTGATCGCCGGAGAATTGCAGCGTGGCCAGTTGGCGCCGGCGCCGGGCAAGCCGATGCAGAGCCGCAGTGCCTATTATCTCGTCGTGCCGCACGCCAAGCGCGGCCATCCGCCGGTTGCCAGCTTTCGCGACTGGCTGCGGGGCCAGGTTGAGAAGGAGCCGGCTGTTCTGGCGTGGTAGCTATTTCCGCTTCATCGCCTCGGCGAGCGCCGCGCCGAACGCACCCTGTGACGGCTTTTCAGGCTGGCGCTGCGGCGCCGGCGAGCGCGGTACGGGCTTGCCGCCGCCGCTGTCGCGCTGGCCGACCCGAGGCGCCCCACCCTGGCCGCCATCCTTGCGCATCGAGAGGCCGATGCGATTGCGCTTGATGTCGACATCGACCACTCGAACTTTCACGACATCGCCGGCCTTTACCACCTCATGCGCGTCCTTGATGAAGCGGTCGGCCAGCTGCGAGACATGCACCAGCCCGTCCTGGTGCACGCCGATGTCCACGAAGGCGCCGAAGGCGGCGACATTGGTGACCGTGCCTTCGAGCAGCATGCCGGGCTTCAGGTCCTTGATGTCGTCGACGCCTTCGGCAAAGGTCGCCGTCTTGAAGCCCGGCCGCGGGTCGCGTCCGGGCTTTTCCAGTTCCGCGATGATGTCGCGTACCGTCGGCAGGCCGAAGCGCTCGTCGACGAAAACACGAGGGTCGAGTGCCTTGAGCGCGGCACTGTCGCCCATCAGCGCGCGCACGTCGCGGCCGCAGGCGGCGACGATCTTCTTTGCCACGCCATAGGCTTCCGGATGCACGGATGAAGCGTCGAGCGGCTCGGAGCCGTTCGGGATGCGCAGGAAGCCTGCGCACTGCTCGAACGCGCGCGGTCCAAGCCGCGCCACGTTCAGCAGATCGCGGCGCGTAGCGAACGGGCCGCCGACGTCGCGATGCGCGACGATCGCTTCGGCAAGCGATGGCCCCAGTCCCGACACGCGCGCCAAGAGCGGCGCCGATGCCGTGTTGAGGTCGACGCCGACGGCATTGACCGCATCCTCCACCACCGCCTCCAGCGAGCGGCCGAGCCGGTACTGGTCGACATCGTGCTGATACTGGCCGACACCGATCGACTTCGGCTCGATCTTGACCAGCTCGGCGAGCGGGTCCTGCAGGCGCCTGGCGATCGACACCGCGCCGCGCAGCGACACGTCGAGGTCGGGAAACTCGGCGGCCGCCGTCGCCGAGGCCGAATAGACCGACGCGCCGGCCTCGCTGACGATCACCTTGATCGGCTTCGGCCCGCCGTCGGACGGCAGGCTGGCGAGCATGTCGGCCACCAGCTTCTCGGTCTCGCGGCTGCCGGTGCCGTTGCCGATCGAGATCAGCTCCACCTTGTGGAAGCGAATGAGCCTGGCAAGTTCCGCCTGCGTGCCGCGCACATCGTTCTTTGGCGGAAACGGATAGACGGTGGTCGTCGCCACCAGCTTGCCGGTACCGTCGACCACAGCCACCTTGACGCCGGTGCGGATGCCGGGATCGAGACCCATCGTGGGCCGGGAGCCGGCGGGCGCGGCGAGCAGCAGGTCCTTGAGGTTGCGGGCAAAGACATGGATGGCCTCGTCCTCGGCCCGCTCGCGCAGGTCGCGCATCAAATCAAGCGTCAGATGGAGCGATAGTTTTATCCGCCAGGTCCAGCCGGCCACTTCCATCAGCCAGCGGTCGCCCGGCAGGGTGCTACCAATCGCATAGGCGTTGGCGATCATCCGCTCGACCGGTTTCACCGGCGATTGATCGTCGGCATCGACTTCGATGTCGAGCGACAGCACCTCTTCGTTGCGGCCACGCAGCATGGCCAAGGCGCGATGGCTGGGCACGTTCGCCCAGCGCTCGACATGATCGAAATAGTCGGAGAATTTCGCGCCCGCCTCCTGCTTGCCGGCGACGACCCTGGCGCGCAGGAAGGCGCGCTCCTTCATATAGGCGCGCAGCTTGCCGACCAGATCCGCATTCTCGGCCAACTGCTCCGACAGGATGTCGCGCGCGCCTTCGAGCGCCGCCTTGGCGTCGGGAACCTCCTCTGTGAGATAGGCTAGCGCGAGTTCGGCAGGCACCGCCGAACGGTCGGCGAGGATCGCCTCGGCCAGCGGCACCAGTCCACGTTCCCTGGCGATCTCGGCCTTGGTGCGGCGCTTCGGCTTGTATGGCAGGTAGATGTCTTCGAGCTCGGCCTTGGTGGTCGCCGCCGCGATTTTTGCCTCGAGGTCCTCGGTCAGCTTGCCCTGCTCACGGATCGAGCCGAGGATGGTGTCGCGGCGCGCATCCAGCTCGCGCAGATAGGCAAGCCGCTCGGAAAGGTCGCGCAACTGCGTGTCGTCGAGGCCGCCGGTGACCTCCTTGCGGTAGCGCGCCACGAAAGGCACCGTTGCGCCCTCGTCCAGCAGCCCGATTGCGGCTGCCGCCTGCTCCGGCCGCGAGCCGATCTCGGCCGCGATGATTGCTGCGATGCGCTTGATGTCCGATGCCATGCTGGTTCCTGCCGAAAAGAGCGGCGACAATAGGCCGGGACGACGGCTGCGCCAACCGCGCTGTCTCCACCCGACAGGAAAGCTCCACAGGAAAGAGCTGCGAGGAACGACCAGCCGAACGGCTCAAACCATCCGGCTCAGGGCCTCGAAGAAGGCGACGACATCGAGATCAAGCTGATCGTCGACCGGTTCCGGCTGCGACGACATCTTGGCGATGACCACCTCGTCGCTCGGGTTGACGTAGATCCACTGGCCGTGAATGCCGATGCCGCAGAAGGCGCCGCTTGGCGTGCCCATCTGGTACCATTTGTTGCGGTAGCGGCCCTTAGGGAAGAGGAACACCATCGTACCGCGCCGCCACGCTTCATGGCTGCCGCCGCTGGCAACCGTGTCGCGCACCCAGGCCTCCGGCACGATGCGGCGGCCATTGGCCGTGCCGCCCTGTCGCATCATCTCGCCGATGCGGGCAAGGTCGCGCGGCGTCATCGACATGCCGCCGGCGGTACGCGCCGTGCCTTCCATGTCGACGGTCACCGACATCTCGCTCGCGGCGCCCAGCGGCAGCCACAGTTTCTCGCTGAGCAAGTCGCTGACGCGTTTGCCGGATGCCCGCTCCACCAGGATGCCCAGCATATCCGAATTGGGTGAGCGGTAACGGTAGGTCTGCCCATGCGGCTCGGCGAGCCGCGGCAACGTCAACAAAAACGCAGCGAGGCTTTCCGACCCGCCGCCTGGATTCCACAGTGTCGCGCGGCGATAGCGGGCGAAGGCGCTTTCCGGATCGAGATAGGCCTCCTCGAAGTCGAGGCTGACCGTCATGTCGAGCACATTGCGCACGCTCGCATCGCCATAGGCCGAGCCCTTGGCTTCGGGGATGTATTCTGTCACCGGCGCTTCCGGGTCGAACACTCCCTCGCCTTGCAGGATGCCGGCGAGGATCGCCGTCACCGACTTGCTGATCGAAAAGATGATGTGGCGCTGACCGAACGCCATATGCGGGGCCGACCAATCGCCGACCAGCCTGCCGCCCTTCAGGATCGTCAGCCCGTCAGTGTCGGAGCGCTTCAGGAATGCTTCGACTGTTTCGGCGCCGCCGGTCAAGGTGACTTTCTCCTCGAGCAGCGCGCCGAGCGATTTCACCTCTTCCTCGCCGCCGGGCGCGGCGGCAACGTGGACGCTCGGCACCAGTTCGCCGACATTCTGGAACGACCATTGACAGAACGGCCTCAGCCGCCAATTATCGAGCCGCACATCCTTGCGGGCAAAGCCGTATCTGGTCTCGAACGCGGTGTTGCCGGTCACGATTGTCTCCCGGTCGTCCATTTCTGACTTTCAGCCTAGCGCGGCGGCTATGGCGTGCACGGCCTTAAGCGTCGCCACCGAATAGGCGGCGTTGAGGAAATCCGGATAGGTCGAAAGCTTCACGACGACCATCCTGTGCTCCCAGCTGATATGGATCATCTGGCCGAACACGCCCTTGCACATCAGTGCGCGAGAGCGTGGATCCTCGATCCAGAACTGGTTGCGGTAGCTGCCGTCCGGAAGGCTCGGGCTGAAGTCCGGTCCGTGCTTGCCGCTGCGCGTCGCCTCGATCCACTCGGCAGGGATGACCCCGCCGCCATTGTCGAGGATCAACTGGCCGAAGCGGCCATAATCGCGCAGCGTCGCGTTGAAGCCGCCATCGGCCAGCGCATAGCCGGCGCTGTCGACTGTGAAACAGGCGCTCTCGTCGGCGCCGAGCTTTTGCCAGAGTTCTTCCGAGACCAGCTGCGCCAGGCGCTTGCCGCTCACCCGCTCCATGATGAAGGCAAGCACATCGGTCTCGATCGAGCGGTACTCGAAGGCCTCGCCATGTTCGCGCACCTTGTCCTTCAGACGCAGGATCAGCTCGAACAGATGCGCGGGCCACCGGAAATCAGGATCGCTGCCCGGCGGGATCGGCTTCCAGCCGGTGGCGACATCGACCTGACCGATCTCGGAATAGCGATCCGTGTACTCTTCCGAGAAGCGCACGCCGGTCGTCATGTCGAGCACTTGCTGCACGGTGGCCCCGGTCCAGGCGGTCTCGCCGAGCTCCGGAAGATAATCCGTCACCAGCCTGGCCGGGTCGATCAGGCCGCGCCCGACCAGGATGCCGAACACCGATCCGGTGACCGACTTTGCCATCGACTGCGACAGATGCAGCGTGCGTTCGTCCATGCCGTTGAAGTAGCGCTCATAGGCGACCCTGCCGTCCTTCAACACCAGCAAACCGTCCGTGTAGGTCTCATCGAGCAGGCCCGCGAGCGTTGTCGGCCGGCCCTCGCTATCCGCCACCGCCAGGTCGTCGAGATCGACCTCGGCGCGCTCGAGCCGACGGCGATGACCTTGGCCGCGCCAGACCTCGACGGTCGGCAAAAACTCACGCACGTGCTGGAAGGCCCAGCGGTTCCACGGTCGCCGATCCCAGTCGAGCTTCGGCAGAGCCATGGCCGGTGGCGAGCCCTGCATGATCGGCGGCCGCGGATCGGAGTTGCGGTAAGATGTCATCAATCCTCCCTGCACATAAGAAAGGGAGGCCGGAGCCTCCCCTCCCTTCATGCGTTCCCGCTCAGCTACTTGCGCAGGTTGGTCCAGATCTTGTTGTAGATCTCCACCACATCTGGCGGGCACGGCGGCACGAATTCCGGCGTCGGCGAGCCGGCCGGCGGGCTGATTTCCGGCGAGTTGGCGAACTCTGCAGGCAGAAATTTGTGGCTGCCGGCGATGCCGTTGTCGTAACCGGCATACTCGGAGATCAGCGCCGCGTTCTCAGGCGCCATGACGAAATCCTGGAAGAGCTTGGCGTTCTCCAGGTTCTTGGCGCCCTTCAGCACCGCGACATTGTCCATCCAGCCCTCGATGCCTTCCTTCGGATAGGCATATTTGATCGCCGGGATCTTCTGACGCGAGCGGTAGGCCGCACCATTCCACTGTTCGGTCACGATCACGTCGCCGGAAGTGATCTTGGTGATCGTGTCGTAGCTGAAGGTCTTCCATGACGGCTTGGCGGCCATCAGTATGTCGTTGATCTTTTTCAGGCTGGCCTTGTCTGAGCCGCAGCGCGGCACGCCGGCATAGCGCTCGGCCGCGTGCATGACGGTGTTGACGTCGTCGAGCACGTTGATCTGGCCCTTCAGTTCGTCCGGCGGGTTGAACAGGATGGCCAGCGTGTTGATGTCGCCCTTGAACTTATCCGTATTGACGGAGAACGCCGTCGTGCCGAATTGCCACGGCGCGGTGTAATGGCGTCCGGAGTCCCAGTAGATATCGAGGAAGCGTGGATCGATGTTCTTGCCGTTCGGCATCGCGTTGGGCTCGGTCTTTTCGAGCAGGCCCTCCTCGATCATGATCTTCACGGTGTAGTCGGACGGCACGACGATGTCGTAGCCCGAATTGCCGGCGCGCACCTTGGACAGCATGGTTTCGTTGGAATCGTAGTCGTCCAGCGTCACCTTGACGTTGTACTGCTTTTCGAACTTCTCGATCAGCTTGGGGTTGGTGTAGTCGCCCCAGTTGTAGATATGCAATTCGCCGTCGGCGAGCGCCGGAACGGCCCATAACAGCACGGCCGCGGAAACGGCCGCCATCAGTTTTCCAGACATTTAATGTTCTCCTTGCCTTCCCATTGTTTTGTGTTGGAGCTCACGGATCATTTGGCGCGTCGCCGCGCGATCAGGAACGAGACCGAGACGAACAGGATCGACACCAAAAGCAGGATGGTGGAGATGGCGTTGATCTCCGGCGTCATCGGCCGCCGGATCTGGTTCCAGATATAGAGGGGCAAAGTCGTCTGGCCGGGGCCGGCGACGAGCTGGGTGATGGTGAAATCGTCGAATGAGACGATGAAGGCGAGTGCTGCGCCCGACATGATGCCGGGAACAAGCAACGGCAGCGTGATGCGCTTGAAGGCCTTCCACGGCGTCGCGTAAAGGTCGGCGGCGGCATATTCCAGCGTCAGGTCCATGTCTTCCAGCCGCGCCCGGATCGGCATGTAGGCGAACGGAATGCAGAACACGGTGTGGGCGAGGATCAGATTGCCGATGCCGAAATTCAGCCCGAACGTGCCGGCGATCAGCGCGAAGAAGGAGAGCGTCGCCACCGCCGTGATGATTTCCGGCACCATCAGTGGCAGATTGATGACCATGAAGGCCGCCGCCAGCCCGCGCCACGGCTTCACTCTTGTCATGCCGATCGCCGCGAGCGTCGCGCACACGGTAGAGATTATCGTGGCGCTGATCGAGATGATCAGCGTGTTGCGGGCAGCGTTGTGGAATTCCTCGTTGCGCAATGCGCTGCCGTACCAGCCGAGCGTGACGCCCTCCCAATGCGTGACCAGCGAGCCGCTGTTCAGCGAGAAGATCATCAGGATCAGCACCGGCACGTAGAGCACCAGCAGGCAGATGACAGCAATCGAGCGGAAGCCCGGCTGCTCCTTGATGTCGATGCTGCGCGGCTCAGCCATGCTGCACCTTCCCTGACGTATTGCGGACGTAGAAGAACAGCGCCACCAGCACCGCGGCCATCAGGATCAGCGCCTGCGCGCAGCCGAGCGGCCAGTTGCGCCCCGATCCGAATTGCTGGGCGATGAGATCGCCGATCATCAGGTGGACGCCCCCGCCGAGGATCAGCGGCGTGACATAAGCGCCGAGCGCCGGGATGAAGACGAGCAGGCAGCCGGCGATGATGCCGGGCTTCGACAGCGGGATGATCACCCGCCACAACACCTGGCGGCGCGTCGCATAGAGGTCGTAGGCCGCCTCGATCAGCCGGAAATCGAGCTTCTCCAGGCTGGAATAGAGCGGCAGCACCATGAACGGCAGAAAGGCATAGAGCAGGCCGAGTTGGATTGCGAAATTGGTGTAGAGCATGGTGATCGGCTTATCGATCACGCCGAGCCCCAGCAGCGCGTTATTGATCAGCCCTTCGTCGCGGATGATGAACATGATCGCCAGCGTGCGGACCAAAAGGTTCGACCAGAACGGGATGGTGATCAGAAGCACCCACCAGTTGCGCTGCGCCGGCGGTCGCGTCGCCATGAAATAGGCGGTCGGAAATCCGAGCAGCAGGCAGATGATCGTCGTCACCACCGCGAACAGGAACGAGCGCAGATAGATGATCAGGAAGTCCGGCGTGAACTGCAGGGTGTCGTCGAAGATGTCGCGCTGGAACAGGAAGTTCAGATAGGCGTCGGTCGAGAACCGCCACTGCACGCCGCCATAGGGCGCGGCGGCCAGAAACGAATAGACGCAGATGATCAAAAGCGGGAGCACGCCGAAAATGCCGATGATGAGCAGCGCCGGCAGCGACAGCAGGCGGTTGCGTCGCGCGCCGGCTTTCACCGCCTGGGCTTCGAACAACGCGGCCTTGGAAGGCATGGTCGGGGAGAGCGTGGCTGTCGTCATCAGTCTTTCAGGACGCGCGCGGCGCCCTCCTCGAACTGGATGCCGACCTTGGCGCCGGTCTCGTAGGTCACCGGAGACGAGCGGCTGTTCTGATGGCGCACGATGAAGTTCTCACCGCCGTCGAGCCTCACGTGGTAATGCGTATCGGTGCCGAAATAGACGATGTTGGAAAGCGTTCCAGCGATCGTGCCCTTGGTCGGATCGGGCACCAGGTCGGCATGCTCGGGACGCACCACCAGCGTCACCTCGCCTGTCGGATCGAAGCCCTCCGGATAGCCGGCGGCGATCGTCGCGTTGCTGGCGAATTTGACCGTGGCCGCCCCTGGCTTCTTCGACAACACCGTGCCGGCCAAGAAATTCGTCTCGCCGATGAAATCGGCGACGAAGCGTTCCGCCGGCTTGTCGTAGATGTCGCGCGGCGTGCCGACCTGGAGGATCTTGCCGGCCGACATCACCGCGATGCGGTCGGACATGGTCAGCGCTTCTTCTTGGTCGTGGGTGACGAAGATGAAGGTGATGCCGGTCTCGTGCTGCAGCCGCTTCAGTTCGATCTGCATCTCCTTGCGCAGCTTGTAGTCGAGCGCCGAGAGCGGCTCGTCGAGCAAGAGCACCTTCGGCTGTGGCGCGAGCGCCCGGGCGAGCGCCACGCGCTGCTGCTGGCCGCCCGAGATCTGGCTGGTGCGGCGCGCCTTGAGCGCCTCCATCTTGACCAGTTTCAGCATCTGAGCGACCCGTGCCTCGATTTCGCCCTTGGGCTTGCCGAGCATCTCCAGACCGAAGCCGATGTTCTGCGCCACCGTCATGTGCGGGAAGAGCGCGTAGCTCTGGAAGACGGTGTTGACGGGTCGCTTGAACGGCGGCAGCGGCGCGATGTCCTGGCCGTGCAGCATGATTTCGCCGGCGCTTGGGAAATCGAAGCCGGCAATCAGTCTCAAAAGCGTCGTCTTTCCGCATCCGGACGGGCCGAGCAGCGTGAAAAACTCGTTCTCGCGGATCGAGACGGACACCGTGTCGAGAGCGGCTACCTGGTTTTCACCGGTTCCAAATACTTTTCGTACGCCGCGAACTTCGATCGCGTTCTTACCCGGTTGTTCCGGCACGATTACCCCATTGAGAGAGCCTGCTCTTGGCGGCAGGTGCGTTCCTGTTTGATTGTCACCATAAGCCCACCGGCTTGGCAACTGCGGAGCTGCTACTCGTTTTTTTAACGCAATACCCATGCCAGCCTCAGGCCTAGTCAATCCTAAGCTTGGAAAGTGATCTTGCCGCCACAGATGGTGGTGACCGGCCGCACGGTGTGCAGCGCCTCCGGCGCCGTCTTCTCGATATCGGCCGACAAAACCACGATATCGGCGAGGTATCCGGGCTTCAGGCGCCCCTTGCGGTGTTCCATGAACTCGGCATAGGCGCCTTCGACCGTGTAGCCGGCAATCGCTTCATGCAGCGAGAAGCTCTGGTCCGGCAGGCCTTCTGCCCAAGGTTTGCGCAAGACCGCCGCCTGGATGCCCAGGATCGGGTCAACCGGCGAGACCGGCCAGTCGGATGCGAAGACGACCCGCGCGCCGGCATTCTTCAAGGTGCGCCAGGCATAGCTCAGCGGCCACTTATCGTGGCCAATGCGCGAGATCGTCGGCTCCAGCGGGAAATTCATCGCGCCCGGCGGATGCGGCGGCTGCATCGAGGCGAGCACGCCGAGCTCGGCGAAACGCGGCACATCGGACGGGGTGATCACTTCGATGTGCTCGATGCGGTGCCGGCTGTCGCGCCTGCCGTTTTTCTTCGCTGCCGCCTGGTAACCGTCGAGCACGGCGCGCACCGCTCCGTCTCCGATCGAATGAACGGCGATCTGCAGGCCGCGCCTGTCGGCTTCGACCGCAGCCTCGGCGAAATGCTCGGGGGAAAAAAGCGGCTCGCCGCGCCAGCCCGGACGGTCGGCATAATCGTCGACCATCACCGCGGTCCAGGAATCCAGCACCCCGTCGTAGAAGACCTTGACCATGCCGGACGACAGCCACTCGGAATTGTACGCCGCCGCCATGCGCGAGGCTTTTTCCAGCATGTCCAGCTTCATGAAATTCTTGAAGTGGAACGGGATCTTGGTGCGGCAGATGAGCCGTCCTTCCTCTTGCAGCCCGGCGAGCAGCTCGAGCTGGTAGAGGTTGCCGTCCATGTTCTGGATCGAGGTGATGCCGTGCTTTGCGCACCACTCAAGCCCGCGATGCATGAGGTCGCGGTCGGCGGCAAGCTCCGCTGCCGACGGATAGGGATCCGGCTCCGCACCTTGGAGGCCGAGCCGTGTCCGGTTCGCGCCGAAATGATCGAGTACGGGACCGAACGCCTCGCCTTCGCGCAACTCGCCGGCGGCAAGCCCGTCCGCGCCCATGACGATTTCGTTGCCTGGTCCCACCTGCTTGCCATGCAGCAGGCCGGCCTCTTCCAGCGCCTTGGTGTTCGCCCACATCGTGTGATGGTCGGAGGCCGACATGGCGAAGGGCCGGTCGGGAATGATACGGTCGAGGTGATGGCGGGTCACCGGCTCGGGCAGGATCGCATAGTCTACACCGGCGCCGAGCAGCAGCCTGGCTTTCGGACGCTTCGCCGCAAAGCCCTGGATCGCGTCGCGAAGCGCGTCGAAGCCCTGCACGCCTGTCAGATGCAGATTGTCGAGCTCGGCCGCGCCGCCGAACAAATGCATGTGCGCTTCGATGAAGCCCGGCAGGACGGAGCCGCCCTGAGCATCGACGACACGAGTGGCAGGGCCTTTGCAGTCGCGGACGCTATCGCGATCTGCGATCGCAATTATCTTATCACCTTTGATGGCAATGGCCTGGGCGGCGGGGGTATCCGGATCCATCGTCAATATGCTGGCGTTCTCGACGATAAGATCGGCCGTTTGCGGCATCATTTTCTCCCATTTGTGCCTAGGCTAGCAGAGTATTGGCGTCTGGCAAGCCGTCCCATGCTGGCCCGAACGACAAACTGAAATGCCCCTTGGCGGCGCCGGAACTCTCTGCCACAAAGCTGTTGGAGGCCCCGAAACCAGAACTCGAACAGCGAGCCAACTCCCAAAATGAAGACAGTTTTTTCACCGCTTCACACCGGTCACGCCGGCCAGATGGAATTGGTCACCTCGGCGATCGTGCCGGGTTTCGAGAAGCCCTCGCGGGCCGAATTCATCAAGGCAAGGGTGGAAAGCGAGAAGCTGGGGCCGATCATCGGGCCGGTCGAGCACGACCTTGCCGCCGCCAAGCGCGTGCATGAAGCGCACTACATCGATTTCCTGCCGACGGTTTGGCCGGAATGGGTCGCCGCCGGCTTCAATGGCTCGGCGATGGGCTTCACCTGGCCGACGCGCGGCCTGCGCGGCGATGTCCCGCCGAAGCGCATCGACGCCCTGCTCGGCTACTATTCCTTCGATGCCGGCGCCACTTTCGTCGAAGGCACATGGAAGGCGATCAAGTCATCCTATGACGTCGCGCTGACGGCGGCCGCCCTGGTCAAGGGCGGCGAGCGGACCGCCTTCGCGCTCTGCCGCCCGCCCGGCCACCACGCCGGCGCTGCCTTCATGGGCGGCTACTGCTTCATCAACAACGCCGCCGTCGTCGCGCAATGGTCCCGCGACCAGGGCGCAAGCCGTGTCTCGATCCTCGATATCGATTACCACCACGGCAATGGCACGCAGGAGATTTTCTATCGCCGCGGCGACGTCCAGGTGCTCAACCTGCATGGCGATCCGATGGTCGAGTACCCCTTCTTCCTCGGCCATGCCGACGAGCGCGGCGAGGATGAAGGCGAAGGCTTCAACGTCAACTACCCGATGCCCTTCGGCACCAACTGGGACAGCTGGAACGCAGCGCTGGAAGACGCCTGTGCCAAGCTTGCCGCCTATGCGCCGGACGTGGTCGTGGTCTCGCTCGGCGTCGACACCTTCGAGAAGGATCCGATCAGCCAGTTCAAGCTGAAGAGCGAAGACTATCCCAAGATCGGCCGGCGCATCGCCAAGCTCGGCCTGCCGACGCTGTTCGTCATGGAAGGCGGCTACGCGGTTGAGGAAATCGGCATCAACGCCGTCGGCGTGCTGACCGGCTTCGAGGACCGCTGAGCCATATCTGATCAAACGGACGCGCTCCACCTGCAACGGAGCGTTATTTTTTCGATTTCACCGGGAAATCGTCGGCTCGATGCAGCTCTGAAGCCACCCCAAGCAACGCGATGAGCAGCCGCTGAGTCGCAACACGAGTCCAGCGGATTCGATTTTGTCAAATCGCGTTTGATGTCGGATTCATCTGCGGGTAGATTAGACCCGAATCAGCCGGTCCACGGGGGGCGCGGCGACCACCCAAAGTCTTAAGTTCCGGCGTCCTGCCGGTACCAGACGCGGACGGCTTCGCGTTCCCTGTAAGGATTCGGCTCGGTTGGGCGCTGTGCGCGCCCGTGGGTGTGTCTTCGTAAACGTGACGCGTTTCGGGTCCGAGCGCTGGCCAATGCCAGCACCGGGCGCAAGGATCGATTCCGGTCAGAATATCAAAATGAGCAGTCCCGCCGCGCTTCTTCATTCCGACGCTTCAGGCTCGCGCCTGGCGTCGCGCGGCGATCTCACCAGTTTCTTCATGCAGCTTTCAGCCGATATCGGCGCCGACAGCTATATGTTGGTCGCCATGGTGCACGATCAGGATCGAAACGACGCGCGTATCGTGTCGTCGAACTGGATTTTCGACGCCATCGAGCTGATCGGCAAGCGGCTGATTGCCAATCTCGCGCTCGGCCCGCTGACGGCAGCGCCGGGCGTGCGCCCGAAGCCATTGGTCGCGGCGCATGCGCCCGACGCCGGCGCGCTACTGAGCGGCGAGGAAGCGCGGCTGCTCGATGTGCTCGGCCACGCCGAGATCTATTCGCTGAGGTTGAATGTTGGCCGCCAGCGCCTTTTCGTGCTGTTTTCCGCCGCCGAGCCCGGCAAGATCGACCTTACGGCCTTGATGAAGGCGCAGCTGAAATGCTGCTACGCGTTATCCAGCATCCCGCAATTGATCGCCGCGGCATCCATGCAGGATCCGCTGTCGGACCGCGAGCGCGAATGCCTGTTCTGGGTATCGGAGGGCAAGACCACCGACGAGGTGGCCCTCATCCTTGGCGTCTCGTCGAACACCGTCAACAGCTACATCACGCATGCCATCCAGAAATTCGCGGCTTCGAACCGCGCGATGGCGATTGCGACCGCTATCAGGAGCGGCATCATTTGAAGCACGCACAGATCAAAGAGGCCGCTGCCGCCCTTTTCAACGAGCAGCGCAATCCGTTCGGCGCCTTCTCGCTCGGATCGGAGACGCATCACGCGGTGACCATTCCGGACGCCGTGCGCCGCTGCCGCTGGATCGCGGTCGATATCAACGCTTCTGGTTTCGGACTGTTCTTCGTCAGCCCCTCGCTGGAGCGAGCGCGCCTCGTCGCCTGCTTCGATTCGGATTATCCGTCGACCGGCCTCACCACCAAATTCATCTCGGGCGCCAGCGGCGAGGAAATGGTGCGCCACAGCCGCATCTCGACGACGCCGCGCTGGTGGGCCGAAAGCGGCATGGCCGTTTCGCAGCAGAGGTTGGAGAGCCTGGCATGGTCCGAACCGACCGCGCCGCTCGCGCCCGGCACCGACGGCATCGCCTTTCCGGTGCATGCGGAGCGCGGCCAGTGCGGGCTGGTCGTCTTCCTGGGGCCGGACATGACCCTTTCGGACGACACGCTATGTGAAATCCACGCGCGCTGCTTTGCCCTGTTCGCGTCGGTCGCCCGCATCCGTCCAAGCGAAACCGGCAGGACGCGCGCCATTTCCAAGCGCGAACTCGAATGCCTGAAGCTGACCGCCAACGGCAACACCAGCGAGGAGATCGCGAAGCTCCTGAAACTGTCGGTGCACACCGCTAACCAGTATCTCACCCAGTCGACGCAGAAGCTCAACGCTGTCAACCGCAACCAGGCGGTCGCGAAGGCGCTGCGCCTTGGCCTGATCGAGTAGCTCGCCCAGGCCAGGCGCCGAGACCTGAAACATCGTCAGGGAAAAGCGAGCGGCTCGGTCCTCCGGATGCGCGCCTCGTCGATCGCGTCCTCGAGCAGGGCGGTGTTGTGCTCCGGCGTCTCGCCCGGCTTCTCGAAAGAGACGTAATTGACGATCACGGACGTGCCCTGCCCGGTCAGCATCAGCTGGAAATAGACGGTTACGCCGCGCGGCCGAAGCTCGAGATCGAGCACGATGCGCGGGCTGCCGCTCCAGTCGACATGCGCTTCGCCGCCATGACCGAGCCTGAGCGTGCCCGGCTGGAAATAGAGCTCCGCAGCCGAGTCCACCAGGTCCGACAGGCAGGCGAAATGCTCCAGCCGGATGAAGGCGATATAGTCAGCGACCTCGATCAGGCGCAGCTCGCCCACCACGTCCTGGATGGCATTGGCGACGATCTGCTCGCGTGAATTGGCGTGTGGTTGCCGGTTCATGGATAGAAACAGCGTCCGATCATTGGGTTACTTTTCGCTCGGCCTTCTTCGAGTAGACGATCCGCACCAATTCGGCGACGGCCTGGTAGAATTGCGACGGGATCACGCTATCAACTGAAACTTGCTTGTACATGGAGCGGGCAAGCGCCACATCCTCGAAGATCGGGATGTTGTTCTCTCTCGCGATCTCGCGGATTTTCAGCGCCACCAGATCCTGGCCCTTGGCGAGCACCAGCGGAGCGGAGTCCTCTTCGCGCACATATTTCAGCGCGATGGAATAGTGGGTCGGATTGGCGATGACGAGCGTCGCGCGCGGCACCGCCGTCATCATGCGCCGCCGCGCCCGGTCACGCGCCAGCGAGCGCAGGCGCGACTTCACGATCGGATCGCCTTCCGACTGCTTCAGCTCGTCTTTCACTTCCTGCTTGGTCATGCGCAGGTCGCGCCGCCAGTGGAAGCGAGACCAGACGATGTCGGCGACCGCGACCGCCCCCATGACGAAGACGATCGCCACCAATATGTCGACGAAGATGCCGCGGATGACCATGCCGAACGACACCGGGTTGGTGATCATGCCGGCGAGCAGCCTGCGGTGATCTTCCGACAGCGTGAAGGCGAGCACGGCGATGGCGAAGGCAAGCTTGGCCAGCGACTTGGCGAATTCGACAAAGCCCTGCACGCCGAACAGGCGGCTCCAGCCCTTGGCGATCGAAATGCGCGACAGCTGCGGCCGGATCCGTTCGCCGACGAATCGCGGGATGTTCTGGAACACCGAAGCGCCGACGCCGGCGACCACCAGCAGCACCAGCAGGCTGACGACGGCGCGGCCGATTTCGAACAGCACGGTCTTGTAGAGCTCGATGACGTCGGTCTCGGTGTCCATCGGCCAGGCTTCCGGCTTTTCCAGGAACATGGCGAGGAACATGCCGAGATTGACGGTGGCGTCCTTGGCGTAAAAGACGCTGAACACCAGTATGGCGAGGAAGGAAGCGAAGATCGCCGTCTCGCGCGAGTGAGGCAGCTTGCCCTGCTCGATCGTGTCGCGGATCTTCTTTTCTGTGGCTTCCTCGGTTTTGGAATCCTTGTCGACCGCCTCAGCCATGGTGCCCTGACCGCATCGCTATCGTCAGGCGGCTTCGGCGGCGGTCTGCATCGAGGGAAGCTCGAACGCTCCCTGCCGCGAGAGACGAATGGTCGCCACGGCGATCGTCTTTCGCGCCGCCATGATGTCGGCCAGCGCGATACCTTCCGATCCCTGTCCGAGCTCGGATTCGATCATGCGGCGCGAGCGAGCGCCGATCGCCGACAGCACGGATTCGGTTAGCTCCGCCGGCGCGCCGCGCAAAGCCAGTGTGACGAGCTCCGTCGACAGCCCGTCGAACAGAAGCACGCGCGCCTTCTGGGCGAGCAGCGGCAAGTCGTCGAAGGCAAACAGCCGCGACCTGACCCCGGCCAGATCGGGCGTGCCCGCTTCCTCCAGATCCTGCATGAGTTCGTCGAGCTCGGGCTTGGCCATCTCGTTGAGCACGCTGGCGACGCGCTCCTGGCCGACCGAGGTGTCCCTGGTCGCTTTTTGCGAAAGCACGCTGGCGCGCAACTGGTTCTCGACGATCCTGGCTGCCGCATCCGGAATGTTGGCCATCGTCACCATGCGCTTGATGATCTGGCTGCGTATCGGCTTTTCCATCGTCAGCAGCACATTGGCCGCGGTCTGCGGCGCAAGCTTCGACAGCACCATGGCGGACGTTTGCGGGTGTTCGCCGGCGAGGAAGGTGCCCAGGCGCGTCGGCTCGAGCTTTTCCAGATCCGGCCAGATCGGCGGCGGTCCCTCAGGAGCGGGCTCGAACTTCTTCTCGCCCATGATCGCGCTCATTTCCTCCGGCGACAGCGATTCGTTGAGGATCGTGTCCATCCGGTCCGCCGAATCGAGCAGGCCTGCGCCCTCGGTGAACTCGGCCTCGAATTCCGCAACGATGCGCTCCAGGTCGGTTTGCGGAATGGTGCGCAGCAGCCGCGCGCCCTCGATCAACGCCTTCAGCTCCTCCTGCTTGAAGAATTTGAGCAGCCGGCTGGCCGAGGGCTTGCCCATCGCCACCAGGATGGCGGCGGCCTTTTGCGGGCGCGTCAGCGTCAACGACGTCATTGGGCCTGGCTCCGCTGCCGGTGAATGCTCTCGCCGTCCATGCTCAGGCGCTCTTGGTAGCAGCGTTGATTTCGGTAAGCCTGATGCCGAAGCGCGACGGATCGTGTTCCAGCACCGTGATCTCGCCACGCGCGATTCTGCGGCCGTTGACCACCACGTCGACCGGCTCGCCTATGCGGCGGTTGAGCGCTACCGTCGAGCCCTTCTGCAGCGCCATCAGCTCCGACACCGGCATTTCGGTGCTGCCCAGAATGATCTGCACATCGACCGGAATCGTCATGATGATCGAGGAATTGGCGCCGGCCTGCAGGGCAGCGTCGGGGCGGTTCTCCTCCTCCCGCAGCACGCCGCGCAATTCCTCGATGGCGCGGTCGAGCTGCTCGTCCGGCTGGTCGGCTTCGGGTTCGGCTTCCAAGTTGGTCTTTGCCATGCCTCGTCTCCAATAATCCCAAGCCAGGCCTCAGCCCGGCACCAATCCGTCGATGAAATCCTGCCCGCCATCGTGGGGATGCCGGATGCGGACCGTGTAGTTCTGTCCGAGCTTGCCGAACTCGCAGACAAACAGCGTGTTGTCGCGCGCGCTGAGCTTTGCCTGCAGTTGCGCATCTTCCTCGAACTCGATCACCTGTCCGGGCTGGAAGGCGGCGAGATCGCCAAGCGACAGCCGGGCGAGCGGCATGGTGGCCTCGAGCCGCACGGCCGAGCGCATCACTTCTTCCGAGAAGCGGGCTCGCCAGTCGAATTCCGTCGTCTGGTCGCCGCCGTGATCGGCGGTGGCGCCGCGGGTCGCCAAAAGGATTCGCTGCGGGATCATCACCGTCACCGTGCCGGTGTCGGTCGGCGTCGAGATGCCATAGATGATGCGAACCGCCGCCCCGTCGCGCAGCACGCGCCGTTTCGCCTCGTTGCCGGACATCGCCCTCGGGACAGGCTGGCGCAGCTCGAGAGAACGCCGGCCCGATCCGTTCAGCGCCATCGCAACCTCTTGGAAGACGGTGGTGGCGACGTCGGTCTCGATCTGTGACAGGTCGCGCTCGATCGGCGCCACCGGCTGATCCGGGTCCCCGCCGAACAGCGCCTGGACCATGACGGCGATCGCCGGCGCGTCCATGACGAGCGTCATGGCGTCGGCCGAGGTCGGCGAAGGAACGATAGTCATGGCGAAGGTTTCGCCCGCGCGCATACGCGCATCGGGGACACGTCCCACTTCGACCGCCTGCAGGTCGACGGTGACCGGCGCGCCAAGCTCTCCGGAAAGGGCTTTCTGCAGTAGCGGCAGCGAGCGCTCGGCCATGCCGCGGCCGACGCCGATCACCTGCGCGGCCTCGCCGCTGTCGCCGACGAGACGCTCGATGATGAGAGCCCGGGTTTGCGACGGACTTGCCGGACTGGTCATGACGCCAAACGGCCCCGGCTGAAGTTCTGCATGCTCAGGCCGCCTTCTTCTCGGCGGTGCCGGTATTCATCGTGCTCTGCTCGACGGCATCGATAGTAGGACGCTCATAGGACGAAATGGTCTTGCGGCCGAACTCGATCGCGACCTGCGGCAAGGCGCCGTTCATGTAAGCGAGCAGCGTCTGCTTGACGATGATGTAGAGGCGGTTCTTCTTCTCGCGCACCGTCTTGATCTTGGTGGCGACCGGACCGACCACGGCATAGGACAGGAAGATGCCGAGGAAGGTTCCGACGAGCGCAGCACCAATCAGCCCGCCGAGAATTTCCGGCGATTGGTCGAGCGCGCCCATCGCCTTCACCACGCCGAGCACGGCCGCGACGATGCCGAGCGCCGGCAGGCCGTCGCCGACCGCGACCATCGCGTGATAGGCCTTCAGCTTGTCGGTGCGGATCGTCTGGATTTCCTCATCCATCAGCGCCTCGATCTCGTGCGAGCGCGCATTGCCGATGATGATGATGCGGCAATAGTCGCAGATGAAATGCGTCAGGTCGTGGTTCTTGAGCACCGTCGGGAACGCCTGGAAGATCGCCGACTCTTCCGGATTGTCGATATGCGCCTCGACCTCGCTGCGCGACTTCGATCGCAACTCGCGCATCAGGCTGTGCAGGACGCCAAGCGTTTCGAGATAGTCGCGCTCCTTCGGCACGGCCTGCTTGAAGGCCTCGAGAATGCCCTTGCCGGTGTCCTTGACCGTCTTCATCGGGTTGGCGACAAGGAAAGTGCCGAGCGCTGCGCCGCAGATGACCACCGCTTCCCAAGGCTGGATCAGCACATGCAGATGCCCACCCATGGCCATGAAGCCACCGAGCACGCAGCCAAGCGTCACCACAAGTCCGATCAGAATACCCACGACAGGTCCTTCCGCATGTCACGTCGGGGATCAGGGATAGTCCTCGTGCCTTGTGTGAGGCTTGAATCGCGATGCGGAAACCGATTCAGCCTCGCACAAGGAAGCATCGCTATCGTCACCGGAAAGCTTCGGCCGGAGGCGCAGATGTTGAACACCTATACGAGCTATCAGCTCATCGCCAAGGACATCCCAAAGGCAATCGACCAGGTCGAGTCGCAGCCCGTCGTGAAGCGTGACACCGACTACTATTTGGCCAATATCGGCAACGTCAAAAGCATCGACGATTTCGTCAACAACACTCGGCTGTTCAACTACGCGATGAAGGCGTACGGGCTGGAAGACATGGCCTATGCCAAGGCCTTCATGGTCAAGGCGCTCAAGGAAGGCGTGTCCGACTCCGACAGCTTCGCCAACAAGCTGAGCGACAAACGTTACGCCGACTTCGTCAAAGCGTTCAACTTTGCGGCTTACGGCTCGACCGCCACGCTCTATCCTTCCGCCCAGCAAGGCGCGGTCGACAAATACATGCGCCAGACGCTGGAGGAGAATGCCGGCGAGACCAATCAGGGCGTGCGGCTGGCGCTCTATTTCCAGCGTAAGGCGCCTGACATCAACAGCTGGTATGACGTGCTCGCCGACACGGCCCTTTCGAGCGTGGTGCGCACGGCTCTCGGCCTGCCCGACTCCATCGCGTCGGCCGACATCGACAAGCAGGCGCAGATGTTCGAGCAGAAGCTCGATATCGCCGACTTCAAGGATCCCGACAAGCTGAACACCTTCCTTACCCGCTTCACCAGCCTGTGGGAGATCAACAACCCGACGACCACTGCCGTGACCTCGGTCAGCGTGCTGTTCGCGCAGCCGACCACGGTCGGCATCTCGACCGATCTGATGATGGCCATGCAGAAGCTGAAGTTCTGAAAACACCATGCAGGACAGTCTCTACGTCGCCCTATCTTCGCAGATTGCGCTCGAACGCCGTCTCGACACCATCGCCGACAATGTCGCCAACGCTTCGACCATCGGCTTTCGCGCCACCGGCGTGAAATTCGAGGACGTGGTCTCCGGCACCGGGCCGAAGTCGGTATCCTTCGCATCGTCCGGCAAGACCTATCTTTCCAGCGCGCACGGCTCGCTGACCGAAACCGGCAATCCTTTCGATTTCGCCATCCAAGGCGACGCCTGGTTCGCCATCGAGACGCCGGCCGGCACGGTGATGACCCGCGACGGCCGTTTCTCCATGAACGAGAACGGTGAGCTGATGTCGATCGAAGGCTATCCGGTGCTGGACAGCGGCGGCGCGCCGATCCAGCTCGATCCGCGCAACGGTCCGCCCAAGGCCGGCGCCGATGGCTCGCTACGCCAAAACGACCAGCTCGTCGGCGCCATCGGCCTCTACGATTTCGACCCCGGCGCCAATTTCGTCCGCTACGGCAATTCGGGCATCGTTCCCGCGCGGACCCCGGAACCGGTCACCGACCGCTCCGATGTCGGCGTAGCTCAAGGGTTTCTCGAGGAATCGAACGTCAATCCGGTGCTGGAGATGACCCGGCTGATCCAGGTGCAGCGCGCCTTCGAGAATACGGCTGCGCTGATCCGGCAGAGTGCTTCGTCCACCGACGATGCGATCAAGACGCTCGGCGACAAGTAACGGGATGGCGAACGGCTCGTCCCTGCTCCGCGCGCCTGAGAAGCTTGCAGACGCCGGTCCCACGGATCGGCTGGCCGCGCTCGAACGCATCTGGCGGCGGTTCGACAACCCGGAAACGCTGCTCAGCCGCGGCGGCCGCGTCGTCGAGATCTCGCCCACTCACTACAAGGTGCGCGGCCTTTCGGAGATTGCCAGGCTCGGCGACATCGTCGAGCAGCGCGGCAAGACCGGCACGCGCCGCGGCGAGATCGTCAGGATAGGCCGCGACGAGGTGGTGGTCGCGCCGTTCGAGCGCCACGCCGATGCCGGCATCGGCGACACCGTTTTCCGGCGCGGCCCACTCGCGGTCGCGCCGGATGTTTCCTGGCGCGGGCGCGCCATCGACGCTTTGACTCGCGTCATCGACGGCGGCCCGCCGCTGGTCAGGCCGAATGCCGCCGGCAGCGCCGACACATTGACGCCCGGCGCCATGTCGCGGCAGCGGGTCGACACCGGCTTTCTGACCGGAGTGCGGGTGATCGACATCTTCACGCCGCTCTGCTTCGGCCAGCGGCTCGGCATCTTCGCCGGCTCCGGCGTCGGCAAGTCGACGCTGCTTGCCATGCTCGCCGGCGCCGAGGCCTTCGACACGGTGGTCGTGGCGCTGATCGGCGAGCGCGGCCGCGAGGTGCGCGAATTCCTCGAGGACACCATCGGCGCCGACAGCATGGCCAAGACCGTCGCGGTCGTCGCCACCAGCGACGAGAGCGCCATGATGCGCCGGCGCGCGCCCGACACAGCCATGCGCGTGGCCGAGCATTTCCGCGACCAGGGCCATCGCGTGCTCCTGGTGCTGGATTCGATCACCCGCTTTGCCCATGCGCTGCGTGAGGTGGCGACCGGCACCGGGGAGCCGCCGGTCGCGCGCGGCTACCCGGCATCGGTCTTCACCGATCTGCCGAAGCTGCTCGAGCGCGCCGGACCAGGCGCCGAGGGCAAAGGCTCGATCACCGCCATCATCTCGGTGCTGGTGGACGGCGACGACCACAACGATCCAGTGGCCGATTCGGTGCGCGGCATCCTCGATGGCCACGTCGTGCTCGACCGCGCGATCGCCGAGCAGGGACGCTACCCGCCGGTCAATCCGCTGTCGTCGATCTCACGTCTCGCCGACAAGGCCTGGAGCGCGGAGCAGCGCATGCTGGTGACAAGGCTGAAAGCGATGATCGCGCGCTTCGAGGACACGCGCGACATCCGTCTGCTCGGCGCCTATCAGGGCGGCGCCGACGCCGAGCTCGACATCGCCGTGCGCCAGGTGCCGCTGATCTACGAGGCGCTCACGCAGTCGCCGAGGGACCGCGCATCGGCCGATCCGTTCACCGATCTCGCCCGCCATCTCAAGGGGAAGCAGAATGGCGATCAAGGAGACTGACCTGCAACAGACCGAGCGCATACTGCGTGAGATGATTGCCGAGGCCAAGGCCGCCGAGGAGGCCGACGCCAGCCGCGACTCGCTCATCAACGGCCTGTTCCCGAAAAAGGTGGAGTGGCCGCAGCCGCCGCCGGCCCAGTTCCCCCGCCTCGCGAACAGGAAAGCGGACCGGCGCAGCGATTTCGTCGTCGCAGCGCTCGGCATCACGCTCGGCCTGATCTGCGCGCTGTTTCCCTGGTATATCTTTTTCAACCAGGAGCAGTTCGGCGTCCAGACCATCAAGTTCGGCGGCAGCGGCAGCAATTCGGGACGCGACGGCGGCGGCGTCGCGGCCGAACGCAGCGGACCGCTGACGGCCAAGGACGTTCCCAACGCCGATATCGACCTGCTGGCCACCGGAACGGTGCAGGACGACCCCCCGCCGGCGCCTGGCGACCAGCCGTTCCCTGCGGCCGCGACGGAATTCAGGATGGTGCATGTCGCCAATGGCCGCGCGATGATCGAGGACGACACCGGCCTGTGGATCGTCCAGCGCGGCTCCGTCCTGCCGGACTCCAGCCGCGTCGCCGCGATCGAGCAGCGCGGTGGCAAGTGGGTGATCGTCACCGATGCCAACAAGGTGATCCAGCTTTCCAGGTGATGGCCTCGTAACGGGCCGCGGGCTCGCTCCGCGCAAGGTCCGCGCAAGACTGGCGGCCTAGTCTTGTGCGTACTCGCCCGGAGAGTCCCATGGAACCCGTCAACCTCTTTGACCTCGCCACCCGGCAGTCGCAATGGCTGGCCGTGCGCCAGTCCGCGATCGCATCCAACATCGCCAATGCCAACACGCCGGGCTACACGGCAAACGACGTCGAACCGTTCGAAAAGGTCCTCGACCGGACTGCGGTGACGCTGACGGCCACCCAGACCGGCCATCTCGGCGCCGAGGGGACCAATGCCGGCTTCAATCTCAAGCCTGAGGATGTCACGGGCTCGATAATGCCGTCGAAGAACACGGTGGTGCTCGAGGACGAGCTGATGAAGGCCGGCGAAGTGCGCCGCTCCTTCGAGCTCAACACGGCGATCGTCAAAGCCTTCCATTCGATGATGACGATGGTGGTGAAGAGCTGACCATGGACGCCCTGACCGCAGCCCTCAAAGTCGCGGCATCCGGCCTTGGCGCCCAGTCGGAGCGTCTGCGTGTGGTGTCTGAGAACCTCGCCAATGCGCAATCGACGGGCAACACGCCTGGCGCCGATCCCTATCGCCGCAAGACGATCAGCTTCCAGTCCGAGCTCGACCGGACGAGCGGTGGTTCGCTGGTCGAGGTGAGCTCGATCGCGCGCGACCCGTCGGACTTCCCGATCGAGTTCCAGCCCGGCAACGAGGCCGCCGACGCAAAAGGGTACGTGAAGATGCCCAACGTCAACGTGCTGGTCGAAATGGCCGACATGAGCGAGGCCAACCGCTCCTATGAGGCCAACCTGCAGGTCATCAAGCAGGCTCGCGATCTGATTTCCATGACCATCGACCTGATGAGGAACCAGTAATGATCGGCGGTATCGGGGCACTACAGTTCAAACCGGCAATCGACGGCACGGAGGCCGCCTCGCCGGGCCTGCTTCAGGGCGGTGTCGGCACCAAAGCAGGCGAAGGCGTCGGCAGCAGCTTTGCGGAGGCTCTCAGCCAGGCTGCGACCAAGACCGTCAACACGCTGCAGAACGCCGAGCAGATGTCGATCCAGGCGCTCAAAGGCGACGCCGACACCCGCCAAGTGGCCGATGCGGTGCTGAGCGCCCAGCAGGCCCTGCAGACGACGATCGCCATCCGCGACAAGGTCGTCTCGGCCTATCTCGAAATCAGCCGCATGAGTATCTAGGACCGCGTCATGAAAGCCCTTGCCATCGCCGCGACCGGCATGAACGCCCAGCAAACCAACCTGGAAGTCATCGCCAACAACATCGCCAACATCAACACCACCGGCTACAAGCGGGCGCGCGCCGAATTCTCCGACCTGCTCTACCAGGTCGATCGCACCCAAGGGGTGCCCAACCGCTCCAACACCTCGCTTGTGCCCGAGGGCGTTTCGATCGGCCTCGGCGTCAAGACGACGGCCGTGCGCAACGTCCATACACAGGGCGAGCTGACCAGCACGGGCAACAGCTTCGACCTGGCGCTGACCGGCCGCGGCTGGTTCCAGATCGAGGGCGCCGACGGCAGCACGCTCTACTCCCGCGCCGGTGCCTTCAACACCAATGCCACCGGGCAGCTGGTCACCGCCGACGGCGCCACCGTCATTCCGGCGATCACCGTGCCGACCGACGCGGTCGAGGTCATCGTCAACAAGACCGGCCAGGTCTTTGCCCGTATCGACGGCCAGACCGACCTTCAGCTTCTCGGCCAGCTTCAGATCGCCAACTTCGCCAATGAGGCGGGCCTGGCGCCGCTCGGCGACAATCTGTTCCAGGAGACGGCGGCCTCTGGCCCGGCCAATGTCGGCGTTCCAGGCGATCCGGGCTTCGCCACCATCGAGCAGGGCTATCTGGAGTCCTCCAACGTCGATCCGGTCAAGGAAATCACCGAGCTGATCTCGGCGCAGCGCGCCTATGAAATGAACTCGAAGGTCATCCAGGCCGCTGACGACATGGCCTCGGTGGTCTCAAAGAACATCAGGTAACCGACGATGGCCATGCCGGCTTCCTGCCCTGCTTTTCGTCGCGCCGTGCTGGCCCTTGCGCTGGTGGTCGTCGGCGTGCCGGCGCTTGCGCAAGAGACGGGCCCATCTCCCTTGCGATCCGGGGAGTCGGCCAACCAGCTCGCCGCCAATCAAGCGGTCGGCGAAGCCGTGCTGATCCCCAACCGGGTCATCTATCCCGGCGAGACGATCGAGCTTGCGGCGCTGAAGCAGGTGACGCTTGTCCCGGGCAAGCACAAGCCGGACGGAATGGCGACGCGCTCCGAGGAACTTCAGGGCAAGGTCGCCAAGCGCACCCTCGTGCCCGGCCGCTACATTCCGGCGGCCGCGATCCGCGATGCCTGGCTGGTCGAGCAGGGTGCCTCGGTGCAGGTCTATTTCACCGCCGGAGCGCTGACCATCTCGGCCGCGGGCGTCACGCTGCAGCCGGGCGCCGCCGGCGACCTCATCAAAATTCGCAATGTCGACAGCGGCAAGATCATTTCCGGCACAGTAATGGCCGACGGCACGATTCGAGTCGGCGCATCGTGAGGCGCGTCTTTGCCCTTCTGCTGAGCGCCGCGATCGGTCTTCAGCCCGCATTGGCCGATGGGCTCACGTCCAAGGCCAAGCGCGAACTTGCGCAGAAAAATGGCGGCGTTTACGACGATCCGGAATACGATCCGGCCACCACCAACCGCATGTTCCGCGTCTCGACGGGACCGAGCACGCTGCCGCCCGGCCAGGTCGCCGCGCGCATCAAGGACATTGCCCAGCTGCAGAGCGCGCGCGACAACCAGCTCGTCGGCTACGGCCTGGTCATCGGCCTGGCGGGAACCGGCGACAGCCTGCGCAACTCGCCGTTCACCGAACAGTCGATCCGCGCCATGCTGGAGAACCTCGGCATCGCCACCGAAGGTGGCAGCGCGCGCGCCAAGAACGTCGCCGCCGTCATCGTCACCGCCAACATGCCGCCCTTCGTCCAGTCGGGCGCGCGCATCGACATCGACGTCTCCTCGATGGGAGATGCCACCTCGCTTGCCGGCGGCACGCTGGTGATGACGCCGCTCAAGGCCGCGGACGGCGAGATCTACGCCGTCGGCCAGGGCTCGGTGATCGTGGGCGGTTTCACCGCCCAGGGCCAGGCCGAGCAGCTGACGCAAGGCGTGCCCACCGCCGGCCGCGTGCCGAACGGCGCCATCGTCGAGCGCTCGGTGCCCGCCGAGTTCGACGACCAGGGCGTGCTGACGCTGCAATTGCGCAATCCCGATTTCTCGACCGCCATCCGCATCGCAGACGCCATCAACGACTACACCTCGCAGCGCTTCGGCATGCGCGTTGCGGCCGAGCGCGATGCCCGCACCGTGCAGATCAGACGGCCGAAGAACGTATCGGCCGCGCGCTTTTATGCCGAGATCGAAAACCTAGTCGTCGAGTCGGATGCGCCTGCCCGCGTCGTCATCGACGAGCGCACCGGCACCATCGTCATCGGCAACAACGTCAAGATCTCGCGCGTCGCCATCAGCCACGGCACTCTCACCGTGCGCATCACCGAGGCGCCGAAAGTGGTTCAGCCGGAGCCCTTCTCCAAGGGCGAGACGGCGGTCGAGCCCTTCACCGCCATCGAGGCCTCGCGACCCGACGCCCGCGTTGCCGTGCTCGACGGCCCCGACCTTGAAACGCTCGTTTCCGGTCTCAACCGTCTCGGCGTGAAGCCCGACGGCATCATCGCCATCCTGCAAGGCATCAAGTCGGCCGGCGCCCTGCAGGCCGACCTGGTTCTCCAATAGGCATGCCGATGATGGAGCTCTTCTCCTCAAACCCGCATCGTCGCCCGAGACTTCATACGACCATGAAGCTGATAGCCGCTGTCGCGATCGCTGCGCTGATGGGCGGCACTCCGGGTCGCGCGGAAGAAGTCCGCCAGGTGCTGCCCGGCGGACAGGCCCCGGCCCAGCCGGCTGATCTCGCGCGCGGGAAGGCGCGGGACGAGAGCGAGATCCAGCGCTTCTGCTCCAACATCGCCGATGCGGCTCGCGACCGCCGCTACGCGTTGCAGGCCGAGGAGCTGGAGCAGCTCCAGGCAGGCATCGACGAGCGCATGAAGGCGCTGGAGACAAAACGCGCCGAGTACGAGCAGTGGCTGAAGCGGCGCGAGGTATTCCTGGCGCGCGCCGAAGAGAGCGTCGTCAAGATCTATGCCGGCATGAAGCCAGACGCCGCGGCCGAGCGCCTGGCAATGGTCAACGCCGAGCTCGCTGCGGCCATCCTGATGAAGCTCGATGCGCGCAAGGCCGGTGTCATCCTCAACGAAATGGACCAGAAGGCGGCGGCGACGCTCACCGGCATCATGGCCAGCGCGGCGCGAAGGGTTGATCCGTCATGAAGTTGAAATTGCTCGTCCTTGTCGCGGTCGCGGCACTGTCCGGCTGCGGCACCGACCTCAAGGAAGTCGGCCGGGAGCCTGCGCTCTCACCGGTCGGCTCCGGCATCGGCAATGGCGGCGCTGCCCCCTACTCCTATCCGGAGCCGCCGGCGAGACCCGTCAAGAAATTCTCGCTTTGGGATGATCGCCAGAGCAGGCTTTTCACCGATCCGCGGGCGCTGCGCGAGGGCGATATCCTGACCGTCAACATCAAGCTCAACGACAAGGCCAATTTCAAGAACAAGAACGACCGCAGCCGCACCGCCGCGCGCAAGCTCGGCTACGACGTGACGCTCGGTTGGGACGGCAAGAGCACCAGCGGCAAGGGCGATGCCGGCTTGAGCTCCAGCACCGAGACCAACGCCGACGGCGAGATCAATCGCTCGGAGAATCTCGAGCTCAATGTCGCCGCCGTCGTCACCGAAGTGCTGCCCAACGGCAATCTGATGATCAGGGGCTCGCAGGAAGTGCGCGTCAATTACGAACTTCGGGTCCTCACCATCGCTGGCATGGTGCGTCCCTCCGATATCGGCGCCGAAAACACCATCCCCTACGAGCGCATCGCCGAGGCACGTATCTCCTATGGCGGACGCGGCCGCGTGAGCGAGGTCCAGCAGCCGGCCTACGGTCAGCAGATCCTCGACCAGGTTCTTCCTTTCTAGGACAGGAGCGCGCGGGCGTGGCAAATGTCGAGCAGATCCAGCCCAAGAAGGGACCTTCCCTTGTGGTCCAGCTCGCCATGCTCTTGGCCATGACGGGCGCGGCCGTCGGCATGGGCTGGTTCTCGGGCGGCTATCTCAAGCAGGGAGAAGCCCCGGCGCCTGTTCCTGCCGCACCTGAGAACGCCGGCAACCCGGAGAAGTCGGCCGAAGTGGGCAAACAGATCGCCGGACCGACGGTGGTCCAACTGGCGCCGATCACCACCAATCTCGCCGCACCTAGCGAAATCTGGATAAGGCTGGAGGCATCGGTGCTCTACGACGCGCCGCAGCCGCAGGAAATGACCGAGCAGATCCATCAGGACCTGCTGGCGTTCGTGCGCACGCTGAAGATGCATCAGATCGAAGGCGCCAGCGGCTACCAGCATCTCAAGGCCGATCTCGACGAGCGTGCGGCGCTGCGCAGCGGCGGCCACGTCAAACAGGTTCTCATCAGGACGATGCTGCTCGAATGAGAAAGTTCCTCATCGCCACGGCGCTCATCGTCGTCACCACCTCTGTCGCCGCGGCCCAGCAGCTCGATCTCGGCGGCATAGGCAAGGCCGACGGCACCACGGTCGGTTATCTCATCCAGATGTTCGGGCTGCTCACCGTGCTTTCGGTGGCGCCGGGCCTGCTGATCATGGTGACGAGCTTCACCCGCTTCGTCATCGCCTTCTCGATTCTGCGCGCCGGCATCGGCCTGCAGTCGACGCCGGCCAACCTGATCCTGATCTCGCTGTCGCTGTTCATGACCTTCTATGTCATGGCGCCGACCTTCGACCAGGCTTGGAACACCGGCGTCAAGCCGCTGATGGACAACCAGATCACCCAGGCCGAGGCCTTCGAGAAGATCTCGGATCCGTTCCGCAGCTTCATGCTGCACAATGTGCGCGACAAGGATTTCGATCTTTTTGCCGATCTCGCCCGCGAGCGCGGCCAGACTGTCTCGCGCGACACCGTGGACCTGCGCATTCTGGTGCCCGCCTTCATGATCTCGGAAATCAGGCGCGGCTTCGAGATCGGTTTTCTGATCGTGCTGCCGTTCCTGGTGATCGATCTCATCGTCGCCACCGTGACCATGGCGATGGGCATGATGATGCTGCCGCCGACGGTGGTTTCCCTGCCGTTCAAGATCCTGTTTTTCGTGCTGATCGACGGCTGGAACCTTCTGGTCGGCAGCCTGGTGCGATCCTTTACCTGACCGCCCCGCCGGGATCGAGGACCACACTTAAGGCTTCGCCTGCTAAAGCCCGCGCGAATTATTTTGGGTTAACCGTCCAGTTTAGCCGTTTGGTAGGAAGTTGCCCGCATAGTCCGCTCCAGATGGCGGGTGATCGGGTCTCAGCGATCATTGGCATGATGCCGCACCGTCATACCGGACAAGCCGGTATGTCAAAAAAATCCGTGTAAACCAAGGTACGAGTATCATGTCCAGTATCATGACCAATTCCGCTGCGCTGACCGCGCTGCAGAGCTTGAACAACACCAACAAGCAGCTCGAGACCACCCAGTCCCGCATTTCGACCGGTTACCGCGTCGCCACCGCCAGCGACAACGCCGCTTACTGGTCGATCGCCACCTCGATGAAGTCGGACAACAAGGCGCTCTCGGCCGTTCAGGACTCGCTCGGCCTCGGCGCCGGCAAGGTCGATACCGCCTACACCGCCATCAACGACGTCAAGGATCAGGTCGACCTGATCAAGACCAAGCTGGTTACCGCCCGCGGCGCCAGCCAGGAAGACCAGCAGAAGATCGCGACCGAAATCAAGGCCATCCAGGATCAGATCAAGTCGTCGGTCACCAACGCCAACTTCGCCGGCTCGAACCTGCTGCAGAACGACGGCACGGCTGCTTCCGATCTGAACATCGTTGCTTCGTACAACCGCACCGGCTCGACCGTCACCATTGACACCATCAAGGTGGCCTCTGCCGACACGCAGGTCCTCGACACGGCGGGCACCGGCGGCATCGTCGGCGGTCTGCTTGCGACGACCTTCTTCGATCCGAGCTCCGCCGCCGTCGCCGACACCGCCATCGACACCGCGCTCGGCACTGTTGAAACGGCGCTCGGCAAGCTGTCCACCGGCGCCGCCTCGCTCGGTGCCGCAAAGTCGCGCATCGATACCCAGCAGAGCTTCCTGTCGAACCTGTCGGACTCGATCGACAAGGGCGTCGGCGCTCTGGTCGACGCCGACATGAACAAGGAATCGACCCGCCTGCAGGCCCTCCAGGTGCAGCAGCAGCTCGGCATCCAGGCGCTGTCGATCGCCAACGGCAACTCGCAGCAGATCCTGTCGCTCTTCCGCGGCTGATCGCCCAGCGAACTTCAGGCATCTTTGTCGGGTCGCGCCACCAGCGCGGCCCGATTTTCATTTTTGATGCTGCTGCCCCTCCGAGGCGCGCCTCTTCCCTCGAGAAATATTACCGCACCGCGGTTTCAAGGCTGGCTTTTAACGCGCCGTTAACTGTGACGCGCTAGCTATGGTTAACCAATCGCTATGACGGGCCGACCGACGGTCGACAGGCATGACCGCCCCCGCCAGAGAGTTGACCGGCATGCGCGAGGCATGCCTGCTTTGAGAAGGGGTGTATCTTGGCAAGCATCATGACCAACGCCGCCGCGCTCACCGCGCTGCAGAGCCTCAACGCCACCAACAAGGCGCTTGAGACGACGCAGGGCCGCATCTCGACCGGCTACCGTGTCGCCACCGCTTCCGACAACGCCGCCTACTGGTCGATCGCCACCTCGATGCGGTCCGACAACAAGGCGCTCTCGGCCGTCCAGGACGCGCTCGGCCTCGGCGCCGGCAAGGTCGACACAGCTTACACCGCCATCACCGACATCAAGGACCAGGTCGACGCGATCAAGGCCAAGCTGGTCACCGCGCGCGGCGCCAGTCAGGACAACCAGCAGAAGATCGCGACCGAAATCAAGGCCATCCAGGACCAGATCAGGTCGTCGGTCACCAATGCCAGCTATGCCGGTTCGAACCTGCTGCAGAATGACGGAACGGCCGCCTCGGACCTGCATGTCGTGGCTTCGTACAACCGCACCGGCACGACCGTCTCCATCGACACCATCGACGTGGCAGCGACCGACACGCAGGTTCTTGACACCGCCGGCACGGGCGGCATCGTCGGCGGGCTGCTTGCGACGACCTTCTTCGATCCGAGTGCCGCGGCCGTTTCCGACACCGCCGTCGACACCGCGCTCGACAGCGTTGAAACCGCGCTTGCCAAGCTCTCCACCGGCGCTGCCTACCTTGGCGCCGCCAAGTCGCGCATCGACACCCAGCAGAGCTTCCTGTCGAACCTGTCCGATTCGATCGACAAAGGCGTCGGTGCCCTCGTCGATGCCGACATGAACAAGGAATCGACCCGCCTGCAGGCGCTCCAGGTGCAACAGCAGCTCGGCATCCAGGCGCTGTCGATCGCCAACGGCAACTCGCAGTCGATCCTGGCCTTGTTCAAGAGCTGATATTTCCGCTGAGCCAACCCCTCCATCGCAAGGCCGTGTCTCGGGCGCGGCCTTTTTCTTGCGCGTCGGACCGCTGCCTCCGGGCCGTTCGGGCCTCGATAGCCCCTGGCCGCATGCGCTATCATCCTCGCACAAGCTTCGCGGTCTAGTCTTCCGGCGGAAAGTCATGCTGGGAGCGGTTGAATCGTGCCGGAACAGATCCAGAGCCTCATCGCGAACCTCCGCGGCTTCGGCGTCAGGCGTCTCGCTCTCATGGGCGGCATCGCCGCGCTGGTCATGGCCGTCATCGGCGTCGGCTCGGTCTATCTCAACCGTCCGGCCTACGAGACGCTCTATGTCGGGCTCGACCGCAGCGACGTGAACCAGATCGGCCTGGTGCTGGGCGAGGCCGGCATCGGCTTCGATGTCGGCGCCGACGGAACATCGGTGCTGGTGCCGGCCGGCACCACCGCGCAGGCGCGCATGCTGCTGGCCGAAAAGGGCCTGCCGACCAGCGCCAACGCTGGCTACGAGCTGTTCGACAATGTCGGCTCGCTCGGCCTCACCTCGTTCATGCAGCAGATCACCCGCGTGCGTGCGCTGGAAGGCGAGATCGCGCGCACCATCCAGTCGATCGCCGGCGTCAAGGCGGCGCGCGTACACATCGTCATGTCCGAGCGCGCCAATTTCCGCCGCGACGAGCAGCAGCCCTCGGCCTCGGTGGTCATCCGTTATGCCGGCGTCGATGCCGAAAAGAGCGCCCAGTCGATCCGCCACCTCGTCGCCGCAGCGGTTCCCGGCCTGTCGGCCGACAAGGTGACCGTGCTCGATTCCAACGGCAATCTGCTCGCCGCCGGCGACGACACTTCCAACACAAGCGCGGCCCGCACGCTCGGCGTCGAGCAGACGGTCGAGGCGCAGATCGGCGACAACATCCGCCGCGCGCTGACGCCTTATCTCGGCCCCGACAATTTCCGCGCCAGCGTCAAGGCCGACGTCAATACCGACACCCGCCAGACCGAAGAAACGATCTTCGATCCCGAATCCCGCGTCGAGCGTTCGGTGCAGTCGGTGCGCACCAACGAGGCCAGCAACCAGAAGCAGGCCTCGAACCCGACGAGCGTCGAGCAGAACCTGCCCGAGACGCAGACGACCACGACTGAAGGGCCGCAGTCCTCCTCGCAGAACGACCGCAAGGAGGAGATCACCAACTACGAGATCAACTCCAAGAAGATCGCTACCGTTTCCAACGGCTACTCGGTGACCAAGATGTCGATCGCCGTCGTCGTCAACCAGGATCGGCTGAAGACCATCCTCGGCAAGGACGCCACCCCCGAGCAGATTGCCAAGCGCGTCGCCGATATCCAGAAGATGGTGGCCTCCGCCACTGGCTTTGAGGAGAAGCGCGGCGACGTCATCGATGTCTCGGCGGTCGAGTTCATCGACGGGCTGGACGGTGAGCCGATTGACCAGCCGGGCATCCTCGCCTCGATCGGCACATACACCGGCACGCTGATCAATGCCGGCGCCTTTATCGTCGTCGTGTTCCTGGTCGCCTTCTTCGGCCTGCGGCCGATGGCGGCCGCGCTGACGGCGTCGGCCAAGCCCGCGGCCCTCGCCGGCCCGAGCTTCGACGATGTCCAGCGCTCGCTGCCGACCCCCGACGCGCCGGTGGCCGCAATCGCAGCCGACACGGCCGTCGGCGCGCTGCCGGGCGCCCGGCCGGGCGCCACTCCGCTCGACGACCTGCGCCAGAAGATCAGGCCTGCGCCGCAGGAACGGCTAGCACGCATGGTCGACCTCAACGAGGAACGCACCGCCCAGATCCTGCGCAAATGGGCCGCCGCCCCGGAAGCCGCGGGTTAAGCCATGGCTTCGGCGGCCCTTTTCGATCTCCTGCCCGATTTCGGTTCGCGCGCCCCGCGCGCCGGCCAGGTACCGTCAGCGCCTGACATCGAGCGCAAGCCAGACATATCGCCACCGCAGGCCGACATCGGCGCGCTGATCGCCGAGGCGGTGGCCGATGCGGAAGCAGCACTCGGGGCGCGGCTCGCGGCCGCCCACGAGGCGGCCCTCGAGGCCGAACGCCAGGCCAATGACGATGCGGCAAAGGCGTTCCTCAAAAGCTTCGGCGGCGATCTGGGGGCGGCGGTCGCGACACGGATCGATGCCATGGAAGCGCGCGTGGCCGAGCTCACCGCCGCCACCGTCGCCCGTATCATCGGCGGCGTGGTCAGCGATGATCTGCAGGAGCGCTCGATCGAAGCTCTTGCCCGTACCGTAAGCGCCGCGATTGCCGACAGTGAGGCGGTGCGTATCGGCGTGCGCGGGCCGCTGTCGCTGTTCGAGCCGCTGAAGGCAGCGCTTGAAGATCGGGCGGCCAATCTCGATTTCACCGAGGCCGCCGGCTTCGACCTGACCGTGACCATCGATGAAACCGTCTTCGAGACGCGCATCGCCGAGTGGTCGGCTTCCCTGTCGGAGGTCCTATCATGAGCGCCATCGACCACGGCGAGGCCAGGCACGAGATCATCATCGTCAAGCGCAACCACGACGGTCATGACGACGGCCATCATGGCGGCGTCTGGAAGATCGCCTTTGCCGACTTCATGACCGCCATGATGTGCTTCTTTCTCGTCATGTGGCTGATCAACGCCGCCAACGAGCAGACCAAGGCGGCGGTCGCCAGCTACTTCAACCCGGTCGAGCTGATCGATCGCAATTCCAGCCGCAAGGGCCTGGAAGACCTTGGCGACGGCCCCAGCAAGGTTGGCCTCACCGCCGACAATCCGCAGGATGGCGCGAGCAAGGCCGGCGAGGACGGCAAGGGCGGCGCCGGCTCCTCCGACCGCAGGCAGACGAAGGAGGCCTCGCAGAAATCCGATCTCTCCGACGAGCATCTGTTTGCCGATCCCTATGCCGTGCTGTCGGAGATCGCCACCGATACCGGCGTGATGCAGAATGTCAGCGCCAAGGGTGAAGGCGGTGCTCAGAACGCCGGTCCGGCGACCGGCGCTTCCGGTGGCGAATCCTATCGAGATCCTTTCGCGCCGGACTTCTGGTCGCAGCAGGTTGCGACACCCGGCGCCGAGGCCAGCGCCGAACGCAGGAGGATCGAAGGCGATCCGGCCAGGCCCGGCGAGAAGGTCGCGGAGACCGATGTGCCGAAGGTCAAGGCCGCTCCGCCGGCACCGCCGCAGTTGGATGCGCCGCTCGAGCCGTTGGCGGCACCGGAAAAACCCGGTGCCAAGGTGGTCGCCGGATCGGACGGCGACACGAAAGTCGGGAAGGCCGAAGGCAAGGCGATCAAGGTCGAGAAAGCCCAAGCTGAAAAGGCAGAAGCCGAAAAGGCGGAGGCCGCTGCGACCGATGCTGCGATGCCGGGAGCCGCAGGGGCCGAAGCGGCGACGGCCGAGCCGACAAAGGCGGAGCCGAAGCAAGCCTCCGAAAAGGGAGAGAATATCCCCAGCAGCGCCGCCCTCAAGGCGGCCGCCGAAATCAAGCAGGAACTGGCCAAGGCTTTCGCGCCCGGTGACAAGCTGGCCGAGGGCGTCTCCGTCGAGGCAACGGACAAGGGCGTCGTCATCTCGATCACCGATCAGCTCGACTTCGGCATGTTCGAGATCGGCTCGGCCGTGCCGCGCCGCGAGATGGTGCTGGCGATGGAGAAGATCGGCCGCATCATCAACGAGAAGAAGGGCACCATTACCATCGGCGGGCATACCGATGCGCGGCCGTTCCGCAGCAACGCCTACGACAACTGGCGGCTGTCCACCGCCCGCGCCCACTCCGCCTATTACATGCTGGTGCGCGGCGGCGTCGACGAAAGCCGCATCACCGAGGTCGCGGGCTTCGCCGACCGCCAGCCCAAGATCGCGTCCGATCCGCTGGCCGCCGCCAACCGCCGCATCGAGATCCTGATGGCGACCGGCGGATGAGGGTCAGAACCGCCATCGGCCGCGCAGTCGGGCTGCTGCTGCTCGCCGCAGGATCGCCCGCTGCCGCTTTTGCACAGGATGACGGCCTGCAGCCTTACCAGCTGGTGCGCTCGCTGCAGTTGGTCCAGGACCGCATCGCCGGAGGCGATCATGCGGCGCTGCCGATGCAGGCCAAGCTGCTGGAAATGACCGATGCGAGGCTTCGCGCCGCCGATGCCGGCGATTTCAAGGACCCGAAGAATTTCCGCGCTCTGCTCGTCTATGGCATGAGCGGCGGCAATCCCGTCACTGTCAAGGCGGCAGCTTCGCGCGCGGCGACCGACCCGCAAAGCCTCGCCATCGCCAAAGGGGTCGTCGCCTATCTCAACGGCAGGCCGGCCGCGGCAATCGAAATCCTGAAGCCGATCGACCCGATGAGCGTGCCCGCCGACCTCGGCGCCTTCCTGGCGTTGGTCAAGGGCTCGCTGCTTGCGACCGATGAACCCGCAACGGCGCTGACCCTGCTGGACGAGGCCCGCCTGCTCAGCCCCGGCACACTGGTCGAGGAGGCAGCGCTTCGCCGCTCGGTCGGCCTCGCAGCGACACAAGGCGACGCCGCGCGCTTCGCGCTTGCCTCGACGCAATATGTCGCCGGCTATCTCTATTCCCCCTATGCCAGCCAGTTCGCCGATTCCTTCGTCTCCGGTGTGATTGCGCTGCACATGTCGATCAGCCAAGACAAGCTCGCAGACATCACCTCGATGATGGACCCCGAGCGCGAGAAGGTGATTTATCTGCGCATCGCGCGCCGCGCCGCGATCGACGGGCTGAGCGACCTCTCCGCCTTCGCCTCGGCCCGGGCCGAGCAGGGCCGCAACGGCAAAGGCAATCAGGACGACCCGCGCGCAGTGCTCTATTCGAGTCTCTCCACGGTGACATCGGCCACGATCGACGATGTGCGCGCGAGGCTCGGCACGATTGATCGCGGCAAGCTTTCGGAGAGCGACCGCGCTTTGCTCGATGCGGCACAGGCCATTGCCGGCGAGGTCGTCGCTCCTGTGCGTGCGGCCGTCATGAATGAGACGGAGGCCGCGGGTCCGGCAAAGAGCGATGCCGCGAAACCCGCTGAAACCGAGGCTGCGAGCCAGGCCGACTCCGAAGGGTTGCCGCCGGTGGAGGGCGCGATGGCCGAGCAGCCGGCCCCGGTGAAGCCGGCGGACGCGCCGGCCGCAGCGTCCGCGCCGCCGGCTCCGCCGACGACGGCTCAGGCCGCGGCCGAGGCTCAAGCCTCCGCTCCTGCGCAGCCCGAAACGCCATCCGTGCCGCCTGCATCCACGCCGGCGGCCGCAGCAAGCCTCGATCCGCACGATCCCACCGATGCCGCGATGCTCAAAGCGCGCCGCCAGCTCGACCAGATCGACCAGCTACTCGGAGCCGCTCCCAAATGACCAGCGCCCAAATGAACAGCGTGAGCCAGGCCACACAGGGACTTGCATCCGCCCAGGTCCAATCGCGGCAGCATCCTGCCGACGGCAAGGAAAACGGCGCGAATTTTGGCGAGATGGTGCATGGCGCCGAACAATCGGCGCGGCAGGCAAAGCATCCCGCCGAACCTGTGTCTTCCGATGCGCAGCCGGCGCGGCGCGCCCTCGCCGGTTCGCCCAAGCCACGACCCGATGAGGATGGCCAGAACAAGACTGCCGCGCCGAAGCCAGCGGCCGGAAAGGGCGCGAAGAATGGCGCCGAGGCTGACCATGCAAAGGCCACGGACGATGCCGATGCGGCGGCGCAATCGTCAGATAGCGCTCCGCTTCAGGACGGTTTGCCCCTGCTGATGGCGCTGGGCGACATCCGCCACTTCGCAACGTCGACAAATGCCGAGCGCGGTGGATCTTCTGTCGAGGGAGAGGCAGGAACCCAGCCCTCGATCGGCCAGGCCGCGTCTTCGCAGCTGGCGATCCGTCAAGGCAAACGCATGTTGGCCGACGCTTCCGAAGGCAGCGAGCCGTTGCCGCGATCCGGTCGCGCGACGATGGCGACCGAGAAGCCCGGGCCCGATTTCAGACAGAAACCGGCCGGCGCTGGTCCGGGCCCGGACATGTCGATCCGCAAGGACGACATCCTGTCTGGAACGCAAGGAGCCGCAACCGACGCAACGACGCCGCAAGGCTGGCGTCCGGCGGCCGCCCAGAAGACCGCGCAAACGGCGCAAGCCCTCGCATCGAACAATCAAGCCAAGCCATCCTCTGCCGCCGGGCGCCTGGATGTGGTCAGCCAGCAGAGCTTCCCCGCGCCGGCCCAAAACGCCTTCGGCCAGACGGTATCGGCGCTGGCCGAGGCGATCGCCTCGGACAGCGGCGTTCAGCAGGCCTACTCGAGCGCTCCGATCGGCTCGCACGCGACCAACTCTGTTGCCGTTTCGACACATGTTCTGAAGATCGAGCTCCACCCGGCCGACCTCGGCACGGTCACCGCCAGCCTGCGTCTGTCCGGAGAGCAGCTTTCGATCGAGATGAAGCCGGAAACGCACGAGGCGTACCGCCGTCTGACCGCCGACAGCGACGCCATCGTCAAGTCGCTCCGCAGTCTTGGTTTCGACGTCGATCACGTCACCATAATGCAACCCTCGATAGCGGTCCATTCGGCCGGTCGCGTCGAAGCGAGCGGCGCGCCGCCGATGTCCACGGGCCGCGAACAGCCTTCGTTCCAGCCCGGGAACTCGGGCGGCAACAGCGCCGGCGGCGATCGGCAACCGGGAAGGAACAACGGCAATGGCGCACAGGAACTCGGCCGCGCTGCTTCGCCTCTTGGCGAGCGCGCTGGCGACGATATCTATATCTAGTCTGGCCGCGACCGTCGCCGCCAAAGCCGCGCCCAATCCTTGCGAGCCGGAAATCCTGCGCGCCGCCGATCGCTATGGCGTGCCGGCCGGTATCCTTTACGCGGTCGGCCTGACCGAAACGGGAAAGAAGGGCAGCCTTCAGCCCAACGCTTTGAATGTAGAAGGAAAGGCTGTTTTTCCGCGCAGCAGGGGCGAAGCGCTGGCGACGTTCGAGAATGCCCGCCGCGAGGGCAAGACGCTGATCGATCTCGGCTGCATGCAGATCAATCATCGCTATCATGGCGCGCAGTTCCGCAGCGTCGAGGACATGCTAGACCCGCACCAGAACGTCGACTACGCCGCGCGCTTCCTGGCGAGCCTCCACGCGCGTCACATGACTTGGTCGATGGCCGTCGCCCGCTATCATGCCGGCCCCGACAACGATCCGGCGCAGAAGGTGTATGTCTGCCGCGTCATCGCCAACATGGTCGCCACCGGCTTCGGCAAATGGACGCCGAACGCCAGCGCGTTCTGCAACCAATAGTTGCTCAAGCATATGCCCTTTAGTCCGCCGCGATGGGGTTCACAGCGGCCGCCGGCAGCCCTCTATCCAGTGCCGCGAAATAGACCCTTCGCGGCCGGCTTTATTACGGCCCCCAAAAAAACTCCCAAGAAAATAGCTACAAGAAATGACGGTTTTTCAGGATTCACCGCACCGGATACCGCTTTCCGCACGGGGCAAATGAGATGATTCGGAGGGCGGGCCGATGATCGTGATCGTTGATGAGCGCGAGCTCGTAACTGAGGGCTACAGCTCACTTTTCGATCGCGAGGGCGTCGCCACCGCCGGCTTCGCGCCAGGCGAGTTCGGCGAGTGGGTGAACTCTGCTGCCGACACGGATTTAAGATCGGTCAGGGCTTTCCTTATCGGCGACTGCCGCGAGGGCGCCATCTCGCCGCGCCAGATCCGCGACCGCACCGGGGCGCCGGTGATCGCGCTCAGTGAACAGCACTCGCTGGAACACACGCTCAGGCTCTTCGAGAGCGGCGTCGACGACGTCGTCCGCAAGCCCGTGCACATCCGCGAAATCCTCGCCCGCATCACCGCCATCCGCCGCCGCGCCCGCGAAGAGGCCGCCTACACCGAGGTCGGCTCGATGCGCATCTTCATGGATGGGCGCGACCCGGAGATCGACGGCGAGCCGCTGCCGCTGCCGCGTCGCGAGCGGCGCATCCTGGAGTATTTGGCCAGCAATCGCGGCCGGCGCGTGACCAAGACGCAGGTGTTCAACGCCATCTACGGCATCTTCGACGAGGAGGTCGAGGAGAACGTGGTGGAGAGCCACATCTCGAAGCTGCGCAAGAAATTGCGCGAGAAGCTCGGCCACGACCCGATCGATTCCAAGAGGTTCCTCGGCTACCGGCTGGTGTTTTGATGGCCGTCGCCGGCACATCCCGCGCCAGCCTCGCGCAAGACACGAGGCTTAGTTTTGTAGCCTCTCAGAAAGGCACCGAGGAGATGTATCGATGAGCCTCTACGGAATGATGCGCACCGGCGTCTCCGGTATGAACGCCCAGGCCAACCGCTTGTCCACGGTGGCCGACAACATCGCGAATTCCGACACCACCGGCTACAAGCGCTCCTCCGCCGAATTCTCGACGCTGATCATGCCCAGCACCGGCGGCGCCTATAATTCGGGTGGCGTCACGACGACGATCCGCTCGGCCGTCAGCTCGCAGGGTGTTCTGCAATACACCACTTCGGTCTCCGACCTAGCCGTCAACGGCGACGGCTTCTTCGTCGTGCAGGACCCGAGCGGAACGCCCTATCTCACCCGCGCCGGCGCCTTCGTTCCGGACGCTCAAGGACGCCTCGTCAACGCCGCCGGCTACCAGCTGATGGCCTACAGCTACGCCAATGGCGATCCGGCCGCCACCGCCAACGGCTTCGAAGGCCTCGTGCCGGTGCAGATTTCCGATCAGGAGATGACGGCGACGCCGAGCACGGAAGGGACATTCACCGGCAACCTGCCGGCTGGCGCCACCGCTGTCACCGCCGGCAACCTACCCACCGACAACAGCACCTCGTCACAATACACGTCGAAATCGTCGCTGGTCGCCTACGACAATCTCGGCAACAAGGTGTTGCTCGACGTCTATTTCACCAACACCGGCACCGGCACCTGGCAGGTTTCGGTATTCGATCAGTCGAAGGCCACGGCCGGCACGTCGTTCCCCTATGCGGGCGGCGCGCTGGGCTCGGCCAATCTCACCTTCGACACCACCACCGGCAAGCTCACCGGCGCGACCACCGGCGTGTCCTTCACGGTGCCGAACGGTTCGACTCTCAACCTCGACCTCTCCAAGCTGACGCAGCTCGGAACCGGCTTCACGGTCTCCGACGCCAACGTCAACGGCAATGCGCCGAGCACGATCGAAAAGATCCAGATCAGCCAGGACGGCGTCATCTACGCCCAATTCGAGGATGGCTCCACCAAGCCGCTCTACAAGATCCCGCTGGCCGACGTTCAGAGCCCCGACAACCTCACCGCGATGCCGGGCAACGTCTATGTGCAGAGCGCGGACTCAGGCGCTGTTCGCATCGGCTTTGCCAATGAAGGAAAGCTTGGCTCGGTCGTCTCGGGCGCGCTCGAAAATTCCAATGTCGATATCGCCGAGGAACTGACCAACATGATTGCGGCGCAGCGCAGCTACACCGCCAACTCGAAGGTGTTCCAGACCGGTTCCGACCTGATGGACGTCCTGGTCAACCTGAAGAGATAACCCCATCGGGCGCCAGCCCGTGAAAGACCCGCATGTCGCTTTCCACCGCATTAAGCATCGCCCAGTCGGCGCTCCTGGCCACATCCAAGCAAACCAGCGTCGTGTCGCGCAATGTGGCCGACGCGTCCAACCCGGACTATGCCCGTCGCGTCGCCGTCGTCACCAGCACGGCGCCCGGCGCGCGATCGGTGGAGATCCAGCGCGCCGCCAATGATCTTCTGTTCCGGCAGAACCTTTCCGCGCTGTCGGCATGGAGCGGGCAGAGCGCGCTTTATAGCGGCATGGATCAGCTCGACCTATCGGTTAATGGAGTCGACAATGCGTCGTCTGCGTCGACTGCGATCGGCAATCTGCAGCAGGCGCTGCAGCTCTACGCCACCACGCCGTCGAACCAGAATCTCGGCGCCAGCGTCATCGACGCGGCCAAGCAGGTGGTGAGCTCACTGAACGACGGCACCACGGCGATCCAGGATTTCCGCAGCCAGACGGACGGCCAGATCGCCACCGCGGTCGACGACCTCAACTCGCTGCTCAGCCAGTTCCAGGACGCCAACAAGGCCGTTATCGCCGGCACGCGCTCCGGCACGGATGTGTCGGACGCGCTCGACCAGCGCGACGCGCTTCTCAAGAAGATCGCCGAATATGTCCCGGTCTCGACCTTCACGCGCGGCGACAACGACATGGTCATCACCACCAAGGACGGCACGACGCTGTTCGAGACGGTGCCGCGGTCGGTGACCTTCACGCCCTCGGCCGGCTACACCGCCGGCACGCCCGGCAACACGATCTATATCGACAATGTGCCGCTTTCTGCAGGCACCGGCGACAATACCAGCGCCGACGGCAAGCTTGCCGGCATGCTGAAGCTGCGCGACGGCGTTGCCGTGACCATGCAGAGCCAGCTCGACGAGATCGCGCGCGGCCTGATCACGGCATTTGCCGAGACCGCGCCGTCTCAGCCCAACGCCGCAGGCCTGTTCACCTGGTCCGGCGCGCCGGCTATTCCCGCTGCCGGCACCCTGGTCGACGGCCTCGCCGGCTCGATCAGCGTCAACGCCGCGTTTGACCCGAGCGCCGGCGGCAGCGCGGCGCTGCTGCGCGACGGCGGCGCCAACGGCGCGGCCTATGTTTCCAACACCGGCGGCGGCGCCTCCTATTCTGACCTGCTGATCGCCTACGGCAACAGGCTCGACCAGCCGATGGCCTTCGACACCTCCGCCGGCATCACGGTCAGCTCCGGCGTCTCGGACTACGCGGCCAACACCATCGGCTGGTTCGAAGGCGTGCGCCAGCAGGCGTCGACCAACGCCGACGCGAAGGAAGCGCTGGCCACTCGCACCGCCGAAGCGCTGTCGAACGATACCGGCGTCAATGTCGACCAGGAAATGTCCCTGCTTCTCGACCTCGAGCATACCTATCAGGCGTCGGCGCGCATGATGAAGACCGTCGACGACATGCTGGACGCCTTGTTGGGCGCGGTGGGATAATCGATGAAAGCGACAGCCGTCTCCTCAGCCGCCATCTCCAACGCCCTGCGCTATCAGCAGATGCGCATGCAGGCCGATCTCGTCAAGGCGACCACGGAATCCCAGACCGGCAAGGTAGCGGATGTCGGCCTGGCGCTCGGCGGGCGCACGACACAGGCCGTCACCTTCCAGCGCGATCTCGACCGGTTGAACGGCATCGTCGATTCGAACTCGCTGGTCGCCGCGCGTCTGACTTCGACACAGGATTCGCTGGGTCAGCTCTCCGATGTCGCGCAGGATCTGCTGACGGCGCTGACCAGCGCCGTATCGGGCGACTCCTCGACCAGCATCACCCAGACCGCCGGCGCCACGGCGCTGCAGCAGATGACGGGCATCCTGAACACCAGCGTCAACGGCGAATACCTGTTTGCCGGGACCAACACCGACGTCAAGCCGATCGACGATTTCAGCGCCGCCGGCTCGCCCGCCAAGGCGGCGTTCGACGCCGCCTTCACCAGCTATTTCGGCTTCACCCAGAACGACCCCGCGGCCGCCAACATCACCGCCGCCCAGATGGACGACTTCATCACCACCGCGGTCGAGCCGCAGTTCCTGGGCTCCGGATGGCAGGCCAACTGGTCGAACGCCACCGACGACCAGATCACCAGCCGCATTTCATTGAACGAGACCACGCAGACGTCGGTCAGCGCCAACGAGCAAGGCATCCGCAAGCTCGCCATGGCGGCCGCCATGGTCGGCACGCTCTTTGCCGGCAACATCAGCGAGGCCGGGCAGAATACGATCGTCAGCCGCGCGCAAAAGCTGGTCGGCGAGGCCATCGGCGGCATCGTCCAGGTGCAGTCCGAAGCCGGCCTCACCCAGAAGCGCGTGTCCGACGCCAGCGATCGCATGAAGACCCAGGTCGATCTGTTCGAGAAGCACATCATCGACCTCGAAGGCGTCGATCCCTCGGAGGCCGCCACCCGCGTGGCCGACCTGACGCAGCATATAGAAACGTCCTTCGCATTGACCGCGCGACTGCAGCAACTGAGCCTGTTGAACTATCTCACCTGAACACTCTCACCGGAACGCCAGAGCTCCGACGATGTATCAATTCTCCTACGCCGACATCCAGACCGACTCCGTCGCCGACGCCAAGGACCGGGAGCGGCAGTTGCTCACCCGATCGATCGACATGTTGTCCACGGCAGCTTCCGTTGGGCCGGAGTCGATTGAGGCGGTCGAGGCGCTGCACTTCACCAACCGCATCTGGACCACCTTCGTCGAGGATCTCGGCTCCAGCGACAATGCGCTGCCCAAGGAACTGCGCGCCAATCTGATCTCGATCGGCCTGTGGCTGCTGCGCGAAACGGAAGACATCCGGCAGGGCCGCACCAACAATTTCGAAGGATTGATCGAGGTCTCCCAGATCATCCGAGACGGCATCCAATGAGCAACACGCTGAATATCTCGCTGAAGCCGAACGAGAAGATCTACATCAACGGCGCCGTCGTCCGGGTCGACCGCAAGGTCACGATCGAGCTGATGAACGACGTTCAGTTCCTGCTCGAAAGCCATGTCATCCAAGCCGAGCAGGCCTCGACGCCGCTCAGGCAGCTCTATTTCATCGTGCAGATCATGCTGATAAACCCGCCGGGAGCCTCCGAGGCCCGCGACATGTTCCGCCGCTCGCTGCCGATGCTGATCGCAAGCTTCGACAATCAGGAAATCTGCAGCGCGCTGAAGCAGATCGACCGCATGGTCGGCGAGGATCATATCTACGAGGCGCTGAAGGCGATCCGCGCGCTGTATCCGCTCGAGCGCCAAGCGCTTGGCGGCAATGACGACATTCCGGAAGCGCCGCGCGCGCTGGCTGTGGGAGCATAAAGATGGCCGTGGACATGACAACGACGATCCCGGTTGGCGCCACCCAGGCCAGCAGCCAGCAGACCTCGAAGACAGCGGTCGACTACCAGTCGTTCCTGAAACTTCTGATCGCCGAAATGAAGAACCAGGATCCGACCAAGCCGATGGATTCGACGGAATATGTCGCCCAGCTCGCGACCTTCTCGCAGGTCGAGCAATCGGTGCAGACCAACAGCAAGCTCGACCAGATCATGCAATCCTCGGCGCTGTCGCAGGCGGACGCGCTGATCGGCCGTTCGATCACCTCCGCCGACGGCAAGACAACCGGGACCGTGGCTTCGGTGAAGCTCGCCAGCAGCGGCCTGATCGCGGTGCTGCAGGACGGCACCGAGGTCCCTGTCGGCGCAGGCGTATCGATCAAGCCGGCCGCCTAGAGTTTCGCATAGGGTCTGCCCATGAACGAGGCCGACGCCCTCGATATCGTGCAATATGCGGTGTGGACGGTGCTTACCGCCTCCGCGCCGGTGGTGCTCGTGGCTATGGCCGTCGGTATCGGCATCGCGCTTATCCAGGCGTTGACGCAGATTCAGGAAATCACCCTCACTTTCGTGCCCAAGATCGTCGCCATCATGCTGGTCGTGGCGCTGACCGGCCCGTTCATCGGCAGCCAGATCTCGGCCTTCACCAACGTCATCTTCGAACGCATCGAGCACGGCTTCTGACCTGGGGCTGCGGGCATCCCGCCCGCGCGGACCGGCAAAAGTTTGGTCCACACCGGCAAGATGCTTGGCCTAAAGCTTCGCCGACGCATTTTCGCCTTTGCCTTCCTGTGTTGTTGGACCGGGATGCTTTGGCGAGTCGCCGGCGCGATGATGGCGCCGCGCGAGCGCAAGACAGCAAGATGAAGGCGGGACAGCGACCATGATCGACGACGAGCCGGAAAGCGAACGCGTCTCGGCGCTGGCGCCGTTCCGGCACGGCATCTTCCGTGCCGTCTGGTCGGCGAGCCTTGTGTCGAATTTCGGCGGCTTAATCCAGGGCGTGGGCGCCGCCTGGATGATGACGACGATCGCCACCTCATCCTACCAAGTGGCGCTGGTGCAGGCCTCGACCACCTTGCCGATCATGCTGTTCGCGCTTGTTGCCGGTGCCATTGCCGACAGCTTCAACCGCCGCAAGGTCATGCTGGTGGCGCAGAGCTTCATGCTGGTGGTTTCGGCACTGCTCACCGTATTCACCTGGTTCGGCTGGATGACGCCGTGGACGCTGCTTGCCTTCACCTTCCTGATCGACAGCGGCACGGCGCTGAACAGCCCGTCCTGGCAGGCGTCGGTTGGCGACATGGTGCCGCGCGCCAAGGTGCCGGCGGCGATCGCGCTCAACTCGATGGGCTTCAACATCACGCGCAGCGTCGGCCCGGCGATCGGCGGCATCATCGTCGCCGCCGCAGGGGCGGCGGCGGCCTTCGCCGCCAACGCCATCAGCTATATCGGCCTGATCGTCGTGCTTTTCCGCTGGAAGCCGGAAGTGCCCGCGCCGACCCTGCCGCGGGAATCGCTCGGCGCCGCGATGGGAGCCGGCCTGCGCTATGTCGCCATGTCGCCGAACATCGGCAAGGTGCTGGCGAGAGGCTTCGCCTTCGGCTTCAGCGCCGGCGCGGTGCTGGCGCTGCTGCCCCTGGTGGCGCGCGATGTCGTCAAGGGCGACGCGCTGACCTACGGCATCATGCTTGGCGCCTTCGGTATCGGCGCGGTCGGCGGTGCGCTGATCAGCGTGAGGCTCAGACAATTGCTCTCCAGCGAAACGATGGTGCGCGCCGCCTTCGCCGGTTTCGCGCTTTGCGCCTTCAACGCCGCCGTCAGCGACAATGCCTGGCAGACGTCGGCGGGCCTGCTCATCGGCGGTGCCTGCTGGGTGATCGCGCTCTCGCATTTCAACGTCACGGTGCAGATGTCGACGCCGCGCTGGGTGGTCGGGCGCGTGCTGTCGATCTACCAGACAGCAACCTTCGGCGGCATTGCGCTGGGCAGCTGGATCTGGGGCGTCGTCGCCGACGCCCATGGCGCGGAGACTGCATTGATGGTTGCCGCTGTCACCATGCTCGTCGGTGGCGGCATCGGCCTGATCCTGCCGCTGCCGCAGCACACCGCTCTCAACCTCGATCCGCTCAACCGGTTCAAGGAGCCGATGCTGGCGCTCGATTTGAAGCCGCGCAGCGGCCCGATCGCCATCATGATCGAATACATCATTCGCGAGGAGGACGTGCCGGAATTCCTCGCAACCATGGCCGAGCGTGGCCGCATCCGCCGCCGCGACGGCGCCCGCAACTGGACGCTCGCCCGCGATCTCGAAAATCCGGGCATCTGGATCGAACACTACCACACGCCGACCTGGGTCGAGTATATCCGCCACAACCGGCGTGCCACCCATGCCGACGCCGTTGTCGGCGAGCGCATCCGCGCGCTGCACAGCGGCGAGAACCCGCCGCGTGTGCGCCGCATGATCGAACGCCCGACCACCGCCGGCACGGCCCTTGTCTCGCCCAAGGGGCCGATCGATCACTAACCCGCGTCTTTTGGCCCGGAATATCTAGTTCCGATCAGCCAGCGCTGTGGATCATATAGAGCTTGCGCGTCGTCTCATGAATAAGCCACTCGCCCTTCCAGCCCTTCGGCAGGACGAGCAGATCGCCAGGCCCCAGCTCACGCATCTCGCCGTCGGCGCGGCTCACTTCCACGCGACCGGAGATGATGTGGCAGATCTCGGATGAACCCGAGCGGTCGGCGGTGAAGCGGCCGGGCGTGCATTCCCAGATGCCGATATCGACGGTCCCGTCCGGCGATTGGAAGAACGAGCGCACCGCTTCGACCTGATCGCCTTCGATCGAGGTCGGCTTCGGTGAAAAGGCGCCGATATCGGCCGTGGCGAGGTCGCGGAAGGTCGAAAGGTCGATCAAGATAGGCTCCAGTGTCAAAAGCAATTCCAGGAAAGTGCAATGGTTTTCCGTCCGGAATTGCGCGAAAACAAAGAGTTAGAGCGGTTCGGCGAACGCCGAACCGTCTCAGTGGCCTGTGATGCTGTCGGCCAGGGCGGCCAATTTCGAAGTGTAATTGAGCCCGGCGGCCTCGCGTTGGTCGGCGATGCGGTAGAGCTGGTACATCGAGTGGACGCCGAGCCAGCGGAACGGTTCCGGCTCCCAGGGTCTGACCTTGCGGTTGACCCAGGGCAGTCGCGTAAGATCCGTGTCATTGCCGAGGATCAGATCGGCAAGCGTGCGCCCGGAAAGGTTTGAGCTCGACACGCCCAGCCCGACATAACCGCCGGCCCAGCCTATGCGCGTCCTGGGGTCGAGGCCGACCGTCGTGCACCAGTCGCGCGGCACGCCGAGCACGCCGCACCAGGCGTGGTCGATGCGGCACCCGGCCGTCTGCGGCAACAGCGTCGTCAGGATCGTGTGCAGCTGGTCGATCGTCGCCTGCTGCGTCCGACCGTTGACGTCGGTGTGCGAGCCATAGCGGTAGGGCACGCCGCGTCCGCCCATGGTGATACGGCCCTCGCGCGTGCGCTGGGCATAGCAATAGGCGTGCGCCGCATTGCCGAGGAGCTCATGCCCGTCCCAGCCGATCTCGCGCCAGAGTTCTTGTGGCAGCGGCTCGGTCACGATCTGCGCGCTGTTGAGCGCCAGCCATGTCCGCTCTTCCCCGGGAATGCCGGCCGTGAACCCCTCCGTCGCGCGAATTATCGTTTCCGCCCGCACCGTGCCACGGTCGGTGGCCACCCTGCCCTTGGCGATCGACGTCACGGTCGTCTTTTCGTAGATCGGCACGCCGAGCCGCTCGACCGCTTCCGCCAGCCCGCGCACCAGCTTGGCCGGCTGCACCCGCGCCTGGCCGTGGATGACGAAGCTGCCCATGACATTCGCGATATTGATGCGCGCGCGTGTGGCTGCAGCGTCGAGCAATTCGATGCGCTCGGGGTCGGCGTCCCAGGAGCGGATCGTCTCGCACGCCTCGCGCACACGTTGGAGCTGTGCGGCATTGGTGGCGACCGTCAGATTGTCGGCACGGCGGATGTCGGCGTCGATGTCTTCGGCCGTCGCCACCCGGATCACCTCGTCGACACAGCCCGCCATCGCTGCCTGCATGGCGCTGACAGCTTGCCGGGTCGAGGTCTTTAGATATTTTTCGCGCGACCAGCCGAAGCCGCCCGAAAGCCAGCCGCCATTGCGCCCCGAGGCACCGAAGCCGGCGAATTCGCGTTCGAGCAGGACTATGCGAAGCGAGGGCTTCGCCTTCTTCAGATAATAGGCGGTCCAGAGCCCGGTGTAGCCGGCGCCGACGATCGCAACATCGGCTTCGATGTCGCCGGGCAAGGGCGGACGCGGGCTTGGGACCGCGCCCAGATCCGCATACCAGAACGAGATGTCGCCGTTGCGCTTGACTTGCATGGGATGGCTTCCAGGAGACCGGAGAGAGGGATCAGGTGAGCGTCGTGTCTGCCGTGCTGTCGTCGGGCAGAAGCTTGGCGTCGGCGCCGTCAAAGCAGAGTTCCACGTTCTCGCCGAGGGCGAAATTCTCGCCCGTCAGCGGCGACCGCACGATCGCGGTCGAGCCGTCGCCGAGCTTCACTTCGTATTTCGATCCCGAGCCAAGATAGATCGCCTCGGCGATCGTTCCCGCCAGGCGGTTCTTGCCGTCGGCTTGCCCCGGCCGGCGAATGGCAAGTTTCTCGGGCCGCAGCAGCATCACCGGGCTGACTTCTCCGGCAAGCCGTCGCGGCGCGGCGACCGTCTCGCCGGCAATGGTCAGCGCAGTGCCGGTGCCGTCACTTCTGGCTTCGCCGCGCAGCACCGTGGAGTCGCCGATGAAGCGGCCGACGAACAGCGTTGCCGGCTCGTCATAGAGCTGCCGTCCGGTGCCCACCTGCTCGATCCGGCCACGGTTGAATACGGCGATGCGATCCGACAGCACCAGCGCCTCCTCCTGGTCGTGCGTGACATAGACGAAGGTGGTGCCGAGCTCGCGATGGATGCGCTTGATCTCGAGCTGCAGCCATTCGCGCAGCTTCTTGTCGAGCGCGCCGAGCGGCTCGTCCATGAGGAGCAGCGGCGGGTCGAAGACGATGGCCCGCGCCAGCGCCACGCGCTGCTGCTGGCCGCCCGACAATTCGCTCGGATAGCGATGCGCGAAGTCGCCCATCTTGACCATGTCGAGCGCCTTGGCCACGCGCCGCTTCCGATCGTCCTGCCCAACGCCGCGCAGCGTCAGCGGATAGGCGACGTTGCGGCCAACCGTCATATGCGGGAACAATGCGTAGTGCTGAAAGACGACGCCGATGTTGCGCTTGTGCGCCGGCACGCCGACGACGCTTTGTCCTCCGACCAGCAGCTTGCCGCTCGACACATCCGTGAAACCGGCGATCACATTGAGCGTCGTCGTCTTGCCGGAGCCGCTCGGCCCAAGCAGCGTCATGAACTCGCCGGGCTCGATCCTGAGCGACACGCCGTCCAGCGCCTTGAACGCGCCATAGGCCTTGGTGACGAATTCGAGGTCGATCGCCGCGCCGCGATTGTCCGGTCTTGGGTTCATAGGCGTCCCTTCCGCTCGCGGCCAAGAAGAAGCATGCCGCCGCCGATCAGGATCGTCGTGGCGCACAAAAGGATCGTACCGACGGCAGCGACGGTCGGGTCGGCGTCGCGCGTGATCGAGGAGAAGATCTGCACCGGCAGCGTCTTCAGATAGGGGTTGGTGATGAACAGCGAGACGATGATCTCGTCGAAGGACGTCGCGAAGGCGAACAGCAGGCCCGACAGGATGCCGGGCAGGATCAGCGGCAGCGTCACCGTCCGGAACGTGGTGAGCGCGCCGGCGCCGAGGCTCGCCGCAGCCGTCTCCAGCCGCCTGTCGAACACTTCGAGATTGGCCGACACGGCGATCAGCACGAAGGGCAGCGCCAGGATGGTGTGGGCGAGCACGAAGCCGGGCAGCGTGCCGACGAGTCGCGCATCGAGATAGACGGCATAGATGCCGATGGCCAGCACCACGCCCGGCACAACCATCGGCGTCAGCATCAGCATCCGCAGCAGATTGGCAGGCCGCGCCTTCATACGGTCGAGGCCGAAGGCGGCCAGCGTGCCGAGCACCGTTGCCAGCACCGCCACGATCGAGGCGACCTTCAGGGAATTGAGGAAGCTGGTCGACCATTCTGGATTCGTGACGAAATTCTCGTACCACTGCCAGGAGAAGCCTTGCGGTGGGAAGGAGAGCGACTTGTTGCCGTTGAACGACATCGGCACGACGACCAGCGTCGGCGCCACCAGCCAGATCGCCACCAGCAGGCAGACAAGGCCAAGAACGACACGGGTGAGCGGCTTCATTTCCATCAGCGCCGCCCCGCTTCCCGGTGCCGCGACCGCATCACCGGCGCTGCAAGCGCCAGCAACAGGAAGGTCGTGACCAGCAGCACCACGCCCATCGCGCCGCCGCGTCCCCATTGCAGCAGGCTGAGCACCTGGGTCTGCACCAGTGTCGACAGCATCGTCGAGCGCGGCCCGCCGAGCAGTGCCGGCGTGATGTAGAAGCCCAGCGCCAGGATGAAGACGATGATCGCGCCGGCATAGACGCCCGGCAGCGACAGCGGCAGGTAGACTGTGAAGAAAGCGCGGGACGGCCGGGCGCCAAGGCTTCGCGCCGCCTGCACCAGCCTGAGGTCGATGCCTTTCATCACCGAATAAAGCGGCAGGATCATGAAGGGCAAAAGCACCTGCGCCATGCCGATCACCACGCCCGTCTGGGTGCGGATCAGCCGGATGCCCGCGAAGCCGGCTGATCTCAGCAACGAGTTGATGACGCCGGAATCCTGCAGCAGGATCACCCAGGAGAGTGTGCGCACCACGCCGCTCACCCAGAAGGGGATCAGCACGCAGAGAACCAGGACGAGCCGCACGCGCGGCCCGACCGCGGTCATGAGGTAAGCATAAGGATAAGCGCAAACCACGCAGACCAGCGTCACCCACGCCGAGATGGTGAAGGTGCGCTGGAGCACCGCGAGATTGACGGGCGCACCAAAGAACCAGGCATAGTTCTGCACGCCCCATTCCGGCTCCGAGAGGCTGCGCAGCACGATGGTGAGCAGCGGATAGCCGATCACCGCGGCGAGCAGGATCATGGCCGGCAGCGTGAGCGCGAACGGCCGCCAGGCCCATCCTGCCCGCTTTTCGGCAGTCTGGATCGTCGGTTCGAGCGCGCTCACGGGCCTTGCCTCCGTCAGCTCAGTTGCCGGCCATCAGCGCGGACCACTTCTCCTGCGCGACCGGGAAGTTCTCGACCCAGAACTTGATGTTCTGCTTGTAGCCTTGCTTCTGGCGCTCGGGCGTGTTGGTCAGGAAAGCTGCGACCGACTCGTCAACCTTCGGCTTCGCATCGTTGTTGATCGGCGTGTAGGAGGTCTGCTGCGTGAGAATCTCCTGCGCCTGCTTGCCGAGATAGGCATTCAGCAGCGCATAGGCGGCATCCGTATCCTTGACACCGACGGGGATAGTCATCTGGTCCATCACCACCAGCCAGTCCTGCCAGGCGGGCGCGTATTTGGCGCCGTTCTTGACCGCCGTCATGGCGCGGCCGGTCCACATCATCAGCATGTCGGCTTCGCCGGACTCCGCGAGCTGCTGCGATTCAGCGCCCGTCTTCCAGTAGATCGTGTCCGGGCCGAGCTTGCGAATCACGTCGATGGCTTTGTCGATGTCGGCAGCGGTCATCGCCTTCGGATCGCCGCCCGCCACCTTGAAGGCCTGTTCGAGCAGGCCACCGGTCGGATCGCCGGATCCGTCCAGGGCGCGCACGCCGGGGAACTTTTCGGTGTCGAAGAAGTCAGCCCAGTTCTTGGGCGGGTTATCTTTGTACTTCTCCTTATTGTACATCAGCACGACGCCGTAGTTCATCGCCGGAACCGAGCACTCGCCGACCTGTCCTTCGGGTATCTTCGAGACGTCGAGCTTCGAGAGATCGAGCTTCTGGAACAGCTTTCCGCAATGGACGTAAGGCGGCAGATCGCCGGTATCGACCACGTCCCAGGTGACGTTGCCGGATTCGACCTGGGCCTGCAGCTTGGCGATCTCGGTCGGCCCGTCATTGAGCAGCTTGACGCCGGACTTCTCGACGAACTCCTTCAGCGCCGCTACCTGGCCATCCTGATAGATGCCGCCATAGGAGACGAAGGTCAGGGTCTTGCCCTTGAGCGAGCCTTCCTTCACCTCGCCCGCGACAGGCTTTTCCTGTGCGAAGGCGGTGGTTGTCAGCATTCCGAGCGCCAGCACGGCGCCAAGACCTGCAAGTTTCGACTTCAACATAACTCTGACTCTCCCATTATGCCCGCGTTTAATCGGACTACCTGGCCGCGAGCGGTTTCCAGGGCTTGTATTGATCGAGCTCGGCGCGTGCCGAGGTCGGCGGTGCGATGATCCACATCACCTCGGCCCGACCACTGCCGATGTTCTCGCTGCGATGTGGTGTCGATGTCGCGTATTCGATGCTGTCGCCTTCTTCGAGGACGTGGCGGGCGTCGCCAAGAGAGACCTCGACGACACCGCGAAGGACGATCAGCATCTCCTGCGCGTCGCCATGCGTGTAAAGCGCGGAGCCGGTCGAGCCGCCGATATCGAACTCGCCGACATAGACCTCCATGTCGCTCAGCGGCGGGCGGGAAAGCAGCATCTTACGGCAGCCGTTGCTGGGCGGAAGGCTTGGCCGCTCGCTGCGCCGGAGCACGCCATGGTTCTGTGTCGCGCTTTCCTCGAACAGCATCGCGACGCTCACGCCCAACGCCGAAGCCATCTGGTTGAGCGAGGCAGTACTGGCGCCGGTCAGCCCGCGCTCAAGCTGGCTGATGAAGCTGGCGCTCGTTCCGGTCGCTTCCGCGAGGTCACGCAATGATAGACGGCGAGCGAGGCGCAGGGCCTTGAGCCGCACGCCCAGCACCTGCTGCGCATGAGCTGCAGCCGTGCCGGCACCGATCGCCGCCGGAGCCTGGCCGTCCTCCGAAGCCTCGCGCATCCCGTTTTCCTCCACTTAACACCTTGTACAGTACCACTGTACAGCTGGCAATAGGGGTGGATGCCATTTCCACGATCCCATCGCGGGGAACGGAAGCCGACCAAAAATTAAGCATTCAACGGCAGTATCGAATGTCGGCCGGCAAGATGTCGTACAGCAAGGACCATTGTCGGTCAGCTGAGCGGGAAGGGATCGCGATATGTCATCCTGGCTAAGAAAAGGACCGTTGATGCTCATGCGCAGCCTGCTGATGCTGGCTGTCTTGGCGATCGGCACTCTGACTGCAGGGGCGTTGGAACCGGCCAGCTATCCGGAGCCGCCAGACTCCGTAGCTTTCACCGTTCAGAAGGACGGCAAGCAGATCCCGCTCACGCTGCGGCAGTTGGAAAAGCTCGGCCTCTATAAGGTCATCACCACAAGTCCTTTCGAGCAAGGGCAATTGACGTTTGAAGGCGTCCTGTTCCGAGACGTGCTCAAGTCCGTGGGATTGGCGGATAGGGATTCCGTCACTCTAAGGGCCGCGGACGATTACGTGCAGGTGATTCCGCACGAGGATTGGACGGAAGGTCCTCTGCTTCTCGCGACGCGCCAGGACGGGGAGTTGCTCACCCGACGAACACAAGGTCCGACCCGCTTGGTCTATCCTCTCAAGGACTTCCCCGCCTTCGACACGCCGATCCGCAAACCGCGATGGATTTGGCTGATCAAGACGATCGAGTCCGACAACTGACCGGCTGGTAGGCCTCCATGGTGGGATCTCGACTGAGAGGCTGGCGAATTCCGCTTACCTATGGCAGTGCCATAGGGCTGGCGGCGATCGGTTCCGCAATCCTCATCGTCATGCTGTTTGTCAGTATCAGCAAGATCGAGTCTTCGCTGCCCCGGTTCGGATTCTTCGCCATCCGCGAATTCCATATTGCCATACGCGACGTGACCCACCTGAGGGATATGATCTCGCTCGCTGAGGTCGCGCCCAACTCTCAGGCGAGCCTCGATCATCTGGCCGCTGCAAACGACCTGGTCTACATCCGCTTCACGCGGATCGACGGCGGCGAAACGATCAGCGCAATTCCCGCATATGCAGGCATCGTGCCGCGCGTGAACGACGCGGTAACGCGGCTCGACGCCGTAATCGCGGCGGGACTCCCGTTCGATCAGCAGCGCTTGAAGGAACTGGGTCTGGAACTCGAGCAGATCGTCGGCCGGATGAACGACGAGTACTACAAATACGGCGAGGGCGTTAACGCCGATCTCTATGCGTCGGAAGTCAGCCTGAATCGGTTCAACTATCAGATAGCCTTTGCTTTGACGATCCTGTCGCTGCTGGCAATCGGGACGGCGGTTCTGTTCATCGGGCGCCGGGAAACGATAAAGAAGCTGGAATTTCTCGCCTGGCGCGATGCGACCACCGGACTGAAGAATCGTGCCTGGATGGCAGCCAACAGGGACGCCATGCTGGACCGGGCGAGGGAGACCGGTAGGCAGCTTCAGCTGCTCCTGATCGATCTCGACCATTTCAAGAGCGTGAACGACACCTTCGGCCATCACGTCGGCGATCTGCTGCTGAAGGCGGTTGCCGAGGTCCTTCAGTCGGTCGAGCGGCCCGGCGACGTAGCCGCCGTGCGATTGGGCGGCGACGAATTCGCCATCATGGCTATTGCCGATCGGAATGATCATGACAATTTGGGGCAACGTCTGCGCGAACGGCTGAACAGGTTCGCAGAGTTGGAGGGCCATCAGGTGCGCATTGGCGCCAGCATCGGCATGGCATGTTTCCCTCAGCACGGTTCCGACATTTCCACGTTGCTGCACAGTGCCGATAACGCTCTCTACACGGCAAAGGCTGAAGGGCGGTCCGGTTTCGTGACGTTTTCGCCCGCGATCCTCAGTCAGATCGACATGCAGCTCGGTGAAGAAGCGGCCATCAAGCGGGCCCTCAATTGCGACGAGTTCTTCCTGGTCTGGCAATCCCAGTTCGAGCTGGCGACCGGCCGCATGATCGGGGCCGAGGCGCTGGTCCGCTGGCACGACCCGGTCTCGGGAGCGGTTCGTGCGCCGGCATCGTTCATTCCGATCGCGGAACGAAGTGAGCTGATACTGGAACTCGACAAGATGGTTCTGGGCAAGGCTTGCGAGCAAGCCGCCCGATGGATGCCTATTTCCACCGAAGAGTTCATCTGCTCGGTCAACGTCTCCGGAAGAAGCCTCCAGACCGATGCCTATCTGACGCATCTCACCGAGACGCTGCGGCAAACGGGGTTGCTTCCATCGCGTCTGCAGTTGGAGATCACTGAAGGGATATTCATGCAGAACAGCCGCAATGCCCTGGAGAGTATCGGCAAGATTAGAAACCTCGGAGTGAGCCTGGCACTCGACGATTTTGGGTCAGGTTATGCGAGCTTCGGATACCTTGCCGATTTCGACTTGAACCAATTGAAGATCGATCGCTCGTTCCTCAGCGATCTGGCTTCCTCCACGAAGAAACAGAACGTGGTCCGAGGCATCATCGCGCTGGCCAATTCGCTAGGCCTGACCGTTGTTGCGGAAGGGGTGGAGAACGAAGCCCAACTCGACTTTCTGATCCACGAACACTGTCACGGCGCACAAGGGTTCTTTATGTCGGAGCCTGTTGAGGCAAGGTTGATGACCAACTATCTCGTCGCAAGGCAGGGTGGCGCCAAAACAGATGGAAAAGCTCGAGCCGAGTCTCTTCGCTTGGGCCCATCCATGCTGCGGAAAGTCGCCAAGCAGGGCCGCAAGACCGCCGATTAAATCAGGGCTCAGCCCTCGCCGGAAAGATCCCTCCGCGCCTTGTCCAGCTCCTCGGCGTAGCGCCGCATCAGATGGCTTTCAGTGAGCAGGCCAAGCACGATGCGGTCGTCGAAATCCTCAACGACCGCTAGCTCTTCAGCGCCGGCGCGCTGAAAGGTCTCGGCGGCGGACTGGACGTTCATCGACGGCACCAGCACCGCATCCTTGAACTGCGCGAGCGCCTGCACCGGAGTCTCGCCGTCTGAGAGGTCGCTGTGCAGTTCGGCCACGAGCAGCACGCCGACATAGTGCCGGCCCCCTTCGACGGCGATGACGCGCTGCGCCGAGCCGAGCGGGATCTCCTTGCGGAACTCGGCCAAGGTAATCGAAGCAGCGATAGTACGGACGTCCTTGCGCATCATCGACCCGACATTGAGGCTGCGCATCCAGCCGACGTCGTGGGCGCTGCGGATCGTCTCGCCGCGCAGATGGAAGCGCCAGGTCGAGAAGGAGTAGCCGAAGGTCTCGCGCACCAGGATGGCCGACATGATCGACGCTGCCAGCACCACGCCGGTGAGCGTCAGGTCCCGCGTCGATTCCAGCGCGAGAAAAGTCATGGTCAGCGGGCCGCCGACGACACCGACGGCAAGCGAGGTCATGCCGACGACGGCGGCGACCGCCGGATCGAGCGCGGTTGAGGGCGCGGCCATCACCATGACGCCGGCAAAGACCTTGCCGAGCAGCGCCCCCAGAAACAGCGAGGCGAAGAACAGACCGCCCCGGAAACCGGAGCCGAGCGAGATCGCCGAGGCAGCAAGCTTCAGCACGAAGACGCTGGCCACCACGGGAAGCGCGTAGTTCATGGCGAACTCGCGGTGGAGCGCGCCGTGTCCGCTGGACAGCACCTGCGGCGTGACCAGCCCGAGCAGCCCGACAACGATGCCGCCGATGAAAGGTCTGACGGAAGCGTCGATCGCCAGCCGCACAAAGACGCGCTCGATAAGGCTTACCAGATGCATGATTGCGATGGACGCCGCCCCGCCGAGCAGTCCCAGCAGCAGGAACGGCACATACTGGCTGGCGGTCAGCGTCGGCAGGCCGGAAAGTTCCAGTGGAAACGGCACGCCGCCGAACATCTCAGCCGTCAGCGAGGCGGCGATCGCCGCCGTCATGACCGGCGCCACATTGGCCACCGAGTAGATGCCGATGACCAGTTCGAAGCCGTAGAAGGCACCCGTCAACGGCGCGTCGAAGGCGGCAGCGATCGCGCCGGCGGCGCCGCAGCCGACCAGGATTCGCACGTCGTTGCGGCGCAGCCGGAAGGCGCGCGCCAGCCGCGAGGCGATGCCGGAACCAACCTGCGTATAGCCAGCTTCCAGACCGACCGAGGCGCCGAAGCCGCTGGAGATCATGGTCTGGCCGACAATGATGAACGTATCGGTGAGCGACATGCGCCCACCGTAGAGCGCGTTGGCTTCGATCGGGTCGACAGGCGTTCTGAACTTCCGCCTTCTCAGCCAGATCACCGAAAGGCCGAGCAGCAGTCCCCCGATCGCCGGAAACATCGCCTGCACCGGACTGGCCAGCGAAAACATCGCTGAAAGACGCCCGCCCGGCTGCACGTCAAAGAGCAGGAAGTGCATGGCTTGCACCAGCGCGCTCATGCCGGTGACCAGGGCGCCCGCGATCATGCCGACCATCCCCGCCATCAGCACAATGACGATGCCGCGCGCCTCGAGCACGGGAATGGAATTGATCAGCACCGCCCGAAGCCGGCGGGCGTAGACTTGCGGTTCGTCTATGGCAGGCAACGGAGCGGCTCGCCGGTATGCGGAGGATGGATGCTGCCGCGCCTGATACGCCCGACGGCATGGAGTGGCAACCGCAATGCCGACCCCTTGTGGCGCCATTTTGGCGTTGCGTCGATTAGCGACGGTTGGGCCGGCTACCCTCGCTGCGAGAACGGGAAAATGTCACTGATCGAAGATGGTCAGCGGCCCGCAATCGTCCCTCGCGACGAAGGTCGCCAGCAGCTCCGCCGGCTCCATTGCGCTCGCCTTCTCCGCGAACGATGCACCGTGCCCGGCGGCTCGAACCAGGTCTGTCCTTTGGCGGCAATTCCTCCGTCTGCCTCACACAGCCAGATGGAAGTCGGGCCGCCAGCCGAGTTCGCTGACCGCCTTGTCGGTCGCGACATGGCCGTTCGGCTCGGCGATGTTGAAGGCGCCCGGCGCACCGCGCTCGACGGCAAGCAGCACCGCATAAGCGGCGGCATCGACATGCAGCGCCGGGTCGGCGGCAGCGTCGGCTCCGGTACCAGGCCCGTAGAGATGCCCATAGCGCAGCACGATGCCCGTCATGGGCTCCTCGAGAACCTGGCGTTCGAGCGCGATCACGCCGCCGACGCTGATGCCGCGGCCGCCTTCCGCCCGCTGTCGAGCGGATCGGTTTCGGCATGCGGCTCGGGTCCGGGCGCATAGGCCCAGGCGATGCTCTGCGCGATCAGGCGACGGGCGCCGGCCGACGCCGCGGCCTCGACCAGATTGCGGGTCCCCTCGTCGCGGACGCGCGCGTTTCCGATGATGGCCTCGCCCATCTTGTTGGGATCGAGTCCGGCCGGCAGATCGGTAAGCTGATGGATCACGACCTCCGGCTTCACCTCGGCGACCGCCGCAAGCAGGTCGCCGGCATCGAACACATCGATCACCACCGGGCTGGCCCCGATCGCGCGGAGCTCCTCGGCCTTCTCGGCCCGGCGCGTTGTCGCAGCTACCTGATGGCCGGCAGCGACCAGTTGCGGGATCAGGCGGCGGCCGATCGCGCCGGAACCACCAGCAAGAAAGATGCGATAGCCCATCGTCTTCCATTCCATCTTGCGATAATATCAGAGTTCGAACAACATATAAGAGCTCTTACATCGTGCGCAAGCAGAAACCGGAAATTCCGGCCCCTGGCAAAGGCAAGCGCGGCGAGGAAGGTTATCTCGGCTACCTGCTGCGCCAGGCCGCCGGCGCCTACAGGCTGCGGGTCGAGCGGGCGCTGGATGAGTTCGGCGTCACGCAGCCGCAATTCGCGACGCTGACCATGCTGTCGGCCTATCCAGGCATCTCCAATGCCGACCTCGCCCGGCTCGCGGTGCTGACGCCGCAGACGGTGAGCGTGATCGTCGGCAATCTGGAAAAGGCCGGTTCCGTGGTCCGCAGGCCGCATGCGGTGCACGGGCGCATCCAGCACCTTGATCTTAGCGACAGCGGCCGTGCCTTGCTGAAGAAATGTCGCGAGCGGGTGCAGCGGCTTGAACGCGAGCTGACCGCCGCACTTTCGGCCAACGAAGAGCGCGCCGTCCGGCGCTGGCTGGTCGCCGTCGCGATCGCGGGCGCGGCCGGTTAGATCGCAGCACCCCCGCCCGCTTCATAGAGCGCCAGCTTCCGATCCCCAATGCCGAGTTCCGCCCAGCTCGCGCGCCATTCGGCTATATGCGCTGACTTGAAATGCGCCTCGAGCGCCGCACGATCCCGCCAGGCTTCCGAGACATGGATCAGGCCGGGATCGAGAACATCCTGCGCATAGGAATATGCGAGGCAGCCGGCTTCGGCGCGACTCGCTGAAATCATTCGTCCCATCGCCGGCCTTGCCTGCTCGAGCCTGTCGGGTGGCAGCCGAATCGTGCCGATGATGAGGAGCATGCGCCTTTCCTTTCGCCAGCCGGCTCAAATCCCGTAGCCCCTCTCCCACCTTCGCGCAAGCTTGACCGGTTAAGGTCGGGAGCCTGCCTTTGCGCTGGGCAAGTCTGGATTCGAGGACGATATGGCGATCAGCGAAACAATCCCGTCCGGCCTGGCGGCCAAGAACGGCCGCGACGTTTTCTTCGCGCTCGGCATCGTCGTCATCCTGGCGGTGCTGTTCCTGCCGATCCCGGCCTTTCTCATCGATATCGGCCTTGCCTTCTCGATCGCGCTCTCGGTGCTGATCCTGATGGTGGCGCTCTGGATCCAGCGGCCGCTGGATTTCTCCTCCTTCCCGACCGTGCTGCTCATCGCCACGATGCTCAGGCTCTCGCTCAACATCGCCACCACGCGCATGATCCTGTCGCATGGCAATGAGGGTACGCATGCCGCCGGTTACGTCATCTCGGGTTTCTCGAAGCTGGTGATGTCGAGCGACTTCGTCATCGGCCTCATCGTCTTCATGATCCTGATCGTGGTGAACTTCATCGTCATCACCAAGGGCGCCACCCGCATCGCCGAAGTCGGTGCGCGCTTCACCCTCGACGCCATCCCCGGCAAGCAGATGTCGATCGACGCCGACCTTTCCGCCGGAATGATCGACGAGAAGACGGCGCAGCTTCGCCGCCGCGAATTGGAAGAAGAATCCTCCTTCTTCGGCTCGATGGACGGCGCGTCGAAATTCGTGCGCGGCGACGCCATCGCCGGCCTCATCATCACCGCCATCAACATCGTCGGCGGCATCGCCATCGGCTATCTGCGCCACGGCATGGGCCTCGGCCAGGCGGCCGACGTCTTCATCAAGCTGTCGGTCGGCGACGGCCTCGTCACCCAGATCCCGGCCCTCATCGTCTCGCTCGCCGCCGGCATGCTCGTCTCCAAGGGCGGCACGCGGGGCTCCGCCAATCAGGCGGTGTTCGGCCAGCTCGGCGCGCATCCGCGCGCGCTCTATGTCGCGGCCTCGCTGCTCGTCATCCTCGGCCTTATGCCCGGTCTGCCGCTATTCCCGTTCTTTGCCCTTGCCGGCGCCATGGCCGGCCTCGGCTACGTCATCCCGCTGCGCCACAACCGCGCGCTGGCGGCAGCCGAAGCGCAGAAGAACAAGGAGAAGGCCGACAAGGTCGAGGAGGAGAAGAATTCGGTCAAGGCCTCGCTTGCGACTGCCGAGATCGAGCTGCTGATCGGCAAGCAGCTCTCGACCAGGCTGCTGGTCGCACATCAGGAGCTGGTGTTCCGCATGTCGAAGATGCGCAAGAAATTCGCCCAGCAATATGGGTTCGTGGTGCCGGAGGTGCGCGTCGCCGACGACTTCGCCATCCCGCCGAAGAGCTATCAGATCAAGGTCCACGGCACCGTCGTTGCCGAATACCAGATGCGCGTCGGCGAAATCATGGTGCTGCTTGGCACCCGCGGCGTGCCCGACATCCCCGGTGAGGAAATCCGCGAGCCGGCCTTCGGCATGCGCGCCTATTCGGTGCTGGAAACCTTCGCCGAAGATCTGAAGCGCGAGAACTACACCTTTGCCGACAACATGTCGGTGCTGCTCACCCACCTCTCCGAGGTGATCCGCAACAACCTGCCGCAGCTTCTGTCCTACAAGGACATGAAGGCGCTGCTCGAGCGGCTGGACCCCGAATACCGCAAGCTCGCCGACGAGATCTGCACCTCGCACATCTCCTATCCCGGCCTGCAGGCGGTGCTGAAGCTTCTGCTTGCCGAGCGTGTCTCAATCCGCAACCTGCACCTGATCATCGAGGCCATCGCCGAGATCGCGCCGCATGTGCGCCGCACCGAGCAGATCGTCGAGCATGTCCGCATCCGCATGGCGCAGCAGATCTGCGGCGATCTCTCCGAGGGCGGCATGCTCAAGGTGCTGCGCCTCGGCAACCGATGGGACCTCGCCTTTCACCAGAGCCTCAAGCGGGACGCCAAGGGCGAGGTGCGCGAGTTCGACATCGATCCGCGCCAGCTCGAGGAATTCGGCCAGGACGCCACCAAGGCGATCCGCAAGCATCTCGAAGCCGGCGAGCGCTTCGTGCTGGTCACCGCGCCGGACGCGCGGCCTTATGTGCGCATGATCATCGAGCGGCTGTTCACCACGCTGCCCGTGCTCAGCCACGTCGAGATCGCCAAGGGCGTCGAGATCAAGGTGCTCGGAACGATCTCGTGAACGCGCTCTCGCAAGGCGTCGTCATCGCCGCCTTCCTCGCCTTCTGCCGCATCGGCGCCTGTTTCATGCTGATGCCCGGCCTGTCGAGCGCCCGCGTGCCTCTCCAGGTCCGGCTGTTTGTGTCGATCGCCGCCACCGGCGGCCTGCTCGCATTCCTCTGGGACCGCATCTATCCCTATGTCGACCCGCGCCCGCAGGTTCTGGTGCCGATGATCGTTTCCGAGCTTCTGGTCGGCGGGCTGATCGGCGCCATGACCAGGCTCTATATGGAAGCGCTGCGCTTCATGGGCTCGGCCATCGCCATGATGATCGGCTATGGCGGCTCAGGCGGCCCGGCGATCGAGGAGCCGGAGCCGCAGGCTGCGCTTGCCGCCATCATCTCGTTCTCGGCGCTGCTCCTGCTTTTCGTCTTCGACTTCGACCACGAGATCGTGCGCGCGCTGGTCGCCTCCTACACGGTTGCTCCGGTCAATGTATTCTTCAACCCGCAGGCGGCGCTGGTCGACGTCACCGACACGGTGTCGGACGCCTTCTTCCTGGTCATCCGGCTCGGCAGTCCCTTCGTCGCCTACGCCATTCTGGTCAATTTGACGATCGGCTTCGTCAACAAGCTGACGCCGCAGATCCCGGTGTATTTCATCTCGCTGCCCTTCGTCATCGCCGGCGGGCTGATCATCTTCTACTTTGCCATCGGCACCTTGCTGTCGTTGTTCGTCGACGGCTTTGTCGACCTGACGCTAGCGAGGTAGCCGCGATGGCCTCGCGCAAGGACAGACTGAAGAAGTTGGTCAAGGTGCAGGAGCAGTTGAAGGCGGTGCACGAAACTCGTCATGCGGGCTTCCTCTCCGCGGCCGCGGCGGCCGAATCGGAAGCAAAGGAACTCATCGGGCATTTCGACGCTGACAGCTCGCTGGCCAGCCTGTTCCCGGAACTTTACCATCGCCGGATTGCGAACGCGCTCGGCCAACAAAAACAGAATCTTGAAAGCGCCCGGGAGGAGGCGACGTTGATCGCCGCCGCGACCGCGCGGACCAACATGGTCGAGCGCGCCTATAGGGACGCTCGCCGCCGCGACGAGCGCGAACGCTCAGACCGCGAGCGGCTGGACCTCATTGCCCAGAAGCGGGGACATGACTAGGGCAATCAGGAAAAGCATGAAACGGTTGGGCTCGGCGACGTCGCCGTGGCCTCCCGTCCGGACTTGCGTCAAACCAAGGAGATAGAGCGGTGGATCCGGCGCGCGGCGAACGAGGCTGTCAGATGCCGGTCGCCGTCGTGCCGACCGACTTGGCCGCCCCGATCCGCTCCCAGCGCCTGCCATTGCCCTGCGCCTGCCGGGCGAAATAGTTGTAGGGCGTGCTGGACCAATCACGGACCGCGCTGGTGAGGTTGTCGAGCACCAGGTCGCCCTCGTTGGTGCGCACCGTCAGCACCGTGTGTCCCTCGCCGTGATAGCTTGCCACGGTCAACAGCAGCGCCGAGGCCGGCCAGCCGCGCTTCATCAGTTCGAGCTTCTTCAGTATCGCGATATCCTCGCAATCGCCGGACACGGTCGGCACGCGCCAGTCGTCGTTCTTGCCGACAACGGCTCGATCACTGACCTCGGTAATGCGTGAATTGACCGAAAGGTTGATCTCGTTCAATTGCGCGCTGAGCTGAGGCCGCAGGGCCACGACCTTTGTTCCGCCGGCCGTGCTGCAGAGGCTGGGTTGGTGGCTGCAGAACGAATAGAAGGCCGGCGGTGGGAACGCCTTGCCTTTGGTTTGCATCGCCGTTCCGGCCTGGGCGGCAAATGGGCTGGCAACCGACAGCAGAAATGCGATCAGCACGACATCGCTTTTCACGATCAACGTCTCCAAGGCGTGGTCTCGAGGATGAGGGGGCGGGGTTAATTAGTCGTTTTCAAACCCCGAATTGCGCCGGCGGCGGGGCAACGCCGTTAAAATATTAATACCTGCTAAAATAAGATTTGAGCTTGTACGAAGCTACGGACGGGTTCGGATATTTGCTGAAGAGGAACCGCGCAGACCGAACGTCCGCAAACTCGGCCGAACGATCGATCGATGAGGTGACTCCCTGGCGGCGGGCGCGCCGCCGCTTGAAGCGGGCTGCACTGCACCTCGCCATCCCGCAAGCCTGCCACAAGCTTGTTGCGTCATTGTGCAGCGGACAAAACCGGCAAAAGGCAGTGCTTTCTTGGCGATTTCACCTCCCAGCGACATCGTGATGGACGTCGCCCGTGCGGCGGAGCCGGCCGACGTCGAGGCCGCGCGGGCAGCACTCGTGAGGCGGGCCGGCGGTGCCGGGGAGACCTTCTCGATCGACCAGACTGCCTCGGTCAATGCGGGCTCGGTGCTCTCGCGCGCCGCTGCCGACAAGGCCGAAGCGGCAAATCCGGCTAAAAAGTTCCAGCGCTTCGAGGCGATGGTGCTGACCACTTTTATCCAGAATATGATGCCTAAGGACACCGAGGGCGTTTACGGCAAGGGTCTGGCCGGCGACATGTGGAAATCGCAGCTTGCCGAAAAGGTAGCCGATGTCATGGCCGCGCATGGCGGGATCGGCATCGCGGGATCGATGCTTGCCGACCATTATCTGGACGGCAAACACAAGGTGCCGGTCGGGTCCGTTGGGGGCGGACCGGAGAAAGCCGAGATCGACCAGCAGACCAGGCTTTCGACCTCCCTGGTCGACGAGCTCGAGCGCAAGGCCGCCCGGTCTATGACCGGTGACGACACAACCATAAAAACGGACATCAAGATCTAGGGACCTACATGGCCGACCAAACGGACCTTTCCAACCTGCCTGCACGAACCACCGCCGCGGAAGCACCGATGGCATCTGCACGGCCTGGCAACCTCGCCGCCATCATTGGCCGGATCGAGGAGGCGGTGGACGAGGAGACGGCGGGTATCCGCAGCGGCACCAGCTACGACCTTAAGGCCTCGAATGCCCGCAAGAGCCGCTATCTCTACGAACTGACCCGCGCGCTGAAGGGCGCCAATGAGATCGAGTTCCTCGAGCAGCATCGCGAAGGGCTGGCGCGGCTGCGCCAGAAGCTGGCAAAGAACGAGGCGGCTATTCTTGCCCATCTCAATGCCGTCAACGAGGTCGCCACGCTGTTGAAGAACGCCATCCAGCGCGCCGATGCCGACGGCACCTACTCGGCAGGCGAATTCGGATATGCCCGGGCTTGAATGAGATGACTGCGGAGCAAGGTAGGATTCGGTGATCAAATTCCTCGCCGCAGCGCTTTGGATCTGCGCCGTAACCCTCGGCGCGGTGTTTTATTCGTTCCAGGCGGCGGGCGAGCGCGGCGTCGGTGAGCCGCCGAAGCCGATGCTGGGCGGTCTCGACTACGTCAAGACCGACATCATTTCGGTACCGCTCGTCCGCGATGCCAAAATCGACGGCTATTTTCTCACCAAACTCGTCTACACGGTGGAGCCGGATCAGATAAAGAAACTGTCGATCCCGGCGCCGGCGATCATTACCGATCAGGTCTATTCCTACCTCTATTCCAATCCGCAGATCGATTTCACCAAGAAGGACACGATCGATCTCGATGCTTTCCGCAAAGCGATCCGCGAGACCGTCAACGCCCGCGTCGGCGTCGAGCTGGTGCATGACGTGCTGATCGACCAGGTCAACTTCCTGTCCAAGGACGAAATCCGCGACAACGCCATCCGCCGCCGCAAGACTGCCGGCGAGACCGCGCAAGCGATGACCAAGCCGTTCCAGCCGGAGCATTGATCGGCTCTCGGCGATCGACTGGCGGGTTCACACCCTCGTCTGGTGATGCGACATGCCGCATGGCAGCCACGTTGACGTAAACGTCAACCCGAAGCTATATGCGCCGATGGCTGTCGTCACGCTGCCGCGCGACGCGGCGCTTCGCCCAGCGGCCAAGGCCGATGCGCGTCAAACGCAACCAAACGAGGAGAACCGCCATGGGCGTTCAGGAGATTGCCGACAAGATCAGGTCGCGCGTGGCAAGCGCCGGCTTCGAGCATTCGGTCAAGTTCGACACTGGCAGCGACGGCGTCATCGTGATCGACGGCGCGACCGTCTCGACCGCCGACGCCCCGACCGACTGCACGATCAAGCTCTCGCTCGACGATCTCGATTCGCTGATCGCCGGCGACCTCAACCCGACCATGGCCTTCATGGCCGGCAAGCTGAAGGTCGAGGGCGACATGACGGTCGCCATGGCGCTCAGCCAGTTGCTCGGCTGACCGCCAGCCAACTATTTTAGAAGAGCGATGTGGCGCCGCGTTTTTGAACGCGCGGCGCCGCATCGGTAATGCCTCCGACAGTCAGGCGACGAAATCCAGCGCCTTGACCTTGCGGCCGGCGGCCTTGATCGTGCCCGCGGTCCCGTCGAGCGAGCCCTCCTTCAGCTCGAGCGCCAGCAGGCGGTGCCGCTCATAGGGCCCAGGCATGGCGAGCGAGCCGGTGCGGTCGGCCGAAAAACCGAACCGCCCATAATAGGGTGCATCGCCGACGAGCAGGATCGCGCCGTGACCGAGCCGCGCAGCCTCGGCGATCGCGTGCCGCATCAGCGCCGAGCCGATGCCGCCGCTCCTCAGGCCCGGCTCGACTGCCAGCGGCCCAAGCAGGAGCGCTGCCGGACCACCCTCGCCCAGCGTCACGTCCCACAGCCGAACCGTACCGACGAGCGCGCCCGACGGGTCGCGCGCGACAAAGGCCAGGCCTTCCGACGGCCGGCGGCCACGCCGCAGTTTCTCGGACGACTTCTTCCTGCGCTTCGGCCCCATGGCGCGGTCGAGCAGCGCTTCGCGCGCCTGCATATCACCGATGCCTTCGGCAACGATGACGAAGGCCGGCGCAATCTCCCCCCTCGAGCGGGAGATGTCGCCAAAGGCGACAGAGGGGGTCGTTGCGCATCTAATACCGGCGCCCAGCGTGACGAGAAGCGGCGCTGGCGCTCCACGCGCGACGCCCCCCTCTGACCGCTGCGCGGCCATCTCCCCCTCGAGGGGGGAGACCCGGCGCGCGGCGCCCTCAATGATGAAATCTGCAAAGTCCATTTCCGCGATCCTTCACGAGCGGAGATCTGTTCCACAAGCGAGCCCCGGCGGGCGATGTCGCCCACGCCGGTTGATCTGAAGGCTCGCGCCTTCAGATCACGTAGGATCGGAGAGGCTCGAAGCCGTTGAAGGCGACCGACGAATAGGTGGTCGTGTAGGCGCCAGTACCTTCGATCAGCACCTCATCGCCGATGGTGAGCGACAGAGGCAGGGGATAAGGCGTCTTCTCGTAGAGCACATCGGCCGAATCGCAGGTCGGGCCGGCGAGCACGCAGGGTGCGGTCTCCGATCCGTCGCGCGGCGTCACGATCGGATAGCGGATCGCCTCGTCCATGGTTTCCGCTAGGCCCCCGAACTTGCCGATGTCGAGGAACACCCAGCGCACATTGTCATTGTCGGCCTTCTTCGAGATCAGCACGACTTCCGACTTGATGACGCCGGCATTGCCGACCATGCCGCGGCCCGGCTCGATGATCGTCTCGGGCAGCGCGTTGCCGAAATGCCTGCGCAGCGCCGAGAAGATCGCCTGGCCATAGGCCTGCGCCGCCGGCACGTCCTTCAGGTAACGGGTCGGGAAACCGCCGCCCATGTTGACCATCTTCAAGACGATGCCTTCCTCGGCGAGCGTGGCGAACACCTTCTTGGCATCGCCCAGCGCGCGGTCCCAGGCCGAGAGATCGGTCTGCTGCGAGCCGACATGGAACGACACGCCATAAGCGTCGAGGCCGAGCGCCTTGGCATGTCGCAGCACATTCACCGCCATTGCCGGCACGCAGCCGAACTTGCGCGACAGCGGCCATTCGGCACCCTCGCCGTCGGTGAGCACGCGGCAGAACACGCGCGAGCCCGGGGCGGCGCGGGCGATCTTCTCGACCTCCTCAACGCAATCCACGGCGTAGAGGCGGATGCCGAGCTGGTAGGCGCGCGCAATGTCGCGCTCCTTCTTGATGGTGTTGCCGAAGGAAATGCGATCCGCCGGCGCGCCGGCATCCATCGCCATCTCGACCTCGGCAACCGATGCGGTGTCGAAGGACGAGCCCATCGCAGCAAGCAGGCGCAGGATCTCCGGCGCCGGGTTTGCTTTCACCGCATAGTAGATCTTGGAATCGGGCAACGCCTTCTCGAAGGCGCGGAAATTGTCGCGCACGACATCGAGGTCGACGACGAGGCAGGGGCCATTCGGACGTCGGGTGGCGAGAAAGTCAAGGATGCGCTGGCTGGCCATCGAGGTCTCTCCATCTGCGCCTTTCGGCGCGCACGAAGGCTGCGGGACGCGGGCGCTCGGCCTCGCGAACTCGCGGTGGACAAAGGCGGGACGGAAAATCCATGGAACCAGCCGGTGGAGACCCCGGAACCACGGATCGCCGTCTCGCGGCGGTGAACCTGGCCTTGCCCGGCCTCGGTTCGCTTTGTCTGCCTTGGCTTGGATGGGAGGACCCGTCCGCACTGCCGGCAATGAAGGTGTGCCTCTTCAGTAACCCCGGTCTTTGGACGACCGGCAGACACCAGAAAGGCCCGCACCGTCGTTGCTTCAAGGTGTCCTCGGTCTTGTGGTTGGCCACTGACCGACTGGAGGGGTTGGCTCCAGTTACCTTACCGATTGCCCTCACCATTCGAGGATCGGCGGACACCCACAGGCACGTGCGACTTTGGGCAAGCGCGATATAAGAGCGAAGGGTTTCACAATCAATAAAAATCGTCAGCGCCGGTTGTAAAAATTGCGGCATCGAACAATGTTTGTGGACCGTATTCGGAAATCGAACAATGCCAGGCACCCACGGCCCTCTCAACGCCTTCCTCGATCTGCGCCAAATGCCCGTGGCCAATGCGGAATTTGGCCCGCTGGCCGGCCTGCGCCTGGCCGTGAAGGACATCTATGACGTCGCCGGCTATCGCACCGGCTGCGGCAACCCGCGCAAGTTCGAACAGGCTCACGCCGCCGCGCGTACGGCCGAGGCCGTGCAGTTGATTCTCGATGCCGGTGCGCGATTCGTCGGCAAGACGCAAACCGACGAGCTCGCCTTCTCGCTGTTCGGCCAGAATTCGCATTTCCCGTTTCCGGTGAACGCAGCCGCTCCGGATCGCGTGACCGGCGGCTCCTCGTCAGGTTCGGCGGCCGCGGTCGCCGGCGGCCTTGCCGACATCGCCGTCGGCTCCGACACCGGCGGCTCGATCCGCGCGCCGGCGAGCTTCTGCGGGTTGATCGGGCTGCGTACCAGTCACGGCCGGATATCGCTCGAGGGCGCCATGAAGCTCGCGCCGAGCTTCGACACTTTCGGCTGGTTCGCCGGCGACATAGAAACTTACGAATTGGTCGGCAAGCTTCTGCTCGGACGCGATCCACACCAGCATCCGCTCAACCGCCCGCTGTCGATCGGCTGGCTCGATGCCTTTGTTTCCGGGCCGACGGAAGCCGCCGAATATGCGCGGATGAAGGCACAGGCAGCAGCCGTCGTCGGCGAGCCGACCGAAACCGAACACGCCTTCGCCTCCTCCCCGGATGATCTCTACTGGTGCTTTCGTCGGCTGCAGGCCTTCGAGGCCTGGCAGGTGCATGGCGGCTGGATTTCGGCAGGCGATCACGGGCTTGGTCCAGGTGTCGACGAGCGTTTCGGCTTCGGCCGCACGATCGATGCAAAGACTGTCGAAGCCGAAACGGCGCGTCGGGCAGCCTTCCGTTTCGAGTTCGGCAAGCTGCTCGGCAACGGCGGCTTTCTTGTTCTGCCGACCGTGCCGGGCGCAGCGCCACTGAAGACCAGCACGCCGGAGCAGTTCCAGGCCTATCGCGAGAGGGCGCTGCATCTTTTGTGCCTGGCCGGGTTGTCGGGCTTCCCGCAGATCACCTTGCCGCTCGGTTCCGTCGACGGCGCGCCCTTCGGCCTGTCGCTGCTCGGCCCTTCCGGCAGCGACGTCGCCCTGATACGGCTCGGCCGCACGATTCTCGACGCGGCCCGAAAGGTCTGATCATGGATACATTGACCCGCATGCGCGCCTTCATCGACGTCGTCGAGGCCGAAGGCTTCTCGGCCGCCGCCCGCAAGATCGGCCGTTCCAAGGCGCTGCTGTCGAAATATGTGCGCGAGCTTGAGGACGAACTCGGCGCGCTGTTGTTGAACCGCACCACGCGGCAGTTCTCGCTGACCGAAGCCGGCCACACCTATTATCAGCGCGCCTCCGAAATCGTGCGCGAGGTCGACAGCCTGGCCGATGCCGTGCGCGAATCTTCCGGCGACGTGCGCGGCCGCATCAAGCTCTCGGCGGCGCGCACCTTTGCCGACGCGCCGATTGGCCAGTCGCTGATCGACTTTGCCAAGCAACATCCGGATATCGTTCTCGACATCCATCTCGACGACCGCTTCGTCGATCTGGTCGAGGAAGGCTTCGATGTCGCCGTACGCATTTCGCGGCTGGAGAACTCGTCGCTGATCGCGCGGCGCCTCGGGCCGTTTTCGATCAAGCTCTGCGCTTCGCCGGACCTGCTTGCAAAGCATGGCACCCCGACGCGCCCGCAGGATCTTTCCAACATGCCCTGCATCGTCGACACCAACGGCCGCTCTTTAGCCAACTGGCGCTTCAAGGGAGACGGCGAGGATTCGGTGAGCGTCACCGTGTCGGGGCCGATCGAGGTCAACAGTCCGATGGCGGCGAGAGCAGCCGCCGTGTCGGGCCTGGGCTTCACCATCCTGCCGGATTTCATCGCTGCGCCCGAAGTCGCGTCGGGCAAGCTGGTGACGGTGCTCGACGACCGCATCCTCTCGGGCAGCGGCATCTTCGCGGTCTATCCGCATCGCCGCTATTTGCCCGCCAAGGTCCGTGTCTTCGTCGATTTCCTGGTGCACTGGTTCAGGACGCGCGACGCTGCGTGAAGCACGTCCCCCGAAGGTGGGAACCGTTTTCGGCACAAGGACATGCGCAGAATCAGAGCCTAAAAGCGCATCGAGCGAATCTGGAAAGAGCGCAACGCTCTCCGAGAGCGCGTCCCATTTTCGCCCCCTTTCTGTTAACTCTCGGAGCCCACTCCCAAAGTCGATGGAATCGCGGCCCGGAATGCACCTGAAACGGCAAGCAATCGTACTGGCTTCGGCAATTGCGGCCACCTTTGCCGCGGTAGAGCCCGCCGAGGTGCACCCGCACGTCTTCGCCGAGGCTCGCCTCGACGTCATCCTCAGCGCGGATCACCAAAGTGTGACGGCGCTGCGCCACCTTTGGCGCTTCGACGATCTGTTTTCGAGTACAGTGATGATGGAGTTCGACAAGAACTCCGATCTGAAGCTTGACGACAAAGAGCTCAAGGAAGTGGCCGACACCGTCCATTCCTCGCTGGCCGAGTTCAACTATTTCCAGCTGGTCACGCAGGACGGCAAGGACGTGTCCATGGTCCCTCCGCCGCATCTGATGGCGAGCTTCGACAACGACCAGCTGATCATTCTGTTCGAGTCGCAGCCGAAGACGCCGATCAAACTCGCCGGCAAGATCGACATCGGCGTCTACGATCCGACCTTCTACACGGCGATCGACTTCACCGACGACGCCAACCTCACCGTTGAGGGATTGCCCGCGAATTGCACCAAGAAGGTGATCCGTCCCGATCCGGACGAAGCGATCAAGGAAAACCAGAAGACCCTGACGGAAGCGTTCTTCAACGATCCGACGGGCACCGACATGAGCAAGATCTTCGCCACCAAGCTCGAACTGAACTGTCCGCCGGAAGGATAATCGGTGATGAAACCGTCGCTGCGCCTGGCGCTCGGCCTCGCGGCCGCCACCTTGGTCATGATGCATCTACCCGGCGTCGCTCATGCCCAGAGCTCGCTCGGCATCGGCACCAATGACGGCATGGCGCCGAGCACGACCGGTCCGTTCGCCCATATCCTGATGTGGATCAACCTTAGGCAGCAGGAATTTTACCATTCGCTGGCGGCCGCCATGAAAGCCATGCGCCAGGACGGCAGCAAGCTCTGGCTGCTGGTCGGCCTGTCCTTCGCCTACGGCATTTTCCACGCCGCCGGGCCCGGCCACGGCAAGGCGGTGATTTCGTCCTACATGGTCGCCAACGAAGTGGCGCTGAAGCGCGGGATCATGCTGTCCTTCGTCTCGGCGCTGCTGCAGGGGCTGACCGCGATCGTCGTCATGATGCTTGCCTATTTCGTGCTGCGCGGCACGGCGGTGTCGATGACCGACGCGGCATGGTTTCTTGAGATCTCGAGTTATGTGCTGGTGACGCTGTTCGGCGCCTGGCTACTGTGGCGCAAGGCGGGCCCGGCCATTCTTCGGTGGTTCGGCGCCGGTCCGGCCTACAGTCTGTCGGCGGCCCATGCCGGCCACTCGCATGGCGGGCACTCGCATGCTCACGCGCATTCCCATGCCGGTCATTCCCACTCCCATTCGCATTCCGCGCATGCCCACTCGACGCACTCGCACGCGCATCACGACCATGATCATGCCGCGCATTCGCATGCGCACAGCCATGAGGCGACTGATCACAAGGCGCATGATCACGACCACGCGGCGCACGACCATGCTCACGCTGGGCAACATCACCACGGCCCGGGCGAAGTCTGCGACACCTGCGGCCATTCGCACGCGCCGGATCCGGCGCTGCTTTCGGGCGATCGCTTCGACTGGAAGACCGCCTGGTCGGCGGTGGCCGCCGTCGGCATCCGCCCCTGCTCCGGCGCGCTGATCGTGCTGAGCTTCGCGCTCCTCAACGGTCTCTGGCTCGGCGGCCTGCTCTCGGTGCTCGCCATGTCGATCGGCACCGCGATCACCGTCTCCGCGCTGGCGACGATCGCGGTGACGGCCAAGAACTGGGCTGTCTATTTCGCCGGCGACGGACGCATCGGCAACCGCATCCATTCGATCGTCGAGATCGGCGGCGCCGCCTTCATCTTCCTCGTTGGCCTGCTGCTCTTGTCGGCCAGCCTGACGGGCGGCGTCTGAAGCCGACCGAAACTGTCATCCGATCCTTCCGTCGAGTTCGTCCTCGATATGGGCGCGGATGATCTCGTCAAAATTCTTCTCGGCGACAAAACCCAGTTCCCGCGAGCGGCGCGCCTCGAAGCGCGTCGGCCAGCCTCTGACGATCGCCCAGATCGTTTCGTCGGGCCGCTCGCGGATCCGTTTGACCACCTCGGCGCCGGCTATGCGCCCGAGCGCTTCGATCTGCTCGCCGACGGTGACCGCCACGCCGGGCATGGTGAGATTGCGCCGCGGCCCGACCTTATCGCCATCGATTTCGGCCGCATGGATCAGGAAATTCACCGCCGATCGCGGGCTGGCATGCGTGTGCAGCACCGAGCGCGGCACCGGCAGGATCGCCTCCTGGCCGCTGAGCGGCTCGCGGATAATCCCTGAGAAGAAGCTCGACGCCGCCTTGTTCGGCCTGCCCGGCCGCACGCAGATGGTGGGCAGCCGGATGCCGATGCCGTCGAAGACTCCGCGCCGCGAGTAGTCGGCAAGCAGCGCCTCACTGATCAGCTTCTGCGTGCCGTAGGAGGTGAGCGGCGTCGGATGGAACTCGTCCGGGATGACATCCGGGAACGGCGCGCCGAACACCGCGATCGACGAGGTGAAGACAAGGCGCGGCGCGAAGCCCGCCACCCGCACCGCGTCGAACAAAGCGCGCGTGCCGTCGAGATTGACGCGGTAGCCGAGGTCGAAATTGGCCTCCGCCTCGCCGGAAACGATGCCGGCGAGATGGAAAATCACGTCCGGGCGGGAAGCAACGAGCTTGGCCGTCGCACCGGGCGTGGAAAGATCGCCGGTGTGGATCGAGACATCGACTCCGGCGAGCGTCGGCGCCTGCGGCGGCACGATATCATGCAGATCGAGCGCGGTTATTTTGCGCCCGCGCAGCACACCGTCCTTGGCCAGCCTTGCGATCAGCTTGCGGCCAACCATGCCGGCGGCGCCGGTAATCAGAACTCTCATCTCATAGACCCTTCTTGCGTTGGCTGCGTCCGCGCAGCCACAGGACGACGAACAGCCCCACCATGAAGAGCGCGGCGATGACGACCGCAAGGACCGTCGAGACCTTGCCGGCGGCCAGCATGATGGTCGGCAGGAAATAGGCGGCGAGGCCGAACAGGAGCAGTATCCAGGCCGCGGCGATCGCCGCGTTGCGCGTCTCGCGATCCATCAGGCGCCGTCCCTCGATCCGAAGCTCATCACCGGCTCAGTGATAGTGGCGGCGATCGCGAGGCGCATCATTCGCATGATCGTGATCATGGTGATGATCGTGCTCGTCATGGCTGTCGGCGCACAGGCCGAACTCGGGCTCCACCGTTGCATGATCGATCCCGTGCTTCGCCGCAAGCCGCTTCTTGATGGCGCTCACCGCAGCATGCGCATCGACGCCGTCATTCAGGCAGGCATGCAGCGTCGCCATGTTGCTGGTGCCGTCGAGCGACCAGACATGCATGTGATGCACCTCCCGCACGCCCTTGACCGCGGCTTCCAGATCCTTGGCGATGAGATCGCGATCGAGGCTTGCCGGCACGCCTTCGAGCAGCACATGGGCGGCCTCGCGCATCAGCGACCACGCCGTCGACAGGATCAGCAGCGCCACTAGCACGGAGAGGATCGGATCGATCGGCGTCCAGCCGGTGGCGAGGATGATGAGGGCCGCAGCGATTGCCGCGGCCGAGCCAAGCAGGTCGCCCAGCACATGCAGTATGGCGCCGCGCATGTTGAGGCTCTCGCGGTCGCCGCCATGCAGCACGAGGAAGGAGGCGACGTTGACCAGCAGGCCGGCGACCGCCACCACCAGCATCGGCCCGCCCAGCACCGGCGCCGGGTGCATCAGCCGCCCCCAGGCCTCGTAGACGATCCAAAGCGCGATGACGAAGATGGCGATGCCGTTGGTGTAGGCGACCAGCGTCTTCACGCGAGCGAAGCCGTAGGTGAGACGCCCGGTAGCCGGACGTCCGGTGAGATGGAAGGCATACCAGGCAAGGCCGAGCGCGATCGCGTCCGCCAGCATATGGCCGGCATCCGCGAGCAGCGCCAGCGAGCCGGTGAGCCAGCCGCCGAGCGCCTCCGCGATCATGAAGCCGGCTGTCAGGCAGCCCGCGACGAGAACGCGCTTCTTGTCGGTCGACCCGTGCACGTCATCGGCGCCATGGCTGTGGGCGTGTGAGCCGTGATCATGCGCCATCGCGCAACTCCTGCTACGCGCCGGACTCGGCGCGGAAATCCTCGAGCCGTCGCTTTTGGCGGCCCTCGCCATCGAAATTCGCCGGATCGAGCCAGGCCTCATAGGCCTTGCGCAGCGCCGGCCACTCCTTGTCGATGATCGAATACCACGCCGTATCGCGGTTTTCGCCCTTCACCACAAGATGCTGGCGGAAAATGCCTTCGAACTTGAAGCCGAAACGTTCCGCCGCACGTTTCGACGGCTCGTTGCGGTTGTTGCATTTCCATTCGTAGCGGCGATAGCCGAGCTCGTCGAAGGCATATTTGGTAAACAGGAACTGTGCTTCCGTCGCCTGCGGCCTGCGCGAGATCAGCGGCCCCCAATAGATGTTGCCGATCTCGATGACGCCGTTGGCGGCATCAATGCGCATCAGCGTCTGACGTCCGGCGACCTTGCCGCTCGCCTTGTCGATGACGGCGAAGAACAGCGGATCCTCGCTCGCCTCGACTTTGTCCAGCCATGGCTGGAAGGCGGCGCGGTTCTCGGGCGGATAGTCCGGCAGCCAGGCGAAGCGGCCTCCGGCATCCGACACCGACGACGCTTCATAGAGCCCGTCGCCGTGCTTTGACGCGCTCAGCGGTTCGAGCCGGACATAGCGACCTTCCAGCGCCTTGCGTTCGGGGCGCGGGCGTGCCTGCCAATTCTTCAGATTTTCCGACACCGACCGCTCCAATCCGTTTGACTTTTCCTGGCGCACGCTCACAAAAACGCTCGCCCACAGAAAGAACCACAGGGACGGGAAAAATGCTCCACACCATCGCGGCCTTCGATCGTCTCGGCGAGGAAAATGCCTTTGCGGTGCTCGCGCGGGCAACGGCGCTTGCCCATCAGGGCCGCGACATCATCAACCTCGGCATCGGCCAGCCCGACTTCAAGACGCCGCAGCATATCGTCGAGGCGGCGATCAAGGCGCTGCGCGATGGCCACCACGGCTACACGCCTGCCAACGGCCTTTTAGCCACGCGCGAGGCGGTCGTGCGCCGAACGCTGACCACCACCGGGGTCGAAGTATCGCCCGAGAGCGTGATGATCCTGCCCGGCGGCAAGCCGACCATGTTCGCCGCGATCCTGATGTTCGGCGAGCCGGGGGCGGAGATTCTTTATCCCGATCCCGGCTTTCCGATTTATCGCTCGATGATCGAGTTCACGGGTGCGGCTCCAATCCCGGTGCCGATCCGCGAGGAGAACGGCTTTGCCTTCTCGGCGGAAGAGACGCTGGCGCTGATCACGCCGAAGACGAGGCTGCTGATCCTAAACTCGCCCGCCAATCCGACCGGCGGCGTGACCGCGCGGGACGAGATCGCCAAACTCGTGAAGGGGTTGGAGAAGCACCCTGAGGTCGCGATCCTCTCCGACGAAATCTACGATGTCATGACCTATGACGGCGAGACCCACTGCTCGCTGCTCAATTTTCCAGAACTCCGCGACAGGCTGATCGTGCTCAACGGCTGGTCCAAGACCTGGGCGATGACCGGCTGGCGCATGGGCTGGTCGATCTGGCCAAACGGCGAAAAGGGGGCCTATCTCTACGACAAGGTGCGCAAGCTGGCGGTCAACTGCTGGTCCTGCGTCAACGCGCCGAGCCAGTATGCCGGCATCGCCGCGATAGAGGGCCCGCAGGACGATGTCGAAAAGATGATGCTCGCCTTCGACAACCGCAGGAAGATCGTGGTCGAAGGGCTGAACGCGCTCCCCGGCATTTCCTGCATCACGCCGAAGGGCGCCTTCTACGCCTTCCCCAATGTTTCGAAGACCGGCTGGAAGGCCAAGAAGCTTGCCTCGGCGCTGTTGGAGGATGCCGGCGTCGCGCTGATCGGCGGCCCCGATTTCGGCGTGCTCGGCGAAGGCTATGTCCGGCTTTCCTACGCCAATTCCGAGGAGAACATATTACGAGCGCTGGAGCGGATCGAAGTGTTCTTGACGAAATAGAGCCTCAGCCCCCTCACCCGCGGCCGACGAACGGCATCTTCGTCGCCATCACCGTCATGAACAGCACATTGGCGTCGAGCGGCAGGCTCGCCATGTGAAGCACCGCGTCGGCGACGCGCTGGACATCCATCACCGCTTCGGCGGCGATGGAGCCGTTGGCCTGCGGCACGCCGACGGTCATCGCCTGCGCCATCTCGGTCAGCGCATTGCCGATGTCGATCTGGCCGCAGGCAATGTCATAGGGCCGGCCGTCGAGCGCCAGGGTCTTGGTCAGGCCGGTGATGGCATGCTTGGTCGCCGTGTAGGGCGCTGAGCCCGGCCGCGGCGCATAGGCCGACACCGAGCCATTGTTGATGATGCGCCCACCCATCGGCTTTTGCCGGCGCATGACGCCGAAGGCGGCACGGGCGCATAGGAACGAGCCGGTCAGGTTGACGCCGACGACATCGTTCCAGACCTCGACCGGGATCTCGTCGATCAGCGTCGACTTGTAGCCCATGCCGGCATTGTTGAAGAGCAGGTCGACGCGCCCGAACGCCTCCACCACTGTCTCGAACATGTCGTCGACTTCGCCGGCCTTGCTGATGTCGCATGCAACGGCAAGCGCCCTGGCGCTGGTCTTCCCGGCCTCGGCGATCGCCTCCTCGAGCAGCGTCTTGCGGCGGCCGCAGAACACGGTGTTCCAGCCTGCCTTGAGCAGCGTGGTGGCGACGCTCTTGCCGATGCCGGTGCCGGCGCCGGTTACGATGGCTGTTTTCTCTGTCATGGCGGTCATCGTCCTCGCTCCCCGTCACTGCTGGAAGAAGACGTGGCATCGCAAATGACGGAGGGCGTGGCAAGCGGCTATTGTCGGCAAGAAAGCGGAGCCGACAAAAAGGGCGGTCATTGGCGACCGCCCCTCATCTGAACCGCGCTTGGGAGGAGGATAAGCCGGTCCGACTGGTTAGAATGATGCGCTTGCTGGGTTAACGAAAGATTAACGGCCAGCAGCACGTCCGATGCGCGTTTACCAACCGGCAATTTGCTGGCGCGGATCGGGCACGGTTCAAGCCGGCGCCTTCGCCGCCGAGACCGTCGCCTCGACATGGTCGACCAGCGCGTCCGGCAGGCCGAGGCGGCCGGCTAGCAGGTCGAGATAGCCGCGCTCCGTGCGGGTGTCGGGATCGATGGTAAGGCGCGAGGCGGTGTAGAGCTCAACCTTCTGCGCATCGGTCTTGGCGCCGGTGATCAGGACGTCGAGATCGAGCGGGCGTTCAAGCTCATCCAGCAGAAATTTTTCCGCTTCGGCACCGATGCCGGCGAGCTTGAGCTTGTCGGCGATTTTCTGCCGCTCCTCGTCATCGACATGACCGTCCGCCTTGGCTGCGGAGATCATCGCCCGCACCAGGGTCAGCGTGAATTCGGCCTCGCCCTGCGGCGCCTGCGAGGGATGGAAGGCGGTGTCCTTGGGCGGCGGCAGCAACTCGGGCTCGCCGGCCACGGGTTCTTGTGCCGGCACATTGCCGGCCTTGTAGTTCTGGTAGGCCTTGTAGGCGAGGCCGCCAATGGCTGCCAGGCCGCCGAGCTTCATGGCAGCGCCCGTCACCTGTCGACCGGGGCCGGTGCCGAGCAGCACCGCCGCCAGCGCGCCGGCGGCGAGCGGATTGTCCTTCGCCATCTGCACCGCCTGCCCCGCCTTGTCGCGAACGGTCGATCCCGTGCCGGGAATTTGCGAGCCGAAAAGGTCGTCGAGCAGCTTCTTGGGGTCGAGCATCAATGCCTCCAGAATTGGCCCGGCCGAATGCGCCCGGGCAGGGTTTCGGATCGGCAAGACGTAGGCCCCGCGCATTGACATTACAATGAACGGGCGGATGATTTGACGAAACCTGGGCTGCTCAGCTTCCGATGTGGCGCTTGGCGCCCCGCGCATGCGCGAGTTCCACCTGGCGATGGCGCTCGGCGTAGCGCGCGCGGTCCTCGTCCGAGCGCGCTTCGAAGCAATGCGGGCATGAGACGCCGACCGTATATTTCGGCGAGAGCCGGTCCTCGACGGTGAGCGGATGGCGGCAGGCGCGGCAGAGTTCGGCTTCGCCCTCGGCCAGGCCATGCGACACCGATACCCGCTCGTCGAAGACGAAGCATTCGCCCTGCCACAGGCTCTCTTCGGCCGGCACCTCTTCGAGATATTTCAGGATGCCGCCCTTAAGGTGGACGACCTGCCTGAAGCCCAGCGACTTCACGTAAGCGGTCGCCTTCTCGCAGCGAATGCCGCCGGTGCAGAACATCGCCACCTTGCGGCCTTCGAGCTCCTCGCGGTGCTCTTCGACCCAGCCCGGGAACTCGCGAAAGCTGGCGGTCTTGGGATCGACCGCGCCCTTGAAGGTGCCGATCGAAACCTCGTAGGCGTTGCGCGTGTCGATGACCAACGTGTCGGCGTCCGAGATCAGCGCGTTCCAATCGGCCGGCGCGACATAGGTGCCGGCGCTGCTCGCCGGATCGAGATTGTCGACGCCCATCGTGACGATCTCGCGCTTCAGCCGCACCTTCATGCGGTGGAACGGCATCTCGGCGGCGGTGCTGTATTTCACTTCCAGGCCGGCAAGCGCTTCGATCGCCTCCAGGTGATCGATAAGCGCGGCGATCGCTGCCTCGCTGCTGGCGACCGTGCCGTTGATGCCCTCATGCGCCAAAAGCAGCGTGCCCTTGATGCCGCGTCCGCAGCAGAAGGCGGCAAGCGGCGCGCGCAGCGCTTGGTAATTGTCGAGCCACGCAAACTTGTAGAGCGCGGCAACGCGGACCGGCTGAATTTCCTTGTTTGTTGTCATGCCCATGGCACTAGACCGTGCTGAAAGCCGTTTCAAGGCGGAGCGGACGGGCCGCGTGACATTGCGACACGCCCGCCTTCGTGGACTCGGAATACCCCTTCTGCTAATCGGTTGAAATCGACCGAAACGGAGAGACAAGCCAATGACCAGCAAGACCGAAAAGCTTCTGTCGCTCCTCAACGGCCAGCCGGTCATCCCGGTGCTCAAGATCGCCAATGTCGCCGACGCCGTGCCGCTCGCTCGCGCTCTGTCGCGCGGCGGCTTGAGGGCGATCGAGATCACGCTGCGCACCGCCGATGCGCTGGAAGCGATCCGCCGCGTCGCGGCCGAAGTCGAGGATGCGGTTGTCGGTGCCGGCACCATTCTCGATGCCAAGCAGTTCGACGAGGCGGCACGCGCCGGCTCGAAATTCATCGTCAGCCCCGGCATTACGAGCCAGCTTCTCGACGCGGCCAAGGACAGCCCCGTGCCGCTGCTGCCCGGCGCCATCACCCCCGGGGAGATCATGGCTGCGCGCGAAGCCGGCCTGCGCTTCCTGAAATTCTTCCCGGCCGAACAGTCGGGCGGCATCGCATCGCTGAAGGCCTTCGCCTCGCCGCTCGCCGACGTGAAATTCTGCCCGACCGGCGGCATAACGGCCAAGAACGCCGCCGACTATCTGAGCCTCCCCAACGTCATCTGCGTCGGCGGCTCGTGGGTGGCGCCCGACGAATTCATCAAGGCCGGCAAATGGGATGAGATCGAAGCCCTGGCGCGCGAGGCGAGCAAGCTCGCCTAACGCAATTCCAGGAAGAGTGGGCACCGGTTCTTCCGTCCGGATCGTGTAAAGAACAACCTGGAGCGGTTCAGCGGTCTATCAAACGCTGAACCGCTCCAGGGCTGGACATGCGGTCAGTGGCAGACCTTGACCTTCTCGACGACCTTGCGGTGGTGAACCCAATGGGTGACCACCTTGGTTCTGCAGTGATGCTTGCCGGACTTGACGATAACGGTTTCGGCCTGCGTTGGAGCCACGGCAGCCGATGCCGCGGCCAGAGCGAGAACTGACGCCAATAGAATCTTCTTCATGAATATCCCCAGTTTGGAACGAACGCATCCTAACCCGAAAAAGCGCGGCCCGTTCCGGTCTCACGAGAAGTTTAAGCGTGCGTGATGGCATGCCGGTGCGGGCCGAAAACCAGCCGCCGGCTGGTTCCCGCTCATGGATTCGAACCACGATTCACGCCTTCAAAGGGCGCTGTCCTACCGTTAGACGAAGCGGGAAAAGACTACGCGGGAAACCCGCGCCGTTCAAACTATGCTGCCGTGATAAAAGCAAAAGCCGCGCTGTTGTTCAACGCGGCTGTTGCGGCACTGGCAGGCTCGTTATTTCGTCTGGAAGCGGGCGACCGAAAGGAACTTCACCGCGTTGCCGGTGAACCGGCTGGCGTCCGGCAATTGCGCATCCGTCTGGAAGCCGGCCGTGTAGACCTCGCTCGGCGGCGTGTGCACGATATTGTAGGCATAGCGCGGTGCCGTGGTCGGATCGGAAACGGTGGCGATGTTGTCGCCGCTGCCCAGCGCCCAGCGCGCTGCCTGCGGCGGCGTTGCCACCACCATTGCCTTCGGGCCGGGCTTCAGGTCGTTGGCGGACGCCCTGGCCTCCTTGCGCGTCGTCTTCACGCCGGCGCCGATCGCCTGCGCCGGATCGGTGCCGGCGGGGCGTGCGGCGATGGCTTGACGCGGCGAAGCTGCATCGAGACCCGACGGATCGTTGAATGCCGAGCGTGGCTCCGGCGCAGTCAGCGAAGCGACTTCGTATTCGGCCCCACTCGAGCCGGCCACGGTGGTCGCGCTGGCCTGCTCGAGCACCGCTTTGATCTCATCCGGCTTGCCCGCGTCGGGCCGTGCGGTCGGCAGCACCGAGAAGGCATCGGTCGCGCTCTTGTCCTGCGAGGCGGTTTCCGCCAGCGCCAGAAGCACGCCCTTGTCCTTGGGCGCAAGTTCCCTCGGCAGATCGGGCCGCCTCGTCGGCAGCGGAACATTGTTGAACGCCCCCTGCGCGGGATCGGCTGCGGCCTGCGCCGCGCCGGCGGCCATGCCGAACGGTACGTTGGCCGGAGCATGCGCCGTCGCCACCGCCTGCTCAGCCGTGGCCGAGGCGTCCGCCACGGCGAACGGCACGTTTTCAGCCGTCTGCTGGCCGACATCGGCCTTGGGCCTCGGCGCGAAGGCGGGCAGAGGAACCTCCTTCGGCGGCAGCGCGGCAATGATGGTTTCGGGCGTGTCCTGCTGCGGTTGCGAATCGTCCGAGTTGTCATCCGCGATCTGCGGGATGTTGGCGCGCTTGGCATCCTGCGGCGAGACGATCGCGATGCCCGGCAGGCTGCCGCTGTTGCCGCTCTTTGCGGCCGCCACCTGCTTCACAGCTTTCGGCTGGGGTGCGGGTTGGGCGCTCGCGACATCGGCGCTGTCGTCGGCCTCGTCGTCGCCGCCGCCGAACCAGGCCGCAAACAGTCCGCCGGACCGCTTGGTCGAGCCGCCGGCGCTGGCCAGCTCGATATTGGGGGTGCCGGCGCCCTTGCGCGCCTTGTAGGCGGCCAGAGCCTGCTCATAGCCAGGCAGCGGCCGGCCGTCGCTCGGCACGTGCAGCGTCTTGCCGTTCGGGAACAGGCTGACCAGTTCCTGACGGCTGATACCCGGCCAGTGGCGGACATTGCCGACATCCATGTGGACGAACGGAGAACCGGAATTCGGATAGTAGCCGACGCCGCCGCCCTGCATCTTGAGGCCGATGTTGCGCAGCTTCTTCAGCGGCACGCCGGGGATGTAGAAGTCCATCGCCTTGCCAAGCATGTGCTGGCTTTTCTCGGCGACACCGCGGCTGCGGCTGCGCAGCATGGAATTGGTAGATGGCGAGCGATAGCCGCAGACGACCTGGATGTAGTCGGTCGCTCCGCTCTGCCGGTAGGCCTCCCACACCAGATCGAGCAGCCGCGGATCCATCTTGGTCGGCTCGTTGCGGCGCCAGTCGCGCAGGATGATGTTGATCTTGCGCAGGCCTTCGGGAACGTAGCGGCCGTTACGCTTGTAGACGATCTCGGCCTTTTCGTGCGTGTGCAGGTGATAGAGCTTCAGCGAACGGACTTCGGCTTTCGCGCCGGAGGCGGCTGCCGAAAGGAACCCTACGGCCAAAATCACAAACGTCAGCCACCGTGGCCAGACGCTCATGTGAAAATGCCGCCCGTTCGTGTGTCGTTCGACTTGGTTCAAATCAAAAGGCCTTGCAGGCTGCCGTTTGTCCCCGGATTTGCCCAAACGGATGCGTGGTTCTCACATCCGAATATCGATCCTAATGGTTAATCATCGCTTATTGGAGCCGAAATGCGGTAACACCGTGGCGATATCCCGTCAAAAATGATGCACCATGTTTCGTGGTAAATCGCTGGTTTAGATCGAGAATTCGGCTTTGGCCCAAACACAATCTGTTACCGATTGCGTTAAATGCGTGATCGAGAACACGCAAGCGACTGAAAAAGCGCCTTCAGAAACGAAAAAGCGACGATTTAAGTCGGAATATAAACCGGTAGGCTGGGCTGGGCTTGCGTCTCAAGAGGCAAGTCGATCAAGCCGACCCGCTTCGGGGTCAATGCCATATTCCTTCAGCTTGCGGTAGAGCGTAGAGCGCCCGATGCCGAGGCGGCGCGCCACCTCGCTCATCTGGCCGTTATAGTGGTCGATCGCAAGCTTGATCATCTCGAACTCGACATCGGCCAGCGCCCGCACATTGCCGCGCTCGTCCAAGGCCCTCAGCGTGCCGAATCGCGGCTGCAGCCGCGCCCGCGCCTCGGCCTCGTGCGAACCTGCCGCCGCTCCATTGGAGACGGCCTGATCGCCCGGCTGCGGCTCGTCCGCGACCGGTGCCACGGCAGTCGCAGGCTCGGCATCGAGCTTCACCGTGCCTTCGACCTGCGCGCGGATCTGTGGGAATTCCTCTTCGGTCAGCAATTCGCCTTCGGCGAGCACCGACGCCCTGAACACCGCATTTTCCAGCTGGCGGATGTTGCCCGGCCAATCGTAGGCCTGCAGCATCGCCAGCGCTTTGGCCGATATGCCGGTGAGACGATGACGCGGATCGGCCGGCGCCACCTTCTCCATGAAATGCCTGACCAGATGGGGGATGTCCTCGCGCCGGTCGCGCAGCGGCGGCACGAAGATCGGATAGACGTTCAGGCGATAAAATAGGTCCTCGCGGAATTTGCCGTCCTTGACCTGCTGCAAAAGATTCCGATGCGTCGCCGAGATCAGCCGGATGTCGACCTTGAGGGTCGAACGGCCGCCGACCGGGTCGACCTCGCCCTCCTGCACGGCGCGCAGCAGCTTGACCTGGACGTCGAGCGGCAGGTCGCCGATCTCGTCCAGGAACAGCGTGCCCGAATGCGCCTCGACGAATTTGCCGGTGTGCTTGTCCGTGGCGCCGGTGAAGGAACCCTTCTCATGGCCGAACAGGATCGATTCCACCAGATTGTCGGGGATGGCGCCGCAATTGACGGTGACGAAGGGTTTCGAGCGGCGGTCGCCGCTGCCCTGGATGGCGCGCGCCACCAACTCCTTGCCCACCCCCGATTCGCCCTCGATCAGGATCGGGATGTTGGAGGCCGCCGCCTTCTGGCCGAGCCGGATCACCCGGTCCATCGCCGGGCTGCGGGTGATCAGATCCTTGAAGGTGAGATGGCCGCCGCGACGCCGCGACGTGCGCTTCACCTCATCCTCGACCGCTTCGACCTTCAAAGCATTGGAAATCGAGGTCTGCAGCCGGTCGGGCGAGGCCGGCTTGACGACGAAATCGAAAGCGCCGTGGCGCATGGCCGAGACAACGGTTTCGATGCCGCCCTGCGCGGTCTGCACGATGACCGGGAGATTGATGGCGCGCTCGCGCATCGCCTTCAGCACGCCGATGCCGTCGAGACCGGGCATGACCAGGTCGAGGATGACGACTGACACATCGCGCGCCTTCGGTCCGTCCAGCACATCGAGACCCGCCTCGCCGCCGTCGGTGACGATGGCGCTGTGGCCGAATTTCGTGACCGCCGCCTCGAGCAGCCTGCGCTGCACGGGATCGTCATCGACTATGAGTACGGAACCTGTCATGACTCTTTGAATTATCCGCCCGATAAATCCCCATGGATCATCTTGGCACAGGGTTCTAAATAAGGTTTCAAAAAACCCGGTGAACGAATTCCTTAGGATTTGACCGGCTTCTCCTTTCCCGTTGATTCGAAGAAGGTATTGTCGATGCGCATGATGTTTGGTCAGCGGCTTGCGGCGACGGCGTCTGGCCAGGCCGCGGCGGAGCTTGGCGATCTGCCGGAGTGGAATCTCGCCGATCTCTATTCCGGTATGGAAGCGCCGGAGCTGAAGCGTGACATCGCCCGGGCGGCAAGCGACGCCATCGCCTTCGAGGTCCGCTGGAAGGGCACGTTGGCCGCCGAAGCCGAGCGTGGCGCCGCCGGCCGGCTCGGCGAGGCGCTGAAGGCCTACGAGGCGCTGGAGGAACTGATCGGCCGCATCGTCTCCTATGCCGGGCTTGTCTATGCCGGCAACACCGCCGATCCGCAGCGCGCCAAGCTCTATGGCGACATCCAGGAGAAGATGACGGATGCCAGCGCGCATCTTTTGTTCTTCGCGCTGGAGCTCAACCTGATCGACGACGCGGTGATCGAAGCAGCACTCGCGGCCGACCCGGCCTTCGCCCACTACCGTCCCTGGGTGCTCGACCTCAGGAAGGACAAGCCGTACCAGCTCGAGGATCGGGTCGAGCAGTTGTTCCACGAGAAGTCGGTCACCGGACGCGGCGCCTGGAACCGCCTGTTCGACGAGACGATGACCGACCTGCGTTTCGACGTCGACGGCGAGGAGCTGACGCTGGAGCCGGCGCTGAACCGACTGCAGGACGCGGATGGCGAAGTGCGCCGCCGTGCCTCCGAGGCACTCGCCGCGACTTTCCGCAAGAACCTGCGCACCTTCACGCTCATCACCAACACGCTGGCTAAGGACAAGGAAATTTCCGACCGCTGGCGCGGCTTCGAGGACATCGCCGATTCACGCCATCTCGCCAACCGCGTCGAACGCGGCGTGGTCGATGCTTTGGCCGCGGCCGTGCGCGAAGCCTATCCGCGCCTGTCGCACCGCTACTATCAGATGAAGGCGCGCTGGCTCGGCATGGACGTCATGAACCACTGGGACCGCAACGCGCCGCTGCCCGAGACCCCGCAGTCGGTGATCCGCTGGGACGACGCCAGGGACACGGTGCTGTCAGCCTATCAGCGTTTCTCGCCGAAGATGGCGGAAATCGCGCGGACCTTCTTCGACCGCAAATGGATTGATGCGCCGGTCAGGCCGGGCAAATCGCCCGGCGCCTTCGCCCACCCGACCGTGCCTTCGGCGCATCCCTACGTGCTCCTCAACTACATGGGCAAGCCGCGCGATGTGATGACGCTGGCGCATGAGCTGGGCCACGGCGTTCACCAGGTGCTGGCCGCCGGCCAGGGCGCGCTGATGGCGTCCACCCCGCTGACGCTGGCCGAGACCGCCTCCGTCTTCGGAGAGATGCTGACCTTCCGCTCGCTGCTCGACCAGACCTCCGACAAGCGCGAGCGCAAGGCCATGCTCGCCCAGAAGGTCGAGGACATGATCAATACCGTCGTGCGCCAGATCGCCTTCTACGAGTTCGAGCGCAAGGTGCATGCCGAGCGCCGCAACGGCGAGCTGACCTCGGACAGGCTGGGCCAGTTCTGGCTTGAGGTGCAGGCTGAAAGCCTGGGGCCGGCGATCAAGTTGCGCGATGGCTACGAGGTCTTCTGGACTTATATCCCGCACTTCATCCACTCGCCCTTCTACGTCTACGCCTATGCCTTCGGCGACTGCCTGGTCAACTCGCTCTACGCCGTCTACCAGAACGCCGAGCGCGGCTTTCAGGAGAAGTATTTCGAGATGCTGCGCGCCGGCGGCACCAAGCATCATTCGGAACTGCTGGCGCCCTTCGGCCTCGACGCCACGGATCCGGCCTTCTGGCAGATCGGCCTGGGTGTGATCGGCGCGCTGATCGACGAGCTGGAGGCGCTCGACAAATGACGGGTGCTCGCCTGGCGGCATAGACCGGGAACAGTTTGGCCGGAACGCATACTTGTGCTGTTCTTGAATAACTCTGCCCGCACTTTTCAATTAGCTTTGCGCAGGCCGTGTGCTAGCGTAGACCCCAAGCTCAACCGGACGCGACAGCAAGGCCGGAGGCGGCCCTAGCGTTGCTTCAGCGAGAGCGATAGCGGCCGTCGGGCCGCAGCCGGAGGAGGGCCAGCCGCCAGCGATTGGAGGGGCGGTTCCGCCCAGCGCGCGGAACGATTGACGATCCCTGCGGCAAGGCCGCCGTTTGCGACCGCGGCCCGATCGGACTGGAGAGGGAAATGAGCACTTTCTTCTATATGCTCCTGGCGTTCGTTGTCGGTGTCCTGGTTGGCTGGTTCATCTGGGGCCGCCTGCGTGGCGAGCTCGACAGCCTGCGCGGCGAACTCGGTCGCGCCAAGAGCGAACGCGACCGGTTTAGCGCCGATACCTACCGCCTGAGCGGCGAGCTCGACGCATGCGGCCGCAGCCGCGCCGATCTCGAACGCAAGCTGCGCGAAGCGCCGACCTCTTCCGCCAAGGCGGGAACCGACAAAGCCTCCGCGCCGGCGCCTGCGGCGCTGATGTCGACCCCGACCCCAGCCAGATCCTCATCTGCAAGACCGTCAGCGGCAAAATCGGCTTCGACCAAATCGGCAGCGGCCAAGCCGGCAGCGGCAAAGACGGCCGCCGCGGCGCCAAAGAAGGCGCCGGCTCCGAAGAAAGCCGCCGCCCCGAAGGCGACCACCGGCAAGGCGGACAATCTGCGCCGCCTGATCGGCATCGGCCCGGTCAACGAAAAGCTGCTCAAGGCGCAGGGCGTCACGTCGTACGCCCAGATCGCCGCCTGGACCGATGCCGACGTCAAGCGCGTCGAGGAGGTGCTCAATTTCGACGGCCGCATCGCGCGCGAGAAATGGATCGAGCAGGCGAAACTGCTGGCCGCGGGCGACGAGGCCGAATTCGCTACCCGGTTCCCCACGGCGGGGAGCTCGAACAACAACTGATCTCGCTGTTGCCTTCCCAGCGCAGGCGGCGTCCATTGGGCGCCGTTTTTGCTTTGGACCAGATGCCTTTACGGCGTCCGACGCCGTTCTCTCGATTGCGCCTCGCCGCGCCCCCATATAGAGCGATCGACTTGATCGACCCCATCCGAGGCTTATGTCCCTGCCCTCAGCAATATTCCGCAATGACGAGACCGGCCGCCAGCTCGTCTTTGACGGGCCGCATGAGGTCATCACGGCGCGAACCGCGGACGAATTCACGCCGGCGCTGGAAGCGGCTCAGGCCGCCTCCGACGCGGGCAAATGGCTGGCAGGCTATTTCTCCTATGAGGCAGGCTACCTGCTGGAGCCGAAACTGGTGCCGTTGCTGCCAGAGGGCCGCCGCGCGCCTCTGATCTGTCTCGGCGTCTTCGATGCGCCGCTCGAACAGGCCGTGCCACGGAACGAAGGCCCCGCCAGCAACGGACCGATCTTCGACGCCCGCGCATCCTGGTCCGCCGAGGACTACGCCGTCCGCTTCGCGCGCCTCCACCACCATATTCGCAAGGGCGACTGTTATCAGGGCAATCTGACCTTTCCGGTCTATGCGCAATGGTCGGGCGATCCGCTTGCCGCCTTCGAGGCGCTGACCGGGCGCCAGCCGGTGAAATACGGCGCGCTGATCTCGTTCGGCGATCCGATCGTGCTGTCGCGCTCGCCGGAACTCTTCTTCGAGATCGACGCCGACGGTATGATCGAGACGCACCCGATGAAGGGCACGGCGCCGCGCGGCGCCACCAAGGCCGAGGACGCGCGGCTGAAGGCGTTCCTGCGCAACGACGAGAAGAACCAGGCCGAGAACCGGATGATCGTCGATCTCCTGCGCAACGACATCTCGCTGATCAGCGAGGTCGGCACGCTGGAAGTGCCTGAGCTGTTCCGCATCGAGACCTACCCGACGGTGCACCAGATGGTGAGCCGGGTGCGGGCGAAGCTCCTGCCTGATATCGGTATTCGCCAAGTCTTCGCAGCGCTCTTTCCCTGCGGCTCGATCACCGGCGCGCCGAAGATCCGCGCCATGGAGATCCTGCACGATCTGGAGGGCGTGCCGCGCGACGTCTATTGCGGCGCCATCGGCTGGGTCGCGCCCGGCGGCACGATGCGGTTCTCGGTGGCGATCCGCACCATCTCGCTCTTTGCCGACGGCGAGGCTGTCTACAATGTCGGCGGCGGCGTGGTCTTCGATTCCACCGCCGAGGAGGAGTACCGGGAGTGTCTTCTGAAAGCGCGCTTCGCGACGGGAACCGTGCCGACTTCGAGCTGATCGAGACCATGCGCTGGGAGCCTGGCTCGGGCTTCCTGCGCTTCGAGCGCCATCTTGCACGGCTTTATGCCTCGGCCGCGGAGCTCGGCTTTGCCTGCGATCCGCAACGGATCGGCGAGGTGCTGAAGAACGCGATCGGCGGGCAGCGGATCGCTTTGCGCACCCGGCTTGCACTGCAGCGCAACGGCGAGGCGACAGCAGCCGCGCAGCCCTTTGAGCAGCTTCCCGCAGGTAGGGCATGGCGTCTGCAGCTGGCGCGGGTCCGCCTCGATTCCGGTAACTTGTTGCTGCGTCACAAGACCAACCGCCGCGAAACCTACCAACAGGCGCGCGCCGAATACCTCGCCACCCGCGCCGACGAAGTGCTGCTCGCCAACGAGCGCGGAGAACTCTGCGAAGGCACGATCACCAATCTGTTCGCCGATTTCGGCGACGGGATGCTGGTGACGCCCCGGCTTGATTGCGGCCTGCTGCCTGGAGTATTGCGCGGCGAGCTTCTGGACGAAGGCCGCGCCGCGGAAGCGATCTACACCTTCGACGATCTGAAGTCGGCGCAGGCGATCTTCGTCGGCAATTCGCTACGTGGGTTGATCCCGGCGAGGCTGGCATGACGCCAAGCAGGAGAATGCAATGTTCATCGTTTCGCTGAACTACAAGGTGCCGCTGACCGAGATCGATCGGCTGGCGCCGGCGCATGTCGAATGGCTGAAGGCCTGCTACGCGGAAGGCATTTTTGTTGCGTCTGGACCGAAACGGCCAAGGACCGGCGGCATCATCGTCGCGCGCGGTTCCCGCGACGTGCTTGACGCCAGACTGGCGGCCGACCCTTTCTCCGAGGCAGGCGCGGCCGACTACGAAATCACCGAATTCGCGGCGCGGTTGACCGCCACCGAACTGGACGCCTTCAAGGAAGCATGAGTGTTCGCCAGCCGACCCATACGCCCTATGACGGATCGTCAAGGCTTTTCACCATCGGGCTGAAACCGCTCGATCTCGATCGATGGATCGAGCTCGACGAGTTTCTTTTGCCGCATCTCGCCGAGAAGCGCCGTCTCTACGCGGAAATCCCAAGCCGGGTTTTTGTCGAGGAGGAGGGCACGCGTGAGGCGCAGCAGGAGGTGCTGGATCTGCTTGGAGCGCACCTGCTGGCGAAACATCCCGAAACCTACCGCCGCAAGGGTGCCGGGATCGAGGTAGCCGGCCCCGAAGGCAGCAATGTCGGCCCCGACGCCCCGCTGGTCGCAGCCTCGCTGCTAATCCAGGAAGACCTGATCCTGATGCGCCGCGGCGATGATGGCTGGCGGCTCGCCGCCGGCTCGCTCTGCTTTCCGTCGTCCTGGTCGCTCCAGGAGAAATTCGGCAAGCCGCTACAACAGATCCACGCGCCCGTGCCCGGCTTCGGCCCCGGCACGCGGCCTGCCGACCTCATCAACCGCATGTTCGACGGCCTGCAGGGACAAGCGGTCGAGCGCTTCAACTGGTCGATCCAGGCGGGCGACGCGCTCTATCATCCGCTTTCCAACGGGGAGCGCATCGACCGTGCCACGAACCGTCCGACGCGTTTTTCGGATGGTGACATCAACGCCCATGCCTTCATTCGCGTCGAGCGTCAGACCTTGCGCAAGCTGCCGGTGTCGCGCGACATCCTTTTCACCATTCGCATCCATCTCGACCCGCTGGCGGTGCTTGCCCGCCACCCCGACAAGGTCGCGCTTGCGGCCTCCTTCGCCGACCAGCTCAATGCTCTCGATCAGGCGCAGCTCGACTACAAGGGTTTGAGCGCGGACCGCGACCGGCTGGTTTCGTACCTCGCCGGCATGGCCATGGTGGCTTAACCAAACCGCCAGGCCGGTTTGGCCGTCGGTTGGCGGTTTTTGCTGGTTTGTGACAATGATCTATGATGTAGGGCTACCGGCGAAAAATGCCGGACTTTCCCGTGTTTGAAGGAGTGTGCGAAAAAATGGCGAACGAGAACTGGCCCGTTTACGGTGAAATCACCGGCCCTGTCGTGATGATCGGCTTCGGCTCGATCGGACGGGGAACGCTGCCGCTGATCGAACGCCATTTCAAGTTCGACAAGTCGCGCATGGTGGTCATCGACCCGCGCGACAGCGACCGCATGCTGCTCGACGAGCGCGGCATCGCCTTCGTTCAGGACGCGGTGACCAGGAAGAACTACAAGAAGCTTCTGACCCCGCTTCTCACCAATGGCAGCGGTCAGGGCATGTGCGTCAACCTGTCGGTCGACACCTCCTCGCTCGAGTTGATGAAGCTCTGCCGCAAGCTCGGCGTGCTCTATATAGATACGGTGGTCGAGCCGTGGCTCGGCTTCTATTTCGACGACAAGGCCGACAATGCCTCGCGCACCAATTACGCGCTGCGCGAGAGCGTGCGCCAGGAGAAGGAGAAGGCTCCCGGCGGCACTACGGCGATCTCCTGCTGCGGCGCCAATCCTGGCATGGTCTCCTGGTTCGTCAAGCAGGCACTAGTCAACCTCGCCAACGATCTCGGGCTCGAGTTTGTGGTCCCGGCGGAGCACGACCGCGAGGGCTGGGCGAAGCTGATGAAGAAGGCCGGAGTCAAGGGCATCCACATCGCCGAGCGCGATACCCAGCGCACCAAGAAGCCGAAGCCGATGGACGTATTCTGGAACACCTGGTCGGTCGAGGGCTTCATCTCGGAAGGCCTGCAGCCGGCCGAGCTCGGCTGGGGCACGCATGAGACCTGGACGCCGAAGAACGGCAAGAAGCACAAGCACGGCTCGCAGGCGGCGATCTATCTGGAGCAGGCGGGCGCCAACACGCGCGTGCGCTCCTGGTGCCCGACGCCCGGCCCGCAATATGGCTTCCTGGTGACCCACAACGAGGCGATCTCGATCGCCGACTTCTTCACCGTGCGCGGCAAGAAGGGCAAGGTTCAGTATCGCCCGACCTGCCATTATGCCTATCACCCCTGCAACGATGCCGTGCTGTCGCTGCACGAGATGTTCGGCGCCGCCGGCAAGGCGCAACCGGTGCATCACGTGCTCGACGAGAACGAGCTGGTCGACGGCGTCGACGAGCTCGGCGTGCTGCTCTACGGCCATGCCAAGAACGCTTATTGGTACGGCTCACAGCTGTCGCTGGCCGAGGCGCGCAAGCTGGCGCCTTACCAGAACGCCACCGGCCTGCAGGTCACCTCGGCGGTGCTCGCCGGCATGGTCTGGGCGTTGGAAAATCCGATGGCCGGCATCGTGGAAGCCGACGAGATGGACTACCGGCGCTGCCTGGAAGTGCAGCTTCCCTATCTCGGGCCGGTCAGGGGCTACTACACCGACTGGACGCCGCTTGATAATCGCCCGGGGCTTTTCCCCGAGGATCTGGACAAGGACGATCCGTGGCAGTTCCGCAACATCCTGGTGCGATAGCAGCCAAGCCTACCCGCGTCTCCACCTTGCAATCGCCCGGAAATCGGGCGATTGAAGACGGGCGGCCCAGAGCGACGCGCGTCCTGTCGGACGCACAAAGTACGCTCTAGCACTTTGAATGCACGCATCGTGCTTTTCCGAAGATCGGAGATCGATTTTCCGGCCGATGCGAGAGGAGAGGATTTTTGAATGATCATTGCGCGCAAATTGCTTTCGGCAGGCGCCGCGGCAAGCCTTCTGGCCGCTGCCGCCTGCACCACCACCGGCCCTTCGGAGCCGATTGCAGCGGCGCCCAAGGGCGTCGAGGGCAACTGGATCGACGCCAAGGGCACCGGCCTCTCGACTTTCGCGGCCGGCAGCTTCACCACCGTCGCGACCGATACCGGCCAGAAGCTGTCCGAGGGCAGCTACACCATGACCGGCGCGACCTCGGTCGAGATCCACGGCACCTCGCTGATCCGCCAGACGCCGGTTAGCTTCAACTGCCTGATGGTCTCTACCAGCCAGCTCAACTGCACCAGCTCCAGTGGTCAGAATTTCGTGCTGACGCGCCGGGCCTGAGCTCAGGCAGAGATCGACTTTGTTGAGGATGGCGGCGCGAGCCGCCGTCCTTTTTTGTGCCGGCAAACCTCCTCCCGATTTCCGCTTGCATCGGCCAAAACGCGATGTGAACATGACCCGAAGCTGACTGTTACCTTCCAGCCAAGCGAGGGCTTTAAGCACTTCAAGTCAGCTCATCCGGGAGACGAGAATGAAGAAATTTGCCGCCATTGCCGCCCTTTCCGCATCAGCACTTGGCCTCTCGGCCGGAGCGTCTTTTGCCGACTACACGCTGAACATCCTGCATTTCAACGATTGGCATAGCCGCATCGAAGGCAACAACAAATACGAGTCGACCTGTTCAGCGGAGGAGGAGACCAAAGGCGAGTGCATTGGCGGCGCCGGCCGGCTGGTCACGGCGATCGCGCAGGAGCGCAAGAAGCTTGAAGGTCAGAACGTGCTGCTGCTCAATGCCGGCGACAGCTTCCAGGGATCGCTGTTCTACATCACCTACAAGGGAGCAGCGGAGGAGGAATTCCTCAATCAGCTCAAGCCCGACGCGGTGACGCTGGGCAATCATGAGTTCGACGACGGCGAAAGCGCGCTTGTGCCTTATCTCGACAAGGCGAAGTTCCCGGTGGTCAGCGCCAACGTCGTGCCCAACGACAAGTCCGGCGCCCACGGCAAGATCAAGCCGTCCATCGTGGTCGAGGTCGGCGGCCAGAAGATCGGCATCGTCGGCGCCGTCACCAACGACACGCCGGAACTGGCCTCGCCCGGCCCCAACATTGCCATCGCGGACGACGTCAAGTCGATCACCGCCGAGGTCGAGAAACTGAAGGCGCAGGGCATCAACAAGATCATCGCCGTCACCCATATCGGCTACAACCGCGAGCGCGACGTCATCGCGAAAATCCCCGGCGTCGACGTGGTGGTCGGCGGCCACAGCCACACGCTTTTGTCGAACACCGATCCGAAGGCGGCAGGCCCCTACCCGACGATGGTCGACAACCCCGACGGCTACAAGGTGCCGGTGGTGCAGGCGGCGTCCTATTCGAAATATCTCGGTGAATTCAAGGTCGTGTTCGACGACAACGGCGTCGTCAAGTCGGCCAGCGGCGACCCGATCTTTCTCGACAAGTCGATCACGCCCGATCCGGCGGTGCTCGCCCGCATCAAGGAGCTTGGCGCGCCCATCGAGGCGCTGAAGAACAAGGAAGTGGCGGAGACCACCAAGCCGATCGATGGCAGTCGTGAAAGCTGCCGCACCCGCGAATGCGAAATGGGCAATCTCGTCTCCGACGCCGTCCTCGATCGGGTCAAGGGCCAGGGCGTCGAGATCGTCATCTCGAATGGCGGCGGACTGCGCGCCTCGATCGACCAGGGCACCGTGACCATGGGCGAAGTGCTGACGGTGCTGCCGTTCCAGAACACGCTGGCGACCTTCAAGATCTCCGGCAAGGACCTGGTCGCCGGTCTCGAAAGCGGCGTCAGCCAGGTCGAGGACGCCGCCGGCCGCTTCCCGCAGGTGGCCGGCTTGAAATATGCCTTCGACAAGTCGGTCGCCCCCAATGCCGGCCGCGTCAAATCGGTCGAGGTGATGGAGAACAGCGCCTGGGTGCCGATCAATCCGGACAAGCAGTATCTCGTCGCCACCAACAACTACGTCCGCCAGGGCGGCGACGGCTACAAGGTCTTCGCCGAAAAGGCCACGGACGCCTATGACTACGGCCCGGGCCTGGAGCAGGTGGTGGCCGACTATCTCGGCGCGCACCGCCCCTACACGCCGAAGCTCGACGGCCGCATCACCGAGATCGGCGCCACGACAGCGGCCGCGGAGCCGGCAAAACCTGCCGAGACCGCCACGACGCCGCCTGCCGCCCAACCCGCGAAGCCGGCCGAGACGGCGCCGGCGGCGACCGAGCCTGCCATGCCGGCTTTGCCGTCCAATTCCGGCGACATCGCCGGGACGCCGCGGGCCGTTCCGACCGAGACGGCACCGGCAACGTCGGAGACAGCAAAACCTGCCGAGACTGCGCCGGCGACCGCCGCCCCTGCGACCGAATCCGCCAAGCCGGCCGAAACAGCGCCCGCCGAGGCCAAGCCGGCCGCGACCGGTCCGGAGGCCAGCCCAGAGACCAGCCATGTGGTTGCCGCCGGCGACACCTATTGGGATCTGGCCAAGAAAAACTATGGCGACGGCAGCAAATGGAAGCTGATCTCCGAGGCCAACAAGGACTACAGGCCGCGCCGTCTGCCGCTCGGAGCAACGCTGACCATTCCGCCGGCCGCAAAGTAATCTTTCGCCGGAAGTTCATCGCGCCCGTCCGGGAGACCGGACGGGTGTTCCGTCTTCAGACGCAAACGCGGTAAGGTGCGTCCAGACGCAGCATTCCAAAACCGGCATGGCATCGCTAGTTTTCGCACCGACAACCGGAGACCGTCGATGACGCTTGCCAATCCTGCCGATGCGAAAGCCGCCAAGACCGCCGGTCCGGCGCCGGCGGGTGCCGCGCCGGTGAAAGCGGGCAAGATCGGCATCATGCTGATCAATCTCGGCACGCCCGACGGCACCGATTTCAAGCCGATGTGGCGCTATCTCAGAGAATTCCTCTCCGATCCGCGCGTCATCGAGCTCAACAAGGCGATCTGGTATCCGATCCTCTACGGGCTGGTTCTCACAGCGCGGCCGACAAAGTCCGGCGCCAACTACGCCAGGATCTGGAACCGGGAGAAGAACGAGTCGCCGCTGCGCACCTTCACCCGCTCGCAGGCGGAGAAGCTCGCCATTGCGCTTGCTGATCTGCCAACCGTCGTGGTCGACTGGGCCATGCGCTACGGCAATCCCTCGACCGGCAGCGTCGTCCGCCGGCTGGTCGAGCAGGGCTGCGAGCGCATCCTCACTTTTCCGCTCTATCCGCAATATTCGGCGACGACCACGGCGACGGCGAACGACCAGCTGTTCCGGGCGCTGATGAAGATCAGGCGAGCGCCGGCGATCCGCAGCGTGCCGCCCTATTATGACGAGCCGGTCTATATCGACGCCCTCGCCCGCTCGATCGAGCAAAACCTGGCGATGCTCGATTTCGTGCCGGAGGTGGTGATCACCTCCTACCACGGCATCCCAAAACCCTATTCCGACAAGGGTGATCCTTACCAGGCGCATTGCCTCGAGACGACGCGGCTGCTCAGGGCAAGGCTCGGCTGGGACGAGAAGAAGCTCATCACCACCTTCCAGTCGCGCTTCGGCGCCCAGGAATGGCTGCAGCCCTACACCGACGTCACTGTCGAGAAGCTGGCGAAGGACGGCGTCAAATCGATCGCGGTCGTCAATCCGGGTTTTTCCGTCGACTGTATCGAGACGCTGGACGAGATCGGCCGCGAGGCCGCCGAGACATTCCACCATGCCGGCGGCAAGAACTTCGCCCACATCCCCTGCCTCAACGACAGAGCCGAGGGCATGGCGGTGATCGAGGCGCTGGTGCGGCGGGAACTGTCAGGCTGGGTCTGACGTCCAATAATAGGCGTCGAAACCGGTTCGCAACAGCCTTCGCTAACCAATATTCGCGATCACCTGATTGTAACGCTTCGGAAACACACTTAAGTGATTCCGCGAGGTCGCCGCCTTTTGAGGGAGAAACGAAATGGGGTTTAGCGGTTTCGATATTGCCATCATTGTTCTTGTATTCCTCGTCATCATCCTTCTTTTCAAAGGCATCAGAACGGTGCCGCAGGGCTACAACTACACGGTGGAGCGTTTCGGCCGCTACACCAAGACGCTGACGCCCGGCCTGAACATCATCAACCCGATCTTCGAGCGCGTAGGCGCCAAGATGAACATGATGGAGCAGGTGCTCGATGTCCCGACGCAGGAGATCATCACCCGCGACAATGCAATCGTGGGCGTCGACGGCGTCGCCTTCTACCAGGTGCTGAATGCCCCGCAGGCCGCCTATCAGGTCTCCGGGCTGCAGAACGCCATCCTCAACCTCACCATGACCAACATCCGTACCGTCATGGGCTCGATGGATCTCGACGAATTGCTGTCCAACCGCGATGCGATCAACGAACGGCTGCTGCGCGTCGTCGATGAGGCCGCGCACCCGTGGGGCATCAAGATCACCCGCGTCGAGATCAAGGACATCAACCCGCCGGCCAATCTGGTGGATTCGATGAGCCGCCAGATGATCGCCGAGCGCGACAAGCGCGCCCAAATCCTGGCCGCCGAAGGCATGAAGCAGTCGCAGATCCTCGAGGCCGAAGGCCGCAGGGAAGCCGCCTTCCGCGATGCCGAAGCGCGCGAGCGTTCCGCCGAAGCGGAGGCCAAGGCGACACAGGTGGTGTCGGAAGCCATCGCCAAGGGCGACGTGCAGGCGATCAACTACTTCATCGCGCAGAAATACACCGAGGCGCTGGCCAGGATCGGCTCGTCCAGCAACAACAAGATCGTGCTCATGCCGTTCGAAGCCTCATCGCTGATCGGTTCGCTCGGCGGCATCGGCGAGATCGCCCGCGAAGTGTTCAAGGCCGACGGCCCTTCCGGCCCGCAACGTCAGGGCGCGCGCACGCCGCTCGTGCGACCGTCGGACAATTGAGTCACGCCATCTGGGTGGGAGAACGTCAATGATCGATCGCATCGTCTCGGAACTCGGGCCGTGGAACTGGATGGTCCTCGGCTTCGTGCTGCTGGTGATGGAAATCGTGGCGCCCGGCGTGTTCATGCTGTGGATCGGCATCGCCGCGCTGATCATCGGCGCGGTATCGCTGCTGATTTGGGACGCTGCCTTCTGGACTTGGCAGCTCCAGGTGCTCGCCTTCCTCGTGCTCTCTCTGGTCTCAGCCTTCGTCGGCAAGAAGCTGGTGGGCGATCGTGCCGTCAATGCGGACCAGCCGCTGCTCAACCGCCGCGGCGCTCAGATGGTCGGCCGCACGGCGACATTGGCCGAGCCCATCAAGAATGGCCGCGGCCGCATCCGCCTCGGCGACACGCTGTGGCGTGTCTCCGGCCCGGACCTGCCCGTCGGCACCCAGGTGCGTGTGACCGGCGCCGCCGACACCGATTTGGAGCTGACGGTGGAGGCCGTCTGAGTTTGCGGGTTTCCTATTCTGAAGCCGTTTGGGAATCAGGCCTGCGTGTCCTGAGTCTCGCGCATCTCAGGCGGCGCCGATGCGCAGCAGATCGTGCAGATGCACCAGCCCCACGGGGCGATCGGCCTCGACCACCATCAGGCTGGTGATGGCCGACGTATTGATCGTCTGCAGCGCCGTCGCCACCAGCGTGTCGGGGGCAGCCGTCTTCGGCTTCTTTGTCATCACCTCATCGACGTTCATCGACAGAAGATCATCGGCAATGTGGCGGCGGATGTCGCCATCGGTGATGATGCCGATCAGCGCACCGTCGGCGCCGGTGATCGCCACGCAGCCAAAACCCTTGCGCGACAACTCAACGATCGCTTCGCGCATTCCCGTGCCCGACGGTACCAGCGGCAGCCGCTCGCCGACATGCATGATCTCTCGCAGTTGCATCAGATTGGCGCCGAGCTGACCGCCGGGATGGAAGGTGCGGAAATGGTCCGGCGTGAAGCCGCGCGCCTCGAGCAGCGCGATCGCCAGCGCATCGCCCATGACCAGCTGCAGCAGCGCCGATGTCGTCGGCGCCAGCCCGTGCGGACAGGCCTCCGGCGAGGCCGGCAGCAACAGCACGACGTCGGCGGCGCGCGCCAGCGCCGAATTCTCGCCCGAGGTGATGGCGACCAGTGGGATCGAAAAGCGTCTGGAATAGGCGACGATGCCCATCAGTTCCTTGCTCTCGCCCGACCAAGACATGGCGATGATGGCGTCGTCCCCGGCGATCATGCCGAGATCGCCGTGATTGGCCTCGGCCGGATGGACGAAGAAGGCAGGCGTGCCGGTCGAGGCGAGCGTCGCTGCAATCTTTGAGCCGATATGCCCGCTCTTGCCGACGCCGGTGACGATGACTCGGCCCTCGATCTGCGCGATGGCATCCACTGCGGCAGCGAACGGTTCGGACAAGCCGTTGCCGAGAGCGGCTGCAAGCGCGGCCATGCCGGCCTGCTCCGTCGCCACCGTTCTCAGCGCCGATTCAATCGCTGCCTGCCTGTCCGGCTGCTTTCTTTCTGAGGACCCCGCGTGCATGGCAGATGCCATTAGCGCCATGTCGCCCGCCTGTCCAACGGAATTCCCGTCTCGCGTGCGTCGCGGACAGGGCCCTTGGCCTGTTTCAACCCTCCGTTAACCATCCGCATTTACGGTCCGGTAAGTATGGCGCGCCTGCGCCGCGCAAGCAGTGGTGATGATGTTCGGCGGCGAGCCAGATACGAAAAAGGGCCGGAAGTGCATTGCCGTTGCAGCGCTTTTGCTGACGGCAAGCATCGTCGCCTTGCTGCGCACAGTGCCGGCATTTTCGCAGGAAACCGAGTTGCGCGGCGAGGTCTCCGAATCGGCAATCCTGGCCGACCAGCAACGCAAGGCGAGACAGTTGCGCCCGCAGGGATCGCTGGATCAAGCGGTTCCGGCGACCCAAATGGCTGAGGACCAGACGCCCGCCAACCCTTATGAGCCGGCAAGCCCAGGCGCGGTGCCCGACGACGACCAGACCGGGGGCGCGGAGGGCAGCATCTTCAACCAGCCGCAAGCCACCGACGACCCCTTCGCCGACAATCAGACAATTGCCGCGCCACGTCGGCCTTCGACTGCCAGGCAGGGCTCGGCGGGTGCCAACGCGAAAAGCGATGCCAAGGCGGCCGACAAGAAAAACGCCAACAAGAAGCCTGGCCAGACGGCCGACAGCACGGCCAAGGCCGCCACCGGCGATCCGGCCGAAACGGCGGCCACCGAGGATGACGGCGCGAACCGCCGCGCCGTCACCATCGACAGCGTCGACCGGCAGAAGCTCGATCCCGGCGCGGAGCGCACAGGATCGATCGAGGGCCAGAAAGTGAAGCTGGAGGACGATGCCTTCGCCGCCCCCGGCATCAAGGTCGGGACCTTTGTCTTCCGTCCGACACTCGAGCAAGGCCTCACCGCGACTTCCAATGCCGATGCCAGCGCCGGCGGCAGGTCGGCTGTGCTGTCCGAAACCGCGCTGCGTTTCTCCGCCACCTCCGACTGGCGCGAGAATTCGGCCGTCGTCGACGGCTACGGCCTTTTTCGCAACACGCTTTCGGGCCAGAAGATCAACGATGCGCAGGGACGGATCGAAGGCCAGCTCAATGTCGACCTCGACAATGAACTGCGCGCCATCGCCAAGCTCGGCTATGAAGCGGTGCCGGAATCGGCGTCCTCGCCGGATGCGATTGCCGGCGTCACCTCACAGCCGCTGCGGCAGACCGTCGACGGCAGCCTCGGCATCGAGAAGGATGTCGGCAAGATGCGCTACGCGCTGACCGGCGCGGTCTCGCATGACTTCTACGGCGACGCCAAGCTCTCGGACGGCACCGTCTTGTCGCTGAAGGATCGCGACTCGACACTCTACTCTGCGACCTTGCGTACCGGCTACCAGGTCTCACCGGCCATGACGCCATTCCTTGAGGTGGAAGCCGGCCGGCGGATCTACGATCTGCGCCTCGACAGCAACGGTTTCGAGCGCTCCTCGACGCGGCTCGGCGCGCGTGCCGGCCTCGAGCTCGACATGCGCGAGAAGCTCTCCGGCGAGTTCTCCGTCGGCTGGCTGCGCGAAGGCATCGACGACGACCGTCTGCCGGCGATTGCGGGGCCCTACGTCAACGCCGACCTCAGATGGTCGCCCGAGCGCGGCACCATCATCGGGCTGACCGGAAGAACCACGGTCGAGACCACGACCATCGCTAACGAGAGCGGCGACCTCCTCTATTCGGGCCGGCTCACCGGCGAGCGGCAGGTCCGCGCCAACCTGACGGCGAATACAGCGCTCGGGCTCGACTGGCGCGACTACACCGGCTCCGATGGCCACGATCTGGTCCTGAGCGCCGAGGCCGGCCTGACCTGGTGGCTGAACCGCTATGCCGGCCTCACCACAAGAATCAGGACGGAGAAGCTCACCAGCAACCTTCCCGGTCGCGATTATGTCGCCAACAGCGTCTATCTCGGCCTGAAGGTGCAGCGCTGACGCTTCGTCATCCTCGCGCCAGCGACGCGGACGCGGAGATCCGAAGGATCAACGCCGCTTAGCCAGCACCTAGGAAGCGGCGCCGACCCGCTCCGCCGGCCGCACCTCATCCAGCAGCGTGCGGATGACCCCAGCCATGCTCGCATTCATGTCGCTGCGCCAGAGCGCGAAGGCGACATTGGCCTCGACGAAGCCTTCCGGCGAGCCGCAGTCGAAGGTGCGCCCCTTATAGTGATAGCCGTAGAAGGGCTGCTGCTTCTCCAGCTTCAGCATCGCATCCGTCAGCTGGATCTCGTTGCCGGCGCCGCGCTCCTGGCTTTCGAGGATGCCGAAAATCTCCGGTTGCAGGATGTAGCGCCCGTTGATGAAGAGATTGGAGGGCGCCGTGCCAGCCTTCGGCTTCTCCACCATGCCGGTGATGCGAAAACCGTGATGGGTGTCCTCGCCACGGCCGACGATGCCGTATTTATGGGCCTCGGCCGGGTCGCATTCCTGTACGGCGATGATGTTGTTCCCGGTCTCGGCATAGAGTTCGACCATATCCTTCATGCAGCTTTTTTCCGACTGCATGATCATGTCGGGCAAAAGCAGCGCGAATGGTTCGTCACCGACCAGTTCACGCGCGCACCAGACGGCATGGCCAAGGCCCATCGGCACCTGCTGGCGGGTGAAGCTGGTCTGGCCAGGCGCTGGCTGCAGCCGCTGCAGGCGGGCGAGTTGGTCGTCCTTGCCGCGCTGGGCGAGCGTATCGTAGAGCTCGAACTGGACGTCGAAGTGATCCTCGATGACCGCCTTGTTGCGCCCGGTCACGAAAATGAAATGCTCGATGCCGGCGTCGCGCGCCTCGTCGACCACATATTGAATGACCGGCCGGTCGACGACCGTCAGCATCTCCTTCGGGATGGCCTTGGTGGCCGGAAGAAACCGTGTGCCGAGACCGGCGACCGGGAAAACTGCCTTGCGAACTCGCTTCATGCTCCACCCATACGTTTAAGCCCATTATCCGCGCGGCCATCCGCTCCGCAATCCCCCCGAACATTTTCGCGCCGGAATGTTGAATTACCCGAGCGGCTGGCCTGAAAATCGAAAGTTAAAGTACGGACCTCTCTTTTCGTTCCTAATGGCACCTATGGTAAACTAAATACTAACCGGCTTCGGCGTTGAATGATCCTTCCTAATTTTGATGAAGGAGGAAAAGGATGTCCGTTCGCAACAGCGCAAGGCGCCTGACGGCATTTGTGACGGCCGCGAGCCTCACGCTTGCCTTGCTGATGCCCGCCGGACCCGCTTTCGCCGATGCGGGTTTCCGCCAGTGGGTCGCGGGCTTCCGTGCCACCGCGGTTTCGGGCGGCGTTTCCGGCGCAGTCTACGACAGGGCCATGAGGGGCATCGAGCCCGACCCGGTCGTGCTGGAAAAGGCCCGCACCCAGCCGGAATTCACCGCCCCCGCCTGGGATTATTTCGACAACCGCGTGCATGACCAGTCGGTGACCAACGGTCAGGCAATGGCGCGCAAATGGAAGCCGTGGCTGGATCGGATCGAGGCGCGGTTCGGCGTCGATCGCCATATCCTTCTCGCCATCTGGTCGATGGAATCGAACTATGGCGAGATCCTCAAGCGCGACGACATCATGCGCAATGTCATCCGTTCGCTGGCGACCCTTGCCTATGGCGACCCGAAGCGCTCGAAATATGCCCGAACCCAACTGATCGCGGCGCTGAAGATCCTGCAGACCGGCGACATCGATGAAAGCCATCTCATGGGTTCCTGGGCGGGCGCGATGGGTCAGACGCAGTTCATCCCGACCAGCTATCAGCACTACGCGGTGGACATGGACGGCAATGGCCGGCGCGACATCTGGAATTCGATACCCGACGCGTTGGCGACTGCCGCCAACCTGCTCAGGAAGAACGGCTGGCAGGCGGGTAAGACCTGGGGCTATGAAGTGACCTTGCCGCCGGGCAAGCTGCCGGCCGGATCGAAGACGCTGGCGCAGTGGCAGGCGCTCGGGGTCGCCAGGGCCAACGGCAAGCCGTTCAGGAACCTGAGCGACAAGGCGACGCTCAAGGTGCCGGACGGCAGGGGCGGACCGGCCTTCCTGATGATCAGGAATTTCTCGGTCATCAAGGCTTACAACAATGCCGACAAATATGCTTTGGCCGTCGGCCTGCTCGCCGACGAAATCGCCGGTGGCACCGGGCTTGTGCAGGACTGGCAGCGGCCTTTCACCAAGCTCAGCTTCGAGCAACGGCAGGAACTGCAGAAGCGGCTTTCCGAGCACGGTTATTATGACGGCAAGTTCGACGGCAAGATCGGCGAGGGGTCGAAGGCCGCCATCATGGCCTACCAGGCGAAGGTCGGCTTGAGCCAGGATGGCTATCCGAGCCTGGAAGTGCTGAAATGGCTCCGGAAGCAATAGAGCCGCCCATGGCGTCAAGCATCCTTTCAAAAGCGGAAAGGATGCTGTAGCGCTGCGGCCTGCGCATGACTTGCCGGCTTTTTACGTTGTCATGCGCCAAGGATGGAGACTTTCATTGGTTACGGTCGCGCGTGTCTGGCTGATCGTTCGCCGCCTGCCGATTCTCGTCCTGGCCATCGCTGTGCTTGCCGTCGCCGGCTCGAGCGCCTTTCATTCCCCGGCTTTCGCGCAGGAAGACGGAAACCGCGGCTGGTCGCTGCGCGATCTTCTTTTCCCGCGCCGCAGCGAGCGCATTGAACCCCCTGCCAATGTCCAGCCGGTGAGGCCGAAGCCGAAGGCCAGAAAACCCAAGCCGCGCCCGCCGGCCGAGCCGGAGGCGCCGGTCGTCGAAAAGGCGCCGGATGCGCGCGTCGTGCTGGTGGTCGGCGATTTCCTGGCGGGCGGGCTCGCCGAGGGTCTGGACGTCGCCTTTGCCGACAATCCGGCGGTCAGGATCGTTTCGCGCAGCAACGGCTCGTCGGGCTTCGTGCGTGACGATTTCTACAATTGGCCGGTCGAGATCAAGTCTCTGATCGAGACGGAGAAGCCGTCCGTGGTGGTGGTCATGCTTGGCTCCAACGACCGCCAGCAGATGCGCGTCGGCGACGTCCGCGAGCAGCCGCGCTCCGAGAACTGGACCAAGGAATACGAGCACCGCACCGATGCGCTGGGCAAGGCCATTCAGGATGCAAAGGTGCCGTTCCTGTGGGTCGGCATGCCGGCGTTCGGGGCGGCAAAAATGACCTCGGACATGCTCGCCTTCAACGACATCTATCATTCAGCCGCACAGACCCATGGCGGCGAGTTCGTCGATGTCTGGGACGGCTTCGTCGACGAGAACGGCGCCTTCGTCACCTCCGGTCCGGACATCAACGGCCAGCCGGTGCGCCTGCGCTCCGACGACGGCATCAACGTGACCAAGGCCGGCAAGCGCAAGCTTGCCTTCTACACCGAAAAGCCGCTGGCCAAAATCCTCGGGCTGGCGGCACCCGGAAGCGTCACCACGGTTTCCGCGCCGGCGGGCGCTCCGGTCGAGGCGTCGAAGCCTGCCGCGGCCCCTGTCATCGTCGACCGCACCGCGCCGATGCTGCTCAGCGACCCCGCGCTCGACGGCGGGACCGAGCTGCTGGGTGCCGCACCGCCAGCCAAGGCCGATCCGAATCTTCCAGGCGAAAAGCTGACCGTCGAGGGCAAGGCGCCCGTCGCCTCGCCCGGCCGAGCCGACGATTTTTCCTGGCCGCCGAAGACGCCGACCGCTTCATCGGAGACCTCGACAGCGGTGCGTCGGTAGGGCCGCAACGGAAGAGCACATCGTGGCTGCAGGTAGACTCAGCGGGGGAGTACGCTAGACCCCATCAGCGCCTCGTCGATCGCGCGCGCTGCCTGGCGGCCTTCGCGGATCGCCCACACCACCAGCGACTGGCCGCGACGGACGTCGCCCGCGGCATAGAGCCTGTCTATGCTGGTTCTGTAGTCGCGGTCGTCGGCCTCGACGTTCCGCGAGCGGCGGCTGTCGGTGACCACCTTTATCTCGCCGTCCAGCTCCTTCATGACCCCATCATTCGCCGGACCGGCAAAGCCGATGGCGATGAAGGCGAGATCGGCGCGGATGACGAACTCGGTGCCGGCGATCGGCTTGCGCTTCTCATCGACCTCGCAGCAGCGGACGCCGGTCAGCTGTCCGTCCTCGCCGATGAATTCGAGGGTCGCCACCTGGAATTCGCGCTCCGCGCCCTCGGCCTGCGAGGAAGACGTGCGCATCTTCGTCGCCCAGTAAGGCCAAACGGCGAGCTTGTCTTCCTTCTCCGGCGGCTGCGGACGGATGTCGAGCTGCGTCACGCGCACCGCGCCTTGCCGGAAGGCGGTGCCGATGCAGTCGGACGCGGTGTCGCCGCCGCCGACGACGACGACATGCTGGCCGCCGGCGATGATCGGATGTGACGGCCAGGCCACCGATTGGATCGGCTCGCCGCCGACGCGGCGGTTCTGCTGCACGAGATACGGCATGGCATCATAGACACCGCTGAGATCGTCGCCCGGAATGTTGGCCGGGCGCGGCGTTTCCGAGCCGCCGCAATAGAGCACGGCGTCGTGCTCGGCGAGGAGCTCGGCAACCGGCTTGTCGACGCCGACATTGACGCCGCAATGGAAACTCACGCCCTCGCCCTGCATCTGCTCGATGCGGCGATCGATGTAATGCTTCTCGATCTTGAAGTCGGGAATGCCGTAGCGCATCAGCCCGCCCGGCCGGCTCTCGCGCTCATAGACATGCACATCGTGGCCGGCGCGGCCGAGCTGCTGGGCGGCGGCCATGCCGGCCGGCCCGGAGCCGATGACGGCAACCCGCTTGCCGGTCTTCTTTTCCGGCGGGTAGGGCCGGATGTGGCCGGTTTCATAGGCCTTGTCGGCGATCGCCTGCTCGACCGTCTTGATGGCGACCGGAATGTCCTCGAGGTTCAGCGTGCAGGCTTCCTCGCAAGGCGCCGGGCAGATGCGGCCGGTAAACTCCGGGAAATTGTTGGTCGAATGCAGGTTGCGGATCGCGCTGTCCCAGTCGCCATTGTAGACGAGGTCGTTCCAGTCCGGGATCTGGTTGTGGATCGGGCAGCCGGTCGGCCCATGGCAAAACGGGATGCCGCAATCCATGCAGCGCGCGGCCTGTTTCTCGACCTCCTTGTCCGACATCGGCAGCGTGAATTCGCGGAAATGCCGGATGCGATCCGAGGCAGGCTGGTACTTCTGCACCTGCCGGTCGATTTCGAGAAACCCTGTTACCTTGCCCATAGTCCAGTCCCTGCTGTCCGAAGGCGCGCTCGCAAGTCTAGCTTGTCGGCGCACCCGTTAACCTCATAAGGACGCCGTGGCAACCTTGGTCCGAGGTCAGGATTGTTGGTGAGGATGCCGGCCGGGCGATTACCTCCCCGGCCGTGCCCAAAGCCTATTCCGCCGCCACGCTCATGCGCATGCGCTCCATCTCGATCAGCGCGCGGCGATACTCGACCGGCATGATTTTCCGGAATTTCGGCCGGAAGCTTGCCCAATTGTCGAGGATCTCGCGGCCGCGCACCGAGCCCGTGTAATGGACGTGGTTCGAGATCAGCTGATAGAGCCGCTCCTCGTCATGGCTTGTCATGTCTCCGGAGACGTCGACGCGTCCCTTATGGTCGAGGTCACCGCCATGATGGAGCAGCTTCTCCATCAGGTCGTCCTCTTCCGGAACGGGCTCCAGCTCGACCATCGCCATGTTGCAGCGTTCGGCGAAATCGCCCTTCTCGTCGAGCACATAGGCGACGCCGCCCGACATGCCGGCGGCGAAGTTGCGGCCCGTTTTGCCGATGACCACGACGATGCCGCCGGTCATGTATTCGCAGCCATGGTCGCCGACGCCTTCGACAACGGCAACGACGCCGGAATTGCGCACCGCGAAGCGCTCGCCGGCGACGCCGGCGAAATAGGCCTCGCCCTCGGTCGCGCCGTAGAGCACCGTGTTGCCGACGATGATCGAGTCGGCCGCGACGATCTTGGCCTCTTCCGGCGGCCGGATGACGATGCGGCCGCCCGACAGGCCTTTGCCGACATAATCGTTGCCGGCGCCGACCAGCTCGAAGGAAACGCCGCGCGCGAGAAACGCACCGAAAGACTGGCCAGCCGTGCCGGTGAGCTTAACCTGGATCGTGTCCTCGCGCAGGCCTTTGTGCTTGAAGCGCTTGGCGACTTCGCCCGACAGCATCGCGCCGGCAGAGCGGTCGACATTGCGGATCGGCAGCTCGATGCTGACCGGTTGCTTGGCTTCCAGCGCCGGCTTTGCCAGCTCGATCAGCTTGCGGTCGAGCACGTCGTCGATCGGATGCTTCTGCCGCTCGGTCCAGTGCAGCGCCTCAGCCGGCGCCTCCGGCTTGAAGAACATCTTCGAGAAGTCGAGCCCGCGCGCCTTCCAGTGCTGGATCACGTCGCGCTTCTCCAGAAGGTCGGTGTCGCCGATGATCTGGTCGAGATGGGTGAAGCCCATTTCGGCGAGCAGCGCGCGCACCTCCTCCGCCACGTAGAAGAAGAAGTTGATGACATGCTCCGGCGTGCCCTTGAAGCGCTTGCGCAGCACCGGGTCCTGCGTCGCCACCCCGACCGGGCAGGTGTTCAGGTGGCACTTGCGCATCATGATGCAGCCGGCCGCAATCAGCGGCGCGGTCGAGAAGCCGAACTCGTCGGCGCCGAGCAGCGCGCCGATGATGACGTCACGGCCGGTGCGCAACCCGCCGTCGACCTGCAGCGCCACGCGGGAGCGCAGGCCGTTGAGCACCAGGGTCTGATGCGTCTCGGCGAGGCCCATTTCCCACGGGCTGCCGGCATGCTTGAGTGAGGTCAGCGGCGAAGCGCCGGTGCCGCCGTCGTAGCCGGAGATGGTGATGTGATCGGCGCGCGCTTTGGCGACGCCCGCCGCAACCGTGCCGACGCCGACCTCCGACACCAGCTTGACCGAGACATCGGCCGCCGGATTGACGTTCTTAAGGTCGTAGATCAGCTGAGCCAGATCCTCGATCGAATAGATGTCGTGATGCGGCGGCGGCGAGATCAGGCCGACGCCTGGCGTCGAGTGTCTGACCTTGGCGATGGTGGCGTCGACCTTGTGTCCGGGCAACTGACCGCCCTCGCCGGGCTTGGCGCCTTGGGCCACCTTGATCTGCATGACGTCGGAATTGACCAGATACTCCGCCGTCACGCCGAACCGCCCCGACGCGACCTGCTTGATCGCCGAGCGTTCCGGATTCTTGCCGCCGCCGGGCAGCGGCAGATAGCGGTCGGCCTCTTCGCCGCCCTCGCCGGTGTTCGACTTGCCGCCGATAGCGTTCATCGCTCGCGCCAGCGTCGTGTGCGCTTCCCGGGAGATCGAGCCGAAGGACATCGCCCCGGTCGAGAAGCGCTTGACGATCTCGGCCGCCGGCATGACGTCTTCGATCGCGACCTTCTTGCGGCCGGTCTCTTCCGCCAGCTTGATCTCGAACAGGCCGCGGATGGTCTGCGCTCTAGCTGTCGCGCTGTCGATCTGCGCCGAATACTCCTTGAACGTGTCCCAGGAGCCCTGGCGCACGGCATGCTGCAGGCTGGCGACCGCATCCGGCGACCACATATGCGCCTCACCGCGCATGCGGAACATGTATTCGCCGCCGACCTCGAGATTGTTGCGCAGCACCGGGTCGTTGCCGAAGGCATCGGTATGGCGGCTGAGAGTCTCGGTCGCGATCTCGTCCAGCCCGACGCCTTCGATCAGCGTCGCAGTGCCGGTGAAGTACTTCTCGACGAAGTCCGACTTCAGCCCGATGGCGTCGAAGATCTGCGCACCGCAATAGGACTGGTAGGTCGAGATGCCCATCTTGGACATCACTTTGAGGATGCCCTTGCCGATGGACTTGATATAGCGGGAGACGACCTCGTATGCGTCGACCTCCTCCGGCAGCTCGCCGCGCCTGTGCATGTCGAGCAGCGTGTCGAAGGCGAGATAGGGATTGATCGCCTCGGCGCCATAGCCGGCGAGGCAGCAGAAATGATGCACCTCGCGGGGCTCGCCGGATTCGACGACCAGTCCTACCGCGGTGCGCAGGCCCTTGCGGATCAGGTGATGGTGCACCGCCGCCGTCGCCAGCAAAACCGGAATGGCGATGCGGTCCGGCCCGACCTGGCGGTCGGACAGGATGATGATGTTGTAGCCGCCCGCGACTGCCGCCTCGGCACGCTCGCAGAGCCGGTCGATGGCGCCTTGCATGCCGGCAGCGCCCTCGTTCGAACCGTAGGTGATGTCGATCGTCTTGGTGTCGAAGCGGTCCTCGGTGTGTCCGATGGAGCGGATCTTCTCGAGATCGCCGTTGGTGAGAATCGGCTGGCGCACTTCAAGCCGCTTGCGGCGCGATGTGCCGATCAGGTCGAAGATGTTCGGCCGCGGCCCGATGAAGGACACCAGGCTCATTACCAGTTCCTCACGGATCGGGTCGATCGGCGGATTGGTGACCTGAGCGAAGTTCTGCTTGAAATAGGTGTAGAGCAGCTTCGACTTGTCCGACATCGCCGAGATCGGCGTGTCGGTGCCCATCGAGCCGACCGCTTCCTGGCCGGTAGTGGCCATCGGTGCCATTAGAAGCTTCGTGTCTTCCTGTGTGTAGCCGAAGGCCTGCTGGCGATCGAGCAGGCTGACATCCTTGCGCAGCGCCCGCGGCTCGACCGGCTTCAGCTCTTCAAGAATCAACTGCGTGTTGGCGAGCCAGGTCTTGTAAGGGTGCCTGGTCGCGATCTCCGACTTGATCTCCTCGTCGGAGATGATGCGGCCCTTGGCCAGATCGATCAAAAGCATGCGGCCGGGCTGCAGCCGCCACTTCTGCACGATCTTTTCCTCCGGCACCGGCAGCACCCCGGCTTCCGAAGCCATGATGACGCGGTCGTCGTCGGTGACGATGTAGCGAGCCGGACGCAGGCCGTTGCGATCGAGCGTCGCGCCGATCTGCCGCCCGTCGGTGAAGACGACCGCCGCCGGCCCGTCCCACGGCTCCATCAGCGCGGCGTGGTATTCGTAAAACGCCTTGCGGTCGGGATCCATGAGCTTGTTGCCGGCCCAGGCTTCCGGGATCAGCATCATCATGGCGTGGCTTAAGCTATAGCCGCCCTGAAACAGGAATTCGAGCGCATTGTCGAAGCACGCCGTGTCGGACTGGCCTTCATAGGATATCGGCCACAGCTTCGAGATGTTGTTGCCGAACAGCTCCGAATCGACCGAGGCCTGACGCGCCGCCATCCAGTTGTTGTTGCCGCGCACCGTGTTGATCTCGCCGTTATGCGCGACCATGCGATAGGGATGCGCCAGCTTCCATGACGGGAAGGTGTTGGTCGAGAAGCGCTGGTGGACGAGGATCAGCGCCGTGTCGAAGCGGGGATCCTTGAGGTCCTTGTAATAGGCGCCGACTTGGTAGGCGAGGAACATGCCCTTGTAGACGATGGTGCGCGCCGACAGCGACACGCAATAGGCGCCGACATCCTTGTTGTCGTTCTCGGCATAGATGCGGCCCGAGATCACCTTGCGCAGCAGGTAGAGCCTCGCCTCGTATTCCTCGTCGTCCGGAATGTCGGCCGTGCGGCCGATGAACACCTGGCGATGGAACGGCTCGGAGGCGACAATTTCCGGCGCCTTCGACAGCGACGAATTATCGACCGGCACGTCGCGGAAGCCGATCAGCGGCAGCCCTTCGGACTGGGCCGATTCGGCGATGATATCCTCGATATGGGCGCGAAGTGCTGCGTCCTGCGGCATGAACCAGTGGCCGACGCCATATTGGCCGGCCGGCGGCAGTTCGACGCCGTTTGCGGCCATCTCATCGCGGAAGAACCGATCCGGAATCTGCACCAGCACGCCGGCGCCGTCGCCGACCAGCGGATCGGCGCCGACAGCGCCGCGATGGGTGAGGTTTTCCAGCATCGCCAGACCGTCCTCGACGATCTGGTGCGACTTTACGCCCTTCATGTTGGCGATGAAGCCGACGCCGCAGGCGTCATGCTCGTTGCGCGGATCGTAGAGGCCCTGCGCGATCAAACCATTGGCGGTGGTACCAGTTTTGACGGCTGCCGCTTTCGTCTGCGCGGCCTGGCCGTTGATCGCAGATGGCGTCAGTTCCGTCATCGTCCTATCCTCCGTTCCGCACCCTTGGCGGTGATTTCCCTCGGGGCGCTGGTTTGCCTTGGGAAGCACGATGCTTCCCTTCGTCCTTGCTGCACGTCTCGCGAAATTCTTGCCGAACTATGCGGCCATACGCCCGGTTCGCATCCGGTATCGTACAGGCCAGAGCGGAGCCGTCTACCCGCCGCTCGCGACAATGGCCGGAATGGCAGCGATGATATGCCAGTCCAGCCTGTTTTGTGCGACAAAATAAGACAGCACTACTGTCCTAAATTTTTTATGGCAGAAATCCCGCACCTGCACAAGACCGATTCACAAAATTCTCGGGCGTGCCGCGACACAAAATTTCGCGAAGGGATCAAAAAACGCAACCTCTAGTCAGTCGTTACGGCCCGGCTGGCTTCACCGTTTTGCGAAAGATTGGCCCTTGCGCTTCGCGCGCCAAAGCAGTCAAGTCGCGCCGCTTTCTGCCAATCACAATACGGACCTCTCGATGTTCTTTGCATCCGACAACTGGGCGGGCGTTCATCCCGACATTTCGGCGAACCTCTCCCGCCACGCGGCCGGCATCGCGACCGCGTATGGCGACGGCGACCTGGACCGCACCGTCTACCATCGCTTCAGCGAGATCTTCGAGCGCGATGTTCAGGTGTTCTTCGTCGCCACCGGCACCGCGGCCAACGCGCTTTCGATGGCGGCGTTGAACCGTATCGGCGGCATCGCCCTTTGTCATTCCGAAGCGCATATGAATGTCGACGAGTTCGGCGCGATGGGCTTCTACACCGGCGGCGCTCGTACGGCGCCGGTTGCGGGTCCCCTGGGGCGCATCAACCCACAGGCTCTCGACAATGCCATCAAGCGCTATGCGCAGGATCTTGCGCCGGCCGGCCAGCCGATGGCCGTGACGATCACCCAGGCGACCGAGGTGGGCACCGTCTACACCGTCGACGACGTCAAGGCGATTGCCGAGGTCAGCCGTAGGCACAAGCTGCCGCTGCATATGGATGGCGCGCGCTTTGCCAATGCGATTGCCGCGACCGACGTCACGCCGGCGGAAATGACCTGGAGGAGCGGCGTCGACTTGATCTCCTTCGGCGGCACCAAGAACGGTTGCTGGATGGCCGACGCGGTGGTGATCTTCAACCCCGAAGTCGGCCGGGATCTGCGCCTGCTTCGCCAGCGCGCCGGACAGACCTTTTCCAAGGCGCGCTTCATCTCGGCGCAATTCGAAGCCTATTTCACCGACGACCTTTGGCTGAGGATGGCGCGGCATGCCAATGCGATGGCGGCACATCTCGCCGAGACGATCGAGGACGCGCCGGCGGGCAGGCTCGCCTGGCTGCCGCAGGCCAACGAAGTGTTCGCAATCTTCGACCGCGCTCTTGCCGAAAAGCTGCAGACCGCCGGCGCCAAATTCTATGAATGGGGCGTGCCGCAGGGTTTCGAAGGCCATCTCGGCGACAAGGAAGCAATCTACCGTTTCGTCGCCAGCTTCGCCACCACCACGCAAGAGATCGACCGTCTCGGCCAACTCCTCTCGCAATGATCAGGCGAGCAAAGGCCCCAGCGACAGTTCGAGGCCAAGCAGGATCAAAACGCCAGAAAACATCCGCGAAATGTCGCCGCGTTGATTTTCTGGCGCAGGATTAATGTCACAAACAAGCGGCGCCCTTCGGCGCCGCTTTCGTCTCGGGAGGGAGACGTTTCCTAAACATGGAGCCCGCGGCTTACGCGGCGGCCTTGGCCTCGATCTGCTTGGCCTTGTCCGAAGACGAGGTGATCGCGATCTTGCGCGGCTTCAGCTCTTCCGGAATGTTGCGCTTGAGGTCGACGAAGAGCAGGCCGTTCTTCAGCGTGGCGCCCTCGACCTCAACGTGGTCGGCGAGCTGGAAGCGACGCTCGAAGGCGCGCGAAGCGATGCCGCGATAGAGCAGCTCCGAACCCTCGCCATTGTTCTCTTCCTTGCGCTCACCCTTGACGGTGAGCACATTGCGGTGCGCCTCGATCGAGATCTCGTCTTCCGAGAAGCCGGCAACCGCCATCGAGATGCGATAGGCGTTCTCGCCGGTGCGCTCGATGTTATAGGGCGGATAGGTCTGCGCGCTCTCGGGCTGGCCGAGCGTATCGAGCATGGTGAACAGCCGGTCGAAACCGACGGTCGAACGATAAAGCGGGGAAAAATCAACGTGACGCATGATGTGTTCTCCTGTTGAGCAACATGGTTTGCGTTTGACCCGGTACGAAACCCTCGAAAGGCGCTCCGGATAGGCCAGCGGCCCCGACATCGGCGGCCGCAACCTCCATTTGGGAAGCGGAAAAGCCCATTTCAAGAACTTCGCGCACCAACTTTCCCTTCGATTTTTTCGCTCGATGAACGCCAGATGAACCGAGGCTTCGGCATCCGTTCAGCCGGGGCTCGCTAGGCTGCAGTCAACAATACGGACATGCGGCGCCTCGATCGGTGCGCCGCGACGAGGCCGACCGGGTGTAACGTCCCTTCCTCCCGGATCGACAGAGGCCGGAAGCGCGCCGCAGGTGCTTCCGGCCTTCCCGTTCAGGAAAGCGCGTATCCCGGACCTTTGCTTTTGGCGCATGGGCGTCTATCACCGTGGCGACGCCAGGCCCGCTCGGGCAAGAAGCAATCAACGAAGCGCCGAATGACGGACCTTTTCTATCTGACTGAGGGCAATCCGCCGCCGCAGAACGCTGCCGGCGGCTTCTTCACCACCCGCGACGGCAGGAAGATCCGCTACGGCGTTTTCGCCGCCGTCGCCCGCCCGCTCCAGGGCACGGTGGTGCTGCTGACCGGCCGCAACGAGTGCATCGAGAAATATTTCGAGACCATCCGCGATCTCGCCGACCGCGGATTCGGCGTCGCCACCCTCGACTGGCGCGGCCAGGGCGATTCCAGCCGCCTGCTGCGCGACCGGCAGCGCGGCTATGTCCGCAGCTTCGGCGACTACACCCGTGATCTCGAGCAGTTCTTCGAGGAGATCGTGCTGCCCGATTGCCGCGGTCCCTATTACATCCTCGCCCATTCGACGGGAGCAGTGATCGCGCTGCTTGCCTCGCCGTCGATGGTCAACCGGGTGCGGCGGATGGTGCTGATCGCGCCTTTCCTGGCCGTGCCCGACTTGCGGGTTTCGATCGCCACCATAAGGCGCGTCTGCGCGGTGTTCTGCGCGCTGGGCCTCGGCCGCCTCTATGCCGCCTGGGGGCCGCGCCCGAAATTGCCGACGCCGTTCGAAATGAACAAGGTGACGTCCGACCCGGAGCGCTACCGGCGCAATACCGACATTTACAGGGCCTGGCCCCACCTTGGACTCGGTGGTCCGACCATCCGCTGGCTGAAGGCCGCAGCCGCAGCCGCGGAAGCGGTCAGCGACCCCGATTTCATGGCAAGGATCCAGGTACCGACGCTGATCGTCGCCGCCGGCGCCGACCAGGTGGTCTCTACCAAGGCGGTCGAATCCTATGCCAGACGGCTTCGCGTCGGCTCTTTGTTGATGATCGACGGCGCGCATCATGAGATCCTGCAAGAGAGGGATCTCTTTCGCGAGCAGCTCCTGGCGGCCTTCGATGCTTTTGTTCCGGGAACCGGCGACGCTGCCTGATCACGGAACGACGCCGCGGATCAGCCGCGCAGCGCCGCCATTGCCGCGGCGTGCAATTCCGGCGTCGCCGCCGCCAATATGTCGCCGCCGTTTTCTGCCGGCCCGCCTTCGAAGGTGGTGACGACGCCGCCCGCCTTCTCGATGATCGGGATCAGCGCCACGATGTCGTAGGATTTCAAACCCGGATCGGCGACGATATCGACGCTGCCCGCCGCCATCATGGCGAAGGCGTAGCAGTCGGTGCCGTAGCGGGCGAGCTGCACCTGTTTCTCGAACGCGTCATAGCGGTTGCGCGCCGCGCCCTTGAACAGCGCCGGCGTGGTGGTGAACAGGGTCGCCTGCGAAAGCTGCGTCGTCTTGCGCGTCGCGAGCTTGCGCGGGCCGCCCGGGCCTTCGTAATGCGAGCCGGAGGCATTGGCATAGAACAGCTCGCCGGTGAAGGGCTGCGACATCAGGCCGGCTACGGCATCGCCGTCGATCGTCAGTCCGACCAGCGTTCCCCAGACCGGCAGGCCGGAAATGAAGGCGCGTGTGCCGTCGATCGGGTCGATGACCCAGACATGCCGGCTCGAAATGTTCTCGCTGCCATGCTCCTCGCCGAGGATGCCGTGATCGGGATATTCCGCCGAGATAAGCGCCCGGATCGCCCGCTCGGCCTCGCGATCGGCCTCCGTCACCGGATCGAAGCTCTCCGCCAGCTTATTGGCGACTGCGGCCTGGCTGCGGAAGCGAGGCAAGGTCTCGGCGGCGGCGGCACGCGCGATGCGCCGCATGAAGTCGATGCTGATATCCAACCCACTCTCCCCGTTGCGGCAACCATCCGGCAGCTGCTGTCTTCTTGCCGGACCGGATCGTGAAACCGGGTCAGGCGCCCTCGCCTGTTGCCTCAAAGTCACACGTCAGGCGCCGAAACCGGATTTGCACATGATATTGAATTAAAAAAGCCTGAAGTCGATTGACATTTGTGCATCGCACAATACTTTTGTTCTCGGACAGCTTATCCTGTCCATGCCCTCCTTGGGCGTTTCCTCCCTAGACTTCGACCGTGTCGTGAAAACGATGCGGTCTTTTTTTGAGCTGCGGTTCCCAGCGCCGCCGTCATTCGGCGGCGAGCGGCAGGTCGAGGAAATGATGGCCGGGCATCGAAATCAGTTCGGCCGAAAACCGCGTCAGGTCGTCGGCTAAAGCGTCGAAGCCAGCCGATTTCTGGAATGTCCGCTCGTTCATGTAGAGCCCGCGATTGACCTCGATCTGCAGCGCGTGGAGATGACGCGCCGGCCGTCCGTAATGCTCGGTTATGAAGCCGCCGGCATAAGGCTTGTTATGCGCGACAGCGTAGCCCATTCCGGTGAGCAGGCCGATCGCCCTCTCGGTTAGAGCGGCGCTGGCGGAAATGCCGAAACGATCGCCGATGATGAAGTCCGGCCGCGCGCCATTGTCGCCGACCCGGACGCTGGCCGGCATCGAATGGCAGTCGATCAGCACGGCATAGCCGAACCTGGCGTGGGTCCTGGTCAAGAGCCGCTTCAGCGTCTCGTGATAGGGCTTGTAGACGGCCTCTATGCGTCCCACGGCCTCGGAGAGCGGCAGACGCCCGGGATAGATGTCGAGCCCCTCTCCCACCAGCTTCGGCACGGTGCCCAGCCCGCCCGCGACGCGGGCCGAACGGATATTGCAGAAGGACGGCACCGGCTCCGCGAACATGCGCGGATCGAGTTCCCACGGTTCGCGGTTGACGTCGAGATAGGCGCGCGGGAAATTTGCCGCCAGCATCGGCGCGCCGAGCGCCACGGCGCCGCCGAACAGTTCATCGACATAGCAATCCTCCGAGCGGCGTATGGCGTTGCGGTCGAGCCGCACCATGGCCAGGAAGCGCTCGGGATAATGGCGGCCGCTATGCGGCGAGTTGAACAGGAAAGCTACGCGTTGCTCGGCGCCCGATCGGATTTCGAAGGGTGGTGTGACCGAAAAATCCTCGGCTGCCGTCTTCAATTTGAACGAACCAGGACGAAGCACTGCATCATGATGCGAAACTGCCATCTTGCGCCCGGCATGTCCAGCATTTCAGCCCCGCGAAACGCACAGTCGAAGTGGTCGCGACAAGGCCAACGTTCACTTGATGTTTACCGTCTCCTCCTCATATACAGGATGGTTAACGGGCTTGCCCGGCGGCAGGCTTGGGGCGGGTGATTCGGACGGGATACGATGGCACGCATTCTTCTGGCGGAAGACGACGACGATATGCGCCGGTTCCTCGTCAAGGCGCTGGAACGCGCCGGCTACCAGGTGAGCGATTTCGACAACGGCGCCAGCGCCTATGAGCGGCTGCGCGAAGAGCCTTTTTCGCTGCTTCTGACCGACATCGTCATGCCGGAGATGGACGGCATCGAGCTTGCCCGCCGCGCCACTGAGATCGATCCGGATCTCAAGGTCATGTTCATCACCGGCTTCGCTGCCGTCGCGCTCAATCCGGATTCCAAGGCGCCCAAGGACGCCAAGGTGCTGTCGAAGCCGTTCCATCTGCGCGATCTCGTCAACGAGGTCGAGAAGATGCTTCAGGCCGCCTAAAGGGTTTTTCCGGCCGGCGCATGTCGTCCAAAACGGCGCAGCGGCTGGGAAAACGACATCCACAAAACAAAGATCTAAGCGCGTCACTCGGACCCGTTTCGACGCGACGCGCTTTAGGCATCGGCGCTTCCGCCGCTGCGGCGAAACGGAGCTTTCTTTTCTTGTTCCTGCTATTGACGTGCCGGACCAAAAATGGTGTATGCGCGGCTTCGGATGGGCGTGTAGCTCAGCGGGAGAGCACTGCATTGACATTGCAGGGGTCACAAGTTCAATCCTTGTCACGCCCACCATCCTTTCAATAACTTAGCTAACCCAATGTGCCGATTGGCACCGAAACTCCGGGTCGAAGATTTCCAACCGCGACCCCGGAACCAAAGCGGACGCGTTCCGTTGCACGCCAAATGGGGACTGGCTGCAATGGCCGAAGACGAGTTGGAAGGTTTATATAGATCCCATCAAATTGCGCGCCGAGCGGTATCGGCTTCGAGCCGAAGTCGACGCCGAACGGCAACAAGCGCGACGGATCCGCAGCGAACTGCAGTCGGCCCGAGAGCGAGCCTGGATATTCCGGCAAGGCCCAGAAGATCTCTAACGCACCGTGCAAACTGATCTGACGCCCGCAAGTTAACCTTCATCGTCGGCAACTAGGCTGAATCGACATTCAGCGCATCCATAACATAGCTGCGGCGAGATGGGTGAAGGCGAGGAAGTGGCCGGCGCGACGATCGAAGCGTGTGGCGAAGCGTCTGAAATGCTTGAGCTTGTTGAAGCAGCGTTCGATGCGGTTGCGGGTCTTGTAGAGAACGATGTCGTGCGGGATCGGCACTTTGCGGGATCGCTTGGAAGGGATGACGGCAAGCATGTCGGCGTCGGCGATGATCCGGCGCAAGTCGTTGCTGTCGTACGCTTTGTCGATGACGGCGCCGCCCTTCATGCCATCGAGCAGCGCCGCGGCAGTGACGATGTCATGCGCCTGCCCGCCGGTGAGGATGAAGCGCAGTGGCCGGCCAAGGGCATCGGCGAGCATGTGGATCTTGGTGGTCAGTCCTCCTCGAACGCCCCAGAGCCTGGTTCTGGTCCCCCCTTTTCCGGTCGCTGCCTGCTGGTGGGCGCGAACCAGGGTGGTGTCGAGCATGAGATATTCATTGTTGGGATCGTCGATGAGGGCTTTGAAGACCCGCTCCCACACGCCTTTGTTGGCCCAACGCGAGAAGCGGGTATGGACGCTCTTCCATTTGCCGTACCGCATCGGCAGGTCGTGGCAGTGGGCGCCGGAGCGCAGCACCCACAGGACACTGTTGACGAACAGGCGATTGTCGGCCGCGGTGCGGCCCGGATCACCCGCCTTACCCGGCAACAGCGCAGCGATGCGCGCCCACTGGACGTTCGTCAGTTCGTACCGCTTGGCCATCCGTCGCGCTCCGAATCAGAACCCTCGGAACGCAATGAATCAACGCCAACCGCGTTGAAAATCCTGAATGTATATTGGACCTAGCAAAGGACGCCGGCGGCTGAGAGACAGCGACCGCGCTCCCGTCTGAACCAAGACCGGAGACGCGTCATGCGAGACCAAATTCCCGACAACCCACGTCCGCGCCCTCTTCAAGCCGAGAGCGACAGGAAGCTCCTCGCCCAAACGAGAGATGTGATCAATCGTTCGAGGCAGAAGCATCGACACAGAATCGCAGATCGATCCGCACCGGTTGAAGCGGATTTCTCGCAAAGTCACTGGGATCTAGACTAGACCTCGGCCTGCGAGAACATGCGCTACTGCCGATCGGTCGGCCTAATGATGGTCCATGACGGCGGTGCCCACCCCTTCCAGCTGAAGTTCGACTGCTGCCGGCCCAAGCCCGATATCAAAGTTACGCTCTTCGCCAGCGGCAGGGGAAGCGAGAGGCGTATCCCTCTCAGACGCCCGAGACGGCGCACAGCGCTTTCATTCTAGCGACGGCGAGATCTGGATCGGCCAGCAATCCCGCCTGATCGGCGAGGCGGAAAACATCGGCGTAGTGGCAGACGCCGCGTGCCGACTGCATGCCGCCGACCATGGTGAAATGATCCTGGTGGCCATTCAGCCAGGCCATGAAGACGACGCCTGCCTTGTAATATTCCGTCGGGGCTTCGAAGATCTTGCGCGACAGCGGCACGGTCGGCGCCATCAGCGCGTCATAGCCGGCCCGGTCGCCCTCGGCGAGCCTGGCCAACGCGGGGTTGGCCACCGGGGCGATGGCATCGAAGATGCCGAGCAGCGCATGCGAGTGCCTCTTGCCGTCGCCCGCGATCAACTCCGGATAGTTGAAGTCGTCACCCGTGAACATCACCACGCCTTCAGGCAGGCGGTCTCGCAGCAGCACCTCCTTGCCGGCGTCGAGCAGTGATATCTTTATGCCTTCGACCTTGTCGGCGTGCCGCTCGATGATGGCGACCACGGTGTCCAAGGCGGTATCGAAATCGTTGCTGCCCCAATAGCCCCTGAGCGCCGGATCGAACATGTCGCCCAGCCAGTGCAGGATCACCTTGCCGGAGGCTTGGCTGAGGATCCGGTCGTAGACGCGGGCATAGTCGTCCGGGCCTTTGGCCGCGGCCGCCAGCGCGCGGCTTGCCATCATGATCGCCTTGCCGCCCTCGCCTTCGATGAAGGCGAACTGCTCCTCATAGGCTCGGATCACATCGTCGAGCGTCCTTGCCGCGGCCGGCGTCAGGTGGTCGGTGCCGGCGCCGGAGGCGAGATCGGCGCCTTTCACCGTGCGCGCCTCGGCGATCGAGCGCCGGATCAGTTCTTTCGCGCTCGCCCAGTCGAACCCCATGCCGCGCTGCGAGGTGTCCATCGCCTCGGCGATGCGGAAGCCGAGCCGCCACAGATGATGACGGAATGCCATGGTCTTGTCCCAGTCGAGCGCCGGCCGCGACCAGGGATCGGTCATGGCGAAGGAGTTGGCGACGACATGGGCGGCGGCATAGGCGAGGCGCGGAAAATCCGCGCCGATGTTGGGCTGCGCCGGTTGGCCGACCAGCCGGTAGCCGACACGATCGCCATTCTTCGCAGGCAGGATGATGTCCATCGAAATCTCCCTTTGTGGCAGCCTATAGATGGAACGTTCCAATAAATCAAGAACCTTTATGATCCCTGCGACTGAAGCGATCCAACGCAGCGCTGCGGCCCTAAACCCATACATTTTCTGGCCATCGATCAATTTTTCGAAATCGACATGATTCCCAGTTGACTCCGGTTTGACGCAATGTTTAGAACGTTCCAATAAATTTTAGCGCCGGACGCGGAGGAAGCACGGATATGACCAGCCGGGCCAAGGCGACGATCCTGGACATCGCCCGCGAGGCCGGCGTGTCCAAATCGACGGTATCGCTCGTGCTGCAAGGCAGCGGGCTGATCCGGCCTGAGACCGCGGTCAAGGTCCGCAAGGCGATCGAGGATGTCGGCTATGTCTACAACCGCGGCGCCGCCAACCTGCGCAAGGCGCATTCCAACGTCATCGGCATGGTGATCAACGATCTCACCAACCCCTTCTTCGCCGAGCTGGCGGTTGGCATGGAGCGCGTCTTTCAGGCCGCAGGCATCGTGCCCTTCATCGCCAACACCGCGGAAAATCCGGTCCGCCAGGAAGAAGTGCTGAAGTCGCTGCTGGAACAGGGCGTCGCCGGTCTGATCGTCTCGCCGGCGCGCGGCACCACGCCCGGCGCCTTCCGCCGCATCGAGGCTGCCGGCGTGCCGGTCGTCTTCGCCATGCGCCGCCTGCCCGAGAGCCGCATCCCGGCAATCGCGCCCGACAACCATCGCGGCGCCTATCTCGCCACCCAGCATCTGATCGGCAAAGGCCACCGCCGGCTGGCTTTCTTCGGCGGTTCGTCCGACCTCGTTGTCTATCACGACAGGCTTGGCGGCTTCATCGAGGCTTGCGAGGCGCTTGGCATCCCGGCCGCCAACCGGACGATCGTCGAAGGCGAGACCAGCCGCAGAGGCGGCATGGCCTGCCTGGAGACCGCGCTTGCGGCAGCCGAGCCGCCGACAGCCGCGCTTTGCTTCAACGACGCCGTCGCTTTCGGCGTCATGCTCGCGCTGCGCAAGCGCGGCCTGGAGGCCGGGGCCGACTTCGCCGTGGTCGGTTTCGACGACGTGGCCGAAGCCGAGCACTACATGCCGGCGCTGACCAGCGTCGCCGTCGACACCCCAGGCCTTGGCGAGCGCGCCGCGCACGTCATGCTGAAGATGATCCAGTCGCGCACGACGCGCGCCGAGGACCATATCGGCGCGGTCAGCCTCGTCGTCAGGGAAAGCTGCGGCCCGAGCCGCAGCGCGCACGGCACTGGAATGGGAGACGCGGCATGAGCGTGAGATGGGGCCTGATCGGCGCGAGCACGATCGCCAGGCAGTTCATGGTCAACGCCATTCGCGCGCAGGCCGACGGCGCGGTTGCCGCCGTGATGAGCTCCAGCGCAGAGCGGGCTCAAGGCTACGCCAAGGAAAACGGCATTCCTAAAGCCGTCTCGACGCTCGATGCGCTGCTTGGCTCGGACATTGATGCCGTCTACATCTCGACCACCAATGAGCTGCATCTCGAACAGGGGCTGGCCGCCATCAAGGCCGGCAAGCATGTGCTCTGCGAAAAGCCGTTGGCGCTGACCAGCGCCGATGCGCGCAAGATGGTGGCGGCGGCTAGGAAAGCCGGCATCGTGTTCGGCACCAACCATCATCTGCGCAATGCCGGCGCGCACCGGGCGATGCGCGAGGCAATCGCAACCGGCCGTATCGGCAAACCGATCGCCGCGCGTGTCTTCCATTCCGTCTATCTGCCTGAAAGCCTGCAGGGCTGGCGCATCACCAGGCCCGAAGCCGGGGGCGGCGTGGTGCTCGACATCACGGTGCACGATGCAGACACGCTGCGCTTCGTGCTCGGCGACGATCCGGTCGAGATCTCGGCCTTCACACAGTCGGCCGGCATGGCCGGCGGCGGGCTGGAGGACGGCGCGATGTGCATCTGGCGCTTCAAGTCCGGCGTCATTGCGCAATCGCATGAAGGCTTCACGACCAAGTTCGCCGGCATCGGTTTCGAAGTGCATGGGTCGGAGGGCTCGCTGATCGCCACCGATGTGATGACGCAGAAGCCGGTCGGCTCGGTGCTGCTGCGCACTGCAAATGGCGAGGAAGAGCTGAACTTGGATCGCGAGGACCTCTACACCCGCTCGCTGCGCCAGTTCCATGCCGCGATCCGCGGCGAAGGCCAGCCTTCGGCCACCGGCGAGGACGGCATTTGGTCGCTGGCATCCGCCGAAGCAGCACTGCAATCATCGAAGACCGGCAAGGCCGTGATCATCGATCCGCAACTCGGGAGCCTCGCGTGAGCAAGCTCGTCACGGCAGCGCATGCCGCCAGCCTGATCAAGGACGGCATGGTTGTCTCGGTGTCGTCCTCGAGCGGCCTCGGCTGCCCCGACGCCGTGCTCGCCGCGATCGGCGAGCGCTTCGATGCGGAAGGGCATCCGAGAGCGATCACCACGCTGCACCCGATCGCCGCCGGCGACATGTACGGCATCAAGGGCATCGACCATCTCGCCAAGCCTGGCCTGCTCAAGCGCACGCTCTGCGGCTCCTATCCATCCGGCCCCTCCTCCGCCGAGCCGCCGCGGATCTGGCAGATGATCGGCGACAACTCGGTCGCGGCTTACAACGTGCCCTCGGGCATCCTGTTCGACATGCATCGCGAGGCGGCCGCCAAGCGTCCCGGCGTGCTAACCAAGGTCGGCCTCGACACCTTCGCCGACCCGCGCCACCAGGGCTGCGCCATGAATGCCGCCGCCAGAGAGCCGATCGTTTCGGTGCAACCGTTCGATGGCGAGGAGTGGCTCTACTTCCGCGCCATTGTCCCCAACGTCTCGATCATCCGCGCCACCTCCGCCGACGAGCGCGGCAATCTCACCTACGAGCATGAGGGCGCCTATCTCGGCGGTCTCGAACAGGCATTGGCTGCCCGCAACAATGGCGGCATCGTCATTGCGCAGGTTAAGCGCATCGTCGAGAACGGAACCCTCAAGCCGCACGATGTGCGCGTGCCCGGCGTCTTGGTCGACCATATCGTGGTCGCGCCCGATCAGCTGCAGACGACGCAGACGGCTTACGACCCGGCGATCTCGGGCGAGATCTTCCGGCCGCTCTCCACCTTCCGCACCCCGGAGATGAACATCCAGAAGGTGATCGCGCGCCGCGTCGCCATGGAGTTGCGCGACGGCATGGCCGTCAATATCGGCTTCGGCATCTCCGCCAACGTGCCGCGCATTCTTCTCGAGGAAGGCCAGCACGGCAAGGTCACCTGGGTGATCGAGCAGGGCGCGGTCGGCGGCGTGCCGCTGCTCGACTTCAAGTTCGGCTGCGCCTCGAATGCCGAGGCGATCATGCCCTCGCCGCACCAGTTCATCTATTTCCAGGCCGGCGGCTTTGACGCCTCGCTCCTGTCCTTCCTGCAGATCGACCGCCACGGCTCGGTCAACGTGTCGAAGCTTTCGGCGAGACCGCATGTGACGGCCGGCGCCGGCGGCTTCGTCGATATCACCGCGCGGGCGAAGAAGATCGTCTTCTCCGGCTTCTTCAATGCTGGCGCCAAGCTTTCGCTGGCGAACGGCGCCCTCCGCATCGACCAGGAAGGCAAGGTGAAAAAGATCGTCGAGGAGGTCGAGCACATCTCCTTCTCCGGCAAGCGCGCGGTCGCGCAAGGCCAGGACATCACCTATGTCACCGAACGCTGTGTGATGAAGCTGACCCAGGCCGGGCTGATGGTGACCGAGCTGGCGCCCGGCATCGATCTCGAACGCGATGTGCTGGCGCAGGCCGACACTCCGCTCTCCGTCGCAAACGACCTCAAGTTCACGCCGGCCTCGCTCTATCAAGATCGGCCGATCGGCCTGTCGCTCAACGGCGGCGCTTCGCTTGGAGGCGCGCATGGCTGAGCGCCTCGTCACCTTCGAGCAGGATGGCGTGATCGGTACCGTGACGCTCAGGCGGCCGGAAAAGTTCAACGCGCTCGACATTCCGATGCTGCGCGCGCTCGAAGCCGCACTCGACAAGGCCGAACTGGCCGAGGGTGTCCGTGTCGTGCTCATCAGCGGCGAAGGCAAGGGTTTCTGCGCCGGCGGCGACGTCGAGGCCTGGGCACAATTAAGCGCCGCCGATTTCCAGGTTCAATGGGTGCGCTACGGCCATCGTGTCTTCGACCGGCTGGCGCGGCTTCGGCAACCGACAATCGCCGTGCTGTCCGGCCATGCGCTGGGCGGCGGCTTGGAATTGGCCGCCGCCTGCGATTTTCGCGTCGCCGAAACCCAGATCAAGCTCGGCTTTCCCGAGACCTCGATCGGCGTCGTGCCCGGCTGGTCTGGTACGCAGCGCGCTGTGCGCCGCTTCGGTGCACAGATCGTGCGGCGCATGGCGCTTGGCGGCGAGATTTTTCTGGCGAACGAGGCGCTCGCCCTCGGCGTCGTCGACCGCGTCGTCGAAACCGGCAAGGCCTTGGATGAAGCAAAAGCCTGGGGAGAAAAGATCGCCGAGCGTGGTCCGCTCGCAACCGAGGCCGCCAAGCTGATGATCGGCATTGCCGAAGGCGAGGAAGACGCCGCCGCCACGGAAGCGCTGGCCAGCGGCTTCATTGCGCTCACCGGCGACCTCAAGGCCGGTGTCGGCGCCTTCAAGGCCAGGCACAAGCCGGACTTTTCGAGATCCTAGAGAAGATACGATGAACGCACCGCTTAACATTTCCATGCCGGTCGAAGCGTCTCAGGCGCCGAAGAGCTACAAGCTTCTGATCGACGGCAAACATGTCGATGCCCGGGACGGCCGCACGATCGAACGCAACAGTCCCGGCCACGGTTTTGCGGTTTCACGCTATGCGCAGGCGGGTGCTGCGGAAGTCGACGCTGCGGTGCAGGCAGCTCACAAGGCCTTCGAGGCCGGCGCATGGCCGCGCATGAAGGCGTCGGAACGCGCCGCGGTGCTGCTCAAAGCGGCCGATCTGATCGAGGGCCGACTGGAAGAGATTGCCAGGCTCGACGCGTTGGAATCCGGCAAGCCGATCGCACAGGCGCGCGGCGAGATCGGCGGCGCCGTCGACATCTGGCGCTATGCCGCTTCGCTTGCTCGCACGCTCCATGGCGAGAGCTATGCCAATCTCGGCGATGACATGCTGGGCGTGGTGCTGCGCGAGCCGATCGGCGTCGTCTCGATCATCACGCCGTGGAATTTTCCCTTCCTGATCGTCAGCCAGAAACTGCCCTTCGCGCTCGCCGCCGGCTGCACTGCCGTGGTCAAGCCGAGCGAGATGACCTCGGCGTCGACCTTCGTGCTCGGCGATATCCTGCTGCAGGCCGGCCTGCCGACGGGTGTCGTCAACATCCTCGCTGGCCTGGGTAGCGATGTCGGCGCGCCAATGGTCAGCCATCCGCTGGTTGAGATGGTGTCCTTCACCGGCTCGACCCGCGTCGGCAAGATGACCATGGCGGCGGCGTCCAGTTCGCTGAAGAAGGTGTCGATGGAGCTCGGCGGCAAGAACGGCCAGATCGTCTTTCCCGACGCCGATCTCGAAGCAGCGGCGGATGCCGCAGTCTTCGGCGGCTTCTTCAACGCCGGCGAATGCTGCAATGCCGGCAGTCGGCTGATCGTGCATGAGGCGATCGCGGACGACTTTCTCGGCGCAGTCAAGGCGCTGGCCGAGAGGGTGAAAGTCGGCGATCCGCTTGACGACCGCACCAAGGTCGGCGCGATGATCTCGGCCGACCATATGGCGAAGGTAGCCGGATATGTGAAGGCGGCCAAAACCGGCGGCGGCAGCGTCTTCAGCGGCGGCGGACAGCTCGCCTCCAACGCCGGCCAGTATCTCGATCCGACCATTGTCCGCAACGTTACCGAGGACATGGAAATCGCGCGCGAGGAAGTCTTCGGGCCGGTGCTGTCCGTGCTCACTTTTGAAACGATTGAAAGGGCATTGCACATCGCCAACAACACGCCCTATGGTCTGTCTGCGGGAGTGTGGAGCGCCAGCATCGACACATGTATGTCGGTGGCGCGCGGTGTGCGTTCGGGGACGGTTTGGGTGAATACGTTCATGGAGGGTTATCCCGAACTGCCCTTCGGCGGCTACAAGCAATCCGGTCTCGGACGCGAACTCGGCAAACGCGCCGTCGAGGACTATACCGAGGAAAAGACAATCCAGTTTCATCGCGGCCAGCGCACCGGATGGTGGCTCGGCTGAGTTGGGAGACCCCGGCGGTCACCCCGCCGGTTATGTGAATGCAACAAGGGAGGTAGTACATGTTGCGCAAACTGCTTATCGGAACGGCTCTTGCGACGAGCTTTGCGTTCTCGGCGCATGCCGCGGACGTCAAGGAAGTGCAGATGCTGCATTGGTGGACGTCGGGCGGCGAAGCGGCTGCTCTGAACGTGCTGAAGCAGGATCTGGCCAAGGAAGGCTATGCCTGGAAGGACGTGCCGGTGGCCGGCGGCGGCGGCGACGCCGCCATGACCGCTCTGAAGGCGATGGTCGCGGCCGGCAACTATCCGACTGCCTCGCAGATGCTGGGCTACACCGTGCTCGACTATGCCGCTGCTGGCGTCATGGGCGACCTCACCGAGACCGCCAAGAAGGAAGGCTGGGACAAGAGCGTTCCGGCCGCCCTGCAGAAGTTCTCCGTCTATGACGGCAAGTGGGTCGCGGCTCCGGTCAACGTCCACTCGGTCAACTGGCTGTGGATCAACAAGGCCGTGATGGACAAGATCGGCGGCACCGAGCCGAAGACCTTCGACGACTTCATCGCCCTGCTCGACAAGGCCAAGGCCGCTGGCGTCATCCCGCTGGCGCTCGGCGGCCAGAACTGGCAGGAAGCGACCATGTTCGACTCCGTCGTGCTGTCGACCGGCGGACCGGAATTCTACAAGAAGGCGATGAACGACCTCGATGAGGAGTCGCTCAAGTCCGACACGATGAAGAAGTCGTTCGACAACCTCGCCAAGCTCGTCACCTATGTCGACCCGAACTTCTCGGGCCGCGACTGGAACCTCGCCACCGCCATGGTCATCAAGGGCGATGCGCTAGTTCAGGTCATGGGCGACTGGGCCAAGGGCGAATTCCACGCCGCCAACAAGACGCCGGGCACGGACTTCCTCTGCTACCGCTTCCCGGGCACCGACGGCTCGGTGATCTACAACTCCGACATGTTCGGCATGTTCAACGTTCCGGACGACCGCAAGGCCGCCCAGGTCGCTCTGGCCACCGCCACCCTGTCGAAGAGCTTCCAGTCGGCTTTCAACGTCGTGAAGGGCTCGGTCCCCGCCCGCACCGACGTGCCGGACACCGACTTCGATGCTTGCGGCAAGAAGGGCATCGCCGACCTTAAGGCGGCTAACGAAGGCGGCAAGCTGTTCGGCTCGTTGGCCCAGGGCTACGGCGCGCCCCCGGCTGTCGCCAACGCCTACAAGGACGTCATCTCGAAGTTCGTCCATGGCCAGATCAAGACCTCGGACGAAGCCGTGACCGAATTGGTCAAGGCGATCGACGACGCCAAGTAAGGCGTTTTGCTGGAGCAATTCCAGGAAAAGTGCATAGCGGTTTTCCGTTCGGAATTGCATAAAACAAAACCACTCGAGTCTCCCCCGCTCCGGCGGGGGAGGTCTCCTGTCGAGACGATATACGGGATTGCTGCCTGGTGTGCGCCGCACGCTGGCTGGTCCCCAATAACCGGTACTGGATGAGCCGATGAGCACAGTCGCCGAAACCCAAATCAAGCTGACGCCGGAACATGACGCCCGTCCTGGCGCCTCCGTCCGCTCGCGATTGCAGGACCTGTTGCCGAAGATCGTCCTGGCGCCGAGCTTCGCGGCGACGATCGTCTTCGTCTATGGCTTCATCCTGTGGACGATCTATCTGTCGTTCACCAACTCCAAGACCTTCCCATCCTACGACATCACCGGCGCCCGCGCCTATCAGCGGCTGTGGCGCTGGACCTTCGAGAGCGACCCGCCGTCGAGCTGGTACACCTCGATCACCAACATGGGCATTTTCGGCTTCCTCTACATCCTGATCTGCCTGGCGCTCGGCCTGTTCCTGGCCATCCTGCTCGACCAGAAGATCCGCGGCGAAGGCATGCTGCGGCCGATCTATCTCTATCCGATGGCGCTCTCCTTCATCGTCACCGGCGTCGCCTGGAAATGGTTCCTCGACCCCGGCCTCGGTCTCGAGCAGACGCTACACCAATGGGGCTGGACGAGCTTCCATTTCGACTGGATCAAGAACAAGGATTTCGTCATCTACACGGTGGTGATCGCCGGCGTCTGGCAGGCTTCCGGCTTCATCATGGCGATGTTCCTGGCCGGGCTTCGCGGCATCGACGGTGAGATCATGAAGGCCGCGCAGATCGACGGCGCAACCACGTTCCAGCTCTACCGCCGCATCGTCATTCCGCTGCTCAGGCCGGTGTTCCTGTCGGCCTTCATCGTGCTCGCGCATCTGGCCATCAAGTCCTATGACCTTGTCGTGGCGCTGACCAGCGGCGGACCGGGCGGTTCGGCCTGGCTGCCCTCCAACTTCATGTATGAGTTCACCTTCAAGCGCAACGAGATGGCGGTGGGCTCGGCGAGCGCGGTGATCATGCTGATGACGCTGACCGCGATCATCGTGCCTTATCTCTATTCCGAGCTCAGGGAGAAGCCGCGATGAGCGCCGTCACCTCACCGGCCAGCCAGGCATCGAGCGGCGTCAGCGCCAGGACAATCAACCGCATCGTCATCTACGGACTGCTTGCGCTGTTCGCGCTGTTCTACCTGATGCCGCTCTTCGTCATGCTGGTCACCTCGTTCAAGACCATGGACGAGATCCAGAACGGCAACATGCTGGCGCTGCCGCAGTCGCCGACCATCGCGCCATGGTTCAAGGCCTGGGGCGAAACCTGCGTCGGTCTCACCTGCGCCGGGATCAAGGGCTACTTCTGGAACTCCATCAAGATGGTGGTGCCGGCGGTGCTGATCTCGACGCTGCTCGGCGCGCTCAACGGCTATGTGCTGACCAAATGGCGCTTCCGCGGCCATACGCTGGTCTTCGCGATGATGCTGTTCGCCTGCTTCATTCCGTTCCAGTCGGTACTCTTGCCGATGGCGACCATCCTCGGCAGCATCGGCCGCTTCGGCGCCAGCCTGCAGAACGCGACGGGGTTCAACTTCGGCCTCGGCAACTCGACGGTCAACCTGGTCTTCGTCCATGTGGTCTACGGCCTCGGCTTCACCACCCTGTTCTTCCGCAACTATTACGAGGCCTTCCCGACCGAACTGGTGAAGGCGGCGCAGGTCGACGGCGCCTCCTTCTTCCAGATTTTCCGTCGCATCATGCTGCCCAACTCGATGCCGATCTTCGTCGTCACCGTCATCTACCAGTTCACCAACATCTGGAACGACTTCCTGTTCGCTTCCGCTTACGCCGGCACCGGCGACGTGATGCCGATGACGGTGGCGCTCAACAATGTCGTCAACACCTCGACCGGCGTCGTCGAATACAACGTCAACATGGCGGCGGCGATGATTGCCGCGCTCCCCACCCTGATCGTCTATGTCGTCGCCGGCCGCTATTTCGTGCGCGGGCTGATGGCCGGCGCGGTCAAGGGCTGACCCTATTTTCTGAAGGAACGACCATGGCTTTTCTGGAAATTGATGGGCTGAAGAAGCGCTTCGGGAATGTCGAGATCCTGAAGGGCATCGATGTCGAGCTCGAAAAGGGCGGCTTCCTGGTGCTGGTCGGCCCGTCCGGCTGCGGCAAGTCCACCCTGCTCAACACCATTGCCGGGCTGGAAACCATCACCGAGGGCCAGATCCGCGTCGACGGCCGAGCGATCAACGATCTGCATCCCTCGAAGCGCGACATCGCCATGGTCTTCCAGAGCTACGCGCTCTATCCGAACATGACGGTTGCCGGAAACATCGCCTTCGGCATGGAGATGCGCGGCGTGCCGGCGGCGGAGCGCCAGGCGGCGATCGACAAGGTGGCAAAGATACTGCAGATCGGTCACCTGCTCAACCGCAAGCCCAGCCAGCTTTCCGGCGGCCAGCGCCAGCGCGTCGCCATGGGCCGGGCGCTGGTGCGCGACCCGAAACTCTTCCTGTTTGACGAGCCGCTTTCCAACCTCGACGCCAAGCTGCGCGTCGACATGCGCATCGAGATCAAGCGCCTGCACGCCACGACCGGCACCACGATCGTCTATGTCACCCACGACCAGATCGAGGCGATGACGCTGGCGACCAAGATCGCCGTGATGCGCGACGGCGAGGTACAGCAGTTCGGCACGCCGGCCGAAGTCTACAACAACCCCACCAATATCTTCGTCGCCGATTTCATGGGCTCGCCCGCGATGAACCTGATCCCGGCCAAGATCGGCGCCAATGGCAGCGGGCTTTCCGTTGTTCTCGATCGTGAGGCCCGCCAACCGATCACGCTGTCGCTGCCCGGCGCGCCGACCGGCCTTGCGGCCTTCAAGGACAAGCCGGTCATCTTCGGCGTGCGCCCGGAAGCGCTGACCGATCCAGAAGGCGCCGAGCGCAACGGATCCGAAATCGCCACCGCCGACTGCCACATCGAAGTGGTCGAGCCGGCGGGATCGGACACGTTCGCCGTCACCAATCTCGGCGGCAAGGGCGTGGTGGCGCGGCTGCGCGCCGACGCCAGGATCCAGCCCGGCACCAGCACGCCGCTGGCCTTCAATCTCAGCAAGGCGGTGTTCTTCGATCCGGCGACCGAGAAGCGCATTCTCTGATGCATGTCGCCCAAAAGTGGATCCGGTTTTGGGGCAGCGACATGCGTCAAGACAAAGATCTAAAGCGCGTGGTCCCGGTCAGTTCAAACACGACGCGCTTTAGACCATGACAAATCCGGATATCGTCATCATCGGCTCCGGCATCGGCGGCGCCACGATCGCCTCCGGCTTGGCCGGCAGCGGCGCCTCGATCCTGATCCTGGAACGCGGTGAACCGCTGCCCGCGACGCCGCATGCGCGCTCGACGCGCTCGATCTTCGTCGACGGGCATTACCGGCCGAAGGAGATGTGGCGCGAGGCCGGCGGCGCCGCGTTCAACCCCGGCAATTACTATTATGTCGGCGGCAACTCGAAATTTTTCGGCGCGGTGCTGATCCGCTACCGCAAGGAGGATTTCTCCGAGCTGGAGCATTTCGGCGGTGTCTCGCCGGCCTGGCCGTTTTCCTATGACGAGTTCGAACCCTGGTATTCGAAGGCCGAGCAGCTTTTCCGCGTGCGCGGCGCGCTCGGCGAGGATCCGACCGAGCCGTTCCATTCGATTCCTTATGCCTTCAAGCCGGTGCCCGACGAACCTTCGATCGCGCGTGCTCGCGCCGAGCTCAAAGGCCTCGGCCTGCATCCTGCCTCGCTGCCGCTCGGCGTCGACATCGAAGCCTGGCTGAAGGAGGGCAAGACCGGCTGGGATGCTTTTCCGAACACCGGGCAAGGCAAGGTCGACGCCCAGACCGGGCCTCTGGCGGCGGCGCTCAATGACAAGAACATCAAGCTCGAAACCGGCGCCCATGTCGACTGGCTCGAGGCCTCGCCGGACGGCAAATCGATTGCCGCCATTCATTACACGCAGAACGGCGCGCAAAGGACGCTCTCGCCGAAGCTGGTCATCCTATCGGCCGGCGCGATCAACTCCGCCGTCATCCTGCTGCGCTCGCCCTCGACAAACGGCAAAGGCCTCGCCAACAGTTCCGACCAGGTCGGCCGCAATTTCATGAACCACAATTCGAGCGCGATGCTGGCGATCGACCCGCGCCGCCGCAACGACGCCGTCTACCAGAAGACGCTGATGCTCAACGACTATTATCTGTCGGGCGGCAAGGGCGGCAAGCCGCTGGGCAATGTGCAACTGCTCGGCAAGATCGACGGCAACATGCTGCGGGCCAATGTGAAGCTGGCGCCAAGATTCGCGCTCGATTTCATGGCCGGCCACGCCGTCGACTGGTACCTGATGTGCGAGGACCTGCCCGATCCTGAAAGCCGCATCCTGGTCGACGGCAAGGAGATCGTCATGCAGTGGCGGCGCTCCAACATGCAGTCGCTGGAAGGCCTGACCACGGTGATGCGCGAAAACTTCCGCGCCTGCGGTTACCCGATCGTGCTGTCGCGCCCGTTCGACAAGCGCACGCCCTCGCACCAGTGCGGCACCGTGCGGATGGGCAACGACCCCGCGACGGCGCCACTCGATACGTTCTGTCGTGCTTACGACCATAAGAACCTGTTCGTCGTGGACGCCGGCTTCCTGCCGACCTCGGCGGCGGTCAATCCGGCGCTGTCGATCGCAGCCCAGGCGCTGCGCGTGGCAGACCATATCCGCAAGACGGAGTTCGCGGCATGACCCGCCCGGCAGCCATCGTCACCGGCGGCGCGCGCGGCATCGGCCTTGCCTGCGCCGAGGCGCTGGCCGATGCCGGCTTCGATATTCTTGTTGCCGACCTTGCGGACAAGCCGGCCGATGGACTTGCCGAAAGCATCGCCGCGCGCGGCGCGAAATTCGCCTATGCCAGCTGTGACATCGCTGATCTCGCTGGCCATCCAAAACTGGTCGCGGCGGCGGTGGACGCCTTCGGCAGCATCGATTGCCTCGTCAACAACGCCGGCATAGGCGCCGTCGTGCGCGGCGACCTTCTGGAATTGAAGCCTGATAATTTCGACCACGCGCTAAATATCAATCTGCGCGGCACGGTGTTCCTCAGCCAGGCCGTCGCCAAGGCGATGCTGGCGACACCCGCCAGCTTTGCGAGGTCGATCGTCACCATCACCTCGGTCAGCGCCACAATGGCCTCGCCGGAGCGCGCCGACTACTGCATCTCAAAGGCAGGGCTTTCGATGTGGGTGAAGAACCTGGCGCTGCGGCTCGCCGCGGAAAACATCGGGGTGTTCGAGGTGCGGCCGGGCATCATCCGCACCGACATGACGGCAGGCGTATCCGCCAAATATGACGCACTGATAGAAGGCGGGTTGGTGCCGGCCAACCGCTGGGGCGAGGGCGCCGATATCGGCGCTGTGGTGGCCGCACTTGCCAGCGGAAAATTCGGCTTTGCAACCGGATCGGTCATCGATGTCGACGGCGCGCTCTCCGTGCCTCGTCTGTGAGTGAGTGGAACCATGGCTGACTACATCATCGTTGGCGCCGGACCGGCCGGTTGCGTGCTGGCCAACCGACTGAGCGAGGAGCCGACCAATTCGGTGCTGCTGCTCGAAGCCGGCGGGAAGGATTGGCACCCGCTGATCCACATGCCGGCAGGCTTCGCCAAGATGACCAAGGGCATCGCTTCCTGGGGCTGGTCGACGGTGCCGCAGAAGCACATGAAGGACCGCGTCTTCTGGTACACCCAAGCCAAGGTTGTCGGCGGCGGCTCGTCGATCAACGCCCAGATCTACACGCGCGGCAACGCCCGCGACTATGACGCCTGGGAGAAGGAAGAGGGCTTGGCCGGCTGGGGCTATCGCGATGTGCTGCCCTATTTCAAGCGCGCCGAGAACAACCAGCGCTTCGCCAACGATTATCACGGCGACCAGGGGCCGCTCGGCGTTTCCAACCCGATCTCGCCGCTGCCGATCTGCGAGGCCTATTTCCGCGCCGGCCAGGAGATGGGAATCCCCTTCAATCCGGATTTCAACGGCGCCAGCCAGGAAGGCGTCGGCTATTACCAGCTCACCCAGAAGGACGCGCGGCGCTCCTCCGCCTCGGTCGCCTATCTGAAGCCTATCCGCGCCCGCAAGAACCTGACGGTCAGGACCGATGTACTCGTCACCCGCGTCGTCGTCGAGAAAGGCCGCGCCATCGGCGTCGAGATCGTCGACAAGCCGGGCGGAGAGAAGACGATCCTGCGCGCGGAACGCGAGGTGATCATCTCCTCCGGCGCCATCGGCTCGCCAAAGCTCTTGATGCAATCCGGCATTGGCCCGGCCGATCATCTGAAGTCGGTCGGCGTCACGCCGGTCCATGACCTGCCCGGCGTCGGCTCCAACATGCAGGACCATCTCGACCTGTTCGTGATCGCCGAATGCACCGGCGACCACACCTATGACAACTATGCTAAGCTGCACCGCACGATGTGGGCCGGCCTGCAATACGTGCTTTTGAAGAAGGGCCCTGTCGCATCCAGCCTGTTCGAGACCGGCGGCTTCTGGTACGCCGATCCGACCGCCGCCTCGCCCGACATCCAGTTCCATCTCGGTCTCGGCTCCGGCATCGAGGCTGGGGTCGAGAAGCTGAACAATCCCGGCGTGACGCTGAACTCCGCCTTCCTGCGCCCGCGCTCGCGCGGCACCGTGCGATTGAAGAGCGCCGATCCCGCCGATCATCCGCTGATCGACCCGAACTACTGGTCCGATTCCTACGATCGCGACATGTCGATCAAGGGACTGCGGCTGGCGCGGGAGATCATGCGGCAGAAGGCGCTGCAGCCTTTTGTGCTGCGCGAGGTGCTGCCCGGCCCTGCGCTGCAAAGCGACGCCGACCTCTTCGACTATGCCTGCCGCGCGTCCAAGACCGATCACCATCCCGTCGGCACCTGCCGCATGGGACATGATGCGATGGCTGTGGTGACGCCCGATCTCAGGCTGCGCGGCATCGACGGCCTGCGGGTCTGCGACGCGTCGGTGATGCCGCGTGTCCCCTCCTCCAACACCAATGCGCCGACCATCATGGTCGGCGAGAAGGGCGCCGATCTGATCCTCGGACGCGAGCCGCTGCCGCCGGCCGTGTTCAAGGGCAATAAGGCGGCTTGAGGGAAGAACAATGATCCGCCACTGCGTCTTTGTCCGCTTCGGCGACGGCACCTCCGCCGCCGAGCGCGCCGCGATTCACGCCGATCTCGAAGCGCTGCGCCCGGCCATCGACGGCATGGGCAAGGTTCATTTCAGCGCCAATGTCAGCCCGGAGCCGTTCGCGCGCGGTTTCGGCCATGGCTTTACCATCGATTTCCGCGATGCTGCCGCCCGCGACGCCTATTTGGCGCACGAGGCGCATCAGCGCGCCGGCGCTCGCCTGGTAGCCGCGCTCGAAGGGGGCACCGACGGGCTGATGGTCCTCGACTTGGAGTTTACGGAAATGTGACCGCCGGTTGATCGGAAACCGGCAAATGACCCGTTCTCTTTTGCACCGCATGGGACATATCGTTCCTTTCGCGGATGCAAAGGAGCAGCGATTTGAGTCTCACCTCGGAGCAGAAGAAAACCGTCGTCGCATCTTTCCTGGGCTGGACGCTCGACGCTTTTGATTTCTTCCTTCTGACATTCCTGCTCACCGATATCGCCGCTGAATTCCACACCGATGTCCCGGCGGTCTCCAAGGCGCTGTTCTTGACCTTGGCCACGCGATTCATCGGCGCGTTCCTGTTCGGCATGCTGGCCGACAGACATGGGCGCAAACCGCTGCTGATGCTCAACATCGTCAGCTATTCGGTGATCGGGGCGCTGGCCGCCTTCTCGCCCAATCTCGGCATATTCCTGGCCCTTCGGGCGCTGTTCGGCATCGCGATGGGCGGCGAGTGGGGCCTTGGCAGCTCGCTCGCCATGGAATCCATTCCGCCCAGCGCCCGCGGCATGGTTTCGGGCATACTGCAATGCGGCTATCCGGCGGGATATCTGCTGGCGGCAGTTGTCTATGGGCTGCTCTACGGCCAGACGATCGGCGATTTCACCTTCGGCTGGCGCGCCATGTTCCTGCTGAGCTTCGTACCGGCGCTGATCGTGCTCTTCATCCGCTCGCACGTGCCGGAATCGCCCGCCTTCGTCTCAGGCCGGGCGCAGGCGCGGCCGGGTCTTCTCGTAACGCTGCAGAAGCACTGGGGCATCGCGCTCTATGCCGTGGTGCTGATGATGTTCTTCAACTTCTTCAGCCATGGCACGCAGGACTTGTACCCGACCTTCCTGAAGAAGCAGCATGGCTTCGATCCGCACACGGTGAGCTGGATCACCATCGTCGCCAATATCGGCGCCATTGTCGGCGGCTTGGCGTTCGGCGCGCTGTCGGAAAAAATCGGCCGTGTAAACGCCATCACGCTCGCCTGCGTCATTGCTCTGCCGGCTATTCCGCTCTGGGCCTATACGACGACGCCGTTCATGCTGGCGCTCGGCGCCTTCATCATGCAGGTGGCGGTGCAAGGCGCCTGGGGCGTCATTCCGGTGCATCTCAACGAGCTATCGCCGGGCTCTGTACGGGCGACCTTGCCTGGCTTCATCTACCAGGCCGGCAATCTGGCGGCCTCCTATGGCGGCCCATATCAGGCCGGCATCGCCGAAGCGCCGGGAGGCAGCTATGGCTATGCGCTGGCATTGTTTGCCGGCGTGGTCGCCGTCTGCATCATCGTCGTCATCCGGTTCAGCCCCGAGAAGCGTGGCGAGGTCATGACCGTGATCGACCGGGAAGTCAGCCCAGTCTGAGCGCCACCACGCCCGCGACGATGCCCAGCGCCGCGGCGGCGCGCCATGCCGTCATCTTCTCGCCCAGCGCCAGCACCGAGATCAGCATGGCGAACAGGATCGAGGTCTCGCGCAGCGACGCGACCGAGGCGATCGGCGCCTTGGTCATCGCCCACATCACGATCCAGTAGGCGGCGCCGCTCAGCACGCCGGTGAAGAGGCCCGCCTTCCAGTCCCGCGCCAGCAGGGGCAGCGACTGCGGCCCGCGAAAGGCGATGCACAGCACCAGCGCCCAGAGGGCGTCGCAGACGAACAGCCAGGCCGCATAGCTTTGCGCGGTTGCCGCCAGCCGCGCGCCGCTGCCGTCCGACAGCGTGTAGCTGGCAATGAAGATCGATGTGCCGAGCGCGAAGCTGACGGCGCGCAGATTGAACCGTTCAAGATGCACACCGCCGCGAAACGACATGACCAGCGTGCCTGCCGACAGAAGCACGATGCCGAAGATGGAGAGTGGCGCCGGTATCTCTCCGAGCAGAACGATGCCGCCGAGCGCGGAGAGCAGCGGCGCGGTACCGCGCGCCAGCGGATAGGTCTGAGCGAAATCGCCGGCCTTGTAAGCGCCGATCAGAAACGTCCGGTAGCCCATATGGAAGAAGACCGAGGCGAGGATGAATGGCCAGACCTCGGCTTTCGGCACTTCAACGAAAGGCAGCGCCAGCAGCGCCGCAGCCCCCATGCCGAGCGTCATCAAGGTGATCGACAGGAAGCGGTCGAGGTGCACCTTGACCAGCGCGTTCCAGATCGCGTGCATGGCGGCCGCCGACAGCACCGCGAGGAAGACGAAAAGCGTCATGCCCGCCTCACCCGCCTGCAAGCCTAGCGGCGATGCCTGGGGTTTCCAGATCGATATCGACCCTGAGCGGGAAATGGTCGGAGGCCACTTCGCCGATATCGGCGCTCACGGAACGCACCCGCCCGGCCAGCACGCCGCCAACGAAGCAATGATCGAGCCGGCGTTTCGCCAGCTTGCCCTCGATGATCTTTTCATGCGTGTGGAAGTCCGCCACCGGCTTGGCGGCGACGGCTGCGGCATCGACGAACCCGTCGATATAGACGGCGCCGCGATGATAGGGCGTGCTGCCGACGATGCGCCGGTATTCCGCACTTCCCGGCTCCATGTTGAAATCGCCGAGCCAGATCGCCGCCAGCGGGTTTTCCGGCTCCGGCTCGCCATTCGCCCAGTTGCGCTGCGGCTCGTCATCGGCGCCGCTCCAGGGACCGCCATCGGACGGCGCGCGGCGCTGTTCGGCGAGCAGATAGTCGATCTGCTCCAGCCGCTCTTCGGCCGCGATATGGGCAAGATGCAGCGAGAAGACCCGCACGGATCCCGCCGGCGTCCGGATCATGCACTCCAGTGCGGCGGTGCGCGTGTTGAGGGGCTTGAGCGTGCGGCGCAGCGGCAGCGCATGCAGCCGCGACCAGACGATCGGCAGCTTCGACAGAAGCATCGTGCCGAACTGCCTGCGGCGGTTGACGATGCGCCCATCACGCTTTTCGCTGGCGTCCATGTCGAAGGCCGGACCGTAGACCCAGTGATAGTCGGGCAGCAGCCTGGACAGGATTTTCGGCTGGTCGTCGCCGTTGCTGCGCTGCCAGTGCCGCTCCACTTCCTGCAGGGCGATGATGTCGGCACCGTCGACGAGGCGCGTGGCGCGCGCCAGATCGTAGCGGCCGTCGCTGCCGTAGCCGTACTGGATGTTGTAGCTGACCAGCTTCATCGATTAACCGGCTGAATATCCGGCCACGGCACTAGCGCCTCGGCCATCGCGTTGCAATGGACGCCATCGACATGCGGAATGGTCCAGTCATGACCGCCGACCCCGGCATCGTCTAGGTCGTGAGCGACTGGAACCGCCCCGCCGACGATGCTGCCAGCTCGGACCAGTCGATTTCTTCTTCCAGACGGTGATAGGCTTCGTCGCCGATCGTACCGTCGCGGCGCAATTCTTCGAGCCTATCGCGCTGCCGCTTGATGGCATAGAGGCGCAGCCGGTCGTATTCGGTGGCCGCCTGCGCATCCTCAGGATTCTCGGCGATCTTTCGTTGGGCCTCGTACTGCTCGCGCACGACGTCCGCAGCGGCAGACGTCTTGCGGCTCAGGACGTCGAGCGCGGCTTCCATGATGGCAACGCGTGCCTGCGCCACTTCGCGATCTATCGTCGTATCCTCTTCGAAATTGAGCCAGCGCAGCAGCGGCTTCAAGCTCATGCCTTGCAGCACCAGCGTGCCGAGCACGACCGCGAAGGCGGCAAGCACGATCGGGTCCCGGCCAGGGAAATTGGCCGGCAGTGCAATGGCCACCACCAGGCTCACCAGCCCACGCATGCCGCACCAGCCGACAAGCAAGGCGCCCCCGAATGTCGGCGCATCCCGCCTTTGCTCTTTGCTGTCGAAGCGGGCGAACCGCCGTATGATCGCGACGTAGCCAAACACCCAGACGAGGCGTGCCACGATGACAACGGCCAGCACCGTTGCGGCGAAGACAAATTCATCGCCCTGCCCATCGCCGGAGAGCCTGCCGACGATCGACCGGGCCTGCAGGCCCATCAGCACGAAAGCCAGCACGTTGAGCACGAACACTGCCGACTCCCAGACCGAGTAGGTGCTGACGCGGCGTCTGGCCGACATCTGGCGCGGCGCGGTGCGCGCGATGGTGATGGCATAGACGACGATGGTGATGATCGCGGAAAGGCCGATCCTGTCGGCGATGATCCAGACGGCAAAGGTTCCGGCAAACTGCACCACGGTGCTGCTTGCCGCATCCTCGATGCGCGTCAGCGTCAGCAGCGAGAGGCGGCCGAACAGATAGCCGGCGGCGACGCTGCCGACCGTCGACAAAAGGATCACCGGCACCGCATCGCTCAGCATGACCGAGCCGACCGCGGCCGAAACGGCGATGCGGTAGATCAGAAGTGCCGTGGCGTCGTTGAGCAGGCTCTCCCCTTGCAGGATGACGTTGAGGCGGTGCGGCACCTTGAACTGGCCAAGCACGGCGCTCGCCGCCACGGCGTCCGGCGGCGCGACGATGGCGCCGAGCGCGATCGCCGCCGCGATCGGCAGACCGGCCATTTTCCAGCCGACGAAGGCGACGACCACGGTGGTGAAGACAACCGCGCCCAACGCCAGCAGCACCAGCGACAGCCGGTAGCGCTTCAGGTCGCGCAGCGACGTATCATAGGCGGCATCGAGAAGCACCGGCGCGATGAACAGGGCAAGCGCCAGTTCCGGGTCGATCTCGATGGTCGGCGCACCTGGCAGAAAGGCGATCCCCACTCCGGCCAAGGCCAGCAGGGAGGGATAAGGTATCCCCAGCCATCGCGACAACGCCGTCAGCCCGACGGCGATCAGAAGCAGGATGAGGGTGAGCTCGAAAAGCGCCATGACTCATCGTAGCGATGGAACCAGGCCTTTGGCACTGCAAAAAGCGATGGTGAATGGTGAATGGTGAATGGTGAATGGTGAATGGTGAATGGGCATCATCAGAGATAATTCGAGCACGTAAAGTGCTCTCTTCGCTGACTACCATTCACTATTCACTATTCACCATTCACCCTAGTGCAGCACCAGCATGTCGCCCGACGAGAACGAGATGTCCGCCTTCTCGCCGACGACAGGCGGCGGCGTCGCCGAGTTGTTGAAGGTGTCGAGCGATACCGTGTTGCCGCCGATGCCGACGCGCACCCGGATGACCGAGCCGAGGAAATGCACCTCGGCGATCTCGCCCGAAAGGCTGGTGTCGTGGCCGGGCTGGCGTCCGAGCGAAATCGCTTCGGGCCGCAGCGCCAGCGACAGCGTGTCGCCGGACTTCGACCCGTTGAGCTTTCCCTTCAGCGAGACTTCCTGCGTGTTGACCCGCACCGTGCCGGACGCGGCATCGGTGACCTTGCCTTCCAGCACGTTGAGCGTGCCGACGAAATTGGCAACGAACTTGGTCGCCGGCCGGTTGTAGATCTCGAACGGCGTGCCGACCTGTTCGGCCTTGCCGCCATACATGACCGCGATGCGGTCGGAGATCGACAGCGCCTCTTCCTGGTCATGCGTCACGAAGATGGTGGTTATGCCGAGCTTCTTCTGGATCGAGCGGATTTCCTCGCGCAGCGAAATGCGCACTTTGGCGTCCAGCGCCGACAGCGGCTCGTCGAGCAGCAAAAGCTTCGGCTTCGGCGCAATGGCGCGCGCCAGCGCGATGCGCTGCTGCTGGCCGCCGGAGAGCTGGTAGGGATAGCGGTCGGCCATCTGCGGCAGCCTGATGATGTCGAGCATCTCCGCGACACGGGAATCGATGGCCGCCCTGGGCATGCCCGCCACCTTCAGTCCGAATCCGATATTCTGCGCCACAGTGAGGTTGGGAAACAGCGCATAGGCCTGGAACACCATGCCGATATTGCGCTGGTTGGGCTTCAGCCTGGTGATGTCCTTGCCGCTAACCACGATCTTGCCGGCCGAGGGCTCCTCGAAGCCGGCCACCATGCGCAACACCGTCGTCTTGCCGCAGCCGGACGGACCGAGGAAGGAGACGAATTCGCCCGGCGCGACATCGAGGTTGAAATCCTCGACCACGGTTGTGGCGCCGAAGGACTTTCGCACATGCTGGATGGAGAGGAACGGCTCGGCCATGGCTTTTCTTTCGGTCGGTACTTCGCTCAATTGGGGCGGTTCGCCGATTTCGGCGCGAAACGGGACAAGATCTGGATCAGCGACATGCAGCCCCAGGTTATGACGAACGCGATGATCGACAGCGCCGCCGGCTCATAGGCGCGGTTGGCCACAAGATTCTGCAAATACGGGCCGAATGCCGGCCGGTTGAGCAGGCTGGCCATGGTGAATTCGCCGATCACGATGGCGAAGGTCAGGAATGCGCCCGAAAGCACCGCGATCAGCACATTGGGCAGGATCACGCGGCTGATAATCGTGCCCCAGCCGGCACCCAGGATCTGCGCCGCTTCCGTCAACGTGCGCACGTCGATGGTGCGAAGCCCGGTGTCGACGGCGCGGTACATGTATGGCAGTGCAAGCGTTGCATAGCCGATGACCAGCAGAGCATTCGCGCCTGGATTGGTTGCCAGGAACGGCAGCGGCGAATTCGACCCATACATCCTGATATAGCCGAAGACGATGACGATGGCCGGGATCACCAGCGGCAGCAGCGTGATGAACTCGACGATCGGCCTGATCTGCGGCATGCGAAGGCGGATCCAGTAGGCCGTAGGCACGACGATCAGCACGCCGAGGAGAATGGTGAAGATGGCGACGACCGCCGAAAACATGAAGGTCGCCTGGAACTGGCTGTCGCCGAGCACGACCTTGTAGGCGTCCAGGGAATAGACGCCGCGGCGCATGCGCAGCGAGAACTCGATCGTCGCGATCAGCGGGATGAAGAAATACGCCGCGCCGAGGACAAAGACGACCCAGGCCCAGAACCTGCCGGATTTCATTTCAGCCACCTCTCCGAGCGCGTCCGGAACCAGATGTAGAAGATGTTGGCAAGCCCGGTGATGACGATCATGCCGAAGGCGATCGCGTAACCGAGATGGGCATTGTGCAGCACGTCGCCGCGGATTTGGGCGTAGAGCAGGATCGGCACGATGTTGAGCGAGGACCCGGTCAGCGCATAGGCGGTGGCGATCGCCCCGAAGGCATTGGCGAAGAGCAGGATCACGGTGCCGAGGAAGCTTGGCCACAGCACGGGGATTACCACCAAGCGCCAGTATTGCGCCTGGGTGGCGCCGAGCGTGGCGGCGGCTTCGCCCCATTCCCTTTTTAGTCCGTCGATCGCCGGCACGATGATGACCACCATCAGCGGGATCTGGAAATAGACATAGGTGATCGTCAGACCCCAGAACGACAGCAGGTTGAAGCCATGCGCATAGATGTTGAACCCAACCAGCGTGTTGAGAAGCACGGTGACGAGGCCCAGCCGGCCTAGGGTCGCGATGAAGGCGAAAGCCAGCGGCACTCCGGCGAAATTGGACGCGACACCGGAAAACGTCAGCGTCCCCGACCGTATCCAGTTGGGCAGGCCTCCGCGCACGATGGCGATGGCGATGGCAAGACCGGCGAAGGCGCCGATCAGCGATGACGCCAGGCTGACCTTTATCGAAATCCAGTAGGCGGCAACGATGTTGGCCGAAAAAAGCGCGACGATGTTGGCGAAGGTGAACTCGCCCGCCTCGTTCTGGAAGGCGCCCAGCATCAAGTAGAGCGTGGGCAGGATCAGGAACATGACGGCGAAGACGAAGAACGGCGTTACGCCAAGCCATTGCGTCGGTAGCCGCATTGCGCGCGCTTCGCCGGGGGGCGCGGCCTTGCCCGCAATTGCCTGATTGGAAACCGAGAGATCGGTCATGCGCCGGCTACCGTTTTTGGGAAGGAGTCCGGGCGGCCATCGGGCCGCCCGGACCATATTGATGCTTACTTCACATTTGCGCCGACAACGGCGTCCCAGTTCTTGGTGATGGCTTCTTTCGCCTTGCCCTGTTCATCGAGCGTCGGAAACACCGCGGCCGCATAGGACTCGGCCGGAGGCATCTTCGCCAGCATATCCGCCGGAACCTTGCCGTTCTTGGCGAGATCGTTGAAGCGGATCGGGTGGCAATAGCCCTTCAGCCAGCCGATCTGGCCTTCGTCGGAGTAGAGATATTCCAGCCAAAGCTTGGCCGCATTCGGATGCGGCGCGTAAGCGCTGATCGCCTGCACGTAAACGCCGGCGACAACGCCGGTCTTCGGCACAATGACGTCAACGGGGGGATTGCCCTTCAGCGTGTCGCGACCGGAGAGCGCGTTGTAGTCCCAGGTGACGAGGATCGGCGTCTGGCCCTGGGCGAGCGTCGCGGTTTTGCCGATGACCGGCACGAAGTTGCCGGCGGCATTGAGCTTCTTGAAAAACTCGAGCCCGGCAGTGCCTGCGGCTTCGCCAGCGGCAGCGCCGCTGGCAAGGCCGGCGGCGTAGACGGCCTGGATAGCCTGGTTCGAAGCGCGCGGATCGCCGGCAAGGGCAACCGAGTTGGCGAATTCAGGCTTCAGCAGGTCGGCCCAGTCGGTCGGCGATTCTTTGACCAGATCCTTGTTCACCTGGAACGAGAGCACGCCATAATAGTCGGCTGTCCAGTAGCCGTCAGCGTCCTTGGCGCTGTCCGGAATGGAATCCCAGGTCGAGACTTTATAAGGCTGGATCAGGCCGTCCTTCTTGGCGGACGGACCGAAGGACAGGCCGACGTCGATGACGTCAGGTGCCTGCGGGCCCTTGTTGTCCTTGTTCGCTTTGATCGCCTCGATCTCATCGCCGGAGCCTGCATCCGGGTTGAGCTCGTTGACGGTGATCTCCGGATACTTCGCCTTGAAGCCGGCGATGACGTCGCCATAGCCGCACCAGTCGTGCGGCAGCGCGATGGTGGTGAGCTGGCCCTCGGCTTTCGCCGCCTTGACGAGATCGTCCATCGCGTCGGCGGACGAAATCACCGTCGACGCAAACAGCGCCGCGGCCGAAAGGGAAAGCACTTTCCCCGTGAATTTGAACATGTGTTCTCTCCGTTGAACTGACGCCATTGGACGCCTGCGATGCGGTATCGTTTTCGTGTGACAGCCAGATGAAAGCTTTGTGAAAGCGGCACCCCGCAACACGAAAAAGTAAACTCTCTTTAACCGGCTGTAGCAATCGCTTCGCGATTCTTTTTCCGGCTAATTATTCTCCTCCTTGCATTCCGCCCGTTGCCCTTTCCTTTCCCCTCGTTTCCAGATCAACTTTCCGCTGCAAATTGGTTTACACAGACCCTACGATGGCATTTTCGAGCAGAGCAAGCGCCCCTTTCTTGGTGAGCTTGACCGGATTGCCGCCGGCGGTCGGATCGACCACCGCCATGTCGGCGATCAGTGTCTTGCGGTTCTTGTCCATGTCGAGGTCCTTGATCAGGCCGGGCAGCGCATGCGGCACCTTGAGCTCCTTGCGCAATTTGATGACGGCTTTTGCGAAGCCATCGAAGCCGCCCTTGATGCCGCAATAGGCGGCGAGCCGCGCGATGCGATCCTCGATCGCATCGCGGTTGAAGGCGAGGACATAGGGCATGAACACCGCATTGGTCATGCCGTGATGGGTGTCGTAGAGCGCGCCGATCGGATGCGACAGAGAGTGGATGGCGCCCAGCCCTTTCTGGAAGGCGGCCGCGCCCATCGCGGCCGCGCTCATCATATTCGCGCGGGCGACCAGATCCTTGCCGTTGGCGAAGGCCTTGGGCAGGTTCTCGAACACCAGCCGGATGCCTTCCACGGCGATGCCGTCGGCCATCGGATGATAGCCCGGCGCGCAATAGGCTTCGAGGCAGTGGGCGAGCGCGTCCATGCCGGTGCCGGCCGTGATGAAGGGCGGCATGCCGACCGACAGCTCCGGATCGGCAATCACGATCGCCGGCAGAAGCTTGGGGTGGAAAATGACTTTCTTGGTGTGGGTCTCTTCATTGGTGATGACGCCGGCGCGGCCGACCTCGGAACCGGTGCCCGCCGTGGTCGGCACCGCGATGATCGGCGCGATCGCCTCCGAGTTGGCGCGCGTCCACCAGTCGCCGATGTCCTCGAAATCCCATACCGGACGCGCCTGCCCGGCCTGGAAGGCGATCAGCTTGCCGAGGTCGAGCGCCGAGCCGCCGCCGAAAGCGACGACCCCGTCATGCTTGCCTTTCTTGAACACGGCGATGCCGGCGATCAGGTTGGACTCGACCGGGTTCGGCTTCACCTCGGAAAAGACGCCATAAGGCACATTGGCATCGTCGAGGATCTTCAGTGTCGAAGCGACGACGGGCAGCTTCGCCAGGCCCGGGTCGGTCACGAAAAGCGGGCGCTTGATGCCTGCCGCAGCCAGCGCGTCCGGCAGTTCCTTGATGCGCCCCGCGCCGAAGCGGACGGTGGTGGGGTAGTTCCATTTGGAGGTGAGCTTGGACATGGATTGTCTTTCGAATTCAGATCGCTTCGCGCAGGTGATAGGATTTCGGCCGGGTCAGGTTGTCGTAGCCGATGGCGGACAGCGCCGCGCCCTTGCCGGTGTCCTTGACGCCGGTCCAGACCAGCGCCGGATCGAGATAGTCGCAGCGGTTCATGAACACGGTGCCTGTCTGGACCCGGTCGCCGATCGCCACGGCGCGCTCGGTGTCGCGCGTCCAGATCGAGGCCGTCAGCCCATAGGGGCTGTCGTTCATCAGCGCGATGGCTTCCTCGTCGTAGCGCACCTTCATGATGCCGACGATCGGGCCGAAGCTTTCCTCGCGCATGACGCTCATCTGGTGGTCGACACCGGTCAGCACTTCCGGCGCCAGATAGGGCGAGCCCGGCCTGTCGTTTTCCACCTTCATGGCGATATGCGCCTTGGCGCCCTTGCGCAGCGCCTCTGCCTTCTGCTCGCGGATCAGGTCGGCGAAGCGTGCCTGCGCCATCGGACCCATGGTCGTCGCCTGCTCCAGCGGATTGCCGACGACATAGTTCCTGGTCTCGGCGACAAAACCTTCGACGAACTCGTCATAGACCTTTTCGTGCACATAGACGCGCTCGATGCCGCAGCAGCATTGGCCGGAATTGTAGAAGGCGCCGTCGACCAAATTGGCGACCGCATGGTCCATTTTGGCGTCGGGAAGGACATAGGCCGGATCCTTGCCGCCGAGCTCGAGGCCGAGCGTCATGAAGGTGCCGGCCGCGGCCTTCTCGATGGCGCGGCCGCCGGCAACCGAGCCGGTGAAGTTGACATGATCGATCTTGCCCGAGCCGAGCAGCCTTTCGGTCTGGTCGTGGTTCATGACCAGATTCTGGAACAGGCCTTTCGGCAGGCCCGCCTTGTCGAACGCCTGCTGGAAGCGCTCGCCGACCAGCAGCGTCTGCGCCGCATGCTTGAGGATGACCGCGCTTCCGGCCATCAGCGCCGGCACGATCGTGTTGACCGCGGTGAGATAAGGATAGTTCCACGGCGCGATCACCAGCACGACGCCAAGCGGCACCTTCTTGACATAGCGGCGAAAGCCGTCCTTCGGATTGGAGGCCATGATCGGCTTCAGCGCAGCTTCCGCGATCTCGACCATGTAGCTGGTGCGTTCCTTGACGCCGCCGAACTCGCCGCCATAGCGCACCGGCCGCCCCATCTGCCAGGCGATCTCGGGCACGATCTCGTCGCTGATGCCGACCAGCGCTTCCAGCATGGCCAGCATGTACTTGCCGCGCTCCGCGACCGGTGTCTCGGCCCACTTCTCCTGCGCCGCCCTGGCGCGCTCTACCGCCGCGTTGATCGCCTGATCCGTCGCGACCGGCCGCTCGGCATAGATCGAGCCATCGATGGGTGATTTAAGTTTTACGGTATCCAAGAAGACGTCTCCAAATTGACTCTTTCAGCAGCCGATGGCTCTGACATGACCATGCGCGGCATAGGCCAAAATGGCCTTGTCACGGGTTACGATAGTCAAATCGCGCTCCCGCGCGGTCGCTATCAGAATTCGATCCATTGGATCGCTGTGAACGACACCTGGGAGGTAGGAGGCCGCGATGAGAATACGTGGCGTCACCCCTTCCACTGTGACGGCCGCCGCCTCAACGAACTCGTCGAACCAACGGTCGGGCGTCTTCGTGGACGGCAACCTGCCCTTCGACACCAGCATGCCCATCTCCCATGCCGTCATGACCGATACGTTCAGCGTGCCGGACTGAGGAGCCTTGCTGATAGCCGTTGTCGCCGCATCGGCTATCGGTTCGTCCTGCGAAATCCAGATGACTGCGCAAGTGTCCAACAGAAGGTTCTCAGTCTTCATAGACCTTGCCCCAATCCTGCTCGACAGGCTCCGTCAGATCGACCTCTGGGAGGATAGTAAGCGTTCCCTTCATGCAGCCGAAGATCGGGTGCCGTGTCGGTGTCCCGCCGATCTCGGCCTGAGCCGATTCGCCGAACCCCTTTGCAGTGCCGGAACCTGGCTGAACGCGCCGAAAGACCAGATTTTCGCCCGCTATATTGACGGACTCAGTCTGGAACCCCGCGGCCAGCCACTCCTTTGTCATTGGATTGTTGCTGGGGTTATTGCTCCACCAAGCCGGATACTGCTTGGACGCCGGTAGCTTTTCGCCAAGCAGCTTCTCGATGTCGCTGAACGACATCGGAACCCGCTCGCCGGTTTGAGCCATAAGATACGAACGCAAAGGCGAATACTTTCCCATTCTCACGTTCCCGAACTCAACCAGCCAAGACTGCAGCTTTAGTTAGGTTCAGTCAACGTCGATTACAGCTTTAGTAGCGTTCAAACCCCCGGTGCAGTTCCCAATCCGTGATACGGCGGTCGTATTCGAACTGCTCCCAGCGGGCGGTGTGGACATAGTGCTCGATCACCTCCTCGCCGAAGGCCTGCTTCAGCATCGTGGAGCCTTCCAGCGTCTCGGTGGCATCGCGCAGCGTCTTCGGGATTTCCGGCAGTTGCGACGCCTGATAGGCGTCGCCGACAAACGGCTTCTGCAGCTCCAGCTTCTCGTCGATGCCGGCGAGACCGGCCGCGATCAGCGCGGCGAAGGCGAGATAGGGGTTGAGATCGGCGCCGCCGATGCGGCATTCCATGCGGATGCCCTTGGTACCCTCGCCGCACAGCCGGAATCCCGCCGTGCGGTTGTCCTCGCTCCACATGATCTTGGTCGGCGCGAAGGTGCCGGCCTGGAAGCGCTTGTAGGAGTTGATGTACGGCGCCAGGAACCAGGTGAACTCCTTGGCGTATTTGAGCTGGCCGGCCGCCCATTGCTGGCCGAGGCTCGACAGCGTCCATTCGGCGTTTTTGTCGAAGAACAGCGGCGTCCCGCCGTCGGCGCTCCACAGCGAATTGTGGATGTGGCTGGAATTGCCGGCGAGCCCGTAATTGTACTTGGCCATGAAGGAGATGGCCTTGCCTTCGGAATCGGCGATCTCCTTGGCGCCGTTCTTCAGGATGACGTGGCGATCCGCCATCTCGAGCGCCTCGGCATAGCGCACATTGATCTCTTCCTGGCCCGGACCCCACTCGCCCTTGGAATTTTCGATCGGGATACCGGCTGCCTCCATCTCGTTGCGGAGCCGGCGCATGACGCCTTCTTCCTTGGTGGTGATGCCGATCTGGTAGTCGCCGATATAGGGCGAAGCGCTGTCGAGCCCTTGCCAGTGCTTCCTGCGCGCCGATTCATAGGTTTCGCTGAACAGGTAGAATTCGAGCTCGGAGGCGAAGTAGCCGATATAGCCGCGCTCGCTCAGGCGCTTGACCTGCTTCTTCAGGATCGCGCGCGGCGAATGCGCGAGGTCCTCATGGTCGTGATGATCGAGCACGTCGCAGATGACCAGCGCCGTCTTCTCCAGCCATGGGACGCGCCGCAACGTCGACAGGTCGGGTTTCATGACAAAGTCGCCATAACCCTTCGACCAGCTCGCCGCCTTGTAGCCCGGCACCGGCTCCATATCGATGTCGCAGGCCAGCAGATAGTTGCAGCCATGCGTCTCGCCATGCGCGGAATCGACGAAATACTGGGCCAGGAAGCGCTTCCCCGCGAGCCGGCCCTGCATGTCGACGATGCAGGCCAGCACCGTGTCGACCTCGCCGTTCGAGACCGCTTTCTTCAACTGATCGAACGAGAAATTCCCGGCCATTCCTTTGGCACTCCAACACTTGTCGATTGAAAGGGAGAAACGAAGCCCTGGCCGGCGTGACGCCGGCCAGGGCGATGATGTTCGATATCAGTGGCCGGTCTCGCCGACCGCCTGCTCTGCCGCCTTGATCGCCGCCTGGCGCGCCGCGATGATGTCGCCGAGCGGCGGCCCCTGGAAGCGGTTGCGCTCGAAGGCGAACCAGACGACCGCCGTCAGGATGAAGAAGCCGACGGTGATGTAGAGCGCCCAGTCGTTCGGCGGCTGGATGCCGATGACGAAGATCAGGATCATCGACACGATCGAGAGCAGACCGAACAGCATGAAGATGCCGCGGCCCATGTTCCACGGCCCCATCTTGTCCCACTTCGGCGTCCCCCAGGCCATCATGCCGAGCACGATCGGCACGGTGAAGGAGAGGAACAAGAAGATGACGGTGCAGGACACCACAATCGTGTAGGCCGAGGTGCCGGCGACCGAGACCACCGACGAGCCCCACACGAACAGCACCGACAGGATCGAGGCTGTCCAGATCGCCGCCACGGGCGTGCGATAGGTCGGGCTGACCTTGGAAAGCGCTGCCGAGCCGGGCAGGCCGCCGTCTCGCGAGAAGGCGAAGATCATGCGCGAGGCCGACGTGACGGTGGCAAGGCCGCACAGCAGCTGTGCCAGGAACACGACGAGATAGACGAACTCCTTCAGTCCGGTTCCGACGCGCTGATCGAAGGCCCAGAAGAACACGTTCCAGCCCTGCTTGGCGGCCTCGTCCATGTTCGGGATCATCAACACGAAGGCAGCCAGGAACAGGTAGCCGAACAGCGCCGACCAGATGACCGACATGACCATCGCGCGCGGCACGGAAGAAGCCGCCTTGATGGTTTCCTCCGACGTGTGCGCCGAGGCGTCATAGCCGGTGATCGTATAGATCGGCAGCAGGAGGCCCAGCGCGAAGACCCAGGCGTTCGAGACCTGCGGCCACACGCCGCCTCCGGCATCGCCTGAGTAGTTGTGGAAGGTGAAGAGGCGGCTGAAGTCCCAGGTCTCGGCCGAGAGCAGGCAGACCACCGCGATCAGGATCGAGCCGAAGAAGATCAGATAGCCCGAAAAGTCGGTTAGCTTTGCCGTCAGCTTGATGCCCAGATGGTTGATCAGCGCCTGCGCACCGGTGATGATGACCAGGAAGATCGTCTGGGTGGTCAGGTTGTTTTCAATGCCCAGCGCCGGCCCGAAAGCGCCGACGAAGAAAGTCCAGGTGCCGACGTTGATGGCGCCGAGCACGGTGATCAGGCCAAGCAGGTTGAGCCAGGCGGTAACCCAGCCGGTGCCGCGATTGCCGAGGATCGAGCCCCAGTGATAGAGGCCGCCGGCCGTCGGATAGGCCGAGCTGATCTGCGACATGGCGACCGCGAAGGTGAGCGACACGAAACAGCCCACCAGCCAGCCTATGCCGATGCCGATGCCGCCGGCGCCGGAGGTCGCCTGCGCCAGCGAGTTGATGCCGCCGGACAGGATGCAGATGATGGAGAAGGAAACCGCGAAATTCGAGAAGCGGCTGAGGCGCCGCTCCAGTTCCTGGGCATAGCCCATGCTGTGGAGGACCTGTATGTCCTCAGCCTTGTCGACTTCGGTGTAGTCATTTGCTGCCATGTTGGAAGTCCCCTGTGGTTTCTTAGCTGGCCGACTGTACTGACTTTCCCATTGCGCGTTGTCGGGAGCCCCTGGCCTCCTCGGGCTCCAGATTCGAGAATATGCCTGTGAGCAGATCCGCCCATTTCCGCTGCCCGGTCTCGCCGGAGATCTCGTCGTTGCGGATTTCGATCATCGCGCAGGCAAGGCCGCGCGAGCGCGCGTGCCGTTCCAGCGTGAAATAGACGCGGTCGGCCGGCGAATAGGGTTCGTTGACGCCAACGGTGACGCCGGACAGCCGCTTGAGCGCCGATATCAGCGGCGCTGCCAGCCGGCGATCGTCGTCATGGATGATGCCGATATGCCAGGGACGGCTCCTGCCCTTATAAACCGGCGTGAAGGAGTGCACCGACACCAGGCGCGTTTCCTGCCCGAGCGCCAGCCGCTGCTCGATGATCTCAGCGATCGAGTCGTGGAACGGACGCCACGCGAGATCGATCCGCTCCGCGCGCTGCTTGCCAGAGAGATTCGAATTGCCCGGAATGGCCGTCGCCTCGCTGACCGGCGGCACGAGGTCCGGCGCGTCGAGCGGGCGGTTGCAGTCGATCACCAGGCGCGAGATGCGGGTTTCGACCAGCGTGGCGTCGAGCGCGTCGGCCATCCGGCTGGCGACCGGCAGCGCGCCCGGATCCCAGGCGATATGCCGGGAGAGATCCTCGGCGGGCAGCCCGAGCGTTCCGAATTCGGCGGGCAGGAAGTTCGAGGCGTGATCGCAGGTGAGGACGAAGGGGCTCGAGCCGCCGGGGTTGGTCACCCTCACGGTCTCCGACGGTGCAAGGCTGGCGCGCCGTGCTTTGGCCATACTGCCGTCCCCTCGGGAGCGCTGTATCTTATGTTACGTAATTTGCCTCATTGCGCCCCTGTGAATGATTTCATACAGTTTACGCGGCTTTGTCAAACGCGGAATTCCGAAAACGGCGGCGACCGGGTCAAAGGGTGGGGAAAACGATGATCTCCAGTATTGCCGAACTGATTTCGGACCGCATCGGCACCATGCCGGCAGGCGAGCGCCGCGCCGCGCAGACGCTGATTGCCAACTATCCGCTGACCGGGCTGAAGACCGTGGCCGAGTTCTCGACCGCGGCGGGAGTCTCCTCACCGACGATTCTGCGTTTCGTCGCTAGGTTGGGTTTCCAGAACTATCCCGAATTCCAGTCGGCGCTGCAGGATGAACTGGCCGCGCAATTGCAGTCGCCGGCCTCTCGCACGCTCAACTCGGCGTCGCCCGCCAATGGCGGCGCCGTTTCGCCGATGCTGGAGGCGACGCTCGACAACATGCGCGAGACGTTCCGGCACCTTACCGACAAGCAGTTGGCCGACATTGCCGCACGGCTTGCCGAGCGCCGCGGCAAGACCTTTCTGATCGGCGGCCGCTTCACCGATCCGCTCGCGCGCTACATGGCAGCCCATCTCGCCATCATCCAGCCAGACGTCTACCACCTCGCCGGCCAGGAGAGCATCTGGCGCGACCGGCTGATTGACATGGGCAAGCGCGACGTCCTGGTTATCTTCGACATCAGGCGCTACCAGGAAAGTCTGCTCCGCTTTGCCGAGAAGGCGCACCAGCGCGGCGTCCAAATCGTGCTCTTCACCGATCAGTGGCTCTCGCCGATCGCCCGCTTCGCCCGCCATGTGATCGCCGGGCGTACCGCCGTGCCTTCGGCCTGGGATTCATCCGCCGCCCTCTTTGTCGTCGCCGAAACGCTGATCGGCGCGGTTACGAGGCAGCTCGAAGCCGCCGGCGCCAAGCGCATCCGCGACCTGGAGAGCCTGCGCTAGGCAGTTCCGTCCGTTCGGTTTTCCTTTAACCGAATGGCGGCCGGCATCCCCCAAATTGCGGCAAAAGGTGGGACCGAAGCGATGATCCCGCTTCACGTTACCGAGATTTAATGTGCACGTTTGCGTGATAATTGCCATAAAACGCTGATATTATGATGTGGCGTGGCCGGTATCGCTCTCACGCCGTATCGTCGCTCAGCCTGCTTCCACTTGGAACCGGCGGACGATTCTGCCGCTGGAGTGTCAATGTCGAGCTGGAAACAGATTGTTCTTGCGCTGGTGATCGTGGTTGCCGCTGCGGCCGCCTGGGCGCGCTTCTATCCCGGCGCGCCTGAGGTATTGGCACGCTGGGGTATGGACTGGGCGATTGCGGCGACGCCCCCCGCCACGGGAAGCATCGAGACCGGTTCTGCCCGGTCCGGTCGCAATCGCGCCGGCCAGATCGTGACCATTGTCGCCTCCCCTGCCGGCACCGCCACCATCAACGACAGGCTTCAGGCGATCGGGACCGGCCGCGCCAATGCGACAGTCACTGTCAATCCATACTCTTCCGGCCGCCTCACCGAACTGCCGGTGCAGTCCGGCACCCATGTCGAAAAAGGCGATGTCATCGCCAGGCTCGATTCGGAGACGGAAGTGATTGCGCGCGACCGTGCCAAGGTCGCGCTCGACGACGCCCAGGCGAAGCTCGACCGGGTCAAGTCTCTGCGAGCCTCCAATGCCGCCACGCAAGTTGCCGTCGCGGATGCCGAGGTGGCGCTCGCCAATGCCAAGCTGGCGCTGCGCGATGCCGAGCTCGCGCTCGAGCGCCGCTCGGTCGTCGCGCCTATCGAAGGCACTGTCGGTATCCTGCCGATCGCCGCCGGCAACTATGTCACCAGCCAGTCGGCGATCGCCACGCTTGACGACCGCTCGAGCATATTGGTCGATTTCTGGGTGCCGGAGCGTTTCGCCGCCGCTGTAAAGGTCGGACAGCGATTGTCGGCCACGCCGCTGGCCAACCCCAACCAGGTCTATTCCGGCACGGTTTCGGCCATCGACAACCATATCGACGAGAACAGCCGCACGCTGCTCGTCAAGGCGACGATCGCCAACCCGGCGGATTCGCTGCGCGCCGGCATGTCGTTCCAGATCGCCATGAAATTCCCCGGCGACACCTATCCGGCCGTCAGCCCACTGGCCATCCAGTGGGGCACCGACGGCGCCTATATCTGGACCGTCGAAAACGGCAAGGCAAAGCGCGTGCCGGTGCGCATCATCCAGCGCAACACCGAGACGGTGCTGATCGATGCTCCCGTCGAGAGCGGCGACATGGTGGTGACCGAAGGCACGGAGAGTGTCAGCGAAGGCGGCGACGTCCGGATCGCCGGCGAGGACCGCGCCACCGCGGCCGAAGGCTCATGAGCGCCACCGGCGACCAGACCGCGGGATCGGGCCTGACCGCGCTCTTCATCCGCAGGCCGGTCATGGCCTTCGTGCTCAACACGCTCATCGCGGTCGCCGGCCTCGCAGCCTTCTGGGGCGTCGAAATCCGCGAACTGCCGGATGTCGACCGCCCGGTCATCACCGTCAACACCACCTTCGAGGGTGCGGCCGCCGAAACCGTCGACCGCGAGTTGACCGACCCGATCGAGGGCGCCGTCGCGCGCGTCTCGGGTGTCAAGTCGATCTCGTCGACTTCATCTTTCGGCCAGAGCCGCGTCACCATCGAGTTCAACGACGGCGTCGATCTCAATGTAGCCGCCTCCGATGTCCGCGATTCCGTCAGCCGCATCACCAACCAACTGCCCGAGACCGCCGATGCGCCGCGCATCGTCAAGGCCGACGCCAATTCCGACCCGGTGATGCGGCTGGCGGTCACGTCCGACACCATGTCGGTGCAGGACATGACGGTGCTGGTCCAGGACCGCATCGAGGACGAGCTCGCCGCCGTTCCAGGAGTCGCCGACGTCCAGGTGTCCGGCGACCGCGACAAAATCTTCCGCATCGATGTCGACCAGAACAAGCTGGCAAGCCATGGCTTCACCGTGGCGGATTTGCGCAAGGCGCTCGCCTCCGTCGCCTTCGATTCCCCGGCCGGCTCGATCACCACCACCAACCAGGACCTCGTCGTGCGCACGACGGCCGACGTGACCACGCCGGAGGAATTCGAGAGCATCGTCATCGGCGGCGCGACGCGCATCCGCGACGTCGCCACCGTGACGCTCGGCCCCGACATCGGCCAGACCTCATTGCGCTCCGACGGCAAAACCGGCATCGGCCTCGGCATCATCCGCCAGGCGGAATCGAACACGCTCGATATATCGACCGGCGTCAGGGCCGCCGTGGAGAAGCTCCAGGCAAACCTTCCGCAAGGCATGTCGATCAAGGTCACCAGCGACGATGCCGTCTTCGTCAACGGCGCTGTGCACGAGGTTGAGATCGCGCTCGCGCTTTCCGTCTCGATCGTGCTGATCGTCATCTACGCCTTCCTGCTCGACTGGCGCGCGACGCTGATCCCGGGCCTGTCGATGCCGGTCGCCATGATCGGCACCATCGCCGCGATCTACCTCGCCGGCTTTTCCATCAACATCCTGACGCTGCTGGCGCTGGTTCTGGCGACGGGCCTCGTCGTCGACGACGCCATCGTCGTGCTCGAAAATATCGTGCGCCGCCGCAACGAGGGCATGGGGCCGCGAGCGGCCGCCGTGCTCGGCACCCAGGAAGTCTTCTTCGCCGTCGTTGCCACGACGCTGACCCTGGTCGCCGTCTTCGTGCCGATCTCCTTCCTGCCGGGACAGACCGGCGGGCTCTTTCGCGAGTTCGGCTTCGTGCTGGCGATGTCGGTACTGCTCTCCTGCGTCGTGGCGCTGACGCTCTGCCCGATGCTCGCCTCGCGCATGCTGACCAGCGCCTCTCTTCACCACGAAGGTGGCAGCGGCGTGGGCGCTCGCATCGGCGGCGCATTGCATCGGCTCTACAAGCGCTGCCTGCATGCCTGCCTCGGCGCCCCCTGGATCGTAGTGCTCGTCGCTATGCTCTTCGCTGGCACCGCCTTCACTTTGTTCGGCACGATACGTCAGGAGCTGACGCCGACCGAAGACCGCGCCGTCGTTTTGCTGCGCATCAACGCGCCGCAAGGAGTCAGCCTCGACTACACGACCGAGCAGATGCGCAAGATCGAGCGGCTGATCCAGCCTTTGCGCGATTCCGGCGAGATCCGCAGCACCTTCGCGAATGCCGGCAACAACGGCGCCTACAATAGCGGCTTCATGGTGATGACGCTGGCGCCGTGGGCCGAGCGGACGCGCAGCCAGCAGGAGATCATGGCCGAGATCAGCCGCCTGACAAAGCAGGTGCCAAGCGTCCGCGTTTTCCCGGTTCAGCCCAACAGCCTTCGCATCCGCGGCGCGGGCAGCGGCCTGCAATTCGCCCTGGTCGGCAACGACCGCAAGGCGCTAAGCGCGGCGGCGGTGCAGATCGTCGAGGAAATGCGGCAGGATCCGCGCTTCCAATCACCGCGACTTTCCGTCGACCTTACGCAGCCGCAGCTTGCCGTTGCCATCGACCGCGAGCGCGCCTCCGACCTCGGCATCGACATCACCGGGCTTGCGGACACGCTGCAGGCGATGCTCGACGGCAACGATGTCGTCGACGTCTACATCGCCGACCGCAGCTATGGCGTGAAGCTGGTCTCGACCACCAATCCGATCAACGATCCGACGGATCTGGAAAACATCTTCCTGAAAACGTCGGACGGCCGCTTCGTGCCGATGTCGACCATCGCCACGCTGACCGAGCGCGCCGTGCCGCCGTCCCTGACTCGCGAGCAGCAGCAGCCGTCGGTGGCGATCACCGCCAGTCTCGGCGGCAGCTTCGCGCTCGGCGATGCGCTGACCCGCGCCGAGGAGATCGCAACACCGCTGCTGCCGTCGGACGCGCGGATCGTGCCGCTGGCCGAGGCGGCGACACTCGGCGAGAGCAACAGCGCCATGGCGACCATCTTCGGTTTCGCGCTGGTCATCATTCTTCTGGTGCTGGCGGCCCAGTTCGAGAGCTTCGTCAGCGCCGTCATCATCATGGCGACAGTGCCGCTCGGGCTCGCCTGCGCCATCTTCGCGCTGCTTTTGTCGGGCACCAGTCTCAATGCCTACAGCCAGATCGGCCTGGTCCTGCTGGTCGGCGTCATGGCCAAGAACGGCATCCTCATCGTCGAGTTTGCCAACCAGCTGCGCGACCGCGGGCTTGGCGTGCGCGAGGCGATCGAAGAGGCTGCCACCATTCGCCTTCGCCCGGTGATGATGACGATGATCTGCACCGTGCTCGGCGGCGTGCCGCTGGTGCTGGCTTCGGGCGCAGGCGCCGAGGCGCGCGTGGCGCTCGGTTGGGTGATCGTCGGCGGCCTTGGCCTGGCGACCGTCTCCACGCTCTTCCTGACCCCTGTCGCCTATCTCTTGCTTGGCCGCTTCGTCACGCCCAAGGCGCATGAGGAAGCCCGCGTGAAGCGCGAACTCGAGCAAGCCGCCTATGCCAATGTCGAGCCGGCGGAATAGTGCGCAGGCACGAGCCAGGCAGCTCAGCTACTTGCCGGTGAAATCGGGCAGCCGAATGTATGGATTGCGCTGATCGTAGGGATATCTTGGCTCGCCTTTGCCAGACGAAACGGCTCCCGCTATGAGCACTCCTTTCGGCCCAAATTGATAATCGATGCCGGCACAAAGATGCGCGAGCGTTTCATAGTCGAAGTTGCGCAATTCGCTGCCGGCTGCGAATGCAGCCGCTTTCATCGCATCCGACGAAAGCGAGCCGAGCATGCTATTGCGATAGGCCCTGACCTTGGCCTTGCTGAGCCGCGATGACTGGCATTCAGAGCCGACGACGCGCGCCAGCATGATATTTCTAATTGCGGTCGATGCTGGATCATTCAAAGAGGCCGAATATTTATTGAGAAAATAGTTCGTACCCGGATCATTGGTCATCGACTTGCGCCAAATGGGCGGGAACTTGTCGGCGGCCTCGGCACTAAATGTACCTGCCATTGACACCAGGACGAATCCGACAAACCACCGTAGCCTCATAGACGCGACCTCGAGTTATTTTGATCAGGGCTTAACAAACACCTTGCCGTTCGGCTTGGCCAGCTCGTCCGACAGCCTGGCCATCGCCTCGTCCAGCGGCACCACCGCTGTCACATCCGTCGACCAGCGCCCGTCGGAAAATCTCTTCTGTGCCTCCAGCACCGCCGGGCCGAGCCGGTCGCGGAACTGCCGCATCCATTCGGCCAGCCAGAAGCCTTCGATGCGCTTGTGCTGGAAGATCAGTTGGCCGGGCTCGCGGATGACAGTCGGCTCGGCGTCGAGCCTCCCATAGACGATCCAGCGCGAGCGCTTCGGCATGGCGTTGAAGATGGCCGAGGCAAGCAGTCCGGTCACTGCGTCCAGGAAGATGCGGGGCTGCTCCGCCTTCATCACCTCGCGCAGCGCGGCCTCGAAATCCGCCGCCTTCTCGTTGAGCGCATGGGCGGCGCCCAGCCCTTTCAGCAGCGGGATCTGCTCGTCGCGGCGCACGGTGACGATCGGCCTAAAACCCTCCTCTTTCGCCAGCCCGATGATCAGCTTGCAGAGCTGGCTGGCGCCGGCAGTCATGATGAAGGCCTTCTCACCCTCCTGCTTGACGATGTCGAACATGGCTAAGGCGGTCAGCGGATTGACGATCATCGCCGCGGCGTCCTCGTCGCGCACCGTGTCGAGCAGTGGAATGCAGGAAGCCGCCTCGGCAACCGCGTATTCTGCCCAGGCGCCCCAGTTCGACACGCCGGTGGCGAAGGCGACGCGCTTGCCCGCAAGGCTTTTTGCGTATGGATCGTCGCCAGTCGAGGCCACGATTCCGACGCCCTCAAATCCGGCCGGCCGGCCCTGCACACGGGGCTGGCCGTATTGCCCTGTGATGAAGGCGATATCGGACGGGTTGATTGAGGCGAGACTGACCTTGATCAGCGCTTGTGTCGGACCAGGCGCCGGCACGGCAATGCTGCCGGGCTTCAAATAAGGCTCCATCGCCTCCGGCACGCTGGCCGAAGGCGTTTTGCTGTAGCCGTCGCCGACAAGCAGCAAGCCTCGCATTTCCGATGGAAGCGTCATGGCGGTCAGATCTTCTCCTGCGTGTATTTCCTGAGCTCGGCGCGCGCCACCTGCCGCCGGTGCACGGCGTCCGGCCCGTCGGCCAACCGCAGAGTTCTCAGATGCGTCCACGAGCGGGCGAGCGGCGTATCCTGGCTGATGCCTTGCGCGCCGAACATCTGCACCGCCTCGTCGGTGACCTTGAGCGCGACGCGCGGCGCTACCACCTTGATCTGGCTGATCCAAGGGGCCGCAGCGCGTGCATCGCCCTGGTCGATCATCCAAGCTGCCTTCAGGCACAAGAGCCTCGCCATCTCGATCTCCATGCGGCATTCGGCGACGATGTCGAAATTGGCGCCGAGCTTTGCCAGCGATTGGCCGAACGCGCGCCGCACCGAACGCTGGCACAACATCTCCAGCGCCATCTCGGCCTGGCCGATCGCACGCATGCAATGATGGATGCGGCCTGGCCCAAGCCGTCCCTGCGCGATCTCGAAGCCCCTGCCCTCGCCGAGGATCAGGTTCGCCGCCGGCACCCGCACATCCTCGAACCTTAGATGCATATGGCCATGCGGCGCGTCGTCGTCGCCATAGACCTGCATTGGCCGGAGCTTGGTGATCCCCTCGCTCTCTGCCGGCACCAGGATCATCGAATGCCGGCGATGCTGCGGCTCCTCGTCCGAGCCGGTCCTCACCATGACGATATAGATGGCGCAGCGCGGATCGCCGGCCCCGGACGCCCACCATTTCTCGCCGTTAAGCACATAGTCGTCGCCCTGCCGCTCGCAGCGCATCGAAATATTGGTGGCATCGGATGAGGCGACGTCCGGCTCGGTCATCAGATAGGCCGAGCGGATCTTCCCTTCGAGCAGCGGCTCCAGCCATTGCCGCCTGTGCTCTTCCGAGCCGTAGCGCTCCAGCACTTCCATATTGCCGGTATCGGGCGCCGAGCAGTTGAAGGTCTCTGCGCCGAGATGCGCCTTGCCCATCTCCTCCGCCAAATAGGCATATTCGACCGTCGACAGGCCGTAGCCGCGCTTGGAATCGGTCAGCCAGAAGTTCCACAGCCCGCGCTCCCGCGCCGTCTTCTTCAGTCCTTCGAGGATTTCAGTCTGCCTGGCCGTGTAAGTCCAGCGGTCTCCGTTTCTGCCGACCTCGGCGAGAAACTCCTCGCCGAGCGGTGCGATCTCGTCGCGCACCATCGCGGCCACGCGCTGATGGATCGGCTTCAGCCGCTCGGTCATGCCGAGGTTCATGTCCGCCATCGGTTCCGACCCTTTCGCTTCTTTATCCGTGGCAAGGATGACCGTACTTCGGCTAGCCTTGTCAACGCGAGTCCTTCGGTTCCGGCCGGGACGAGGCGCGCGGGAGGAATTAGGATGAGCTATCTCGACAAGCTGTTCTCGGTCGTCGGCAAGACCGCGCTTGTGACCGGTGCCGCAACAGGCATCGGCCGCATGGTGGCGACCGGACTGGTGCAGGCCGGCGCCACTGTGATGATCGCCTCGCGCAAGGGCGAGGACTGTGTGCGGGTCGCCGACGAAATGAACGCTCAGGGCGGCTCCGGTCGGACCGAGGGGTTTGCCGGCGACGTGTCCAGCGAAGCGGGCATCGCCGCGCTGGTTGCCGAGGTGAAGGTCCGAACGGACCGGCTGCACATCCTGGTCAACAATGCCGGCATTTCCTGGGGCGCGCCGCTCGCAGAGTTTCCCTACCACGCCTGGACGAAGGTGTTGGGCGTCAACGTCACCGCCGTCTTCCACCTGACGCGCGAGCTCTTGCCGCTGCTCGATGCTGCAGCAAGCGACGATGACCCGGCCCGCGTGATCAATCTGGGCTCGGTGATGGGCACGCAGCCGCTGGCCGACGACGCCTATTCCTACACCGCCTCCAAGGCTGCGGTGCATCACCTGACGCGCACGCTGGCGATCGAATTCGCCGCCCGCCGCATCACCGTCAACGCCTTTGCGCCCGGTCCCTTCCAGAGTCGGATGACGGCCTTTGCCACCGCCACGGAGGAGCAGGCGAAACGTGTCGGCAGCCATGTTCCGCTCGGCCGCATCGGCGTGGCGGATGACATTGCCGGCGCAACGCTCTATTTGTGCAGCCGTGCCGGAAGCTATGTCACCGGCGCCATCCTGCCGATCGACGGCGGCCAGTCGGTGCAGCACGGGATGACATTGTTCAAGGAGTAGGACGCCCGGTTCAAGCAATCGCGATCGGGCGGGGTGCGGAGGACATCAGCGTGGAACCGATCAGTCTCGATACGCTTCTGGCCTGCGTCGGCAAGGAAGTCGGCGTGTCGCCCTGGCGCACGGTGACGCAGCGCATGATCGATCAGTTCGCCGACGCCACCGACGATCACCAGTTCATCCATTGCGATCCGGAACGGGCCGCGCGCGAGACGCCGTTCGGCGGCACCATCGCGCACGGCTTCCTGTCGCTGTCGCTGCTGTCGGCCATGACCTTCGAGACCATGCCGCCGATCGAAAACACCAAGATGGGCGTCAATCACGGCTTCGACACGCTGCGCTTCCTGGCGCCGGTGAAGACCGGCTCGCGCATCCGCACCCATTTCGTGCTGGCCGACGTCAAGGTGCGGCCTTCCGGATGGGTGCAGACGGCGCACGACGTCACCATCGAGATCGAAGGATCGAAGAAGCCGGCGCTCACCGCGCGCTGGCTGACCCTGACGCTGATCGAGCGCCAGCCCGAGACCGCATGAGCGGCGACGCCAACGCGCTCGACCAAGCAGCGCTTGCGCCTTATCTCGAAGCGCATCTGCCTGGTTTTTCCAAGCTTTGCGCGGCCGAAAAATTCAAGTCCGGACAGTCGAACCCGACCTATCTGCTGACCGCCGCCAGCGGCCGCTACGTGCTGCGCGCCAAGCCGCCGGGGCAGTTGCTGAAATCGGCACATCAGGTCGACCGCGAATTCCGGGTCATGCAGGCGCTGAGCACGACCTCCGTGCCGGTGCCGCGCATGCTCCATCTTTCAGGCGAGATGACGCCGATCGGCCGCATGTTCTACGTGATGGAGTTCCTCGACGGGCGCATCTTCTGGGATCCGTCGCTGCCGGATACATCCGGCAATGACGAGCGTGCCGCGATCTACGACGCCATGAATGCGACCCTCGCCGCCCTGCACCAAGTCGATGTCGAGGCTGTGGGCTTAGGCGATTTCGGCAAGCCCGGCAGCTATTTCCAGCGCCAGTTCGCGCGCTGGACAAGTCAGTACCGCGCCTCCGAAACCGAAAGCATAGCCGCTATGGATCGGCTGATGACCTGGCTGGAGACGCATATGCCGGCCGATGACGGCCGGGTCTCGCTGGTGCATGGCGACTACCGATTGGACAATATGATTTTCGCCAAGGACGAGCCGAAGGTCATCGCCGTGCTCGACTGGGAACTGTCGACGCTTGGCCATCCTTTTGCCGACCTCGCCTATCAATGCATGCAATGGCGGCTGCCGCATGCGTCGGGCTTTCGCGGCCTAGACGGCATCGACCGCGCCTCGATCGGCCTGCCGTCCGAGGAGGCCTATGTCGCCGCCTATTGCCGCCGGCGCGGCATCGACGGCATCGGCAACTGGACCTTCTTCCTCGCCTTCTCCTTCTTCCGCCTGGCGGCGATCTGCCAGGGTGTCTACCGCCGCGGGCTGGACGGCAATGCCTCCAACCCGGAAAAGGCCAGGACCTATGGCGAGGCGGTAAAGCTGCTCGCCGCGCTGGCGGTGGAACTGATTGACAAGAAAAGTTGAGGGAGCCAAGCCACGGGCCGTTTCGATGGAGCGACGGTGCTGATCACCGGTGCGACAGGCGGTCTCGGCAGCGGCGCGGCCAAAGCCTTCGCCACTGAGGGCTCGCGGCCATGCGCAGGCGCTGGACGGCGGCATTAGCGCGATCTAGTTCGGAAAAAGTGGGTAGCGGCTTTCCTGTTCGGAATTAAGTAGGAACAAAGCGTTAGGGCGTATCTTGGGGAACCAGGCCGCTCCCTTGTCCGTTTCCGTACAGCGTATATAATTTTGTCAGGCAACCAACCATAAAGGCAGGCGGAAATTGCCGCTGAGCGTTCAGAAACGCCGCGAGAAACAGAAAGCCGAGCTTCGTTCCGAACTGGTCGACGCAGCTCACAAGCTTGTGCAGGAAGAGGGCTACGAAGGGCTTACCATTCGCAAGCTTGCCAAGCGGGTCGGCTACGCGCCGATGTCGGTCTATTCCTATTTTGCCGATAAGCAGGACATCCTGTTCGCGCTCGCCGAGGACGCGTTCGAAACGCTTGCCCGCCGCATCGAGGAGCACCCGGCAGACGATCCCGTTGAGGCGCTGCGGGCTGTGATGACCGAGTATGCCGCCTTCGGGCTCGGCAATCCCAATGAATACCGCACCGTCTTCATGACAGAGAAGACCCGGCTGCCGGAAGGCCGGAGCTACGAGGACATGGAACAGGGCAATCCGGCGATGAAGGTGCTGATCAAAAGGGTCGAGGCCTGCGTCGCAGCCGGCAAGCTCAAAGGCGACCCTCGCGCCATAGCCACCATGCTGTGGACCGTTGGCCACGGCACGATCTCGCTGCTGATCACCTTTCCCTTCTATCCGTTCGGCGACCCCCGGGCCTATGTGAAGCGGATGTGCGACTTCATGCTGGCCTCGTTGTCGGCGCAGGACATACCCCCGCTCACCGAAACACCGGTCAACTGCTGACCGGCTTCGCCGGCTTGACACAACGCCGGTCGCTTGATTTGCGACGCCGGTTACTCGGTTCAAGCTAATTTGTCGTACGCGTACAAATTCCCTCTTGAATTCAGCCTCCATTAACCGTATATGTACGTTGTGTCGTACATGTACGATTGGAGACGGAAAGATGAAAAAGACAATCCTCGCGCTCGCTGCCTTGCTGGCTTTCTCGGGCGCCGCTTTCGCTGGCGGGAGCCAGCCGGCCAAGCACGCCCCTGCGGCCTGCACCCAGGCTCACACCAATCAGGCGCTCGACTGCGCCGCGACCGGCTCGGTGGAAAAGCCCGATGCCGCCAACACTCAGACGACCAACGGCCCGCGGCTCGGTATCGACGTGAACCCTTGGTTCGTGCCGGGCCTCTAATCAGCGCCAAATCGCAAACGAAACCGGCGGCGCTTGGCCGCCCGTTTTCGTTTCGCCTGAAGCCCGATTTGACTGCGGCGGCGCTCTACTTCTTGTGCGACTTCATTCCAGGCAAGGTCTTGGCCCTGCCAGGCTTTGCCGGCCCGCCGGGGATGGTGGTGCTGGTAATCGACACCGGATCGCTGGCCGGGAAGGTGTCCTCGAGGCCTTCCTCGAGCTCTTCTTCCTCGATCTCGCGATCCCGCTCCAGCGAACGGACCGCCTCTGACTTCTTGGGCGACTTCGGCGCAGACTTGGACGGCATCGGCAGTCTCCTCGCAAGCCGCAGAAACGGCCCGGACCGGTGAAGGCTCCCCGAGGCCGGCCCTTCGGACCGGTTGGCGCAGGATCAGTTCGCCGCGTCGCTCGCCGCTTCCGACAGCAAAGTAAATACATAGTCCGAGAAGGAACGCCAGCATTCCACCCGGAACGTGTCTTCAGCGGTACGCAGCAGCACGATCTCGGACTTGCCGAGAATGGTGCGCGATGCTGCCCCGACTGGGAAGGCCTCGAGCGACAGGTCCTGTGGGCAACCGGAACTGACCGTCACCGCGGCCGCCGGCCCGGCAACCGAGATCGCCACATTGCGATGCGAGATGCCGACCGCGGAGTGCAGCGCCGAAACCTTGGCGCAGTCGGCCAGCGGATCGTTGCCGGCATCGTCGATGACCAGCCATTCGTCCGGCCCGAGCCATAAGGCGGTGCGCCCGCCTTTCGCCGCCGAGGTCTTCGGCTTCGACGGCAGCGTCACGCCGAGCGCCTTGGACAGCGCGGCGACGGAAGCTTCGGGCGCGCGCAGCGAGATGCGTTCGGCCAGCGGTAGGATCTCGACCTTGACGCCCGGCGCCGACACCGCGCGCCCGGCAAGTGCCGGACGCCGTTCGGCGGCAGCTGAAGCGTCGGCGGCTTTTGTCTTGGCGGTAGCCTTAGCCATTGAGGCGCTCCCCCTTTTCGTCGACGAACACCATGCCGGTGACCTCCACCTCGATCGTGCCGTTCGGCATCGGCACATAGAGCGTCTGGCCCATGCGATCACGGCCGCCGGCGACCAGCGCCAGCGCGATCGAGCGCCCGCAGTTCTCCGACCAGTAGCTGGAGGTGACGTGGCCGATCATCTTCATCGGGATCGCCTGTTTCGGATCCTCGACGATCTGCGCGCCTTCTTCCAACACGACCTTCGGATCCTTGGCCTTCAGGCCGACCAGTTGCTTGCGGCCCTTGGCGACGAGATCCGCGCGCATCATGCCGCGGATGCCGACGAAGTCGGTCTTCTTCTTGCCGACCGCCCAGTCGAGACCGGCATCGTTCGGCGTCACCGTGCCGTCCGTATCCTGGCCGACGATGATGTAGCCCTTTTCGGCGCGCAGCACGTGCATTGTTTCGGTGCCGTAAGCGGTCGCGCCATGCTTCTGGCCTTCGGCCCACAGCGCTTCCCACACCGCTTCGCCATAGTCGGCCGGCACGTTGACCTCGAAGCCGCGCTCGCCGGTGAAAGACATGCGGAACAGCCGCGTCGGCACGCCGCAGATCTTGCCTTCTCGCACCGACATATGCGGCAGTGCCTCGTCCGACATGTCGATGCCTTCGACCAAAGGCTCGATGATTTTCCGCGCGCTCGGCCCCTGCACGGCGATCACCGCCCATTGCTCGGTAATCGAGGTCAGCCAGACATTGAGATGCGGGAACTCGGTCTGGAGATAATCCTCCATGTGATGCATGACACGCGGCGCGCCGCCGGTGGTCGTCGTCACATGGAAGCGGTCCGGCGCCAGCCTGCCGACGACGCCGTCATCATAGATGAAGCCGTCCTCGCGCAGCATGATGCCGTAGCGGCAGCGGCCGGGCTCCAGCTTCTCCCACGGGTTGGTGTAGAGCAGTTCCATGAACTTCGCCGCATCCGGCCCGACCACCTCGATCTTGCCGAGCGTGGAGGCGTCGAACAGGCCGGCCGCTTTGCGCACCGTCACGCATTCGCGGTTGACGGCGGCGTGCATGTCCTCGCCGGCTTTCGGGAAATACCAGGCGCGCTTCCACTGGCCGACATCCTCGAACACGGCACCTTGGGCGGCCGCCCAGCCATGCGTCGCCGTGCGGCGCGTCGGGTCGAACAGCGCGCCACGCGCATGGCCGACGATCGAGCCGAAGGTGACCGGGGTATAGGGCGCGCGGAACGTGGTGAGACCGACCTGCGGGATCGGCTTGCCGAGCGTCTCGGCGGCGATCGCCAGGCCGTGCATGTTCGACGTCTTACCCTGGTCGGTCGCCATGCCGTTGGTGGTGAAGCGCTTGACGTGCTCGATCGAGTGCATGCCCTCATGCACCGCCTGGCGAATGTCCTTGGCGGTGACATCGTTCTGAAAATCGACGAAGGCCTTGACCGTGGTGCCCGGCCCGGCGCCGGGCGCAGCGCCAAGCATGCCGCGTGACCAGCTTTCACTGGCATCGACCTTTGGCTTGGCGCCCTTGCCCATCTTGCCGCTGGAATCCTTGCCGCCGGCGTCCCTTGCCGCCTGGGCGCCTGCCGCATAGGCCTCGTCCACCGTTGCCTCCAGACCGTCCGTGCCGTTGCAGGCGCCGACCGAGACGCAGTCCTGCGCATAGGTCCCCGGCACGAAGCGTCGCGCCTCCTCGTTGAAGGCGACTTTGCCGCGCGACTGCGAGAACAGATGCACCGACGGCGTCCAGCCGGCGGACATCAGGATGGCGTCGACCGCGATCCTGCGCTCGCCGCCGCCGTTCTTCGGCTGCACCGTCATCGACGATACGCGCAGCTTGCCGCCGGCGCTAACCACAGCGCGACCGAAATTGATCTCGATGCCGAGGCTCCTCGCTTCGTCGATCACCGCCCCCGACGGGTTGTCGCGCAGGTCGACGATGGCAGCGACATTGACGCCGGCCTTCCTCAGGTCGATCGCGGCCGCGTAGGCCGAGTCGTTTGCCGTATAGACGCCGACATTCCTACCGACCGCCACGCCATAGTGGTTGAGGTAGGTGCGCGCCGCCGATGCCAGCATGACGCCCGGCCGGTCGTTGTTGGCGAACACCATGTGCCGCTCGATGGCGCCGGTCGCGAGCACGACCCGCTTGGCGCGAACCTGCCACAGGCGCTCGCGCGCCAGCTCCCGGCCGGGGCTCTTGAGATGGTCGCTGACCCGCTCGACCAGGCCGACGAAGTTCTGCGCGTAGTACCCGAAAGCTGTCGTGCGCGACAGCACTCGGACATTGTCCATCGCCTTGAGTTTGGCGATCGCGGCTTGTGCCCAGGCAAAGCCGTCCTCGCCATCGATCCTGGCGCCGCTCTCGAAGCGCAGGCTGCCGCCGAATTCGGCCTGCTCGTCGGCGAGGATCACCCGCACGCCGGTTTCGGCTGCGGCAAGCGCCGCAGTGATGCCGGCCGCACCGCCGCCCAGCACCAGCACGTCGCAATGCGCGTAGCGCGCCGCATAATGGTCGGGATCCGGCCGGTCGGGGGAAACGCCAAGGCCGGCCGTCGCGCGGATCTTCGGCTCATAGAAGTTCAACCAGGCCGACTTCGGCCACATGAAGGTCTTGTAGTAGAAGCCGGCCGAGAACATCGGCGAGGCAATGTCGTTGACCGCGCCGACATCGAAGGCGAGCGAGGGCCAGCGGTTCTGCGAATTGGCGGTGAGCCCGTCATAGAGCTCCTGCACGGTCGCCCGCACATTCGGCGTCTTGCGCGCGTCGTCGCGCACGATCTGCACCAGCGCGTTGGGTTCTTCCGCGCCGGCCGAGAGGAAGCCGCGCGGCCGGTGGTACTTGAAGGAGCGGCCGACGAGATGCACGCCGTTGGCGAGCAGCGCCGAGGCCAGCGTGTCGCCCTCGATCCCGATATACTGCTTGCCGTCGAAGCTGAACGAGGCGGTCTTCGCCTGGCTGAGACGCCCGGCGCCGGAAATGCGGAAGGCGGCGTTCATTTCGAGGCTCCAGGCAGCTTCGCAGGCTTCGGCTCGCCGGCCTTGTAGGTCATGACGAACTTGTCGGTCACGGTGTCGCGCACGGCGTTGAAAAAGCGCGCGCAGCCATGGATGTGCCGCCAGCGCTCATAGATCACGCCCTTGGGGTTCGAGCGGATGAAGAAGAATTTCTCGAAATCGTCGTCGCTCTCGGCGGCAATGTTGGTCGGGCGCGCAATATGCGCCTCGCCAGCATTGCGGAACTCGAGTTCCGGGCGCTCTTCCTCGCAATAGGGACAGCGGATGAGAAGCATCTAGGTTGATCCTACAATTCGCCATGGCTGACGCGGGCGCCGGCCGGTTGATCGCAAAGCTTCTGGCAGGCCATCTCGGCCATCATCAATGCGCCACCGCCGCCGCCGCCGCTTCGTCGATGAGACGGCCGGTGCGGAAGCGCTCGAGCGTGAAGGGCGCGTTGATCGGGTGCGGGTCGTCCCTGGCGATGGTGTGGGCAAAGACGTTGCCCGAACCTGGCGTCGCCTTGAAGCCGCCGGTGCCCCAGCCGCAATTGACATAGAGGCCCTTGACCGGCGTCTTAGCCAGGATCGGCGAGCGGTCGGGGGTCACGTCGACGATGCCGCCCCAGGAGCGCAGCATCTTCATGCGGGTGAAGATCGGGAACATCTCGCAGATGGCGTCGAGCGTGTGCTGCAGGATGTGCAGGCCGCCGGTTTGCGAATAGGAGATATACTGGTCGGTGCCGGCGCCGATGACCAGCTCGCCCTTGTCCGACTGCGAGATATAGGCGTGCACCGTGTTCGACATGATGACGCATGGCACCACCGGCTTGACCGGCTCCGAGACCAGCGCCTGCAACGGATAACTCTCCAACGGCATGCGCACGCCGGCCATATCCATGATGACCGACGAATGGCCGGCAGCGACGACGCCGACCTTCTTGGCGCCGATGAAGCCGCGCGTCGTCTCGACGCCGGTGACCGCGCCGTTGGCCGCACGCTTGACGCCGGTGACCTCGCAGTTCTGGATGATGTGCACGCCGCGCGCCGAGGCGCCGCGCGCATAACCCCAGGCGACCGCATCGTGGCGGGCCGTGCCGCCGCGGCGCTGCAGCGCGGCACCCATGACCGGATAGCGCGCCTCCTTGGAAATATTGAGCGGCGGACAGAACTCCTTCGCCTGTTCCGGCGTCAGCCACTCATTGTCGATGCCGTTGAGGCGGTTGGCATGGATGTGGCGCTTGAACACCTGAACGTCATGCACATTGTGCGCGAGCATCATGACGCCGCGCGCCGAATACATGACGTTGTAGTTGAGCTCCTGGCTCAGTCCGTCCCACAACTTCAGCGCATGGTCGTAGATGCTGGCGCTTTCGTCATAGAGATAGTTGGAGCGGATGATGGTGGTGTTGCGGCCGGTGTTGCCGCCGCCGAGCCAGCCCTTTTCCAGCACCGCGACATTGGTGATGCCGTGCTCGGTCGCCAGATAATAGGCGGTGGCCAGGCCGTGGCCGCCGGCGCCGACGATGATGACGTCGTATTCCTTCTTCGGCTCGGGTGAGGTCCATTGCTCTTCCCAGCCCTTGTGGCCGCGCATCGCCTCGCGGGCAATGGCGAATACGGAGTATTTCTTCACGTTCAGCCTCGCGCCAAAAATCGCGGATCTCGGCCGGGCATTCCCCGGCGCGCGTGGTGTATCACTAGCGAAAGCGTGCAGTCACCCTTGCGCTGTTTGCGACGGCGCTTGCCGTTTTGCGCCGCGGCTGCGCGGCGCATGCCCGACAACTTGCATTCCGATCGGCAAGTCAGCTTTCGGGTGGCTGCCGAAATGCCGATTTGCGACCAAGCATCCCATCACCGGCTGGACCGGCATAGAGAAAGGATGTGAAATGTTCGCACTCACCGAAAAGGTCGCCATCGTCACCGGCGCCAGTTCCGGCATCGGCCGCGCTACGGCCAGTCTGTTCGCCGAGCAGGGCGCCAGTCTCGTCGTCGCGGCGCGCCGCCGGGCCGAACTCGATGCACTCGTCGGCGAAATCGAGACGGCCGGTGGAACCGCAATTGCACTCGCCGGCGATGTCCGAGACGAAGCCTATGCCAGGGCTCTGGTCGAGCTTGCAGTCGAAAGCTTCGGCGGCCTCGACATTGCCTTCAACAATGCCGGCGCCGTCGGCTTGATGGCGCAGGTTCCGGAGATGGCGCCGGCGACTTGGCACGATACGATCGACACCAATTTGACCAGCGCCTTCCTCGCCGCCAGGCACCAGATCCCGGCGATGCTGGAGCGCGGCGGCGGCTCGCTGATCTTCACCTCGAGCTTCGTCGGCTATACCGCCGGCATGCCGGGCATGGCCGCCTATGCCGCCGCCAAGGCGGGGCTGATCGGGCTGACGCAGGTGCTGGCCGCCGAATACGGCCCGAAAGGGCTGCGCGTCAACGCGCTGCTGCCCGGCGGCACCGACACGCCCGCAGCGACGTTCAAGACGCCGGAGTCGCGAACATTCGTCGAAAACCTGCATGCCTTGAAGCGTGTGGCCCGGCCCGAGGAGATCGCCCGCTCAGCGCTCTACCTTGCCTCGGACGCCTCAAGCTTCACCACCGGCGCGGCGCTGTTTGCCGATGGTGGCGTCTCGATCAATCGGACGTGACGTCGGCAGCCATGCTCATCCGCTGAAATCGCGCGACGGGGCCTTGCATTCCGGTCCGTTTTGACGATTTGGTTTCCCGTCGAAAACGGATCGGAACGATGCTGCTGATCAGAACCTATGTAGCCCAGAGCGCCATCGAAGGCGTCGGCGTTTTCGCCGCCGAGCCGGTCAGGAAAGGTGCCTCCATCTGGCGGCTCGATCCCGATTTCGACCGGCTGATCCCCATGGAGAAATACGAGAAGGCGCCGCCGCATCTCAAGGAATTGCTCGACCGCTACGCCTATCCGAGCCCGGACAAGCCGGGTTTCATGGTATATGAGGTCGACAATGGCCGCTTCATGAACCATTCCGAGCGGCCGAACACGGATTTCTCCCAATATCGTGGCGCCACAGCGACCCGGGATATCGCGGCCGGCGAGGAAATCACTTGCGACTATGGCGAATTCTTTGAGGATTTCGCCCGTCTGCATCTGGCGACCGCCTAAGGCTCAGACCGGCAAGGCACGGCGCTCGGGCTTCCGATCGCGGTTTCCTGCAATCAACGGTGGACAGCACGGCCTGATTCTGCTATCAGCCGGCACAATTCGCGGTGCAGGTCACTGCGGAGGCATGCGTCTATGGGCTGCTTGCCTGAGATTTCAAACCCGAAGACAGGATTACACGTGCAGGTACTCGTCCGCGACAACAACGTTGATCAGGCGCTTCGCGCGCTGAAGAAGAAGATGCAGCGCGAAGGTATTTTCCGCGAAATGAAGATGCGCGGTCACTACGAAAAGCCGTCCGAGAAGCGTGCCCGCGAGAAGGCGGAAGCCGTCCGCCGCGCCCGCAAGCTGGCCCGTAAGCGCGCCCAGCGCGAAGGCCTGCTGCCGATGACCCCGCGCCCGGCTCCGGCTGGTGCTGCCGGCGCATCGCGTTCGCCGCGCTGATACCGTCAATTTTTCGTCCTTTTCGAAGGATACCGAGGGTGGCGCGATGCGGAATCGCCGCCACCTTTTTGTTTATGCGTTCGAGCCGGTTCGGAGAGGGAACGGACCTGACGGCGCGGCGCCAGTGAGGACTGAGATGAACGCAATTACCGTGGAGCGCAGAACCGCTTTTCGCGGCTTCGCCCTGACGGCGGCCCTGCTTTCGGGCCTGACCCTTGCAGCATGCCAGACGGCCCCGACGGGGGAGTTCAACAATATCGACAAGGCGCAAGGCTCGACCGAGAACATCTCCTCGCTGTCGGCTGTCATCCAGCGCAATCCTCAGGATCCCGAGGGTTACAATGTGCGCGGCTCGGCCTATGGCCGCGGCGGCCAGTACCAGGCGGCGCTCAAGGATTTCGACACCGCCATCCAGCTCAATCCGAACTTCTATCAGGCCTATTCGAACCGGGCGCTCATCCAGCGTTTCCTCGGCAACCAGCAAGCAGCGCTTGCCGACTATAACCGCTCGATCCAAATCAACGCCAACTACGACGCCGCCTACATCGGCCGCGGCAATCTTTATCGCAAGGCCGGCCGCGTCAACGACGCCTTCAACGATTTCCAGAAGGCGATCCAACTCGACACGACCGACGCCCGCGCCTACCACAATCGCGGCCTGATCTATCAGAGCCAGGGCCAGCACAAGTTCGCCATCGAGGATTTCTCGACCGCCATCTCGCTGGCGCCGGACGCAGCCGAGCCCTACAACGGCCGCGGCCTGTCCTATCTCGCCATGAATGACGAGGACAACGCCTTCGCCGACTTCAACATGGCCATCAAGCTCGACGGCAAGAACGCCGAGGCCTGGGCCAACCAGGCGCTGATCTACGAGCGACGCGGCGACAAGGAAAGGGCGGCCAAGTCCTACCGCGAGGCTGTCCACCTCGACCCGAATTACCAACCCGCCAAGGACGGCCTGTCGCGCACCTCGGCCGGCGCCAGCTGATCGGAAGCTAAGGCCGCCCGCGGGTCCGGTCGCCCGCGATGGGTCTATTGCGGCGCTGACACGCCGATGTGGCCGTCAGCCGCCAACGGCGATGCGTTGGCTCGCCATGCTCGCGCCAAGTTTTGGGCGGAACGCTCCTCGCACCTCGACCGTTTAACCGGGGCCGTTTGTTGCGAAAGGACATTTCCGATGATCAAGACACTTGCCTGTGCCGCCGCCGCGCTTGCCGCCACGGTCCTCGCTTCTCCGGTCAGCGCCGGCACACTCCGGCTCGGCACGCTCGATTGCACCATCGACGGGGGCACCGGTTACGTCATCACCTCCAACAAGGGCGTGTCCTGCGTCTTCCGCCCCTATCATCACGGCCCGGCCGAGCTCTATACGGGCATGATCTCCAAGCTGGGCGTCGATATCGGCCGGACGCATCAAGGTCAGCTTGTCTGGGCAGTTCTCGCCGCCACCCGCCACCATGACTCGGGCGATCTCGCCGGCAGCTATTACGGCGTCAACGCGGAGGCGAGCGTCGTGACCGGCGGCGGCGCCAATCTTTTGGTCGGTGGCCTGGACGGCGCCTTCATGCTCGAGCCGCTGAGCGTCCAGGCACAGACCGGCGTCAACCTCGCTGTTGCCGTGGCTTCGCTGGACCTCGTCCACTCCTATAAGTGAAATTTCAAATCAATTAGCACCGATACGGCCCGGGACGCTCGTTCCCGGGCCGAATTTTTAGCGCGCTTGCTCGCTGACATCGCCGAAAATGCCTCTTGAGCTCAACTGCGCTTGAGGTTCTACAAGCCCTGCCGAACTGGATCTGGCGCTTCGTTCGCAATGCGGATGAGGTTGCGGAAAACAAGCGGGAGATCGACGTGACGGCAGCAGGCGGCGGCAACGTGGCCGGCAACAAGGTGGACTGGCGAGCACTGTGGGCAAGCGGCGACCTGGCGCGTTTCTGCTTCGTCAGTCTCGGCATCCTGCTGCATGCCACCAATGAGACTATGGTGGCGACGGTGATGCCGGCCATGGTCGGCGAGCTGGCCGGCGTGCAGCTCGTTGGCTGGTCGCTGGCGATCTATGAGCTCGGCGCCATCGTCGCTGGTGCCGCCGCCGGGCGGCTGGTGAGCTATGTCGCGCTGCGCTCCAACATGATGGTCGCCGCCCTGCTCTACGCGGCAGGCGCGCTGATCTGCGCCGTGGCACCGTCCATGCCGTTCTTCCTCGCCGGGCGGCTGGTCGAGGGACTTGGCGGCGGCGCGCTGGTGTCGCTCGCCTTCGTTTCGGTCGAGCGTCTCTTTCCGCGCAACATCTGGCCGCAGCTCTTCGGCATCATGTCGGCGATCTGGGGCGTCGCCGCCTTCAGCGGACCGATGCTCGGCGCTGTTATGACCGAGTTCCTGTCATGGCGCTGGGCCTTTGGCGTCTTCACTGTCGGCGGCGCGGCGATGGCGCTGGCGAGCTTTATCGTGCTGGACACGCCGGAGGCGACGAGGCCGCAGGCGGGCAGCGGCACGGCGCCGCCCTTTCCCTATCCGGCGCTTGCCTGTCTCGCCATCGCCGTCGTGCTGATCGCTGCCGCCGGCATCGACATCGCCCTGCTGCGCTCGTCGCTGCTGCTGGCCCTCGGGCTGATCGGCCTGGCGCTTTTCTTCCGCATCGATGCCCGCAGGCCGCGCTCGCGCCTGTTTCCGGCACCTTTGTTCTCATGGCGCTCGCCGCTTGGCTCAGGCATGACGATGGTTGCGGCCTTCTCGGTAGCGACCTGCACGTTCACCATTTACGGGCCGCTGCTGCTCACCACGCTGCACGGCATCCCAATCCTGACCACCGGCTATATCATCGCTGCCGAATCCATCGCCTGGTCGATCCTGTCGATCCTCATCGCCAATGCGCCGCTGGAGCGCGAAAGACTGATCATCGTCGTCGGCGCGCTGATGATCGCCTCCGGTCTTGCCGGTTTCGCCTATGCCATCCCCGCAGGTTCGATCCCGCTGATCCTGCTCTGCGCTCTGCTGCAGGGTGGTGGCTTCGGCGTCTGCTGGCCGTTCCTGACGCGTGTCATCGTCGCTTCGGCCCGTGACGGCGAGCAGACGATCGCTTCCGCCGCCGTGCCGACCATGCAGCGGATCGGCTACGCGGTGGGCGCGGCCCTTGCCGGCATTGTGGCCAACGCCAGCGGCTTCTCGCAAGGCCTCAATCGTGACGCGGCTGCAGGCGTGGCCGGCTGGCTCTTCCTCGCCTTCGTGCCGCTTGGGATCCTCGGCTGCATCGCCGCGCTGCGGATCGCGCTGCCGCCAATGCGACGGCAGGCAGCGGCCAGCTAAACCACTATCGTTTTCAGCCGCTCGGCAATCGATGCGGCGAGCCGTGTCGCCACCTCGTCCTTGCCCATCTCCGGCCATTCCTCGACGCCCGTGCGCGAGACGATGCGCACCTTGTTGCGATCGCCGCCCATCACGCCGGAAGGGCCGATGCCGCTCCCATGCGAGACGTCGTTCGCGACGATGAGATCGGCGCCCTTCTTCCTGAGCTTGGCCTCGGCGTTGCCGATGAGGTCCTGCGTCTCGGCGGCAAAGCCGACGACAAGACCGGGCCTCTGCGCATGATAACCGACGCCCGCCAGGATGTCGGGATTCTCGACCATCTTGAGCGACGGCGGGCCCTTCCCTGCCACCTTCTTGATCTTTTCACCGGCGGCATTCGCGGTGCGCCAGTCGGCGACGGCCGCGACGAAAACAGCCGCGTCCGCCGGCAGAAGGTTCTCGACCGCTTCCTTCATCTCGGCCGCTGTTTCCACATGCGTGGTCTTCACCCCGGCCGGATCGGCGATGTTGACCGGACCGGACACGAGCCGGACATCGGCGCCGAGCTTCGCCAGTGCCGCCGCGATCGCATGGCCCTGCTTGCCGGACGAACGGTTGGCGATGTAGCGCACCGGATCGATCGGCTCATGCGTCGGCCCCGAGGTGACGATGATCTTGCGGCCCGCAAGCGGCTGCGGCTTCTCGTCGAGCATCGCCTCGATCGCGGCCACGATTTCCAGCGGCTCGGCCATGCGGCCTTCGCCCGCCTCGTTGCTTTCCGCCATCTCGCCCTTGGCCGGCCCGACAAAGGCGATGCCATCCTTCTGCAGGGTCGCCCGGTTGCGCCGCGTCGCCGGATGCGACCACATCTTCGGATTCATCGCCGGCGCCATCAGCACTTTCTTGTCGGTCGCAAGCAGCACCGTCGAGGCAAGATCATTGGCATGGCCGTTGGCGAGCTTCGCCATCAGGTCGGCGGTGGCCGGCGCCACGACCAGCAGATCTGCCTCGCGCGACAGCCTTATGTGGCCGACATCGTGCTCGTCATTGCGGTCGAAGAGTTCGGTGAAAACATGGTCGGCCGAAAGCGCGCCGACGGACAGCGTGGTGACGAATTCCTGCGCAGCTGATGTCATTACCACCCGGACAGAAGCGCCGCGCTCGCGCAGGCGCCGGATCAGGTCGAGCGATTTATAGGCGGCGATGCCGCCGCCGATGACGAGAAGGACGCGTTTGCCGGAGAGCGTTCCGCGAACTGATGGCCTGCCGGGCATGTCGGCGATAGGCGGTGCTTGCTGGCCGGGGCCGGTCAGCGCACGCAGCGTCTTCTCGATCTGGTCGATGCGGTCGGCCTGCCCTGCCCGGCCCTCAACCGCCGCCCTGATCATCGCCCGGGCCTGCTCCTCCATCGAGCAGCCATTTTCGGCAGCCAATTGGCGCAGCAGGTCCTTAACTCCATCGTCAAGGTTGCGGATCGTGATGCTGGCCATCTGATTGCACCCGCCTCAAACTAGCGCCGGCAATGATAGCAATGCAATCAAAACGCAGCAAGGCGGCGGGCGGTCAGAAAATCCGCCACGCGATGTAAATCAGCGTCAGCGCAATGGTCCACAGCGCCACCCGGCCGGAGCGGGTGTGGCGCGCCTCCGCCTTGCCGATCGCGCGCGCGGTCGCCTCGTCGAAGCGCAAGCCATGCTCGGCCATCAGGTCGATCTCACGCGACAGCCGCTCGGTGCGAACCGCAATGTCCGGCGCCTGCCTCGCCAGCGAGATCAAGGCCTTGCCGGCGTCCCGCGCGTCCGAGAGCACGCCGCGCGGGCCGAGATTGCCCGCGATCCAGTCACTGACCACCGGCTCCGAAGTCTTCCACATGTTGAACGCCGGATCGAGCGTGCGGGCCACGCCTTCGACCACCACCATGGTCTTTTGCAAAAGCACCAGCTCGGTCCGCGTCGCCATGTCGAAGAGGTCGGTGACCTCGAACAGCAGCGTCAGAAGCTTGGCCATCGAGATCGTGTCGGCCGACTGGCCGTGGATCGGCTCGCCGATGGCGCGGATCGCCTGCGCGAAGGCCGAGACATTGTGCTGACGCGGCACATAGCCGGCCTCGAAATGCACCTCGGCGACGCGCCGGTAGTCGCGCACGATGAAGCCGTAGAGGATCTCGGCCAGAAAACGCCGCTCCTTCTTGCCGAGCCTGCCGGCGATGCCGAGATCGACGGCAACGATGGTGCCGTCCGGTTCGACGAACAGGTTGCCCGGATGCATGTCGGCATGGAAGAAGCCGTCGCGCAGCGTGTGCCTGAGGAAGGACTGGACGAGATTGGCTGCGATCGCCTTGAGGTCGTGACCGGCGGCAGCAAGGCCGGTCAGATCGTTCATCTTGACGCCGTCGATCCACTCCATGGTGATCACGTCGCGGCCGGTCCGCTCCCAATCGACCGCTGGCACGCGGAAGCCCGGATCATCCTTGGTGTTCTCAGCGAGCTCGGAAAACGCGGCCGCTTCGAGCCGCATGTCCATCTCGACCTTGGTGGTCTGCGCCAGCGTCTGGGTCACCTCGATCGGCCGCAGGCGGCGCGAGGAGGGGATGTACTTCTCCTGCAGGCGGGCGGCGAGGAAGTAGCTCTCGAGATCCTGGAAGAAGCGATGGCGCACGCCGGGGCGGATGACCTTCACCGCGACCCGTGAAGCCTTTCCGTCGCGAACGACTTCGGCGCCGTGCACCTGGGCGATCGATGCCGCCGCGACCGGCTCGCCGAAGGTTGCGTAGAGATCCTCGATCCTGCGCCCGAGCGAGGCTTCGATCGCCGCGACCGCTTCCGCCCTCGGAAAGGTGTGCATCTTGTCCTGCAGCAGCGCAAGGTCGACCGCCATGTCGTTGCCGACGACGTCGGGCCGCGTGGCGAGGAACTGGCCGAGCTTCACATAGGATGGCCCCAGCCGCACCACCGCCTGCGCCAGCCGGTCGCCGCGCAGATGGCTTCGGGCGCGGCGGCGAGTGAGCACGCGCGCCAGCCGCCAGCCGAGCTTCGGCATACCGGAAAGCTCTTCGCCGGGCAGCGCCGCGACGACGCCCTCGCGGACCAGCACCCAGCCGGCCCTGGCGAGCCGGAAGCCGGCGCCAACGCTGGTCATCGGACGCCCTGCCTCAAAGCTTCCAGCCCGAATGGAGCGCCGCGATGCCCCCCGAATAGTTGCGGAAAGTGACCCGATCGAAGCCGGCCCGACCAATCATCGCGGCGAAGTTCTGCTGGTTGGGGAACTTGCGGATCGATTCGACCAGATAGGAATAGGGCTCGCCGTCGCCGGTCACCGCCCTGCCGATTTTGGGGATGGCGTTGAACGACCAAGCCTCGTAGGCCTTGTCGAGCAGCGGCATGTCGACCTCGGAAAACTCCAGGCATAGGAAGCGCCCGCCGCGCTTCAGCACACGAAAAGCTTCGCTCAGCGCCACATCGATGCGCGGCACGTTGCGGATGCCGAACGCGATCGTATACGCATCGAACGTGCCGTCCTCGAACGGCAGCGCTTCGGCATTGGCCTCGACGAAATCGGTCTTTTCCGAGAGGCCTTTCTTTTCGGCCCTGTCGCGGCCGACGTCGAGCATTGAGCCGTTGATGTCGAGCACCGTGGCATGCGCATGGCGCTGGCTTGCCTCGATGATGCGAAAGGCGATGTCGCCGGTGCCGCCGGCGACGTCGAGCACCTTCCAGCCCGGCCGCTTCGGGGGGTTGAGCCACGCGACCATCGCGTCCTTCCACAGCCGGTGCAACCCACCCGACATCAGATCGTTCATCAGGTCGTATCGATTGGCCACCTTGTGAAAGACGTCATTGACGAGCGACTGCTTGTCGCCCGCGCCAACCTTCCTGAAACCATAGGAGGTTTCCATGCCGCCCGCGACCGTGGTTCTCTCAACTGACATTATTTCGATCCGCCATAAAACCGGCGGGACCATAGCCGATCGATGGGGCGGGCGCTATTGTCCAAGGCGCGGTTTTCGGCCGCGCTTTCAGAACGGGTCGGGGAAGAGTTTGCCACGATTTTCCACCCGGAATCGGCGCCACGACAGAAGAATACCGCACGGGATGGCCGCATGATCTTGAAAGCCGAATTGCACTGCCACATCGAAGGGGCAGCGGCGCCCGACCTCGTCGTCAGCCAGGCCCGCAAATACGGCAAGGACCCTTCGCCCTACATCCAGAACGGCTCTTTCGTCTGGCACGATTTCACGTCTTTCCTCGCCGCCTATGATTTTGCTTCCGACCTGTTCCGCACCGAGGAGGATTACGCCCGTCTAACCGATCATTATCTCACCAGCCTCGCCCGCGACGGCGCCATCTATTCCGAGGTCTTCACCTCGCCGGATCACGCGAAAAAGGCCGGGCTTTCGCCCAAGGCCTATACGGATGCGCTGGGCGAAGGCATGGCCCGCGCCAAGGCGAGGACCGGCATCGAGGGGCGCATGATCGTCACCGGCGTACGCCACGTCGGCGTCGAGGCGATCGAGCAGGCGGCGCGCTTTGCGGCGCGCTGCGGCCATCCGCTGGTCACCGGCTTCGGCGTCGCCGGCGACGAGCGCATCGGCGATTTCGAGGACTACGTCCGTGCGTTCGAGATCGCGCGCGAGGCCGGCCTCGGCATCACCATCCACGCCGGAGAATTGATGGGCTGGGAAAGCGTGGCGGCAGCGCTCGACCATATCCGCCCATCGCGGATCGGCCATGGCGTGCGCGCCATCGAGAACCCGGACCTCGTTCGCCGCATAGCCGCCGAGGGCGTGGTGCTGGAATGCTGCCCCGGCTCCAACATCGCGCTCAAGGTGTTCGATAGTTTCGCCACGCATCCTTTTCCGGCGTTGCGCGCGGCCGGCTGCAAGGTGACGCTCAATTCCGACGACCCGCCCTATTTCTGGACATCGCTGAAGCGCGAATACGATATCGCCGCCGAGCATTTCGCGATGGACGACAAGGCGCTTACCGCCGTCACGAGGACGGCCATCGAGGCGGCCTTCGTCGACCGGAAGACCAAGGCGATGCTGATGAGCCGGCTCGACCCCAAAGGCCGGTGAATGGTGAATGGTGAATGGTGAACGTTTGCCGGCGGCTTCAGCGTGCCAACTAATCATCGGCCCATCAGGACTCGCAAACCGGCTCACTATTCACTATTCACTACTCACCATTCACTGGAGAAGACCATGCAGGGCGTCACCGTCGTCGACCACCCCTTGTCCAGCACAAGCTGACCATCATGCGCAAGAAGGAGACCTCGACGGCAGGCTTCCGGCGGCTGCTGCGCGAGATCTCCCTGCTTCTCGGCTACGAGGTGACCCGCAACCTCGAACTGACGACCACCACGATCGAGACCCCGATCGAGGAGATGGAAGCGCCGACGCTGGAGGGCAAGAAGCTGGTTTTCGCCTCCGTGCTGCGGGCCGGCAATGGCCTGCTCGAAGGCCTGCTCGATCTGGTGCCGGCGGCGCGCGTCGCCCATATAGGCCTTTACCGCGACCATGAGACGCTCGAGGCGATCGAATATTTCTTCAAGGCGCCGAGCGACCTTGCCGACCGTCTGGTGATCGTGGTCGATCCGATGCTTGCGACCGCCAATTCCGCGATCGCGGCGATCGACAAGCTGAAGGGGCGCGGCGCCACCAACATCCGCTTCCTTTGCCTGCTTGCGGCGCCCGAAGGCATCGAGCGCTTCACCAAGGCGCATCCGGATGTCCCGATCTTCACCGCTTCGATCGACCGCCAGTTGAACGACAAGGGTTACATCATGCCTGGCCTCGGCGACGCCGGCGACCGCATGTACGGAACCAAGTGAGATCTTTTCTTAACCGGTCGTTTACGAAACGCCGTGGTTCCGGCGCGCGTTAAAGCCGAAAACACCATGTCGGCTTAAGGATCGAACCTTCACGAAGGTCGATCCATGCTGCGCAAGCTTCTTCTCCTTGGCGTCTTTGTCGGAAGCTCGGCATCGATTCCGATCGTCTATCAGTCGAACCCGCAGATGGTGGAAACCCTGCTGAGATCGGCGGTTGCTTCGAAGCCGGCGGCCCCTGAGGCTCAGCCGGACGTCAATCTCGCTTCGGTTCCAGCCAGGCCGGCGGCGCCGATGCCGCTCGGCCGCCAGGTGCTGGTCAATGCCGACCAGCGCGGCCATTTCACTTCCGCCTTCAAGTTCAACGGCCGTCAGATAGACGGCATGATTGACACCGGCGCGACGCTGGTCGCGATCAACATATCGACGGCGCGCCGGATCGGCATCTCGCTCAACCAGTCGGATTTCACTCAACAGGTGAACACGGCGAACGGCGCCATCAAGGCCGCCGTGGTCACCGTCGACCGGCTGCAGATCGGCAAGATTTCCCTCGACAACGTCCAGGCGGTGGTGCTCGACGATCGAGCGCTGCAAACCAACCTGATCGGCGTGAGCTTCCTGCAGCGGCTGCAGAAATACGAAGTGCAGGACGGCGCGCTGTTGCTCGTTCAATAGGCGCGATTTTACAGAGGCAGTATCCGCCTGAGCACCGTCTTTTCTGCGGTCGGCTTCGAGTGACCGACCGTATAGGCGGCGCGCACCGCGACGGCGGCAGCCTCGGCGTCGGCCTCGGTCCGCGCATGGATTAGCGCCAGCGCCTCGCCCGCATGCACCTCCGCGCCCACAGGCAGCAGCCGGGTGAGGCCGACGGAATGATCGATCTTGTCATCCGGACGGACGCGCCCGCCGCCCAGCGCAACGACGGCGAGCCCGATTTCGCGCGTCGCGATCCCGGTGACGAAGCCGTCCTCGGCCGCTTTGACCGCCGATTCCACTGCCGCCTTCGGCAGATATTTCTCCGGATTCTCGACGAAGTCGGCGGGGCCGCCGAGCGCCGTCACCATGCGTGCGAACACCGCCGCCGCGCGGCCGCCGGCAAGCGTCTCGGCCGCGCGCCTGATCCCGTCCTGGTTGGACGAGACAATTCCCGCCGATTGCAGCATCTCGGCGGCAAGCGCCAGCGTGACGTCCTCCAGCCGGCGGTCGCGGAAGCGGCCGGTGAGAAAGTCTACCGCGTTCTTCACCTCGACCGCATTGCCCGCTGCCGAGGCCAGCGGCTCGTTCATGCCGGTCACCAGTGCCGAAGCCTTCAGACCGGCGCCATTGGCGACCTCGACCAGGCTGTTCGCAAGTGCGGCCGCATCGCGCGACTTCTCCATGAAGGCGCCGTTGCCGACCTTGACGTCGAGCACAAGCGAGCCGAGCCCGGCGGCAAGCTTCTTCGACAGGATCGAAGCCGTTATCAGCGGCACCGATTCCACTGTGCCCGTCACGTCGCGGATCGCGTAGAGCCGGCGATCGGCCGGCGCCAAATCGGCGGTCTGGCCGATGATGGCGCAGCCCGTCTCGAGCACCGTCCTGCGGAACCGCCCCAAATCCGGCTGGCTGACGTAACCGGGAATGGCATCCATCTTGTCCAGCGTGCCGCCGGTATGGCCAAGCCCGCGGCCGGAGATCATCGGCACATAAGCGCCGCAGGCCGCGACGATCGGCGCCAGCATCAGCGAGACATTGTCGCCGACGCCGCCGGTGGAATGTTTGTCGGTGACCGGGCCCGGCAAATCGGACCAGTCGAGCACGTCACCGGAATCGCGCATCGCGAGCGTCAGCGCCACTGCTTCCTCGCGACTCATGCCTTTGAGGAACACCGCCATGGCAAAGGCGCCGATCTGGCCTTCCGAGAGCGTGCCGGCCGTGATCCCCTCGATGAAGGTCGCAATCTCGGGCATCGAGAGCTTGTGGCCGTCACGCTTGCGCCGAATGATTTCCTGGGGCAGCATCAGCTTTCCGGCAAACCTTCCTCGAAGACGCGCCGCAGGATCGTCGCCAGCCGCGCGCCGCCGACCGGCGCCATGTCCTTCGTTTCCTGGTGCGAGAGTTCCGCCCCGGTCATGCCTGCCGCAAGGTTGGTGATCACCGAGCAGGCGGCGACCTTGAGGCCGAGGAAGCGGGCCAGGATCACTTCGGGCACGGTCGACATGCCGACCGCGTTGGCGCCCATGACGCGCGCCATGCGGATTTCGGCCGGCGTCTCGAAACATGGTCCGGAAAACCACATGTAGACGCCCTGGTGGAGCGCGGTGCTGGTCTCCTTCGCCGCCGTCTCGATCGCCTTGCGCAAGCCGGCATCGTAGGCCTCGGTAAGGCCGACGAAGCGGCGGTCGCTCGGCTCGCCGATCAGCGGATTGGAGCCGGAGAAGTTGATGTGATCGGTGATCATCATCACCGAGCCCGGTCCCATCTCGGAATCGACCGAGCCGGCGGCGTTGGTGAGGATGAGATGCGAGATGCCGATGCCGGCAAGCACCTCGAGCGCCGGGCGCATCGCGGCGGCATTGCCGTGCTCGTAATAGTGCGCGCGCCCGGAAAGCATCAGCACCGGCGTGCCGGCGAAACGCCCTGCCACCACCTCGCCGGCGTGGCCGGAGACGCCGCTGCGCGGGAAGCCCGGCAGTTCGGCATAGGGGATGCGCCTTGCGTCCTCCACCTGGTCGACCAGCCCACCGAGGCCGGAGCCCAGCACAAGCGCCGCGGTCGGGGCCAGCCCGTCCAGTTTCTCGACCAGATGATCCAGCGCTTCCTTCATTTCAGGATATCGCCCCTGAAGCCGTAAGGCAGCATGTCGCCCATGGTGACCGTCTCGACCACGCCGGTGTTGTCGCAGAGATAGAGTTTCGTCTCCGGCCGGCAGAATTCCGCCAGCCGCTGCCGGCAGCCGCCGCAGGGCGAGCATTTGGCCATGCGCTCGGCGATCACCGCGATCTCGGTGATCTTGCCGCCGCCGCCCATGATGTAGTGGCCGAGCGCGGTGGTCTCCGCACACCAGCCTTCCGGATAGGACGCCACCTCGATGTTGGCGCCGGTGAAGACGCGACCGTCCTCGGTGCGCAGCGCGGCGCCTACGGGAAACTTGGAATAGGGCGCATAGGCCTTGGCCATCGCCGTCCTGGCCGCTTCGAACAGATCATGCGACATTTCCTTCTTCTCTCCCACGATCTTGTTCAAATTGCCGGTTGCCGAGACGGCCCGAGCCTCAGCGTTCCTTGACATAGGGCACGCCGCCGGCGCGCGGCGGTATCGCCTTGCCGATGAAGCCGGCGAGCAGGATGACGGTGAGTACATAGGGCAACGCCTGCATGAACTGCACCGGCACTTTGCCGAGGATCGGCAGCGGCGAGCCCTGCAAGCGGATCGATGCCGCGTCGAGGAAGCCGAACAGCAGGCAGGCGAACATCGCGTTGACCGGCTTCCATTTGGCGAAGATCAGCGCGGCAAGCGCGATATAGCCCTTGCCCGCGGTCATGTCCTTCACGAAGCCGCCATTCTGGACCATGGACAGATATGCGCCGGCGACGCCGGTAAGGATACCGGTGCAGATCAGCGCCCGGTAGCGCAGCCAGGCGACCGAGATGCCGGCTGTGTCGACGGCGGCCGGGTTTTCGCCCACGGCGCGCATCCGGAGACCGAAGCGGGTGCGGAACAGCACCCACCAGGTGAACGGCACCATCGCGAAGGCGAAGTAGACCAGGATCGAATGCCCGGAGATCAGCTCGGCATAAACGGGCCCGAGGATCGGCACGTTGCGAACGGCTTCGGCGCCGGGCCACACGATCGCCTCGAAGCGCTCGCCCGGCTGCAGCGCCGGCGTGCGGCCGCCCTGCTCGAACCAGGCCTGGCCGAGGATGATGGTCGAACCGGCGGCGACGAAGTTGATGGCGACTCCGGAGACGATCTGGTTGCCGCGATGCGTGATCGAGGCGAAACCGTGCACCATGGCGAAGGCGACCGAGATCAGGACGGCGGTGCCGAGACCGATAAAGGCCGAATGGAAGACCGATGCCGCTGCAGCGCCTGCGAAGGCGCCGACCAGCATCTTGCCTTCGAGACCGATATCGAAGATGCCGGCCCGCTCTGAATAGAGGCCGGCAAGACAGGCAAGCAGCAGCGGCACCGACAGGCGGATGGTGGAATCCAGGACCTGGACGATCGCGTTGAAACTGTCCATCTCAGGCCCCCTTCCCCTTGACCGCCTGCATGCCGACCGATTTCGGGCTGACCGATGCGAACAGCGCCTGGATATAGGGCCTGAACATATGCTCCAGCGCGCCGGCGAAGAGGATGACCAACCCTTGAATGATGACGATCATGTCGCGGCTGATCGCCGGCATCTCGAAGGCAAGCTCGGCCCCGCCCTGGTAGAGCATGCCGAACAGGATCGCCGCCAGCACGATGCCGACCGGATGCAGCCTGCCCATCAGCGCGACCGCGATGCCGACATAGCCGGCGCCCGAGACGAAATCGATCGCCACATTGTGCTGGTCGCCCATCACGGGGTTGAGCGCCATCATGCCGGCCAACGCACCCGAGATCATCATCGCGGTGAGGATGATGCGGGTTTCCGAAATGCCGGCATAGCGCGCCGCCTTTGGACTATGGCCATAGGTGCGCATCTCGTAGCCGAGCTTGGTGCGCCAGATCAGCAGCCAGACCAGGAACGCCATCGCCAGCGCCAGCAGGAAGCAGATGTTGAGCGGCGCCGAGCGGATCTTGGCGCCGAACAATTCGATCATCCAGTTGAGCTTCGGCAATTCCGCGCCGGCCAGGAAATTGCGTGTCTGCGGCGCCTGCGATCCGACCGGCTTCAGCGGACCGACCAGCAGATAGACCATCACCGAGGCGGCGATGAAGTTGAACATGATGGTGGTGATGACGATGTGCGAGCCGCGCTTGGCCTGCAGATAGGCCGGGATGAAACCCCAGAGCGCGCCGAACGCCGCCGCGGCGACGATCGCCATCGGAAAGATCACCCACCAGGGCAGGACGCTGTCGAAGCTCAGGCAGACGAGCGCGATGCCGAGGCCGCCGATATAGGCCTGGCCTTCGGTGCCGATGTTGAACAGGCTGCAATGCGCCGCCACCGCCACCGACAGCCCGGTGAAGATGAAGGTCGTGGCATAGAACAGGGTGAAGGCGATGCCTGTGCCCTTGCCGAAAGCGCCTTCGACCAGGATGACGGCGGCGCGGAACGGATTTTCGCCGACCAGCATGACGACGAAGCCCGCGACGATGAAGGCAACCGACAGGTTGATCAACGGAATCAACCCATAATCGGCCCAGGCCGGCAACTTGGCGTAAGGCGTGCTCATTCGGCGGCCTCCTGGTGCTCGACACCGGCCATCAAGAGGCCAAGCTCGCCTTCCGTCGCTTCCGGTCCGCGTTCGCCGACGATGCGGCCGGCGAACATCACCAGGATGCGGTCGGACAGCGAGCGGATCTCGTCGAGCTCGACCGACACGACCAGCACCGCCTTGCCCTGATCGCGCATGGCGATCAGCCGCTTGTGGATGAATTCGATGGCGCCGACGTCGACGCCGCGCGTCGGCTGGCCGACGATCAGCACGCCGGGATCCTGCTCCATCTCCCTGGCCAGCACGATCTTCTGCTGGTTGCCGCCGGAGAAGTTTGCGGTCTTCAGCCGCGGATTGCCGGGCCGGATGTCGTATTTCTCGATCTTGTCCTTCGCGTCGGCCATGATGGCATCGACGTTGAGGAACGGTCCCTTGAGATAGCGCTCGTCGTCGTGATAGCCGAGGATCGAGTTCTCGTGCTCCTCGAAGGCGAGCACCAGCCCGACATGGTGGCGGTCTTCCGGCACATGGGCGAGACCGCGGTCGCGCAATTCGCCGGGATCGGCCTTGCCGGTCAGGTCGATTGGCTTGCCGTCGAGCATGACCTCGCCCGAGACGGCGTGCCGGATGCCGGAGATCGCCTCAAGCAGCTCCGACTGGCCGTTGCCGGCCACGCCGGCGATGCCGACGATCTCGCCGCCGCGCACGTCGAAGGAGACGTCGTCGACCATGGTGACGCCGCGTGAATCCTTGACCGTCAGGTTCTTGACCGAGAGTTTTGTCGCACCGGCCTCCGACTGGCCTTTCTCCACCCGCAACAGCACGCGCCGGCCGACCATCAGTTCGGCCAACTCGCCGACCGTCGTTTCCCTGGTCACCCTGGTCGCCACCATGGTCCCCTGGCGCATGACCGAGACCGTGTCGGTAACGGCCATGATCTCGCGCAGCTTGTGGGTGATCAGCACCACCGTTTTTCCCTGTTCCTTCAGCTGCTTGAGGATGCGGAACAGATGGTCGGCCTCGGCTGGCGTCAGAACCCCTGTCGGCTCGTCGAGGATCAGGATCTCGGCGCCGCGATAGAGCGCCTTGAGGATCTCGACGCGCTGCTGCAGGCCGACCGGCAATTCCTCGATGATGGCGTCGGGATCGACCTCGAGGCCGTATTCGCGCTCCAGCCGTTCGAGCTCGGAGCGCGCCTTGGCGATGCTGCTCTTCAACAGCGCGTCGGTCTCGGCGCCGAGGATGACGTTCTCCAGCACCGTGAAATTGTCGACCAGCATGAAATGTTGGTGCACCATGCCGATGCCGAGCGCTATCGCGTCGTTTGGGGTGTTGATCGACACCGGCTTGCCCGCCACGCGGATTTCGCCGCTGTCGGCCTGGTAGAAGCCATAGAGGATCGACATCAGCGTCGATTTGCCTGCGCCGTTCTCCCCGACAATGCCATGGATGGTGCCGCGCGTGACTTCCAGGTTGATGTCGCGGTTGGCGCGCACGGCGCCAAAACTCTTGTTGATGCCTATGAGCTCGATTGCGGCTTGCGCCATGCAGCCTGTCCCACTCGTTATTTTTTTATCGCTTGGTCAAAATGCCTAGCATGATGCCCCGCCCGTGCCAATTGGCCGGAACGCCATTCACTCTCGACAAATCCCCCCGCGCTTGTCAATTTCGAAGGTGGCTGGGAGCTTCACATTCACAGAGACCGGGATGATGACGATGCCTGACGATCGGCTGACGACGCTGGAAATCCGCGCCGCCGAGCAGGAAAAGACGATCGAGGAACTGTCCGGCCAGATCGCCGAGCAGTGGACGGTGATCGAGCGCATGGAACGCAAGCTCGCCGCCCTTACCGACCGGTTCCTGGCCCTGGAGGAGCAGGCCGCTCCCGACGTGCCGGTGACCAAGCCGCCGCACTACTGAGCCTGCGGGGTCAGCGAGCGAGTTCGAGGAGAACGGTCATGGCCGGTGAAGGAGACCGCATCGCAAGGGCCGGCGACTATGTCTTCGGCCTGATGGACGAACGGGAGCGTGCTCGCGCCGAGCGCGACCTAGAGATCGATCCCGCCTTTCGCGACGCGGTGCTGCGGCTTGCCGAGCGCATGCGTGCTTTGGAGCCGCAGGGAGCGTCGGCCACGGCTTCGGATGAGCGCTGGCAGCTTGTGCAGCGCCGGCTTGGCGAATTGCCGCAAATGCGGTTTGCCGGGCTGGACAAGGGCGATGCGAAGCCGCAGCCGATCGTGATCAACAAGATCGAGCGCAAGCCTTATGGCGTCGGCCTGCATTCCCTTGGCGGCCGGCTCGGCCTGGCTATCGCGCTCGCCCTGGCGGCCGCCTTCGCGCTGGGCTATCTCGCCGGCACGCTATAGAGCGCACGACATCAAAAGCATCGGCTCGCCCTCCTGCTCGAAAGCTTCCGTGGCAGTCCAGCCAAGCGCTTCGTAGAAAGATCGTGCCTGCCAGGTGTAGAGATAGAGCCGGTTAACGCCGGCCGACGCGGCGTGGCCTTCTATGGCCCTGACCAGCGCCGTGCCAACGCCCTGCCCTCGATACGCCTCGTCAACAACAAGCCCGGCGAGCCACGGCGTCAGATCATGCGCCGGGTCGATCTCGTTGCGGACGAAGAGGCAACTTCCGATCGGCGAGCCGCCGAGGCGGGCGACGACAGCCGCCTCGAACCCGTCGCCTGCGATCAGCCCGCGAAGTCCCGCCATATCCTCTGCGAGCGTCCGCCCGGTGCCTTCAAAGAAGGCGGCCAGGCGCAGCTTGGCGATCGTCTCGACATCGCGCTCCCTCATGGCTTCGATAATCGGTTGCATGATGCTGGTCCCAAAAACAAACCGCCGGGCAAAAAGCCCGGCGGTCTAAGAAGCCTCGTTCAGTTGCCGATCAATATGGGCAGTTGTTGTCGGTGGTGTAATCGTGCACCTGGACCTTGCCGGCGATAATGTCGGCCTTGGCCTTTTCGACCGCCGCCTTCATCTCGTCCGTCACCAGCGCCTTGTTGTTGTCGTCCATGGCGTAGTCGACACCGCCTTCCTTCAGGCCGAGATTTTCGACGCCGCCCTTGAAGGTCCCGTTCTTGCCGTCCATGAAAGCCGTGTAGACGGCAACGTCCACGCGCTTCAGCATCGAGGTCAGCACCTTGCCGGGCTGCAGGCCGTTCTGGTTGGAGTCGACGCCGATGCCGAGCTTGCCGGCATCCGCGGCCGCCTGCAGCACGCCGACGCCGGTGCCGCCGGCCGCGGCATAGACGACGTCCGCGCCCTGATCGATCTGGGTCTTGGCGATCTCGCCGCCCTTGGCGGGGTCGTTCCAGGCGGCCGGGGTATCGCCGGTCATGTTCTGGATGATCTCGGTGGCCCCGGCAGACTTGGCGCCGCCGACATAACCACATTCGAACTTGCGGATCAGCGGGATGTCCATGCCGCCGACGAAGCCGACCTTCTTCGACTTTGACGCCATCGCAGCCAGAATGCCGACGAGGTAGGAGCCTTCGTTCTCCTTGAACACCAGCGAGCGGACATTGGGCAGGTCGACGGCATCGTCGATGATGGCGAAGTTGAGGTCGGTATATTCGGCCGCGACCTTCTTCAGCGCATCTTCCCAGGCAAAGCCGGCCATCACGATCGGGTTGCGGCCGTCCTCGGCGAAGCGGCGCAGCGCCTGCTCGCGCTGCGAAGCGTTGGAGACTTCGAATTCGACATAAGCGACGCCGGTTTCCTTCTTGAATTTCTCGGCGCCGTTATAGGCAGCCTCGTTGAAGGATTTGTCGAACTTGCCGCCGAGATCGTAGAGGATGGCCGGCTGGACATCCGCGGCGAAGGCCGGGAGAACCATTGCGGTTGCGGCCAGGAGGCCGAGAACGATACGTTTCATGTGATCCACACCCTGTCGGTTATTTTCCGTTGCACCGCACACCCTGCCCGGTTCTCCGGCAGGCATGCGACGTCAGGCAGGAAGTGTATGCCCCTCCCGCTCGCGGCCAATCTGGCACGGCCCGAAACAAAATTCACGTGGAATTTTGACCTGTTGGAAAAAGCGTGAAGGCCGACCGTTTCGGGCGGAGTCCGCGTCAGTTGGTCGGGGCGAATTCGTGGCGCCGCCGGCGGTAGCCGAGGGCGTAGAGCAGGAACGCCAATACCGCGAACACGGCGAATCCCGGCTGGCCGAGCACCCAGGCGATGATCCCGTCCCAGACCAGCGGACTGGCCTTGGCGCGCACATAGGTCTCGAACGCGGCGCGCGTGTCGGGCGATACCGCCAGCCAGCTTGCGTTGAGCGGCGTCATGACCAGCGCCGACGCCGCGACAGAGCGCGTGGTGTCGATCACCGCCATGATGACAGAAATCGACAACGCAACCATGGCCGCCAGCCGAAAGATGAAACGCAGCATCCAACGCACTCCCCGGCAACACTCCCGTCTGCCCCGCCAAACGACATAGAGCGTGCACAACCGCCACGCAATCGCGACACGTGATTTTGAGTTAGGCCCTCCGCGCCGCTTTGCGCCGGTTGACGCGCCAGATGGCGAAAATCCCGCCGCCGACGGCTCCGATGATCAGGCCGCCCAAGCCGATGAAGACAGCAAAAAACCCGCAGGCGCCCTCGAAGCAGCTCATATGGGTGGCGTCGGCGATTAGCGACCCCGCGAAAAATCCGATGCAGGCGCCGATGGCGCCACCAAGAATGATGCCGAGCAACGCGGCGACGAGCGAGACCAGGAGCGGCGGGCGTACGGCCTCGGGATTGGCATACACCGTGTCGGCGCCGGCGCCGCGCCGCAGGAGGTAGATGCAGAGCAGGCCGATGGCGATCTCGGCCACCGTGAAGCCCAGCCCTTCGGCCGAGAAGACGAAATCGGGGACAAGAAGCGTGTAGGCCTGACGCACGACGAGCCAAAGGATGATGGCGACCTGCCAGATCGTATAGTGACGCGGGAAACGCGCCGACCGGTTGAAGGCGAGGCCGAGCAGGTAAAGCCCCCACAGAATGGTCACGACGCCGCCGGTCAGCCCGCCGTAGATCAGGAAGAGCACGCTTTCCGGCAGATTGAAGTCGCCGATCAGCCGCCAGCTCGAGATCAGGCCATAGGCCGAAAGCGCCATCACGATGATCAGCCACGCCACCGGGATGAAGGAGAGCCCGCTGTCGGGCCGGCCCGCGGGCTGCTGGTTGATCGATGCCATGTCAGGACAATGCCCCCTCGCAAAGCCCAAGCAGTTCCGGGAACTGCGTCGTGGTTTTCCGTCCGGAAGTGCACGAAACAACGCCTCAGGCAGTCGACAGGCGGCCAGAGCCGAAGTCAAGCGCGGGAAACTCCGCCGGCCAGCCTGTGCACAGCATTCGGCTGCATGGCAGGCCACCGAGGCAGCTTCCGTGTCATCCACGGCAAAAGCCACGGAATGACTTGGCATTCGCTTTAGGATCGACTAGATGAGCCCCGCGCCTGTTTTGCCTAGACGGCTAGAGGTGCCGGGAAAGGGTTGCCTGCCGGTTGAAGGCACCCCAAATTTAGGCCGAGAGGCCTTCCCGAGGGAGATGCATCTCCCCAACCCGCGCGGCGAAACCGGCCGACGCGACATGCAAGACGGAGAGGTGGCCGAGTGGTTGAAGGCGCACGCCTGGAAAGTGTGTTTACGGGAAACCGTAACGCGGGTTCGAATCCCGCTCTCTCCGCCATCCCTGTCTTGTGGCTATAACTACTTGAAACAGCAAGGTTTTGGATAGAGCGTCCTAGGCACGGTGCCCCACGCCGGTGCCCCAAAATTGCTACCGATTGCCACTTTCGCCTTTCGGTTTTCTATGCGGTTGTGAAGCCGCTTTACGTTGCGCCTCCCTTCGCTTCCGCTCTTTCTCGCGATCTTCGCCGCTGTAACTGTCAACGCTCAGCTTTCTCGATCCGCCTGCCACCCATTGCCAGTCCTCACGAATCTTCTTCAGTTGCTCGGCGATTTGGATGAGCGGGGTCCGAGCACCAAGCTGTGCGATCCCGTCATAGTCCTGCATCGGCAAATCGTAGGAAAGAGACTGGCGCGTCCTTTCGGATGGATGATGCTTCCAACTCGTCGTGATGCGGTATGTTTTATCCGCCAACTTTGAGAACTCGCCAACGTGACTTGACTGAGACTGACCGGGTTTCAGAATGCTCAGATTTCTTAGGGGTTGCGCCCCAGGCTTCGAGGGGCGGTACCAATCTAGAGGCGGTTCAAAAGTCACCTCAATGTCGTGTGCCGTCGCATTTCCCGTATTGGAAACAACAAGGTCTGCATGCTGGAATGCCCATTGATTGTTTTCGAGGGCCGCCACCACGTGAGCCTGAGCCGTCGCCCTTGAGAGCCTCTTAGTCTCCCGCGCCAACACCCACGTGAAGAAACCAAGCCCGATGGTCGCCACTGCAGTAAGGACCATGGACCACGTTTGAACGCTTGTGACCAACTCGCTCATAGTCAGTTGCCTGCCCTTCGATTGAAAGACTCTACGGCATCCTTGTAGTCGGAGATTGACTCTTCATTGTCGCTTCGAGCCTGCTGATTGTTGCAGTCGATGAAGCGCTCCACCTCCGATTTGAAGTCCTCCATTTCGCGTTTGCACCTATCGAACTCGTATTCATCATCAAAGCTTCCGTAACGCTCAGCACAGGACGGCGCGGACGGCTTGGTACAATAGAAGGCAAGTGCAAGTGAAGTGTCTAACCACACCATGACGGTGGCAGCGGCCACAAGGACTACAAAGCGCATAGGCTCCCCCGATTCCCAAAGCGAACTTGGCAGCGAACCTCAAAGGCATGCAATGGTGACGGGAAGATACGCACAACTATACGCGGCATTGGCACGTGCATAGGTGCTCATTCTGGGCGTCCACTAGGACCTTTCTGGACTCTCAGCGGCAACGGACGCATGCTCTCATCGGGGAGAGGGCGATGGGCAAAGTAGTGCATCTCAAGGCGCGACGGCGAGGCTCTATATGGCGGTCGCTTTTGGCGGCCCGTTTTCCCATAGCTCTGGCGATGTTGGCTGTTACTTCAGCCGCCTACATTTCCATTGGCGATGAGCCCCGCCTTCCAACCGTGCACTCCGCTGGCTCGTCGTCTAGCCAAGCCGCTGTTCACAAGCCCGGCTGCGACATCAAGGGCAACATCAACGAGTGGGGCGAGCGCATCTACCATATGCCCGGGCAAGCGTACTATTCGGCCACCCGCATCAATCCCGCCCGTGGGGAGCGATGGTTCTGCTCGCAATGGGAGGCATGGTGGACAGGCTGGCGGAAAGCGAAGGTTTAAGGCAGGCCGAGGATGCCACCTGTTTTAACTAAAGTTGGAATCGCTTTAGCCAAAGTCCTAGCCGTTGCAGATAATCAATCTTGGCGCCGACCACACGGGGAGCATCGTTTGGCGCGTGACGGCCGATGACCTCCACCGCACGGATGAGCTCGCGGACCAGTTCTTCGAGAATAGCCGTCAGCAGCCCGAAGTCCGGGAAGGCCCCGACGATCGTCATGCTATTCGGTGAAATCACGGTGAAGCCCTCGGGCGTGGGATGAGCACCGTACTTAGAGAACATGCTATAGTCCTCTTGGTGTTTGATGCTTCCGGTCCCGTCGAGCGCCCCCAAAGCCGTCCGGACTTTCGGCGGGGAAAACTTTGATTTGCGCTCAGCCTCGGGAAGCGTATGCCATTCCGATAAGGCCTGCGGTTTACGGTTGAACAGGTCTAATAAGAGCCTGCATTCCATCATGTCCCGGATCATTGCAAGAGACGGCTGGAAGTAGCCACAGCGCACTAGGCGCAAGGCTGCCGCCGCGTCGTTGAAGCATCTTGTCGCTAGCCTCAACGCAACAAGCTCGTTTCGCGTACTGTAGGGAGTGGCTGCGATCAGTTCATGAACGGTGTCCAACGCGGCATCGATCATCTTCGGATGGGCTAGCAATTCTGGGCTGTCCGCAATCATTCGATCATGCTGGGCAACGACGGAAGCCTCGTCGATGAAGTATTTGGGCTCGTCGGCGACCACGGGCTCGATTCTACCGGGATTTGCGAATGTCGTCTGGGGTGGTGGCGTTCATGATGCGTTGGATGCTGTCTTCCACCATGCGAACCTCAGCCTGACTGCTACCTTCGGTGACAAGCTTAAGCATGTGGCTGATGCCGCTCTCGTACGCCGGCCCAAACATTGCAGAAAGAGCGATCGATTTCGCCTTCAGGTTTACATCCTCGTAAACGGCCTCAATAAAACATACCGGCAGGCCCGATGCATCTGGACTAGATACCGTGGCTCTTAAGGCTTCGGCCCGCTGCACCAGATCGGAAATGATGTCCTTTCCCCGCTTCGAGAGATCGAACTGTGAGGTTTCTCGGTCGAGTGTCTCTTCGCCTATCTTGGCAAGGTAGACATAACCCTGCCACACAGCTTGAATCGTCTGGTCTACTTGGTCGCCATTTGGCTGCGGCATGGAAAGGTGGGGGCGGTCATTTAGGAACCGTTCTAGCACCTCCGGTTGTCGCTTGAAATCAGCCAAGATTGCGAGGTCAGCGTCTCCAAACTCCATCATGCGGAGAAATACCTCCGAGATGATATCGCGCCAGATAGCCTCGACGTTAGAGTCCTTACGGCGATGGGCCGGGAACTGAGACAGGCCCTTCTGAACGGCGACGGCGTACTCATCGGTGGACTGCCTTAGAGCCATGAGCAACGCCATAGGTCTCACTAGACTTTCGGCCAGCGGCCCCCTGCCGGTGTCCTTCCGGCCCAACAGTCTCTTGATGGTGCTGAACATGGTCCCCGGCTCCCCTCCCGGTCACTCCGTCATATTGAACACTCTCCTTACCTGAGTCGCGGTTCACGTGCGTCAGCCGGAGCCTTTGCCCCTTTGTGGTTTCGCCCCCCGGTGAGAGGTGGCCCGCGGCGCAATTCGGCTCAGAGTCACCTTAGAGCGCGCCTCTTCGTTGATATCGACGATCCATCCACCAACCTCGCTTGCTCCCGTCATGCGTACCCCGAGAGGTCAAAGATCATGCAGCCCATAGGGGGCCGCCCTTCGGGGGCAACTAGCTCGCTGAGGGTTAGGCCATCTGGGATTGCACATGGTGCGGCTTTAGGGATCTTAGTGATGAAGGGGATTGGGGCTGAATACCCCTCCTCCACCCCAGGCGCCACACGCCCCACGCCCCCCTAGGCCCCCCACGCCTCTTCCTTGTGCATTAGAGGAGACGTAAGGACGTATTGCCACATAACGTGCTGTTATTACTATGTTATTTCCACGGAGGCCGGTACGCGTGAGTTGCGCCCCAGAGCCGCCGCGAAGGCTTCTTCCATCTCATGCTTTGCGGTTTCGGCATTAGACTGGGCGACGAGGACAGCATCGTGCAGTGGCAGAGCGACAATGTTCCTGAACCGGAGACGCACCAGCACCTCAATGAGGATATTGCTCTCCATGAACGCGAGCTTGTGGCCAATGCCCGTTCCAAAGAGATGGGCTATGGGCTGGTGAGCGGAATAGATGGCTGCGACAGCGTCGGCCAGCTTCATGCCTCCGAAGTACTTGGCCGTTCCGATTGGCCAATGCGTGAGCCGGCCTTTGTGAAACAGCAGCGCATTAAGCAGCTTCTTTACGCCGGCCCTTGATGAGCCGTCGCCAAAAACATCGTAGAGTTCGGCTGGAGGATCGGAGATATCCGCTCTCACGTAAGCCAGTCGCGGGAAGAGCTGGCCATAGTCCACATTGGCGATGGGTTCGCCAGCAGGCTCCTTGGCCGAACCAATGCGCAGTAATTCGCGCCGCATGGCTTTCGGCATGGTTTCCCAGAAAGCCCCGTAAAGCCGGCCTCCTTCCGTCCAGACGCCATTGTTGAAGATGCGGCGAACGAAGCGCTTGGTGGGGTCTACCGGCTGCCCATCCTCATCCAGATGTCCAGGGCCGCCATTGAGATGGATGGGGGCTGAGGACAGATATTCGTTGATCACCTCCACCTCTTTGCGGAGCTTCCGCGTCCTGCCAGTCTCGCGGTAGTCAAGCTCAACCGCTACCTCCCCTTTCGCCTTCGAGGCTTTGAGGATCAGCACCTCGGTCGGCGGCTCTCGCGTAAATCCATCCCAGCCATCGACCGACACGGCGAGAGTGGTAAGGAGCTTTGGCCGAGCGCGAACGGTTGAGAGACCGCCTGTGCCGGCTTCGAACCTATAGCCTGTTGCGACCCGTTCAATCATGCCTATCTGTGGGTGCTCCAGCACGTTTAGCGCATCAAGGAAGTGCTTCCCGTAAATCTTCGGTTTGGAATGCGCAGGGCCCCACATTGCTGCGCTACTTTTCGGCACGGCTAGAGGGCTGTCACTTGCGGTCATTTGGATGACCAGAAAGTTGCAGGCTAATACTTCGACGGCCAAACGGAACCTATCCCGAGCTTCGTCATCCCGCTGCCTTTTGCGCAACCCAAGGCGCATTTCGGCAGCCTCAAGATCCCGCACGAGCCCCGCAACGGCTGCCTTGAGGTTGGCGCCTTTTGCTCTGCGATACGGGTCCAACACGATCCCTGACGGCACCCCTCGTCCGAACGAAGTCACAGCATCACTCAACATGTGCGGACCCGGTATGCCCAACCAAGTCACTCGGCTGTGTGGCTCGAAAATTCATTGCGGCTAGCGCGGCCTGGTGTCCCATGCGGGACGCCAACCCGGAAGATGGGAGGGATGGGGGCCATGCGAGGAGGTCTTCATGGCGATAATCTTTGGCACGGCCTCGCGAGCCAGAAACTCTCCAGCCTTCTCCAGCTTCTCTCCGATCCTTCGCAGCACGAGCCCCGAGGATCTTGGGTAAGCGTGGAGCTCCGTATGGATGTCCGGCCCTAGCGGGTTGAACATCTCCCAGCTTCGGTGCGTCCCGCTCGCTAGCCGGTGGACCGCCTTGGCAGCCTGCACAATCCTGAATTCTTGAGTGCGATGGGACCCAAGGTCGTCCTCGATCAACGCGCTTACGCCCAGATAGATGGCCAGCAAGCGGCGAGGCTCAATGCCGGCCTCTCGCAGCCGGGCGAAGGCAACACGTGCTCTGTAGCTCGCCGGCTGCCCCCGCAAGTTCATTGCCGGGTCAACACGTCCTGCGCTTGCAAGGGTGTGGGCCAATTCCTGCGTGGCAGCCGCAACGGCACCCTGCTGGGAGCGTTCCGCGAGCAAAACCGACGCGGCGACCACATAAGGCCGCAGCTCGGACGCCCGGTAGGTGGCACACCAATACGAGCCGTGACGCGCCTTGAGCTGCACGTGGTACCGGCAATGGAAGGCAGAACGCCCTTTACCCGTCGAAAGAGCTGTTGGCCGGCCACATCCCGGGACGGAACAGAGATCGCTACTCATTTAACCTACGCCTTGCGGCGACGCGTTTCGGCTTTCTCAAAATCAAGGCGGGCTGTTCGACAAACCCCTCTTCGTCAGGCTCAAAAGCCGGCTTCCACTCGCGTTTCGGCTTCGCGACCTCGACAGAAGCCCGTACTTGGGCCTCGCCAAGCTTATCAAATTGCCTGATCCCCTCTTCTTTGGCGTCCTCTTTTAGTGTCCTGAACGTTTCGTCCTCGGGGGCGAAATCCACTGAAACTCGAAGGGCCTTATCAGCGATCACAGCCAATAACTTGGACCAGAAGTCTTGTCCTGCCATCGGTTTCCCGCTGGTTTTGCGAAAGCCACTTGCAAAAGCCTCGGCAAGTTCCTCCTGTCGGACCCTGATCAAGGCAGTGGAGGTTGGGGGGAGCCGTTCGCAGACGCCAGCAATTCCCATAATTGTGGCTTCCCACTCGCGGCGATTGGCGCCCCTACTTGGGATGAAATTGCGATCAACCAATTCTCCCGTGTCGGCCCGTTGAATTTCCCAAGCTGAGACTGTGATCCCCGTTGACCCCCTGTAAACGTTCAAGCAAGGCCCAACAGCCCATGCGAGATAGGTGAGTTGGTTCGGGTGCGGGTGCGGCGTAGGGCCCACTGCGCCCGAAGATTCTTTCGTTGACATGGTGATTACCAAACAGCTTGCAATGAGTGATTGCCAATATCTCACTATCAGCAATTTGTCAATAAAATCAATAGGTTATTAAGTAGGTGTAACAGTCGGGTGTAACAAACGATACGGGGCAGCCTACCTTGTTTCAGTTTTTCAACGAGTTGGGTCCGTTGTGGTGGGTGTAACATCCGGGTGTAACGGATAGCACTTTGGTGCCTACGTCGCTGGTGCTCCTAGCTAGCTGCCTTGCATTGCCTCGACCCTTTTGGATAGACTCATCTGCGAGCGCTCACGCGGCGCTCCGGGGTGTGGAAACCCTGAGTTCAAAGCATGACGCCGAAGCATCGGTGTCTGTCCTCGACCTTTTCGACGGTCGGGGAGCCTGTGGCGTATGTCCAGGTTCTCCGGAACTAAAGGCCGCAGGAACCGGAACTCGGTTTTCCAACTCCCCGATCAGGGGTCATGAGGAGGCTGTCTGCGGGGGCGTACCGCAGGCGTTCGCCTTCATAGGGAAGACCAATGTCGCCACAAGCGCTACCGACTCGAAGCAATGCCGTATCGACCGATCGCTATCAATCATTTCGAGGGCGGGAGCCGGCACGATGGCTAGCGGAATTCCGAGAGGCCGGCTGGCCGGATCAAGCAGCGGCAGCCGTGACGAGTTTTCTGATGGGAGCACGGCCGGTTCCGCCAAGCTGGGAGGATGAAATGATGCCAGCCCAATCTCGACAGGCCGAAGCCATTGCTTCTGGTGCCTCCGCGACCATCACAGCGCACATCGCCAGTCTGGAGCCACGGCCAGCAGACAGTTACCTTGCCGAACGCCGGCCGCCTACGAACAAGATTGCGGCGCTGATTGCGTTTGGTGTCTTGGCAATCGCGGTCGTTTTGCTGCTCCGCGCTGTCGCCACCATGGAGTATCGCCGCTCAGTGAATCACTACTGCATGTCCGGGCCGGCCTCGCGCTGTCCAGACTATCCCCGCACCCCGGGTAAGTTCTCATACGAGATTGATCCCAACGTACCTGCTCGGCCTTCTGCCCCCTGAGCCCTAAGGCATTGCCAAGCTGCATTGTGGAATGTCCCATTTTCAGCTTGCAGGTGGCAGACCATAGCCTCGCAATCCCGTCCCGTTACATGCCGAACACGTAACGCGGCGCGGAGGGCAATTGGGTCCAACTCCCGGCTCGGGACAGCAAGTACCGCCTGAGGAAAGCCAAAGTGGGCACCCAGGTTTTTCCCAGCACCGTGAGACTCGGGGCAGGCAATTCTTCTGAAATCGCCATATGGAACGGAACGCTTATGGCTGTGCGATATTGAATAAAATTCGAGTGCGGCGTTGAGGTTTGTATGCGTGAGCCTGTCGGCGAGGTCCGGCTGTCCTTTATTCGTCCGATGGAGCCCGAGCTGGTCGAACAGCCGCCCATGGAGCCATGAGGTCAAATTCGACGGCTATCGAACCCAGATCATCAAGGACGCTGGCGGCATCCGCTTCTATACCAAGAACGGCTTTGACTGGACCGCCAAGTACCGGCCGCTCGCCGACGAAGCGAAGGCGATAGACGCAGAGAGCGTCATTATCGAGGGAGAGACAATCGTAACCACCGAGGCAGGACTGTCGGACTTCCATGCGCTGCGCTCGGCCATCACAAGACGCCCCAAGACCTCTACCTCGTGGCCTTCGACCTTCTACACCTCAACGGTCACGATCTGCGCGACATGCCACTGAAGGACAGGCGCGAAATCTTGCAAGCGGTAATCCCTGCCGGCGGGCATATCCAGTTCAGCGAGGCGCTGCCTAGCACTGGTGAGGTCTGTGAGGCTGGCCTTGAGGGCATTGGGTCGAAGCGCCTCGACAGCCTCTACCGCAGCGGCTGACAATGAACTGGCGCAAGATCAAATGCTACGTCGAGAAGGAAATGGACATGATCGGTGTGAAGCGGGAGACCGGAAAGCCGGCGATGGTGCTCATTGCTGACAAGGGCCACTACATGGCCGGTGCCTTCGTGGCATTCAAAGCCGACAAGCGGCAGGCCCTATGGGATCGGGTGCAAACTAAGTCCGGCGCACCTCCGCCGAAGGGGCTGGGGAAGGAAAAGGCCGAGTGGCTCAACCCAGGCTTGGTTGGTCGGGTGAAGTATCTTAAAGGCGAAGAGAAGCTGCGTCACGCGACACTCAAGGACTTTCGCGAGGAAGATTGACGGGGTGACAGCCTCTTGACTGCCTGAAGGGCTTAAGTCACCTCTACAGCGTGCCTTGAGAGAAGCGGCCCCTGGCACCCGTTGAACAGGCCGCGCGATAACCGACGATGGGTGGTCCCTTACGTCGAAGAGAACCAAGAAGCAGCATGGCTGCCCGACATAACTCCTTGCACACCAACCCGGCTTGCCGCCCGCTCAACGGGCGTTTGCGGCCTCAAGTAAGGTATTGGAGAAGGTCATGACAGCCGAACGATTGAAGGTTCGCGATGCCGGAGGTGAGGGCTATGAAGTCCTCGACTACGACGGAAAGCCCATCGCCATTTGTGCAACCATATTCCATGCGGCGCACTATGTTCGCAGTCTCGCAGCGCGTTTTTGGCTTGACTGGACCCTTGACGCGACAACAGGCGCTTTTTCCGCGAGCTTCCTCGGCTCCAATAGCGTTGGCCGCATTCGGCGCGAGAGGCCGCGTAATCCGAGGGAGGGGTATTGGCGCTGGTCGATCTCAACCAATGACGTTCGCTGGCGTAATGACGAAGGTCCGCGCGGTCGCGAGTATGACAAGGATTTGGCGGTGGTTCGGCTAGAGCATGAGTTTACGTGCTATCTGGCGAACACGCCCGAAGGACAGTCATCATACGCTCGAGCAAAGGGTCGGGAATGACATCGCGCCCGGCGCCTTGACCGAGTGCGGCACGTCATTTTCCAGCCCGGAGCATGGCCCCAGCAATCGCCATCTCGGCTTCAACCTTGGCGTTTTCCTTCTGCGTCATGTTGTCAGCGGCGATCAGACACCGCAACGAACGCATAACCTCCCCGCGCGTCCAGCCAACCTCCAGCATGCAACCCACGATGGCCTGAAAGCCGGGCTCCATCGCCTCCTGACAGTCAATCTCGCGGTCGAGGTAGTCGCGCTGATGCCGTGGTGGTGTGATCATGCGTTGCCTTCCACAGTGCTGTCCTCATCCAATGCATGCGGAACCGGCAGATAGGCATTTGCGACAAGCCAATCACTCACAATGTTTCGGATGAGGTCCGCCGTTGTGAGCCCCATTTCTTCCGCCACGCCTGCCAGAGGCTCCTGGACGCTCGGGTCAAGGACAAGCCCGGTGACGTTTCGGAGCATAAGTGCCGCACGTCGGAGCATTACCTGAAGGTCAGCGCGGGAAACGTCGGCAATCTGATTGGCCGCGCTTTCCAAATCGGCGGCAATGTCATGACGGATCATGTTCAGCCCTCCAAGCTACAGGTAACGTTCGCCTTCGGCCCGGTGCTCGAAGCAGAACCAATGCGGTGCTTGCTTTGGGCTTGGCAAAGCCCCACCCGGCGTCCTTGCCGCAACCTTCATGCTCGCAGACATGATGCTGGACACCGGTGGGGTGCCATATTCAGGTTTCGGCAGTCTGATTTCGTCGCTCATAGCCTCGATGACGGCAAGTGCCCGCACGTTACTCTATGTCTGGCACGTCGCCACCCACAAAGAGAGTCTTCGGCTCCCCATACTCGCCAACAGCAGGGTTGGCCTCGCGGGACCATGCAATGGCACCGGCATGCTTGCCCGCTAGCGCCTTGGCGGTTCTTATGGCCCGCTCCTCGGACTGCTGCTCTGCCGGCCCATAGACAGCTTGGAGGCTGCCCTCTTCGTCCCGGTCGAAAGCGGTAACCACTATGAGCTTGGGGGTTTGCCGTTGCGGGAGAATGCTCTCAGCCATGCCGCTCACGCCACCGTGGGATGCGTGTCGTCAAAGCTGATGGCGACCAGCCCCGGGTATCGATGGGCTATGGCGAGTATCTGGGTCTCAAGCTCGCAATTGTAAGCCATCAGCGCCTCCACGGCATCCACAGGGCTCTCATACTTGGCGATGAGCTTTTGGGCCTCTGAGTGCAGCTCGGCCTTGCTGGTCGGATCAAGATTGTAGGTGCTCACGGGCTCCCGCTCCTCGTTGGCAACGGTCATACCCGTAGTGAACAAAAAGGGAACAAAAATGTCAATGGCGGAATTGACTCTTTGAGGAATAGCTTCCTATCGGTTGGCCATGCCGGAGCCCAGCAGCCGAACTCGACGCGTCGTCCAGACGCTAAGTCGCGCCCATGACATCGGGCAGCTAATCCGCATCCGCTGCATCAATTGCAACATCATCCGCCACTACCTCCCGGGTGACCTCCTCAAGCTCATGGGGGACATTCCGTTTTGGGATGTAGACATGCGGTGCGAGCGCTGCAAGCGGCGGGAGTTTGATGTTGATATCCTGCTCCCCAGCGCCGCTGAGGGTGTGAAGACACGCGTGAGGCGGCTTGTTGGGGTTTGGATGGTCCGTCGCGTGATCTGCAAAGATGGGGAATGAGGCAAACGGCCTTTCGGCATCTCAAGGGCTGGGAGTGGACTCTGGCGGAGCGGAGAGTGGCATTGTTTTCTGCCTCTGCATCGGTCGCCATTCGATCGCTATTTCCTCGCCGCACCCTTCGCAGCTAAAATAAAGCCTCTTATCTTTCGGCAGCTTTTCAACCTTCTTTTTGGGAACGTCCTGTTGTGAGCCGCATTTCCGGCAAACTATGCCAAGCGTCCTACGTCCAAACTCTAAGGTATCCCCCAGATATGCATAACTCTCATCGCAGTCCGGATTGATGCAGCTAACGGTCTGGCCATTTTTCAGCAGACCAAGCCTTCTCTTGTTTTTCACTCCACACTGGCAGTCGAAAAAAACCTCTTCCCCCAGACCAGTTGCGAAGAGCGTTCCTTGACTAATACGTTTGATTTCCTCAAGGGCCTCGCAAACCTTCTTTCTAACTCGTTCCGCCTCGCCATATCGCGTGACTGGGGTATCGCGTGTCTGGGGGATGCTTATATGCAGCGCAAGCTTTGCAAGTGCATTCCAAAGTTTTCCTAATTCGCCGGGATCAAATCCTATCTGTGTTCCAAACGGAATGTATTCCGACTTCTCGAAGTCCTTGACCGTTAGCGGTGAAGTCCCTTCTGGAACCGGTTCCCTTGAGATAAAATAGGTCAAGGTGGCGGCAGCATTCCGATCAACCTCTTGTATTAACACGTTGACAATATCTTTCGGCTGCCACTTTTTTATGTCGTCGTGCGATATGTAATCATGCGCGATCCTTAAGCGCTCGTAGCAAATTCTCTCGATGGCTAGGCGACATTCTAAGGCTGCGTACGTCAGGCTCGCCTCTGAACCGTCGCGGAGCAAATCCTCAATAGCTGTAATTGAAGGCTTTAGATCGATCATTCGATGCGCCGTTTGCATGCTAGAACAGAGTCCCCTGAGCCGGAGCCTGCTGCGGATACTTGATCTGTGTGGCCGGCTTCTCGACAATTACCAAGGCATCGTCCGGCGCTGTCCGCTGCATGTGCCTCGCTTCGGACCACGGGGCTGTCAACCAAGTCTCCACCTCCTCGCGGGTTGTGAGGATCACCGGCATAGCCTTCTCGTGGATCGGCGCAATGAGAGCGTTGGGCTTGGTCGTCAGGAAGCCGTAAAGCTCGAAGTCGCCCGGCCCATCCTTGATCCTGCGGACCCCCTGCCAACGCGTCCACATGCCGGCAAAGAAGAACAGCGGCCGGTCCTCGCTCCGGGCAAACCAATAGTTCCGCTGAATGCCGGTCTCGGGATCCTTGTCGTTCGGCTTGGGGCTCGGCTCCGCGAAGCTCGTGACGGGCACCACACAGCGGTTCTCCACGCCAACGTATTGCTGCCAGTGCCCATACTGCGGATTGCGGATGTTGGTGGTCCCATAGTCAGCCTTGCCCTTTACCCGCTCTGCTGGCGTAGGCATGCCCCAGAGCAGCTTGGCAATCTCCCGCTGACCATCGGGGACATTGCGGACCACCGCGCCGGGCATGTTGGGGTAGACATCTAGCGAGGGCTCAAGGTTGCCCATGATGTCCCGCATGGCGCGGGTCCACTCGCGGATGGCGTCTTGGCTGGTCGTGATGTTGTAGAGGTTGCACATGCCGACGAATGTGCCCTAGGCCACCCCGCGAGCGCAACGCGGTCGATTGACTGCGCAATGTGATTGCCTTTGTGGCTATCGGCCCCGCATCGCCACTATGTTCTGCATCGGACTTCCGCTTAGGCAGAACTCTACGAAACTCGCCCGCGTGACTGCGGCGACGACAACGGTTCTAGTCCCAGGTCGCAGGAGCAACTGCCACAGGACGGAATTGAGGGAAAATCCCGCAATGTGAAACTCTTCGTCACCGAAGTCTATGAACACTGGGCGTTGGATTGGTGTCCAGCGCTGGAATATCGCCGCGCCGCCAGTGAAGGGGTCTAAATATAAGGGGGCGTCTTTGATGATGGGGGCATCGATGACGGCACGACGAAATGCGCCTAGATCACGCTTGTGGCGCAACCCATCTACGACCCACACCATTTGCCCATAGAAGTTCTCACGGGACACACGCTCTTCGGGAGAAATGGGCGAGTGCTGAAGTTCAACCACCCAGCCCGTGCCGCTCTTGACATCCGCGATATGACGTTCGCCATCAGAGGCAATATGCGGGACTTCTTGCCACTCCCTCGGAAACTTATCCTTCCACATGCGGTGCCATTCGGTCTCCGCTTCCCACCAGTGATCGCATTCGAGCTTCCCTACGTGAGACCAATGCCAAATCCGCTGTTGTCCGCACTTGGCAACCATGTCTCGGTTGCAGTTCAGGCAGGCTCCACGCAGCTTCGGCTGGGCTTCCTGCCGCACACCGTTCACCGATGCGTATCTCATCTTCATGTCCTTCGCTCTTGACCAGATTGCTGGGCGACTGAGAGCTCGTTGTTGGTGATCGTGGACAATGTAAAGCTCGGTCCGCCAGATTTCGGCTTAAGTGTTCAGTAAATGCATATACGAAGAGCCGGGTATTTTCTCACGAAGTGTTGTGCTTTTGCAGCATACGCGAGCGGCCGCATCGCGATGAGCCGCCAAGTGAGCCGGTCACTTGCCGACGGTGCCCGCCTCATCCTGTACACTCTTCTCGCTCGTACTCGCGACCTTTGGAAAGCTAAAGCAACGGGCAGTCAGTCCGCCGCGCCCCGCTCGGCCAGTATACGAAAGACACTCGCCCTGCTGATGCCCAAGGCGGCCACTATGTCACCTACGGACTTACCCTCTGACTTGAGGCGCAACACCTCGCTGGCTTGGCGGCGTGCCGTGGGCTGGCGGCCAACGTACTTCCCTTCTGCTTTGGCCTTAGCAATGCCTTCGCGCTGCCGTTCCAGCATCAACTCGCGCTCAAACTCAGCGATGGAGCCCAGCAGGTTCAGCATGAGCTTTCCGGTGGGGGTGGCGGTATCGAGGTTCATCGCCAGGATGCGGAGCCCCACGCCCTTCGCCCGCAAAGCCTCAGTGATCGTCACGAGGTCGGCCACGGAGCGAGCGAGCCGGTCTAGCTTGGTGACGAGGAGGGTATCTCCCTCCCTCACCCAGTCGAGCGCTGCTTGGAGCTGGGGCCGCGTGTCAGCCACGGAGGAAAGCTCCTCGCGGAAGACCTTCTTGCATCCCGCCGCGTCAAGGTCTCGGAGCTGGGCCTCAAGCCCGGCCTTCTGGTCGGTGGTGGAAGTGCGGGCGTAGCCCACAAGGGTGCTGGCTGGCATTTCGCGGTCTCCGTTTTGATAGCCGTGTGAGACCATAATGTGAGACTGCCAGAGGTTTTGTCAAGAGACCATTCATATGAGACTGCTTTGGTGAACTTTGTGGGGACTCATACGGGCTTGACCTAGTGAGACAGGCTGCAATAGCGAATCAAAGAACAAATATGGTACAAACCTGCATAACCGAGTCGCTCTTTCGAGGTGGCAGCATGGCAACGAAAAAGTCTGGCGGCGGAGGCCGCAAGCAAACGTCTCAGAAGGTTTCGTCAATCGCATCCAAAGGGCTGCGGACTGGCAAGCTCACCACTAGTGAAATACGCAAGGTGTCTGCCTCAGCGCTTGGCCAGGATGAGACCAAGGGCAGGCGGTAGGGGCTTCATTTGCTAGCGCTGGAACGTATCGCCGGCTTCCTGCACCAAGGCAAGGTTGCCAGCTCTCGGAACGTGTGGCCAAGATGGGCAGGCAGACACTGAGGTTGTACGAAGCTCTAGACATTTCTGTAGCCGTTCAGGGGCACGGGGGGAGAATCCCGCCAACGCCCCACGAAGATGGTTCCTCGAATTTTTGATCCCAAATTACATTGGGCGGGACTTTAATGGAAACCGAAAATTGCCAGTCAGCGGCACTAGAGGCCAACGAGGTCCCTGTATTCAAATTAAACCTCAATGCAAACGCTGTTGCGGCACCAGCCCAACGGGTGGCAAGCCTCGCGAGTTACGCCGTCGCGACAAGCCTCAGAGGGTTGGAACATGATACTCTCGCGCCGCCAGAGATGCAGGGAGGCCATATCGGCTACAGCTTCCCAGCGCCGGGGGAGACATCTGAAGAATGCCGTAGGGCCTACGAGAACTGGATACTTGCCAAGGGATTCCAAGATCTAACCCGGGGCGTACGCGAAACCCTGGAGGAGGCGTACTTGTTTATCCAACTGCTCAATCGCGAACCCGGCAAAACAACAATGGAGGAGTTGGAAGCAGAAATAGCTGGGCACCGAACCAAGGCCCAAAAGATGACCTTCCCGGCACTGCTTACGGAGGTCAACACGGGCTTGCGGGAGCCAATGGCGTTTGCAGATGAATTCAGCTCGCTTCAAGCTGTGCGGAATTGTTTGGAGCATCGTGGGGGCCGCGTGGGTGAACGCGATGTCGACCCGGCAACCCGGATACTCGTGCTCAACTTCCCTAGACTCAAGATGTTTTACTATCGAAACGGCGAGGAGGTAGAGCTTGCACCCGGAGAAATCTTAGACACATACCAAACAGACTCATTCGCGGCGGGCGAGGGCGTGCAAATTCTTATGAAGTCAGTTACCCGATCTCGCGAGTACGCGTTTAACGACCCGGTGGTCGTCTTGGCGTCAGACTTCTTTGAGATAGCGATGGCTTGTCACATGTTCGCGGCCGACGTTGCGACAAAGCTCCCCTCTGCCCCAGCAACAAAAGCGGAGACCGATGTGGCCGCCTAAGTGGCCTATTTCAGCGAGTAGCCCGCCGCCTTTAGTTCTTTCTGAATGCCGTACGCGACTTCCTCTACGCTCCGATCAAAGCGCTTGTAGATCAGGCCATTCAGATCGCTAGGCAACACCACATCACCACGATAGAGGCAGCAGGTTCGACCGCGACCAAGGCGGCCGACAAAATACCCAAACTCAAAAATTACGTTCGGCCTTGCTCGACGTTCCTTTTCTCGCTCTGCATCCGGCTTGGCTTCCTCGCTTGCGAGATAGGCGACTTCATCTGGGGTAAGCAGAATGAACGCGAATCCAACGTCTGCATGCTTCTCAAACTTTTCGATGACCGTATTGCCCCCATCGGCCTGCCGGTGGAGAACGACCGGCTCCAAGCCCATCTCACCCAGGAGAACCTCCAGCTCCGCCTTGGCGGCATCGTCGCGGCCATGAACAACGAAAACTTTGTTGGTAACGTCCTTGGGGCCGACTGCCCTCGTTGATTTAAGCAACTCATCAAAGGTGTCCTCTGTCAGAGCTGCTTTTGCAGCTTCGAGGGACGACATATAGAACTTGAAAACTCGGTCAAACTTTTCGCGCGACTCGCCAATCACCCTTATTCCCCTTGCGCCATCGACTAACTGGAACGGGGCAGAGTTGTCGGTAAATTCGCTCTCTATTGCAGATCGCACTCTAGTCTTCCAAGCAACCCAATCGGGCCCTAGCGAGTCAATAACTCCGTACTTACGATCTACCGTGCCAACATTCTCAAAAGTGAATTTCTTACCTTCCGCAATCAGGCTTTCAATCCGATTCGTGGCCTCACTCAATGCGTCGCCCTCCAAAAATATACCCACCAGCGTACCCACTACCTTGACCGGAAACTGAGCTATTGTCAGAAGTCGGAGGGTGGGAGAATCGGTATGGATGGGTATACGTTTGCCACCAAAATGGTGGAGAGTCTTGTCCAATTAGTAGCCGCGTTGGCTTGGCCAACAGCCGTGGTTGCGCTTGCCTTTGTCTTTAAAGGAAGACTGGGTGACCTTCTTCACCGAATTCGGGAAGTTACTGGGCCTGCTGGCACCAGCGCAAAGTTCGCAGAGAAGCTAGAAGAAGCCAGAGAAGCATCGGAGGCATCGCCTGACGATCAGCCACGGCCACAGATCACGGCGGACGATCCGTACCTCGACTTGGCAAAACAGTTCCCAGGGGCAGCAGTAATGCGAGCCTATCAAGACGTTGAGGAATTCATCCGAGAGCATCTTCGGACACGCTCGGTCGCAAACCCGGAGGCCCCGAGCAATCACTTGAACTACGTCAGGAGATTGGCAAAAGAGGGCTCGATACCAGCCTCGCTAATGGACATCTATAATCGCCTCCGCGATACGCGAAATGCTGCGGTCCACACGAGAGCGGAAGTTTCGCCACTCGAAGCACTCGAATACAGAGAGCTGAGTCAGCGTTTCATAGTTTCGCTACGGGAAGCGCTCGAAAAGTCGAAAGCGTAAGTTCCCCGACAAATCACCGCTGAGGCGGCCTTTGAGCGCAATTCCGCCTCTGCGCACTGGCTGGACTAGCACGGCAACTTCACGGCCTCCACAAGTGCCCTCTTCGCCTTCTCCGGGTCCTGCCCCGCGTATCCGTGCTGGCTAAGGTCTAGGCTCTTGGCGCGGTCGCTATCCGTGTGGCCGACCACCCAGGTAATAGTCCACTCGTCAAAGCCCACAGCCCCAGCAAGCTTGGCATCACGCGCCTTCCGAATGAACCAGCGGCGGAACGAGTGGAAATCAACATTGCTCTTAGCCTTGTCGTTGGGTCGCTCATCAACCTTCATCGTACGACGATATCGGGTGAACTGCTTGGCGGCAGGATCGGAGCGGGTCTCGCGCGACTTCGGTACGGGCGGCAACTCGTGAAACAGGTACTCGCTGTCCTTCTTGCCGGCCATGCGGCGCTCCACGATCTTCACTAAACTGCTATGGATTGGCACCGTTCGGCGGGCGTTTTCGGTCTTGCCTGCCCGCACGTTGAAGACTCCGCCCCGACAATCGGAGGCGAGTAATTGGCACATCTCCTCAATACGCATGCCGCTCAATGCTCCAATCCGCATGAGGTCTATGAGGAGCAGGCCGGCGTCGCCGCCTAGCAGGGTTGTCACCTCGGCGTCCGTAAAGGGCCGCTTGCCTTTGTCGGGCTCCGCCTCTCGCCGCTGTCTGGGCGGTGTGGGAAGCGTCTGGCCGGCCCATGGATTGTCCCCGACGAGGTGCCCCTTGCCAATGAGCCATACCCAGTACTGGCGGATGAAACCAAGATAGGCGATAGCCTTCTGCTGCCCCTCCCCACCACCAGAGACTCGGAGATGAACTTGCCGGCGTCCACGCGGCGGACAGCTTCCAACGTTACAGGCAAGCGGCTGTCTCGCAACCAATCCACAAGCCATCCCAAAACGCGCTTGAAGTCGCCTTCTGATTTGAGCCGATAGCCCTGGTGCTTGAGGAAGGAATCAACGTGATGGTCCAGTGGCGTCGTCTTTCCGCTGGCGAGGTCATAGAACGCCCTGGCTCGATCCTCCCCGTGCTCCCTCTCTAGCTGATAGGCTCTAAACGTAATCGCTTCCTGCGCGTCGTCATCCAGGTTCGTGAGACGGAGCCGTAGAGCTTCGGCCTCCACGGGGTCATTCGACACAAGCACCTTCTCGGCCGACGCGATTACAGCCTTGAGCCGCGCGACGACCGGCCATTTGCGCTCATTCGCTTCTTTCAGATCGGCAGTATGGAGAGGGTGCGTTAGCTTACCCCGACCAATTATGTCCCGAACCTTTGCAGGAACCTTGACGCGGACCCGCCATTGCTGACCATGCCATTCCAAATACTGCCTTGAGATTGCCACTTGGACCCCCGGTGCCCCACCATGGTGCCCCAAAAGTGAGTCTGAAAGGCCCAGAAGTCAAGGGCTGCAACGGGTCCAGGGGTATGGAGGAGAGTTTCCCGCTCTCTCCGCCATCAATTTTCCCAATACTATGATGTTTTCAAGCTGTTAGCGAAGAGGGAAGACACCTCAAAGCCGTCCGCAATTGGCTGTTAGGCAGGTGGCCGGAAAGACGTTTCGTGCGGCCCGCCCCAGAAACCGTCGCGCTATCGCCGATCGGTTACCGCCCTGGCAGCTGACCGATCACGTTGCAATCGGTCGTGCTGTCTGAACGCGCCGTGTAGGTGGCGTAGATCACCAAATCCGTGTTCATGGCGATTTCACGCACCAGCTTTCGACGGACTGCGGTGGCGAACATGGCGGGCTCTGTGACACCGATTGCAAACGCGTCTGGTCCGCCAATGACGCAGCGCTCGAAATAGGATTGCAGGTTGGAACGGCCATACCTCGCGAACCCGTCGGCCCCGCCAATCCGGGGCAGTGCGATAGGCAGCCCGTTGATCGTCACGCCTTCCGCGAGAAGAACCTGCCGGATGGGGTCAAGGAGTGCTCCCGCATTATTGGGTCCGTCGCCGGATATATCAACAACCCTGCGCGGGCTGCGCAAGCCACTATTCGCGAACAGATCATTCGCGGCAGACAATGCGCCGGAAATCGACGTTCCGCGGCCTTCAGTCAACGACAAAGCCGCGAGCCTGTCTGCCAAATTGAGACCGTCCTCGCGACTTTGGACGATTGTCCACGGCACGATGACGGTTTGCTGATTTGGCCCTGCCCACTCCAGATAGAGCACTGCAATTCTTCCACGCTCTCCCGACTTGACTGCCCCCGCAATGTCCGCGTGGCGGAAAGCATCGACGTAGCCGTCGCGCTGCACTCTTTGCTCAACTTTGCTCATCGACGGCGAAACGTCCACTGCAAGGATCAATTGCAGATCGACGTCGACCAGGCCGTCCTGGGAACGGTCGGTTGAGTGAGCCTGGGGCGCCATTGCCAAGAACAGGCTCATCAGGCACACGCCTGTGAGCCGGAGCACCGGCCTTGCGCCCACACTTCGAGCAATCTGCACTTCGTCGTCCATGGTGAGCCTCTCGCTGACGCTGCGATTGTCGGTCCGAGGCGTCTCGGGGTCACGAACGGCTTCCGATCATTTGCCGAAATCGGCGCTCCCCGCCCGATGTGAATGATGATGGCAAGCGCGAAACCGTGCTAGGATCGAAACATTGGACTGCGGCTTCGTGCTTGAGGGAAACGGCTTGAGTAGCTCGCCGCCCACGATGTTCGTGCTCAACGGCGTTACCGTCGACGTGAGCAGCGAGACCTTGCGCGACAAATCGAACAGCACAATCGCACTTCGTCACCAAACCTTCGCGGTGCTTCGTCACCTTCTGGAGAACGCTGATCGCGTCGTCACCAAGGACGAGCTGATGAGGGCGGTCTGGAACGGGATCGCGGTCACCGACGACAGCCTTGTGCAATGCATTCACGAGATCCGTGCGGCGCTCAATGACGGTCGGCAGGCTGTTGTGGAGACGGTGCCTCGGCGCGGTTACAGGCTGGTCCGTCCTTCAAGCGCCGGGCCAAGAATGGCCACTATCCTGGCAGCCGAACTGGCTGCTGACGGTCGGCCGCCAGGTGAGGCTGAGCGGGGCGCTGCTGTACCAATCGGGCCGTACAGGCAGATCGTCGATCGGCTGCTGGTGCAACATGCCGGTCGCGTGTTCTCGAGCGCCGAAGAGAGCGTGGTCGCCGAATTCGCAGGCCCTGTCGAGGCCTTGCGGTGTGCGAGCGACATCCAGCATGAGGTCGACAGACGGAATTGCCAAGTTCCCAAGACAAAGCGCCTGCGCTTCCGCATCGGGCTTCACCTCGGTTATGTCGTCGACGAGGGCAACCACCTCGGGGGCGAGGCGGTCGAGGTCGCAGCCCATGTTCAATCATTGTCACGACCGGGCGGGATTTGCATCACGGAAGCGGTTCATGCCCAGGCTCGAGACCGGCTCCCGCTGGAATTCATCGAGCTTGGCGAGCAGAAGCTGAAGGACGTCGCACGTGCCCTGCGCATCTACCGCGTACCTCTTGCTTCAGAGGAACCGGTCAGGTCGCCATTTCGCGGTCTCGATGCCTTCGAATTCGAAGATGCCGATCTCTTCTTCGGCAGAGCGCGGGCGATTGCTGCCTGCACTTCAAGACTGGAGCAGCAGGCAGCAAGCGGCACTGCGTTCCTGCTAATCTACGGCATGAGCGGTTGCGGCAAGTCTTCCCTCCTGCGCGCTGGCCTGCTGCCGTCATTGATCCGGCCCGGAACCGTGGCGGGCATATCGTTGTGGCGCCGCTGCCTGATCCGCCTCTCCGAAGGACCGGACGCATTCGCTGTGCTGGCTGCGGCGCTGCTTAGCGAAGCTGCTGTGCCGGAACTGGCCTGCGAAGTAACAGCCGCGGAGCTCGCTCGGCTTTGCAGGAGCGCGCCGGATCGGGCGCTGGCGATGGTTCGCCAGGCACTTGGCAAAGCCGCTGGGTCGGCCCGCTCGCAGATCAGGTTGGTTGTCGCCATCGATCAGCTGGAGGAGCTGTTCACGACGGAGAAGCAGCCGGCGACGCGCGAGGCTCTCGTGCGGCTCATGACGCTGCTCGCCGCGAGCGGACTGGCCTGGGTGATCGCGGCGATCCGTTCGGATTTTTTTCACCGCTGCGGCGAGGTCCCGGGGTTCTCGGCGCTCAAGGATGGCCTCTCCAGCTACGAACTCCTGCCGCCGACTGGCCCGGAGATCGGTCAGATCATCCGTGAGCCGGCGGGCGTTGCCGGACTCCGCTTTGAGGAGAATGCCGAGTTGGGGCGACTCGATGACGTGCTGCAGGAGGCAGCAGCTGCCGATCCCGGATCATTGCCGCTTCTGGAGTTTGTGCTCGACGCGTTGTACCAGGCCGGCCGCCAGCGCCGCGTTCTCACCTTTGCGGATTATCGCGCGCTCGGCGGGCTCGAAGGCGCAATCGCGCGCCGCGCCGATGAAGTCGTGGATTTACTGGCGCCCGAGATCCAGGAGGCCTTACCGACGGTACTGGGCGCCCTCACAACTGCAAGTCTGAGCGATGACACCGTGACGGCACGTCCAGCCCTGCTCACCGAAGTTGCAGGTACTCCCGCGCGATCGGCGCTGGTCAGGGCCTTGATCGACGCGCGGCTCCTCGTCAGCGACGAGAACGCCGCAGGGCGTGTCTTCGTGCGCGTTGCACATGAAGCACTGTTGAGGCGCTGGCCGCGCGCAAGTGACATTGTGAATGCAAACCGGAATTATCTCGAGACGCGCGAACGCCTCAGGGCTGATGCCCACCGATGGCACCTGGAAAGCAGGAATCGAGAGCTTCTCCTTCCGTCCGGCAAACGTCTGGCGGAGGGCGAAGAACTAATGTTGTCGAGACGGGAGGAGATCGACGATTATGTCCTTGAGTACATCGAGGAGTCTTTGCGTGCCCATCGGCAGAAAGAGGAGAAGGACCGGCACGCAGCGCTAGCGCTGATCGAGGCCGCCGAAGAGGCAAAACACGAGCGCCTGGAGCGCGAGGCCGAGCGCCGGAGCCTGGCGGCGGCAGCAGCAAACCGGCTTTCGCGACGTACCCGCAACGCAGCGATTGTGGCGATAATGCTCGCTCTCATCGCGGGCGCAGGCGCGCTGGTCGCCTTCAGGGCGCAGGAGGAAGCGAGGTCGCAACGCGACCAGGCGATGCGCAATCAGTTCCTTTCGCTCTCGTTCCTTTCGGAGCAGTCCACCGCGGCAGGCAGCACCGAGGCTGCGATCCTCTTGGCGCTTGAAGCACTGCCCTCAAAAGACCAATCCGAGCGGCAATATCTGTTCGAGGCGGAGGCAGCCCTCTACAAGGCTCTGCTGGCGCACCACCAGATCAAAATCTTCCGGCATGGCGCCGGCGTGACGGATACGGCATTCAATCCGAGCGGCGATCGCATCGTCACCGCATCCTACGACAAGACTGCAGCCGTCTGGGACATCTCCAGCGGTGCCGAAACTGCAGTTCTAAAGGGTCATGAAGCGGCCTTGGAGAGGGCTGAATTCAGTCCGGACGGGAGCCGTATTCTGACGGCGGCGAGGGATGGCACTGCACGTCTCTGGGACGCTGTCTCGGGAGAGCAGCTCTTTATCATGCGCCCGGTAGGCAATTATCCGACGGCAATCTTCAGCCCGGATGGCACCCGGGTGCTGACGGCGGGGGAGAACAGCGATGCAACGCTCTGGGATGCTCGGGCCGGAAAGAAAGTTCTAGGTGTAAAAAGCGACGCATATACGCGTGCTGTTTTCAGTTCAGACGGCCGCAGCTTCGCGACGGCAGGCAAGCATTTTGTTTCGATCTGGAATAGCGCAGACGGCGCGCTGACGCGGTCAATGCGAGTGACCTCCTGGCCCTACAGCCTGGCGTTCAGCCCGGACGGAAGCCGGATGCTGGCCGGCCCGTGGGGTTGGCATTCACACCGAGACACTTCCAGCCTTTTCGATTTGTCGAAAGGAACGGAGATCGCAAAGCTGGCCGGCAGCAAGAGCGACACGCAATTGAACGGCGTCATTTTCAGTCATGGGGGTCAGCGAATCGCCACGGTATCCATCGATGGCACTGCCCGAATTTGGGATGGAGCGTTGGGAACGCTGGATCATGTGCTAGGCCAAGAGGTTTCGGGGTTGAAGGCAGACATCGATACGGATGAACGCGATGTGGAGATGAACGGTGCTTTCACCCCGGACGACCGCTTCCTGGCGACCGCCTCGGTCAATGGGCCGATCCGCATCTGGGACGCTGAACGCGCCTCGTTGGTGACGACGATCGCCGGTCATGAATCCTTGGTCGAGCATATGGAATTCAGCCCGGTCGACAGCAACATTCTTCTCACTGCTTCACACGATGGCACTGCTCGGCTGTGGGATGTCGACGGCGCGCTGACGACTGCGCTCTCACATGAATATCGGCCGACTTTCGCGGTCTTCAGTCCCGACAACGTCCACCTGCTGACCGGCGGCGGCGACAGCGCGGCGCACCTGTGGGATGTCGTGAGCGGGCGCGAGACAATCCGGCTCGATACACATGAGATCGTTCAAAGCGCGACGTTCAGCCCAGATGGAAGGCGCGTCGCGACGGCATCTCTTGGGGGCAGGTCCGGGTTTGGGATGTGGCCACGGGACACGAGACCGCCCAGTTCCGATCACATCGCGGCCTGATCCAGATCCAGTTTGGTCGCGACGGCAAATCGCTTCTCTGCGCATCGATGAACGGCACCGCGCAGCTGTGGGACGCGGCGACCGGCACCGAGCTAGCCGCCATTAACACGAGCAGCAACCTACCGCAGGCCATTCTTAGCCCTGACGGAAATCTGATCCTCTCGGCCAGGGAAGACAATGCGGGCCACCTCTTGACGACGGGCGGAGCCGAGCTCAGGGTTCTTGTGGGGCATCAGGATCGCATCACGGCAGCGGCCTTCAGCCCGGACGGTCAACTCGTCGCCACGGGCTCACTCGACCACACGGCTCGCATTTGGTCGACCACGGACGGAGCAAACGTCAGAACGCTAGTGGGACACACCGGCGCGGTAACGGTCGTCGCCTTGAGCCCCGACGGTCAGTTGCTGCTGACCGGCTCGCGCGATGGAACCATCCGGATCTGGAGCGTCGCTGGCGGACTGGAAAGGGCCGTTCTAAGGGGCCACAGCGGCGCGGTGGACAGCGCCCAGTTCAGTCCCAACGGTTTGTATGTCGTGACCGCGTCCTCGAAGGATCGCACGGTCCGGCTCTGGGCGACGCAATCGGGACGCCAGATTGCCGTCCTCGGCAGCCACGACGAAGCAACCATTCTACTGGGCTTTACACGCGCAGCTTTCAGTTCCGACGGCACCCGCGTTGCAATTGTTTCCGGCGAAAAAGATGTCCGCATCCTTCGCGTCTTCCAAACGTCCCGGGACCTCATTGACTTCGCCCGGCGCACCGTCCCTCGCGAACTCACCGCTTGCGAGCGGCGAAGCTTCTTCCTTCCTGAAGACCCTGCAATTGGCACTTGTCCGGGCTGAGGTCGACAACGGGGTCAGAGCCCTTGTGATCAATCTGCGATGCCAGGCCGATACCGCAGCATGTTTTCGATCTTCTTCGTCCGCTGTGGAGGGTGCGTAGCAGCCATTCCGGGTCTGGGTTGGGCATTCTGATCGAATTCATAAGAAACTGGGATGGAGACGTGTCTGTACCTCAGACAGGTAGGCTTGCCGGTCGCCATCCAAGGCAACCGTGAAGCAAACAGCGCAACGAGCCGGCGCGAAAGCCAAATTTTTTCAATTATTTAGATGCGAACTCGAAAGACGCTCTCTTCGCCAGCACTCCAACGGTCGGGATGGCGGCAAGCCGCATCGTGGGCGGCTCAGATTCCGCGCTCTGGGGTGTGGATCGGCCTATGGTTCGTCCTTGTCGATCCCGATGCTCTCGCCCTCGCCATGCACCTGGTTCCGGTCCCAATCGTTGGTCTTGTCAGGCGTTTTCGCGGCAGCTTTTTGGTTTTCCCGTTCCTTGTCCTTGCGGGGCTTAGGACCGGGCAGATCGCGCGATGATTTGGGTTCCATTGAGGTGTGTCCCTGTCAGTCGAACAGAACCCAACGTGGGCTGAGCTCGAATGTTCCGGCGCTTTGCCGGCGATATGCGTTGCAGGGACATCCCGGCGTCCTGCGGAAGGAACCGGGCAGCCCACAGATACGTTCTGGCGCTCATGGATGAGCTTGTTGAACGTTTCGGGCAGCAAACCTGGCTGCCATTTTCCGTAATTTCAGCCAGGCTTTTGCTGGCTGCGGTTCTTGGCTCACTCGTCGGCATGCATGGCGTAACCGGCCGGCCGGGCTGAGGACGCATATCCTGATCTGTCTAGCAACCGCCTTGATCGCCATCCTGGCCATCGAAATCACCCATCTCCCCGTCTTCGATGGCCAGGAGATAGCCATTGACCCCATCCGCCTGATTGAAGCCACAACTGCCGGCGTCGCATTCCTGGCTGCGGGGCTAATATTCTTCTCCAAAGGGGAGATTCAGGGGCTGACGACCGGCGCGGGAATGTGGCTGGCCGGTGCCATTGGATTGGCAGTGGGTCTCGGGTTCTGGCAAATCGCAATTCTTGGCACAGTCTTGGCGCTGATCGTGCTAGGGCTTTTGCAGCTGGTGCAGGTTGCCCCAAAGGACGAGCAATAGTCGGAGCATTTGGAGGCAGGGCGTCCAGTCCCTGCGCTTGTCGGCGTTACAGTGTTTTGCTGAATTGCAGATTCCGATCGTCTCGGCCGGCGCACTCATGGCAGATCATGACCTGTCACCAGATCAAGTGCAGACACCCATGGTCCGGCCCGACAAGGCAGGAATCCTCCTAGCCATTTTCGGCTCTGCGCAGCAGCCGCGACAAGTGCTGCCGATGCATCGCCTGCATGTCTTCAAGCAGCTGGAGGGAGCGCAGGGCGTCATCGGTCGGCAATCCCTGATCGCTGAGGTCGGCAACCAACTCGTGCTGACGGCGAAGGTGCCGCTCGCCTTCGTGAACATGCCGCCTGGCCATTTCGATATCATCGTCGATTGCCATTTACCGGAACGTCGCTGGTGTCGTCACGTTCCTCGGGTGGGCTGTCCAAGATTGGAACTGACTGCGCGGCCATGACTTGTTATGGGAGCGGTCGTTTACCGTTGGGACGTAGCCGTCTCGGCAGCACAAAGCCCGTCGCTTACGCTCATTAGCTGCGACGGGCTTTTCAAGTCTTAGAAAATGTTAATGTCGGTCGCCGCAAGCGCGGCGCATAATGGAACTCTGCCCCGCTGCGCGGGGTAAGGGCCCGGCCTGTATGTCAAGCCCCCAACCCCGCCCGGCAGGCCGGGCTACTTTGATCCACAAAAGCGAACTTTTGCACCGTCCGGTCCGCCGCGTGGCGAGAACGGCGGCCTGCGGCACGTGAAGGCAGCCGAACATCGTCAGCGTCTGGCGAGACAACGGATCGGCGAGCAACGCGAATGCACGGCGGAACCAATAGGCAAGGGCGCGGTTGGGGCAGATGGTCGCCTATAACGAAACAACTGATCCCGCGCTTACCGGTGCACGCGGTCGAGGCCGGATTTTGCGCCCTCGTTTCTGTCTGTTCGGAAGGAAACGAGGCCATCCTCACGAGCGGCATCTGTGTCGGCCTCATTCTTATGAGAACCGGGAAGCAGTCGCGCACGCCCTTGGTCTTAGTCACCAACAGACAAGTTCGTTTGCCGGGCACGAGCCGCTTGCAATAGCTCTGCATCACCTCCCGGGAGTTCTTTGGTGATCGAAGACGATAGCGTCTGTCAGTGGGAACGAATTGACTGCTTGGTTATCGGTGGCGGTCCGGCCGGCTTGGCAGCAGCGACGTATCTCGGGCGCTTTCGCCGCCGGGTCGTCGTTGTCGATTGCGGTCAAAGCCGCGCGAAGCTCATTCCGATTACGCGCAACTGTCCCGGCTTCCCCGACGGCATAGCCGGCGCCGAACTGCTGAATCGGCTGCGGCAGCAGGCTTTGCAGAGCGGAGCCGATCTTAGGCACGATATAATCCACGAGATTGGCCGCGACGGAACGGATTTTATTGCGATCGGTTCGACAGCCATTCGTTCCCGCGCGGCGCTCCTGGCTACTGGCATTGTCGATAAGCTTCCAGAGACGCCTTCGGCAGACGATATGATCAGAGCCGGCACCTTGCGCCTCTGTCCGATCTGTGACGGCTATGAGGTGATCGATAAGCGGGTCGCAGTCCTGGGCCCGGCGGAAGAGGCGGTGAAGAAGGCATTGTTCATGCGGACCTACACTCGCGACGTCACCGTACTGACGACCGATGCTTCGAGTGAAATTGATGCAGATGCCGGCCGACTGATCCACGAAGCTGGAATCCAGCTCGAGCCCTGCATCCCTCATTCGCTACGACCCTCGGGAGAGCAGGCCACCATTCAACTCTCCAACGGAACAGCATCCTCATTCGATACCGTCTATCCAGCCATGGGATGCACGATAAGGTCGCAACTTGGCCTAGATCTCGGGGCGACATGCGACGAGCTTGGAAATCTTGTCGTGGATGCGCATCAGCGCACGGTCGTGCCAGGCCTGTATGCCGCTGGCGATGTGGTCAACGAAATCAATCAGATTGCTGTCGCATTCGGCCACGCCTCGATCGCAGCCACCGACATGCATAACTATCTTGACGATACCAAGTGCTAGTTTTCACCGGTGAATTGTGATGCATCTTGTTCAGATCCTGCTCCCCTGCTCGGACAACAACGGCCAGCCTTTCGCTCAAGAAGATTTCGACCGCGTGAAGGAAGAACTGGCGAGTCGCTTCGAAGGCGTTACTGCTTACCTTCAGGCGCCTGCCGACGGTTTGTGGAAAAAGGGTGCCGAGTCCAACGCCGACAAGATTGTGATCTTCGAAGTCATGGCCAACGAGGTCGATCTCATCGACTGGCGTGAACGCCGGACCGCACTCGAGCGGTGGTTTCGACAGGAGAAGGTGGTTATCCGCTACATGCCGATCGCGCTGGTGTAGTCGTTCTTGTCCATGCACGGGAAATCAGAGCCGGCGCCTCTCCTGCCGGCGTAGCTCAGATGAGTTCGCTCGGCCCGCCGGCATCAGCCGGTCCCGAACCATTCGATGGCCGGGCGGGTGATCATCAGCCATAGGATAGCGGCGACCGCGCCGAAGGCCGGAAAGCCGAAGACGAACCAGAGCCGGAAAAGCCGGTGATAGCGCGGCGGAAGCAACTGGCCGGCTTTCGCCGCCGCCAGGGCAAGATCGCGCATCTCCATCTGCATCCAGACCACGGGAAGCCAAAAAACACCGGTCACGACGTAGAGAAGGATCGATAGCGCGATCCAGCCGTCCCAGAGCGAATAGCCGACGAGCCAGGCAAGCGCGACGCCGGTGATCGGTTGCGCTACAACTGCCGTTGCCGTGAACAGGAAATCGGCAATCACGACAAAGCGCGCGACCGCGGCCACGGTAGCCGGTTTGCCGGTCCGGTGTGCAAGCAGCATGAAGAAGGCGATGCCAGCGCCCGTCCCCAGCAGAACCGCCGCGCCGACGATATGGAGATATTTGAGACCGAAGTAGAGCATCAGCGCTCCTCCAGGATCGCCAATGCGACGAAGTGCAGAAGAACGATCGGCAGGATCTTCATCAGCGGACCGAGCGGTTCATTCCACAGATCGGGCCGCAGGAGCGTGCCGGCCAATGCATAAAAAACGCATACGCCGATCGCTCCCCGGAGCCCAACGCGCGCGGTTTTGCGAAGCGCGATGAGAAGGCCGATGACCAGGTCGGCCAGCGCGCCGGCGATGACCAACGGCGCCGCCAGCGCGCTCACCGCGGTACCGATCAGGAGTTGGACGCCGCTCTGCCATCCGGTTGTCAAGGATATGATTCCGGTCATGATCCAGAAGAACGGCAGCACCGTGAAGATCGCGGGTTTGATGAAGTAGAGGCCGGCAAACCACCTGTCCTGCACCGTGGCTGGGTTTGCGGCGAGTGCTGTCGGGAGACCTCGCGGCTCGATCCCGGTTATCGCCTTCCAGGGTCCGGGATCACCGGTTGCTCCCCGGCTGATCTCAAGGGCGGCGTTGGTGCGCATGGGAGGGCGCCATCCCAGCACACTGACGGCGTCACCCAGCCGATAAAGTAGACGCGCCGCCCATCTCGGGAGAGCCAGGACGCGAGCCTCGTCCCATCCAAGCCACCTGCGGTGATGCGCGACTACCTCCTCCATGGCGAAGGCGTCCGGACCAGCAAGGTCGAGAGCGATCCGTGACGGGCTGTCAGGGCTGAGGAAAAACGCCACCGTTTCGACCACGTCCTCAAGTTGAACCACCTGCAGACGGCCGGAGCCGGGCATGGAGGGCAGCAGAGGAAGCGCGGCAAGGCCGCGAAACAGGGCGCTCGCTCCAAAAACGGGGCGGCCCAGAACGACGGAGGGTCTCAGCACGACCCAATCCAAGTCGAGCGTCATCAAGGCCTCCTCGCCGGCATATTTGCTGGCGGAGAAGGCCGAGGGTTGCTCACGATCGACGCCGATAGCGGAAAAGTGGATGACCCGGCGCACCCCGGCTTGCTGGCAGGCACGAAACAGCGCCGCTGCGCCCAATGCATGAACCCCTGTCGTATTTTCGCTGGCGCTGTCCTGCAGAACACCGGCACAATTCACCACCAGGTCAACGCCTTGAAGAGCACTGCCCCAGTTCTCGGGGGCGAGCGCCTTCGCCATATCGATGGCGACCGTTCCCGCCTCCCCCGCCCGGCTTGATCGGCGTCGTGAGGCCCGCACGACCTCGTGCCCTGACGCGACCAAACGCGCGCACACCGCTGTGCCGATGAGACCGTTCGATCCCGTTACGAGAACCTTCATTGCCGATGTCCCGCCGGACAAGACAGCGCGGCGGGCCGAAGGGTCGGATCGTTCCGCAGAACGCGCGGCCCGGTCACCGGCTTCTCCTCTCGGCTTGCTGGTCGAACGCCTCGATGGCGGCGCGTTCCATCTCTCTCAGTGATCTCGAAAGCGTCAGGCCCCAAACGACATGAGCTGCAATCATCAGCATGTTTCTCCTGATGGGGTGACGGTGCGCCGGGGTCAGAATGCGGGCGGCGGGAATCCAACCGAGATAGCTCAGCGCCCAGATGCATAAGCCGTAGGCGATCCCGCTCCCTCGAGTGGTGGGCAGCAGGGCAAACAAAGCACCGGTGAGACCGCCAAACCCGAAATGCGCAAGCAGTGTTCTTGAACGTGCTTCGCGCTCGTCAACAGCTGGAAAAGTGCGGTCGACGATCTCGCGAGGCGGAAGCGGATAGCGCTCGTCGTCGGGCAGGACTGCGTGCAGGCGCCTCATCGTTGCTGTCATCGCCATGGTCGCCGCGACGCCTGCCACAGCCCCAAGCAACGCCTTATCGAGCGGCCGCATTGCTCACCATCTCTTCTCCATTGGGATCGAAAGACGACCTTTGCGTCCAGCCTGACGTCGACGCTTCAGGCCAGAGGCAAGAATCAACGCCGTCGTCCTCGACCTTCACTTCGCTTTAAAACCTCCATCAACCCGGCAAGCCGGTCAGGGAGCCACCTCTCGGTCCGAAACAGCGGAAGTGCACGCAGATGGCGCCTCATTATCTCACTGGAAAACTGGCGCCTCAGTAGCTGCGCAACCCGCTCATTATTATGTCTTCTATGTCCAACCATTTTCGTGACCGCAATCGGTTCGGTCACCAAACCGGAAAGACTTGCAGTTTGTTCCTGGACAGCTGAGCTGTTCTGCCAGCTCCATTATGCTAAGTGCTCGTCGTCCTGTTCTAAGGTTGGCCATCCGTGTTTTCGCCGAATTGCACCCGACGACGGGCGCCGATATTGGAGCACGACCGGGGCGGGTCGCACCAAGAATGGTGACATGGGCAGCGCCGCCAACATCCAGAAGGCGCCGGCGCGGGCAGCAGCCGCCACTCGCAGAACCAGGTAATCCTATTGGCCGCGAAGCAAGCTCTCGAAAGCTTCCTCGAACAGCCTGGCCATCTCGGCATAGCCGCCGTCGGACGGATGCAGGCCGTCGCCGCAATCGAAGGCGGCGAGCAGCCTCGACGGGTTGGCGGGATCGGCCAGCGCACGCTCGAAATCGACGACGGCATCGGCTTCGCCCGATGTCCTGATCCAGGCGTTCACCGCCTCGCGGTCGCGCTCCTTGGTCGCAGAGTAGAAGGTTCTGAGCGGCTGGCCTTCGAAGGCGCCACCGAAGGGCGGCAGCGTGCCAAGCAGCACCTTGATGCCGTTGAGGCGGGCGCGTGCGATCAATTGCCGGTAAGCCGCGATCAGGCTTTCGACGGCGACGGCCTCCTGACGGCCGGCAAGCATGGTTTCCGGCCAGCCGATGTCGTTGATGCCTTCCAGCACCGAGACCCATCGGACGTTGGGAAAGCCCAGAACGTCGCGGTCGAAGCGGGCGAGCGCGTTGGCGCCGCGGGCGCGGCTGGCAAGCACGCGGTTGCCGCCGATCCCCTGGTTGAGGACGCCGATGCCTGACAGCCGGCCGCTTTTCGCAAACCGCTCCGCCAGCCGGTCCGGCCAGCGCGCATTGCCGTCGACGGTCGAGCCGAAGCCGTCGGTGATGGAATCGCCGAGACAAACCAGAGAGCCACTGTCCGGCCCGCTCTCGACCAGCACGGCGCTGAGGAAATAGCGGCTGGTCGAGGTCTGCTGCACCGGCAGTTCGGCTGCGCCGGCGAAGTCGCCGATTTCGGAGATGTAGGCGGTCTGCTGCGCCTCGTAGTGATAGGTCTCGATCGGAGCGAAATCGGGGAAATAGAGGCTGATCGCGATCTGCCCGAGATCGGGAACCGCTAGGTCCACAACATCGCTGAGCAGCGGCGCGCCGGGCGCTAGATCGGTCTGCCGTTCGCCGCCGAACGTCACCTGCCGGATGCTGCCGGCGTCGACCGCGCCGTCTTTCGCGGCAAGCGCGACGGTCGCGGCGCCGATCCGAATCGGCGAGGCGCCATATTCGTTGGACAGCCTCAATCGCAACCTCTCACCGCCGGTGCTGACGCGCACGACTTGGCGTACCGTCTGCCGGTGGAAGCCATAGAGCACGGCGTCTCCCGGCCAGACGTTCATCGGGCTTGCGCTCCAGGTTCCGATCCAGTGCTTCATTCTCTCCATCCCTTCGGTTTCGACGCGCGGCCCTCCGCCAGACAGATAGTCGCGGCTTGCGGCGCGAGCTACCGGTTGCGCTTTCCGCGACACATAGATTTTTGACTCCGAATGCAACGCGCCGGAGGTCGAGCATGTTGTAGCGCAGTCGTAATCGCGGCCTCGGCTTTCACTAGCGGAATCAAAAAAGTACTAACACCCGCCCCGGAACGTGGTGGCTGGCCGGATAGCGCGCGCCTAGCCTGATCAGATCGTCCGGGGGAGGAAACGTTCCGGGGGATGTTTGGGGCTGAGTGCCCCGCCGGGCGGGCTTGGTGGAAAGCTCTACCGGCAAAGATTCCAACCATTTCAGGGAGCGAGACATGGGTTGCGAGACCAAGAGCTTAACATTGAACCGCCGCGCGCTTTTGCAGGGCGCGGCAGCCACTGCCGGCGGCCTGTTGCTGGCGGGCGGCGAGCGCGCCGCGGCGCAAGGCACGACCTCCAAGGTTGTGGCTTGGGAGACCGGCTATCTCGGCTTCTTCTTCTTCGTCGTGCTGCAGGAGGCGCTGAAGCGCAAGGTCGAAAGCCTCGGCCTGGAATTCGTCGGCAAGGACGCCAATGGCGATGCCAACGCGCAGGTCAACGACTGGAACAGCCTGCTCTTGCAGAAGCCGCGCTACCTCATTTCCGACGCGCTGGATTCGGAGCTGCTCATCCCACTGAGCAAGAAGGCGAAGTCGCTCGGCGTGCCGCTCGGCATGGTCGACACCGTGCTTACCGGCGGAGAGGTAGCCGCTTCGGTGACCTTCGACAACAAGCAGTCGGGCGTCATGGCGGCGGAGAAGACCGCCGAGCTGCTCACCAAGAAGCACGGCTCGCCGAAGGGCAGCGTGCTCAACAATTACGGCTCGCTGACCGCCGTGGCGCTGCGCGACCGCAAAGACGGTTTCGAGGACACGCTTAAGAGCAAATATCCCGACATCGAGATCATCTCGCGGCCGCAGAACAACCAGCATGAGCAGGCGCTCGCCGTGGTCTCGGCGACGCTGCGCGAGCGGCCGGACCTCGACGCCATCCACATGCCGACCGACATCTTCGTCGTTGATGCCCGCAAGGCACTCGAAACGCAGAAACGGCTGTTTCCGGTCGGCCATGAGAAGCACATCATCCTGACCAGCATCGATGCCTCGCCGAATGCGCTGGAATGGGTGAAGGCCGGTGAGATCGACGCCGACATCGCACAGGACCCGATCGCCTATGTCGAGATCGTCGTCGACCTGTTGGAAGAGTACACGCTGAAGGGCAAGCCGGTTCCGATCGGATCTTACGAAAACAAGAAGTATTTTTGGGAGAAGGGCACGATCGCCGACAGCCCGTCCGGCCCGCTGCTCACCATCCCGCCCTACTTCCTCACCAAGGAAAATGCCGACGACCCGCGCCACTGGGCCAATGTCGTGACCCAGGTGTGGAAGATGCAGCAGAACGCCGGCTGAGATCGCAGCCGACGAGGCGGGTGAGAACGCGCCCATCGCGTTCTCACCTCATTTCGAGATTGCCGGTTATCCCAATGGTCAACGCCGACGGCACAATCGTGCCCGATAGCCTTGCGCAGGACGGTGCCAACGCTGTTCTGACCGTCGACAATGTCTTCAAGCGCTTCGGCCCGCTTGCGGTGTTGGACGGCGTCTCGCTGAGCGTGTCGCGCGGCGCGATCCATGGCCTGCTCGGCAAAAACGGCGCTGGCAAATCGACGCTGTCCAACATCATCGCCGGGCTGTTGCGTCTCGACAGTGGCACCATCCTGTTGAATGGGGAGGACGTGTCGGCTCTGCCGTTGACGGCGCGCAAGAAGCGCGGGCTCCACCTTCTGTCGCAGCATTCGGAGATTTTCGAAGACCTCTCGATCGGCGAAAATCTTCTGCTGCCGGATCTGCCGAGACGCTACGGCCTGACCGACTGGCCCGCGCTCCGCCGCCTGGCGGTGCGCCAGCTCGAAAGCCACGGCATGCCGGTCGATCCGAGGCGGCGCGCCGGCGACCTCGGCGCCAGCGACAGGCGAAGGCTCGCCATCATCAAGGCGGTCGCGGCCGAAGCCTCGCTGATCATCCTCGACGAGCCGACCGCAGGCCTTGCGGCGGCCGAGCGGCTGCATCTGCTGGAATGGGTCGAGAGCCTCACCCAACGCGGCACGTCTTTCATCTACATCTCGCACCACAACGACGAGGTGCGCCAGCTCTGTTCGGAATACACGGTGCTGCGCGACGGCAAGGTGACCGCCAGCGGCAAAGCGGCGGAGCTTTCGGCCGAGGCCATGGCGCGCGTCATCACCGGCGCCGACGTCGCCGAATTCCACCGCGCCCGCAAGGATCATGGCGCGGCCATCGAGCTCAGCGGGCTATCCTTTTCCGGCGGCGGCCCGGTCGATCTTGCGATCGGCCACGGCGAGATCGTCGGCCTCGTCGGCCTGCTCGGCGAAGGGCCGCAGGAATTGATGCGGGCGCTGGGCGGCCTGCTGCCCATCGAGGCCGGTGCCGTCCTGATCGATGGCCGGGAAGCGCGTCTCGGCTCGCCGGGGCAGAGCCTCGGCTCGGGCATTGCCTACCTCACGCATGACCGCATCGGCGAAGGCCTGGTCGGCTCGATGTCGGTGACCGAGAACCTCAACCTCGGCAATTGGCCGCTATCGCTCGGCTGGCTGGTGAGCGGCGCCGACATGAACCGCCGCATGCGCGAGGCGCGCGGCGCCATGGAGATCGTCATGGGCAGCGGCGCCCAGGAGATCGGCGAGTTGTCTGGCGGCAACCAGCAGAAGGTGCTGCTTGGCCGGCTGCTGGAACGCAAGCCGAGATTGCTTCTGCTCGACGAACCGACCGTCGGCGTCGATGTCGCCGCCAAGGAGCAGATCCACCGCCTGATCGACGATGCGACGAAGAAGGGCGTTAGCGTGCTTCTGCTCGCGCAGGACCCGGAAGAGATGCAGCGCCTCGTCGACCGCGTGGTGATCTTCTCCAAGGGTCGGATCGCGCGGATGCTGCGCGGCGCCGAGATCACCATCGATGCGATCGCCGAAGCGAGAGCGGCGCGATGACAGGGGCAGTATCGGACATGACCAGCAAGAAATTCCTTCTCGACAATGTGGTCTGGATCCTGATCATCGTGTTCAGCATCCTCGCCGGCTTCCTCAATCCCTTCTTCCTTTCGGAAGGCAATCTGCAGAACGTGCTGGTGCAGGCGACCACGCTGGGCGTGCTGGTGCTGGCGGTCTCCTTCACGCTTCTGATCGGCGAGATCGATCTCTCGGTGGTCGGCAATCTGGTCTTCTCGAGCATGATCGGCGCCTATGCCATGCAGCAGTTCGGCGTCCACTGGACGCTGGCCGTGCTCATCACCATCATTGCCGGGGTGCTCGTCGGTCTGCTCAACGGCTACTTCGTCGCCTATTTGCGCATGAATTCGCTGATCGCGACGCTGGCCATGGGGCTTTTTCTGCAAGGCGCGGTGCTCGGCGCCACCCAGGCCCGCACCATGGTGGTGACCGATGAAGGCTACAGCTACCTAGGCAGCGCCACCATCGGCAGCTGGCCGGTAATGCCGATCGCCCTCTTCGTCGCCTATCTCCTGGCGCATGTCGTGCTTGCTTATTCGGCCTGGGGTCGCAACCTCTATGCCACCGGCGGCAACCGCCGGGCGGCGAATGCCGCAGGCATCAACGTCAAGCGCGCGAGGCTTGGCGCCTTCAGCGCTTCCGGCTTCCTCGCTGGAGTGGCCGGCTTCCTCTACACCTCCTATCTCGGCGGCGTCAGCGTGACCGTCGGCAGCACGACGCTGCTCTATGCCGTGGCAGCACCCGTCATCGGCGGCGTTTCGCTGTTCGGCGGCCGCGGCCGCGTCATCGGCATGCTCGGCGGCACGCTGCTCATCACCGTCATCCAGACCGGCCTGCAGCTCATCAACGTCTCGGCCTATTACATTCAGATGATCGGCGGCGCGATGATCCTGCTTGCGATCGCCGTCGATGCCTTCCGCATAAGGAGCGAGGAACGCGGCGTCGTTTGAGGCGCCGCTCAGCGGCGTGGAGGCTCAGAATAGTCAAAAAAGTACCAATGGAGTGACGCGAACATGGTGGCGAAGATCTTGTCGGCTCGGTAGCTTGGCTGACATGAGGCCGAAACCGGACGGCGCGTCGTAGAGGGGACGCGCCTTGGCTTCAATACGGGAGGAGCAGCGATGAAACCCGATCTTGAAGTTGTGCAGATCAGGCCGGGCGAGTCTTTCACTGCCTGGTCGCACGGTTACCCGTTCCGCACGGTGCGCTGGCATTTCCATCCGGAATACGAACTGCATCTCATCGTCGCCACCCGCGGCCGCTATTTCGTCGGCGACTTCATCGGCGAGTTCGAGCCGGGCAATCTGGTGCTGACCGGCCCCAACCTGCCGCACAACTGGGTGAGCGATGTGCCGAAGGACGCGACGGTGCCGCTGCGCTGCCGCATCATCCAGTTCAATGAAGGCTTTATCGACGGCGCCATCAATACCTTCCCCGAGCTCGCGGCGCTGACGCCGGTGCTCGAAGCCTCGCGCCGCGGCGTGCTGTTCAGCCGCCAGACCAGCAAGCAGCTTGGCCCGCTGATGGAAGAGATCATGAATTCGCAAGGCGTGCGCCGCATCGAGCTGTTCCTGATGATAATGGGTCTGCTCAGCCGCGCCGAAGGCGCGCGCATGCTGGCCAGCGCGAGCTACCTGCCCGATCCGTCGGGGTATATGTCGGCCGGCATCAACAAGGCGCTTGCCTATCTGCGCGAGAACCTGACCCAGCCCTTCAGCGAGACGGACCTAGCCGCCATCGCCGGCCAGTCGCCCAGTGTGTTCTCCCGCTCCTTCCGCCAGCACACCGGTATGACGCTGGTTCAGTATGTGAAGCGGCTGCGCATCAACCTGGCCTGCCAGATGCTGATGAGCGACGAGCAGGCTTCGATCACCAGCATCTGCTTCGAGGTCGGCTACAACACCCTTTCCAACTTCAACCGGCAGTTTCTCGCCGAAAAGGGCATGACGCCCTCGCATTTCCGGCGGCTGACACTGCACAACATCAACCTTGCGAAAGCGGCCTAGCCACCCGGCACGACAAGCAGCGGCGTCGAATTGGCATGGGCAAACGTGCGCGGCAAGGTAAAGCTTTGCCTGCGCCGCTAGCCGAAACGGCAACACCGATAGGGAACGAAGGTGACATCACCGTCCGCGACCTTGTCATCCTGCCGCAAAGCAATGACCTATAGCAACCGAACGGATCGGGCGAAGGATCTGAAGTCATGAGCAGTCATTTCATCGGCATCGACATCGGCACCGGCAGTGCCCGCGCGGGCGTCTTCGACGAAGCGGGCGCCATGCTTGCGTCCGCCAAGGCCGACATCGCCACCTGGCATGCCGAAGGCCATATCGTCGAGCAATCGAGTAAAGACATCTGGCGCGCCGTTGCTACGACCGTCCGCGAGGCGGTGTCGCTTGCCGGCATCTCGGCGCAGTCGGTGCATGGCATCGGCTTCGACGCCACCTGCTCGCTTGTCGTTCTAGGGCCGGGTGGCGAGCCGCTGACGGTCAGCCCGTCAGGGGATCCCGAGCGCAACATCATCGTCTGGATGGACCACCGCGCCACCGAGCAGGCGCGCAGGATCAACGGCACCGGCGAGGACGTGCTGCGCTATGTCGGCGGCACAATCTCGCCCGAGATGGAAACCCCGAAGCTCTTATGGCTCGCCGAGAACATGCCGCGGACCTTCGCCGCGGCATGGCAGTTCATGGATCTCGCCGATTTCCTCACCTGGCGCGCCACCGGCAGCCTGGCGCGCTCGACCTGCACGGTGACTTGCAAATGGACCTATCTCGCGCACGAGGCACGCTGGGATGATGGCTATTTTCGCAAGGTCGGGCTCGGCGCGCTCGCGGATGAGGAATTTGCCCGGATCGGCACCGAGGTCGTGGCGCCGGGGAGCGCGCTGCCCAACGGCTTGAGGAGCAAGGCGGCGGCCGAGCTTGGCCTTTTGCCCGGAACGCCGGTCGCCGCCGGCATGATCGATGCGCATGCCGGCGGCATCGGCTCGGTCGGCGCGCGCGGCGGCGCCGGCGATGTGGCCACGCGCATGGCCTATGTCTTCGGCACTTCGGCCTGCACCATGACGACGACCGAGCACGCGGCTTTCGTGCCGGGCGTGTGGGGGCCCTATTTCTCCGCGATGGTGCCGGGGCTGTGGCTGAACGAAGGCGGCCAGTCGGCCGCAGGCGCCGCCATCGATCGCCTGGTCGGCATGCACCCCGCCGCCGTCGAGCTGGCCGGGATCGCGGCGCGAGGCGGCCAGAACCTCAGCCAGTGGCTGGCGCAGGAGGCGGAGCGGCATGGCGGTGCGGCGAAGGCGGACAGACTGGTCGGCGGCCTGCATGTCGTTCCCGAATTTCTAGGCAATCGTGCCCCCTTGGCCAATCCCGACGCGCGCGGACTGATCGCCGGCTTGGACATGGCGACCGGGGCCGACAGTCTCGTCGCGCTCTATGTCGCCGGCCTCTGCGGCCTCGGCTATGGCGCCCGCCAGATCCTGGCGGCCATGCATGGCCGCGGCATCAAGATCGACACGATCGCCATCAGCGGCGGCGCAGGGCAGAGCCCGCTCGTGCGGCAGCTCATCGCCGACTCCACCGGCAAGGTGGTCTACGCGCCAACGTCCCCCGAGCCGGTGCTGCTCGGCTCAGCGATGCTCGGCGCCGTGGCCGCCGGGCGCCACTCCGACCTTCGCGCGGCCATGGCGGCGATGTCCGAGGTGGGCGAGGTCTATTCGCCGAACGCCGCGCTCGCTGCCTGCCACGACGGGCGCTTTGCCGCGTTCGAACGCCTGCAGGCTGCTGCGCTGTCAGTTTTGGCTGTGTGAGATATCCAGCCGTCGCCCGCCAACATTCACCGTCACTTGCCCTCTTGGGCCGGAACCATCGCCGGGCGGAGGGGTTGTGTCGTCAGACTTCGATACATGGAAGGAAAGACGATGCGGACATTGACGATGATGCTCGCTCTTTCGACCCTTGCCCTGGCGCAGTCGGTCTCGGCTCAACACGCCGATCCGCAATCCCCCCAGGTTCTGCCCCCGGCTGAACAACCTCGGCTCGACCAGGTGCAACCCGATCCTCCAAGTTCCGGCCAGACCGTTACCAACGTCGTGGTGGTGGCGATGGAGGACCTGCCCGCGGAGATCAAGGTCCAGGCCGAAGCCGTGGTCACCAGGACAACCGCCACGGACCTGGCCAAGCTGCAGAAATCGATCGATGCCTCGCCCGAGGCGGTATCGGTGCTGCATGCGAACGGGCTGAATTCCTCACAGGTCGTCGCGGCCAACATCGACGGCGACGGCACGCTGACGCTGATCATCCAGACCACGACATGATCAGCGGCGCCGCGGGCGGTTGACCCGACTGCAGCGGCCAAACAAAATGAGAGTCCGCGAAGAGGCCGCCATGGCCGAAACCGCAATTCGCAACTTCACGCTCAACTTCGGACCGCAGCACCCGTCGGCGCATGGTGTGCTCAGGCTGGTGCTGGAACTCGACGGCGAGATCGTCGACCGCGCCGATCCGCATATCGGCCTGCTCCACCGCGGCACCGAGAAGCTGATCGAATACAAGAACTATCTGCAGGCCCTGCCCTATTTCGACCGGCTCGACTATGTGGCGCCGATGAACCAGGAGCATGCCTTCTGCCTCGCCGCCGAGAAGCTGCTCGAAATATCGGTTCCCCGGCGCGGACAGCTTATCCGCGTCCTGTTTTGCGAGATCGGCCGGCTGTTGTCGCACCTGCTCAACGTCACCACGCAGGCGATGGATATTGGCGCGCTGACGCCGCCGCTCTGGGGCTTCGCCGAGCGGGAGAAGCTGATGGTCTTTTATGAGCGCGCGTCGGGCGCGCGCATGCATGCCAACTATTTCAGGGTCGGCGGCGTGCATCAGGATCTGCCGGGAGAGTTGCTCGACGACATCTGGAATTTCTGTGATCCGTTCCTGGGAACTTTGAGCAATCTCGATGAACTCCTGACCGAAAACCGTATCTTCAAGCAGCGCAATGTCGACGTCGGCGTGATCGGACAGGACGATGCCTGGGCCTGGGGTTTCTCCGGCCCGATGGTGCGCGGCTCGGGCGCGGCCTGGGATTTGCGCAAGGCGCAACCCTATGAATGCTATCCCGAAATGGATTTCGACATTCCGGTCGGCAAGCACGGCGACTGCTACGACCGCTATCTCGTGCGCATGGAGGAGATGCGGCAGTCGGTTAGGATCATGAGGCAATGTCTGGAGAAGCTGCGCTTGCCCGACGGGCACGGCCCGGTCGCCGTACCGAACCAGAAGATCACGCCGCCGCCGCGCGCCACCATGAAGCGTTCCATGGAGGCGACGATCCACCATTTCAAGCTCTACACCGAAGGCCATCATGTGCCGCAGGGCGAGGTCTACGCCGCGGTGGAGGCGCCCAAAGGCGAATTCGGCGTCTATCTTGTCTCTGACGGCAGCAATGTTCCGTACCGCTGCAAGATACGTGCGCCGTCTTTCGCCCACCTTCAGGCGATGGACTTCCTGTCGCGCGGGCACATGATCGCCGATGTCGCGGCCATCATCGGATCGCTGGATATCGTGTTCGGAGAGATCGATCGCTGAGTAGAGGTGCGGCGCGGGCAGCCCTAAGAGCAAATTCCAGACACAGTCCCAAACTTCGCGCGGGGAATTGCATCAACAGCAGAATGAGCGAAAGCAAAAAGATAGAGCGGTTCGACGTTCTCGCAAAACGGTGAATCGCTCTAGCTACCGACGGCTGGGGACAGCTCCCCTCCGTCTCCGATAAGGATTGAACTTGCCGCGGTTCTTCGAACCGCGGCAGTCGTCTTAGTGCATGAACACCGATCTCAGCCAGGCAAGAATGCCCGAGCCTGGAGAGATGGCCGCGCGAACGCGGGACGCCGCCCAGCGTGCCGGCAGATTGGCGCCGACATGGCAATGGCAGACGACCTCGTGCAGTTGCCAGTCGCTGAGTTCGAAGAAGCGCTTTGCTTCGCCGTAGGTGTCGTCCTTCAGGCCCTGAGCACGAAAGATCGGGTCTTCGAAGGCGACAGTAATCGGCGATCCGGTGGAACGCATCTTTTCGCGCACGTCGGGTGTGGCGTATTCGGTGCCCGCAAGCGCCATAAGGCGCCGGCCGGGATCCTGCTCGAGAAGTTGCGCCCAGCGTTCGAGGCGTTGGCCACGACTGGCGATGAGAACCGCTGCTTCAGCATGAACGTCGGCAACGGCATTGAGTTGGTCTACGGTTTGGTGCTTCAAGGCCGCCTCCTATGTCGGCAGATGATCACCCGCCCCGCAAACGGAACTAAGGCGCTGCATGGCGCCGGCAAGGGCGAAATGGGCGACGGGAAATCATTTGATCGTCATTCGTGTCCGACCCCGCCGAAGCGCGGCGGGATCGCTGTGGAACCATCCCCGGTCGAGGCCGTTCTGCCATGCGTCAGCCGCCGGTGATCAGGTGTCGATGAAGCGTCGGATGAGGCGGCTCTACCCATCATGTTCTGGTCGGGCAGATACCGGTTGCCCAAACCGCATCTCGCGGACTGCTCTGCCAGCGCAACGAGGGACCACCTTATGGCTATTCTCCCCACTCCCGACCCCACGCCAACGCCGGTCCCCACGCCGCCGCCGTTTCCCGACCCAAAACCGATGCGCGAACCAGATCCGGAGAGGCTGCCGGACGAGGAACCCGTTCCCAATCCGGATGAGAACGACGTGCCTCCCAAGCACTCGGGTGCGCTCGGTGCAGGGCCACGAGGCCATATCGGTGCGGGACATCATCGATGAGGCCGACCTCGGCCGCTCGGCTGATTGGCCACACGTCGGCCGGTCGCGCCGCCCCGCATTGTAAAGCGGATTGAACGATTCAAAGCACCAAGCCGGCGTCTATTCAAACCGCGCCGGCGTCCAGGCTCCTCCGGCCGCGTTCGACTCCACTGCCGCCGCCAGGAACTTCACACCACGAGCGCCGTCGACGACGTCCGGCACCTGCGCCGCGCGCGCAACATCGACCGCAGCGCCCGCTCGATGCGCGCGGATGATGTCGGCGGCATCGCGGTAGAAATTGGCGAAGGCCTCGATATAGCCCTCGGGATGCGCCGCCGGCATGCGCGAGACGCGCCGGGCTTCCGTCGTCGAGCCGTGGCCGCCGCGCACCAGCGTGCGTGCCTCCTCGCCATACGGCGCGAAGCGCAGTTCCTCCGGCCGCGTGCCCGACCATTCGAGCCCGGCCCGGTCGCCATAGATGCGCACCGAGAGATCGTTGTAGTGGCCGGGCGAAGTCTGGCTGGCGAGGATGGTGCCGCGCGCCCCGCCGGTCCAGCGCACCAGGACATGCGCGTTGTCGTCGAGGCGACGACCTGGCACGGCGGTGAAAAGGTCCGCCGATACGGCGTCAGCCTCGAAGCCGGAGATGAAGCTCGCCAGGTTGAAGGCGTGCACGCCGATGTCGGCAAGCACCGCCGATTGCCCGGCGCGCGCAGGGTCGGTGCGCCATTCGGCCTGCTTCTGGCCTTGCGCGTCGATCGGCTGCGTCAGCCAGTCCTGGATGTAGGCACCGTGCACGGACAGGATGCGGCCGAGTTCGCCCGCTGCCACCATTTCGCGCGCCTGCCGCGCCATGGCGTAACCGGTGTTGTTCAATGTGACGAGGAAGCGGCGCTTCTTGGCTTTCGTCAGCGCCACCAACGCCTCAGCCTCGGCAAGCGTTGTCGACAGCGGCTTGTCGCAGATGACGTCGATGCCGGCTTCTAGGAAAGCAGTGGCGATCGGCGCATGCAGATGGTTGGGCGTGACGATGACCACCGCCTCGATGCCGTCCGTCCGCGCCGCTTCGGCCTTTGCCATCGCATGGTAGTCGTCATAGCTGCGCTCCGGCGCGATGCCGATCTCAGCGGCGGATGCCGCAGCGTTCTCGGCATCCGAGGACAGCGCACCCGCCACCAGCAGGATCTGGTCGTCGAGCCGCATGGCCAACCGATGAACCGCGCCGATGAAGGCGTTGCGACCGCCGCCGACCATGCCGACCGTCAGGCGCCTGCGGAAGGTTCCGTCAGCGGTTGCGTAGACCATGGTTCGAGTCCTCCCGGATGCCGTCCAGCACAGGGACTATAGGAGGCGCCTCGCCAATTTCGAACAGCCTTTCCAAATTTTGTTTTGTAAAACGATCGTGCCGCACTAGCCTTATGCGAGACCGGTGGAGGAGGGTTCGAATGGTGAAGCGTCGCATGGCTACCTGCCGGCTTGTCCAGGCGATGGAAGCAAGACAATCGCTTCAGGTTTTGAATTCTCCCCTTTCTCCAAACGTCGACAATTGGCGATCTTCATCGCAAGTTCGGGGCGCCTCAGGTACAACAGCTCGAATCCGGCCCATATGATGAGCGGCGCACGAACCTCACCCGGCGAGAGCGTTACCCGGAAACGCGGCCGTTCGCTGGCGGCACTTGGCCACACGAAACCACAAACCTATGAGGAGCTGCGCGCGGTGCTCTCCTCCGGCACCGTGCATTTCCCGAAAAGGATGCGCCAGGTCGCCATCTTCCTATGGCAGCATCCGAGCGACGTTGCGCTTGGCACCATCGCCCAGGTGGCGGCGCAGGCAGGCGTGCAGCCCTCGACGCTGGTACGCTTCGCGCAGATCTTCGGCTATGCCGGCTTTTCCGACTTCCAAGGCCTGTTCAAGGACCACATGAAAGGCTCCTGGCCGGAAGGACGCACGCGCGACAACAAGGGACCGGCAGCAGCCGAACCCCACGCCGACTTGCATTTCCTCAACGGCATGGTCGGCGCCTCGCAGGCTTCGCTCAACCGCATCGGCAATGGCTTCGACACCGACAGGCTCGACAAGATGGCCGACTTGCTGGCGGGAGCCGAGCTGATCTATGTCATCGGCAGCAAGCGCGCTTTCCCGGTCACCACCTATCTGTCGCTGACGCTGTCGCAACAGGGCGTGCGCAACGTGTTGGTCGACAATGTCGGCTCGACCGCGCTCGATCAGGTCGGCTGCATAAGCCAGCGCGACGCGGTGCTCGCCGTTTCCTTCAGCCCTTACAACTCGATTACGCCAGACCTGGTCGCCCTCGCCCATGATCGCGGAGCACGCATCGTCGCCATCACCGACAGCACCTTCTCACCGCTGGTGAAACTCTCCGACACCTGGCTGGAAGTGGTGGAACAGGACTTCGCAGGCTTCCGCTCGCTCGCCGCTTCGCTCGCCGTCGGCATGGCTTTGGTCCACGGCGTCGTCGCGCGGCGGACAGGTTGATCGGCGCAGCTGACTGCAAGGAACTGTCGTTCCATATTCGAGAAAATAGAAACTTTGTTCCGGGAGGAGGAATGGAGGTTCGGCTCGACGGCAAGGTCTTGTTGATCACCGGTTCGACCCAAGGCATCGGCCGCGCGATTGCCTGGACGGCCGCCCGTTCCGGCGCCGAAGGTTTGCTGATCACCGGCCGCAACCGGCAGCGCGGCGACGCGGTCGCGGCGGAACTGTCGGCGATCGGGGCGCCGTCCGCTTTCCTGGCAGCCGACCTCGGCGTCCCGGAGACTCCGGCCCTGCTCGCCGCCGCATGCACCGAGCGCTTCGGCCGCATCGACGGGCTGGTCAATGCAGGGGCTCTGACCGACCGGCCTCCTTCGTCGATGCCGGCCTCGACGACTGGACATCATTGTTCGCCGTCAATGCGCGTGCGCCTTTCTTCCTGATGCAGGCGGCGATCGCCGACATGAAAAAGCGCGGACAAGGCGGCGCCGTCGTCAACATCCTGTCGATCAATGCGCATTGCGGCGCGCCGGATCTCGCCGTCTATTCCGCCACCAAGGGCGCCCTGGCGACGCTGACCAAGAATGCCGCCAACGCGCACCGCTTCGATCGCATCCGCGTCAACGGCATCAATGTCGGCTGGACCGACACGCCCGCCGAACGCGTCATGCAGGCCGAAACGCTCGGCCACGGCCCGGGCTGGCTAGACGCGGCCAATGCCGCGCAGCCCTTCGGCCGGCTACTCTCCGTTACCGACGTAGCGAACCTCGCCGTCTTCCTGCTTTCCGACGCGGCCGGGCCGATGACCGGCGCGCTGATCGACCAGGAGCAATGGGTGATCGGAGCGAACCGGTGAGCATCTCACCCTCCGCCAATCTCGGCCCCGCCCTGCTCGGCGGCCTGCCGCCTGAAGTCCGCAAACCGGCTTACGCTCGCTCGGCGCTGCAGCCGGGCATTGCCCATATCGGCGTCGGCGCCTTTCACCGCTGCCACCAGGCCGAATACACGGATGACCTCCTGGCGGATGATTTCGATCGCTGGGGGCTCGTCGGCATCAACATCCGGCCTCCCGTGCTCGCCGCGACGCTCGGCCGGCAGGACGGCCTCTATACGCGGCTCATCCGTCAGAACAACGAGGTCGAGGCCCGCGTCATCGGCAGCATCGTCGGTGTGGTCGACAGCCAGCACAGCGCCGCGCCCGCACTCGAGGTGCTCGCCTCACCCGAAATCGAGATGATCACGATGACGGTGACCGAAAAGGGCTATTGCCACATCCCGTCGAGCGGCGCGCTCGACCTAGACCATCCCGACATTGTCCACGACCTCGCCAACCCTGAGGCCCCGCGCAGCGTGCCCGGCATCCTGGCACGAGCGCTTGAGCTGCGCATGGGCTCGCATGGCCGCCCGGTGACGCTGCTTTCCTGCGACAACATCCCGGCCAACGGCACTATCCTCGGCAATGTCGTGGGGACATTCGCCGAGCGGCGCGGCAACGGCTTGGCGGACTGGATCGCCGCCAACGTCGCCTTCCCCTCGGCCATGGTCGACCGCATCGCGCCGGCAACGACCGAGGACGATATCGAGACGGTCGAGCAGCGCTTCGGCTATCGCGACAGCGCCGTCGTCGTCGGCGAGCGCTTTCGGCAATGGGTGATCGAGAACCGCTTCGCCGGCCGCGTGCCGCGCTGGGACCGCATCGGCGCCGCTTTCGTAGACGACGTCACGCCGTTCGAGCATCTCAAGATGCGGGTGCTGAACGGCGCCCAGACGACGCTCAGCTATCTTGGCGTTTTGGGCAGCTTCGAGCACACATCGGACGCCATGGCCGACCCGTTGCTTGCCACCTTCGTCCGCCGCATGCTGACGGAAGAGACGCTGCCGACGCTGATGCCCGTGCCCGGCATCTCGCCGTCGGCCTATGTCGAGCAAAGCCTTTCGCGCCTCGCCAACACGGCGATCCGCCACCGCAATCACCAGATTGCTACCGACGGCTCGCAGAAGATCGTCCAGCGCCTGCTCAACCCGGTCAGTGATCGCCTGGCTAAGGGCCAAAGCAGCGCGCTGCTGTCGGTTCCGATCGCGGGCTGGATGGCCTATCTGATCAAGGCGTCGTCGCGCTTCGGCCGCGCCTGGCAGGTGTCCGATCCTTTTGCCGAAAAGATTGCGGCCATCGCCGACCGCGTTGGTTCGGACAGCAAGGCCCTTGCCAATGCAATCCTTGCCATCGAAGCCATCTTTCATCCGTCACTTGCCGCCAGCGACATGTTCCATGCAAATGTCGTCACCAGCCTCGATGGTTTGCTGTCAGATGATCCGATGGCCTTTGTCAGACATGTGTGCGCTGACCCAACAGACGGATGGTTGAAGCGACCAGCACGATCTGCATAGTACGAAGCGGGAGGCATCATGAAGCTTGGACTGCTCACGGCACCATTTCCGGATATTGCTCTCGGCGATGTCGCCGACTGGGCGAACTCGGCCGGCTTCGAAGCGCTCGAGATCGCCTGCTGGCCGAAGACTTCGGGCGCCAGCCGCCGCTATGCCGGCACCAGCCATATCGACGCCGCCGGCACCTCCCCCGCGCAAGCCAAGGACATTGCCGCCGAGCTCGCCGGCAAGGGCCTGACGATCTCCGGTCTCGGTTTCTATCCCAATCCGTTGCATCCCGATCAGGCGCATCGCGATGCGGTGATCGATCACCTGAAGAAGGTGATCGTGCTGGCAAGCCGAATGGGTGTCTCGCTCGTCAACACCTTCTGCGGCGGCGACGCCTCGAAGACTGTCGACGACAACTGGCAGGCCGCGCAGAAAATCTGGCCCGCGATCATCGCCCACGCGCGCGAGCACGGCGTCAAGCTCGCCTTCGAGAACTGCCCGATGATCTTCAGCTATGACGAATGGCCGGGCGGACACAACATCGCCTATTCGCCCTATGTCTGGCGCCGGATTCTCGAGGCCTGGGGCGGCGACGTCGGCATGAATTTCGACCCCTCGCATCTCGTCTGGCAGATGATCGACAAGGAACGCTTCATCCGCGAGTTCGGCCCGCACATGCTGCATGTGCATGCCAAGGACCTGATGATCGATCATGATGGTTTGTATGAGCGCGGGATCCTTTCCGCAGGCATAGGCTGGCAGGTGCCACGCATGCCGGGGCTTGGCGACATCAACTGGAGCAGCATCTTTTCGGGCCTTTACCGGGCCGGATATGACGGGCCGGTGGTCATCGAGCATGAGGACCGCCGGTTCGAGGGAAGCGACGAGAAGGTCAAGCGCGGTTTTCTGCTGGCTCGCGACGTGCTGCGCCCCTTCGTCAAATGAGGGGACAAACGGCTAGGCTTCGATCGCTTCGGAGCCCAGGAACTGAAATCAATGTGGAGGAGTACTGAAATGAAGAAATACCTGACCATGGCCCCGCTGCTTGCCGGCGCTGCCTTGCTTGCTTCGGTGGGCGTGTCGTCCGCCGAAGGCAAATACACGATCGGCATCTCCAACACCGTGCAGGGCAATGGCTGGCGTGAGGAAATGATCTGCGCCATGAAGGCCCAGGCGCTCGCCTCCGGCGAAGTGGCGAAGCTCAACATCGCCCACCGCAACACCGACGCCGCCGGCCAGCTCGAGGACATCCGCAATCTGATCAGCGCCAAGGTAAACGCCATCGTCGTCAACCCGGCCGATCCGGCCGGCATCAAGGCCGGTCTGGAGGAAGCCACCAAGGCCGGTATCGTCGTCGTTGCTGTCGACCAGGCGGTGACCGAGCCGTCCGCATACATCATCTCCAACAACCAGGAACAGTATGCTTATCTCGGCGCCAAGTGGCTGTTCCAGCAGATGGGCGGCAAGGGCGAGGTGCTGTACATGCGCGGCGCCGCCGGTGCTTCCGCCGACAGCGACCGCGACAAGGGCTTCAAGAAGGCGCTGGCCGAATTCCCCGACGTGAAGGTCGCGCAGGAAGTCTTCACCGGCTGGCAGCAGGACCAGGCCAAGCAGCAGATCCTGTCCTTCCTCGCCACCGGAACGCCGATCAACGGCATTTGGACCTCCGGCATCGACAACGTCATCGTCGACGCTCTGGTCGAGCAGCAGGCGCCGATGGTGCCGGTTGTCGGCGCCGACAATGCCGGCTTCGTCGGTCAGTTGAACACGGTTAAGGGTCTGGTCGGCGCTGCCGTCACCAATCCCGGCTCGATCGGCGGCGCCGGCGTTACGCTCGCACTGCAGATCCTCGACGGCAAGAAGCCGGCGCAGCAAACCGTTCTGGTCGAGCCGCAGCTCTGGGAAAATGTCACGGAGGAAGGCAAGGCCAAGCTGAAGGCGGCCGCCGACCCGTCGCTCAGCCCCGAATGGCCGGTCTCGATCTCTATCCCGGACTGGACCACCTACACCAAGGAGCAGATCGTCGCCTGCAAGGGTCCGGGCGAATAATCGCCCGACCGACTTCAACTTCGCAGATTTCGCAAAAGCATCCTACGGTTTTTGCGATAAGGAACTGCGGCAGATAAGGTCGCTGGGACGGCAGGTGCGAACCTGCCGTCCTCGGTGCTTGATGCGAGAACGCTGGTTTTGACGACGAACGAATTGCCGAACAATACATTGCTGGACGCCACCGGCGTGGCGAAGAATTACGGCGCGGTTTCGGCGCTGCGTGACGCATCATTATCGGTGCTGCCGGGCGAAGTGCATGCGCTGATGGGCGCCAACGGCGCCGGCAAGTCGACCCTTGTTAAGATCCTGACCGGTGCGATCCCGGCGGATGCCGGCCGCATCCTGATCCGCGGCGAAGCTCGCGATGTCCGCTCTCCGGCCGCCGCGCGTCGCGCCGGCCTGCTGCCGGTCTACCAGGAACCGGCGCTGATCCCTGACCTCGATGTGCTTTCCAATCTCAGGCTCACTGGCACGCCGGTCGAGCCGTTCCGCGCCTGGGTGCGCGAGCTCGGCATTCCGAACCTCGACATGCGCGAGACCGCGCGCGACATTCCGCTGGCCGTCCTGCGTGTGCTCGACCTAGCGCGCGCGCTCGCCGCCGAGCCCGACGTTCTGCTGCTCGACGAGATGACGGCCGCGCTGCCCGCCAACCTTGCCGAAAAAGTGCTGGAAGTCGTGCGCCGCCAGGGCGACAGCGGCCGCTCGGTCATCTTCATCTCGCACCGTTTCGTCGAGATCTCGGCGCTGTGCGACCGAGCCACAGTGCTGCGCGACGGCGCAACCGTCGGCGTGGTCGACATCGAGCCCGGCGTCGAGGAAAAGATCGTCGAGATGATGCTTGGCGCCCGTATCGAGAAGACCAGCGTCGCCGCGGCGCGCACGGCAAGCGAAGCGCCGGTGGTGAAGGACAGCCACCCTCGGCTTTCGGTCCGCAACCTGCAGCTCGGCACCAAGCTGCATGACGTCTCTTTCGATCTCGCCAATGGCGAGGTGGCCGGCGTCGTCGCGCTCGAGGGTCAGGGCCAGGACGAACTCTTCGCCGCCCTTGCCGGCTCGATCCGCCCGGCCGGCGGCACGATCGCCGTCGATGGCGCGCCGGTGAAGTTCTTCCATCCGAGCGATGCCATCCAGGCCGGCCTCGCCTACGTGCCGGGTGACCGCACGGAGGCTTTAGCCATGCAGCGTTCCGTGCGCGAGAACATCGCGCTGCCTTTCAGCGCTGCGCTGCGCAAATGGGGACCGATCAAGGTGCGCCGGGAGCATATGGTGGTTTCAAGCGCCATCGCCCGGCTGCAGATCGACACCCGCGCGCAGGGCGAGGTCCAGCGCCTTTCCGGCGGCAACCAGCAGAAGGTGACGATTGCCCGCTGGATCGCGGCAGATGCCCGCACCATCCTCTGCTTCGACCCGACGCGCGGCATCGATGTCGGCACCAAGCAGGAAATCTACAAATTGCTGCGCGAGCTCGCCGGCCTCGGCAAATCGGTCCTCTTCTACACATCCGAGCTGGAGGAAGTGCAGCGTGTCTGCGACCGCGTCATCGTCATCTTCGGCGGCCGTGTCGTCGACACCTTCCCGGTCGAGCTCGCCGACGAGCCGGCTCTGATGCGGGCCGCCTACGGCCTGCCGCGCGGCGCCAGGGCGGATGTCGGCATCCTTGCCGATGTCAGGCCAACGTCCGACGCGGAGACCACGCCATGATGCGCTTTCTGCGCCGCCAGGGCTGGGTCGCCGGCCTGCTCGCCCTGCTCGTATTCCTGTTCGTCGTCACCAAACTAATCCAGCCGGCCTACGGCAGCGGCGACTTCGGCTCGCTGGCGCGGGCGGTTCTGCCCTACGCCTTCGCCGTCGCGGCGCAGACTGTGGTGGTCATCGCCGGCGGCATCGACCTCTCGGTTGCCGCCATGATGGCGCTGACCAGCGTCACCGCCGCCTCGATGATGAACGGCGCCAGCGAGGAATATGCGTACTTCGTCGTGCCCTTCGTGCTGGCCATGGGCCTTGTGCTCGGCGCGCTGAACGGCCTCCTGATCGTCGTGACCCGAGTGCCGGATATCGTGGTTACTTTGGCCACGCTATTCGTCCTGCAAGGCGCGGCGCTCCTGGTGCTTGACGCGCCCGGCGGCGCAGCCGCCGAGTGGCTGAAGGCCACCGTCGTCGGCACCATGCCGATCCCCGGCCTGCCGGATTGGGCCGATGCCTGGGTCCCGAAGGCGCTGGTGCTGCTGCTTGTCTGCCTCTTCGTCATCTGGATCCCGCTCAGGCGCTCGCGGCTTGGCCTCTCCATCTACGCCATCGGCAGCAACGAGCTCGCCGCCTTCCGCAGCGGCGTGCCGGTGGCCCGCACCAGGATCGTCGCTTACGCGCTCTCCGGCCTGTTCGCAGCACTTGGCGGGCTGTCGCTCACCATCAGCACCGGCATCGGCGCGCCGATCCCCGGTCCCTATCTGCTGGCCAGCGTCGCGGCGGTGGTGCTGGGCGGCGTCGCGCTCGGTGGCGGCAAGGGTGGGCTGCTCGGGCCGATCATCGCCGTCTTCGTGCTCAGGCTGGTGCGCACCGACCTGACGCTTCTGGCCATCGATCCCAACGTCACGGCCATCATCGAGGGCGCGATCATGGTCGCCGTGGTGATGTTCGGCGCCTTCATCACCATCCGGGGCCGCCCGGCAGGAGCAACACCATGACGAACAGCGCGACCATGCCCCAGCCGGTCTCGCTCGGCCGCCGCCTGAAGCGCTTCATGGCGGACCGGCCGCTCATTCCCCTGATCATCCTGCTCGTCATACTGGTGCTGATCCTGCAGGTTCTTCGCCCCGGGATCGTCAACGAGCGCTGGATCGCCAACACCGCCAAGTTCGCCATTCCGCTGGCAATCCTCGCCGGTTGTCAGACCATGACGATGCTCACCGGCGGCATCGACCTCTCGGTCGGCACGGTGGCGACGATGAGCGCCTTCATCATGGCGACGCAAATCGTCAACCAGGATCCGACGGTGGCTTTCATCCTCGCCATGCTGCCGGCGGTGCTAATCGGCCTCGTCAACGGCGTCGGCGTCGGCGTCTTCCGCGTCCATCCGCTGATCATGACGCTCGGCACCAGCCTGATCGGCACCGGCTTCCTGCAGGTCTACCAGCGCACCGTGATCGCCTCCGGCGCCAAGATTCCGGATTTCCTCAACTGGCTCGGCACCGGTCTCACCTACGGCTTCCCCAACGCGCTCTTCCTGTTCGTGCCGGTGGCGGTGCTGATCGTCTTCACCTTGAACCGTACAGGCTTCGGCCGCCTGCTCTACGCCGTCGGCGACAATGAGCGCGCTGCACGGCTTTCGGGCGTCCGCTACTGGCAGGTGATCACGGCGCTCTATGTCATCTCCAGCCTGCTCGCCGGCATCACCGGCCTGCTCTATATCGGCCTGATCAAGGCGCCCTCGCTGTCGCTCGCCGAGCCGCTGGTGCTACCTTCGGTGGCTGCCGCCGTCATCGGCGGCACCTCGATCTTCGGCGGCCGCGGCGGCTATATGGGAACCATTGTCGGCGCGCTGATCCTGACCGTGCTGACGACGCTGCTCACCATCCTGCATATGCCCGAAGGCGGCCGCCGCATCCTCTTCGGTTTCATCGTGCTGTTCGTGACCGCGGCCTATTTGAGGATCATCGAGGACAGGTAACAGGGGAAGCTATGCCGAGGCGTTGATTAGCTTGCCGCGCGCTGCGGCATGTATGGCCACAACAAGGTCTTTTTCGTCGAACGGCTTGCCGACGAGCGCGACATCGAGGGGGCGCTCCACGATTTTCTCCGCATCCGCATAGCCGGTGATCATAACCGCGGGCCAGCCGGCACGCAGATTGCGGGCAAACCGGATCACGTCTATGCCCGAGATAAGGGGCATGGCAAAGTCGGTGACGATCACGTCGAATCGATCCGGCTCTCTCTCAATGGCCGCAAGCGCTTCGGCTCCGCCGGAGGCCCCTACGACCTCGAAGCCGGACTGCCTGAGCGACATGGCCGTCATTTCTCTCAAGGAGTGGCTGTCATCGATGAGCAGAACGGTCAGTGATCGTTCGCCAACCGCCGTGGCGCGCTCCGCGTCGGCAGCCTCGACAGCCTCTGCCCCGGCAACAGCGATAGCCTCGGTGACATCCTGCGGCTGATTGGATCGGGGCAGCCACAGTTCTATGATGGTGCCGCGGTCCACCTCGCTCTCTATCCTGAGCGTGCCGCCCGACTGCTTGGCGAAACCATAGACGGTGCTGAGACCCAGCCCCGTGCCCTTCCCGATCGGCTTGGTTGTAAAGAACGGCTCGACCACCTTGCTTATCATGTCGCCGGCAATTCCGGTCCCGGTGTCCTCGACAGCGACCACCACATAGTCGCCGGCCGGCAGTTCGTCGCCCGCGTGGCCGACGCTGCGGTTGCTCGTTCGGACGAGAACCGTGCCTCCCGAAGGCATTGCGTCTCGCGCATTGAAGATGAGGTTCATCAAGGCGAGCTCGAGCTGCGCCGCATCCACATACACGGGCCATGTGTCGTCACTCACCAGCCACTTGAAGCGCACGAGGCCTCCAAGGACCGGGGCAACCAACCCGTTCATCGTATCCCCAAGGCTCGACAAGGGTACTGCCACGGGCTTCAGGTCCTGGCGTCGCGAAAAAGCGAGCATGCGCTGGACGAGATCCCTGCCTTGCCCGGCGGAGCGGCGTGTCATGTCGAGGATCTTGGTAGCGTTGCCGTCCAGCGTCAGCTGTCGCTCGAGCAGGCTTAGGCCGGAAAGGATCGCCGCGAGGAGGTTGTTGAAGTCATGGGCGAGTCCGCCGGTCAGTTTGCCGATCGCATCGAGCCGCTGCGACTGCAGCAGCTGGCTCTCCAGGCGGCGTTGCTCTGTTATGTCTTGCATGGTGCCAAGCAACTCGAGCCCAGCGTCATCTTTGGAAACCACGCCCCGATCGAAGAAGATGCGATATTCATCATTGGCGCACCGCCAGCGAAATTCGCAGCCATAGGACCCCGTCTCGCATGCCGCCGAAAGCGACCTGGTTACCTCCTCGCGATCGTCGGGGTGAACCCGGCTGAGCCCGAAATCCGGATGCGACAGGAAACGGCTCGGCGGGAACCCTGTCAGCCGCTCGACGCCTTTCGAGACGTAGCTTGGGGCGAAAGGCGCCTCAGCCGAGCGGGCATGAAAACAAATTGGAAGCGAGGCAAGAATAGCCTCCTGCCTTGCTTCCGAATGGCGCAGCGCCCGCTCGGCATCGAGTTTGTCCGACTTGGCCTTCAGCGCCTGTTCGAGCAGCCGCTGCTCCCGCGCCGCGTTTCGCTCGATCTCGCGCGTCTTCTCATGAAGATCGACGAAGACCATAACCTTGGAGCGAAGCATCACCGGGTCGAACGGCTTGAACAGGTAGTCGACAGCGCCGACGTCATAGCCGCGCAGCATATGCGCCTCTTCCTTGCTGATCGCGGTAAGGAAGATGATCGGCGTGTTTTTCGATCGTTCACGCCGGCGGATCAGCGTGGCCGTCTCGTAGCCGTCGAGGTTCGGCATGAGCACGTCGAGCAGGATGACGGCGAAATCTTCCTTGAGCAGGAAGCGCAGCGCTTCCTCACCCGACTGGGCGCAGACGACCTCGCCGACTTCGCCAAGCACCTCCGCGATGGCAAGCAGATTGCGTTCGTCGTCATCGACCGCGAGAACGCGTGCCCGCAATCCTTCGACCGGTTCGCTTCTTTCTGCCTCGATCGCGGCCATTCCTTTTACCTGCCGGAGCGCTTTCAGATGGCGGTCATCAATGCCGGCGCGAAGGGCTCAGCCCGCGCTCGCGCGCGACCGATCCAAACCCGCAGCAACGCAAGCAGCAGATCGAGGTCGACCGGTTTGGCGATGTAGTCGGATGCGCCGGCGTCCAGGCATTTCTGACGGTCGCCTTTCATCGCCTTGGCGGTAACCGCGATCAAGGGGATGTGGGCTATCGCCGGCATGGCCCGAATCCGACGCATGGTCTCGTAGCCGTCCATTTCCGGCATCATGATGTCGATCAAGGCGACATCGACGTCGGGTGTTTCTTCGAGCAACGCGATGCCGTCCCGGCCCCGTTCGGCATGCTGCACATCAATGTCGTAAGTCTCCAGCACGCTGGTCAACGAGTAGATGTTGCGAATGTCGTCGTCGACGATCAGAACCTTGGCGCCGGCGAGATCGGCATTGTCGACCTGCTCGGTGGCCAAGATCTGTTCGCTCTGCGTGGCGCTTGGCAGTGCTGCCGAGATCAGGAGCCCGAGTTGGCCGAAGTTGTCGGCACGTGGGACATCGCCTAGTGCCGGATGCAGCGCGACCTGCTGCAGAAACGCGTCCGGGTGCGGCGTGAAGAACAGCAGGCGCGGTAGAGCGTCGCTGAACTGAGACATGATTTCGTCGAGCATCTGGGCGTTGTCCTTGGCCGAACGCCCAAACCCGAAAACAAACGCATCATAAGCGGCGGCGCCCGGCTCGTCCGCGTTGGCGGCGACACGACCGACCGCGGTGACCGAGGTGATGCCATCTCGAATGGCTTCCACCAGGGCCAGGCGGCGCTCGGGATCGGGATCGGCGATCAGCACGTTGCGCTGCACCCTCAGGTTTCGCGAATGGATTTCCTCGAAAACGCGGGCGAGCTCACCAGCCGAAACCGGCTTGCTCGAAACGCTTGCAGCGCCCCTGCGCGTCAGCACTTCGAGATCCTCGGCGCCGGAGATGACATGGATCGGAATGTTCCTGGTCTTCTGGTCATGCCGCAGAAGGTCGAAAAGCACCCAGCCGTCGATGTCTGAAAGGCCGAGATCGAGCGTGATCGCATCGGGCATCAGCTTGCGGGTCAGTGCCAGCGTGCCGGAACCGGCCGTTGAAAGCACCCCCTTCAGTCCGGCGGATCGAGCAAGACCGAGCAGCAGCCCTCCAAAAGTCGGGTCGTCCTCGACAATAAGCACCACCCTGTCCGAGGGGTTGATCGTGTCACGATCGTCCGCAAGTTCTGGGGTACCCGAAGTGTCTGCTGGCTGGACGCCCGCCGCGATGACGTCGGCAGGCGAAAGCTCGATCGGCGCCGCCAGGCTGCTGCTGCGCGGGCCATCGAAGGGGATGACCAGGGTGAAGGTCGATCCCTTGCCTGGCTCGCTTTCGACGCGCAGCTCACCGCCGAGCAACCGGGCGATTTCCCGGCTGATGGAAAGGCCGAGGCCAGTGCCGCCGTATTTGCGGCTGGTCGTGCCGTCGGCCTGCTGAAAGGCCTCGAAGATGAGCTTTTGCTTGTCTTCCGGAATGCCGATCCCGGTATCGGTAACGGCGATCGCCAGCGCCCGGGGCGGCGCCGCACCGTTTTTGCGGCCGGTTCTCTCGGCATGGATGTTCAGGATCACCTCGCCATTGGAAGTGAATTTGAAGGCATTTGACAGCAGATTGAGCACGATCTGCTGCAGCCGCTTTTCGTCCGTGCGGATCGTCTCAGGCAGGGCTTGCTCGATCTTGATGGTGAAGCCGAGCCCCTTGTCAGCCGCAAGCTGTCTGAAAGTCCGCTCCATATGCTGGCGCAGGTGTGCGAGTGGCATGTCGTTGATTTCGATCGACACCGTGCCGGACTCGATCTTGGAAAGATCCAGTATGTCGTTGATGAGGCTGAGCAGGTCGGTACCTGCCGAGTTGATCGTACGCGCGAAATCGATCTGCTTGTCGTTCAGATTCCCCTGCTGGTTTGTCGCAAGCAGATTGGACAGGATCAAAAGCGAATTTAGCGGCGTCCTCAGCTCGTGACTCATGTTCGCCAGGAATTCGGATTTGTATTTGGAGGTCAGCGCCAGCTGCTCGGCCTTCTCCTCCAGAGCCCGCCTGGCCATCTCGATCTCGAGATTCTTGTTTTCCACCTGCTTCTTCTCATTCTCGAGCAGTTGCGCCTTTTCCTGCAGCTCCTCATTAGTGGCGTGAAGCTCTTCCTGCTTCTTGGTGAGCTCGGTCTGACGCGACTGCAGTTCGGACGTCAAAAGCTGCGATTGCTTGAGAAGCCCTTCCGTGCGCATGGTCGCGGCGATCGTGTTGAGCACGATACCGACCGATTCCATGAGCTGCTCCAGGAAAAGGCGGTGCGTATCGCTGAACCGGCTGAACGAAGCGAGTTCGATGACCGCCTTGACCTCGTCCTCGAACAATGCCGGCAGGACGATGGCGCTCGCCGGCGGGGCCTCGCCCAGGCCGGAGGTGATGCGCAGGAAGCTCGATGGGACGTCATCGAGCATGATTGCCCGTTTGTCGGCGGCGCACTGCCCGATCAGGCCTTCGCGGAAGTCGACCCGTTGGCGGACGGTGGCCTTGCCTTCGGCGGCGTAGGACGCGGCCAGTTCCAGATAGGATTCTTCCTCGTCGCGATTGGTGACGTAGAACAGGCCATATTGCGCGTTCACCAGCGGCGCGAGCTCGGAAATGATCATCCGCGAAACCGTGGCAAGGTCCCGCTCGCCCTGCAGCATGCGCGAGAAACGGGCGAGATTGGTCTTCAGCCAATCCTGCTCGGCATTCTTCAAGGTCTGGTCCTTGAGGTTGCGGATCATCTCGTTGATGTTGTCCTTCAGCGCCGCGACCTCGCCGGAGGCCTGCACGCTGATCGAGCGGGTGAGGTCGCCCTTGGTCACCGCGGTCGACACTTCGGCGATGGCCCGGACCTGGGTCGTCAGGTTCGCCGCCAGCTGATTGACGTTGTCGGTCAGGTCGCGCCATAGGCCGGCGGCGCCCGGCACCCTGGCCTGACCGCCGAGCTTGCCCTCGATGCCGACCTCGCGAGCCACGTTGGTCACCTGATCCGCGAAAGTCGCCAGCGTCTCGATCATGCCGTTGATCGTGTCCGCCAGCGAAGCGATCTCACCCTTGGCATCGACCGCAAGCTTGCGCTTCAGGTTGCCCTGGGCAACGGCGGTCACGACGTCCGCAATGCCGCGCACCTGGTTGGTTAGATTGGTCGCCATCAGATTGACGTTGTCGGTCAAGTCCTTCCAGGTGCCCGCCACACCCTCCACCCGAGCCTGACCGCCGAGCTTGCCTTCGGTGCCGACCTCGCGCGCCACGCGCGTCACCTCGCCGGCGAACGAGTTGAGCTGGTCGACCATGGTGTTGATGGTCGACTTCAGCTCCAGGATCTCGCCCTTGACATCGACGGTGATCTTCTTGGACAGGTCGCCTCGCGCCACCGCTGTGGTAACTTCGGCGATGTTGCGAACCTGACCGGTGAGGTTCTCGGCCATCGAGTTGACATTGTCGGTCAGGTCCTTCCAGGTGCCGGCAACGCCGCGCACCTGTGCCTGACCGCCGAGCTTGCCTTCTGTGCCGACCTCGCGCGCCACGCGCGTCACTTCCGAGGCAAAGGAGTTCAATTGGTCCACCATCGTGTTGATGGTGTCCTTGAGCTCCAGGATTTCACCGCGCACATCGACCGTGATCTTTTTCGACAGATCGCCGAGTGCGACGGCGGTCGTCACCTCCGCAATGTTGCGCACTTGGCCCGTGAGATTGGCGGCCATGGCGTTGACGTTGTCGGTGAGGTCCTTCCAGGTGCCGGCAACACCGCGCACCTGCGCCTGTCCGCCGAGCTTGCCGTCGGAACCCACTTCGCGGGCGACGCGCGTCACCTCCGAGGCGAAGGAGTTCAACTGATCCACCATCGTATTGATGACGTCCTTGATCTGCAGGATTTCGCCCAAGGCGTCGACGGTGATCTTCTGGGTCAGGTCGCCGGTGGCGATTGCGGTCGCGACCTTGGAGACGTCGCGCAACTGCACGGTCAAATTGCCGGCCATCGCGTTGACATTGTCGGTCAGATCCTTCCAGGTGCCGCCGACGCCCTCGACATGCGCCTGACCTCCCAGTTTGCCTTCCGAGCCCACTTCGCGCGCCACGCGGGTGACCTCCGACGCGAATGAATTGAGCTGGTCCACCATGGTGTTGACGGTGTTCTTCAGTTCGAGGATTTCGCCCTTCACATCGACGGTGATCTTTTTCGAAAGATCGCCCCTGGCAACGGCCGTGGTCACATCGGCGATATTGCGCACCTGCCCGGTCAAATTGGCGGCCATCAGGTTGACGTTGTCCGTCAGGTCCTTCCACGTGCCGCCGACTCCGCGGACTTCAGCTTGGCCGCCCAGCTTTCCCTCGGTGCCGACCTCGCGTGCCACGCGGGTGACTTCCGAGGCGAAGGAGTTCAGCTGGTCCACCATCGTGTTGATGGTGTTCTTCAGCTCCAGGATCTCGCCCTTCACATCGACGGTGATCTTCTTCGAGAGGTCACCCAGTGCCACCGCGGTAGTCACTTCGGCGATGTTGCGCACCTGACCGGTAAGATTCGCCGCCATGGAATTGACGTTGTCGGTCAGGTCCTTCCAGGTGCCGGCGACACCGCGCACCTGTGCTTGGCCGCCGAGCTTGCCTTCCGTGCCGACCTCGCGCGCCACGCGCGTCACCTCGCCGGCAAATGAGTTGAGCTGATCGACCATGGTGTTGATGGTCGATTTCAGTTCCAGAATTTCGCCTTTCACGTCGACGGTAATCTTCTTGGAGAGGTCGCCCAAAGCCACCGCCGTCGTCACATCGGCGATGTTGCGGACTTGGCCGGTCAGGTTGGCGGCCATCAGGTTGACGCTGTCGGTGAGGTCTTTCCAAGTACCGCCAACGCCCTCGACACGGGCTTGGCCTCCGAGTTTGCCCTCGGTGCCGACCTCACGCGCGACGCGGGTCACCTCCGAGGCGAAGGAGTTGAGCTGGTCCACCATCGTGTTGATGGTGTTCTTCAGTTCGAGGATCTCACCCTTCACGTCGACGGTGATCTTCTTCGACAAGTCGCCAGACGCGACAGCCGTGGTCACCTCCGCAATGTTGCGCACCTGGCTGGTCAGGTTGGTCGCCATCGCGTTGACATTGTCGGTCAGGTCCTTCCAAGTGCCGGCCGCCCCCCTGACGCGTGCCTGACCGCCCAGCTTGCCTTCGGTGCCGACCTCGCGCGCCACACGCGTCACCTCCGACGTGAAGGACGCGAGCTGCTCAACCATGGTGTTGACGATTTTACCGATGCGCAGGAATTCGCCACGAAGCGGCCTGCCGTCAATTTCCACCATCATGGATTGGGACAGATCGCCCTTGGCGACCGCGCCGATGACGCGGGCAACTTCCGCGGTGGGCTGCACCATGTCCTCGATCAGGTCGTTGACCGAACGGACGCTCGATTCCCAGCTGCCTTTGGCGTTCCTCACATGGCCGCGTTCGCCGATGCGGCCGTCCTTGCCGACGACCCTACTCAGCCGCGCAAATTCTCGCGCCATCTGATCGTTCAACTCGACGATCTGATTGAATGTGTCGGCGATCTCGCCGTTCAACCCTTCATAAGAATTCTCGATGCGGACGGAGAAGTCACCGTTTCGAAAGGCTTTGAGGGCGTTGAGAATCTGACGGGAATCGAATTGTTCCTTTGACGAACGAGAAACGCCCACACTCCCCTCCGCGCCTGCCCCGACAGCTATATTAAGCCGAGGGCCAAAACGCATCGCGGCCTGTTTGGTTCCGTGCCTGTTTGAACAGGTGGTTAATCAGATGTGGCCAAGCTTGCCGTAGAGACACTCAGGCCGGATTCTTATGCAGCCGAACTGCCCGGCTCTTCTTCTCCGGCATTCGGATCGCCCGGGGCCGTTGCCCAGGCGAGCTCGACCAGCGTCACCGTGCGGCGGCCAACACCGTCGATCTGGCAGACGATCAGCCCCTGCTCCTCGATGTAATCGAGCAGCCGCCGGGCGCGACGCAGCGAATGCGAGCCATACGCGCGGGCGATCGCCGCGTCGCTTGGGCAAGGCCAGCCTTCCTTCGCCGCCCTCGCGATCATCATGAACACGCCCTGCATGTCCTCCGGCAGAAGCGATGCGCGCACGGAGACGTCGCGCCACGCGTCGTCCTCGGCGATGTCGGAGCCGACGCCGGCGCGGGCGCGCGTCAGCATGCGTCGGAATTCCGAAAGGTCGGGCACCACCGAAGCGAGTCCTTCGATCCGGCAGCGAACCACGAACTCCTGATAGAGCACGCCGATGACGCGGAATCCGGCATCGGGCTCAGCCAAGATGGCGCGCAGGATACGGTCCATCCGCCCGCGCCGCTCGGCAAGGTCCTCGGCGCTCGGCTGCGGCTCGGCCGGCTCGGGGCGGATGTCGAGCGGCGCGGCCTTGGCCGCCATCAACTGATCGAGCAGGTCGGGCGACGGCCGGCGCTGCGGGCGGACCGTCTCCGGCGGCGGTGCCGCGAGGATGATGGCGCGCGCATCTTCGAGCGTCGCTTCGGGCAGCGGCATCAGCCGCGGCGTGCCGTTGCGCGGGCTCGTCTCGGTCGATCCGATCCGCACGCTGAGCGGGCGGCGCGACAGCGCCGGACCGAGCGCCATGAAATGCCCGCGCTCGAGGTCGCGGAAGGCTTCCGCCTGCCGCCGCTCCATGCCGAGCAGGTCGGCGGCGCGCGCCATGTCGATGTCCAGAAAGGTGCGGCCCATCAGGAAGTTGGAGGCCTCCGCCGCGACGTTCTTGGCGAGCTTCGCCAACCGTTGCGTGGCGATGATGCCGGCAAGCCCGCGTTTGCGGCCGCGGCACATCAGATTGGTCATGGCGCCGAGCGAAAGCTTGCGCGCCTCATCCGAGACCTCGCCTGCAGCAGCCGGCGCGAAGAGCTGCGCCTCGTCCACCACCACCAGCATCGGATACCAATGGTCGCGCGCGACCTCGAACAGCCCGCCAAGGAAGGCTGCGGCGCGCCGCATCTGGTTCTCGGCATCGAGCCCTTCGAGGTTTAGCACCGTCGAGACGCGGTGGATGCGCGCTCGCTCGCCGGCCGCCTGCAGGCCGCGCTCGGTATGGTCCTCGGCGTCGATCACCAGATGGCCGTAGCGCTCACCGAGCGAGACGAAGTCGCCTTCGGGATCGACGATGGTCTGCTGCACCCAGGGCGCGCTCTGCTCCAGCAGCCGACGCAGCAGATGCGACTTGCCCGAGCCCGAGTTGCCCTGCACCAGCAGGCGGGTCGCCAGCAGCTCCTCAAGGTCGAGGGCCGCCGGCGCGCCTGCCGACGTCTGCCCCATCTCGATCGCAACCGTCATATTCTCGACTCGGATAGTCTCCCTGCGCGGGAGGGACTTAGCAACCGGCGCGCGGTGCGTCGAGCATGGGGCCAAGGGCTCGGCGCGATGTTCCACACTTAACGGCAGGCCATCGCCAGCTGAACTGGTCCGACCACCATTTCGCTGGCGCAATCCCCCGATCGGCGTATCATCCCTTGAGGGAGGGGTTCATGGCAGGAGGAGGCTTATGAACGTCGCTGCGGAAGTGCCCGTCATAGACCTGACAGTGCAAGACATTGTTTCTTCTGCTCTTTCGAAATTTCGCGCCGGCGACACCGTTTCGACCCGGGCAATCCTCGACGCCATCCGCCAATCGGACCCCGCCTGCGGGGACAGCGACGACCATCTGGTGGAACTGATCGTCATGGCCGCTGTTGGTAAGACCATGGGAGTCGTCTTCGATCACCGCTCGCCCGACGAGCGGTTGCCGCGCCTGTCCTAAACCTCGTTGCGCTGAAAAGGATTAGGCGAGGCGCTGTAAATCTTTGTTTGGGGCATGTCGGTGTCCCAGAACGCGCGCACGTCCGGGCGACATGCATTAGCTTCCGAGCGGATGCGGCATATAACCGACGAAGCGGGTGATCTTCCAGCGCCCGCCGACCTTGCGGCAGAAGTAGAGCGTCTGCCATTTCAGGCGGTCGACGCTGCCGTCGGCCTTGGCGATCGAGCCGTCGAACTTCTTGTGCAGCACAGCACGATCGCCGTCGACGTCGATGTCGCGCAGATTGGTGACGCGGAAAATCGCCTCGCGCAGCGGCTCGGCGAATTCCGTCGCGGCTGTCTCCTTGGCCTGCCGCAGCCATTCGTCGCGATAGACTTCCAGCCTGGGAAACTGCAGCCGCCAGGCATCGGCATTGGGCAGGAAATGCGCATGCATGCCGAAAAAGCTCTCGGCGATGAAGTCGTCCTCGACCATCGACCAGTCCTGGCCAAGGAAGGCGTCGATGTCGCGCCGCACCAGCATTTCCCACAGCGCATGGCGATCGGCATCGCCTTCCGGAAACGGATTCTTGTCAAAGGTCATGCTGGCTCTTCCCCTTGCGTTCGATCAGCAACCCACCGGTCGCATCTCAGGATTCGGAGTGCAGGATGCTCACGATTTGTAATAAAGCAACATGATTTTCGGAAAAAATGTTGCTTTCCGACATTGCCTCTTGGAGGATCACCTCTACAAGCGTAGACGGCTGCAAGAACGGTCCTTACGCTCGACAACAGGAGATTCATTTGCCCAAGCAGTGCTTCGGAAAGTCGCATGTCCCGCTCTCGCCTGCCGTCCGCGCCGGCGATTTCGTCTATGTCTCCGGCCAGGTGCCGGTGGGCAGCGACGGCCTGGTAGTCAAGGGCGGCATAACTGACCAAGCCGAGCAGGTGCTGCAAAACGTCAAGGCTGCGCTGGCGCTGGCCGGATGCACCATGGACGACGTGGTGAAGACCACCGTCTGGCTCGAGGACGCCCGCGATTTCGGCGCCTTCAATACGGTCTATGCCAGGCACTTCCCGAACGACCCGCCGGCGCGTACCACCGTCGAGTCGCGCCTGATGATCGACATCAAGATCGAGATCGAGGCCGTCGCCTACCGGCCGGTCTGATCGGGGCCAGACAACAACGGAGGCGCGGAATGCAGTTCGATCTGTTGATCAAGGGCGGCCGTGTGATCGACCCGGCTTCCGGGTTGGATGCGCCGCGCGACATCGCCGTCGCCGATGGTCGAATCGCCGCGATCGAAGCGGCCATCGATAGCGAGACCGCCGGTGATGTCGTCGACGCCAGCGGCTGCATCGTCACTCCGGGCCTCGTCGATCTGCACAGCCACGTCTACTGGGGCGGCACCTCGCTCGGCGTTGACGCTGACCGTCTCGCCGCCAAGAGCGGCACCACCACCTTCATCGATGCCGGCAGCGCCGGCGCCGGCAATTTCCTGGGGTTTCGCCGCCATGTCATCGAGCGTTCGAAGGTCCGCATCCTTGCCTACGTCAACATCTCGTTTGCCGGCATATTCGGCTTCGCCGAGACGGTATCCGTCGGCGAATGCAGCGATCTCAGGCTTTGCGAGCCGCGCGAGACGGTGGCCGCGGTGCGCGAGCACGCCGCCGTCGTCGTCGGCGTAAAAGTCCGTTCCGGGAAGCACGCCGGCGGCACCAGCGGCATCGCGCCGGTCGACCTCGCGCTCGAAGCCGCAGACCGAGCCGGCCTGCCGCTGATGGCGCACATCGACGAGCCGCCGCCCGGCCGCTCGGAAGTGCTGCCCAGGCTCCGCCGCGGCGACATCCTCACTCACTGCTTCCGGCCGTTCCCCAACGCGCCGGTCTTCGCTTCGGGCGCGGTGCGGCCGGATATGCGGCAGGCGCGCGAGCGCGGCGTCATCTTCGACATCGGCCACGGCATGGGCTCCTTCGACTTCGAGGTGGCGAAGGCGATGCTGGCGGAGGGGCTGGCGCCGGACGTCATCTCGAGCGATGTGCATCTCTACTGCGTCGACGGCCCTGCCTTCGATATTCTCGTCTGCATGTCGAAGCTCATGGCGCTCGGCATGCCGCTGGTCGAGGTCGTGCGCGCGGCAACGCAGCGCCCGGCCGATGCGATCGCCAGGCCCGAGCTCGGGGCGCTTAAAGTCGGCGGCATCGGCGATGTCGCGGTGCTGAGGCTGCAGCCCGGCCGCTTTACCTTTGTCGACGCGGTCGGTGCGTCACTCATCGCGGACCAGCGGCTGGTCTCGAATGGCATCGTGATAGGCGGCAAATGGTGGCGGAACCAGGCGCCCGACCACAATGAGACCGAGCGCTTCGAGGCCCATGCGCACCACACGCATGTCGAGGTTGCGGCCAGGCACTTCGGGCGCTGATTGGCTCACCGTCGCGAATTGCTCGGCTCGCCATAGACCGGCGTCGCAATCCCCTCCATCCGCGCCTTGAGCTGCAGCGCCACGAACTTCGAATAGAAGCGCGACAGCGCGAGATTGCCGCCGTGGAACCATAGCGCCTCCTGGGCGGTCGGCTTCCACATGTTGCGCAACTCGCCCTGCCACGGGCCGGGATCGCCCTTGACGCCGGAGCCGAGGCCCCAGCACGGCCCGACCTTGTCGGCGACCTCCCGGGAAACGATCCCTGCCACGGTCTCGTTCATCGACTGGTAGCCGGTGCAGGAGACGATCGCGTCGACCGCCAGCTCGCTGCCGTCCTCAAACAGGATGCCGGTCGGCGTCAGCGATTTGATGCCGACGCCGCTCTTCACCGCGATCTCGCCGTTCAGGATCAGCTCGCAGGCGCCGACATCGATGTAGTAGCCGGAGCCGGTGCGATAGGCTTTCATAAGCAGTCCGGTCTCGTCCTCGCCGAAGTCGATGGCAAAGCCGCTGTCGCTGAGGCGCTTGTAGAAATCCGCGTCGCGCTCGCGGATGACGTCATAGAGCGCCCGCTGGCCTTTTGGGACCAGCGCGAAGGGTGTCGAAGCCACGATCATGTCGGCCTTGTCGGTGGTGATGCCCCGCGCCAGCGCCTTTTCCGAAAAGATCTCGAAGCCGACCTCCATCAGCGTGTCCGACTTCACCACCGTCGTCGGCGAGCGCTGCACCATGGTGACCTTGGCGCCGGCTTCCCAGAGGTCGACGCTGACATCGTGGCCGGAGCTCGCCGCGCCGATCACCGCGACGTGCTTGCCGCGGAATTTCTCGCCGGTCGAGTACTGGCTGGAATGCAAAAGCTCGCCTTTGAAGCTGTCCGCGCCAGGCAGATCGATCTGCCGCGGCGGCCCGTAGGCGCCGGTGGCGAACACGATGTGCTTCGGCTTCAGCGTGATGCGCTCGCCGGCGCGATCGACCACCACCGTCCAGAGCTTTTCGGGCTCGTCATAGGCCGCACTGATGCATTTGGTGGCGACCCAGTAGTTCAGCTCCATGACGCGGGCATACATTTCGAGCCAATCGCCCATCTTGTCCTTGGGCGTGAACACCGGCCAGTTTTCCGGGAACGGAATGTAGGGCAGATGGTCGTACCAGACCGGGTCGTGCAGCACGAGCGAGCGGTAGCGGTTGCGCCAGGAATCGCCGGCGCGCGCGTTCTTCTCGACGATGAGGGTGGGAACACCGAGCTGCCGCAGACGGGCGCCGAGCATGATGCCGCCCTGGCCGCCGCCGATCACCAGGCAATAGGGCTGCTCGTGCACGCCGAGCTCACGCGCCTCGCGCGCTCTTGCTTCCGCCCAGGTCTCGCGTTCGGGATCGGCCTTGTGGCGGATGCCGAGCGGCCGGGCAGGCCCCTTCTGCTCCTCGAAACCCTTGAGCTCGCTCATCGCCGTGAACAGCGTCCGGCAGCGGCCATCCTTGAGCCGCAGGATGCCCTCGCCTCGCGCCACGGCCGTCTCGAAGCTGAACCAGGCCTCGATGACGCCGTCGGCGACGCTTGACTCCCCGGACAGGCGCCAGTGCGATGGTTGCGTCGAGGAAAGCGTCGCCTTGAGCATCTCGCGGACCGCCGGTTGGCCGTCCACGGTCTTGATGTTCCATGTGAAGGTCAGCAGATCGCGCCAGTAGCAATCGTCCACGAAAAGGTGCGTCGCCGCCTCGATGTCACCCGCCTCGAGCGCGCGGCCGAATGTGCCGAGCCAGGTTGCCGCCTGTTGCGATGGTGCGATGTCGAGCATTGATGTTCGTTCCCCTGAATACGCAGATCATAGCCGCGTTGCGGCTGTTCTCAGTCGCCGAGCGGCTCCATCTCCTTCCCCGTCCGATGGATCTGGGCGTTATATTTGATGCGGCGCACCGTCTCGCGCGCCGGGCCGTCGAGCTTGTAGGCGGACGCGACCGCGAGCAGGTCGATGGCCGCAAGGAAGGCGTAGCGCGAAGCTGTCGGCTTCAGCGTGTCGGGATATTCGGGAACCGCCATCGTCAGCTGGACATCGCAGACGCGTGTCAGCTCCGTGTCCGGCGCGGTCACGCAGATCGCGTCGGCGCGATAGTGCTTGGCAAGCTCCACCGCCTCGATCACCTCTCGGGTACGGCCGGTCGCCGATATCGCGATCACCACATCGCCCGGCTTCAGCGTCGAAGCCGTCATGCGCATCAGATACGGATCGCATTGCGCGCTGATGGTGATGCCATAGCGAAACAGGCGATACTGCGTCTCTTGCGCCAGCGCCGATGAGCTGCCGCCAAGTCCGAATACCGCCACTTGCCTGGCCTTGGCGATCAGCTCCGCCGCTTTCTGCAACTGCCCTGGATCGATCTGCCGTTCGGCCTCCTGCAGCGCGCGGCGCGCTTCGCCGAAGACGGCGTTCCAGAACGGCATGCCGCTGTCGCCGTTCGTGGGTTGCGGCTTGGTGCTAAGATAGAGCGCGCCGACGACGAGGCTCTGCGCCAGCTTCAGCTTGAAGTCGCGCACGCCGTCGCATCCGATGGCGCGGCAGAAACGGGTGACCGTCGGCTCGCTGACCTGGGCGCGCTGCGCCAGCGCGGCATTCGATGCATCGACGGCATATTTGACGTCGTCGAGCACGACGTCGGCGACGCGACGCTCCGCCGGCCGCAAGTCCGTGTAGCTGTCCTTCACCTGCGAAATGATGTCGGGGAAGCGCCTGACATGATCATGCCGGCCGTCATCCCCGTCGGAAATCCGCAGCGCCTGGCTGTCAGCTTCGGTCATTGGCCGTCCTTCTCTGCCGTTTCTGGACCACCATATTTGCGATTATCCGCCGGCTGGCCATGGGCAATCAGCCGAAGTGAGTATGTAGGAAAGTAACACACACTGCAAGCGCGTCTAAACACAGGCGAAATCAGACGCTTAGATGAGCTTTAGTTGAATCTGATGGCGCCAGATCTTTGCCACCGCTTGACAGTAAAGTAGGATAGTTACAGACTGATTTCGCGGACAGAGGGGGCTCCGGCAACAATCACGCAGTCTCCGAGGGGAGCATGAATACCGGCAGCGCAAGAACGCCGAAGCTCGGCGTGCAGGCAGCGAGCAAGGTTTATACCACGGCCTCCGGCGATCTTCTCGCCCTAGACCGCTGCAGCCTCGACGTGCACGCCAACGAGATCGTCTCCATCGTCGGCCCCTCCGGCTCCGGCAAGACCACGCTGTTGTGGTCGATGTCGGGTCTGCATCGTCTGACCAGCGGCGCGATACTGCTTGACGGCAAGGAGGTCACCGGCCCGCGTCCCGAGATCGGTATCGTCTTCCAGGAAGCGAACCTTCTGCCCTGGCGCAATCTCGACGCCAACATAAACTTCCCGTTCGAGATCAAGGGTGAGAAGCCCGATCGCGCCTGGATCGCGCATCTGCTTCATCGCGTCGGGCTCGACGGCTTCGGCGGCAAGTTCCCGCGCGAGCTTTCCGGCGGCATGCAGCAGCGCGCGGCGATCGTCCGCGCGCTGGCGCTGAAGCCTTCCGTGCTCTTGATGGATGAGCCCTTCGGTGCGTTGGACAGCTTCACCCGCGAGGAGATGAACCGCCTCGTCGAGGAGATCTGGCTCGATACCAAGACGACCATCGTTTTCATCACCCACAGCATCGAGGAAGCGATCTTCCTCTCCGACCGGGTCGTGGTGCTGACCGCGCGGCCGGGACGCGTCGCCAAGGTCTACGACGTGCCGTTCCCGCGCCCGCGCTCGCTGGAGATCATGGCCACCAAGGAGGTCTTCGACCTCACCAACCGCATCAAGATGGACATCGTCGGCGAGCGCCGGCCGAAGGCGCAGGAGCAGCTGCAACACAAGAGCGCTGAAATCGTGAGGATCAGGCCGTGAGCGGGGGCGACGCCATTCCGGAATTCTCCAAGGCCAAGTCCGGCGACGGCCAGGATGTCAGCCTCACCAACCTCTCCGCCTTCGCCGGCGGCCCGGGCGTCAAGTCCGGTGCCGAGGTGGCCGCGATTCTCGTCGTCGCGGTGGTGATCATCGGCGGCATCGAGCTGGCGCTGCGCATCTTCCACGTGCCGCAATACATCATGCCGCCGCCGAGTGCGATCGTTTACGCTTTGTTCGACGAGTTCCCGCTGATCGCGCCGCATCTCGGCTACACGCTGGTCGAGCTCTTCTCCGGCTTTGCCATCGGCGCCGTCGTCGGGCTGGTGATGGCGGCGGTGATCACGCAGTTTCCCTTCGCCGAGAAGATCGTCGCGCCTTACATCTTGATCCTCGTCACCACGCCGATGCTGGCGCTGGTGCCGCTTCTCATCCTGCGCTTCGGCTTCGGCTATACGCCGCGCATTATCGCGGTAGCTTTAGCCGCCGGACCGATGGTGATGATCAATGCCGCGACCGGGTTCCGGCGCGTGGACAGCGCCAAGATCGCGCTCGCTCGCTCCTATGGCGCGAGCACCTTGCAGATCTTTTGGAAGATCCGCGCGCCGATGGCGCTGCCGATGATCCTGGTCGGGCTGATGATCGGTGCGATCTTCGGGCTCCTCACTGCGGTAGGTGCCGAGATGGTCGGCGGCGGCTTCGGCCTCGGCAACCGGCTTACCTCGTATTCGTCGATGATCCAGATGCCGCAATTCTTCGCGGTGGTGCTGATCCTGTCGACGCTCGGCATCCTGATCTACGTGCTCTTCTTCCTGATCGGCAAGAAATGGGCGAGCTGGGAGGCATGAGCGCGGACGGATGAGATCGCCCGGGAGACGGGCGAAGGCAAGGGCAAGCGATCGATAAGGGCAATCAACAAAAGGGGAATGCCATGACCAACGAAAGCTTATTCAGTACGGCGACAAGAGCGGGCATCAGCCGCCGCTACTTCCTGCAAGTGACGGCCGCCGGCGTCGTGACCGCCACCGCGCTCGGCGCATCGGGTCTGAAAGCCAGCGCGGCGGCTTATGAAAAATTCACCTGGATCTCGCCGCGCGGCACGCTCGAAGTGCTGGACGACTATCCCTACTGGTCGGCCAAGAAGGCCGGCTATTTCGGCGACCTCGCCACCGACATGCAGCCGGGTCCGTCTGACGGCACCGCGACGGTCAAGTTCGTCGATGTCGGCCAGGCCGACATGGGCTTCCCCTCGCCCGGCGTCTTCTCCTTCGCCATCCAGAACGGCATGAAGCTGAAGTCGGTGTTCCACATGGGCGCGCGCGACACCTTCAGCATCGCCTTCCGCAAGGGCCAGGGCACCAAGAACCTGAAGGACCTCGAAGGCAAGACGATCCTGCTCGGCTCCGCCGCTTGGCAGGCGATCGTCGATCCGCTGCTTGCCGCGCAGGGTGTCGACATCAAGAAGGTGAAATATGTCGAGGCCGGGTGGCCGACCTGGGGCACCGCGCTCGCCGGCGGCCAAGGCGATGCCGCACTCTCCTGGGAAGGTCTGCGCGCCGAATGGATCGCCAAGGACCTCGACTTCGAATATTGGCTCGGCGTCCAGAATTCCAAGCTTCCGGCCAACACCTTCGTCGTGCGCGCCGCCGATCTCGAGGATCCCGACAAGAGGGCCTTCCTCGAAAAATATCTGCGCGGCTGGGCGATGGGCCTCGAATTCGGCTACCAGAACCCGCGCGCGGCCGTCGAAGCCGTGTTCGAGCAATTCCCGACCTTGGCCAAGAACCTTGGCCCTGAGCTCGGCACCACCTCGATCCTGCAGCAGATCAACGTCTTCCGCGGTGACATGGACAAGCGCAGTGGCTGGGGCTCGCACGACATGGCGAGCTGGCAGGGCTTTTTCGACGAGATCCTGAAGATCGGCCAGATCACCGCGCCGGTGAAGGCCGAAGACGTCTGCACCAACGACCTGATTCCGACCGCCAACGACTTCGACAAGGCGAAGGTCAAGGCCGATGCCGACGGCGTGAAACTGTCGGAAGGCTTTGCCGCGCTCGACGTCGAGAAGATCAAGGCGCACCTGTTCGATTCCGCCGTCAAGTAAGGCGGGCGCATTGACCATCGGGCGGCGCCTGATGCCGCCCGAGCTACTGTTCAAAGAGCATTGGGGAGGCTGACATGGCCGACAAAGTAAAAATCCTGGTGGTTGGTCTGGGCAATATGGGCGCTTCGCATGCGAGCGCCTATCACCGCTCCGACGGCTTCGAGATCGTCGGCATCATGAGCCGCACCATCAAGAGCAACAAGAAGATCCCGAAGGAGCTCGCCGGCTATCCGCTCTATGAGGATTTCGACTTGGCGCTGAAGGAGACCAAGCCGGACGCGGTCTCGATCAACAGTTGGCCGAACACGCATGCCGAATACGCGCTGAAGGCGATCGCCGCCAACTGCCATGTGTTCATGGAAAAGCCCCTCGCCACCAACATCGCCGACGCCGAGAAGGTGGTGGCCGCCGCGCGGGCCAAGAACCGGAAGCTGGTTCTGGGCTACATCCTGCGCGTCCACCCGTCCTGGATCAAATTCATCGAGGTCGGCAAGACGCTCGGCAAGCCGCTGGTGATGCGCCTCAACCTCAACCAGCAGAGCAGCGGCAGCGCCTGGCACTGGCACAAGAACCTGATCGACTCGCTGATCCCGATCGTCGACTGCGGCGTGCACTATGTCGACGTGATGTGCCAGCTGACCGGCGCCAAGCCGGTGCGCGTGCACGGCATCGGCGCCAAGCTCTGGGCCGAAGCCGACAAGCAGAATTATGGCCATCTGCACGTCACTTTCGACGATGGCTCGGTCGGCTGGTATGAAGCCGGCTGGGGCCCGATGATGAGCGAGACCGCTTATTTCGTGAAGGATGTGGTCGGCCCGAAGGGCGCCGTTTCGATCGTCGCCGGCCAGTCCGCAAGCAGCGCCAAGGAAGCCGAGGAGGTATCGGATTCCGCCGACATCGACCGCCACACCAAGACCGACGCGCTGAAGATCCACTACGCGCAGGTCGATGGCGACAAGAACTTCTCGAAGCCCGACGAGATCGTCAGCATGGAGGACGAGCCCGGCCATCAGGAGCTTTGCGACCGCGAGCAGGCCTTCTTCCTGCGCGCCATCCGTGAGGACCTCGATCTGACCGAGCAAATGGATGCCGCCGTCAACAGCCTGCGCATCGTTTTGGCCGCCGAACAGAGCATCGCGGAGAAGCGGACCGTCGAGCTGACCTGAAGCTCCCGGTCACCTGCCGCGCAACCCCTAAGCCCTTCGCGGATGGGCAGTCCGCCGGCGGCGTGCCGATCGGCATGCAGCCAGTCGGGCCGCTATGTAGCGCTCTCCACGCAGTTGGAAGAGGAGATGCCGTGCAGGGACCGGCGGCCGGCCAACCAGCTTCCGGATCTTTGGAATAGCACGTTGCCGCCGCCTTCATCCCGTGGCGTCAATTTCCTATAAGATTCCTATTTCTTTGCTCCCCGCCTCGTCTCGAACCTTTATGGCGGTCGGGTCCATATTCCCCTCGAAAAACACTTTCATCGCCATCGCCGCCAAGGTGACGGGCGGTCCTGTGCAATTTTGAACTCGACCGTGTCGGGGTGCAAAAACAAGCCGAAACAAGGAATGCCTGCAATGGACCTCGTTGTTCTCGGGATGGGGATTTTGTTCTTCGTCCTGTCCTTAGCTTACGTCAAAGCCTGCGACAGAATCTGATCGAAGGGTCTTACAATGCTTTTCGACTACGTCCTCGGCGGCGCGGTGACCTTGTTCTTGCTTGCCTACCTCACCTACGCCCTCATCCGTCCAGAGCGCTTCTGATCGGCATACGGAAAGTCAGTTCATGACACTCAACGGCTGGATACAGATCCTCGTCTATTGCGGGATCCTGCTTTTGCTCGTGAAGCCGCTCGGCGGCTACATGCACCGCGTCTTCAAAGGCGATCGTACGTTGCTGTCGCCCGTGCTTGTCCCGATCGAGCGCGGCCTCTATCGCCTCGCCGGGACAAGCGAGAAGGAAGAACAGCACTGGGCCGCCTACGCCACCGGCATGCTGCTTTTCAACCTCGCCGGTTTCCTCGTGCTTTATGCCTTGCAGCGGCTGCAGGGCGCGCTGCCCTACAATCCCGCCGGGATGGCTGCGGTCGAACCGGAGCTCGCCTTCAACACCGCGGCGAGCTTCGTCACCAATACCAACTGGCAGAACTACGGCGGCGAAAGCACGATGTCCTACCTCGTGCAGATGGCCGGCCTCACCGTCCAGAACTTTGTTTCGGCCGCCACCGGCATTGCCATTGCGATCGCGCTGATCCGCGGCTTTGCCCGCGCCTCGGGCAAGTCGATCGGCAGTTTCTGGGTCGACCTGACCCGCTGCACGCTTTACGTGCTCCTGCCGGCCTGCATCGTGCTGACGCTCGTCTATGTGTGGCTCGGCATCCCGCAGACGCTTGGACCCTATGTCGACGCCACCACGCTGGAAGGCGCCAAGCAGACGATCGCGCTCGGCCCAGTCGCCTCTCAGGTCGCCATCAAGATGCTTGGCACCAATGGCGGCGGCTTCTTCAACGCCAATGCCGCGCATCCTTTTGAGAATCCGGACGCCATCTCGAACCTGATCCAGATGCTGTCGATCTTCGCGCTCGGCGCCGGTCTCACCAACGTCTTCGGGCGGATGGTCGGCAGTGAGCGCCAGGGTTGGGCCATCCTTGCCTCGATGGGCGTGCTGTTTCTCGTCGGCGTCATCGTCTGCTACTGGGCCGAGGCCGCCGGCAGTCCGCTGGTGCATGCGCTCGGCATCGACGGCGGCAACATGGAAGGCAAGGAGACGCGCTTCGGAATTGCGTTGTCGGCGCTGTTCGCGGTCATCACCACGGCCGCCTCGTGCGGCGCCGTGAATGCCATGCACGATTCGTTCACCGCGCTTGGCGGCATGATTCCGCTGATCAACATGCAGCTTGGCGAGGTCATCGTCGGCGGCGTCGGCGCCGGCTTCTACGGCATCCTGATGTTTGTCGTCATCGCCGTCTTCGTCGCCGGCCTGATGGTCGGCCGCACACCGGAATATCTCGGCAAGAAGATCGAGGCCAAGGAGGTCAAGATGGCGATGCTTGCCATCCTCTGCCTGCCGCTGGCGATGCTGATCTTCACGGCTATCGCCGTGGTCCTGCCGAGCGCGGTGGCCTCGATGGCCAATGGCGGCCCGCACGGCTTCACCGAGGTGCTCTATGCCTATACGTCGGCGGCCGCGAACAACGGCTCGGCCTTTGGCGGACTGACCGGCAACACGCCCTGGTACAACATCACCATCGCGATCGGCATGCTGATGGGCCGCTTCCTGGTCATCATCCCGGCTTTGGCCATCGCCGGCTCGCTGGCCGCAAAGAAGACCGTGCCTGCTTCCGCCGGCACCTTCCCGACCGACGGCATGCTGTTCGTCGGCCTCCTGGTCGGCGTGATCGTCATCGTCGGCGGCCTCACCTTCTTCCCGTCGCTCGCCGTCGGTCCGATCGTCGAGCATCTGGCGATGATCCGCGGACAGACTTTCTGAGATGACCATGCCTTGGTTCAACAACATACCTCGGCACGATCGTCACCAATCCGGTGACGGAACGCCCGATGACGGAGGGGACGAGAAACCTCGTCCTTTCCCGACGCTCTCCACCTTCCTCGGCATGGCGGCCGTGCTGTTCGTGCTGTGGCTGCTGGCCTCGGGCCTTCCGCATCTGTTGCCGAAGACCGAACACCCGGCGCCATCCAACATCACCGATACTGGAGCCTTAAAATGAGCCAGTCCAAATCCGCGAGCATTCTGGATGCCAGCATCCTGATGCCCGCCATTGGCGGCGCTTTCCGCAAGCTCGATCCGCGCACGCTGATCAAGAACCCGGTGATGTTCGTCGTTGCCATGGTCTCAGCACTCACCACCGTGCTGTTCGTCAAGGATGTCATCACCGGCGGCGGCGATCTCGGCTTCACCTTGCAGATCATCATCTGGCTGTGGTTCACCGTGCTGTTCGCCAACTTTGCCGAGGCCGTGGCCGAGGGGCGCGGCAAGGCGCAGGCGGACTCGCTGCGCAAGGCGCGCACCGAGACCCAGGCCAAGCTGCTCGTCAACGCCGAGGATCGCGGCAAGTTGAAGTTGGTGCCTGGCACCAGCCTGAAGATCGGCGACATCGTGCTGGTCGAAGCCGGCGACATCATCCCTTCCGACGGCGAGGTAATCGAAGGCGTGGCTTCCGTCAACGAGGCGGCAATCACCGGCGAATCCGCGCCTGTGATCCGCGAATCCGGCGGCGACCGCTCGGCCGTCACCGGCGGCACGCAGGTGCTGTCCGATTGGATCCGCGTGCGCATTTCCGCCGCCTCCGGCCAGACCTTCCTCGACCGCATGATCTCGCTGGTCGAAGGTGCGGAGCGCCAGAAGACCCCGAACGAGATCGCGCTTAACATCTTGCTTGTAGGCATGACGCTGATCTTCGTCCTGGCCACCGCGACCATCCCGAGCTTCGCCTCTTATTCCGGCGGCTATATCCCGGTGACGATCCTCGTCGCTTTGTTCGTGACACTGATCCCGACCACGATCGGCGCGCTGCTTTCGGCCATCGGCATTGCCGGCATGGATCGCCTGGTGCGTTTCAACGTGCTTGCCATGTCCGGCCGCGCCGTCGAGGCTGCCGGCGACGTGGACACCTTGCTCCTCGACAAGACCGGCACCATTACGCTCGGCAATCGCCAGGCGACCGAGTTCCATCCGGTGAAGGGGGTGATCGAACAGGAGCTGGCCGATGCTGCTCAATTGGCCTCGCTGGCTGACGAGACGCCGGAAGGCCGCTCGATCGTGGTGCTGGCGAAGGAAAAATACGGCATCCGCGCCCGCGATATGGCGACCTTGCATGCCACTTTCGTGCCCTTCACCGCGCAGACCCGGATGAGCGGCGTCGACATCGACGGCTCGTCGGTGCGCAAAGGCGCGGTCGATGCCGTGCTAGCCCATGTCAATCAAGCAACGGTGGCAAGCCATGGCACGCGTCCGACAAGCGACACCATGCGCGACCTGCAGGCCAGGGCCGACGAGATCGCCAAGGCCGGCGGCACGCCGCTGGCGGTCGAGCGCGACGGGCGCCTGCTCGGCGTCGTCCACCTCAAGGACATCGTCAAGGGCGGCATTCGCGAGCGTTTCGCCGAGCTTCGCAAGATGGGCATCCGCACGGTGATGATCACCGGCGACAATCCGCTGACCGCAGCGGCCATCGCGGCCGAAGCCGGCGTCGACGACTTCCTCGCCCAGGCGACGCCTGAAAACAAGCTGTCGCTGATCCGGGAGGAACAGGCCAAGGGCAAGCTTGTCGCGATGTGCGGCGACGGCACCAACGATGCGCCGGCGCTCGCCCAGGCCGATGTCGGCGTCGCCATGAACACCGGCACGGTCGCCGCGCGCGAGGCCGGCAACATGGTCGACCTCGACAGCGATCCGACCAAGCTGATCGAGATCGTCGAGATCGGCAAGGCGCTGCTGATGACGCGCGGTTCGCTGACCACCTTCTCGATCGCCAACGACGTCGCCAAGTATTTCGCCATCATCCCGGCCATGTTCGCCGTGTTCTACGTCGCGCCCGGCCAGTCGGCGGGCCCGCTGCAGGCGCTCAACATTATGCATCTGGCGACGCCGCAGAGCGCCATTCTGTCGGCGATCATCTTCAACGCGCTGATCATCGTCGCGCTGATCCCGCTGTCGCTGAAGGGGGTGAAATACCGCGCCATCGGCGCCAGCGCGCTGCTCACCCGCAATCTTCTCCTCTACGGCCTTGGCGGCATCATCGTGCCGTTCGCCGGCATCAAGGCGATCGACCTGATCGTCACGGCTCTTGGCCTGGCATAGGGACCCATTTCGATGTTCAAGCAACTCAGACCCGCGATCGTCATGATCGTGATCTTCACGGTGCTGACCGGCCTTATCTATCCGATCGGCATGACCGGCATCGCGCAGGCGCTGTTTCCCAGGCAGGCCAATGGCAGCCTGATCGAAAAGGATGGTAAGGTTATCGGCTCCGAACTGATCGGCCAGGCCTTCGCCAGCGACCGCTATTTCCACGGGCGGCCGTCGGCCGCCGGCGACGGCTACAACGCCGCCTCCTCCGGCGGCTCGAATCTCGGGCCGACCAATGCGAAGCTGATCGAACGTATCAAGGCCGACGCCGACAGGCTGAAGGCCGAGAACCCGAACGCACCGGTTCCGATGGATTTCGTCACCACGTCTGGCAGCGGCCTCGATCCCGACATCAGCCCGGAGGCGGCCTATTTCCAGGTGCCGCGGGTTGCCAAGGCCAGGGGCATCGCTGAAGCCAAGGTGAAAGCGCTTGTCGACGGCCATGTCGAGGATCGCGAGCTGGGCTTCATGGGTGAGCCGGTGGTTAATGTGCTGGCCCTCAACATGGAGCTCGACGATCTCAAATAATCAGCACTCGCAGCGGGGATCGACACGATCCCCGGTGCAATCCATGATTGGACTTGATGCCGGACGACAGGACCAGCTTCGAGAACAGACCTTCTCCCGACGCGCTGCTCGAGCACGCGGAGCGGGAGGGCCGCGGCCGTCTGCGCATCTTCCTTGGCGCGGCGCCCGGCGTCGGCAAGACCTACGAGATGCTGTTGGCAGGCCGCGCCCGGCGCGCCGACGGCATCGACGTCGCGATCGGCGTCGTTGAAACGCATGGCCGCAAGGAAACCCAGGCGCTGGTCGAAGGCTATGAGGTGATCCCGCGCCGCGAGGTCGAATACAGGGGCCGCGTCCTTGACGAGATGGACATCGACGCCATCCTGAAACGGCGGCCGGAGCTGGTTCTGATCGATGAGCTCGCGCACACCAACGCGCCCGGCGGCCGTCATCCCAAGCGCTATCTCGATGTTCAGGAAATCCTGTCGCAGGGCATCGACGTCTACACCACGCTCAACATCCAGCATGTCGAAAGCCTGAATGACGTCGTGGCGCAGATCACCCGCGTCAGGGTGCGCGAAACCGTTCCGGATTCCATCATCGACGAGGCCGACGACATCGAGGTCATCGACCTCACCCCGGACGACCTGATCAAGCGGCTGCATGAAGGCAAGGTCTATTTCCCGCAAACCGCTCAGCGCGCGATCGAGAACTATTTTTCGCCTGGCAATCTGACGGCGCTTCGCGAGTTGGCGCTGCGACGCACCGCGCAGCGCGTCGATGAACAGCTCCTCAGCCATATGCAGTCCCACGCCATTCCGGGACCGTGGGCGGCCGGCGAGCGGGTCCTTGTCTGCGTCGACTCGCGTCCGGACGGGGGCGCTCGTATCCGCTACGCGCGCCGGCTCGCCGATCGCCTGCGGGCGCCATGGACGGCGCTGCATGTCGACACACCTCGCCTGGCCGGCATGTCCGAAGAGGACAAGGACCGGCTGGCGACAAACCTGCGCCTTGCCGAACAGCTCGGCGCCGAGGTGGCGACCATCCCGGGCCAGAACGTCGCCCAGGACATCGTGCGCCATGCGACGGCGAACAACTTCACCCATATCGTTATCGGCAGGCCGACCCGCTCGCGCTGGCGGGAACTGATCGAGGGCTCGCTCACCTATGACCTGATCCGCAATGCCGGCGACATCAGCGTCCATGTCATTTCGGGCAAGGAGCGCGATGCCGACATGCTGTCGGCACGTGTGAAGGCCGCGTCCGAGCAGAAGCCCTTCCAGATCTGGCCCTATCTGTTCTCGACGGCCTATGTCGCCGGCGCGGTGGCCGTCAGCTCGATTCTCGATCAGTTCCTCGATGTCCGCAATCTGGCCAGCGTCCTGCTGCTGGCGGTGCTGACTTCTGCGGTGACGTTCGGACTCTGGCCGGCGCTCTACGCTTGTTTCCTGAGCGCGCTTGCCTTCAACTATTTCTTTCTCGAGCCGCGCTATACGTTCACGATCAGGGATCCGGAGAGCATCGTTGCCTTCGTGGTCTTTCTCGTTGTCGCAGTCATCGCCAGCAATCTGACGGCGCGCGTCCAGCGCCAGGCGGTCGCCGCCCGCTCACGCGCGCGAGCCACGCAGGACATCTACTCGTTCTCGAAGAAGCTCGCCGGCGCCGGCACGCTTGACGACGTGCTGTGGGCCACCGCCTTCCAGATCGCCTCGATGCTGAAAGTGCGCGTGGTGCTGCTTCTGCCCGAGAATGGAACGATCACCGTCAAGGCCGGCTATCCGCCGGACGATACGCTCGCCGAGGCCGACATCGCGGCGGCCCGCTGGGCCTGGGAACATGACCGCCCCGCCGGCCGCGGCGCCGATACGCTGCCCGGCGCGAAGCGCCTCTATCTGCCCTTGCGAACAGGCCGGACAGCGGTCGGCGTCGTCGGCCTCGACAACGACAAGCAGGGCCCTTTGCTGACCCCCGAGCAGCAGCGCCTTCTCGACGCGCTTGCCGATCAGGCGGCGGTCGCCATCGAACGCATCCAGCTTGTCGCCGATGTCGACCGCGCCAGGCTGGCGGCGGAAGCGGACCGGCTGCGCACGGCGCTGCTTACCTCGATCTCGCATGACCTGAAGACGCCGCTGGCCGCCATCATGGGTGCCGCCGGCACGCTGCGGGAATACGCGGCCGCCCTTCCCGAAGAGGACCGCACGGAACTCCTGTCGACGGTGGTCGACGAATCGGAGCGGCTCAACCGCTTCATCGCCAATCTGCTCGACATGACCAAGATCGAGTCCGGCGCCATGGAGCCGAACTACGCCCTCCATTATGTCGGCGATATCGTCGGCTCGGCGCTCGATCGCGCTCGCAAGATCACCGGCGAGCACCGCATCGACACCGACATTCCGCCGGACTTGCCGATGCTGCGCCTCGACCCGGTGCTGTTCGAGCAGGCGCTGTTCAACCTCCTCGACAATGCCGCCAAATATTCCGCGCCCGGCTCAACCATCCGCCTCCAAGGCTGGGTCGACAACGGCTCCGTCATCCTGCAGGTCATGGACGAGGGACCAGGCATCCCGCCGAACGACCTCGAACGGATCTTCGACACCTTCTACCGGGTGCGCAAGCGCGACCAGGTCCGCGCCGGCACGGGTCTCGGCCTGTCGATCAGTCGCGGTTTCGTCGAGGCCATGGGCGGCAGGATCTCGGCGACGAACCGTACCGACCGGCCCGGCGCGATCTTCACCATCCGCATGCCGGTGCCGCAGGAAATTCCGGACCTTGCCGTGGCCAAAACGGATGACGCCGCATGACCGGTCAGAACGTCAGCATCCTGGTCGTCGACGACGAACCGCCGATCCGCAGGCTGCTTCGGGTCGGCCTCGGCAGCCAGGGCTATGCCGTATCGGAGGCACCGAACGCCAAGGCAGCGATCGAGCTCATGCAGGCGCAGCGGCCCGACCTGATCCTGCTCGATCTCGGCCTCCCGGGGATGACGGGCCTCGAACTGCTCGGCAAATGGCGTGACGACGGCCTCGACATTCCGGTCGTCATCCTATCGAGCCGCACCGACGAGGCCGGCATCGTCCAGGCGCTCGAGATGGGCGCCGACGACTATGTGACGAAACCCTTCGGCATGAACGAGCTCGTCGCCCGCATCCGCGTGGCGCTGCGCCACAAGTTCCAGCAGCAGGGCGAGAAGCCGGTGTTCCAGGCCGGAGACCTTTCGGTCGACCTGGTGAAGCGCATCGTCAAGGTAGAGGGTAAGGAAGTAAAACTGTCGCCGAAGGAATACGATATCCTGCGCATGCTCGTGCAGTATGCCGGCAAGGTTCTGACCCATCAGTTCCTGCTGAAGCAGATCTGGAACGAGTCGACGGACGTGCAATATCTCAGGGTCTATGTCCGCCAATTGAGGCAGAAGATCGAGAAGACACCGGACCAGCCGCGCTACATCATCACCGAGACCGGCGTCGGCTACCGTTTGCGCGAGGTCGATTGAAGGAACCGGCGGGCATCATCCAACCGATCGAGGCTGTGCCGAGATCGGTCGCTTGAACCATGGTAGATCCGCACAAACATCCTATATTACGGCAAGGTTTCTGTTTTTCGTGCGGGAAGGAAGCGATGTCGCATCCTCGGCTATCGGCGGCTTTGATTGCCGCGGCTTTGTCGACTGCCGCCCTTTTGGGCGCGGCTTCATATGCCTCCGCGCAGGTCGTCATCCCCACAGACCGCAACGCCCTGATCCAACATAACGAGCTGCAGGCGCTCCGGAACCAGCTGCAGCGACGACAGTTCCAGCAACAGCAGCAGCTTTACCGCGAGCAGGACCGGCAGATCGTTCCGAAGGCTCGCCCTGAAGTGCCGATCGTCAAGCAGAATTGCCAGTCTCAGGTGATCGGCACCACGATTTCGCGGGTCTGCCGCTGACATTTTTCTTTTTTGGGTTTACTTAGCCGACTTACTGTCGGCAGCGAGCCGCCTTGCATGGGCGGCGGTTTTGGGATTTGCAGGAGCGAGATTTTTGCCGTGCGGATAGCGTACGGCAGGAATGCCGCTTTGATCGGATTTGGGGATGGCAGCAGCCAAGAAGAAAGCAGTACGCAGGGCAAAGAAGGGAGAGCGGATCCGCCAGGTGGCGGCCATCCCCTTTCGCCTACGCGGCGACGGCCAGCTTGAAGTCTTGCTGGTCACCTCGCGCACGACCAAACGTTTCATTGTGCCCAAGGGCTGGCCCATGAAAGGCAAGAGCGGGCGCAAGGCGGCCGCGATCGAGGCCCAGGAAGAGGCGGGCGTGCTGGGCAAGGCGCTGAAGCAGCCTGCCGGCGGCTACTCCTATTGGAAGCGCATGGCCAGCCGTTTCGTCCGTGTCGACGTGGTCGTCTACCTGCTCGAGGTCAGCGAGGAGATGGCCGACTGGCGGGAGGCCGTGAACCGTCAGCGGGCTTGGCTGCCGGCGGCCGATGCGGCCCTGCTGATCGACGAGCCGGAGCTTTCCACGCTGCTGAGGGATTTGACGGCCTTGGCGACCGATCCGGCGTAAGACGATGGCCTGGCGCAATTCCACGAAAGTGTGACACCGCTGTCCGTCAGGAATTCCGTCAAAACAAAGAGATAGATTGGTTCGCCGTTCCCGTCGAACGGTAAAACGCTCTAATCGGAGTCGCCAGGAAACGGCCGTGCCGGGGTGCCGCTGTAAGCCCACAGCCATTCTTTGGGCAGAGGTCCCTTGTTGCGGTCGCTCTCCTGTGATTGCTCCCAGGCATGCGCCAGTATGCCTACCGAGCGCGACAGCACGAAGAGGCCGCGCGTCAGTGGCGGCGGGAAGCCAAGCTCGCCATAGATGACGGCCGTGGCGCCATCGATGTTGAGCGGGATCGTCTTGCCCTTGCGTGTCGCCACCTCCGCCTCGATCGCCTCGGCAATGTCGGCAAAGCGCCCGCTGACGACGCCGCGACCGGCGAAGTCGCGCGTCAGTTCGATGAGGCGTGGCGCCCGCGGATCGATCGGGTGGAAGCGATGCCCGAGGCCGGGCACGTAGCCCTTTTCCTCGGCGAAGAACCGGTCGAGCCGCGCACTCACCGCTTCGGCGAGGCTCGCGCCACCATCGATTGCGGCGGCGATGTTGCCATAGAAGGAAAGCGCCTGCTCGCCGGCCCCGCCATGCACGTCCCCCAGCACATTGATGGCGGAGGCCATGGCGTTGTTGATGCCGACGCCGCAGGTCGCCGCCATGCGCGCGATCGCGATCGACGGCGCCTGCGGGCCGTGGTCGACGGCGGCCCCGAGCGCGATGCCGAGCAGCGCCGCCTGATCGTCGCCCGGCAATTCGCCGCGCAGCATAAGCCAGATCATCGCCGGAAAGCTGACGCGGCCGATCAGATCCTGGATCTGGTAGCCGCGCAGCCGGATCACGCCGGGCTGCATCTCGATGATGCCAGTCCGCCACCACTCCTCGCCGCGGTCGCGGCCGGTCTTTTTGTCCGCGCTCATGCCCGCGCCCTCCCCTTGCCGCGCGCCGGCAAGCTGGCGAACACGTCGTCCATATGCGCGCCAAGACGTGGCGGAGGGCCGGCTGGCACGGGAGCCGCACCGTCGACCATAAAGCCGCCGCGCACCACCGTGAGCGGGTTGTCCATTCCCGGTATCTCCTGGAAGCGCGTCGTCATGCGGCGCTCGATGACCTGGCGTTCCTGCAGCACTTGCGGGATCGTCAGCACCCGCCCGGCCGGCACGCCGGCGCGGTTGAGCTTTTCTTCCCAGACCGCCGCAGGAGCGCCGGCAAGCGCGTCCTCGATGAGCGGCTTCAGCGCTGCCCGGTTCCCTTTGCGCGTCTCGCGTTCGGCGAAGCGCGGATCCGAAGCCAAGTCTGGGCGGCCGATCAAGCCGCAAAGGATCACGAACTGCTCCTGCTTGTTGGCGGCGATGTTGAGCAGGCCCTCGCCGGTGCGGAACGCGCCGGAGGGCGCGGCCGTCATGTTCTCGTTGCCCATGGCTTGAGGCTGGACGCCCGCCGTCAGATAGTTCGACACCGGCCATCCCAAGGCCGACAGCGTGCATTCGAGCATCGACACGTCGAGGAAGGCGCCTTCGCCGCTGGTCTTCTGCCGCACCAGCGCCGCAGCGATGGCGAAGGCCCCGACCAGTCCGCCCAGCGTGTCGGCGACCGGATAGCCGACGCGCAGGGGCGCCGTTTCCGGCGTGCCGGTGATGCTCATGATCCCGGACAGCCCCTGGATGATCTGATCATAGGCTGGGTTGCCACGCATCGGGCCGGTCTGGCCGAAACCCGATATCGCGCAATAGACGAGGCTTGGCCTAACCTCCTTCAGCTTCTCGTGGCCGAGGCCGAGCCGATCCATCACGCCCGGCCGGAAATTCTCGACCAATGCGTCCGCCGTTGCGACCAGGTCGAGGAAGCGCTCGCGGTCGGCCTCCTGCTTCAGGTCGAGCACCACCGATCGTTTGCCGGCGTTCTGCGCCAGGAAGGATGCACCCATGCCGGCTTTGTTGAGCTCCGGCGAGGCACCAAGCTGGCGCGCGAGATCGCCGCCCGGCGGCGCCTCGACCTTGATGACGTCGGCGCCGAGCAGCGCCAGCTGGTAGGCGCAGTAAGGACCTGCCAGCACATTGGTGAGGTCGAGGACGCGTATGCCTGAAAGCAGGTCTGTCATGATGCTCCAGATCGGTCAGGCATCGCCCGGCACATGCTCTGGTCCGCGCGTGCGCCGGCGTTCGATCCAGGCCCAGATATGCGGGCCGACCAGACCGATGAAGGCGAGCGTTAAAAGCGTCAGCGAGAGCGGGTGCCGGTAGAACACCGTCCAGTCGCCATTGGCGATCGTCATCGCCCGGCGGAACTGCGTCTCGGCGAGCGGCCCGAGGATCATGCCGATGATGACCGGCGCCGTCGGAAAATCGAAGCGGCGCATCAGGAAGCCCGCCGCGCCCAGCAGATAGAGGATGATGAGATCGATCGGCGACTGCGAGATGCCGTAGGTGCCGACGGTGGCGAACACCAGAATGCCGGCATAGAGCTGCGGCGCCGGGATCTTGAGCAATCGTACCCACAGGCCGATCAGCGGCAGGTTGAGGATGACGAGGATGACGTTGGCGATGAAGAGACTGGCGATGAGGCCCCAGACGAGATTGGCCTGCGTCGTCAACAGCAGCGGTCCGGGATTGATGCCGTAGCTCTGGAAGGCCGACAGCATGATCGCCGCCGTTGCCGAGGTCGGCAGGCCAAGCGTCAGCATCGGCACCAGCACGCCGGCAGCCGAAGCGTTGTTGGCAGCCTCCGGCCCGGCGACGCCTTCGATGGCGCCGACCGTGCCGAACTCCTCCTTGTGCTTGGAAAGCTTCTTTTCGATGGCATAGGAGAGGAAGGTCGGGATCTCGGCCCCGCCGGCGGGCAGGGCGCCGATCGGGAAGCCGATTGCCGCGCCCCTGAGCCACGGCTTCCACGAGCGCGCCCATTCGGAAGCAGTCATGTAGAGCGAGCCCCTCAGTGGCACGATCTCGTCCTTCCCGGCATAGCGGCGCGAGGCCACGTAGAGAGTCTCGCCGACCGCAAAGAGGCCGACCGCGACGATGATGACGTCGACGCCGTCGAGCAACTCGCCCATGCCGAAGGTGAAGCGCGGCTGCCCGGTCTGCAGGTCGACGCCGATCATGCCGATGACGAAGCCGACGAACAGGCTGGTAAGCCCACGCACAGAGGACGAGCCGAGCACCGCCGAAACGGTGATGAAGGCGAGCACCATCAGCGAGAAATATTCCGCCGGCCCGAAAGCCAGCGCCAGCTTGACCACGATCGGCGCCAGGAAGGCGACGCCCAGCGTGCCGAGGGTCCCGGCGACGAACGAGCCGATCGCGGAAGTCGCGAGCGCCGCGCCGCCGCGGCCCGAACGCGCCATCCGGTTGCCCTCGAGCGCGGTGACGATGGTGGCGCTTTCGCCCGGTGTATTGAGCAGGATCGACGTCGTCGAGCCGCCATACATGGCCCCGTAATAGATGCCGGCAAACAGGATGAAGGAAGCTTCCGGCGCCACCTGGTAGGTGATCGGCAAAAGCAGCGCGATGGTCAGCGCCGGCCCGAGCCCGGGCAGCACGCCGATCGCGGTTCCGAGCGTCGTGCCGAGCAGGCACCACAAGAGATTGGTCGGCGTGAAGGCGACCGCAAATCCGTGCGCGAGATAACCGAGCGTGTCCATCGTCCTCAGCCCCTTCCCATGCCGACGAGGGCGCTGATCAACGCGTTGAGCTGGTTCTCGATCAGGCCGGCCCCGATGTTGACGCCGAGCGCTCTGGCGAATCCGAAATAGGCCGCCAGCGCCAACATCAGGCCGAGCAGCGCATCGCGCAGCGGATGCCGGCTGCCGAAGCCGAAGCAGACCAGCACGAACATGATCACCGAGGCGGCTGTGAAGCCGAGCGGCTGGATCAGCACGAGATTGGCAACGAGCCCCGCGACTACGAAACCCATCGCCTTCCAGTCGGTCGGCGTCTCCTTTTCCTCGTCCGGCTGCCAGCCGCCACGCAGGGCGGCGACGATGAGCAGCAGTGACAGGATCACCATGCCGGCCATGGTCATGTAGGGGAAGACCTTCGGGCCGACCTTGGAATAGAGCGGCGAAACCGGGATCGCCAGGGTCTGCCAGGCAACGGCCCCGGCGCAGGCAAGAAGCCCGACGCCGATCAGCAATTCGGGTATGGCAAGGCGCGGCGGTGACGCCTGCTGGTCGCTGGTGCTCATGATCTCCTCCCCGGAAGCCGGCCTTCCACTGCCGGCTTCGCCGCAGTTTCATTGAACCGTCGCATGTCCGCTGTCTCGAAGAAGGCGATGCAGCCTCCTTCGAGATCAGGCAGGAGGCGATCAGGCCAGGCCGAGATCCTTGAGGATCGCGCCGATGCGTGTCGTGTCCTCGGCGACGAACTTGGCATAATCGTCGCCGGTCAGCAGAATCGGCGTCCAGTTGCGGTTCTTGCACTCGGTCGCCCAGGCCTCGCTCTTCGCCATGGTCTCGACCATCTTGATCATCGCCGCCTTGTCTTCATCGGAAACGCCGGGGGGTGCAAAGACGCCGCGCCAGTTGAACAATTCGACGTCGATGCCGGCCTCTTTCAATGTCGGCGCGTCGATGCCTTCCTGGCGCTTGTCCGACGAGATCGCCAGCAGCCGGAGCGCGCCCGCCTTGACCTGCTCGGAGAATTCGCCATAGCCGGAAATGCCGGCCGCGACCTGGTTGCCGAGCAGCGCCGACAGCGCCTCGCCGCCGCCGGCGAACGGCACATAGGACAGGTTGGCGGCAGGCACGCCGGCCGTCTTGGCGATCAGGCCGAAAAGGATGTGGTCGGAACCGCCGGCCGAACCGCCGGCCACCGGAACCTTCGTCGGATCCGCCTTCAGCGCCGCGACGAAATCATTGGCCGTCTTGAACGGCGAGGCTGCCGGCACCACCAGCGCCTCGAACTCGCCGGTGAGGCGCGCGATCGGCGTCACTTCGGTGAGATTGTTGGCGGCCTTGTTGGCGATGATGGCGCCAACCATGACCATGCCGGCAACCATCAGCGCGTTGCCCTTGCCCTTCCACTGGTTGACGAATTGCGGCAGGCCGACCGTGCCGCCGGCGCCGCCGACATTGGTGATCTGCGAGCCGGAGATCAGCTTTTCGGAGCGCAGCACCTGATCGATCGTGCGCGCGGTCTGGTCCCAGCCGCCGCCGGGGGCCGCCGGCACGAAGATTTGGATTTGCGGGGCGTCCTGCGCAAAGGCGGGTCCGAAATGCAAAGCCGCGAAGCCGGCGGCGGTGGTCGACAAGAATCTGCGTCTGTTCAGCATGGGATTCCTCCAAATCACGACACCTCCTCCGGTGCCTGCCAAGACGTGGCCTGAATTAAGACCCGCATTCGAGTTCAAGCATTTGTTACCGCGTTCTGTCAACGGGAATGCCATTCTGCTGGACAGAACGCATAGGATCGGACTAAATCCGCATGTCCAGGGTCATTCCCGGATGGGCGACCACGATGAAATCGTCACCGCAATGACAGACCTCCCTCCAAGCCAGGCTCCGGCCGACGGCGTTGCCGCGCTCGACCGGGCAATCGCCATCCTCGACGCGTTCACCATTGCCGACCGGTCGCTCGGCCTCGCCGAAATCGCGGCCCGAACCGGTCTCTACAAGAGCACGATCCTCAGATTGGCCAACTCGCTGATGCGCGGGCAATTGCTGGAGCGCCTGGAGGACGGACGCTATCGCATCGGACCGGCGACCTTCAGGCTTGGCGCGCTTTACCAGCGCTCGCTCGTGGCGATGGATATCCTGTTGCCGATCATGCGCGATCTCTCCGAGCGGAGCTGGGAAAGCGTCGCCTTCTATGTCCGCTCGGGCGACGTGCGCACCTGTCTCTACCGAGTCGAGTCCAAGCACCCGATCCGTTACACGATACGGGAAGGTGACGTGCTGCCCTTGCTGGTTGGTTCCGGCGGCCGGGTGCTGGCCGCTTTCTCGGGAGAGCAGGGCGAGCCTTACGAGACGATCCGGAAAACCTATAGTTACATTTCAATCGGTGACCGCGATCCGCAGACTGCCGGCATCTCCGCCCCTGTCTTCGGGCCGGGACGGACACTGCTCGGCGTGCTCACGCTCGCCGGTCCGAACACGCGGGTCGACGCGGCCTTCCTCACCCGCATGAAGCGGCCGCTGCTCGAAGCTGCCGCCCGCGCCACCCGCGCTTTTGGCGAAGATGCATCCATGCTGGATGCGGCAAGCCTCGACACGCCGCCGGAGCCCACAACGGATCCGGGTTTTGGCGAGCATCAAATTCGAGTTTCCGGCACGCAGCAGGCCAATGTCGCCGAGCTTCGGGCAGGTGGACGCTCAAGCGACGGTTAGCTCTTGCCAATCGCGTCCCTTGGCACCAATCTCGGCTCGAAGGCCGCTCATCGGGTGGATGGCGGCGCGATAGGTTTTGCCATGACCCGCGATCAGATGCTCGCCCATCTCCGATCCGCCGACGCCGCGGCGCGCGAGGCGGCGGCGCACGGTCATCATCCATTCGGTGCGGTGCTGGTCGGCCCCGACGACGCCATCCTCATGCGCCAAGGCAATATCGACACCGTCCATCACGCCGAAACCGAACTTGCGCGACGCGCGGCGACTGCCTATTCGCCGGAGTTTCTCTGGACCTGCACGCTCGTCTCAACCGGCGAGCCCTGCGCGATGTGCACCGGAACGCTCTACTGGGCCAATATCGGCCGGCTGGTTTACGGCTTCGAGGAGACCCAGCTTCTGGCGCTCACCGGCGATCACGCGGAGAATCCGACGATGAGCCTTTCTTCGCGCGCCGTGCTCGACTCCGGGCAGAAAAAGATCGAGGTGTTTGGCCCCTTCCCCGAAGTCGCGGACGAGCTGCTCGCACCACACCGCGAGTTCTGGAAGCGCTGACGCGGAAGCGGATGTTGGGGACGGGTCCGCAAGGATAGGGTGACCCAGTCCGCCCTAAGCTTCCGCCCTCTAGGCTCTGCTTGACTCACACATATCTCACTGGTTATACGTCAATCAATAGCTATTGAGTTATCGATCCAGATGACGAACGCACACGATATGCTGTTCCGGACGCTTGCCGATCCGACAAGGCGCGCCATCTTCGAGCGTCTGTGCCGGCAAGGCGAGCAGACGGTCGGCGCGCTGACGGCTGAGGCCGGTGTCTCGCAGCCGGCGGTGTCGAAACATCTCGGCCTGCTCAAGCAAGCCGGACTGGTGCGCGACCGCCACCAGGGTCGCCAGACCCATTACAGCGCACAGCTTGGCGCGCTGGCGCCGCTAATGGATTGGACTCGCGATATGGCCGGGTTCTGGGAGAGCCGGTTCGACGATCTCGAGGATCTGCTGCAGAGGATGGATCAATGAACGATATGCCGGCCGGAACGCGCTCCGTTGTGGTCGAGCGCGAGATTCCCTATCCGCCGGAAAAGATCTGGCGGGCACTGACCCAGCCGCATCTCATCGAGGAGTGGCTGATGAAGAACAACTTCAAGCCGGTCGTAGACCACCGTTTCGAACTGAGCGCGGACTGGGGCGGTGTCGAGTGCCAGGTCCAGACAGTCGAGCCAAACAAGACGCTTTGCTACACATGGGACACCAAGGATCTAGAGAGCGTCGTCACATGGACGCTGACCCGGACCGGCGCCGGCACTCGCCTGCGCATGGAGCAGACGGGCTTTCGGACTGACCAGGAGCCGTATTTCCGGGGCGCCGCCGTTGGCTGGCCGAGGTTCTTTGCGGCCTTGGAGCAGGTGCTTTCGCGGATCGAGTGAGGACCTGCGGCAACCTCATCCAGATGACGCAGCTGGCACGCTGGTAGGCCCAGCGTTCATTGGTTCTTTCAGAGGAGGAAGCATTGGACTGGAGCAAGTGGATCAGGCAGTTGCATCGCTGGCTGTGACGTGACCGTCATCGCCAACTTCGTCGCCATGGCATTGGGCGAGCCGCCGGCCTGGGTGGTCTATTCGCCGCTCCTGCCGCTTTTCCTGCTGTTGTTCAGCGGCCTCTACATGTTCGTGCTGCCCTATGCCGCAAGGTGGCGCGGTGGGCCGGCGCGCGAGCGCGCCGGACCGGCCTGATGGCAAAAACGAAATCGGCAAAGGTTGCAGCCAGGCCGTCGGGGGAAAAACCCGTCCTGCTTTCGGGCGGCAACCCGCAGATCGCCAAGGGGTATGGTGACGCTCCCGTGCAGGCCTATATCGCGGCGATGCCGGGCTGGAAGAGCGAGGTAGGCCGCCGGCTCGACCAACTTATCATGCAGGCCGTCCCCGACGTGCAGAAGGCCGTCAAATGGAACTCGCCGTTTTACGGCATGGACGGCGAAGGCTGGTTTCTCGGCATTCACTGTTTCACCAGATACGTCAAAGTGGCCTTCTTTCGCGGCATGTCGCTGAAGCCGGTGCCGCCCGGCGAATCCAGGAGCAAGGACACGCGCTATTTTCACATCCATGAGGACGACCAGCTCGACGAAGCGCAATTCGTCTCCTGGGTGAAACAGGCAAGTCAATTGCCTGGCGAACGAATGTAAGCGCATTATCGGTCACTCACGGTCCGCCCGACGAGGCATCATGGCGATCCGTCTAGCGGGTGTTGAAGGAGGACACATATGGAGAAAATCGGCGTGCAGGAAAGCAAGTCTCCTTCCGAGCTGATTGATGGCCGTATCGCGGAATTGGGCGATTGGCGGGGCGAGATGCTCGGCCGGCTGCGCGCCCTGATTAGGGATGCCGATCCGGACGTCACCGAGGAATGGAAGTGGCGCGGCGTGCCGGTCTGGGAGGACGCCGGAATGATCTGCACCGGCGAGACCTACAAGGCCGTCGTCAAGCTGACCTTCGCCAAGGGCGCCGCGCTGCCGGATCCCTCACGTCTCTTCAACTCCAGCCTCGAAGGCAACACAAGGCGCGCCATCGATTTTCGCGAAGGCGAGGAGATCGACCAGGAAGCGTTCAAGGCTCTCGTGCGAGCAGCGGTGGCCCTGAACAGGTCCAAGGCCAAACGCTGATCCCAGAAGCGCGTCAGCACCGGAGGCGGACGAACCCGGCATTGCCCTCTAGGCTGTTGCCTCTCCGGCCCACCGCTCCAGCAGGATCGTCGGCTTGTCGTGATAGGTGGTCCGCAGGATTTCGCGATAGCCGTTCTTATCTGCGACCTTGAGCGAGGCGCCATTTTCGGGATCGATGATGCAGACGGTTCTGGCTCGCCCGAACGCCTCGTCACCCCAGGCGACGATGCGCCCGACGACTTCGCTTGCAAGCCCCTGGCCATGCGCACCCGAAGCTAAAGCCCAGCCGGCTTCCGGCACGCCTTCGATCGAGGGCTCGATCTCGCGCTTCAGATCATGGAATCCCGCCTCGCCGAGAAAGCGGCCCGTCGCCTTGTCCTCGATCGCCCAGAACCCATAGCCAAGCAGCGACCACAGCCCGGCATGGCGCAGGAAGCGCATCCAGCTTTCCTCGCGGGTGCGCGGCTTGCCGCCGATGAAGCGGGTGACCCCGGGTCCGCCCACATTGCGACATAGGTCTCGAAATCGTCGAGCCGATGCGGCCGCAGGACCGTCCGCGCCGTCTCGAGGATCGGCACACCGGCTTCCCTTGCAATGCTCATCGCAGTCCTTTCCTTTGAGCGGCAGCGCTTAGCAAACCTGCACGTTCGAACAAGGGCCAGGATCGCCCGGATCATCCTCCAGCGACGCAAGTGGATGAGCGCCGTCATTGACCGGCTGATATTTCGGCGTGTGGGATTCTCGACAGGCGATGTTAGTCTTGGGACGAAGCTGATTCAGCGATATCGCGGCGCATCTGAACACGAGGAAAGATAATGGACACCACCGACCTTCTGCTGGCGATCGCCCATCATCTTCTGGTGTTCTCGCTGGCCGGCATCATTGGCGCCGAGTTCGTGCTGGTGCGCGGCGAGTTGGGGGCGACGACGCTCAAGCGCGTTGTCGGCATCGACCGCCACTACGGCATCATCGCCGCGCTGATCGTCATCATCGGCATCTGCCGGGTGTTCTTCGGCCTGAAAGGCTGGGAGTTCTACGTCTTCAACTGGGTGTTCTGGGCAAAGATGATGGCCTTCATCATCGTCGGCCTGCTGTCGATCATCCCGACCGTGCGCTTCATCTCCTGGAGCAGGCAGGCGAGCGGCAATCCATCCTTCTCGGTTCCGGCGGCGGAGCTCGCCTCGGTGAAGAACTATGTCCGCGCCGAGGGCTTCATCTTCCTGCTCATCCCGGTCTTTGCGGCGGCGATGGCGCGCGGCTACGGTTATTAGAATAGAACCGAGGAAGAGCAGGGATCGGGCAGCAACCGGCATCCGCCAACGTACCGTCGTCAGATGTCGACATCCCGCGATCCATCATCCGACCCAGATCTTTTCCATCCATCTTGCGGGTGATTTGTAGATAATCGCGGTTTGCCGTTTGAGTCCGATTGCAATCTGCTAGCCTGCACTAGTTGCTATTGCATCCACAGCCGTCGCCGAGAGGAATTTCGCGCGGTGGCTGGAGGTTCATACTCTGGGAGGAAGTCACAATGAGAAAATTTGTTGCCGCTCTGGCTGCCGCAGCGGCCGTCACGCTTTATCCGTTCGCCGCGGGCGCGCAGACCTATCCGGAACGCACCATCACCGTTGTGGTGCCGTTTGCGGCCGGCGGCCCGACCGACACGGTCACACGCCTCATCGCCGAAGCCATGTCGAAGGATCTCGGCCAGCAGGTCATCGTCGAAAATGTCGGCGGTGCCGGCGGCACACTGGGCGCGGGGCGCGTCGCGAAGGCTGACCCGGACGGTTATACGCTGCTCCTCCACCACATCGGCATGGCGACCAGCGCGACGCTGTACAGAAAGCTCGCATACGACACGCTCAACGCCTTCGAATATGTCGGCCTCGTCACCGAGGTGCCAATGACCGTCGTCGGCCGCAAGGACCTTGAGCCGACCGATCTGAAGGGACTGGTCGAGTACGCCAAGGCCAACAAGGACACTGTCACCGTCGCCAATGCCGGGATCGGTGCGGCCTCGCATTTGTGCGGCATGCTGTTCATGAGCGCCATCGGTACGCCGCTGGTCACCGTGCCCTACAAGGGCACCGGCCCGGCCATGACCGATCTTCTTGGCGGCCAGGTCGACATGATGTGCGACCAGACGACCAACACCACCAAGCAGATCCAGGGCGGCACGATCAAGGCCTATGCCGTCACCTCGCCGGAACGCCTCGATGTGCTGCCGGACGTCCCGACGACGACGGAAGGCGGCCTTCCCGAGGTGCAGGTCAGCATCTGGCACGGCCTCTACGCACCAAAGGGTACGCCGGCCGAGATCACCGGACGCCTGTCGAAATCGCTGCAGGTCGCGCTGAAGGATCAGAACGTCGCCGCCCGCTTCGCCGAACTCGGCACCAAGCCGTCGCCCGAAGCCGACGCGACACCGGCGGCGCTGAAGGCCAAGCTTGAAAGCGAGATCGGGCGCTGGAAGCCGATCATCGAAGCCGCCGGCCAGTACGCCGACTGAGGTTTTGGACGGATCGGCGCCCCGTTTTTGCTTCGGCCCCGTTTTGCGTTGCAACGGCGCGCCCGGGGTGCGCACCTGAGAGGAACGTGATGAAGCCCTTCGCAATCGACACGACCAACGGCATATGCGCCGCGCTGTTCATCGCCTTCGGCGCATTTTTCGCGCTGCAGTCGCTCGGCCTCGAAATCGGCACCGCCTTCCGCATGGGACCGGGCTATTTCCCGCTGGTCCTGGCGATTGTGCTGCTCCTGCTCGGCGTTATCATCCTCGTCCAGGCAGTGCGCTTCGAGAGCGAGGCGATCGGCCACATTGCGTGGCGCGGCATGCTGCTCATCCTCCCCGCTCCGATCTTCTTCGGCCTGACGGTGCGCGGCCTCGGCTTCATCCCGTCGATCTTCCTGACGGCGCTGATCGCATCCTTTGCCAGCGCCCGCATGAAACCGCTGACCGCGCTCGTGTTGTCGGCCGGCCTGACGCTGTTTGCCTCACTCGTCTTCAGCTACGCACTCGGCCTGCCGTTCCGACGCTTTGGCCCGTGGCTGCCATTGTGAGGAGACGACCATGGAGCTCCTCGCCAACTTGGTGCTCGGCTTTTCGACGGCGACATCGCTGACAAATCTCGGTTTCTGTCTGATCGGCGTCCTTCTCGGCACGCTGATCGGCGTCCTGCCCGGCATCGGCGCCACCGCAACCATCGCCATGCTCTTGCCGATTACGTTCCAGATAGGCGACCCGGTTTCCTCTCTCATCATGCTCGCCGGCATCTATTACGGCGCGCAATATGGCGGCTCCACCACCGCCATTCTCATCAATATGCCCGGCGAATCCTCGTCAGCCGTCACCGCAATCGACGGCTACCAGATGGCCAAGAACGGCCGCGCCGGGGCGGCACTCGCGATCGCGGCGATAGGCTCGTTCTTTGCCGGCACGGTGTCGACCTTCCTGGTCGCCATCTTTGCTCCGCCGCTGACGGCGATGGCGCTGGAATTCGGCGCGGCCGAGTACTTTTCGCTGATGGTCGTCGGCCTCGTCTCGTCCGTCGCGCTCGCCCACGGCTCGATAGTCAAGGCGCTAGCCATGGTTGTGCTCGGCCTGCTGCTCGGCATCGTCGGAACCGACATCTATACCGGCACGCCGCGCTTCACGCTCGGCATCACGCAATATGCCGACGGGCTGAATTTCGTCGCGGTAGCGGTCGGCGTCTTCGGCGTCGCCGAGATCCTACGCAACCTCGAGAACGAGCATGAGCGCTCCGTGCTGATCCGAAGAGTCTCCGGCCTCATGCCCACCGGCGAGGATTTTCGGCGCATGGCCGCGCCCATCATGCGCGGAACGATCATTGGTTCGGCGCTCGGCATCCTGCCGGGAGGCGGCGCGATCCTTGCAGCCTTCGCCTCCTACACGGTCGAAAAGCGCGTATCGAAAAAACCGGGGGAATTCGGCAAGGGCGCCATCGAAGGCGTCGCCGGGCCGGAATCGGCCAACAATGCCGGCGCGCAGACCTCCTTCATCCCCATGCTGACGCTTGGCATTCCGGCCAATCCGGTAATGGCGCTGATGATCGGCGCGATGATCATCCAGGGCATCGTGCCCGGCCCCAATGTCGCGACCGAACAGCCGGAGCTGTTTTGGGGCATCATCGCCTCAATGTGGATCGGCAACCTGATGCTGATCATCCTCAACCTGCCGCTGATAGGGCTTTGGGTGAAGCTCCTTACGATCCCCTATTACGTGCTGTTTCCGATCATCATGGCGTTCTGCTCGATCGGCGTCTACAGCGTCAACACCAATGTTTACGACCTCTACGCCGTCGCCTTCTTTGGCTTGCTCGGCTACCTCCTGACCAAGCTGCGCTGCGAACCCGCGCCACTGCTGCTCGGCTTCGTGCTCGGCCCGTTGCTTGAGGAAAACTTGCGTCGCGCCATGATTCTGTCGCGCGGCGACCCGAGCACCTTCGTGACGAGACCGATCAGCGCCAGCCTGCTCTTCATCGCGCTCGCCGTGCTCGTCATCGTCTTCCTGCCCGCGGTCAAGAAGAAGCGTGAAGAGGTGTTTGTGGAGGAAAATTAAGTCATTGAATTTTCGTTGCGATTTTTGAATTCGGCGTTTTGACCGCAGGCGCCGTCGGCTGGCGCTATCCGCTACACTCTGCCTAGCTGACACCAATCGCTCGGTCCTCAGTTTCGTCGAGCGGCGCGAGCTCGATCAGCGGCGCCGGCAGGTCGGTGGTCTTTTCCTTGGACTTGCAGATATCGGCGATGACACAGACCGGGCAGTCGGGCTTGCGCGCCTTGCAGACATAGCGGCCATGCAGGATCAGCCAGTGATGGGCGTGCCGCATGTATTCGGCGGGGATGACTTTTATCAGCCCCTGCTCAACCTGTTCCGGCGTTTTGCCGGGCGCCAATCCAATACGATTGCCGATGCGAAAGATATGCGTGTCCACCGCCATCGTGTGCTGGCCGAAGGCTACGTTGAGCACGACATTGGCGGTCTTGCGTCCCACGCCCGGCAGCTTGACGAGCTCGTCCCGATCTTCGGGCACGTTGCCGGCATAGTCGTCGATCAGTGCCTTCGAGAGCGCGACCACGTTCTTGGCCTTGTTGCGCCACAGGCCTATGGTGCGGATGTAGTCGCCGACCTTGGCCTCACCGAGCGCCAGCATCTTCTGCGGTGTATCGGCGACCGAAAACAGCGGCTTCGTTGCCTTGTTGACGCCGGCATCGGTCGCCTGCGCCGACAGCACCACCGCGATCAGCAGCGTGAAGGGATTGACATAGTCGAGCTCGCCCTTCGGCTCGGGCCGCTGCACGGAAAAACGCCGGAAGATCTCATGCACCTCGGCGGGCGTGTAGAGCGAGCGCAGCCCGCCCTTCCGGGACGGCGTCTTTGCTTTCGCACTGCCGCCTGAGGCGGAGGCTGACGGCTTTTTGACGAGGAAGGAGTTTTTGGACTTGGGCGGCGCCATTCCCTTCCTATAATATTTCCCTATGAGCGACACAAACGCCTCGTTCGAAGCCGACAAGCCATTCTTCCAGGCCCTGCTGACGCCGCATCGCTCCCTCGGTCGGACCGGCTTTCTGATATTGATGGGCGCGCTGATGTTCGGCTGGGCGATCACCGGCGCGATCTTCCTGGCACATGGCGCATGGCCGGTCTTCGGCTTCTTGGGGCTGGACGTGGTCGCCGTCTACATCGCCTTTCGCGTTAATTACCGGGCGGCCCGCGCCCGTGAGGAAATATCGGTCTCGCGCACCAGGCTTGACATCCGCAAAACGGCGCCGTCGGGCCGCTTCGAGGATCATCGCTTCAACCCGTTCTGGACCCGCTTTTCGATCGCCCGCCATGCCGAGATCGGCATCACCAAAATGGCCGTCGAGGCGCAAGGCGAAAGCGTTTCGATCGGGTCTTTCCTGGATCCCGGTTCCCGCGAAAGCTTTGCTGCTGCCTTTTCGCGCGCACTGGCGACCGCCAAGGCGCGTTGAACTGGCACGGCGCCCGGCGGCTTGCCGTAGAGCGTCATCAGCAAGGCCTTTCTACCCCGGTCAAATCTATCTTTTCGCCGGCCGTCATCGCCCTTCGGCTCGAAGCCTGCTCGATCTGGGTAGGGGCCGGAGGAAGGCAAGTTTCGGGTGGTAGCCATGCGCGGGAAGACCGATATTCGCGGCCGAGCAGATAGCCATGGGAGATATTGCCATGAACGTCCAGATGACCATGAATACCCGGATGGAACCGTCAGCGATCCTGCAGAACGACATCACGCCCGTGGGCAGCGACTACGAAATCGTGCGCCGCGCCATCGAGAAGATCAGCCTCGACTATCGCGACCAGCCCTCGCTGGAGGTCCTGGCCGAGGCGGTCGGCGAGACGCCGACGGGCCTGCAGAAACTGTTCACGCGCTGGGCCGGCCTGTCGCCCAAGGCCTTTCTGCAGGCGGTGACGCTCGACCATGCGCGCAGGCTGCTTGATTCCGGCATGCCGCTGCTCGAAACCTCGTTCGAGCTCGGCATGTCGGGCCCTGGCCGGCTGCACGACCTCTTCGTCACGCACGAAGCGATGTCGCCCGGCGACTACAAGACCCGTGGCGCCGGCCTGACCATCCGCTACGGCTACCATATCTCGCCCTTCGGCATTGCGTTGATCATGGTCACCGATCGCGGGCTGGCCGGCCTGGCCTTCTGCGACGCCGGCGGCGAGCGGGCCGCCTTCGCCGATATGTCCGGCCGCTGGCCGAACGCAGCTTACGTCGAGGACATGTCGGCCACCCAGCCCTATGCCGCGCGCGTCTTCGATCCGACAAAATGGCGTGCGGACCAGCCGCTGCGCGTGGTGATGATCGGCACCGATTTCCAGCTGCGCGTCTGGGAGGCGCTGCTGCGAATTCCGATGGGCAGGGCCTGCACCTATTCCTCGATTGCGGCAAGCATCGGCGCGCCGAGCGCCAGCCGGGCCGTCGGTGCGGCGGTGGGCGCCAATCCGATGTCCTTCGTGGTTCCTTGCCATCGTGCGCTCGGCAAGTCCGGCGCCCTCACCGGCTACCACTGGGGACTGACGCGCAAGCGCGCCATCCTCGGCTGGGAGGCGGGACAAATGGCGTCCTGAAACTTCGTTTTTTCCGCGCGCCATTGCGAAAACCGTGGATCTGAATATAGGTAAGTATAATCGAAAACAATACATCCGAAATATCGGGAAATGCAACCGGAGACAACCTCAGGTTTCGGGTTGTATTTTGAATTGTTTGCAGTCGTTATCTTGTTTAACACTAAATTAACCACGATAAACGGATGATACCTCTGTATTGAGCCGCATTTGCTAAGGGCACAGATATGCGGAAAGTTCGTCGGGCATCGCAGGTTCTGACGCTTGCAGACGGGCTTCACCTTGCCCGGCGTCACCCTGCCCCAGGGCCGAGGACGAGGTTCATGCTTCCGACGGCACGACCTGCCGCTCGGCCGTTTCCGGCAGCGGCGCCTATCTGGACGTCGGCGTCATCCGCGTCAACAGCAACCACCAGTCGAACAGCAAACTCGCCACTTACGGCGGCGTAGTGGTCCCGATCGGGCGGACGCCGGAAGCGCGTCGATTGCGGCCGCCTCTACGAACTCGAGGTCGAGCGCCTGCAGCTTGAATTGAAGCTGCTCAAGATGGGTCTCGGCGCCGACGGCCAGACGGGAAGCGTGGCTGCTCCCGATCCCGCGACCGCCTCCGCCGCCGCATCGACTGGATGGGCTAACGAAGGCTGGAGCATCAGAGGCACAAACCGGCAATGACAAGAAAAAGAAAAAGAAATAGCCACGCGCTGATCGCCGCGGTGGCTGCGCTTGCAAGCTTCTCGCTCCCGGCTTCGGCGGCTATCATCGGCACTTGCACCATCATGATCGGCGCCCGGGAACGATGAAATCGAACCCCGCCATCAATATCTTCGGCTCCAGGCAGGCGGGCGGGTCGAGCGCCGGCGCCACCATCACCGCGAATGCGACGCTATGCACGATCCTCAACCTGCTCGACTGCTATTCCGTCTCGGCACCGGCGCCGATTGCCTTCACGTCCGCGCCGAGCGGCGGCGACACCGACGTCACCTTCGCCACCGTCTTCCGCCTCGATGGCTCAGGCTCGGACATCCCGGGCAGTTCGCCGCAGCGGGTGACCAACGGCACTCACACCATCCAGGTCGATCTCACGGCCACGAAATCGCCGGGCATCTTCCCGGCCGGCAACTACCAGGGCACGGTGACGGTACGCTGCGAATGATGCTGTGGGCCGGTGCGGCGCACAACCGGCTTGATCTGGCAATAGACGGTCTTTGCGGCTAGCCTCCCGCGCAAGCAACTGCGTAAATGCAAGGACTTGCGGCATCGGCCTTCGATCGAAGGCTCGCCCGCTCGTGCAGGAGGCCTTTCTTGATCATCATCGTCGGCTCGATCAACCTCGACCTGATCGCCAATGTCGACCGTTTGCCTGAACCCGGCGAGACGGTCCGCGGCTCCGGCTTTGCCACCGCTCCCGGCGGCAAAGGCGCCAACCAGGCGCTGGCCGCGGCCCGCGCAGGCGCTGAGGTGCGCATGGTCGGCGCCGTCGGCAAGGACAGCTTTGCCGCCGAAGCGCTGGCGCTGCTGAAGGCCGGCGGTGTCGATCTTTCCGGCGTCGGCGAGAGCTTCGCCTCCACCGGCACAGCGCTCATCCTGGTCGGTGCCGACGGCGAGAATGTGATCGCCGTCGTGCCGGGCGCTAACGATTCTGTACTGCCCGGCGACATCGCCAAGGCGTATCTGAAGAAGGGCGATGTCGTGCTTTTGCAGCACGAGATCCCGCTGCCCACGGTCGAAGCGGCGCTTGATGCAACCCGCGCGGCGGGTGCCGTCAGCGTGCTCAACACCGCGCCTTTCCGCCCCGAGGCGGCCGGCTTTCTCGGCAAGGCCGACTACGCCGTCGCCAACGAGACCGAGTTCGACCTCTATGGCGAGGCGCTGGTGCTCACCGGCCGCGACCGGGAGGCGCGGATGCGCGACTATGCCGAAAAGGCAGGCCGCGCCATCGTCGTGACGCTCGGCGGCGACGGCGTGCTGGCTGCCACTCCCGACCATTTCATCACCGTCCCGGCACTGAAGATAACTCCGGTCGACACGGTCGGCGCGGGCGACACCTTTTGCGGCTATTTGGGCGCCGGCCTGTCGTCCGGCCTCTCGCTCGAACAGGCGCTCACGCGCGCCGCGGCGGCAGGCTCGCTCGCATGCTTGAAGCCGGGTGCGCAGCCGGCGATTCCGCTGGCGAAGGATGTCGACGCGGCCTTGGCCGCGCGGTGACGGCGATGCGCCCGTCGACGAAACACGCCGTGCCGCCGGCAAGCGACATCTGTCGCTTGTCCGCCGTAGAACTTACCGACACGATCAGGCAGCGCCGTCTGTCGGCGCGCGAGGTCGTCAGCGCCTTTCTCGACCGCATCGATGCTGTGAACCCGCTGGTCAACGCCATCGTGTCGCTGCGCGAGCGCGCCGATATCCTGGCGGAAGCCGACAGGGCGGACGCCCATTTGGCACAGGGCGGCGCGGCCGGATCGCTGTTCGGCCTGCCGATCGCCATCAAGGACCTCGCCCTGACCAAGGGCTTAAGAACAACCTTCGGCTCGCCGATCTTCGCCGATTTCGTCCCGCAAGAGGACGATTTCTTCGTCGAGCGCCTGCGCAAGGCCGGCGCCATCATCATCGGCAAGACCAATGTTCCGGAATTCGGGCTGGGCTCCAACACCTACAATCCGGTCTTCGGTCCGACGCTCAATGCCTTCGATCCGACGCTCACCGCCGGCGGCTCGAGCGGCGGCGCTGCGGTGGCGCTGGCGCTCGACATGGTGCCGGTCGCCGACGGCAGCGATTTCGGCGGCTCGCTGCGCAATCCGGCGGCCTACAACAACGTCTATGGCTTCCGCCCCTCGCAAGGGCTGGTGCCGGCCGGCCCCGACATCGATGTCTTCCACGCCCAGATGGGCGTCGAAGGGCCGATGGGCCGGAATGTGCGCGACATCGCGCTGCTGCTCGATGAGCAGGCCGGCTATCATCCGCGGGCGCCATTGTCGCATGACAAGCAGGGCTCGTTTCTCGAAGGCCTGCGGGAGAAAGCCACCGGCGGCCGCATCGCCTGGCTCGGCGATTTCGGCGGCCATCTGCCGATGGAGCCAGGCATTCTCGACCTGTGCGAGGCCGCCCTTGCCCGCTTCGCGGACGCCGCGTTCCACAGCGAAACGCTGGTGCCGGATGTCGATTTCGAGGCGCTCTGGCAGGCTTTTGTCACCTTGCGCCAGGCGAGCAGCGGCTGCGGACTGAAGGCGCATTATGACGATCCGGAAAAGCGCAGGCTGCTGAAGCCGGAGGCCATTTGGGAAGTTGAGCAGGCGATGCGCCTTACCGCGCCCCAGGTCCATGCCGCCTCGGTCCGGCGCACCTCATGGCACCGCACGCTGCTGTCGCTGTTCGAGCGCTTCGACCTCATCGTGCTACCGACCGCCCAGGTCTTCCCCTTCGAGGTCTCGACGCATTGGCCGCGCGAGATCGTCGGACGGCCGATGGACAGCTATCACCGCTGGATGCAGGTCTCCGCCTTTGCCACGCTCGGCGGTTGTCCGGCGCTCAACGTGCCGGTCGGCTTCGACGGCAAGGGCCGGCCGATGGGAATGCAGTTGATCGGCCAGCCGCGCGGCGACCTGGCGGTCCTCCAGGCCTGCGCCGCCTATGAGGGGACGCTGCCCTGGCCGGCGGGGGCTGCCTGACGGGCTCAACCGGCTGGCGCTTGCGCCCGCGTCAACTCCGTGCATTGATCGCGCTCCGCGCCTGTCGGCGCGATCCTGTTCGAGGGAAAACATGTCGCTGGAACTCTACGCCGCCTATGTCGTCGCCTGCATCGTCATCGTCCTGGTACCCGGGCCGACGGTCACGCTGATCATCGCCAACAGCATCCGCCATGGCTCGCGCGCCGGGCTTGCCAATGTCGCCGGCACCCAGGCGGGGCTCGCCATCATGATCGCCATCGTCGGCATCGGCCTCAACACGCTGATCGCCGGCATGGGTCACTGGTTCGAATGGGTACGGCTGATCGGTGCGGCTTACCTCATCTGGATGGGTGTGCAGATGCTCCGCGCCAAGGGAGCCCTGAACCCCGATGGATCGGCCAAGAAACCGCGCGGCGGCTTCTTCCTGCAGGGTTTCCTGGTGGCGATTTCCAATCCGAAAACGCTTGTCTTCTTCGGCGCCTTCTTCCCGCAGTTCATCGCGCCACAGGGCAATTACACGCTGCAGATCGTGGTCACGGGCCTGACCGCGATGGTCTTCGCCGCCATGTCGGATTCGACCTACGCGCTTGCCGCCGGCCGCGCCGGGCGCATGCTCTCGGCCAGCCGCGTTAAGCTGATGTCGCGGATCAGCGGCAGCTTCCTGGTCGGCGGCGGGCTCTGGCTGGCGTTCTCCAAGGCGAAATGAGAGCGAATACTCTGGTCGCAGTTATTTTTGACGCCTATTGAATAATTGTGCTTGGCAGCACACTTCTTCAGGATGAACAAGTCAAACGTTTCCTTCCGGAATCGCTTGCTTATTTGGCAATATGAGTACAGGGACGCCGTGATCGGCGTCGCTTTCTTCTGCGCATTTGCGGCTATGAAATCCATCGCCATCGTTGAGCTTCAGGCCAATCCGGTCATCGCCACTCAACGCGTGATGGGCGTGGTCGAATACGTCAGGGTGAAGCCCATCAATCCGTACGGCACGATCGGCCACAATCTATACTACACCTACGATCTGCGCCTTGATGACGACAACACACGGATATCTGTCGACGACGATGTGAGGCGACCCCATCTTGTCGGCTCCGTCCTTCCCATCGAGCGACAGCACCACAAGCACGGCGCCGACACCTATCGGTTGCTCAACGGATGACGACGTGTGCTCGGTTGGCCGCTTTGACGGTCAGTTGAGCCGCTCCACCAGCAGCGCGAAGAACGCATCGTGGTCGATGTCGCGCATCACCATGGCGTTCTTCTCGCGCTTGGTGACGCCCCACCAGTCGATCACCGTCATGCCCATGGTCAGCTCGGAGCTGGTCTCCACGCTGACATTGCAGCGGCGACCCTTGAACAGCTCCGGCTTGATGAGATAGGCGATCACGCACGGATCGTGCAGCGGCCCGCCGTCGGTGCCGTATTTCTCCTCGTCGAAGCGCTCGAAGAACTCCAGCATCTCGGCGGTTGCGGTGCCGACCTTGGTGCCGAGCTGGCGGAAGGCCTGGATGCGCTTGGCCGAGGTCAGTGCCTTGTGGGTGACGTCGAGCGGCATCATCACGATCGGAACGCCCGACTTGAACACCAAATCCGCCGCCTGCGGGTCGACGTAGATGTTGAATTCGGCGGCAGGCGTGACGTTGCCACCCTCGAAAAAGCCGCCGCCCATCAGCACGATCTCCTTGATACGCGGCGCGATCCGCGGCTCGCGGATCAGCGCCAGCGCGATATTGGTGAGCGGCCCGAGTGGGCACAACGTGATCGTGCCCGCTTCCTCGCGCATCAGCGTCTCGACAATGAAATCGACCGCGTATTGCTCCTGGAGCGGCATGGTCGGTTCGGGCAGCTGGGGTCCATTGAGGCCGGTCTTGCCATGCACGTCCTCGGCGGTGACGAGCTCGCGCGCCAGCGGGCGGATGGCGCCGGCATAGACCTTGACGTCGGGCCGGCCGCCGAGCTCGCAGATCTTGCGCGCATTCTTCTCCGTGAGCTTAAGCGGCACGTTGCCGGCAACGGCGGTGATGCCGACGACCTCCAGCTCGGCGCTGCCGAGCGCCAGCAATATGGCGACGGCATCGTCCTGGCCGGGATCCGTGTCGATGATGATCTTTCGTGACTGGGGCATTTCAATTCCTTTGGGGAGTCTTTTTGGGCGGGGTTTTGACGGCTTGAACTTGATCGCGCGGCGGACCATATCAAGACCATCGGGAAAAATGCCATCCGGGTTTTTCCGGTTTGTGTCGCTCTTAAGAGGACAGTGTAACAATGAGTCGAATGACGCCCTTCTCCAGCCCGCTTCTTCTGGGCTTCGACGCCATGGAAAAGACGCTCGAACGTCTGGCGAAGTCGGGCGACAGCTACCCTCCGTATAACATCGAGCGTCTGGGCGCCTCGGACGGCAAGGCCGAAAGGCTGCGCATCACACTTGCCGTGGCGGGTTTCGCAGAGAACGACCTCGATGTCACCACCGAGGAAAACCAGTTGATCGTGCGCGGCCGTCAGACCGACGACACCGAGCGCGAGTTCCTCCACCGCGGCATCGCCGCTCGCCAGTTCCAGCGCTGCTTCGTGCTGGCCGACGGCATGCGGGTGGTCGGCGCGGAACTGAAGAACGGCCTTTTGTCGATCGATCTCGACCGTCCGGAGGCCGAGCGGCTGGTACGGAAAATAAACATATCGGTGAAAGACTGATCTTTGCCGATGGCTCTAATGCGGGACGGCCGGAAGTGGCGTCCTTGCGCCAAGGAGGCTTGTAATGACCAGAATTGACGAAACCCTGACCATGACCAGCGGCGAATTCGCCCATCTCGGCGAAGGTTCGGTCGCATATCTGAGGAAAATATCGAGCGACGATTTGCGCGGCCGCTTCCCCGGCCTCGGCGAAATCGCGCCCGGGCTGGAACTGTGGGCGCTGTTTGCCGCCAACGGTCAGCCGATCCTGCTTTCCGATGCCCGTGACCGGGCCCTGGCGGGTGCGCTGGAGAACGACCTGACCACGGTCGCCATCCATTGACCCCAATCACTATTTGAATTTGGGGTCGTTGCCTGAATTGGAAAGGGCCGCTCCCGGCGGCCCCTCAAGGTTATATCCCAAAAACCGGGTTTATCCAAAGACCAGCTTCACCCAAACTTCAGGCCGCGTGCGAGGCTTGAGTGTCCGACAGCAGCGCGTGGATCGCCACTGCGTCGCGCGTCCCCCTGATCTTGGCCACCGTATCGCCATCGCGCAGCACGCGCGCGATACGCGACAGCGCCTTAAGATGGTCGGCGCCGGCGCCTTCGGGCGCAAGCAGCAGAAACACCAGGTCGACCGGCTGGTCGTCGAGCGCCTCGAAATCGACCGGCGCCTCCAGCCGGGCGAACACGCCTGCGATCCGCTTGACCCCTGCGAGCTTGCCATGCGGAATGGCGATGCCGTTGCCGACGCCGGTGGAGCCCAGCCGCTCGCGTTGCAGGATGGTGTCGAACACTTCCCGCTCCGGAATGCCTGAAATCGCCGCCGCCCTCTCCGACAGCAATTGCAGAAGCTGTTTTTTGGAATTCGCCTTCAACGCCGGCATGATAGCCGGGACGCTGATGAGATCGCTGAGATCCATGCTTGAAAAATCCCTTGCTCGCCACCGCGCCGGTCGTCCCCCTCGCGCGGCCGGCTTTCTTATCCCTGCGCAACTTTGGTGGTCGACGGATCAATCCAGCCGATGTTTCCATCCGGCCGGCGGTAGACGATATTGACATGGTCGTTTCCGGCGTTGCGGAAGACGAAAACCGGGCTATCCTTGGTATCGAGCTCGATGACGGCAGACGCAACCGACATGGTGCGAAGCGTCACGGTCGATTCGGCGACGATGGCCGGAGCGAAGTTCTCCGGGATTTCCTCTTCGTCGTCGGCGAGCGGCTCCATCACGGCGTAGGCGATGTCGGTGGATTCGCCGTTGCCGTTGCTGGAATTGTGCGACTTCAGCCGGCGCTTGTAGCGCCTGAGCCGCGTTTCGAGGCGATCGGCGGCCGCCTCGAAGGCAAGCGTGGGATCCTGGGCGTCCCCGGTCGCCTGCAGCGAGGCGCCGGAATCGAGGCGGATCATGCAATCGGCCGAGAAGCGCGACCCTGCTTTGATGACCGTTACATGTCCTGAAAAACCCCGATCGAAATATTTTTCAATCGCTTCGTTGACACGATCGTTGATGCGCGTACGGAACGCATCGCCGATGTCCATGTGTTTTCCCGAAATGCGCAGATTCATCTGAAAACTGACCTTCCCTGCTCAGGCTTCAAACTGTCCCAAGTTTATACCCGTGGTGCGCGCGCACAAGCTTTGCGGCGGCACGCGCGCCGATTTTAGACCCGAACTTTCCGGTTGATCACAAGTCGCCTTCTGGCCGTCCGAGGCCTTCGCTTTGACGGAGCCATTCGCGAGGCGGGCATCACGGCCCGGCTCATGCGGGCGGGCTTCTAGACACTTCATTGCAGCTTGTCAATGAAACACGAAAACTGTGAAAAATCGCCATTCCTCAGCTCGGACCAAACTAGGTCAGGCCCGATGAATATCAACTGCCCTATCGCCCGGCGTTGGCCAGCGCCCGCTTCTCCCGGCGCCGCTGCACCGATGAAGGAATGTTCATGCCTTCCCGGTATTTGGCGACCGTGCGGCGGGCGATGTCGACGCCGCTTTCCCGCAGCATGTCGACGATAGCGTCGTCGGAAAGCACATCGGCGGGCTTTTCCTCGTCGATCAGCTGCTTGATGCGGTCACGCACGGCTTCCGACGAATGCGCTTCGCCGCCTTCCGCCGAGGCGATCGAAGCGGTGAAGAAATAGCGCAGCTCGAACACGCCGCGAGGCGTCAGCATGTATTTGTTGGCAGTGACGCGGCTCACCGTCGATTCATGCATGCCGATCGCGTCGGCCACCGTGCGCAGGTTGAGCGGCTTGAGATGCCGCACGCCATGGACGAGGAACGCGTCCTGCTGGCGCACGATTTCCGAAGCCACTTTCAGGATCGTCTTCGCCCGCTGGTCGAGGCTGCGCGTCAGCCAGTTGGCGTTCTGCAGGCATTCGGCCAGAAACTCCTTTTCCGCCTGGTCCTTGGCATGGCCGGAAACCCGGGCGAAATAGACATGATCGACCAAAACTCGCGGCAGCGTGTCGGCGTTGAGCTCCACCGCCCAGCTGCCGTCGGCAGCGGCCCGCACCTCGACGTCGGCAACGATGGCGTCGCTCGCGCCGCCCGAAAACGCGGTGCCGGGACGCGGATCGAGCGCCCGGATCTCGGCCAGCATGTCGACAAGGTCTTCCTCGTCGACGCCGCAGATGCGTTTCAGCGTCTGGAAATCCCGCCGCGCCAGGAGTTCGAGATTAGCCACCAGGGCCTTCATCGCCGGATCGAGCCGGTCGCGTGCGGCAAGCTGCAGCGACAGGCATTCGGCGAGGTCGCGGGCAAACAGGCCGGCCGGCTCGAAGGTCTGGCAGACCGCGAGCGCTCGCGCGACCGCTCCCATGTCCGCCCCCAGCCGCGCGGCAATCTCTTCCAGATCGGCGCGCAGATAGCCCGCTTCGTCGAGGCTGTCGGCAAGCTCGCCGGCAATCAGGCGCTCGGCGGGTTTGGCGAAGGCAAGCGCGATCTGTTCGCCGACATGCTCGCGCAGCGTCACGATGGTCGCGGCCATCTCGCCGACGTCGAAGCCTTCCGACGAAGCGCTGCCGGCGCTGCCGGCGGATGCCGACTTCCACTGCGCGGTGAGATCCGGTCCGAGCTTTTCGCTGGTGCCTGGGTCGTCGGGAAACAGGTTCTCCAGCGAAGAGTCGAGCTTTTCCGAGATCGCCTCGGCGCTCCATTCCGTCTCGCTTTCGAACCAGTCGTCCCCGGCGGCGGGTTCCGGAGCGGTCTCGCTCTTCTGCGGCTGGTCGCCGCCCGCATCGTCCTGCGGCTCGGCCCGCTCCAAGAGCGGATTGCGCTCGATTTCCTCGTCGATGAAGCGCTCGAGCTCGACATGGGTAAGCTGCAGCAGCCGGATCGACTGCATCAGCTGGGGCGTCATCACCAGCGACTGGGACTGTCTGAGCTGCAGTTTGGCCGCCAGCGCCATGGTTGGATTCAAACGCCTCGTCTACGCATCGAGCTGCCGTTTTTCGGTCGGGCATAGAAACTGGCCCGGCTTTTGCTTGTCAAGGCAAACGCTAGCAGAGACGGCTTACCGGAGCGTTATTCGCGGGCAGAGCAGGCGTAAAGCCGGAAAATTCAGCGAGAAATTGCCGCGGAACCGGAATTTTCGCGTTTAGAGCGTAAAACCCTCGCCGAGATAGAGCCGCCGCACATCGGCGTTGGCGACGATCTCGTCGGCGCGGCCATGCGTCAGCACCTGGCCGGCATGGATGATATAGGCGCGGTCGATCAGGCCGAGCGTCTCGCGCACATTGTGGTCGGTGATCAGCACGCCGATGCCGCGCGCGGTCAGATGGCGGACGAGCTGCTGGATGTCGGCGACCGCGATCGGATCGATACCGGCGAAGGGCTCGTCGAGCAGCATATAGGCCGGCCGTGTGGCCAGCGCCCGCGCGATCTCGAGGCGGCGTCTTTCGCCGCCGGACAGCGACATCGACGGCGCCTTGCGCAGATGGCTGATGTGGAATTCCTCGAGCAGCTCGTCGAGCGTGCGCTCACGTTCCTTGCGGCTCTTTTCCACCACTTCCAGAACGGCGCGAATGTTCTGCTCGACGTTGAGGCCCCGGAAGATCGACGCTTCCTGCGGCAGATAGCCGATGCCGAGGCGGGCGCGCCGGTACATCGGCATCGAGGTGACGTCGAAGCCGTCGATCTCGATCGTGCCTTCGTCCACCGGCACGAGACCGGTGACCATGTAGAAACAGGTGGTCTTGCCGGCGCCATTGGGCCCAAGCAGTCCGACGGCCTCGCCGGCCCGCACGCCGAGCGTCACGCCGCTCACCACCTTGCGGCCCTTATAGCTCTTGGTCAGGCCCTTGGCGATCAGGGTGCCCTTGAACTTCGCCTTGTCGGCGCCGATCGTCGCCGGCGCAGACGCTTTTGCGGCCGTCCGCCCCGGGAGGCGGGCCAGCAGCGACGATACGCCGACCATTAGTTGCTCGACGCTCCCTGCTGGGCCGTGCCCTTTTGGGGCGCGCCCTGCTTCTGGGGCGTAATCGACATGATGACCCGACCGCCGGTGCCGCAACCGTCGACATTGGCAAGGCCGCTTTTCATCTGAACGGTGAGCTTGCAACCCTTGAGCACGTTGTCGCCCTGCGAGAGCACGACTTCGCTGCCGGAAAGAACGAGCACCTGGGTCTTCATGTCGAACGTGCCCTTGTCGCCGGTGGCGATCTGGTCGTTCGATTTAATATAGACTTTGTTCTCAACCACGAGGTGGTCGATATTGGCTGCCCCGGTCATCGCCGATGCGCCGGCCGCCGCGCCCTTGGGAGCGTTTGGGTCCTTGACGTAATAGACCGTCATCTTGCCGGCCTTGAGCAGCGTCGGCCCCTGATTGACGGTGACGTTGCCGCTGAAGATCGCCGCGCTGTCGGCTTGACGGACCTCGAGCTTGTCGCTTTCGATCTGGATCGGCTGGTCGCCTGACAATTTCAGGCCAGACATCTGGCTGGTGCCGCCGGATTGGGCAAGCGCCGACGCCGCCCCGAGCAACACTAAGAGAGAAGCCGCCGCTGCAAGCCTTGCCGAACTACTGCGACGCATTCTGCTCTCCGCCCTTTGCCTCTGCCGCCTTCAGACTTGCCGCGTCAATGTTGACGCGCACCCGGTTCTCGAAGACCACGACCTTGCCGTTTTCTTCCACCGACATCGAGTCGGCGGTGATGCGCGATCCGCCGCGGCTGACATCGACCGGATTGTCGGTCTTCATAGAGCCTTTGCCCATGTCTAGGAAGACCGATTTGAACTTGGCTTCCATGCCGTCGCTCGTCGTCACCAGGACATCGCTTGTGAGGTCCATCGTGTTGGCGTCGCGGTCGTAGATGCCATGCGCGGCGTTGACCGCCACCACATTGTCGCTGGCGACGGGCAGCTTGGCGTTGATGCCTTCGAGGTCGATGATACCCTGCTTGCCGACATCCTGTGTCGCCCTGGTCGCCGTCAGCGAATAAGGCAGTTTCTGCTTGGTGAAGCCGTTGAGCTTGGGGTTGGCCATCACCAGCTTGCCGTCCGAAAACGCCGTGCCGTCGGCCTGCACCGAGATCGACACCGGCGCGGCGAGATAAGAATAGACCGGAAAGGCGATCGCAATTGCCGCCGCCAGCAGCGGCACGGCGAATTTCAACACGCGCACGCGGCGCGAATGCCGCTGCGCACGATCGAACGCATCGCCGCGCGTGCCGCTTTCGCCAGCGGCAGCCGATACCGTTTCGGCATCGCTCGTTTCGTCAGATCGCGCCAACATGACTATTTTCTAATGAGCCCTTGCCCCGCCAAACACCGCCTATAGGTGGTATGCCGGTCCCCGCAAGCAAGCACAAGCGGAGGAAAACTGCAAAATGTGACGGCTACTACCGTACGACTAGGACGAATCCGGCTGCACTGCCAGCTCTTCATAGCAGATAGGAACGGGCTGCGTTAATTTTTCGTGAGGTCGTCGTGACCGCCGCGTTGCGCCAAGGGCCAGGGCGTCAGGAAACGGTAGCCCCGCGCGGATGGTTGCTTTAAAAGCGTCCTTTCCCACCGAATGTGAGGCTGACCATGGCAATGAGAGCCGACGACCTGATCGACCGCCGCCGCTTGCGCCGCAAGCTGACGTTCTGGCGCGTGACCGCGTTTGTAATTCTGGCGGCAGCGCTGATCGCGTTTTCGGCATGGATCTATGGTGACGATTTCACCGGTCAGGCGATCGACCACATCGCGAAGGTCAAGATTGAAGGCACCATCACCGAGGACGAGGAGCTGATCAAAAGACTGGAGACGATCCGCAAGTCCGCAACGGTGAAGGGCGTCATCCTGTCGATCGATTCGCCCGGAGGCACCACGGTCGGCGGCGAGTCGATCTATGAGGAAGTGCGCAAACTCGCCGCCGACAAGCCGGTGGTGGCCGAGGTCGGCACGCTGGCCGCGTCCGCCGGCTATATGATCGCAAGCGCGGCCGACCACATCGTCGCCCGCAAGACCTCGATCGTCGGATCGATCGGCGTGCTGATCCAGTATCCCGACGTGAGCGGCCTGATGGACAAGCTCGGCATCAAGCTCGAGGAAGTGAAGTCCTCGCCGCTCAAGGCTGCGCCCTCGCCGTTCAAGCCGACCAATGACGACGAGCGCGCCATGGTGCGCAAGCTCATCCTCGACAGCTATGACTGGTTCGTCGGCATTGTCGCCGAACGGCGCAAGATGACCCGCGAGCAGGCGCAGGCGCTGGCCGACGGTTCGATCTTCACCGGCCGCCAGGCGCTCGCCAATCACTTGGTTGATGCCGTTGGCGGCGAACCCGAGGCGATCAACTGGCTGGCGACCAAAGGCGTCGACAGCAAGCTCAAGGTCGTCGAATGGAAGGATACGGAGGGGCACGGCCTCCTGTTTTCGAGAAGCATGACCAAAGCCGTCGCCAACGCGCTCGGCCTGCCGGATGCCGGCGGCGACATCATTCACGAGCTTGGCGCCGACCGCTTGTTCCTTGACGGTCTCGTTTCGGTCTGGCACCCTTGACAACCATTGGGACGAACCAAATAAAGCAATAAAATCATCCTGATATTTGACCGCAGTGGTTTACGGGGAACGTTCATGATCAAGTCCGAGCTTGTGCAGATCATTGCCGCGCGCAACCCCCATCTTTTCCTCCGCGACGTTGAAAACATCGTCGGCGCGATCTTTGACGAGATCACCGACGCGCTCGCCGAAGGCAACAGGGTCGAGTTGCGCGGTTTCGGTGCCTTTTCGGTGAAAAACCGTCCTGCCCGCACCGGCCGCAACCCCCGCACCGGCGAATCCGTCGAGGTCGAGGAGAAGTGGGTGCCGTTCTTCAAGACCGGCAAGGAGTTGCGCGAAAGGCTGAACGGCGGCAAATAGGCGCCGCGCCGGCAGGTCGGAAACGACGTTTCGGCGTTTAAGCCACCTCCAGGAGATTTGATGTTCAATCGCGTCATGCTCGTCGTGGTCTTCGTGCCGCTGGCCGTCATCCTGATCGCGCTTGCCGTCGCCAATCGCGGCCTCGTCGCCTTCACGCTCGACCCGTTCCACCCTGGCAATCCGGCGCTGACGCTGAATTTGCCGCTCTTCATCTTGCTGTTCCTGGCTTTGGCCATCGGCATGATCGTCGGTAGCATGGCGACCTGGGTGAAGCAGGGCCGCTACCGCAAGCTCGCGCGCCAGCGCGGGCTGGAGGCCGAGAACTTGCGCCAGGCAGTGAGCCGCGCACCCGCTGCGCCGAAAGGACCGGCGCTGCCCAAGCCGACGAACTAAACAGCGCCTTACGGAGCTTTCCATGCTGACTATTTCGGCCGCCGAGGTCGACCGCGCGCTGACCTTTTCAGGTCTGGTCGAGACACTGCGCACCGCCTTCCGCGAAGGCGCCGTGCAGCCGGTGCGCCACCATCACGCGATCGAGCGGCCGGACGGCGCCGCCTCGACGCTTTTGTTGATGCCGGCCTGGACCGACTTCGACGCCGCCGGCACCTCGGCCGGCGGCCATATCGGCGTCAAGATCGTCACCGTCTCGCCGGACAATAACGCGATCGGCAAGCCGGCGGTGATGGGCCTCTATCTGCTGCTCGACGGCGTGACCGGCGAACCCCAGGCTCTGATCGACGGCCAGCGGCTGACGCAATGGCGGACCGCCTGCGCCTCGGCGCTCGCCGCATCCTATCTCGCCCGCGAGGACGCCTCGCGGCTCTTGGTGATCGGCGCCGGCGCGCTGTCACCCTTCCTCGCCAAGGCGCATTCGGCGGTGAGGCCCGTTAAGTCGATCCGCATCTGGAACCGCACGCCGGCCAATGCCGAAAAGGTCGCGGCAGCGCTGCATGCCGAAGGCTTTCCAGCAAGCGTGGCAGGCGACCTCGAAACCGAGCTTGGCGAGGCCGACATCGTCTCGTCGGCGACGATCACGACCGCGCCGCTGATCAAGGGCGCGCTGCTGAAGCCGGGCGCCCATGTCGACCTGGTCGGCGGCTTCACGCCGCAGATGCGCGAGAGCGACGACGATGCCATTTCCCGCGCCCGCGTCTATGTCGATACCCGCGCCGGCGCCACCAGGGAGGCCGGCGACATCGTGCAGCCATTGGCTTCCGGTGTCCTGAAGCCGGAAGCGGTCATCGCCGACCTGCACGAACTGGCGCGTGGCGAGAAACAGGGCCGGCAAAGCGATAGCGAGATCACGCTGTTCAAGTCCGTCGGCGCAGCGCTTGAAGATCTCGCCGCCGGCATCGCCGTCTACAAGGCGCTCAGCACAAGCAAGTAAGAGGATAGGGTAGTGAGAAGCTCACACCTACCCTCCTACTGCCCTGCTGCCTCGTTCGGCCAATAGACACGCAGCCGATGACCGTCGGGATCGAGCGCGACGAAGGTGCGCCCGAAGTCGAGATCGACCGGCGCCTGTGGGATTTTCAAACCCCGTTCCGCCCAGTCCGCATGCGTGGCGTCGACCGCGGCCGCATTCTCCATCGCAAGCACGAGCTCGCCGCCCCCGCCCGCGGCGGCGGCCGCCGGTTCAACCGTGTGGCGCGACCACAAGCCGAGCTTGAAGCCGTTGTCGAGGACGAACATGGCGAAGGTGGGCGAGGCCTCTACCGGCTGGCGCCCGAGCAGCGAGGCGTAGAACGCGCCGCTCTTCTCGGGGCTGTCGACATAGAGGATGACGAAAATGGGCGTGGTCATGTCGATCTCCAAGGTGTTTGAACCTTGGCCAAGCTAGATCATCCCACTGTCAGATTCTGGCAGCAGCGATCAGCCAGCAGGCTCCTGCGCCGTTTTCCGGGCCGATTCATCGTGCGTCGCTCGCCATTCCTTGAGCATCGCCTGGCGGCGGCGCGGATAGCGGATCTCGGTGGCTGCGAGATTGGCCATGCGGTCGGCGCGGAAATGCCGGAAATCCTGGCGCATCTCGCACCACGCCACCATCACCCGCACCTTGTCGAAGAAGCCGAGCGCGAACGGCCATACCATGCGCTCAGACGACGCGCCGCCGGCGTCGCGATAGAGGAAGCCTAGCTTGCGCTCGCTGCGGATCGCCTGCCTGACGATGCCGAGATCGATCGCCTCGCCGCTCGCTGAATTTGGCCCGACCAGCAGCGTCGTGGTGTCGAGATCCTCACGCAGATCGTCCGGCAACACCGCCGCGATCTTGGACAATGCATCCGCCGCCGCCGCGGCCAGCCGCTTGTCCGGCTGTTTCGCCACCCAGCGCGAGCCGAGCACGATCGCCTCGATCTCCTCGTCGGTGAACATCAGCGGCGGCAGCATGAAGCCGGGCTTCAGCACATAGCCCAGCCCCGCTTCGCCTTCGATCGGCGCGCCCTGCCCCTGCAGCGTCGCGATGTCGCGATAGAGCGTGCGGATCGACACGGCCATTTCCTCCGCAAGCGCGCGGCCGCTGACCGGCCGGCGGTGGCGGCGCAGAATCTGGATCAGGTCGAGCAGGCGTTCGGAACGGGACATGACCGGAGACTTGCCCGTTTCTTCGGGCGAGGTCCATCGCATCGCGACAGAACAGCGCCGGACCATGCGGTTGCGAAGGTCAAGGGCCTATGCCAAAAGCGGCGTGCCGTTCCGGAGATTGTTCTTGAAGTCCTTTCGCGACCGAAACCGCGACAACCGTCCGCGCCAGCCGGCGAATCCCTCCAGCCAGTCGCGGCTGCGGGAGGCGGCTTCGCCGGAGAGGCCGGAGCCGCATCGTCGTCAGGAAGCAGAACCAGCGCAGCGCCCCCTCGCCCGCCGCGAAGGCCCGTTGCCCGCCGAGCGCCTGCCGCTGATCCTCGAGGTCGCGCCGAATGCCGACTATGCTCTGCTGGACAGCGGCGCCGGCGAAAAACTGGAGCAGTATGGGCCCTACCGCATCGTGCGCCCCGAAGGCCAGGCTATCTGGCAGCGGGCGCTTCCCGCCAAGGAATGGCAGCGCGCCGACGCCATCTTCACCGGCGACACCGACGAGGAAGGCATCGGCCGCTGGCGTTTTCCAAAAACGCCGCTCGGCGAGACCTGGCCGATGAAGCATGACGGCATCGACTATCTCGGCCGCTTCACCTCATTCCGCCATGTCGGCGTCTTTCCCGAACAAGCCTCGCATTGGGACCACATGGCCGGCCTGATCGCCGCGGCAAAGCGACCGATCAAGGTGCTGAACCTCTTCGGTTACACAGGCCTTGCCTCGCTGGTGGCGGCGCGCGCCGGCGCAGAGGTCACTCATGTCGACGCCTCGAAAAAGGCGATCGGATGGGCGCGCGAGAACCAGGAGAGAGCCGGCCTCTCCGACAAGCCGATCCGCTGGATCGTCGAGGACGCGGTTAAGTTCGCCGAGCGTGAGGAGCGCCGTGGCAGCCACTACGACATCGTGCTCTTCGACCCGCCCGCCTATGGCCGCGGTCCCAAGGGCGAAGTCTGGCAATTGTTCGAGGATCTGCCGGGCCTCACCGATCTCTGCCGCTCGATCCTGACGCCGAAGCCGATCGCCGTGGTGCTGACCGCATATTCGATCCGCGCCTCCTTCTTCGCCATTCATGCCTTGATGCGGGACGCCTTCGCCGGCATGGGCGGCACGGTCGAATCCGGCGAGCTGATCATCCGCGAGAAATCCGCCGGCCGCGCGCTGTCGACCTCGTTGTTCTCGCGCTGGGTGGCTTGAATGGTCCCGCATGATGGCGCCCGGCCCGTCGGGCAGGTCAAGGAAGTCACCAGCCTCGCCAATCCGCTGGTCAAGGACATCAAGGCGCTGGCGCTGAAGAAGTTTCGCGACCAGCAAAACGCCTTCATGGCGGAAGGCCTGAAGCTGGTCATCGACGCACTCGACCTCGGCTGGTCGATCAGGACGCTCGTCTTCGCCAAGGCCGGGCGCGGCAACGCGGCGATAGAAAAGGTCGCGGCGCGCACTGTCGCCGCCGGCGGCACTGTGCTCGAAGTCTCGGAAAAGGTGCTGGCGGCAATCACCCGCCGGGAAAATCCGCAAATGGTCGTAGGCGTCTTCGTCCAGCAGACGTTGCCGCTGAAGGATATCCGCGCCACGGACGGCGACGTCTGGGTCGCGCTCGACCGCGTTCGCGATCCCGGCAATCTCGGCACCGTCATCCGTACCGTCGACGCCGTCGGCGCGAGGGGCGTCATCCTGGTCGGCGACACCACCGATCCGTTTTCGCTGGAAACCGTGCGCGCCAGCATGGGCTCGATCTTTGCCGTGCCGGTCGCGAAGGCGACGGAGCAGGCTTTTCTGGCCTGGCGGCGCGACTTTCCGGGCCTCGTCGCCGGAACGCATCTGAAGGGCGCGGTCGACTACCGGTCGGTCGACTTTTCGAGAGGCCCGGTGCTGCTGTTGATGGGCAATGAGCAGCAGGGCCTGCCCGACAGCCTTGCCGACAGTTGCGACCGGCTGCTCAGGATCCCGCAGGCCGGACGCGCCGATTCTCTCAATCTGGCGGTTGCCACCGGCGTCATGCTGTTCGAAATCCGGCGTGGCGCGTTGAAGCTCGACCCCACTGCCGACTCGCGATGAGGGCTGCGAAAACGTGAAATCCTGGTCCCCTTACGCCCTGCTGGTCGTGCTCGCTATCGCACTCGACCAGTGGATAAAACAGCTGGTGGAAAACGGCCTCGCCTTCCAGGAAAAGGTGGATCTTCTGCCTTTCCTGGCGCTGTTTCGCACCTACAACACCGGCATCGCCTTCTCGATGTTCTCGTCCTTCGGCGACACCGGCCTGGTGGCCATCGCCGCGCTCGTCGTCGCCTTCGTGCTCTATCTGGCGGTGCGCACGCCCGCCGGCCACGTCCTTGCCCGGATCGGCTTCGCCCTGATCGTCGGCGGCGCGCTCGGCAATCTGATCGACCGCGCGGTCTACGGTCACGTCATCGATTATATTCTTTTCCACACGCCGGTCTGGTCCTTTGCGGTGTTCAACTTTGCCGACGCCTTCATTTCCGTCGGCGCGGCGCTGGTCGTCTTCGACGAGCTGATCGGCTGGCGGCGGGAAACCAGGTCCCAGGATCCAGGCAATTGACCTGGCGCGGCCACCGCCGCAAGTTTGTTTCAAACAAAAGCGAGGAGACCAAAGTGTCCGATACCTTCAAAGCCATCCTCGTTTCGCGCGACGCCGAAAAGAAGCAGTCGGTCGAGATCGTCGACCTCACCGAAGCTGACCTGATGGAAGGCGATGTCACCGTCGCCGTCGAGGCGACGACGGTGAATTACAAGGATGGGCTGGCCATCACCGGCAAGGCCCCGGTCGTGCGCCGCTGGCCGCTGGTGCCCGGCATCGATTTCGCCGGCACTGTCATCGAATCTTCGCACCCCGACTGGCGCAAGGGCGACAAGGTCATCCTCAATGGCTGGGGCGTCGGCGAGACGCATTACGGCGCCTTTGCCGCCCGCGCCCGCGTCAAGGGCGACTGGCTGGTGCCGCTGCCCGACGGCATGAGCCCGCATGATGCGATGGCAGTCGGCACCGCCGGCTATACGGCAATGCTCGCCGTGATGGCGCTGGAGCGGCATGGCATCGTGCCGGATCGCGGACCGGTGGTGGTGACGGGGGCCGCCGGCGGCGTCGGCTCGGTCGCCATCTCGATCCTCTCCACCCTCGGCTACCATGTGATCGCCTCGACCGGGCGCAATGCCGAAAGCCCCTATCTGATCGACCTCGGCGCGGCTGAGGTGATCTCACGCGACGAGCTCAGCCAGCCGGCCAAGCCGCTGGCCAAGGAACGCTGGGCCGGCGGCGTCGACTCGGTCGGCACCCATACGCTGGCCAACGTGCTGTCGATGACGTCCTATGGCGGCGCGATCGCCGCGTGCGGCCTGGCCGGCGGCATGGACCTTCCGACGAGCGTCGCCCCCTTCATCCTGCGCGGCGTCTCGCTGCTCGGCATCGATTCCGTCATGGCGCCGAAGGCGGTCCGCCTCGAGGCGTGGCGCCGCATTGGCGCCGACCTCGACCTCAAGAAACTGTCCACCCTGTCGCGCTCGATCGGCTTCGACGGCATCATCGACGCCGCGCGCGACATCGTCGAGGGCAGGATCAGAGGCCGCGTGGTAGTCGATCTGTAGGGCGATCCCAGGAATAGCGTTCGGCGATTTCCCGTCCGAACTGCCCAAAATCAGGCAAAAACTGCCGGTTATCGGCACGGACGACTAAAATTCGAACGATCCGCCGCAATCTTCCATAATCTCTGTCTGGCAAGGTTTTCCGCATGCTCGCGGACTCCGACTTCAGACAGGACAGCAAAGCCGCAGGCGACGACGGACTGGGTCCTGACGCGCCGAAGCGGCAGGTGCTTGTCGCGCCGCCGCTGGTCCCCGCATTGCAAGCGGACAATCATGAAGGCCTGCCGTTCCTGACGATCGTCGCCATAGTCGTCCTGGCCGGGCTGGCGCATCTCACCGGAGCGCCGATCTTCATCACCATAGGCCTCCTGGCGACGGGTCTGGGCGGCCTGATGATGCATCTGCGCAACCAGCGCGCCGAGCGGCGCACCGCCGCACTTCTCGACGAGACGGCCGCCCGTAGCCGCGCCGAGATCGAGACCCTCGCTGATCGCATGTGGGAGATGCAGGAGAGCGAAGAGCGTTTTCGCGGTCTGATCGATGCGCTCGGCGACCTCGTTGTCCATCGCGACCGCGACGGCCACATCGTCTACGCCAACAAGGTGTTCGCCTCGCTCGTCGAGATCGATCAGCGCGACCTCGCAGGCAAGACGCTTTCCGAGCTCGGCATCGACGTCGGCGTCGTGCCCGAGGCCGCCTTTTCGGATCATGAATGCCTGAGCTCCACCGATGTCGCCATCCGCACGCCGAACGGGCCGCGCTGGTTCTCCTGGATCGAGCTCTCGGTGCGGGACAGGGACACCGGTGCTGTTTCGCACCGGGCGATCGCCCGTGACATCACCGCCCGCAAGCGCGCCGAATCGTCGCTGATCACCGCCCGCGAGCGGGCCGAATACGCCAGCCAGGCCAAGTCGCGCTTCCTTGCCACCGTCAGCCACGAGATCCGCACGCCGATGAATGGCATCATGGGCATGGCGAAGCTGCTTGCCGACACCGACCTGTCGCCCGAGCAGCGTACCTATGTCGGCGCCGTCTCGACTTCCGCAAGCTCGCTGCTGGCGCTGATCGAGGATCTGCTCGACTACTCCAAGATCGAGGCCGGCCGCTTCGATCCCGAGCCGCAGCCGACATCACTGCGTGAGATCGCCGACAACATCATCGAGCTGCTGGCCGCGAAGGCCTTCTCCAAGACCATCGGCCTCGGCTGTCACGTCGAACCCGACGTGCCGCAGATGATCACCGCCGACCCCGGTCGCGTGCGCCAGGTGCTGCTCAACCTCATCGGCAATGCCGTCAAGTTCACCGACACAGGCGGCGTGCTGCTTACCGTCGCGCGCGCCAGCACCGAGAGCACCGACCGCATCCGCTTCACCATCGCCGACACCGGTCCGGGGCTGCGCGAAGAGGATATGGAGCGCATCTTCGAGGAATTCGAGCAATCCGACGGTACTTCGACCAGGGTGCACGGCGGCGCCGGTCTCGGCCTCGCCATCTCCAAGCGCCTGGTGATCGCCATGGGCGGCACGATCTCGGTTTCGAGCCGGCTAGGCGAGGGATCCGAATTCGTCTTCGACATTCCGGCGACCGCGGCAACCCAACCGCCACAGTATCGCCGGGACATCCTCTCGGGCCGACGCGCGGTGATCGTGTCCAAGAATGCCATCGAGGCCGATGCCATCGCTCGCACCATCCGCGCGCATGGCGGTGCCGTCGAGATCGCGGCCACGCCGGACCAGGCCATTGCCTTCGCCGCCGGCTGCAACGTGCTTCTGGTCGACGCCGCGCTCGAGAACAGCGACGGCCGCCTGCTCAAGCGGCTGCGTCAGAGCGGTTTTGTCGACTGCCAGGCCATCACCCTGATCGCACCCGCCGATCGCGGCATGCTTGGCGAATTCCGCGCCAACGGCTACGCGACGTTCCTCGCCCGGCCGGTGCGCGGCGAAACGCTGCTGCGCGTGCTGTTGACCAGCCATGTGCCGGCACCCGCCGAGCCGCGGTCGGAACCGCGCGGCACCGCGTCCGTCCGCCGCCGCGACAAGGGCCTGTCCGTGCTGATCGCGGAGGACAATGACATCAACGCGATGCTTGCCCGCGCCACGCTGCTCAAGGCTGGACATCGCGTCAAGATCGTCAGCAACGGCAAGGCCGCGGTCGAAGCCGTCACCGACGCCGGCCTCAAGCATCGTTTCGATGTCGTGCTGATGGATCTCCACATGCCGGTGATGGACGGGCTGGACGCGATCGCCGCCATCCGCCGCCATGAGGAAGCGCTTGCCGTGCCGCCGATCCCGATCATGGTGCTTTCCGCCGACAGCCAGGAAAAGACGCGCCACACGGTTTTGGCCCACGGCGCCAGCGGCTTCGTCACCAAGCCTCTCGACCCCGATGCGCTCGTCCAGGCCGTCGAGAGCCAGGCTGCGGCGTAACGAATTTTTTAGACTTTCCCGAACGCCTTGGATTGCTTGGCTTTCGCAGCCATAAGATAGCCGGTTGAGGGTATTGCCCAGCCGACGAAGTATTGCCGGGATCGCCGTATCACGGTACTGTCACAATCCTGTTGCACCTACACCGTATCCCCGTGCCAAGAGGGATGGCTCGAAGGAGAATCACTCGTGCATACAGTCATGCCTGAATGCGATACTCGGCCGAACGCCAGCGCCCTTCTCGGCGCGCGTGCCGCCGACGCTTTCGCAAGCGGCGCACCGCTGGGCCGCATCGGCAACCTGGAAGTGCGGCTCGCCCGCAACGGGGCCGAGATCGCCGCCGCCCAGGAAGTGCGTTATCGGGTATTCTATGACGAGCTCGGCGCGAGGAAGGATTTGTTCCAGGCGCAGGATCGGCGCGATGCCGACCGCTTCGACCCGCTCTGCGATCATCTCCTGGTTTTCGACACCTCGCTTCCCGGCCCAGAGCACCGCCGTATCGTCGGCACGTATCGCCTGCTGCGGCAGGAGATCGCCACCGCGGCGGGCGGCTTCTACTCCGAGGGCGAGTTCGAGCTGACCAAGCTGGTGGCGCGCCATCCGGGCCAACGCTTCCTGGAGCTCGGGCGCTCCTGCGTGCTGCCGGAATATCGCTCCAAGCGCACCATCGAGGCGCTCTGGCAGGGCATCTGGGCCTATATCAACCACTATGGCATCGGCGTGATGACCGGCTGCGCCTCCTTCCACGGCACCGTGCCGGCGGCGCATGCGGAGGCGCTTACCTACCTTGCCCATCACTGCCGCACCGACCAGGCCTGGGATGTCCGGGCGGTGGCCGGCCGCTACTGCTCGATGGACTTGATGCCGATCGAGGCGGTCAATGCCAAGGCCGCGATCGCCGCCATGCCGCCGCTCGTCAAAGGCTATCTGCGTGTCGGCGCCCGCATCGGCGACGGCTGCGTCGTCGACCACGAATTCTCGACCGTCGACATTTTCGTTGTCATGCCGGTCAAGGAGATCGGCGCCCGCTACGTCAACTACTATGGCGGCGAAGGCCAGCGTTTCGCGGCGTGAGTCTGGCGAATAGCGAATAGCGAATAGCGAATAGCGAATAGCGAAGGAAGTAGCGATAGTAGGCTGATTACAACAGCCCATTCGCTACTCTCTATTCGCCATTCGTTGTTTGCTATCACGGAATATCCTCCGGCCTTCGCCCCGGCCGGCTCTTATAGGCCGGGAACGACCAGCCGAATTTGAGCGCCCCGCCCCGCACCAGGAAGGCCGCCGCAAAACCGAGCAGGCTGGACGGCAGGGCCGACATGCCAACGAGATCGCCAACCGTGAAGAGCGCTGCACCCGCAAGCGCCGCGGTGACATAGATTTCGGGCCTGAGCAGCACGGAAGGCTCGCCTGCGATCAGGTCGCGCAATATGCCGCCGAAGGTCGCGGTGAGCACCCCGGTGATGACCGAAACGACCGGGGAGCCGGTGATCGCCAGGCCCTTTGCAGCCCCCATCACCGCAAAGGCGGCAAGTCCGATCGCATCGAGCCAGAGCAGCAGCTTGTAGCGGGATTCCACACGATGGGCGCTGAAGAAGACAAGCACTGCCATCACGGCGCAGATCAGCACATAGCCGCTGTTGGCGACCCAGAACACCGGCAGGTTGAGAATGACGTCGCGCAGCGTTCCGCCACCAATGCCGGTGATGCTGGCCAGAAACAGGAAGCCGATGATATCGAGCTCTTTGCGTGACGCGGCAAGCGCGCCGGTCGCCGCGAAGACGGCGACGCCGGCATAGTCGAGCAGCTCGATGGGATTCATGGGCGAGCGAATAGTGATTGGCGAATAGTCAGTGCACAGTGAATATCACGAAGCGGTGAGGTTGGTACCGTCCTTCCCTATTCGCTATTCCCTATTCGCTATTGGCTCCCTTCACGCATCCTTCTCGGCCTGCTCGTTCACCGGACCCGGCTCGACCGGCGCTTCGGCGGCGGCGGCCTTTGGGCCGCCCTTGGAGACGCCGACCATCGCCGGCCTCAACACGCGCTCGCCGATCGAATAGCCGGGTTGCACGACCTGGACCACGGTCCCGGCCGGAACGTCGGGGTTGGGCACTTCGAACATCGCCTGATGGAAGTTCGGGTCGAACTTCTCGCCTTCGGGCGCAAGCTTCTTCACCCCGTGCCGCTCCAGCGCCGCCAGCATGGCGCGCTCGGTGAGGTCGACGCCCTCGATCAGCGCCTTGAAGCCGGCATCGCCGGAGGCCTTGGCCTCGGTCGGAATGGCGTCCAGCGCGCGGCGCAAATTGTCCGACACCGACAGCATGTCGCGCGCGAAATTGGCCACAGCGTAGGTGCGTGCGTCATGTACATCACGCGCGGTACGGCGCCGCAGATTCTCCATTTCGGCAGCTACGCGAAGCGCCCGGTCCTTCAGTTCCTCGTTTTCCTTCAGCAACCGCACAAGCGCCTCATAGTCGCCGTCGACGCCGCCTTCCGCACGTTCGCCGGAAGCCCGGGCCTCGGAAGCCTGGTTGGCTTCGATTTCCTCGGGCGCGCGTTCGTCTTTTGCCTGGTCGCTCATCGCCGTTTCCCGTCATTCGGATTGGTTTGGATTTGCGCCCGATATCGAGGTTTAGGGGCCAAAAATCAAGGGGCAAGCACCGATGACGGCCCTTCCGCGATCGTTCCAAATTAATTCAAATTTTACCGTACCGGACGGCTTTGCTTGCCACTAAGGGCCTATGCGGGAACCATTGCCGGGCTGCGAGAGTTTCGAAGCCGACACAGGATTTTGGGACCATGAAGGGCAACATCGGCGAAAGGCGCGCCAAGCTCGCCGACGATATCAGGCGACAGGTTGGCACCGAAGCGACCAAGCGCCTTCTGCGCACGCTTCCGGCATTTCGCCTGGAAAAAGAAGTGCCCAAGCAGTTCACGGATCTGCTTGACCGCCTGGACGGCGCCGAGACGGACAAGGCGGACGGCCAGCGGCAGCACTAGACCGCCCTTCCCCAGTTCCACAGCGTAAGGCGCTGAGGAGCTATGCGGCTCTGCGCTCGTCGCGCATCAGAGCCTCGCCATGACGGATCTCGGTGCCAAGCACCTTGAGGCACTCCCGCATGAACGACGCAAGGCCGGGCCATCCCTTTGCCGAAACCAGATTGCCGTCGACATGCGCGCCGGTCGGCGACACGTCGATATAGGTGCCCCCGGCAAGCGTCACTTCGGGCTCGCAATACTGCAGCGCCGCCACCTCCCTGCCGCGCACCACGCCGTCGACCGCGATCAGGATTTGCACACCGTGGCAGATGGTGAAGATCGGCTTGCCGGTCTCGTGGAAATGCCTGACCAGCGCCTGCACGCGCTTGTCGATGCGAATATATTCCGGCCCGCGTCCGCCCGCAGCGTAGACCGCGTCGTAATCGGCGGGATTCACCTCGGCGAATGTCTTGTTGAGGATATAGTCGTGGCCGAGCTTTTCCGTATAGGTCTGATGGCCCTCGAAGTCGTGCAGCGAGGTCTTGAGCACGTCGCCGGCCTTCTTGTCCGGGCAGACGACATGGACTGTGTGGCCGACCGCATGCATCGCCTGCTCAAAAACGAAAATCTCGTATTCTTCGCTGAACTCGCCAACGAGCATCAGTATCTTCTTGCCTGCCATGCCGTTTCCTCCTTTGCCGGCTGTTTATTTCGGAGCGCGAAATAATCACCGTATCCTAAGGGCAAGACGGCAAAAGAGAAAGTGAAATTCGCAGAAGTGGTCTGACCAGATTGTTGCAAAGAGGCGCGTAGAACTGAACCGACCGCGCCAAGACGTCAAAAGCAAGGTGCTTGGTCAGACCAAAGCTGCAGGCTCCCTTGGTTTACCGGATGGCTGCCTTCGGCGGTCAGCGCGGGGACGGCTCAGCCCGGGCGTTTGCGCCGCCAGGAATATTTCGGGCCCTTGGCTTCCGGCTCTACCGCCGGCTGGTAATAGACTGGCAAGCCTCCTGTGCGCCCTTCCTCCAGCCGCTTCAACAGCACCGGATTGGAGACCTCGAACTCGTCGAAGCCGAGCCGCAGCATATGCGGCAATTGATCGACCAGGACCTGGCCCGTGGCGCGCACCGCGCCTTTGAAGTTATGCCGGGTGCGCAGCAATTCGCCCTTGGAGAAGGAGCGGCCGTCGTTGAAGGCCGGGAAGGCAAGCGCCACCAGCGACAGCTGGTCGAGCAGGCCGACGATCTTGTCGAGCTCGTCGCCGGGGAGCAGGAGCACGCCGAGGCGCTCCTTGGCCGACCTGCGGATATCGTCATCGAGCCCGAGAAAGGCCTGCAACGGGAGGATGAAGCGGCCATTGCCGGCAAGCGCTTCGGCGCTCTCGGCATGGGTCCATTCGTCCTCGCGGAAACCGTTCGGGGTCCAGAGGCGGGTTTCCGATTTGGTCGGCTCAGTCATCAAAATTCCTAATGCCCTAAGATCCTAATGCCCTAAGAATGAAAGGATATGTCGCTGTTCAGGTCGGCCCGGAGTCGAAAATGGTGGCTTTCGAGAACGGGAGCGGAGCGTACTTCAACTACGCGAGCTCCGAAAGCGCAGGAACCCGCCATTTGCAGGCCGGCCTCACCTGAGTAGCGGCTGTCCTTAAAGTGATGCGTCGGTCAGCGACTTCTCCAGCCCCGACAGATGGATGCCGCACTCGGTCTTGGCGTGCCCCGCCCAGCGGCCGCTGCGCGCATCCTCGCCTGGCTGTACCGGCTGCGTGCAGGGGAAGCAGCCGATCGACAGATAGCCATAGGCGACCAGCGGGTTTTCGCGCAGCGCATGCGCGCGCATGTAGTCGGCCTGGTCGGATGTCGTCCAATGCGCGAGCGGATTGATGCGGATGCGCGAGCCGACGGCCTCGAAGACCGGGAGTGCCGCGCGCGTCGAAGCCTGGAAGCGCTTGCGCCCGGTGAACCAGGCGCGGAACGGCTCGACGCCACGCGCCAGCGGCTCGACCTTGCGCAGGTTGCAACAGGCGTCGGTATCGGTCTCATGCAGCCTGCCGGTCGGATCGACGCGTTCGAGCGCCGCTTCGTCCGGCTTGATCACTCTCACATCGGTCAGGCCGAAATCGGCGACCAGCGCGTCGCGGTAGCCCAGCGTCTCCTCGAAATGCTTGCCGGTGTCGAGAAAGATCACCGGCAGCGAGCGGTCGATCTCGGCAATCATGTGCAGGAGGACTGCCGAATCGGCGCCGAAGGACGACACGGCGGCAACCTCGCCGCGGAAAAATTCACGCGCCGAGCGCTCGATGATCTCGATCGGCTTCAGATGGCCGAGCAGCGCGTCGAGCCCCGCCGCTTCCGCGGCAACGCCGGCCTCGACGCCGCCGATCCGGTCAAGCGGCCTTGGTTTCGCCAGCATAGAGCGCCTCCTTGAACGGCGCGGGACCGACACGGCGGTAGGCGTCGATAAAACGTTCACTGGGATTGAGCCGAAGGCCGAGATAGGTGTCGACGATCTGCTCGATGGCATCGGTGATTTCTTCCGAAGAGAAACCGCGGCCGATGATCTCGCCGACCGACGTGTTCTCGTCGGCCGAGCCGCCGAGCGTGACCTGGTAGAGCTCGGAGCCCTTCTTCTCCACGCCGAGAATGCCGATATGGCCGACATGGTGGTGGCCGCAGGCGTTGATGCAGCCGGAGATCTTCAGCTTCAACTCACCGATCTCGCGCTGCCGCTCCAGCGAGGCGAAGCGGCGCGAGATTTCCTGCGCGACCGGAATCGAACGCGCCGTGGCAAGCGCGCAATAGTCGAGGCCGGGGCAAGAGATGATGTCGCTGATCAGGTTGGAATTGGCCGTCGCCAAGCCGATCTCGACCAGCGCGTCATAGACGGCCTTGAGGTCGGCGCGCGCCACATGCGGCAGGATCAGGTTCTGCTCGTGACTGACGCGCAGCTCGTCGAAGGCGTATTTCTCGGCGATGTCGGCAACCGCCTCCATCTGGCTGTCGGAGGCGTCACCGGGCACCTCGCCGATGCCCTTAAGCGAGATCGTCACCGCCGCATAGTCGGGGTGGCGATGCGTTATGACATTCTGGTCGAGCCACTCCGAAAAACTCTTGGAATCGAGCCGCGCCTCGTTCACCTGCGCGTCGCCTTCCGGCCGGTCAGGCAATGCCGGCGGCGCGAAATAAGCATTGATCGCCTGGATGTCGGCGTCCGGCAGCTTCAGCTCCGCGTCCTTCAACTCCTGCCATTCGGCCTCGATCTGGCGGGTTATCTCCTCGACCCCGGTCTCGTGGACGAGGATCTTGATACGCGCCTTGTACTTGTTGTCGCGGCGGCCATAGAGGTTGTAAACGCGCAGGATCGCCGTGCAGTAGGACAACAGCTCGGCTTCCGGCAGGAAGTCGCGGATCTTCTTGGCGACCATCGGCGTGCGGCCCTGGCCGCCACCGACATAGACGGCAAAGCCCAGTTCGCCGGCCGCGTTCTTCTTCAGATGCAGCCCGATGTCGTGCGTCTGGATGGCGGCGCGATCACGCTCGGCGCCGGTCACCGCGATCTTGAACTTGCGCGGCAGGTACGAGAACTCCGGATGCACCGACGACCACTGGCGCAGGATCTCCGCATAGGGACGCGGATCGGCAACCTCGTCGGCGGCCGCGCCGGCGAAATGGTCCGCGGTGACGTTGCGGATGCAGTTACCGCTGGTCTGGATGGCATGCATCTCGACGCTCGCCAGATCAGCAAGGATCGCCGGGATGTCGGACAGCGCCGGCCAGTTGAACTGGATGTTCTGGCGCGTGGTGAAGTGGCCGTAGCCCTTGTCGTATTTGCGGGCGATGTGGCCGAGCATGCGCAATTGCCTGCTGTTCAGCGTGCCGTAGGGCACGGCGATACGCAGCATATAGGCGTGCAGCTGCAAATAGACGCCGTTCATCAGCCGGAGCGGCCGGAACTGGTCCTCGGTGATCTCGCCGGCAAGCCGGCGCTGCACCTGGTCGCTGAACTCGGCGACGCGGGCCTTTACGAAATCCTGGTCGAACTCGTCGTAACGGTACATGCTTCGTCTTTCAGGGCGCGTCCGCCCGCTTTCTTGTGTCTATGCCGCCCGTGCCGGAGCCGGGCTCGCCTGCTTGCCGAGGTCGGTGCGGATGGTGGGGCCCGCGGCGCGGATCTTCTCGCGCAGCCGCACCGGCTCGACCGCGCCGTTGATCACGGTCACATCGATCAGGTTGACGTCGACGACTTCGTTGTTGGCAGCGGCCGCGGCGCCGATGGCCTCGAGCCGATCCTCCGCCGCCTTGTCATGGGCGATGTCGGCACGAGTGACGGTCTCCGCCCAGCCGCCATCGGCGTACCAGACGGCGATACCGTCCGAGAGCCTGTTCGCGGTCAGAACCTTCATTGCTCAACTCCTTCGGCCGCTACGCCGGCCGTATCTTCACGCGTGTGCGCCGCAAGCGGCTCGGATTGTTCGAAATTGGCGCCGGCGACCGCGTCGCCGATGATGGTCATGACCGGACCGGTAAGATCGGCGCGCGCTTCCAGCGACGGCAGGTCGGCGAGCGTGCCGTGGAAGCGGCGGCGATTGCCAAGGCTGGCATTCTCCACCACGGCGACGGCGGTATCGGGCGACAGCCCGGCTTCGATCAGCCGGCCGGCGACTTCGGCTGCAACCGAGCGGCCCATATAGACGGCGACGGTGGCGCCGGAAATGGCAAGCTTTGCCCAATCGGGCAGTGAGTTGCCCTTGAGGTCATGCCCGGTGGTGAACACCATCGAGGACGTCACGCCGCGCAGCGTCAGCGGCAATTCGAAATCGGCGGCCGCGGCGAAGGCGGCGGTCACGCCCGGAACCACCTCATAGGCGATGCCGGCCTCGCGAAGTGCTGCCATTTCCTCGCCCGCCCGCCCGAACACAAGCGGATCGCCTGATTTCAGCCGCACCACGCGCTTGCCGGCGCGGCCAAGCTCGATGAGCAGAGCGTTGATTTCTTCCTGGCTCTTGGAATGGCAGCCCTTGCGCTTGCCGACAGGCAAGCGCTCGGCATCGCGGCGCCCCATGGCGACGATCGCTTCCGGCACCAGCGCGTCATAGACGATCGCGTCGGCCTCCATCAGCAGGCGGTGGGCGCGCAGCGTCAAAAGATCCTCCGCGCCCGGGCCGGCGCCGACCAGAGCGATGTGACCTGCGGTCGGCGCGTCCGAAGTCAGAAGTTCGAGCGCAGCACTATGCGCCCTGGCGAACTCTCCGGCTTCAACCGCCTTGGCCGGGAGGCCGGCGAAGAAATCGCTCCAGAACTGGCGGCGGCGATTGCCCTTCGGCAGCCGCTCGGCAGCAGTGCGAAACGACGACGCCAAGGCTGCCAGCCGGCCAAGCGACGGCGACAGCATGCGATCGATGCGCACCCGCAGCAGCTGCGCCAGCACAGGGCCGGCGCCCTCGGTGCCGATGGCGATGGCGACCGGCGCGCGGTTGACCAGCGCCGGTGTGAAGAAATCGCAGAGCTCAGGCCGGTCGACGGCGTTGACCGGAATGCCCAGCCGGCGGGCGTCTTCGACCACGCGGCGGTCGAGCGCCTCGTCGCCGCTGGCGGCAAACACCATGGCCGCGTCCTCGAGGTGCGCGGCATCGTAGGCGACATCGACGTGGACAGCGCCGGCGGTTGCAATGAAATTCAGAAGCTCGGGATCGGCATTGTCCGCAATGATGCGCAGCGTCGCGTTTGACTGAGCAAGCAGCCTGGCCTTGGCCAGTGCCTCCTCGCCGTTGCCGACGATGGCCACGGCTTCGCCGTCGACCCGCAGGAAGACGGGGAAGGCGTTGAGCTTGGCATTGGCTGGCGACATGGCGATAAACAGTACGAGAACAGTCTGGCAGTTTTATGCGGGCCTGGGAAAAACCAGAAGGCAAGCACTCGCGCATCCCTTGATGGCAGGCAATCGCTTTTTCGCAGCCGCGAAAGGCAGGAGAAAAAAATTCTACGTCGGAGCTTGAGGTGGTCGGGCACCTCTCCGAGAGCTACTGATCCGGCAGAGTTTTTAGCGCCGTGCAGCCGACACGGCAAAACGGTTTTTTCTAAATTCTACCAATTAAGTAAATTAAGAAGCGTCTTGCTGGTGGGTGAGATCGCTGCCGCTTGCAGCACATCCTGCAGTCGTTAGTTGATCCGGAACTATCATGCTCGGCGGCACGTTTCGCTAACGATCCATCCCGTCGGTCGAGCCGCTCTCGCGGGGCTCGATTTGTGCTCAAGGCAAGGAGGAAAATCATGAACATCAAGCTTAAACGCGGTCTCTGGGTGGTCGTGGCCGACGGCGAGAAGGCGCTTTTCCTCCGCAATGAAGGCGACAGCAAGTTTCCGAACCTCGAGGTGGTTCAGGAGATGGAGCAGGAAAATCCCGCCACCAGGGAGCAAGGCACCGATAAACCGGGCCGGTATGCCGAAGGGCCACGCAGCGCGATCGAAGAAACCGACTGGCATCGCCTCGGCAAGGAACGTTTCGCAAGCGATATTGCCGATCGGCTCTACAAGCTTGCACATCGGGGTGAGTTCGACCAGCTCGTGCTGATCGCGCCGCCGCAGGTGCTCGGCGAGATGCGTCAGAAGCTGCACAAGGAAGTCAGTGAAAAAGTGCAGGCCGAAATCCCCAAGACGCTGACCAATCATACCGTCTTCGACATCGAGAATCTGCTCAAAGCGGCCTGAGCGGCACGCAGGAACGCACAGTGCAGGGGATTGATGCCGTGGCCCCCTCATGGCGGCTCGCTCTGATTTTCTCATCCGGCGCCCGATCGCGGCGCCGATTTCCGTGTAGCGGTGGTTGCGTCACCGCCCTCCCCCGACCATATTGCGAAGGGGCGGCGGCCCTCGGGCGGCGCTTATCGACATCGTGAATTCTCGAAAGGCGCTCCATAGACAATGCCGCATGACACGCCCCTGATCGCCACCATCGTCGCCGGTTTGGGGCTTGCCTTCGTTTTCGGAGCATTGGCCAACCGATTCCGCATCCCGCCGCTGGTCGGCTATCTCGTGGCTGGCGTGCTGGTCGGGCCGAACACGCCGGGCTTCGTCGCCGACGCCAGCCTTGCCAACGAGCTCGCCGAGATTGGCGTCATCCTGCTGATGTTCGGCGTCGGCCTGCATTTCTCGCTGAAGGATCTTTTGTCGGTCCGCGCAATCGCCGTGCCCGGCGCCGTCGTGCAGATCGGCTTTGCCACGCTGCTCGGCGTCGGCCTCGCTTGGCTGCTTGGCTGGTCGCTCGGCGCCGGCCTTGTCTTCGGCCTCGCGCTCTCCGTCGCCTCGACCGTCGTCCTGCTGCGCGCCATGCAGGAGCGGCGGCTGATCGAGACCGAGCGCGGCCGCATCGCCGTCGGCTGGCTGATCGTCGAGGATTTGGCCATGGTGCTGGCGCTGGTGCTTTTGCCGGCGCTCGCCGGCGTGCTTGGCGGCCAGCCGCAGGCCGACGACCATGCGAGCCTGCTTTCGCTGCCCGCCAGCCACGGCATATGGGGCGTGGTCGGCATAACGCTGGCCAAGGTCGTCGCCTTCGTCGTCGTCATGCTGGTCGTAGGCCGCAGGGTCATCCCCTGGATCCTGCACTATGTTGCCCATACCGGCTCACGCGAGCTGTTCCGGCTCTCGGTGCTTGCCATCGCGCTCGGCGTCGCCTTCGGCGCGGCGAAGCTGTTCGGCGTCTCGCTGGCGCTCGGCGCCTTCTTCGCCGGCATGGTCATGAGCGAGTCCGAGCTCAGCCACCGGGCGGCGGAAGAATCGCTGCCGCTGCGCGACGCTTTTTCCGTGCTGTTCTTCGTTTCCGTCGGCATGCTGTTCGATCCGTTCAGCCTGGTCAGCAACGGCCTGCCGATCCTGGCGACCTTAGCCATCATCCTCATCGGCAAATCGCTCGCCGCTTTCGTCATCGTCATCGCCTTCCGCTATCCGGTCGCGACCGCGCTGATTATCTCGGCCAGCCTTGCCCAGATCGGCGAATTCTCCTTCATCCTGGCCGAGCTCGGCGTCGGGTTGAAGCTTCTGCCCGAACAGGGCCGCGACCTCATTCTGGCCGGCGCCATCCTGTCGATCCTGCTCAACCCGCTGATGTTCCTGATCGTCGACAGGATGAAGCCGTGGCTGGAAAAGCGCGCCGGCAAAACGGCAGAGCCCGAGGAATCAAGGCCGATCGGCCCGGCGACCGAGCCCGGCCAGGTGGCCTCGGCGGCGGCAGTGTCTGAAAGCGAGAATGGTCTGCCGCCGCGAACGGGACTCACCGACCATTCCATCCTGATCGGCTATGGACGTGTCGGCAGCCTCGTGGGTGCCGCGCTGAAACAAGCCGCCCTGCCCTTCCTGGTCGTCGAGGATGCCGACAAGACGCTGGCGAAGCTGAGGGCCGACGGCGTCGAAACGGTGGCCGGCAATGCCGCCAATGCGGACGTCTTCGCGGCAACCAATCCGGAAGGCGCCAAACGGCTGATCCTCGCCATCCCCAACGCCTTCGAGGCGGGACAGGTGGTGCTGCGGGCGCGCGCGGTCAATCCCGGCATCAGCGTCATTGCGCGCGCCCATTCCGATGCCGAGGTCGAGCATCTCAAGGCTCTCGGCGCCGACACCGTGATCATGGGCGAGCGCGAAATAGCACGCGGCATTGTCGAGGCGGTTACCGGCATGTCACCCGCTCGGCTGGACGACGCCGCTGTCGAGATCAGGCCGCGGCCTGCCTGACGCTCGTCTGCACAAACCAAGCGGATCAGGAAACGAATAACGGAAGCGATGTCGCTGAGATGGAAGTCACACGTGCTGGCCGCCATTGATGTGGATTTCCGAGCCGGTCACGTAGGACGCCTGGCCCGAACACAGGAAAAAGATGATGTCGGCCACTTCCGACGTGGCGCCCAGCCTTCTCAGCGGGATCGTCTCGACCATCTTGTCGGTGCCGGGCGACAGGATCGCCGTGTCGATCTCGCCCGGCGCGATCGCATTGACGCGGATGCCGTGCGGCCCGAAGTCATGCGCCATCTCGCGCGTCAGAGAACCCAGCGCCGCCTTCGACGTCGCATAGGCCGTGCCGGCAAATGGATGCACGCGCGTGCTGGCGATCGAGGTGACGTTGACGATTGAGCCCTTGGCGGCGGCGAGTTCCTTGAACAGCCCTCTCGCCAGCATGATCGGGGCGAAGAAATTGACCTGGAACACGTCGCGCCAGACATGCATCGGCGTCTCGATCGAGTTCATCCGGCCGCCGTCCTTGAGCTTCGGCGAGATGCCAGCATTGTTGACCAGCGCGTGCAACTGCCCGCCATGCGCCTCCAGCCGGTGGCGGATTTCCGAGACGGCAATGCCGACATCCTCCTGGTCGGCAAGGTCGACCTTGATGTGGTCTTCGGGACCCGCCGGCCATGGACAGTCCTCGGCAAAGGCCTGTCGCGAGCAGGTGATGACGCGCCAGCCCTCGCGTGAAAAGCGTTTCACCGTCGCATGGCCGATGCCGCGGCTGGCGCCGGTGAGCACGATGGTTTTTCTGCTGTCGATTTCGGCCATGGCTTGATCTCCGGCCGGACATGTAGCCGAAGGCGCCAGCCATTGCGAGAGGCGAGTTGCCGCTCAACCGCCGCTGAGGATGTCGAGAATCGACGTCTGCCGCCTTTTCTTCGGGCCGCCGACATCGCCGGGCGGCACCGGATGCCCGACCGAGGCGGTGGTACCGCCGTCGCTCGGCATATCGAAGCCATCGGCATCGACCGTCTGGGCTGGACGCGCCTGCCGTGCGGGCGCCTGGGCGACAGGGCTCGACTGGCCGACGGGCGCGGGCGGCGCCGGCTGCGAGTTGTCCGCCGAGGGTATCTCGTCCGGCACAACCGTATCGGGCGGCGTCGATTTCCACGTGCCGGGCAACGGCCTGACCGGCAAGCCTTCATGCGCGGCGACCATGAATTCGTGCCAGGCCTGCGCCGGCAAGGCGCCGCCGGTCACCTTCTTCATCGGGCTGCCGTCGTCATTGCCGAACCACACACCCGTCGTGAGGTTGGCGGTATAGCCGACGAACCAGGCGTCGCGTGAATTCTGGCTGGTGCCGGTCTTGCCGGCCGAGGGCCAGTTGAAGGCCGCCTTCTTGGCGGTGCCGACCTCGACCGTGCCCGTCATCATAGAGTTCATCATGCCGACGATGTCGGCCTTGAGGACGCGCGGCGCGCTGCCGCCATTGTTTTCGTAGAGCACCTTGCCGCTAGCCGTGGTGACGCGCTGGATGAAATGGATATCCGGCTTGTAGCCGCCATTGGCGAAAGGCACATAGGCGGCGGTCAGTTCCAGCGGCGTCACTTCCGAGGTGCCGAGCGCGATCGAGGTGTTCGACTGCAGGTCGGATTGGATGCCCATGCGGTGCGCGGCCTCAACCACAGCGTCGGGGCCGACCTCCATGGTGAGTTGCGCCGCCACCGAGTTCAGCGACTTCGCCAGTGCGGTGGCCAGCGTCACCTTGCCATAATATTTGCCGCCATAGTTCTCCGGCGTCCATTTGCCTATTCTGATCGGGGCGTCGTTGCGCACGCTGTCCGGTGTGCGGCCTGCTTCCAGCGCCGCCATGTAGACGAAAGGCTTGAAGGCCGATCCCGGCTGGCGCCGCGCTTCCGAGGCGCGGTCGAACTGGCTGGTCGAATAGTCGTAACCGCCGACCATGGCGCGAACGGCGCCGGAATCATCGATCGACACCAACGCGCCCTGGGTGACGTTGAGCTTTCTGCCGCTCTCGTCGATCAGCCGGCGGATCGACTGCTCGGCGAGCTTCTGCAGCGTCAGATCCACGGTGGTGTCGATGACGATGTCGCCGCGCACGTCGCCGATCAGGTCGGGAAGTTCCTCCATGACCGTGTCGGCGACATAATTCTCCGAGCCGGTCCAGTAGGAGGGCGAGCGCGTCGCCGGCGCGCTCAGCGCCATTTTGTATTCCTTGTCGCCGATCTTGCCTTCCTCGCGCATGGAGGCGAGCACGAGCTGTGCGCGTTCTTCCGCCGCCTTGGGATCGCGCGCCGGCGAAAGCCGCGACGGCGCCTTGAGCAAACCGGCCAGAAGCGCTGCCTCGGAAAGCGTGACATCGCGCGCGCTCTTGCCGAAGTACCGCCGCGAGGCGGCCTCCACGCCATAGGCGCCGGACCCGAAATAGACCCGGTTGAGATACATTTCGAGGATCTGGTCCTTGCTGTGCTTGTGCTCCAGCCACAGCGCCAGCAGCACTTCCTGCACCTTGCGCTCCAGCGTGCGATCCGGCGTCAGGAACAGGTTCTTGGCCAGCTGCTGCGTCAGCGTCGAGCCGCCCTGCGAGAAATGACCGCCAAGGACGTTGGTGACCATGGCGCGCGTCAGACCGATCGGGTCGATGCCGAAATGCGAATAGAACCGCCGGTCCTCGATGGCGACGACGGCCTCGGGAATATAGGGCGACATTTCATTGAGGCCGACGGCCTCGCCGCCGCTCATGCCGCGATTTGCGATGAGTTGCCCGTCGACCGAGACGATCTTGATGTTGGGCGCGCGGTCGGGGATCGACCATGTGGTCGCCGCCGGCATCTTGGCGCCGTAGTAGACGACGACGCCGGCCACCGCGATGCCGCCCCAGATGCAGAAAACGAAGCACCAGTAGAGCAGGCGGCCGAAGACGGAAAACAGCCCGCGCTGGCTGCGATCGCGCCCCCGGCCGCGCGATTTCGCCTTGGCGGATTTGCGTTTCGCTGCGGATTTGCGATTTGCCGGCACGACGCGATCCTCCTCGCTGACCGAAAAGCCGTCGGAGGATTTCGCCCGCGGCGAGCCCTCGAAGCTCGGTTCGATGCGACTGTCTCTGCGGTTCGCCATTGCGCTGTGCTTGCTGTCCCCGATGCCGATGGCGCTCGGGTTGCAGAGTAGATGCGGCGGTTTAAAGGCGCGTTAAGTGGGGAAAAATCGAAGTGATTGAAAATCAAATGTTTGGTAAGCGGCCACCTGACGGAGCGCGATCGGCGTGGGATTCCGGCCGCGCTCCAGCGTTTGCATAGGCGGGCGAGTCGGCTCGGACTAGTCGAGCACGGCACGGACCGAGAGCGCAGCTCTCGATGCCCGCATGACATCGCCGACATGGCAGTAGCAGACGATCTCGTGCAGCTGATAGTCGGTCAGCTCGAAGAAGCGTTTTGCTTCGCCGTAGGTGTCGTTCTTCAAACCCTCGTCGTGCAGAACGGGGTCTTCCAGGGCGACGGATATGGGCGAGCCGGCGCCCCGCATGACATTGCGTTCCCGCGGGGCACGATATTCAGTGCCGATCAGCGCGGTCAGGAGCCGGTTTGGCTCACGTTCGAGAAGCTCCGCCCAACGTGCGAGGCGCTGGGTTCGGCTCATGACGGGTTTGGCGGTGCGGACCTCAGCAACGGCGTGCAGCTGGTCCAGTGTTTGGTGCTTCATGGCAACCTCCTAGAGGCTAGGTTGGTCGGCCCCAAAACTCCCTATACGCGGCATGATATCGCCGAACCGCGCGGACGTCATCCGTTTGCCGCCCACGCCGGCAAGATTTGATGGAGCTGCGCGCGGCCCCCGTCATTCTTCAAGCCGTCGCCAGAATATGGAGCCGAAATCACAGGCTTATCCTGGACGTCCAAGAACGCGGAACTCGGGCTCCGCCGCCTTTCGACCGACGATCGACGACAGGCCGTAGAAAGCCAGCGGCTGTTCCTGACAAGTCACAGCCACGACGCTGTTCGACTTGTCTATATCCAGGCCCTTCGGCCCACCCTCCTCGACGCTGGCCCTGCCGCGCAGAAAGCTTTCGTCGTCGAGCACGGCGACCGAACGCGACGGCGTGCGGCGCCCCTTCCAGCCTTCGTCGCTTGCATAGACGTGAACCATCGGGCTGCCGGCGTCGGCAACAAGAATGTGGCTGCCGTCCTGCGTGAAGCGCAGGCCATGCGGGTAGTTGGCATTTTCCAGGACACCGGCGGGTCGGGTTTCAGGGCCAAGCGGCGCCGACATGTCGTAGATCTTCACGTCGTTGGTGCCGTGGCTGCTGACGGCGACCCACCGCCCGTCATGGCTGAGCGCGATGCCGTCCGGGATGTCGAGGCCCTGCTCCAGGAGAACCTGATTCCACAGGGCGCGGTATCCCCATCGCCGGTGAACCACATGGCGGGTCACCCGATGCGTGTAGTTGTTACAGACCAGCAGGCTGAGCCGGCCATGCGACTCACGCCTGACGGCGACTGAGCCGGGCGTTCTCAATCTGCAAAATCGGCTGCCTTTGATCACGCGAAGTGGCGAGATTTCGTGCCCTTGTCCGGCCGGATCGCCTTGCGGCAGGGCGAAGACCGCAACCAGCCCATCGCGATTGGCGACCACAAAAGTCCTGTTGTCGATGAAATCGAGGCCATGCACCTCGCCCATGCTTTCCGATCTGAGCTCCACGAAATCGCGGATAACGATCCTCGCTGCACCGGCCGTCGGCTCTATGTCGATGCGCAGCATCAGACATCGCCTGCGTCCATATCCGGCGACGGCAAGCAAGCGGTTGTCGGGCGAAAAGCGCAGGTCCTCGGTCCGCCCGATCGCGGCGAGCGCATCGTTCACGGCACCGGTGGCCACGAAATCGATCCGGGGAATCATATCAAAAAACACCACCGCCCCAGCGAGCGGACCCGAATGCAATAGGTGCTATCAGGAGCCGACCGGTCAAGTTCGCGAGATGCGGACGTGGTGAGATCAATTCTGCTGGATCGAAATGCCCTTGTCGTCGATCTTGAGCTCCACGCCCTTCGGCCTGGTCTGCTCGCGGTAGATGTAGATGCCAAGCGCGATGACCACGACGACCAACGCGCCGATGATGAGGTAGAGCATGTTCTGTCTCATCTCGCCCCCTTCTTGCTGCCGAGTCTCGCGCCTGCTTCGAGGCCCTGCGGCGGTCGCTCACTGGTCGCTGTCATCATTGGCCGATGCAGGCCGCCAACTGGTCGGCTCGACTTTTTTCTGGGTGTTGCTGTCGGTGTAGACCCACCAGCCGCCGTCGCGGTATTGCCCGACGGATTCGTTGACCACGCCGTGCTCGTCGTTCCACAGGATCGTGACCTGCGAGCCGTCCTTCGGCGCGCTCGCTATCGGTTTGCGCTCTGCCATTCAATCCCTCCCCATCTCACGCCGACAATGGACCGGCAGGAACGTCGCTCGACGCGCCGGGTCGTCAGCTATGCGCGAAGATATCCTCTTCCGCCCAGCCCATCAGATCGAGCTTGGCGCGCGTCGGCAGGAAGCGGAAGCAGGCTTCGGCCTCCTTAGTGCGACCCTCGCGCGCAAGCCGTGCGGCCAGCACCTCGCGCAGCCGGTGCAGGTAAAGCACGTCGGAGGCGGCATATTCGAGCTGCTCGGGCGACAGTGTTTCCGCCGCCCAGTCCGACGATTGCTGCGCCTTGGAGAGGCCGATACCGAGCAGTTCGTTGCATATATCCTTCAGCCCGTGGCGGTCGGTGTAGGTACGGGTCAGCCGCGAGGCGATCTTTGTGCAGAAAACCGGTTCGGCCATGACGCCGAAAGCGTGATAAAGGACGGCAATGTCGAAACGGCCGTAGTGAAACAGCTTCACCACGGCGTCGTTCCTGAGAAGGCTGACAAGGTTGGGCGCCTCCTTCTGGCCCGGCGCGATCTGGATGACGTCGGCGCTGCCGTCGCCGGGCGAGATCTGAACCACGCAGAGCCGGTCACGATGCGGGTTCAAGCCCAGCGTTTCCGTGTCGATGGCGACCGCACCGACATTGTAGCGGGAAAGGTCCGGCAGATCGTTCTTGTGGAAACGGATGTCGGTCATTCTCTTCTCCGGATCGCGGCCAGCGGCGCACCCGTTTTTGGACGCGAAGGCGCCGCGCATTGCGCTATCACGCCCGTCCTTGCCGCGATCCGGAAAAAAATCAACAGAAAGTTGATTTTCGCGGTCGCCGCGGGTTCACCTCAGCGTGTCAGAGCATCGAGAATGCGCGCCCAGGAACGCTGCCCCTTGTGGAAGGAGGTGAGCTCGTACTTCTCGTTGGGCGAATGGATGCGGTCGTCATCGAGGCCGAAGCCGACCAGCAGCGATTCCATGCCGAGATAGGTCTGGAAATCGCCGACTACGGGGATGGAGCCGCCGCCGCCGGTGGCGACGGCCTGCTTTTCCCATTCGTCGGAGAGCGCATCCTTGGCCTTGGCCAGGAACGGCGAGTCGTAGGAAAGCTGGATCGCCGGCGAGCCGCCATGCGGATGGAATTCGACGGAGCAGTCGCCGGGAATCCGATCGCGCACGAAAGCCTGGAAGGCGGCGCGGATTTTTTTCGGATCCTGCTTGTGGACGAGCCGGAACGACACTTTCGCCGATGCTTCCGCCGCGATCACCGTCTTGAAGCCCTTGCCGGTATAGCCGCCGATGATGCCGTTGAACTCGGCCGTTGGCCGCGCCCAGGTGAGTTCGAGCACGGAGCGGCCCTTTTCGCCGGCGGGAATGGAAAGCCCGACCGGTCCGAGGAAGGTCTCGGCGGTCTCGCCGAGCCCCTCCCAGGATTTCAGCACCTGCGAGGGCGTCTCTTCGACGCCGTCATAGAAGCCCGGGATGGTGATGCGGCCGTCTTGATCATGAATGTCGGCGAGAATTTTGGTCAGGATCCGGATCGGATTGGCGGCCGGGCCGCCATAGAGGCCTGAATGCAGGTCGCGGCTGGCTGCCTTGACGGTGACTTCCTCGCCGACCATGCCGCGTAGGGACACGCAGATCGACGGCGTCTCGCGGTTCCACATGCTGGTGTCGCAGACCAGCGCGAAATCCGCTTTCAGCTCGGCGGCGTTGGCCTCGAGGAAAGGCTTGAGCGACGGCGAGCCGGACTCTTCCTCGCCCTCGAACAGGATCGTGACGCGGCAGGGCAGATTGCCGTGCACCTGCCTCCAGGCGCGGCAGGCCTCGACGAAGGTCATCAGCTGACCCTTGTCGTCCGCCGAGCCGCGCCCGGCGATCACCTTGCGTCCGGGCTGGACCTCCTTGATCGACGGCGCGAATGGATCCGTTTCCCACAGCTCGATCGGATCGACCGGCTGCACGTCGTAGTGGCCGTAGAACAGCACATGCGGCGCGCCGGCCGGTCCTTCGTGATGCGCCACCACCATCGGGTGGCCGGGCGTGTCGCGCACGCTGGCGTCGAAGCCGATCAGCTTGAGCTCGGCCGCCAGCCATTCGGCGCCCTTGCGGCAATCGGCGGCAAAGGCCGGGTCGGTGGAGATCGACTTGATACCAAGCAAGCCGAAAAGCCGCTCCAGGCTCTGATCGAGGTTCTGGTCGAGACGGTCAAGGACGGGGGAGAGTCTGGACATTTCTTCAGCCTTTCGATTCTGGCCCGACCCTAAAGGGGCGAGCAGAAAACGCAAAGCCGCGATCGTTGGACCACGCGTTCCGGCGTCGGTAACACGCGGGCTAGGAGACAAAAAAGAACCGCCGTGGTGGAGGGGGAACCACGGCGGTCTTTACTCGAAACGTTGCGGCAGCCCGGAGAGGGGGATAGGCTGCCGCAGTTGCCCGGGATAGGCGGGGGACGGGCCTTACTCCGGACTTCGGCGAAAATTGCCGATGACAGCTATTTGGGTCTGTGAAAATGGCGATTCAAGGGCACGAAGATTACACTTTTGTAACATGCCCGTGAGCGGCTGAATTTTGTCCGAGACCTGTCTGTCAGGGGTGTTGCCGGAACCGGCCGTTTGCGCAGCCTTTGGCATGGACCGCGAAGCTTGGCCGCGCTATCCCTGCCGGCATGAAAAAAGGCGATCATCTCTTTCTTGTCGACGGCTCCGGCTACATTTTCCGCGCCTACCACGCGCTGCCGCCGCTCAACCGCAAATCCGACGGCCTGCCCACCAGCGCCGTGCTCGGCTTCTGCAACATGGTATGGAAGCTGATGCAGGACGCCCGCAACACGAACGTGGGCATCGTGCCGACCCATTTTGCCGTCATCTTCGACTATTCGGCGAAGACCTTTCGCAGCGAACTTTATCCCGAATACAAGGCCAACCGCTCGGCGCCGCCGGAAGACCTGATCCCGCAATTCGGCCTGATCCGCCAGGCGACCGTGGCCTTCAACCTGCCCTGCATCGAGATGGAAGGCTTCGAGGCTGACGACATCATCGCCACCTATTGCCGCCTAGCCTGCGAGGTCGGCGCCGACACCACCATCATCTCCTCCGACAAGGACCTGATGCAATTGGTCGGCCCGACGGTCGGCATGTACGACCCGATGAAGGATCGCCAGATCGGCATTCCCGAGGTGATCGAGAAATGGGGCGTGCCGCCGGAAAAGATGATCGACCTGCAGGCGCTGACCGGCGACTCCGTCGACAACGTGCCCGGCGTGCCCGGCATCGGCCCGAAGACCGCGGCGCAACTTCTGGAGCAGTTCGGAGACCTTGACGGCCTGCTGGCGCGCGCCGGCGAGATCAAGCAGGAAAAGCGGCGCGAATCGATCATCGCCAATGCCGACAAGGCGCGCATCTCGCGCGAGCTGGTGACGTTGAAGAACGACGTGCCGCTCAAGGAGGGGCTGGACGACCTTGTGCTGCATGCCCCGGACGGGCCGAAGCTGATCGGCTTCCTGAAGACGATGGAGTTCACCACGCTGACACGCCGCGTCGCGGAAGCGACTGCAACCGAGATCGGCGACGTCCAGGCTTCCAGTGTCACCATCGAGCGCGCCGACACCGCACATGGTCCCGATGTCGGCGCCGGCACGCCGACTGCCTCAAGACCGGCGGCGACGCCGAACGGCGCCGCGAAGCCTGCAGCACCGGTCAGGCCCGAGGATGCCCCACCGCAGGGCGATACGCCTTCCCTGCTCTCCGCGCTGCGGCTGGAGCAGGCGACGGCGCGCAAGATCGATCCCGCGGCCTATGTCGCCATTCGCGATACGGCCGCGCTGAAGGCCTGGATCGCCGAAGCGAGGGAAGCCGGCATCCTTGCCTTCGACGCCGAGACCTCTTCGTCCGATCCGATGCAGGCCGACTTGATCGGCCTGTCCATGGCGATCGCGCCGGGCCGCGCCGCCTACGTGCCGCTCGCCCACACGAGCGGCAATGGCGACCTGCTTGGCGGCGGCACGCTGGCGGACCAGGTCCCGGTCCGCGACGCGCTGGCCCTGCTCAAGCCCCTGCTCGAGGACCGGTCGGTCCTGAAGATCGTCCAGGACATGAAATACGACATCGTCGTGATGAGCCGGCATGGTATCGAGGTCGGCCCGTTCGACGACACGATGCTGATCTCCTACGTGCTCGACGCCGGCACATCCGGCGGGCACGACCTCGCCTCGCTGTCGGAGAAGTGGCTCGGCCATGCGCCGGGCACGAAGAGGGAGCTTGCCGGCTCGGGCAAGAGCGCGGTCGGCTTCGACCAGGTCGACATCGAGCGGGCGACCGCCTATGCCGGCGAGCAGGCCGATCTGGCGCTGCGGCTGTGGCAATTGCTGAAGCCGCGGCTCGCCGCCAAGGGTCTCGTCTCCGTCTATGAAAGGCTGGAGCGGCCGCTTGTGCCCGTGCTCGCCCGCATGGAGCAGCGCGGCATTTCGGTCGATCGCCAGATTCTCTCCAGGCTGTCGGGTGAGCTGGCGCAAGGCGCCGCCCGCGCCGAGGAAGAAATCTATGGGATCGTCGGCGAGCGCATCAACATCGGCTCGCCGAAGCAGCTCGGCGACATATTGTTCGGCAAGATGGGGCTGCCGGGCGGCTCCAAGACCAAGACCGGCCAGTGGTCGACCTCGGCGCAGCTGCTGGAAGACCTCGCCGCCGAAGGCCACGAGCTGCCGCGCAAGATCGTCGACTGGCGCCAGCTCACCAAGCTGAAATCGACCTATACCGACGCCTTGCCCGGCTTCATCACTGCCGGCACCAACCGCGTCCACACTTCCTATGCGCTGGCCGCGACGACGACCGGTCGTCTGTCATCCTCCGATCCCAACCTGCAGAACATCCCGGTGCGCACCGCCGAAGGCCGCAAGATCAGGACCGCCTTCATCGCCGAAAAGGGCCACAAGCTGGTCTCGGCCGACTACAGCCAGATTGAATTGCGCGTGCTGGCCCATGTCGCCGAAATCCCGCAGCTCAAGCAGGCTTTTGCGGACGGCGCCGATATCCACGCCATCACCGCGTCCGAAATGTTCAACGTGCCGGTCGCAGGCATGCCTTCGGAAGTGCGGCGGCGTGCCAAGGCGATCAATTTCGGCATCATCTACGGCATCTCGGCCTTCGGTCTGGCGAACCAGCTGTCGATCCCGCGCGAGGAGGCGAGCGCCTACATCAAGCGCTATTTCGAGCGCTTCCCGGGCATCCGCGACTATATCGAGGAAACCAAGGCCTATGCGCGCGAATACGGCTTCGTCGAAACGATCTTCGGCCGCCGCATCCACTATCCGGAGATAAGGTCCTCCAACCCGTCGGTTCGCGCCTTCAACGAGCGCGCTTCGATCAATGCGAGGCTCCAGGGCACTGCGGCCGACATCATCCGCCGCGCCATGGTGCACATGGAAGAGGCGCTGGAGAAGGCGAAGCTGTCGGCCCGCATGCTCTTGCAGGTGCATGACGAGCTTATCTTCGAGACGGTGGAAGCGGAAGTCGAAGCGACAATTCCCGTGGTGCGCCGCGTGATGGAGAACGCGCCGATGCCGGCGGTCTCGATGTCGGTGCCGCTGCATGTCGATGCGCGGGCCGCCGACAACTGGGACGAGGCGCACTGATACCTTCGTCATCCTCGGGCTTGACCCGAGGATGACGACTCGAGGGGCTAAGCCGCCTCAGCTCTACACTTCGCGCAAACCCCGCGAAACTCGATCACCGCCTTCTTGGCGGCGAAGCCGGTCGAGCGCACCCATTCGTCCAGCCGGTGGTCGACATCATGGTCGGACATTTCGGTTACCTGGCCGCAGCTGTCGCAGATGGCGAATGCGGTCATCGAATGACTGTGGTCGTGCGGCTCGGCGCAGGCGACGAAGGAGTTCAAGCTTTCGAGCCGGTGCACGAAGCCCGACTTCACCAGCGTGTCCAGAGCGCGGTAGACCTGCAGCGGCGCCCGGAAGCCGCGCTCGCGCAGTTGATCGAGCAGCATATAGGCGCTCAGCGGCCCGCTGGCGGCTTCGAGCTTCTCAAGCACGCACAGCTGGTTCTTGGTCAGCGCATCCCTTGCCGTCATCTTGTCCGTCCGGTCGTCGCGTCGTTTCGCGTGCCGACTGCGCACGCGAACCGCCTTTGGTCCATGAGATAGCGACGAACGCGCATCTTTGCCACTGTTTCCGCAGCTGGCGGCCCGGCGCGGGCTACTTGCGCGGCGGTCCCTTGCGCTCGGCGGATGCCGCCCAAAGATTGATGTCGGCCTCGCGCGCATAGGTGTCGATCTCGGCAAGCTCGGCGTCGCTGAAGTCGAGCGCCTTGAGAGCGCCGACGCAATCCTCGACCTGTTCCGGCCGGCTGGCGCCGATCAGCGCCGTCGTCACGCGTCCCTTGCGCAGCACCCAGGCCAGCGCCATCTGCGCCAGCGTCTGGCCGCGCCGGCCGGCGATGGCATTCAATGCCTTGATGTTGGTGACCGACTTATCGTTGATGAAAGTCGGACGCAGCGACTTGCCCTGGGATGCGCGGCTGCCTTCCGGGATGCCGCCGAGATATTTATCGGTCAGCATGCCCTGCGCCAGCGGCGAGAACACGATCGAGCCGATGCCGAGCCCTTCCAGCGTATCGAGCAGCCCGTCTTCCTCCACCCAGCGGTTGAGCATGGAATAGCTCGGCTGATGGATCAGGCAGGGCGTGCCGAGCCGCCGCAGGATGTCGGCCGCCTCGCGGGTGCGCTGCGAATTGTAGGAGGAGATGCCGGCATAGAGCGCCTTGCCCGAGCGCACCGCATGGTCGAGCGCGCTCATCGTTTCTTCCAGCGGCGTCTCGGGATCGAAACGGTGGGAATAGAAAATATCGACATAATCGAGCCCCATCCGCTTGAGGCTCTGGTCGAGGCTCGCGAGCACATATTTGCGGCTGCCCCATTCGCCGTAGGGGCCGGCCCACATCTCATAGCCGGCCTTGGTCGAGATGATCAGCTCGTCACGATAGGCGGCGAAATCGGTGCGCAGGATCTCGCCAAAGGCGGTCTCGGCCGAGCCGGGCGGCGGGCCGTAATTGTTGGCGAGATCGAAATGCGTGATGCCGAGGTCGAAGGCTCTGCGCACGATCGCCTGCTTGGTCTTGTGCGGCGTGTCATTGCCGAAATTGTGCCACAGCCCGAGCGAGATGGCCGGCAGCTTGAGGCCGGACCGTCCGCACCGGTTGTAGATCATCTTCTCGTAGCGATTCTCGGCGGCGACATAGGGCATAGGGAATCCTTGGGAAGGCGGCCGGGATCGCCGCCAGGTGACTTGAATCGATGCTCGCCCCGCACCTTTACCCTCTCCCCGCCGAAACGGGGAGAGGGGTTGCCACCTACTTTTTCTTCGCCAGCAGCGCCTTCGCTTCCTTGATGCCGAGCGCCGCCGGCCGCTCGCAGGTCGTCTGCATGGCGACGAACTTGCCGCTTTCGCCGGAGCGCAGGACGCCGGTCATGACATCGACGGCATGCAGCGCCAGCTCCATCGAGCAGCGGTGCGGCCGCCCTTCGCCGATCGCGATCGCCATGTCGGCAAGACCTGCCGTGCGGTAGTTGGCCATCATGCCTTGGCTGTGCATCTCATTGGGCACGCCGAACGGATGATCCCACTTGGGAAGCTTCTTCACCGGCTTGGTCGCATCGGTGAAGCGGACTTCGCCGCCGAAGAAATTCGGGTCCGGCACAAAGACGGTGCCCGCCTCGCCGTAGAGCTCCATCGGCGCATGGCCGTGGCTCCACACGTCCCACGAGGTGTTGAGTGTCACCACCGCGCCATTCGCGAATTCCAGCAGCGCATGGATGGTGGTCGGCGTGTTGACCGGGATTTTTTCGCCCGCGCGCGGTTTGGAGCTGATGGTGCGCTCCTTGGCCGGCGTCGCCGCGAAAGCCGCGACCTGCTTCACCGGCCCGATCAGCTGGATCAGGTTGGTGACATAGTACGGGCCGATGTCGAGCACCGGACCGGCGCCCGGCTGGAAGAAGAAGTCGGGATTGGGGTGCCAGTGTTCCATGCCATGGCCCATCACATGGCAGGTGCCGCTGGTGATCTTGCCAAGCTTGCCGCTGTCGATCAGATCGCGGGCCAGCTGATGCGCGCCGCCAAAAAACGTGTCGGGAGCCGAGCCGATGCGAAGCCCCTTCTTCTCCGCCCGCTTCTTGAGATCCAGTCCTTCCTTGACCGACAGCACGAAGGGCTTTTCCGAATAGACGTGCTTGCCAGCGTCGAGCACCGCCTTCGACACGTCATAGTGCACGGCCGGAATGGTGAGATTAACGACGATATCGATGTCGTCATCTTTGAGAAGGTCGTTGACCGTTTCGGCGCGAAGCTTGAACTCCTTCGCCCGCATCTTCGCCGCGTCCATGTTGATGTCCGCGCAGGCGCGCATCTCGATGCCGCGGAAGAGCGGCGCCAGCGAGAAATACGCCTTCGAGATGTTGCCGCAGCCGACGACGCCTACGCCAAGTTTGTTTGCCATGATGGTATGTCCTAGTAATTCTTGACGGATTGGATCGAGCGACGGGCGAAGCGCTCGATGTCGTTGGGGTTGTCCTGCTCCATGACGAAGTACTTCGTCGCGCTTTTCGCGCGCAACGTCTTGATCAGGCCGGCCCAGTCGATGGTGCCGTGGCCGACATCCGACCAGCCGTCCTCGTCCAGCCCCTCCCCCGGCTTCGCCATATCCTTGACGTGGACGGCACTGATGCGCTTGCCGTGCTTTTCGATCCAGGGCAGCGGATCGGCGCCGCCGCGCACCACCCAGGCGACGTCCATCTCCCAGCCGATGTCGGGCGCGGCGGACAGGATGTGCTCCTGCGGCAGCGAGCCGTCGACGAGCGGCTTGAACTCGAAATCATGGTTGTGCCAGGCAAAGCCGTAGCCGGCCTTCTTCGCGGTGTCGCCCACCTTGGCAAGCCGCTCGCCGAAGCCGCGCCAGCCGGCGGCGTCGCCCGGCCGCGCATCGGGCATCAGGTAGGGGCAGATGAGCAGCGAGATGCCGAGCGCATCGGCAATCCTGCGCACGCCGTCGAAATCCTTCTCGAGCGCATCGATCGAGAAATGCCCGGTCGGCATGGCGAGCCCGTTCTTGTCGAGCTCGGCGCGGAAAGCCTTGGGATCGTCATAGACGCCGCCGAAACCTTCGACTTCTTTGTAGCCCAGTTCGCCGAGCATTTTCAGCACGCCGTCCCATGGCTGGAAGTTGCGGGCACTGTAAAGTTGGAATGACCAGTTCATCTGTCTGTCCGTTCTGTTTGATGGTTCCGGGAGGTTGTGGTGGGAGGTTAGAGCCTGCTGTCGGTCTCGGCGTCGAACAGCGAGGCGCGCGCCGGATCGAAGCCGATGCGGATCGCATCGCCGCTGCGCAGCGTCTTGTCGGCTTCGACGCGGAAGGAGAGGATCTGGCCGCCGAGCTTCGTCCACACCAGCGTGTCGGAGCCCATCGGATCGACAATCTCGACAGTGGACTCGGCGGTGAACGGCATGGCCCTCGCCGCTTCGCCAAAAGCGATATGCTCCGGTCGGATGCCGAACACGCAGGGTTTGGCGGCGCGCCCGCTTTCGTTGTCGAACTGATAACGGCCGAGCGGCACCGAAACACCGTCGGCCTTGAACACCGGCGCGTCGCTTGCTTCCAGGTGTCCCTTGATAAAATTCATCGCCGGCGAGCCGAGGAAGCCGGCGACGAAGCGGTTGACCGGGCGTTTGTAGATCGTCTGGGGCGCATCGAGCTGCTGGATGACGCCGCCCTTCATCACCGCGATACGGTCGGCCAGCGTCATCGCCTCGATCTGGTCGTGGGTGACGTAGATCATCGTGTTCTGCAGCCTGCGGTGCAAAAGCTTGATCTCGACGCGCAATTCCGACCGCAGCTTGGCGTCGAGGTTGGAGAGCGGCTCGTCGAACAGGAAGACGTCGACGTCGCGCACCAGTGCCCGCCCGATCGCCACGCGCTGGCGCTGGCCTCCGGAAAGCGCCGACGGCTTCCTCTGCAACAGCGGCTCGATCTGCAGGATCTCCGCCGCGCGCGCGATGCGTTTGGCGATCTCGTCCTTGGGCACGCCGGCGACGCGCAGGCCGAAGGAGAGGTTCTTTTCCACCGTCATCTGCGGGTAGAGCGCGTAGGACTGGAACACCATGCCGATGCCGCGATCCTTCGGCTCCTCCCAGGTGACATTCTTGCCCTTGATGAAGATGCGGCCCTCGGAGATGTCGAGCAGGCCGGCGATGCAGTTGAGCAAGGTCGACTTGCCGCAGCCGGATGGCCCGAGCAGCACGATGAACTCGCCCTCGGCGACGTCGAGATTGAGCGTCTTCAGCACCGACATGACGCCGAAATTCAGCGACAGGTCCTGGATCGAAACGCTAGGATTGGCGATCGCTGCTGCCATCATCATCCTTTCACCGCGCCGGCGGCGATGCCGCGCACGAAGAGCTTGCCGGAAACGAAGTAGACGATGAGCGGCACAAGGCCGGTCAGGATGGTCGCGGCCATGTTGACGTTGTACTCCTTCACGCCCTGTACCGAGTTGACGATGTTGTTGAGCTGCACCGTCATCGGATAGGTGTCGGGGCGGGTGTAGACGACGCCGAACAGGAAGTCGTTCCAGATGCCGGTCACCTGCAGGATGATGGCGACGACGAAGATCGGCAGCGACATCGGCAGCATGATGCGCAGGTAGATGCCCCAGAAACCGGCGCCATCGACGCGCGCCGCGCGGAACAGTTCCTCCGGCATGGACGTGAAATAGTTGCGGAACAGGAGCGTCAGGATCGGCATGCCGAAGATCGAATGCACGATCACGAGGCCGGTCAGCGTGCCGTAGATGCCGATCTCGCGCAGGATGATGACGATCGGGTAGATCATCACCTGATAGGGAATGAAGGCGCCGACGATCAGGATGATGAAGAAGGTGTCGGCGCCCTTGAAGCGCCAGTTGGCCAAGGCATAGCCGTTGACCGAAGCGATCGCGATCGACAGCAGCACCGACGGCACGGTGATGCGCACCGAGTTCCAGAAGCCGCGCGACAGCCCGTCGCAATTGAGCCCGGTGCAGGCCTGCGACCACGCCTTGACCCAAGGCTCGAAGGTGATCTCCAGCGGCGGCGAGAAGATGTTGCCGAGGCGGATTTCCGGCATGCCCTTCAGCGATGTGACGATCATCACGTAGAGCGGCAGCAGATAATAGAGCGCCACGACGATCAGCGTGCCGTAGAGGAAGATGTTGCGACGCGAGAGCACGTGCCGCGGCTTCGTTCCGCTCGGCCCCGATGCATCGCGCGACACGGCTTCGCGCCGAAGAGCATCACCGGACATGGAGGCAGCAGCTTCAGCCATGCTTTTTGCCTCCGAATTCGAGATAGGCCCAAGGCACGATGACGATTACCACCGAGAGCAGCATCATGGTCGAGGCGGCAAAGCCCTGGCCGAGATTCTGGGCGAAAAACATGTAGTCGTAGACGTATTTCGCCGGCACTTCGGAAGCGATGCCCGGACCGCCGCTGGTCTGCGCCACCACAAGGTCGTAGACCTTGACGATGCCGGCGGCGATGATCACCAAGGTGGTGATAAAGACCGGCCGCATCATCGGAATGATGATGAAGACATAGGTCTTCCACATCGGTATGCCGTCAACCCGTGCGGCCTTCCAGATGTCCTCGTCGATGCCGCGCAGGCCGGCGAGCATCAGGCACATGATCAGTCCCGTGCCTTGCCAGAGCGCCGCGATCGAAATGCCGTAGATGACGATGCTGGAATTGTAGAGCGGATCGAAGCTGAAGCTCGTCCAGCCGAGGTCGCGCACGACGCGCTGGATGCCGAAATCGGGATTGAGCAGCCACTGCCAGACCAGCCCGGTGACGATAAAAGAAAGTGCGAAAGGATAGAGGAAGATCGTGCGAAACGTGTCCTCGAAGCGGATCTTCTGATCGAGCAATGCCGCGAGGATGAAGCCGATCACCAGCGAGAACACCAGCGAGATCACGCCGTAGATCAAAAGGTTCTCGATCGACACCAGCCAGCGCGGCGTCGCCCATAGCCGGTAATATTGGTCGAGGCCGACGAAGTTCAGCCGCGGCAAGAGCTTCGAATTGGTGAAGGAATAGAGCACCGTCCAGGCCGTGCCGCCGACGAAGACGACCAGCGCGGTCAGGATCATCGGGATCGATGCGACCTTGGCGTTGAGGTTGCGTAAAAGCTGGTTGGGGCGTTCGCTGTTGCTCATCTCGGCAGCCGGGCTGGGACAATGAGGGCATCACGCCCCCGACCCCGGATAGGCGGGGGCCGGGAGCTGGCGGGGGCGCCGTTGATCAGTCTGCCGACGCGATGATGTCGGCGAAGCGCTTCTGCGCCTCTTCGAGCGTCATGTCGGGCTTGGCGAAGAATTCGGAGAACAGATCCTCCTTCTGCTTCTGGCTGTCCTGCGACAAGAGCTGGTCGGTCCACGGGATCACCGCGCCTTTCGCGAGGATGGCGAGGCCCTTCTTCATGCAGTCGTTCGCCGTGTTGAGGTCGACGTCGCCGCGCACCGGAAGCGAGCCCTTCTTGAGATTGAAGGCGACCTGGGTCTTCGGGTCGAGCAGCGTCTCGGCCAGAACTTCCTGAGCCTTGGCCTTGTCGGCATCCTTGAGCAGCGGGAAGTAGAACGCGTCGCCGCCGGTGGCGATGACCTCGTTCAGGCCGAGACCGGGCAGGCAGGTGTAGTCCTTGCCGGCGGTCTTGCCGGCGACCTGGAACTCGCCCTGCGCCCAATCGCCCATGATCTGGCCGCCGGCCTTGCCGGTGATGACCAGATTGGTCGCCTGGTTCCAGTCCTGCACATTGGTGTTCTTGGCCATCTTGCGGGCGTCGTCGGCGGCCTTGAACACCTTGGCGATTTCGGGACCGCTTGCGAATTTGGCGTCCTTATCCTTGTAGACCTTGAGGAAGGCGTCGGTGCCGCCGACGGCGGCAAGCAGCACGTCGAAGGCGCCGGACGCCTGCCAGGGCTGCCCGCCGACCGCGAGCGGGATGATGCCGGCCTTTTCCAGCGCCGGCGCAGCCGCCACGAATTCATTCCAGTCCTTCGGCATCGGCACGCCGGCCTTCTGGAAGGCTTCGTTCGACAGCCACAGCCACTGCCAGGAATGGATGTTGACCGGCACGCAATAGATCTTGCCGCCGATGGTGCACGAGTCGAGCAGGCTCTTCGGCCGCACGATTTCCGTCCACTTTTCCTTGGTGGCGAGATCGGTGAGGTCGCGCATCAGCCCGGCCTGGACGAGCTCCTCCGCCTGCCGGCCGTGGTTGAACTGGGTGGCGCCCATCGGATCGCCGCCGGTGATGCGGCTGATCATGATCGGCCGCGCCGTGCCGCCGGAACCGGCGATGGCGCCGTCGACCCAGTGATTGCCGGTCGCGTCGAACGCCTTGGCAAGTTCAGCCACTGCCGCCGCCTCGCCGCCCGAAGTCCACCAATGGGTGACTTCGAGATCGGTCGCGGCCGCCGGTCCGGCGAAGTTCAGCGCGGCCGTCGCGGCGAACGCGGCAGTCAGGAATTTGTATCGCATTTCGGTTCCTCCCAGAATCTGAAACGTTACAGATTTTCGATACGGCAAATGCCCGATATAGGCAACCCCTCGAATGGGACGGCATGAGATTTCTTCGAGGCGCGAACAAAATCCTCTCCAAAGGCCTGCCGGGGAGTCGATGGTGCGGCCAATCGATGCAAAAGCAGAGGTAAATCGAGATTTGTTTATGATCCCAGTGGCTTTCAGTCCACCCCTCCGGCGCTGACCGCAACGAGTGCGGCCTGCCCATTGATCACGGGCGTTGGCAATCTGTAACGTTTCAGTATATTGCACCGTGTCACGGGCTGAAGGCCGCGCAAATGCGATGGGCGCGATTGCCGGCCGGCTTCGCGGCTGCTATGCGCCTGACGGGCGGGACGAATGGACAGACGAGCAAACGAGAAGGACGACGACACGTCGGCTAAGGAACGGCCGACGCTGAAGACGCTTGCCTTCATGACCGGGCTCGGCGTCACCACCGTCTCGCGCGCTTTGAAGGACGCGCCGGAGATCGGCGCCGAGACCAGGCGGCGCGTGCAGCTCGTCGCCAAGCAGATCGGCTATCGCCCGAACCGCGCCGGCGTGAGGCTGAGGACGGGCAAGACCAACGTCATTAGCCTGGTGCTCAACACCGAGCACGAGCTGATGAGCTTCGTCTCGGACATCATCTACGGCGTCACCGAGGTGATCGCCGACACGCCCTATCACCTGATCGTCACGCCCTATTCGCGCTCGCAGGACCCGCTGGATCCGGTGCGCTATCTGGTGGAGACGGGCTCCGCCGATGGCGTTATCATTTCACGCACGCAGCCCAACGACCCGCGCGCCCGCTATATGCTGGAACGCGGCATCCCATTTGCCACGCATGGCCGCACCGACATGGGGCTGGTGCATCCCTATCACGACTTCGACAACTATGCTTTCGCCGGCGAGGCGGTCCGCCATCTCGCCGGCATGGGCCGGCGCCGGCTGGCTCTGGTGACGCCGCCGGTCGGCCTCACCTATTACGACCACACGGTGAACGGTTTTGCCGATGCGCTGAGCGAAGTCGGCGCCAGCGAGGTGCCGTTCAACACCGTCTCCATCGACCACACGATCGAGCAGATCAGGATGCGAACTGCGCAGCTCATGCTCCGCGAGAGCCGTCCGGACGGCATCGTCAGCAGCGCCGCCGCCGCCACGCTCGCCGTTGTTGCAGGCATCGAGGACGCCGGCCTGAAACTCGGCCGCGATGTCGACGTGGTGTCGAAACAGTCCTCGGAAGTGCTGCATTTGTTCCGGCGCGAACTGCTGGTCGTGAACGAGAATTTCCGGCTCGCCGGCTCCGAGCTTGCCCGCGCTGTGCTCGGCTGGATCGGCGGCAAGGAACCTGGCTCACTGCAATCGCTGAGCAAACCGAGCGAGGTCCTGCCCTATCGGGGTTGACTGGCGCGAGTTGAGAGTCAGGTCAGGCCGAGTCGGCGGCTTCCGAGAACTGGAAGCGTCCTTGAGTAGGACCGGGAGCGCAGGAAGCCGCCCTTTGCACGCTGGCCTAACCTGACTCTAGGCGGCGCCGCTTCCCCACGGCCCATGGAACGCCCCCTCCTCGCCGATGCGCTCGAAGCCGTGCGCGCCGAAGAAATCGCGCTGCGCCTGGATCAGGTTCGAGGTGCCGCGGCCCTGGCGATAGCTGTCGAAATAGGCGAGCGCCGAGGACAGCGCCGGCACCGGCGAGCCGGCTTCGGAGGCCCGCGCGACGATGCGCCTGAGCGACGGATGCGCCTCCTTCATCATGGCGATGAAGGCCGGCGCCATCAGGAGATTGGTCGAGGCGCCGCCTGAGCCGAAGGCCTCCGCCATTGTGTCCAGTATCTGCGAGCGGATGATGCAGCCGGCACGCCATATGTTGGCGATGGTGGGCATCGGCAGGCTCCAGTTGAATTCCTTTGAGGCGCCGCTCATCACAGCAAAACCTTGCGCGTAAGCCGCGATCTTGCCGGCGAACAGCGCCAGCTCGAGATCCTTCAGCAGCGCCGCCTTGTCGCCGGAAATCTTCTCGACGCCGATATTGCCGTAGGCCTTTTCCGCAGCCTGCCGTTCGTCCTTGATCGACGACAGCACGCGCGCCGCGACGGCAGCCTCGATGGCCGTCGCCGGAATGCCGAGCTGCTGCGCTTCGATGATCGACCATTTGCCGGTGCCCTTCTGGCCGGCGCGATCGAGGATGATGTCGACCACCGGCCTGCCGGTCTTGGGATCGTCGGCTGCGAGAACCTTGGCGGTGATCTCGATCAGGTAGGAGTTGAGCCTGCCCTTGTTCCAGCCGTCGAAGACCCTGCCGATCTCTTTCGGCTCCATGCCGAGACCGTCGCGCAGTATGCCGTAGATCTCGGCGATCATCTGCATGTCGGCATATTCGATGCCGTTGTGGATGGTCTTGACGAAATGTCCGGCGCCGTCGGTGCCGAGCCAGGCGGCGCAAGGCTCGTCCTTGAACTTGGCGCAAATCGCCGTCAGCACCCTCTCGACGCGCTTCCAGGAGTCTTCCGTGCCCCCGACCATTATTGACGGCCCGTGGCGCGCGCCCTCCTCGCCGCCCGAGACGCCCATGCCGATGAAGGTCAGGCCGGAGCCCGACAGCTCGGAGAAGCGCCGCATCGTGTCGCGGAAATTGGCATTGCCGGCATCGATGACGATGTCGTTGTCGGAGAGCACGCCGCGCAGCGCCGATATCTGCTCGTCGACCGGCTTGCCGGCCAGCACCATGATGATGATCGGCCGAGGCGGCCGGATCGCTGCGGCGAGTTCCTCCAGGCTGTAGCAGGGCACAACCATGTCCCTGAGCGCGCCTGCGCTCTCGACGAAGGCGTCGGTGCGCGAACCGGTGCGGTTGAACACGGCGATGCGGTGCCCATGCTCGGCGATGTTGAGCGCCAGGTTGGAGCCCATCGTGCCAAGGCCGATCAGGCCGATTTCGGCTTTTTCCATCGTTTCTTCCCTGCTTTCGAACTTTTGTTGAAGCCGCGCTTTGGACGGATGATTGACGGGCCTTCGCGACGGCGTCAACCGCCTCGCCGAATTGTGTCGCGGCCCAGGTCAGTCGGCTCTGATATCAATTGGCGCTTCAATCTTCACCATCTCGAAATCGGAAACCAGGATGTCGAGCCGAGCGTTCCAGCGGCCGGGCAGCGGGATGACGAGATCGTCGACGCGCCAGGTGCCGTCGCCGCGTTTCGTCGCCGGCCGCTTGATCGGCTCGATGCCGGAATCCGGCTTCGACAGCACCAGGGTCACCTGCTTGGCATCCATCGGGCCGAAATCGCCGGTCATGATCACCATCGAGGCGGCAACCTGGCCGGCATGGCCGGGCGTGATGCTGAGATCGGCCATCCCCTGCAGGGTGTGGATGTGGATCGAGGCCGGCTGCGCTGCGGCGATCGCCAGCGCGCGTGGCGGCGGCGTGAAGCGCCAGCCGGCGGCGACGCCGAAGATGGCAAGCACGATCAGCGTCTCGATGCCGATCGAACGCACCAGCCGCCGCTGCACTTCCGTGTCGCCCGTTTCGGCCGGCGCGGTCAGCGTCCATCGGTTCACGGAGGCAAGGGTGAACAGGAACAAAAGCAGGGCCAGTTTCAGCAGCAGCAGGCGGCCATAGGCGGTGTTGATCAGCGCTGCCGGTTCGCGCACTTGGATGATCGCCAGCACGATGCCGCTTATCGCAAGCACGGCAACCACGGGGAGGATCGCGCGCGAAAACCGGCGCAAGAAGATTTTGGCCTTCGCCGGCTGACAACGCAACGCAAGGCCGAGCGGTGCGAGCGCGCCGCTCCAGAAGGCGATGGCTGTGCCATGCAGGAAAACCAGCGGCCGCGTCAGCCATTGCGGCTCGGCGGCACTGGCGTGGCCGCTTGCCGCAAGCGCCGTGCCCACACCGACGAGCCCGGCGAGCGCAAGCAGCTTGCCAAGAGCGCGCGGTCCGGCGAGGGACAGCAAGGCAAGGCCGAGTGCAATCAGGGCGGCAAGCACCGTCCAGCCGAAGCTGGTGGCAAGCGCGGTCTCCCACACGATGGGCGCCGCAAACCGGGCGAGCGGCGCGCCGAGCGCGTCCAACCCCTGAAATCCGAGCGAGAACGGGGCGGCGGCCAGTCCGCACAGAAGAGCGCCGATAACGAAACCCTGGCCCCAGCGACAGTCTCCCGCGAGCCAGGCGAGCGCGAAGGCGCCGCCGGCGCCGAGGAACAGCCCGGCATAGAGAAGGAGCTTACCCATCCAGATTGCCGTGCGCAGCGCCAAATCGACGGCTTCGCCCGCTACCGGCGCAGCACTTGGCGCGCCGACGGAAAACAGCGCCGAGCCGCCGACCGGATGGCCGTCCTCCGAAATCACCCGCCAGCTCAGCACATGCGTGCCGGATTCGAGCCTTTCCGGATTATCGATCTCGACGGTCTGATCGTTGAGCCGGAAGGAGGTCAGCGAAAGTTGCGTGCCGTCCGGCCGCACCAGAGTGAGCACCAGGGGCGAAACCGGCTCGCTGAAGGTCAGCGAGAACCGCGCGGGACTCTGCGACAGCACCGCACCATCGGGCGGATCGGTCGCGACCAAGGCCGCATGCGCGAGGGCGCGGCCGGGAAGCACCAGCAGCAGCACGAGTACGAAAGCCGCGAACAGGCCGCTGGCGACTGGCCCGATGCGCATGCCCGTCAGGCGGATTGGGAAAGTTGCTGCTGCGTTCATGCGGTCTTTCGAGAAGGGACGGCGCGCCCGAATGGGACGCGCCATCGAGAGATCATTTCTTCGGCAGCAATTTGATGCCGGGCGCCGGATTTTCCAGTGCATCCTCATCCTGTCCCGCCGCCGGAATCTCGATCCAGCGATCGGCGGCATCGCCGCATTCCTGGACCACCGGGAAATAGAGCATCTGGCCGGCCGGAAGATCGGCGGCGAGCGAAGCACGGAAAATGAACTCGTCATAGAATTCGTCCGGCAGGTTGCCGCCGCTCCAGTCGACTTCCTTGACGCCGGTGGTCAGCGTCTCGCCATAGAGCTGGTAGGATTTCTCGTATCGGCCTTTCTTGGTCTGCAGCGTCCAGCCGGGCTTTGGCATCGGCTTGACCGAAATGACGCCTTCCGGAATCTGCACGCGCACCGCGGTCGTCGCCTTGCCCTCGCAGCCATGCGGCACGCGCAGGACGGCCTTATAGGTCGAGCCGACGGCCGCTTCCTGGGTTTCGAGCGTGATGTGCGCAAGCGCGGCGTTTGTCCCGAGCGCCAGAACCGCGCCCACCGCCAAAAGATACTTCTTCATGAATTGTCCCTCTAATTTCGAAATGATCACTCGGCGTGATCGTCCATGCTGCCCATCTCGCCCATGCCCTCGACGGCGAACTCGACTTTGACGCTGCCGGCCTTCTCGAAGGTCAGCGTGGCCGGGAATTTCTCGCCCTGCTTGGGCTGTCGCTTCAGGCCGATGAACATCAGGTGATAGCCACCCGGCTTCAGTGCGACCTTGCCGCCGGCCGGGATCACGAGCCCGCCGCTCACCGGCCGCATAGTCATGACGCCGTCCTTGACACTCATCTCATGCAATTCGGCCTTGTCGGAGATGTCGGAGGAAATCGACAGCAGCCGGTCGGGCGAGCCGCCCTTGTTGGTGACGGTGAAATAGCCGCCGGCCACCTTGGCGCCGGGCGGCGTTGCGCGGGACCACGGGTGCCCGACTTCCAGGTCACCGGCCTTGAATTCATGCGCCTGGGCGCCGGGAACGCATGCGAACAGAAGAAGAGCGAACACGGCAAGGCCGAGCCGTTCGAAACCGCGCGGACGAGCTTGCGCTCGCGCGGCGGGAAGAAGATTGGACATGGTTGCTCCATGAGTATGAGATCGCGCCGTGATCCGGCCGCGAGCAGTCTGATCTTGGATGAATGCGCCTGCGAAAGGTTTCGCGGGTTTTTGTCAGACTGCGGCCGGCGGCGCGCGCGGATTGGCCGGAGAGCGGTCGCGGGCAAAATCGAGATGCCGAAAGGCGAAAGGCGGGAAAGCGACCGCGTCGAACACCAGCACCCTGACGGGCGCACGGGTATCCGGCGGCGGCAGATGCGCCGGCGAAACCAGGCTGCAGCCAGCCAAGCAGCAAGCCGGCATATGCTGCCGGTGCGGATCGCCGCCCGGAAGCTTGACCGCCCCGTCATGGGTGCAGATGACGTTGCCGAAGGCATCAAGCTGCGAAGGAGCGCCAAAGGCGAAGGCGCCAAGCGCCGACTGAAGCAACAGCAGCAGCGCCGCGACGAACGCGGTCGGCATGCTCCATCGTCTCAGCCGGATATCCAAATGACCTGCCTCTTTCCAGCAATTCCACCGAGCCTAGCATGGGGGCGGCGGCCGGAAAATCGTCAAAACCGGGCTGCGGCAACGCGGCGCGACGCGCCTGATCAGGCGGGCTGCACCTGCCGCCCTTCCGGAATTGAGCTCAACAGCGTCTGGCGCGCCGACTTCAGGTGCTTGCGGCAGGCGGCGTCCACCTTGGCGGGATCGCGCGATTTCAGCGCCGCGATATAGGCCAGATGCTCCTGGACTGCGACCTCGTTGCGCTCGCGTTCCTGCGCCTTGTTCCATTGGTAGTGGTAGTGGAAGATCATCGCGATCACATCGTAGAAATCGACGATGAAGCGGTTGTGCGAGGCGCGGTGGATCAGCCGGTGGAAGCGCTCATCGAGCTCGGAGAATTCGTTGAAGCGCGTCGCGATCTCGCTCGCCAGTTGGCGATGTTCGATCTCCAGCCGGTCGAGATCGGCCCAGACCGCGCTATCCTGCGGCAGCGCGACGAAGGCAGCCGCCGAACGCAGCTCGAACATCTCGCGGATCTCGGTCAGCTCAAGCGCGAAAGCGCGGGTGAAGCCCTTGAGCACCCAATGGCTGTTGCGCCGCTTCTCGATCAGGCCGAAGCGCGAGAAGCGGATCAGGAATTCGCGCACGCTGGTGGTGCCGACGCCGATCTCGCGCGCCAGCTCGAGCTCGTTGATCTGCATGCCCGCTTCCGCGCCGCCGGCGAGCAGCCGGCGCATGAAGGAGCGCTCGATGATCTCGGCCAGCGAGTCGGTCTCTTCCTCGGGGAAGAAATCTTCCGCCTTCGGCGCCCGCAGCACCGTTTTGTTGCGCTTGTTCCAGGCGATCAGCCCGGTTTCTTCCATGCGCGAAAGAATGCTGCGCACCGTGGTGCGGCTGACGCCGAGCAGCGTTCCGAGCTCGGGCTCGGACGGCAGGCTCCTGGTTTCGTCGAGCAGCCGCAGTCCGCGGTTGAAGGCGTCCTTGTAGACGTTGTTGCTCTTCGACATGCCCGTATCCCCAACGCTTGCGGCAGCCGGCCGGAAGCGCAATATGATCGGTGTTCCTAGCGCAAGCCTCCGAAATGCGGAACGAATTTCGCCGGCTTTATCTAACGGGCGGCCACGCACCCAAGGGCGCGGCGCGCGATGAAAAAACAATTGACGCAAAAATGTTTTTTCACGATAAAAGACATTATCCTCAAACGGGCGCATGTCAATCCGCCCACACTCCCAGGTTTACCCAGGACAGCCGCCCGTGAACGCCGCAAGCACCATTCTTCTTTCCCCCGCCGACAATGTCGCGGTCGCCAATGGCCGCATCGAGATCGGTGCGGCGCTGCCCGGCGGCGCGGTTGCGGTGGCGGCGATCGACCCTGGGCACAAGGTGGCGATCAAGCCGATCGCGGCGGGCGAAGCGGTGGTGAAATATGCGCAGGCGATCGGCCGCGCCACTCAAGCCATCGCGCCGGGCGAGCACGTCCACTCGCACAATCTGGTGTTCGAGAGTGGCCGCCTGCCGGTGGTGCCGCCGAGCGAGGCCGAGCACGCCACCGAAGCGGACCGCAAGCGCACCTTCATGGGCTATCGCCGCGCCGATGGTCGCGCCGGAACGCGCAACTTCATCGGCATCATCGCCAGCGTCAATTGCTCGTCCACCGTCTGCCATGCGATCGCCGACGAGGCCAATCGCACGCTTTTGCCGAAATATCCCGGCATCGACGGTTTCGTGCCCATCGTCCACGGCCAGGGCTGCGGCATGAGCGCCACCGGCGACGGCATGATGGTGCTGCACCGCACGCTGGCCGGCTATGCTCGCCACCCGAATTTCGGCGGCGTGCTGATGGTCGGTCTGGGCTGCGAGGTCAACCAGCTCACCCTTTATGGCCAAAAGGGCGTCGCGGCGGGAAAGCGGCACTTCAACATCCAGGAGGCCGGCGGCTCGCGCAAATCCGTCGAGCGGGCGATGGGCGTGCTGGCCGAGATCGCCGAGGAGGTCGGCCAGTTGCAGCGCGAACCGATCCCGGTCAGCGAGATCGTCGTCGGCCTGCAATGCGGCGGCTCGGACGGCATGTCCGGCATCACCGCCAATCCGGCGCTGGGGGCGGCGGTCGATATTCTGGCCGGCTGCGGCGGCATCGGCATCCTGTCCGAGACGACCGAGATCTACGGCGCCGAGCATCTGCTTGCCTATCGCGCCGCCTCGCCCGAGATCGCAGCCAAGCTCGACGGCTTTGTGAAATGGTGGGAGGACCATACAGCCAAGCACGGCGCCTCGATCGACAACAATCCCTCGCCGGGCAACAAGCGCGGCGGCCTGACCACGATCCTGGAGAAATCGCTGGGTGCTGTTGCCAAGGGCGGTCAGACGCCGCTCAACGGCGTCTTCGGTTACGCCGAGAAGGTCAGCGGCAGCGGCTTGGTGTTCATGGACACGCCCGGCTACGATCCGGTCTCGGCCACCGGCCAGGTGGCCGGCGGCGCCAATGTCATCGTCTTCACCACCGGCCGCGGCTCCTGCTTCGGCTGCCGTCCGACGCCGTCGATCAAGGTCGCCACGAACTCGACCATGTACCACCAGATGGAAGAGGACATGGACGTCAATTGCGGTGTCATCGCTTCCGGCGAGAAGACGATCGCCGGCATGGGCCGCGAGATCTTCGAGCTGATCATCGAGACGGCGTCCGGACGCAAGACCAAGAGCGAGGCGTTCGGCTACGGCGACAACGAGTTCGTGCCCTGGCATCTCGGCGCGACGCTCTAAATAGTCGAAACGACCGCCGGTCGAACGGCAAAGGGAGGCTTTGATGAACAAACGCCGGATCGGCGCGACCGCGCTCGAAGTCACCGAAGTCAGCTTCGGCGGCGCCGCCATCGGCGGCCTTTATCGCGCCTGTCCGCGCGAGCCCGCAATGGAAACGCTGCAAGCGGCCTGGGACGGCGGGCTGCGTTACTTCGACACCGCGCCCTTCTACGGCTTCGGCCTGTCGGAGCGGCGCACAGGCGATTTCCTGCGTGAGAAGCCGCGCTCCTCCTATGTGCTCTCGACCAAGGTCGGCCGCCTGTTCCGGCCGGTGCCGGAGGACCAGGTTCCCGATCACTCCTATGTCGATCCGCTACCCTTCGCGCTCGACTACGACTATTCCTATGACGGCATCATGCGCTCAGTGGATTTTTCCTACGCGCGGCTCGGCCTCAACAAGATCGACATCCTGTTCGTCCACGACATCGGCGTCTACACGCATGGCGTCGAGAAGACGAAGCTGCATTTCCGTCAGCTGATGGACGGCGGGCTGAAGGCGCTGGAGGAGCTGAAATCGTCCGGCACGATTTCCGCCTACGGTCTTGGCGTCAACGAGGTCCAGATCTGCCTTGACGTGCTTCGCCGCGCGCCGCTCGACTGCATCCTGCTCGCCAGCCGCTATTCGCTGCTTGATCGCAGCGCCGAGGCCGACCTGCTGCCGCTTTGCCGCGAGCGGCGGACCTCGCTGATCATCGGCGGCGTCTTCAACTCGGGCATATTGGCGACGGGACCGGTGCATGGCGCGCATTTCGACTATCTGCCGGCGAGCAAGGATATTCTCGACCGCGTCAGCGCAATGGAGCGCATCGCCATCGGAGGTGGCTATCCGCTGGCCGCTGCCGCGTTCCAATTCCCTCTGCACGAGCCTGTCGTTGCCTCGGTGCTGACCGGCACCGCCAAGCCCGCTAATCTGACGCGCAATCTCGAACTGCTGGATGTCAAGGTAGCGGCGGCGGAATTTGCCAAATACGATCCTTATACGATCGTCCAGCAGCTTGGCTGAGATGCGGAGATCCAGCAGACCGATCAGCTGCCACGCCATCACGCAAACGGCATGAGACACCGCTTGCATCGATCAGGGCAATGCACTATCAAAATCGAGCAAATGTTTTTTATTGATAAAGTTCTGTTTGGCTTGCGCCTATCCAGATGGAGCTTCCGAACCTTCACCGGGCGATTTTAGGGAGGAACCTAATGAAATTCGTAACCAGCCTTCTCAACCGCCGCGCCTTCGTGGCTTTAGCCGCCGCCTCAATGCTCGCCGGTGCGATGCATTCGGCACCCGCCTCGGCGGCCGACGTGACCATCCCAATCATCGTCAAGGACACGACTTCGTTCTACTGGCAAATCGTGCTGGCCGGCGCCCGCAAGGCCGGCAAGGATCTCGGCATCAACGTGCCGGAGCTCGGCGCCCAGGCCGAAACCGACGTCAACGGTCAGATCTCGATCCTCGAGAACGCCGTCGCCGGCAATCCGGCCGCGATCGTGATCGCGCCGACCGAGGCCAAGGCGCTCGGCAAGCCGATCGACGAGGCGGCGACCAAGGTCAAGGTCATCGGCATCGACTCCAGCGCCGAATCCAAGGCCTTCACCTCCTTCCTCACCACCGACAACGTCCAGGGCGGCCGTGTCGCGGCTGACGGTCTCGCTGCCGCGATCGGCGCCGCCAATGGCGGCAAAGTCGAGGGCAAGGTTGCGCTGATCACCGCGCTGCCCGGCGCCGGCTCGCTCGAGCAGCGCGCGCAAGGGTTCAAGGAACAGCTCAAGGCGAAATATCCCGGCCTCGAACTGGTCGCCGACAAATATGCCGACGGTCAGGCCACCACCGGCCTCAACATCGCGACCGACCTGATCACCGCCAATCCGGACCTCAAGGGCATCTTCGCCTCGAACCTGATCATGGCGCAGGGCGTTGGCCAGGCGATCGCCGAGAACAACCTCGCCGGCAAGGTGGCGCTGATCGGTTTCGACAGCGACGAGAAGCTGATCAAGTTCCTCAACGACGGCGTCATCTCCGGCCTCGTCGTCCAGGATCCATACCGGATGGGCTACGACGGCATCAAGACCGCCTTAGCCGCCTCGAAGGGCGAGAAGGTCGAGGCCAATGTCGACACCGGCGCCAATCTCGTGACCAAGGACAACATGAAGGATCCGAAGATCGACGCGCTGCTCAACCCGAAGCTCAACTGATCTTCGCGACATTCGTTTCCGGGGCTTCGCCGCCCCGGAAACATCGCCGCGGACAGTTTGGAAATCCGCCGGCTTACTTTAGGCTCTGCCTTCTAGATGCGCGCCAGACGCATCGCTGCGTATCCAACGGTTGGATCAATCTGGGAGGATTGTTATGACGTCGACGGCGCAGGAACTGCACCCGCCCCCCACGCTGAAACCGGGCAGGACCATCCTCGAGTTGAAAGGCCTGGAAAAGCGCTATCCCGGCACGCATGCGCTGAAGCCGGTGGACCTTGCCTTCAAGTCGGGCGAGATCCACGCCATCGTCGGCGAGAACGGCGCCGGCAAATCGACGCTGATAAAGCTTTTAACCGGCGTCATGCCGCGCACCTCCGGCGAAGTCGTCTGGGAAGGTAAACCCGAGGCGCTGGCCACGCCGCACGAGGCGATGGCGCTCGGCATCAATGCCGTCCACCAGGAGGTCGTGCTTTGCCGCCACCTCACCGTCGCCGCCAACATGTTCCTCGGCGAGGAGAATTCCCGCTTCGGTCTGTTGCAGCAGCGCGCCATGGTGAAAGAAGCGCAGAAGATCATCGATGGGCTCGGCTTCGACCTGCCCGCGCATGTCATGCTGGGCGACCTCACCATCGGCCAGCAGCAGCTGATCGCCGCCGCCCGCGCCACGGTACGCGGGACAAAGTTCCTCATCTTCGACGAGCCGACCGCCTACCTCACCCGCAAGGAGGCCGACCAGCTGTTCAAGCTGATCCGCCGTCTGAAAGGCGAAGGCGTCACCATCATCTATATCAGCCACCGCATGGAGGAGGTGTTCGAGCTTGCCGACCGTGTTTCGGTGCTGCGCGACGGCACCCTCGTCGGCACGCGCAACATAGCCGAGACCAGCGAGCCGGAACTGGTCAAGCTGATGATCAACCGCTCGATCGAGCAGATCTACCACAAGGAGCATTTCACGCCGGGCGCGACGATCGTCGAGACTCGGAATCTCTCCGGCAAGGGTTTCGAGAACGTCTCGGTGACTGTCCGCGCGGGCGAGATCGTCGGACTTTACGGCTTGATCGGAGCCGGCCGCAGCGAGTTCGTCACCACGCTTTACGGCCGCCACAGGAAGTCGGCCGGTCAGATCCTGTGGCAAGGCAAGGAGGTGCAAGTCAACTCCGAGCATGACGCGATAAGGCTCGGCATGGCCCTCGCCCCCGAAAGCCGCCGCGACCAAGGCCTCTGCCTCAACCTGCCGGTCGGCACGAATCTGAACCTGCCGATCTACAAGCGCATCTCGAGCAATCTTCTGATCTCAGGCTCGCGCGAGAAGGCCGAGGCCGATCGCCAGATAGCCGATCTCAGGATCAAGACGCCGACCCGCCACGCGCTGGCCTCCAGCCTGTCGGGCGGCAACCAGCAGAAGATCGTCATCGGCAAATGGCTGGCGCATGGCGCCAAGCTGTTCATCTTCGACGAGCCGACGGTCGGCGTCGATGTCGGCACCAAGGCCGAGATTTACCGGCTGTTCTCGACGCTTCTGTCCAAGGGCGCCGGCATCATCCTGATCTCGTCCTACCTGCCGGAAGTCTACGAGCTCGCCGACACGCTGCATGTGTTCCGCCGCGGCAAGCTGGTCGCCACGCATGGCTTCCGCACCGCCAGCCATGAGGACATTTTGGGCCAAGCGCTGGCCGAGAAACAAGAAAAGACGGGAGGACAAAAATGAGCACCGAGGCGATCCCCGCCGAAAAGCCGAAGCGCAATTACAACGCCCTGTTCGGGCTGACGCTGCTCGGCTTGTTGCTTTTGATGTGGATCGTGCTGGCGGTCGCCACACCCTCCTTCGCCACGACGCTCAACATCACCAATCTTTTGCGTCAGGGTTCGCTGATCGCCATCCTCGCGGTCGGCCAGACCTTCGTCATCATCACCGGCGGCATCGACCTCTCGGTCGGTGCCGTGGTCGGCTTCACCACCGTCATTGTAGCGCTTCTGATCAATGCCGGCTGGCCGATCTGGGCGGCTGTGCTCATTACCTTGCTCGCCGGCGTCGCCATCGGCCTGTTCCACGGCTTCGGCATCGTCAAGATGGGCCTGCCGCCCTTCATCATCACCCTGGCCACGATGACGTCGCTGCGCGGCATCGGCCTCTTGATGACCAACGGCAATTCGATCTCGATCAACAGCGACCCTTTCCAGGCCTTCTCGCGCGGCTCGGTTCTCGGCATCCCCTATCTGTTCTGGATGGTGATCCTGGTCGCCATACCGTCCTACGTGTTCCTGCACCACACGCGCTGGGGCCGCTATTTGTTCTCGGTCGGCTCCAATGCGGAGGCAGCGCGCCTTTCCGGCGTGAACGTGCCGCGCACCATCTTCATGGCCTATATCCTGTCCGGCCTGCTCGCGGCTTTCGTGGGTGTGCTGCTCGCCTCGCGCATCGGCATCGGCAACCCGACCCAGGGCGACACCTATGAGCTGCAGGCTATCGCCTCGTCGGTGATCGGCGGCACCTCGCTGTTCGGCGCCATCGGCTCGGTGCATGGACCGCTGATCGGCTCCTTCATTCTTTCGACGATCAACAACGGCGCCAACCTGCTCAACGTCAACACCTTCTGGCAGCGCGTCATCACCGGCCTGCTGATCATCGTCATCGTCTACTTCGACGGCCTGCGCCGTCGCGGCAAGTAATCGTTCCTGAAATGACGCGCCGGCCCCGATCGAGCGGGGCCCACGCCCCTTAAACACTGGATCAGCGCATGAAAGCCGTCGTCTGCCGCTCGCCTGGCGACCTTGTTCTCGAAGACCGCGCCGAACCCGGCGCGCCGCCGCCCGGCTGGGCGCGCATCGCAGTCAGCCATGTCGGCATCTGCGGCACCGACTATCACATCTTCGAAGGCAAGCACCCGTTCCTCGCCTATCCGCGCATCATGGGCCACGAGGTCTCGGGCACGGTCGTCGAGCGAGGTGAAGGCGTCGAGCTTGCCATCGGCGAGCCGGTGATCATCAACCCCTATCTCGCCTGCGGCAAATGCGTTGCCTGCCGGCACGGCAAGCCGAACTGCTGCGTGCAGATCGAGGTGCTTGGCGTCCATCGCGACGGCGCCATGTGCGACGAGATCCTGGTGCCGGCGCAAAACCTTTATCCAGCAAATGGCCTATCGCTGGCCGATGCCGCCGCCGTCGAATTCCTGGCCATCGGCGCACACGCCGTGCGGCGCTCGCTGAGTGCGCCCGGCCAGCGCACGCTGGTCATCGGCGCCGGTCCGATCGGCCTTGGCACGGCACTGTTCGCCCGCATCGCCGGCCTCGATGTCAGCCTGCTCGACATGAGCACCGAACGGCTCGATTTCGCCGAAAGCGAGCTCGGCTTTGCCGCACTCGACGGCTCGAAAGCGCCGGCTGCCGATCTGGTGCGGCAGGCGTCCGACGGCGAAGGCTTCGACCTTGTGTTCGACGCCACCGGCAACACGCAGTCGGTGCAGTCCGCCTTCACCCATGTCGCGCATGGCGGAGCGCTGGTGCTGGTCAGCGTCGTCAAGGACGACATCACCTTCTCCGATCCCGAGTTTCACAAGCGCGAGATGACGCTGGTCGGCAGCCGCAATGCGCTCAGAGCAGACTTCGACCATGTCGCCGCCTCGATCCGCAACGGCGCCGTGCCGCTGGAGAAACTCGTCACCCACCGCACGACCCTTGCCGATACGCCGCGCGATCTAGCGCGCTGGGCGCACGAAAAATCCGGGTTGATCAAAGCGGTTATCGAGGTCGGATAGGGAGGCCCGACCCGCCCGTGGATGACGCGGTTGTTGCGCCATGCGCTGGCCAAGTCCGGCGTGCCGTTCTCGCCGCACAACCCGGCACACACCCACCACTATGCGAAGTCGACAAAACGGCGCGCCAAGACCGATCGTCTCGATGCCGCACAAACCTCGCAGCCCGCTCAGGGTCCAAGAACTGGCCATCATCGCCGTTGCAAGGAAGCTCCTGGTCGTCCTCAATGCCATCATTCGAGACAAGACAGCCTTCGCATGAACACAGTAATGCCGTTCCCTAAGCCGTAGAATGCAGCCGGTGCAGAATTGCATCGTGGCGGAGCGTCGACGTCACGGAATGGATCCTGGGGTCTCGGCGTCCGCTTCGCTCCCGCTCCGCCCGTGGATGACGAATGGAGAGGGCGTTTAAGCGGCAGCCTTCCACCCATCTCTGATATGCCGATACCCTTCGCGATAAACTGCCTCCGGGCTCTCTGCGAAATCCCGCCACACCTTGGTCGCTGCCGCCAGATCCTTCAGTGACCGGCCGAACGACTCGATCGTAAGCCAATCGTCATAGCCGCTCTTGCGGATCGCCGCGAAAGTCTCCTTCCAGGGGATGTTGCCGCGCCCCGGCACGCCGCGGTCGTTTTCCGAGATGTGGATGTGGACGACGTTCCGGCGATTGCGCGTATAGGCGCCGATCGGATCGGCCTCCTCGATATTGGCGTGAAAGGTGTCGTACATCGCCTTGATGTGCGGCCGGTCGATCACGTCGACATGCTCGGACAGGTCGTCCATCGTGTTGACCAGATAGCACTCGAAGCGGTTCAGCGCCTCAAGCCCGATGGTGACGCCCCTCTTGCCGGCATGATCGCCAATGGCCCGCTGCGAGGCGACCGAGCGCTTCTTCTCGGCCGCTGTCGGCCCGCTGCCGGAAAAGGCGCCCAGCGTGGAATGCAGCGGCCCGCTCAGCCTGTCCGCGCCGAGCGCCGCGCTGCAGTCGATCGCCCATTTCATGTAATCGATGCCGGCCTTGCGCGTCGCGGCATCCGCAGAGATCAGGTTCATCGCCGGATCTCCCATCGCGGAGACCGCGGTGCGCTCCAGTCCGATGCGATCGAGCATCTCGCCGAGCTTCTTGTAGTCATCCGGTTCGCCCGCGAAGACCGGTATCTCGACGCCGTCGAAGCCGGTTGCCTTGATGTCCTTCAGCAGCGCCTCGTGCTTTTTCGAGACGCTCGTCGTCCACAAGAACATGCACATGCCGATTTTCATCGACACCCCTCCTCTGCGGCCAACCACTTGCGCTAGCGGGTCACAATCCCCCTCATCCGGCCCGTGCCGTCGCCGAGCCCGCCTTTATAGCCTCGTCCACGCCCCGTTCTTCCTCGAAGACTTCACGCACGCCTCGATGAAGGCCATGCCTTCGACGCCGTCCGCGATCGTCGGGAAGGCGACATCCTTGGCAAGCTTGCCGCCCTTTTTGCGCGCCGCGCGGATGGCGCGGGCCGCTTCCTGGTAGATATTGGCGAAGCCTTCGAGATAGCCCTCCGGATGGCCGGAGGGCACGCGGCTGACGCGCGCCGCTACCGGCATCGCGCCGGCGCCCGCCCGGGTCAGCAACTGCTTCGGCTGGCCGAAGGGCGTGTACCAAAGATAGTTCGGGTCGGCCTGGACCCATTCGAGCCCGCCCTTCGAGCCGTAGATGCGCAGCTTCAGCCCGTTCTCGTGGCCGGGCGCCACCTGGCTCGCCCAGATCATGCCCTTGGCCGGATGCTTGTTGCCGACCGGCTTGAAGCGCAACAGCACATTGACGTTGTCGTCGAGCTGGCGTCCCGGCACGAAGGCGTCGAGGTCGGCCGAAAGGGAATCCAGCTCGAGCCCCGAGACGAAGCGGGCGAGGTTGTAGGCGTGCGTGCCAATGTCGCCGAGCGCGCCGCCGGCGCCGGCCTGCTTGGGGTCGGAGCGCCATGAGGCCTGCTTCTGACCGGTCGCGGCTAGGTCTTCGGTCAGCCAGTCCTGCGGATATTCCGACTGCACGATGCGGATGTCGCCGAGCATGCCCTTGGCCACCATCTCGCGCGCCTGCCGCACCATCGGATAGGCTGTGTAGTTGTGGGTGAGCACGAACACCTTTCCAGCCTTCTCGACCAGTGCGGCAAGCTTCTTCGCCTCGGCGAGCGAGGTCGCGAGCGGCTTGTCGCAGATGACGTGGATACCCGCCTCCAGGAAGGCTTTGGCCGCCGGCACATGCACATTGTTGGGCGTGACGATCGCCACTGCCTCGATGCCGTCCGGGCGTTTGGCTTCGGCCTTGGCCATCTCGGCATAGGAGCCGTAGCTGCGTGACGGATCGAGCCCGAGTTCTTCGGCCGAGGCCTTCGCGCGCGCCGGGTCCGACGACAGCGCGCCGGCCACCAGCACGAAGTCGTTGTCCATGCGCGCCGCAATCCGGTGCACCGCGCCGATGAAAGCGCCCTGCCCGCCGCCGACCATGCCGTAGCGGATCGGGCCGCCTCCCGTTTCCGATTTCGATGCGCCGACCATGCTTTCGTTCTCCCTCATGTTGGTTAGCTCCCCCTTGAGGGGAGGTCGATCCGCACAGCGGATCGGGTGGGGTCGCCGGGCGTGGATCTCGGCATAAACCGACCCAGCCCGGCCCTTTGGGCCACTCTCCCCTCGAGGGGAGGATAAAGGTGCTAAATCCCCATCATCGCGCGCAGCAGCTTCTTGTCGCTGGTGCCGCCGGCGAAATCATCAAAGGCCCTTTCGGTGACCCGGATGATATGATGCTGGATGAAGGGTGCGCCTTCGGCCGCGCCGTCCTCGGGATGCTTGAGGCAGCATTCCCATTCCAGCACCGCCCAGGAACCGTAGTTGTACTGGGTGAGCTTGGAGAAGATGCCGCTGAAATCGACCTGCCCGTCGCCGAGTGAACGGAAACGCCCGGCACGGTTCACCCAGCCCTGATAGCCCGAATAGACGCCTTGCCGCCCCGTCGGGTTGAACTCGGCATCCTTGACGTGGAAGGCCTTGATCCGCTCGTGGTAGATGTCGATGAACTCGAGATAGTCGAGCTGCTGCAACAGGAAGTGCGACGGGTCGTAATTGATGTTGCAGCGCTTGTGGCCGCCGACCGCGTCGAGAAACATCTCGAAGGTCGCGCCGTCGAACACGTCCTCGCCTGGATGGATCTCGTAGCCGATATCGACGCCGTTCTCATCATAGACGTCGAGGATCGGCTTCCAGCGCTTGCCAAGCTCGGCAAACGCCTCCTCGATCAGCCCAGGCGGCCGCTGTGGCCACGGATAGAGGTACGGGAAGGCGAGCGCGCCGCTGAAGCTTACCGACGCCTTGAGGCCGAGATTCTTCGATGCTTTGGCGCCGAATTCCATCTGCTCGACCGCCCATTTCTGCCGGGCCTTCGGATTGTTGTGCACCTCGGGTGGCGCAAACCCGTCGAACTGCGCGTCGTAAGCCGGATGCACCGCCACCAATTGCCCCTGCAGGTGCGTCGACAGTTCGGTAATCTCGACGCCGGCTTCAGTGCAGATGCCCTTGACCTCGTCGCAATAGGTTTTCGATGACGCCGCCTTTTTCAGATCGAACAGGCGTCCGTCCCAGGTCGGGATCTGTACGCCCTTGTAGCCGAGCCCGGCCGCCCATTTGGTGATCGAAGCCAGCGAATTGAACGGCGCGGCGTCGCCCGCGAACTGCGCCAGAAACAGGCCGGGACCCTTCATCGTCGTCGGCATCGGCATCCTCCCTCTCTCGTTTTCATGGACCAAGCATAGCGCCGATTGAAGCGAGGGCTAGCCTCTTCGACCGTTCGTCTCGGCGCCGACAAGCAGCGGCATTCTGGTATTACCAAATACGGCTGTTTGGTCAAGCGGCCAGAAACAGCTGGAATGCGATCCACACGATTGCCGAAAGGTATCTTAATCTATTCAAATCAAAGCATTGACTGATGAGTTGAGCCCAATAAGTGGTCTCCTTGCCGTTACTGTGAATTTGCTGTAGAGGTTCTGTCAGGCCCAATTGGTCGAACCAGTTTCGAGAAAAACACTGGAACGCCGTGGGGAGGAGATCATGCGACGGGCTCGGTGGAGAACGTCGCGAAAAACGTGACAGGCGAATTCTGGGAAGGACAGACCATGCATCTTTCGACGCACAACTGGATGCGGGCGGAGCCGCTGGAGGTGACGCTGAAGCGCATCAAGAAGTTCGGCTATGAGTCGATCGAGATTTCCGGCGAGCCCGAGCAGTACAAGACCAAGGAAACGCGCGCGCTCCTGAAGGAGCACGGCATCCGTTGCTGGGGTTCGGTGACGCTGATGCTGGGCGAACGCAACCTTGCTGCCAAGAACCAGGGCCAGCGCGAGCGATCGGTACAATATGTCAAGGACGTGCTGACCATGGTGAGCGAGCTTGACGGCGAGATCATCACGCTGGTTCCCGCCACCGTCGGCAAGGTGGTGCCCGACGGCACGGAGGCGGAAGAGTGGGGCTGGGTGGTGGACGCCACGCGCGAATGCTTCGCGCATGCCAAGAAGGTCGGCGTCAAGATCGCCGTCGAGCCGCTCAACCGCTTCGAGACCTACCTCTTCAATCGTGGTGCCCAGGCGCTCGCGCTCGCGGATGCGGTGAGCCCGGAATGCGGCGTCTGCCTCGACGCCTACCACATTCATATGGAGGAATTTAACGTCTATGACGCCATCCGCCAGGTCGGCAAGCGCCTCTACGACTTCCATGTCGCCGACAACAACCGCTTCGCCGCGGGTCTCGGCCAGATCGACTGGCCGAAGATCGTCGGCACGCTGAAGGAGATCGGCTATGACGGCGCGCTGACCAACGAGTTCGTCGCGCCGGTCGACCGCACGCCGGCCGCCCCCTATCCGGAGATGGTGGAGCGCAACCCGGTCGACATCTCGCCCGAGCAGCTCAAATTCATCCAGGATCACGGCTCCAGCGTGCTCACCGAGAAGTTCTACACCGATCAGATGCGGATCACCGCCGAAACGCTGCTGCCGCTGATCAAGTAGACGGTCCGATTTGGAGCTTAGCCCTACCGTCCTGCCCGGGCGGCGGGCCGGGGATCAAGATGCGTATAAAAAGCGTCCAGGCCTGGTGGGTTCGCATACCGATCGAAGTCGCAAAGCAGCATCGCAGCGACTTCGGTCAGGTGACGACGTTCGACGCCGCCATCCTGCGCGTCGAGACCGATGACGGCCTGGTCGGCTGGGGCGAGGGCAAGAACGCCGCCGGCAGCGCCGGCAGCTACGGCGCGCTGGTCCACATGCTGAATCACGAGATTGCGCCGCAGCTCATCGGCCGCGATCCGGCCGATATCGGCATCATCTGGGAGATGCTCTACAACGGCGTGCGACACCACACGGCGGCCCATGCCGGCCATGCCATGCCCCAGCTGGCGCGGCGCGGCATGAGCGTGGCGGCGATCAGCGCGGTCGACATCGCGCTTTGGGACATCCTCGGCAAGTCGCTGGGGCAGCCGGTCTGGCGGCTGCTCGGCGGCCGCAAGGTCGAGCGCATGCAAGCCTATGCCTCGGGCGGCTGGGCGCCAGCCGATACCATCGGCGACCAGCTCAAATCCTATATCGCCAAAGGCAGTTTCAAGGCGCTGAAGATGCGCATCGGCGCCATGGACGGCGCCCCGCATATCTCGGCCGCGCGCGTCCGCGCCGCCAGGGAAGCGATCGGTCCTGACGTCGAACTGATGGTGGACGCGCACGGCACCTACACCGTCGCCGAGGCCAAGCGCTTCATCAGCCTCACCGCCGATCTCGATCTGGCTTGGTTCGAGGAGCCGGTGATCGCCGACGACAAGCACGGTATGGCCGAGGTGCGCGCGTCCGGTTCTACCCCCATCGCCACCGGCGAGAGCGAGGCGACCCGCTATGCCTTTCGCGATCTGGCCGTGCTGAAATCGGCCGACATCTTCCAGCCTGATCCCGCCTTCTGCGGCGGCATCAGCGAGGCGATGAAGATCGGCACCATCGCCAGCGCCTTCAACCTGCGCTTCGCGCCGCATCTGTGGGCCGGCGCGCCCTGCTTCTTCGCCGGACTGCATGTCTGCGCGGCTTCCCCCGCGACCTTCATCGTCGAGTATTCGCTGGGCGCCAATCCGATGATCCACGATCTCGTCGAGGAGACTGTCGAAGCAAAGGACGGTATGATAGCGATCCCTGAAAAGCCCGGATTGGGTTTCACCGTTTCGGAGCGATTCCTGGAGGCGCACGCGCTACGCATTTGACGATGAAAGAAAAGAACCTTCTTGCGGAACTCGCCGCCTATCTGTTCTCCAACTCGGACAAGGAGTCGGGCCGCACGCCGTCGGAGCGCGAGCTGGCGGAGCATTTCGCCGTCAGCCGCGGCCAGATCCGCGAGGCGCTTGCCATCCTCGAAGCGATGCGCATCGTCGAGCGCCGCGCCAAGTCCGGCATCTATATCGATACCAAGCAGGCGAGCGTGGAAGCGTTAGCGCTTTTCGCCCGCGCGGGCCTGCCGCTGGATCCGGTGCAGATCTACGAGACCGTCGAGCTGCGCAAGATCCACGAGATCAAGGCGGCCGAGCTTGCCTGCTCACGCGCCACCGAGGAGAATTTCGAGCGGCTGCGCGAGATCCTGAAGGCTTCCGAGGAGCGCATCGCCGCCGGCGAAGGCCTCGCCAAGGAAGACCGCGAGTTCCACCTCGAGATCGTGCGAGCGACCAAGAACGGCGTCTTTCACAACATCTGCAGCGTCTACTACCTGATGGGCGAGCAGCGCCTGCCGATCTATTTCAACGATCTGGAGCGCAGCATGCGCTCGCATGCCGAACACATCCAGATCTACGAGGCGCTGTTGCGCCGCGACGGCAACCTCGCCCAGGCGCTGATGAGTGCGCACCTGCAAGGCGCCGAGAGCTACTGGAAGGGGATCATCGAAGGTCGCTGGACCGAGCCGAAAAGCGCGGCGCTCGAAAGGGCCTGAGCTTCATGCGCAAGATCCTGTCGACGCACCCGCTACATCCGCGCGCGACAAGCATGCTGGCGGGAGCCGGCCGGCTGGTCGTCGCCTCCGCGCTCGATGCAAAAACGCTGGCTGCCGAGGCGAAAGACGCCGACATCGTCATCGTCCGAGCGCCGCTGCCGCCGGAGCTGTTCGCGGGCGCGTCCCTGTTGCGCGCCGCGATCCGCCATGGCGCGGGACTGGACATGATCCCGGTCGAGGCGGCCACCGCCGCCGGCGTGCTGGTGGCGAACGTGCCGGCCGTCAATGCCCGCTCGGTGGCCGAACATGTAATGTTCACGGCGCTGGCGCTGCTCAGGCGCTTCCGCATGATGGATCGCGACCTGCGCGCCAAGGGCTGGCTCGCCGGGCGCGAGCATGCCAATTCGACCAGCGAGCTCGCCGGCAAAACGATCGGCATCGTCGGCCTTGGGGCCGTCGGCCAGGCCGTCGGCCACATCGCCGCGCACGGCTTCGATCTCAAGGTCGTGGCGACGACGCGCAGCCTGCGCCCGGCGCCCGAGCGCGTCGGCTTCCTGTCGATCGACGCGCTGGTCGAGCAGAGCGACATCATCGTGCTCTGCTGCCCGCTGACTGAGGAGACCCGCGGCCTGATCAGCCGCGAGCGCATCGCCCGCATGAAGCCCAATGCGCTGTTGATCAATGTCTCGCGCGGGCCGGTGGTCGATGACGAGGCGCTGATTGAAGCGCTGCGAAGAGGCCGCATCGGCGGTGCGGCGCTCGACGTCTTTGCGACCCAGCCGCTGCCGCCGAGCCATCCCTATTTCAGCTTTGACAACGTGATCATCACTCCGCATATGGCCGGCATCACCGAGGAATCGATGATGCGCATGGGCGTCGGCACTGCGAACGAGGCCTTGCTGGTGCTTGCCGACAAGCTGCCGGTCAACCTGCGGAATCCGGAAGTGATCGAGCGTTACCGTCGGCGCTTTCCGGCCGACTGATTGCGCCGCTGCACCACCTCAACCGCTCAGCAAAGCCTCCACCGCGGCAGCAATTCCGAGCAGACGTCGGTCGTGCCCATGCCTCGCCACCAGCATCAGCCCGGCCGGCAGCTTGGTGCCCGGCATCGGCAGCGAGATTGCACAGAGATCGAACTGGTTGGCGACCTGCGTGTTGCGCAGGAGCAAGCCTTCCGTCCTGTCGCGTAGCGCTTCGTCGCCGGCCATCGCCACGATCGACGGCGCGACCATCGGCACGGTCGGCAGAGCAAGCGCGTCGACCGCTTGCAGCCGTTCCGTCATGGCCGCGACCAGTTCCGCCCGGCGACGGATTGTCCTGATATAGGCGGAAGCGGGAACCGTCCGCGCGCGCGACAAAGGCCCGCTGACATGTGGGTCGACGGGCACCGAGGCCCCGGTCGCCAGCCAGTCGGCATGCACCTCCGCACCCTCCATCGACGCGATCGAGGCGCGCATGGTCGCCGCGCGCATCCCGCCAATGAGGTCATCGATCGATAGATCGGCAACGCGCGCCCCTGCCCGCTCCATCTGGCTGGTGCACGCCTCAAAGGCCGCGGCGACGTCGGCTTGCGTGTCATCAAAGAGCCGGCCGCGCGGAACACCGATGCGCAGACCGGCGAGCGGGATCGGTTGAAGCGCCATCGGCTCCTCCCCCGCCATGATCGCGTCGGCAACCGCGCAATCACCGACGCTGCGGGCGAGCGGCCCGATCGAATCCAGTGTCGCCGACAACGGAAAGGCGCCGTCCAAAGGCACGCGCCGGGCCGTCGGCTTGAAGCCGACGACGCCGTTGAGCGAGGCCGGGATGCGAACCGAGCCGCCCGTGTCCGAGCCGATCGAGATCTGGCTGCTGCCTTCGCCCACCGCAACGCCGGCGCCCGATGAAGAACCGCCCGGGATCAGGCTGGCATCCGCCGCATTGCCCGGTGTGCCGTAGTGCAGGTTGTCGCCGATCGCGGTGAAGGCGAATTCGGTCATGTTGGTCTTGCCGAGGATCACTGCGCCCGCCTGGCGCAGCCGGCGCACGATCGCCGCGTCCTGCGCGGCGGGCTGAGCACCGGCGAGCGTCGCCGAGCCTGCCCGGGTCGGCTCGCCGGCGACATCGAACAGATCCTTGATCGACACGACCACGCCATCGAGCGGCCCGAGGCAGACCCCGGCTCTTTGCCGCGCGTCGGCTGCATCCGCTGCGGCGAGCGCCGCCTGCGCATACTGCTTGACGTAGACCTTTTCGTCAGCCGCGCGATTGGCAAGACGTGACAGGATGATTTCGAGACGGTCGCGCACGGATTGCATGTAGATGTCGGACTCCGCAAGGATGCAACGTCTTTTAAGGCAGCCAATTTGGCTAGCGGATGGATAACCCGGCAAGGGTGCCTTTGCACCTGCCAGCGATAGGAAGAGACTGATGCTGTACAAAGGCAGTTGCCACTGCGGCAAGGTGGCTTTCGAGGTCGCAGGCGAGCTCGGCGGCGCGGTGCGCTGCAACTGCTCGATCTGCGCGCGCAAGGGGGCGCTGCTCTGGGCCGTGCCACACGCCAGCATGCGCCTGGTTGCCTGGGGCGACGACCTCGGCAAATACACCTTCGGCAAGGGCTCGATCGCGCATCGCTTCTGCCGGACCTGCGGCATCCATCCCTTCGCCGAGGATGTCAGTCAAGGCAGCGAGCGCAGCGCCTACATCAACATCAATTGCCTCGACGGCATCGATCTCGCCGCTATCGAGGTTTTCGAGTTCGACGGCCGCTCGGCTTAGCCCAGACTGCATCGCCCTGCCGACAAGCCGGCCGTACCGGCTGGCTTGTCGGCGTCCAAGGTTATTCAGCCTGTTTCGGCCCGACGGCGAAAGTCACCAGCGCTGCGAGCAGCGTTGCCATGGCACCGTAGCCGAATGCGCTGGCGACGCCGGCATGGTCGACCAGCAGGCCGCCGAAGACTGCGCCCAGCGCGATCGCCACCTGGAACGTCGCGACCATCAGGCCGCCGGCGCTTTCGGCCTGGTCGGGAGCGGCGCGCACCAGCCAAGTCTGCAGCCCGACCGGCACCGCGCCGAAGGCAAAGCCCCATGCCGCAACTGCGATTGCCGCAATCACCGGTGAAGCGCCGATGGTGAGCATGGCAAGCGCCGACAGCGCGATCAGCAGCGGCGCCAGTCCGACCGCAAGCTTCAGATTGCGCTCGGCCAGGAAAGCGCCAGCGAAATTGCCGAAGAAGCCGCCGATGCCATAGGCGAGCAGAACCAGCGAGATGGTCTCGATCGGCATGACCGGCACCGTCTCCAGGAATGGCCGCACATAGGTGAAGCCGGCAAACTGTCCCGAGGCGACGAGCAGCACGACCAGCAGGGCGATGCGGATCGTCCGCCGCTTCAATACCTCGATCAGCGTGCGAAAGCTCGCCACGGCCGTCGGCGGCAGGCTGGGGATGGTGGCAAGCTGTACAAGCAGCGTCAGCGCGCCGACGACCGCCGCGATCATGAAGGCCGTACGCCAGCCCCAGATGTCGCCGACATAGGCGCCGACCGGCGCCGCGGTGACGGTCGCCACCGATACGCCGGTCAGGATGATCGACATTGCGCGCGGCATCAGCCGCATCGGCACCAGTCGCATCGCCATGGCGGCCGACATCGACCAGAAGCCGCCGAGCGCGACGCCCAGCACCACGCGGGCAAGAAGCAGCATCGTGAGCGAGGAGGCGAAGGCGGCAAGCAGGTTGGAGACGATCAGAAGCAAGGTGAGCAGCCACATGACCAGCCTGCGGTCCAGCCGCTTGGTGACGATGGCCATCGTGGGTGCTGCGATCGCGCCGACGACGGCCGTCGCCGTCACGGCCTGGCCGGCGGCGCCTTCGCTGACGCCGAGATCCTGCGCCAGCCGCGTCAGCAGGCTAGCGGGCAGAAATTCGGCGGTCACCAAGCCAAACACGCCGAGCGCCAGCGAGACCACCGCGCCCCATACAGGCTCGCTTCGCTCCTCGGCTTCGGTTCTATCGAGAACATCGGCATCGATGACGCCTGTGGCGGGTTCGGTCATGGGAAATCTCCGATCTGTTTTGCGGCGCCATTTGGAAGACCGCCAGTTCGGGATCCACCCGTTACAGGCCTGGCGCGCGACGCTGCAGTGCAACATAGGGAGTGACCGGCTGGAGTTTCCATGCTAGAAACGCCGGAATGAATTACAATTCGTCCAAAACCACATTCCCGGCGTCCGGCGATCCGCTGACCGACATGCTGCGCGGATTGCGGCTCGACGGCGTCGACTATGGCCGCTGCGTGCTGGGCGAACCGTGGGCCGTTTCCTTCCCCGCGCAGAAGGCGGCGCGGTTCCATTTCATCGGCCAACAGGGCTGCTGGCTGTTCTCACCGGCCAAGGAATGGATCGAGCTCTCTGTCGGCGACGCGCTCTTGATCCCGCGTGGCGATGAGCATGTGCTGGCGAGCGCGCCGGGCGTTCCGCCCGTGCCGATCGGCCGCTACACGATCGAGCCGGTCTGCGAGAACATCTATGACGTCTCCAACGGCTGCGACGGCTGCAAGACCTTGCTGTTTTGCGGCAGCATGCATTTCAATCTCGACGGCTCGCATCCGCTGCTCGACATGATGCCCGACCTGATGCAGGCGCATAAGCTGATGGCGAACGCGCCGGGCATCCAGCATCTGCTCGATGCGATGGCTGGCGAGGTGACGATGGACCGGGTCGGCTCGGGCGGCATTCTCGCCCGCCTGGCTGACGTGCTCGCCGCCACAATCATCCGCTCCTGGGTAGAGAACGGCTGCGGCGACGCGACCGGATGGATCGCCGCGGTGCGCAATCCTGACGTCGGCAAGGTGCTCGCCGCTATTCATCTGCAGCCCGACCGGGATTGGACGGTCGGGGCCCTGGCCCGATTGATGGGCGCGTCTCGCTCCGCCTTCGCGCAGCGCTTCGCCACCGTGGTCGGCGAGACGCCGGCCAAATATGTGCTGCGCGTGCGCATGCATCAGGCGCGGCAATGGCTCGCCCGCGACGGCATGCGGGTGTCTGTCGTGGCGGCGAAACTGGGCTACGATTCGGAAGCTTCCTTCAGCCGCGCCTTCAAGCGGGTGATGGGTGTCGCGCCGAGCCATCTGCGCAATGGCGGCGGCGAGCAATCCTGACAGCCGGCGTTCAGGACGCTACCACGCTGGAGGAATTGCCAAGTCTTTTGGACGACGCGTCATTCTTCACCGACAGGGATTGCCTAAGCTGAGCCGAGGAGGAACCGCTCATGGCTAATCAACTCGCAGCGCTTGCGCTCGCCGCGCTCACCATCTCTCCGGGGCAGGCATTCGGCCTTGAAGACAGCTATCTGACGGCCGACAAGATCCCTTATGTCGTCGAAGCGCCGGACCAGCCGCAGCGCCTCGGCCCGCTATGGGGCTCGCGGACCGAGGGCGCGGCCGGCACGCTGCTCAAAGTTCCCGGGAACTGGCGCGCACCGGTCCACGCGCACACCGCCGACTATCGCGCCGTGGTCATCAAGGGGCTCTGGGCGCATTGGCAGATCCAGGGCGGCGAGGCGACCAGGGTCGAGTTGCCGCCGGGCTCCTACTGGACCCAGAAAGCCAACGAGATGCATGACGATGCCTGCCTGTCCGACACCGAATGCGTGATCCTGCTGATCAACGACACGCCCTACGAGACCTATCTGCCGAAGTAAGTGCAAGCCGACAGCAATCGGCCGGTCCGCCCGCTATCCGGCGTGCCGCAGGCTCACCCCGCTGCCCTTATCGAACAGCACCACCTTGTCCGCGTTCCAGGCAAAGCGGACCGGCTGCTCGATTTCGACGGCGGTTCTCGCCGGCACGGTGGCTCTCAGCATCGTGTCGCCGACCCTCAGCGTCACGATCTTCTCGACGCCGTGGTTCTCGACATCGTGGACCTTAGCCTCGACCGGCGCGCCGCCTTCCAGATAGACGTCCTCCGGACGGATGCCGAAGACGAGCGGGCGACCGTCGGTCGCGCCCCCCGTCTTTAGCCCCCAAGAAGCCCTGGCCCCCCCGCCAACCGGCAATTCGAAACTCATCGGCGCCATCACCGCGCGGTCGTCGACCAGCGTGCCGTCGATGAGGTTCATCGGCGGCGAGCCGACGAAGCTTGCGACATAGGTATCGCGGGGATTGTTGTAGATCTCCTGCGGCGTGCCGGTCTGCGCGATGCGGCCATGGTTCAGCACGCCGACCTTGTCGCCCATCGACATCGCTTCGATCTGGTCGTGGGTGACGAACAGGAAGGTGGCACCGAGCTGCATCTGCAGGTTCTTCAACTCCGTGCGCAGCGCCTCGCGTAGCTTGGCGTCGAGCGCCGACAGCGGCTCGTCCATCAGGAACACGCGTGGTTTGCGCACGATCGCGCGGCCGATCGAGACGCGCTGCATCTCGCCACCGGAGAGCCGGTCGGTCTTGCGGTCGAGCAGATGCTCGATGCGCAGCGTGCGGGCGGCGCGCGCGACGCGGTCCTTGATCTCGGCATCCGGCAGCCGGCGAATCTTTGGCCTCAGCGGAAACTCGAGATTCTGCCGCACCGTGTAGCGCGGATAGAGCGAATATTGCTGCAGCACCAAGGCCACGTCGCGCTCGGCCGCGCTCCAGTCGGCGACGTCGACGCCGTCGATGAAGACCTGGCCCTCGGTCGGTTTCTCGAGGCCGGCGATCATCCGGAGCGTCGTCGTCTTGCCGGCGCCGGTTTCGCCCAAAAGCACGAAGAACTCGCCATCGGCGATATTGAGGTTGAGACCCGTCAGCGCGGTATGGCCGCCGAACTTCTTGGTGATGTTCTTCAGTTCGATATGGGCCATTACAGCCTTACTCCCAGAGACTTGCCGCTTGCCGTGTCGAAGAAATGCGCCTGTTCCGGGTCGATGCGGGCATGAACCTTCTCGCCCGGACCCGACACGTAGCCTGCCTTGGTGCGGGCGCGCAGCATCTTGGAGCCGACCTTGAGGTCGACAATGTCGAAGGAGCCGAGCGGCTCGATGATCTGCGCTTCCACCGGCACGTAGCCGGGAGCGGCATCATGCCGGACGAGCACGCCTTCCGGACGGATGCCGAGCGTCAAGCCACCATTGGAATGCCCGTTGAGCCTGGAGAGGAGCTCGCGCGGGAACTCGAAACCCGCCGGCGCACCACCGACGGTGACGGAGGCGGCGCCGGCCTGATCGGCGACGCTCGCCTCGGCGATGTTCATCACCGGGCTGCCGACGAATTGCGCCACGAACAGGTTTGCCGGATGCGAGTAGACCTCGTCCGGCGTGCCGACCTGCTGGATGAAGCCCTCATGCATGATGACGATGCGGTCGGCCAGACTCATCGCCTCGATCTGATCATGGGTGACATAGATCGTGGTCGATCCCTGCTTGATGTGCAGCCGCTTGATCTCGGCCCGCATTTCCTCGCGCAGCTTGGCGTCCAGCGCGCCGATCGGCTCATCCATCAGCATCGCCTTCGGCCGCCGCACCAGCGCGCGGCCGATCGCCACGCGTTGCATGTCGCCGCCCGAAAGCGCAGACGGCCTCTTGTCGAGCAGGTCGGTGATCCGCAACACCCGTGCGATCTCGCGCACCGAGGTGTCGACCTCACCGCTGCTCATGCGCGTGGCCCGCAACGGAAAGGCGATGTTCTCGAACACCGTCATATGCGGATAGAGCGAGAAGGACTGGAACACCATGGCGATGTCGCGGTCGGCGGCTTTCAGATGCTGCACCGCCTTGCCGTCGATCAGGATGTCGCCCTTATCGATCGTCTCGAGCCCGGCAATCGCGCGCAGCGTCGTCGTCTTGCCGCAGCCCGACTGTCCAAGCAGCACGATGAACTCGTTGTCGGCGATGGCGAGGTTCAGATTATGGATGACCTGGACCGCACCGAAGAATTTCTCGATGCCGCGAAGTTCGATCTGCGTCACTGCCCGGCCCCCTCATGCGTCACGGCGCCGGTTTCCTCTCTCTGCTCCGGTGCGATTTTCGACGTGATGTTGAAGCCGATCAACCCGATCAGGATGATCGTCACCCCATAGGAATGCAGGCTGAGGCTCCATGGCTGGCAGAGCGCGACGATGCCGAGCACCATGAGGATCTGCGATGCCGGCAAAAGGTACTTCTCGTTGACGGCGCGAAAACTCATTTGCGGATCGCTCCGAAAGTCACGCCGCGAAGCAGGTGGTTGCGCAGCAGGAAGGTGAAGATCGCAACCGGCAGCAGGAACAGGAACGTGCCCGCCGCGATCGTGGTCCAGTCCGGCAGGCCGGAGCCGATCTGCGACGGGATGAAGGGCGGCGCCGTCTGGGCGCGCCGGTTGGTCATGATCAGCGCGAAAGCGTACTCGTTCCAGGCGGTGATGAAGCAGAACACGGCGGTGGCGGCGATGCCGGTTGCGGCCTCGGGCAGCACGATCTTGAAGAAGGCCTGCATGCGCGTATAGCCGTCGACAAGTGCTGCCTCCTCATACTCTTTCGGGATCTCATCCATGAAGCCCTTCATCAGCCAGACCGAGAAGGACAGGTTGAAGGCGACGTAGAGGATGATCAGGCCGATATGGGAGTCGTTGAGGCCAACTGCCCGGTACATCAGGAACATCGGGATGGCGACGACCACCGGCGGCAGCATGCGCGTCGAGAGGATGAAGAACAGAAGGTCCGCCTCGCCGGCGATCTTGAAGCGCGAGAAGCCGTAGGCGGTGAAGGTTCCCATGCCGACGGCGAGAACGGTGCTGACCACCGCCACGATCAGGCTGTTCATGAACCGGTCGGGATATTGCGAAAGCTGCACGTCCTTACCGACCTTCAGCACTCGCTCGCCGCCGTCGTAGATGCGCTTTTCCCACCAGGGCGCGGCTTCGTAGACTTGCGGGTCGACGGTCTTCTGCATCTGCACGCGCTTGGTGAAGAGCCGCACGAACGGCGTCACCTCGGGCTCGAACAGCACGGTTGGCGGCACGCTGACGGCGAGCTCCTTCGGCTTGAATGCCGTCGAGGCGATCCAATAGATCGGTGCGAGGAAGACCAGCGTGGCGATCAGCACCGCGGCGATGGCTACACGGTTGAGCGCGACCTCGGAAGAAGTGCGGACGGCGGCCATCTCAGCGCTCCTTCACCTTGTTGAGATACTTCACGTAGAGGTTGGTAATGGCCAGCACCATGATCAGCACGATGTAGGCGAGCGCGCAGGATTTGCCGGTGTCCCACTGCTGGAAGGCCTGCTTGTAGAGCCGGATCGCGATCAGCTCGGCGGTCGGCTGAGTCGTCATCGTGTAGGCGATGTCGAAGGTCTTGAAGGCTTCCATGGTGCGGAAGATCAGCGCGATCAAAAGGATCGGCGAGACCAGCGGCAACGTGATGCGGGTGAAGGTGTACCACCAGCTGGCGCGGTCGATCGCGGCGGCTTCGTAGAGGTGCTGCGGCACCGCCGACAGGCCGGCGAGCGACAGCAGCATGACGAAGGGCGACCACATCCAGATGTCGGTGATCGCGACGGCGTAGAGCGCGCTGTCGGGATTGGAGAGCCAGGCGAAGTCGCCGAGGCCGAAGACGTAGTTGATCGGTCCCCAGGACGGGCTGTAGAGCAGCTGCCAGAACAGGCCGACGACCGCCGCCGACATCATCATCGGCAGCAACAGCAAGGTCGTGATCAGGCCCTTCATCGGAAAGCTGCGGTTGAGCAGAAGCGCGAGGCCGAAGCCTACGATCATCTGCCCGGCCACCGACACGATCACATATTTCGCGGTGATGACGAAGTTCGACCAGATGTGATCGTCGCTGAGCAGCTCGCGGTAATTCTGCAGGCCGACGAATTGCCAGGGCTCGCTGCGGTTCGCGGCGAAGTTGGTGAAGGAATAGCCGAGCGAATAGATCAGCGGAAAAATGTTGAAGACGATGAGGAAAACCAGCGTCGGGATGATGAACATGTTGCGGATGGTCAGATCCGACCAGCCTCGCGCGGCGGCCCTGGATGCTGGATCAAGATTGGTAAGGGCTACCGAAGCCAACGGTCGTTCTCCCTGAAAACAGGAATGCCGGAGGGGAAACCCTCCTCCGGCATTCTGACTGTGACGCCTACTTGTAGCGGTTGTATTTGGTGAACGTCGCCTTCCAGTCGGCGGCGGTCTTGTCGAGCGCTTCCTGGGCGGTGCCCTTGCCGCCGACCACGAACGGATAGATGTTCTGGTTCAGCTGATCGAGCACTTCGGCATATTCAGGCGTTGCCCAGAAGTCCTTGACCATGAACATCGTGTCGTAGAAGGCCTTGTTATACGGCGTAGCGTTCTGGAAGGCCTCCGACTTCAGCACGGCCTGGCTGCAGGTATAGCCGCCGAGCTCGGCCCACTTCTTCTGGGTCTCGTCCTTGATGAACCACTCAAGGAATTTCATCGCCTCGTCCTTGTTCTTCGAGTACGAGACGACGGAGATGCCCTGGCCGCCGAGAGCGGCGAAGCGCTTGCCGTCCGGACCGGCCGGGTTGGCGAAGAAGCCGGTCACGTCGGCATAGGGGTTGGTGGCTTTGTTCACCAGCGGCGGGAAGAAGGCGAAGAAGTTCATGCTCATCGCGGCGAGCCCGCCGGTGATGGCTTGGTTGTCCTCCACGAAGAACGTCTTGCCCCAGCCGGGAGGCGTGAACTTGTAGAGTTCCTTGTACATTTCGAGGCCGGCGACGGCCTCCTTGGAATTGGTGATGCCGTCGACCTTGTAGGTCGCGTAGTCGCCGAGATCGCCGCCATAGCTGAAGATCGCGCTTTCGACGCCCATCGCCATCGCGTCATACGAGTTGTCGGTGTAGATCGCGACGCCGTAGCGCTTCTGGTCCGGACGATGGAAGAACTCGGCGATGTCGCGCAGCTGCGCATAGGTCTTCGGAACATCGAGGTCGTAGCCGTATTTCGCCTTGAAGGCTTCCTTCTCCTTCGGGTCCTCGAACCAGTCCTTGCGGTAAGACCAGCCGATCGCATCGCCTTCCAGCGGGATCGCCCAGTACTTGCCGGAACCGCCCGGGTACTCGGCATAATATTTGATGGTCGCGGGCGCCATCACATCGCCAAGCTTATGCTTGTTGAAGAAGTCGGTCAGATCCACATAGTGGCCCTGCGTCGAGCCGGCGCCCAGCCATTGCGAGTCGCCGACCACCATGTCGTAGGCGTCGCCATGCGCGTTGAACTCGGTGAAGGCCTTGGTCTGGAAATCAGGCCACGGCGTGGTCTGCACCGTGACTTTCACGCCCGTCTCGGCCGTGTAGTCGTTGACGAGTTCCTGCAGATAGTTCGCCGGATCCCATTCCGCCCAGAAGATGGTGAGTTCCTTGTCTTGCGCGCGGACGGATGTCCCGCAGGCAAGCGCCAGCCCAATACCAGCGATCACGCTGGTCACTATCTTGCGCATAGTTTTCCTCCCTTGTGCGCCTTCTACCTTGTCATGCGGGCCGGCATAGCGGTCGGCCCTGGCAGTTCCTCCTGTGACGGCATTTTCCGGTTCGGGCCTCCTCGCCCGGCCGGAAAAATCGATCGCAACCTTCACCTTCGCTCCGCTTTACGCGTCCTGATCTGGTATTACCAATTCAAGAGGGACGTCAAGTTCTTTCTTGTGCAGTCCAAAACGGTTCCACAAGCCGCTCAAAGCGATATCCCTCTGTTTTCTATAATTTTTCCTACTCTTCGATATGCGGAGACCTTGTCTCCTGCGATGTATTGCAGTCATTGTTGTTGACATCCTCTCCAATCTGGTCGAACCAGATTCAGGACATGTCTATTTCGGCTGATGCCGAACCTCCAGTCGCCTTCGCTCCTGATTCCGCCACCGCCGCGCGCACCAGCGCGCCCGCCGCCCACTCGGCGACCGCCATCATGTCACGGCTGTCCAGCCCCCAAATATCCTTCAGCACGATCAGCACCTCGACACCGAACATCATCGACAGCGCCTGGGCAAGACGCTTGAACTGGCGCGGCTTGAGCTGACCCTTGAGCGGAGCGATCGCGTCCTTCAGGAGGTCGATCCGATGGCCGCGCTTGAAAGCCGGTTCGGCGCCTAGCGTGCCAGCCTGCCGTCTCGCCCACTGGTCGAGCGAAAGCTTGAGCGCCGCCTTGAACGTCGCCTCGAAAGCCTCGATGCGCGGCATGGCGGAGGCGAAGAGTTCGGCAACCCGCTGTTCCGGATCTTTCGAATTCGATTTCCAGGTCAGGATCGGTCCGAGCCCCTCGTCGACGACCGCCTGCACCAGCGCGGCCTGGCTCGGAAAGTAGCGATAGGCGGTCGCGCGCGACACTTCCGCAGCCTCTGCAACCTCGCTGACCGAAGGCGTCACGCCGGACTGCATCAGCCGCGTCGCCGTTTCCAGCATCAGCCGCCTGGTACGGGCGCGGGCCCCCTTCCCGGCTCTCAGCTGCTCGGCGTCATCGGAAGCGGCTTGTTGACGTGAGACATCCATATCAATACGATACGCGCGTCTCAAAAAATTGCAATGGCCGGACCGAGCGCCAGGCCCGAAGCGGCAGGCCGCACCGCCGAGTAGGCCGGCTAACCGAGGAGACGACGGGGAAAGGCGAATGAAGCATATCTATGTGGTCGGCACCGCCGACACCAAGGGTGAGGAGCTTGCCTTCCTGGCCGACGCCGTCGCCGCCGGCGGCGGCTCGGTCGTCCGCGTCGATATCGGCACACGCGGCGCGACCGTCCCGGTGGATGTCGCGGCAAGCGAGGTCGCCGCGCATCATCCCGATGGAGCCGGCGCCGTGCTCGGCACTGACGACCGCGGACTCGCCGTTGCCGGCATGGGTGTCGCCTTTATCCGCTTCATCCAATCGCGCGACGACGTCGCCGGCGTGATCGGCATTGGCGGCGGCGGCGGCACATCGATTGTCACCGCCGGCATGCGCGCCCTACCGCTCGGCCTACCGAAGATCATGGTCTCGACGCTGGCCTCCGGCGATACCGCGCCTTACGTCGATGTCTCCGACATCGTCATGATGCCGTCGGTAACCGACATGGCCGGCCTCAATCGTCTGTCGCGCGTCGTTCTGCACAACGCCGCCCAGGCGATCGCCGGCATGGCGGCGAGGCCGGCCCCGTCAACTGCCGGCAAGCCGGCGCTCGGCTTGACCATGTTTGGCGTCACCACGCCCTGTGTCACGGCAATCGTCGAGCGCTTGCGCGCCGACTATGACTGCATGGTCTTCCATGCGACCGGCACAGGTGGCCGCTCGATGGAGAAGCTTGCCGATAGCGGCCTGCTCGCCGGCGTCCTTGATATCACCACAACCGAGGTCTGCGATTTGCTGTTCGACGGCGTGCTGTCGGCGACGGAGGATCGCTTCGGCGCCATTGCTCGCACGAAACTGCCCTATGTCGGCTCGGTCGGCGCGCTCGACATGGTGAACTTCTGGGCGCCGCCGACCATCCCCGACAAATATCGCGGGCGGCTGTTCTATGAGCATAATCCGAATGTCACGCTGATGCGCACTACCGCCGAGGAGAGCCGCCGGATCGGCGAATGGATCGGCGGCCGCCTCGCCCGTTGCGACGGCCCGGTGCGCTTCCTGATCCCGGAAAAAGGCGTGTCGGCGCTCGATGTCGAAGGCGGCGCCTTCTTCGATCCGCAAGCCGATGCGGCGCTGTTCGAGGCCATCGAGCACACCATCAAGCCGACCGGGAACCGTATCGTGACGCGCCTGCCGCTGCACATCAACGATCCTGCATTCGCCAAGGCCGCGGCCGAGGCTTTCCTCGACATCGCCAAGAAGTGAGATCCGACAAACATGGCCGCCATCCCGCGCAAAACCATACTGGAAAGGTTCCGCAAGATGATCGCCGATGGCGTTCCGATCGTCGGCGGCGGTGCCGGTACCGGCCTGTCGGCCAAGGCCGAGGAAGCCGGCGGCATCGATCTCATCATCATCTACAATTCCGGCCGTTACCGCATGGCCGGGCGCGGCTCGGCCGCCGGCCTGCTCGCCTATGGCAATGCCAACGAGATCGTCAAGGAAATGGCCTATGAGGTGCTGCCGGTGGTAAAGAAGACGCCGGTGCTGGCCGGCGTCAACGGAACCGACCCCTTCGTCATCATGCCGCTGTTTCTCGCCGAACTGAAGACGATGGGCTTTTCCGGCGTGCAGAATTTTCCGACCGTCGGCCTCTTCGACGGCACCATGCGGCAGAGTTTCGAGGAGACCGGCATGGGTTTTGGCCTCGAGGTCGACATGATCGCCGAGGCGCACAAGCTCGACCTGCTCACCACGCCTTACGTCTTCAACCCCGACGAGGCGCGCGCCATGACCAAGGCGGGCGCCGACGTGGTCGTAGCCCATATGGGCGTGACCACAGGCGGCTCGATCGGCGCGACCTCGGCGAAGTCGCTGGATGCCTGCGTCGAGGAGATCGACGCCATTGCCGACGCTGCGCGCTCGGTGCGCAAGGACGTCATCCTGCTTTGCCATGGCGGGCCGATCTCCATGCCCCATGACGCGCGCTACATACTCGAGCGCTGCGAAGGACTGCACGGCTTCTACGGCGCAAGCTCGATGGAACGGCTGCCGGCCGAGGCGGCGATCGCCAGGCAGACGGCGGATTTCAAGGCAGCGGCAATCGGCAAAGCGAAAATGCCATCAACTAGCAAGGGATGAGGCAATGGCCGACAAGAGCAAGGTGTTCGTTTATCCGAAGGAGGTCAGCGCCTTCGGCTTCGACTGGGGCAAGCTGGCCCTCACGGTCGCGCCGGAAGTGAACGGCGCGGAGCGCTTCTCCGGCGGCGTCGTCGACCTGCCGCCCGGCAAGGGGCACACCCGCCACAACCACCCGGGCGCGGAGGAGATCATCTTCGTGATTTCCGGCCATGGCGAACAGATGGTAGAGGACGAGAAGGGCAATCCGGTGGTCGCCAAGGTCGGTCCCGGCTGCACCGTCTATGTGCCGGAAAGCCGCTTCCACTCGACGCTCAACACGGGCGATCAGCCGATGCAGCTTTTCGTCGTCTATTCGCCGGCCGGCCCGGAGCTGGCGCTGCGTGACCTGCCGGATTTCAAGCTGCTGCCGCGAGAGGCAAGCAATTGATGGCAAATCGCTTGCGGGCGTTATTCGCCCACCGGTTTGCTTCGCAATCACCTCTCCAGGTATGTATGGGGGCTACAGCAAACAGGTGTGCGGAGACATCGCGCACAGTCTCGTGCGAGTTGCCGCGAACAGCACCTCCAGGCTAAGCCCAGAATGCATCCCAGGCGTAGAGGTCGTAGAAGTGTTCCCGGCCATCGACTACCTTGCCGGCCCTGATGTCGAAGACGATGCAACAGAGCACATCAAGCTGTTTGCCGTTGCGTTCCCCGGTATTGCGATGGACGCCGACTACACGTCCGTCCTCACTTTCCATGACATGCAGAAGATTCGCCCTGAAGGTGCCAAGGGTTTGCCCGCCATAACGGCCGAACTGGGCAAAAGTCGCCTCACGGCCTTTGTAGTCCCCGGCGATCGGATTCCTTCCCGGGCTGTGCCACGTGCATTTCTCGTCGATGATTTGCGCAAGCGTGTCCATGTCTCCGGAGTTGAAGGCGGCGTAACCCCGCCGAATGAGCTCGGAGTTCTGATTTCTTGATGTTACGTCTGCCATAACTTCCTCCTGCTACCGGCCCGACGTAATCGGTCTGGTAGGAGGCGCCGGGCCACAACTCAAGTCAGCAAGATACACCCAGGACGGCGGGCGCGCACGACGAAGCTTGTTTCCCATCAATCCGCAGAAGCCGCCCGAGGTTTGAACTCGGTCATTCGGAGTGATTGGTTTCCCGAACGCGCTCTAGGCGACCCCGCCCCTGTTCCAGCCACGCCCGCGATCGCCGAACATCGCATAGCCTGTGTCGGTCACCTCCACGGTATCCTCGAGCTTGATGAAGCCGCGCGTCGGGTGGAGCATGGTGGTCTCGACCGAAAGCACCATGTTCTTTTCCAGCGGCTTGGCCGCATAGGTGCCTTCATAGGTGACCGGATGGTTGGTCATCAAAAACGGCGCTTCATGCGTGATCAGCCCCATGCCGTGAGCGAAGAAATCCGTGAAGGCCGCGACCTTGGAAGCCTTCAGCACGCTCTCGGCATGCGCGATCATGTCGCCGCCGAGCGTGCCGGCTTTGACCTTGGAGAACGCGGCCTGCTGCACCGACTCGACTTCGGACAGCAGATCCTCGAGCTCGGCATCCGGTTCGCCAAGAATACCCATGCGGCAGAGGTCGCCGATATAGCCGTGATAGTTGCCGCCGGAATCGATCGACAGCACCTCGCCCTGCTTCCACGTCTGGCTCGAGGCGGCACGGTTGTGGCTGGCACCCAGTGTCAGCAGACAATATTCGAAATGCGCGCCGCGATTGGTCTCCTCGCGCCGTAACTGCTCGATGATGTCGGTCTTGGTCGTGCCCTCGCGCGCCCAGGCGATCGTCGCCAGCATCGAATCGGTGATCAGTTCGGAGGCGATGCGCAGCTTCTCCAGTTCGGCCTCGGTCTTGACGGCGCGCATGCGCTCCAGCATGCCGGTGGCATCGATCAGCTTTGCATCCGGCAAGGCCTTGCGGATCAGCGAGTAAGCGTCCGACGGCAGGAAAGCAGGCTCGATGCCGATGCGGGCAGCACCCTTGCCGATCTTCTGCAGATGCTCGACGGCAAGGTTGGCGGCGTCGAGCGTGCCCCAGCAGGCCGCATGCAATGTCGGTGTCCAGAACGGATGGTTCTCGTGCTCGCCGCCTTCCATCTTGTTGCCGATATAGGCCGCATGCTCCGGCCCGCCTTTTTCATAGAGGACGATCGGCAGGTAGCGGCTATGGCCGATGGCGTCCATCGCCGCGAAAAAGATGAACTTGTAGCCGCCGAGCAGATATTGCGTGTTGTGCTTGGAGGTGGCGAAAAGCACATCGATGCCGGCCTCCTCCATCAGCCGGTCCACCCGAACCTGGTCGAACGGGATGCCGCTGGCCTCGGTTTTGCCCGGAGCGATGTTCATCTTTCCCTCCCTGATTTCCTCGGCCGCTCAAGCAGTCAAACATGATGAAACTGCCGTTTGCGGCCAAATCTGCACCATCTTGACCGTTTTGGTCCAGCCAGAATTGACAGTATCCGGCTGATCCCGCCCTCTCCTACTTGGCTTGAGGCCGCGTACGGCTTAGTCTGGTCCTACCAGATAGCCGCGACCGCAGCCCGAATATAACTGGTCCAGCGGACGAAAATTTCAGAGCCAAGCCAGCATGCGCCAAATCCGTCTCTGGCGAAACCTTTGCCAAGGGCCATAATCCCGCTGATTTTGAGGTTGCCCGCGCCGGTCGCGGGTGAAGAGGGGAGCTTGAGGATGTCCGGATTGCCGATTTCACGCCGCGGCCTGCTGGCCGGCTCGGCACTGCTTCTGGCCTCGACCGCCTTGCCGGCCATCGGCCGGGCGCAGACGCCGAAGAAGGGTGGCAGGTTGATCGTGGCCGCCGACTCCGAGCCGCGCAACCTCAATCCGGCTATTGTCGCTTCCAACGGCGTCTTCTTCATCTCCAGCAAGGTGGTCGAGGCGCTGGCCGAGGCCTCCTTCGACGGCAAGGACGGGCTTCAGCCGCGCCTTGCGCTTTCCTGGGAAGGCGCAGCCGACGGCCGGTCGGTGACCTTCAAGTTGCGCGACGGCGTCAAATGGCATGACGGCAAGCCCTTCACCTCCGCCGACGTCGCCTTCTCCGCGCTGCAGGTCTGGAAGCCTCTGCAGAATCTCGGCCGCACGGTGTTCAAGGACCTTGAAGCCGTCGACACGCCCGACAAGCTGACGGCCGTGTTCAAATTCGCCAAGCCGACGCCGTTCCAGCTGATCCGCAACGCGCTGCCGGCATTGAGCAGCGTCGTGCCGAAGCACGTCTATGAGGTGGGCAAGATCGAGGACAACCCGGCCAACAACGCTCCGGTCGGCACCGGCCCGTTCAAATTCGCCGAATACAAGGCCGGCCAGTACTATCGGCTTGCGCGGAACGATGCCTATTGGGACAAGGACGAGCCCTATCTCGACGAGATCGTCTACCAGGTGCTGCCCGACCGAACCTCTGCGGCTGCGGCGCTCGAGGCGGAAGAAATCCAGCTCGCCGCCTTCTCCGCCGTGCCGCTCGCCGACCTCGACCGCATCTCAAAGGTGCCGGGCCTGAAGGTCATCACCAAGGGCTATGAGGGGCTCACCTACCAGCTCGTCGTCGAGATCAACCATCGCCGCAAGGAACTGGCGGACCTGAAAGTGCGGCAGGCGATCGCGCATGCCATCGACAAGGATTTCGTCGTCAAGACAATTTTCCTCGGCTACGCCGCGACCGCAACCGGTCCGGTGCCGAAGAACGATCCGCAATTCTACACTGCCGACGTCCCGATCTACCCCTTCGACGTCGCCAAGGCCAACGAGCTGCTCGACGAGGCCGGCTACAAACGGGCCGACGACGGCAAGCGCTTTGCACTGAAGCTGCTGCCGGCGCCGTACTTCAATGAGACCAAGCAGTTCGGCGATTACCTGCGCCAGGCGCTGGCCGTAATCGGCATCGACGCCCAAATCGTCAACAGCGACTCGGCCGCCCATATGAAGGCGGTCTATACCGACCACGCCTTCGACCTCGCCGTCGGCCCGCCGGTGTTCCGCGGCGACCCGGCGATCTCGACCACCATCCTGGTGCAGAGCGGCATCCCCGACGGCGTGCCCTTCTCCAACCAGGGCGGCTACAAGAACGCCGACCTGGATGCGCTGATCGCCAAAGCGTCAGAGACGCTCGACACATCCGCCCGCACCGAGCTCTACAAGGAATTCCAGAAAATGGTGGCGGCCGACCTGCCGCTGATCAACGTCGCCGAGTGGAGCTTCATTTCCGTCGCCCGCGACACTGTCGGCAACATCGCCAACAACCCGCGCTGGGCGGTATCGAACTGGGCGGACACCTTTTTGGCGGGTTGATCCGCACTTGCGGATTGCCTGCCTGGGTGCTGAGCTTTGAGAATGAGAGTTCCGTCGCGCCCCCCTCTGTCCTGCCGGACGCGGCATCCAAGGGTTGGCCCTGATATGGCGTCGCCATGACCCGAGCCCTCACCCTCCTGCGCCGCCGTCTCGTCGGCAGCGTCTTCGTGCTGCTGATCGTCGTCATCGGCAGCTTCCCGCTGCTCGAAGCTGCCCCCGGCGACGCGGTCGACGCCTATATCGTCTCGACCGGCGGCGACGCCGGCATGATCGAATTGCTGCGCCACCGCTGGGGCCTCGACCAGTCGGAACTGACCCGGCTCGCCAACTATCTCTGGGCGCTCTTGCACCTCGACCTTGGCCAGTCCGTCACCTTCTCGCGGCCGATCCTCGACGTCATCCTCGAACGCCTGCCGACCACACTCATCCTGATGGGCAGCGCCACCGCGCTCTCCTTCGGCCTCGGCTCGGCGCTCGGCATCTATGCCGGTGCGCGTCCCGGCAGTTTTCGCGACCGCTTCCTGTCGATCGGCTCGCTGGCGCTCTACGCCGTGCCGGGGTTGTGGCTCGGCCTTGTGCTGATCGTCGTCTTTGCCGTCGACCTGCGCTGGCTGCCGATCGGCGGCATCGAGACCATCGCATCGGCCAAGACCGGGGTGGCGCGGGCCGGCGACATCGCCACCCATCTTGTGCTGCCGGTCTCGGCGCTCGGCTTCATCTATCTCGCGCTCTATCTGCGCATGATGCGCGCCGGCATGGCGGAAGCCTGGCGGCAGGATTTCGTGCTTGCCGCCCGTGCCAGGGGCTTGCCGCGCCGGCGCATCGTGCTTGCGCATGTCGCCCGCAACGCGCTGCTGCCGCTGGTCACCATGCTCGGCTTGCAATCGGCGCAGATGCTGGGCGGCAGCGTTGTCATCGAAAGCGTCTTTGCCGTCCCTGGCCTCGGCCGGCTGGCGCAGGAAGCCGTCGCCGGACGCGACACGCCGCTGCTGCTCGGCATCATTTTGGTGAGCGCCGTGCTCGTTATCGTCATCAACCTCCTGGTCGATCTCGCCTACGCCTTCCTCGATCCGCGCGTCGGTGCCGGCGAGGCGGTCGCATGAAGAGGCTGCATCGCTTTTTCCAGACGCCGGAAGCGATCGCCGGCGCACTCATCCTCGCCTTGCTCGTCGCGATCGCGCTGGCAGCGCCGCTGCTCTTTCCGGGCGACCCGCAAGCGATCGCCGGCCCGGCCTTGCTGCCGCCGTTGCAAAATTGGTCGCTGCCGCTCGGCACCGACCGGCTCGGCCGCGACGTGCTGGCCGAACTTTTCCACGGCGCGCGCACCTCGCTGGCGGTTGGACTAGCGGCGGCCGCAGCTGCGCTTCTGGTCGGCGCGGTGGTGGGCACGCTGGCCGGTTTCGCCGGCGGCTTGATCGACGAGGTGCTGATGCGCATCACCGACGCCTTCCAGACCGTGCCTAGTTTTTTGCTGGCGCTGGCCTTCGTCAGCATCGTCGGCCCCTCGCTTGGAGTGGTGATCGCGGCCATCGCGCTCGGCGCCTGGACCGGGCCGGCGCGGGTGGCGCGCGCGGAAGTCCTGTCGATCCGCGAGCGCGACTATGTCGCCGGCGCTCGCGTCATCGGCCTGCATCCGCTCGAGATTGCCTTTCGCGAGGTGCTGCCCAATGCGCTGCCGCCGGTGCTGGCGCTTTCCTCGGTGATCGTCGCGGCCGCCATCCTCACCGAAGCAGCGCTTTCCTTCCTCGGCCTCGGTGATCCCAACCGCGTCACCTGGGGCGGCATGATCGCCGAAGGCCGCACTGTCTTGCGCACCGCGCCTTTCCTGTCGATCGTTCCCGGTATCGCGCTGGTGCTGACCGTTCTCGGCGTTTACCTCGCCGGCGAGGGCGTGGTGGAAAGCACCGCGGTACGCAGGAGCCTGTCGTGACTGCGCTGCTTTCGATCCGCGATCTGACCGTGCGGTATCGGCGCGACGGCGTCGAGGTAACGGCGCTGAAGGGCATCAGCCTTGATGTGGAAGCCGGGGAACGCCTTGCGATCATCGGTGAGAGCGGCTCGGGCAAGAGCACGCTGGCGCTGGCGGTTGCGGGATTGTTGGCGGAAGCGGCCGAGGTTGGAGGTTCGATCGAGTGGCAGAAACCTCGATCGTCTCATTCCCTCACACCCCCCTCCGTCCAGTCGTCCGGCGGGATAGAGGGGGGTGCGCAGGATCGCCAGCCTCCGCATTTTCAGCCCATTGGTGGCCGCGACATCGGCTTCGTCTTCCAGGACCCCTCCTTCAGCCTCGACCCGGTGATGCCGGTCGGCAAGCAAATCGCCGAGGTCGCACGCACGCATCTCAACCTCAACTGGCGCGAGGCCTATGCCAAAGCCAAAACCCTGCTCGAGCGCGTCCGCCTGCCCGACTCCGAAGCCGTCTTGCGCGCCTATCCGCACCAGCTGTCCGGCGGCCAGAAGCAGCGCGTTGCAATCGCAGCGGCCATCGCCGCCGCCCCGAAACTGCTGATTGCCGACGAGGCGACCAGCGCGCTCGACACCATCGTCCAGGCCGAGATCGTTTCCCTGATCCGCGGGTTGGTCAACGAGGACGGCCTGACGCTCGCCTTCATCAGCCACGACATCGCGCTCGCCGCCACGCTCGCCGAACGCATCGCGGTGCTGCGTCATGGCGAGTTGGTCGAATTGGGCGACACGGACCAGATCCTTAACGCGCCGCGCCATGCCTATACGCGCACGCTGCTCGATGCCCATCTCGGTCTCGACGCCAGGCCGCTTCTTGACCGGCAAGGCGCCCCGGCATGACCGTGCTCGCCGTCTCCAATCTCTCCAAGCGCTATCGCCGCGGCGGCAAACCCTTTGCGGCCGTCGACGATGTCTCGTTTGAGATCGGCCCGGCTGAAACGCTGGCCCTCGCCGGTCCGTCCGGCAGTGGCAAGTCGACCGTTGCGCGGCTGGTGCTGCGCCTGCTCGAGCCCGACGCCGGGCGCATCCAATTCGAGGGCACAGACTTCCTTAACTTGTCGGGCGCCGCGTTGCGCGCCCGCCGTGCCCGCCTCCAGATGGTCTTCCAGGATCCGCTCGCCGCCTTTAACCCGCGCTCCACCGTGGCGCGTGCGCTGGACGACCCGTTGCGCATCCACGGCATCGCCTCGCGCTCGGAGCGCCCGCGCCGCATCGCAGCCCTCCTGGAGCGGGTCGGCCTCGATGCCGGCCTTGCCGCGCGCGCGATCCACGAGATTTCCGGCGGCCAGCGCCAGCGGGTAGCGATCGCCCGCGCCATCGCCACCCGACCGTCGCTGATCGTCCTCGACGAGGCGGTCTCGGCGCTCGACGTTTCGGTGCGCGGACAGATCCTGGACTTGCTGCTCGACCTGCAAAGACAGGAACGGATCGCCTATCTCTTCATTTCGCATGATCTCGGCGTAATCCGCGCCCTCGCGCATCGCATCGTTCTCCTCGATGCCGGCCGGGTCGCCGAGAGCGGCGACGCCCGCACCGTCATCGCCAGCCCGCAATCGGCGGTCGGCAAGGCGCTGGTGGCGGCAACCCCGAGGCTGAATAGGATCAAAACACCATGACCGACTCCGACGCAGCCATTGCCGAAAAACTGTCGCGCGAGCTCGACTCCGCCTTTCGCTACCGGGGCGATCTCTATCGCCTCTTCCTCGATGAGTTGACCGCCGAGCTTGGCGCCGAGAAGGCCGAAGCATTAATGATCCGCACCATCGAAAAGCGAGGCCGGGAAGTTGCAGCGGCCGCTTTCGCCGGTTTCGGCCCCAATGATGCGCTGGCGATCGGCGAGGCGTTCCTTTCCGTCAGCCCGGATGGCGGGCGCATGTATCCGACCGACGTCGAGCGCAGGCCGGACCGCATCGCTTTCAAGGTGAAGCGCTGCCCGCTGAAGGATGCCTGGATCGAGGCTGGCGTCGGCGAGGAAAAGCTTGCCACGCTCTGCCGCATCGCCGGCGCCTTCGACCGCGGACTGTTCGAAGCAACCGGCGTGCGCTTCGCCAACGTGACCTGGACGCCGGGCCACGGCTCCGGCTGCTGCCACATCGCGCTGACCAATCGCGACACCTAGCGAGCCGACGATTTGACTTTCGGCCGAAGACGTGCAGTTCCGCGCCGGATTCGTCGCTGGCACCGACGGGAAAGTCGGCGCTCAACGCCTGAGTCGATCGCGCATCGCATACCACAGCATGCCGAGCACATAGAGCGGCCCGCGCAGCGCCGTGCCGCCGGGGAACGGCAGCGGCGTCAGCGTCGAGAACAGGTCGAGCCGCGAGGCGTCGCCGGTGATCGCTTCCGCGAGCAGCTTGCCCGACAGCGTCGACAGGATGACGCCCTTGCCGGAATAGCCATGCGCGAAATAGACCTCGCCATAATGCCCGACATGCGGCAGGCGCGACGTCGTCACAGACACGAGCCCGCCCCAGGCATGGTCGATCCGGCACCCCCTAAGCTGTGGGAAGGTCTTTTCCATATGCGGCCGCACGAAGCCGCCAATGTCGGCGGGGGGCGAGGGCGTATAGCGCTCGCCGCCGCCGAACAGCAGGCGGCCATCCGCGGACATGCGGTAGTAATTGACCACGAAAAGCGTGTCCGAAACCGCGGCGTTGGACGGGATGACGTTGCGCGCGCCCAACGGCTCGGTGGCGACGATGTAGTTGCCGATCGGCATGATGCGGCTGTTGACGCGCGGCTCGAGCCCGTTGAGCAGCGCATCGCCGGCCAGCACCACATGCCTGGCACGGACCGAGCCCTTGTCGGTGAACACCCGGATAAAGGGTTCGCGCTCCAGCCGGACGGCGACCGAGTTCTCGTGGATGGTGACGCCAGCGGCAGAAGCGGCCCCAGCGAGCCCCAGCGTGTAGTTCAGCGGATGCATGTGTCCGCCGAGCGTCTCGAAGGATGCACCGAGATAAGGCATATCGACCATGCGCCGCGCCTCCGCCGCCGACAGGATCTCGACATGCGGGAAGTCCATCACTTTGGCGAGGCACTCGGCCTCTTCCTCGAATTCGCGCATGTCGGAGCCGTTGACCGCGCCGACCAGATGGCCGGTCAGCCGCAAGTCGCACTCGATGCCGTGGCGCTCGATAATGTCGAGCACCAAGCCTCGCGCCTCGAAGGCGAGGTCGAACAGCGCCTTCGCCCGCTCCGGCCCGAACGCTCTGACCAGCTCCTTGGCGCCCTTGCGCAGACCGGGGATTATCTGGCCGCCATTGCGCCCAGAGGCACCCCAGCCGATCTTGCCGCCTTCGAGCAGCACCACTTTAAGGCCGCGTTCGGCCGCATGGAGCGCCGCCGAAAGCCCGGTGCAGCCGCCACCGACGACCACCAGGTCGGCTTCTGCATCGCCGGTAAGCGCCGGATGGTCCGGCGCCGGATTGGCAGTCGCCACATAATAGGATTTGCCGATATCAAGACCGGAATTGAAACCCGTCGAAGCCATGGTCACACCTTGAGCAGCAGATGGTCGCGTTCCCACGACGTCACCACGGTCTGGAACAGGTCGAGCTCTACGCTTTTCACGCGCAGATAGGTTTGGAAGAAATCCTCCCCGAGCAGCACCCGCACCGGCTCGCAGGCGGCGAAACGGTCGAGCGCTTCCTCCATGGTCTTCGGCAGCGTGCTCTGGCTGCGATAGGCGTTGCCGAAGGCCTCCGGCGAGCGGGCCAGCTTCTCCTCGACGCCGAGATATCCGGCGATGAGCGAGCCGGCCATGGCGAGGTAGGGATTGGCGTCGGCGCCGGGCAGCCGGTTCTCCACCCGCCGCGCGGCGCGCCCGCCCATTGGCACCCGCAAGCCGCAGGAGCGGTTATCATGCGACCATTCAATATTGGCCGGCGCGCTGTGGCCCGGCCGGATGCGGCGATACGAGTTCACGTTCGGTGCAAACAGCGGCATGATTTCAGGCACGTGTTTCTGCAGGCCCCCGATGAAGTGCGCGAACATTTCTGTGTCCTCGCCGTCTTTGCCGGCAAACAGGGGCTCGCCGCGCTCGTCGACGATGGACATGTGAAGATGCATCGAGCTGCCGGCCTGCGTCGCGATCGGCTTCGCCATGAAGGTGGCGTGCATACCGCTCGCCTGCGCCGCCTGCCTGGCCATGCGCTTGAACAACAGCACCTTGTCGGCCAGCGCCAGCGGGTCGCCATGGAGGAAGTTGATCTCGAGCTGCGCCGTGCCGGATTCGTGGATCAGCGTGTCGAGGGGCAGGCCGGCGGCCGCGGCGTGGTCATAAAGGTGACGCGTCACCGCTTCGAACTCCTCCAGCGCCTGCATGTCGTAGGGATGCTGCACGCTTTCGGGCCGTCCGTTGCGCCCGACTGGCGCGGTCAGCGGCCGATCCGGATCGGGATTTGGCGCCGTGAGGTAGAATTCGAGCTCCGGCGCCATCACGGCGTGCCAGCCGCGCCGGCGGTAAAGATCGAGCACGGCCCTCAGCACATGGCGCGGCGAAGCCATCCACGGCCGGCCGTCCATGTGAAACGTATCGGCAAAGACATAGGCCTTGCCGGCTCCGCCGCCCGGCGCAACGCTGAGCGTCGACAGGTCGGGCACCATGCGCATGTCGGGGTCCTGATAGGCGAACCCTTCATCGATGGAGCCGGAATAGCGGCCGTCGATCGCGACCAGGAAAGCGCTGCTGGGCAGGTAGAGCGCACGGTCCTCGAGCGACTTCAGGAACTTGGCCGCCGGCAAGGCCTTGCCGCGCAGCACACCGTTGACATCGGGCACCAGGCACTCGACCTCGCCTATTCCATGCGTGGTCAGCCAGCTTTGCGGATCGGCGCTGGGAAATGAGCAATTCAGTTTGTCAGGCATCGGTCATGTCCGTACGAAGGAGAAATCGCTTCGGCGGGCACGTCCGTTTCGGTTTGAGCGCTGAGTAAGCTACGTGATCTGAACGACGGACGCCCGCCTGATGGCCGGCCAACAGGCCGGATCGAGCACTCCGCATACCCCCTCGGTCCAGCCGTCCCGAACGACATGCGAACCGACCTTGGTCTCCTCCGCGCGTTGCAGATTCTCGTGCCGGCAACAGCGCATGACTAGTGATGCCCCGCTGAAAGACGATTTCTTGCGGCCGAAATTGAAAACAGCCGAGAGCCGGAGCGGCTTTTTTCCATTTGCACGGCAAACCTCTTCAAGGAACCTGGCCTATGGTTTGACCGATCGTTGCTTCCGGCGCAAGCCCACCCGCTGGGACCACTCCGCGCGTTGCACGGCCAAAGGAACTCGCTGCCGGTTTTGATGTTCCCACTGAGCACGCCACCGGCGCACAGCGCGGCCGACGGAATTCAGCACGATCAGGAGCGATGGGATGGAAAGCACGATCGAAACGGGGGCATGTTTTTGCGGGGCGATCGCGGCCGAGATGCAGGGCGATCCGTTCTGGATCTGCTTCGACCATGATGACGACTGCCGCCGGGCGATCGGAAGCCCGCTGACCATCTGGATCGGTTACCGGCCGGACCAGTTTCGCTTGACCCGCGGCCAGCCCAGGGAATTCTCGAAAACCCGGGGCATCGTCCGCAGCTTCTGCGAGAAATGCGGCACCTCGATCGCCTATCGCGACGAGGGACTGAACGACGAGCTTTATGTCACCATCGACTTCTTCGACCATCCGGAGCGGTTTCGGCCACAAGCCCACGCCTATTGGCGGCTGCGTCTGCCCTGGCTGGAATTTTCCGACGATCTGCCGCGTATCGACACCTACTCGCGACGCCGCGATCCGGCATTTGGAAATCCCGTCGACCGGTAGATCGCTCGCCAAGCGCGCCTCAGCCGATGCTTTCGCCGCCGTCGACGACCAGCGCCTGGCCGGTCATGAAGGACGAGCGGTCGGAGACCAGGAACAGGATTGCCTCGGCGATCTCCTCCGCGCTCGCCCAGCGCCCCATCGGAATCTTGGTACGTACATAGTTTTCAATTGCGTTGCGGCCACCCATCTGGGTGATGAACGGCTCGTTGAACGGCGTGTCGACCCAGCCCGGACAGAGCGCGTTGATGCGCACATTGTGTTTGGCGTAGTCGAGCGACATCTGCCTGGTCATCGCCACCACCGCATGCTTGGACGTGGCATAGGCGATCATCTCGCGATCGTAGAAGACGCCGGAATTGGACGCAGTGTTGAGGATGACGCCGCCGCCCTGCGCGATCATCGCCGGCATGACGGTCTTCGCCGCGAGGAACTGCGCCCGCACATTGATCCGCCACGACGCGTCCATGCCGTCGGTGCTGACTTCCGTCAGCGTGCCGCCGACCTGAATGCCGGCATGGCTGTGCAGGATATCGATCCGGCCGTGCTTGCCGAGCGTTCCCGCTATGAGGTCCTCGACCGCAGTGTCGTTGCCGACATCGGTCGCAACCGCTTCGGCGCGGCCGCCGGCTGCGCGGATAGCGGCCGCCGTGGCCTCGCCTGCCGCCGGATCCCGGTCGGCGATCACCACGACAGCCCCTTCCCGCGCCATGATCATGGCGCCGGCGCGCCCGATGCCCGACCCGGCGCCCGTCACCACGGCGATGCGATCTTTCAAAATCATGGATCTGTCTTTCAAGGCGATGGTTTTCGTCGGCCGAGCTGCCATTGCGCGAGCAGAACGAGCAGCACCGAGGCGGCGAGCACGATCGTCGCGATGGCGTTGATCTCCGGCGTCACCCCGCGTCGGATCGAGGCAAAGACATAGATCGGCAAGGTCGTCTGCGCGCCGGCGACGAAGAAGGCGATGATGAAGTCGTCGAAGGAGAAGGTGAAGGCGAGCAGGAAGCCGGCAATCACAGCCGGCATGATCTGCGGCAGCACGACCGAGCGGAACGTCGTCAGCGGTGTTGCATAGAGATCGCTCGAGGCCTCGACCAGGTTGCGGTCGAGGCTGCTGAGCCGCGTGCCGACGATCATCGTAACCAGCGCCATCGAGAACAGGCCGTGCGCGGCGATGATCGAGCCGTAGCCGAGCGCCAGGCGCGGCGGCTGGTCGGTCGGCCAAACCGAAGCGAGGAACGGGTTAACGACGGCGAAGAGCTGCACCAGGGCCACCAGCGTCGAGATGCCGATGACGACGCCCGGCACAACGATCGCGGCACCCAGCAACGCGTCGAACACGCCCCTTGTCCGCGCGCCGACACGCTGCAGCCCGAGCGCCGCGGCCGTGCCGCAGAAGGCCGCGAGCAGCGCGCTGGTGGTGGCGATGAACAGGCTGTTCTTCAGCGCCTCGACAAGGAACGGGTTTGACAGCGCCTTGCCGTACCATTGCTCGGAGAAGCCGGTGAACTCGCTGGCGTGGTGGCCCGCATTGAACGAGAACAGCACGACCAGCGCGATCGGCAGATAGAGGAAAGCAAAGACGGCAACGACGAAGGCGCGCATCAGATCAGGTCCACGCGGCGGGCGCCCGAAAGCCGAGTCGAGAGGCGGTTGGCGATGATCAGCACCACGACCGAGACCAGCACCAGCGTGATGGCAATCGCCGATCCGAACGGCCAGTTGCGTGACTGCAAGAAGAGGTCGACCAAGGCGTTGCCGATGAAGAACACCTTGCCGCCGCCAAGCAGCGTCGGGATCAGATACTCGCCGAGCAGCAGGATCATCACCAGCGAGAAGCCGGTCATCACGCCCGGCAGCGACAGCCGGAGCGTGACGCCGAGGAAGGTCGATAGCGGCGTAGCACCCAGATCGGCGGACGCCTCGAGCAGCCGCCGGTCGAGCCGTTCGAGGCTGACATAAATCGGCAGGATCATCAGCGGCAGATAGCCATAGACGATGCCGAGCAGCACCGCGCCAGGCGTGTTGATCAGCCTGAGATCCTCGATGCCTATATAGGCGAGCAGGGCGGGAATGCCGCGCCCGCCAAGGATGTACATCCAGGCATAGGTGCGCATCAGAAGGCTGGTCCAGAACGGGATGACGATCAGCGCGAGCAGGATCAGCCGCCAGCGCTGCGGCGCGCGCAGCGCCAGGTAGTAGGCGACGGGATAGGCGACGAGGAGGCAGGCCAGCGCGCCGACCGGCGCCAGCACCATCGTGTTCCAGAAGGCGGTCGCCCGTGCCGGCAGGTTGGCATATTGAGCGACGGTGAACGCTGCCTGGTAGCCGCCCTCGGGCGCCCGCTCACCGACGCTGAAGATGGCGATGGCGACGAACGGCAAGACCAGGAACACGACGAGCCACAGCGTCGCCGGAGCGAGCAGTAGGGCGGTCAGGAGATTTTTGCGAAGGAGACTGCCGCGCATTGAAAAAGCCGCTTCGGCGCCGACGGGCCTCTGCCCGCCGGCGGTAAGAACTTGACCGGAGTTGGTGCCCTGATTCACGCGGCCTTGAAGCGCGCCATCAGCTCGGCGCGGCCCGGATCGGTGAGCGTCGCGGCGGCGCCGAACTCGAGCGGCTTCAGAAGTTCGGCGGCCGGATAGAGGATCGGGTTCTCGAGCACCTCCTTCGGCAGCAGCGCATTGACCCGCGCGTCGGTCGAAGGCGCGCCATTGGCCAGATGCTCCTTGACGGCGACCTTCGGGTTCATCAGGTAGTTGAGCAGCGCATAGCCGGCCGGCTTGTTCGGCGCGTCCTTCGGGATGGCGTAGAAGTCGGTCCAGATCTCGCCGCCCTCCTTGCCGAGCACATAGGCGATCTCAGGAATATCGCGATGAAGCTGCGCGCCGTCATTGGTCCAGCACATCGTCATCCAGGCGTCGCCCGAGCGCATCGACGGCTGATAGTCGCTCGACACCGCGAAGAGATGCGGCTTGACTTTGAGCAGCAGTTCCTCGGCCTTGGCGAGCTCGTCCTGCTTCAGCGAGTTGAACGAGTAGCCGTGATATTTCAGCGCATTGCCGATCGTGGTCAGCTGGTAGTCATGCACCATGGTGCGGCCGTCGCCTTCCGCCATGGCCGTGTCCCAGAATTCCTTCCAGCTCGACATCGGCTTGGCGAGCTTCTTGGTGTTGACGGCAAAGCCGGTCGTGCCCCAGTTCTTCGGCACGGCGTAGATCGTGCCGTCGATCGTGCCTTCCGCGGTGAAGCGGGCATCTTCCTTGCTGCCGTCGAAATTGCCGAGCTTGGCCATGTCCAGCGGCTCGATGATGCCGAGCTTCTTATAGGTCGAGATGGTGTAGTTGGTCGGCACGAACAGGCTCCAGCCCGAGCCGCCGGCCTGCAGCTTGGCCAGCATCTCTTCGTTCGAACCGAAGACGTTGACCTCGACGGCCACGCCCGTCTCGGCCTTGAAGTTCTCGAAGGTCTGCGGGTCGTGATAGTTCGGCCAGGTGGCGATAGACATGCGGTCGCCGAGGTTCTCGGCAGCAAAGGCCGGTGTCGGCCTGATGCCGAGCTCGCGCGCCATCACCGCGGTCGCGACACCGAGGCCGGTGAGGCCGAGGAAGTCGCGCCGGCTGATCGAGCCGCGCTTCAGGCGCATCAATTGGTCGACGAATTTTTCGGGGCTTATCGGCAGTCCGTCACGATAGGATTTTGACATGTTGGTCTTCCCTCTGGTTGGTCCCGTTGTTCTTAGGTTGCGGAAACGCCAGCGGCGCTCCGGCGGCGAAGCCGATGGCGACGGGTTCGCCCGGCTTGAAAAGGTTGCCCCGGCCAGTCACGTGATCGGCCTTGGTAAGCAATGATCCAATGCCCTGCACTTCGATCGCGTATTCCGCGGTCGAGCCAAGAAAGATGCGGTTACGGACAATGCCCTTGAGGCCGCCGCCTCCGGGCGCCGAGAGGCTGAGCGATTCCGGCCGAAGGCTGACGGATACGGCCTCGCCCCGGCTGAGCGGTACCCGCTTGCGCGCCGAAATCACCGTGCCGTCGGCGAGCGCCACATCGACGAGGTCGCCGGAGAGCCCGGCCACCTTGCCGCTGAGCAGATTCGTCTTGCCGACGAAATCGGCGACGAACAGATCGGCCGGCTCGTCATAGATCTCGCTCGGCTGGCCGATTTGCACCACGCGGCCGCCATTCATGACGCACACGAAGTCGCTCATCGACAGCGCCTCCTCCTGGTCGTGGGTGACCAGAACGAAGGTGATGCCGATTTCGCGCTGCAGGTTCTGCAGCTCGATCTGCATGTCTGTGCGCAGCTTCTTGTCGAGCGCCGCCAGCGGCTCGTCGAGCAGCAGCACCGCAGGCTTGTTGACCAGCGCCCGGGCGAGCGCGACGCGCTGCTGCTGGCCGCCGGAAAGCTCGTGAATCTTGCGGCGTCCGTAGCCCGCAAGCTGCACCATGGCCAACGCCTCACCTGCCTTCAGGCTGATCTCGCGCGATGACAGACGCGGCCTTGCCTGGCGCAGTCCGTAGGAGATGTTCTCCTCGACATCGAGATGCGGAAACAGCGCGTACTGCTGGAACACCATGTTGACCGGACGCCGGTAAGGCGGCGTTCCGGCCATGTCGCGGCCGCGGATCAGCACCTGCCCGTCGCTCGGCTGCTCGAAGCCGCCGATCATACGCAGGCATGTCGTCTTGCCGCAGCCGGATGGTCCGAGCAGGGCGACGAAGGCCGCGGGCGGGATGGCAAGGTCGATGCCGCTGACCGCCGTGACGGCGCCGTAGCGCTTGGTGACCGCGCGAAACTCGATATCGGGCACTGCAGTCAAGCCACGGCTCCAGCGACAGCGTGAGGCAATCTTTGCAAAGCTAGCAGAGCCAATGGCGCCTAGTATATACCTCGCGGGTGGTATATTTAATTGATTTTAGCATTTCGAGGGGTATGAATTGAGCGCCTCCCGCAGCGACGACTACAACGCGCTCGGCGCCGTGATTGCCGCGGCGCGCGAGACCGGCGATCATTTCGGCAAGGCGATCGTCGGCTGGCTGCGCGGGCATGTCCGCTTCGATCACTGCGTCGTCTTCGGCTATCGGGGTGCTGCGCGGCCGCCGCTTCTGTTCGAAACCTTCTCGCCGGCCGAAAGCCACATCTTCGTCGCGCTCTATCAGGAAGGGCCCTATCTGCTCGACCCCTTCCATCACGCCGCGGTCGAGCGCAGGGAAGGCTTCTGGCGCATGCGCGAGTTGGCGCCGGACCGCTTCTATGCCAGCGAGTACTACCGCTCGTACTACAGCCAGACCCGGCTCGCCGAGGAGGTCGGCTTCTTCGTTCCGCTGGCCGGCAAGGATGCGCTAGTGCTGTCGCTGATGCGGCTGCGCGCCTCGGGGCCGTTCGGAACAGCCGACGCCAGGCTGTTGCGCGACATGGCTCCCGCGGTGGTCGGCTTCTGCCGACAGCGCTGGCCAGCCTTGCCTGCCGAAGAGACCACGGTTGCGCCGCCGGGCGAAGCTGCGGCGGTGACCAATGAGCTGGATCGCGCCCACATCTGGAAGAGCCTGTCGCTGACCTCGCGCGAGAAACAGGTCGTCGACCTGGTGCTCCAGGGTCACTCGACGGAATCGATCGCCAGGGCACTCAGGATCGTCCCAGGGACCGTGAAGGTCCATCGCCGCAACATCTATCGCAAGCTCAAGATCAGGTCGCAGGCCGGCCTCTTCGCGCGCTTCGTCGAGATCATCGACGCGCGCATCGGATAGTGCGTCTCCAGCTAACTGGAACCGCTCCACGGCGCGCATGCCCAGGGGCGCCGTTCGGGTCAGGCAGGGAAGGCCGCCCCTGCCTCACTTGCGGCGCCGCGCGTTAACCGTCTATCGTGCGATCGAGGGCCGCCGGCCAAGTGTCGTGGTTGCAGACAGAGCGGCTAAACCAGATTTCAGGGACGGACGAAGTAGCGCATAGCCAATGGCCGACAAAACACAATTCGGACTGACTGCCCTCGACACAGTACCGCTGCATGAGAAAGTCTATCTGGAACTGGTGCGGGCGCTGATGTCGGGTCAGCTCCAGCCCGGCCAGAAGCTGACCTCGCGCAAGCTCGCCAAGGAGCTCGGCACCAGCGACATGCCGGTGCGCAGCGCCTTCATGCGGCTGCAGGCGCTCAGGGCGCTGAGCCCGATGCCGAACGGCAGCGTCGAGGTGCCGATGATTTCGGCGGACCGTTTCCAGCAGCTCACCGACGTGCGCACGGTCCTGGAAGGCACGGCCACTGAGCTCGCCACCGGCCTCATCAACGGCAACAACCTGCGCGCCATCCGCCGTCATTGCGCCGAACTCACCCAGGCCGCCCGCAGCGGCGACATCGACGACTACCTGCGCAAGAATCACGACTTCAAATTCTCGATATACCGCCACTGCGGCAACGAGCAGATGATCTTCCTCATCGAGACCGTGTGGATGCAGGTGGGCCCCTTTCTCCGCAACCTGCGCATCGGCTTCGAGGACGACCTCGCCGGCATTCTCGGCATCGACTATCATGAAGAGGTCGTGGCGGCGATCGAGGTCCAGGACGGCGAACGAGCCCGCGCGGCCATCGTGCGCGACATCGACGAGGGCGCGACGCACATTCTCAAACAGATCAAGTTTCCTGAATTGCGGCACTAATGCCAGCGTAGATCGAGGGATTGCCCTCGGCCATCACGATACCGGCAGCCAGCTCACCGTTGACCGCGCAAATGCCCCCTTGGCTTTCCCCTAGCGGCCAGCTATGTTGCGATCGCAGATCGCAGCTATGGACCCAAAATGCCGCCCGATATCCCAGCTAGTGAATTGAAAAAATGAAGGAACATCGCCTGGAACCATCCGTGGCGACCTTCATAAACTCACAAGCTGTCGAATGGATATCGTAGCCGGAACGGCTGCAGCACCTCCGAAAGAACAGGGGCTGGAAATTGGGCGATGCAATTGCGGACGTTTTGAACTGGCTTGAAAGCAGAAGCGACATCCAGAGCCTGCGGGCCGCGGTGTGCGACCTGAACGGCATCATGCGCGGCAAGCGCATCCCGGTCGAGCAGGCGCGCAAGGCGCTCGAAGGCAAGCTGCGCATGCCTTATTCGCTGATCGGGCTCGACATCTGGGGAGAGGACATCGAAGGCAACGCCCAGGTTTTCTCGACCGGTGACGCCGACGGGCTTTGCCATTGGACCGGACGCGGCATCCTGCCCGTCAACTGGACGGCGCATCCGACGGCGCTTTTGCCCCTGTGGCTCGCCGACGAGGCCGGCGCACCCTATCTCGGCGATCCCCGCCGCGCGCTCGCCCGCATCCTCGACCGCTACGCAGCGCTTGGTCTGACGCCGGTTACCGCGACCGAGCTTGAATTCTATCTCGTCGATCCGACATCGCAGCGTCCGGTCGGTCCTGTCTCGCCGGTCACCGGCCGGCGTCTCGATTCCGATGCGGCGCTTTCGATCGACGAAATCGACGATTTCGAAGGCTTCATCCACGACATCTACGAAGCCTGCCGCATGCAGGGCATTCCGGTCGATACGGCGATCGCCGAGAACGGCGTCGGCCAGTTCGAGATCAACCTCAACCACGTTCCGGATGCCTTGCGCGCCGCGGACGACGCCGTGCTTTTCAAGCGCACGGTCAAGGGCATCGCGCGCAAGCACGGCTTTGCCGCCTGCTTCATGGCCAAGCCCTATGGCGAGCGCGCCGGCAACGGTTTCCATGTTCATTTCAGCGTGCTCGACAAGGACGGCCGCAACATCTTCGACGACGGCAGCGACCAGGGCTCCGACACCATGCGCCACGCCGTCGGCGGCCTGCTCGCGGCCATGGCCGAAAGCACGCTGGTGTTCGCGCCGCATTTCAATTCTTATCGCCGGCTGCGGCCACGGTCCTATGCGCCGACGGCTGTCGCCTGGGGCTACGAAAACCGCATGGTGGCGATCCGCATTCCAGGCGGCCCGTCTGCCGCGCGCCGCATCGAGCATCGCGTTTCCGGGGCCGACGCCAATCCCTATCTGGTGCTGGCGGCGATCCTGGGTGCCGCGCTAATGGGCATCGAGCGGCAGCTGTCGCCCGGCGAGCCGACCGGCGGCGAGGGACAGGGCCTGACGCTTGCCAAGCTGCCGCCTGACTGGGCCTCGGCGATCGCCGCCTTCGAGACCGGCAAGCGCGTCGCCGAAATCTTCCCGGCCGTGCTGCGCGACGCTTTCATCGCCTGCAAGCGCCAGGAGCTGAACACCTTCGCGCTCAATGTCAGCGACTTCGAGATCGAGACCTATCTCGAAAGCGTCTAACCCCGCGCGGGGCTATTCTCCCGACCGGGCCCGCTGGCGCTCTTGCACGATGACGGCCAGGATCAAAAGCGCGCCCTTGGCGAGCAGCTGGTAGAAGGTCGGCACGGAGGTCAGGATCATGCCGTTGTTGAGGACGCCGATGATCAGCACTCCTAACATGGCGCCGATGATCGTGCCCTTGCCGCCCTGCAGCGCGCAGCCGCCGAGGATCGCGGCGGTGATAGCCTCGAGCTCCAGCCCCTGGCTGCCGGAGGCGGGCTGTCCGGACATGGTGCGGCTGGCGAGCACCAGACCCGCCACCGCCGCGGCGAAGCCGCTCATCGCATAGATCGAGATCTGGTAGCGGCGGATCGGGATGCCGGCGAGCCGCGCCACCGTCGGATTGCCGCCGAGCGCGTAGATGTTGCGGCCGACGACCGTCTCACGGGTGAAAACGATGAAAGCCGCCATCGCCGCGATCAGCAGCCAGATGGCGAAGGGCAGCCCGGACAGCGTGCCGATGCCCAGCGCGCGCAGGCTGTCGCCGGTGATCGGTATGGAATTGCCGTTGTTCATCAGATAGGCGAGGCCGCGGAAGGCCGACATCGTGCCAAGCGTCGCGATCACCGCATTGACCGGCCCGTAGACGATGATCAGCCCGTTGACTGCGCCTGCCAGCAATCCGGCGAGCAGGCCGGCGAGGATGCCGGCGGGGATCGAGCCGGTTTCCTGGGCGGCGACGGCCAGCACCATCGTGCTCAGGCCGACGATCGACCCGACCGAGATGTCGAGCCCGCCCGATACGATGACGACGGTCTGCGCCATTGCCAGGATGCCGAGAATGGTGACCGCGAGGCCTATGTTGATCAGGTTGCGCGGCGTGAAGAAGACGTCCGGCCTCAACACGCCAAAGATCGCCAGCAGCACGACCAGAGCGATCAGCAGGCTGATGTTTTGCGCGCCGATGCGGCCAAACAGGCCGGCCGGCGCGCGCTCGCGTCCGGCGGTCGCGGTATCGGTCACGACACCCTCCTTTCGATTGCTTTCTTGTCCGAGCGCATGGCCAGTGCCAGCACCGCCTCCTCGCTCGCCTCTTGCCACGGCAGCTCGCCGCTGATGCTGCCGCTCTGCATGACCAGGATGCGGTCGGCAAGGCCGAGCAGCTCCGGCATCTCCGAGGAGATGAGCAGGATGGCGAGGCCCTGGTCGGCCAGGCTTTCGATGAGCCTGTAGATCTCCGCCTTGGCGCCGACATCGATGCCGCGCGTCGGCTCGTCGAGGATCAGGACCGCCGGCCCCCGTGCCTGCCAGCGCGCGAAGACGACTTTCTGCTGGTTGCCGCCGGACAATTTCCCGACGGCCTGCTCGATCGACGGCGTCTTGACCCGGAGCTCGGCGACATGGCGGACGACCAGCGCGCGCTCGCGCCTGCGGCTGAAGAAGCCGTAGCGCGACACCTTGTCGGGTACCACGAGGCTGACATTGTCGCGCACCGCCTGCATCAAAAGCAGGGCCTCCTGCTTGCGGTCCTCCGGCACCAGCCCGATTCCGGCGGCAACCGCATCCGCCGGCTCGCGCGGCCTGTAAGGCCGGCCGCCGACGGCCATCCGCCCGGAGAGCAGTGGATCGAGGCCGACGACGGCGCGCGCGACTTCCGTCCGTCCCGCGCCGACCAATCCGCCCAGGCCGACGATCTCGCCTGCCCTGACCTCGAAGCTGATCCCGTCGACGCGGCGTGTCGTGACTCCTTCGAGCGCCAGCCGGACCGGCCCGAGCGCACGCACTTTTCGGTTGAACAGGTCGCTTACCGGCCTGCCGACCATCAGCCGCACCATGCGCTGCTCGTCGAGCGCCGCGATTGGTTCGTCGGCGACGCGGCTGCCGTCGCGCATCACCACGCACCGATCGGCAAGCTCGATGATCTCGCGCAGCCGGTGCGAGATGTAGATCACCGCGACACCATCGGCCTTCAGGCGCCGGATGACGCGGAACAGCCGTTGCGCCTCGTCCTCCGTCAAAGACGAGGTCGGCTCGTCGAAGGCAAGCAGCCGCGCGCCCGGCCGCAGCGCGCGCATGATTTCGATCAGCTGCCTCAGCGCCGGGCTCAGGCCATGGCAGCGCTGCCCGGGCGAAAGCACGTCGACCACGCCAAAGGTGCGCAATAGGTCGAGACTGCGCCTTTCGAGATCAGCGCGGTCGAGAAAAATTGCGCCTCGCGCCTTGATGTCGCCGATGAAGATGTTTTCCGCCACCGTAAGCTCTGGGATGATCTCCGGCTCCTGGTGGATGACGCGGATGCCCGAGCCGTGTGCGGCGCGCGGCGAGCTGAGCTGCACCGGCTGCCCGTCGACCAGGACCCGGCCACTATCCGGCCGATGCTCGCCCTCCAGCACGCGCATCAGCGTCGACTTGCCGGCGCCGTTCTCGCCGATCAGCGCGGTGATCTCGCCGACGTTGAAAGCGACCGACACGTCGCGCAGCGCCTGCACGGCGCCGAAGCGCTTGCTGACGCCTTCGACGGCAACGACGGGCACGGTCATGGGCGGGAGACTCCCTTTGAAGCCGCCCGCCCAAAGGCCATCCGCCCCGAGCCCGAAAGGCAGCCTAGGACTTGCAACCGAGAGTGTCCTTGAACTTGGCGAAGTTCTCGCCGCTGATCAGCGTGGCGTCCTGGAAATAGTCCTTCTGCATCTCCTTGCCGGTAGCTTGGTCGTAGAGCGCCTGGATAGCGGCGGCGCCGTGCTTGGCGCTGTCCAGCCACATCGTGCCGCGGAAGCCCGTCGGCTTGCCGGAACCGAAGGCCTCGCAGGAGCGGGAACCGTCGATGCCGATGCCGATGACGTTCTCCGGCTTCATGCCGGCATTCTCCGTGGCGCGCACGCCGCCGAGCACGCCGTCGTCATTGCAGGAGTAGAAGATCCACTTCTCGGCGTCCGGATTGGCCGTCAGCGTCGTCGACACGACATCGATCGAGTTAACCATCGTGTTGTCATAGGGAATCGAGACGATGCGCGACTTGATCTCCGGGATTGCCGCGACCAGCGCTTCCTCCGCGCCCTTGTTGCGGCGCATGCAGGTGTCGGCCTTCTGGTCCTCGATCGAGCCCACGCGCACCTTGGAGAGGTCCTTGTCCCAGCCTTCGGCCTTGACGATGCGGGCAATCTCGCCGCCGACCTGCTTGCCGATGTTGAGCGCGTTCATGCCGACATAGGCGACCGGCGTGCCGTCGGCGAAGGCGATGTCGTCGTCGACAGCAATCAGGCCGATCTTGGCGGCCTTTGCTTTGTCGGCGACGACCGGGCCGAGCGAGCGGTCCGGCACCACCACGGCGATGCCCTTGACGCCGTCGCCGACATAGGTGTCGAAGGTGGTGACGGCGAGGTTGGCGTCGAACTGAACGTCCTGGACAAGCAGGTCGACGCCGAGCTCGGTGGCCTTGTCCTTGGCACCCTTCACCTCGCGGACGAACCAGGGATGGTCGCCCATCTTGTTGATATAGCCGAACTTCATCTTGTCCTGCGCGCCGGCGCCATGGACCGTCAGCGCGACGGCTGCGGTCGCGGCCACAGCAAGCCACGTCCTGATCATGCGTTTCATGGTTTCCTCCTCAATATCGATCCCGGCCGGCGGGAGTCCTTTTTGCTTGAAGACGTTTCCGGCGACCGGCCGCCGGTGCGAAACCTCATTCGTGGTAGAGAACCGAGCGCCCGCCATCGATGACGATGCAGGCCGCGTTGATGAACGGGGCCTCGTCGGAGCCGAGGAAGACGGCAGTCATCGCCACCTCCTCCGGCCGCCCGATGCGGCGCGGCGGGTGCAGGTCGTAGGTGCGCTGGCGCTCCGCCTGCGGATCAGGAAAGGTGTTCCAGTAGTCGACCGCGATCTGCGTCTCGATGTAGCCGGGTGCGATCGCGTTCACGCGAACACCTTCGGCCGCGTATTGAACGCCGAGCGATCGTACCAGGCCGAGCAGTCCGTGCTTGGCAACCGGATAGGGAAAGGTCGAGGGGATGATCGCGAAAGAATGGCACGAAGCGATCGCCACGATCGAACCCTGCGTCTGAGCCCGCATCGCCGGCAGCACGGCGCGCGCCGAATACCACACACCGTCGAGATCGACGGCAAAGCAGCGCCGCCATTCCTCTTCCGTGGTTTCCAGCGGCTCGTGGAAGACGTTGATGCCGGCATTGGCGACCAGCACGTCGATGCGGCCGAAGGTGGCAAGCGCTTGCTCGGCCATCGCTTTGCAGGATGCGATATCGGCGACGTCGGTCTCCACGAACAGCGCCCGAGCGCCGGCTTCGACCAGCGACGCGGCAACGCTCTTTCCGCTGAGCGCATCCTTTTCGGCCACGACGATGGCCGCACCCTCGGCGGCCATCGCGCGCGCCGTCGCCTCGCCGATGCCGCGCCCGGCGCCGGTGACAATCACCACCTTGTCCTTCAGTCGCCCGGCCATGGTCACCAGTCCACGATGGTGCCGTCGGCAAGGACGGCATTGGTGGTGTGCATGACCTCCGGCCTGTAGGGATGCCGGTCGGCGACCGCTTCGTCGACCTCGACGCCGAGCCCGGGCGCATCCGGCACCTGCCAGCAGCCGTCGATCATGCGGATCGGCCCCTTCACCACTTCGAAATACCAGGGCACGGCACCGACCATCTCTTCCTGGATCAGGTGATTGGGCGTGGAGACCGCGAAATGCAGCGCCGCCGCGCCGGCGATCGGACCGAGCGGATTGTGCGGCGCCACACCGACCGAGACCGCCTCGGCCATGGCGGCGATTTTCTTCGCCTCGAGCAGGCCGCCGCAGTGGCAGATGTCCGGCTGCACGATGTCGACCGCCCTTGCCCGGAAAAGGTCGTCGAATTCGGGACGATCGATCAGCCGCTCGCCGGTGGCGATCGGCACGCGCGATTTGGCGACGAGCTGCGCCAGCGCGCCGGTCTCGCCCGGCGGCAGCGGCTCTTCGACGAACATCGGTCGGTAGGGCGCAAGCGCGTCGATATAGGCGAGCGCGGTGGAGGCCGAGGCGGGACGGCCGTGGAAATCGACCATGATCTCGACTTCGGGACCGACTGTCTTGCGCAGCGCCTCCATTAGGCGGCCGACCTTGTCGACCTCGACGAGCGGCGCATGATAGTGGCTGTAGGGGATGAAGACGGCCTTCAGCGCGCGATAGCCCGTGGCAACCACTTCGGAGGCGCGCCGCACCAACGGCTCGGTCTCCAACGTTTCGTAGACGGCGCGCATGTCGCCGAGGCCGAGATGCGTGTAGACCTTGACCCGGTCGCGCACCTTGCCGCCGAGCAAGCGCCAGACCGGCTGATCGAGCCATTTGCCAAAAATGTCCCAGAGCGCCAGCTCGATGCCGGAAACCGCCGACATGCCGATGACGCCGAGCCGCCAGAACGAGTGCTTTTTGAGGATGCGCACCGCCTGCTCGATGTCGCGCGGATCGCGGCCGACCAGAAGCGGCGCGAGGTCATTGACGGCGCCGACGACGGCCTGGGTCTTCCATTCCAGCGTCGCCTCGCCCCAACCGTAGAGGCCCGGCTGGTCGGTCTCGACACGCACGAACACCCAGTTGCGCATATCCGCGTTCACGACGCGCGTGGTGATGGCCACGATCCTCAAGCGCAACACCTCCCATGACGCTAATTAGATCATATGAAATTGAAATATCATATGATAAAAAATGGCGTCAAGCCGGAAACGTCACCTCTGGCGTGAAGATCGTCGGCGGCGATGTCAAGCAGCCTGTTCATGGCGCCGCGGGCGCCGGCGGTATCGCGGACGCGGATCGCCTCCAGCACCGCGACATGCGCCGACAGCGCGCGCGATTGCGCCTCCATCAACGGATTGGTGACCAGGAAAGTGGCGCGCAGGGCAGCTTCCAGCATGCCAACCAGCCCCTTGAGCACGACATTATGGCTGGCGGCGATGACGCCCTTGTGGAAGGCAAGGTCCGCCTGGCAGACCGCGTTGAGGTCGCCCGGGATATTGTCGCGCATGCCGACGACCGCGCGTTCGATTTCGGCGAGATCGGCGGCGCTGGCGCG
>NZ_CP034455.1:0-3840440 GCF_003952605.1 Mesorhizobium sp. M1A.F.Ca.IN.022.06.1.1 | reverse complement strand
TCACCACCAGCACACGCGCCTTGCCGGCGGACAGGTTCTGGCGGCAGTAGTCGACCGGCGCCGAGGGGCATTTCGACTTGGTGAAGACACCGGCGACGGCCGTGCCGGGATCGAAGACCATGGCAAGCAGATCGGTGCGATTGCGATATTTGATCCCGGCCTCGGCGGTAGCGATGCGCACGCCCTCGATGACCGGCATCTTGGGATATTTCTTCGGTGCGAGCGGCGAAATCATTGCGGACATGGGACCCCGGAGCGGCAGAACGCAAATAGGAGGCCGGTTTGCCCGATAGCGCGCGCTGGCGCAAGAGCGTTCTGGCCGCGCTTGATGCGCTCTCTCGGGGTGCGCGGCATAGCGCGCGCCTGAAATGCGAAAGGGCGCCCGAAGGCGCCCTGAGCAGCATCTTTCAGGCTGGCCGGCTTACTTGCCGCTCTCCAGCGTGTCGACCGCCGACTTCAGCTTCGCGTCCGGGATCTCGATCTTGGCGGCGCCGCGCAATTCCTTGACCATGGCGAAATACTTGTCGCGGATGACGGCCTGCTTGGCCTGGTCCTTGACGTCGTCGAAGGCCGGCGGCTGCTTGGCGCGCTTGTCCTCGACCTTGATGACATGCCAGCCGAACTGCGACTGCACCGGCTCCTTGCTGTACTTGCCGACATCAAGCGCAAACGCGGCCTTGTCGAACTCCGGCACCATCTGCCCGGGACCGAACCAGCCGAGGTCGCCGCCATTCGACTTGCCGCTCGGGTCGCTCGTGTGCTCGTTGGCGAGCTTCTGGAAATCAGCGCCGCCGTCGAGCTGCTTGATGATCGCCTCGGCTTCTTCCTTCGTCTTCACGAGGATGTGACGGGCGTGAATCTCATTGACCGGCGGCGTGTTGGCAATTTCCTGGTCGTAGCGGGCGCGGATATCTGCATCCGTCACCTTGTCGACGACTTCCTTCTCGACGACCTCGCCGTGCAGGGCGCGCTGCTGCAGGAAGGCCATCCGACGCAGGAAATCGGCATCCTTGTCGAGGCCGCTGTCGACCGCTTTCTTGGCCATGACGCGGATTTCAATGGCCGCCGAAAGAGCAGCGGCGCGGCGCTGTTCCGGCGGCAGCTGCGCGAACTGCTGCGACAGCTCGCCTTCGGCCAGCGCGAGATCGGCCTCGGTCAGCTTCTCGCCGTTGATGGTGGCGACCACGGCGTTGGGATCCACGGGAGCGGCTGCGGGAGCCGCCGCGCCCGGCTGGGCGGGCTTGGTTTCCTGCGCCATCAGCGGCGACAGCGAAAGAGCCGAGAGCCCGAAGGCCAAGCCAAGGCTGGCGAGCGACGCGCGGCGGAACGACAGGGACATCAAGATAACTCCAATGGGGATTGCCGATAAGGATCGCTTGAACGGGAAGGTTCCAGATCAGTCCGATTGTGGCGGAATTTGGCGCTGCCCATAGGGCTAACGCGGCGTTGACATCAGTTGAGCCCCCTCTTATCTGTCCAACGACTTGGCGTCCAGAACCGTTTTCCGGGCGCTTTTTGCGTTTGTCCGCATTCACGCGGATTTGATGGGCCCGCCAGGCGCCTGTCGCAAACGGCTAAAATTGCTATCGAAAGGACCATTGGATGGTCAGTCTCGGCGCTCTCGCGCGTAAGGTTTTCGGCTCTTCCAACGACCGCCGAGTCAAGGCGACAAGGCCCCGGGTCGAGGCCATCAATGGGTTGGAAAACGAGATGCGGGCGCTCTCCGATGCCGAGCTTGCCGGCCGCACCGAGAAATTCCGCCAGGACTTCGCCAATGGCGCCTCGCTCGACGACCTGCTGATACCGGCCTTCGCAACAGTGCGAGAGGCGGCCCGCCGCGTTCTCGGCATGCGTCCCTTCGATGTCCAATTGATCGGCGGCATGGTGCTGCACAATGGCGGCATCGCCGAGATGCGCACCGGTGAGGGCAAGACGCTGGTCGCCACCTTGCCGGTCTATCTCAACGCGCTCGCCGGCAAGGGCGTCCATGTCGTCACGGTCAACGACTATCTTGCCAAGCGCGACGCCGAATGGATGGGCCGCGTCTACAAGTTCCTCGGCCTCACCGTCGGCATCATCGTACACGGCCTCTCCGACGACGAGCGCCGCGAGGCCTACGCCGCCGACGTTACCTACGCCACCAACAACGAGCTCGGCTTCGACTATCTGCGCGACAACATGAAGTATGAGCGCTCGCAGATGGTCCAGCGCGGCCATGCCTACGCCATCGTCGACGAAGTCGACTCGATCCTTGTCGACGAGGCGCGCACGCCGCTGATCATTTCCGGTCCGCTCGAGGACCGCTCGGAAATGTACAACACCATCGACGCCTTCATGCTGAAGCTCGGCCCGGCCGACTACGAGGTCGATGAAAAACAGAAAACCACGATCTTCACCGAGGACGGCACCGAGAAGCTGGAAAACATGCTGCGCGATGCCGGCCTGTTGAAGGGCGAGTCGCTCTACGACGTCGAGAACGTCGCGATCGTCCACCACGTCAACAATGCGCTGAAGGCGCACCTGCTGTTCCAGAAGGACAGGGACTACATCGTGCGCAACGGCGAGATCGTCATCATCGACGAGTTCACCGGCCGCATGATGCCCGGCCGCCGCTATTCGGAAGGCCTGCACCAGGCCCTCGAGGCCAAAGAGCATGTGCAGATTCAGCCGGAGAACCAGACGCTGGCCTCCGTCACCTTCCAGAACTATTTCCGCCTTTACAAGAAGCTCGCCGGCATGACCGGCACGGCGCTGACCGAGGCGGAGGAATTCGCCAACATCTACAATCTCGAAGTCACCGAGATCCCGACCAACCTGCCGGTCGCCCGCAGGGACGAGGACGACGAGGTCTACCGGACGGTGGAAGAGAAGTACAAGGCCATCGTCAAGGAGATCCGCGACGCCCGAGAGCGCGGTCAGCCGATCCTGGTCGGCACCACCTCGATCGAGAAATCCGAGCAGCTGGCCGAGCGCCTGCGCAAGGAAGGTGTCAAGAATTTCGAGGTGCTCAACGCCCGCCACCACGAGCGCGAGGCGGCTATCGTCGCCCAGGCCGGCAAGCCCGGCGCTATCACCATCGCCACGAACATGGCTGGACGCGGTACCGACATCCAGCTCGGCGGCAATGCCGACATGCGCATCGCCGAAGAACTAGCGGATATGCCCGCCGGCCCGGAGCGCGAGGCGCGCGAACAGCAGATCCGCGATGACGTCGCGCAGCTGAAGGAAAAGGCGCTGGCCGCTGGCGGACTCTACGTCTTGGCGACCGAGCGCCATGAATCCCGCCGCATCGACAACCAGCTGCGCGGACGTTCCGGCCGCCAGGGCGATCCTGGCCGTTCGAAATTCTTCCTGTCGCTGCAGGACGATCTGATGCGCATCTTCGGCTCCGAGCGCATGGACGGCATGCTGCAGAAGCTCGGCCTCAAGGAAGACGAGGCCATCATCCACCCGTGGATCAACAAGGCGCTGGAGAAGGCGCAGAAGAAGGTCGAGGCGCGCAACTTCGACATCCGCAAGAACCTACTGAAATACGATGACGTCTCCAACGACCAGCGCAAGGTGGTTTTCGAGCAGCGCATCGAGCTGATGGATGGCGAAGGCCTGTCGGAGACGGTCGCCGAGATGCGCGAGGGCGTCATCGAGGAAATCGTCGCCAAGAACATCCCGGAAAACGCCTATGCCGAGCAGTGGAACGTCGCCGGCCTGAAGGAGGAAGTGGCGCAGTACCTCAATCTCGACCTGCCGATTGAGGACTGGGTCAAGGAGGAGGGCATCGCCGAGGACGACATCCGCGAGCGCATCTCGGCCGCCGCCGAGGCAGCCGCCAAGGAACGCGCCGAGCGCTTCGGCCCCGACGTCATGAGCTATGTCGAGCGTTCGGTCGTGCTGCAGACGCTCGACCATCTATGGCGCGAGCACATCGTCAACCTCGACCATCTGCGTTCGGTCGTGGGCTTCCGCGGCTATGCCCAGCGCGATCCGCTGCAGGAATACAAGGGCGAGGCCTTCGAGCTGTTCCAGGGCATGCTCGGCAATCTGCGCCAGGCCGTGACCGCGCAGCTGATGCGCGTCGAGCTGGTCCGCCAGGCGGCTGAAGCGCCGCCGCCGTCGGCGCCGGATATGTTCGGCAGCCATATCGACGGCACCACCGGCGAGGACGACTTCCAGGGCGGCGAGACGGCGTTGTTGGTCCGCCAGGAATCCCATGCCATGGTGGCACCCGAAAATCGCGATCCGAAGAATCCCGCGACTTGGGGCAAGGTCGGCCGCAACGAGGCCTGCCCCTGCGGCTCCGGCAAGAAATACAAGCACTGCCACGGCGCCTTCGCCTGATCCCCTTCACTTCTTCTTCCCGGATATGACGGGGAGAAGGAAGCCCTCCACCCAACCGTTTCTTAATGTGTTTCGCATACACCGAAACCTTGGAAACAGGCGGAAAACGGAGAGTATTCGGGGTGCGCTTTTCCGCGGCGACGACTGCCGGGCGGTTCTTGCCGCAGCGCTGGGCGCTGCGCATGGGGCCGCTGCTTGGCCGCATCGACGCCGTGCTGTTCAGCGCCGACGAACGCGGCGAAGCCGGCCGCATGTCGCTGATCGCATTCACCATCCGCATCGTCAGCGCGGTCATCGCCTTCGTCAGCCAGGTGCTGATGGCACGCTGGATGGGCTCGTTCGAATACGGCATCTTCGTGCTGGTCTGGGTGACGATGGTCATCGTCGGCAATCTCGCCTGCCTCGGCTTCCACACCTCGGTCATCCGTTTCATTCCCGAATATCGCGAGCGCGGCATGCTCGCCGAGCTGCGCGGCATCGTGCTGGCGAGCCGGCTGTTCGTGCTGGTCGCTTCGACGGTGATCGCGGGGCTGGGCGCGCTCGGCGTCTGGCTCGCCTCGCCCTGGATCGAGAACTACTACGTCGTCCCCTTCATCCTCGGCATCATCTGCCTGCCGATGATCGCGATGGGCGACCTCCTTCAGGGACTGGCGCGGGCGAACTCATGGGCGCTGTTCGCGCTGTCGCCGACCTATCTGGTGCGGCCGGTGCTGATCCTGGTGTTCATGGCGCTTATGCTCGCCATGCACTACGTGCCGGATGCCAAGACCGCGATCTTCGCCTCGATCGCCGCCACCTATACCACGACGCTCGGCCAACTGATGGGCGTGACCTCGCGCATGGACAAGCAGATCCCGGCCGGGTCGATGACCGTGCATTTCGGCCGGTGGTTCCTGGTCTCGCTCCCGATCTTCCTGGTCGAGAGTTTTTTCTTCCTGCTCACCAATGCCGATGTGCTGATGGTTGGCGCCTATCTCGAGCCCAATGACGTCGCCGTCTATTTCGCCACCGTGAAAACGCTGGCTCTGGTGCATTTCGTCTATTTCGCCGTCAAGGCGGGCGTTGCCCAGCGCTATGCGCAATTCACCCATGGCGAGCCGGAAAGGCTCGCCGCCTTCGCCCGCGAGACCGTCTCCTGGACCTTTTGGCCCTCGCTCGCGATGGCGCTGCTGGTGCTGGCGCTCGGCGAGCCGATGCTGGTGCTGTTCGGCCCTGAATTCACCGCCGGCTATCCGCTGCTTTTCCTGCTGGTCTTCGGCGTCGTCGCGCGCGGCGCCGTCGGCCCCTGCGAAAGCCTGCTCACCATGAGCGGCAACCAGAACATCTGCGCCGCCGTCTATGCCATGACGCTCGCGCTGAATATCGCTCTCAATGTGGTTCTGATCCCGCTCTTCGGCCTCTGGGGCGCGGCGATCGCCACCAGCCTCGCGATGGTCTTCGAGGCCGGCGCGCTGTCCTTCACCGTCTGGCGCAAGCTCGGCATCGTCATGGCGATTTTCGTGCCCGCAAATAAGGAAGTCGCCTGATGGCCGCCATTCCGCTGCTTGAAGAGACCAGCGGCGGGCCCGCCGGCGCCATGGTGTCGGGCCTTGCCGGCCTCGTCAGGGAGGCCGATCCCGCCCATATCGAGCTGTTCGCCAACAACCGGCCGGAGCGCAAGCTCGCGATCTATCCCGCCTCGGCCGGCTTCGACCTGGTCGAGGAGCTCGACTATCTTAGCGCCCGCGCGATCGAGCCCAACGTCTTCTTCAACCCGCGCTTCCTGGCGCCGGCCATGCCGAGGCTCGAGGACCGCGAAGTGCGGCTGGCGGTGATCCGCGACGGCGACGAGTTCCGCAACCGGCTGCGGCTCCTTGTGCCGTTCTCGGTCGAGCGCCCCGCAATTCCGCTCGGCGTCCCGGTCATGCGCACATGGTCGAGCCCGTTCGGCCCGCTCGGCACGCCGCTGGTCGATCGTGACGATCCGGTCGGCGTCATCGAGGATTTCTTCTCGATGCTGTCCAGGCCGCATCTCAAATTGCCGAAGGTCTTCGTGCTGCCCGACATCAAGCTGGACGGCCCGGTGGCGAGCCTCCTCACCTCCTTTGCCGACAGCCGCGGCCTGACCCTGGTCGTCACCGGCAAGGCCGAGCGCCCGGTGCTGGAAAGCGATGCCGACGGCGACGACTACCTCAAGGCCTCGCTGCGCGCGCATCACTATCGCGAATTCCGCCGGCTGAAGCGGCGCCTCGCCGGCCTTGGCAAGCTGGACCATGTGGTGGCGCGCGGACCGGACGAGATCCGCCACGCCATCGAAAGCTTCCTGACACTGGAGGCGGCCGGCTGGAAGGGCCGCGAGCGCACGGCCATGGCGATCGACCGCTACCGCGCCGCCTTCGCCCGCGAGGCGGTGCACAGGCTCGCCGAGCACGACATGTGCCGCATCCACACACTGACGCTCGACGGCCGCACGATCGCTTCTCTCGTCGTCTTCGTCGAAGCGGGCGTCGCCTACACCTGGAAGACGGCCTATGACGAGACGCTCTCGGCCTATTCGCCGGGCACGCTGCTGATGATCGAGGTGACCAAGCAGCATCTCGATGATCCCAATGTCGCCATGACCGATTCCTGCGCGGTGCCCGACCATCCGGTGATGAGTCGCCTGTGGACGGAGCGCAAGCCGATGGGCACGCTGGTGGTCGGCCTGACGCCCGATGCCGACCGGCCGGCCCGCCAGGCGGCCTCGCAGCTCCATCTCTACCGCGAGACCCGCAACATGGCGCGGCTCCTGCGCAATCGCATGCGGAGCCTCTTGAAAAGGCGCTAGCTGAAAGGCCGCACACCGGCTATGGCATCCGGCGGCCGGATCCGGCCTGCCTCTTCACAAAGCAATCCAGATGTTCGAAACCTTCCTGCGCTTCGCCCGCCTCTGTGCGCCGCTTGTCCTGCTCGCCATGCTCCCGGCGCGAGCCTTCGCCGAGTCCTGCCCCGAGGATTGCTCCGAGCCTGCGCCCGTCGACATCTACAGCCACACCACCGCCGGCCATATGGCTCCAGCCGCGGCAGCTGCGTTGCCGCGCGTCTATGTGCCCAACCGTTCCTCGAACAGCGTTTCCGTCATCGACCCGGCGACGCTGAAGGAGGTCGACAGGTTTGCGGTCGGCAGCAAGCCGCAGCACGTCGTTCCTTCCTGGGACCTGAAGACGCTTTGGGTGGCCAATAACGGCACCGGCAAGAACGGCAGCCTGACGCCGATCGACCCGACGACCGGAAAGCCCGGCAAGCAGGTGCCGGTCTACGACCCTTACAACATGTATTTCATGCCGGACGGCAGCGCCGCCATCATCGTCGACGAGGCCCTGAGGCGGCTCGATCTGCGCGATCGGCGGACCATGGCGCTGCAAGCCGTCATCCCGACGCCGGCCTGCCCCGGCATCAACCATGCCGATTTCGCGGCCGACAATTCCTATGCGATCTTCACTTGCGAGTATGGCGACGGCGGACTGGCCAAGATCGACCTGAAGAACCGCAAGGTGCTCGGCCATCTCGACCTGTCGAAGATGGGCATGCCGCAGGACATAAGGCTCTCGCCCGACGGCAAGGTCTTCTACGTCGCCGATATGATGAATGACGGCGTCTTTCTGATCGAAGGCGACAGCTTCAAGGAGATCGGCTTCATTCCGACGGGCATTGGCGCGCATGGCTTCGTCGTCAGCCGCGACGGCAAGCGGCTCTATGTCTCGAACCGCGGCTCGCACAAAATGGAGCAGGGCCGCGCCGACGGGCCGGGCAGCGTGACGGTGATCGACTTCGCGACGCGCTCGGTCGTCGCCCAATGGCCGATCCCCGGCGGCGGCAGCCCTGACATGGGCAATGTCAGCGCCGACGGCAAGCAGCTCTGGCTCTCCGGCCGCTTCGACAGTGAGGTCTATATGATCGACACGACGAGCGGCGCCGTGATGAAGATCCGCGTCGGCGTCGAGCCGCACGGCCTGACAGTGTGGCCGCAGCCGGGGCGCTACTCCCTGGGGCATACGGGGAATATGCGGTAGGGTGTCGGTGACCTGCAAATGCTGACGACCTCAATCTCAATGGAGCCTTGTCACCATGTCCGCTGACCTTCCGCGACGGCTCGCTGCCGATGCACTTGGAATTCATCAGACCTTATTTCGATCATTTTCGAAATAGGAGTTGACCGGCGGCGGCGGAGGGTGCAGTCTATTTCCATGAAACTCGAACAAGCCGCAAAACAGCTCGAAGCCATCGGCAACCCGACACGGCTCAAGCTCTATCGCACACTGGTCAGAGCCGGCGAAGCTGGCCGGCCGGTGGGGTACTTGCAGGACACCCTTGGCATCGCGGCCTCGACGCTGTCCCATCACCTGCATCGCCTCATTCTGACCGGCCTCGTGACGCAGGAGCGTCAGGCGACGACCCTCATCTGCCGGGCCAACTATCCTATCATGCGCGACTTGATCGGCTTCCTGGCTGACGAGTGCTGTGCTGACGCAGCTTGCGGCGCGACGGAGAGCGACGCGGCGGCATAGCCTCTTTTTTGCATCGTATTTCGATGATCCCGGAAGGATGGAAAAATGTCGATGAATGACCCTGACGCCCTCCCTGTCGCCGTCATCGGAGCCGGCCCGGTCGGCTTGGCGGCTGCCGTCCAGCTCATCCAAAGGGGGCTCCCGGTGAAGGTCTATGAGGCCGGCGTTGGCATCGGCACAAATCTCAAGGACTGGGGCCATGTCCGGGTGTTCACGCCTTGGCGCTATTGTGTTGATCAGGCGTCCCGAAAGCGTCTTGAGGAGAGCGGCTGGACGATGCCCAAGCCCGAGGCGTTCCCCACCGCTGATGAACTGATTGCCCGCTACCTCGAGCCGCTAGCAAGGCTCCCTGAACTCTCCTCGTCCATCGAAACCAGTGCACGCGTGATTGCTGTTTCGCGCTGGGGCGCAGACAAGGTCTTGAGCAAAGATCGAAAGGCGCGACCGTTCATGCTGGTGGTCGAAACCAGGGAAGGCATTAGGCGCGACAGTGCACGAGCCGTCATTGACGCCTCAGGCACGTGGCAGACGCCAAATCCACTTGGGGCCGGTGGTGTCCCGGCGGAGGGCGAAGCGGAGTTCGCAGACAAGATTGCCTATGGCATTCCCGACATTCTCGGCCGCGACCGCACCCTTTATGCCGGCCGCGCCACGCTTGTTGTCGGTTCGGGTCATTCGGCCGCCAATGCCCTGCTCGATCTCGATAGGCTGGCTGCGGTTGAGCCGGGAACCACTTTTGTCTGGGCGACACGCGGGACCGATCTGGTTCGCATTTACAGCGGCGGAGACTTGGATCAACTGCCTGCCCGTGGCGAGCTTGGTTCTGACGTTCGCGAACTTGCGGAGAGCGGGCGCACAAAGCTCGTCACTGGGTTCGCAACGCTGGCCATCCGCAGCTCAAACGGCCGCCTGGCAGTCGAAGGTCAAACGAAGGATGGCCTACAAACTCTCGGGCCTTTCGACTGCATCATCGCGGCGACCGGCCAGCGGCCCGATCTGTCCGTTACGCGCGAGCTTAGGCTTGATCTTGACCCATGGCTTGAGGGCGTAAAGGCGCTGGGGCCTCTGATCGACCCCAACGAGCACTCCTGCGGCGATGTTCCCCCGCACGGTTATCGCGAACTGAGCCACCCCGAGCCCGACTTCTACACTGTCGGCGTTAAGAGCTACGGCCGCGCCCCGACCTTCTTGCTGCTGACCGGGTATGAACAGGTGCGATCGGTCGCGGCAGCCCTCGCTGGCGACATGGCGGCTGCGGATGCGGTGCAACTGGTGCTACCCGAAACCGGCGTCTGCACGGTTCCCCAGTCGACCATACGCGCGACCGCTGGCGGATGCTGTGGTGGTCCCGCTTCTTCAGAAGCTGCCGCCTGTTGTGTCGCCGATGCTGAAGCGAAGGCCGCTGGCAAGGGTGGCTGCGGGTGCGGGGTGGCAGCCTAATCGCACCACGCCCGATGGAACGCAGTCGCCGAACGATCATCACCGTCCTCGGCCTGACCCAAATCATGGCCTGGGGGTCCACCTATTACCTGCCGGCGGTGATTGCACCAAAGGTCGCCGCCGACACCGGCTGGCCGCTGCCTTGGGTCGTGGGTGGATTGTCGCTTGGCCTGCTCGTCGCCGGACTGATCTCACCTCGCGTCGGCTCGTCCATTGAGCGCCACGGCGGCCGGAACGTTCTTGCGTTCAGCGCCGGCTGCATCGGCATCGGCCAGATCGGGCTCGCTGCCTCGCCGAACCTTGCCGCCTACATCGCAGCGTGGCTCGTTGTTGGGCTTGGAATGGGGCGGGCTTGTACGATGCCGCTTTCGCGACCCTCGGCCGGCTCTACGGGCATAGCGCGCGCTCGGCCATCACAACCCTTTCGCTGTTCGGCGGCTTCGCCAGCACGTTCTGTTGGCCGATCTCGGCCTTCCTGATGGGCGAGACGGGCTGGCGCGGCACATGCCTCGTCTATGCTTCGGTCCAGTTGTTCTTCGCCCTGCCTCTGTATCTCGGAATGTTGCCGCGTGGGATACCGCTGCCGAGCGTCACAGATCGGCCGGGAAAGGAGCAGGTTGGCACCCCAGTTCAGCCGGCCTCAGTTCCGATCATGGTCGTCCTGGCTGCCACGCTGACCTTGGCGGCGGTCATTTCGTCGACTGTGTCGGTTCATCTCCTCACCATCTTGCAGGCCAGCGGCATGGCGCTCGCCGCTGCCGTTGGGCTCGGGACACTGGTCGGCCCCGCTCAGGTGTCGGCGCGTGCCGTCGAGATGATCATCGCCCGCTACCATCATCCCATCTGGACCAAGTTCGCGTCGGTGAGCTTCGTCGCCATCGGCATTGGTGCGCTCTGGGCCGGGGTTCCGGTGGTGCCTGTGGCGCTGGCGTTCTACGGTGCAGGCATCGGCCTCGAAACGATAGCGCGAGGCACGCTGCCGCTCGCTCTGTTCGGTCCGTCGGGATACGCGAGACTGATGGGGCGACTTGCCATGCCCAGCTTGATCGCTCAAGCAGCAGCGCCGTCTGTCGGAGCGCTATTGTTGGAGCATGTGGGCGCTCACGGCACTCTAGCAGCTCTCGCTGGCTTGGCGCTGCTGAACGTCGGACTGGCGTGTAGCCTTGGCTGGCTGATCTTCCGTCGTCGAACCTTAGAGGTACAGGCGCAGTGATGCTTTGTAACCGGCCGTTAGCCCTGTGAAGCGGTTGGCCAGCCCATGAAGCTCCGTCACTTCGGCAACTGCCTAGTTGATGGTCAAAGAGACCAATTGGTGCCCCTAGCCGGGATCGAACCAGCACTCCTTGCGGAACTCGATTTTGAGTCGAGCGCGTCTACCAATTCCGCCATAGGGGCTCAGGCCGGGCAGCCTGGATGGGCGCGGACTATACGGGCGGACAGGCTTTCGTCAACTGGCCTGTTGCCGATTTGCAGGCGCTCTGCACCCGGCCATGCCTTTCAGTCTCGTGAAGGTGCCGCCATTGTGCGGCGCGGAAAATCTTTCTAGACAGGGGATGCGTTGAAGCGCCTCGGATCCCAAAGGGTGGATGCGGCGCTTTGGGACCTTGTCTTCCTGCCACCCGGTGTCCAAAACCACTGCGCGCTTTTCAGGAGAGCCGATGCTTCGCGGACTTTACAACTGGACGATGTCCCTGGCGGCAAGGAAATCGGCCGAATGGTGGCTGGCCTTCATCGCCTTCGTGGAAAGCTCGGTCTTTCTGGTGCCGGCCGACGTGCTCTATCTGCCGATGGCGCTGTCCAAGCCGGAGCGCGCGTATCGCTACGCGCTGGTAGCAACGGTGGCCTCGGTGCTCGGCGGCGTCGCCGGCTGGTTCATCGGCCACTACGCCTACGAGGCGGTCGCCAAGCCGATTCTGGAATTCTACGGCAAGTATGACGAGTTCGAGCAGCTGCGCACCTCATCCGGCGTCGGCTTCATCGTCCTGATGCTGATCACCTCGGGCGCGGCGCATTTGCCGCCGATCAAGGTCGTGACGATTCTGTCGGGCGTCATCGGCGTCAACCTCCTGCTGTTCATCGGGCTGGCGATCGTTGCGCGCGGCGCCCGTTTTCTGCTGCTTGCCTGGCTGCTGCGCCGCTACGGCGAGTCGATCAGGGAGTTCATCGAGAAACGGCTGGGCATGATCGTCAGCGCCGGCGCCGCTGCCCTTATTTTGCTCTATATCGCGGTCAGATACGCCCACGGATAATGCATGTCGGCCAAAAGTGCGCAGCGGTTTTGGGAGAACGACATGCATCGAAACAAGACTCAAGCGCGGCGCCTGAATTCATTTCTGCGCGATGCGCTTTAGGTGCCAAGCGAACGGATCACGACCGATGACAGCGACCATGACCGCCGACACTGGACGCCAGCGGACGCGTGCCGCGCTGTTCCTGGCCGTCGCCATGGCGGCGACGGTCGGCTCGGCGCTCGCCTTCCAGTATATCGGCGGCTACATTCCCTGCCATCTGTGCCTGGAGCAGCGCACGCCCTATTATATCGGCGCGCCGCTGATGCTGGTCGCGGCCGCTGCCTCAATGCTGCGCGCGCCGGCCTGGTTGACGCGCGGCCTGCTGGCGATCGGTGGCCTGTTGATGCTCTATGGCCTCTATCTCGGCGTCTACCACTCGGGCGTCGAGTGGGCGTGGTGGCCTGGCCCCGCCGACTGCACGGCCAGCGCCGGTCCGGTCGACACCGGCGGCAAGGGCGTGCTCGATGCGCTGGACAAGTTCGTGCCGCCCTCCTGCGACAAGGCCGCGCTTCGCATTCTCGGCCTGTCGCTCGCCGGCTGGAACGCCATCGCTAGCCTCATCCTGGCCGCCGTCGCCTTACGCTGCGCGCTCGCGCGCGACTGAGCTACACAGCCGTAGTGACGGGGAGAAAAGAGGCCGTCATCAATGGCTTCGCCAATGATCGACGTGCAGAATGGGCGACGTCGCGGCGCACAATTCCTTCTCCCCGTAACTAAACGGAGAGAAGGTGGCGCCAGCCGGATGAGGGCAACGCCGAAGATCGGCAATTTGTCGTTGCATGGCCGGTCGATTGTGCCGAACTCTACGGCTCCAATTCGACATCCCAGTAGAGATAATCCATCCAGCTTTCATGCAGATGGTTGGGCGGGAACAGGCGGCCGTTATTGTGCAGATCGTGCACGGTCGGCTGATAGGGTTTTTGCAGCGGCCACATCTTGGCCTGCGCCGGCATCATGCCGCCTTTCCTGAGATTGCAGGGCGAGCAGGCGGCCACGACGTTCTCCCAGGTCGTCGCCCCGCCGCGATGGCGCGGGATGACATGGTCGAAGGTGAGATCGTCGGTCGTGCCGCAATACTGGCACTGGAAGCGGTCGCGCAGAAAGACGTTGAAGCGGGTGAAGGCGGGATGCCGCGACGGCCTCACATAGGCCTTCAGACTCACCACGCTCGGCAGCTTCATCGAGAAGGTCGGCGAGGAGACGGCGTGTTCGTATTCGGCGACGATATTGACCCGGTCGAGGAAGACAGCCTTGATGGCGTCCTGCCACGACCAGAGCGACAGGGGGTAATAGCTGAGCGGACGGTAATCCGCATTCAGCACCAGCGCGGGAAGCCCATCCGGAGATACGGCAACCGTCACGTAGTTGGCCTCCTTCGTTCCAAACCGAACGCCACGGATACTGTAAGCCCGACATGACAGGGATGTGAAGCGGATTGTCGTTCGGCGAAACGTTCAAAAACGCATGATTTTCATGCTTTTTCGGCCATCTCGACAGGTGGCGCCGCGTCCCTGCCCTTCAATTCCCGATAGTAGGCCCAGAAAAGCCGCGACGCGACCCCTCGCCACGGGCTCCATGATTCGGCCAGTCGAATCAGAGTTTTCTCCGGCGGACGAGGGTCGATGCCCAGGGCATGGCCGACCGCCGTCTGCAGCGCGACGTCGCGCGCGGGAAACACATCGGGGTGGCCGGCGGCGAACAGCAGGTAGCACTCCGCCGTCCACGGTCCGATGCCCGGCACCGCCGTCATCGCCGCGATCGCCTCGTCGGCGTCGAGCGAGCAGAGATGGTGGAGGTCAAGCCCGCCGGCCACGGCTCGCGCGATGGCGATCAGCCCGCGCTGCTTCGGCCGCGACAGGCCGGCCTCGCGGAAAATATCCTCGCCGGCGCAAAGGATGCCTTCCGGCGTCAGCGGATCGACCAGCCTGATCAGCCGGCCGAAAATGGCATCGGCGCTGGCGCGGGACACTTGCTGCGAGACGATGATCGACGCGAGGCTGCCGAATCCCGGCTCGGAGAGCCTCAGCGGCACCTCGCCGGCCATGCCGCGTACCTTCTCCAGCCGTGGATCGAGCAGGCAGAGCGCGTCGAGTCCTGCCGCAATGTCGTCGAGCGAGGCGATGCGTTGCACGTTTGCTTGTTCCCAGGGCGCTCATGAAGTGGCAATTGATGCTAACTATCAACCGGCGGAAGCGCCTTTCAACCCGAATGCCGTCCGAGACATGACGCTCCTGACATTCCGCTTCGCGCCGAGCCCCAATGGCGAGCTGCATCTCGGCCATGCCTATTCGGCCCTGCTGAACCGGCAAATGGCGGCGCGGGCGGGAGGACGGCTGTTGCTGCGCATCGAGGACATCGATGTCATCCGCTGCACGCCGGAATTCGAGGCCGGCATATTCCGCGACCTGGAATGGCTGGGGTTCGAATGGGAAGAGCCCGTGCGGCGCCAGTCCGAACATTTTTCCGAATACAGGGCCGTGCTCGACCGGCTGATCGCCGAGGAACTCGTCTATCCCGCCTTCATGAGCCGCGGCGAGATCCGCGCCTTCATTGCCGAGACCGAGAAACGCGGCCGCGACTGGCCGCGCGACCCCGACGGCGTGCCGCTTTACCCGCCGCTCGACAAGGCACTTCCGTCTAAGGAGCGCAGGCGGCGCATTGCCGAGAACACGCCTTTTGCCTGGCGGCTCGACATCGAGGCAGCAATGGCACGCGTGCCGGGCGCCTTGTCATGGGTCGAGTTCACTGACGAGGCTATGGCCGCGACGCACACGGTCGACGCAACGCCGCAGGCCTGGGGCGACGTCATCGTGGCGCGCCGCGATATCCCGACCAGCTACCATCTCGCAGTCGTCGTCGACGACGCGCTGCAGGGCGTCAGCCATGTCGTGCGTGGTCAGGACCTTTACGCGGCGACCAGCGTGCAGCGCCTGTTGCAGGACCTGCTCGGTCTGCCCGCACCGCGCTACTTCCACCATCGGCTGATCCTCGGCTCAGACGGCCGCAAGCTGTCCAAGAGTTTCAAGGACACCGGCCTTGCCGCACTCAGGCAGGCAGGCGTGTCGCCGCAGGATGTCATGCGGCTGGTTGGGCTTTGACTACAAGCGAGCCAGTCCGGCCTTGATCAGCGCCATCACGCTGATGAAGACGAAGGCGCCGCTCAATCCCCATGCCACAGCTAGCTTGATATCCCGGAAGGTGATGCCGTGCTCGTTGGCGATCATCACCGCAACGAAAAAGCCCAGCGTGAAGAGCAGCGTGTTGCCGGTCGAGCCGAAGCCGTCATCCTTCATGATGGCATCGAGCGCGGTGCCGAAGAAGAATCCGAAGACCGCGACGGTGGCGACCGCGAACAGCAGCCATGTCGTCCCGAGATGCAAAAGCATGCCTGCTCATGGCGTGCCTTAACGCCATGCCCCTCTTGGCACCGTTTGTTGAATTCGGATGAGCTTATGGATCAACCGTTTCGTTTTGCTTGCCGAATTGATCGGCATTAGAGCAATTGCCGACATCAACTTTTCACGCGCAGCCAGAGCCCTCCTTCCAATGCACAGCATCAAGCGGTTCATCCCCGCCTCTTTCGTCGTTCTGTGGGCGACCGGCTTCATCGGCGCGCGCTATGCAATGCCATGGGCGGAGCCGTTCACCTTCCTTGCCATCCGCTTCGTGCTGGCGGCGATCCTGTTTGCGGGACTGACCGTCCTTATCGGCTCGCGACGGGCCACCCGCGAGGAGGCGCTTCATGCGACGGTGGCCGGCGTCCTAATGCACGGCGTCTATCTGGGCGGCGTCTTCTGGGCGATCCACAGAGGCATGCCGGCCGGGCTTTCGGCGCTGATCGTCGGCCTGCAGCCGCTGATCACGGCGGTGCTCGCCGGCAAATTTCTCGGCGAGGCGATCCTGCCGCGCCATTGGGCGGGCCTTGCCGTCGGGCTTCTGGGCGTCGTCATCGTGCTGTGGCCGAAGCTCGGCATGATTGGCGGCGGCGTTACCGCGGCAACGCTGACGGCCTCGCTGGTCTCGGTGCTCGGCATGGCCGCTGGTACGATCTGGCAAAAGCGCTTCGCCTCCGGCGGCGACCTCGTCTCGGCGACCATGTGGCAGTATGTCGGCGGCTCGGTCGTCACGATCCTGGGGTCGCTCGCCTTCGAGACGCGCACCATCACCGTCAACGGCGAGCTCATCTTTGCCATGGCATGGCTGGTCCTGGTGCTGTCTCTCGGCGCCATCTTCCTGTTGATGGTGATGATCAGGGACGGCGAGATGTCGAAGGTCGCATCGCTGTTCTATCTTGTGCCCGCCGTAACCGCCGTCATCGCGTGGGCTCTGTTCGGCGAAGAGCTCACTCTGCTGCAGATCGCCGGCATGGCGATCGCCACTTTGGGCGTCGGGCTCGCGACCGCCCGTCAGGACAGAGCTCAACCCACGCGGGCGCGCGCCTCGAGATAGCGGCTGATCGCGGCATTGAGCTCGCCGCCAAGGATGAAAATGGCCGAGATGATGTAGAGGAACACCACCGCGATCATGATCGAGGCCAACCCCGCATAGGTCGTCACATAGGACGAGAAATGGTCGAGATAGGTGGCGAAGATGGTCGAGCCGGCCAGCCACGCGACCAGCGTGAAGACGATGCCCGGAACGATGGAAACGAAGCGGCGCTTGCCGGCCGGCAGCCAGATATGCACCGCGAACAGGCCGATGACGATGACCGTCGAGGCGATCACGTAACGCCATATGGTGATCGTGCCCATATAGGGCTTGATCCATTCCAGATGCGCCTCGGCCAGCCGCGCGAGCAGGGGCGCGAGCACCAGAAGCACGCTGACGGCGAGAAAGCAGGCCGTCGCGATCAGCACGAAGACGATGCTCTGCACCCGGCGGTGGATGATGCCGCGCGTCTCGGTAACGCGATAGGCGCGGTTGAGCGAGGTCCTTAGCGCCTCGATGCCGTTCGAGGCGAAGTAGGCGGCTAAGAGCACGCCGTAGGTCAGGAGGTCGCTGCGCCGCACGGTGAGCACATTCTGCACCTCGCGCGCGATCGGCTTGGCAATCTGCTCCGGCCAGGTGTCGAAGACCAGATGCACGGCCGTGTCGGCGAAGGCGCGCGCGCCGAGAAAGCTGGCCAGCGTCGTTGCGAAGATCAGGAACGGAAACAGTGCCATCAGCGAGGTGATCGCCAGATGGCTGGCCATTGCCCAGCCATCGTCGGTGGTGAAATGGCCGATCGCATCGTAGAGCACGCGCTTGACCGCGACGATATTCCTGAGCAAGGACCCGCGCTCCGCTCGATTGTGTCGACGCCGCGAATATGGGAAGGGATTGCGGCAAATGGCAACCCCAGGTCCCACAACGTTGCCCACCGCTGAACAGTTGCGCAGCATCATCGTCACCGGCACCTCCTCCGGCATAGGCGCCTATTGCGCGCGGGCATTGAAGGAGGAAGGCTGGCGCGTGTTCGCCACGGCCCGCACACCGGCCGACATCGACGCGCTCGAGACGGAGGGCATCGAAGCCTTCTATCTCGACTATCGCGAGCCTGAGTCCATCGCCGCCCTGGCCGAGGCCGTGCTGGAGCGCACGGGCGGCACGCTCGACGCGCTGTTCAACAATGGCGCCTACGCGCAACCCGGTGCCGTCGAGGACCTGCCGGTCGAAGCGCTGCGCGAGCAGTTCGAAGCCAATTTCTTCGGCTGGCACGACCTGACCCGCCGCGTCGTGCCGGTCATGCGCCGCCAGGGGCACGGTCGCCTCGTCCACTGCTCCTCGATCCTGGGGCTCGCCCCGGTCCGTTTTCGCGGCGCCTATTCGGCGTCGAAACATGCCGTCGAAGGCCTGATGCTTTGCCTGCGCCAGGAGCTCGAAGGCAGCGGCATTCATGTCTCGTTGATCGAGCCGGGGCCGGTGACCTCGAAGATCGCCAGCAACGGCCTGGTATGGTTCTTGAAGAACATCGACGTCGAGAACTCCGTTCACCGCGCCGACTACCAGGCGCAGCTCGCGCGGCTCAAGGCCGGCGGCAGCGTCTCGCGTCTGAAGCCCGGACCTGAGGTGGTCCATGCCGCCTTGCGCCACGCGCTTCTGTCACAGCGCCCGCACCCGCATTATGTGGTAACGGTGCCGGCCAGAATCGGCGTGGCGCTCAAGCGCATCCTGCCGGCCTCGATGCTCTACCGCGTGCTCGCCAGGCGGGCCTGACCGAAACCCAACTGGAGCCAGCACCATGGCAACCGTCTTCAACATCCTCGCCATTGTCGTCATGGCTGCCGTCGTGGTCGTGCTGATCCGCGGCCTCGTCAACATGATGCGCGGCGGCTCAGGCTTCACCTCCAACAAGCTGATGCAGGCCCGCGTACTGCTGCAGTTCATAGCTCTGGTGCTGATCATGCTGACCGTCTACTTCACCCGCAAGTAACGGGCCGGGGAGGAGAAGGTGGTCAAGCTCAACAAGATCTATACCCGTACCGGCGACGACGGCACTACCGGTCTGGGCAGCGGCGAGCGGCGCCTGAAGTCAGATCTGCGCGTCGAAGCCTACGGCACGGTGGACGAAGCAAATGCCTGCGTCGGCATGGCGCGCGTCCACACCGCAACCGATCATCCGGCGCTCGACGCCATGCTCTCCCGCATCCAGAACGATCTTTTCGACCTCGGCGCCGACCTTGCGGTCCCGGACGACGGCAAACCGCTCGGCTACGAGCCGCTGCGCATCGTCGCCGCGCAGACCGGGCGCGTCGAAAAGGACATCGATGCTCTCAACAAGGACCTGCAGCCGCTGAAATCCTTCGTGCTGAACGGCGGCACGCCTGCCGCGGCAGCCCTGCATCTTGCGCGCACCGTAACACGGCGCGCCGAACGCCTCATGGTGGCGCTGGCGCAGGACCCGGCCGAGCACGTCAACCGCGAAGCGCTGAAATACATCAACCGCGTCTCCGACTTCCTGTTCGTCGCCGCCCGGGCGGTCAATGACAACGGAAATGCCGACGTGCTATGGGTTCCCGGCAAGAACCGCTGACAACCGGGTATGGCGGGAGGGTCCGATGTTCATCCCGCTCTACGATACCAACAGGCTCCGCCACATCCGCCTACAATATGTGACGATCGGCCTGATCGCCGCGAATGCCTTGGTCTATCTCGCGACCACGCTTGGCGGCGAGAGCTTCACCAATGCCGCAGTGCTTGGCCTCGGCTTCATCCCCTCTGTCGTCCATGACAAGGTGGAGCTGTCGCCCGAATTCGTCGTCATTCCCGAAAGCCTCAGCTATCTCACCTATTCCTTCCTGCATGCCGACATCTTCCATCTCGGCGGCAACATGCTGTTCCTGTGGGTGTTCGGCGACAATGTCGAGGACGCGCTCGGCCATATCCGCTACCTGATCTTCTACCTCGCCTGCGCGGCGGCGGGCGCTTTCTTTCAAGGCTTGGTCGGCTGGGATTCCCAGGTGCCGCTGATCGGCGCTTCCGGCGCCATCGCCGGCGTGGTTGCGGCCTATCTGATCCTCTATCCGAAGGTTAAGGTGTGGGTATTGGTCTTTGCGCGCATTCCTCTGCGCATCCCCGCCTTCATCCCGCTCGTCCTTTGGATCCTGTTCCAGATCGTGATGTTTGCCGCCGGCGGAGAGGATCAGATTTCCTGGGCCTGCCACATCGGCGGCATCATTGCCGGCGCTGTTCTCGTCCTGGTGTTGCGCAGCCGCGGCGTGCCGCTGCTTGCCGGCGCAGACGGCGAGCCGGACCTGACGCCGAAGGTCCAGGAGGTCCCTCTGCCGATCGAGCCCGGACCAACACCCGAGGCGCCGGCACAGACGGCGTCTCGATGGGGCCGCGGCGCGGCGTCGCCGCCAGACTGAACCGATTTGAGTGCGACGTGCATATTGACGCGCCGGATTGCCGCCACTACGGAACGCCACCACAGAGCATGATCACGAAAAGTGGGAACCGCTTTTCGGAACGATCATGCTCAACCGAAACATCGGGGTGGAACTGCTTCTTGGCCGTTGGAAGCCAGAATTCCGCCCGGAATGTCGGCTTTCGACAACTCTGACAAGGCGCACACTGCTATAGCGCGCCCGACTATCTCAGGAGAGGTGACAGGAAAATGAAGATCCTTGTGCCCGTGAAGCGGGTTGTGGACGCGAACGTCAAGGTCCGGGTCAAGGCCGACGGACTGGGCGTGGAGCTTGCCAACGTCAAGATGGCGATGAACCCGTTCGACGAGATCGCGGTCGAGGAAGCGATCCGGATCAAGGAAGCCGGCAAGGCCGAGGAGATCATCGTCGTCTCGATCGGCCCGCAGCAGGCGCAGGAAACGCTGCGCACCGCGCTCGCCATGGGCGCTGATCGCGCTATCCTGGTCAAGACCGACGAGCAGACCGAGCCGCTGGGTGTCGCCAAGGTACTGAAGGGCGTCGTCGAGGCCGAGAAGCCCGGCCTCGTCATCCTCGGCAAGCAGGCGATCGACGACGACAGCAACCAGACCGGCCAGATGCTGGCGGCGCTGCTTGGCTGGGCGCAAGGCACCTTCGCCTCCAGGATCGAGCTCGCCGGCGATCATGCCAAGGTAACGCGTGAGGTCGACGGCGGCCTGCAGACGGTTGAGCTGAAAATGCCGGCGATCGTGACCGCCGACCTTCGCTTGAACCAGCCGCGCTATGCATCGCTCCCCAACATCATGAAGGCCAAGAAGAAGCCGCTCGACGAGAAGAGCCCGGCCGACTACGGCGCCGACGTCAAGCCGCGCCTGAAGGTGATCAAGACCGAGGAGCCCGGCGGCCGCAAGGCGGGCGTCAAGGTCAACAGCGTCGCCGAGCTGGTCGAGAAGCTCAAGAACGAAGCCGGCGTGCTCTAAAGCGGTCAGGAAAGGAACAGGAAAATGGCAATTCTCCTCATCGCCGAACACGACAACGCAAGCCTTTCCGACCAGACCGCCAAGGCGCTCGCGGCGGCCCTGCAGATCGGCTCGGATGTCGATGTGCTGGTCGCCGGCAAAGGCGCCAAGGCGGCAAGCGACGCGGCCGCCAAGCTGAAGGGTGTTCGCAAAGTCCTGCTGGCCGAGGCCGACGAGCTCTCCGAACGCCTGGCGGAGCCGCTGGCTGCACTCGTCGTCTCGCTCGCCGGCTCCTATGACGCGATCGTTGCCCCCGCGACCTCAGCGGGCAAGAACGTCGCGCCGCGCGTGGCGGCCCTGCTCGACGTCGCGCAGGTCTCCGAGATCATCGAGGTGGTCACGCCCGACACCTTCAAGCGGCCGATCTATGCCGGCAACGCCATCCAGACCGTGCAGTCGACCGACGCCAAGAAGGTGATCACGGTGCGCACCGCCTCCTTCCAAGGGGCGCCCGAGGGCGGCTCGGCTTCGGTCGAGACGGTGAACGCCGCCGCCAATCCCGGCCTCTCCTCCTTCGTCGAGAACAAGCTTTCCGAGAACGACCGTCCCGAGCTGACCTCGGCCAAGATCATCATCTCGGGTGGCCGTGCTCTCGGCTCGTCGGAGAAATTCCAGGAAGTCATCCTGCCGGTCGCCGACAAGCTCGGCGCCGCTGTGGGTGCCTCCCGCGCCGCGGTCGATGCGGGCTATGCCCCAAACGACTGGCAGGTCGGCCAGACCGGCAAGGTGGTCGCCCCCGATCTCTACATTGCCGTCGGCATCTCCGGCGCCATCCAGCATCTTGCCGGCATGAAGGATTCCAAGGTCATCGTCGCCATCAACAAGGACGAGGAAGCGCCGATCTTCCAGGTTGCCGACTACGGTCTCGTCGGCGATCTCTTCGTCATCCTGCCGGAACTGCAAAAGGCGCTTTGACGCTTTCTGCTCTGGCATATTAAAATCGGAAGGGTGGGGTAGACGAAGTCGCCCCGCCCTTTTAGTTTGCACTGCACAAAAAGCAGGCCGGTAAAGGCTTGCGCAATTCCAGGAAAAGTCCGTAGCGGTTTTCCCTCCGGAATTGCGATAAACAAAAAGGGCAATTCCAGGAAAGTGCCGAGCCACTTTGCGTCCGGAATTGCGGGAAACAAAGAGAAGGGAGCGCTTCCGTGCCTCGCAGAAGCGGAAATGCTCCAGACGGGATTGGGGTAATGAGCAAGATCGAGACGATCGGCATTGTCGGCGCAGGTCAAATGGGGGGCGGTATCGCCCACGTCTCGGCGCTGGCCGGCTACAAGGTCCTGATCCACGACATCTCGCCCGACCGGGTCGAGAAGGGCATCGCCACGATCAGCGGCAACATGGCCCGTCAGGTCGGTTCGGGAAAGCTCGAGGAGAAGGCGCGCAACGAGGCGATGGCCCGCATCTCATCGGCGTCCGCCATGGCCGATCTTGCCGCCGCCGACCTCGTCATCGAGGCGGCGACCGAGGATGAGACGGTCAAGCGCAAGATCTACGCCCAACTCTGCCCGCAGCTCAATCCGGAGGCGATTCTCGCGACCAACACCTCGTCGATCTCGATCACCCGGCTCGCCGCGCAGACCGACCGGCCTGAGCGCTTCATCGGCATACATTTCATGAACCCGGTGCCGGTGATGAAGCTGGTCGAGCTGGTGCGCGGCATCGCCACCGAGGACCAGACGTTCGAGGCCGCCAAGACCTTCGTGAACAGGCTCGACAAGACGATCACCGTTTCGGAGGATTTCCCGGCCTTCATCGTCAACCGCATCCTGTTGCCCATGATCAACGAGGCGATCTACACGCTCTATGAGGGCGTCGGCACGGTGGACGCCATCGACACCGCCATGCGGCTCGGCGCCAACCATCCGATGGGGCCGCTACAACTGGCCGACTTCATCGGTCTCGACACCTGCCTGTCGATCATGCAGGTGCTGCATGAGGGCCTGTCGGACTCCAAGTATCGCCCCTGCCCGCTGCTGGTGAAATATGTCGAGGCCGGCTGGCTCGGCCGCAAGACCGGCCGCGGCTTCTACGACTATCGCGGCGACCATCCGGTGCCGACGCGCTGAGCCCCACGACTGAACGCTCACTGCGCGGCGTTCAGGATGCCGCGGCAAGCGGCAGGGGCGCCGCCTCGTCCTTCGAAACTTCATCGGGTGCTGCCGAAACGCAGCCGCGGCCGGCCGCCTTGGCGGCATAGCAGGCGGCATCGGCGCGGGCGATGATCTCATCCACCTCGCCGCAGCCGGCGCGGATCGGCGCAAGCCCGATGCTGGCGGCGATCGAATGCGGACGGCCGTCCCAGCTGAAGCCCAGGTTGCGGATGGCTTCGATGATGCAACGCGCCGCGACCGTCGCTCGCGCCGGCGCGCCCGATTTCAGTATGACCGCGAACTCGTCGCCGCCGAGACGGGCGACGATATCTTCCGGCCCGAGCACGTTGCGGATGGCGTCGGCGACGCGCTTCAGCAGCGCATCGCCCGCCGCGTGGCCGCCAGTGTCGTTGACCGCCTTGAAGTGGTCGAGGTCGACGAACATGAACTGATGCTCGCCGCCATTCAACCGGCACCGATCGACCAGCTCCTCCATCGTGCGGATGAAGCTTGGGCGGTTGGCGAGCCCGGTCAGCGCGTCATGGGCCGCGGCATAAGCAAGCTGGCGCTGCAGGGCGCGCGCGTCGGTGAAATCCTGGAAGACGATGACCAGCCCGCAGAACTCGTCACGGTCCTTCATGATCGGCGACACCATTTGGCGGATGCTGCAGCGCGTGTCGTCGCGCCTGATGAGCACGGCGCGGGCGTTCTGATCGCAATGATGGCGGTCGGCGGCCGAAGGTCGTGTCAGGCCGATCCTCTGCCCGGTTTCCTCGTCGACCGCCCAGTAGACATCGCCGAGCACCTTGCCAAGCGCCTCGCCGCTGGCAATGCCGGTGAGCTTTTCGGCGACCGGATTCATGAAGGTGACGCGGTTCGCGGCATCGGTGCAGATCACCGCGTCGCCGATCGACTGCAGCGTCACCCTGAGCCGCTCCTTTTCGTCGGCGAGCATCGCCGCCGAGACCTTGCGCCGTTCTTCGGCCTCCTTGCGCTCCGTGATATCGGTCAAGCTGCCGATCGCCCGGATCAGCCGGCCCTCGCCGTCGCGTTCGATCGCCTTGCCGCGGTCGAGGATCCAGACCCAATGGCCGTCCTTGTGGCGCATCCGGAACTCGGCCTCGAAGAAGGCCGTCTCGCCGGCAAGATGCGCCCGGTCCGCGTCGGCGACGATTTGGCGGTCGTCCGGATGGATCATCGTCAGCCAGCGGTCGGGGTCGCCGTCCAGCTCGCCATCGTCATAGCCCAGCATTCTGACCCAGGTTTCGGAGTAAGTCGTGCCGCCCTTGCGCATGTCGAGGCTCCAGACGCCTTGTCCGGCGCTGGTCAGCGCGAAATTCCAACGCGTCTCGGCTTCGGCGATGCGCGCTTCGGCCTGCTTGCGCGCATCGATGTCCTCGATCTGCGACACAAGATAGAGCGGCTTGCCGGTCTCGTCTTCGCGAATGACCGAGCCCGCGAGCTGCGCCCAGACCGGAGTGCCGTCCTTCTTGAGGTAGCGCTTCTCGAAATGAAAGGAATCGATCTTTCCCTCTTTCAGCGCGATCATCGTCTCACGGCCGATCTGCAGATCGTCGGGATGCGTGATCTGGAAGAAGGTCAGCGCCTCGATTTCCGCCCGGCTGTAGCCGAGCATCGCCGCGAAGGCGGGATTGGTCTGAAGGATGCGGCCGTCGAGGCCGACGATGGCGACGCCGATCGCCGAATCTTCCATCGCGCGGCGAAAGCGCTGCTCGCTCTCGGCAATCTGCCGGCGGTCGTCGATGATCCTGCGGATGAACAGCGCCGAGACAAAGAGCGTCACGGCGGTGACGGCGACCGATATCTGTAGGCAGAACTTCAGCGCGTCCGCACCGAGCTCCAGCGCCGGCAACAGGACCGATGCCATCAGGGTGATAAGCCCTGCCGCCATCAAGGCGAGCACAGCGCGCTTGCCGGCCCGCGGACCTTTCCAACTCAACCACGCCACAATGTGATCCCACCCCATGCGCAACTGCCACAACCCTGGCGGATCGATTTTAAGGAATGGTTGTAAGCTGCGGCGGCCACGCCGCTAACCGGCAAAGCAATTGCCGGCATGATTAAGGATCGGTGTGTAATCCTACCAGCGGACGAAAAACCGTCCGCCAAGCGCGCCGAGCGCGGTGAGGAACGCGATCGCGATCGTGTACCAGGTGGCGACGAACAGCGGCGAATCGTCGAAGCAATGCGCGGCATAGAAGGTCGCCGCCAAGCCGCCCGCGAGCAGGCCCGCGACCGCGCCGGCCAGCACCGGCCGCGTCGGCGCGCCATAGCGCAGCATGCCGAGGAAGATAGCCAGGGGACCGATGCCGATCAACGGGATAAAGCTCATGCAGATCATCATGTTGGAACCCACGAGCCGCCTGCCCCAGTCCGCCTCCGGCACGACGAAAAGCTCCAGGATGACCGCGATCACGACGAGCGCGGGCGCGGCGAGCGTCCATAGTTTCGCTCGCCTGCTCGCCGCACCGGGCGTCGACAGGGCTCGGATCAGAGCGAATGCGCTGGCCGTGAGCGCCAAGGTGAAGACAAACTTCGACATGAAGCGCATCGTATGCATGGCCGGCATGATGTCCGGGCGGGGACCGATGGTCATGAAAAAGACCATCGCCGCGACCACAACCGCCACGCCGACGGCCAGCCACCAGGCGAGGCCAAGCGGCATCGCCTTGTTGCGGGCATCGGCGTCAAGCGCCTTTATGAGGTCCTCGGTTCTCATGTCACTGTCGTCCGAACCTTTTGGCGATCGCGGCAAGGCCGCGATGCAGCGACACGCGCACTGCGGTCTCGCTGATGCCGAGCTTGACCGCCGTTTCGCCGATCGAATGGCCGTCGACCGAGATCGAGGAAACCACGGAACGCTGCGAGGGCGGCAAGCCGTCCAGGGCCCGGTTTATGTCGCGCTCGCTCACCGTCTCCGCTTCCGGCTCGGCGAACGTCTCTGCGATCTCGTCGATCCCGACCTCGATGCGACGGCCGCGCCGGCGGAATGCATCGATCAGCTTGAAGCGGGCGATCGCATAGACCCATGGCAGCACCGGCGCGTCTTCTCGCCACGTGTGCCGTTTGACGTGAATGGCCAGCAAGGTTTCCTGCACGACATCCTCGGGGTCGACCCCGCCCTGTACGATCTTGCGCCGGACGAAGCCACGAACGAGAGCGGCTATCCGGTGAAGAAAGTCGGCGTAAGCCCTTTCGTCTCCCGCGATCGCGGCCCTGAGCAGCCGGGAAAGCTCGGCCTCGTCCTTGCCGGTCACAAGAGTTTACCCCCGATGTTCGCGTCTCCGCCCTGGTTTGTTACGTGTCCGGCGAAATAATGTCCAAGCCAAAGTACCGGAAAATCACGAAAGTTTGCGGCACGGCGACCGATTGAAGCAGGCCGGAATGTTGACTATTGTAGTCAGGTATTTATAGGTGCGCCTGAGCCCGAACCCCTGTCTGCAGATTTGAGGACGATGCCCATGAAAACTGCCTTTTCCACTCTTGCCGGCGCCGCCGCGCTGGCGCTCGGCCTGATTGCCGGACCGGCCATGGCGGAGGATGCAGGCATCATCGTCTACAACGCCCAGCATGAAAGCCTGGCCAAGGAATGGGCGAAGGGCTTCACCAAGGAAACCGGCATCAAGGTCACGCTGCGCAATGGCGGCGACAGCGATTTCTCCAACCAGATCGTCGCCGAGGGTGCTGCCTCGCCGGCCGACGTGTTCCTGACCGAGAATTCGCCGGCGATGGCGCTGGTCGAGGCGGCCGGCCTGTTCGCGCCGGTCGATGCCGACACCCTCGCTCAGGTTCCGCAGGAATACCAGCCTTCGAGCGGCAAATGGGTGGGCGTCGCCGCGCGCAGCACCGTCTTTGCCTACAACAAGGACAAGCTCAAGGAAGGCCAGCTGCCCAAGTCGCTGCTCGACCTTGCCGATCCGAGCTGGAAGGGCCGGTGGGCCGCCTCGCCGTCCGGCGCCGATTTCCAGGCCATCGTCAGCGCGATGCTCGAGCTCAAAGGTGAAGCCGCGACTTCCGACTGGCTGAAGGCCATGAAGGAGAACTTCACCGCCTACAAGGGCAACAATACGGTGATGAAGGCGGTCAATGCCGGGGAGATCGATGGCGGCGTGATCTACCACTACTACTATTTCGGCGACCAGGCGAAGACCGGCGAGAACAGCAAGAATGTCGGCCTGCATTATTTCAAGAACCAGGACCCGGGCGCGTTCGTGTCGATCTCTGGCGGCGGCGTGCTGGCCTCGAGCAAGCATCCGAAGGAAGCCCAGGCTTTCTTGAAGTGGGTCACCGGCAAGGCCGGCCAGGAGGTTTTGAAAACCGGGACCTCTTATGAATACGCGGTCGGCAAGGATGCCATGTCGAACCCGAAGCTCGTGCCGCTGGCCGATCTGCAGGCGCCCAAGATCGATCCGACGCACCTGAACTCGAAGAAGGTCATCGACCTGATGACGCAAGCCGGCTTGCTTTAGTCCGCGTTCGTCCTAAAAGGACAACCGACCGTGCTCCCGCCGGAATTCGCTTTCCGCGGGAGCGCTTTTGTTTTGGAGATGGCCTCGTCGATGACGATCATCTGCGTTTCCGACCGCGTTCGCGGTTCATCAGATCGTCTCCAGGCGGTGCATTCCGGCTGATGTCCGCGATCGACCTCACGCATTCGGGGCCGCCGGCTGCCGCAAGGCAGAGCCGGCGGTCCACGTCGTGGATTACGCTTGCGGCCGCCATCGTCTCGCTGATCGCTCTCCTGCCGCTTGCCTTCATCGTCTGGGTGGGCATCCAGACGGGATGGGACACGGTGGTGGCGCTGATCTTTCGGGCTCGCGTCGGCGCGCTCCTGGTCAACACCATCCTGCTTGTCGTCCTGGCCGTCCCGATCGCCATCGTGCTGTCGGTGGCGCTTGCCTGGCTGACCGAGCGCAGCGACCTTCCCGGCAACCGTTGGTGGTCGTGGCTGTCGGTAGCGCCGCTGGCTATCCCGGCCTTCGTCCACAGTTACGCCTGGATCAGCCTGATCCCCGGCCTGCACGGGCTCTGGGCCGGCGTGCTCGTCTCCGTCATCGCCTATTTCCCGTTCCTCTATCTGCCGATCGCAGCGGCGCTGCGCCGGCTTGACCCTGCGCTGGAAGATGCCGCCGCAGCGCTGGGCCTCGGACCCTGGCGCGTCTTCGCGCGCGTCGTGCTGCCGCAGTTGAGGCTGGCCATCTGCGGCGGTTCGCTGCTGGTTGGCCTGCACCTGCTTGCCGAATACGGGCTTTATGTCTTCATCCGCTTCGATACCTTCACCACCGCGATCGTCGACCAGTTCCAGTCGACCTTCAACGGCGCGGCGGCGAACATGCTCGCCGCCGTGCTGGTCGCCTGCTGCTTCGTGCTGCTTGGCGTGGAGGTGATCGTGCGTGGTGAGGAGCGTTATGCCCGCGTCGGCTCCGGGGCGGCGCGCCAGCAGCAGCGTGTCGCCCTCGGCCGCGCCACGCTGCCTTGCTTGCTGCTGCCCGCCGGGACTGCGCTGCTCACGCTCGGCGTGCCCTTTGTGACCGTCGGCCGCTGGCTGCTTGCCGGTGGCGCCGACGTCTGGCGTTGGGACGAGATCAGCCTGGCGCTCGGCCAGACGCTGGTCCTCGCCGTCGCCGGCGCGCTGCTTGCCACGGTCGCCGCAATGCCCATGGCCTGGATCTCGATCCGTGCGCCCGGCCGCTTGCAGCGCCTGCTCGAGAGCTGCAACTACATCGTCGGCTCGCTGCCGGGTGTGGTCGTCGCGCTGGCGCTGGTGACCATCACCGTACGCATCGCCTTGCCGCTCTATCAGACGCTCTTCACCATCCTTTTCGGCTATGCGCTGATGTTCCTGCCGCGCGCGCTGGTCAGCCTGCGCGCCTCGATCGCCCAGGCGCCGGTGGAACTCGAACGCGCGGCTTCGAGCCTCGGCCGCCCGCCGCTCAGGGCGCTATGGTCGACCACGATCCGGCTGTCGGCGCCGGGCGCGGCGGCCGGGATGGCGATGGTGGCACTCGGCATCACCAATGAATTGACCGCCACGCAGATGCTGGCGCCGAACGGCACCCGCACCCTTGCGATGGCGTTCTGGTCCTACAGCGGCGAGATCGACTACGCCTCGGCCGCCCCTTACGCCTTGATCATGGTGGCGATGTCGCTCCCCATGACCTGGGTGCTCTACGTCCAGTCAAAGCGGATGGCCGGCCGATGAGCTTCCTCGAGCTCCGCGACGTAGCAAAACATTATGGCCCGGTGGCAGCACTTGCCGGCGTCGACCTCACCGTCGAAAGCGGCAGCCGCACCGCGATCGTCGGACCCTCCGGCTGCGGCAAGACCACTTTGCTGAGGCTGATCGCCGGCTTCGAGGCGCCAGACCGCGGCCGCATCGCGCTCGACGGCAAGCTGCTCGCCAATGGCGGGGCGGCGGTGCCGGCGCATCGCCGCGGCATCGGCGTGGTGGCGCAGGACGGCGCCCTCTTCCCGCATCTCACCATCGCAGACAATATCGGCTTCGGCATGCCCCGAAGCGCCGAGAAGCGCGCCGAGCACATTGTCGAGCTCGCCTATATCGTCGGGCTTGATAAGGCGATCCTGAAGCGCCGTCCGCACGAGCTTTCCGGCGGCCAGCAGCAGCGTGTCGCGCTTGCCCGTGCCATGGCGATGAAACCCCGCCTGATGCTGCTCGACGAGCCGTTCTCGGCGCTCGACACCGGCCTCCGGGCCTCGATGCGCAAGGCTGTGGCCGAGCTTCTGGAGGATGCGGGCATCACCACCATCCTGGTCACCCACGATCAGGCCGAGGCGCTGTCCTTCGCCAGCCAGGTGGCCGTCATGCGCGACGGCCTGTTCTCGCAGGTCGGCACGCCGCGCGAGCTCTACTTCCAGCCCAGGGACAGGATGGTTGCCGAGTTCCTCGGCGACGCCATCATCGTGCCGGCCAAGATCGCCGACGGCTTTGCCATATCGCCGCTCGGCCGCATCGCGGTCGACATCACCGAGCGGCGCGACGTCGCCCGTATCATGCTCAGGCCCGAGCAGGTGGTGCTTAAACGAACCTCCCGCGAAGGCATGTCGGGGACGCCGGACATGCTGTTCGGCGAGGTGACGGACTCCGAATTCGCCGGCTCGGTCTGCACCATCGCCGTGCGGCTGCTCAATAGCCCGGATCCGCCGGATGCGGCCGCGATCGGCAACACACCGCTCGTCCTGCGCAAGACCGGCATGGACGTGCCGGAGGTCGGCGAGATCGTGCGCCTCACGGTGACCGGCAAGGCGCATGTGTTTGCCTGAAGCTGAGTCAAGAGGAGGGGCTTACGCTGCCGAGGCGCCTGCCGCCCCGATCGAACCAGTGCAACTTCTCGGCTGTGGCGGTGATGCGCAACTTGTCGCCGGGCTTTGCCGCCGTGCGGCCGCCGACCCGTACCACGATATTATTGCCGGCAGCCGAGCAGTGCAGGAAGGTTTCCGCGCCGACCGGCTCCACGGCCTCGACCGTTGCGGGCAGCATCAGCGCCCCGGATCGGTCCTCGGCATCGGCGACGAGTTCGGCGTCCTCGGGCCTGAAGCCTAGCATTGCCGCCTGCCCGCCGGGCGGGGCAAGAACAAGCAACTTTCCTTCCAGCTCAGTTGCAGAACTTTCTGTGCTCAGTGAGAGCAGGTTCATCGGCGGCGCGCCAATGAAGGACGCGACGAATGTCGAGGCCGGCTTCTCGTAAATGTCGAGAGGAGCGCCGATCTGCTCGACCAGCCCCGCATTCATGACGACAAGCATGTCGGCTAGCGTCATCGCCTCGAGCTGGTCGTGGGTGACATAGACCGAAGTGACGCCGAGCCTGCGCTGCAGGCTCTTGATCTCGACCCGCATCTGGCCGCGCAGCTTGGCGTCGAGGTTGGAGAGCGGTTCGTCGAACAGGAAGACTTTCGGATTGCGCACGATCGCCCGGCCCATGGCGACGCGCTGTCGCTGGCCGCCGGAAAGCTCGCGAGGGCGCCGGTCGAGCAGTCCCGACAATTCCAGCACCTTGGCAGTTGAACGCACTCTGCTGTCGATCTCGGCTTTCGGCGTGCCGCGATTACGCAGGCCATAGGCCATGTTGTCGTAGACCTTCATATGCGGGTAGAGCGCGTAATTCTGGAAGACCATCGCAATGTCGCGTTCGGTCGGCCCGATCGCATTGACGATCTTGCCGTCGATCGCAACCGTTCCGGACGAGATGGTCTCGAGTCCGGCGATCATCCTGAGCAACGTCGATTTGCCGCAGCCGGAGGGACCGACCAGCACGCAAAGCTGCTTGTCCGGAATGGCGATCGAAACGCCTTTCACGGCCTCGACGCCGCCGGCATAGACCTTCCTCACATCATTGAGATCAACCGTCGCCATCGCTCCTCACTTCTCGGATTCGACCAGGCCGCGCACGAACCAGCGCTGCATCAGCACCACGACAAGGATCGGCGGCACGATGGCCAGCATCGCGGTGACCATCACAAGGTGCCACTGGGTATCGGCATCGGCGAAAGAAACCATCTTCTTCAGCGCGATGACGATGGTGTTCATGTCGTTGCTGTTGGTGACCAGCAGCGGCCACAGATATTGCGTCCAGCCATAGATGAAAAGGATGACGAACAGCGCCGCGATGTTGGTGCGCGACAGCGGCAGGAGTATATCGAAGAAGAAGCGCCACGGCCCGGCGCCATCGACGCGCGCCGCCTCGATGAGCTCGCCCGGGATGGTCATGAAGAACTGTCTGAACAACAGCGTGGCCGTGGCCGAGGCGATCAGCGGGATGATCAGACCGGCATAGGTGTCGATCATGCCGAGGTCGACCATCACCTTGTAGGTCGGCAGGATGCGGACCTCGACGGGCAGCATCAGAGTGATGAAGATCAGCCAGAAGAAGGTCATGCGCAGCGGGAAACGAAAGAACACGATGGCATAGGCCGATAGGATCGAGATGAAGATCTTCCCGACCGCGACGCCGAGCGCCATGACCGTCGTGTTGAGAAGAAGCCTGCCGACGCTGACGCCGCCGATGCGCCCGACACCGCCGAACAGGGCCTCGCTGTAATTGTTCCAGAGTTGGTCACCGGGCAGCAGCGGCAGGGGCGGCTTGAGGATCGTCTGCAGCGTCTGTGTCGAGGCCACGAATGTGTAGTAGATGGGAAATGCAACGATCAAAATGCCGAGAATGAGAGCGGCATGGGCGATCAGGACACGCAACGGGGACTGGCCGATCATCGCTTGCCTCAGCCGTAGTGGACCTTGCGTTCCACATAGCGGAACTGGATGGCGGTGAGCGCGATGACGATGACCATCAGGATCACCGACTGCGCCGCCGAGTCGCCGAGGATCAGGTTGACGAATCCGTCATTGTAGACCTTGTAGACCAACGTCTCGGTGGTCTTGCCCGGTCCGCCGCCGGTGACGGCATGGACGATGCCGAACGTGTCGAACAGGGCATAGACAGTGTTGACGACCAGCAGGAAGAAGGTCGTCGGCGCGAGCAGCGGGAAGATGATGGTCCAGAAACGCTTGGTCTCGCGAGCGCCGTCCATCGCCGCCGCCTCGATCAGCGTCTTCGGCACCGCCTGCAGCCCGGCGACGAAGAACAGGAAATTGTAGCTGATCTGCTTCCATGCTGCGGCGGAAACCAAAAGGATCATGGCGTGACTGCCGTTGAGCAACGGATCCCAGGCTATGCCGAGACTTCTCAGCACGTAGGATAGCGAGCCGATCGAAGGGTTGAACAGGAACAGCCACAACATGCCGGCGATCGCCGGCGCCACCGCATAGGGCCAGATCATCAGTGTGCGGTAGAGCGCTTTCCCGCGCACCACTTTTTCCGCCATTACGGCAAGCAGCAACGCCACTGCCATCGCCACGATTGCGGTCGCAAGCGAAAATACCACCGTTACCTTGATCGAGTTGAGATAGGCCGGATCGGCAAGCACTTTGCGGAAATTGGCAAACCAGACGAACTTGCTCTTCAGCCCGAATGGATCCTGCCTGAGCATGGACTGGTAGAGCGCCTGCCCGGCCGGCCAATAGAAGAAAACCAGTGTTATGGCGAGTTGCGGCGCCACAAGCAGGTAAGGCAGGACTTTGTTGGGGAAAACGACGCGCGGGGTCAGCTTGGTTTCCTCGTCAAGCAAGGATCGCCCGCGCCGATCCGCGCGGGCGACGTTTCATCCTCGGCCAGGTTTAGTTGCCCAACGCGTCCTTGATCGCCGCGTTGCCGCGCGAGACGGCATTGTCGAGCGCCTGCTGGGCCGTTTCCTGGCCGGCCAGCATCTTCTCGAACTCCTCGTTCTGGATATCGCGCACCTGAGGCAGGTTGGGCAGGCGCACACCCTTCGAATTTTCGGTCGGCGCCTTGCCGGTCATCTGCAGGATCGGTGTCTCGCGGCCCGGGTTCTTGTCGTAGAAGCCGGACTTCTTGGTCGCCTCATAGGCTGCCAGCGTCACCGGCAAGTAGCCCGACTTCTGGTGCAGATATTCCTGCACCTCGGTCTTGGAGAGATAGGCGAAGAAGGCCGCGACGCCCTTGTACTCCGCATCGGATTTGCCGCTGAAAACCCAGAGGCTTGCGCCGCCGGGGGTCGTGTTCTGCGGCGCACCCTTGGCATCGCTGTCATACGGCAGTTGGCCGATGCCGTAGTTCATACCCGACTTGACGATATCGCCGAGCCCGCCCGACGACTCGGTAAAGATGCCGCATTCTCCGGCGAGGAAGATCTGCTTGGCTTCGGAGGTTCGCCCGCCATATTTGAAAGTGCCATCCTTGGCGAGGTCAGCCAGCGCCTGAAAGTGGTTGACGAAAATCGGCGCATTGATCTTGAGCTCGACGTCGCCGCCGGCCAGTCCGTTCTGCTGGGTCGCCCAGGAAACATTATTCCAGGCGGCAAAATTTTCCAGATGGATCCAAGTCAGCCAGGTCGAGGTGTAGCCGCAAGGGGCCGCGCCGCTCGCCTTGATCTTCTTCGCCGCTTCCCAGACCTCGTTCCAGGTCTTAGGCGGGTTGTTCACGTCGAGGCCGGCCTTCTGAAAGATGTCCTTGTTGTAGTAGAGGATCGGCGAGGAGGAATTGTAAGGGAAAGACAACATGGTGCCGTCCGGCTTCGAATAGTAGCCGACAATGCCGGGCAGATACTGGCTCTTATCGAACGTCATCCCCGCGCCCGTCAAAACTTCGGCCACGGGTTTGATCGCGCTCTCGGCCGCCATCATGACGCCGGTGCCGACATCGAACACCTGGATGATGTCCGGCGCCTGGCCGGCGCGGAACGCGGCGATGCCTGCATTCAGCGTCTCGGGATAGGTGCCCTTGAAGACCGGAACGATCTGGTAGTCGCTTTGGCTGGCGTTGAAGTCCTTCGAGATCTTGTCGACGACTTCCGCATTGGCGCCCGTCATCGCATGCCACCAGCTGATCTGCGTGACAGCGAAAGCGGACGTGGTGGAAAGCAGGGTCAAGGTAGCGGCAACACCTGCCGCGAAGCCGAAGAGCTTCATGTTTTCATCTCCCGTTGTGATTGGCGAAAGGGGGCTTCCGCAGAACCAGTATGTGTTGCGCATGACAATCGGACAACGGTTTTGTTATGCGTCGATGAACATCATCTGATCCTAAATTAACGTGCATCGGTCACGGCCGGGCAGATTGCTTGCCGGCTTAGGATTTGAGCGACTCCAACCATCGTATTGCGACAGCCGGCCCAACCTTATCCGTCCTTTACAACCTGAGGCACACGCGTCGGTTGCAGGTCCACTAATCGATTCTTCAGCCGTCGGGCCTTAAGCAATCTTAACTTGATTGATGCGGGAAGATCAGGTGGGGCCAAATGTTGACCGTCTATAATTGCATCGTGCACGAGCACGATCTGAGGTTGGTCGCACTTGCGGCGCTCATCTGCGGAATTTCCTCTTTCTCGGCGGTCAATCTTCTTCGCCATGTCGAGCAATCGACCAGTCGAAATCGCTACGCATGGCTGTTGATTGCAGCCACGGCGACCGGATTCGGTATCTGGGCGACGCATTTCGTCGCCATGATCGCCTTCACGCCGGGAATACCCAACGCCTATAACGCGGAGCTTTCCGCGCTTTCGCTGGCCGCCTCCGTAGTTCTGACAGCGGCCGGAATGTGGATCGCCACCATCCGCGGCGGCATTGATCACTATCTTGTCGGCGGCGCCGTGCTCGGCGTCGGCATCGCCGTGATGCACTATACCGGCATGGCGGCGTTCGAGGTCCAGGGCAGGATCGTCTGGAACGAGCTGCTCGTCGCTCTTTCGCTGGCGGCGGGCGTCACGCTTGCCGCGCTTTCGCTGCTCGTCGTGCTTTGCCGCCCGTCGACGCTTACGACGATCGCTGCCGCCGTCTTGCTCACACTGGCCATCTGCACACTGCATTTTATCGCCATGGCGGCGGTCTCGATCTATCCGGACTCCTCGATAGAGATCTCAAAATTCACCATCGCGCCGATGTCGCAAGCCTTTGCCGCTGCGGCGGCAAGCCTGGTCATTCTGGTGCTCTCGGCCGCGGCGCTCCGCATCGACCTGCGGTTCCGCCGGCATCAGGCGGAAGCGCAGCGCATGCACGGCCTGGCCAACGCGGCGGTCGAGGGGCTGATCGTTTGCGACGGCAGCCGCATCGTCAGCGCCAACGACAGCATCGCGGCGCTGAGCGGCATCGCGCCCGGCACGCTGAACGTGATGACGCTCAGCGACCTCTTCGGCGAACGCGTTGCCTCAGCCATCGCCGGCGGCAGCGGTCAGGCGCAGGAAGCCGAGCTGCGCAGCCAGGACGGCACCCGCATTCCGGTCGAGCTGATCGCCCGCAGCATCGACTATTGCGGCAAGCCTCACGACGTCGTCGCCGTCCGCGACATGCGCGAGCGCAAGAAGGCCGAGCAGGAGATCCTTCGCCTGGCGCATTTCGATCCGCTGACCGGGCTTGCCAATCGCCGCAGCTTCACCAGCCGGCTCGAGGCCGAGATCGCCACGGCGAGCGGCAAGGACGGGCAGCTCGCGCTGATGCTTCTCGATCTCGACCGCTTCAAGGAGGTCAACGACCTCTTCGGTCATGCGGCCGGCGATGCAGTGCTGCAGAGGGTGGCGCAATGCGCTTCGGGCGTGCTCCGCCATGGGCAGATGCTCGCCCGCCTCGGCGGCGACGAATTCGCCATCATCGCGCCGAACCTTCCCGACCCGCAGGCCGCCGGCCGTATCGCCGAGGCGGTGCTTTCCAAGCTACGCCAGGAAAGCCAACTGTCGCCCGGCGGCGAGCTGGTGTCGGCAAGCATCGGCATTGCTCTTTACCCGCTGGATGCCGACGACCAGGCGGCGCTCGTCAGCCATGCCGACACTGCGCTCTACCGCGCCAAGGCCGAGGGCAAGGACACTTATCGCTATTTCGAGGCTTCGATGGGTGCCGAGACGCGCGACAGGCGCGCCATGGAGCACGATCTGCGCCAGGCGGTTGCGCGCGGCGAGTTCCGGCTGGTCTATCAGCCGCAAAAGGAGATCAGCAGCGGCAAGATGATCGGCTTCGAAGCCTTGATCCGCTGGCATCATCCGGAGCGCGGCAACATCCCGCCGTCGGTCTTCATCCCGGTCGCCGAAGACAGCGGCGCCATCGCCCAGATCGGCGAATGGGTGCTGGCGACGGCCTGCGAGGAAGCCGTGCGCTGGAAAACTCCGCTGACCATCGCCGTCAATGTCTCCGCGGTGCAACTCCACAACCCGAATTTCAGCCGCAAAGTGCACGAGATCCTGCTGCGTTCGGGACTTCCGGCCGGACGGCTGGAGCTTGAAGTGACCGAGACGGCCCTTATCAAGGATATGCCCCGGGCGCTGGCGACCCTGCGGCAGGTCAAGGCGCTTGGTATTCGCGTCGCGATGGACGATTTTGGAACCGGCTATTCATCGCTTTCCAATCTCCGCGCTTTCCCTTTCGACAAGATCAAGATCGACGGCTCCTTCATCAAGTCGGTCGACAGGAATGGTCAGGTCGCGGCCATCGTGCGCGCCGTGCTGGGGCTGGGGCGCGGCCTGGGCCTGCCTGTTCTGGCCGAAGGCGTCGAAACGCTGGACGAATTGCGCTTCCTCGATGCCGAGGACTGCGAGATCGGCCAAGGATACTATCTCGGCAGGCCAGGCCCGATCGAAACCTTCAGCGAGCTGACCGGCGTGCCGGCGGCGATGGATGCTGTCGAGGCCCGCGGCGGCCGCATCCTCATGCTCGAGCCCGCCGCCGCGCGCTCAGCTTGACGGACCGAGCGCGGCTTCCACCAGTCGCTTGGCGTCGGGACTCGACCATTCCGCCGGTCCGTTCATATGTGCGATCAGGCAGCCTTCGCCGTCGATCAGCATCGTCACCGGCAGGCCAAGCGCCAGCCCGCGCGTCTTGGCCTCGTTGAACAGGCCCATTGTCGCATCCCGGTAGTAGCCGAGCGTCTCGATGCCGATCTCCTTCAGGAACTTTTTCGGCTTGGCGTCATCGCCGGTGTCGACATTGACCGCGACGACCTCGAAAGTGTTGCCGCCTTTTTCCTTCTGCAACGCATCGAGCGCCGGCATTTCGGCGCGGCAGGGCGCGCACCATGTCGCCCACAGATTGAGCAGCACCGTCTTGCCGGCATGGCCGGCGATCGTCGTCGGCTTGCCGTCGGGTCCGTTGAAGGCGAGTCCCTTCAGCGATTGCGGCGGATCCGCCGGCTGCAGTGCCGCGACCTGACCGACGGCCTTTGCCGCAACCTGCTTGGCCCGTTCGGCCTTCGCCTTGCAAGCGACGTCGTCCTTGCCGGTGCTGGCCGCGGCAACCTGATCCGGCGCGTTGTTGCCAGAACCGCTCTCGCTGACATATACCGCGACCGCGCCGGCCAGCACGCCCGCTACAAGCGCGGCGAGGATGAGGCGCGGGGCCGGGAAGAATTTATTGCCGTCTGCCATTTTCTTAAAAACTGCTCCGGAGCACGGGTTATAGCGATGAGCGACAAGAAGGCCAGCAACCAGATGTGGGGCGGACGTTTTGCCTCGGGTCCGGCCGCGATCATGGAAGCGATCAACGCATCGATCGCCTTCGACCGCAAACTCTACGCGCAGGACATCCGCGGCTCGATCGCCCACAGCGAGATGTTGGCTGAAACGGGCATTATTTCGGCCGCCGATCAAGAAAAAATCGCTCACGGCCTGAACACGATCCTGAAAGAGATCGAGGCCGGGAAATTCGAATTCTCGACCAAGCTCGAAGACATCCATATGAATGTCGAGGCGCGTCTGGCCGATCTGATCGGGTCGGCTGCCGGCCGCCTGCATACCGCCCGCTCGCGCAACGATCAGGTGGCGGTCGATCTGAAACTCTGGGTCAAGGAGGAATGCCAGCGCGTCGCCCAGGCGCTGAAGGACCTCATCGGCGCCTTTCTCGAGCGCGCCGAGGAGCACGCCGCGACGGTAATGCCCGGCTTCACCCATATGCAGGCCGCGCAGCCGGTGACCTTCGGTCATCATTGCATGGCTTATGTCGAGATGTTCGGCCGCGATCTGTCACGTGTCCGCGACGCCATCGAGCGCATGGACGAAAGCCCGCTGGGCGCCGCCGCGCTGGCCGGCACGAGCTTTTCCATCGACCGCCATATGTCGGCGAAGGCGCTCGGCTTCCGCGAGCCGATGCGCAATTCGCTGGACAGCGTGTCGGACCGCGACTTCGCGCTCGAATTCCTCTCGATCGCCGCGATCTGCGGCACGCATCTGTCGCGGCTGGCCGAAGAGATCATCATCTGGTCGACGCCGCAATTCGGCTTCATCCGGCTATCGGATTCATTCTCCACCGGCTCCTCGATCATGCCGCAGAAGAAGAACCCCGACGCCGCCGAATTGGTGCGCGGCAAGACCGGCCGCATCAACGGCCATCTGGTCGGGCTGCTGACGGTGATGAAGGGCATGCCGCTGACCTATGGCAAGGACATGCAGGAGGACAAGGAATCGGTTTTCGACGTAGCCGAAACGCTCGACCTGATGCTGGCGGCGACCGCCGGGATGGTCCGCGACATGACCGTCAACGCCATCTCCATGAAAAAGGCCGCCGGTGCCGGCCATGCCACTGCCACCGACCTCGCCGACTGGCTGGTGCGTAATCTGGGCCTTCCTTTCCGAGAGGCCCATCACGTCACCGGCCGCGCCGTCGCGCTCGCCGAGGAGAAGAAGGTCGGCCTGGAAAAGCTCTCGCTGGAGGACCTCCGCTCGATCCATTCCGGTATCACCGACGGCATCTTCTCCGTGCTTGCCGTGCAGAATTCGGTGAAGAGCCGGACCAGCTTCGGCGGCACCGCGCCGTCGGAGGTGAAGAAGCAGATCCGCTACTGGAAAAAGCGGCTCGCCAAGGCGTGATGCCGGGATGCAATGCGCCGAAAACTCGGCTAAAAGCGCGGCTGGACAAAACAGTTTCGAACGGATGGATCGATGACCCGAGGCAGGATTTTGATGACGCTCGCGTTGCTGGCGGCGGTTGTCACCGTCACGGCCTGCGGCAGGAGAGGCGGCCTCGATACGCCTTACGAGGCTGCCGTGCAGGCGCGCAAGGATGCGGAGCGAGCCAAACAGCCGCTGCCGCCCGAGCCTGAGAAACCGGTCAAGGACACGAAGTTCATTCTCGACCCCTTGCTCTAGAGCCGAGGAGATCATCCGATCTCATCGCGCTCCAATTTTCGGACCTCTCCCCGTGAACCATTTCGACTACCGCGACGGCGTTCTCTACGCCGAGGATGTGGCAATCCCCGGCATCGCCGCCAGCGTCGGCACGCCGTTTTACTGCTATTCGACCGCGACCCTGACCAGGCATTTCCGGGTCTTCAAGGAAGCTTTTGCCGGTCTCGACGCGCTGGTCTGCTACGCCATGAAGGCGAATTCCAACCAGGCCGTGCTGAAGACCTTGGCAAGACAAGGCGCCGGCGCCGACGTGGTGTCGGAAGGTGAACTGCGGCGCGCCTTGGCCGCCGGCATCCCCGCGAGCAAGATCCTGTTTTCCGGCGTCGGCAAGACCGCGCGGGAAATGGACTTCGCCCTCAATGCCGGCATCCTCTGCTTCAACGTCGAGTCCGAACCCGAACTCGAACTGCTGTCGGCGCGCGCCACAGCGCTCGGCAAGGTGGCACCCGTCTCGCTGCGCATCAACCCGGACGTCGACGCCAGGACCCACAAGAAGATCTCCACCGGCAAGGCCGAGAACAAGTTCGGCATCCCGTGGCAGCGGGCGCGCCAGGTCTATGCCCGCGCGGCGGAGCTGCCGGGCATCAAGATCACCGGGATCGACACCCATATCGGCAGCCAGATCACCGAACTGCAGCCTTTCGACGACGCTTTCGCGCTGCTGGTGGAACTGGTCGGCGTGCTGCGCGCCGACGGGCATTCAATCGAGCATGTCGATCTCGGCGGCGGCCTCGGCATTCCGTACCGCGTCGACAACAGCCCGCCGCCCTTGCCCGACGCCTATGCCGAGATCGTCAGGAAGCATGTCACCCGGCTCGGCCTGAAGGTGATGTTCGAGCCTGGCCGGCTGATCGTCGGCAATGCCGGCATCCTGGTCTCGGAAGTGATCTATGTGAAGGAAGGCGACGCCAAGAACTTCCTCGTCGTCGACGCCGCCATGAACGACCTGATCCGGCCGACGCTCTACGACGCCTTCCATGATATCAAGCCGGTGGTGCAGCCGCCGGCCGCCACGCCGCGCATGACGGTCGATATCGTCGGGCCGGTCTGCGAGACAGGCGATTTCCTCGGCCTCGACCGCGACCTCCCCAGGCTGAATCCTGGCGACCTCATCGCCGTCGCCACCGCTGGAGCTTACGGCGCCGTGCAGGCCGGCACCTACAACACAAGGCTGCTGGTGCCGGAAGTGCTGGTCGACGGCGACCGTTTTCACGTCGTGCGGCCGCGCCCGACCCATGAGGAGCTGATCGGGCTGGATTCATTGCCCGAGTGGCTGAAATAGAAGCACGAGGGTCCCGCGCTCAAAGGAGCAAGCCATGCTGGAGACTGGAGCTATCACGCGGGATCGCATCGCCGCGGTGGAACCGCACATCCGCCCGTTCGTCCGCCACACGCCGGTAATGCGCGTCGACATGGCTGACTTCGGCCGGCCGGCCTTTCCGGTCGATCTGAAGCTCGAATGTCTGCAGCATTCCGGTTCGTTCAAGGCGCGCGGCGCCTTCACCAACCTGCTCGAGCGGCAGGTGCCCGCAGCGGGTGTGGTCGCCGCCTCCGGCGGCAATCATGGCGCCGCCGTCGCCTATGCCGCCATGAAGCTGGGGCACAAGGCCACCGTCTTCGTGCCCGAGGTCAGCCCGCCGGCAAAGCTCGAGCGCATCCGCAGCTACGGCGCCGAGCTGGTGGTCGGCGGTGCGCGCTATGCCGAGGCGCTGGCCGCCAGCGAGGATTTTGCCGAACGAACCGGCGCCCTGCAGATCCACGCCTTCAACCAGGAAGAGACGCTCATCGGCCAAGGCACTCTCGGGCTCGAGATCGAAGCCGATCTGCCGGAGATCGACACACTGCTTGTCGCGGTCGGCGGCGGCGGCCTGATCGGCGGCATCGCCGCCTGGTTCGCTGGCCGCATCCGCATCATCGCCATCGAGCCCGAGGGCGCGCCGACGCTTCACCGCGCCTTCGAAGCCGGCAAGCCGGTCGATGCACCGGCCGAGGGCATCGCCGCCGATTCGCTGGCGCCGAAGCGTGTCGGCGAAATGATGTTCCCGATCGCGAAAGCTTTCGTCGAGCGCTCGATCCTGGTCAGCGACGACGACATCGTGGCGGCGCAGAAAGCGCTCTGGGACCGGGCGCGAATCATCGCCGAGCCGGGCGGGGCCGCTGCCTTTGCCGCGATGCTTTCCGGCCGCTACGCGCCGGCTCCCGGCGAGCGCGTGGCCGTCCTGGTCTGTGGTTCCAATACGAATCCCGCGAATTTCTGATCGTAAAGGCGGCGAACCCGTCACAGATTTTGGAACCCGCCTCGCCTTCGCCGTGTTTGGTGTTATCCTCTGCTCATAAGGTCCGGGCGATCCTGCCCGGGCAGGAAGGGCCGATGACGGAACGACCCATTTCCAGCGACGAACGCGGTCTGGCCGGGCGCCTTGCCTTGACCCGGCTGGCGACGCGGGCCTCGATGATCTTCGAGCGCGGCTGGCCGTTGCTGTTGCCGCTGGCGGTGGTCGCCGGCCTGTTCCTCAGTGTCTCGTGGCTGGGCTTGTTCCAGCGCCTGCCGGATCTGGCGCGGATCGGCCTCCTGATCCTCTTCTCCATCTCGGCGCTCGCCGCGCTCTTTGCGCTGCGCTTCTTCCGCATTCCGTCCGCCGCCGAGGTCGACCGGCGCATCGAGGCAGCGAACGAGCTGCTGCACAGCCCCGTGCAGGTGCAGACCGACCGGCCGAGCGGCGCGGAGAGCCTCTTCTCGCAGGCGCTGTGGCGCGAGCACCAGAAGCGCATGGCCGAGCGGCTCTCCGACCTGGGCGGCGACAGACCGCGCACAAGCGTGCCGGATTACGACCGCTGGGGCCTGCGGGCTGTGGTGGGGCTGCTGTTCGTCACCGCTTTTGCCTTCTCGTTCGGACCTTTCGGCGGCAGGATCAGCGACGGCTTCGTCGCCAGCGCCGCGCGCGATAGCGTGCCGCCCCGCATCGATGCCTGGGTGACGCCGCCTTCCTATACCGGCAAGCCGCCGCTGTTCTTGACCGCCGACGTCAACCAGGCCGCGCAGGTCTTCAGCGTCCCTGAGGGCAGCGACGTCTCGCTGCGCGTCACTGGCGGAACCGGCGAAGAAACGCTGAGCTATGCCGACGCGAACGGCAATGATCGCGCCATCGAGCCGGTTGCGCCGAAGGGCGCCACGCCAGCCGCGGCACAGCCGGGGTCCCCAGCGGGGCTCAAAGTGCGCCAGTTCTCCGGCAAGCTGAACACCAACGGCACGCTGCGGCTCAAGTCCGGCGAGGACGATCTCGGCCACTGGGCCTTCGCCATCACCCCGGACAAACCGCCGACGATCCGTTTCGTCGGCGAGCCCAAGCGTGCCGTCAATGGCGCCGTCGAGCTCAACTACCAGATCGACGACGACTATGGCGCGGCCTCCGCCAAGGCCGTCTTCGAGCTGTCTGAGCCGCCGCCGGCCAGTGCACATCCGCTCTATGGCCCGCCCGACATGCCGCTGACGCTGCCGCGCCGCGGCGGCAAGGCGAACGCCGCCAAGACGACCAAGGATCTGACCGAGCATGTCTGGGCCGGCAGCACCATCAAGCTGACGCTGACCGCCACCGACGATGCCGGCCATACCGCCACCAGCGAGACCAGGACGCTGGTGATGCCGGAGCGGCCCTTCTCTAATCCGCTGGCCCGCGCTGTGATCGAGCAGCGCCGCCTGCTGGCGCTCGACGCCAACGCCAAGCCGCGCGTGCTCGACCTGATGGACGCGATCACCCTGCGCCCGGAGGATACTTTCGACAACATGTCGCATTACCTCGCGATCATGAGCGCCAGGAGCCGGCTGAAGCTTGCCGAGAACGACGACCAGCTGCGCAACGAGGTGGCTTATCTGTGGGAGATCGCGCTCGGCATCGAGGAAGGCAATCTGTCGGCCGCCGAGCGTCGGCTGCGCCAGGCGCAGCAGGCGCTACAGGACGCCATCAAGAACGGCGCCAGCGACGAAGAGCTCGAAAAGGCGATGAAGGAACTTCGCGAGGCGATGAACCAGTTCCTGCAGGAATTCGCCCAGCGCGCCCAGCAGAACCCGAACGCGCCGCAGATGCAGCAGAACGGTCGGGAACTGCGCCAGAGCGACATCAACCGGATGATGGACGAGATCGAGAATCTCGCCAAATCCGGCGACCGAGACCGGGCCCAGCAGTTGTTGTCGGAACTGCAGGACATGATGAACAACCTGCAGGCCGGGCGCCAGCAGCAGGCCGGCGAGCAGGACAGCGAGATGCGCCAGCAGATGGACAAGCTGGGCGAGATCATGCGGCGCCAGCAGGAGATGATGAACGATACCTTCCGCCTCGACCAGATGCAGCGCGGCGATCGGCAGCGCGGTGCAAATCGCGACGAGCAGCTGGGCGAGGATGGCGAGCAGTCGCAGGATGGGCAGAAGCCCGGTGATGACCGCGACCCGCTCGGCCGGCCGAAGCAAATGACGCCGCAGGAATTCGCGGATGCGCTGAAGCAGCTGCAGGAAGGTCAGGGCCAGTTGCAGAGCGAGCTCGACAAGCTGAAGAAGGGCCTCGAAGGCATGGGCATGCAGCCCAATGAGGGCTTTGGCGAGGCCGGCAAATCCATGGGCGATGCCGAGCAGGCGCTGGGCGAAGGCGAAGGCGACCAGGCGGTCGGCCACCAGGGCCGCGCGCTGGAGGCGCTGCGCCGCGGCGCCAAGGAGATGATGAAGCAGATGCAGGCCATGCAGGGCGACCAGGGCGGCAGCGAACAGGGCGGACGTCAGCAGGACGCCGACCGCGACCCGCTTGGCCGGCCGCGCGCCACGAAGGGCCCCGACGACGGCAACTCCGTCAAGGTGCCCGACGAGATCGACGTGCAGCGCGCCCGCCAGATCCTCGAAGCGATCCGCAAGCGCCTCGGCAACGCGCTCAGCCCGGACATCGAGCGCAGCTACCTCGAACGCCTGCTCGAACTGAAATAGCGCCCACACCGGTCACCGCCGACATGCCGAAGCTTGGAACCGTCACGCCGATCCTGCGCATGTTCGATACCGTCAAGGCGCGAGAGTTCTATCTCAACTTCCTCGGTTTCGAGGTCCGCTTCGAGCATCGCTTCGACGACAACGCGCCGCTCTATATGGGCGTCGCCCGCGACGGCTGCGAGCTGCATTTGAGCGAGCATCATGGCGACGGCTCGCCCGGTGCCAATATACGCATCGAAGCGACCGGCATCATTGAGCTGCATCGCGAGTTCAAGGCCAAGAACTACCGCTTCAACAGGCCGAGCCTCGAGACGACGCCTTGGCAGACGAAGGAGGTCACGGTGATCGATCCGTTCGGCAATCGCCTGACCTTTTTCGAAAGAGACTGAGGTAGCGGGCAGCCGCAGGTCGCTCTCGCCACACGCATTGCAGGCCGCGCTGCCTGCCGGTATCGTCATCGTCAAGGGAGACTGGCGATGATCGACTTCTGGTTCTCCATCGGCAGCACCTACACCTATCTTTCGGTGATGCGTCTCGCCGAGGTTGCGGCTGAGACCGGCATCGAGTTCCGCTGGCGACCCTTCAATGTGCGCGCCATCATGATCGAGATGGACAACATTCCCTTTGCCAAGAAGCCGGCGAAGGCCGCTTATATGTGGCGCGACATCGAGCGCCGAGCGGCGATGTACAGGATGGTGCCGAAACTGCCGGCCCCCTACCCGCTGGCCGAGCTCGAACGCGCCAATCGCGTGGCTCTCATCGCGGCGCGCGAGGGCTGGTGCGAAGCCTATGCCCGGGAAACGTACCGGCGCTGGTTTGAAATGGGTGAGCCGGCTGGTAGCGAGCCAAACATTTCGGCTAGCATCGAGAAAGCCGGACAGAAAGCAGAGCCGGTTCTTCGGCGGGCCGACAGCGATGACGCCAAGGCCGAGCTCGCGGCCGCGACGGAGCAGGCCAAGGCGCTCGGCATCTTCGGCTCGCCGAGCTTCGTCTTCGACGGCGAATTGTTCTGGGGCGACGATCGCCTTGAGGATGCCATGCGATGGCTCAAGCAGATGGAGAGCGGACCGCCGGATTGAGCGGACCGTTTCGTACGTCAAAGACTGGCTGTTGCCTGTGCCTGCCTGGTCAGCATGAAAGCCTCGCGGATCGCGTTTTCCATCCCGTCGATCGCTTCGCCCGTCGCCAGCGGATTGCGGTGAAGCACCACATTCGAGGAATCGATGTCGCCGAAGCCGTCGGCGGCGGTCAGTTCGCGGCAATCGGGCGGGATGTTGCTGCGCGAGATCGGTGCGATCGCCAGGCCAGAAGTGACCGCCAGCGTCAGGCCGCCATTGGTGTCGCTGGTGTAGGCGACGCGGTAGTCGAGGCCGCGCTGCTGCAGCGACTTGATCGCGAAGTCCCGACACCAGCCATTGCGGCTGTAAAGCGCGATCGGCACCGGCCGTTCCTCATGCATGTGATGCAGCGTTGACGTCACCCATACCGTGGGATCGTGCATCAGCACATCGCCGCCGGAAAAACCTTCCCACTCGAACACCACCGCAAGGTCGAGTTCGCCGGCCGCAAGCGCCCTCACCTGCGAGTCGGAATGCGCGTAACGCACCGTGACCTCCACCCGCGGGTGGCGTTTGGCGAATTCGCCAAGTGCCCGCGACAAGATTGACCGCCCGTATTCGGCAGGAATGCCGATGCGCACTAGCCCGCCGAGCGGCGGCGCGACCAGCGATGCCGCCGTCTCGTCGAGCAGCGAGACGATGCGGCGGGCGTTGGTGATGAGCTCGCCGCCGCGGCGTGTCAGCGCCACCCCGCGAGAGCCGCGCTCGAACAGGCTGTCGCCCACCATGTCTTCCAGCTTTTTCATCTGCATGGACACCGCCGACTGGGTGCGTCCGGCCTTTTCCGCCGCCTTGGTGAAATTGCCGGTCTCGGCCACCGCCACGAAGGTGCGCAGGAGGTCGCTGTCGAGGGTGGGCTTCATCGATGCCGCCATAAGAAATTTTGATTGCTGGTATCATTCCAATTCGTTTGCAACATGTCAAACGTCGCAGGATAGTTGCTCTACCCATTGGATATGCGGCCGTGAGATTCGGCAGCGGACCAATTCGAAGAGTCCTCACTCGTGCCCGCTGCCCGAAACGGTGGCGGGCTCTTTTTCACTGGAACGAACATGCAGAACCGGATGGTGCTTGGCATTTTGAGCCTCTGCCTCGGCGTTCTTGTCTTTTCGTTGCAGGACCCGCTGGTGAAGGCGGTTTCGGGCAGCTATCCGGTGACGGAAGTGATGGCGATCCGCGCCCTCGTGGCGCTGCCGATCCTGGTCGTTATCGTCCAGGCCGATGTCGGCCTGACAGCCTTGCTGTCGAAACGAGCGGGCATGCTGACGCTGCGCGGCTTCATCCAATTCAGCTCCTACACCGTCTACTATCTGGCGATTGCCGCCCTCTCGCTGGCCGACGCGATAGCGCTCTATTTCATGGCGCCGCTCTTCATCATGTTGCTTGCCGGACCTTATCTCGGCGAGCACGTCTCCGGGCGGACGCTGACGACGGTGCTGATCGGCCTGGTGGGCGTGGTCGTGATGTTGCGTCCGGGCGCCGGATTGTTCGACTGGGCGGCACTGCTGTCGCTCGGCTCGGCATTCCTCTACGGGTTCTCGCAGCTGATGGCGCGCCGGATCGGCGAGACCGAATCCTCGACGGTGATGGCCTTCTACCAGAACGGCGCCTATCTCACCGGCGCTGTGGCGGTCGCCGCGGTGTTTCATCTTGCCGGCATCACCCATGCGGGCCACCCGAGCCTCGACTTCCTGGTGCGGCCCTGGGTCTGGCCGGCGCTGCCGGACTTCCTGAAGATGGCGGCCTGCGGCTTCGTTGCCTCCGCCGGCATGATCTTGCTGTCGCAGGCCTACCGGATGGCGCCCGCCAACCGGGTCGCAACCTTCGAATACACGGGCATCCTCTGGTCGCCGCTGTGGGGCTTCCTGTTTTTCGCCGAGGTCCCGCGGTCAACGACGGTGCTGGGCGCGGCGCTGATCATCGGCGCCGGTCTGGTTGCACTGAACGGTGAGCGCCGACGCGGCGCAGCACCTGCAATCGCAGCGACCGGCGATGCCGTCTGAACGATCAAGCGAAGCAGCTTAATGCCCGTCCGACGCGGGCGCGTATTTCGGCAAGCGTGAACGGCTTCTGCACGACGTCGAGGATGATGCCGTTCAATTCCTCGGCGCGCTCGCGCTGGTCGGCATAGCCGGTCATCAGCATGATCTTCATGGCCGGAAACTGTTTTGCCGCCGCGGTCGCCATCTCGATGCCGTCCATCTCCGGCATGCGGATATCGGATACCACGAGATCGTAGCTGCCGCGCTGCTGGCGGATCAGGGTGAGCCCCTGCGCGCCATCGGCGGCGATGGTGACACTGTGCCCATCACGCTCCAGCGCGCGGGCAGCGAGGGTGCGGACGGATTCATCGTCCTCGACGATCAAAAGCTTTGCCATGCCGAGATAGATGCCGCCGAAACGTTGACGTTTTCTGAAAATTTGAAACGTCTATGCGGCCTCTTTCGGCGCGACCTTACTTGTCGCCTTTCACGACCCCGACAAACGGCAATTCCCGGAAAGCATGCGCGACGTCCATGCCGTAGCCGACGACGAAATAATCGGGGCAGTCGAAGCCGACATAATCGGCGTTGAGCGTGGTCTGGCGGCGCATGCGCTTGTCGAGCAGCACCGAGATGGCGCAGCTCCTGGCGCCGCGCGACAGCATCAGGTCGCGGGTGAAGGAAAGCGTCTTGCCGGATTCGAGGATGTCGTCGATCAAAAGAACGTCGCGGCCGGCGACCTCGTTGTCGATGTCGCGCAGCACCTTGACCTCGCCGCTTGTGGTGCCGGCGCCGTAGCTGGAGATGAAGATGAATTCGACCTCGGGCGACAGGCCGACGTCGTGCATGGCGCGGATAAGATCGGCGGCAAAGACGAACGAGCCTTTCAGGATCGATATCACAAGCAGGTCGTGATAGTCGCGCCCGGCGATTTCCTTGGCGAGCTCGAGATTGCGCCGGGCGATCGCCGACGCCGAAAACAGGACCTCGATGTCCTTGCCGCGTACAACTGGCATAGCTTTTTCCTTCAGAATCGCCTGCAACGCCGGAAGGGCTAGGTTCATCAATATTCAGGTCAGGCCGAACCCAAAATAGCGGGTTCCGAGAACCGGTGCAGAGCGTACTCAAGCACGTGAGCACCTAAGCGCAGGAAACCACTAATTGCAGGCCGGCATCACCTGAATATCGATGCACCTACCCGGCGAAGGTGACCGATACGGCCTTCACGCCGTTTCTAGGGACATCGAGCCGGCTGGAAAAGCCGAATCTTTCGCCGGGCGCCAGCGAGCGGTTGGATGTCCCCAACCTGTAGCGGATGACATTGCTGGCATTGTCGGTGACGCGGATCTCGAGCGGCGGCAGCGACTCCGCCCGTACGCCGTCATTGGCGGCCTCGCCGTCGATGAACAGGATGGGCTTCAGCCCCGAGGCATCGATTCGCGACGTCACACCGGAAATGCTGAGCGCGCTTGCCGGCTGCGCAGCCGCCCAGAAGGGGCTCTGACGCACCAGGGCATGTCCGCCCGACACCCAGAAAGCCACGAGTGCGGCGCCCACTCCGGCGGCCCAGAAGATTGGACCGCCACGCGAGGCCGGCCGCGCCGGCGCAGCCTCCGGTTTGCGCAGCATGCCCATGCCAGCGATGGATGGCGTCGAGGGCGCTTGCGGCGGCAACGGCGCCGCAATCGGTTCCGAACGGGCGGCGAATCGCGGCAGCACCACATAGTCGGCATCGACGACATCGGTGTCGAGGATGACGCGCTCCGGCGCGGCCTTTGTCGCCGTGCCGGTCATGATTTCGCCGGAAACAGAGCGCGCGGTTCTATCCTCAGCCATTACGGCCCCAGTGCAATCTTCGTTGCTTTTGGGTAAACGCAAATGGTTAACGCTTCCCCACCGGAACTGCTGTGAAACGTCGAAAGCGCGCAGAAATTAACCAACGATTAACCATGCCGGCCGATGGTCTTGGCAGAGAACAGGCTGGCGGGATGCCGCCTAAGGTTTCAGGTCGCCGAACGTGATCCGCTTCGAAAATGTCGGCCTCCGCTATGGCATGGGTCCGGAGATCCTCCGCGACATTTCCCTGCACATTCCGGAGCGCTCCTTTCAGTTCCTGAGCGGCCCCTCGGGCGCCGGCAAGACCACCTTGCTGCGCCTGCTTTTCATGTCGCTGAAGCCGACGCGCGGCCTGATCACCATTTTCGGCAAGGATCGTTCGCGCATCTCGCGCGGCGAGTTGCCGCTGCTCAGGCGCCGCATCGGCGTGGTGTTCCAGGATTTCCGCCTGCTTGACCACATGACCACTTACGAGAACGTGGCGCTGCCGTTGCGCGTGCGCGGGCGCGAGGAGGCGAGCTATCGCACCGACGTCACCGAACTCCTGAAATGGGTTGGCCTCGGGGAGCGCATGCATGTGCTGCCGCCGGTGCTGTCGGGCGGCGAGAAGCAGCGTGCTGCGATCGCGCGCGCGCTGATCGAGCAGCCGGAGATCCTGCTTGCCGACGAGCCGACCGGCAACGTCGATCCGCCGCTGGCGCGCCGGCTGCTGAGGCTCTTTATCGAGCTCAACCGGCTCGGCACCGCCGTGGTGATCGCAACCCACGACCTCGGCCTGATGGAGCAGGTCGATGCGCGGCGCATGATTCTGGCCGGCGGAAGGCTGGACGTCTATGACTGAACTTCCGGCCGATCACCTGCACGAGGAAGCCGTCGAGACGCCGGCTGTCGTTCGCCGTGTCCAGCGCAAGATGGCGCCGATCGTGCCGGCGCAGAACATCGCCGGCCGGGCCCTGGTGCTGGTCATCGCCATCATGACCTTCCTGTCCTGCCTAACCTTCGGCGCCGTGACGCTGGTGCGCGACACCGCCTCGGTCTGGGAGAACCAAATCTCGCGCGAGGCGACGATCCAGATCAAGCCCGTCGAGGGCCTCGACATGGAAGCAGCCCTCGCGCAGGCCTCTGAGATCGCCAGCGAGTTCCCGGGTGTGAAGGGTACGAGGATCGTCGACCGCGATGCGACGGCGCGCCTTTTGGAGCCGTGGCTGGGCACCGGCCTCAACATCGATGAACTGCCGGTGCCGCGCCTCATCGTCGTCACCATCGATGAGGCCAATCCGCCCGACTTCGCGGCCATGCGCGCCGCGATCACGCCCAAGCTGCCGAGCGCCGCGCTCGACGACCATCGCACCTGGGTCGACCGGCTGGTCGCCATGGCGCATACGACAGTGACGATCGGCTTTGCCGTTTTGGCGCTGATATTGTCGGCGACGGTGCTGACGGTGGTGTTCGCCACGCGCGGCGCCATGGCCGGCAACGGCCACATCATCGAGGTCCTGCATTTTGTCGGCGCCGAGGCCCGCTTCATCGCGCGCGAATTCCGTTGGCATTTCCTGGTCACCGGCATGAAGGGCGCCGCCGCCGGAGGTGCCGCCGCTATCTTGGTCTTCATCGTCTTTTCCTGGTGGTCGTCGCGCAACATGGCGACGCCTGAGGCCGACCAGGCGACCGCGCTGTTCGGCAATTTCGCGATCGGCTCGACCGGCTATCTCGGCGTCGCCCTGATGGTGCTGGTGATCGGCGCGCTGACCGCGGCGACCTCACATGCCACGGTCGTCGCCTATCTCAGTGAGATCGACATCCGGCAGCCGGAGGCAAGCTGATCATGACGCGAAACCAAGTGTGGCGCGAATGCAAGAGTTGGCAAGTTGGGTTTCCAATGCGACCCGGACCCCACAAGTGCATGATCACGCAAGGGAAACTGCCGTAACGCAATGTGCGCCGTGCTATCTATGAAAGGCGACGTTTCAGAGTTAACCATTGGATGTTTTCAGGATTAACCTGGGGATGATGGACGCGCGGGACTCGATCGGAACGGCTGGACGGATGCCAGCGGCGCTTACGCGCGGTGCTGCGTCTGCAAGAACCGGTCGTCTCAGATTTGCGCTTCGTCTCTGCGGTTTCTTCGTGCTCGCCCTGCTGGCGCTTTTCGCCGGCGGCTTCGGCTGGTTTGCCGACAAGGTCAGCAACATGACGACGCCGGTCAATCCGGCCAGGGCCGACGCAATCATCGTGCTCACCGGTGGTCAGTCGAGGCTCGACGCCGCCATGGATCTGCTGGCATCAGGCAAGGGCGAGCGGCTCTTGATCAGCGGTGTTCACCCCACGGCGAGCCGCCGCCAATTGCAAGCGGCGATGGGCGGCGACAAGCAGCTGTTCTCATGCTGCGTCGACATCGACCGCGCCGCGCTCGACACGATCGGCAATGCCGAGGAGAGCGCCAAATGGGTGGAAAGCCACGCCTATGGCAGCATCATCGTCGTCACCAACAACTACCACATGCCGCGCAGCCTGCTCGAGATGGGCCGGCTGCTGCATGGCGCGCGGCTTGAGCCCTATCCGGTGGTCAACAACAAGCTCGGCAATGGCAGCTGGCTGACCAAGCCGGAAGCGCTGCGCGTGCTGTTCACCGAATACAGCAAATATGTGTTGGCGCTGGCGCGCGGCATCGTCCCGCTTCGGCCGACCACCGAGGGCGTCACGCTCGCCGAAGCCTCTACGGTGAGCAAGAACTAAGCTTCGCCAGACGCGCTGTTGCGCAGGCGTGCGATCTCCTGCTCCAGACCGGCAATGCGTCTATCCCGCTCGGCAAGCGCCGCGGCCACATCCGCCGCTTCGAAGCGCTGCGGAATGTGCTGCGGGCAATTTGCATCCCAGGCCGTGACGCTGAACAGGATCGCCTGCTCCGGCCGCGCCTTGTAGTTGGCCGGCATCAGCCTCGCCGTCAGCTCCGCATCGTCCTCGACGACGCGCGCTGTGCCCCAGATCTTGATGCGCTGCCGAAGCATGTAGTCGATCAGGAACAGGAAGGCCTGGGCATTGTCCGCAAGATTGCCCTGGGTGATGAACTGCCGGTTCCCCGAGAAATCGGCAAAGCCGATCGTTTGCTCGTCCAGCACCTTCAGGAAGCCGGCTGGCCCGCCGCGATGCTGAACATAGGGTTGACCTCCGCCATTGGCTGTCGCCAGGAACACACTGGTCTGCGCCTCGACGAAGGCGGCGAGGTCGGGCGTGATCGTCGCCCGCCAGCCGCCGCGCTCCTCGACCCGCGCATAAGATGCGCGCGAGCCCTTGCGGGACTGGATAGCCTTGACCGTAGGGGTAAAGGCGACGTCGCTGGTGAAGGCGTCCATGGCGGCTGTCCTCTGCCAAAGTGGAACAACATGTAGCCCCTTCCGAAATCCGGAGGTAGAAGGCATATTTGCAATCCATCCTTCCACATTTCGGAAGAATAAATGGACCGCCTCGACGCCATGTTCTTGTTCGTAGCCACCGTGGAGGCCGGCAGCCTTTCCGCCGTCGCGCGACATGCCGGCGTGCCGCTCGCCACCGTCAGCCGCAAGCTCTCCGAACTGGAGAGGCACCTCAAGACGCGTCTGCTCAACCGCTCGACGCGGCGCCTCACCTTGACGGACGCTGGTCGTTCCTATCTCGCCGCCTGCCGCCGTATCCTCGATGAGGTGGGCGAAGCCGAGCGCGCCGCCGCTGGCGAATACTTGAGCCCGACCGGCGAGCTGGTGATCACTGCGCCGGTCGTCTTCGGCCGCCTGCATGTGCTGCCGATTGTTACAGATTTTCTGGCCGCCTATCCCGACGTCGACATCCGCCTGACGCTGTCCGATCGGATCACGCATCTGATCGAGGAGCATATCGATCTTGCCGTGCGCATCGGCGCGCTGCCGGATTCGGCCATGGTCGCAACGCGCGTCGGCCAGATCCGCCGCATCGTCTGCGCCAGCCCGGCATATCTTGCGAAGCATGGCACGCCGTTCGAACCGCGCGACCTTTCAGGCCACAACTGCATCACCTTCGAAGGGCTTGCCTCTCCCGCGACGTGGAGCTTCGGCACCGACAAGAGCGAAACCGTGGTTCCGGTCCGCTCGCGGCTGCAGCTCAACACCGCCGAGGCAGCAATCGATGCGGCGATCGCCGGCCTCGGCCTGACGAGGGTGCTCTCCTATCAGGCGGACGCCGCGGTGCGCGCCGGCGCGCTTCATGTCGTGCTCGAGCCGTTCGAGCCGCCGCCATGGCCGGTCAATCTCCTGCATGCCGGTCAGGGCCTGCTGCCGGTGAAGCTGCGCGCCTTCCTCGATTTCGCGGCGCCCCGCCTGAAGGAGCGGCTGGCGCGCTCGCTGTGATGCGCCCCACCGTCGCGCCGTTTCCTTTTTGCCCGCGCTTGGTGTAACCAACGCTCACTTCCACACCGGGCCCTTTCCCGCATGCTCATTATCCGCTCGCTGGCGTTCAACCTAGCCTTCTATCTCAGCCTGGTCGTTCAGATGATCTTCTGGACGCCCTTCTATTTCCTGTCGCCCCGCCACCGCGCCTGGTTCGTGCCGAAATTCTGGTCGCGCACCTCGATGTGGCTTTACGACAAGATCGCCGGCACCAGGAGCGAAATCACGGGCGCCGAGAACCTGCCTGAGGGGTCCTTCATCCTGGCGCCGAAGCATCAGTCGTTCTGGGACGCGATCGCCTTTTTTCCTTATCTCGACGACGCCTTGTATATCCTGAAGCGGGAACTGACCTGGATCCCCTTCTTCGGCTGGTACATCATGAAGATGCGCATGATCCCGGTCGACCGCGGCAGCCGCTCCAAGGCGCTGAAAGCGGTCGTTGCCGCGACAAGGCAGGAGATGGCGCGCAACCCGCGTCAGCTTATCATCTACCCGGAAGGCACTCGTCGCCCACCGGGCGCCGAGCCGTCCTACAAATACGGCATCGTCGAGCTATATACCCAGCTGGGCGTTCCCGTGGTGCCGGTCGCCCATGTCGCCGGCCTCTACTGGCCGCGCCGCAAGTTCATGCGTTATCCGGGCACCATAAAGGCCCGTTTCCTGCCGCCGATTCCTCCGGGGCTCGACAAGGAGGAGTTCATGCAGCGGCTGATCGGCGAGACCGAGACCGCCTGCGACGAGCTGCTGGTCGAGGCCTCGCGCGCGCCGAACCCGCCGCCGATGCCGCCGACGGCGGTGAAGCGGCTGGCGGAGCTCGGCGCTGCGGCGAAGGCCTGAGCTCCCCTTACGGCAGCCCCGCCAGTGCAGTCGTCAGCACCAGCGTCGCCGCGAAGACGAGATTGATGATCCGCGACGCCAATGGATCGCGCAGCAGCCTCGCGAAAATCGTCCCAGCGAGAAGCCAGAGCACATGAATGGCGACGATCATCGCTGCCAGCACCAAAAGCTTGGCCGAAATCCCGAGCCCGTCGACCGTGGATGAAGCTCCCGCGAAGACCGCGCCGATCGCCACATAGGCTTTCGGGTTGGCAACGGCGAGCATGAAGCCGCCGAAGAAGGTGGGACGCGCCGCCGCATTGCCGCCTTGGGCAAGCGGCGGCGCTGTCGCGATCCTGAAGGCAAGGTAGAGGATGTAGAGGGCCGAAGCGACAGTCAGCAACGGCGCCAGCCCCGGCACCGAGGCGAGCATGCCGAATATCCCGGCGGCCACAACCAGGAGCACGGCCGTCGTTCCAAGCACGATGCCGGACGTATAAGCCAGCGAAGGCCGCAGCCCGAAAGCGGCGCCGACGGCGGTGACGCTGATCGTCGCCGGACCTGGGCTACCCATGACAACGGTCGCCGCCATGACCAGCGCCAGCACCTGCTGCCAGGGCTGCGCTTCGGACAAAACTTCTCCGACCATGCCGAACCTCAATTCCTGCCGCGATCGGGTAGGAATTATCGCGAGGCTATCTGCAAGGTCTTGGACGATCGTGCGGGGGACCTGCTGCACTAACGCATGTTGGATCCAGGTCAGGCCGGCATCCGCCTGAATATCGACACGCCTTAAGCGCTGGCGCGATCGAGCGCTGCGATGTCGTCGGCGGAAAGCTTGAGCGATGCGGCGCGGATCAGGCTTTCCATCTGTGCGGGCGTCGTGGCGCTGGCAATCGGCGCGGTGATGCCCGGCCGCGCCATGATCCAGGCGAGCGCCACTTCGGCCTGCTTGGCCGAATGGCGCCCGGCCGCGGCATCGAGCGCGGAGAGAATGCGCATGCCGCGTTCGTTGAGATACTTGGCCACGTCTTCGCCACGCTCGCTCCGGCCAAGGTCGGCCTTGCTGCGGTATTTCCCGCTGAGGAACCCCTTGGCCAGGCCGAAATAGGTGATGACGCCGAGGCTTTCCGCCTTGCACAGGTCGAGCAGCGGGCCGTCCAGCGAAGAGCGATCGTACAGATTGTATTCGGGCTGCAGAACCTCGTAACGCGGCAGGCCCCGCAGGCTGGCGACATCCAGGGCCGCGCGCAATTGCCCCGCATCGAGATTGGAGCAGCCCGGATAGCGGATCTTGCCCTTCTCGAGCAGGCGCTGATAGGCGCCGAGCGTTTCCTCGTAAGGCGTGGCCGGGTCCGGCCAGTGCGACAGATAGAGGTCGATGACGTCGGTCTGCAGCCGCTTAAGCGATTGGTCGACCGCCTTTTCGATATAGGCTGCGGAGAGGTCCCGCCTGCCCTGTCCCATGTCGGAGCCGACCTTGGTGATGACGACGATGCTGTCCCGGTTGCCGCGGCTCTTCATCCAGTTGCCGATGATGGTTTCGGATTCGCCGCCTTTGTTGCCCGGCGCCCAGCGCGAATAGGCGTCCGCCGTGTCGACTGCGTTGAAGCCGGCCTCGGCAAAGCGGTCGAGCAGGTCGAACGAGGTCTTCTCGTCGGCGGTCCAGCCGAAGACGTTGCCTCCAAGGACCAGCGGCGCGATGGAAAGGTCGGTGCGACCGAGACGGCGTTTCTGCAAGACTGATCTCCGTGATGCTGGGAAAGGCCTGGGTGCCCAGAGGATGGATTGCGGCTAAGCTAGGTCGTGCCTTGCCCAGGTCAAAGGCATGGTTTTGCTTTTTGATCGGGCCAGATCTTCACGAAGGCGCGACCTGCCGCCCCACCTCTTCCAGCCAGTGGTCGCGGATGCCGAGCGCCCTCAGATGCTCCACCGTGCTCAGGACATAGTCTTCGTTCCTGCCCGATTGGCCCACGGCGCCGCGCACGACTTTTGCCGCATGGTCGGCGTCGAGCCCGCCGGCATATTGCTCATGCGCGCGGTCGACGATGTAGGCGACCGCTTCGACCGTTCCGCCTTGTCCCGCCCCATCCAGCCGGACATCGAGAGTGCGTTCGAGATAGACGCTGGTCACCAGCTCGCGCTCGCGCAGATAGGAAAGCACTTCGTCTCGCAAATCGCCGGGCACGCGGAAGGCGAGCCCGACGCAGGAGCCGCCGCGGTCGAGGCCGAGCACCAGGCCCGGCCGCTCACGCGTACCGCGATGGACGAAGGAATAGACGCAGAGCGACCGGCGGAAGCCGTAAAGACGGGCGCGCCGCGTCTCGACATGTGCGAAACCGGGCCGCCAGATCAGCGACCCGTAGCCAAAAACCCAAAAATCGCCCATATCGCCAAGCCTGATTGCATTCGAGTGACGACACCACACCGGTAAGGTGCTTCTTCTGTCCCCGCTTGTCGTGCGCAAGAACAACCACCCGCTCGCCGCATGAGGGGTTAACGAGAGCCGCAGCATGACGTCAAGTGACGAGCGATCGCGCAAACCTCGCCGCCGGCTGTTCTGGCTTGCGGCGTTCATCTTGGTGCTGTTCGCGCTCTACAGCGGCGGATGGTTCTATCTCGCCGGCAAGGTCAAGACCGAGGCCGAGCGGGCCGTGGCCGAGCTTGGAGGCAAGGGCATCAAGGCCGACTGCGCCAATCTCACGGTCAGCGGTTATCCACTGGACTTCACGGTCGCCTGCGACAGCCTGGCCTATCAGGACGATGCCAGGAATGTAGCGGCCTCGACCGGCGATATGAACGTCGTCGCTCGCATCACCCAGCCTCTGTCGCCCGTGGCGAACCTGCGCGGACCGTTGCGGACTGTGGCGCCGGGCATGCCGCCGCTTTGGCTCGACTGGGACAAGCTGCACGCCACGGTCAAGCTGTCATGGCCGCTTCCGCGCCGCATTTCGCTTCAGGCGGAAGGCTTGTCTGGACAGACCGATCCGGCCGACGACACCGATCCCGTGCAGCTGTTCAGCGCCGGCCAGGCGGCCGGCCAGCTGCAGCCGAACGGCCAGGACCTCGTCTATACCGGCAGCTTTGGCGACCTGAAGATCGACGCGGAAGCTGTCGGCGGACGCGTGCTGCCGGAACTCGACGGCGCCGGCGAAGCGACAGTGAAGAACGGCGTCGCGCTGATTAAGGCGCCGCCGAAAAGCCTGCGCGGCCAGTCGGTCGACATCGCAAGCCTCGACGTGTCATCGGGCACGGCGCGCGTAACCGTATCCGGGCCGATCTCGATCGACGCCGACGGCCTGATCGATGCAAATCTGTCGATCAAGCTAAAGGACCCAAAGGCCGTAGCGGCGATCCTCGCCGGCGCCATTCCCGAGCACAAGAGCGAGATCGAGCAGGGTTTTGCCGGCATTGCCATGCTCGGCAACCAACCGTCCATGCCGCTCAAGATCGTGAAGGGTAAAGCTTCGCTTGGCTTCATCCCGCTCGGCAAGATCAAGCCGGTCGATTGAAACTGCGATGGCCGGACCGATCAAACTGCTCAGCGTCGGCGCGTTCACCCTCGACACGATCCTGCGTCTCGAGACGCTGCCCGCGCATCAGGGCAAGTTCATCGCCAGCGACGGTGTCCAGATCGCCTCCGGCATGGCGACGAGTGCGGCGTGCGCCGCGCATCGCCTCGGCGCCGATGTGTCGCTTTGGGCGAGCGCGGGAGACGATGCGGTCGGCGACCGGCTGATCGCCGAGATCGAGGCGGAAGGCGTCGATTGCAGCCTGGTCCGCCGCGTCGCCGGCGCGCGCTCGGCGCTGGCCGCGATCCTAGTGGATGCCCATGGCGAGCGCATCATCGTGCCCTTCTATGACAGCAGGGCGCAAGCCGATCCCGACACGCTGCCGCTTGCCGAACTTTCCGCCTTCGACGCCGTGCTGGTGGACGTCCGCTGGCCGGGCGCCGCTGCACTTGCCTTGGCGGCCACGCGGGACGCCGGCCGTCCGGCGATCCTCGACGCCGACACCGCGCCGGTCGACGTGCTCGAGCGGCTTTTGCCGTTGGCCTCGCACATCGTCGCCTCGGAGCCGGCGGCGCGGATCGTCTGCGGCCATGCGCTCGATCCGGAAAGCGCATGCGCCGATCTCGCCTCGCGCACCGACGCCTTCGTCGCGGTGACGGGCGGCGCTGCCGGAACCTGGTGGCATGATCGGGGAACCGGTCGCGTCCGGCATGTCGAGGCGCCGAAGGTCAAGGCGGTCGACACGCTCGCCGCCGGCGACGTCTTCCACGGCGCCTTCGCCGTCGGCCTTGCCGAAGCCATGCCGCCCGAGCAGGCGCTGCGCTTTGCCAGCGCCGCCGCCGCGCTTAAATGCCTGCGCTTCGGCGGCCGGCTCGGCGCTCCGGACAGAGCCGAGACAATGGCCATGATGGCGGCGCACTGGCCCGCATCGGGACAGATCGAGCAGAAGGCCTAGGGCTTGGCCCCCGGGTGCTCCACGGCCTGACGGCCGAAATCCGGCACATCGATATCCTGGCCGGCCTCAATGATCGAGCGGCGGATGGCGCGCGTGCGGGTGAACAGGTCGAACAGCTTCTCGCCGTCGCCCCAGCGGATCGCTCGCTGCAACGAGGCCAGATCCTCCGAGAAGCGCGCCAGCATTTCCAGGATCGCGTCCTTGTTGTGCAGGCACACGTCCCGCCACATGGTCGGGTCGGAAGCGGCCAGTCGGGTAAAGTCGCGAAAACCGGAAGCGGAGTATTTGATGACTTCCGTCTTGGTCACCGATTCCAGGTCGTCGGCGGTGCCGACGATGTTGTAGGCGATGATATGCGGCAGATGCGAGACGATGGCCAAGGTCATGTCGTGATGCTGCGGGTCCATCGTGTCGATGTTGGAGCCGCAGCGCCGCCAGAATTCGGAGAGCTTTTCCAGCGCCTCCGGATCCGTGCCCGGCAGCGGCGTGAAGATGCACCAGCGGTTGTCGAAGAGATCGGCGAAGCCGGCATCCGGCCCGGACTTTTCCGTGCCCGCCAGCGGGTGCCCGGGGATGAAATGCACACCGACGGGCACATGCGGCTGCATTTGCGCGATCACCGAAGCTTTGGTTGAGCCGACATCGGTGAGGATCGCGCCTTTCTTCAGCGCCGGCGCGATCTCGGCCGCGACCTCGCCGGACGAGCCGACCGGAACCGAGACGATGACGAGATCCGCGTCGCGCACCGCGTCTTCGGCCTCGGTCGTGTAGGAATCGCCGAGACCCAGTTCCTCGGCGCGCTTGAGCGTCGATTGGCTGCGCGTCGCGACAGCGATGTGGCGCGCCAGGCCTTCCCGGCGGATGACGCGGGCCAGCGACGAACCGATCAGGCCGATGCCGACCAGCGCTATTCTTCCGAACATCGGTGCTGTCATGGTGCTTCAGCTTTTCAGAAATGTCTTGAGCGCCTCGACGACGCCGCGATTGGCCTCCTCGATGCCGATGCTCATGCGCAGCGCGTTGGGAAAGCCGTAGCCGGTGACGCGCCGCAGGATGTAGCCGCGCGCGCTGAGATAGTCGTCCGCGGCCGCTGCCGAATGCTTTTTGTTGTCGGGGAAGTGGATCAGCAGGAAATTGCCGACGCTGGGCGTCACGCGCAGCCCGAGCCCGGTCAGCTCCTCGCTGACCCAGGCAAGCCACTTCTCGTTATGCGCCACGCTGCGCTCGACATGGGCGCGGTCGCGGATGGCCGCGATGCCGGCCTCGATCGCGGTTGCATTGACGTTGAAGGGCCCGCGCACCCGGTTGATGGCATCGACGATATGCGCCGGTCCGTACATCCAGCCGATGCGTGCGCCGCCGAGGCCGAGCTTGGAGAAGGTGCGGGTCATGACCACGTTCTCGGAGCTCCCGGCCAGCTCGATGCCGGCTTCATAGTCGTTGCGCCGCACATATTCGGCATAGGCCGCGTCGAGCACTAGGAGCACGCTCTTGGGCAGTCCGGCATGCAGCCGGCGCACCTCCTGGAACGGCACATAAGTGCCGGTCGGATTGTTGGGGTTGGCGAGGAACACGATCCGCGTCGCCGGCGTCACCGCGGCGAGGATTGCGTCGATGTCGGCGCTCTCGTCCGTCTCCTTGACCGCCACCGGCTTGGCGCCGGCGGCTTGGATATAGATCTTGTAAACCATGAAGGCGTGTTCGGTGAACACGGCCTCGTCTCCCGGCGCGAGATAGGTCTGCGCCAGCAGCCCCAGGATCTCGTCGGAGCCATTGGAGCAGACGATGTTTGCCGGATTGAGGCCGTGCACATCGGCGATCGCCTCGCGCAGCCGGCGGGCGGAGCCGTCGGGATAAACGTCCAATTTGGCAGCCACCTCCCGGGCGGCCTCGATCGCCTTCGGCGAGGGCCCGAGCGGATTCTCATTGGACGACAGCTTGTAGACCTTCGTCACGCCGGCCGGCGCGGTACTTTTTCCCGGCACATAGGCCTCGATGTCCATGATGCCCGCGCGGGGCGTCGGACGTGGCTGATCCTGCTTCATGTCACAAATCCGTCGAGAGGCCCTGGTTCGAGGCCGCAGCGGAAATACAGGCGGTGGCCCCGAATGTCGAGGGGCCGGCGCGCTCGCGCGTAGGCAGACCGTTGACGAAGCGCGGCGCTGGCCCTAGAAGAACAGCCGGATCTCCCGTGGTGATTTGGCCGGTCGGCTTGCAGCCACGTTAAACAATTCGCTAAAGGGCCGTTTGCAACCTGTAACCGGCTTTGCGAAGGCAGGCCGGTTTTTGTTGTCCGTTGCCGGCCGGACGCCGTATCGCGAGATCGATGCGACTGGATGGGGAATGCAATGGCCGCTCAGCGCGCTCCAAGGACCAACCACGAGGCCGACCAACCGTCGAGCCCGGTGTTGCAGTTCGGTCCCGACAAGCCGCTAAAACTCGATGCGGGCACCGTGCTGTCGCCGTTCCAGGTCGCTTACCAGACCTACGGCGCCCTCAACGACGCCCGCTCCAACGCCATCCTCGTCTGCCACGCGCTGACCGGCGACCAGCATGTCGCCAGCACCAACCCGGTGACCGGCAAGCCGGGCTGGTGGGAGGTGCTGATCGGCCCCGGCAGGATCATCGACACCAGCCGCTTTTTTGTCATTTGCGCCAACGTCATCGGCGGCTGCCTCGGCTCCACCGGCCCGGCCTCGACCGATCCGGCGACAGGCAGGCCCTATGGGCTCGACCTGCCGATCATCACCATCCGCGACATGGTGCGGGCGCAGCTGATGCTGGTCGATCATTTCGGCATCGAGAAGCTGTTCTGCGTGCTCGGCGGCTCGATGGGCGGCATGCAGGTGCTGCAATGGGCCGCAAGCTACCCGGAACGCGTCTTCTCCGCGTTGCCAATCGCCACCGGCGCCCGCCATTCCTCGCAGAACATCGCCTTCCACGAGGTCGGGCGGCAGGCCGTCATGGCCGATCCGGACTGGCACGGCGGCAAATATCTCGATTTCGGCAGGCGGCCGGAAAAGGGCCTCGCCGTGGCGCGCATGGCCGCGCACATCACTTACCTCTCGGAAGCAGCGCTGCACCGCAAGTTCGGCCGCAACCTGCAGGATCGCGAGGCGCTGACCTTCGGCTTCGACGCCGATTTCCAGATCGAAAGCTATCTGCGCCATCAAGGCATGACCTTCGTCGACCGCTTCGACGCCAACTCCTACCTCTATCTCACCCGCGCTATGGACTATTTCGACCTCGCCGCCGACCACGGCGGACGGCTGGCCGATGCCTTCGCGGGCACTAAGACACGCTTCTGTCTCGTGTCGTTCACAAGCGACTGGCTGTTTCCGACCGAGGAAAGCCGCTCGATCGTGCATGCATTGAACGCCGCCGGCGCGTCCGTCTCCTTCGTCGAGATCGAGACCGACCGCGGCCACGACGCTTTCCTGCTCGACGAACCGGAATTGTTCGCGGCCATCAACGGCTTCATAGGCTCGGCGGCGCGCGCAAGGGGGCTCAGCCTATGAGTGGCGCGCGATCTCTGTGTCCTGGCCGCATTTCTGAGGCGCCGAGATTCCGACTGGCTGGAAATGCTCAAAGGCCGGAGGTGTGCCCATGAGCGTCAATCGCGCCCAGCGTGTCGACCTCGAAGTCGTCACCGATCTCATCCCGCCGCATTCGCGCGTGCTCGATGTCGGCTCGGGCGACGGCGTGCTTCTGGAGGTTCTGCAGGCGACCAAGCAGGTCGATGGCCGCGGCCTGGAGCTGTCGCAGCGCGGCGTCAACGAATGCGTGGCGCGCGGCCTTTCCGTCGTCCAGGGCGATGCCGACAAGGACCTCGAATTCTACCCCGACAAAGGTTTTGATTTCGTCGTCCTGTCGCAAACGCTGCAGGCGACCCGCAACCCGAAACTTGTGCTCGACGAGCTGCTTCGGATCGGCAACCGCGCGATCGTCTCCTTCCCCAATTTCGGCCATTGGCGCGTGCGCTTCTCGCTGCTGATCAAGGGCAGGATGCCGGTCACCAAGGACCTGCCCTATTCCTGGTACGACACGCCGAACATCCACTTCTGCACCATTCGCGACTTCGTCAATCTGTGCGAAGAGCTCGGCGCGACGGTCGAGAAGGCGACCGCGCTCGACGCCAACGGCCAGAAGATCGGCCTGTCGATGCCCTGGTGGTTCTGGAACTTCTTCGGCCAGCAGGCGGTGTTCTTGCTGAAACGATGATCTCGCTCGATCTCTTTCGACGCCGGCCGGCCGGGGTTCAAATCCCGTCGGAAATTCTGTCGGAGATAAGCACAGGGATTCTTGTGTGCACTTCGCCGCGTACCGGCAGCAATCATCTTGCAGGACTGATGGCTTCCGCCGGGCTGGGCAATCCACTGGAGTGGTTTGGCGGGCGCCGGCTGCTCGAACAGCCAGGCTATCCGCGCGATGCCAGAGGGCAGCTTCTGAGGGCGCTGACGGAAGGACGGTCCTCTTCCGGAATCTACGCGATCAAGCTTTTTGCGAGTCAATTCGCTCAAGTTGCCAAGAAGGTGAACCTCCCCGCCAGTCTTCCCAACCTTCACTATGTGCGCCTGACGCGCAGCGATTTGCTGGGTCAGGCGATCTCATGGGCGCGTGCGCGCCAAACCCGCAGATTCCGCTCTAGCGAGGTCAATCGCGCGTCCCCACGCTATGACGGCGAGGCTATCGCCGAATCGCTCGAAAAGATTCTGATGGAAAATCTGGCCTGGGACGGGTGGTTCGCGAAAAACGGGCTGTCCTTTCTTGCGCTAACTTACGAGCAGGTCCAGCAAAACCCGAGAGGAAGCCTCGAGAAAATTGCCCAGTTGGCCGGGGTCGAGCCTGTCTGGGGAACGAATCTCGGATCAGGTCTCGAAATCCAGCGCGACGGGACCAATGACGAATGGAGAAAACGTTTCCTGTCTGAATTTGCCGACCCGTCGAGCTTCCCGCACAGAAAAAAGCGCGGGTTCCTGAAGATCTAGAAAGAATCATGCGATTGAAGCGCAAACTTGCAAATAGAATGGCACCGAGAATCGTTTGACGGCATACCCGCAGGGCTATAGCGACTGTACCGGCAAAACTGGTGGTGATTATCTATGGCTGAACACCCGATCTATTCGATCGTCATGGAGATGGAGAACGCCAAATCCATCGACTGGAACGAGATCGGCCTGGGGCTGAAGTCACTGGCGCGCGAAATCGCGGCTGTTTCCGCTACGGGTTTTGCAAGGCCAAAAGTTGTCGTGTCGCATGGCGGGCCCGATTCGGACGGCAGCTTGCTGCAAGCGAGCATTGAAGCTGAAGCGCCTGAATTGATGCAGGTTGCCGACCTGACGATCACATCTTGCCCCGACGGTCGGTATTACGAACTCAAGAACAACGGCGTGCTTTTGACCGAAGGAGACATCGTCGTTTTCCTGGATTCGGACACGGTCCCTCAGCCACGTTGGCTTTCAAATCTGCTGCAGCCGTTTCAACAGCCGCAAACCGTCTGCGTGAACGGCCATACCTATCTGTCCTACGACGACTTCTTCTCGAGAACCTTCGCCTTGATCTGGTTCTTCCCGATGGCCCGTGGAGATGAAAGATTCGCCTCGAAGCGGGCGATCAATGCCAACAATGTCGCCTTCCGGCGCCATTGGATCGTCAGCCACCCTTTCCCGGCACATAACGGCTTCAAGGTGTCCTGCACGCTGCTGATGCACCAGCTTCGGCGCGAGGGCCACAAGATCGTCAACGTTGATGCGCGCGTCTACCACTACTCTCCGCGCGGCTGGCGGTTCTTCTATTGGCGCGCGTTGGTGACCGGCAGGGACGCCGACCGCAAGTTCGTCGCGCTTCATGCCCCCAGTCGCAGCCAGCGGATCGTCAAGTCGTTCAGTCGCTGGTGGACCATGTCGTGGCGCACGACGCGACGCGTGCTCAGCCACGCGCCGCAAACGGGTATGCCTCTTTGGCAGATCCCGTTTTCACTGGTGGTAGGCCTGGCTTTTTATACCCTGGCATTTCTTGGTCATTTCAGCCTCGCTGCCGGTCTCGTAAGCGACGAAATCGAAACCGTGCCTGACTATGTCGGGCATAGTTGAAGGATAAACCGCCGCGAAGTGTTGCTTTCAAACCGCATAACTTTGAGGAAACACGCTCTGAACTTGACCCCGATGCGACACCTCAGGTGACATAGGCGGCTCTTTTCTGTAGCGTTTGCCGAATCCATCCGGGGGCGGACATGGAGGCAGGTTGTGCGAGTATCTTACGGTCATCGTTTATCTGCCCATAACGAAAGTTAGATGCCGACTGCCTCCGACCCAGCTCCGCTGATCACCGTGATCACGCCGACGCACAACCGGCGAAGCCAGGTCGTGCGCGCGGTGGAAAGTGTTCTTGCCCAGACACTTACCCGCTTCGAGCACATTGTTGTCGACGACGGTTCGACCGACGGAACGGCCTTGGCGCTGGCCGAGATTCGCGATCCCAGACTGATCTATGTCGGCGCGAAATGGCGCGGCGCCAATGCCGCGCGCAACGCGGGCATCGAGCGCGCGCGGGCGCCGATCGTGGCCTTTCTTGATTCGGACGATGTCTATCTGCCGGACCGCCTCGACCGGACGCTGTCGCACTTCGACAGGAACCCCTCGCTCGAAGTGCTGATCAGTTCCTTCATCTCGGTCAAGGGCGGCCGCAGCACCAAATGCATCAATCGTCAGGCCTTGCTCGACAAGAGCAGGCTGCAGCGCGCCCTGGTCTCGCAGACGATCTTCATCGCTGGCTCGGCGATCACCGCCCGGCACGAATCGCTGCTTGCGATCGGCGGCTTTGACAGCGATATCACGCGCATGCAGGACCGCGAATTGCTGCTGCGTTTTGCCAACCGCAGCGGCGCCTTGCTGTCGGATGATATCGACTGGAAGAAATACAATTCGGAAAATTCGATCTCCGGCCGGCGCGACGGCTATGTCGAGGCCTACGCCAACCTGATCGGCAAACATCCTTATATTGCCGACCGCTATCCCGACGTGCCGCCCTATATGATCGCGCGGCAGATCATCGCCGACATATTGAAGGGGAGGCTGCCACAGGCCTTTTCGGGCTATCTCGCCAATCGGTCGTCAAAGGCGCTCGGCTACTCGCCGACCGAACTGCTGCGCGGCTATGTCGTCGGCCGGCGCTGGCGCCGCGATTGCTATGACGAGTTCCGCGCCAAATACGGCGCCAGAGCGGCCTGAGGCACAGCGCGGCGCTCTGGCCGAAACAGTGCAAATTGGGACCTCACCGATCCAGCTCCGGAAAATACGGATCGGAAAACCGCTGCCGCAGCCGTTCGCCAAGCAGGCAGTCGGTCGGCGCCTCCGCGTCGACGCGGATGCTTCCGGCGTCGCCGATCCCGCTCACCTCCTGGATCAGCTTGCGGCGGATAGCCGTCGAGAATTCCGACACCGCATAGATCGGCAACACGAACGAACCGGGGCCGCCGGTGACGCAATCGGCATAGTAGCGGTCGAGACGAATGACGCTCGGCGACGGACTGATCAGGATCGGCAGGCCGTTGACCACGATGCCTTTGGCCAAAGCCGCATCACGGATCATCGCGACGGGCAGCCCGGCATTGTTGGGCCCGTCCCCCGATATGTCGATGACCCGGCGCGGCGCCGAGTAGCTGTTTTTCTCCAGAAGTCCGGCGCCGAATCCGAGAGCGCCTGAAATCGACGTGCCGCGAAAGCTCCGGAACGGACGACCCGCGATGGTGTCGGCGAAGGCGTTGGCGCTCTCCGCGCCGTCGATCACTTGCCAGCCGATCACGCCGTCGTCGCGCACGACGCCCGCCCATTCGAAATAGGCGAGCGCGATGCGGCCCCTCGGGCCCGAGCGCGCGGCGCTGATGAAGTCGGGATGGCGCAGCGCCTCGACATAGCCGGCGCGCTGCAGGGCGAACTCTTCTTCGTCCATCGATTGCGAGATGTCGACGGCCAGCACGAGTTCCACATCGACGGCAGTGCCTCCGATGGCAGGCATTGGCGCTGCCTCGGCGCAGGCAAGGCATGCAAGCAGACTGAACAGCTTGAGCATGGCAGGCTCCACCACGCCGGGATTCCCGGCGATCGCGGCGAAATAAAGCTATTTCTTGGCGCGCGCGGCAACAGGCGGGGGTTCGATCGCCCCGGCGCGGAGACGGGCCGGCTTCAGCGCCGATCCGCTGCTGTCCTTGACGATGGTGAGCGCGCGCGGGAAGAACTGGTTGTTGTGCAGACCGCGCCCGATATTGAGGATAGCGGCGTGCGGCAGTCTGGCCTGCAGCATCGCCAGCACGCGCCGAAGCGTGGCGCCGTCGAACGTATCCAGCGCTTCGTCGATGATCACCCATTTCGGCTTCCTCAGCGCCAGCCGGGCGAAGGCGAGTAGCCGCTGCTCATCGTCGGCCAGCTCATGCTCCCAGCGCGCCGAGCGGTCGAGCTGGAACGAGAGGCGCTCGAGGCCGACTTCACCGAGCACGGCGGAAATCTCGTCGTCGTCGATCTTGGTGCCTTCGGCATGGTTGAGCACGTCGCGCAGCGTGCCGAGCGGGAAATAGGGGGTGCGCGGCACGAAGAACGGTGTCTCTCCGGCCGGCATGCCAATGCGGCCGCCGCCCCATGGCCAGAGGCCGGCGATCGCGCGGAAGAACAGCGTCTTGCCGGCGCGCGGATCGCCGGTGATCATGACGCGCTCGCCGGCCTTTATCTCGACCTCCGTCTCCGCAAGCCTGGTGCAGCCGTCGGGCGAGGCGACTTCGAGCTTGTCGAATGTCAGTGTGCCATTTGCGTTTTCGCCGAACGCGATGCGCTTTTCCTTGGCATGCAGGATGTCCGTTTCGCCGAGCGCGATGCGAAAGTCGGCAACGCGCATCAGCGTTGCCCGCCAATCGGCGATGGCGCCGATGTTGTTGATGAACCAGCGCAGCGAGGAATTCACCTGGTTGAAGGCGCCGACGGCCATCATCAAACCGCCGAAGCTGATGTCGCCCGCGAAATAGACCGGTGCGGCGACCAGAATCGGCGCCACCACGGTGATCCAGCCATAGGCGTCGGTAACCCAGGACAGGTTGATCTGGGCGCTGTAGATGCGCCGCATGGCGTCGAGCACGCCGCCGAGGTCGAGCTCGAGCTGCCGCCTGGCGTCCGCCTCGCCATGGGCGAGCGCGATGGCGTCGACATTCTCGTTGACGCGGACCACGGAGGAGCGCAGCACGGCCTCGCGCGTGTAGCGATCGCTGTTGAAGCGGATCAGCGGCCGGCCTACCAGCCAGCTCAGCCAGGAGGCGATGCCGGCATAAAGGATCGCCGCCCAGACCATGTAGCCCGGTATTTCCAGCGAATGGCCGCCGACATGGAAGACGAAGCCGGAAGAGAGCTCCCACAGCACGCCGATGAAGGATACAAGCAGGATGAAGGATTGCAGCAGGCCGACGCCAAGATCGGTCGACAGGTCGGAGAGATGCCCCGCGTCCTGCTGCATGCGCTGATCGGGATTGACGCCGATCGCACCCGCATGGGTGAGCCGGAACGCACGCGCCGGCCGCATCCATTCATCGATCAGGTCGAGCGTCAGCGCCTCGCGCAACTTCAGCCGGATCGTCTGGTTGAGCCAGGTCTGGCCGACATTGAGCACCAGGAGGCTGCCGGCAATTGCGGCAAATACCATCAGCTGATGCAGGAAGCCCGGCAGGTCGCGCCGCGCCAGGGCATCATAGAAAGGCTGGTTCCAGCGATTGAGCAGCACTTGCCCGATCGAGGTCGCGACGATGACGCCGACAATGCCGATCGAGGCCCACAGGAGCCGCCTGCGCACCGGCGATGCCTTCAGCGCCAGCCTGATCGCCGCCAGCTGGTCTGAGAGGCGGCTCGTCTCGACTGAGAACGCGGCCTGTTCGATACTGGGCGTGTGGTCCATATGCGAGATCCCTGCTGCCAGGAACGGTCATTGGCGGCGATGCCGCACCCCGAACCCGCCTCTGAGATAGGGTGACGATTGCCGTATGACGCAAGGCTTGGCCCCGATCACGAACGCGTCATCCGCCCGCCCGCGGCACCGGGTCGTCGGCCCGACGTCCGAGCGTCGTTGCGCCCTGCGGCGAGAACACCGGCACGAAGACGCGGCGCGACGCGCGCTGCGCGACAGGCACGCCCTGGTAGAGCCGCTTCTGCGCCTCGACGACGATGACCCCGGAAAAGATCGGCCAGAGCCGCCGGCCGGCTCGCTCCAGCACGTTGTGGAACTGCATCATGGAGCGCCGCGGCGATGGCGGGAAGAACAGCGCGTCTGACCATGCGGCCGGCGTGAAATTGGCCTCGCGTAGCAATTCGGTGAGCTGGCCGCGCGAGAACGGCCGGCCGTTGCCGAAGGGCGTGTGCTCGAAACGCGCCCAGACGCCGCGCCGGTTGGGCACGACGATGACGACCCTGCCCGCCGGCGACAGCACGCGCCAGATCTCGTTCAGCGTCTCGCGCGGATTTTCGACATGTTCGAGCGAGTGGACGAGCAGCATGCGGTCGATGCAGGAATCGACCAGCGGCAGCTCCTCGTCGAAGACCAGCGCCGTCGCCGTCGGCCCCGTCGCCGGCCAGACCACCGCCCCTTGCGTCGCCGGCATGAAGGCAAAGACGCGCTCGGCATCGGCGCCGAACCGCTCCAGCCACGGCAGCGTGTAGCCGAGACCGACTAGGCGCTCGTTCGGAACGGGCGCCCATATCGACGACAGCGACATGGTGATCGCGCGCTCGGCGAGGCGCCCGAGCGTGGTCGAATAGAAGGACCGGAGATCGACGATATCGGAATGCATGCGCCGGACGGTAGCCGCGATATCCGGCGAGTTCAACAAAGGCGGATGACATCCGCGGCCGGGCGCCCTATGTCTGCGGCCATAACGGAGAGCGACGAGATGCCGGTCGAAATCGAACAGTTCATGTGCCGTACCGACAATTTCGGCGTTCTGGTGCATGACGCCAGAAGCGGGCAGACGGCGATCATCGACGCCCCGGAAGAAGCGCCGATCCTGGCTGCGATCAAGCGCACCGGCTGGACCCCGACGATGATCCTGACCACGCATCATCATGGCGACCATGTCGAGGCCAATCTGGCCCTGAAGGAGCGCTTCAAGCTCACCATCGTCGGACCGGAAGCGGAACAGGCGAAGATCCCCGGCATCGACGAGACGGTCAGCCAGGGTTCCGTCATCCGCCTCGGCGAGGAAAAGATCGAGGTCATCGAGACGCCCGGCCATACCGCCGGCCATGTCTCTTACCATTTGCCGGCCTCGAAAGTGGCCTTCACCGCCGACACGCTGTTTGCGCTGGGCTGCGGTCGGCTCTTCGAATGCAAGCCGCCGGTTATGCACGATTCGCTGAAGAAACTTGCCGCCCTTCCGGCCGAGACCGTCATCTATTGCGGCCACGAATACACATTGGCCAACGCGCGCTTCGCCCTGACCGTCGACCCCAGCAATTCAGCATTGAAAGAGCGCGCCGCCAGGATCGAGAAGCTGCGCGCCGACAATAAGCCGACCCTGCCGACGACGATCGGCGAGGAACTGTCGACCAATCCGTTCCTGCGCTGGCACGACCCGGCGATCCGCAGACATCTCGGCATGGAGAGGGCGAGCGATACGGACGTGTTCGCCGAGATCCGCAAGCGCAAGGATAACTTCTGAGCGCTCCTTTATGACCAGCGCCGCCGAAATCATCGCCGCGCTCGGCCTCGAGCCGCACCCCGAGGGCGGCTGGTATGCCGAGACGTTTCGCGACGCGGAGGGTGGCACGCGCGGCCATTCGACCGCGATCTATTTCCTTTTGGAGCAAGGCCAGCGTTCGGCCTGGCACCGGGTCAGGGACGCGGCCGAGGTCTGGCATTTCTATGCCGGCGCGTCGCTGGCTCTCGCCACGCACGAAGAAGGCTCCGGCACCGTCGTCGAACATCTATTGGGCGCGGCACTTTCCGCCGGCGAGCGGCCGCAGATCGTGGTCCCGGCCGGCTGTTGGCAGTCGGCGCGCAGCCTCGGCGGATGGACGCTGGTCGGCTGCACGGTGGCACCGGGCTTCGATTTCGCCGCCTTCGAGCTGGCCGAGCCGGACTGGCAGCCGAAAACAGCCTAGGCCAGCAGGAAACCAAGCGTGATCGCCAACTGGGCCGCATAATAGAGCACCCAGACCGCGTAGCGCATCCAGACGCGATGCGGCGAGCTCGCGGCCAGCAGGAAGCGCTCTGCCGCCAGCAGCCCGTCCGATATGATGAACAGCACGGCTCCGGCGATGACCCAGGGATGAAAGGTCGTGAGCGCCGAAACACCCATGGCGAGGATCGCCCCGGCATAGACGGCGACCGGAACGCGCAGGGCAGCTCCGACGCGCCGCCAAAGCGCGGCCAGCATCGTGATAACGAAAACCGCCAGCGCCAGCGCAATGGCGCCGCGCCAGGACTCGGCGGTGAGCAGGCCGATTCCGCCACCGGCGTTCAGGAACAAGGCGACATATGCGACATGTGCGGCAAGAAAGCTCGCCAGCCCTGCAAGAAAGGCTTTTTCACCGTCTTGGGAGAGGAACGCGTCGCCGGCGGCGCTGAGCGCCAGCGCTGCGACGAGCAGCGGCGGACTGCCCTGCATGACGGCGAGCGCCGCCAACAAGGCCACGGCCAGCGTCTTGGCGGCGGAACGGGCGAGGCGTGGCGGCAGCTCGAGCGCAAGGACGTAAATCGCGGCGGCGGCGATCGAGAACAAAAGCGTCGCATTGGGATTGGCGTCGATGCCGCCCGGAAACGGCATCATGCGCGCGCTCCGCCGGTCGCCGGCTTGCGCAGCCCCGAGGCTTTGGTGAGCAGTGCAAACAGCGCCCACAGGGCGTCCGCCGAGAAACCGATCAGTGTTGCGCGCCCCATGCCCCATCCCCGGCGGCGCGCCGTGGCGCCTAACTATTCGGCTGCTTCGAACCGTCTTGCGCTGATGGTCAGCGGGCCGATCTGGGTCCCGACCGTGGCGCGGATCGGCGCATATACGCCGGATTGGCCGACGGGTGCAAATGTCACCATCATGCGGCTTTTGTTCTTCAGGAAGTCCAGCGCCTTGCGGCCCTTGCGATAGCCCGCCACCGGCTCGAAGCCCATCTTGCAGGTCACGGTGTCGCCCTTGTAGCCCGGCACCGAGATCGAGCCTTTCGAGGCATAGGTCAGCGACAGGTTGGCGCGCATCTCGCCATCGTAGAATTTGACGGTCCGCCCGCAGACCTTGTCCAGGCTGTCGGCATGGACGACGGTCGCGGCCATCGGATCGACCACCGATTTCAGGTCGCCGGAGCCGACCGGCACCCAATTCTTGGGATCGCGCTTGCCGGGCTCCGGAACGACCTTCGTCGAGGAGACGTCGCCATCGGCGAAGCGTATGTCGACCACCGATGCCTTCTTGCCGGAAGTATAGTCGGCCCGGAAGGCCCGCGGCCGCATCTGCTGGCCCGAAATCGTACCCTTCGACGAGATCGTGCCTTTCGTATCGTCGAACAGCTTGGCGATGCCGGCGGCCGAGACGGTGCCATTGATGGCATAGGTGTCGCCGTCGTAACGGCTGGAAAACGTTGCCCTGGCGACCGAAAGGCCCAGGAACGACACGGTGTATTCGCCCTTGAAGGACTGCGGCGAGGCAGCAGCGAAGGCGGTTGTAGGCACAGCGACGGCGAGCAGCGCGGCAAGGGCTTGGGAGGGGCGAAGCATGGCGGCGGCAGGTCCTTGATACTGGCGGAAACGCAACGGTTCCAGCCTGGCAATCCCTTCGCGCAGGGCTTATACGACGAATTCCGGCCTTTATATGGAGCGAGCTTGGCCGCCGCGTAGGTGCCGGAGCTTGACGTGGTGGCGAAATGCAACTATGGAACGCCAACTTTTCCAAAGGCCGCCTGACCGAGACCGCGCGCCGCCTGGCGCGGGCAGAATGGTTTGGCAGGTTTAGAACTGAAGGTTAGACAAGATGTCCCGCACCTGCGAGCTCACTGCCAAGGCAGTCCAGACCGGCCACAATGTGAGCCATGCCAACAACAAGACCAAGCGTCGCTTCCTGCCCAACCTGGTCAATGTGACGCTGATTTCCGAAGTGCTGAACCAGAACGTTCGCCTGCGCATTTCGGCCAACGCGCTGCGTTCGGTCGAGCATCGCGGCGGCCTCGACGCGTTCCTGGCCAAGGCCGACGCCAAGGAGCTGTCGCAGCGCGCTCGCCTGCTGAAGAAGCAGATCGCGAAAAAGCTCGCCGAGCAGTCGGCCGCCTAAAGCTCTCTTTTCATGCGGGGGACGACCGCCTCGAGCACCGGCTCCAAACTGGTGCTCGGACAGTGAGCGCCGTCATGACGCTCGGCTGGTTCCATTACCCAGGATAAAAAAATGAACTTCCTTTCACGATACCTGCCTTTCGTGGCCGCCATGGCGCTTGTCGTCGTGGCGTCCAACATCCTTGTCCAGTTCCCGATGCAGGGCCAGATCGGCGGCCTGTCGCTGGCCGACCTGCTCACCTGGGGCGCCTTCACCTATCCTTTCTCCTTCCTGGTCACCGATCTTGCCAATCGTCGCTACGGCCCCGCTGTGGCGCGCAAAGTGGTCTTCGTCGGCTTCATGACGGCGGTCGTCTGCTCGATCCTCGTTCCGCCCTTCCTGTTCCGCCACGGTCTGATCGCGTTCGAGACCGCCGCTGACCGGCTGGTGCGAATCGCGGCCGCGTCCGGCGCCGCCTTCCTCGCCGCACAACTGCTCGACGTGACCGTGTTCAATCGTCTGCGCCGGCAAAGCTGGTGGCGCGCGCCGATCGTCGGCACGCTGGTCGGCTCTGTCTTCGACACGGTGGTGTTCTTCGGCGTCGGCTTCTCCGCCGCCTTCGCCTTTGTCGGGCCGAACGACGGCTTCGCGCTGGAGACGGCACCGCTGATGGGCGTGATGCCTGTCGAAACCATGCGCTGGGTGTCCTGGGCGCTTGGCGATCTCTCGGTCAAACTGATCATCGCGGTGGTGGCACTGATCCCCTACCGGCTGCTTGCCGCCCGCTGGAGCCAGCCGGCCATCGCCTGACCCTTGAAGCGGCCCTTCGCGGCTTTACGCTTTGTTACGGCCATTGGTGCAGGATCGCCAAAATGATCCAGGACATTGCCATCAGCATGACCATCCAGGGCACCGGTTGGAAACATGACCTTCTGCTTGCGCTCTGCGCGACGCTGCTCGTGCTGGGGCTCAATGCGATCTCCGGCTTCCCAACGATCGCGGACCTTGGCGCCGACAATGACAGCATGCTGAGGCTGGTCGAAGTTCGCGACCTCTTGGCTGGACAGGGCTGGTTCGATCTTCATCAATACAGGATGGGCCTGACCGGCGGCTTCGTCATGCACTGGTCGCGGCTGGTCGACACCCCGATCGCGCTGATCATCTTCACCTTCCAGGCCCTGGGCGCCAGCACGGCTGCCGCTGAAAAGGCAGCGCAGATCATCTGGCCGCTTTCCCTATATGGGCTCACCATATTCGTCATCCTGCGCGCCTCCCGGCGTCTCGCCGGTACGGACGTGGCGATGCCTGCGCTGGTCCTGTCCACTGCGGCGCTGTTCTTTATCGGCATCTTCCACCCTGGCACGCTTGACCACCACAACGTCCAGCTCCTGCTCACGGCAGCCAGTCTCTGGCTTATGACTGAGGCTCCCTTCCGGCGGTCAGCCGCTCTTCTGTCCGGCCTGTGCGCAGGCCTCACCCTTGCCGTCGGCATGGAGACGGCGCCTTATGTGGCCGCACTTGGCGCCTGCGCCGCCGTGCTCTTCATCTTCGATGAAAGGGAACGCCAGACCGCGCGCGGCTTCGGCATCGGATTTGCCGCGATAGCTTTGGTGGTTCTCGTTGCCACCATACCGCCGTCGGCCTGGGGCGTGGCCGAGTGCGACGCCTTCTCGGCTTTCCAGTTCGTCATCGCGGCGCTGTCGGGCTTTGGACTGGCGGCGATTGCGGGTCTACCCGGACAGTCGACGGCTAAGAGGCGGTTCCTCTCAATGTCCGCGTTGGCCGTTGCAATTGAGGCCGTTGCGCTCCTGTTCTTCCCGCAATGCCTGGCATCGCCCTATGCCGGCATGGATGAGCGCATTCGCACCTATTGGCTGAACGACGTCGTTGAGGCGCAGCCCTTCCTCAGCGTGGCCGTCAACGAGCCGAAGCTGATGGCGGCGCGTTATGTGACGCCCTTCATCGCAATCCTGTTGATTGGCCTTCAGCTGCGCAGCCGCCGCCTGCGCCGCGAGGAAGCCCTTACCGCCGTGCTGCTGATCGTCGCTTTCGCCGTCAGCCTATGGCAGGTGCGCGGCTCGACCTTCTCGGTTGCCTTCGCGGTGCTGCCGCTCTCGACCTGGATCGCCGGGGTTCGCCTGCAGGCAACCGCCGCGCAGTCGTGGCGCGTCTCCACCCGCATCGCGGCGGCATGGCTGGTGTCGCTCAATGCGACCTGGGCCGGCGTCGCCGTCGCCGCGCAGTCCGTGGTCCAAAAGGCACCCGCAAAGATCAATTCCGATGCCGATCATGCGCTGACCTGCGGCAAGGCCTCGGACTTCAGCGACCTGGCCGGCATGCCGGCAACGGCGGTGCTTGCGTCCTCCAATCTCGGCTCCCCCATCCTGATGTTTACCGGCCATAGGGCGTTGGCCGGCCCCTATCATCGCAATGTCGGCGGCAATCTCGCCATGCTCGACGCCTTCATGGGAACGCCGGATGCCGCCCGCGCCATCATTGAGCGCGAGCATGTCGGGCTGGTCGCCATATGCCGCGGCAATTCGGAAGAGCTTTCGCTCGCCGCCCAAGCTCCCAAGGGCCTGGCCGCGAGGCTGCTGAAGCGGGACGTTCCCGATTGGCTGGAACTGGACGACGCGACGGCGAGCAAGCCGGTCGAGATCTATAAAGTCCGCTGAGGTGGGCAACTTCGGGACAAATGCGCAGCGGATTTCCGTTGCGAATTGAACGAAACCAAGCGCCGCTCAGTCCTGGTGCAGGATGAATTCCAGGTAGAGGTTCCGCTGCAGGATCGATTGATTGTCGTCCGACACCAGCGACACCATCAGCGCGCCGTCGTCGCGGGTCCAGACGTCGAGCCCTTCCATATTGTCGATCTGATAACCCATATCGGCGTCGATCAGCACCGGGCCGTCGGCGACCGCGCCCTTCTCGATGCTCTCGCCATAGATACGCCTCAGCCGCATCTTCACCCCGCGCGCCATCGAGAAGCTGCGTTCGAGTAGCAGCAGGTCGCCATCGGGCAGGAAGGCGCCGTCGGTGATGTCGAAATTGCCGTTGCGCTTGACGGTGAAGACGCCCTTCCTCGGTCCTTCGATGATGGCGGCATAGATGTTGCCGGCCTTGTCGAGGCTCTTTTCCGACACCACGACCAGGCCGCCCTCGTGCTGGCCGTAAGGGTTGGCGTGTGTGACCGTCTCGAAGCCGCGGTTCTGGCGCAGCTCCCGCGCCGGGACCAGATAGTCGAGCGTCTTGAACGGCGCCTTCATATTGTCCGGCTCGACCTTGAACTGGACGACGCGCTGGTCGCGCTCGAAACCGACGGTGGCGATACCGTCCTTGACCGCGAGGCCTTCGGCGTCGACCTCCCATTTCTTCTCGATCGGCTGGCCCGAGGCGTCGACCATCTGCTGCATGCGGAAATTCGACACGCCCGACGGGCGCTTGTCGGCATCGTGGGTGATGGTGCCGAAGAACCACAAGCCGGTATCGGTGACGCTGATGAAATCGCTGCCTGATTTGAGGAAGCGGAAAGCCGAAAGTGCGCCGAAATCGCGCGACGGCGAGGTCATCTCCAGCCCGCCGACGAACTCGAGCGACCCGAACTGTTTCCGGTCGCGGCCGATATGGAACTCGGTGATCGGCCGCGCTGAAACTTCGATCGCCTCGACCACAGCGCCTCCCTCGGCGAAGACCGGAGAGGCGGCCGAACAGGCCAGCGCGCAAACAAAAGCCGTCCGCCGGAATCCGCCCCGCGAAAGGATCATCCGGCGCGCCTCAAACCACCGCGCCGCGTGTCGCGCGCGCTCTCCTCGCCGAACAGCGATGCCAATTGCTCCGTCATGGCGCCGGCCAGCTCTTCGGCATCGACGATGGTGACGGCGCGGCGATAGTAGCGCGTGACATCGTGGCCGATGCCGATGGCTAAAAGCTCCACCGGCGAGCGCGTCTCGATGAGATCGATCACCGCGCGCAAATGGCGCTCCAGATAGTTGCCGGGGTTGACCGAGAGCGTGGAATCGTCGACCGGCGCGCCGTCCGAGATCATCATCAGGATCTTGCGCTGTTCCGGCCGGCCGATCAGCCGGTTGTGCGCCCAAAGCAGCGCCTCGCCGTCGATGTTTTCCTTGAGCAGACCCTCGCGCATCATCAGGCCGAGATTGCGGCGCGCGCGCCGCCACGGATGGTCGGCGGACTTGTAGATGATGTGGCGCAGATCGTTGAGCCGGCCCGGATTCGACGGCTTGCCGTCCTTCAGCCACTTCTCGCGTGCCTGCCCACCTTTCCACGCACGTGTGGTGAAGCCGAGGATTTCCACCGAAACCCCGCAGCGCTCCAGAGTGCGCGCCAGGATGTCGGCGCAAGTCGCGGCAACCGTAATCGGCCGCCCGCGCATCGAGCCCGAATTGTCGAGCACCAGCGACACCACCGTGTCGCGGAACTTGGTGTCGCGCTCCTGCTTGAAGGACAGCGGCTGCATCGGATCGATAACGACGCGCACCAGCCTGGATGGATCGAGATAGCCCTCCTCCAGGTCGAAATCCCAGGAACGGTTCTGCTGCGCCATCAGGCGGCGCTGCAGCCGGTTTGCCAGGCGGCCGACGACGCCAGAGAGATTGGCGAGCTGCTTGTCGAGGAAGGCGCGGAGCCGGTCGAGCTCCTCTTCCTCGCAAAGGTCCTCGGCCCCGACCGTCTCGTCGAAGGCGGTGGTGAAGACCTTGTAGTCGATTTCCTTAGGCAGGTTGAGGAAGGGATTTTCGTTGCGGCGCGCCTCGCCTGGCGTCTCGGCGTCGGAATCATCCTCGTCGGAAAGATCGTCCGATGTGGCGTCGGTCGCCTCCGTTTCGGCCGACTCTTCCTCGTCGGCCGAAGCCTCCGCGTCCTCGGACTGCGACTGTTCGGAGCCGGAATCGTCCTCGCCGCCTTCCTCGCTCTGCTCCTCGCCCTGCTGCTCGTTTTCCTCGTTGTCCTCCGAGTCTTCCGTCTCCTGGTCGTCGCCGAGTTCCTCGGCCATCTCCATGGAGACGAGCATGTCGCGCACGATGCGGGCGAAGGCTTGCTGGTCATCGAGCCTGGACGACAGGCCGTCGAGGTCGTTGCTGGCCTTTTCCTCGACCCAGGGCCGCCACAGATCGACCAGTCGCTCGCCGCTCTTCGGCACGGTGCGGCCGGTGAGCTTTTCGCGCACCATCAGCGCCACCGCCTCCTCGAGCGGGGCGTCGGCCTTGTCCTTGACGTCGACCAGGTTTGCCCTGGCGTATTTGTCCTCGAGCATCGAGCCGATATTGTCGGCCACGCCCTGCATGGCGCGGCTGCCGATCGCCTCGACGCGGGCCTGCTCGACGGCATCGAAAATAGCCCGCGCGAGCTTGCCTTCCGGCGCCAGCTTGCTGTGGATGCGCTGATCGTGGCAGGCGCGCTTCAGCGCCATGGAATCGCCGATGCCGCGGGTGATCGCGATGTCGGTCCGGGAAGCCTTTTTCGGCAGTTCGGGCAGGCGGGCGCGGTTGCCGGCCAGCGCCGGCCGGTCCTTGGCGAAGCCGACCTCGAGATCCTTGTCGCCGGCGACGGCGCGCATGCAGACGGTGACGGCGCGCTTGAAGCTGTCCGCTTCAGACCCGTTCTTCGGCTTGTTGCGCGTGTTGTCGCCCGGACCCGCCATCGATCATTCCTTGCGCGTTGTGGTCCGAAAGGCCAAGCCTTCCGGCACGCGCCTTACCCCAGCACCACGTTGGCGGCGCTCTCCGGCAGATCCTCGCCGAAGGCGCGCTGGTAGAATTCGGCGACCACCGAACGCTCCAGCTCGTCGCATTTGTTGAGGAAGGTGAGCCGGAACGCCATGCCGATGTCGCCGAAGATCTCGGCGTTCTCGGCCCAGGTGATGACCGTGCGCGGGCTCATCACCGTCGACAGGTCGCCATTGATGAAGGCCGAGCGCGTCATGTCGGCGACGCGCACCATCTTGTTGACGATCTCTTTGCCCTTGCTGTCGCGATAGTGCTTGGCCTTGGCCAGCACGATCGACACCTCGTTGTCGTGCGGCAGGTAGTTGAGCGTTGTGACGATCGACCAGCGGTCCATCTGCGCCTGGTTGATCTGCTGCGTGCCGTGATAGAGCCCGGTGGTGTCGCCGAGACCCACCGTGTTGGCGGTGGCGAACAGCCGGAAGGCCGGATGCGGGCGTATGACGCGGCTCTGGTCGAGCAGCGTCAGCCGGCCCGACGATTCCAGCACGCGCTGGATGACGAACATCACGTCCGGGCGTCCGGCATCGTACTCGTCGAAGCAGAGCGCGACGTTGTGCTGATAGGCCCAGGGCAGGATGCCGTCGCGAAATTCCGTGACCTGCAGGCCTTCCTTGACGACGATGGCGTCCTTGCCGACGAGATCGATGCGGCTGACATGGCTGTCGAGATTGACGCGCACGCAGGGCCAGTTCAGGCGCGCGGCGACCTGCTCGATATGGGTGGACTTGCCGGTGCCGTGATAGCCCGACACCATGACGCGGCGGTTGTAGGCGAAGCCGGCGAGGATCGCCAAGGTCGTTGCCTTGTCGAACAGATAGTCCGGGTCGATGTCGGGCACGTGCTCGGTCGCCGCCGAATAGGCCGGAACCACCATCTTGGAGTCGAAGCCGAATTTCTCCTTCACCGGCACCGTCGTATCGGGCAGGTTGGCGATGTCGCGATCGACCTTGTTCATCTCTATCAACGTCTCCACGGGCGAAACGCCGCGTTTCGCCGGCAATCGATTTTGTTCGGGGGCGGTCTTAGAGCCTTTTCCAACCTTATGAAAGTTGGAAAACGACATGGACCGTAGGGTCGCTCAGCACAATCCTGCTTGCTTGAGCACGCGATAGGCCTGCAGCACATCGCGGAACCGGTCTTCCGAACCTCTGTCGCCGCCATTCGCATCCGGATGGTGGCGCTTCACGAGTTCCTTATAGCGCGCCTTGATATCCTTGCCAGTCGCCTTTGTATCAAGGCCAAGCGTTTCCAGCGCCTTGGCCTCAAGCGGCTTTGCCTTGCGCTCGCGCACTTCGCGCGTTCCGCCGCCGAACAGATTGAAGGGATCGCGCATGCGGTTGTAGTAGCCTGCACGCCCGGAGCGCTGCTGCGCGAAGTCGGGTGCCGAACGCATGCCGCCGCCATTGGCGCCCATGCGCCAGGTCGGCCGGTGTCCGGTCAGCGCCTCTTTCTGGAAGCGGGCGATCTCGCTGTCCGACACGCCCGAGAAGTAGTTGAAGCTCTTGTTGTATTCGCGCACATGCTCAAAGCAGAAGCGGAAATACTCGCCCTCCTTCAGGCGCCCGACCGGCGCGCGATGCGTACCGGCCTCGCTGCAACCGTCCCACTGGCAGATCGGCGCGCGCGACTTCAGCTCCGCGTCCTTTTCCGGCCGGATGCGAATCTTCTCGAAATATTTGGGATACGGTTTCATCCTCACCCATTTATGGGCTGTTCGCTACCGCGAAACAAGAATTGACATTTCGCCGATGATCGCCCTAACCGCTGAATCGCGGCCTAAAGCGGTCGAAAGCACAGATTTTGCGGCGGTACCGCAGATGTGGTGAAGGGAAGCCCCGATGTCCATACAGTCGACGATGGAAAACAAGCTGAAGGCGGCATTTTCGCCGGAAAGGCTCACCGTCATCAACGAAAGCCATCTTCACGCCGGCCATCACCACGTCGAGCACGGCCACGAGGCCGTCTTCGACGGCACCGGCGAGACCCATTTCCGCGTCCGTATCGTCTCGCAGAATTTTGCCGGGATGAACCGCATCGAGCGCCACCGCGCCGTCAATCGCCTCCTTGCCGACGAATTGAAGGCCGGCGTGCACGCGCTGGCGATTGAGCCTGCAGCACCTGGTGAGAAGACACGCTGGTAAGCTCGGCGGGCCGGGGGGCCGCTCAGATCACCGCTTCGATGAGGAACGGCCCCGGACGCGACAGCGCGCTGTCGAGCAGCGCGTCGAAGCGCTCGCATGTGTCAGCGCGGGCTGCTTCCACCCCCATGCCGGCTGCCAGCGAAACCCAGTCCAGAGCCGGCTGATCAAGGTCGAGCATTCGCCTGGCATTCTCGCCGATCGCGTTCACCCCGACATTGCGCATCTCGCCGTGCAGGATGGCGTAGGTCCGGTTGGAAAAGACGATCGTCACCACGTCGAGCTTTTCCCGCGACTGGGTCCATAATCCCTGCACCGTGTACATGCCGCTGCCGTCCGCCTCCAGATTCAGCACCTTGCGGCCAGGACAGGCGATGGCCGCGCCAGTCGCCATTGGAATGCCGCCGCCGATCGATCCGCCTGTGCCCATCATGTAATCGTGCGGGGCGGCAAAGGCCGAGAGCGCAAAATAGCGCCGCGCCGAGGTGACGGCCTCGTCGCAGACGACCGCATTCTCCGGCAGCTTCCGGGCTACCGAAAGTGCAACCGCGTCGTCCGTCAGGTTGCCGCGCGGGGCCGGCTCATTGGGAAAGGCCGTGGCGACGGGCACCGGCTGCGACGGTTTGATGCCCAGTTCGTCGCGAAGCGCAGCGAGTGCCGCCTTCAAATTCTCGCCATGCTCGGCCAACGACATCACTTCACAGTCTTCGCTCACAAGCCGGCCCGGCTTTCCGGGATAGGCAAAGAACGCCACCGGTTCACTGGCTCCGACGAGGATCAGGAGATCGATGTCGGCAAGGAGGGTGCGCGCGGAGTCGATCGGATATGGAACGCGGGTAGGCGCAACGCGGCCCCGGCCGCGCTGCATCCGGGCGATCAGAACGTCGCTGAACAGCCGGACATCCGAAACCGCCGATATCTGTCCGGCGATTTCCAAGGCATCCTCACGCGCGGCCGGCCCACGCAGGATCATGCCGACGCGACCGGGCGCGACGCGAATGGCTCCGGCAATCTTGCGCACGATAGCTGCATCGACCGAAGGCGGCGCCGCAAGCTCTACCTTGGCCGACAGGAGCGGACTGGCCTCTCCCCACGCCGCATCCGCCGGCAGGATCAGCGTAGCGATGCCGGGAGGCGTCAGCGAAGCGCGAAAAGCCGCCTGCGCGGCCGGCGCGACGTCGGCCGGACCGGCGATGCGGCGGACCCAGTTCGACATCGGCGCGGCGAGACCTTCAATGTCGCTGGTGAGCGGCGCGTCGAGCGGCAGGTGATAGGAGGCATGGTCGCCGACGATGTTGATCATCGGCACGCGGGCGCGCCGGGCATTGTGGATGTTGGCCAGGCCATTGGCCAATCCGGGGCCGGTGTGGAGCAGCGTCGCGGCCGGGCGGTCGGTCATCCTGGCGTAGCCGTCGGCGGCACCCGTCACCACACCCTCGGCAAGACCGAGCACGCAGCGCATCTCCGGCTTGCGGTCGAGCGCGGCGACGAAGTGCATTTCCGAGGTACCGGGATTGGCAAAGCAGACATTCACGCCATTCGCCAGCAGCACATCGCAAAGCACATCGGCGCCATTCATCGCGTTCCCTCTCGTCCGATTGTCCCCGGACAATTGAGCCGACAAGTGTTCATGCCGCAATGTCCGGTCAACGACTTTGAAGTGATCCAGTTTCAGGAGTGCCGGCGCGTTCAGGCGACCCTCGCCTTCAGGAAAGCCATGACGGCGGCAGTCAGCGCATCGCCGTTCTCCCCGAAGCGGTGGTTGAATCGCCATATGCCAATAGGCGCCGCCGTCGAATAGGGCGACTTTGGTTCCCCTGCCCGTAGCCGGGCCGCGCGATCGTGGGCCGCGGTTGCATGGGCCGGCGCGCTCCGCCGCCCGGGGAAGCACCATGGAACATTTGCCTGATCTGGCGGTTTGATGCAGGCCCGGCCCTGGCCTCGTCCATGCTGGGCGGATTGCTAGTCGGACCGAAGGACCCATGCCCTCGGCCGACGCTTCCGAACGGTGACCACCAATGAGGAAGACGTATCGACCTCCATCCGCGCCGCCCAATCGGCGCACAAGCCGTTCGGAACCTCTGCGCCTGTTTCCGGCAATTGCGCTGGCGCTATTCCTTTCGGCTCCGGCGGCTGCGCATCAGGCGCCCACGGGCTGGCAGTATGACAGCTCATGCTGCTCGGGAATGGACTGCTACCAAGCACCCGCGGCCGACGTGAAGGAAACGAAATATGGGTACCAGCTCTCCACCGGAGAGCTCATTCCCTACTCCGATCGTCGGATCAGGCGTTCGCGTGACGAGTTCTTTCACGAGTGTAAGCCCGGAGGCGACGCGAATTCTCAGCATTCCTTCTGCCTCTACGTTCCCGACCACGACATGTGAGTGGAAAACCTAAGATTTTCCTTGAAGCTCTCCCGGCCATCACCACCTAATCATCATGGGTGAGCATTCCGTCCGCATCGGGTGCTGTGAGTCGTCAATGCCCGATTGCTGGCGCTCTCTCTCATATGAGGGAACCACAATGCTTTCCGGCAGTTGAATACGAGACGAGCCGACTGGCCGACTGGCAACCAGAGCGGCTCTGAGGGCAGAATATCATGCGAGAGAACCAATCCGACGTCTTCGATCTGTTTTCGGAGATATATTCCAACGCGGCCCAGGAAGAGATGAGCCTCCAGCAGTATCTGCTTGGCTGCCGCGAAGACAAATCCATGTATGCCTCGGCGCCCGAACGAATGGTCGAGGCCATCGGCGAGCCCAATCTGGTCGACACCAGCAAGGATGAGCGGCTCGGGCGCATCTTCTCGAACCGGACCATCAAGGTGTACCCCTCCTTCTCCGATTTCTACGGAATGGAGGATACGATCGAGCGCATCGCCGGATATTTCCGTTATGCCTCGCAGGGTCTCGAGGAGCGCAAGCAGATCCTTTACCTGCTCGGGCCGGTCGGCGGCGGCAAGTCCTCGCTTGCCGAACGGCTGAAGAAGCTTATGGAACAGCGCCCGATCTACACGCTAAAGGTTGGCAACCAGATCAGCCCTATATTCGAATCGCCGCTTGGCCTTTTCCATCCCGATCGGATGGGCGATCTGCTGGAAGACAAATACGGGATAGCCCGCCGCCGCCTGAATGGGCTCATCTCGCCTTGGGCGGCCAAACGGCTCGACGAACTGTCCGGCGACATTTCCAAATTCAGCGTGGTCAAGCTGTCGCCATCGCGTCTGCGTCAGATCGCCATCGCCAAGACCGAGCCCGGCGACGAGAACAACCAGGATGTCTCGGCTCTGGTCGGCAAGGTCGACATCAGGCAGTTGGAACATTTCAGCCAATCCGATCCGGATGCCTACTCCTACAGCGGCGGCTTGAACCGGACGACGCAGGGCCTGCTCGAGTTCGTCGAGATGTTCAAGGCGCCAATCAAGGTCCTGCATCCGTTGCTGACGGCAACCCAGGAAGGCAGCTACAACGGCACCGAGAATTTCGGCTCCTTCCCCTATCAGGGCATCGTCGTTGCCCATTCCAACGAATCGGAATGGCAGCAATTCAAGAACAACAAGAACAATGAGGCCTTCCTCGACCGCATCCTCGTGGTCAAGGTTCCGTACTGCCTTCGCATCACCGAAGAGAGGCAGATTTACGAGAAACTTCTGCGCGAGAGCGATCTGGCGAACAGTCCCTGCGCGCCAGAAGTGCTGGACATCCTCAGCCGTTTCACCGTCTCGACCCGGCTTGCCGAGCACGAGAACTCGCCGCTCTACACCAAGATGCGCGCCTATGACGGCGAGAACCTCAAGGAGATCGACCCGAAGGCGAAGTCGGTCCAGGAATATCGCGATGCCGCCGGCGTCGACGAAGGCATGACCGGGGTCAGCACGCGCTTCGCCTTCAAGATTCTGTCGCAGACTTTCAACTACGACACCAAGGAGGTCGCAGCCGATCCCGTGCACTTGATGTACATCCTCGAGGAGGCGATCAAACGCGAGCAATTCCCGAAGGAAACCGAAGCCGCGTACCTCGAGTTCATCAAATCGGAACTTGCAGCGCGCTACGCCGAGTTCATCGGCCACGAGATCCAGAAGGCTTACCTGGAATCGTACAGCGAGTACGGCCAGAACCTTTTCGACCGCTACATCGCCTATGCCGATGCCTGGATCGAGGATCAGGACTACAAGGATCCCGATACCGGCCAGATCCTCAATCGCGAGGTCCTGGACAAGGAATTGTCGCAGGTTGAAAAGCCGGCCGGCATCGCCAATCCCAAGGATTTCCGCAACGAGGTGGTCAAGTTCACCTTGCGCGCCCGGGCGCGCAACCATGGCCGCAATCCGTCCTGGACGAGCTATGAAAAGCTTCGCGAAGTGATCGAGAAGCGCATGTTCGGTCAGGTCGAGGATTTGTTGCCGGTGATCAGCTTCGGCTCCAAGCAGGACAGCGTCACCGAGAAGCGGCACAACGAATTCGTGCAGCGGATGGTGGAGCGCGGCTACACTCAGCGGCAGGTGCGCCGGCTGGTCGACTGGTACATGCGCGTGAACAAGGCTGGCTGAGCAAAGCCCGAAGGGTTCGCATGCCGATCTTCATCGACCGCCGCCTGAATCCGAAGGACAAGAGCCTGAGCAATCGCCAGCGCTTCCTCAAGCGCGCCCGGGAAGAGCTCAAGCGCAGCATCCGCGACCATGTCCGGACAGGCCGCATCGCCGAGGTCGACCGCGAGCATGCCGTGCCGATGCCCCGCAAAGGCACCAGCGAACCGACCTTCAGCGACGCCAGGGATAGTGGGCAGCGCCAGCACATACTGCCCGGCAACAAATCGTTCAGTCCCGGTGATCTGATACCCAAGCCTGGCGGCGGCACTGGCTCTTCGGCGCCGGGAACCAAGCAATCCGAGGACGACTTTCGCTTCGTGCTGTCGCGCGAGGAAGTGCTCGACCTCTTCTTCGAAGATCTCGAACTGCCCGATCTGGTCAAGCTCAATCTCAAGCAGATACTGAGCTTCAAGCCAAGACGGGCGGGCTTCACGGCAAGCGGGGCGCCGACCAACGTCAATGTCGGACGCACCATGCGAAACAGCCACGGCCGCCGCATCGCGCTCAGGCGTCCCAAGCAGGCGGAGCTGGACGCCATCTCAACGCAGATCGCCGAGTTGGAAGCGAAGCCGCCAACCGAGGCAACGCGCGAACGCATCGCTGCTCTGCGCGAGGAAGTTGATCGGCTTGAACGCCGGCGCAGGCGGATCGCCTATGTCGATCCGGTCGACATTCGGTTCAACCGCTTCGACCCCCAACCGGTGCCGAATGCCAGCGCCGTCATGTTTTGCCTGATGGACGTGTCGGGATCGATGGGAGAGCGCGAGAAGGATCTGGCCAAACGGTTTTTCGTGCTGCTGCATCTGTTCCTGACGCGGCGCTACGAAAGGACGGACATCGTTTTCATCCGCCACACCCATGAGGCCAAGGAGGTGGATGAGCACACCTTCTTCTACCACACCGAGAGCGGCGGTACCGTCGTCTCGACGGCGCTCGAGGAAATGCACCGCATCATAGAGCAGCGCTATCCGGTCGCGGAATGGAATATCTATGCCGCTCAGGCTTCCGACGGCGACAACTTCGCCACCGATTCCGAGCGCTGCATAGAACTCCTCGACCGCAAGCTCATGCGCCTCTGCCAGTATTTCGCCTATGTGGAAATCATCGACGAACGCGAAAGCCACATTTTCGGCTCCACCGAGAACGGAACGTCGCTCTGGCGCGCCTACAACGCGGTCGACGGAAAGTGGCCGAATTTCCAGATGAGGCGCATCGCGGCTCCCGCCGATATCTATCCGGTCTTTCGCGAGCTCTTCGCAAGGCAGCCTAGTCTGCGCAAGAGCGCGTGAGAACGCGAGCGGATGGGACATAGGCCGATGGTCAATCAGGCGCGCAAATCCGAACTGTTATTTTCCGGGTCGGACTGGGATTTTGCGAAACTGTCTCGGGTCTACGACGAGATCGAGGCGATCGGGATCGAAGAGCTTCACCTCGACATCTATCCGGTGCAGATGGAGGTGATTTCCTCCGAGCAGATGCTCGACGCCTATTCCTCGGTCGGCATGCCGCTGATGTATCGGCATTGGTCGTTCGGCAAGCATTTCCTCTACAACGAGCTTCTCTACCGCAAGGGCGCGCGCGGTCTGGCCTATGAACTGGTCATCAACTCCAACCCTTGCATCGTCTACCTCATGGAAGAAAACACCATGGCCTTGCAGGCCCTGGTGACCGCCCATGCCGCGCTTGGCCACAACCATTTCTTCAAAAACAATCATCTCTTCCGGCAATGGACGGACGCCGGAGGCATCCTGAGCTATCTGGACTTCGCCAAGGGCTACATCGCCCGATGCGAGGAACGGCACGGACTGCAGGCCGTCGAGGCGGTGCTCGATGCCGCCCACGCGCTGATGGAGCAAGGCGTGTTCCGCTACCATCGGCCGCCGAAGCTGTCGTCGGAACAGCAGCGCGAAGGCCTTCGCGAGCGCCTCGAATATGAGGAGCGTTCCTACAATGATTTGTGGCGCACGCTGCCGACCGCGCAGGACAAGAACAAGCCGGAGGCAGGGGACGAAAGCTTGGCCGAGCGGAAGAAATCGCTCAATCTACCCGAGGAGAACCTGCTCTACTTCCTCGAGAAGAACAGCCTGGTGCTTGAGCCCTGGCAGCGCGAGATCATCAGGATCGTGCGTGTGATCGCGCAATATTTTTACCCGCAGCGGCAAACCCAGGTGATGAACGAAGGCTGCGCCACTTTCGTCCACTACACCCTGATGAACATGCTTTTCGATCGCGGCCGCATTAGCGAAGGCGCCATGCTCGAGATCTTGCGAAACCATTCGAACGTGGTTTTCCAGCCGGCCTATGACGATCCGCGTTATTCCGGGATCAATCCCTATGCGCTGGGCCTCGGCATGATGCAGGACATCCAGCGCATCTCGACCGAGCCGACCGCAGAGGATCGCGACTGGTTTCCGGACATCGCCGGCCGCGGCGACTGGCGCGACACCTTGCTCGATGCCTGGGCCAACCACCGTGACGAATCCTTCATCCGCCAGTATCTGAGCCCCGCTCTGATCCGGAAATGGCGGCTCTTCGTGCTGGCCGACGGCGCCGACGAGCCGCATTACGAGGTCGCCTCGATCCATAATGAGCGCGGCTACAGCAAGATACGGTCCGCGCTGGCCCGAAGCTACGATGTAGGGGCGAGCCGGCCCGACATCCAGGTGGTCGACGTGGATCTTCTGGGAGACCGGCATTTGCGGCTGCAGCACAAGGTCAAGGACGGCATCCAGCTAGAGGACGAAAGCCGCGACGCGACCTTGCGCCACATCCGGAGCCTATGGGGTTATGACGTTAGCCTGGCGGCAATGGATGCCGAAACCGGCGCCGTGCTCAGCGAGCGCTCGACGAAGGAACTTTGACCTCCGAGACGCAGGAAGCCGCCGTCTGCAGGCGGGTCTGACCTCGGCACACCCTAACCCTCGCCAGCGGGCCGGATCCTCAACCTTGCTATGCGGTTCTTGTCGCGCTTCATCACCACGAAACGCTTGCCGTGAAAGGTGAAGGCCTGCTTCTCGTCTGGGATCGTCTGCGTCTCATGAATGACCAGACCGGCGATCGTCGTCGCCTCCTCATCCGGCAGATCCCAGTCGAGCGCCCGATTGAGGTCGCGAATCGCCACCGTGCCGTCGACGACGACCGAGCCGTCGGCCTCCTGCTTGACGCCTTGCATGTCGACATCGTGCTCGTCCGCGATCTCGCCGACGATCTCCTCGATGATGTCTTCCAGCGTCACCAGCCCTTCCATCTCGCCATACTCGTCGACGACGATGGCGAAATGCGCCTTGCGCCGCAGGAAGGCGTTGAGCTGATCCTGCAAGGTGGTGGTGTCGGGCACGAACCATGGCTTCGAGGCGATCTTTGTCACGTCGATCTTGGAAAAGTCGTTGCCCACCTCGTTGAGCGCCCGCAGCAGATCCTTGGCATGCAGCACGCCGACGATGTTGTCGAGCGAGCCTTTCCAGAGCGGCATGCGGGTATGCGGGCTCTGCAGAATCTCGCGCACCACCATTTCCGGCGGATCGTCGGCGTTGACCGAGCGCATGTTGGTGCGGTGGACCATCACGTCCGAAACCTCGAGCTCCTCGAGTTCGAAAAGCGCGCCCAGCCGGTTGCGATCCTCGCGCGCCTGCCCGCTGCGGCGGGTCTCGTCGCCGTTCTCGTCCGGCTCATCCTGCTCGGGCTCCGTCGGTTCGATCGGCCGCAGACTGTAGCCGAGCGCCGCGAAGAGCCGCGTGCGCAAGAGAAACGCCAGCACGATCACGGCGGCAAGGACGGCTGCGGCGATCCAGCCGAAGTCGATCATCCGGGATGGCTCGCCTTGAGGAAGGACAGCACTTCGGAGGGCGGCACGTCCTTGGCGATAAAGGCCTGGCCGACGCCGCGCGTCAGGATGAAGGTAAGCGCGCCGCGCGACACCTTCTTGTCCTGGGTGATGAAGCCAAGCAGCGTCTCGGCATCCGGCAGTTGGCCCGCTATGTCGGCCATCCGCCAGGGCAGGCCGACGGCGCGAAGGTGCGCCTCGACGCGCTCCGCGTCGTCCGGGCTCGCTAGATTGAGACGCGCCGAGAAGCGGTGCGCCAGCGCCATGCCGATGGCGACCCCCTCCCCATGGACGAGACGGGCACCGTCATAATTCGTGGCGGCTTCGAGCGCATGGCCGAATGTGTGGCCGAGATTGAGCAGCGCGCGGTCGCCGGTCTCGAACTCGTCGCGGGCGACCACATCGGCCTTGGCGCGGCAAGCCTCGGCGATGGCTTCGGTCCGTTCCGGGCCGCCGGCGAACACCTTTTGCCAGTTCTCCTCCAGCCAGGCGAAGAAGCCGGGACGGTCGATCAGCCCGTATTTGGCGAGCTCGGCATAGCCAGCGCGGAATTCGCGGATCGGCAAAGTGTCGAGCACGCCGGTATCGGCAAGCACCAGTTTTGGCTGGTTGAAGACCCCGACAAGGTTCTTGCCGCGCGCGCTGTTGATGCCGGTCTTGCCGCCGACGGAAGAATCGACCTGCGCCAGCAGCGATGTCGGCACCTGCACGAAGTTCATCCCGCGCCGCACGATGCCGGCGGCGAAGCCGGCAAGGTCGCCGATGACGCCGCCGCCAAGTGCCACGACGACATCGCGCCGTTCGAGCTTGGCGGCGAGCACGCCGTCGACGACCTCTTCGAGGTGGGTGAAGCTCTTGGTCTTTTCACCGGCCGGCAGGGTGATGACGGCGGCCTCGATGCCGCCTTTTTCCAGGCCGGCCTGCAGCGTTTCGAGATGCGCTGCGGCGACGTTCTCGTCGGTGACGATGGCCGCACGCGTGCCGGGAAGGCGGCCTGCGATTTCGGTTCCTGAGCCGGAAAGCAGGCCGGGCCCGATAAGTATGTCATAGGCACGGTCGCCGAGTCCGACCTCGACCTTCACCGGTTCGCTATGGCTCAAGGCTCCACCTCGTCGTCACTGGTGGCGATTGGCGCGATCCCAAGGTAAGCGCAAAGCGCGCATACCACCTCGCTGGCGATGACTTCCTTGCGGTCGTCGCGGGTCGAAACCGTGAGGTCGGCGGTGGCATAGACCGGGTAGCGCTCGCCCATCAGCTTCTCCAGCACGCCGCGCGGATCCGGATTCTTCAACAGCGGCCGGTTCTGCTTCTTCGAAACCCGCTCCATCAGGAGATCGAGATCGGCCTTCAGCCAGACCGAGACGCCATGCGCATCGATCGCCTCGCGCGTCTGCGCGTTCATGAAGGCGCCGCCGCCGGTCGAAAGCACCTGCGGGCCGTTTTCGAGCAGACGCAAGATGACCCGCTGCTCCAGCGCCCGGAACTCAGGTTCGCCGTAACGCTCGAACAGCTCCGGCACGGTCATGCGCGATACGCTCTCGATCTCCTGGTCGCTGTCGATGAAGGGCAGGGAAAGCATTGTCGCCACCTTGCGGCCGATTGCGGTCTTGCCGGCGCCCATCAGGCCGACGAAGACGATCGAGCGGCTGCCGAGCCGCTCGAGCAGCGCGACACGGCCTTCGTCCGGCGGATTTGCTGGCAGCGCGTTCATGCGGAACCCTCTTTGCGCCGTATCGACATCAAAAGCCCGTTTGCGTCAAGCAGGCCGCCGCAGGCGGGCCAGATCGCCCCTCTTCCGTCGAGAAGCTTCCTCGACAAATCCTCTGCCCGAGCCCTTCGTCCTTGAATTGGCCGGAATGGCGTCCCATAAGGGCACAGGGTTTGGAATCGCAGAACAAGAAGACGGGCGAAGACTGAATGCCGACATTGTTTCGCTTTGTCGTGACGCTGGCGGTTCTTGCAGGCGTCGCTTATGGCGCGATGTTCGCGCTGGCGATGTTCGTGGAGCCGAAAAAGGCCGAAATGAGCGTGCGCATTCCCGCGGAAAAGCTCAATCCGAAGAAGAACTGACCCGGCCAAATGAACAGCGCGGCCCGCATCGAAGCCTTTCTGGAGATGATGAGCGCCGAGCGGGGTGCGGCCGAGAACACGCTTTCCTCCTACCGACGCGACCTCGAAGACGCCTCCGAAGCTATCGGTGGCGGCCTGGCCGGAGCGGCAGCCGCCGACATCCGCGCCTATCTGGACGACATCGCGGCGCGTGGCTTCGCGCCGACCTCGCAGGCGCGCAAATTGTCGGCGATCCGCCAATTCTTCAAATTCCTCTATGCCGAGGGCCTGCGCGGCGACGACCCGACCGGCACGCTGGACAGCCCGAAGAAGGGCCGGCCGCTGCCGAAGACCATGACCGAGGCTGAGACGGGCCGCCTGGTCGACCGCGCGGCCGAGGAGGCGGGCGGGGCCGCGCCCGACGGCGACCGGTTGGCGGCGCTGCGCCTGCACGCGCTGGTCGAGGTGCTCTATGCCACGGGCCTGCGCGTTTCCGAGCTTGTCGGTCTGCCGGTGACGGTGGCGCTGCGCGACGACCGTTTCTTCATGGTGCGCGGCAAGGGCGACAAGGAGCGCATGGTGCCGCTGTCGGCCAAGGCGCGCGCCGCGATGCGGGCGTGGCTTGCCGCCAGGGCGGGGGTGCCGGCCTACGCCGACAGCCCGTTCCTGTTCCCAGCCTCTTCCGACAGCGGTCATCTCTCCCGGCAGGTTTTCGCACGCGATCTCAAAGGCTTGGCGGCGCGGGCCGGCATCGCCTCGACCAAGATCTCGCCGCATGTCCTGCGCCACGCCTTCGCCAGCCACCTCCTGCAGAACGGTGCGGATCTCAGGGCCGTGCAGCAACTGCTTGGCCACGCCGATATCTCCACCACGCAGATCTACACTCATGTGCTGGAGGAGCGGCTGGTGCGGCTGGTCAACGATCATCATCCGCTTGCCGACTAGGCTTCATACCGCTATGTGAGGGCGACGTTCCACCGCCCGGAGCCAGCATTTCCAGGGTTCCGCCAGCCATTGCCTTCCGACGGATCGGTCCGCCCCAGCATGTATAATTACCTCGATTTCGAAAAGCCGGTGCAGGATCTGGAACTCAAGATCCTTGAGCTGAAGAAGCTCGCGGAGAACGGCGAGGCGGTCGATGTCGCCGACGAGATCGGCAGGCTGGAGAAGCGTTCGCGCGATGCGCTGCGCGATCTCTACAAGGCGCTCACCCCTTGGCAGAAGGTCCAGGTGGCCCGCCATCCGGACCGGCCGCACTGCCTCGACTACATCAAGGGCTTGTTCAGCGATTTCACGCCGTTGGCCGGTGACCGCAATTTCGGCGACGACCAGGCGATCGTCGGCGGTTTTGCCCGTTTCCGCGGCGAGCCGGTGGCGGTGATCGGCCAAGAGAAGGGCTCCGACACGGCAAGCCGCATCAAGCACAATTTTGGTTCGGTACGGCCCGAGGGATACCGCAAGGCGGTTCGGCTGATGGAGCTTGCCGACCGCTTCAAGATCCCGCTTTTGACGCTGGTCGACACCGCCGGCGCCTATCCCGGCGTCGGCGCCGAGGAACGCGGTCAGGCCGAGGCCATTGCGCGCTCGACCTCAGCCTGCCTAGCGCTCAAAGTGCCGTCGATCTCGGTGGTCATCGGCGAAGGCGGCTCCGGCGGCGCCATCGCGATCGCCACCGCCAACCGCGTCTACATGCTTGAGCATGCCATCTATTCGGTGATCTCGCCCGAGGGCGCGGCCTCTATTCTTTGGCGCGACACCACCCGTTCCAAGGACGCGGCGACCAACATGAAGATCACCGCCCAGGATCTTCTCGAAATGAAGATCATCGATGCCATCGTTCCCGAGCCGATGGGCGGCGCCCAGCGTGCGCCGGAAACGGTGATTGCCGCCACCGGCGACCTGATCGCCAAGACGATGAAGGACTTCGCCGGCGCCAACACCGATTTCCGCGAGCAGCGCCGCGAGAAATATTTAGCGATGGGCCGCAGCCTTTGATGCATGTCGCGCAAAACTGTGCAGTGGTTTTGCGAAAACGACATGCATGAAAACAAAGCACGTGAGTCTGCCCCAGCGCCACCCGTTTAATTCGGCCGTTCGCCGCAACTATGGCGGCGATTAACAATTTCGCCACAAAAATGCCGCCGCATTCGGCTCAATGAAAATATCCGCGAGGGGTTGGCTATTGCTTGCGGTAAGGAATTTTCAAGGTTAACGGGCTTACGGTCCATTGGTGTTGAGCCTGCGGGCCGGCCATGCCGAGGCCGTTGGCCTGAGAGAAAAGACAAAGCCGTATCGATGTTTGCCAAGCTTGCCCGCACCGGAGTCCTTGTCGCCGCGATAGGCATCGCCGGCTGCAATGATTCGTCGATGAAGGATTTTGCGCCGGAGGCCAACAAGCCCCTGCCGGATAAGATCCTCGCCGACATGAAGGCCAAGGGTATGGTGCGCACCTCCTCGGTGATGGCGCGCATCTTCAAGGAAGAAGGCAAGCTGGAGATCTGGAAGGCCAAGACCAACGGCCGCTACGATCTCGTCGCCAGCTACGACATCTGCAAATGGTCGGGCAAGCTCGGCCCCAAATACACCGAGGGCGACCGCCAGGCGCCGGAAGGCTTCTACACGGTGCGTCCGTCGCAGATGAACCCGCGCTCGAACTACCATCTGTCCTTCAACATCGGCTATCCCAACGCCTATGACAGGGCCAACGGCCGCACCGGCTCCAATTTGATGGTGCACGGCGCCTGCTCCTCGTCCGGCTGCTATTCGATGACCGATGCCCAGATCGAGCAGATCTATGCTTTCGGCCGCGATGCCTTCCAGGGCGGCCAGACCGAGTTCCAGATCCAGGCCTTCCCGTTCCGCATGACCGCCGCCAACATGGCGCGCTACCGCAACGACCCGAACTACGAGTTCTGGAAGATGCTGAAGGTCGGCTACGACAATTTCGAGATCACCAAGGTGCCGCCGAAAGTCGACGTCTGCGAGAAGCGCTACGTCTTCAATCAGGCAGCGCCCGAAGGCGCCACTTTCGACCCGACAGGCCCCTGCCCGGCAATGACGCAGCCTGATTCGTTGAAAACGGCCTACGCCGACTACGAAAAGCGCTACGACGCCGCGTTCAACGCCGCGGTCAAGGGAAGCATACTACCGCCTAAGCCGGCCATCGCCGGCATCAAGGAAGCCAGCATCGTTTCCGACTGGTCCAAGCGCCGCGCCCGCGGCGAGCGCGTGCCGATCGACCCGCCGTCGATGAATGCCGACGGCTCGGTAACCGAGACGACGCGCATGGGCCGCATCGATTCCCCGCTCGGCCGCAAGATGGCCGCGCTCGACGCGGAGAAGGAGGCCAAGCGCAAGGCCGAGGAGCAGCGGCTTGCGGCGATCGAGGCGGCCAAGGCCGCGAAGGCGCAAGCGCAGGCTGAAAAGGCAGCCGCCAAGGCGCAGGCTCTGGCCGAAAAGGAAGCCGCCAAGCAGGCGGCTCAGCAGCCGGTGGTCACCGCGGGCGTCGAGGCGGCTTCCGCGCAACCGGCGCCGGAAACGCAGCAGGCGGCAAGTGCCGACGAAGGCACGGTCTCGAAGCTGAAGAAGAAACTGCTCGGCATGTTCGGCGGCTGAGATTTCTCGATCTTGGCCGGATCCGCCGCTACCTACGATCTGAAGGGGCTGAACTGCCCGCTGCCGGTGCTGAAGGCGCGCAAGCGTCTGGCCGCGATGCGGCCTGGCAGCCGTCTGTGGCTGGAAACCACCGACCCGCTGGCCGTGATCGACATTCCGGCCTTCTGCGCCGATGCCGGCCACCAATTGATCGAGACGGCGGCGGTCGACGGCGGCCATCGCTTCCTGGTCGAGCGCGGCGGCGCGGCATAGGCCAATCGGACCTCTGCAGCTACAGCCCGGCGATCGCCAGCGGATTGGCCTCGAGCGCCGCCCGGTCGGGCGTGTCGATCGACGGCTTGTTGGTGAAGGCGGAAAACAGCCGCTGGACATAATCTTCCGGCATGTCGAGCGTGATCAGCACCAGCCGCGTGCCGCGCTGTCCGTCCGGCCATGACGGTAGCCTGGCCGGCGGATGCAGGATCTTCTGCACGCCGTGGATCACCAGCGGCCGCGACGGATCCTCCTGAAGTTCGATGACGCCCTTCATGCGCAGCAGTTTCTCGCCATGCGTCGAGCGCAACAAATCGAGGAACATCTCGATCGCCGAGAACGGCACCGGCCCGTCATGGACGAGCGAGTGGGAGCGCACGCGGCCGTCGTGGCGGTGATCATGATGATGGGAGCCGTGTTCATGACCGTCATCATGGTGATGATGATGATGCGCCGCCTCCTCTCCGAGCCAGCGCCGCACGTCGGCGCTCTTGGTCTCGGGATTGTAGAGGCCGCAATCGAAAAGCGACGCTGCCCCGGTAGCGGGACCATTGAGGTCGAGCAGGACCGCGCTCGGATTTATCTGATGAAGTCGCGCCCGCAGGGCCTCGACGTCGCTTGCCTCGGCGAGATCGGTCTTGGTCAGCACGATGCGGTCGGCGACGGCCGCCTGCTTCACCGCTTCGACATGGTTATCGAGCGTGGCCGCCCCGTTGACGCCGTCGACCAGCGTGATGACGCCGTCGAGCCGGAAAGCCTGCACCAGCGCCGGATGCGCCATGATCGACTGCAGCACCGGTGCAGGATCGGCAAGGCCGGTGGTTTCGACCACGACGCGCGCCAGCCTGGCGATGCGTCCGGTCTGCAGCCGGTCGACGAGGTCGGCCAGCGTATCGACGAGTTCGCCGCGCACCGTGCAGCAAAGGCAGCCGTCGGAAAGCTGGATGATGCCCTCTGAGGCTTGCTCGACGAGCAGATGGTCGATCGCCACCTCGCCGAACTCGTTGATGATGACGGCCGTGTCGGCAAGCGCCGGATCCTTGAGCAACCGGTTGAGCAGCGTCGTCTTGCCGGCCCCGAGAAAGCCGGTGAGCACCGAGACGGGTATGGGAAAGCCGCTGCGCCCGGTCATGGCGAGTTTGCCGCCTTGGCCGGCTGATCCCCTGCGCTGCAGAGGCAGCAGTTGCGGCAGGTGTGGCGCCGGCCGGCAGAGGCTTGTCGGGCCGCCAGCTGGGCAGCGGCACATCGGCATAGTTCTGATCGGTCTGGTCGACGAACGCCTTGGGCGCCGGTCCGGTGGCGCCGCCAAGGCCGACCGCGATCAGCGTCGGGTGATCGAGTTTCACCTGATAGGGCGATTTGGCCTTGTCCTTGGTGGCGACGGCAGGTGCCGCCTCGGACTGCTGTTCCTTCGGCTTCTTCTTGCAGATCTCGTCCTGCAGGTCGTTGGGCGACAGCGTGTCGCCATAGGGCTTGAGCGCCGCGAGCGTCGTCGACCCGGCCGCCGGCGCGTCAAAACCCTGGTCGAGCAGCTTCGCCGCCGCTTCGGCGCGGCTGATGGCGGATTTTTCGCCGAGCACCACGGCAACCAGTGTGCGGCCATCGCGCGTCGCCGAACCGATCATGTTGAAGCCCGAGGAGCAGACGAAGCCGGTTTTCATACCGTCGGCGCCGGGATAGCGCCCGATCAGCAGATTGTAGTTCGGGATCGCCTTCTTTCCCACGGCAAGACCCTCGATGGAGAACCACGGCGCATATTGCGGGAAGTCGTTGCGAAGCGCCGTCACCAGGACGGCGAGGTCGCGCGCGGTCGTGTACTGGTCGGGCGAGAACAGCCCATTCGGGTTGACGAAATGCGTTCCGACCATGCCGAGCCTGGCGGCCTCGGCATTCATGCGGTCGGCGAAGGCGGCCTGCGATCCGCCGATGTTCTCGCCGACGGCCATGGCGATGTCGTTGGCCGACTTGACCAGCATCATCTTCAGCGCATTGTCGAGCCGCATGACCGATCCGGGCTTGAAGCCCATCTTGCTCGGCGGCTCGCCGGCCGAATGTTTCGTCACCTTGATCGGCGAATCGAGCGCCACCTCGCCGGCGGCGATCGCTCGGAACGCCACATAGGCCGTCATCAGCTTGCTCAGCGAGGCCGGATACCAGCGCTTGAAGGCGTCCTGATGCTCCAGCACCTTGCCGCTATTCAGGTCGAACAGCACCACCGGATTGGCGCGCGCAGTGCCGGAAAGCATCGGCAGCGCCAGCGCCCCCGCAAGCAATAGGTTGAGGAAATGCCTTTGCCGCATGATCAATTCCGAAATCGCCTCTTGCCGTAGTTGCCGCTGGCTCCGTAAGATTTCGCTGCGCGATGGCCAGCATAGTGCGGACCGACCCTCGACTCCGGGCCGCATTATGCGGTGCTATTTACCCTATGTGACGTCAAAATGGCAAAGCGCCAGACGATCACACTTGCCGGGCAGCGGCCCTGAATTGCCTGCCCCAACAAAGAAATGGAACGATTATGCCAATTCTCAACCGTGCCGCGGAAATGCAGGAAGAAGTCGCGGGCTGGCGGCGCCATCTGCACCAGACGCCGGAACTGAACTTCGACGTTTTCCAGACCGCCGCCTTCGTCACCGACAAGCTGCAGGCTTTCGGTTGCGACGAGGTTGTGACCGGCCTCGGCAAAACCGGCGTCGTCGGCATCATCCGCGGCCGCAAGGGCGAGGGTCCGGCCATCGGCCTGCGCGCCGACATGGACGCTTTGCCGATCAACGAGATCACCGGCAAGCCTTACGCGTCGAGCGTTCCCGGCAAAATGCATGCCTGCGGCCATGACGGCCACACCGCCATGCTGCTCGGCGCAGCCAAATACCTCGCCGAAACGCGCAATTTCGTCGGCTCCGTGGCGGTGATCTTCCAGCCCGCCGAGGAAGGCGGCGGCGGCGGCAACGAAATGGTCAAGGACGGCATGATGGACCGCTTCGGCATCTCGAAGGTGTTCGGCATGCATAACATGCCCGGCCTTCCCGTCGGCGAGTTCGCCATCAAGCCCGGCCCGATCATGGCGGCGACCGCCGAATTCACCATCACCGTCAAGGGGCATGGCGGCCATGCGGCGATGCCGCATGCCACGATCGACCCGATCGTCATTACCAGCCACTTGGTGAGCGCTTTGCAAACCATTGCTTCACGCAGCACCGATCCGGTCGAGGCCGTCGTCGTGTCGGTGACCAAATTCCATGCCGGCGATGCCTACAACGTCATACCGGAAAAAGCCGAGATCGCGGGCACGGTGCGCACGCTGAAAAAGGAAGTGGCCAGGAAAGCGGAAGAGAAAATCCGCGCCATTTGCGCTGGCCTGGCATCAGCCTTCGGCGCGACGATCGAGGTCGACTACGACCCCAACTATCCCGTCACTTTCAACCATCCGGAAGAGACGGCCTTCGCCAGCGATATTGCCGCCGGCGTCGCCGGCGACGCGAATGTCCACCGCGCCATCCAGCCGGTGATGGGCGGTGAGGATTTTTCCTACATGCTGGAAGCGCGCCCCGGCGCCTTCATCTTCATCGGCAACGGCGACACCGCCGGCCTTCACCATCCGGCCTATGACTTCAACGACGAGGTCATCCCGCACGGCATGAGCTATTGGGTGAGGTTGGCGGAGACGGCGCTGGCCGCCTGACCGCTTTGCACGGAGGCGACCTTCCCGGCCGATTGCCGCCGATCGGCCGGTAACGCCTCTTGGCGAACCGGCCCGAAGCGTTTATGTGTCGGGCCGCGTGGTCCCGTAGCTCAGTAGGATAGAGCGGCAGATTCCTAATCTGTAGGTCACAGGTTCGATTCCTGTCGGGATCACCAACTAAATCAAATGGTTGGCTGACTTTTGCAATGCTCCCATGTTGCATTTTCTTGCAACTGGGCTCCCGTTGCTTTCCGTTCGCTCGAATCTCAAGCACTCCCTGGCCGCCGCGGTGAGAGCGCGGGCAGGGCAATCAGATGCGCCGGCCGGTTTTGGCGTCGAACAGATGCGCCGAAGCGCGGTCGATCTCGATCTGCACGTTCTCGCCTTGCTTCAGTGCCAGCCGCTCACGGAAAAGGCAGGAGATCACCTCTCCGCCGCAGTCGACCGTGGCGAAGATTTCCGAGCCGGTCGCCTCCATGAGCGTGACTGTGCCGGAGAGACCCTGGCCGGTCGCCCGGATATGCTCGGGACGAATGCCGTAGACCAGTTCCCTTCCCGCGGCCTCGCTCGGCCGGAGGCCTTGCGGCAGCGGCAAAGTCAGCCCACCGGCGCTGCGGAAGATGCCCTCCTCGATGTGGCCGTGGATGAAGTTCATGGCGGGCGAGCCGATGAAGCCGGCAACGAACAGATTGGCCGGCCGGTCGTAGAGATCGAGCGGCGCGCCGATCTGCTCGACCAGACCGTCATGCAGCACGACGATCTTGTCGGCCATGGTCATCGCCTCGATCTGGTCGTGCGTGACATAGATGGTGGTGGTGCCGAGCCGCTGATGCAGCGCCTTGATCTCGCCGCGCATCTGCACGCGCAATTTGGCGTCGAGATTGGAGAGCGGCTCGTCGAACAGAAACACCTGTGGGTCGCGCACGATGGCGCGGCCCATGGCGACGCGCTGGCGCTGGCCGCCGGAAAGCTGGCGCGGATAGCGGTCGAGCAGCTTCTCGAGGCCGAGAATACCGGCTGCCCGCTTCACCCGGCTCGCGTTATCGGCCGGATCGGCTTTCTTGATCTTGAGCGCGAAGCCCATATTGTCCGCCACCGTCATGTGCGGGTAGAGCGCGTAGTTCTGGAACACCATCGCGATGTTGCGGTCCCGTGCCCTGAGGTTGTTCACGGTGCGCTCGCCGATTGCGATCTTTCCGGCCGAGATCGTTTCCAGCCCCGCGATCATGCGCAGCAGCGTCGACTTTCCGCAGCCCGACGGTCCGACCAGGATGACGAACTCGCCATCGGCGATATCGACGCTGACATCGTGGATGATCCGAGTGGCTCCGAAAGCCTTCTGCACGTTGTTGATGCTTACCGATGCCATTGCGTATCTCCGAAAGAATGAGGGCGGATCAGGCGCTCAGCCACCCTTGACCGCGCCGGCGGTCAGCCCGGCGACGATCTGCCGTTGCGCGAACATGGTCAGCACCAGCACCGGCAGCGTCACCACCAGCGCGGCGGCGGCGAGCGGCCCCCAGCTCACCTGCTCGTAGGACAGCATGTTGTAGACCGCGACCGGCAATGTCCGCGTCTCGCGGCTGGCGAGCACCACGCCGAAGACGAAGTTGTTCCACGAGAAGATGATCGACAGGATGAAGGCGACGACGATGCCGGGCTTGGCGATCGGCAGCGCGACCAGGCGAAACACCTGCCACGAACTGGCGCCGTCGATGTTGGCGGCCTCCTCCAATTCCATCGGCGTCGTCTCGAAATAGCCGATCATCACCCAGACCACGATCGGCACCGTCACCACCAGATGGATGATGATCTGCGGCCAGAGCGTGCCGAGGATGCCCAGCCACTGAAACAGGAGGAACAGCGGGATGAGATAGGAAAGCCCGGGCGTCATGCGGGCGATCATGATGACGATCGCCGAGCGTTCCGCCTTGAGCCTGGCGATGCCATAGCCGGCCGGCACGCCGATCAGCAGCGCCAGCAGCGTCGCCGTGCCGGTCACCAGCACCGAGTTCCACAGATAGAGCAGGAAATTGTTCTCCTCGAACACCTTTGCGTAGTTCGACCAGGCGAAGCGCTCCGGGATCAGGATCGGCGGATAGGCGCCGTTGTCGATCTCGAACTTCAGCGACAGCGAGATCATCCAGAGGAAGAACAGGATCGCCGGCGAGACCAGCACCAGCGCCGCGAAGAACAGGCCTATCTTGTTGAGCAGCCGCGAGCTCACCTATTTGCCCTCCGTGTCGACCCATTGCGAGCGCTGGCGCAGCATCAGGAGGATGAAGGACAGGGCCACGATGACGATGAAGAACACCACCGCCATGGCCGAGCCGTAGCCCATGTCGTAATAGGAGAAGGCGGTGTTGTAGAGATAGATGTTGATTGTTTCCGATGCCGTGCCCGGCCCACCTTGGGTCATCGCGTAGATGATATCGAAGCTCTTGAGCGCATCGATCGTGCGGATGATGACCGCGATCATCAGAAACGGCGCGATCATCGGCAAGGTGAGGTAGCGGAACTGCTGCCAGGCATTGGCGCCGTCGATCTCGGCGCTTTCGAACGGCTCGCGCGGCACTGACGCCAGCCCACCCAGCACGATCAGCATCACCAGCGGCGTCCACTGCCAGGTCTCCACCGCGACCAGCGAAGGAATTACGGTGTTGGCGTTGAATATCCACTCCTGCGCCGGAATGCCGACTAGCGACAAGAGATAGTTGAGCACGCCGAGCTGCGGATGGAACATCATGGTCCAGACCAATGCCACGGCGACGGGCGTGGCCATCATCGGCATCACGAAGACGCCGCGCAGCAGGCCGCGCAAGGCAAACCTGGCGTCGAAGATGAGCGCGGCGACGGTACCGAAAAACATCGGCGCGACCACCGACAGGAAAGTATAGATCAAGGTATGCCAGAGCGATTCCCAAAACCGCGGATCGCTCGCCAAGCGCAGATAATTTTCCATCCCGGCAAAGCTTCGCGACTGGCCGAGCGTCCAGCTGTTGACGCTCATCCACAGCGTGAAGGCCCAGGGGAAGACGATCACGGCGCCGACGACGACGAGCGCAGGAATGACGAAAGGCCAGTAGTTTGGAGCCAGCCGGATCGGCTGGCTCTCTTCGACGGCTTGCGTCGTCACCCCTGCGCGTTCCGGGGCGATGGCGGACATCAGCCTTGCTCGCTCCTGTCGAGAACCGGCTGGAACTGCTCGGTGGCCTTCTTCAGTTCGTCGGCGGGATCGGCGCCGGCAATCATGTTGGTCAGCGCCACGCCATAGATGTCGCGGAACTCGGTCACCGGGATGATGACCGGCAGCGCCAGCCGGCTGATATTGCCTGAGCCGACCACGGCATCCAGCCAGCTCGCCGGCATGGTGACGCCTTCGCGCACCTTGGGGTCTTCCAGCACCGACTTGCGGAACGGCACGCCGGCGCCGGCCTGCAGCAGGCGCGCGCCCATGGCCGGAGAGACCGCCCACTGGCAGAACAGATAGGCCGCTTCCTTCTTCGCGCTGGCGGACGTGACACCGATGCCGTCGCCGAAAGTACCCGCGGCATGCGCCTTGGGACCCTTCGGCATGACGCCATAGCCGACCCTGCCGACGACGCGCGATTTTTCCGGATTTTCCATCGGCGGCGCGAAGCCCACGCCATCGAACCACATGCCGATCTTGCCCTGCAGGAAGGCGGATTGCGCCTCGGCCCAGTTGAAGCCGGTGACGCCGGGAGGCGCGGCCTTGGTCATCAGCCGCTGATAGAGGGCGGCAGCCTCGATCGCCTCCGGCGAGGTGGTGCGCAGCTTGCCGTCGCTGCCGAGCGGCGTCATGTCGTAGCCGAGCATCAGAGACGTCCACACCGGCGTGTTGGCGTTCTTGAGACCGCGTGCGACGAAACCGAAGGTGTTGCTTGAGGGATCCGTCAGCGCTTCAGCGGCAGCCACCAGCTGCTCGAAGCTCTCGGGATATTTTATACCCTTGGCGTCGAACAACTCCTTGTTCCAATAGAGGATCCAGTAGTCGACCGAGAATGGCAGCGAGCGCAGCACGCCCTGGCCGTCCTTGGCGAACTGGATGCCCGCCTCGGCGAAGTCGCTTTCGGTCAGGCCTGGATCGGTGAGGCCCGGATCGGCAAGGAAGCCGGAAATGTCGGCCAGCCAGCCGCCCTTCTCGAACTGGCGCTTCTGCACATGGTAGCTCAGATGCACGACGTCGAAGCTCGGCTTGCCGGAACTGAGCTCGATCACCGTCTTCTGGCGCTGCTGCTGTTCGGGTGTCGCCTCGGCATTGACCTTGATGCCGGTCAGCTCCTCGAACTCCGCGAGATTCTTCAGGATGGTGTCGCTGCGCGGGCTCTTGACCAGGTTGACGTCGAGCGTCGTGCCGGCAAAGCGCTTCCAGTCGACGCCCGCGGCGAAGCTCGGACGAAGACCGACGAGGCCGGTGGCGGCGAGAGCCGCGGTTCCCTGGAGCAGCTGCCTTCTGGTTGGACTGAATGGATTGGACGACATTTCTTCCTCCCGGTTGTCGTTGTCGATTACGCCACGACGATTGCGGCGCGGTTCTGCTTCCTCAAATCTGCAGCGCCAGCCGGCGCGCATTGTCGATGTGCTGGCTGATCGCCTCGACCGCCATCTGCGGATCGCGTTTCTCCAGGGCCTCGATCACCGCAAGATGCTCGCGCATGACCGGCACGACGCGACCGTCGATGCGGAACCGCTCCTGATGGATGAGCCGGATCTTCACCGAATTTACCAGATAGGCCTTGGCGATGATCTCGTTGCCCAGCGCGCTGATGAAGGTGTCATGCATAGCCCAGTCGATGTTCTGGGCCTTGGCTTCCATTTCGGGGGTCGGGGTCTGCGCCAGCGCTTGGGCGAGCATGTCCTCGTGCTCGCGCCTGAGACCCGCAATCTCGGCGTCGGACGCGTTGACGGCAAACAGCGCGACCGCCTCGCGCTCCATGAACAGGCGGAACTGGAAAGCCTCGCGGATCAGGCTGATGTCGATATGCGCGATCTGCATGCCGCGTTGCGGTATGGTGGTCAGCAGCCCCTCGGCCTCGAGCCGCGGCACAATCTCGCGGATGGCTCCGAGCGGCAGGCCAGTGAAGGCGACCAGCTCGCGCTGCGAAACAAACTGGCCGGGCCTGAGGTCGCGGGCCAGCAGATGCCGCGTGAAGCTGGCATAGGCCTTCTCCCTGAGGGTTGCCGGTTCGCTCGTGTCGTCCATGCCGATCAGCGCCCTCCCCGGTTCAGGCTGCCTGTGTCGCAAACAGCCTGTCGTAAGCGGCGCCAAGCTGCTGCCGTTCCTGCAAGGCTACCGGCACGAGCGGCGGCCGAACCGTCAGCCAGCGTTCGTCGCCGGTTTGGCGCGCCACCATGGCCTTCACCGCCGGGATGACCGGATGCCGGAGCAGTTCCAGGACGAAGCTTTCCACGCGGGAGTCGTCGCGTCTGCTCTCGATCATGGCGCGCAGTTCGCCGGCGGCGAAATTGGCCATGCCGGAAATCGCGCCCTGGCCGCCGATCCGCACCGCCGGCGCCAGATGCCGTTCGTCGCCGATGAGGATGATCAGGTCGCCATGCGTCTTGAGCAGCGCTTCGCTGTAGCCCCAGTCTCCACCGGAATCCTTGACCCCGGCGACCACGCCCGGATACGCCTTGCGAAGCCGGCCGATCAGGTCGAGCGACAGCTGCACCGTCGTGACCGAGGGGATGTTGTAGAGCAGCATGCCGCGGGCCAGCGGACCGAGCGCGGCGAACACGGCGCCGAACCAGCCGAACAACCCGTCGTCACCGACATTCTTGAAATAGCTCGGCGGCGCCAGAAGGATGTTGCGGGCGCCGCGCTGCAACGCCTGGCGGCACTGCTCGGCAGCGTCCTCCGCCGCATCGACCAGCACGCCTGCAACAAGTTGGTCGGCGGATATGCCCGCCGCAAGCATGGCATCGATGACCGCCTGCCGCTCCGCCGTACCGACGGAAGCGCCTTCGCCGGTGGTGCCGAACAGCGTTACGCTGCTGCAGCCAGCATCGAGACAGGCCTTAGCATGCTCGGTCATCAGCGGAACGGCGATCCGCCCGGCTGCATCAAAGGGCGTTGTGAGCGCAACCGACAGACCAAAGCGCGAACCCACCTGCAATTCTCCATTCATCAATCCGCGAGCAGGCGTAGCATACTGACATGTTAGTTGTAAACATAGCTCCGATCACGCTTGGCGGCTGGAAACAATTCACAATGCCTGTAGAGCCAGTCCCGCCAGCGCGGATGCCGCGAGCGTCGGCAGCATGCCGGCCTTCAGCCTGAGCATGGCGACCATCGCCGCCGCCGACAGCAGCGCCGCGCGCCAGTCGAGCGAGGAAACGACCGGAACCTCGACGCCCCAGCCGACGCTCTCGACTTTGCCGAAGACGACATGCAGCGCGAACCACAGCGCAAGGTTCATCACCACGCCGACGACCGCTGCCGTTATCGCACCGAGCGCCGCCGACAGCGCCTTGTTCTGCCGCAGCTGCTCGATGTAGGGCGCGCCGAGAAATATCCAGAAGAAGCAAGGCGCAAAGGTAGCCCAGAGCGTCAGCGCCGCCCCCAGCGATCCTGCAAGCAGAGGGCTGAGCGTGCCCGCATGGCGATAGGCCGCGGCGAAGCCGACGAATTGCAGCACCAGGATCAGCGGTCCGGGCGTCGTCTCGGCAAGTCCGAGCCCGTCGACCATTTCTCCGGGCGAAAGCCAGCCGAACGAGGTCACCGCGGCTTGCGCGACATAGGCCAGAACCGCATAGGCGCCGCCGAAGGTGACGACCGCCATCAGGCTGAAGAAGCCGCCGATCTGCGCCCATACGCTCCCCGGCCCTGCCAGCACGCCGATCAGCGCCACCGGTCCGAGCCAGATCGGCAGCCAGATGGCGATGGTCCGGGCTGCGTGCCATTTGGTCGGCACCGTGTGGCCGAGCTCGCCGCGCTCGAACATCAGGTCGACCACGCCGCCTCTGTCGGCGGCGGCGTTGCCCTTGCCATGCGCCGAACCCGAAAACAGCCCGGGTGCAAAGCGATTGCCGACCCAGCCAATGAGTCCCGCCGCAAGCACGATCAGTGGAAACGGCAGCTTGAGGACATAGATGCCAAGAAAGGCCGCCACCGCGATGGCCACCATGACCCAGTTCTTCAGCGCCCGCTTGCCGATGCGGATCACCGCTTCGACGACAACCGCCAGCACCGCCGCCTTGATGCCGAAGAACAGCGCCTCGATGACCGGCGCATCGTTGTAGAGCATGTAGAAACTGCTCAGGGCGAGCATGACCAGTGCGCCTGGGAGCACGAACAATGTTCCGGCGACGAGGCCGCCGGCCGTCCTGTGCAGCAGCCAGCCGATATAGACGGCAAGCTGCTGCGCCTCGGGACCCGGAAGAAGCATGCAGTAGTTGAGAGCATGCAGGAACCGCTCCTCGCCGATCCAGCGGCGCTCCTCGACCAATTCCTTGTGCATCAGGGCGATCTGCCCGGCCGGCCCGCCGAAAGAGAGCAGGCCGATCTTGGCCCATAGCCGCGTCGCTTCACTGAAGGTCGGCACAGCCGGGACATCGGCCGGCTGCGCGACGCTGTCCTTGGCAAGCACGGTCATTGTTGCTTACCCCCCGCCGGCCAGTTATGCGTCTCGTCCGTGGCGTCACGGCACCAGCGGAAGAAAGCGTCATAGAGCAGCATGCCGGCTTCGAGCTGTTCCAAGTCGTCGCGGAACATGCGCGACAGGCCGAGCGACGCGGCGAGGAACCCGGCAGCCTGCGGCACCAGGTCGAGACGCGCTGTATCCGCGCCGCGCACGATCAGCGCCAGACGATCGAGCGCCTCGGTGCGCAGGCCAAACTCCTCAATCATCGTGTCGAAGGTGCAATGATCGCCGCGATGGCTCCAGAACACGCCTTCGATGTCGAAGGGCACCGCGGCGAAGCGATCCGCCACCAGGGGCACCTCGGCCGGGTCGACGAACAGGAACACGGCGCCAGGATCGACAAATCGTCGGATCAGCCAGGGGCAGGCGATGCGATCGACCTTCGGCCGGGAACGCGTGACCCATACGGTGCGACCCTTCCCGTCGCGGGGCGGAATGGCGTCGGCCGCGACCAACGGCGCCTTGGCGGCGGCCCAGGCCTCGAAACCGCCTTCCAACGATTCCGCCGGAATGCCCTCGTGGCGCAGCCACGCGGCAACGCCTTGCGAGAGCTTCTCTCCGCGCTGGCAGATGACCACGACCCTGGATCCGGAGAAGTCGGCCGCCCAGGTCGAGACGGTTCTGAAGTCGCGCCGGTAAGAAGCCGGCAGCAGCCGCGGATCGGCTTGAAAGTCGTCGTCGATGCGTACGTCGACGAGACGAGGTGCATCCGGCAGGCCGACCAGTCGGGCAAGCTGCGGCACTGTGATCTGAGTTGTTGACGGCATGGCGTCCACCTCCTGAACGAAGAGAGTTTGGACGCGATCGTTGGGCTGACGCCTCACGGGGTCGTCGCGGGGAACCCCTTAGCCAGGATGCTGGAACGCTCCCCTGCGATTGTCAAGAATTCTTGTCGAGGGAGGCGCGGCCCCGCACCTTCTTTGGAGGCTGCACTTACTGCGCCGTCCAACCGCCATCCATCGGCAGGGTCGTGCCGGTCATCTGCTTGGCCGCATCCGAGCACAGGAACAGCGCCAGCGCCGCCAGTTCCTCAACGGTGACGAACTCCTTGGTCGGCTGCGCGGCAAGCAGCACATCGTGCTTGACCTGTTCCTCGGTCATGCCGCGCGCCTTCATCGTGTCGGGGATCTGCTTCTCGACCAGCGGCGTCCAGACATAACCGGGCGCGATCGCATTGACGGTGATGCCATCCTGCGCGACTTCCAGCGCCACCGTCTTGGTCAGGCCGGCAATGCCGTGCTTGGCCGAGACATAGGCCGACTTGAACGGCGAGGCGACCAGCGCATGGGCCGAGGCCGTGTTGATGATGCGGCCCCATTTGCGGCTCTTCATGCCCGGCAGCACCGCCTTGATGGCATAGAAGGCGGCAAGCAGGTTGATGCGGATGATTGCTTCCCACTTGTCGTCGGGGAACTCGTCGATCGGCGCGACATGCTGGATGCCGGCATTGTTGACCAGGATGTCGAGGCTGCCGAACGCCTCTTCGGCCTCGCGGATCATGGCGGTGACCGCCCCGCCGTCCATCATGTTGGCGCCGGAATAGCGGCACTTGACGCCGAAATCCCTCTCGATGCCGGCGCGCTCCTTTTCGATCGCCGCGGCATCGCCCAGGCCGTTGATGGTGATGTTGGCGCCCTCGGCGGCAAAGGCGCGGGCGATTGCAAGGCCGATGCCGCTGGTCGAGCCAGTGACGAGCGCATTCTTTGAGGACAGGGAACCCATGGCAGATCTCGCACGTGGAGGGAGGGACTGTTGAAGCACATAGTTTGTGCGTCGCAACATAACAATGCCATGCCCGTATTTCGGTGCGATTACAATGTTGTGATGCAGTTCGAGCGACAGGAAGCTGGCGGTTCTAGGGCGGTCTTTGCAGCCGCTGATGTGAGGCCTGCAACCTATCCGGCTATCTTGAGCAGCGAGGAAACCAGGAGCCTGTGCTCCTGCTGCGACAGCACGTCTGAATCGAAAAGATTCATGCTGCGCAGCCCCTCGATGGCGAGGAAACAAACCAGCAGCGAGCCGAGGTCGTCCGTTTCCCCCTTCAGCCGTTCGAACAGCTGCCGCTTGAAGGCTTTGATCGGCGTCAGGAATTCCGGATCCTCGGCGATCGCGGAGAACATCCAGGAGGCCGAAGGTTTCGGCTTCTCGCAATCATCGGCCGAGAGCCGTATGTAGGCCGCGAGCGCGCTTTCATCGCTTGCCTCGGCCGTGCGTTCTTCGAGCGCCTGCTCGAAAGCATTGAGGTAATTCTCGACCAGCCCCTGCATCAGCTTGGCCTTGGTCGGGAAATTGTAGAGCAGACCGCCCTTCGACACGCCGGCCCGATTCGCGATGGCGTCGAGCGACAGGCTTCCCGGGCCCGCCTCGCGCGCCACGTCGGCTGCCGCTGCAAGTATCCTGTCGCGCGAGTTTGCCCTGCGAGCTTTCATCACGCCTTCCCTTACATTAGGCCTTGTGGAATTGACAAGACCGTCCAGACGGTACAGTAAGGCGCCCGCAATTTGAAATCGGGATTTATCGTAGATATGTGTCCCGGCAATTGACGTTGCCGGCTCGAGGGGAACTATCCGTGAAGCGCTTCTTCATCATCACCGGAATTCTGCTGCTGCTCGCCGTGGTGTGCGCCGGCATCGTCGGCTTCAACCTGTTTCGCGACAATGCGATCAAGCAGTTTTTCGCCACCATGAAACCGCCGGCGGCGACAGTGTCGACCATCGTGGCGAAGCCTTCGAACTGGACGCCCGGCGTCGAGGCGATCGGCACCGTCAACGCCGTGCGCGGCGTCGACCTGACCGTCGAGACGGCCGGGATCGTCAAGGACATCCTCTTCCACGCCAACCAGAAGGTCGCGGCCGACGCTGTGCTTCTGCAGCTCGACGATGCCGTCGAGAAGGCCGATCTGGTGGCGCAGAAGGCTCAGGCAGCATCCGACCAGGCGGCGCTGACCCGCGCGCTGGAATTGCAGCGGCGTGGCGTCGGCACCGACGCTACGCTTGATGCCGCGCGCGCGGCGGCGACCGCATCGGCCGCGCAAGTGAACAAGCTGCAAGCCGTGCTCGACCAAAAGCAACTCGCAGCTCCCTTCACCGGGACGGTCGGCATTCCAAAGATCGACATTGGCCAGTATCTGGCGCCCGGCAACTCAGTCGTCACGATCCAGGATCTGGACACGATGCGGGTCGACTTCACCGTGCCCGAACAGCAGCTGCCGCTGCTGAAGATCGGCCAGACGGTGCGGATCGGCAGCAATGCTGCCGACATGTCCTTTGCCGGCTCGATCCGCGGCATCGATCCCAAGATCGACCCGGCAAGCCGGCTGGTGTCGATCCGCGGCGAGGTCGCCAACCCGGAGGGCAAGCTGACCCCGGGCCAGTTCGTGCAGATCCGCGTCGAGTTGCCGGAGGAAAGCAACGTCATCTCGGTGCCGCAGACGGCGGTGACCTCGAGCCTCTACGGCGACTATGTCTTCGTGGTGGTGCCGCCCAAGCCCGCTGAGGCCGGCGCTGCCGCGCCAGCAAAACCGGAAGACCAGAAGGCCGGGGCGGAGAAGCCTGCCGGCGATGCAGCCAAGCCGCAAGCCGATGCCTCGAAGCCGGCCTCCGATACGGCAAACGCCGCCGACAGCGCCGCGAAGCCGCCTGAGAACGCTCAAAAGCCGGCCGAAACCGGGCAGCAACCGGCGCTCGTTCTATCGCAGGTCTTCGTCAAGCTCGGCCGCCGCAACAACGGCATGGTCGAGATCGTCGAAGGCCTGAAGGCCGGCGACCAGGTCGTGACCGCCGGTCAGAACCGGCTCTTCAACGGCATGTCCGTTGCGGTCGACAACACCGTTGATCCCAGCAAATCGGCAAACAAGCAGGTTCAGCAATGAGCTTTTCCGATATCTTCATTCGCCGCCCCGTCCTCTCGACGGTGCTGGCCTGCATGATCCTGCTCCTGGGTTTCCAGGCCATCTTCAACCTGTCGATCCGCCAGTATCCGAAGGTTGACGAGACGGCGATCACCATCACCACGGCCTATCCCGGAGCCAGCGCCGACCTGATTCAGGGCTTCATCTCTGCGCCGATCGCGCGCGCCGTCGCCTCGACGGAAAACATCGACTACGTCACCTCGTCGAGCCGCCCGTCTTCGAGCACGGTGACCGTGCAGATGAAGCTCGGCTCCAACCCCGATGTTGCGTTGACCGAGGTGCTGTCCAAGGTTCAAGGCGTGCGCGGCACCTTGCCGGATGCCGCCAAGGATCCGGTGATCGTCAAGGGCACCGGCCAGCAGTTCGCGATGATGTATATCTCGATGCAGAATCCGAACATGACCAAGGAGCAGTTGACCGAGTACATCGAGCGCGTCGTGCGGCCGCGCATCTCGACCGTGGAAGGCGTCGCCGACGTCCAGATCTTCGGCGCCGAGGAATATTCGATGCGGGTCTGGATCGACCCGGTCAGGCTCGCCGCCCGCGGCGCCACGGCCGCCGACGTGCTGACTGCGATCAACAATTCCAATTTCCTGTCCGCGCCCGGCAACACACAGAACGAGTATGTGGTTTCCTCGATCGCGGTTCACTCGACCCTGCAGACGCCGGAAGCCTTCGCGCAGCTCCCCATCCGCTCGACCGACGGCCAGGTGGTGCGGCTGCGCGATGTGGCGCGGGTCGAGCTTGGCGCCGCCAGCACCGACACGAGGGTGAGCTTCAACGGCAAGCCGGGCACCTTCCTGGCCATCTTCCCGACGCCTGCCGCCAATCCGCTGACGACTGCCGAGGCGATCCACAAGATCGTGCCGGTGATCCAGGATACGTTGCCGAAGGGCATGACGATCGAGATCGTCTACGATTCCACCGAGCAGATCAGCGCCTCGATCGAGGAGGTGTTCAAGACCATCGGTGAGGCTGTCGCCATCGTCATTCTCGTCATCCTGCTCTTCCTCGGATCCTTCCGCTCGGTGATGATGCCGATCGTGACCATCCCTCTGTCGCTGATCGGCGTCTGTTTCATTCTGTTTGCGGTAGGCTATTCGATCAACCTTCTGTCGCTGCTTGCCATGGTGCTGGCGATCGGCCTTGTCGTCGACGACGCCATTGTCGTGGTGGAGAACATCCACCGCCATATGGAGGAAGACGGCATGTCGCCGATGCAGGCGGCTTTCAACGGCATGCGCGAGATCTTCTCGGCAATCGTCGCCATGACCATTACGCTGGCCGCCGTGTTTGCGCCGCTTGCCTTCACCGGCGGTCTGACCGGCGCGCTGTTCCGCGAGTTCGCGGTCACGTTGGCCGGCTCCGTGGTGCTGTCCGGCCTGATTGCGGTGACCATCACGCCGATGATGTCGGCTCGCCTCTTGAAGGCCGGCGCGCACGGCCGCTTCCAGCGCATCGTCGACGGCACCTTCAGCCGTGTCGAGCGCCTCTACGAGCGGGCCGTGACCGCTTCGCTCAGAAACAGGCCGGTTACCTTTATCATCGTCGTCGCGCTGGTCGCGCTCACCGGCTTCATGTTCACCAAGACCTCGACCGAACTGGCGCCGGAGGAAGACCAGGGCTTCCTGCTTTCCATCGTAACCGCCCCGCGCTACGCGACCTCGGACTACACCGAGACCTACGTCAACCAGATCCTCGGTCTTGTTAAGGACATTCCGGAAACGCGGGCGCAGTTCTCGGCGGTCGCCTTCGGCGGCGCCACCAACGGCGCCTTTGTCGGCTTTGCCTTCAAGGACTGGGCCGAACGCCAGCGCAGCTCGAAGGAGATCCAGGCCGACATCACCGGTCGCTTGGCCAAGGTCGCTGGCGTCGAGGCTTTCGTCTTCGCGCCGCCGACGCTGCCCGGCTCGGGCGGCGGCCTGCCGATCTCGATGGTGGTTCGCTCGACCGGCGATCCCTCGGAAGTCTTCGACCAGGCCGAGAAGATCAAGAACAAGGCGCAGGCTTCCGGCCGCTTCATCGTCGTGCAGAACTCGATGTCCTATGACGCCCCGCAGGTGACCGTCACCATCGACCGCGAGCGCGCGGCGGCGCTGAACCTGCCCATCGCCGATATCGGCAACACGCTGACGCTGCTGGTCGGCGGCGCCGAAGTGGCGCAGTTCGATCGCGACTCCAACAGCTATGACATCATCCCGCAGGTGCCGCAGGAGTTCCGCGACAATCCAGCGAAGCTCGGCGAGTATTTCGTGCGCAGCGTCGACGGCAAGATGGTGCCGCTGTCGGCGGTGGTGCATATCTCCACCAACGCCTCGCCGGCAGCGATCGAGCAGTTCAACCAGCTGAACTCGGCCACGATCTCCGCCCTGCCCTTGCCCGGCGTGACCACCGGCGACGGATTGAAAGTGCTGGAGGATCTCGCCAGGGAAACGCTGCCCGACACCTTCTTCATCGACTATTCTGGCCAATCGCGGCAGGAAAAGGAGCAGGGCAACACCATCCTGATCGCCTTCGCGGCCGCCGTGATCGTGATCTACTTGGTTCTGGCCGCTCAGTTCGAGAGCTTCCGCGATCCGCTGATCATCATGATGGCGGTGCCGCTTTCGATCTTCGGTGCCATCGTGCCGCTCAATATCGGCCTCGGAACGCTCAACATCTACACGCAGGTCGGACTGATCACCCTGATCGGCCTCATCACCAAGCACGGCATCCTTTTGGTGGAATTCGCCAACCAGCAGCGCGAAATCCATGGCATGCGGCGCCGCGATGCCATCATCGCCTCGGCCAAGGTGCGCCTGCGGCCGATCCTGATGACGACGGCCGCGATGGCGCTCGGCGTGGTGCCGCTGATCATCTCCAGCGGCGCGGGCGCCGCAGCGCGCTACTCGATGGGCCTCGTCATCTTCACCGGCATTCTGGTCGGCACGATGTTCACGCTGTTCGTCGTGCCGATGTTCTACACCTTCATCGCCAGCAAGGACCTGCCGCATCTCGCCGAGAAGCCCGATCCGAAGCTGATGCCGGCGCTGCCCACCTGAAGCAATCCAGGACTGCTCCAAAAACAAAAAAGAGGCCGGAAAACCCCGGCCTCTTTCTTAGGCGGTCGCCCCACGGCTTCGGCGCCAGAGCAATTCCAGGACAAAGTGTGGAACGGTTGCTCGGCGACTTCGCCGTGGCCTTCCGTCCGGAATTGCGTCGAACCTGGCTTGAAGGCGGCAATCCGCCCGCTACTTGACCCGTTACTTTACGATGAGGATGCTGGTGTTGCCCGGGCCGAAGGCCTCCACGAGCTGATAGAAGTCGGCCGCGGCATCGGGATGCAAACGCACGCAGCCATGCGAGGCTGGCCTGCCAAGATGCTTGATGGCATAGGTCGCATGCACCGCATAGCCGCCGCTGAAGAAGACCGAATGCGGCATCGGCGCATTGTCGTATTTCTTCGAATACCACATCTCATGCATGCGGGTCGGCTTGAATGACCCTGTCGGCGTGATGTGCCCCCTGTCGCCCGTCGACACTTTCCAGGTGAAGGTCGGCCGGCCGTCGACCGTGACTTCCATGATCTGCTGCGACAGCGAAACCCGGGCGACGAGCTGGTTGGCATGAGCGGCGTTGCTGCCGAAGAGCAAAGCCGCGCCGGTGAGCGCGGCGGCGGTGACGTGGATGAGCTTGGCTGAAATGGCGGTATGCATGACGATCCCTCTCTCTTTTGCCGGTCGGGCCGGCTGCAATTTCGATGGATCGTCTTATCGGGATCGCCTGTTTCAGGCCTATTTCGCTTAATGTGCGTTAATGTTTCGAATTCGTTTCTCTAAGTTGACGGCCTAATTCCAGAGAACACGCTCCCTTAGGCCGGCTGCCGGCAATACCAAGCAGGCCGAAACCGGCGGGCAAAGCGTATATCGCCTTGATATGAATGCCTTTCTCCTAATCTCGAAACCGAATTGCAACAAAACGCGACTTGCGCGGCATGATGCGGATACAGGCCCGCAGCAATGTCGAGGTCACGGGAACAGACATCAGCAAACGAAAATGGGCAGGAAATCGAAAGTTCGCACCTGGTTTCTCAGGGTCGGCGTCTCGGCAATCATCCTCGGTGCTGTCGGCTCTGTCGCCGGGAACCCTGTGACGGCGCTTGGCGCCATGAATTCCGGCGAGGTTTCGACACTGCACACCGCACTGTTCATCGCCACGGTCTGGATCATCTCCAGCCTGCGCGTCAACCGGCTGAGGGCCCTCTGGCGGGTCGGTCTTCGGCTGATAGGGATGCGCGGCCCCTCCGGCTACTTGCTGCCGAGAGGACCGAAGGCCCGCGCCGCAGCGGGGGGCTCCGTAGGCGGCGCGGGCGCTTCGGGAGTTTCCTGAAGCATCGACGACTATCGAATTGGGGATTGAGTTATGAAGACGAAATTTGCCGCTTCGGTGCTGTCCGCACTGCTTTATGCCCAAGGGCTGCTTGGCTTTGCCGCGCTTGCAACGGTGCTGCTCAAGGAGCGCGCCCACGCCGAGATCGCTGCCAGCGCCGAAATGCCGTCCGGCCCCTCGGTCCTGGTGGTGCGCTAGGCGCCGGCGTCGGATCCAAAAGTGCGAAGCGGTTTTGGAAATCCGATGCAAGATCGAGCAAAAGACCTGGCGGCCCTCGCCTCAGTCGGTGCGCGGCGTCGGCGGATCGAACCGGTAACCGGCACCCCTGATCGTGGTGATGGTCTCCGTATCGAGCTTACGGCGCAGCCTCACGATGCGCGAATCGATCGAGCGGTCGAAAGCGTCGGCATTCTCGGCGGGCGCAGCAGCAATGATGTCGTCGCGCGTCAGCACCTTTCGCGGGCTCGCCAGAAACAATCTCAACAGCGCCACCTGCCCCGGCGACAGCTGATCCTCGGCGCCGGAACGATGCATGACCATGGCCGACCTCAAGTCGACGGTCGCATTCTCCAGCACGATCAGTTCCTGGGGGTTGCGGCCGCGCCGCGTCAGCAGGCGGCCGATGCGCGCCGCCAGCTCGCGCACATTGAGCGGGCTTTCGATCACGTCGGCAGCGCCGAGCTCCAGCGCCAGCACCTTGTCGACGAGATCGGCGGGCCGGCAGATCAGGATGAAGTCGCAGCCACCCTCGCCGCCCCCGCCTTGGCTACTATAGCGCTTGAGCAGTTCGCGCCCCTCCGCCTGGGTCACGTCGTCACCGACGACCACGACGTCGATGCCGCCTGCCGAAAGCAGCGACTCCGCCTCCCAGGGCTGGCGCGCCTGACGCACGTCGTGCCCCCGACGCTCGAGATGGTCGGCCAGGTCGCCGGCCACCACTTCGGCAACGGACACAAGCGCGACGACGGATCGTGCTGCCATTTTCTCCACTCCGCCACAGACAACTCGAGATGAGCGCTGGACATCATGTTTATACCCAATCTACTTTCCGCTGAAAGCGGGAGCGAGACCATTGTGAAGGCGCGCATCATTGTCGTCGAGGACGAGCCGGATCTGAGGGAAGCGGTGGCCGAGTATCTCGGCGCCAGCGGCTATGACGTTGCCACGGCCGAGAATGCCGCGGCGGCGCGCAGCCTGCTCGAGGCGCAACCCTTCCACCTCGCCATCCTCGACATCGCCATGCCCGGCGAGGACGGCCTGTCGCTCGGCCGCTGGCTGCGTTCCAAGACGCAGATCGGCATCATCTACGCCACCGCCGCCGGCACCGCGCTCGACCGCATCGTCGGCCTGGAGCTCGGCGCCGACGACTACATCGTCAAGCCCTATGAGTTGCGCGAAGTGCTGGCGAGGGTCCGCAGTGTGCTGCGCCGCGTGCCGCAGCCGGTTGCCCCCCAGGCCGCGAAGACCGAGGCCGGCACGCGCCGCTTCATGAATTTCGGCAGCTTCCAGGCCGATTTCGACGGCAGGCTGGTGACCGGCGCCAATGGCGCGGTCATCGAGATGGCCAAGAGCGAGTTCGACGTGCTGGAAGTTTTCCTCACCCGCGCCAACCGGCTTCTGACGCGGGCGGCGATCTCGGAGGCGATCGGCTTCGTGGAAGACCCGGAATCGTCGCGCGCTGTCGACATCCGCATCATGCGTCTGAGGAAGAAGATCGAGGCGGACCCCGCCAATCCGAAATTCCTGCGCACGGTTCGCGGGGAAGGCTACATCTTCTCGCTGCCGGCTGGCGACGGCAACTGACTCCGGCGCCGCGCACCTTCCGGATACGCAATCGACGCTGTAGCATTCCGGTCCGGCGGCATGCCCCCAGAAAACCGTTGTCGATTTTCGGGCTTGTGTGCTGGATTTCATGGTTTACCGATATGGCCCCGGAGATGACGTTCGACGATGACAGCTGAGGCCGCACGGACAGAAATGCACGGCTCCCGCCAGGGCGCCGCGATGGCGGCCGTCCATGTCGTTCGCCGCTTGCGCGAAGCAGGCGACTGGCAGCGCGAGATGGACAGCATACTGGAGGCACTGTGCCGTTCGTTGGACTGCCAGCGCGGCATTCTCTTCCGTTTGCGCGAGTTGCCGGGCGAGGGCTTCGCCCAGTCCGTGGCCTCCTATTGGATCGACCCTGCTTTTGGCGGCGAGCTCGCATCGCCTACCGTGATCATGCAGTCGATCATCAACTCCGATCCGCTGCTGGAGCAGTTGCAGGAGGATGAGCGCCAGGGCAAGGTCTTCGCCGGCCACACGCGCGACCTCGATGGTTTCCTGCGGGCCGACTTCGAGAAGCAGAACATAAAATCCTTCATTTCGGTGTCGGTCTTCGCCCACGGCCATCTCTGGGGCACTCTGGCGGTCAATGACTGCGCGGCCGAACGCGAATGGACGGATGAAGAGGAGGCGACGCTTCACATCATCGCGCTCGCCATCGGCGACGCCATCGAGCGCTCGCCCTCAGAGGCGCATGCGAGCGAGGTTATCCGCCGCACCATGCTGCAGGCTTCGCTCGACGCCATCATCGTCATCGACGAGGCCGGCTCCATCATCGAATTCAATCCGGCCGCCGAGAAGATGTTCGGCTTCAAGCGCAGCGACATCCTCGGCAAGGATCTGATCGACACGATCGTGCCGCATTATTACCGCAAGGGTTATTCGTCGGGCGCCGAGTACATGGCCGGACGGGGCGCGCCGATGGTTGGCCAGCGGCTGGAGACAGTGACCCAGAACGCGGCCGGCGAGATCTTTCCGATCGAGCTGACCGCGACGGAGATGAGGGTTGCCGACCGCCGGCTCATCTTCGGCTCGATCCGCGACCTGCGCGAGAAGCTGCACGCCGAAGAAGAGATCAACCGCCAGCGCGAGAAGCTGCACCAGAATGAGAAGATGGCGGCAATGGGCTCGCTGCTCGCCGGCGTCTCGCATGAGCTCAACAACCCGCTGGCGGTTGTGGTCGCACAATCGACGCTGCTGCATGAATTCGCGGCCGACCCGCAGACCAAGGTGCGCGCCGAAAAGGTGCGCGCGGCCGCCGAACGCTGCGGGCGCATCGTCAAGAGCTTCCTGTCGATGGTGCGCCTGCATCCGACCGAGCAGGCCGAAACCGACCTCAACCAGGTGATGCGCTCGGCGCTCGAAGTGACCGCCTATGGTGCGCGCTCCAGCGGCATCATCATCGACACCGACTTCGCCAACGGCCCGCTGCTCGCCATGGCCGACGCCGACCATGTCACGCAGGTCGCGGCCAACTTCCTCATCAACAGCCAGCATGCGCTTGCCGGCTTCACCGGCGAGCGGCGCATCAAGGTGCGGACCTTTCGCAGCGAGCGCGGCAATCCGGGCTTCTCGGTCGAGGACAACGGACCCGGCATTCCCGATGCGATCCGCTCACGCATCTTCGAATCCTACTTCACCACCAAGCCGGTCGGCGTCGGTACCGGCATCGGCCTGTCGATCTCGAAATCGATCGTCGAGCGCCACAACGGCAACATCTGGTTCGAAGAGGTGCAGCCGCACGGCGCGCGCTTCGTCGTCCAGTTGCCGGCGATTGTCGGCAATGCGGCAAAGGCCGGCGAGGGTCCGGCGCGGTCGAGCGGGCTGCGCCATGCGCTGATCATCGACGACGAGCCCGACGTCGCCGCTTCGCTGTCCGACATATTGGAGCTCATGGGGCTCAAGTCGCGTCTCGTGCCAAGCTGGACGTGCGCCGGCGAGGTTCTGAGCGGGCACATGCCGCCGGACATCGTGTTTTCCGACCTGCGCATGCCGGGCACCAGCGGCATCTCGATCTACCGTGAATTGCTGGCCGAACGGCCGGGGCTGGCGCAGCGTTTCGTGCTGGTCACCGGCGACCTCATCGGCGCCAAGGCCGAGATTGAGGCACTGCCGCCGCAGCAGCGGCCGCAGATCCTGGAGAAGCCCTTCTCGACGCTCGACGTCCGCGGCATCCTTGCGACCGTTGCCGATGTCGCGGCGGCCGACAACGGCGCCGACATCTGAAATTGCTCCCTCTGCGGCTTCACCTGGATATCGTCGGATTCGAAAAAAGAGGCTCCCGACCGACTTTGCGGCGGGAGCCTGACTGGAGCGCGGAGGCTGCGCTCAGGGGAGCCTAAAACACGTTCGGGGTGTCGGTCAGCGGCGCGGCATTGGCGATCATACGGACAGCTCGGGCCCGGTGCTGACCGGACTGCTCGGCAATGGCACGCAGGCATTCGGCGTTCTCGGCGCCCCAGCTCTGCCCTTTGCAGGCGAATTCGACTTGCGACTGCGGCAGGCGCGCGGTTTTGAGCGTCGTCGGCGCGCCCTCCACGACATTGGCCGGAGGATTGATCGAGGCGAAAGCGGGACCCGCGGCTGGCGCAAGCACCATGCTGGCGAAGGCGGCAACGCTCAGCAGCATGAACATCGTCATCGGATGGTCGCTGGCGCGCTGGCGCAACGCCAGCTTCGGACGGCGATCATTGCGCTCGGGACCATAAGAGCGGCGGCTGGCATCGGCGATCCGGACTTTGGCAAACATCGGCTGTTCCCTTCGTTATCTTTCTTTTTTCCTTGAAACGAACTTAACCGCACCACGTAACAGCCGGATGATAGGGCGGGATGGCCCATGTAACAGGACTGAAACGGGGATCGCTTCTGTTCCTTTTGCTCCTGTCGGATGCGGCGGACTGTAAGCGACCTCACACAGGCGCAGAATTGGCATGGCTGTCGCGATCGTCCGATGCGCGAAGCGCGTCGAAACGGTGCCCTCACAAACTGCGGATCCGAAGCTGGAACCGCCGTTTTGCACTCCTGGTTAAGGCTCGGATTTTCCGGGATTTTCTCGGCTCGGATGACTGCAAGCCGGTCGGCATGAAATTTCCATACTTTCACAAGCCATTGCATTTTAACGGAAAATGTGTTTTTATTGAACGAGCATTCAACAAAACGAGAGCATTTTCATGAACCCGCACCTGCGTGACGTGGCGATCCCCAACGATTGGGACCGGCGGGGTTTGCCGGGGTGGAGTTACCACTCCAACGCCCTTCTCGAGCTTGAGAAGGAATACGTCTTCCGCAATCACTGGCAGATCGCCGGCCATGTCTCCGACGTGCCAAATCCGGGCGACTATCTGACGATGGACGTCATCGGCGAGCGGGCGCTGATCGTGCGCGGCAAGGACGGCGTCGTGCGTGCCTTCAACAACATGTGCCGTCATCGGGGCAGCCGCGTCGTCGCCGACAGCCAGGGCACCTGCAAGAACGCGCTGATCTGCCCGTTCCACGGCTGGGTCTACAATCTCGACGGCACGCTGCGGGGGGCTGCCCGTCCGCGCTCCTTCCCGGAACTCGACAAGACCGAGTTCGGGCTGATGCCGCTCGATCTCGAAGTCTGGATGGGCTTCATCTTCATCCGCTTCCGCAACGGTGGCCCGCAGCCTTCCGTGGCTGAACTCTTGAAGCCGATCGAGGCGGAGATCGCCCATTACAATGTTGCCGACATGGTGCCGTGCTTGGGCATCTGGACCCAGAAATCACCGGTCAACTGGAAATCGGTGCGCGACGTCGACAATGAGGGCTATCACGTCGCCATGGCGCATCCGGCGCTGCAGGACCTCTACGGCGCGACCTATTTCGACGAACCCTTCGTCAACGGCGTGTCGCGGTCCTTCGCCACCTACAACCCGCATGCCGGGCGGCGCTGGAGCGTCAGCCAGTACATCAAAATAGCGCCCGAGCCGACGCACCTGCCGGAGCATCTGCGCAAAGCCTGGATCTATTACGGCATCTTCCCCAACAACGCGCTGTCGATCATGCCGGAATCGGTGCAGTTCTATCAGGAGTTCCCGCTGTCCACCGGCGAGACGCTGCTGCGCGGCGCGATCTATCGCTACAAGGACGAGACGCGGGAGCAGGCGGCGGCGCGCTACCTTGCCTACCGCATCGACCGCGACACCATGAACGAGGATGTCCAGCTCTCCGTCTGGTCGAACGAATCCATGCTCTCCGAGGCGTTCGGGGGCTTCTACCTCTCCGACCTCGAATATGGCGTGCGCACCCACCACGACCATCTGCGCAGGCAGGTGCCGGTGCTGAACTTGGAGACCGCACCGGAGGAAAAGGACATGTGGGGATTGAACGACGCGCTGCGGTCGAAGGGGTGAGCGTCTTCCCTTCTCCCTGTTACACGGGGAGAAGGTGCCCGAAGGGCGGGGCAGTGCAAGCGCCTCACAATTGGCTCTGGCTCCCGAACCTCAGGGAGCGTCTGAACTAAATCTCGCAAGCTGGCGCTGCCCCTCACCCGCCGGCTACACTCCCCGTAGAACGGGGAGAGGGGCGCTCTCTCACCCCCGCCAGACGCCTTCCTTCCTCAGATCATCCATCGTGCGCGAGATGCCTTCGCGCAGGATCGCGACCATGTCGTCGATCTGCTCGCGGCTGATGATGAGCGGCGGCGACATCACGCACATGTTGATCAGCGGCCGCACCAAGAGACCGAGCTCATGGCAATGCGCGTCGATACGCTTTCCCACATCCTTGTCGAGCTGCAGCGGATCCTTGCTCTCGCGGTCGGCGACGCATTCGACGCAAGCCATCAGGCCGGCGCCGCGTACCTCGCCGACCAGCGGCAGTTCCTCGAGCGTTTTCAGGCGCGCCTGGAAATAGGGCGCGATCTCGCGCGCATGCTGAAGCACGCCCTCTTCCAAAAGATCGAGGTTCTTCAGCGCGACGGCGCAGCCGATCGGATGGCTGGTGTAGGTGAGGCCATGGCCAAACAGCGCATCGGGATGGTTGGAGCGGCGCAGTTCCTCCAGCAGCCGCTCCGAGATGATCACGCCGCCAAGCGGGAAATACCCCGAGGTAACCCCCTTGGCGAAGGTGATCATGTCCGGGTCGAGGCCGAACACCTCGCCCGAGGCAAAGACATGGCCGAGCCGTCCGAAGCCGGTCACCACCTCGTCCGAGACATAGAGGATGTCGTTCTCGCGGCAGATCTCACGGATGCGCTTCAGGTATCCGTCCGGCGGCACGACGACGCCGCCCGAAGCTTGCACCGGTTCGCCGACAAAGGCGCCGATGCGACCGGCGCCGACGCGCGCGACCGTGTCGCGGAATTGGTCGACGAGGAAATCGGTGAAGGCGTCGATGCTCATCTCCTTCGGCCGTCGGAACGGATCGGGCGAGGAGAGCTTGATCACCAGCTCGTCGGCACCATCCATCCAGTGCCGGTCGCGCGGGCGGCCGTTGAGCGAAGCCGACAGGTAGGTCGAGCCGTGATAGGCGCCGCCGCGGCTGAGGATCAGCTTCTTCTCCGGCCTGCCGCGCACATTGTTGTAGAATTGCATGAAGCGCAGCGCGGTCTCCACCGCCGACGAGCCGCCGGTGGTGAAGAAGGTGTGACTGAGATCGCCGGGAGCGGCATCGGCGATGCGTCTCGCAAGCTCGGCTGAGGGCGCATTCATTGTATACCAAGGCGTGTTGTAGGACAGCGCCATCGCCTGGTCGTACATCACCCTTGCCAGTTCCTCGCGGCGATGCCCGACATTGATGCACCACATGCCGGCCGGACCGTCGATCAGCCGCTTGCCGGATGCGTCGGTGATGTAGATGCCCTCGCCCTCGCCGATCAGCGCCCGTGCCTCGGCGCCGACCGAACCGGCATAGGGCCAGGGCTGGACCAGATGGCGCTTGGCCAGCTCGACCGCATCGTCGTCCCCGGGCTCGACAACTTCCCTCGCCTTGATCTCTCGTGCAGCCGCCATCTTAGCCTCGCATGGTCCGTTGCGGTGATTTCCAGAGACATGAAACGAAGCGGGAAGCCATGGAAATTCGGCTTTTCGTCACTTCATTTTGAATGTCCATTCAATCAATATTGCAGAAATAGCGCTTGATTTCAATCGGCGGATGCGCTCATGATGAAAGAAAGCCGGCAAGTCTGGAGTGATCGCTCCGGGCACATAAATTGGGACTAGGCAGTCGGCGCTGATCAATGGGAAGGCCGTATGGCGGGACAGTCCGAGCCGGCAACTGCAATCACGCCCGGAGCGCTGCAATGACGGCCGCCGCGGAAGGGTCGCCCCCGCTGCGCATGGCGAGAGCCAGACGAAGTCCCCTTCTGCAGTCGGAAGCCGTCCAGGGCATTGCGCTGATCAGCCCGACCTTCCTTTACGCGCTCATCCTTCTCGTCCTGCCGATCCTGGTTGTTATAGCCCATTCCTTCTGGACGCAGGACTACCTGACCATCGACCACACATTCACGCTGGAGAATTATCGGATCGCGCTGACCGAGCCGATCTACCGCGACCTGCTCTGGCGCTCGCTCTACATCTCGCTGACGGTCAGCCTGCTCACCGTGCTGCTCGCCTATCCGATCGCCTATTTCATTTCCTTCCATGGCGGCCGCCAGAAGAGCCTCTGGCTGTTCCTCATCACCATCCCGTTCTGGACCAGCTACCTGCTGCGCGTGATGTCGTGGAAGGTGATCCTCGGCTACAACGGCGTGCTCAATTCCGGCCTGATGGGCCTCGGTCTCATCGACGAGCCGTCGACTGCGCTGCTCTACAATTCCAACGCGGTCATCATCACGCTGACCCACGCCTGGGCGACCTTCGCCATCCTGCCGATCTTCGTTTCGCTGGAGAAGGTCGACCGCACCCTGGTCGAAGCGGCGACCGATCTCGGCGACGGGCCGCTGCGCTCCCTTCTGCGCGTGACCTTGCCGCTGTCGGCGCCAGGCGTCATCTCAGCGGCGCTGATCGTCATGATCCCGACCGTCGGCGACTACGTCACGCCGAAGCTGGTCGGCGGCAAAGACGGCGTCATGATCGCCAACGCGATCCAGGCGCAATTCGGCAAGGCGTCGAACTGGCCGCTCGGCGCAGCACTCTCCGTCACCACCATGGTCATCGTCTCGCTGATGGCCGGCGCCGCGGTGCTGGTCATCCGCGCGCTGCAGAGGCTGGCGCGATGACGGCGATCAGACGTTACCTGCCAAGCTGGCTGTCGAGCTACGCCGCGCTCTACATCCTCTTCCTCTATCTGCCGGTGATCTTCCTGCCGATCTTCTCGATCAACACCGCGGCGACGCCGAAATTCCCGCTCTCAGGCGTCACGCTGCATTGGTACCAGGACCTGCCGCGCACGCCGGCACTGATCGACGCCACCTGGAACAGCTTGGTTGTCGGCGCCTCGGCCGCTATCCTGTCGACCGTGTTCGGCATTCTCGCTGCCCGTTCGATCACCCGCTACCGCTATCCCGGCCGCCGCACCGTCAACGGGCTGATCATGGCCCCGCTGGTGCTGCCCGAGGTCATCGTTGCCATCTCGATGCTCCTGGTGATGCTGCAACTGGGCTTGAGCCTGTCGCTGTTCACGGTCGTGCTTGGGCATGTGCTGGTCTGCATTCCCTATTCGATGACGGTGCTGACCTCCGGCTTCGAAGGTTTCGACCGCAGCCTCGAGGAAGCCTCCGCCGATCTCGGCGAAAGCGCCTTCGGCACCTTCCGGCGGGTGACGCTGCCGATGGTGGCGCCGGCGATCATCTCCAGCCTGCTGGTCTGCTTCACCATCTCGCTCGACGAGTTCATCATCGCCTTCTTCCTCACCGGCACCGAGGCGACGCTGCCGATCTACATCTGGGGACAGCTGCGCTTCGCGGCCAAGCTCCCCGGCGTGCTGGCGCTCGGTACCTTGTTGTTGGCGGCGTCCTTCGTGCTGATGACCGTTGCCGAGATCCTGCGCCGCCGCGCGGCGAGACGCACCCAGAACGAGAGAGGCCTCTATGCTTGAGCGGGTCCAATCCGAGCGAACGATGTCCGATCGCGCCATGATCGAGATCCGCGACGTCACGCGCAGCTACGGCGCGTTCAAGGCGTTGGACAATGCATCGCTCGTGATCAGGGAGGGCGAGTTCTTCTCGCTGCTCGGGCCGTCCGGCTGCGGCAAGACCACGCTTTTGCGCATGATCGCCGGCTTCGATACGCCGACCAGCGGCTCGATCGCCGTCGACGGCCAGCCGATGGACGGCATTCCCGCCAACCGGCGTCCGACCAACATGGTCTTCCAGAGCTACGCGATCTTTCCGCATCTCAATGTCGAGCAGAACGTCGCCTACGGGCTGAAGCGGCTGAAACTGCAGGGCGGCGAAGAACAGCGCCGCGTCGAGGAGGCGCTGGCGCAGGTGTCGCTGACCGGCCTTGGCAAGCGCCGCGCCACCGAACTCTCCGGCGGCCAGCGTCAGCGCGTGGCGCTGGCCCGCGCGCTGGTCATGCGTCCCAAGGTGCTGCTGCTCGACGAGCCGCTATCGGCTCTCGACAAGAAGCTGCGCGAGCAGATGCAGGTCGAGTTGCGCCGGCTGCAGCAGGCGGTCGGCATCACCTTCGTGCTGGTCACGCACGACCAGTACGAGGCTTTGGCCATGTCGGACCGCATCGCCGTCATGTTCGGCGGCCGTATCGCGCAGGTCGCCTCGCCCAAGGAAATCTACCAGCGCCCGGTCAACCGCCAGGTCGCCGACTTCCTCGGCGGCATGAATTTCGTCAAGGCCGAGATCGTCGAGGAGAACGGCGTGTCCTTGGTTGTCGACACGCTTGGCTTCGGGCGTGTGAGGACCGACAAGCCGAAGGCCTTCGTGCGCAACGGCGGCGCGGCGACGCTCGGCATCCGGCCGGAGCGGCTGCGCGTGCTCTGGGACAATGCGACGGCCAAGTTCGAGGTCGCCGGCACGGTGGTCGAGCGCCACTATTTCGGCGAGATCACGCATCTGATCGTCGAGATCCCGGGGCTGGAAAAGCCGCTCTCGGTGACCGAGACCAATGATTTCGGCGCCGACGACATTCCGGTCGGCGCGCCGATCCGTCTCGCCTACGACCCAGAGGCCCTGGTGGCGATGGCGGACTGAAGCCGCGCCAAAATCTTCCCGGCGGCGATGCGTCCGGCCACGATCGCGCCCTCGACATAGGCGGGGAAGGACGGCGACACTTCCGACGACGCAAAATGGATCGGCGGCGCGCCGGCAAGGATCGTGCGCTCGGCATCTCTTGCCGTCACGTCGACGATGAGATCGCTATAGGCGCCGCCGCTCCAGCGGTCATGCGTCCAGTCGCGCTGGCTGAAATCGAGAATATCGGCCGCGTCCGGACCGAGCGCATCCGCGAGCTTCGCAATGACCTCGGCGCGCAACGCCGCAGCACCCAGCTTGCGGCAGCGCAGCGCCAGCGGTCCACCGATGAAGACGACGAGCGCTGCATGCTCGGCATCCCTGCTGGCATCGCAGGCAAACAGGCCCGGCATGTCGCGCCACATAACCATTCCGCTCAGATCGCGCTCGCGCCAGAACGGCCTGGCATAGCGGACGAGGATCTTGACCACCGCGCCGCTTTCCCAGACGCCAAGCGCCTTCTTCAAGGCCGTTGACAAGGCAGGCCGAAAGTCGAGCCTGTTGGCCGTCGCAGGCGGCAGGGCGAGCAGGACCTCGCGCGCCTCGACGGCGCCGCCGCCTGCAACGACACGAACGCCGGACGGCCCGCGCTCGACGCGAATGACCGGCTCGTTCAGCCGCAGCCGGTCACCGAGATCGCCCGCCAGGTCCGCGGCCAGCGACTGCATGGTCTCGCGCAGAGAATATTGCAGTTCCGGCACTTCGTTGGTGATGCGGCGATCATTGTCGATCAGGTACCAGAGCGGCACCTTTTCCAGCGCCAGGCACCACAGTCCTTCGATCATCGAGCGGAAGGCGGCTTTGGCATCTACCGGATCGGTCTGGCGTTCGAGCCAGGAGGCGACGGTCAGCCCGGCGATCGCGGGATCGTCAGGCTCGGTCCAGTTCATGCGGTCGCGGATCGCCATCGCGGTCACATAGGTCTGTCCGGCCTGGTCGACCGACATCGGTGGATGGGTGATGAAATCGCCATCGACAAAGGTTTTGACGAAGGTCTTGCCGCGCGCCCTGGCCAGCGCCATCAACTCCGGCATGTCCTCGCACAGGAACTGGCCGCCGCTGTCGATCAGCTCGCCGAGCCCGTTTCGCGCACCTTCCACACGACCGCCGACGCGGCCGCGCGCTTCCAGGACAAGGAAATCGATGCCGGCGCGCTTCAATTCGAGCGCGGCCGACAGGCCGGTGAAGCCGGCGCCGACGATTGCAACGTCGGTGCTTTCGGTCTTGCTGTTCAATAGCCGGCCTTGATCTTCTCGAACTCGGCGATCATCTTCAGCTTGAGCTCGGAAGGCAGCGGCTGCTGGAACAGCGTCTTGTCGACCCATTTTTCCACGTTGTCGTAGCCCTTTTCCTTGAGCACCGCCTGGTCGACACCGGCCATGCCCTTGGCGTTGGCTTGGCCGTAGCCCCAGTCCTTGACCAGCACCTTGGCGACTTCCGGATCGTTGACGGCATTGAGATAGTCATAGGCCTTGTCAATGTTGCCGGGCGCGTCCTTGAACAGCACATAGCCGCACACCCAGGTCGAGATGCCCTCGTCGGTATCCTTCTTGGACTTGATCGGCACGCCGGCGGCCTGCGATTGCACCGCCGCGTCGTTCCAGGCCCAGGCGAGATCGACCTCGCCGCCTGAGAGCAGCTGCACGATGTCGGTGGTGTCGGTCCAGTAGGAGCGCACGTTCTTGTGCACCTGGCGCAGGAAATCGGACGCCTGCTTGAACTGCTCGTCCGTCATCTTTGTCCAGTCCTTCAGCCCGATGGCGAGGCTGGCCAGCGCATAGGCGTCGTCGACATTGTCGCCGATCGAGACGCGTCCCTTATACTTGGGATCGGCGAAGGCCTTCAGCGACTGCACGTCCTTCTCGGCGATCTTGTCGGAGTTGAAGGTGAGCTGCGTGTCACCCCAGTCCCAAGGCATGAACCAGGCTTTGCCGTCGGGGTGGTGGCAAGGTCCTTCATCGCCATGATGCCGGGGTTGAGATCCTTCCAGCCGGCGATCTTGGAAGTGTCGAGCGGCTGCAACAGCCCCGCCTCGCGCCACTTCACCACGCTTTGCGAACACGGATGGCCGAGGTCGGCCTTGAAGCCGGAGCGGATCTTCTCAAATGCCTCGTCCTCATCGCCGAAAAAGGCGAAGGTCGGCGAGTCGCCGTCCTTCTCGACATATTTGCCGTGGAAGCTGGGGTCCTCATAGCCGGACCAGTCGAACACGATGAGGTCCTTGTCGGCGGCAACGGCGAACGCTGCCGCCGAAGACGCCAGCGCGCCGGCGAGCGCCAAAGTAAGTGTCAGGCGTCGGCTGAGTTTCTTCATGCTGTTCCATCCTCTTTGGTCTTGCCGGTCTTGCTGGCCGGCTGTTGCTAACCCCGGGCTGACGTTAATCGTAGTGTTTCGGAAAGGCGGCGGCCAGGAACGCGTTGGCCGCCTGCAGCGCGGTCTCGCGCGTGGTGTCCTGGGTGCCCATCATCAACCGCAGCCACAGGCCCTCGAGCATGGCCGATAGCGCCAGCGCCATGACCTGCGGCTCATAGGCATAGCCGCCGCTTTGCTTGAGCGTCGCGCAGAGATCGATGAACACCTGCTGGTAGTAAGCGTCGCGCGAGCTGCTCAGCGCCTGGTAGGTCGGCCGCGATTTGGCCTCGCCCCAGAAGGCGCACCAGGCGGCGAGCTTGCGCTTGTTGCAGATCGAGCGATCGAAGTCGGCCCACACCAGCGCCTGCAGCTGCCGCGCCGGATCGTCGCCTGCCTTCTGCAAGGCCGCGCGCCAATGCGCCGAATACTCGTCATACATATATTGCAGCGTGGCGACGAGCAGCTTCTCCTTGCTTTCGAAATGGAAGTTGACGATGCCGCGGGACAGGCCCGCGCCGTCGGCCACATCGGCCATCGTCGTTTCCGCATAGCCGCGCTTGGCCAGTGAATCGATCGTCGCCTCGATCAACTGGAGTTGCCTGACTTCTTTCGAAGCCTTGCGGCCGCGCTTCTCGGCGTCTCCTTTTCGTGCCGGTTCGGGCAAGGCATCCCTGGCCTCTGCATTCTTCATGAGCGTGACGGTCTCCAGCATTGCCGGCTATCCGACCGGCTTCCAACCGCGCAGATGAGTGGGGCGGTGCTCACCACTGTCAAGCACCTTCTGCATCGCCTCCCAGTTCCGGATGTTCTTGTCGACATAGGCCCCGCCGACCGCGGCGGCGAGCGCTTGATAGAGTGGCCCCTTCAGGCGCGCCAGTTCCTCCCGCGCCACCTCGCTGTACCATGCGTTGCGGTCGCGGACGCTGATGTCGCGGAAGCCAGCACGACGCATCGCCTCAGCGTAGCGCGCCGGCGAAGCCATGGCAAAGGACAAGCCTTCCGCCGCGAGATAGGTCTTCATGTCCGCAGACGGCTCGCCGTCGTGCGAGATCATCCAGTTCGACGCGGCGAAGACGCCGCCGGGCTTCAGCACGCGGAAGATCTCGGCGAACAGCGCATCCTTGTCCCGGACATGCAGCAGTGCGTCCTTGGAGAAGACGACGTCGAAGGAAGCATCGGTGAAAGGCAGCGGTCCCGGCGGCCCCTGGACGAAGCTCACGCGGTCCTGGAGACCCTGCGCAGCCGCCTTTCGCTTTGCCGTCTCGATCACCGGCCTCTCGACATCGAAACCGGTCGCATGCGCCGCACCATGGCGCGCGACCAGATCCAGCGTGACGCCGCCGGCGCCGCAGCCGAGATCGAGGATCGTCTTGCCCTTGAGCGAGAGGCCTTCGACCACGCGGTCCACTTCGTCCGGGCCGCCCGGGGAGAGGTAGCCATCGCCCCAGAGCGCCTCGAGGAAGCGAATGGCCGCGTCGTCATATTCCGGCTTGGCGTTAGCCGTTTCGATCATCGGACTGAGGCCTCAAATGCCGAAGTCGCCTTCGCGCTAGTGGACACCAGAAATGCGGGGCAAAGCCTAGCGCATCAACGCAGAAACGCAACACCATTTGTTGAACATTCATTCAAAATGGCTGGACAAAAAACCGTGACCCGTGCCAAATTCGGCTGATCGGGGAACAAATCGCACCCAAAAACGGGCGGCCGGAGGGAGGTTGAGCGCACATGAAGGCATGGGACGCGATCGTCATCGGCGGCGGCCACAACGGGCTGGTCAACGCCGGCTATCTGCAGCGCGCCGGGCTCGACGTGCTGGTGGTCGAGAAGAACGACTGGGTCGGCGGTGCGGCGACCAGCCGCGAGCTGACGCCGGGCTTTCTCTACTCCAACTGCTCCTATGTCTGCTCGCTGTTCCGGCCCGAGATCATGCGCGATCTGGAGCTGCCGCGCTTCGGCCTGCAGGTGATCTCCTATGAAGGCGGCGCGGTGTTCACGCGCGACGGCGACTATCTCGCCAACTACCGCGACCACGATGCGCATCGCCGCGAATTCGCCCGCTTCTCCAAGCGCGACGCCGAGGCCTACGACCGCTATTCGCGCGACGTCACAAGGCAGTGCCGCTTCATCCAGCCGCTGTTGATGCGCACCGCGCCCGATCCCACGAGCTTCAAGCCGCGCGATCTTGGCGAGCTGCTCTATCTCGGCAGGAAATTCGCCGGTCTCACCGCTGAGGAAATGGCGCTGACCTTGCGCTTCTGGACGATGTCGATCTCCGACTTCCTCGACGAGTATTTCGAGACCGACGTCATCAAGGCGAACTTTGCGCTCTCCGGCATCATAGGCACGGCGCTTGGGCCCATGTCGCCCGGCACGGCCTATGTCCTGCTCCACCACTATATGGGTGAGGTCGATGGCTCGGTGGGCGCCTGGGGCTATGCGCGTGGCGGTATGGGTGCCGTGACCAAGGCGCTCGCCGCCTCGTTCAAGGCCTCCGGCGGCACGATCCGCACCGGCGCCGAGGTCGAGCGCGTGCTGATTAGGAACGGCAGGGCCAAGGGCGTCGTACTGGCCGGCGGCGAAGAGGTCTATGGCAAGCTCGTCGTCTCAAACGCCGACGTGAAGCGCACCTTCCTGAAGCTGGTCGAGGAGAAGGAGCTGCCCGACATCTTCCTTCGGCGGGTCAGGAACTTCAAGATCCGCGGCTCGTCCGGCAAGGTCAACATCGCGCTGGATTCGCTTCCCCAATTCCCGGCTCTGCCGAAGGATTCGCCGGTCTACCGCGCCGACATGCACTTCACCGATTCAATCGAGCGCATGGAGCGCGCCTATGACGACTGGAAGGCCGGGCGCTGGTCGGCCGATCCCTTCCTCGACATGGTGATCCCGACCACGCTCGACCCGACCATGGCGCCGCCGGGAAAACATTTCATGAGCTGCTTCGTGCAATACGCGCCGCCCAAAATTGGCGGCCGAGACTGGACGGACGCCGACCGCGACGGCTTCGCCGAGAGCGTGGTTGCGCAGATCGCCGAATATTCGCCCGGCTTCCGCGACCGCATCGTCCATATGGAGGTGCGCACGCCGCGCGAGATCGAGGCCGAGGTCGGCCTCACCGAAGGCAACATCTTCCAAGGCGAACTGACCTTCGACCAGCTGCTGTTCAATCGCCCGGTGCCGGGCTACGCGCAATATCGTTCGCCGGTCGGCGGCCTCTATATGTGCGGTTCCTCCACGCATCCGGGCGGCGGCGTCATGGGCGCGCCCGGACGCAACGCCGCCGCCGAGATCCTGCGCGATCTCGCCAAGCCAACCCTGCATATGAGCCCGGCCCATGACGTCATCTGAAGCGAATTGGGACGCGATCGTCATCGGCGGCGGCCACAACGGCCTGGTCGCCGCCGCCACGCTGGCGAAATCGGGACGCAAGGTGCTGCTGCTCGAGGCCGGCAAGGAGGTCGGCGGCGCGGCGCGCACCGAGGAATTCGCGCCGGGGTTTCGCGTCTCCTCGGTCGCTCATCTGCTCAACCGCCTGCATCCCGATGTGGTGAAGACGCTGGAGCTCGAGCGCCACGGGCTGAAGATCGAGCGCGGCGATTTGGTGCCGTCGATCGCATTGTCGAAAGACGGCCCGCTGGTGCTGCACGGCGCCTATGGCGAGACGCTGACGGGCGCCAGCCCGTCGGAGCAGTCGGCTTGGCGCGACCTGCGCGCGCAGCTGTTGCGCTACGCCGGCGTGCTGAAACCCTTCCTGTCGCGCCGTCCGCCGGACCTTGCCGGCATGTCGCTCGCCGAAATGACCGGGCTCGGCCAGACGGCGCTGGCGCTGAAGAAGCTCGGCAAGGAGGACATGCGCGACTTCCTGCGCGTGCTCTTGATGAACGTCTACGACTTGCTCGACGAGCAGCTTTCCGACGACAGGCTGAAAGGCCTGCTCGCTTTCGACGCGACACTGGGCAGCCATCTCGGTCCGCGCTCGCCGACATCGCTGCTCGGCCTCTACTATCGGCTCGCTGGCGAGATCGGCGGGCTCGCCGGCGCGCAGATACAGCCCAAGGGTGGCATGGGCGCGGTCGTTGCCGCCATCCGCTCGGCGGCCGAGCAAGCGGGGGTTTCGATCCGTCTGGCTTCGCCGGTCGCCAAGGTCGTCGTCGAGAAGGGCCGCGCCGTCGGTGTCGTCACGCAGGGCGGCGAAGCGCTGCGCGCAAAAGCCGTCGTCTCGGCCATCAATCCCGCAACCACGATCCTCGATCTGGCCGGGCCGCGCGAGGTCGACACCGGTTTCGTGCGCAAGATGAAGAACATCCGCATGAAGGGCGATGCGGCGAAGCTTCATCTCGCGCTCGACCGGCCGCCGCAATTTGCCGGCGTCGACGCCGCTGGCCACAAGGGCCGACTCGTCATCGCGCCTTCGCCGGACCATGTCGAGGGCGCCTTCAACCCGTCGAAATATGGCGAGTTTTCGCCCGAGCCGGTGATGGAGATCACGCTGCCCAGCCTGGTCGATCCTTCGCTGGCACCCTCCGGCGCCTGCGTGCTCTCCGCGGTGGTGCAATACGCACCTTATGCATTGAAACAGGGCTGGACCGCCGGCAAGCCGCAATTCCTCAAGGCGATCATGGCGCAGCTCGAAGCCTATGCGCCTGGCATCGGCGCCACGGTGCGTCATCCCGAGTTGCTGACTCCGGCCGACATCGAGGGACGCTACCGCATGCCCGGCGGTCACTGGCACCACGGCGAGTTGCAGGCCGACCAGATGCTGATGTCGCGGCCGGTCTCCGGTTGGTCGGGCTACGACACGCCGCTCGAAGGGCTGTTCCTTGCCGGCGCCGGTTCGCATCCCGGCGGCGGCATCTCCGGCGCCCCCGGCCTCAACGCCGCACGCCGCATCATCGCGATAAGGGCATGAGATGATTTCGCCATTCACAAACGCAGCGCTCTACGATGCCGACATGAATCGTCATGTGAAAATCAATTCCGCCCGCACCCTTGCGCAATCCCACTTCCGCACGCTTCGGCTCGGCACACCTTTCCAGCCGCGCATCGACGCGCTGGCGCTGACAAACGACTGGTACAATTGGGCCGGCTACCGCGCGCCGCATTCGCTCTGGGACGAGGAGCTGGAATATTTTGCCATTCGCAGCCAGGCGGCACTCCTCGACATCTCGCCGATGACGAAATACCGGATCGAGGGTCCGGACGCTGAAGCCTATCTCGACCGTGTCACGCTGCGCGACGTGACTAGGTTGAAGCCGGGCCGCGTCCACTACACCGCCTGGTGCGACGACGAAGGTTTCGTCCTCGATGACGGCACGCTGTTCCGGCTGTCGCCGACGCGCTTTCGGCTGTGCTCGCAGGAGCGGCATCTGCCCTGGCTGCTTGACAGCGCCATCGGCTACGAGGTCAGCGTCGAGGAAGAAACCGAAGCGATCGCCGGGCTCGCGCTGCAAGGCCCAACCTCCTTCGCCATCCTGCGCGACGCCGGCTTTGCCGGCATCGAGCGGCTGAAGGTTTTCGACCTCGCCGACTTCGCGCATGACGGCGCTGCCGTCACCGTCTCGCGCACCGGCTTCACCGGCGATCTCGGCTACGAGCTGTTCGTGCCGGCGGACAAGGCGTTGAGCCTATGGGACCGGCTGATGGCGGCGGGCGGGCTGCGCGGCATCCGCGCCATCGGCTACACGGCGCTCAATCGCGCCCGGCTAGAAGCCGGGCTGATCGTCGCCAATGCCGACTTCACCACCGCCGGGCACGCCATCCGTGCCGACCGCCTGCGCATGCCGGACGAGATCGGCCTCGGCTTCATGGTCGATCCGGACAAAGGCCACTTCAACGGCCGCCGCCCCATCTTCGAAGCGCGGGCGAAGAAGCAGCTGCGCCATGTGCTGGTCGGGCTGGAGATCGAAGGCAACATCCCGGCCGAGCACGCCATCGTCTACTGCAAGAAGAGCCGGGAGGTCGGGCTCGTCAGCGCGGCGATGTGGTCGCCCATGGCCAAGCGCAACATCGCCATCGCCTCCTTGCAACGGCCTTACGGCGATAGGGTCGTCGACGACCTCTGGGTCGAGATCTACGCCTTGCGCGAGCTGCGGTACCAGAAGCTGATGAAGCGCGCGAAAGTGGTGCCGCGACCGTTCATCAAGCTCGACCGCCGCACCGCCGACCCGCCGACGGATTTTTGACGTGGAAGGGGATGCGGACAGGCTGGACGCGGAGGCGGAAGCGGCCGAGCAGTGGCAGTTGGTCAACACGCCGCTCGGCGAGATGTGGTCCGGCCGCACCCGCTATGCGGCGGCGATGTTCTTCTTCAAGCGCGGCGAGATGGATGCCGACACGCTGGAAGTCTACCGCATCTGCGCTCGGCTCGACCATGAAGACCCCTTGCCGATCATCCGCGACCGCGGTGTCGGCAAGGAATGGCTTAAGCGCTTGGGTGCGTAAGCCCGCAGCGCGACGGAGCTGCTCTCCTGCTTCGCCCTAGGATGACGACGTTGGGGGAGCGTTCTGGCCCAATTCCGAACGTCCAAGATTGTCACTTTATCCGATCGTCCTTTCAAGGACACGCAGCCAGTTCCGATAAGCGATCTTCTCGATCAGCGCGCGCCCGAAGCCGCGAGCGGCGAGCGCGTCGAGGAGCTTCGGCAGGCCTGCCACGTCGCCGATCACCGCCGGGATCATGGCACCGTCGAAATCGGATCCGAGACCGACACCGTCCTCGCCCAGCGCCTGCAACAGCGACTCGATGTGGCGCAGCATGATGTCGAGGCTGGTGTCGGCATTCATGCGGCCGTCCTCGCGCAGGAAGCCGGTGGCGAAGTTCAGGCCCACCATGCCGCCCGTTTCGCGGATCGCGCCGAGCTGCCAGTCGGTGAGGTTGCGCGAATGGCCGCAGATCGCATGCACGTTGGAGTGGGTCGCGACCAGCGGCGCATCGCTGAGCGCGGCGACATCGCGAAAACCCTTCTCGTTGAGATGCGAGAGGTCGATCATGATCCTGAGCTGGTTGCATGCCTTGACCAGCGCCTTGCCGGCGTCGGTCAGGCCCGGCCCGGTATCGGGCGACGAGGGAAAGCGGAACGGGACGCCGTTGCCGAAGGCGTTCGGCCGGCTCCAGACGATTCCCAGCGAGCGGAGCCCGGCGGCATGGAGCACGTCGAGCATGGCAAGTTCGGGATCGATCGCCTCGACGCCTTCGATATGGAACACCGCGGCGATCGAGCCATTCGCCATCGCCTCGCGCACATCACCGGCGCTGCGGCAGACGGTGAGCGCGCCGGCGCGCTCCAGCCTGAACAGGATCGAGGCCATGCCGATGGTCGACGTGACCGCCTCGGCGCGCGGCAGTTCCGGCGGCAGTGGTTCGTTGTCGCTCGGCGCCGGCGGCACGGCGCTGCGCTTGGTCTTTTCGTTCGGCGGCGGAAAGATGGCGAACATGCCGCCGGCAAAACCGCCCTTTTTGGCGCGCGGCATGTCGATGTGACCGCCCGGCGTGCCCTCGATGAACAGCTTTTCGACATCCGCTTCGTTCGACTGGTAGAGCCTCAGCAGCGTGTCGTTGTGGCCGTCGAAAACGGGAATGAGGTCGGATTCGGTCATCAGGCCATTCGCTTTTTTGAGGTGGCGGATCGGGGCGGGAGAATCCCAGGTGATCTGTCTAATTAGGCAAGATGGCCGAACTGCGCAAATGCCAGACGCGTGTTCGCATTTATGGCTGGGCGAGACGCGTCGCTCGCCCCCGGCGGCGATGGATCGGCGCGCAGCGCCGAGACGGTTCGGGGCGCTGCAGCGGAGTGAGACGTCGGTTTTCCCTGGAACTCCCCTCAGCCGGCCGCTTCGCGGCCCCCTTCTCCCCGGGGGAGAAGGGGAAGACAAGTGCTACTATTTCAGCACGTCGGCCCATTCCGGATGGCGGCGGAACTGGGCGTTGGCGAAGGGGCAGAGCGGGATTATCTTCTTGCCCGCCGCGCGCGCGTCCTCGACGGCGCGGGCTACCAGGCGAAGCCCGGCGCCCTGGCCGCGAAAGACATCCGGCACCTCGGTGTGATCGATGATGAGCTGGTGCTCGCCGACCTTGGTGAAGGTCATTTCGGCCTCGGCGCCGCCCGGTCCGCGCAGCAGGTAGCGACCCTTGGAGCCGCGATCTTCCAGTTCGATCTCGGGCAGCTGGTCAGCCATTTTTTGCGCCTCCTTCGCTGGCGGGCGAGAGGGCGAACAGCCGCCGCGCCGCTTCGATTTCATTCGGCCGCACCTCGTGCCCGCCGTCGTGCCATTCCACTGTGACATCGGCCCCGTCGGCGCGCAAATAGGCCTCCAGCCGCGTTGTCAGGTTCGGCGGGCAGATCGGGTCGCGCCTGCCGGCCGTGATCAGGATGCGGAGCCCGGCAAGGCTGCCCTGCACCTGCGGCTCGAACGGAATCAGCGGATGCATCAGCGCCGCGGCATCGAACAGTCCTGGCTCGGCGAACACCGCCGAGGCCAGGATGTTGGCGCCGTTGGAATAGCCGAGGCCGAACACCGCCGATGGCTTTGCCGCTTCGACATGCGCCTTGACGAAGCCGGCCATCTTGGCCGTCGCCCGCGCGAGGTCGTCCATGTCGTAGACGCCTTCGCCGGTGCGGCGGAAGAAACGGGCGGCACCTTGCTCCGACACATCGCCGCGCGGCGAGACTAACGTCGCCGAAGGCGCGAGCTCGCGACCGAAGGACAGAAGCTGGTTCTCGTCGGCTCCGGTGCCGTGGAAGACGAACAGCAGCGCGCTGCCCGGCCAACCGGGCAGCACTTTGTGGATGTAGGCGTCCTTGCTCATGGCGTCAGTCTTCCAGCTTCTGCAGATGCTGTTCGAGATAGGGTCTCAGATGCTGATGCTGCGTCGGCAGCTTCAGCGCCTCGCCGAGATGCGCGGTGTCCTCGTCGCGGTTGAAGCCCGGCTCGTTGGTTGACACCTCGAACAGCACGCCGCCCGGCGTGCGGAAATAGATCGCCCAGAAATAGTCGCGATCGATGACCGGCGTCACGCCGTAACCCGTGTCGACAAGTGCCTTGCGCACTTCGAGCTGCCGCGCGCGATTCTCGACCGCGAAGGCGACATGGTGCACCGAGCCGGCGCCGAGATTGGCAAAGCCGGCGCCCGGCAGCGATTCGATGTCGACGACGTCGGCGCCGTTGCCGTTCTTGATCGCCATCCGGCGGACGTTGCCGGACTTGTCGACCTCTTCATAGCCCATGAACTTCAGCAGCTCCTCGGTGGCGCCGCCGTCCTTCAGTCTCAGCGCGACCGAGTGGAAGCCGCGAATCGCCTCATCGGCGGGGACGCCGCCCTTCACCCAGGGCGCTCTGCCGTCGGCCTTGTCTTCAACCAGCGCAAAACTGTCGCCGTCGGGGCCGGTGAAGGCAAGCCGCTTCTCGCCAAAGCTTTCGCTGCGGCCAACACCGCTGACGCCCTCGTCGGCGAAGCGCTTTTCCCAATAGCCGAGCGTGCCTTCCGGCACCGAGAAGACGGTGGTGCCGACCTCACCCACCCCATGCCGGCCCTTGCCGATGTCGGGGAACGGGAAATAGGTCATCACCGAGCCCGGCGTGCCGAACTCGTCGGCATAGTAGAGGTGATAGACGTCCGGTGCGTCGAAATTGACGGTCTTCTTCACCCGACGCAGGCCGAGCTTCTTGGTAAAGAATTCATTGTTGCGGCGCGCATCGCTTGCCATCGAGGTAACGTGATGCAGGCCCTTGATCTGATTGAGCATGGTCTTGCTCCTTCCCTATCCTTGCTGCGGCCCTTGCCGCTGTCCACCGCAATATGAGGATAGCGCCGGGCCCGGCAAAGCGACCAAACTCAGAATGGACTGTATCACAAAAGTGAACGGCCATAAGACCGATGTTCACCAATTGATGAACTGCCTCCTTGCGCCGATCGGGAAATTTCGGCTCCATGAGCGGGCGCACCATCTTGAGGAGAAGAGTTTGGAGAACCGAGTGAGCCGCCCGAATGTTCTTCTCATCACCTGCGACCAGTGGCGCGGCGATTGTCTGTCGGCGGCGGGACATCCGGTAGTGAAAACGCCGCATGTGGATGCGCTCGCGGCCGAGGGCGTGCTGTTCCAGCGCCACTACGGTGGAGCGGCGCCCTGCTCGCCGGCGCGCGCCTGCCTCTACACCGGCCTCTATCAGATGAACAACCGGGTCTGCCGCAACGGCTCGCCGCTCGACGCCCGCCACAGTAACATCGCGCTTTCCGCACGCGCGGTGGGTTATGACCCCACGTTGTTCGGTTATACCGATGTGGCGCCGGACCCGCGCCGGCTTGCGGCCGGCGATCCGCGGCTGAGGAGTTATGAAGGCGTGCTGCCCGGCTTCAGCGTCCGGCAGTTGCTGCCCGAACATCAGAAGCAGTGGCTGTCCTGGCTGCGGACGCAAGGCATCGACACGAGCGCCGGGATACCGGGCATCCATCGTCCGGCTGGCAAGCAGGGCAAGGTCGGCGATGATGTAAGCAACGCGCCGCCGGTCTATTCGAAGGACCAGACGCCGGCGGCTTTCCTGGCCGGCGAATTCATCCGCTGGCTTGGCGAACAGGAGCAGGCGGCGCCGTGGTTCGGGCACATCTCCTTCATCAGCCCGCACCCGCCTTTCATCGTGCCGCAGCCCTACAACACCATGTACGACCCGGCCGACGGCCCCGCTTTCCGGCGCGCGGCGAACTGGCAGGCCGAGGCGCAAAGCCACCCCTACCTCGCATACGATCTTGGCCTGCAGAAGCGGACGAAGTTCGTTCCCGGCGCCGAGGGCAAGGTGCGGGATTGGAGCGAGGAGAATTTCCGCCGGATCCGTGCGCTTTACTACGGCATGATCTCCGAGCTCGACGCGCAGCTCGGCCGCATCTGGGAAGCGCTGAAGGCGGCCGGCAGTTGGGATGACACTGTGGTTGTGCTCACCTCCGACCATGCCGAGATGATGGGCGACCACTTCATGCTTGGCAAAGGCGGCTTCTTCGACGCCAGCTACCACATTCCGCTGATCGTGCGCGATCCGCGCCGGACAGAAGCGGCCGGCGCTTCCATCGATCGTTTCACCGAGGCGGTGGACGTCTTCCCGACCTTGCTCGACCTGATCGGCGCAGCACCCGAACCGCACCTCGACGGCAGGTCGCTGGCGTCCTGGCTCGACGGCGAGGAGCCGGCCGACTGGCGCGACGCGGCGCACTGGGAATTCGATTTCCGCTCGGTCGCCGACGGCGAAGCCGAGCGGCATTTCGGCATCGGCTCACGCGACTGCAACCTTGCCGTCCTTCGCACCGAGGCTTTCAAATATGTCCATTTCGGCGGCGGCCTGCCGCCGCTTCTCTTCGACCTGGCTAGCGATCCGGACGAGTTGAGCAACCTCGCGCACGACCCCGCCTATCTGCCGGTGCGCGTGGAACTCGCCGAGAAGATGCTCACCTGGCGCGCCAACCATCTCGACCAATCACTCGCGCTGGCGGAGCTGACAAAGGACGGAGTGGCCGGCCACGTGAGCAAGACAGCAGGCAGCAGGGAATAGCGAAACGCGTATTCCCTGCTGCCCGCTGCCCGCTGCCTGGTCCCTTACTGCAGGACCATCCTCTGCTTGTCGCGGTTTGCGGCATAGGAGCTCTTGTCGTAGGCTGCCTGCGCCTCCAACTGCTCCTTGGTGAAGTTGGTGTAGAGATACTTGTTGCCGTCCTTGTCGGTCATGAACTTCAGCTTATCCATGCCGAGGGCGACTTCCTTCTCGCCGATGCCGAGGAAACCGCCGACATCGATAACCACCGCATCCGGCTTGTTGTCGGGCGTCAGCACGACATCGCCAATCTCGCCGATCTCGACATCGTTGGCGCCGTATACCGTGGTGCCCTTCAGATCGTCGACTCTGATGTTGCCCATCGGCATTTCGTTCAACGTCGATTTGTCGATCGAGGCTGTCTTGGTCGTGTCGGTGGCGGCTGTGCCGGTATCGGCTGGCTTGTTCTCAGCCGTCGTATTCGCAGCCGGCGCCGCGGGCTTGGTCTCAGCCGTCGTCTGGGCCGGCTGAGCCGGTTTGGCCTCCTTGTCGGCCGTGGTGTCGGACGAGGTCACGGCAGGGGTGGTCGTTGCCGGAGCAGTGTTCGAAGCCGTGGTGGCTGCGGCCGGCGCCGGATCATAGGCCTTGCGGTTGAAGTCCGGCTGAGCCTCCAGCTCTTCCTTCGTCGTCTCGGCGATCAACCAGCGATCGCCATTCTTCTCTGCCCATTTGGCCTTGGCGAAGTCGAAGGTAACGTTCTTCTCGCCAATGCCCAGGAAGCCGCCGACGCCGATCACGAGGGATTCGGCCTTGCCGTCCTTGGCAAGAACGATGTCGTTGACGTCGCCGATCTTTTGGGCGTCGTCGGCGGTGCCGTTATAGACTGACTCGCCCATGATGTTGGTGGCGAGATTGCCTTCAGCCTTCTCTACCGGCTGGGCCGGCTGAGCGGGCGCTTGCGCCGTTCCGCTGTCGGTGGTCGCTGGCTGCGTGGCATCGGTCGTTTGCGCCGGGGCCGGATCATAGGCCTTGCGATCGAAGGCCGCCTGCGCGTTCAGCTCGTCTTTGGTCGTCTTCGCTACGAGCCAGCGGTCGCCGTTCTTCTCGGCCCATTCCAGCTTGTTGTAATCGAAGGCGACATCCTTGGTGCCGACGCCAAGAAAGCCGCCGACGCCGATGATGACGGATTTTACGTTGCCGCTTGCATCGAAAACGACGTCGTCGACCTTGCCGATGTCTTCGGCATCGTCGCCGGTCCCATTATAGACGGATTCACCGATGATATTGGTCATCAGCGCCCCGTCTGCACGTACTACTGGAGCTTGGGTCTCGGCGGCGGGCGCGGGGGTTTCGGTGGCGGGCGCCTGCGCCGGTGCAGGCGTTGTGTTCTGCGCAAAGGCCCCGGTTGCTAGGAGGGTTGCAAGCGCGGTCGTTGCAAAAAGAGTGCGGATCATGATCGTCTCTCCTCGTGCCTGATTTCCTACGCGCCGCGTTCGCGGCCTCGCACAAGGCAAGGGCGAGCGCGGCAATATTCCACGATTTCACAACGTCGTGAGGGGAGCCTTGTTCCAAACGGCGCCCGTCCACGGCGCTTGACTTGCTCCCTGACGCGGAACCTTCGGCGGCCCCTTTCCGTTTCAGCCTCCGGCTGAGAGCTCGTTTTTGGCCTAACAATAGCAGGACGGAGAGGGGCATGCGGTTTGCTGCGGTGCTGAACAAGGACGGGGGCACCCTGCGCACGACCGATGTTGCAGCCTTTGCCGACCGGGTCCGCGAGCTTCTGGAAGCGGCTGGCCATTCGGTTCAGATCGACATCGTTGCGGGCGGCGAAATCGCCACGGCTTTGGAAAAGGCCATAGCCATGCGCAACGTCGATGTCGTGCTGGCCGGAGGCGGCGACGGAACGGTGTCCACCGCCGCCTCGCTTCTGATGAACAAGAAGAAGGCGTTGGCCATATTGCCGGCCGGTACGATGAACCTTTTCGCGCGCAGCCTTGGCATTCCCCAAACACTGGAAGCCGCCTTGAAGGCCTTTACCGACGCCGAGGTCAAGGCGGTCGATATGGCGACCGCGAATGGCCGTCCCTTCGTGCATCAGTTTTCAATCGGTATGCATGCCAGAATGGTCCAGCTCCGCGAGAAGATGGATTTTGGCTCGCGGCTGGGAAAGATGCGGGCGTCGGTTCGCGCCGCATGGGCAACGATCAAGAACCCGCGCACCCTCAAGGTGACTTTGACCATCGGCAAGACCGACATCATCACCCGCGCGACCGGGATTGGCATCAGCAACAATCTGTTCGGCGAGGGCCATCTGCCTTATGCGGACAATCCGGCCGGCGGCATGCTTGGCATCTATGTCAGCGTTGCGCGCCGGCGCCGTGACTTGGTAAAATTGCTGCTTGCCATGCTGCGCGGCCGGTGGCGCCAAAGCGAACATGTCGAGATCCACCAGGCTGACAAGGCCGTGCTGAAAATTCATTCGTCGCCGACCAAGTTCAAGGCGGTGATGGACGGAGAGTTGGTCAAGCTGGAACGCGAAACCACGGTCGAAATCCATCCAGCGACCCTTAACGTGCTGGTCCCTAGAAGCAGCGCGCAGGCAAAGGCAGCCTGAATGGGCCGAAGACTTCAAACTACTGTGTTTGACCACTGGGAGCAGGCGCCTGCTCGGTCCCTGGAGGTTGTGGGACGTGCTGCTGCTCAGTGCTCGGCTCTTTGATCAACACGCCATAAATCTCGGCTACGCCCCAAGCGATGAATACCAGCAGCAGCCCGGCGACGAGAATCCTGAGCGCATGCCAGCCCCAATGCCCCTGGCGGGCTTCGTTTTCAGGAACGGTCTTGGGCATGGTCGGTCTCCAGGTGTGGGGGCGGGCACGCCGAGCACGGCATGGTCGGGTAACGGACCCTTTCCGCGAAAGTTCCCAATCATCCGGCAACGGTCGGCCGCCTCGACCGGCTTGCCGCGCCTATGGCGTTTCGCTGCGATCCTTTTCTCGAGGCCCAGCCTTCACGTTCTCGCGGTAGATGGCGTAGGCGGCGAGCGCGATCGCGGGCGCGAGAAGCGTGCCCAGGCCGCCCTTGCTTTTCGCGAGCGCCGGGAGCAACGCGAGCGCCGCGGTTACGCCAACCGCCGTCATGTCGGCCTTTCGCCTTCGCGCGCGCCGCCGCGCCCGCATGCTGGTTGTCAACTTGTGGATCACGACAATCAGCCCGGCGATCACCAGGAAGCCGATGCCGAAGCCGAGGCTGGTCGCTAGCGGCCCGTAGCGCGCCGCCAGCCAGATATAGGCCGCGCCGATGAGGAAACCGACGCCGCACAGGGCAAAAACACCGGCAAGTCCGTAGAGGATTGCGGTCAGCCGCGCTCTTTGCAAGGCCGCCACCGCCTCGCCGGAAGCAAGGCCGGAAATAAGCGAAACCAGCGTCCCCATATGAGGGCTGCTAGCGGCGCGACAGCAGCGCGAACAGGAAACCTACTCCCGCCGCAATCGCCAGCGACGTCACCGGCTTTTCGCGAACGCTGGCTATCAACTGCGCTTCCAAATCCTGAGCGCTTCCGCGCATGCTTTCGAACGCTGCCTCGCCGTGCGCGCGCAGCTGCTCGACGCCTTCGGCGGCCGCGCGGCGCGCTGCCCCGTAACTGTCGTCCCGGGTCTTGGCCAATTGCCTGGTGAGCTCTTCGATATCGGCCTTCAACTGCCGGATGTCGGCTTCGAGGTCGGCGCTGGGGGAGTGTCTGTTGCGGATCTGCCTGCGGCGGTCGCCATTGCGTAACTCCTTATGTTTGCTTCCATTTCAACGCTTGGCCGAGACCGGGGTTCCGTTCTGCCGGTCCGGCTCGTCGTCAGATCAGCGGTCTGCGCTCCTCACCCAAACCTTGCCAGCCGGCCAACTCCGTCAGCCCCTCATGGCTGAGAACCTCGCAACCACCGTCACGCCAAATGATCAGCTTACGGTCCATCAGCTTGCGGATCGTCTTGTTGGTATGCACCAGCGAAAGGCCGAGCGTATCGGCGATATGCTGCTGCGTGATCGGGATCTGCACCGGCCGCTTGCCGTTCAGGCCCGCCCCCGGGCACGGCTGGAGATGAAGGCGACAAGATAGGCGGTGCGCTCAAGCGCGGAACGGCGACCGATGCTCAGCAGGTTTTCATCGAGCATGCGCTCCTCGCGCGACGCCATCCAGGTGTTGTCATAGGCCAGGCCCGGGTAGTTACGGTAAAGCTCGTGCAATTGGTCGCGCTCGAAGACGCACAGCAGCATCGGCGACAAGGCCTCGACGGAATGCTGCATCTCGCCCATCAGGCTGCCTTGCAGGCCGATGAGATCGCCGGGCATGGAATAATTGAGGATTTGCCGCCGCCCGTCGGGCAACAGCTTGTAGCGGAATGCCCAGCCTGAAAGTATGGTGTAGAGATGCGCGCTGTGGCTGCCTTCGACCAGCACGGTCGCCCCCTTGTCGACCGCAAGCTCTCCTTTCTTGAACCCGCTGACGAACAACAGCTCCTGGCTCTCGAATTCGCGAAAGACTGGCAACGGCCGCAACGGGCATTTGCCGCAAGGATATTGGCGGTTGGCAAGGGAATATGCGCTCTGGCCGGACATTTCGACCCCTCTTCGAAACCCCTGCCCCGATCGGGCGAATACAAACGCTTCACCCGGACCGAGGTTCCGCCGCTCACGCAATGCGTCGCCGGTCATGTCTTTTTTAAATGACAGAGCGCCAAATACCGCGCATGACTGCAGCCTTATAGGAGTCGCCGCCACGTGCCCCCATTGCTAGACGGATTGCGCATCCTGGTCTTGGAAGACGAATTCCTGATAGCGATGGATGTCGAGCAACTATGCCGCGACCAAGGGGCAGCCGAGGTCACGATTGTTGGGGACCTGGCTGAAATCGACCTGCGGGATGGGTTTTCGTTGTTCGACGCCGCTATCGTCGACCTGATGCTCGGCGGCACCTCGACACTCGACTTCGCCGAGCGGCTGCGCAGCGCCCGCATTCCATTCGTCTTCGCGTCGGGCTACTCCGACGCCGAGGATCTCGAGGGCTCTTTTCCCGAGATTAAGCTGGTCACCAAGCCCTACTCGGGCGACGATCTGATCCAGGCCCTGGCGCGCGCCTGCAGGCGCGCGAAAGCGGCGTGACGACGTAGCGTCGAAGAGCCGGAGGTCGGTGTCAGGCGGCGTTTGATCCTGTCACCTGCGCCGAGATCGCGTCGGGGCCGTATTCGTCCTCGCCCGAAATCTTCAGGATGTCCTGCAGCCGGGCGCGCGCGCGGCTGACCCGGCTCTTGATCGTGCCCACCGCGCAGCCGCAGATTTCCGCCGCCTCTTCGTAGGAAAAGCCGGACGCGCCGATCAGGATAATGGCTTCGCGCTGATCCTCCGGCAGCTGCTCCAGCGCGCCGCGGAAATCCTTGAGGTCGAGCTGGCCATGCTGGGCCGGGTGGACGGCGAGCCTGGCGGTCATGATGCCGTCGCTGTCCTGCACCTCGCGGCCGCGCTTGCGCATCTGCGAATAGAATTCATTGCGCAGGATGGTGAACAGCCAGGCCTTGAGGTTGGTGCCCGGCTGGAAACTCTCATGTTTGTCCCACGCCTTCACCAGGGTTTCCTGGACGAGGTCGTCCGCCTTGTCGGCATTCTGCGTCAGCGACACCGCAAAGGCGCGCAGGCTTGGGATCGCGCCGAGCAGCTCGGTCTTGAAGCTCTGGGAGACCGCCGCCATGTCTCAGTCCTTTTTCTCGGCGGGTTCGGCCTTTTCCAGCTGGCTGAGCAACTGAGCGAATCGATCCGGCACCTGATCGGAGACCAGCTCGTCGTAATATTGCTTGAGTTTGCGGGCGATTTCGGAGTTCGGTCCGAGCGGACTGCTACCCCCGTTCCGGTGCCTGCTCGGGGCGCCAGTTATTGAATTCTTTGACATTTCTTTCATGTTTGCCCTAAGTCCCAGCACCTGAAACCGCTTTAAAACCATAGATCACGACGCAAGCGGCACCCTTGTCTGGTTGCCCATCCCGAAGCCGGAAACGCCCGCTTCCTAATTTAGTTCCCTGCCCGGCGGAACTTTTTCAGAAAGCCGACGTTGGTTTTGCCGGGACTTCCAGTGAGTCTAGCCTTTGCAACAACGTCATCTGAGGGAGACGTCAAATATGAGCCTGTCCGCAACCATCGCTCCTCACCTGCCTTTCCTCCGCCGTTTCTCGCGCGCCGTGTCGGGATCGCAGGAAAGCGGTGACGCCCTGGTTGCTGCGATGCTGGAGGCCATCATCGCCGACACCGAAGTTTTCCCTAAGGCATCGAGCGATCGCATTGCGCTGTACAAGGTCTTTGCCAGGCTGTTCACTTCGATTGCGATCCGCGTGCCGCAAGAGCATGCGCAGACAGCTTGGGAGCAGCGGGCGGCCGCCAATCTCAACGCAATCGCGCCGCGGCCGAGGCAAGCTTTCCTGCTGGTCGCCGTAGAGGGTTTCAGCGAGGATGAAGCCGCGGAAATCCTCGATGCGGACGAACAGGAGTTCTCCGAATTGCTTGCCCAGGCAAGCAGCGAGATTTCCCGCCAGGTCGCGACCGACGTGCTGATCATCGAGGACGAGCCGCTGATCGCCATGGACATCGAGGAGATGGTCGAAAGCCTCGGCCATCGCGTTGTCGGCACCGCCCGCACGCACGCCGAGGCGGTCGCCGTTTTCGGCAAGACGCGTCCGAAAATGGTGCTGGCCGACATCCAGCTCGCCGATGGCAGCTCGGGCATAGAGGCGGTAAATGAGATCTTGTCCTCGACGCCGGTGCCGGTGATCTTCATCACCGCTTTCCCTGAGCGCCTGTTGACCGGCGAGCGTCCCGAACCTGCGTTTCTGGTGACCAAGCCGTTCAATCCAGACATGGTCAAGGCGCTGATCAGTCAGGCGCTGTTCTTCGACCGCCAGGCGAAAGCCGCGGCCTAACTGCGGCAATGTCCGATCATTGAGCTCTCATGCGAGGCGCCAGCGCCTCGCATGATGCGGCGCGGAGTCCCATCCGTGACGCATTTTCAGGGGATCGTCTTTTTCCGCAAATGGTGGAACAAACGCCATCCAGCCACGTTTTTTCCAGGACGTTAGAAGGAGAGATATCATGCTGTACTGGGCGCTCGTTTTTCTTGTGGTCGCGATCATCGCCGGCGCGCTTGGGTTCGGCGGCATCGCCGGCACGTCGGCTGGCATCGCGCAGATATTGTTCTTCGTCTTCCTTGCTTTCCTGGTGATCTCACTCATCGCCGGCCTCGTCAGGAGAACCTGACCAGGGGGAGTGCCGAACACTGGAAGCCGCACCCCTCAAACGGTTTCCAGCCACCGCCGGGCGATGTCCCCAAAAGGATGTCGTCCGGCGGACCGCTTTTGGGCAGCATAAGCATCAGTAGGTCAAGACCGGGGCAGCAATCCTCGTAAGCCGTTCGCGCCTGGATGCGGGAAGTATCGAATGCGTTCCAAGGCCTCAGAGAAGGACTATACGCAAGAGCACAGCGACGAAGTGATCGCGATGCATCCGGCGGAAAGCGGGATGCAGGTGGGTCGCGCGCTACTCCACGCGCTCCACAATGCTGGAATTTCGGTCCTCTACCAGGATCGTGAAATGAAGACCGTCTGGGCGCGCAACATGCGGGCCCCGTGGGCCTGCGAGACGGCCGAGGGCAAGGATGCGCTTTCCCCCGCGCAGTCCGAGCGCATAGGCGCAGCCAAGCGCAAGGTGATTGAAACCGGCAACCCGGATCGCCTCGAGCTCGGCATTTCCGACAGTGACGGCGTGCGCTGGTTCCATGTCTGGATCGATGCCGATCGCAGCGACTCCGGCGAGGTTCAGGGCGTCGTCACCACCATGGTCGAGACGACGGAGCAGAAGCGCCGCGAGCAGACGCTGAAAACGCTGCTGCGAGAGGTCAGCCATCGCTCGAAGAATCTTCTGGCCATCATCCAGAGCATAGCCACCCAGACCGGACGCTACTCGGAGACGCTCGGCGATTTTCTGACGCACTTTCGCGGCCGTATCCAGTCGCTCGCCTCGTCTCAGGATCTGGTGACATCCTCCAACTGGCGGGGAGCGGCGCTTCGTGAGCTCGTGTCCGGCCAGGTCGGCCGCTATAGCGCCGATCCAAGTCGCAGCCTGCGTTTCGATGGGGAGAACCCTTACCTCAATCCGAACGCTGCCCTTCATATCGGACTGGCCATGCACGAGCTGGCCGTGAATTCGGTAAGCTACGGCGCCCTGTCGCAGCCTGACGGGCGGATCAGGGTAAGCGCCAGGATCGCGGCCGGCAGCGAGACTTCGCCTGGCCTTTTGCTGATTTGGACAGAAAGGATCGGCGCCGGTCGGCGCACCGAAAATCGTTTTGGCAGCGTCGCCCTCGAACGCGTCGTGCCGACGTCGCTGAATGGCTCCGCCAGTCTCGATATCGACGACGATCGTCTCGAATATCGCCTGACCATCCCGCGCGGCAATTTCGAGATAGAATGAACAACCACGTCTTGGGCAACAGACAGCCGCCGGAGAGGCGTTAACCTGCCATTCACCATAAAATCCGATTGTGTTTCCCCGGCAGAAGCAACTCCAGGATAGCGCGCAATGCCCTTCCGAGTTGCGTAAAACCTTGGAGCGGATCGGCGATCCCGTCAGGCGCTGAACCAGCTCGCGACACAGCAAACCCAGCCGCGCAATCACACCGCGATTTGGGAGGAACCGAATGATGATTGCCGATATGAACAGGCTGGAGCAGGCCGCCCGCGTCTCGATGAGCGGCTTCCAGGACACCGAAGCACGGCCCTCGCCCCGTTCCTCCCATCCATCGCTTCGCCTCGGCGCCGTCGCGCTTGTTGCTGCTCTCGTGCTGGCGGCGGCCTGGCAACTGGCCTGATCTTTCCAATCGAGCAGCCGGCCGGCGCCAAGGGCACGCGCCATTGCGCGCCGACGCCGCCGAGCAGGAACTTTTGAGCGGCAACAATCGTTCTTTGCGGCGGGAGGATTCGACCCGTGGAACACATCGCCGCCTTGCTCCTCGTCATTGGCTGCTCGGACACCATGACCGATTGCCGCGAATTGTCGGTGCCGGTCAGCGTCTTCGAGACTTTCGAGGCCTGCATCGCCGAACGGCCGTTTGCGCTGGGCGACATGCAGGGGCGCACGCCGCGTGTCATGGGCGAGTGCCTTGCCGTCGATCCGGCACTTGAAGACGACTACGATCAACTGCTGTGGACCGTGCGTCCCGACGGCAGGCTCGTCGCGTCGCTGGAAACTTCCGGCGCGCTTGTCGCGTCAAACGGCGCACGCCCGTAAGACACTCTCTTCAGCAATAACAAGATCGGGCAGGCAAAGCCCGTTTTTTCGTGCTAAACGGCGGTTGGCACTGCCGAAAGTGAGGACAAAAGCGAGGAGCTATTTATGCGGAAAATGATCATTGCCATGGTTGCCGTGGTCGCCGTCAGCGGCTGCACCACGACCGAGCAGGACGTCGTCGGGGGCGGCCTGATCGGCGCCGGCGTCGGCGGCCTGGTCGGCGGCGGCAGGGGCGCGCTGATCGGCGCGGCTGTGGGCGCCGGGTCCGGCCTGTTGGTTCGCAACCTGCGCAATGGCTATTGCGTGTATCGCCGCTCTGACGGCACGAGATACAAGGCCCGCTGCAACTGATTTTCCGCGAGACACAGTCATCTACCCGGGGGCCCGACCAGCGGTCCCCGGGTAGATCCTCGTTGGACCCTGACTGACGGGCGCTCAGCCTGGCAGAGGTATTCGGATCTCCACCTTAAGCCCGTCGGCCCGGTAGTCGCGCTTGATCGTACCGCGCAATTCGCGCGTGACATTGAGATCGATCAGCTTGGTGCCGAAACCGGTCTTTGCCGGCGGCTCCAGTTTCTTCTGCCCGGCCTCGCGCCAATCGAGCACCAGCGTCCGCTCCCGGCCACGTCCTTCGACCCGCCACTCGACCTTCAGGGCGCCCACCGAGTTGCCGGCCTCGCCATATTTCAGCGCGTTGGTGGCAAGCTCGTGGAAGGTCAGGCCGAGCGCCTGCGTCGTCGTCTCGTCAAGCAGCACTTCCGGCCCCGACAATATGCCTTCGGAAAGCTCTTTGCCGAACACCTGCCCAAGCTCCGTGCGCAGCAGGTCGCCGAGGTCCGCCTTCTGCCAGCGCGAGCGTGTCAGCATGTCCTGCGACGCGGCCATCGCCTGCAGCCGCGCCGAGAATGATGCCGAGAACTCCTTGACGTCGGTGGCCTGCGAAGCAGTCTGCCGTGCGATCGCCAGCACCCTGGTGATCGAGTTCTTGATGCGGTGCTTCATCTCCTGCAGGATCAGCTCCTTTTCCAGCAGGCTCTTCTCCGTGGCCTCATGCAGCAGCGACTTCGCCTCGTAGGCGCGCTCCTGATAGCGGGCCACCAAGGCAATCGCCCCGGCGAGCAGCAGGCCGAACAGCCCGAGCATCACCGGGATGGCGCGCGAGGACGGCAGCGCGAAAGCGCTCGTCGGCCGAAACAGGACGGTCCAGGGCCGGCCGGCCACGACGATATCCCGGCGCGCCAGCAGCTTTCCGCCGAGCGATTCGGCCGGCGGCGCCTCCGATCGGAACAGGAGATTGTCGGCACCCGGCTGGCCGTCGAAGATTTCGACGTTGACCGGCAGCAGCGGAGCCTTGCTGAGCGCCACCTGGAACAGATCGCGTGCGCGGAAGGAGGCGTAGAGGAAGCCGGCGGTCGAGGAGCGGCTGGCATCGATGACGTCCGGGGCCGTTTCCACGTTCAGCCGCACGAAGACCAGAAATCCGGGGAAGGTCTGCTCCAGCCCTTGTCCCTGGCCAAGTTGAACGAGCCCGCTGGCATGCTGCTGGTCGTCGGCCATGGCCTTCTCGATTGCCGCCCGCCGTGCCGGGTCGCTGAACATGTCGAAGCCGATGATCGACTGGTTGGAGGTATCGAGCGGCTCGAAAAGCACGATGGGCGTGCGCCATTGCTGCTGCGTGATTGCCGGATAGACCGGGTGGGCCGAACCGCGAGCGCGCAGGATGTCGCGCTCGAGCGTGGCCTCGTCGCCGGCCTTGGCCAGCCTCAGGAAGCCGATGCCGCGCAGTCCGGCGAAATTGTCGTCGATGTCGAGCGCGGTGAGGAAGGCCTTGAACTCGCCGCGCGTGATATCGCCGTTACGAGCATCGAACAGCGCCTGGGTCGAGCGCAGCAGCGACAGATGCAGGTCGATGCGGCTCTCGATGCGGTTGAGCGCATCGTCGGCGGTTCCCTCGAACTTGATGCGTGCCGCCTCCTGGGTCGCGAAATAGGCGAACCCCGCCATCGTCAGGCTGATCAGCGCGACGGCGATGAAGGCGACGATCGGGAAAAGCTTTTTCAATGCAGGATGCGGCCCATGGATGGTTGGCCACCTTTATGGGCAAGTCTCCGCGCCAATACAATGGCAAGGCCAACCCAACGCCGCGATTGGCTCATCAAACAAGTCGCAAATTAGCCAACCAATTTATAGTCTTAGGCCGCGATTTTCAGCGCTCCCGGGCCTGGCATGGCGCCTGGCGGGCACTTGCCCAGAATGATCATGCCGAGCACCTCGTCCTGGGTCACGTCGCTGGTGCGCGCCGTACCGACGACCTGGCCGTTCTTCATGACGCAGACCCTGTCCGCCAGCTCGAACACGTCATGGATGTCGTGGCTGATCAGGAAGATGCCGATGCCGTCGGCCTTGAGTTGCCGCACCAGTTCGCCGACCTGGGCCGTCTCCTGGGGGCCGAGCGCTGCCGTCGGCTCGTCCATGATCAGGATTCGCGCGTTGAACAGGATCGCGCGCGCGATCGCCACCGACTGTCTCTGTCCGCCGGACAGCTTGATCACCGGCTCCTTGAAGCGCTGGAAGCGCGGATTGAGCCGGCCCATCACCTTGCGCGCTTCGGCCTCCATGGCGACGTCGTCCAGCGTGCCCCAGGCGGTCATCAGCTCGCGGCCGAGGAAAAGATTGGCGGCGGCGTCGACGTTGTCGGCAAGCGCCAGCGTCTGATAGATCGTCTCGATACCGTATTTCTTGGCGTCGCGCGGGTTGGAGATTGCTGCCTCCTCGCCGTTGACGAAGATCTGCCCGGCATCGCGCTTGTAGGCGCCGGACAGTATCTTGATCAGCGTCGACTTGCCGGCGCCGTTATGGCCGAGCAGCGCCACCACTTCGCCGGGGAAGAGATCGATGGAGGCGTCGTCGACGGCGCGAATGCCGCCGAAGGCGATCGAGATGTTGCGCATGTCGACCAGCGGGGCGCCGGCGGGAGCGTTCTTGTCTGCCATGATGCTGCCTCCTTCACACCCGCTTGCGGTAGATGGTGTCGAGCCAGACCGCGATGACCAGCACGGCGCCGACGACGATGCTTTGCAGCGGCGAATCGACTCCGAGGAGCACCATGCCGGACTGCAGCGACTGCATCAGCAGCGCCCCAAGCATAGCGCCGAGCACGGTTCCCGAGCCGCCGGCGAGAGAGGTGCCGCCGATGACCGCCGCGGCGATGACCAGGAGCTCGTCCAGCGTGCCGAGCGCATTGGTCGATGAATTCTGCCGCGCCGACGATATCGCCGCGGCGATCGTCGCCAGCACACCCATGATCATGAACACCTTCATGGTGATCCAGCGCGTGTTGATGCCGGCAAGGTTGGCCGCCTCCGGATTGCCGCCGATGGCAAAGACATAGCGGCCGAAGCGAGTGCGCTTGGTAATGAAGGTCATGACGAGACCGACGGCGATCGCCATCAGCACCGGAATGGCGATGCCGTGGGCGATGAACAGGCCGCCTTCGGGGACCGTGAGGTTGTTGGCGGCGGCGTAGCGGTTCACGATGCCGACCGGCCAGGGATAGGAATTGGCCAGCCACACCGCGCCCATGATGACAGCGCAGGTGACCGCGCCGAGCAGCGTCTCGGCCCAGATCGGACGCAGCGGAAAACGGAAGCGCTTGCGCTGCACCCTGCCGTTGAACAGCGCAAACACCACGGCAACACAGGCGACGGCGCCGACGATCCAGCTCCATTTGGCGCCGATCGAGCCGGCCGGTCCGCCGCCCATCAGTTGGAAGGTGGCGTCGAGCGGCGCCACCGTCTGGCCGCTGGTGACCCACCAGGCAGCACCGCGCCAGACCAGCAGCCCGCCAAGCGTCACGATGAAGGCCGGCACTTCGAGATAGGCGATGACGAAGCCCTGGAAGGCGCCGATCAGCAGGCCGAGCGCCAGGCCGATCAACAGTGCCAGCACCCAGATCCAGGGATTGCCAAGCTCGAGCCCAACCATTCGCACCAGGAAATGCACTTGGGCAAAGCCCATCACCATGCCGATCAAACCCTCGGCCGATCCGACGGAGAGGTCGATGTTGCGCATGACGATGACCAGCACCATGCCGGAAGCCATGATGGCCACGGCCGAGGTCTGCACCGACAGGTTCCACAGGTTGCGCGGCGTCAGGAACGTTCGGCTGTCGAAATCGAGCGGATTGACGCCGAGCCGCAGGCTCGAGATGACATGCAGGCCGATCCAGATGATCAGCAGCGCGCCGACCATGCCGAGCATGCGGGTGTCGAGCTCGGTCGCCTTGAGGAAGCGCCCGACGGTGCTCAGTTCGGAAGCCCGCGCGCGATCCGCCGGCGGGTTGGCCGGCGTATCAGAGGTCGTATCGGTCATGATCTCCTCCCACCGGCTTGCCGTCTGGCGCGGATGCCGGACCACGATGCTAGAGCAATTCCAGGAAAAGTGCGTGGCCGCCTGGAATTGCGCGGAAACAAACGGCTGGAGCAGTTCGGCGATCCTGCCGGACAGTGAACTGCCCCAATGGTCTCCGGCTTCAGTACGCCCGAAAGCCTTTGGAGAAACGCCGCGGCTGTCGGGCCGCGGCGCTGCGTTTGAACCTGACGGCCAGCTTAGTTGCAGACCGCGACGCTGCCGGCGGCAACGCCCGCGCAGACTTCATCCTTCTTGATCCAACCCGCGTCGATGACGAGGTTGAGATTATCCTTGGTGATCGCGACCGGGGTCAGGAACAGCGACTTGACGGTGTTGCCGCCAGGCGTCGTGAAGTCCTTGGCGCCCGCGATGTCGGTCATCTTCTTGCCGTCGGCGAGCTGCGAGGCGATCTCGGCGGCGTGCTTGCCGAGCTCGCGCGCGTCCTTCCACACCGACACCGTCTGGGTGCCGAGCGCGATGCGGTTGAGCGCGGCATGGTCGCCGTCCTGGCCCGAGACCGGAACGGTGCCGGCCAGCCCTTGCGCCGTCAGAGCCGCGACGACGCCGCCGGCGGTGCCGTCATTGGCCGCCACCACCGCGTCGACCTTGTTGTCGTTGGCGGTCAGGAACTGCTCCATGTTCTTCTGCGCATTGGCGGGAAGCCAGCCATCGGTATAGGCCTCGCCGACATTCTTGATCTTGCCGCTGTCGATGGCTTCCTTCAGCACTTCCATCGAGCCGGAGAACAGGAAATCGGCGTTCGGGTCGGCGCCCGAGCCCTTGATGAAGACGTAATTGCCCTCGGGCTTGGCCTTGAACACCTCGCGGGCCTGCATGCGGCCGACTTCCTTGTTGTCGAAGGTCAGATAAAACACGTCCTTGTTCTCGATCAGGCGGTCGTAGCCGACGACCGGAATGCCTTCGTCGAGTGCCTTCTGCACCGCCGGCCCGATGGCGGAGGCGTCCTGCGCCAGGATTATCAACGCATTCGCGCCCTGCGAGATCAGGCTTTCGACGTCGGTCAGCTGCTTGCCTGGATTGGACTGTGCGTCGGCGGATATGTACTTGTCGCCGGCGGCCTCGATCGCCTTCTTCATCGCCGCTTCGTCGGTCTTCCAGCGCTCTTCCTGGAAATTGGACCACGAAACGCCGATCACCTTGTCCTTCGCCTGCGCGACCGACACCAACGTCAACGACATGGCGACGCCCGCCAGAATGGCGGCTGCGAATCTCTTCATGATATCCTCCCTGCGCCCCTCGCGGCGCGACCCAGACTGGCCCGAAGGCGATGAGGCTTTTTTTCGAGCCTCGAAAAAATACTGATCTAACGCTAAAGCGCTGTCAACTGCAATTCTGACGGTTTTTGAGGTGGTCACGTACTTTTTTCGAGACCCGCAATAAATAATGACAGTGCCGACCGCTTCTGCCACTATCGCGCAACAGTTCGGAGGAGGCGCAGCCCGGTCCACCGAAACTTGTAAGACCAGGACGGTTCGGGTGCCGGCGTGCGGGACTGAACCGATCTGGCGCGTCGCCGAGTCCTGTGCATGATCGAGAGGCCGCGCTGACTGGGAGGAGACAAAAATGTCGGTCGGAATCCGCCACGACGATCTGCGCCGGCGCAACCGCGCCATGGTGCTCTCGGCCGTGCGCCGGGCCGGCCAGCCGTCGCGCACGGAAATCGCCGCGACCACCGGGCTCAGCCATTCGACCATTTCGGCGATCTCTTCCGATCTGATCCAGGAAGGCATCCTGGCCGAGAGCAAGCCGAGCGAGACCGCGTCTCTGAAGCGCGGCCGGCCACAGGTGGGCCTCGCGCTCAAGCCGGAGGCGGCGGCGGTGGTAACGGTGGTGCTGTCGCTCAATTTCCTCTCGGTCGCCGTTATTGATTATGCGGGCCAGGTCATCGCCGAGGAGCAGCGCCGCCTCGATACGCTCACCATGCCGCGCAACGAGCTGATCGGCGAATGCTTGGCGATCGTGCGGCGCCGGCTGGACGATCCGGACCTCGACGTCGGCAGCGTCGCCCGCATCGCCATGGGCATCCAGGGCATCACCGATTCCCATGCCCGCGCCATGCTGTGGTCGCCGATCACGCCGCTGACCGACATTCCCTTCGCCGACATTCTTGAAAAGGAATTCGGCATTCCGGCCACCATGGAGAACGACTGCAACATGATGGCTGTGGCGCTGCAGTGGCGCGATCCCCACCGCTATCGCGACAATTTCATCGCCATTCTGCTCTCCCACGGCATCGGCATGGGCCTGGTTCTGAAGGGCGAGCTGTTCACCGGCACACATTCTTCCGGCGGCGAGTTCGGCCACATGATCCATCGCCCGGGCGGCGCGCTTTGCCGTTGCGGACGCCGCGGCTGCGTCGAGGCCTATGCCGGCAACTACGCCATCTGGCGCAGCGCCATGAAGATGAGCGAGGACGCCGAGCCGGTCGATGTCGGCGACGCCGACATGCGGGCGCTCGCCGCCAAGGCGCGCGAGACGGATGGCCCGGAGCGCGAGGCCTATCGCCGGGCCGGCGAGGCGCTGGGCTTCGGCCTTGGCAGCCTGTTCGCGCTGATCGACCCGGCGCCGGTCGCCATGGTCGGCGTCAGCGCCGCCGCCTTTGACCTGATCGAGCCGGCGCTGCGCGAGGCGATCGGCCAGACCGCCGGAGGCCAGCATTCAAACTCGATCTCCTTCGATACCGAGCCGAACGAATTGCCGCTGATCCGCGAAGGCTGCGCCGTGCGCGCGCTGACCTTCGTCGACCAGGAGATTTTCGCCCCGGGCGTGCAGGCAAGAGCGGGCAAGAACGTGGCCTGAGCAGCTTCGATAGCGATCGTTGTCTTCTGTGCGTCCTGCAGACGCCGGAGATTAGCGAAGGCCCCGCAGCTTCGTCATTCCAGGGCGGAGCAGGAGCGAAGCTCCGTCGCGGAGACCCTGGAATCCATGCCATTACCTCAATCGTCGGATGAGCGGAGCAGAATTTCTGCACCGCCGCGGCGCGTGGAAGTCGCGTGGATCGTCGGGTCTGCGCCGCGTCGCGACGCTTCGTGCTCCGCCCGTGGACGGCGAAGCACCAGCGTCTCGATAACCCGCCAGCGCAGATAGAACCCGTCAGACCTTCGGTGCCCTGGATCTAATCTTCCCTGATCGCGTAGCCCGCCCCACGGATGGTACGTATGACGTCCGGCATGCGGCCGTTGTTGACCGCCTTGCGCAGGCGGCCGACATGCACGTCCACGGTGCGCTCGTCGATATAGATCGTCTCGCCCCAGACATTGTCGAGCAGCTGGCTGCGCGAGAACACCCGGCCGGGATGCCGCATCATGAATTCCAGCAGCCTGAACTCGGTCGGGCCGAGCCGGATCTCGCTCTTCTTGCGGTAGACGCGATGCGATTCGCGATCGAGCACGATGTCGCCGACCTTGAGCACGCTGGACAGCACCTCCGGCTTGGCGCGGCGCAGCAGCGCCTTGACCCTGGCCATGAATTCCGGCGTCGAGAACGGCTTGACCAGATAGTCGTCGGCGCCGGTCGAGAGGCCGCGCACCCTGTCGCTTTCCTCGCCGCGCGCGGTCAGCATGATGATCGGCAGGCGTTCGGTCTCGGGCCGCATCCTGAGGCGCCGGCAAAGCTCGATGCCGGACACCGCCGGCACCATCCAGTCGAGCACCAGAAGGTCGGGCACATTCTCCTGCAGGCGGATCTCGGCCTCGTCGCCGCGCGTCACCACCTCGACCTGATAGCCCTCGGATTCGAGGTTGTAGCGGAGCAGCACCCCCAGCGGCTCCTCGTCCTCCACCACCATGATGCGTGGCGCGATCATTTAGCAGGCACCTTCGCTGTCAGGCCGCCGGCGCCGACATCGCCGTCTCGTCCTGCTTAGGACGATTCGCGGGCAATTGCGCGCCGGTCAGCACATAGTAGGCGTTCTCGGCGATGTTGGTGACGTGGTCGCCTATGCGCTCCAGATTCTTGGCGCAGAACAACAGATGCGTGCAAGCCGTGATGTTGCGCGGATCCTCCATCATGTAGGTCAGGAGCTCGCGGAAGACGGCGGTGTATTTGACGTCGATGCGCTCGTCGTCGTTGCGGAGCTTGGCGAGCGCCGTGGCGTCGCCGGCCGCGTATTCCTCGATCACGCCCTGCACCTGGATCAGCACCAGCTGCGCCATCGAATCGATGGAGTGCGAAAGGTCGCGCGGCGCGGCGCTGACGCCGACCGAGCCGACGCGCTTAGCGATGTTCTTGGCAAGGTCGCCAATGCGCTCGAGATCGCCGGCCATGCGGATGGCGCCAACGACGCTGCGCAGGTCGTCGGCCATCGGCTGGCGTTTGGCAATCAGCGTGATGGCGCGATCGTCGAGCTCGCGTTGGCGCGCGTCCATGATGGCATCGTCGGAGACCACGCGCTGCGCCAGCGCGTTGTCGGAATTCAGCAGAGCCTTGGTCGACGCGCCGACCATCGAGCCGGCAAGATCGCCCATGTCGCGGATGAGCTGGCTGATCTGCCTCAGATCCTCGTCGAAGGAAGCGACCGTATGGGCCATGGTTATGTCCTCGTATGAACTCAGCCGAAGCGGCCGGTGATGTAGTCCTGCGTGCGCTTCTCGCGGGGCGAGGTGAAAATCTTTTCGGTCCGGTCGAATTCGATCAGCTCGCCGAGATACATGAACGCCGTCTGCCGCGAGACGCGCGCCGCCTGCTGCATGTTGTGGGTGACGATCACGATCGTGTAGTCGGCCTGCAGCTCGTCGATCAGCTCCTCGATCTTGGCGGTCGAGAGCGGATCGAGCGCCGATGCCGGCTCGTCGAGCAGGATGACCTCCGGCTTCACCGCCACCGTGCGGGCGATGCAGAGCCGCTGCTGCTGGCCGCCCGAAAGGCTCTGGCCACTGGCGTTGAGCTTGTCCTTGACCTCGTTCCACAGCGCGGCGCGCTTCAGCGCCTGTTCGACGCGATTGTCCATCTCGGCCTTGCTGATCTTCTCATACAGCCTGACGCCGAAGGCGATGTTCTCGTAGATCGACATCGGGAACGGCGTCGGCTTCTGGAACACCATGCCGATCTTGGTCCTGAGCAGGTTGAGGTCCTGCGAACGGTCGAGGATGTTCTTGCCGTCGAGCAGCACCTGGCCTTCGGCGCTCTGCTTCGGGTAGAGCTCGTAGATGCGGTTGAGCACGCGCAGCAGCGTCGACTTTCCGCAGCCCGAAGGTCCGATGAAGGCGGTGACGCTGCGCTCGGGCAGCGACAGGTTGATGTCCTTCAGCGCCTTCGACTGGCCATAGTAGAAGTTGAGGTTCTTGACTTCGATCTTGGCCTTCTCGGCGGTCGTCTCGGCTACGTTCAGGTCGGTGGACAACATCGGTTTCATCTGTCCTCTCTGCGTCCGGTAAGGCTGCGGGCGAAGATGCTCAGCCCGAGAACCGTCAGGGTGATTATCAGTGCGCCCGTCCAGGCCAGTTGCTGCCATTCCTCATAAGGGCTCAGCGCAAACTGGAAGATGGTCACCGGCAGGCTGGCCATCGGCGCGTTGAGATTGCTCGACCAGAACTGGTTGTTGAGCGCGGTGAAGAGCAGCGGCGCCGTCTCGCCCGAAATCCGGGCGATCGCCAGCAATATACCGGTGACGATGCCGGACAGTGCGGCGCGATAGGCGACCGAGCGGATCACCACCCAGCGCGGCGCGCCGATGGCGGTGCCGGCCTCGCGCAGCGCGTTGGGCACAAGGTTCAGCATGTCCTCGGTGGTGCGCACGACGACGGGGATCACCAGGATCGACAGCGCCACCGCGCCGGCGATCGCCGAGAAATGACCCAACGGCCGCACCATCAGCTCGTAGACGAACAGGCCGACAATGATCGATGGCGCCGACAACAGGATGTCGTTGATGAAGCGCACCACCGTCGTGAGGCGCGAGAAGCGCCCGTACTCGGCCATATAGGTTCCGGCGAGCACGCCGATCGGCGTGCCGACGACGATGCCGATCACGGTCATCACGATGCTGCCGTAAATGGCGTTGAGCAGGCCGCCGGCGTCGCCGGGCGGCGGCGTCATTTCCGTGAACACCGAAAGCGAGACACCCGAGAGCCCCTTATAGAGAAGGGCGCCGAGGATCAGCGCCAGCCAGACGAGGCCGATGCCCGCCGCTATGGTGCAGAGCGCCATCATCACGGCGTTCTTGCGCTTCCGGCTTCGGTGGAGCGATGCGGCTGTCGACATCGGTCAGGCTCCCGTGCGGCTATCGATGCGCAACAGCATGTAGCGTGCGAGCGCGAGGATGATGAAGGTGATGATGAACAGGATCAGTCCGAGCGCCACCAGTGAGGACGTGTAAAGCTCGCCGTCGGCTTCGGTGAATTCGTTGGCGATGGTCGCCGAGATCGTCGTGCCGGGCGCAAAAAGCGAGGCGCTGATGCGGTGCGCATTGCCGATGACGAAGGTGACGGCCATCGTCTCGCCGAGCGCGCGGCCAAGACCGAGCATGACGCCGCCCATGATGCCGACCCGCGTATAGGGAATGACCACACGCCGGGTCACTTCCCAGGTCGTGCAGCCGATGCCGTAGGCCGATTCCTTCAGCACCGCTGGCACCGTGTCGAACACGTCCTTGGTGATCGAGGTGATGAAGGGCAGCACCATGATGGCGAGGATCAGCGACGACGTCAGGAGGCCGATGCCGTAGGGCGGACCGGCAAACAGGCTGGCGAGACCCGGTATGCCGTGGAAAAGATTGATGATGAATGGCTGTACCGTCGTCTGCAGGAATGGCGCGAAGACGAACAGGCCCCAGATGCCGTAAATGATCGAGGGAATGCCGGCGAGCAGCTCGACCGCGATGCCGATCGGGCGCCTGAGCGGGCGCGGGCAGAGCTCGGTCAGGAAGACGGCGATGCCGATGCCGATCGGCACGGCAATGAGGATGGCGATGGCCGAGGTGACGACGGTGCCGTAGATGGGCGCGAGCGCGCCGAAATTCTCGGTGACCGGATTCCAGGATTCAGTGGTGAGGAAGGAGAAGCCGAACTTCGACAGCGCCTCCCACGAGCCGGCGATCAGCGAGACCGCGACGCCGCCGAGAAGAAGCAGCACGAGTATGGCGGAGAGGCGCGTGACCGTTCGGAAGATCGTGTCGGTCAGGGCGAAGCGGCGCACCGTCGCTTCCCTGGTCCGTATGGCGGACGATGTCACGGCTTCGGAAACGGCTGTCATTTGCCCCTCGCATTTCGAAAGAGACAGGAGGGCGCCCGAGGCGCCCTCCTTACTCCGGAGGAATTACATGCCGGAGTAGAGCGGCTTGCCGTTGCTGTCGACGATGTCCTTGCTCCACATTTCCTCGACGCTCTTCACGACCGCGTCGGGCATCGGAACATAGTCCAGCTCGGCGGCCATGTCGTCACCCTTGGCGTAGGACCAGGCGAAGAACTTGAGCGCTTCGGTGGTGGCCGCAGCATCGTCGGGCTTCTGGTAGACGAGGATCCAGGTCGCGGAGGTCATCGGCCAGCTTGCAGCACCAGCCTGGTTGGCCAGGATGACGCCGTAGCCAGGCTTGGAGCTCCAGTCGGCATTGGCCGCAGCGGCCGAGAACGCGGCAGCGGTCGGCTCTACCTTCTTGCCGTCCTTATTGATCAGGTCGGTAGAGGTGAGCTTGTTCTGCTTGGCATAGGCATACTCGACATAGCCGATCGCGCCACCGGTCTGCGCTACGTTATTGGCGACGCCTTCGTTGCCCTTGGCGCCGATGCCCACCGGCCACTCGAGCGCGGTATTGACGCCGACCTTCGACTTCCAGTCGGCGCTGACTTCGGCCAGATAGTAGCTGAAGTTGAACGTGGTGCCCGAGCCGTCCGAACGGTGGACGACCGCGATCGCCTGGTCGGGCAGCTTGACGTCGGGGTTGAGCTTCTTGATCGCCTCGTCGTTCCAGTTGGTGATCTCGCCGACGAAGATGTCGGCCAGCGTCGGGCCGTCGAGCACCAGTTCGCCTGGCTTGACACCTTCGAGGTTGACAACCGGAACGATGCCGCCCATCACCATCGGGAACTGCGCGAGCCCGGTCGACTTGAGATCCTCGCCCTTGAGCGGCGCGTCCGAGGCGCCGAAGGTCACGGTCTTGGCCTTGATCTGCTTGATGCCGCCGCCGGAGCCGATCGACTGATAGTTGAGACCGATGCCGGTCTCCTTTTTGTAGGCGTCGGCCCACTTGGCATAGATCGGATAGGGGAAGGTAGCGCCGGCACCGGAGATGTCGGCCGCCATAGCGGCGGAGAGGGAAAGCGTGGATGCCGCAGCCATTGCGATCGCAACGGCCGCCGAGCGGATGAAATATCTCATGTGGCCTGCTCCTGTTCGGAATGTGGTCTTTCGGCACCCTTCCTATCGGCGCCTGACGAGCGCAATAGACTTCGATTATTACAGTCGCATGACAGTTTCGTGTCAGCCCGGTAACGCCTGAACGGGGATGCCTTGGGGGGCCTGCGGCTGCCATTTGCGGACCCAGCCGAAGTTTGCCGCGGGAATCAGTAGCTTGTCCGACTTTTGAATCAAAAATTATCCCGGCGGCCGGATCTCCGGCCGCCGGGAAATAAAATCCGGACGAGAGCGCGTTGCCTGTGCGCCAGAGCGGATCATGGCCTGGCCATCGCCGAAAACAGGTCCGTTGGGGTAGAGTCGACGCTGTTCCTTGTCGGCGGTCGCTGCTCCCGCCCGTAACCGAAGGGCGGAATCGACAGCAGCCATTGTCCTGACCTGGCCTTCGTTTTGTATGGTGCGATCACACCATATGTCTGCGTTGGACGCCCGCCGACGGACCTCATCGACGACGCCGTGAACGGCCGCGCAGAAAGGCTGTTATCCGGCGCTGCGGCGGACTTCCGCGTCCGACCCGAGCCATCTTTCAAGCTTCTCGAGCAGTGCCTTCGGGCTGATCGGCTTCGGCAGGTAATCGTCCATGCCGGCTTCCAGGCAGCGCTCGCGGTCGCCCTTCAACGCATGCGCGGTGACGCCGACGATCGGCACATGCGTGCCCATCTCGGCTTCGAGCCGGCGGATGGCCGCGGTCGCCTCCAGGCCGCTCATCTCGGGCATCGACACATCCATCAGGATCATGCGCGGGTTCAGCCTGCCGAAGGCGTCCAGCGCCTTGCGGCCGTTGCCGACGATTTCGAACTGGTATCCAGTCTCGCCCAGGATTTGCGTGAACACCATCTGGTTCACCTCGTTGTCCTCGGCGACGAGAATGTCGAGCCCGGCCTCCGCGCCGGCCAGGCGTGGACGGGCACGCGCCGGCGGCGGCTGCAGCAGGACGCGATCCGCCGCCGTCGCCTGCGCCGTGGACGCCTGCGGCGCGCCGGCCCCGGTCTCGACGTCGCCGGTCAAGGCCGGATGGATGGCCGCCGTGCTGTGGCGATGACGCTGGATGGTGGCGACCAGCGTCTCCAGCAAGATCGAGGAACGCGCCGGCTTGATCAGCTGCGCATCGATGCCGAGATCGCGGTAGGCGGCGCTGGCGAGCGACTGGTCGACCGAGGTCAGCATGATGATCGGCGTGTGCGCGAGGCCGGCGGTGTTGCGCACGATGCGCGCCATTTCGGCGCCGGTCATGCCCGGCATCTGGTAGTCGAGCACGACGCAGTCGACAGGCACGCCGTAGGCGGCAGCCGCAATCAGCACCTTCAGTCCCTCGGCGCCGCTTTCGGCCGCGCAGGAATCGAAGGTCCACGAAGCCATCTGCTCGCTGAGGATCGCGCGGTTGACGGCATTGTCGTCGACGATCAGCACGCGCGCGCCGGTCACGTCGACCGGCATGATCCGCTGCCCGCCTCGCTCGGCCCGCGGCAGCGTGACGGTGAACCAGAAGGTCGAGCCCTTGCCCTCGGCGCTGTCGACGCCGATCTCGCCGCCCATCAGCTCGACCAGCCGCGAGGTGATGGCAAGGCCGAGCCCGGTGCCCTCGTGCCGTCTTGTCGAGGAGGTGTCGACCTGGCTGAATTTCTCGAACACCAGCTTCAGCTTGTCTTCGGGAATGCCGATGCCGGTATCGGTGACCGAGATGGCGAGCTTCGTCCCCGACGGAACGCGCTCGCCGGTCACGTCGACCAGCACATGGCCCTTGTCGGTGAACTTCACCGCATTGCCGAGCAGGTTGGTGACGATCTGTCGGATCCGGCCGACGTCGCCGACGAACTGCCCGTCGAGCCCGGGCTGGACGCGAACGATGAGCTCGAGGTCCTTTTCCTTGGCGCGGGTCGACACCAGCGTCGCCACATCCTCGATCGCCTCGGCAAGGTTGAAGGGCGCCGGGTCGAGCACGAGCTGGCCGGCGTCGATCTTGGAGAAGTCGAGGATGTCGTTGATGATGGTGAGCAACGCGTTGCCCGATTTGACGATGATGTCGGTGAACGTCCTCTGCTTTGGGTCGAGGTCCGACTTTGCGAGCAACTCGGCCATGCCGAGCACGCCGTTCATCGGCGTACGGATCTCGTGGCTCATATTGGCGAGGAACTCCGACTTGGCGCGGTCGGCAAGCACGGCACGCCGGCGCGCCTCGCTGAGCTCGGCCTCGCGCTGTTTCAGTTCCGTAATGTCCGTGGTCGACCCGATCAGATAGAGCGAACCGTCGGACGCGATCATCGCGCCCTTGCGCGCGAACTGGTGACGCACGCTGCCGTCCGGCAGCGTCACCTGTTCTTCGATCTCCTGCGTCTCGCCGGTGCGCAGCACCGCCAGGTCGCCGGCGACGAAAGCTTCGCCGTCCGCGCCGAAGATCTCGACGTCGGTCTTGCCGATCGCCTCTTCCTTGCTGAAGCCGGTGAGATCGCACCAGCCCTTGTTGACGTAGAATTGCCTTAGATCCGAACGCTTCGCGTAGATCGACACCGGCACGTTGTCGATCAGGTTGCGGAACACCTCGTTCTCGCTCATGCTTTCCTTGAGCGCCCGCTCGCGCGCCTTGACCTCGGTGATGTCGGTGCTGGAACCGACCAGATGCACCGATCCGTCGGTCGCGACGAGGCGGCTCTTGCGCGTCATCAGCTGCCGCACCGTGCCGTCGCGATGGCTGACAGGCTCCTCGACTTCGCGCCCCTTGCCGGTCGCGATGACCTCGGCATCGTCATGGCTGTAGCTTTCGGCGTCCTCGGCGCCGAAAAGCTGCCGGTCCGTCTTGCCGATGACGTCTTCCTTGGCAATGCCGGTCAGCGCGCACCAGGCCTTGTTGACGAACTCGATCGTAAGATCCTCGGCCTTGATGAACGCCGCCACCGGCAATTCGTCCATGACATGCCGGTAAAGGTCGATCTGCCGCATCGACTCGCGCAGCGCCTTCTCGCGGGCCTTGAGATCGGAAATGTCGACGCGCACCCCTATGAATGTGCCGTCGTCCGCTCTCATGTCGTAGACCTGGGACCAGCGACCGTCGGGATTGAGCCGCTCATAGGACGAATTGGGCAGGTGGTAACGCTTCAGCATCGCGTCGAGCCAGCGTTCTTTGTCGACACCGTAGACATTGTCGATCTCGACGTCGCCGCTCGACCGGAAATAGCCGGCGGAATGACCGAGAGCGAGCGCCTCGCGTAAGGTGCGGCCCGGCTGCCAGGCCGGCTTCAGCGCCGGCAAACTGTCATGCAGCTTGCGGTTGGCGAAGACGAATTCATCGTGGCGGTCATAGATGATGACGCCGGCCGGCAGCGACTCCAGCACCGTGGCGAGATTCTTGCGCGCATCCTCTGCCTCGGTCTCGCGATGCTTCATGTCGGTGATGTCGACATAGGAGATCAGACGCTTGCCGCCGGCAAGCGGTGCCAGCGAGGCGATCAGCACGCGGCCGTCATTGCGCGGCAACTGCCTGGAACCGGCAACGCCCGCCCGGATTTCGGCCTCGCGCTCGGCGATGTGGCGTTGCCAGCCCACCTCGTCGGCACCATAGGGGTCGGCGTCGCGGCTGGCCTCCATCAGCTCGCGGAAGCCGCAGCCGGCAGTGGCGCGAAGCGGATCGATCTTCCAGAAGTCGTAGAAGGCGCGGTTGATGATCTCCGCCCTGAGGTCGGCATCGAGGACAATGACGCCGATCGGCATCGAATCGACCATCAGGCGAAGATTGGCAAGCGCTTCCGAGGTCGCGGCCGCATGCTGATCGGGGGCGCGGGGGACCGCCGCCTCGCCGCGCTCGACCGCGCCTTCGAAAGAACGGGCGGCGCCCATCTCGAAAGTACCGTCCCTATCCGCCATCCCTACCCCCAGGCCGAACCCTCCCGGTTCGTCGGCGGAATGTGCCCGACAAGCATTAACGATCGGCTAACCTTAACGATTCGCAACCGAACACGCCCGATGCCGTTAACGGGTTTTAGGCGGACGCCGGTCCGACCTCGCTGCGGTAATCCGTCCGTTGGCGAACCCACCGCTGCCGGGCTATAAAATCGGTGGGGGTATAGCTGATGCTTGGTCGAATGCTGACTTTTGTTCTCTGTCCGGCGCTGCTCGCGGCAAGCGGCTGCACGCGCAGCGACGACGGAACCGTCATCATTCCAAGCCGGATGGACGTCAGGCGCATTTGGGACAAGGCCCCGCCAGGAACAACAGCTTCGCGGCAGATCGCGACGGACGTATTTCCTCAGCCGCCGAGCGCCCCGGTGAGTTCCCCCAGTCGAAGACGTGTTTCGACGGCCCCTTCCTTTCAGCCGGATTTGGCTGATGCGTCCTCCCAGCCACAGAAGGCGCTCGCCTGCCGGAATGTCAGCGAACCCGGCAAGCGCTATCGCGTGGTCTGCGAGTAGCGTCGCGGCTACGATAAGATCGCGTGTTTCCTCACTGCGCGTGAAACCTTTGTGTGGCGTCTGGCGTTATCGGCGCAGCACGAAGGGGAGCGAAGATGTCTGTTCATTTCACCGTCTCAGGCCTGACCAGAAACCTGATCCATTCGCTTGGACTGGATCACGAGCGGGCTCCGAGGCGTCTGACACCCGAGCAAAATCTATTGTTGGAATGCTATCTGGCCGGCCAAATTCCGGAATCGGCCTGGAGCGACTACGTCTTCGAAATGCCGCAACTGGAAAAACACGCCAATGCCCGCCGCAGGCGCAATCCGGCGTAGCGCTGTCCAGCAACAAAGCGCCACCTAGAAAGCATAGCCGTTTTCTGTTGGAAATCGGCGAAGGCGAAACTGAGCAACTTGGCAGTTCTACTGCTGTATTGCTTTGGCGTTGTCCTTCGGCGAATTGAATTGAAGCGTAAAGATCTTCCCGGGAATTCCTTTTGCGAGGTCCGGCGAAAAGCTGAGCGGCAGGCAATTTCGCAGGGCGGCGGTCGCCGCGTCGACATAGGCCTGACGCGCCTTGTCATCCCCGTTGACCTTGATGGCCGTTGGCTTCGGCGGGCCGATCAGCGTGCCGTCGCGCTTGAAGCTGAAGCTCAAGGTGACCGAGGCAGTTCCGGCTTCGGCCGGCGGCGTCCAGCACGCCTGCAGCGCCGCGCCGACCTCGTTCATCGTGTTGAGCGATGCGGCATCTGCCGGAAAAGGCATCGCCAGCAGCGCGCCTGCGATCGCTGAAAGTCTAGCCGTGCTTCTCATGGCTTTGTCCTCGCCGCTTTCGCCCGTTCGCATGGTACGATCAACGACGCGGATGACAATAGAATTTCAACCGCGCCGGCACCCGATAAAATCATGCTGCCGTGACGCTGGCGCGCCGGCGGAAAAGCAAAAAGGCCGGCGCTGAGCCGACCTTTCCTTCTCCTCGGCAATCGCGCCAGTACATCCGTGGTCGCAGCGAGGACCGAGACACTAGACAAGGGTTTGGTTAACGAAACCCTAAACCTCGCGCATTTCTTAAGCCGTGGCCTGGGCCTTCACATGGGCGATGTAGCCGCGCACGTCGCCGGCCGGCTCAGCATAGGCCTTGCCGAGCTTCTTCTCGATCGCAGCCATATAGTCCTTCGCCCAGCTGGGCAGCGCATAGTCGATGACCGCCAGGAACTCCAGTGTCGCCGCCAGACGGATGTCGGCGATCGACGGGTTGTTGCCGCCGATGAAAGGCTTGCCGTCCCTGAAGAAGCTATGAAAGACCTCCAGCGGCTCGGCGATTGCGGCGATGGCAGCCTTTTGCGCCTCCGATTTCTTGTCGGGATGGGCATCGCTGTGGCCGACCTCGCCGGCATATTGCGGAAAGCCAAGTGCCGGATAAGTGGCCCTGGCCACATAGGGATAGAGCGTTCCGACCAGGTAGAACATGGCGCTGTCGACCATCGCCCGCTTGGCTGGCGCCTTCGGATAGAACTTGTCCAGCCCATGCTTGTTGGCGAGGTACTGCATGATGGCGCAGCTTTCCCAAAGCACGCCTCTGGGAAGTCCTTTGTCCTCGATCATCGGAGTCAGATGCGCCGGGTTCCGCGCCAGGAATTCCGGCGTGCGCGTCAGGCCCCAGGCGTCGGTCTCGGCATGGTCGAGCCCGGCCGCTCGCGTGAACACCCGGACCGTCATGTTGTTGACGCTGGGCCTTAGCATGCTGAGCTTGACCGCGGGCTTCTTCGCCGGCTGCGCCTTAGCTTTAAGCGCTGCCTTTGCCGTCGCCTTAAGCGCGGCTTTTGCCGTCGCTTTAGGCGCGGCTTTTGCGGCCGGCCTGACTGCTTTGGCCGACATCTTGGCGGCAGTCACCTTTGCCGCCGGCTTTGCCATCTTCGCTGCCGGCTTGGCGGCGGCTTTCTTCGTTCCCTTCGTTGCAGCCTTTGCCATCTGGTCCTCCCTCTGACCTGTTCAGTATGGATTTTTCGCCGCCCGGTTCTCGGACAATGTTTCGCGCGATCGCTCGACCAGCGCCTGGATGGCGTCGGCAAGGTGCGCCTCGGCGATATTGTAGTCGCCGCGCGCAACGCGGATCTTGTGCGCCGCCATCAGCACGTCGGCATGGCTGAAGCCCGCGGGCGGCTCGAACCGGTAGGAGGCAAGCTCGATCAGCAGCCCAAGCGGATCCTCGAAATAGATCGAATCCATGAAGCCGCGATCCTTGACGCCGCTGTGCTTGATGGCGCGCTCGTCGAGCCGGCCGACTGCCTGCAGGAACGTCACGCGCGACACCGAGAACGCGATGTGGTGGACACAGCCGGTATCGGTCGGCGTGCGCCGCTTGACCGGGCTGCGGCTCTCGTCGGTGAAGACCGTGATCAGCCGGCCATCGCCCGGGTCGAAATAGAGGTGGCTTTCGCTCGCTTTGTCGAGATTGGGCTGCTCGAAGATGAATGGCATGCCGAGCACGCCTTCCCAGAAATCGATGGAGGTCTGGCGATCGGCGCCGACCAGCGTGATGTGATGGACGCCTTGCGACTGCAGTTTTTGCATTGGCTCCTCCCGGCGCCGCCGCGCCTGCCGCCGGACGATGTGGCCAGGCAGCCTTTAAATCGGCGCCCGGCAGGCGACCGCCGCACGGCTTCCCCCTTGGTTCCGCAATCCGCATCCTGCTGGATCGCGGCCGAAACTTTGATCGGATGCTAATTCAATCCGACGCGTTGCGCCAGAAGCGGCGACACGGCATCGCACCAGCAGGTCATCGCCGGCCGCAAGGAGGATGCGCAAGGCTCTGCTGCGCCATGCTCGAGGGCCGGCCGGGCCAGCGGAACCGCCTGCCCGACACCGCCGTTTGCAACGATGGCATTGGCTGACGACATCCAAATGGCGGAACGCCATATTCTGTAGGCCGAGCAGCACATCAAGCGCCAGCGCGCGCGCATCGCTGCGCTAAAGCGCCGCCGGTTGCCGCGATGCAAGGCGTCCAGCTTTTTGCAGTTGCTTGAAGACGCCCAATTGATGCACCTGCATCATCTGTCGCTGTTGTTGGAGAGAGCGTCTCGCGAACGGACCCGAGCCGGCATTTTAGACTTGGCCGCTTGGTTCAGTGTCGGCAGCCTGCGGAAGCCTTATTTGTAGACCGTCCTTGAGGGCGCCCGAAATGGCGCCACCGCTACGCTTTCACGTCGCCGATCAGCGAAGCTTCTCAGCGATAGCGGCGACACTCACGCCGTCCTCGCGCCGCATGGCTCCTCATGGTAGCCCGCTCTCGGGTGTTACTACCCGCAGCGCGGACACTCTCTCAATCTACCTTCGAAGAAGAAGCACTACTCCGACTTCGCCGGGGTTTCTTTCTTGATTTCCGTCGATGTTGACGTGTCGGACTTGTCAACACTCGCCGTCTGCTGCGCGTCGACTGAGGCTTGATCCTTCGCGTGTGCCGGGCAATTGGCTGATGCTGCAGAGACGGACAGGCCCAGCGCTAAGATCGTTCCGAGGAAGGCTTTCATCATCATCCTCCTTTTGGCAAGTGACATAGCGTAACCCGCGCGTTGCGCGCCGCAAAATCACTTTTCACTCCCCGCATCACAGCTGGCTCGCGCGTCGAGGCCGCAGAGAACTTTATTGAGCGGATGGACCGAGCTGCGTTGCTCCGGGCATGGAGGCGCTGTCTACGCGCCAGAGCGTGAAGCCCCCAAGCCCTTCGCCTGGGGGCGATATGGTCAAACGCGATTTGCGTAGCGCGCCCGATCGCGTTCGATCTCGTCGGCGGTGTAGTTTTCGGCGCCAGCGTCAAAACTCGTCCAACCGTCCGCTTCGTAGGCACTGCGGCGATCTTCCAAGTTCACCGATCTTGATTGACCGAGGATGCTCTCGGCTTCGCCGGCCAACGCGTCGCTAGCCTTGGCCGTGACCAACGTCCCGCCGCGGCGCACACCTTCGGCGTAGACATGAGCATCCCTTTCCGGGACCCCGGAGTCGGTAAGGGCTCCGACGATGCCACCGGCAGCCCCGCCGACAACTGCGCCTCCCAATGCGCCTGCAGCGGTAGCGGCGAGCCACCCTGCGGCGACAACAGGGCCCACGCCTGGGATAGCCATGATCCCTAGCCCCGTCAGCAACCCGCCGGCGCCGCCAATGAGGGCACCCACACCGGCACCGCCAGCCGCATCTTCGGCGGCATTCGAGCGATCATCTTGGTACCAGCCGGTCGAATTATTGGCGACGATGCTGATGTCGGAATGCGGAACGCCGATTGCTTCGAGTTCACCGACGGCATCGGAAGCGTCGTCATAATTGTCAAATAGTCCGGTCACGGTTCTCATGGTTGAACTCCAATCCGTTCTCAGTTGCTGCCGGCAACGACGTTGCCTTGATAATCGAGCGCCACGGTTGTCTTCTTTCCGTCCTTGGTGGCCTGACCGCGCCAGATGCCTTGATCGTCCTTGGTCAGCGCTGAGACATCCGAGAAGCCGGCATCCTGGATCCGGCTCTTGGCCTGGTCTTCGGTGAAGCTATTGGCGCCTGGCACCGGAGCAGCCGGATTTTTTGTGTCGGTCGTGGTGACGGCGGGAGTTGTCGAACTCGTCGTCGTGCCGGTCTCATCGTCCATGGTGGAAGCGATCTTCTCGATCATTTCCTTATGCATTTTGAGTGTGGGCAAGGTCTCCGAAGCGAACGCCTTGAGCTGGGGATTGTCGCCATCCTTGGCGTAGTTCTCGAACAGCTCCACGGCATCCGCGTGCGCATCACTCTGCATCTGCACATAGGTCTTTTCGACCTGATCCTTGCCGTTCTGAAGGGCGTCGAGGTCGCTCTTGTGCTTGGCATCCGTCTCGGCGGGCACTTTGAGCTTCTGCTCGCCGGCAATCGTTTCGAGTTTTGCATTGGCCGCCCCATGATCGTCGATCATCTTTTGGGCGAAGTCTTTGACCGCCTGATCCTGGGCTTTGGCTTGGGCGATCTTACTCGACTCGACCTCGAACATGCCCCCATTGGCAGCCTTGTCGACGAACCCCTGGGCATCGTCGGCGGCAAGGACAGGCACTGCAAATGTGATGGCGGCGGCTGTGGTCAGCGCAACCAATAGATGGCGATTTTTCATGGAGAGGTTCCTGGTTGGGCACAGATCGTGCTGCAAACCCAACAAGCGTCCGACATCTTTGTTCCGAGCGCGGTTTGATTTAGCCGAGGAGTACCGGCATTCTTTTCCCTAGGACCCGGCTGCCGGGTTTTCGGTCCCGCCACGCTCCTGAACAAAAGCCAATAGGATCGCGGCCAGCAGGATTCTTTCAGTATGGCTTGCCGCCAGTGGCAAGCAGGTTGAAGGGGGTGCCACCGGAGATTTTTGCGGCTTTCCGAGCGGCCTTCGTCCAGGACTTTATGCGTCTAAATCAAGCGGCTCGTGATCCAGACTGTTGATTGCAAGATGACCTCGCTTGCTGGCCTCTCGGCAAACTTTTCACGTTAGACGGAACCTTTGTGATCACCGGCTCTTCCCTTGTAATTGCTGGGAGGCAATCAATGGCAAACCTGGGAAGATTGGCTGTCGCCATATTGGGCATTCTCGCCTACCAAAATCGCGACAAGATCGGAGAGCTGCTCCGTGGCGCGGGAAATCGCGATCCAAACAGTCTGCAGGGAGGGATCTTGGATCAGCTGTCCAAAGGCGTATCGGGGACGGCGCTTGGGGATATTGTCGACCGCTTCAGAAATGCGGGAGCCGGTTCCAAGGTGGATTCTTGGGTTAGTAGCGGACCCAACCAGCCGATCGAGCCGAAAGAGGTCGAGGCGGCAATAGACGACGAAACGCTCGCTTCTCTTTCAATGCAGACCGGCTTGTCCCGCGATGAGCTGATAGCCAGGATAACCAGGGACTTGCCCGAGGCGGTCAACAAGCTGACGCCCAATGGCGAACTGCCACCCGCGCGGCCCGACGATGTCACCCTGCTCGATCCGGTGCCACCACAGCGTTGATGGCGCGGCAAGGTCACACTCCAAGTCCGTCAGCGTTTGCGAAAAGCCTGTCTTGAGAAGCGCGAGGACTTGCAACGGTCATGGCGCAACTCATCCCGCTTTCGCAGGTGAGCGGTTTGCCGCTTCCGTTTGGGAGCGTGCTGACTATGAGCGGTCAATCCCATCAGGGGTGTAGCCGCAGAGGCAACCAAAGGTCCCTCGCTTGCGCTCATTAATCGCGACGGAGTTTATTAGCTACGCCTAAAGTTCTGATGTCAGCCGTCGAAAGGTGGCGCATAGTACAGACTTGCCCCTTGCCCACATGGGGTAAAAGGCCCGGCCTGTCTGCCCTAGGTCCCCCGATATGCCACAGGCCGGGCGCCCCCATCTTTAGGCTGCACTGTTCCGCGCCGCCTTTTTCAGCAAGCGCGATAGATGCACGTCGTGAAGCTCCTGAACGCTTTGAAGAAGTTCGCAATTCAAGCGCCTTGGTGGTGGGCAATTCGAGGCGTTGTAGTTCGGCTGGGAAACAAAGAAGCGTTAGCCTGCATGGTGGAGGCCACTGAACAGGCGGGGGCTAATCCGTCTTTGCGCCTACGGCAGATGAATGAGCCGCTTCTCCAATCGATACGATGAATCCCATCATTGCCCGATGCTACTTTGAGGAGGCAACCGGTTTTGCAGCCCTGGCAGCTAGTAGGCTTGAGGGGTTGGATATGAGCAGAACGACTCTCGTTGCGATTGCTTTCCTCGTCATCAGCATCGGCCCGACCGAAGCCAATGGCCATAAAGTTTTGCCGGTTTGCACCGCGTCGAGCTCACTGTCCGAGGTCTTGCATGGCAAGTGTTTTCTCATCAAAGGCTCGATGATCTATGGCGACATCGCCGATCTTTCCCAGATAATCCAATTGGGATGGTAGCCAAGGCCGAATCGGTGCCTAGACGCTATCGCATGACTGAGCCACGCCGTTTCTTACCGGGAAATAGCGCAGCGCCTTCCTCTCATGGGACAGCGCGGAAACAGGGGCTTCAAAGCCCAGGGGCAAAAAGCGCCGCTCCGATAACGTCGAGTATAACGCCAGGCGCGCGCCAGTGGCGGATTCGTGCGCCTATCTTCCATCCCGGCGCGTAACGCATTGCCGCCGCAAACTGGCGCGGTTCATTCTGGTCGCGAGCCCATAGAGTGGATGCGTGGTTGCATTCCAGGCTGGAGGCCTTTGCCGCATCAACCGAGAATCAAGCAGAAATTACGCGGCCGACAGCCTGTCGCGACCGGCCCCTAAAGGTCGACCTTGGCGACATTATCCTTGTATTCCTGCTTCGGGTCATATCCGAGCAGCATCTTGATGCCCGAAACCACGCTCGACGCATCGAGCCAGATTTCGGCTCGGTCCGGATCGAAGCGCAACAGCGTGAGTTTCGGATCGTCTTTGCCGCCCTCGAACCAGGCTTCGACATAGGGGCTCCAGAGCCGATCGATCACAGCCCGATCATTGTCGACGCGAAGCTTGCCCTGCACCGTTGCGAAGAGGTCATGTCCCTTGGAGACGAACGTGGCCGTTGCCTGGTCGCCGCCGGAAAGGCCCATCGGAAGCTCCGTATCTTTCGCCGTGAAAAACCAGATCGGACCGGTATCGTCCTTCTCCAGTTGTGCCGTCATGGGCCGAGGGATGATGTTGGAGCCGTCGAGGCCGATCATCATCGTCATGTCAGATTTCAGTGCTTTCCAGAATTTCGCTTCGAGCTCAGCGGGTGTCGGCATGTCTCATCCTTTCACTGAAAGAAAGGCAAACGGCCGACGGTGCTGTGTGTTCCTTCGCGCATTGCCTGGCTAAGGCTTCTCGATCGCTATTCGACGCGTCGTCGTTCAAAGCAGCTAAATTATTGGAATCAATGGTACGCCCAAGGGGAATCGAACCCCTGTTCCCGCCGTGAGAGGGCGGTGTCCTGACCGCTAGACGATGGGCGCGCTCAAGAACCGGCTACATAGGATGAAGGCCGGAAAAAAGCAACTGGGGTTTCGGACTGTTCGCGGACTTTGCGGACTGCCCTCGTCAACCCTGCCGTTTCGGCTCGATCAGATCCCAGAGATTGCCGTAGAGATCGGCAAACACCGCCACCGTGCCATAGGGCTCGAAGCGCGGCGCCTCGCGGAATTCGACGCCCCTGCCAAGCATCGCCTGATGGTCGCGGGCGAAGTCGTCCGTTTCGAGAAAAAGAAACACCCGGCCGCCGGTCTGGTCACCGATGCGGCTTGCCTGCCTCTCGCCGGAGGCTGCCGCCAAGAGCAGCCGCGCGCCCTGCCTGTTTGCCGGCGTGACCGTCACCCAGCGCTTGCCGCCGCCGAGGTCGACGTCCTCGCTCAGCACAAAGCCAAGCCGATCGACATACCAGGCTATCGCCTCGTCATAGTTTTCGACGACGAGCGCCACGGTCGCAATGCTGCGGTTATCGGCAAAGCCGCTCATTTGTTGCGAATCGCGAACTGGCCGATCACGCGGCGCTCGGCAATGTCGTAGAGAAAGATGGAACGGCTGCCGTCGGCGAGCTCGGCATCGATCGACAGGCGGTTGCCGGACAGTGCCTGGCTGACGACCTTGGCGCCGACCGGCAGCACGATATCGCCGGAGAGGGGCGCGCCGGCCGGAGCCTGGACATCGCCGGCATGCACCGATCCGGCGCCGGGCGCATTGCGGGCTTTGTAGACAAGGGCTCCGATCACCACCATAAGGGCGAGGAACAGAAGACCGAGATTGACAATCATGAAGCGGATGAGCTTCCGGCGCACTTTTTCGGCCGCAGGGTCGAGCGGCTTCTCCTCATCTTCTTCGGCGATCGGCCGGGCCATGACTAAACAATCCGCAACGGTTTCGATGAGCGCTCATAGCGAAGAGACCTCGATTTTGATAGGGCCCCGATTTTGAGACAGGATGAATTGCCGGGCGATGAGTTGGATGGAGCGGTGGAGCTGGAAGCCGGCGCCGATGCCGCAGGCAAGCGCCTCGACCAGTGGCTCACCGCCCAGCTCGGCCCGGAGATCTCACGCAGCCGCGTGCAGGCCCTCATCAAGCAGGGTGCGGTTACGATCGCCGGCAAGCCGGCCGAGGAGGCAAAGCGCAAGATGGCGCCGGGCGAGCGTGTCACGGTCATCATGCCGGAGCCGGAGCCTGCCGAGCCACAAGGCGAGGCCATTCCTCTCGACATCCTTTACGAGGACGACGAGCTGATCGTCGTCAACAAGCCGGCGGGGCTGGTTGTGCATCCCGGCGCCGGCAACTGGACCGGCACACTGGTCAACGCGCTGATCCACCATTGCGGCGACAGTCTTTCCGGCATCGGCGGCGTCAGGCGACCGGGCATCGTCCACCGGCTGGACAAGGAAACCAGCGGCGTCATGGTGGTGGCCAAGACCGACCGCGCCCACAAGGCACTGTCTGAGGCCTTCGCCGATCATGGCCGGACGGGCGACCTCGAACGCGCCTATCTGGCGCTGGTCTGGGGCATTCCGCAGCGGCCGACCGGCACCGTCGAGGCCGCGCTCGGCCGCGCCGCCGATCGGGTACGGCGCGCGGTGGTTCCCGAAGACCGGGACGACGCCCGGCATGCCGTTACCCATTTCACCGTCGTCGAGCGTTTCGGCGGGCGGCAGAAGGAATTCACCACCGCAAGTCTGATCGAATGCCGCCTCGAGACCGGCCGGACGCACCAGATCAGGGTGCATATGGCGCATATCGGTCATCCGGTGGTCGGCGATCCGGAGTACGGCCAGGCCTTCCGCACGAAGGCCAACCGGCTGCCGGAACCGCTGAAAGGCGAGGTCAAGGCATTTTCCAGACAGGCGCTCCATGCCTGGCTCCTTGAATTCCGACACCCGACCACCCATCTACCGATGCGGTTCGAGGCGCCGATGCCGAGGGACATGGAGGAACTTGTCGGCGGCTTTCGAATGCTCTAAACCGCCATCAAGACGCTTCAAACCAGCCATCAAAAAACCTGACTGGCGTTGTTCACTTCAACGTGACACACTGTTTCGTGTTGAACAAATGCCTGTCCTTTCTGGTTTTGTTCCTATATACAGCAGTTGCCGCGAGTGAGCCGATTGGCATTCGCGTCATATGCCCGCCGCGTTACGGGGGCATCACTCCAATAGAGAGGGGGCGCTATCATGGCCCAGTCACTACCCAGTATCGTTTCCGGTGAAGGCGGTCTCGCCCGCTACCTGGAAGAAATCCGTCGCTTTCCGATGCTTCAGCCCCAGGAAGAGTACATGCTCGCCAAGCGTTATGCCGAGCATCAGGACACTTCCGCCGCGCACAAGCTCGTCACCAGCCATTTGCGGCTCGTCGCCAAGATCGCCATGGGCTATCGCGGCTACGGCCTGCCGATCGGCGAGGTGATCTCGGAAGGCAATGTCGGCCTCATGCAGGCTGTCAAGAAATTCGAACCGGAGCGCGGCTTCCGGCTCGCCACCTACGCTATGTGGTGGATCAAGGCCTCGATCCAGGAATACATCCTGCGCTCGTGGAGCCTGGTCAAGATGGGCACCACCGCCAACCAGAAGCGCCTGTTCTTCAACCTGCGCAAGGTGAAGGGCCGGATCCAGGCGCTCGACGACGGCGACCTCAAGCCCGACCAGATTGCCGAGATCGCCACGCGTCTCAACGTTTCCGAGGCCGAAGTGGTGTCGATGAACCGTCGCCTGTCGGGCGACGCTTCGCTCAACGCCCCGATCAGGGCGAGCGAAGGTGAGTCCGGTGAATGGCAGGACTGGCTGGTCGACGATCACGAAAGCCAGGAAGAGATGCTGATCGAGCAGGACGAGCTGGAAAACCGGCGCTCGATGCTGTCGGGCGCGCTGTCGGTGCTCAACGACCGCGAGCGGCGCATCTTCGAGGCGCGTCGTCTGGCCGAAGAGCCGCTAACGCTGGAAGAGCTGTCGGCCGAGTTCGACATCAGCCGCGAGCGCGTGCGCCAGATCGAGGTGCGCGCCTTCGAGAAGGTGCAGGACGCGGTCAAGGCCGCGGCCAAGCGTCAAAACCAGGCGCTGCGCACCATCGAAGCGCAGCCGGCGGCGTAAAAGCTCGAGGCATTACGCAAAGACAAAACGGCGGAGCCGGGATCTGGCGCCGCCGTTTCTTTTTGGCACCTGCACGCCCGCGATTGGCGAAAGCTGTGGCGCGCCCCTAATGTCCGCCAGGACAATAAGGGGCAGCGCCGAGATTACGAGCTTATCACGTCAGGACAACGTCCGTTGACGCGGTAATCACCGAACGCCGCGCCGCCCCTCATCCGCCTTTCGGGCACCTTCTCCCCGTGGAACGGGGAGAAGGAAAGCTCATGCTGTCGGCTGCTTGGTCTTGCGCAGATACGGCAACACCGTCTCGTAGGCGCCGAAGCGCTTGATCGCGTCCTCGTTGGAGACGGCGGCGGTGATGATCACGTCCTCGCCCTGCTTCCAGTTTGCCGGCGTCGCCACCTGGTGCTTGGCCGTCAGCTGGATGGAATCGATGACGCGCAGGATCTCATCGAAGTTGCGGCCGGTGGTCATCGGATAGGTCAGCACCAGCTTGATCTTCTTGTCCGGGCCGATGACGTAGACCGAGCGCACCGTGGCGTTGTCGGCTGGCGTGCGCCCTTCAGAGCTCTCGCCGGCGCCCGCCGGCAGCATCTCGTAAAGCTTGGCGACGGCGAGATCCTTGTCGCCGATCAGCGGATAGTTCACCGTCTGGCCGGTAGCTGTCTTAATGTCGGCCTGCCATTTGTCGTGGCTCGACACCGGATCGACGGAAATGCCGATGATCTTGACGTTTCGCTTTTTGAATTCGCCCTCGAGCCCGGCCATCGTGCCGAGCTCGGTCGTGCAAACCGGCGTGAAGTTCTTCGGATGGCTGAAGAGCACTGCCCAGCCGTCACCGATCCATTGATGGAAATTGATCGTCCCTTGCGTGGTCTCGGCCGTGAAATCCGGCGCGATATCGTTGATACGAAGGCTCATCGCGTGCTCCCTACCCTGTGACATGGCGCCGGCATGGGCTAACCCCATCGGCGCGTGTCAGCTTCTATACCGCCGGAAGGAACGGTTCAAAAGGCTTGTGTCTGCAAGCGTGATCGGAACGATGGAAAAATTTCTGCTTTTCCTGGAAAAGACGCCAGAATTTCCATAGCGGACGCAGGGGATTGGCGGCTTAAGCCTTCTTCACCGCCAGCGTCGTCGCAAGGTCTTCCATGCGCTGCGCAAGTGCCGCGAGCGCGGTCGTCAGCACGCTGTCGCTCTTGTCGGCCTTGGTCAGCGCCTCGTCGCGCGTCTTGCGCAGCGTCAGCACCTCGCTCTCCATGCCCTTGACCCGCTTGTTGAGCTCCGAAAGCTCATCCATCACCATGATGCCGGCCATGACGGTCAGCCGCTGGTCGCCGATCTCGCCGAACGAATCCTTCAAATGCATGACATACCGGTCGAAGCGCTCGGCGAGGTCGATCAGATGCTCTTCCTGGCCCTCGTCGCAAGCCATCCGGTACTGCTTGCCGTCGATGGAAACGGTGACCTGTGCCATTGGCTTACCTGTCCAGTACCGCGCGAATGGTTTCCATGGCGGTCACCAGCCGGCGCGACACTTCCTTGTTGGCATCTTCCAGCCGTTCGGCGCGGGCCTCGGAATTGTCGAGCTCCTGCGCCAGCCGCGAGCGGTCGGCGTTCATGCGCTGCACCTCGGCCTCGGCTTCGGAATAGTCGCGCTCATGCTCGAGCCGCGCCGCCACGGCGTTTTCCAGTCCCTCCATGGCTTTGCCGAGCCTGGCGATGACTTCCTTGAGGGTCGTTTCCCCGGTCATGGCCTTCGTCCTATGCCCTGCCCGTCACCGAATCGCTCACGTTCAGAACGCGTTATCTCGGAAAGATTAGGCGCCGGGTGAAGCGCGCGTCAATAAAGCTCTCGCGACTGTCCCCCGCTAACGCTAATGTAGCGTCGCCGGCGCCTTCACAAGGCCGGCAAAAAAGCACCGATTTGTTGACTCAAAGGCCGCGCCTGCTATGTGTCGCGCACCCTTTCCACGGGCTCTCCCAAGGCTCCAACCCCTATTCCGGAGGAAGCATGACCTCGCGTGAACAACATGATCGGATGGCCAATGCGATCCGTTTTCTTTCCATGGACGCCGTCGAGAAGGCCAATTCCGGCCACCCCGGCCTGCCCATGGGCTGCGCCGACATCGCTACGGTGCTGTTCACCCGCTTCCTGAAATTCGACGCCAAGGCCCCCCACTGGGCAGACCGCGACCGTTTCATCCTGTCGGCCGGCCACGGCTCGATGCTGCTCTATTCGCTCCTGTACCTCACCGGCTACGAGGACATGACGATCGACCAGATCAAGAATTTCCGCCAACTCGGATCTAGGACCGCCGGCCATCCCGAATACGGCCATGCCGCCGGCATCGAGACCACCACCGGTCCGCTCGGCCAGGGCCTCGCCAACTCGGTCGGCTTCGCGCTCGGCGAGCGCATCATGAATGCCGCCTTCGGCAACGACCTTGTCGACCACTACACCTATGTGCTGGCCGGTGACGGCTGCTTGATGGAAGGCGTCTCCCAGGAAGCCATCGCGCTCGCGGGCCATCTCAAGCTCAACAAGCTGATCGTCTTCTGGGACAACAACAACATCTCGATCGACGGCCCGGTCTCGCTCGCCGACAACACCGACCAGGTCGCCCGCTTCCAGGCCAGCGGCTGGAACGCCAGCCACATCGACGGCACCGATCCGGAAGCCATCGCCTATGCCATCGAAGCCGCCCGCCATTCCGACAAGCCGACGATGATCGCCTGCAAGACGACCATCGGCTTCGGCGCCCCGACCAAGGCCGGCACCAACAAGGCGCATGGCTCGCCGCTCGGCGCCGACGAAATCGCCGGCGCCCGCAAATTCTTCAACTGGGAATCGCCGCCCTTCGAGATTCCGGCCGACATCCTCGACGCCTGGCGCGGCGTCGGCACCGCCGGCGCCAAGGCGCGCGCCGATTGGGAAGGCCGCCTTGCCAAGGCCGACGCCAAGCTGAAGGGCGAATTCGAGCGCCGCCTCGCCGGCAAGCTGCCGGACAATTTCGACGCCGTCATCGCCGAGTACAAGAAGAAGCTCTCGGCCGACAAGCCGAAGGTGGCCACCCGTAAGTCCTCGGAAATGGCGCTGGAAGTGATCAACGGCGCTGTTCCCGAAACCATCGGCGGCTCGGCCGACCTCACCGGCTCCAACAACACCAAGACCAGCCAGACCAAGAACATCACTCCGGACGACTACGGCCAGCGCTATGTTCATTACGGCATCCGCGAGCACGGCATGGCGGCGGCCATCAACGGGTTGACGCTGCATGGCGGCCTGATCGCCTATGGCGGCACCTTCTTGTGTTTCTCCGACTATGCCCGGCCCTCGATGCGCCTTGCCTCGCTGATGGGCATCCGCTCGATCTTCGTCATGACCCATGACTCGATCGGCCTCGGCGAGGACGGCCCGACCCACCAGCCGGTCGAGCATCTGGCCGCACTGCGCGCCATTCCGAACCACAACGTCTTCCGCCCGGCCGACGCGGTCGAGACGGCGGAATGTTGGCAGCTGGCGTTGGAGTCCGAAAAGACGCCTTCGACGCTCGCGCTGACCCGCCAGAACCTGCCGACCGTGCGCAGCGAACACAGCGAGAAGAACCTCAGCGCCTCGGGCGCTTATGAGCTTGCCGCGGCAAACGGCGAGGCGGCCGTGACGATCTTCGCCACGGGCTCGGAGGTCGAGGTCGCCCTCGGCGCCCGCGAGTTGCTCGAAAAACACGGCCATCCGACCCGCGTCGTATCGGTGCCCTGCTTCGAGCTGTTCGACCAGCAGGACGAGGACTATCGCAGGAAGACCATCGGCAACGCCAAGGTGAAGGTCGCTATCGAGGCCGGCATCCGCCGGGGCTGGGACCACCTGATCGGTATCGACGGCATCTTCGTCGGCATGACCGGCTTCGGCGCCTCCGGCTCGATCGAGCAGCTCTATCCGCATTTCGGCATCACCGCCGAGGCCGCGGCGAAGGCCGTGGAGGCACGCCTGCACGGCAAGTGAGCCATCGCATGTCGCTCAAAAGCGCGCAGCGATCTCGAGCGGCATGCACAAAAAGCAACGCCCCGTCCGGCGAAGCCCTTCAAAGGATGTCGCCGGACTGGACCAACCTAATCGATTTAAATTCCGGCTTCTGCGGCTGGATTCTTCGCACGCCCGCCGCTATGAAGCAGCGGACCCATCCACTTTCCAGTGCCCAGGGAGAGAAACATGACCGTCAGAGTTGCCATCAACGGATTTGGCCGCATCGGCCGCAACATCCTGCGCGCCATTCATGAATCCGGCCGCAAGGACATCGATGTCGTCGCCGTCAACGACCTCGGGCCGGTAGAGACCAACGCGCATCTGCTCCGCTACGACAGCGTGCATGGCCGCTTCCCGCATGAAGTGACGGTCGACGGCGACCAGATCTCCGTCGGCAAGGAGAAGTTCAAGGTCACCGCCATCAAGGATCCGACCCAGCTGCCCTGGAAAGATCTCGGCATCGACATCGCGCTCGAATGCACCGGTATCTTCACCGCGCGCGACAAGGCTGCCGCGCATCTGACCGCCGGCGCCAAGCGCGTCATCGTCTCGGCCCCGGCCGAAGGCGCCGATCTCACGGTCGTCTACGGCATCAACCACGACAAGCTGACCAAGGACCACGTCGTCATCTCCAACGCGTCCTGCACCACCAACTGCCTGGCCCCGCTTGCCGCCGTGCTGCACGAGACCGTCGGCATCGAGAAGGGCATGATGACGACGATCCATTCCTACACCGGCGACCAGCCGACGCTGGACACCATGCACAAGGACCTTTACCGGGCCCGCGCCGCGGCGCTGTCGCAGATCCCGACCTCGACCGGTGCCGCCAAGGCGATCGGTCTGGTGCTGCCCGACCTCAAGGGCAAGCTCGACGGCATCTCCATCCGCGTGCCGACCCCGAACGTCTCGGTCGTCGATTTCAAATTCATCGCCAAGCGCTCGACCACCGCGCAGGAGATCAACGAAGCGCTGATCGCCGCCTCCAAGGGCAAGCTGAAGGGCGTGCTCTCGGTCACCCATCACCCGAACGTCTCGATCGATTTCAACCACGATCCGCACTCCTCGATCGCGGCGCTCGACCAGACCAAGGTCATGGACGGCAACTTCGTCTCGGTACTCTCCTGGTACGACAACGAATGGGGCTTCTCGAACCGCATGGGCGACACGGCTGTCGCCTTCGGCAAGACCATCGCCTGACCTCAGGCTTCCTTTTTGATCGTGTGAAACGCCCGGCTTCGGCCGGGCCCCGGCTTCGGCCGGGCGTTTTTCGTTCGACGCAGCGGCATGGGGCAAAAAAGCCACGCTGCCGCCTTGCACTGGTCATGTCTTCGCCCCACTCTGCCGTAAAGCGGGAGGGACGCGGATTTGAGGGGCAATTCCGGATGGAGCATGCGATCTATCTCGTGACGCTGGTCGGCACAGCGCTTGTTGTCGCCGCCGCCTTTTCGAGCCTGATCGCCTTTCGCTTCGGCGCACCCCTGCTGCTCCTCTTCCTCTGCATTGGCCTTGCCACCGGCGTCGACGGCCTTGGCATCGAATTCGACAATGCGCGGCTGGCTTATTTCGCCGGCTCGTTGGCTTTGGCCATTATCCTGTTCGATTCCGGTTTCGGCACGCCGCTCAACGCCTTGCGCCAGGCGGCCGGGCCGGCGCTGTCGCTGGCCACCGTCGGCGTCCTCCTGACCACCGGCATCTTCGGCGTCGCCGCCTACTACCTCCTCAATCTCAGCTGGCTGGAATCCTCGCTGCTCGGCGCCGCCGTCGCTTCGACCGACGCAGCGGCGGTGTTCTTCCTACTGCGCGCCGGGGAGATCCATTTGCGCGAGCGCGTCCGCTCGACGCTCGAGGTTGAATCCGGCACCAATGATCCGATCGCCATCTTCCTCACCATCTCTTTGGTCGAGATCATCGCCGCGCATGCCAACCCCGAGGCAAACGTTCTCGCCACCAGTTTGGTGATCGGCTTCGTCATCAACATGGGACTCGGCGCCATCATCGGCGTGCTCGGCGGCTTGGCGATCGTGCGCCTCGTCGAGCGACTGAACCTCGACCATGGCCTGCTGCCGATCTTCGTGCTGACGCTGTCGCTGATGGTGTTCGCCGCGGCCGGCGCCGTCGGCGGCTCGGGCTTCCTTGCGGTGTATCTCGCCGGCCTCGTCGCCGGCAATTCCGACATTCGCGCCGTCACCATCCTGAAGCGCTTCCAGGACGGCATGTCGTGGCTCGCGCAGATCATCATGTTTTTGATCCTCGGCCTGTTTGCCACGCCCTCGCAGTTCCCTGCGATCCTGCTGCCGGCGATCCTACTCGGGCTGTTCCTGATCTTCGTGGCGCGGCCCTTGGCCGTCTGGCTCTGCCTGATGCCGTTCCGCCTGCCGCGTCCGGAGGTCGCTTTCGTCTCTTGGGTTGGGTTGCGAGGCGCCGTTTCGATCCTGCTTGCCATCACGCCACTGCTCGGCGGCCTCGCCAACGGTCGCCTCATCTTCAATGTCGCCTTCATCATCGTGCTGGTCTCGCTGGTGGTGCAAGGTTGGACCGTCGGTCCGCTGGCGCGCCGCCTCGGCCTCATCGTGCCGGCAAGGCTTGGACCTCTCGACAAGGTCGAGCTCGAGCTGCCGGGCTCGGCTCACCACGAGCTGCTCGCCTATCGCGTCGCCCCCGGTAGTCCGGTGGCGCGCGGCGAACGCATCCCGCGCTGGGCGAGGCCTTCGCTGGTGCTGCGCGATGGCCGCTCCATGCGGTTCCAGGACATGGGCCGGCTCGCCGCCGGCGATCAGGTCTACATCTTCGTGCCGGACCGCTATCCGCGCTTGCTCGACAAGCTCTTCGCCAGCCGCGCCGTCGTCGACCCCGAGGATGCCGACTTCTTTGGCGCCTTTGCCGTCGATCCGGCCCGCTCCGCCGCCGAGCTCGAAGCCGCCTATGGGCCCGGCCTCACCGAGGCCGAACAGAAGCTCACCGTCGCGGCGCTGGTCACCGAGCGGCTCGGCGGCCAGGCCGAATATGCCGACCGCGTGATGATCGGCCCGATCGAGCTGATCGTACGCGATGTCGACGAGAAGGGCCGGATCACCGGGCTTGGCCTGTCCTTCGAGCCGACCGCGCCGGTGGCGCGCGTGCCGGTTTTCCTGAGCGCCGGCGAGATCGCCGACCGCATCGCCGCCTTTATCCGCGGCTGGCGCAAACCAGCGCCAAGCAAGGTTCCTCAAAGCGAGCCGGACGAAATGACGACGTCCAAGCCCATAGCGCCAAAATCAGCCAGCGAGAGCTGACGTCACACAACGACATCATTTTTGCACGCGCTGTGCGGCCCAGGCCTTGCATCGTGCCCGGTGGCGGGTAAGGTCGCCGCGTTTTTGGCGGAAAGGACGACCATGGCCGGCTTCAAGACACTCGACGATATCGGCGCCGTTGGCGGCAAGCGCATCCTGGTGCGCGTCGACCTCAACGTTCCCGTCGCCGACGGCAAGGTGACGGACGCCACCCGCATCGAGCGCATCGCGCCGACCATTTCCGAGCTCTCCGGCAAAGGCGCCAGGGTGATCCTGCTCGCGCATTTCGGTCGCCCGAAGGACGGTCCGTCGGCCGAATTCTCGCTGGAGCCGATCGCTCGCGCCACGGCGGAAGTGCTCGGCCGCCCGGTCGGCTTCGCCTCCGACTGCATCGGCGACAAGGCCGCCGACGCGGTTGCCGCCATGAAGGATGGCGACGTCCTGCTTTTGGAAAACACCCGCTTCCACAAGGCCGAGGAGAAGAACGATCAGGCCTTCACCGAAAAGCTCGCCGCCAATGGCGACATCTACGTCAACGACGCCTTTTCCGCCGCGCACCGCGCGCATGCGTCGACCGAAGGCCTGGCGCACCGCCTGCCGGCCTATGCCGGCCGCACCATGCAGGCCGAGCTCGACGCGTTGGAACAAGGTCTCGGCAATCCGGTGCGGCCCGTCGTGGCCATCGTCGGCGGCGCCAAGGTCTCGACCAAGATCGATCTTTTGATGAACCTGGTGAAGAAGGTCGACGCGCTGATCATCGGCGGCGGCATGGCCAACACCTTCCTCGCCGCGCGCGGTACCGATGTCGGCAAATCGCTCTGCGAGCATGACCTGGCCTCCACCGCCAAGCAGATCATGATCGAGGCGGCCGAAGCCGGCTGCGCCATCATTCTGCCCGCCGACGGCGTCGTGGCGAAGGAATTCAAGGCGGGTGCCGCCAGCCAAACCGTCGCCATCTCCGACGTGCCCGCAGACGGCATGATCCTCGATGTCGGCGAGAAAACCGTGAAGAGCGTCACCGATTGGATCGACCGCGCTGCCACGCTGGTCTGGAACGGCCCGCTCGGTGCATTCGAGATCGAACCCTTCGACCGCGCCACGGTGGCTGCGGCAAAGCATGCGGCAGCCCGCACAAAGGAAGGCAAGCTGGTTTCGGTCGCCGGCGGCGGCGACACGGTAGCCGCGCTCAACCATGCCGGCGTCGCCGACGATTTCACCTATGTCTCCACCGCCGGCGGCGCCTTCCTCGAATGGATGGAAGGCAAGCCGCTGCCGGGCGTCGAGGTGCTGAAGCGCTGAGTCAATTCAAGACTCTCCGAGCGGACGCAGCTATCGAGACTTTCAATCGATTCGAGCTTTTCGGCGTCATTCCTTTGGCGGTAGTGTTCTGCTAGCGCGGAATGAAACGCACCTTAGGAGAGCACCATGAGCGAACGTCTCGAAGACATTGCCGCCGCGATCGTGGCGGATGGCAAGGGCCTTTTGGCCGCCGATGAGAGCTCCGGCACCATCAAGAAGCGCTTCGACGTCATCGGCGTCGAATCGACCGCCGACAATCGGCGCGACTATCGCGAGATGATGTTCCGCGCCAAGGAGGCGATGACCAAGTATATTTCCGGCGTCATCCTCTATGACGAGACCATTCGCCAGAAGGCTGCCGACGGCACGCCGCTGGTCGACATCATCAAGGCCGCCGGCGCCATTCCGGGCATCAAGGTCGATGTCGGCGCCAAGCCTCTCGCCGGCTTTCCCGGCGATACCATCACCGAGGGTCTCGATGGCCTGCGCGAGCGGCTGGCGGACTACTATAAGCTCGGCGCCCGGTTCGCCAAATGGCGCGCGGTGATCGACATCGACACCGCCAAGGGCGTGCCGTCAGCCACCTCGATCGCCTCCAACGCGCATGCGCTGGCACGCTACGCCGCGCTCTGCCAAGAGGCAGGCATCGTGCCGATCGTCGAGCCGGAAGTGCTGATGGACGGCGCCCACTCGATCGACACCTGCTACGAGGTGAGCAAGGCGACCCTGCTGAAGCTCTATGGCGAGCTTTATGCCGCACGCGTGGTGCTCGAAGGCACCATCCTCAAGCCGAACATGGTCATCTCCGGCAAGAAATCGGGCAAGAAGGACAGTCCCGAAGCGGTCGCCCAGAAGACGATCAAGCTGTTTCGCGAAACCGTGCCCGTGGCGGTGCCCGGCATTGCCTTCCTGTCGGGCGGCCAGGACGACGAGGAAGCGACGGCCAACCTTAACGCCATCAACGTCATCGGCCCACATCCGTGGAAGCTCTCCTTCTCCTACGGCCGCGCCCTGCAGGCGGCCGCGCAGAAGGCCTGGAGCGGCAAGGCGTCGAACGTCGCCGCCGGCCAGGCTGCCTTCATCCATCGCGCCCACATGAATCATCTGGCGGCGCTCGGACAATGGCAGCCGGCGCTGGAAAAGGCCGCCTGATACCAATGCATCTCGCCCAGAAGTGTGCAGCGATTCTGGGGCAACGACATGCATCAACAACGACTTGAAGCGCGTCGACGCGCTTTGAGCTTTCCCTAAAGCCCTGAGAACCCGGGCGGCCAAGGCCCGGGTTTATCTTTGCCGGCCGCACTCCCAGCTGAGGCGTCGAACCAGCGGGGGCCAGCGCCGCCCTTCGCAGGCCGTCCTCACCTCAAATCGACGTGCCTCAAGTCCAATGCCCAAGCATGGCCGCCAGCGAGATTGCGGCCATTGCAAGCAGCGCCAGCTTCCAGAAATCGCTGCGGCGCTCAAGCCCCGGCCAGCCGAGCGGCTTGATGATCTGGATGAGCATGATGCCGATGATGACAAGGGCGAGCAGTTTCGTCATGCCGTCTTTGACCAGCATCTTCGGCGGCTGTCAAAGCGGTTCTTGGGCGCTTTCGCCATCGTATCGCTCCTGACAAACAAAGGGGCGCCCTGGGACCGCGCTGATCGTTCTGGCGCCGGCTTCGGCTACCTCGCACCCCTGCTGACAGACTGCTGTCAGCAGGGGTGTGAGATACTCCTCTCGTAAAAAAGAGGAGCTCGGTCATGAACGGTTTTACCATCCTGCGTAGCGTGCAGCACTATGTCGGCAAGATCCGCACCGTGCGGAACGAGATCCGGACCCAGCGTTTCCTGAACACTTTGCCGGCGGACATTCGCAAGGACATCGGTTGGCCGGACCTTTATAACGGCCGCGTGCGTGAGAACTGAAATTTTCGGCGCATGACTTGGATAGCGGCCATGGCGCGCCCAGATGTAATGTCGGTTGAAACGCTGGGTTTCAGGAAACACGCCGTTGTCCGGTGGTGGAGTGGCTGCAGCCTCCTGACACTATGTTGTCAGGAGGCTTGCGTTATTGAAGCAGCCTCGAACCTGCGGGAACCGGTTTTGGGACCGCGGCATGCGTAGAACCGAAGCCAAGGGGTCAAACGATGCGCCGCGCCGACAGGCTTTTCCAGATCGTGCAGCATCTGCGCGGAGGCAGACTGGTCACCGCGCAGAAGCTCGGGACGTGGCTCGAGGTGTCCGAGCGGACCATCTACCGCGATATAGCCGACTTGCAGTCGACCGGCGTGCCGATCGACGGCGAGGCGGGTGTCGGCTACATGATGAGGGAAGGTTTCGACCTTCCGCCGCTGATGTTCACGCGTGACGAGATCGTGGCGCTGGTTGCCGGCGCCCGCATGGTGCGCGCCTTTGGCGGCGCGGCGATGGCAAGGGCCGCCGACGAGGCGCTCGTCAAGATCGGCGCGGTGCTGCCCGACACGGAAAAGGATCGCATCGCGCGCACCGAGATCCACACGCCGATGTGGGTGGTGAGCGATGCCGCGCGCGAGGCGATCGACCTCATCGAGCGCGCCATCGAGAAGCGCCAGGTGCTCACCATCGACTACTCGGACGAAGCCGGGCGGGGCACGGCGCGCGACATCCGGCCGCTGGGCCTCTGGTTCTGGGGCAAGGTCTGGACCCTGGTCGCTTGGTGCGAGATGCGCGACGATTTTCGCGCCTTCCGCATCGACCGCATCGCCTCGGTGGTGATTGCCGGGCGTATCTACAAGCCGGAGCGCGGCAAGCAGCTCGCCGACTTCTACCGCGCCGTGGAACGCAGCGAGGATTACGGCATGGCGCCCGATCGAGCGGCGCGGACCTGACCTCCCCAGGCACGGCCGACAAAAAAGCACGCGCGAAGCGGGCTTTTTTGTCGGGCTGGGAGACCTTACTCCTCTTCCCCGTCTTCTTTCTTGTCCTTCGACTTCAGCGCCGAAAGCTTGGCGAACACGGCGTTGGCGTCGAGCTCCTGATCCTCGTCCTTCGGCTTCTCCGGAGCCGGCGTCAGCCTTTCGGTCAGCGCCGCCGGCAGCAGCGTGTCGCCGGCAGCCGGCTGTGCCTGCTCGCGGCCGCGCGAGGCGCGGTTGACTTCCATGTCGAGGTCGATCTGCGAGGTCAGGCCCAGCGTCACCGGATCCATCGGCTGCAGATTGGCCGAGTTCCAATGCCGGCGCTCCCGAATCTGCTCGATCGTCGACTTGGTCGTGCCGACCAGCCGCGCGATCTGCGCATCCTTGAGTTCGGGATGGTTGCGTACCAGCCAGAGAATGGCGTTCGGCCGGTCCTGGCGTTTCGACAGCGGCGTGTAGCGCGGGCCTTTGCGCTTCGATTCCGGCACCCGCACCTTGGGGTCCGAGAGTTTCAGCCGATGGTTCGGATCCTTCTCGCCGCGCGCGATCTCGTCGCGGGTGAGCTGGCCGGTCATGATCGGGTCCATGCCCTTGATGCCCTGCGCCGACTCGCCGTCCGCGATCGCCTTGACCTCCAGCGGATGCAGCCCGCAGAACTGCGCGATCTGCTCGAAGGAGAGCGCGGTGTTGTCGACCAGCCAGACGGCGGTGGCCTTGGGCATCAGCAGCGTATTGGCCATGTCAAAAATCCTTCTCGTTCGCCCGCGTTCCCGCGCGGGCGGTGGTTTTAGAGCCACCAAAATGGGAAATTCGCGGCCTGTATAAACGCTCCGTCACGATTTCGCAATGTTTTTGGGAGGCGAGCAGCCGGGACCCAAAAAGACAAAACCCGCCGGACGGAGTCCAGCGGGTTCGGAACCGGAGACGAGCAAGCGTCTGCGACGGCTCTGGCTTCGAGACTGCGGCCCGGCCTTGCGGCCGGGTCGTGCTTCAAATCAAAGAGCCTGGCGAGCGATACGCTCGATGTCGCCGCGGTTGATGCCGAGGTCGTTCAGCTGGCGGGCGTTCAGCTTGTTCAGCTCACGCACCGTCTCATTGTAGAGGCGCCAGTTGCGGAAAGCGCGGATCGGGTTCATTTCAGTCCTCCATTCACGGGATCAGTTGTTCGATGGCGCGTAAATAGGCACCCTTGCTTACGAATTGAACGGACTCTTTTGCATGGCGGCAATGCATTTTGTGCATTGCAGCATTAGGCCTTTGTTCAGTCTCTCGTCAGGGATCCGAACGCCCAGGATGCGTCGAGGATTCAGGTCAGGCCAAGCCCAAAACGGTTGGTCCGCAAACCGGAGCGGAACGTACTTAAAGTACGTGAGCAGCGGAAGCGCAGGACACAATTGTTTGCAGGCCGGCCTCACCTATAGGGCGACATCCTAGCCGACGTCGAGGACGATCTTGCCGATATGCTCGCCCTCCTCCATCCGCTCATGCGCCCGCCAGGCCTCCGTCAGTGGGAAGATCATGTCCATGACCGGAGCGACCTTGCGGGTGCCGAGCAGCGGCCAGACCTGAGCCTCGAGCGCCGCCGCGATGGCTGCCTTGAATTCGACGGTGCGCGGCCGAAGCGTCGAGCCGGTATGGACAAGGCGCTTGACCATGAGCTTTGCGAAGTCGGTGCTGGCGACCGCACCGGCCTGTACGGCGATCTGGACGATGCGTCCTTCGACCGCCGCCGCATCGTAGTTGCGCGCCACATAGTCGCCGCCCACCATGTCGAGGATGACGTCGGCGCCTCGGCCGCCGGTTGCGTCCTTGACCTCGGCAACGAAGTCCTGCTGGCGATAATTGATCGCCCGGTCGGCGCCGAGCCTAAGACAGGCGTCGCACTTCTCCTTGCTGCCGGCCGTGGTGACGACATAGGCACCGAATGCCGAGGCGAGCTGTATGGCCGTGGTGCCGATGCCGGACGAGCCGCCATGGACAAGCAACGTCTCGCCTTTCTTCAGCCCGCCGCGCTCGAACACGTTGTGCCAGACGGTGAAGTAGTTCTCCGGCACGGCGGCGGCCTCGGAATAGGTGAAGCCCGCCGGGATCGGCAGCACGCTGCCGGCATGGACCTTGACATATTCGGCATAGCCGCCGCCCGGCGTCAGCGCGCAGACCCGGTCGCCGGTGCGCCAGCGCGATATCGCGTCGCCGAGCGCCGCGATCTCACCGGCCGCCTCGAGCCCGGGCAGGTCCGAGGCGCCGGGCGGCGGCGGATAGGCGCCTTTGCGCTGCTGCACGTCGGGCCTGTTGACGCCGGCCGCGTGCACGCGGATGAGGACCTCGCCGGGGCCGGGCGTGGGCACGTCGCGCGTCTCCGGCTTCAGCACCCTGGGACCGCCAGGCTGCGAGATTGCGATCGCCGTCATCTTTGCCGGAATATGCTGTCCGCTTGCCATGAATTGTCCCGTTTCCTCATGCCGCTGGCCGGCTGTTTGCATCGGCATCCCTGCCCTATGTATGCTCATTACCAAATCAGGCAAATGGTGAAATCAGGGAGAAGCGACGATGGCGATCTTCGACGACGAACCCAGGAAGAAGCCCCGCCCACACGAGATCGGACAGGATCTGTCGCTGCTGTCTGTCGATGATTTGTCCGAGCGCATTGACCTGCTGCGCGAAGAGATCGCGAGGCTGGAAGCCGAGCGGGCCGCCAGGGGCGCCACCAAATCCGCCGCCGAGGCACTGTTTCGCCGCGGATAATCCTGGCTGCATGGCCAGCCGCCCCGGAAAAGCCTGAAAGCGACTGCCAGAGCTGCACCCTCAAACAGACCTGCGCTTCGAAATTACCAGCCGGATCAGCCTATGTTCGCAACCTACCGACCGATCCTCTCGCTGCTGCGCGGCACCGCGTTCCTGCTGGCGGCCTCCGGCCTGCATGGCCTGCTTTTGCCGCTGCGCGGCCAGCTTGAGGGGTTCTCGACCGCCTCGCTCGGCCTGATGGGCACGGCATGGGCGGGCGGCTTCGTCACTGGCTGTTTCTTCGCGCCGCGGCTGGTGCGCCGTGCCGGTCATGTCAGGGCGTTCGGCGCCTTCGCCGCCTCCGGCGCAATCATTGCGCTCCTCACCGGCCTCATCATCGACGAGTATTTCTGGATCCTGCTGCGCGCCTTCACCGGCTTCACCATGGCCGGCGCCTTCATGGTCATCGAAAGCTGGCTGAATGAGAAGGCCACCAACGAGAATCGCGGCACCGTCTTCGGCCTCTATATGATGGTCACCTATGCTTCGATCATGGGCGGCCAGATGATCGTCGCCGGCGGCGATGTGAAATCGGCCTCGCTGTTCATGATCACCGGCATCCTGTTCTGCCTGTCGCTCCTTCCGACTGCGGTGTCGACCCAGTCGCATCCGAAGCCGCTGCAGGATGTCAAGCTCGACGTCAAAGGCCTCTACGCCAATTCGCCCGTGTCGGCGGTTGCCTGCCTTCTGATCGGCATAGCCAATGGCGCCTGGGGCACGCTCGGCGCCGTCTATGGCGCCCGCATCGGCATCTCTACCGCCGAGATCGCGCTCATGATGAGCCTGGTGGTCATCGCCGGCGCGGCCATGCAGCTTCCCGCGGGCCGGCTATCCGACACCACGGACCGCCGTTTCGTGCTGGCGGGCGCAGCCTTCGGCGCGGCACTGTTTGCCGTGCTGGTCTTTCTGGTCGAGCCGCGTTCCGGCGTTTTCGTCATCTTGCTGACGGCCGCCTACGGCGCCTTCGCATACACGCTCTATTCGATCGCCGTCGCGCATGCCAACGACCACGCGCGGGCGGAGGATTTCGTCAAGGTTTCCGGCGGCCTGCTGTTGCTCTATGGCTTCGGCACCATGATCGGACCGCTGCTGGCCGCCGCTTTGATGGGCTGGCTGCGCCCCGAAGCGCTCTTCCTTGCGACCGCGCTCGCGCATCTCTGCCTTGCCGGTTACACCCTGCTCCGCATCCGCGCCCGCGCGCCGGTTCCGATCGAGAACCGCGATGCCTTCAAGACGCAGCCGGCCGACCGCGCCGTCACGCCGGAAGCCTTGCGGCTCGACCCGCGCACAAAGGTTGAAACCGATGGTTGAGATTTGGGGAACTTTGCCCCACAAATGAGGCATGATGTTTTCCGACGCTTTCGTGGCGATAGCCGATCCCAACCGGCGCTATCTCTTGGAAGAGCTCCGGCGCGGTCCCAAGACGGTGAATGAGTTGGCCGCCGGTTTGCCGGTTTCGCGCCCGGCCGTTTCCCAGCATCTGAAAGTCCTGCTCGACGCCGGTCTGGTCAAAGCCAGGGCCGAGGGCACCAGACGCGTCTACGCCGTCAGCACCGCCGGCTTCCTCAGGCTGAATGTTTGGCTGGATCAATTTTGGGAACTCTCCCCTGGAGAGTGACCGCTGGCCACCAGCCGGAGGCCTCAGTTCGCTGCCTGCAGCGCCGCGCCAAGCGCGTCGAGCAGTTCGCCCGTTCCATGCTGGCGCGTGGCCGGCGAGTCGATGCCGTCGAAGAAGGCCCCTTGCTCCGTAAGAATAAGTCGCGTTCCCTTGCCTTCCGCGATGAGCTCGATCGTCGCCAGCGAAACCGAAACTCGGGTTTCGCCGAACAGCAGCTCATAGCTGTAGACGATGCGTTTGTTCGGCACGATGTCCTGGTAGACGGCGTTGAAGAAATGCGTCTGCCCGTCGCTCGGGCAGCCGGCATTCACCTCCTTGCCGCCGATGCGAAAGTCCATTTCATGCCGGCTCGGCATCGGGTTGTCGGGATCGAAGAACCAGCGCTTCTTGGCCGCCGGATCGCTGAGCGCGAAATAGACCTTTTCGGGCGGCGCCGGATAGTGGCGTTCGATGACGAAGGTGGAATGGACGACGGATCGTTCGGTCATGACGGGCCCCTTCAGGTTTGGTCGGTGATGTCCGTGAGAAAATCGCCGAGCCGGTCGAGCCGGCGTTCCCAGGCCAGTCGCCGCTCGTTGATCCAATGCTCGGCTGCCCGCAATGCGTTTGGCTCGATCCGGCAGGTTCGCACCCGGCCAAGCTTCTCGGTGCTCACCAACCCGCTCGTCTCGAGAACGGCGAGATGCTGGACGACGGCCGACAGCGACATCGCCAGCGGCTCGGCCAGCTGACTGACCGATGCCGGTCCGCGCGACAGACGTTCCACCATCTGGCGCCGGGCGGGATCGGCAAGCGCCTGGAACATCAGGTCGAGCTGGGCGGGATCATGCAGCATCGAGGCCTAGCCATTATTGTAGGGGAAGAACTTGAAATAGGGCTGCGCCTCCTCGATCACGCGGGCGAAGCTGGGCCGTTCGAGCAGACGGTCGTGATAGCGCTTCACGGCGGGGAATTTGTCGCCGAACGGCTCGACCTTGTTGGCGTAAAACAGCGCCGGCGAGGCGGCGCAGTCGGCCAAAGTGAAATGGTCGCCGACCGCCCACGTTTTTGACTGCATCTCCCGTTCGATGATGGCGTAGGAATTGCGCAGCTGCTCGCGCGCCTGCTCGACTCCGAACGGATCGGTCTTGTTTTGCGGCCGCAGCCGGTCGCCGACGATCTTCTGCATCGGCTCCTGCACGTAGAAGTCGTAGAAGCGGTCTGCCTGGCGCACCTTGATGGCGAGGTCGACGTCGGCGGGAATGAGCTCGACCGGCCCGGGATAGTAGGCGGTGAGATATTCGATTACGATGGTCGATTCCATAACCGTGCGGCCCCGCGCGTCATCGCGCAGGGCCGGCATCTTGCCCGTCGGCGAAACCTTCAGGAAAGCCGCGCGCGACGGCGCATCGCCGAGATCGACGATCTGCGGCGCAAACGGCGTGTTGTTTTCGTAGACCGCGATCAGCGGCTTCCAGCAGAAGGAAGCGAGCGGATGGAAATACAGCGTCAGGGACATTTTTTCTCCTGTCGGCGGAGGTCGAGGCAATACTGAAGTGATCACTTAACTATTTTCGCAGACCGCTGGTGTCAATCCTAATCCCGCCGGGCTAGCCAAATGCGGCGATTGCTTCGACGATGTGCGGCCAATCGTTGCGGTGCAGTTCGTGGCCGCCGCCTTCGATCCGCACCAGCCTGCCGCCGGCAACCGCGGCGGTGAGCGCCTCGCCGTGCTCGATCGGGAAGAGCGGATCGGTAGTGCCGTGGATGACGAGCAGCGGCACGGTCAAATCCCTTATTCGCCGCTCCGGGCCGCCGCTCTTCAGCAGGAAGTGGTTGGTGGCGCTGGCGAGACCGCCGGACCGATCGTAGTCCTCCTCGATCATCGCACGTGTCCGTTCGCTGTCGAACGAATGCAGGGTGCTGGCGATTGCGCGAGCGTCCCTGACCATGAAGTCGATCACCTGTTGCCGGTTCGACCAATCGACATCGGCACCTTCGGCGGAATGCTCTCGGTAGGCCTCGCTCGTCCCCGGCAAACCGGACGTATCGACACCGAGCGGTGAGCTGGAGACCACGGTCAGCGCGCTGACCCGTTCGGGATATTTCAGCGCCACGATCTGCGCGATCATGCCGCCCATCGACATGCCGACGACCTGCGCCTTGGCGATATTGTGATCGTCGAGCACACGGACGGCATCATCGACCATGTCCTCGAACCCGTAAGGCGGCGCGCCCGGCGTGTACTTGGTCGAGAGACCAGTGTCGCGATTGTCGTAGCGGATGACGAAACGGCCGCGCTCGGCAAGCGCCCGGCAAAAGGCTTCCGGCCACCAGAGCATCGAGGCCATGGCGCCCATGATCAGAAGGATCGCCGGGTCGGCCGGATCGCCGAAGCTTTCCGAATGGATCTCAGGGCGAGGCAAGATGGTCATCCTTCTCTCCTCCATCTCCCAATCTGCTTGCATATTGCAATCAGTTGCACGATAAGCAGGCTGATATCATATTGCAACCGGTTTTTGGAGACTGGCATGAACACCGAGCACCGCTCCGGCTGCCCGATCAATCTGTCGCTGGAAGTTTTCGGCGACCGCTGGAGCCTGATCATCCTGCGCGACATTATCTTCGGCGCCAGGCGACATTTTCGGGAATTGCTCAACGGCTCGATCGAAGGCATTGCCTCCAACATCCTGGCCGATCGCCTGAAGCGGCTGATGGAGCTCGGCCTCCTGACCAAGGCGGACGATCCCAGCCACAAGCAGAAGGCGATCTACAGCCTGACCGAGATGGCAATTGCCCTTGTGCCGATCATGGCGCATCTCGGCGCCTGGGGCCGCGTCTGGCTGCCGGTCAGCGAGGAGCTGTCGATCCGAGCCGAGCTGCTCGAAAAAGGCGGCCCGCCGTTGTGGGATCGGTTCATGGACGAATTGCGCCACGAACATCTTGGAGCGCCGGTGAAGACGCCGCCCGGCACGCCGACCGTGCGCCGGCAGTTGCAGACCGCCTATGAGGCGGTTGTCGCCCGCAAGCCTCAGGCCGCCGCAGGTTGACGGCTTTTTGGACCGCGGGTCGCCGGGTGCAATCCTAGTTTAAGTTGATATCCCGGCTTGCCGACCGCATCGACACGGAGAAGCCGGCCAGCACATCGAACAGCGCGATGATCATCAGCGAAAAGAAGACCGAATGCGCGGCGCCCTTCACCAGCAGGAACTCGACCAGGAAGGCGATGAAGACCAGCGTCGACAACAGATGATCCAGGATCGACGCATTGGTGGTGCGCACCGATTTCGATATCTCGACGAAGAGGAAGATCAGCCCGATTAGCACCATCAGGTCGCCGAGCGTCATCGAGAAGACGCCGCCCGACATCATCCGGAACGAGAACATTTCGATCGTCCACGGATCGTCGCCGCCGCCGAACAGGCCGAGCAGTCCGAGGTTGTAGAGGACGAAGGGCACGATCAGCAGCGGGATGGCACCGAACATCTGGGCGTCTCCAATGAGGCACCCTTTTGTAAAAGGCGCGGCGGGCACGCCGTCAAGGCTTTTCGGCGATGGCGCCGAACACGCTCTAAATCCTAATGAAATAACGATGTCAGCCGTTTTCCCGCTGCCTTTTCGGCGGCTCGTGCCCAGCCAGCGCGAGGACCTTCATCCGGTCGCCAGAATCAAAAAGACCGGCCAGCGGCCGGTCCTCTGAAAACGTCACAACCATGGAAGCTTCTCAGCTTTCCCGTGCAAGCTTCTCAGCTTTCCTTCGGCTCCAGCACCTGGCGGCCGCGATACATGCCGGTCTTCAGGTCGATGTGGTGCGGCCGGCGCATTTCGCCGGAATTCTTGTCCTCGACATAGGTCGGGGCCTTGAGGGCGTCGGCCGAGCGGCGCATGCCGCGCTTCGACGGAGAGGTTTTTCTTTTTGGAACGGCCATGGATATGCTCCACTACATGGTCAAAATGCCCCGGCAACCCTCGCGAAAGGGCCGCATCGAGGCCATAATCTGAGAAAGTCGGGTGCCTATACACGCCTTGCGCCGTTTTGGCCAGCACTGGCGCGAATTTTTTTGAGCCGGCGCCGGGTCACCTTAATCGAGGCAACCGACATAAGCGCCCGAGCGCCCGGCGCGCCGCTCGATCAGATTGGCGAGGCGCCTCAACCCCGGGCCTGGCCTGGCCGGATTGCGTGCGATCGGGTTGGGCAGGCTGACGGCAAGCAACGCTGCCTGCCGGCGCGACAATTGCCTGGCCGAGACGCCGAAATGATGCTGCGCGGCCGCCTCGATGCCGTATATGCCTGGCCCCCATTCCGCGATGTTAAGATAGATCTCCATGATGCGGCGCTTCGACATCACCGCATCGAAATAGACGGCCAGTGGCAACTCGACCACCTTGCGCACGCTGCCCAGCGGCCGCGACCACAAAAACAGGTTCTTCACCGTCTGCATGGTGATGGTGGAGGCGCCGCGCGTCGCCTCGCCGGCAAGCGCATCGTCGACCACGCCGCGCAATTCGCCGAGGTCGACGCCGCGATGGAAGCAGAACTGCCCGTCTTCCGACATGATCACCGAATGCATGAGCACCGGCGCCACATCGTCGATCGAAACCCAGCGCCGGTCGTAGCCGGAGAAGGTGACAAGATCCTTCAGCATCAGCGTCGAAACCGGATGCACGACGGGCGGCAGATAGAGGAAGGTGAGCGCGACCGGCATCGCGGCCAGCACGATCGCCGCGACCAGGCAGCGCCGGCCAAGGCGCTTGAGACCGGCGCGGTTCAGGCGCCGCGGCCGTGCCATGTCCAGCCCTTCGCTTTCATGTTCGACGATCGGTTCCGTCAAGTCGCCCCACCCGTGCCACCCGCTACTTCGGCATAATGGCGCGAGGCTGCTTGCGCAACGTCTGAGTGTCGGCTACCGGTCCCGGCCATGTTGAAAGACGACCAGGTGGCCTTCGAATCCGCGCTTTTTACGCGCGCCGCAGCAGTCGAGGTCCTGCTGCGGCAGGTCTTCGACGCGCCTCTGCTCTCCGGCGAGATCGCACGGCCGGAACGCCTGATGGCGGCGATGCGCCACGGCGTGCTCAACGGCGGCAAGCGGCTCCGACCTTTTCTGGTGGTGGAAAGCGCGGCGCTGTTTTCGGCAAATGACGAGGCGGCGCTGCGCGTCGCCGCCGCGCTCGAATGCGTGCATTGCTATTCGCTGATCCATGACGATCTTCCTGCCATGGACGACGACGATCTGCGCCGCGGCCAGCCGACGGTGCACAAAGCTTTCGACGAGGCAACCGCGATCCTTGCCGGCGACGCGCTCTTGACTTTGGCCTTCGACATCATCGCCGACGAGGCGACCGCGTTGCCGGCCGAGCGGCGGGCGGCGCTGGTGCTGGCGCTCGCCCGCGCCGCCGGAACCGGCGGCATGGTCGGCGGCCAGACGCTCGACCTCGAGGCCGAGCGCAAGCGGCCGGACGAGGCCGGCATCATCCGTCTGCAGGCGATGAAGACAGGCGCGCTGATCCGTTTTGCCTGCGAAGCAGGCGCCATCATCGCCGGCGCATCCGCCGTCGACCGTGAAAGGCTGGCGGAGTTCGGCTCGGCGATCGGTCTTGCCTTCCAGCTAGCCGACGACCTGCTCGATCTCACCGCCGACGCAAAGCAGATGGGCAAGGCGACCAAGAAGGACGCCGCTGCCGGCAAGGCCACACTTGCCGCGCTGCACGGCGCCGATTGGGCACGCGAGCAGCTTCACGGCCTCATCGACCAGGCTCATGCACTGCTGGAGCCCTATGGCGAGCAGGCGGATTTGCTGAAGGCGGCGGCAACGTTTGTCGCCACGCGGAGCAGCTGAGACCGCAGCCGACGTCGCGGAGCTCAGGTCGCGGCTTTCACCCCCGCCCCGCGGCGTTCGCCACCACGAAAGCCGCGTAAAGCGACTGCCGCGCCGTGATGAACAAGCGATTGCGCTTGGGACCGCCGAAAGTCAGGTTGGCCACCGTCTCCGGGATGAGGATCTTGCCGATCAGCGTGCCGTCTGGATCGAAGCAGTGGACGCCGTCGCCGGCCCCTGCCCAGACGCGGCCGGTCGTGTCCACCCTGAACCCGTCGAACAGACCGGCCGTGCAGGTGGTGAAAACGCCGAGTTCGCGCAGATTGTTGCCCTCGACAGCGAACTTGCGGATGTGCCTTGGCCCGTCCTTCTGATGCGTGACGCCTGTGTCGCCGACATAGAGGATCGTCTCGTCTGGGGAGAAGGCGAGGCCGTTGGGTTTTGCCATGGTCGAGACAACTCGCGTTACCTCACCGGTTGCAGGATCGGCACGATAGACATGACATCCCTCGATCTCTTGCTCGGCGCGGTCGCCCTCGTAGTCGGTGGCGATACCGTAGGGCGGGTCGGAAAGCCACACCGTGCCATCCGAGCGCACCACCACATCGTTGGGCGAGTTCAAGCGCCTGCCTTCGAAGCGGTCGGCGATCACCGTGATCGAGCCGTCATGCTCGGTGCGGGTGACGCGCCGCGCTTGATGCTCGCAGGTGACCAGCCGCCCCTGCGTATCGACAGTGTTGCCGTTGGCGTTGTTTGAGGGCGAGCGGAAGACCGAGACCGCGCCGCTGGTGTCGTCGTAGCGCATGATGCGGTCATTCGGGATGTCGGAGAAAAGAAGATACCGGCCGGCGGCGAACCACGCCGGGCCCTCGAGCCAGCGCCCGCCGGTCCACAGCCGCTCGACCGCAACGTGACCGACGAAACACCGCTCGAACCGCTCGTCGAGAACTTCGAACCCGGCGCCTTCAATGTCTCCGAACATGGTACTTCTCCGCGAAAACCGCCTCATCGATAGCCGGCGCGTTGACCCATTTTCAAGACTTGACCTGCACAAATGTTAGCGATAACATCCGTCGCAATTCAGTCATTTGCTTGGCTTGGGAGGAGGCCAAAAAATGCGGCCCAGGCTCATCGAATTCATCGACATCTCCAAGCGCTTCGGCGGCACCCTGGCGCTGAAGTCGGTCTCGCTCGACATCCATGAGGGCGAGATCGTCGCGCTGCTCGGCGAGAACGGCGCCGGCAAATCCACGCTGATCAAGACGCTCGCCGGCATCCACAAGCGCGACCAGGGCACGATCCGCTTTCGCGGCGAGGATTATCACCATCGCCCGCCCCGCCCCAATCAGCCGCAGAAGGTCGCCTTCATCCATCAGGACCTCGGCTTGATCGAATGGATGACCGTGGCCGAGAATGTCGGCATGGCGCAGGGTTTTTCGCGCCGCATCAGCCTGATCGACTGGCAAGACACCGAGCGCCGCGCCGAGCGCGCGCTGGCGCTGGTCGGCTGTGCCTTCGATCCGGCGACGCGCGTGCAGGACCTCTCCCGCACCGAAAAGTCTCTGGTGGCGATTGCCCGGGCTTTGGCCACCGAGGCCGACGTCTTGGTCCTCGACGAGCCGACGGCGAGCCTGCCGGCGGACGAGGTCGAGCGCCTGTTCGAGGCGCTCCGGCCGCTGCGCGAGCGCGGCGTCGGCATGATCTATGTCTCGCACCGGCTGGACGAGGTGTTCCGCATCGCCGACCGCGTCGCCGTCATGCGCGACGGCCGCATGGTCGCGGTCAAGCCGGTGGCCGAGACCACGCCGCAGGAACTGGTCGATCTCATCGTCGGCCGGCCGGCGCACCAGATGTTTGCCAAGTCGCATTGGCGGGACGGGCCGGAACGGCTCAGGGTGGAAAACCTGACTTGCGGCAGTGTCGGTCCGGTTCGCTTCGAGGCACGGTCCGGCGAGTTGCTTGGCCTGGTCGGCCTGCGCGGCGCCGGGCAGGAAGCTGTCGGCCGTGCGCTGTTTGGGACTGAAGCTTTCGACGGCTTGGTCTGGCTCGACGGCAAGCGCCTCGACCTGTCCTCGGTCGGCGCCGCTCTTGCCGCCGGTGTCGGACTGATTGCGCGTGACCGCACCGAGGAATCCGTGGCGCTGTCGCTCTCGGTGCGCGAGAACATGTATCTCAACCCCTCGGCCGTCGGCCGCGGGCTCTTCTCCTTCATGAAGCCGGCCCGGGAAAGCGAGCTGACGCGGGAGCTCGGCGCACGGCTGGGGCTGCGGCCCAATGACCCGCACCTGCCGATCGAGGCGCTCTCCGGCGGCAACCAGCAGAAGGTGGTCGTCGGCCGCTGGCTGGCGACGGGCCGTAAGCTTCTGATCGCCGAGGATCCGACTGCGGGCGTCGATGTCGGCGCCAAGGCCGAGATCTATCGGCTGATCGCCGCCGCGGTCGAAGCCGGGCTGGCAGTGATCGTCGTCTCCACCGATTTCGAGGAAGTCGCCCACATCTGTCACCGCGCGCTCGTCTTCTCGCACAATCGCATCGTGCGCGAGCTCGCCGGCGATGCCTTGACGACGGCGGCGCTCATCAGCGCCGCTTCCGTGTCCGAAGCCGCCTGAGGAGGATCCATGAACTCGATCAAATCGACGGCGCTGGAGCCGACCCGTTCGGAGCTCCCCGGACTGAGCTACGGCCAGAAGGCGGCGCGCTATCTGCCGGTCTACGGCCTGCCGATCCTGACGCTGCTCCTGATCCTGCTCTTCTCGCTGCTCCTGCCGCGGACGTTCCCGACGCTGCTCAATTTGCGCTCGATCGTTTCCGACAAGGCGATCATCGCGCTCTTGTCGCTGGCGGCGATGATTCCGATGACTTCGGGCCGCATCGACCTCACCGTCGGCTACGGCATCGTGCTCTGGCACATCCTTGCCATCAGCCTGCAAACCGCATTCGGCATGCCCTGGCCGCTCGCGGTGCTCATCGTCATCCTGCTCGGCGTGCTCACCGGCTTCATCAACGGCCTGCTGGTCGAGGTGGCGCGCATCGATTCCTTCATCGCCACACTCGGCACCGGCACGGTGCTCTACGCTTTGGCAATGTGGTACACGGGCGGCCGCCAGGTCGTCGGCGTGCTTCCCGACGGTTTCCTTTCCCTCAACGGCACCATGCTGTTCGGCCTGCCGATCACCGGCTACTACGTGGTCGTGCTGGCGCTGGTGATGTGGCTGGTGCTCGAATATATGCCGCTTGGCCGCTACCTCTACGCCATCGGCGCCAATCCGAAGGCGGCCGCGCTCAACGGCATTCCGGTGCAGAAATTCGTCATGGGGGCCTTCGTCGCCTCCGGCGCGCTCACCGCCTTGGGCGGCGTGCTGCTGGCCTCGAAGCTCAGGATCGGCCAGGCCAGTGTTGGCCTCGAATACCTGCTGCCGGCCCTGGTCGGCGCATTCCTCGGATCGACCACCATCAAGCCGGGCCGCGTCAATGTCTGGGGCACGATCGTCGGCGTCGTTATCCTCGCCGTAGGCATTTCCGGCATCCAGCAGTTCGGCGGGTCGTTCTGGGTAGAGCCGTTGTTCAACGGCGTCACCCTGCTCGTCGCGATCGGCATTGCCGGCTACGCGCAGCGGCGCCGCGGCGCGGTGGTGCCGGCATCCGCGCCCACCAGCCGACCAGCCACCAGCCAATCAACAAATACAACCGACAATGCTTAATGGGAGAAACGATATGCAGCGCAGAACAGTCCTACAGCTCGGAATTGCCTGCCTGGCGCTTGGCATCGCCTCGCCGGCGCTGGCCGACCCGATGGCCGACGCCAAAGCGGTGGTCGATAAATATGCCAGCAAGGTCGAGAAGTGGGACGGACCGACCACGGGACCGAAAGGGGCTGCCGGCAAGACCATCGTCGTGCTCGGCGCCGACATGAAGAACGGCGGCATCCTCGGCGTCACCAAGGGTGTCGAGGAAGCCGCTGCCGCCCTGGGGTGGACGGTCAAGACGCTTGACGGGGCCGGCTCCATCGGCGGCCGCACCGCTGCCTTCGGCCAGGCGCTGGCGCTCAATCCCGATGGCATCATCATCAACGGCTTCGACGCCGTCGAGCAGAAGCCGGCGATGGAGCAGGCCAAGGCGGCCAAGATCCCGATGGTGGCCTGGCACGCCGCGCCGACCGTCGGCCCGATCGACGATCTCGGCATCGTCGCCAACGTCTCGACCGATCCAATGCAAGTTTCGAAGGCGGCGGCCGACTGGGCCTTTGTCGACGCCAAGGGCAAGCCCGGCGTCATCATCTTCACCGATTCCACCTACCAGATCGCTATCGCCAAGGCGGACCGGATGAAGAAGGAGATCGAGGATCTCGGCGGGAAGGTGCTCGAATATGTCGACACGCCGATCGCCGAGACCTCGCAGCGCATGCCGCAGCTCACCACCTCGCTGCTGCAGAAATACGGCGATCAATGGACCCATTCGCTGGCGATCAACGACCTCTATTTCGACTTTATGGGGCCGTCGCTCGCGGCGGCCGGCAAGTCCGGCACCGATGCGCCGATCAACGTCGCGGCGGGCGACGGTTCGGAATCGGCCTACCAGCGCATCCGCTCCGGCCAGTTCCAGAAGGTGACGGTGGCCGAGCCGCTGAACCTGCAGGGCTGGCAGCTTGTCGACGAGCTCAACCGCGCCATGGCCGGCGAGAAATGGTCGGGCTACATCTCGCCGCTGCATGTGGTGACTTCCGACAATGTCGAGTTCGACGGCGGCCCGGACAACCGTTTCGACCCGGGCAACGGCTACCGCGACCAATACAAGAAGATCTGGGGCAAATAGACGCCATCCAGAACGATCAGCGAGCGGTCGGCGATCATCCGCCGGCCGTTCGTTTTTTCCGACGCTTCAGGCCGTGTGTCGCACAACAACCTTGGGCGTCATGCCGACTACGACGCGGTCATCGAGCGCTCGCCGCCCGTTGAGCAGGTCGAGCACCAGCTCGGCGACGCGGATGCCGATCTCATGCGCGCCGACGTCGATCGTGGTGATCGAAGGCACCGACTGCTCGGCGAGATCATAGGCGCCGAAGCCGGCAATCGCCACGTCGTCCGGCACGCGGATGCCGCGTCGAACGCATTCCATCAGGGCGCCGAAGGCGGAGAGGTCGGACACGCACATCACCGCCTGTGTGTCCGGCCAGCGCGAGATCATCTCGACCATGGCGGTCGCGCCCTCGCGCATCGAGATCGGCGGCACGCCGGAGGCAATCACGCGCGAAGCGTCGAGGCCGCGGTCCTCCAGCGCCGCGACGAAGCCGCGTCGGCGGTCCAGACCACGGGTGTCCCGCGAGGTGTCGCCGCCGATAAAGCCCAGCCTCGAATAGCCGCGCTGAACGAAATGATCGACCATCAGCCGCCCGGCATCGGCATTGGAAAAGCCGACGACGTGGCCGATGGGGTCGGCCGGCAAATCCCAGGTCTCCACGACCGGAACGCCGGCATTGGCCAGCAACTTGCGGCAGCGCGACGTGTGCCGGCCGCCGGTCACGATGATCGCCTCCGGGCGACGCTGAAGCAATTGCCCGACCAGGCGTTCCTCCTCCTCGACATTATAGTCGGTGAAGCCGAGCAGGATCTCCAGCCCGCTGTCACGCAGGCCCTCGGTCATGCCGCGCACCGTGTCGGCGAAATTGGCGTTGTTGATCGAGGGGATCGTCGCGGCGACGAAGCCGGAGCGCCGCGACGACAGATTGGCGGCGATGCTGTCGAAGACATAGCCGAGCTCTTCAGCCGCCTTCAGAATGCGGTCGCGCGTATCGGCGCTGACCGAAGCGTCGCGCTTGAAAGCGCGCGACACGGTCATCGTCGAGACGTTGGCGCGATGCGCGACATCGGCCATGGTCGGCCGTTTGGGCGAAGATTGCATGGCCGTACGTTATCGATATCACGGCGGAATGCAACGCGCCGTTGCGGCTCACGCAAACGCGATCTGGACCTTCATCGCCTGACTGCGGTCGTTGGCGAGCTCGAAGCCGGAAAGCGCCTCGTCGACCGGCACCGAGTGGGTGATCAGCGGCTTCACGTCGATCAGCCCCTTGCGCATCAGCTCGACGCCGACGGCGAATTCGGGATGGAAGCGGAACGAGCCGTTGATCGACAGTTCCTTGGCGGTCACCGTCGACATCGGCAGTGCCATCTCGGCGCCGCCGAGGCCGAGCTGGACGATGGTGCCGCGCGGACGCAGCGCAGCGATGCCTTGCGCCAGCGCCGACGCCGCGCCCGAACATTCGTAGAGGATGTCGAAGGTCCCCTTGTCGGCAAGGTAGGGCGCCAAACCTTCCGGCTCGGTTCGGGTGTTGATGGTCTTGTCGGCGCCGGCGCGCATGGCCATCGACAGCGTGAAATCGGCGATGTCGACGGCGACGATCTCGGCCGCACCCGCGCGGCGCGCGCTGATGATCGACAGCAGGCCGATCGGCCCGCAGCCTGTGACCAGCACGCGCTTGCCCAGCATCTCTCCGGCCCGGCGCGTCGCGTGCAGACAGACGGCCAGCGGTTCGGCCATCGCCGCCTCGCCGGCGGTCAGCCCGTCCGCCGGGACGCACTGAATCGCGTCCGCCACCAGCATTTCACGAAACGCGCCCTGGATATGCGGGAACGGCATGGCGCTGCCGTAGAAGCGCATGTTGAGGCACTGGTTGTGCATGCCCTCGCGGCAATAGCGGCAGCTATAGCAGGGCCGCGACGGAGACACGGCGACGAGCTGTCCCGTCTGCAGTCCACTCACTCCCGGCCCGAGGCTCTCGATCACGCCGGAGACTTCGTGGCCGAGGATCATCGGCTCCTTCAGGCGCACCGTTCCGAAGCCGCCGTGATTGTAGTAGTGCAGGTCGCTGCCGCAGATGCCGCCGGCGGCGAGACGCAACAGCACCTGGCCCGGCCCCGGTTCCTCGACCGGACGGTCCTCGATGCGCAGGTCTTTGGCGGCGTGGATGACGATCGACTTCATGACAGGCGAACTCCTCGGACTGTGCAGGCAGGCTTTGCGTGAAAACTTGCGTAAAACAATTTCACAGCACCGGCGTCAGCAACGGCTGGCCAGCAAAATGGGCGGCAAGGTTGTCGCGTACCAGCTTGCCCATCGCCTTGCGTGTCTCGATAGTGCCCGACGCATGGTGCGGCTGCAAAAGGACGTTGTCGAGCGCCAGGAACCGCGGATTGAGCTTCGGCTCGCCCTCGAAAACGTCGAGCGCGGCAGACCCCAGCGCCTTCTTCTCGAGCGCATCGAGCAGCGCATCCTCGTCGATATTGGAGGCGCGCGAAATGTTGATCAGCATGCCGTCCTCGCCAAGCGCCGCGATCACCTCGCCATTGACGATGTGGCGCGTCGCGGCCGACGCCGCGAGCGTCACGAACAGGAAATCGGAACGGCTGGCCAGGGCGACGGGATCGGCGACGAACTCCCAGTCCGCGGCGAAATCCTTGGGCGCGACGTCGCTGTAGGCGATGTCCATGCCGAAGCCGGCCAGACGCTTGGCCACCTCATAGCCGATGCGGCCGAGGCCGAGCACGCCGGCCCGCCGGCCCCAGACTCGGCGCTTCAGCGTGTAAAGGCCCTTAGAGGCCCAGCTGCCGTCGCGCACCCAGCGCTCGGCGCCGATCATGCCGCGCGACAGGCACAGCATCATGGCGATGCCGAGATCGGCGACGTCGTTGGTCAACACATCAGGCGTATTGGTGACCCGCACGCCGCGCTCTCGGCATGCCGACAGATCGACCGCGTCGAAGCCGACGCCGTAGACGGAGACGACCTCGAGTGCCGGGCACGCCTCGATCATGGCGCGGTTCGCGCCGAGTTCGCCGCGGGTGGCGATGGCGCGGACCTGCGGCCCGACGTCGGCGAGGAAGGACGGCTTGTCCTCGGCCGCGAAATAACGATGCACCACGAAGGCTTCGTTGAGCGGCACCTCGTCCCACGCGGGATAAGGTCCAACCTGAAGGATATGGGGCCGCTGCATCGGTTTTCGCTCCACTTGACTTGACAGCTGATGTTATCGATAACATAAAACGGACAGCGACGAGAGGCAATCGAGAAAATGTCGTCCACCTTGTTCGATCTCACCGGGCGCACCGCGCTCGTCACCGGCTCCTCGCAAGGCATCGGCCTTGCCTTGGCAAAAGGGCTCGCCGGTGCCGGGGCCAAAGTGGTCCTCAACGGCCGCGACGAGGCAAAACTCGCCGTTGCGGCCGCGCAAATCCCCGGCGCTGTGACGCTGGCCTTCGATGCAACCGACCATGATGCGGTACGCGCCGCCATCGATGCGTTCGAGCAGGCTCACGGAGCGATAGACATTCTGGTCAACAATGCCGGCATGCAGTTCCGTACGCCGCTCGAGGACTTTCCCGCCGACGCCTTCGAGCGCCTGCTGCAGACCAACGTCGCCAGCGTCTTCCATGTCGGCCAGGCCGTGGCGCGCCACATGATCCGGCGTGGCCGCGGCAAGATCATCAATATCGCCAGCGTGCAGACCGCGCTCGCCCGGCCGGGTATCGCGCCCTACACGGCGACCAAGGGCGCGGTCGGCAATCTCACCAAGGGCATGGCGACCGACTGGGCCAGGCACGGCCTGCAATGCAACGCCATCGCGCCCGGTTATTTCGACACGCCGCTCAATGCGGCCCTTGTCGCCGACCCGGCCTTCAGCACCTGGCTTGAAAAGCGCACGCCGGCTGGCCGCTGGGGCAAGGTCGAAGAACTGGTCGGCGCCTGCGTCTTCCTGGCTTCGGACGCCTCTTCCTTTGTCAACGGACATGTCCTCTATGTCGATGGCGGCATCACAGCTTCGATCTGACCTGCCGCCGCGCATGGTCGTCATGGGCGTCACCGGTTCGGGCAAGACGACGGTTGGCGAGGCGCTGGCCCGTGCGATCCACGCGACGTATGTGGATGGCGACAAGCTGCACCCTGAAGCCAACACCGCCAAGATGAGCGCAGGCATTCCGCTTGACGACGCCGACAGGTGGCCATGGCTGGCGAAAGTCGGCGGAACGCTGAGGCGGCAGCCCGCACCGGTCATCGTCGGTTGTTCGGCGCTGAAGCGCGCCTATCGCGATTTCATCACCGAGCAGGCCCGCGCGCCGGTGCTGTTCATCTATCTCGATGGTTCGCGTGAACTGATTTCCCGGCGCATGAGCGAGCGCACCGGCCATTTCATGCCGACCAGCCTGCTCGACAGCCAGTTCGCGACGTTGGAAGTGCCAGGCAAGGACGAGAATGCCATCGCGGTTACGATCGACGCACCGCTAGAAAAGATTGTCGCGGATATAACGTCCAGATTTGAGGAGCGACCGTCATGACCAACATAGTCGCGCTAATCGGTGCCGGTGCCATGGGCGGAGCGATCGGCGAACGCCTGCTCGCTACCGGCAACCGGCTCTTCGTGTTTGATCTCGACACGGTCAAGGTGGAAACGCTGGTTGCGAAGGGCGCCAGCGCCGCGGCCAGCGCGGCCGCGGCCGCCGCAGCGGCCGACTTCGTCATCCTCAGCCTCAATTCCGCTGCGATCGTGCGCCGCGCCGTGTTCGGCGATGGCGGCGTCGCCGCCGGCGCGAAGCCCGGCACGCTGATCATCGACATGTCGTCCATCGACCCCGACGCGACGCGCCAGCTGGCGGCGGACGCCGGCGAAAGGAGTCTGCGCTGGGTCGACTCTCCGCTCTCGGGCGGGGCGCCGAAAGCCCTCGTCGGCGAGCTGACGCTGATGGCCGGCGGCAAGGCGGAAGATGTGGCGGACGCGCACAAGGTGCTCCACCACGTCGCCAGCAACTATACGCATATGGGTCCGGCCGGTGCGGGGCAGACGACGAAGCTGATCAACCAGGTGCTCTGCGCCCTGAATTTCATGGCTGTGGCGGAAGCGACCCGGCTTGCGCTCGATGCCGGCGTCGACGCGCTCAAGATCCCGCAGGCGCTGAAAGGCGGCCGCGCCGACAGCGCCATTCTGCAGGAATACCTGCCGCGTTTTGCGACCTTCGACTACCGGCGCACCGGCCGCATCGACAACATGGTCAAGGACCTCAACGCCGCGCAGGACCTGGCGCGGCGCACGCACACTGCAATGCCGCTGACGGCCGTCTGCGCCGAAGTGCACCGGCTGTTGACGGCCGCCGGACTGGGTGGCGAGGACCAGGCCGCTTTGATGGAATTTTTCCGACGCAAGGATGAGGAGCCCGCAGCATGATCACACGCTATGCGCTGTTTGAAGGCAAGGTGAAAGACGGCCAGACCGAAGCCTTCCGCGAGGATGTGATCAGAACCGTCCTGCCGAAGTGGAAGGCTTTCCCGGGCGCGCTAGACGTCCGCGTCAGCTTTGCCGAGAAACGCGACGATGGCGCGCCGGAATTCCCGATGATCCTGGCAATCAACTATCGCGACATGGCCGCGGTCGAGGCCGCGCTCGCGAGCCCCGCCCGCGCGGAATCTCGCGCCGCGACCGAGGCGGTGTTGGCCAAGTATTTCGAGGGACGCATTCACCACCACGTCACCATCGCCAACGAGTTTTCCCTGTCGACGGATTGACGTGCTTAAATCTGCCCCTGAGCCCTAAATGCGCAGGCAAGACAGGCAGCCGCACCAACGAAATCTTAATGTAAATCAAGCGTAATCCCGACCGTTAAAATTGTGCGTTTGGGTTGGGGTTGCGCATGCCGGAGTATTCCTCCTTCATCCGGTCGATCCGGGTCCGCTATATTTCGGGATTGCTCGTCTTTGCGCTGGCCTCGGCGGCCGTCATGTTCGCGCTCAACCGCGTGAACTCATACCGCCACGAAGTCGATGCCTTGAGCGCCAATTTCGTCATCTTCTCGCGCGACCTGCGCAACGCCACCAATTTCGCCGAGACGACCGGAACCGTGTGGCGGGCTGAGACCCGCGATGGGCTGATCGCAGCCGCGCGCGGCCATTCCGAACGGCTGATGGGCGAGATCGAAATCCTGAACGCGCAGCTCGCGGCGATCAGGCCGCGGCTGTCGAAGAATACGCTCAATGCGCTCGAATCCGCTTCGGTGAACGACGATCTGTTCTGGTCGGCGCGCGACATGGTGCGCAATTTCAACCTGATGTCGGTGGCCCAGACAGTCGACGAATGGAGCTACCGCGAGATCCGCAACCAGAACGATCTTTTCGCCCAGCCGATGCTGGTTCGCGTGCGCACCGCGCTCGATGACGAGCGGCGCCTCGCCGATGCCGCCAGCGACCGGCTGCTCCTATGGGCGAGCGGTCTGCTGATCGCCGTCATCGCCATCGCCGCGGTTCTGATCTTCCGGCCGATGGAGAACGCGATCCGCCGCGCCTTCGCCGAAACCGCCGCATCGTTGTTCAAGGCCGAGGCGGCCGACCGGGCGAAATCGGAATTCCTCGCCAATATGAGCCATGAGATCCGCACGCCGATGAACGGCGTGCTCGGCATGGCCGAGCTTCTCGCCAAGACCGAGCTGACGCCGCGCCAGAAGACCTTCACCGACGTCATCGTCAAATCCGGCAACGCGCTGCTCACCATCATCAACGACATTCTCGATTTCTCGAAGATCAATGCCGGCCAGCTGACGCTCGACCCCGCCCCGTTCCGCCTGGCCGAAGCGGTCGAGGACGTGGCCACGCTGGTCTCGGCCCGCGTTGCCGAAAAGAACCTCGAGCTCATCGTGCGCGTCGACCCGCGCCTGCCTGGCTTCGTCGTCGGCGACGCCGGCCGTTTCCGCCAGATCGTTACCAACCTGCTCGGCAATGCGGTGAAGTTCACCGAGAAGGGGCATGTGCTGATCGATGTCGGCGGCGATGTGGTCGATGGGACCGTCCAGCTCAAGGTCCGCGTCGAGGACACCGGCATCGGAATCCCCGCCGAAAAGCTGCAGAGCGTGTTCGAGAAATTCGCCCAGGTCGACGGCTCGTCCACCCGTCGTCACGAAGGCACCGGGCTCGGCCTTGCCATCTCCGCCCGCCTCGTCGACCTGATGGGCGGCAAGATCGGCGTTGAAAGCGAGATCGGCCGCGGCTCGGTCTTCTGGTTCGCCGTACCGCTGCCGGCACACAAACAGCAAGCGCGCGACGAGATCGTGCCGGTCGACGTAACCGGCGCCCGCGTCCTGGTCATCGACGACAACCCGGTCAATCGCGAGATCCTGCTCGAGCAACTGCGCAGCTGGAGCTTCGACTGCGCCGCGGCCGAAAGCGGCGCCGTCGGCCTCGCCTTTCTCGACCGCGCCTGCCAGCTCGGCGCTTCGGTCGACTGCATCATCCTTGACTACCAGATGCCCGGCATGAACGGCGCCGATGTCGCCAAGGCGATCGCCGCCGACAGCCGCCTGTCTTCCATTCCGGTCGTGCTGCTCACTTCGGTCGACCAGGTCGATTTCGGCCGACTGGTGATCGATTTCGGCATCGTCGCGCATCTCACCAAGCCGGCGCGTTCGGCGGTGCTGCTCGGCACCGTGATCTCCGCCATCCAGAAGGCGCGCACGCAAGGCGGCAAGGCGCATTTCGTGCGCGAGCCGGTCGTCGTCCAGTCGGCTCCGCCGCCCTTCACCGTCATCCGTGGTCCAGCCGTTCCGGTCCTCTCGCCCGAACCGGCGGCGGCGCCGAGCGGTCCGATCGATATCCTGATCGCCGAGGACAATGACGTGAACCAATTGGTCTTCGGCCAGATCCTCAACGGCCTCGGCCTCAGCTATCGCATTGCCGGCAATGGCCGCACCGCGGTTGAGATGTACCGCTCGCTGCGCCCGAGGCTGGTGCTGATGGACGTCTCCATGCCTGAGATGAACGGTTACGAGGCGACGCGCGCCATCCGCGCCATCGAAGGGCAGAGCGGCAGCCATACGCCGATCATAGGCGTCACCGCGCATGCGCTGAAGGGCGACCGCGAAAAATGCATGGAAGCCGGCATGGACGACTACCTGCCGAAGCCGGTCTCTCCCGACCGCCTCGGCGCCAAGATCGGCACCTGGCTCAGCGAGACGGTGGCGGCGAAGACGGCTTGAGCTACCGATTTCGCATAACCAGGCACGCCCCGCCGACGCTTTGCAGCTTATTGCAGATGCCGTTGGCCTCGGCGCGCGAGTCGGCACCGATCCTGACCGCATAGATGCCGCGCCGGCCGATCGGCGTGCGCACGCGGCTGACCACAGGATCATGGCTGCCAAGCAGGGAAGGGAATCGGCCGCGAACCCGCAACCACTGGCTGATTGCGGCGGAGCGGCGGAAATTGCCGGCCACCTGGACGCCCCACGGCTTGACGTTGATCGAGGCCATGGCGACGGTCCGCGACATGATCACCGGCAGCCTGCGGCAGGCGACCGCGAAGCTCATCTTCGGATCGAGCGGCCGGATCGTGCCGGCATAGGCGGTGTCCGAGAACTTGTCGACCGGCTCGCCCATGATGTCGAAGACATAGCTTTCGGTCTCCATCGGCAGGAAGCCGCCGGAGGAGAGCCAGCGTGACACGCGATTCTCGCCCGCATTGTAGGCGGCAGCCGCGAGGCCGAGATTGCCGTAGCCCGCCTTCATCTCGGCAAGATACTTGGCCGAGGCGGGGATCGCCTGTCCGATGTCGAACGGATCGGCAAGCCCGCGCAGCTTGGCGGTGCCCGGCATGAACTGGGCGATGCCCTCGGCGCCCACGGGGCTCACTGCATTGGGATCGAAGCGGCTCTCCTTCCAGATCAGCCGGGCGAAGAAATCCTTGGGTAGGCCATTTTGCTCGGCCTGGGTCTCGATCAGGTCACAGACGCGATTGATCAGCCGCTTTGCGGCCGATCGCGACTGCGGCGGATCGGCGAATGCCTGACCGGCAGGGATCAGCGCGCAAATCAGGATCAGTGCCGTCCTGAGCAAGCGCTGCATGGCTCATTCCGCGGCGGCTTTGCCGTGTCCGTACCGCTGCTCGATATAGTCGGCGACCATCTTTTCGAAATCCTGCGCGATCGAGGGGCCACGCAGCGTCGCCGCCTTCTTGCCGTCGATGAACACCGGCGCCGTCGGCGTCTCGCCGGTTCCGGGCAAAGATATGCCGATATCGGCGTGCTTGGATTCGCCGGGGCCGTTGACGATACAGCCCATCACCGCGACCTTGAGGTTCTCGACGCCCGGATATTTCTCGCGCCACACCGGCATGTTCTTGCGGATGTCGGCCTGGATGCTCTGGGCCAGCTCCTGGAAGACGGTGGAGGTCGTGCGGCCGCAGCCGGGGCAGGCCGCGACGATCGGCACGAACTGCCGGAAGCCCATCGTCTGCAAAAGTTCCTGCGACACCTGCACCTCGCGCGTGCGGTCGCCGTTCGGCTCCGGCGTCAGCGAGATGCGGATCGTGTCGCCGATGCCCTGCTGCAGGAGGATACCCATGGCAGCCGAGGAAGCGACGATGCCCTTGGTGCCCATGCCAGCCTCGGTCAGCCCGAGATGCAGCGCATGGTTGGAGCGGGTCGCAAGCTCGGTATAGACGGCGATCAGATCCTGGACGCCGCTCACCTTGGCCGACAGGATGATCTTGTCGCGGCCGAGCCCGATCTCTTCCGCCATCTCCGCCGACAGGATCGCCGACTGCACGATCGCCTCGCGGGTGACTTCCTGGGCGGTGAGCGGCGAGCCCCGGCCCTGGTTGTCATCCATCAGCCGGGTCAAGAGCTCCTGGTCGAGCGAGCCCCAGTTGACGCCGATGCGCACCGGCTTGTCGTATCTGATCGCCATCTCGACGATCGCGGCGAACTGGCGGTCCTTCTTTTCCTTGAAGCCGACATTGCCGGGGTTGATGCGGTATTTCGCCAGCGCCTCGGCGCAGGCCGGGTGATCGGCGAGCAGTTTGTGACCGATATAGTGGAAGTCGCCGACCAGCGGCACGTTGACGCCGAGCCATGCCAGCCGATCACGGATGCGCGGCACGGCGGCGGCGCTCTCGTCGCGGTCGACAGTGATGCGCACGATCTCCGAGCCGGCGCGATGCAGCGCCGCCACCTGGGCAACGGTTTGATCGATGTCGGCGGTATCGGTGTTGGTCATCGACTGCACGACGACCGGCGCGCCGCCGCCGACCATCACGCCGCCGACATCGACGCCGACCGATGCGCGCCGCGGGAAAGGAGAAGAAAAATATCCGGTCATGCCGGCCGCCTTCATCTGGAAGTTCCGGGCATGAGGTGGCGGAGCAAAGATGGCTTGTCAATGGCCGGTGACAGCCACGGTCCGCAAATCGGCTGCGCTTGGTTGGCGGCCGTGCGGTTCAGCAGCCCACATCGGGCTGCGGTTGCATTCCAAGGAAGAGTCAGGAAATTCAGCGTAAACTCGCCAGACCGGCGGCATTCTTGCCACCGGTTGGGTTGCACCCGACGGGTGCGGTTATGTTGCCTAGAGGAGTTTCAGTGTGCCGTCGGTTTCGCCTTCAGCTTTTCAATCTCGTCCTTGATTGCCAGCTTGCGCCGCTTGAGAGTGGCGATCTCGAGGTCGTCTACCGAAGGATGATTCATCGCGTCGATAAGCTCGCGCTCGATGTCGCCGTGCTTCCGCTGCAGCTCATCAAGATGGGATGCAAGAGACATGATTGGTTCTCCCTTTCATGGATTCCTCGATTGCAGCCGTCTCAGGCACGTCCACCGCAGGTCGCAACTGTGACGGCACGATGACAGTTTGCCACCAACCAATCTCGATGTCGAATGCCGCGTGGTAGCATTCCACGACAATGTGAAATGTGATATCAGCGGCGCGCCGGTCACAAACCCACCGGCCCCGCCCAAAGGCCCATCCCTGGGCGACGCATACGCAGACGGTAGATAATGTCCGAACAGGAACAGGCTGAGATACGCCTCGAATATTCCCGGCTCAAACAGGAACACGCCGATTTCGACGCCGCCATCAATGCGATGATCGCCATGGGTTGCGACCCGCTGCAGATCCAGCGCATGAAGAAGAAGAAGCTGATGCTGAAGGACCGGCTGATGGCGCTGGAAGACCGCATCATCCCCGACATCATCGCCTGACCGGCAGCTTCTTACGCTCGACGGCTAAGAGATCGAAAGCCGCGCGGCGCGGTCACGCAGCAGCGCGACCAGCTCGCCTGTCCGATCTTCCGACGTGTCGATCGGAACCACCAGGCACATCGTCGCCTCGATCTTCCCGGGCGCTGAAAAGACCGGCGCCGCCAAGCATTTGGTATAGGCGTCGACAAGGCCCGACGTCACGCAGTAGCCGGTGACGCGGGCTTTTGCGATGTCGTCGATGAAGTCGTCGAGCTCGATCTTGCGGCCATCCGGCAGCACGAGGTCGTCCCGCGAGATCATCGCCTCGATCCGGCTGCGTTCCAGGCCGGCGAGCAGCAGCCGGCCCGACGCGGTCCAAGGCAGCGGGATCTGCAGACCGGTCGCCGAGCTGATGCGGAACGGCCTGGTGCCCGGGCTCGAATGGACGATCGTGTAGCGGCCGCTCTGCAGCATGCACAGCTCCGAGGTCTCGCCCGTCTCGCGCGACAGCGTGTCGACCTCCTGCCGCCCGCGTCTGAGCAGGTCGTTGCCACGCATATAGGCCATTCCGTAGAGGTAAAGCTTCTTGCCGAAATAGACGCGGTTGCCGTCGCCGGCCATCTCCAGCAGACCGGCGCCGACCAACTCGCGAACCAGCGTGTAGGTCGTCGAGCGGGGGGCGTTGAGCCCCTTGGCCAGTTCGCCGATGCCGATCGCGCGCTGCGTGGCATGCAGGAACTCCAGAATGTGCAGCGCGCGGTTGAGACCCTTTTCGCGAGAGTTCGCGGGCCTCTCTTCGTCCGAACTTCCGGCCTGCCACTCGGTCAGTGTTTCGCCATCTTGCATTGTCGATTCCCGGTGTTAGTATCTGTCTTGTACAGGATACATACGTCTCTTGTAAGAGACAATCGTATATCGATTGCTGACGCGTGTATTCATGGGGAACACACCACCAAAGGAGGTCGCCGTGAACGACACATCCGGAAGACGTGATTTTCTAAAATTGGGAATGGCCGGACTTGCCACCGCCGGCGCGCTCACCGCGGTCAGCGCCGAGAAGGCCGCCGCGCAAGCCGCGTCCGACAGCGTACTGCGGACCGCGCTCGATCGTGGCAAGCTGATCGTCGGCACCGGCAGCACCAACGCGCCGTGGCATTTCGAGAACGATGCCGGCGAGCTGGTCGGCATGGACATCACCATGGGGCGCATCCTCGCCAAGGGCCTTTTCGATGACCCTACCAAGGTCGAATTCGTCATGCAGGATCCGGCGCAGCGCATTCCGAACGTGACCACCAATAAGGTCGATATCACCATCCAGTTCATGACCATGACGGGGCAGCGCTCGCAGCTGATCCACTTCTCGCGCCCCTACTATGTCGAAGGCGTCGCGCTGCTGACGCTGCCGGGGTCCGAGAACAAGACTTTCGACAAGCTGCTGGCGAACGGCTCCGCCACGCGCATCTCGATCCTGCAGAATGTCGATGCCGAAAACTCGGTGCACTTTGCCCTGCCCCAGGCGCAGGTCATGCAGATCGACACCCAGGCCAACGTGCTGCAGGCGCTGGAATCCAAGCGTGTCGACGCCGCCGCGGTCGACCTCTCCACCGTGCGCTGGCTCGCCTCGCGCAACCCGGACAAATACTTCGACGCCGGCAAGAGCTGGTATTCGATGCTTTACGGCGCGGCCATCAGGCAGGGCGACCTCGACTGGCTGACCTACGTCAACCAGACCTTCACCATCGCCATGTTCGGCCACGAGACGGCGCTCTACGACGCTGCCTTCAAGGAATATTTCGGCCAGGAGCCGCCGCCGCGCCACCCGGGCTTCCCGGTCATCTGACGAAGCCTTCTGACTTTAGCCGGCGGAGGGAGGCAACAAGCGCCCTTCCGCCTGTTCTCCTCGACACGGGCTCCTGCAGTGACGAATTCTTCATCGTCACAACAGGCCATTGAGACGGACGCATGGGCTATACGCTCAATTTCAACCTGATCTGGCGCCATTTCGACAAGCTCTGGGGCGGACTGCTGCTCAGCCTCGAGCTTGCCGTGATCTCGATCGCCATCGGCATTGTCATCGGACTGGTACTGGCCGTCTGGTATGTCTCGGCCGGGCGTGTCGTGCGCGGCATTATCGCCTCTTACGTCGAATTCATCCGCAACGTGCCGCTGATCCTGCTGGTCTATCTGGTGTTCTACGGTCTGCCGACCGTCATCGACCTGGCCTACAGCGCGCAGACGTCCTTCGTCGCCACGCTTGCCGTATACAGCGGCGCCTATCTCGTCGAAGTGTTCCGATCCGGCCTCGAAGCCGTGCCGCGCGGCCAGATCGATGCCGGCAAGGCAATCGGCCTTACGCCATGGCAGCGGCTTGTCCATGTGCGGCTGCCGACGATGATGCGCATCACCCTGCCGGCGCTTTCGAACACGTTCATCTCGCTGTTCAAGGACACGTCTGTCGCTTCCGTCATCTCCGTGCCCGAACTGACCTACGGCGCGCAGTGGATCAACTTCAACACCTTCCGCATCGTCGAGGTCTATCTGGTGGTGACGGCGATGTATCTGGTGACGGGTTACGCCCTGCTCTTCGCGCTCCGGCTGGTCGAGCGCTGGTATAGGACGGCGCGCTGATGCTTGGCCAGATCGCTTACGCCCTGCCGTTCCTCGCCGAAGGCTTCGCGCTGACGCTTTGGGTATCGCTGCTCGTCGTGGTGCTGTCGCTGATCGCCGGCGTTGTCCTCGGCGTTGGCCTCGTCTACGGGCCCGCACCCTTACGCTGGGCGGTGCGGATCTTCAGCGACACCGTCCGCGGCATCCCGATCCTGGTGCTGATCTTCTTCGTCTATTACGGCCTGCCGGCCGTCGGCGTGCATCTCCAGTCCTTCTGGGCGGCGGTGCTGGCGTTGACCTTGTTCAAGACCGCGCAGGTCGTCGAATATCTGCGCGGTGCCGTCGCCTCGATCCCGAAAGGCCAGTCGGAAGCGGCGATGGCGATTGGCCTGACCTTTCGCCAGCGCCTTACCTACGTGATTTTCCCGCAGGCCTTCCGCCGCTTCCTGCCGCCTTGGATCAACGGCGTCACCGACGCGGTCAAGGGCAGCGCGCTGGTCTCGCTGCTCGGCATCACCGATCTGATGCAGGCCATCAACCAGGTCATTGGCCGCACCTATGAGGCGATGCCGCTCTATATCCTCGGCGCCCTTCTCTATTTCGGCGTCAACTACGCGCTTTCGCTTGCCAGCCGACGGCTGGAGCAGCGCTTTGCCTTCATCCGGGAATAGCACGATGGCCACCACTTCCGATAACAGCCCTGCGCTTCTCGATATCGCCGAGGTCTCGAAATCCTTTGGCTCGGTCGAGGTACTGCGCTCGGTCAGCCTCAAGGTAGCGAAGGGCGAGGTGGTCGCCATCATCGGACCGTCCGGCAGCGGCAAGACCACGCTGCTGCGCTGCGTCAACTTCCTCGAAAGCTACGACAGCGGCTCGATCCGCATCGACGGCAAGGAGGTCGGTTTTCGCGACGGCGGCGCGCGCCAGCGCCGCAGCGAGCGCGACTTGGCCGCCATGCGCGCCGAGACCGGCATGGTGTTCCAGGGCTTCAACCTGTTCCCGCATCTGACGGCGGCCGGCAACATCATGCTCGGCCTCACCAAGGTACGCGGCAAGAGCAGCGCCGAGGCGCGCTCGATCGCCGAGCACTGGTTGGGTCGTGTCGGTCTCGCCCACAAGGCCGACAGCCTGCCCGCCGAGCTTTCCGGCGGCCAGCAGCAGCGTGTCGGCATCGCCCGCGCCGTCGCCATGGAGCCGAAGATCCTGCTGCTCGACGAGATCACCTCGGCCCTCGATCCGGAACTCGTCGGCGAGGTTCTGGCCGTGGTGAAAAGCCTCGCCGAGGACGGCATGACCATGGTGATGGTGACGCATGAGATGGCTTTCGCCCGCGACGCCTCAACCCGCATCGTCTTCATGGCCGACGGCGGCGTCAGTGCCGTCGGGCCGCCGAAGGAGGTGCTTGCCGCGGAGACCACGAACGAGCGCCTGCGGACTTTTTTGGCGCGCTTCCGCGCCTCGCAATTCTGACATCGGATGGCAAATGCCATCCAAGGAGCATTCTTCCATGACGCCTTACACCCGGCTCGCCGAACTCGGCCTGACGCTGCCCGAGCCGCCAACGCCCATCGCCAACTTCGTCACTCATGCCGAGAGCGGCCGGCTGATCTTCCTCTCGGGCCAGGGCCGCTGCGCGCCGATGGCACGCTTTGCACCGGCAAGGTCGGCGAGGACGTCACCGTCGAACAGGCCTATGAGCATGCCCGGCTCACCGGCCTCAACCTGCTTGCCGTCATGCACGCGGCGGCGGGCGACCTCGGGCGCATCGTGCGCGTCGTCAAGCTGCTCGGCTTCGTCAATGCGACGCCGACCTTCAGCGATCACCCGAAGGTGGTCAACGGCTGCTCCGATCTCTTCGCCGATGTCTTTGACAAGATCGGCGGCCACGCGCGTTCGGCGATCGGCGTCGGCTCGCTGCCTGGAAACATCACCGTCGAAATCGAAGCGGTCGTCGAGATCGCCGCCTGACACTGGGATCTGCTGCCATGAAAACCTATTCCGAGACCGGCTCCAACACCACGATCCGCGAGCGGCTGGGACTGCGTCCGATCATCAACGTCTCGGGCACGATGACGACACTCGGCGCTTCCATCATCGTCCCGGAAGCGATCAGCGCCATGGCCGAGATCGCCTCGCAATGGGTGGAGATGGACGATTTGCAGCGCGCCGCGAGCGCAGTCGTCGCCCGTCTCACCGGCGGCGAGGCCGGCTTCATCACCGCCTGCTGCGTCTCAGGCATCACCATGGCGATCGCCGGCGCGATGACCGGCACCAACCTGCTGGCCATCGAACGGCTGCCCGACGACACCGAAGGGCTAAAATCGGAGGTCGTCATCCAGCTCGGCCATATCGTCAATTACGGCGCGCCGATCGATCAGTCGATCCGCGTGGCCGGCGCCAAGGTCATTCCGGCGGGCACCGTCAGCGTCACGCAGGATTACCACGTGCGCGAGGCGATCAACGAGCGCACGGCGGCCGCGCTTTACGTCGTCGCCCACCACACGGTGCAGTACGGCATGCTTTCGCTGGAGGAGTTCTGCGAGATCTGCCACGCCAAGAATGTGCCGGTGATCGTCGATGCCGCTTCGGAATACGATCTGCGGACATTTCTCGCGCAAGGCGCCGACATCGTCGTCTACAGCGGCCACAAATTCCTGAGTGGCCCGACCAGCGGCATCGTCACCGGCCGCAAGGATCTGGTGCGCGCCGCCTATCTGCAGAATCGCGGCGTCGCCCGGGCCATGAAGGTCGGCAAGGAAAGCATCGCCGGCACCATGGCGGCGCTCGACGCCTGGGAAAAGCGCGACCATGCCGGCATCCGCCGGCGCGAAGAGGCGGCGCTCGATCTGTGGAAGGATGCGCTGCAAGGCATTCCGGGCATTGGCGCTGAGATCGTGCCCGACCCAACCGCCAACCCGCTCGACCGCCTGCAGGTCTTCGTCCGTCCGGAGAGCCGCTTCACCGCCGCGGGCCTAACCTCGGCTTTGGCCGCCGGCTCACCGCCCGTCATCGTGCGCAACCATGAGGTCGAGCGCGGACACTTCTTCCTCGACCCGTGCAACCTGCATCCCGGCGAGGCCGAGATCGTCGCCGAGCGGCTGCGCGCCGTGCTGACCGCGAAGGAGCGTCCCGCGGATGCGATGAAAGCGGCGCGCAAGGATTCATCCGGGGCGCTGCGCTGGCCGGACTAGACCTCCCCACCGTCGGCCCACAGCCGCGACAATCCTTGCGGCTGCCGGCGAATTCCGCTAAGGCGCGCCTTTGCCGCCGGGAGCGAAAACCTTGACCGATCAGCGTGCCGAAGTCGCCATCATCATGGGCAGCCAGTCCGACTGGGCGACGATGCGCCAGGCGGCGGAAACGCTGGATGCGCTGGGCATCCCGCACAAAAAACTGATCGTCTCGGCACACCGCACGCCGGACCGCCTCTATGAATTCGCCAAGGGCGCCAAGGCAGCCGGCTACAAGGTGATTATCGCCGGCGCCGGCGGCGCGGCGCACCTGCCCGGCATGACGGCGGCGATGACGCCGCTGCCCGTCTTCGGCGTGCCGGTGGAATCCAAGGCGTTGTCCGGCCAGGATTCGCTGCTCTCCATCGTGCAGATGCCGGCCGGCATTCCGGTCGGCACGTTAGCGATCGGCAAGGCCGGTGCCGCCAACGCCGCCCTTCTGGCCGCGGCCGTCCTGGCGCTGAGCGATGAAAAACTCGCCGCCCGCCTCGATGCCTGGCGCACCGCACAGACCGCCAAGGTCGCCACCGAGCCGGCGGATACCCCGTGAGCCTAGCCCCGGGATCGACCATCGGCATCATCGGCGGCGGCCAGCTCGGCCGCATGCTGGCGATGGCCGCCGCCCGCCTCGGCTATCGCACCATCGTCCTGGAGCCACAGGCCGACAGCCCGGCGGCGCAGGTCGCTAACCGTCAGATCGTCGCCGCCTATGACGATCCGGCGGCCCTTGCCGAACTGGCCGGCGCCAGCGCTGTCGTCACTTACGAATTCGAGAACGTCCCGGTTCAAGCGGCGCAGACACTCGCGGCGCGCGTTCCCGTCTGTCCGCCGGCCCGCGCGCTGGAAATCGCGCAGGATCGCGTGACCGAAAAAAGCTTCCTGAACGGCATCGGCGTTCCCACAGCCGAATTCTGCCCAGTGGACAATGACGAGCAGCTGACGGCCGCGCTGAAGAAATTCAGCGGCAGCGGCGTGCTGAAGACGCGCCGCATGGGCTATGACGGCAAAGGCCAGCGCGTCTTCCGCAACATGGAGACCGGCGGCTTTGCCGGCACCTGCGAGGCGATGGGCAATGTGCCGCTGATCCTCGAATCGCTGGTCGCTTTCGAGCGCGAGATTTCGGTGATTGCCGCGCGCGGGCAGGACGGCTCGGTTGCAGCCTACGATCCGGCCGAGAATATCCATCGCGAAGGCATATTGCGAACGTCGACATTGCCGGCCGCCATCGCACCGGACACCGCATCGGCGGCGAAGCAAGCGGCAGCAAAAATCCTTGCGGCGCTCGACTATGTCGGCGTCATCGGCGTCGAGTTCTTCGTCCTCGCCGACGGTTCGCTTTTAGCCAATGAGCTCGCGCCGCGTGTCCACAATTCCGGCCACTGGACGGAGGCCGCCTGCATCGTTTCGCAGTTCGAACAGCATATCCGCGCCGTCGCCGGCCTGCCGCTGGGCTCGCCTGCACGGCATTCCGACTGTGTCATGGAAAACCTGATCGGCGATGACATGCTGAAGGTTCCGGCGCTGCTCGCCGAGCCCGGCCTGATGCTGCATCTCTACGGCAAGGCCGAGTCGCGGCCCGGCCGCAAGATGGGCCATTTCACGCGCATTGAGCGTCGGCGCTAACGCCGGCTACTGCACGTCTTCGTCCTCGTCCGGGCTGGCGCAGCTCGGATCGCCTTCCTGGCAGTTGGGGCCGGAGGTGAGTTGCTTGGTGCGCTCGGTGGTCAGTTCCGTCAGGCATTGCGAAACCTCCATCGGGTGGATGGAACCGCCCTCGCTGTCGGCGGTCGAATAGGCGCATTCGGCGTCGCGGAAGGTGATCCAGGCGCGCTGTGCGGTCTGCAGCAACTTGTTGGCCTTCTCGTCATTGCGGCCGACAATATCCTTGTAGGCGGCGTTGAGCTTGGCATCGGCCGCCTGATAATCGGCATTGGCGCAGATATTCATCATCCACTGGCTGTCGTCGCTGCGATCGCAGTCCTCGGCCCATGCAGCCGGAACCGTCGCGATGAGGACAAGGCATGCGGGCAGAAAGAGACGGCGCATGATAAGACTCCGTTTCGCTGAGAGCATCTGCAACCTAGAGGATCGCTTGGCGTCGCAGAAATGCGGCTAAACAAATAGACATAACCGGAGGGGACCTATGTCCCGCTCTGGCGTGGCCCGCAACATTCCAGCCGCCTCTGAGTCGCGCAATGCCGCGCGTTCCCTATGGCGAATATTTGATCAGCGCACCATTTGCGGCATAAGAGCCGCCCGCTTGCGGTTGACACGGGCAAGGCTCCTCGTTTATGAGCCACGCAAGTTCAAGGCGCGCTTTTTTCGGGCGCGCCTTTAAAATTCGGCCCGGGACCGGGCCCCCGACCGAACAGGCAAGACCATGAAGATCAAGAATTCGCTCAAGGCGCTCAAGGCGCGTCACCGCGACAACCGGCTGGTTCGCCGCAAGGGACGCATCTACATCATCAACAAGACCGCTCCGCGCTACAAGGCGCGCCAGGGCTGAGACTTGCGCGCGGCGCTAAGCGCCGCGCCCGCTGATGTCGACTGCCGGTTCGCCGGCCCTCTCACGCTAAAATCATTTTGACGATCCGCCGTCCGGGACTAGATTCCGGACATGCGGATTCTTTTTGCGTTCTTCACTGCCCTGGTCCTTTCCGGAACGACCTTGCCCGCTTCGGCGCAGCATGAGGCCACGCCGCCCGCCGCTTCGCCGCCGGCCGCCATCACGCCGCCGCCGGTCGCCTCGACGAGGCAGGGGCGGCTCGACCAGCTCTTTGCCGATCTCAGACGCGAGCGCAACGAGAAGGCCGCCGAACGCATCGCCGGCCGCATCTGGAATGAGTGGAACCAGTCCGGCAGCGCCTCGATCGACCTGATGATGCGATGGGCGCAAAGGGCGGCGGAAGACCAGAAATTCGACGTCGCGCTCGATTTCCTCGATCAGGTGGTGACCTTGCAGCCCGATTATGCCGAAGGCTGGAACCGCCGCGCTACCGTGCATTTCCTGATGAAGAACTATGGAAAGTCGATGTCGGACATCGACCACACGCTGCGGCTCGAACCGCGCCATTTCGGCGCGCTGTCGGGTCTCGCGCAGATCATGGCCGAGACCGGCCACAAGCAGTCGGCGCTGGAAGCCTGGCAGAAGGTGCTCACCATCTATCCGATGATGCGCAGCGCCCAGGGCCAGGTCTCGACGCTGTCGGAAGACCTGGCCGGCGAGGGCATTTGAGGGGCAGCTTTTCGTCATCCTCGGGCTTGAGCCAACGACCCATGCCGTGACTTTTCCGCGCCGCGACGGTGGTGCAGAACTCTGCTCCGCTGCAGCCTTCGCGCAAGGTGACGACGACCTTGACAAGCCCGGCCAAGCCGAACGTTTGCGATACTCCACCGAAGCGGGCAATAATTTGGCCTGGCAGCAGGCCGCCAGCTCGCCAAACTCATCGCGCTCCTAAATTAGATCCACTCGCCCGTACTTTCCGCATGGACCTCATCTGCCTCGCGCTCCTCCCCCTCGTTGCCTTCCTCATCGCCCTTGCCGGCATTACCCGCGCCGGCGTCTGGCTGATCGAGCGCCGCAATCCGCCGATCGGCGCATTCGCCGACATCGATGGTGCCCGCATCCATTATGTCCACGTCCCCGCCGCCGGCGCCGATCTGCCGCCTGTCGTCTTCATCCATGGCGCCAGTGCCAATCTCAAGGACCAGATGCTGCCGCTGAGGCCTTTGCTCGAGGGCCGCGCCGAGCTGCTGTTCCTCGACCGACCGGGCTTCGGCTGGTCGGAGCGCGGCGACAACGAAACGCTGGCGGCGCAGGCCGACACTGTCGCCGCGTTGATGGATCGGCTCGGCATCGCAAGGGCGATCATCATAGGCCATTCCTTCGGCGGCGCGGTCACAACCGCCTTCGCGCGCCAGCATCCGCAAAAGACGCTCGGCCTCGTCTTCCTGGCGCCCGTGAGCCATCCGTGGCCGGGCGGCGCGACCGCCTGGTATTACAAATTGACGGCTGTTCCGGTGGTCGGCTGGCTGTTTTCCGAGACCATTGCTTACGCGGCGGGCATGCTGCGGATCGGCAATGCCACGGCCTGCGTGTTTTCACCGAACAATGTGCCGAAGGGCTATATCGGCAAGGCTTCCATTCCGCTTGTTCTGAGGCCGCCTGCCTTCCGCGCCAGCGCCCGCGATGTGGCCCAACTTTACGATTATGTGCGCGCTGCCTCGCCTGGCTACCGTGAGATCAAGGCGCCGACCTTGGTCATCTCCGGCGATCGCGACAAGGTGGTCTATGCCACGGTCCATTCCGTCGGCCTCGAACGCGACATTCCCGGCGCCGAGCTGGTCTGGGTCGCGAATCTCGGCCACAAGCCCGACTGGATCGCCCCGGACCTCGTCGTCGGCGCCATCGAAAGGGCGGCCGGCGCGCCGGTCGACCTGCAGTCGATGGCGAGCGTTGTGGAAAGCCGCATCGCCGGCGACGCGCAAGGCGCTGACAGGTACCCGGAACTGAAGGTGCCGGACGCCGAGCTGGCGCCGGGCTAAGCTCGGGACCGGAAGGCTGTCGAGATTCAGATTAGGCCGAGCCGAGCAGAGCGGATTCCGAGAACCGGAGCGGAGCGACTTAACCACATGAGCCCCGGAAGCGCAGGGAGGCGCGCTTCACAGGCCGGTCCCACCTGAATACGGGCAATAGCTTAGTGCGTCTCTGAGCCGACATAGGCGATGCGCAGCATGTTGGTCGAGCCGGGCGTCCTCAGCGGCACGCCCGCCGTGATGATGACGCGGTCGCCCGGCTTGCCGAAGCCTTCCTCGAGGGCAATGCGGCAGGCGCGGTCGACCATATCGTCGAGGTCGATAGCGTCCTCCGAGACCACGCAATGCGTACCCCACAGAAGCGAGAGCCGGCGCGCCGTGTTGACGATCGGCGACAGCGCCACGATCGGCACTTGCGGCCGTTCGCGCGCGGCGCGCAGACCAGTTGTTCCAGAGGCGGTGTAGGAAATGATCGCCGACAGTTTCAGCGTCTCCGCGATCTCGCGCGCAGCGAGCGAAATGGCGTCGGCCCCGGTCGCTTCCGGTTCCGAGCGCTGGGCGTTGATGATGCCGGCATAAGTCGGGTCGGCTTCGACCTTGGTGGCGATGCGGTTCATCATCGCGACCGCCTCGACCGGGTAGGCGCCGGCGGCGGATTCGGCCGAAAGCATGATCGCGTCCGCGCCTTCGAAGACGGCGATCGACACATCCGAGACCTCCGCGCGGGTCGGCACGGGTGCGGTGATCATCGATTCCAGCATCTGGGTCGCGATCACCACCGGCTTGCCGGCGCGGCGGGCGGCGCGCGTGATCTGCTTCTGGATGCCGGGCACGGCCTCGAGCGGCATCTCGACGCCGAGATCGCCGCGCGCGACCATCAGCGCGTCGGAGAGTTCGATGATCTCGGCCAGGCGCGCCACCGCCTGCGGCTTTTCGATCTTGGCCATGATGAGGGCCCGGCCGCGCGCGATCTTGCGCGCTTCGGCCAGATCCTCCGGCCGCTGCACGAACGACAGCGCCACCCAGTCGACGCTTGCCGCCAGCACCGCGTCGAGATCGGCGCGGTCCTTCTCGGTCAGCGCGCCGACCGGCAGATCGGTGTCGGGCAGGCTGACGCCCTTCTTGTCGGAGATGCCGGTGCCGGCGACCACCGTGCAGGCGATCGACTTGCCGTCGCTCTTGACCGCCTTGAGCTCCAGCTTGCCGTCATCGATCAAAAGACGGTGACCGGCCTCGACCGAGTTCAGGATTTCCGGATGCGGCAGGTAGACGCGCTTCGACGTGCCGGGTTCCGGACTGTCATCAAGCGTGAAGGTCTGGCCGACGGTCAGTGCTTCCTTGCCATTGGCGAACTTGCCGACCCTGAGCTTTGGCCCCTGAAGATCGGCGAGAATGCCGATCGGCCGCCCGACCGCCGCCTCGACGGCCCGGATGCGGCCGACAAGCGTGCGCATCAGCTCGTGGTCGGTATGGCTCATATTGATGCGGAAGACGTCGGCGCCTGCCTCGAAGAGCTTTCGCAGCATCTCCTCGGAGGAGGAAGCCGGACCGATGGTGGCGAGGATCTTGACCTTGCGGTTACGTCTCATTGATTGTTCGTTCCCGGAGCGGGGGCCGCTGGCGCGCCGCCCGTTGCGGGCTCGTCAGTCAGCTGGACCATCCAGCTTGCCTGCTCGCCCGTGTCATATTCCTGAAATCCGGCGCGCTGAAAGCCCCGGGCGACGCAATCATTCACGCCGGCAATCTTGAACTCTTTTTCGGCGACGCACATGTTGATCGGGCCGTCCCAACGCCCGCCGCGCTCGGCGTCTTCTGCATAAAGATAGTAAAACCTTGATGACAGCGGCCCCTCGATCAGCGTCTTGCAGGTCGACCCCTCGATGTGCCACCAGCCCTCTGTGATCCAGCCGGCCTTCGCCCGATAGCCGATGCCGACGCCGACCAGGTTCTGCGTCGCGTTGCAGACGCGGAAGTCGGCGCGCGCCGGCGAGGTCGCGGCGAGCGCGCACAGGCCCGCGCCAAAGATCAGGAGCGGCAGGCTCAGGCGCTTGCGCAGCCTGCCGGCGCAACCCAATCCAAAACCCTTGGCGAACCACATCTGCATCGTCGAAGCACCTTTTCAGCAAACTCCGGGCGCATGTCAACGCGCCGTTTTATTCAATTCCAATCGATTTAGAAGGGTCCGGTGAACGATTTGGCGTCCCATCCGGGATTCTTTGCAGAAACCGTGGCCAAACAACGGCATTGCGCCTCAGTCCTCTTCGTGGAATGACGATACCACCCCGCCCGGACGCCAGCGAACAGACCGTTTTCAGCCGATGACCCGATCCACAGCTTTCGCGCCCTTCGACATCGTCGAGGGCGACCGCAAGAAGGGCATCGTGCTTCTGGCCGATCACGCCCGTCGCGACCTGCCGGAAGAGTATGGCAGCCTCGGCCTGCCGGCTGCCGAGTTCGAGCGCCACATCGCCTATGACATCGGCGTCGAGACGGTGACGCGCGAGTTGGCGGCGGCGCTCAATGCGCCGGCCGTGCTGGCCGGCTTCTCCCGCCTTCTGATCGACCCCAACCGGGGCGAGGACGACCCGACGCTGATCCGCCAGCTCTATGACGGTACCGTCGTGCCGGGAAACTATCCCATGGCCGCCGAGGAGCGGGAGAGACGGCTCGACCGCTTCTACCGCCCCTATCACGACGCGGTCGGGGCGATGATTTCCTCGGTGGCGCAGGCCTCCGGCAAAGCGCCGTTCATCTTCTCGGTGCATTCCTTCACCCCTCGCATGCAAGGCTTCATCCGCCCCTGGCATGTCGGCATCTTGTGGGACCGCGACGACCGCGTTGCGCGGCCGCTGATCGACATGCTGGCCGAAGACAAGGCGCTGATCGTCGGCGACAACGAGCCCTATGACGGCGCGCTGCGCGGCGACACCATGTTCCGCCATGCCATTGTCAACGGCTATGCCCATGCCCTGCTCGAGATCCGTCAGGACCTGATCGCCGACCGCGCTGGCGCTGTTCAATGGGCGGAGCGATTGGCTCCGATCGTTGACGCCGTCGACCGCCGTGCCGATATACACGAGGTGAAGATGTTCGGCTCGCGCACCGGGCCGGCCTAAAAAACGGCCGAGAGGCCGGGGACCACGAAATGACCGAACTCAGCGAAGAACGGAAACGCGATTTCGAGGCCGCCGCCTTCCGCCGGCTGGTCGAGCATCTGCGCGCACGCGGCGACGTCCAGAACATCGACCTGATGAACCTGGCCGGCTTCTGCCGCAACTGCCTGTCGAACTGGTATCGCGAGGCGGCCGAGGCTGACGGCATTGCCCTGACAAAGGACGAATCGCGCGAGATCATCTACGGCATGCCCTATGCCGAATGGCAGGCGCTCAACCAGACCGAAGCCTCCGAGGCCACGAAGGCTGAGTTCGAGGCCAGGCGGCCGAAGGATCATTGAACCGTCCTATTTGGCTCGCCGCTGCTGCTTTGTCATCCCAAGGTCTGCGCGCGTCGCTTCGCTCCTGCTTCGCCCATGGATGTCAAAGGAGGCGTTTCGGCCAAATCTCCAAAGTAGGGCCATTCCTCACAGGTCCGCGCCTCTTGGTCCAACGCTTCTGCCATAGCGCTTCTTGACTACAAATTGAATCGATCTAATTTGCCGCGCAAAGCCATTCGGACTTCAAACCATGAGCGTGCAAACCACAAGGCAAGCCGCGACGCGCGGCCGCTGGGCCGTTGCCGGCATTTTCCTGGCCAATGGCTTTCTCACCGGCAGCTGGGCGCCGCAGATCCCGGTGTTTCTGACCCGGCTGGACATCTCGAAATTCACCCTCGGCCTGCTGATCCTGTTGTTTGGTGTCGGCGCGGTGATGGCGATGACCTGGTGCGGCCATCTCATTTCCAGGCACGGCTCGCGCCCCGTGCTGCGCTGGTTCGGCATCTGCGGCAGTTTCGGCCTGCTGGTCGTGGCACTTGCGCCCAACGTGCCGCTCGCGGCCCTCGCGATGCTCGTCTTCGGCGGCTCGATCGGCGGCATGGACGTCGCCATGAATTCCAACGCGGTGATCGTCGAACGACGGCTCTCCCGCGCCATCATGTCGTCCTCGCATGGCTTCTGGAGCCTCGGCGGCTTCGCCGGCGGCGCGCTTGGTGGCTATTCCATTCAGAACTACGGCTATCTCGCGCATGCGATTGCGGTGACGGCGCTCGCCTTTTTGGTCATCGCCTTTGCTGTTCGCTACCTCATCGCCGACGACAGGCCGCAGGCCGCCGGGCATCAGAAATTTACGCTGCCGCGGCACACAATTGTCTATCTGGTCGGGTTGATGGCGCTGCTCACCATGGTCTCAGAGGGCGCCGTACTTGACTGGGCCGCGCTCTACCTCCAGCAGGAGCTCGGCGCCGACCTTGCGATTGCCGGCCTCGCCTATGCTGCCTTCTCCGGCGTCACGGCGCTTATGCGCTTTCTCGGCGACGGCGTGCGCAACCGCTTCGGCGCGGTGGCGACGCTGCGCGGCTCGGCGCTTGTCGCTGCCGCCGGCATGTTGGTGGCCGGCCTCTCCCCCTCGCCTTATCTTGCCATTGCCGCTTTCGCCTTCTGCGGTTTCGGCATCGCCAATATGGTGCCGATCCTGTTTTCGGCCGGCGGCAACCAGGAAGGCTTGTCTTCCGGCACCGGCATGAGCGTCGTGACCACGATGGGGTATTCAGGAATCCTGGTGGCGCCGTCGGCGATCGGCTTCGTCGCCGAGCATTCGAGCTTCGGCCCGATCTTCGTCGCGCTTTCCGGCCTGCTGGTCATCGTGCTGTTGATGGCAAACTGGCTCACCGCGCCGAATTCGCCGCCGAGCCTGCGCCGGCGGAGTAGCGCTTCAGCTCTTCATGCAGGAAATCCGCCACGCGGCGGATGCGCATGCTGGTGCGCACGTCACGGTGCATTGCAAGCCACACCGGCAGCACGGGCAAGGGAACCTCCGGCAACAGCTTCTCCAGTCGAGGGTCGCGACTAGCGAGCGGCTCCTGGCCGATGCCGATGCCATTGCCGGCCCGCACCGCTTCCCACAGCACGATCTGGTTGTCGGTCCTGAAGCGGAAGTTGCTGCGGCTGACCGGGATGCCAAACGCGGTGAGGCCGCGAACGATCTCATCGCTGCGGTCGAATCCGACCAAAGGATGGTTGGCGAGATCGCTCGGCTTCTGCGGGCGTCCATGCCGGTCGAGATAGGATTTCGCAGCACATATGCAGAGCGCGATATCGGTGACCTTGCGCGCCATCAGCTCGTTCTGCGCCGGCCTGACCATGCGGATGGCGATGTCGGCGTCGCGCCGCAGCAGGTTCTCGACCTGGTTGGAAGCGACGATCTCGACCTCGATGCCCGGCTCTTCCTCGCCAAGGCGCGCCGTGATCTGCGGCAGCACGCAGGCCGCAACCACCTCCGAGGCAGCGATGCGCACCGTGCCCTCGATCGCCTCGACCGAGCCCAGCGCAAGCAATGAGAACGCATTGGCCTGCTCGCTGACTGCCTTTCCGCGCTCGTAGAGTGCGCTGCCTGCCTCCGTGAGTTCGTAGCCGCGCCGCCCGCGCCGGAACAGCGTGACGCCGAGCGCCTGCTCCAGCTCGGCGATGTGGCGGCCGAGCGTCGGCTGGCTTGATGCGAGCTTGCGCGCGGCGGCCGAAAGGCTGCCGGTCTCGGCCACCGCGACGAAGCTCTTGATCAGATTCCAGTCGAATTCATTCATTCGTTTTTGAATAACAGAGTGCCGACCTTAGTCAATTTCCATTCGGCTTTGAAGACGTCAGATTAAGCGGGCAAGCGCAAACAACGGAGACGAACAATGACCAAGATCGCAATTCTGGGCGCCAATGGCCGGCTCGGACGCGTGGTTGCCAAGGCCTTCATCGACGCCGGTTTCGACGTCCGCGCTGTCACCCGCACCGGCAAGGTGCCGCCCGAGCTCAAGGGCGCTATTGCCGTCGCTGGCGACGCTTTGGACCGCCAGTCGCTGATCCGGGCCACGCAAGGCGTCGACATCATCTTCAATGGCTTGAACCCGATCTATACCGACTGGGGCAAATGCCTGCCGATGGCCGAGAACGTCATGGCAGCCTGTCGGGCGAACGGCGCGCTGCATCTTTTCCCGGGCACTGTCTATAATTACGGCTCGCCGATGCCGCAGGTGATCACCGAGGAAACGACTTTCCATCCTACCACCGACAAGGGCCGCATCCGCGTCGCCATGGAGGAGCTTTTCCGTCGCGAAGCCGATGCGGGCCGCGTGCGCACCATTCTGCTTAGGGCCGGCGACTTCTTCGGCGGCACCGGCAGCGGCGGCTGGTTCGATCTCGTCGTCGCCGCCAAGATGGAAAAGGGGGTCTACACCGCCGCCGGCCCGGCCAAGCTCGTGCACGAATGGGCCTATCTGCCCGACTTCGCGGTGGCTTTTGTCGCACTGGCGCGCAATCTCGATAAGCTCGGCTTTTACGAGGCCATCAATTTCCCCGGCCACGCCGTCACCGATCTCGACATCAAGGCTGCCGCCGAAAAGGCGCTCGGCCGCAAGCTGAAACTCACCTTCATGCCCTGGTGGGTGCTGCGCGCCGGCAGCCCGTTCGTAACCATGTGGCGCGAGATCGTCTCGATGTCCTACCTGCGCTTCGAGCCGCACCGGCTGGCGTCAGCGCGCCTGGAAGAGGTCATCGGCGAAATCCCGCACACCCCGCTCGCCCGAGCAGTGGCGGAAGCCATGCAAGACATCGGCATAGCCGTCGCGCCCATGCGTCAGGCCGCCTGAGCAAAGAACAACCTCAAGATGAAAACGGCCGGACTTCAAGGCCCGGCCGCAAATGGTCGTCGGTTCAGATCCTGCCCATCAAAAGCAGGATCAGCAACACTACCAGAATGACTCCCACAATCCCCGAAGGCCCATAGCCCCAAGACCGCGAGTGCGGCCATGCCGGCACGGCGCCGATTAGGATCAGGATCAGGATTATTACGAGAATTGTACCGATCGTCATTGAAAACCCTCGCCGTCTGGTTGAACTTCGAGGGAACAATGCAAAAAGCCGCCCGGTAGTTCCCGAGCGGCTTCCATGTACCTGAGTTGCGAAGTCGCCCTACTCGGCGGCTTTCGGGAAGGCGACCGCCGGCTCGGCATTGGCTTCCGCTACCGGCTCGCCTGTCGAGAGCTCGCCCTTGCCGCGGCGGAACAGGCGGCCGAACCAGCCACGCCGGGCGCCCGGCTTCACCTTGGCGCGGGTGAACACCATCAGCATCGAGGGCGTCACCACCAGCGTCAGCAAGGTGGCGAAGGACAGGCCGAAGACGATCGCCGACGACAGCGAAATCCACCATTGCGTCGATGGCGCGTTGATCGTCGTCTCGTGATGGAAGATTTCGAGACCGAGGCCGAAGGCGATCGGCAGCACGCCGAGGATCGCCGAGACCGCCGTCAACACCACGGGCCTGGCGCGTTCGCGGCAGGTCTGCAGCACGGCATCCATCTTGTCCCAGCCTTCCTCGCGCAGCCGGTCATAGGTGTCGATGAGCACGATGTTGTTGTTCACCACCACGCCGGCAAGCGCAATGACGCCGATGCCCGACATGACGATGCCGAAGGCCTCCCCTGTCAGAAGCAGCCCGAGGAACACGCCGATCGTCGCCATGACGACGCAGGAGAGAACAAGCCACACGCTGGTGAACTTGTTGAACTGCGCGAGCAGCACCAGGAAGATCAGGAAGATCGCGGCGCCGAAAGCCTTGCTGAGGAAGGCGCTGGCTTCCGCGCTGTCCTCGTTGGAGCCAGCGAGCTTCCAGCGTATGCCGCTGCCAAGATCCATGTCGGCCACGGCCTTGGTGACTTCCGCCTGCACCGCTGCCACTTGCGCGCCGGCGCTGACATTGGCTTGCACCACCACGGTGCGCGCGCCATCGATGCGGTTGAGGACGCCGACTGTCGGCTCGGGCTTCCTGACCACGAAGTTCGAGATCGGCACCGAGCCTTGCGAGGTCTGCACCCTGAGCTCGTCGAGCGTCGAGAGCGTGCGCCGGTCTTCCGGCAGACGCAGGCGAATGTCGACGGCGTCGTCGGCGCCGGCCGGCCGGTACTCCGACAGCTTGAGACCGTTCGTCACCAGCTGCACCACAGTGCCCACCGAGGTCGGGCTGATGCCGTATTGCGCCGCCTTGGCGCGATCAACCTCAAGTGCCCAGTCGACGCCGGGCGGCGGCAGGCCGTCGGAAACATCGATCACGTTGGGGATCTTGGCGATGCGCGCGGCGACGGCGCGCGCCTTGTCGTCGAGCCCGGCCGGGTCGGCGGCCGAAAGCCTGATCTGGATCGGCTTGCCGGTCGGCGGGCCGGCCTCGGGCACGCGCACTTCGACATCGACCCCGGGAATGCCGGCCATGACGCCACGCAAATCATCGAGGATTTGGTTGGCGGATTTGCGCTCGCGCCAGTCGACGAATTCGTACTGGATCACCCCGACCACGTCTTCCGGGATGTCCTGGCCGCCGCCTTGCGTCTTGCCGACGCGCGTGTAGACCGATTTCACGCCCGGCCAGCCGAGCAGGCGGCTTTCCGCCGTCTTGGTTGCGGCGTCCATTTCGGCCAGCGAAAGGTTGCCGCGGGCATGCACATAGAGCAGGCCGTAATCCGGCTCGACGCTGGGGAAGAACTCGACGCCGGCGCCGTATTTCGAATAGGCGAAACCGACGCCGACCAGCAGGCCTACGGTGAGCAGGATGACGGTCATCGGGAAACGCACCGCCTGCTTGACCAGAGCCATATACCAGCCGTCGCGATCGCTGTCCTCGTGATGCGCCGGCGCCTTGGCGAAGATGGCGCCGAGCGTCGGCGCGAAGACCAGCGCATAGAGCATCGAGGCCGACAGCGTCACGATCAGCGTGATCGGCATGTACTTCATGAAGTCGCCGATGATGCCGGGCCAGAAGAGCAGCGGCGAGAAGGCGGCGATGCGCGTCATCGTCGCTGCGATGACGGGGCCGGCCATGCGCTTGGCGGCTAGCGCGAAGGCATCGGCCTTCGGCATGCCCTCGCTCATGCGCCGCTCGGCGAATTCCGTGACGATGATGGCATCGTCGACCAGCATGCCGACCGCCAGGATGAGGCTGAACAGCACGATCATGTTGATCGTGTAGCCCATCATCGCAAGCAGCAGGATGCCGATCAGGAAGGATGACGGAATGGCGAGGCCGATGAGCAGCGAGGCGCGTCCCGACAGCGCGTAGAGGATGACGATGAACACCAGGATGACCGCGATCATCACATGGTTCTGCAGGTCGCCCAAAAGCTGGTTGACGAAGACCGACTTGTCCTGCGTGTAGGTGACGTGCATGCCTTCCGGCATCGTCTTGATGAAGGTGTCCGACACCTCCCGGACATGGTTCAGCGTGTCGATCAGGTTGGCGCCGATGCGCTTCTTCACCTCGATGGCGATCGCCGGCTTGCCGTCGAGGCGGGTCACCGTCTCGGCGTCCTTGAAGGTGGAGCGGATGGTGGCGACGTCCTTGGCCTGCACCACGGCATTGGGCGTGGCGACGACCGGCAGTTTGGCGACGTCCTCGGGCGTCTCGATCAGCGACGGCACCTTGACCGCGTATTTGCCCTCGGAGCCTTCGAGATTGCCGGCCGCGACCAGGCTGTTGGAGGCGCCGACGCCCTGGATCACTTGATCGAGCTGGAGTCCGTAGGAGGAGAGCTTCACCGGATCGATGACGACTTCAACCAGATCGTCGCGTGCGCCCTGCAGCGAGCCTTCGAGCACGCCCGGCACCTCCTCGATGCGGTCGCGCAATTCGCGCGCCGCCGACGTCAGCACGCGCTCCGGCACGTCGCCGGAAAGGGTGACGACGAGAACCGGGAACTCCGAGACGTTGACTTCAGTGACGGTCGGCTCCTCCGCCGCCTGCGGCAGGTCGGCCTTGGCGTCCTGCACCTTGCTGCGGGTGTCCTGCAGCGCGGTGGCCAGGTTGGTCTGCGGTTGGAACTCGACCAGCACGTAGCCGCCGCCCTGGAAGGCGGCCGAGCGCATCTCCTTGAGCCCCTTCAGGCTCTTGAGCTTGCTTTCCATCGGCCTGAGCAGCAGCCGTTCGGAGTCCTCCGGCGATATGCCCTGGTAGATCAGGCTGACATACATCATCGGAATTGGAACGTCCGGCTCCGCTTCCTTCGGCGTCGACTGATAGGCGACCCAGCCCGCGACGAGCAGGAACATCAGCGCCGATATTGTGAGGCGGGCGTTGTGAATGGCGAGTCTGACGATGTCCATGACTTATGCCTGCTGTTTCCCTGGAAGCCGCGACATTGGCCAGCGGCGCCGGTCGAGCCGGCACGGCGGCCGCGCTATTGCGTGCCGGCGGAGGCTTCGCTGATCAGCTTGTTGATGGTTGCCTGGTCGGCCTCGACCGGCTTCACCAGATCGCCTTCCTTCACCAGTTCCTGGCCGGCGACGATGATGCGCGCGTCCTGCGGGATGCCGCCAAGCACCAAGCCCTTCGGCGTGTCGTCGACGAGGTCGATCGGGAAGAACGCCACCTTGTCGTCCTTGCCGACGGCGCGGATGCCGAGGTCGCCCTTGTCGCCCAGCGTCACCACCGAGCGCGGCAGCATGACCGCATCGGTCGGCTGGGCGCTGAGCGTGATCTCGGCCGTCATGCCGGCGGGGATGGAGCCGTCGGCATTGCGGATGGCCACCTCGACACGGAAGGTGCGGGTCTGCGAGGAGGCGTCACGGCTGATGTAGCGCACCGTGCCGGTGACTTTCTGGTCGTTGACAAGGCGCACGTTGGCATGGTCGCCGATCTTGATGTAGCGCAGGTCGCGCTCGCTGATCTCGCCGCGCGCGATCACCGGGTCGAGCTTGAGGATGGTGGCCACCTCGCCGCCCTGCATCACCGAGCTGCCGAGCTCGACCGGCACGCGGTCGATGACGCCGTCGAAGGGCGCCTTCACTTCGTTGCGGTCGAGTTCGGCCTGCGCCGTCTCCAGCATGGACTGCGCCGCCGTCAGGTTCGAGCGGGCAGTGTCGAGCTGCAGCTTGGGCAGGTTGCCGGTCTTGGCCAGCCGCTCGGCTGCGTCGAGCTCGGCCTTGCGCTGCGCCAGCAGCTGCCTGGCATTGTCGACATTCGAGAGCTTCTCCTCGGCGGCAAGCATCAGCACGAGGTCGCCGGTCTTGACGTGATCGCCCTGCTTGACCGGGAGCTTATCGATGACACCGGCGACGCGCACAGCAAGCACAGCGCGCTTGTCGGCTTCGGTCAGGCCCGAGATCCGTATCGCCCGCGCGAAGGTTTTGCGCGGCGGCGTCACCACCGCGACGGTGCGCAATGCTGCCTTCGGCTCGGCCTCCGCCGTCTTCGGCTTTTCGGCGCCGGACTGCGCGGCTTTGCCTGCTTCTCCCTCCTTCTGGTGATCGGCGGCGCTGCCCACGGACGAGAACTCGCCCGTTGCCATCCAGGCAGCGAATCCGATGAGCACAGCAATGGCTGCAAGCTTGTGAAACCTGATTTTCGGCATCGTCATTTTTTCCGTTGCAGGCTTGGGCGAGGTCGACGGTTTCGATCCCCGGGCGCGCGGCCGATATGGGGGCGCGCAGAGCCATCTTCAATTTGCCGTGATCGGCGAAGCGCGCTTCTACCGCAAAGCCGTTGCGCAAAACAGTCAGAAACTTTGATGGATTACTGCGCCGCCGAGCTTGAGGCGCTGGTTTTTTCCGCGTTTTACATGCTGGACTGCTTGGCTTTTCTCAATCGGGGCCGGCTTTTCAGCCGATCGGACACTCAATGGCAGCAGGCGTCAGTATGATGAAGAATTTTTTTGCGAAATGACATGTCGCATTGGCATGGGGCAGTCAGAGGACGCGCCCAATCCGAAAATATATCCGATCAGGTGATCAGGTTAAGCAAGCGGAACAGCCGCTCGAATGTGCGGCCATAAGGCGGCCTGAGCAGGGCCCCGGCACTCAGCCTGGATTGGACGAAGATCGGCTTTTCCTTGCTGAAGGTGCGGAAACCCCATTCGCCGTGATAGGCGCCCATGCCGCTCTCGCCAGCGCCGCCGAATGGCTGCCGTTCCTGCACCAGATGCATCATGCAGTCGTTGACCGTCACGCCGCCGGCAACGGTTTCTTGCATGATCCTTTGGCGATTGGCGCTGTTCTTGCCGAACCAATAGAGGGCGAGCGGACGCTCGCCGCGGTTCACGTGACCGATCGCCTCATCGATCGTGCCGTATTCGAGGATCGGCAGCACCGGCCCGAAGATTTCCTCGCGCATCAGCCGCAAACTCTCGCCGGCGTTCCTGACCAGGACAGGCGCCATCTTGCGGTCGCACCAGCCGAGCTTTTCATTTGCCGGGTTGACCTCGGTGACATCGGCACCGCTTTCGCGCGCCTCGGCGACCATGTCGCTCAGCCGCCGCTGGTGCCGTTCGCTGACGATGGCCGTGTAGTCGGGATTGTCGCCCAGGCGCGGATAGAGCCGCGCCATCGCGCCGGCAAGTTTTGCGGCGATCGCCGCGCCTTGCCCTTGCGGGACCATCAGATAGTCTGGTGCGATGCAGGTCTGGCCGGCATTCAAGAGCTTGCCGTAGGCGACGCTCGCAACCGCAGCGTCGAGATCGCACGACGCATCGAAGATCGCCGGCGACTTGCCGCCAAGTTCGAGCGTCACCGGCGTCAGATTGGCGGCCGCGGCTAGCGCCACCTGCCGGCCGACCGCGGTGGAGCCGGTGAACAGGAGATGATCGAAAGGCATGGACACGAATGTCTTGCCGACTTCGGCATCGCCGACCACAACGCTCATCTCGTCGGAAGAAAAATGCTCTTCGACCAACCGGGCGAGCAGGTCCGAAAAGTTCGGCGTCAGCTCGGACGGCTTGAGCAGCACCCGGTTGCCGGCGGCTAGAGCGGCAGTCGCCGGCGCGATGGCAAGCTGGAACGGATAGTTCCAGGGCGAGACGATGCCGACGACCCCGAGCGGCTGCGGCAGAAGGCGGTTGCGCCCCGGCAGGAACGGCAGGCTGGTGGCGACGCGGCGCTCGCGCATCCAGCCGCGCAGATGCCGGATGGCGTGCTTGATGCCGGCGCGAACGACGAACAGTTCCGCAAGCCGCGTTTCCTGCGCCGCCCGTCCAGTGAAATCGCTGTCGATCGCCGTGCAGATCTCGGCTTCATGCTTTTCGGTCAGCGCCAGCAGCCGCTTCAGCCGATCCTTGCGCACTGCGAGGCCAGGAAAGGGGTCCTTCTCGAAGGCCCTGCACTGCGCCTCAAACTTGACCCCGAGAGAGTTCTGTCTGGTCTGCAGCATCGCTACCTCCCGTTTACGTCGAGGTAAACTACTCGCGCGACGGAGGTGAATCCAGCATATCGCCGGTTCCGCAAGGGAAACCTCGGCGCCTGCTGAAACGTGCGACAGGGTTGGGCAACTAGGCTCGCCGGCGCGCTGACTCTGGCTTGATGCGCGCGGCGAGGAATTCCTTGACCCGCCGGCCCGGGGCCGGGCCGCGCATCGGCTTGAAGCCGTCGTCGAGCTCGCCCGAGAGGTCGAGCGTCGCTCGGCTGCCGACCGCGTCGTAATTCTCCTCCAGCCAATCGCTGGCCGCACTGCGGCCAAGGTCCCGCAGATAGGCGAGGAAGGCCCATTCGGCGTTGACCTTGGACGAGGCCGACAGATCCTTGAAGGCCTCGTCGGCATCGATGCGGTGCATGCGGATGTCGCGGTATTCGCCATGCGGCAGGCGTCCCGCCGCGATCAGTTCCTTGACGAAGGCGATCGAGCGGAATTCGCGCAGCAGCCCGGCATTGAAGGTGATCTCGTCGATGCGGTTCTGGATCTCGTTGGCACTCTTCGGCGTGCCTTCGCGCACCACCGGATTGATCTGCACGAGCAGCACGTCCTCGGTCGCCGCGGTCTTGAAGAAGGGATAGAGCGCCGGATTGCCGCCATAGCCGCCATCCCAATAGGGCACGCCCTTGATCTCGACGGCACGGAACAATTGCGGCAGGCAGGCCGACGCCATCACCGTGTCGAGGTCGATCTCGCCATCCGAGAAGACGCGCAGCTGCCCGGTCTCGACATTGGTCGCCGAAATGAAGAGCTCCATCGACTTGCAGGCGTGCACATTGCCGAAGTCGATCTCCTTCTTGACCACATCGCGCAGCGGGTTGAGGCCGAGCGGATTGGCGACGTAAGGCGAGAAGACCCGCGACATGGTGTCGAAGAAGAAATAGCCGGGCGTGTTCTCGATCGACCAGTTCCCCCAGACGACGTCCCACGGCATGCGTTGCACCGGGCTGAACCGCCCCTTCGAGGCCACAGCACGCCAGAAATCGTCGAGCTTCTTGCGCGCGCCCTCGACGCCGCCGCGTACGAAGCCGTCGGCCAGCGCCACCGCGTTCATCGCGCCGGCGCTGGTGCCTGACACGGCAGCGATCTCAAGCCGCCCGTCTTCGAGCAGACGATCGAGCACGCCCCAGGAGAAGGCTCCGTGCGAGCCGCCGCCCTGAAGCGCGATGTTGATCTTCTTCTTGTCCCCCGCCTTGCCGTTCTTCGCCATGGCGTTCCTTGTCTCGATGTGCCGGCCTGCCCCTGCGTCATTGGAGCAGGACCGCTGCCGTCAGCCTATGTTGCAGCGCAGCATATAAGGACGGACCAAGGCAAGAACACGAGCACACAAGCGTGATCGGGTGAAATTTCGCTCATGAAAAAACTGTCCGCTGCCGGACGCGGAGTATTGCATTAGGGTTTGCTCGCGGCGTCAGGCGACGAGATCGGGCACCGGCCCGACATAGCGCGACTGCGGCCGGATCAGGCGTCCGGTCGCCTGCTGCTCGCGCGCATGCGCAATCCAGCCGGCGACGCGGCCGGCGGCAAAGACGTTGGAGAACGCCTCCTTCGGGAAGCCCGCGGCTTCGAGCAGGAGCGCGGTATAGAATTCGACATTGGTCTGGATCGAGCGTTGCGGCTTGGCGACCCTGAGCACGTCGAGTGCCGCCTGTTCCACCGTCTCGGCGAAGGCCAGCCGGCTGCCGGTCTCATAACGTGTGCCCAGCCGCCGCACGACGGCTTTCAGCACGTCGGCACGTGGGTCGCGCACGCGGTAGATGCGATGGCCGAAGCCCATGATGCGCTCGCCGCGCGCGATCTCGTTTCGCAGCCAGGCGGCCGCGTCGCCGCTCGCCTCGATCGCGTCGAGCATCTCGATCACCGGCCCCGGCGCGCCGCCATGCAGCGGGCCTTTGAGCGCGCCGAGCCCGGCCAGGATCGCCGAGGTCAAGCCCGCCTGCGTCGACGCCACCACCCGCGTTGCGAAGGTCGAGGCATTGAGCCCATGGTCGCAGACCGTCACCAGATACGTATCGAGCGCCTTGGCAAGCGCCGGCGAGGCCGTACCGGAGAGCATTCGCAGCATGTCGTTGGCATGATCGGCGCGTGCGTCCGGAGGAACAGGCTTCTCGCCGCGTCCGAGCCGCAGCAGGGCCGGCGTTAGCACCGCCGGCGCCGCGATCAGCCGGAGCGCGTCGGCGAGCGAGTCGCCGTCGGGCAGAAGAGCGATGCCGGTGCGCATGCCGCTGTAGACATCGAGCGCTGGAAGTTCAGCGAGCATCGGCTGCAGCCGTTCGCAAACCTCGACACGCGCATTGCCGATCGCCTTCTCCAACTCGTCGTCGCCGGGAAGCTCGTCAAAGAACCCGTCGAACAAGAGGCGGACCACCTGGCCGTAGCGCCAGTGCCCGGCGAGTTCCGTCAACGAATGGCCTCGGATGGTGAGATGGCCGCCCGCGCCGTCGACATCGGAAAGAACCGTCTCCGCCGCCACAACATCATCGAGCCCATTTGCCATGACTGTCTCCTTGACCCTTTGTGCACTGCAGTTAATGCTCTACAATCAACGCATCAATCTTGATCAACTGAATCAATATGAGGCGGTGCGAACTTGTCCGAATGGCTGACGCGGGAGGAAGCGCTGGCGCGGCTCAAGGTCCGGCCGCAGACCCTTTACGCCTATGTCAGCCGCGGCCGCATCGGCATGCGGCCTGACGGGGCCGATCCGCGCCGCAGCCAGTATCGAGCCGACGACATAGCCGCGCTCGCCACCCGTCGGGCGCGCGGGCGCAGCCCCCAGGCGATCGCCGAAAGCGCCATCGCCTGGGGCGAGCCAGCGATCACCACTGCCATCTCGACCGTGCTGCACGGCCGCCTCGTTTATCGCGGCAAGGATGCCGTTGCGCTTGCCGCGACAGCGACGCTGGAGGAGGCAGCAAGCCTGCTTTGGGCATCCGGCGCCGCGATATCCTTCGCATCGCTGACGCCTTCGATCGTTCGCGAGAGCGGCACCCCGACGGCCTTTGCAAGATTGTCGGCGCTTGCCGCGGCTGGCCGGCCTTCGCTCGGCCGCAGGCCGGGCATGCTGCAGCAGGATGGCGCCAGCGCCACCAGCGTGCTCGCGACGTCACTCGGTGCAAGCCCGGGGGCGGAGCCGGTGCATGAAAGGCTGGCGCGCGGCTGGTCGGTCGACGCTGCCGGTGCCGATCTCATCCGCAAGGCGCTGGTGCTTTTGGCCGATCACGAGCTCAACGCCTCGACCTTCGCCGCACGCGTCGCCGCTTCGACCGGCGCGCCGATCGTGGCCTGCCTGCTTGCCGGGCTCGCTGCCCTTACCGGCCCGCGTCATGGCGGCGCCGGCGCCGCGGCGATCGCGCTGGTCGAGGATGCCGAGCGGCTCGGGCCGGACGAGACGATCGCGCGCTGGCTGGCCCACGACCGGCCACTGCCCGGCTTCGGCCATCAGCTCTATCCCGAAGGCGATCCGCGCGCGGAGGCTCTGCTGCCCGACCTCGACATCGCTGACGGTCTGCTGCATCTGCGCGACGCCGTCCTTGCCGCGACAGGCATGCGCCCGAATGTCGACTTCGCGCTGGCCGCGCTGACGCGCAGCCTCAATCTCCCCGCCGACGCGCCCTTTCGCCTGTTCGCGCTCGGTCGCAGCATCGGCTGGACGGCGCATGCCATCGAGCAGGTGACGAGCAACAGGCCGATCAGGCCGCGAGCCCGCTATGACGGCCCTGCAGGAACACCTGACGGCTAGCCGTCACGACATGGTGTCGAGCTTGCGCTGCATGGCGGCGATCTGCGCCTTCAATTCCTGCAGGTCGTCGGATTTCTCGTCCTTCTTCGGCGGCTCGGCGGGCGCAGCGGAATTGGGGCCGCCGGACGGGAACGGCGTGAACATGCGCATCGCGTTCTGGAACATCTCGACGTTGCGCCGCGTCTGTTCCTCCAGCGCCTTCATCGGCGTCTTCATCATGTCGATCGGCGTCTTGCCGAAGGCGCCCTTCAGCTGCTCGCGGAAACGCTCCTGCTCCTTGGAGAAGGCGATCATCGACTGTTCGAGGAAGCTCGGCACGATCATCTGCATCTGGTCGCCGTAGAAGGAGATCAGCTGGCGCAGAAACGGGATCGGCAGCATGTTCTGCCCGTCCTTGTTCTCCAGCTCGAAGATGATCTGGGTCAGCACCGGATGCGTGATGTCGTCGCCGGTCTTGGCGTCCTGCACGGTGAATTCTTCGCCCTTCTTGACCATCTCGGCCAGATCTTCGAGCGTCACATAGGTGCTGGTGCCGGTGTTGTAGAGCCGGCGGTTGGCGTACTTCTTGATGACGATCGGGTCGTCTTTTGCGGCCATCCGTATCCTCCCCAGGATACCGGCGCGTTCACAGTAAGCGGCCGGTAACGATTGCGCCATTTGTCGAGGATATGCGCAAAAGCGTCACAATTCCAAGCGGTTTGTGCAGTGCGGCATCAATTAATGCCGAAAGGGCGGGCCAAATTGTGCTGCAGCGCGATGGCTACGCCGTCACGATAAGCGCTCGACTTGCTTGCCGCGCATGGCGGCCATGCCGATTTCCGGTTTGACTCAGGTGCTTGAACGGGCAAGAAAGTCTCCAAGGATAGCCTAACGACACCTCGAAGCCTGGAGAAGAAAATGTCCGCTTCCAATTCAATCGTCGTCGCCAGCGCAGCCCGCACAGCAGTCGGCTCCTTCAACGGCAGTTTCGCCACCACCCCCGCGCACGAGCTCGGCGCGGTCGTCATCAAGGAATTGCTCGCGCGTGCCAAGGTCGACCCGGCGGAGGTGGACGAAGTCATCCTCGGTCAGGTGCTGACCGCCGCTCAGGGCCAGAACCCGGCCCGCCAGGCTTCCGTCAATGCCGGTCTGCCCAAGGAGACGACTGCTTGGGGCCTCAACCAGGTTTGCGGCTCGGGCTTGAGGGCCATTGCGCTCGGCATGCAGCAGATCGCCACCGGCGACGCCAAGGTGATCGTCGCCGGCGGCCAGGAATCGATGTCGCTGTCGCCGCACGCCCAGCACCTGCGCGCCGGCGTCAAGATGGGCGACTACAAGATGATCGATACCATGATCAAGGACGGCCTATGGGATGCCTTCAACGGCTACCATATGGGCAACACCGCCGAGAACGTCGCTCGTCAGTTCCAGATCACCCGCGAAGTCCAGGACGAGTTCGCGCTGGCCTCGCAAAACAAGGCCGAGGCGGCACAGAAGGCCGGTAAGTTCAAGGACGAGATCGTCGCCGTCACCATCAAGGGCAAGAAGGGCGACACCATCGTCGACCAGGACGAATACATCCGCCACGGCGCTACGCTGGATGCCATGACCAAGCTGAAGCCGGCCTTCGACAAGGACGGCACCGTCACCGCCGCCAATGCTTCGGGCATCAATGACGGAGCCGCCGGCGCGCTGCTGATGAGCGAGGCCGAGGCTGCCAGGCGCGGCATCACCCCACTGGTCCGCATCGCCTCCTGGGCGACCGCCGGCGTCGATCCGGCGATCATGGGTACCGGCCCGATCCCGGCGTCGAAGCGGGCGCTGGAGAAGGCCGGCTGGTCGGCCAAGGACCTCGATCTCGTCGAGGCCAACGAGGCCTTCGCCGCGCAGGCCTGCGCCGTCAACAAGGGCATGGGCTGGGATCCCTCGATCGTCAACGTCAATGGCGGCGCCATCGCCATCGGCCATCCGATCGGCGCCTCGGGCGCCCGCGTGTTCAACACGCTGGTCTACGAGATGCGCCGCCGCGGCGCAAAGAAGGGCCTCGCGACGCTTTGCATCGGCGGCGGCATGGGCGTTGCGATGTGTGTGGAAGCCTTGAACTGAGCGAATGGCGAACTGAGCGAATAGCGAATGGGGAGTAGCGAATAGGGGCGTTTGCACGACGGGCTATCGGATCCCTACTCGCTGTTCGCCACTCCCTATTCGCTCTTCCGACCAAAGGGAGGAAATGCATGAGCAAGGTAGCAATCGTCACGGGCGGATCGCGCGGCATCGGTGCGGCGATATCGGTGGCCCTGAAGAATGCCGGCTATTCGGTCGCCGCGAACTATGCCGGCAATGACGAGGCGGCCCAGAAATTCAAGGCCGAGACCGGCATCCCCGTCTACAAATGGTCGGTCGCCGATTATGACGCTTGCGCCGCCGGCATCGCCCAAGTCGAGGCTGATCTCGGTCCGGTCTCGGTGCTGGTCAACAATGCCGGCATCACCCGCGACACCATGTTCCACAAGATGACCCGCGAGCAGTGGAAGGAGGTCATCGACACCAACCTTTCCGGCGTCTTCAACATGACGCATCCGCTATGGAACGGCATGCGCGATAGGAAGTTCGGCCGCGTCATCACCATCTCCTCGATCAACGGCCAGAAAGGCCAGATGGGCCAGGTCAATTATTCGGCCTCGAAAGCCGGCGACATCGGCTTCACCAAGGCGCTTGCCCAGGAAGGCGCCCGCGCCGGCATCACCGTCAACGTTGTTTGCCCCGGCTACATCGCCACCGACATGGTCATGGCCGTGCCGGAAAAAGTGCGGGAATCGATCATCGCTCAGATCCCGGTCGGCCGTCTCGGCGAGCCGGAGGAGATTGCGCGCTGCGTCGTCTTCCTCGCCTCGGAAGACGCAGGCTTCATCACCGGCTCGACGATAAGCGCCAATGGCGGCCAGTATTTCGCCTGAGATCTTATTCGGCTGAACTCTTCTGACACCGATGGCAGGCGGCCCGCCGCAAACGGGCCGCCTGTTTTTGTCTGCGCTCCGGCGGCACCGGGTGGGCATGCCTCAATTTGGCACGCAATACTTAACGGCCTCCCCGCGCCCTGTGGAAACCCGGTTCACATGCTGTGAATTTTTCGGTGCACAAGCTTTGGACAACACCATATCTAGGGGTGAACAAACCGGGAATTTTTGCAGATCGCTGATTCGTCGCCGATTCGTTCCGGCTTTGGCCAAAAGGTTAACGGGCCATGCCGGAAACAGCGCGAAAAAGATTAACGACGATTAGGAAAGATCAACCATTTCATAATGTTCGCGGCCGCGCTCGAGTCCGTCGCGGTCGCTCCCCCGCAAAGGTTAACGACGCTCCGGAACCAGCGCGAGCCAAGCACGAAACGGGCCAGTTCACAGATTCAGCATGTGGTGAGACTCATGGCCAAAAAATCCACATATAGCCGTGAACAAAACCTGAATCAGAGTGAGTCAGTGATTCGTCGCCGATTCGTTCCAGACTCGTTCCAACGGTTAATGGACCGCGGATTTTGACCTTGCCTGTCGTCGCGCCATCTGTTGATGAGAACATTCCGCTTTCGCTTCGCGTCTGAAATCCCTATGTGTGCCCTGTCACACGCGGCGGCACCGCCGCGTCCCCGACAACGAGCGGCAGAAAGCCTCATTTCCGAGCCGATGAATATCCAGCCGAAACCCTCCCAGCCGCTGATCCTTTCCGGCCGCGACGTGACGGCCGTGCTCGGCCCCACCAACACCGGCAAGACCCATCTCGCCATCGAGCGCATGGTGGCGCACGACACCGGCATCATCGGTCTGCCGCTGAGGCTCCTTGCCCGCGAGGTCTATACACGCGTCTGCGAGAAGGTCGGCGCCAGCAAGGTGGCGCTGATCACCGGCGAAGAGAAGATCGTGCCGGCGAGCGCGAGATATTCCGTCTGCACCGTGGAGGCGATGCCGCGAGAGACCGATGCCGCCTTCGTCGCCATCGACGAGGTGCAGCTCGCCGGCGACCTCGAACGCGGCCACATCTTCACCGACCGCATCTTGCATCTGCGCGGCCGCCAGGAGACGCTGCTTCTGGGCGCCGCCACCATGCACGGCATCCTGCAACGCCTGCTGAAGGGCGTCTCGGTGGTGACGCGGCCGCGGCTGTCGCATCTTGCCTATGCCGGCTCGAAGAAGCTCACCCGCCTGCCGCGGCGCACGGCGATCGTCGCCTTCTCCGCCGACGAGGTCTATGCCATCGCCGAATTGATCCGCCGCCAGCAGGGCGGTGCTGCCGTCGTTCTCGGCGCGCTCAGTCCCCGCACCCGCAATGCCCAGGTGGAGATCTTCCAGTCGGGCGACGTCGACTATCTGGTCGCCACCGATGCCATCGGCATGGGCCTGAACCTCGACCTCGAGCACGTCGCCTTCGCCCAGAACCGCAAGTTCGACGGCTACCAATACCGCAACCTGACCGCCGCCGAGCTAGGCCAGATCGCGGGGCGTGCCGGCCGACACCTGCGCGACGGCACCTTCGGCGTCACCGGCCAGGTCGATCCGTTCGACGAGGATCTGGTCAAGAAGATCGAGGGGCACGATTTCGACCCGGTGAAGGTGCTGCAGTGGCGCACCGCCGATTTCGATTTTGCCAGCCTCGATGCCCTGAAACGCTCGATCGAGACCAACGCGCCGGTCGAAGGGCTAACCCGGGCATTGCCGGCGGTCGACGCCCAGGCGCTGGAACATTTGTCGCGCGACGCCGACATCAGGACGCTAGCCACCGGCAGGGAGCGCGTGGCGCTGCTGTGGGAGGCCTGCGCGCTGCCGGACTACCGCAAGATCGCGCCCGCCCAGCATGCCGACCTCATCGCCTCGATCTATATGGACCTTGTACGCCATGGCCATGTCGATGAGAATTACATGGCCGAGCAGGTGCGGCGGGCCGACACCACGGATGGTGATATCGACACGCTGTCGCACCGGATCGCCCAGATCCGCACCTGGACCTTCGTCTCCAACCGACCGGGTTGGCTGGCCGATCAGCTACACTGGCAGGAAAAGACGCGCGAAATCGAAGACAGATTGTCGGATGCGCTGCATGAGCGGTTGACGAAACGCTTCGTAGACCGCAGGACTTCCGTCCTCATGCGGCGCCTTAGAGAAAATACCATGCCTGAAGCTGAAATCAGCCCAACCGGAACCGTGCTCGTCGAAAGCCATCACGTCGGCGAGCTGCAGGGATTCCGCTTCACCGCCGACCAGAGCGCCGGCGGCGAGGACGCCAAGGCGGTGCGCACGGCTGCCCAGAAGGCGCTCGCGGCTGAGTTCGAGGCGCGCGCCGAGCGCTTCGCCGCCTGCGCCAACGGCGATCTGGCATTGGGCTCGGACGGTGTCCTGCGCTGGATCGGCGCGCCGATCGGCACCCTGGTTGCCGGCGACGAGGCTTTGAAGCCGCGCCTTGTGCTGCTTGCCGACGAGCAGCTCACCGGCCCTGCCCGCGACAAGGTCGCGGCGCGCGCCGAGCGTTTCGTCAATTTTCAGATCGAGTCGCTCTTGAAGCCGCTGGTCGATTTGAAGAACGCCGAGCAGCTCACCGGCATCGCGCGCGGCATCGCCTTCCAGCTCGTCGAGCATTTCGGTCTCATCAACCGCCGCGACATCGCCGAGGAAATGAAGTCGCTCGACCAGGAAGGCCGGGCGGCCCTGCGGCGCCTTGGCGTGCGCTTCGGTGCCTACCACGTCTTCGTGCCGGCGCTGATCAAGCCGGCGCCGGCCGGGCTGGTGACGCTGCTCTGGGCGCTTAAGAGCGACGGCAAGGACAAGCCAGGCTTCGGCGACGTGGTGCATGCGCTGGCATCGGGCCGCACCTCGGTGGTGATCGATCCTGCTTTCGACAAGACGTTCTACAAGCTCGCCGGCTATCGCAATCTCGGCCGCCGCGCCGTACGCGTCGATATCCTAGAGCGGCTGGCCGATCTCATTCGCCCCGCGACAAACTGGAAGCCCGGCCTCGGCCAGCGACCGGACGGCGCCTATGACGGCCACGCCTTCATGGTGACGCCGCCCATGATGTCGATCCTCGGCGCCACCGCCGACGACATGGAAGAGATCCTCAAAGGCCTTGGCTATCGCGCCGAACCGAAGCCGGCGGCGGAGGTGAAGGCCAAGCTCGACGCGCTGGACAATGCCGCCCGCGAGGCCGCGGCTGCGAAGCTTGCGGCGGAAGAGGCTGCGCGTGCTGCACAGGCGGCAGAGGCGCACGCCGTGGCAACAGACACGGTTGTAGAGGCAACGATCGAGGGATCCGAGCCGGCTGCCGCTGAAGTTCCTGCCGACGCCATCGCGGAAGCCGCGACGGAGCCTGACGCGAAAGATCCGGCGGAAGCTTCGGCTGCGGTCGCGGAAGAGACTCCGCCTGTGGAGACCGCTGCAGCGGTGGACGCTGCAGCAGCGTTTGGGTCGGCTGAAAGCGGCGACGCCTCCACCTCGATGGGGGAGGTCGCGGCGGGAAGCGACGCGGGTGGGGCTGACGGCGCCGACGATGCAGACGGCACCAACACCGCCGACGCCGGCGCTCTCCACGAGGGCGAAAGCGGTGAAGGCGCAGAGCCCCCCGCCGAGCTGGAAGAGCCGAAGCCGATCCTGCTGTGGCGGCAGGCGCGCTTCGACCATTCGCGCCCGCGCCACCGCTATGACAATCGCCGCGACAATCGTCCGCGCAACGGCCAGGCTGCAGGCGATGGCCAGGCGGCTGCCACGGGTGGCCAGGCCGGCGATCGGCCAGCCCGTGAGGGCCGCCGCGACCAGCGCGACGGGGCCGGCAAGCCGCGCTTCGACCGCTCGAAGTTCAAGCCGAGACCGGAACGCGAAGGCGGCGAACGGCGCGAAGGCAGGCCGCAGGGCGAGCGTGCCGATCGCCACGAGGGGGCCGCCGCGAGGGCCAGCCGGACTGGAAAGGCAACAGGCAGGACGGCAAAGGCAATGTCGCAGGCGGCAGCAAGCCGGCCTTCCAGGGCAAACCGCGCGAGGAGCGTCCGCAGCGCTTTGATCCGGATTCACCCTTTGCCAAGCTCGCCGCCTTGCGCGACCAGCTGAAGAAATAGCCTCGGCCGGTCCCGATGGTTGGAGAAGGCCGCCAGCGCATCGACAAATGGCTGTTCTTCTCGCGTGCGGTGAAATCCCGGTCGCTGGCGGCGAAGCTCGTCGTTGCCGGGCGCGTCCGCATCAATCGCGACAAAGCAGCGCAGGCCTCCGATCTGGTCAAGGCCGGCGATGTGCTGACCATCACGCTCGACCGCCGAATCCTTGTCTGGAAGGTGCTTGGGCCCGGCGCCCGGCGTGGTCCTGCCGACGAGGCGCGGCTGCTTTACGAGGATATGTCGCCGCCGCCGACGCCCAAGGGCGAGGCGGTTCCTGACGCCATTCCGGCGCTGCGCGAAGCCGGCACCGGCCGTCCGACCAAGCGGCAGCGGCGGCAGACGGACCGGCTGCTCGGCGAGGACTAGAAGATTCGACGGAACCTCGTCGCGGCAGGCGCGCGGAATTCCTTTCCGCGATGCCGGCTCAGGCGGGAAGTCCTGCCCTTGCAAGCGGCGGGCAAAGGCGTTACCTCACCAAAAAAGCCCAGCAAATACGGGACGTCCCGGAGCCTGCGATGACCTATGTCGTGACCGATAATTGCATAAAATGCAAATACATGGACTGCATCGAGGTCTGTCCGGTCGACTGTTTCTACGAAGGCGAGAACATGCTCGTCATCCATCCTGACGAGTGCATCGACTGCGGCGTGTGCGAGCCGGAATGCCCGGCCGACGCGATCAAGCCGGACACCGAGTCCGGGCTCGACAAATGGTTGCAGGTCAATTCCGAATACGCGGAGAAATGGCCCAACATCACTGCCAAGAAAGAGCCGCCGGCCGACGCCAAGAACTTCGACGGCGAGGCCGGGAAGTTCGAGAAGTATTTCTCGCCGGAGCCCGGCGAAGGCGACTGAAGGCTGGACCGGGCAAGCCGGCATGACGCCACGTAAGCGAGCCGATACAATTGCTGTCTTGACAGCCAGCGATGGCGCATGGCGTTAGCGAATGCAGCAAAACCTTGATTCTTCCGACTTTTTGTGTTATATCCGCGAAACATGCCGGTGACACAACGTCGATTTATGGCGCTAACGCCCCAAATCACTGAAAGGTGAACTTTTCAAATCCGGACCAGAGCGATCTGGGGCAGGCAATCGCATTCGTGCGGTTTGTCGGCCCCGGCTTATTCCGGTGAGTTCACTTGTTGTGCGGCTAAAGATCGGCTTCCGCCGATCGTCTGAGTTCAGCCGGCGCCGCCATGCCGGCGCTACAACTAAGGAGTTCAGGGCGTAATGGCAACGATCACCCCGCAGAAGAAGTCCACCGCGGCCCGTCACGGGTTCAAGACCGGTGAGTTTATCGTTTACCCGGCGCATGGCGTCGGCCAGATCGTGGCCATCGACGAGCAGGAAGTCGCGGGTCACAAGCTGGAGCTGTTCGTCATCGATTTCCAGAAGGACAAGATGAGGCTTAAGGTGCCGGTCGCCAAGGCGACCTCTATCGGCATGCGCAAGCTCTCGGAAGAGGATTATGTCGATCGCGCGCTGAAGGTCGTGCAGGGCCGCGCCCGCATCAAGCGCACGATGTGGTCGCGTCGCGCGCAGGAATATGATGCCAAGATCAATTCCGGCGACCTGATCTCGATCTCGGAAGTGGTGCGCGACCTCTATCGCGCCGACAACCAGCCGGAGCAGTCCTATTCCGAGCGCCAGCTTTACGAAGCCGCGCTCGACCGCATGGCTCGCGAGATCGCCGCCGTCAACCGCATGTCGGAGACCGAGGCGGTTCGCCTCATCGAGGTCAACCTCAACAAGGGTCCGAAGCGCGGCGCCAAGGCCGACAACGAGGAAGCCGAGCAGGAAGAAGCTGCCTGAGCATTCGCCTGCCGAACAACGAAGAACCCGGCCTGGCGCCGGGTTTTTTGTTGCGCGCAATATCGGAAGGTCGGCGCTGCCCTCATCCGCCTGCCGGCACCTTCTCCCGTATAGTGAACGGGGAGAAGCGAGATGACGGCGTCGTTGGCGCCCATTCTGAAACGTTGGCGATTGGCGAACTCTCTGATGAAAGCGTCCTTTCTCCCGTCACTATACGGGGAGAAATGCCCGGCAGGGCAATGAGGGGCAGCGCCAACTTATGAAGGAATCATACCTGATCCCCCGCCCCGCCTTCCTTCCGCGCCTCCTCCTGCCGCAGCGAGGCGATGAAGCGCTTGGTCCGCTCGCGCTCGGGGTTGTCGAACACGATCGAAGCCGGGCCCTTCTCGACGATCGAGCCGGCATCGAGGAACACCACCTCCTGCGCGATCTTGGAGGCGAGTCTCAGATCATGCGTGGCCATCACCATGGTGGTGCCCTCGCGGGCCAGTTGACCCAGCACGTCGACCACTTCCTGCGCCAGCTCCGGATCGAGCGCCGAGGTCGGCTCGTCGCAAAGCAGCACGCGCGGCGACGGCGCCAGCGCCCGGGCGATCGCAACGCGCTGCTGCTGGCCGCCTGACAGAGTCGCCGGCCAGGCATCGGCCTTATGCGCCATGCCGACCTTCTCGAGCAGCGCCATCGCCCGCTCGCGCGCCCGCGCCTGCGGCCATTTCAGCACCGTCACCAGCCCTTCCATGACGTTCTCGATCGCGGTGCGATGCGGAAAGAGCTGAAAATTCTGAAACACCATGCCGGTCTGCAGCCGCACGCGCTGAATGTCCGCCGCCGGTACCTTGGCGCCCGGCCGAAATTCCAGCGTCTCGTCGCCGATGCGCAAAGTGCCCGAGGTCGGAATTTCCAAGAGGTTGATGCAGCGCAAGAGCGTGCTTTTTCCGCCGCCCGAAGGCCCGACCAGCGCCGTGACACTGCCTTCGTCGATGCTGACGGTGACACCTTTCAGGACAAGATTGTCGCCGAAGCGCTTCTCGATGTTGGTAAGGCCGATCATGCATTGGCCTCCAGGAAGCCGCCATAGCGGTTGAGCCGCACCTCCAGCCGCGCCTGCAGAGCCGACAGCACCGAGCTCATCGCCAGATAGAGCGCCGCCGCCTCGACATAGAGGATCAGCGGCTCGTAGGTGGTGGCGACGATGCGCTGCGCAGCCTGGAACATTTCGGGCACCGTTATTGCCGCCGCGAGCGAGGTGTCCTTGACCAGCGATATGAACGTATTGGAGAGCGGCGGCACCGCGACGCGGCCCGCTTGCGGAAGGATCGTCCGCCGCATCGCCTGGCTCCAGGTCATGCCGATCGAATAGGAGGCCTCCCACTGCCCTTTCGGCACCGAGCCGATGACGGCGCGGATGATCTCCGACGTGTAGGCGCCGATATTGAGCGTGAAGCCGATCAACGCTGCGGGAAAGGCATCGAGCAGGATGCCCACCGACGGCAGGCCGTAGAAGATCAGGAAGAGCTGCACCAGAAGCGGCGTGCCGCGAAAGATCCAGACATAGAAGCGCACAAGCGCGACCAGCGGTTTCGGGCCGAACAGCCTGATCAGCGCCGTCACCAGCCCGGCCATAAGCCCCAAGGCGAAGGACAGCAGCGTCAGCGGCACGGTAAAGATCAGTGCCGCCCATAGCAGCGTCGGCAGCGACTCCAGCATCAATTGCAACCAGTGCGGCACGGAGCCCTTCTCCTTTCCGGACGCTGCGACCCTCTGGCCGCATGCCGAGCGACTATCAGGTAAAAATCGGCGGGCCGTCTTTGACGGCCCGCCGGAACTCAAGCAAAAGGGATGATTGGGCTTACTGCGAGACGTCCTGGCCGAAATATGTGTCGGCAATCTTCTTGTAGGTGCCGTCGGCCTTGATGTCGGCCAGCGCCTTGTTGATCGCCGCCACCAGTTCCGGATCGCCCTTGCGCACGATGACACCGGAATAATCGGCATTCTCTTCCTGCGCGGCGATCTTCACATTGGCGTCGGGCTTGTGCTTCTTGAAATCGAGGAAGGACAGGCTATCGTTGATGGTGGCGTCGGCGCGACCGGTGAGCAGCAGCTGGATCGACTGGTCGAATCCGTCGGTGCCGACCAATTCGGCGCCGTTCTTCTCGGCGAGCTTGCCGAAATTCGAGGTCAGCGACTGCGCCGCCTTCTTGCCCTTGAGATCCGCGAATGTCTTGATGTCGCTGTTGTCGCCGCGCACGATCAGCACCGCCTTGGAGGCGATGTAGGGATCTGAGAAATCATACTTGGCCTTGCGCGCGTCGGTGATGCCGACCTCGTTGATGACGGCGTCGTAGCGGTTGGCGTCGAGCCCCGCGATAAGGCCGTCCCACTTGCCCTCGAGAAACTGCACCTTGACGCCGAGCTTCTCGGCGATCGCCTTGGCGATCTCCACGTCGAAGCCGACCAGGGCGCCGGATTCGTCATGATAGGTGAAGGGCGCGTAGGTGCCCTCCGTGCCGACCTTGATCACGCCCGCCTGCTTGATCTGGTCGAGATTGGCGCCGGCATGACCGGCTGTGACTGCCAGAACCTGCAGCGTTCCGGCGACGAGAAGCGATTTGAGCCATTTCATTTTTCTGTGATCCCGTTTTGACCGGTGCGCCGGCGCATGGTGAGAGCCGCAAACTGGCAGATGGAAGCTCAAGAAATAAGGAACCAGATTTCAAAAATCGACCGTTCCAGAAATCCAGTTCTCAAAACCAGCGAAAAATCCGCCAAGCCAAGCCTCACGGATCGATAACAGAAACGTTTTCGGCAGGCATATGCATCCGCCGGCACTACGGAACCATTCGCGCTTCTGGCACGTTGCTGGCTGTTGTAGGGCGCTGCGACGTCATTTCAACCGTCATCCAGTGCAACGACCGCCAAAAGGAGCCGGCATGATCGAGGATGTGGCAGGACGGACACTGGTCCGGGCGGCAATGAAGGCTCCCTATCTCGAGCGCGACGAGGAGCATCTCCTGGCCATACGCTGGAGGGAAAAAAAGGACCAGGACGCGCTGCATCTGATCACCGTCGCCCATATGCGGCTGGTGATTTCGATGGCTTCCAAATTCCGCCACTACGGTTTGCCGCTCGGCGACCTCATTCAGGAAGGCCATGTCGGCCTGCTGGAAGCGGCTGCCCGCTTCGAGCCCGCCCGCGAAGTGCGTTTCTCGACCTATGCCACCTGGTGGATCCGCGCCTCGATGCAGGATTATATCCTGCGCAACTGGTCGATCGTGCGCGGCGGCACCAGCTCCGCGCAGAAGGCGCTGTTCTTCAATCTGAGGCGGCTGCGCGCGCGGCTTGCCAACGGCGCCGAGCCGCTCTCCAATGCCTCGCTTTACCGCGAGGTTTCGGCCGCGCTCGGCGTGCCGGAAGCCGACGTGGCGATGATGGATTCGCGTCTTTCGGCCCCCGACAGCTCCCTCAACACCCCGCTTGCCGATGAGAACGGCGCCGCCGAGCGGATGGATTTCCTGGTCTCGGAGGATCCCCTTCCCGACGAGGTCGTCGGCGAAACGATAGACGTCGAGCGCCGCGCGGTCTGGCTGAAGAGCGCGCTCGGCGCGCTCAATGCGCGCGAGCTGCGCATCATCGAGGAGCGCCGCCTGAGCGACGACGGCGCCACCCTGGAATCGCTTGGCGAGGCGCTCGGCATCTCCAAGGAACGCGTCCGCCAGATCGAAGCCCGCGCCATGGAAAAGCTGCGGGCGGCGCTGGTGAAGCAGAACCCCGAATTCCTGGCGGAAGCCGCCTGAAAGCCAAGGCAGCGACTCGAAGTCGCCAGGAGACTATCAGTCAGCCATCCCGGCGGCTTTCTGCATCCGTAGCCATGGATTGTGAATTCTTTAACAGACCCTCGCGGCGTAAACTGTCTTCCTGACTGCACCAACTTTAGCGGATGGGGGTTTGCCATGCTGCGATGCTGCGCGTTCCTTGCAGCCCTGGTTCTCGTGTGCTTCACCGCGTTCGAGGCTCACGCCGATCGAAGGGTTGCCTTGGTCATCGGCAATGCCGAATACCGAAATATTCCGGCTCTCAAAAACCCGGACAAGGATGCTCAGGACGTCGCGAACACGTTCCGGCTGGCCGGCTTCGACGTGTTCGTCGCAAAGGACTTGACCAAGCTTCAGTTCGAGGAGCGGTTCCGCAACTATCTCGCCGCGGCGGACGGTGCGGATCTGGCCGTCGTCTACTATTCCGGCCACGGTTTTCAGATCGGGGGCGAGAATTTCCTGATCCCCGTCGACGCGTCGCTGAAGGATGCCGCCGACATCGAGGTCCAGGCGATCAAGCTTGACGACGTGCTGGAGCAATTGCGCTCGAAAGCGAAGATCCAGGTGATCATCCTCGACGCCTGCCGGAACAATCCTTTCCCCCGCCAGGATTACTGGCTGAGGGACCAGCTGATCGTCGCGGGCGACGCCGGCCTTGCGCAGGTGAAGAGCTCACTGAACACGCTGATTGCCTTCGCCACCGAGCCAGGCGCGGTCGCCTATGACGGGCGCGGTGCCCTCAGCCCGTTCTCATCTGCCTTTTCGCGCCACGCGTTGGCGCCCAACCAGGAAATCCGCACGGTGATGGCGGCGGTTCGCCGCGACGTGGTCAAAGCCACCAACGGCAAGCAGGTTCCGTGGGAGAATTCCTCGCTGGTCGACGAGGTGGTGCTGATGCGCCACGATGACGCCGAGGGTCAGGAGGTCACGGCCAAGCAGAAGCAGCCGGATCCGGAGAGCGGCAGCCAGATCACCGGCGCCGCCGAGGCGATCGAAAATCGCGATATCAGCATCCCGGTTGGCGTCGGTCCGGTTCCGCTGAAGCTCGATTTCCCCAGCAACGACCCCGCACTCAGCCTGAAGCTTGCAAGCTATCCGGCAACGGGAACTCTGTCGCTGCCGGACCGGACCCTGTCTCCGGATTCCAGCCTGATGGCCGGTGAAGTCGATAATTTGCGTTACGAGCCGCAGATCGGCTCGGCTGCTCCGGTCCAGATTGGCTTCCAAATCCGCGGCGGCAACGCGTCCAAGGCAGCGATGATGAAGCTGTCGCCAAGCGTCGACCCCTGCGACCAAGCGGCGGGCGCACCGCTCGACCTGCAGGGCGTCGCGCCCGGCCGTTTGCAGAACGAGATCGCCGGCGAGGCCGCTGAGGCCTGCCGGGCGGCGGTGAAGGCCTACCCCGACGTCGCTCGGTTTCGCTACGAGCTTGGGCGGGCGCTGCTGGCGTCCGGCAAGGTCGACGAGGCCAGGAAAGCTATCCAGGAAGCTGCCGACAGGGGGCACGTCCGCGCCATGTTCGAGCTCGGCCATATCGCTTCGTCCGGAATAGGAGCGGCCGCGGATTCCGCGAAAGCGATCAGCTTCTATTCAGAAGCATCCGACAAGGGAGACCCCTATGCGATGGCCGCTTGGGGGCGAGCCTTGTTCAATGGTGTCGACGTCGAGCAGAATACCGGCAAGGGATTGGACCTGCTGCTCAAGGCGGCGGCCATGGGGCACGTCAATGCGATGAACGATCTCGCCGTGATCTTCAAGGATGGCCGCAACGGCGTGCCCGCCGACGAGGCCCGCGCCTTGGCTTTCCTCAAAGCCGGCATCGCGCGGCAAGAGGCATATTCCATGAGCATTCTCGGCCTTCCCGCGCGCAGCACCTTAACGGTCGCAGTGTGCAAGCCGAAGGTCGTGACGAAAATAGTCACCAAGGTAAAGGTTGTCCGCACACCCGCGCCGAAGACGCCGACGGTGACAGTCCCGACAGTGGTCAAACCACCTCAGACCGATACCGGACCGGCGCCCTGGCGCGGCAGTAGCGGCGATCATTCAGGGTCCGGCGGCGGCGGCCAAAGTGGTGAGGGCAGCGGAGGCAGCACCGGCGGCCAGACCAGCCCTGAAGGCGGCAGCAGTGGCGGGCTCTGATTGCTGCGGCAGCCGCGCGCCCGGCTTGACCGAATAGAAGCGCGCGGCTGATTCGTTGCGGAAGCACTTGCGCGGATGCCGACCCTACTTGTCGGTGACGATCTTGACCCTGTCGCCGGCCGACACGCTCGCGCCCGGCGACATTGCGTTGAGCACCCGGAACAGGTCGAGCTTTCGGTCGACGCCGACCATCTGAGCGGCAAGCGTGCCCATGTTCTGGCCGGGCTGCACAGTGACCACCCGGATATGCAGCGGCTTCAGCGCCGCCTTCTCGGCCGCGCTCAACGTGCGGAAGGAGCTGCTGACGGAGCGCGCGACCGGCTCCAGCGCGGTGCTGGCCGAGGGTGCCGCAGTCAGCAGCCGGTAGACCTGTCCGCCGGCCCGGATGACCGCGATATCGAACTGCCACCCTTGCGCGCTGGCATGCGCCATCGCCGCCTCGTTGCCGTTGACCGTTTCCTGGCGCACGCTGGCATCGTCCAGTCCGGCGACCCAGCCGCTGCGGATATAGTCGGTGAGCGACACAGACTTGTCGATCGCCACGCCATCGAAGCGGATGGCGATGTCGCCCGGACCGGTCGCGGTCACCGCGGCCGCCGAATTGTCGATGACGAAACCCTCGGGCACCGAGAACGACACGCCAAGGCCGGGATGCAGGAAGGTCTGGCCGCGCACATAGCCCTCTTCCGGCGTGTCGCCGTAGAGCAGCCCGTCTATGCCGGCGAGGAAGGCATCGCGGTCGCGCGTGCCGACGCCGGGCGGTCCGAAGTTGCGGGCGAGCCGCTGCGCCAGCTCAATGCGCTGCGGCGTGTTGGGATGCGTGGCCAGGAAGTCGAGGCTGGCATCCGTGGCGCCGCTGACCGAACGGAAATCGGCATAGGCCGACATCGACTGCAGGAAGCGGCCGGCCGCATAGGGGTCATAGCCCGCCTCGCCGATCGATTTGATGCCGATCGCGTCGGCCTGCAGTTCCTGGTTGCGCGAAAACTGCGCAAGCCTCAGCTTGCCGCGGATGAGAGCGGCCTTGGCGGTCGGGCTGTCGCCGAGCACATCGGAGACGACCTTGGTCGCCAAGCCTTCCTCGGCCTCGAGCTGCTGCCGCTGCAACCCGTGATTGGCGGTGACGTGGCCCATCTCATGCGCGATGACGGCCGCAAGCTCGGAGGAGTCGTTGGCCAGCGCCAAAAGCCCGCGCGTGACATAGAGATAGCCGCCCGGCAGCGCGAAGGCGTTGACGTTGGGCGAGTTGAGGATGGTGATGCGATAGGTCTGGGTCGGATTGGCCGAGACCACCGTCAGGTTGCCGACGACCTTGGCCACCATGCGCTCGAGCTTCGGATCGGAATATTCGCCGCCATAGGTGGCGAGAATCCGCGGATGCTGCGCTTTGGCCATTTCGGCCAGCCTGGCATTGGCGACGACATTGTCGACGGTGATCGGCTTGTCGGAGGGCTGGAAGCCGGACTCCTGCACGTCCGGCGGCGTGAACATCTGGCAGCTCGCCAGCGCCACGGCAAAGCCGGCCATCGCGAAAAATCGCGCCAGCGGCTTAGTCCATACCCTCTCGATGCCGGCTGTCAGATCGGCTTCCTTTCGTAATCTTGCGGCAAATCACGGCCCACCCGGACCAGCATGGCCGGACCTAGCCACACTCCCCCGGACAAGGCAAGCAAACGCCTGATCACCCGCAGCCGGTTTGGCCGTAAATTATGTCCGCTTCCGGGCAATGTGTTGTCATCCGGCAACGCTGCCGCCTCGATCGCCGATATAGCGCCGGAAGGCCTCCGGTCCAGCACCGTCGAAGAAATCGGCGGCCGACCCTGTTGCCGCGACCCTGCCCTCGTCGACGAACGCGATCCGTTGGCCGATGCGGCGCGCGTCCTGCGGCTGATGCGTGACGAAAAGCACGGTCATCTGTCGCTCGGCGTGGATGCCGGCCACGAGATCGAGCATGTCTTCGCGCAGCGCCGGGCCGAGCGAGGCGAAAGGCTCGTCGAGCAGAAGCACCGGACGGTCCCGTATGAGCACCCGCGCCAGCGCGACGCGCTGCCGCTCGCCGCCGGAAAGCTCGCGCGGCAGCCGCTTTTCCTTGCCGGCGAGACCGACACGCCCCAGCGCGTCCGCGACCGCGCGGTGGTCGTCGGCCGTGAGCTTGAGCGATGGCGAGCGGCCAAGCCCGACGTTGCCCTCGACCGAAAGATGGGCGAACAGGTTGTTTTCCTGCAACACCATCGACACCGGCCGCGCCGAGGGCGGCGCATTGTCGACATCGATCCCGCCGATCAGCACCTTGCCAGCATTGGGTGATTCGAAGCCGGCCACCAGATTGAGCAGCGTCGACTTGCCTGAACCGCTCGGCCCCATGATGGCGGTGATCCTGCCGGCGGCGAATTCGACATCGAACCGGAAGGATGCCTCGCCATAGCTGAAGGATACGCCGTCCAACGTGACGGCCAGGCCCTTCGTGGCTGCGATGCCATTATTATCCCTCGTCATGCCTTTGCCTCCCGCCCCAGCCAGTCGGCGGCGACAACCAGCATCAGGCAGACGAGGCCGAGCAGCAAGGCCAGCCCCGCGGCGTCGGCGGTCCGGTAGCTGCCCATGCGCGCGAGTAGAAGATAGGGCAAGGTCTGGACGGAATCGCTGCCGAACAGCGCGATCACGCCGAGATCGCCGAGCGACAGCGCCATGGCGAACGCAAAGCCGGTGGCCAAGGGCCGCCGGAGCGACGGCCAGTCGACCAGCCGCAGCCGGTTCCAGCCGGAAATGCCGAGCGCCAGGCAGAGTCGCTCGTGGCGCTCGCTCGCCGCGTCATAGGCAGGGCGGACGGCGCGAATGGCAAATGGCATCGCCATCACCGCATTGACCGCGACGACCATGACAGGTGCGATGGCGAACACATCGGTGATGTTGCGCAGAGCCAGGAACCAGCCGGCGCCGATCACGATGGGCGGCACGACCAGCACGAAACCGGCGCCGGTGTCGGCGGCGTGTTCGAGCAGCGACATGGCGCCGCCCGCGCGGCGCCGCAGGGCCAGTGCGCGTCGGGCGGCAACCAGCGACAGCGACAGCATCACGCAAAGCAGCGCCGAGAGAAAGGAGAGCCCGGCGCTGGTGAGCGTCGCGCGGCGCACGGCGTCCTCGCCGGCCAGCCGGCCGAGATCCGCCTCCAGCCCGGCGAGCACGGTCGCCGCCATCGGTGCGGCGACGAACAGCAGCGCAAGCACGATGAGGCCGGCATTCAACACCGCCTCGGTGGTGCTGGTCGCAAGATAGCGGCGTGGCGCTACCGGCAGATTCGCATCGCCGACCGTGTTGGCGCCGAGTCGCGTCAGCATGGCGACCACGACGAAGGTCAGCACGATCTGCAGAAACGTTAGTGTCACGGCCCGCGCGGGATCGAAATCGAAGCGCAGCGCCTGGTAGATCGCGACCTCTAGCGTCGTCGCCGCCGGCCCGCCACCCAGCGTCAGTACGATTGTGAAGGAGGTGATGCACAGCATGAAGACCAGCCCGGCGACCCCCGGCAGCACCGTGCGCAGCGCCGGCCATTCGATCAGCCGGAAGGCCGACCGAGCGTCCATACCGAGCTGGCTCGCCAGCCGCCACTGGTCGGCCGGCACGGTGCCGAGCGCCTCGAGGAACAGCCGCGTGGCCAATGGCAGGTTGAAGAAGACATGCGCGACCAGGATGCCGGAAAGGCCGTAAATGCCCGGCCATTCCCCACCGCCGAACGTGCCGAGGATGCCGGCAAAATAACCGGCACGGCCGTAGAGCGCCAACACGCCGAGCGCGGCGACGATGGCCGGCAGCGCCAGCGGCACCGTGAACAACTGCAGGATCAGGCGACGTCCGGGAAAGTTCGTTTGCCTGGACAGGGCGCGGCCGACGAACACTGCCGGCAAGACCGAAAGCAATGTCGACAGCAGCGCCTGCCAAAGCGTGAAGCGGGCGACGCGGAGCAGATAGCTGTCGAAGGCCGCGGCAGCGCTGGACGGACCGCTCGCGCCTTCGAGGATCAGGCCGGCGAAGGCGCCGCCGATGAGCAAAGTGATGGCGACAAGGGCGATGATGCCGGCGGTGATGCGAGGGTCAGGGCGCGGCGTGGATTGCACGCTGCACCACGTTGGCTCGAGCTAGCGAACGCCACGTTCCGTCGCACCCCCCTCTGTCCTGCCGGACATCTCCCACTCTAGGAGGGAGATTGGCAGCTTTGCCGCTCTTCCTACACCGTCGGCGGCTAGCGAAATCACCGATGACCGCGAATTTCCCCCTTTGCGGGGGAGATGGCCGGCCGGACAGAGGGGGGTGCTCAAGCGCCATCCTGCGTCCTACTTGCTCATCGCCGCCAGCCATTCATCCACCCAGGCCTTGCGGTTGGCCGCCACCTCGTCCGGGCTGAACAGCAGGGTTTTGGTCGGCTTCACCAGCTTTTCGAAGGCCGGGTTGAGCGGCTTGTCGGTCTTGCCGGCCGGGAACATCCAGTTGGTCTCCGGGATGATGTCCTGGAACTTGGGCCCGGTCATGAAGGCTATGAATTTTTCCGCCAGCGGGTTCTTCGCGCCGGTTTTGGTGATGCCGGCGACCTCGATCTGCAGATATTCGCCCTCCTCGAAGGACGCCGCCTGATAGCGCTCGGTGTTCTCGGCCACCATGTGGTAGGCCGGCGAGGTGGTATAGGAGAGAACCATCGGCGCCTCGCCCTTGGTGAACAGACCATAGGCCTCGCTCCAGCCCGGCGTCACGGTCAGCACCTTCGGCTTCAGCTTGGCCCAGGCTTCCGGCGCCTTGTCGCCATAGACCGACTTGACCCACAGCAGCAGCCCGAGGCCCGGCGTCGAAGTGCGCGGATCCTGGATGATGATCTTGTCGGGGCCGGCGCCCTCGACCAGTTCCTTCAAGCTCTTCGGCGGCGTCTTCAGCTTTTCGGTGTCGTAGACGACGGCGAAATAGCCGTAGTCGAAAGGCACGAAAGTGTCGTCTTTCCAGCCGCCGGGCACATTCAAATCGGCCACCGCGCCATGCCGCGCGAATAGGCCGCTCGCCTTGGCATCCGCGGTCAGGTTGGTATCGAGGCCGAGCACGACATCAGCCTTGGTGCCGGGGCCCTCCAGCTTGACGCGGTTGAGCAGTGCCACGCCGTCGGCAACCGAGACGAATTCAAGATCGCAGCCGCATTCGGCCTCGAATTCCTTCCTCACCGCGGGCCCGGGACCCCAGTCGGCGGTGAAGCTTTCGTAGGTGTAGACGGTAAGCTTGTCTTTAGCCTCGGCAGGTCCGCCTGCCAAAAGCGAAACAAGGCCGACTGCAAGAACAAGGTTGGACAATAGCGAGCGCATCGGCGCCTCCTTCGTTCGCGTTAAAGGAATTGAGGCGTCGGATGGTCCGAAACGTCTAATCCCTCCGCCGGTACAAACCGGATCAGGTTCAGCGGGTTGGCTTTGTGCCTCTCAGCCGGTTCGCAAAATCAGCGTCCGGCACCCCGTTAGAGCATTTCGAGACATAGGCCCGGCCGATGCGGCGCGCAAGCGGAAGTTTCCTGGGCATCCATCAGGGTTCACCGCGGTAGCGAAGTGCGATTCCGTTTGGACGCGCCCGCTTCCGTTTCGTTGGCCGGGCTGGTAAGGGCGACGGCCATGGGCACATTCACCATCCTGCTTGGCGGCGATCTCGTCCGCACGCCTCGGCTCGATCGCCAGATCGAAGGCTCCCGCATCATCGCCGCCGATGCCGGTATCGGCCATGCCGATATGCTTGGCCTGCTGCCGGAGCTCTGGGTCGGAGATTTCGACTCGGTGCCGGCGAGCCTGCCGGAGAATCTGGCCGCCGTGCCGCGCAAGATTTTCCCGACCGAGAAGGATATGACCGACGGCGAGCTCGCCATTGCCGCGGCGCTGGCGCGCGGCGCCACCAGCCTGGTGCTGGCCGGCGCCTTCGGCGGCAAGCGCGCCGATCATGCCTTTCTGCATTTGGCTCTAAGCGTGCGGCTGGCCGAGGCGGGCACGACCGTGCTGCTGACCAGCGGCGCCCAGGAGGGCGTGCCCATCCTGCCGGGCAAAGCCGGCTTCGACTACGCCGAGGGCACGCTGTTCTCGGTGCTCGGCTTCTCCGACCTCGCCGGCCTGACGGTCTCAGGCGCCAAATGGCCGCTGGACGGTGTCGAGGTGGCGTTCGGCTCATCGCTTACCATATCAAATGAGATCAAGGATCGGCTCGAGATCGCGCTCGAGCGTGGCCGGGCGCTGCTGCTCGCCCACCCCTATCCTCTTCCCGAAAGCTGACATGGCCCCGCCTCTTCTCAATCTGGATGGCATAAAACTGACTTTTGGCGGCACGCCGCTGCTCGACGGCGCGGCACTGAGCGCCTCCGCCGGCGAGAAGATCGCGCTTGTAGGCCGCAACGGTTCGGGCAAGTCGACGCTGCTCAAGATCGTCGCGGGGCTGATCGAACCGCAGGACGGCGAAGTATTCCGCCAGCCCTCGGCAACGGTGCGCTACCTGCCGCAAATGCCCGATATGGATGGCTTCGCCAGCGTGCGCGCCTATGTCGAAGCCGGCCTCGGGCCGGCCGACGACCCGCATCGCGCCACTTATCTGATGGAGCATCTCGGCCTGACCGGCGAGGAGCGGCCGAACGACCTTTCCGGCGGCGAGGCGCGCCGCGCAGCACTCGCCCGCGTCATGGCGCCGGAGCCCGATATCCTGCTCCTCGACGAGCCGACCAATCATCTCGACCTGTCGGTCATCGAATGGCTGGAAGAAGAGCTTGCCCGCACCTCGTCGGCCGTGATCCTGATCTCGCACGACCGCCGCTTTCTCGAGCGCGTCTCGCGCGCCACCGTCTGGCTCGACCGCGGCCAGACGCGCCGGCTGGACAAGGGGTTCGCGCACTTTGAGGAATGGCGCGACCAGGTGCTTGAAGAGGAAGAGCGCGAACAGCACAAGCTCGGCCGCCAGATCGTGCGCGAGGAGCATTGGCTGCGCTATGGCGTGACCGCCAGGCGCAAGCGCAACATGCGCCGGCTCGGCGAGCTGCAGGCCATGCGCCAGCGTTTTCGCAGCCATCGCGGCGCCGAGGGTTCGGCGACGATGGTGGCAAGCGACGCCGCTGAATCCGGCAAGCTGGTGATCGAAGCCAAGGGCATCGAGAAGAGTTTTGGCGACCTCACCGTGGTCAAGGGCTTTTCGACCCGTATTCAGCGCGGCGATCGCGTCGGCCTTGTCGGGCCGAACGGCGTCGGCAAGACGACGCTTCTCAAGATGCTGACCGGCGAGCTGCCGCCGGATGCCGGCACCGTGCGGCTCGGCGTCAATCTGGAAATCGCAACACTCGACCAGAAGCGCGAGGCCGTCGACCCGCAGGAGACGCTGGCGAATTACCTGACCGACGGGCGCGGCGAGAACCTTGTGGTCAATGGCGAGCAGCGCCACGTCGTCTCCTATATGAAGGATTTTCTTTTCAAGCCGGAGCAGGCGCGCACGCCGGTGCGCGAGCTTTCAGGCGGCGAGCGGGCGCGACTGCTGCTGGCCCGGGTGCTGGCGCGGCCGGCGAACCTTTTGGTGCTCGACGAGCCGACCAACGACCTCGACATGGAGACGCTGGAGCTGCTGCAGGAACTGGTCGCCGGCTTTGCCGGAACGGTCGTCCTGGTCAGCCATGATCGCGATTTCCTTGACCGCACAGTCACCAGCGTGATCGCGCCCAACGGCGCCGGACGCTGGATCGAATATGCCGGCGGCTATTCCGACATGCTGGCGCAACGCGGCGGCTCGAAGCTGGAGGAGCGCAAGGCAAGGCCGAAGGCTGAAGCGAACGAAGCGACGGCCAGGGCCGAACAGACCAGCGCTAAAAGCCCGGCCAAGAAGCTCTCCTTCAAGCAGAAGTTCGCGCTGGAATCCCTGCCGAAGAAGATCGAGGCGGTGAGCGCGTCCATCTCAAGGCTGGAGAACAGTATCGCCGACCCGTCCTTCTACGAGCGCGATCCCGCATCGTTCCAGAAGACCATCGCCGCGCTCGACAAGGAGCGCACCACGCTGGCCTCACTTGAGGAAGAGTGGCTGGAGTTGGAGATGCTACGCGAGGAGATGGAAGGCTAGCCGCTATCGGCAAGGCTCAGAGGCAGGCCTCGCAGATCGCAGCGATATGGCGTCTGTCGGTGCCGCAGCAGCCGCCAAGCACGGCTATCTGGCCGAAGCGGTCGCGCATGGCGCGGTAGCGCCGGCCGAGGTCGACAGGATCGCCTGGATCGAGTTCGGTCGCCGCATCCAGCTCGGCATGGCTTTTGGCTGAGGCGTTGGCCCGCACGCCGCGAATGCGCCTGATCCAGCGTCCGTCGCCGGCAAGGACGGCGTCGAAATGGCTCGGATGTGCGCAGTTGATCATGAAATATGCGGGAGCGCCGTCCGTTTCGTCGTCAACGGTCTCGATGGCGTCTCTCAAGCTCTCCCCCGAAGGCAGGCGTCCGTCCGTCTCGACGGTAAACGAAATCACCGACGGGAGCCCCACCGCCATCGCGGCACAGGCTATTCCGGCAGCCTCCTGCGCATAGGTCATCGTGATGGCGCTGACCATATCGGCGCTGGCATCGCGGAACGCCTTGACCTGATCGCCGTGATAGGTCTCGGCCTCGGCGGGCGTCATGACTGTGTCAATGCGGTAGCCGTCGCCACGGGGCCCGACCACCCCATTGACCAGCACGGTCATGCCACGCGCAACATAGGGCGCAGCCAGCGCCCGCGCCCATGACACTGCCTGCATGTCTATGCCCGACAATGCGACTTTCGAATAGCCGAGCTTTTCGCCCCAGTCCGGATTGGCGCGCCACGTCGGAGTATCGAGCACGAAGCCGACCCCGTGTTTGTCGGCGATGTCGAGATACTGGCGGAAATAGCGGGCCAACGTCGTCCGCCCCTCCTCCTCGCCAAGAAGCGGAAAGGCGGCGAAGGAGGGCAGATCGAGGCCTTCCAGAAAAACAAGCGAGGTCTCGAGGCCGCCATCGGTCAGGAAAACGGCTTCACCCAGCTCACGAACGTCGATCTTCGCACTGGTCATCGCCGTCTCCGGTCAGACCTGCCGCTTGCGCGACTATAGCATTTGAGGGCGAATTTGCCATGCCGGTTCGGTCGCGAAGGTCGCGCTGGTCCAAGCTATCCATTGCAGCACTCGCGTGATGCGCATATTCTATACGCATGTTGCGGAGGCTATCATGCGCAAGATTGCCGCAAATGCGGTCCGCCAGCCGGCAAATCTATCGATCGATTCACAGCTCATGAAGGAAGCCAAGGGGCTCAACGTGAATGTATCTCGTGCCGCCGAAGCCGGGATCGCAGAAGCCGTGGCAGCCGAGAAAACGCGGCTGTGGAAGCTCGAAAACCGCGCCACCATGGATGCCTGGAACGAGTATGTCGACACGTACGGCGTTCCGCTCAAGGAGCATAGGCGTTCTGATGGCGCGCTATGACGCCTTTGCCGCCAGCGGCATCGAAGGCGGCTACGTCCTCGAGGTTCAATCCGACCTGCTCGACAATTTCAAGACGCGCGTCGTCGTTCCGCTTTTGCCCCTCGCGTCGGCGCCGCCGCCAATGCGGAAGCTGCATCCGGTCTTCGAAATCAATGGACGCAAGCTGGTCATGGCCACCCATCTGATCGCTACGGGGGCTGCGACGGAACTCGGGGAAAACCGTTTCAACCTCGCGAAGCATCACGACGAGATCGTTGCAGCGCTCGACATGCTGTTTCAGGGCTTCTGAGCCGCTCGGCCTCAACCGGACGTCTTCGTCGCCCAGGCCTTCAGCGCCTCATCAAAAACCTTCTCGCCCGGAATGCCCTTTTCCATGGTGAGCAGGGCACGGCGTCCGGTCTTGTAGACCACCGGCACGTCGATCCAGGCCTGCCCCCTGAGCAGCGTCAGGTTGGCGTCCTCGTCGGCCTTGGTGTCGTTGAGGGCGACGAGGAAGAAGCCGTCGGCGATCTTGGCCGGGATGCCGATCAGCGGGCTGCCGGCGTCCTGTTCCGAGCTCTTCATGGCGATGCGCAGGATGTTGTCGACGCCGCCGCCGTCAAACCCTTCCGGCGTCAGGAAGATCATCTCGATGATGTGGCTGGCCGGCAGCGTCTGGTCGGTATTGCGCCGGATGGTCATGCGCAGCTGGATGTCCTTGCCGGGTATCGTCGCCTCGGCGCGGATCGCCGGCTCCGGCGGCAGGTCGCCGCCCGGCGATTCCTGCACCAACGACCAGACGATGCTGCCGGGCTCGGCGGTTCCCTGCTGGGTGCTGGTGCGCTCCTCATAGAAGATCGCTTTCTGGCCGACCGGCACGGTCGCTTGGGCCGTCGCAGGCGCAGTCCCGGACGCGGGTGGCGGAGTCGTGCCAGCGGCAGGCGGAGTGGCCGCCGCGGCCGGAGGCGTGGTTCCGGCGGCCGGCGCGGGCGGATTGGCGGCGGCACCGGCGGGCGCCGACGGCGTGGTCCCGGCAGGCGGGCTCGCTGGCGGGGTTTGCGCAGCCGGCGGAGTGTCGGCGGCGGGCGGGGTCGCGGCCGGAGTTGGCGCGGCGGGCGGCGTGCCGGCGGCGGGCGCCGGCGTCATCCCAGGCGCGGCTGGCGGCGGCGTGGTCAGCGCGGCGACGGATTCGCCCTCGCCGATGGTGCTCTGGCCGCCGGCCGGACCAGGATCTACTTCCTTGCCCTCGGGCGTCAGCCGCTGGGTGAATTTCGCCGTTTCGGCCGGCTCATTGGCTGCAGCCGCGTTATTGCCCGCAGCCGGCGGCGCGGCCGCCGTCTCGGCGGTCGGCTTTGTCGGGGGGGCAGGCTTGACCAGAGGCTCGGTCGAGACGGTCTGGCTGCTGCCGCCCTTTAAGCCGAGCATGGAGCTGAACGCATCTTTGTTCAGCCAAACGCCGAACCCGCCGCCGGCCAGCACCAGCAATGCGACAACGGCAGCAATCAACCCGCCATAGCTGCGCTTGCGCGGCGCAGGCCGCAGCCGCTGGAAAGTATCGGCCGGCTGCTCGTCATTGGCAAAGACATCGCTGTCCTCGTCCGGTTCGGCGGCGTTCATCCCGGGCAGGCCGACATCGTCCTCGCGCGGCGAGGGCATGGGCGGCGGTGCCGCGGGCACCTTGTGCCAGCCGCCGGGCTCAGTCTTCGTTGCCCCTTGCCAGCTTGGTTCCGTCTTTGCTGCGCCTTGCCAGCTCGGTTCCGCCTTCACCGGCGCCGGTGCGGGCGCCGTCTTGAAGGGCTCCGGCTTGAAGGGCTCCGGCTTGGCAGGTTCGGGCTTCGCCACCGACGGCTGCCGGACGTGGCTCGGCTGGTTCTTGTTGCGGTCGATCGAGGAAAAAATATGTTCCAGCTCCGCCAGGGGATCTTCCGCTGGAGCCGGCTTGGGCGCCGGAGCAGGCTTGGCATACTCGCGCTCGACGCTGGCGACGGCATCTTCGAGCGAACGTTTCTGCTTGCTGATGACCTCGGCCGACAACGGCGGAGAATAGTTCGCGAGTTTCTTCGCCAGCATCTCACGAGCATTCTCGTAAATCCGCTTGCGCAACTCGGGCGAGGGCTCGCTGTGCTTCGCAAGCTGTTTTTTCAGAACACCAACGAAATCTGCCATGCGTCAGTCGACCTGCAATTCTTTCCCGGGCCGGCCGCAAATCAGCCGTAGCGCCTGGAAGCGCTGTGAAACTAGTCTTGAAACGGATCGGTCACAAGTATCGTGTCGTCCCGCTCCGGGCTGGTGGAAAGCAGTGCAACCGGGGCGCCGATCAGCTCCTCGATGTGGCGGACATATTTGACGGCTTGCGCCGGCAGATCGTTCCAGCTCCTGGCGCCGGCCGTCGTTCCCTTCCAGCCTTCGAGCGTCTCATAGACCGGCTCGACGCGCGACTGGGCGCCCTGGCTGGCCGGCAGATAGTCGATCAACTCGCCATCGAGGCGATAGCCGGTGCAGACCTTGATCTCGTCCAGCCCGTCGAGCACGTCGAGTTTGGTGAGCGCGATGCCCTTGATGCCGTTGACGGCCACCGCCTGGCGCACCAGCACGGCGTCGAACCAGCCGCAGCGGCGCTTGCGGCCGGTGACGACGCCGAATTCGTGGCCGCGCGTGCCGAGGAACTCGCCGACCTCATTCTTCTGCTCGGTCGGGAACGGCCCTTCGCCGACGCGCGTCGTATAGGCCTTGGTGATGCCGAGCACATAGCCGATCGCGCTGGGGCCGGTGCCGGAGCCGGCGGCCGCTTGCCCTGCCACGGTGTTGGATGAGGTGACGAAGGGATAGGTGCCGTGGTCGATATCGAGCAGCGTGCCTTGCGCGCCCTCGAACAGGATGCGCGCACCCGCGCGGCGCTTGTCGTCGAGCACCTTCCAGACGCGGTCCATGTAAGGCAGGATCTCGCCGGCCACCGAGGTCAGCTCCTGCATGATCGCCTCCTGGGTCGCTTCCGGATGGCCGAGCCCGCGGCGCAGCGCATTATGATGCGTGAGCAGCCTGTCGACCTTCAGGGGAAGCGTTTCCAAATCCGCCAGATCCATCACCCGCACCGCACGCCGGCCCACCTTGTCCTCATATGCGGGGCCGATGCCGCGGCGGGTCGTGCCAATCTTGGTTCCGGAATTCGAGGCGGCGTCTTCGCGGAACCCGTCCAGCTCCCGGTGCAGCGACAGGATAAGCGCGGTGTTTTCGGCGATTTTCAGGCGTTCGGGCGTCACCTCCACGCCCTGCTCCTTGAGCTTCTTTGTTTCCGCGACGAAGGCGTGCGGATCGAAGACCACCCCGTTGCCGATGATCGACAGCTTGCCCTCTCTGACCACGCCGGACGGCAAGAGCGAAAGCTTGTAGACCTTGCCGTCGACGACCAGGGTATGACCTGCATTGTGGCCGCCCTGGAAGCGCACGACCACGTCGGCGCGCTCCGACAGCCAGTCGACGATCTTGCCCTTGCCTTCGTCGCCCCACTGCGAGCCGACGACCACCACATTGGCCATGTTCTTTTCCCTTGAGATGCCGCCTTGGCGGCTTGAAACGACAGGCCTCTATAGCCTCATGTGCAGGCCGATGCGACCCCTTCTTTGTCCCCGAAACCACCCAGGGCACAACAAACCAGGCACAACAAATTCCGGCTTTCGCATCATTTACTTGGCCTCGCCATCGCAATAGGCCGGCATCCTTCTTCCACCGCGCCTGCCGGTCCAGGATTAAGCGATGCATCGAGCCGCCTATCTGTTCCTGCTCTCCACCATGCTGCTGTGGGGCGGCAATTCCGTGGCCGGCAAGCTTGCCGTCGGCCATGTGTCGCCGATGACGTTGGTTTTCCTGCGCTGGGTGCTGGCGGTGCTGATCATGCTGCCCGTCGGCTGGCGGACGTTTCGCGAGGATTGGCCTGAACTGCGCCGGCATTGGCTGCTGGTCGCCGGCCTCGGCGCCTGCGGCTTCACGGTGTTCAACGTCATCTTCTACACGGCGCTGAACTATACGACCGCCATCAATGTCTCGATCGAGCAGGCCGCCATACCGATCGTCATCATCCTCGCCAACTTCGTGCTGTTTAGGCTGCACGTGCAGCGCCTGCAGATCGTCGGCGTCGCGCTCACCATCCTCGGCGTCGCCCTGACCGCGAGCCATGGCGACCTCGGTCAGCTGCTGAAGCTCGAGCTCAATTTCGGCGACGCCATCATGCTGGTCGCGGTCCTCTGCTACAGCCTCTATTCGGTGGGGCTGCGCCTGAAGCCGGCCGTTCGCTGGCAAAGCTTCATGCTGGCTCTGTCGCTCGCCGCGCTTTTGACCTCGGTGCCGTTCTTTGTCTGGGAAGTGGCGGCGGGCCGCGTCATCGTCCCGGACGCGCGAGGATGGGCGGTCGCGTTCTACACCGCGCTCGGCGCGTCCGTCGTCTCGCAGATCTTCTACATCAAGGGCAACGAGCTGATCGGCGCCAATCGCGCCGGACTGTTCATCAATCTGGTGCCAATCTTCGGCACCCTGCTTTCGGTGCTGATCGTCGGCGAGCAGTTCCAATTCTATCAGGGTCTTGCGCTTGCGCTCGTGCTCGGAGGCATCGCGCTGGCCGAATACAGTGGCAGCAGGGCCGTTCTGTAGGGGAAATGCCCCGCATGCCGAAGCATGCGGGGCATGATCTTTCAGGCGGCGCCGACATCGAAGTGCAGCGGTTTGGCCGAATCGATCGATTGGTGCGCCCGCAGTTGATCGAGCACCCTTTCCGGGAAGGGTGCGTCGAGATAGAGCAGCGCGATCGCATCGCCGCCCGGCCGGTTGCGGCCGAGCTGGAAGTTGGCGATGTTGACGCCGTTCTCACCGCAGACGGTGCCGAGCAGGCCGATGATGCCGGGCGCGTCGGCATTGGTCGTGTAGAGCATGTGCTGGCCGACCTCGGCATCGAGGTTGATGCCCTTGATCTGGATGAAGCGCGGCTTGCCGTCCGAGAAGCAGGTCCCGGCGATCGAGCGCGTCATATGCTCGGTCTTGACGGTGAGCTTGATGTAGCCGTCGAAGACGCCAGATTTGTCGCGCTTGACCTCGGCGACGATAATGCCGCGCTCCTTCACCATGATCGGCGCCGACACCATGTTGACGTCGGAGACCTGCGGCCGGATCAGGCCGGCAAGAGTGGCGCTCACCAGCGCGCGCGTGTTCATCGTCGCGGTCGAGCCGTCGAACAGTATCTCCACCTCCTTGATCGGATCTTCGGTGACCTGGCCGACAAAGGCGCCGAGCACCTCGGCCAGCTTGACGAAGGGTTTCAGTCGGGGCGCTTCCTCGGCGGTGATCGAGGGCATGTTGATGGCGTTGGAAACGGCGCCCTTGATCAGGTAATCGGCCATCTGCTCGGCCACTTGCAGCGCAACGTTCTCCTGCGCCTCGGTGGTCGAGGCGCCGAGATGCGGGGTTGCCACGACATTCTGCATGCCGAACAGCGGATTGTTCTCCGCCGGCTCGGCCTCGAAAACATCGACGCCGGCGCCGGCCACCTTGCCGCTCTTCAGTGCCGCGACCAGGTCGGCCTCGACGACCAGCCCGCCGCGCGCGCAATTGATGATGCGCACGCCGTCCTTCATCTTGGCGATCGCGGCCGCATCGATGATGTTGCGCGTCTTGTCGGTCAGCGGCGTGTGCAAGGTTATGAAGTCGGCGCGCGCGAAAAGCTCGTCGAGCTCGACCTTCTCGACGCCGAGCTCTTCAGCGCGGCTGTCCGACAGGAACGGATCGAAAGCCACGACATGCATCTTCAGGCCGACGCCGCGCGTCGCGACGATCGAGCCGATATTGCCGCAGCCGATCACGCCCAGCGTCTTGCCGGTGATCTCGACGCCCATGAAGCGGTTCTTCTCCCATTTTCCCGCATGGGTCGAGGCGTTGGCCTCCGGGATTTGGCGCGCCAGCGCGAAGATCATCGCAACGGCATGCTCGGCCGTGGTGATCGAGTTGCCGAAGGGCGTGTTCATCACGATGATGCCCTTGCGGCTCGCCGCCGGAATGTCGACATTGTCGACGCCGATGCCGGCGCGGCCGACGACCTTGAGCCTGGTGGCGGCATTGATCAGCTTCTCGGTGACCTTGGTCGCCGAGCGGATGGCGAGGCCGTCATACTGGCCGATCACTTCGAGAAGCTTTTCCTTGTCCTTGCCGAGATCGGGCAGGTAGTCGACCTCGATGCCGCGGTCCTTGAAGATCTGCACGGCGGTGGTTGAAAGTTTATCCGAGACGAGAACGCGGGGCGCCATGGCGGCCTCCTTGAAGAATGGGATTGATCCGTTTGGGATCGGCGGCCCGAAGGCCGCCGCGAATTGACTCAGGCGGCCGCTTTCAGCGACGCCTTCTGCATGGCGAAGGCCCAGTCGAGCCAGGGCAGCAGTGCTTCGAGATCGGAGGTCTCGACGGTCGCGCCGCACCAGATGCGAAGGCCGGGCGGCGCGTCGCGGTAGGAGCCGATGTCGTAGGCGACATCTTCCTTGTCGAGCGTCGAGACGATACCTTTGGCGAAAGCCGCCTGACCGTCGGCATCGAGCGCCGCCACGTCCGGATCGGTGAAGGACAGGCACACGGAAGTGTTTGAGCGCGTCGCCGGATCGACGGCCAGATGGCCGAGCCACGACGACCTGGCCACGAACCGGTCCAGCACCGCGGCGTTGGCGTCGGCGCGGGCGATCAGCGCTTCCAGGCCGCCGATCGACTTCGCCCATTGAAGCGCATCGAGATAGTCCTCGACGCACAGCATCGACGGCGTGTTGATGGTCTCGCCCTTAAAGATGCCCTCGATCAGCTTGCCGCCGGAAGTCAGGCGGAAGATCTTCGGCAGCGGCCAGGCCGGCTTGTAGGTTTCCAGCCGCTCGACGGCGCGCGGGCTGAGGATCAGCATGCCGTGCGCGCCCTCGCCGCCCAGCACCTTCTGCCAGGAGAAGGTGACGACGTCGAGTTTATCGAAGTCGAGCCGCTGCGCGAACGCCGCCGAGGTGGCGTCGCAGATGGTGAGACCCTTGCGGTCGGTCGGAATGAAATCGCCGTCCGGCACGCGCACGCCGGAGGTCGTGCCGTTCCAGGTGAAGACCACGTCGCGCTCGAAATCGATCTGCGTCAGATCCGGCAATACGCCGTAGTCGGCCTCGAACTTGCGCACATCGGCGAGCTTGAGCTGCTTGACGACATCGGTCACCCAGCCGGAACCGAAACTTTCCCAGGCGACCATGTCGACGCCGCGCTCGCCAAGCAGCGACCACAGTGCCATCTCGACCGCGCCGGTATCGGATGCCGGCACGATGCCGATCCGGTAGCCGGCCGGGACCTTGAGGATTTCGCGCGTCAGCTCGATCGCCTGTTCGAGCTTGCCCTTGCCGATCTTGGCGCGGTGGGAGCGTCCGAGCGCAGCAGCTTCCAGCGCCTCAACCGACCAGCCGGGGCGTTTTGCACAGGGACCTGAGGAGAAATTGGGGTTTGCCGGACGGAGTCCGGGCTTGGTAAACGTCGTCATCGTGGTCTATCCTTCCAGATAGTGGCCCCTCGTTGGGGAGGGGTGGCCCACGGACGGCGATATGCTTTCAGGCTTTCGGCGTCAAGAGCAAAGTTTTTGTCGCTGTCGGGATATTTGTTTCACGGCACCACGCGCCGGAAACGAAAAAGAACGGCGGACCGCTCGATCCGCCGGCGGCAATTTCCGAGTTCTCTCGCTCACCAAAGATCGTAGCGCAGCCCGAGCTTGACCGTCTGATAGTCAATGCCCTTGCGGATATTGAAAGCGCCACCATCATAGGCGACGTATTTCGCCGCTGGGACGGACAAGTATTCGTAGCCGAGATCGACCGAAACGTTCTTCGTGACCTGGTAAGAGAGCCCTGCGCCGATGGAATAGGCCAGATTGAACTTTGCCGCAGTATCGGTCTGCCCTTCATAGCCGGCCGGATCGTCGCAGAAAAATCCGCCGGTGCCGGCGCTGTTCGTAGGAACCTCCACGCAGTCGCGCGCGCCGATGCTTCTGTAGTATTTGTTGTAGGCGAGCCCGATGCCGCCGCCGATATAGGGCGTGAGCCCGACATAGGTGCCCAGGTCTACATAGCCATTGGCCATGATGCTGTAGCCCTTGTTGGAAGCGTTGTCGGAAAGGTCGCAGGCCTGGCTGGTCGCAACGGAATTGATCGTTCCGAAACCGTCGTCCACAAGCGTGTGCCCGTCGCAGGTGGCTCCCAGTCTGTCATGGGCGGCGAACTTGTCGGTCGGCAGGATTCCACCGTTCAACTCGACCCGCAGGTAGTCGTTGACGTGATAGCCCATGCCGATGCTGCCGCTGAACAAGCTGGACTCATCGCTGAAGCTGTTGAGCGGTCCCGACGAGGTTTCCTCATGCTTGAACGGGTGGCTGAAAGCGTAGCCGACGTCGCCGCGGAGGTACCAGCCGGAGCCTACCTCGACCGGCTGATAGTCCGGCGCCTGGTCGACATAGATCGGCGGATCGTAGTCGGCTGACACCGCCTGTGTCGCCGGCATCAGCACGATTGCGGCGAGCGCCAGTGCGATACGCGATTTTGATGTCATGGTCCCCGGCTCCTGAGATTGGCACCAGTCGCGAACGCGAGCACAGCTGCCGTTTCAGGAGCATTGTTAACCATAGTGGTTAAGTGCCGGTTAAGGATAACAGGGAGTTACCGAATTGATTTCGATGCTGTTTTACCGGCCACCCACAAAAGAAAATCGCCCGGCTGGCGCCGGGCGATCGGCAGAATTTCAGGATCTCGAAGCGGCTACTTGGTGTAGATCGGCTCCGGCTCAGGCTGGTAGGCCACCGGTGTAGCGCACCCATTGTTGCCGCCAAACTGGTAGCGCAGACCGCCGCGCACCTCATGCGTGTTGATGCCGTGGTCGAACCCCGGCCCGGAACTCGTCGAATCGAACTCGAACATGCGCCCGCCCTGGATGTGAGTGAAGCGGTAGCCAGCGTCGAGGATCACCCTGTCGGTCAGGCAGTAGGAAGCGCCGGCCATGAGCGCATAGGCGAAGCGCCAGTTGGACGAACCCGGGTTGGTTTCGGTGGTGTTCGGATCGTGGACCGTGTCCCACTTGACGTGGGCGCCGCCGATGCCGGCGCCGACGTAAGGCGTGATGCCGTGATAGGTGCCGATATCGACATAGGCATTGGCCAACAGCAGCAGCGCGCTCATCCTCGACACCTCGGTTGATGTCGTGACGAGGTCCGAGGTCTGACCGTTGAAGTCCGACTTGAACCAATAGTCTGCCGTCAGATCGGTCCGGAAGTAATCGTTGATCTTGTAGCCGACGCCGCCGCCGAGCGAGAAGCCGCTCTTCAGCTTGCCGAAATCGAAATCGTTGGTGCCGGGCGGTGGCCCGTATGTAATGTAGTCGATGCCGCGCAAGGTCGACTTGTGGTAGTCGATGTCGCCGCGAATATACCAGCCGCCGACGTCGATCGGCTGAGCCTCGACCACCGGCGGCGGAGCTTCCTCCACCGGCGGTGGTTCCCCGAGGTCGGCGGCGAGGGCCGGTCCGGCCACTCCCGCCAACAGCGCGGCAAACAGTGCCATTCTTGCGGTATCGAACATGCTGTCACCCCTAAGAAGCCTCGGGACGACATCGCCCGAAGATGAACCTCGGCGTGGATAATGAATTGCAAAGGTTAAAAGCCGTTTAACCGTACCGATTAACCACGAATGCCTACAATTTTAGAGGGTATTCCGTTGTCCGGGGTGTTGTGAGCGCGCGAAAAAGCCCGCCTGGCGGCGGGCTCAGACTGCTGACGAACCCCGTCGATTTTCGGCGGGGTTTTGTTTTGCAGATTGATTGCGCTTGGGAAATTGGTGGCGGGAGCGGATGTCAGGAGGCCGCCGACGCAGATTTGGCCTCAGGCGAGGACCGGTTTGGGCTTTGGCCAGAGGCTGATTGCGATCTTTTTCATGTTCTGGGCGGCGGCTGCGATCAGGCACTGGCAGGCGACGCGGGTTCGCCCTCGGAAGCGGGCGTAGCGATGGCCGAACAGCTGCTTGGCATCGGCGAAGGATCGCTCGACCGTCTCCTTGCGACGCCGGTAGATGGCCTTGCCCCAAGCCGTGAGCCGGTTGGCATCGACGCGCTCGCGTTGATCCTGCCAGACATGGCGTGTGATGGTGCGCTCGGCCTTGGCGTTTGAGGTGCAGGAGGCCAGCAGCGGACAGTCGCGGCAGATGGCCGGATCGCTTCTGTAATGACGATACCCGCCGCGATCGGTGCTGGCGTAGGTGAGCAACTGGCCCTGCGGACAACGATAGCCGTCCCGATCCGGTTCATGGACGAAGGCGCTCTTCCTCATCTTGCCGGGCCTTGGCGGGGTCGGGTTGCGATAGCCGATGACGCCCCGGATGTTCCTGTCCTCCAGCCCCTTGGCGATGCCTGGCGTGGCATAGCCGGCATCCAGCCCCGCCGCCGCCACAACGAAGCCGAAGCGCTCCACCTGGCGGTCGAGCCGGCCAAGATAGACGATCGAGTCATGCATGTTGGCCGGCGTGGCGAAGGTATCGGTGATGATGCCGCAACGACCGTCCACCGTGCGGTGATCGAGATAGAAGAAGCCCTTCGGCTTGCCCTCGCGCACCATGTAGCCGGCCTCCGGATCGGCGCGCGAGACCTTGGTCTGCTTGACCGGCGGCTTGCGCTCTTTCTGCTTCAGCGGCTTCTGACCGTGCAGCGCCCGTTCCGTCTCGATGGCGCGGTCGAGCTCGCCCCAGTAGTCGGCACGCGACTTGGCGACCATGGCAAGGTCGTATTTGCCCTTGTTGGCGTTGGCCTTCAGGTGCGTGCTGTCGGTATACAGCACCGTCCCGTCCACCAGCCCCGCAAGGATCGCCTGCTCCACGATGCGGTCGAAGATCGCCTGCGCGATCGTCTCGTCCTGGTAGCGCCGACGACGGTTCTGCGACAGCGTCGAGGCGTCGAACACCTTGTCGGTCAGCTTCAGCCGCAGGAACCAGCGGTAGGCGACATTGACCTCGATCTCGCGCACCAATTGCCGCTCCGAGCGCACTCCGAACAGGTAGCCGATGAACAGCGCCTTGAACATCAAGGTCGGGTCCAGCGGCGGGCGGCCATTGTCGGCGCAGTACAATGGCGCCGTCAGACCGTGGATGAACGAGAAGTCGATCGATCGATCGATCTTGCGCAACAGATGATCGGCCGGAACCAGCTGATCCAACGTCACCATCTCAAGCGCGGTCTGTTCAGGGGCGGGTCGCTTCAACATGACCCAGTGAATCAAAAACCCCCGGCAAACGCCAGGGGTTTGTCAGCAGTCTGAGCCCGCCTGGCGGCGGGCTTGCAGATGCGATCGTCCGCTTTGCGGCGGCGATCAGGCGGCGCTGCGGGTATCCGAGATGATGCCGACGATCTCGTTGACGACGGCCTCGACCAGCTGCGGATCGTCGCCTTCGGCCATGACGCGGATGAGCGGCTCGGTGCCGGACGGTCGGATAACGAGGCGGCCGGCCTTGCCCAGGCGGTTGCGCCCTTCCTCGATGGCTGCCTTGACCGGCGCCTCCTCCAGCGGCTTGCCGCCGGAGATGCGGACGTTCTTCAGAAGCTGAGGCACCGGCTCGAACTTTTTCGACAGCTCGCTGACCGGCCGGTTCTGCCGCTTGATGCAGGCCAGCACCTGCAGCGCCGAAACCAGGCCGTCTCCGGTGGTCGAGAAATCGGACAGCACAATATGGCCGGACTGCTCCCCGCCGACATTGAGGCCGTGCGCGCGCATGTGCTCGACGACATAGCGGTCGCCGACCTTGGTGCGGTGCAGCTGCAGCTTCATGTCGCCAAGGAAACGCTCGAGACCGAGATTGGACATCACCGTCGAGACGACGCCGCCGCCGGCCAGCCGTCCGCTCTGGTGCCAGGACTCGGCGATCAGCGCCATGATCTGGTCGCCGTCGACGATGGCGCCGTTCTCGTCGACGATGACCACACGGTCGGCGTCGCCGTCGAGCGCGATGCCGATATCGGCGCGCACCTCGTGCACCTTCTTCTGCAGGCCGGCCGGATGGGTCGAGCCGCACTCCTTGTTGATGTTGAAGCCGTTCGGCTCGACATTGATGGCGACCACCTCGGCGCCGAGCTCCCACAGCGCCTCCGGCGCCACCTTGTAGGAGGCGCCGTTCGCGCAATCGACGACGATCCGAAGCCCGGAAAGCGACATCGAGCGCGGCAGCGTGCGCTTGGCGAATTCGATATAGCGGTCGTGGACGCCGTCGACGCGCTTGGCACGCCCCAGCCCGTCGGAATCGGCAAGCGACAACTCGATGTCCTTGTCGAGCATGCCTTCGATTCGCTCCTCGATCTCGTCGGAGAGCTTATAGCCGTCGGGGCCGAACAGCTTGATGCCGTTGTCGTAATAGGGGTTATGCGAGGCCGAGATCATCACCCCGATGTCGGCGCGCAGCGAGCGCACCAGCATGGCGACCGCCGGTGTCGGAATCGGCCCGAGCAGGAACACGTCCATGCCGGCGGCGCACAGGCCTGACACCATCGCGTTCTCGATCATGTAGCCGGAAAGCCGCGTGTCCTTGCCGAGCACGACGCGGTGCCGATGGTTGCCCCGCTGGAAAGAAAGGCCGGCGGCCATACCCACCCGCATGGCCACCTCGGCCGTCATGGGAAACTTGTTGGCGCGTCCGCGAATGCCGTCGGTGCCGAAATACTGCCCTGCCATACCTGCCAAAGTCCCCGTCGGTTTCAGCCGCCCGTATTGCCAGATTTGGGCCGCATCCGATCATCACGTTTCGTGATTATATATTACCATTCCTTAGAAAATCATTGTCGCGGACCGGTCAAGTGATTCGGCAGCCTGCCACGACCTCTCGTTGTAGCGGGAATATAGAAGCCCAGACAGCTTTTCCGCCCGACATGGTTGGAAAAACCTTATTTGCTCGAACCGAGCGCCAGCAATTTAGCACCTTGTCGGCAGGAACACACTTTGTGAGGGCATCCGCGCGGGAAGCATCTGGCGCAGCCCGAAGTTGAGAGCTATTGATTTGGTATAGGCACCATTTGGCGGCAGCAAGGGAGAAAAACGCCATGCTTATTCATAGACTTGCAACATTGACGGGCATCGCCGTCGCAACCCTGTTCCTGGCGGCGCCGGCCAACGCGCTGACCATGGCCGAGTGCAGCACCAAGTACAACGCGGCCAAGGACGCCGGAACGCTCAATGGCCAGACCTGGAACCAGTTCCGCAAGGCCCAGTGCGGCAGCGACGCTTCCGCCGCGACCGACACCAAGGCGGCGACCGACACCAAGGCGGCGACTGAGACCAAGGCTGCGACCGAGACCAAGGCTTCTGACACCAAGAAGGCAAAGACGGCAGCTGCCTCGGACGACACGGCCAAGGGCCTGACCGCAAAGGAATGCAGCACCAAGTATCAGGCCGCTAAGGCGGCCGGCACGCTGAACGGCATGAAGTGGAACGATTTCCGCAGGGCTGAATGCGGCCCCGGCGCCACTGCTGCGGCAACCGCCAAACCTGCCGCCAGCAAGACTTCCACCGCTGCCGCTGACGGTGGTTCGGCCAAGGGCCTGACCATGGCCGAATGCAGCAGCAAGTACCAGGCTGCCAAGACCGCCAACAAGCTCAACGGCATGAAGTGGAACGACTTCCGCAAGGCCGAATGCGGCGCCGGCGACGACGACGACACCGTGCCGGCTCCGACCGAGGCGACTTTCACCAAGGAACCGGCAAAGCCCAGCGTCGCTGCGCCGAAGGGCGTGACCTTCCCGACCGCCATCTCGCCGAAATTCGCCAACGAGACGCCGGCCAAGGCCCGCATGCACACTTGCCTCGAGCAGTACTATGCCAACAAGGACGCCAACACGCTGAACGGCCTGCGGTGGATCCAGAAGGGCGGCGGCTTCTACAGCCTCTGCAACGCCAAGCTGAAGAGCTGATCGCTCAGCGCTTACCTCCAAGACCAAGGCCCGCGCATCGCGAGATGCGCGGGCTTTTTCGTTGGACGCGCTTAAAGAGGCATATCGGCGTCGCAAAAGAACCCCCGCCGGCGAAGCTACCAATCTCCCCCTATATGGACTGAGGACATCGCGAACAGGTGTGCGAAGACATCGCGAACAGTTTCGTGCGTTTTGCGCGGGAGGTTCGGGGTGCCATGCGAGGCCAGAAGCGTGATGAGCCAGAAGGAAGATTGGCGCTTGCGCCGGACGCCGATCTTGCAGGTGCGGTCCGCGAGCGACTCGCCAATCGTCTGTGACCTCCCAAACAACAACGCCGCGGTCTGAGCCGCGGCGTCGTTTTTTATGTTTCGTTTTCGATCGAGCCTTAGCCCTGCGGCTGCGGCTCCATGCCGCCTTCGGGCTCGGGGCCCTTCTTGCGACGGCCGCCGGTGCCGGCTTTCGGCACAGCCGAGCCGCGGCTGGGCGGCGTGTCGTCGCCAAGGTCGCGGGCGGGCTTGTGGCCAGCGATCAGCTGCTTGATCTCCTCGCCGGTCAGGGTCTCGTATTCGAGCAGCCCTTCGGCCAGCGCGATCCAGTCCTTCTTCTTCTTGGTCAGCACGGTCTTGGCGGTGGAATAGGCATCGTCGATCAGCCGGCGCACCTCGGCGTCGATGATCTGCGCGGTCTCTTCCGAGATGTTCTGCTGGCGCGCCACCGAATGGCCGAGGAAGACCTCTTCCTGGTTGTCGCCATAGGCGACATGGCCGAGCTTGTCGGAGAAGCCCCAGCGCGTGACCATGGCGCGCGCCAGCTTGGTCGCCTGCTCGATGTCGGAGGAGGCGCCGGAGGTGATGTTCTCCTTGCCGAACTTGAACTCCTCGGCGACGCGGCCGCCCATCATGATCGCCAGCCTCGAGATCATGTATTTGTAGCTCATCGAATAGCGGTCGCCTTCCGGCAGCTGCATGACCATGCCGAGCGCGCGGCCGCGCGGGATGATGGTCGCCTTGTGCAGCGGATCGGCCGTCGGCACGTTGAGCGCCAGGATGGCGTGGCCTGCCTCGTGATAGGCGGTCAGCTCCTTCTCGGCCTGCGTCATCGCCGACGAGCGGCGCTCGGCGCCCATCATGATCTTGTCCTTGGCGTCCTCGAACTCGGCCATGGTGACGAGCCGCTTGTTGCGACGCGCCGCCATCAGCGCGGATTCGTTGACCAGGTTCATCAGGTCGGCGCCGGAGAAGCCGGGCGTGCCGCGCGCGATGACCTTGAGGTCGACATTGGGCGCCAGCGGCACGTTGCGCACATGCACCTTGAGGATCTTCTCGCGGCCGACGATGTCGGGGTTCGGCACGACCACCTGGCGGTCGAAGCGGCCCGGCCTGAGCAGCGCCGGGTCGAGCACGTCGGGCCGGTTGGTGGCGGCGATCAGGATGATGCTTTCGTTGGACTCGAAGCCGTCCATCTCGACCAGCAGCTGGTTCAGCGTCTGCTCGCGCTCGTCATTGCCGCCGCCGAGGCCGGCGCCGCGATGGCGGCCGACGGCGTCGATTTCGTCGATGAAGATGATGCAGGGGGCGTTCTTCTTGGCCTGGTCGAACATGTCGCGCACCCGGCTTGCGCCGACGCCGACGAACATCTCGACGAAATCCGAGCCGGAGATGGTGAAGAACGGCACGTTGGCCTCGCCTGCGACGGAGCGGGCGAGCAGCGTCTTGCCGGTTCCGGGAGGGCCGACCAGCAGCACGCCGCGCGGGATCTTGCCGCCGAGCCGCTGGAACTTCTGCGGATCGCGCAGGAACTCGACGATCTCCTCCAGGTCCTCCTTGGCCTCGTCGACGCCGGCGACGTCCTGGAAGGTGACGCGGCCATGCGCCTCGGTGAGCAACTTCGCCTTCGACTTGCCGAAGCCCATGGCGCGGCCGGAGCCGGACTGCATCTGGCGCATGAAGAATATCCACACGCCGAGGATCAGGATCATCGGCAGCCACGAGATCAGATAGCCGAACAGCGAGTTCGAACCGTCGCTTTCAGGCCGCGCGTTGATGGTGACGTTCTTGTCCTGCAGCCTGGAGACCAGCGACGGATCGCCCGGCGAATAGGTCTGGAAGCCGTTGGCGTTGTCCGTGTAGTTGCCCGAGATACGGGCGCCGGCGATCGTCACGCTCTTGACCCGGCCGGAAGAGACATCCTGCAGGAACTGCGAATAGGCAATCTCGCTCGAAGCGCCGCGCGTCTGCGGCGTCTGGAAAAGATTGAACAAGGCGATGAGCAGGACCGCTATGATCGCCCAGAGCGCGAGGTTGCGATAATTCGGATTCATCTATTGTCCTGTTGGCGTCCGCGCGCGGACCCACGATGATGATTGGAGGCTTGGGCCTAACATAGGGAGAGCGTCTCCCCTTGCCAAGCAGAACAGCATGCCTCGGTTAAGCTTTCGCCCATGCTCCGCCGCGATCATGGCCGCGAAAAGGCGACGGCGGCAGCGGCGGCGCGCCGATCAGCGCGGCGACGGCGGCAGCGGGCCGGAGATCGAAGGACGGCAGGAAGCGGGTGAAGGGCGACACCGCAGGAACGATCGCCATCGCCGGCGGCGCGGCATCGCCGCCAGCCAAATCAAGGCGTTCGCCGCCGCGCCACAGCGCGGGCTCGGCGGCCTGCGCCTTGCGCAGCAAGCTCGCCGGAACGTCGCCTTCCGGGGTAAATCGCTTGGCGGCGCCGAGACCTGCTGGCGCGATCACCAACCCGCTCGGCCTGTCGCTCAATGTGATCCTCCGCCGACCGTCCCACAAGGCCTGCTCAGCAGCCGGAACGGCGGGCAGATTGCGGGCCTCGCGGTGGAGGAAGATGCCGCCGGTGCGGCGCGCGTCGACCACCGTCCGCGACAATGTGGCGCAAAGCGTCCCCGACCGCAGATGCTCGAACAGCGCCCGGCAACGCGCCTCGTCGACAAGGAACGTGACGCCGCCAACCGCGGCGAGCAGGATGCGAAATGCATAGACGGCGGCTTCGCTATCCTCACCACTTGCGAAATCGCGATCGAGGCGGATAAGCCCCGGAGCCGGCTGGCTAGCGAAGGCGCCGATCAGCGCCGCCGCACGCTGGCCGAGGTTCTCGCGCTCGGCGGCTGCCTGTCCGGCCTTCGCGATTGCTTCCTTGAAACGCGCCTCGCCGTCTCTGCCTGCAAGCGAGATGCGCAGGCGCGGCCGCTCGAAGCGCCGGTCGACATTGGTCGGATCCTCGGTCCAGCCGATGCCGCGACGCTTCAGCATCTCCCGCAATGCCGCGCGGCGCGTGGCGAGCAGCGGGCGGGCGATCCAGACCCGCCAATCGTAGAGCGTGGCGGGCGCCATGCCGGCGAGCCCGCGGCCGACGCGTGGATCCTCGTCGCGGGCCTCCTCTTCACGAACTTGCCGCATCAGCACGGTCTCGGCCTGGTCGTCGGCGGTATGTCCGGTCACCACCGCGCCGATGCCTGCCGCTTCGGCTGCCTCGGCCAGCAGCCGGTAGCGCGCCTCGCGCGCGGCGGCCGGCAAGCCGGTCGATGGCTTGCGGCCGGACCAGACGAGCGTGCGATGCGCGATGCCGTGCTCGGCGCAAAGCCGGGCGACAGCTTGCGCTTCGGCTGCCGAGCTTGGTCTGAGGCCATGATCGATCGTCACCGCAAGCAGCCTTGCCGCGGGCAGGGTACGGTCGAGGTGGTGCTTGAGCAGAAGAAGAAGGGCGGTCGAGTCGCTGCCGCCGGACACGGCCGCAACGGCGCCGTGGGAGAAGTCGAAGTCTTGGAAAAGGCGATCCGAAAGGTCAGTCTCGGTATCGAACATCACTGCGCGTCGTCCAAAAGCGGTCCCGATTCTGGGACAACGACACGCAAGCTAGCACGAGGCCAGCGCCTTTTCCTGCTTGATGCGTTCCTTCAGCGTGCCGGAAACATCCGGGTAGCGCTTGCCGATCTCGTTGAAAGTGGCGCAGGCCACGTCGTTCTGCTTGAGGCCGACCAGCGATACGCCGAGCTTGAGCAGCATGTCGGGCGCCTTCTTGGCCTTCGGATAATCCTTGCTGGCGGCCAGGAAAACCTCCGCCGCGTCGCGATATTTCTGCTGGCCAAGCAGGGATTCGCCCAGCCAGTAATGCGCGTCCGCCGCTTTGGCGTCCTTGGGAAAGCGCGAGATATGGTCGCGGAAACCCTGCTCGGCGGTGGGATAGTCGCCCGACAGGATGAATTGGTAGGAGTTGCGGTAGAGCTCGTCCGGATTGTTGGTCGAGGGCAGCGAGGCCATGACCGTGCCGCCGGACTTGCCTTTGCCAGGCTTGCCGCCGGTCTCGGCGGCAGGCGCGTTTGCCGTAGCCGCGGGAGCTTCCGTCTGCGAGCCCGCCTGCGGGGCGGGGTCGGCATTGACGACATTGCCGTTCTTGTCGACGGTAATGGTGCCGAAGGTCTTCGGCGGCGCGCCGGTGATCAACTTGCCCGGGTCGCCGGTCTGAGACTCGACGATGACGTCGCCGACGCTCTTGCCGCCGCCGTCCTGCGGAGCCGTGCCGGGCGCAGCTTGCGTCGCCGGAGCCGTTGCGACGTTGGTGTCGGTGCCGCTGTCGCCGGCGCCAGCATCGCCCATATTCGTGTTGCCGCTGCTGCCGTCCTGCGGCGCGGTCTCCGACTTCTTCTGGCCCGTTGGCTTCGCGCCCTGCGAGCCGCCTTCGAGTTGCTGGAAGCGGAACTCGTTGTCCTCCTGCTGCTTGCGCATCTGCTCCTGCATTTGCAGGATCTGGAAATTGAGTTCCTCAAGCTTGCCGTTCATCTGCCGGATCTGATCCTCCAGACCGGTCATGCCGGCGCCGTCCTGCTGGGCGACTTGCGCCTGCTCGGTCTTCTTTTTGTCGCCGAAAATGCCCAACGTCGGCAGATGGAAAGTAAACCCGCTGTCCGAGGATTGCCCGCTGTCCGCCGGGGCGGCGACGCCTGCGATGCTTGATAGGAGCAGCAGCGCAAGCGTGCCGCTCAGGACCGTTCTGAAATGCATTATGTCTCTCGCCGTGAAATCTGTTGGCCCGATGCGCCTTTCCAAATCGGAGGGGGATAAAGCGCCCTCGCGCTCTTAGCAGGACGCGAGACTTCGGCCAAATTTTGTTTCAAGCTGTCGCATATGAAAAAGGCGGCTCGGAGGCCGCCTTTCGTTCAGCGATGTTGTATTTTTGCCGCCCACAGCGCCGCGCGTCGTCAGACGCGCCAAGGACGCTGTGGCGCTTATGAGCGTTTCCGAAAATCGATATCGATTTCCGGCGCGGCGCGTCAGGAACCGGCGCCCGAGAGCGTGGTGACGGCGCGGCGGTTCTGCGACCAGCACGAGATGTCGTCGCAGACGGCGACCGGGCGTTCCTTGCCGTAGGAGATCGTCTTCAGACGGTTGGCCGCGACGCCCTTCGAAACCAGGAAGTCGCGGGTGGCAGCGGCGCGGCGGGCGCCCAGCGCCAGATTGTACTCGCGCGTGCCGCGCTCGTCGGCATGGCCTTCGATGACGATGGCATACTGCCTGTACTGGTTGAGCCACTGCGCCTGGCGCGACAGCGTCGTCTGCGCGTCGGCGCGGATCGACGAGGAGTCGGTGTCGAAGAAGATGCGGTCGCCGATGTTGACGGTGAAGTCCTGCGCCGAGCCGGGCGTGGCAGAGCCGGCGCCGTTGAGGCCGAGATCGGCGGCGCTGTTCGGGGTCTTCTTCGAGGCGCAGCCGGTGATGGCCAGAGCCGCCACCAGCGCGATCATCGCCGGATTTCTGGTAAGTGCTGCGATACGGCCCATGCCGCCTCTCCTTCGCATTCGAGTGATTTCGTTGATCACCCAGTAACCACGTTTGGGTTAACCGGCATTCAAGAAACACGGTTAATTTTTCGTTTCGAGCCGCCGTCCTCGGCCGATTTAGCTAGGCTCACAATGCGCGGCGACCGTAGGCGGAAATGCGGCCAAAACATGAAAAAAGGGGGAATTGAGGAACTGAAGAACTGAGGAATTGAAGGAAGAAATTAGGCCAGCTTATCTCTGAAATTTACCAGCGCCCCGGGTCCTCCATTTTCCTCAGTTCTTCAGTTCCCCGTTCTTAAATTCTTCCGTTCCTCTGCCTATTCCAGCAGCGGCGACCAGGCCGGATCCGAGGCGAAGTTCGAGGTCGGGATCTGCTGCTCGTTGCGGCCGGTAAGATCGACCGTGACCAGCTTCGGCCCGCCGGCGGAGTCGCGGAAAAACATGAGCACGCGACCGTTCGGCGCCCAGGTCGGCCCCTCCTGCTGGAAACCGGAGGACAGGATGCGCTCGCCCGAACCGTCGGTCTTCATGACGCCGATCTGGAACTCGCCGCCCGACTGCTTGGTGAAGGCGATGAGGTCGCCGCGCGGCGACCACACCGGCGTGGAATAGACGCCGTCGCCGAACGAGATGCGGTGCGGGTTGGAGCCGTCCGCGCCCATGACGTAGATCTGCGAGCGGCCGCTGCCGCCGCCGCGGTCGGAGGTGAAGACGATCTGCGAGCCGTCGGGCGAATAGGAGGGCGAGGTGTCGATGGCGGTCGAGTCGGTGAGCCGCGTGGTCGAACGGCTTCTCAGATCCATGGCGAAGATGTTGGAGTTGCCGTCATCGCGCAGCAGGCTCATGATCACCTTCTGGCCATCGGGCGAAAAGCGCGGCGCGAACGTCATGCCGGGGAAATTGCCGACCAGCTCGCGCTGCCCGGTCTCGATCTGCAGCAGATACACCTTCGGCTGTCCGCTCTCATAGGACATGTAGGTGATTTCCTGCCGGTTCGGCGAGAAGCGCGGCGTGAGCACGATCGAACGGCCGTCCGACAGGTAGCGGACGTTGGCGCCGTCCTGGTCCATGATGGCGAGACGCTTCTTGCGCGCGTTCTTGGCGCCGGATTCGTCGACGAAGACGACGCGCGTATCGAAATACCCCTTCTCGCCGGTCAGCCGCTCGTAGATCGCATCGGCGATGATATGGGCGACGCGCCTGGTATTGGCGTCATTGGCGAAGAACTGCTCCCCGGCCATCTGCTGGCCGGCAAAGGTGTCCCATAGCCGGTACTGGGCGCGGATGCGGCCGTCGGCTTCCTTGCCGACGCTGCCGGTGACCAGCGCCTGCGCATTGATCACCTTCCAGTCGTCGAACCGCGGCGTGGCGTCCGGGCCGGAGATCTTCTCGATGAAAGCGCTCTTGTCGATCGGCGCGAACAGGCCGGAGCGCTTGAGGTCGGCCGTGACGATCTCCGTGATCTGGGCGCCAAGCTCACCATTGGACTGGAAGTCAGTGATGGCGATCGGCAGCGGCTCGACATTGCCCTTGTTGACGTTGAGCTCGACGAGCGCCCAGGCCGGCAAGGTGGCGGCGGTCGTCATGCCCAGCGCCATGGCAGCAATCGTCAGGAGCGGCTTGAGGAAAGATCTCATGTCTTCTCGCTTCTCTTCTTTGGTGGTTCGGACGCAAGGCCTATAGGCCAAGCATCTCCCTTGGGTCGAAGGTGACCCGGATGTCGTTCCAAATATCCTGCTTGCCGGCTGGAACCTGCAGGCCGGCCACGTCGCATTTTTGAACCGCGCGCACTGCGCTTTCGTCGAACTGCCGGTTGCCGCTCGACTGCTCGATCGAAGGGCGGCCGTCGAGCTTGCCGTTGGTATCGAGATTGAACCGGACCACGACGACGAAGTTCTCCGAACCTTCCAGTCCAACGGGCAAGGTCCAGCAGCCGCCGAGCTGAGCTTCGAGCGCGCCTTGCTCGGATTTGGACAGCTTCTGGCCCTGATCCTTCTCGCCGCCGAGCGACGACTGCTGGGTGGAGCGCTTGGCGCCGCCACCGGACGGCTTCTGCTTGTCCAGAAGTGCTGAAATCTCGTCGGCGTTGAACTGCTTTTCATCCGACTTCGGCTTCGAGGAAGCTTCCTTGACCGGCTTTTCCGCGTCCTTGCGTTCCGGCGCCTTGGCGCTCTCGGCGGGAGCGGGCTGCGGCTTTGGCCGCGCTGCAGGGGCGGGTGCCGAGTCCGGAAGCTTAGCCTCCTCGGTCGGCTGCTCCTTGGCGATCGCCTCGGCGACGGCGTCCGGCTTGACCTCTTCTTTCTGGATGGCGGCGGTCGTGTCCTTCGGCGGCGCTGGCGTCGGCTCCTTGGCGGGTGTCGGCTTCGGCTCCGCCTGCTTGACCGGCTCGGGCTTGACCTCTTCCTTAGGTGTCGGCGTCGGCGCGACTTCGGTCGCCGGGGTCGGCTTCGGCTTTTCCTGCGGCTTCGGCACGTCCTCGACCGCCGGCTTCTCGGTCGGCGTCGGCGCCGGGGGCGGCGCGGATGTCTTCTCGACCGGCTTCGGCTTGGCCTCGTCGGTTACCGGCTTGTCGGTGTCGACGCTGTTCTCGCCGACCTTCTGCGCGTCGGGGACGATATCCGGGCGCCTGGTCGGCAACGGCGCCGGCTTGTCATGCATGACCGCTTTCTTGTCGCCCTGCAGCGTCTGCGCGATCGCTTCCATCGGCACGATGTCGACCGCGACGGACTCCACGTCGGAAGCCGGCATGGCGGGCGGCGAGGACAGCGTGAACAGCCCGAAGGCCAGCGCCACCGCATGCAAGATGACCGATGAGGTGAGGCCGGTCCGCATTTGGCGTTTACTGATCCTGTTCCTGCAGCGAAACCAGGCCGATGTTCTTGTAGCCGGCCGCCGAAATGCGGGCCATGACCTTCATGGCGGTGCCATAATCCGTCGACTTGTCGCCGCGAATGAAGATGCGCTCGTCATAGCCGGTCTTCGAGATTGCCTGCAGCTTCGCTACCAGCTCATCGATCGGGATCTCGGTTTCCTGCAGATAGATTTGGCCGGCCGCGTTGATCGACACCGTGATCGGCTGCGTGTCGACATTCATCGCCTTGGCTTTCGTGTCGGGCAGGTCGATCGGAACGCCGACGGTGAGCAACGGCGCCGCGACCATGAAGATGATCAGCAGCACCAGCATCACGTCGACCATCGGCGTGACGTTGATTTCCGACATCAGGCCATGATGACGACCGCGCCGCCGGTGGCCGCGTCCGCCTCGCCCTATGCCACCTGCGCTAGCAGCAGACATACCCATGATCGTACCTCAGGCCTTCTGCGCGACTTTTTCATCGATTTGGCGCGAGAGTATGGCGGAGAACTCATCCGCAAACCCTTCCATGCGCACGGCGAGCTTGTTCGCATCCGACGACAGCTTGTTGTAGGCGATGACGGCCGGAATGGCCGCGAGCAGGCCGATGGCCGTCGCCAGCAGCGCTTCTGCGATGCCGGGCGCCACGACCGAGAGGCTGGTGTTCTTCGAGGCGGCGATCGCCTGGAAGGAGGTCATGATACCGATGACGGTGCCGAACAAGCCGATGAATGGCGCGGCCGAACCCGTGGTGGCGAGGAAGCCGAGCCGACCCTCCAGCCTTTCCATCTCGCGGGTCAGCGCGAGATCCATCGCCTTGTCAATGCGGGTCTGCAATGCCAGCGCCGATTTGGCGCCCTTCTCGAAGCTCTTCTTCCATTCGCGCATGGCGGCGACGAAGATCGCGCCCATGCCGGTGGTCTTGCGGTCGGCGAGCGTGCGGTAGAGCTCCTCGAGCGACTGTCCCGACCAAAACACCTGCTCGAAGCGGTTGAGCGCCATCCGCATGCGGCTATAGGCGACAAGCTTGTCGATGATGATCGCCCAGGTCCAGATCGAGGCGCAGAGCAAGCCGATCATGACCAATTTGACCACCCAGCCGGCCTGCATGAACAAGGCCCATATCGACAAATGCGCGCCCGGGTCGGCGAGTGCGATGTTTTCCATGACTACGTCCTTAAGATTTTTCCGGGCATCGCTGGCGGCTGGCCCATGGCATCCCTTTGGTCCGATCGCGCGAAGCCTGAAGCTCGCGGGACAAGCCCCGAATGCACCGTTTCGCGGCGTTTTCGGGGCAAATCTTGGTGAAAGGAAGGCACACGAATTGCGCCAATCTTCACCAATTCCTTCATGAACCGTTATGGTTAAGGATGGGTTAGGATATGAAGCGTGGCGCATTGCCGCGCCCACCGGGCCGGCGCCATGCTGGATGCGGCCGATCAGTGCACATCGCGCTGAAGCAGGTCCAGGCGATGCGCTTTAGGTGTTTTGGTGCATGTCGTTGTCCCAGAACGGGCAACTCCTGCGTGACAGGGATTCGGCCGAAGCCGGTTCGCGGTGATCAGTCGCTCGCCCTCGGCATAAAGGCCGCGATCCATTCCTTCGGAAATCTGCGCGGCCGGCCGTTCTCGCCGATGATCGCCGCCTCGACCTTCGCTTCGACCAGCACCTCGCCGCCACGCTTCAACTGCTGCGCCATGAAGATGCGGGCGCCCGAAATGTCCTCGGTGCGCGTGTCGATGGTGAGGATGTCGTCCATGCGGGCCGGCGAACGGAAGTCGATCTCCATGCGCCGCACCACCCAGACGATGCGCTCGCCATGCTTGCCATCGGCAAGCTCGGTGTGATGGACGCCGGCGAGCCTGAGATAGTCCGAGCGCCCGCGTTCGAAGAATTCGAGATAGCGCGCATGGTAGACGACGCCGGAGAAATCGGTGTCGGCATAGTAGACGCGGGCCATCAGGCGATGGCCGGATTGCGTCAGCGCCCCCGAGAGCCCGGCGCTGAGCGCTGCGGATTCACCATGATCGTCCATCGCGCTTTCCTTATTCAGGCCCGAACAGGCAGGTGTTTGGCGCGAGAACCGGATGGCACTGTTGGGCGCGATGATCAAGCCTTGATGGCGGGGGTTCTGGCGCTTGGCGCCTGCGCGGTTTTCCGTCCGCGTGAAAATACCGGAGCTACCCGAGGTCGATCTGCAGGATCTCTGGTGGCATGCCGAACCGGACCGGCATGATGCTGAAGCCGAGCCCGCCGGAAACGATCAGGTTGCGATCGTTCTCGACGACATGGCCATAGGCGTAGCGGTTGCCGAAGTCGGACGGCACGACCGGCGAATAGCCGAACAGCCGCACCTGCCCGCCATGGGTGTGGCCCGAAAGCGTTAGCGAAACTCGCCAAGGCACTTTCGGAAAGATGTCCGGCTCATGCGCTAGCAGGATGATCGGCTCGTCGCCTTGCACCTTGGCAAGCGTCCCGCCGAGGTCGTCCAGGCCCTTGAAGCCGTGGCGGCCCAGGGCTTTGCTCGGCCGGATTGCCAGTTGGTCCGCGAGTCCAGCGATCCAGAAGCCCTGCCCGTCCTTCTCCAGCCGCATCACGTCGTTTTCCAGCACCGGGATGCCGACGCTCTCCAGTGCCTTGCGCGCGGCCGTTGGCCCGGTCATGGCCAGTTGCGCCGCATGATCGTGCCACCAGTCGTGATTGCCGAGGATCGAGAGCATGCCGAGCGGCGCCTTCAGCCCTGACAAAGCGGCGGCCCACTCCGGTGCAGACACTTCGGCCGTGACCAGCCGCATTCCATCGACATAGTCGCCGAGCAGCACGATCAGGTCTGGCTGCAGGGCATTCGTCCTTTCGACGAGCGAGGCGATCCGCTCCGAGGTCATCCAGGGATGACAGGCATGAATGTCGGCCAGTGCTGCGACGCGCAGCTTGAGGCCTGCGGGCCAGTGCGGCGGCGTCAGCGAATAGCGTTTGACATGGGCGAGCAGCATCGGCTCAATGCCGACCGCATAGGCGCTCAACGACACCATGGACAGGAACGATCCGCCGATGAGGCGCAGAAAGCCACGTCTGGTGATCATCGGTCAGCCCCGACCCCTGCAAATGCGTCAGCTGCCTTAGAGGCTGCAATTGTGCCTTCAGCTTGGCGGAGCTGGGGAGATTTCGCGCAGGAAGCCCTTCAAGGCGCGTCCGACGAACAAATGTCCGTTACTCTTCCTGGAACAGGCTGATCTGCTGCTGCGCGAGGTCTTTCGGTGCTTCAAGGCCGAGATGCCGCCAGGCATTGGCCGTCAGCACGCGGCCGCGCGGCGTGCGCTGGATGAAGCCCTGCTGGATCAGATAGGGTTCGATGATGTCCTCGATGGCGTCGCGCGGTTCCGACAGCCCAGCCGCGATCGTCTCGATGCCGACCGGTCCGCCGCCGAAGTTGCGGGCGATCATCGAGAGATACCGGCGGTCGAGCGCGTCGAGGCCGAGCCCGTCGACTTCCAGCCTGGTCAGCGCCTCGTCGGCAATGCGTTTATCGACATGGCCGTTTCCGGCGACGGAGGCGAAGTCTCGCACCCGGCGCAACAGACGTCCGGCAATGCGCGGCGTGCCGCGAGCGCGGCGCGCGATCTCCAGCGCGCCGTCGTCACCGAGCGGCATCGAGAGGATGCGGGCGCCGCGGCGCACGATCTGCTCCAGCTCCTCGACCGTGTAGAAATTGAGCCTGACCGGGATGCCGAAACGGTCGCGCAGAGGATTCGTCAAAAGTCCGAGCCGGGTTGTCGCCGCAACCAGCGTGAAGCGGGCAAGATCGATCTTGACCGAGCGCGCCGCCGGCCCCTCGCCGATGATGAGGTCAAGCTGGAAATCCTCCATCGCCGGGTAGAGGATTTCTTCCACCGCCGGATTGAGCCGGTGGATCTCGTCGATGAAGAGCACGTCGCGCTCCTCGAGATTGGTGAGCAGCGCCGCAAGGTCGCCGGCCTTGGCGATGACCGGCCCCGACGTCGAGCGGAAATTGACGCCGAGCTCACGCGCCATGATCTGCGCCAGCGTCGTCTTGCCGAGCCCCGGCGGGCCGACGAACAGCACATGGTCGAGCGCCTCGCCGCGGCTCTTGGCGGCATCGACGAAGACCTTGAGATTGGCACGCGCCGCAGCCTGGCCGACGAACTCGTCAAGCGACTGCGGCCGCAAGCTCTGGTCGGCATCCTCGCCGCGCTTGTCGGGGGCAATGAGACGGGGCGAAAGGCTCATGCGGTCTTCCTTGCATACGGCAAGGACCGGGACAAGCGCCGCCTCACCGCGCCAGTTCCTTCAGGCCGAAGCGGATCAGCTTCGAGGCATCCGCCCCTTCGCCGGCCGACTTTAGGGCCGCGGCCACCGCATTGGCGGCGATGTCGCGCGAATAGCCGAGATTGACCAGCGCCGAGACTGCGTCGGTGATGGGTGCTGCCGCCACGCCTTCGCCAAGCTCCTGCTTGAGGCTGATCGTGCCGGTGGCGGCACCCGCATAGGCCGGCGCCTTGGTGCGCAATTCGGTGACGATGCGCTCGGCCACCTTCTTGCCGACGCCCGGTGCGCGCGACACCATGGCGATGTCGCGCAACGCGATCGCATTGGCGAGGTCGGGCGGCGCCAGCGTCGACAGCACGGCCAGCGCCACCTTGGCGCCGACGCCCTGCACATTGTTCATCAAAAGGCGGAACCACTCGCGCTCGAGCGGGGTCTGAAAGCCGTATAGCCGGATCATGTCCTCGCGCACATAGGTCTCGATGAACAGCACCACCGCCTCGCCGGGGGACGGCAGCGCGGCAAGCGTGCGAGCCGAGCAATGGGCGACATAGCCGACGCCGTGCACGTCCACGACGCAGGAATCCTCGTCGATCTCATCCAGCGTGCCCTTCAGCTTGCCGATCATGTCCTGGCCTTCATGGATGCGTTTCCGGAGAGACGATTTCGAGGTCGGGAAAATAGCTGCGATAGCGAGGAGCGTCGCGCGTCAATAGGCGGTGACCAGCAACGGCCGCATGAGCACCAATGAAAAAATCCGGCAAGGTCCGCTCTCGAACACCGCCGGCCCGCCGATAACGGGAATGTGCCACCCCAGCCAAGAATGCGGCTTCCCAGGGCAAAAACTCGCGATCCATTTCAAGCCTCTCGGCTGCTTTCCTCAGCATTGCTTCGGAAGCAACCAGGGGAGCAAGCTCGGACCAGACGATGCTGTTGATGACCAACGCGCCATCGCGTCGGCAGGAGATAATCGCGGACGAAGACCATTCCGTCAGCGGCCCAGCCGGACCCCAGACGTCAATGAGCACGTTTGTGTCAATCAACGTCGAGATTTTCACGTGGTCCCCTCAACCACTCCATGTACTCGTCCGTCGTCATGCCGCCCAAATCCAGCGTCCCCTCCATCTTGCCGAGGACCTCTTTGAATTTGCGGGCAGCTTCCTCCTCCGAAAAGTTTTCGTTGACGGCGACAAGCCGGGCGCCCTCGTCCGTAGCCACGAACTGGACCTCCGAACCCGGGCCTATGCCCAAGTGGTCCCTTATTTGTTTGGGGATCGTGACTTGCCCTTTGGTGGTCACACGCATGGTAATACTCCGAAGGTATTACTTACCGCGCAAATGAGAACAAGTCAAGAACACTACCCGGCCAGCGCCGCCATTCGGTAGGCGACGCTTTGACGGTGATGCGCATGACATATGGCGATGGCCAGGGCATCGGCGGCATCGTCGGTCTCGAACACCGCTTTCGGCATCAGCACTTTCACCATCATATGGATCTGCTTCTTCTCGCCGTGGCCGACGCCGATCACCGCCTTCTTGACCGCGTTGGGCGCGTATTCCGCTACCGCCAGCCCGGCGCGCGCCGGCACCAGCATGGCGATGCCGCGCGCCTGGCCGAGCTTCAGCGTTGCTGTGGCATCCTTGTTGACGAAGGTCTGCTCGATCGCGGCCTCGTGCGGCATGGCCTGGTGCAGCACTTCGGCGAGCCCATCATGCAATTGGCAGAGCCTCGTTGCGAGAGGCGCCTTGTCGTCGGAACGCACGGTGCCGGAGGCGACGAAGCGCAGCGAATTGCCGAGGCTCTCGACGATGCCCCAGCCGGTGCGCCTCAGGCCCGGATCGATGCCGATGATGCGAATCGCTTCCCCCATGCGCCAAGTCTAACCGCGGCGCATGGCGATGCCAGTGAATTGTGAACAAACCAGAAACAACCTGTGCAGGGCGGGGTGCTTCAGAATTCGGTCCGATGAGTCATATGGCGGCGTTTTCAAGAACCGGTGCGGAGCGTGCTTTGGTACGCGAGGACCGGACGCGCAAAAAACGGCGCCAGATGGCCATCAGAGCGTGCGGAGCAGCCTGTTAGCCGCGGGCGAAGGCCGTGTTCAGCAAGCTGATCTGATCGGAGACCGGGTTGGCGCGGCGGGTGGCGGCCGGCGTGTCGTTCATGGCGCCGCCGTAGATCTCCTCGTCCATGCGCTTCACCAGCGCCTGCAGGCGCAGCGACCGGCTCACCAGGTCCAGGAAGTCCTTTGGCAATTCGCTCCAGCCCAGCGCCTCGTCATGCGCGGAGGCGGTATCGAGCCGCACCTTGGATTTTTCCGAGGCGACCTGGTCGCGGGTCATCTCGCCGGAATTGGCCGCGCGCTGCAAAAGCAGCCAGGAGGCGACCTGCATCAGCCTCGTGGTAAGACGCATCGATTCGGCCGCATAGAGCGTCGCCGCCGTGCGCGACAGCTTCTTGGCTTCGAGCCTGCCCTTGCCGTCAAGATATTCGGCCGCCTGTTCGACCAGGCCCATGCCCTCCTGGTAAAGCGGCTTGAAGGATTGGGAGAAAACCCGGCGTTCCGCGAGCTTTATGGTTTTCGCGCTGCCCTTCGAAGGCTCGTTCATCGATACGCCCCTGCACTGCCGCAAGCCGATTCGGCATCCTTGCCGATACGGCCTGCACCCTTAAACGACTGAGGCTTGAAAATGCGCTTCGATGCCCATGAAGGCAAGCGCATGTTTAACAAACGGTTAACGCCGAGGCGCGCTGCCCGCCGGCGGCCAACGGGCAAAAAAAGAGCCGCGGATAAGGCGGCTCTCAGGAGTTTAACAGGGAGGCGTCAAACAAAGTGGCTCCAACCACTCGGTAAGAATCCAGACAAACTGGATGGTCCTAGTAAACGCCTGTAAAGCTTAATGAAGCCTTAACGCCGCGCGGAATTTTCAAGCGAACGGACTTTTCCTGTGCCGGAACGGGACGGCCCGACTCCTCCCGCGCCATCAAGCCCTGGATGCATATGGTGGCGCCGAAACATCGGCCCCGCCGCCGCGACATCGTTTCGAAACACGCTCCGCGCTAAACGCCCGCTCCTCTGGGCTGGCGCAGTCGACGCCGTCACCGATCAAGAAATGCAGGAGCACACCATGGACTGGTATTCGATCGTCAAATTCCTTCACGTCGTCTCGGCCATCCTGTGGGTCGGCGGCGGCTTCGTCCTGTTCCTGCTCGGCGTGCTCGCCGAGCGCGCCGGCAACATCCAGGACAAGCTGCAAGCGATGCGGGCGAGCGGCGAGCTTGGCGGCCGCTTCTTCGCGCCGATGTCGATGCTCACCCTGATTTTCGGCCTGATCATGTGCGGCTTCTGGGTCGGCTTTTCCGACCTGTGGATCATCATCGGCCTTGTCGGCTACGCCACGACCTTCTCGATCGGCATGCTCGTTTTCAAGCCGACCGGCGAGCGGATGGGCGCCATGGTCGCCAACGAAGGCGTGACGCCGGCGGTTCTCGCCATCGGCCAGCGCATGATGCGCTGGGCGCGTTTCGACTACGCGGTGATGCTGGTGATCATCGCCGACATGGTGCTGAAGCCTACGCTTCACGACATCGGCATTCTCGCCGGCATGGTGCTGGTGATCGCATCCGGCGCAGCGCTTGCGCTTGGCGGCGGCCGCCAGCTGGTGCCGAGCGCCGCTTGATCCTTCTGTAGCGGGCGGCGCCGGTGCGCCGCCCTGCCCATCACATCAGGCCCGCAATACCGTCCCAGAGCAGCTTGAGCGCCACCACCGCCACCGTCGCGTATGTGAACGGATAAAACACCTCCGGCCGCATGCGGCGCACCAGCCAGGCGCCGGCGATGGTGGAAAGCGGCGCCAGCGGCATCAGCGCAAACGATGCGGTGAGATTGGCGCTGTCGAACTGGCCAAGCGCGAAATAGGGAATGAGCTTCAGCGCGTTGGTAGCGGCGAAGAAGATCGCCGCCGTCCCTGACAGCACCTTCGGGTCGAGCCGGATCGGCAGCGCGTAGACCTGGAAGGGCGGGCCGCCGACGTGGGCGACGAAGCTGGTGAAGCCCGCAACGATGCCCCAGAACGCCGCCGCGATGCGGTTCGGCTCCACCTCGTGGTCGGCGCCGTGGCGAAACTGCAGATAGATCCAGCGCAGGACGAAGACCAGCGCGACCGCGCCGACGATCAGCCGCACCATTTCCTCCGTCACCAGGGCCGCCGTCAGCCAGCCGAGGCCGATGCCGATGACGGCGCCGGGCATCATGTCGACCAGCATCTTGCGGTCATAAACGCCCCACCATGTCCACACCGAAACGATGTCCATCAGGCAAAGGATCGGCAGCAGGATGGCCGCCGCTTGCACCGGCGGGATGGCCAGCGCCATCAGCGGCACGCCGACGAAGCCCACGGCGCCGCCGAAGCCGCCCTTCGACAGGCCGACAAGGATGACCGCCGGAATGGCGGCGGCATAGAACCAGGGATCGCTGAGCAGGCCTGCCATGGAGATACGGGGATAAGAAACGGCTGGAGGATGGCGGGAGACTTGCAATAGACCACAAAGCGAAAGACCGCGATAGCCCAAGCGCGCCCGTCAGCCGGTCGGCGCGATCAACTGTCCGTAATCCGGCCTGCCGAGTTTGCGGCTGGCGGCGGGCCATGCATAAGGTCACCCGCCCAGCATGAGGTTTGACGATGAGCGAAGTCCTGATCCGCCGCGCGGACAAAGCCGATCTTGCGGCGATCGTCGCGATGCTTGCCGATGACGCGCTTGGCCGCGCCCGCGAGAATGCAAGCGTGCCTTTGGCGCAAGCCTATCAGGACGCCTTCGCGGCCATAGACGGCAACCCGAACCATTTCCTGGCGGTGATGACGGACGGCGCCGAAGTCATCGGCACCTTGCAGATCAGTTTTATCCCAGGCCTGTCGTTGCAGGGCGCTTGGCGCGGCCAGATCGAGGCGGTGCGCGTCGCGGCGAGCCGGCGCGGAGAGGGGCTCGGGCATAGCCTGCTGGAATGGGCGATCGAAAGATGCCGCGAGCGCGGCTGCAGGGTGGTGCAACTGACGACCAACAAGAGCCGGCTCGACGCGCACCGCTTCTACGAACGGCTCGGCTTCAAGGCGAGCCACATCGGCTACAAGCTGGATCTTTGACGCACCCGCGCCGGCGATGCCGCCGACCTCTCATCGCCGCGCCTGAACCAGAAGAAACATCGGCCGCTCGACCTCTTTGGCCAGTTCAGGCCTGGCGGCGATCTGCCCTTCAGTTGGACAGAATTCCTCCACGCGGCCGATGGTGAACCCGGCCTGGATCAGGTTGTTGAGCGTGGTGCCGAGTGTGCGGTGGTGCTTCACCACGCCCTCGGAGAACCAGTCGGTCGTGCGCGGCCCTTCCACCAGATACTGATCGACGGGCCAGACGTTCCTTCCTGCGGCGTCCACGGACCAGCCCGGATTGCTTGGAGCCATGAAGATCGGATGCTCCGTCGAGAAGACGAAGAACCCGCCAGGGACCAGGGCCTGGTACCGTCGCGAACAGCCGCGCGGCATCGCTGACATAATGCAGGGCAAGCGAGCTATAGGCGAGGTCGAAGCGCGCCTTCGGCAAACTGAGCTCGTCGAGGTCGACGCGCTCATAGGCTATGGCTTCGTCGGAGCCGGCGGCGCGTGCTCGGGCGAGCATCCTTTCCGACAGGTCGAGGCCCAGAACCTGCTTGGCTCCGTGCGCCCCTGCCCAGCGGCAGAACCAGCCGAAGCCGCAACCGAGATCGACGATGCTTAGACCACCCACCTTCGGCAGCATGGCGCGCAGAACCGGCCACTCGGGCGCGCCGTCCAACCCTTCCACCGAACGATGCAGACGGCTGTAGCCTTCGAAGAAATCGGCCTTGTCGTAGATATTTTGCGCCATGCTCTTCCCGTGCTTTCAATTGCTAACCTAGCGGTCGCTTCGTTAGCGTCCATCAGCAGCTTCAACAGGCCGTCTGTCAGTCCTTGAAGATTGGCGCAAGCCGCTGCTGCCGCGACGCTTTTCAGCGGCGATCTTCGCCCGCCTCCTGTTCAAGCCGGACGCTTTGCTCTATGCCGCAATGCCACCATGTTCGCCCGGCATAGGCGAAAACCGGGATCGAAGACCGATGAATGAAGCAACCCCGCCCAATCGCTGCCGAATCGTGCTGATCGCGCCGCCGCTTGTGACTCCCGAGCACATCTGCACCGCCTTCGACGGCGGCGACGTCGCCTCGCTGATCCTGCCCGAAAACGGCATGGATGACGCCGCCTTCCAGGCCTTCGCCGAGAAGATCGTGCCGATCGCGCAGGCCGCCGGCGTCGCCGTCATCGTCGCCGGCGACAGCCGCATCGCCGGCCGCGTCCATGCCGACGGCATCCATGTCGAGGCAAACCGCCAGGAACTGGCCGAGACGATCGAGCGCTTGGCCGACAGGATGATGGTCGGGGCGGGCGGCGCCAAGACCCGCGATGAGGCGCTGGAGCTCGGCGAGGAGCGGCCCGACTACATGTTCTTCGGCCGCTTCGGCTATGACAACAAGCCCGAGCCGCACCACCGCAATCTCGCTCTCGGTGAATGGTGGGCGCAGATGATCCAGATTCCTTGCATCGTCATGGCCGGCTCCGAGCTTGCGTCGGTGGAAACGGTAGCAGCCACCGGCGCCGAGTTCGTGGCGCTCTCCAGCGCCGTCTTCGCCGACGGACTCGATCCGCACGCGGCGGTCGCCGCGGCCAACGCGCTGCTCGACCAAATCGCGCCGCGCTTCGAGGACTGACGTGCGCTGGTCCCGGCTTTCCTTCGCGGCGTTGGCCGCGGCCTTGACGATCCAGGCGGCCGCCGCCGTGGCCGCCGCCGAGACCCCGCCGGTGCCGCAGCCCAGACCGGACACGACCACACCCGACACGAGCGCGCCGGATACAAGCGCCCCTGCTAGCGGCGCCCCGAATACAAGCATTCCGAATTTAAGCGCCCCAAATACCGGCGCCCCGAATGCTGCCGCCCCGAATACTGGCGCGGCCCATGCCGATAAGCCGATCGAAATACCGCTGCCGCAGCCGGCAACGCTTCAACCGCCATCGGCCGATACCATCAATCCCGATCGCTTCGGCGCCAAGCTCCCGGACGCCGCCTACGGCGCCTTCCAGCGCGGCCTCTATAAGACCGCCTACAACCTTGCCTTGGTGCGGGCCAAGAACGGCGACCCCGCGGCGCAGACACTGGTCGCCGAGATCCTGTCGCGTGGGCTGGGCGTGCCGCTCAACGCGGCAGAGGCCGCGAAATGGTATGGGCTCGCTGCCGAGCAGGGCGTGCCGGAGGCGCAGTTCCAATATGCGCTGATGCTGCTCGACGGACGCTATGTGAAGAAGGACGCCAAGGAAGCCTATGCGCTGATGCAGGCCGCCGCCGAGGCGGGCAACCGCCTGGCCCAGTTCAACTTCGCCCAATTGCTCGTCCAGCAGGATCCGGGCGATGCCGGCATCGCCAAGGCGGCTGTGTATTATGAGCGCGCCGCCAGTACCGGCCTTGCCGACGCCGAGTACGCGATGGCGCAAATCTACGCCAACGGCGCCGGCGGAAAACCGCGCGACGACGCCAAGGCACGCACACTGCTGGCGCAGGCCGCCCGGCAGAACTACGACACCGCGCAACTTGACCTCGCCGCATGGATGATCGAGGGGCGCGGCGGCGATCGCGACCTGAAATCGGGCTTTGCCTGGATGAGGCGCGCGGCCGAAGGCGGCAATGTCGCCGCCCAGAACCGCCTCGCCAAACTCTATATGGGCGGCATCGGTACCGACCCCGATCTGATCCTGGCCGGAGCCTGGTATATCGTCGCCCGGCGCGCCGGGTTGATCGACCCGCAGATGGACGATTTCCTGCAGGGCCTCGATGACGGTCAGACCAAGCAGGCGCTGCAGAGGGCGAACCGGCTGCCCTGAAAAAAGACGGCTCACGGCAGCGGCCATCTCCATGAGCGTTCGCGACGCCCTCCCTTGCCACTCAATGCGATTTGTGGTCTTGGAGGCGCCAAAGCGCGCTCCGCGCCAAAAATCTCATTCCGGATCAGTTCAACATGGCCAAGATCAGTGGCAGCGAAATCCGTCCCGGCTATGTCATCGAGCATGACGGCGGCCTCTGGGTCGCGGTCAAGACCAACACCGTGAAGCCCGGCAAGGGCGGCGCCTACAACCAGGTCGAGCTGAAGAACCTGATCAACGGCACCAAGCTCAACGAGCGCTTCCGCTCGGCCGAGACCGTCGAGCAGATCCGGCTGGAGATGAAGGATTTCTCCTTCCTTTACGAGCAGGGCGACGCGCTGGTTTTCATGGACACCGAAAGCTACGAGCAGCTCGAACTGAACAAGGATTTCGTCGGCGAGCGCGCCGCCTTCCTGCAGGACGGCATGATGGTCACGGTCCAGCTCTACGAGGAGCGGCCGATCGGCATCTCGCTGCCCGACCAGGTGACGCTGACCATCACCGAGGCCGACCCCGTGGTGAAGGGCCAGACGGCGGCGTCCTCGTACAAGCCTGCAGTGCTGGAAAACGGTGTCCGCGTCCTGGTGCCGCCCTTCATCTCGGCCGGCGAGCGCATCATCGTCGACACCAACGAGATCACTTACGTGCGTCGCGCAGAATAAAACGGCCAACACAGGAAGAAGAAGAATGGCGCGTTCCGCTCTCCTCAATGTCATGGTCCAGGCCGCGATGAAGGCCGGCCGGTCGCTGTCGCGCGATTTCGGCGAGGTGCAGAACCTGCAGGTCTCGATGAAGGGGCCTGGCGACTATGTCAGCCAGGCCGACCGCAAGGCCGAAGAGATCGTCTTTACCGAACTGTCGAAGGCGCGGCCGGGCTACGCCTTCCTGATGGAGGAGCGCGGCGCCGTCGACGGCGAGGACGGCCAGCATCGCTGGATCGTCGACCCGCTCGACGGCACGACCAACTTCCTCCACGGCATCCCGCTCTTCGCGGTCTCGATCGCGCTCGAGCGCCAGGGCCAGATCGTCGCCGGTGTCGTCTACAATCCGGCCATGGATGAGCTCTATACCACCGAGCGCGGCGGCGGCGCCTTCATGAACGACCGCCGGCTGCGCGTCGCCGGACGCGCCAAGCTCACCGATGCCGTGATCGGCTGCGGCGTGCCGCATCTTGGGCGCGGCCAGCACGGCAATTTCCTGATCGAGTTGCGCAATGTCATGGCCGAGGTCTCCGGCGTCCGCCGCCTTGGCTCAGCCTCGCTCGATCTCGCCTATGTCGCGGCCGGCCGCATGGACGGGTTTTGGGAAACCGGCCTTTCGGCCTGGGACATCGCCGCCGGCGCCCTGCTCATCCGTGAAGCGGGCGGCTTCGTTTCGGATATGGATGGCGGGCAGGACATGCTGGAGGCCGGCTCCATCGTCGCCGGCAACGAGCTTATCCAACGCGCCCTCTTGAAGACGGTAAAGAAGCCGCTGGCTGCGCGCTGAAGCGCCCTATCGCATCACCCCGAAATCGGGAATCGATTTCGCTGACCTCCGGTTCGGAACGGATAAGCGCAAATCAAAGGGCTGCAGCCTCCTTTGCGCGTCGAAAGGACGCGCAGCGCGCTCGTCGCAAAACCGCAACCGAAGCTTGAAATACTGATCCGCGACTGCCCAGATTATGGTTGCAGGATCATTCATGAACGACGCTCGCGCAAATACAACGATCGAAATCCCCTTTGTCGGCCGCTGGCACTATTCGCGCGCCGAGATGATCGCCGATGGCATCGTCCATGCTGTGGGCATCGTGCTGGCGATCGCCGCCGGCTCTGCCTTCCTGGCTTTAGCCGCCTTCCATTCCGGCCCGGGTGAGTATGTCGCCGCCGTCTTCTACGTTGTGTCGCTGCTCACCGTGCTGTCGGTATCGCTGGCCTATAATTTGTGGCCGATTTCGTGGCCGGCGAAGTGGATCCTGCGCCGCTTCGACCATGCCGCGATCTATCTGCTGATCGCCGCCACCTACACGCCTTTCCTGGCCCAGCTCCACACGTCCGCGCTTGCCATGCCGATGATCGCTATCGTGTGGAGCGCGGCGGCAATGGGCATCGCCATCAAGATGTTCCTGCCCGGGCGCTACGACCGGCTGGCGATCCTCTTCTATCTCGCCATCGGCTGGAGCGGCGTCGTGCTCGCCGGACCGCTGGCCGCGACGCTGCCGCCTGCCTCCGTCATGCTGCTGGTCGCGGGCGGCATCGTCTATTCATTGGGCGTCATCTTCTTTGCCTGGAAAGGCCTGCGCTTCCACAATGCCGTCTGGCATGGCTTCGTCGTCACCGGCGCCGGGCTGCACCTGGCCGCCATGGTCGACTGTCTGGTCATCAGCCGTTTTTGAAACGACCCGCTCGGGGCGATATTGTCAAGCACCATTCAATTTGGTCACAATTCCGTTTAGAGTCGCGGCAATTCTGCGGCGGGTGGCATCGGAAACGGGGCACGGATGGCTTTTCTCAGATCCTTCGGCAGGCGCTCGGATGTCCTGGTCTACGATCCGCACAAACTGTCGAGCCCGCAGGTCTTCCTGCTCACGATGGTGATCTTCCTGGTCATCGTCGCCTTCATCGCCGCCATCCTCACCCGCCAGATCTCCTCCGCCTTCTCCAGCAATCCCGGCCTCAACGGGCTGATCATCGGCGTGCTCGCCGTCGGCATCCTGCTCGCCTTCGCCCAGGTCGGCCGGCTGTTCAGAGAGGTGCGCTGGGTCAACTCCTTCCGCGCCGGCTCCGAGACCACCGAGCCGGTGCTCCTGGCGCCGATGAAGGCGATGATCGGCCGCTCGTCGACGATCGCCTTCTCGACCTCTTCGATGCGCACCATGCTCGATTCCATCGCCACGCGCCTCGATGAAAGCCGCGACACCTCGCGCTATCTTGTCGGACTGCTGGTGTTTCTCGGCCTGCTCGGCACCTTCTGGGGCCTGCTCAACACCATCGCCTCAATCCGCGAGACGATCGAGGCGCTCGACCCCGGCAGCGGCGATGCCGCCGCCGTGCTCGACGCGCTCAAGCAGGGCCTCTCGGCGCCGCTCGCCGGCATGGGCACGGCCTTCTCGTCCTCGCTGTTCGGCCTGTCCGGCTCGCTGGTGCTCGGCTTTCTCGACCTGCAGGCCGGCCGCGCCCAGACCCGCTTCTACACCGAACTCGAGAACTGGCTGTCCTCGGTCACCGATCTCTCGTCCGATATCGTCGTGTCGGAACCGGCGCGCGCCGAGCCGTCGGAGGAGATCCGCCTGCTGTCGGAACGGCTGCGCAGCCTGCAGGAAAATGGCGGCGGCTCCAACCCGCGCGTCGCCACCGCCATGGCCAACCTGGCGGACGGCATTTCCGGACTGGTCAAGAACATGCGCTCCGAACAGCAGATCATGCGCGACTGGGTCGAGGCGCAGTCGGACGAACAGAAGGCGATGCGCAACACGCTGGAAAAGATCGCTGACGCCCTGAAGAAGACCGGAGTGCACTGACGTGGCGCTGGCAAGGCGGCGCGCCGATCGCCGCATCGACTACTGGCCCGGCTTCGTCGACGCGCTGTCGACGCTTCTGCTCGCCATCATGTTCCTGCTGACGGTCTTCGTGCTGGCGCAATTCCTGCTCAGCCGCGAAATCTCCGGCAAGGACACCGTGCTCAGCCGCCTCAACTCGCAGATCAACGAGCTGACGCAGTTGCTGGCGCTGGAGCGCTCGAACAGCCAGGACAAGGAAGATACGCTCGCCAATCTGCAGGCCTCGCTGTCGGCGGCGGAGGCGGAAAAGAGCCGCCTTCAGCAATTGCTGGAGCAGGGTGCCGGCGCCGGCGACGCGGCCAACAAGCGGGCGGACGCGCTGTCCGGCGAACTCAGCAACCAGCGCCAGATCAGCCAGCAAGCGCTGAGCCAGGTCGAGATCCTCAACCAGCAGATCGCGGCACTGCGCAAGCAGATCGCGGCGCTCGAGGACGCGCTCAACGTGTCCGAGCAGCGCGACCGCGAGTCCAATACCAAGATTGCCGATCTCGGCCGCCGCCTGAACGTGGCGCTGGCGCAGCGCGTCCAGGAGCTCAACCGCTACCGTTCCGATTTCTTCGGCCGACTGCGCGAGATCCTCGCCGACCGCGAGAACATCCGCATCGTCGGCGACCGCTTCGTCTTCCAGTCGGAAGTGCTGTTCCCGACCGGCTCCGACGAGATCAACGATGCCGGCAAGGTCGAGATGAAGAAGCTCGCCGATGCCGTCATCGAGCTGCAGAGGGAAATCCCGCCCGAGATCAGCTGGGTGCTGCGCGTCGACGGCCACACCGACAACAAGCCCTTGTCCGGCACCGGCCGCTATCGCGACAACTGGGAACTGTCGACGGCTCGTGCGACCTCGGTGGTGAAGTTCCTGATCGAGAACGGCGTGCCGGCGAACCGGCTGGTAGCCGCCGGCTTCGGCGAATTCCAGCCGCTCGATCCGGCCGACACGGATGAGGCGCGCAGCAAGAACCGCCGAATTGAACTGAAGCTCACCGAACGTTGATCCGGCATCACGCGAACTCACGCGAATTTGTTCGCCGGCTCAACTCTAGCGCGCAGAAGCCCGCTGGCAAGGCCTGAAAACATTATCTTTTTTTAATTACACTCGGCGACTTGGCGGCCCTAATTTGCTGCGCAGGGCCGGGAACCGCCGGCGATGCCTCCCATCGCGACGCGACGGAACCGGACGGCCCACTAGCTCGGAAGCAGAGCGGGATGGCCGCTCCTTCCCCAGCAGGAGGACGCGCCGTCATGCGCGCTTTGACATCTCTCAAGACTGCAACTCTCGCCGCGGTTCTGATCGCCGCTCCGCTCGCCGGCGCCTACGCCGCCGGACATCACAAGGGCGCTCTCGACGCAACCGATCCAACCGACTTCACCGGACCGCGGGTGACCAGCCTGATCGAGCAGGTCCAGGGTGTGGATCAGGGCATCGCCGACGCGCGGCAAGCAAACGACATCTCGGCCTCGGAAGCGCAGCAACTGCATATGCGCGCCGCGCACATCAGCCAGGTGGCCGAGCACGTAGCCGCTTCGGATCACGGCAGGATTCCGGCTGCGCAATATCACGATCTGCTGCGCCGTCTCGACAATGTCGACCAGAAGCTGAGAACCGATACCGGCAGCGGCTTCCTGATGGGCGACGGCGCCGACGGCGGTCACTATCCGAACGGCTGAGCGGTTTCGGGCCGCGACTGCCGTTTCGAGACCAGGAAGGGACGATCTGGCGCCCGAGGGACCTGGCCCGAGGGCGTCCTTTTTTCAGTCACCGGCCGAGCCAAAGCGCGATAATGGCAAGCACCGCAGGCAGCGTCTGGACGAACAGGATCTTGCGGCCGACGGTCGCCCCGCCATAGAGGCCGGCGACGGCAACGCAAAGCAGGAAGAACATCTTGATCTGGAACCCGCCGGTGCCGAGATAGAGCCCCCAGATCAGGCCTGTAGCAAGAAAGCCGTTATAGAGCCCCTGGTTGGCGGCGAGCACTTTCGAGGCGCTGGCGAAGTCCGGCTTGAGGTTGAACGCCTTGTGGCCGCGCGGCGTGTCCCACAGCACCATCTCCAGATAGACGATGTAGCAGTGGATCAGCGCCACCAGCCCGGTCAGGATATTGCCGATCATTGTCCCCTCCGCTCGTTGGCCCCAACTTTTGATCACGCAGCGCTGTTGCAAGGCAAGATGGGCTGATCCGGAACGGGCGGATCAGGGTTGCCAAGCTGCGCGCCTTGGTATCTTTTCGCGCCAACCCCTTTGCAGCCGGAAACCATCCATGTCCTTCCAAAAACTCGATCTACTCGGCCATAGGCTCGAAGCGCTGGAACATGCGCTGGCCATCCTCGGCGCCGATGAGGCGACCCACATGGCGGTTGGCGGCGGCGAGAAGCGCGCCGAGGCGATGTCGGCCTTGGCCGGCATGCTGCACGCCCAGGCTACCGCGCCGGAGATCGGCGACTGGATCGCCGCCGCCGAAGCCGAACCGCTGAACGACGAGCAGCAGGCTGCGGTGAGGGAACTGCGCCGGCAATATACCAACCTCACCTGCCTGCCGGTCGAATTTGTCGAGCGCCAGACGACGGCGCGCATGCGCTCCGAGCAGCTCTGGCGCGACCTGCGCGCCAAGAATGATTGGGCGGGCTTCCTGCCGGCACTGGAAGGCGTCGTGGCGCTGGTCCGAGAAGAAGCGGCGCTGCGCGCCGAGGCGCTCGGCCTCGCCCCCTATGACGCGCTGATGGAGCAGTACGATCCCGGCAATCGCGCCGCCGACATCACGCCGGTGTTTGTCGAGCTGAAGGCTTTCCTCAAGGATTTCCTGCCGCATGCGCTGGCCGTGCAGGATACGCGGCTGGCGAAGCACGCGCTCAAGCCGCTCTCCGGCAGCTACGCCGTAGAGAAGCAGCGCGAGCTTGGTCTTGCCATGATGGCGGCGGTCGGCTTCGACCTCACCCATGGCTCGCTGGCGGTGTCGCACCATCCCTTCTGCGGCGGCGTGCCGACCGATGTGCGCATCACCACCCGCTACAAGACTTCCGATTTCCTGTCGGCGCTGATGGGAGTGCTGCACGAGACCGGCCACGCGCTTTACGAACAGAATCTGCCGAAAGCCTGGTCGCACTGGCCGCTCGGCAAGGCGCGCGGCATGGCCGTGCATGAGAGCCAGAGCCTGTTCGTGGAGAAGCAGATCGGCCGCAACCCCGCCTTCTGGCGCTGGGCGCTGCCGGTTGTCGAGAAGCATCTCGGCGAAGCCTGGTCGATCGACGACATCCTGCCGCATGTCCATCATGTGGAACGCGGCTTTATCCGCGTCGACGCCGACGAGGTCACCTATCCGCTGCATGTCATCTTGCGTTACGAGCTCGAGCAAGAGCTCGTCTCAGGACGGCTGGAGGCCGCCGACCTGCCCGAGGCCTGGGATGCCAAGATGCGCGACTATCTCGGCCTGTCGACCATCGACAACCCGGCCGACGGGCCGATGCAGGACGTGCACTGGCCGGGCGCCGCCTTCGGCTATTTCCCGTCCTACACCCTGGGCGCCATGATGGCGGCGCAGCAATGGGCGGCCCTGACCAGGGAGCACCCGTGCGCGGACGAGGATCTCGCCAAGGGCGACTTCAGCGCCATCAATGAGTGGCGACGCGACAAGATCTGGTCGCAGGGCTCGCGCTGGTCGACGCCGGACCTGCTCGAGCGCGCCACCGGCGAGAAGCTCAACGCCGCCTATTTCACGGAACATTTGCGCAAGCGCTACGGCGACTGAGGCGGCCTCGCTGGCCCACCAGATCGAGCTGCGCAAAAGATGCATTGCCGGCCTTTACTTTGGCGGGAAAGACTCTGACAAAGAGTGTTCCTTGCTTCAGTGGGCTTGAACATTGGTGGGTGGCAGTTTTCGTGAGGTCGGGTCGTTCCGTTGCCTCGTTCTGTTTTTGGCCGTACTGGCCGGTCTGATCCTTCCGGCGGATGCTGATGAGGTCGTCCGCAAAGGGCCGGAGGCGGCCTGGATCAGGTCGGTCGATGTCCCGGCGGCCGATCCGGCGCGGGCCGACCAGATCAAGAATGGCATTTCCTGGCTGCTCGCGGACGAGCAGATCATCCATCGCGACTACGGCTATGACGACTATTCGCGCACGGTCTACAGAATAGTCGACCGTCCCGGCCTTGAGCGGGGCGCCAGCATCGATCTGCAGTTCGATCCGTCCAAGCACAAGGTCACGCTCAACCATCTGCGCATCATCCGCGACGGCGTCGTGCTGGACCGGCTCGATGACGTTAAGTTCGACATTTTCCGGCAGGAGAAGGAGGCCGAAAAGGGCGTCTATGACGGCTGGCTAACCGCTCATGTCAACATTGACGAAGTGCGTGTCGGCGACATTGTCGACTATGGCGAGACCTATGAGATCACACCGCACGTCGGCAAGGGCCTGTTCTTCTACAGCTTCTCCACCGAGTGGGAAGACCCGGTGGGGCTGATCCGCACCAGCATCACCTGGCCGGCCTCGCAGCCGCTCGCGATCAAGCCGCGAGGCACCGAGATCAAGCCCACCATCTCCGCGTCGGGAACGGACTCCGTCTATCTCTGGGAGATTGCCAATCCGAAGCCTGTCAAGGTGGAGGAGAACGTGCCGACGGAATTCCCGGCCTGGGGATCGATCGACATCTCGTCCACCGCCAGTTGGCAAAGCGTGATCGACGCCGTTCAGCCTTACTACAAGCCGGCCATCGCCTTCCCGCCGGCCTTTGCCGCCAAGCTCGACGAGATCGCTGCGAGGCACCCTTTGCCAGAGGATCGGATGATCCAGGCGATGCGCCTCGTCCAGGATGAGATCCGCTATGTCAGTCTCTCGATGGGCTCCGGGTCGTATATTCCGCGCGATCCGGCGACCGTCGTCCAGAGCGGCTTTGGCGACTGCAAGGACAAGGCGCTGCTGCTTACGTCGGCGCTCGCGCGGCTGGGCGTTTCTGCCCAGGTCGCGCTGGCCGATCTCGACCACGGGCGGGCGCTGGACCAGCACCTGCCGGCGTTGCGCAACTTCGACCATGCCATCGTCAAGGCGACGATCGGGACCAAGGCGTACTGGCTCGACGCCACCAATTACCTGCAGGGCGGCGACGCAAGCAATTTCCCGCAGCCGGACTACGGCTTCGCCCTGCCAGTCTTTGGCAGTGGCGAGTTGGAGAAGATGCCCAGTCCGGAGCCTAAAAGCCCGACCATCAAGGTTGCCGAAGAGTTTTTCTTTCCCGACAAGCCTGGTGGCCAGCTGACGCTGTCAGTGCTGTCGACCCATGAGGGCGCCGACGCCGACTACATGCGCAGCAAGCTCGCCAGCCGGTCGGTCAGCGAACTGTCCGACGCCTATCTGCAATATTACAGCAAGCGCTACCCCGGCATCGAAAGCGCCGCAAAGCTGGAAATCTTCGACAATCGTGACGGCGACATCATCAATATACGGGAGAGCTATCGGCTGCCGGCTCAAGCGCTGGCCGCCAACGATCTCGCCAAGAACTTCTCGATCAAAGCGGCCGACCTCGGCACCGACCTGCCGACCCCGACCACGGTGGATCGCGCCGGACCCGTCTCGCTTGGGTCGCCCGTTTACCGCAGGCACAGCGTGACGGTGCGCAATCTGAAGGCGAGGTTTTCCGGCGGACGGATGAAGAGTGTCGTCACGCCTTACCTTTCGCTGACGTCGTCCTGGAGCAATACGCCGACCACTTTCGAGGTGCAGTGGGATTTCCGGACGCTGGCTACGCAGGTTCCGGCCAAGGCGATCAGCGATTATCTGAACTCGGTCAAGGACGTCGGCGACAATCTCGACTGGACATACGACTTCACCTACCAGGATGTGCCTGCGGATCCGCTAGGCAGTGATCCTGACAGATCGCAACAACAGGTGATCACCGGGGTGCTGCTGGTCTCGATCTTCATAGGCGTGCCGCTTTTGATGGCCTTCCGTCGCAGATAGCCGCACGGCGGTTCCTGCCGAGAAGGCGGGCGCTACTCCGCCGCGCCCTTGAAGGCGCTCGCTCCGGTCTCGAACTGCAGCTTGGCGAGCCGCGCATAGGTGCCGCCCTTGGCGACAAGGCTCTGATGCGTGCCTTCCTCGACGATGCGTCCGCCGTCCATGACTAGGATCCGGTCGGCCTTGAGCACCGTCGCCAGCCGGTGGGCGATCACGATGGTGGTGCGGCCGCGCATCAGCCGCTCCAGCGCCGTCTGCACCAGCGTTTCGCTTTCGGCGTCGAGCGCCGAGGTTGCCTCGTCGAGCAGCAGGATCGGTGCGTCGCGCAGAATGGCGCGGGCGATCGCCACGCGCTGGCGCTGGCCGCCCGAAAGCGTCACACCGCGCTCGCCGACCTGGCTGTCATAGCCCTTTTCAAGCTTGCCGATGAATTCGTCGGCAAGCGCCGCCTTTGCCGCCGCCTCGATCTCGGCATCGCTGGCGCCCGGCCGGCCGAAGCCAATATTGTCGGCAGCACTGGCCGCGAAGATGGTGACGTCCTGCGCCACGATGGCGATGCGCTGGCGGATTGCGGCCGGATCGGCCTGGCGCAGATCGACGCCGTCGATGACGACACGGCCGCTCTCCGGATCGTAGAAGCGCAGGATAAGCGAGAAGACGGTGCTTTTTCCCGCGCCCGAAGGACCGACGATCGCCACCGTCTCGCCAGGCTTCACCTGGAAGCTCAGCCCATGCACGGCGGCCCGGTCCGGCCGCGCCGGATAGGAGAAGGAGACATCGTCAAAGCTGATCGCGCCCTTGGCCTTGGCCGGCAGCGGCTGAGGATCTGCGGGCGCCTGAATGGCGGGCTTCTCGGTCAGGATCTCGGTCAGACGCTCGGCGGCGCCCGCCGCCTGCGACAGCTCGCTCCACACTTCCGACAGCGCGCCGAGTGCGCCGGCGGCGAACACCGAATAGAGCAGGAACTGGCCGAGCGTGCCGGCCGACATCGTGCCGGCAAGCACGTCGCGCGAGCCGAACCAGAGCACCGCCACCACCGATGAAAAGATCATGAAGATGGCGAAGAAGGTGAGAAAGGAGCGGGCGAAGACCGACGTGCGCGCCGCCTCGAAGGCGGCCTCGACGGCAGCCGAGAAGCGCCCCGTCACCAGCTTCTCGTTGGTGAAGGCCTGCAGCGTGCGCACGGCGCCGATCTGCTCGCTGGCATAGGCAGTGGCTTCCGCCAGCGTATCCTGCGCCAGCCGCGACTTGCGCCGCACCGAACGGCCGAAGGCGACGAGCGGCAGCACGATCAGCGGGATGGCGGCCAGTACCAGGCCGGACAGTTTTGGGCTGGTGAAGACCATCATCGCCACGGCACCGACGCCGAGGATGAGATTGCGCAGCGCGACCGATGCCGTGGCGCCGACCGCCGACTTCACCTGCGTGGTATCCGCGGCAAGCCGCGACACGATCTCGCCCGACTGCGAGCGATCGAAAAAGGCCGGCGAGAGCGTCGTGACATGGGAGAAGACATCGCGGCGGATGTCGGCGACGACCCGCTCGCCGAGCGTGATGACGAAGTAGTAGCGGCTGGCGGACGCCGCCGCCAGCACGGCCGCCATCAGCACCAGCGCGGCGAAATACTCGGCAATGAAGGTAGTGCCCGCCGCCTGGAAGCCGTGATCGATCATGCGCCGCACGGCCATCGGCAGGGCCAGCGTCGTCCCTGCCGCAACGATCAGCGATATGATCGCGCCGACCGCCAGTTTGCGGTACTGCGTGACGTACGGAAAAAGGTTCCTGAGCGGCCGGACCGAGCGCCTGCGCTCGTCACCACTGACACCAATATCCGCCATGAGCGTTTCCTCTGGCCGCGTGTTCGTCATGCGCTTCAATATGCGCCTGCCGCGGCCTTGTGATTCAATTCCGGCTGATGTATAGGCTCGCCGACCGTTTTAGAAGCCGTGGCTTTTCATTAGCTGCGGCTTCGAGTTTTAAAAAGGGGCGCATCGACGCAGGCCATCGGCCCGTCACCAGCGCCGGCAAGCCAGGAACACGACAATGAAGGCCGATATCCATCCCGACTACCACACCATCAAGGTCGTCATGACCGACGGCACCGAATACCTGACCCGCTCGACCTGGGGCAAGGAAGGCGACACGATGAACCTCGACATCGACCCGACCACGCACCCGGCCTGGACCGGCGGCCAGCAGACCCTGCTCGACCGCGGCGGCCGCCTGTCGAAGTTCAAGAAGCGTTTCGAAGGTTTCGGCCTCTAAGCCTTTCTAAACGTGTCGCAGATCAAAACCCACCTCCGAGCCGGGCTCAGACTGCTGACAAACCCCTGGCGTTTGCCGGGGGTTTTTGATTCACTGGGTCATGTTGAAGCGACCCGCCCCTGAACAGACCGCGCTTGAGATGGTGACGTTGGATCAGCTGGTTCCGGCCGATCATCTGTTGCGCAAGATCGATCGATCGATCGACTTCTCGTTCATCCACGGTCTGACGGCGCCATTGTACTGCGCCGACAATGGCCGCCCGCCGCTGGACCCGACCTTGATGTTCAAGGCGCTGTTCATCGGCTACCTGTTCGGAGTGCGCTCGGAGCGGCAATTGGTGCGCGAGATCGAGGTCAATGTCGCCTACCGCTGGTTCCTGCGGCTGAAGCTGACCGACAAGGTGTTCGACGCCTCGACGCTGTCGCAGAACCGTCGTCGGCGCTACCAGGACGAGACGATCGCGCAGGCGATCTTCGACCGCATCGTGGAGCAGGCGATCCTTGCGGGGCTGGTGGACGGGACGGTGCTGTATACCGACAGCACGCACCTGAAGGCCAACGCCAACAAGGGCAAATACGACCTTGCCATGGTCGCCAAGTCGCGTGCCGACTACTGGGGCGAGCTCGACCGCGCCATCGAGACGGAACGGGCGCTGCACGGTCAGAAGCCGCTGAAGCAGAAAGAGCGCAAGCCGCCGGTCAAGCAGACCAAGGTCTCGCGCGCCGATCCGGAGGCCGGCTACATGGTGCGCGAGGGCAAGCCGAAGGGCTTCTTCTATCTCGATCACCGCACGGTGGACGGTCGTTGCGGCATCATCACCGATACCTTCGCCACGCCGGCCAACATGCATGACTCGATCGTCTATCTTGGCCGGCTCGACCGCCAGGTGGAGCGCTTCGGCTTCGTTGTGGCGGCGGCGGGGCTGGATGCCGGCTATGCCACGCCAGGCATCGCCAAGGGGCTGGAGGACAGGAACATCCGGGGCGTCATCGGCTATCGCAACCCGACCCCGCCAAGGCCCGGCAAGATGAGGAAGAGCGCCTTCGTCCATGAACCGGATCGGGACGGCTATCGTTGTCCGCAGGGCCAGTTGCTCACCTACGCCAGCACCGATCGCGGCGGGTATCGTCATTACAGAAGCGATCCGGCCATCTGCCGCGACTGTCCGCTGCTGGCCTCCTGCACCTCAAACGCCAAGGCCGAGCGCACCATCACACGCCATGTCTGGCAGGATCAACGCGAGCGCGTCGATGCCAACCGGCTCACGGCTTGGGGCAAGGCCATCTACCGGCGTCGCAAGGAGACGGTCGAGCGATCCTTCGCCGATGCCAAGCAGCTGTTCGGCCATCGCTACGCCCGCTTCCGAGGGCGAACCCGCGTCGCCTGCCAGTGCCTGATCGCAGCCGCCGCCCAGAACATGAAAAAGATCGCAATCAGCCTCTGGCCAAAGCCCAAACCGGTCCTCGCCTGAGGCCAAATCTGCGTCGGCGGCCTCCTGACATCCGCTCCCGCCACCAATTTCCCAAGCGCAATCAATCTGCAAAACAAAACCCCGCCGAAAATCGACGGGGTTCGTCAGCAGTCTGAACCCGCCTCCGAGGCGGGTTTTTTGTTGGCCACAGACGCTGCGGGAAACCCGACCAGGTTGTACCTACCCTTCCACCAGCTCCCGCAGCGCCATGCGCTTATAGGCCGCGACCAGCCTGTCGCCCTCCTCCCGGTCGACGGAGATCGCCAGCCGCATGACCGCCTCGCCCATCTGCCAGACTAGCAGCGCCGCCGTCTCCATCGCCACGGTATCTGCGCCGGGACGCAACCGCTTCAGCACCGCGACGAGGAATCGGGCATTGGCCCGGCTGTCGGCCAGTTCGAGTTCGCGCAAGGCCTTGTCGGCCTGCGTGCCCGACCAGATGTCGCGCATCACCGGTTCGGCCAGGAACATTCCGTAATAGAGGTCGACCAGCTCCGAAAACGCCTGCTTCAGCCCTTCGGCGTCGCTGACGTCCTTCAGCGCCGCCGAGATGCAGGCCTGGCTTTCGGCGGTGTAGCGCTCGGCCAGCGCCCAGACGATCGCCCGCTTGTCGGGAAAGAACTGGTAGAGCGAGCCGATCGACACCCCTGCTCTTTCCGCCACCTCGCCCATGCGCATGGCATCGCTGCCTTGCTCGGCGATCAGCGCCGCGGCGGCGGCAAGCATCCGCTCGACCCGCTCGCGGCTGCGCTGCTGCGTCGGCGCTCGCCGGGGCATTGCGATTTCCTGGTCGAGCTTCGCGGCTACCCTGCCTTGCATGAGCTTCCTCCGAAAGATCCTCGAGAAACTGGCTTGACTCACAAAATACGAGGGTTTATCACGTTTTACAAACATGAGGATTACTCATATTCAGAAAACGAGGAGATCGAGATGACCGACACGTCACAGAAACCGATTTTGATCCTGGGCGGCACCGGCAAGACCGGCCGGCGGCTGGCCGAACGGTTGATCGCCCGCAGGATCCCGGTGCGGATCGGCTCCCGCGCAGGCACGCCTCCCTTCGACTGGTCGGACAAGAACACCTGGGGCGCGGCCCTCGACGGCGTCGGCGCCGTCTACATCAGCTACTATCCTGACATCGCGGTGCCGGGCGCCGCCGAAACTGTCGAGGCGTTGGCCAAACTTGCCGTCGAGCGCGGCAACAAGCGGCTGGTGCTGCTCTCCGGTCGCGGCGAGACGGAGGCTCAGCGCGCCGAGGAAATGGTCAAGGTCTCCGGTGCCGATTGGACGATCCTGCGCTGCTCATGGTTCTCGCAGAATTTCAGCGAAGGCTTCCTCATCGAATCCATACTCGAAGGCGAAGTCACCCTGCCGGTCGGCGCTGTCGGCGAACCCTTCGTCGCTGTCGACGATATCGCCGATGTCGCCGAAGCCGTGCTGACGGAGCCGGGCCATGCCGGCCAGCTTTACGAACTCACCGGCCCGCGTCTGCTGAGCTTTGCTCAGGCCGTCGCCGAAATCGGCAAAGCCACTGGCCGCGACATCCGCTATCGGCGGATCTCGCATGCCCAATTCACCGAAACGGTGGCTGCGCACAACCTGCCGCCGGAATTCGCCTGGCTGCTCAACGAGCTCTTCACCGAGGTGCTCGACGGCCGCAACGAATCGCTGACCGACGGCGTGCAGCGCGCGCTCGGCCGCCGGCCGAAAGACTTCTTCGCCTATGCAACCGAAACCGCAGCCAGCGGCGTCTGGAGTAACTGAGATGATGAAAATTCTTCCCGCCCTCACCTTCATTGCCGCGATCGGCTCTGGCGTGGTCGGCGGCGTCTTCTTCGCCTTTTCCAATTTCGTCATGGCAGCACTTGCCAGGCTGCCCGTCCCAGCCGGCATCGCAGCGATGAATTCGATCAACATCACCGTAATTACGCCCGCCTTCATGACGGCGCTTTTCGGCACCGGCCTCATTTGTCTGGTGCTGATTGCCGCCGCCATCGCGGGTTGGAGCCAATCGGGCTCGTACTGGCTGCTTGCCGGCGCCGTAATCTATCTCGTCGGCAACCCGATCGTGACCATGATCTTCAACGTGCCGCTCAACGACGCGCTGGCCGCCGTCGACCCGGCCAGCAGCAACGGCGCCGCCGTGTGGGCGAACCATCTGCGCCAATGGGTAATGTGGAACCACGTCCGCACCATCACCGCGATCGTGGCGATGGCCTGCTTCATCCTGGCGCTGATTTGAAGAGAGCGGCCAGCGGATAAAACACCGCCTCAGGCGGGGTCCGTCTTCTTGTGCGTCTTGCGGTCGGCGTGTCCCAGATCGCGCTCCGGGTCGATGACATCGCGGACCAGCTGCTTGAGCTTCGCCGCCTCCGGAAAACCGCCGTCGCGCTTACGCTCCCAGATAAGCTGGTCGTTGCAGGAGATCGTGAAGATGCCGCCGGTGCCCGGCACCAGCGTCACCTCGCCGAGATCGGTACCGAAGGTCGAGAGCAGCTCCTGTGCCATCCAGCCGGCTCTGAGCAGCCACTGGCATTGCGTGCAGTAGGTGATGCGGATGGCGGGCCGCGGCTTCTCGCTCATGTCGGATCGAGTTCCGCTCATAGATCAGCCGATCAGGCCGCGCTGAGCTTGGCCATTGTTTCGTCGTCGACCTCGAAATTGGCGTAGACGCTCTGCACGTCGTCGTCGTCCTCGAGAGTGGCGACCAGCTTCATCAGCGACTGCGCCCGTTCTTCATCGACCGGCACATTGTTCTGCGGCTGCCAGATCGGCTTCACCGACTCCGCTTCGCCGAGCGCGGCTTCGAGCGACTTCGATACCTCGCCGAGATTTTCGAAGCTGCAATAGACGGTGTGGCCTTCCTCGTCCGACTCGACGTCGTCAGCACCGGCCTCGATCGCGGCTTCCATCACCGTGTCCGCGCTGCCGGCCGAAGCCGGGTAATAGATCTCGCCGACGCGGTTCCACATGAACGACACCGAGCCGGTTTCGCCGAGCGCCCCGCCGGCCTTGGTGAAGGCGGCGCGCACATTGGACGCCGAGCGGTTGCGGTTGTCGGTCAGCACCTCGACGATCAGCGCCACGCCGCCGGGGCCATAGCCCTCATAGCGCACGGCCTCGTAGTTCTCGGCATCTCCGGCGGAGGCCTTGTTGATGGCGCGCTGGATGTTGTCCTTCGGCATCGACACCGCCTTGGCGTTCTGCACCGCAAGGCGCAGCCGCGGGTTCATCGCCGGGTCCGGCGTGCCGGTCTTGGCGGCGACGGTGATTTCGCGTGCCAGCTTGGAAAACATTTTCGACCGCACCGCATCCTGGCGGCCTTTCCGGTGCATGATGTTCTTGAACTGCGAATGGCCAGCCATGGCACCCCTGTCGTGTTCGGCTAGAGCATTTCTCGGCCGGGCGCGATCACCCGGCAAATGCTCGAATTCAAAATTTCAGAACGCTGCAAGCGTGCCTGCGAAGGCCCGCGGGGCTCTCTGTCGGAATGGCCGGCTTATAGATAAATCGGCTCAATTCGTCCAGCCGGACCGTCGACCCTGACGGCGGACAGACCGAGATTGCCCTTGCAGCGCGGCATCATCCCTCCAGATCCGACTTCAGCCGGTCGAGGATGCTGATCGCATGGCCCGCATATTGGCCGATCCAGCGGTCGTGGATCTGCCTGATCGGCAGCGCGTTGAGATGGTTCCAGCGCTCGCGCCCCTCGCGCCTCGCCACGACCAGATCGGCCTCTTCCAGCACCTTCAGATGCATCATGACCGTGCAGCGATCCATGTCCGGGAAAGCCTCGCAGAGCGCCCCGGTGGTCTGCGGCTGATCCTTGAGCCGGTCGAGCAACTCGCGCCGGCGCGAGTGCGCCAAGGCCTTGAAAACACGATCGTCCGAGGTTGGGCTTGACATGTTATGTTTTTATAACATATTGTTTCACGAGGCAAGGAAGGAGCTGTGGATATGTCTCTTGGATTCAGGATTTCCGGACGCATCGGCAAGCCGGTCGCCGAAGTCTTCGACGCCGTGGTCAACCCGACGAAGCTCAGCGGCTATTTCACCACCATTGGCGGCGCCTCTGCTCCGCTGGTCGCCGGCACCACCGTCACCTGGTGGAAGACGGTGCCGGTCGAGGTCGACGAGGTGATCAAGGATAGGCGTATCGTGCTGCGCTGGGACGCGGCCGACACTGACGGCAAGCCGGCCTACAAGACACGCATCGAGATGAACTTCGAGCCGTTGGACGACGGCGGCACCTTCGTTACCATCGCCGAGGCCGGCTGGCACGAAGGCGAGGTCGGACTGAAGAAATCCTACCTCAATTGCGAGGGCTGGTCGCAGATGCTCGCCTGCATGAAGGCGTATCTCGAATACGGCATCAATTTGCGCGACGGCTATTATCGCGCCGAGATGAAAGGCGAGCCGGCCAACGAGACCAATATTTGACTCCCTTTGAGCGAGGAGGCCCGGCCGTGAAGGTAACGCCGTTCCTGATGTTCGAAGGTCAGGCCGAGAAGGCCATGACCCTCTATTGCGACACCGTTCCAGAAAGCCGCGTTGTCGACGTCACACGCTATGGCGCCGGTGAGGACGGGCCCGAACGTGCGCTCAAGCTGGCCCGTGTCGTGATCGGCGGCACTGAGGTCATGGTCTTCAACAGCCCCGTGCATCACGCCTTCTCCTTCACGCCGTCGTTCTCGCTCTTCGTCGACTGTTCCTCCGAGGAGGAGCTCGATCGCATTGTCGGGGTGCTGGCCAAGGACGGCGCGTTTCTGATGCCGACCGACGATTACGGCTTCAGCCGCCGTTTCGCTTGGCTCAACGACCGCTTCGGCGTTTCCTGGCAGATCAACCTGCCCTAGTTTAATGCCCGCCGCCGGACCGCTGCTTCTTTCGACGCCTCGCCAGCATGTTGAGGCCCTCGACCAGCGCGGAAAAACCCATGGCGGCGTAGATGTAGCCCTTGGGCACGTGATAGCCCATGCCGTCGGCAATCAGCGTCATGCCGATCATCAGCAGGAAGCCGAGCGCCAGCATCACGATTGTGGGGTTCTTGGCGATAAAGTTGGCGAGCGGCGTCGCCGCCAGCATCATCACGCTCACCGCCACGATGACAGCGATGTACATGATGGCGATCTCGTCGGTCATCCCGACGGCGGTGATGATGGAATCGATCGAGAAGACGAGGTCAAGCAGCAGGATCTGGAAGATCGCGCCGGCCAGGCTCATCTGCAGTGTGCCGCCCATCATCGAGTCCTGATGATCCTGCGGATCGACCGTGTGGTGGATTTCCTTGGTCGCCTTCCAGACAAGGAACAGGCCGCCGGCGATCAGGATCAGGTCGCGCCAGGAAAAGCCATGCCCGAACGCCGTGAACACCGGTGTCGTCAATTGCACGATGATCGAGATCGTGGCGAGCAGCACCAGCCGCATGCCCAGTGCCGCCGAGATGCCGAGTTTGCGGGCGCGGGCGCGCTGCGCTTCCGGCAGCTTATTGGTCAGGATCGAGATGAAGATCAGGTTGTCGATGCCGAGCACCACCTCCAGCACCACCAGCGTCAGCAGCGCGATCCACGCTGTGGGATCGGAGACAAAGGCAAAGTGCGGCGCCAGGAACTCGACAAGCTGCATGGAGGTCGTCCCCTCTACGATCTAGAGCAGTTTTCGCGGGTTTCGTCGCCAGTTAGGTACGACCGGTGCTCATATCAATATCATGACCAGAAGGACGGCGCGGTTTCCTCGAGTTTCGGCCCGCGGCGAAACGGCGCGATCTTCTCGGCGAGCCCGGTGCGGTCGGAGATTTCCACGCCGACGCCGCACAGCGTCGCCGGTCCATTCGCGGCCTCGAAACGACCTTTCGGCACTTTCGACAGGAAGCGGTTGAGCGGCTCTTCCTTGTCCATGCCAAGCGAGGAATCATAGTCGCCGCACATGCCGGCGTCCGAAATATAGGCGGTGCCGCCGTTGAGTATCTGATGATCGGCGGTCGGCTGGTGCGTGTGGGTGCCGACCACAAGGCTGGCGCGGCCGTCGACGAAATGCGCGAAGCACATCTTTTCCGAGGTCGCCTCGGCATGGAAATCAATCACCGCCGCGTCGGCCTGTTCGCCAAGCGGACAGGCGGCAAGCTCGCGCTCGCCGGCCTGGAACGGATCGTCGAGCTCGGGATGCATGAAGACGCGCCCCATGATGTTGGCGACCAGCACCCGCGCGCCGTTCCTGGCGATATAGACGCCGGAACCACGCCCCGGCGTGCCCTTGGGAAAATTGGAGGGGCGCAGGAAGCGCTCCTCGCGCGGCGCGAAGACCAGCGCGTCGCGCTGGTCCCAGACATGGTTGCCGGTGGTGACGACATCCGCGCCCGCCGCGAGCGTCTCGCGAAATATCTCCTCGGTGATGCCGAAGCCGCCGGCGGCGTTCTCGCCATTGACGATGACGAAGTCGAGCTTGAAGTCGGATATCAAGCCCGGCAGCTGTTCCCACACCGCCGTGCGCCCAGTTTTTCCGACCATGTCGCCGAGGAAGAGAAGTCTCATACGATCCCGCGTCGAAAGTCCGCCAAGCAAAAGCTGCATGACTTTCCGCAAAAGATCATGCGTTTCTCAACCGCTTTTCTACAATTGCGGCGTGAACCGGCGCAACCCGCTCCCGGTGAGTATTTCCGCGATGATCACATGATGGTCTTATACGGCACCACCGCCCCGTCCTAGCAGCCGAAGGCGACGTCCTAACGCGCGCTCCGTCCGCGCAGCCAGAAAAACCAAACGTAGAAGACGGTGAAGCCGCCGGTACCTGCAAGGATCAACAGCATGCCGCGCCAGCCCTTCATTCCGGCGGTATCGAGGGTCGATGGATCGCCAGGGTCGTAGTAGAATTTCACCTTGTCGCCGATCGACGCCTCGTGGAGACCGACAAGGTTTCCCTTTCCGGACCAGGTCATCGGCACGTCGTCAACCACATAGGCGAGGGCGACATTGATGCGCTCTATGGCGAGGCCATTTTTGTGCATTTCAGTGAAAGGACTGACATCCGTCACGGTAGCGACCGTCTGCCCCCGGGCGGCTTGGTGGTACAGGGTGGTTCCGGTGATATGCAATCCCATCGCAAACAGTGCTGCCGCGATCAGAGCAAACGGCATCAGGATGAATCGCATGAAGACAAAATCCCTTGCTAACCTCAACTTGGTTGGATAGCAGGAATACTGTTGGATAGGGATTGGAATCGCGCGAAGCGGGTCGGAATATTCTAAGAGGCGGTAAACCGGCGTAACCCGCTCTCGGTGAGTATTTCCGGGATGATCACGTCATGGTTCTCATCCGGCACTTGCGACACCTCCTGGCAGTCGAACGCAATGCCGATCAGCCGCGGCGCCAGCCCTTTGTCGGCCAGCCTGGCGATCGCCCGGTCGTAATAGCCGGCGCCGTAGCCGATGCGGTGGCCGCGCGCGTCGAATGCTGCGAGCGGAACAAACATGAGCGAGGGGTCGAGCTCTTCGGCCTCCTCGTGCGGTCCGACCGTGCCGAAACCCATCTCGACCATTGGCGCGCCGCGCACCAGGTCGCGGAAGACGATGGTTGTCTTGTCGAGGATCGCCGGCAGGCAAAGCCTGGCGCCTTTCTCGCGCAGCGCGAACATCAGCGGCCGCACATCGACCTCGGAGCGCATCGGCCAGAAGCCGGAGACGATCTGGCCCGGTTCGACGGCGATCTGGTCACGCGCCGTCTCAGCCATTTCGAGCGCGATCTCGACCCGCCAGAATTCGTCCAGCGCATCCCGCCGCGCCAGAGCTTCCTTGCGAAGCTGTTTTTTCAGGTCTTTTGATGAGGTCATGCGCAGACGTTAGAAAAGGTCGTATCCGGACGAAGTTGCAGGAGCGACGCTTTCTACCGCATCAAATTCAAAAACGGGAGAGTGGCGATCCACACAACCGGTGGAGAGGTCGATCCCGGGTGCCTACAAAGTAGGTGGGCGCCGTGTGAGAAAACCCACGGGTCTTCCCAGGGACAGCTCCCTAAGGATCGATAAGGCCCCGGGGATAAGTTTCTCCTGCCGGGAAGCGCAGACCGCCAAAACCAATATAGGCCCATGGTTGACCGAGCGCCAGAAGGACACCGCTCCAAGCGGCCGCAAATCTGCGTCATGGGCCTTGCAGCGTTGTCATGCCTTGCACAGCCTGGCCAGCGTCCTTAGGGTCGCGGCCCAACGATCAGGAGAAGAAATGCGTTTCGAAGGCACCGCGGCTTACGTCGCCGACAAGGATTTGATGGTGGCGGTCAACGCCGCGATCGCTCTGGAGCGACCGTTGCTGGTCAAGGGCGAGCCGGGCACCGGCAAGACCGAACTCGCCCGTCAAGTGGCGGCGGCGCTCGGCCTCGATTTCATCGAATGGAATGTCAAATCGACCACCAAGGCGCAGCAGGGCCTCTAGGAGTATGACGCCGTCTCGCGGCTGCGCGACAGCCAGCTCGGTGACGACCGGTTCAGCGACATCAAGAACTACATCAAACGCGGCAAGCTGTGGGACGCCTTCGCGGCACCGAAAAAGGTCGTTCTCCTGATCGACGAGATCGACAAGGCCGACATCGAATTCCCCAACGATCTTCTGCAGGAACTCGACCGGATGGAGTTTTTCGTCTACGAGACCGGCGAGACCATCCGCGCCGAATTTCGGCCGATCGTAATCATCACCTCCAACAACGAGAAGGAGTTGCCGGACGCCTTTCTGCGCCGCTGCTTTTTCCACTACATCCGCTTCCCCGATATCGAGACGCTGCACCGGATCGTCGACGTGCATTATCCCGGCATCAAGCAGAATCTCGTGCGGGCCGCGCTTACCCAGTTCTACGAGATCCGTGACGTGCCCGGGCTGAAGAAGAAACCATCTACCTCCGAAGCGCTCGACTGGATCCGACTGCTGGTCGCCGACGACATCGCGCCGGAGGATCTGCGCGCCGATCCGAAGAATATATTGCCGAAGCTGCATGGCGCGCTGCTCAAGAACGAGCAGGACGTGCACCTCTTCGAACGCTTGGCCTTCATGGCCAGGCGCTAGCAATAGGCTTGGCAGCAATAGCGCTTTGTCTGTCTGTGGACCGTTGCCGACAGGCGGCGCTTGCCGCAGCTTCCGACCAAGACATTGGAGGAAAACATGTCCGAGATCACCGTTCGCCCGCTTGCCCAGTCCGACCGCTCCGACTGGCGCCGGCTGTGGACCGCCTACCTCACCTTCTACGAGACCAAGCTGCCGGACGAGGTCTACGACGTCACCTGGAAACGCCTGTTCACGGCGGGCGAGTTCGAGCCGAAAGGCTTTATCGCCACGCTTGAGGGCAAGGCCGTCGGCCTGACCCACTATCTCTACCACCGCTCCTGTTGGTCTGAGGTCAACACCTGCTATCTGCAGGATCTGTTCGCCGACCCCGAAGTGCGCGGCAAGGGCATCGGCGCGGCGTTGATCAAAGCGGTGCAGGACGAGGCGGGCAAGATCGGCGTGAAGAACGTCTACTGGATGACGCACGAGACCAACGCCACCGCGCGCCGGCTGTACGACCATGTGGCGCGGCGCACGGGCTTTATCGAGTACGATCTGTTGTGAAACGGTTGAAACCGGTCCAGCTGCGCAATATATTGCGCATTGGAAAGCCGCCGTGCCGCTGATTGAGACTAACACGCGCAAGATCATAGCGCGGCTTTTGCGCGACGGCTGGTCGAGCGTCGGAGGCGGCAAGCACGACAAATACGAGCACCCGGGAAAACCGGATGTGACCATCATCGTGCCGCGGCACCGCGAGCAATCTCCGGGCGTTGCACGCTCGATCGCCAAGCTCGCCAGATGGATTTGAGGCCTGATCGCATGACGCATTATATCGGAGTTCTGGACGGCGCAGATAATGTCTGGGGAATCCGGGTCCCCGACCTCCCGGGCTGCCATGGCGGCGGCGCCAGCCCCGAGGAGGCGATTGCCGATGCAACATCGGCGATACGCGAATGGGCTGAAACTCGGTTGGCAAAGCACGTCTCGTTACCCGAAGCACGAACGGTGGCGGACTTGTTACGATCAGGTGAGATCGATAGCGCCGCAGGCGAGTCTGCCGTCATGATCCCGCTGCTGATCGACTCCGGTCGGTCAGTCCGGGCAAACCTGTCGTTGGACGCTGGTCTGCTTGCGGCGATCGATACTGAAGCCAGCCGCCGGGGCCTGACGCGCTCTGCCTTCATTGCGAGTGCCGCGCGTGAAAAGATCGAGGGGCAGAGATAGCCGTCTGGCGATGTTCATCCCCTTCTTCCTTGAACTGAAAGCCGCGCGGGTTCCCGTTTCGCTCCGGGAGTATCTGACGCTGCTGGAAGGCCTGGAAGCTGGGTTGGTCGACTACGACGTCGAGGGTTTTTACTACCTCGCGCGCTCGGCCCTGGTGAAGGACGAGGGCCATATCGACCGTTTCGATCAGGTGTTCGCGCATGTCTTCAAGGGCGTCGAAGCGCTCGCCGGTCCGGACGCCGTCGACGTCGCCAACATCCCCGAGGAATGGCTGCGCCGGCTCGCCGAAAAGCACCTGAGCGACGAGGAGAAGAAGCTGGTCGAGGCGCTGGGCGGCTTCGACAAGCTGATGGAGACGCTGAAGCAGCGCCTGGAGGAGCAGAAGGGCCGGCACCAGGGCGGCTCGAAATGGATCGGCACCGGCGGCACCTCGCCCTTCGGCGCCTATGGCTACAATCCGGAAGGCGTGCGCATCGGCCAGCACGAAAGCCGCCACCGTCGCGCAGTGAAAGTCTGGGACAAGCGCGAGTTCAAGAACTTCGACGACGCGATCGAGCTCGGCACCCGCAACATCAAGGTGGCGCTGAAGCGGCTGCGGCGCTGGGTGCGCGAGGGCGCCGAGGAAGAGTTCGACCTGCCCGGCACCATCCACGCCACCGCCGAGCACGGCTATCTGGACGTGAGAACCCGGCCGGAGCGGCGCAACGCGGTGAAGCTCCTGATGTTCTTCGACGTCGGCGGCTCGATGGATGGTCACGTCAAAACCGTCGAGGAGCTGTTCTCCGCCGCGCGGGCCGAATTCCGCCAGCTCGAGTATTACTACTTCCACAACTGTCTTTACGAGCGCGTCTGGAAGGACAATCGCCGCCGCCTGGCCGAGACGATCCCCACCTTCGACCTCATCCACAAATATGGGCCGGACTATAAGGTGATCGTGGTCGGCGACGCCTCGATGAGCCCTTACGAAATTGCGCATCCCGGCGGCTCGGTCGAGCACTGGAATCCGGAGGCCGGCGGCGTCTGGCTCGGTCGGCTGCTGCAGCAGTGGCCGAACGCGGTCTGGTTGAACCCTGAGGCTGAGAAGAACTGGCGCTACACCCATTCCATTGCGATGATCAGCGACATCTTCGGCGGCCGCATGTTCCCGCTGACGCTTGCCGGGCTCGAAGCGGCAACGAAGCAGCTATCGAGGAAGCATCGAGCGTGACAGTAATTCGCGGAAACCAGCGGCGATTGCGTTGTCAGTCCCAGCGCTGGTCAGTGGTGTAACAAACACCTATCTTCGTGCGAACATGACATGCCAACCAACAACGAGCCGCCAAGGCCGAGGAGATTTCATGGACACCCACGCCTATCCCGTCACCCGCACCGATGCCGAGTGGCGCGCCCGGCTGACGCCGGAGCAGTATGCCGTCATGCGCAACCACGGCACCGAGCGTCCCGGCAGCTGCGCCCTGCTCTACGAGAAGCGCGCCGGCACTTTCTTCTGCGTCGGCTGCGACCAGCCGCTGTTCGAATCCAAGCTGAAGTTCGAGAGCGGAACCGGCTGGCCGAGCTTCAACGATCCGGTCCCGGGCTCGATCGAGACCACCGTCGACCGCAGCTACGGCATGGTCCGCACCGAGTGCCACTGCTCGCGTTGCGGCAGCCATCTCGGCCATGTCTTCGAGGACGGTCCGCCGCCGACCGGCCAGCGCTATTGCATCAACGGCGTGGCGCTGCGCTTCGAGCCGGCGGCCTGACAGCCAGTTCGTGGTAGCTCTGTAAGGGCGGCTTCGGCCGCCCTTTTTCGATTCAGACAACGACCGTCGCGATCAGCCAGAGCGCCGAGCCCAGCATCATCAACTGCGCCTTGAACCCGCCGGCCGTTTCCGCCGTTCGCCAGACGGCAAGGGCGAGAAAGATGTTGTAGGGGACGGGAAGGAAATGCACCGTGAGCACCAGCCAGAGCGGCAGCTTCAGCCCAAGCAGGACAAGCGCCAGCCCGGACGAAGCGATGTTGATCGCCGTGCCGGCGAGCAGCATGTCGCGCCAGAACAGCCGGTCGAGCGGCACAATGCCTTGCCAGCGCGAGCGGAAGAAGCCGGCAACCATCTGTGCTCTACTCCTGCCTCAGCACTTGGGTGACGGCTTGCTCGAAGCGCGAGCATTCCGTCGCCAGCCAGTCGGCCATGGCCGGCCAATTGTCCTCGGCAAAGCAGTTGACCCGCCACTGCGAATTTATGCCGAGATTCTGCGCGCTCTGCTCCGGCCTGAGCTTCAGCCGCGCCTCGATCGCCGGTTGGAATGGCATAAGCCGCGTCCAGACCTCCGTCGCGCCGAGCTTCTCGTTGCGGCCGAAGAAGACGCCGACCACGTTCTCGCTTGGCGCGACATACATGGACAGCACCAGGGCGAACTCCGGCATTCCGCGCCGCCAGAACCATGGCCCGCGTCGCGCCAGCCGCGCTCTTTCTTCCGGGTGCCGTTCGGCGAACAGCGCCCAGAACCCGCGATGCCGGAACTCCGAAGCGCGATGGCCGCCGAAGTCGAACTCACTCATGGCCGTCCCTGGAGGCAATTTCAGGAAGTGTAACGGTTTCCGTCCGGAATTGCGCAAAAGCAAATGGTTGGAGCAGTTCAGCGATTCCATCAAACGCTGAACTGCTCTAGCCGCGAGCCTTAGACCATGCCGAGCGCGGCCTTGTACAGATCGAGGATCGACTCCTCCTCCTGGCGCTCGGCCTGATCCTTCTTGCGCAGCCGGACGATGGTGCGGATCGCCTTGGTGTCGAAGCCGGTGCCCTTGGCCTCGCCATAGACGTCCTTGATGTCGTCGGAAATCGTCTTCTTTTCTTCCTCGAGCCGCTCGATGCGCTCGATGATGGCGCGCAGCTGGCCGGCGGCTACAGTCTGGCTGGTCTCGGTGATCTCGTCGGCCATTTTTTCTCTCCGCGTTTTTTTGCGCCAGGCGATTCCCGCCCGGCAAAATTGGAGCGGGTTCGATGCCCGAGCAGGCGCGGCGGGTCAAGACATTATCGATGCGGCATGAAGGGTTGGAGCACCCCAGGCTGTGCTGAGATTCTGGTCAGGCCGAGCCGGAGTCGAAGACGGACGCGAAGCGGCGAGAATGGTTGTTCCGAGAACCGGAGCCCAGCATGCTTGGAGTACGTGGGCACGGGCCTAAGCTGGCCGTAGCCTTAACTGCGACGTGCCTGGTGAGTGCTTCGGCGGCGAAGGCCGGAACCCCAGGAAGCCGGCGTTTTGCAGGCCGGCCTCACCTGAAGATCAGCACATTCAGCCAAAGGCGATGAGCAAATCCTTCGCATCGATCTGGTCGCCGGCCTTGACCAGCACCTCTGCCACCACGCCGTCGCGCTCGGCGTGCAACGCGGTCTCCATCTTCATCGCCTCGATCGAGAGCAGCACGTCGCCCGCCTTGACCGCCTGGCCTGGCGACACGGCAAGAGCCGACACCACGCCCGGCATCGGCGCTCCGACATGCGCCTCGTTGCCCGGCTCGGCCTTGCGCCGCGCCTTGGCGGCCGAAGCGCCATGCGCGCGGTCCGGCACCTTCACGCGACGCGGCTGGCCGTTGAGCTCGAAGAAGACGGTGACCATGCCTTTTTCGTCGACGTCGCCGAACGCCTGGCAGCGTATCACCAGGGTCTTGCCCTTCTCGATGTCGACGAAGATCTCGTCTTCCGACTTCATGCCGTAGAAATAGGTCGGCGTCGGCAGCACGCTGACCGGGCCATAGGTCTCCTGAGCGGCGGCGAAGTCGGTGAAGACTTTCGGATACATCAGCCAGGAGGCGAATTCGAACTCGGTGAGCTTGCGCTCGAGCTTCTCCTCGATCTCCTTGCGGCTGGCCTTGAGGTTCGCGGGCTTCAGCAGCGAGCCGGGCCGGACGGTGATCGGCTTTTCGCCCTTCAGCGCCTTCTTCTGCAGAGCTTGCGGCCAACCGCCGGGCGACTGGCCGAGATCGCCGCGCAGCATCGAGACGACCGAATCCGGGAAGGCGATGTCCTTCGCCGGGTTCTCGACATCGGCGACTGTGAGGTCCTGGCTCACCATCATCAGCGCCATGTCGCCGACCACTTTCGACGACGGCGTCACCTTGACGATGTCGCCGAACATCAGGTTGACGTCGTGATAGGCCTGCGCCACCTCGTGCCAGCGCGTTTCGAGCCCAAGCGAGCGCGCCTGTTCCTTGAGATTGGTGAACTGGCCGCCCGGCATCTCGTGCAGATAGACTTCCGAGGCCGGTCCCTTGAGGTCGCTTTCAAAGGCGGCGTATTGGTTGCGAACCGCTTCCCAGTAGAACGAGATGTGGCGGATCCACTGGGGGTCGAGGCCGGGGTCGCGCTCGGTACCCTTGAGCGCCTCGACGATCGAGCCGAGACAAGGCTGCGAGGTGTTGCCGGAGAACGAATCCATCGCCGCGTCGATGGCGTCGACGCCGGTCTCGACCGCCGCCAGAACCGTCGCCGCCGACAGGCCGGAGGTGTCGTGCGTGTGGAAATGGATCGGCAGGTCGGTCTCTTCGCGCAGCGCCTTGAACAGCACGCGCGCCGCCGAGGGCTTCAACAGGCCCGCCATGTCCTTGACGGCGATGATATGCGCGCCGGCCGCTTCCAGTTCCTTCGCCAGCCCGACATAATATTTCAGGTCGTATTTGGCGCGCTCCGGATCGAGTATGTCGCCGGTGTAGCACATCGCCGCTTCGATCAGCTTGCCCTCGGCGCCCACCGCGTCCATGGCGACGCGCATGTTCTCGACCCAGTTCAAGCAGTCGAAGACGCGGAACAGGTCGACGCCGCCGGCGGCTGCCTGTCTAACGAAATGCTGCACGACATTGTCGGGATAGTTGGTGTAGCCGACGCCGTTAGCACCGCGCAGAAGCATCTGCAGCAGAAGATTGGGGGCTGCCTCGCGCACTCTGCTCAGACGCTCCCATGGATCCTCGGTGAGGAAGCGCATGGCGACGTCGAAGGTGGCGCCGCCCCAGCATTCCAGTGAGAGCAGTTGCGGCAGCGCCCGCGCATAGGTGCCGGCGATGCCAGCGATGTCGCAGGTGCGCATGCGGGTGGCGAGCAGCGACTGGTGTCCGTCGCGCATCGTCGTGTCGGTAACGAGCACCTGGGCTTGCTCGCGCATCCATGCCGCGAACTTCTGAGGCCCAAGCGCGTCGAGCCGCTGCTTGCTGCCGTCCGGCACCTTGCCGTTGAGATAGGGCACCACAGGTGCCGCCGCATCCGCCTTCGGCACCGGCCGTCCGCGCGTCTCGGGATGGCCGTTGACGCTGACGTCGGCGAGATAGTTGAGCAGCTTGGTGGCGCGGTCCTGCCGCTTGACCTGCTCGAACAGCTCCGGCGTCGTGTCGATGAACTTGGTGGTGTAGGAATTGTCGGCGAAGCTCGGGTGGTTGATGATCGCTTCGAGGAAGGTGAGATTGGTGGCGACGCCGCGGATGCGGAACTCGCGCAATGCCCGGTTCATGCGCGCGATCGTCTCGGCCGGCGTCGGCGCCCAGGCCGTCACCTTTTCGAGCAGCGGATCGTAGAACCGGGTGATGACCGCGCCCGAATAGGCGGTGCCGCCGTCGAGCCGGATGCCGAAGCCGGTGGCGCCGCGATATGCGGTGATGCGCCCGTAATCGGGGATGAAATTGTGTTCCGGGTCCTCGGTGGTAATGCGGCACTGCAGGGCGTGGCCGTTGAGCTTGATGTCCTTCTGCGCCGGCACGCCGGACTCCGGCGTGCCGATGGCGAAGCCGTCGAGGATGTGGATTTGCGCCTTCACGATATCGATGCCGGTCACCATCTCGGTGACGGTATGCTCGACCTGGATGCGCGGGTTGACCTCGATGAAATAGAACTTGCCGGTGTCGGCGTCCTGCAGGAACTCGACGGTGCCGGCTCCGATGTAGCTGGTCTCGCGCGCGATCTTCAGCGCGTAGCCGCAGAGTTCCTCGCGCAGTTTCTCGCCGAGGTAGGGAGCCGGCGCACGTTCGACGACCTTCTGGTTGCGGCGCTGGATCGAGCAGTCGCGCTCGAACAGATGCACGGCATTGCCCTGGGTATCGCCCAGCACCTGCACCTCGACATGGCGGGCGCGCTCGATCAGCTTTTCGAGATAGACCTCGTCCTTGCCGAAGGCGGCCTTCGCCTCGCGTTTGCCTTCCATGACTTCGCGCGCGAGGTCGGCTTCAGCGCGGATGGCGCGCATGCCGCGGCCGCCGCCACCCCACGAGGCCTTGAGCATCACCGGATAGCCTATTTCCGCAGCGAGCTTTTTCACCTCGTCCATATCGTCGGGCAGCGGATCGGTGGCGGGCACGACCGGCACGCCGACCTCGATCGCCAGGTTGCGCGCCGCCACCTTGTTGCCGAGCCGGCGCATCGTCTCGGGCTTCGGCCCGATGAAGGTGATGCCGGCGGCAGCACAGGCCTCGGCGAATTCGGGGCTTTCCGACAACAGGCCGTAGCCGGGGTGGATCGCATCGGCACCCGAGAGGCGCGCGACGCGGATCACCTCGTCGATCGACAGATAGCTTTCGATCGGACCCATGTCTTTGGTGAGATGCGGACCGCGCCCGACCTGGTAGCTTTCGTCGGCCTTGAAGCGGTGCAGCGAATATTTGTCCTCTTCCGCCCAGATCGCCACGGTTTTGAGGCCTAGTTCGTTGGCCGCGCGAAAGACGCGGATGGCGATTTCGGACCGGTTGGCGACGAGGATTTTCGTGATTGCCAAGGACTGGGCTCCAGTAGCGGAAGGTGAGGTGAACCGGCGCAATGATTAGCGTGAAAATGCTGCAGCGCAAACAAAATAGCGCGACACTTCAATCGATTTAAATCTCTTGTTTGCGCCAAAACCTCCCAACGGCCTCCGAGCGCCTGGACGACAACGCCGACGAACCTGGCGGGGACATGATGGCAGGCTGGATGCCCAGCCAAACAAAAAATGCCCGGCGCTCAGCGCCGGGCATCTCGGAAAGTCGGATCTTCTTTGCCGGCTTATTGCTCGAAGTAGGAGTACTTGCCGTCTTCGCCCTTCTTCCAGGTGTACATGACGTAGTCCGGGCGGGTGATGTCGCCCTTGGAGTCATAACCAATGTCGCCGATGGCGGTCTTCCAGGGGCCGCCCGACTTGATCGTCTCGGCGACTTTCTGCGCATCGTCGGCGGAGCCGGTCTTCGTGATGGCCGCAGCGATGATCTGGATCGCGGCGTAGGAGTAGAGCGTGTAGGCCTCCGGTTCGAAACCGGCAGCGCGGAACTTCTCCACGAGCTCCTTGGCGTTCGGGTTCTTGCGCGGATCCGGCGCGAACGTCATCAGCGTGCCTTGGACGGCGTCGCCGGCGATCGAGGCGAGCTCGTTCGACACGATGCCGTCGCCCGACATGAACTGGGCCTTGAGGCCCTGGTCGGCGAGCTGGCGGATGATGAGGCCGGCTTCCGTATGCAGGCCGCCATAGTAGACGACGGAGATACCGGCTTCCTTCATCTTGGCGATGAGCGCCGAGAAGTCCTTGTCGCCGACATTGATGCCTTCATACATGGCTTCGTTGACGCCATTGGCGTTGAGCGCCTTCTTGGTTTCGTCGGCAAGGCCCTGGCCATAAGGGGTCTTGTCATGGATGAGCGCGATCTTGGCGTCCTTGAAGTTCTTGGCGACATAGTCGCCGGCAACCTTGCCCTGTTGGTCGTCGCGTCCGCAGGTGCGGAACGTATTCCACATGCCGCGTTCGGTGAACTTGGGATTGGTCGCGGCCGGCGTGATTTCGAGGATGCCATTCTCGGCATAGACTTCCGACGCAGGAATTGAGACGCCCGAATTGAAGTGGCCATCGACGAACTTGATGCCGTCGGCGACAAACTTGTTGGCGACCGAGATGCCCTGCTTCGGATCCGACACGTCGTCACCCACGCTCAGCTTAAGCTGCTGGCCGAGGACTCCGCCAGCCGCGTTGATGTCGGCGACCGCCTGTTCGGCGCCCTTCTGCAGCTGCGCGCCGAAGGCCGCGTTCGGACCGGTGATCGGACCGGCGACGCCGATCAGAATGTCGGCCCACGCGCTGCCGCTGAACGCGATGAACGCGGTCAGCGCCACGGCGGACAAGAGTGATTTTTTCATTGAAACGCTCCCATTTACGGAGTGGGCGTGGATGATACTTTCATGCGATGCCCACCCTTATCGCAGAAAGCATAGAATGCCGATTTTCAGGCACTTGTCACGCCAAATTCATTCCCCGGAACGGCGTTGATCATGAACGTCAACCCTTTGGTTTCCAGCTCAATAAGGAGGCTCTTTCGTAGAGCCAATTATACTGAGTGACCATCTGGTTCGTGCGCGTGTATTGATAACCAAGGAAGCCCAGTATCATTAGCACGATAGTGTCGACGATATAGTAGTGCAGCGAAAACATCGTGCCGTCGAACAGCGCGTGGTGGATGAACCTTATGCCGATGCCGAGTCCGAGCATATAGAGGAACAGCTGAAAGAAGCTGCGCCAAGTCTGCGCGCTCGCCTTGCCGGTCATCCACGCCGCCCATCCGCCGAGCAGGCAGGTGACGAACAGGAACTGCCAGATCGAGGCTTCCTCGTAGAGAATGCCCTGCATGATGAAGTCTCCTGAACTCAGTGGTGGCCGCCTTCGAGATAGGCGGCGCGCACTTCCGGATTGGCGAGCAGCTCCTTGCCGGTGCCGCTCATCGTCACATTGCCGTTGACCATGACGTAGCCGCGATTGGCGAGCTTCAGCGCGCCGAAAGCGTTCTGCTCGACTAGGAACACGGTCAGCCCTTGGGTCCGGTTCAATTCGCGGATTGCATCGAAGATCTGCTTGACGATCAGCGGCGCCAATCCCAGCGACGGCTCGTCGAGCAGGAGCAGCTTCGGCCGGGCCATCAGCGCACGGCCGATCGACAGCATCTGCTGCTCGCCGCCCGAGAGCGTGCCGCCGCGCTGGCCGATGCGCTCCTTCAGCCGCGGGAACAGCGCAAACACCTTCTCGGCATCCTCGTCAAAATGTTTTAGGTTGTCGAGGCTGGCGCCCATCTGCAGGTTTTCCATCACCGTCATGCGCGGAAAGATGCGGCGTCCCTCAGGCGACTGGGCGATGCGCATCCGCGCGATCTCGTGCGTCGGCAACTGCGTGATGTCGTTGCCGGCAAAGGTGATGGAGCCGCTGCGCGCACGCGGCGCGCCGAAGATCGTCATCATCAACGTCGACTTGCCGGCGCCATTGGCCCCGATCAGCGCCACGATCTCACCTTGGTTGACGGTGACGTCGACACCGTTCAGCGCACGGATGTTGCCGTAATAGGTCTGCACGCCCTTGATATCGAGCAGCGTTGTGCCGGCCATTACTTATGCCCTCCGCGCGGCTTGGCTGTCGAGGATTTCGCGGCCGGCTTGCCCGTGGCCCGCTCGGACGACTTTCTTGGCGCTTTGGCTTTGGCATCGACCTGAGCCGCTTTCGAGGCGCCTCTCGATACCATGACCCGTTCGCCCTCGTCCGCGTGTTCGACAGTGTCGGAAACCGGCCCCGCCATCATCGAGGCGGAACTGCCCGGCCCGTGCGCCGCATCAGGCCCGGTATCGAGCTGCTCGATGACATCCTCGTCGCCGACTTCGGTCAGCACCTCTTCCACTTCCTCGTCGTCGACGCCGAGATACGCGGCGATCACGCGCGGATCGGTCCGGACCGACTGCGGGCTGCCGTCGGAGATCTTGCGGCCGTACTCCAGCACCACGACGTGATCGGAGATCTGCATGACCACCGACATGTCGTGCTCGATGAGCAGGATCGACGTGCCGGTGTTGTCCTTGATGTCCATCAGCAGTTCATTGAGCGAGGCCGATTCCTTCGGATTGAGACCGGCGGCCGGCTCGTCGAGGCACAAAAGCTCAGGTCCGGTGCACATGGCGCGCGCGATCTCCAGCCGCCGTTGCGCGCCATAGGGCAGGTCGCCGGCCGGATCGTCGGCGCGGTCGACGAGATTGGCCTTTTCCAGCCAGTGCTTGGCGAGATCGATCGATTCAGCCGAGGCCTGCCGGTAGCTGGAGAAGCCGAACAGGCCGAGGAAGGTATAGCCCGAGGCCTTCATCAGCTTGTTGTGCTGGGCGACCAGGAGGTTCTCCAGCAGCGTCATGCCCGAGAACAGGCGGATGTTCTGGAAGGTGCGCGCTACCTTGGCGCGCGCGGGGATCTCGTGATTGGGCAGGCGCTCGAGCAAATAGTTCGAGCCGTCGCGCCGGCTGAGCGTGATCATGCCTTCCGAAGGTTTGTAGAAGCCGGTGATGCAATTGAACACGGTCGTCTTGCCGGCGCCGTTCGGTCCGATCAGCGCGGTGATCTCGCCGCGCTTGGCCTGGAACGACAGGTCGCCGATGGCGATCAGGCCGCCGAACTTCATCGACAGATGCTCGACCTGCAGGATGAAGTCGTTCATGGAAACTTGCGCGTTCATCAGCCGTGGCCCTCCTTGGTGAAGGAGCCTGAGACCGCTTTTCGCTCCTTGAGGAAGGCTGTTGGTTCTCGACTGCCGACGAAGCCGCGCGGCTTCCACAGCATGACGATCACCATCGCAACGCCGAACAATAGCATGCGGTAGAGCTCCGGCGTGAAGTCCGGACCGAACACCACCTTGAGGAAGCCCAGCTCGCGCAGGATCTCGGTGCCGCCGATCATCACCAGCGCCGCCACCGCGATACCGCCCAACGAGCCCATGCCGCCGAGCACGACGATGGCCAGGATGATCGCCGATTCAAGGAAGACGAAGGATTCCGGGCTGACGAAGCCCTGGCGCGCGGCGAAGAACGAGCCGGCGAAGCCGCCGAACATGGCGCCGGTAGCGAACGCCGTCAGCTTGGTGGTGGTGGTATTGATGCCGAGCGAGCGGCAGGCGATCTCGTCCTCGCGCAGCGCTTCCCAGGCGCGGCCCACCGGCAGGCGGCGGAGCCTGATGGTGACGAAGGCGGTGAGGAAGCAGAGCGCCAGGATGAGATAATAGAGGAAGATCTTGTAGTAGGCGCCCGACTGGGCGATGCCCAGCACCTTGGCGATGTAGTTCGGGGCCGAGACGTTGAACGACATGAGCCCGAAGAAGGAGACCTTCGGGATGCCGGAAATGCCGGCCGAGCCGTTGGTCACCTCACGCCAGTTGATCAGCACCAGACGGATGATCTCGCCGAAGGCGAGCGTGACGATCGCCAGATAGTCGCCGCGCAGCCGCAGCACCGGGAAGCCGAGCATGACGCCCCAGAAGGCGGCCATGGCGCCGGCGGCAGGCAGCAGGATCCAAAACGACAGGCCAAAATGCGTGCCGAGCAGCGCATAGGCATAGGCGCCAACGGCGTAAAAGGCGACATAGCCGAGGTCGAGCAGGCCGGCTAGCCCGATGACGATGTTGAGGCCCCAGGCCAGCATCACATAGATCAGGATCTGGATGCCGAAATTGTCGACCCATTTGAGCGAGCCCTGGAAGCCGAACAGGAGCACCATCGCCACTGGATAGAGGATCAGCACCGTGGCGCCGATCTTGTTGAAGTTTCGCCGCACGAAGCCGGGCTCCACGGCGACTGCAGGCGCCTTGGCCCTTTCAGCCCTTGATCGTTCGAGCGCCGGAACCGCATAGGCAACATAGAGGAAGCGCCCGACGACAACGGCGAGAACCACCAGGGCGAGCAGGCCCCAGCGCTGCACCAGGATCAGCTCGTTGTTGATGTTCTGATCGGTCCTGAGACCGATGAACAGCACGAACAGGCCGAGCGCGATGGCGCCGGCGTAGAGCGCTTCGCGGAACGCGCGCTGGATGGGAGTAGCGACGACGTCGCGCTCCGGAGAAACGGTAACGGCCATGAGGATCAGACCTTTTCGACTTCAGGCCGGCCCAGGATGCCGGAGGGCAGGAAGATGAGCACGATCGCCAGGATCGAGAAGGCCGCGACGTCCTTGTAGTCGATCGAGAAATAGGCCGACCACATGCTCTCGATGAAGCCGATCAAAAGCCCGCCGAGCACTGCGCCCGGCAGCGAGCCGATGCCGCCAAGCACCGCCGCCGTGAAGGCCTTCACGCCCGGCACGAAACCGTCTGAGAAGACCACCACGCCATAATACATCAAGAAAAGCGTCCCGGCGACCGCGGCAAGCGCTGCGCCCATGATGAAGGTGATGGAGATAGTGCGGTCGACGTCGACGCCAAGCAGCGCCGCCATCTTGCGGTCCTGCTCGCAGGCGCGCTGCGCCCGCCCCAATGCCGTCCTGTTGACGAGATACCAGAAGATCGCCAGCAGCACGGCAGTGACGAGCACGATGATGATCTGCTTCAGCGAGACGCTGATGCCGTCGATCGTATAGACCTGGCTGACCAGCGGCGGGATCGGCTTGTTGCGCGGCCCTTGCGTGACCTGCACGAAGTTGGACAGGGCGATCGACATGCCGATGGCGGTGATCAGCGGCGCGAGCCGGAACGATCCGCGCAGCGGCCTGTAGGCCACCTTCTCGATCGTCCAGTTGTAAAGACTGGTGAGCAGCATGCCCACGATCATCATGATCAGGAGCGCCACCACCACCGGCACCGAATAGAACATCGCGCCGAGGATCAGGAAGACGATGAGGGCCGTGAAGGCGCCCACCATGAAGATATCGCCATGGGCGAAATTGATCATGCCGATGATGCCGTAGACCATCGTGTAGCCGATCGCGATCAGCCCGTAGATAGATCCCAGCGTCAGCCCGTTGATAAGCTGCTGGACGAAATACTGCATATTTAAGCGGCTCCCCTGGAATGTCGCCTTCGAGGACGCATTCCTTTTCGTATTGCCCCTAGTCGTAAAGTTTCAAGCCCGGATTGCAACGTGATTTTTCAATCGCCGCGCGTGGTTTGGAAGCACGCTGCCCGATTGCCCGCTTTCTCGCACCCGGCCCCTGGACTATCGCGGACCCTATCATTGGCACAACGCAATGTCTTTGACGATTAAGCCGTATCATGCGCGTCGTTTCGAAGAAATCGCCGTCAAAATAAATTGATGAGAAGATCCTTGCGTCAGCGGCAGCGCTCGATTTGCCGTCCCGCGCATTCCGCCAAGTCAGGATTCTGCTCGGTATGACGGTCATGTGACGGCGAGGCGAACGGCGGCCGAAATCACCTTTGCCGATTGGTTCGGTAGTCAGGTTTCGACGAACGACGAGGCGGCCTGACGCCGAACGGGAGCGATCAGGTGACGATGAACCCGTGCGCGAACGGATCGCGGTCGTCGATGAAGATGGTGTTCAGTCCGGTCATGCGCGCCCAGCCGCCGATCGAGGGGATGATGGCTGGTTTGCCGGCGACGCTGACCTCCTTTTCGACCCTGCCCTTGAACAGCGAGCCGATGATCGACTCATGGACAAAACTGTCGCCGACCTCGAGCCTACCCTTGGCGTGGAGCTGCGCCATGCGCGCCGAGGTGCCGGTGCCGCAAGGCGAGCGGTCGATCGCCTTGTCGCCATAGAATACGGCATTGCGGGCATCGGCCTCGGCATCTCTCGGCTTGCCGGTCCACAGCATGTGCGACAGCCGGTTGATGCCCGGATTTTCCGGGTGAACGAACGAGTATTTCTCGTTCAGGCGCTGGCGCACAAGCGGGCTCCAGGCGATGAGGTCGGCGGCCGAATGGTCGGCCATGTCGCGGTAGTTCTCCTGCGGCTCGACGATGGCATAGAAATTGCCGCCATAAGCGACGTCGACGCTGATCTCGCCAAGCACCGGGCACTCCACCGACAGCCCTTCGGCGTAAAGGAAGGACGGCACGTTGGTGATGCGCACCTCCTCGACATATTCGCCGACCTGTTTGTATTCGGCGACGACTAGGCCGGCCGGCGTGTCGAGCCTGAGCACGCCCGGCGTCTTCGGCCTCACCAGCCCATGCTCGATCGCCATCGTCACGGTGCCGATGGTGCCGTGGCCGCACATCGGCAGGCAGCCCGAGGTTTCGATGAAGAGGATCGCGATATCGCAGTCCTCGCGCGTCGGCGGATAGAGGATCGAGCCGGACATCACGTCATGACCGCGCGGCTCGAACATCAGCCCGGTCCGGATCCAGTCATATTCGGCGAGGAAATGCGCCCGCCGTTCCATCATCGTCGCGCCTTCTAGCAGTGGGCCGCCGCCGGCAACCAGCCTCACCGGATTGCCGCAGGTGTGGCCGTCGATGCAGAAGAAGGATGTCTTGGCCATGATGGCTCCCTGAAATATCAGAATTCTGGCGAATTGTCAGAACCGTTGCGGGCGGAAAGGAGTGAGATCGATCGGCGGCTCCTGCCCGAGAAGGAGATCTCGGATCGAGCGGCCGGTCGCTGCCGCCTGGGTCAGGCCGAGATGGCCGTGGCCGAAAGCGTAGACGATGTTCGGCGCCCGCGCCCTGCCGATGACCGGCAGCGAATCCGGCAGCGATGGCCGGAAGCCCATCCACTCGCGGCCGCCCGACGGATCGAGCCCGGGCAGGAAACGCTTGGCTTTTTCCAGCATCGCCTTCGAGCGCGCGAAATTCGGCGCTCGTTCGATGCCTCCGAGCTCGACGGCGCCGCCGACGCGCAAGCCGGTTTCCAGCGGCGTGATGACGAAGCCGTGCCCGGAAAAGATCAGCTGCCGCTTCACGTCGAAGGCCGACACCGGCAGCGTGGTGTTGTAACCGCGCTCGGTCTCCAGCGGGATGCGGTCGCCGATATCTTTGGCCAGCAGATGCGACCAGGCGCCGGCGGCGATCACGAGCTGCTTCGCTTTTCGGGCCGTGCCGTCCGCAAGCATAAGCGTGACGCCGTTTGTTCCGGTCCCGATACGCTCGACGCGCGCGTGCTCGAAGCGCGCGCCGAGCCGCTCCGCATAGGCCCAGATCGCCTTGCCGAGCAGTTTCGGATCGGCGACTGTCTTCCACCCCGGCACGAAGGTGCCCTTGACGAAGCGCGGCGAAAGACCCGGCTGCAGCGCCGCCATCCCCTCACCCTCGACATGGCGGAAGCCTATGCCGAAACGTTCGCGCGCCCTCCAGCCGGACAGCGAGGCGCGGAACTCGGCCTCGCTTTCGTAGAGTTCGAGCGAGCCGTCCTCATGCAGCATCGGCCGCGTGCCAGAGCGGTCGAGCAAACCCATCCATTCGGCTTCGGCGAGCTTCATCATGCCGGCCTGCGCCGCAAGGCTCGCCTCGAAGTGCCTGGCGGCGCCCGCGCGCCAGAAGCGGAACAGCCAGGGAAGAAGTTTAGGCAGATAGGCCGGCGGGATGGCAAGAGGCCCCAGCGGATCGGCAAGCCATTTCGGCAACTGCCTGATCATCCCCTTATGCGCCAGCGGCAGCACGTCGGAGAAGGCGAAGGCGGCAGCGTTGCCGGAGCTCGTCTCCTCGCAAATGCCCGTCCGATCGAAAATGGTGACGCTGCGTCCCGCCTCCGCGAGCAAGGTGGCGGCGCAAATGCCGATGATGCCGCCGCCGATGATGGCGATATCTTCTCCTTCTCCCCGGTCACGGGGAGAAGGCGCCCGACGGGCGGATGAAGGGCGGCGCCCCTCTTCGGTCGGCTTGGCATTTCCTTGCACGCTGGCGCTGTCCCTCGTCTGTCTGCCGCCATCTGCTCCGCGTGAACGGGAGCAGAAGGCTATCAGAACGCCGGCAGTTCCGGCCGCGCGGCCAGCGCATCCCTGACGATCTTTTCAACCGCCTTCCGGCGCTCGCCCGACAGCGGCTGGCGCGGCATGCGAACGCGGTCATTGGTACCGATCGCCAGCACTTCGGCAAGCTTGATGTTTTGGACCAGGTAGGTCGAGACATCGAGGTCGAGCAGTGGCCTGAACCAGCGGTAAATCTTCAGCGCTTCTTCGCGGCGACCTTTTCTCATCAACTGGTAGATGGCGACGGTCTCACGCGGGAAGGCCGTGACAAGGCCCGCCACCCAGCCGATGGCGCCGACCGACAGCGCCTCGAAGGCGAGGTTGTCGACGCCGGTGAAGAGGTCGTAGCGGTCGCCGAGGCGATTGATGATCTCGGTCGAGCGGCGGATGTCGTCCGACGATTCCTTGATTGCGACGAAGCGCTTGTCGGACGCCAGCTCCTCCATCAGGTCGACAGTGACGTCGACGCGATAGGCGAGCCGGTTGGAGTAGATCATGACAGGCAGGTCGCCGGCCTCCGCGACGGCGCGAAGTGCGGCGACCGTCTCTTCGGCATTGGTGTGGTAGATCGGGCTCGGCACCACCATCAGGCCGTTGGCGCCTTCCTTGGCTGCGCGGCATGCGATGCTTGCCGCCTCGCGGGTGCCGGGTTCGTTGACGGTCAGAAGCACCGGCTTTGTCCCGGCGACCTTCTGCGCCGTCTTCAGCACTTCGATCTTCTCGTCATGCGACAGCATTGGCCCTTCGCCGAGCGAGCCGCAGACGATGATGCCGTCGCAGCCGGCCTCCATCTGCAAGGAGAAACAACGCTCCATTTCGGCATGATCGAGGCGGTCGTCGGGGGTGAATTTGGTCGTGACTGCAGGGAAAACTCCGGCCCACATGGCTATCTCTCCGTCTGATATATCAGCGGTATATTTATTAAGACGCGGGCTGTCAATGCTGAATCCGCTATGATATATGAAAAATATATCAGGAGCTGGCCCATTGATATCCGCATTGATATCCAACGACACGAGCGCAACCTTCGAGCCGGTTGCGACCAGGGCCTATCGTGTGCTGGAGCACATGATCGTCACTCTTGAACTGGCGCCTTCAAGCTTCGTCACCGAAGGTGCACTGATCGAGCGGCTCGGCTTCGGCCGTACCCCGGTGCGCGAAGCGATCCAAAGGCTGGCCTGGGAGGGCTTGCTCGACGTCAGACCACGCGCCGGCATCGCGGTCGCTCCGCTCCACCCCGGCGACTGGCTGCGCGTTATCGATGCCAGGCGCGGCATCGAGGTGGTGCTTGCCCGCTCGGCCGCCCGTTTCGTCACCCGCGAGGCGGCCGACCTGTTTCACGAAGCAGCCCTTGCCATGCAGAAGGCAGTGATCTCCGGCAACGTGCTTTCCTTCATTCAGGCCGACAAGCAACTTGACGAGGCGCTGGCGATCGCCGCCGACAATCCATTCGCGGCGCGCGTGGCGGCGCCCTTGCAGACGCACAGCCGGCGCTTCTGGTTCCGCTACAAGGCGGATACCGGGCTCGCCGAATCGGCCGAGCACCACGTCGCGCTGATCCGCTCGATCCTCGACGGCGACGAGGAAGCCGCCGCCAAGGACGCCAAGAAATTGATGGCGCTGCTGCGCCACCACGCCGAGGCGGCCGCGACGCGCTGACCGGAGCGGTTCCGGCTTAACTGAACTGTCCGGTTACGCAGTTCACCCGCCCGGGTGCCGGACCGCGGTGGCCAGCGTGTGCTCCCATCCCTCGCCGGCCGCCAGGATGCAACTCTGGCCCTTAACGTCGGTCATCAAGATGGTCCAGGTTCCGCTCGCCGACACAAACACCTCGAAGATGGCGACGTCTCCACCCAGGCCATAGCCCAGCCGCTTCTCTTCGAACGTCTCTGCCAGCCCCGCGACCAGATCGTCATGGCCCCCGCAGAGGACTTGCGCCTGCACCGGGACTGCGGGCAAAGCCATGACGGCGCCGGCGACTGCCGCCTTCACCACTCGGAACGAAAATCTGCGTGCCATGGGCACCTCCTTCGCCGTGGCATTCCGGCAAAAGAGGCACATTCGGCCGCCTCAGTGTGCCGGAACGCTCCAGGCCGGACTCGACGTCGCCATCACGTCACTCCTTCTGGTTTCCGGTCTGTCGCAGGGAGATTTATCACTCCCTGCATTCGATATGGTGAAGCTGCGCCCGGTAGACAAGCGGGCGTTGATGCGGGCGCCGGCGCGGCTTTCACTGAACGAGCCGTGGCGCCAGTGAGTGTTAGGCTCCCGGCACGGCTGCCGTGATCGTCGGGCTGTCCCAGCCTTCGCCAACGGACAGGATGCAGCTCTGCCCCTTGGTATCGGAGGCAAGAACGGTCCAACTGCCTTGGTCGGAGACAAAGATCTCGAGCACGACGTTCGGATTGATCAGCCCGCGCCCTGCCTCGCTTTCGTGGAACTTGTCGCCGAGCGCCTTGATGATGTCGGCGCGTGGTGCGCATTGTGCTGCCGCATTGGCCTGGCCGACCGACAGCGCTGCCGCCGCAAGGCACATCGTCGCCATAAGAAATCGTGTCATCCGACACCTCCTCGCGCCAGACGAGAACCCCGGCTGCCACCGGCGCTGTTTGATTGGCCTGCACGCATGGCAGGAATACAGCCTAAGGCGAATGGCGGCCTGTTGGTTCCATGGAATCATTAGGAGGTGCGGATGCAGCCTCGACGTGTCTCGTCGCAAATCATGCATCTGAAGTTGCAAGCGACGACCGGGCGAGACGACAAGCTACGCCAAATATCGATGAGGTGAAGGACAACCAGCCTCCTCTGCAAGGCCCCAAACAGAAAGCGCGGGTGCAAACCGCGCTTTCTCACGAGGCTCTCGAAAAAAACCGTCCGGTCAGTTCATCGTCGGGATGACGAACTCGGCGCCGTCCTTGATGCCGGACGGCCAGCGCGAGGTGACCGTCTTGGTCTTGGTGTAGAAGCGGAACGCGTCCGGGCCGTGCTGGTTGAGGTCGCCGAAGGACGACGCCTTCCAGCCGCCGAAGGTGTAGTAGGCGATCGGCACCGGGATCGGCACGTTGACGCCGACCATGCCGACCTGGACCCTGGAAGCAAAGTCACGCGCGGCGTCGCCGTCGCGGGTGAAGATGGCGACGCCGTTGCCCATCTCGTGGTCGTTGGCGAGGTTGATGGCGTTCTCATAGGTCGGCGCGCGCACCACCGAAAGCACCGGCCCGAAGATCTCTTCCTTGTAGATGCGCATCTCCGGCGTCACGTTGTCGAACAGGCAGCCGCCCATGTAGTAGCCGTTCTCGTAGCCCTGCATCTTGAAGCCGCGGCCATCGACAACCAGCTTGGCGCCTTCCTTGACACCGATATCGACATAGCCCTTGACGCGTTCCAGGGCTTGGCGTGTCACCAGCGGGCCGAAATCGGCCGAGGAGTCGGTCGACGGACCGACCTTCAGGCTTTCGACGCGCGGTACCAGCTTTTCCATCAGCCGGTTCGCGGTGTCGTTGCCGACCGGCACGGCCACCGAGATCGCCATGCAGCGCTCGCCGGCCGAGCCGTAGCCGGCGCCGACCAGCGCGTCGACCGTCTGGTCCATGTCGGCGTCGGGCATGATGATCATGTGGTTCTTGGCGCCGCCGAAGCACTGCACGCGTTTTCCCGCCGCGCAGCCGCGCGCATAGATGTACTGCGCAATCGGCGTTGACCCGACGAAGCCGACGGCTTTGATGTCCGGATCGTCGAGGATGGCGTCGACCACTTCCTTGTCGCCGTTGACCACGTTCAGCACGCCTTCCGGCAGGCCGGCCTCGATGAACAGCTCGGCGATGCGGATCGGCACGCCCGGGTCGCGCTCCGAAGGCTTCAGGATGAAGGCGTTGCCGCAGGCGATCGCCGGCGCGATCTTCCACAGCGGGATCATCGCCGGGAAGTTGAACGGCGTGATGCCGGCGACGACGCCGAGCGGCTGGCGCATCGAATAGGTGTCGATGCCCGGACCGGCGCCGTCGGTGAACTCGCCCTTCATCATATGCGGCGCGCCGATGCAGACCTCGACCACTTCGAGGCCACGCTGGATGTCGCCGCGCGCGTCGGCAATGGTCTTGCCATGCTCGCGCGCCAGGATGTCGGCCAGCTCGTCATAGTCGCGCTGGACCAGTTCGAGAAACTTCATCAGCACGCGCACGCGGCGCTGCGGGTTGGTGGCGCCCCACTTGATCTGCGCGGCCTTGGCGTTCTCGACCGCGGCGCGCAGTTCCTGCGCCGAGGCCAGCGCCACCGTTGCGCGCACCGAGCCGTCCATCGGCTGCATGACGTCCTGCTTGCGGCCGCTGTTGCCGGCGACACGCTTGCCGCCAATGAAATGACCGTACTCGATCATGGGTTCTCTCCCTGTTTTGGTGATGAGGCATTGTCCGCCTTTGCGTCCGCAATGGCAACGCGAGCTAGAACGCAACCGTTGTGCGCGAAATAGACAGCGGCAGTCGGACGTGCATTAATTGCCGCAAAAGGTGATGATGATCCGGTCATTGAAAGGATCGAAGATTGAGTTCCTTCACACCCCCTCTGTCCTGCCGGACATCTCCCGCGCATGGGGGGAGATTGGCAGTTTCATCGCCGGGGCTCATCCTGCACCGCTGGCGATTGGCGAAAGCGAACGCGACATCCGATCTCCCCCCTTGCGGGGGAGATGTCCGGCAGGACAGAGGGGGGTGGGCGGGAACGCAGCGCTGGCGACTAACCTGGACCATCCCCATGAACTGGGATGATGTCCGCATCTTCCTCGCCGTGGCGCGCGCCGGCCAGATCCTCGGCGCGGCAAAACGTCTGGAGCTCAACCACGCCACCGTCTCGCGACGGCTCGCGGCGCTCGAGGAAGCGCTGCGGACGAAACTCTTCCGCCGCCTGACCACCGGCAGCGAGCTGACACCGGCCGGCGAGCGCTTCCTCGACATTGCCGAGCGCATGGAGAGCGACATGATCGCCGCGCGCTCGACCATCGCCGGCGAGGGCGACGACGTCTCCGGCACGGTGCGCATCGGCGCTCCCGACGGGTTCGGTGTCGCCTTCCTCGCCAAGCGTTTGGGCGAGCTGACGGCGCTCCACCGCGAGCTGACCATCCAGCTGGTGCCGGTGCCGCGCTCCTTCTCCCTGTCGCGGCGCGAGGCCGACATTGCGATTACCGTCGAGCGGCCGACCGAAGGGCGATTGGTGGCGGGAAAGCTGGTCGACTATACGCTCGGCCTGTTCGCCTCCCGCACCTATGCGGAAGCCAACGGCCTGCCGAAGACAGCAGCCGAGCTCGATCGGCACACGCTGATCGGCTATGTGCCCGACCTCATCGTCAGCCCTTCGCTCGACTATGCCGCGGAGTTCAGCCCGGACTGGCGCACCAGCTTCGCCATCTCGTCAGCACTTGGCCAGGCGGAGGCGGTGCGCTCGGGCGCCGGCATCGGCATCCTCCACACCTTCGTCGCCCGCTCGATGCCGGAACTGGTGCCGGTCGACATCGTCGCGCCCATCCGCGGCGCCTACTGGTTGGTCTATCACGAATCGGTGAGGCCGCTGCGCCGGGTCCAGCTCGTCGCCAATTTCATCACCAAGGCAGTGGAGCGGGAAAAGGGGTTGTTCGTCTAATGCCGCCCAAAAAGGCCGACCCGCTTTGGAACCGCCTTCAAGGCGCATCGAGGACGAAAGAATTCACAACCTGTCGGCCTCAGCGGCGAACGGCGCCCACATCCGGCCGGCTTCCTCGGCGCTGTTGCCCATGAGCCCGCAGTTGACTAAGCCGTAGTGGCGGTCGCGTATCGAAATCGCGATCCTGGCGTGGCCGTAGAAGCTGACATCGCCGTCGCCGAGGTGGAAATCCATGTCAGCCATCCGCACGGGATAGCCGTCCGGGAGTCGCGCCAGCCTGTCGTTGCTGAAACTGGCCGAACCGAAGGCGGAGCCGACCTGCCTTGCGCTTGCCACAAAATCGGCCAGTGTGGCACCAGTACTTCGCCATGCCATGGCAGGCGAGGGGGAATCTGGGAAAGCCGGCGCAGACATGCGAGCCATTCTTGCCATCCTGCCGCTGCTTTGCCTCTCCGGCTGCGCCAATCCGTGGGCCAGGGTTCCCGAAGCGGAACTGCCGAAGTCGATCCGCAATGCGATGGCCCGCCCCTCGCCTTTCGTCTTCGGCAATTATTGCGGTCCCGGAACCCGTACCGGCGATCTCTCGGCCACCCCGGTCGACCGGCTCGATGCCGCCTGCCGGATCCACGATGCCTGCTATATCGCCCGCCACAATCATTGCGATTGCGACGGCGCGCTGATCGCTTCGGCAAGGACGATCCGCGGCGACAAGACGGCGCCAAGGAAGATGCGCGGCGAGGCCGAGCTCTTGATAGCCACCTTCGCGCTTCCGGTCTGCAAGGTCTTTCCGCAGGGCTTCATGCCGCCGCGCGACCCCGCCCAGCTCAAGGTCATGAACGGGGCGACCGGGTGAGACCGGGAGCCGTCGTGACAAGGCTGCTGCTTGGCCTGGCGCTGACCGCGCTCGCCGGATGCGCCGGCATGCCGGGCCGTTCCGCCTGCGCCTTCTTTCCGGGAGACGAAGCCTGCGCGCGTCCGCCCATCTCGGCGGATCGAAGCGGCGCCGAGATCGCCAGCGCCGGTTACTTCGCGGACAATGGCAGTGCCGCCTATGAAAAGCGATTCGAGGCGTTGCTGGCCCAAAGCCGAATCGATGCGCTCGACCGCACCAATGGTACCGGCCGCTTCGGCCGTGACTGGCGCGACGTCCACAATGATCGTTTCCAGGCAACTTATCCGGCGCTGCAACGGCTGGCGAAGCCGCTCGACAGCACGGAGCAGCCGCTGGCACCAGGCAAACCGGGCGAAGGCCATTTCACCGGTCGCTGGCGCATGTCGCGCCAGACGCTCTATCTCGACGCTGCCGCCAGGCCGTCCGCACCCAAGAGCTTCAGCTTCTCCGGCCTGCAGGCGCGCTCGGTCGAGATCGTGCTCCGCCAGGTCGGCCGGCAAACGGTCGTGATCGGCGGCAGCTGCGACGGATCGCTGGCGATGCGCATCTCGGGCCGGTCGCGGACAATTGCCAAAGGTGCCGCGTTCCATCTCAGCCTGCCGGCGACCGAGACATCTGCCAGCCTGTTTCCAAGCGAAGCGCTCACCCGTTGCGATCTCACCGTCAGCTCCAGCCTCGCGCCGTCCGGCGCGAAGCTGACCATCCTGCGCGAGGAGGCCGCCGACCCATGGATCACGGCACTCGACAGCCGCTATGATCGTTGTCCGGTGCCAGATCCGGCCGGGCTCGAAGCGCTCGACCGCGCCTTTTATGCCGGTCGCTGGCTGTCGCAGACCTGCGCGCTGCCGCTCAGGTCGCCGACCTTGCTGCGCAAATCGCGCGACGGCTTCAATTCCAAGGTCGAGGCGCTGCTCGGCAAGACGCTGCCCGACAGCGCCTTCGACAAGGCCGATCCCGAACTGCCGCTCGATTTCTCCAACGCGCCGAGACTCAAGCTGATCTATCTGTCGTCGCTGGAGTTCAAGGCGGACTTTTCCGGCCGCATCATGGAGCGGCTGATCCGCCACCACGCGGCGCTCGGCACCAAGGTACGCATCCTGGTCACCGACGTGCTGGAGCGCGACAAGGACGACGCCCTGCTGCATCGGCTGGCGGCGGAGTTTCCCAATGTCCAATTGCAGGAATATCGCTGGCAGGCCGATCACGGCGCGCCGATCGACGAGCAGCTCTCACAGCTGCACAAGACCCATCACATCAAGATGCTGGCGACCCTGGCCGAGGAACCCGGCCGCTCGCGCGTCATCATCGGCGGCCGCAACATCCATGACGGGTTCCTGTTTCATAAGCCGATCGACCTGTCGCGCTACCCTCAGCTGCAGCAATACGGCAAGACCGACGGCTTCTCGCTCAACTACTATTCCAACTGGAGCGACTTCGACATCGAGATCGCCGACCGGGCGACGGTCGAAACGCTGGCCGCGCATTTCTCGACCGTCTGGCTGCGCGATGCCGACACCAATCTGTCACGGCCGTTTTCCATTCCGGTTCGTTCCGGTGGCCATCCGCAAGGCGTGGTGCGGCACTTCATTTCCGTGCCTTACGCGGACGGGCATGCACTGGAAAACTACTTCGTCGGACTGATCGACACCGCCGAGCATCGCATCGAGATCGTCAATCCCTATCTCAACCTCACGCCCAGTATCGCGAGAGCGTTCGATCGGGCGCTGGCCCGCGGCGTCAAGATCGACGTCGTCGGGCGCATCGATCTCAAGGGCGACATAGGCGGCCGCTTCCTCACCGCGCTCAACAAGCTATTCGTGGAGAAATATGGCGACCGCATCAACATCCGCGAATTCAAGGCGCCCGACGTGGTGCTGCATTCCAAGATCATGATGATCGATCAGCGCCTGGTGACGATCTCCTCGGTCAACCTCAACAATCGCAGCTTCGTCCACGACTCGGAAAACGGCATGATGGTGCTCGATCCTGCCTTCTACCGCCGCATGAAGTCGGTCTACGACGACTATCTCGCCCATTCGCAGCCGGTCGCCACCAATGTCACGATCGGCTGGGCTTACCGGCTGCTGTTCAGCAATGGGTGGGTGAAACAGGCCTTTTAAATCAAGCCTTGATGTAGCGGTCCGGGCTGAGGTCGAGCGCGTTGATCTCCGGCACCCGGTTGGAAATGATATCGGCAAGCACTTTCGCCGAGCCGCAGGCCATGGTCCAGCCCAGTGTGCCGTGGCCGGTGTTGAGATAGAGGTTGGACAATTCGCTGCGCCCGACCAGCGGCGGCCCGTCGGGCGTCATCGGCCGCAAGCCACACCAGAAACTCGCCGCCTTGAGATCGCCGCCGCCCGGAAACAGGTCGCCGACGGAGTGCTCGAGCGTGCGGCGGCGCGATTCATGCAGACGAAGGTCGAAGCCCGAAATCTCCGCGGTGCCGCCGACGCGGATGCGGTCGCCGAGCCTGGTGATCGCCACCTTGTAAGTCTCGTCCATGATGGTCGACACCGGCGCCGCCGCCGCGTCCGTTATCGGCACCGTGATGGAATAGCCTTTGACCGGATAGACGGGGATCGGCCGTTTCATCTTGCGCATGAAGGGAGCCGAATAGCTGCCAAGCGCCATCACATAAGCCTCCGCCGTTCGCCAGCCCTTGTCGGTGCCGACCTGGACGACGCGGTTTCGGTTCCTGACGACGCGCCGGATGCTCGTGCCGTATTCGAAGGCGACGCCGCGCGCCACGCAAAGCTCGGCCAGCTTGTCGGTGAACATCTTGCAGTCGCCGGTCTCGTCGCCGGGCAGCCTCAGCCCACCGACGAATTTTTCCCGCACACCGGCCAGCGCCGGCTCGGCCGCGATGCAGCCGTCCCGGTCGAGGAGCTCGTAGGGAACGCCATATTTTTTCAGCACCTCGACATCGCCGCCGGTGCCGTCGAGTTGCTTCTGCTTGCGGAAGAGCTGCAGCGTGCCCTTGGCTCGCTCGTCATAGCTGATGCCGATCGTAGCGCGTAGCGCCTTCAGCGTGTCGCGGCTGTACTCGGCCAAGGGCACCATGCGCGACTTGTTCAGCGCATAGCGCTCGGCCGTGCAGTTGCGCAGCATCTTCAAGAGCCATGTCCACATATGCGGATCGAAGGCCGGCCGCACCACCAGCGGTCCGTATTTCATCAACAGCCATTTGACGGCTTTCACGGGAATGCCGGGCCCGGCCCATGGCGAGGCATAGCCCGGCGACACTTCGCCGGCATTGGCGAAGCTGGTCTCCAGCGCCGGGCCCTGCTGCCGGTCGATCACCGTGACTTCGTGGCCGGCCTCGGCAAGGAAGTAGGCGGTGGTGATCCCGATCACACCGCCGCCCAGCACTAGGACTTTCATTCTATGCTCCCTCAAACCGATCATGCCTCCGAAGGGCCGGGATCGTCGCCTTCTGTCTGCCGGATTTTGCCGCCCCCGCCAAGGGGCCAACGATCGCCTGCGGCGCTGTACACCAGCCTCGGGCTACGGGGTCGCCGTCCGGCAGTCCGAGCCGCCTGATGCTTGGCCTCCGGCTGGTAGGCCACATCCTCGAGGAGGATGCGCTCGCGGCTGCCGTCGGGGCGCTCGGCCACTACCGACTGGCCCGCCCTCATGCCGAGCAGGCAGAGGCCGCGCCAGGTGCCGAGCGGCAGGCCGAATCCGACAGGAGCGGAGGCGTCGCCCAGCATCAACGTCCTCGTCTCCGGGGCTCCGTCGTTGATCCGGAAGACTACCCGGCTGTTCAGCGTGGCGATGTCGGGCTCGACCATGCCGGCCGGGATGATGTTGCTCTCGGCGAGCTTGCGTTCGAGCATCGGCACGATCGCGTCGGCAAAGGCGCGCCGGCGCATCAGCATCGCTTCGAGAACCGCGAGATCCTTCGGCGTGAGGCGATAGATGGTCCTGGTCATGGCACTCTCCGCGACGCGGATTGCTCGACCGCGTGGATGGTCGCCGAAAGCACCCGGCCGTCGCGGCTTCGCCAGGAGACTGCCCGGCCGGCACGCGCGCCGATCAGCGCGGTTCCGAGCGGCGTCAGCACCGAGATGCGTTTTTCGGCGATGTCGGCCTCGGCGGGATAGACTAGCGTGACGCGCTGAACGCTTCCTTCCCCGTCGTGAAGCGTCACCGTCGTGCCCATCCGCACGACGTCGGCTGGCATCGCCGCTTCGGCGGCGATCCGCGCGCGGTCCATCTCGGCGAGCAGGTCCTCGGCCATCTCGGGCGTCCGCTCGAGAAAGGCTCTGGCAAGGCCGCTGAGCCGGTCGTGGTCCGCGTCGCTGACGACGATCGTGTTTCGGGAACGCGATTGGGTTGTGGCATTCATGGCAAACCTCCTGGATTTGCACGTCGACGAACCGACGCGCGCTGCAGCCCGCTCAAAGGCGGCGACGAAGAGCCGACAGCCGCGAAAGGCTGGCTGGCTCGATGACGATGTCAGGAATTCAAATGCCCCGGCTCGGCGGTCGCCAACACGACCGCGCCGGGGCTACGCTCCCGCGATGGGGCAAACCCTGAAAAAGGTTCTGCTATGGGCGAGGTTGCTCATGCCTCGACCCTTGCCGAGATGCATCGGCTTGTCAAGCAAGCCGCCCCTTTCACCCGCCGATGTAGCGGCGGTGAAAGCGCGCACCCAAGCTGGCCAGCACCTCGTAGCCGATGGTTCCGGCATGTGCGGCCGCGTCGTCGAGGCTTTGCGACGGCCCGATGAGCTCGACGAGGTCGCCCTCGCCCAGTTGATCGACCGGAAGCGCTGAAATGTCGAGGACAATGGAATCCATCGATACCCGCCCGACGAAAGGCAGCCGCACGCCCTCAAACCAAGCGGCCGACGCCGCGCGCCGGTGCCAGCCATCGGCATAGCCGAGCGAGATTGTCGCCAGCCTGAGCGGTCCGCGCGCATGATGGGTGTGGCCGTAGCCGACGCCGGCGCCGTCTTCGACGTTGCGCGTCTGAGCCACCTTCGCCTGCAGCCGGACCACCGGCATCATCGGGTTCGCCTCGCCCGGCGTTGGGTTGATGCCGTAGAGCGCCGCGCCCGGCCGCGCGAGGTCGTGGTGGTAGGCCGATCCGAGAAAGATGCCGGACGAATTGGCAAGCGAGGCCGGCGCCTTGGGCAGCATCCCGCGCAGCCGCTCAAACGCGAGCCGCTGCGCTTCGTTGGCAGGATTGCGCGGCTCGTCGGCGCAGGCGAGATGGCTCATCACCAGGCGGATGTCGATGCCGCCGAAAGCATCCGCCGCGAGCGCCTCGACGTCAGCCGTCGGCATACCGAGCCGTGACATGCCGCTGTCGACCTGAACAGCGGCCGGCAGCTTTCGGCCGGCGGCAAGCGCCGCTTCACGCCACGCCCTCAACTGAGCGGTGCTGTTGATGACAGGATGAAGCCCAGTCGCGATCGCTTCCGGCTCGGAGCCCGGCGGCAGGCCGTTGAGCACAAAGATCTCATGTCCGGGTCCAAGCGCCTTGCGCAGCGCGATGCCCTCGCCGAGCAGCGCGACGAAGAAGATCTCGCAGCCTTCCTTCATCAGCGCCGATGCCACGCGCGCTGCGCCGAGGCCATAGCCGTCGGCCTTGAGCACGCCGGCGCAGCGCACGCCCGCCAGCCGCGCCTTCAGCCGCCGGTAGTTCTCGCGGATGGCGCCAAGATCGATGGTCAGGATCGCGCCGGCTGCGGTTTCGCTGGGCATAAAGCCGCTGGTGGCGGTCGTTTGCGGCAAAGACGTTTTGGTGCCGGTCATCGGGGCAATTGCGTCAGACAAAGACGGGTCACACTTGTTGCGGAGCTGCTTGCTTCTCGACGCCGGCGAAGTGCGCTTGTCGCGCGTCGTTCATGTTTGCCTCTTTGCCTGCGGCGCATCTGCATCAACAAAGCATGATCTCGACTACGGTGCCAACCTCTTCGCTAACCGAACTTAGTTGGAAGCGCGCCTGCCATCGCCTAGCGAGCAAGATGCTGGAACGCGGCCACCACCTGCTCGTAGACCTTGCGCTTGAACGGCACGATCAGGTCGGGCAGCTCCCGCATCGGCCGCCATGCCCATTGGTCGAATTCGGCCTTGTGGCCGCCCGGCGGCGGATTGATCTCAATCTCGCTCTCGTCGCCCTCGAAGCGGTAGGCGAACCATTTCTGCGTTTGGCCGCGATAGCGGCCCTTGAAGGCGACGCCGACCAGATGCGGCGGCAGGTCGTAATTGATCCAGTGCGGCGCTTCGGCAAGCAGCGACACGCTGCGCATACCGGTCTCCTCGTAAAGCTCCCGCTCCGCCGCCGGGAGCGGCTCCTCGCCCTCGTCGATGCCGCCCTGCGGCATCTGCCAGAGTTTCGTGGTGCCGGAGAATTCGCTGTCCGGCTCGGCGATGCGATGACCGACCCAGACCAGCCCGGCCGGGTTGAGGATCATCAGCCCGACGCAGGGGCGATAGGGCAGCGTTTCAGGATCGATCTTTTTGGCCATCGTTGAGATTTCCAGCCGTTTTGGAGATGCATTCAGGCGAAAGGGTCGGCGTCAGCCTTTTTGCGGATCGATCGCCACCGCCGAAATCGGCACGATCTCGATGCCGCGCTTCTTCGCTTCTGCCACCCAGGACGCAACCGTGTCGACGGTGATATCGAAGGCCGAGCCGATGCCGACGGCGCTGCCCTTGGCGCGTGCCGTCGCCTCGAGGCTGTCCAGCTTCTTGAGGATTTCGCCGCGGTCCTGCACAGCATCGATCGCCATGTCGCCGGCGACGAAAGGAACGCCATCCTTCAGCGCGAGGTTGGGCGCCAGGCTTCGCGCGGAGGAGCCGTCGTCGACATAGGCAAGGCCGCGCTTGCCGAGCTCGGCCATGAACGGTCCCATCGCGTTTGCATCAGCCGAGAAACGCGCGCCCATATAGTTCATGACGCCGGTATAGTTGGTCGTCCTCGACAGCGCCCAGCGCAGGCTCTTCAGGTTCTCGTCCGGACTCGCAGCGACCGTCAGCGTGTTGCGTCCCGGATTGACGCTGGGATAATCGAACGGCTCGAGCGGTATCTGCATGACGATCTCATGTCCGCTCTGGCGCGCCGCCTTCATCCAGCGGTCGATGCTGTTGCCCTGCGGCGCGAAAGCCAGCGTCACCTCGGCCGGCAATTTGGCGATCGCCGCCTGCGTGCCGGTCTGGGAGACGGCGAGCCCGCCGATGACGATCGCCACGCGCGCGCCGCGCGCGCCGGACCAGGGCCGCGCATAGACGTCGAACGGTCGCCGGCCATCGGCGGAGCGCACCGGCAGCGGGCCGCTGTCGCTCGCCTCGATCAGCGCCCTGTCGGGAATATGCGCGACCTTGAGATTCTGGCTGAGTGTGGAAGGATCGCGGATGACGATACCGGCCTTCGGCGGACCATCGCCCTCTTCAGACTGGAGATGGATGATTTGCGGGCCATCGCTCTTCATCGGCGTGCTCGCATTGGGCTTCGCCGCCGCCACCTCGGCCGGTGCCGGCGTCGGCGCCGGTGCCGGCGCGGGAGCCGGCGCCACGATTACCTTCGGCGTCGAAACGGCCGTCTCTTGCGGTTTGCGGAAAGGTTTTTCACGCAACGCGATCGCACCGGAAATACCCACTACAGTGAGGACGGCGACCGCCGCGCCAAGCGTGCCGGCGCCGAAGGTGCGCGAGGCAGGGCGCTCTGGCCGGAGCGTCTGTCCGAGCGGGCGTTCGATGTCCTTGCCGATGTCAGCCAAGCCGCATCCCCAGGCCCGTGACGCGGCTGATCGGATCAGCGCAGCTGATCGAATCGTCAGCGCTCACGCGCAAATTCAAAACCTTAGGCGACGCAGCGCCCGTTGCCGAACCACCCTGTCCCCGAATCAAACTGCCGGAACCTCGCGGTCCCGGCAGCATTGCATCGCTTCGGTCGGCCGGCCAGAGTGATCTGCCCCGGCCCTCCCCGTCTTTACTGGTTCAGCACAGCCTTGTCCGGGTTCGGCGGGAAGGCCGGATCGGTCTTTTGGCCGCGCAGCAGCTGTTCGGCATAGATCAGCTGCAGGTCGTCCTTCGGCTCCGGCGGCACATAGGCGGCCGAGCCCGAGCCGGTCGAGCTCTCGTCGGCCCCCTTGATGTGGCCCTTGAGGTCCGATTCGCCGCGGGTCAGGTCCCTGCCCTGCAGGTCCGGCGGCAGCGGCTGCTCGACCTTGATGTCGGGCGTGATGCCCTTGCCCTGGATCGACTTGCCCGACGGCGTGTAATAGAGCGCGGTGGTGAGCCTGAGCGCGCCGTTCTCGCCGAGCGGGATGATGGTCTGCACCGAACCCTTGCCGAACGACTGCGTGCCGACGACGGTGGCGCGGCGCAGATCCTGCAGCGCGCCGGCGACGATCTCGGACGCGCTTGCCGAGCCGCCATTGACCAGCACGATCAGCGGCTTGCCGCCGATGTCGTCGTTCTGCTTCGGCTTGGCGTCGAAGCGGGTAACGTCCTTCGGATCGCGGCCGCGGGTCGAGACGATCTCGCCGCGCTTCAGGAAGGCGTCCGACACGCTCACCGCCTGGTCGAGCAGGCCGCCCGGATTGAGGCGCAGGTCGAGTACATAGCCCTTCAGCTTGTCGTTGGGCACCTGCTTCTTGATGTTCTCGATGGCGTTCTCGAGATCGTCATAGGTCTTCTCGGTGAAGGAGGTGATCTTCATGTAGCCGATGTCATTCTCGACCCGGTACTTCACCGCCTTGACCTTGATGATGTCGCGCACGACCGTGAGCTCGATCGGCTTGTCGGCGCCCTGGCGCAGGATGGTGAGCTTGATCGGCGTATTGACCGGTCCGCGCATCTTCTCGACCGCATCGTTGAGGGTGAGGCCGCGCACCTCCTCACCGTCGATCTTGGCGATATAGTCGCCGGCAAGCACGCCCGCCTTTGCGGCCGGCGTGTCATCGATCGGCGTGATCACCTTGACCAGGTCGTTCTCCATCGTGACCTCGATGCCGAGGCCGCCGAACTCGCCTTTGGTCTGCACGCGCATATCCTGCGCCTGCTCGGCGTTCATGTAGGAGGAATGCGGGTCGAGCGAAGCGAGCATGCCGTTGATGGCGTTCTCGACCAGCGACTTGTCGTCCGGGGGCGTCACATATTGCGCGCGCACGCGCTCGAATATGTCGCCGAAGATCGCCAGCTGCTTGTAGGTCTCGGAACCCGCAGCATTCGCCGCCGAGCCGGGTGCGCCGTAGACCAGGCTCATTGCCGATGCGCCCATCAGCGCGCCGGCAAACAGAAGCGACAATTTCCGCATCATTTCACGTCCTTCCAGAAAATCGGTCCGCCCACCAGGGGTTCGGATCGACGGGTTTTCCATCCTTGCGGAACTCAACATAGAGCTCCGGCGTCGCATTTCCATTCTGCGAGGCCGAGGTGCTAGCCACCCGGGCCTCTCCCATCGCGCCGATCGGCTCTCCTGCGAGCACCGACTGTCCGGTCGCGACGCTGATTCTGCTCATCCCCGCCAGGACGACATGATACCCATCGCCCGCATTGAGGATCAAGAGTTGACCATAGGAGCGAAACGGCCCCGCATAAAGAACGTTTCCATCCGCCGGCGCGGTGACGATGGCCCCCGATTGTGTCGCAACCATGTCTCCCTGCATCATTGCGCCATTGCCGTCGTCGGTGCCGAAGCGCCGTTTGATCTTGCCGATGACCGGCAGCGCGATCTGGCCCTGGAGCGCCGCGAACGGGGCGGAAGCGGTTAAACGATTGCCCTCCGGCACCGGCGGCGCGGCGGGTTCCGCCGTCGATGCGGTCGTGTCGGCGTCCGCCGATTTCCGATCGGCCGCCTTGGCCTGGTCGGCCGCCTTGCGCGCCTTGTCGGCCTCGAGCGAGGCGATGAGGTCCTTGAGGCTGCTGGCCTTGTCCGCCAGCTGCTGCGAGCGCTGCCGCTCTGCTGCCAGGGCCGCTTCGGTATCGGCCTGCAGCTTCTGCTTGGCCTCGAGCAGCATGGTCAGTCGTTTCTTTTCCGCCGTCTGCTCGGTGACTGCAGCGGTAAGCCGCGCGCGTTCGGCCTCGATCGAGGCCGTCACCCGGGTCTGTTCCTTGAGATCGGCGAGCAGCCTGTCGGTCTGCTGGCGCAATTCCGGCACCACGGCGCCGAGCAGGATGGCACTGCGCACCGACGACAACGCGTCCTCCGGCTTGACCAGGATCGCCGGTGGCGGATTGAGCCCCATGCGTTGCAGCGCGCCGAGCACCTCGGCAAGTACGTCGCGCCGCGCCACCAGCGAAGCGTGCAGCTTCTCTTGCTCGGCCTTCAGTCCTTCCAATTTGGCGCCGATGTCCTCGATGTCCTGGCCGAGCTTCTGCTCGGTCATCGCCGACTGGATCAGCGCCGCACTGATCGAGGCATGGTCCTTCTTCACCGTCGCGACGTCGGCGGCAAGCTTGGCCAGCCGCTCGGAGGACAAGGAGATTTCCTTGGAGACCTGCTCGTATTCGACCCGGCTCTTGTCAGGGTCCGGCGCGACATCGAGCGAATTTTCCGCGGCCATAGCCGGCCCGAGCGCGATCAGCGCGGCGACAAGTGTCAAACCGCAGCGGCTGCGCCAGGCGCGCGTTCTCGAATTCCAGCCTTCAGACATCAGGCCTCGACTCTATCCGCCGCTTCGTTAACGAACCATCAACCATGTTGGAGCACCCGCAACAACCGTGATGTCGGTTCATTGAGGCGGAAATCGGTGCAAGCGGACGTGATCCCCAGCTTTCGGGGTCACAGCGCGAACGATGACTCACGAGCGGTGATAGGGATGCCCGGCAAGGATGGTGGCGATGCGATAGAGCTGTTCGCCGAGCATGACGCGCACCAGCTGATGCGGCCAGGTCAGCGCTCCGAACGACAACACCAGATCGGCCTCTTCGCGCAAGGATTTGTGATGGCCGTCCGCGCCGCCGATCGCGATGACCAGCGCCTTGCGGCCGCTGTCGCGCAACTGGCCGATGCGGGCCGCCAGGTCCTCCGAGGACAGCGCCTTGCCGCGTTCGTCGAGCAGGAACAGCACGTTGCCTTGCTGCAGCTGACCCTGCAGCTTCTGGCCCTCCTCGCGGCGACGTTCGTCGGCGCTCTGGCCGCGGCTCTCGGATGTCTCGACAACGCCGGCAAATTCCAGCCCGACCGCGGGCCCACTCTTGGCGAAGCGCTCGAAATAGCGGTCGGCGAGCTCTCTCTCGGGGCCGGTCTTCATCCGGCCCACGGCATGAACGGTGATCTTCATCCTCGCCTCGGCGAGCTCTCGATCGGCGCCGGACCGGAACGGTCACGGCCCGCGATACGGCTCAGTGCAAGGTCTCTTCCTCGAGATCCGGCGCCTGCCACATCTTTTCGAGATTGTAGAATTCGCGGACTTCGGGACGGAAGACATGGACGATGATGTCGCCGGAATCGATCAGGACCCAGTCGGCGCTGGCCAGCCCTTCGACGCGCGCCATGCCGAGACCGGCATCCTTGAGCGCCTTGAGGAGATGGTCGGCGACCGCCGAGACATGGCGGTGCGATCGGCCCGATGCGACGACCATATAGTCGCCGAGGCTCGATTTACCCTGGATGTCGATTGAGACGATGTTTTCGGCCTTGGAGTCTTCCAGACTGGCAAGGACTGTCTTGATGGCGAGGGAGGCAGCATCGCTTCCGCTGATCCCGGCCGGCGAAGGCACGATATCGGCCTTCTTCCGCAGTGCTGTTCTCAGTGTGTTTCCTTTCCCAATAAGAACAACCAAATCACCCGGCAAATCAGGTGACCCTGCTTAGATAGGCAGAGTTCCATTGCAGTTTCAAGACGGGCGCGCTCTCAGGGCGGCCTCGGCAGGCCGGACAGGCCCTCGGAAGGCTGAAAAGAGCGGAACCCCTGCGCGCCGCATGGGTTATCGGCACACCGGACAAAGGGGATTCCCAACCATGCCAATCGACCCGCAGAGCGCCCTCATCACGATTCAGGCCGGGCTTGCGCAGCTCAGCTCGCTGATAGTCTCCTATTCCTTCTCGGCAATCGGTGCTGTGATCCTTCTGGTTGTCGGCTACCTCGTTGCCGGCCTTGCCGAGCGATCGATCTATGCCGGGCTCGGTCATATTCACGGCTTTGACGAGACGCTGCGCCACTTCTTCTCCCAGGTCGTCCGCTACGGCATCCTGATCCTTGTCGTTATCATGGTGCTCGGCCAGTTTGGCGTGCAGACGGCTTCGATCATCGCCGCGATCGGCGCTGCCGGTCTGGCGATCGGCCTTGCACTGCAAGGTACGCTGCAGAACATCGCCGCCGGCATCATGCTGCTTGCGCTGAGGCCCTTCCGCATCGGCGAATATGTGGAGGTCGGTGCGATCGCCGGCTCGATCGAGGAGATCGGCCTGTTCGCGACCAAGCTGCGCACTGTCGAAGGCATCTACATTCTGGCGCCCAACCAGACGCTGTGGAACCAGCCGGTACGGAATTTCACCCGCAACGGCGTCAGGCGCACCGATATCAGCTTGAGCATCGGTTCATGGAACGACATCGACCGCGGGCAGAAGACGCTGCTTGCCATCGCCAATGCCGAGAAGCGCATCCGGCGCGAGCCGGCGCCGATCGCCTTCATCGCAGGGCTTGGCGAGAGCACGGTTTCACTGACCCTGCGCTACTGGACTTCCGCGGCCGACTATTTCGCCACCCAGATCGACTTGACCAAACGCGCCAAGCTGGCCTTCGACAACGAGGGCATTTCGATCCCCCTGCCGCCGCCCGAGATACCGTCCCCGGAAGTCCGCAAGCAATAATCTCGTCAGGCCTTGGCCGGCTTTGTCGGCTCCTCCGACGCGAAGGCGAGCTCCACCGGCAGGGGCGTCTGCGCCGACATCGGCGCGAAGCTGCCGGTTGCGGCAGCGGGCATCGGTCGCGCCGCAAACACCCGCCACAGCACGAACAGGCAAAACGCGGAAGCGATGGCGATGCCGACATAGATGAAGGTCCCGGTGCCGAAGACGGCGGAAAGCGCCGTCACGATGCCGGGTACGATGAAGCCGGACAGCGACCAGGCAAAGAGCAGCGAACTCGACAGCGCCAGCAGCTCTTCCTTCCTGGCGCGGTCGGCGGCGTGGGCGCTGGACAGCGAATAGATCGATTCCGATGCACCGTCCCAGATCAGGTAGATCGCCACCAGGGCCATCAGCGCGCCGCCATCGAAGGCGATGGCGAGCAGGCTCGCCGCCACCGCCAGCGCCGCCGTGCCCGCCAGCACATAGCGGCGGTCGGTACGGTCCGAGAGCCAGCCGAGCGGTATCTGCAGGATCAGCGTGCCGACCGGCATCGCCGACAAGAGCAGCGCCACCTCTGCCTGGCTGTACCCCTTGGCGGTGGCGTGGATCGGCGCAAAACCGGAAATGATCATCGACAGGCCGCCCACCGCCAGCATGCCGACGACGCCGACTGGCGAGATCCTCCACGCTTGGCCGAGCGCCACCGAAGCGGCCTGCGGCGCGGGCGGCTGGGCAAGCCGCGTCATGCCCACCGGCAGGATGGACAGCGCGGTGAACGCGATGCCGATCAGCGGCGCCGCCGCCGTCTGGATGTCGATCGCGGCGAGCGTCGCATAACCGACCCCCAATCCGGCGATATAGGCGACGTAGAACACCGCCATCACCCGGCCACGTATGGCGTTCGGCAGGGCGTCGTTGAGCCAGCTCTGCGCGACGATGAAGAGGCCGCATATGGCGAAGCCGTAAAGCGCCCGTGCCGCGATCCACAGCAGCGGCATCGGTCCGGCGCCGATCGCCACGTTGGAGAGCGCGATCAGCGCCGAAAGCACCATGAACGCGCGGGCATGACCGACCCGGCGCACCATGGGTCCGGTCAGGATGCAGCCGGCGAGCCCGCCGGCCGAAAGGCCGGTGACGATCAGTCCGGCCCAGGTCGGATCGAAACCATCGGCGCCGAGCCGCACCGGAATGAAGGCGAACATCAGCCCGTTGCCGATCGCGATCAGCGCCATCGACACGATGACGCTGGCAATGGCAATCAGCGGCGCCGATTGTCCGGGATCGGTTTGGGTCTGCGTCAGCATGCCCTCGCAGCTTGGCTGATCGGAACGCGAAAGGCCGCCGTAAAAGCGACATCGCTCGGCCCCTTGTGGAAGAAGGGTGGCCTCAGCCCTTCGCCGCCTTGCGGATCGCGGTGGAGGAAAGCGACGAGCGCGGGCCGTGGATGAAGGTCCAGGCCGGCGCCCGCATGCGGGCAAGCAGCGGCGCGTCGCCTTCGTCGACGCGGGCATAGTCGAAGGTCTTGGCGACGACCGAGGACAGGAAGGAGAGCGTGGCGCCCGGTCGGTCGATGACCGCGATCGGGAAGGTCAGCACGATCTCGCGCCAGCGCTGCCAGCGATGGAAGTCGCGTAAGGAATCCGCGCCCATGATCCAGACGAAGTCGACGCCTGGATTGCGCGCCTTGACCAGCGCCAGCGTGTCGGCGGTGTAACGGACATGCTGCGCCGCCTCGAAGGCAGTGACCTTGATCTTCGGATTCCTGGCGATCCTTTCGGACAGCGCGACGCGCTCGGCGAGAGGCGCCAGCTCGCGCGCGCTTTTCAGCGGATTGCCGGGCGTCACGATCCACCAGAGCTGGTCGAGGGCCAGCCTTCTCAGCGCAACCTCGGCGACCAGCGCGTGGCCCGCATGCGGCGGGTTGAACGAGCCGCCGAACAGGCCGACGGCCAGCCCTTTGCCGGCATGCGGCATGTGGAGATAGGGCGCGGGGACGGGCTGCTCGGGCTGGGAAAGCATGACGCTAGGCACCCCCCTCTGCCCTGCCGGCCATCTCCCCCGCAAGGGCGGATATTGGCAGCTCCTTCGCAGCCGCAAATCTTGCAGTGTTGGCGACTGGCGAAACCGGGAAAATCAGCTGATCTCCCTCTTGCGGGGGAGATGCCCGGCAGGCCAGAGGGGGGTGCCTAGGCGCAAGCTTCAGCCTCTTAGAGCAAGCGACATCAAGGCCTCACTTGCCCCGACCCGCGCACGCAGTACTTGAACGAGGTCAGCTGCTCGACGCCGACCGGTCCGCGCGCATGCATCTTGCCGGTGGCGATGCCGATCTCGGCGCCCATGCCGAACTCGCCGCCGTCGGCGAACTGTGTCGAGGCATTGTGCAACAAAATCGCCGAGTCGATCTCGCTGAAGAATGTTTCGACCGCTTGCGCATCCTCGGCGACGATCGCCTCGGTGTGATGCGAGGAGAAGGTCTCGATATGCTCGATCGCGCCCGCCACGCCGTCGACCAGCTTCACCGCGATGATCGCGTCGAGATACTCCGTCACCCAGTCGGCGTCGGTCGCCGGGCTGGCGTCGGCAAAGGCTTTCATCACCTCGGCGTCGGCATGGACCTCACAGCCGACCACGCGCAGGGCCTTCAGGATCGGCACCAGATGGGTGGACGCCACCGCGCGGTCGACGAGCAGCGTCTCGGCGGCGCCGCACACGCCGGTGCGCCGCATCTTGGCGTTGACGGCGATCTGGACCGCCATGTCGAGCTTCGCCGAACGATCGACATAGAGATGGCAGATGCCTTCGAGATGGGCAAAGACCGGCACGCGCGCCTCGGTCTGCACGCGCCCGACTAGGCTCTTGCCGCCGCGGGGGATGATGACGTCGAGATTGCCGGCTAGGCCCTTGAGCATCTCGCCGACCGCGGCGCGGTCGGTGGTCGGCACCAATTGGATGGCGTCTTGCGGCAGGCCGGCTGCCTTCAGCCCTTCGACCATGCAGGCATGGATAGCCGACGACGAATTGATCGAATCCGTGCCGCCGCGCAGGATCACGGGATTGCCGGCTTTCAGGCAGAGCGCACCGGCATCGGCCGTCACGTTCGGGCGGCTTTCATAGATGACGCCGATGACGCCGAGCGGCGTGCGCACGCGCTCGATATGGAGGCCGTTCGGTCGGTCCCATTCGGCAATCACCTCGCCGACCGGATCCTTGAGCGCCGCGATCTCGCGAATGCCGTCGGCCATCGCCTTGATACGTGAGGGGTTGAGTTTCAGCCGGTCCATGAAGGAACCGGACAGCCCGGCTTCCTCCCCGTTCGACATATCGATGGCGTTAGCCTCTAGGATCGCCTGCTCGTTGCGCAGGATGGCGTCGGCCATGGCGGCCAAGGCGTCGTTCTTGGCCTTGGTCGATGCGACGGCCAACGGTCGGGCAGCAGCGCGCGCCTTGCCGCCTATCTGTGCCATCAAACTGGCTACATCTTGGCCTTGGTGTTTGTCCAACATTTTGACCGCTCCGGTGAAGCTGGTGGATTTACACGCGGCTGGGCCTCGCGGCAATGGCTGCAAAGTTGGGGGGCAGCATCAAGGGCGCCATAATCCTCGTTGTTCTGGGCGCGATGTTCGTGCCGACCGGGCTGCGCGCGGCCGATTACTGCGACGACAAGATCGAACCCGGCGAAAGCCCCGATGGCAAGGCTATTACCATGATGAGTTCCATGTTCTCCATCGGACTCGCCGAGCGCTATTGCGGCGCACCACCGATGCCGCTTTCCCAAATCTTTGTCGTTGTTGAGGAGGCCCACGGGTGCGGTCCGCGCGCACGACTCGAGGCGAAATTCAAGAAAACGCTGGACGAAGGCGGGTCGAAGATAACGACAACCGCCGAACTCGTCCGCGAGATGCTATCAGAAGGCGGGAGCGATCTCCCTCAGGCCGAAGTAGATCGACAAGCCAAGGCCGCCATTGAAACCGAGATGGGCGGTTGCAGTGAGCTTGTGAAAATGCAGCGAGAATTTCAGGAGAGATACCGCAATCCACCCCAATGGCCACCGAAGCCCGAGAAGTAGCGACCATAAATCAATGGACCGCGTCTCAGTTGGCGGCGCCGCTTACCACAAGGTCGTCGCGATGGATCATCGCCGAGCGAGCCTCGTAGCCGAGCACATTTTCGATCTCGGCCGTCTTCAAACCCGCGATCCTTACGGCATCGGCGGCATCATAGGCAACCAGCCCGCGCGCGATCTCGCGGCCCTCGGGCGACAGGATCGCCACCGTGTCGCCGCGCGAGAAATTGCCGCTGACGAGCTTGACGCCGGCCGGCAGCAGCGACTTGCCCGATTTCAGCGCGCCGACAGCGCCGGCATCGACGGTGAGCCGCCCGGCCGGCTCCAACTGTCCCGCGATCCAGGTCTTGTAGCCCTTCACCGGGTTGGCGCTGGGGTTGAAGAAAGTGGCGCGCTCGCCGCGCTCGATCGCCATCAGCGGCGACAGGCGCGTGCCGGCGGTGATGATCATCGCGGTGCCGGCGGCGTTGGCGATCTTGCCCGCGTCGAGCTTGGTCCGCATGCCGCCGCGCGAGAGTTCCGAAGCGGCGGCGCCCGCCATCGCCTCGATGTCCGGCGTGATGCGGTCGACCACCGGAATGAACTTGGCTTGCCGGTCCTTGGCCGGCGGCGCCGTATAGAGTCCGTCGATGTCGGAAAGCAGCACCAGAAGATCGGCGCCCATCATCGTCGCCACCCGCGCCGCCAGCCGGTCGTTGTCGCCATAACGGATTTCGGAGGTCGCGACCGTGTCGTTCTCGTTGATGACCGGCACCGCCTTCATCTTGAGCAAGGTCGAGATCGTTGCGCGGGCGTTGAGGTAGCGGCGGCGCTCCTCGGTATCGCCGAGGGTCAACAGAATCTGCCCGGATTTGAGCCCGTCCCTGCCCAGCGCATCCGACCAGGCGCCCGCAAGCGCGATCTGGCCGACGGCCGCCGCCGCCTGGCTTTCCTCGAGCTTCAGCGCGCGTTTGCCGAGCCCGAGAATGGTGCGGCCGAGCGCAATGGCGCCCGAGGAGACGACGAGCACCTCCGCGCCGGCATTGGCGAGCACCGCGATGTCCTCGGCTAAAGAGGTCAGCCAATCGCGCTTCAAGCCGGTCGCGCGGTCGACGAGCAGCGCCGAGCCGATCTTCACGGTTATGCGCCGGTATGATTTCAGCGATTTCATGGGTTTTGCCGCCAGCGCGTATCGACTGGAGCGGGAACGGCATCGCGTGCCTCGGCGACCACCGCCATCAGCGCGCGCTGCACAGCCTCGACGCCTTCGCCGGTGACGGCTGACAACAGCATCGGCGCGCGGCCGGCGGCGCGTTTCAGCGAGGCAGCCTTCTTCTTGCGGGCGTCCGCGTCGAGGATGTCGACCTGGCTGAGGGCGACGATCTCAGGTTTGTCGGCCAGCCCATGGCCATAGGCCGCGAGCTCGGCGCGCACGGTCTTGTAGGCCTTGCCGGGATTTTCCTCCTGCGCCGAGACGAGATGGAGCAGGACGCGCGTGCGCTCGACATGGCCGAGGAAGCGGTCGCCGATGCCGACGCCCTCATGCGCGCCCTCGATCAGGCCGGGGATGTCGGCCAGCACGAACTCGCGGCCGTCGATGCGGGTGACGCCGAGGCCCGGATAGAGCGTGGTGAAGGGATAGTCGGCGATCTTCGGCTTGGCGGCGGTGACGGCCGCAAGGAAGGTCGACTTGCCGGCGTTGGGCAGGCCGACGAGGCCGGCATCGGCGATCAGCTTGAGCCGCAGCCAGATGCTCAACTCCTCGCCCGGCTGGCCGGGATTGGCGCGGCGCGGCGCCTGGTTGGTCGAGGTCTTGAAATGCTGGTTGCCGAAGCCGCCATTGCCGCCCTTGGCGAGCAGAAAGCGTTGGCCGACCTCGGTCAAATCGCAGATCAGCGTCTCATTGTCCTCGGCGAATACCTGGGTGCCGGCCGGCACTTTCAGCGTCGCGTCGGCGCCCTTGGCGCCCGTCATGTTGCGGCCCATGCCGTGCATGCCGGTCTTGGCCTTGAAATGCTGCTGGTAGCGGTAGTCGATCAGTGTGTTCAAGCCATCGACGGCTTCGACCCAGACATCGCCGCCGCGGCCACCGTCGCCGCCGTCCGGACCGCCGAACTCGATGAATTTCTCGCGGCGGAACGACATCGATCCGGCACCACCGTCGCCGGACCGGATGTAAACTCGGGCTTGGTCGAGGAATTTCATCGGATTTTCAGGTTTCTGCTATTGCGCTTGCGGGATTGCTCTAAACCAAGGTGGAGCCAAGGGCGAGGCCCGTTTGCAACTAAAGCGCCGGATGCACTTTAGCCAGGGGCGCGGTAGCACTGTTCGCGGGCGAGACCGGGAGGCGCGAATGAAGCTTGTCACTTACAATATCCAGTATGGCATCGGCCTCGACGGCAAATACGATGTCGGCCGCATCGCCGACGCGGTGCGCGGCGCCGATGTCATCGCCCTGCAGGAAGTCACCCGCAACAACCCGCGCAACGGCGACCGCGACATGGTGGCCGAGATCGGCGAAGCGCTACCGGACTATTTTGTCGCCTATGCCAGCAATTTCGAGGTCAATATCGGCTCGCGCCTGGATGCCGGCCGCGCCGTCACCCGCACCTTCCAGCTCGGCAATATGGTGCTGTCGAAGACGCCCATTCATCTGTCGCGTAATCTCCTTCTGCCGCGCAGCCGCAGCCTGGAGCGGATGAACTTCCAGCGCGGCGCGCTGGAGGCGCTGATCGAGACGCCGCTCGGCTTCATCCGCTTCTATTCCACCCATCTCGACCACCGCAGCCCCGTCGAGCGTCAGAGCCAGATCCGTTTCCTGCGCCAGCGCCTGCTCAACTACGCGCTGGAAGGCGGCGGCCTTTCCGGCATTCCCGAAATCGGCCTGCCGGACCTGCCCTATCCGGAAGCCTTCATCGTCATGGGCGACTTCAACATGCTGCCCGGATCGCCCGAATATGTCGAACTCGCCGGACGTCCGGACCATGAATTCGGCATGCCTCTCACCGCCGATCTCGCCGTCGATGTCGCCCAGCGCCTGGAGGTTTCCGGCCTCTTCACCTGGATCGACCCCAATCGTCCCAACGATGCGGGCCGCCACAAATGCATCGACTACGTCTTCACCAGCGCTTCGCTCGCCGGCTCGCTGAAGCGCCTGTGGGCCGACCGGCAGGCGCGCGGATCGGACCACCTGCCGGTCTGGGTCGAACTGGGCTGAGTCGTCTTTGAGCGCCGACGCCTAGGCGTGTTGCTATTCAGGTCAGGCTGAGCCGAAAATGACGGCTTCCGAGAACCGGAGCGGAGCGTACTGAAAGTACGCGAGCACCGGAAGCGCAGGAAACCGTCATTTGCAGGCCGGCTTCACCTGAATTTCAACATGCCTAGAAGTGCACCCAGTTGCGCAGGCTCGTCCAGGTCTTGCGGTCCAGCCGGTAGCGCTCGACCGGCACCTGGCCGGCGACGATCGAGTTCAGCATGCCCTGGCCGGCATACTGAAAGCCGCACTTGTGGATGACGCGGCGCGATGCCGGATTGATGACCCTGGTCGAGGCATGCAGCACCTGGATCGAGGTCTTCTGGAAGGCAAGGTCGACCAGCGCGTGCGCCGCCTCGGTCGCATAGCCGCGCTTCCAGTAAGGCTCGCCGATCCAGTAGCCCAGCTCCAGCCCGCGATCGGTGGTATTCAACCCCGCGCAGCCGACGAAAGTGCCGGTGCCGGCGAGCGTCAGCGCATAGGCGATGCCGGCGCGGCGCGACGAGGCCATGGCGAGGAAGGCGCGGGCCTCGGCTTCGCCGTAAGGATGCGGCATGCGGGCCAGCATTTCGGCGACGTGACGGTTGTCGGCCAGAGCGACGAGTTGCGCGAGATCGCTCTCGCGCGGAGCGCGCATGACCAGGCGCTCGGTGGCGAGCACCGGGCAATCGATCGCGTAACTTTCGTCTTCGGTGTCTTCCGCTTCGGCAACCATTTTAGTCCTCCAGGGCAAAGAAAAATGAAAAAGGAGAGATGGAAGCCCATCTCTCCTGATCCTTTTCCTGGCCTGGCCAGACACCGGTTCCCGAGATGGGCGCCGGTGTTATGGTGCGGAACCGGCTACTCCGCTGCTTTGGTGATCGGGTTTACCGAGACGTAGGTTCGGCCGTTGGCTTTTTTGTTGAAGGTGACTGCGCCGGCTTCGAGCGCAAAAAGGGTGTGGTCCGTGCCCATGCCAACGTTGGTGCCCGGATGCCATTGCGTGCCGCGCTGACGAATGATGATGTTGCCGGCGACGACGGCTTCGCCACCGAACTTTTTCACGCCGAGACGCTTGGAGTGCGAATCGCGACCGTTGCGCGACGAACCGCCAGCTTTCTTGTGTGCCATCTAACTAACTCCGATGCGCCCTGAGGCGCTTGAATGGTCTTATGAACGCGTTCGCGTTCCGTTTCAAGTGCGTACCGGCGACGATTATCGCCGACCGTCCTTACTTCTTTTTCGCCAGCTCCTTGGCCTGCTCGCGCCAATCCTTGATCTGGTCGGCGCTGAACGGCATGTGCTCGTCGATCTTGGCGACATCCTTCTCGGTCAGCTTGGCCAGCTGCGCAAAGGTGACGATGCCCTGCTCGGCGAGATCCTTCGCCGCGACGGGACCGATGCCCTTGATCACGGTCAAATCGTCCGGCTCGCCCTTCGGTGCCTTGAACAGCGGCGCGGCCTTGGCCTCTTCGCTGGCGGGAGCTTCCTTGGGGGCGGCCTCTGCCTTGGCTTCCTTCTTGGCCTTGGCCTCCTTCGGAGCGGCTTCGGCCTTCGCCTCGGCGGCGACGTCTGCCTTGGCTTCGGGCGCCTTGGCCTCAGCCTTGGCGGTGGCCTTCTTCGACGGCTTGGCGCCGCCCAGCAGGATCTCGGAGATCCGGACGGTGGTCAGAAGCTGGCGGTGGCCGATCTTGCGGCGCGAATTCTGGCGGCGGCGCTTCTTGAAAGCGATGACGGTGCGGTTCTTGCCCTGCTCGACGACTTCCGCCGTGACCAGAGCGCCATCGACGAACGGCGCGCCGAAGGTGACATTCTCACCCTCGCCATGCGCGAGAACAGTGCCGATCTCGACGATCTCGCCGACCTTGGCTTCGACTTTCTCGATCTTGAGCAGATCGTTGGCGGCGACGCGATACTGCTTGCCGCCCGTTTTGATGACTGCGAACATTTTTTGCCTTTCGCTGTTCGGTCGGCCTCGATGAACCGCTTCAGGCGGTTCGGCCGTCTTTTTGTCAGTCTGCGGGTTCAAAAAACAAGCGGCGCGGAGAAGCCCCACGCCGGATGCGGGCTGTCCCTAACCGAAGGTCGCAAGGAAGTCAAGGCGAGCGGCCCTTGCTCCTGAGCATGCCGCGGGCCGCGCGCCGGTCCGTCGCCTCGCCGACGCTTTTTCAAGAAGCGGGAAATCGGTCGACTAGGGCCTTGTAACTGCGGCGGTCAGCCGTTATCTAGTGCGCCGCGCCGGCAACGGCCGACCATGACCTCGCGGAGAGGTGGCAGAGTGGTCGAATGCACCGCACTCGAAATGCGGCATACTCGCAAGGGTATCGGGGGTTCGAATCCCTCCCTCTCCGCCATCCTGCTTCGAGCTGCGCGCTTTCGCAGGACAAGCCTCAAATCCCTTAAGAGCGAGCGAGATAGCCTCCGAAGCCTTGGCGAAGGAGCGCGACAGTCGCCCTCAGCGATATCCGAAATAGGTCATCAGCTCCTGGGCCTCACCTGCCTCGAAACGCGAGGCGAATTCCGCAGGCAGCTTCGATCGCCAGCCGCCCCTGTAGTCGGTGATCGGTTGGTTGACCTGCGTCGAACGGCGAGCCGAATGCGCCGTGCGAACTCTTCTTGCCCTTCCCCAGACGACCGGATGCCGGTGATAGTCCAGGATGGCAGCATCGAAGGCCACATCCATGAAGCGGCATAGCCGTTCGATGGAGAGCGCAGGCGACTCGATAAAGTCCTCGTAGCGCCACAACATGGCCCCGCCCCTCTCGATGCAGAGCATCGAGGCCCTGCTGTCGGCGACCCACCTTTGGAAAGCTCTGTCGAAATCGCCCTCGTAGCGCTGCCCGAGCGATGCCACGACATCACGGCCATCGCGCGTCACCACAATGAAACGGGCGTCCGGGATCGTCTCGCGTATCTGACGGGTGTAATGAATATGCCCGGGGGTTTTCTCGACCCAGACGCTCCGGCGCGAAATCGCCGCCTCAAGCAAAAGCAAGCTTAGCTTAGTCCATCTGGCGCCTTTGTCCGAGACGAAAGCGCTTGTCTCCCGCGGAACACTGAAGACATCCGGATGCGCTGCCAATATCCGGGCGAGCAAGGTCGACCCGGTATGACCGCAACCACAGATGAATATTGAGGCCCTCGGCTTTGGAATAAGCCGTACCACACCCTTGTTCACAATTCTTGTTCCCCCGGAAAGACTTTATTCGAGCTGTTTGCCTCGAAGATTGCAACAGGAATGTTTCCACAGGAACGGCGCGGAACCACCGATCGGCGCCGTTCACATTTCAACGGCTCACCTTCGGCGATGCGCAACGAGCGCCCGCAGGGCCGCGGCACCATCGCCCGAAAATGACCGGCCGAGCATGAGCGCCAGCGTGCACGCTGGTGCGCGAGGCCGGCTTGCAGCCCTTGGACGCTGTGAGAACCATGGTCGGGGCCATCCAGGGCGCAACTTGAGAGCGGGCGTTGCGCGTCGGCTGCGGGCAATCATCGTTTGAATGCGTGATCCGGTTTGTAGGTTGGGCCGGACGAGCGTGATGCGCCGGCCGATTTTGCCTCAACCTGATCCGCCGGATTGATGCTCCGCAATCGCGCTCAAGAAGACCTCGCCGAATTCCTTGAGCTTGGCTTCGCCGACACCGTTCACCTCGGCGAAGGCAGCGAGGTCGCGCGGGCAGCGCTCGGCCATGGCGATCAGCGTGCGATCGGAGAAAACGACGTAGGCCGGGACTTGGCGTTCCTTCGCCAGGCGCAGCCGCAGCGCCTTGAGCGTGGCGAGCAGCGCGGCGTCCAGGTCTTCGGCGTCCGCCGCTGCCTGGGCCGAACGCGCCTTGTCGCGCAGGGAACGGTGCCGCGTCTCGACGCGATACTCGAAGGCGATCTCGCCGCGCCCGAGCGCGCGGCCGCTCTCGGAAATGGCAAGGCCGCCATAGCCGTCCGGGTCCGGCACCAGGTACCCGCCCGCCACAAGCTGGCGGATCAGCGACAGCCACGCGGGTCGCTTGTGCGCCGCGCCGGTGCCGAAGCTGGCAAGCCTTTGATGACCTCGGGCCAGCACTTTCTCGGTCTCGTGGCCGAGCAGGATGTCGACGATGTGCGAGGCCCCGAACCGCTCGCCGGTTTGCGCGACGGCCGAAAGGATGATGCGCGCCTCGATGCTTCCGTCCGCGCGCGGCGCCTGGCTGAGGCAGTTGTCACAATTGCCGCAAGGCGAGGCGCCTTCGCCGAAATAGCCAAGCAGGACCTGGCGCCGGCATTGCGCCGTCTCACAATAGCCGATCAGCGTGTCCAGCCGGCCATGCGAGCGCCGCCTGTGCTCCGGCGAGGCATCCTCGTCGTCGATGAACAGGCGCCGCGTGCGGATGTCGCCGAGGCCGTAGAGCATATGCGCCTCGGCCGGCCGCCCGTCGCGGCCGGCACGGCCGATCTCCTGGTAATAGGCCTCGAGGCTCGCCGGCAGGTCGGTGTGGAAGACATAGGCGACGTCCGGCTTGTCGATGCCCATGCCGAAGGCGATGGTCGCCACGATGACCACGCCGGACAGCGTCATGAAAGCGTTTTGGTTCGCGTCCCGCGCCTCCTTGCTCATGCCGGCATGGTAAGCGAGCGCGGTGACGCCGTTCTTTTCGAGGAAGGCCGCCATCTCCTCTGTCTTCCTGCGCGACAGGCAATAAACGATGCCGCTCTGTCCCGCATGGCGTTCGACGAAACGCAGCAGCTGGCGCTTGCTGTCCTGCTTCGGCTCGATGGCAAGCTTGATGTTCGGCCGGTCGAAGCCCAGCACCAGCGTGTCGACACGCTCGGCAAACAGCCGCGCCGAAATGTCGGTGCGCGTCGTTTCGTCCGCGGTCGCGGTCAGCGCGATCATCGGCACTTTCGGAAAGAGGTCCCGCAGCCGCGCAAGGTCCTCATATTCGCGCCGAAAGGCTGGCCCCCATTGCGAGATGCAATGCGCCTCGTCGACGGCGATCAGCCGGATGTGGAGCCTGGCCAACGCGTCGAGCATCCGCTCGGTCATCAGCCGCTCCGGCGCCAGATAGAGCAGACGCGTCTGGCCCGAGGCGACGCGGCGCCACGCCGCGACATTGGCATCGCGATCGAGCGAGGAGTTGATCGTATCGGCGGCGACGCCGGCGAGCCGCAGCGCCGCGACCTGGTCCTGCATCAGCGCCACCAGCGGCGAGACGACGATGGTGAGCCCGCCAAGGACCAGCGCCGGAACCTGGTAGCAGAGCGACTTGCCGGCGCCGGTCGGCATGACCGCCAGCACGTGCCGGCCGCACAGCAGCGCCTCTATCACCTCGGCCTGACCGGGTCGAAAATCGTCGAAGCCGAACACGTCCTTCAGCACGCGCCGCTTCGGATCGCGCCCCTCCGCCGCAATGCCCGCCACCGATGCCCGCCCCGCCATCGCGTTTTGCATTTGAGAGTGATTCCCGGTTTCGGCTGAGGTCACGTTCTTAAGGCGCGGATCGCCCGAACGCCATCGCAACCCGTGCTGTACGCCGTTTTTGCCTGCCGGCGCCGCCGTCTCTGCCGGAGGTGTCGGCTCCTCCCTGCGCCGCAACCCGGCGATACCGAGATGGCAGGGCAAGGCGGTCGGCAGTGCCCACTGAGCCGAGGTTAGCAAAGGCAGGGCGCGTTAGACTCCAAGCCGGCTCCATAGATCCGCAATCAATTTTCGCAGCCCGGCAGCCCGGGGTTCCCCCGGTCGGATTTCGGCCAGCGCGATGCCGCTCTCGCCCGCAATGGCATAGAGCAGCCAGGTCCGGCCATCCTCCTCGAAAATGGCCGGATCGCGCAGCCCGTTCTCCTTGCTTCTTGCCACGCCCGCCTTGCTGCGGCGAACCGGCAGGCCGGCGCCCTCGTAGTCGGTGCCGGGTCTCAGCAATTCGGTCCTGCCGCGCACGACCCAGCGCCGCCAGTCCTTGGAAAGGTCGATGCTGCCGTAAATCACGCGCTCCGGCGCGTCGCCCTTGCGCGTATAATAGACAATCAGCGAATCCCCGTTCTTCTGCACCGCCACATGCCGCGGCCGAACCCGGCTCGAGCCCGGCAGCACGACCGGCCCTTCCTCGAAACCGGAAAGACCATCGATAGATCGGCGAAGCCTGATACTGCCGGTGCCCAAAAGCCCATACCACCAGCCGTCATGCCGAAAGATCCGCGCATAGAACGGCCCTAGCGCCTGGGGACTGGGGTTGAAGCAAAGGCCGTCGACCGATGTCGCCGCAAAGGTCGTCTGCTCGCGGCCATGTCGCTCGGGGCCGTGAAAATACATGACGATGCGTCGGGTCTGCTCGTCGACATGCACGTCGGGAGAGGCGATGTGATCCCTCAGAAAAGGACATTCGCCAAGCGAAAGCACGCCGCCCGGGTGAACGCTCCAAGGACCCTGCAGCGTATCTGAATAGGCTAGGCGGATGTAGGTGCCGTTGTGATGCGCGAAATAGAGGTGATACGTTGCGAGCCGGCCGGTCGCCCACGCCGGCATCCTCACCAGCGATGGGCCGTTTATGCTGGCTCCCTCATCGCCCGGCAGCATATCGGGCGTAATCAACGGTCCTCGCCGTTCGGCTGAAAGGCCGAGCATCGACGTCATGCGTTTGCCCACTCCGGCATGTCATAGCCGAACTCGTCACAGAACCCTCTCAGCCGGGCGAGGAAGGCGGCGGGCAGGGCTTTGAGATAGGCAAGTATTCCTCGTTCCGTTCCCACTTCTTGAGCGATGTTGCCCGTATCGGGTTGCCGGCATCCTCGCTGAAGCGGATACGCGGCCTGAGGTCGAATGCTCGCGCGATCCTCTCCTGGACCTCGTCCGGCCGAGCGATCATGTCCTCGTAACGGACATAGACGATCGCGCGCTCCGGCTGCGCCTTTCTCAGCCGCAGCAAGGCCTCGTACTCGGCCAGCCAGCGTTCGGAGGTGACATGGAACCGGCGCTCCGCCCTGCCTTCCGGATGCGAGCTGGTGAGCACGTCGAAAGGATGGCGAACGCAATAGATCAGGCCAATGGCGGCGGGCAATTTCGCCAGATGCATATGACCCCGATCCGTGCGCTTGACGACAAGGTTGGATTCGGAGCGGTCCAACATATCCAGCTGGGTGTATTTCGCTTCGGCTCGATGGACGAAGGTGTCCTCGAAACACCCCATCAGGCGCTGGGTCAGCGTCGTGCCGCTGCGCGCGCAACCGGCAATGAATATCTTCTTGTAAGGCGCCGAGCGTCCAGCAAACCAAAGCCGCCACAGCCGCTTCACATCCAGCGCCAAGCGCCGAACCTCTCTGATCGGCCGCCTGATGGCCTTGCGCAAAAAGGCTTCTGATTTTCGTGCGACGTCCATTTCCGACTTCCGCTCCCGCCGGCTTAGTTCATCCGTTGCCAAAGCTGCGGCGCGCCGTCTCTTTGGCCGATATGCCGGCAGAGTGCCAGTCCTCTTCGTTAAACCTATCTTCACCATGTTGCGGCACCGTTGTCGTCCTGCGGCAATGTTTGAGTACCGCGGCGGCGCCACCTGCGCCCAGGCAACAAACCCGCGCCTCACGGCGCGGGTTTTTCTTTGGCAACAGGAATATCGCTATAGGAAGTCGGCCCGATAAGGCGCAAAACTGTCGACCAGCCGCCCCGCTTCCAGCGCCCTGACGCCGTGCACCAGGTTGGACGGCACGATGAAGCTGCTTCCCGCTGCCAGGATCTCTGACTTGTCGTCGATGGTGACTTCGAAGCGGCCTTCGGCGACATAGCTTGCCTGGACGTGCGGATGCGAATGCAGCGCGCCGAGGCCGCCCTTGTCAAAGGCGAATTCGACCATCATCAGTTCGGCCGTGTGCACCAGCACGCGCCGTCTGTTGCCGTCGGGCGTCGGCTCCCAGGCTTTTTCGCCGGCATGTGAAAAGAGAGGCGTCATCGCTTAACTTCCGTTCGAATTGGCAGAATGGTCACCGCGCCAGCCAGCCGCCGTCCACCGGCATCACCGCGCCATGCATGTAGTCCGACGCGGGCGCGAGCAGGAAAACGGCCGCGTCGCCGATGTCGTCCGGCCGGCCCCAGCGCCCCGCGGGAATGCGTCCGAGGATGGCGGCGCTGCGGTCGGGGTCGGCGCGCAAGGCTTCGGTGTTGTTGGTTTCGATATAGCCCGGCGCGATGCCGTTGACGTTTATGCCTTTCGCCGCCCATTCGCAGGCGAGCAGCCTCGTGAGGCCAAGCACACCATGTTTCGAAGCGGTGTAGGAGGCGACGCGGATGCCGCCCTGGAAGCTCAGCACCGAGCCTATGTTGACGATCTTGCCGCGCCGCCCGGGCTCGGCCAGCACGCGTCTGGCAAAACTCTGGCAAAGCCGGAAGACCGTCTTCAAATTGATGTCCATCACCTCGTCCCAGTCGGCTTCGGTCAGATCGACCGCGTCGGCGCGTCGTATGATGCCGGCATTGTTGACCAAGCCGTCGAGCGGTCCCTTCTCGTCCCATATCCGGTCGAGCATGACGGCAGCCGCAGCAGAATCGCCGAGATCGGCGGCCACGGTTTCGAACTGGCCACCAATGGCCGCGATCTTCTCCGCGGTTTCATCCATCGCCGAGCGCCCGACGCCGATGACGGCGCCGCCGGCGCGCGCGACCGACACTGCAATGCCTTGGCCGATGCCGGTGTTGGCGCCGGTTACGAGGATGCGATTTCCCGCAAGGCTGAAGGCGAAAAGCTCGCTCACTTGAGCTGGTCCATCGCCACCTGGTCGACGTCGATATGGTCGACATTGTCGCCGGCCATGGCCCAGATGAAAGCGCCGGTGTGTGTCTGGTCCATCTCTACCTTGCTCGAATGATTATCCGGTCGACGCAGCCGCCACGGACTTTGCGTAATAGGCCTGCCGCGCCTGCAGGCGCTCGCGGTAGCGCTGCTGGCTGGAGGTGAGATGTGCCCGCATCGCCTCGCGCGCGGCGTTGGCGTCGCCCGCCGAAATCGCGTTGAGGATCACCAGATGCTCGCGCTGCAGGCCGCGCTGGTACTCGTCGGACTGGACGAGCTCGGCCGACCAGGGCGAGGTGACGTCGCAGGGGATGGCGCGGCGGCCGAGCACGTCGAGCATCTCGACATAGAACGGGTTATTGGTGGCGCTGGCGATTGCCCTATGGAAGGCGAGATCCGCCGGACCGGTCGGCTGGCTGGCGAGCAGAAGCCGCTCGAACTCGAAGAAAGCCTCCTGGATCGCCGCCTCTTGCGCCGCGTTGCGGCGGATGGCGGCAAGGCCGGCCGATTCGATCTCGATCGCCAGCCGCACCTCGAGCACGTTGAGCGCGATCGAATCCTTGGCGCCCATATCGGCGGCTAAAACGCCGAGCGTGGTGGAGATGTGTTCGGTTACGAAGACGCCGGCGCCCTGCCGCGCCTCGACGAGACCGTCGGCGGCAAGCTTTGCCAGCGCCTCGCGAATGACGGTGCGGCTGACGCCAAAGGTTTCCGTGAGCTGCCCTTCGGTCGGCAGCTTGTGCCCGGGCGGGATCTCGCCCGCCAACAGCTGCTTGCGGATCGCCGCGACCACCGTTTCCGACAGCTTCGGCTTCCGTTCGACCCTGAGATCCGTCATGGGCCCGGCCACCGTCGCACTCCTCTATCTGAACGCCCTATTTGAGGACGCCTACTTGAAGACACTTGGCAACCACAGCGAGATCGCGGGAATATACGTCACCAGCGCCAGAACCACGATACCCGCGCCTTAGAACGGCCAGTTCGAGCGTATCGCTTCCCAGACCGTGATCTTGCCGAACTTCATGCCCTTCAAATCCTGGCGCCCGGCTCAGAGCCGGTACGCCTTCTTGGCAAGCGTGTAGGCAAGCTCGCGCGCCAGCTCATGCGCTTCCTCCTCGCGCAGCCGATGTTCGGCGACGAGCCGCGCCAGGAAGGCGCAGTCGACACGCCGCGCGACGTCGTGGCGCGCCGGGATCGATGGAAAGGCGCGCGTGTCGTCGTTGAAGCCGACCGTATTGTAGAAGCCCGCCGTCTCGGTGGTCATTTCGCGGAAGCGGCGCATGCCTTCCGGGCTGTCGTGGAACCACCAGGCCGGCCCAAGCTTCAGCGCCGGATAGACGCCGGCGAGCGGCGCCAGCTCGCGCGCATAGCTCGTCTCGTCGAGCGTGAACAGGATGATCGTCAGGTCACGCTCCAGCCCGACGCAGTCGAGCAGCGGCTTCAGCGCCGTCACATAGTCGGTCCGGGTCGGGATATCGAAGCCCTTGTCGCGGCCGAATTTCTGGAAAACAGCCGGCGAATGATTGCGCCACGACCCGGGATGGATCTGCATTACCAGCCCGTCGTCGCGGCTCATCTTGGCCATCTCGGTCAGCATCTGGGCGCGGAACAGTTTTCGCTCGCGCTCGTCTTCCGAGCCGCGGCGGATGCTGTCGAACAGTTCCTGCGCCGCCGTGTCGGAAAGATTGGCGGTGTCGGCGGTCGGATGGCCGTGATCGGACGAGGTGGCGCCGAATTCCTTGAAATAGGCGCGGCGTTTTCGGTGCGCCTCGAGATAGCCGGCCCATGTGCCGGTGTCGCATCCGGTGATTTCGCCCAGGCGATCGAGATTGGCTAGAAACCCTTCGAAATCGGGATCGACCACGGCGTCCGGCCGGTAGGCGGTAACGACGCGGCCCTGCCAACCGCTGTCACGGATCATCCGATGCCATTTGAGATCGTCGAGCGCCCCTTCGGTGGTGGCGATCACCTCGATGTTGAAGCGCTCGAACAGCGCCCGCGGCCGATAGTCGGCGCGCTGAAGAAGCGCGGCGATCGTGTCGTAGCACCGATCAGCGGTGCTGGCGTTGAGCGGTTCGTCGATGCCGAACAGGTGCTCGAACACATGGTCGAGCCAGAGCCGGGTCGGCGTGCCGCGGAAGAGATAGTAATGCTCGGCAAAGCGCCGCCAGATCGTTCTGCCGTCGGTCTCGACCGGCGCTCCGTCGAGCGTCGGCACGCCGAGCTTTTCCAGCGGCACGCCCTGGCTGAACAGCATGCGGAAAATGTAGTGGTCCGGGACGATCAGGAGCTGCGCGGGGTCGGGAAAGGGCTCGTTGAGCGCATACCAGCGCGGGTCCGTGTGGCCATGCGGGCTGACGATCGGCAGGTCCTTGACCCCTGCATGAAGGGCGCGAGCCAGCGTTCGCGTTTCCGGCGCGAACAACAGGTCCGGATCAGTCAATGCAGCCACTTCGCTCCTCCCAGGCTGCCCCATTGGTGGATTAGCAAACAACATTGTCAACATACAAAAACCAGCCAGTTGTATGATGACTTTTGCATAAGGCCCGGCCATTGTACCGGGCAGCGGCGGGTGCTACGCCGCTGCCGCCATTCCTGCCAGGCTCGACGCGCCAATCGGAGACTTCAAACCAATGAACAGCCGTCTGTCGAACGCCTCGATCGCGCAGCTGCCGGGCGCAATCGCCGTACCCCGCTACGATCGCGGCGCCGTGACGCCCGGCATCGTCCATCTCGGCGTCGGCGCCTTCCATCGCGCTCATCAGGCGGCCTATGTCGACGCCGTCCTGGCGGATGGCGATACAGGTTGGGGCATCATTGGCGTCTCGCTGCGCAGTCCCGATACACGCGATGCGCTGTCGCCGCAGGACGGTCTCTACACGCTGGCGGTGAGGGAAAGCGCCGGCGAGCAGTTGCAGATCATCGGCTCGATCGTGTCGTTGCTGGTGGCGCCCGAAGATCCGGACGCCGTGCTTACCGCGCTCACCGATCCGCGCACCCGCATCGTCACGCTGACCATCACCGAAAAGGCCTATCTGAGGGCCGCCGACGGCAGCCTCGACGAAACTCATCCCGATATCGTCCACGATCTGGGAAACCCCGGATCGCCCAGGACGGCGCATGGTTTTCTGGCCGAGGCGCTTGCGCGCCGCCGCGCCGCCGGCACGCCGCCCTTCACGGTGCTGTGCTGCGACAACCTTCCGGCCAACGGCGCCACGCTGCACAAGCTGTTGCTCGAGTTTGCCAAGCTGCGCGACTTACGACTTGCTCGACAGGGCGATGCCGGGCTCGCTCGACAGGACGATACCGAACTCGCCCGCCATGTCGCCAACGAAGTGGCCTTCCCGTCTTCCATGGTCGACCGCATCGTGCCGGCGACCACCGACTCCCACCGCGCCCGCATCGCCGGCGAGCTTGGTCTCGAGGATGCCTGGCCGGTGATGACCGAGCCGTTCTGCCAATGGGTGATTGAGGATCGTTTCCCCACCGGGCGGCCGGCCTGGGAGAAATTCGGCGTCACCATGGTCGAGCATGTCGGTCCCTTCGAGGACATGAAGCTGAGACTGCTCAACGGCGCGCATTCCGGCATCGCCTATCTAGGGCTGCTCAGCGGCCACGCGACCGTCGACCGCGCCTTCGCCGACCCGTCGATCCGACGGTTTGTCGACGCATTGTGGGCCGAAGCCGTGCCGACGCTGCCCCAGGATGCAGGCCTTGATACCGCCGCCTACACCGCCGAGCTCGCCCAGCGCTTCTCCAACACCGCGCTTGCTCATCGCACCGCGCAAATCGCTAATGATGGCAGCCAGAAGCTGCCGCAGCGCATCGTCGCTTCCGCGCTTGCCCGGCTGGAGGCGGGCCTGCTGCCGGAACATCTGTCGCTGGTTGTCGCCGCCTGGATCGCCGCATGCTCCGCGCGCGGTGGCAGCTTGCCCGAGGGTCATTTCACCGACCCGCTCGACGACGCCCTCAGCAACCTGTTCGGCCGCAATCTGCCGGCGGCAACAATGGCCGAGGCCGTGTTCGACCTCGCCGGCTTTGCCAAAGATCATCCGGAGCGACAGAAATTGATCGAGTTTGTCGCGACGCATCTCGTCCATTTCAAGCAGGGCGGTCCGAAGCTGGCTCTCGCGGCGCTCGGCATCGGCAAGGAACCGCCCCGGCTGGCCGAGTAGCGCGTCTCTGAACCGAGACTACTCGCCCGACTCGTTCACGACCTGCCGTGCGGCAGAGTAGGCCCCGTCCAGAACAGGCGCACTGCCTTGCCAACGAGATTGCCGTACGGCACCGTGCCGGTGAAGCGGCTGTCGGCCAAATTGTCGCGATTGTCGCCGAGCATGAAATATTCATCAGGCGGCACGACGATTTCCGGCGTGTCGTCGCCTGCCGAACTCGTGTCGGGGTCGATCACCCAAACAAGAAGATAGAGCGGCTCGCCGTTTGCATGAAACCGCAAGACACCCTGACAAGCAGGCGAACTGTCTCCCAAACGAGAAAACGGGCAAACGAGGCAAACAAAAAAGCGGGGCAAGCCCGCGGGGGCAAGCCCGCTCTCTTTCAGTCCATCCTAAGATGCCGCCGTCAGGCCGGCAGCAGCGCGCCTTCCAACGTGGTGAGCTGGCTGAGAAACTGCTCTGCCTTGCTGCGGGCCTCGTCGTCCATGGCGTCGGCAGCGTCTTCCCTGGCTTCCTGGATACGGCGGGCGAGATCAGCGCGATCGATGTCGCCGACGGCGACCGCCGATTCGGCCAGCAGCGTGCAGCCGGAGGGCAGGATGTCGGCGAAGCCGCCGAACACGACGTAGCGCTCTTCCTTGCCTGCCGCTGTTTTCACCGTGACGACGCCAGGCTTGATCGTGGTCATGACCGGAGCGTGCTGCGCCATCACGGTCATTTCGCCTTCGGCGCCCGGGATGACGACGGACTCGACCTGCTCGGAAACGAGCAGCCGCTCCGGCGAGACCAGTTCGAACTTGAAAGCTTCAGCCATGCCAATCTAGCGAGTAGGGAATAGCGAGTAGCGAGTAGTGAAAAACTCGGCCGGCCCACTGATCCCTATTCGCTACTCCCTATTCGCTATTCGCTTCTTTACGCCGCTTCAGCCGCCAGGCGCTGCGCCTTCTCGACCGCTTCCTCGATGCCGCCAACCATGTAGAAGGCGGCTTCGGGCAGGTGGTCGTAGTCGCCGGCGCAAAGGCCCTTGAAGCCCTTGATGGTGTCGGCGAGGTCGACCAGCTTGCCCGGCGAGCCCGTGAACACTTCGGCGACGAAGAACGGCTGCGACAGGAAGCGCTCGATCTTGCGGGCGCGGGCAACGGTCTGCTTGTCCTCTTCCGACAGCTCGTCCATGCCAAGGATGGCGATGATGTCCTGCAGCGACTTGTAGCGCTGCAGGATCGACTGCACCTGGCGGGCGACCTGGTAGTGCTCCTCGCCGACGACCATCGGGTCGAGCATGCGCGAGGTCGAGTCGAGCGGATCAACGGCCGGGTAGATGCCCTTTTCCGAGATCGCGCGGTTGAGCACGGTCGTGGCGTCGAGGTGGGCGAAGGAGGTGGCCGGCGCCGGATCGGTCAAGTCGTCGGCCGGAACGTAGATGGCCTGCACCGAGGTGATCGAGCCCTTGGTCGTGGTCGTGATGCGCTCCTGCAGCGCGCCCATGTCGGTGGCGAGCGTCGGCTGATAGCCCACGGCCGAGGGGATGCGGCCGAGCAGCGCCGACACTTCCGATCCCGCCTGGGTGAAGCGGAAGATGTTGTCGACGAAGAACAGCACGTCCTGGCCCTGGTCGCGGAAATACTCGGCGACGGTGAGGCCGGTCAGGCCGACGCGGGCGCGCGCGCCCGGCGGCTCGTTCATCTGGCCGTACACCAGCGCGGCCTTGGAACCCTGGCCGCCGCCCTTCTTGTTGACGCCCGATTCGATAAACTCGTGATAGAGGTCGTTGCCTTCGCGGGTGCGCTCGCCGACACCGGCGAACACCGAGAAACCACCGTGAGCCTTGGCGACGTTGTTGATCAGTTCCTGGATCAGAACGGTCTTGCCGACGCCGGCGCCGCCGAACAGGCCGATCTTGCCGCCGCGGGCGTAAGGCGCCAGCAGGTCGAGAACCTTGATGCCGGTGACCAGGATCTGCGCTTCCGTCGACTGGTCGACATAGGCCGGGGCCGGCTGGTGGATGGCGCGCATTTCGACGGCGTCGACCGGGCCGGCCTCGTCGACCGGCTCGCCGATGACGTTGATGATGCGGCCGAGCATGCCCGGGCCGACCGGCACCGAAATCGGTCCGCCGGTGTCATAGACATCCTGGCCGCGCACGAGACCTTCGGTCGAGTCCATGGCGATGCACCGCACGGTGTTCTCGCCGAGATGCTGGGCGACTTCGAGGACGAGGCGGTTGCCGACATTGTCGGTTTCCAGCGCATTCAGAATGGCCGGCAAATGATCTTCGAACTGGACGTCGACGACGGCGCCGATGACCTGGCGCACCTTGCCGGCGGCGCCGACCCGCTTCGCCGCAACGCTGGCCGCCTTCGCCGGAGCCGCTGCCTTGGCCGGAGCGGCCGCCTTCTTGGCCGGAGCGGCATTCGCGGCTGCTGCCGGAGCCTTTGCCGCCTTGGGGGCCGGTGCCGCCTTGGCGGCGGTCTTCGGGGTAGCTGCTTTCGCCATCGTCTTTGCCCTTTTCGTCTGTCTGTTGCTCACGCCGTCTGCCGCGAGGTCGATGGCCTCGGCGGCGGGGCGCGCCTAGAGCGCCTCGGCGCCCGAAATGATTTCGATGAGTTCCTTGGTGATCTGCGCCTGCCGCTGGCGATTGTAGGTGATCGACAGCCTGTTGATCATATCGCCGGCGTTGCGCGTCGCATTGTCCATCGCGCTCATCTTGGCGCCCATCTCGCCGGCCGCGTTTTCCAGCAGCGCGCGGAAGATCTGCACCGCGATGTTGCGCGGGATGAGGTCGGAGAGGATCTCGCCCGGCTCCGGCTCGTATTCGTAGACGGCCGTGGCGCCGTTGCTCGTCTCGGCAGCGGCGGAAGCCGGGGCCGCCGGGATGATCTGCTGCGCCGTCGGAATCTGGCTGATCACCGACTTGAACTGCGAATAGAACAGCGTGCAGACGTCGAAGCCGCCCTGGTTGAACAGGTTGATCACCTTGCGCGCAATCGCATCGGCATTGACGAAGCCGAGCGTCTTGACCTCGCGCAAGTCGACGCGCTCGAGGATCAGCGAGCCGTACTCGCGGCGCAGGATGTCAAAACCCTTCTTGCCGACGCAGATGATCTTGACCTGCTTGCCGTCGGCGAGAAGCTTACGAATATGCTCGCGGGCCAGGCGCGCGATCTGGGAGTTGAAGCCGCCGCACAGGCCGCGCTCGGCGGTGCAGACGATGAGCAGATGCACGTCGTCCCTGCCGGTGCCGGTCATCAGCGCCGGCGCATCGCCGCCGCCGCCGATCGCCTGGGTGATGTTGGCCAGCACCGCCCCCATCCGCTCGGAATAGGGACGCGCCGCTTCCGCCGCTTCCTGCGCGCGACGCAGCTTCGCCGCGGCGACCATCTGCATCGCCTTGGTGATCTTCTGCGTCGCCTTGACCGAGGCGATACGGTTACGAAGGTCTTTTAATGAAGGCATGCTTCAAACCTGATCCCGTGCGTCCGGCTGCTCGTTAAGCGAAGGTCTTGGCGAAGGCGTCGATCTCGGCCTTGAGCTTGCCGCGCAGGTCGTCCGACAGCGCCTTCTCCTTGCGGATGCCGTCGAGCACGTCCTTGCCGGCCGAGCGCATGTGGCTGAGCAGGCCATGCTCGAACTTGCCGACCTGATTCAGCGCCAGCTTGTCGAGATAGCCATTGACGCCGGCGAAGATCACCGCGACCTGCTCTTCGGTCTTGAGCGGCGAGAACTGCGGCTGCTTCAGGAGCTCCGTCAGGCGCGAACCGCGATTGAGCAGACGCTGGGTGGCGGCGTCGAGGTCGGAGCCGAACTGCGCGAAGGCCGCCATTTCGCGGTACTGCGCGAGCTCGCCCTTGATCGAGCCGGCGACCTGCTTCATCGCCTTGACCTGCGCCGAGGAGCCGACGCGCGACACCGACAGACCGACGTTCACCGCCGGGCGGATGCCCTGGAAGAACAGGTTGGTCTCGAGGAAGATCTGGCCGTCGGTGATCGAGATCACGTTGGTCGGGATGTATGCCGACACGTCGTTGGCCTGCGTCTCGATGATGGGCAGCGCTGTCAGCGAGCCGTTGCCATTATCGTCATTGAGCTTCGCGGCGCGCTCCAGCAGGCGCGAATGCAGGTAGAACACGTCGCCCGGATAGGCTTCGCGACCCGGCGGGCGGCGCAGCAGCAGCGACATCTGGCGGTAGGCGACGGCCTGCTTCGACAGGTCGTCATAGCTGATGAGGGCATGCATGCCATTGTCGCGGAAATATTCGCCCATGGTGCAGCCGGCGAACGGCGCCAGGAACTGCATCGGCGCCGGATCCGACGCGGTGGCGGCGATGATGATGGAGTAGTCGAGCGCGCCGCGCTCCTCGAGCACCTTGACGAACTGCGCGACGGTCGAGCGCTTCTGGCCGACAGCGACGTAGACGCAGTAGAGCTTCTCCTTCTCCGGGCCGTTGTCGTGCACCGACTTCTGGTTCAGCATCGTGTCGAGGATGATGGCGGTCTTGCCGGTCTGACGGTCGCCGATGACCAGCTCGCGCTGGCCGCGGCCGACCGGGATAAGCGCGTCGATGGCCTTGAGGCCGGTCGACATCGGCTCATGCACCGACTTGCGCGGAATGATGCCGGGTGCCTTGACGTCGACGCGGCGGCGTTCGGTCGCCTGGATCGGGCCCTTGCCGTCGATCGGATTGCCGAGCGCGTCGACCACGCGGCCGAGCAGGCCGGGACCGACCGGAACGTCGACGATGGCGCCGGTGCGCTTGACGGTGTCGCCTTCCTTGATGTCGCGGTCGTTGCCGAAGATGACGACGCCGACATTGTCGGCTTCGAGGTTCAGCGCCATGCCGCGGATGCCGCCCGGGAATTCGACCATCTCGCCGGCCTGGACGTTGTCGAGCCCGTAGACGCGGGCAATGCCGTCACCGACGGACAGAACCTGGCCGACTTCGGAGACCTCGGCCTCCTTGCCGAAATTCTTGATCTGGTCTTTCAGAATTGCGGAAATTTCCGCGGCGCGGATGTCCATCAGCCGACCTCTTTCAGTGCAAGCTTGAGCGAATTGAGTTTGGTTTTGAGCGACGTATCGATCTGGCGCGAGCCCATCTTGACGATCAAGCCGCCGAGCAGCGACGGGTCGACGGTCATGGCGATGGCCACATCCTTGCCGGCGATGCCGGTCAGCGTCGCCTTGAGTTCGGCCTGCTGCGCATCCGTCAGCGCATGCGCGGAGGTGACTTCGGCGGACGCCTCGCCACGGTGGTCGGCGGCAATCTGGCGGAACGCCTTGATCATGCCGGGCACGGCGAACAGGCGGCGGTTGCGGGCGACGACGCGCAGGAAATTGCCGACGAGGCCGGTGATGTTGGCTCTGGAGATGATCGCCCCGATCGCCTTGGCCTGATCGTCGCTGGAGAACACCGGGCTGTTGATGAGCCGGGCAAGGTCGGCGCTGCCGTTCAGCATCGCCTCGAAATCGTTGAGGTCGGCCTCGACCTGGGCGACCGAATTTTCCTGCAGCGCGAGCTCGAACAACGAGCTTGCATAGCGCTCTGCGACAGCTGAGATTGGCGATGACGATTGGGCCACGGACCGTCTTTTCTCTTGTCTGACAGGCCGCAGATTGTTGGCGCGAGCGAAAACTCTGGCTAAATCTTTGACCTTACTACGATTTTTCCAAGCACGGAGGGATGGCTTCCGCTATCCCCGGCCGAAAGTCGATTGCCGTCTAGCACAGGCCTTTTGAGACCGCAATGCATCGTCCGGCATGGTTTTCAGGCACTTTTGTCGCATCAGGCGGCGAAGGCCGAGCCTGAGCGGCGGATTAGTCACGAATTCACGGTACGAAGCCGAAGGCGAAGGCAAGCGGCAGCGCCGCCAGGGCCAATTCAACCACGATGGAAGCCCAGTTGAAAGGTGTATTGGCGCCGTCCGACATCATCGACAAAAGCCGACCGAAAGCGGTGAACAGCCATGAGAAGCCGAGCGCCATATAGAGCAGCGGCTGCGCGAGCAGGATGCAACACAGGCTGACGCCGAGATAGAAGCCCGACATGCGGCCGCGCCCTTCGGCGATCGCCGCCGCTTTCTCCGGCTTTGCCTGCAGGCGCAGGATGCGGAAGGCGAGATTCGGCGCCAGGAAGAGGACGAGGCCGATGAGCAGCGTCACGACGGCGCTCGACCATGCCAGCCACTCGCCCTGGCTCGCCGGCCACGGAAACGCGAACTCCATCTGATCCCCTCGTAAAGTCTTGTTCTGAAATTGCCGGCATTCTAGCCGAGGAAAATCCGCGCGCCAGATGTCGGCCGGCACATTTGAAAAGACCGCAAGAGAAGAAGCGACAGAACAGCGCCCGATCAGGACAATGCGAAGTCGATCGCTGCCTCGGCATGGATGCGCGTGGTGTCGAACACCGGCATGTCGAAATCGCCCTGGCCGATCAGTATGGTGATCTCGGTGCAGCCCATGATGAGGCCGTCGATCTTTTCGTCGCGCCGCAGACGGCCGACTTCCTCGACGTAGGCGGACTTCGAGTCGGCTTTGACGACGCCTTGGCAGAGCTCATCATAGATAATCCGGTGCACCATGTCGCGGCCGGCCTGGGCGGGCACGACCGGCTGCAGGCCGTATTTGTCGGCGAGCCGCCCTTTATAGAAATCCTGTTCCATGGTGAAGCGTGTCGCCAGCAGCGCCGGGCGCTTCACGCCTGCGGCGACAACAGCGTGTCCAGTTGCGTCGGCGATATGGATAATGGGAATCGAGATGGCCGCTTGCACCGTGTCGGCGAGTTTGTGCATCGTGTTGGTGCAAATCATCAAGCCCTCGGCGCCGCCGGCCTCCAGCTTGCGCGCTGCTTTTACCAGAAGGACACCGGCGCCGTCCCAGTCGCCGGCATGCTGGCGTTCGGCGATCTCGGCGAAGTCGAACGACCAGAGCAACAGCTCGGCCGAATGCAGCCCGCCCAGCCGCTCGCGCACGATCTCGTTGAGCAGTCGGTAGTAGATCGCCGTCGATTCCCAGCTCATGCCGCCGATAAGGCCGAGGGTTTTCATAAAGCGAGCACTCCGTTGGGACTGTCTTTCTCGCTTATAGGAAGCTCTGCGGGTCGATGTCGACCTGCACCCTGACGGAGCCGCGCAGCTTCGGCCCCTCCGCCAGCATGGCTCGAATAAACCCTTGCATGTCCGCGCGCCGCCCGCCCTGGACAAGCAAGCGGAAGCGGTGGCGGCCGCCGATCAGCGACAGCGGCGCCTCGGCCGGTCCGAGCACGAAGAGATCGGAGGCTGTAGGTGCCGCGCGCCGCAAGCCCCGCGCATGGGTTTCGGCCTCGGCGCGTGTCGCGGCACTGACGATGATGCCGGCGAGCCGGCCGAACGGTGGCAGCGCGGCGCGCTCCCGCTCCGCGATTTCGCGCTCGTAGAAGGCTTCCGAATCGCCGGAGACGATCGCCCGCATCACCGGATGGTCGGGCTGGTAGGTCTGCAGCAGGCCGAGGCTCTTCTTGCCGGTGCGGCCCGCGCGCCCGGTCACCTGGCTGAGCAGCTGGAAGGTGCGCTCGGCGGCGCGCGGATCGCCATTGGCGAGGCCGAGATCGGCGTCGACCACGCCGACGAGCGTCATGCCGGGGAAGTTGTGACCCTTGGCGACGAGCTGCGTGCCGATGACGATATCGGCCTCGCCATTGGCGACGGCCTCGAGCTCGAGCCGCAGCCGGCGCACGCCGCCCAAGAGATCGGACGACAATACGATCGTGCGGGCTTCCGGGAAATGCGCCACCACTTCCTCGGCGATGCGCTCGACGCCCGGCCCGCAGGCGACCAGATGATCGAGCGTGCCGCATTCCGGGCAGGCTTCCGGCCGCCGCTCATTGTGGCCGCAATGATGGCAGACGAGCTGGCCGCGAAAGCGATGCTCGACCAGCCAGGCCGAGCAGACCGGGCAGCCGAAGCGATGGCCGCAGACGCGGCAGAGCGTCAGCGGCGCATAGCCGCGCCGGTTGAGGAAGAGCAGCGACTGCTCTTGTCTCTCCAGCGTGCGCTCCATCTGCTCCAGAAGGAGAGGCGACAGAAAACCGCCGCGCGCCGGCGGCGCGCGCCGCATGTCGATCGATTTCAGGTCGGGGAGCGCCGCCTCGGCAAAACGCGCCGACAGCACCGCGCGCTGGTAGCGGCCCTGGCTGGCGTTGACGCGGCTCTCGACCGACGGCGTCGCCGAGGCGAGCACGACCGGGAAAGCGCCGATATGGCCGCGCACCACCGCCATGTCGCGCGCATTATAGAAGACGCGGTCTTCCTGTTTGTAGGCCGGGTCATGCTCCTCGTCGACGACGATCAGGCCTAGCTCCTTGAACGGCAAGAACAGCGCCGAGCGCGCCCCGGCGACGACGCGCACGCCACCCTCCGCCACCTGTCGCCAGACGCGTTCGCGCATCCGGGGCGGCAGGTCCGAATGCCACTCCGCCGGTTTGGCTCCGAAGCGGTCCTGGAAGCGCTCGAGGAAAGCGTGCGTCAGCGCGATCTCCGGCAGCAGGATCAGCACCTGCTTGCCCTTGTCGAGCGCCGCCGCCACCGCCTCGAAATAGACTTCCGTCTTGCCCGATCCGGTGACGCCGTCGAGCAGGGTGACGTTGAAGGCGCCGGCGGCGGTCGCCGCGCGCAGCTTCTCGGCCGCCGCCTTCTGGTCCGGCATCAATGCCGGCACAGCATGGCCGGGATCGGGTGCGGCGACCACCGGCCTTGGCGGGATCATCACCGTCTCGAACACGCCTTGTGCCCTCAAGCCATCGATGACGGTCGAGGAGACACCCGCCGCATGGGCGAGACCGGAGCGCGTCCAGGCAAGCCCGCCTTCGGCCGTCTCCAGCACGCGGCGTCGCGCGTCGGTCAATCGGTCGGGCTCGGCAAGCGTGCGCTGCAGGCCTTCGATCCACGGCTCCGGGTCGAAAGCTTCCGGCGCCCTCAACAACATCCGCGCCACCATGCCGGGCGCCGACAGCGTGTATTGGGCGATCCAGTCGACGAAACGGCGCATCGCCTTGTCGATCGGCGGGCAGTCGAAGACCTCCTCGATCGGCCGCAGCTTTTTCGGATCGACGGATTCGACGACGGCGTCCCAGACGATGCCGGCGACCTGCCGCGGCCCCAGCGGCACGCGCACGATCGAGCCCGGCACCACGCGCATGCCTGGCGGCACGGCATATGTGTAGGGCCGTTCGGCCGGCATCGGCACCAGCACCGGCGCGGCCGCGACAAAGGGCGAATCTTCGATCATCGGGCGTGACCTTGCCCCGACTTTGCTCTAGATCAAAGGGGACCCCCGCATCTGCCTGGCCGGCGTCAGGCAATCCCCAAGGAGACAGCCATGAAGTTTTTTGTCGATACCGCTGACATCAAGGAAATTAAGGAGCTGCACGATCTGGGGCTGCTCGATGGCGTCACCACCAACCCGTCGCTAATCCTGAAATCGGGCGGCAAGATCGCCGAGGTCACCAAGCAGATCTGCGACATTGTCGAAGGCCCGGTCTCGGCCGAGGTCGTGGCGACCGAGTACAAGGAGATGATGGCCGAGGCCGAGGTGCTGGCCAAGATCGCACCGAATGTGGCCATCAAGGTGCCGCTGACGCTGGATGGTCTGAAGGCCTGCAAGACGATCCGCACCGAGATGAACCGCATGGTCAACGTCACGCTCTGCTTCTCGGCCAACCAGGCGCTGCTTGCCGCCAAGGCCGGCGCCTCCTTCATCTCGCCCTTCGTCGGCCGCATCGACGACACCGGCTCGGACGGCATGGAGCTGATCTCGGAAATCCGCACCATCTACGACAATTACGATTTCAAGACCGAGATTCTGACCGCTTCCGTGCGTACGGTGAACCACGTCAAGCAGGCGGCTTTGATCGGCGCCGATATCGTGACCGCGCCGCCGGCGACGTTGAAGGCGCTGGTCAACCATCCGCTCACCGACAAGGGCCTCGCCGCCTTCCTCGCCGACTGGGCCAAGACCGGCCAGAAGATTGGCTGAGGCCCGAGATCAGACAACAAAAAGGCCGGGATAACCTGGCCTTTTTGTTGCATCGAATAGGGAAATAGCGCGGCGGCGCTCAGAGACCAGCTCAGGCCTTCTTGCCATTCTTGGCCAGGTCCTGGGCGATCGCCAGCCTGAGCAGATCGGCGAGCTCGCGGGCGGCGCGGTTCTCGGCGTCGATCTGCGCCCGGTAGGCCGCAAACTCCTGGCGCGGCCGGTCGAAGGAGGAAGGAATCGAGCGCTTGCCGAGCGCGACCACAGTGCCGGTCGCGGCGTCTCTGAGCACATAATTGGCGGTGAGGGTCACGGTGCCGGCCGTCGGCTCGTCCTCTTCGGTCTGCACCTGAACGATGGCCGCCGACTCGACAAGCTCGGTGACGCCGAGGTCGAGCGTATAGGCAGGCGATGCCGGCTCGCCCGAGCCCTGGCCGAAAGCGAAGATCAGGTTGTTGCGCACCTGCTGTGCAGGGCGCGTGCTCACCGGCTTGATCGAGATCGACGCCAGCTCGGCGGCGGCCCCGACCTGCGAGCCGGCGGTGAGCGGCGCGCTGGAATAGAGCGGCCGCACCGTGCAGGCGGAGACCAGTGCCAGCGAGGCGATCAGGCCGCTGAGAGCAGCGCGACGCAGCAAACGCGCCGCCTGTGACTTTTCCGGATCAGGCAACGACATTGACGATCCTCTGCGGGACGATGATCACCTTGCGCGGGGCTTTACCATCGAGCGCTTTCTGCACGAAGTCGAGAGCCAGCACCGCTTTTTCGACGGCACCTTGATCCGCGTCGCGGGCAATTGTCAAATCCCCGCGCTTCTTGCCGTTGACCTGCACCGGCAGCATGATCTCGTTGTCGACGACCAGGGCCGGATCGTAGGCAGGCCACGGCCGTTCGGCGACCATCTCGGTGCCGCCCAACGCCTCCCAGCATTCCTCGGCCAGATGCGGCATCACCGGCGCGATCACATGCACCAGGATCTCGACGGCCTCGCGGCAGGCGCCCTTCAGCGCCGCGTCAGCCTTGCCTTCGGCGACGTCGTTGAGCGGCACGGCCAGCGCATTGGCAAGCTCGTAGATGCGGGCGATAGCTCGGTTGAAGCCGAGCTTCTCGATGTCCTCGCCGATCGCCTTAAGAATCTTGTGCGCGGCCTTGGAAACGGCACCTGCCTCGCCTTCGCTCGCCGCGGCCGGCTTCACGTCGCCAAGCTGTTCGGCCGCGATCTGCACCAGGCGCCAGACGCGCTGCACGAAGCGATGCGCGCCGGCGGCACCTTCGTCGGTCCATTCGACGTCGCGCTCGGGTGGCGAATCCGACAGCATGAACCAGCGCGCGGTATCGGCTCCGTAGCCGTCGGTGATCTCCTCCGGACTCACCGTGTTCTTCTTCGATTTCGACATCTTCTCGAGCGCGCCGATCGACGCTTCCTCGCCGGTCGCGATCTCGATGGCGCGGCGCTTGCCGCCGGCATCCTCGATCCTGACCTCGCTCGGCGACAGCCAGCGCCCATTTGTCGACGGACCGCCGACGCGGTAGGTCTCGTGTACCACCATGCCTTGCGTGAACAGGCCCTTGAACGGCTCGGCGAGGTTCAAATGGCCGGTCTCGCGCATGGCACGCGTGAAGAAGCGCGAATAGAGCAGATGCAGGATCGCGTGCTCGATGCCGCCGATATACTGGTCCACCGCCAGCCACTCGTCGGCCGCCTTCGGCTCGGTCGGCTCGTTCGCCCAGGGGGCGGTGAAGCGCGCGAAATACCACGACGAATCGACGAATGTATCCATCGTGTCGGTCTCGCGCCGCGCGTCGCGCCCGCATTGCGGGCATTTCACGTGACGCCATGTCGGATGCCGATCGAGCGGATTGCCCGGACGGTCGAACTCGATGTCGTCAGGCAGTTTCACCGGCAGATCGGCCTTCGGCACCGGCACCACGCCGCAGGCCTCGCAGTGGATCATCGGGATCGGGCAGCCCCAGTAGCGCTGGCGCGAGATGCCCCAATCGCGCAGGCGGAAATTCACCTTGCGCTCCGCCATCGGCCGGCCGCCGATCGTCTTCTGTTCGAGCAGCTTCGCCACCTCGTCGAACGCGCGCTGCGGCTTCATGCCGTCGAGGAAGCGCGAATTGATCATCACGCCGTCGTCGACATAGGCCTCCTCGGTGATCTGGAAGCTTTTTGCGTCGCCGTCTTCCGGCATCACTACCGGGACTACCGGCAGGCCGTATTTGTTGGCGAAGTCGAGGTCGCGCTGATCGCCCGACGGGCAGCCGAAGATGGCGCCCGTGCCATACTCCATCAGCACGAAATTCGCGACGTAGACAGGCAGCGTCCAGCCGTCGTCGAAAGGATGGACGACGCGGATGCCGGTATCGAAACCCTTCTTTTCGGCCGTCTCAAGCGCCGCCACCGAGGTGCCCATATGGCGGACCTCGTCGATGAACTTGGCCAGCGCCGGATTGTTCTCGGCGGCTTGTTTGGCCAGCGGATGATCCGCCGCGACCGCCATGAAGGAGGCACCGAAGATGGTGTCCGGCCTGGTCGTGTAGACTTCCAGCTCGTGCATGTCGCCGCCGATCTTGGCAGAGCTTGCAGCCGCCAGCGGCCAGCGGATCAGCAGCCCTTCCGAGCGGCCGATCCAGTTATGCTGCATCAGCTTGACCTTCTCCGGCCATTCGTCGAGACGGCCGAGCGAATCCAGCAGGTCCTGCGCGAAATCGGTGATCTTGAAGAACCACTGCGTCAACTCGCGCTGCTCGACCAGCGCGCCCGAGCGCCAGCCGCGGCCGTCGATGACCTGCTCGTTGGCGAGCACCGTCATGTCTGCCGGGTCCCAGTTGACCTTGGAGGATTTGCGCGTCACCAGCCCCTTCTCGACGAAGTCGAGGAACAGCATCTGCTGGCGGTGATAGTAGTCGACGTCGCATGTGGCGAACTCCCGCGCCCAGTCGAGCGACAGGCCCATCATCTTGAGCTGCTCGCGCATGACGGCGATGTTTTCGTAGGTCCAGTCCTTGGGATGGACCTTGTTCTGCATCGCGGCATTCTCGGCCGGCATGCCGAAGGCGTCCCAACCCATCGGGTGCAGCACGTTGAAGCCCTTGGCCCGCTTGTAGCGCGCGACGACGTCGCCCATCGTATAGTTGCGGGTGTGGCCGATATGGATCTTCCCCGAGGGATAAGGGAACATCTCGAGCACGTAGTATTTCGGCTTCGGGTCCTCGTTCCTGGCCTCGAACAGCTTCTTTTCGGCCCAGGCCTTCTGCCATTTGGGCTCTGACGTGCGCGGATTGTATCGTTCGGTTGCCATCAGATGTTTTTCACTTAAAAGCGGGTGCGCGGCGCTGGGCAAGGCCGGCAGCCGAGACAATGTCGTCGCGGTGTTCACCATGGATTGCCAGACCCGTCAACTGTGGCGATCCGGCGTTGGTGCTAAAACTATGGGCAGGATATGGACATGACGAGCCCCGTCGAACAGCTTCGCGCGGTCAAGGCGAAGATCGCAAGCGCCGAACGCGAGGCAAAGCGTGAGCCCGGCGCCGTCATGCTGGTTGCGGTCTCGAAGACCTTCGCGGCCGAAGATATCCGCCCGGTCATCGAGGCGGGCCAGCGTGTTTTCGGCGAGAACCGCGTGCAGGAAGCTCAAGGTAAATGGCCGGCGCTGAAAGCGGCGTTTCCCGACATCGAGCTGCACTTGATCGGGCCGCTGCAGTCCAACAAGACGAAGGAAGCGGTGGCGCTTTTCGATGTCATCGAGACCGTCGATCGCGAGAAGATCGCCGCCGAGCTTGCCAAGGAGACCGCCAGGCAAGGCCGGGCGCCGAAACTCTATGTCCAGGTCAACACCGGTTCCGAGCCGCAGAAGGCCGGCATCGAGCCGCGCGACGCCGTCGCTTTCGTCAAACGCTGCCGCGAGGTGCACGGCCTCGCCATTGAGGGCCTCATGTGCATCCCGCCGGCGGACGAGAATCCCGGCCCGCATTTCGCGCTTTTGGAAAAGATCGCTGGCGAGGCCGGCGTCGCAATGCTCTCGATGGGCATGTCCGGCGATTACGAGACCGCGATCGCCTTCGGCGCGACCAGCGTCAGGCTGGGCTCGGCGATTTTCGGCAGTCGCTAAGCGCCTCGAGACGCTGGTAGCGATCTTGTTACCGACCCGACAATCGATCGATAACGCTTCCGCCAGCGCTTGAAACGAACCGGGCCGTTCCTACCAAGCCCGCGGATGACGAGTGATGGGCGTTTCCGCCAAACATTCGACGTACAGAGAACCTCTGCGCCGCTCAGTGCAGCACGAACTCCCCGTCCACTTTCCGCCACTCGTTCGGCGCGATCAGCTTCTGGTGCGTGTACGTCACCGAATGCAGCGGGCCGTCGAGCTTGGTCTTCCAGAATTCGATGAAGCGGATCAGCACCGGAAACTCCGGCGCGATGTCGTAATCCTGCCAGATATAGCTTTGCAGCAGATGTGGATGGTCTGGGAAGTGATAAAGGATCTTGGCCGTGGTCAGCCCATAGCCGCTGAGCATCAAGTCCATTTCGAGATGATGGCGCATTGCCGTCCTCAGTTGATTCTCCTTTCCTCCCAACGCGAAACTCTGCGCCTCGTTGCTTAACCGTCTATTGATTTTCGCACATCAGACCCAAGTTTTCCATCGGAAAAACAGACGGTTAGCAGCCCTAGGGCGAGAGTGCTGACAGGCGTTTGCACTTGCCCCTGCGTCATCCCGCCGCGCGAATCCAACGTCTAATATTGCCGTCACGGCGGAACTGTTAATAATGCCGCGAATTCACGGCTGCTTCGCCGTGATGCCGTCGGCACATCAAGCCGGCGGAACGGTTTCGGAGGAAAGCTAAAAAATGTCCGATGTCCATGTCCACCGCGTCCAGCCGGCGTGGAAGAAAAACGCGCTGATCGACAACGACACCTATCTCAAATGGTATGCCGACAGCGTGAAGAACGCGGACAAGTTTTGGGGCAAGCACGGCAAGCGCATCGACTGGTTCAAGCCCTTCACCAAGGTCAAGAACACTTCCTTCGACGGCAAGGTCTCGATCAAGTGGTTCGAGGACGGCCAGACCAATGTTTCCTACAACTGCATCGACCGGCATCTGAAGAAGCGCGGCAACCAGACCGCCATCATCTGGGAAGGCGACAACCCTTACGATGACAGGAAGATTACCTACAACGAGCTCTATGCGCATGTCTGCCGCTTCGCCAATGTCCTGAAGAAGCACGGCGTCAAGAAGGGCGACCGCGTTACCATCTACATGCCGATGATCCCCGAAACGGCTTACGCGATGCTTGCCTGCACGCGTATCGGCGCCATCCATTCGGTCGTCTTCGGCGGCTTCTCGCCCGATGCGCTGGCCGGCCGCATCGACGACTGCAAGTCGACCATCGTCATCACCGCCGACGAGGGCCTGCGCGGCGGCAAGCCGATTGCGCTGAAGGACAACACCGACAAGGCCATCGACATCGCCGCCAAGGCCGGCACCAAGGTGGAAAAAGTGGTGGTGGTGCGACGCACCGGCGGCAAGACCGGCTGGGTGCCGGGCCGCGACGTCTGGTACCACGATGAGGCCGCGACCGTTAAGGCCGACTGCAAACCCGAGAAGATGAAGGCGGAGGACCCGTTGTTTATCCTCTACACATCGGGCTCAACCGGCAAGCCGAAGGGCGTGCTGCACACCACCGCCGGCTATCTCGTCTATGTTTCGATGACGCACCAGTATGTCTTCGATTACCATGACGGCGACATCTACTGGTGCACCGCCGATGTCGGCTGGGTCACCGGCCACAGCTACATCGTCTATGGCCCTTTGGCCAACGGCGCCACGACGCTGATGTTCGAGGGCGTGCCGAACTACCCGTCGCAGTCGCGCTTCTGGGAAGTCGTCGACAAGCACCAGGTCAACATCTTCTACACCGCGCCGACGGCGCTGCGCGCCCTGATGGGCGCCGGCGATTCCCATGTGAAGAAGACCTCGCGCAAGTCGCTGCGCGTGCTGGGCACGGTCGGCGAGCCGATCAATCCGGAAGCCTGGGAGTGGTATTTCAACGTCGTCGGCAACGCCAAGGTGCCGATCGTCGACACATGGTGGCAGACCGAGACCGGCGGCATCCTGATCACGCCGCTGCCGGGCGCCACCGACCTTAAGGCCGGCTCGGCGACACGGCCCTTCTTCGGCGTCAAGCCGCAGCTGGTCGATGGCGAAGGCAAGGTGCTGGAAGGCGCGGCCGACGGCAATCTCTGCATCACCGATTCCTGGCCCGGCCAGATGCGCACCGTCTATGGCGATCACGACCGTTTCGTGCAGACCTATTTCTCGACTTACAAGGGCAAATACTTCACCGGCGACGGCTGCCGCCGTGACGCCGACGGCTACTACTGGATCACCGGCCGCGTCGACGACGTCATCAACGTTTCAGGCCACCGCATGGGCACGGCGGAAGTTGAATCGGCGCTGGTCAGCCACGACAAGGTCTCGGAAGCCGCCGTCGTCGGCTATCCGCACGATATCAAGGGTCAGGGAATCTACTGCTACGTCACGCTGATGTCCGGCACGACGTCGAGCGAGGATCTGCGCAAGGAGCTTGTCGCCCATGTCCGCAAGGAGATCGGCGCCATCGCAACGCCCGACAAGATCCAGTTCGCGCCGGGCCTGCCCAAGACCCGTTCAGGCAAGATCATGCGGCGCATCCTGCGCAAGATCGCCGAGGACGATTACGGCGCGCTCGGCGACACCTCGACGCTCGCCGATCCGGCCGTGGTCGACGATCTCGTTGCCAACCGGCAGAATAAAAGGGCCTGATGAACGCGCAGTCCGCACTCGGCACCGTCAGCCAGCTATGGCGCTATCCGGCGAGCTCGCTCGCCGGCGAGCGGCTGGACACCATCTCCGTCGGCACGTCGACTGTCGACGGCGACCGGCTGTTCGGCCTGGTCGATGCCTCGGATGGCGAGATCGCCAGGCCGGACCGCGGACCGAAATGGCACAAGGTGCCGCTGATCCGCACCCGGCTGACCGAAGACCGCCGGCTCGAAGTGGCTGTGCCCGGCGGCGACTGGCTGCCGGCGCCCGACCCGGAAAGCGACCGGGTTCTTTCCGGATTTCTTGGCTTCGACGCCTCGATCCGGCCTTACTTCCGCGAGCACGCGCCGGGCTATGCCGGCTCGCTGACGGCCGAGCGATACAGCAGGACGCCGATCCATCTGCTCACCACCGCCTCGCTGGCGCGGCTGAAGGCGCTGCATCCGCAAGGCGTGCCAGATTCGCGCCGCTTTCGCCCCAACATCGTCGTCGACATGGAGCCGGTGGAAGGCTCCTTCCCGGAGACGGAATGGCTCGGCCGCAAGCTCGCGATCGGCGATCTTCTGCTCACGATCTCCGAGCCCTGCCGCCGCTGCGGCTTCACCATCATCGCCCAGGACGGCTTCGACAACGACCCCGGCATCCTGCGCAACCTGGTCCGCTACAACGCCCACAATATCGGCGTTTATTGCACCGTCGACCGGCCGGCACGCGTCGAGATCGGCGCGGAGGTGCGGTTCGCCTGACCCGCCTTTGTCCCTACCGATACAAATCCTCACGCGTCGGCGGCAGGCCGCTTGGTCCGCGCGCGCGCTTGGTGGCGACCGTCTGGAAAATCTGCGCCGAGGCGCGTTCGAAGGCGATCGAGCAGCCGGTGAGATAGAGCAGCCATAGCCGAGCTTTCGCCTCGCCGACCTCGGCGATCGCCTCGTCGAAGCGCGCATGGAGACGCTCGGCCCACAGCCGGCAGGTGCGCTGATAATGCTCGCGAAGGTTCTCGACATCATGGACGAGGAAGCCACGCGCCTCGAGATTGCCGAGCGTCATGCCGATCGTGTCGAGCTCTCCACCTGGGAAGATGTATTTGATCAGCGCCTTGTATTCCGGACCCTTGCGCAACGTCTTGCGGATGTCGCCCTTGCTGCGCCTGGTGATGGCGTGGTGCAGATAGACGCCGCCGGGCTTGAGCAGACGATGGACGGCCGAAAAGTAGGCGTCGTGATTGGCGATACCCAGATGCTCGAACATGCCGATGGACGATATCTTGTCGAACGTGCCGGAGAGCTCGGCGTAGGATTTGATCTCGATGGTGATACGGTCCTCGAGACCCTCGGCGCGGATGCGCTCGCGGGCAAGCTCCGTCTGGGCCCGCGACAGCGAGACGCCATGGCCGACGACGCCGTAATGCTTCGCCGCATGGATCAGCATCGCGCCCCAGCCGCAGCCGATGTCGAGCAGCCTTTGGCCGGGCTTCAGCCTGAGTTTGCGGCAGATATGGTCGAGCTTGTCGACTTGCGTCTGGTCGATGCCGTTGGCGAAATCCTTGAAATAGCCGCAGCTATAGACCATGCGCTCGTCAAGGAAGAGCCGGTAGAAGGCATTCGAGATGTCGTAGTGATGCTGGATCGCTTCCTTGTTCGACCCGCTGACATAAGGGTTGCGGCCGGAGAGATCGCTGCGCGCCGTCATCTGTTTTCGCGAGAACAGCACCACCGGCAGGTCGCGCAGGATCTCCAGCTTGGGCAATGATCTGAGCTTCGTCTTGAGCTTGCCCTGCGAGGGCACGGCGTAGAAGTCGAACAGCGTGCCCTCTTCGATGTCGACGGTCTTGGAAATCCACATCTCGACAAGCGTCGAGAAGGCGGGACGCCGCACCAGTTGCCAGACGATGTCCTGATCGTTGATGGCAAGCACCGGACCGCCGGCGGGCCCGATCCGCTCGCCGGTCCAAAGCCTGACCGCAAAACCCGGCTTCAACGTCTCGACGACCCTGCGTACGATCCGCGCGGCTCTGTCGGCGGCGTCCATTCCCACCTCCCATACGGCCAACCCGACCCTCGAGCGCCACTGTCGTCCACCGGCCCGTCGACCGCAATCCCGATCTGTTGCGCAAAAGCATCGCGCGAGGATGATCCTCGTCCGGAGCACGGCCATTCCGTCGCGTCATCTTGTGTTTTGCCGCGACGCACCCCATCATTTGGCTGTGTTCAACAAACCGAAAGGAGGTGATCCGATGTCGAGTGATTTCGTTTTCCATAACGTGAGCTCAGCGGATTGCACTTCCGGGAAGCAGTCTTCCCGTTAAGGCGCGAGACGCGCGGCAGGTGACCCGAAGGGGTCGCCGCCAGGAGCCGCGTCATGGACGGAAACACGGAAGGCCGCCTGCTTCGTCAAGAAGCGGCGGCCTTTTCCTTCTGCGGGCTGACCTGTGGATCAGCGATTGATGGTGAGCTTCTCGATGTTGCGGGTGATCTGATCGAAGGCATCTGACAGTTCGGCGCCTGTGGCGGCCTCGTAAAAATGCTTCAGCGACGACGTGTCGTCGGTCGCACAGTCCTTCAATACGGATCTCGCTTGATCCCTCTCGATCGTCGTCATCGACGGATCGTTGAGATCGAAGCCGATGGTGAAGACCTCTATGCCGTCGTGCTTCATATTCTCGCAAATGGCTTCGGCATTGGCGCGCGACCTCCGGCCCTCGTCGTCGGACGCGGACGTGCCGCGCCCGCGGGCAAAGGCGGTGTTGAACTGGCCATCCGTCATCAGGATGGCGATCTTTGCCACTTTCTTCGGATCGAAATTCGCCGGACCGGCGCCCAGGCGGGCATCGGCGATGGCCGAACGCCAGGACGGCGAAAGCATGTAATAGCCCCATTGCGCGGCAATGCCACCTGCCGTCACGCCCGCAGCTTGGAAATGACCGATGGCCGTGAGCAGCTTGTTCTGATCGGCCGTCAGCGGAACCAGCGCCGCGGATGGACACACTTTCATGCGGTAGTCGCGGTTGACCTTGGCCTCATAGGTCCTGCCATTTTTGTCCTGCCGCAGCGTATACGGGCCGTCGGACGAATAATCGGCATAGCCGTCCTTGTCCGTGCGTTCAGTGGCGCATTTGTCAGGCGCGGTCGTCACGGAAACGGCAAGCGGAGCATCGATCGGCGGCGGCAGCTTCGGTCCGGTCGACGTCTCGACGAAGACGGTGTCGGCGAGGCCGCCAGTGTTGACGGCCTCGGCATAGGGGACGATCGCCACCCGGACCCGGGGCTCGCTGGGATCCCGGTTCTGTCCCAAGAGATCCTTGACCGTCTGCGACGCGGCTGCCTGCAGGTCGCCGATCTTATTGGTCTTGGCGCGCTTGTTGGCCGCCATGGAGCCGGTGATGTCGAGCATCATCGCCACCTCGATCTTCTTGTCGGAATAGAGCGCGGTAGTCGAGGCGCCGACACGCTGCATATCGCCAACGCTGAACAGCGGAAAATAGAGGCCGACATCGGCATGCGCATTCACCTGCACGGTCTTCGATGTCCTGTCGATGGTGAGCTTGTCGAGCACGATCTGGTCGGCCTGCAAGATGCCGGCCGCGCTGTTGGCGTCGAGAAATGCCTGTACCGATGCGTTGGCATCGGCTTCCTTGATGATGCCTAGGGTGAGATCGCGTGCCGTCGAAGTCACAGCGGCATCGACGACGCTCTGCAGACTCCCCAGCGCCAGCACCGATGCGGCAGCCCCAAACAGAACCGCGAAATTGCCTCCGCGATCCCGCGCAAAGCCGTCCACCCCACGAGCGAGACCTTTCAACTGCCGCATCCTCACCCCCGCCTGCTGCGGCTTCGGTGCCGCTCAACGGAAGCGCTGCAGGATTTCGGCCAGACACGGCCACCCTTCTGTTCGAAGGCGCGGAGCGACAGTTAACTCATTGTTTTTGCTGGAACACGGCAGACAGGAAGGTGAATGGCGGGTAAATGGAAACGCAATAGGGAAATGCCGTTAATAAAGCGCTTACCATGAGTGGCGGAGCGATTGCGGCCCTTCCCGCTTCGGCACAGGGCGCCCTGTGCCAAAGCGGGTCAGCGCTGGTGCTGGCGCCGCAGTGAAACAGCCGCCTGGCTTAGGCGAGCATCTGGGCGCTCGCGGTCCTGTCGATGCCGTGATGCGGCGGCTTGAACAGATTGCCTTGCTGCTCATAGGTCCACACCTTGAACAGGGTAAGCCGATGCGGGCCGAAGCTGTGCAGCAGCGGCACGTCGGTGGCGTCGCGGCCGCGCGCGATCACGACGCGGCCGATCCTTGGACGATTGTGGCGCGGATCGAACGCGTACCATTTCCCGTCGAGGAACACTTCCATCCAGGCTGAGAAATCCATCGGCGCCGGATCGGCCGGCACGCCGATGTCGCCGAGATAGCCGTTCACATAGCGCGCTGGAATGTTCATCGCGCGGCAGAGCGCGATCGCGAGATGCGCGAAGTCGCGGCAAACGCCGACGCGCTCCTCATGCGCCTGCGCCGCCGTGCGGGTGGCGCGGGCATAGCCGTAGCCGAACGAAAGCCGGCTATGGACATAGTCGACGATCGCCTGCGCGCGCGCCCAGCCGGGCGGCAGGTGGCCGAACAGCTCCCAGGCGAGGTTGCTGAGGTGATCGGTTTCGCAATAGCGGCTGCCGAGCAGGTAGACGAGCACCTCGTCCGGCAGCTCCGCCACCGGCATTTCGCGCGCCAGCGTGTTGATCTCGTCGGCCTCGCCGCTGTCCTCGACCACCCCATCAAAGAGGATGCGGAAACCGCCGGCCGGCGCCGTGAAGCGGCGGCAGATATTGCCATGGGTGTCGCGATAGGTGGTCGTCGGCACCGAAGGCGAGGTGAGAAAGCGAGTCTGCCGCTTGATGTCGGCATGGCGATCCGGGTGGATGTCGAGAAGCGCGATGATCGGCGTCGCGGCATCGCATTCGATGGCGATTTCGTAGCCGAGCCTGATCAGCATCACTTCCCCTTGTTGGTGGTCTTGCCCTTGTTGGTGGTCTCGCAAGACTGGTTGGAGAACGCCGCAATGAGGAGCGTTGTTCCGGCGGCGAGTCGAAATGCCGGCATGCGCCTTTGCAGGCTCCACTTCGGAGGTTAGGATAGCGGTGCGTTTCGCGCTCCCCGAAGACGATTCCCCCAGGATATGCGATGTTCCCAGGCAGAAAGTTCGCCGCTTTCCTTTTCGACATGGACGGCACGGTCCTCAATTCGATCGCCGCGGCGGAACGCGTGTGGACCAAGTGGGCTCGCCATCTCGGCCTCGACGTCGCGAGCTTCCTGCCGACGATCCATGGCAAGCGCGCGATCGAGACCATCGCCGCGCTGAAGCTTCCTGGCGTCGATCCCGTCGTGGAAGCCGATGCGCTGCTCAAGGCCGAGGCGGCCGACCTAGAGGGCATCGTTCCGATTCCGGGTGCTGTGGCGTTTCTCAAGTCGCTGCCGCCGGAGCGCTGGGCGATCGTCACCTCGGCGCCGCGGGAACTCGCGCTGCTGCGTATGGCGGCGGCCGGCATTCCGGTGCCCGCCATCATAGTCTCGGCCGAGGACGTCACCCGCGGCAAGCCGGCGCCCGACTGTTTTCTTTTGGCGGCAAAGCGTCTCGGCGTCGAGGCGCGCGAATGCCTCGTCTTCGAGGATGCCCCGGCCGGCATCGCCGCGGGCGAAGCCTCCGGCGCCTCGGTCATGGTGATCAGCGCCACGCATGTCCATCCGGTCGTGACGCAGCACGCCAGCATCGCCACCTACGATACGCTCGGCGTCGCCACTGACGACAATGGCTGGATGATCATCGAGCCGCAGCGCGACGCGGCCTGATGCATGTCGCGGTGTGCAGCGGTTTTGCGAAGACGACAGCACGAACAATGACTTAAAGCGCGTCGCCTGAATCCGCTTCAGCGCGACGCGCCTTGAGTGTCATTAAAAATCAGTGGCCAGACCCTTCACCTCCCAGTCGCCGTAGCGCCCGGGTTCCTTGCCGCCGCGTCCGCCGAACTCTTTCGGCAGGCGGGCTTCCGCCTCGCGGTATGCCTTCCGCCTGGCTTCCGCTTCCGCCAATGCGCGTTGCGCCTCAGGCGACAGCGTCCTTTGCGGCTTGGCGCCTTCGGTTTTGTTGGGTTGATCGGTCATGCGATGCTTCCTGCCGATTGAAACGGGGACCAGCCTTTCCCATCATATAGCCATGACAATGGCAGGATCGACCCCTATTCGCCACCACGCCAGACGGAAGAGACGATGAATACGCTTCGCACCGCCATGCTCCTTGCTGCGATGACCGCGCTGTTCATGGGCGTCGGCTTTCTGATCGGCGGCACCGGCGGCATGGTGATCGCCTTGCTGTTGGCCGCCGGCATGAACCTGTTCAGCTACTGGAATGCCGACAAGATGGTGCTGTCGATGAACCGCGCCATCGAGGTCGACGAGAGGAACGCTCCCGAATATTATGCGATCGTTGAGGCGCTGGCCAAGCAGGCCGGCCTGCCGATGCCGAAGACCTATCTGATCGACAGTCCGCAGCCGAACGCCTTCGCCACTGGCCGCAATCCCGAAAACGCTGCTGTAGCCGCATCGACCGGCCTGCTGGAGCGGCTCAGCCACGAAGAGGTCGCGGCGGTGATGGCGCATGAACTTGCCCATGTGCAGCATCGCGACACGCTTACCATGACGATTGTCGCGACGCTTGCCGGCGCGATCTCGATGCTCGGCAATTTCGCCTTCTTCTTCGGCGGCAGCCGCGAAAACAACAATCCGCTGGGCTTCGTCGGCGTGCTTGTCGCCATGCTCGTTGCGCCCTTTGCCGCCATGATCGTGCAAATGGCGGTGAGCCGCACCCGCGAATACGAGGCCGACCGGCGCGGCGCCGAAATTTGCGGAAATCCGTTGTGGCTCGCCTCGGCGCTCGACAAGATCGCGCGCGGCGCCGAGCGCATTCCCAATCCGGATGCCGAGCGCAATCCGGCGATGGCACATCTGTTCATCATCAATCCGTTGCACGGTGAGCGCATGGACAATCTGTTCTCGACCCACCCGAGCACAGAGAACCGCATCGCCGCCCTGCAGCAGATGGCGCGCGAGATGAGCGGTGCCGCCCAAGCCGCGCGGCGCGAAGCCCCTGCGCCAGGCCAGCCGGACGAGCCGCAGGCAGGACCATGGAGCCAGCCGGCCGAGCCGGAGCGGCCGAAGCCCAATCCCTGGGGTCGCAACCCGACCGGCCCCCGCGGCACAGGATCCAAAGGTCCGTGGTCGTGAGCGGAGCGAAGCGCCGACCGCAAACCCAAGGCAGAGGTGACGCAAGTGCGAGCGAAACGGTCGCCGGCCTCGCGGCGCGCAAGGCGGCCGCCCGCCTGCTTGCCGCCATCATCGATGCCCATACCCCGCTCGACGGCCTGACCGACAACGAGCACGGCCACCCGCAATACAAGGCGCTCGACCAGCGCGACCGCGCATTGGTGCGCGCCATTCTGGTCACGGCGCTGCGTCACCGCATGACCATTGCCGGACTGCTTGCAAGGCGTCTGGAAAGGCCGTTGCCGGCCAACGCCACCGTGCTCTCGCACATCCTGCACGTGGCCGCCGCGCAGATCCTGTTTCTCGACATCCCCGACAGCGCCGCCGTCGACCTCGCCGTCACCCACGCCAAGTCCGACCCACGCACGCTGCGTTTCTCCGGTCTCGTCAACGGCGTGCTGCGCTCGCTGGCGCGTGCCAAGGGCGCCGAGCTGGCGCCGACGCTCGCCGCGACGACCGAGGCGCCCCAGTGGTTCGCAGACCGACTGGCCACAGCCTATGGCGCCGCCAGGGCGGAGGCCATTCTTGCCGCCCATCGCCATGAGGCTCCGGTCGATTTCACCGTTAAAACCGACCCTTCGCTCTGGGCGGAGAAGCTGGGCGGCATCGTGCTGCCGACCGGCACGGTGCGCGTCGAGAAGCTGCAGACCGGCGTCACCGATCTGCCCGGCTTCGCCGACGGCGCCTGGTGGGTGCAGGATGCGGCGGCAGCCCTGCCCGCGCGCCTTTTCCGCGACATCAAGGGACAACGCATCGCCGATCTTTGCGCCGCGCCCGGCGGCAAGACGGCCCAGCTGATCCTCGCCGGCGCGAACGTCACCGCCGTCGACAGTTCAAAGAACCGGCTGGCCAGGCTGGGTGAGAACCTAAAACGCCTCGGCCTTTCGGCCGAACTGGCGCACACCGACCTGCTCGACTACCGGCCGGCGGAGCCGTTCGACGCCGTGCTGCTCGACGCGCCCTGCTCCTCGACCGGCACCGTGCGCCGGCATCCCGACGTGCCGTGGACCAAAACCATGGCCGATGTCGAGAAGCTCGCCACGCTGCAGCGGCGCCTGCTCGCTCACGCCGTCACTCTCGTCAAACTGGGCGGACGGCTCGTCTTTTCCAATTGCTCGCTCGACCCGATCGAGGGCGAGGAGCTCTATCGCGTCTTCCTTGCCGGAACTCGCGGCGTGATCGCCGATCCGATCCAAGCGGGTGAATTCGCCGGCCTCGATCCCTTCCTCACGCCCGATGGCACGCTGCGCACCACCCCCGCCGATTTGGTACTGAATTCACCGGGGGTTTCGGGACTCGACGGCTTCTTTGCCGCCCGGATGAGAAGGACGATTTAGGACGTTATTGCATAAATCTTGCCGACTTTTTTAGCGACGCCCAGGTCATGGCCGCGTGAAGGGGTTCACTTCGTGGAATCCGCCTTCGCATAAGTTCTTGAATCATATAAGCTTGTGCTTAGGGGCTGACGACTATCAGGAGGGGTTTTGGCACTTGCTGCCGGCAGCACGACGCGTCTTTGGACGCTTGTCGCGAGGGAGTTCTGGCGCAAAACGCGCCGGCGCCTTCGTGCCGGTCCTATCTATCGCTGGCGTTATTCCGGCCGCACGCCCGAGCGCGTCCTCATCGCGCCGCCGGATCTGAGGCTCGCCGACCCGCAGATTGCGCTCGAAATCTACTATGGCCGCTATCCGCTGTCCGGCCACATGGTCGAGACCGGCGGCAAATCGCCTTTCCAGATCAATGTGCCCAACCGCGGCTGGCAAAAGTCGCTGCACGGCTTCCGCTGGCTGCGCCATATGCGCGCTGCCGGCACCGAGCTCGCCGCCGCCAATGCTCGCGCCCTGGTCTCGGACTGGATCGTCATGCACGGCAACCAGATATCGGGCGTCGCCTGGGAGCCTGGCACGACAGCCAAGCGGGTGATTGCCTGGCTGCAGCATTCCTCGGTCGTGCTGCAAGGCGCCGAATTCCCGTTCTACCGCGCCTTCCTCAAATCGCTCGCCATGCAGATCCGTTATCTCAGATCGATGGCGCGCGAGATGCCGGACGGCAAGGACAGGCTGCGCGCTCGCATCGCGCTCGCCTTCTCCACCCTGTCGCTACCCGCGCCGGCCTCGGCGCTGCGCGCCGCCACGCGCAACCTGGCCGAGGAGCTCGACCACCAGATCCTGCCGGACGGCGGTCACATCTCGCGCAACCCGATGACGGTGCTGGAATTGCTGGCCGACCTTCTGCCGTTGCGCCAGACCTATGCCAACCAGGCCGAGGCGCCGCCGCCGGCGCTGATCAATGCCATCGACCGCATGCTGCCGGCGCTGCGCTTCTTCCGCCACCAGGACGGCAGCCTTGCCCGCTTCAACGGCATGGGCGCCACCATCCACGATCGCATTGCCACCATCCTGCGTCATGACGACACGGTCGGCGCGCCGCTGCTGCACGCGCCCCATTCCGGCTATGAGCGCCTGTCGATGGGCGGCGTCACGGTGATTGCCGACACCGGCCTGCCGCCGCCTGTCGACATCTCCAACGCGGCGCATGCCGGCTGCCTCGCCTTCGAGCTTTCCTCCGGGCGCCAGCATTTCATCGTCAACGCAGGCATCGACACTTATGGCGCCGCCGAATTCCGGCCGCTCGCCCGCGCCACCGCCGCGCATTCGACCGCCACCGTCAACGACACGTCCTCGGCGCGCTTCAGTCACTCGTTGCGGGTCAGCGACCTACTCGGCTCGCCGCTGATCGGCGGCCCGCAGCACGTGCCCTGCAAGCGCATCGACCAGAAGGGTGTGCAGGGCTTTGTCGCGCGCCACGACGGCTATGCCGCGCGCTTCGGCTTGCTGCACGAGCGGGAGGTGAAGCTGGCGGAGAACGGCAATGTGCTGACCGGCCGCGACCGCTTCCTTCGCCCCGGAGGTGCGGCGATCCGCAACAATGGCCGCGATTTCGTCACCGTGCGCTTCCATATCCATCCCGACATCGGCCTGCTGCACGACGAGCAGGGCCGCCTGACCCTGGCGGCCTCCCAGGGCGACACCTGGGTGTTCACTTGTGCCGAAGTGGCGCCGGAAATCGAGGAATCGATCTATTTCGCCGGGCTCGGCGGACCGCGCCGCAGCCGGCAGATCGTGCTTGCCTTCAAGGCCTCGGAGATCGCCGAGGTGCACTGGCAGCTGACGCGCGCCGCCGTCGCCGGCTATCCCGAGAACAACTGATTCGCGGCCAAGGAACCCGAGTTGCGCGCTTGATTTCCGAGCCTCATATGCTACGGCCCGCGAACGTTCCCAACCAGCCTTGAAAGGCCGCCAGCCATGGCCGTCCCCGCCAAGAACATTCCGGCGCCCGACCTCGTTCCGATTCGCCGCGCGCTGCTTTCTGTTTTCGACAAGACCGGTTTGATCGACTTTGCCAAAGCCCTTGCCGCCGCCGGCGTCGAGCTGGTCTCCACCGGCGGCACCGCGAAGGAGATCGCCGCGGCCGGCCTGGCCGTACGCGATGTTTCGGAGCTGACCGGCTTTCCCGAGATCATGGACGGCCGCGTCAAGACCTTGCATCCCTCAGTGCATGGCGCCCTGCTCGGCGTGCGCGACGACCCAGAGCACGCGAAAGCGATGCACGACCACCACATCCAGCCGATCGACCTCGTCGTGTCCAACCTCTACCCGTTCGAGGAGGTCCGCCGCTCTGGCGCCGGCTACGCCTCGATCGTGGAAAACATCGACATCGGCGGCCCGGCGATGATCCGCGCCTCGGCCAAGAACCACGCCTATGTCGCCATCGTCACCGACCCTGCCGACTATGCCTCGGTGCTCAACGCGCTCGAGATGAATCTCGGCTCGCTGTCGCTCGATTTCCGCAAGAAGCTGGCGGCGAAGGCCTTTGCCCGCACCGCGACCTACGATGCGGCGATCTCCGGCTGGTTTGCCGACACGCTCGAAATCGAGCATCCGACCTGGCGGGCCTTTGGCGGCCGTCTGGACCAGGTGATGCGCTATGGCGAGAACCCGCATCAGGGCGCCGGCTTCTATCTCTCCGGCGACAAGCGCCCGGGCGTCGCGACCGCCAGGCAGCTGCAGGGCAAACAGCTTTCCTACAACAACATCAACGATACCGACGCCGCCTTCGAGCTGGTCGGTGAATTCGATCCGACCCGGTCAGCGGCGATAGCCATCATCAAGCACGCCAACCCGTGTGGTGTGGCCGAGGGCGCGACGCTGAAGGCGGCTTACGCCAAGGCGGTGGCCTGCGATCCGGTTTCGGCCTATGGCGGCATCGTCGCCATGAACCGCATCCTCGACGCCGAGGCAGCGGAAGAGATCGTGAAGACTTTCACCGAGGTCATCATCGCGCCCGATGCCACCGACGAGGCCGCGGCGATCATAGCGGCGAAGAAGAACTTGCGCCTTCTGGTCACCGGCGGCCTGCCCGACCCGCGCGCCGCCGGCACGGTTGCCAAATCGGTCGCCGGCGGGCTGCTGGTGCAAAGCCGCGACGATGCGGTGGTCGACGACCTCGAGCTCAAGGTGGTGACGAAACGCGCGCCGACTCCGGCCGAGATGGCCGACCTTAAATTTGCCTTCCGCGTCGCCAAGCACGTCAAGTCGAACGCCATCGTCTATGTCAAGGACGGCTCGACCGTCGGCATCGGCGCCGGCCAGATGAGCCGCGTCGATTCCTCGCGCATCGCCGCCCGCAAGGCGCTCGACGCTGCCGAGGCGGCTGGCCTGGCCGAGCCGCTGACCAGGGGTTCGGTCGTCGCTTCCGACGCCTTCTTCCCCTTCGCCGACGGCCTGCTGTCGGCCATCGAGGCCGGCGCCACGGCAGTGATCCAGCCCGGCGGCTCGATGCGCGACGAGGACGTGATCGCCGCCGCCGACGAGCACGGCATCGCCATGGTGTTCACCGGCGTGCGGCACTTCAGGCATTGAGGGCCCTTCTTCCCTTCTCCCCTTGTGGGAGAAGGTGGATCGGCGCTTAGCGCCGAGACGGATGAGGGGTGTTCCAGCTTGGCAATGCGCTTGAAATTGCCGCCGCCTCATTCCGTCCAGCACCCCTCATCCGTCGCCTTCGGCGACACCTTCTCCCACAAGGGGAGAAGGAGAGCGCTATTCCACCGGCTTGTCCGCCGGATATGGCGTCCTGACCAGGATTGCCATGCCGAGGCCGAGGAACAGCGCGATCACCGCCATGCCGAGCCGTGCCGAGCCGCTGGCCAGCGTGATCGTCGACACCAGGAACGGCGCCAGGAAGCTCGTTGCCCTGCCGGCCAGCGCGTAGATGCCGAAATAGCGGCCGGACTCGGCGGCCGTGACGCTGCGCGCCATGTAGGAGCGCGAGGAGGCCTGGACCGGCCCGAAGGCGAGTCCGATCAGCAGGCCGTAGAGGATGTAGGCCTTTTCGGCCGCGGTGCCGAAGAGGCCGCCGGAATCGGTGGTGGGCAGCTGTATTAGGCCGAGCAGCGTGAAGCCTGGCCCGGTCGACACGACGCCGATCGTAGCCAGCAAAAGCAGCATCAGCGCAATCATCACCACGGCCTTCGATCCGAGCGCGGTGTCGAGGCGCGCGGCGATCCAGCAGCCGAAGATCGCGACGACGTTGAGGATGATGCCGAACATGCCGATCTCGGTGATCGACCAGTTGAACATGCCGGCGGCGAAGGTGCCGCCGAGCGCCAGGAGCGCGTTGACGCCGTCCTGATAGATCATGCGGGCGACGAGGAAGCGGAAGATGCTGACGCGCTTGCGCACCTCGAAGAGCGTGGACTTCAATTCCGACAGGCCCTCCCGCACCGCCGGGCCCATTGAAAGCCCCTTGATGGCGTCCGGCGTGAAGATGAACATCGGCAGGATGAACAGGAAGTACCATCCGGCCGACATCGGCCCGGTGAAGCGCGCGTCCTCGCCGAGCTTAGGATCGAGCCCGAACAGCGGGTCGAGGCCGATGATCGTCTTGCCGGTTTCCAGATTGCCGGCCAGGAACAGCACCACGAAGATCAAGGCCACCATGCCGCCGAGATAGCCGAGCCCCCAGGCGATGTTGGAGATCTTGCCGATATCCTCCTTGGGCACTAGGCGCGGCATCATGGAATCGTTGAAGACGGTGGAGAATTCCGCGGCCACAGAGGCGAGCGAGAAGAGCAGCACGATCAGGAATAGGCTGGAGCCGGGCGCGGCGAACCAAAGCAGCGTAAGGCTGATGATCTTGACCGCCGCGAAGGAGGCGATCCATGGCTTGCGCGGCCCGGTCTGGTCGGCAATCGAGCCGAGCACCGGCGAAAGCACCGCGATGACGAGACCCGCGGCAGCGATGCCGTAACCCCAGGCAGCCTGCCCGGTTGTGGCGTCGCTCGCCATGCGCGAGACGAAGTATGGCCCGAAGATGAAGGTGGTGACGACGGTGAAGAAGGGTTGCGCCGCCCAGTCGAAGAACATCCAGCCCCAGATGCCGCGCCCCGTTGCCCGCTGCACTGCTACTTCGGCCATGTCCCCTCCGGCATCGTCCGCCCGCGACCCGCGCATGTCTGCATGTTTTCGGGCGGCGATGCAAATGAACAAGCACGGCGCCGCCGCTCAGTGGCTCGCGCGTTTCCACTCCGCGTCAGCGGGAACAAGAGCGCCGGCCGCGACCTCTTCCTTCTGGGGAAGTCGCACCTCAGGTCCGCATGGGGGTCGGCGCTGCCTCCCGACCCGCTGCTTCGCAGCGACCCTCCCCGCAAGGGGCAGGGTAAACCTACATCCCCGTCAGGTCGCTCATCAGGCCGGACGCCACTGACAGCCGAGACACGGTGATGTCGCCGCCTTCGGTCAGCGCCTGCAGCCGCTCGCGGATGCGCCCGACCTGCTCGCCGCCGGCTTCCAGCCAGGCCGCCACCGGATCCGCCGCCTTGCCGTGGCCGGTGAGCGCCGCCACCGCGATGCCGCGCCTTGCGGCGCCGATCGTGTCGGTCGCGCGCGACAGCGCCAGCTGGTCGTAATAGTCCGGCGGCATGATCGAGCGCGCGGCCTCCTCGACGCGAGGGATGCGAAAAGCGTCGCTGACGGCGAAGAAGGCCCTGGCGGCGCTGACGATGTCGGCATTGGCCGTGCGTGCGGTGAGCGCGATGTCCGGGATCAGGTCGCTCACCTCGGCCAGCGCCAGCTTTTCGGCAAGTTTGTCGGGCGCGCCGCCCTCAAACAGGTCATGGCGCCGCGCCTCGATCCGCTCGCGTGAGAAGGCCGGCAGCAGCGAGATGAGCTTCGGCTCCAAAGCCTTGCGCGCTTCCTGCAAGTCGGCGATGCGCTGGCCCAGCGGCGCGGAGGAGAGGTCGTTCTTCAGGTACCAGCCGCTGGTCATGAAGATGAGCCGGCTGACTGCCTGGTAGAGATCGAGCTGCGTCTGGCCGTCGATCTGGTTGTCGAGGGCATCGATCTCCTTGTAGAGCGAAGGCAGCGCGAAACCGTCGCGCACCAGGGCGAAAGTGCGCACGACGGCGCCCGCTGTGCGGCCCGTCGCTTCCTGCAGCCGGTTGACGAAAGACGGCCCGCCGCGATTGACGAGATCGTTGGCGACGACGCGCGCGATGATCTCGCGCCGCAGCCGGTGGGCACGGATCTCGCCGGCGAATTTCTTCGCCATCCGCTCCGGGAAATAGCCCATCAGATCGCGGTCGAAATGCGGATCGTCCGGCACGTCGCTGGCGACGATGTCGGAGAAGAGCACGATCTTGGCATAGGCAAGCAGCACGCCGAGCTCGGCCCTGGTCAGCGGCTCGCCGCGAGCCTCGCGCTCGGCAAGCGCCGCCGGCGAAGGCAGCGTCTCGACGGCGCGGTCGAGCAGGCCGCGCGCTTCGAGCGCCGTCATGAAGCGCGCCTGGTGCGCGATGTCGGCCAGCCCGCGCTTGCGCGCCAGCGACAGCGCCAGCGTCTGCTGGTAGTTGTTGGAAAGCACCAGCGTGCTCACCTCGTCGGTCATCTCGGCAAGCAGCTTGTTGCGCGCCGGCCGCGCCAGCGAGCCTTTGCGCATGGCCGACGCCAGCGCGATCTTGATGTTGACCTCGACGTCCGAGCAGTTGACGCCGCCCGAATTGTCGATGGCGTCGGAATTGCAGCGGCCGCCCTTCATGCCGAACTCGATGCGCGCCCGCTGCGTGACGCCGAGATTGGCGCCCTCGCCGATGACCTTGGCGCGCACGTCGAGCGCGGTGACGCGGATGGCGTCGTTGGCGCGGTCGCCGACATCGGCATTGGTCTCGCCGGAGCCCCGGACATAGGTGCCGATGCCGCCGAACCACAAAAGATCGACGGGCGCCTTGAGGATGGCGTTCATGATCTCGACCGGCGTTGCCGTGGTCTTGGCGAGGCCGATCGCGGCGGCCGCCGCCTGCGGCAGCGTTATCGACTTCAGGCTGCGCGAGACGATGACGCCGCCTTCCGACAGCTTTGACTTGTCATAGTCCTGCCACGACGAGCGCGGCAGTCCGAACATGCGCTGGCGCTCGGCCAGCGAGGCCGCCATGTCCGGGTCGGGGTCGATGAAGATGTCGCGGTGGTCGAAGGCGGCGATCAGCTTGGTTGCCGGTGACAGGAGCATGCCGTTGCCAAACACGTCGCCCGACATGTCGCCGACGCCGACGACCGTGAAGGGCTCGGTCTGGATGTCGCGGTTCATCTCGCGGAAATGCCGCTTCACCGCTTCCCAGGCGCCCTTGGCGGTGATGCCCATCTTCTTGTGGTCGTAGCCGGCCGAGCCGCCGCTGGCGAAGGCGTCGTCCAGCCAGAAATTGTGCGTCTCCGAAATGGCGTTGGCCGTATCGGAGAAGGTCGCCGTGCCCTTGTCGGCGGCAACGACGAAATAGGGATCATCCTGGTCGCGCCGCACCACGCCGGCCGGCGGGATGATGCCGTCGACACCGATATTGTCGGTGATCGAAAGCAGGCTGGAGACGAAATTCTTGTAGGCCGAAGTGCCGGCCTCGAAGATCGCGTCGCGGCCGGCGCTCATCGGCAGTTTCTTCGGATAGAAGCCGCCCTTCGCGCCGACCGGCACGATGACCGCGTTCTTGACCTGCTGCGCCTTGACCAGACCCAGCACCTCGGTGCGGTAGTCCTGGGCGCGGTCAGACCAGCGCAGGCCGCCGCGCGCCACCGGGCCGAAGCGCAGATGAACGCCCTCGACCTCCGAGCCGTAGACGAAGATCTCGCGCCAGGGGCGGGGCGCCGGCAGCCCGTCGACCGCCTGCGAATCCAGCTTGATCGCCAGCGACTGTCCTTTGTCTTTCGTATCGGCAACGAAATGATTGGTGCGCAGCGAGGCTTCGATCAGGTTGAGATAACGACGGATGATGGTGTCGTCATCAATGTTGGGCACCTCTTCCAGCGCGTCCTTGATCTTGGCCTTGAGGTGCTTGGCGGCGACCACGCCCTCGGTCTCGGCCGTCGGGCCAAGGCGGGCAACGAACAGCTGATGCAGGCCGCGCGCGATCTCCGGATAGCGGTTGAGCGCGGCGGCGATGAAATCCTGGCTCTGCGGGATACCGGCCTGCTGCAAATAGCGGCCGTAGGCGCGCAGGATCGTGATTTCGCCCGACCAGAGACCCGCGGTCTGGGCAAGGCCGTTATAGCCGTCATTGTCGACGTCGCCGCGCCAGACCGACAGGAAGGCATCCTCGAACAGCGCACCGTCGCCGAGGTCGATCGGCTTGCCGTAGCTGTTCTCCAGCTCCATGTCGTGGATGAACACCATGCCGGAGGCTTCGTCGCCAACCTCGAAGGTGCGCTCGCTGATGACGCGGAAGCCGATATTCTCCAGCACCGGCACGCGCCGCGACAGCGCCACCGGACTGCCGTGGTGATAGATCTTCAGCGCCGCCTGGTGCGGCTTCTGGTCGGCATGGCGGTAATAGTCGATGGCGATTGGATTGGCCGCATCGATCCTGGCGATGCGTCCTGCATCGGCCAGCGCCACGGCTGGCGAGAACGAATCGCGATAGCTTTCCGAAAAGCGCGAGGCAATTGCCGTAAGCGTTGCATCGGCGCCCGATTCCGACACTGCTTCGCGCAGCGCATCGTCCCAGGTGCGCACGATGTCGCGGATCGCTGCCTCTATCGTTGCCGGCTCGACCTTCGGCGTCTTGCCGCCGGAGCGGCCGATGACGAAATGCACACGCGCCAGCCCGCCTTCTGGGAAGGCCGGATAATATGCCGACAGCCGGCCCTGAAATACTGTCTTCAGGTAGGTGCCGATCTTCTCGCGCACGACGCTGTCGTAGCGGTCGCGCGGCACGAAGACGAGAATCGAGACGAACCGGTCGAACTGATCGACCCGCACCAGCGCCCTGACGCGCGGCCGTTCGATCAGTCCGAGGATGGCTTCGGCGTGCTTCCTGAGGATCGGCACCGGAACCTGAAACAGCTCGTCGCGCGGATAGCTCTCCAGCACGTTGATCAGCGCCTTGCCGGAATGGTCATGTGGATTGAAGCCGGACTTGGCGATGACCGTCTCGGCCTTCGAGCGCAGATAGGGGATCTTCATCACCGAACGCGTGTAGGCGGTCGAGGTGAACAGGCCTACGATGCGCAGCTCGCCTGAAAGCACGCCCTTGGCGGTGTAGGTTTTGACGCCGATATAGTCGAGATAGATGCGCCGGTGCACCAGGGACTTGGCATTGGCCTTGGTGACGATCAGCGGTTCCGGCCCATGCAGGAAGGCGCGGATCTCCGGCGTTGTCGACACCGCCTCGGTGCCGCGCCTGAGAACCAGGACGTCGGGATCCGCGAGGATGCCGAGGCCGGGTTTGTCGGCGCGCTCCAGCATGCCGCTCTTCTCGCCGCCGGTGTAGTTGAACTCGCGCATGCCGAGGAAGGTGAAATTGTCGTCTCGCAGCCATTCGAGGAAGGCGATCGCCTCGGTGACATGCGCCTTGTCGAGCGGCACCGGCGCGTAGCGGAATTCCGAGATGGCCTGATCGAGCCGGGCAAGCATCGGCTTCCAATCGGCGACGGCGGCGCGCACCTGGTCCAGCAGCTTCTTCAGGCGGCCGGCCAGGGCTTCGGCCTGATCCGCCGAAAGGCGGCCGATATGGACGTGGACGACGCTCAGCCGGTCATGGCTGGTTTCGCCCTTGACGGAGCCGCCGTCTCCGAGGATCTCCTCGATGCCGCTCTTGCCGTGCCGGACGACGATGACGGGATGGGTGACCAAAAGCGGCTCGCCGGCGCTCTCGGTGATCTCGCCGAGGATGGAATCGAACAGGAACGGCATGTTGTCGTTGACGACGGTGATGACCGTCATCGGCCGGCCCTGGCGCGTCACGCCGGAATCCACGTCTATGGCAATGATGCAATCGCCCTTTCTGTGCCTGACGACCGCCCGGCCGGCGAGATCGGCGGCGCGTTCGAGGTCGGCGACGTCATAGGCGGCGATGTCTTCGGCCGGCGTGCGGGCGAGGAGATAGTCGGCGAGCCTGCCGGGCTTTTCGCCTGCCCTTGCCGCGCCTCCTTTTGCCGGACTGGTTTTTTTCGGCTGGCTTGCGGTTTTCAGGCTGGCCATGATGTGAAGTCCCTCCCGTCACATGCTTTTGGGTCTATGGTAGCAGATGAGCGCTATTTGGCGACAAAGGTTTGACGACGCTTTAAGAAAATCGAACCGACGCTCACCCTGCGAGGAGAACGGATATGACCGACAGGATTACGGCGCTCGACCTGGCCCGGGCGGAGCTGAGCGAAGCGACGAAGGCTTATTTCGCCAAATGCGAGGAAAAGCTCGGCCTCGTGCCCAACGTACTTCTGGCCTACGCCTTCGACGAGAAGAAGCTGCGCGCCTTCACCGACATGTACAACGAGCTGATGCTGGGCGAGTCCGGCCTGTCGAAGCTGGAGCGCGAGATGATCGCGGTCGCCGTTTCCTCGATCAACCAGTGCTACTACTGCCTGACCGCGCATGGCGCGGCGGTGCGCCAGCTTTCCGGTGAGCCCGCTCTTGGCGAGATGATGGTGATGAATTTCCGCGCCGCCGGCTTGCCCGAAAGGGAGACGGCGATGCTGGAATTCGCGGTCAAGCTGACGGAGGAGCCAGCCAAGATCGTCGAGGGCGACCGCGCCGCGTTGCGACAGGTGGGCTTCAGCGATCGCGACATCTGGGACATCGCCTCGACTGCCGCCTTCTTCAACATGTCGAACCGGGTGGCCGCCGCGGTCGACATGCGACCGAACCCCGAATACCACGCCATGGCAAGGTGAGGCTCACCGGCCTCACATTAGCAACGTCGAATTTCTCGTTGCCCGCCCCGCCGTTTGGGTCGATGATCAACGATTGCGGTTAGCCCGCATATCGATGATTGCGGCTAGCTCGCATATCAACGATTGCGGCGTAGCCGCATATCGGATTGCGGCATAGCCGCATACCGCTAGGCGGCGCTGCCGCATCCCGGCTCGACGCTGCCGAAAGGGAGGAGAACATGGCGAAATTTCTCTATGTCTATCACGGCTCCGGCAAGATGCCGACCGACGAGGCCGAGCGCAAAGCCGCGATGGATGCCTGGACCGGCTGGTACGACAAGCTGGGTTCGGCTGTGATCGACGGCGGCAATCCTGTCGGCATGTCGAGAACGGTGCTGCCCGGCGGCGTGGTCGAGAACAATGGCGGCAGCAATCCAACCGCCGGCTACACGATCGTCGAAGCGAAGGATATCGACGATGCCGTCGCCAAGGCAAGGGATTGTCCGATCCTGATGAACCCGGCCTTCAGCGTCGAGGTCGCGCCGATCATCGAGATGATGTAGCGCCAAAGCGCCCGAAGGTCGTCACAGTGAAACACGGCGGGCGGCATACTCGTCTTGCCCGCCCGCCGTCGCACGGCTAGAAGAGCCGATCCTTCCCGATTTCGAGTTTCACTTTGCCTCAGTAAACGCCGGTCTCGTCTACTCCCCGAAAGCACGCGCAGGCGCGCTTTGGCGGCGCCTGCATCATTTCATGTGTTCTTCAGGCGGCGGCTCGAGACCGGTTTGGCATTGCTGAGCCGCCGTCGCGCAATTGCGCGGGCGCCTGATTTTCAACCACTACAGCCTTTCGCCACACCGTGCCCGCATGGGCATCTCGGACATTGCCGCGCTGACGGACTTCCCGACGGGAAGGGCCTATCGGCATGTCTCGAACTTTGCGCATTCGCTGGGTGGTCGCGCCCGCAGTCGCGCCTCGACCTCTCATCAACTGCAATCGCTGCGGCGGCGTCAAACCTTACCAATGCAGCGGAAAGTTCCGCGTCAACGCCAACGGCAAGCGCATCGATGCCTGGCTGATCTATCGCTGCACCGACTGCGACAATTCCTGGAACCGAACCATTTTCGAGCGATGCAACCGTCGCGACATCGCACCGGCGCTGATGGCTGCACTGGAGCGCAACGATCCGACGCTGGTCCGACACTATGGCTTCGATGCCGTGGCGCTCAGAAATCGGGTCGGGCGGATCGAAGAATCTCCCGAAGTCACGGTGCGAAAGGAGCCGCTGGATGGCAGGCCGGAAGGCGCGACGGCGCTTTGGCTTGAGCTTCGGCTCGATGCCGCAACGCCCTTGCGGCTTGACCGCTTGCTCGCCGGCGAGCTCGGCATCTCCCGGTCGAGGCTGCAGGCCTGGGAAGCGCGGCGGTTGCTCGCCATCGAACCGTGCGGCGCCAAAGCCCTGCGCAGGCCGGTGCGCGACGGCATGGTGGTACGCGTCGACCTCTCCGGCGAGACCGGCCGTGACGCTGTCGTTTCGGCCGCATGTGCATGAAGTGAAAAGAGAGGGAGCGATGCCCCCTCCCTTGAGTAACTGCCTGGGCTAAAACCCTACGCCGCGCCCATCACCTTGGCCGACTTCTCGAAGCGCTTGCGCTCGTTCGGGTCGAGATAGAGCTTCCTGAGCCGAATGGTCTTCGGCGTCACCTCGACCAGCTCGTCGTCCTGGATCCAGGCCAGCGCGCGTTCCAGCGTCATGCGGACCGGCGGCGTCAGCTTCACCGCCTCGTCCTTGCCGGCGGCGCGGATGTTGGTGAGCTTCTTGCCCTTCAGCACGTTCACTTCCAGGTCGTTGTCGCGGGAATGGATGCCGATGATCATGCCCTGGTAAACCTTGACGCCCGGATCGATGATCATCGGGCCGCGATCCTCCAGGTTCCACATCGCATAGGCGACCGACTCACCCTGTTCGTTGGAGATCAGCACGCCATTGGTGCGGCCGGGCAGCTCGCCCTTGTAGGGCTCGTAGGCATGAAACAGCCGGTTCATCACGGCGGTGCCGCGCGTGTCGGTCAACAGTTCCGACTGATAGCCGATCAGGCCGCGGGTCGGCGCATGGAAGACAAGGCGCTGGCGGTTGCCGCCGGAGGGGCGCAGCTCGACCATCTCGGCCTTGCGTTCCGACATCTTCTGCACGACCACGCCGGCGTGCTCCTCGTCGACGTCGATGACGACTTCCTCGACCGGCTCCAGCAACTGGCCGTCATCGCCCTTCTGCATGACGACCCGCGGGCGCGACACGGCGATCTCGAAGCCTTCGCGGCGCATCGTCTCGATCAGCACGGCAAGCTGCAACTCGCCGCGACCGGAGACGAAGAAGGAATCCTTCTCCGGCGATTCCTCGATCTTGAGCGCCACATTGCCTTCGGCCTCGCGCAGCAGCCGGTCGCGAATGACGCGGCTGGTCACCTTGTCGCCCTCGGTGCCGGCAAGCGGACTGTCGTTGACCAGGAAGGACATGGTCACCGTCGGCGGGTCGATGGGCTGCGCATGCAGCGGCTCGCTCACGCTCGGATCGCAGAAGGTGTCGGCGACGGTGCCCTTCGACAGGCCGGCGATGGCGACGATGTCGCCCGCCTGGGCTTCCTCGATCGGCTGGCGCTCGAGCCCGCGGAAGGCGAGGATTTTCGAGATTCGTCCGGTCTCGATCTGCGTGCCGTCATGGTGCAGCACCTTGACCGCCTGGTTGGGCTTCAGCGAACCGGACTCGATGCGGCCGGTGATGATGCGGCCGAGGAACGGATTGGCTTCGAGGATCGTACCGATCATGCGGAACGGACCGGGATGCACCGTCGGCGCCGGCACATGCTTGACGACGAGATCGAACAGCGGCGCAAGGCCCTGGTCTTTCGGGCCTTCAGGATTTTCCGACACCCAGCCGTCGCGGCCCGAGCCGTAGAGGATCGGGAAGTCGAGCTGTTCGTCGGTCGCATCGAGCGCCGCGAACAGGTCGAACACCTCGTTGACCACCTCGATGTGACGGGCGTCCGGGCGGTCGATCTTGTTGATGACGACGATCGGCCGCAGACCTACCTTCAGCGCCTTGCCGACGACGAATTTGGTCTGCGGCATCGGCCCTTCGGCGGCGTCGACGAGCACGATCGCCGAATCCACCATCGACAGGATGCGCTCCACCTCGCCGCCGAAGTCGGCGTGTCCGGGCGTGTCGACGATGTTGATGCGGGTGCCCTTCCAATCGACCGAGGTCGCCTTGGCCAGGATGGTGATGCCGCGTTCTTTTTCGAGGTCGTTGGAGTCCATGGCGCGCTCGGCGACGCGCTGGTTTTCGCGGAAGGCGCCGGACTGTTTCAGGAGTTGGTCGACGAGCGTGGTTTTCCCATGGTCGACATGCGCGATGATCGCGATATTGCGGAGGTTCATTGTCTGGTCTCGGGAGCGTTGCAGGCAGCAGGCCCGAAAGCGCCGCCTTTTTCGGTTGGGCGGCTCATACAAGGTTTTTCGCAATTGCGAAAGGGGAGGCCCCGCCCCAAATAAATGGTCACTGATTCTTAAACGTCTTGGTGTGAAATGATTCTGTTAACCAAGGCGGAACCTTTGAGGGGCCGGGCAATTTCATGTTCATGACCGATCAGATGTCCAGATTGCGTCCGGTTTTCGCGTGGGCAGCGCTTGGCGTGCTTGTTGCGGCTGGCGCCGCACAGTCGGCGGCCGCCCTGAGAGAAGCTGACCCCTCGCCCCGTGATGCCAAAACCGCGCAGCAGATGTTTGCCGACGCCCCGGACGGGGTCGACCCGATCGTCACCGGCCCGGTCAGCGCCGCCTTCAAGCAGCGCCAGAAGGCAGTCAACTGCGACACCGCCGTCTGGCCGAACATTCCCGCGACCTGCTATCCGGATTAATATTGCGACGGCTACCTGACAAAGGTGGCACTCCGGGACACCCCCCTGTGCCCTGCCGGACTGTCCGGCAGGGCACAGGGGGGTGCCTGGCGCCGACCCTAAGCCGACCGCACCGGATCGAGCGTGACGTTGTAGAGCTCGTTGTCGTCGCGATCCATCAGCCGCACCGTTAGCTGCTCGGTGGCGCCGGAAATGTCGACCAGGCCGAAGAACTGCAGGCCCGCTGATGGCGGCAGGTTCTGGCCCTGCTCGGCGCTCGGCGCCTTGATGAACTTCAGCTCGGGCCCGAAGGTCATGTCGAGATCGTTGGGACCGAAGGTGCCGGCGTGGATCGGGCCGGAGACGAATTCCCAGAACGGGTTGAAATCCTGGAACTGCGCCTTGTCCGGATTGTAGTAATGCGCCGCCGTATAGTGGACGTCGGCGGTCAGCCACACCGTGTTGGTGATGCCGGCGTTCTTGATGTAGCGCAGCAGGTCGGCGAACTCGAGCTCGCGGCCTTTTGGCGTGCCATTGTCGCCGTTGCTGACCGCCTCGGCTCCGGCCTTTTTGGCCGCGTCGTTCCAGACGACGAGGCCGAGCGGCATGTCGGCGGCGATGATCTTCCAGGTCGCCTTGGAATTCGCCAGCTCGCGCTTCAGCCACTGCGTCTGCTGCTCGCCGAGCATGCGCGACTTCGGCGTCAGCGTGTCCTCCATGTCGGGGCCGTTCGGGCCGCGATAGGAGCGCATGTCGAGGAAGAACACGTCGAGCAGCGGCCCGTGGGCGATCTTGCGATAGACGCGTCCCGGTTCCGAAGGTTCGTAGCGGATGGTCGTCATCTCATGGAAGGCGCGCGCCGCGCGGGCCGCCAGCACAGGGATGGATTTTTCCGTGTAGCGGTTGTCGGTCGTCAGGTCCTTCGAATCCGACCAGTTGTTCACCACCTCGTGGTCGTCCCACTGGTAGAAGGTCGGGCAGATGGCGCTAAGCGCGAGCACGTGCTTGTCCATCATGTTGTACTTCCACTGGTCGCGATACTCGTCCAGCGTTTCGGCAACCTTGCGCTTGCCGTCGATCATGACGACGTTCTTCCACTTGCCGCCGCCGGGCAGGTCGACCTCGTCCTTCATGGCGCCGTCGGCATAGATCGTGTCGCCGGAATGGAGGAAGAAGTCAGGCGTGTGCTTGGCGATGGTGGAGTAGATCTTCATGCCGGTCTCGTCGATGCCCCAGCCCTGGCCGGCGGTGTCGCCCGACCACGCGAAGCGCACGTCGCGCTTCGACGCCGGCGCGGTGCGGAAACGGCCGACGATCGGCTCGGAGACGGCGTTGATGTCGGAAAGATCGGCGGCCGTCATCCGGTAGAAAATGTCCTGGTCGGCGGCGAGGTCGGTGAGCAGCCGCTTCACCGTATAGTCGCTGGCGGGCGAGGTATCGAGCGGCGCCAGCCTGACGGCGTCGGCGAAGCTTTCGGTGGTCGACACTTCGTACATCACGCGCGCCGGCCGGTCGGTGCGGGTCCAGACCATGCCGGAGGTGGCGTCGACATCGCCGGACTGGACGCCGTGGGTGAAGGCCGGGCGCTGATTGGCGCGCGAATAGTAAGGCAACGCGAGTCCGGAGGCGCCGACTAGGCCAAAGGCGCTGGCCGAGGTGACGAAAGCGCGGCGGGTTAACGAGAGCTTGTTCATGGCTGTCTCCGGATGGCGTTGAACGGGACCGCCAACCTCCGGCCTCAATGTTTCAGGCGCATATCGGAACCATGAAATTTTGATAACAGGTCACAGCTCTCCCCTTCTCCCCTTGCGGGAGAAGGGGAAGTCGCGCTTACGCCGCCTGCGGTTCCGGCTCAAAAGCCGGCTTGCTCGTGTTGATCAAGAGCGAAATACAGGCCGCGGCTATGCCGGTCATGCCGGCGATCAGGAAGGCAAGCTCGTAATTGCCCTGCAATTCGCGCATCGTGCCGCCGAAGGCCGCCGCCGCCGCGGCGCCCACTTGGTGGCCGGCGACGATCCAGCCGAACACGATCGGGCCGCTGCGGTCGCCGAAAGCTTCGTTGGCGAGCCTGAGCGTCGGCGGCACGGTGGCGATCCAGTCGAGCCCATAGAGCACGGCGAAGATGATCAGGCTGACGGCCGAGAAGCCGGAATAGGGCAGATAGATCAGCGACAGGCCGCGCACGGCATAATAGACGCCAAGCAGCTTGCGCGGATCGAAACGGTCGGTGAGCCAGCCGGACAGCGTCGTGCCGATCAGGTCGAAGATGCCCATCATCGACAACAGCCCGGCTGCCTGCACCTCGCCGATGCCCATGTCGCCGCAAAAGGCGATGAGGTGCGTGCCGACGAGGCCGTTTGTGGTGAAACCGCAGACGAAGAATGTGGCGAACAGGTACCAGAACACCCTGGTTCCCGCGGCACGGCGCAACGTGTTCAGCGTATGCGCCAGGAAATTGCCTTGCGCGGCCGGCGACACCGGCGGCACGTCGTCGGCATCGGCGCCATAACGCACCTGGCCGATGGAAGCCGGGCGCTCCGGCACCAGCAGAAAGACCAGCGGCACGAGAGCCGCCGTGGCAATGGCGATGGCAACGGCGACCGGCTTCCAACCTCCCGACTGAGCCAACGAGGCGAGCAGCGGCAGGAACACCAGCAGGCCGGTCGCGCTCGAGGCGGACATCAGCCCCATCACCAGGCCGCGATTGGTCTTGAACCAGCGATTGACGATGGTGGCGCCGAGCACGGTGGCGACCGCGCCCGAGCCGATGCCCGAAAATACCCCCCATGTGAGCAGCAGATGCCACGGCTTGGTCATCAGCAGGCTGAGCGCTGTGGAACCCGACATGATCAGCAGCGCGGCAAGCAGCGTGCGGCGTAGCCCGATCCGCTCCATCAACGCCGCGGCAAACGGCCCGGTGAGGCCATAGAGGAAGATGCCGACAGCGGCGGCAAGCGAGACGACATCGCGCCGCCAGCCGAAGCTCTTTTCCAGCGGCAGCATCATGACCGCCGGCGCGGAACGAAGCCCGGCGGCGATCAGCAGGCAGAAGAAGATGACTGCGACGACGACGAAGGCGTAGCGCTGGCCAAAGGGACGGGAATGAGCTATCATGTTACTGACCGGTACGTTGCAATGGAGCGGCGCCATTCATACGTACCGGTCAGTAACATTGTCAAGCGAGTTTGTTGAATGCCATCGGACAATAAAATTGAAGCGTCGATCAGCGGAGCCGGCACGGCACCGGCGCCGAAGGCTGCCGACAAGATCCTCGACGTGGCGCGCGATCTGTTCTATCGCGAAGGCATCCGGGCGATCGGCGTCGACGAGATCGTCAGGCGCGCCGGCGTCACCAAGCCCAGCCTGTACCGGACCTTCCCGTCCAAGGACGAACTCGCCGCTTCCTATCTGCGCAAGTACGACCTCGAATTCTGGCAGCGGTTCGACGACGCCGTGGACGCGCATCCTGGCAACCCGCGCGCTCAGATCATCGCTTTCCTCACCCGCGTGGGCAAACGCACGCAGAGGCCGGACTATCGCGGCTGCGGCATGACCAATGCGGCGGTCGAATATCCCGAGCACGGCCATCCCGCGCGGGTGGTGAGCGAGAACAACAAGCAGGAATTGCGCCGGCGCCTGCGCGCCATGGCGGCAGCGATGGGTGCGAGTGATTCCGACACGCTGGGCGATGGGCTGCTGCTGCTGATCGAGGGCGCCTATATCAGCGGCCAATTGTTCGGCCTCGGCGGACCGGCGGCATCAGTCGCCCGTAACGCCGATCTGCTGATTGAAGCCAGCTTGAAGAACTAGTGGTCCGCTGCTTCGGCGCTTTTCCTGCAACGTCGGCTGTTGGCGAAACCATCGAGGAGAGCGCCCCTCTCCCCGTCGCTATACAGGGAGAGGATGCCGGCAGGCAGGTGAGGAGCAGCACCGGCCTAGACAATTGACCCTTCGCGCCAACCCGGCTTCCTAGGCTCACGCGGGTTTTAACGCTACGCTGCTGCACCAAACGGAGGTCTTCGGATGCGCGCCTGCCTTGCTCTTACTGCCTTTGTCATCCTTGGTGGCTCGGCCCATGCCGGCGACATTTCCAGCGACTATACCGACCTCGACTGGAAGAAGGACTGCGTGACCTACGCGCAATCGGAAGAAGGCGACGGCGACTGGGCGAACCTCGCCTGCGCGGGCTATCGCGGCTATCCGGTGCTGATCGGCTATGACGACGCGCGCGAGTCCGTCTACTACGGTTTTCCCTCCGACGACATGACCGCCATCTGGGAGAGTTTCTCCGGGTTCAACACCGCTGGGGCGAAGGTCGAGTGGCGCATCGAAACCAATGGCGACAAGGCGGTGCCCTTCGCCGTCATTCATCGTCGCGAGATCAGCAATCCCGAAAACGAAAACAAGCCGACCGAGGTGCTGGTCGTCGCCAAGGTCGCGCAGCCGGAGGAGCATGAGGGCTGCACAATCGGCCTCGTGCTCGCTACCGGCAACCCTCAGGCCAACGATCAGGCCCGCAAGCTCGCCGACCAAAAGGCGAAGGGTTTTGCTTGCGGCAAGGACAAGCGCGAGGTGATCGGCAACGTGCCGGACTTCGGGCGAGTAGATAACTAGAAATCAGAGGGTGTTCGACGAATGCGAGACGGCGAAGGTTGCGCATCCGTCATCCTTGGGCGGAGCAAGGAGCGAAGCGACGCGGCGCAGACCCAAGGATCCATGCCGTTACATCAAGGCGTTGCCACGGTGCAGTAATTCTGTTCCGTAACGATCTTCGCGCGACCTCACGGCATGGATCCCAGGGTCTCCGCGACGGAGCTGCGCTCCTGCTTCGCCCTGGGATGACGACGTTGAGGGCTTCGCCCAAGCCCCATCGCCCAGCCGTTGGCTGCCGCTTACTTACTTGACCGCCTTCGCCCGTTCGATCGCCTCGACGATCATCTTCTTGGCATAGTTGGAATCGTGCCAGCCCTCGATCTTGACCCATTTGCCGGGCTCGAGATCCTTGTAGTGCTCGAAGAAGTGCTGCACCTGCTGGCGGGTGATTTCCGGCAGGTGCGTGTATTCGGTGACATTCTCGTAGCGCAGCGTCAGCTTCGGCGAGGGAACCGCGATCACCTTCTCGTCCTGGCCGGCATTGTCTTCCATGATCAAGACGCCGATCGGCCGCACATTGATGACGCAGCCCGGCACCAGCGCGCGCGTGTTGCAGACGAGCACGTCGATCGGGTCGCCGTCCCCCGACAAAGTGTGCGGCACGAAGCCGTAATTGCCGGGATAGCGCATCGAGGTGTGCAGGAAGCGGTCGACGAACAGCGTGCCGGCCTCCTTGTCCATCTCGTACTTGATCGGCTCGCCGCCGATCGGCACCTCGATGATGACGTTGATGTCCTCGGGCGGATTCTTCCCCGTTGGTACGGCTTCGATGCGCATGCTGAAATCCCTCTCTCGATTTGTGAGATCGATAGCGGGCGGCGCGTCATGGTGCAATGCGGCGAATAGCACTGGACGCTAACGGAAGCGCACAGTTTGTGATGGATTGTAACCCAATGCATGTCGCCCAACACTGCGCAGCGGTTTTGGGCGAACGATATGCATCAAACGAAGACTTGAAGCACGTCACCCCAACGCGTTTTAAGTGGCGGCCATCATTCCCAGACGAAGGCAACCTTCTTCAGCGCCTTCTGCTCGAAGACCTCGACGCCTTCGGCGACGTCGCGGCCGCCATTGCCGGCATAAAAGGCCAGCGCGTTGTAATTGTCTTCCAGCGCCCACACCACCAGGCCTCTGAGCCCATGGTCGGCAAGGCGCGTCCGCGCCGCCTTGAACAGCCTGCTGCCGAGGCCGATGCCCTGATATTCCGGACGCAGGTACAGCTCGTAGATCTCGCCCTGCTGCCTGAGCTCGCGGGCGCGGTTCCTGCCGATCGTGGCATAGCCGGCGATCGTGCCCCCGATCTCGACCACCAGCACGGTAGCCGCCTTGCGAATTGCGTTCGCCCACCAATCGGGGCCGCGGCGATTGATCATGGCCGTCAGCGTGCGATGCGGGATGATGCCGGAATAGGCGCCGCGCCATGCCTCCTGGTGCACGTCCGCGATAGCCATTGCATCGCGAGGGTCGGCTTTCCGGATGTCGATCGTCAGCGTGTTCATGATTTGTTAATCATAAACCCGCTTGGCCCGACTGCAAAGAGTCCCGCGCTGTCGCGCCCGCGCTTTCTCACAAACGAGCTTGGCGGCATCGGAGGCGCCGAAAACCAGCCCTCACCCGGCCCCGGCAGAGCAGATTTTCAGTCAGTTCCGTCAGATCTCGACGAGATGGTCATCCAATTGATTGGTGTCGCCGGCGGTAACCGGGAAATGCTCGGCCAGCACCGCGCCGACCGATTCGATCGCCTTGGCGAAACCGTCGGCGAGTCGGTCGTCGCCCGCGTGCTTTGTCAGGTCCCGCACCACGCCATCCCAGACATGCTGGCCGACCTTAGCATCGATGCCGCTGTCGGCCACCACCTCGGCATAGCGCTCGGCGATCGAGACGAAGATCAGCACGCCCGTCCTCGCCTGGGTGCGGTGGACGTTGCGCGCGAGAAATTGCTTCATCGCATTGGCATGCGCCGCCTGGTAGCGCAGCCGTTTCGGCACGAGGTGAATGCGCAAGCCGGGCAGCGCCCAGAGGAGCGCAAGGATGCAGCCAAACGCCAGAAGCTGAGCAAGCACGAAATGCGGCAAACGGATGGTCAGCCACAAGGCTTCCAGCCCGTAGGCCACTGCGAGGCTGACGACAATCGTGGCGAGCGCCGCCGCGAACGCGGCCGGGAAGAAATAGCCGTCGCTGGACCCCGCCACGACGCAGTATATCTCGCCGTCGGTCCTTGCTTCCGCGGCACGGATGGTCTCGGCGATGCGGTCATGGTCCTCGGGGCTGATCGGTCGCGTTGCCATGGTTTCTCACCAGCTTCCAGAGGAGCCGCCGCCGCCCGACGAACCGCCGCCGCCGGAAAACCCGCCACCGCCGCCACCGGAGGACCAACCTCCACCGCCCGACGACCAGCCTCCGCCACCGGACGACCATCCGCCGGAGGATCGCCGGCTGGGCTCGAAGGTCATGCCGAGCCAGCGGTAGCGGCCGGGCCCGATCTTCTGGCCGAAGATCGGCGGCAGCACCGTCAGGGCGATGCTGCCGAAGAAGATCAGCGCCCAGAGGGTGATGAAGATGGCGAAGAACAGGTCGTCGGAGTTGAACGGCGCCTGCTCGTTGCGCTTGCCGCGCGCCTCCAGCTCCTCCGGATTGCCCTCCAGCACCATGATCATGTCGTCGACGGCCTTGCTGATGCCGCCGGAGAAGTCTCCGGCGCGGAAGGCCGGCACCATGTCGTTTTCGATGATCAGCTTGGTGTGCAGGTCGGTCAGCGTGCCTTCCAGCCCATAGCCGACCTCGATGCGCATCTTGCGATCGTTCGGCGCAACCAGGAGAAGAACACCATTGTTCTCCTTGGCCTGGCCGAGCTTCCAGAAGCGGAACAGCCGGTTGGCGTAGGGCTCGATCTCCTCGCCGCCGAGGGTAGGGATGGTCGCGACGACGATCTGATCGGAGCCTTTCTTCTCGAAATCGGCGAGTTTCTGGGTCAGCGCCGCGCGCGTGCCGGCATCGATAATGCCGGCATTGTCGACGACACGGCCGCTAAGCGGGGGCAGGTCGGCGGCAAGGGCGGCGATGGGGAGGAGGAGGCAGAAGATGCTCAGCAAAAGGCCAATGAAGGCACTCCGTCCCACCCCCCTCTGGCCCGCCGGCCATCTCCCCCGCAAGGAGGGAGATTGGATGTCACCGCCGCCTTCGCCAACCGCCTGCGTTGCAGGAGATGCACGGTCAGCGAAACTGCCGATCTCCCCCAAGAGGGGGAGATGTCCGGCAGGACAGAGGGGGGCGCGAAGGTACGCAAGGCCTGCAAGCTCGATTAAATTTCAGTCGCGCCGCTCACCCGCCCTGCTTGGTGCTCGTGCCGAAATCCACTTTCGGCACCTGCATCTTGTCTTCCTCGACGGTGAAGTTCGCAAACGGCTCATTGCCGCGGAACCAGAATGTCGCCCACAGCACCGACGGGAAGGTCCTCAGCGTCAGATTGTACTCCCTGACCGCCTGGATGTAGTCGCGACGCGCCACCGCGATGCGGTTCTCGGTGCCCTCGAGCTGCGCCTGCAGCGCGAGGAAATTCTGGTTGGCCTTGAGGTCGGGATAGTTTTCCGAGACCGCGATCAACCGCGACAGCGCGCCCGTCAGCCCGGCCTGGGCATCCTGGAATCTTTTGAGGGCTTCCGGATCCTTCAGCGTCTCCGGCGTCACCGTGATCTGCGTCGCCTTGGCGCGCGCCTGGACGACCGCGTCGAGCGTGTCCTTCTCGTGCGAGGCGTAGCCCTTCACCGTCTCGACCAGGTTGGGGATCAGGTCGGCGCGACGCTGATACTGGTTGAGCACCTCGCTCCAGGCCGCCCTGGCATTCTCCTCCGCCGTCGGGATGGTGTTGTAGCCGCAGCCGGCAAGCAGCGGCAGCACGAAGGCCATCATCAGCAAGGCCGGCAAATTGCGGAAAGCGGAGGGTAGAAGAAGGCGCTCGGCGAACATGATTGGTCCCCTCGACAGAAGTTGTGATGCGAAGCATTACCACAATCCGTGCGCAAGAAAATGACCCGGTCGTGGCAGCGCTCTGATCTTGGTCGCTCGCCCCTGTGAATACGCGACCGAACAGGCTAAGCTCCGGGCCGGAAAGGACATTTGCCATGGCCGAGCGCCGGGACGACGAGAATGAATCGCGCCGCATCCTTGAGCGCGTGGCGCGCGAAACGACGCCGGGCGGCGCTTCCTTCGTCGCCCGCACCGCGAAGGACGCACGCGACCACGTGACCGCGGCCGATGCCGACCGTTCCGATCCGATCGAAGTTTGGGGCACCCGCATTGGCCGAACGCTCGGCCTCATCATCGCCATTGGGCTGTTGGTCTGGCTGGTGTATGCCGCCACGCAGGGTGGCTAGGAACCGAATTTCATGAATGCTGATAAAACCGACGCGCCGCGCGCGGTCATCGTCATCTCCAGTCATGTCGCCCGCGGCTCGGTCGGCAACCGCGCCGCGGTCTTCGCGCTGGAGACGCTGGGTTTCCCGGTTTGGGCGGTGCCGACCGTGATCCTGCCCTGGCACCCAGGCCACAGCCGCGCCACCCGCATCGTGCCGCCGCTCGATCAGTTCAAGGCGCTGATGGCCGACCTCGAGCGCGCGCCGTGGCTGGGCGAGGTGAGCGCGGTGCTCTCGGGCTATCTCGGTGAGGCCGGCCAGGCGGAGGCCGTCGCTTCGCTGGTTGCGGCCGTCAAGGCGAGGACGCCGGATGCCCTTTATGTCTGCGACCCGGTGATGGGCGATTCGGGCGGGCTCTATGTGCCGGAGCCGACGGCCGTCGCGCTGCGCGACAGGCTGATGCCGATCGCCGACATCGCCACGCCCAACCGCTACGAGCTCGAATGGATGGCCGGAGCGCCGCTGCCCGACATCAAGTCGGTGACGGCGGCCGCCCTGCACGCCGGTCCCTCCACCATGCTGGTCACCTCGGCACCCTCGATGATGGCGGGCGGCACCGGCAATTTCCTGCTCGACGACCGACAGGCGCTGCTTGCCGAGCACCGCCTGATCGAGAAGCCGCCGAACGGGTTGGGCGACCTGACGGCCGCCGTCTATCTCGCCCGCATCCTTTCCGGCCAGCCGGCGGCGAAGGCGCTGCAGTCGACCACCGCCGCCGTCTATGAGATCCTGGCGCGCACGGCGAAACGCGGCGGCGACGAGCTGCAGCTCGAGACCGACGCGCAGAGCCTGTCGCATCCGATGGCCATGGTGCAGCTTCGCCATCTCCTCCACCCCGGGCGGGACAAGCGGGCGTGAGGCCAGGCGGCGGCGTGCTGGCCGGCGTCGACGGCTGCAAGGCCGGCTGGATCGCCGTCCATCGCCAGCCTGGCGCGCCGCCATCGGCATCGGTCTTCGCGACTTTCGAGGCTCTGCTACACGCCCTACCCGATGCCACGATCGCCGTCGACATGCCGATCGGCCTGCCTGATTTTTCCAGCCGCGGCGGTCGCGGGCCCGAAGCGCTGGTGCGTCCGCTGCTCGGAGCACGGCAGTCGAGCGTCTTTGCCATACCATCGCGCGCGGCGCTCTACGCCGATACCGGCAACTTCACCACGGTCGAAGCCTGGTATGCCGCGCACCGGCGGGCGAGCGAGGTGGCGATGACGACTTCCAATCCGCCGCGCGGCGTTTCCATCCAGGCCTTCGGTATTTTTTCGAAGATTCGCGAGATCGACCAGCTGTTGATCGCGCGACCGGATTTGCGCGGCCGCATCTTCGAATCGCACCCAGAAGTCGCCTTCTGCCGGATGAACGGCGGCACCGCGATGATCCTGCCCAAGAAGATCAAGGGCACTATCAACCCGGCCGGCATGGAGGAGCGCAAGGCGCTGCTTTGCCGGCAAGGCTATGACAAGACCTTCCTCGACCAGGCGCCGCCGAAGGGTGCCGCCAGCGACGACTTCCTCGACGCGGCCGCCATGATGTTGATCGCCGGCCGCATCGCCAGCGGCGAGGCGCGGCCCTCTCCCGATCCGCCGCTTACCGACCGGTTCGGCATTCAGGTCGCCATCTGGGCATGACCGATCGGGGCGGCCGGCATGCGTCTGCGACGCCGCCATCCGCAATTCGGCATTGCCCGCGACCGGCTTTTGCCGCTAGAGGCTTTTTTCGATCGCAACGAGCTGCCGCCCCCAAACCCTCGGAAAGGCTCTAGCCGCCAATGCCTCACCTTCCCGAACATCTGCTGACCGGCTATCGCAACTTCATGAGCGGCCGCTATCCCGCCGAAAGCGACCGCTACCGCTCGCTGGCGCGCGAGGGCCAGGCGCCCGAGACCATGATCGTCGCCTGCTGCGATTCCCGCTCCGCCCCCGAAGCGATCTTCGATGCCGGGCCGGGCGAGCTCTTCGTGCTGCGCAATGTCGGCAATCTCGTGCCGCCCTATGAGCCGGACGGCGAGTTCCACTCGACCTCTGCCGCGCTCGAGTTCGCCGTGCAGAGCCTGAAGGTTAAGAACATCGTGGTGATGGGCCACGGCCGCTGCGGCGGCATCCGCGCCGCGCTCGATACCAATTTTGCGCCGCTGTCGCCCGGCGATTTCATCGGCAAATGGATGAGCCTGATCGCGCCGGCTGCCGAGACCGTCTCGTCCAGCACCTTCATGACGGCGACCGAGCGCCAGACGGCGCTGGAGCGCATCTCGATCCGCTATTCGATCGCCAATCTCAGGACATTCCCTTGCGTTTCGATCCTCGAGGGCAAGGGCAAGCTTACCCTGCACGGCGCCTGGTTCGACATCTCGACCGGCGAGCTCTGGGTGATGAACAAGGAGACCGGCGATTTCGAGCGGCCGGAGCTTTGATGGAGGGTTGATGGAGCGGATCTGGTGTAGGTTTTTCCTTGCGGCAGCGCTGCTGCTGTCCGCAACGATCAGCGCCAGCGCCGATGACAGCGCCGTCATCGATCGTTGGTATTCGGCACTCCTGGTCGCCGACCGCACCGAACTTTCCGAATTGCTTTCTGAAGAGGTGCACATGAAGCTCGACGATGTCGGCGTCGTCCAGGACAAGCAGGAATTCCTCGCTTCGATCGACGAATGGCAAGGCGCGGTTGCCGGCGCCGCCATCCGCCATCGCATCGAGAAGAGCGAAAAGGGCGAGACCACGGTGCTCGCCTGCTACGATTTCCCCGAGAACGACACGCTGATGCGCGAGACCTTCACCGTCGTCGGCGGCCGCATTACCGCCAGCACCCAGACGGCGGTCGCGCAGGACTGCAGCGCCTACTGATCCTGTTGTTGCGCGGTGCCGAGCACCGCCCTACATCGGGATAACCCGCCTGCATTCAGCCCCACCAAAAGCGCCTATGGATTTGCCCATGTCAAAGACCGTCGACCTCGCCGCCCATCCGCTGACGCTTTGGCAAGGCCCGCTCGGCCTGCCCGATTTCACCCGCATCGGCGACAATGATTTCGGGCCGGTCTTCGACGCGGCGCTGGCAGCGCACCAGGCTGAGATCGACGCGATCGCCGGCAACAGCGAGGCGGCAACGATCGAAAACACGCTGGCTGCACTTGAGCTCGCCGGCGAGCCGCTCGACCATGTCTCGTCGATCTTCTGCTGTCGTGCCGGCGCCCACACCAACGACACCATCCAGCAGCTGGAGCGCGAGATTTCGCCCAAGATGTCGCGGCACTTCTCCGCGATCTCGATGAACGAGAAGCTGTTTGCCCGCATCGACGACCTCTACCAGCGCCGCGACAGGCTGAGCCTCGATCCCGAGACGTTGCGTGTGCTGGAAAAGACCTGGAAAGGCTTCGTCCGCTCCGGTGCGAAGCTCGATGCGGAAGGCAAGAAGCGGCTGGCGGCAATCAACGAGGAACTCTCCTCGCTCGGCACCAAATTCGGCCAGAATGTGCTGGCCGACGAACGCGACTGGGCGCTGTTCCTCGACGAGGCTGATCTCGTCGGCCTGCCGGATTTCTTGAAGAGCTCGATGGCCGAGGCGGCCGAGATGCGTGGCCAGAAAGGTCGCTATGCGGTGACGCTGTCGCGCTCGATCTACGAGCCGTTCTCGACCTTCTCGGAGCGCCGCGACCTGCGCGAGATCGCCTTCCGCGCCTTCATCATGCGCGGCCAGAATGGCGGCGCCAGCGACAATACCGATGTGGTGCGCGACATGCTGAAGCTGCGCGCCGAGAAGGCGAAGCTGCTCGGCTATGAGTCTTTCGCGGCGCTTAAGCTCGACGACACGATGGCGAAGACGCCGAAGGCGGTGCACAACTTGCTCGATCCGGTCTGGGAAAAGGCGCTGGAAAAAGCGGCCGCCGATCAGAAGGAGTTGGAGCGGCTGGCCACCGAAGCCGGCAGCAACGACAAATTCGCGGCATGGGACTGGCGCTTCTACCAGGAGAAGCTGCGCACGGAGAAATTCGCTTTCGACGAAGCCGAGCTGAAGCCCTACCTGCAGCTTGAGCGCATCATCGACGCCTGCTTCGATGTCGCGACCAAGCTGTTCGGCGTCAGCTTCGAGGAGAAGAAGGGCATTGCCGCCTGGCATCCCGACGCGCGCGTCTTCGTGGTCAAGAACGCGGACGGCAGCGAGCGCGGGCTGTTTCTGGCGGATTACTTCGCGCGGCCCTCGAAACGCTCCGGCGCCTGGATGAGCGCGCTGAAATCCGGCTACAAGCTTGGGAAAGGCGCGAAGCCCGTCATCTACAACATCATGAACTTCGCCAAGCCGCCGGCCGGCGAGCAGGCCCTTCTCTCCGTCGACGAAGCAAAGACGCTGTTTCACGAATTCGGCCATGCGCTGCACGGCATGCTGACCGACGTCACTTGGCCGTCGGTCTCCGGCACCTCGGTCAGCCGCGACTTCGTCGAACTGCCCTCGCAGCTCTATGAGCATTGGCTGACGGTGCCGGCGGTGCTGGAAAAGCATGCGCTGCACGTCAAGACCGGCAAGCCGATGCCGAAGGACCTGCTCGACAAGATGCTCGCCGCACGCACCTTCGGCGCCGGCTTCGCCACGGTCGAGTTCACCGCCTCGGCGCTGATCGACATGGCTTATCACGCAAGGCCGGACGCGCCGGCCGAGCCGCTTCCGTTCGAGGCTGAAACGCTGGAAAAGCTGCATATGCCCAACACCATCGCCATGCGTCACCGCACCCCGCATTTCGGGCATATCTTCGCCGGCGAGGGGTATTCAGCCGGCTACTATTCCTACATGTGGTCGGAGGTGCTGGACGCCGACGCCTTTTCCGCCTTCGAGGAAACAGGCGATCCCTTCAACCCGGACCTTGCCGAGCGGCTGAGGAAGAACATCTACGCCGCCGGCGGCTCCAAGGACCCGGAAGAGCTTTACACGGCCTTCCGTGGGAAAATGCCTTCGCCCGAGGCGATGATGGTGAAAAGAGGGTTGGTGTAGCGCGCCCCTCCCTTCTCCCCATGTGGGAGAAGGTGGATCGGCGCGGAGCGCCGAGACGGATGAGGGGTGTTCCAGCGGAGTGAGACGTCAGCATTCCTTGGAGCACCCCTCATCCGTCGCCTGCGGCGACACCTTCTCCCACAGGGGGAGAAGGAGGAGCCTCATCCTTCCACGGATCCTTCACCCTCGGCCATATCGGTCTCCTCAGCTTCCTGTAATCCGTCACCGCCGGATTGCTGGGATAAGAACTCGGCGCCGCGACATAGATGACCTCGGCGGCGATCGGCGCGAAGCCGGCGTAGAAATGGTTGGTCGACTTGATCAGCAGAATGTCCTTCGACATCGGATCGACGCCGATATTGGAGAAGATGTCCGGCTCGAAGGTCTGGGTGCGGTTGGTGTTGAGGATGACGTCGACCTCGGTGCCCTCGATGCGAACCACCGCAGCCGGCCCGAGCGTCACCCGGCTCGGCCCGAAGCTTTGCCAGCCCTCGCTGACGGCCTTGAGCACCGTGACGCGCGCGTCGATCGGCTCGCCCGCCTGCGGCCCGGCCTTGCCGCCGAAGCGCAGGTCGATGACGGCGCCCTCGCCGGCGGCCTGGCAGAAGGTCACCGCGATCGGATCCCAGATCGTGGCGACGCCGACCCTGTCGATCCCGCGCGCCAGCAATTCGGAGAGCACGATGGTGCCGTCGCCCGGCACGCCGCCGCCCGGATTGTCCCAGATATCGGCGATCACGACCGGCTTGTCCTTCTGTGCCGCACGCACGGCAAGCGCCCGCTCGATGCCGGCGGAGGCGGAGAGCATCGTCATCGCCGTCTTTTCGCGCAGCGCATAGAGCTCGCGTCCCAGCGTCTCGGCAAGCTTCTCGCCCTTTTCCTTGTCGTTGTCGGTGATGACCAGGATTCGCGTGCCCATTTCCGGCACGTCGGCGGCCATGAAACCGTGGATGACCGAGACCGACAGCACGCCGTCCTTGCCGTGCAGCGCTTTGATCTTGTCGACGAAGGAGCGCATCGGCTCGCGGCTGGTCGGCAGCACCTGGATCATGCGGCAGTCGAAGGTCGAGATCACCGGCTTGATTTCGCCCCGCGCCGCGGCAAGGCCGAGCTCGACCACATGCTCGCCGCGCTCGTAGAAATCGGTGTGCGGGAATTCGAGGAAATAGGCCATGATGTCGGAGGCCGCGACGCGCTTGGGCGTCAGATGGCTGTGCGGATCGAATTCCGAGGCGATCACCACCTTCGGCCCGACGATAGCGCGCACACGCTCTAGCAGGTCGCCCTCGCAGTCGTCATAACTCTGCGCCACCATCGCGCCGTGCAGGCCGAGGATCACCGCATCGACCGGCAGGGCAGCATTGAGCTGGTCGAGGATCTCGTCGCGCAGCGCCTCAAAAGCCTGCCGCTGCACCAGCCCGCCGGGCTCCGCCCAGGTGGCGGTGCCTTCGATGACGGTCAGGCCTTCGCTGGCCGCACGCCGGCGCAGCGCCACGATCGGCGAGGAGCACAGCGTCGGCGTCTCCGGATGTTTTCCCGGGCCGGCATAGAAGGCCATCTCGAACGAGGCCCGGTCGGTCGGCACCGGCGAGAAGGTGTTGGTTTCCGTCGCCAGGGAGGCGGTGAAGATGCGCATCAAAACTCCGTGGACTATTTGTTTTTGGCAATTCCGGACGGAAAACCGCTCCACAGTTTTCCTGGAATTGCCGGGATTGCTATTTCACCGCTCCTAATGCCAGCCCGCGGACCAGGTAGCGTTGCAGCCAGATGAAGAGGATCGCCACCGGCAGCGTCGCCAGCAGCGTTGCCGCCATGACATGGTGCCATTCGATCGTGTAGCGCCCGGCGACCAGCGAGAAAACCTGGATCGGCAGCGTGTAGCTTTCCTGGCTGCGCAACATGGTGAGCGCCACGACGAACTCGTTCCAGGCGTTGATGAAGGTGAAGATCGCCGTCACAGCGATTGCCGGCAGGCAAAGCGGCAGGAACACTTTTCGCAGCGTCAGCCAGCGGCCGGCCCCTTCCATCCAGGCGGCCTCCTCGAGGTCGCGCGGAATGGTGTCGAAATAACTCTGCAGCATCCAGACGGTGAAGGCGACGTTGAAGGCCATGTAGATGAAGCCGAGTGCCGTCGTGCTCTCGACCAGCCCCCAGGCGGCCATCAGCCTGAACAGGCCAAGCACCAGCACGATCGGCGAGATCATCTGCGAGATCAGAAGGAACTGGCGGAACGCGCCATAACCGGCAAAGGGGAAGCGCGACATGGCATAGGCCGCCGGCACCGAGATCAGGATGGCGCCGATCGTGGCGAGCGCCGAGACATAGAGCGAATTGAGAAGCGCCTGGCCGAAACCGGTCGCCACCCACATATCGGCAAAATTCGACCAGCGGAATTCGCTCGGCCACCATGTTGGCGTCAGCACTTCGGTCCGCGGCTTGACCGCAGTGAGGAACATCACCGCGAAGGGGAAGATCGTCACCACGATCAATGGCGCAAGCAGCAGCCAGGCGATGATCGAGCGTTTCAGCTTGCCGTTTCTCATGCGCGTTGCTCCCGCATGGCGAGCCGCACATAGATCATGGTGAAGATGAGCAGGATGACGAACATCACCAGCGACACCGCCGAAGCCTCGCCCAGCTTGCCGATGCGGAAGGCGAGCTTGTAGAGATGGGTGACCAATATGTCGGTGGAGTTCGCCGGTCCCCCTTGAGTCATCACCCAGATGATCGGGAAGGAGTTGAAGACGTAGATCGTGTTGAGCACGATCGCGATGTTGATGAACGGTTTTAGGAGCGGAAAGGTGATCTCGCGGAACTGCTGTAAGGGGGTCGCGCCCTCCAGCGCCGCGGCTTCGTAGAGATCGTCGGGGATCGACGACAGGCCGCCGAGGAAGATCGTGGTGGTGAACGGCACCGTCACCAGTATGCCGATCAGCACCTGCATCGGGAAGGCGGTCTCGGCGCTCGCCAGCCACTGGATGTTCTGGCTGATCAGGCCGAGCTTCATCAGCCCCGAGTTCAGCATGCCGCTTTCGCCGTTGAGCGCCCAGCGCCATACCACCGCCGTCATGGTGAGCGACACCGCCCAGGGCAGCATGATGATGACGCGGGCCAGCCCACGGCCGTAGAAGTCGGTATTGAGTATGATCGCCACCGGGATCGACAAGAGCAGCGCCCCGCCGACCACCAGCACGGTCCATAGGCCGGTGCGCCACAGGGCGGCGACAAAATCGGGATCGGCAGCAAGCGCCCGGAAATTGGCCAGGCCGCTGAAGTCGCGCAGCTGGCCAAAGCGATTCACGTCATGCGTCGAGATCTGCACGAGATCCCAGACGGGCCAGAAGATCACCACCGCCGCCAGCAAAAGGCTGGGAAGCGTCAGCAGATAGGGCACGACACGGCTTTGCATCGGCTGGCTTGCACCGCGTTGCGGGTAGATGGCAGTGGCATTGGTGCTCAAGGCACGGTCCCCGCATTGGAATTTCGCTGGCCTGCCGGCTTGGCTGTCGTTCTTCCTGGGCAATTGCTTCAGGATTTGCATTCCTCGCCGGCGTTTGAGCCGACATCGATGATTGTCCTTGTCTGAACCGATTGCCCGGTCGTTCTTCCGCAATCCGACAGAAAACCGCGCCCGTTCTCCTGGGATTGCCAAGCCGGAGAGATGTGGCGCGCCCCGACGGGGTGGGGCGCGCCACGGGCGCAGGGAGATACGCCCTATTTCTTCAGTACGCCGTTGGCCTTGTCTGCCGCCTCCTTCAAAGCGGCCTCCGGCTCGGCGCTGCCGAGATAGATCTTCTGCATGGCGTCGGAAGTGATCTGGGCGATTTCTTCCCAGCCCGGGATGACCGGCGCGAAGCGAGCGTCGGGCAACAGCGCGGTGAAGGCGGCGAGGTCGGCGTTGTTGACGTAATACTCCATCTTCGCCTCTTCCTTGTTCACGGGCAGGAAGCCTTCGCCTTGCGTGAACTTGGCGCGCTGCTCCTTGATAAACAGGAAGTCGAGCAGCTTCCAGGCCTCGTCCTTGTTCTTGGAGTTCTTGAACATGATTATGGAATCGGTGACGCCATAGGTGCCGCGCGCGCCGGTCGGCCCGGCCGGAATGGCGGCGACGCCGTATTTCAGGCTCGGTGCCTCTTCCTTGATCTGGTTGGAGAGGAATGGCGCGGTGATCATCATGCCGACCTTGCCCTGCTTGAACAGGTTCTGCACGTCCTCGCGGTTGTTGGAGGTCACGCCAGGCTCGGTCAGGCCCTCGTCGATCATCGACTTGTAAAGCTTGGCCGCTTCAAGCGCGCCCGGCGTGCTCAGACCCGACGTGCCGTCCTTGTTGAGGATCTCGGTGCCGAATGACCACATCGCGTAGTAGTAATAGACGTCCGTCTCGATCTCCTTGCCTTGCAGGCCGTAGCCGAAGGCGCCGACCGCCTTGATCTTGCGCGCGTCCTCCTGCAACTCGGTCCAGGTTGCCGGCGGCTTGGCTATGCCGGCCTTCTCGAACAGCTCCTTGTTGTAATACATGGCACGCGCCGAGGCGGCGATCGGCAGGCCATAGGTATGGCCGTTCATGATCGAGGGCTGCAGGAAGGTATCTATGAAGCGGTCCTTGAACTCGGGCTTGATGTAGCTGTCGAGCGGCTCGGCGACGTCTTGCTGCACGAAGTCGATCAGCCAGCGCGTCCCGATGATCGACAGATCGGCATTGGTGCCGGCAGTGATGTCGGTGGTCAGCTTCTGTAGGAGCACGTCCCACGGCACCACTTCATATTTGATGGTAATGCCGGGATTGGCCGCCTCGAACTCCTTCTTCACCTCTTCGAAATAGGGGCCAGTCTTGGCGCTGTATTCGGCGACGGTGACGCGCACCTCGCCCGCATCGGCCGGCGCGGCAAGCGCCAGCATGCTCATTCCGGCCAACAGGCCGACAGTCCATTTCGCAAGGCTCATCTGATCTCCTCCCATAATGCGCATTCGCGCCTGGCCGGTTGGCACAGGATTTATGTTACTTTCCTACATTATCGATGGTTTTCGGGGAAGCAAGCAGTTTATCATGTTGCTTAATTACATTTCGTTGAGTAGCGTTCTCTCCCTGTCGGAAGTGGCGAGGAGCACTGATCGTGGTGTCGCAGGGCGATTTCGAGGGCAAGACAATTGTCGTCACCGGCGCCGGCGGCGGTCTTGGCTCGGCGATCGTGGCGCTGATGGCCGAGCGCGGCGGCCGCATCGTCGGCTGCGACCAGTCGGCCGAGGCGCTGACCAGCCCGCACATCGCCTCGTGTCACGTTTTCAACCTGCTCGACCGCACCTCGATCGAAGCGGCGATCTCAAGCCTGCTCGACAAGGACGGCGTGCCGGATATCCTTGTCAACAATGCCGGCTGGACGCGCGCCGAGACGCTGAAAGCGTTGACGCCGGAGAGAATAGAACAGGAGCTCGATCTCAACCTCGCCGGTGTGATGAGTTTCGCCGATCCGCTGGTCAAGGCGATGGCCGCGCGCGGCTCGGGCAGCGTCGTCTTCATCTCCTCGGTCAACGCCATCGCGCATTTCGGCAATCCGGCCTATGCCGCCGCCAAGGCCGGCATCAACGCCTACGCCAAGTCGATCGCCGTCGAGCTTGGCCGCAGCGGCGTGCGCGCCAACGTCGTCTGCCCTGGCTCGATCCGCACTGCCGCCTGGGATCATCGCCTGGCTAAGGATCCCGAGATCCTCGGCCGGCTGAAGCGGCTCTATCCGCTCGGCCGCATCGTGAATGCGTCGGAAGTGGCCGAGGCCGTGGCTTTCCTTGCCTCCGACCGCGCATCCGGCATAACGGGCGCCGTGGTGCCGGTGGACGCCGGACTGACAGCCGGCTACCTGCCTTTCATCGACGACATTTTGGGAGCGTGACCATGACCGATGTCCAGTTTCGCAACCTGTCGAAATCCTTCGGCCAGCATAAAATCCTCGAGGACATCAACCTCGAGATCAAAAGCGGCGAGTTCGTCGTGCTGGTTGGTCCGTCCGGCTGCGGTAAGTCCACGCTCCTGCGCATGCTGGCCGGGCTGGAGACGATCTCCGCCGGTGATCTCGTGATCGGCGGCACCCGTGCCAACGACCTGCCGCCGCAGAAGCGCAACATCGCCATGGTCTTCCAGTCCTATGCCCTGTTCCCGCATCTGAGGGCCGCCGACAATATCGGCTTCGGCCCGAAGATCCGCGGCGAGACGCGTGCCGCGATCGACGACAAGGTGAAGAAAGCGTCCGGCGTGCTCAACCTCTTCTCCTATCTCGACCGCTATCCCAGGCAGTTGTCCGGCGGCCAGCGTCAGCGCGTCGCCATGGGCCGCGCCATCGTGCGTGAGCCCTCCGTCTTTCTGTTCGATGAGCCGCTCTCCAATCTCGACGCGCAGTTGCGCGTGCAGATGCGCACCGAGATCAAGGCGCTGCACCAGCGGCTGAAATCGACCATCATCTACGTCACCCACGACCAGATCGAGGCCATGACCATGGCCGACCGCATCGTCGTGATGGATCGTGGCCGCATCCAACAGGTCGGACAGCCGCTCGAACTCTACGACCGGCCGGCCAACAAGTTCGTCGCCGGCTTCATCGGCTCGCCGTCGATGAGTTTTGTTTCCGGCGCGCTGAAGACCGCCGACGCCAAGTCCTGGTTCGAGACCAAAGGCGGCGGCCGGCTGGCGCTTGCCGGCAAGACAGCGTCCGGCGGCGACACGGTCGAGGCGGGCATCCGCCCCGAGCATTTCATCATCGGCGCGCGTGACGATGCCATCGCCATCGACGTCGACGTGGTCGAGCCGACCGGCTCAGAGACCCATGTCTATGGCTCGATCGGCGACGACACGGTACGCGCCGTGTTCCGCGACCGGCTGCAGGTGAAGCCGGGTGACCGGCTGCCAGTGAGCGTCGACCCGCGCAACATCCATCTCTTCGACAAGGCGACGGGCCTGCCGCTGTGAGATGAAAGGATGAAGACCCCGGCCGACATCATCACCCGCCTGCAACTGATGTCGCAGGACGGCACCAAATCGGACCGCCGGCTGGCCGGCTTGGTGCTTTCCGATCTCGATTTCGCCTCCAAGGCAGCGATTTCGGAGATTGCCGCGCGTGTCGGCGTCAGCGAGCCGACCGTCACCCGCTTCTGCCGCAATCTCGGCTGCGAGGGCCTGCGCGATTTCAAATTCTATTTGGCGCAGGCGATCGCCATCGGCGGTCAGTACCTGTCGCCGGAACCGCTCAGCCGCGACGCGCGGGAGCAGCGCATCGCTTCCGCCATTACCGAGGCAGCGGTCGCCGCCATCCAGCGCGCCAGCGAAAATCTCGACATGACCACGCTGATGGCTGTCGGCGCCCGCATCGCCGGTTCCGGCAATGTGCTGTGCATCGGCTCCGGCGGCATCTCCTCGATGATGGCGACGGAGATGCAAAATCGGCTGTTCCGGCTGGGCCTCTCGGCGCTCGCCCAGGTCGACGGCCAGTTACAGCGCATGTATGCGGCGGTCGCGACACCGGAGACGACGCTGGTCGCCTTCTCGGTCTCGGGCTATGCCCGCTCGGTCATCGAGGCGGTCGAGGTCGCGCAGCAATATGGCGCAGCCACCGTCGCCATCACCGCGCCCGATTCGGCTTTGGCCAAGGTCGCCGACACGGTCATCCAGTTGCAGTCTTTCGAGGACGGGAATATCTACAAGCCGACCTCGTCGCGCTACGCGCTGCTTGCCATTCTCGACATGATCGCCACCACGGTGGCGGAATCGCGCGGGCCGAAGGTGCTGGAGAACCTGCGCCGCATCAAGCAGAGCGTGAATACGCTGAAGGTCGACGATCCGAAGCTGCCGCTGGGAGACTGAAGCGCCGGGGCTGAAACTGCCGATCTCCCCCGAGTAGGAACCCAAGCGGGGGGAATGTCCGGCAGGACAGAGGCGGGCGCTGGCCCGCCTCGCCTCTCAAGTTTGGATTACCCGGAAAGCGCCTCGACGCGCTTCGCCAGCTCAGCCGCATCACCCCAGATCCGCAGCGTCTTCAGCCGGGACGTGCCTCCGGCCACCACCGAAACCGCCGATCCCGGCACGCCAAGCGCCTTCGCCATCATCCGCTCCAGCGCCGTATTGGCGGCGCCGTTCTCCGGCACCGCGCGCACACGCGCCTTGAGATGGCTGCGCCCGTCGGCGGCCGTCTCAATGCCTTCGATCCGATCCACCGCCGCCTTCGGCGTCAGCCGCACGAAAAGGTCGATGCCGTCGTCGCGCGGACGGAACGGCGAGGCCATGGATCGGCCTTAAGCGACCCAGGAGAAGACGGTGGTGATCAAAAACTGGCGGATGAAGAAGATGATCAAAAGAAGAATGATCGGCGAGATGTCGATGCCGCCAAGATCGGGCATGTAGCGGCGGATCGGCCGCAGCGCCGGCTCGGTCAGACGGTAAAGCATATTGCCGACGGTGCCGACAAACTGGTTGCGCGAGTTGACGACGTTGAAGGCATAGAGCCAGGAAAAGATCGCCGAGGCGATGATGATCCACCAGTAGATATCAAGCGCCATGACGATGGTTTGAATAAGGGCGATCATGCCGGTCTCCAAATTGTCGCCGACATGTAGCCATTGCGCGCGGAACCGGCAAGGCCCGGCCGTTTCGGCGCTCGATGCCGGGCAGCCGTTTCGCCTTGACATCAAACCGCCGCGACCGATACAAGCCGATCCGCTGGAACGGGGCTGTAGCTCAGCTGGGAGAGCGCATCGTTCGCAATGATGAGGTCAGGGGTTCGATCCCCCTCAGCTCCACCAGCCGAAAGCAGGGGCGGGCTCTGGGCCCGCCAGTCGCTCAGTCATCCCAATCGTCCCAATTGTCTTCATCCTGCCGCGGATAGCCGGGGATGACGCGGACAATCCGCCGCTGGCGCTCGTAGCGCCAGTAATACTCGTCCGACGGCTGCGGCTCGTAGGTGCGAAAGACCGGCCGGTAGTGCCGCTCGCGCTTCCAATGCTTGTGCTTCTTGTGCGGGCGCACGCAATAGCCGTCTTCGGTCAGGTACGCGCATGTCACATGCGCCTGCTGCACGAGGCCGTCTCCAGCCGGGATACCGATCATCGCCGCCGCCTGAACCGCGGGCGCCAGCGCCAGCATGGTGCCGGCAAGGGTAAGGACGGACAATTTCATCGACCTCTCCATCGTCTCGAATTGGGCGGCCGAAAGACCTTCGGATTCAGGACGATTTGCGGCGACCAGCATCACTTTTCGTTCCCGCCGCACATATGAGCGTCAGATCATGTTTCCACTTGCATCCTGCGTCCTGCACGCCGGCCTGCTCTGTTTCCAGGTCACGAATTGGCAACGAGAAGCCATCTTCCGCGTCATTCCCACGAAACAGACGGGGCGCATTGGGTTGGGCGTCCCGCCGCCGACATATCCGCCATCCCAACGGAGGAAGTATCAATGTCAGCGGTGGGAATCCTGCTCCATCTCGGCCGTGCCATCATCCATGCGCACAACAACGCCAAGGTCAGGAACCTGATGGATGCCTCGCCGCCCGAAACCCGCAGAGACATGGGCCGGCAAGTTTCACCCGGCGCCTCCGAAAAAGAGCCCGGCGCCATTCATCCCGGCGGACGCTAAGACAGCTCCAGGATAAGTGCCAACTGGAGGCTCCGCGTGGCCGGTATTGCCCGATCACCTGGAGACCGCCGTCGCTTTGCGATTGCGCTGTCGCGCATAGGCCACGCAGGCGTCCACCGTGCTGACGCAGAGCGCATCGATGCTGTTGGGCAAATTATTGTCGCCGGCATAGGTCACTTCCGCGACACGGCCGCCGAGCATGCGAATCTGCGTGTTGCAATAGCCGCCGGGCGCGACGTTGACGGACGCTCCAACTGCGGGGATAGCGCCCAGGGCCATGGTCGGCACCGCGATGTTGAGATTGCCGCGCTGCACGCTGCGCTGATAGGTCCAGATCTGGCCGGAAGGTCCCACATCGGCGGTCGCGGTCGGAAAGCCGGCGCACATGCGGACATCGGCCTCGCTGAGGCCGACCATTTCCCGGCGGGCGGCGGCCGTGGTGGGATCCTCTTTCGCGACCCGCGACGTATCGTCGGGGATGACGCAGGACGACAGGATGGAGATGCCTGCCGCAACAAGGGCAAGTTTTCGAATGCGCAAAGATGTCATGCCGTCGGTCGGAGTTGCGTGCCGCCCCAGCGCCTCTTGCCTACCTAGGCAAGCGGGCAAGGGCGTCAACCCGTCGAGGTCCGCGAATTCCGGTCGAAGGCGAGGGCGCCTATCGCTCCTTGCGCTCACGCCACGCGCAAATAGCTCGTCATGCCCGTCTTCTGGTGCTCGATGATGTGGCAGTGGAGCAGCCAGTCGCCGGGGTTGTCGGCGACGAAGCCCAGCTGCACCTTCTCGTCGGGCTGGATCAGATAGGTATCGGAGATAAGCGGCTGGACCGCTCGCGTCGAGGACGACAGCACCTTGAAGCTCATGCCGTGCAGGTGGATCGGGTGCGCGTGCGGCGTCAGGTTTTCCATGTCGATGATGTAGCTTTGGCCGAGTTTCAGCTCGGCCAGCGGCGCGGTCGGGTCCGGCGTGTCGCCCGGCCACGGCACCTTGTTGATGGCCCAGAAACTATAGCCGAGCGACCCACAGATGCTGTCGGCCGCGACATTTTCGGCCGTGGCGCTCAGCGCCAGCGGAATGCGCCTCGCGGCGGCGACGTCCACCTCCGCCACCGGATTGGGCTCGAGCGGGCCGAGATCGCGAAGATCGCGCTTGAGCGATTGGCCGACCGCACGCAGTGTCGCCAGAACCTTTGGCTTCGTGCCCCTGACATCCCGCAGGCTGACGATCGCGCCTTCGTCGTCGGGCATGCGGATGGCAAGCTCCAGCCGTTGTCCGGGCCCGAGCTGCAGGGCGTCGGGCGCAAAGCGCTGCGGCACCGGATTGCCGTCGAGCGCGATGACGGCGGCCTCGGCGCCGTCGACGCGGAAGCCATAGATGCGCGTGACGTCGGTGATGGCGGCCCGCAGCCGCACCAGCCCGCCGGCCGGCGCGTCATATTGCGGCTGGTCGAGCCAGTTGGCCGTGCGCACCGTGCCATAGGTGCCGCTGCGCGCCGCATCGCGCGGCCGGAACTGCGCGATGAACTGGCCGTCATCGCCGAGGCGCCAGTCGCGCAGATTGAGCGCCACTTCGGCATCGAAGGCAGGATCGTTCGGGTTTTCCACCACGATGACGCCGGTCAGCCCATGGCCCATCTGTTCCAGCGTGTTGCAATGCGGGTGATACCAGAAGGTGCCGGCGTCTGGCGGCGCGAAGGCGTAGTCGAAATGATCGCCCTGATACACATAGGGCTGGCTCATGAACGGCACGCCGTCCATCTTGTTGGGAACGCGGATGCCATGCCAATGGATGGTCGTCGGGTCGTCGATGCCGTTGACGAGCCGCGCAGCGAATGGCTTGCCTTTCTTCATCCTGATGACCGGCGGCGGGCCGGCCTCGCCATAGGTCAGGACATTCTTCGTTGGCGCGCCGGCCATCAACTGCGCTGCTATGCCTGCCGTCTTCAAGATCAGCGGTTCGGGTTTCGCCGCCGCCCAGCCGGCGAACTTGCCGGCGGTCGAGAGGCCGATGCCGGCCGCGCCGGCCGCCGCGGCGCCCTGCAGGAGTCTGCGGCGTGTGAAGACCGACATTGAGAATCCGGAATGGGTGAGTGGCGGCTTCAGGCTCTACCATCATTCGCGTACATCCCGAAACGGACAGATCGCCGCTCCCGAAAGCCAATCGAATGCCAGGCTGAATGCGGCAGGCCGTGGCCCTGATCAATCTCCGACGGCGGCGAAATGTCCGCCGCCGAAATCCTTGAGCACCAGTTTCGGCACGCTCTCGCCGATCCGCCGCGTCGCGCTTGGAATTTCGCGGTCGAGACGGGCAAAGCGTGTCCGGCGCAATGACGGATCGGGAACAGGCACGGCCTCGATCAGCCGCCGCGTATAGGGATGGCGCGGATTGGAGAACACCTGGTCGCGACTGCCGATCTCGACGATCTGGCCGAGATACATGACGGCGACACGATCCGAGACGTTTTCGACCACCGCCATGTCGTGCGAGATGAACAGATAGGCGACGCCGAATTCGCGCTGCAGCTCCTTCAACAGATCGAGCACGCGCGCTTGCACCGAAACGTCGAGCGCCGAAACGCTCTCGTCGGCGATGATCAGCTTCGGCCTCAGCGCCAGCGCCCGCGCGATGCAGATGCGTTGGCGCTGGCCGCCCGAGAATTCATGCGGATAAAGTTCCATCTGCTCAGACGACAGACCGACCCGCTCGAACAGCGCTGCCACGCGTTGGCGCCGTTCTTCCTTCGAGCCGATGCCGTGGATCAGCAGCGGCTCCGCCACCAGCTCGCCGACGCGCATGCGCGGGTCGAGCGAGGCATAAGGGTCCTGGAAGACCATCTGCACGTCTCGTCGCACCGCCTTGCGCTCGTCGCGCCCGAGGCGGGACAATTCGCGTCCGCCGATCGTCACGCCGCCGCTATAAGGAACGAGGCCGGCCAGCGCCTTGGCGGTGGTCGACTTGCCGCAGCCGGATTCGCCGACCAGCGCCAGCGTCTCGTTCGGCGCGATCGAGAAGCTAATGCCTTCGACGGCATGCACCCTTCGGTTGACGCGGCCGAAGAAGCCACCGCGCAGGTCGAAGCGGACATGCAGGTCTTTCACGACCGCCACCTTGTCTTGCATTGCCGCCACGTCGGACTCGCCGGAAGCCCGCGCGTCGGAGCCGATGCGCGGAACGGCGGCAAGGAGCTCGCGCGTATACGCGGCTTGCGGCCTGGCAAAAATAGCCGATGTCGTCCCCTCTTCGACCATGCGGCCGTTGCGCATGACGATCACCCGATCGGCCATTTCGGCGACGACGCCCATGTCGTGGGTGATCAGGATCACGCTGGTGCCGTGCTGGCGCTGCAGGTCGCGCAGCAGTTCCAGCACCTCGCCCTGCACCGTCACGTCGAGCGCCGTCGTCGGCTCGTCGGCGATCAGCACTGCGGGTTCGAGCGCCAGCGCCATCGCGATCATCACCCGCTGGCGCATGCCGCCAGACAGCTCGTGCGGAAATTGTTTCAGCCGGCTTTCGGCCTCGGAGATGCGCACCGCCTTTAGCGCCGCGACCGCGCGCAGCTTGGCCTCCGTGTGGGATACACCGGTATGCGCCTCGATCGACTCGGTGAGCTGCCGGCCGATCGACAGCACCGGATTGAGCGAGGTCATCGGCTCCTGGAAGATCATGGCGATGCGGTCGCCACGAATGTCGCGCATGCGCCGTTCGTCGAGCACCGTCAGCTCGACGGCACTGCCATCCTTATCGCAAAGCCGGATCGTGCCGGCGGCGATGCGGCCGGCCGGCTGCGGCAGCAATTGCATGATTGCCAGCGCGGTCATCGACTTGCCGGAGCCGGACTCGCCGGCGATGCACAGCGTCTCGCCGCGTTTGAGAGACAGCGATAGGCCGGATACCACCTCGCGCTCGCCATCCTCGCCGCGCACGCTGACGCTGAGGCCGGCGATTTCCAGCACCGCCTCGCCGGCCAGCGCTGATGGAACTTCGCGAACGCTTTGCGTCATTGCTCTCCCCGAGCAAGTCGGAGCGCCGGTCCCCACCCGGACCTTTGGTCCGACCTCCCGACGAGGGGAGGTAGGGCGCTGGCGTTTTACCCTCCCTCTTGTGGGAAGGGTCGCTGCGAAGCAGCGGGGCGGGGTGGGGCGCCGACCTCTCATTCAAACACGCAGCGCGGGAAGTAGAACGACACCACCCAGTTCGGCATGTCGACGATCTCGCTGATCCTGAGATCGCCGCAGACCGAGACCAGCATATAGGCGTCGACCGGGTCGAGCTTGTATCGGCCGGCCAGCAGGTCGACCATCTGACTGACCGCCTGCTTGGCGCCGGTCATCAGGTCGGGCCCGATCCCGGTCGTCACCTCATAACCTTTGGCGTCGAGATGCCGCGTCACCGCGCCCAGCGTGGTGAAGCGCGGCGTCTTCAGCCGCGCGTCCTTCACCAGGTCGAGCTTGAGCACGACGTCCATCGGACTCTCGATCGCAGTGCCGCACACTTCGCCGTCGCCCTGCGCGGCATGCGTGTCGCCGACCGAAAACAGCGCGCCTGCCACTTCCACCGGCAGATAGAGAATGGTGCCGGCGGCAAGGTCCCTTATGTCGAGATTGCCGCCGACGCGCCGCGGCGGCACCACCGAATGGTGGCCCATCTCGCCCGGCGCGTTGCCGATCGTGCCGGCAAACGGCTTCAGCGGCACGCGGCCTTGTCTGCCGAACAGCGCCGGCTCGAGCGAGCCGGGGTCATATTTCCAGATGTTGAGTGCCGGCTCCTTGAAGTCGTCGGCAAGCAGACCGAAGCCCGGAATGTTCGCCGTCCAGCCGAAGCCGGACGGCTTGAACATTTCGATCGTCACCTTCAGCGCGTCGCCGGGCTCGGCGCCCTCGACGAAGATCGGCCCGGTCACCGGGTTGATCATGCCGAAATCGAGGCTGGCGATATCGCCGACGGTGCTGTCGGCCTTGAGCTGCCCGCCGGAGGAATCCAGGCACTGGAACTCGATCGTCGAGCCAGGCGCCACGCGCTCGGCCGGGGCAAAGGAATTGTCCCAGCCGAAGTGGTGATGGCGCCCGTGGATGGTGTAGTCGCAGTTACTGCACATCTTTCACATACACATTGTCGTAGTTGATCGGGATATGGACCGGGTCGACATAGAGATTGTCGGCGCCGCCCATGCGGGCCGACTTCAGCGTGAAGCGCTGCTCGTTGAAGACCGGCGCCCAGGGTGCGTCCTCCATGATCTTGTCGTAGATCGCGCTCCACATCTTCTCGCGATCCGCGGACTTTGCCGGATCGACGACCGAATCGGCTTCGGCCGCCTTGGCGTCGAGATCCTTGTTGCAGTACCACGCCCAATTCCAGCCGCCCGGCACCGCGCCGGCGCAGCCGAGGATCGGTCCGTAGAAGTTGGACGGATCCGGGAAATCGGCGATCCAGGCCATGCCGCCCGACCAGATCATCGGCGCGCCGGACTTGTCGCCGCCGGCGGCAATCACGTTGGCCTGGGCGAGCGATTGGATGCTGGCCTTGATGCCGATGGCAGCCAGGTCCTGCTGGATCGCCTGCGCGATACGCGGATTGGGGTCGGTGTTCATGGCGAACAACTGCGTTTCGAAGCCATCGGGGTGGCCGGCCTCGGCAAGCAGGGCCTTGGCCTTGGCGACGTCATAGGGATAGCCCTTGAATGCCTTGTCGTAACCGGGCATCGACGGCGGCAGCGGCTGATTGGCCGGCACCGCGCGGTTGTTGATCATCTGAACGATGCGGTCCTTGTTGATCGCCATGTTCACCGCCTGGCGCACCTTCACGTTGTCGAAGGGCGGCATGGTGGTGTTCATGGTGATGTAGCCGGTGTGCAATTGCCCGCCCACCACGACGCGGGCCTTCTGCTCCGGATCGTTCATCACCTCCTGGAACTTGGCCGGCGGAATGCCGTCGCCGGGCACGTCGATCTCGCCCTTCTGCAGGCGCAGCAGCGCCACGATCGGCTCCTGGCCGATCTCGAAGGTGATCTTGTCGAGATGCGGCAGGCCCTTGTGCCAGTAGTCGGGGTTGCGCTCGAAGACGATGCGCTGGCCGAGCGTCCATTCGGCAAGCTTGAAGGCGCCGGTGCCGACCGGATGCTTGCCGAAGTCGGCGCCGTATTTCTCGACCTCCTCCTTCGGCACCACATGCGAGAAATTGATCGCCATGACATGCAGGAAGGTGGCGTCCGGGCGGGTCAGCTCGAATTTGATCGTATAGGGATCGACCGCGGTGACGCCGGAGAGGCTGTTCGCTTTGCCGGCGGCGACCTCGTCATAGCCTTTGATCGAGCCGAAGAAGCCGGCGCCCGGGCTCTGCGTCTTCGGATTGGTGACGCGGTCGAGCGAGTATTTGACGTCGTCGGCCGTCATCTCCCGGCCATTGTGGAACTTCACGCCGTGGCGCAGCTTGAAGGTGAAGGTCTTGCCGTCCGGCGAGATCTCGTAGCTTTCGGCAAGGTCGGGCTTCAGCTTGGTGGTGCCGGGCTCATAGTCCATGAGGCCATCGAACAAGCTTTTGATCATCGACCAGTTCTGCCAGTCGTAGCCGATCGCCGGATCGAGCGTCGCGACATCGTCCTTGTAGGTGATGGTGATGGCGCCGCCCTGCTTGGCGTTAGGGTCGACCGCGTCGTCGGCGCGCGCGCTTGCCATGCCGAGCATCAGCGCAAGCGCCGAGGCCGCCACGGTGGATGCCAGAAATCGTCTCATGTCACTGTTCCCTTTCTCTGGTTGTTGCCTTGTTCATCTGAGTTTAATTCGGGGGTCGATGAAGGGCGCGATGATGTCGGCCAGCAGGTTGCCGAGCACGATGGCGAAGGCCGAGACCAGGGTGACGCCCATGATGATCGGGATGTCGACGCGCTGGATGGCCTGCCAGGCGAGCTGGCCGATGCCGGGCCAGCCGAAGACGCTTTCGACCACCACGATGCCGCCCATGAAGACGCCGATGTCGATGCCGATCATGGCGACCACCGGCAGGATGGCGTTGGGCAGCGCATGGCGGAACAGGATGGCGCCGCGCGCCAGGCCCTTGGCGCGGGCGGTGCGCATATAGTCCTGGCGCAGAACGTCGATCATGGACGAGCGCATCATGCGCGCATACCAGCCGGCGCCGAGTATGCCCATGGTCAGCGAGGGCAGCACAAGATGCCGCCAACTGCCGTAGCCGCCGATCGGGAACCAGCCGAGCCGGACGGCGAAGACATAGAGCAGGAGCAGGCCGACGACGAATTGCGGCGCCGAGACGCCGACGAAGGAGGCGACCATCAAGGTCTGATCGGTGGAGGTGCCGCGCTTGACGGCGGCGATCAGGCCCATGGTAAGGCCGATCGCGAGCTCGCACAGGATGGCGCCGACCATCAGAAGCAGGCTCGCCGGCAGCCGCGAGACGATGAGCTCGGTGACTTCCGAGCGCTGGATGTAGGAGCGGCCGAGATCGCCGCTGAGCAGCCTTGTGAGATAGTGCCAGTACTGGACGATGAAGGGCTGGTCGAGGCCGAGCTGCCTGCGGATGTTTTCAACCGTGTCGGGCGTCGCGCTGCGGCCGGCGATCTGGCGCACTGGATCAGCCGGCAGCAGATAGAGCAGCGCGAAGGTGATCAGCGAGACGCCGAGCAGGATGAGCAGCGACTGGATGAGACGTCGGCCGAGATAGGCGATCATGCCCGCCCCCTCTGCGTCGGGTCGAGGATGTCGCGCAGCGCGTCGCCGATCAGGTTGAAGGCAAGCGCAAGCGCCAGGATCGCGGCGCCGGGGAAGAACACCAGCCAGGGCGCCGCCTGGAAATAGGTCTGGTTCTCGAAGATGATGTTGCCCCAGGAGGCCGTCGGCGGCTGCACGCCGATGCCGAGATAGCTGAGCGTGGCTTCGAGCAGCACCGTGGTCGAGATGCCGAGCGTGCCCCAGACGATGATGGTCGGCAGCAGATGCGGCAGGATATGGCGCAACAGGATGCGCGGCGCGCTCGCCCCTATCGTGCGCTCGGCATCGATGAACTCGCGCTCCGACAGCGACGAGGTTTCGGTGTAGATGACGCGCGCGGTCTGCACCCAGTTGACCAGCGCGATCACCATGGCAACGATCCAAAGGCTCGGCTCGAACACCGCCGCCAGGCAGATGGCGAGAAGCAGTGCCGGGAAGGCCATCATCAGGTCGGTGAAGCGCATCAGCGCGCTGCCGATCCAGCCGCGGAAATAACCGGCCGTGACGCCGACCAGCGTACCGATCAGAAGCGCCACGCCGTTGGCGACGATGCCGATGATCAGCGAGGTGCGGGCGCCGAACAGGATGCGGGTCAACAGGTCGCGGCCGAGCAGGTCGGTGCCCAGCCAGAACTTGGCGTTCGGCGGCAAGGGTGAACCTTCCAGCGTCAGTCCGTCGAACATCTGCTCGTTGGGATCGTAGCCGGTCAGCCACGGCGCCAGGATGGCGCCAGCAAGCACGATGGCGACGATGAAGAGTCCGAGCAGCGCCAGCGGCCGCTTGAGCAGCCGGCGCCAGACGCCGGCGCGCGGCTTGACCGGCATTTGGCCCGGCGCCGGGAGATCAGGCGCGATGGGATTGGTCACCGCCATCCTCGTTTTCCGTCATCGCCACGATCCGCCGGGCCGCTTCCTCGACGCTGATCTGCCAGCTCATCGCCAGCGACCGCAACTGCGCATAGGCGCGATCGTCGTCGCTGCCTTTCGACAGCGCCGCGACCGCGCGCACGATGGTCTGGCGCTCGCCGACGCGCTGGCGCAGCGACGCGATCTCGTCGGCCAGCCGTTTCCCCGCCTCGAAGCTTTGCCGGGCGATCAGCAGCGCGCTGTACACGCCCGCATTGCCGACCGGTTTCAACAATTGCGCGTCGGCTTTTTGCGACAGCGCCCATTCGATGCGGCCCGGCGCTTCCGAACCGATCAGCGCCACCAGGGGCATCGGCGCCTCGCCCGGCTGCCACGGGAACTGCTCGTCGAAGCCGAGATCGGCGTCGAAGAAGACGAAATCCGCGGCAAGCGCCTCTGCCGGCAATTGCGGCCAGCATTCGACCGCCTCAAGGCCGATCGCCGACAGCTGCCTGGTGATCGCCTGCACCGTCGCGTGCGGGCGATGCAGCACGAAAGCCCGCGCGCCGCCGAGATTGGGGATGCGCTCGGACCGGCTCACGACACCACCCTGAGCCGCGGACGGCCGAAGGTCTTCGCCGGGTCGTAACGCGACAGATAGGGATCGGGCGCCACCTCTTCCTCGCGGCTGACGACCTCGAAAAATCCATCGGCGATGCGCCCGATGATCACCGGCAGGGTTGCATGCTGCGTGTGCGGATCGATTGCGATAGGCCCCAGGCGCGTCGTGAAGCGGCGCCCGGCGAAGGCTTTTGAGAACGCCGCCGGGCCGGCGTCGGGATCGCCGGAGAGCACGTCCGCCATCACTTGCACCGATGCATAGGCGGACGCCTCGAAGGACGAGGCGAAGGCAGCCGGGCGCGGCGCGAAATAGGGTCCGGCCGACAAATGGCCCCTGCCCGTTTCGCCGATCGCCGGCAACTCGCCCTCGGTGAGATTGCAGGATATGACCGGGCAGGCATCGGCCTTGAAGGCCGCATTCTCGCGTCCCAAGTCGCGATATGCCGCCAGGAAGGCATAGGACGAGGTGCCGATGAGGTTGTTGAGGATGAAATTCGGCCGCGTGGCGCGGATTTCATCGATCAGGCGCGAAACGTCGGTTTCGCCGATGCGCAGGTAGCGCTCGCCGAGCACCTTGCCCGCAGCGTCGGCGATCAGGTCGCGCGCGACGCGGTTCATCTCCCAGCCCCAGATATAGTTCGAGCCGAGCAGGAAGCCGTTGGCGCCGAAACGCGGCGCGACATGAGCCATCAGCGGAACCAGATGCTGGTTCGGGCAGGCATGCATGTAGACGACATGCTCGTTGGCCTCGAACCCCTCATAGGGACAGGCATACCAGAGCATGCCGCCCGCCTTCTCCAGCACAGGGATCGTCTCCTTGCGGCTCCAGGAGGTAATGCAGCCGATCACGTGGCGGGCGCTGCTGGTCCGGAAGATATCCTCGCAAAGCGTGGCGTAGAGGTCGGCATTGCTTTGCGGATCGCGTTCGACCGGCACCAGCTCGATCCCGCAGCTTCGGTCGGCATTGATGTCGGCAATCGCCCGCATCGCGCCCGTGCGGCACGCGTCCGAGACGAGCTGGTAGCTGCCGGATCGCGAATAGAGGACGCCGATCTCGATACGCCGTTTCAAGCAATGCCCCAAAAATGAAAAAGCCCCGCAGCCGCCGCCGACAGGCGAGGCATACGAGGCATTCTTGCCGTCCGGCGACCGAGGCCGATATGTTCGCAGCTACCCTATTCCCTACCGCCCGCCAGTCAAGCCTCAAAGTTGCATGGCGCGGCGGGGCATCTAATCGCGCAGGCTGAAGACGAAAGGCGCGGTGCGGGTGACGTGGGCGCCGAGTTCGGCCGGCGGCGCCGGCACCGACGCGCCCTGCAACACGCCGAGCGCGGCGCGATCGAGATCCGGATCGCCCGAGGATTGCGCCAGCCGGGCAGAGACCACCCTGCCGGAGACGTCTACCGTGAAGGTTACAGTAGGCGTGCCCTCGACGCGCCTGGAGCGCGCCGCGCTCGGATAGCGGGTATGCCGCCTGATCCATGCCGCCAAGTTGGAATTCCAGCGCGACGGGCTGACGCTCGATCGCGACACCGAGTCGGAGGATTGCGGCGCGGCGGCCTTCGCGCCTGCGTTGGCACCGATGCCGGCCATCGTCACGACCTTTGGCGGCGCGGCCTTTGCCCTTTTCCTCTGGTTCGGCTTTTCGACCGGCTTCTTTTCCACTTTTTTCCTCGCCTCGACGGGCTGGCTTGCCTTCGGCTGCGCCTCGAAAGGCTTTGGCTGCGGCAGCGGAACGACGACGTCGGGAGTAGCTGTCTCGACAGGGTCGGGCACGACCTCGTCCAGCGGCGGCCGCTCGCTGAGCGCAGCTGCTGTCTCCGCCGGTTCGGCCTCCGCCGCCTTGTCGGAAACGACCGGCGGCTCGGCGACCGGCTCGACCCTTTTCACGACCGGCGCCGGATCGGTCACCGGTTTCACTTCGGCGGGCTTTTCCGTCTCCTCCGCCGCATCTGGCTGGTCCGGCGCGACCGTGTCCAGCATGGCCGCCTCTTCCGGCACGGCAGGCGTCGTCGGCAGCGGCGCCATTTCGACAGCCAGCGCCGGCGGCGCGCCGCCGTCCGGCACCTCGGTAAAGCTCAGATTCTGCACCGCATAAGCGACCGCGACATGCGCGGCGAAAATAACCGTGGCCGCGCTTGCCCACAGACCGGCTTCGCGGAAGCCGAAGCGTGGCTGGGTGGACAAGGTGGCGATCGCTTGCGTCATTGCGCCGCGCTTCCGCTTGTCGCCGGCGCGGAGGTGGCGCCCGCGGCCGCAGCCCCGGTGCCGGACGCCGTCTCCAGCCCGACCAGCGCGATCTTGAGGTAGCCCGCAGCGCGCAGCAGGTTCATCACCTCCATCAGCTCGCCATAGCCCACCGTCTTGTCGGCGCGCAGGAAGATGCGCGTCTGCTTGTCGCCCTTGGTGCGGCTGTGGAGCACGGTGGCGAAGCTCGGTCGCGGCACAGCCTCATTGCCGATCGCCAGAGAAAGATCGCTTTTCAGCGTCAGGAACAGCGGTGTCTCCGGCCGTGGCGCCGGCGTCGCCGTCGACCCGGGCAGGTCGACATTGACGTCGACGGTCGCAAGCGGAGCCGCGACCATGAAGATGATCAAAAGCACCAGGATGACGTCGATGAACGGGGTGACGTTGATCTCGTGGCTTTCCTCGAGATCGTCGCCGGCCGTCTCGCGAATCCGCGCCGCCATTGGCCGCTCACTCCGCTGCCAACGCGGTTGCCGGCGGCACCGTGCGAAAATCGAGGTCGCGGCTGACCAGCCGCTCGACGCCTGCCGAGGCGTCGGCGAGGATCTGCCTGTAGCCGGCTATCGATCGCGCGAAGACGTTGTAGATCACCACCGCCGGGATCGCAGCCACCAGACCCATTGCCGTGGCGAGCAGGGCTTCGGCGATGCCCGGCGCCACCACCGCAAGATTGGTGGTCTGCGCCTGCGAGATGCCGATGAAGGCATTCATGATGCCCCAGACGGTGCCGAACAGGCCGACGAAGGGCGCCGTGGAGCCGATGGTGGCGAGCAGGCCGGTGCCGCGCGACATGCGCCGGGACGCTGCCGCCTCGATGCGCGACAGCCGCGAGGTGACGCGCTCCTTCAGGCCGTCGCCCGAGATGTGATCCAACGCGCCGGCCGAGAGCGCGCGCTCTTCCTCCGCCGCCCGCACCAGCAGCGCGCCCGGGCCGCCGCTGTGGCCGAGCGCGCGGCCAGCCTGCATCAGCGTCGCGGCATTGCCGATCGCGTTCGCCGCGCGCCGCGCCTTGAGCTTGCCGCCGAGGATCTCCAGCGACTTGGCGAGCCAGATCGTCCAGGTGACCAGAGAAGCGAGAGCAAGTCCGACCATCACCGCCTTCACCACGATGTCGGCATTCATGAACATGCCCCAGGGCGACAGGTCATGCGGCAGCGTCAGCGCAATGGCGGAAGTCTCTTCGCCCCCGGCAGTGCCCGGCGCCGGCTGAACGCGCGGTTCGGTCGGTGCGGCAGCGGTTGGTGCCTCCGTCGCCGGGGGCTGCGCCGCGGCCGGGGCCTGAGCTGCCTGCACGGCTGCCGGAGCTGTTATGGGCTGCTGAGCGGGCGCTTGTGCGGCCGGTGCCGCGGGTGCCGGCTGCTCCTGCGCCAGCGCGACGTCGGGAAGAAAGGAGCCGGCCGCAAGAATGGCGAACGCGGCCAGCACCACAAAAAGACTGTTCCGGGACAAGGCTAGTCCTCGCTTCATCATTGCACGCCAATGCCGTCTGACTAGAAAACATGAGTTAGCGAGTCAACTATTAAGATGTCCATCACCATCAAATATCCGGGACGCCGTGAGGTCTGGACTGCGACGCCGTCGCTGGGCCACCATGTCAGCCACAACCGAGGCAGCAGGCGATGATCAAGGCGACCCCGTTCGACTTCCCCTATGACGGAAGGCTGGTGCCGCAAGACACCGCCCTGCTCGTGATCGACCTGCAGGAGGATTTCCTGTCGCCGACAGGCTATTTCGCCAGGAAAGGCTATGACCCTTCGCCGCTGCGGGCCATTCTGCCGACGGTGAATCGGCTGATTGCGGCCGCGCGCGCCGGCCTCGCAATCGTCCATACGAGGCAAGGCTACCGCGCCGACATGGCCGATATGACGGCTTACGAAAAATGGCGCCGCAAGCGGGCGGGACTGGACGGCACGGATATCCTGCTGCGCTCCAGCCCAGGCTTCCAGATCGTCGCCGACATAGAAGTCAGGCCCGAGGACATCATTGTCGACAAGACCTGTAACGGCGCCTTCACCTATACGGATCTGGAACTGGTGCTGAGGGCGCGCGGCATCACCCATCTGATGTTCACCGGCTGCACGACCGATGTCTGCGTTCACACGACGCTGCGCGAGGCCTGCGACCGCAATTTCCAATGCCTGACGATTGCGGACGCCTGCGCCAGCGGCGACGGCCGTGCGCACGAAGCCGCGCTGCATATGGTGACGGTCGAGGACGGCGTCTTCGGCGCGCTGGCGAGCTCGGAGGCGGTCATCGCCGCGCTGTCGCGGATCGCAGAAGAACGGGATTGATTTCGGGATTTCGGGATCACAAGAATCCATCGGTCACAAATCTTTTTGCGTGCACCGTTCCGTTGCCGGCGACGCTTTCGTCTTCACGGTTAGCCGTTGCCGCCAGGACAGATGGAGCCAAGCCATGTCAACCGCAGTGACCTTGATCAATGTCTTCACTATGTCCCGTCTTGATGAAACCGGCAGCCGCAGCGGCCGGTCTCACCGCCATCCGCGATTTCACCGAAGGTGTGCCCCGGTGAACGAGCGCGACGCGAACGTTCCTGGCGCCAGGGTGTCGGCGTCGCACCGCGCCAGCGAATTTCGCGATCAGCGTGACAGTCTCGCGGCCGATCCGCGCGATCTCGCTGGGACGGTCGATACCGCAGATCATGAATTCCTCGATGCCTAGCGCGGCATAGGGCAACAGCGAGAGCGCAAGCCGCGCCGGCGGCCCCGCGACCTCGACCGCCTTGTGGTCGGAGGCGCCGGACCAGCCTTCGGGGCGAATGCGGACGGGAAGCGCGAAGCGCAATCTGCCGGCGCGGCCGTGCTCGGCTGCAGCGCCGCGCACACGCTGCATCAGCTGCGCGACTTCGTCCGGCGAGCCGGCCGCCAGCTCGAATATATCGGCATGCCGGCCGGCGACCTTCAGCGCGGTGCCGGACTGGCCGCCGAGCCGGATGGTGAGGTCGCCGCCATGCGGGCCCTTGCGCGGCACGTAACCGCCTTTGACGCTGTAGAAGGCGCCTTCATGGTCGAAGGGCTCGTCGTTCGACCACAGCCGCTTCAGCAGCACAAGATATTCGTCGATGCGCTGCCACACCACGCTGTGGCCGACCGGCCGCGCCTCGGCATCACTGTCCTGGAGCGGCTCGCTCAGCATCCTGAGCGACAGGCGGCCGCCGCCTCTCAAGTCGAGCGCCGCGAGCTGCCTTGCCGCCACGGTCGGCTCGACCACGCCGGCCCAGTGCGTCAGCACCACTTCCAGCGCCGGGGTGCGGTCGAGCGTCTGCGCGGCGATGTCCATGTTGGCGAGCAGGCCGGCCGGATCGTCGATCACCAGCTTGCGGAACCCCGCATCCTCGATCAGCGACAGCTTGGTCGCCGTCTCGGCGAAATCGTAGAAGAAGCTGCCATTCGCAGGCTTACCGGGAACATGCGTGAACTCGATCGGCATTGCTATCTCCTCCGTCACGTTGGCTTGCCCCGCTCCACCTCGAACAATCCAATGCGCGCAGGCGCGCCGACGCGCCCTGGCGCTCGGCCAGTTATCTTCTCCGGTTACTCCAACTCAGATTTTTGGACGGCGGGGCCGTAGGCCCCGGCTCTGTCAGGGGATGATCCCAAGCACCACCGCGCCGGTGAACACGAATGCCAGCGCGAAAACGAGATAGGCGAAGGTTCCGCCATAGGCGGGCCTCCAGCTCTGGTCGGCGGTCAGCCTCTGGCCCTTGCGCTGAGCATTCTGCATGTAGGTCATGGTCGAACCTCCGTCTCGGCCATTAATCTATAAAGATAGTAGACTTTGTCGAGTGCTATTTTTCGCCGGTTTTTGGAAGGACGTCCTCGGAAACGGCAACTTGAGGGGCGTTTATTCTCAGCCGAGATCGAAAAAGTGCGGGGATGCGCCACCGGAGGATCCGACAAAATGCCTGTAGCTCCGGCTTTTTCGGCGGCAAACGGCCTCGTTCAAGCGCTTGGCTACTCGGTACGCGAGGGGATAGCATCAAAATAGTCTCACAGGACTCAGGGAGAAAAACATGGGTGGAAGGCTGGCGGGCAAAGTCGCCATCATCTCGGGTGGCGCGACGGGCATGGGTGGAGCGGCTTCCGAGCTGTTTGCCGCCGAAGGCGCCAAGGTTGCGATCATCGACCGCAATGGCGAGGCCGCCGGCAAGACCGCCGCGGCGATCCGCGCGCGCGGCCATGTCGCCGAGCATTTCGTAGCCGACGTTTCCGACGAGGCGCAGGTCGAGGCGGCGGCAAAGGCGGCCGCGGAAAAATTCGGGCTGGTGACCGTGCTGTTCAACCACGCCGGCACCATTGTGATTAAACCCTTCTTGGAGACGACTCTGCAGGAATGGGACTGGCTGCACGCCGTCAATGTGCGTTCGATGTTCCTGATGACGCGCGCGGTGCTGCCGGGCATGATCGCCGCCGGCGGCGGCTCGATCGTCTGCACCTCGTCGATCTCGGCGGTGGCGGCGACGCCGAACGAAGTGCTCTATGACACCACTAAAGGCGCCTGCCACATGTTCGCGCGTGCCATCGCGGTGGAGTTCCGCGATCGCAACATCCGCTGCAATGCCATCTGTCCCGGCTTCATCCGCACGCCGCACGGAATGCGCGAGGTCGCCGACCTCGGCAAGCTCGGCGTCGATGTTTCCGATGCCGCCATGGCCGCGCAACAGGGCCGCATCGGCGAGCCGGAGGAAGTGGCCAAGGCGGCGCTGTTCCTGGCGAGCGACGAATCGAGCTTCGTCAACGGCGCGCATCTCTTCGTCGACAACGCCTTCACGGCGATCTGAGGCGTCCCAAGCTTGGCGCCCTTCCTCTACCCCGGCGATCGGGGGAGAGGAAAGAATCTACCTACCGTTCCTCGCGTCGAAACGGCTTCAGCAGCGCCGAAGGCGCGACCGCGTTGCGCGAAATGAAGGCCATGGCGACGATGGTGAAGATGAAGGGCAGCATCAGGAAGGCTTCGTAAGGGATGTGCCCGAGGCCGCTGGCCTGCATCCTGAGCTGCAGCGCGTCGACGAAGGCAAAGAGCAATGCCGCGCCCGCCGAACGCCACGGGTCCCAGCGGCCGAACACCACCAGCGCGATCGCCACCCAGCCGCGCCCCGACACCACGCCGAAGGTGAAGGCGTTGAACTGCGCCATGGTGAGAAAGGCGCCGGCAAGACCCATCAGCGCGCCGCCGAGGATCACGGCCTGGAAGCGCGTGGCGATCACGCTGACGCCGGCGGAATCCGCCGCGCGCGGGTTCTCGCCGACCATGCGCACCGACAGCCCCCAGGGCGTGCGGTAGAGCACGAAGGCGGCAAACGGAACGGCGATGATCGCGAGATAAACCAGCGTGAACTGGTTGAACACCGCCGGACCCAGGATCGGAATGTCCGACAGCAGGGGGATCGGCGCCGGCTGAAAGCCCTTGATGCTGGGCGGCACCGATTGCTGGCCGAAGATCAGTCGGTAGAGGAAATAGGCGAGCCCAGAGCAGAACAGCGTCACGCCGATGCCGCAGACATGCTGGCTGAGGCCCAAGACCACCGTGAACAGCCCATGCACCGCGCCCATCGCCGCCCCGACAAGCACGGCCACCAGCACGCCCAGCCACAGGCTGCCGCTCAGGCTCGCGGCGGTGAAGCCGGCCATGGCCGCCAACAGCATGATGCCTTCGATGCCCAAATTGAGCACACCGGCCCGCTCGGAAAACATCTCGCCGAGCGTGGCGAAGGCGAGCGGTGTGGCGATGCGGATGATGGCTGCGAGAAAGCCGACCTGAAAAATCTGCTCGAACACCGCGCTCATGCGGGCGCCCCCACGCGGCGGATGCGATAGGCGGTGAAGAGCAGCGCCACCAGCATCGCAAGCAGCGCCGTACCCTGGATGACCTCACTGAGGAAGGCCGGCACGCCGGTCGCGCGCGACATCGCCTCGGCGCCGGTCATGACCGCGGCAAGGAAGATCGCGGCCGGCACGACGCCGAGCGGATTGAGCCTGGCGAGCATCGCGACGACGATGCCGGAATAGCCGTAGCCCGGCGAGATGTCGCTCATCACCTGGAAATGGACGCCACCAACCTCGCCGACGCCGGCCAGTCCGGCCAGCGCGCCGGAAAGCAGCGCGGTGGAGAGCAGCACGCGCTGTGTATTGATGCCGCCATAGCGGGCCGCCTCCGCATTCTCGCCGGTGACGCGGATGCGGAAGCCGAGCGTGGTGCGCGCGATCAGGAACCAGCAAACGGGCGCTGCGATCAGCGCCACGACGACGCCGATATGAAGCCTTGTGCCTTCGATCAGCACCGGGAAATAGGCGGAATCCTCGATTGGCGGCGAGATCGGATAACCGGAAAAGGTGTCCTTCCACGGCCCCTCGATCAGCGCCATCAGCGCGTAATAGATGACCGAGTTGAGCAGCAGCGAGCTGACCACGTCGTCGACCTTGAATTTGACGCGCAACGTCGCCGGCACCAGCGCGACGAGGGCGCCGGCCGCCGCGCCGGCCAGCGCCATCAGCAGGATGGCGAGCGGTCCCGGCATCGGGATGGCGCCTACGGCACAACTCGCAACCGCGCCGGCCAGCAGCTGGCCTTCGGCCCCGATGTTCCAGAATTTGGCGCGGAAGGCGATCGCCACCGCAAGGCCGGTGAAGATCATCGGCGCGGCGCGCACCAGCGTCTCGGTGATTGCGTAGCTGTCGCCGAGCGAGGCCGAGAGCATCACGCCATAGGCCTCGATGACACCGGCGCCGGCGACGGCGATGAGACCGCTGCACAAAACCAGCGCGACGGCGATGGCGAGTAGCGGCAGTGCGAGATTGAACCAGGCCGGCGTCGAGCTGCGGACTTCGAGACGGAACATCAGGCGTGCTCCCGAGGCAATTCCATAGCTCTACGCCCTCCCCTCCGCGCCGGTCATCAGCAGCCCAAGCCTCGCGACGGTGGCCTCCGGGCCGGAAAGCGTGCCGGCGATGCGACCCTCATACATCACCGTGATGCGGTCGCAGAGCATCAGCAATTCCTCGAGATCCTCGCCAATCACGATGATCCCGCAACCCTTCGCCCGCATGGCCAGGAATTTTTCGTGGATGAACCGTGCAGCGCCGATGTCGAGGCCGCGCGTCGGCTGCGAAACGATCAGCACCTTCGGGTCGAAGGCGAGCTCGCGCGCCAAAAGCGCCTTCTGCAGATTGCCGCCGGAAAGCGCGCCGGCGCGCGTCATGGGCCCGGGACAGCGTATGTCATAGGCCTTGATCTGCGCTTCGGCGAAGGCGCGGATCGCCACCGGATCGAGCAGCCCCATGCGGCTGAAGGCCTCGGTGCCGATGCGGGGCAGCACCATGGAGTCGGCTAAAGGCAGGTTGGTGACCAGCCCGGTCGTCATCCGGTCCTCCGGAATGCGGCCAAGGCCGAGCGCCTGCAGCTCGCGCGGCGAAAATTGCGCAACTGCTTTGCCGGCTATCGTCATCGAACCGGCACTCGGCGACAGCATGCCGGAGATCACATCAGCCAGCGCCCGCTGGCCATTGCCGGAGACGCCGGCAACGCCGAGGATCTCACCGGCGCGGACGAAGAGCGAGACCTCGCGCAGCGGCGTGCCGCCATGGCTTGAGGTGGAGATGCCGTCGAGCGTCAGCACGGGCGCGCCCGGCGTCGAAACCTCCTTGATCGGCGGCATGATTTCGTGGCCGCACATCAGCTTGGCCATCTCGGCCGAGGTGGTTCCTGCCGGATAATCGACCCGGCCGGCGACCTTGCCATGCCGGAGCACGACGCAGCGATGGGTGAGCGCCCTGACTTCGTTGAGCTTGTGCGAGATGAAGATGATGCCGAGCGCTTGCGCCGCCATCGAGCGCAGCGCGGCGAAGAGGCCATCGACCTCGCTGGGCGCCAGCACCGCCGTCGGCTCGTCGAGGATCAGGAGCCTGGCGCCGCGAAAGAGCGCCTTGATGATTTCCAGCCGCTGCTGCTCGCCGATCGAGAGCGCCGAGACCGGCAGGCCGGGATCGAGATGCAAGCCATGTTGGCGACCGATCTCCTTCAGCCGCGCCAGCCCGCCCGTGCGGTCGATGCGGCCGGACTTGCCGGCAATGCCGATCAAGAGGTTTTCCAGCACCGTCAGCCGCGGCGCCAGATGAAAATGCTGATGCACCATGCCGATGCCGGCCGCGAGTGCATCGGCCGAATTTTGGATGGCGACCGGCCTGCCCTCGACCAGGATCTCGCCCGCATCCGGCGCATAAGCGCCGAACAGCACGTTCATGAGCGTCGTCTTGCCGGCGCCGTTCTCGCCGAGCAGGCCAAGGATCTCGCCGGGGGCGACGCTGAGATCCACGCCCTCGTTCGCCTTGACGGCGCCGAAGCTCTTGGTGATGCCGCGCATTTCGATCAGTGGGACGGGCAAGGATGCTCCTAATATCCCTCCCCCTCGAGGGGAGGGTGGCCTGCAGGGCCGGGTGGGGTCGCCCGCGACGCGCTCCATCTTCAGTCGTCAAGGTCGAGCGGTTGAGACGACCCCTCCCGCCTCGCTTCGCTCTGCACCCCTCTCCCCTCGAGGGGGAGGGTAAACTGCGCTCAATCCGACACCGGCGTGTTCTCGTCGACGTCGACGCGGAAATTGCCTTCCAGGATCTCGGCTCTCTTCTTGGCGACCAGATCCTTGACCTCGGCCGGCAGCGTCTTGTCGAACTTGTGATACGGGGCGAGATCGGAGCCGCCCTTGGCCATGCGCGAGAAGTCGCCATAGTCCTGCGCGGTGAAGACGCCCGCCTTGACCAGCTTGATCGCCTGCTCGACCGTCGGATACATGTTCCATACCGGGCCGGTGATCACCGTGTCGGGTCCGAGGCTCGACTGGTCGGACATGTTGGAGATGGCGTAGATCTTCTTTTCGACCGCCGCTTCGATGACGCCGAAACGCTCGGCATAGATGACGTCGACGCCGGCATCGATCTGCGCGATCGCGGCCTCCTTGGCCTTCGGCGGATCGAAGAAGGAGCCGATGAAGGCGACCTTCCGCTTGATGTTTGGATTGACCTCCTTGGCGCCGGCGAAGAAGGCGTTGACCAGCCGGTTCACTTCCGGAATGCCCATTGCCGCGACAGCGCCGATCGTGCCCGACTTCGACATCTTGCCGGCGATCAGCCCGGAGAGATAGGCCGGCTCGTGGATCCAGTTGTCGAAGACGCCGAAATTGGGTTCCGCAGGCCCGGCGCCGGAGCCGAACAGCCAGGCCGTCTTCGGGAACTGTTTTGCCGTGCGCCGCGATTCGCGCTCGGCGGCGAAGGCGTCGCCCAGCACCAACTGGTAGCCGCCTTGCGCATATTCGCGCATCACGCGGCTGAAGTCGGCGGTCTGCACCTTCTCCGACCATTTGTATTCGATGCCCAGCTCCTTCTCGGCCTTCTGCAGGGCGACATGGATCTGGTTGTCCCAGGGCTCCTCGATCGGCGTCGCGAAGATCGCCGCCACCTTCAGCTTCTTGTCCTTGGCGAAGGCCACGCCGGGCAGCGCCGCCGCGGTCAGCCCGAGGGCGCCGAGTTCCAGCACATTGCGCCGCGACAGGCCGGCGCGTTGCGTTTTGCGATGATCGTTTTCCATTGAAATCCCCTCTGCTCGACGACCGTGTCGAGCCGGCCGTTCAAAACATGTCAGACGGGAGGACTATGGAACGACGCCCGACCTTTGTCCACATGGTCAAATTTGGCTGGAGAGACCCCGCAGAGCGACCCCCTCCTCGCGACTTGTCACCGCACAGCCTTCTCGCCACCCGCCGCCGTGATCACCCCGACGATGATCAGCCCGGTCAGCACCAGCCGCACGCCGGCGCTGACGCCGAAGGTGTTGAGCATGGTGAGCAAAAGCACCAGGAACAGGCCGGCGCCCCAGACGCCGGGCACGTTGGCCTTGCCGCCGGCGACCGAGGTGCCGCCGATGACGACGACCGCGATGGAGGCGAGCAGATATTCATTGCCGATATCGACATTGGCGCCGCGGAAATAGCCGGCAAGCAGCGCGCCGTCGATGCCACCGAGCGCGCCGCAAAGCGTGTAGGTGAGGAAGCGGATGCGGCCGACATTGACGCCGGCCAGCCAGGCGGCGCGGATGTTCTGCCCGATCGCCAGCACCGAGCGGCCATAGATCATGCGCTGCAGCGCCAGCGCCGCGGCGATGGTGAAGACCACCGTCAGCATCGCCAGCACCGGGATCCCCAGCACCTGCCAGTTGGTAAAATCGGCAAAGCCCGGCGGCGGCTTGATCTGCAGGCCGCGCCCGTAGCTGATGTCGACCGACTGGATGATGAAGCTCGCCGACAGCGTCGCGATGATCGGCGGAATCCTGAGCGCCCAGATCAGCAGATAGTTGATGGCGCCGATCGCCGCGCCGCAGGCGAGCGCCGCCAACAGCCCGACGACGATCATCGAATCGCTGCCGCCCATAACCTTCATCGCCACCGCGCTCGCCAGTCCGATATTGGCGGGCAGCGACAGGTCGACATTGCCGGGGCCGAGCGTGATGACGAACATCTGGCCGACGCCGACGATGACGGTGAAGACGGCAAGCGAAAGTGCCGCCGTGACCATGCCGCCGGCGCCATAGCCGCCGGTGAAGGCGACGGTTGCCACCCACACGAGAACGGCGCCGACGAAGGACCAGAGCCAGGGTTTTTCAAGCAGCATCCGGACCGAGGTCATCGTTCACCTCTCCCTGCGGCTGATCAGCACCCGGGCCGCCAGCACGATGATCAGGATCGCGCCATTGGCGGCCACTTGCCAATCGGGCGGGATGTGCATGAAGGTCAAGAGCGGCGAGGCGGCCAAAGCCAGCGTCAGCGCGCCGATGACCGCGCCGATCGGCGACACCCGGCCGCCGACGAACTCGCCGCCGCCAAGGATGACGCCGGCAATCGAAAGCAGCGTGTAGCCGTTGCCGATATTGGCGTCGGCCGAAGTGGTGATGCCGATCAGCGCCATGCCGGAAAGCACGCCGAACAGGCCGGTCAACGCGAAGAGCACGATCTTTGTCTTGAGCAGCGACCAGCCGGCGCGCCTGAGCGCCGCGGCATTGCCGCCGGAACCGCGCAGGATGACGCCATATGAAGTGCGCATCAGGCCAAAATGCACGATCGCCGCGATGAGCAATGCCGCCAGGATAGGGAACGGGATATAGGGCGGCTTGAAAGACATGATCGCCAGCAGCCAGTCCGGAGCCTTGCCGCCCGGCTTCGGCAGGATAAGGATAGCCAGCCCCTGCCAGACGAAGCTCATGCCGAGCGTCACCACGATCGAGGGCAGGTTGCGCAGATGGATCAGCGCGCCGAGCAGCGCGTAGAAGCCGATTGAACCGAGCAGCACAGCGACACCGATGAGCGGCGCATCCCTGAGCCAGGTGGCGGTGACGCAGCCGACAAAGCCGACGAAAGTGCCGATCGACAGATCGAGCTCATTGCCGGCGATGACGAACATCTGCGCGATCGTCGCCAGCGCGATCGGGATCGCCAGGTTCAGCATCAGGTTGAAGCCGAAATAGCTGATGGCGCGCGGGTTGAGCCAGGCGATGGCCATCAACACCAGCGCCAGCGACAGCGCCGGCAGCAGGCTGCGCAGCATGCGTGCGCGGGCCGCGCTGCCGCGGGAGGATTTGGGGAGCGTGCCGGGAGCGATCGCCGTCATCTCAGGCCGTGTCGCCGAACGAGGACTGGATGATCTTCTCCTCCGTCAGTTCGTCGCGTCCAAGATTGGCGACGATGCGGCCGTTCTTGAAGACATAGACATGGTCGCAATTGTCGAGCTCTTCGGTTTCGGTCGTGTACCAGAGGAAGGTGCGGCCCTTTCCGGCTTCCTCGCGCACGAGGTCGTAGACTTCGAGCTTGGTGCCGATGTCGACGCCGCGCATCGGATCGTCCATCAGCACGATCTCGGCATCGGAGCCGAGCGCGCGCGCAAACAGCGCCTTCTGCTGATTGCCGCCCGACAGCGAATAGATGTTGTTGTTCATGTCCGGCGTGCGGATGCCGATCTTCTTCTTCCAGAATTCGGCCAGCTCCGCCTCGCGCTGCGGCGAGATCAGCAGGCCGTCGCGCAGGCGCTGAAGCGAGCGGATGCCGATGTTCTGGGCGATCGACCATTGGGCGAAGATACCGTCCGCCTGGCGGTCGCCGGCGACCAGCGCCACCGGCGCCGTCACTTCGATGCCGGCCCTGGCGCGCGAGGCGGCCGAGAAGATCGCGAGCAGCAGGTCCGTCTGGCCATGCCCCGCGAGTCCGGCAAGGCCGATGATCTCGCCGGCGCGGGCGACAAGCTCCTTGCCATCCTGCTGCCGCGCCGGGCGCGCCCGCACCCTGAGAGCCCCAACCGCGACCTTGCGGGTCTCGGCGGCGGCCTTCTGATGTTCCCCGGCGCCGCCCATCGCGGCGACCAGCTTGTCCCGGTCGAACGCGCTTGCGGCGTCGGCGGCGACCACCTTGCCGTCGCGCATCACCACGATGCGGTCGGCATTCTGCAGCACCTCGCCCAGCACATGGGAGATCAGGATGCAGCTGCCGCCCGCGGCGACGAAGCGGCGCACGAATGAAAGCAGCTGGCCGGCCGTATGCGCATCGAGCGACGAGGTCGGCTCGTCGAGGATGACCAGATGCAGCGGCTCGCGGGTCAGCGTGAAGGCGCGCGCCACCTCGACCATCTGCCGGCGTCCGATCGAAAGATCGCCGGCAATGTCGTCCGCCGCGATGCCGTGGTCGGGAAAGATCTCGTCGAGCTTGGCCTGGATGAGATCGGCGGCCTTGCGCCGCCAGCCGAGCCCGCTGAGCGAGGGATGGTTGATGCGCGTGTTCTCGGCGACGCTGAGGTTTGGGCAGAGCGACAGCTCCTGGAACACGCAGCGTATGCCGAGCTCGAGCGCGCGCGCCACGGAATAGCTCGCTTCCTGGTTGCCGCGCACCGCGATCTGCCCGCCATCGGGCCGCAGCGTGCCCGCAACCATATGCATCAGCGTCGACTTGCCGGCGCCATTGTGCCCGACCAGCCCGACGCATTCGCCGGCGCCGACATGGAAGTCGACGCCGTTGAGCGCGCGGACGGCGCCGAAGTGCTTTTCGGCGCCGTCCAGCCTGACGATGTCTGCAATAGCCTGGAGCATCCTCAACGATATCCGGTCGGCGATGCGGCTGGCAACGTCGCGCCGCTATTGCTTGATGTTGGCCTTGATGGCCGCGATCGCGTCTTCCTGGGTGTATTCGTGGGTAGCGACGCCGCCTTCCTTGATCTTCGGCAGCGCGGCCTCGAAATTGTCCTGGGTGAAGGCGAGATACGGCACCAGCAGATCGTGCGGCACGTCCTTGCGGCCGTCGAGCACCTGCTGCGCCACCCAGAAGGCGAGCGTCGACACGCCGGGCGCGATCGAGGCCGACCAGGTCTGGTAGCCGTCCTTGTCCTTCTGCTCCTTCCACCACTTCAGCTCGTCCTGACGGTTGCCCATGATGATGGTCGGACGCGGCTTGCCGGCGGCGGCGAACGCTTGCGCGGCGCCGTAGCCGTCGCCGCCCTGGTCGACGACGCCGACGATCTCCGGCAGCGACGGCAGGATGGTCGCCACCGCTTTCTGCGCCGTGGTCTGGTCCCAGTCGCCGGTCACCGAGCCGACGATCTTGAACTCGGGATGGGCGGCGACGCCTTCGAGGATACCGGCGTGGATGGCATCGTCGATCGAGGTGCCTGCCAGCCCGCGGATTTCCAGCAAATTGCCGCCCTTCGGCTGGAACTTGGCCATCTGCTCGACTTCCTGCCTGCCCATGTCCTTGAAGTCGACGACGACGCGGTAGGCGCAAGGCTCGGTCACGATGCCGTCGAAGGAAACGACGACGATGCCGGCGTCGCAGGCCTGCTTGATGGCGCCGTTCAGCGCATCCGGCGAGGCGGCGTTGATGACAATGGCGTCATAGCCCTGCAGGATCAGGTTCTGCACCTGCGCGGCTTGCGTCGGCACTTCCTTGTCGGCGGTGGTGAAGACATCCGCCGCCGCCACCACCTTGTCCTCGACCGCTTTCTTGGTGACGATGGCGTAGCTGTCGAGCATCGCCTGGCGCCACGAATTGCCGGCGTAGTTGTTGGAGAAGGCGATCTTCTTGCCGCTCGTGTCGGCAAGCGCGGTGCCCGAGGCGAGCATGGCTGCAAAGGCGCTCAAGACCAGTAGTTTCTTCATGTCATTATCCTCCCAGATGTGTTGACTGCTGCACTTCCCACCGGCCCCTGCGGGCCGGCTTCACTCCCATCCGATCTGAGCGCGAACGTTCCCGCTCAAAACAGCCTCAATCCCGGCACCCGTACCCTCAGCCGGTAGAGCGACGTCGACGCGGCGATGTAGAGGCTCCGCAGGTCCTCGTCGCCGAAGGTGAAATTGGCACAATCTTCCGGCGTCGCGATGACGCCGAGGAGATCGCCCGACGCGTCAAAGACATGGATGCCGCCCGGGCCGGTGCAATAGAGGTTGCCGCGGCTGTCGATCTTCATTCCATCCGGCGCGCCTGGCGCATCGCCCTCGGTCACAGCCCATACGGCGCCGCCATTGAGGTCACCATTGGATTCGACGCCGAACACACGGATGTGGCCACGCGTGGTATCGTTGACGAAGAGCCGCGATTCATCGAGCGAGAAGCAGAGCCCGTTGGGCTGCGCGAAATCGTCGGCAAGCAACGTCAGCCCGGCGCCGTCGCCGTCGATCCGGTAGACACCCTGGTAGGACAGTTCCTGCGGCCTCGGCACGCCGTAGAATTCCGCTCGGCCGTAGGTCGGATCGGTGAAATAGATCGAGCCTCCAGTAGCAACGACAATGTCGTTCGGGCTGTTGAGCTGCTTGCCCTGGTAATGCGTGGCGAGAACGGTCGTGGTGCCGCCCGGCTCGGCGCGGGTAACGCGGCTGCTGGCGTGCTCGCAGGTCACCAGCCGCCCCTGCCGGTCGAGCGTGTTGCCGTTGGCCATGTGGCTCGGGTCGCGGAACGCCGCGATTTCGCCGGAAGCGCTGCGCCGGTACATGCGGCTTTGCGGAATATCGGAAAAGACCAGCCATTTCTCATAGGGATGCCACACCGGACCTTCGATGAAGCCGTAGCCGGTGGCGAGCCGCTCCATCGCCGCATTGCCGACGACGTCATCAAAGCCGGAATGACGGGCGCGCGCCGGGATCGACATCACGGGCTCTTGGGTTCCCGCACCGGCTTGCCGGCGACGAACCAGTCGCTGCCCGGCACGTCCTCGATCACCACCCAGATCGCGTCCATGGGCAGTCCGGCGACCTCGCTGATCGCCTCGGTGACCCGGCGAGAGATCTCGTTCTTGCGCTTTTGCGAATGACCCTCGAGTATCCGTATGCTGACGAACGGCATGAGCGCTTCCCCGTGATTTTTGTTTTTGTAGGACAAAAGCTAGTCGGGACGCGGACTGGGCGATAGCGGTCTAAGCGCAGCACCGACTGTGGTTTTGCACAGTCGGCGCCGGCATCCGCGGCTGCAGACAGGAGAACCATTGATGGCGGAGAGATGCGGCAGGCCGATCGTACGGATTGCGGAGCTGGAGATCGATGCCTTCCAGCTCGACATCTTCAGGGCCTTGCTCGCCGAAGAGATCGAGGCCTCGGTGCAGAACGAGCCCGGCGTGTTGTTCCTGCACGCGGTCTCGATAAAAGGGTTCGCCCGAAACGGTGCGCGTCATCGAATGCTACGTCGATCATTCCGCCTACCACGCCCACCTGACCGCGCCGCACTTTCTCAAATACAAGGCGCGGACGGCTGATATGGTCAGGTCGCTTCGATTGATCGAGACCGAGCCGATCGTTCTGAGGGCCAAGAGCAATCAGCATTCAAGCTGAGCCTGTTCACCCATCGCGGGGCTTACTGCTCCTGCAACGGCGTTGCCTGCGCGAGCCAGGCGTCGAGCTGCTCCTGCTCGCGCCGCAGCGCGTCGATGTTGATCAGGCCGCGCGCCATGGCCAGATAGATCGCGCGGGTGCGCGAATTGAACACCGACGCCTCGCCAACGCCTTCCTCCGGCGGCACTATTCCGAGCTTCTCATAGACATGCTTGATGCGGCTCTGCGCGCCGCGGATCGACAGGCCGCGCCGCGCCGCGATCGCTCGGTCGGTGAGGCCGAGCGCGATGTCGATCAGGCTTTCATATTCGCCGTCGGTGATGCCCTCGAACCGGTCCTGGACGCGGTGCTGGATGCCGCGGATCTCGCGGTCGATGATGCAATGCCCCTCGCGGAACACGCCCCGCAGCGCCGAGCGCATGCCTTCTTCCGTCGCCGATTTCAGCACATAGCCATAGACCGACCCCGGCGGCACGATGCGCGCCACGCCGCGCACATAGGCCTCGTCGGCGAAGTTGGACCAGAACAGGATATGCGTGCCGGCGCGCTGGCTCCAGATGGCGCGCGCCACCTCGATTCCGGTCGCCTTGGGCAGTTGCAGGTCGAGCACGACATGCGGCGGCTGCCGTTCCGCCGCAAGATTGATGGCGTCCTCGCCGTCGCCGGCTTCGATCACCTCGACATCGCCGGGCCACAATTGCTCGACGGTCCGCCGCGCGAAGGTGCGGTGCAGCCCGTCATTTTCGGCGATCATGACCAGCATCAGACTGCCTCCGCCACCGGCTGAGCTTCGGTTATCGCGGTGCCGCACGCCGCCGCCTCGGCCTCGGCGGACTCGCGATCGATCTCGATCACGACCCTGGTGCCGCCCTTGCGGTCGGCCGGCTCGAAACGCAGCCGCGCCCCGACAAGGGCCGCTCGCGTGTGCATGTGGCCGATGCCGCCTTGAGCGGCGGGATCGATCGCGCCGCAGCCATGCCCGTCGTCGGTGACGGTCACGTTGAATGTGGTTGCCGTCGACGCCAGCTGCACCTCGATGCGGCTTGGCGCGGCATGACGGACCGCATTGTTGATGGCTTCCTGCACGATACGGTAGAGCGCGGTGCGAAGCGTTTCCGACAGGCCGTCGGCGCTGCCGTCGCTGGTGTCGGCGATGCGCACCGCGATCGGCGGCTTGGCCCTGGCAACGCTGCGGTTGAGATGTGCCTCGACCGCGTCGCGCAGGCCGAACAGTTCCAGGACGCTCGGCCGCATGTCGTCGACGATGTGGCGCAGCTCCGCGAGGCAGCCCGCCACCTCCTGCTCGAGATCGGCAAGCTGGGCCGTCCGCGCCACGCCCCGGCTGCGGAACGCAGAAACCTGACGTGCGATGCGGGCAAGGTCGGCGAGCGTCTGGTCGTGCAGGTCCATGGCCATGCGGCGCCGCTCGCGCTCCATGCCCTCGGTCAGTTGCGAGGCGCCGACTCTCAGCAGTTCCGCCCGGTTGCGCGCCTCGCTTTCGGCGAGCATGGCGCGGCGCGCTTCCTCTGTCTGGATCAGCGCGAACATATAGGGCCCGATGAGGTCGGCGCATTGCTGAGCGACCTCGACGTCCTCTTGCGAGTAGCAGCCGGCCTTGTGCCGGCTGATGTTGAGCGCGCCGATCACGCTGCCGCGTGCCCGCAGCGGCACGATGATGCGGCTGCGCAGCTTGGCGGCGAAGATCGGTCCGTCGAACGCTCCCTCGAAGTGGAATCGGTCGTCGAGAAGCGCGTTGTCGGTCAGAAGATAAGGCGTGTCGCCCCACAGCACGCGCCGGATCGGGCTGCCCTCGACCGGATGCTGCGCCAGATCGCTCCAGCTGGTATGGAAGCCGGCCTCGTAGCAGGCATGCATGCGCCCATCGAGCGACAACACCGCCAGATCGATATGGTCGTGCGGGATGAGCGTGCCGATTTCGATCGCTGTCGCCCGGAACGCTGAGCCCGGATCGATATGGCCGGCGAGCGCCCGCGAGATCGCGAGCAGCCGATCGATCAGCTGGGGAGATACCTCCGACATGTCTCCTCCCTGTCCCCCTGATGAATGCCGTGGAACGACAGCCAAGCCGCGCCGCGCGGCCTCGATCCTGTTTTCCGCAGTTCCTCCCTGCCCGAGAAATAGTGAGCGCTTGACGGCGCCGCTGTCAACGATGGGTCAAGCGACCCGAGCCCGATCAACTTCGGGTGCGGCGATTGAAAAGCCGCCGGCTCCTGGTCTAGGAACGGCCGCAGGAGGCCAATTGATGGCAGTGACGCCGACCGTTGCTCAGGGCGCCCCGGGAATTCCCGCGCGCTGGACGTCAAGCGCCAAGAGCGGCGTCGGCACCGGGCTTTCAGCGAACAGCCCGCTTTGGTTCACCATCAGTCACGGCATATTGAACGAGGTCTATTATCCCCGCCTCGACAGCGCCTGCACGCGCGACTTGGGGCTGATCATTACCGGTCCCGGTGGCTATTTCTCGGAAGAGAAACGCGATGCCGCCCACCTTGTCGAGCCATTTGAAGCCGGCGTCCCCGGCTATCGCCTGGTCAACACGGCGGTCAATGGCTCCTATCGGATTGAAAAGCGCATTGTTACGGATTCGAAACGGCCCGTTCTGCTGCAGGAAATTACATTCGCGGCGCTCAAAGGCTCAGCCTCGGACTACCAGGTCTACGCGCTGCTCGCGCCGCATCTCGTCAATCGCGGCATGGGCAACACCGCCTGGCTCGGCGAGCACAAGGGGCAGCGTATCCTCTTTGCGTCAGGCCGCGGCGTCTCGCTCGCGCTTGCCGCCTCGCTGCCCTGGGGCGCCTGCTCGGCCGGCTATGTCGGTTTCTCCGACGGCTGGCAGCAGCTGCGGAATAGCGGCGCGCTCGATCCTGCCGCTCAGCGCGCGGAGGATGGCAATGTGGCGCTGACCGGCGAGATCGGCTTCTCGACAGGCAAGGGCACCGCATTGCTGGCGCTCGGCTTCGGCGCCTCGCAGGAAGAGGCGGCTGAAGCCGCGCTGGCCAGCCTGAAGGACGGTTTCGATGCGGCCGCCGAAACCTATGCCGCCAGCTGGCGGAAATTTCAGTCCGGCCTGGAGACGCTCGACAGGCAAGCCGCCTCCGGCCTGAATACCTACCGCGTCAGTACCGCGGTGCTTGCCTCGCATCTGTCGATCGCCAGGCCTGGAGCCGCAGTCGCCAGTCTTTCGATCCCCTGGGGCTTCAACAAGGGCGACGACGATCTCGGCGGCTACCATCTGGTCTGGCCGCGCGACCTGGTCGAAACGGCGGGGGCTTCCTTGCAGCCGGCGACGCCTGGCAGGCGCTCGATATTCTCACCTATCTCCGCTCGATCCAACAGCCGGACGGTCATTGGCCGCAGAACTGCTGGGCGAGCGGCACGCCCTACTGGCCTGGCATTCAGATGGACGAATGCGCCTTTCCGCTGCTGCTTGCCGACGCGCTCCGCCGCGCGGGTCATCTGCCGCGCGCGAAGCTCGACGACTTCCTAGCCATGATCGAAAGCGCGGCTTCCTATGTGGTGCGCAACGGCCCGGTCACCGGCGAGGACCGCTGGGAAGAGGACGCCGGCTACAGCCCGTTCACGCTCGGCGTCGAGATCGCGGCGCTGCTTGCGGCGGCTGACATGCTGGATGCTTGCGACAAAAAAGAGCCGGCAAACTATCTGCGCGAGACGGCCGATTGCTGGAACGACCAGATCGAGCGCTGGACCTATGTCACCGGCACCGAACTCTGCGCCAGGGAGGGCGTCGACGGCTACTATGTCCGCATCGCACCGCCCGACCGTGCTGGCGCCGCTTCGCCGAAGGACGGTTTCGTGCCGATCAAGAACCGGCCGCCCGGCGATAGCCATCGGCCGGCCGAGGCCATCATAAGTCCCGATGCGCTGGCGCTGGTCCGCTTCGGGCTGAGAGCCGCCGACGATACGCGCATCGTCAACACCGTCAAAGCCATCGACGCGCTTCTGCGCTGCGAGTTGCCGCAGGGCCCGCTCTGGTACCGCTATTCCGGCGACGGCTATGGCGAGCATGAGGACGGCTCGCCCTTCGACGGCACCGGCCAGGGCCGGCCCTGGCCGCTGCTCGCCGGCGAGCGCGCGCATTACGAGTTGGCCGCGGGGCGACCCGGCAAAGCGGCCGAGCTGCTCGAGATCTTCGAGCGCTCTGCCGGTGCAGGCGGCCTGCTGCCGGAGCAGGTGTGGGACAGACCCGACCTGCCGGAGCGCGAATTGCGGCTCGGCGCGCCATCGGGCAGCGCCATGCCGCTGGTCTGGGCGCATGCCGAGCATATCAAGCTGCTGCGCTCGCTGCGCGACGGCAAGGTCTTCGACATGCCGCCGCAGGGCGTCGAGCGCTACATCGAGCGCAAGACCGTGTCGCCGTTCAGGACATGGCGCTTCAACAACAAGATCCGCTCGCTTCCCGCCGGCAAGCTCCTGCGCGTGGAACTTGCGGCGCGCGGCGTGGTTCACTGGAGTAGCGACAAGTGGCTGACGGTGCACGACGACAACACGGTGGAGAACGCCTTCGGCGTCCACCTGGTTGACCTGGATGTCGCCGGCCTGCAGCCGGGATCGACGGTCGTCTTCACATTTTTCTGGCCCGAAGCGAGCCGTTGGGAGAATGTCGACTTCACCGTCGGCATCGATCCTTCGGATAGCCAGTAAGGTTCTTTCCTCAAGCTATTAGGATAACACCATGCAGATCGGAATGATGGGACTGGGCAGGATGGGCGCCAACATGGTGCGCCGCCTGATGCGCGACGGCCACGAATGCGTCGTCTACGACATCAATTCGGCAAGTGTCGCCGGCATGGTCAAGGACGGCGCCATCGGCGCCGCCTCGCTGGAGGAGTTCGTCGCCAAGCTCGCCAAGCCGCGCTGCGCCTGGCTGATGCTGCCGGCGGCGATCACCGGCAGGATCGTCGACCAGGTTGCGGCGCTGATGGAGCCGGGCGATATCATCATCGACGGCGGCAATTCCTATTATCACGACGCCGTCGACCAGGCCGCGAAGCTGGCGACCAAGGGCATCAATTTCGTCGATGTCGGCACCAGCGGCGGCGTCTGGGGGCTGGAGCGCGGCTACTGCCTGATGATCGGCGGCCCCGACGACGCCGTGAAGCACCTGGATTCGGTCTTCGCCACGCTGGCGCCGGGCGCCGACCCGGGCTCCAATCCGCCGAAGGACGCAGGAACCGCGCCTTACGGCTATCTGCATTGCGGGCCGAGCGGCGCCGGCCATTTCGTCAAGATGGTTCATAACGGCATCGAATACGGCGTCATGGCCGCTTACGCCGAGGGCATCAACATCCTGAAATCGGCCAATGCCGGCAAGCGCGCCCGCACGGCGGACGCCGAAACCAGCCCGCTCGAAAGCCCGCAATACTATCAGTTCGACATCGACCTGCCCGCCGTGGCCGAAGTCTGGCGCCACGGCAGCGTCATCGGCTCCTGGCTGCTCGATCTCACCGCCGGCGCGCTGAAGAACGATCCGTCGCTCGCCCAGTTCGGCGGCCGCGTCTCCGATTCCGGCGAAGGCCGCTGGACCTTGAAGGCCGCGATCGACACCGGCGTTCCGGCGCCGGTGCTCTCCTCGGCGCTGTTCGACCGCTTCTCCTCGCAAGGCGAATCCGCCTTCGCCGACAAGCTCTTGTCCGCCATGCGCTACGCTTTCGGCGGCCATGTCGAAAAGCCGAAGGCGTGAGAGCGGGAGTGACGGGATGAGCCAGGAGAGGTCCGACACGCTGGTGCTTTTCGGGGCGACCGGCGATCTTGCGCACAAGAAGATATTTCCGGCGCTCTATCACATGGTCGCCAAGGGGACGCTGAGCGAGCCGGTGATCGGCGTCGCATTCGATCCCTGGGATCTTGGCAAGCTGGTGGACCGTGCCCGCGACGGCGTCGTCAATGCGCTGGGCGGCGTCGACGACAAGGTGTTCGCCAGGCTCGCCTCGCTGCTGCGCTATGTCAGCGGCGACTATCGAGATCCGGCGACATTCGAGAGATTGAAGGCAGCGCTCGGCTCGGCGCAGCGGCCGCTGCATTACATGGCAGTGCCGCCCACCATGTTCGAAACCGTCGTCCAGGGGCTCGAACAATCCGGCACCGCGCGGGGCGCCAGATTGATGGTCGAAAAGCCTTTCGGCCACGATTTGCAGTCGGCCCGCTGGCTGAACCGCGTGTTGCACCTGGTGTTCGACGAACAGTCCATCTTCCGCATCGACCACTATCTCGGCAAGGAAGCGATCCAGAACCTGCTCTATTTCCGTTTCGCCAACGCTTTCCTCGAGCCGATCTGGAACCGCAACTTCGTCGAGAGCGTGCAGATAACCATGGCCGAGGATTTTGGCATCGAAGGCCGCGGCAAATTCTATGACGACGTCGGCTGCATCCGCGACGTCATCGAGAACCATCTGCTCAACATCCTGCTGTTGCTCGCCATGGAGCCGCCGGTCGGCCGCTCTGCCGACGATTTGATCGACGAGAAGGTGCAGGTGCTGCGCGCCATCCGAACGCTTACCAAGGACGATGTCGTGCGCGGCCAGTTCGACGGCTATCTGGCCGAACCGGGCGTGCGGCCGAACTCGCCGGTCGAGACCTTCGCCGCCGTACGCTTCTTCGTCGACACCTGGCGCTGGCAGGACGTGCCCTTCTTCATCCGCGCCGGCAAGAACATGCCGGTGCATGCGACCGAAGTGATCGTGCGGCTGAAGCGTCCGCCGCTCGACGTCTTCGATCCGATCAAGCCGGGCGACGCCAACTATGTCCGTTTCCGTATCGATCCGCAGGTGGCGATCTCGATCGGCGCCCAGCGCAAGGTAGCCGGCGACGACATGATCGGCGAGCAGGTGGAACTGACCGCGCTCGACGACACCAAGGGCGACATGCCGCCCTATGAGCGGCTGATCGGCGACGCGATGAACGGCAACGGCCAGCTCTTCACGCGCCAGGACGCGGCCGAGCTTGCATGGCGGATCGTCGGACCGGTGCTTGGCGACACCACGCCGCCTCCGATCTACGCGCCGAAGACCTGGGGGCCGGCCGACGCCATGAACGGCTTCGGCCCCCCGATGGCTGGATCAATCCGACGAAATAGCTTCTCGGGGGACGGGATGGCGAAAGCAGCAAAACGGGCTTCGACGAAGGACGGGCAGGTCGTCCTCACCATCGACGTCGGCGGATCGCGTGTGAAAATTCTCACCAGCGCCGGCGGCGAGATGCGCCGCACCGAGTCCGGGCCGGGCTTGACACCTGAGCAGATGGTGGCTTCGGTGAAGAAGCTGGCCGAGGGCCTGGATTACGACGTCATTTCGATGGGCTATCCGGGCCCGGTCAGGGACAACAAGCCGTCGCTCGATCCCTTTAATCTCGGCAAGGGCTGGAACGGCTATGATTTCGCCGCCGCCTTCGGCAAGCCGGTCAAAGTCGTCAACGACGCGCTCCTGCAGGCGATCGGCAGCTATGACGGCGGCCGTATGCTGTTCCTCGGCCTCGGCACCGGCCTGGGCGCCGCCATGATCCTCGACAATGTCGGGCAGCCGATGGAGCTTGCTCATCTTCCTTACAAGAAGGGCGGCAGCTTCGAGGACTATGTCGGCGAGCGCGGCCTGGAAAAGCACGGCAAGAAAAAATGGCGCAGATACGTTTTCGATGTCGTAAACAGGCTTCGCGCCGCCTTGCAGCCGGACTATGTGGTCATCGGCGGCGGCAATGTCGACAAGCTCGATGAATTGCCTGAAAGATCCAGGCGCGGCGACAACACACGTGCCTTCGAAGGCGGATTTCGACTGTGGCGCGATAAGGCGCTGATCGTCTGATATTTTTACTTTTCAGTATAGTCGTTCAAAATAACGTGTAGTCGCACGACCTGTCGTTGCGCCTCGCAGATTTGCCGACTAGGAATCCGCCGGCCTGCCGCACATGCGCCCGCCTCGGCGCGCCAAACGCGCGGCAGCGCGCTGGATTTTACATCCCGATTTGCGGCCGTGCGGCATAGAGGAGGACTGACGTGGACGAGGAAACCAATACAGCCAACGAAGATGTCGACCTGCTCGAGCTCACCGCCCACATCGTGTCGGCCTATGTCGCCAAGAACCGGCTGCCTGCTTCGGGCCTGGGCGAGCTCATCGCCAGTGTCGCCTCCTCGATCGGCGCCCTGAACCAGCCGCCGACTCCGCCGGCACCGCCGCCCGTTCCTGCCGTCAATCCCCGGCGCTCGGTGACGCCGGATTACATCATCTGCCTCGAGGACGGCAAGAAGTTCAAATCGCTGAAGCGTCATATCGGCGTGCATTTCGGGCTGAGCCCGGAAGCCTACCGGACCAAATGGGGCCTGCCGGCAGACTACCCGATGGTCGCGCCTAACTACGCGGCATCGCGCTCCGAGCTCGCCAAGTCGATCGGCCTCGGCCGCAAGGCCGAAGCCGAGCCGGAGAAGCCGGCAAAGGCCAGGAAGGTAAAGGCCCCCGCCTGAACGATCTTGGCCCTGTGCCAACGGTTTGAAGAAGCCTGCCAAGGAATCCGCCTTGGCAGGCTTCCTGCTTTTGGCTTGGATAAGACAAGCGAATGCTGTTCGGGTGAGCCATGAACTATGCGAGGATGGTGATCGAGAAGGAAGCGCCGGAGGAATACGGCTACGACCGCATCCGCTTCAATCTCTCCGAAAGCTCGATCGCCGACCAGAAGCTTGCCGATATCGGCCTCTCGCTGCCCGACCTCACCTTGTTCTACGGCGAGCATCGCGGCGATAAGCAATTGCGCGCGCTGATCGCCGGGCAGGACAAAGCGCTATCCCCGGACGACGTGCTGGTTACAGCCGGCGCTGCCGGCGCGCTGTTCATCATTGCTACCTCGCTGCTTTCGGCCGATGACCATCTCGTCGTCGTGCGGCCGAACTATGCCACCAATATCGAGACGCCCAAGGCGATCGGCTGCGCGATCAGCTATGTCGATCTCGACTTCGACGAGGGCTTCGCCGTGGATGTCGCGCGCGTCGCGGCGGCGGTGCGGCCGAACACCAGGCTGATCAGCGTCACCTGCCCGCACAACCCGACCGGCACGATGATGACCGGCGCCGATCTCGACGCGTTGGTCGCGCTTGCCGAAAGCAGCCGCTGCCGGCTGCTGGTCGACGAAACCTATCGCGATCTGTCCTATGGCGAGCGCCTGCCCTCCGCGGCATCGCTCAGTCCAAGCGCGATCAGCGTCTGTTCCCTTTCGAAAGCATTTGGCATTCCGGGCATCCGGATCGGCTGGCTGGTCAGCAAGGACCACGCTCTGCAAGAGACGTTCCTCGCCGCCAAGGAGCAGATCGGCATCTGCGGCAGTGTCATCGACGAGGCAATCGCACGCTCCATGCTCGAGCGGCGCGATGCCTTCCTAGCATCGTTGTTGCCGGAGATGGCCAAGCGCCGCGATATCGTCCAGGCTTGGATCGACGGCGAGCCGCTGGTCGACTGGGTGCGGCCGCAAGGCGGTTTGGTCGGCTTTCCGCGTCTGAATGTCGATGCAGGTTTCGACCTCGACCGGTTCTACGCTCGGCTCCTGGAAGAACACGGCACTTATGTCGGTCCCGGCCACTGGTTCGAGATGCCGAAGCGCTTCTTCCGCGTCGGCTTCGGCTGGCCGAAGGAGGCGGAATTGCGCGGCGGTTTGCAAGCGATTTCCGCTGCGCTGAGAGACTGAGCCTCTTTCCACCGCGAACGATAATTCCAAAGATCCTTCATGCCGCGCCGATTTTTTGCGCGCGCGACGAAGCGAACTGGGCTAAGGGTCTCCGACCGGACCAGCGCCCACCGTGGAAGTGCCCCGCCGGCCGATGTCACAACGGGGCCCTCGAATCATGACCGCCGAAGCAACTTCACCTGAACAGCGCTACGCCGCCTTCCGGCACCGGCCGTATCTCAGCTACTGGACGGCGCGCTTCCTCACCACTTTCGCCACCCAGATCGTCTCCGTCGCCGTCGGCTGGCAGATCTACGACCTGACGCGCAATCCCTTGGACCTCGGCATCGTCGGCATCGTCCAGTTCCTGCCGTCGCTGCTCCTGGTGCTTGTCACCGGCGTCGTCGCCGACCGCTTCGGCCGCCGCCTGATCATGACATTGGCGTCGTTCGTCGAGGCCGGCTGTGCGCTCACTCTGTTGTTGCTGACGCTGCGCGGTCTTGGCGGCCCGCTGCCGATCTTCGTCGTGCTCGCCATGTTCGGCATCGCCCGCGCCTTCTACGGGCCGGCCTCGTCCTCGCTGGTCGCCAATCTGGTGCCGCCACAGGATTTCGCCAACGCCATTGCCTGGAATTCGTCCGCCTGGCAGACGGCAACTATCGTCGGCCCGGTCGCCGGCGGCCTGCTCTACGGCCTTTCGGCGGAGATCGCCTACGCTACTGCGGCGATCCTGATGCTTGTCGCCGCGCTGCTCGTCTTCACCATCCCCAAGCCCGCGCAGCAGACGGCTACCGACAAGCCGACGATGCAGACCCTGTTTGCCGGCTTTCGTTACATCTGGGGCGAGAAGATCGTGCTCGGCGCGATCTCGCTCGACCTGTTCGCGGTGCTGCTCTCCGGCGCCTCGGCGCTGCTGCCGGTCTATGCCCGCGACATTCTGGAGCTTGGGCCCTGGGGCCTCGGCCTGCTGCGCTCGGCGCCTGGGATCGGCGCCATCGCCGTGGCGGTCTGGCTCGCCGGCCATCCGATCCGCGACCATGCCGGCAAGATCATGCTCGGTTTCGTCGCCTTGTTCGGCGCCTTCACCGTCCTGTTCGGCGTCTCGACCATCACCTGGCTGTCGATCGTGGCGCTCGCCATGCTCGGAGCCACCGACATGTTCAGCGTCTATATCCGCGAGACGCTGATCCAGCTCTGGACGCCGGACGAGGTGCGCGGCCGCGTCAACGCCGTCAACCAGGTCTTCGTCGGCGCTTCCAATGAAGTCGGCGAGTTCCGCGCCGGCACCATGGCGGCGCTGATCGGAACTGTGCCGGCGGTGGTGATCGGCGGCATCGGCGCCATCGCGGTTGCCGGGATCTGGGCTTGGTTGTTCCCTGCGCTGCGGCAGGTGCGGCATTTGAATAGCAGGAACTAATTGCCGGCGCAGCAACTTGACGGCCGGACTAGAAGAGTGCAGCGGCTTCCCTCTGCAATTGCGGCAAAATCTATCCGACGGCCGGCTTGCCGAAGATCAGGCTCAAAAATTCGCCGAGCCAGCGCTTGAGGTGCATGTCCCAGATCAGCCGGCCGCCGAGATGATCGCGGCCGGGCTGCGCGCCGGGCAGCTCGAAGCGATGCGCGCCTCGCACCACCCAGCGCTGCATCATCACCCTGGTCAGCTCGCCATGAAACTGAATGCCCCAGGCATTCTCGCCATAACGAAAAGCCTGGTTGGGATAGGTTTCGGCCGTGGCGAGCAGCGTCGCGTCCTTCGGCAGGGAAAAGCCCTCGCGGTGGAATTGGTAGACCATCTCCGGCCAGTGCAGCAGTTTCTTGCCGGCGTCGGTCGCCTTCAGCGGATACCAGCCGATCTCGACCAGTCCTTCGCCATGACCCTCGACCCTGCCGCCAAGATACCTGGCGAGCATTTGCGCGCCGAGGCAGATCCCAAGAAAAGGCCGGTTTTCCTTGAGCGGGATTTCGAGCCACTCGGTCTCACGCCGGACGAACTCGTCCTGGTCGTTGGCGCTCATCGGCCCGCCGAAGATCACCGCCCCGGCGTGGCCGTCCAAAGTGCAGGGAAGCTCTTCGCCAAGCGGCGGCCGGCGAATGTCGAGATCGAAACCTTCTTCCAGAAGCATATGGCCGACGCGGCCGGGGCTCGAAGTCTCCTGATGCAGCACGATCAGGATTTTTGGTCTCGGCCTGGGTCTGGGTGGCATGGAAGAAGAAAGGTCCAGCTATTCGTCGCTCGATGTGCCCCGAGCGCCCGGGGCTTCGGCCGCCGCCTTGCGGCGCGCCTCGATGCGGTCGTGGCGCTCGACACCGATCAGTTCGGCGACGCGCCAGACGGTGTTGTCCTCGAGCTCGTGCAGCTCGCCGTCGGCGTAGACGATCTCCCACATCAGGCCGATGAAGGCCTTGCGCGCCTCGGCATCCAGATGGCGCTTGAGCACGCTGGTGAAGGCATAGAGGTCGATCGCCTCGTTATCGGCACGCTCGCCGGCGGCGGCCAGCGCGTCGAGCTCGTCGCCGCTGATCGAATAGGTCTCGGCCAGGATCTCCTTGAAGCGCTCCCACTCGATATCCTGGCGCACGCCGTCGGCGTTCATCACGTGATAGAGCAGCGCCGAGGCCGCGACGCGCGGATCGTCCGCGCTTGGCTTGCTCGCGCCCGCAGCAGGCAAATCCCTCAGGAAGGACAATACGCGTTCGAACATCGATGCTTTTTCCCTGTCCGCCAAGCCGAGCCTCAAAACAAACGAAACCGGCGCGGCGATTTTTCCGCCTCGTCTTCCGGCGTCACGCCGGGATCATCCGGCAAGCGCGGCAACTCCGGCGCCTGCTCGACCACCGTGTCATCGGCGGCGGCGACCGCGGTTTCCCTCTCGATGCCGTTCGGCGCCTCGGCGGCCGCCTTCTCGGCCGAACTATCGGGCTCAAGGTCGATCGCTCTCTCGTCAGCCGGCAAAGCGGGCGCCGATGCAGCGATCGCGGGAATTTCCTCCTCAACCTCGCTGTCGATTAGTTGCCCGAGCCGCTCCATCGGCGCGCGCCAAGTGAACGCGTCGAGCTTGCCGGTGATCGGCGATACCGGCGCCCAGCGCTCCGAGACGACACCGTCCGCCACCCAGGCCGGATCGCGCGGCGCGCGCACAGCCTTGGACAGCAGCTGCCGCACCTTGCCCTGGTCGCCGCTTTCGGCCTCCTCGATGTCGGCCAGCAACAGATAGGCGCCTTCGCGGCGATCAATGCGGATGGCGGATTCCGCCTCGCGCCTGGCGGTGGCGAAATCCTGCGCGTCGAGCGCGGCGCGCGCCACCGCCATCGACGATTCGGCATGGTTCTTCTTCAATTCCTGCAGCTTTTTCGCCCGATTGAGGCGATCGAGCACGGCATCGCCCGGCCTCGCATGGATGTAGAGCTCGGCGATGTCCGGATGCGGTTCGGCCCGCCAAGCGGTCTCCAGGATCTTGGAACCCTTGCGCACATCGTTGTGCTTGATCAGCAGGTTGGCCGCGATCACCGCGGCCGGCGCGAAATCGGGCGCCAGCTTGTTGGCTTCGAGCGCCGCGGTCCGGGCAGCGTTCGGATCGCTGTCGACCAGCGCCTGCGCCTTGGCAGTGAGCAGCACGGCGCGGCGGCGGTTGGCGGCATCGCGTTCGATTTGCCTTGTCGATTTCTGCGCCTCGACCAGCTTCAACGCGCCGTCCCAGTCGCCGCGCTCGGTCAGCTCTTCAAGCGTCGATTCCGCCGCCCAGGCAAGCTGCGGTGCCACAGCTGCGGCACGACCGGCATAGTGGCGCGCGGCGTTGCGGTCGCCCAGTCGCTCAGCTTCGAGATAGAGCCCGCGCAGGCCGAGCAGTCGCATCTCCGGATCATCGAGCATGCGCTCGAACTTTTCCCGCGCGCCGTCATGGTCGCCTTCGAGCAGCGAGGCCTGCGCATCGAGCAGGTTGATCAGCGGCTCCTGGTCGGAACTGATCAACTTGGCCGCCTCCTTGGTCTTCTTACGCGCCAGCGCGCCGTCGCCGGCGCCGGCCGCGATCATCCCCGTCGACAGCGCCTGGTAGCCGCGATCGCGGCGGCGGACCCGGAAATAGCGCGAGATCGCGTAGGGGCTGTTCCACAGCGACTTGATCAGCCACCAGACGATCATCACCGCTGCGACCACGGCGACGATCGCCACCGCCGCCACCATCAGCGTGACCTGGTACTGGTAACCGTTGAAGGTGACGATCATCTCGCCCGGCCGGTCGGCCAGCCAGGCAAAGCCGAGCCCCAGCGCGAACACGACGGCGAGGAAGGCGAGGATGCGGATCATCTGACGTTCCTCATGCCTTGGTCGCGCCGGCAATCAGCGCTTCGATCTGCTTTTCGACCTCGAGCCGCGCCTTCAGTTTGCCGGCGAAATCGGCGCCGGCCGCCTTCGACGCATCGGGCAGGGTATCGTATTCGGCGAGAGCCTTGGCATAGTCGCCCTGGCTGACTGCCACTTCAATGCGCGCGACCGTTTCCGGCACGCCCTTGCCTTCGACGGCGCCGACCGGCCGCACCTGCACCAGCGATTTCGCGCTCGACACCAGGCTTTGGAAGAAGCCGGCATTCTGGTCGACCGGCGTTGCCGCTTCGACCATGGCGTTGGCGGCGGCGTCGGCCTCGGAAGCGATGGTGGCTCGCGTGGGCACGCCTTTTTCCGCATAGCCGCGCAGAACGCCAAGCTCCGGCGCGTTGGGCGCAATCGCGGCGAACGTGTCGAGCTCGGTCGTGAACGGCGCGCCGCGATCGAGCGCCGCCTTCAGCGCCGAAGCGGCAATCGCCAGCGCGATCTTCGGCTGCGAGGCCTGCGCCTCGACCTTGCCGGAGAGCTGCTGCACCGACTGTTCCAGCGCAGCGATCCGGCTGTCCGCCGCCTTCGCCGCGTCGCCCGCCGATTTCACAAGCGCGTCGAGCCCGGCGAGCTTCTCGTTGAGCGGGGCGAGATCGACCGGTGCAGCATTTCCGGCCTTCTGCAGGTCGGCGACCGACGTCTCGATCTGGCCGACCTTGTCGGTGAGCGCCTTGAGCGCGGCGCCGTCGTCGCCCTGGCCGGGCGAGGATTTCAGCGCCGCGAGGTCCGACTTCACCTGGTCGAGCGCCGAAGACAGGCCGTCTACCTTGGCCGAAGCGCCGGTATCGGCCGCCTCCTTAAGTGCCGCGATTTGGCTTCTCAGCGAAGCGATCTCGCCGGTGACGCCGTCGGGCGAGGGCCCGCCGACCGAAGTCGGAGAACCGAGCAGCCCTACCGCTTGCAGAAGACCGGCGCCGGCAAGCGCGACAACGCCGCCGATCACGCCGGCAGCAATCATGTTGACGCCTGAGCGCCTGGCGGCCGGGAAGTCGCGATCGTCGCTTCGGGTTTCGCTCGGCTTCGACGCCGAGGCGGCAGAACTGGTCTTGGGTGCCGACGCATCCTCGAAACTGTAGCCGAAGCTTTTTGGTTCGCTCTTCGGAGCCTCATCCGTGCCCGGATAGGATGCTTGCGCCCCATCCTTGTTGGTTCCAGCCTGGTCAGCTCCGCCCTGCGCCGCGTCGGTGTGTTCCCACGGCTCGATGTCGGCCTGTTCGGCATGGATCGGCTCTTCGGGAGCTTCCGGCTGCGAAGCAGCAGCCCCTTCCTCTGCCTTCGCCTCGTCGGTTCGTTCCGTGTTGGTATCGGTATTGGCGGCATCCTCGTCGGTGATTCGCGAGACGGCGCCGGGTTCGAGTTCGATGGTCACCGGCTCGCGGCGGCTCTTCGAATGTCGCACCTTAGGCGTCTTGACCATGCTTGGGCTCCGCAAATTGGCTTGAGGATGGTTCGAAGGGTCTAGAGCTCAAGGATGCTCTACCACATCACCAAGCGGTGAAAAGGGGCGGTGTGATGACGCGGCTCAGCTCGGTAGCGACAAAAGCTGGAACAGCGCGTCCTCGTCGGGTTTAGAGGCAATGCGAACCTTTTGCCCGCCAACCCCGTCCAATTCTTTGGCGATTCTTACGGACAGGGCCAAAAACTCCGCCCGTTCAAAGAGATGCCGCAGTGCTGGGCGCATGGCCAGGCCAATCATCACGGGTGCCGCCTTGGCCGAATAGAGCAGCACTGCCTCGACCGGCGTGCCCGACAATCGGGCAACGACGGCATCGTCGCCATAATCGAATTCGATGGTGTCGTAGGTCTCGACAGGCCGGACACGCACCCGGGCTGCCGCCAGCCGTTCTTCGAACACCGGAAAGCGCACCCGGCCACAAAGATAAACCATCTCCTTGCCCGTAAGTTCGGCGGTTATCTGGCCGGCCAGTGCTTCGGCATCGCCTGGGCCTTCAAAGACGGACGTAAATCCAGCCGCACGGCAGGCTTCCGCCGTCCTTGTCCCGACCGCATGGCAAGGCAGGGCGGCAAGCGCGGCGACCAGTTCCTTGGGCGCATAGCGCACCGCATTGGCGCTGGTGACGGCAACCGCGGCAGCAGCGGGCAAGACGCTTGCCTCGACCGGCAACGCCACTGTTTCCGTCAGTGGCAGCAGGACGGGCTGGAACCCCTGGGCCTGAAGCCGCCGGGCCGTGCGGGAGGCGCCCGGTTCCGGCCTCGTCACCAGGACGCGGACCATGTCAGGCCCAGCCGTCGAAGAATTTTGCGCCGGCCTTGGCGCGAACGGCCCGCGCGGCTTCCGCGCCGATATTCGCCGCGTCCCGGGCCGGGCCGTTCAATCTGACCTCATGCGACTCGGTGCCGTCGGGCGAGATGATCAGCCCGGCGAAAGACAGGTTTTCGTCCGAGACGGTCGCATGGCCGGCGATCGGCGTGCGGCAGGAGCCGTCGAGCGCAGCAAGAAAGGCGCGCTCACAGGCCAGCGCCTGGCCGGTCGGCATGTCGTGAATAGCCGCCAGCATATTTTCGACCACGCCGTCGCCGATGCGGCTTTCGATGCCGATCGCCCCCTGCCCCGGCGCCGGCGGAAAGACATCCAGCGGCATCAGATCGGTGATCACGCTCTCGAGCCCGAGCCGCTTCAGCCCGGCATAGGCGAGGATGGTGCCTTCGGCCACGCCCTCATCCAGCTTGCGCAGTCTGGTCTGCACATTGCCGCGGAACATCACCACATTGAGGTCCGGCCGCATCCTGCGGAGCAGCGCCTGGCGCCGGAGCGACGACGAGCCGATCGTGGCGCCATGCGGCAGATCGGCGATCCGCTTCGCGGTCTTGCCGATGAAGGCGTCGCGCGCGTCCTCGCGCGGCAGGAAGACGGAAAGCTCCAGCCCGTTGGGCAGCACCGTCGGCATGTCCTTCGAGGAATGCACGGCGATATCGATGCGGCGATCGAGCAGCGCTTCCTCGATCTCCTTGGTGAACAGGCCTTTGCCGCCCGCTTCCGACAACGGCCGGTCCTGAATGCGGTCGCCGCTGGTCGAGATCGGCACAATTTCGAAGGCCTGCTCGGGCAGGCCATGCGCCTGCATGAGCCGCGCCCGCGTTTCATGCGCCTGGGCGAGCGCCAGCGGGCTGCCGCGTGTTCCGATTTTCAAGGTTGTTTGCATGGCGCGCGGTCCGTGATAACCCCCGAGGCGATTCCGAGGTCTGCCGAGATTCAGGTCAGGCCGAGCCGAAAATGGCGGATTTCGAGAACCGGAGCGGAGCGTACTTTTGGGTACGTGAGCGCCGGAAGCGCAGAAAACCGCCATTCGCAGGCCGGCACCACCTGACTATCGACAGACCTCCTATATAGGAAAGGTCGGAGACACAATCTTCGAGGACAGCGACGAATTGATCCGCGTTCTGGGCATTGAGACAAGCTGCGATGAGACGGCCGCCAGCCTGGTGGCGCTGGACGGCGACTCCGCGCCCGAAATCCTCTCCAATGTCGTCTTGAGCCAGATCGAGGAGCATGCCGCCTTCGGCGGCGTCGTGCCCGAGATTGCCGCGCGCGCCCATGTCGAGGCGCTGGATGGGATCGTCGAGGCAGCGCTGACCGATTCGGCCGTATCGCTCGATGAGGTCGACGCCGTCGCCGCGACTGCCGGGCCGGGGCTGGTCGGCGGGCTGATCGTTGGTCTGATGACTGCCAAGGCGATTGCCGCCGCTGCGAATAAGCCGCTGATCGCCATCAACCACCTCGAAGGTCACGCGCTGACTGCCCGGCTGACCGAGGGGCTCGACTTTCCCTATCTGCTCTTGCTGGTCTCCGGCGGCCACACCCAGATCGTCGCTGTACGCGGCGTCGGCGACTACCAGCGCTGGGCAACGACCATCGACGATGCGCTGGGCGAAGCCTTCGACAAGACGGCCAAGATGCTTGGCCTCCCCTATCCGGGCGGGCCGAATGTCGAAAAGGCCGCGGCCGGCGGCGATGCGAGCCGCTTTGCCTTCCCGCGTCCGATGAAAGGCTCGGCGCAGCCGGATTTCTCCTTCTCCGGCCTGAAGACGGCTGTGCGCCAGGCGGCAACGGCAATCGCGCCGCTCAGCGACCAGGACGTCGCCGACATCTGCGCCTCCTTCCAGGCGGCGGTGGCCGATGCGCTGGGCGACCGTGTCGCGCGGGCGCTCGCCCGTTTCCGCAAGGAATTTCCCGACACGGCAAAGCCGGCGCTGGTCGTCGCCGGCGGCGTCGCCGCCAACCGCGCGATCAAGGCGACGTTGGAGGCGCGCTGTTCCAAGGCCGGCTTCGCATTCGTCGCGCCGCCGCAAAAGCTTTGCACCGACAATGCCGCGATGATCGCCTGGGCGGGCATCGAGCGGCTGCGCGCCGGGATGGTCGACGCGAGCGCCGCCGACTTCGTGCCGCGCTCGCGCTGGCCGCTGGACAGTGTTTCCGCTCCCTTGGTCGGCTCGGGCCGTCGCGGGGCAAAGGCATGACTGACGCGGTCACGAACGGCGCACAGGCCAAGGCGCCCAGCGGCTGGCGCGTAGCGGTGCTTGGCGGCGGCGCCTGGGGCACGGCGCTGGCGCTCGCCATGCTGCGCGCCGGCCATTTTGTCCGCCTCTATGCCCGCGATCCCGACACCGTCGCAGCGATCGACCGTGGCGAAAACCCGCACTATCTGCCCGGCATCGCGATCGAGCCCGGCATCGTCGCCACCAGCGATATCGCTGCTGCGCTCGACGGTGCGAATTGCGTGCTGGCGGTAACGCCGGCGCAATCGCTGCGCGCGGTTCTGGCCGCTGCCGCCGGCCATGTGCCATCCGGCGTGCCGCTGGTCCTCTGCGCCAAGGGGATCGAGCGAGACACCGGGGCGCTGCTGTCCTCGATCGTCGAGGAAAACCTGCCCGACAACCCGGTCGCGGCACTTTCCGGCCCGAGCTTCGCCAGCGATGTCGCGCGCGGCCTGCCGACGGCCGTGGTGGTGGCCGGCCGCGACGGAGAACTGGCGGCCGATCTCGCCGCCCGCTTCTCGGCCGAGAACCTGCGCTGCTATTCCAGCGACGATCTCATCGGCGTCGAGATCGGCGGCGCGCTGAAGAACGTCTTCGCCATTGCTGCCGGCGCCGTCACCGGAGCCAAGCTTGGCGCCAGCGCCCAGGCCGCCATGGTGACGCGCGGCTTCGTCGAGCTGCGCCGCATCGGCGCCGCCTTCGGCGCCAGGCCGGAGACGCTAATGGGGCTCTCCGGCCTCGGCGACCTGCTGCTCACCTGTTCCTCGGCGCAGTCGCGCAACTTCGCCTACGGCCTGGCGCTCGGCCAAGGCAAGGAGCTCACCGGCCTGCCGCTCGCCGAAGGTGTGCCGACGGCGGGCATTGCTGCCCGCATCGCCGCCGAGCGCGGCATCGAGGCGCCGATCATTGCCGCGGTCGCCGCCATTCTCGATGGCAAGGTGACCATCGGCCAGGCTGTGACGGCGCTGATGACGCGGCCGCTCAAAACCGAAACCGACATCTGAAGCCTCGGAGTTGAAACATGCTGTTTGCGTTGATTTGCAAGGACAAGCCCGGCAGCTTGCAGCTGCGCGCCGACACAAGGCCGGCGCATGCGGCGTTCCTGGAAGGCCTGATCAGCGAAGGAAGACTTGCCTTTGCAGGTCCCTTCCTCGACGCTGCCGGCAAGCCTGACGGAAGCCTGGTGATGATCGAGGCGCCCGACATGGCCGGCGCGCAAGCCCTGGCGGCCGCCGACCCCTATGCCAAGGCCGGCCTGTTCGAAAGCGTCGAAATCCGTCCATGGAACTGGGTCTTCCAGAAGCCCGCCGCCGCGTGACCGGTCGCGGCGCTCCCTCTCCCCGCGAGAACGGGGAAAGGATAAGGAAGAGCGCCAACGCTTCAATCGGGGCGAACCGACAATGGCAAGGGGACAACTGAGATGAACTACTGGCTGTTCAAGTCCGAACCTTCGGTCTTTTCCTTCGAGGCGCTGAAGGCGAAGGGCAAGGCCGGCACGCAGTGGGACGGCGTGCGCAACTACGCCGCGCGCAACAACATGAAAGCCATGCAGATCGGCGATCTCGGCTTTTTCTACCATTCCAATGAAGGCCTCGACATCGTCGGCATCGCCGAGGTTTGCGCGCTTGCCCACCCCGACTCCACCACCGACGATCCACGCTGGGAATGCGTCGACATCCGCGCCTGCAAGGACGTGCCGAAGCCGGTGACGCTGGAACAGGTCAAGGCCAATCCGAAGCTGGCCGACATGGCGCTGGTGCGGCTTGGCCGGCTTTCCGTGCAGCCGGTGACGCCGGCAGAGTGGAAAGAAGTCTGCCGCATGGCCGGCCTCGACCCGGCACCGTGACCAGACTCACTCCCAAAAACGCAAGGACATTCATCCTCGACAATACGGCGCTGATGGCGCCGCCGCACGTGCCGGAAGTGCTGCTGCACCTGGCTGACGAGGCGCACGACCTCTGGCTGCGCACCGAGGAGGAGCTGGCCGAGATCGGCCTGCCGCCGCCCTTCTGGGCTTTCGCCTGGGCCGGCGGCCAGGGCCTTGCCCGCTATGTGCTCGACCATCCGGCGACGTTGCAGGGCAAACGCGTGCTCGACTTCGCTTCCGGCTCCGGCATGGTCGCCATCGCTGCCTTGAAGGCCGGCGCGGCTGAACTGACCGCGGCCGATATCGATCCCTTTTGCGCGACGGTTATCGCCCTCAACCTGGAAGCCAATGGCGTGAAGGCCGATTTCCTGGATGCGGACTCCATCGGCACGGATGACGGCTGGGACGTCGTCTTGGCCGGCGATGTCTTCTACGACAAGCCTTTGGCGGAGAGGTTGACGCCGTGGTTCACGAGCCTCAAGGCGCGCGGCGCCGACATCCTCGTCGGCGATCCCGGGCGCGCCTATCTGCCGAAGACCGGACTGCAATCGCTCGCCGTCTACCAGGTACCGGTGACGCGCGTGCTGGAGGATGCCGAGGTCAAGCGCACGACCGTGTGGCGATGGGTTTCCGCCGCTTCGGCTTGACGCAGCCGGCGAACAGGGATTCCATCGCTCATCTTTCGGGAAGGGGATTCTATGGATTTCTCAACGGTGAACTGGCTGGCGGTGATCGCCGCGGCCGTCATGGCGTGGCTATTCGGTGCCGCCTGGTACATGGGCCTGAGCAGGCCCTGGCTGAAGGCGGCAAAGCTCGATCCGGCGACGATGAAGCGCTCGGCCGTTCCGTTCATCGTCAGCTTCGTCGCCGAGCTCGTCATGGCGCTGGTCATGACGCTGGTGGTCGGCGCGATGACCGGCGGCGAGCCCAACCCACTCGCCGGCGTGATCTTCGGCTTTGTGCTCTGGTTTGGCTTCGTCGCCACCACGCTGTCGGTCAACCACCGCTATCAGGGCTTTGGCTGGGACCTCACGCTGATCGATGCCGGCCATTGGCTCGGCGTGCTGCTCATCATCGGCGCCGTGATCGGTTGGTTCGGCGCGCCGGCCGCGCCGGCAGGCTAGGGCACTTCCAGGAAAAGTGTGAAACGGTTCCGTCGGAATTGCGCCAAACAGAGAGAGAGCGCGGTCCGAAGCGTCGCTAACCCGCGTCTGCGTCTTTCGTGACTTCGTCGAGAAGCCATTCGCGGAAGGCGACGATGCGCGCGTCGTCCTTCATCGCTTCCGGATAAACCAGGAAATAGGCGAACTCCGGCGCGACCTTGATGCCGAGTTCGAAGGGCCGGATCAGCCGCCCTTGCGAAAGGTCGTTGGCCACCATGGCGAAGTCGGCAAGCGCCACCGCATTGCCGTCGAGCGCCGCCTGCGCGGCATCGGTCGAGGACGCGAAGACAAGGGTGCGGCTGTCGTCGAAATCTTCGACCCCTGCCGCGTGCATCCACATGCTCCAGTTCGGCCAAGTGACGCCCCGCCGAGACCATTCGATATGCGCCAGCGTATGGTGGAAGAGATCGCGCGGCTCCTTCAGCGGCGGGCCTGAGGCGAGCAGCGCCGGGCTGCAGACGGGGATGATGATGTTCTCGAACAGCCGGTGCGCGCAGAGCCCGGGATATTTACCGGTACCGAAACGAATGCCGATATCGACATCGTCCCGCTCGAAATCCCTGACTTCATAGGTAATGTCGAAGCGCAACTCGACGCCCGGCTTTTGCCGGCGGAAACCGTCGACGCGCCGCATCAGCCACTTGGTTGCGAACTGCGCGTCGAGCGTCACTTTCAGCAGCGCCGTGCCTCTCGCCATCTTGCGCGCGCGGGTAACGGCGCGGCAAAGCAGGTCGAGCGCATCGACCGAGGCTTCGAACAGAACGTTTCCCGCTTCGGTCAGCCGCATGGTGCGGCTGGTGCGCGTGAACAGCACGAGGTCGAGCTGATCCTCTATTTCCTTGATCTGGTGGCTGACCGCCGCCGGCGTCAAGCCAAGCTCGTCCGCGGCACGGGTAAAATTGAGGTGCCTCGCCGCTGCCTCGAACGTCCTCAACGCACGCGTTCCGGGCAGCAAGCGGGCCATCCCTATCTCCAAAAAAAACTTGATAATCGGACAAGAACTACTCGTTTCCCGTTTGTTTTTCAATCCGGCAAGATGGCTGCATCGATAAACCATCAAACCGGATTTGATATCCGGAGAACACGGATAGCGCCATGACCGAGATCGTCCTGAAGTCCCACGCCGCTCCGAAATCCAACTCCGGCATCACGCTTTGGCTGCGTTCGGCATTCGAGTGGCTGCGCCAGGCCGGGGTCGCCGCTCGGCTTCCCGACGAATCCGTCGAGGATCTCTCCGACCGTCAGCTGCGCGACATCGGCGTCGAGCGCAGGGACGTCGCAAAGGCGATGAACCGGGAGCTTGGCCGGATCGGATTGCTGGATACCGGCTGGCAGCAGCCTAAGCGGCACTGAGGGAATAGGGGAGTAGGCAGAGAATCTCGCTTCGGTGGACGTGCGTCCTCCGTGACATATCCTACTCCCCTACTCCCCTACCTCACCACCTTCACCACGGTCCGGTCCGACAGCAGCGGCAGCAGCCTCGCCATGGTGCGCGCCGTCACCGCGACGCAGCCTTGCGTCGGCGTGAAGCCGGGACGCGCCAGATGGAAGAAGATCGCGCTGCCGCGTCCGCGCCGGCGCGGCACGATGTTCCAGTCCAGCACCAGGCACACATCGTAGAGCCGGTCGGCGCGCCGCATCCGTTCATGGCTGGCGCCGTAAGGGATCTTCACCGGTCGGTTGTAGTTGCGGTCGTCCGGCACCTCGCACCAGCCAAGATCCGGGCCGATCGGCGCCATCGCCAGCCCCGTCCGGCGGCCGCCGGGAAACTGGTCGTTGCGGAAATAGCCTGACAATATCCGCATCGCAGCCAGTGGCGTCGCGCCGTCGCCCTCGCGCTTGCTGGCGGAAATGCCGCCGCGCCCGAGGGCGCAGCGAAACACCGTTTTGCCAGCTTGCAGCAATCCCTGCGCAGGGTTGCCGGGCTTTGCACGCACAACCAGGACATGCAGCCCTTTCGGCAAAAATTCGCCTGCCGCATTGCGCGCGCGTTTTTTCTTGTATGATTGTCTCACGGAACAAATCACTGTGAACGACTGTTGCGCCGGTGAGCTTCCGCATAAATGGGGGGAGGTCAACTGAATATTCTTTTTAAAACAACGGATTGATCATGACATCACGCACCATTCTGATCGTTGACGACGACGACGACCTGCGAGCCACCCTCGTCGAGCAACTGGCGCTTTACGAGGAATTCGACGTCCAGCAGGAAGCCACTGCCGCAAAAGGCGTCGCCACGGCGCGCGGCGGCCTTGTCGATCTGCTCATCATGGACGTCGGCCTGCCAGACATGGACGGTCGCGAGGCGGTGAAGATCCTGCGCAAGGGCGGCTATAAGGCCCCGATCATCATGCTGACCGGCCACGACACCGATTCCGACACCATTCTGGGGCTCGAGGCCGGCGCCAACGATTACGTCACCAAGCCTTTCCGCTTCGCGGTGCTCTTGGCGCGCATCCGTGCGCAGTTGCGCCAGCACGAGCAGAGCGAGGACGCCACCTTCTCGGTCGGCCCCTACACCTTCAAGCCCAGCCAGAAGCTTTTGATCGATCCGCGCGGCGCCAAGGTGCGGCTGACTGAAAAGGAAGCCTCGATCATCAAATACCTCTATCGCGCCGACCAGAAGGTGGTAACGCGCGACGTGCTCTTGGAAGAAGTGTGGGGTTACAATTCCGGCGTCACCACCCACACGCTGGAAACCCATGTCTACCGGCTGCGCCAGAAGATTGAGCGCGATCCTTCCAATGCCGAAATTCTTGTGACAGAAAGCGGCGGCTACAAGCTGGTTCCTTAAACATTTCATGATCTAGAGCGATTCCAGGAAAAGTGTGAAAGCGGTTTTCCGATCGGAATTGCGTCGAACCAAACAGATAGGCGGTCGGGCGGGACTGCCTCGGGTACGATCCTGATGCTGGAGGGTGATGGATCGGCTCGCTGCACGCATCGCACGATGCGTGATTGAAAGTTGGAGTGCGCGCTCCCGGAAGGAGGCGGCGCTCCAAAGGAGGGACTGGACTGACCGCTCGGGGACACAGCTAGGATGGCGCTGGATGACGACATCCGCATCCTGTCCGCCGTGAAGCTTTTTCAGGGCTTCACGCAGGAACAGTTGCGCCTGCTCGCCTTCGGCGCCGAGACCACTTTTCTGCAGGCCGACCACAAGCTCTACCGCGAGGATGACGTGGCCGACTCGGCCTATATCGTAGTCAGCGGGCGCATAGTCCTCTATCGCGAGCAAGGCACCGGCGAACGCGTCCCGATCGGCACGGCAGGCCCCGGCGCCATGCTCAGCGAACTGGCCCTTATCGCCGACACCAACCGGCTGACCAGCGCCTCGGCCGCGATCGATTCAGAAGTGATCCGCTTGAGCCGAAAGATGTTCCGCCGCATCCTGGAGGAATATCCGGAGCTGGCGGTGCAGCTGCACGAGCGCATCCTGGAGGAATTCCAAGAGATGATCGCCCGCATCGAGGAGCTGGCGCCACGGTTCACGGAATAGAAGCGCCGCAGCGCCTCTGCCGATTGATAGCGCTCAATCCAATTCAAACTTCGCGATGACCGGCACATGGTCCGACGGCTTCTCCCAGCCGCGCGCCGCCTTGACAATCTCGTAACCGGCAAAGCTCGGCACCAGATTGGCGGACGACCAGATATGGTCGAGCCGCCGGCCGCGGTCCGATGCTTGCCAGTCCTTCGCGCGGTAGCTCCACCAGGTGTAGAGCTTTTGCTCGGCCGGCACGTTGAGCCGCATCAGGTCAACCCAGCCGCCGGCCCGCCGCATCGCCTCGAAGTTTTCGGTCTCGACCGGCGTGTGGCTGACGACGTTGAGCAATTGCTTGTGCGACCACACGTCATGCTCCTGCGGCGCGATGTTGAGGTCGCCCACCAGGATCGAGGCATCGTCCTGGCTCGCCGGCACGCTGTTCATCTCAAAGACGAAATCGAGCTTGTGGCGGAATTTCCGGTTGATCTCCGGGTCCGGCTCATCGCCGCCGGCCGGAACGTAGAAATTGTGCAGCAGGATTGACCTGCCGCCGGCCTGGACCCTGACCGAGAGATGCCGGCTGTCGTCGATCTCGCAGAAACGCCGCTTCTCGACCAGCGCGATCGGCCGGCGCGCCACCGTCGCCACGCCGTGATAGCCTTTCTGGCCGTGGAACAGGATGTGCTGGTATCCGGCCTTGCGGAAAGCCTTTTCCGGAAACAGCTCGTCCGGGACCTTGGTTTCCTGCAGGCAGAGCACGTCCGGCGCGTGCTCCTTGAGCAGCCGCTCGACGATCGGCATGCGCAGACGCACCGAGTTGATGTTCCAGGTGGCTATGGTGAAGGGCATTCAGGCAGGTCCGGCAAAAGATCGCCGATCTACTGCCAGCCACGCGCCATAAAGACAAGCCGGCCCGCGCTGCAAGCCGGCCCTGCCCTGAATATGGGCGGACCTACCGCGTCTTGGTATTGAGCTCGCGGTTCGCCGTATAGTCGATCGCGAAGGTGCCGTCCGGAATGGAGACGCCTTCCTTGACGTTGAAGATCATCACCGTCGTGTCCTTGCCCTGTGCGTCGGTGATCGTCCACTGGCGCAGTTCATAGGTCTTCGGATCGAACATCATGGTGATCTTGGCGTTGCCGAACACCGACTTGTCGGAGAGTTGGATGGTGGTGAGGTCGTCTTCTTCCTTGACGGCCTTCACGCGCCCGCCCGAGAGATCGATCCGGTCGTCGAGCAAAAGCTTCAAGGGCGTCTTCGACAGCGGATAGAGGTCGGAGGTGTTCAGCTTCTTGTTGAGGATGACGACCGACTTGCCGTCGGAGATCACCCGGAAATTCGACGATCCGTCATAGTTGAAACGGATTTTGCCGGGACGTTCGAGGAAGAACTTGCCGCCGGTCTGCTCGCCCTTCGGGCCGAACTGAACGAATTCGCCGCTCATCGATTTGACCGAGGAAAAATGATCGGCGATCTTTTGCGCCGCCGGCGGAACGGCGGCCTGAGCCAGGGCCAGAAGTTGGAAGCCCGGCACGACATTGATGGCGGCGGCGCCAGCGAGCACCAGGCCAAGGCCGAGCAGCTGTCGGCGGGTCGGAGCGAAATCTGTCTGGGTCTTCATGCCGGTCACTTCCTGTGATTTGCCTTGGTCGCTGTCTCTGGACCGCCAGTTGGGCCTAAGTTTGGCGGGTCGCACGGCGCTTGGTCGCATCAACGCGCCAGAGGGATCAAAGTTGCCGGCCGCCTCCCGTAGGCCTCGCCGGGCTAGAACTTATCGTCCTCGGTGGGGACGAGAATCTCGCGTTTGCCGGCGTGGTTGGCCGGGCCGACGATGCCTTCCTTCTCCATCTTCTCGATGATCGACGCCGCGCGGTTGTAGCCGATGCCCAGCCGGCGCTGGATGTAGCTGGTCGAGGCCTTGCCGTCGCGCAGCACCACGGCCACCGCCTGATCGTAGGGATCGTCGGAATCCTCGAAATTGCCGCCCCCACCGCCGCCGCCGGAACCGCCCCGGCCCGAGGCGCCGTCCTCGTCGTCTTCCTCGTCATCCTCGGTGATGGCGTCGAGATACTCCGGCACGCCCTGCAGTTTGAGATGGCCGACGATCCGTTCGACCTCGTCGTCCGAGACGAAGGGACCGTGGACACGCTGGATGCGGCCGCCGCCCGCCATGTAGAGCATGTCGCCCATGCCGAGCAGCTGCTCGGCGCCCTGCTCGCCCAGGATGGTGCGGCTGTCGATCTTCGACGTTACCTGGAATGAGATGCGGGTGGGGAAATTGGCCTTGATGGTGCCGGTGATGACGTCGACCGACGGGCGCTGCGTCGCCATGATGACGTGGATGCCGGCGGCGCGCGCCATCTGCGCCAGGCGCTGCACCGCGCCTTCGATGTCCTTGCCGGCCACCATCATCAGGTCGGCCATTTCGTCGATGATGACGACGATATAGGGCATCGGCTCGAGGTCGAGATCCTCGGTCTCGTAGATCGCCTCGCCGGTCTGGCGGTCGAAGCCGGTCTGCACGGTGCGCGAGATTTTCTCACCCTTCTTCTCGGCCTGGCTGACGCGCGCGTTGAAGCCGTCGATGTTGCGCACGCCGACCTTGGACATCTTGCGGTAGCGGTCTTCCATCTCGCGCACCGTCCATTTCAGCGCCACCACGGCCTTCTTCGGATCGGTGACGACGGGCGTGAGCAGATGCGGGATGCCGTCATAGACCGAGAGCTCGAGCATCTTCGGATCGATCATGATCAGCCGGCATTCCTGCGGGGTGAGCCGGTATAGCAGCGACAGGATCATGGTGTTGATGGCGACCGACTTGCCCGAGCCGGTGGTGCCGGCGACCAGCACATGCGGCATCTTGGCGATGTCGACGATGACCGCCTCGCCGTTGATGGTCTTGCCGAGCGCCAAGGCGAGCTTCGCCTTGGTGGTTTCGAAGTCGCGGCTCGCCATGATCTCGCGCAGATAGACCGTCTCGCGCTTGGCATTCGGCAGCTCGATGCCGATGGCGTTGCGGCCGGGCACGACGGCGACGCGGCAAGCGATCGCGCTCATCGAGCGGGCGATGTCGTCGGAAAGGCCGATGACGCGCGAGGATTTGATGCCGGGCGCAGGCTCCAGCTCATAGAGCGTGACGACCGGACCCGGGCGGACATGGATGATCTCGCCCTTGACGCCGAAATCCTCGAGCACGCCTTCGAGCAGCCTTGCGTTCTGCTCCAGCGCGTCCTTCGACAGGCTTGGGTCTTTCGCCACGTTCTTCGGTTCGGACAGGAAATGCAGCGACGGCATCTCGAACGTGCCGGAGCCGATGAGCGAGGTCTGCGCCTCGCGCTGAACGCGTGCGCCTTGCACCGGGCGCGGCGCAGGCGCCTCCACGCGCGTCGCCGCGTCCGAGCGGAAGTTGCGCACATTGGCGCGGCGCTGGACCGGCTCCTCGTCGTCGAAGTCGTCGAGATCGGCCTCTTCATCGTCGAAGACATTGTCGTCCATGGGATCGACCGAAGCGCTGCGGTCGTTGACCATTGCGGCGAAGAATTCCGGCTCGACACGGGCGCGGCCGCCGGGGCTCATCCTGGATTCGGCGTACTCGGCCGATTCGACCCGTTCGGCGGCGCGGCGCCAGGCGCTGGCCCGCGGCTCGATCTGAGGCTCGAACTCGTCACGCTCCTGCCTGCGGCGCGCGGCACGCCGATGCATCCATGCACGGAACGACAGCCACCAATGGGTGATGGCGCCGAGCGCAAGAATGCCTTCGTCGCCCTCGTCTTCATCCTCATCGAAGAGCAGATCGTCCTGCTCGCGCGGTTCCGGCTCGGCGGCGCGCTCCATGACGGCAAAGCCGTTCTTGCGCGCGATCAGCGCCGAGCCATAGGCGAACAGCCAGAGCGCCGGCGTGGCGAGCACAATGGCGATGACGGTGGCGAAAAGGCCCTTCGGATAGCCGCCGACGGCGATGCCCGGGATCTTCAGCACCATATCGCCGAACACGCCGCCGAGACCGGTCGGCAGCGGCCAGGTGTTGGGCGGCGTCACGCAGCCGACGATCGCCGCGCCAAGCAGCGCGAAGCCGAACCAGGCAAGCCCGCGCTTGCCCAGCCTGTCGACGCCGCGGGCGGAGAAGAGCAGAAAACCCCAGATCACCGCCGGCACCAGCCCGGCGACGGCGGCAAGGCCGAAGAACTGCATGGCAAGGTCGGAAAACACCGCGCCCGCATAGCCCATGGCGTTGGTGACGAGATTGTTGGTGGCGTGCGAGAAGCTTGGATCGGCGACGTTCCAGGTAGCGAGGCTGGCGACGCCGAAAGCGGTGAACACGAACATCCCGGCGCCGACCAGGCGCCCAACCTGCCGCCGCGCGAACGCCTGGATGCCGTGCCCCGTATCGGTCAGCGCGAGCGGTGCTGAAGCGCCTGAACGCATGCCTCTTCCCCGTGTGTCGATGCCTGGCCGGATGCGTGACGCATGCCGGGAGATTCGTCTCCCAGACTATCGGCGGGAAGGTTAAGGGCGCATTAACCATGGCCTTTTACCGAGATGCTCCCCGGAAAGGAGATGGCGGGCCCATGAAGCCCGCCATCTCTCATTGGCAAAGACGAAACGGTCAGGCCCGTAAGGACCCGACCTGCCGCAAATCACTTATGGCCGGCGTACTGCATCAGGTTGGCGCAGAATTCGGCATGCGGCTTGCTCATCGCCGCGTCCTGGCACTCCTTCATCATCGCGTCCTGCTTGTCTTTTGCCGTCGTCGCCCAGGCGGCCTTGAAATCGGCCTCGGACTTCATGGTCTTCATGCTGGAATCGGTGAAGAACGGGGCCATATTGTCAGGCGAGTCGAGCGCGCCAGCAAGTGCAACACCGCTGACCATCGACAGAGCCATTGCTCCCTGGAAGATATTCTTGCAGTTCATTGGTCGGTTCCTTCCCTGATGTTTGGCGACACCACGATGGCGGTCGCAATCCCAGTACGGAACCGGAAGGGCGGACGTTTCACACATTCGCGATCAAGTGAATGTGATCGAAACGCTCAATGCTCATATCCGAGAAAAAAGGAGGCCCGGAAGATCTTCCGGGCCTCAAGGCGTGAGCCCCTTTCGAGAGCATCACGACGGGATCTTGGGAGTAAATCGGGAAAGCCGCGCCGCGGCTTTCCTTGATGTCAGGACCGGCGGGAGAAGGATCCGCCGGCCCTGGCAGGGTCGGCCTTACGGCACGACTTCGCCGTGCTGGGTGACGTCGAGACCCTCGACCTCTTCCTGGGTGCTCGGACGCAGGCCGACCAGCGCCTTGACGATGTAGAGGATCACCAAGGTGGCGACCGCCGTCCATACGATGGTGACAGCGACGCCGTATGCCTGCTTGGCGAGCGAGGCGCCCGAGGACAGGCTGTTGATCGCCGGATCGGCGAGCACACCGGTCAGCAGTGCGCCGACGATGCCGCCGACGCCGTGGACGCCGAAGGCGTCGAGTGAATCGTCATAGCCCATGGCGTGCTTGAGCTTGACCGCCGACAGGTAGCAGACGACGCCGGCGATGATGCCGACGAAGAAGGCGCCGGTCGGGTTGACGAAGCCGGAAGCAGGCGTCACCGCGACAAGGCCCGCGACGGCGCCCGAGATGATGCCGAGCACCGAAGGCTTCTTGGCGACGATCCATTCGGCGAACATCCAGGCCAGCGCCGCCGCTGCGGTGGCGACCTGCGTGTTCAACATCGCAGCGCCGGCGAGGCCGTCGGCGGCCAGTTCCGAACCGGCGTTGAAGCCGAACCAGCCGACCCACAGCAGCGAGGCGCCGATCACCGAATAGACCAGGTTGTGCGGCGCCATGTTGGTGGTGCCGTAGCCCTCGCGCTTGCCGAGAACGAGCGCGCAGACCAGGCCCGCGACACCGGCATTGATATGGACGACCGTGCCGCCGGCGAAATCGAGCACCCCGGCGGTGGCGAGGAAGCCGCCGCCCCATACCCAGTGCGCGACCGGCGCGTAGACGACCAGCAGCCACAGCGCCATGAAGATGAGCAGCGCCGAGAACTTCAAGCGTTCGGCGAAGGCGCCGGCGATCAGCGCCGGGGTGATGATGGCGAAGGTCATCTGGAACATCGAGAAGACGAATTCAGGGATGTTCGCCACACCGGGCGCCCACAGCGAGGAAGTGGTGATGCCGTGGTGGAAGAATTTCGAGGCACCGCCGATAAACTTGTTCATGCCGCCGCCGTCGGAGAAGGCCAGCGAGTAGCCGAACATGAACCACAGCACCGTCACCAGGCAGGTGATGGCGAAGCTCTGCATGATGGTGGCGAGCACGTTCTTCTTGCGCACCATGCCGCCGTAAAACAGCGCCAGGCCCGGGATGGTCATCATCAGCACCAACGCCGTCGAGGTCAGCATCCAGGCGGTGTTGCCGGTGTCGAGCGCGGGTGCCGGGGCGGCCGGCGCTGCGGCCGTGGCTGCCGGAGCGGCCTCCTGCGCGAAGGCGGCGGCGGTGCTGAACGCTACGAGAGCGAGCGCAGCGGCCGCGCGTCCCGTCGTCTTCAAGGGGGAAGGAATATTCATTGAACTCTCCGTTGGAATAGCTGGTCGCCGCTCAGAGCGCGTCGGTGTCTGTTTCGCCGGTGCGGATGCGCACCGCCTGGTCGATGCCGAAGACGAAGATCTTGCCGTCGCCGATCTGGCCGGTCTTGGCGGCGGAGCTGATGGCTTCGACGGCCTTGTCGACCATGTCGGCGCCGACGGCGACCTCGATCTTGATTTTGGGCAGGAAGCTGACCGCGTATTCGGCGCCGCGATAGATTTCCGTATGTCCCTTCTGACGCCCGTAGCCTTTGACTTCGGTGACGGTCAGGCCCTGGATGCCGACGGCGGTGAGCGCTTCGCGCACCTCGTCGAGCTTGAACGGCTTGATGATTGCCATCACGATTTTCATAAGGTTTCACCCTTTGCTGTTGCGGTTCCCCCGCGTTTGCACACCTTCACCGATCCTGAGGAGAGCCGGAGAGTGCAGGACAGGATTCAAGCTCCGTGCCAATTGCCGAAGCAGGGCATTAACCTGTTGTAAACAAACGGGATCCGCAGCCCTTGCTCAACAAACGGGCGCAGTGCCGCAATGGCTCATGATTAAAAAACGGGCAAAATTTGGAAAATGCCTGCTTTCTAGGCTTGCCTCGAAGCCGGCTCAGCGTTTCAGCCGGATGAGGCCTTCCTGCGCGACCGAGGCGATCAGCGTTCCGTCGCGCGCGAACAGCGATCCGCGGGTGAAACCGCGCGAGCCTTGCGTGGAGGGGCTGTCCTGCGTGTAGAGGATCCAGTCGTCCAGCGAATGACTGCGGTGGAACCACATGGCATGGTCGAGGCTGGCCGCCTGGATGTCGCGATCGAAGATGGCGCGGCCATGCGCGAAGGTTGAGGTGTCGAGCAGCGTCATGTCGGAGAGATAGGCAAGCACCGCCGCCTGCGTGGCGCGGTCTTCCGGCACCGGGCCCGTGGTGCGGATCCAGATATTCTGCTCCGGCTCCAGCTTTTCGCGGCTGGTATAGTGCTTGAGCATTACCGGCTTCATCTCGATCGGCCGGTCGCGCTCCCAGTAGCGTTTGATGCCTTCCGGCACCGCCTCGCCGAACTTGCCGAGCAGCTCGCGCTGCGACAGAAGCGTGTCGGGCGCCGGCACGTTGCGTGGCATCGGCAGCTGATGCTCCAGCCCGACCTCGTCCTGCTGGAACGAGGCTTCCAGCGAGAAGATCGCCTGCCCATGCTGGATCGCCACCACCCGGCGCGTGGTGAAAGAGCCGCCGTCGCGGATGCGGTCGACCTCATAGACGATCGGAACCTTGGTGTCGCCGGGCCGCATGAAATAGCCGTGCAGCGAATGCACATGGCGCCCCGGCTCGACAGTACGCTGGGCGGCGACCAGCGCCTGAGCGATCGTCTGGCCGCCGAACACGCGCTGCCAGTCGAGCTTGGGGCTGCGACCACGATACAGGTTGTGTTCGAGCTGCTCGAGGTCGAGAATGTCGAGAAGCTCGTCCATGGCCGCCGTCATGTTCCACCTCCCTTGAAGATGTGTCATGGCGGGTTTCGGACAGGAGAGCCGGGCAGTCAAGCTGCAACGGCCGCCGCGGTGGCCGGAGGCCGCGAAAGGAAAGTGCCATGGTCGACCGCAAGGCGGATGCAGCGGACAAAACCTCGGTGGACGTGCTGGTGGCGGGCGCCGGTTACGTCGGCCTTGCCGCGGCCGTGTCGCTGAAGCAGGCGCGACCGAGCCTTGCCGTCGCCATTGTCGATGCGGCACCTGCCGGCGTCTGGCAGAAGGACGGCCGCGCCTCGGCGATCGCCGCCGCCGCCTGCCGCATGCTGGAGCAGCTCGGCGTCTGGGACGAGATCGCGCCCGAGGCGCAGGCGATCACCGAGATGATCATCACCGATTCGCGCGCCGCCGATCCGGTGCGGCCGGTGTTTTTGACCTTCGACGGCGAGGTGGCGCCCGGCGAACCCTTCGCCCATATGGTGGCCAACCGGGTTCTCAACGGCGCGCTGCGCCGGCGCGCCGAAAAACTCGGCATCGACGTCATCGAAGGCATGGCCGTCAGCGCCTTCGACACGAACGGCGCCGGCATCACCGTGCATCTGGCCGACGGTGCCGCGCTTAAGGCCTGCCTGCTCGTCGCCGCTGACGGCGTCAATTCGAAGCTGCGCGACATGGCCGGCATCAGGACGGTAAAATGGGAATACGGCCAGTCCGGCATCGTCTGCACGGTCGCGCATGAGCGCCCGCACAATGGCCGCGCCGAGGAACATTTTTTGCCCGCCGGCCCCTTCGCCACCTTGCCGCTGAAGCCTGAGGAGGACGGCACCAATCGCTCCTCGATCGTCTGGGTTGAGCGCACGGAAGACGCGCAGAAGCTGGTCGAGGGCGACGAGTTCGTCTTCGAGCATGAGCTGGAGCAGCGCTTTGGGCTGAAGCTCGGCGAGATACGAGTCGCCGACAAGCCGCGCGCCTGGCCGCTCGGTCTGATCCTTGCGCGCGCCTTCGTCGCACCGCGCATCGCGCTCGCCGGCGATGCGGCGCACGGCATTCATCCGATCGCCGGTCAGGGCCTCAATCTCGGCTTCAAGGATGTCGCAGCACTTGCCGAAGTGGTGGTCGAGGCTGACCGGCTCGGCCAGGACATCGGCGCGCTCGACGTGCTCGAGCGCTACCAGCAATGGCGCCGCTTCGACACGCTGCAGATGGGCGTCACCACCGACGTGCTGAACCGCCTGTTTTCCAACGACATCGGCCCGCTGCGCGCCGTGCGCGACCTCGGCCTCGGTATCGTCGAGCGCATGCCGAAGCTCAAGGACTTCTTCATCCGTCAGGCGTCTGGCCTGTCAGGCGACATGCCGCGGCTATTGAAGGGCGAAGCGATCTAGCGCCTAGCAATTGGCCGGTGCCTACGCGACGTCGTCATCCACGGCGGGAGCGGGAGCGAAGCGGACGCGAAGACCCGAGGATCCATGCCGTGACCTTGGTCGAAGAATGCCGCCGAGCAGAATTCTGCACCGCTGCAACGCTTATAGGTAACGGGATGGATTCTATGGTCTGCGCCGCGCCGCTTCGCTCCTTGCTCCGCCATAGAATGAGGATGCGAGAGGCGTTTCGGCCAATCACGAAGGTAGGCGATCCGGCCGCCACTGCTTCAGCTTAATTGACCTCAAAACCCAGCTTCTGCCGCAGCCTCACCATCCGCTGGTCGGCGATCCGCAGGCGTTGCTCGCCGCCCTGTGCCACCCGGTTCAGCATGCTGAGCAGATCGTCCCGTTCGTGCGGCTCGAGGCGCTCGCGCAGGAACGGCGCCAGCTTGTCGATGACGATCGTGGTGTCGTCGACCTGCGCGGCCGCCCATTTGGCGTAGACGACGGCCTCGTCGGTTTTCTTAGGGTTGTCGGCAATCTGCGCGATCACCTCACGGATGACGGCTTCGCGCTGCGGCAGGATCGGGCCATGTTCCGAAACGATCGCGGTGATCAGCGTCGCGGCGGCCACGACCGGATCGTCGATCGCCGTCAGCGGCGAAAGTGCCGCCTGTTTGCGCAGCTTCTTGCGGCGGATATTGCCCTGCACGCGGCCGATAACGTCGGCGACCTCGCTGGCCGCCTCGTTCATCGCCTTCAGCCGGTACCACCAGATGGCCGCCACGCCGAGCAGGCCAAGCATAGCGAGCAGAAAAGGCATGCCGAATTCCCCCGAAACCGCGGCAACGATAGAAGAAGTACAGCATCGCTTCAACTCGCGACAATTGCGGCGATGAACAAACCGCTAATAGCTCCGGGTCATGACCCCGGTATGTCGTACACAGCCCTGACTTCGACGGTGCCGAGCTCGGCCAGCGGAATGCCGTCTGCGATCGCCATCGCCTCGTCGAGATCCGCGGCCTCGACCATGACGAAGCCGAGCAGCTGTTCTTTCGTCTCCGCGAACGGCCCGTCGGTAACCAGCCGCTTGCCCTTGCGACGCCTGAGCGACTTCGACATCTTCACCGGCTGCAGCGCCTGCGCGATGATCAGCTTGCCTTGTCGATCGAGTTCCCTGTCATAGGCGAGCGAATCGGCGTCGAGCTTGGCGGATCGTTCCGGCGGGAGCGCGAAGAGGTCCTTTTCCTCGCCGTAGACCAGCAGGACATATTTCATTGTCAGTTCCCTTCCTGCGATGAACCATAGGAGGCGACCGCGATGCTGTCAGCCTTGCTTCTGGCCGCCGCATGATCGAGCAGGCATGCCGCAATCCCGATTATGGCCACGGCCGCCGCCAGCCGGCCGAGGCCGAAGGCCGGGGGATCCAGCCAGAACTCTTCCGGTCGCTGCACCCTTCGGCCGGGGCGCCTCCAAAGTGCGAAAAACAGATTGTCCATCTTCAACCTCCTTCGGCCCCGAACTTCGTGGCCGCCCCCAGGACGGTCCGGCCGCCGGGAAGTCGACATTTTTGCACGCGTTTTTTTCGAGAATTTTTTCGTGCGCGTCGACTTCGCGGGCACAATCGCGCCATGGTCTTCCGGCGCGCTCGCGCTATAGTTCAGCGGAACGCCGGCGCCCGCCGGCGCGAACCCCGACAAGCCAGGAGGACTTCATGGACCGCACCGCAAACGCCGTCTGGAAAGGCAATCTGAAAGAGGGCAGGGGCACGCTGGAAACGCAGAGCGGGACTCTGAAGGGCATACCCTATTCCTTCAAGGCGCGCTTCGAGGATGAGAGCGGCAAATCCGGCACCAATCCGGAAGAGCTGATCGCCGCCGCCCATGCCGGATGCTACGCCATGCAGCTGTCGCATTTCCTCGCCGAGAACGGCACCCCGGCCACCGCGCTCGACTCCAAGGCTGTTGTGACACTGGTGCCCGGCACCGGCATAACCGGCAGCGCCATCACCCTGGTCGGCAAGGTCCCGGGCATCGATGCGGCAAAGTTCCAGGAACTGGCCGAGAAGGCCAAGGCCGAGTGCCCGGTCTCAAAGGCGCTCGGCGCCATCAAAGTCTCGCTGGACGCCAGGCTGGGCTGACGTAGGCTGCGCGGGGCAGCGATCCTTCGCGCCCCCCTTTGCCCTGCCGGGCAGCTCCCCCACGAGGGGGGAGATCGGCTATCGCGCCGGCTTTGGCCAGTCACCGACGCCGCATGAACGAGCGAAGCGCTGGAACTGCCAATCTTCCCCCTTGTGGGGGAGATGTCCGGCAGGACAGAGGGGGGCGCTGTCCCGCCATCATCTCACGCTAGCCGCCCAGCGCCTCGATTTTGGCACGCAACGCGCCGACCTCTTCCTCGAGCGCCCGCACCCGCGCTTCGAGATCGGAAGCGTCGGAGGACGCCGGCGGTTGCCATGGCGCTGCCGCCGCTGATACTTCCACCGGACCGCTGAACAGATGCACATAGCGCTCCTCGCGCTGCCCGGGCGCACGTTCGAGCAGCAGAATGAGCGGCGGACGGCGGCCGATCATCAGGTCGAGATTGTCGCGAAGCTCTTCGATCGACCCGAAGCGCGCCATGCGCTCGGAACGGGCGAGCAGCTCATGCGCCGTCTGCGCGCCGCGCAGGAGCAGCAGACCGACGATCGCGATCTGCGGCGTGGTCAGCGAAAAGCGCTGCGCCATCAGATGTTCGTAGCGCTCGACCCGTGAAGCAAAAGCCTGGCGCACCAGACCCTTCTGTTCGAGCGAGCTGAGCGCGCGCCTAACGTCGGTCAGCTCCAGCGCCATCACCGGCTCGCGCGCCGTCTTCTGGTTGGCCGCGGCATGCGCACCGTTCAGCGTCAGCGGATAGACGTCCGGCGTCAGCTCCTTCTTCTCGATCAGCGAGCCGAGCACGCGGGCTTCGACGGAAGAGAGGACGGGGAGATCGGTCATTGGGTTTGGCTTTTCGATAAGGTCGGTTCTCCGGGTACCGATTTTGACAGAAATCGGATCGCCGCGACAAGGCAGAACCTTCGGAACGTCGGCGGGACAGCGCCCCCCTCTGTCCTGCCGGACACCTCCCCCACTTGGGGGAGATCAGCAGCTTCGCCGACGGCGCTCATCCTTCAACGTTGGCGATTGGCGAAAGCCGCGATGACAGCCAATCTCCCCACCCGTGAGGGAGATGGCCGGCAGGCCAGAGGGGGGCGCGAAGAATCGCTGCGTACGAACTTGAGCCGCTAAACTCTAGACGCGCCGCTCCACCATCATCTTCTTGATCTCCGCGATCGCCTTCGCCGGATTGAGCCCCTTCGGGCAAGTTTGCGCGCAGTTCATGATGGTGTGACAGCGATAGAGCCGGAACGGATCCTCGAGATTGTCGAGCCGCTCGCCGGTCGCCTCATCGCGGGAATCGATCAGCCAGCGATAGGCCTGCAGCAGCGTTGCCGGGCCGAGATAGCGCTCGCCGTTCCACCAGTAGCTTGGGCACGAGGTCGAGCAGCAGGCGCACAGGATGCACTCATAGAGCCCATCGAGCTTCTCGCGGTCTTCATGGCTTTGCAGCCATTCCTTGGCGGGCGTCGGCGAGACCGTCTTCAGCCATGGCTCGATCGAGGCATGCTGGGCATAGAAGTTGGTGAGGTCGGGCACGAGGTCCTTGATCACCGGCATATGCGGCAGCGGATAGATCTTCACCGCGCCGGAAATGTCGTCGGCGCCCTTGGTGCAGGCGAGCGTGTTCGAGCCGTCGATGTTCATGGCGCAGGACCCGCAAATGCCTTCGCGGCAGGAACGGCGCAGCGTCAGCGTCGGGTCGATCTTGTTCTTGATCCACAGCAGCGCGTCGAGCACCATCGGGCCGCAATCGTCCATGTCGACGAAATAAGTGTCCATGCGCGGATTCTCGTCGTCGTCCGGCGACCAGCGGTAGATGCGGTATTCGCGCAGATTGGTGGCGCCCTCCGGCTTCGGCCAGGTCTTGCCCTGCTGGACTTTCGAATTCTTGGGTAGCGTGAGTTCGACCATTACCTGCGGTCCTTTCGGATGACGAGCTTCAGCCCGGACCAGATATCGTTGACGGCCGCGACCTTGACGTCGACAAGGTCGCGCTTGAGCGCCTCGGCGCGGATGACGTCCTCGGCGACGTCGGTCGGCACGTTCGAAGCCTTCTTCGGCCAGGAGACCCAGACCATGCCGTCGCGCTTGATCGCCGTCTCGATGCCGGCCAGGCCGTCCTCGATCTCGGCGCGCTGCCGGGTGAAAGCGTGCACGGCATCGTATTTCCGGTTGCCCGAGATCGCCGACCAGTAGGGCAGCCGATCGACCTCGGCAAACCCGACGGCTCCAGCCAACTCGTCGAGCTCGGGCGGCAGCGCGATGAAGGCGGCGACCATGCCGTCCTTCAGGCCGAGCTTGGCCGCAAGGGGCGTGCCGGAATATCCCGCGGCCGCCAATGCCATGTCAGTAGACCCTGGCCTTTGGCGCGATCTTGGCCAGGCTAATGCCGCCGTCCTTTTCCGCCAGCAGCGGGTCGGTGTGCACCGGGCGGTAGGAAAGCGTCACCTTGCCGTCCTCGCCGACGTGGGCCAGCGTGTGCTTGCGCCAGTTGGCGTCGTCGCGCGCCGAGAAATCCTCTCGCGCATGCGCGCCGCGGCTCTCCTTGCGCGCCTCGGCGCCGTAGACCGTGGCGATGGCATTGATCATCAGGTTTTCGAGCTCCAGCGTCTCGACCAGGTCCGAGTTCCAGATCATCGAGCGGTCGAAGACCTTGACGTCCTTGAGCTCGCTCCAGATTTGAGAAACGCGCTTGCAGCCATTTTCCAGCGATTCCTGCGTGCGGAACACCGCCGCGTCTTCCTGCATCGCCCGCTGCATCTTTTCGCGCAGCGCCGCGGTCGGGGTCGAGCCGCTGGCGTGGCGCAGCTTGTCGAAGCGATCCATGATCTTGTCGACCGATTCCTGATTGGGCGACGCAATCGCCGACTTGCGATCGATCACCTGGCCGGCGCGGATTGCGGCCGCGCGGCCGAACACGACCAGATCGATCAGCGAGTTGGAGCCGAGCCGGTTGGCGCCATGCACGGAGGCGCAGCCGGCTTCGCCCACCGCCATCAGGCCGGGCGACACGCGGTCGGGGTTGTCGAAGCTCGGATTTAGCGCCTCGCCCCAATAATTGGTCGGCACGCCGCCCATATTGTAGTGGACCGTCGGCAGCACCGGGATCGGCTCCTTGGTCAGGTCGACGCCGGCGAAGATCTTGGCCGATTCCGAGATGCCCGGCAGCCGCTCGTGCAGCACCGCCGGATCGAGATGGTCGAGATGCAGGAAGATGTGGTCCTTGTTCTTGCCGACGCCGCGGCCCTCGCGGATCTCCAGCGTCATGCAGCGCGAGACCACGTCGCGCGAGGCGAGGTCCTTGGCCGACGGCGCGTAGCGCTCCATGAAGCGCTCACCCTCGGAATTGACGAGATAGCCGCCCTCGCCGCGCGCGCCTTCGGTGATCAGGCAGCCGGCGCCGTAGATGCCGGTCGGGTGGAACTGCACGAACTCCATGTCCTGCAGCGGCAGCCCGGCCCGCGCGGCCATGCCGCCGCCGTCGCCGGTGCAGGTATGCGCCGAGGTGGCGGAGAAATAGGCGCGGCCATAGCCGCCGGTCGCCAGCACCACCATCTTTGCCGAGAAGCGGTGGATGGTGCCGTCGTCGAGATTCCACGCCACCACGCCGGTGCATGTGCCGTCCGGCTCCATGATCAGGTCGAGCGCGAAATACTCGATGAAGAACTGCGCGTTGTTCTTCAGCGACTGGCCGTAGAGCGTATGCAGGATGGCATGCCCGGTGCGGTCGGCGGCGGCGCAGGTGCGCTGAACCGGCGGGCCGTCGCCATAATTCATCATGTGGCCGCCGAACGGCCGCTGATAGATCTTGCCCTCTTCGGTGCGCGAGAATGGCACGCCGTAATGCTCGAGCTCATAGACGGCGGCCGGCGCCTCGCGCACCATGTATTCCATGGCGTCGACGTCGCCCAGCCAGTCTGAGCCCTTGACCGTGTCGTACATGTGCCACTGCCAGGAATCTGGGCCCATGTTGGAGAGCGAGGCGGCGATGCCGCCTTGCGCCGCGACCGTGTGCGAGCGTGTCGGAAACACCTTGGTGATGCAGGCGGTGCGCAGCCCCTGCTCGGCCATGCCGAGCGTGGCGCGCAACCCGGCGCCGCCGGCGCCGACGATCACCACATCGAATTTGTGATCGACAAAGGTGTAGGCCGAAGCCGTGCTGGCTGTGTTTGCGCTGGCCAAGACGTCAGCCTCCGAATGCGAGTTTGAGCAGAGCGAAGAGCGAGGCGACGCCGACTGCTATTGAGAAGAATGTGTTGAGGGCGATCAGCGCCAGCTTCATGCCCTCGCCATGCACATAGTCCTCGATGATGACCTGCATGCCGATCCGCATGTGGTAGAGCGCGGAAATCAGCACCAACGACAGCACCAGCGCCACGAAGGGGTTCGCGAGCGACGCCCGCACTTCAGCATAGCCGTGGCCGTTGAGGGCGATCAGGAAGCCGACGAAGAACAGGATGAGCGGGATATTGGCCACCGCCGTCAACCGCTGGCGCCAGAAATGGCCGGTACCCTCACGCGCCGAACCAAGGCCGCGAACCTTCCCGAGCGGCGTGCGCATGTCCGAATTCTTTGCGGTCATCAGAGTGCCCCCCGCGCCATGTAGCCCGCGATCCAGATCAATAGCGTCAGCACGATCGAGCCGGCGAGCGTTGCCCATGCGATCCTCGAGGCGGTGTGTTTTTCGAGCCCGGCGCCGGTGTCCCAGACGAGATGGCGCAACCCGCCCAGCATGTGGTGCATCAGCGCCCAGGTGTAGCCGAACAGGATCAGCCGGCCGAGCCAGGAGCCGAAGGCCCAGTTGACCCAGTCGAACGCAGCCTGCGAACTCGACGCAGCGATCAACCAGGCCGCCACCAGGAGCGTACCGAAATAGAGCGCGCCGCCGGTGATGCGATGGATGATCGACATCGTCATCGTGATCGGGGGCCTGTAAATCGTCAGGTGCGGCGAAAGCGGCCGTTCACGTCTGGCAATTGCGCGGGTGGCTGGTGATTTGCTCATGGCTCCCCCAGATCGGCGTTCCTGAGCCGCGAAGGATGCGGCTTTTGCCGCCACGACATAGGGCCTCGGATAGCGGGTTTCTAATGCGCTTTTTGCACCGCGTCAAAGCCGGAAAATCGTTTTGGAAACGTCATTTAGTCTGACAAAACGGGGAAATTCAGCTTCAATCGATTAGCGGCCGATCTGCAGCCGGCGCAACGTCGCTGCAGTGCAATAAGATCCGTTATCTTTTGCAGCTCTGCGGCGTGGACCCCTTTTTCATCACCAGCGCCTCGCGACCGTCGATCACGATTGCGTCATGCGTCGCCGCTTCCTGGTAGCGGCTGGTCTGGTTGGCGGGCGACGCTGGAAACACTACGGCCGAGCCATCCGGCCTGAGCACGCGCAGAGAAGAGCCGAGATTTTGGATGGTGATCATGCCGCCGTCGCCGCACCTGTAGGTGGCCGTTCCGACGCCGGCTCGCGGCATGGTCAAGTCGGTGGTGATTTTGGTTGCGGGTGGCGAAGCTGTTGCCGATGTCTTGGGCGCTGCGGCAGCTCCGGCCCCGGGAGCGACGGGTTGGCTGGTTGGAACGGGCGAGACTGTTGGCGATAAAGTATTCGCCGCCTTCGGCACGCCGTCCTGCGGCACGCAGGCCGTAGCCGCAAGAAGCAGCGGAACAACGAGCGACAGCCAAATCGCACGGCCAAACATCATGTGCTGCCCCTTTCGTGCGCGGCACGCTAGCCACGCAATGCGCCAAGATCAAGCTCGCCTGGGCCGGGGCGGGGCGATGGACGGAGTGGAGCCAAGGCGCCGAAATTAACCATGTTCATTAAGTTCCCCTCCTGAAGCCTGTCTGCCCCTTAACAAAGGTTAAGAAAGGGTTAATTTCCGATTCGCACGACGTTTGCAGGGCGATCCCGAGGGTCGCACCGTCCAAGGGAGAGCGACTTGCGTTCGAATTCAGTGCGGGCAGGCCTGGCGGTCGCGACGCTGGCTGCACTTGCCACCGCCATTGCTGTGCCGGCCGAAGCCGGCCTGCGCCATCACGACCGCGTCTATGCCGATTCCTTCGGCAATCTCGTCATCGACAGCGCCGCCGGCTACAAGCGCATCATCGTCGGTGAGGGCAGGCACGCCAAGCAGCTCTCGAAGTTCACCGGCGCCGGCCAGCCCGACGTCCTCTACGATTCCGACGCTGCCGGTGCCCCGGGCTGCTACCAGCCGCCGGTCTTCATCAAGGGCCGTTCCTATATGTACGGGCTCTCCGACGGCGAGATGCCCAACCTCAGCCCCTGCCGCTGACCGCCGCCGGGAACTGCCGGCGCGCGGTCCCGAGCGAGACGCGCACGCAGTCGCGGCCGGCATTCTTGGCCGCGTAAAGCGCTTCGTCGGCGCGCCGCAGCAGATCTGGAAAATCCTCATCCGTGGCAAGCTCGGCGACGCCGAAGCTCGCGCTGCAGCGATGATCGGCGGGCAGGCCTTCGATCGGCAGCCCGCCAAACGCGCTGCGCGCGCCTTCCGCGAACAATCGCGCGGCAGCAAGGTTGGTACCGGGCAGGATGATGGCGAATTCCTCGCCGCCGATGCGGCCGGCGACGTGATGCTCGGCCGCCGCCTCGCGCAGCAGGCCTGCGAAGGTCTCGATGACACGATCGCCGCAGGCATGCCCGTAGCTGTCGTTGATCCTCTTGAAGTGATCGAGGTCGGCAATGACCAGCGCCACCGGTACGCCCCGGCGCACCGCATCGCGCAACGCCAACTCGGCATGGCGTTCGAAACCGCCGCGGTTGAGGAGCCGCGACAGCGTGTCCGTCTCCGATTTCGACATCGCCTCGGCCAGCACGTCGCGCACCAGGATGGCGAGCGCGAGCAGCGCCAGCGCCAGACCGAACACGGTGCCAAGCGACTGCGACACCAGTGCATAACCCGTCTGCACATAGGATTGCGGATTGGCGCCCCAGCCGCCCAGCGCGCCGGCGATGAAAGGCTTTGATGCGAACTGCAGGGCGCTTGCCGCGAGCACGAGCATCAGGAGGTGATCGAGCCGCTCGAGCCGCTGCCTGGAGGACAGCACGATGCCAAGCGCGGTGCACTGCATGGCCGCATAAGGAAGCTGATAGGCCAACATGCGGGTGAGCGAGTATCGCGGCAGGTCCTGCACCAGATAGACGGCGGCCGAGGCCACGGCCAGGAAGACCAGCATCGGCGCCCAGGGCGGCGTCACGCCATATTTGTGGGCAAGCCCGCCGTTGAAAGCGATGGTTGCGCCGAGGAAGACAGCGAAGGCCATGACAACCGGCAGCCGGGCATCGGCAAAAGCGGGGATACTGAACTCGATGGCAAAATAGGCCATGCCGAGCAAATAGCCGAAAGCCAGCCAGCGCGCCGACACACGCCCGACGTCGTGGACGGCGATCGCCGCGAAGGCCGCGGCCAACAGCCCGGCGACGAGCAGATTGATCACCAGGATGAAATCAGCGCTGCCCATGTTCCCTTCGAAGCCCCTCGGGCAGAAAACCATCGACGGGCGAAAAACACGTTAACGTCCGTCGCCTTCGGGCAGTGATGTTGGCTGTTGTCAGGTGCTCTGGAGCCTGCGATTATCAGCCGACGCTCACCGCTTCGGGCACGAAGGCGGTTTCGGGGCGCTCGTAGGAAAGGCGGACGCTGTCGCGGCCATTCCTCTTGGCCTTGTAGAGCGCCTCGTCGGCGCGCCGCATCAGCGGCGCCAGCCCTTCCGCGCCGCTGCGGGCCGCAACGCCGAAGCTCGCTGTCACCCTGGTGCCGGGCGGCAGGCCGTCGACGGCCCCGGCCGAATAGAAAGTGCGGATCGCTTCGGCGAAAAGGCGCGCCGCGGCGAGATCGCTGAGCGGCAGGAGCACGGCGAACTCTTCGCCGCCGATGCGGCCCGCAGCCCCGCGCGCGCCCGTGGCAAAGCGCAGCTTGGCAGCGAAGTCGGCAATCACTCGGTCGCCTGCCTCATGTCCGTGCTGGTCATTGAGCGCCTTGAAGTGATCGAGGTCGGCAAGCACCAACGCGACGGGAAACCCGGCCTTGGCGCATTGATCGAGCAGAAGTGCTGCCCGGTCTTCGAAGCCGCGCCGGTTGAGAAGGCCGGACAACGGGTCGGTGTGCGTCTCGGCCTTCAGTGCCTTCAGCACGTCGAGGGCGGCCGCCGTGAACAGGCAGAGCGCGATCAGAAGCGACAAAAGCGCGTGCGAGAGCAGCGCCGTCGTCCAGTAGGACGAGCCGTAGAAGCCGTCATAGCTTGGGAACGGTCCATGCGCGATGACGACGATCAGGGTACGGGCGGTGAAGTTCAGCGCGGAAAGCAGGGCCAGCGCGACCAGGATTTTCTCAGGGCCATTGTTGCGCACTGTCCTGAGCTCGGCGGCGACGAGCAGGCTCAGGCCGCCGAAGCCGAAATTCATGCTGAGCACGCGCCAGGTAAGATCCGGCTCGACGAACATGAACCATGCGAAGGCGGCGAGCCCGCCGCCGGCCATGAGGCCGATGCCGAAATAGGGCACGCGCCGGCCGTAGCGGGCGATGATCGCGCCGGAAAGGCAGCAGGCGGCTATCGTGAAACATATGTTGGAGATCAGCTTGGTCGCCACGATGCCGAGCGGCAGCGTGAAATATTGCAGCAGGAAACCCGACGCCGACAGGCAGTAGCTCGCCGCCAGCACCGCCAGATACGGACGATGGCGCTGGTAGAACCACAGCACGAGGAACGCAGCGCCGAGCGCCAGCGCTATCGTCGGATTGAGCAGCGCTATGAGCAGACCGGTGTCCAACGGACCGTGACTTCCCCAAGTTACCCAGGGGGAGATGCTAGTCCGGAAGCACAAACAAGCGGTTAAGCGACGGCACGGAACAGCTCCGGGAGGCCGGCGTTCTCAACACAAAACAGGAGAACGCCTATGGCCGGTACAATCACCCTGACCGAGCACGATGCGATCCGTTCCTGGGCGGCGGCGCGCGCCGGATTTCCGGCCATTGTCGACATTTCGCCCGAGGCCGGCACGCAACCCATGCTGCGCCTGGTTTTTGGCCAGAACGCCTATGAGGACGACGACCGCCCGGAGCGGCCTCCCAACGCCGGCGGCTACGAGCTGGTCGAGTGGGACGAGTGGTTCAAGATTTTCGACGAGCAGCAACTGGCGCTGATCGTCGCTGCCGACGAGCCTGGCCGACGTGAGGAGTTCCACGAGATTATCCGGCTCGGCGACCGCTGACCGACAAAAGGCCCGGATCGCGGTGCGCTCCGGGCCTTTGATCGCGTCCGCGGCAGGCCGTTACTTCCAGTCGCGGATATCGACGAAATGGCCGGCGATTGCCGCCGCCGCCGCCATGGCCGGCGAGACAAGATGGGTGCGGCCCTTAAAACCCTGCCGGCCCTCGAAATTGCGGTTCGAAGTCGAGGCGCAGCGCTCATGCGGCTTCAGCCGGTCGTCGTTCATCGCCAGGCACATCGAACAGCCGGGCTCGCGCCAGTCGAAGCCCGCGGCGACGAAGATCTTGTCGAGCCCTTCGGCTTCGGCCTGCTCCTTCACCAGGCCGGAGCCCGGCACGATCATGGCGTTCACGCGCGGATTGACCTTCTTGCCCTCGACAACCTTGGCGGCGGCGCGCAGGTCCTCGATGCGGCCATTGGTGCAGGACCCGATGAAGACGCGGTCGAGCGTGATGTCGGTGATCTTGGTTCCGGGCGTCAGCCCCATATAGTCGAGCGCGCGCAGCTTCGAGGAACGCTTGTTCTCGTCGGCGATGTCGGCCGGATTCGGCACGAAACCCTGCACCGAGACGACATCCTCGGGCGAGGAGCCCCAGGAGACGATCGGCGGCAGTTTTTGCGCATCGAGCACGACCACCTTGTCGAAATGCGCACCTTCGTCGGAATGCAGCGTCTTCCAGTAGGCAAGCGCGGCGTCCCAGGCGGCGCCCTTCGGCGCGCGCGGCTTGTCCTTCACATAGGCGAAGGTGGTCTCGTCCGGCGCGATCAAGCCGGCGCGCGCACCGCCTTCGATCGACATGTTGCAGATCGTCATGCGACCTTCCATCGACAGCGAGCGGATCGCCTCGCCCGCATATTCGATGACGTAGCCGGTGCCGCCGGCAGTGCCGATCTCGCCGATGATGGCGAGGATGATGTCCTTGGCGGTGACGCCTTCCGGAAGCTGGCCGTCAACGCGCACCAGCATGTTCTTGGCCTTGCGCTGGATCAAAGTTTGCGTCGCCAGCACATGCTCGACTTCCGAAGTGCCGATGCCGTGCGCCAGCGCGCCGAACGCACCGTGCGTGGAGGTGTGGCTGTCGCCGCAGACAATGGTCATGCCGGGCAGCGTGAAGCCTTGCTCCGGCCCGATGATGTGGACGATGCCCTGGCGGACGTCGTTCTCCGAATAATATTCGATGCCGAAATCCTTGGCATTCTTGGCCAGCGCCTCGACCTGGATGCGGCTTTCCTCGTTCTTGATGCCGAACTTGCGCTCGGGCGAGGTCGGCACGTTGTGGTCGACCACGGCGAGCGTCTTCTCAGGATGGCGAACGTCTCGGCCGCTCATGCGCAGGCCTTCGAAGGCCTGCGGGCTGGTGACCTCGTGGACGAGGTGGCGGTCGATATAGAGCAGGCAGGTGCCGTCGTCCTGGCGGTCGACGACATGGTCGTCGAATATCTTGTCGTAGAGGGTGCGCGGTGCGCTCATGTGCGTAAATCCGTCGATATGAGAATGGCAAAAGCTGGCGCCGGGGCTTCCGACCGGCGAAGCGACCGGATCGGTCGCCTCAGCTAAGTCGGCTGGTGAGCGCGCCGCAGACGCGCGCGGCAAATCGCGACGGCAGGCGCTTCCTGTCCTGCAGCACGAAACCCTTATAGGCCGGATCGCTGAAAAGCTCTTCCATGGCGCTGCTCATATCAACGTTTTGGCTTTTCGGCAATTGCGGTAGCTTTGCCTTCTCCCCTTGTGGGAGAAGGGGAAGCCGCGCTCACAGCACCTCGAATACGAAAGTCTTCACCAGCGCGTCCGGGTCGCCGATCGCATAGCAGCGAAACCACGGACTTTCCTCGGCCAGCCGCCATTTCCTTGCCTGCCTGAGATCGTCGAACACCGCCTGGAAGCCACCGCTCTCAAAAACCTGGTCGCGCACTGTGAAGATGGCGTGGCCGCCGCTCTTCGTGATGCGCACGAGTTCGTGCAGGCCCTCGGCCGGCGCGTGGCCGATGGTGAAGACGCCGGTCGAGAAGAAGGCGCGGAAATGACTGTCGGGCCAGGGCAGCGGACCGCCGAGCATCGCCTTCTTCAGCTCGCCATAGGCATTGCGGCTGCCTGCGATCTTCAGCATGTCGTCTGAAAGGTCGAGACCGCAGATGTCGCCATAGCCCAGCGCTTTCAATGACGGCCCGGACAGGCCGGTGCCGCAGCCGGCGTCGAGCAGCGGGCCTTCGCCCGCCGGCACATGCCGCGCCACCCAGGCGGTGATAAGGAAGGGCAGCAGATAGCCGAGCGAGGCGGTCTCGCCGTCATAGGTCGCCGCCCATTCGGCATAGGCCTTGGCAAGCGCCTCCGGCGTCTCGGCCGAATAGACGGAATCCAGCGCCGCATTGGCCTTGTCGAAATTCATGGGTCAGCTCCTGGACGTTACTAACCCAGGAAGCGTAGCGCGCTCTTGGCCCGGGGGCTATTGCTCATGCTGCCGTCGCAGCCGTTTCTCGAGCGCCCGCAGCGCCAGCGACAGGCCGACCGTCAAGATCAGATAGATATAGGCGACGATCGAATAGGTCTCGAAGAAGCGGAACGAGCCGGCGGCATAGACCTTGCCGATCTGCGTGATGTCGGCAACGCCCAGCACCGAGACCAGCGAGGAGTCCTTGACCATGGCGACGAAATCGTTGCCGAGCGGCGGCAGGATGGTGCGGATCGCCTGCGGAAAGACAATCAGCCGGAAGCGCTGCACGCGCGTCAGCCCGAGCGCCTTTGCCGCCTCGATCTGACCCTTCTCGACCGACAGGATGCCGGCCCGGAACACTTCCGAGATGAAGGCCGAATAGCCGATGGTCAGAGCCATGATGGCGCGCCACAGAAGCGAGATGTCGCGCACCAGGAGCTCGCCGATCCAGCCGGCGCTCTGCAGCGGCGCCGTCAGCGCGTTCCACGCCGCGACGAATGCCGGCGCCCCGGCAAAAGCGATCCAGAACAGCAGCACCAGGATCGGCACGCCGCGGATGATCTCGACATAGAAGCGCGCGATCTGGCGCAGCCATTGCGACCCCGACAAGGCCATCAGCGCGATGCCGAGTCCAAGCGCCGAGGCCAGCGCGAAGCCGACCACGGTGACGAAGACGGTGATGCCGATGCCCTTGGCGACGGTGGCGAAGACCTCGGCGTAAAGGTCGCTGGCGGCGATGGCCAGCGCCGCGGCGAGCGCCAGAACGGCCGCTGCGGCCAGCCACCAGGGGAATTCGGATTTGGCGGTGGACGTCGTGGCGGTCATCAGGACGTGCCGCCAGCATCGTTGCGAAGGTCGCGTTCCGGCACAGCCCCCTCTGCGCTGCCGGGCATCTCCCCCGCAGGACGGAAGATCAGCAGCTTTGTCGCCGGCGCTCTTCTTGCAACGTCGGCGATTTGCGAAAGCGAAGGCGACAGCCAATCTCCCCCTTGCGGGGGAGATGTCCGGTAGGACAGAGGGGGTGGGAAGGAATGAGACTTTCGCGGTTTTCCGCCCGCCGCCGTCGCCGATCATTCGCAGCAAAGGAGCCTACTGCCCCATCTTGTAGTCGAGGAACCACTTCTTGTTCAGCGCATCGAGCGTGCCATCGGCCTTGAGCGCGGCGATCGCGGCGTTGACCGGCTTCACCAGGTCGGAGCCCTTGGGGAAGATGAAGCCGAAATCCTCACTGCCGAGCGGCCCGCCGATCAGCTTCAGCTTGCCCTCGGAGGCGTCGACATAGCCCTTGCCGGCGGTGCCGTCGGTCAGCACCACGTCGACATCGCCGGACTTCAGCGCCTGCACGCTGGCGCCGAAGGTCTCGAACAATTTTATGCGCGGGTTCTGCTCATTGCCGTCGAGCACGCTGTAGACGGCGGTGTAGAAGGGCGTCGTGCCGGCTTGCGCGCCGATCAGCCCGTCCTTGAAGGCGGCAAAGCTCTTGGCGTCGGTGAAGCGGCTCTCGTCGCCGCGCACCAGCATGAACTGTTCCGATCGCATGTAAGGGTCCGAGAAGTCGACCTTCGCCTTGCGCTCGTCCTTGATGGTGATGCCGGTCATGCCGATATTGTACTGGTTGTCGGAAACGGCCTGGATCATCGCGTCCCAGGAGGTGTTCTGGTACTCAACCTTGAAATTCAGCCGCTTGGCGATCTCATCCATCGCGTCATATTCCCAGCCGATCTGCTTGCCGGTCTTCTTGTCGATGAACTGCAGCGGCGGGTAAGCGTTTTCGGTCACCACCACGACCTTTCTGCCGCCGAGATCGGGCAGCGTGTCGGCGAGCGCCGCAGCGGGCGCGAGAAGGCAGGCCAATAGGCCGGCCAGCAGCAGTTTCGACTTGATCATGACGAACTCCCGAACGTGACTGGCGGCGCTACGCTCGCCCCAAGAGAAAAACCGGCGCCGACTTTAGCTTTCCGCAAGCGCCTTGCAAGCCGATCCGCTGCACCGATGAGCGCCAAAGCGGATTCCCATGCTCTGATCGGCACGCTTCCCGAATCCAGCCTGCGACGGACTGATTCCGCGCAATCCGCAACCGCTTCGCGCAACCTGACGACCAGCCGGGTCAGCGTGCCATGCAGGGCTTTCAGCTCGGCGCGTTCCGGCGCATGCTGCAGGCAAGCGCCGCCTGCACATCCTTCATGTTCGACCGCAGCGCCTGGCCGTTGGCTGTCGGCTCGACCAGCACCCTGCACTCGTCGGCGGCATCGCGGCGGCCCCTACGAGCGAGGGATCCAGGGTCTCCGCGACGGAGTTGCGCCCGTGCCGCGCCCTGCGATGACGACGTTGCCTACCGCCAAACGAAAAAGGCGACCGAAGCCGCCTTTCCAAAACGATCTGCGGAAGCGCCTTATTCGGCCGACGCGGACTCGGCAGCCTTCTTCTCGGCGGCGTCCTGCGCGGCTTTCTCCGCAGCCAGAGCCTCGGCGGCGGCGACCTTCTCGGCCTCGATGCGGGCGCGTTCGGCGTTCAGCGCATCACGCTCTTCATCGTTCAGCTTGCGGGCGCGCACGCCGGTGTTTTCCGAAATGCGGGCCGACTTGCCGCGACGGTCGCGCAGGTAATAGAGCTTGGCGCGGCGCACCTTGCCACGGCGCACGATCTCGACGCCTTCGACCATCGGCGAGTAGACCGGGAACACGCGCTCCACGCCTTCGCCGTAGGAAATCTTGCGGACGGTGAAATTCTCCTGGAAGCCGGAGCCGGAACGGGCGATGACGACGCCCTCATAGGCCTGGACGCGGGTGCGGCTGCCTTCGGTGACGCGCACCTGGACGCGCACGGTGTCGCCAGGCTGGAATTCGGGCAGCTTGCGCTTGGCTTCGATCTTGGCGGCCTGCTCGGCCTCGAGCTGACGGATGAGATCCATCTCAAATATCCACTTCTTGTTCTTCCGACAGCCAGAGCGTCCTCGACTTGCCTTGCAGTTCCAATGACCGCTCGGCTATGTCCTTTGCCCAGACATTCAAATCGGGGGCATCGGACAGGGACGGCTACACCGCCATTTGTTGACGGGTCCGGAAGATCGTTCTTCCGGTTCGGGCGGCGACATACAGCTATTTCGGCGCTTTGTCACGCCTTTGACGCCTAATTTTTGAAAACTATGGCCCCATCATATTGCCGCCTTGCCGGGTTGCGCGCGCCATGCAAGCTTTCTAAGTCGGAGAAAGCTATTTCCCAGGCCTCCCTCGATGACATTCTTCGATGCCGTCCTGCTCTTCTTCGCGGGCTTTGTCTCGGGCGCGGTGAACGCCGTCGCCGGCGGCGGCACTTTCGTCACCTTCGGTGCCTTGACGCTGGTCGGCCTGCCGCCGATCGTTGCCAACGCAACGTCCTCGGTGACACAGTTTCCGGGCTACATCACCTCGACGCTCGCCTATCTCGACGACATCAGGCATTTCTGGCGCCAGGCGCTTGTGCTCTGCGTGATATCCGGCTTTGGCGCGCTGGCCGGTTCGCTCATTCTGCTGGCGCTCTCCAACACGTCCTTCCGCGCGCTTGTGCCCTGGCTGCTGATCGCCGCGACCGCCCTGTTCGCGGCCGGTCCGTGGCTGAAGCCGGCGGCCGGACCGGAGCACCAGGCCTCGCTCGGCTCGCTCGCCGGATCGCTGGCGCAATTCCTGACCTCGGTCTATGGCGGTTTCTTCGGCGCCGGAATGGGCGTGATGATGCTTGCCACCCTCGGCCTGACGCAGACCGGCGACTACCACAAGCTCAATGCGTTGAAGAACATGCTGGCGGTGGTCATCGCGGCGATCGCCATCCTGGTTTTCGTTTCGGGCGGCGTCGTCGCCTGGCCGCAGGCGATCGTCATGATCCCCGGCGGGGCGCTGGGCGGCTATGCCGGGGTGTGGATCGCCAGGCGCGTGCCGCAAGGTGTCGTGCGCGGCTTCGTCGTCGCCGTCGGCCTGTTTCTGGCCTTTTATTACTTTACCAAGGGCTGAGCACCGGCCAGCAGATCGGGCCGGCGCTCCCGCGTCAGCTTCTCAGCCTCGGCGCGACGCCACGCGGCGATCTTCTTGTGATTGCCGGAGGTCAGCACTTCGGGGATTTGCCTGCCCTCGAACTCCTGCGGCCGCGTGTAATGCGGATGCTCGAGCAGGCCGTTCTCAAAGCTTTCTTCCTCGCCCGAGACGGCGTTGCCCATCACCCCCGGCAGCAGCCGCACCACCGCATCGAGCAGCACCAGTGCCGCCGGCTCGCCGCCCGACAGGATGAAATCGCCGATCGAGACTTCCTCCAGACCGCGCGCCTCGATCAGCCGCTGGTCGACGCCCTCGAACCGGCCGCACAGGATGACGGCACCCGGCCCGGCGGCGAGCTCGCGCACCCGGGCCTGCGTCAGCGGTTTTCCACGCGGGCTCATCAGCAACCTTGGACGTTCATCGCCCTGCGGCGAAACGTGGTCGATCGCCCTGGCCAGCACGTCGGCGCGCATCACCATGCCGGCGCCGCCGCCGGCCGGCGTATCGTCGACGGTGCGATGCCGGTCGGTGGCGAAATCGCGGATCTGGATCGCTTCCAGCGACCAGGTGCCGGCTTCCAGCGCCCGGCCGGCGAGCGAAAGCCCAAGCGCACCCGGAAACATCTCCGGATAGAGCGTCAGCACCGAGGCGGCAAAGCTCACCGGTTGCCCCCGGCGTCCTTCGGTCCGCGCGGCCGGCCCTTCGGGTCGAAACCGGGCCGCCCGGCGGCTTCGCTATCCTCGTCCTCGACCAGCCCCGCCGCCAGGGGATCGACCTGAACGAAGCCGTCGGCGATCGACACATGCGGCACCGCGGCTTGCGTGAACGGGATCAGCACACCCTTGCGGCCCGCGAGCGTGACGTCGAGTATGTCGCCGCCGCCGAAATTATGCACGGCGACGACCCTGCCGATGACGCCGGTATCGTCCCTCACCTCAAGGCCGATGAGGTCGGCATGGTAGAACTCGTCCTCCTCGCCGTCGTCCGGCAGCACCGAACGGTCGACGAACAGCTCCGTGCCGGCAAGCGCCTCGGCCGTGTTGCGGTCGCTGACGCCCTTGAAGCGCACCACCACGACCGTGCCGGCCGGCCGGATGTCGAGGATCTGGAAGGCTCGGCCATCCTTGGCATGCAGCGGCCCGTAGTCGGCCAGCGCCAGCGGATCGCCGGTGAAGGTTTTCACCCGCAACTCGCCCTTGATGCCGTGCGCGGCGCCGATCACGGCCATCTGTACAGGGTTCTCGAGCTTCGACATCGGCATCACTTCCTTTGCCCTGCTCTAACCCTCTGAAGCCGCCATTTCAATGATCGGCTCTTCACCGCTTCCTAACCTGACTGCCCGAAAATGCCGGCATGCAGGAATTCCTCATCCCGGCAAAACCCGACCTCCAGGCGGCGCGCGAGAGCTGGCTCAAGATGCTGGCGCGCGAGCGCCGGCTGTCGCCCGAAACGGTCGAAGCCTATGAGCGCGACACGCGCCAGTTCCTGCATTTCCTGACCGGGCATTGCGGCGGCCCGCCAGGCATCTCCGATATCGCCGACCTGCGGCCGGCCGACCTGCGCGGCTTCCTCGCCGCGCGCCGCAACGGCGGCGCCGGCGCCCGCACGCTCGGCCGCGGCCTGGCCGGCGTCCGTTCGCTGCTGCGCTTTCTCGAAAAGCGCGGCCTCGTCAACGCGGCGGGTGCGGCCGCTCTGCGCGCGCCGCGTCAGCCGAAATCGCTGCCGAAACCGCTGACGGCGAGCGATGCCAAGCAGGTCGTGACTGTCGAGGGCCAACTGGCGGAAGAACCCTGGATCGCCGCCCGCAACGCCGCCGTGCTGACGCTGCTCTACGGCTCCGGGCTGCGCATCTCGGAAGCGCTGGGCCTGACCGGGGCCGATCTCGCCACCGAGGCCGACACGGTCCTGCGCATCACCGGCAAGGGCGGCAAGACAAGGCTGGTGCCGGTGCTGCCGGTGGCGCTCAGGGCGGTCGCCGAATACCAGCGGCTGTGTCCCTTCCACATCGATCCGGAAGAGCTGCTGTTCCGCGGCGCTCGCGGCGGCCCGCTCAATCCGGCCATCGTCCAGCGCGAGATGGCGAAGCTGCGCTCGGCCCTCAACCTGCCGGAAACCGCGACGCCGCATGCCTTGCGCCATTCCTTCGCCACGCATCTGCTCGGCCGTGGCGGCGACCTGCGCACCATCCAGGAACTGCTCGGCCATGCCAGCCTGTCGACCACCCAGATCTATACCGGCGTCGACACGGCAAGGCTGCTCGACATTTACGACCAGGCGCATCCAAGGGCGTGAAGCGTTTGACGGAGCCACCCCGCTTCCTCGTGCCAAGACGGAGCGACGAGCGGAGTGAACCCTGAAATCGAGGCTGCAGGTCGAAATCGGCGGCTGTCGAGCAGCTGCAGGTAGCCTGACCCAACCTTGACATTCTTCGAAAGGCGGCCGCCCGTTTCCCGGCGGCCGCCTTTCGAATACCCTGGATCAGCGCATCACATAGACGATGCGCCGCGTGCCCGGATCAACCAGCGCCGGCTGGTTATTCACATAGACATAGCGGTAGTTGTAATCCGGGATCTCGCGCAGCTCGACCGTGTCGGGCAGCACCGCGCCGGTCACCACTTCGCCCTCGAGATAGACCGGTTCGACCCGGTGCGTGGTGACATAGGTGCCGACCTCGGCCGGCGGCCTGGCGATCGGCTCGATGGCGTCGTCGCCGGAAACGATGGCGCCGGTGTAGGTGTCAGTGGTGTAGATATCATCGGTCGGCGGAGCCACGACGGCAATGCCGGCATCGGCCGGCCGGCGTGTCACCACAACACGGCTGCCGCCGAATTCGGCAGTCACATAGTCGGAATAGACCCAACCTTTGCCGCCGGCTTCGGCGATGGTGCACCATTTGCTGCCTTCGATGCAGCCTCTGAGCGTCGCCGACTGGCCGGCAGCCAGCACGCCGATAACGGGATATTGCGGGCCGGGGCCGGCGCGGACATTCAGATCCGTCACTGCCGAGACGGGCGTGTCGGCAAGCGCCGCGCCCGACATGGCAAGCAGCGCACCGGCAAGTGCCGGAAACAATACACTTTTCATGATTTCTCTCCGTTCTCAACGCTCCCTCGGGCTCGAAAACGAACCAGAACCTTATGCGTTCCGGCTAAAGTGCCGTCGCCTGCTCACGAATTGTTCCATTTGTTTTGGGCAGGTCGGTCAAAAGCTGGTGAACGAAGGCCAGTTTTTGCGCCGTCACCTCCGAAATGACGAAGGGATAAAGGTCGGGCAGACCCATGCAGCGGTTGATCGAATTGGAGGCCTCCGACAGCACCAGCCAGCGGGCGAGGATCCTTTCGAACGGTTCCGGCGCCGGATTGGGTTCGGCGGGCTCCCGCAGCGGATGTCCCCCTGTATCGCCAGGCGGCAGGTCGTTGGCTTCCACCGTCTCCAGCCGGCCGAGCGGAAAATTCAGCGCATGCACCATCTCAAGCGTGTCTGTGATGTGCAGGTGGTGCGCCCAGGTCTCGGCCCAGTCTTCCCAGGGGTGGGACGCCGCATAGGCCGAGATGTGGCGCTGCTCCCAGTCCGGCGGCGCGCCCTTGGCGTAGTGGGCCTTCAGCGCTTGCTCGTAGTCGACCCGCTCGTTACCGAACAGAGCGCGAAAGCCTGAAAGCCGCTCGGGATCGTCGCGGATCAGCCGGTCCCAGTAATAATGGCCGAGCTCGTGGCGGAAGTGGCCGAGCAAGGTGCGGTAGTTCTCGCCCATTTCGACGCGCCGCCGCTCGCGCTCGGCGGAATCGGCCTCGGCGACGTTGAGGGTGATCCTGCCGTTGTCGTGGCCGGTCAGGATGCGCTCGCCGCCTGGTCCGCCGCCGATCGGATCGGCGAGGAAGTCGAAAGCGAGCCCGGCCTCGTCCTGCGGTCCGGCCTTGGGCGCCACCGGCAAGCCGAAGGCGAGCAGCGAATAGACGGCGCGTTTCTTGGCCGCCTCGACGCGGATCCAGCGCCGGCGGTTGCCCTCCACCGAAAGGTCGGGGATCAATTGGTTGAGCGCGCAAGCGCGGCAGAAAATCCTGCCCGGCTCGGCCCGCCAGTTGCAGGCACACTCGTCGGCATTTCCGCATGGAACGGCGTCGCCGCCGGAAAGCACGAAACACGCCCGCTCCGGATCGTAAAGCACCAGGCTTGAACAGTTCAGGCATTGCGCGTTCTCGAAATAGAGACGGTGGCCGCAATGAGGGCAGTCGAACAGCTTCATCGGTCGTCGAACCGCGGGAAAAAGGTCAACGAAGTTGGGCAACGCCCAAACGCCCGTCGCCGGCCGTCGTTCCGTTTCTATTTCGTCGCGAGCAGGGCGACGCCCCGCCTGGCCACGCTTTCGCCTGACAATGTCGCACCGCCACAAGTCTGGATGAGCGGTCCGGCGACATGCTCGCCGGCGAAGAAGATCTTCTCCGCCACCGCCTGCAACAGTGTGGCGCGCGCTTCGGAACGGTCGGATTGGGCAGCCGCATAGGCGAGCCTGCGCCAATGATCACAACATCGACGTCTTCCCAAAAGACACACACAATAAATCCTTGCGCCATAATTTATGCTTGATCGTGGGCAAATTCCCCGGCATTCGCCAGCTTCAAGCGCCGCGCAGCCCGCGCGGGCGGTGACAACCGGGCGCTTCACTGGCAGATTTGCAGCCGGGACGTGATTCAGGCAACCAGGAGAACGATATGGCATTTTTTGCCAAGGGAAGGATTTTCATGGCCGCCGTTGTGGCGGCTTTCGGGCTGGCGACAGGCGCGCAGGCCGCGGCCAGCTGCGGCAAGAACGGCGCCGGCTTCGACGCATGGAAACAGCAGTTTGCCGCGGAAGCACAAGCCGAGGGCGTGGGCCAGAGGGGTCTGTCCGCGTTGGCCGGCGCGACTTACGCGACAAGGACGATCGCTGCCGACCGCGCGATCCACAAGGCTTTCAGCGGCTCGGTGGAAGCGTTCATGCAGCGTCGTGGCGGGGCCGCGATTATTTCCAAGGGCCGTGCGTTGAAGAAGCAGAACGCGGCGATGTTCGACAGGATCGAACAGACTTACGGCGTGCCGCCGGGCGTCCTGCTTGCGATCTGGGGCATGGAGACTGGCTTCGGCGCGTCGATGGGCAACCAGAACACGGTCTCCGCCATTCTGACGCTGGCCTATGATTGCCGCCGCCCGGACTATTTCACCCCCCATGCCATCGCCGCCCTGAAGCTGGTCGATCGCGGCGCGCTGACCGCCTCCTCGGTCGGCGCCATGCATGGCGAGATCGGCCATACGCAGTTCCTGCCCGGAAATGTTCTGAAGTATGGCGTCGGCAACGGAAATCTGCGCGACAGGAACACCGCGCTGGCTTCCACCGCCAACTTCCTCAAAGCCCATGGCTGGCAGGCCGGCGCGGGATATGAGGCGAATATGGGCGCCATCGCCGGCTGGAATTCGGCAAGCGTCTACCAGCAGGCCATCGCCCGCATCGCCGAGGCGATCGACGCCAACTGATGCAATATCTCCATTCCAACGAGAAGCCCGGCCTGCGCCGGGCTTTTTGTTACGGAGCAAGGATCAAAACCCAACCACCCGGAACGACCAGGTTCGATCTCATCACCTAACTCTCAATCGTTCGCGTAGCCGCTCAATGGACATTTCCGGGAAACGGGAATCTGGAAGGTACCGGTAGTGCCGTTGCAGGTACGGAATTTGGGGTTCCGCGGCGCTGAAGGAGCCGCCTTTGGCCTGTCCTCGATCACCGTCGGGACTCCGGCAGCTTGCGAGTAGCTGCCGCCTAAGGGGCATTTCTCGGAAGCGGCAACCTCGAAGGAGCCGGTGATAACATTTGAGCAGGTACGGAATTTAGAGTTCCGCGGCGCCGTTGTGGCCGCAGCAGCCGCCTTGGACTTGCCCTTGATGACCAACCAGATTTCGGTCGGTTGGTCGAGCTGCAGCCTGTTTATGTCGGAGTAGCTGATGCGGCCGCTGCGTATCCCCTCGGCTATGCGCTGGCAGAACAAGGCAGGCATGCGCTCCTGCGAGACGCCCATGAAGGAGGCGATTTCGTGCTTGAACGTGATGCTCCATAAATGGACAGCCGAGATGCACCCGTCCAAATTAGCCGCAGACGCCTGCTTCGTGGCTGCTTGCGAGGACCCGCACGTCATCAAGGTCGACGCCGTCGCGACCAGAAGAGAAATACTACTTTTCACTGTTGAAACCCCCGCATCCCGCTGGGAACTTAATTGGAGCGGCGGAAAGGTCAAACGATAATTTCTCTGAAGTGGTCTGAACTTTTCTTAGATTAGATACGCGAAATAAAACCCGGCGTCTCCGCCGGGTTTTCCCGCTTATCTCAACTTTCGACGTTCGGATATCAGCCTTCGCGGTTCCTTGCCGCCAGCGTCCGCAACCGCAGCGCATTGAGACGGATGAAGCCGGCGGCGTCCTTCTGGTCGTAGGCGCCGCGGTCGTCCTCGAAGGTGACCAGCGCATCGGAATAGAGCGTCTTCTTCGACCTGCGGCCGGTGACCATGACATTGCCCTTGTAGAGCTTCAGCCGCACCGCGCCTTCGACGTCTTCCTGGCTCTTGTCGATCATTGCCTGCAGCATCACGCGCTCGGGCGAGAACCAGAAGCCGTTGTAGATCAGCTCGGCATAGCGCGGCATGAACTCGTCCTTGAGGTGCGCGGCACCGCGGTCGAGCGTGATCGATTCGATCGCCCGGTGGGCGGCGATCAGGATGGTGCCGCCGGGGGTCTCGTAGACGCCGCGCGACTTCATGCCGACGAAGCGGTTTTCGACAAGGTCCAGGCGGCCGATGCCGTTGTCGCGGCCGAGGTCGTTGAGCGCCGCCAGCATGGCAGCCGGCGACAGCTTCTTGCCGTTGAGCGCGACCGGATCGCCCTTCAGGAACTCGATCTCGATCTCGGTGACGACGTCCGGCGCGTCCATCGGCGAGACGGTGCGCTGGTGGACGAATTCCGGCGGCTCGCTCCACGGATCCTCGAGCACCTTGCCTTCCGAGGAGGAATGCAAAAGGTTGGCGTCGACCGAGAACGGCGCATCGCCGCGCTTGTCCTTCGGCACCGGGATCTGATGCTGCTCGGCGAAGTTGATGAGATCGGTGCGCGACTTGAACGACCAGTCGCGCCACGGCGCGATGACCTTGATGTCGGGGTTCAGCGCGTAAGCCGACAATTCGAAGCGGACCTGGTCGTTGCCCTTGCCGGTGGCGCCATGGGCGATGGCGTCGGCACCTGTTTCTTTGGCGATCTCGACCAGGTGCTTGGAGATCAGCGGCCGGGCGATCGAAGTGCCGAGCAGATATGTACCCTCATAGACGGCGTTGGCGCGGAACATCGGGAAGACGAAGTCCGAAACGAATTCCTCGCGCACGTCGACGATGCGGATGTCCTTGATGCCCATCATCTCGGCCTTGCGGCGCGCCGGCTCCAGCTCGCCGCCCTGGCCGAGATCGGCGGTGAAGGTGACGACTTCGGCGCCGAGCTCGGTCTGCAGCCACTTCAGGATGATGGAGGTGTCGAGGCCGCCGGAATAGGCGAGCACGACTTTCTTGACGTTCTTGGTCTTGGACATTTTTGGCGGTTCCGCGGGAAAGAGCTTCGCGGGCGAGGTATCACGGCCTTTCCGGGCGGCGCAAGAGACGAAGCTGCGCCTCGCCATGGCACAGGCTGGGCCAGATGTTTGCTCCGGCAGGGGCTGGCGAGGGAAAAAACGCCGCGCTATAGGCAGTGCGATCCAGTCCGAGGCGACCCCCAAGGCGACCCATGTCCTTCATTCCCGACACTTCGACGCTCATCCAGTTCGCCATCGCCACCGTCATCCTGGCGATCACGCCGGGGCCGGACATGACGCTGTTCGTCTCGCGCACGCTGAGCCAGGGCCGCGCCACCGGCTTCGCCTCGATGGCCGGCGCGCTCTGCGGCACGCTGATCCATACCACACTGGTGGTGGTCGGCATCTCGGCGCTGATCGTCGCCTCGCCGATGGCCTTCTTCGCCTTGAAGATCTTCGGCGCCGGCTATCTGGTGTTCCTGGCCTGGCAGGCGATCGCCAAGGGCTCGGCCTTCTCGCCGGAAAAGAGAACCGGACCGCAAGTCTCCTTGTTCCGCAGTTGGGCGGCCGGGCTCGGCGTCAACCTGCTCAACCCGAAGATCATCCTGTTCTTCATGACCTTCCTGCCGCAATTCGTCTCCGCGCACGATCTGAACGCCTCGGCGAAACTGTTCTTCCTCGGCATGATGTTCATCGTGCTGTCGATCCCGGTGACGGCGCCCATGGTGCTGGCGGCGGAAAAGTTCTCGGCGGCGATGAAGGCGAGCCCGCGCGTCACGCGTGTGGTCGACTATCTGTTCGGCGGCGTGTTCTCGGCCTTCGCGCTCAAGATCCTGACGGCACAGGCGAAGTAGAGCCCGCGCCGAGCTCAGGGCTCCGGCAACGGCTCGCGGCGCCAACTGCCGGCAGATCGGCCGGCGGAGAGCCAATAGAAGATGCCGCCGACCATGCCGCTGCCGATCAGCGCGAGCCTGACATTGTTGTCGGCGACATCGAAATCGCCGTCGCCGACGTTGTGCGCGAAGCCGAGGAAGACGACGGCGATGACGGCGCCGCCCAGCGCATAGAACAGCCAGTCGCGGCGGCCGAGCACTTCCGCGATCAGGATGACGATCGCTGCCGGCATGAAGCCGAAATAGGCGACGAACAATGCCAGGAAAGGCACCGAAAAATAGAGCGCGGGCGCGATCGTCTGATGTCCGGGCTCCGGCGCATAGCCGAAATAGCCGAGGAACAGCACGTTGAGAAAGGCGCTCGCCGCCAGCGAGGCGATCACATAGCCGATCAGGATGGCGGCGAAGCGGACGAGATAGGCGATGATACGCCTCACGCCTCGCCGTGCCCCGCGATCATCATCGCTTCAAGCGCCAGCCGGTCGACCTTGCGCATGCGTTCCGATTCCGACTTGAGCTGGCCGCAGGCGGCGAGGATGTCGCGGCCGCGGGGGGTGCGGATCGGCGAGGCGTAGCCGGCATTGTTGATGTAGTCGGCGAACCTCTCGATCGTCTCCCAGTCCGAGCACTGATAGTTGGTGCCGGGCCACGGGTTGAACGGGATCAGGTTTATCTTGGCCGGAATGCCCTTGAGCAGCTTGACCAGCGCCTTGGCGTCCTCGAGGGAATCGTTGACGTCCTTCAGCATCACATATTCGAAGGTGATGCGGCGGGCGTTGGAGAGACCCGGATAGGCGCGGCAGGCAGCGATCAGCTCCTTCAGCGGATACTTCTTGTTGATCGGCACCAGCAGGTCGCGCAGGTCGTCATTGGTGGCATGCAGCGAGATCGCCAGCATAACGCCGATCTCCTTGCCGGTGCGGGCAATCTCCGGCACGACGCCCGAGGTCGACAGCGTTATGCGTCTTTTCGACAGGGAAAGTCCGTCGCCGTCGGAAGCGATCAGCAGCGCCTTCTTCACCGCCTCGAAATTGTAGAGCGGCTCGCCCATGCCCATCATGACGATGTTGGATACCTTGCGGCCCTCGGCCGGCACGATGGCGCCGTCCGGCGTGCCGCGGTCGGGGAAGTCCCCGAGCCGGTCGCGCGCGGTAAGCAGCTGCGCCAGGATCTCTTCCGTCGTCAGGTTGCGCACCAGCTTCTGCGTGCCGGTGTGGCAGAAGGAGCAGGTCAGCGTGCAGCCGACCTGCGAGGAGATGCAGAGCGTGCCGCGGCCTTCCTCCGGAATATAAACGGTCTCGATCTCGACCGGACGGCCGGCGCCGCGCGGCGGAAAGCGAAACAGCCATTTGCGCGTGCCGTCGGAAGAGATCTGCTCCTCGACGATCTCGGGCCGCGCGACGGTGAAATGCTTGTCGAGCTCGGCGCGCAGATCCTTGGAGATGTTGAACATATGGGCGAAGTCGGAGACCCCGCGCACATACATCCAGTGCCAGAGCTGCTGGGCGCGCATCTTCGCCTGGCGCTCCGGCACGATGCCGGCCTCAACCAGAGCGGCGCCAAGCTCGGCGCGCGTCAGGCCGATCAGCGACGGCTTTTCGGCCGGCGTGGCGTGGGCGCGCAAGGCGTCGCGGGCGCCTTCGGCGGTCAGATCGAATGAAAGGGTCATGGTTGCGCCAATATAAGCGGTTTGCGGCCGATTTCAGCATCGTGCCTGAAATGAAACGCGCGCATAGCACAGCTTGCGGCCGGAGTCATGTCGGCGGCAGAGGCGGCCGGTGTCGCTATTCCCGCCTCGGCTGAGATCACATATTCGTGTTGGCGTAACAGCTCGAAGCGCACCCGCGAACCTGAAAGGGGCGACTATGCCCTTGCAGAAATGGGAGTATGCGGAATGCATTCGATCAAGCTTGTTGCCGTCACCGGTCTCGCAAGCCTTTTTGCCTCGCAGGCGTTTGCCGAGGATACGATGGGCACGATGACCATGATGAAGGGCGGGCAAGTGACGGCGATCATGCCCGACGGCCATATGGGCACCATGATGCCTGACGCCAAGATGAGCGCCGAAATGATGAAGATGGCGAAGCCGATCAAGCATTGCATGATGATAATCACCGACGCCAAAGGCAAAGCCTACATGATCGATACGTCGACCAAGAAGGCCCAGGCCGAATGTGAAAAGATGGCGATGTGAGAGTGGTCGGACTCGCCAACCCTGCTGCCCGCCGGCGCAGGCCGGCGGGATATCCAAACCGCGGTCCTGCCCTGGCTCCTCGATCTCCGATTTTCGTCGCTCGCCTCGACCTGACCTGCCTCGCAGGCTTGATCCTCCCTCTCAGTGTGCTAGGGGCGGGTCATCACCCAGAGGACAGGCATGGCCGGCATATGGCGTAGATACCCGATGCTGCGGCGCTCGCAAGCTATGTGGGCGTCGCGCCGCGTCTGGCAGCCGCGCCTTGTGTTCTGGGCCGGCGCCATCTCGATCGGGTTGATCAGCGTGCTGTTCGCCATGCTGGCCGACCGGGCGCAGGCGCTGTTCCACGTCGTCACCGGCGGCGATAGCGGCAGCTGGCGCTTTTATCTGCCGCTGGTCATGACGCCCGCCGGCTTCGTGATTTGCGCCTGGCTTGCCCATTCCTTCTTTCCGGGATCGCAAGGCAGCGGCATTCCGCAGGCGATCGCCGCCCGTCACCTGCGCGATGACGAGGATCGCGGCCACCTTCTTTCGCTGCGCCTGGCAGCGGGCAAGGTTGCGCTTACCGTCATCGGTCTCGCCTGCGGCGGTTCGATCGGCCGCGAGGGCCCGACGGTGCAGGTCGGCGCCTCATTCATGCTTCAGGCGGCGCGCTGGGGCGGCATGGCGCAGGCGCGCGGCCTGATCCTGGCCGGCTCGGCTGCCGGCGTCGCCGCCGCCTTCAACACGCCGCTCGCCGGCATCGTCTTCGCCATCGAGGAGATGGGTCGCGCCTATGAGTCGCGCACCAACGGGCTGGTGCTGACGGCAGTGATCCTCGCCGGTCTCGCCTCGCTCGGCCTGCTCGGCAACTACACCTATTTCGGCGTCGCCAGGGACACGGTGGCCTTAGCCACCGACTGGCCGCTGGTGATTGCCTGCGGCGTCATCGGCGGCGGCTTCGGCGCGCTGTTTTCGCTGTTGGCGCTGAAGATCACGCGACGTGTCCGACGCTGGAATGGCCTGCAGCCATTGTGGCGCGCGCTGCTCGTGGCAGGCATCTGCGGCCTGGCGGTTGCCGCGATCGGTCTCGTCTCGGGCGGCCTTACCTTCGGAACCGGCTACGCTCAGGCCCGCGGCGCCGTCGAAGGCGCGCCGCTACCGGCGTTCTTCTTCCTGGAAAAATTCGCGGCCGGCGTGCTGTCGATGGTGTCGGGCATTCCGGGCGGCATCTTCGCGCCGTCGCTGGCGGTGGGCGCCGGCCTCGGCAGCACGCTTGGCCTGGCGTTCGGCGCCGGCACAGGCCTCGCCGCGCTGCTCGGCATGGCCGGCTATTTCGCCGGCGTCGTGCAGGCGCCGATGACGGCCTTCGTCATCATCCTCGAAATGACCGGCAACCACGACAACGTCATCGCGCTGATGTGCGCGGCGATGCTGGGCTACGGCACGGCGCGGCTGATTTCCAACGAGCCGCTCTATCACGCGCTGTCACGCGTGTTCATCGCCGAGGCGATCAGGCGGCGCAGGGCCGTCGAGCAGCAAGGCTGAATGGCGAGCTTGGCGCTGTCGCCTTAGTCGCTTGTCCCTGGCCGCATTTGCGGAACACGGACTTCGATATTGCTATCCTCCGCCAAGGGAGCCTCAGCCTATTTGCACTTGGCGATCGACGCCAACGCGGCCGAGATGCCCTTCAGAGAAAAGACGTAGGAAGTCGGGTTGCCGCGACCGGACTTCGCCTGCACCTTCATGTCGGTGCCCGTCTTCATGGCGGCGATCAGCACCGGCTCTTCAGCGGCGTTCTCGACCCAGGCCGACTTGCCGCGGGTGAACATCGAGAAGGACTTCTTGTCGATGGTGACGGTGGCCTTGGAGCCTTCCTGGAAGTTGTAGCCGGCGATGAACTGCGGCTCATAGGACACCTGCTGCCCGGGCCGTTGGCTGACGAAGAAGAACATGTCGCCATGGTCGAGCTTTGGCGGCTGCTTGTCGGTCGGCACCGTCAGCACATAGCAGACCTTGCCGCCTGCCGACTGATAGCTGTAGGTGCCCCAGGCGTTGTGCTGGCCGATCTTGGTCGCCTGCTGCGCCAGCGCCGGCGCCGCGAAGGCGGCCGCCAGGACCAGGCTGGAAACTGTAGCAATCAATCCGCGCATCGTTCTTCCCGTATTCCGAAATGGTGCGGAGGCGGGCCGCATGGCGTCCTGCCGTCGCTTCATTTTGATTTAATCAGGGTTACCAAACGGTGAATTTTTCCCAACAAAAGGAACTCACCCCAGGAAACCGCCGCCATTCGCGCCGCCGCTTCCACGCGGCGGTCGCGATGTCCCGGCGCGAACTTGGAGGGCACGAAAGCGGCAAGAGTTTGTCTTTTCGCGCGGGCGGTTTCGCGGTTTCGTTGTGGCGAAAAGTCAGCCAGGATCAACCTTTGTCGGCGAGGGCGTCCCTGGCGGCCTGCCGGTGCGCCGGGGTGATATGGGCGCTGACGGCGGTGATTGCCGCGGTGAGCACGGCAAGGTCATCGGTGAACCCGAGACCGAGCACGAAGTCGGGGATGAAATCCACCGGCAGCACGAAATAGCCGAGCGCGGCAAGCAGGGTACCCTTGGTGCGCAGCGGCGTGTCCTTGTCCATGGCACAATAGTAGGCGGCGACCACCTCTTCCATGAACGGGATCTGCCGGGCAGCCTTCTTGGCCGTGCGCCAGAACTTCTCGCGCACCTCGCCTTCGCCGGCGAGCCTGTCGCCGAAGCCAAAGAAATCGAAACGGGATTCCTGCGCCATCAATCTCTCCTCGGCCACGCGCCAGCTTGCGTTGCGGCCACCGCGGGAGATGTGGTGAAAGCGGCACCCCCCTGCAAGGTCTCCACCGTTGCCAGCCCGGCAAATCGGAATCGGACTTATCGGCAGTCGTCAGCCGAAATAGCGGTTCATCCGCTTCGCCAGTTCGATGTCGAGCGCCGTGACGCCGCCGGCGTCATGCGTGTTCAGCGTGACGACGACGGTCTTGTAGACGTTCGACCAATCGGGGTGGTGGTCCATCTTCTCGGCGGCCAGCGCCACGCGGGTCATGAAGGCGAAGGCCTCGGAGAAGTTCTTGAAGCCGAAGCTGCGCTTGATGGAGGCGCCGTCGGCCGCCAGCGACCAGCCTTCGAGTTCCGCCAGCGCTGCGGTGATCGCTTCCTTGTTAAGTTTTTCCCTGGTCATGTCGGGTTCCCGTGCTATTCGGAGGTATTCCAACCATAGCGCCGGATCGATGAGCGCAAAGCCCATAAAATCCATTCTGTTCGTCTGCCTCGGCAACATCTGCCGCTCGCCCTTGGCCGAAGGCGTCTTCCGCGCCGTGTGGGCCGAGCGCGGGGAAGGTCGGGACATCCTGCTCGATTCGGCCGCGACCAGCGGCTGGGAGGTCGGCTCCGCGCCCGATCCGCGTTCGATCGCGGTTGCCACAAGGCACGGCATCAACATTTCCGCGCAAAAGGCGCGCAGGATAGCGCTGGACGATTTCTCGCGCTTCGACCTGATTCTCGGCATGGACCGGACAAATGTGCGCGATCTGAAGGCGTTAGCGCCGCAGGCCACGCGCGACCGCATCCATCTCTTCCTGGAGTTTGCCAGCGGAAATGCGCGCGATGTGCCGGACCCTTACTACGAAGACCAGCAGGCCTTCGTTTCGGTCTACCGCATGATCCGCGAGGCGTCGGAGGCGCTGGCGAAGCGGGTGGAAGCGAGCGGATCGGCGCCAACCAGCGGCCAGGCTTCCTCGACGATGTAGGGGCCGCCGCCGACCGAATCGCGCGACGACATCAAGACGAAGCGGCCGACCCGGAAGGGCAGCGTGGAAAAGTTGCCGCGCGCCGACAGATATTGCGCGACGTCCGCCGGGCTCGAATTGCGCAGGCGCGCGAGCGTCACATGCGGCGAGAATTTGCGCGGATCGGCCGGCAGGCCGAGCCGCTGGCAGATGCGGTCGATCTCGCCCTGCAGCGCCACCAGGTCCGGCGAGGCGGACACGCCGGCCCATACGGCGTGCGGCTTCTTGCCGCCGAAAGCGCCCACGCCGGAGAGCGCCAGGGGGAAGGAGGGACGGTTGACGCGATCGAGCGCATTGGCGATGTCGTCGGCGATATGGCCCTCCACATCGCCGATGAAGCGCAGCGTCAGATGATAGTTTTCGACGTCGATCCAGCGGGCTCCGGGCAGGCCGCCCCGGAGCAGCGAGAGTGAAAGCGCGGCATCACGCGGAATTTCGAGGGCGGTGAAAAGACGCGGCATGGGAAGCCTCCTGTCCTCGAATCGAAACTCTCGCCCCTAGCGAATCATCGATAGCCATGCGGGGCAAGCGGTTTGTTGTCCACAAGCTTTCCCCTGGGGAAACCGTGGCGTTTTGGTCCCATCACGCGCCGCCCTTGGCGGCGATGGCTTTTTCCACGACCGGTAGAATGCCTTTGACCATGACGTCTATTCCCTTCGGGTTGGGATGAAGACCGTCCTCCAGCTGCATGGCCGGGTGGCCGGCGACCCCGTCAAGAAAAAACGGATAGAGCGGAACGGCGTATTTCGCGGCAAGCTTCGGGTAGATGGCGTCGAAGGCCTTCTGGTACTCGGCGCCCAGATTGGGCGCTGCAAGCATGCCTGCCAGGAGCACCGGAATGTTCCGCTGCTTCAACTTGGCCAACATAGCGTCGAGATTTTTCTCGGCGATCTCGGGCGACACGCCGCGCAGCATGTCGTTGGCGCCGAGCTCGAGGATGACGAGCCCGGTGCCGTCGGGCACCGACCAGTCGAGCCGCGCGAGGCCGCCGCTTGTGGTGTCGCCGGAAACGCCGGCATTGCCGACGGCGACGTCGAGGCCTTTTGCCTTCAAGGCCGCCTGCAATTTATCGGTGAAGCCCTCGTCGGGACCAAGGCTGAACCCCGCCATCAGGCTGTCGCCGAAGCCGACGATCTTGAACGTATCTGCGCGCGCCGGCGAAATAGCGCCGCAAACCGCCAGGAGAAGAGTGAGGGCTGCGGCAGCTGAGTGTTTGAAAGCCATGCGGCGAGCCCCATATGACCGACACGATTCATGCAAAGGAGACATTTTTTGCCTCCTTCTTCCACCATATAGGGCGCATTCATTGTGACAGAAGCCGTCATCGCATTGAGGGATGTCTCGCTGACGCTCGGCGAGGGCGCCTCCTCCGTCCATGTGCTGAAGGGCGTCAGCCTCGATGTGGCCGCCGGCGAAGCCACCGGCATCGTCGGCCCGTCGGGATCCGGCAAGTCCACCTTGCTGATGGTTCTGGCCGGGCTGGAAAGGGTCGATTCGGGCACAGTGCGGATCGCCGGCGAATTGCTCAACGGCAAAAGCGAGGACCAGATTGCTTCGTTTCGGGGACGAAACATCGGCATTGTCTTCCAGTCCTTCCACCTCATCCCCAACATGACGGCGCTCGAGAATGTCGCGGTGCCGCTGGAGCTCGCCGGGCACAACGACCCGTTCGGCGTGGCCGCGCAGGAACTCGCGGCGGTCGGCTTGAGCGACCGCGTGACGCACTATCCGGGAGAGCTTTCGGGCGGCGAGCAGCAGCGCGTGGCGATCGCCAGGGCGCTGGCGCCCTCGCCGCGCATCCTCATTGCCGACGAGCCGACCGGCAACCTCGACCAGGCGACGGGAAAGCAGATCGCCGACCTCCTCTTCGCCAAGGCGGCCGAGCGCGGCATGACGCTGGTGCTGGTCACGCATGATCCGGCGCTTGCGGGCCGCTGCTCGCGTCAGGTGTCGATGCGCTCGGGACGCATCGAGGACGCGCCAAGACAGGCTAGGGTGCCGGCCTGATGCGGACTTTGAGGCTGGCCCTCCGCTTCTCGCTGCGCGAGATGCGCGGCGGCCTGTCCGGCTTCATGATCTTCCTCGCCTGCATCGCGCTTGGCGTCGCGGCGATCGGCGGCGTCAATTCGGTGGCGCAGGCGATTACCGCCGGCGTCGCCAACCAGGGCCAGACGCTGCTCGGCGGCGACCTGCGCTTCCAGATCAACCAGCGCAGCGCTTCGGACGCCGAGCTCGGCTTCATCAAGAGCCTCGGCACGGTCTCGCTGAATTCCGGCATGCGCTCGATGGCGCGGCTCGAGGACGGCTCCGACCAGGCGCTGGTCGAAGCCAAGGCGGTCGACGACGCCTATCCGCTTTACGGCACGCTGGAGACCGATCCGCAGCTGCCCAGGAATGAATTGTTCGGCGAGAGATCCGGCATCTTCGGCGCCGCCGCGCCCGATCTCTTGTTCGATCGCCTCAATCTGCATATCGGCGACCGCTTGAAGCTTGGCGGCGCAACGTTCGAGCTGAGGGCCCGATTGGTCAGCGAACCCGACGCGATTTCCGACGGTTTCGGCTTCGCGCCGCGGCTGATGATTTCGCACGACGGGCTGGTCGCGTCAGGGCTGGTTCAGCCCGGCAGCCTGGTCGAGAACGCCTATAAGATCCGACTGCCCGATGGCGCGAGCGAGGCGCGGATCAAAGGCATTCAAGCCGAAGCGGCGAAAGACTTTCCGCAGGCCGGCTGGTCGATTCGCACGCGCAGCAACGCAGCACCGGCGCTTTCCGCCAACATCCAGCGCTTCTCGCAGTTCCTGACGCTGGTCGGGCTGACGGCGCTTGTGGTCGGCGGCGTCGGCGTGGCGAATGCGGTCCGCGCCTATCTCGACGGCAAGCGCGGCGTCATCGCCACCTTCAAGAGCCTCGGCGCCTCCGGCGGCTTCGTCTTCGCCATCTATCTCGTGCAGATCCTTTTGATTGCCGGGCTCGGCATCGTGCTCGGCCTGATCCTGGGTGCGGCAATGCCGTTCGTGGCGAGCGCGCTCCTGCAGTCGGTCATTCCGGTGCCGGCGCAAGGCGGCTTCTATCCCGGCGCGCTTGCGATGGCGGCACTGTTCGGCCTTTTGGTGACGCTGGCCTTCGCGCTGCTGCCGCTCGGCCGCGCCCGCGACGTGCCGGCAACGGCGCTGTTTCGCGAGATGGGGTTCGAAAGCCGCGGCCTGCCGCGCCTGCCCTATGTCGGCGCCGCGCTGACGATCGTGCTCGCGCTGGCGGCGCTCGCCATCCTTTTCGCCGACGATCGGCGCATCGCCTCGATCTTCGTCGGCGCCACCGTCTTTGCCTTCCTGGTGCTGCGGCTGGTGGCGGCGCTGGTCCAATGGCTGGCCCGGCGAAGCCCGCGGCTGCGCTCGGTCTCTCTCAGGCTGGCGCTCGGCAATATCCATCGGCCCGGCGCGCTGACGCCATCGGTGGTGCTGTCGCTCGGGCTCGGCCTGACGCTGCTGGTGACGCTGGCGCTAATCGACGGGAATCTCAGACGCCAGATCTCCGGCAGCCTGCCGGAGCGGGCGCCGAACTTCTTCTTCGTCGACATCCAGAGCAGCGATGTCGATGCCTTTGCCGGCCTGGTCGAAAAGGAAGCGCCGCAAGGGATGCTGGTCAAGGTGCCGATGCTGCGCGGCCGGATCATGGCGCTCAACGGCATCGACGTCGACAAGGTGAAGGTCCCCGCCGACGGCGCCTGGGTGCTGCGCGGCGACCGCGGGCTGACCTATGACGCAAAGCAGCCGGAAAACGCTACGCTGACCGAAGGCAAATGGTGGCCGCAGGACTATTCCGGCGAGCCGCTGGTGTCGTTCTCGGCCGAGGAAGGCAAAGCGATCGGGCTGAAGCTCGGCGACACGGTCACGATCAACGTGCTCGGCCGCAACGTGACGGCAAGAATAGCCAGTTTCCGCCAGGTCGAGTGGGAAACCATGGGTATCAATTTCGTCATGATCTTCTCGCCCAATACGTTCGCCGGCGCGCCGCATGGCTGGCTGGCGACGCTGACCGACAGAAAGGCCACCACGGCCGACGACGCGCGGCTGCTCAACGCTGTCACCCGCGCCTTTCCGGCAGTGACGACGGTGAGGGTCAAGGACGCGCTCGACATCGTCAACCGGCTGGTCGCGCAGCTGGGCACTGCGATCCGCGCCGCAGCCGGCGTGGCGCTGATCGCCTCCGTGCTGGTGCTCTCCGGGGCTTTGGCCGCCGGCAACCGGGCGCGCATCCACGACGCGGTGGTGCTGAAGACGCTCGGCGCGACAAGGAGGACGCTGATTGCGGCCTTCTCGCTGGAATATGTGCTGATCGGTCTTGCGACCGCGCTGTTCGCGCTTGCCGCGGGCGGCGTCGCGGCATGGTTCGTGGTGGCCCGCATCATGACGCTGCCGTCGCACTTCATGCCGGAAGTTGCGGTGGCGACGATCCTCGTCTCGCTCGCCGTCACCGTCGGCATCGGCCTTGCCGGCACCTGGCGGGTGCTTGGCCACAAGGCGGCGCCGGTGCTGCGCGAGCTTTGATCCGGCAGCGCCCTTCGATGGCCTGTCTGCGTTAAATCTTGGTAAGAATGCCGGCGGGAAAAGGCTGAAAATCGGGCTTTTGCCTTCTCACGAAGCGTTACCGCTCGTTACCGTCTTGTTCTTGAGGTCGAGAACGCTCATATTTCGCGCTAGGCATGCTGGAGTCCCGCCAGCGGCGCCTGGTCCAAGGAGGTCGCTCCAAGGACCTGTCACCGGACGGGGCAGAAGCAATAGAGGATTTCCAATGGCTGATCCCATTCGCAACTACCAGACGTCCGCCGCCTCCGGCGCGCGCGTCGATATCGATCAGGGCCTGCGGGCCTATATGATCAAAGTCTATAACCTGATGGGGCTTGGCCTGCTCATCACAGGCATTGCCGCCTGGGGCGCATTCCAGCTGGCCGTCACCGGCGACGGCCAGCTCACCGCCTTCGGCCAGCTCATCTATGCTAGCGCGTTCCGCTGGGTTGTTATCCTGGCGCCTCTCGCTGCCGTGATGTTCCTGTCCTTCAGGATCCAAGCGATGAGCGTGGCTGCGGCGCAGACCACATTCTGGGTTTATGCCGGCCTTGTCGGCCTGTCGCTGTCGACGATCTTCCTCGTCTACACCGGCACCAGCATCACCCAGACCTTCTTCGCCACGGCCGCGGCCTTCGGCGGGCTGTCGCTCTACGGCTACACGACCAGGCGCGACCTGAGCGCGTTCGGCTCGTTCCTGATCATGGGCGTGATCGGGCTGCTGATCGCGATGGTCATCAACATCTTCCTGGCGTCGTCGGCGCTGGCCTTCGCCATTTCGGCGATCGGCGTGCTGGTGTTCGCGGGTCTGACCGCCTACGACACGCAGCGCATCAAGGAGATGTATTTCGAGGGTGACGTCGCGGATGTCGCCGGCCGCAAGGCGATCATGGGCGCGCTGCAACTCTATCTCGACTTCATCAACCTGTTCATGTTCCTGCTGCAGTTCATGGGCGACCGCCGCTAAACGGTAGCCGTCCGGCTGGACCATAGACTTCGGAAAGGGCGGCCCAACGGCCGCCCTTTCCTTTTGTGCGCTCCTCTGCTGTTATTGAAGCAACAGGACGAACTGCACAATTTATGAGCAATCTCGCGATCAGAGCCGCTACTGCGGCCGACCTCGACCGAATAACCGAAATCTATGCGGACGCGGTCACGCACGGCACCGCAAGCTACGAACTGGAGCCGCCCAGCCGCGCCGAAATGGGCGATCGATTCGACAGTTTGGCACGAGGCGGCTTTCCCTATCTTGTGGCTGAAAGGGACGGCGTCGTGCTCGGCTACGCCTATGCCGGACCGTTCCGGCCCCGGCCCGCCTATCGCTTCACCGTCGAGGACTCGGTCTATGTGGCGCCCGAGGCCAAGGGCCAGGGCATCGGCCGCCTGCTGATGCTGGCGCTCATCGAGGCGGCGCGCCTGGCCGGCTTTCGCCAGATCGTCGCGGTGATCGGCGACGGCCATGCCGACAGCGCCTCGGTGCGCCTGCACGAGAAGCTCGGCTTTCGTCACTCCGGGCGCCTGGAAGGCTCGGGCTACAAGCATGGGCGCTGGCTGGACACCGTGTTCATGCAGCTGCCGCTCAACGGCGGCGCGGAAGTGCCGCCGGATCCGGAGTCACTGCCGGAGCGGAGTTTTCGCGGCAAATTGGACAGTTAAGCTTCGACCAGCTTCAGCTTGGGATCGAATACGCCGAGCACGCGGCCGAGTTCCTGGCCGCGCTTGAGGATGCGCCCGCCGGCGGCGATGACGGCGAAGGCGCCCTGTCGGCGCGCCAGTTTCGGGTCCTTGACGATCTGGAACAGCGGCACTTCGCTGGCGCGGCGGAAGACCGAAAAGACAGCGCGATCGGAAAGATGGTCGATCGCATAGTCGCGCCATTCATTGGCCGCCACCATGCGTCCGTAAAGCCTTAGGATCTGGTCGAGCTCGCGCCGGTCGAAGCGCACCGGCTGGTCGAGGCGTGCGCTGCGCGCCTCATGCAGCGGGATCAGTATTCCGGATGCTTCCCCATCCTCCGTCCCGCTGCTGTGATCGGTCATGCCGCGATCCTTCGATTGAATCTTGCGCCGGCCAAGGTTCGCGCTTTCGCGGCCGAATTGCAAGGGCCGGCGAAGCAGGCTTGCGGTCCGCCGTTTCCGAAAGGTCCAGTCACGTTTGCAAAACGCGTGTTGGAATTGGTGATGCTCTGCCACATTGTCGCCACAAATTATCCGCGCTCATGCCCCAATGTCCGACGAGTTTACCCGCGTTGCCTGAGACGGTTCGGTCCGGCACCGGCTCGTAAACCCCAAGCCCCCGCCCACGGGTCAGCGTCGGATCGAACCAACCTCGGTTTTTCCTTGGAAAAATCAGGTGCGACGATCCCAAAACCTGAATAACCGGCGTCAGAAGCAAGCTGACGCCGGTTTTTTCATGCCTGTCCGCTCTGGCCCGCCGGCCCCTGTTTCGCGGCTAGGCGGGCGTCATCACAATGCACGATCAGGGAATGAGAGCTGGAACCGCTGTGCTGGATGAGCGACCAGTCCTAAGGAGCGCATACAGGATCTCATCGCGCCAGATGCCGCCGACACGCAGATGATCACGCAGTAGGCCTTCGCGCCCGAATCCGAGTTTCTCGACCAATTTGCGCGACGGGGTGTTGTTGGGATCGATGAACGCCTGCAGACGGTGCAGGCCGAGATGGTCGAAACAGAAGTCGAGCATCGCCGAGACAGCCTCGGTGGCCATGCCCCGGCTCTGATATGCGGGGTTGATGAAATAGCGATGGCCGCACGCTTGTTGCGGATGTGGCCATCGTGATAGCTGACGAGGCCGAGGCAGCGGTCAGTCTCAATGTCGGCGACCGCCCAGTGCCGATGGTAGGACGGGGTGCAGGCGACATATCTGAGCACGGTGCGCTCGGTCTCGGTCCGCTTGGTTTGGACTGGTGCGTTCCAAAACCGCATCGCCTCCGGGTCGGCAAAGCATTCGTGCATCGCATCCGTGTCCTCAGCCCTGAACTGACGCAGGCGTAGCCGCGTCGTCAGGAGAATCGGGTGCGGCTCGGGTCGCTTTGCCTTGGATGCTCTGCTTCGTGGGCCCCGGCCGGCTTTCGTCGGCGATCAGGTTTTGTCAGCGGAGCCGTCAGAGCCGGTCAGGCTTGCGGATGAGCGCGGCGCCGAGAATGGGTCCCGGGACGCCGTCTTTGCCGACGGACTGCAGCAGCACGGCACAGCCGCCCTTCTTCGCAATCTCCGTCATCGGCAGCTCGTAACGCTGCGCCTTGCCGTTCCACATGCCGGCGATCTGGATGTCGGAAACGGCGTTCCAATAGGTCATGTTGCGGCCGCTGTTTTCGCCCTGGCCGATCTTCACCATCTGCGGCGGATCGAAATAGACGATCACCACATGGGCGTCGGTCGGCCCATTGCCGGCATCGCCGGCGTCAATCATGACCCGATCGCTGGTGCGGCTCACCTTGATGCCGACCCGCATGCCCTCGCCGCTCCTGTCCATGCGGGCCAGCGCGCCGTCTATCTCCTTGCGATTGGCGCCGTTGACATGGCTGCGGCCGTTGATGACGGCTTGCGGGGTATAGACCGAACGGCTGCCAAAGGCGCGCATATAGTCATACTGCCGCTCGGTGTTCTCTTTGTTGCTCAGCGTGTCCTGCCAGCCCAGATAGTCCCAGTAATTGACGTGATATGCGAGCGCGACGACATTTTCCTTCGCCGCCAGCTCGGCGAAGAATTCATCGGCCGGCGGACAGGAGCTGCAGCCCTGGCTGGTGAACAACTCGACGACGCCCAAAGGCTTTTCAGTCTGCGGCTTGCCGGTCGCGACTTTCTCAAGCTCGGCTGCTGAGGCCACGCGGCTCAACGCCGTGAGGACCAGCGCAACTGCCGTAAGCCGCAATGGTCCTCGCAATGCCATGACCGTTCCAATTCCCGCCGGTCACGCCGGCCTTGTTCTGGTTGCTAAAATATGTGGCAGAACGGACAGTCAACGGGAAGTCACGTTGCGGTGAAATTTTGTCGCCGCGACCGTAGGTAAGGCGGCGACAGGAGGGGCCACTGCATTCTTCGACCCGGTTCGATTTTCGGGACCGCATCGCCGCGAAGGGGTAAGTTTGCTGCTGCGGGAGGATTTCTATTGCGCGCCAATCGGACTTGGACTTTGAGCCGGGCGGAGAATGCTTGGCCTGCCGCAGTTTAACTAGGACGTCAGTAGGCACCAAGCAGTGGGAAAATCTCCCCCTGCCTATGCCTACCGCCTATTCACTGTCGCTACGCAGCCAAATCGCGCAGCACGTATTGCAGGATGCCGCCGTTCTTGAAGTAGTCGAGTTCGTCCAGCGTATCGATGCGACAGATGATCGGCACGTTCTTCAGCGTACCGTCGCCATAGGTGACCTTGGCCGTCATCTTCTGGCGCGGCTTGATGGCATCCAGGCCGTCGATCTCGACCAGCTCGTCGCCCTTGAGGTTGAGGGAAGCCCATGAGGTGCCGTCCTCGAAGACGAAGGGGATGACCCCCATGCCGACCAGGTTCGAGCGGTGGATGCGCTCGAAGGACTGGGCGATGACGGCGCGGACACCAAGGAGGTTGGTTCCCTTGGCTGCCCAGTCGCGCGAGGAGCCGTTGCCATATTCGACGCCGGCGAAGATGACTAGCGGCACGCCTTCCTTCTTGTATTCCATGGCCGCGTCGTAGATCGACATCTCCTCCTTCGAAGGATAGTGGATCGTGTACCCGCCTTCGCGGCCGTTCTCGCCCAGCATGTGGTTGCGGATGCGGATGTTGGCGAAGGTGCCGCGCATCATCACCTCATGGTTGCCGCGCCGCGTGCCGTACTGGTTGAAGTCGGCGACGCCGACGCCGTGCTCGGTGAGGTACTTGCCTGCCGGCGAAGCCGCCTTGATCGAGCCGGCCGGCGAGATGTGGTCGGTGGTGATCTTGTCGCCGAAGAGACCAAGCACGCGCGCGCCCTTGATGTCGCCGACCTTGCCGAAGGCGCGGCCCATGCCGGCGAAATAAGGCGGGTTCTGCACATAGGTCGAATGATCGTCCCAGGCATAGGTCTGGCCTTCCGGCGCCTTCACCTTCTGCCAATATTCGTCGCCCTTGAAGACGTCGGCATATTTGCGGGCGAAAAGCTCGCGCGTGACGTTCTTCTCGATGAACTCCTGGATCTCGGCCGAGGTCGGCCAGATGTCCTTGAGATAGACCGGCTTGCCGTCGCTGCCCTCGCCGAGCGGCTCGGTGGTGAGGTCCTTGGTGACGGTGCCGGCCAGCGCATGCGCCACCACCAGCGGCGGCGAGGCGAGATAGTTCGCCTGGACGTCCGGAGAAACCCGGCCTTCGAAGTTGCGGTTGCCGGACAACACCGCGGCAGCAATCAGGCCTTTGTCGTTGATGGTCTTGGAGATCGGCGCCGGCAGTGGGCCGGAATTGCCGATGCAGGTGGTGCAGCCGAAGCCGACCAGGTTGAAGCCGATCTGGTCGAGTTCCTTCTGCAGGCCGGATTTCTCGAGATATTCGGCGACCACCTGGCTTCCGGGCGCCAGCGAGGTCTTCACCCACGGCTTCTGCTTCAGGCCGCGCCGGTTGGCATTGCGAGCCAACAGGCCGGCGCCGATCAAGACGCTTGGGTTGGAGGTGTTGGTGCACGAAGTGATGGCGGCGATCACGACGTCGCCATGGCCGAGATCGTGAGCGGTGCCTTCGACGGCGTAACGCTTCGAGATCTCGACGGCCTTTTTGTACTCGGTCTCCATCGCCTTGGCGAAGCCGGCGGGAATATCCTGCAGCGCGACGCGGCCTTCCGGGCGCTTCGGGCCGGCCATCGACGGCACGACGTCGCCGAGATCGAGCTCGAGCAGATCGGTAAAGACCGGATCGGCCGAGCCGGCGTCGCGCCACATGCCCTGCGCCTTGGAATAGGCCTCGACCAGCGCGATGCGGCTTTCCTCGCGGCCGGACATTGTCAGATAGCGGATGGTCTCGCTATCGACCGGGAAAAAGCCGCAGGTGGCGCCATATTCCGGCGCCATGTTGCCGATGGTGGCGCGGTCGGCCAGCGTCATGTTGGACAGGCCTGGGCCGAAGAACTCGACGAACTTGCCGACGACGCCCTTCTTGCGCAGCATCTGGGTGACGGTGAGCACGAGGTCGGTGGCGGTGACGCCTTCCTTGAGCCTGCCGGTGAGGCGGAAGCCGATCACCTCCGGCAGAAGCATGGAGACCGGCTGGCCAAGCATCGCGGCCTCGGCCTCGATGCCGCCGACGCCCCAGCCGAGCACGCCCAGGCCGTTGATCATGGTGGTGTGCGAATCGGTACCGACACAGGTGTCGGGATAGGCTGTGGTCTCGCCCTCTTCCGCGTTGGTCCACACCACCTGTCCCAGATATTCGAGATTGACCTGGTGGCAGATGCCGGTGCCCGGCGGCACGACGCGGAAGTTGCGGAAGGCCTGCTGGCCCCACTTCAGGAACTTGTAGCGCTCCTCGTTGCGCTCATATTCGAGCTCGACATTGCGGGCGAAGGCCATCGGCGTGCCGAATTCGTCGACGATGACGGAGTGGTCGATGACGAGATCCACAGGCACCAACGGGTTGATCTTTTCCGGATCGCCGCCGAGCGCCCTGATGCCGTCGCGCATGGCCGCGAGATCGACAACGGCCGGAACGCCGGTGAAATCCTGCATCAGCACGCGGGCCGGGCGGTAGGCGATCTCGACACCGGCAGTGCCCTTGTCGGTGAGCCATGCTGCGACCGCCTGGATGCTTTCCTTGGTGACCGAGCGGCCGTCTTCGTTGCGCAGCAGGTTCTCCAGCAGCACCTTCATCGAATAAGGCAGCTGGGCAATGCCGCCAAGGCCGTTTTTCTCCGCCTCTGCGAGGTCGAAATAGACATAGTCCGCGCCACCCACGGTCAGGGTGCGGCGGCAGTTGAAACTATCGAGGGATTTCGTCACGGCGATCCGTCCTTGTCTGTTCAGCCTGAAAGGGAACGGACGCCGTTGGCATGCAATCACGCGCAAAGGTGCGGGTACGGCCATTTCCGCTGTCCGCTCCCGAGCAACCCGAGCCGTTGAAGGCGGCGCGTGCGCTGGTTCGGCGCTAATTCTGTTCCCGCGCCGACCGCTGGCACGGATGAACCGCATATAGAGAATTTTCTGGAATAGTTCTAGACAGTCGAAAAGCAAATTTGTGCGATGCGGCGGCGGCCGCGAAACGGTGCTTTCGGGACGGGCAAGGATGCGGCTGATCGCCGAAAATCTGGGCGGCGAGCGCGGCGGCGAGACGGTTTTTTCCGGCATCGAATTCGCCCTCGACAGGGGCGAGGCACTCGTCGTCACCGGGCCGAACGGCGCCGGCAAATCGACCCTTTTGCGGGTCATCGCCGGCTTGCTGCCGCCGGCCGAAGGCAAGGTGAAGGTCGAGGGCGGCGGCGACGAGTTTCCATCGGTCGCTTCGGCCTCGCACTATCTCGGCCATCTCAATGCGATGAAGACCGCCCTCAGCGTCGAAGAAAACCTGGGCTTCTGGCGCGCCTTCCAGGGCGAGACTGGTTTGAGCGTGGGGCAGGCGCTGGAGACGGTCGGCTTGGATGGGCTCGGGCACCTGCCGTTCGGCTACCTTTCGACCGGGCAAAGGCGGCGCGCCTCGATCGCGAAGCTCCTGGTCAGCCCCCGGCCGGTCTGGCTGCTCGACGAACCGACCGCGGGATTGGACAAGGCCTCGGAGGAACGATTCGCGGGATTGATGAGAGGGCATTGCCGAGAGGGAGGCATCATCGTGGCGGCCACGCATTTGCCGCTCGGGCTCGAGGGAGCAAAGACGTTGAGGATGGGTGACTGATGTCGGCGCGAGGCACCCCTGGGCGAAGGCATATCAAGTCATGCTAGCCCTCTTCCTCCGCGATGTCCGCCTCTCCGTCCGCGCCGGCGGCGGCGCGCTGATTGGCGTCATCTTCTTCCTGGCGGTGATTGCCACGATCCCGTTCGGCGTCGGGCCCGACCTCAACCTGTTGTCGCGCATCGGTCCGGCGATCCTGTGGATCGCCGCCCTGCTCGCCTGCCTGCTTGGGCTCGACCGCCTCTTCCAGGCCGATCGGGAGGACGGCTCGCTCGATCTTCTGGTGCTCAACAGCGACCGTCACATGCTGGCGTTGACGGTGCTGACCAAGTGTCTGGCGCATTGGGCGGGCAGCGTGCTGCCGCTGGTGATCGCGGCACCTTTGCTCGGCCTGTTCATGAACATGGAGCCGCTCGGTATCGGCGCGACGGCATTTACGCTTCTTGTCGGCACGCCGGCCATAACCTTCATCGGCGCCGCCGGAGCGGCTGTGGCTGTGGCGCTGCCGCGCGGCGGGCTCTTGATCTCCGTGCTGGTGCTGCCGCTCACCATTCCGGTGCTGATCTTCGGCGTCTCGGCGAGCTATGGCGCGGTGGCCGATCCCGCGCCGTTCCTGCAGCCCTTCCTCATTCTTGCCGCGCTGACGCTGTTTCTTGCCGTGGTCGGACCGCTGGCCGCGGCGCTGGCGTTGAGGCACGGGACGGATTGAGGCGCTGGGGCGTTTCTCAACTGCGGCGCCGCGCCTGATTGCGCGGCATGTGCCGCAGAGTTAAGGGAAGGCATGGTCGAACGGATTGGCATGGCAGGCGCGGAAGGTGCGCAGATGGAGCGGCTGATATGAGCGCGCATGCTCTCTATGTCGCCGCCGCCTATGCCATCAGCGCGATCGTGCTCGTCGGGCTGATCGGCTGGATCCTGCTCGACCAGCGGGCGCGCAAGCGTGAGCTCGCGGCGCTCGACGCGGCCGGCGTGCGGCGGCGCTCCGACAAAGTCGGGACGGCGAAGCCGTGAGCGCGGAAACCGGAGCCCCGGCGTCGCCCCGTCGCCGCCTGTTCGTGCTGCTGCCGCTGCTGGTTTTCCTGGGCTTGGCGGGGTTGTTCCTGTCGCAGCTTTTGTCCGGCCGCGACGAGTCTGAAATTCCCTCGGCCCTGATCGGCCTGCCGGCGCCGCAGACGAACCTGCCGCCGCTCGAAGGCTCGAACCTGCCAGGGCTGGACTCGAAATCCTTCGCCGGCAAGGTGACGCTGGTCAACGTCTTCGCATCATGGTGCGCGCCGTGCCGGGAAGAGCATCCGGTGCTTTTGGCGCTGTCGCAGGACAAGCGGTTCACGCTTGCCGCGCTGAACTACAAGGACGAGCCGGCAAACGCCCGTCGCTTCCTTGGCGATCTCGGCAATCCCTACCAGGCGATCGGCGTCGATCCGGCCGGGCGCGCGGCGATCGACTGGGGCGTCTACGGCGTGCCGGAGACCTTCGTCATCGGCAAGGACGGCAAGATTGCCTATAAGCATGTCGGGCCGCTGACGCCGGAATCGGCGAAGGATTTGCTGTTGCCGCAGATCGAGAAGGCCCTGGCGGTTTCGGGTTAGGCGCCCCTTGCGTCGTCATTCCAGTGCAAGGCAAGGAGCGAAGCGACGCGGCGCAAAGGCCGGCTCGACCGGCCTCGGACTCAACCGTAAATCTGCTTGTGGATCTGGTAGAGCATCTCGGAGCGGTCGGCACGCAGATCGGCGAGATCGCGGCTCGACAGGTTCTCGATTTCTGCGACGAGACGATTGTAGTGGCGGCGCTTGGCGAGGTTGGTGCGAGCGCGGGTGACGAGGTTGTCGAAGATCATGACGAGGTTCCTTCTGAGTTATTCCTCCCTGATCGATTGCGAGAATGACATAGGAATGGTGCATTGCAAAGAAAGATGTTGCAATGCACCATTGCAAGCAGCGCATAGCCGGTTAATGGCGTCTTAGCCCCTTCACGCGTCAACATGCCGTGAGAGGCATCCGCGATCTTGCCTTCTCCGCTCTGTGCTGGCTTGATCGCGCGTCTTTGATTGCCGGGAGGGAAAGCATGACGGCCGCTGACTATGAACTTCTCGATCCGCGTTTTTCGCGGCTGTTCAACGCCAATGAGCGGGTTGAGAAGCTGTTCACCGGGTGCCGGTGGGCGGAAGGCCCGGCCTGGTTCGCCGCCGGCCGCTACCTTGTCTGGTCCGACATCCCCAACAACCGCATGCTGCGCTACGACGAGACCGATGGCAGCGTCAGCGTCTTCCGCCAGCCGTCCGGCAATTCCAACGGCAACACCGTCGACCGGCAGGGCCGGCTGATCACCTGCGAGCATTCGGGCCGCCGCGTCAGCCGCACCGAGCCTGACGGTTCGGTCACCACCGTCGCCGACAAATGGCGCGGCAAGCGGCTCAACTCGCCCAACGACGTCGTCGTCCGTTCCGACGGCTCGATCTGGTTCACCGATCCCGCCTACGGCATCGACAGCGATTATGAAGGCGACCACGCCGAGAGCGAGATCGGCGCCTGCAATGTCTACCGCATCGACCCCGGCACGGGCGAGATCGATGCCGTCATCACCGACATGGTCAGGCCCAACGGGCTCGCCTTCTCGCTCGATGAAAGCCTGCTCTATGTCGCCGACACGGGCCGCACCCATGGCGCCAAGAACCCCGCGCATATCCGCGTCTTCAATGTCGGCAAGGCCGGCAAGAAGGTCTCGGGCGGCAAGGTCTTCGCCGACTGCACGGCCGGCCTGTTCGACGGCTTCCGGCTCGACGAAAGCGGGCGCATCTGGACGAGCGCCGCCGACGGCATCCATTGCTACGATCCGGACGGCACGCTGATCGGCAAGGTCAAAGTGCCGGAAGTCGTCGCCAATTGCGTCTTCGGCGGCGCCAAGCGCAACCGCCTCTACATCTGCGGCACCACCTCGCTCTATGTGGTCTGGCTGATGGTGAATGGGGCGAAGACCTATTGACCGGCAACGGCGTCAGCGGCCGCGGATAAAGCCGGCGAAAGCCCGAACCGCGTCGCGCATCGCCTGCCGACTGGTCGGCTCAGCCAGGATTTCTTCCACCTCCGGCGGCTTCTTGCCGAGCAGCGCGATCTCGAGCGCGGTCTCTTCGTAAAGCGCGAAGGACATCGTGCGCATGATCTCGGCAAGGGCGGCGCGGGCAAAGAGCGAGCGCGGCGAGGCGTGCACCAGCAACGCCGGCTTGCCGACGGCGGCGTCGCGCGACACCAGCCAGTCGAGCGCGTTCTTCATGCCACCCGGCACGCCATGGGCGTATTCGGGACAGGAGACGATGACGCCATCGGCGCGGGTGACGGCCTCGATCAGGTATCTTGCCTCACACGGCGTGCGCTCGCCCTCTTCATCCGGGTTGAAGATCGGCAAGCGGCCGAGCCCGTCATAGACGGTGACGCGGCAATCCGCAGGCACGTTGGCGGCAAGCGCCGCGACAAGGGCCGAATTCGTCGAGGCGGCGCGCAGGCTGCCGGATATGGCGAGGAGGTTCAGCAAGGGTGACGGGGGCGGTTCGGACGAATCGTGCCCGGGAGCCTACCACATGGTCTGCCGGTAATCGTCGTCCAGTTCGCGGTCGATCTCGCCGGCGCTCTCTGTAAGCGCCAGCTGGTCGCGGATGATCTGGCCGAGCGTCGGCAGGCTCGCGCGGTCATACCAGGTCTCCGGCTCCCACAGCTCGGAGCGCATAAAGGCCTTGGCGCAGTGCATGTAAGCGGCCTTGACCGTCACCACGATGACGCTCAGCGGCTCCTTGCCGTCGACGGCCAGGCGGGCGCGCAGTCCGGCGTCGATGGTTATGTGGGCTTCGCCGTTGACGCGCAGCGTCTCGTTCATGCCGGGAATGAGGAAGAGCAGCCCTACCGACGGGTAACGAACGATGTTTTCCAGCGTGTCCAGCCGGTTGTTGCCTGGACGGTCAGGGATGGCGATGGTGGAACTGTCGAGGATGGCGGTGAAGCCGGGCTTGTCGCCCTTCGGGGTCACGTCGGCATTGCCGGCGCCGTCGGAGGAGCCGATCAGCACGAATGGGCTCTTGCCGATGAAGGAACGGCAGTGGCCATCGAGCGCCTTGAGTTCCTTGCGGATCGACCCGTCGGTCGGCCGCGGCGTCTTGTAGATCGTCCTCAGCTCATCGCGCGTGGTGAGGAATTCCATGCCGCCCCCTCCCCGGAACCTGCTCTATTTACTCGCCTGCTCTTCCTTGGCTTTTTCCTCCAGCGAATGGCGCATGATCAGCGGCATCTGGCTGAAGGTGAAGAGAAGCGTGATCGGCATGATGCCCCAGACCTTGAAGGTAACCCAGGCATCGGTTGAAAAATTCCGCCACACGACTTCATTGACGAGGGCCAGGAAGAGGAAGAACAGGCCCCAGCGGAAGGTGAGCTTGCGCCAGCCTTCGGCATCGAGGCTGAAAGCCGAGTCGAAGACATAGCCAAGCAGCGACTTGCCGAAGAAAAGGCCGCCGAGCAGCACGCCGCCGAACAGCGTGTTGACGATGGTCGGCTTCATCTTGATGAAGACGTCGTCCTGCAAATAGAGCGTCAGCGCGCCGAAGATAAGGACGACGACGCCCGACACCAGCGGCATGATCGGCAAGGTGCGGGTGAGCAGCCACGAGGCGATCAGCGCCAACGCGGTGGCGGCCATGAACAGGCCGGTGGCGACGAAGATCGGGCCGCCGAGCTCGGCCAAGGCCGGAAATTTCTGCGCCAGCCATTCGCCGCGCGCATTGGCGAAGAAGAAGACCAGCAGCGGCCCGAGCTCCAGCACCAGCTTGAGCGGCGGGTTGATGCCCTCCTTCTTCTGTTTCTGCGGGTCGGACGGGTCGCGTTCGAGGATGTTCATGAAAGTCCTTGTTGTCCCGAAAGTCGGCGCTTTTGGGATCGTTCAAGCAACGCCGGCGATCGCCCTGGCGAATTCGCTGGCCGAGAAGGGTTCGAGGTCGTCGACCTGCTCGCCGACGCCGATGAAATAGACCGGCAATCTATGCGTGGCGGCGATCGCCACCAGAATACCGCCGCGCGCCGTGCCGTCCAGCTTGGTCATCACCAGGCCGTTGACGCCGGCGACGTTGCGGAAGATTTCGACCTGGCTGAGCGCATTCTGACCGGTGGTGGCGTCGACGGTCTGCAGCACGGTGTGCGGCGCCTCCGGATCGAGCTTGCCCAGCACGCGCACGATCTTTTCCAGCTCCGCCATCAGCTCGCTCTTGTTCTGCAGGCGGCCGGCCGTGTCGATGATCAGCACGTCGGAGCCTGCCTCCTTCGCCTTCTCGAAGGCATCGTAGGCGAGGCCGGCGGCGTCGGCGCCAAGCTTGGTGGCGATGACCGGCGACTTCGTGCGTTCGCCCCAGATCTTCAGCTGCTCGATGGCGGCCGCGCGGAACGTGTCGCCGGCCGCCAGCATGACCGAAAGTCCGCCTTCGGTCAGCTTGGCCGCCAGCTTGCCGATTGTCGTGGTCTTGCCGGTGCCGTTGACGCCGACGACCAGGATGACATGCGGCTTGTGGCTGAGATCGAGCTCGAGCGGCTTGGCGACCGGGGTCAGGACTTTTTCGACTTCCGCCGCCATCACGGCGCGGACCTCCGAGTCGGAAACGTCCTTGCCGTATCGGCTTGAGGCGAGAGAATCGGTGACGCGCAGCGCCGTCTCGACGCCAAGATCGGCGCGGATCAGCACGTCCTCCAGATCCTGCAGCGTGTCTCCGTCCAGCTTGCGCTTGGTGAAGACGCCGGCGATGTTGCCGGTGAGCTCGCGCGAGGAACGGGCAAGCCCGTCGCGCATGCGCTGGAACCAGGAGCGTCGCGGGGCCGGCTCCGGTGCCTTCTGCGGCTCGGCCTTCTGCTCGACCTTTTTGGCGACCGTCACCTTGCCGGCAGCGGGGGTCGGCGGCGGCGCGGGGACGGCCTCCGGCTCGGGCGCGATCTCGGCAAGGATCCGCCCCGGCTCGACCGGCGCAGCCTGGCGAATGGGAGGCAGGGCTTCCGCCGGCGGAGCCGGCTCCGGTGGCGACAAATCCTCCGCAGGCTGACGCTGCGCCTCACCCTCATCCTCTCCCCGTGAAGAACGGGGAGAAGGGGGCGTCGGCGTTGGCGCTTCCTCCTTCTCCCCGTCACTATACGGGGCAGGCGGATGGGGCGCGGCGCCGACCTCTAAAGATGGCTCGATAGAAGGTGCCTCGCCCGGTGGAACTTCGATCGGCGCTGGCGCCTCGGCCGGGACTTCGCTGGGCGTCGTCGGCACTTCGACGGGCCCCGGCACCGGCTGCGGCTCCGGACGCGAAGGCTCGATCTCCGGCTCGGCCGGCGCGGGTGCAGGCACCTCCTGCGGTGCCGGCGCGGGCACCAGCTCAGGTGCAGGTCCGGGCGGAGCGGGCACTTCCTCGGGTGCAGGCGGCTGCGGCTGCTCCGGGGCGGGCCGCGGCTCTTCTTCCGGCTGGGGCTGTGGCAGCGGCTCCGGCTCGGATGGAACGACCGGCTCCGGTGCCGGCGGGATGACGGGTTCCGGTGCCGGCGGAATGTCCGGTGCGGGTTCGGGCTTCGGCTCCTCGGGAACCGGTTGTGGCGCAGGTCCTGCCTCCCCCTCGATGGGGGAGGTCCCGAGCGCAGCTCGAGGGTGATTGGCGCCGGCGTCGGCGCTGCGGGACGCAGGCTCCTGCTCGGTTTCCGGTTTCAGCGCCTCGAGCGCGTCCCATTTGATCGGCGGCAGGGGCGCGGTCTCGTCGACGCGCTCCTCGACGACTTCCTTCTTGCCGAACGAAAATATCTTCTTGAAGAAACCAGCCATACGTCTTGCAGTCTCAGGCGGCTTGCGCGGCGAGCGGCGCCGCGATCAGCCGGGCGCCGTCATGGCCGGTGACAACCGCCTCGACGATCTCGCCCGGCTGTCCAACGCCAATCGCGGCAAGCGTGAAACCTTCGGTGCGGCCGAGCCCGTCGCGCTCGATCAGGATCGACTGCCGCGTGCCGGCAAGGGCGGCCAGATGGCGGCGATAGGCGGCCTCGCCGGCGGCGCGCAGCCGTGCGGCGCGCTCTTTCACCACCTCGCGGCGCAGCTGCGGCATGCGCGCGGCGGGCGTGCCCTCGCGCGGGCTGAACGGGAAGACGTGAAGATGCGTCAGGCCGCATTCCTCGACGATTTTCTCCGAGTTTTTGAACATAGCCTCGGTCTCGGTCGGGAAGCCGGCGATGATGTCGGCTCCGAAGACGATGCCGGGACGGAGCTTCCGCACGTCCTCGCAGAAGCGGATCGACTGATCGCGCAAATGCCGCCGCTTCATGCGCTTCAGGATCATGTCGTCGCCCGATTGCAGCGACAGATGCAAATGCGGCATCAGCCGCGGCTCGGTGGCAATCGCGTCGAGCAGCTCGTCGTCGGCTTCTATCGAATCGATCGACGACAGCCTCAGGCGCTTCACCTCGGGCACCTGGCGCAGGATCGTCTTCACCAGCTTCCCAAGCTTCGGGCTGCCCGGCAAGTCGGCGCCGAAGCTGGTCATGTCGACTCCGGTGAGCACGATCTCGGCATAGCCATTGGCTGCGAGACGCTTGACCTGCTCGACCACGGCGCCCATCGGCACCGAGCGCGAATTGCCGCGGCCGTAAGGAATGATGCAGAAGGTGCAGCGATGGTCGCAGCCATTCTGCACCTGCACGAAAGCGCGCGCCCGGCCCTCGATGGCGTCGACCATGTGGCTCGCCGTCTCGCGCACCGAGAAGATATCGTTGACGCGCGCCTTCTCGGTATCGTTGACGCCGAAGTCCGGCAGCGCGCGGTAGGAGTTCGCCTTGAGCTTCTCCTCATTGCCGAGCACCAGGTCTACCTCGTCCATGGCGACGAAATTCTGCGGCTCGGTCTGCGCGGCGCAGCCGGTGACGATGATGCGCGCTTCAGGGTTCTCGCGACGGGCCTTGCGGATCGCCTGCTTGGCCTGGCGCACGGCTTCGGCGGTGACGGCGCAGGTGTTGAAGATGACGGCGCCGCCTTCCAGCGCGCCGAGGCCGGCGCTTTCGGCCTCGCGGCGCATCACCTCCGATTCATAGGTGTTGAGGCGGCAGCCGAACGTGACCACGTCGATACCGTTGCCGATAGGCCCTTCGGGCGCCGGGCCCTTTTGAAGAGCGGACATCAGGCGGCGCTTTCGGTGTCGCGGGCCCAGGCGCCGGTCGAAGGGTCGAAGCTGCCGGAAAACTCCCATTCGGCGGCGCCGGTCAAAATGACGTGATCGTCGTCGCGCCACTCGACATTGAGCTCGCCGCCGCCGGGCGTGATCAGCGACACGCTGCGGCCGGTGCGCTTGGTGCGGGCGGCAGCCACCACGGCGGCGCAGGCCGCGGAGCCGCAGGCCTTGGTGAGACCCGCGCCGCGCTCCCAGGTGCGGATGATCATCGTCTCGGGCGAGGTGACCTGGGCGATGGTGATGTTGGCGCGCTCGGGAAAGATCGGATGGTTTTCGAGCAGCGGACCGAATCGGTCGAGCTCGTAGGACCAGACGTCGCGATCGACCCAGAAGATCGCGTGCGGATTGCCCATCGAGACGACCGAAGGCGAATGCAGCACCGGCGCATCGATGGGGCCGATCTGCAGTTCGATCATGCGGGTGTCGCGGAACTCCTCGGCAAGCGGGATCTCCTGCCAGCCGAAACGCGGCTTGCCCATGTCGACCGAGATCGAGCCGTCGGCATGTTCCTGAGCATTGAGAATGCCGGCGCGGGTTTCGAAGGTGAAGGTCTTTTGGCCGGTCTCGGCCGCAAGCGCCTGCACGACGCAGCGCATGCCATTGCCGCAGGCCTGTGCACCGGTGCCGTCCGAATTCAAGATGTCGACGTAATAAGCAGTGCCGGTCGTGCGCGGATCATGGATCGCCATGATCTGATCGAACTTGGTCGCCGCGTCGGCATTGAGGGCAATCGCCGCGGCTGCGGTCACCTTGTCGCCACGGCCGCGCATATCGGCGACGATGATCTCGTTGCCGATGCCGTTCATCTTGGCGAATGGGGCAGTGCCTGCCATCTAACCGGTCGTTCCAATTCCGTTTGGCGCTATATGGCGGAAACGGGCGGGAATTACCAGTGCAACGCGACTCCCGGCCAGGACGCGGCTCTGGCCTGCCGCGGCGAATATGCGAGCTAAGTCACGGCGAAGACGCCGAGCACGATCAGCAGGAAGATGATCAGCACAATACCGATCAGGATGCGGGCACCTGTGGCGGCGGCGCCGGCGAGCGCGGGCATGCCAAGCAGGCTTGCCGCAGCGGCAACGATAAGAAGGATGATGATCCACTTGATCATGGAAGGCTCCGAGGCGGATTTGCGCTGTGCAACCAACGCGTTTGCCCGGGCTGGGTTCCTTAGCCAGGCGGCGGCACATCCCATGCTTCGCCCGGGCGCATGGCGCGAAAACGCTTCGGCGAAATGCCTTCGGCCACCAATGCCTCGGCGAGCTTTTGCGCCGGTTCCTCGATCGGTTCGTCGGTGAGCTGAAAGGTGCCCCAGTGGCAGCCGGCGGCATGGACGGCGCCGCACAGCCTCATGCCCTGGACGGCTTCCGCCGGATTCTGGTGCTGCGGGGCCATGAACCAGCGCGGCTCATAGGCGCCGATCGGCAGGATGGCCAGCCGAAACCCGCCATGCTTTTCCGCCATTCGGCGGTAGTTGGTGCCGCCGTGGAAGCCCGTGTCGCCGGCGAAATAGACCTTGCCGCCCGCCGTATCGATGACGAAGCCCGCCCACAGCGCCATGCGGCGGTCGCGCCCGCCACGCGCCGACCAGTGATGCACCGGCTCGATGTGGATGATGCCGCCGCTGGCGACTTCGACGCTGTCGCCCCAATCATGTACCGACACTCGCATGCCGGGCACGGCAGTGCCGATGATCGCATCGTTGCCGAGCGGCGTGATCACCATCGGGTCGTGGTTTTGCTTTAGCCGCTTGAGGGTCGCGAGGTCGAGATGGTCGTAGTGGTTGTGACTGAGCAGCACCAGGTCGATCGGCGGCAAGTCGCAAAAGGCGATGCCCGGCGCGTTGACCCGCTTCGGTCCGGCGAAGCCGAAAGGCGAGGCACGCTCGGACCAAACCGGGTCGGTCAGGATATTCAGGCCGGCTGTCTGGATGAGCAGCGAGGCGTGACCCACCATGGTGAGCCGAAGCGCGGCGCCTTCGATCCGTTGTTCGGGCTTCGCCTGGGGATATGGGCTCGGCCAGGCCGCCGGCCATTTCGAGCGCCCACCGCTCAATTGCCATTTCAGCAAATCGGTGAAGCGCGCCGGCGGCCTGCCCTCGGGATTGAAAAAGAGGCTACCGTCGAAATGATCGCTGAGTGGGCCGCTATAGTAGCGGTTGGCTGCTCTTGTTCTTGCGGCCATCGTTTCTCCGCCCACTCCCTGTCGCTTGTCCTGAAATAAGGACGCCGCCGCCTGGCGCAAGCATTTTGCTGGGGAATGCCAAGGGCCAACGGTCGGCTTCGACTAGGATCGACGATGTGTGGAGGGACAGCACCGTGGCGAAGAAGCGGACCGGGACACCGTGGATGAAGGCCGAGGATTTCGGCCGCTCGCTGTCGCATGGGCTGGGCGTCAACTTGCTTGTCACCGACATGGCGGCGATGGAGGCTTTCTGCCGCGATGTGCTAGGCGCGCGCATCATCTATGCCGACGAGGATTTCGCGGCCATCGAGCTGCTCGGCTCGATCTTCATGCTGCATGCCGACCATTCCTATCTCGACAATCCGATGACCGGCGTCTTCGCCGGAGCCGAAACGCGTGGCGCCGGCATCGAGCTGCGCCTCTATGGCGCCGATCCGGATGCGGTCGAAAAAAGGCGGCAGCACTCGGCCACATCGTGCTGGCCGGCTCGATCGACAAGCCGCATGGCTTGCGCGAATGCTATATCGTTGGTCCGGACGGGTATATCTTCGTGCCCAGCGCGCGGCTGCAAGCCTGAAACTTCAATACGTTAGGGTCCGACTTCTCGATTGGGGCCGCGGTGAGGAAGGCCGTCGCGACAAATTTGCAACACCAGCTCCGAAAACCCTATTTTAACCATATCGGGTTGAAATTCTGCCACCTTCGCCATCTTGGTGAAGCGAGTGTTTACGCGGACGGCGCCCCCCACCGGATCCGACGGAGGTTGGAATGATTTTTTCGAAGACTGGCCTTTTGGCCGTATCGCTGGCCGCGCTCGTTGCGAGCGGCTGCTCGACCTCGCGCTTCTCATCGATGGACGATCAGCAGCCGGCGCCGCTCACGCCGGCGCCCTCCGGCACGGTGACGCAGAACCAGCTGCCGCCGCCGGCTGCTCCGGGCACCACCGACCCGTCGCAATTCCCCACCGCGCCGAAGAACAGTCAGATGGCTTCGCTGCCGCCGGACGGTTCGGCGCCCACGGGCGCCGCGGACCTGACCGCGGCCAGCGTCGCCGGCGTCTGGAATGTCAGTGTCTCCGGCCAGAGCTGCAAAGTGGCGACGCCGCAGACCAAGTTCGGCGCCGGCTACCGCGCCGGTCCGCTGCATTGCCCGGCTCCGATCGACGGCATCAAGTCGTGGAATGTCGCCGGCAAGCAGCTGACGCTCTACGACGAAAACGGCGGCACGCTGGCCAGGCTCTATTCCTCCGGCGGCGAAAAGTTCGACGGCCAGACTTCCAACGGCCAGCCGATCTCGCTTACAAGGTAGGGCAGACCCTCCCCTATTGTTTCACGCAGTTTCGGACGGCAAGCCGCTTTCCGAATTGCCCGAGAACGACGTGACCTATGCACCTGCGTGACGGCCTTCAGACGCATGCGACCGTCAGGCAGCGCTACGACCATCTGGTGGAAACCGGCGTGGTCGAACGCGATCCTGCGCAGGAGCGCGTCGTCGCTGCGCTCGACCGGCTGACCGACGAGATCTCCGCAAAAAGGCTGGCGCAGAAATCGAGCGCGCTGGGCTGGCTGTTTGCGCGCAGCAACAAGCCGCGCGAGGCTGTCAAGGGCCTTTACATCCATGGCGGCGTCGGGCGCGGCAAGACGATGCTGATGGACATGTTCTTCGATCTCCTGCCGGTCAGGCGAAAGCGCCGCGTCCATTTCAACGATTTCATGGCCGACGTGCAGGACCGCATCCAAAAACACCGGGCGGCGCGCAAGAACGGCGATGTCAAGGAAGACGATCCGATCCCGCCGGTGGCGCGGGCGCTGGCCGAGGAGGCCTGGGTGCTGTGCTTCGACGAGTTTTCGGTCACCGACATTGCCGATGCCATGATCCTGTCGCGCCTGTTCTCGGCGCTGTTTTCCAAAGGCGTCGTGCTGGTCGCCACCTCCAACGTCGCGCCTCATGACCTTTATCGAGACGGCCTCAACCGGCAGCTTTTCCTGCCGTTCATCGGCCTGCTCGAACGTCATGCGCATGTGCTGACGCTGGATGCCGAAAAGGACTACCGGCAGGAAAAGCTCAACCGCTTGCCGATCTATGTCACGCCGGCCGACGCCGCGGCCGACCGCGCGCTCGACGACGCTTGGAAGACGATGACACATGGCAGGCCGACCGAGGCGATGACGCTGACGCTGAAAGGGCGTCAGCTCGTGGTCCCGCGCGCCGCCGGCGATGCCGCCCGTTTCTCCTTCGCCGATCTCTGCGAAAAGCCGCTCGGCGCGCGCGACTATCTGGCGATCGCCGACCGCTTCTCGACCGTCTTCATCGACCATGTGCCGGTGCTCGGCGAAGGCAAGCGCAACGAAGCCAAGCGTTTTATTCTGCTCATCGACACGCTTTACGACCACCACATGCGGCTGGTGATGAGCGCCGCGGCGCCCCCCGAAGGGCTCTACACCGCCAGGCGCGGCACGGAAGTCTTCGAATTCGAGCGCACCGTCTCGCGGCTGATCGAAATGCAGAGCCGCGACTGGCTGGAAGGCTGGGCGGAGAGGCGGCAAGTCGGGTCGGAGCCCGCGGAGGCTCGGCAGGCGTGAACGTAGCCGCCTGGAGTCGTCATCCTTAGACAGAGCGACGCGAAGCGATAAGCGCTTCGTCGCTTGAATGCGCACCTCCCAAACCGCTCGGCCGCCCCACTTGCCTCTGTCCGCCCGTCCTCAAATCACAACGGCGTCATCGCCGGGATGAAGGCCTTCTGATTTCATCGTTTATTGTATAAATTCTGTTCAGTTACCTTCGAAAATCTTGACGTTTACGTAATTCCCAATGCATCTAACCGATTGAAAACACTAGGTGCAAAATAACCGTTTGAATTTTCTCCATGCCGGAGCTATTGGGTTCGGCGAAATCCCGCGGTTTCCCGCATTTCTTCCGGCCCCCGGCCCCCGTCACGGCACCGTCACAGACAAAGGGAAAACATCCTGACATGGCACGCAACAAGATAGCGCTCATCGGCTCGGGCATGATCGGCGGCACGCTCGCCCATATGATCGGCCTGAAGGATCTCGGCGACGTGGTGCTGTTCGACATCGCCGAGGGCATTCCGCAGGGCAAGGGTCTCGACATCGCCCAGTCCTCGCCGGTCGACGGATTTGACTCCAGACTGACAGGCGTCAACGACTATGCCGGCATCGAGGGCGCGGATGTCTGCATCGTCACCGCCGGCGTGCCGCGCAAGCCCGGCATGAGCCGCGACGATCTTCTCGGCATCAATCTCAAGGTCATGGAACAGGTCGGCGCGGGTCTCAAGAAATACGCGCCGAAGGCGTTCGTCATCTGCATCACCAACCCGCTCGATGCCATGGTCTGGGCGCTGCAGAAGTTTTCCGGCCTGCCGACCAGCCATGTCATCGGCATGGCCGGCGTGCTGGACAGCGCCCGCTTCCGCTACTTCCTGGCGGAAGAGTTCAAGGTCTCGGTCGAGGACGTCACCGCCTTCGTGCTCGGCGGCCATGGCGATTCGATGGTACCAATGATCCGCTATTCGACCGTGTCGGGCATCCCGCTGCCCGACCTCGTCAAGATGGGCTGGACCTCCAAGGAGAAGCTCGACCAGATCGTGCAGCGCACTCGCGACGGCGGCGCCGAGATCGTCGGCCTCTTGAAGACCGGCTCAGCCTATTACGCGCCGGCGGCCTCGGCCATCGCCATGGCCGAATCGTACCTGAAAGACAAGAAGCGCGTGCTGCCCTGCGCGGCGCACCTGTCCGGCCAGTACGGCGTCAAGGGGACCTATGTCGGCGTCCCCGTGGTGATCGGCGCCGGCGGTGTCGAGCGCGTCATCGAGATCGACCTCTCCAAGGCCGAGCAGAAGATGTTCGACAATTCGGTGGCGGCCGTGCAGGGCCTCACCGAGGCCTGCACCAAGATCGCCCCGCATCTCGCCGGCAAGTAATCGTCCCTCTCTGGAGACCAAGCGCATGAACATCCATGAATATCAGGCCAAGGCGCTGCTGAAGTCGTTCGGCGCGCCCGTCGCAAGCGGCGTTCCGGTGTTCAAGGCGAGCGAGGCGGAAGCCGCCGCCAAGACGCTGCCCGGCCCGCTCTATGTGGTGAAGAGCCAGATCCATGCCGGCGGCCGCGGCAAGGGCAAGTTCAAGGAACTCGGCCCCGACGCCAAGGGCGGCGTGCGGCTGGCGAAGTCGGCGGCCGAAGTGGTCGCCAACGCCAACGAGATGCTCGGCCAAACGCTGGTCACCAAGCAGACCGGACCGGCCGGCAAGCAGGTCAATCGCCTCTATATCGAGGACGGCGCCGATATCGACCGCGAGCTCTATCTGTCGATCCTGGTCGACCGTTCCGTCGGGCGCATCGCCTTCGTCGTCTCGACCGAGGGCGGCATGGATATCGAGGCGGTCGCGCATGACACGCCGGAAAAGATCCTCACCGTCGCCATCGATCCGGAAAAGGGCGTGACGGCCGATGATGTGAAGAAGCTCAACGCCGCGCTGCAGCTCGACGGCGATGCGGCGCAAGACGGCGGCACGCTGTTCCCGCTGCTCTACAGGGCCTTCGTCGAGAAGGACATGAGCCTGCTCGAGGTCAATCCGCTGATCGTCATGAAGAACGGCCGGCTGCGCGTGCTGGACGCCAAGGTGTCGTTCGACAACAACGCTCTCTTCCGCCATCCCGACGTGATGGAGCTGCGCGACACCACCGAAGAGGATGAGAAGGAGATCGAGGCGTCGAAATACGACCTCGCCTATGTCGCGCTCGAGGGCAATATCGGCTGCATGGTCAACGGCGCCGGCCTCGCGATGGCGACGATGGACATCATCAAGCTCTACGGCGCCGAGCCGGCCAACTTCCTCGATGTCGGCGGCGGAGCCTCGAAGGAGAAAGTGACGGCGGCCTTCAAGATCATCACCAAGGATCCGGCGGTCGAAGGCATCCTGATCAACATCTTCGGCGGCATCATGAAGTGCGATGTCATCGCCGAGGGCGTGATCGCCGCGGTCAAGGAAGTCGGGCTGAAGGTGCCGCTGGTCGTGCGGCTGGAAGGCACCAATGCCGAGCTCGGCAAGAAGATCATCAATGACAGCGGCTTGAACGTCGTCTCGGCAGACGACCTCGACGACGCGGCCAAGAAGATCGTCAAGGCGGTGAAGGGCTAAAGCGGATGCCTCCGCGCAAGATAAATCTGGTCGAGGCGGCGGATGCGAAGATCGCCAAGGTCTTCGATCCGCACATCGCCGGCGACGTCAACGACAGCCAAGCCAAGGTCGCCAAGTTCGGCGAGGTTTTCGACTGGCACGCGCATGATGACGAGGACGAGGCCTTCCTCGTGCTGCGCGGCAAGATCGCCATCGATTTCCGCGACGGGCCGGTCGAACTCGGCGAGGGCGATTTCATTGTCGTGCCGCGCGGCGTCGAGCATCGGCCGCGGTCGCTGACTGTCGAGCCCGTGGTGCTTATGTTCGAGCCGGCGACCACCCTCAACACCGGCAATGCCCGAAGCGACCTCACCGTCACCGATCTGAAGCGGCTCTGAGCCATGAACGCGACGCCTTTCTCATCCCTCTCGGCCGATCACCAGCGCCTGCAGGCGCTGGTCGGCGCGTGGCGTGGCGAGGAAGATGTCGCGGCGACGCAATGGACCGATGCCGGCGCCGCGACTTCGGAAGTGCTTGCGGACGCGCAGTTCGGCGGCCAGTTCGTGGTCCAGCGCTACCGCCAGCGCCGCGACGGCACGATCTCGTTCGGCGCGCATAATGTGTTCGGCTTCGATCAGCCGAACGACGTCGTCACCATGCATCAGTTCGACTCGATGGGTTTCGTGCCGGTCTCACCGGCTACGGGCACATGGAACGGCAACGAGCTTGTGCTGGAACGGTCGTCGCCGCGCGGCTCGGCTCGCGTGACTTACAGCTTTGACGGCACTGATACTTACCGCATGCGATTGCACTTCAAGCCCGCCGGCAGCGACGCCTGGCAAGACATGGTGAGCGGCCTCTACCGGCGCGTTTCGCCTTCCTCGATCAACGGTTTTTAGAAAAGGGGCGCGATGTCCATTCTCGTCGACAAGAATACCAAGGTGCTGGTGCAGGGCCTGACCGGCAAGACCGGCACCTTCCATACCGAGCAGGCGCTGGCCTATCACGCCACCAAGATGGTTGGCGGCGTCCATCCGAAGAAGGGCGGCGAGACCTGGACCGGCGCGAAGGGAGAGACCCTGCCGATCTTCGCCACCGTCGCCGAGGGCAAGGAGAAGACCGGCGCCACCGCCTCCGTCATCTATGTGCCGCCGGCGGGCGCGGGCGAAGCGATCATCGAGGCGATCGAGGCCGAGATCCCGCTGATCGTCTGCATCACCGAGGGCATCCCGGTTATGGACATGGTCAAGGTCAAGGCGCGGCTCGACCGCTCCTCCTCGCGGCTGATCGGCCCGAACTGCCCGGGAGTTTTGACCCCCGACGAATGCAAGATCGGCATCATGCCCGGCAACATCTTCCGCAAGGGCTCGGTCGGCGTTGTTTCCCGCTCGGGAACGCTTACCTATGAAGCGGTCTTCCAGACCAGCAATGTCGGCCTCGGCCAGACCACTGCTGTCGGCATCGGCGGCGACCCGGTCAAGGGCACCGAGTTCATCGACGTGCTCGAGATGTTCCTCGCCGACGACGAGACCAAGTCGATCATCATGATCGGCGAGATCGGCGGCTCGGCCGAGGAAGACGCCGCGCAGTTCTTGAAGGACGAGGCAAAGCGCGGCCGCAAGAAACCGATGGCGGGCTTCATTGCCGGGCGCACGGCGCCCGCCGGCCGCACCATGGGCCATGCGGGCGCGGTGATCTCCGGCGGCAAGGGCGGCGCGGAAGACAAGATCGCGGCGATGGAATCGGCCGGCATCAAGGTTTCGCCGTCACCGGCGCGGCTCGGCACGACGCTGGTCGAGGCGATCAAAGGTTAAGGGCGTAGGGAGTAAGCGAATAGGGCAGCAGGGAAAGATCAGCGGCAAAAATGCCCTACTCCCCTACTGCCTTACTCCCCTACTCCCTTCCACAAAAGGAGACGGAGCCAGGCTCCGCAGACGAAAATGGCAAGACAAGATCAGGCCAACGACCAATTCTCGCTCACCTCGTTCCTTTATGGCGGCAATGCCGACTATATCGACGCGCTCTATGCCGCCTATGAGGACAACCCCGGCTCCGTCGATCCGGAATGGCAGGACTTCTTCGCCGCGCTGAAGGACGACGCGGGCGACGTGCGCAAGAACGCCAAGAGCGCTTCCTGGGCGAAGCCGTCCTGGCCGATGCAGGCCAATGGTGAGCTGGTTTCGGCGCTCGACGGCAATTGGGGCCTGGTCGAAAAGCACATCGAAAAGAAGGTGAAGGAAAAGGCGGTCGTCAACGGCGCGGCCCTTTCCGATGCGGACGTTCACCAGGCGACGCGCGATTCCGTGCGTGCCATCATGATGATCCGCGCCTTTCGCATGCGCGGCCACCTGCACGCCAATCTCGACCCGCTGGGCATCGCCAAGCCGCTTGAGGACTATAACGAGCTGTCGCCGGAGAATTACGGCTTCACCGAAGCCGACTACGACCGGCCGATCTTCCTCGACAATGTGCTGGGGCTCGAGTTCGGCACCATCCGGCAGATGCTGGATATCCTCACCCGCACCTATTGCTCGACGCTTGGCGTCGAGTTCATGCACATCTCCGACCCCGAGGAGAAGGCCTGGATCCAGGCGCGCATCGAGGGCGCCGACAAGGAGATCACCTTCACCGCCACCGGCAAGAAGGCGATCCTGTCGAAGCTGGTCGAGGCCGAAGGCTTCGAGCAATTTATCGACGTCAAGTACAAGGGCACCAAGCGCTTCGGCCTCGACGGCGGCGAGTCGCTGATCCCGGCGCTGGAGCAGATCATCAAGCGCGGCGGCCAGCTCGGCCTGAAGGAGGCCGTGCTCGGCATGGCCCATCGCGGCCGCCTCAACGTGCTTTCGCAGGTCATGGCCAAGCCGCACCGCGCCATCTTCCATGAGTTCAAGGGCGGCTCGGCCGCTCCCGACGATGTCGAGGGCTCGGGCGACGTGAAGTACCATCTCGGCGCCTCCTCGGACCGCGAGTTCGACGGCAACAAGGTGCACCTGTCGCTGACCGCCAACCCCTCGCATCTGGAAATCGTCGACCCGGTCGTGATGGGCAAGGCGCGCGCCAAGCAGGACCAGCTCGCCGGCCGCGAGCGCGGCGAGATCGTGCCGCTGTCCGAGCGAGCCAAGGTGATGCCGCTGCTGCTGCATGGCGACGCGGCGTTCGCCGGCCAGGGCGTGATCGCGGAGATGTTCGGGCTCTCCGGCCTGCGCGGCCACCGCGTCGCCGGCACGCTGCATTTCATCATCAACAACCAGATCGGCTTCACCACCAATCCGCGCTTCTCGCGTTCGTCGCCCTATCCGTCGGATGTGGCGAAGATGATTGAGGCGCCGATCTTCCACGTCAACGGCGACGATCCGGAAGCGGTGGTGCATGCCGCGAAGGTGGCGACGGAATTCCGCATGAAGTTCCACAAGCCGGTGGTGGTGGACATGTTCTGCTACCGCCGCTTCGGCCATAATGAAGGCGACGAGCCGTCCTTCACGCAGCCGATCATGTACCGCAACATCCGCAGCCATAAGACGGTTGTGCAGGTCTATGCCGACCGGCTGATCGCCGAGGGTCACATCACCCAGGCCGAGGTCGACAAGATGCGGGCCGACTGGCGCGCGCATCTGGAACAGGAGTGGGAAGTCGGCCAGTCCTACAAGCCGAACAAGGCCGACTGGCTTGACGGCGCCTGGTCCGGCCTGCGCACGGCCGACAACCAGGACGAACAGCGGCGCGGCAAGACCGCGGTGCCGGTCCGCACGCTGAAGGAAATCGGCAAGAAGCTGACCGAGGTGCCGAAGGATTTCGAGGCGCACAAGACGATCCTGCGCTTCCTCGAGAACCGCCGCCAGGCGATCGAGTCCGGCGACGGCATCGACTGGTCGACCGCCGAGGCGCTGGCCTTCGGCGCCATCCTGCTCGACGGCAATCCGATCCGGCTCTCCGGCCAGGATTCGGAGCGCGGCACCTTCTCGCAGCGCCATTCCGTGCTCTACGACCAGCGTGACGAGACGCGCTACATTCCACTCAACAATCTATCTGCGGCCCAGGCCGGCTACGAAGTCATCAACTCGATGCTCTCGGAAGAGGCGGTGCTCGGCTTCGAATATGGCTACAGCCTTGCCGAGCCCAAGGCGCTGACGCTTTGGGAAGCGCAGTTCGGCGATTTCGCCAACGGCGCCCAGGTGGTGTTCGACCAGTTCATCTCGTCCGGCGAGCGCAAGTGGCTGAGAATGTCGGGCCTCGTCTGCCTCCTGCCGCACGGCTATGAAGGCCAGGGGCCGGAGCATTCCTCGGCCCGCCTCGAACGCTTCCTGCAGCTCTGCGCCGAGGACAACATGCAGGTGGCGAACGTCACGACGCCGGCTAACTATTTCCACATCTTGCGCCGGCAACTGAAGCGCGACTTCCGCAAGCCGCTGATCCTGATGACGCCGAAGTCGCTGCTGCGCCACAAGCGGGCGGTGTCGACGCTGTCGGAGATGGCGGGCGAAAGCTCGTTCCACCGCCTGTTGTGGGACGATGCGCAGCTGTTGGCCGACCAGCCGATCAAGCTAGTGAAGGATTCCAAGATCCGCCGCGTCGTGCTCTGCTCCGGCAAGGTCTATTACGACCTCTATGAGGAGCGCGAGAAGCGCGGCATCACCGACATCTACCTGCTGCGCGTCGAGCAGCTCTACCCGTTCCCGGCCAAGGCGCTGATCACCGAGCTGTCGCGTTTCCGCAACGCCGAGATGGTGTGGTGCCAGGAGGAGCCCAAGAATATGGGCGCCTGGTCGTTCATCGATCCTTATCTCGAATGGGTGCTGGCGCATATCGACGCCAAGCATCAGCGGGTGCGCTATACCGGCCGGCCGGCCTCGGCCTCGCCGGCCACCGGACTGATGTCGAAGCATCTCAGCCAGCTTTCCGCCCTGCTCGACGACGCGCTGGGCGAGTAAGCAGACCCGGACGAAACAGACCTCAAGAAGACAAGAGAACGGACAGGCACAATGGCTACCGAAATCCGCGTCCCCACTCTCGGCGAATCCGTCACCGAGGCGACCGTCGGCAAGTGGTTCAAGAAGGTCGGCGACGCGATCGCCGCCGACGAGCCGCTGGTCGAGCTCGAAACCGACAAGGTGACGGTGGAGGTGCCCGCCGCGGGCGCCGGGACGCTCTCCGAGATCACCGTCAAGGAAGGCGAGACGGTCAATGTCGGGGCGCTGCTCGGCTCGATTTCGGCCGGCGGCGCAGCCGCCGCTCCCGCCACCAAGCCGCAGGCGGTGGCGCAGGCCTCCAGTCCGGACGCCGCATCCACGACCAAGCAGGCCGCCGCCGAAACCGCCAAGATGGCCGGCGACGCCGGGCCGGTCGAGCCGCGCACCATGCCGCCGGCGCCGGCCGCGGCCAAACTGATCGCCGAGCACAATCTCTCGGTCGAGCAACTGACGGGCTCCGGCAAGCGCGGCCAGGTGCTGAAGGGCGACGTCCTCGATGCCATCGCCAAGGGCGCGCCATCGCAGCCGGCCGAGACGCCGAAAGCGGCTCCTGCTCCTGCTCCCGCACCGGTCGCGGCCCGCGCGCCGTCGACGGCCGACGATGCTTCGCGCGAGGAGCGCGTGCGCATGACCAAGCTGCGCCAGACCATCGCGCGCCGGCTCAAGGAGGCGCAGTCGACCGCCGCCATGCTCACCACCTTCAACGAGGTGGATATGAGCGCGGTGATGGCGCTGAGGGCCAAGTATAAGGACGTGTTCGAGAAGAAGCATGGCGTGAAGCTCGGCTTCATGGGCTTCTTCACCAAGGCCGTCACCCATGCGCTGAAGGAGATCCCGGCGGTCAATGCCGAGATCGACGGCGCCGACATCATCTACAAGAACTTTGCGCATGTCGGCGTCGCCGTCGGCACCGACAAGGGCCTGGTGGTCCCGGTCGTGCGCGATGCCGACCAGATGTCCATCGCCGAGATCGAGAAGGAGATCGGCCGGCTGGGCCTCGCCGCGCGCGACGGCAAGCTTTCGGTTGCCGACATGCAGGGCGGCACCTTTACGATCTCCAACGGCGGCGTCTACGGATCGCTGATGTCGACGCCGATCCTCAATGCGCCGCAGTCCGGTATCCTCGGCATGCACAAGATCCAGGAGCGGCCGGTGGTGGTCGGCGGCCAGATCGTCATCCGCCCGATGATGTATCTGGCGCTCAGCTACGACCACCGCATCGTCGACGGCAAGGAAGCGGTGACCTTCCTCGTCCGCGTCAAGGAAAGCCTGGAGGATCCCGAGCGGCTGGTGCTCGATCTCTGAGGTGGAGCATGAAGGCTCGCGGGCGGGGCGGCGAGTGAAGGCCCGTTGGCTCAGCACCGCGAGGCCGGTCGCGCTTGCCGCCGGTGCGGCTCTCGTAGCAGCCGATGCCCAGGCCGCTTGCCCGATCCAGCTTGCCGCCTATGGCGAGGCGAAAAGCGGCGCCGAGATCGATTTCAGCCCGACGGGTACCTCGGCGACGATCGCCAACACATTCCGCATGATACTCGACAACAATACCGTGCTCGATGGCATCGCCATGTGGACCGAGGGCTCCGCCGGGCGGCCGCACGGCTCGCTGATGTACAAATGCCCGACCGGCGACGTCACCGGCGAGGAGCTCGCCGCCTGCACGGTCTGGGAAGGCGTGATCTATAGCGCCGATGAGAAGGGCGTCGTGGGTCTGCTGCCGGCCGAGGGCGCGGATGCGCCGAAGAGCCTGATCTTTCCCGATCTCGGACCGTCGCTCGAAATGTCAGCCGCTTATGGTCCGGCGGGCTTCTCAAAAGTACCGTGGGACGTCTTTGCCCTGAAAGGCTGCCAGGAATGAATGCCGACAAGAAGACGCTGCTGGTCACCGGCGGCAGCCGCGGCATCGGCGCTGCCATATGCCGGCAGGCCAGTCGGGCAGGCTATGGGGTGGCGATCAACTATGTCTCCAACCGGGCCGCCGCCGAGGCGCTCGTCGCCGAGCTCGAAGCCGCGGGCGGCGAGGCCTTCGCGGTCAGGGGCGATGTCGGCAACGAGGCCGATGTGGTGGCGATGTTCGAGGCGGTGGACCGGGCCTTCGGCCGGCTCGACGCCTTCGTCAACAATGCCGGCATCGTCGACGTCAAGGCGCGTGTCGATGAGATGAGCGCCGAGCGGATCGAGCGCATGATGCGCATCAACGTCGTCGGCTCCTTCCTCTGCGCCCGCGAGGCCGTCAAGCGCATGTCGACCCGTCACTGCGGCAAGGGCGGCGCCATCGTCAATCTGTCCTCGGCGGCGGCACGACTGGGCTCGCCCGGCGAATATGTCGACTACGCCGCTTCCAAGGGCGCGATCGACACGCTGACCGTTGGTCTGGCGCGCGAGGTGGCGCTGGAAGGCATCCGCGTCAATGCCGTCAGTCCAGGCATCACCGAAACCGACATCCATGCCTCCGGCGGCCAGCCCGAGCGCGTGGCGCGGATGCAGGATCTGCTGCCGCTGAAGCGCGCGGGCACGGCCGACGAGGTCGCGAGCGCGGTTCTCTACCTTTTGTCGGACGCGGCCTCCTATATAACGGGCGCGATCCTGAATGTGAGCGGCGGCCGCTGAAGGCCAGACCAGAAGGACACCATCATGGCTTATGACGTCGTAATCATCGGATCGGGACCGGGCGGCTATGTCTGCGCCATCAGGGCGGCACAGCTCGGCCTGAAGACAGCGGTGGTCGAGAAGAACGCCACCTTCGGCGGCACCTGCCTCAATATCGGCTGCATCCCGTCGAAAGCCCTGCTCCACGCCTCCGAGATGTTCGCCGAAGCCGGTCATGCCTTCGATATGCTCGGCATCGAGGTCGGCGCGCCAAAACTCAATCTGAAGAAGATGCTGGCGCACAAGGATGCGACCGTGGCCTCCAACGTCAACGGCGTCGCTTTTCTCTTCAAGAAGAACAAGATCGACTCGTTCCGCGGCACCGGCAAGGTGATCGGCGCCGGCAAGGTGTCGGTCACCGGCGAGGGCGGCAAGGTCGAGGAGATCGAGACCAAGAACATCGTCATCGCCACCGGTTCCGACGTCGCCGGCATTCCGGGTGTCAAGGTCGACTTCGACGAGAAGGTGATCGTGTCCTCGACCGGCGCGCTGTCGCTGGCCAAGGTGCCGGGCAGTCTTGTGGTGGTCGGCGGCGGCGTCATCGGGCTCGAGCTCGGCTCGGTCTGGGCCAGGCTCGGCGCCAAGGTCACGGTTGTCGAGTTCCTCGACACCATCCTCGGCGGCATGGATGGCGAGGTCTCGAAGCAATTCCAGCGGCTGCTGTCCAAGCAGGGCTTCGAGTTCAAGCTCGGCGCCAAGGTCACCGGCGTCGCCAAATCCAAGAAGGGCGCCAGCGTGACGTTCGAGCCGGTCAAGGGCGGCGCGGCGGAAACGATCGAGGCCGATGTCGTGCTGGTCGCGACCGGACGCCGCCCCTATGCCGACAGCCTTGGATTGAAAGAAGCCGGCGTCGAGATGGACGAGCGCGGCCGGGTCAAGTCCGACGGGCATCTGAGGACCAACGTGCCCGGCATCTATGCCATCGGCGACGTCATTGCCGGGCCGATGCTGGCGCACAAGGCCGAGGACGAGGGCGTGGCGGTAGCCGAGACGATCGCCGGCCAGGCCGGTCATGTGAACTACGACGTTATCCCGAGCGTCGTCTACACCAGTCCCGAAATCGCCTCGGTCGGCAAGACCGAAGAGGAGCTGAAAAAGGCCGGCATCGACTACAAGGTCGGCAAGTTCCCTTTCAGCGCCAATGGCCGCGCGCGGGCCATGCTGCACACCGACGGCTTCGTGAAGATCCTCGCCGACAAGGCGAGCGACCGCGTGCTCGGCGTTCATATCGTCGGCTTCGGCGCCGGCGAGATGATCCACGAGGCGGCGGTGCTGATGGAGTTCGGCGGCTCCTCGGAAGACCTCGCCCGCACCTGCCATGCCCACCCGACCATGTCGGAGGCGGTCAAGGAAGCGGCGCTGGCCACGTTCTTCAAGCCGATCCATATTTAGGTGCTCGTCACGGCCGGCGCCGAACGCCCGAGGATGGCAAAGGTGTAGTTAAACAAAAACGGCCCGCCTTTCGGCGGGCCGTTCGTCGTGGAGCTATAGCCTGATCACGGAGACGGCGCAGGTGCCGGAGCCGGGGCAGGCGTCGGAGTGGGCGCGGGTGCCGGGGCTGGCGTCGGAGCTGGAGCAGGCGTTGCGGGCGCAGGTTCAGGCGTTGCAGGCGCCGGGGCCGGCGTCGTCGCGGCCGGCGGCTCGGAAGTCGCGGGGGCGTGCTCGCCACCGGTTCTGCCAAAAACATAATACGCAACAATGGCCAGGATAATGACAACTAGGGCGATCAGCCACCCGCTGCCGCCACCACCGCCCCTCGAGGGCGGCGTGCTCGACGGGGTGTAGGGGTCGTTAGGGTTCGCCATGAAACGTGTCCTCCTTGGAATGAAAGGCATCAAATAGCAGCCATCAACGCGCGGATCCCCTAATGGGTTTCACGCAGGCGGACGGAAAGCGCTGAAAAACCGGCATTTTCCGCTCCCCAGCCGCCAGACGACTCAGTTGACGGCGGTAACAATATACCCCGCTTTGCGGAAATCTTCGACCAGTCCGTCAGGGCCGGGCAGATGCAGCGCGCCGACCGCCATGAAGGCATTGCCCCTGGCCAGAATCGGCATGGCATGCGCGACCATGACCTTGTTGCGGCTGGTGATCATGGTCTGCTCGAAGGCGGCATAGCCGGCCTGGTCGTCCGCCGTGTCGGGCAGCACGGTGCGAAACAGCGGCCAGAACATGCCGACCTCGCCGCGTTGGTAGAGCACGATCATGGTTTCGTTGACGTCGTTCACCTTGTCGCCGAGCTTCAGCGTCTCGACCAACCCCTTCATGTGGTAGGCGAGCGGCAGCGAAGCCATGGCGCGCAGTTGGTCGACGGCGGTTTCCAACCCCTCGACGTCCTTGCCGGACGCTTTGGCGTCGGCGGCCAGCTTGACGTCCAGCACCGGCGCGCCGGCGCTCTGGCGCGCCACCTCGCAGGCCGGCAGCGCCACCATGGCCGACAGGATCCACGGCTTCATCTTGGCCACCGTCAGAGGCGGAATGCCGCGTGCATCGAGCCCCTTGTTCAGTACTGCCGCATCCTCGGGCGACAGCAGCGAGGATAGCGTCGTGTTGTCCGTGAACATCATCAGGCCAGGCTCGGCGGCCATGGCGGCCATCATCTTGGCCTTGTCGAGGGCGTCGGTGGTTTCGATGATGATGGTGTCGGCGCCTTCATAGGCTTTTTGGGCCGCGGCAGGCAGCGTGGTGACGCGCGCGTCCGTCATGTGCATGGTGCCGAAGAGATAGGACGGCTCCTCGCCTGGTTTCTCGAGCTTCCACAACAGCCCCCGGCCGTTTGGAACGGCGGCGGCTTCGGTCTCGACCTTCTTGAAGGCGGCGGGATCGCTCTTTGCAAGACCCGCCAGCAGGTCGCTGCCGCCGCAGGCGGGCGCTTCGGCATGCGCGCGGCCGGCCAGCAGCAGCACGAGCAGGAACGAAAGGAAAAACAGCAGGTTGAGCGCTGCGAGCAGCTTCAACGAGACGAGGGCCGCGCGGTCGGCGATGGCGATAACGCGTTTCATGGCAAGCTTCTTAAGGGCAAAAAGCGGCAAAACGGTTAATCGAGAGCCGAAATTGTTGTCGACCGGCTCGGATTCCCGGCGGCAGCGTTAGACGGGTGGCCCGGCGCCGATGGAAGGCCGTGGCTGATCTGCCGCCAGTTTCGATGATCCCCGCGGTCGAGCGGCCCAACTGGTTGCTGGATCTGACGGGAGAGATTGCGCCGAAAACGCCGATCCCCTAGATCATGCGACCGTAAAGCGCCCGGCAGGGGACCCCGTGTGATCATCGACAACGCCGCCTTCGAGCGCTACCGGCGCTCGCCGAACGAGAAAACCACCCTGCTCCGGCTCCTGCTCGGAACGGCGATCGTCGTTCTCTTCTGGCTCGCCGTGACGCTGGTCGTGCTCGTCGCCGGCACCGCCGCCTTCATCGTCTTGCGCCTCCCGGGCCCGGCGACCGGACAGCCGATCCAGGATTTCCTTGCCTCTCCCGCCGGCATCCTCACCGCGCTGGCGTCCTTTGCCGGCATCTGGATCGGTCTTTGGGCCGCGATGCGTTTCGTTCATGGCGAGCCGCTCTCGGCGCTGATCGGCCCAGACCGCCGCATCTCGCGCGGCGGGTTTCTCAAAGGCCTGGTCGCGGTTCTGACAACCTCCTTGTTCTCCGAGGTGCTGCTTTATTGGCTGCAGCCGGAGATCGTCCGCGGATCGATCGCGTTCTCGTCCTGGCTGCTCTTGCTTCTCGCGATCGTGCCGCTCGCCTTTCTGCAGACCTCATCGGAGGAGGCTCTGTTCCGTGGCTATCTGCTGCGTGGCCTCGCCAGCCGCTTTGGCAGCCCGCTGATCTGGGCCGCGCTGCCGGGGCTTCTGTTCACCGCGTTGCATTGGAGCCCGGCCTCGACGCTTGCCATCAATGCCAGCGTGCTGGTCTCGATCGCCGCCTTCGCGCTGCTGCTGACGCTGCTGGTCTATGTGACCGGCAATCTCGGCGCTGCATTCGGCGCCCATCTCGGCAACAATCTGATCGGCTTCCTGCTGATCTCGCACCAGCAGAGCTACAATTCCTTCGCCCTGTTCAACGCCAAGCCGCTGGAAGGCCCCGGCTGGACCAATTGGGACGCCGTTCTCATCGCCGCGATCGGCATCGTAAGCACGCTGCTGACGATGCTCCTGCTTCTGCATCGCCGCTCCCCCCTGAAGGTCGGGCCGGACGAGCCATGATCCAAAAAAGCGGAAACCGGTTTCTTGATCAAACCGTGGTCAACCAGAAAACCGATGGGCTCGCCTGATGCGCATCACGCTGGTGGCGGAACGCACCATTCCCTGCAAAGGCTATGGCGGCACTGAGCGGCAGGTCGACTGGCTGGCAACAGAGCTTTCGCGTCTCGGCCACAAGGTGGTCCTGATCGCCGCTCGCGGCTCGAGCCATCCGCTGTGCGAAGTGCGGCAGGCCTCTTCGGCCGCTGAATGCCGCGCTGCGATCCCGGCCGACACCGACATCGTGCATTTCAATGGCTGGTACATCGAGATTTCGCGACCGGCGCTCTATACGATGCACGGCTTCGACCCGGAATTCACGCAAAACAGGCCAAACTGGAACTTCGTCAGCGCCAGCCATGCGCGCAACCATGGGCGGGAAACCTTCGTCCACAACGGCTTTCCGGTCGACGCCTATCGGCTGTCCGCCCGCAAGACGGGCAGGCTCCTGTTTCTGGCCGGCATCGCCCGCGCCGGCAAGAACCTCAACCGGGCTGTCGATCTCGCCCGTGCCTTCGATTTCCAGCTCGATATCGCCGGCGGCTCGCGCTGGCAGCTCCTGCAGCGCACCAAGGTTCGACGCCAGGGTGTCTTCTTCAAGAGCCTCGGCCGCCGCTTCCGCTACCACGGCGTCGTCGACGGCGACGAGAAGCTGCGCCTGCTGGGAGAAGCCAGAGCTTTTCTCAACCCGATCGCCTGGGAAGAGCCGTTCGGCATGGCGCCGGTCGAAGCGATGCTCTGCGGCACGCCGGTGTTGACGACACGGCGTGGCGCGCTGCCCGAAATCGTCGACGGCGCCACCGGTCGCCTCTTCGACACCGATGCCGAGTTCGCGCCGGCCTTGGCCGACATCGCCGGCTTGTCCCCTGAGCAGTGCCGTGCATCCGCCGCCGCGCGATTTCCCATCGCCAAGACGGCAAACGGCTATCTCGATCTCTATACGCGCATCCTGGACGGCGAAAAGCTGCCCTGAACCCCCTTTGGGCGCGGTGTCTTGCTCTTCAAAACGACCCCAGCCTTGACTCCGCCGCCGATTTCCTGTCTAGACGCGCACGAATTCCGCGACGAGACCCTCTCCGCGAAAGCCGACCAGGACGCCGAAGCCTCTTTGAGGCGAGAGCTGTAAACCGATCCTGGAGGCCAACACCCGGCAGCGCGATGCGCCCCCGGGTGCTTTTTGGCTTTGCGCTTTGGCTTGGCGACCAGGCGCGAACGCACTACCTCTCGGGTCGAATGAACCGAGATCGAAGGAAGCAAGATGTTTGAATCACTGCAGGAGCGCACAAGGGGCGTGGAAGGCCGCAGGCCCGACAGGGATCGGCATGAATCCAAGGCGCTCTCGCACGGCGGTCTGATCAATGTTTGAGTCCCTGCAAGAGCGCCTTGGCTCCATCCTGAACGGCCTGACCGGCCGCGGTGCGCTGTCGGAGGCGGACGTCTCTGCGGCGCTGCGCGAGGTGCGCCGGGCACTGCTTGAGGCCGATGTGGCGCTCGAGGTGGTTCGCTCCTTCACCGACAAGGTGCGCGAGAAGGCGGTCGGCGCCGCGGTGCTGAAGTCGATCAAGCCCGGACAGATGGTCGTCAAGATCGTCCATGACGAGCTGGTCGATATGCTCGGTGCCGAGGGCGTCGCTATCGACCTCAACGCGCCCGCGCCCGTCGTCGTCATGATGGTCGGCCTGCAGGGTTCCGGCAAGACGACGACCTCGGCCAAAATTGCCAAGCGGCTGACCGAGCGTCAGAACAAGAAAATCCTGATGGCCTCGCTCGACACGCGGCGTCCGGCCGCGCAGGAGCAGCTGCGCCAGCTCGGCGAGCAGACCAAGGTCGCCACGCTGCCGATCATCGCCGGCCAAAGCCCGGTCGATATCGCCAAGCGCGCCGTGCAGGCGGCAAAGCTCGGCGGCCACGACGTCGTCATCCTCGACACGGCCGGCCGCACGCATATCGACGAGCCGCTGATGGTCGAGATGGCCGACATCAAGAAGGTGTCGTCGCCGCACGAAATCCTGCTGGTCGCCGACTCACTGACCGGCCAGGACGCGGTCAACCTGGCGAAAAGCTTCGACGAGCGCGTCGGCATCACCGGCCTGGTGCTGACCCGCATGGACGGCGACGGCCGCGGCGGCGCCGCGCTTTCGATGCGCGCCGTCACCGGCAAGCCGATCAAGCTGATCGGCACCGGCGAAAAGATGGACGGGCTGGAGGAATTCCACCCCAAGCGCATCGCCGACCGCATCCTCGGCATGGGCGACATCGTCAGCCTAGTCGAGAAGGCCGCCGAGACCATCGACGCCGAGCAGGCGGCGGCGATGGCCAAGAAGATGCAGTCAGGCAAGTTCGACCTGAACGACCTTGCCGCGCAGCTTCAGCAGATGTCGAAAATGGGCGGCATGGGCGGCATCATGGGCATGATGCCCGGCATGGGCAAGATGAAGGACCAGCTCGCCGCGGCCGGCTTCGACGACAAGATGTTCCGCCGGCAGCTCGCCATCATCTCCTCGATGACCAAGGCCGAGCGCGCCAACCCCGATATCTTGAAGCACTCGCGCAAGAAGCGCATCGCCGCCGGCTCCGGCACCGACGCGGCCGAGATCAACAAGCTCTTGAAGATGCATCGCGGCATGGCCGACATGATGAAGGCGATGGGCGGCAAGGGCAAAGGCGGCGGCATGATGCGCGGCATGATGGGAGGCCTGGCTTCGAAGATGGGCCTTGGCGGCATGATGCCCGGCGGCGGCATGCCCGACCTTTCCAAGATGGACCCGAAGCAGCTGGAGGCCTTGCAGAAGCAGGCCCAGGCTGCCGGTCTCGGCAAAGGCCTGCCGGGTGGACTGCCCGGCGGACTTCCCGGCGGCGGGTTGCCGGGCCTGCCCGGCGGCATGAAACTGCCGGGCCTTCCCGGTCTCGGCGGCGGCGGGCTGCCTGGCCTTGGCAAGAAGAAGTGAGGGGCGATGAACGAGGAGAAGGACATGGCCGAGGCACGCGCCGTTCTGGCGGGCTACCGCGCTTCGATCGACAACATCGACGCCGCCCTCATTCATATGCTGGCTGAGCGCTTCCGCTGCACCAAGGCGGTCGGCGTGCTGAAGGCCGAGCATGGCCTGCCGCCGGCCGACCCGGCGCGCGAGCAGCAGCAGATCGCCCGCCTGCGCCAACTGGCGAAGGATGCGCATCTCGATCCGGATTTCGCGGAGAAATTTCTGAACTTCGTCATCCGCGAAGTTATCCGGCATCACGAACAGATCGCCGCTAACAACGGCGTGACGAAAACCGGCTGAAGCTGGTGCATGTGGCCCAACTGCGCAGCGGTCTTGGGATTACGACTTGCACAACGCCAAAGCCGCAACCCAATCAACGAACTCAGAGCTTGTTAGGAGATAAAGAATGGCACTGAAGATCAGACTGGCCCGTGCGGGCTCGAAGAAGCGTCCCTATTACCACGTCGTCGTCGCCGACGCCCGTTCGCCGCGCGACGGCCGTTTCATCGAGGCGCTCGGCTCGTGGAACCCGCTGCTGCCGAAGGACGGCGAACGCGTGAAGGTCGATGCCGACCGCGTCAAGCACTGGCTCTCGCACGGCGCCCAGCCGACCGACCGCGTGCTGCGCTTCCTCGACGAGGCCGGCATCGCCAAGCGTCCGGCCCGCTCGAACCCGAACAAGGCCCTGCCGGGCAAGAAGGCGCAGGAGCGCGCAGCCCTGCTGAAGAAGGCCCAGGAAGACGCCGCCGCTGCCGTTGCGGCCGCGTCCGCAGCACCCGCCGAGGCGGAAGCCGCGACCGCCGAGTAGTCTCGGCCCCCGGTCAAAACAGGTCAAAAGAACGGCGGGCCAACCCCGCCGTTCTTTTGGTCAGGCCTGTTGATACCTCAATATCCCGACGGGCAACGAGCAATATAAACGCGCCCGTAGCGGTCCCGATAACGGCACTTGCCGCTTTCGCTGGCACGGCCGATCAACGCGCCTGCCACGGCGCCGACAGCACCACCGACCACTGCGCCCTCGACCGGGTCATTGGCGACGGCCGCTCCGACCGCAGCACCGCCCAAGCCGCCGATCGCCGCTCCTTTTTCCGTCTGCGAACAGGCGCCCAGCGCCACCGTCAGCACCAGAATGGTAATCGCTTTCTTCATTTCAGTTCCTCTCTCACGGGATCGCCGTCCTCGCCGCCAAGCTTTAACTCGCAAACGGCTAATTTGATCCCGAAGGGAACGAATATTGCTGTTTCGAAGGCAGGCGCGGGTTGCGCCAACCGGCCTCGACAGCATTGAGAGTGCTCACGAATTAGCGTTCGGTAACGCAGCTTGGCAACCCGGCTTCGAAGCCTTGCGGTCGCCGCAGCCGGTGGAATCACCAGAACGAACCGGCTCAGCGGCTGAACGGGATCAGCGCGCGCACTCTGGGGTCGCGCAGATAGAGCCCGCCCCACAGGACAACAGCGAGATAGACGCCGAACAGCGTGTGCGAGAGCAGCGGGTTGCCGATGCGCACATGCGTGGAAATGGCGCCGCCCATATAGGCGGTGAGCAGGATGGCGCCGAGCACGGACGTGCGCGGCAGCGCATAAAGCACAGTCGAGATCAGGCCGACGATGCCGAGCAGCCGCGCGGTGTTTGGGTCCTCCGGCCAGCCGAGCTGCGCCATCGTCTCGGTGACGATCTGCAACGGCGGCAGCTTGATGACGCCGTCGAAGATCATGAAAAGGATGACAATGGCGCTAAGCGCGCGCCCGGTCCACAAGGCGCCGTTCGAGACGGGAGCGGTTTCTGAAATGCTCATTGGTGTTCCCTCCTTGGTTGGAGCCTGGCTGTTTTGCCAGCTTCGAGCCAAGGACGGCGGGCAGGGCGGCGATCCGACAAGGGCCGGTGCGCTTTTTTCGAACGCATGATTGAGTGAGAATGCATGACCGAAGGAGAGAGAATGACCGGCGAGACCGATCTCCAAAGACTACTGGCGTCGATGACGCCGCAACTGCTCCCCGATGTCCATGTTTTCGCGACGCTGGCGCCCGGTACAGCCGTACCGGACGGTCTTGATCCGGTCATGCAGTTTCGCGAGCGGGAAGGTCTGACGTTGATCGTGTCGGAGGACCAAGCGAAGGTAGCCGGCCTCGCCGGCACGTTCCGCTGCCGGATGATCACGCTCGACATCCATTCGTCGCTCGACGCCGTCGGCTTTCTGGCCGCAATCACGACGCGGCTCGCCGCTGCCGGCATGGGCGTCAATCCAGTCTCGGCCTTTTATCACGACCATCTGTTCGTCCCGGCGGAGCGGGCGGAAGAGGCGCTCGGCCTCCTGCGGCAACTGGCTGCGGAGAGCAGTGGTTAGCGCCTCAGCACATGGAGAATATCAGGCAAGCAGCGCGCATCGCTCGTCACACCTGGAAATACCGGCGCCACCCTCATCCTCCTGCCGCGACTTTTCCCGTGAACGGGAAAGAGAGCTATCGGCGGAAGGCCGCCCGCGACGCGCGGCCCGTGAGCGAAAACAAAACGGCCGAAGGCCGAGCCCGCGACCGCGGGCCGCCGGTCGTCCGGCGCCCTCGCGGAGGGCCAGCCGCGAAGCGGCGGTGCGGCCCGTGAGCGGAACTAAGCCGCCTTCTTCTTCGGCTGGATCAGGCCCCGCTCGACCAACAGCTCGGCGATCTGGACGGCGTTGAGCGCCGCGCCCTTGCGCAGATTGTCGGAGACGACCCACATCGACAGGCCGTTATCGACGGTCGAATCCTCGCGGATGCGCGAGATGAAGGTGGCGTCCTCGCCGGCCGACTCGAGCGGCGTGATGTAGCCGCCGTTCTCCCGTTTGTCCAAGACCTGGCAGCCGGGAGCCTCGCGCAGGATCTCGCGCGCCTCGTCGGCGGTGATCGGCTTCTCGAACTCGATGTTGACGGCTTCCGAGTGGCCGATGAACACCGGCACGCGCACGCAGGTCGCCGTCAGCTTGATCTTAGGATCGAGCATCTTCTTGGTCTCGGCGACCATCTTCCACTCTTCTTTGGTGAAGCCGTCGTCGAGGAAGACGTCGATATGCGGGATGACGTTGAAGGCGATGCGCTTGGTGAACTTCTTGACGTCGACCTGGTCGGCGACGAAGACCGCGCGGGTCTGCGTGAACAGCTCGTCCATGCCTTCCTTGCCGGCGCCGGAGACCGACTGGTAGGTGGCGACGACGACGCGCTTGATGGTGGCGACATCGTGCAGCGGCTTCAGCGCCACGACGAGCTGCGCCGTCGAGCAGTTCGGATTGGCGATGATGTTCTTGCGCGAGAAGAGTTCGACCGCGTCCGGATTCACTTCCGGCACGATCAGCGGCACGTCAGGGTCGTAACGGAAGGCCGAGGAATTATCGATGACGACGCAGCCCTGCTTGCCGATCTTGGGCGACCACTCCTTGGAGACATTGCCGCCGGCCGACATGACGCAGATGTCGGTGTCGGAAAAATCGTAGGTGTCGAGCGCCTTGACCTTCAGCGTGCGGTCGCCGAAGGACACTTCGGTGCCCTGGCTGCGGCGCGAGGCCAATGCCACCACTTCGCTCGCCGGGAAGCCGCGCTCGTCCAGAATGTTGAGCATTTCGCGGCCCACATTGCCCGTGGCGCCGACTACCGCAACCTTGAAACTCATCGAAATCTCCTGTCCCTCTCCGCTTGGTTGTTGGAGAAAACCCGCCGGCCTCATGCGGGTTCTGTCCCCCGGGCCGAACCCGGGAGAGGGTGGTTAGGCCAAGGGAATCACACCGTTTTGGTGGTGGTTTTGGCCGTAGTTTTGCGAGAACGGACGGACGCGTCGAAACGCCCGGCCCAATGCTGTGCATCGTGGCTGGGGGCATCGAATGCCAGAAGAGCCAAATGGCCGCGCATTGAAGACGATCCCGTTCGCTGCCGGCTTTTACGCGCTTTGCGTAAAGAGTCAATTGGCGCAGGCTGCTGCCGCCTTGAGCCCGGCCTTTATCGCCGCCCAGCTTTCGGCAGGCGATGTCGGCCTGTGCTCTTCGGCGATACGGCCGGCCACCAAATCGCGCCAGGCAGCGTCGTCTGTCATCCGTCGGATTGCGCCATACCAGCCGATCTGATCGGTCGAACCGACCGCGGGCATCAGGCCGCCGGTCGCTTCGATCAGCGACGGCGTGGTCGAGACGATGACCGGGACTCCGAAATCCAGACACTCCGAAGCTGCATAGCCCCAGCCCTCGATATGCGAGGGGAAAACGCCGAAGGTGGCACTTCGATAATAGCCGATAAGCTCCTCGTCGCTGACCGGACCCGCGAAGATGATCTTTTCTTTCAGCCCCGGATGAGCCTTGAGATAGGCGCTGAGCTCCTCGACCATCCAGCCCCAGCGGCCGACGCAGACGAGCTTCGGCAGCCGAACGCCTTCGTCGAGCGCCTGCTGCCAGATGCGGGCGAGCATGATGTGGTTCTTCCGGATCTCTATGGTCGAGCAATAAAGGATGTAGGGCTCGCCAGCCTCGAGCCGCGACGTCATCCTCAGCCGCGCGGCCCTCTCATGCAGCAGCGACGGCATTGGGAAGCGATGGACGACCGGCAGATCTATTCCGGCCTTGCGCATGTGATCGCCTAGCATCGTCGCCGCGGTCTCGGAGGTGCAGAAGGCCGCCGCGCCGGACCGCACCAGCCGTTCGAGATTGGGCCCGAAGGCGGCCTGCCATCTGTTCTTTGCGACAAGGTCGGGCCGCATGGTCGGGATCATGTCGTGGCAAAGAAAGGCTATGTTGTCGGGGCCGGCGCAAACCGCCGCTAACTTTTCGCCGACCAGCAGCTGATTGCTGATCAGCACCGTTCGACGATCGACATTCTTCGTCGGCTGCGCCGCATCGCCCCGAAGCAAACCCGCCCGGAGACCGGCTCGCCTAGAGAAGCGATAGGCCCGCAGCAACAGCTTCGACACCGTGAAGGTGAAGCCGGGACGGCCGTTCGTCACCATTCCCGCAAGCTGGCGATCGGCTTCACTCTTGGCCATTGGATGGCGCCGCACCGATTGGAACCCCTGCCGCAACGCAGCAGCGGCTTGCGGTCGCGGCCGCTGCCGGAACGGCGCGATCTCGCTGACACCCAACTGCTCCATCTCGAATTTTTCGAGCGCCCGGAAACGATGGCTGGAGAGATCGAGCGTCACCACCTCGACATCCGGGTCGGGATCGGCGAGCGCTGCCCTGACCATGAAGTCTTCCAGCCGCTGGATGCCGGCCAGCGCGCCGCGCCAGGCGAGCAGGCCGGTGGCGTCGATGCAGATTTTCCGTCTTTGGCCGCGGGGAGCGTCGGCCGCTTCTGGCAGCAGTGTCGAGTCCTTCCGGGCCATTGCTTCGCGGTCTATTAGGCGACTTGCGGCTTCTATCCCGATTTGCCGCCTCTGCGATAGCCGGCTGAACGCCATCGCTCTTGCCCGCCGGCCGGCGCTCATGTCAAATCGAGCAAAGGGAAAGAATTCGACACTCGGGGGATCTGATGCGTGGCGAAGTTCTTCACTATGACGAGCACCAGGGCTTCGGCTTCATCAGCGGCGCCGACGGCAGGCGCTACAGTTTCGCGCGCGAGGACCTGCGTCGCGAGACAACGCTTGCCAGGGGAGCCCAGGTCGAGTTCCAGCCGAACGGCGAACGTGCCGGCAATGTCTTCTCGGTCCGCGGCCGGATGATCGATCCGGTTGACAACGCCGTTCCAGTTCCTGCCCGTCCGCTGCCGGGCAGCTCGCCTGCGGGGCAGCCGCATTTCGGCCGCAACGCCGAGGCCGAAACGGTGGAATCGACCGGCCTCTGGAGCTATTTCTGGCGTGGCGTGACGACGAACTACGTCAACTTCTCCGGCCGGGCCCGGCGCAAGGAGCTCTGGGGCTTTTGCCTGTTCTGGACGATCGGTCTTGTCGTCGCCATCGGCGTCGGCTTCTCCGCAGACCTGTCGCGCGGCAACGTCGAGGGCGGCGGCGATGAGCCGGTCGTCATGTTCGGCCTGCTCGGTCTTTACGTCCTGCTCACGTTCCTGCCGTGGGTCGCGCTCGTCGTGCGCCGCTTGCATGATCTCGGCCTGACCGGCTGGCTCGCCATCCTCTGCTTCGTGCCTTATGTCGGCTGGCTCGCCACCCTGGTGTTCGGCCTGATCCCGACCCAGGCCGGCGACAACAAGTGGGGGCCGGTGCCGAGCGGAGTCAGATTCTAGCGGCCGCCGTCCTTAGTGCCTCGCCCGACAGCCTGAGGAAGATCTTCTGGCCGTGGCGTTCGGCGCCGAGCCGCTCGTAGAAGCGCAGCGCACCCTCGTTCCAGTCCTCGGCGGTGAGGTCGATGCGGCCAATGCGCTTGTCGAGGCAATAGCCGGCGAGAAAGCCGATCAGTGCCTCACCCACTCCCGCGTTTCGAGCCTCTTGACGCACGAACAAGTCTTTCAAGAACATCAGCCGCTCGAGATCGATGCCGGGATGCACGATCGCGACCGAAGCCAGGCCGGCCACCTCGCCACCCGCGAAGGCCAGCGCGAAATGCGGATAGCCCGGGCTTTCCTCGCCGAGCCACCGCCTTGCCGTGGCCGTCGCCCGGGCGTGGTCGAGCGGCGACTGCCGATAGTGCGCCGCCATTGCGCAAAGCACGGTGGCGAGCGCCTCGGCGTCCTCGGTCGTCGCCCAGCGGACGTCGACCGCCGCCTCTGCCATGGGGATCAGCCCAGGAACTTGGCGATGATGGCATCGCCCATTTCGGTGGTGCCGACCTCGGTCATGCCCTCGGACATGATGTCCTTGGTGCGCAGGCCGTCGTCGAGCACGGCGGCGATCGCCGCTTCGAGCTTGTCGGCTTCCACCGTCATGCCGAAGGAATAGCGCAGGCACATGGCGAAGGAGGCGATCATGGCGATCGGATTGGCGACGCCGTTGCCGGCGATGTCGGGCGCCGAGCCGTGCACCGGCTCGTAGAGCGCCTTGCGCTTCTTGGTCTTGACGTCCGGCGCGCCGAGCGAGGCCGACGGCAGCATGCCGATCGAGCCGGTGAGCATGGCGGCGATGTCCGAGAGCATGTCGCCGAACAGATTGTCGGTGACGATGACGTCGAACTGTTTTGGCCAGCGCACCAGCTGCATGCCGCCGGCATCGGCCAGCATGTGGTCGAGCTTGACGTCGGCATATTTCGCCTGATGCGTCTGGGTGACCACCTCGTTCCACAGCACGCCCGACTTCATGACGTTGCGCTTTTCCATCGAGGTGACATGGTTCTTGCGCGTGCGTGCCAGCTCGAAAGCGACGCCGGAGATACGCTCGATCTCGAACGTGTCGTAGACCTGGGTGTCGATGCCGCGCTTCTGGCCGTTGCCGAGGTCGATGATCTGCTTCGGCTCGCCGAAATAGACGCCGCCGGTGAGCTCGCGCACGATCAAGATGTCGAGGCCCTCGACCACCTCCTGCTTGAGCGAGGAGGAGGCGGCCAAAGCCGGATAGCAGATCGCCGGACGCAGGTTGGCGAACAGCTCCATGTCCTTGCGCAGGCGCAGCAGGCCGGCCTCGGGGCGCACCTCGTAGGGCACCTTGTCCCATTTCGGCCCGCCGACGGCGCCGAACAGCACGGCATCCGCAGCAACAGCCTTTTCCATGTCGGCATCGGAGATCGCCGCGCCATGCGCGTCGTAAGCGCATCCGCCGACCAGCCCCTCGTCGGTGGCAAATCCGCTGCCGAGCTTCGCGTTCATGGCCGCGATCAACTTCTTCACTTCGGCCATGGCCTCGGGGCCGATGCCGTCGCCGGCGAGCAGGAAGAGATTTTTCGAAGCCATGGAGAACCGTCCTGGGGAGAGAATTGAACCGCGGCCTTGCTAAACGCCGGGCGGGCTGTGCGCAAGGGGACGAGCCTCGAGATCCTTCACACCCCCTCTGCCCTGCCAGCATCTCGCAAGAGGCCGGTAGGCGCGCCATCACCGATGCGACAGGATATTCACCAGCCGCCCGAACGGATCGCGCACATAGAAGCGCCGCACGCCCCAAGGCTCGTCGGCCGGGCCGTATTCGACGGCAAAGCCAGCCTTGCGCATGCGGTCCAGCGCATCATCGACATCGTCGACCTCGATCGAGAGGTCCGGCACCGGCGTGCCCGACCCGCCTTGCGACATGAAGCTGATCTGGACGGCCATGGTCTGCTGGGAGCCGTACGTGGCGATCCAGCCCATATCCATGAGCTGATCGAGGCCAAGCACGCCCTGATAGAAGCGCTTTGCCGCCGCAATGTCGGGCGTTTCGATATTGGCGACGATGCGTCTGACCTTGACCATGGGCCGCTCCTCGCTCCACGCCGTCGTTGTGCCCAGCCGCTTCGCAGCCTGGGCGACAGGCATCAGACAGTGCGCCTGAGCGCCGTCACCTCGATCTCGATCTTCATCTCCGGCTTGTTGAGCTGGCAGACGATCATCGTCGCCGCCGGGCGGATGTCCCCGAACGCCTCGCCGAGGATCGGGAAGACCACGTCAACATAGGCCTGGTCGGTAATATAGTAATGCGCCCGCACCACATCGGCCATGTCGAAGCCGCCGTCGGCAAGGGCCTTGGCGATGGTGGCAAGACAATTGCGCGTCTGCGCCTCGACCGTGTCGGGCATCGTCATCGTGGCATAGTCGTAGCCGGTCGTTCCGGAGACGAAACACCAGTCGCCCTGCACCACCGCGCGCGAATAGCCGGCGGTTTTCTCGAAGGGGGAACCGGTGGAGATCAGCTTGCGCATGGGGGCCTCGCAGGATTTGTCCGGTCATTCTGAAACGCATCCACAGCCCAGTCGTGAGCCAGACAACGGGATGCTGGCGGGACAGAGGGGAGGCGCGAAGGACGCAACCTGGCAATTGACGCTCGGGCTAATTCCCCTTCGCGTCGTCATAGGCCTTCTTGATATCCACCGGCCAGTCCTTTACCGGCGGCCAGGCATCCGGCTCGCCATTTTGGCCGCGGCGGGCGAAATAGACCTTGTGCTTTACCGGGTCGACCGCCATGAAGCCGTCATTGCCGCCGCAGTCATGCGGCACGCAGCCGGTGGCATAGAAGGCGCCGGAAGCGGTCTTTTCGGTGCCGCCGCCGACCAGCAGGCTGGTCGCCATGTCGGGCATATTGTCGCCCAGCAGCGCCTGCGCCGCCTTGTAAACCGCTTCGTTATGGAACGCGTCGATGATGTTGTCGTATTTCGACGAATCGACGTCCTTCCAGTCGGTGCCGGGTTCCGGCGTGTAGGTCAGGTTTCCGGAGGTCGTCAGCCCTTCGGTCGGCGACCATTGCAAGGCCGGCTTGGTTGCTCCGGGCAGCAGGAAAGGCACAAAATAGATGGCGTCGTCGGAAACCGCGGCCGGCGGCGCGCCGCATTCGTCCTGCTCGACCGTCGTGGTCCGGATCTCGCCGTCCTTCGGTTTCCAGACGATGACCTTGGCCGGGCCGCACTGGTTGCCGCCGTCGCCGACATCGACCAGCGCCACGTTGACGTCGCCGATCTTGACGATCCTGTCGAAGGAGACGTCGTAATTGCTGGCCAACTGCTTGCCGTCATAGGCGAGCATCTTCTCGCCGTCCTGCTCCGGCTGCGTGATGGTGAGCTGGCCGCCCTCGAACGGGATCGGCGCCTGTTTGTCCTCGTCGGCGGGAGCGGCGTCGGAAGTGCTCGATGCGCCTTGATCGGCCGCCCCTTGATCGGCGGCGGGCTGGTCGGAAGGCGCGGGCGCCTGCGGCGCCGTCTGGCTCTGCGCGGTCGCCCCGGACACCGCCAGAAGGATCGCCGCCAAGGCGCAGGCGCCGGCCAGAAGCGAGCGTGTCATGACTGTCCCTCCGTTCAGCCACACGAACCCGGCCGCTTGCGGCCGGGCTATCTATCACCGTGCCTCAGCCGTTCAGGCCCAGGGGCGCAGCTCGGCGTTCTTCTTCTCGAAGGACGCGATGGCGCCGGCCTTCTCCATGGTCAGCCCGATATCGTCGAGGCCGTTCAAAAGGCAATGGCGCTTGAAGTCGTCGAGATCGAACTTGACCACGCCGCCATCCGGGCCGCGGATCTCCTTGGCTTCGAGGTCGATCGACAGCGTGGCGTTGGAACCGCGCGAGGCGTCGTCCATCAGCTTGTCCAGATCTTCCGGGCTGACCGTGATCGGCAGGATGCCGTTCTTGAAGCAGTTGTTGTAGAAAATATCGGCGAACGACGTCGAGATGACGCAGCGAATGCCGAAATCGAGCAGCGCCCAGGGCGCGTGCTCGCGGCTCGAGCCGCAGCCGAAATTGTCGCCGGCGACCAGGATCTGCGCCTTGCGATAGGCCGGCTTGTTGAGCACGAAATCCGGGTTCTCCGAGCCGTCGTCCTTGTAGCGCATCTCGGCGAACAGGCCGGTGCCAAGCCCGGTGCGCTTGATCGTCTTCAGATAATCCTTCGGGATGATCATGTCGGTATCGACGTTGACGATCGGCATGGGCGCCGCGACGCCGGTGAGCTTGGTGAATTTGTCCATGGTCCTTACCCGTCTTCTCTCTGCGGGGAATTTTGCGCACGCTTTACACAAAGCCGGCGGCAAATGAAAGGCAACTGTTGTCGTGTGGCTTGGGCGATCGAACACAAGATCGGGATCGGCTGCTTTCAAAATCCCGGCCGATCGGGCACCTTGGCCGCATGGCGCCGACTTCGAAGGTCCTTTACGCAAGCGAACCCACGCTCGATGTCGGCGAATTCCGCCGTGTGCTGGTGGAATCCGGCCTCGGCGAAACACGGCCGGTCGACGACGAAACGCGGCTGAAGGCGATGCTCGGCAATGCCAATCTGGTGCTGACGGCACGGCTCGATATCGACGGCAGGCCGCTTCTCGGCGTCGCGCGCGGCGTCACGGACTTCTCCTGGGTGTGCTACATCTCCGAGCTCGCCGTATCGGCTTCGGCGCAGGGGCTCGGCATCGGCAAAGGCCTGATGGACGAGGCACGCCGCCAGCTCGGCACGTCCGTCGCCATCAGCCTGATCTCGATGCCCGACGCCGTCGGCTTCTACGAGCGCATCGGCATGACACGCATGCCCGACGCCTTCTGGTTCTCCCGCAAGCGCTGACGCCATTCACCGGCAAGTGATCGCTCGACCTGTCGCAACGCTTGACATGCAACCAATTGGTTGCATATTAAAGCCATGAGCATGGATGCCGTCTTTCGCGCCTTGGCCGACCCGACCCGCCGGCAATTGCTGGACAGCCTCTATGCCAGGAACGGACAGACGCTGAACGCGCTCTGCGAACGGATGGACATGACGCGCCAGGCGGTGACCAAACACCTGGCAATTCTCGAGGAGGCGAACCTTGTCGCCACCGTTCGCCGCGGCCGCGAGAAGGAGCATTACCTCAACCCCGTGCCGATCAACGAGGTCGCCGAGCGCTGGATCGGCAAATTCGAGCGCCATCGGCTGGATGCCTTGAGCGACCTGAAGAAACGACTTGAAAGGGAAGAGCCGTGAGCGACAACACTTTCGTCTACGTCACCTACATCCGCACCACGCCCGAAAAGCTTTGGACGGCGCTGACCGATCCGGAGTTCAACCGGCAGTTCTTCCTCTGCTCCTACCAGGAGAGCGACTGGAAGGTGGGTTCGAGCTGGAAGCTGATCTTCCCGGACGGCCGCGTGGCCGACTCGGGCGAGATCCTCGAGATCGATCCGCCCCGGCGTCTGGTCATCAAATGGCGCAACGAATGGCTGCCCGAGGTGAAGGAAGACGGCTACACGCGCTGTACCTTCACCATCGAAAAGGACGGCGAGCTGATGAAGCTTGCCGTCACCCACGAGGCCGACGGCCCGCACCGGCTGATTCCGAACGTGTCCAAGGGCTGGCCGCTGGTGCTGGCGAGCCTCAAGAGCCTGCTGGAGACCGGCAAGGGTTTCGAGCGCCCGCCATCGAAGGTCTGAACCAGGTATTGAACGGCCGCGGAGGAGGTTGGCAATGATACTGCCGCATGGCTGGCCGCGCGCCATGGCGAACACCGAGACGGTCATGGCTTCGGCGGAACTTCCCGCTTCGCCGCAACAAGTCGTCACCGCGCTTCTCACCAGCGACGTCGAGCGCTGGTGGGGGGTCGGCCGAGACCTACCGGATGATCGGCTGGGCCGCCGATCTGCGCGTCGGCGGATCGTGGCGCGTGATCGTGAGGACGGCCGACGGCAGGACCCTGCCCGCCAGCGGCAGCTTCCTCGAGATCGAGACGGGGCGCAGGGTCGTGCAGACGAGGCGCTACGATTGGGATCACCCGACGCTCGGCTGTCACGAAACGACGGTTGCCTATCTGCTGGAACCGACCTCTGCCGGCACGCGGCTCACCGTCTGCCATGGCGGCTTCGCCGGCTTCCCGGACGCCGCGGCGGAGCACGCCGAAGGCTGGGCGCGCGTGCTCGGCTGGCTACAGGCACATCTGGGCTGCCGCCTCGCCGCCTGAGCCCCACCTTGACCTGCAGGCGCGCCTGTCCAGATTGTCGACATGGCCGAAAACAAACCTTTTGTCGGAACAGCCGGATGGACCATACCGGCAGCGCACAGGTCCTCTGTTCCGGCGACGGGCTCGCAATTGGAGCGTTACGCTTCGCGTCTTCCTGTCGTGGAGATCAACTCCTCCTTCTACAAACCGCATCAGCGCGAAACCTATGAGCGCTGGGCGTGCTCGGTCCCGGATCATTTTCGGTTCTCCGTTAAAGTGCCCAAAGCCGCGACTCATGAGCGCCGCCTCGATAGATTGCCATGATCTTCTGGATGCTTTCATGGGCGAGGTCGGAGGTCTCGGTGAGAAGCTGTCCGCCCTCTTGGTCCAGCTGCCGCCCAGTCTGCAATTCGACAGGCAGATAGCCAAAAAGTTCTTCGCTTTGTTGCACGACAAGACCGACTGCCGCTTGGTCTGCGAACCGCGTCACGCCAGTTGGTTCGAGCCGGGAGCAGACGCTTTGCTGAGCCGCCTCCGCGTCGGGCGCGTGGCGGCGGACCCTGCCTCAGTTCCCGCCGCTTCCGCGCCCGGCGGCTGGCATGAGCTCGCCTATTTCCGCTTTCACGGCGCGCCGCATGTCTATTTTTCGGACTACGACGCCGGCCGGCTGCTGGAAATCAGCGCCCAGCTCGCCGACGCGGGCGCCTCAGCCACCGAGGTGTGGTGCATTTTCGACAATACGGCGCGCGGGCATGCGCTCGGCAACGCGCTGGCGGTCGATGCGATTATGCGTCAGATGACGTTCAATTCCCTGAACGCCCGCCCCGCCGCGACGCGCTCATATCCGAACGCCGTGCAATCGATCGTCCGATAGCCGCCATGCACGATGAGTTCCGAGAGCGCCTTGCCCACCGCCGGCGCCTGCTGCAGGCCATGGCCGGAGAAGCCGTTGGCGAAGAGGAAGTTTTCCACCTCCGGATGCGGCCCGATAACCGCGTTCTGGTCGAGCGTGTTGTAATCATAATGCCCGACCCAGGCGCGCGTCGGCTTGATCGCCTCGAAGGCTGGGACGCGGGTGGCTAAAGTCGGCCAGATCACGTCCTCGAACAGCGGCCACTCGACCTCGAAATCGTTTGGATCGGGTGCATGGTCGCCTTCCTCCGGCTCGGCGCCGCCGGTGAGATAGACCGAGCCTTCCGGCCGCACATAGATGCCGGAGGGATCGACCAGCAGCGGCATGTCGGCATATTTTTCCCGTGCCTCGAAGACGAAGACGTTGCGCTTGCGCGGCTCGACCGGCAGCGCGAGCCCCGCAAGGGCGGCCACCTTGCCGGCGTTCGGACCGGCGGCATTGACGATGATACCCGCCTCCAGCGTCTCGCCATTGTCGAGGGCGACGCCGGTGACGCGACTGCCCTCGCGCGCGATACCGGTGACCGACGCGGTGATAAAGTCGATCCTCCTCTCGCGCAGCGCCTTACGGAACAGCATCAGCAGCGCATGCGCGTCGAACCAGCCCTCGCCGCCGCGGCCATAGGCGCCCGCGGAAATGCCTTCGGTTGAAAGCCAGGAGAAGCGGCGGGCGAGCTGGCCTGCATCCTCCAGCACGATATCGGCGCCTTCGGCGATCTGCGCCTCGTGATTGGCCTTGAGGATCGGCAGCCCCGCCTCGCCGGCGAGGATCAGATAGCCGCCCTCGCGAAAGCCGATATCGGCATCGGCGCCGAAAGTCTCTTTCAGTCGCCGGAACAGCTTCAGCGTGAATTGCGACAGGCGGATGTTTTCAGGAATGGAAAATTGCTGGCGGATCGAGGCCAGGGACAGCGTCGTCGCCGCTTGCGAGAATTGCGGATCGCGCTCGATCAGCGCGATGGAGCGGGTAAAACCTTCTTCGCGCAGATAGTAGGCGACCGAGGACCCGACGATGGCGCCGCCGATGATGACGATGTCGTAACGCACTTTGTTCTCCGATTCACCGGTCCTCACGCGACCGGCAAATTGATCTCGAAGCGCGCGCCGCGTTCGGAGTCAACCAGCGTTATCGTGCCATCATGCGCTTTCAGGAGGGCCAGCACGATGCCGAGGCCCATGCCGGTGCCGCCGGCCTCGCGTCTTGTGGTGAAGAACGGCTCGAATATTCTTGCGCGATTGGCCGCCGAAATGCCGCCGCCGTCGTCGTCGACGTGGAGGGCCACCCTTTCGCCCGCCTTTTCGGCGCCGACCGTCACCTGCTTCGCGCCGTGCCGTGCGGAATTGTCGACGAGGTTGGCGAGCACGATCGCGAGATTCTCGCCCGAGATGCCGAGGCCGATATCGCTGCCCGATTCGACGCGTACCTCCAGCCTGGCGTCGACCGGCAGCAGCGCCAGCGCCGCGCCGATTGTCGTGCTTTCGCCGCTCGGCGCCAGGTTTTCCGCGCGCGCCAGTTCGAGCAGCCGGCGCACCAAGAGATTGAGCCTCCCGGCATCGGTGACGATGTTGTTGGAAAAACGCCGTCGCTCGTCCTCGTCCATCGTCCCGCCGGAATCCCTGAGCAGCTCGGCCGCGCCCTGGATCGCCGTCAGCGGCGATTTCAGCTCATGCGAGACATGGGTGGCGAAGGTCTGGATGCTGTCGGAGCGCGCCTGGAGTTTTTGCGCCATGTCGAGGAAGGCGGCCGACAGCGCCGCCATCTCGCGCGTGCCGTGATGGGCGAGCGGCCGCATTGCCTCGCGGTCGCCGGCGGCGATGCGTTTGGTGCGCTCGATCAGCGCGTAGATCGGCCGGCTGACGGTGCGGATGAACACCAGCGCGATCAGCAGCGTGCCGCCGAGAATCGCGATCGCCGCGAGCGTGACCTTGCCGCGCTCGCCATAGAGATGTTTCACGATGTTGTTCGGCGTCCGCGACATATAGACCACGCCGGCGACCCTGCCGTCGAGCTCGACCGGCAAGGCGACGAAGACGCGCACCTTGGTGCCGCGACTCACCGAATAGAGCGGCGGCGGCGGCTGGTCGGGGATCCGCAGGCGAAGCTCGCTTGCATAGGCGCCTGCGAGCGCCTGCCGCACCTCCTCGACCGCAACGAAAGACTGTCCGACCTCACCGCCGCCGGCAATCACCACGCCATGCGGATCGAGCAGCCGGAAGCCGGCAAGCGTTGTCTTCTGCGCCTCGTCCAGAATGCCGTCGAGCTTTGCGCCTATGGCCGCGAAGTCCGGATCGGCGGTGGCGGGAACGGCCGCCGGTCGCGACGGCATGACATTGTCGGAGGCAAGGTCGAGCTGCGGCTCGATCGGCTGATAGGGGTAATTATTGTCCCTTGCCGGATCCGCCGAGATCGGCGTTCCCAACCGTTCCGGTGCAATGCCGGCCGCGCGCACCGCATCGGCATAGACGGCGGCAATCACCGCGCCCTGTGCGATGAGCTCGCCCTCGGTCTGGCGGATCAGCTGGTTTTCATAGAGCCGGAAGAAGAACAGGCCGACCAGCGGCAGCGCCATCACCACGATCAGGATGGCGACGACCACGGTGGCGAGCCTGGGCCGCCATTTCTCCTTGCTCAGCCACCGCATCGGCCGAGCCGGAAGCCGACGCCATGCACGGTCGCGATCGCATCCGAACAGCCGACCGCCGCCAACTTGGCGCGGATGTTGCGGATATGGCTGTCGACCGTGCGTTCCGAGACATGGATGTTGGATTGGTAGGCATTGGCCATCACCGCATCGCGGCCAAGCACATGCTGCGGGCGGCCAAGAAAACCTTTCAGAATCGCGAACTCGATCGCTGTTAGGGTGAGCGGCTTGCCTTCAAAGCTCGCAGCATGACTTGCCGGAACCAGCACGAGCTTGCCATGCGCGAACTGACGGTCGTCGGCGTCTTCCTCCACCACCGCCGGGCGCGCCCGCCGCAGGATGACGTTGACGCGGGCAACCAGCTCGCGTGGGCTGAACGGTTTCGTCACATAGTCGTCGCCGCCCATTTCAAGGCCGAGGATACGGTCGATTTCTTCATCGCGGGCCGACAGGAACAGCACCGGCACGTCGGAGCGCTGCCGCAGCCTGCGGCAGACCTCCAGCCCGTCCATCTCCGGCATGCCGATGTCGAGCACGATGAGGTCGGGCGCGCGGCGTTCGACCGCTTGCAGCGCGGCGGCGCCGTCGGCGACGGCGGCCGTCTTCATGCCGGCCTTTTCCAGCGCGAAGCAGATGATCTCGCGGATATGCGGATCGTCGTCGGCGACGAGGATGTTGTGCGGCATGGAATCGGCAGCTCGCTGAATACGGTTTGTCATGACAGGATTAGCAAGCGGGCCGTGCTTGTCGAGAGCGCGCAAAGGCCGCCAGTCGTGAAAGCTGGCGTCAAGACCGAACCGTCCCGAGCGCCGCCGCTCGCATGGCATGTCGCAGCCGTGATCTTGGGATGAAAGGAAGCATGACCGCCGTTATGCGCGGCCTCTGCGGCTCGACCAACCACCAGCCTTCGTTGCGGAGGCGCCGGGGCAGGGACCAGCGGGATCTGTGATGTGTTCGCATGCCGCCTGTTTCGCCGGCGGCTGCGGAAAGCGCGCGGCGGATTGGAGGAGGTTTTCCGCAAGGATTTGCAGATTTCGTGCAGGAGCAAAGTCGTTTCAGGCTGGCGCCGCCTCTCACCTGCCTGCCGGCATCCTCTCCCCGTATAGTGACGGGGAGAGGGGCGCTGCCATCGCCGGCTTCGACAATTAGCCAGAACGCAAATGAGTTCTATGGTGCCGCGCCTTGCCTCGCCCGCTGCAAGCCGGCATAGATCGGCCATGACCTCTGACACCTACCGCCCGCGCCGCTCCGTGCTCTACGTGCCCGCCTCAAACGACAAGGCGCTGGCCAAGATCGCCTCGCTCGCCTGCGATACCGTCATCATCGACCTCGAGGATGGCGTGGCGCTGGCCGACAAGGTTTCCGCCCGCGACAAGCTTACCGGCATCCTCGCCGCGCGGCCGGCGCGCCGCTGCGAGATGGTGGTGCGCATCAATCCGCTCGGCAGTGAATGGGGCATCGACGACCTGTTGACCGTCGCCAAGGCAGAGCCCGACGGCATTCTTTTGCCCAAGATCGGCACGCCGCGCGACATCCTCGAGGCCGGCGACCTGCTCGACGACAATTTCGCCCCAGATACCGTGAAACTCTGGGCGATGATCGAGACGCCCAAGGCGCTGCTCAACGTCGGCGCCATCGCCGAGCTTGGCCGCGATCCCTCTTCCCGCCTCGCTTGTTTCGTCGCCGGAACGAACGATCTGGTGAAGGCAACTGGCATTTCGGCAACGCCCGACCGGCGCTATCTCACGCCCTGGCTGCTGCAGCTTGTGCTCGCCGCCCGCGCCGGCGGCCTCGACGTGATCGACGGCGTCGCCAACGATTTTCGCGACCTCGACGCCCTCGCGCGGGAATGCGCCGAGGCGGCCGCCATGGGTTTTGACGGCAAATCGCTGATCCACCCCGCCCAGATCGAGCCCGCGAACCGCGCCTTTGCGCCGGCGCCGGAGGCGCTGGCCAGGGCGCGGGCGATCAGGGAGGCGTTCTCACGGCCCGAAAATGCCGGCAAAAGCGTCATTGCGCTGGACGGCCGCATGGTCGAGCGGCTGCATCTGGCGGATGCCGAGAAACTTCTGGCGAAGGCCGCAATCATCGGCGCATGATGCGCTCGAGCGATTCCAGGAAAGATAGACAAGCATTGGTCACGACAGGGTCGAAAATGAAACTCTACCGCTTTCTGTCCGGTCCGGACGATTCCACTTTCTGCCATAAGGTGACGGCGGCCCTGAACAAAGGCTGGCACCTGTTCGGCTCGCCGACCTATGCCTATGACAAGACGACCAAGTCGATGCGCTGCGGCCAGGCCGTGGTGAAGGATATCGAGGGCCAGGAATACACCTCGGACACCAAGCTCAGCGATTGGTAGGAAAGGACGGCAGCCCTCTCATTCGTCACCCCGCCGCTGCCTGCTCGGCCGCTTCCTCGATCCGCTCCATGTCGTCGTCCGACAGGCCGAAATGGTGGCCGATTTCGTGGATCAGCACGTGGGTGACGATGTCGCCCAGCGTCTCCTCGTTCTCGGCCCAATAGTCGAGGATGGCGCGGCGGTAGAGCGTGATGCGGTTCGGCCCCTCGCCGGTTTGCGGGTTCCAGCGCTCGGCGATGCCGCGCCCCTCGAACAGGCCAAGCAGATCGAAGGGCGTCTCCAGCGACAGGTCGTCCATGATCTCGTCGGTCGGAAAATCGGCGATCTGGATGATGATCTCGCCGGTGAGCTTGCGGAACTCCTCCGGCAGATGGGCGTAGGCCTCCAGCGCCAGAAGTTCCATCTCATCCATCGATGGCGAGAGTTGGTCATGCCAGATGCGGGTCTTGTAGATGCGGGCCATGAGGTTTCCTTTGACCTCGGCATATAGGCTTTCGCGCCTGTCGAGGCAAATGGGCCGGCTGGCTGGATCTTGGAAGCTGAAAAGCAGAAGGAATAAATTCCTTGCGACTCCGCTTGACTCTTCCAGGCCCCTCTGGAATCTATAAGAACATAACAGGAACAACTACTGCCGGAAGTGAACGTCATGGCGATAAGCGTCGTGGCGCGGGAAACTGTTTTTGCCCTGCGCCGCCAGATCGCGAAGATCGAGGGAACGCTGCCCGAGCGCCTGGAAGCGCCGGCTTCCGGCGCGCCAAAAGCGATTCCAGGAACAGTGCGAAGCGGTTTTCCGTCCGGACTTGCAAAAAAACAAATAGCTGGCGATGCCGCGGGATCGGATGTCACCCCCGAAATCACCATCGTCCGGCGCGGCCTCGCTGTGGCCTCGCCGGATGCCTTCCTGCATACCGGCATAGAACGCCTCGACACTGCCCTCGGCGGCGGCGTGCCCAAGGCGGCGCTCAGTGAAATCCATGGGTTGGAGACCCGCGATGCCGGCGCCGTGGCCGGCTTTGCGCTGTCGCTCGCCAGCCTGATCCTCAAACAGAAGCAGGGCCTGCCGGTCCTCTGGATCGGAACGGCGGAGATTTTCCGCGAGGCCGGCTTTCCCTATGCCAGGGGCCTCCACGCCTTCTTCGGCATCGAGCCCGAACAATTGCTGTTTTCCGAAGCGCCGAAACTGGTCGACGCGCTGTGGATCGCCGAGGAGGCCGCCCGCATGACGGCCTTCGCCGCCGTCATCCTCGAGATCCGCGGCAGCCCCCGGCTTCTCGACCTTACCGCGACGCGGCGGCTGCACGCCCGCGCCCAGAGCGCCGGCCGGCCAGTATTTTTGCTGCGTCAGGCCGGCCAGGCCGAGCCCACCGCGGCGCCCGTGCGCCTCATTGTTTCGGCAGCGCCCGCGGCGAGCCGCGAAACGCTCGCCGGCGCGCTGGCCGGCTCGATCGGCCGCCCCGCCTTCACCGTCGATATCGGCAAGAGCCGCACGGCCCTGCCCGGACAATTCACACTGGAGTGGAACCCCGATGAGCACGCTTTTGCCGAAAGAAGGCCCGAGGAAGAGCGGGCAACGAATTCTGTCGCTGTGGTTCCCCTACCTTTGCGCGGAGCGGATCCTGCGCCAGCGTCTGGGGCGGTCCTGGCGTTCCCGGCCCTCGCATCCCCTGCCCCCATCTTACCCACCGCTTGTGATCAGCCATCGCGACAGCAACGCCCAGCGCATCGCAGCCCTCGACGAGCGGGCTGAGGCGCTGAAGCTGAAGCGCGGCATGGGCATTGCCGACGCGCGCGCCATGCATCCGTCGATCGATGTGGTGGAGGCCGACCCGGAGGCCGACCGCCGCCTGCTCGAAGGCCTCGCCGACTGGTGCGACCGCTACACGCCGCTGGTGGCGATCGACGGCGAGGACGGGCTGTTTCTCGACGTCACCGGCTGCACGCACCTGTTTGGTGGCGAGCGGGCCATGCAGGACGAGATCCTCACCCGTTTCTTCCAGCAGGGTTTCGATGTTCGCGCCGGCCTCGCCTCGACGCCGGGCGCTGCCTGGGCGGCGGCGCGCTTCCACGGCGACCGCATTGTGGCCGGCGGCGAGGAGGCGGCGCTGCTTTCGCCCCTGCCGCTTTCGGCGCTGCGCATCGCGCCCGAAACCCGCGCCAGCCTGGAAAGCGTCGGCCTGCGCACGGCGGGCGCGGTGATGGCCGCACCCCGCGCGCCGCTCGCCCGCCGCTTCGGCGCCACCTTGCTTCTGCGCCTCGACCAGGCGCTCGGCCGGCTCGACGAGGCGGTGTCGCCGCGCCTTCCCGTGGCGCCGCTCTCGGTCGAGCGCCATCTTGCCGAGCCGATCGTGCTCACCGACGACATCGAGCGGCTGGTGAGCCGGCTTGCCGTGGCCTTGAAGGCCGACCTCGAGCGCCGCGGCGAAGGCGCGCGGGCGCTCGCCCTTCTCCTCTTTCGCGTCGACGGCCTCGTCAGCCGCATCGCGGTCGGCACCTCGCGCCCCATGCGCGAGCCGCAGCTGATCCGAAAGCTGTTTCACGAACGGCTGACCGCGCTGGAACAGACCATCGATGCCGGCTTCGGCTTCGACCTCGTGCGGCTGTCGGTGCTTTCGGTCGCCGCCTTCGACATGCTCCAGGGCGACCTTGCCGGCGAGACAAGCGACGATGACGCCGACATCGCTTTATTCGCCGACCGCGTGCGTGCCCGTCTCGGCGAAGCCGCCGTGCTGAAGCCGGTCATCGTCGATAGCCACCTGCCGGAGCGCGCCGTTACCACGGTTCCTTTCGCAGAGGCGCCGCAAAGGCGCATGCCGCCGAAGCCCGACCGGACAGCACCTCCGATGACCATCTTCCCGCCGGAGCGGCCGGTACGGCTGTTCCGCTCGCCCGAGCCGATCGAGGTGCCGGCGACCGAGATCCCCGAGGGCCCGCCGATGAATTTCCGCTGGCGGCGCGCGCTTTATCGCGTCGCCCGCGCCGAAGGGCCGGAGCGCATCGCCGCCGAATGGTGGCGGCAGCTGCCCGGCGAGGAAGAGGCGCCGACGCGCGACTATTACCGCATCGAGGACAGCGAGGGGCGCCGCTACTGGCTCTACCGCCAGGGCCTCTACAGCAGCGCCTCGCAGGCCGCGCCGCGCTGGTTCATGCACGGCGTCTTCGCATGAACGCGCTGACCGCCATCCCCTATGCCGAGTTCGGCATCCAGTCGAACTTTTCCTTCCTGCGCGGCGCCTCCAAGCCCGAGGAGCTGGTGGTCACGGCGAAATTCCACGGCTTTTCCTCGATCGGCCTTGCCGACCGCAACACGGTCGCCGGCGTCGTGCGGGCCTGGCAGCAGGCCAGGGTCGAGAAGCTGCCCTATCATCCCGGTTGCCGCCTGGTTTTTTGCGACGGCACGCCGGACATTCTGGCTTACCCCCGCGACCGCAAGGGCTGGGGACATCTCTGCCGCATGCTGACGCAGGCCAATCTGCGCGACGAGAACGAGAAGGGCGCGACGCTGCTCGAACTCAACGACCTTCTCGAATGGGGCGATCTGATGTCGCTGGCGATCCTGCCCAACCTGTCGGGAGGCGCGGAAGACAATCTGACGCTCATTAGCCGGCTTAAGGATCGTTTCGGCGCCGCGCTTCGGCTTGCCGTGGCGCCTGATTACGGCGGCAACGACCACTTCCGTATCGAGCAGGCGGCGGCGATGGCCCAACATCTGCACATCCCGCTGATGGCGACCAACGACGTGCTCTATCATGCCGCCGACCGCCGCCCGCTGCAGGACGTGCTGACCGCGATCCGCCTCAACACGCCGGTTTCCGAGGTCGGGCTGGAGCTGACGGCAAATGCCGAGCGTCATCTGAAGACGCCGCTGGAGATGGCGCGGCTTTTCCGCCGACACCCTGAAGCGCTGGCGGAGACGCTGCGCTTCGCCGACGAGCTCACCTTCTCGCTCAGCGACCTCGAATACAATTATCCGGACGAGCCGACGGAATCCGGCCTCGGACCGCAGGCCGAGCTCGAACGCCTGGCGCGGGAAGGAGCGGCCGTGCGCTATCCGGCCGGGGTCCCGGAAGAAGTGCTGCGGCGCATCGGCAGCGAGCTCGCTTTGATCGAGCGGCTGAACTATGCGCGCTATTTCCTGACCGTCTACGACATCGTGAAATTCGCCCGCAGCAAGGGCATCCTATGCCAGGGGCGCGGCTCGGCCGCCAATTCGGTCATTTGCTTCTGCATCGGCATCACCGAGGTCGGCCCTGACCGGATCGATGCCCTCTTCGAGCGCTTCATCTCCGAGAAACGTAACGAGCCTCCCGACATCGACGTCGACTTCGAGCATGAACGGCGCGACGAGGTCATCGCTTATATTTACGAGAAATACAGCGCCAAGCGCACGGCGCTGGCCGCCGCCGTCATCAGCTATCGCGGCCGCTCCGCCCTGCGCGAGGTGGCGAAGGCCATGGGCTTGTCCGAAGACGTCCGGAGCGCTCTGTCGAGCACCATCTGGGGCTGGTCGACCTCGGAGCTCGGCGAAAGGGAAGCCAATGCCGGCGGCCTCGACCGCGCCGATCCGCTGTCGCGGCAGGTGCTGGAACGCGCCAACGAGATCATCGGCTTCCCCCGCCATCTCTCCCAGCATGTCGGCGGCTTCGTCATCACCCGCGACCGGCTCGACGAGGTCGTGCCCATCGTCAAGACGGCGATGGAAGAGCGCAAGATGGTCGAGTGGGACAAGGACGATCTCGACGCGGTCAAGATCCTCAAGGTGGATGTGCTGGCGCTCGGCATGCTGACCTGCCTGAAGCGAGCCCTGACCTTGCTCACGCATCATTATCCGAAGGCGCGTGACAAATACGGCCGGCCGCATCAGTTGAGCTCGCTGCCACCGGAGCACCCTCGCGTCTACGACATGATCTGCCGGGCCGACACGCTGGGCGTCTTCCAGATCGAGTCACGCGCCCAGATGTCGATGCTGCCGCGGCTTCAACCGCGTGAATTCTACGATCTGGTCATCGAGGTGGCTATCGTGCGGCCCGGCCCGATCCAGGGCGACATGGTGCACCCCTATCTGCGTAGACGGCAGGGCAAGGAGAAAGCCGAATACCCGAAGCCGGAATTGAAGGAGATTCTCGGCAAGACGCTGGGCGTGCCGCTGTTCCAGGAGCAGGCGATGAAGATCGCCATCGTTGCCGGCGGCTTCCAGCCGGGCGAGGCCGATGAGCTGCGGCGCGCAATGGCCACCTTCAAGCGCACCGGCACAATCGGCAACTACCGCCAGCGCATGATCGACGGCATGGTCGACAAGGGCTACCAAAAGGAATTCGCCGAGCGTTGCTTCAAGCAGATCGAAGGCTTTGGCGAATATGGCTTTCCGGAAAGCCATGCCGCCTCCTTCGCGCTGCTGGTCTATGCCTCCTGCTGGTTCAAGACCTTCTATCCCGACGTGTTCTGCGCCGCGATTTTGAACTCGCAGCCGATGGGGTTCTATCAGCCGGCCCAGCTCGTTCGCGACGCGCGCGACCATGGCGTGGAGGTGCGTGAGGTCGATATCAACCATTCCGTCTGGGATTGCAGGCTGGAGGGGGCCCGTTTCGATCCTTCGCGCATCCTCGAACGCCATGCCTCGATGCGCGGCGTCATCGAGACGGCTCATGCGGTGCGGCTTGGCTTCCGTCAGATCAAGGGGCTTTCGGAGGAACGGATGGCGGCCGCCGTCGCCCGGCGCGGCGACGGCTATCGATCGGTCAGGGATGTCTGGCTGCGTTCGGGCCTCGATGTTGGCGAGATCGAAAGGCTGGCCCAGGCAGACGCCTTCCGCTCGCTCGGCCTCGACCGACGCGCGGCGCTCTGGGAGGTGCGCGCGCTGGACGGCAGGAGCGCTGCCGAGAAACTGCCGCTGTTCGACCAGCCCACACTCCGCCTGCGCGAGCTGGAGCCCGAGACGAAGCTGCCGAAAATGCCGCTCGGCGAGCATGTCGTCCACGACTATCGCTCGCTCGGCCTGTCGCTGAAGGAACATCCCGTCGCCTTCCTGCGCGAGCGGCTTGACCGCGCCGGCATCACCCCCAATTCCCGCCTGCCGTCGGTGCGCGACGGCCGCCGCGTCAACGTCGCCGGGCTGGTGCTGGTGCGCCAGCGCCCCGGCAAAGGCAATGCGATCTTCCTAACGCTGGAGGACGAAAAGGCGATCGCCAATGTCATCATCTGGCCGCGCGTCTTCGACCGCTTCCGCGCTATCGTGATGGGCGCACGCTTCATCCGCGTCACCGGCAAGCTGCAGCAGGAATCGGATGTCATCCACATCGTCGCCGACAGGATCGAGGATTTGACGCCCTGGCTGAGCGTCCTCCTGCAGGAGCCGCCCACCATCGAGCATCAGCCCGCCGGGTCATCGAATGGACCGGAGCGCTCCGCGAACCGCAGCCTGCCGGTGGAGCGGCAGGATGTCGACGCCCTGTCGGGCGCGGCGCAACGGGTCATGCCCAAGGGGCGCAATTTCCAGTAGCGGCAACCGGCCCGCCGGCGCGATTCACGACGGACCGCCGAGCCGCGGCGGCGGCTTGAGCGCGTCTTCGGCCGAGATCGTGCGCGCTTCCGAAGGCAGCATGATCGGGATGCCGTCACGCACCGGATAGGCAAGCTTCGCCACGCGCGAGATCAGTTCGCTGCGCTCGGCGTCCCAGGTCAACGGTCCTTTGGTCAGCGGGCAGGCGAGCAGTTCCAGCAATTTCGGGTCGACCGTGGCTTTGCGCCCGTCACGTCCGTCCGCCATCTCGCTTTTCCATTGTCCAACTGCCGCCGGCCTAAGTGTTGAGATTCAGGTCAGGCCGATTTCACCTGAATCATTGCGCTTACTGCAGGCTCGAGCCAAAATCCTCATCCTCGCGCGCCAGCGTAATTTCGGTGATGGCGATCAGCGTCTCGGCGCGCGTCTTCAGGTCCGCCGCCTCGAGCAGGGCCTGCTTCTCGGCCGGCCCATAGGGCGCCATCATCGACAGCGCGTTGACCAGCATGGCGTTCTCCGCGCGGCTCACGCTTTCCCAGTCGGCCTCGAGGTCGTTGGCCTGCAGATAGGCGCGGAACGCCTTGAGCAGGGCAGGGCGGTCGACCTCGGCACCGGCCGGATCCTCCTCGAGATCGGCGAGGAAAGGGGCCATCCGGCATTGCCGGAACGGCGTCTTGACCGCCAGCTCATCCGTGACGCGGAAGCGGCAGACGCCTTGCAGCGAGATCAGGTAGCGCCCGTCGCCGGTCTCGGCAAGCGAGATGATGCGCCCGGCACAGCCGACGCTGCAAAGCTCGGGCTCGCCGTCGTCGCGCAGCGCGCCGTCGAGGCTGGGCTGGATCATGCCGATCAACCGCGGCCCGGCCATCGCCTCATCGATCATCTCCAGGTAGCGCGGCTCGAAAATGTTGAGCGGCATGCGGCCGCCGGGCAGCAGCAGCGCCCCGGCGAGCGGAAACACCGGGATCCTCGACGGCAGATCCCTGGCGAGCCGGTAGCGGGCGTTTCCGACCTGCACCTCAACCCTCCGCCTGCACTTCAACTCTCGAAAGCGTCGCCGGGCAGCGCATCAACTGCGATCTCCTCTTACGCAACCCAGCCTGTCTAAACCCTCAACCGGCAGGGGCAAGCCGCTGCCGCCTATCTGGCGCAGTTGGCGCCTTGCGCAAGACCCTCCTGGCAAAAGGGGCCGGCAGCCAAGCCGGCAAAACGCTCAGGAGAACAACAGCGACGACAGCTTGCGCCGCGCCGACAGCGTCGCCTCGTCGGTCATCCCCCATGCCTCGAAGAACTTCAAGAGCTGCGCACGCGCGCCATCGTCGTTCCACGTCCGGTCGGCCCTGACGATCGCCAGCAGGTTGTCGGCGGCCTGCATCCGCTCGCCGCGCGCATTCTGCACCATCGCCAGGTCGAACCGCGCCTGGTGATCGTTCGGATTGGCGGCGAGCCGGCGTTCGAACTCGGCCGGATTGCCGAGCGCGGCGGCTTCCGCCGCGAGCGTCATCTTGGCGCGCAGCGCGGCAAACGCCGGCGCGTCCTTCTTGTCCTCCGGCGCCCTGGCAAGCACCGCCTCGGCGCCTTGGCTGTCGCCGGCCTCGAACAGGATCTCGCCGAGCCCGGCGATGGCCTCGATGGTTTCGGGCGACTGCTCGAGGATCGCATCATAGATGTCGGCCGCGGTCTGGGTGTCGCCTGCCTCGCGCGCCTCGGCGGCCGCGGCCAGCGCTTCGGTGATCTGCGGCGCGCCGCCGCCCTTGCCGCCGACCTTCTGGATGAACTGCGTGATCTGGCTTTCCGGAATGGCGCCCATGAAGCCGTCGACCGGCTGGCCGTCCTTGAAGGCGATGACCGCGGGAATCGACTGGATGCCGAGCTGGCCGGCGACCGAGGGATGGTCGTCGATGTTCATCTTGACCAGCTTGACCTTGCCGCCGGCAGCCTTGACCGCCTTTTCGAGCTGCGGCGTCAGCTGCTTGCACGGGCCGCACCAGGGCGCCCAGAAGTCGACCAGCACCGGCTGGCGGCGCGATTCCTGGATGACGTCGGCCGCGAACGTCGCGGTCGTCGTGTCCTTGACGAGATCCGCGGCCGCAGGCGCCTCGCCGAGCGAGACCTTGCCGCGGTCCGCCCCGCCATATTGCAAGGATTGGGCGTACTGGCCGGCATTGCCGCCAAATGAGCCGCTGAACGGATTGTTGTCACTCATGTCGTCGCCCTTTCGGTCGCGTCGTCGCCGGCTTCGGGGTGCGGCGCGTTATTATCGGATTTCGGTTTCGCCATCCATGTGGCGATCAGCCCGAGACTTTCAAGATAACAGGATCGTGGCCCGTTGCCTCGACGAATTTGACGAGATCGGCAGCGGCGATGGCCGTCGTCGCCTCATTGGTCAGCGGATGGCCGTTGATGACGTCGTGGCTCATCAATTCCTGGTCCAGAACCACCTTGATCCGCCCGGCCGTGTCGTTGATCAGGCCGAAGATGGTAACCGCGCCGGGAATGACGCCGAGCAGCTCCATCAGCATTTCCGGCTTGCCGAAGGAGACGCGGCTGGCGGCGCCGATCAGATGGTGGATCTGCTTGAGGTCCACCACGGCCTCCTCGCCGACGGTGACGAGAAAGTAATTGTCCTTCTTGTCCTTGAGGAAGAGGTTCTTGGTGTGGCCGCCCGGGATCTCTCCGCGCAGCGCCTGCGAATCGGCGACCGTGAACAAGGGCGGGTGGCGCACCGTCGAGACGGAAATGCCGAGATCGGCAAGAAAGGCGTTAAGCTCGGCTTCGGTCTTCGGCATCGGTCCTCGCATCATCTGGGAAGCTTGTGCCGTTTACGGCGAACGATGCCCTTGGGGCAAGATCGCCCGGTTGAGCCAACCGAATTCGCCTGGTCGAAACGCACCCCTCGCTTTATGAAGAGCTAGCTCCAAAAGACCGTCATTTCCCTGTTGCAATCGCCGCGCTCTTCGGCCATATAGGCGCGGCTTGCGGCCCAAGGCCGCGCGAGCGGGTGTAGCTCAGGGGTAGAGCACAACCTTGCCAAGGTTGGGGTCGGGCGTTCGAATCGCCTCACCCGCTCCAGTTTCCTTCAGGGGATCAAGCAAACGAAAAGCCGCGGTTTTCCGCGGCTTTTTCGCGTTTGTAGCCTTCAGAACAAGATTCCGTTCCCCGCCATTCCCCATACCGCGGCGGCGCAGTGAACGATCCCGATCGGCAGCGCCAGCAACGGCTTGCAGCGGATCAGAAGGATATAGATCGTGAATTCGGCGCATGCCGCGAGCAGCCCAGGCAAAGCGCCAGCGCCCGCCATCATCAGCAGCATCATCCAGGGGACCACGACGAAACCGGGAACGTTCGTTCCGTGCCCTGCGCCCATCGTGAAAAGCGCGATGAGGAACCCGACAAGGCCCAGGCCGAGGCCGGCCGCGATTGTCTTCAGCATGACGCTGCTCTCCGCGATCTGTGGCTCGGCCCATGCTGGCCGGGCAAAATAGAGGAACGTCGCGACGGAAAGGAAGCGCCCTGCCGCCCACTCCTGACGGTTTGGCGCCTTTGCTGGAACAATTCCAGGAAAGTCCCTAACGGCTCGCCGCTCTCGCCGAAGCCTTCAGTCCGGAATTGCGCAAAAAAGGAAGTCGAGCGGTTCGGCGTTTCCATAAAACGAACCGCTCTACCCAAGCCTCGCCCTCGTCGTCCTCGGCGTCGCCAACAGCAGGCTCGTCTCGCTGCCGGTGATCCCGGGGATCAGCCGGATGCGACGCAGCACGGCGTCGAAGTCCGTGAGTGAGGCGGTGCCGAGCTCGACCACCAGGTCCCAGCGGCCGTTGGTGGTGTGGATGGTCGACACCTCGGGAAAGCCGCCGAGCGCCCTGATCACGCGGTCCGCGGCATGGCCCTCGATCTCGATCATCATCACGCCGCGTATCCTCTGGTCAACCGCGTCGGCACGCAGCACCACCGTGTAGCCGATGATCTCGCCGGACTTTTCCAGCCGCTCCATGCGCCCCCTGACCGTCGCGCGCGAGACGCCGAGATCGAGCGCGAGATCGGAGACGCTGCGCCGCGCATCGTGCCTCAGAAGCGTCACCAGTCTCTCGTCGAGCGCGTCCATGTTGACCATTTCGAACAGCCGATATGCCCACTATGATAGATCGGCCTTTTCGAAATGCCAATTTACCCTATTCAAACCGCCAGGCAGCGGTGGTTCACTCCGGCAAATCAAACGCAAAAGCGGAAAGAAGTGATGCGCTGCAGGATCGTTGGCGCGCCGGTGCAGGACGGCGCGGGCCGGATGGGATGCGAGATGGGGCCGAGCGCGCTGCGCACCGCAGGGCTTGTCTCGGTGCTGTCGGAGCTTGGCCATGAGGTCGAGGACTGGGGCGCGGTTGAGAAGGCGGCGGCGCGCCCTGTCGCTCATGGCAATCTCGCCCTGAAGGCGCTGCCCGAAATCTCCGCCTGGACGGCGGCGATTTCCGAGACCGCCTACGCCGCGTCGAAGGATGCCATGCCGATCTTCCTCGGCGGCGACCACTCGATCTCCGCCGGCACGGTCTCCGGCGTGGCGCGCCGCGCCGCCGACCGCGGCCGGCCGCTCTTCGTGCTGTGGCTCGACGCCCACCCGGATTTCCACACGCTCGACACCACCACCAGCGGCAATCTGCACGGCGTGCCGCTCGCCTATGCCAGCGGCCGCCCCGGCTTCAACGGCTATTTCCCCGACCTGCCCGCCGCAGTCGACCCGGCCCGCGTCTGCACCATGGGCCTGCGCAGCGTCGATCCGGCCGAGCGCCGCGCGCTGAAGGACGCGGGTGTGACCGTGCATGACATGCGCGCCATCGACGAGCACGGCATCGCCCCGCTGCTGCGCGCTTTCCTGGCCAGGATCGAAGAGGCAAACGGGCTGCTGCATGTCAGCCTCGACGTCGACTTCCTCGACCCCTCGATCGCGCCGGCCGTCGGCACCACGGTTCCCGGCGGCGCCACCTTCCGCGAGGCGCATCTGGTGATGGAGATGCTCTCCGACAGCGGCCTGGTCTCCAGCCTCGACCTGGTCGAGCTGAACCCGTTCCTCGACGAACGCGGCCGTACCGCGACCCTGATGGTCGACCTTACCGCCAGCCTGATGGGCCGCCGCATCATGGACCGTCCGACCCGCAGCCATTCCGGAAGCCTTTGACCATGACCCAGCCGTCCCGCCTTGCCATCGTCCCCTTCGTCAGCGTCGACCGCATGATGAAGCTGGTGCTCGCCATCGGCGTCGAGCGCTTCCTCACCGAGCTTGCCGCCTATATCGAGCAGGATTTCCGCCGCTGGGAGCTGTTCGACAAGACGCCGCGCGTCGCCTCGCACAGCCATGACGGTGTCATCGAGCTGATGCCGACCAGCGACGGCCGCCTCTACGGCTTCAAATATGTCAACGGCCACCCGAAGAACATGCGCGAAGGCCGCCAGACCGTCACCGCCTTCGGCGTGCTCGCCGATGTCGGCTCCGGCTATCCGATGCTCTTGACCGAGATGACGATCCTGACGGCGCTGCGCACCGCCGCGACCTCGGCGGTTGCCGCCAAATATCTGGCACCGAAAGGGTCGCGCGCCATGGCCATCATCGGCAACGGCGCCCAGTCCGAGTTCCAGGCCGTCGCGTTCAAGGCGCTGCTCGGCATCGACCGGCTGCGGCTCTACGACATCGACCGCTCTGCTTCCGAAAAATGCGCCCGCAACCTCGCCGGCAAGGGCTTCGACATCACCATCTGTTCGACCGGGCAGGACGCGGTGGAAGGCGTCGACATCATCACCACGGTGACCGCCGACAAGCAGTACGCCACCATCCTCACCGACAACATGGTCGGCTCCGGCGTCCACATCAACGCCGTCGGCGGCGACTGTCCCGGCAAGACCGAGCTGCACCGCGATATCCTGTTGCGCTCCGACATTTTCGTCGAGTTTCCGCCGCAGACGCGCATCGAGGGCGAGATCCAGCAGCTTGAGGCCGATCATCCGGTGACCGAGCTGTGGCAGGTCATGACCGGCCAGGCCGAGGGCCGCAAGGCGAAGGAGCAGATCACGCTGTTCGATTCCGTCGGCTTCGCCACGGAGGATTTTTCCGCGCTGCGCTATGTCCGCGACCAGCTCCAGGCGACCGGCCTCTACGAGGAGCTCGACCTGCTCGCCGACCCCGACGAGCCGCGCGACCTGTTCGGCATGCTGCTCAGGGCCGCCATGCAGCCGGCGGCGTGAGGGAATGAGCGCGTGATCTCCCCCTTGCGGGGGAGATGGCCGGCAGGCCAGAGGGGGTCGCCTCGCGTGGAGCGCCAACCTCCATCTGCCGCAGCAGGCCGACTCCAGTCGGACCGACCCCCTCTGTCGCCTTCGGCGACATCTCCCCCTCAAGAGGGGAGATTACACGCTACTTCTGCAAAGCCGCGCAGCTTTCCCTCTCCACCAGCACTGGCGCCAGCACCTCGCGGCGCGACGGCGCCTCGGGCTCGCCGACGCGCTCGAGCAGCAGGCTGACCGCCCGCGTTCCGATCTTTTCGACCGGCTGCGCGATCGTCGTCAGCGGCGGCCATGTGGTGACCGCATAGGGGATGTCGTCGAAACCGATCAGCGACATGTCGTCGGGCACCCGCAAGCCGCGCGTGCGCAGCGCGGTGATGGCGCCCATGGCCATCAAATCGTTGCAGGCGAACACCGCCGTGATCTCCGGCGCCTGCGCCATCAGCCGCTCCATCGCCAGGCGGCCGCCGGCGAAATGATAGTCGGAATCGACCACCCACGAGGCAGGCAGGTCGATACCTGCCTCCGCAAGCGCCCGGGTAAAACCGCGCAGGCGGGCCGGGCTGGAGCTCGAATCGCGCGGACCGCCGATGACACCGATTTTGCTGTGGCCGAGCCCGACCAGATGGCGCCCGGCGAGATAGCCGCCGTGATCGTGGTCGACCAGCACGGAATCGACATGGACAGAATGGATCTCGCGGTCGAGCAGCACCGCCGGCAGGGCGGCGGACAGGTGCGAGAACACCCGCGCATGGTCGGACGAACCGGCGAAGATCAGCCCGTCGATCTGCTTTGCCATCAACACCGACAGATAGCGCTCTTCCTTCTCGGCGCTGCCATCCGAGTTGCACAGGATCACCGTATAGCCGGCCACGAAGCCGGCATCCTCGATCTGGCGCGCCACGCTGGCGAAGAACGGGTTGGAATTGTCCGGGAGCAGCAGGCCGATGGTCTTGGTCTCCCCGCGTCTCAGGCTCCGCGCCAGCGAGTTCGGGCTGTAGCGCAGGGCGGTGATCGCGGCGCGCACGCGCTCGGCCGTCTCGGGCTCGACATGACGCGTGCGGTTCATCACATGCGAGACCGTTGCGACGGACACCCCCGCATAGCGCGCGACATCGGCAATTGTGGTCATGGTTCCCTCTGACCCTCTAGCGGATCCTCCGCAACAGCCTCTCCCGATAAGCGTCTAGGATGACGGCGAGCACGATGACAAGGCCAATCACGATCGGTTTGAAATTGTCGCCGACGCCAAGCAGCTGCAGCCCGGTGCTGAGCACCTGCAGGATGCAGGCGCCGACCAGCGTGCCGATGATCGAGCCCTTGCCGCCGCTGAGGCTGGTGCCGCCGATGATGACGGCGGCGATTGCATTGAGCTCGTAGCCGACGCCGGCGATCGGGCTGCCGATGTTCAAGCGCAGCAGATAGACCATGGCCGCGATGCCGGCCGTCAGCCCGCTGATGGTGAAGGCCGCGACCTTGTAGAAATCCGGATTGTGGCCGGAGAGGCGCACCGCCTCGTCATTGGTGCCGACGGCGAAGATCATGCGGCCGAACACGGTGAAGCGCAGCACGAACCAGCCGGCCGCGATCACCAGCACCGCGACCAGGAAGATCGACGGCAGGAAGCCGCCGATGATCAGATTGCCGAAATCGACGAAACTCTGCGGCAGCCCGGTGATGGTCGAATTGTCGCTGACCACGCGCGCGGCGCCCGCCGCCATGTTGAGCATGCCGAGCGTGACGATGAAGGACGGGATCTTCCAGCGCGTCGAGATCCAGCCGTTGAGGAAGCCGCAGGCAGCACCGGTCGCCATGCAGGCGAGCAGCGCCAAAGTGATCGCGACGGCCGGCGACAGGCTTTCGTCAATCATGACGGTGGCGCCGACCACGGTGCAGAGCGCCAGCACCGAGCCGACCGAAAGGTCGATGCCGCCGGTGAGAATGACGAAGGTCATGCCGGCGGCGAGCACGGTGTTTATGGCGATCTGCACGAAGATCTTCAGCGCGTTGCCGGGCGTGGCGAAGTAAGGCGCTGTGAGCGAGAAGAACAGCGTGATCAGCACCAGCGCCAGAAGCACGCCGGCGTCGCGGATCAGGACGCGCAGGAACTTCGCCTTGCCGGGAGAAACAGGCGCCGACACAAAGGTTTCGGACGTCTCGCTCATGGTCGCACATACTCCTGGTAGGCGAGCGACAGGATGCGCTCCTGGTCGAATTCGGCTCGCGGCACCTCGCCGACGATTTTGTTCTTGGAAAAGACGATGATGCGGTGGCACATGCCCATGAGCTCCGGCAGGTCGGAAGACACCATGATGATGCCTTTTTGAGCCGCCGCCAGCATCCACAGAAGCTGGTAGATCTCGCGCCGCGCGCCGATGTCGACGCCGCGCGTCGGCTCGTCGAGGATCAGCGTCGAGGTGCCGCGGAACAGCCACTTGGCCAGTACCACCTTCTGCTGGTTGCCGCCCGAGAGGTTGCGCACCGCCTGCTCGATCGAGCTTGCCTTGACGCGCAGCTGGCCGATGAGATCGTTCGCTGCCGCAGCTTCGGCCCGGCGGTTGACCAGCCCGTGGCGCGACACCTTGCCGAGATCGGTGATGGTGATGTTCTTGTCCACGGCCAGATCGAGCAGCAGGCCCTGGCCTTTGCGATCCTCGGTAAGCAGGCTGAGCCCATGCCGCACGGCATCCTTGGGCGCCGTGATCGCCACCGGCTTGCCGTCGATCTCGACGACGCCGTCGAGCCTCGGATCGGCGCCGAACAGGGCCCGCATGGCTTCGGTCCGGCCGCTGCCGACCAGACCGGCCACGCCCAAGATCTCGCCGTGGCGGACGTTGAAGGAAATTTCGGGCGTCACGGCGCTGCGCTTCAGATTGGTGACGCTGAGCGCGACCTTGCCCGGCACGATCGAGGCGTCGAAGCCGAATTCGTCGGCGATGTCGCGGCCGATCATCATGCGCACGACATCCGGCACGCTGAGGCCGTGGAGGTCGCGGGTCGCGACCAGCCTGCCGTTGCGCAAGATTGTCACCCGGTCGCCGATCTCGAACACTTCGTGCAGCCGGTGCGAGATGTAGATGATGGTGACGCCCCTGGCCTTCAGCCGCTTGATGATAGCGAACAGCCGCCCGATCTCCGGCGGCGTCAGCGTCGCCGTCGGCTCGTCGAGCACCAGCAGCTTGCTGTCGTAGCTCAGCGCCTTGGCGATCTCGACCAGCTGCATCTGCGCGACGCCAAGCGCTTCGACCCGCGTCCTCGGATCGACATCGAGCCCGACTTCCTTGAGCAGCGCGACGGCGCGCCGGTTGAGCGCCTTGCGGTCGACGATGCCGAAGGCGCGGCGCGGCAGGTTTTCCAGCATCAGGTTCTCGGCGATGCTGAGATAGGGCAGTAGGTTCAGCTCCTGGTGCACGATGCGGATGCCGCTTAGCTGCGCGTCATGCGGCGTCTTCGGCTGATAGGGCTGGCCGTTGAAGGCGATCGTCCCGCTGTCCGGCTGGTAAATGCCGGCCAAGAGCTTGATCAGCGTCGATTTGCCGGCGCCGTTCTCGCCGAGGACGATATGCGTCTCGCCGCGCGCGATCGACAGCGAGACGTCGCTCAGCGCGACCACGCCGGGAAAGATTTTTCCTACCCCTTCAAGGGAAAGAACCACATCGTCCATGCAGCAATCCTGAATGGCGCTCATCGCCGCCGGCTGCTTGCCGGCGGCGATGATGAGACAAGCCAATGGATGGCGCCTGAGGGAGTCCCGGCGCCTGTGCTCGCCTCAGGCGGTGATCAGCTTGACGTCGGTCTTGACCCAGCCCGAGAACTTCTCGCCGGCAAGCTCGCGCAGGCCGTAGTCGATGCCCATGGCCGCCATCTGCGCGCCATACTGCTCGACCGTGGCGAGCATCTTGCCTTCCTTGAGCAGCGGGCCGACGGCCGGAATGTTGTCGAAGCCGACCACCTTGATCTGACCCGACTTGCCGGCCGCGTCGATCGCCTTGACCACGCCGAGCGCCATCGAGTCGTTTGCCGCCATCACGCCCTGGATGTCCGGGTGCTGGGTGAGGAAGTTGGTCATCAGCGTGTTGGCTTCCTCGGTCTCCCAATGCGCGGTCTTGGAATCGAGCAGGTCGAGGCCGTGCTCCTTCACCGAATCGTCGAAGCCGAGCTTGCGCTGCTTGGCGTTGTCGGCTTCCGGATTGCCTTCGAGGATGACGACCTTGCCGCCCTTGCCCAGCGCCTTGCCGAGCGCGTCGCCGGCGAGCTTGGCGCCGGCGCGGTTGTCCGGCCCGAAGAAGGCAAGGTCGATGCCGGCCTTCTTCTTGGCCTCATCGTCGAGCGCGACGTCGATGTTGATGACCTTGATGCCGGCCTTAAGCGCCTTGGCGATCGGCGTGACCATCGCCTTCGAATCGGCCGGCGCCACGACGATGATGTTGTAGTTCTGGGTGATGAAGTTCTCGATCGCATCGACTTGCGCGGCGAAATCGCGCTCGTCCTTCATGCCGACGGCGGCGAAATCGAACTTGTCCTTGTTCTTGGCCGCATAGTCCTCCGCGCCGGCCTGCATCTGCTTGAAGAACTCGTTGGCCAAAGACTTCATGACCAGGCCTACCTTCGGCTTGTCGGCCGCAAACGCCGGACCGAACGGCAGCGCAAGCGCGCCGGCCGCCAGCGCGCTTGTCTTGAGGAACCGACGACGCGAGAACGATCCCAGGTCGAGCCTGCGGGTATTTGAAACCTTGCTCATACTTTCCTCCTCCTGAATGGGCGTAATCGGTTACGTAACCGATTACGCAAAAAACTACTGCTTGTCTTCGTCGGATGTCAACACGCTCGCGGAGGAAGCGTACCCGAGCGGCCTGCCGGGCGGATATCGCAGCGTCGGCCCGGCTTAGGTCTGCCGCTGGCTATTTCCCAGCCGGAGTTCGACGCTCTCGTCGGGCAAATGCCTTTGCGCATAGGCGGGGATCTTGAACCGCTTGCGGTATGCGCCGGGCGCCAGCCCCGTCACACGTTTGAACAAGCGACGGAAGAACGCAGGCTCTTCGTACCCGACCTGCCAGCTGACGTCGTCGATTGACGCGTCGGTGCGCTCCAGTCGGCGCTTGGCGTCCTCGATCCTCAAGCGCTGTACATAGGCGATCGGGCTCAGGCCGGTCGCACTCGTGAAACGGCGTTTGAAGGTGCGCTCCGTGAGCTGGGCGCAGCGGATCATCTCTTCTATGGGATTGGCGACCGAAAATCGGGTGGCGATCAAGTCCTGCGCCGCCTGAACGGCAAGATCGCCATGATCCTTGCGACCCTCAAAGATGATGTAGGGCGCAAGACCGTCCTGATGCCACTGCAGCGCGAATGAGCGCGCCACGGCCTGGGCTGCGGTCGCGCCGGCGTGTCGGGCGATCAGGTACAACACCAGATCATGCCAGGTCATGGAAGCACCCGAGGAGATGAGCTCCTCTCGCTTGCCCGACACCACCAGCACACGATCCGGGTGGATAGGCACTTGTGGAAACGTCCGGCCGAAGTCGCCGGCGTAGCCATAATGCACGGTCGCGTCCACGCCATCGAACAGACCGGTTTCGGCAAGCAGGAAGATGCCTGAGCACGCCGAGCACAAGAGCGCGCCGCGGCCATGCATGGCGCGGAACCACTCGATCAGTTCCGGATGCAGGTCCTTTCGCCAGCCGTTCGGCCCAAGCAGGATCGAAGGAACAATGACGATGTCGGTCATATCCACCTCCGCCACACTTCGCTGAACCATGACCGGCACGCGGCTGGCCAGTTCCAGAGCGCCCATTTCTAGGCCGACGATCTCAATCTCGAAGGGCGGAGCCTGGCGCGGCTCGCTGCCCGGCAGCGGCATTATTTTGAAGGCATTCATCACGTCGAAGATGCCCGACAACGTGGACACCACGGCCTCTGGAATGGCCACCAGACTCACGTGAAGCGGCTCGGATGCGGCAGTGGTGAAGTGACGATGCATGTCGGCTAATCCATGTCGCAGGTGCCGCAACCATAGCGCCCGGCGCGCGCGGCCGCCAGTTTCTCTCCTGACGACGGGCCAGTGGCACAAATGGCCCGATTCTGGAGAGTCGCGCTCTCCAGTTTCTTCCCTGTTCCTGCGATTCAGCCGCTGCCTCGGGATTGCCCGAGCGCTTGGACAGGAGACTTGGACATGGAGCATACCCACAACCATAAGATCGATCCGGCAAAACTCGATGCGCTCGTCGCGCGAGCGATCGGTGATATTTCGGCCGGCTACGGCGGAGTCATGATCAGCCTCGGCCACCGTCTCGGTCTTTACAAGGCCATGGCGGGCCTCGGACCCCTCAGTGCCCGCGCGCTCGCGGGGCGGGCCGGCTGTGCCGAACGTTACGTACGCGAATGGCTCAATTCCCAAGTGGCGGGCGGCTATATCGTTTACCACCCGGTCAGCGACACCTACGAGTTGACACCCGAACAGGAAGTCGTGCTCGCCGACGAGGACAGCGCCGTCTTCATTCCCAACGCTTGGGCGGTGCCCGCTTCGATGTGGGCCGACGAAGAGAAGGCCGTAGAGGCTTTCCGCACCGGCAAGGGCATCGCCTGGGGAGATCATGACGGACGCCTGGCCTGCGGCGTGGCCGCCTTTTACCGGAACGGCTACAAGGCCAGTCTCGTCAGCGAATGGCTGCCATCCCTGGAGGGCGTCGTCGAGAAGCTCAGGACTGGTGCGCTTGTCGCCGATATCGGGTGCGGCCACGGCCATTCGACGGCGCTCATGGCAAAGGCCTTTCCGGCTTCCCGCTTCCATGGCTTCGACAATCACGAAGACTCGCTGGGGGAGGCCCGTCGCGGCGCCGCCAAGCAGAGCTTGGAAGGGCGCGTGGCGTTCGAAAAGGCGCGGGCCGACGACTACCCGGGCAGCGGCTACGATCTGATCTGCTTCTTTGATGCCCTGCATGACATGGGCGATCCTGTCGCCGCGGCAGTGCATGCATCAAAGGCGCTGGCGCCGGACGGGACGGTGATGCTGGTCGAGCCTTTCGCCAATGACCGGGTCGAGGACAACATCTCGCCGGTGGCGAGAATGTATTACGCGGCCTCCACCACCATCTGCTGCGCCCACGCTATTTCGGACGGCGGCCGCCTCGTGCTGGGCGCCCAGGCCGGCGAGGCACGGCTGGCGGAAGTGTTCCGCAAGGCCGGGTTCACCCGTTTCCGTCGTGCCTTCGAGACGCCGTTCAACTTGGTCCTCGAGGCCCGGCTCTGACCTTCGAAAGCTAACACCCGTCGGTCGCAGCGGACGACTTCCGGCCTCGCGGCGCAAAGGGGGCGCGGGGCGGGCGGCCATCCCTTCGATCTCAACAAACAGGAGACTGATCATGAAAAACATTCTCGCAGGCATAGGCTTCGCCATCGCTACCGTACTTGCCGCACCGCTCGCCGTTGCGCAGGAACTGCCGGCGGCCGAGCAGACCTACAAGGAAATCGAGGCGACGCTCGGCATCGTCCCGAGCCATATCAAGGCCTATCCAAAGTCGGCAGTCGCCGGCGCTTGGGCGATGTTCAAGGGTCTCGAGCTTCAACCCAAGAACAACGCTCTCGAACCGAAGGTAAAGTCGCTCATCAACGTCGCGGTGGCGGCGCAGATTCCGTGCCGTTACTGCATCTGGCTGGAAACCAAGATGGCCAAGGACCGCGGCGCCACCGACGAGGAGGTCGCCGAAGCCGTGGCCCATGCCGGCTACGTCCGGCACTGGAGCGCCGTGCTGAATGGCCTGCAGATCGACTTCGAAACCTTCAAGACCGAATTTGGCGGCGACTGACGGCAGGCGGTGCCCGGCGTTTCAACCGGGCACCGCCCCTTCCTGCATGCCCCACCACATGGGAACTCTCATGGAACTGCTCATCAACGCGGCGAACATTCTTTACGTGATTGCCTACTTCACGATGGACATGCTGCGCCTGCGAATGCTCACCCTGACGGCGGCAACCTGCCTGGCAGTATACTTCTACTGTCAGCCCGTCCCGATGTTGAACGTCGTGGCATGGAACGTCTTCTTCATCGGCCTGAACGTGGTCCACATCACCCGGATCGTGCGCGAGCGGTACACTGGCGCAGCGACCTGATTGCCGGTGGCAGTGCCTCAAAGCATCGCGTGCGCCGATTCGATCATGGCCCCGAAATCGAGTTTGGTCTCGCCTCGCGGCCGTCGAATCGCTCGATTGATCACCGCCAGCCGAGTGCCGGCGCGACGTGCTTCAGGATCGCCTCGATGACATGGGCGTTGTAGTCGACGCCGAGCTGGTTGGGCACGGTGAGCAGCAGCGTGTCGGCCTCGGCGATCGCTTCGTCTTGCCTGAGCTGCTCCACCAGCTTGTCCGGTTCCGCGGCGTAGGTGCGGCCGAATACGGCGCGCTTTTCCGGCTCGATATAGCCGAAATGATCCTCGCCCTCGCTGCCGCCGAAATAGGCGCGGTCCATGTCGTTGACCAAGGCGAAGATGCTGCGGCTCACCGACACTCGCGGCTCACGCGCATGGCCGGCTTCCTTCCAGGCGGCGCGGTAGGCTCTTATCTGCTCGGCCTGCTGGATGTGCAACGGCTGGCCGCCCTCGTCGAATTTCAGCGTCGAGCTCTGCAGGTTCATGCCGAGCTTGGCCGCCCATTCGGCGGTGGCGTTGGTGGCCGCGCCCCACCAGATCCGTTCGCGCAGGCCCGCCGAGAACGGCTCGAGCCTGAGCAATCCAGGCGGATTGGGAAACATCGGCCGCGGATTGGGCTGGGCAAAGCCTTCGCCGCGCAACAGATCGAGGAGGATCTCGGCGTGGCGGCGCGCCATGTCGGCATCGGTCTTGCCCTCTTCCGGCACGTAGCCGAAATAGCGCCAGCCATCGATCACCTGCTCGGGCGAGCCGCGGCTGATACCGAGCTGCAGCCGGCCGCCGGCGATGAGGTCGGCCGCACCCCCATCTTCGGCCATGTAGAGCGGGTTCTCGTAGCGCATGTCGATGACGGCGGTGCCGAGCTCGATACGCTTGGTCTTCGCGCCGGCCGCGGCAAGCAGCGGAAACGGCGAGGCGAGCTGGCGGGCGAAATGGTGGACGCGGAAATAGGCGCCGTCGGCGCCGAGCTCCTCGGCCGCGACTGCAAGGTCGATCGACTGCAGCAACGCGTCGGCGCCCGAGCGCGTGCCCGATTGCGGGGCGGGCGACCAGTGCCCGAACGACAGAAATCCGATCTTCTTCATGCGCTCCGTTCCGAGTCAGAGCGGCCCGCTCAACCGCTCTTGCTCTTGTGTTGCTCCAGCGCAATACCAGGAAAACGTGCGACCGCTTTCCGCTTCGGAATTGCGCAACGCAAATAGTTGAAGCCATGCGGCTATTCAACGAAACGCGACCGGATACAGACCGTCAATCGATCCGGATCCAGACGCCCTTGGTGTTGAGATATTCGTCGAGATGCTCGGCGCCGCCCTCGCGGCCGTAACCGCTCATCTTGTAGCCGCCGAACGGCACGGCCGGGTCGATCGCGTGATAGGTGTTGACCCAGACCGAGCCGGCGCGCAGCCGGTTGGCGAGCTGGTGCGCCTTGCCGACATCCTTGGTGAACACGCCGGCGCCGAGACCGTAGGGCGTGTCGTTGCCGCGCCGCACCGCTTCGTCCAGCGTGTCGAAGGGCAGCGCCGAGATGATCGGCCCGAAGATTTCCTCGCGCGCGATGCGCATGCCGTCGGTGACGCCGGAAAACACGCCGGGCGTCATGAAATTGCCTGCGGCCAGCGCGCCCTTGGTGATGCGCTCACCACCTGTCACCAGCCGCGCGCCCTCGCGCGCGCCGTCCGCGATGAAGCCTGAGACGCGCTCGAGCTGTCTTGGCGAGATCAGCGGTCCGATCTCGGTCTCGGGGTCGGCGCCGTCGCCGATCCGCAGCTTTGCCGCGAAGGCCGCGACGCGTTCGACGAATTCGTCATAGATCGGCCGTTCGACGAAGAGCCGGGAGCCGGCGATGCAGACCTGGCCGGAATTCGCGAAGACCGACATGGCCGCCACCGGCACGGCGCGCTCGATGTCGGCATCGGCGAGCACGATCACCGGCGATTTGCCGCCTAGCTCCAGCGACACGCGCTTCATGTTGGCGGCCGAGGCGCGCAGAATCGCCTGGCCGGTGGCGGTCGAGCCGGTGAAGACCACCTTGTCGACATCCATATGCGCCGCGAGCGGCGCACCGGCTTCCGCGCCCGTGCCGGTCACAACGTTGACGACGCCCGGCGGCACGCCGGCCTCCTGCATCAGGTCGGCGATCAGAAGCGGCGTCAGCGGTGCCTCTTCCGACGGTTTCAGCACGATGGTGCAGCCGGTGGCCAGGGCTGGGCCGATCTTCCAGATCGAGGCGGCGGTGGGCGCATTCCACGGAATGATCGCGCCGACCACGCCGACCGGCTCCTTGCGCGTGTAGGAGACGATCTCGCCGGGCAGCGAATTGCCGATCGTCTGGCCGTGGATCGACGTCGCCATGCCGGCATAGAAGCGCAGCATGCCGAGCACGCGGTTGCGGTTGGCCAAAGTGCGGGTGATCGGCATGCCCATGTCGGTGGTGTCGGAAAGCGCCAACTCTTCCCAATGCCGTTCCATGAGATCGGCGATCTTCAACAGCAGCAGCTGGCGCTCATAGGGCTTGAGGCGGCTCCACGGTCCCTCGAAGGCGCGCCGCGCGGCGGCCACTGCCAGGTCGATGTCCTCGGAATCCGCAAGCGGCACGGTGCCCAGCACCGCGCCGGTGGCGGGGTTGCGCGTCTCGAAAGTCCGGCCGCTCACCGCATCGCGCCACTCACCGTCGATCATCATCTGCCGGTGCCGGCCGTCGATCGGCGTGCGCAGGGGAAGGTCTCTCACCGATAACGTCATCTGAAGCCGCTTCCTCTGATGAGCATGGCCTTATGCCACCGGCCTGCGCACGGGCGCAAGTTCGCCGCCGCGGTCGAGAATGTGCAGCCGGCGACGGCTGATTTGTCCATCCGCCATACTTTGTGCATCATCGCCTGTTGAACAAGGCTGAACCGGCCCCGCCTTCCGAAAAGGGCGGCGAAACACGGACCTCGGTAGCCATTCATGCATGACCTGACGCCCATTCTCTCCACCGTGGCCGCTTCGTTCCTGGCGTCCTTTGTCGAGGTGGTCGAAGCCTTCACCATCGTGCTGGCCGTCGGCGTGACGCGCGGCTGGCGGCCGGCGCTGACAGGCGCCGTCTCGGCGCTCGCCGTGCTGGCGGCGCTGGTGCTGGCTTTCGGACCGCTGCTGCAGCTGATCCCGATTGCACTCCTGCAATTCGCGGTCGGCGTGCTTCTTATCCTGTTCGGCATGCGCTGGCTGCGCAAGGCGATCCTGCGCAGCGCCGGCATCATTGCGCTCCGCGACGAAGAGGCAGCCTTTTCCAGGGAAACCGACGCGCTGACCCGCCACGCCAACGACCGTCGCGCCGGCTATCTTGCCGGCGTGGCGGCCTTCAAGGCGGTGCTGCTCGAAGGGGTCGAGGTGGTGTTCATCGTTATTGCGGTCGGGACCGCGCATGGCCAGACGCTCTATGCCGGTCTCGGAGCGCTGGCCGCATTCGTGCTTGTGATGCTGATCGGCCTCGCCATGCACCGGCCGCTGGCGCGGGTGCCGGAAAATGCGCTCAAATTCGTGGTCGGCCTGATGCTGACCAGTTTCGGCGTGTTCTGGACAGGCGAAGGCCTCGGCGCCGAATGGCCGGGCGAGGATTTTGCGCTGCTTGCCATCTTCGTCGTCATCGCCGCGGCATCCTTCGCCATGGTGCGCTGGCTGCACAACGCCCACGTGGCTGCTGCCAAAGCAATTCCAGGAAAAGTGTGAAACGGTTTTCCGTCCGGAATTGCGGTCAAAAAGAAACAGAGCGGCTTGCCGTTTCCGTGAAATGGTGAACCGCTCGAAGGGAATTGCCCGATGAAAATCGTCCGCCTCGTCCTGAAGGAGCTCGTCGGCATGTTCGTCGACGACGGCAGCCTTGCGCTTCTGGCACTGCTTCTGATCGCTTTGGTCGCCGGCGCCGTGAAGCTTCTGGCGCTGCCGCCGCTCCTCGGCGCTGTCCTGATCCTGATCGGCTGCCTGGCGATCCTTTTGGAAAGCACGAGGCGCGGCGCGCGCGGCGGAGGCAAAGGCTAAGCCGGCCTGATGGGTGGCGCGGGCCAATTCGACGCGACGCGCTTTAGGCTCGGAGGGCGCGACTTTTCTTGCCGATCGCGCGTTTGACGAAAAGCTCGGCGTGCTCGGCCCACCGGATTTCCGTGACGTTGTTCTCGCGAACCGATCGCTTGAAAGCTTCCCGCAACGCGTCGAGTTCAAACACCGACAACCGTCCGAGCGTATCGTGTTTCGATGTGCGAATGTCCATCACGCAGCCCAACAGCCCAAGTCATAAAGAGGTATATGCTTCGCCAGCTCGGACTCAAGGCATTGCCCCTGACTTCTTTTGGGTGCAATCGCCGGGCTTTTTAGCTCGGGCAGCGAAACGCCCAATCGCAATCAGTAGATTGTGAACAAGGTCGGCAGCATGCCGATCATACGAAAATGCTCGACCGCCTCGATAAGCGGAAAGAAGGCCAGAAAATATAGACCGTCCCGGAACGTGCTTTTCAGCGCGCTGGTGGAAAAGACCCAGTGGTCCTCGTCGCGGTAGAGCATCGGATTCGGCCAGAAACGCGGCGTCCGCTCGGCATAGGCCGTGTAGGCGGCGCCGAACTTGCCGGACAGGAACTCGGCCTCCCGGCCGGCGGTGAACCGGAAGACGAGGAAGCTTGCAAGCCCAAGCATCGCCGCGGCCAGCACCGATCCGAACATCAGCCCGATACCCACCGCTCCGATGATCGAGAAGAAATAGAGCGGATTGCGGCTCATCGAGAACGGACCGGAGACGACCAGCTCGTCGTTCTTCCTGCCGCCGACATAAAGAATGCTCCACAGCCGGCCGAGAAAGCAGACGAGCACGAAGCCGAAGCCGGCCGTCTCCATCAGCTCGTGTCCGCTCGAGCCCTCGCTGAGGAACGGCTTGGCAAACAGCAGCAAGACGATGGCCGTCACTGCGGCGACCTGGACGACGATCAGACGCTTGTGCTGGTCGAAGGCCTTTGGCGCTGACTTGAGCGATGTGTAAGCCATTCGATTTGAGTCACTCCGGCCGGGCCAGCGCTCCCCTAACCTTTCTCGCGCCCGGCGGCGAGGTCTTCCCATTATTTTCGATCATTCTTACGAATTTGTAAGGACCCGGACAGGCCTGCGTAAGTCCGGCTTGTGGGAATGGGGCCTCGCCGATGCTACCGTGCCGCTTGAACTCGACACCGGACGATAGGCCAAGATGCGACTGCTGCTGGTTGAGGATGACCCAAGGACTGCCGACTACGTCGTCAGGGGACTGAGCGAGGCCGGGCACGCCTGCGATCTCCTGCGCAATGGCCACGAAGCGCTCGCCGCGGCAACCCGCAATGCCTATGACGTCATCGTGGCCGACCGTATGGTCCCCGGTCTCGACGGCCTGTCGATGATCAAGGCGGTGCGAGCGGCGGGCATCAAGACGCCGGCGATATTCCTGACCTCGATCGGCGGCGTCGACGACCGGGTGGAGGGGCTGGAGGCCGGCGGCGACGACTATCTGGTCAAGCCCTTCGCCTTTTCCGAACTGCTTGCCCGCATCAACGCGCTCGGCCGGAGGCCGGCGGCGCAGGAGCAGAAGACCAGCCTTCGCGTCGCCGACCTCGAAATGGACCTGATCATGCGGCGCGTGACCAGGCAGGGCCAGACCATCGACCTACAGCCCCGGGAGTTCAGCCTGCTCGAAGTGCTGATGCGCGGCGAGGGCCGGGTGATTACCCGCACCATGCTTCTGGAGCGCGTCTGGGACTTCCATTTCGACCCCAAGACCAGCGTCGTCGAGACCCATATCAGCCGGCTCAGGGCCAAGGTCGACAGGCCGTTCGACGTGCCGCTCATCCATACCGTGCGCAACACCGGCTACAGCCTGCACGCGCAGGGTTGACGATCCATGCCCGATCGCATCTCGCGCCTCCCGCCGGCTGTCCGTATATAAGCGACATGGCAATGCTGGACTCCACAAGGCAATGGGCGCTTCGCATGAAGCGCGACGTCGTGGCGCTCTGGCTTGCCGCCCGCGATCCACGCGTCCCCTGGTACGCGAAGGTCGTGGCCGGCGCGGTTGCGGCCTATGCGCTGAGCCCCGTCGACCTCATTCCGGATTTCATTCCGATCATCGGCTATCTGGACGATCTTGTGATCGTTCCGCTCGGCATCCTGCTTGCGGTAAAGCTGGTTCCGGCCGGGCTCATGCGGGAATTCCGCGACACCGCCACGCGCAGCACCAGACCGGTCAGCCTGACCGGTCTGATCTTCATGATTGCCGTCTGGATCGTGGCGGCCCTGGCCCTGCTATGGCTGTTCTGGCCGAGCCCCGCCTGAAACGATGAAGGAAGCACGCCCCAGCCTGCTGCGCAGCACGCCGTTCCGCCTGGCACTGACCTTTGCCTTCCTGTTCGTGCTCGCCTTCATCCTGTCCGGGGCGGTCGTCTATCAGCTGATGAGCGCCGAGCTGGCAAGGCGGCTCGATAAGTCCATCAAGGAGACCTATTCGGTCGTTGCCCTGACCTATGCAGCCAACGACAAGGAAGATCTTGTCGCCTCGGTCAACAACAACGCCGACCTCAGCCCCGACAAGGACCAGCTTTTGTCGCTGACCGATCCCGCCGGCAACCGTCTGGCAGGCAATTTCACCGCCTCCGGCCTGCCCGACGGTTTCTCGATGTTCGCCGCCAGATTGCCGGGTGTGCCGCCCGACACGATGTACCGCGCCTATACCGGCGAGGTCGGCGGCAACAATCTGACGGTCGCCTTCTCGCTTGCCGAGACAGACGAGCTGAAGACCATCGTGCTGATGAGCTTCGGCTGGGGCACGCTGTTCATCACCGGGCTCGCCATTGCCGGCGGCGCCCTGCTCGCCTCGCGCGTCCAGCGGCGGCTCGACGGCATTGCCGCCACCATGGTCGACGTCTCGCACGGGCGGCTCGACACGCGCATCCCGTTGACCGGCAATGGCGACGACATCGACGCCGTGTCCACCCAGGTGAACGCAGCGCTCGACCGCTTGTCGGGCCTGGTCGACGGCATGCGGGAGGTGAGCGCCAATATCGCGCACGACCTGAAGACGCCGCTCAACCGCCTGCAGATGATCCTGGAGCAGGCCGCCGACAAGACCGCCTCCGGCGAGGACGTTTCGGCCGAGCTGGCCGATGCGCGCAACGAAAGCCGGCAGATCAACGACACCTTCGATGCGCTGCTGCGCATCGCCCAGATCGAGGCCGGCGCGCGCAAGGCGCGCTTCGTCGATCTCAACGTCGGCAGTGTCGTCGACACCATCGGCGAGGTCTATGCCGACGTCGCCGAGGACGACGGAAAATCGTTGTCGACGACGCTCGTTCCGGAGACGAAATGGTACGTCCACGGGGACCGCGACCTGCTGATGCAGATGCTCGCCAACCTTGTCGAGAACGCGCTCAGGCATTGTCCGCCGGGCACAGCGATCGAGCTGTCGGTGACAACGCAGGGCGAGCGCGTCCTCGTCCATGTCCGCGACGATGGGCCGGGCATTCCGGCCGGCGAGCGTGAAAAGGTCTTTCAGCGGCTCTACCGGCTGGATTCCAGCCGCACGACGCCAGGTAGCGGCCTCGGCTTGAGCCTCGTCAAGGCGGTCGCAGACCTGCATGGCGCGTCAATCACGCTGGAGGACAATCATCCAGGGCTCGCCGTCATCGTCGACTTCCCCGCGGTGAGGGAGCCCGCCGCGTGACGGCGGGCTTCAGCGCACGCCCGCCCTGCGGAAATCGGAGGGCGACATGCCGGCAAGCTTGCGGAACGACTTGTTGAAGGCGCTGAGCGAGCCGAAGCCCGAGTCCATGGCGACCTTCAGCACATTGGCGCCCTCATGCATCAAAAGCGCCTGGGCATAGCTCAGCCGCAGCAGATTGACATATTCGTTGAGCGTCATGCCGGTCGATTTCTTGAACAGGCTCATGGCGTATTTCGGATGGATGTCGGCCGCCGCCGCGATGTTCACGCAGTCGATGTCGTAGAGGAAATTCTCGGCGATGAAATCGCACATGCGCCCGACATTGCGCGAGGACTGCTGGTCGAAGGCGCTGCCGGCCCCGTGTCCGGACGCTGTTGCCGGCACCAGCCGGTACGGCTCGAAGCGCACCCGCTCCAACCGCAAGAGCAGCTCGTTGACGGCGTGTTCGGCCTTGGCCGCATCGCCCGAGCGCGCATACTCGTTCCAGCGCTTGAAATTGTCGTTGTCGGACTGGTCGGTGGCATTCGTCACCAGCGTCGCGCCCGTCATCAGCCGGTGCCGGACATCGGCCGGCAGATGCAGCCTGAAGAAATGCACCAGCGGCAGATGCGCGCCGGCATAGATCGCGTCATCGGTGAGATCATCCATCTGGTGCGGCAGCCCGCCCCAGAACAGGCACATGTCGCCGGCCGAGAGCGCGATCTCATGCTCGGCCATGCGGTAGTGCACGCTGCCGCGCACGATGAAGTTGACCTCGACCTGGGCGTGCCAATGCGGCTTCAGCATCACCAACGGCTGGTTGTGGAACATCTGCAAGGCCAGCGGCAGACCTTCGACGCTGCTCGCGCCTGGCTGGTAGAACGGACGCTCCGGCATCTTACTTTCCGCCAATTTCTTATTCCCTTTGTCGGGGACAAGCCTTCCGCGCCGCATAATCTAGCCAGGCTCACGGTGAGAGAGCAAACGAAATGGGAGGATTTCAATGCGCACCACACTGACCTGCGCCGCGCTTTTGCTTGCCCTGGGCTCCGGCCCCGCTTTGGCGCAATCCGGCGAACTCACGATCTGGAGCTGGAACATCGCCGCTTCGTCGCTGAAGGCCACCGTCGAGGGCTTCAACAAGAAGTACCCCGACATCAAGGTCACCGTTCAGGACCTCGGCAACCAGCCGACCTATGACAAGTCGATCGCCGGCTGCGCCGCCGGTGGTGTCGGCCTGCCCGACATCGTCTCGATCGAGAACGGCGAGGCCGAGAACTATTGGAGCCAGTTCCCGGACTGCTTCGTCGACCTGCACACGCTGGGCTACAGCGCGGAAGACCAGAAGAAATTCCCCGATTTCAAGCGCACCGAGCTCGAGGTTGGCGACAAGGCCTATGCCATGCCCTGGGATTCCGGCCCGGTCGCCGTCTTCTACCGCCGCGACTTCTACGAGAAGGCCGGCGTCGACCCCGCATCGATCAAGACCTGGGATGATTTCATCGCCGCCGGCAAGAAGATCCAGGCCGCCAACCCCGGCGTCACAATGACCAACGCCGACTTCAACGGCGATACCGAATTCTTCCGCATGATCTCCAACGAGCAGGGCTGCGCCTATTTCGCCGAGGACGGCCAGTCGATCACGGTCAACCAGCCGAAATGCGTCGACGCCATGACCAAGGTCAAGGAAATGAAGGACGCCGGCATCGTTTCTTCCGCCGACTGGTCGACCAAGATCACCAACAACACCGCCGGCACGGTCGCCACCCAGGTCTATGGCGGCTGGTATGAGGGCACGATCCGCACCGAATCGCCGAAGGAAAGCGGCAAATGGGGCGTCTACCTGATGCCGAGCCTGACCGCCGACGGCCCGCGCGCCGCCAATCTCGGCGGCTCCTCTTTGGCCATCACCTCGGCCAGCAAGAACAAGGAAGCGGCCTATGCCTATCTGAAATACACGCTGGAGACCAATGAAGGCCAGATCACCATGCTGAAGGATTTCGGCCTGGTGCCGTCGCTGATTTCCGCGCTCGACGATCCTTACGTCGCGCAGGGCCAGCCCTATTGGGGCGGCCAGGCGGTCTGGAAGGATATCCTCGCCACTCTGCCGAAGGTCGTGCCGAGCCGCGGCACGCAGTTCCAGAGCGATGCAGAGATCATCGTGCGGGCCGTGCAGACCAAGTATCTTGCCGGCGGCTATCCCGATGCCAAGGCCGCGCTCGACGACGCCGCCAGCCAGATCGCCTCTGCGACCGGCCTGCCGGTTAAGTGAGCGTCGCTTTTCCTTCTCCCCTTGTGGGAGAAGGTGGATTGGCGCGTAGCGCCAAGACGGATGAGACGGATGAGACGGATGAGGGGTGTTGGACGGATTGCCGTCGTTGCCAAGCTGGAACACCCCTCATCCGGCCGCTTCGCGGCCACCTTCTCCCACAAGGGGCGAAGGCAAGACAGGGCAGCGCCTGCATCGACCATTGGCACTGCTCCAGCAATTGAACACATGATCAACACCGCGCCCGCTAGGAAGGCGCGACCCAAAACTGGAAGGAGGAGGAACACGATGCGCTACCGCAACGCCACCGCGTATCGCTTCCTCACGCCTTATCTCCTGATCTTCGCCATCTTCTGGATCTGGCCGATCATCAGCTCCTTCCTGATCTCCTTCCAGGCGACCCGCACCGTGCCGTGGCGCTTCGCGCCGACCTTCAACTGGGGCCGCCTGATCGGCGACCCCGCCTTCTTCAACGCGCTGAAGAACACGCTGCTTATCCTCGTCATCCAGGTTCCGGTGATGATCTCGCTGGCGGTCGTGATGGCGGTGCTTTTGAATTCGCCGCTGCTCAAGGCGCGCGGCCTCTACCGCTTTGCGTTCTTCGCCCCCGTCGTGGTCGGCGAGGTCGCCTATTCGGCGGTGTTCCGGCTGATGTTCAGCCTCGATTTCGGCATCGTCAACAAGCTCTTGAGCAGCGTCGGCCTGGAGAAGATCGACTGGTTCTCCAACGTCACGCCGGCCATGGCACTGATCATGATCGCGGTGACCTGGCGCTGGGCCGGCTACAACGCCATCATCATTCTTGCCGGCCTGCAATCCATTCCCGATGACGTCTACGAGGCCGCCACGCTCGACCGCGTCAGCAAGGTGAAGCAGTTCTTTTACATCACCCTGCCGCTGTTGAAGCCGGTCATCGTCTTTTGCGCCGTGCTGTCGATCATCGGCACCATGCAGCTCTTCACCGAGCCCTTCCTGATCACCGAACGCGGCGGGCCGGGCGGCGGCACTGAAACCCTTGGCCTCCTGCTTTACCGCCAGGGCTTCCGCTCGCTCAATTTCGGCTATGCCTCGGCGATCGCCTACACCATGGCGGGCCTCGCCATCGCCATCACTTTGGTGCAGCTCTGGCTGACGAGGGAGCCGAAATGACCTCGCGCTCGCAAAGGCGGCTCGGACGCAGCATCCTGCTGCATCTCGTCCTGACGCCGCTGGCGCTGATCTGGCTGTTCCCGCTGTGGATGATGGTGGTGTTCTCCACCATGCCCGACAACGGCATCTTCAGTCCCGGCATCGAGCTTCTGCCGCATGACCGTTTCCTCGACAATTTCAACAATCTGCAGCGCGACACCAATTTCGTCGGCGCGATCGGCATCTCGGTCTCGGTGGCTGTGACCTACACTTTTCTCTCGGTGCTGCTCACCTCGATGGCCGGCTGGGCGCTGGCGCGCTACGACTTCCTCGGCAAGGGCGTGGTGGTGGCGATCATCTTCGGCACCATCACACTTCCCTACGCCGTGGTGCTGATCCCGCAATTCATCATGGTTGCGCGCGACTTCCAGCTCGCCAACACCTGGATCGCGCTGATCGTGCCGCCGCTGTTCAATTCGCTCGGCGTGCTCTTCATGCGCCAGGCCTTTTCGATGATGCCGGCCGAGCTGTTCGACGCGGCGAGGGTCGAAGGCGTGAAGGAATGGCGCATCTTTCTGTTCGTGGCGCTGCCTTTGGCGCGGCCGATGCTGGCGGCCCTCGCCATCATTCTCTTCCTCGCCTCGTGGAATAACTATCTCTGGCCGCTTTTGATCAACAGCCAGCCCGGCGCGATGACGGCGCCGGTGGCGCTCGGCACCCTGATCGGCCTGACCAAGGTGTCCTGGGGCGGCATCATGGCCGGCGCCGTCATGCTGACCGTGCCGATGCTGATCGTCTTCGTGCTGCTGCAGCGCCATTTCATCGCCGGCATCGCCGCCGGCGCGGTCAAATAGGATAGGAACGAGATGGCGGCCGTCACCCTCACCAATGTCGTCAAGCGTTTCGGCACCTTCGAGGTCGTCCATGGCGCCAATATCGACATTACCGATGGCGAGTTCGTCGTCTTCGTCGGCCCGTCGGGATGCGGCAAGTCCACGCTTCTTCGCATGGTCGCCGGGCTGGAGGACATCAGCGGCGGCGAGATCGCCATCGGCGGCAAGGTGGTCAACGATGTCGAGCCGGCCGACCGCGGCATCGCCATGGTGTTCCAGTCTTACGCGCTCTATCCGCACATGACGGTGGAGCAGAATTTGAGCTTCGGCCTGCGCATGAACGGCAATCCGAAGGCCGACACCGAACGGCGGGTCAAGCGCGCCGCCGAAATCCTTTGCATAGACGAGCTGATGCAGCGCCGGCCGAAGCAATTGTCCGGCGGCCAGCGCCAGCGCGTCGCCATCGGCCGCGCGATCGTGCGCGAGCCGCAGGTGTTCCTGTTCGACGAGCCACTTTCGAATCTCGACGCCGAGCTGCGAGTGCAGATGCGGGTCGAGATCTCGCGCCTGCACAAGGAGCTCGGCGTCACCATGATCTATGTGACGCACGACCAGACCGAGGCGATGACGCTGGCCGACCGCATCGTCGTGCTCAAGGCCGGCAATGTCGAGCAGATCGGCGCCCCGCTCGACCTTTACGACGATCCGGCCAACCGCTTCGTCGCCGGTTTCATCGGTTCCCCGAAGATGAATTTCATCGCGGCGAAGGTCGTCGATTTGTCCAACAGCGCCGCGACCGTCGAGCTCGTCAATCATGGCGGCGCCAGGCTGCGCAAGCCGCTCTGCGGCCCCTTGCCGGCGCCCGGCGCGGAAGTCGTGCTCGGCGTCAGGCCGGAGCATTTCTTCGAGGCCGGCGAGGGCGACTGCGACATTCCGGTCAAGGCCGACGTCGCCGAGCATCTGGGCTCGGTCAGCTATGTCTACGCCGATGCCGGGCCGGAGGAGCTGATCATCGAGCGCGAGGCCAGGCGCCAGCGCGCCGGCAGCGACCACTTCACCGTCTCGATCAAGGCCGAGCGCTCGCTGCTCTTCGACAAGACAGGCGCCAGGATTCGCTGACTTTCCTTTCTGCCCGATCGCGAAGGCGTGGCGGCGACCGCATGGAGAATTCGACATGACATCCGGAAAAATTCGCTGGGGCATTCTCGGACCCGGCAGCATCGCCAAATCCTTTGCCGGCGGCCTGGCACAGTCGCGCACCGGCGAGCTGGTCGCGCTCGGCGCTCGCAATCCCGGCAAGCCGGGCCTTGCCGAGACGTTTCCGGGCGCGCGCATCCTTGACGGCTATGACGCGCTGCTTGCCGACGAGGACGTCGATGCGGTCTATATTTCGATCCCGCATCCAGGCCATGCCGAATGGGCGATCAAGGCGGCAGAAGCCGGCAAGCATGTGCTGTGCGAAAAGCCGCTGGCGCTCACCGCCTTCGAGGCCGACGCCATGATGCATGCGGCGCGAATAGCGGGCACCTTCCTGGGCGAAGCGTTCATGTACCGGTTGCATCCGCAGACGCTGCAGCTCGTCGAGCTGATCAAATCGGGCGCCATCGGCGAGGTCCGCACGATCAAGTCGAGCTTCGGCTTCGCCATGCCGGGCTTCATGCCGGAGCACCGGCTCTACGCCAACGAGCTGGCCGGCGGCGGCATCCTCGACGTCGGCGGCTACCCGGTCTCGATGGCGCGGCTGATTGCCGGCGCCGCGGCGGGAAAGCCTTTCCTCGAGCCGGACAAGGTCGTCGGTGCGGCCCATCTCGGCCAGTCCGGCGTCGATGAATGGGCCTCGGCGCTGCTCCATTTCCCCGGCGGCATCGTCGCCGAGGTCTCGTGCAGCATCTCGCTTAACCAGGACAATGTCCTGCGCATTTTCGGCACCAACGGCCAAATCGAGGTGCCGGACTTCTGGTTCGCCGGTGGCAACCGCGATGTCGGACCGGGCCGGATCGAGGTGATCCGGTCCGGCGGCACGCGCGAGGTGATCAGTGTCAACGAGACCCGCCACCTCTATTCCTTCGAGGTTGACGCCGCCGGCGAGGCGATCCTGGCCGGCCGCCAGGAATTCGCCTGGCCGGGCATGGGCTGGGCCGACAGCCTGGGCACGCTGCGCGTTCTCGACAAATGGCGCGCCGCCGTCGGGCTGGAGTACGAGATCGAAAAGCCGGCTAAGCGCGTCAACACCATCTCCGGCCGGCCGCTGCGCGCCAACGGCACCGCCATCGGCAAACGCGCGATTCCCGGCCTGCCGAAGCCCGTCTCGCGGCTGGCGCTCGGCTTCGAGGATTTCCGCACCTTCTCCTCGGGCTCGATCCTGCTCGACGCCTATTTCGAAGCCGGCGGCAACCTGTTCGACACCGGCTTCGTCTATGGCGCCGGCTACACCGAGACGCTGCTCGGGCAATGGCTGAGCAATCGCGGCGTGCGCCAGCAGTCGGTCATCATCGCCAAGGGCGCGCACACGCCGCTCTGCTATCCCGATGTGATCGGCAAGCAGCTTGCCCAGTCGCTCGACCGGCTGCGGACCGACCATGTCGACATCTATTTCATGCATCGCGACAATCCGGACGTGCCGGTCGGCGAGTTCGTCGATGCCATGGACCGCGAGGTCAAGGCCGGCCGCATCCGCGGCCTGTTCGGCGGCTCCAACTGGACGATGGAGCGTATGGACGCGGCGATCGCCTATGCCGAACGCACCGGCAAGCAGAAGCCGGGCGCGCTTTCCAACAATTTTTCGCTGGCCGAGATGCTGGAGCCGATCTGGGCCGGCTGCATCACCTCTTCCACCGACGATTGGAAAGCTTGGCTGACGGCGCGGCAGATGCCCAACTTCGCCTGGTCGAGCCAGGGCCGTGGCTTCTTCACCGACCGCGCCGGCCGCGACCGCACCGACAATGAAGAGCTGGTGCGGGTCTGGTATTCGGAAAAGAACTTCGGCCGCCGCGACCGCGCCATCGAACTTGCAAGCAGGCTCGGCAAAAGCCCGATCCATGTCGCGCTCGCCTATGTCCTGGCGCAGCCTTTCCCGTCCGTTCCGCTGATCGGCCCGCGCACGCTGGATGAGCTGGAGGACAGCCTCAAGGCGCTGGATATTGCGCTGTCGCCGGACGATCTGGAGTGGCTGGACAACGGGCCGGAGAGACGGAGGGCGTAGCGCCAATCTCCCCCTCGAGGGGGAGATGGCCGCAAAGCGGCCAGAGGGGGTCGGTCCGACTGGGCTCGGCCTGCTGCCGGCAGATGGAGTTGGCGCTCCACGCGAGGCGACCTCCTCTGGCCTGCCGGCCATCTCCCTCACTTGGGGGGAGATTGGCAGTTTCGCTGCCCTCACCGATCAACCCGCGTCGACAAGATGATCGACGACGACGTCCGCTCTACTCCCTCCATTGCCCCGATCTGATCGAGCAGCGCGTCGAGATCGCGGATCGACGGCGCGTCGACGATGACGATCATGTCGAAATTGCCGCTCACCGAATGCACCGTCCGGACCGGCGGCATCGCCTCCAGGCTACGCACCACCTTGTCGGCGAGTTTCGGCGTGACGGTGAGCAGCACATGCGCCTTGACCAGACCCTGCTCATAGTCGGGCGACAGCCTGACGCCGTAGCCGGCGATGATGCCGCGCTGCTCCAGCCGCTCGATCCGGCTCTGCACCGTGGTGCGCGACACGCCGAGCTTTCTCGCCAGCTCGGCGGTGGAGGCGCGCGCGTTGGCGCGCAGCAGCGTCAGCAGGGCCTGTTCAGCTTCACTGATCATTTCGACGAAACCCTTCGGCAAATTGCGCTATGTTCAGCTTCACTTTGCCAGATTCCGAGCTTCCTTTCGACAGGCAAGCTGCGATGATTCCTGCCAATTCGAACTGGCAGGGGTATCGTCATGAAAAACATTGTTGTCGTCGGCGCCGGCAAGATCGGCTCGACCATCGCTGAAATGCTTACCACCACGGGAGACTACCGCGTCACGGTGGTCGACCGCTCGGCGGCCCAGCTCGCCGCAGCCGAATTGCCGGCCGGCGTCGAGAGCAAGGAGCTCGACATCGCCGTGCCCGGCGCGCTTGAGGCAGCGCTTGCCGGCAAATTCGCCGTGCTGAGCGCCGCGCCCTTCCACCTCACCACCCGCATCGCCGAGGCTGCGGCGAAGGCGGGCGTGCATTATCTCGACCTCACCGAGGACGTCGCCAGCACCCGTCGGGTCAAGGAGCTGGCGCGCGAGGGCAAGAGCGCCTTCATCCCGCAATGCGGCCTGGCGCCGGGCTTCATTTCGATCGTCGCCAACGATCTGGCCAGCCGCTTCGACACGCTGGAAAGCGTGCGCATGCGCGTCGGCGCGCTGCCGCAATATCCGTCGAACGCTTTGAACTACAACCTCACCTGGAGCACCGACGGCGTCATCAACGAATATTGCGAGCCTTGCGAGGCGATCGTCGAGGGCGAGCTGGTCGAGGTGCCCCCGCTGGAGGAGCGCGAGGAATTCTCGCTCGACGGCGTCACCTACGAGGCCTTCAACACCTCCGGCGGACTCGGCACTCTGGCCGAGACGCTGAAAGGCAAGGTGCGGACGCTGAACTACCGCACCATCCGCTATCCCGGTCATGCCGCCATCATGAAGGCGCTGCTCAACGACCTCGGGCTGCGCCACCGCCGCGACGTGCTGAAGGACATTTTCGAGAGCGCCCTACCGGCGACGCTGCAGGATGTCGTCATCGTCTTCGTCACCGTCTCGGGCCGCCGCAACGGCCGCCTGCTGCAGGAGACCTACGCCAACAAGATCTATTCGCACCGCGTCGGCAACGTCGTGCGCAGCGCCATCCAGATCACCACCGCCTCCGGCATCTGCGCCGTGCTCGACATGCTGGCCGACGGCACGCTGCCGGCGAAAGGTTTCGTCCGGCAGGAAGACATCGCGCTCGACGCATTTCTGGCCAACCGCTTCGGCCGCGCCTACGCCCAGCACGAGACGGCGAGCCGCCTGGCGGGCTGAGCTTTGTGATCTCCCCCTTGAGGGGGAGATGTCGCCAAAGGCGACAGAGGGGGGTCCTCTCAACCAGTGCAGCGCATGTGAAAGCCAAAGACGGAAGTCGGCGCTTCACGCGCGGCGACCCCCTCTGGCCTGCCGGCCATCTCCCCCTCAAGGGGGGAGATCCCGCTCCCTCTAAACATGCAGCGCGTGCCCGAGCGCCTTCAGCGCCGCTTCCTGGAAGCCCTCGCCCTGGGTCGGATGCGCATGAATGGTGCCTGCTATATCCTCCAGCCGCGCGCCCATTTCGAGCGCAAGGCCAAAGGCCGCGGCCAATTCCGAAACGCCCTGCCCGACCGCCTGGATGCCCAGCACCAGATGGTTGTCCGCGCGGGCGACGATGCGCACGAACCCGTCCTCGCCTTGCCTGGTCATGGCGCGGCCGTTGGCTGCGAACGGAAAATGTCCGATCTTGATCTCGCCGGCGAGCGCCTTCGCCTCGTCCGGCGACAGGCCGGCGGTGACCAGCTCGGGATCGGTGAAGCAGATCGCCGGGATCGCGCGCTTGTCCCAGCCTCGTTTGTGGCCGGCGACGATCTCGGCCACCATCTCGCCCTGCGCCATCGCCCGGTGCGCCAGCATCGGCTCTCCGGTGACATCGCCGATAGCGTAGATGCCCCGCATCGAGGTGCGGCACTGGTCGTCGATGCGGATGAATCTTCCGACCATATCGAGGTCGATCTGCTCCAGCCCCCAGCCCTCGGTGAGCGGCTTGCGCCCCACCGTCACCAGGACCCTGTCGGCGGCGATCTTGGCGTTCTTGCCATCTGCCGTCTCGACCAGCAGCGCATCGCCCTTGGTCGACAGCCCCTTGGCCTTTGCACCCAGCATCACCTCGATGCCGAGCTCGCCGAGCCGCTTCAGCACCGGCCGCGTCAGCTCGGCATCATATTGCGCAAGCACGCGCGGCAGGGCTTCGACCACGGCGACCTTGGCGCCCATCTTGGCGAAGGCCATGCCGAGCTCGAGCCCGATATAGCCGCCGCCGACGACGGCGAGCTTGTCCGGCACCTCGCTCAGCGCCAGCGCTTCGGTCGACGAGATGACCGGGCCGCCGAAGGGCAGGAACGGCAGTTCGGCCGGCACCGAGCCGCTGGCGATCACCACCGCCTCGGCGCGGATCACCTGGCTTCCCGTCTCGGTCTCGACCTCGACGGTCTTGCCGTCGCAGAACGTCGCCCAGCCCTGCACTGTCTTGACCTTGGCTTTCTTCAGCAGCCCAGCGACGCCGCTGTTTAGCCGGCTAACGATACCGTCCTTCCATGCGACCGTCTTGGTCAGGTCGAGCGTCGGCGGGGCGACCGCGATGCCGAGCGGCCCCTTGCCGCCGGCCATGTGCGCGACCTTCTCGAACTCTTCCGCCGCGTGAATGAGCGCCTTGGACGGGATGCAGCCGACATTGAGGCAGGTGCCGCCCGGCTTGCCGAACTCGACGATCACCGTGTCGACGCCGAGTTGCCCGGCGCGGATGGCGCAGACATAGCCGCCCGGACCGGCGCCGATGACGAGCAGCTTGCAGGAGATCTCTTTCATGGGCTTCTCGTTGCTGAGCACGGGGATTTTGGCAGAGGGTTAGGGCCTGGCGAACGCAGACCGTGGCGATTGGTCGATATCCGTGGAATCTCGTCATCCTGGGGCGGAGCAAGGAGCGTAGCGACGCGCGTAGACCCCAGGATCCATGCCGTGACGTGAAGGCGTTGCAACGGTCCAGAATTCTGGTCCGCCGCGCCCTTCGGGCGAGGTCGCGGCATGGATCCTCGGGTCAAGCCCGAGGATGACGAGGGGGCAACGTCGTCCGTATCCATACGACTATTCCACGAAGATCAGCGCCGGCGTCTCAAGCAACGCCTTGATCCGCTGCACGAAAACCGCGGCGTCCCAGCCGTCGATGACGCGATGGTCGAAGCTGGACGACAGATTCATAATCTTGCGCGGAAGGAACTGCGCGCCGTCCCATACCGGCCGCACCATGATCTTGTTGACGCCGACGATCGCCACTTCCGGATAATTGATGACCGGCGTGGTCGCCACGCCGCCCATCGCCCCGAGCGAGGTGATGGTGATGGTCGAGCCGGAAAGCTCATCGCGCGTCGCCGTGCCGGACTTGGCCGCGTCGGCAAGCCGGTTGATCTCGGCGGCGCTTTCCCAGAGGTCGCGCGCCTCGGCATGCTTGACCACCGGCACGACGAGCCCGGTCGGCGTCTGGGCGGCGATGCCGACATGGATGCCCGCGTGTTGGTGAATAACGCCGGCCTCGTCGTCGAACAGCGCGTTGAGGTTCGGCTGATCGGCGATCGCCTTGACCATTGCCCGCATCAGGAACGGCAGCAGCGTCAGCTTCGGCCGGTCTTGCCGCTTCTCTTTGTTGAGCGCCGCGCGCAGTTCTTCCAGCGCCGTGACGTCGATCTCCTCGACATAGGTGATATGGGGAATGTGCGACTTTGCGAGCGCCATCTTCTCGGCGATCTTGCGCCGCAGCCCGACGACCTTGATGTCCTCGATGCCTTCCTTGCGGGCAAGGCCGGTGGCGCGGGCAAGCTGCGGGCCGCGCGCCAGGAAGGCCTCGATGTCCTCATGGCTGATGCGCCCGGCCGGACCGCTGCCTGCAACCTGGCGCAGATCGATGCCGGCTTCCTTGGCGCGCAGTCGGACGGCAGGAGAAGCCAGCGGCTTTTCGCCTTCCGCGCGCGGCGCGCCGATGACGGACGCCGGGCGCCCAGCCTTCGGTGCCGCGACGGAAGGCTGGGCCGGGATCTGTGCCGGTTTCGGCGCCGCTTTCGAGGCGTCCGACAGCGGTTGGGACTTTGCCTCCACGGGCTCGGCCGGCGCTTCTGCCTTCGGCGCGGCCTTGGCACCGCTGCCTGCTTTCACGTTGCCTTCGCCGGCGATTTTGAGCCGCACGATCGGCGAGCCGATCGCCACCGTGTCGCCGATCTCGGCGCCGAGCCAGAGGATCTCGCCATCGACCGGCGAGGGGATCTCGACGGTCGCCTTGTCGGTCATGACGGCCGCCAGCACCGCATCCTCGCGCACCAGGTCGCCGATCTTGACATGCCATTCGACAAGCTCGGCCTCGGCGACGCCTTCGCCGACATCGGGAAGCTTGATGACATATTCGCCCATCGTCCGGCCCCCTCAGGCTTCCATGGTCTCGACGAGCGCGCGCCCGACCCGCGCGGGGCCGGGGAAATACTCCCACTCCTGCGCATGCGGATAGGGCGTGTCCCAGCCGGCGACCCGCGCCACTGGCGCCTCCAGATGGTAGAAGCAGTTCTCCTGCACCAGCGCCGCGAGCTCGGCGCCGAAGCCGGAGGTCAGCGTCGCCTCATGCACGACGACGCAGCGCCCGGTCTTCTTCACCGAGGTGACGATCGTGTCGAGGTCGAGCGGCAGGAGCGTCCTGAGGTCGATGATTTCGGCATCGATGCCGGTTTCCGCGGCCGCGGCCTGCGCGACATAGACCATGGTGCCGTAGGCGAGCACGGTGACCGCCGAGCCTTGCCGGCGGATCGCCGCCTTGCCGAGCGGTACGGTGTAATGGCCATCCGCCACCTCGCCGAGCTCGTGCTTCGACCAAGGCGTCACCGGGTTGTCGTGATGGCCGTCGAAGGGGCCGTTGTAGAGCCGCTTCGGTTCCAGGAAGATGACCGGGTCCGGATCCTCGATCGCGGCGATCAATAGCCCCTTGGCGTCATGCGGATTGGACGGCACCACTGTCTTGAGGCCGGAGACATGCGTGAACAGCGCTTCCGGGCTCTGGCTGTGCGTCTGGCCGCCGAAGATGCCACCGCCGGTCGGCATCCTGACGACGATCGGGCAGGTGAAATCGTTGTTGGAGCGATAGCGCAGCCGCGCCGCCTCCGAGACGATCTGGTCGTAAGCCGGATAGACATAGTCGGCGAACTGCACCTCGACGCAGGGCCTCAGCCCATAGGCGGCCATGCCGATCGCCGAGCCGACAATGCCGGATTCGCTGATCGGCGCATCGAAGCAGCGGTTCTTGCCGTATTTGGCCTGCAGGCCCTGCGTGCAGCGGAACACGCCGCCGAAGAAGCCGACATCCTCGCCATAGACGATGACGCGCTCGTCTCGCGCCATCGAGACATCCATGGCGTCGCGGATCGCCTCGATCATGGTGCGTCTGGGCATCGATCAGACCCCCGCCTGCTGGCGTTGACGCCTGAGATGCGGCGGTGTTTCGGCATAGACGCCCTCGAACATGTCGCGCGTCGACGGCTTGCCGCCGGCATGCAGCGTGCCGTGGCTTTCGGCTTCCTTCTGCGCCGCGATCACGGTTTCGAGGATCTCGGCTTCCGCCTGGATGTGGCGCTGTTCCGTCCAGACTTGCTTGTGGATGAGATGGTTCTTCAGCCGGATGATCGGGTCGCCGAGCGGCCAGGCGTCCGATTCCGCCTTCGGCCGGTAGGCCGACGGATCGTCCGAGCTCGAATGCGCGCCGACGCGATAGGTGACATATTCGACCAGTGTCGGCCCGAGATTGCGACGCGCCCGCTCGATCGCCCATTTGGCTACCGCATGGACGGCGAGATAGTCGTTGCCGTCGACGCGCAGCGACGGGATGCCGAAGCCGAGACCGCGCGCGGCGAAAGTGCCGGAGCCGCCGCGGGCAATGCCCTGGAAGGTGGAGATGGCCCACTGGTTGTTGACGACATTGAGCACGACCGGCGCCTTGTAGGTCGAGGCGAAGACCAGCGCCGCATGGAAATCGGATTCCGCGGTCGAGCCGTCGCCGATCCAGGCCGCGGCGATGCGGGAATCGTTGGAGATCGCCGAGGCCATCGCCCAGCCGACCGCCTGAATGTACTGCGTCGCCAGATTGCCGGAGATCGAGAAGAAGCCGTGCTCCTTCGAGGAGTACATGATCGGCAGCTGCCGGCCCTTCAGCGGATCGGCCTCGTTGGAATAGATCTGGTTCATCATCGCAACCATCGGATAGCCGTCGGCGATGAGCAGGCCAGCCTGCCGATAGGTCGGGAAATTCATGTCGCCAGGCTTGAGTGCCTTGCGGAAGGCGCAGCTCACCGCCTCTTCGCCCAGATGCTGCATGTAGAAAGAGGTCTTGCCCTGGCGCTGCGCCATCTGCATGCGCGCATCGAAGGTCCTGAGCGCCATCATATGGCGCAGGCCTTCGAGCAGTTCCTCGTCGGTGAGCAGCCCGGCCCATGGCCCGACCGCTTCGCCGGCGCGGTTAAGCACGCGGATGATGGAGAAGGCCATGTCGCGGATGGTGCGCGGATCGACATCGACCTCCGGCCGCGGCACCGAACCGGCCTTGGGAATTGTCACATTCGAGAAGTCGGGCGTGCCGCCGGGCCGAACCTCGGGCTCGGGAACATGAAAGCGCAACATTCCAGCATCGGCCATGACCTTCGTCCTCCAATGTTGCCGGTGCGATACTTGCACATCCGCGCCGCCATTTCATCGGGCGAGATGGCGGCCGTCCCCCCGGTCATCAGCCTCGTCGAGCCGATGCGGCACATGGCCGATAAGATGCAGATATGGCGCCGAAATTTCTTGTCGATGTTTGCAAGCGTCGCGCAATTTGGCGGAAGTTTGCGGAGCGTTTGCCGCCACAAAAGACAATCAAGGCATGCGCGCCGGCCGACGCAGCTAATCTCTACCGTCGTGGGGGAGATGCTCGGCAGGGCAGAGGGGCGTGACAGACTCTGCTTCAGGATCGTCATTCCAGGGCGGAGCAAGGAGCGGAGCGACGCGCGCAGACCCTGGAATCTATGCCGCGACGTCAACGCGTTGCGGCGGTTAGAGAATATTCTGCACCCTGGCGCTCCCCGGCAAAAGTCACGGCATGGATCCTCGGGTCAAGCCCGAGGATGAAGAGAGGCCGGCCGCTTCTCCGTTCACTCCGTCTCCGCCTCATGCTAACTCACCCCGCATGGCACAGAAGAAGGGATACGAGGTCGATTCGTGGCTGGCGCGGCCGGACCCGGCCATGGCCATCGTCCTGCTTTACGGCCCCGATCGTGGCCTGGTCGCCGAGCGGGCCAAGACCTTCGCGTTGAAGACCGGGCTGCCGCTCGACGACCCTTTCTCAGTGGTCAAGCTGGATGGCGCGGAAGTCGATCGCGACGAAGGCCGTCTGCTCGACGAGGCGCGCACCGTGCCGATGTTTTCCGACCGGCGGCTGCTTTGGGTCCGCAACGCCAGCGGCCAGAAGGCGCTGGCCGACGACATCAAGGCGCTGACGGCGGAGCCGGCGCCGGATGCTCTCATCCTCATCGAGGCGGGCGACCTGAAGAAGGGCACTGGCCTGCGGGCCATCGTCGAGGCAGCCGGGAACGCCATCGCCTTGCCCTGCTATGCCGACGAGGCCCGCGATCTCGACACGGTGATCGACGACGAGCTGCGCAAGGCCGGCATGTCGATGACGCTCGACGCCCGCCAGGCGCTGCGCCGCAATCTCGGCGGCGACCGTCTGGCCTCGCGCGGCGAGATCGACAAGCTGGTGCTCTACGCCCATGGCAAGAAGGAGATCGACCTCGACGACGTCAACGCCTTGTCCGGCGATGTCTCCGGCGCCTCCTTCGACGGTGCGGTCGACGCGATGCTCGACGGCAAGGTCGGAGATTTCGACATTGCCTTCACCCGGCATTGTGCGTCCGGCGGCCATCCCTTCCTGGTGCTGTCCTCGGCGATGCGGCAATTGCAGGCGATCCAGGTCATGCGCGGCCAGATGGAATCCGGCGGCCGCAATGCCGCCTCGGTCGTGGCGGGAGCGCGCCCGCCGGTCTTCTTCTCGCGCCGCAAGCTGGTGGAAAAGACGCTCGAGCGCTGGAACAGCGAAGCCCTCGGCCGCGCGCTGAACCGGCTGCAGACGGCTGTGCTGCAGACGCGCAAGCGGCCCGACCTGTCGAAGGCGCTGGCCCGTCAGGCGCTGCTCGGCATCGCGGTGGAAAGCGCGAGATTGGCGCAGAGGTAGGCGATCAGCCAACCTCCCCCTGTGAGGCGATTGGCCGGCGCCTTCGGCTATCGCGGGCGCCGCAAAAAAGAAGAGGCCGGCGCAGCGGCCGGCCCCCTTGTTGTGCCTATCACCAATATATCAGCCGAGATCTAAACTTAATCGAGAACTTTATTAGTCGGCTAATTTCATGTAAATCAGCAATTTATCGGTCGTCCTTCAGCCGCCGGCACAACTCATCGAGCTGATCCAGCGACCGGTAGTCGACCCGCAGCGTGCCGCCCTTGGCCTTATGCTCGATCGAGACAATCATGCCGATCGTGTCGGTCATCAGCTTTTCCAAGGCCAGCGTGTCGGGATCCTTTTCCGGCGCGCTCGGCGCGGACCTTACTTTGGCGGGTGTCGGTCCCGCGGGCATTTGCGCCAACGCCTCGGCCTGGCGCACCGAAAGCCCCTCCTCGACGATGCGCTTGGCGAGCCCCGCCGGATCGCCGGCTGTGACCAGCGTGCGGGCATGGCCGGCCGACAACGCGCCGTCGACCAGCATGTCGCGGATGACGTCAGGCAGCTTCAGGAGCCTCAGCGTGTTGGCGACATGACTGCGGCTCTTGCCGATCACCTGGCCGAGATCGGCCTGCGTGTAGCCATGCTCGTCGATCAGCTGCTGATAGCCCTGCGCTTCTTCGACCGGATTGAGATCGGCGCGCTGCACGTTCTCGATGATTGCGAGCTCCAGCGCGGTGCGGTCGTTGACGTCGCGCACGATGAGCGGGATTTCGGTCAGCCCTGCGCGCTGCGCGGCGCGCCAGCGCCGCTCGCCGGCGATGATCTCGTAGCGGCCGGGCTGCGACGGCGAGGGCCGCGCCACCACCGGCTGCACCACGCCATGCTCTCGGATCGACTGGGCGAGGTCGGTGAGTTCGGCGTCGCCGAAATGCCGGCGCGGGTTCTTCGGGTTCGGACTGACGAACTCGATCGGCACCTTGCCATCCGCCGCGACCGCGCTCGGCTTTTCGGGCGCGACGGGACGATCGATCTCGCCGATCAGCGCCGCGAGGCCGCGGCCCAGTCTTTTTCTCGATTGGTCTTCGCTCATTATTCCGTCCAGATCGTTTTGGAGTCGAATCGGCTACTGATTAGTGAAATTCGGCCTGCGCTATTCAGGCGGCGCGCAGCTTGCGCTCGCGGCGGATCACTTCCGAGGCAAGCTGCAGATAGGCCTGGCTGCCGGAACATTTGAGGTCGTAAAGGATTGCCGGCTTGCCGTAGGAAGGCGCCTCGGAAACGCGAACGTTGCGCGGGATGATCGTCTCATAGACCTTGTCGCCCATATGCGCGCGCACATCCTGCACCACCTGGTTGGCGAGGTTGTTGCGGCCATCGAACATGGTGAGCACGATGCCTTGGATGGTGAGGTCAGGATTGATCGTGCCGCGCACCTGCTCGACCGTTTCGAGCAATTGGCTAAGGCCTTCCAACGCGAAGAACTCGCATTGCAGCGGCACCAGAACGGAATCGGCCGCCGCCATTGAATTCAAAGTCAAAAGATTGAGCGACGGCGGGCAGTCGATCAGCACATAGCCGAACGGCGCCGCGCGCGCGGCTGCCGCACGCAGCGCATTGCGCAGGCGCAGCACCCGGTCTGGCGCCGAGGCGATCTCCATTTCGATGCCGAGCAGATCGAGGGTTGAGGGCACGATGGACAAGCCCGGCACCGCCGTCGGCACCGCGGCCGCCTCCAGCTCGAGCTCGCCGGTCAGCACGTCATAGGACGAGACGGTGCGATCCTTGCGTTCGATGCCGAGCCCGGTGCTGGCATTGCCCTGCGGATCGAGGTCGACGATCAGCACGCGCTCCCCGATCGCGGCCAGCGCCGTCGCCAGATTGATCGCCGTGGTCGTCTTGCCGACGCCACCCTTCTGGTTGGCAACGGTGATGATACGCGGTCCAGTTTTCATGGGTCGATGCCAGTGATTCATTGCGGGGTCGCCGGGTGCAGATCGGTGATTTCCAGAATGACGCCATGAGCGTCTGTCATGCTTGGATGTTCTACCAGATCGAAGGTCCAGCGGTGAGCGCTTTCTTCCACTTCGGCCCGGTAATCCCGGCCTTTGTGAAAAAGCGAACGCGCGCCCTTGGTCAGCCAGGGTGCGGCAAGATCGAGCAGGTCCGGAAGCGCCGTCAATGCCCGCGCGGTAACGACTTCCGGTGCAGAAACAAGTGGATAGCTGTCATCGATGCGTCGCGCCAGCACGCGCGCCGGTAGGCCGAATTGGCCGACGACCGATTGCAGGAACGACGCCTTCTTGCGGTTGCTTTCAACCAGATCGATCGTGGCGCCCGGCCGCTCTGCAAGCAGAAAACCGAGTACCAATCCGGGAAAGCCGCCGCCCGAGCCGAGGTCGACCCAGCGCATTGCGGTCGGCGCGATTCGCGCAAGCTGGGCGCTGTCCAGGATGTGGCGGCGCCAGACGTTGTCTAGCGTCGATGGCGCCGCCAGATTGATGCTGCGGTTCCATTTTTGAAAATGCCGCTCGAAGGCCTGCAGCCGCTCGAATGTTTCACGTGAAACCGGACCCGCTGCCTTCTGCAGGTCCGCCCAGGCATCGCCACTCACGCGACCGACCTTCGTGCAGCCAGCTCGGCATTGCGAACATGCGCGACAATGATCGCCAGAGCCGCTGGCGTCATCCCTTCCATGCGCTGCGCGTCGGCAATCGAGCGCGGCCGGCGTGCCTTCATCTTCTGCTTCAGCTCATTGGAAAGGCCTGGCACGTCCGCGAAGTCGATGGTCTCCGGAATGAGCCGCGATTCCTCGTGCCTGATCTGCGCCACGTCAGCCTGTTGGCGCTCGAGATAGACGGAATATTTCGCCTCGGTCTCAAGCCGCTCTGCCGTGTTGGGGTCGAGTTCGCCAAACCGTGGCTCGATCCGCGTCAGCCAGGCCATGTCGACGCCGGGATAGGCGAGAAGGTCGTAGGCCGAACGCCGAACGCCGTCCCGGTTGATCTCCAGTCCATGCCGCGCGGCTTCATTCGGCGTGAAGGCGATCGACTTTGCCAGCGCGCGGGCAGCGTCGAGCTTCACACTGACCGCGCCGAAACGTTGCATCCGCTCGGAGGAGACGATCCCCAAGCGGTCGGCCAGCGGCGTCAGCCGCTCGTCGGCATTGTCGGCGCGCAGCGAAAGCCGGAACTCCGCCCGCGAAGTGAACATGCGATAGGGTTCGGCGATGCCGCGGCTGGTGAGGTCGTCGATCATCACGCCGACATAGGCTTCGGTGCGGCTGAGCACGACTGACTCGCTTGACGATGCCCTGCGCGCGGCGTTGATGCCGGCAAGCAGGCCCTGCGCGCCGGCTTCCTCGTAGCCGGTGGTGCCGTTGATCTGCCCCGCCAAAAAAAGCCCGGCGACGCGTTTCGTCTCCAGCGTCGGCTTGAGCTCGCGCGGGTCGACATGGTCATATTCGATGGCGTATCCCGGCTGCAGCATCGTCGCCCGTTCCAGCCCGGGAATCGTCTTCAACATGTCGAGCTGCACCTCTTCCGGCAGCGAGGTCGAGATGCCGTTCGGATAGACGGTGTCGTCGTCGAGGCCCTCCGGCTCGAGGAAGATCTGGTGACCCTCGCGGTCGCCGAACTTGACGATCTTGTCCTCGATCGAGGGACAGTAGCGCGGCCCAACGCCTTCGATCGAGCCAGAATACATCGCCGAACGCTTCAAATTGAGGCGAATCAACTCATGTGTCGCCTGCGTAGTGCGTGTGATACCGCAGTTGATCTGCGGGTTCGCGATGCGGTCTGTCATCAGCGAGAACGGCACCGGCTGATCGTCTGCGGCCTGGCCTTCCAGCGAGGCCCAATCGATGGTGCGGCCGTCGAGGCGAGGGGGCGTCCCGGTCTTCAGCCGCCCGAGCTTGAAACCGGCCCGCGCCATCGTCGCCGAGAGCCCATGGCTCGCCTGCTCGTTCATCCGGCCGGCGACGATCTTCCTCTCTCCTATATGGATCAGCCCGCGCAGGAACGTGCCGGTCGTCAGCACCACGGCGCCGCAGGCGAGCCGCCTGTCACCGGAGACCAGCACGGCCGCAACCCGACCGTCCTCGATCTCGAGGTCCAGGACTTCGCCTTCCACCACGTCGAGATTGGCCTGCTCGCGGATCGCCGCCTGCATGGCAAGACGATAGAGCTTGCGGTCGGCCTGGGTCCGCGGCCCACGCACCGCCGGGCCCTTGCGGCGGTTCAGCAGGCGGAATTGGATGCCTGCAGCGTCCGCAATGCGGCCCATCAACCCGTCCATGGCGTCGATCTCGCGCACGAGATGACCCTTGCCGAGGCCACCGATGGCCGGGTTGCAGGACATGACGCCGATCGTCTCGAAGCGCAGCGTCACCAGCGCCGTCCTGGCGCCAGCGCGCGCAGCCGCGCCCGCCGCTTCGCATCCGGCATGGCCGCCGCCCACCACCACCACGTCATAGTGATTGGTCATTGCAAGAATCCGTTTCAGAGATGCTTTGACACATGTCCCCGCCAGCCTCCGCTGTCAAGGATGCAGTCCGTTGCGGAGGTGATCGCCGGGGATGGGGCTGCGTGCCAGTGGTCTGCCTGTCCGACTTCGTCCCGAAGGAAGGAAGGCGCTTATCCCACAGACGATTTTTCACTTCTCAAGCGCTGCGAATCAGCGCCGTTGCTTTAGTGGCCAGCCGTCCTCGCCTTCTACGAGGCAGGCAATGAGGAGCAGCGCCGTTTGGCTAGCACGCGACGCGTCTGGAGCCCGGACTCGTTTCACGTGAAACACCATCCGCCGCATCCTGCCGTTGTTTCACGTGAATCATCCGGAGCGCACAGCCGCCCCGCGTCCCACGTAAATCACTTGCCGATGCAGAACTGGGAAAAGATGACGTCGAGCATATCCTCGACATCGACAGCGCCGATAATTCGCCCAAGCCGGTCCGTGGCCACCCGCAACTCTTCCGCGCGCAGCTCCAGGCTTTGCCCCGACAGCGCCGCCAAGAGAAAATCCTTCGCCTCCTCCAGCAGCTCGACATGGCGGAGCCTCGACGGCAAGATATCACCGGCCCCTCCGACTGCGGCAGCGGCGCGACCCGCAATCTCGTCCAGCAGTTCCGAAATTCCGATACCTTCCTTGGAAGAGATGGCCAAATCATAGGCCCCTCTACGCGCTCCCATGAGATCGGTTTTGGTCCCGATCCTCAGGAGCGGAACACCTGTCGGAACCGCGCCGACGGGCTGTGGATCGACCATATCCTCCAGCAGCAAAACCAGGTCGGCGCCACCGGCCTTGGCACGCGCTCGTTCGATGCCGATCGTCTCCACCTTGCCGGCGGCCTCGCGCAGGCCTGCCGTATCGACCACCCGCACTCTCATCCCGTGGAGGTCCAGCACCACCTCCAGCAGGTCGCGCGTGGTGCCTGGCTCGTCGGTGACGATTGCCGCCTCGCGTTGGGCCAGGGCGTTGAACAGACTGGACTTGCCGGCATTCGGCGCGCCGAGGATGACGACCTCGAAGCCATCGCGAATGATCTCGGCCGACCTGAACCCCTGAATGTGGCGTTCGATCTCGTCGGCCATCGCCGCCACATCGGTCCAGACTGCCTTCGAGACCGAACCCGGCACATCCTCCTCGTCAGCGAAGTCGATTTCCGCCTCGATCATTGCTCGAGCATGGATCAACCGCCGGCGCCACCCCGAATAGAGCTCGCTCTGCGCGCCCTCGGCGTTACGCACGGCAAAGCGTCGCTGCGCCTCCGTCTCGGCATTGACGAGGTCAGCCAGCGCCTCGGTCTCGACCAGATCGAGCTTGCCGTTGAGAAAGGCGCGCCGCGTGAATTCGCCAGGCTCGGCATGTCTGACGCCGGCAAAGCCCGTGAGCGTTTCCAGCATTTTTGCCGCAACGGCGCGGCTGCCGTGTACATGGAACTCGCCAACGTCCTCGCCGGTGAAGCTGCTAGGTCCAGGAAAGAACACGACAAGCCCGTGATCGATGACCGAACCGTCCGCTGCCATCAGCTTGCGCAACGTGGTAAAGCGATCCTTAATACCGCCACCGACAATCGTTTCGAGTACGAATCGAGTCTTGGGGCCGGAGATGCGGATTACGGCGATGCCGGCGGGCAGGCGACCGCTCGACAGCGCTACGATACTTTCCTTCGAGGTTGCCATTTGCCCGACCTGCCGAACCACCCTAGGTATCTTCTTTCAGGCGCCGTTCCGGACGTCAGCCGTAGCTTTCCCGGAATTGCCTGCTCATCAACCAAGCCGAGCCGCTCATTGTGACCTTGCCCGCGCGAAACCTGCTTGCCGAAGAGGCCAGCCCCTATCTGCAGCAGCACAGCGACAATCCCGTGCATTGGCGGGGCTGGTCTCCGGCCGCCCTTGCCGAGGCGAAGGAACTCGGACGGCCGATCCTGCTGTCCATCGGCTATGCCGCCTGCCACTGGTGCCATGTCATGGCCCATGAAAGCTTCGAGAACGATGCCGTCGCCGCCGTCATGAACCGCCTCTTCGTCAATATCAAGGTCGATCGCGAGGAGCGCCCGGATATCGACCAGATCTACATGGCGGCACTCCATGCCATGGGCGAGCAGGGCGGCTGGCCGCTGACCATGTTCCTCACCCCCGATGGCAAGCCTTTCTGGGGCGGCACCTATTTTCCGCGCGAGGCGCGCTATGGACGGCCGGGCTTTGTCCACGTGCTGGAGGCGGTCGACAAGGCCTGGCGCGAGAAGCAGGAGAGCCTTGGCCAAAGCGCCGACGCGCTGACGACCCATGTCGAGCAGCGGCTGGCCGGCGCGAAGGGAAAGGCGGTGCTCGACCGCGGCACGCTTGCCGATCTTGCCGGCCGCATCGAGGGCATGATCGACCCCGATCTCGGCGGCTTGCGCGGCGCGCCGAAATTCCCCAACGCGCCCTTCATGCACAGTCTGTGGCTGTCCTGGCTGCGCGACGGCCAGACCGCCCATCGCGACGCCGTGCTCATCAGCCTGGAAAAAATGCTCGCCGGCGGCATCTACGACCATGTCGGCGGCGGTCTCAGCCGTTACTCGACCGATGCCGAATGGCTGGTCCCGCATTTCGAGAAGATGCTTTACGACAACGCCCAGCTCATCCGCATGTGCAATTGGGCCTTCGCGGCAACAGGCAATGAGTTGTTTCGCAAGCGAATCGAGGAAACCGTGGCCTGGCTGCTGCGGGAAATGCGCGTCGAGGGCGGCGCCTTCGCCGCCAGCCTCGATGCCGATAGCGAAGGCGCGGAGGGGTTGTTCTACACCTGGAGCGGGGAAGAGGTTGAAGCCGCACTCGGTGCTGATTCCGCTCGCTTCTTCCAATATTTCGAGCTCGCCGCTCCGCATGGCTGGGAAGGCAAGCCCATCATCCGCCACAGCGAGGCACAGCAGCGCCAGGGAATCAGCGATGACGCTCAGCTCGCAGCGCTGAAGGCGAATTTGCTAGCTGCCAGAGAAAATCGCGTCAGGCCCGGCCGCGACGGCAAGGCGCTTACCGATTGGAACGGATTGATGATTGCGGCCCTCGCGGAAGCGGGCCGCTCCTTCGGGCGAGCCGACTGGGTGGACGCCGCCGTCAAGGCCTTCGCCCACATCGTCGAAGCCAGCAAGGACGGCCGCCTGCCGCACTCGATGCTCGGCGACAAGAAGCTTTTCCCGGCGCTGTCGAGCGACTATGCCGCCATGACCAACGCGGCGATCGCGCTGTTCGAGGCAACCGGCAGTTCTGCCTATATGGACCATGCCCGGCAGTTCATCGATCGGCTCGACCGCTGGCATCAGGATCCTGAAAAGACCGGCTATTATCTGACGGCGTCCGACAGCGTCGATGTGCCGATCCGTATCCGCGGCGATGTCGATGAGGCAATCCCCTCCGCCACCGGCCAGATCGTCGAGGCGCTGGTCCGGCTCTCGTCCCTTACCGGCGATCACCATCTTTGGGCAAAGGCATGGACGACAGCCGAACACGCCATGGGTCGCGCCGCGCAGCAAGCCTACGGCCAGGCCGGCATCATCAACGCGTGCGCGCTGGCGCTCGAACCGCTGAAGCTCGTCATCATAGACAAGCTTGATTCCTCAAGCCTTGTTCCGGTGGCGAATCGAAGTTCCGATCCACGCCGGGTCGATGTCGTACTGCCCATCGGTACGGAAGCGAATCAACCGCTTTTGCCGGGCGGCGTGCTGCCGCCGACGGACAAGCCGGGAGCCTGGTTCTGCAGCGGACAGACATGCCTGCCGGCGGTTACGGATGCGGGCGAGTTGGAGAAGCTGTTGCGGCGGGAATAAACAGCTTCGTCTCCTCGGTTTGACCCAGGATCTATGTCGCGGCGCTTCCGACGAATGCGGCGGTGCGGAATTCTGCACCGCCGCAAAGCTCAAAAAACAACGGCGTGGACTTAGGGTTCTGCGCAGCGTCGCCTCGCTCCTTGCTCCGCCTTGTATGCCGAAGAAAGGACCGGTCCCTCGGCGCCCGATCAGGTATTCATCGAATCGAAGAAATCCGCGTTGGTCTTGGTCTGCTTGAGCTTGTCGATGAGGAATTCGATCGCATCGGTCGTTCCCATCGGCGCAAGGATCCGGCGCAGCACGAAGATCTTCTGCAGATCCGAACGCGGCACCAGAAGGTCCTCCTTGCGGGTCCCGGACTTGAGGATGTCGATCGCCGGGTAGATGCGTTTGTCGGCCACCTTGCGGTCGAGCTGGATTTCACAGTTACCGGTGCCCTTGAACTCTTCGAAAATGACTTCGTCCATGCGGCTGCCGGTGTCGATCAGCGCGGTGGCGATGATGGTCAGCGACCCGCCTTCCTCAATGTTGCGGGCGGCGCCGAAGAAGCGCTTCGGACGCTGCAGCGCGTTGGCGTCGACACCGCCGGTCAACACCTTGCCGGATGACGGCACCACGGTGTTGTAGGCGCGTCCGAGGCGGGTGATCGAATCGAGCAGGATGACGACATCGCGCCCATGCTCGACCAGGCGCTTGGCCTTCTCGATCACCATTTCGGCGACCTGCACATGGCGCGCTGCCGGTTCGTCGAAGGTCGAGGAAATGACTTCGCCCTTGACCGAGCGCTGCATGTCGGTGACTTCCTCCGGACGCTCGTCGATCAGAAGAACGATCAGGTAGCATTCCGGATGATTGGCGGTGATCGAGTGCGCGATGTTCTGCAACAGCACCGTCTTACCGGTGCGCGGCTGAGCGTTGATCAGCGCGCGCTGGCCCTTGCCGATCGGCGCCACCAGGTCGATCACACGCGGCGAGATGTCCTTGGTCGGGGGATTGTCGACCTCCATCTTCAGCCGCGAGGTCGGGTAGAGCGGCGTCAGATTGTCGAAGTGGATCTTGTGCCGGATCTTCTCCGGATCATCGAAATTGATGGTGTTGACCTTGAGCAGCGCGAAATAACGCTCGCCTTCCTTCGGGCTGCGGATCGGCCCTTCGACCGTGTCGCCGGTCTTCAGCGAAAAGCGCCTGATCTGCGACGGTGAAATGTAGATATCGTCGGGACCTGGCAGGTAATTGGCGTTGGCCGAGCGCAGGAAGCCGAAACCGTCCTGCAGCACCTCGACCACGCCTTCGCCGATGATCTCGACATCCTGGATGGCGAGCTTCTTCAGGATCGCGAACATCAGCTCCTGCTTGCGCATGACGCTGGCGTTCTCCACCTCGAGCGATTCGGCGTAAGCGATCAGCTCCGGCGGCTTCTTATTCTTGAACTCTGCGAGTTTCATTTCTTGCATTAGATGGACTCTGGGTAGGCTTTGGGGAGAAAAAATCGGCTGGATGCGACAAATGCCGGGCGCGGCCGAAAGCGAGAAAGGGGCGGCGCATGACGGGAAGGAAGACCCGTCTTTTATCGTCGGTCGCCTGAAAGAGCAAGCCGCCTTTTGCCGGGTGTGGGGAAGCCTCAGAACGGCTTCACGATGACCAGGATGACGATGACGATCATCAGCAATGTGGGGAGTTCATTGACGATCCGCCAGTGCCTCGCCGGCTTTTCGTTCTTGTCCTCGGCAAATTTTCTCACCGCGCCGGCGAGATAGCCGTGCAGACCCGAAAGCAGCAGCACGGCGAGGATCTTGGCGTGCAGCCAGCCGCCCTGGAAACCGAAGCCCTTCCAGGCGAGCCAAAGCCCGAACACCCAGGTCACGGTCATCGCCGGGTTGATGATGGCGCGCAGCAGCCGGCGCTCCATCACCTTGAAGGTCTCGGACTGCACGGAGCCTTTCTCGGCGTCGACATGATAGACGAAAAGCCGGGGCAGATAGAGCATCCCGGCCATCCAGGCGATGACGGCAATCACATGGATTGCCTTCGCCCAGGGATAGAAGCTGTCCGGCGCCACAAGGAAGAGCAGGGCGGTCAGGACGACCAGCAGGACGATGCCGATCAACATGCGCTTCATCGCTTGGCCGGCGCTGTTCTCGTTGATCGTCTCTGTCATCGATGGCTCCGCACCATTTTCACCATGGCCTCGACATGTGCCACAGGCGTTTCCGGCGTGATGCCGTGGCCGAGATTGAAGATCAGCGGCCCGTTGCCCAGCGTGCGAAGGATGGCGTCGACGCCGTCGGCCAGCGCCCTGCCGCCGGCAACCAGGCGAAGCGGATCGAGATTGCCCTGCACCGCGCCTTCGCTTTGCAATTCCTTTGCCATCGACAGCGGCACGGTCCAGTCGAGCCCGAGCCCGGTGATCCCGGTCTTCTTCCTGTAATCGCGATAGCGCTCGCCGGCGCCCTTGGGAAACCCGATCACCGGAACATCCGGACGCGCGGCCTTCACTTGCCGGACAATCTCGGCAACGGGCTCGATGCAAAACGCCTCAAAGGACGCTTCATCGAGAACGCCCGACCAGGAGTCGAAAATCTCCACCACATCGGCGCCGGCCTCGATCTGGCGGATGAGATAGGCGGCCGAATGGTCGGCCAGTATCTTCAGGAGCCGCGCAACGGCCTCCGGCTCGCGATAGGCGAAAAGCCTGGCCGGTCCCTGGTCCGGTGTGCCGTGGCCGGCAATCATATAGGTCGCCACCGTCCAGGGCGCGCCGCAGAAGCCGATCAAGGTCGTTTCCACCGGAAGCTTCGCACGCAGACGGCGGACGGTTTCGTAGACCGGTTCGAGATTCACGTGAAACGTTTCGCCGTCCAGGCCCTCGATTTCGGCTGCCGCAATCGGCTTGAGGATCGGCCCGTATCCCTCTTCGAAGCGGACATCTCGTCCCAGCGCATCGGGCACAACCAGGATATCGGAGAACAGGATCGAAGCATCGAAGCCGAAGCGCTCGATCGGCTGCAGCGTCACCTCGACGGCAAGATCCGGATCATAGCAGAGATCGAGGAAAGAACCGGCCCGCTTCCGGGTCTCGCGATACTCCGGCAGATAACGCCCTGCCTGGCGCATCATCCAGAGCGGCGGCGGTGAAACCGTCTCGCCCTTGAGGACGTCCAGCATGATCCGTTTCCCAGCCATCCAGTGCTCGCCCTCTCCAGGTCTCTTAAATCAAATATCTATTTTAAAAGAGTCTTCTGATTCTAAGAGTCTGTTGGTTGTGGTGGTTGCGACCTGTCCCGCCTGCCGCTCGAAAAGGCCAGTCAGCATATTGTCGCGCAGCCGCTTTCTCAATTTGGAGCGATCTGGGGACGAACTGGATTCAGGCTTTCGAGTCAGCGCCTTGGCTCTTCTGCTGCGGACCTCGAGCTGTGGATGATATCGGCCAAGAAAAGTTGATCCCCGGTTTTGTCCCCAGCGCCCCGACAAAGCCTACAGCGGGGCGAATTGTGGACAAGGTGGCATCTGATACAGTCGCCTTCGACGTCACGACCTTTCTGTCCAACCTTGTCCACATCTGCCCACAGTCTGGAACCAACTCTTGTGAACAAACCCCAGAGCTTCTTCCATCTGCATCTGATTTCCGACGCCACCGGCGAGACGCTGCTGGCGGCAGGCCGCGCCGCCTCCGCGCAATATAAGGACGCGCGCGCCATCGAGCACATCTATCCGCTGATCCGCACGGAAAAGCAGGTCGCCAAGGTGTTCGAGGATATCGAGGAGGAGCCCGGCATCATTCTCTACACCGTCGTCGACCAGAAGCTCGCGCGCAGCATCGACGAGCGCTGCGCCGCCATGGGCCTGCCCTGCGTTTCGGTGCTGGAGCCCGTGCTCAGCGTCTTCCAGTCCTATCTCGGCACGCCGGCCGGCCGGCGCGTCGGCGCCCAGCATGTGCTCGACGCCGAATATTTCCGCCGCATCGATGCGCTGAACTTCACCATGGAACACGACGACGGCCAGTTGCCGGCCAACATGGACGATGCCGATGTCGTGCTGATCGGCATCTCGCGCACCTCCAAGACGCCGACGAGCATCTATCTCGCCAATCGCGGCATCAAGACCGCCAACATTCCGATCGTGCTCGGCGTGCCGCTGCCGGACAGCCTGATTAACGCCACGACGCCGCTGATCGTCGGCCTCGTCGCCACGGCCGAGCGCATCTCGCATGTCCGCCAGAACCGCATCCTCGGCAACAGCAACAACTACGTGCCGACCGACTATGTCGACCGCGCCGCCATCGCCGAGGAGCTCGCCTATGCGCGTCAGCTCTGCACCAGGCATGGCTGGCCGATGATCGACGTCAGCCGGCGCTCGATCGAGGAAACCGCGGCGGCGATCGTTGCCCTGCGGGGCAAGACGCGCTAGGGCAGGCGATATAAGTGAGCATTCCGTCCTGAGAGAAGGTGGCTCGGCGCATAGCGCCGAGACGGATGACGGGCGCTGGACGGATCGCAACCGTTGGTGAACCAGTATGGCCGGCAAAATCGTCCTCGCTTCGGGCAGCCCGTTCCGCAAGGCAATGCTTATCAATGCCGGGCTCGACATCGAGGCGGTGCCGGCAGACGTCGACGAGCGCGCGCTCGAGGCGCCCTTGCAGGACAGCGGCGTGTCTCCCGAGGATGTCGCTTCGATCCTTGCCGAAGCCAAGGCGACCGAGGTCAGCGAGCGCCGGCCGGGCGCGCTGGTGCTCGGTTGCGACCAGACGCTGTCGCTTGGCGACGAAATCTTCCACAAGCCGGCCGATATGGAAGGGGCGCGGAGGCATCTCCTGGCCTTGTCGGGCAAGACCCATCAGCTGAACAGCGCCGCCGTGCTCTGCCGCGATGGCGAAGTGCTGTGGCGCCATGTCGGCATCGCCAGCCTCACCATGCGCAAGCTCGATCCCGCCTTCATCGGCCGCCACCTGGCGCGCGTCGGCGCCAAGGCGCTGGCGAGTGTCGGCGCCTACCAGATCGAGGGCGAGGGCATCCAGCTCTTCGAAAGGATCGAGGGCGACTATTTCACCATCGTCGGCCTGCCGCTGTTGCCGGTGCTGAAGGAGCTGCGCGCATTGGGAGCGATCGATGGTTGAGAAGCGGGCCTTCGTCACCGGCCACCCGATCGCGCATTCCCGCTCGCCCAAGATCCACCGCTACTGGCTGGAGGAATACGGCATCGACGGCAGCTACCAAGCGATCGACGTTCGGCCGGAGGATTTCGCAGCATTCCTGAAATCACTCGGCGAGAATGGCTATCGCGGCGGCAATGTCACCATCCCGCACAAGGAAGCAGCCTTCGCCTTGGTCGAACGCCGCGACGAGGCCGCCGAAGCCATCGGCGCGGTCAACACGCTGTGGCTGGAAGACGGCGTGCTGTGGGGCGGCAATACCGACGCTCTCGGCTTTGCCGGCAATCTCGATGAACACGCCCCCGGCTGGGCGGCGAATGGTCCGGCCGTGGTGTTGGGCGCGGGCGGTGCCTCCCGCGCCGTCATCTACGCCCTGAAGGACCGAGGTCTCAACGACATCCGCATCGTCAACCGTACGCTGGCAAGGGCTGAGGAACTCGCCGACCGGTTCGGCGCCGGGGTTTCGGCGCATGGCGCCGGCGCGGTTGGCGAATTGCTTTCCGACGCCGGCCTGCTCATCAACACCACCGCGCTCGGCATGCATGGCAACGAGACCCTCGCCGCCGATCCGGCCGGTCTGCCCGGCCACGCCATCGTCACCGACATCGTCTATGTGCCGCTGGAGACGCCGCTGCTTGCTGCCGCCAGGGCGCGCGGCCTGAAGACGGTCGATGGCCTCGGCATGCTGCTGCACCAGGCCGTGCCCGGCTTCGAGCGCTGGTTCGGCAAGCGGCCTGAGGTGACGCCGCGATTGCGGCGCATGATCGTCGCCGACATCGAAGCGCATTGATATGATCGTGCTCGGCCTCACCGGATCGATCGGCATGGGCAAGTCGACCACGGCAAAGATGTTCGCCGAGGCCGGCGTTCCGGTGCATGATTCCGACGAGACCGTGCATCGCCTCTATGCCGGCAAGGCAGCACCCCTGGTCGAACGAGCCTTTCCCGGCACGACAAAAGCGGGCGTGGTGGATCGCGCAAGGCTGGCCGAGACAGTGCTGGGCGATCCCGCCGCGCTGAAAAAGCTGGAGGCGATCATCCATCCGCTGGTACGGGCCGACGCCGATGCATTTTTGGCTCGGCATCGTGCGGCCGGGGCGCCGATTGCGGTGCTCGACATTCCGCTGCTGTTCGAGACCGGCGGCCGCAATCGCGTCGACAAGGTCGTGGTCGTCACCGCGCCGGCCGAGATCCAGCGCGCCCGCGTGCTCGCCAGGCCCGGCATGAGCGAAGATAAATTCGCTTCCATCCTCGCCAAGCAGGTGCCTGACGCCGAGAAACGCCGTCAGGCGGATTTCATCGTCGACACCGGCCAGGGTTTTGATGCCGCACGTGCGGCGGTGGCAGCCATCGTCAGCGAATTGACCGGGGATAAGTCCGGCAAAAACGCTTCCTGACGGCCGCTGTCAGCAGTCCCCATTGCCATTTTGTTCCGGTTTGTGATTCTGCTCTTTAGAGCGGATTGATTCGAATGCGTGAGATCATCTTCGATACCGAAACCACCGGCCTCGATTTGCGCGACGACCGCATCATCGAGCTCGGCGGCGTCGAGCTGGTCAACCGTTTCCCGACCGGCCGCACCTTCCACAAGTTCATCAATCCGCAAGGCCGCGCCATTCACGCCGAGGCGCAGGCCGTGCATGGCATCAGCGCGGCGGATCTGGCCGGCAAGCCGACCTTCGCCGAAATCGCCGAGGAATGGCTGGCCTTCACCGACGGCGCCAAGCTGATCGCCCACAACGCCACTTTCGACCTTGGCTTCCTGAACCTCGAATACAGCCGGCTCGGTCATCCGGCCATCGATCCCGGCCGCATCGTCGACACGCTGGCGATCGCGCGCCGCAAGCATCCGATGGGTCCGAACTCGCTGGACGCGCTTTGCCGCCGCTACGGCATCGACAACACCCGCCGCACCAAGCACGGGGCGCTTCTCGACTCCGAATTGCTGGCCGAGGTCTATATCGAGCTCATCGGCGGCAAGCAGGCGGCACTGGTCCTGGAAACCGTGGCCGTGCAGGTGAACGGCAGCGGCGAAGTCGCCGATATCGACATTTCGATCGGCGCAAGGCCGATCGCGCTGCCGCCGCGCCTCACCGAGGCGGATCGGGCGGCACATGCCGGGCTGGTCGGCACGCTCGGCGAAAAGGCGTTGTGGCTGAAGGTGGTGGCCGCAGGGTGAGCGGGGCGCTCCGGCGCCAACCGACGCGATTGGCCGAACCGCCATCCCTTCATCATACCCGGGCTTGACCCGAGTATCCATGCCGTGACCCTTGCGCAGAGTGCAACGGCGCTAACGTCGCTCCGCTCCTTGCTCGGCCCCAAATTGACGACCTAACGAATGTCGTCGCTAATCCAGACGTCTCAAGAAAAAGCCCGGCGCGAAGCCGGGCTCTCGATACGATGGGTGGCGCGCCGCCTCAGCTCACCTGGACCTTGCTGGCGGCCTGGTCCTCGGCGATGCGCTGCTGGAACATCTGCGCGAAATCGATCGGGTCGAGCATCAGCGGCGGGAAGCCGCCGTTGCGGGTGGCGTCCGCGATGATCTGGCGCGCGAAGGGGAAGAGCAGCCGCGGGCATTCGATGAACAGGATCGGCAGCATGTGCTCCTGCGGGAAGCCGCTGATGGCGAAGACGCCGCCATAGACCAGTTCGACGTTGAACAGCACTTCCTGGTCGAAGGAGGCCTTGGCATTCAATGTCAGATTGACGTCGAACTGCTTGTCCGAAAGCGGGTTGGCGTTGACGTTGACATTGATGGCGATGCCCGGGCCTTGTCGCGGCCGCGCAGCGAATTCGGCGCGCCGGGGCTTTCGAAGGACAGGTCCTTCACATATTGCGCAAGCACGTTGAGCGAGGGCTGTTCCTGTTTGCCGTTGCCATTGGCGGCGGCTGCCGCGGCATCATCATTGCTGGCCATTAGCCTTTGTCCTTTTGCCTGGGCAGCATTGCTGACCGGATTGAAATCGGGGGTTCGCTATCATGCTCGGCAGGACAAGACAAGTTTTGCGCGCCGCCTGAAACTGCGCAGCCGTTTTGGGGCGACGGCGCGCATGAGACAGCTATTCGAGCGGACCCTGAAGAGAGCTAGTCGTCTTTCAGCCGCCGCCAAGGGGAATTGTGATCCGGCCCGCGCTTGTAGTCGTCCTGGCGCGAAAAGTCGCTGTCATCGAGATCGATGACCCTGTCGCGGCGGCGGGCCGAAAAGCCGCTGCTGAAGCTGGTCGCCATCACGATGCGGTTCTTGAGCAAGCGCCAGGCAAGATCGCGCACCGGCGGCAGGAGCAGCAGGATAGCGACAATGTCGGTGATGAAGCCCGGAATGATGAGCAGGAGTGCCGCCAGCACGATCATCGCGCCATGCGCGAGTTGGCGGCTTGGATCGCGCCCGGCATCCATTTCCGTCCGCACCCGCGCCATCACGCCGAAACCCTGGTGCCGAAGCAGGAGGCTGCCGGCAATGGTGGAGAGGATGACGAGCCCGATCGTCGCCAAAGCGCCGACTTCGCGGCCGACGATGACGAAGCCGGCGATCTCCAGAAGCGGCAGCAGGAGCAGGAACAGGGGAATGAACGAAATGCGCAAATTGAGACCGGTCGCTTTCTTCTTTTGCGGGCCTCGCGGGAAATCGCCGCTGGCACTGGGACCTTTAGATAGGTATGGCTGGCTTTGATTTGAATGATTGCGCCCGCCGTTCTATATGCTTTGGGTAATGAACGCTATGCGACCGCCGCCATTCTAGGGGCTCTGGTGGTCCGGCCTGGACAGGGATCGAATTGGCGGAAGATATGGGTTTCTTCGACTTCGGCACGATTTTCTTTTTGATTGCGGCGGTTGTGATCTTCTTCCAGCTTCGCAACGTGCTGGGCCGTCGCACCGGAAACGAACGCCCGCCCTTCGATCCTTATTCGGCAAGCCGCACGCGCGAGCAGGATGCGGCGCAGAAGTCCGAGAATGTGGTGTCGCTGCCGCGCAAGCGCATGCCGGGGGAACCGGCGGCGGAGACCTATGCCGCGATCGACGCTTTCGCCAAGCCGGACAGCGATCTCAACAAAGGCCTGCGCGCGATCAAGGACAACGATCCGTCCTTCGATCCCAAGACCTTTATCGACGGCGCCAAGATGGCCTACGAAATGATCGTCATGGCCTTTGCCGACGGCGACCGCAAAACGCTGAAGAACCTGTTGTCGCGCGAGGTCTATGACAGCTTCGTCGCCGCGATCGGCGAGCGCGAGGCGAAAGCGGAAAAGATCCAGTCTTCCTTCGTCGGCATCGACAAGGTCGATGTCGTCGCCGCCGAGATGAAGGGCACCGAGGCGCATATCACGCTGCGCATCGTCAGCGAGCTGATTTCGGCGACCCGCGACAAGGTCGGGGCCGTCATCGACGGCGATCCGGAAAAAGTCGCCGAGGTCAAGGACGTCTGGACCTTCTTCCGCGATACCCGGTCGCGCGATCCGAACTGGAAGCTGGTCGCCACGGAAGAAGAAGATTGACCTAGAGCATGATGCCGAAAAGTGTGGAGCGGTTTTCGGACGCCATCATGCTCCATCTCTTTAATATGGAGCCGGATTCAGATTTCAGGTCGATCCGACATGAAATCATCCGGCTCTAGGTGGCGGCTGTCATGTCGCTGTCTTCGGCATTCAAAGAAAAATCCTTCGGCGATCTGCCCGGCTGGGACGAGGATGATCACCTCGCCGCCTTCGCGGCGTTCAAACGTTCGGCTTTCCACGTCCTGACCAAGCCCTATCGAACCGGTTCGCTCGGCGTCGCGTTCGCCGCTTTCGCCGAGGCCTATACTGAGGCGCGCTCCGTTTCGCCGGCGAACCGGTCGGAGGCGCGGTCCTTCTTCGAGCGCCATTTCGCTCCGGCTTTGGTGGCGGCCGAAAGCGGCGGCGCCGGCCTCGTCACCGGCTTCTACGAGCCCGAGGTCGAGGCCTCGCCGGTGAGGACGGAGCGGTTCACGGTGCCGCTGCTCTCCCGTCCCGCCGATCTGGTCGACATCGACGATAAAAATCGCCCCCTCGGAATGGATCCCTATCTCGCCTTCGCGCGCGCGACGACGACAGGTCCGGTCGAATATTTCGATCGCGGCGCCATCGAGCGCGGCGCGCTGTCCGGGCGGAACCTCGAGATTGCCTGGCTCGCCGACAAGGTCGATGCCTTCTTCATCCATGTGCAGGGAGCGGCGCGGCTGAAGATGGCCGATGGTCGGCTCTGCCGCGTCACCTATGCCGCAAAATCCGGCCAGCGCTTCACCGGGCCGGGCAGGATCTTGAGTGAGACCGGCGAAATCCCGCTGGAAAAAGTGACGATGCAGTCGATCCGCGCCTGGTTCAAGGCGCATCCTCAGCGGGTCGACGAGATCCTCTGGCAGAACCGCTCCTACATCTTCTTTCGTGAGGCGCCGGTCGACGACCCGGAGCTCGGTCCCATTGCCGCCGCCAAGGTGCCGCTGACGCCCGGCCGCTCGGTCGCCGTCGACCGGCTGCTGCACACCTTCGGCACGCCCTTCTATATTGTTGCGCCGACGCTCACCGCTTTCGGCGGAAAACCGTTCCGGCGGCTGATGATCGCGCAGGACACCGGCTCGGCCATCACCGGAGCGGCGCGAGGCGATCTCTTCGCCGGCTCGGGCGATGCCGCGGGCGAGATCGCCGGCGTCGTGCGCAACGTCGCCGACTTTTATGCGCTGGTCCCGCGCGGGTTGTTCGATAGGGGGCACGCGTGAACCGCCGCCACGACACGCGGAACGACGACGATCGCATCCTCTGGAACCTGGTGGCGCGTACGACGCGGCCCCTCAAAGGCAAGGCCGCGGTCGAGATTCCCGATATTGTCGAGCCGACGCCGGCGCCGGCGCCTACGCCGGCCAACGGCGTTCCCACCGCTGCCGCCAAGCCGAAGCCGCAGCACGTCGCGCATTCGCTTGACGACCAGACGCACGAGAAACTGAAAAAAGGCCGGCTGCCGATCGAGGGCAGAGTCGATCTGCACGGCATGACGCAGGACGAGGCCTATTCGCTGCTCCTCACCTTCCTGCACCGCGCCCATGCCGGCGGCATCCGCTATGTGCTGGTCATCACCGGCAAGGGCTCATCGTCCGGCGGCGACGGCATCCTGCGCCGCTCGGTGCCGCACTGGCTGTCGACCCCGGCTTTCCGGCACCTGGTCTCGAGCCACGATCACGCCGCCCGCAACCATGGCGGCTCGGGCGCGCTCTATGTGCGGCTCAGGCGGACGCGCGCATGAGGACGCCGGCCATGAGGACGCAACTGTGACCCCGTTCGGCGAAAGGCTGAGGGCGCTGCGCGCCGAGCGCGGCGTCAGCCAGAAGGCGATGGCGCAGGCCATCGGCGTCAGCGCCGCCTATCTGTCGGCGCTCGAGCATGGCCGCCGCGGCGCGCCGACCTGGACGCTGATCCAGAAGATCATCGGCTATTTCAACATCATCTGGGACGACGCCGAGGACCTTGCCCGCCTCGCCGAAACCTCGCATCCACGGGTCAGGATCGATACGTCGGGCCTGTCGCCGGCCGCGACCGAACTGGCCAATCTTCTGGCCGAGAGCATCGAGAAGCTGGACGAGGCGGAGCTGCGCCGCCTCAGCGCGTCGATTCGTGCGGCGCTGAGAAGGTAGGTCCCGAGATCTACTGCACCGAGCCGACCAGCAGCTGCTGGCCATCGCGGATCGACACCCAGCGGCCGGTGTTGTCGATCGCCTGGCGCTTGAGATAACGGTAGCCGGTCTCGTCCCAGGCTTGGACCTTGTCGGTCAAATTGTCGAGTATGTAGTCACCCTTGTCGGTGCGCACCGTCAGCACGGAATGGCCTTCGCCGTCGGGCTTGCGCACTACGGTGATCAAGAGATCCGCAAGCGAGATGCCCATGCGGTAGAGCTGGCGCCGCTTCTCCAGCACGTAGTCCTCGCAGTCGCCAAAGCCGTTGTCCGGATAGGTCCAGACCTCGTCCTTGCCGTAATTGTCGAGATCGCTCATCGGCTTGACGGCGGCGTTGACCCTGGCGGTCACGTTGATCAGCTTGCGCCACAGAGCATCGGTCAGCTTGGCCGGCGCGAGATTGGCCGGGCGAATGTTGCATTCGCTCGGATGCGTCTTGCAGAAATCATAATGTCCGATCGGCTGCGAGGTCAGGCCGCCGGTGGTCATAGCGCCGGCAGCCCATGCCGGAACCGCCCAGTGGGCCGAGATCGCCAGCCCTGCGACTGCACACAAACGCAGCATCCGCGCCATCGGTGAGGAAGTCATTGTCCCCCGGGGTCCGCCCTTGTTTATTAACGAAACGTTAAGGGGGATTTACAGTCCGTGTCAATTGAAGACAACGGCTAGTTTGGTGGCATGGTTACCCGCCAGGCCCGCATAGCGGCAGTTTGGCAACAGCGGCGTCGGGACGCCGGTCAGCCCTGAACATTGGTTGCACGGAAAGGTCACGCGCTTTGAGCGGCGCCGAGCCGCGTCCGCTTCCCGCTCAGCTCTTGGCGGAACGGACCAGCTTCGGCTTCGCCGCCAGGCGGGTCTGGCGGCCGTAGCTGGAGATGAAGTCCAGAATGCGCGGCACGATCTCCGACCGGAACCGCGAGCCGTTGAAGACGCCGTAATGGCCGACGGCCGGCTGCACGTAGTGGGCCTGCCGGTCGGCCGGAATGTTCACGCAAAGCTCATGCGCGGCCTGGGTCTGGCCGAGCCCGGAAATGTCGTCGTTCTCGCCCTCGACGGTGAACAGCGCGACGTTGCGGATCGCCTGGGGATCGACGGCCTCGCCGCGATGCGTCATCTCGCCCTTCGGCAAGGCGTGGCGGACGAACACCGTATCGACCGTCTGCAGGTAGAACTCCGCCGTCAGGTCCATCACCGCCAGATATTCGTCATAGAAGTCACGGTGCTTCTCGGCGCTGTCGCCGTCGTTTTTCACAAGGTGCATGAAGAAGTCCTTGTGGGCGATGATGTGGCGATCGAGATTCATGCTCATGAAGCCCGAAAGCTGCAGGAAGCCGGGATAGACATCGCGGCCGAATCCGGGCACCGGCCAGGGCGCCTGCATGATGACGTTCTCGCGAAACCAGTCGGTGCCCTTTTCCCCGGCGAGCAGATTGACCGCGGTCGGATTGCGGCGGGTATCGATCGGCCCGCCCATCAGCGTCATGGTTGACGGCACGAAGGGGTCGCCGCGCTTTTCCATCAGCGCCACCGCCGCCAGCACCGGCACCGAGGGCTGGCAGACTGCCATCACATGGGTATCGGGACCAAGCGCGTGGAACATCTCGATGACATAGTCGATATAGTCGTCGAGATCGAAGCTGCCCTGCGACAGCGGGACCATGCGGGCGTCGACCCAGTCGGTGATGTGCACGTCGGCGTGAGGAAGCATCGCCTCGACCGTGCCGCGCAGCAGCGTCGCATAATGGCCGGACATCGGCGCCACGATCAGTAGCTTCGGATCGGGCTTGCGGCCCGCGGGAAGCTGGCGCTCGAAGCGGACGAGGTTGCAGAACGGCTTCGACCACACGGTTCGTTCGGCGACGTCGACGCTCTTCCAGTCGACCACCGCCTTGGTCAGGCCGAATTCAGGCTTGCCGTAGCGGCGCGTCGTGCGCTCGAAGAGTTCCGCGGCTGCCGCGACCGAGCGTCCGAGCGCCGTATGCGAAACCGGATTGAGCGGGTTGGAATAGAAGAACCGCACCGCATCTGCGTAAAGGCGGGCGGGCTGCAGCGCCGCATGGTTCAGTTCGTAGAGCTGGTAGAACATCAAGAACCCCGCTGCTGCCTGACGACCAAAGGGCCGACGAGCAGCGCCGAGCCTTGAATGTCTCGCAGTGAGGTTAACAAGATATTGTTGCGATGCAATACGTCAATTGCCGTGACGAATGCTGCTTTGGTCCAAACTGTTGAAAACTCGTCACGTATGGCGGAGCCGGCTCACTGTGCGCTGCCGCAATGTGTAGGAAATATGTCCGGCTCCCTCTTGCCGGACATCGAGATCTTAAACGCGCGCCATGCAGACTGCGGTGTGGCCCGAGCCGATGAAGCCGAGCTGGGTGGCGGCGCCGCGGGAGAGGTCGAGCACGCGGCCCCGGACGAACGGGCCGCGATCGTTGATGCGCACGACGACGCTGCGGCCGTTGTTCTTGTTGGTGACCCTGAGCTTGGTTCCGAACGGCAAGCTGCGGTGCGCTGCAGTCAGCGCGGCGGGGTTCATGCGCTCGCCGGAGGCGGTTCTGGAATGCAGCGCGTACCAGGAAGCGCGGCCGCATTGTGCGGCGGCTGAAGAGGCGGAAGAGGCGCCAGCCATCAGGCCAGCCGCGATCGTTGCCGCGACAAGCGCGGTGCGGTTGGTTTTATTCATCTTTTAGGGGTGGGCTCCGTTATAGACAACCCGCCGTAAGTGCCGAATGAGGCATGAAATGCGGCAAGCGTCTGGCGGTTCCATGGCAAAGGCACACGTTTGGAGTCGCCGCGAAACAGTTTGTCATGACATCTCCCGCGAGCGCCAGCGTATTCTTCATGGAGGCCGACCCGGTTTTGCAGGAAGTCCCGAGTAGGAGCGGCCCTCGGGGCGCAAGTAAAAGCGGGAGCGATTGCTTCGCTTCCTTCTACTCCTTTACTGCGCGCGCGTTCCGGTGAAGGATCGACGGGGATTTCGCCGATGCGACTGATCAGAAATTTACTGGCGCTGATCGTGCTGGCGATCGGCGTGCTGTGGTCGCTGCAAGGGCTTGGGCTGGTCCAAGGCAGCTTCATGACCGGCCAGAGGGAATGGCTCTATATCGGGCTCGTCACCACGCTGCTCGGCCTGCTCGGCCTCCGTTGGGCAAACCGCCCGAGCGTTTGATCCGACCGGCAAGATGGCGCCGCGCGTCCGCTTGGACGGACGGCGCCTTGATGGCGTCGTTTCAACCTTGACAGCCACGCAAGGACCCCGCCGCCCGTGAAATTCCATTCCGCCACTCGTCGCCGGAATGGCACGATCTATCTTCTTTCCGGATGAAAAGGGCTGGAAAAGACAACAGCGTGTGATCTGCGAACCCGGCATGGCGTTCGGCGGCATCATGCGCAGACTGGTGACGGCCGATCCCGTCGGAACTGCTTCCCATGGAGGGTCCGAGATGAGCGTGCACAGGAAAGCGGCGCCGGACGGCGCGGAAAGCGCTTTGTCGCGGTTGCGTCCGCCTTACGCCTCCGTGCTCGACCTGATCGGCCAGACGCCGGTGGTCGAGCTCACCAAATTCGATACCGGCAAGTGCCGGCTGTTCATCAAGCTCGAGAGCCAGAATCCCGGTGGCTCGATCAAGGACCGCATCGCGCTGTCGATGATCGCGGCCGCCGAGAAGGATGGCAGGCTGAAGCGCGGCGGCACCATCGTCGAGGCCACCGCCGGCAACACCGGCCTCGGCCTCGCCCAGGTCGGCATTCCCAAGGGCTACCGCATCATTCTCGTCGTGCCCGACAAGATGTCGCGCGAGAAGATCCAGCATCTGCGCGCTCTGGGCGCCGAGGTGCGCATGACCCGCTCCGATGTCGGCAAGGGCCATCCCGAATATTACCAGGACATGGCCGAGAAGATCGCCGCCGAAATTCCCGGCGCCTTCTATGCCAACCAGTTCGCCAATCCCGCCAATCCGCTGGCGCACGAAAGCACCACCGGCCCGGAAATCTTTTCGCAACTCGAAGGCGATGTCGACGCGGTGGTGGTCGGCGTCGGTTCCGGCGGCACGCTCACCGGTGTCGGCCGCTTTTTCGCGAAGCATTCGCCGAAGACCGAGATGGTGCTTGCCGATCCGGTCGGCTCGGTGCTGGCGCCGTTGATCAAGACCGGCAAGATGACAGAGGCCGGCAGCTGGACCGTCGAAGGCATCGGCGAGGATTTCGTGCCGCCCAATGCCGATCTGTCGCTGGTCAAGAAAGCCTATTCCATCCCCGACAAGCAGAGCATGCTGGCGGTGCGCGACCTGCTGTCCAAGGAAGGCATCCTGGCCGGCTCGTCCTCCGGCACGCTTCTGTCGGCGGCACTGCGCTACTGCCGCGATCAGACGACGGCCAAACGCGTGGTCACCCTCGTCTGCGACAGCGGCAACAAATATCTGTCGAAGGTCTTCGACGACATCTGGCTCGCCGAGCAGGGCTTGGCCGACCAAGAGCAGCACGGCGACCTGCGCGACCTCGTCATGCGCTCGCCGCGCACTGGTGACATCGTGACCGTTGGCCCCGAGGAAACCCTGCTCAACGCCTATGGCCGCATGCGCCGCTCCGATGTCTCGCAGCTACCGGTGCTGGATGACGGCAAGCTCGTCGGCATCGTCGACGAGAGCGATATCCTGGCCAAGGTCGACGGCCCCTATGACGGCCGCTGGGATCGCTTCAACGCCCCGGTGCGCACGGCCATGACCTCGAACCTGCACACGTTGCAGGCCAGCCAGACGCTCGACGCGCTGCTCCCCGTCTTCGACCGCAACGAGGTCGCCATCGTCTTCGAGGGCGACGAATTTATCGGCCTGATCACCCGTATCGACCTGATCAACCATCTGAGGCGTCGCGCAAAATGACTTCGAACGGCAAGAACCGCCTGGCCTTTTCCACTCGCACCATCCATGGCGGCCAGAGCCACGATCCGCTGACCGGCGCGGTGATGGTGCCGATCTACGCCACCTCCACCTATGGCCAGCAGTCACCCGGCGTGCACAAGGGTTTTGAGTATGCTCGCAGCCAGAACCCGACGCGCTTCGCCTTCGAACGGGCCGTCGCCGACCTCGAAAGCGGCACCGCGGCCTTCGCCTTCGCCTCAGGCCTGGCCGCGATAGCCACGGTGCTGGAGCTTTTCGACGCCGGCGCCCATGTGGTGGCCACCGACGACATCTATGGCGGCTCGTTCCGGCTCATGGAGCGGGTGCGCAAGCGTTCCGCCAGCCTGCAGGTCAGCTTCGCCGACTTCACCGATCTCGCCGCCGTCGAGAGTGCGATCCGCTCTGAGACAAAGCTGCTCTGGGTCGAGACGCCGACCAACCCGCTGCTGCGCGTCGTCGACCTCGAAGGCCTGGCGGCGCTGGCCAGGCGCAAAGGCCTGCTGACTGTCGCCGACAACACTTTTGCCAGCCCCTACATCCAGCGGCCGCTGGAGCTCGGCATCGACATCGTCGTCCACTCGACGACGAAATACTTGAACGGACATTCCGACATGGTCGGCGGCGTGGCGGTCGTCGGCGACGACAAGGATTTGGCCGATCGGCTGAAATTCCTGCAGAACGCCATCGGCGCCATTTCCGGCCCGTTCGACAGTTTTCTGGCGCTGCGCGGCATCAAGACGCTGGCGCTTCGGATGGAGCGCCATTCCGCCAACGGCCTGAAGATCGCGCAGTGGCTGGAAGCCCGCAAGGACGTGCGCCGCGTCATCTACCCCGGGCTGGCGAGCCACCCGCAGCACGAGATCGCCAAGCGCCAGATGCACGCCTTCGGCGGCATGATCTCGGTCGACCTCGACCGCGACCTCGCCGGCACCAAACGCTTCCTCGAACGCACGCAGCTTTTCACGCTCGCCGAAAGCCTCGGCGGCGTCGAAAGCCTGATCGAGCATCCGGCGCTGATGACGCACGGCTCGATCCCCGCGGAAAAGCGCGGGGCGATCGGGATATCGGATTCGCTGGTGCGGCTGTCGGCCGGTATCGAGGATGGCGATGATCTGATCGCGGATCTGGAGCAGGCGTTGCGGGGGTGAGTGCCTTCGAGGATCAATCGTTGTGATCCTTCGCGCCCCCCTCTGTCCTGCCGGACATCTCCCCCACGAGGGGGAGATTGGCTGTTTCATCGCCTCACCCTTGCTGCAACGCCGGTAATTTGCGAAAGCCGCCGTGACATCTGATCTGCCCCCTTGAGGGGGAGATGGCCGACAGGCCAGAGAGGGGCGCTGTCCCGGCGACATCTCGGTGCCTGTGCCATTGCAGACCGCAATCCACCGACTAAACTGCCTGCCAACATGCGATCTCCGGAGGCGTGATGCGCGTGATCGTGTTGGGTGGCGGCGTTGTCGGCGTCACCACCGCCTATCAGCTGCAAAAGGACGGGCACGAGGTGGTCGTCCTCGAGCGCCAGAGCCAAGTCGCCGCCGAGACCAGTTGGGGCAATGCCGGCATGATTGCGCCGGGACATTCCTTCGTCTGGTCGTCGCCCAGGGCGCCATTGGTCCTGTTGAAATCGCTGGTGCTGAAGGATCAGGCGCTGCGCTTCAAGCTGTCGGCCGATCCGAGGCTTTACAGCTGGTCATGGCTGTTCCTGATGGAATGCACGGCCGAGAAGGCCAGGCGCAACACGCTGCTCAAGCATCGGCTTGCCGTCTATTCACAGAGCGTGCTGCACGAGGTGATTGCCGACGAGCAGATCGACTACGACCGCAACGGTCGTGGCATCCTCTATTTCTATCGCAGCCAGCAGGCGCTCGATAAAGGCGTCGAGCATATGCGGCTGCTGGAATCGGACGGCCAGCTGATCAAGGTGCTTGACCGCGACGCCATCGTCGCGCTCGACCCGTCGCTGGCTTCCGCGCGGGAAAAGATCGCCGGCGGCATCCATTGCCCCGACCGACGAGACCGGCGACCCGGCGAAGTTCACCCGGGCGCTTGCCGCGAAGATCGTCGAGCGCGGCGGCGAAATCCGCACCGGCACGACCATCATCGGCATCGAGACCTCGGGCGATGGCGTCACCCAGGTGCTGACCGACAAGGGCAGCGTCAAGGGCGACGCCTATGTGCTGGCGCTCGGCTCCTACAGCCCGCTGATCGCGAAGACCGTCGGGATCAACCTGCCGATCTACCCGATCAAGGGTTATTCGCTGACCATTCCGATCGGCAACCGGCCTCGGCCGCCGGCCATCGCGGCGATCGACGAGCACAATCTGGTCGCCGTGTCGCGCTTCGGCGACCGGCTGCGCGTCACCGCCACGGCCGAATTCGCCGGCTACGACATCAGCCACAGGCCGGCCGATTTCGCCTTCATGAAGGGCGTGACGCAGGAGCTTTATCCCGAGGGCGCCGACTATGACCGCGCCGAGATGTGGGCGGGCTTGAGGCCGATGACGCCGAACAATCTGCCCGAATTCGGGTGCCGCCGCCTCGGCAATCTCTATCTCAACACCGGGCACGGCCATATCGGCTGGACCATGTCGCATGGCTCGGCGCGCATCACCGCCGACCTGATCGCCGGCCGCAAGCCGGCCATCTCGATGGACGGTCTTTTGAATTGAGAGCATGATCCCGGGGGATCGGGCAAAAAAGGGGAATGTCATGTCCATCAGCGCGGCTGCTACCCGCCCTCAATCTTCGGGACCGGTCGATCCCAAGCCGGTCGATCTGGGCGTGCTTCCGTCCGAACTCGACGGCGGCCTTGCCTCGCGCGCGGCGATCGGGCTTGCGATCCTCGCCACCGACCAGACGCTGGAGCATGAGTTCCGCGCGTTGGTGCGCATTCCGGGCGTCGCCTTCTACGAGGCCCGCCTCTTCAACGACAACGACATCACCCCCAACACGCTGCGCGCCATCGGCCCGCGCATCGCGCCGACCGTCGACCTCATCCTGCCCAGCATCCCGCTCGACGTCGTCGGCTTCGGCTGCACCTCGGCCACCATGACGCTCGGCGAGGAAGCCGTCTTCGCCGAGATCAGGAAGGCGCGGCCGGGCGTCGCCTGCACCACGCCGGTGACGGGCGCGCTTGCCGCCTTCAAGGCGCTCGGCGCCAAGGGCATCGGCCTGCTGACGCCTTATGCCCCCGAGATCAACCAGGGTCTCGTCACCTATTTCACCGGACGCGGCCTCGATATCGCCGCCGTCGCTACTTTCGACCGGCGCGACGACCGCGAGGCGGCCCGCATCTCGCTCGCCTCGATCCAGGCCGCGGCCGAGCGCATGGCGGCGGCGCCCGGCGTGGAAGCGATCTTCATCTCCTGCACCAGCCTGCGCGTCGCCGAGGCGGTGGCGGAACTGGAGCAACGCATCGGCATTCCCGTCACCTCGTCCAACCACGCCATGGCCTGGCACTGCCTGCGGCTAGCCGGCATCGACGACGTCGTGCCTTCCGGCGGCCGGCTGTTCGCGTTGCCGATTGCCTGATCCGATTGGCAGATTGGCCTGTTCGAAATCCGCCGGTTAACGTTTGCGGAAAAGGTTGCTTAACGCTTCGCTACTATGTCCCGCTTCGGGAGGCAGGACAGAGTGAGCGCGATGAACGACAGCCCCGAAAAGCGCAATGAATGGCGCGCCATCTTCTACGTGCAGGCGCGTGTGGCGATCCTGTTCGTCCCGATCATCGTCAGCCTGCTGATCATCGGCGCGCTTGCCGGCAACGACCGCGATCACGTCGTCATCGACCGGACCGTCACCAGCTCGGTGAAGTAGGCGACCCGGCAAGAGGCTCGCGGTATTCCGTGCACGCTAGACAAAGCGCGGGATCGGGCCGTTCTGCGCCGTCGTGCGGTCGCCGAGGTCGATGAACACCTCGTCGACATAGCACCAGCCCCAGCCTTCGGGCGGATCGTAGCCTTCGATGACCGGATGCTGAGTGGCGTGGAAATGCTTGGTGGCGTGGCGGTTGGGCGAGTCGTCGCAGCAGCCGACATGGCCGCAGGTGCGGCAGAGTCTGAGATGCACCCACCAGGAGCCGCTCTTCAGGCATTCCTCGCAGCCGAGGGCGCTCGGCACCACATCCTTTATGTCGTCCGTATGCCTGCATTCGTCCATCAGGGTCTCCTTTCGGGCTGAGCAGCACGCCCGCCGTTGCGCGCAAGATAGGCATGCAGCGCGGCCACCACCTGAGCGCCTTCGCCGACGGCGGCCGCGACACGCTTGGTCGAGCCGCAGCGCACATCGCCGATGGCGAACACGCCGCTGCGGCTCGTCTCCATCGGGCCGTGTCCCGGCGCCACATCCGGTCCGGTGCGCACGAAGCCCTTAGCGTCGAGCGCCACGTCGCAGCGCGCCAGCCAGTCGGTGTTCGGGTCGGCGCCGATGAACAGGAAGAGGTGGTGGATGGTCCGCGTCGTCGCCACGCCGGTGACCCGGTTGCGCCAGCACAGCTGGTCGAGGTTGCCGTCATGGCCGTCGAGCGCCTCGACCTCGGTTTCCGTCAGCACCTCGATGTTCGGCTGCGCCACGATCCGCTCGACCAGATAGCGCGACATGGTGGCGTCAAGGCTGTCGCGCCGCGCCAACAGCGTCACCTTGCGCACCTGGCTGGCGAGAAAGACGGCCGCCTGGCCGGCCGAGTTGCCGGCGCCGACCAGCGCCACTTCCTGGTCCCGGCAGAGCCGTGCTTCGATCGGCGAGGCCCAGTAATGCACGGACGTGCCCTCGAACTGCGCGATATTGGCGATGTCGAGGCGACGGTAGCGCGCGCCGCTGGCGATCACCACGGTGCGCGCGCGCAGGGTCTCGCCGTCGCCAACGTCCAGCCGGTAGCCGGCCATGTTGTCGGCGGCGCCGAGCAATTTGGCTTCATCGGGGATCACCATCTCGACCCCGAACTTCTGCGCCTGGTTGTAGGCGCGCGCCATCAGCGCCATGCCCGTAATGCCGGTCGGAAAGCCGAGATAGTTCTCGATGCGCGAGGATGCCCCCGCTTGCCCGCCGAAGGCGCGGCAGTCGAGCACGATGGTCGACAGCCCCTCGGAGGCCGCATAGACCGCGGCCGCCAATCCCGCCGGCCCGGCGCCGACGATGGCAACGTCGTAGATCTTGCCGGCGTCGAGCGGCCGCAGCAGCCCGACGCAGCGGGCGAGATCGCTTTCGCCGGGATTGTGCAGCAGCTTGCCGTTGGGACAGAGCACGATCGGCAGATGGTGCGGATCGACATGAAAACGCTCGATCAGCGTCTTGGCGCAGGGATCGGTGTCGGAATCGAGCGCGCGGTGCGGCAGGCCGCTGCGGGTGAGGAAACCCTGCAGCCGCAGCACATCGCCATTGCTGGGACGGCCGATGACGATCGGCCCGCTGGTGCCGCTCTCGAGCAGGCCGACACGGCGCAGGATCAGCGCGCGCATGACGCGCTCGCCGAGATTCGCCTCCTGCACCATCAGATCGCGCAGCCGCTGCGAGGGGACGACGATGGCTTCGACCGGCTCGGTCGCCTCGGCATTGACCAGCGACGGCCGGCTCGAAAGCTGCGCCAGCTCGCCGATGAAATTGCCCGGACCATAGGTGATGATCGCCTCGCGCGGGCCAAGACCGCTGGCCTGCGTGATGTCGACCTTGCCCGACAGGATGACGACCAGTCCGGGCGAGACCGTGCCGGCCGTCACGATATGCTCGCCGGCGCCGTAGGCTCTTGGCACGCCGAAGCGGCGCATGCGCTCGATGTCCGCATTGGCGAGCACGGGGAACATCTGGTCGCGGCGGGCGGCGATGGTCGGGCTGACGGAGGGGGCCATGACCCGACCGTAGCGTCCGCGGCAGCGGGTTTGAAGCGGTTTGTTCAGGGACTGGCCGGAAGGGCAGGTGGCCGCTACGCTGTCAGCTATCCGAGCGACCTCGCCAGCTTGCGCAGCGCCCCCTGCGGATCATCGGCAATGACGGAGCCATGCGAGACGAGGATGCGCTTGAGCGCCGGCAGGTCAGCCCATCGTCTCAATTGCGCTGCGAGTGCCGCCTTGTCGCCGACCATCGTCAGCTTGACCGGCCAGGGTATACGCGGCTCATCACCGGCAAATCCCATCATGCGCAATGCCCAGCCGGCAAAACCGGATGCGCCGCGGATGTTGCCGACGATATCATTGAGAACGAGCGTCGTGCCGTTCGGTCCGACGATTTGCAGCGCCGCTTCGCGATCACGGGTTCCGGGGACGGTGACGAGCTTGACGTCGGGATCGCCAAAGTCGCCGCGTGCCGCATCGACATGCACCACCTTCTCGACGCTGTTGCGCGCGCCCGCCGGTGCAATCACCTGCAGGGTGGGATAGCGATCTTTCCATGGCTTTGCATCGAGCCGGTGATGGTCGTTAGGGACGATCAGGAAGGCCGGTTGGCCGAAGGCCTCGATCGCGCGCATCTGTTCGTCATCGAGCGCGATGGCGCTGAAGATGACGAGCCGTCCGTCGCGCAATCGCACCACGGTCATGCGCCGTTTCAGCTTGCCGACCGGCATCGGTATGTCGCCGGTCACCGTCAGAATATCGTCGTCGACAGGAGAGAGCCTGCCATGCGGCAGAACCTTCCACTCCTTGAACGGCGCGGGCATCACGGAACCTCGGCTTAACAGACAAGATAGGAACGGTTTAACCCGAGACGAGTTGCAGGCACAAAAAAGCCCGGAAAATCCGGGCTTTTTGCTCATCGCGTCAGATCGTCTGAAACGGGAATTTGGTGCCCAGAAGAGGACTCGAACCTCCACTCCTTGCGGAACACGGACCTGAACCGTGCGCGTCTACCAATTCCGCCATCTGGGCTGGTGGGCGCTCATGTAAGCGGGCAAACGAAGCGTGTCAACGCGGTTTTTTCGAGGAGCTCAAGACTGACCAGAGGGCAGCTGGGGTTCATTTCAGGCACGGACGGCAATTGTCGGCGTCGGCCCCGCCCCTCATCGCCCTGCCGGGCACTTCTCCCCGTATAGGACGGGGAGAAGGGCTGGCCGCGGCGTTGGCGTCCTCTTGAGACGCTGGCGATTGGCGAAATCGGCGGCCGGAGCTTTCCTCTCCCCGTCACTATACGGGGAGAGGATGCGGCGAGACGGAATTCCGAGCTGAAGCGGTTGTCCCGAGACGGCCACCCGTTCCGAGCGGGGCCGGAACGATAGAACCCCTCACCCCTCCAGCACTTCCTTCTTTGCCACGGTGGAATCGGCGTTGAGCTTGTAGATCACCGGCACGCCGGTGCCGAGCTCCAGCTTGACGATCTCTTCGCCCGACTTGCCGTCCAGCGCCATGATCAGCGCCCGCAGCGAATTGCCGTGGGCGGCGACCAGCACCGTCTCGCCGCGCAGCACATGCGGCTGCACGTCGTGCAGGTAATAGGGCCAGACACGCGCGCCGGTGTCCTTCAGGCTTTCGCCACCGGGAGGCGATACGTCGTAGGAGCGGCGCCAGATATGCACCTGCTCGTCGCCCCACTTCTTGCGCGCGTCATCCTTGTTGAGGCCGGAGAGATCGCCATAGTCGCGTTCGTTGAGCGCCTGGTCGCGGACGGTCTCGAGCTTGCTTTGGCCGACCACGTCGAGAATGTGCTGGCAGGTCTTCTGCGCCCGCTTCAGCGCCGAGGTGTAAGCGATGTCGAATTTCAGCCCGCGCGCCTTGAGCTTCTCGCCGGCGGCAAGCGCCTCCGCATTGCCCTGGTCGGTGAGGTCGACATCGCGCCAGCCGGTGAACAGGTTCTTCAGGTTCCATTCGCTCTGGCCGTGGCGCACGAGCACGAGAGTTCCCGACATGTTTGCTCCTGATACGTGGTTGGATTTGAGCAATTCCAGGAAAAGTGTGTAGCGGTTTTCAGCCCGGAATTGCGGAAGAAAAGCAGAAAAAACCGCCTCAGCCCAGGCCGAGCACGTCCCGCATGGAATAGAGGCCCGGCTTCTTGCCTCGGCCCCAGAGCGCCGCCTTGACCGCGCCGCGGGCAAAGATCGCCCGGTCCTCGGCCTGGTGGGCGAGCGTGATGCGCTCGCCGGTGCCGGCCAGGATCACGCTGTGCTCGCCGACCACCGACCCGCCGCGCAAGCTGGCGAAGCCGATCGTGCCGGCCTTGCGGACGCCGGTATGGCCGTCGCGCACACGCACGCTGTTGTCATTGAGCGCGATCTCTCGTCCTTTGGCCGCCGCTCCGCCGAGCAGCAGCGCCGTGCCGGACGGCGCGTCGACCTTGTGCCTGTGGTGCATCTCCAGGATCTCGATGTCGAAATCCTGCGCATCGAGCGCGCGCGCCGCCTGCTCCACCAGCACCGCCAAAAGATTGACGCCGAGGCTCATATTGCCGGATTTGATGATGGTCGCGTGGCGCGCCGCCGCGGCGATCTTCGCATCGTCATCGGCCGAACAGCCGGTCGTGCCGATGACATGGACGATGCGCGCCTGCGCGGCATAGCCGGCGAATTCGACGCTTGCGCCCGGGGCCGTGAAATCGAGCACGCCGTCGGCCTTGGCGAAGGCCGGCAGCGGGTCGTCGGCGATCGGCACATTGATGCTGCCGATGCCGGCGAGCTCTCCGGCATCCTTGCCGAGATGCGGTGAACCCGGCCGCTCGACGGCACCGGCAACGCACGCGCCGGGAATGGAGTGGATGGCGCGGATCAGCGTCTGACCCATCCGGCCGGCGGCGCCCACCACCACCAGGCCCATATCGCCCGTTTCGCTCATGCGCTTCTCCCGACGGTCTTCTTCGCGCGCGTGCGCGGCAGCGGAGTTTGGGTTGTCTTGGCGTCATCGACAAGCCCCAGCCCCTTCTTGCCCTGCACCCGGTGGAAGCGGGCGTAGACGCTGTGCGGGTCGGCCATCAGCGAGGCGTGTGTGCCTTCCTCAACCAGCCGTCCCTCTTCCAGCACGATGATGCGGTCGGCATTGACCACGGTCGACAGCCGATGCGCGATGACGATGGTGGTGCGGCCTTCCATGACATGGGTGAGCGCTTCCTGGACGCGCGCTTCGGCCTCGTTGTCGAGCGCCGACGTAGCCTCGTCGAGCAGCAGGATCGGCGCCTGGCGCACGATGGCGCGGGCGATCGAGACGCGCTGGCGCTGACCGCCGGAAAGCGTCGAGCCGCCTTCGCCGACCGGCGTGTCGTAGCCTTGCGGCTGCTGGCGGATGAACTCGTCGGCGGCGGCCTGTTTCGCCGCCTGCTCGATCTCCGCGTCGGTGGCCGAGAGCCGGCCGTAGCGAATGTTGTCGCGGATCGTGCCTTCGAAGAGATACGGCGCCTGCGAGACATAGGCGATCGATTGGCGCAGCGACCGCTTCGTCACCTTCGAGATGTCCTGGCCGTCCACCTCGATGCTCCCCTCGTCGACGTCATAGAAGCGCTGCAAGAGCGCCACCAGCGTCGACTTGCCGGCGCCCGAAGCGCCGACGATCGCCGTCACCTTGCCGGCGGCGGCGGTAAAGCTCAGATCCCTCAGCACCGGCATGTCGGCGCTATAGCCGAACGTCACATTGTTGAAGGTCACTTCGCCGGAAATGATCTTCGCTTCGGCGGCGTCGGGCGCGTCGCTTTGTTTCGGCTCGAGGTCGAGCAATTCATAGATCATGCGCGCGTTGACCAGCGCGCGTTCCATCGCCACCTGCATGCGCGCCAGCCGCCGCGCCGGATCATAGGCCAAGATCAGCGCGGTGATGAAGGAAAAGACCGCGCCCGGCGGCTGACCGAGATACAATGCCCGATAGCCGGAATAAGCGATGACGGCGGTCACGGCGAGGCCGGCCAGCATGTCCGAAATCGGCGACAGCCGTTCCGAGACGCGGGCAATCTTGTTGCTGCGCTGTTCGGCCGTGTCGGCCATGCTGCCGATGCGGCGCTTAAGCTCGTCCTCCAGGGTGAAGGCCTTGACGATGGCGATGCCTTGGGTGGCCTCCTGCACCGACCCGCTCAGCCGAGAATTGATCAGCACGGATTCCCGATTGATCTTGCGCACCCGGCGCGTGATGTAGACGACGGCCCAGATCAGCGGCGGCCCGATCAGCAGCGAGCTCAGCGACAACACCGGATCCTGGTAGACCATGAGGCCGACCAGGCCGACGAGCGTCACTGCGTCGCGAGTGATCGAAATCAATGTCAGCGACAGCAGGTCGCGGATGCCGCCGATATTCTCGTCCAGCTGCGCCGCCAGTCGACCCGAGCGCGTGTCGTTGAAGAAATTGACGCCGAGCTTCATCAGTTGGTCGAAGCTGCGCTTCTGGTAGCGGGCGACCAGATTGTTGCCGATCGTGGCCAGCATCACCGCCTGGCCGTAGCCGGCGAAGCCGCGCACGAGGAAGGCGCCCATGAAGCCGGCGCAAATCCACCAGACGGCGTCGCTGCTCCGCTCGTAGAATATCTGATTGACCATCGGCGCCATGACCCAGGCCGAGAAGGCGGTCGCGCCGGAAACCAATAACGAGCAGACGATGACGATCGCATAGGACCAGCGATGGTCATAGCCGTTCTCGGCGATGATACGGCGCAGTACCGCCGTGACCTCGCCGGGCCGGGTCTTTAGCTTGTTTGGATTTTGAAATGTCAAATCGGCAGCGCTTCGTGGGTTCTCGTCAAAGGTCGCGGAGCATGTCGGCACCCTCTTAGCGCCCCGGCTACGGCTTGCCTATGGCGAAACTTCGTCGCGGTGGCCGATTGCCATCCCGCACCGGCGCGCTCATGCCCGCCAGTGCCGTCCGGCGGTCTGAACGCCGAACAGCGACGGGGTTCTGGCATAGGCGGCCAGCCCGAGAAGCGCCGCCAGCGGGTGGGTGATGACATAGACCGGCATCGTGCGCATCAGCGCGCTGTGCGGCGCCTTGTCCTCGAACGCGGCGCGGAAATTGCCGGCTTTCAATGCCGGCACGATTTTTTGCGCGATGCCGCCGGTCAGGAAAACGCCGCCGCGGCTCATGAACACCAGCGCGAGATCGCCCGCGGTGCGGCCGAGGCAGGTGACGAACAGTTCCAGCGCTTCCTGTGCCACCGGATCGGATTTGGCGAGCGCGGCCGCGGTAACTTCCGCCGGCGTCGTGAAAGGCGTCGGCTTTGCGTCGGCCCTGGCCACCGCGCGATAGACATTGACCAGTCCGCGGCCGCACAGGATCTGCTCGCCGGAGATGCGACCCTCGAGCTTTTCGATATGCGGAAACACTTCGAAGTCGCGCGGCGTGCGCGGGCCGATATCCATATGCCCGCCCTCGCCCGGCACCGGTATCCAGCGGCGCAGCGCGTAGATCAGCCCCGCGACGCCGAGCCCCGTCCCCGGGCCGAGCACGACCCGGCCGGCATTCGGCTCCGGCGTCCCGCCGCCGATCTTTTCCATATGCTCTTCGCCCAGCGCCACCACCGCCAGCGCCTGCGCCTCGAAATCGTTGAGCACGACGATCTCGCTCAAGCCCAGATTGGCAAACATCTGGTGCGGCTTGACCACCCAGGGGCAGTTGGTCAGCCGGATCTCGTCGCCGTCGACCGGCCCGGCCACCGCCAGCACCGCCGAATGCGGCTGGATCGACGAGCGGTCGAGCACCGCCGCCTGGATCGCCTCGTCGATGGTCTTGAAATTGGCCGTCTGGACGATTTGCGGCTCGGTCGCTTCCGAATTGGCGTCGAGCACGATCGAGAAACGCGCATTGGTGCCGCCGATATCACCGATCAGGACCGGAAACCGCAGCGCTGTATCGTCTTCGCCAACCATGCTTTTTGTCCCGTTCGTTCCCGCTCCGTCGCTGACTAGCGCATGGTCCTGCAAAGGGAAAGCGGCTTCGGTGCCTATCTCGAGCGTCGGCGCCGCCCCTCCCCTGCCTGTCGGCATCCTCTCCCCGTCAGTGACGGGGAGAGGGGCACTGTCGCCAATGGTTTCGCCAATCGCCAGCTTCGCAAGAAGAAAGCCCGCATTGCGGCAGCCAGGCGGATGTGGGGCGCCGCCGGCCTCGACCATCTGGACGCCGTGGCGCGGCCCTCAGTTCCCCGGCTTTGGCCGGGGCACTGGGATGCCGATTTTGGGCGTCGGCGCAAAGGAGCTCGCCGCCGCCGGCAGCGTCGTCGCATCGCTGGAGATCGTCTCCGCCGGCTCGGTCGCTTTCGATTTGGCCGCCGCCACCGCTGCCGCGCCGTCGCCCTGATAGGTGACCGCTTCCAGAGAAGGCGCGTCCGGCGCTGCAAGCACCGCCTGGCACTCCTTCGGCAAATTGGCCATGGTCATCAGATCGCGCGCTTTCGGCGCATCCGGGTTCTTGTTGGGCCGCCACGGCTCCTCGGTGAACCACCAGGCAAGCGGTTTGCCGCAGCCGTCATCGGCCGGCGTCGCCTCCTGCGCCTTGCAGCCGGGCGAGCCCGCCTGGCAGCCGATGCGCATGTGGAAATGATAGTCATGGCCCCAGAACGGCCGGATCTTGCGCAGCCAGGAGCGGTCGCCGGTGACCGTGTCGCAAAGTTTCTTCTTGATGCCCGGATTGACCAGGATGCGCTCGACCTCCGGGTAGCTCGCCGCGCGCTTCAAAAGCCGCGTATGGGACGGCGTCCACAGCGCGTCCTTCACCAGATGCGTCTTCTCGTCGACCATCAGCGTCGCGCTCATGCTCTCGCGCTGCGCCATGGTCAGCGGCCGCCGCGGCATCGGTGTCAGCCAGATGTCGGCATCGAGGCCGATCTGATGCGAGGCGTGGCCGGTCGTCATCGGGCCGCCGCGCGGCTGTGAGACATCGCCGACCAGCAGCCCCGGCCAGCCATCCGCCTGGGCGTCTCGCGCGAGCTTCTCGATCAGCGCAATCATCGCCGGATGGCCCCAGCGTCGGTTTCGCGAGGGGCGCATCACCTCCCAACTCGGCCCGTCCACCGGCAAGCCGACGCCGCCGGTGAAGCAGCCTCTTGAGTAAAAGCCGAAGGATTGCGCTTGCGCCGCCGCCGGCAGCTTCTTGGCGCCGAACAGGTCTTTTGCGCGCGGTTCGGCCGAGATCGCGGCCGCCGCCAGCCCGGCTAAGGTCACCAGGGCAAGCGCGGCGGTCAGGAACAGCTTCCTGTCGGGCAGCGGTCGCAACGTCATCAGGTCGGGTCCCCTCTCCAGTGGCGCGACGCAATCTCGGGCGGCATGCTAAAACATGTCTCCCGAAAGTGGGACCCGGTTTCGGGACAAAGACATGCATAAAATCAAACCTGGAGCGCACGAAGCGGATCCGAAAGATTCGCGACGCAGTTCAGGCGCGAATCATATCACGCCATGCACGTCGCTTCGCTCACGAGCGTTTCATCGGGCTGCGCGGCTGTCCGTCTCGCCAGTTGCCGTCGGCCCACATCCGCTCCAGCGCCACCCGGTAATTCGGCAAACGAAAGCTGTAGCCGGCCGCTTTGATCGCGGCGTTGGCGACGCGCTTGTTCTCGCCGTAAAAGGACCGCGCCATGGGCGAAAGTTGCGCGGTTTCGAAGGGAATTTCCGGCGGCGCCTCCACGCCCATCACCCCGGCGGCGTAGGCGACGACATCCTGCGGCGGCGCCGGCTCGTCGTCGGTGACATTGAAGATGCCGCCGCGGTTCCTATCGGCCAGGTGCCACAGGGCCCCGGCGATGTCGTCGCAATGGATGCGGTTGAAGACCTGGCCGGGCTTGACCAGGCGCCTCGCGGTGCCGTCCTCGAGATTGACCAGTGCGTTGCGGCCCGGGCCGTAAATGCCGGAAAGCCGCAGGATCGCTATCGGCTTTCCGATTTCCCGCCCAAGAGCCAGCCATTCCTGTTCGGCCGCCACCCGCATTACCGAGCGCTTCGAAACCGGCCTGCACTCGGCGCTCTCGTCCACCCAGGCGCCGCCATGGTCGCCGTAGACGCCGACGGTGGAAAGATAGCCGATCCATTGGAGCGCCGGCATCTTGGCCCGGATCGCCTCGCCGACCGCATTGAGCACCGGATCGCCCGCTTCGTCCGGGGCGACCGAGACGATGAGATGTGTTGTGTGCCGAAGCGCGTCGCTGATTTCCGCCGTCAACGAACCGTCGAAGCTTAACGGATTGATGCCTGCCTGCCGCAACACCTCGAATTTTTCCGGCGATCGCGTCGTCCCAAGGATCGGCGCGCCATCTTCATTGGCTCTCGCAAAAGCCTTGCCGGAATAGCCGGCGCCGAAAATGAAGAAGCGTCTCTCGCCCATCAATTAAATCCTCTTCTTCAATGGTCCTTTGCGGGAACCGGCAGCGCTGACAGCCATTCCTCGCGCACCGTTGCATCGCCTTCGGCCTGCAAGGCCGATGCGGCGAGCTCCGCAAAATCGCGCCGCTCCATCAGTCGCGATAGCGCCCATACTGCCGCACCCCGCACCAGCGGCGAGCCGTCGTCGATTAGGCCGCGCGCGATCGGCGTCAGCGAGGCATCGTCCGAATTGCCGGCGGCGATCAGCGCGTTGCGGATGAAACGGTCGCGGCCGATGCGCTTGATCGGCGAGCCCGAGAAAAAGGAGCGGAACGTCGCATCGTCGAGCAACAGCAGCTCCGACAGCCGCGGCTCGCGCAGATTTTCGCGAGCGGCAAGCTTGGCCTCGGCGGCGACGCTGGCGAATTTGTTCCACGGACACACGGCGAGGCAGTCGTCGCAGCCATAGATGCGGTTGCCGATCGCCTCGCGAAATTCGCGCGGGATCGGTCCCTTGTTCTCGATTGTGAGGTAGGAGATGCAACGCCGCGCATCGAGCCGGTAGGGCGCCGGGAAGGCATCGGTTGGGCAGATGTCGAGGCAGGCGCGGCAGGAGCCGCAATGGTCGATCTCGGCTTTGTCCGGCTCAAGCTCGGCCGTGGTGAAGATGGTGCCGAGGAACAGCCATGAGCCATGCTCGCGGCTCACCAGGTTGGTGTGCTTGCCCTGCCAGCCCAGCCCCGCGGCTTCGGCAAGCGGCTTTTCCATCACCGGCGCGGTGTCGACGAAGACCTTCACGTCGCCGCCGGCCCGCGCGACGATCTTGCCCGCGATTTCCTTCAGCCGACCTTTCATCACGTCGTGATAGTCGCGATTGTGCGCGTAGACCGAGATCGCGCCGCGATCGTGTTTGTCGAGGACATCGCGCGGATCCCGGTCCGGACCGTAGTTCATGGCGAGCACGATGATCGAACGCACTTCCGGCCACAGCGTCGAAGGCTCGGCGCGCCGCCCGATCGTCTCGGCGATCCAGTCCATCGAGCCGTGAAATCCCTCGGCGACAAACTCGGCCAGGCGCGCGGGAGCCAGCGGGATCGCGTCCGGCCGGGTGACGGCAACGGCGTCGAAGCCGGCGCGGCGCGCCTCCGCGTCGATCAGCGCGCGCAGCTTCGTCGTGTCAGAAATCGAGGTCCGCATAATGCGATACCGGCGACAGGCCGCGCACGCGATCGGTGAGCAGCGGCCGGAACGACGGCCGTGATTTCACGCGAGTATACCATTCGCGCGCCGCCGCGTGCTCGCGCCAGTCGATCTCGCCGAGATAGTCGAGCACGGAAAGCGTCGCGGCCGCGGCGAGGTCGGCATAGGTCACCTTGTTGCCGGCCAGCCAATGACGCGTGCCCGCCAGCCAGTTGGTGTATTTCATGTGCTGGCGGATGTTGGCGCGCGCGGCGCGGATTGCGCCCGAATCGGGTGAGCCGCCGCCCGCCGTCTCCGGCATCACCGGCTTCAGCACCCGCTCGCGCACCAGATGGCGGGTGACCTCGCTTTCGGCCTTGCTGAGATACCAGTCGGTCAGTCGCCGGATTTCGGCGCGCTGCATCGGGTCCTCGGCAAACAGCCGCCTGTCGCGCTTCAGCACCCCGCGTGTCTCGTCAAGATATTCGGCAATGACCATGGCGCCGACGATTGGCACATCGCCTTCGGCCAGCAGGATCGGCAGCGTGCCGGCCGGATTGAGCGCCAGAAACTCCTTGCGCCGGGTCCAGGGTTTCTCCTCGATCAAGGCCAGCTCCTCGCCATACTCGCCGAAGGCGAGGCGGACGAACCGGCAGGTGGCGAACATCGGGTGGTGAAAAAGCGTCAGCATGGTTCCGCGATGATAGGGCGCACTGGCAAATTGGTGTGAGCGCCGGTAAGTCTTGGCGGCCCGATTCCAGGGACTGTCATGTGTTGCGACCTATAGGGGCACTTCCGCGCCATGACAAGCAAGCCCTTCCCCTTAGCCGTCACTCGAAGCAGAGGTTGCCATGGAAAGCCAGACCATCGTCGAAGCACTGCTGCTTGGGCTGATCGAGGGCCTGACCGAATTCATCCCGGTCTCGTCGACCGGTCACATCCTGCTCGCCGGCCATTTCCTCGGCTTCCATTCGACCGGCAAGGCCTTCGAGATCCTGATCCAGCTCGGCGCGATTCTTGCGATCTTGAGCGTCTATTTCCGCCGCCTCTGGAAGATGCTGCTCGAACTGCCGCATGACCGGCTGACAAGGCATTTCGCCATCGGCATCCTCATCGCCTTCCTGCCGGCGGCGGTCATCGGCGCGCTGGCGCATGACTTTATCAAGACCTTCCTGTTCGAATCGCCGCGCCTGATCTGCATCATGCTGGTCATCGGCGGCGTGGTGCTGCTCGCCGTCGACCGCATGAACCTGAAGCCCGTCTACCGCGATGTCGAGCGCTTCCCGACCAGGCTTTATCTGCAGATCGGCCTGTTCCAGTGTCTGTCGCTGATACCCGGCACCTCGCGCTCCGGCTCGACCATCGTCGGCGCGCTGCTCTTGGGCGTCGACAAGCGCGCGGCGGCGGAGTTTTCCTTCTTCCTCGCCATGCCGACCATGGTCGGCGCCTTCGCCTTCGATCTGTTCAAGAACCGCAACGTGCTGACCTCGGCCGACCTGCCGATCATCGCCGTCGGCTTCATCGCCGCCTTCGTCACCGCGCTTTTCGTGGTGCGCTTCCTGCTCGATTACGTCTCGCGCAAGGGCTATTCGCTGTTCGGCTGGTGGCGGCTGGTGGTTGGCGGGCTCGGACTGGCGGCGCTGATGATCTGGGGGTGAGCTTATCCTCCCACGAGTTGGGAGGGTAAGCCCCTCAATTCCGCCCGTAAAATGCATTCTCGACATGCACTGGCCAGCGCCAGGGCATCACCGCCACCATGTCGAAGCGCACCGACAGCCGGCCATAGTCCGGCTGGCGCGACAGCCAGAGGTCGGCGGCACCCTCGAAGCGCCGTTCCGAGGCGTGGGCGATCGCTTCCATCGCCTCCATCAGCGTGCGCCGCGCCTTGACCTCGACGAACAGCACCAGGTCGCCGCGCCTGGCGATCAGGTCGATCTCGCCGAGCTTTGTGCGATGGCGGCGCGCAAGGATGCGATAGCCCTTCAGCATCAGCGCCAACGCCGCCAGCCATTCGCCGCGATGGCCGCGCCGATAGGCTTTTCGCCGATGACCGACGGTGCGCTCAGCCACCGCCGTCCGCCTTCAGCTCGATTAGCCGGCGATAGAGCGCCTGTTTCTGGCCGCCGGTCATCTTCGCCGCTTCCGCCGCCGCCTTGGAGGCCGGCATTTCGGCGGCTAAAGACAACAGCAGCCGGTCGATGTCGGCCGGCTGGTCCTCGGCCGCCTCCGGCGGGCCGACGCAGACCACGATTTCGCCCTTGGGCGTCTCGGCCGCCGCGTAGTGATCGGCAAGCTCTCCGAGCGTCCCCGTTCGCATCTCCTCAAACGTCTTGGTCAACTCGCGGCCGATCGCCGCTTTGCGCGCTCCGCCAAGCACTTGCACCATCGCAGCAAGCGTCTCGGCCAGCCGGCGCGGCGATTCATAGAAGATGAGCGTCGCCGGTACCTGCCTGAAGCTTTCGAGCTTGGTGAGCCTCTGGCCCGCCTTGGCCGGCAAGAAGCCGGCGAACAGAAAGGCGTCGGAAGGCAGGCCGGAAGCGGTCAGCGCGGCAAGCGCCGCCGACGGTCCGGGCACCGGAATAACGCGGATGCCGCGCTCCAGCGCCTCGCCGACCAGCCGGTAGCCGGGATCGGAAACCAGCGGCGTGCCGGCATCCGAGATCAGCGCCACGCTTTGTCCGGCAGCGAGCGACTCGATCAGCTTCGGCCCGGCCTCGGCCGCATTGTGCTCGTGATAGGCCGTGGTGCGCCGGCGAATGCCGTAGCGTTCGAGCAGCACGCGCGAGACGCGGGTGTCCTCGCAGGCAACGATGTCGGCGCCGGCCAGCGTCTCCAGCGCACGCAGCGTGACATCGGCGAGATTGCCAATCGGCGTCGCCACCAGATAGAGCGCCGGCTCCAGCGGCCGCGCCGCAATTTCGGTCTGCCCGATTACATAGCTGCGTTTGTCGCCGGTCAATTGAGGCCCTCCCCACGCGCCACTGTTTGCCACGGCTGATCTGCGGTTGCAAAACGTGATGGCGACGCAAGGGAATCGCCATGCCTTTGCCACGATGCGGAACCAAACCGCGTAAGGCGGATTTTACCCCTGATTCCCGAGGAGGAGGACAGGATGGACAGCCTGATCATTCAAGACGCTTTCACGCCCTATTATTCGGGCTGCAAGCGCTTTGCCGGATCGGAGAAGGTTGCCGGTTCGGAGGATCGGGAATCCTCCGCCAGGACAAAGGACAAGGAAGCGATGAAGCCGCTTCCAAGCCCCGCGGTTCAAGACGCCTCGACCGAAACCGAAAGCACGACGGAGCACTGACCGGACGATGCCCAATCGCTTCGACATTTTCATCACACGACTCGAAAGCAAGACCGCCCGCGAGGGCATTCCTTCCCATCCGATCGCCGCCCAGCACGGGAACCGCCGCGACAAGACCGACCTGAAGCAGGGCCGTTCCGGCGACGCGCATGCGGAAAAGGATCGCGGGAAGCAGCGTCAGAAGCACGACGCCTAGAGCAGCTGCGACCCTTCGCGATCTCTCGCCTCATCCCAGGCGGAGCGAGGAGCGAAGCGCCATGCTTGGCGCCTGACGCCATTCAGCCCAGAAGTTAGTGACCTTCGCCTCGAGCAGCCGCACCAGTTCCGGATCCATGAACGCATAGTTGTCCGGGATGTCGAGGCAGATCACCCGTGCCCGCATCAGGCTTGACCGGAGCTTCTCTGCAGCTTGACGCGATGCGCCTTCTCCATGACGAAGATGATCTCGGCCCACGCGACCAGTTCATGCGTCAGCGGGTTGTCCGCGTCGTGATTGGTGCCGGCCAATTCGACCTCGAGGTCGCGGCGCCTGGAAAACACCTGCTCGGCGGTGGGGCTGCGCAGGCGGTTCTGGCTGCAGACGAAGAGAACCTTTTTCACCGCGCGAGGTCTGCCACCACCGCATCGAGCACGATCATGCCGGCGGTCGTGGCGCGGAGGCGGGCGTTGCCGACCGGCGCCACCAGCCCCTCTTCCTGCAGCACCGACAATCGGTCGCTCGCCAGACTACGCCCGGCAAGCGTCTCGTAGCGCTGGAGGTCGATGCCTTCGGCCAGCCGCAGCCCCATCAATAGGAACTCGTCGGCTTCTTCGGCGCGCGTCAGCACCTCGCCGCCGTTGACGCCATGGCCCCTGGCTTCGACCAGGTTGGCCCAGGTCTCAGGCATCTTTTCCGCGACCGTCACGGTACGGCGGCCGTTCTCGACGAAGCGGCCATGCGCGCCGGGTCCGACGCCGACATATTCGCCGTAGCGCCAATAAGTCAGGTTGTGCCGGCTTTCCGCGCCCGGCCGCGCGTGGTTGGAGATTTCGTAGGCCGGAAGCCCGTGCGCCGCGGTCACCTCCTGCGTCAGCGCGTAGAGGTCGGCGGCATGGTCGTTGTCGGGCAGGACGAATTTTCGCGCTGAGTGGAGTGCATGGAACGGCGTGCCCTCCTCGATCGTGAGCTGATAGAGCGACAGGTGGTCGGCGGCGTGCCCGATCGCTTCCTCAAGCTCTAAAGCCCAAGCCTCCGGCGTCTGGCCGGGCCGCGTATAGATCAGGTCGAAGGAGAGCCGCGGAAAGATTTCCCGCGCCAGCCCGATGGCGTGCAGCGCCTCCTCGACATTGTGCAGCCGGCCGAGGAAGCGCAGGTCCTTGTCGTTCAGCGCCTGCACGCCGAGCGAGACACGGTTGACGCCGGCCGCCCGATAACCGCGGAAGCGCTCCGCCTCGACCGAGGACGGGTTGGCCTCCAGCGTCACCTCGATCCCGGCAGGCACCGTCCAGTTCTTCGCTACGGCTTCCAGAACCGCTGACACCGTTTCCGGCTTCATCAGCGACGGCGTGCCGCCGCCGAGGAAGACGCTGGTCACCTCGCGCGGCCCGGTGCGGGCGCGCATCGTCTTGAGCTCCGTCTCGAAGGCCCGCGCAAAACGCTCCTGGTCGACCGGCTGGTGGCGAACGTGGCTGTTGAAGTCGCAGTAAGGGCATTTGGCCGCGCAGAACGGCCAATGGATATAGACGCCGAAGCCGGGGCTGCGGTCGAGCGGCATGGTCTGGCCTGTTCCGATCATTTTGACCTGAGCCGCGCCAGATCCAGCCGCGCCAAATCCAAGCGGGCCTGGGCAAACTTCTGGAAGGCGCGGGCGCGGTGCGACAGGGCTGTTGCCTGGCCGGGCTTCCAGCCATGCTTTTGCTCGGCGCTCATCTCGCCAAAAGTCTTGGCGAAGCCGTTGGGCAGGAACACTGGATCGTAGCCGAAGCCGAGCGTGCCGCGCGGCGGCCAGACCAGCGTGCCTTCGGCCTCGCCGCGGTAATATTCGGCCTCGCCATCGGGAAAGGCGAGGCAGATGACGGCGACGAAACGGCCGGTGCGCTGCGCCGGCTCGGTCGCGCCGACCTCCTGCAACGCCACTTCGGTGCGCTGCATGGCCATGCCGAAATCGCGTGTGCCGTCCGCCGTCTCGGCCCAGTTGGCTGTGTAGACGCCGGGCGCCCCGTCGAGCGCATCGACGCAGAGCCCCGAATCGTCCGACAGCGCCGGCAGGCCGGTGGCCTTGGCCGCGGCATAGGCCTTGATATAGGCATTCTCCTCGAAGGTCGTGCCGGTCTCGTCCGGTTCCGGCAGGCCGTACTCCTTGGCCGACTTCGCCTCGAAGCCGAACGGGGCCATCAAGTCGGCGAATTCGCGCAGCTTGCCTTCATTGTGGCTGGCGACGACGATCTTTTGTTCGTTCAAAGAATGCATCAGAGACCCCAGATCCTTGGTTCGGCGAACTCGATCGAATTGCCCGAAGGGTCGCGGATATAGATCGAATGTCCGCCTTGCGGCCATTCGAAATCGCTTTCGATGGCGATGTTCTTGGCCGCCAGATGCTTGCGCCATTCGGCGATCTCGGCCGCAGTCGCGGTGAAGCAAAGATGCCCTTCGCCGACGGTGCCGTGCGGCGGCACCTTCAGCTTGGCGTCGGGCGCCGGCGGAATTTTCGTCGCCTCGGCATTGAAGATGAGCAGCACGCCGTTGCCGCAGCGGAAGAAGACGTGGCGACCTTCGACCTTGCCCAGCGGATCCAGGCCGAGGATGTCGCGGTAGAAGGCTTCGGCAGCGGTTAGATCTGTGACGTAGAGCGCTGATTCCAGAATCGCGGAGGGAGTCACGAAGCACCCCCCTCTGCCCTGCCGGGCATCTCCCCCTCAAGGGAGGAGATTGGCAGCTCCACCGACAGTGTCTCGACGGCGAAGATTGGCGAAGGCCGAGGTGAGGTCCGATCTCCCCCTTGAGGGGGAGATGGCCGGCAGGCCAGAGGGGGTGCCTAGGCTCGGCATTCGAAAACCTACGCCACCGCCATCTGCTGCAGGCTCACCAGCCGCGAAATACCCTTCTTGGCCAGCCCCATCAGCGCCGAGAACTGCTCTTCGGAGAAGGGCTCGCCTTCCGCCGTGCCCTGGATCTCGACGATGCCGCCCTTGCCGGTCATGACGAAATTGGCGTCGGTGCCGGCCGAGGAATCCTCGAGATAATCGAGATCGATGACCGGCTGTCCGTCATGGATGCCGCAGGAGATCGCCGCGACATGGTCCTTGAGCACCTTGGAAACGCTGGCCATCTGGCGCGCTTCCATCCAGCGCAGGCAATCGTATAGCGCCACCCAGCCGCCGGTGATCGAGGCGGTGCGGGTGCCGCCGTCGGCCTGGATGACGTCGCAATCGACGGTGATCTGCTGTTCGCCTAGCGCCTGCAGGTCGACAACGGCGCGCAACGAACGACCGATCAGCCGCTGGATCTCGAGCGTGCGGCCGCCCTGCTTGCCGGCGGAGGCCTCGCGGCGCATGCGCTCGCCCGTCGAGCGCGGCAGCATGCCGTATTCGGCCGTAACCCAGCCCTTGCCGGAATTGCGCATCCAGGCCGGCACCTTTTCCTCTAGGCTCGCCGTGCACAGCACATGCGTGTCGCCGAACTTCACCAGGCACGAGCCTTCGGCATGCTTGGAGACGCCGCGCTCGAAGGAGATGGCGCGCATTTCGTCGGGCTGGCGTTTGGAGGGGCGCATTCGGCCTTCTTTCCTATGGTTTTGGATTCGTCGGCGGCTTGTAGACGCATGCGGCGGATGGCGCAAAGGAAAAGGGCGCCAAGGAAACGGGGCGCCAAGAAAACGGCGCAAGCGAAAATGCCCCCGGGTTGCGCCAGGGAGGCTTAAGTCTATATCTTTCGATAGGAGGTTTTTTCGCTGGAATGAACAAGGCAGTCGATCCCACATCGCAGCCGCCCGTGCTTCAGTCGCTCGACATGCGCTCGCGCGACATCTTCCGGCGGATTGTCGATTCCTATCTGCGCGACGGCGAGCCGGTCGGGTCGCGCAGCCTGTCGCGCATCCTGCCGTCGTCGCTGTCGCCGGCCACCATCCGCAACGTGATGAGCGACCTCGAGCATCTGGGGCTGATCTACGCGCCGCACATCTCGGCCGGCCGCCTGCCTACCCAGACCGGCCTGCGCTTCTTCGTCGATGCCTTCATGGAGCTGGGCGATCTGTCGGACGACGAGCGTCGCGTCATCGAGGCGCAGGTGCGTGCCTCGGGCTCGGGCGCCACGCTGGAGCATATGCTGACCGAGGCCAGCCAGATGCTCTCCGGCATGTCGCGCGGCGCCGGCCTGGTGCTCGCCGCCAAGAACGAGGTGGCTCTGAAGCACATCGAGTTCATCCAGTTGGAACCCACCAAGGCGCTCGCCGTCCTGGTGTCGCAGAGCGGCGATGTCGAGAACCGCGTTGTCGACCTGCCGGCCGGTATCACCGTCTCGCAGCTGCACGAGGCCTCGAACTTCCTCAACGCCCATATCCGCGGCCGCACGCTGGCCGAGGCCCGGGTCGAGATCGCGCGCATCAAGGACGAGACCAGGGCGGCTCTCGACACGCTGTCGCAGGAACTGGTCGAGAAGGGCCTCGCGGTCTGGGCCGGTGCCGAAAGCGGCCTGCCGGCGCGGCTCATCGTGCGCGGCCGCGCCAATCTTCTGGAAAACGTCACCGCCCAGGCCGATCTCGAATTGCTGCGCCATCTGTTCGAGGATCTGGAAACGCAGGACGGACTGCTGCAGCTCCTCGACCTCGCCGAGGAAGGTCCGGGCGTGCGCATCTTCATCGGCTCGGAGAACAAGTTGTTTTCGCTGTCCGGTTCGTCGCTCGTGGTCGCGCCCTATCGCGACAAGGATGCGCGCGTCGTCGGCGCGCTCGGCGTCATCGGCCCGACGCGATTGAACTATGCCCGCATCGTCCCGATGGTCGACTATACGGCCCAGTTGATTTCGCGCATGCTGAGATAGGCAAGCGGGAAACGTCGCAAGGAGGGTGGAAATGGCGCTGGAATCGTTCAAGGCCCAGATCAGCCTGCTGCTCGAGGAGATGGTGAACCAACCGGAAGACGATCACGAGATCCAGGAGCTACTGCGCGAGAAGCTCAGGGAAATGCGCGCCATGGGCCTGCCGCTGCCGGCCGATCTGGTCGCGCTGGAAAAGCAGCTCGACGACGATCTGGATATCGAAGAGAGCTGAACTGCCGGCGCTTTCCGTCAAAATCCGCATGCCCGGCTTCTCTTTTGGAAAGCCTGCCCGATATTCGCTGTCTGGTTGCTGATGCACGTTGGCGAATAACGGAGAACAGCATGATACGGATTGCCGGCCTTGCCGCCCTCGCTTTGTTCCTGGCCTCCGGCGCCGTCGCGCAGCAGGCCGATCAGCCCTTGCTCACCGGCAAAAAGGCCTTCGGTGACTGGAGGGCCGACCGGCCCGGCGTGCGGCGCCTCATCAGGCCCGACGATCTCCCGAAGCCGAATGTCGCCGAATCCGCCTCGAACGGCGGCGGTGTCACCGATCGCCCCGAGGATGCCACGCCAGCCCTTCCACCCGGCTTTTCGGCCGAACTGGTGGCTTCGGGCATCAGCAGCCCGCGTGTCGTGCGCACGGCGCCGAACGGCGATCTCTTCGTTGCCGACAGCAGGGCGAGCCAGGTCCGCGTCTATCGACTGGCCGAAGGCAGCGCCAAGCCCGCCGAGAAGTCGGTCTTTGCCAAAGGCCTGACCCGGCCCTACGGCATCGCCTTCTATCCGCCGGGCGACAAGCCGCAATGGGTCTATGTCGCCAACAGCAACAGCGTCGTCCGCTTTGCCTATCGCGACGGCGACCTCAAAGCTTCCGGCGAGCCCGAAACGATCGTCTCGGACATCCCGTCGAGCCATCACTGGACGCGCGACATCGCTTTTTCGCCCGACGGCAAAACGCTCTATCTCTCGGTCGGCTCGGGCTCGAATACCGCGGAGGGCATGGGAGCGAGGCCGAAGGGCGGCGTCGAAGAATGGGCGAGATCGGCACCGCTCGGCGCTACCTGGGGCGCGGAGGAAGGCCGAGCGGATGTGCTCGCTTTCGATCCTGACGGCAAGAACCGCAGGATGGTCGCCACCGGCCTGCGCAACTGCTCGGGCATGACGGTGCAGCCGGCTACGGGCGCGCTCTGGTGCGTCGTCAACGAACGCGACGAGCTAGGCGACAACGTGCCTTTCGAATATGCGACCGCCGTCAAGGAGGGAGCCTTCTATGGCTGGCCCTGGTACTATATCGGCGACAACGAAGATCCGCGCCACAAAGGCGCGCGGCCCGATCTCGCCGGCAAGGTCACGGTGCCGGACGTGCTGATCCAGGCACATTCGGCGCCGCTCAACATCGCCTTTTACGAGGGCGGCAACTTCCCGGCCGACTACAAGGGCGACGCCTTCGTCACCCTGCACGGCTCGTGGAACCGCAATGTCCGCACCGGCTACAAGGTGGTGCGGCTGAAGTTCAAGGACGGCAAGCCGACCGGCGAATATGAGGATTTCGCCACCGGCTTCGTCATTGCCGACGATGCGGTCTGGGGCCGGCCGGTGGGTGTCGCGGTGGCGAACGATGGTTCGCTGATCCTGACCGAGGACGGCAACGGCACGATATGGCGCGTCACCTACGGCGACGGCCGGTCCTGAAGCGGCGCTGGTGCAACCGAATCCGGCCGCAAGGCAATTAACGCCGCCCCGGCACCGTGGTAAGAGGCTGCCGCTCTGGATCCCGATCCCGGGATAGCGCTGGGTTGAAACCATGACACTGACAGGATTTCTCGCCTACAGCGCCGCCCTCGGCGTCGCCGCCGCCATTCCGGGTCCCGGCGTGACGGCGCTTGTTGCCCGCGCGCTCGGCTCCGGCTTCCGTCCGTCGCTCGCTATGTCGTTCGGTCTAATGCTCGGCGACATTACCTACCTCACCGCCGTCGTGCTCGGCCTCGCCTTCGTCGCCCAGACCTTCGGCATGGTGTTTCTCGCCATCAAATGGGCGGGCGTCGCTTATCTCGCCTTCCTTGCCTGGCGCTTCTGGACCAGCGGCATCTCGCCCGAGACGGTCGAGGCGCGCAAGGGCAGAAGCGGCCTGGCGTCGAGCTTCATCGCCGGGCTGACGGTGACGCTCGGCAACCCGAAGACGATGATCTTCTATCTCGCCATCACGCCGACCATCGTCGACCTGAAGACGATCACGCCGGCCGACTACGGCATCCTTGTCGCGCTGACCGTTGTCGTCCTGTTCGTGGTGCTGGTCCCCTATCTGGCGCTGGCTGCCAAGGCGCGCTGGTTCCTGAGATCGCCGCGCGCGCTCAAGGTGCTGAACCGCACCGCCGCCAGCTTCATGATGGGAGCGGCAGCCGCCATCGCGGCCCGTCAATAGGCCGCATTCTCAACCGGCCCCCGTTTCCGGGAAAGCATCCCTGAAACGGGCCGATCCGGAAAATGCATTTCCGGCGCGGGGAGGTTTTCAGCAGCCGCCCCACTCGGATATTTTCGGCGGGCAGCCTATCTTGCGCGGCTGAAAGCCTTATTCTGTTTGCCTATGCCTTTGCCTTGGGAGCGAAACCAATGAACAAGCCCGTCACCTCCGCGCGTGTCCCCGGCCGCGGCCGCATCTTCAACTCGATCACCGAGACGATTGGGGACACGCCGCTGGTGCGGCTGGATAAGTTCGCCAAGGAGAAGGGCATCGTCGCCAACGTGCTGGCCAAGCTCGAATTCTTCAACCCGATCGCCTCGGTCAAGGACCGCATCGGTGTCTCGATGATCGAGGCGCTGGAGGAGGCCGGCAAGATCGCGCCGGGCAAGACCACGCTGATCGAGCCGACCTCCGGCAACACCGGCATCGCGCTGGCCTTCGCCGCCGCCGCCAAGGGTTACAAGCTGATCCTCACCATGCCGGAGACAATGTCGGTCGAACGTCGCAAGATGCTGGCGCTGCTCGGTGCCGAATTGGTGCTCACCGAAGGCCCGAAAGGCATGAAGGGCGCCATCGCCAAGGCCGACGAGCTTGCCGCGACGCTGCCCAACGCCATCATCCCGCAGCAGTTCGAGAACCCGGCCAATCCGGAAATCCACCGCCGCACCACGGCGGAGGAGGTCTGGAACGACACCAATGGCGAGGTCGACATCTTCGTGGCCGGCATCGGCACCGGCGGCACCATCACCGGCGTCGGCCAGGTGCTGAAGAAGCGCAAGCCTTCGCTGCATGTGGTGGCAGTCGAGCCGGAAGCCTCGCCGGTGCTCTCCGGCGGCCAGCCCGGCCCGCACAAGATTCAAGGCATCGGCGCCGGCTTCGCGCCCAAGATCCTCGACACGACGATCTATGATGAGATCGTCAGGGTCTCGAACGAGGATTCGGTCGCCAATGCGCGCCTCGTCGCCCGCCTCGAAGGCGTGCCGGTCGGCATATCGTCGGGTGCCGCGCTGCAGGCGGCGATCGTCGTCGGCTCGCGGCCGGAAAACAAGGACAAGAACCTCGTCGTCGTCATTCCGTCCTTCGCCGAGCGCTATCTCTCGACGATCCTGTTCGACGGGCTGGGGGCCTAGGCGCTCATCCCTCGAGGAATGGCTTCAGCCCCTCACGGTCGTAGTCCCAGGGCGAAGCAGGAGCGAAACTCCGTCGCGTCGATCCTGGGATCCACGCCGTGACCGTGGCCAGGAAATGCCACGGTCCAGAATGGATACCACCTGTCTTATCCGAGATTAACGGAGCCGCTGTTCCTCCGCAGAAAGACCTGCAAAGCTTGTGACGTGGGGACGTCACGGGATTGATCCTCGGGGTTGCGCGCGTCGCTTCGCTCCTTGCTCCGCCCGTGTATGACGAAGTCGGGAGCGCCACTGCTAGCTTGCAGACAAGCGGCACTCCCGGGATGATGCAAGCTGGATCGCTCAAAAAGCGTCTGTGGCAAGCGGAGCCCGGCTTGAGGAAGGCGCCGCTTCCGGTTCAAATCGCCGCCGGCCTCGAATCGGCCGGCGGGAGGATTTTATGTACAAGCTTTACACGCGTCCCGGCAGCGGCGGATTCGTCGTCGAGGCGGCCTTGGCTATGGCCGGCGCGCCTTTCCGGCAGATCGACGTGCCGAAGAAGGATCCGCCCGATCCGGCTTTCCTCGCCATCAGCCCGTTGAACCAGGTGCCGGCGCTGACGTTGCCCGACGGCCGGTCGATGACGGAATCGGCGGCGATCTGCATCCTGCTCGCCGAGCGTCATCCAGAAGCGCATCTGGCGCCGCAAGCGGGCTCGCCGGCCCGCGCCGATTTCCTGCGCTGGATGGCCTTCATGTCGTCGGCGCTCTATCCCGCGATCCTGAGGCTCTATTACCCCTACCGCTACACGGCCGACGCCGATAGCGTGCAGGTGGTCAAGGAGGCGGCTATCGCGGAAATGGATCGCGGCTTTGCCATTCTCGATAGCGCGCTCGCCGGCCGTGAGTGGCTGGCCGGTGAGGAACTTTCGCTGGTCGACATCTATCTCGTGATGCTGGTGGCCTGGCATCCCGACACCAAGAGCGCTCGCGTAGCCTGGCCGAACATCGAACGGCTGTGGGGCAAGTTGCGCCAGCATGCGATCATGCGGAAACTGAACCTTTCTCATGAGATGTGGCCGCAGGACTAGTTGCTGGAACCGCCGTCTCGCCTCAGTTGCGGACCAGCTTCCCCCGCTCGGCCTGCAGGAAATGGCGCAAGGCCGGATCGCGCTCGAGGCCGATCGCCCGGTCGTAAGCCTCGGCGGCCTCGGCCGTCCTGCCGAGCCTGGCTAAGAGCTCGGCCCGCGCCGCCCAATAGGGCTGGTATTCGGCAAGCCGCTTATCGCCGCCGATCTCGTCGAGCGCGGCAAGACCCTCGGCTGCGCCCTCGGCTTCGGCGATCGCGACAGCGCGGTTGATCGCCACCACCGGCGAGCCGGCAATCGCCATCAGCGCGTCGTAAAGCTGGCGGATCGCGGTCCAGTCGGTGCGGCCGCTCCGCCGCCTTGCCGTGTGCGCCGACTGGACCGCAGCCTCCAATTGGTAGCGGCCGATGGTTCCCCTGATCGCGGCGCGCCTGAGCAGCGCTTCCGCCTCGTCGATCAGCTTGTCGTCCCAAAGCGCCACGTCCTGCTCAGCCAGCGGCACGAAGTCGCCGTCGGGACTGCGCCGCGCCGTGCGCCGCGCGTCGGCGAAAAGCATCAGCGCCAGGAGCCCGAGCGTTTCCGGCTCATCCGGGATCAGCGACGCGACCAGCCGGCCGAGCCAGATGCCTTCCGTAGCCAGGTTGCGTCGGCGCGTCTCGGTGCCGGCCGGATCCGACCAGCCCTCGGCGAATGTGGCGTAAATCGCTTCCAGCACCGCATCGAGCCGCTCGCCGAGCTCGGCCCGCTCCGGTACCCGGAAGGGGATGGCGGCCTCGCGGATGCGGCTCTTGGCGCGCACCAGGCGCTGGCCCATCGTCGTCGGCGAGACCAGAAAGGCCGAGGCGATGGTTGCGGCGTCGAAGCCAAGCACGGTCTGCAGGATCAGCGGCGCGCGTACGCTGGCCTCGATCGCCGGATGTGCGCAGGCAAACATCAGCCTCAGCCGCTCGTCGGGCAAATCCTCGTGCGTCATGCGCGCCTCCGCCTCTTCGGCAATCAGCTGCAGGTGGCCGCGGGCCGCCTCGCCGGTCAGCCGCCGCCGCACGGCGTCGACGTCGCGGCGGCGCGCCACAGCCAGCAGCCAGGCCTCCGGCTTTTCGGGCACGCCGCTCTTCGGCCAGCGCTCCAGTGCGGCGGCGAACGCGTCGGCCAACGCGTCCTCGGCGCCGGCAACGTCGCGCATGCGAGCAGCGAGATAGGCAACCAGCTTGCCGTAGCTCTGCCGGGCGGCCGCCTCGGCCGCCGCCCGCGCCGTCTCCGGGCGCTTGTCCATATTGCTAGGACCGGTAGTCGGTCATTTCCCAGATCGGCCGCACCTCGACCGTGCCGGTGCTGGCTGCCGGGCAGCGCGCGCCCCATTCCATAGCGGTGTCGATGTCGGTCGCTTCGATCATGTAGAAGCCGGCAAGCTGTTCCTTTGTGTCGGCATAGGGACCGTCGAGCACATTGGTCTTGCCGTCGGCGAGCCGTATCGAAGTGGCCGCCTGGGTCGGACGCAGCCTTTCGCCGGCGAGGTACGCGCCGGACTTCTTCAAGGCTTCGGTATAGGCACTGTAGGCGGCAAGCGTCTGTTCGGTCTTGTCGCGCGGCGCATTCGCCATTGCCGCTTCGTCATTGTAGATCAAAAGCATGTATCGCATGGTCTTCTCCGTTTTCTCGAAGGCCGCGTCGTCGCGGGCCGACCTATGTCGTGCGGCCACGGCCGATTTCGACAGGCGCCGCGAAAATCTTTCGCCTCCAAAGCAATCGAGCGCAAGCCGACGCTTTCGCCACCCCTCGATCGTTCGTCTAATGGCTGCAATTGCGGGTTGGCATTTGGCGTCTCCTGTCTAAACTCCGAGCTTCGCGCCGGCAGAGGCGGCGCGGCGCGACCATCAGGAGGAGGAAACAAAATGCTCGATTTCAGGACGAAATTTGTTGCCGCCGGCGCTTTGGCATTGTCGCTCGGCCTCGGCGCCATGTCGGCCGGGGCACAGGAATTCATCACCGTGCTGACCGGCGGCACGTCGGGCGTCTACTATCCCCTCGGCGTCGCGCTGTCGGAAATCTACGGCAAGGGCATCGAAGGCGCCCGCACTCAGGTGCAGGCAACCAAGGCATCGGTCGAGAACCTCAACCTGCTGCAGCAGGGCAAGGGCGAGATCGCCTTCGCGCTCGGCGATTCCGTCAAGCTCGCCGCCGAAGGCAACACCGAAGCCGGCTTCCCCGGCAAGCTCGACAAGCTGCGCGGCATAGCCGCCATCTATCCGAACTATATTCAGATCGTCGCCAGCAAGGAGTCCGGCATCAAGACCCTCGCCGACCTCAAGGGCAAGAGCCTGTCGGTCGGCGCGCCCGCCTCCGGCACCGAGCTCAACGCCCGCGCCATCTTCGCTGCCGCCGGGCTGAAATATGAGGATCTTGGACGGGTCGAGTACCTGCCATTCGCAGAGTCGGTCGAGTTGATCAAGAACCGGCAGCTCGACGCCACGCTGCAATCGGCGGGCCTGGGCGTCGCCTCGATCCGCGATCTCGCAACTTCGGTGCCGATCAACGTCGTCGCCGTGCCGGCCGAGGACGTCGCCAAGATCGGCTCGCCCTATCTTTCGGTGATCATTCCCAAGGGCACCTATGAGGGCCAGACCGAGGATGTCGCCACCGCCGCGGTCGGCAATTTCCTTGTCACCCGGGCCGATGTTTCCGACGAGACCGCCTATCAGATGACCAAGCTGATGTTCGAGCATCTCGACCAGCTCGCCGCCGCCCATGCCGCCGCCAAGGCGATCGATCCGGCCAAGGCGCTGGACGGCATGCCGGTGCCGCTGCATCCCGGCGCGGAGAAATATTACAAGGAAAAAGGGCTGATCAAGTAAGCGAGGATGGCGCGGCAGTCTGCTATGGAGCGCGTCGGATGAGCAAAGCAACGTCTGGAACAACGACCGACGGCAATTCGACCACTTTTCATCTCCCTGTCGCCGAAGAACAGGTCGAAGGCCTGCCGCCGGGCTTCGGCGGCGGCATCGCCGGCAAGGCGGCCTTCCTGCTTGCCGTCGCCTTCTCCGTTTTCCAGATCTACATCGCCGCCTATGGCAGCCTGCCCAGCCAGGTGGTGCGCGCCATGCATGTCGGCTTCCTGCTGCTGCTCGGCTTCGGCCTGATCGCCAACCTGCGCGCCACCGGCGTAGCGGCGAAGGCCGCGTTCTGGACGCTCGGCGCGCTCGGCTTCGGCACCGGCCTCTACAACTGGGTCTTCTACGCCGACCTCATCCGCCGCTCCGGCTTCCTCACCACGCCGGACCTGATCGTCGGCACGCTGCTGGTGGTGCTCGTCTTCGAAGCGGCAAGGCGGCTGATGGGGCTGCCGCTCGCGGTGATCGCCTTCATCTTCCTCGCCTATTGCTTCGTCGGCAATCACCTGCCGCCGCCCTTCATCCATCGTGGCTACGATTTCGCCCAGCTCGTCGACACCTTCGCCTTCGGCACCGAAGGCATATACGGCACGCCGGTCTATGTCTCGGCGGCTTACATCTTCATCTTCGTCGTCTTCGCCGCCTTCCTCGAACGCGCCGGCATGATCGCGCTGTTCAACGATTTCGCGCTTGGCCTGGTCGGCTCCTGGCGCGGCGGTCCGGCCCAGGTCTGCGTGCTCTCCTCGGCGTTGATGGGCACCATCTCCGGTTCGGGCGTCGCCAATGTCGTGGCGAGCGGCCAGTTCACCATTCCGCTGATGAAGCGCTTCGGCTTCCGCTCGGCCTTCGCCGGCGCCGTCGAGGCAACGTCCTCGATGGGCGGCCAGATCATGCCGCCGGTGATGGGCGCGGTCGCCTTCATCATGGCCGAGACGCTGAACGTCCCTTACGCCGAGGTGGTGAAGGCGGCGATCATTCCGGCGTTGCTCTATTTCGGCGCCTGTTTCTGGCAGGTGCATCTGGAGGCGGGCAAGGCCGGCCTGCACGGCATGGCCAAGTCTGAGCTGCCCAATCCCTGGGATGCGGTGCGGCAGCACTGGCCGCTGGTGCTGCCGCTTGCCGTGCTGGTTTACCTGCTCTTCGCCGGCTATACGCCGATCTTCGCCGGCACCATGGGCCTGGCGCTGACCATCGTGCTGATCCTCGGCACGCCTCTGGCGGCGCTGATCGGACCGTTCGCCTTCCGCGTCGTCTTCTGGCTGGCGCTCGGCCTTGCCGCCGCCTCCTTCATGCGCTTCGGCGTCAACATCCTCGGCCTCGTCATCGCGGCGCTCGTTGTCGCCTGCGTCACTTTCAAGGGCGGTCGCGAGACGCTGCGCATCTGCGTCGAATCGCTTGCCGAAGGGGCGAAGAACGCGCTGCCGGTCGGCATCGCCTGCGCCATCGTCGGCATCGTCATCGGCACGCTGACGCTGACCGGCATCGCTTCGACCTTCATCGGCTGGATCATCTCCATCGGCGAGAACAATCTGTTCCTGTCGCTGCTGCTCACCATGCTCACCTGCCTGGTGCTCGGCATGGGCATCCCCACCATCCCCAACTACATCATCACCTCCTCGCTCGCCGGCCCGGCGCTGCTGTCGCTCGGCGTGCCGCTCATCGTCAGCCACATGTTCGTCTTCTATTTCGGCATCATGGCTGATCTCACCCCACCGGTGGCGCTCGCCGCTTTCGCCGCGGCGCCCATGGCCAGGGAAAGCGGGCTGAAGATCGGCATTCAGGCGACGAAGCTCGCCATCGCCGGCTTCGTCGTGCCGTTCATGGCCGTCTACACGCCGGCGCTGATGCTGCAGGATGCAGGCCCGATCGCGGCTTCGTTCGGCTATCCGGTCGAGGTCGCCTACGTCGTCGCCAAAGCCTGCATGGGCATCGTGCTCTGGGGCGCCGCCGCCGTCGGCTTCCTCGCTCGCCGCATGGCCTGGTGGGAGCGCTTGGTCGCCTTCGCCGCCGGCGTGCTGCTGGTGGCGGCGCTGCCGCTCACCGACGAAACCGGCTGGGCGCTGGCGCTGCTCTGGATCGGCTGGCACTGCTGGCGCGCGCGCCAGGCATCCGCGGCCGGCCCTGCATGAGCCTGTGCATCCTCGCAGCCGGCAAGACGGTGACGCTTGCCGTTGCCGCCTTTACCTTGTCCTGGACGCATTCGGTGGAACGGACGCGCTGGCAAGAGGATTGGAAGGTGACGCCGGCAGGTCTGCGCGTCGTCGAAGCGCGCGTCAAGGGCTCCGGCGCCGGCATGGAGCCGCCGGAAGGCTCGGTGCTGCGGGACGGATGGTGGGTCTATGCGCCACGGATCGGGCCACAGCCGCGGCTGGTGCTCGCGGCCTCCGGCGCAACCGGGGGAGGCTGGACCTTGTGCACGGCCAAGGGCTGTCGCGAGCTTGGCGGGACGGCCGGGGATACGGTCGCGCTCGAAGCCTGCGCCGGTTCGAGCCAGCCGCGATAAAATCCGCGTCGCGATCGAAAATCACCGGCACGAGCCTGGCCTTGGTACCGCCTCGTCCTTTGCAATAGGCCTCGGCCTGGCGAGCGAGCGGCCGGCGACGAGCAAGGTCAGACGCGGCTCGCTCTCCAGCAACTGCACGATGCGTCCGCCGAAGGTGCCGTAACCGCCGACAATCAGAAGCTTCATCCGACCCTCCGATCTCAACTGATCAGCCGCTGCCGCAGCTCGGCGGAGGGGATCTCGCAGCTGTCTTTGCGGCCGAACAGCGCATAGCGGTTCTTGGCGATGCGGTCGTACAGCCAGTCGCGCAGCGGCCGCGGCAGGACGAGCAGCAATCTCGCGGCGCGCCACGGCCAGCCGAGCGCCGCCATGACGGCGACGAAACTGTCGAGCTTCGTGAAGGCGGCGCCGTCGATGATGGCGAGGTTGCTGTCGTAATCCTCGGTCGGCAGGCCGTGCTCACGAAACAGCGCCTCGCCGAGCGGCGATTGCGCGGTGGCCAAGCGGAAGCGTTTGTTCCGGTCGATCTTGAGGACGATCTGGACGAAGCCCGAGCAGAACACACAGACGCCGTCGAACACGAGCAGCGGCTGGCGGGCATCGTAAGCTTGGCCTGGGAGGAGGGGACGTTTCTGTTCGGACAGGTCGGTCATGTCGGCCCCGGCTGCTTGTGCCCCTAGGCACTAAGCTAGGGGGACACTAAGCCAGCCGGCGGCGGCGTCAAAGTCGCGGCGTTGTCGCACGCCTGCCGTCGATGATGGCGGGGCGCTCGTCACGATAGGTCGTGGCGCGGGTGTCGGCGACCGGCTTGCAGATCCGGCTGTTGTGGCGGCTGTCGAGCATCGTGGTCAGTGCGTGCCGATGCCGAGCTGGTTGCCGCGGCGTGCGCAGGCCGGGCCCGGGCCGCGCATGTAATAGCGCTCGGGCCGATAGGTCGGCGCGACGAATTCGCGGATGGCGGCGGCATAGCCGGCGATGTGGTTCCAGAAGTTCATTTTCCCTGTCCCTGTCCCGTTTTCGGATGTCCCTTCCGAATTGCGGGGATCATAGCCTCGAGGCGTGAATAGTCGGTGAACGCCATGTTAATTTCTGGTCCGAAACGCGTTGCATCGTGGCCGGAATGCGGCTGATTCGCGGTCTTTCCACGCCTTTTGTCGCGTTTCCGGCTCGTGTGACTTTTGCATCACATATGTTTCGTCTCTATGTCGCTTGGGCGCGCTTCTGTTTCACGCATCGAAGGTGGCTTGAAATTTCCGTGCGGCGTCGTCCGCCGGCAGGAACCTGCCCTGCGCGGTGACGTTGATCGATCAAGGCCGGGGCCGAACCCGGCCGCGTTGGCGGCGGACCGGCCGCGCAACTTCCAGACAACACCAGACATGGAAGGCAACCGCCATGGGTTTCTTTTCGAAGGACATCAAGACGCTGGACGACCTCTTCGTCCACACGCTGCGCGACATCTATTATGCCGAAAAACAGATCGAGAAATCGCTGCCGAAGATGATCGACAAGGCGACGGATTCGCAATTGAAAGCCGGTTTCGAGAAGCATCTCGCGCAGACCAAGGGCCACATCGAACGGGTCGAGCAGGTATTCGAGCTGCATGGCGTCAAGGCCAAGACCGTCAACTGCCCCGCCATCGACGGCATCCTCGAGGAGGCTGACGACGTGAGCGGCGACGTGGAGGACAAGGAGGTCCTCGATGCCGCGCTGATCGCCTCGGCTCAGGCCGTCGAGCATTACGAGATAACGCGCTACGGCACGCTGATCGCCTGGGCCAAGCAGCTCGGCCGCAGCGACTGCGCCAATGTGCTGGCCAAGAACCTCAAGGAAGAAGAGGCGACCGATCGCAAGCTCACCGAGATCGCGGAAAGCAAGGTCAACCTGCAGGCTGCCGAATAGCTAGTTGTGAGCCCGAAAGGCCGGCGGACAGCCGCCGGCTTTCGCCTGCCCGGAACCGAAGCGGAGCCTTGGCCGTTGCGATGGCACCCGCCTGCCAGGGAGGTCGCCGTGGCGTCTACGTCCAGGCGCAGATCCGCATAGGAGCACGATGTCATGGCCGGCCTCGAGCAATACCACGCCAAGCGCGATTTCCGGAAAACCTCGGAGCCGGCCGGCCAGCTCGCGCCCAGCAAGAAGACCGACGCCGGCGGCATCTTCGTTGTCCAGAAGCATGCCGCGACGCGGCTCCACTATGACTTTCGGCTCGAGCATGATGGCGTGTTGTGGAGCTGGGCGGTCACGCGCGGACCGAGTCTCGACCCGCACGAGAGGCGGCTGGCGGTGCATGTCGAGGACCACCCGATCGACTATGCGTCTTTCGAGGGCACCATTCCGAAGGGCGAATATGGCGGCGGTTCCGTCCTCGTCTGGGACGAAGGCCGGTGGATCCCCGACGGCGATCCGGCCAAGGGGATGAAGAAGGGCCATATCGACTTCGAGCTCGAAGGCCAGAAGCTCAACGGCCGCTGGCATCTGGTCAGGCTGAAGCCGCGCCCGCGCGAAAAGCGCGACAACTGGCTGCTGATCAAATCCAATGACGCCGCCGCCCGCCCTGGTGAAGACATACTTGGAGAGGCGCCGCAATCGGTAAAGTCGGGCTTGACCATCGAGGAGATCGGCGAAGGCAAGACGGCCAAGGGCGCCAAACCAAGGGTCTGGCATTCCAACAAGCCGGCTGCAGGCAAGGCAAAATCCCCACGCCTCGAATTCGTCGAGCCGCAGCTGGCGACGCTCGAAAAGAATGCGCCTTCCGGCGAGGAATGGGTGCATGAGGTGAAGTTCGACGGCTACCGCATGCAGGCGCAGATCGCCGGCAGCGATGTCCGGCTGCTGACCCGCACCGGCCTTGACTGGACGAAGAAGTTCGAAGGTCCGGTCGTGGCCGAGCTTGCCGGACTGAAATGCCGCGACGCCATCATCGACGGCGAGATCGTCGTGTTGGCCGACAGCGGCGTGTCCTCCTTCGCCATGCTGCAGGCGGATCTCTCGGCCGGCCGCACCGACCGCTTCATCTACTACGTCTTCGACCTGATGCGGCTCAATGGCGAGGACCTTCGCCGCGAGCCGCTGGTCGAGCGCAAGCAGGCGCTGGCCGAACTGCTCGGCGAGCGGTCGGAGCAATCCGCCGTCCGCTTCAGCGATCATTTTGCGGAACCAGGCAGCGTCATGCTGCAGCATGTCTGCCGCATGGGTCTCGAAGGCGTGGTGTCGAAACGTGCCGACGCGCCCTATCGCAGCGGCCGCGGCCTCACCTGGATCAAGTCGAAGTGCACGCTGCGCCAGGAATTCGTCATCGGCGGCTACTTGCCCTCGGACAAGACCGGGCGCGGCCTGCGCTCGCTGCTGGTCGGCTATCATGAAGGCGGCAAGCTCAACTATGCCGGCCGCGTCGGCACCGGCTTTTCCGGCAAGGTGGCTGCGGACCTCAAGAAAAAACTCGACAGCCTCAAGACGACGAAGTCGCCTTTTTCTGCCGCCGTGCCGAAGGGCAAGGGCCTCGTCTGGGTCAAGCCCGAGCTTGTCGGCGAAGTGGAGTTCCGCAGCTGGACATCCGACCATATAATCCGCCACGCCTCGTTCCAGGGGCTGCGCGAGGACAAGCCGGCGGAGGACGTGGTGCAGGAAAAGCCGAAGCAAGCCGACGGCAAGACAAAAAGCGGAGCAAAGGCGAGCAGCGGCAGGACCGAGACAAAAACCTCGGCCGGAACGGCGAAGACCTCGGTGAAGCTGTCGCATCCCGACAAGCTGCTGTGGCCCGACGAAAAGGTCTCCAAGCAGGATCTCCTCGATCACTACGCCCTGGTTTGGCCGCGAATTGAGCCATTCGTCGTCAACCGGCCGCTCAGCCTTGTGCGGGCGCCCGACGGCATCCATGGCCAGCGCTTCTTCCAAAAACATGCCTCACCGGGCATGAGCGACAAGATCGCCAGGATGAACGATCCGACCGACGGCGAGGAGATCTTGTTCATCAGGGATTTCGACGGGCTTGCAGCCCTTGTTCAATACGGCGTCGTCGAGGTTCATATCTGGGGCTCGACCGTCGACGAACTGGAAAAGCCAGACCAGATCATCTTCGACCTCGATCCGGACGAGGGCATCGGGGTCGAGGCGGTGCGTGCCGCCGCCCTCGATATCCGAGCCAAGCTGAACGACCTGTCGCTGCCGACGCTGGTCAAGACGTCTGGCGGCAAGGGCTATCACGTGCTGGTGCCGCTCAAGCCCTCCGCCGAATGGGACGAGGTGAAGGACTTCGCCCATAATTTCGCCCGCGCCCTGGAGCAGGCCGCGCCCGACCGCTACACGGCGACGCTGTCGAAGAAGGCGCGCACCGGCAAGATCTTCGTCGACTATCTGCGCAACGGCCGCGGCGCGACCACGGTCGCGCCCTATTCCTCGCGCGCCAAGAAGGGCGCGACGGTGTCGATGCCGGTGACCTGGCCGGAGATCGAGAAGGGCCTGCCGCCCAATGCGTTTCCGCTCGGCGACGCCACGACGCTAAAGCAGCTGAAGAAGGCCGATCCGTGGGCGGATTTCTTCAAGCTGGGCAAACCGCTCAAGCGGGCTTAGCCAACAGCCGAGCCGGCCAGTCCGTCACGCCAGAAATACCCTCTCGAACTCCTGCTTGCCCTTCGGCGAGAACACCACGGCGCGGCTGTCCTTGTCGCGCCGCGCCCATTTTTTGACGATGACCTTGTCGAGGATGGCGGCGCCCAGCGCGCCGGCCAGATGCGAGCGCCGCACGCTCCAGTCGAGGCAGGCGCGGCAGATCGGCCGCTTCGCTTTGCTGTCGATCTCGATGCCGAGCGCGGCGAAATGCGAAATGGCTGACGGCGACAGCCTGATCTCGTTCTCCTGGCGCAGCAGCAGCTTCCGGTCGACCAGACGGTCGAGCATCGCCACCGCCTGCTCGCCGGCAAGATGGTCGTAGCACACCCGCGCCACGCGCATGGCCGCGTCGCGCGGGCCGGGCCGCACCCGCTTCGGGCCGACCGCCTCGGCGACGCCGATGATCGCCTCGAGCATGCCCGCCACCTGCGGGCCGGCAAGGCCGTAGTAGCGATGCCGGCCCTGGCTCGCCAGCGTCAGCAACCCGCCGTCCATCAGCTTGGACAGATGCGAGGACGCGGTGGGCAGCGACACGCCGGCTTCAAGCGCCAGCTCCGACGCGGTCAGCGCCGTGCCGCCCATCAGCGCGTTGAGCATGTTGGCGCGGGCCGGGTCGCCGACCAGGCTGGCGATGCGGGCGATATCGGGTCCTTCACGCATAGTTCGATCCTCATCGAAGCATTCCCGTGAGGGAAGCACTATTCTCAGGCGAGCTCAAGGAGCTCGGCAAACGCTGCTGACACCAGAACGTCTAGCACAGCCGGTGAAGCGATGTTTCGACCGTGGTCGAACCGTCGCCGCCAGCAAGCCCACCGACCCAGTAAGCCAATCGACGAGGAGACCGAAATGACCGTCACCTGCTTCATCCGCTACGAGATCGACCCTTTCGGCAAGGCCGCGTTCGAGCAATATGCGCGCGCCTGGGGTCAGGCCATTCCGCGCAGCGGCGCCGAGCTGATCGGCTATTTCGCGCCGCATGAGGGTTCGGCCACCACGGCTTACGCGGCCTACAACATCGAGAACCTCGCGGCCTACGAAGCCTATCGCGCGCGGCTTGCCGCCGACCCGGCCGGCAAGGCAAACTATGAGTTCGCGCGGCGCGAGAAATTCATTCTCAAGGAAGACCGGATCTTCCTGAAACTGGTCTCGGCACCGCATGGCCCGAGGCAGGTCTTTCGCACCGACGTAACGGTCAAAGAAGGGATAGAGGCATGATCGCCGTCATCTTCGAAGTCGAGCCGGCGGAGGGAAAACGTGACGCCTATCTTGGCATCGCCGCCGAGCTCAAGCCCCTGCTCGACGGCATCGATAGCTTCATCTCGGTCGAGCGCTTCCAGAGCCTGACCGATCCGAGGCGCGTGCTCTCGCTGTCCTTCTGGCGCGACGAGGAAGCCGTCAAGGCCTGGCGCAACACCGAGGAGCACCGGCAGGCGCAGAAGGCCGGCCGTGGCGGCATCTTTGCCGGCTATCGTCTGCGCATCGCCCATGTGGTGCGCGATTACGGGCTAAATGAAAGGGCTGAAGCGCCCGAAGACAGCCGCATGGTGAATGGGTGAAACGCGGCTCTCCCTTCTCCCCTTGTGGGCCTGATGCGTAATTGGCCCGCAAGGGGAGAAGGAGGGTCGGCCCTCACGCATTGCCGATCAGCACACCCGCTCCGAACACCAGCGCGCCGCCCAGCACCACCTGGAAGGCGGCGCGCCAGAACGGCGTCTGCATGTAGCGGTTCTGGATGAAGGCGATCGCCCACAGTTCGAAAAACACGACGATCGCGGCAACGATCGTTGCCGTCCAGAAATAGGGAATGAGATAGGGCAGCGCGTGGCCGAGTCCCCCCAGCGTCGTCATGATGCCGACGGTGAGCCCCCGCTTCACCGGCGAGCCGCGCCCCGAAAGTTTGCCGTCGTCGGAAGCCACCTCGGTGAAGCCCATCGAGATGCCGGCGCCGATCGAGGCGGCGAGGCCGACGAGGAAGGTCTGGAAGGTTGCATGGGTGGCGAAGGCGGCGGCGAAGATCGGCGCCAGGGTCGACACCGACCCGTCCATCAGCCCGGCCAGCCCCGGCTGCACATAGGTGAGGATGAACTGGCGCTGCTCGGTTGTCGCTTCCTCCTCCTTCACCTCGCCCGGGACGTGCTCCTGTTCGAGTTCATGCGCGGAGTTCTCGTGGCCGAGTTCCGCCGCCGCCAGCTCGTCGAGCAGCTTCCGGGTCGACGCATCGGTGGTGCGCTTGGCCGCCTCGACATAGAAGCGATAAGCCTGCCGCTCCATGTCCTCGGCCTGACGGCGCACATGCTCGATGCCGAGCGGCCGCACCAGCCAGTCGGGCTTGCGTTCGTAGTAGCCTCGCACATGCTCGCGCCGGATCAGCGGGATGCGCTCGCCGAAGCGCTTGCGGTGAAGCTCGATGAGGGAATCGCGGTGGCCGTCTTCCTCCTCCGCCATGGCCTCGAACACCTTGGCCGATTGTGGAAACTCTTGTGCCAGCCCGTCGGCATAGGCCCGGTAAATGCGTCCGTCGTCCTCCTCCGACGAAATCGCCAGCGCCAGGATTTCCTGCTCCGACAGCGAATCGAAGGAGCGGCGGCCAAAGCCGAAAACACGGGAAAGCATGAGAAAATCACCTTAGTTTAGAACGATTCTAAACTAGGGAATCGTTTGCCGAGGGTCAATCGCGAACGCCGCGGGACAGGCAGAATTCGTCGATCCAGCTTTCCGCTCGCACCCTTCATTATTGCCGAATGTTCACCTATATGGAACGCATTAGCCAAAAACGAAGGAAACACGGGATGACGGACAAGAAGCCCCCGCACGCATTCGATCCAAAGCCGGTTCTCGATCTCATCGCCAGCATCGAGGCCGACCTGGAGCGGCTCAAAGGCCTGGTCGAGCAGCAGGCCGAAAAATTCGACCCCGCCAATCCGCACAACAAGACGCTGGACGGCAAGCTGACCGAGGAAGGCGTCGAATGCTGCTACCGCATGTTCGACGACGGCAAGTCGCGCTACACGGTCGCCCAGCAGATGAAGATCTCTTTTGCTGCCGCCACGCATCGTTTCAACAGCTGGCGCAAGCTCGGCGGCAAGAAGCGGACGCGCGCGCTGCTGGGGTGAGCAGCGGCCGCCCTTCGCTTCGTCATCCTCGGGCTTGACCCGAGGATCATGCCGCGAGCGCTATCACGGAATGCAGAAGCGAGAGCGCGCTCTGGAGGACCCTGCGAAGAGTGTCCGTTCTGCTTCGGCTGCCCGCATCGCGAAGGTGCCGACATGGATTCCCGCGTCGCTTCGCTCCTTGCTCCGACTGAGACTGACGAAGGTGACGGCCGTCGACGCTATCATCGCCAATATTGTCTCCATCACATTTTTTCGTTGGCGCGCCGCGGCGTTTTCCGTGCAGCATATGTGCATCATTCTCACGAGGCCCACCATGACCGCCCTCCCCGGCATCTCCGACATCCACGCCGCTGCCGCCAGGCTTTCCGGGCTGATCGTCGAAACGCCGCTGATCGAATCGCCGGAGCTCAACAAGCGCTATGGCGGCCGCATCCTGTTCAAGCCGGAGACGCTGCAGCGCACCGGTTCCTTCAAGATCCGCGGCGCCTACAACAAATTGTCGTGCTTATGCGAAGAAGAGCGCAGCCGCGGCGTCGTCGCCTTTTCGTCCGGCAATCACGCGCAGGGCGTCGCCGCTTCGGCCGCCATGTTCGGCGTCAGGGCGGTCATTGCCATGCCCGCGGACGCGCCGGCGCTCAAGGTCGGCAATGTGCGCAAGATGGGCGCCGAGGTGGTGCCTTTCGACCGCTTCAAGGACGACCGCATGACCATCGTTCGCCCCTATATCGAGAAGGGCATGGCGCTGGTGCCGCCTTTCGACGATCCGGCCATCATTGCCGGCCAGGGCACCATCGGGCTGGAGCTGGTGCGCCAAGCGAAGGCGTTGGGCGTCAGCCTGGACGCAGTTGTCGTGCCCTGCGGCGGCGGGGGTCTGTCGAGCGGCATTTCCGTCGCGGTGAAGGACGCCTCGGCACAGACGCAAGTCTGGGCGGTCGAGCCGGAGCATTTCGACGACACGCGCCGCTCGCTCGCCAAGGGTGACCGGGTCTCGAATGAGCCCGGCCACACCTCTATTTGCGATGCGATCCTGACCGCCGAGCCCGGTGCCATCACCTTTGAGATCAACCGCAAAAACCTCGCCGGCGCCATCGCCGTCTCGGACAAGGCCACGGCGCAAGCCATGCGCGACGCCATGGCGTACTTGAAGCTGGTGGTCGAGCCCGGCGGCTGCGTTGCGCTCGCGGCGCTCGCGTCCGGCGAGATCGATCTCGCCGGCAAATGCGTGGCGGTGGTGCTTTCCGGCGGCAATGTCGATTTCGGCACCTACGCGGAGATCATGGCGGCGGCGGCCTGATCGGTCAGTCGCCGCTCAATCCAGCGTCCGCCGGAACCGCACCAGCGCAACGCCGGCAAACAACGCCACGAACACCACCAGCCAGCCGATCTCGGTCGCCACAGCCGGCAGTTCCGCGCTCTTCAGCATGACGGCGCGGGTGATGCGCAAGAAATGCGTCAGCGGAAAGATCTCGCCAAGGATCTGCGCCCAGCCCGGCATGCCGCGATAGGGGAACATGAAGCCCGACAGCATGATCGAGGGCAGGAAGAAGAAGAAGGTGAGCTGCAGCGCCTGCATCTGCGTGCGCGCGATCGTCGAAATCGTGTAGCCAAGCAGCACCAGCGCCAGCACGAACACCAGCACCGCCGAGAGCAGGAGCGACAGCGATCCCATGAAGGGAATGGAAAACAGGAGCTTCGCCGCTGCCAGCACCACCACCACCTGCACCGCGCCGACCACCAGGTAAGGCAGCACCTTGCCCAGCATGATCTCAAGCGGGCTGGACGGCATGGCCAAAAGGTTTTCCATCGTGCCGCGCTCGGTCTCGCGCGTCAGCGCGATCGAGGTCATCATCACCATGGTCATCTGCAGGATGACGCCGAGCAGGCCGGGAACGATGTTGTATTGCGAGATGCCTTCCGGATTGTAGCGCCGGTGCACGACGACATTGAGCTGGCCGCGCGCCGCCTCCTTCGCCGCTTCCTGCATGCCTTGCGCTCTCAGCAGCGCCTGGCCGGCGACGGTGCTCAGCGTCGAGATGGCACCGCTCGCCACCGCCGGATCGGTGGCGTCCGCCTCGATCAGGATCTGCGGATTGTCGCCGCGCTCCACCCGTCGCGCGAAATCGGCCGGGATGGTGACGACGAAGGCGACGTCGCCGCGCGACATCAGGAACTCGGCTTGCGACGCACTTTGCGCCACATGGTCGAAGCGATAGTAGCCGGTGGTCTGCAGCGCCGAGACCATCGCCCGCGTGTAGGGATCGCTGCTGGTCGCGACGAGTGCTGCCGGCAGGCTCTTCGGGTCGTTGTTGATGGCATAGCCGAACAGCACCAGCTGTATCAGCGGCACGCCCAGCATCATGGCGAAGGTGATGCGGTCGCGCCGCATCTGGATGAATTCCTTGATCAGCAGCGCGCCGAGTCTCGAGAAGGAAAAGATCGCTCTCACGCCATCTCTCATGCCATGTTGTCCTTCGAGCCGGACATGAACTGGATGAAGACATCTTCCAGGCTGGTCTCGCCCGGCGCCACCGTCACCCCTTTGTGCTCCTTCTCGACATCGGCGAGCGCCTTTTCGAGGGCTGCCTTGTCGGAGCCGACGACATGCAGCGTGGCGCCGAACGGCGCCACCTGGTCGACGCCCGGACGCCCCTGCAGCGCCTCGGCCACGCGGTCGAGCCGCGGTCCCTGCAGCACGAAGGTGGTAAGGCCGGCATTCCTCACCACCTCGTCCACGGTGCCGGTGGCCAGCATCTTGCCGTAGGAGATGTAGCTGATGCGGTGGCAGCGCTCGGCCTCGTCCATGTAATGGGTGGAGACCAGCACGGTGAGCCCGCCGCTGGCCAGGCGGTGGATCTCGTCCCAGAACTCGCGCCGTGCCTTCGGGTCGACGCCAGCCGTCGGCTCGTCGAGCAGCAGCAGCTTCGGCTTGTGCATGATGCAGGCAGCGAGTGCCAGCCGCTGCTTCCAGCCGCCGGAAAGCGTGCCGGCGAGCTGGTTGCGGCGCGTCGTCAGGCCGAGTTCCTGCAGCGTTTGCGAGACATACTCCTCGACCGGCTTCAGCTGGTAGAGCCGCGCCACGAATTCGAGATTCTCGCCGATCGTCAGATCCTCGTAGAACGAGAATTTCTGCGTCATGTACCCGACTTCGCGCTTGATCTTGAGCGCGTCGGTAAGGATGTCGAAGCCGAGCACCGTGCCCTCGCCCGCATCCGGCGTCAAAAGCCCGCACATGATGCGGATGGTCGTCGTCTTGCCCGAGCCGTTCGGCCCGAGGAAACCGACGATCTCGCCCTCGGCAACCGCCATCGTGACATGGTCGACGACGGTCTTGTCGCCGAAGCGCTTGACCAACCCACGGACGTCGATGACGTTCATCTGTCAATATCCGCCAGGTCGACATCGACGATCTGGCCGGGCTGCAGCGGATGGGCATCGCCCTCCGGCCGCGCCTCGACGAGATAGACCAGCTTCTGCCGGTTCTCGAGCGAGTAGATCACCGGCGGGGTGAACTCGGGATCGGGCGACACATAGCTGACGCGTGCCTTCAAATCCGGCCCGCAGCCGTCGCAACGGACGCTGAGCAGGGTGCCGACCTTGACCGAGGAGAAGGCCGTCTCCGGCACATAGACGCTGAGTTTTACCGCGCCGTCGGGCAGCATCGAGATCACCGGCGCGGTCGGTCCGGCCGTATCGCCGGGATTGCGGATCACGTCGTCGATGCGGCCGGGCGAAGGCGCCGCCAGCACGCGCTTGGACAGGCGCCACTCGGCCTGCCCCAATTCCGATTGCGCCTGCTTGACCTGGTTCTCGGCAGCTCTGATCGTTTCGGCCCGCGCCGGCAGGCCGCCGACGGCAAGGTTCGCCTCCGCCTGGCCGACCTGCGCGTTGGCGGTCTCCAGCGAAGCCGAGGCCGTGTCGTAATCGGCCTGGGTGCCGGTGCCGCGCTTGTAGAGATCGCTGGCGCGGTCATATTTGCGTTTGGCGTCGGCAGCCTGCGCCTTCGCCATGTCCACCTGCGCCTTGAGCACGGCGATCTCTTCCGGCCGCTTGCCCACCTTGAGGTCGGCAAGCTGCGCCTGCGCTTGGGCGAGCGCGGCCTGGGCTTGCGCCACGGCGATCTTGGCATCGGCGCTTTCCAGCGTCACCACCGGCGCGCCCGACTCGACACGGTCGCCGCGCTTGACCGTCACGGTCTCGACCTGCGCGACTTCGATCGGCGCCAGCAGCACATATTCGCCTTCGACATAGCCGACGGCAAGCGGGGCGGCCGGCGCGCAGGCGCCGAACAGCTGGGCCGCGAGCGGCAGCGAACAGAGTAAGCTCATGATTTGACCTTCCTGCCGGCGGCTGCGTCGCGCGCCGCAAGCATTGCCCTGAGGTTGTCGGTCGCGACCGCCACGACCTTGGCGGCCTCCTTGTCGCCGATCTCGCGCCAGCCCATCCTGCGCATCACCGCCTCGCGTCCGATGCGGAAATAGATGACCTGCCCGATGATGGTGAACACGGTGAGCCTCGTGGCCTCGCTCTCGGCCGGTTCGCCGGTCGCCTGCTCCCAGATCTGGCACAGCCGGCGATGCGTCGGTTCGAACACGCCGGCATAAATGCGGTCGAGCGCCGCCGTCGGATGCGAGAGCTCGCGCAGTACGAATTGTACGATCTCGCCGGCCTGGGGACTTGCCACGACAAAGCCGACCATCCGCGCCAGCGCGGCAAAGAGCTGCGCCCGGGCGGCTTCCGGGCTCGAAGGGGCCGCCGGCTGGGGTGCGCCGAGCGCCTGGCCGGCGATCCCCTGGATGGTCTCGACGATGAAGTCGGCGGCGGCGGCGCGCAGCCCCTCCTTGCCGCCGAAATGATAGGCGATCGAGCCGATATTGGCCTTGGCCTCGGCCGCGATCTCGCGCGTCGAGGTGCCGTCGAAGCCCTGCCGGCCGAACAGCTTCAGCGCGGCCTGCACCAGCGCCGCGCGCGTTTGATCGGCGGGAGAGGCTTCGCGTTGCGGCCCTTTGGCGTTCGTTTGTTTGCTCATCCCATCTATTTAATCAATCGATTGATTAAAGTCAAATTGAATTCCAACGCGGCTTGCCATCTTCCTGCGGGCGGGCTTTAGTGCGCGGCCATGGGCAAGGAAGTCGAGCGCAAGTTCCTGGTCGCTGATCCCGCCTGGCGCAGCCTGGTCGAGGCGCATATCCGCATTCGTCAGTTCTACGTCGCCGCGCAGCCTGGACGCACGGTTCGCGTACGCATCAGCGACGGAGGCTCCGCCGCGCTGACGCTGAAGTTCGGCAACAAGGCGCGCGAGCGCGACGAATTCGAATATCCGATCCCGCTCGCCGAGGCCGAGGAATTGATGGCCTTCGCGATCGGGCGTGTCATCGAGAAGACACGTCACCATGTTAGGCACCGCGGCTATCTCTATGAAGTCGATGTGTTCGGCGGAGTGCTCTCGGGGCTGGTGGTCGCGGAGTTGGAGACGCCGGAGGACGTGCCTGACGAAATGCTGCCCGACTGGCTCGGTCGCGAGGTCACCGGTGAGTTGAGGTTTTACAACGCGTCGCTGGCCCTCGGCGGGATTCCGGAGATAGCCGCATGAGCTTTCGCATCGATCCGCGCTTGCCGCTGACCGGCGAGGTCAGGCGCATATTGGCTGACGAGATCGGCAAGGCGCTTGGCCAACTCGAGACGGCGCGCGACAAGCCGGAGCAGGGACTGCACAAGTGCCGTAAGCGGCTTAAGGGCGTGCGCGCCTTGTTGCGCCTGGTTCGTTCCGGAGACGAACCGTTCTGCCAGACCGAGAACGAATGCTACAAGCAGGTGTCGGCGCTGCTTGCCGGCCCGCGCGAGGCGACCGCTCTCATCGAGACCATCGACCGTCTGGGCTCCGCTTTTCCGGATGAAACCGCGGCCGGCGAGCTCGATCCCGTCCGCGAGCGGCTGGTGCTGCGCCAGCACGAGCTCCATGCCGGCCCCGGTCTCGACGCTGCCATAAACGCCGCGGTCACTGCCTGCCGGGAAGGGCTGGAGCGTATCGACAGGCTGTCGCTCCCCGATCAGCCCGAGCAGGCGGCCGACATACTGGCCGAAGGCGCCCGCGCCGCCTTGCGGCGGGCGAAAAAGGCGCTGGATAAGGCGAGCTCGCGCGGCGAGGCCGATGACTTTCACGACCTGCGCAAGGCGTGCAAGACGCATTCGATGCATCTGTCGCTGCTCGGCCGCCTGTGGCCGGCGCCGATCAAGGCGCGCCGCAAGGCGGTTGACAAGCTTGGCGAACGGCTGGGCGAGCTGCATGACGTCTTCGTCATGCGCGCGCTGCTCGTCGCCGCTGGCGAGCCGCTCGGTCCGCCCGAAGACACCAGGCTTCTGCGCAAGCTGCTGAAGCGTGCGGAAAAAAGCCTCAGCAAGACCTGTCTTGCCGATGCCGCCGAATTGTTCGGCGACAGCCCCAAGCGCTCGGCCAGAAAGCTCGCGCGCAAGGCTCGCGACGACCTCGCGCCGCCGCATGAGGAAGCCGGCCCGGTCGCGGCCTGACGCCTATGCCGGCAGCGGCCGCCTTGCTTTCGCCCCGGCATCCGTCCGAGCGCCGGCATCGCGCGGATGCGGTCCGATCGGCATGATCGCCGGAAACGGCGTCGCGCCGAAGGCGAAGGTCCATTTGTAGCCGATGAGCTGCTCTTCCGGCGTGGTGTGCTGGTCGTGATGGGCAAGCAGCCTGGCGCGCTCCGCCAGCTCCTCCGCCTCGCGCCGCACCATCTCCGCCGTTTCCGGCCGCATGCGCCGCGAGAAGCTGACGAAGGTCGCTTCGCGTTCCAGATGGGTTATCGCCCAGCCGACAAAATTCTTGTTGGTCGTCTCGAAATGCGGCCGCAGCGGCCCCTCGAAATCCCACTGGATCGGTGTCTCGACCAGCAATCTTGCCGACAGGCCGCGCCCGAGCGCCACCAGCCCAAGCTCTTCCAGGTCGCGCAGGTAGAGGAACATAGATGCTTCGCTGAGACCCTGTGAGCGCATGATGCCTTCTGGCGTGAATTTTTCGGACAGCATGATGAAGACGAAGAGCAGCGCCGGCCGCGCGGCGAGCTTCCGCTCGATCTCCGGCGCGACGTGGTTGGCCGGTCCCGGTCCCCGGTTCATCGAGCCCAGCACATTCTCCAGTTCCACGTCCGCAGCGGCGCAGATTTGTATCAGCCGATCGAGCTTGCAGTTGCGCTCATGAAAGATGCGCTTCACTGTCGGCTCGGAAACGCCCATGCGCTCGGCCAGCGCCCGGTAGGTCAGGCCCTTGGCCTTCAATGTCCGTTTCAGCGCCTCGAAGATCGGCCCGTTCATGGAATGCACCTCGTTTGCGCGAATTCGCATCGCTCCTCGATACTACGCTCGAACTGGCTTCCGGAAAAGTATCGAAAAACCTAGCTCTTGGCCGTCAACACAGGAGAGCATCATGAAAAACCTCATCGCTTCGACCTTTCTCGCCATCGCCGGCATCGCAACGGCTGCCACCGCCGAGGCCGGCGAGATCTGGCGCGCCGGCGGCTTCGAGCAGCCGGAATCGGCGCTGGTCGATGCCGCCAACAAGCGCATCGTCGTCTCCAACATCGTTGGCAATCCGGGCGAAGCTGATGGCAACGGCTATTTGTCGCTGCTGTCGCTGGACGGCAAGGTCATCAGCCGCCATTGGGTGGACGGCATGGACGCGCCCAAGGGCATGGCGATTGCCGGCGGCAAGCTCTACGCCGCCGACATCACCAAGGTGCGCGTCGTCGACCTCGCCAGCGGCAAGCTGGTCTCTACCATCGATGTGCCCGGCGCCGTCTTCCTCAACGATATGACCGCCGATGCCTCGGGCAAGGTCTATTTTACGGATATGCTCGCCGACACGATCTACCGTATCGACGGCGACAAACCGGAGCTGTTCATCAAGGATGCGCTGCTCGCCTCGCCCAATGGCGTCTTCGCCGATGGCGACCGGCTGATCGTCGCGTCCTGGGGCAGGGGCATCAAGCCCGATTTCAGCACGGCGGCGCCGGGGGGCCTGCTGGCCGTCGACCTCGCCAGCAAGAAGGTGACGCCGCTGCCGGGCGCGCAAAACTTTGCCGACCTCGACGGCGTCATCGCCATCGGCGACACGATCTATGCCACCGCCTACATGACCGGCACGCTCTATCGCTACAAGGGCGGCGGCGCGCCGGAAGCGATCGCCACTTTCAAGCCGGGCAGCGCCGATATCGGCACCGACGGCAACTCGACCATCTATGTTCCGCTGATGAACGAAGGCGCGGTCGCGGCGCTGAAGCTCGACTGAGGACGATTGCGGCGGGAACGAGGTCGATCGGGGCTGGACCGCCATATCGACGGGGCTGCCATCTGGTTCAGCCGCTCGCTCCGGGATATCCGGCAGCAACCGTCACATGGGCCAAGCCGTGAAGAGATCCAGCCTGACCGGCGCCGCCGTGTCGCCAATGATCCCGGTGCTCGTATGCGCACTGGCGATCTTCCTTTTGTCCGGGATGGACGCGGCGATGAAGTCCCTGGTCATCGCGGTCGGTGTGTACAACACCGTGCTGTGGCGCAGCCTGGTCTCGACCTTGATCGCGGGCGCCGCCTGGTCGGCGGGGCCGCGCTCGAAGCCGGCTCTTCCGGTGCTGGGGCTGCATGCGCTGCGCGCCGCGGTCGTCGGCATCGTCCTGGTCTCGTTCTTTTGGGGTCTCGCCAGATTGCCGCTCGCCGAGGCGATCGGGCTCAGCTTTGTCGCGCCCCTGTTTGCGCTTTTTCTCGCAGCCTTGTTGCTGGGCGAGAGAATCCGGCGCCAGGCGGTGTGGGCGTCGCTGGCCGGCATCGCCGGCGTCGCGATCATTCTGGCCGGCCAGTTCGGGCAGGCCGGCCACTCGCAGGATGCGCTCCTGGGCACGGCCGCGGTGCTCGTATCAACGGTGTTCTATGGCTACAATCTGATCCTCGCGCGGCGGCAGGCGCTGTTGGCCAAGCCGGTCGAGATCATGCTGTTCCAGAACCTCTGCATCGCGGTCATCCTTGGTCTCGCCGCGCCGTGGCTCGCCGTCGCGCTGCCGAGTGACCTGTGGCTTCACCTGGTCGGGGTGGCGATGCTGTCGCTTGCCGGCCAATTCCTGATGAGTTGGGCCTACGCCCGCGCCGAAGCGCAATATCTCATCCCGACGGAATACTCGGCCTTCATCTGGGCGATCGCGCTCGGCTGGTTCTTCTTCGGCGAGGAGGTGGCCTGGACCACGCTGACCGGGGCTTGCCTGATCGTCGCCGGCTGCCTGATCGCGGCGCGCGCCAACCCGAAACTTGCCGAGCCGATCGAAGCGGCAGTTTGACAGAACATGTCGCTCTACGCGGACTGCGATTGTGCTTTCAGCTGCGCCCGCGCGTCGCGAATCGAGGCGGCATAGGTGACCAGCGGCCGCTTGAGGCCCTGGTTGATCAGCATGCGCCGTGTCTGCGGCGCGGCGCCCGCGATGATGAAGCGCACGCCGGCGCGTCCGGCCTTGTGCGCGGCACCCCCGATGACGTTTGCCGCCGTCGAGTCGAGGAACGGCACCGCCGAGCAATCGAGGATGAAATTCTTGCGCTGGTCTGCGATTCGGTCGAGCACGGCGCCGACGGTCGAGGCGGCACCGAAGAAGAAGGCCCCGGAGATTCGATAGATGACGGTATCGGCGTCTGCCGCCTGGCTTGAATCATAAGTGGCGGCGCGATCGGCGACGTCCTCCGGCACCAGCGGCAGATCGGCCTCGACGGCGATGGACTTGGCCATGCGATCGATGAACAGGATCGACCCGAGCGCGAAGCCCGACGACGATGCCTTCCGTCAGATCGCGCAAGATGACGATCAGGAACGTCGCCATCAGCACCAGCGCGTCGCCACGCGAGGCTCTGAGGAGCGTGAGGAAAGCCCGTCGCGACTTCTTGTGCGGCTCAGCCTTGGGAGTTCTGCGGCGTGGCAGGCTTGAGACGCACGCCCCTGCCGCCGCGCTCGCTGGCCTGGTTCTCGCCGATCAGCTCCACCCCGGCCTCGTCGAGTGCCTGGATGACCTTCATCAGCGTATCGACCACGCCTCTGACGACACCTTCACTCGCTTCCATGCGTTGGATGGTCGGAAGCGAAACCCCGGCGCGCTCGGCGAGCGTTTTCTGGTCGATACCGGCCAACGCCCTCGCGGCGCGCATCTGCGCGGCAGTGATCATCGGCCAGAACCCTGTCTGAGTCTGCAGTATCAATGGATAATCCAAAGATCATGATGTTTCAAGCATCATAACAAACAGTTGAAACATGAGCACTCATTCGCTGTCCGCCACCACTTTGCGCCGCTGCAGAAGGCGCGCTGCAAGCCAGCACAACATGGCCCAGGCAAAGCCGGCGCACCAGCCGGCAAGCACGTCGGACGGCCAATGCACGCCGAGATAGACGCGGCTGGTTCCGACCAGCACCGTGGTGAGCACGGCGAGGCCGAGCACGAAGATCTTCGTCCTGCGGTTCGGTAGGAAACGCGCGGCGAGCGAGCCCAGCGTGAGATAGGTCACCGCCGACAGCATCGCATGGCCGCTCGGAAAGGAGAGCGAGGTCTCGTTGACGAGATGCGAGACGAGATCGGGGCGGGGCCGGTCGACCTCGAACTTGAGCAGGCTGGACGCCGCCTGACCGCCCGCCACCGAAACGAACACGAACAGTGCGGTCGCCGGTCGGCGCATCAGCAGAAAATAGACGATCACCGCAGTCGTGATCAGCACCAGTACGCTGGTGCTGCCGAGCGCGGTGATATCGCGCACCGCGCCTTGCAGCCAAAGCGGACCGATCGGGCTGTCCGGCTGCCCGGCATGGCGGAAGGCGAGCAGGATTTCCGTGTCCAACGCATGCGGAGTCGTGGCGCGCGCCACGCCCATGAGTTCCACCAGGCCCCATAGCCCGCAGGCGATGGCCAGCCCGGCCGCAAGCACCGGGAATTCTATTCTGTTGAGCAGCGCCTTGGCGGTCGATTTCATGCCGGGCCTGCTCCAATTACAGCCGCTGCATATAGGGTCCGAGCGTGATCAGCGCGACGGCCGCGATCGCCAGCACGACGCCTGTCGCTTGAAAAGTGTTGAGGCGCTCTCCAAAGAAGACCAGCGCCACGACATTGACTGAGACCAGCTGGATCACTGCCGACAGGCTGAACGACACCGACATGCCGAATTCGCGGATCAGCCTGAGCATGATCAGATTGCCGGCGGAATAGAGCGCCAGCGTCAGCACGATCTTGCCGAGACTCGGCGCCAATCCCCATTGTTTAGCCGCCATCGCGGCCAGCAGGAAAATCACAGTCGAAACGCCAAGCTGCGCCAGTCCCCAGAGACTCACGTTCATCCCTCCCGAAGCGGCCTTCGCCGCGCCGCTCGCCGCTTTTGTTTCCGAAGCGCGCGAAGCCGTCAAGCTGATGGCGTCGGGCAAGCTACGCTGCGACGGGATCGAAGGCGGAATCTCGCAAGGCAAGCCCCGCAGCCATGGTTGGCGTCCTTGCGCCGAGCGCGCTCGGGAGTCTGCTCGCCGTGTGTTGTGGGCCTCGTGTGGCGCCAATGCGTGGGCGAACAGTCATCAGCCGGCAAATTGGCATTGCTCAATGGGGCTGATGTCACGAAATGTGATCGGGCGCCTATAGGGATCGACCGGTTACACGTTCCAGCCACCTCAAGAGCCAGAGGACAGCCCATGACCCAACCTGAGATCCGCTTCCGTACCAGCCAGCTCGAGGAGAATGACGGCCCGCCCGTCAATCCTACCGACAACCGCACGATGGGCGAGATCATCGCCGCGCGCTTCTCGCGCCGCGACTTCCTCAGGGGTTCGCTGGCTGTCTCGGCCATCGCCGCCACCGTGAGCCCGCTGGCGCTCGTCGCGGCAGACGAGGCGCGCGCCGCCGAGGTCTCGGCCTTCAAATTCGACGAGCTGGAGGCCGGCATCGACGACAAGCACCACGTCGCGCCGGGCTACGATGCCGACGTGCTCTTGCGCTGGGGCGACCCGCTCTTTACCGATTCGCCGGAATTCGACCCGGCAAAACAAACGGCCGGAGCCCAGGCAAGACAGTTCGGCTACAACAACGACTATATCGGTTATATCCCGATCGACGGCTCGGCCGAGCATGGCCTGTTGGTCGTCAACCACGAATACACCAACCCGCATCTGATGTTCCCCGGCATCGTCAAGATCGTCGACAAGGACGGCAAGAAGGCCGCCGAAGTGGCGCCGCTCAGCAAGGAGCAGGTCGATGTCGAGATGGCGGCGCACGGCGGCAGCATCGTCGAGATCCGCAAGGAGGGCGGCAAATGGCAGGTGGTGCGTGACGGCAAGCTCAACCGCCGCATCATGTCCACCACCGAAATGGCGCTGTCCGGTCCGGTAGCCGGCCATGATCGCGTCAAGACCAATGCCGACCCGTCTGGCACCAAGGTCTTCGGCACCCTCAACAACTGTGCCGGCGGCGTCACGCCCCGGGGGCACCTATGTGATGGCCGAGGAGAACATCCACGGCTATTTCTCGGGCGAGCTGCCGGAAGGCCACAAGGAGGCCGCCAACTACAAGCGTCTCGGCATTCCGGAGGGCGCCTATGAATGGGGCGCGCATTACGATCGCTTCAACCTCGCCAAGGAACCGAACGAGCCCAACCGCTTCGGCTGGGTCGTCGAGGTCGACGTCAACGACCCGAATTCGGTGCCGAGGAAGCGAACCGCCATGGGTCGCTTCAAGCATGAAGGCGCCGAATCGATCGTCACCAAGGATGGCCGCGTCGTCTTCTATCTCGGCGACGACGAGCGCTTCGACTATGTCTACAAATTCGTCACCAAAGGTACGTTCAATCCGAACGACCGCGCCGCCAACATGACCCTGCTCGACGAGGGCACACTGCATGTCGCCAAATTCGCCGAGGACGGCTCGGTCGAATGGATGCCGATCGTGTTCGGCGAAGGTCCGCTGACGGCGGAAAACGGTTTCGCCAGCCAGGCCGACGTTCTGATCGAGACGCGTCGCGCCGCCGACCTGCTCGGCGCCACCAAGATGGACCGGCCGGAAGACATCCAGCCCAATGCCGGCAACGGCAAGGTCTATGTCATGCTGACCAACAATTCCAAGCGCAAGGCCGACCAGGTCGACGCCGCCAATCCGCGCGCGGCGAACGCCTTCGGCCACATCATCGAGATCGTCGAAGACGGCGGCGACTTCGCCGCCACCAAGGGCAAGTGGGAAGTGCTGCTGAAGTGCGGCGATCCTTCGGTGGCCGATGTCGGCGCCACCTTCTCGACTGCCACCACCGCCAATGGCTGGTTCGGCATGCCGGACAATTGTGCCGTCGACTCGGCCGGCCGCCTGTGGGTCGCGACCGACGGCCAGGGCCCGAAGGCCACCGGCCGTACCGACGGCCTGTGGGCGGTCGACACCGAGGGCGCGGCGCGGGCGACCTCAAAGCTGTTCTTCCGCGTGCCGATCGGCGCCGAGATGTGCGGCCCGCTATTCGCGCCGGACGACCAGACCGCCTTCGTCGCCGTCCAGCATCCGGGCGATGGCGGCGAGGACTGGGAAGCTTTTGGCCGCCCCTCCTATTACGAGGATCCATCGACCCGGTGGCCGGACTTCAAGCCGGACATGCCGGTGCGTCCGGCGGTCGTTGCCATCACCAAGCAGGGCGGCGGCAAGATCGCGGTCTGATTGGCGACTCGCTTAAGCAGGGGAAGGGTTGCGGTGATCCGCGACCCTCCTCACCTTGCGATTACTCCACGCCTCGGACCACGGCCATGTTCAGGGTGGTTCTCAACCGGAAGCCGATAGCCTCGTAGAGGCCGATGGCCGGAGCATTGCTGTCATAGGCGTGCAGGTATGGAACCTCGCCCCGCGCCATGATCCGGTTCGCCACGAACAGCGACAGCAGCCTGGCAAGGCCGCCGCCGCGGAAATCCGGATGCGTGCACACGCCGCTGAGCTCGGAGTAGCCGGGCTGCTTCATGCGCTCGCCGGCCATCGCCGCGAGCCTGCCGTCGATCTTCACGCCCCAGAACTCGCCGAGGCTCAAGGCTTCGAGCGTGAACGGGCCGGGCTTGGTGAGCGATGCCAGAGCGAGCATCTCGGCCGCATCGTCCGGCGTCAGTCGCTGCACGCGCTCGTCGGAGACCGCCTCAAGCCGCTGCTCGGCAACCATCTGCACCAGGGACGCGGTCGAAACCGCGGCAAGTTCCGAAGGCAGAGCGATCGGGTCCGTCTGAACCAGGATGGCGCTTTCAAGCGGCGGGAGCAGCTTGCCCAGAGATTGCAGGCTTTCCGCATCGTCCGCGGCTGTGGCGGCGAAGGGAACGATCGAAGGCCGGTACCGCTTGGCGAGGGTATCGCCTTCCGCAAAGGCCTGGTGGCGCGTCGCCAACGCGCTCCAGATCGGACGGTCGAGAACATGTTTCATTGTGCGACGGCCTTGGGCGCGACTGCCTTGGCCTTGTCCGCCCGGCGGTCGAGCGGGGTCGCGGCCAATCGATCCTCGATGGCGGCGAGCTGGCCAAGCAGCGGCCCGGAGAGGTCCGCGCACAATTCCGCGACCGCGCCCTCGATGCGCGGCCAGACGTCGTGCTTCGCGGCATCGACCAGCCGCTGGCCGTCCGCGGAGAGGGAAACGATCCGGCGCCGCTGGTCGTCATCCGATTGTGCGACCTCGACCAGGCCGAGCTCGGTGAGCAGCGACACGGCCCGCGTCACGCCCGGCTGCGCGATGCCGAGCGACTGCGCCAGTTCGCCGACCGGCAGCGGCCCCAGCCTGTCGAGCGCGGCGAGCAGCGGATACTGACTCGACTGGATCCGCACATCCAGGCGATCGAGCACGCGCTGCGTGTCGGCCTGCAACTGCTCGCCAATGCGCTTCAGCCTGCTGCCGAGGCAGAGAAAGCCGAGGGACCTCAGAACATCTTCCATCGTCGAACTGCCGGAACGAAAAGGATAACATGATATATAACCTTGCATGGAAATTGGCAATATGGTTTCACGATGCAGCCGGAGCGCCGGCTTTGGCCGGTAGACATTCCCTCTTCATTCGCCGCCGATAGCATCCTATATGGCGCTGGCGCGACATGACCGATCCGTCGCGCCAAGGCGACTGATTCGAGGCCCGTGGGCTCCGGGTCTTTCTTCATCGGCATGCGGACGCTTGATGCCATCCCTGCGCATCCATATCGACAGGTTTCTTGACGGCGCGGCGCCCAAGGTGCCGCGGCGCGAGCTGACGCATCTCGAGCGCCTGGAGCTGGTGCGGCGCCATGGCGACTTCTCGCTCGCCTATTCCACCGCCGTGCAGCAGAAGCTGTCCTACTTCAGCGAAGGCGATGGCTACATCGCATTCGGCACCAAGATGAAGCACCATTTCGCGCTGGGCGATCCGGTCGTCGATCCGCCGGACCGGCCGGGCTACATCAAGCGCTTCGTCGAGGCCGCCGGCGGCCCCTGGTTCGTTCAGATAAGCGCCGCCACGGCAAAGGTGCTGGCCGGGTTCGGCTATCAGATCAATCGGCTGGGCGTCGACACAAGGCTGCAGCTGCCGGCGCATGATTTCTCCGGCAAGCGCAACGAGACCGTGCGCTATTCGGAGCGCTGGCTGGCGAAGAAGGGCTTCACCTTCGCCGAGGACAGGGCCAACATGCTGCTCGACGAGGTTTCCCGGCTGTCCGAGAATTGGCGCGGCGAGCGCATCGTCAAACGCTGGGAGATGGGCTTCCTCAACCGCCCTTTCGCCGACCATCTCGGCGCCGACATGCGCCGCTTCGTCCTCCACGGCCCGCAGGGCGAACTCGTCGCCATCCTCGATTTCGACCCGCTGTTCAGCAATGGCGAGGTCATCGGCTATACCACCGCCTTCAAGCGCAAGCAGGTCGACGCCACGCCGCATGCCGAGATCGGCCTGACCAAATTCGCCGTCGACCGCTTTCGCGAGGAGGGCGTTTCGGTGGTCACGCTTGGCCTGTCGCCGCTGCTCGACGTCGAACCGAGCGGCTTTGCCGAATCGAGCTTCTGGCGCAGCACCTTCCGGCGCGCCTACGAGTCGCCCTGGGTCAACCGCTCGCGCTTCAACCTGCAGGGCCAGGCCGCCTTCAAGCGCCGCTTCCACGGGCTGGAGGAGCCGACCTACATTGCCTTCCGCAAGGGAACGCTGATGGAGATGCTTGGACTGCTGCGGCTGATCAAGGCGATTTAGCGGAACCGCGAACGTCTGCGATTGGCCGCAGCGTTGCAGGCGGCAGGCGTTTCGACCAATCACTTTAGGCTCGCGATCACTCGAGCACCAACACGACGTCCCTTCAATTCCTCAGCCTGTACCCCGTGCGGAAAATCCACGCCACGATCGCGATGCAGGCGGCCAGGAACACCAGCGTCATGCCGAGGCTGACGCCGACCGAGACGTCCGCTTTGCCGTAGAAACTCCAGCGGAACCCGCTGATCAGGTAGACGACCGGGTTGAACAGCGTGATCGTCTTCCAGATGCCGGGCAGCATATGGATCGAATAGAAGCTGCCGCCCAGAAAGGTGAGCGGCGTGACGATCAGCAGCGGCACCAGCTGCAGCTGCTCGAAGGTCTTGGCCCAGATGCCGATGATGAAGCCGAACAGGCTGAAGGTTACCGCCGTCAGCACCAGGAAGGCGATCATCCAGAACGGGTGCTCGATCCTGAGCGGCACGAACAGCGCCGCGGTCGCCAAGATGATCAGCCCGAGCATGATCGATTTGGTCGCCGCGCCCCCGACATAGGCGATGATGATCTCGAGATAGGAGACCGGCGCCGACAAGAGCTCGTAGATCGAGCCGACGAATTTCGGGAAATAGATCGCGAACGACGCGTTCGAGATCGACTGCGTCAAAAGCGAAAGCATCATCAGCCCCGGCACGATGAAGGCGCCGTAGCTGATGCCGTCGATCTCGGTGATGCGCGAGCCGATCGCCGAGCCGAAGACGACGAAATAGAGCGATGTCGAGATCACCGGCGAGACGATGCTTTGCAGCACCGTGCGGAACGCACGCGCCATCTCCATCCGGTAGATCGCCCACACTGCACGAAGGTTCATAGCCGCGTGGCGGTTCATGGCTCTTGCCTCAGCAGATTGACGAAGATCTCTTCGAGCGTGCTGTTCTTGGTGTCGAGGTCGTGAAACTGAATGCCTGCGGCCTCGAGATCGCGGATCAGCGAGGCGACGCCCGGCCGGTCGCTCTGGCTGTCATAGGTGTAGGTGAGTTCGTTGCCGTCCGCCGACAGCTCCAGCGCATAGCGCGACAGGCCCTCGGGCAACGCGTCGAGCGGCGCGCGCAGCTCCAGCGTCATCTGCTTGCGGCCGAGCTTGCGCATCAACTCGGCCTTGCCTTCGACCAGGATGATCTCGCCGCGGTTGATGACGCCGACCCGGTCGGCCATCGCTTCGGCCTCCTCGATGTAATGCGTGGTCAGAATGATGGTGACGCCGTCCTCGCGCAGCTGCCTGACCATCGCCCACATGTCCTGGCGCAGCTCGACGTCGACGCCCGCCGTCGGCTCGTCGAGGAACAGCACGCGCGGTTCGTGCGACAGCGCCTTGGCAATCATCAGTCGGCGCTTCATGCCGCCCGATAGCGTGATGGCCTTGGCGTCCTTCTTGTCCCAAAGCGAGAGATCGCGCAGCACCTTCTCGACGAAAGCCTTGTCGGGCGCCTTGCCGAACAGGCCGCGGCTGTAGTTCACCGTCGCCCAGACCGTCTCGAAGGCGTCGATGGTGAGCTCCTGCGGCACCAGCCCGATCAGGCTGCGCGCCGCGCGGTAGTCCCTGCCGATGTCGTGACCGTCGACGGTGACACTGCCCGACGAGCGGTTGACGATGCCGCAGACGATCGAGATCAGCGTCGTCTTGCCGGCGCCGTTCGGCCCGAGCAGGGCGAAGATCTCGCCGCGCTCGATGTCGAGGTTGATTTCCTTCAGCGCCTTGAAACCGGTGGCATAGGTTTTCGTGACGCCGGAGATGGAGATGATGGGTGACATGCTGAAATATGGCCGGCTGGAAAACGTGACCTGATATAGGTCGGATGTCGTTTTATGCAAATCGGCAATCGACCGTGCTCCTGACAGTTCTCGACAGTCGCCGCCGCTCGCGGCCTCCCACGGCGCCGGCAAGCTGTCACGCGATGCGTGTGTCCATGACCGCCCGGCGCTGCGACAACGCGCCTCGCGTGACGCCGCGCCGCTTTGACCGATGCGTGTTCGAAGCCTATCCTTCAAGCCTGAATTGCAGCCGGAGCCCAGCATGGACCCGCTCATCCTGTCGCGCATCCAGTTCGGCGCGAATATTTCGTTCCATATCCTGTTTCCGGCGATCACCATTGCACTTGGCTGGGTGCTTCTCTTCTTCAAGCTCCGCTACAACGCCACCGGCGACTCGGCCTGGATGCGCGCTTATTTCACCTGGGTGAAGGTGTTCGCGCTGTCCTTCGCCATGGGCGTGGTTTCGGGCGTCACCATGAGCTTCCAGTTCGGCACCAACTGGCCGGGCTATATGGAAACGGTCGGCAACATCGCCGGGCCGCTCCTTGCCTATGAGGTGCTGACCGCCTTCTTTCTCGAGGCGGCCTTCCTCGGCATCATGCTGTTCGGCTTCCGCCGCGTCTCCAACCGCATCCACACGCTGGCAACCGTGCTGGTCGCGGGCGGCACCACGGTTTCCGCCTTCTGGATCATCGCGCTGAACTCCTGGATGCAGACGCCGGCCGGCTTCGAGATGATCGACGGCAAGGCGCATGCCCTCGACTGGTGGGCGGTCATCTTCAATCCGTCCATGCCCTACCGGCTGGTCCACATGCTGCTCGCCTCCGGGCTCACGGTCTCCTTCCTGATCGCCGGCTGCTCGGCGCTGCGCTACCTTTATGGCGACCGCTCGGAATCGATGTGGAAGGCGCTGCGCACCGGCGTCTTCGCCGCCGCCATCCTGATTCCGATCCAGATCTTTGCCGGCGACCAGCACGGCTTGAACACGCTCGAGCACCAGCCGCAGAAAATCGCCGCCATGGAAGCGAACTGGAACACCGGCGCCCACGTGCCGCTGGTGCTGTTCGCGCTGCCCGACGAGGCGGCCAAGGAAAACAGGTTTGAGCTCGCCATTCCCGACGGCGCCAGCCTGATCCTGCGCCACAGCACAAGCGGCGTCGTGCCCGGCCTCAACGACTATCCGGGCAACCACCCGCCGGTCTTCCCGGTGTTCTGGGGTTTCCGCGTCATGGTCGGCACCGGCATCCTGATGCTCATCGTCTCCTGGTCGGCGGCCTTCTTCCTCAAGCGTCGCCGCAGCCTGCCTAAGCCGCTGGCCCTGATCATGGTTCCGATGGCGCTGTCCGGCTGGCTGGCGACGCTGGCCGGCTGGTACACGACCGAGATCGGCCGCCAGCCCTGGCTGGTCACCGGGATATTGAAGACGGCGGATGCCGTCGGCCCGGTCGCCGGCAGCCATGTCGCGCTGACCCTGGCCGTCTATCTCATCCTCTATGTGCTGCTCTTGATCGCCTATCTCGGCGTGCTGGTGCATCTCGCGCTGAAGGCGGCCAAGGAAGGCGACACCTCGCCGTTGCCCGGCGTCATGAACGCCGCGATGTCGCAGCCGGCCGCCGGAGAGTGAACATGCAGGAGCAAGACAAGCGGTACGGTCGGTTCGATGCGGGCCTTTCTTCTGAGGTCGGCGCTGTCACTCACCTGACCGCCGGCACGGGTGCTTCAAACAGTATGGCCGTCTGTCGGACCAATCTCGGTTGGAGGAAAGAAAGATGACCTTCGACTGGCCCACCGCGCTTCCGCTGATCTTCGCCGGCCTGATGGGCCTCGCCATCCTGATCTACGTCATTCTCGACGGTTTCGATCTCGGCATCGGCATCCTGTTCGCAGGCGCCGAAGATGCCGAGCAGGACACGATGATCGCCGCGATCGGCCCGTTCTGGGACGCCAACGAGACCTGGCTGGTGCTGGCGGTCGGGCTCTTGCTGGTCGCCTTCCCGATGGCGCACGGCACCATCCTCACCGCGCTCTATATCCCGGTGTTCCTGCTGCTGGTCGGCTTGATCCTGCGCGGCGTTGCCTTCGATTTCCGCGCCAAGGTGCCGGCCGGCAAGAAGCACCGCTGGAACCGGATCTTCTTTTTGGGCTCCACCATGGCCTCGCTGGCGCAGGGCTATATGCTCGGCGTCTATGTGCTCGGCCTCGATGTCGGCTTTGGCGGCATGGCCTTCGGCGCGCTGGTCGCGCTCTGCCTATCGGCGGCCTACGCCGCCATGGGCTCGGCCTGGCTGATCTACAAGACCGAGGGCGACCTGCAAGGAAAGGCGGTGCGCTGGCTGCGCGTCACGCTGGTGCTGACTGCGCTCGGCATGGTCGCGGTCTCTTTGGCCACGCCCTTCGCCAGCCCGCGCATCTTCGACAGATGGTTCCTCTGGCCGGAGATCCTCTATCTCTCGCCGCTGCCGATCGTATCGGGGCTCCTGTTCCTGTGGCTGTGGCGGCAGACGTTTCATCTGCCCAAGTCCGACGACCGGCATGCGCTGCGGCCGTTCCTGACCCTGGCCGCCATCTTCGCGCTCGGCTTCGCCGGGCTTGCCTGGTCGTTCTATCCCTATGTCGTGCCCGACAAGCTGACGATCTGGCAGGCCGCCTCGGCGCCGGAGAGCCTGGCCTTCATCCTGGTCGGCACCGTCGTCGTGCTGCCGATCATCATTTTCTATTCGTTCTACGCCTATCGCGTGTTCGGCGGCAAGGCGACGGATCTGACCTACGATTGAGGAGAGGCGTTGGTGACGGCGTCTTTCTCCCCGTCACCATACGGGGAGAAATGCCCGGCAGGGCAATGAGGGGCAGCGCAAACCTGTCAAGCAAAGCGGCGGCCCGTTCCTGCAAATGCCGGCGCCGCCCCTCATCCGCCTGCCGGCACCTTCTCCCCGTATAGTGACGGGGAGAAGGCCTAAGATGGTCATCCTCAGCTCTTGCTACTTGCCAGCACCAGCACCGGCTTCTCGCTGTAGAGCGCGGGAAACAGCGCTTTCAAATTCTCGATCTTCGGCAGGTCGTTGTAGACGATATAGGGGTAGGTCGGGTTCAGCGTCAGGAAATCCTGATGGTAATCCTCGGCCGGATAAAAGGTCTTGCCGGTCTCCAGCGTCGTCACGATCGGCTTCGAAAACACCTTGGCCTTGTCGAGCTGGGCGATGTAGCTTTCGGCGATCTTCTTCTGCTCGTCGTTCTCGGCAAAGATCGTCGAGCGGTACTGCGTGCCCTGGTCCGGCCCCTGATAGTTGAGCTGCGTCGGATTGTGCGCGACCGAGAAATAGACCTGCAGCAACTGGCCATAGGTGACCTTCGACGGATCGTAGGTGATCTCGACCGATTCCGCATGGCCGGTGCGGCCGGTGCCGACGACCTCGTAGACGGCGTTCTCGGCGCTGCCGCCGGCGTAGCCGGAGACGGCCTTGCTGACGCCCTTGACGTGCTGGAACACGCCCTGCACGCCCCAAAAGCAGCCGCCGGCGAAGATCGCTTTCTCCGTGCCGCTGGCGGACTTTTCATCCAAAACCGGCGGCGGGATCACCACCGCGTCCTCGGCCGAACGCGCCGGCGTCTGCCAGAAGACGGCCGCGGCCGCCGTCAGCACCAGCGCTGCAAGCGGGGCCAGCGAGCGCCGCGCCGCCTTTTTTTCGATGCCGTTCATATCGGATCTCCTTGTTCGTTGTTCCATTATATACGATGCAAGCCGCCGCTGGTTTCTCACTTTGCCGTGCGGCGGCTGCTGGCCGGCGGCGATTGTTGCCAAGAGACCGGGGCCGCTGACTTATTGCGCCGGCGCCATCGCGTCGGCAGGCTTCATCGCATCCGTCGCGGGCTTCATCGCATCCGCGGGCTTCATGGCATCCGTGGCGGGTTTCATCGCCTGGGACGCCATCGCATCGGGCTTCATTTTATCCGCGGGCTTCATCGCGCCGGTCGGCATCATAGCACCGGTCGCCGGCTTCATCGTTTCCGTCGCCATCGCATTGGCGGGCTTCATCGCGTCGGTCGTGTCGTCGGCGCGGGCGCCGGCAACGAACGCGGCAGCGGCAAGCGCGAAGGCCAGCGTCGGCAGCGTAAGGAATTTGGTCATGCTAGTTCTCCTTGGGTTGCGGCGCGCGGATGCGGCCCGATGGTGCGCTGCCGCCTGCCGCGGCCCCGCGCGAAAAGAAAAGTCAGTTTGCCGCGGCGGCCAGGATCGGCCCGCCGGCCGGCGTCTGCACCAGCACTGCCGTGCTCAAGCCCCCCGATGCCGCAGGCAGCGGCAGCGTCGTCGTCTCGCCGTTCCAGCGGCCGAGCCTCTGCAGCGAATGCACGACATTGGCATGCGGCAGCGTGCGTCCGGTGTTCTCGCCGCGCGCCACCGGCACCTCGACAACGCGTTTGTCGTAGCGCACCAGCCAGACATCGGCCGCGCCACCGGGCGCCGTGCCGGCGCCGATGCTCACCTTGCCGTCGCCGAGCGAGAGCGCCGGACCCTTGGCGTGCGGGGTTGTCGAGATCAGCCGCTCGATCTCGCCGGGCGCCGCACCGACGGCGTCGGCGCTGCCGTTCACCACCACCTGCGACGTGAACGGCCCGTCATGGCCGAGCGGCGGCTCGTAGGCGACCTGGCGCTGGGTGAATTCCTGCCGGCCGAAACTGTCCTTCCAGCCGAGATAGTCCCAGTAGGTGACGTTGAAGGACAGCGCCAGCACGCCCGGACGGTCCTTGATCTTGATCAGATTGGCATTGGCCGGCGGGCAGGACGAGCAGCCCTGGCTGGTGAACAGCTCGACCACGGTAAGCGGCTCGGCGGAAGCGGCATCGAGCGTGGCGGCAAGCGCAGCAAATGCCGCGCCGGCAAGCAGGCCGATCCTTGTCTTCAATCCGGTCATGGGAAGCAGTCTCCGTAGCGGGGCGATGCTCCCATTTCGCCGCCGCGGAGGACTTCGTTACAGCTTCACCGGTTTGTGATTGAGAGGCGCCTTCCCCTTCTCCCCTTGTGGGAGAAGGTGGATCGGCGCGCAGCGCCGAGACGGATGAGGGGCGCTCCAGCGGAGTGAGACGCTCGCGAGCGCGTCTGCTAGATTCTTGTCTAGAATTAAGGCGCCGCCAAGCTGGAGCACCCCTCATCCGTCGCCTTCGGCGACACCTTCTCCCACAAGGGGAGAAGGGAGGGCGCTACTGCGTCAGCACCGTCTCGGACGGCCGCTGGTTGAACGCGCATTTGCCGGTCACGGTATAGAAGAAGTCGGCATTGGAAACCGGCGCCGGCACAGGGTTGCCGCCGTCTTCCCAGGCCTGGTAGCCGGTCTGGCCGCAGGGCACTGAGGTGAAGATGTCGACTTTCTGGCCGGTCGCGACCTCGGGCATATCGGTGGCGCTGGTGCCGATATAGAGCCGGTTCGAGGTGTTGGGATCGTTCGACTTCAGCACCTTCGGGTTGCCCGAGGGAACGTTCATTTGCAGATAGAGCTGGTCCATCTGGCTGACATCGATCACCGCGCCGGCGCCGTTGGCCGGATAGAAGGTATCGGCGCAGGTCGTGACGTACTTGTTGCTGCCGCTGGTCTGGGTGATCGCCCCGCTCGGCAGATTGTTGAAATTGTCGACCGTCGAGGTCGTGCAGACCTGTTTCTGCACCACGGTCTTCGTCGATCCGTTGATAGTGCTGACGGTGGTTGTGCCGTAGCCCTTCGGGTCGCCATAGCCGTTGTAGTTATAGCTGATCGTCATCAGCGGCTTGGCCTTGGTCTGGCCGAACTGAGTGCCGTAGAGGGTCATCGTCTTGTTCCAGTAGCCCGACACCTTCGTCACCTTGAAGGTGGACTGCACCAGCGCCGGCGCCTTGCGCACCGAGGAGCCGACGCCGACATCGACCGAATTGATCCTCGCGATCTGCATGAAACTGGTCGGCATCGGATAGGCCGCCGTGGCGCTGAACGTCGCCGTGCCGTCGGCGGCGACGTTGACGGCGGTGAGCGTCGCGTCGCCCAGCCCGCTATTGGCGACATAGGCCTGTTGCAGCGCCGTCTGGCGATCGGCCTTCGAGGTCGTGGTCGGCAGCGTGGTGATCGACAGGATCGCGGCATCCAGCGCCTGCTGCATGTTGCTCCTGGTCGTCACCGCCGAGGTGTAGTCGACGGAAAAGCCGACCGCGAGCAGCAACGGGATCGCCAACAGTGCAATCATCGGCAGCATCGAGCCGCCTTGCGATCGAACGAAATCTCTTGCCGACGAGAACATGCCCCAACCCCATACACACCGGCAATGCAACCTGCCTGCCACCAGAGGTGGAGATATGCCCAAAATGAGTGCATGAAAGTTTAAGTGGATTTGAATTTTTGCGCGGAGGCGCCCTAGCCTTCAAACGCTTGCGCTGCCCCTCACCTGCCTGCCGGCATCCTCTCCCCGTGTGGTAACGGGGAGAGGGGCGCCCCCATCGACGATTTCGCCAATTTGGAACGCTGCAAGAAAGGTACCGAGGCGGCGGCCAGCCCCATCTCCCCGTCACTTACGGGGAGAAGTGCCCGGCAGGGCGATGAGGGGCAGCGCCGGCCTCCGATCATTGGCCGTGTTCAGACATTGGCGAGCGTGTTTGCCTGCTCTGCTCCGATCTCCCCGGGCCCACCGCTTGCCCCTTAAACCCGCCCCTGCTAAAGCGCGCCGCATGACGACGCCCCTCGACCACATCCGCAATTTCTCCATCGTCGCCCATATCGACCATGGCAAATCCACGCTTGCCGACCGGCTGATCCAGCTCACCGGCGCGCTGGAGGAGCGCGACATGAAGGAGCAGGTGCTGGACTCGATGGACATCGAGCGCGAGCGCGGCATCACCATCAAGGCCCAGACCGTTCGGCTGAACTACCGCGCCAAAAACGGCGAGGACTACGTGTTGAACCTCATCGACACGCCCGGCCATGTCGACTTCGCCTATGAAGTTTCGCGCTCTTTGGCCGCCTGCGAGGGCTCGCTGCTGGTGGTCGACGCCAGCCAAGGCGTCGAGGCGCAGACGCTCGCCAATGTCTACCAGGCGATCGACAACAACCACGAGATCGTCGTGGTGCTGAACAAGGTCGACCTGCCGGCGGCCGAGCCCGAGCGCATCCGCGAGCAGGTCGAGGAGGTGATCGGCCTCGACGCCTCCAACGCGGTGCTGATCTCGGCCAAGACCGGCCTTGGCGTGCCGGACGTGCTGGAGGCGATCGTCCACCAGCTGCCGCCGCCGCGCGAGGGCGACATTTCGGCACCCCTGAAAGCCATGCTGGTCGACAGCTGGTACGACGCCTATCTCGGCGTCATCGTGCTGGTCCGCGTCATCGACGGCGTGATGAAGAAGGGCCAGACCATCCGCATGATGGGCACGGGCGCAAAATATCTCGTCGAGCGCACCGGCGTCTTCAAGCCGGCCCGCGTCAATGTCGACGAACTCGGCCCCGGCGAGTTCGGCTTCTTCACCGGCTCGATCAAGGAAGTGGCCGACACCCGCGTCGGCGACACCATCACCGAGGACCGCCGCCCGACGCAAAAGGCCCTGCCCGGCTTCAAGCCGGCGCAGCCGGTGGTGTTCTGCGGCCTGTTCCCGGTCGACGCCGCCGATTTCGAGGACCTGCGCGCCGCCGTCGGCAAGCTGCGCCTCAACGACGCCTCCTTCTCCTACGAAATGGAGACGTCGGCCGCGCTCGGCTTCGGCTTCCGCTGCGGCTTCCTCGGGCTGTTGCATCTGGAGATCATCCAGGAGCGGCTGGAGCGCGAGTTCAACCTCGACCTCATCGCCACCGCGCCCAGCGTCGTCTACCGCATGAACCTCATCGACGGCACGGTGAAGGAGCTGCACAACCCGGCCGACATGCCCGACGTGGTCAAGATCGCCTCGATCGAGGAGCCGTGGATCCGCGCCACCATCCTCACCCCTGACGACTATCTCGGCGGCATCCTGAAGCTTTGTCAGGACAGGCGCGGCATCCAGGCCGATCTCTCCTATGTCGGCAAGCGCGCCATGCTGACTTACGATTTGCCGCTCAATGAGGTGGTGTTCGACTTCTACGACCGGCTGAAGTCGATCTCCAAGGGCTACGCCTCCTTCGACTATCACCTGACCAACTATCGCGAGGGCGACCTGGTGAAGATGTCGATCCTGGTCAATGACGAGCCGGTCGACGCTTTGTCCATGCTGGTGCACCGGTCGGCGGCGGAAAAGCGCGGCCGCGCCATGTGCGAGAAGCTGAAGGAACTGATCCCGCAGCACCTGTTCAAGATCCCGATCCAGGCCGCCATCGGCGGCCGCATCATCGCCCGCGAGACCGTCTCGGCGCTCAGGAAGGACGTCACCGCCAAATGCTACGGCGGCGACGTGACCCGCAAGCGCAAGCTGCTCGACAAGCAGAAAGAGGGCAAGAAGCGGATGAGGCAGTTCGGCAAGGTAGATATTCCGCAGGAAGCGTTTATCCAGGCCTTGAAGATGGGGGATTGAGAAAGGATGGAGCTTTAGTGCAGGTATTCCCTATTTGAATTTAAGAAAGGTGGCTTTATCTGCCCGGCTTGGAGCGAGCGGTCCATTTCTTCCAAGTCCTCAATCATAGAATCGCGGTCAACATACCGATAGCGCCATGAGCTAAAAATTCTTCCAGGGCCCAAAGACCGCTTTGCGTTAGCTATATACGAACGAGCGGTCGTGTAATCATCTGATAGCGCGTAGCACAGTGCCAAACATTGAAAATAGTTTGCCCCGTGCGGGCTAATCTCCTTTTTGTCGGATGACACCAAGTAGGTTATAAGCTCATAGGGCGGGGTCCCATTCAGTCCCCATTCGGCCATGGCAAAATTAAATATCGCAGGGGTATCGCCACCCGAAACCAGCTCAGACCTGTCCGATGATATGAAGCTCACTGCATCTGCGAACTGTCCGAGCCCAATGAGTGTAAGCGCAAAATGATTTCTGACGAAATCGTTGGTAGCCTGTTCATTATTAATGAGGGATCGCTCGAAAATCTTATAAGCTATTTTTAGCCCGTTTGTCTCGGTCATCAACACCTCTGATAGCCTGGACAGATCCGAAGATTCTAAGTTTAGAAGAGCAGGCGAAACCTCCAAAGCCCTGTACCAGTCGGGATCGATGGCCCTTAAGGCTTCTATAGCCGACGTCAATTCGATCGGTCGTGTGGTCTCGGAGGCGACCACTGCCAACAAGTCGTCTCTAGCCTCAGCCACTCGTGATTGGCTCATAAGGTTAAAGGCGCGCCGCAGATGCACGTTGGCAGAATTGTAACCCGCCGTAAGCGCGTCATTCAGGGCATTTAATTCATTAGACAGATTGCCAAGGGATTTATAGACGGTGGCCAAGACCCACGCCACCTCGCCATCCGCTGAGTGGATGCGACCAATCTCATCGAGCAGACCGATCGTTTTCGTGTCCCAAGGTTTGCTATCCGCTCTCCTGCGACCATTGCGGCCCTCGCCATACTCAAGATGTCGTCTGAGCCTCTGAAGCGAAGAAAGAGCACCTTCCCGATCTTCGATGTTAAGCTGTACAATAGATTTCGTAAGGCCACGATATTCCTCGGCCAATCTCGAGTTAGGCCTGGATAGCGTGAATATGCTTTGATCAATCAAAGACATGCTATCATAATGATGAATCACGGCAGAGGCCTCATCATACTTGAGACGTTCGCTAGCTAACTCCATCATATGCTTCAAGATGCCTTCCTCATCATCGAGGTCCGGAACGTTTGATGGCACAAACAAGAGCTCGGTCTTTCGAGATCGAATGAGAGAATCGATTCGTATCTCACTTGCTATAGATTCAAGTCCGAAAATGTTCTGTTCATTTGGAAAGAACATAACGACCACTACGTCCGCAAGTTGGCGAGTGCAAATCCCGCCAACATCGGTGTAACCAGTTCTGCTATCTACCAGAACGTAGTCAAAGTTTCGATGGTCGTCTTTAAGTTGCTGACGCAGGTCCTCGAAAAGGAGATATCCATCGCGATTGACGTAAAGGTCTTGCCAATCGATTGAAGCTAGCTTTGCTCCATAGCTCTCACCTCTGCGGCCTGCCGGAAATGCCCAGACTGGACGAATTTCGCCGTCGGTGGAGAAAGAGCATTCGACGATAAAGTCAGAAGCATTAGGAGCCTTAAGGGTTTCAGCAAATTCGGAAACATAGTCAACAATTCCAGGACACTCACTCGAATGCTGAAAAGGTCTATAAGTGGAGATACCAGGTGCCTCCAAGTCAAAATCTAAGATCAAAACACGCCGGCCACGCTTCGTCAGCTCGGCCGCGGTGTTCATGAGAGCCATCGTTCGGCCAACGCCGCCTTTGTACGAATAAAATGTTATCACAAACATTCAGGCGACCGCCTCTAAGTTCCGGCGAAGCCTGAATATTTTAGCATCGCTTATTGCGCGTTCTGACAGCGGCGTACGGAAAGATGGCTCCAAAGGAGGCATGCCATCATTTAAAAGCTGGATGAAACGAAAGTTTTGCGGCATGCGAAGCAGGCGCAAATATCGATCTGCGGACAGATTCTGTATTTGATGGGCGCTTTCCCAACGTTTGATAGAGGCCACACCAAAACCGGTCAGTTCTGCAAACTGCTCCTGCGTTAGCCCGTAAGAATCCCGAATCGCCCAAACCTCCTTAGGTGCGAGGCGGCCCAGATGTAAGCAAACAGCTTCATGCCGAAGGTCTTCCGCCTCGCCTCCGGTAAAGCTCTCTCCGCATTTAATGCACGACCAAACAGGCACGTTTGCGGTCAATATTACTGCATCGTCTCCTGAGCCGTACGGAAACTGCTCGGTCTGTATCGTCTTGACCAGAGCCTTCGCCCCGCAGAGTTCACAAGTTTGGGAGTCGGTGGTCATGCACGTCCCTTTCGTCGTTCGATCAGAACAAACGATCTCTTCACAATGGTGCCCTTTGGAGGGTTGTCTTCGTGAAAGCTTCGGCCAACTACTTTGTCGGAGCCCATCTGAAGCTTTACATAAATAGCTTCAACCGCCGCATGGCCGGCCACTTTAAAGACAAAGCCTGTCTTTCCGGGTGGATGATCCAGTACGATGGTTTCAACCGGGCATCCGCTTTCAAGGCAATCAGCGATGTATTCCCATGCCGAATCATCGGTAAAATACTCCTCCGGGGACCGAGGATCCCTAAGAGTTCTTGGCTGCCATCTGGTCGGCGCATCGGGCGTGAACAGGGCCACCCTAGTTCGCCTTGAGCGACATCGGGCTACCATCAGCTTGCGGACTTGGAGGCTTATGTCTTCGCGATCCTTGTCCACGAGCCCACCCTTTGTCGGTATCAAATGATACTTTTTCTCTTGAGTCAACCCGGTGGCTAATCAATCATTGATAGGACGGTACCAAATGCGCACCTCGGATACCGTCGCCGCAATCGGCCTCGCCATCGGCGGCGCGTTGGCATGACGGGGACCTTCGATGCCAGCGATGCGCTGCGTGAGACGCTGTGGACCATCGACGGTGTCGGCATCGTCGTCGCGGCAGCGCTGCTCACCATGAAATACCAGCGGCTCGGCAATGACCTCGTCGCGGCCGGCTTCCTGACTTTCCTCGCCGGCGAAAGCCTGCTTCTGGCCGGCAATGCGGCGGGGCTGCAGGTTTCCGTGCCTTCCTATGCGGGCGCCATTGCGCTCTGGGCGGCGGGGCTGGTGATGGTCAGCGCGCAAGCCAATTTCGCGCTGTGGATGCGGCTCCCGGCTTTCGTCGCCGCCGTGCTCTTCGCCGTCTCGGTCCTTATGATCCTGTGGGCGCGCCGCTGCTGCCCACGTCGTCGCCGCTGCCGGCGCTCGGCTATCCGTTCCTGGTGCTGACCTTCATCGGCTGGATCTGGACTTTGCTGCAGCCGGAGCGTTGAGTGCCTAGGCCATGGCCGCGCCGCTCGAACTCCGCAACAGCCCGTCGGGAAAGATCCTGCCCGCCGTTGGGCCATTCCTGATCGGCGGCATTTTCGGTTTCGGCGCGCTGCAGGGCGCGGCTTCGGGGGCGGATGGCGGGCATGTGCTGTGGATCGCGCTGCTCGGCGCCGCTTGTCTCGGACTCGGCGCGTTCATCGCGCGCGGCGCCTTCGACACTTCGGTCAAGGTCGTGCTGGACAGCCACGGCTTCCGCGATGCTCGCGCCGGCGACGTGCTGGTGCCCTGGAGCAAGGTGCAGAGCGTGCGGCTCGCCGCCGGCGGCAAGGGCGCGGCGATGCTCAATTTCGAGCTCACCGAGGAGCCGCCCGACGCAATCCGATATTCCTCCGCCAATGCCTTCGGCCTGATGCCTTTCGGCCGGAACATCGTGCATATGGAAATCTCCTCGCTCGACGTGCGCGGCCAGGACCTGGTGGACGCGGTGAAGACGTTTGCGCCGCATGTGGTGGTGAGGAGGTAGCGAGGCCCCCTCATCCGGGTGAGGGTGCTTCCAGATGCCTCCCGTGCTCTACTCCCCCCGGGACCTCGCCATGATTCGCGCTCTGCTCGCCTTTCTTCTCCTCACCGCGCCGGCCTTCGCCGCCGACATGTCGGTGTTCGTGCGCAACCAACGCTCCGACGGCGTCGCGCTGGAGCTGTTCAGCCGCGACAGCCAGAAAGTCTGGCCGGGCGACGACAAGGTGTTCCTTATCCGGCCGAAGGCGAAGAAGTCCGTGCCGATCTCCTGCGAACCGGGCGAGCATATCTGCTGGGGCGCCTGGGTGGTCGGCGACGATTCCGTCACCGCCGGCGTCGGCCCCGACAACGACCAGCCGTGCGACACCTGCTGCTTCATCTGCACTGACCACTCGACGGAGACGGTGGATCTGGCGGAGTAGGGCACCCCTTCTCCCCTTGTGGGAGAAGGTGGATCGGCGCGCAGCGCCGAGACGGATGAGGGGTGTTGGACGGAGTGCGATGTTGGAGAATTGGACGAAATGAGGCCTAGTCTTCCGCCATGCCGCATCAACCCGTAACCCCGGCCAAGCGCAATTTCGCTCGTCGGATGCGGCGCGAGTCGACAGAAGCGGAGGACCGTCTGTGGCAGGAGCTGCGCGGCCGCCGTCTCGACAAGATCAAGTTCCGCCGGCAGGTGCCAGTGGGTAGATTCGTTGCCGACTTCGTTTGCGCCGAGGCTCGGCTTATCATCGAAATCGATGGCAGTCAGCATGCGGACTCGCCCCACGACCAGGAGCGCGACGCCGAATTGAAGGCGAGGGGATTTCGCGTGTTGAGGTTCTGGAATGACGACGTTCTGAAGGAACTCGATGCTGTCTGCGATACCATCATTGCCTATGTGCGGGACGAAGATCTGCAGCCTTGGCGATGATGCCGATGGGCGTATTTGCCAAGCTGGAGCACCCCTCATCCGTCTCGGCGCTGCGCGCCGATCCACCTTCTCCCACAGGGGGAGAAGGGAGCTTGCCCCTCCCTTGGCCCATCGCTCCCGCCTTTATCCGCCGGCCCGTATCGGCTAAGGGGCAGGCACCAAACCTCTCGCCCGGACTTGCCACCGCCAAATGACCGCCAAGCCAAAACCGCTCTTCCTCGGCATCGACACCGGCGGCACTTATACCGATGCCGTGCTGTGGTCGGAGGAGGGCGGGCCCCTGGACAACCCGAGCAAGGGCAAGGTGCTGGCCAAGGCCAAGGCGCTGACCACGCGCCACGACCTCGCCGTCGGCATTTCCGGCGCGGTCGACGCGGTGCTGGAAAAATCCGCCACCGACCCGGCCGCGATCAAGCTGGTGTCGATGTCGACCACGCTTGCCACCAACGCGCTGGTCGAGGGCCAGGGCGGGCGCGTGGCGCTGGTGATGATCGGCTTTGCCGAGGCCGACCTTGCCCGCGACGGGCTGAAGGCGGCTCTGGGCAGCGATCCGGTGGTGTTCTGCCCCGGCGGCCATGACGTGCACGGCAATGCCGCGAAGCTCGATCTTTCCGGCCTCGAGGCGGCATTGCCGGAGCTCGGGCGTTCAGTGTCGGGCTTCGCCGTCTGCGCCTATTTCGCCACCCGCAATCCGGCGCATGAGCTCGCCGCGCGCGACCTGATCCGCGAAAAAACCGGCCTGCCGGTCACCGCTAGCCACGAGCTTTCGGCCAAGCTCGGCGGTCCGCGCCGCGCGCTCACCACTTTGCTCAACGCCCGGCTGATCTCGATGATCGACCGGCTGGTCGCGGCGACCGAAGGCTTTCTTGACCAGCGCGGCATCGCCGCACCTTTGATGGTGGTGCGCGGCGACGGCGCGCTGGTGTCGGCGGCCTTCGCCCGCCAGCGGCCGATCGAGACCATCCTCTCCGGCCCGGCCGCCAGCCTGGTCGGCGCCCGCCACATGACCGGGCTGGACGACGCCATGGTCTCCGACATCGGCGGCACCACCACCGACGTTGCGGTGCTCGATAGCGGCCGGCCGCGGCTCGATCCGGAAGGCGCCACCGTCGGCGGCTTCCGCACCATGGTCGAAGCCGTCGCCATGCGCACCTTCGGCCTCGGCGGCGACTCCGAAGTGGCGCTGGAGGACGGCGCGCTCGACCCCAAGATCCTGCTCGGGCCGCGCCGCCTGGTGCCGCTGGCGCTGGCCGGCCTGGCGCATGGCGAGGCGGTCACCGCCGAGCTGGAGCGGCAGCTGCGCGCGCCGAATCCCGGCCGCATGGACGGGCGCTTTGCCGTGCGCACCGGCGTGCCGGATCGCCTCGCCGCCGGCCTCACCGCGCCGGAAGCGAAACTCTACGAGGCGATCGGCGCCACCCCGCTGGCGCTCGACCGGCTGCTCAGCTCCAACGCCCAGAACGCCACGCTGAACCGGCTGGTGGCGCGCGGCCTGGTGCACATTTGCGGCTTCACGCCGTCCGACGCCGCCCATGTGCTCGGCAAGCAGTCGAACTGGGATCCCGCCGCCACGCGTCTCGGCGCCGAGCTGTTTTCCCGCCGCCGCGACGGCCGCGGCCAGCCGATCGCCGCGACGCCGGAAGTGCTCGCCCAGCGCGTGCTCGTCACGCTGACGCGCTGGTCGGCCGAATATATTCTCGAAACCGCCTTCGCCGAGGACGGGCTGGACGGCGCCGCGACCGTCGCGCACGCGCTGGTGCAGCGCGCCGTCGATGCGCATCCCGGCATCGCCCGCTTCAGCGTCGCGCTCGACCGGCCGGTGATCGGCCTCGGCGCCTCGGCGCCGCTGCATTACGCCGGCCTGCCGCCGCTGATCGGCAATGGCTGCATCGTGCCGGAGGACACCGACGTCGCCAACGCGCTCGGCGCCGTCGTCGGCCAGGTGCGGGTCTCAGCCGAAGCCCGCGTCAGCCAGCCCAGGGAAGGGCTTTTCCGGCTCGCCTCGGGGCAGACGGTGCGCGACTTCACCGAGGAGGAGAAGGCGATCGCCGCGGCGGAAGCCGACGTGCGGGCGATCGTCGCCGAACGCGCGAAGAATGCCGGCACCGACAGCGCCGAAATCGATGTGTCCACCGAGTTCAAGGTCTCGACGGTCGAGAACCAGCGCATGTTCATCGAGGCGCATGTGGTGGCGGTGGCCTCAGGGCGCCCAAGGATTGCGGTGTGAGCGCGCCTTCCCCCTTCTCCCCTTGTGGGAGAAGGTGTCGCCGGAGGCGACGGATGAGGGGTGCTCCAGGGAACACCAGCGCCGCACTCCGCTGGAACACCCCTCATCCGTCTCGGCGCTTGCGCGCCGATCCAGCTTCTCCCACAAGGGGAGAAGGGAAACCGCGCCGCACCTTCACCCTAAGCCGAATTGACCCTTGAACCCCAAACATGTCAAAGCCCCGGCAAAGCCTACCCATCTGGAGACGTGCTGATGACCGACCGCATCGAGATCGCCGGGTTGCAGATTGCCCGGGAGCTCCATGACTTCGTCGCCGAGGAGGCAGCAGTCGGCACCGGCATCGATCCGGAAAAGTTCTGGGAGGGCTTTTCCGCGATCGTCCACGACCTCGCGCCGAAGAACCGCGCGCTGCTCGCCAAGCGCGACGCCATGCAGGAGAGGCTGGACGACTGGTACCGCGCCAACGGCGCGCCGGTCGACATGGAGCAGTACAAAACTTTCCTCAAAGAGATCGGCTATCTGGTGCCGGAAGGTCCGGCCTTCAGCGTCTCGACCGAAAACGTCGACCCGGAGATCGCGGTCGTCGCCGGGCCGCAGCTGGTCGTGCCGGTGATGAACGCGCGCTATGCGCTCAATGCTGCCAATGCGCGCTGGGGCTCGCTTTATGACGCGCTCTACGGCACCGACGCCATTCCCGAGACGGGAGGCGCCGAAAGGGGCAAGGCGTTCAATCCCACGCGCGGCGCCAAGGTGATCGCCTGGGTCAGGGACTTCCTCGACCAGTCCGTGCCGCTCACCACCGGCAAATGGGCCGGCATCAACGGGCTCTCGGTGGCGAACGGCGCGCTGAAGGTCGGCGAAGGCGCCGGCGCCACCACGCTTGCCGACCCGAAGCAGTTCGCCGGCTACCGCGGCGACGCCGCCACGCCGGAAGCCGTGCTTTTGGTAAAGAACGGCCTGCATATCGAGATCGTCGTCGATCATGCCAGTCAGATCGGCAAGACCGATGCGGCCGGCATTGCCGACGTCGTCCTCGAGGCCGCCTTGACCACCATTCAGGATTGCGAGGATTCGGTCGCCGCCGTCGATGCCGAGGACAAGGTCGTCGTCTATCGCAACTGGCTCGGCCTGATGAAGGGCGACCTGGCGGAAGAGATCACCAAGGCCGGCAAGAGCTTTGTCCGCAAGCTCAATCCGGACCGCCGCTACACGGCGCCGAATGGCGGCCAGCTGCTGCTGCCCGGACGCTCGCTGATGCTGGTCAGGAATGTCGGCCACCTGATGACCAATCCGGCGATCCTCGACCGCGACGCCAACGAGGTGCCGGAAGGCATCATGGACGCGGCGCTCACCGCGCTGATCGCGCTGCACGATGTCGGCGACAACGGCCGCCGTGCCAACTCCCGCGCCGGCTCGATGTATGTGGTGAAGCCCAAGATGCACGGGCCGGAGGAAGTCGGCTTCGCCGTGCAAATCTTCGATCGCGTCGAGGCCCTGCTCGGCATGGCCAAGAACACCATCAAGATGGGCATCATGGACGAGGAGCGGCGGACCACCGTCAACCTCAAGGAAGCGATCCGCGCCGCAAGGGAGCGCGTCGTCTTCATCAACACCGGCTTCCTCGACCGCACCGGCGACGAGATCCACACCTCGATGGAAGCCGGCCCGATGATCCGCAAGGGCGACATGAAGCAGGCCGCCTGGATTTCCGCCTATGAGGCGTGGAACGTCGACACCGGCTTGGAATGCGGCCTCGCCGGCCACGCCCAGATCGGCAAGGGCATGTGGGCCATGCCGGATTTGATGGCGGCGATGCTCGAGCAAAAGATCGCGCACCCCAAGGCCGGCGCCAACACCGCCTGGGTGCCGTCGCCGACCGCGGCGACGCTGCACGCCACCCACTATCATAAAGTGGATGTGCACGCCGTGCAGGCGGCGCTGAGGAGCCGGCCGAAGGCCAGGCTCGACGACATCCTGTCGGTGCCCGTGGCGGTGCGGCCGAACTGGACCCCGGACGAGATCCAGCGCGAGCTCGACAACAACGCGCAAGGCATTCTCGGCTATGTCGTGCGCTGGATCGATCAGGGTGTCGGCTGCTCGAAAGTGCCCGATATCAACGATGTCGGCCTGATGGAGGACCGCGCCACGCTGCGCATCTCCTCGCAGCACATCGCCAACTGGCTGCGCCACAAGGTGTGCTCGGAGATCCAGGTCCGGGATTCGCTGCAGCGCATGGCGGCGATCGTCGATCGCCAGAATGTCGGCGACCCGTTCTACCGGCCGATGGCGCCGGATTTCGACAAGTCGATCGCCTTCCAGGCCGCCTGCGACCTGGTGTTCAAGGGGACAGTCCAGCCCAACGGTTACACCGAGCCGGTGCTGCATGCGCGCAGGCTGGAGCTGAAGGCGAAGGACCGGGCGGGGTAGCGCCGGAAATCCGCGCCAGGGACCTTACGCCGCCTGCGCCATGCGCTCCGCGCTCATGCGGTAGGAGATCGCCTCGGCGAGATGGATGCGGCCGACGGTTTCGCTGGCGTCGAGATCGGCGAGCGTCCGCGCGACCTTCAGCACGCGGTGATAGGCTCGCGCCGAGAAGGCGAGCTTTTCGCTGGCGTCCTTGAGCAGCGTCAGCCCGGCGGCGTCGGGCCTGGCGATCGCCTCGATGACCGAAGGCGGGCAGTGCGCGTTGGTGGTGGCCGCCGCACCCAGCCTTTCCAGCCGCTCGCGCTGCATGGCCCGGGCGCGCGCCACGCGCTGCGCCACAGCGGCGCTGGTCTCGGCCTTGTCCGGCCGGATCAGGTCGCTTGCCGAGACCGCCGGCACTTCGATCCTGAGATCGATGCGGTCGAGCAGCGGGCCGGAAATGCGCGCCTGGTATTCGGTGCGGCAGCGCTCGCCCCGCAGGCAGCGATAGCCGGGCTCGCCCGACATGCCGCAGCGGCACGGGTTCATCGCCGCCACCAGCTGGATGCGCGCCGGATAGGTGACGCGGTGGTTGGCGCGCGCGATCACGCAGTCGCCGGTCTCCAGCGGCTGGCGCAGCGCGTCCAACGTCTGCGGCGTGAATTCCGGGAACTCGTCGAGGAACAGCACGCCGTGATGCGCAAGCGACACTTCGCCCGGCCGCACGCGCAAGCCGCCGCCCACCATCGCCGCCATCGACGCCGAATGATGTGGCGCGCGGAACGGCCGTCGGTCTGTCAGCTTGCCTTCGCCGAGCTCGCCCGCCACCGACGCGATCATCGAGACTTCGAGCAGCTCCTTCGGCGCCAGCGGCGGCAGGATCGAGGGCAGCCTTTGCGCCAGCATCGACTTGCCCGAGCCCGGCGGTCCGACCATCAGGAGATTGTGCCCGCCCGCCGCCGCCACTTCCAGCGCCCGCTTGGCGCTTTCCTGGCCCTTGATGTCGGCAAGGTCCGGCAGATCGCGCGCGGCGACCTGGATGCCGGCCTCGGGACGCGACAGCACCTGGGTGCCGCGAAAATGGTTGGCGATGGCGATCAGGCTGCGCGGCGCCAGGATATCGAAATCCTTGCCGGCCCAGGCTGCCTCCGGCCCGCAGGCGAACGGACAGATCAGCCCTTTGCCTTCGGCGTTGGCGCCGATCGCCGCCGGCAGCGCGCCGGCGACAGCGGCGATGGTGCCGTCGAGCGACAATTCGCCGAGCACGACATAGCCGGCCAGCATATCGCCCGGAATGGCGCCGAGCGCGGCCATCAATCCGAGCGCGATCGGCAGGTCGTAATGGCTGCCTTCCTTGGGCAGGTCCGCCGGCGCGAGATTCACCGTCACCTTCTTCGACGGCATCGACAGGCCGGACGCATGAAGCGCGGCCTGCACGCGTTCCCGGCTCTCTGCCACCGCCTTGTCCGGCAGGCCGACGATCTGCATGCCGACCTTGCCCGGCGCGATCATCACCTGGACATCGACCGGCACGGCCTCGATGCCCTGGAAAGCCACCGTGCGAACCCGCGCTACCATCTTGTCTCAAGCCCCCGGATACCGGCTCGCTCGCCGGTCCTGCGATCAGGCGGCGAGCGGGATCAGGTTAGACAACCACAGATTTGCAGCTTAAGCAAGAACATTACGGGAACATACGGTCCCGCCCACCGGGCAGCTGAGGGGCGCTACTTCCGCTTCCCTTCGACGCAGTCCCAGAACAGGGCAGCAATGTCCGCGCCGCCGAAGCGCCGCACCTCGCGCACGCCGGTCGGCGAGGTGACGTTGATCTCGGTCATGTAGTCGCCGATGACATCGATGCCGACGAGGATGAAGCCGCGTTCCCTGAGCGCCGGCCCGATGCGGGCGCAGATCTCGCGTTCGCGCTCCGTCAGCTCGGTCTTCTCGGCGCGGCCGCCGACATGCATGTTGGAGCGCGAATCGTGCTCGGCCGGCACACGGTTGATGGCGCCCACCGGCTCGCCGTCGATCAGGATGATGCGCTTGTCGCCCTTGCGCACGTCCTTGAGATAGCGCTGCACGATATAGGGCTCGCGGAACAGCTGGCCGAACATTTCGAGCAGCGAGGCGAGGTTGCGGTCGGCCTCGTGCAGATGGAAGATGCCCGCCCCGCCATTGCCGTAGAGCGGCTTGACGATGATGTCGCCGAACTCCTTGCGGAAGGCGGCCACCTCCTGCGGATCCTTGGTGATCAGCGTCTCCGGCATCAGGTCCGGGAATTCGGTGACGAAGATCTTTTCCGGGCTGTTGCGCACCCAGGCCGGGTCGTTGACCACCAGCGTCTTCGGATGGATGCGTTCCAAAATGTGGGTTGTGGTGATGTAGTTCATGTCGAAGGGCGGGTCCTGCCTGAGCAGCACCACGTCCATCTCCGACAGATCGGTGCGCACCGGCTCGCCCAGCGAATAATGACTGCCCTTCTCGTCGCGCACCTGCATCTCCTCGGCGCGCGCGAACACCTTGCCGCCCCGCATCGACAGCCGGTCGGGTGTGTAGTGGAAAAGCTGGTGGCCGCGCCGCTGCGCTTCCAACGACAGCGCGAACGTGGTGTCGCCGGCGATCGACACCGTCGAGACATGGTCCATCTGGACGGCGATTTTCAACGGCATCTCGGGTCTCCGGCAATCTCTGCCGCCGATATAGGGAAATCGGCGGCTTCTGCCAATCGGCCAGAGATTATCGGTCGAAGACCAGCCGGGAATAGCCGACGAAGGACAGCGCCATCGCGACCAGCGAGGCGACCGTCAGCGCCGCCAGCGGCGGCAGGGAGGGCAGCGCGAACAGAAGGGCACAATAGGCGAGATAATTCACGATGCTGGTGGCGACGCCGACCCCGCCGTAACGCGCGCCCTCCTGCGCGATGCCTCGGCTCGACGGCGCAAAGGTCAAATGCCGGTTGATCTGCCAGGTGACGGTGAGCGCGAAGCCGATCGACAGCACGCGTGCCGCCAGCGGCCCGAGCGGCGTGACGGAAAGCAGCAGCCAGAGCGCGGCCGCATCGGCAACGAAGCCGGTGCCGCCGGCAAGCACGAAGCGGGCAAGCCGGACCATCAGGCGGCTCGCGAGGCCTTGCCCGGCTCCCTCTTCGGGGAGGCCTCGCCGTTGAAGCCCGCGCGTCGCTCGATGCGGCCGGCAGGGATGGAAAGATAGAAGATGCGCTTCTGTTCGGCCCGGCCGCGCGACACCGAATCGAGGATCAGCCCGGTGACCATCGCCAGCATGGACAAGAGGAGCAGGCCAACCGACAGCACCCAGGTCGGCATGCGCGGAACAAGTCCTGTCTCGGCGAACTCGATCAGCACCGGGATCATCAGCCCGATGCTGGCCGCCAGGAAGAACAGGGCAAACGTGCCGAAGAAACGCAGCGGCTGCGTCTCCTTCACCAACATGGCGAACATCCACAGGATCCTGGCGCCGTCGCGGAAAGTCGACAGCTTCGACGATGAGCCTTCCGGGCGGCGGCCGTAGTCGAGCGCCATCTCGTTCACCGGCAGCTTGAGCTGCGAGGCATGGACCGACATCTCGGTCTCGATCTCGAAGCCGCCGGAAACCGCCGGGAAGCTCTTGACGAAGCGCCGCGAAAAGACCCGGTAGCCGGAAAAGATATCGGTGAAATCGGCGCCGAACAGGCCCTTGTAGAGCCGGTTGAAGATGCGGTTGCCGAAGGCGTGGCCGGAGCGGCCGGCGTCGTCGGTGACGCCCCGCCGGGTGCCCACCACCATGTCCGAGCGCTCGGTCAAGAGTGTGTTGATCAGCTGCGGCGCATCTTCCGGCGCGTAGGTGCCGTCGCCGTCCGCCATCACATAGATGTCGGCGTCGATGTCGGCGAACATGCGGCGCACGACATTGCCCTTGCCCTGGCGCGGTTCGCGCACGACGACCGCGCCGGCCGCGCGGGCCCTGAGCGCGGTCAGGTCCTTCGAATTGTTGTCGTAGACATAGACCGTCGCGGAGGACAGCGTCTCGCGGAAGCGCCGCACGACCTCACCGATCGTCAGCTCCTCATTGTAGCAGGGCAGGAGCACGGCGATCGCCGGCTCGTTGCGGACCTCGTGCGGCATGCCTATCTCCGGTGCCCGGGCCCAGCCGACCAGCCGCGCCAATGCCGGTCCCAATGCCGGCGTCTCCGGGCCGCTATACTATTTATTGAAGCTGTTAATGCCCGGTTTAAGCCTCCATCGCCAAAGACCCTGGACCGCCAGGCATGGCGCCAAGGCCCATTTTCGCGATCTTCAGAAAATCGATTTTCCGATACCTTTCCTAAACGCTTTGCTGCCAGTCTGGTTACAAATTCCCCCGTCAGAACAGGGACATGATGCAAACGACGTTTGGCACCGGGCAGCCAGGCAGGGAAAACGCGGATCTGGCCTTCACCGATCCGCTGACCGGACTTGGCAACCATCGTCGCTTTTACGACAAGGTCGATCGCCTGATCAGCGATCGCGCCGACGATCCCGCGCCATTCACCGTCGGCATCCTCGACCTCGACGGCTTCAAGCCGATCAACGACCTGTTCGGCCAAAAGGCCGGCGACGACATCCTGATCCAGGTGGCTATGCGCTTGCGTGCCTCGATGGATGGCTATTCCACCGTCTGTCGCATCGGCGCCGACGAGTTCGCCTTCCTCTACCCGATGGTGTTCAGCGAGGAGCAGGCGGCCGAGAAGTCGCGCATGCTGATCGAGATCCTGTCGGCACCCTATGATGTCGGCGAGCGCACCGCCAGATTGTCGGCTTCGGTCGGCTGCTCGCTGTTTTATTCCGGCGACGAGACCACAGAGATCCTGATCAACAAGGCCGAGACCGCGCTCTACCACGCCAAGCGCTCGGGCCGCGGCCGCGTCGTCGTCTACACACGCGAGATGGAGGAGGCCGCCAAGCGCGTCACCCGCATCGAGCAGGCGCTGCGCCGCGCCGTCTCGGCCGGCGAGGTCGAGCCGCATTTCCAGCCGATCGTCGACCTCACCAGTCGCCGCACCATCGGCTTCGAGACGCTGGCTCGCTGGACCGATCGCGATCTCGGCATGGTCCCGCCGAGCGTGTTCATTCCCATCGCCGAGGAGCGCGGCATCATCGGCCCGCTGTCGCAGCTGGTGCTGCGCAAGGCGACCGAGGCGGCGCGCAACTGGCCGAAGGACCTGTTCCTGTCCTTCAACCTGTCGCCGTCGCAGCTTGTCGACCAGAACACCGGCCTGCATATCCTGGCGATCCTCGACCGCACCGGATTCGATCCGCGCCGGCTGGAGATCGAGATCACCGAAACCGGCCTGATGACCGACCCGGCTTCGGCCGAGAAGATCGTCGAGGATCTGCGCCGCGTCGGCATCCGCGTCTCGCTCGACGATTTCGGCACCGGCCAGTCGTCGCTCGGACGCCTGCGCGAATTCCATTTCGACAAGCTGAAGATCGATCGCGCCTTCGTTTCCTCGATCCTCGAAGACCGCCCCTCGGAACACATCATCCGTGCCATTCTCGCCATGTGCGAAGGACTCGGCATGGACGTTGTGGCCGAAGGCATAGAGGAGGAAGCGCAGGCCGACCGCCTCGTCCAGTTCGGCTGCGCGGGTGGCCAGGGGTATCTGTTCGGCAAGCCCGTCGATGCCGACGCCACGCTTGGCTATCTGCGCGATTCCTATCGCGGCGCGCTGCGCGCCAAGGCGATCTGATCGACCAACCTGCGATCCAAGCCGACCCGTCTGCGCCTCACGGAAGCGCGGCTGCTATTTTGTCAGACATATTGCCGCCGAAATCGCCTTTTCACCCTTGCTCCCGGGGCCGGCATGGCTAGGATGCGCGCCGGCCAAAGGGAGACAGAAATCATGATGCCATCGGCGCGTTTCGCCGACCTCGACGGCGCCTCGGTGTTGATCACCGGCGGCGGTTCCGGCATCGGCGCGGCGCTGACCGAGGGCTTCATGCGGCAAGGCGCCAAGGTCGCCTTCATCGACATCGCCGACAAGCCCAGCACGGCGCTGGTCGACCGTCTGGAAAGGGAGCTTGGCCGGCGTCCGCTCTATCTCAAGACCGATCTGCGCGACGTCGAGGCGCTGCGCGCCGCGGCAGCGAAGGCGGCGAAAGCGCATGGCGATGTCACGGCGCTGGTCAACAACGCCGCGCTCGACGATCGCCATGAGGTGAAGGATGTCACGGTCGAGTTCTGGGACAACAACCTGGCCATCAACCTGCGGCCGCATTTCTTCACCGCCCAGGCGGTGGCGCCGGGCATGAAGCGCGCCGGCCGCGGCTCGATCATCAATTTCAGCTCCACGTCCTACCTCATCAACCATCCCGACCTGCCGGCTTATACCGCCGCCAAGGCCGGTATCCTCGGCCTCACCAAAGGTCTTGCCGGCAAGCTCGGCGCCGACGGCATCCGCGTCAACGCGGTTGCGCCCGGCTGGGTGATCACCGAACGCCAGCGCGAGCTTTGGGTCACCGAGCAGGCGCTTGACGCCCATGTCGCCAAGCAATGCATCAAGCAGCCCATGCAGCCCGACGACATTGTCGGTACGGTGCTGTTCCTGGCGTCGGACGCCTCGCGCATGCTGACCGCGCAAATGCTGATCGTCGACGGAGGCGTGCTGTGAGCGGCGCGCCTGCGGTCGCCGCCCTCGACTGGGGCACGACCAGGCTCAGGGCCTGGCTGCTTGACGGCGCGGGTCAGGTGCTCGCCGAGCGGCGCGGCGACGACGGCCTGATCACCGCGCGCGAAAAGGGTTTTGCGACGGTGCTGGAAGGCCATCTCGCCGCCATGGGCGCGCCGGAGTCCCTGCCCGTCATTATCTGCGGCATGGCGGGTTCCCGCCAGGGCTGGATCGAGGCGCCATACTTCACCGTGCCTGCGCCGATCGGCGCCATCTTGGCAGGCGCCGCCCGCATCGAAGGCGAGCGCCGCGACATTCGTATCGTGCCCGGCCTCGCCCAGCGCCTCGCCGACGCCCCGGATGTCATGCGCGGCGAGGAGACGCAGCTTGCCGGCGCGAATTTGCCGGCAAAGGGCCGCCACCTCGTCTGCATGCCGGGCACCCATTCCAAATGGGTCGTGGTCGAGGACGGCGCGGTCGCCGGCTTCGGCACCTGGCCGACCGGGGAGTTGTTTTCGGTATTGGCCGCGCATTCGATCCTGAAACATTCGCTGGGCGAGCATCCGGCACCGGTCACGGCGGATAGTCCGTTCTTCCGTCAGTGGTGTGAGCGCGCGCTGGGCGAAGGCGGCGACGTTACCTCAAAGCTGTTTGCGATCCGCGCCGCCGGGCTGCTGCAAGATTTGAAATCCGACGAGGCGGCGGCGTGCCTGTCCGGGCTGTTGATCGGCGGCGAGATCGCTTCGGCGAAGCGGCGCTACGGCATCAGTGAAGCGCCCGTCGTGCTGATCGCTTCCGGCGCGCTGGCTTCGCTCTATGGCGCCGCTCTTGGCTTCGCCGGTCTTGCTTTTCGGGTCGTCGATGCGGATGAAGCGGTGCGCGCCGGCCTTGTCGAAGCCGCGCGCGAGAACCGCATGATCGGAGGCGACGCGTGACGCAGACAGCACCCTTTCCGAGACTGAAACGCGGGCTGGTCGCCATCTTGCGTGGCCTCAAGCCGACAGAGGCGATCTCAATAGGCCAGGCGATCTTCGACGCTGGCATCGAGGCGATCGAGGTGCCGCTCAATTCGCCGGAACCGTTTTCGTCGATCACCAGGATCGCCGAAGTCCTTCCGGAAACCGCGCTGGTCGGCGCCGGCACGGTGCTGACGGCGGCCGATGTCGATGCCTTGCACAAGGCCGGCGGCCGGCTGCTGGTCAGCCCCAACATCGATGCCGATGTCATGGGCCGCGCCATGCAGTATGGCATGGTGACGATGCCGGGCGTGTTCACGCCCACCGAGGCCTTCCAGGCGATCAGGCTCGGTGCTTCGGCGCTTAAATTCTTCCCGGCAAGCGTGCTCGGCGCCGGCGGCATTTCGGCGATCCGCGCCGTGCTGCCGGCAACCGCGCTGATCGGCGCCGTCGGCGGTGTTTCGGACAAGGATTTTGCCGGCTACAAAGCCGTCGGCGTCAGCGTCTTCGGCCTTGGGTCGAGCCTATATAAGCCGGGCGCCAGCGTCGATGAAGTGGCTGAGCGCGCCCGCGCCGCGGTCGCGGCCTGGGACGAAGCCTTCGGAGGGATTTGATGGACAGCGTTTCGGTCTTCAGCGATCACATTTGCCAGTTGGGGGAGGGACCGAGCTACGATCCCGGCACCGAGACACTGTTCTGGTTCGACATCGTCAATGGCAAGCTTCTGGAAAAGCCGCTCGCCGGCGCGCTGAAAATCCATGATCTCGGCGTGATGGCCAGCGCCATCGCCGTCATCGACGATGCCCGCCAGCTGATCGCCACCGAGATTGGCCTGCAGGTCCGCGATGTTGCGACCGGCAGGCTGACGCTGCACACGCCGATCGAAGCCGACAATCCGCTGACCCGCTCCAACGATTCCCGCGTCCATCCCTGCGGCGCGTTGTGGACCGGCACGATGGGCAAGGACGAGGGCAAGGGCGCCGGCGCGATCTACTGGTTCTTCAAGGGCGAGCTTCGCCGACTGTTCTCCGACATTACCGTGTCCAACTCGATCTGCTTTTCCGACGACGGGACGATCGCCTATTACACCGACACCGCGACCGGGCTTCTGATGCGCGTCGCTTGCGATCCGGCGACCGGCCTGCCGACGGGCGAGCCGAACATCTTCGTCGATCATCGTTCGCAAAAAGGCTATGTCGACGGCTCGGTCGTCGACCGCGACGGGGTGCTGTGGAACGCCGTCTGGGGCGGCAAGGCGGTGAAGGCCTATTCGCCGGACGGCATGCTGCTGCGCGAAATCCCGATGCCGGTAACGCAGCCTTCCTGCCCCGCCTTTGTCGGGCCGAACGCCGACCGCCTTGCGGTGACATCGGCCTGGAAAGGCAAGGACGACAAGCAGCGCAAGCTCGATCCTCAGGCCGGCATGACCTTCCTGCTCGACATTCCGGTCCGGGGCCGCTTCGAGCCGCGCGTGCTGATCGCCTGAGCGGCTTGCGCATTATCGCTCGCTCAGGTCGGTTTCCTGAAAGCCGATTGCAACCGCCATGCGATGGTAGCACCTGACGCTTCTGGGAGCTTCCATGCCGAGCAACGGCCCGACGCTGATCCTTGTCCATGAGCCGGAGAAGGCTTGCTTCGACCGGCTGGTCGCCGACGGCTACCCGACGGAACGCGCCATCGAGGTATCGTCCTATCTGGCGCAGTCGACCGATCTCGCGCCCGAATTCGGCCAGCTCGCCGCCGCTTGCGAAACGCGCGGCCTAACCTTCATGGCCGTCGAGCTGGACGACGCCGCGACCGTCTTGGCGAACGCCGATCCCGCCAAAACCCTGGTCTGGACGCTGACCGACGGCATCGCCTATTTCCGCGGCGGCGCTTCGCCTGCGCTGGCAAGGCTGAATGGACTGAAGACGATCGGCGCCGACGATTCGTTGTTCGCGCTCTGCCAAGACAAGTTCCGCTCCGGCGCCGTGCTCGGCGCGCTTGGCCTGCCGGTGCCGCCGGCCGGGCTGGCCCGGAATGGGAAATGGCTGGTCGAGCCACCGGCCTCATCCGCCGGCTGGTTCGTCAAACCCAACCGGCTCGGCGCCAAGATCGGCATCTGGCCGGATTCGCGCTGTCGCGATCTTGGTCATGCGCAGGAGCTCAGCCGGCGTGTCTTTGACCATTATCGCGACGATGTCGTCGTCCAGCCTTATGTCGCCGGCCGCAATGTGCGGGCAAGCTTCCTCGGTCTGAAGCCGGATACCGGCGTCGAGGCGCTCGGCATCGCCTTCGTCGAGTCCGGCGGCGACTTCCAGACCATGGCCGACTCTATGGCGCTCTATGGCGATAGCGGCCAGGCCGCCAGGGACGCAGGCACCTATGCCGAGCCGGAACTCGAGCAGGTCGCCGCCAGCCAGCCGGCGGCCGATCGCGCGATCCGCGCCATCGCGCAGGAGCTGATCGCCGGGCTTGGCCTGAAGGACGTCTTCTCGGTCGATTTCAGGGTCGAGGCCGACGACACCATCCATCTCATCGAGTTCGAAGTCTGTCCCGGCCTGCCCTGCTTCGATTTCCGCGACTATTGCCGCAGGCAATGGAGCATGAGCCTGGCGGATGCGATGGCGGAGACGGCGACCAGCCGGCTGAGGGCATAAGCTTAGGGATTGGACCGGTCTGCGGCAGCGGAGCGGCTTTGAGACGCCGGCGGGACAGAGGGGGGCGCGAAGGATCGCTGCAAATCTTGTTCTGCGCCACCGCACTCTTTGATCATGTCAAGGCAGGACGATGCGCCCTGGGCCTAAACCCCCTCGACCAGCACGATCTCGCCGTCGGCCACTTTCTGCCGGATGGCGACGGCGCGCTGATATTCTGGCGAGTGGTAGCAGTCATGCGCGGCGGCAAGCGATTCGAACTCGATGATCACGTTGCGCGCGCGGCCAGGCCCCTCGGCCTTCTCATGCTCGCCGCCGCGCGCCAGGAATTTCGCGCCGAAGCGCTCGAAAGCCGGTTTGGCCGCGGCGACATAGTCCTTGTAGCCTTCCGGGTCGCGCACATCGACGCGGGCAACCCAATATCCCTTTGGCATTCTTTTCTCCTATTTCTTTTCGCGAGCAGACGGACTTATGCCGAGCACATTTCGGCCAAGATTGCCCCGGCCGCCGCCCGCCGATCCGGCGCCTTGACGATCGGCCGGCCGACGACAAGGTGGCTGGAGCCGTTGCGGATCGCCTGCGCCGGCGTCACCACACGCTTCTGGTCGCCATGGGCGCTGCCGCTCGGCCGTATACCCGGCGTGACCACGGCCATGTCGGGACCGACGATCCGGCGCACGGTTTCGGCTTCCTCGGCCGAGCAGACGATGCCGCCCATGCCGGCATGCAGCGCCTGTTCGGCGCGCCTCAGCACCAGCGTGTGCGGATCGTATTCATAACCGGCATCGATCATGTCCTGCTCGTCCATCGAGGTCAGCACGGTCACCGCAAGCAGGCAGAGCTCGCTGCCTTTGGCTGCTTCCACCGCCGCCTGCATAGCCTTGGGATAGGCATGCAGCGTCAGCATCGAGACCCCCATCCTGACGATATTCTCGACCCCCTTGGCCACCGTGTTGTCGATATCGAGCAGCTTCATGTCGAGGAAGACCTTGGTGCCGCCGCTGGCGAGCTCGCGCGCGAAATCGAGCCCGCCGGCAAAGGCGAGCTGATAGCCGATCTTGTAGAAAGAGACGCTGCCTTCGAGCTCGCGCACCGTCTGTTCGGCTTCTTTCAGCGTCGGCACGTCGAGGCCGACGATCAGCCTGTCGCGCATGGTCTCGACCGGATGCATCAGACCTCGATCCTCACGGACAGCATGCGCGAGGTTTCGATCAGTGTACGGCATAGGCGCTCCATCGATTGGTGCAGTCTGGCGTCGCGGAATTGTCCGTCCTCGGCGAAGGCTTCATCGGCGCCGGAAACCGAGCATTCCGGCGTGATCACTTCCATCTGGCAGCGCACCAGCACCGCGCGCAGATGGTTAATGCAGCGTATGCCGGCAAACTTGCCCTCGGAGGAGGAGCAGAGCGCGACGGGCTTGCCGTAAAGCGGCCTGAACGAGCGGCTGCCGTCGCGCCGGAGCCGGCTCACCCAGTCGATGGAATTCTTCAAGAGCGGCGGGATCGAGCCGTTATATTCAGGCGTCGCGATCAGCAGCCCGTCATGGGCGGAAATCTGATGCCCGAGCTTCACGGCATTCTCGGGAATGCCTTTGTCCTTCTCAAGATCCTCGTCCATGATCGGCAGCGGATAGTCGCCGAGCGAGATGCGGGTCACCTCCGCACCCTGCATGGCGAGTTCCTTTTGCGCCACATCGGCCGTCCGGCCGCTGAAAGCGCCGGTGCGGATCGAGCCTGCAAAGACGAGGATTCTTGCGATTACTGCCATCGGCCACCTGTCGAGAGACGTATAGGTCGAAGAGCGATCAATCCCCAAGCGCTTTCGATGGCCAAGCGCTTTCGGTCAACATGCCTCGCGCCGGTAGATCCACAGCTGCGTCGGCGGAATGTTGCGGATGATGAAATCGAAATGCTTGACCGTGTAGTCGCCGCGGCCGGGCGGAATCGGCGAGAGCGGGCCGTAGGTCAGCTGCACGATCGGCCGGCCGACGGGAATGCGGTCGAGCAGGCTTTCGATGTAGGCGATGCGCTGGGCGACCGGGAAATTGAGCAGCGGCACGCCGGAGACGACCGAATCGAACACCAAGTCGCGCTTGTCGCCGAGTGTTGCGTCGAGGTTGAAGGCGTCGCCGTCGATGACGTTGACGCGCGGATAGAGCCGGCGCAGATGGCGCACGAAGTCGGTCGAGTATTCGATCGCGTAGAGGTTCTCCGGCTTCACGCCCTGGGCCAGGATGGCACGGGTGATGACGCCGGTGCCGGGGCCGACCTCCAGCACCGGCAGGCCCGATTTCGGGTTGACGATCGAGGCCATCTTGCGGGCGGTCACGGAACTGGTGGGAACGATCGAGCCGACAGCTTTCGGCTTGTCGATCCAGCCTTTGAAGAACTTCAGCTCGTCGTCGAATTTTTCCGCCAGCGCTTTGCGCAACCCGGGACCACGTGCCATGCGAGCTCTCCTCAACGCTCCCCGACCCGCTACTTAGCAGCTAGGTGGAACAAGGCAAGGCAAGATCTGGCATAAGATGTTGATGACGTTGAGGCAGCGCGTCAACCCCTGCCGCATCCCACTCAGGGTTCGCCGAAGGATTCGAAAAAGTCCTTCATGCGGGCGAAGAAGCCGCTCGACTGGGGCGAATTGTCCTTCGAGGAGAGCTGCTCGAACTCTTCCAGGAGCTCGCGCTGGCGCCGCGACAGGTTCTGCGGCGTCTCGACCGCCGTCTGGATGTAGAGATCGCCGACATTGGGCTGCCGCAGCACCGGCATGCCCTTGCCCTTCAGCCGGAACTGGCGGCCGTTCTGGGTGCCTTCCGGCACTTTCACCTTGGTCTGAGTGCCGTCGAGCGTGGTGACCTCGAACGAGCCGCCGAGGGCGGCGGTCGTCATCGAGATCGGCACCTTGCAGTAGAGGTCGGCGCCGTCGCGCTGGAAGAATTCGTGCGGCTTGACGGCAAGGAAGATGTAGAGGTCGCCCGATGGGCCGCCGCGCAGGCCGGCCTCGCCCTCATTGGCAAGCCGGATGCGGGTTCCGTCTTCGATGCCGGCCGGTATGTTGACCGACAGCGAACGCTCCTCGGTGACGCGGCCCTGGCCGGCGCATTTCGGGCAGGGGTCCTTGATCGTCTGGCCGCGCCCCTGGCATTGCGGGCAGGTGCGCTCGATCGAGAAGAAGCCTTGCGTTGCCCGCACCTTGCCATGGCCGTGGCACATCGCGCAGGTGACCGGCTGCGTGCCGGGCTTGGCGCCGCTGCCGGAGCATTCCGAACAGGAAATCGATGCCGGCACGCGGATCTGCGCCGTCTTGCCCAAAAACGCCTCTTCCAGCGAGATTTCCATGTTGTAGCGCAGGTCGGCCCCGCGCTCGCGGCCGCCCGACGAGCGGCGCTGGCGGCCACCCATCATATCGCCGAAAATGTCTTCGAAGATGTCGGCGAAGCCGCCGGCGCCGAAGCCGTGCGCCGCGCCATTCATGCCGCCCTGCTCGAAGGCGGCGTGGCCGAAACGGTCATAGGCCGCGCGCTTCTGCGGGTCCTTCAGCGTCTCGTAGGCTTCGTTGATTTCCTTGAACTTGTGCTCGCAGGCATGGTCGCCGGGGTTGCGGTCGGGATGGAACTGCATGGCGAGTTTGCGGAAAGCGCTCTTCAGCTCCTTGTCGTCGGCGCCTTTTTGCACGCCCAGCGTTTCGTAGAAATCAGCTTTCATTTTTTCCCGCTGTCCGGATGCTCAATGTCTTCAAGCATTGTCGCGTCGTCGCCGGCACGTTGTTCGATTTAGGAGCGATGTTGCCCGGATGCCAGAGCCGAGCCGTGCTCACCGGTGTTTTTCCGTCAATTTTTGGGCCAGGTCCGCACTTTTTCGGTGAAGGTTGCAAAAAAGCCCGGCCTTGCGCCGGGCTTTTCGCATTATGTGGCCGTCAGCCGGCTCAGGCCGACTTCTTCTTGTCGTCGTCTTCGTCGATTTCCTCGAAGTCGGCGTCGACCACGTCCGAATCCTTGGCGGCGTCCGCCTTGGCGTCGGCTTCGGCCGCTTCCTTCTGCGAGGCCTCGTACATGGCCTGGCCAAGCTTCATCGAAGCTTCGGCGAGCGACTGCGACTTGGCCTCGATATCGGCCACGTCATCGCCTTCAGCTGCGGACTTCAGCGCCGCAATCGCGTCGGCGATCGCGGTGCGGTCGGCCTCCGAGACCTTGTCGCCATAGTCCTTCAGCGACTTCTCGGACGAATGCACCAGCGATTCGGCCTGGTTGCGGGCCTCGACGAGGGCGCGGCGCTTCTTGTCGGCCTCGGCATTTGCCTCGGCGTCCTTCACCATCTTCTCGATGTCGGCATCGGACAGACCACCCGAAGCCTGGATGCGGATCTGGTGCTCCTTGCCGGTGCCCTTGTCCTTGGCCGAGACGTTGACGATGCCGTTGGCGTCGATGTCGAAGGTGACCTCGATCTGCGGCACGCCGCGCGGAGCCGGCGGAATGCCGACCAGATCGAACTGGCCGAGCAGCTTGTTGTCGGCCGCCATCTCGCGCTCGCCCTGGAAGACGCGGATGGTCACCGCCGACTGCGAATCCTCGGCCGTCGAGAACACCTGGCTCTTCTTAGTCGGGATCGTGGTGTTGCGTTCGATCAGCCTGGTGAAAACGCCGCCCAGCGTCTCGATGCCGAGCGACAGCGGCGTCACGTCGAGCAACAGCACGTCCTTCACGTCGCCCTGCAGCACGCCGGCCTGGATGGCGGCGCCGAGCGCGACCACCTCATCCGGGTTGACGCCCTTGTGCGGCTCCTTGCCGAAGAACTGCTTCACGATCTCCTGGATCTTGGGCATGCGGGTCATGCCGCCGACCAGCACCACTTCGTCGATCTCGCCCGCCTTCAGGCCGGCATCCTTGAGCGCCGCCTTGCAGGGGTCGATGGTGCGCTGCACGAGGTCCTCGACCAGGCTCTCGAACTTCGCCCGGGTGAGCTTCATCGTCAGGTGCTTCGGCCCGCTGGCGTCGGCAGTGATGAAGGGCAGGTTGATCTCGGTCTGCGTCGTCGACGACAGCTCGATCTTGGCCTTCTCGGCCGCTTCCTTCAGGCGCTGCAGGGCGAGCTTGTCGGCCTTGAGGTCGATGCCTTGCTCCTTCTTGAACTCGGCCGCCAGGTACTCGACCAGGCGCATGTCGAAGTCCTCGCCGCCGAGGAAGGTGTCGCCATTGGTCGACTTCACCTCGAAGACGCCGTCGCCGATCTCGAGCACCGAAATGTCGAACGTGCCGCCGCCAAGGTCATAGACGGCAATGGTCTTGCCGTCCTTCTTCTCCAGACCATAGGCAAGTGCGGCAGCCGTCGGCTCGTTGATGATGCGCAGCACTTCGAGGCCGGCGATCTTGCCGGCGTCCTTGGTCGCCTGGCGCTGGGCATCGTTGAAATAGGCCGGAACGGTGATGACCGCTTTCTCGACCTTCTCGCCGAGATAGGCTTCAGCCGTTTCCTTCATCTTCTGCAGGATCATGGCCGAGATCTGGCTGGGCGAAAGCTTCTTGCCGCCGGCCTCGACCCAGGCATCGCCATTGTCGCCCTTGACGATCTTATAGGGGACAAGCTTCTTGTCCTTCTCCGTCACCGGATCGTCATAGCGGCGGCCGATCAGGCGCTTGACCGCGAAGATGGTGTTTTCAGGATTGGTGACCGCCTGGCGCTTGGCCGGCTGGCCGACGAGGCGTTCGCCATCGCTGTTGATGGCGACGATGGAAGGGGTCGTGCGCGCGCCTTCCGCATTCTCGATAACCTTGGGCTCCTTGCCGTCCATGATGGCGATGCAGGAGTTGGTGGTTCCGAGGTCGATACCGATTACTTTTGCCATTGTTCTAGTCTCTCCTCTAAGCAGGCTCTCAGGACCCTGAATAAGGCGTTCCGACGAAAGCCCCTGTTCACAAGAAATTCCGCCACGGTCCCCGGGTTTTCAAGGCCGGGCGGTTGGCGCGTATATAAGAACAGGCGGCACGAGGCGCAAGCATCCTGCGCAACGCATCCACCAAGCCGATCCCCTGCCGGGAACGGTGCTAAATCGCCAATTTTGCGGCCGATTTGCCGCCCGATACGCCCGGACCGAGGTAAATCCGGCGCGGGCAAAAACGTCGCAGTCGCCATGATCCGGGCGTGAATGCCTGCGAACGGAGTTCCGTGGAGCTTCAGAAAGATGTGTTTTCCGCGATCGCTTGCGCCCCCCGGTCGACAGGCGGCCAGCGGTCAGGCGGCTTGCGACATCGATCTGCGCACGTCCGCGAGGATCTCGAAGGAGCGCACCCGCGCGGTGTGGTCGAACATCTGCGCCGTCACCATCAATTCGTCGGCGCCGGTGCGGCGCACGAAGGCGTCGATGCCCTGGCGGACCGTCTCCGGCGCGCCGACGACGGCACAGGACAGCGCCTGGGCCAGCATGGATCTGGCGACGGGATCAAGGTCGCGGTCGTAGTTTTCGACCGGCGGCGGCAGCTGGCCGGGCCGGCCGCTGCGCAGGTTGACGAAGGCCTGCTGCAGCGAGGTGAACAAAAGCTTCGCCTCGGCATCGGTGGGTGCCGCAAAGACATTGAGGCCGAGCATCACATAAGGCTTGTCGAGCTGCGCCGACGGCTGGAAGCGAGTGCGATAGACCTCCAGCGCGTGGTCGAGTTCGGCCGGCGCGAAATGCGAGGCGAAAGCATAGGGCAGCCCAAGCAGCGCCGCGAGCTGCGCGCCATAGAGGCTGGAGCCAAGGATCCAGACCGGCACGTCCTGGCCTTCGCCCGGCACCGCGCGGATGCGCTGACCTTCCTCGGCCGGCTGGAAATAGCCATCAGCTCGACCACGTCCTGGGGGAAGTTGTCGCTGGCCTCCAGGTTGCGGCGAAGCGCCCGCGCCGTCATCATATCGGTGCCTGGCGCGCGACCGAGGCCGAGATCGATGCGGCCGGGGAAAAGTGCTGCCAGCGTGCCGAACTGCTCGGCAATCATCAGCGGCGCATGGTTGGGCAGCATGATGCCGCCGGCGCCGACGCGGATAGTCTTGGTGCCGCCGGCAACATGGGCGATGACAACCGACGTCGCGGCACTGGCAATGCCCGGCATGTTGTGGTGCTCGGCGAGCCAGTAGCGCTTGTAGCCAAGCCGCTCGGCATGGCAGGCAAGGTCGAGCGAATTGGCCAGCGACCGCGAGGCATCGCTGCCTTGCGTGATCGGCGACAGGTCGAGAACCGAAAGGGCCGTCATTGGTCAGGTCTCCACGATTTGCTTCTGCCGCAACCGGGCCTCGAATTCGGCGCGGTCGGGAATGACGATGGCGAACTGGCCTTCCAGCACGTCGGCGAGTTCGGTCGCCGAGGCGATTTCCCGCTGCTCGCTGCGGCCGCCGAGATGATGGATAGACAGGCGGTTGTTGCGCAGCGCGAGATCGAAGTCATTCATGCAGGCGGGTCCGGTTAGACCGGACCGATATAGGCACTCGCCATGGGCGCCGCAAACAGCCGGCCGGACATGCAGATTGGGCCAGGCCTCACGCGCCGGATTTGTGGTTGTTATCGCCGGCCTCGTCGTCGATCGCCATGGTCTGCTGCGCGGCGAGGAAATTGCCGACATGGCTGAGGCCATCGAAATGGTCGCAGAACACCTTGATGACCACCAGCAGCGGCACCGCCATCAGCGCGCCGACGAAACCCCAGAGCCAGGACCAGAAGGCGATGGCGATGAAGATCGCCACCGCGTTTATCTCGAGCCGCCGGCCGACCACCGTCGGGGTCACGAACTGGCCCTCGACGATGTCGCACAACAAAACGAAGGCGGGTGCCAGCAACGCGTAGGGGATCGTATCGAAGCTGATCAGCGCGATGATCGTGACCAGCAGCAAGGTGATCAGCCCGCCGACATAGGGCAGGAAGTTGAGCAGCGCCGCGGCCGCGCCCCAGACCTGCGGGTTCGGCATCCCAAGTCCCCAAAGGCCAAGTCCGATCACCGTGCCGAGGCCGGCATTGATGGCCGCCACGGTAAGCAGGTAATGGGAAATCTCGTGCTCGACGTCATAGACGATGCGCAGCGCGCGCTTCTTGTCGCTGAGGTGGGCGAAGGACTGGACGATCTTCTCGTAGAACAAGGTGCCGGAGGCGAGCAGGAACAGCGACAGCACGAAGACGAGGGTGATGCTCGTGCCGGCTCCCAGAATGTTGCTGGCCGCCGTCGACAGGATGCCGGACGGCGCCAGCGCGACCTTCTGCACACCCGGTTCCTGCGATGTCTCGGTCAGGGCCTGCAGTTGACGCGAGAGATCCATGACCCTCTCGAGCGGACGCTTGAAAGGCGCCAGCCGCTCGGTGAGTTGCTCGCCGATCGAGTAGCTGTTGTTGATGAGGTCGATGACCGGGCCGCTGAGCAGGTAACCGGCGCTGGCGAAGACGAAGAGGGACAGCAACACCAGCAGTGTCGCGGAGGCCACCTCGGGGATGCCGCGCTTGCGCAGGAAGCGCACGATCGGGGTCAGCGTCAGCGCCAGCAGGAAGGCGAGGATCACCGGCATGAAGAAGGCGCGGGCGAAGTAAAGCGCGGCGATCGTTATCAGCACGAAGATGCCGATCAGCAGCAATCGAATGAGGCGCAATTCGGCGCGGGCGCTGGCGCGCTCGTCCGGGCTTTCGGCAACGTTCGAACCCGAAGCGCTCGTTTCGACCTTCATCCGTTCCCTCGCGATCGCCGAGGAAAACGTACGCGCCGCCGCCAAGGTTCCTTAGCCGGCGGTGAGGGCGCATCTTGCCGGGCAGGCGTCCTCAGGCGACGGGCGCCGGCGCGGCCTTCGCCGTTTCCTTGCGCACGACCGGCGCCACCTTGGTGCCGTAGAGCTCGATCGCCTTCATGACCTTGGCATGCGGCATGGTGCCGATCGCCATCTGCAACAGGAAGCGGTCGTTGCCGAAGATCTTGTGCTGGGCGACGATCTTTTCCGCCACCTGTTCGGGATCGCCGACGAACAGCGCGCCGTTCGGCCCGCGCGCCTGATCGAAATGCGCCCGCGAGGTCGGCCCCCAGCCACGCTCGCGGCCGATGCGGTTCATCACCTCGGCCTGCGGTGCGTAGAAATCGTCGGCCGCCTTCTCGGTCGTCTCGCCGACGAAGCCATGCACGTTCAAGCTGGTCGCGAGCGAGGCGGGATCGTTGCCGGCGCGCCTTGCCGCCTCGCGATAGATCTCGAACAGCGGCGCGAAGCGGGCCGGCTCGCCGCCGATGATGGCAAGCGCCAGCGGCAGGCCGAGCACGCCGGCGCGGGCGGCGGACTGCGGCGTCCCGCCAATGGCGATCCAGATCGGCAGCTTGTCCCGGAAAGGTCGGGGATAGACGCCGCGGCCGTTGATCGGCGCGCGCAGCTTGCCCTGCCACGTCACCTTCACCTGGTCGCGGATGGCAAGCAGGAGATCGAGCTTCTCGGCGAAGAGCTCGTCATAGTCCTCGAGATTGTAACCGAACAGCGGAAACGATTCGATGAAGGAGCCGCGCCCGGCCATGATCTCGGCGCGGCCGCCGGACAGAAGGTCGAGCGTCGCGAACTGCTGGAAGACCCGCACCGGATCGTCGGAAGAAAGCACCGTGACCGCGCTGGTGAGCTTGATCCGCTTCGTCCGCTCCGCGGCCGCGGCCAGCGCCACGACCGGCGCCGAGGCCGCATAGTCGGGGCGATGGTGTTCGCCGAGGCCGAACACGTCGAGACCGACCTGGTCGGCCAGCTCGACCTCCTCGATCAGGTTGCGCAGCCGTTCGTGCGGGCCGATGGCGCCGGGGCCCGGCTCCGGGCTGACATCCGCGAAAGTGTAGAGGCCAAGTTCCATTTTCATGCATCCTGATGCGCCGCTTGGGCGTTGATTGTTGGCGCTAGAGGTAGCGACCGGCCCCCAGAGCCGCCAGAGGCGCGATTTGTGAACAGTGCATCGCGCCGCGACGACGTATCCCGACGGCAACAGCCCAGATTTTCATGGCTGGCATACCGTTTTGGCGCTTGAACTCACCGCTTTCGCGCGTATGTAAGCGTCGCGAATTGACTTCAGGGAAGTGGACTTGGCTATTTACAGGGAAAAAGACATATTCGAGCGGCGCAACGCCGCGAACGAGGCAAAGAAGGCGCTCCTGGAGCGCTTCAAGTCAAAGCCGGCGGCGGACGACCCAGCGGTTCTGGCGCGTCAGGCGGAACGCAAGGCGATCCTCGAGGCCCGTGCTATCCGCGAGGCCGAGAAGGCCCGGTTGAAGCAGGAAAAGCTGGCGCGCGAAGCGGCCGAGAAGGCTGAACGCGAGGCAGTGGCCGAAGCGGCCCGTATTGCTGCCGAAGAGGCAGCGGCTGCCGAGGCCAAGATCCGCGAAGCCGAGGAAACCGAACGCATCGCCCGCCTGCTCGCCGAGGAGGCCGAACGCAAGGCCAAGCGCGATGCGCGCTACGCCGCCCGCAAGGCGCGCGTCGGTCGCACGCCTCCGGGCTTCTCGGCCCGCTAGGTTCGAGTTCGTTTCGAAATGAGTCAGGGTCGCCAGGAGCGGCCCTGAACGCGTTCGTGCTACATCAGCCGACGAGCTTCAGCCCGACGATGCCGCAGACGATCAGGCCGATGCAGGCAAGCCGCACTGCGGTCGCCGGCTCGCCGAGCAGCCAGATGCCGAGCAAGGCCGTGCCGACAGTGCCGATGCCGGTCCATACCGCATAGGCCGTGCCGACGGGCAATGTCTTCAACGCAAGCCCGAGCAGGCCAAGGCTGACGATCATCGAGACGATCGTGAGCACGGTCGGCAGCGGCTTCGAGAAACCATCGGTATATTTGAGGCCGATCGCCCAGCCGATCTCGAACAGGCCGGCGAAGAAAAGGAAGATCCAGGACATCGCGAACGCTCCATCGATCGAGCATCGAATGCTCGACGTTTGAGGTGGCGGGTCGTCCCGGCCGGGTTTCGGGGAAGCGAGGTCGTCCTCGCGGTACCGATATAGTGAGTTCTGTACCCCGATCAACAAAACACCGGCAGCATTCGGCATGCCGCCGGTTCAAATCCGCATCGAGACGGATCGGCCGCGCTGACGGCCTACTTCTCCTTGATGCGCATCGCCTTGACCGGCGGCGCCTTCGGAGCCGGGGCCGCGGCCGGTTTCTTGGCGTCCTTTTTCGGCTTGCGGGGTTCCTTGCCCGCCTTCATCGCACCTTTCGCCATGATTCGCTCCTCCGATTTGTGGGCAGCACAAGTGAAACAAGAGAAGCGCCCGACCGCAAGAGGCCGCTTGCAGCTTCGAAAGCCGGCTTGCGCTATGTCAACCGTTTTCCCTTCATCCCGCGACCTCGGGATCGATCAGGCAACAGAAATGCATAGGGGCATCTGAACCTCGGAGCGGCTGGCGCATTGTCGGTGGAGCTTTGGGCGGCGGCCGCTGAGCTCCCACTTGGAAGAGGATCGGAAGCGCATGGCAGGGCATAGCGGCTCGAAAAGAGTGATCTACGCCGCGCTCGCCGGCAATGTTGCGATCGCCCTGACCAAATTCGCCGCAGCATTCTTCACAGGCTCTTCAGCCATGCTGTCGGAGGGCGTGCATTCGCTGGTCGACACCGGCAATGGCGCGCTTCTGCTTTACGGCATGCGCCGCGCCGCGCGCCCGCCCGACCGCACGCATCCGCTCGGCCATGGGCGCGAACTCTATTTCTGGAGCTTCATTGTCGCCCTGCTGGTGTTCGCGCTTGGCGCCGGCGTTTCCTTCTACGAGGGCGTCATCCACATCATGGCGCCGGAACCGGTCGTCAACGCCAAGGTCAACTACATCGTGCTTGGTCTTTCTTTTCTGTTCGAAGGCAGTTCCTGGCTGGTGGCGCTGAAGGAGTTCCGCCAGCAAAAGGGCAAGCAGGGCTGGTTTCAGGCGGTGCGCCGCAGCAAGGACCCCAGCGTCTACACCGTGCTGTTCGAGGACAGCGCGGCGCTGCTCGGCCTCGTCGTCGCCTTCGCGGGCATCCTTACGTCTGAACTTCTGGCGATCCCCGAGCTCGACGGCGCCGGCTCGATCGGCATCGCCGTCATCCTGGGCGCCACCGCCATCTTCTTGGCGCGCGAGAGCAAGGGTCTGCTGCTCGGCGAGCCTGCTTCGCCCGAGGTGGAACGCAAGGTTCTGGTGATCGCCGACCACGACCCGGCCGTGCAGCGGGCGAACGGCATACTGAGCGTCCATATCGGCCCGCAGGAGATCGTCGCAGGCCTAAGCATCGAATTCGAGGATCATCTCACGGCGCCCGAGATCGAAGCCTGCGTTGAACGCCTGGAGGCGCGACTGAAAAGCGATATGCCCGAAATCACCAGGCTGTTCGTCAAGCCGCAGGCGACTGGCACATGGGAGCGCAGGCGTAAGCCTATCGCCGGGGCCTTCGAAGAGGATTAGATTTGAGCGAAGCAGTCTTGGGAGCAAGCCCATGAGAATCGACGGCGGGTGTCATTGCGGCGCCATCACCTACGAAGCGGAGGTCGATCCCGAAAAGACCTCGATCTGTCATTGCACCGATTGCCAGCAACTGACGGGAACGGCCTTTCGCGTGACGGTGGGCACGCCAGAAGAGCACTACCGGATTACCAAGGGCACGCCGAAGGTCTACATCAAGACCGGATCCAGCGGCGCCAAGCGCGCGCAGGGGTTTTGCGGCGAATGCGGATCGCATCTCTATGCGACGTCGGTCGGCGATGGACCGAAAATCTACGGCATTAGGGTGGGCACGGCGCGCCAGCGCGACCAACTGGTGCCGAGAAGGCAGGTCTGGCACCGCTCGGCGTTGCACTGGCTGCCGGAAATCGAAGGCATCACGACCATCGAGGAGCAGTAACGGAGTTACGGCAGCTCAGTCGTCGCCTTCGACGACGCGCAGCCTGAGCTGACCCGTCTTGGAATCGGCCACGCGCGCGCCCGCCTCCACCTTGGCAGGACCGCGTGGCGGTTCGGGTTCGCCCTCGGCGAACTCCAGCGCCTCGATCTTCTGCCCGCGTTTGGTGACCTTCGTCGTCGAGACGAGGATATCGTCGATATCCCTGGCCGCCTGGCCGAAATGCGTCTGCAGCCGGCGCACACGCTCGTCGACTCGCGCCACGTCCTCCATCAGGCGGATGACCTCGCCCTGGATCAGATGCGCCTGCTCGCGCATGCGCGCGTCCTTCAGGATCGCCTGGATGACCTGGATCGACAGCATCAGCAATGACGGCGAGACGATGACGACGCGGGCGCGGTGCGCCTTCTGCACCACGGGCTCGAAATTCTCGTGAATCTCGGCGAACACCGATTCCGAGGGCACGAACATGAAGGCGGTGTCCTGCGTCTCGCCCTGGATCAGGTATTTTTCCGCGATATCGCGGATATGCACCTCGATGTCGCGCCGGAACGCCTGCGCCGCCGCCTTCTGCAAGTCGGCGGCTTCGGCGGCACGAATGGCATTCCAGGCCTCCAGCGGAAACTTGGCGTCGATGGCGAGCATCGGTGCGCCGTTCGGCATCCGCACTAGGCAGTCGGGCCGGCTGCCGTTGGAAAGGCTCGCCTGGAACTCGTACGCGCCGTGCGGCAGGCCGTCGGCAATGATTGCCTCCATGCGCGACTGGCCGAAGGCGCCGCGAGTCTGCTTGTTGGAGAGGATCGCCTGCAGCTGCACGACCTGTCCGGCTAAAGACTGGATGTTGCCCTGCGCCGTGTCGATCACCGCCAGCCGCTCCTGCAGCTTGGCAAGGCTCTCATGCGTCGACTTGGTCTGCTCGGCCATGGTCTGGCCAAGGCGGCCGGTCATGGCGTCGAGCCGCTGTCCGAGCGATTGGGTGAGCTCGGCCTGCCTGGCGCCGAACACTTCGGCGATCGCGCCCATGCGACCCTGCATCTCGGCCTGCGCCTGAAGAATGTCCGCCATCCTGGCCTCGGTGTCGCGGGCATGGTCGGCCGCTTCGGCCGCCGCTGCCGCGCGCGCCTTTCCCGCGCGCCACAACGCGATGACGAGCGCCAGGAACAGCGCCAGCAGCAGCAGCGCTCCGAAGCCAAGCGCCTCGCCGAGCCTGATTGTGGTGGCGCCGAGCCGCGCGACGGGCTGCGAAAGGATCGAGGTCATGTCGTTCATTTGGGCAGCATAACCGATTCGCTCTGCTGGCACAGATCAAAACGTGAACAAGTCAAAGCCGCCCCGGTTGACGCTTTTCCATCGACGTCTTAGGTGAGACGCCATGTCGATCAAGCCGCTCATCATCCTTCCCGATCCAATCCTGCGCCAGGTTTCCAAACCGGTCGAGCGCGTCGACGGTGACTTGCGCAAGCTCACCGACGACATGCTGGAAACCATGTATGACGCGCCGGGAATCGGGCTGGCGGCGATCCAGGTCGGCGAGCCGCGGCGTTTGCTGGTCATCGACCTCGCCAAGGAAGGCGAGCCGCCGGCGCCGCATGTCTTCATCAATCCGGAAATCCTCGAAAGCTCCGACGAGCGCTCGGTCTATGAGGAAGGCTGCCTGTCGATCCCTGACTACTATGCCGAGGTCGAGCGTCCCGCGGCGGTGCGGGTGAAATATCTCGACCGCGAGGGCAAGCTGCAGGAGATGCAGGCCGAAGGCCTGATGGCGACCTGCCTGCAGCACGAGATCGACCATCTTAACGGCGTGCTGTTCATCGACCACATCTCGAAGCTGAAGCGCGACATGGTGGTCAGGAAATTCAAGAAGCTCGCCAAGGACAAGGCGCCGGGCAAGATGGCGGGCTGAACCTCATTCGAGCATTCCACGCAGGATCCAGTCTTTCCCGACTTCGATGGCTTTGGAACCCAATTCAAACGCAAGCGCGCGAGATTCTGGCGAGAATATTAAAACCACGACTAATGCCACTGCAAAAAGCGGCGTGAGGTAGACAGCTAATGCTCGCTCACGTCGTTTGGACAACTCGCCCTTCGTAGATTCCTCATCGAGCGATTTGAACCTGGCGTACGACACGCCCCAAATGTCTTTTGACGAGTCTTCATATGAATGGCTCCGAAGGGGCAAGAGGCCCGAATCATATGAGGAAAGCATTCGAACTTAGTTACCGAAGAGTCTTCAGCGCCGCGCAAACCCGTGCTGGGTATGATTGAGCAAATCGGTTAACCATGATATCATGATATCAATTTGGAGGTTTAGCCTTGAGCGATATGCTAATCAGAAATGTACCAGAACCCCTAAAGCGCGAAATTGAGCAAGCCGCTCGAAAAGTCGGCCAGAGCCTATCGGGCAAAGCCATCGATCTTTTGTGGAAGGGCATGAGTGTGGAAAAGGAAAGAAGGCTAGAGCCAAACTTCTCAGCATGGGAGAGTATCCGCTCCGCATTCGCAAACGAAAGCGCAATTGACAACGAGTTTGCTGAGACAATGGCTGAAATCGAAGCTGCGAGGAAACAGGACTTTGGCCCCTTGGTCGAGGGTTTCGATTGATTATTCTCGACACCAACGTCGTTTCCGAAGCAAGCAGGATCACACCTGATCCGAACGTGGTCGAATGGTTTCGCAAACAGGATCTGCTCAATCTTTACCTGTGCGGCCCGGTCGTCATGGAACAATCTTTCGGCGCCGAGAGATTTCTGAATAAGACCGGCTCTGATCGGCACGTTCGTGCTCTCGACCATCTGATCTCGAAGCAGTTTTCGGGTCGCATCGTTGACTTTGCTGGCTCGGTACCTCGCCTTACCGGCAAGCTTCGGGCAATGCGGGAAAATCTCGGTCGTCCGGTCAGTCTTTCCGATGCCATGATTGCGGCTATCTGTCTGGCCCATGACGCTACGCTTGCGACACGCAATGTTCGCGACTTCGACGAGCTTGGCCTGAAGCTCGTGAACCCGTTTGAAGCGGACGCCTGAACATAGCATGGCAGGAGAAATGCCCCTTCGCGTCATCTTTATGGGCACGCCGGAGTTTTCCGTGCCGACGCTCAGCGCCATCGCCGAGGCCGGCCACGAGATTGCCGCCGTCTATACGCAGCCGCCGCGCGCCGCCGGCCGGCGCGGGTTGGAATTGACGCCCTCGCCCGTGCAGCGCGAGGCGGAACGGCTCGGGCTCGAGGTGCGCACGCCGACATCGCTCAAGGCAGAGACCGAGCAGCAGGCCTTTGCCGGTTTGCGGGCCGATGTCGCCGTGGTCGTCGCCTATGGCCTCCTTCTGCCGAAACCCGTTCTTGAGGCCACCAGGCTCGGGTGCCTCAACGGCCATGCCTCACTTTTGCCGCGTTGGCGCGGTGCTGCTCCCATACAGCGCGCCATCATGGCCGGCGATGTCGAAACCGGCATGATGGTGATGCGCATGGAAGAGGGGCTGGACACCGGCCCGGTGGCATTGGTTGAAAAATGCGCCATTGGTCCCGATATGACCGCCGGGGAATTGCATGACCTCCTCATGGCTCGAGGCGCCTCGCTGATGGTGGATGCGCTCGCACAGTTGGGGATAAATTGTCTGACATTTGCCCCGCAGGCGACGGAAGGGGTGACCTATGCGCGAAAGATCGATAAATCGGAGACACGCGTAGACTGGACGCGGCCTGCCGGCGAAGTCCACAATCACATTCGCGGCCTCTCGCCCTTTCCGGGCGCGTGGTGCGAGGTCGAAATTGGTGGCCGCGTGGAGCGGCTGAAACTGCTTCGCTCGACGCTTTCCAACGGCGTCGGCGAGTCGGGAGGTATTCTCGATGATCGGCTGACGGTCGCCTGCGGGTCAGGCGCGGTGCGGCTGGTCGAAGTTCAACGGGCGGGTGGAAGGCCCGCCGCCGCGCAGGAGTTTTTGCGCGGGGCCAAGATCGAAAAAGGAACGAAACTCCAATGAGCATGATGTCGATACGTGCGGCGACGCCGCGGGATCGCGAGGCGATCCGCCTCGTCGAAGAGCATGCCTTCGGCCAGCAGGCGGAGGCCGGCCTGGTCGATGCGCTGGTCACCGGCGGCGACGCCGTCGTCGAGCTGGTTGCGGAAGAAGATGGCCAGGTCGTCGGCCACATCCTGTTTTCCAGGCTTTTTGTGCAGAACGGCGGCAAGCGCTTCGCGGCCGTGGCGCTGGCGCCGCTGGCGGTCGAGCCGTCCTTCCACGGCACCGGCATCGGCGGCGCGCTGATCCGCGAGGCGCATGTCCGCCTGAAGGAAGCCGGCGAGGCTTTGGCGGTGGTGCTCGGCGATCCGGCCTATTACGGCCGCTTCGGCTACACCCACGCCCGCGCCGAGAAATTCGAGAGCGAATACCAGGGCGAGGCGCTGCAGGCGCTGGCCTGGGGCGACGCGCCCGAGGCCGGCAGACTGCTATACGCTTCGGCCTTCACCGCGCTGGCCGCCTAGGCGAGCGCGAACGCAGAGCTGGCATGCCGCGTTTTCGACTCGATATCGAATATGACGGCAGCCAATTCGCCGGCTGGCAGCATCAGGCGGACCAGCTTTCGGTGCAGCAGGCGATCGAGCAGGCGATCGAAAAGTTCTGCGGCGAAGAGGTGCGAATACGTGCCGCCGGCCGCACCGATGCCGGCGTGCACGCGACCGCCCAGGTGGCCCATGTGGATCTGGCCAGGGACTGGGCGGGCGACAAGGTGCGCGACGCCGTCAACGCCCATCTGCAGGCAGCCGGCGCGCGCATCGCCATCCTCAAGGCTGCCGTCGTCGCCAACGATTTCGATGCGCGGTTTTCGGCCACCGGCCGCCATTATCTCTATCGCATCCTCAACCGCCGCGCCCCGTCGGCGCTTGAAAAGGGCAAGGTCTGGTGGGTACCGAAACGGCTCGATGCCGAGGCCATGCACGAGGCGGCGAAGGTGCTACTCGGGCGGCACGATTTCACCACCTTCCGCTCCACCCAGTGCCAGGCCGAAAGCCCGGTGCGCACGCTTGACCGTCTCGATGTCACCCGCGCCGGAGATCTCATTGAGGTGCGAACCTCGGCGCGCTCCTTCCTGCACAACCAGGTGCGCTCGATGGTCGGCTCACTGCGCAGGGTGGGCGACGGCTCCTGGAGCGCCGCCGATCTCAAGGCAGCGCTCGAAGCGCGCAACCGGGCAGCCTGCGGACAGGTAGCGCCGCCCGACGGCCTGTTCTTGGTCGGGGTGGATTATCCGGCGACGGCTGACAAACCCGCCGCGGCAGAGGACGCGGAGACCTAGCCCCTCGCGCCGTCCGGAATGTCGATGCCGAGCAGCACCTGCAGCCCGAACAAGACGAGCAGCGAGGCGACGAACATGCCGACAAACACCGCGGTGCCGGCAGCCGCGCCCTTGCCGATCGTCGCGTTGGTCATGCGCCAGGTCAGCACCATCGACAGCGCGAACAGAAGCAGCGAGACCAGGCCGCTGACCTCGTCGGTCGAGGGCAGGAACAGCCTCAGCAGCGCCGACGGCAGCATCAGCCAGGCGATGATCGCGGAGGCCCAGTTGGAGGCGACGACGTAGTGGACGAAGCGGCTGCCGATGCCGGCGCGCGGCGCGACCAGCGCAAGCGCCACCAGCGGCAGCACCCAGGAACCGATGTCGACGGTTGCCAGCCGGAGCAGCATGCCGAGCCGCCCGGCGAACGCATTCGGATCGCCTATCTCATTGGCGATCCCGACCCAGCCGACGATCAGCGCCGGCGCCGCCACGACGATGGCGAAGAAGGAATTCCAGAAACCGTCCGCAGACAGATCGAGCATGCGCAGGCCGTCGGCCCTGCCGAGCATCAGCCGCCAGGCGCCGGCCAGCGAAGCAAAGGTTTCGTCCGTTGAGAGCATGGTCACGTCAGACCTTGTCCGAACCAGTCCTCGATAAAGCGCTCGTATATCCCTGTCAGCGTCTCGAGATCGGCGACCGCCACGCGCTCGTCGACCATGTGCATGGTCTTGCCGACCAGCCCGAACTCGACCACCGGGCAAAAATCCTTGATGAAACGCGCATCCGAAGTGCCGCCGGAGGTGGAGAGCGAAGGCCTCTTGCCGACCACCGCGGCCACGGAACCGCTCAGCGTGTCGATCAGCTTTTCGTCGCGGGTAAGGAAGACATGGCTCGGCCGGTCGCGCCAGACAAGCTCGTAGTCGACGGCGGTCTTCTTGCCCGGCCGATATTTCTTGCGGCCCGCCGCCTGGTCGAGCCGGTTGTGGATCTCGGCCTGGACGGTCTCGGCATCCCAAGTGTCGTTGAAGCGGATGTTGAACGTGGCGGTGGCCTTGGCCGGGATGACATTGGTCGCCGGGTTGCCGACGTCGATCGACGTCACTTCCAGATTGGTCGGCTGGAAATCCTTTGTTCCCCTGTCGAACACCGGATGGAGCAGAGCGTCGACAAGGCTCATAAGCCCGCGCACCGGGTTGTCGGCAAGTTGCGGATAGGCGGCGTGGCCCTGACGGCCATTGACGATGACGCTGCCGGAGAGCGAGCCGCGCCGGCCGATCTTGATCATATCGCCAAGCGCATCCGGATTGGTCGGCTCGCCGACGATCGAGGCGTCCCATTTCTCGCCCTTGGCGGCAGCCCAGTCGAGCAGCTTCACCGTGCCGTTGATGGCCGGCCCTTCCTCGTCGCCGGTGATCAGCAGCGAGACCGAGCCTTTCGGGCCGCCATTGTTCTCGATGTGGCGCGCCACCGCGGCGATGAAGCAGGCGATGCCGCCTTTCATGTCGACGGCGCCGCGGCCATACATCTCGCCATTGGCGATCTCGGCGGCAAAGGGCGGATGCGTCCACGCCGCCTCGTCGCCGACCGGCACCACGTCGGTATGGCCGGCAAACATCAGATGTGGGCCGTTGCCGGAGCGGCGCGCATAGAGATTTTCGATGTTCGGCGTGCCATCTGCCGAGAATATCGGCCGCTCTACGGCGAAGCCGAGTGGCTTCAGCATGTCTTCCAAGGTCTGCAGCGCGCCGCCTTCGGCGGGCGTCACGGAAGGGCAGCGGATCAGGGCGGCAAGGTTCTGGGCAGGGTCGGTCGGCAATTTCATGGGCAAAGCGATAGTCGAAAGCGGCAGGCCTGTCACGGTGGCAGATGTTCGCCGAGCAAGCCGCCGACAATATGGTTGTCGTGTCGTATAGTCGCGCGGGCCAGGACGGGATGATCGCATGGCCAAAGAAGGAAAGACGATCTCGATAGCCGGCGCCGGCAGCATCGGCTGCTATGTCGGCGGCTGCCTAGCGCTCGCCGGGCGTAAGGTCGTCTTCCTTGGCCGCGGCCGCATTGTGGAGGCGTTGCGCAAGGACGGGCTGCGGATCAGCGATCTTGACGGCCGCGACAGACGCATCGGGCCTGAGACGCTGGCGGTCAGCGACGATCCGGCGCTGGCGCTGCGCAACGCGGATATCGTTCTGGTCACCGTAAAGAGCGGCGCGACCGAGGAGATGGCGGCGCTTGTTGCGGCTCATGCCCGCCCCGATGCCATTGTGATCAGCCTGCAGAATGGCGTCGACAATCCGGACAAACTGCGTGGAGCGCTTCCTGCGCATCGCGTGCTTGCCGGTATGGTTGCGTTCAACGTCGTGCAATCGCCGGATGGCGAGACGCCGTTCAGCGTCCGCCGCGCCAGCGACGGCATGGTCATCATCGAGAATACTGAGCCCGGCCTTTCAGCACTGCTCGATGTCGAAGGACTTGGGGTCGAAACCCATGCCGACATGAGGGCGGTGCAGTGGAGCAAACTGCTGATGAACCTCAACAATGCGCTGGTCGCGCTCTCCGATCTGCCGCTGGCGACCGAATTGGCGGACCGCGGCTGGCGCGTCATTCTGGCGGACCAGATCGACGAGGCGCTGGCCGCAATGAAAGCTTGTCGTATCGAGCCGGCGCGCATCGCTGGGCCGCCCCCATGGCTGCTGCCGAAAGTGCTGCGGCTTCCGGACTGGCTGTTCGGAATCCTGGCCCGGCGGCTGCTGGCGATCGACCCCAAGGCGCGCTCCTCGATGTGGGACGATCTCCATCGTCGTCGGCCGACCGAGGTCGACGAATTGCAGGGAGCGATACTGCGGCTCGCGCAAAAGACCGGCGTGCCGGCGCCTGTGACGAAGCGCATCATGGCGCTGGTGTGTCAGGCGGAAGCGGACAGGCGCGGTCCGCCCGGATTGACGCCCGACGACGTCAGCCGCGGTCCTCGATCAGCGTGATATCTGCGCGACAGGTTCGAGCTCAAATTCTCGGTCTCGTTGACGCCAAGGATGGCGACATCGTCGACCGATTACATCACGCGTTATCTCTGTGATTTAGAGCCGGATCAGATTTGAGGTCGAAACGACCTAAAAATCATCCGGCGCTAGCGGTCGGCCGGCGCATTCGTGCGGCTGCCGTAGCGATTGGATCCGGGCTGTCCCGGAAACAGGCAGAGCACCAGGAAGGCAACGATCGACACGACGGGAACGAACAGCACCAGCGCCGCGATGCCCGGCTTGTCGAGGTCGTGCAGCCGCTTCACTGCCAGCACGACGTTCGACCACAACGAGGCGAGGAACGTGAGGAAGAAGACGAACGACCACATGTTGCTCTCGGCCGAACCTTCCGGCACCAGCGTGAAGCGATAAAGCGGAAAGGCCTGGACGATAGCAACCAGCAATCCGCCGAGAAAATAAGCCGCGCGGCTGACGCGGCCCGAGGTTTTGAAGAAGAGCCAGATGAAGTCTGCTTTTTCAGGCAAGCGGGTCCGGTCCGTATTGATTGGCGCCCCTGGTGCCTTCGAGCATGCCCAGTTCGATGAGCAGCCAGATGCCGCCGATGATGGGTATAAGGCCGATCAGTGTCCACCAGCCCGACTTGTTACGGTCGTGCCAGCGTTTGGCATAGAGAGCAATCGCGAAATAGATCGATGCCAGCGCGACCAGGATGCCGAGGATGCCGATCTGGTCGCCGCCGGCGGTGGTGAAACGTGTGCCGAGGATCGAGTCGAGAATGAACGCAATGATGGCGATGACGATGAATATGCCGATGCCGGCCCAGAACTTGGCCCGGTTGATGCGGCCGTCGAAACTCGTCAGCAGATACTTCCAGTCCATGACGCCCCTCCGTTGAACCAGCGCGACGGAATGTCGCGCCGGCGGAGGGTGCGTCTGTTCGCGGGAAAGATCAATCGCGCAGCAATTCGTTGATCGACGTCTTGGAGCGGGTCCTGGCGTCGACGCGCTTGACGATGACGGCGCAGTAGAGGCTCGGGCCCGGCTCGCCATTTGGCAGCGGCTTGCCCGGCAGCGAGCCGGCGACGACCACCGAATTTGCCGGCACTTCACCGTAGAAGACCTCGCCGGTGGCGCGGTCGACGATCTTGGTCGACTGGCCGATGAACACGCCCATGCCGAGCACCGAGCCTTCGCGCACGATGCAGCCTTCGACCACCTCGGAGCGCGCGCCGATGAAGCAATTGTCCTCGATGATGGTCGGACCGGCCTGCATCGGCTCCAGCACGCCGCCAATGCCGACGCCGCCGGAGAGATGCACGTTCTTGCCGATCTGGGCGCAAGAGCCGACCGAGGCCCAGGTGTCGACCATGGTGCCTGTATCGACATAGGCGCCGACATTGACGAAGGACGGCATCAGCACCGCGCCCGGGGCAACATAGGCCGAGCGGCGCACGACCGAGGACGGCACGGCGCGGAAGCCGGCCTTCTCGAAATCGACCGCGCCCCAGCCCTCGAACTTCGACGGCACCTTGTCCCACCATACCGAGTGGCCCGGGCCGCCCTTGATGATCTTCATCGGGTTCAGCCGGAAGGAGAGCAGCACCGCCTTCTTCAGCCACTGGTTGACCAGCCACTTGCCGTCGTCCTGCCGCTCGGCGACGCGAACCACGCCGCGGTCGAGCAAGTCGAGCGCCGACTGGATGGCGTCGCGCGTTTCGCCGCGGGTCGCGGTCGAAATCGTATCGCGCTCCTCGAAGGCCTTTTCGATGGTCTTTTCGAGGCTCGCCAGATCGGGCTTCGACATGAATTTGCTCCATTACAAAGCTGTTAAGGCCTGCGCCTTAACCTGTTTTGAAATCGCGCGGACCCTATGTGAAGCCTTAATGGGGGTCAATCGCGACTGCGTCACGGGACGGCGCAAGTAAAGGAATTAGGACGGTGGATTCGATGACACCCATGGAAAAGGCGGGCTGGACGCCGCTGCCCCATTCGGACGAGGATCTCGAGCGGTCGAAAAGCGTGCCGGACACGCCGCAGACGCGGGCCGAAACCTATCGCCTGGCCTGGAACGATCCCGACTTCATGACGCGGCGCGAATTGCGTCCGGTGCGCCTGCAGCTCGAGCTCTTGAAGCCGGAGATGATCCTTGCCGAGCGCGGCATCCGCTCGACCGTCATCCTGTTCGGCGGGGCGCGGCTTCCCGAGCCGGGCGGCGCCGCCTGGGCCGCCAAGAACGAGACGCAGAAGAAGAACCTCGAGCTGAACAGCAAATATTACGAAGAGGCGCGCAAGTTCGCCCGGCTGTGCTCGCAGCAGTCGGCCACGTCCTACTATCGCGAATTCGTCGTCGTCACCGGCGGCGGACCGGGAGTCATGGAGGCGGGCAATCGCGGCGCCGACGATGTTGGCGCGCCGTCGATCGGCTTGAACATCGTGCTGCCGCACGAGCAGGCGCCGAACGCCTATGTGACGCCCGAGCTCTGCTTCAACTTCCACTATTTCGCAATCCGCAAGATGCATTTCGTCATGCGCGCCAAGGCGGTCGCCGTGTTTCCGGGCGGCTTCGGCACGATGGACGAATTCTTCGAGACGCTGACGCTGATCCAGACCGGGCGCATGGAGCGCGTGCCGGTGATCCTGTTCGGCAAGGCGTTCTGGCAACGGGCGATCGACCTCGACTTCCTTGCCGAGCAAGGCACGATCTCGCCCGGCGACCAGGACATCATCGATTTCGTCGACACCGCCGACGAAGCCTGGGACATCGTTCGCCGCTTCTACAGCCTCTGAGTGCGCGCTCGTCGTTACCGCAATGACCAGCGAGTTCTGACGACGGCGCCGGCAATCTGGAGTTGGGTCAGCCCGGGACCTCGACGATTGCCGTCAGGAAGCCGGCGAGGTCGTCGGTGACGAAATCCACGTCGTCCTCATTCGCCGGGTCGCGCTCCCAGATCTCGGAGAAAGTCGGCTCGAAATTGCGCGGCACGACCAGCACCGTCGTCATGCCGAGCGATTTCGGCACAGAGAGGTTGCGCGCCAGGTCCTCGAACATCACCGCGTTGTGGCCGGTCACGGAATGCAGCTCGGCGAACCGCTCATAGGTCTGGCGGGCCGGCTTGGGGTTGAGACCCGCCGCGACGATGTCGAAGATGTCGTCGAAATGATCCAATACGCCGAGCTGGCGCGCGGCGCGCTCGGCATGCTTGCGGTCCCCATTGGTGAAAATGAACTTGCGGCCCGGCAATTGGCGGATCGCGGCACCGAGCACCGGATCGGGCACCAGCCAGGAATAGTCGATGTCGTGCACCTTCTCGAGGAAGTCGTCGGGGTCGATGCCGTGGCGCGCCATCAGCCCGTTCAGCGTCGTGCCGTACTCCAGGTAGAGCTCTTTCTGCAGCTTGCGCGCCTCCTCGCGCGAGAGCGTCAGCAGCTCGCCGACATAGGCAGTCATCTTCACGTCGATCTGCGCGAACAGGTTCGAGTGATGCGGATAGAGCGTGTTGTCGAGGTCGAATACCCAATCCGTGACATGGGCAAAACGGGCGGGCTCGGGTGTCGTCGTCATGGCCTCCTTATGGCATGCGGACGCGGAGTTTATCCACAACTTCCGCGCGTCTTGCGTCGTGAAAATGGCGCCTCGCTTCAAATTTTAATCGTCCCGGAAAGGTCACCTTCAGCGCTTGCTGGCACAGAGGCAGTCCGTTGGGAGACAGCGATGAGTCGCATAATCTTGAAGTCCGCAGTCGTCGCGTTCGCTTCGGTCGCTGTCTCGCTCTTGTTGACGCTGGTTGTGGTCCCGGCCATGGGCTTTCCGATCAGCCGCACCGTCTGGCTTACGGCCACGGTTTGCCCTTTGATTCTCGCCTGGATTGCCAGCGTCGGCACCTTCTGGCAAAGCGACCGGCTGAAAAATGCGCATCGCGAGCTTGCCCGCGCGCATGCCCAGCTTGCCGCGGCCCACAGACGCCTGTCGGAGAAGGCAAGCCGCGACGACATGACCGGCATGCTCAACCGCGAGACCTTCTTCGCCGCGCTCGACGGTTCCCGGCGCAAGGCCGATCGCGGCGCCCTGCTGATCATCGATGCCGACCACTTCAAGACCATCAACGACAATTACGGTCACCTGACCGGCGACGATGCACTGCTTCTGATCGCGGGCGCCATCGAGCGCGGCGTGCGCAGCGGCGATGTGCTCGGCCGAATCGGCGGCGAGGAGTTCGCCGCCTTCCTGGTTGGCGCCACCGAACCGGAAGCAAGGCGCGTGGCCGAGCGCATCCGTCGCGAGGTCGAACTGATCCGCTTTCGCCCTGTCGACGAGCGGACCGTGCCTTTGACGGTCTCGATCGGCGGCATCACCTGTGGCGAGAGCGCCACCGTGTCGGAGCTGATGCGCGCCGCTGACCGCAGGCTCTACGAGGCCAAGCATCGCGGCCGCAACCTGTCCGTTCTCGATCGCGATCTTTCGGAAGCCGCCTGAGGGCTTGCGGCTCTTCGGCACGACCATGGCGCGGAAGAATCTCGGCCGCGTGCGCATCGCCGACTGGATCGGCAATGGTGGCGATTATCCGACGAATGAGGAGACGGCGGGCGCTCGCCTGCCGGCTGGGCGATCACCTCGGCCAGGTGATCACAGTCTGAACCCCGAAAAGGCAGGCGGCGCCGGAAGTGGAATCGGCGCCGCCCTGGCGCGCCTTTGGGGGCGACCCGCACCAGCACGGCCGCGGCGGCAAGTGCCACCAGCAGGATGCCGAGGCCGATGGGCGAGCCCCAGCCATACCATTCCATGGCCAGCTTGGCGTATCTGTACTCCTCCTCATGCGAGAGAGGGGGCGCTGTTGAATCAAGCTCATTGTTCACTCCTGTCGGCGACTTTGCCCTTGCTTCGCAAAGGGTGGCATCGCATATTGATACGATAGCCTGAATGTTAGGCAACTTGATAGTTAGATGATCGAACTAAATTCGTCAAGCATGAGTCGTGCTGAGATGACGGCGGCCGTCAGCCGTGCCGTCATGCGCTGGCAGGACGCGACGCAAGCCTATGACGAGGCGGTCGGGGAGCGGCTTGGGCTGATCGCAGCCGAGCGCTATTGTCTGGGCTTGCTTTACGCGGGGCCGCAATCGGCCGGCGCCGTGGCGGCGGCTACGGGGCTGACGCCGGCAGCGGTGACGGCCTTGATCGACCGCCTTGAGGCGCGTGGGCTCGTTACCCGAACCCGCAGCCTGGAAGACAGGCGCAAGGTGGTGATCGAGGCGACCGACCTGACCAGAGAACTTTCGGAGCGCTACTATGGCGCCATCGCGCGCGAGGGCGAGAAAGTGATGGCGGCTTTCAGCGACGCCGAGTTGGCGACCGTGCTGCGCTTCATCGACGCCGCGCTGGAGCTGCAAAGCGAGCAGTTGGCGAGGCTCAAGGCCGAGCCGGCTTCGGCCGGCTGATGCCCGAGGACCGGACACTGGCTTCCGCAAAACCCAGAGCGGCTCAGTCGCCTTTTAGCCACCGAACCGCTCTGACGGCCGGCTGGGCGAAAGCCGGACCCCGAAGCGCGCCGCACCGAACGATTTCGGGCTCGCGCATTTTGGTTCAATGCCTAGACCGTGGCGGGGTCGAGCGCCGGCTGACCCTTGAACCGCGTGACGATCCCGGCGAGGTCGTCGCCGGCGAATGCATCGCGCAATGCGTCGAAGGACGGCAGCACGAAGTAGGCGCGCTGGAACTTGTCGATCTCGTAGCCGGTGCGCATCACCGTCTCCAGGTCGAACGGCACATGATGGGCGTCCTTGCTTTCGACCGCGAATTGCAGCTCGGTGAAAGACGACATCAGTCCTGCGCCGAAAGCCTTTACCGGCTGGCCGGCTTCCTGGATGAGGCCGTATTCGGCGCTGTACCAGTAGAGCCGGGTGATCATCTCGTCGCCGCCCAGCGCGATCATGTCCTCGGCCTTCTCACCATACATCTGCATGAAATCGGCGAACACCGGCTGCGTCAGGATCGGCACATGCCCGAAGAAGTCATGGAACATATCCGGCTCGACGATGTAGTCGAGTTCCTGCCTGGTCCGCAGCCAGTTGGTGACCGGGAAACGGCGGTTTGCGAGATGGTCGAAGAAGGGGCCGGCGGGGATCAGCCCGGGCACCGCCACGATTTCCCAGCCCGTGAGCTTGCGCAATTTCTCGCTGATGGCGTCGAAATCCGGAATCTTGTCGAGCAGCCCGAGCGTCGCGACGCCGTCGAGATAGGAACGGTGCGCCAGCCTCTGCGTCAGCTTCGTCTGGCGATCGCAGAGCGTGCGCCACACTGCCTGCTCGTCGGCGGAATAGTCGTAATGCTGAGCCACTGTGAAGTCGGCGCGGCACACCGAATAGTCGCCGCGAAGGCCTTGCGCCGCGCACTCGCGGGCATAGTCGGCAACGCTGATCGTCATTTCTTCCTCCTGAAAAAAATCGTCGGTTCCCGGATGGTGGCGTCATCGTAGCCGCGGGTCGTGAGGCAAATCAGCCTTCTTTGTAGCCAAGCGAGGGATTTTGAGGTAAACTTCGCTCAAATTTAAACGTTTAGGAGGGAAAATGCCTCAGTTGGATGAGTTCGAAATAAGAATGCTGGACACCCTGCAGCGCGACGGGCGCAAGGCCGTGTCGGAACTCGCGCAGGAGATCGGCCTGTCGACCACGCCCTGCGCTCGGCGCTTCGAGGCGCTGCAAGGCGCCGGCATCATCAAGGGCTTTGCCGCCGTGCTCAGCCGACGCGCGCTGGGGCTGACGGTCGAGGTGTTCATCCAGGTCCGCCTGGTGAGCCACAGCGACGGCTCGCCGGAAAGCTTCATCGCCGCCGTGCAGCGCATGGACGAGGTCTCGTCCTGCTGGACGATGACCGGCGACCACGATTTCCTGCTGCATGTGATGGTGCCGTCGGTGGACGATCTCAATGCTTTCGTCATGCACCGACTGATGCGGCTGCCCGGCGTCCGCGACGTCCATACCCAGCTTGTGCTGCAGAACATCAAGGGGCCAGGCCACGTGCCGCTCAGCCATCTGCGGCGGTAATCGTACCCGAAACGGTTCTCCGCAAAGAACGGCCCGACAATGTGGTGGGAGCGAATCTACTTCGGGACGATTTCCCCGATATCAACTGAAATTAAGGTTACACGAACCTTAACAAAAGACGCGCTCGGAAATTTACGCAATGTTTCGTGCGTCGTCTCTTGCGATCTGGAGAAAGTGTGACCATGCATTATTCGGTAACTCACGATTGTTGCATGGAATCCTTAGCGGGTCGCTGTGCCGGTGCAATCGCATGATCCGTTTACCGGCGGTTAGCAACATTAGTGTCTTTTAATGAACCAGGCTTGCCTTCGTCCTTCCGTAAGGACTTGACGGACTTCGCTTGCTCGAACCCGTTCATGCGGAGGATGATCGCAAAGGAGCATTGCATGCAACTGACGGAGGACGTGGCTCAGAGGGTCACTGAAGCGATTTCACGCCCGCCGTGGAAATCCGCCGATCCGACGCTTTTTGCGATGCTGCTGCAGAAGAACGCGGATCAGAATCGCAAGGTCGTGCGCTGGGGCATAGCGGCGGCCGTGTTGAGCTACATATGCTACGGGGCCTTCGACTGGTTCCTTTTCCCGGACATTGCCGACCGTGTGATTCTGACGCGCCTGACGTTGGGATTGACCTTCCTGGTGCTTGTCGAACTTGTTGCTCGACGCGATTTTGCCGTCACCACTCTGCACTACGTTGCTGCTCTGGCGATCGTGGCGGGCGCGATCGGATGGCTGCTGTCGGCCCTCGGAACGACGCATCAGGAGGCGCTGTCCCATTTCATCATCTTCGGCACGGTTTTCATTCTCGGTGCCAACCTTTTCTTCAACTTCCGGCTATGGCTCTCGGCGCTGTCGTCCGCAACCGTGACAATAGCATTCCTCGGCGCCACGCTGTTCTTGCTTCAAGCCGATCTTGGCACCCGTCTGGTGCTTGCAACCTATTTCGTGAATTGCCTTGTTTTGTCGCTTTATCTGTCATGGCGCCTCAGCATGGAGCGCTACCAAACCTTCCTGCATGCCCTTCAGGCGCAGATCCAGGAGCAGGTCGCCATCGAAAATGGTCAAAAGCTCATCGAGATCGCAGACACCGACCCGCTTACCGGGCTTAAGAACCGCAGGGCGATCACCCGAGAATTCGCGGAGTTGTGCAAGGAATGGGCCAGGGACAATGACGAAATAGGCGTCATTCTCATGGACGTGGACTACTTCAAGCGGTTCAACGACCGGCTCGGCCATCAGGCCGGCGACGACTGCCTGATCGAGCTTGCCCGAGCCTTCGACGAGACGGCGGCGTCCAATCACGCCATCGCGGGACGGTACGGCGGCGAAGAATTCGTCGTGCTCTGCAAGGTCGCCGGACCGGATCACCTGCGCGAGGTGACCCATCAATTCTGCCGGGCCGTCGAGGACTTGAACATCTCCCATCCCGATCGGGACGATAAACTCAACATCGTCACCATCAGCGCTGGCGCCTCGTTGACGCGCGCCGATCAAAGCATAGAGCTTCGGATCTTGTTGCAGGAGGCCGATCGCGCGCTTTACGCCTCCAAGTTTTCCGGTCGCGCGACCTTCACCATCTATGATGCGCAGGCCATCGATCAGAAGCGCGCCAGCCAGAATCTTTCGGAACTGCTCAAGCAAGCCGTTTCGGAGGGACTGGTCTCCGTGGTCTATCAGCCGATCTGCGATGCGATATCCGGCAAGGTGCTTGGCCATGAGTCGTTGATGCGGCTGCGCGACTTCGACGGCAGCGTGATCAGCCCGTCCGTGTTCATACCTGTCGCCGAGCAGACCGGCGGGATCGAGGAACTCGGGATGTGGGTGATCGATCGGGCTTGCGGCGACATGGTCGAGCACGGATTAGGATCGGTCGTGTCCGTGAACGTCTCGGTCGTCCAGCTCAAGGCTCCGAATTTCCCGCTTCACGTCACCGAGATCCTTGGTCGGCATGGCATGGCGCCCCAGAGGCTGGCGCTCGAGGTCACTGAAGGCAGCGATATATCTCTGGAGGCACAGGCCGCCAGAAGTATCGAGCAGCTTCGAAACCTGGGTGTTCAGATCTGGCTCGATGATTTCGGAACCGGATTTGCGGGTCTGGCCTGGCTCCGTCGTTTCAAGTTCGACGTCGTCAAGATCGATCGCAGTTTCTTGCACGATTGCCAGACGGTTCGAGGCCTGAGCCTGTTGCAGGACATGGTCAGACTGCTGCGCAATCTGGGCCATACGGTCCTTGTCGAGGGTGTCGAGACGAAAGAGCAGCAGAATTTGCTGCAGCACATGGGCATTCAGTCGATCCAGGGCTTCCTGACCGGACGTCCCGTCCCGATCGAAGAGATCATGCAGGCCAGGCAGGACCTCGTCGCTTAGCTTAAGCAGTCCGGCAGGAGGACAGGCGGCGCTATGTCGGCGAAACGAGGACGCCGCGCGATGCATCAGAAAGCCGGGCCGCTGCACGGCCCGACTTGAAAATCCGGATGTGAAGCGGCTCGGCTACCGCTCCATGGCGGGCGCCGCGAAATCCACGCGTTTGCGGATCTTGCCGTAGACGATGTTCCTATTCGATCCGTAATAGACCTCGGCTTCGACGCGGTTCTTATCCACCGCGGCATTGATGATGTCCCACATGTCGCCGGCCGATCGCAGGATGAGCGGCCAGTCCATGAACGTTTCCATGTACCCGTCGGTCGTGATCTCGTCGCTGAAATTGGCGAAGAGGAATTCGCCGTCCGGCTTGACCAGTTCCATCGCGCGCTGCAGCAGCCGTGCGCCGACCGGAAGCGGCAGGTAGTCATACAGCCCGGAAGCATAGACGAGATCGAATGTGCCAAGCGGGTAGGCGCGCCGCAAAAGACCGCGCACCGATCCGTCCACGGCTTCCACTGCCGTACCGGTGAGGTCGCGGTTGACCGTGCCGACGCTCACCGGATCCTGGTCGAGACCGATCCAGCGCTTTAACCTTCTCTCGGCGAGCGCCTTTGAGAGTTCGGCTTCCCGCAAATGGCCGCAGGCGATTGCCAGCACCTCGGCGTTTTCTATCCGGGCAGCCGTTTCGTCGACCGTTTTGGCCAGTATCTCGCGGCGCTCGCGCCCCGCCACCGAGCTTGCCGCTTCGCTCGTATAGGCAAAGATCTCGCGGCCGAGTTCGCTCGACGATGCCACGATCTCGTCGGCGCTCGGGTGCTTGTAGTAGATGTCCAGCAGCGTCGCGTCGCCCGAATAGCCGCGCGGCTTTTCGAAGGACCAGCGCGTGAACGGATCCTGCTTCAGGTAGGCCGCCACGTGGTGCTGCTGAGCGAGCGGGATCAGTTCCTGCCAAAGAGCCGGAGCGACCTCCCGGCGCAGTTCATGCAGTCGACCCGCCAGGCGCTCGACGATTTGCCCTGCGGGCTCCTGGCGCGCGAAAGCCTGATGAGCGAGGTCCAGCACCAGGGCGAGCTGGGCCGCCCGCGCCTTGAGCTCGGCGGCGTCGACCGCCTCCGCGGACGCCGCCTTGTGCTTCTTGATCAACGTCGATGTGATGAGGCTCGCCTCATCGATTTTCAGATCGGGATTCAGCGCCATATGGGCATTTCCTTGTGGTCCCCCACCGACAATTATAAATGCCTAGAGTTTTAATAAAAGTTTAGGGTCAACTGCATTAGTTGATGCTAATACTCTCCTTGCCGAAGGTTTGAAGCGCCGAAAACCAGAGCTCGATCGAGCTGCGGAACGCGCACGTCCTTAACCTTTTGTTATGCACTGGGCTAACGCCGTCTCCCGCTCTGCGCGACGTTTCGGGTGTGCCCATCAAATCTGTGGGAAAGCTGCATCGAAACTGCTGAACCGCGCCCAGGCGGCTTCGACATCGCCAAATACAACCGGCGGACCGACACAACGGAGGTCCGCCATGAACATCGTGCTGATCAACCCGCCGCATACGGCCATCGGCAGCCGCGTGCCCGACGATCACCTGCCGCCTTTGGGTCTGCTGGCGATCGGCGGTCCGCTGCTCGATGCCGGCCATCGGGTGCGCCTGGTCGATGCGGAGTTCGGGCCGATCCCGCTTTCCACGCTCGTCGATGAGGCCCTGAGCGAGAATCCGGATTTCGTCCTGATCGGCCATTCCGGCTCGACTTCGGCGCATCCGACCGCGCTGCGGATCGCGGAAATGATCAAGGCCCGCGCGCTAGGGGTCGTCATCCTCTATGGCGGCGTCTTCCCGACCTATCACTGGCGCGACGTGCTCGCCGCAACGGACGTCTTCGACTTCATCGTGCGCGGCGAGGGTGAGGCGACCGCGCTGGCGCTGGTCGAGGCGCTGGAAAGGCGCCGGCCGGTGTCGGGTGTCGCCGGCATCGCCTATCGCGACGATTGCGGCCGACCCTTCGCGACGCCGCCTGCGATGACGATTACCGATCTCGACGCCTGCCGCATCGGCTGGGAGCTGATCGACCATGGCCGCTACAGCTATTGGGGCGGCAAGCGCGCCGTGGTCATGCAGTTCTCGCGCGGCTGTCCGCATCTGTGCAACTATTGCGGCCAGCGCGGCTTCTGGACCCGCTGGCGACATCGCGACCCGGTCAGCTTCGCCAAGGAGATCGCCTGGCTGCACCGCGAGTATGGCGTCGAGCTGGTCAATCTGGCCGACGAGAACCCCACCTCCTCGAAGAAGGCTTGGCGCGCCTTTCTCGATGCGATGATCGCCGAGAACGTGCCGGTGCTGATCGTCGGCTCGACGCGCGCCGACGATATCGTGCGCGATGCCGATATCCTGCACCTTTATCGCAAGGCCGGCGTCATCCGCTGGCTGCTCGGCATGGAGAACACCGACGAGGCCACACTGTCGCTGATCCGCAAGGGCGGCAGCACCAAGTCCGATCGCGAAGCGATCCGGCTGCTTCGCCGGCACGGCATATTGTCCATGGCGACCTGGGTCGCTGGCTTCGAGGATGAGGGTTTTCGCGATCTCTGGCGCGGCTTTCGCCAGCTCATCGCCTATGATCCCGACCAGATCCAGGCGCTCTATGTGACGCCGCATCGCTGGACGCCGTTCTTCCGCATCGCCAAGGATCGCAGGGTGATCCAGAAGGACATCCGGCTCTGGGACTACAAGCACCAGGTGCTGCATATGACCCGGCTGAAGCCGTGGATGCTGTTCTTCGCCGTCAAGCTGATCGAGCTTGCCGTGCAGTCACGGCCGAAAGCGCTGGCGCGCGTCCTTTTCCATCCGGACCCAGAGCAGCGGCATTCGATGCGTTGGTACACCAAGATGGGCCGCCGCGTCTGGTTCCGTGAGGTTTGGGGTTTTCTGGTCCGCGACCGCCGCGTGGCCGCGGGCCCGACGCTTGCCGAATTCTGGGGCGCGCCGCAGGACGCCGACGAGGAATCGATGGTCTTTCAGCGCCCGGCGCGAGAGCCGGCCCTGCCCGTCGCGGAAGATAAGCGGGTCGCCGAAAGCAGCAGGCTAGCCGGCTAAATAAACCCTACGGCACGATCAGCGTGCCGGCCCCGTGCTCGGTGAACAGCTCGAGCAGCACCGAATGCGGCGTTTTGCCGTTGAGGATGACGACGCCCTCGACGCCGCGCTCGATCGCCTCGATGCAGGTCTCGACCTTCGGGATCATGCCGCCCGATATCGTGCCGTCCTTGATCAGCGCCTTGGCCTCGCCGACCGTCAGCTCGTCGATCAGCTTCTTGTTCTTGTCGAGCACGCCGGGCACGTCGGTCAGGAAAAGCAGGCGCGAGGCGCGGCAGGCGCCGGCGATGGCGCCGGCAAAAGTATCGGCGTTGATGTTGTAGGTATGGCCGTCGCGGCCGGGCGCCACCGGTGCCAGCACCGGGATCATCTCGGAACGGGCCAGCAGGTCGAGCAGCGTGCGGTCGACCTCGACCGGCTCGCCGACGAAACCGAGATCCAGCACCCGCTCGATGTTCGAATCCGGGTCGATCATGGTCTTGCGCGCCTTTTCGGCGAAGACCATGTTGCCGTCCTTGCCGCAGAGACCGATCGCCCATTCGCCTTCGGCGTTGATCAGCGCCACGATTTCCTTGTTGATCGAGCCGGCCAGCACCATCTCGACGATCTCGACCGTCTTCTGGTCGGTGACGCGCAACCCGCCCTCGAACTTGGATTCGATGCCCATCTTGTTGAGCATGGCGCCAATCTGCGGCCCGCCGCCGTGAACGACAATCGGGTTGACGCCGGACTGTTTGAGCAGCGCGATGTCGCGCGCAAAGGCCTTGCCGAGCTCGTTGTCGCCCATGGCATGGCCGCCATACTTAACCACCACCGTCTTGTTCTCGTAGCGCTGCATATAAGGAAGCGCGCGCGAGAGCAGCGCGGCCTGCATTTCGGCGTTGGCGGCGATGTCCGTCATCGGTGCTTTCCCTAGGTGGCAAGGATGGCGGGCGTCTTAGCGGGAATTGCCGCAGGTCGCAAACGGCTTTGCGCTCACAATGACGAAATCGGCGGGTTTCAAGGTCTGTCGAGATTCAGGTCAGGCCGAGTCGAGAATGGCGGATTTCGAGAACCGGAACGGAGCGTACTTTCTGGTACGTGAGTACCGGAAAGCGCAGAAAACCGCCATTCGCAGGCCGGCATCACCTGAATATCGACAGACCTAGCCGGGCACCTTGAGCGGCGCGCGGCGCTTCAGCCATCCTGAAATCTTCTCCATTTGCGCTGCGAGCGACAAAAGCGTCTCCTCGTCGCCTGGCCGTCCCGCGGCCTGGATGCCGAGCGGCAGGCCACCTGCGGTGACATGCACCGGCAGCGCGATCGAGGGCTGGCCGCTGACATTGTGGATCGCCGGCCAGGGAGTGAACCACAGGCTCTTGTCCATCAGCTGGCCGAAAAACGATTTGATCCTGAGCAGCCCGGTTAGATGCAATTTGTCGAGGACGTTCTCGACGAGCTCGTCGGCGCCTTTCGGGTCCATCGCGCCGCAGGCGAGCGGCGGGTGCGCAATGATCGGCATCAGCACGGCATCGAAGCGCGCCGTGTCTTCGATCATCTGCCGCGCGGTGGCGTTGAGCCGCTGCACGGCGTCATAGACCTCGCCGGCGGACAGCATTTCGCCGAGGCGACCAAGCACGCGCGTCGCACGTTCGACCTCGCCGGACACCGGGCGGCCGACGCGCTTCGCCTCGGCACGCATCATGCCTGCGACGGCCGACGCGACGCTCTTGCAGAAATCGGCGATGAAGTCGCGGCCGATATAGGGCAGGTCGATCTCTTCCACCGTGTGCCCGCCCTCGCGCGCCAGCGCCACCGCGGTGTCCAGCGCTTCCATCGTCTCAGCCGAGATCGGCAGGCCGAGCGGCGATTTGCGGTAGACGGCGAGGCTGAGCCGGCCTGGATCGCGCGCCGCTGCGGCGGTGAAGGCGCCCTTGGGCTCCCGCGCCGCATAAGGCGACAGCGGATCGGCGCCGTGCGTCAGGTCGAGCAGGAGGGCTGTATCGCGCACCGAGCGGCTGACCGCATGGTCGACGACCATGCCGTACCAGCTCTCGCTGGTGAGCGGCGTCAGCGGCACCCGGCCGCGCGAGGTCTTGAGCCCGACCAAGCCGCTGCAGGCCGAAGGCACCCGGATCGAGCCGCCGCCGTCGGAAGCGTGCGCCGCCGGCACCACGCCGGCCGCGACGAGCGCCGCCGATCCGCCGGACGAGCCGCCGGTGGTGTGGCCGGTGTTCCAGGGGTTGCGGGTGATGCCGAAGCGGGCCGATTCGGTCATCAGCCGCAGCCCATGCTCAGGCGAGGTGCTGGTAGCGATCGGGATCAGGCCCGCGGCCAGATAGCGCTCGACCATCACCGAGTTGAAATCGGCCGTGAAGGCCGGAATGCGGCTGCCGCCATGGATCGGCACGCCCTTGATGCCGATGCCGAGATCCTTCAGCGCGAAGGGTACGCCGGCGAGCGGCTGCTTGCGGTCGATCGCCTTCGCCCGCGCCCTGGCGGCGTCATAGAGCGGCGTGGCTATGGCGTTGATGTCGGGTCTTGTCGCCTCGGCGCGGGCAATCGCGGCGTCGACCAGCTCCTGCGGCGAGATTTCCCCCTTGTGGATGAGTTCGGCAAGTCCGGTCGCATCCTGTTCCCAAAGCACGCGTTCGATCGACATTGCCGCTCCCCTGTTTTGGCGAAGGCTATCGCATGAAGCCGCAAATCGAAATCCGGATTTGCGTTGTTCATCTCGCATTGCGGAAGATGACTTCACGTACTGACGCCGCGGCAGCCTTGGGTGGACAACACCGCCCGCGCCGTTGCAAATAAATCGCAATCTTCTAATTTGCCTGCATGGGGCCTCAGGACATCAGCAAGCTGATCGTCCGGACTTCGATGAAGGACCGGGCTGCGTTCGATCTGCTCTACAAGCAGACCAGCGGGAAACTTTTCGGCGTCTGCCTTCGTGTATTGAGGGACAAGAGTGAGGCGGAAGAAGCACTGCAGGAGGTCTTCGTCAAGATCTGGACCAAGGCCGATCGTTTCGCGATTTCCGATCTCAGCCCGATTTCCTGGCTGGTGGCCATTGCGCGCAACCATGCGATCGACCGCATCAGGGCCCGGCGCGGTCCTTCCGCCAATATCGATGCAGCGCTCGAGGTCGCCGATCCGGCGCCGGGGCCTGAGGCCATGGCTGTCGCGGGCGGCGAGACCGAACGCATCTACCATTGCCTCGACGAATTGGAGAAACACCGGGCGGCGGCGGTCCGGGGCGCCTATCTCAACGGCGAAAGCTATGCCCAGCTGGCGGAGCGCCACAAGGTCCCGCTGAACACGATGCGGACTTGGCTGCGGCGAAGCTTGCTCAAACTGAGAGAATGCCTGGAAAGATGACGCTGGCGGAAGAAAACGGACCGGAACGCGGAGGCGACGACCTGCTCGCCGCCGAATACGTTCTCGGCGTTCTGGCAGCCGACGAACGCCAGATCGCCTCCCGCCGCCTCGATACCGAGGCGGGTTTTGCCCGCCTGGTCGATGCCTGGGAAGCCCATTTCGCGCCGATGGCAGCCGCCTACGCTGCGGTCGAGGCGCCGGCTTCGGTCAAGGCGGCGATCGACCGGCGGCTGTTTGCCTCATCAGTGACCACCCCCGCCGCGCCCAGCACCGGCCTGCTGGGGAGCCTCGCCTTCTGGCGCGGGCTTGCCGCGGCCGCGCTTGCCGCTTTGGCCGTCTTTGTCGCCCTGCCTCTCGTCAATCCGCCGTTGCCGCAGCCCGAAACCAGGCTGGTCGCCTCGCTCGCCGCCGACAACAGCAACGTCAAATACCTCGCTGTCTATGACGCTGCGCGCCAGGAGGTCGGCCTCTCGCATGTTTCCGGCGAACGCGGCGCCGGCAAGGATTTCGAGCTGTGGATGATCGAGGGCAAGACTGCGCCGGTCTCGATGGGCGTCATCCCGGCCGGCCAGACCGCGCGCATGGCCGTCACGCCGGCCGTGCAGGAGAAGCTGGCGCAAGGCGCCGTGCTCGCCGTCAGTCTCGAGCCGGCCGGCGGTTCGCCGACCGGCCAGCCGACCGGCCCCGTCGTCGCCGCCGGCGATCTGAAGGGCATCTGACGACATTTCGGAAAAGAATTGGAGACTATCCGAAGTCTATCCATCCGACATGTGTCGGCAGCAGCGCTTTCGTGCGCTTAGACGCGGTACGTTTGCATCCGGGCCGACGAATAAAAAATCTTCGAAGTTCGCGAAACTAAGTTTTTGACGCGTCGTATCTCCTCGCGTTCCCAAGGATGGGGAAAACAACCCGAGGAGACTGATACAATGCGTAAACTCGCCACCCTTCTGCTTGCCTCTACAATCGGCCTTTCGGCGCTTGGCGCCGTTGCCTATGCCGCCAATCCGATGGTCGGCGGCGCCCCGATGTATGCCAAGAAGAACATCATCGAGAATGCCGTCAATTCGAAGGACCACACCACGCTGGTCGCCGCCGTCAAGGCCGCCGGCTTGGTCGACACGCTGCAGACCCGCGGTCCTTTCACCGTCTTTGCCCCGACCAACGAGGCCTTCGCTGCACTTCCGGCCGGCACCGTCGAGACGCTGCTCAAGCCCGAGAACAAGGACAAGCTGACCAAGATCCTCACCTGCCATGTCATTGCCGCCAAGGCGCTGGCCGCCGACGTCGCCAAGATGGCCAAGGCCGATGGCGGTGCGCATGAGGTCAAGACCGTCGGCGGCTGCGCCCTGACGCTGAAGTCCGAAAAGGGCAAGGTCACGGCGACCGACGAGAACGGCAACGTCGCTCATGTCACAATCGCCGACGTGCGCCAGTCGAACGGCGTCATCCACGTCATCGACAAGGTTCTTCTGCCGAAGATGTAACAAAGCGCGTGCGGCCGGCGAAGTGGCGTATGTCCGCGCCGGCCGCACGGTCTCCCTCCCACGATCCGTGCTGCCGTCAAGCGCCGCTCCGCATCGCCAGGGCTTGGGTCGACGCGGGGTGGCGCGCGAACCGTCACCGGCTTTTGCTTTTCCGGTGGCGTCCTAGTTTGTAAGATCACGTCAGGAGGAAAGGCCATGAACCGTCGCGACTTTCTCTGGAGCGGTGCCGCCGCCACTGCCCTCACAATCGGAGCCGGAGCGGCGTTGCACATGGGCGGCGCGAAGCCGGCTCTGGCCGCCGAGACCTTCGAGATCACCAAGACCGACGCCGAATGGCGCGCCATCCTTTCGGATGCCGCCTTCGACGTGCTGCGCAGGGAGGGCACCGAATATCCGGGCACCAGCCCGCTGCTCAACGAACACCGCAAGGGCATCTTCGCCTGCGCCGGATGCGACCTGCCGGTCTATCCGTCGGAAACGAAGTTCGATTCCGGCACCGGCTGGCCGAGCTTCTGGCAGGAGATCCCCAATGCCATCGGCAAGACCGAAGACCGTTCGCTCGGCATGACGCGCACCGAGGTGCATTGCCGCCGTTGCGGCGGTCATCTTGGCCATGTCTTCGACGACGGCCCGCCGCCCACCGGCCTGCGCCACTGCATCAACGGCGTGGCGCTGACCTTCAAGCCCGCCGCGGCCTGAGCGGACTGCGATCTGTCCAAAGAAATGACCCCGGAAATCGGCGACGATTTCCGGGGTCACGCGTTGAGGACGCCAGGCGGGGGTTCCGGCTCCTCAATGGCCTCCGCCGCCACCGCCGCCTTGCTGTGCCGGCTTGTTGATGAACAGCACGAAAAATCCGAGCGAGGCGAACAGCACGGTCAGCATCATGAACACGTCCATGAAGGACAACAGCGCCGCCTGCTGCTGCACCATGCCGGACAGCTTTGAAATGGCGGCGGCCGTGGCGTCGAGGCCGGCGTTTTGCTGGAAGGTCAGCGTCATGTTCTGCAGCTTGGTCTGCGCGGCCTCGCTGCCCCACTGCACATGCTCGGAAAGCCTTGCATAGTGAAAGGCATTGCGGTCGATCAGCACCGTGTTGATGACTGCCAGGCCGACGGCACCGCCGAGATTGCGGGTCAGGTTGAACAGGCCCGACGCATTCTTCAGCCGCTCCGGCGGCAGCGTGCCGAGCGCGATGTTGTTGATCGGCACCATGCACAGCATCATCGAGCAGCCGCGCAGGATCTGCGGGATCAAGAGCTCATAAAAATCCCAGTCGGCGGTGAGATGCGTCATCCACCATGTGCCGGTGGCGAAGCCGATGAAGCCGACCATCATCATCAGCCTGAGATCGATCTTGTTCGACAGGATGCCGGCAACGGGCGCGGTGAAGAACATCGCCAGGCCGCTGACGAACAGCGCCTCGCCGATCATCATCGAATCGTAACCGCGGATGCGGCCGAGGAACACCGGATAGAGGTAGGTCAACCCGTAAAGGCCGATGCCGACCACGAAGGAGAACAGCGAGCCGAAGGCGAAATTGACATTGTTGAAGGCCCGCAGATCGACGATCGGCTCCTCGGCGGTGAACACGCGCCAGAAGAAGATGAGACCGCCTATGGTCATGATGATGGCGCAGGCAAAGACGGCCGGCTCCTGCAGCCAGTCATGGTTCGGGCCTTCCTCCAGCACGTATTCCATGCAGCCAAGGAAGGCGGCCATGCCGATCAGGCCCCACCAGTCGAACTTGGAGAACAGCTTGAGGTTCGGCTTGTCGAAATCGATCAGCGACCAGGCAGCCGTCGCCACCAGTATACCCGGCACGACATTGATCAGGAACAGCCAGTGCCAGGACATGGCATGGCTGATATAGCCGCCGACCGTCGGGCCGATGGTCGGCGCCAGCGTCGCCACGAGGCCGATCATCGGCGAGACGACGGCGCGGCGCGACGGCGGGAAGATGGTGAAGGCGGCAGCGAACACGCTCGGAATCATGCCGCCGCCGATAAAGCCCTGGATGGCGCGGTAGACGATCATCTGGTCGATGTTGGTGGCGGTCGCGGCCAGCGCGCTTGCTGCTGTGAAGCCGGCGGCCGCGGTCGTGAACAGCACGCGGGTCGACAGCATGCGGCTGAGGAAGCCCGACAGCGGGATCATCACCACTTCCGCGATCAGATAGGCGGTCTGAACCCACGGGATCTCGTCGGAGCTGGCGCTGAGGCCGGCCTGGATCTCGGCCAGCGATGCCGAGACGATCTGGATATCGAGGATCGCCATGAACATGCCGAACACCATCGCCAGGAAGGCGATGACGCGGCGCGCCGGCATGTGGTCGGCGGGTGCGGCGGCTGCCGGCCTTGCCGGCGCTGCTCCTGCGGTAATGGTTGCGGTTGCCATCTCATGGCCTCCCTGCGGCAGCTCCAAAAGTGCGCGGCGTTTTCCGCCCGGAACTGCGTCAAAACAGGCTGGGCGGCTCGGCGCTCAATTGGCCACCGGGCCGCCCCCCAAACTCTCAGTTGGTCGTCGCGGCCGGCGCGGTGCGGCTGTCGGCGGCGACGATGACGCTCAGGCCGGCGCGCAGCTTGCCGGTCTTCAGCACGTCGGCCGGCACGTCGATGCGGACCGGGACGCGCTGCACGACCTTGGTGAAGTTGCCGGTGGCGTTTTCCGGCGGTAGCAGCGAGAACACCGCGCCCGAAGCCGGTGCCAGCGACGAAACCGTGCCCTCGAAGGTCTGGCCGTCGATGGCATCGACCGTGATGCGGACCTTCTCGCCAGGCACCAGCCGGCCAAGCTGCGTTTCCTTGAAGTTGCCGACGATGTAGAGCTTGTCCATCGGCACGACGACGGCGAGCTTCTGGCCGGGCGTGACGAGGTCGCCCTGTTCGACCGAGCGGTTGCCGACGACGCCGTCATAGGGCGCCTTGAGCACGGTGAAGGAAAGGTCGCGCTGCGCCTTGTCGCGGGTGAGTTGCAGCGAGGCGAGCGTGCTGGCGGATTCCGCGCGCTGGGCTTCGAGCACGCCGATATTGGCCTGCGCGGCGGTGATCTGCGCGTCGGCGCCGGCAAGGGCTGCCTTTGCCTGGTCGAGCGCCGTCTGGGCGTCGTCGAGCTGTGCCTGCGTGCCGACATGCGTCTTGAGCAGCTGCGCCGCGCGGGCTTGGGCGCGTGCCGCATTGTCGGCCGCCGCCTGGTCGGCAATCTTCTGCGCCTGTGCTTGCGCCAGCGAGGCCTGCGCCGCCTTGGTCTGCGCGTCGATGCGGTCGAGCGTCTTCGCCAGCGTGGCGATCTGCGCCTCGGCCTGGGCGACCGCGATTTTGTAGTCGCCGTCATCGATGACGAACAGCGGATCGCCGGCCTTGACGCTCTGGTTCTCGCTCACCAGCACCTTGTCCACATAGCCGGAGATTTTCGGCGACACGAACGACATGTCGGCCTGGACATAGGCGTCGTCGGTGGAGATCATGAACCGGCCGTCGGTCCAGTAATCGTACCCGTACCAGCAGCCGGCGCCGAGGAGGCCCAGCCCGATGATCGGCAGCAGCAGCGAGCGGACAGAGCGCTTCTTCTTGGCCGGCGCTTCGGCAGGCGCGGGCAGTACAGGCGCTTCCGGAGCTTCGGTCGACGGCTGGACCTTGGCGTTGGGGAAATTGCGGACTTCGGCGATAGCGGGCGCGTTCGAGGACATGATAATCTCTCTGGGACAAGTCAGTCAGACTGAACCGTTCGGTTCGAATTGGTGATTGACATAGCGCGGAAAGAGGCCCATATCAAGAGCAAATCGAACCGGTTGGTTCGAAATATTTCGTGAGGTTTGACTCCGATGGTCGAAACGACAGCCGATAGCGATCTGCTCGACCTGCGCAAAGGCCGTCCCGCGGCCGGGCAGGATCCGATCAAACGGGCCCAGATCATCGAAGGCGCGCGCCGCGTCTTCATCCACAAGGGCTTCGAAGCCGCGTCGATGAACGACATCACGCGCGAGGCCGGCGTCTCCAAGGGCACGATCTATGTCTATTTCGCCAACAAGGAAGAGCTGTTCGAGGCTCTCATCGAGGAAGAGCGCGGCACCATCTTCAAGAATATGTATGAGGTGCTCGACCATTTCGACGACCTGCGCAAGACGCTGGTGAAGTTCGGCATGGTGCTCTCCGCCAAGATCACCTCGGCCAAGGTCATCCAGGCGCAGCGCACGGTGGTCGGCGCTTCCGACAGGATTCCCGAGCTTGGCGCCCGCTTCTACGAGCGCGGTCCCAAGCGTGGCCACGACAAGGTGATGATCTTCCTCAACGAAGCCGTCGAACGCGGCCTGCTGAAGATCGACGATGTCGATCTCGCCGCCTATCAGTTCACCGAGCTCTGCCTCGCCGGCCTCTTCCGCCAGTGCATTTTTTCCTACCGCACCAAGGCGCCGAGCCAAGCCGAGATCGAGCATGTCGTTCGCTCCGGCGTGAACGTCTTTCTGAAGGCCTACGGCACCGAGAAGCTCGCGGCCGAGGAGCAGGCGTCGCTCTCGGCGTGAACCTGCGGCGCGCAGCGATTGCGAAGGAACGCGAGGCGCTTTGACGACGCTACGGCGCCGCGGCAGCCGACTTCGATGCCACCGGTCACCTCCTTCTTCCAGCCCAACTCGAACCGTCGACCGGCACTTTTCCCGGACCCTTCCGGAAGAGCTTGTTAACCATCGGTTCCTATGTCTCGGGACACGTTTGTTCGACGAATCTCGAGTGTGACATCCATGCGTTTTACCCGTGCCAATCCTTCCGGTGCTTCCGCTTACGGCGACAACGACGACAGCAGCTCGGAAGACGCGCGGCACCATGGCGCTGCCGTGCCGCCGCAGCGGCAAACAGGGCAGGTCGTCACGCTGCGAGCCGCCGCTGACGGCGAATCGAACGCCGCCGATTCGGCTGGCGGCGACGAGTTCGGCGGCCAGGCCTGGCAGCAATATTTCTTCCTCGCGCCCAATGTGCGCTTCACTCGCACGCCGGATTCCGACAAACGGCCCGCACCGGAGCCAGTTGATGAAGCGCCGGCCAAGGCGGTGGCTTCCCGCGGGCTTCCCATTCGTCCGGCGCCGCTGGCGCCCCAGCCGACCAATCCGGGCCGGGCAGTCCCCGGCGCGGCCGCCACCGCCCCGGCCAAGCCGCCGCAGGCCATCGTCAAGCCGCAGCAGGCCAGCGCCGCGCCGCCGCCACGGGCCGTAGCCACTCCGGCACAAAAGCCGCAGCCGCCGAAATTTCGTTGGTCCTATCTTTCCGACGATGCGTTTTTCGAGTTCAGCCTGCCCTTGCTCGCCGAGCGCCTGGCGCGGGCACGGCTGAACGATCCTTTGCAGACGCCCGCGGCTCCCGCGCGGATGAGTCCTGCGGCGCAACCGAGCCCGTTCCGCCCCGCCGCGATCGGCGAGGCGACCTCGTTCTACCGCGTCATCGAATGGCGCTCGCACGGGCCGGCCGCAAGTCTGGCCCCGCTGACGGCGCCGGTCGATCTGCCCGCTCTCCGGTCCGCTCCTGGGGAAATCGAATCGCGCGCGCCCGCGCCTGAGTCCGTCGCGCCGCGTCCCATCGCAAAGAGCGCCAAGGCCGCCAGACCCGCGCCGCCCCTGCCCGTCGCCGGCAAGGTCGCGCCGCAGCCCGCTTCGGCCGGCTACGAGCTTCCGTCCGAGGAATTGCTGCAGATGCCGCCGGAAGGCCAGGGCTTCTACATGTCGCAGGAGCGGATGGAACAGAACGCGGACCTGCTCGAAAGCGTGCTGGAGGATTTCGGCGTCAAGGGCGAAATCATCCATGTCCGGCCGGGTCCGGTCGTCACGCTCTACGAGTTCGAGCCGGCGCCGGGCGTGAAGTCCAGCCGCGTCATCGGCCTGGCCGACGACATCGCCCGCTCCATGTCGGCCATCTCGGCGCGCGTCGCGGTGGTGCCGGGCCGCAACGTCATCGGCATCGAGCTGCCCAACGAAACGCGCGAGACGGTCTATTTCCGCGAGCTGATCGAGTCGACCGGCTTCCGCAACACGTCGTGCAAGTTGGCGCTGGGGCTGGGCAAGACCATCGGCGGCGAGCCGGTCATCGCCGACCTCGCCAAGATGCCGCATCTGCTGGTCGCCGGCACCACCGGCTCGGGCAAGTCGGTCGCCATCAACACCATGATCCTGTCGCTGCTCTACCGGATGAAGCCGGCGGAGTGCCGCCTCATCATGGTCGATCCCAAGATGCTCGAATTGTCCGTCTATGACGGCATCCCGCATCTGCTCACGCCGGTCGTCACCGATTCCAAGAAAGCGGTCACCGCGCTCAAATGGGCGGTGCGCGAGATGGAGGAGCGTTACCGCAAGATGGCGCGCCTCGGCGTGCGCAACATCGACGGCTACAACCAGCGCGCCGCGGCCGCCCGCGACAAGGGGGAGGTCGTGGTCATGCAGGTGCAGGTCGGCTTCGAGAAGGGCACGGGCGAGCCGCTGTTCGAGGAGCAGGAGATCGACCTCGCGCCGATGCCCTACATCGTCATCATCGTCGACGAGATGGCCGACCTGATGATGGTGGCCGGCAAGGAGATCGAAGGCGCCATCCAGCGGCTGGCGCAGATGGCGCGCGCCGCCGGCATCCATTTGATCATGGCCACACAGCGCCCGTCGGTCGACGTCATCACCGGCACCATCAAGGCCAATTTCCCCACCCGTATCTCCTTCCAGGTGACGTCCAAGATCGACAGCCGCACCATCCTTGGCGAGCAGGGCGCCGAGCAACTGCTCGGCCAGGGCGACATGCTGCACATGGCCGGCGGCGGGCGCATCGTGCGCGTGCACGGTCCCTTCGTCTCCGATCGCGAGGTCGAGCACGTCGTGGCGCATTTGAAGGCGCAAGGCCGCCCGGAATATCTCGATACGGTCACCGCCGGCGAGGAAGAGGAAGAAGATCCGGCCGACACGGGTCCAGTCTTCGACAAGGGCTCGATCGACGCCGAGGATGGCGACGCCCTCTATGAGGAGGCGGTCAAAGTGGTCAAGCGCGACAAGAAATGCTCGACCTCCTACATCCAGCGCCGCCTCGGCATCGGCTATAACCGCGCCGCCTCGCTGGTCGAACGCATGGAGAAGGAAGGCCTGGTCGGCGCGCCCAACCATGTCGGTAAGCGCGAGATCCTTGCCGGCCGGCGCGACCATGCGCTGGAGCGCGACGAGACGGATTGAGCGGGGCGTCGGGAGGCGCAGTCAGCTCGGCCGATCACGGCTGGTCCTGCCCTTCCTTGTTCGATCTGGGCAGGGGCAATACGCACAGACGGCGCCAGCCCACTCATCCGGGCCGCTTCGCGGCTACACTTCTCCCGTTGAGGGAGAAAAGACTAGCGCCAGCGCCGGCAATCTCCTCTCCCCTCGGGGAAAGGTCAGCCGGGGCGAAGCGGAGGCTGGGTGAGGGGCAGCACCATGCGCGGCTGCCTTGCTCCAAGGCGAAAATGCTTCAGCCGCCGTTCGCCACCAAGGCGATCGCCGCGCGCAGATCGTCGAGCCCTGAGGCCTTTTCCGACGAAGTCGCGAGCACCGCCGGGAACGCCGCCGGCCGTTTCTTGATCTTGGCCAGCGTCTCCTCGATCAGCTTCGGCACGCCGGCCGCCTTGATCTTGTCGGTCTTGGTCAGCACGATCTGGTAGGACACCGCCGCCTTGTCGAGCAGCGACAGCACCTCCTCGTCCTTGGCCTTGATGCCGTGCCGGGAGTCGATCAGCACATAGACGCGCTTCAGCGTGACGCGGCCCTGCAGATATTCGAAGATCAGCTTCGTCCAGGCGTCGACCTTGTCCTTCGGCGCGCTGGCGTAGCCGTAGCCCGGCATGTCGACCAGCGCCATCGGCGGCAGGTCGGCGCCTTCGCCGGAGAAGCCGTCCGGCACGAAATAGTTCAGCTCCTGCGTCCGTCCGGGCGTGTTGGAGGTGCGCGCCAGCCCCTTCTGGCCGACCAGCGCGTTGATCAGCGACGACTTGCCGACGTTGGAGCGGCCGGCAAACGCGATCTCCGGCGGCCCTTCCGGCGGCAGGAATTTCATCGACGGCACGCCGCGGATGAAGATCCACGCGCGGGTGAACAGCTCCGGACTTATGGCAGTTTCGCTCGTGGTTTTGTCCGGCGCGTTCAAACGGCGGCCTCCAGCTTGGAAATGTCGGCGCCTCGAATGGCGTTGAGGTTGCGGCTGACCTTGTCGACCGGCCAGTTCCACCAGGCCGCTTTCAAAAGCCGTCGCACCGTGAACTCATCGAAGCGCATCTTCACCACCTTGGCCGCATTGCCGGCGACGATCGAATAGGGCGGCACGTCGTGCGTGACAACCGATTTCGCGGCGACGATCGCGCCATGGCCGATCTCGATGCCCGGCATGATCACCGCATCCATGCCGATCCACACGTCATTGCCGACGACCGTGTCGCCGCGGATCTCTTTCGACCAGGTCTCGGGGTCAAAACCTTCCTCCCAGCCATGGCCAAAAATGTTGAACGGATAGGTGGAGAAGCCGGACATCGCGTGATTGGCGCCGTTCATGATGAAGCGGGCACCCTCGGCGATGGCGCAGAATTTGCCGATGATCAGCCTGTCGCCGATGAAGGGATAGTGGTGCAGCACGCACCTCTCGGCGAATTTGTCCGGACCGTCGGGATCGTCGTAATAGGTGAAGTCGCCGATCTCGATGTTCGGCGCATTGACCAGCGGCTTCAGGAAGCCGACGCGCGGATGCATCGCAATGGGATGCTTGATGTTGGGGTTGGGTCCGGTCATCGCGGTCAGTCCTTAGTTGGCAGGCACGAGGCGGCGCCCTGGCGACGCTGTCTCCCGATCAAACTACCGTGATCAGGCTGCAGCACCAACCCGCGCTCAGCGGCTGCCGCGACAGATCACGATCGGGTTGGAAAGCGCGCTGTCGAAACCGCTGCCCTGATAGACCTGGACGTTGGAGGCGCCGGGCGGCAGCGTGAAACTGCCGTCGACGACTTTCTGGTCGCCGGCCGAGGTGTGCAGGGCCCAGCTATAGGTGCAGAACTGCGGCGGAGCCTTGGGTTGCACGTGGCTGCAGTTGAGCTGCGCGCCGCCGAGCATTGCCGCGCCGCCGCAGCTCACCGCTTCCTTGGCGGCGGCCGGAAACGCGCATGTCAGCAGGGCAGCCACGGTCGCGATCCTGAGCCGGTTCATCTTCATTTTTCGTGCGTGCCTCTGCCGGCCTTCAGTTGCGCCACGTCGGCGCGACGTTTGCTCCAGGCGGCTTAGCTGGTCTTGCGCACCGCGTCCAGCAGGATTATGTGCATGATGATAATAAGCATGCTCACGAAAGCTTGTCTGCCGACTCCGAAGTTCCTCCCATGCCTTCCTCGCTCACCAGCAGCTTCGTCCTGCACGACGTCGCGCGCCTGCCCGGAAAACGCTTCGAGCAGCGCTCGCGCCGCTCGAGCCAGACTCGCGGGCATTGGCAGGTGCGGCCCTATCTGTCTCGACAGCAAGGCATTCACCTTTCCGCGGACGCGCGGCAGGAGCTGCGAACACTTTGTCTGATCAAATCCAATCTGCTCGAGGCCTGCGCCCAGCCGGCTGTCGACCGGGAGAAAGTCCATGTCTGAACCAGCCTCACCACGCAAACCCGCCGACGGCGACAATGCCGGCGACAGAAGCAGCGACCAGGTCATTCGCCTGGACAGCCAGCGCGAGCAAAGGCGTGCCGCCAATCCGGGGATCGAAAACGATGAGCTGGAAGCCCCTGTCGCGCCGGAACCTGCTGCGCTCGAAGCACCCTCGGCCCAGCCGAAGCCGGCCGCCGTCACGATAGCCTCGCCGGCCCGGGCCAAGCCGCGGCGCAGCTTAACCCGGTCTGTCCTGTTTGCGCTGCTTCCGGTGGCGCTGGCGGTCGGCGGCTATTACTACGTCGTCGGCGGTCAGGTCATGACCACCGACAATGCCTATGTCCAGGCGCAGTCGCTCGGCGTCTCCACCGATGTTTCCGGCACCGTGCAGGAGATCGACGTGCATGACAACGAGGCGGTTAAGAAGGGCCAGGTGCTCTTCCGCTTGCGGCCGGCCTCGTTCGAGACGGCGCTGGCCGGCGCTCAGGCGCAGCTCGGCACGGTGCGCAACCAGGTGCTGACCTTGCAGGCGAGCTACCAGCAGTCGCTGGCGCAGATCGCCCAGGCCGAGGCCGACATCCCCTACTACGAGTCGGCCTTCCAGCGTCAGCAGGACCTGCTCAAGACCTCAACCGCCTCGAAGGCGACTTTCGACAGCGCCCAGCACGATCTCATCGCCGCCCGGCAGAAAGTCATCGTCGCCAAGGCGCAGGCGCAGGCAACGCTCGCCCAGCTCGGCGGCGACGCCGACCAGCCGGTCGAGAAGAACCCTTTCTACCTGCAGACCCAATCGGCGGTGGACGATGCCCAGCGCAATCTCGGCGATTCTGTTGTCAAGGCGCCGTTCGACGGCGTCGTTACCAATGTCGATGCGCTGCAGGTCGGCAAGTACCTTCCCGCCTCGCAGCCGGCCTTCAGCCTGGTCTCGTCGACCGACATCTGGATCGCCGCCGAGCCGAAGGAAACCGAGCTCACTTATGTCCGGCCGGGGCAGAAGGCGACGATCAGCATCGATGGCTATCCGGGCGAGGTCTGGCATGGCGAGGTCGGCAGCATCAGCCCGGCCTCGTCGTCAAGCTTCTCGCTGCTTCCGGCGCAGAACACCAGCGGCAACTGGGTCAAGGTCGTGCAGCGCATCCCGATGCGGGTGACGATCGACGACCCGCAAGGCAAGCCGCCGCTGCGCGGGGGCATGAGCGCGGTTGTCAGCATAGACACCGGCCATGCCCGCGGCCTGCCCGATTTCGTGACCGACCTCTTCAAGCGGTTTGAGCAAAAGTCATGAGCACCGTCGCCACGGGCACGCCTGCGGTCGCCAATCGCGGCGCCATCACCGCCTGCGTCATCCTGGCGGTCATCATGCAGGCGCTGGACACCACCATTGCCAATGTGGCGCTGCCCTATATCCAGGGCAGCGTGTCGGCGAGCGCCGACCAGATCAACTGGGTGCTCACTTCCTATATCGTCGCCGCGGCGGTGATGACGCCGCCTTCGGGCTATCTTGCCAACCGCTTCGGCCGCAAGCGCATCCTGCTGGTCGCCATCACCGGCTTCGTCGTCGCCTCGGTGCTGTGCGGCTTTGCCCAGTCGCTGCCGCAGATCGTCGGCTTTCGGCTGCTTCAAGGCCTGTTCGGCGCCGCCCTTGTACCGCTGTCCCAGAGTATCCTGCTGGACATCTACAGCGTCGAGGAGCGCGGTTCGGCCATGGCGCTGTTCGGCGTCTCGGTGATGGTCGGCCCGGTGCTTGGGCCCGTCATCGGCGGCTGGCTGACCGAGAATGTTTCCTGGCGCTGGGTCTTCTACATCAACGTGCCGATCGGCGTGCTGGCTTTCGCCGGCGTCTCGATGTTCGTGCAGGAGACCAAGCTCGACCTCAAGGCCCGGCTCGACTGGTTGGGTTTCGGCATGCTCAGCCTCGCCATCGCTTCGCTGCAGATGTTCCTCGACCGCGGCGAGCAGCTCAACTGGTTCTCCTCGTCCGAGATCATCGTCGAGGCGCTGGTCTGCGCGTCGGCCTTCTATATCTTCATCGTCCACACCTTCACCGCCCGCGACACCTTCGTGAACCCGCGGCTGTTCCTCGACCGGAACTTCGCGGTCGGCATGGTGTTCATCTTCATCATAGGCATCACCTATCTCGCCTCGCTGGCGCTGATGACGCCCTACCTGCAAACGCTGATGGGCTATCCCGTGGTGACCGCCGGCATCGTCATGGGGCCGCGTGGCCTAGGCACCATGGCCTGCATGTTCCTTGTCGGCCGGCTGGTCGGCAAGGTCGACACGCGCTGGCTGCTGTTCACGGGGCTCGCGGTCACCGCCTGGGCGATGTACGACATGACCGGCTGGACCCCGGACGTTTCGCAATGGACGATCATCCGCACCGGCTTCATCCAGGGCGCCGGCTTAGGCTTCCTGTTCGTGCCGCTCACCACCATCACCTTCGCCACGCTGGCGCCGGAACGGCGCGCTGAAGGGACGGGCCTCTACAATCTGTCGCGCAACATCGGCTCCAGCGTCGGCATCTCGGTCGTCACCGCGCTTCTGACGCAGAACCAGCAGATCAACCATGCCAACATCGCCGACTATGTGACGCCCTTTAATCCGGCGTTCGGCGATCCGGCGATCGCGCAGGCGCTGAGCCCTTACACCGCCGCCGGCCGCGCCGCGCTCGACGGGCTGGTCACGCTGCAGGCAACGATCATCAGCTATGTCGACGACTTCGAGCTGATGATGTTGCTCTCGCTCGCCGCCATCCCGCTTGTGCTTCTGCTGCGCAAGCCTGGCACACCGGCCAAGGTCGACCACAGCGCCGTCATGGAGTGAGCTGGTGCATGTCGCCCAAAAGCGTGGAGCGGTTTTGGGAAAACGACACTGCATTAAAACAAAGTCCCTAAAGCGCGTTGCGCTTTAGGAGGAAAAACCGGGGTCCCCCGCGGGACCCCGGCCTGCCGGACGGCCTTCCCAACACCGGCGTCGCTGCGCCGGAAGCCGTCGCGGCTTTTGGGGAGGACCGGGGAAGCTACGAGGCAGGCCATGCCGCAGTTTCGCGGGGGCAGGCCAAATTCCGAAAGACGGCTGCGCGAAGTTCTGTCCGGAGCGCCATAGGGCAAGCCGCCAACGAAAAAACCCCGGTCACGCCGGGGTTTTTGGTGTTAGGGCCGGGGTGCCATCTATTCCGCCGGCGATGGTTTCTTGCGGAACATCGCCGCCAGATTGTCCCACAACTCGATCTTGGCGCCCTGGCGCTTCATGATCACGCCCTGCTGCAGGATCGAGAGCAGGTTGTTCCAGGCCCAGTAGATGACGAGGCCGGCCGGGAAGGAACCCATCATGAAGGTGAAGAGGACCGGCATCCAGGTGAACACCGCGGCCTGCGTCGGGTCCGGCGGCGTCGGGTTCATGCGCATCTGCAGGAACATGGTGATGCCCATCACGACCGCCCAGGCGCCCATATGCGGGAGGAAGGCCGGCGGCGCGAAGGGCAGCAGGCCGAACAGGTTGAACACCGAGGTCGGATCGGGCGCCGCGAGGTCGTGGATCCAGCCGAAGAACGGCGCGTGCCGCATCTCGATGGTGATGTAGAGCACCTTGTAGAGCGAGAAGAAGACCGGGATCTGCAGCGCCACCGGCCAGCAGCCGGCCAACGGATTGATCTTTTCCGTCTTGTAGAGCTCCATCATCGCCTGCTGCTGCTTCATCTTGTCGTCCGCGTATTTCTCGCGGATTTCCAGCATCTTCGGCTGCACCTTCTTCATGTTCGCCATCGACGCGTAGGACTTGTTGGCCAGCGGGAAGAAGATGGCCTTGACGATGACGGTCGTGGCCAGGATCGCTAGGCCGAAATTGCCGAAGAATTTGTACAGCGTGTCGATCAGCCAGAACATCGGCTTGGTGATGAAATAGAACCAGCCCCAGTCGATCAGCAGATTGAACTGGCGAATATGGCGGTCAGCCTCATAGGCGTTGATCTTGGCGACTTCCTTGGCGCCGGCGAACACTTCGGTTTCGATGGTTGCGGACTGGCCGGCCTCGATGTTGATCGGATCAGTGAGGAAGTCGGATTGGTAGCGATGGCGCCCGTCCTCGAAATAGCCGTAGCGTGGCTGGAAGGGCTGCTTTTCGGTCGGCACCATGGTGACGGCCCAGTACTTGTCGGTGATGCCGAGCCAGCCGTCGGTCGACTTGCCTGGCTTGACTTCCTTGTCCTTCTCGATGGCGGCGTATTTGTATTCCGTCAGCCCCTCGGTGCCAGTAACGCCGATCAGGCCTTCATGCAGCACATAAGTGCTGGCGACCGCCGGCTTGTCGTAGCGCGTGACGCGACCGTAGTTGAACAGGCTGACGGCAGCGCTTCCCGAATTCTGCACAGTGTCCGAAACGGTGAACATATAATCGTTGTCGACCGAGATGGTGCGCTTGAAGGTCAGGCCCTTGTCGTTGGTGTAGGTCAGCGTCACCGGCGTCGACGGGGTCAGCGTCGGATTGCCCTCAACGCTCCACACCGTGTCGGAACTCGGCACCGCGCCGGTCTTGTCGGTGCCGACGAACCCGATCTCGGCGAAATAGCCGGTCGGTAGCGCCTGCGGATTGAGGAGTTGGATCTCGGGCGAATTCTTGTCGACCGTCTCGGTGTAGTGCTTGAGCTTGAGGTCGTCCAGGCGAGCGCCGGTGAGATTGATCGAGCCCTCGAGGCTCGGCGTGTCGATCTTGATGCGCTTGGTCGCGGCAACAGCCTGGTCACGGCTCTCGACAGTGACTGTCTCGCCGCCAGGTGCGGTCGGGATGGCGCCCGGAGCCGGCGCCGGCGTCCCGGCCGCGCCCGGATTGGTCCCCTGCGCTTCCTTCTTCTGCGCCTCGACGCGCTGCTGCTCGATGCGGGCCTGCTCGCGTTGCTGCTCCATCTTGGGGTTCATGTAGAACACCTGCCAGAGCGTCAGGATCAGCACCGACAGCGCGATGGTGATGAAGAAATTGCGGTTGTTTTCCATCGAAAGCCCTTGGCCTATCGTGTTCCGCGCAGCCGGCGGGAAAGCTCGGCCTTCAACTGGCCGAACGGAATGGCAAGCACGTCTTCGCGCCCGACGATGACATAGTCACTGCCGGGCGCCATGTCATCGGCGGCATGCGTTCGCACGGCTTCTCTCAGCCGCCGCCGGACGCGGTTGCGCACCACGGCGTTGCCGACCTTCTTGGTCACGGTGTAGCCGACGCGTGGCGCACAATCGTCGCCCCGGTCGAGAACCTCGACGAGAAAAAGCCGCCCGCGGCGCTTCTCGCCGCCGCGCACAGCCATGAAATCCGCGCGTTTCAGAAGCCGCCCGGGAGTTTTCCCCTTTGGCTTGCCGGTTGCGGGCAACGATCTCGTCTTTCGTTCAGGCGCTGAGCCGCTTGCGGCCGCGGTTGCGGCGGGCTGCGACGACGCCGCGGCCACCCTTGGTGGCCATACGGGCACGGAAACCGTGCCGGCGCTTGCGGACGAGTTTGGACGGTTGGTAGGTACGCTTCATTTGTTTTAATACCGCGGCGTGCGGCCCTTCTTGATTCTGTCACACTGTAACAGGAGCTTTGCCGGGCCGGTTATAGGCGCGATCGAAACCGCGCCGGGACGGAAGGCCCGAGCGTGAGCGGGCTTATAGGAAGAAGGATTTTGGAAGTCAATCCAGCCCGCCCAAAGGCATTTTTTCACTGGCTGGCGGCGAAATTGGCAAAAAAGCCGCAAATCGCATAATCTTGCTCGATCAAGCCTTCGTGAAAACCGCGTCATGACAAGTGAAGTCCTGTCAACGGATGAAAAGCCACGCCCCGCGGCGGCAAGCTCGCCGCGCCGGGTGCCGCTGTCGCGCGGTCTGTCGACCAAGCTTCTGCTTCTCACCATCGTCTTCGTGCTGCTCGCCGAAATCCTGATCTTCCTGCCCTGGATCGCCAGCTACCGGGTGAACTGGCTGAAGGAGCGGCTGAGCACCTCCGCCGCCGTGTCGATCGTGTTGCTGCAGGGCGAGCCCAACTCCCTGTCGCACACCGCCCAGAACGACGTGCTGATGGCGATCGGCGCCAAGGCGATCGCGGTGCGCGACGGCGGCGTCTCGCGGCTGCTGGTCGTGGCCGACATGCCGCCGAAGGTCGACGAGCATATCGACATTGCCAATGTCGGCCTGGTCAACGGCATGACCGGCGCGCTGGAAACGCTGTTCGCCGGCGGCAACCGGATGCTGCGCGTCTTCGGCCCGGTCGGCGACAGCGACAAGGAATTCGAGCTGATCATGCCGGACTACAGTCTGCGCAACGCCATGCTCAGATATTCGCGCAACGTCGCCGTCGTCTCGCTGCTGATCTCGCTGTTCACCGCCATGCTCGTCTATGCGGCGATCGATCTGATCATGATCGGCCCGATCCGCACCATGACGCGCTCGATCCTGTCCTTCTCCGAGGCGCCGGACGATCCCGGCCGCATAATTTGCCCGACGGAGCGTGCCGACGAGATCGGCGTCGCCGAGCGCGAGCTGTCGCAGATGCAGGATCGGCTGCAAAAAATGCTCGCCGAGCAGAAGCACCTCGCCAACCTCGGGCTTGCCGTGTCCAAGATCAACCACGACATGCGCAACATCCTGGCTTCCGCGCAGCTTATGTCGGACCGGTTGCGCCAGGTGAAGGATCCGACCGTGCAGTCCTTCGCGCCGAAGCTCCTGCGCGCGCTCGACCGCGCCGTCGCCTATTCGGAGGGCGTGCTTGCCTATGGCCGCACACAGGAGCCGGCGCCGTCGCGCCGCCGCTTGCGGCTGCGCCAGCTGGTCGACGACGTGCACGGCCTGCTCGATATCGAGGAGGGCATCGAATTCATCAATGCCGTCGAGCTCACCTTCGAAGTCGACGCCGATTCCGACCAGCTCTTCCGCGTGCTCACCAATCTGTGCCGCAACTCGGTGCAGGCAATGGCGGCCGACACGGAGAGCGCGGTGGTGCGTCGGCTCGCCGTCTCGGCCGAGCGCTTGGGCAGCGTCAGCCGCATCACCGTCAGCGACACCGGCCCCGGCCTCCCGCCCAAGGCGCGCGAAAACCTGTTCGCCGCCTTCCGCGGCTCGGCGCGCAGCGGCGGCACCGGCCTTGGCCTGGCGATCGCCCATGAGCTGATCCGCGCCCATGGCGGCACGGTGGAGCTGGTCGAATCGATCGGCGGCCGCACGGTCTTCGCCGTCACCATCCCCGACCAGCCGGTGCGGCTCGATCAGGCCCGCAACGGCCTGCGCCGCCCGGCTTGACCGTGACAGGCCAGGGAAGACGTTCCCGCTTCGGAGTTCCGCGAAGCAAAGGCCCCGGTCGGAATGTGATCCTGTAAACGCCTGCGACAAAACTTTTGCCGGGCCGGCTTGCTTTTCCGAAATTCAGTCGTTAGGGAACACTCCACATCGCGGCCGGCGTCTCGACCGGATCGCGGGGCTTGTGTCTCACACGGCCTGATGCGCGCCCGTAGCTCAGCTGGATAGAGCACCAGACTACGAATCTGGGGGTCAGGAGTTCGAATCTCTTCGGGCGCGCCAATTAATCAAACTGAACTCCCGCGCATTTGCCTCGCCGGCCGAAGCAGTCGCTGGCTGCCTACGCTCACGCGGCGAGGTTCACGTGGCGTATTAATCCACGATCCCGATCGGGTCGGCAGTGGTACCCGAGCGTTCTTGAGTTCAGCTTTTTTCCATGCACCCTTGCTCGTCTCCAGCCGCAGTCGGCGGCGCGGCCTAAGTCCCACCGCGCGCAAGGCAGTCATCGGCGTTACTAACCCCCTAGCTGTTGCAGCTTGCGACAGGCACGCCTTGCGCCTTCACGGCATCTCTGGCGACACCTCTCCTTGTTGCCATCCCTGCATCGCCCCACGGATTCCGGTTTAGCTGGTGCGCTCGTTTTTGCCGAACGATTGGAAGGTTCATCGACAGGCAACGACACTTGCGGCTTGCGACTGACTTTCTTTGGCAGGATCTTTTTGCGTGGCGGCGTAAGTGCTTGGAACTTGGCAATTCGGCTCTTTGCAATTTCGACGAATGCACCATTCGGAAATGCCGCTAGATAAGCACGATACATCGAGACATCGGATGTATCCTTGATTGATTTCCAGAATTCAAGCTCTGCCGCCGCGTTGATGTCTGGCTGATAGGCGTCTGCCGAAGACGGACTAGACGCGGCATCTGGGTTGAATGAGAATCCCGGCTCCACCAGGGACGAGTTGCTCCAGGGAACCTGCTTCCCAGAAGTCGCGTTCATGACGTCCAACCGGACGCGACGCATGAGAATTTCAATGTCGATCGAAGGAGTCTTTATCCGCTTCACAAGAGAGTCTGCAAACGGACTATGATTGACGGCTCCATCGAGAGCCACGTTGCCGGGTTGTGTTGCAAAGCCGATAAAGACTCCCCTGCCAGCATCCAAGGCTCCCAGCCCCTTTCCTATGGCAAGGCCGCGACTTTGACCCGGTCCACTCAATTGCTTAACGAAAGGATTGTCCCGACAGGCATCGAGAAGGACGATTGCGATATTTTCCTCGGCCGTCATGGCGGCGATGATGTCTTGCAGGCGCTCAGCCTCCAGAGCCAAGTCGGCCGGACGTTGAAGGGCGGCGTCAACGGGCAATAGGTAGTTCTCCCCGTTCGCTTGGAGCCCGTGTCCGGCGAAGTAAAAAAGGGAGACGTCACCCGGCCGCAAGTTTCGCCTGAATTTTCCGATGAGTGCCCTGAACGTTGATGCGTCGGTATCCAATCCAAGGGTGACGTCGAAGCCCGTCTCTTGAAAACTCGGGAGATGGCATTCGCATCATTTACCCCGTTGGGAAGCGATGACGCAAAACGGTAGGCCGAGTTACCGATTACGAGCGCATATCTATGGCTGCGTTGACCGATCTGGGTCTCAGAGGAGGCCGGTGTCGACAAGCCGGCCAGCAAAAGAAGGCACGCGCACAACAAACAAACCTTGGACATTGCGACCTTCCCGAGTAACGGAGAATATTAGCATCCGTTAAAGCGCGTGGGTACCCGTTGTAAGGGCCATCTTGCTTGGGGAAGAGGCCAAACTTGCCGGAGGCCGCTTGGTATGAGGTCTCCGTGCATCCTCAACGCCCTTTCCGGCATCGACTTCAAACACCATCAATCCCCTGAATGAGGCCGCAGCATACAAGGTGGGCAGGCCTCACGAGCTTGTGGCAAACCGTTCGTTCGCTCAGCCGACCGCCTTCGTCGCCGCCCTTCCGGCGCTGCGGCCGGAAAAGATGCAGCCGCCGAGGAAGGTGCCTTCGAGCGCCGCATAGCCGTGCACGCCGCCGCCGCCGAAGCCGGCGACCTCGCCCGCCGCGTAGAGACCAGGGACCGGCTCGCCCGCCGCGTCGAGCACGTGGCTGTCGAGATCGGTCTGCAGGCCGCCCAGCGTTTTGCGGGTGAGGATGTTGAGGCGCACCGCAATCAACGGGCCGTTCGCCGGATCGAGCATCTTGTGCGGCTTTGCGGTGCGGATCAGCCTGTCGCCGAGATAAGCGCGCGCGCCGCGCAGCGCGGTGATCTGCGCATCCTTGGAGAACGGGTTGTCGAGCTGCATGTCGCGGGCGCGGATCTCGCGTTCGACCTGCGCCACATCGAGCAGCGGCTCGCCGGCCAGCCCGTTCATCTGCGCCACCAGCTTCGAAAGGTTGGCCTCGACGATGAAATCCTCGCCCTTTTCCATGAAGGCTTTCACCGGGCCGGGAATGCCCGACGTGGCGCGGCCAAGCACCTGCCGCCAGCTCTTGCCGGTGAGGTCCGGATTCTGTTCCGAGCCCGACAGCGCAAACTCCTTCTGGATGATCTTCTTCGTCAGGATGAACCAGGAATAATCGAAGCCGGTGCTCATGATATGGCTGAGCGTGGCTAAAGTGTCGAACCCTGGGAAAAGCGGCACCGGCAGCCGTCTGCCGCGCGCGTCGAGCCATAGCGAAGAGGGGCCCGGCAGAATACGTATGGCGTGATCGGTCCAGACCGGTGCCCAATTCTTGATGCCCTCGACATAGTGCCACATGCGGTCGCGGTTGATGACCCTCCCGCCCGCTGCTTCGGCAATAGCCAGCATGCGGCCGTCGACATGGTCCGGCACGCCGGTGATCATGCGCTTCGGCGGCGCGCCGAGGCGCTGCGGCCAGTTCGTACGCACCAGCTCGTGGTTGCCGCCGATGCCGCCGGAAGCGACGATCACGACCTGGGCGTGGAGCTCGAAATCCCCGGCCACGTTGCGCGAGCTCTTGCGGCCACGCTCGACCGTGCTTGGCTCCAGCACGTCGCCGCGCACCCCGGTCACCGTCTTGCCGGTGCGCGTGATTTCGTTGACCCGGTAGCGGAACTTGAACTCGACGAGCCCACGCTTCTGCGCCTCGCGCACGCGCAGCACGAAGGGCTCCAGCACGCCGGGCCCGGTGCCCCAGGTGATGTGGAAGCGCGGCACCGAATTGCCGTGGCCGCTGGCAGTGCCGCCGCCGCGCTCGGCCCAGCCGACGACGGGGAAGAATTTCAACCCGCGCTCGATCAGCCAGGAGCGCTTCTCGCCGGCGGCGAAGCCGAGATAGGCTTCAGCCCATTTGCGCGGCCAAAAATCCTCAGCGCGATCGAAGGCGGCGGTGCCCATCCAGTCTGCGGCCGCGAGGTCGTGGGAATCGCGGATGCGCATGCGCCGCTGCTCGGGCGAGTCGACCAGGAAAAGCCCGCCGAACGACCAGAAGGCCTGGCCGCCCAGCGATTGCTCGGGCTCCTGGTCGACGATGATGATTTTCTTGCCGGCCTCGGCAAGTTCTGCCGCGGCGACGAGGCCTGCCAGCCCCGCGCCGACAATGATGACATCCGCGTCGTCAGCCATCTTCGTTCCCCCCAGCGCCTTCCGACGGCTGTCAGACGGGCTCCCAGCCGTCCTTGTCGCCGGCGCGGAAGATGGCGTCGATGACCTTCTGGTTGAGGACCGATTCCTCCAGCGTGAAGACACGGTCCTTGCCGCCCTGGGCCGCGCGTACGAAGGCCTCGCATTCCAGCCGGTACTGCTGGGTGCCTGGGAAGCGGAACACCTGCGCTTCGGTGTGGTTCTGGTTGTGCAATTCGATGCGGTGGTGGTCGTAGAGCCCGGCATTGAACGGGCCAAAGACCTCGATGAAACCCTTCTCGCCATGGAACACCATCACCTGCCGCGCCGCCATCTGCGTCGACAGGTAGAAGGACAGTTCGAAGTCGCCGAAATCGGCGCGGATCGAGGAATAGATGTCGGTGCCGAAGGTCTTGTCGCGCTCGATGGTGGCTTGCACGCGGACCGGTTCCTTGCCGGTCGAGAAGCGCGTCGACACGGTCGGATAGACACCGATGTCGGGCAGCGCGCCGCCGCCAAGATCCAGCTGGTTGCGCATGTTGCTGGGATCGACATTGTAATAGGAAAACGCGCCCTGCACGTGGCGCAGGCGGCCGATCGCGCCGCTGGCAATGAGGTCGCGCACCTTGATCCACTGCGGGTGGTAGACGACCATGAAGGCCTCGCAGACCAGCACCTTCTTCTCGTCGCGCAACTTGATCAGCGGCGGGATGTCCTTGGCGTCGAGCGCAAGAGGCTTCTCGACCAGCACATGTTTTCTCGCCTCGATTGCCTTCGCCGTCCATTCGACATGCTGCGAGGTCGGCAGCGGAATATAGACGCCATCGACCTCCTTGGAAGCGAGCAGTTCCTCATAGGAGCCGAAGGCATGCGGCGCGCCGAAACGCTCGCCCAATGCCTTGGCCTTCGACAGGTCGCGGCTGGCGATCGCCGACAGCACGCCATTCTCCGAATCCACGATCGCCGGCAAAAGCTGCTCGCGGCCGATCTTGGCCGTCGACAGAACACCCCATCGGAACATCATGCTTCTCCATGTCGGTTACGTCGATGGAGGTGTGCCCCAATTCCGGAGAAAAGCCAATCGCAGACGCGGGCCACAAAGCGCCTTCGTCATCCTCGGGCTTGACCCGAGGATCCATTCCGTGACCTATGACGTAAAGTGCAGGGATGCAGAGTTCTGTAACCGTTGCAACGCCTTAGCCTCACGGCATGGATCCTAGGGTCTGCGCGCGTCGCTTCGCTCCTTGCTCCGCCCTAGGATGACGAACCCGAGGATGCGCGACCAGAGCTAACCCCTTCTCCCCGTCAGGGTCATGTCGAAGTCGACGACGTTGGAATAGATCGGCGTGCCGACATCCATGCCGTAGCGCGATCTGAGCACCTTGCCGGTGACATGGAACTTGATGGTTCCTGACTTCAGCCCATCGAGCTCGGCCGTGAACTTTTCCGAAAACGTCTTGCCGCGCGCCGTCAGCCGGCCGGTGACCACGGCGGTGGTCTCGCCGGTGCGGGTCACGTTTGTCGAGCGGAATTGGATCTCCGGATTGTTGGCGCTGTCGAAGACGGCGTCGGAACGCAGGAAAGCATCGATGCGGCCCTGGCCGGTGCCGACGCTTTCCGGAAAGATGGTGAGGTTGACCTTCGAGCGCCCGACATCGGCATTGTCGATGCGGATCGTGCCCTTGAAGCGGCCGAAGGCGCCGCCGAAGCCGCCACCGCCGGCCTTGCCGATGGTGAAGCGGATCGAGGAGCCCGCCGGGCTGATCGTGTAGCTGCCGGCGGCGTCACTGAGCGCCACCGCGGCGCAAACCGGCGCGGCAAGGCAAGCGGCAAAGGCCGCCAATCCGAGGATGCGCGCATGCATCGACATCTTCCTATCCTGAACCAGCGCATTGCTGTCTTCCCGCCACCAACGAACGGGCGGCCCGCTCTATTCCCGGACAGACGAAGGCGTGATTATGCGCGTGAGCACGCTGTCGCGCAGCAGGAAATGGTGGCGCATCGCAGCAAGGATATGCAACGCGACCAGCGCGATGCCGGCATAGGCAAGATACCAATGCGCGGCCGACCAGAAGCTTTCCGCGGCATCGGATTCGGCGAGCGGCAGGTCGGGCATGACGAACTGGTTGAAGGGCATCGTCGGGATTTCCAGCGTCGAGACCGAGACCAGCGCCCAGCCGGAGAGCGGCAGGGCAACCTGGAAGGCGTAAAGCGCCAAATGCGCCAGCGGCGCTGCCTTGCGCTCCCATGTTCCGACCGAAGGCGGGAGTGCTGGCGCCGCATTGCCGACACGCCAGGCGATGCGCAGGATGACCAGCCCAAGCAGCAGGAAGCCGAAGGACTTATGCAACTGGATCAGCTCGAAAGACGTCCGCTGGCTGTCGATCTGCATCATCACGAAGCCGAGCACGAACTGGCCGATGAAGATGAGGCCGATCAGCCAGTGAAGGATGATCATCGCCCAGCCATAGCGGGTGGCGGTGTTGGTGACGATTGCATGGTCGAAAAACGTCGCTGAAATCACCTTTCTTCCAGCCCTCCCCACAAGCGGAACGGAGGAGCCCTACGGGCTCACCTTGAAGAAATCGACGAAGGCCCGCAACGCCGGCCGCATCTGGCGGCGGCTTGGGTAGTAGACGAAGAAGCCGTCGAAAGCGGGGCACCAGTCCTCCAGCACGCGGATCAGCCGGCCATCGGCGAGCGGCGCCTTCACATAGTCCTCGAAGACGAAGGCGAGCCCGGCGCCGTCGATCGCGGCCTGGGCGATCAGATGGTCCTCGTCGAGGATCAGCGGCCCTTGTGCTGCGATCTCGATTTCCTCGCCGTCCTTCTCTAACTCCCAGCGGTAGAGGATGCCGCTGGAGAAGCGGAAGCGGATGCAGCGGTGATCGGCGAGATCGCGCGGATGACGTGGTTTGGGCATGGTCGCGAAGTAGGAGGGCGCGCCGACCACCGCGCCGCGGATGTTCGGCCCTATGCGCGCCGCGATCATGTCGCGCTGCAGGCTTTCGCCCAGCCTGACACCGGCGTCGAACCCGCCCTCCACCACATCCGTGAAGCGGTCCTCGATGACGACCTCCAGCACGATCTCGGGATAGGCGGCCGTGAAGGCAGCGAGCCGCGGCGTCAGCACCAGATGCGCGGCGGTGCGCGGCACGCTGAGCCTGAGATTGCCGGCCGGGCGGTCGCGCGCCTCGACCGCCGTTTCCAGCGCCAGGTCGATCTCGGACAGCGCCGGCCGCAGGCGCTCCAACAGCCGCGCGCCTTCCTCGGTCGGGGCGACACTGCGCGTGCTGCGCGCCAGCAGCCGCACGCCGAGCTGCGCCTCCAGGCTCGCCACCGCATGGCTGACCGCCGACGGCGCGATCCCGAGCTCGCGGGCCGCGCCGCGGAAGCTGGCCCATTGCGCGACCGCGGCGAGAACGGCCAGCTGGGAAAGGTTCGTCCGGTTCATTGATCTATCTTATAGAGCGAGCTGTGCGAAAGAGACATGATTATCGAACGGATGCCTAGGCGCTATTTCATCTCCATCGCAACAAGGAGATGCGCCATGCAAACCCGCAAATTAGGAACTGAACTCGAAGTCTTCCCCGTCGGCCTCGGCTGCATGGGCATGAGCTTTGTCTATGGCGGACAGCCGGAGGCGGAAGCCATCGCTACGCTGCGCCGCGCCATCGAGATCGGTGTCACCTTCTTCGATACCGCCGAAGTCTATGGCCCTTACGAGAACGAGATCCTGCTCGGCAAGGCGCTGAAGCCGGTACGCGAGAAGGTCACCATCGCCACCAAATTCGGCTTCAAGATATCCGAGCACGGTTCGGGCGTCGACCGCATGATCGGCGTCGACAGCCGCCCTGAGCACGTCAAGGCGGTGGCGGAGGCCTCGCTGAAGCGGCTCGATACCGACGTCATCGACCTCTACTACCAGCATCGCGTTGACCCGAACGTGCCGATCGAGGACACGGTCGGCGCCATGGCCGAACTGGTGCGCGAGGGCAAGGTGCGGGCGCTCGGCCTGTCGGAAGTGAGCGGCGCCACGCTGCGCCGGGCGCATGCCGTGCACCCGATCGCCGCCGTGCAGAGCGAGTATTCGCTGTGGAGCCGCGATCCCGAGGACGAGGTCTTTGCCGTTTGCCGCGAGCTCGGCATCGGCTTTGTCCCCTACAGTCCGCTCGGCCGCGGCCTGCTCACCGGCACCATCGCCAAGCGCGATACGCTCGGCGCCGGCGACTGGCGCCTCGGCCTGCCGCGCTTCCAGGCCGAAGCCATGGAAGCCAACAATGCCGTCATTGCCGTGCTGGAAAAGTTGGCGATGGAAAAGGGCGTGACAGCGGCACAACTGGCGCTCGCTTGGGTGCTGCACCAGGGCGATTTCATCGTGCCGATCCCCGGCGCGCGCAAGATCCGCCATTTGGAGCAGAACACGGCAGCGGCCGGGATCAAGCTGAGCGCCGCCGAGGTCGCGGCCATCGGCGACGCGCTGTCGCCCGACAAGGTCGTCGGCAAGCGCTATACCGAAGAGCTGCTGGCGCTGGTGAATGGTTAGACATTTCAGCTTGCTTTGAGACGCTGGCGGGACAGCGCCCCCCTCTGTCCGGCAGGACAGAGGGGGGCGCCTCGCGCTGACCTACCAAGGCACCACGCTGATCTCCGGCCAGTTCTCTCGCGCCCTCCTCCCCTTCGCCTCATGCGTCCGCTGGTTGTCCAGCGCCCGGTTCGGCGTGATACGGAACGAAAAAATGTCGTCGAGCCCGAACGGCGCCACCAGCTCCAACGCCTCGTCTGCGTCGAACCGCACCCCGACCGCATGCGTCTTCGAGGCGAAATAGCCGACCGATTCACTCGCGCTCGTGTAGCGCGGGCATGCCTGCCCGAATTTGGCCGGATACCACAGGTGCACGCGTGCCTGATTTCGCACCTCCACCGGCAGCGTCAGTCCTTCGAAATGCTGCGCCGCCCGGCGGATCACCGCGTCCTCGGCCTCGTAGGAGAGATCGGTGCCGTCGAAATAGAACAGATCGACATCCTTGATGCCGTAGCCTGAGGGCCTGCCGGTGAGATGGTTCCAGATGCTGTTGTAGAGCGCGCCGGAAACCACCAGCCAGTCCGGCAACGCCAGTTCACGCACTCGCGCCAGCGTTTTGGCCAGCAGCGGGTCCGCCACCACGATTTCGAGGAACGCCGCGCGTTGCTCCTCGAAAGGCAGGCCGGAATAGCGGAGATGGTGCATCGCCCAATGGAGGGCGATTCGCCACCTTCCGGCAATCCTTTATGCTCTCAGCACGCCGCCCGTCTGCTTGTTGACGTTCTCGACGATGCGCTTGGCCAGCGCCTCGAAATCCTCGTCGGTCAGCGTCTTTTCGACCGGCTGGATCGAGACTTCGATGGCGATCGACTTCTTGGCGGCGCCGAGCGCAGCGCCCTCGAAGACGTCGAACACCGAAACGCCGGTGACGAGCTTCTTGTCGGCGGCCAAAGCTGCCCGCACCAGCGTGCCGGCCTCGACCGTCCGGTCGACGACGAAAGCAAAATCGCGCTTCACCGCCTGGAAGGGTGAAAGCTCCAGCTTCGGCTTGGTGCGCGTCGGCTTGGCCTTCGGCTCCGGCACGGCATCGACAAAGACCTCGAAGCCGCAGAGCGGCCCGGAGGCGTCGAGCACTTCGAGCGTCTTTGGATGGAACTCGCCGAAAGTGCCGAGCACGGTCTTCGGCCCGAGCTTGATCGTGCCTGAGCGTCCGGGATGGTACCAGGCCGGGCCGCCGGGCTCGATCTGCAGCCTGTCGACCGGCGCGCCGCAGGCTTCGAGCGCCGCGATCGCATCGGCCTTGGCGTCGAACACCCCGACCGGCCCGGCATTGCCGGCCCAGCTGCGGCCCGAGCCGTCGAGCTTGGCGGTGCCCCGCCGCACGCCGGCGGCGACGCGCCGCTGCTGATCGGCCAAGTCGCCTTCATAGGTGCCGGAGACCTCGAACAGCGCCACGTCGCCGATGCCCCGATCGGCATTGCGCTGGGCGGCGCTGATCAGCCCGGGCAGCAGCGACGGCCGCATGTCGGACATGTCGGCGGCGATCGGGTTGGCGAGCTTCAGCCGGTTCTGGCCGCCGCCGAACAGCTCGGCGTGTTTCGCCGGAATGAACGACCAGGTGACCGCCTCCATCATGCCGCGCACGGCGAGCGCGCGCTTGGCGGCCCGGGTGCGCACCTGCAGTATGGTCAGGATCCTGCCGTTGACCGCGTCATGCGAGGTGAGCGGCTGCGGCGCTATGTTGTCGACGCCGTGGATGCGCATCACTTCCTCGACGAGATCGGCCTTGCCGTCGACATCCGGACGCCAGGAGGGGACCTTCACCTCGACGGCGTCACCTGAGCTGCGCGGCTCGAAGCCGAGACGGGTCAGTATAGTGAGCGCTTCTTCTCTCGGCACCTCGATGCCGGTCAGCCGCTTCACTTCCGACAGCGGGAAGGAAATGATCTTCGGCTTGTGGCCGGCATAGCCCGCCACCTCGATTTCCGTCGGCGTGCCGCCGCACAATTCCAGCACCAGCTTGGTCGCGAGCTCGACGCCGGGCACCATGAACTCAGGGTCGACGCCGCGCTCGAAGCGGTAGCGCGCATCGCTGATGATGCCGAGCGTGCGACCGGTGCGGGCCGTCGTGATCGGGTCCCAGAGCGCCGATTCGATCAGCACGTCGGTGGTGTTCTCGTCGCAGCCCGAATGCTCGCCGCCCATGATGCCGGCAATCGATTCGATGCCGTTGTCGTCGGCGATCACGCACATCTCGGGCGTCAGCGAGTATTCGCGTCCGTCGAGCGCCAGCACGTTTTCACCGTCCCTGGCGCGGCGCACCACAAGGTTGCCGGTGACCTTCTTCGCGTCGAACACATGCAGCGGCCGGCCGCGGTCGAAGGTGACGTAGTTGGTGATGTCGACCAGCGCGCTGATCGGCCGAAGCCCGATCGCGATCAGCCGCTGCTGCAGCCATTTCGGCGACGGGCCGTTCTTCACGCCCTTCACCAGAGTCAGCGCGAAGCCGGGGCAGAGTTCCGGTGCCTCGATCTTGACCTTGACCGGGCACATGCCGTCGCCGGCATGCGGCATGATCGCGCCGCCGGTCAGCCGGCCGAGGCCGCTCGCCGCGAGATCGCGGGCGATGCCGTAGACGCTGGTGGCATCGGGGCGGTTCGGCGTCAGGTTGATCTCGATCACCGGATCGTCGAGATGGGCGTAGGCGGCGAAGCTGGTGCCGACCGGTGCGTCTTCGGGCAGGTCGATGATGCCGGTATGCTCGTCCGAAAGCTGCAGCTCGCGTTCGGAGCACATCATGCCATGGCTCTCGACGCCGCGGATCTTGCCGACCGAAAGCGTGACGTCGATGCCGGGAATATAGGTGCCGGGCGCAGCAAAAGCGCCGACCAGGCCGGCGCGGGCGTTGGGCGCCCCGCACACCACCTGCACCGGCGGCTTGCCGTCGCCGGTATCGACGGTAAGCACCCGCAGCCGGTCGGCGTCGGGATGCTGCACGGCAGTCAGCACCTTGGCTATGACAAAGGGTTTTAGGCCCGCCTTGTCGTCGACATGTTCGACTTCGAGGCCGATCGCCGTCAGCCGCTCGACGATTTCGGCAAGCGAAGCGTCGGTCTCGAGATGGTCCTTGAGCCAGGAGAGGGTGAATTTCATGACTGTGTTCCGTAGGAAGGGCTTTGCGCGTCAGGTCTAGCCACGCTCGTCTTGAGGTGCCGCGGCAGTGAATCGGGCATATGCAGGAAGGGCAGTTGCTCGCGCACATGCGCATGCAGCGTCGGCCTGAAATAGGCAGGCATGTCCATGGCGCCGAGCGTGAAGTAAATATGGCCGGCGAGCCGCTCGTCGCTATAGGCGATCGGCGAGCCGCAAATGCCGCAGAACGAGCGCGCCACCGGGCCGTTCCGGTAGCTCTTCAGCGACTTGCCTTCGAGCGCGATCTGGTCGGCCGCGAAGCCGATAAAGGCCGACACCGGCGCGCCGCTGGCGCGCCGGCAATCGCCGCAATGGCAATAGCTGATGTGGTGCGGCTCGGCCGAGGCCTCGAACCGCACGGCACCGCAGCGGCAGCCCCCGGTGTGGGGAGCAGTCATGTGGAAAGGCCCCGAACAGCGTCGGCATGTCGAGCGGCCGGAAGCCGTAATGCGTGAGCCAGCGCACGTCGGCGTCGAAGAAGGCGCGCAGGTCCGGCATGCCGTATTTCAGCATGGCGATGCGGTCGATGCCCATGCCCCAGGCAAAGCCCTGGTATTCGTCGGGATCGAGCCCGCCGTAACGCAATACGTTGGGATGCACCATGCCGCAGCCCAGGATCTCCATCCAGTCGGAGCCTTCGCCGAAGCGTACTTCGCCCGGCCGCGAGCGGTCGCACTGGATGTCGACCTCGAGGCTGGGCTCGGTGAACGGAAAGAAGGACGGCCGGAAGCGCATTTTTACGCTCGGCACTTCGAAGAAGGCCTTGCAGAATTCCTCCAGCACCCACTTCATGTTGGCGATGTTGGCGGTCTTGTCGATCACCAGCCCCTCGACCTGATGGAACATCGGCGAGTGCGTGGCGTCCGAATCCTGCCGGTAGGTCTTGCCGGGAATGACGATGCGGATCGGCGGCTTCTGCTGCTCCATTGTGCGGATCTGCACGGGCGAGGTGTGCGTGCGCAAAAGCTTGCGCTCGCCCTTCTCGTCCGGCTGGAAGAAGAAGGTGTCGTGCATCTCGCGCGCCGGATGCCCCTCGGGAAAATTGAGCGCGGTGAAATTGTAATAGTCGGTCTCGATGTCCGGACCTTCGGCGATCGCGAAGCCGAGATCGCCGAAGATCGCTGCGATCTCGTCGATCACCTGGCTGATCGGATGAATGCGGCCGCGCTCGGCCGGCGACTGGCGCACCGGCAGCGTGACGTCGACCGTTTCGGCGGCGAGCCGCGCCGCGATCGCCACGTCCTTCAGCTCCGACTTGCGCGCCGTCAGCGCCTCGGTGACGCGGTTCTTCAGCCCATTGATCGCCGGGCCCTTGACCTGCCGCTCCTCGGCGCTCATCGCGCCGAGCGTTTTCAGCATCTCGGAGACCGAGCCCTTCTTGCCCAGCGCCGAGACGCGCACAGCCTCGATCGCCTGCTCGTCGGCCGCGGCCGCGATGTCGGCCATCAAAGAAGCTTCAAGGGTTTCAAGATTTCCAGCGGTGGCGTTCACGGCGAAACTCTCTCGATCGGGCAACCACCGGGGTCCGGTGCGTCACCAATTTGGTTGCATCAGGCATAAGAAAAACCCGCGCCAGCCGTGCCAGCGCGGGTTCCCCAAATCAGAATAGCGAATGCTTGGGAAGCGCTGGCTTAGGCGACAGCGCTCTCAAAAGCATTCGGCGTGGTGTTCTTCAGATATTCGAGCGCCACCTTGGCCTTGGCCACAAGGGCTGCGAAAGCCTGCGGCTCGTGGATGGCCATGTCCGAAAGAACCTTGCGGTCGATCTCGATGCCGGCCTTGTTGAGGCCGTCGATGAAGCGGCCATAGGTCAGGCCGTGCTCGTGCACCGCTGCATTGATGCGCTGGATCCACAGCGCGCGGAACGAGCGCTTGCGGTTCTTGCGGTCGCGATAGGCGTACTGCAGCGACTTTTCCACCGCCTGCTTGGCGATGCGGATGGTGTTCTTGCGACGGCCGTAGAAGCCCTTGGCGGCTTTCAGGACCTTCTTGTGCTTGGCGTGGGCGGTGACGCCTCTCTTTACGCGTGCCATGTCATGATCTCCTTAAAACGCTGTTCCGGACCGAATGCTTAAAGGCCGTTCGGCAGAAAATTCTTGATGACCTTCTTGCCGTCCGGTTCAGCCAGAACCATCGTGCCGCGGGCATCGCGAATGAACTTGTTGGAACGTTTGATCATGCCGTGGCGCTTGCCGGCGGCAGCCGACAGCACCTTGCCGGTGGCGGTAATCTTGAACCGCTTCTTGGCGGCCGATTTGGTCTTCATCTTGGGCATTTTGCTACTCCGTAATGTGGCGCACCATCGCGCTTCTTTTCTCGCTTCGGGCCGACCAGAGCCCGAAAAGCAAATGAAACCGCCACGGCATGCCCTGCCGGGCGGTTTTTGTTTTTGCTCTGCGTATCGTGCTTTCCGTAAATCAGAGATGATTTCCGGCCCGATACGCAGAACGGCGGTCCTATAGATCAAACAGGGCTCGTGCGCAACACCTCACGCCCTGCGGCGCGCTGTCCCGTTCAGGGCAGCGTGAACCACACCGGCAGCACCCCCGACTGCTGCGCGCCGTCGATCAGTTCGAAGGCCGGCAGCGCCACCAGGAATACCAGCCCGTCGAGCAGCGTGTTCAACAGCAGGCGCGGCTTGAAGCTGCCGGTGTCGCCTTCCTGGTAGAGCGAAAGCTTTGGAAAGAAGCGCGGCACGCGCGCCAGATAGGCTTTGTAGGGAGCGCCGAGGACTTCCTTGAGATAGCGCTCCTCGCGCAGGATGACGATGTGGAACGCGCCGGCGCAAAGGACCGCGAAGAGGATGATGCCGGAAAACGAGCCGATCTGCGCGCCAACGCCGGCTGCCGCCACGGTCGAGAACAGATAGAGCGGGTTGCGGGTGATCGAATAGGGCCCGCCGGTGACCACTTCGGAGGATTTGCGGCCGCCGATGTAGAGCGTCGACCACAAGCGCCCGACGATGCCCAGGAAGATCAGGAGCACGCCGAACATCTCGATCGTCTCGTGCACGGGCGTCTCGGGAGGGAACGTCGACTGGCCGAACAGGAGTGCCGCAAACAGCACCACGATGAGCACCGCCAGCACGATGCGGCGCATATACTGGTAGCCGCCCAACCCTTCTATCTGGTTGTCGGTCGGGATCTTTGTTTCATCGACCATGGCCAATCCGATCGTCGTGTTTTGATCGCGATCGGGAAAATCCGATCGTCGATTTGATCGCGATCGGGAAAATCCGATCGTCGTGTTTTGATCGCGATCGGGAAAATCCGATCGTCGATTTGGTCGCGATCGGGAAAATCCGATCGTCGATTTGCTCGCGATCGAGGAGCTCGATCGTCGAGAAGCCGGCGATCGGATAGAAAAACAGGCGCCCCGCCGATCGTCGGGTCGCCCTGCGCGGCAATTCAGGCGGATTTTGGAGCACCAAGCAGCGCCGGCCGGTCAATTCTCCTTCGCGAAACCGTGATCGGCGCGACAGTTTGCGGCGATCGCGCCGGAATGGCTCCAGGACGGAAAGGAAACGTGAGGCGCACCGTCAGCGGGGCGCCAGCACCATCATCATCTGTCGGCCTTCGAGCTTCGGCTCGGCCTCGACCTTGGCGATCGGCGCGACTTCCTCGCGCACCTTGTTCAGGAGCTGCATGCCGAGTTCCATATGCGCCATTTCGCGGCCGCGGAAACGCAGCGTCAGCTTGACCTTGTCGCCGTCCTCGAAGAAGCGCCGCACGGCCTTCATCTTGGTTTCGTAGTCATGGCTGTCGATGTTCGGGCGCATCTTGATCTCCTTGATCTCGATGACCTTCTGGTTCTTGCGCGCCTCGGCCGCCTTCTTCTGGTTGGCGTATTTCAGCTTGCCGAGATCGAGGATCTTGACGACGGGCGGCTGCGCGTTGGGCGATATCTCGACGAGATCGAGCCCGGCCTCTTCGGCCAGCAGCAGCGCGTCGTTGATGGAAACTTCGCCACGGTTGTGGCCTTCTGCGTCGATGAGCTGGACCCGGGGCACCCGGATGTCTCGGTTGGAGCGCGGACCGTCCTTGGTCGGGGCCGCTGCTTTGAAAGGTCTGCGAATGGTCGTGGTCTCCTCGGCCGTTTCGTTCAGGGTTTCTTTGAGTTCAATCGCTTGGACGCGCCTATGTGGTGAGCGCGCGGCCGGAGTCAATAGCACAGCCTCGCCAGGAAATCACCTCAAAGCTTGCCATTGCCTGCACCAAGCAAAGAAAAGGTGCGAGCACTTTTCCGCGAACCGCCGGATGTGCCAAAAGACCGGCCGGAAGGACGAGGTCATGGACGCCAGCGCACCAGTTTTCATCGACGTGAACGGAACGCAGATCGCTGTCAGGCAGGCGCCGGGCTCAGCGCCGGGCATCGTCTGGCTGGGCGGCTACAAGTCCGACATGCTGGGCACCAAGGCCGAGGCGCTGTCGGCCTGGGCGAGCCGCGAAGGCCGCGCCTATCTGCGCCACGACTATTCCGGCCACGGCGAATCGGGCGGCGAATTCGCCGAGGGCACGATCTCGAAATGGCTGGCCGAGAGCCTCGCCGTCTTTCGCCGCTTCAGCAAGGGCAAGCAGATCCTGGTCGGCTCCTCGATGGGGGCGTGGATTGCGCTGCGCATGGTGCAGGAATTGCACAAGGCCGGCGACGACCGCATCGCCGGCCTGGTGCTGCTTGCGCCGGCGCCCGACTTTACCGTCGAGCTGATCGAGCCGGTGCTGACCAGGGCGCAGAAGCGCGACCTTTCGAAAAAGGGATTTTTCGAGGAACCGTCCGACTATTCCGCCGAGCCCTATATCTACACGCGCGCGCTGATCGAGGACGGCCGCGCGAACCGGGTGATGACCGGGCCGATCGACACCCATTGCCCGGTGCATATCCTGCAGGGTCTCGCCGATCCCGACGTGCCTTCCGGCCATGCGCTGAAGCTCGCCGCACTGCTGCCGGCCGATGACGTCACGCTGTCGCTTATCCCCGACGGCGATCATCGCCTCTCCCGCCCGGAGGATCTCGACATGCTCAACCGCGCCGTCGGCGACCTGATCCAGCGGGTTTCATGAGCATGCGCATTTCAATCCCGATATCCGCCTTTGTTGCGGCGATCGTCGGCTTTGGCGGCACTTTGGCCATCGTCATTGCCGCCGCCAAGGCGATCGGCGCCACTCAGATCGAGACCGCGAGCGGAGTGACGGCCATCTGCCTGGCCATGGCCATCGAATGCCTGTGGCTGTCCTGGCGCACGAAAATGCCGGTCATCACCGCCTGGTCGACGCCGGGCCTGGCGCTGATCGCGGCCTCCAGCGGCTTCACCATGGCGCAAGCCGTCGGCGCTTTCATCGTCACCGGCATCCTGTTGATCGCCACCGGTCTGTTCAAGCCGCTGACCCGGCTGATCGCGCAGATTCCGGCCTCGGTGGCGTCCGGCATGCTGGCCGGCGTCCTGGTCGGCTTCGCCATCAGTGCGGTCAAGGCCATTCCCGCCGATCCGTGGCTGATCCTGCCGCTGATCGCCGCCTTCTTCGTCATCCGGCTGTTCAACCCGGCGGTTTCGGTCCTTGTCGTGCTGATCGGCGGCGGCCTTGCCGCCTTCCTCACCGGCCGCGTCGGCGGCCTGCCGGCGCCGGAATTGTCGACACTGACGCTGATCGCTCCGCAGTTCACCGTTTCGGCGATCATTGGCCTGGCCTTGCCGCTCTACCTCGTCACCATGGCCTCCCAGAACCTCTCCGGTCTCGCGGTGCTGAAAGCCGCCGGCTACCACCCGGAACCTGGCCCGCTGATCGGCGTCACCGGGCTGTTCTCGCTGCTCTAGGCGCCGTTCGGCGCCTCGACGACCAATCTGGCGGCGATCTCCGCGGCGATCTGCACCGGCCCGGATGTCCATCCGGATCCCGCCGAGCGCTGGAAGACGGGGCCGTTCTATGCGCTCGCCTATCTGGTCTTCGCCATCTTCGGCGCTTCGCTGGTGGCGATCTTCGCCGTCCTGCCGCAGAGCCTGATCGTGCTGGTCGCCGGCCTGGCGCTGATGGCGCCTTTAGCCAACGCGCTCTCGATCGCGCTCCATGATGCGGGCGAGCGCATGCCGGCCACGCTCACCTTTGCGGTGACGGCCTCAGGGCTCACCTTGTTCGGCGTCGGCGCGGCTTTTTGGGGGCTGGTCGCCGGAATGGCAGTGCTTTTCCTCGAGAAACTCAAAAAGCGATAATCATTTCAGGCCTTTCGCCGGTTTTGGCCGGACTTGCCTTGAATCGCCGATTTCGCCTTCCCATTTCGATTCCACGCAGCCGGTTTGGCTGTCTCCAACGGAAGGATTGGGAGAAAATGAACACAAGTGCATTGATCCGTCCGGCCTGGACGCCGGCGACCATCGCGCTGATGGTGATCGGCTTCATGGTGTTCTGGCCGCTGGGCTTCGCCATGCTTGCCTACATCATCTGGGGCGACCGGCTCGAAGGCTTCAAGCGCGATGTCAACCGCGCCACCGACGGCATCTTCGCCGGCTGCCGCCGTGGCTCGGAAAAGGCGGCCCGCTGGGGCCATGGCTCGTCCCGCACCGGCAACGTCGCTTTCGACGACTGGCGCGAGAAGGAACTTGAGCGCCTCGCCGAGGAGCGCCGCAAGCTCGACGAGATGCTGAACGAGTTCGACGAGTATGCCCGCGAGCTGCGCCGTGCCAAGGACCAGGAAGAGTTCGACCGCTTCATGGCCGAGCGTAACAAGCGGACCGCGCCAACCACGACGAGTGGTCCAACCGGAGCGACGGGGCCGAAGCGCGGCAAGGGGTCGAACCTCCTTGACGACTGAGCCTCAATCATAAGACTCGGCCGACATGCGGCGTCGCGCGAGCGGCGCCGTTTCTTTTTTGTTCTCCATGTAGCCTCACTCTACTGGTCGTTTTTCTCGAATCGCGTATCGTCCGGCCATGACCCTCGGCTTCTTTCGCAATCTGACCAAGCCAGAACCCAAGCCCGTTGTGGAGCGCGAGCATTGCGTCGCCGGCCGCACCCTGCCGCTCAAAATCGTCGAAAGCGCGAGGGCCCGGCGATTGACGCTGCGTATCGATTCCGGCGGCCAGGGGCTGCGCATAACCGTGCCGCCCGGCTTGCGCCGCGGCGAGGTGGAGAAGTTCCTCGACCGCCATCAGGACTGGCTGGAGCAGCGCCTGGCCAAGGTGCCGATGCGCCCGCAGGTGCGGCCCGGCATCAAGATCCCGATCCGCGGCGTGCCGCACCGCATCGTCCATGAGCCGGCGAAACGCGGCACCGTCACCATCGCGCGCGACGAGCGCGGCCCGCTGCTCATCATCCATGGCGAGCGTGTCCACCTGCCGCGCCGCATCGCCGATTATCTGAAACGCGAGGCCAAGCGCGAGATCGAGAAGCTGGTGGTCAAGCACACCGAGGCGATCGGCAAGCGCGCCAAGGCGATCCGCTACAAGGATACCTCCAGCCGCTGGGGTCATGCACCTCGGAGGGCAATCTGTCCTTCTCGTGGCGCATCATGATGGCGCCGCCGCCGGTCATCAATTACCTGGTGGCGCATGAGGTCGCGCATCTGAAAGAGATGAACCACGGACCGAAATTCTGGAAGCTGTGCGAAAAGCTCTGCCCCGACACCGATCGCTGCAAGGACTGGCTGAAGCGCAACGGCGGCGCGCTGCAGGCGATCGTGTTTGAGTAGGCGTCGCCCTGGCACCCGTATAGCTGGCGGCCCAGCGCAGCCGCTCAATCGTCATTCGCCGCGTTGAGTTCCTCCGGCCGCAGCCCTTCCTCACTTGCATGCGGCCACGGCAGAAAATTCCGGTCGAACGCGTCGCTGCCGAAATAGTCGAGCGCCCGGTGCGCCTCGGCGCCGTTGAAAGCGGACTTGTCCATCAGATGCGCGATCACCTCGCGCGCCTGCGCGATCTTCTGTCTGAGTTCGGCGACGGTCTTGTCGGTCATGATCTTCCTGCTCCCGCCTGTGTCCCTATTCGAAAAGGTAGCGCTTTCCGCCGGCCCGGCAACGGCATGCTTTTTCTCGACTCTTGCGGCTTTTCGTGGCAATCCCGCGCCATGACGCTCGACATCAAGATCTGCGGATTGAAGACCGACACCGCGATGGCCGCCGCGCTTGCCGGCGGGGCCAGCCATGTCGGCTTCATCTTCTTTGCCAAAAGCCCGCGCTTCGTCGATCCGGCCGAGGCTGGCCGTCTGCGCCAGGCGGCCATCGGCAAGGCCAAGGCGGTTGCCGTCACCGTGGATGCGGATGATGACTTTCTCGACGATATTGTCGCGAGGATGCAGCCGGATATGCTGCAACTGCATGGTTCCGAAACGCTGGTGCAGGTGGCCGAGCTCAAGACCCGCTACGGCCTGCCGGTGATGAAGGTGCTGTCGGTCAGCGAAGCCGCGGATCTCGAGCGGATAAAGCCCTATGTCGGCGTTGCCGACCGCTTGATGTTCGACGCCAAGCCGCCCAAGGGAACGCAATTGCCGGGCGGCAATGGCGTAGCCTTCGACTGGCGCATCCTTGCCGGCCTTGACGCCGGCCTCGATTACATGCTTTCCGGAGGACTCAACGCCGCCAATGTCGGCGATGCCCTCAGACTGGCCAATCCGCCCGGGATAGACATCTCCTCCGGCGTGGAGAGCGCTCCGGGCGTCAAGGAACCGGCGCTGATCGAGCAGTTTTTCCGGGCCGTCAGGGCCGCGCGCGACGACCGCGCCGCCTGAGGAAGTTTTCAAACCCGAGCATGTCCCGGAAAAGTGGGAACCGGTTTTCCGATAAGGACGTGCTCAGAAGCAAAGACTCAGGAGATCGGCGATGAACAGGCCGGCTATGCCCAATTCCTTCCGCACCGGGCCCGACGAGCAGGGCATGTTCGGCATTTTCGGCGGCCGCTTCGTCGCCGAGACGCTGATGCCGCTGATCCTCGATCTCGAAGAGCAGTGGAACAAGGCCAAGAATGATCCGGAGTTCAAGGCGGAGCTGGAGAACCTTTCGACCCATTATGCCGGTAGACCGTCCAAGCTCTATTTCGCCGAAGGCCTGACAAGGCATCTTCGGGAGGTTTCCTCGGCAAAGGGCCTCGGGGGCGGCGCCAAGGTCTATTTCAAGCGCGAGGACCTGAACCACACCGGCTCGCACAAGATCAACAATTGCCTCGGCCAGATCCTGCTCGCCAAGCGCATGGGCAAGAAGCGCATCATCGCCGAGACCGGTGCCGGCCAGCATGGCGTCGCTTCCGCCACGGTCGCTGCGCGCTTCGGCTATCCTTGCGTGGTTTACATGGGTGCCACCGACGTCGCCCGCCAGAGCCCGAACGTCTTTCGCATGAAGCTGCTCGGCGCCGAGGTGCGCCCGGTCACCGCCGGCCACGGCACGCTGAAGGACGCCATGAACGAAGCGCTGCGTGACTGGGTCACCAATGTCGAGGACACCTATTACCTGATCGGCACCGCCGCCGGCCCGCATCCCTATCCGGAGCTGGTGCGCGACTTCCAGTCGGTGATCGGCACGGAAGCGCGCGCCCAGATGCTGGAGCAGGAAGGCCGGCTGCCCGACGTCATCATCGCCGCCGTCGGCGGCGGCTCCAACGCCATTGGCCTGTTCCACCCGTTCCTCGACGACAAGGATGTGCGCATCATCGGCATCGAGGCCGGCGGTCGCGGCCTCGACGGCGTCGAGCACTGCGCCTCGATGAATGCCGGCGCGCCGGGCGTGCTGCACGGCAACCGCACCTACCTCTTGCAGAATGCGGACGGCCAGATCCTCGACGGCCATTCGATCTCGGCCGGTCTCGATTATCCGGGCGTCGGGCCCGAGCATGCCTGGCTGCGCGATTCGGGCCGCGTCGAATATGAGCCGATCCTCGACGAGGAGGCGCTGGAGGCCTTCCAACTGACGACCCGCGTCGAAGGCATCATCCCAGCGCTGGAATCGGCGCACGCCATCGCGCATGCGATGAAGATCGTGCCGAAAATGGACAAGGACCAGATCGTCATCGTCAACCTGTCCGGCCGCGGCGACAAGGACGTGCACACGGTGGCCAAGATGCTGGGCATGGAGATCTGACAATGACGACCCGCATCGACCGCCGCATGGCGAAGCTCAAATCCGAGGGCCGTCCGGCTTTGGTCACCTATTTCATGGGCGGCGATCCCGACTACGAGACATCTTTGGCTATCATGAAGGCGCTTCCCGGCGCCGGCAGCGATGTCATCGAGCTCGGCATGCCGTTCTCCGATCCGATGGCTGACGGTCCGGCCATTCAGGCGGCGGGTCTCAGGGCGCTGAAAGGCGGCCAGACGCTGGTCAAGACGCTGAAGATGGCGTCCGAATTCCGCGCCGGCGACGACGAAACGCCGATCGTGCTGATGGGCTACTACAACCCGATCTACATTTACGGCGTCGATCGTTTCCTGGCTGACGCCAAGGCGAGCGGCATCGACGGCCTGATCGTTGTCGACCTGCCGCCGGAAATGGACGAGGAGCTCTGCGTTCCGGCGCTGAAGGCGGGCATCAATTTCATCCGCCTGGCGACGCCGACCACCGACGACAAGCGCCTGCCGAAGGTGCTCGAGAACACCTCCGGCTTCGTCTACTACGTGTCGATGACGGGCATCACCGGCTCGGCCTTGGCCGACACTGCCAAGGTGTCGGCGGCGGTCAAACGCATCAAGGGTCACACCGCGCTGCCGGTCTGCGTCGGCTTCGGCGTCAAGACCGCCGAGCAGGCGCGTACCATCGGCGCCTCCGCCGACGGCGTCGTCGTCGGCACGGCGATTGTCAACGCGGTCGCCAATGTGCTCGGGCCCAAGGGCGAGAAGACCGCCGATCCGGCCGAAGCGGTCGCCACGCTGGTCAGCGGGCTTGCCCAGGGCGTCCGCTCGGCCCGCCTTGCTGCCGCCGAATAGTCTGACTATTTGTTTTTACGCGATTCCGGACGGAAAACCGCCGCACACTTTTCCTGGAATTGCTGGACGTCTCTTCGTCGGGACAGGAGCCGAAGCGATGAACTGGATCACCAACTACGTTCGACCGAAGATCAATTCGATGCTCGGCCGGCGCACCGACATGCCGGAAAATCTCTGGATCAAGGATCCCGAGACCGGCGAGATGATCTTCCACAAGGACCTCGAATCCAACCAGTTCGTCATCCCGTCTTCCGGCCACCATATGAAGATCTCGGCCAAGGAGCGGCTGAAATACTTCTTCGACGACGGCAGATACGAGACGCTGGAAAACCCCAAGGTCGTGCAGGATCCGCTGAAGTTCCGCGATGAGAAGCGCTACACCGATCGGCTGAAAGAGGCGAAGGCCAAGACAAGCCTCGAGGACGCGATTCTTAACGCAGTCGGCACCATCGAAGGTCTGCCGGTGGTGGTTACCGTGCAGGACTTCGCCTTCATGGGCGGCTCGCTCGGCATGGCCGCGGGCGAGGCCATCGTCCATGCCTTCGAGGTCGCTTTGCAGCGCAGGCGGCCGCTGATCCTGTTCGCCGCCTCGGGCGGCGCCCGCATGCAGGAGGGCATCCTCTCGCTGATGCAATTGCCGCGCACCACGGTCGGCGTCGACCGGCTGAAGGAAGCCGGCCTGCCCTATATCGTGGTGCTGACCAACCCCACCACCGGCGGCGTGACCGCGTCCTATGCCATGCTGGGCGACGTTCACATCGCCGAGCCCGGCGCGCTGATCGGCTTCGCCGGCCCGCGCGTCATCGAGCAGACGATCCGCGAGAAGCTCCCCGACGGCTTCCAGCGCGCCGAATATCTGATGGAACACGGCATGGTCGACATGGTGGTCTCGCGTCTGGAGATGCGCCCGACCATCGCACGATTGTTGAAGATGCTGCTCAAGACCCCAGTGGCCGAGAAGCCATTGGAGCCTGAGATCCTGCCGCCGGCGGTCGTCAACGCCGAAGCCCGGCCGCAGGCCTGACGCGACACCGTTTGCCGCCCACCGCGATGGCGCCAGCTGCGCTGCGCAGTAGCTGTTTGCGCATGATCCCTTTCCAAAACCGATCCCGGTACGGGCTCATGCGCCAGAGCAATTCCAGCAAGAGTGCGTAGCGGTTTTGCGTCCGGAATTGCACACGAACGAAAGGCATTGAAGGCGATCCTGTTCTTTCGCCGCAAATGTTCTAGGATTCCGCCATGACAACGCTCGCCGCCGATCGTGAAATCGAACATCTGATGACGCTTCATCCGAAAGGTTTCGACCTTTCGCTGGACCGCATCGCCCGCCTGCTCGAGCGTCTCGGCAACCCGCAGGACCGGCTGCCGCCGGTCATCCACATCGCCGGCACCAACGGCAAGGGCTCCTGCGCCGCCTTCTCGCGGGCGCTGCTGGAGGCGGCCGGTCATCTCGTCCACTTGCACACCTCGCCGCACCTGGTAAACTGGCACGAGCGCTACCGGCTGGCCGCCGAGGGCGGCGGCAAGCTGGTCGACGACGATGTCTTTGCCGAGGCCATCGCGCGCGTCGCCAAGGCCAATCAAGGCCAGAAGATCACCGTTTTCGAGATCCTCACCGCCGTCACCTTCATCCTGTTTTCCGAGCATCCGGCCGAGGCGGCGATCATCGAGGTCGGGCTCGGCGGCCGCTTCGATGCCACCAATGTCATTTCGCGGCCTGCCGTCTCGGTGATCATGCCGGTGTCGATGGATCACGAAGCCTATCTCGGCGACCGCGTTGAGCTGATCGCGGCCGAAAAGGCCGGCATCATGAAGCGCGGCTGCCCGGTGGTGATCGGCGCGCAGGAAAGCGAGACCGCGCTGGAGGTGCTGATCGAGACCGCCGAGCGGCTGGATTGCCCGACCGTTGTCTACGGTCAGGATTTCCTGGCCTTCGAGGAGAACGGCCGCATGGTCTATCAGGACGAGGACGGTCTGATGGACCTGCCGCTGCCGCGCCTGCCCGGTCGGCATCAGTTCGCCAATGCCGCCGCGGCGATCGCCGCGGTCAAGGCCGCCGGCTTCGAGATAAGCCATCGGGCTGCCGAAAAAGCGATGACCAGCACCACGTGGCCGGCCCGGATGCAAAAGCTGACGCAGGGCAGGCTGGTTGAGCTTGCCCCAAAGGGCGCCGAGATCTGGCTCGACGGCGGCCACAATCCGGGCGCCGGCGTCGTCATCGCCGAAGCGCTGGCCGAGCAGGAGGAAAAGAACCCGCGCCCGCTGATCCTTATCGCCGGCATGATCAACACCAAGGACCAGACCGGCTATTTCAGCGCCTTCAAGGGGCTTGCCCGCCATGTCTACACGGTGCCGGTGAGCAAGAGCGATGCCGGGGTGCCCAATGACGAGCTCGCGCTGCGCGCCACCGAGGCCGGCCTGTCGGCCGAGCCGGTCAACTCCGTCGCCGATGCGCTTATGCTGCTGCGCGACAGCTGGGACGGTCCGGCGCCGCGCATCCTCATCGGCGGCTCGCTCTATTTCGCCGGCGCTGTGCTGGACGAGAACGGCACGCCGCCGACCTGATAGCGCCGAGGCAGTCGCGAGGAGCAATCGTGATCAAGGTGAACCAGCTGGCCCATGTCTGCATCTTCGCGCATGACCTTGAGGCGACGCGCGGCTTCTACCGGGATGTGCTCGGCATGGACACCCGGCTCAACTTCCTGCGCGACGGCAAGATCTTCGGTTTCTATCTCGATTGCGGCGGCCGCAGCCATGTCGAGGTGTTCGAGAAGGCCGAAGCCCGCTACAGCGAGGCGAACCAGATCAACCACTTCTGCCTGGAGGTGGAAGACATGGACGCCGCGATCGCCCATATCCGGTCGAAAGCGGTCGAGGTGACGGCGAAGAAGCTCGCTTGCGACGGCACCTGGCAGGCCTGGATCAAAGACCCCAACGGCGTCAAGATCGAGCTGTTCGAATACACGGCCAAAAGCGCGCAATTCATCGGCGGCGATCGCGTCGCCGATTGGTAGCGGCGCCTGCCTCGAAGGTTATTTGAGCTCGATCTCGATGAAGGCGTATTCGCCGTCATTGGCGTTGATGACATCGTGCTCGACGCCTTCCCGGCGGAAATAGGGCGCGCCTTGCTTCATCTCCGCGAAGGATTCGCCGTCCTTGGTCACCAGCTTCACCTTGCCGTCCATCAGCGGCACGATGACATAGTCGTGGCCATGGCGGTGCCAGCCGGTGTTGGCGCCCGGGGCGAAACGGTATTCGGTGACGATCACGCGCTCATTGTCGACGTGAACTGTGGCCTTGGCTGTTCCGGTCATGGGACTCTCCTTTTCTTAAGGAAAGGAGATGGCTGCCCGAAGCGTCAGGGCCAGAGCGCCGTCAGCGATGGCGCCAAGGAAAAAGCCCGGCGCAATGGCCGGGCTCGATCTTTCTGATATTCGGATTGGCTCAGGCGAGGCTGCCATTGATCCAGTGCGACAGCGCCGTCTTCGGCGCCGCACCCACCTTCATGTCGGCCACTTCGCCGCCCTTGAAGATCATCAGCGTCGGGATCGAGCGCACGCCGTACTGGGCGGCCAACTCGGGATTCTCGTCGATGTTGAGCTTGGCGACCTTCACCTTCGAGCCGAGCTCCTTGGCGATGTCTTCCAAAGCCGGGGCGATCATCTTGCACGGACCGCACCACTCAGCCCAGAAATCCACCACGACCGGCTCCTTGGCATTGAGCACATCGGCCTGGAAATTGCCCTTGTCGACCTTGACGGTGGCCATGCTGAAATCCTTTCGAAAACTCGGGTTGCACCAAATGTGGTGGCTGTGGTGGCGATGTTCAAGCAGTTCTTGTGTCACGCTCCCGTGAGTCGGGCAAGGGCACCGTCCATGGCCGCTGCCGGCAGCTCGATCAGGCGCGGCGCCTCGGTGAACAGCAGCGCGGCCGTCACCGTGCGGCCCGGATAGAGCGGCTGAAGCAGCGCGCGGTAGAGCGCAAGCTGCAGGACATAGGCCGGCGGCACTTCGGCCAGGCTGGCCGGCGCCGGCCGGTTGGTCTTGTAGTCGACGATCGAGACCGTTTCCGCAGTGACCGCCAGCCTGTCGATCTTGCCGGAGATGGAGCGCAGCTTGCCCTTCACCTCCAGGCTGCCCATGATGGCGACTTCCGCCCGCGAGGACGGCGAGAACAGCGCCCCGAAGCTTCTGTCGAACAGGATGGAAAGCACGGCTTCCAGCGCGGTGTCGCGCTCTTCGGCCGGCCAGTCGGCGCCGGCGCGCGCCAGATAGCGTTCGGCCGCGCTCCGCCTCTCGTCCTCGGCGATGCCGGGCAGCATCTGCAGCAATTTGTGCAGTGCAAGCCCGCGCATCACCGCAAAGCCGGGTTCGGTTTCCGCATCGAGCACCGGTGAGCGCGTGTCGGGCAAGCTTTCCGTCGCTTCGTCGATCAGCGCCGAGGCGCCTGAAGGCGAGAGCGGCCGCGGCAAGTCCTCATAGGGTGGCAGCGGCCGGAACAGGCCGTCCGGCAGCGGCGCGGCATGATCGAACGGTATCGTCTCCTCAGCCTGATTGAGCGCCATCGGCGGCAGCTTGGTCATATGGAAGCGATGCACCGCCACGTCGGGTGTCGCCGGATGCCGCCGCTCAGCGCTTTCCGGCGCACCCAGCAGTGCCCGGCTGACAATCGAATGCCAGGTGCCGGTGCTCGGCGCGCGCTTGCCGTGATAGCCGCAGACGATCAGCCGGTCCTCGGCGCGCGTCATGCCGACATAGAGCAGCCGCCGGTATTCGTCGTCGGCAAGCGCGCGCGCCCGCGCCGAGGCCGCTTTCGAAACGCCGTTGACGACGTCACTCGCCGAGCGCCAGAGATAGCCCTTGCCCTTCCAATCAGCGCCCGAGCTTTCGAAGGCCATCAGCCGCGGCAGGTGCTGGTCGCTGAACGGCGCCGAGCCGCCGTCGACCAGGAAGACGACCGGCGCCTCCAGGCCCTTGGCGGCGTGCACGGTCATGACGCGCACCTCGTTGCGGGTCTGGTCCATCTCGCGCTTGATCTCCGGCCCGCTGTTTTCCAGCGTCGAGAGGAAGGATTCCAGCCCCGGCAGGCCGGTACGTTCCTCAGCCAGGCAGAAACTCAGGAACTCGTCGAGGATGTCGCCGGCTTCCGGCCCGAGCCGGGCCGTCATCTTGCGGCGCAGGCCGTCACGCGAAAGCGCGGCGGCATAGAATTCAAACACCGGCTTGAACGCCACCTCAGTCGCCCAGCCATCGAGCCGGCTAACAACGGCGGCCAAGACCTCGTCTCCGCCGGCATGCTGCCGGAGCGAGGCGATCAGCGACTGGCCCTTTGGCCGCTCGCCAGCGAGCGTGAGCAACGTCTCCTCGGAAACCTCGAAGATCGGGCTGCGCAGCACGGCGGCCAGGGACAAGTCGTCCTCCGGCTGAATCAAAAAATGGCCGAGCGCGATCAGGTCCTGCACGGCGATATGGCCGGGAAGGCTCAGCCTGTCCGCGCCGGCAACCGGGATCTGCCGGTTCTTGAGGCTGCGCGACAGCGCGTGCACGAAGCGATCGCGCTTGCGCACCAGCACCAGGATGTCGCCGGCGGTCAGCTTGCGGCCTTTGCCTTCGATGGCCTCGCCGTTGCGCAGCCAGTTCTGGATCGTCGTTGCCACATGTTCGGCCACGCGCACGGCGGGCGCGCTGGCGTGGTTGACCGGCAAGGTCCAGTCGTCGGGCTCATCGACCATTTCGGCGCCGATCGAGGGCCACACCTCGACATAGCCCGGCGCATCGGTGCGGATCGCCTTGTGGCTGAGCGGATCGGGATCGTGGCTGATGCCGCGCCGCACGCCTGGCTCGGCGAAGACGCGGTCGACGGCGGCAAGCACGTCGTCGCTCGAGCGGAACGACCAGGTGAGCTTCAGGTCGGCAAACGAAGCCTCCGCGTCGCGCACCCGCCCGGCAAACAAAAGCCGGCTTTCGGCAAAGGAATCGGGCGCCGCGCCTTGGAAGGAGTAGATCGACTGTTTCTCGTCGCCGACGGCGAACACCGTGCGCCGCACCGTCTCGCGCTGGCCTAGCCCGGCGAAGAACTCTTCCGTCAGCTTCTTCACCACCTCCCACTGGTCGGGACTGGTGTCCTGCGCCTCGTCGAGCAGGATATGGTCGATGCCCTGGTCGAGCTTGAACTGCACCCACGGCCCGGCATCGGGCCGCGACAGCAGGCTGGCCGTGCGGGTGATCAAATCGTTGAAGTCGAGGAAACCGCGGCTTCGCTTCAGCTGCTCGTAGCGGGCGATCAGCCAGCCGGCGACGGTGAGCGCGGCGGCCGTGCCTTCGAGCATGCGGAACAGCCCCAGCCGGTCCGATACATCGAGGATCGCCTTGGCCGCCGCGAGATAGCGCTCGGGCAGGTCGGGCAGCCTGTCCACCAGCGCTTTCTTGAAGATTTTCGGTGGATCGTAAGGGTCGCCATCGGAGCGCAGAAATGCCTTGGCGAGCAGTCGCAGTCGCCTGATAGGATCGGCTTCGGCAAAAGCGGTCTGCGCATAGGGCAGCACGTTGTTCAGCACCTGCCGCGCGTCGGCGGCTTCGGCGGCGCGCCCGAATTCAGCGAACTGGCTCGGCGCAAAGCCCGGCAGCGGCCAGACCGAAGCGGCAATGCCGGCTGCCGTCTGTCCGGGTTTGAAGCCGAATTCGGCGAACAGCAGCCGGAAGTCCCGGTCCTTGCCCAGCTTTTCCATAAAGGCGCGCAGTTCGTCGCGCTTGCCGACGATCTCGGAGAGCAGGATGTCGAGCCCGAACTCGCCGCCGCGCTCCAGCACCGTGGCAAAGGCTTCCGCCAGGCCTTCGACACCGGTGCCGGCACCCGAGATCATGTCGCGTCGCGCATCAGCGAAAAGCGAGGCCTCCATCTGCGGGTCGAGCATCTCGAAATGCGCCGGGATGTTGGCTTCCAGCGGGAACTGATGCAGCACCGATTCGCAGAAGGCGTGGATGGTCTGAATTTTCAGGCCGCCCGGCGTTTCCAGCGCCTCGGCAAACAATCGGCGCGCGCGCCGCATCGTATCGCGATCGGCCGACCGCCCGTCGAGCGCGGCTATCCGTGTCGCGAGCTCGGCGTCGGGAAGCGCCGTCCATTCCGACAGCGTCGAGAACACGCGGTTCGACATGTTGGCGGCGGCGGCGCGCGTGTAGGTCAGGCACAGGATCTTCGACGGATCGGTGCCGTTGAGCAGAAGCCGGATGACGCGTTGCGCCAGCACATGGGTCTTGCCCGAGCCGGCATTGGCCGAGACCCAGGCGGAATTTTGCGGATCGGAAGCGCGCGCCTGGCTGGCGGCGGTGTCGGAGGGGATCGGATATCTCATCCTTCCGCCTCGTCCTCGCTTGCGCCGCCGGCCGACCATTCCAGCACGCGCGCCAGATGGTCGTAGTCGCCATCGGCCTCGCCTTCGCGGAACGGCAGCGCGCGTGACAGATAGCCGGTGGTCGGGTCAGCATAGTGGAACAGCAGCCTTTCCAGCCGCGCCCACGCTTCCTCGGCAAGCTCGTTGGCGGTCTTCGGCTTGCGGTTGTATTCGAGGATCGATTCCTCGAACACCTCACCGTTCGGCTTCAGCCGCACGAAGGCAAGCTGCGAGGGCTCGCAGATGCCGAGCTCCTTGAAGGCGCCCCGCCGAAGCAGCGCGCCCTCGAGTGCCAGCTGCGGCGACAGAAGCGTATGCGCCTGCGCCTTCGAAGGCGAGGAACCGGTCTTGTAGTCGAGGATGTCGGCCATGCCGCCGGCGAGAAGGTCGACCCGGTCGGCATAGCCCGAAAGCGTGATGCCGGTGCGGCCGATAACGGTCTTTTCGGCGCGTTCCTCCGCATAGCGCCGGGCGACGGCGTCGGCGCGGGTATGCTCCCATTCGATGATGTTTTCCGCGAGCTTTTCGAAGCGCGGCCACCACACCGCCTCGATATCGGGCGGAAGTGCCGCGTCGGCAAAGCACGCGCGACCGGCCTCGATGAGGGCTGCCAGGGCGCCCGGCGCCCTCGGATCCTCCATCCTTCGCGAGAACAAATGCAGGATTTCGTGGAACAGCGTGCCGCGTTCGGCAGCGCCGGGGTCGCGGATCACCGGGTCGAGCGGCATCAGGCTGAGAATCCGCCTGGCATAGATCGCATAGGGGTCGCGGCGCAGCGTCTCGATCTCGGTGACCGAGAAATGCTGTGGCCGCAGGTGCAGCGGCGGTTTCGGCTGTGGGCGAGACGCGAAATCCTTCCTGTCGCCGGCATCGAGCGCGCGCGCCCAGGCAAGCAGCGCGTCGCCGCGCCGGCGAACTGCCGTCGCCTGGTCCTTGCCGATGAAGGTGACGATGCGCTGCAGCCAGCGCGACGGCACCGCCGGCGCGTCGCCGGATCGGGCCGAGCGCGTCAGCACCACCGTTTCAGTACCCATCGCAATCTGGAAATCATGCGCGGCCAGGCCGATGCGCCGCTCCGGCGGCTCGAGATCGATGCCGGTCTTCATCAGCCGCGACATGAACCGGTCGCTCTCGGGCTTGCGCGGCCAGACCCCTTCATTGAGGCCGCCGATGACCAGCGTGTCGACGCTTTGCAGGCGAGCTTCCAGCGCGCCCCAGATGGCGATGTTGCGGTCGGTGCCTTGCGCCGGCTTGACCGTTTCCGGCGCGAGCAGCGCCTCCATCACGTCGGGCCATTCGCCCGCACCGATCATAAACGGCGATGACACGGCAACCAGCCCGCGCAGCAGCTCGGCGAGCTTCTCGCCGGCGTCGCCGGCATAGAGGCTGGTCAGGCTGCCATCGGCCGCGCGGCCGAGACCTTCCAGCGCCACGACGCTCGCCCGCGTCAATGTCGCGATATCGGCATCCTTCTCGCCGCGCATCGCAGTGAGCGGGGATAGCGCATCGGTGAGGCGATTGAGCACTGCCCGCGCCTCTTCGATACCGCGTACCGTGAGGCGCTGGAACCAGAAGGGCTGACGGCTGTCGCCGCCAAGGCCCGCGAGCCGCGTCTCGAAAAGCGCGTCGAGGGAAGCGACGTCCGGCCGGCCGGTGCCGCCGCGCAGCGCCACCAGCTCGATCAGCTCGGCAGCCTTGCGCACGCTCTGGCGTTCGAGACCGAGGCCAAGCAGCGGATGCTTGAGCAGCGACAATAGACCCACCGGATCGCCTGGCCGGAATGCTGCGCCTAGCGCCAACCTGAGCAGGCTGGCGGCCGGCGTGTTGGCTAGCGGCGTGCCGCCGGAATCGTCAGCGACGACGCCGAAGCGTAGCAACTCGGCCGAGACGCGTCGCGCCAGGGCGCGGTCGCCGGTGACGAGTGCCGCGCGCTTGCCCGGCATTTCCACTGCGCGCTTAAGCGCAATGGCAATCGCTGCCGCCTCGTCGCGCTCATTGGCAGCCTCGACCAGCGTCACGCCGGCCAGCGCCTGCTCGACATCGCTGACCGGGAAACGCGGCCGCGACTCCGTCCAAAGCTCGGTGGTCTCGGCCGGCCGCAGCGCCTCGCCGACAAGGGCGGCGCGTAATGCAAGCGGTCTTGACGCAGCGCCGATCTCCTCGACATCGCGGCGCTCAATGCCAATGCTGCCGATCAGCTTGGCGAGGCCGTATTGTGGGTGACCAAGTGTTGCCGGCCGCGCGCCGGGCGCGGTTATCGCCGCGAAGGACGCGTCGTCGAGCTCGCGGTCGAGCCCGGGCAGCACGACGGCGCCGTTCGGCAAGCCGGCGATCACGGCAAGCAGCTCGGCCGTGGCTGGAATGGAGCCGGTCGAACCGGCGGCGATCACCGGTCCGGTCGGCGGACTGCGCTTCAGCCGCGCCGCTTCCAGCCGGATCAGCGCGCTGCGGTGCGCGGCCGGATTGGAGCGGTCACGCTCTTTGAGCAACTCCGGCCAGTTGTCGGTGACGATGCCGAGGAAATCGAGCGTCACCTGCCACCAGCCCGCAAGGTTGCCGGTGACCAGCGTGGCGAGCTTCGCCCAATCCGTCCCCTCGGTCTCGATCTCGTCCATCAGCCGGGCAAGGTCGCGCGAAAGCCAGATGGCGTCGGCGGCCGAGGTCGGCACAACGAACTCCTCGTTGAAGCGCGCCCGGACGTGCGCCGGCAGGCTTTCCTTCCAGGCACGCACCAGCGGCGCCAGCAACAGCAGCCTTTCCTGCGCGGCGATCGGCGGTGCGAGGTCTATTGCCGGTGCCGCCTCGGCGTCAAAGGCGGCCTCGTCCTCGTCGAACTCGCCGAGCGGCCGCACCGTCGGCAAGATGGCCGAGCGTCTGCCGAGCATGTCGACGAAGGCGCCGCGCAGGGCGCGCGCCGCGCGCCGCGTCGGCACATAGATGGTCGCGTCAGCCAGCGCCAGCGGCTCGCCGTCGAAGCGGAAGGTTGGGATCAGGCGGCCTTCGAGCAACGCCTCCGCCAGCGTCGGCAGGAACGGCGCTCCGGACGGGATGGAAAAGACGCGGCGCGAGCCGCTCATACCGCATTAGATCTTTGTGCGCCCGTTTGGGCGCACAAACGACGATCTAACTCTTTGAGTCTACGCATCGTGCTTTCCAAAAATCGGACCCGATTTTTGGGCCGATGCGGTCGCGGGCGCGCCGGTGACCGCCGCTTCGGCCGCCGGAATGGCGTCCGGCGTCCCGACGGTGATCCAGCGGCCTCTCATCTTCATGCCGAACAGGCGGCCGGCGTCGATTGCCTTGTCGAAATAGGCGTTGATCGAATGCGGGCCTTCGGGCGCATCCTTGAAGATGCGCGGATCGATGATCGCGGCACCGGCATAGATCAAGCCGGCAGGGTCGCCTTTGGAACGGCGCAGCGCGCCGTCCGGCGCCACGAGGAAATCGGTGCCGACGCAGTGTCCGATCGCTGAGTCGAGATCGGTGAGCATCAGCAGAATATCCATTCTGGCGGCGTCCCATGCAAGGGCAAGGCGCTCGAGGCTGGGCTCGCCGCTGTCGATCCAGAACGTATCGGCATTGATGATGTAGAAGGGCTCGCTCCCCAGGAGCGGCAGCGCCTTGACGATGCCGCCGGCCGAGTCCAGCAGGCCCGCGCGCTCGTCCGAAATGACGATCTTCGGCGCCTGGCGGCCAGCGACATGGGCGATGATCTGCTCCGGCAGGTAGTGAACGTTGACGACGGCGCTGGCGACGCCGGCGGCTTCCAGGCTGTCCAACCCCCAGTCGAGCAAGGTCTTGCCGGCGATCGTCACCAGCGGCTTCGGCATCGTGTCGGTGATCGGCCGCATGCGCTTGCCGAGACCGGCCGCAAGCACCATCGCGGTCTTCGGCTTCATGGCGAGCGCTCCTCGAGCAGGCCGTGGGCCATGTAAAGTTCCTTCAGGCCGGCAAGCGCCGGGTGCGCCAGCGCCCGCCTCAGATAGTCGCGAATGCGCGGCAGGTGCTTCAGATAGTAGGGCTTGCCGTCGCGCTTTTCGAGCCGCACGAAGATGCCGAGGATCTTCGAATTGCGCTGCGCCGCCATGATCGCATAGGCCTCGGCGAAGCCGGCTTCGTCGAAGGCGCCGGCCGAACGCCGCGCCGCGACATAGGCTTCGACCGTCCGCCGCTCGATCTCGGTCGAGACGGTGACACGCGCATCCATGGCCAAAGAGGCGACGTCGTAAGCCGCCGGGCCAATCAGCGCGTCCTGCACGTCGACGATGCCGAGCCGATCGAGGCCGGAACGCTCTGCCCGCCAGATGATGTTGGGCGAATGCAAGTCGCGCAGCATCAGCGTGTATTCCTGGCCCTCGAGCCGGTCGAGCACCGCGTTCCATGCGTTATGATAGCCGGCCCGCAATGCATCGCTTGCCGGCTCGCCGGTGACCATCGGCACATACCAATCGACCAGAAGGTCGGCCTCGATCAGCATCGCCTCGCGGTCAAAGGGCGGAACGTCGTGGTATACGCCCGGCGCGGCCTCCATGCGGTCCGGCCAGGCCTTGCCATGCATCATGGCGAGCAACTCCGCCGCTGCCTTATAGCGCTCGGCGATCGGCTGGCCGTCGCCGCCCAAAAATCCTTCCGAGCCGAGATGTTCGAGCAGCAGAAAGCCCTGGTCGAGGTCCTGCGCATGGATAAGCGGCACGCTGACGCCGGCGGCGAGAAGCGCGCGGTCGATGGCGACGAAGGCGGTGACCGATTGTGCGGTGTGAGCGATCACGGCGTAAGGCTTGCCGTCGCGCACCGGCGGACCGAGCACCAGGCGCGGCGAGTTCATCAGCACGCGCGGCGCCTGGCCGGGAAGCGAGGCGATCTCGTAGGAGCGCGCGGACGCATCGCCGACGAAATGACGTCGGCTCGCTTCGCCCCAGCCGGCGGAGGCCAGGAAATCACGCATCGCCAGCGAGCGCGCCGCGCGCTCGAAGGCGGCTCCCTGTCCGGAGATCCTTGCCGCCCGACCGGCGCCCTGCTCGATAAGCTCTACCTGGAGCGCATTTGCCGGCAGCTGGTCGCCGGCTCGTTCCGGCCATTCGATCAGTGCCGCTCCCTGCGCCAGCGCGTCGTCGAGGCCGAGCTCGTCGAGCTCGTCCGGCGAGGACAGGCGGTAGAGGTCGAAATGGCGCACGGGTACCCGCGTCTCGTAGCTCTGCACCAGCGTGAAGGTCGGGCTTGGCACTTCGAGGCCGGCGTCGTCAGCGAGCGCCCGGATGAGCGCGCGGGCCAGCGTCGACTTGCCGGCGCCGAGATCGCCTTTCAGCGCAATCGCGTCGCCAGGCCGCAGCGCCATGGCAAGGTCTTCGCCAAGCCTTGCGGTCGCCGCCTCGTCGGCGAGAAAACGTTCCAACACCATTTCTGCCAAAGCGCGTTACTCGGCCGCTTCGCGGATGCCGCCGGAGGGCGTCTCCGGGAAGGTGCAGATCACGGTCGTGCCCTTGTCCGCTCCGGTCTCTATACGCACCGTTCCGCCGTGCAATTCGACGAAGCTCTTGACGATTGACAGTCCCAACCCGGCGCCGCGTCGGCGGCCGCCATTGGCGCGCGGCTCGAAGCGTCGGAAGACCGATTCCAGCACGTCCGGCGGCATGCCCGGGCCGTCGTCATGCACCGAGAATTCGACGCCGTCGGCCATCTGACGGCAAGTGAGCGTGATCGTGCTCGCCGCTGGCGCATAATTTGCGGCATTGCTCAAGAGATTGTAGAGGATCTGGCGGACCCGGATCTCGTCGCCGTGGAAGCTCTTCGGCGCCGATGCAGCGTCGACCTTGAGCTTGATCTGATGCTCCTCCAGCCGGTCCGCGACCAGCTCGGCGGCCGCAGCGATCGTCCTGTCGATACTCATCTCGGAAATGTCGAGCTGCATGATGCCGGCATCGACCGTCGCGAGATCCAGTATGTCGTTGACGATGGTGAGCAGCACCGAGGACGACGAGCCGACATGCTCGACATATTCGCGCTGCTTCGGCGTCAGCGGTCCCGTCGTCGGCAGCGACAGCAGTTCGGTGAAGCCGATGATGTTGGTCAGCGGCGAGCGCAGTTCGTAGGAGACGTGCTGCACGAACTCGTTCTTCAACTGGTCTGACTTCTCCAGCGCCTCGTTCCTGTCCTTCAGCGCCCGCTCGACATTGACGGTGTCGGTGACGTCGACAAAGGTCATCATCACTTGCCCGTTGGGCAGGTGGATCACGGCATAGCTCAGCACCGTGCCGTTGACGAGTTCCGCCTGGCCGTGGCGGTCGCGGCGTTCGTCGTCGAAGCCGGTGATGGCGGCGACGAAGCCGCCCCACGGACTGTCTGCCGCGCGTTGGTCGCAAAGATCGCGGATCGCCGAGACATGCACGTTAGCCTTGATCGCGTCCGGCGCCAGCCCCCACAGCGCGATAAAGGCGGGGTTGGACAGGCGCAGCCGTCCGTCCGGGCCGAACACCGCCACGCCCTCCGCCAGATTGTCCAGCGTCTCGCCCTGCACACGCACGGCGGTCTGGTAGCGGCTTTCGAGGTCCATCTTCTCGGTCAGATTCTCGAACACCCAGGTGACGCCGCCCTTGGGCTGCGGGTTGGCCACCACGCGGATCGTCTTGCCGTCCGGCAGGTGCCACCAATGCTCCTGCGATTCGACGGCGCGATAGGCGCCGAGCAGGTTCTCCTTCCAGCGCCGCCATTCCGGCTGTTCGGCGATCTTGCCTTCGCTGCGCAGCCGGTCGAGCAGCAGCGCGTTGGAGGGGGCGCTGTGCAGGAAGCCGCCGTCCAGGCCCCACAGTTTCTGGAATGCCTGGTTGAAAAAGCGCAGGTTTTCATCCGTATCGAAGATCGCCACCGCCGTGTTGAGCTGGTCGAGCGTGTCGGCATGGCTGCGCACGGTGCGCTCATATTCGGCGCGGATCGTCTCGATCGCGCTGATGTCGCAGGCGAGCCCCGCCGAGCCGTCGGCGCTCGCAAAGTCGGTGACCGAAAACATGTGGCGATCACCCTCGATGACCGTGGACAATGTCTGCTCGAAGACGGGGCGCGACTTGTGCTGTTCGGCAATCTGCTCGCGCGCCTGTCCGCCGAGGAACTCCTTGGCTTCGCGCACGGCGGCCTCCGCGCTTTCCGCTTCGACCGCCTCGGCATAGGCGCGGTTGACCCATTTCAGCCGCCCGTCGGCCGCCCGCAGCCATGTCGGCATCTTCAGCGCGTCGAGCAGGCCGAGCATGGTATCGTAGTCGGCGCTGAGCCGCTGATTCTCGACCTTCAGCCGGGCCTGGCTGCGCAGCGTTTCCGACAGCGATATGAAGCGGACCAAGACATGCGCGGCGCTCTTGCGGCCATGCACCTCCAGCGGCATGCCCGCTTGCGTTTCGATTACGAGATCGAAAGTTTTCGCTTGGTCGCGCAGCGCCGCTATGGCGTTCTCGAGCGCCGCGGCGGAGCGCGGCATCAGCCAGCGGCCGAAAGCGAGGAAGGCGGACCGCTCGTCCGGTGCGCCGCTTTCGAGCGGCAGGCTGCCGATCAGCTCCGGTTTCTTGATCTCGGAACTCCACACGACGACGCGCTGGTCGCGCAAATTGAGCAGCGCCTCGGAGCGCTGCAGGGCCGCGTTGACGTCGGCGATTCGCGCCCTGAGCTGGACATTTTGCGACGCCGTCCGTGCCCGCTCGCGGATCAGGAAGATGGCCGAGACAAGGGCTGCCCCCATGACGCCGGCAAACATCGCAAGTTGCATCACCTCGACCGTGCTGACCGCCGCGGCCACGCCGGTATCGGCATGCGCCGCAATGCTAAGCAATGGGGCGGCAGACATGGCGGTGGCAAGGAGCGTGCCGAGACGGGCGCCGGCACGCCATGAGAGAGCTCCGCCCGCCGCGGCGGAGCCGCTCGTGATCGAATCCTCGTGGCCGCCGGAAACGGCCTTTCCCGCGCGTGGCGGGTTATCCCCCGGCATGTCTTGGTCCTCTTCGCCGCTTGAATGCAAGACCGCCCTGAATGCGTCCCCGGCCCAACTGTCCCCGGACCGCGAATCACAACAATAACGCCTGCCGGAATCGGCGTGAAGAATCACAGGTGCAAAAAATGAAGCCGGGCAGAAAGTCAACACCCGGCTTCAATATGTTGTAGATATTTTCGTTTTGGTTAATAGCGGTAGTGCTCAGGCTTGAACGGGCCCTGCGGCCTCACGCCGATATAGGCCGCCTGCTCGGAAGAGAGCTCGGTGAGGCGCGCGCCAAGCTTGTCGAGATGCAGCCGCGCCACCTTCTCATCGAGGTGCTTGGGCAGCACATAGACCTGGTTCTGGTACTGGCCGTGCTTGGTGAAGAGCTCGATCTGAGCCAGCACCTGGTTGGTGAACGAAGCCGACATGACGAAGCTCGGATGGCCCGTGGCGTTGCCCAGGTTGAGCAAGCGGCCTTCGGACAGAAGGATCATCCGCTTGCCGTCCGGGAAGGTGATCATGTCCACCTGCGGCTTGACGTTGGTCCATTTCAGGTTGCGCAGAGACGCCACCTGGATCTCGTTGTCGAAGTGGCCGATGTTGCCGACGATCACCATGTCCTTCATCGCCCGCATATGGTCGAGCGTGACGACGTCCTTGTTGCCGGTGGTGGTGATGACGATGTCGGCGGTGGGGGCTGCGTCTTCCAGCGTGACCACTTCGTAGCCGTCCATCGCCGCCTGCAGCGCGCAGATCGGGTCTACCTCGGTCACCTTGACGCGAGCGCCGGCGCCGCGCAGCGAGGCCGACGAGCCCTTGCCGACGTCGCCATAGCCGCAGACGACCGCGACCTTGCCGGCCATCATCGTGTCGGTGCCGCGGCGGATGCCGTCGACCAGCGATTCCTTGCAGCCGTATTTATTGTCGAACTTCGACTTGGTGACGGAGTCGTTGACGTTGATCGCCGGGAAGGGCAGCAGGCCTTTCTTCTGCAGCTGGTAGAGGCGGTTGACGCCGGTGGTCGTCTCCTCGGTGACGCCGCGGATCGCTTCCTTCTGCTTGGCGAAGAAGCCCGGCGAAGCCTTCATGCGCTTCTTGATCTGGGCGAACAGGATCTCTTCCTCTTCGCTGCCGGGACTGGACAGCACGTCCTCACCCGCCTCGGCGCGCGCGCCGAGCAGGATGTACATGGTGGCGTCGCCGCCGTCGTCGAGGATCATGTTGGACGTGCCGCCGTCGGCCCACTGGAAGATCCGGTCGGTGTAATCCCAGTAGTCCTCCAGCGACTCGCCCTTGATGGCGAAGACCGGAATGCCGGCCTCGGCGATCGCCGCGGCGGCGTGATCCTGGGTGGAGAAGATGTTGCAGGAGGCCCAGCGTATATCGGCGCCCAGCGCTCTCAGCGTCTCGATCAGCACCGCGGTCTGGATCGTCATATGCAGCGAGCCGGTGATGCGCGCGCCCTTGAGCGGCTTCTTGTCGCCGAATTCCTCGCGGCAGGCCATCAGGCCCGGCATCTCGGTTTCGGCGATCTCGATCTCCTTGCGGCCCCAGCCGGCAAGCGAAATGTCGGCGACCACATAGTCCTTGCTACCCGTCATGGCAGTGCTCCGGTGTGATTGTCTTCAAAAGCGCGCCGGCGCCGGGACGGCGCATGGAGGGCGCGGATTGCCGGCCTGACTAGCAGATCGGCTGCCAAACGACAATGGGATATAAAGAAATCTTTATTCGTGCATGTCTTTCGAGACAATGCGAGCAGCGATCGGCGGCCTTCAGATTTCCTCGCCGAAGCGCGAGGCGACCAATTGCTCCAGCGCGTCCATGGCCGGACCGGCTTGCGGACCGGTGGCGGTGACGCGGATCGAGTAGCCGGGGCTTGCCGCCAGCATCATCAGGCCCATGATCGAGGTGCCGCCGACCTTCACGCCGTCCTTCTCGACATGGATGGTTGCGTCGAAGCCGCTGGCGACCTGGACGAACTTGGCCGAGGCGCGGGCATGCAGGCCGCGCTGGTTGACGATCGGGAACTCACGCACAACCTCGTCTTTTTCCGGCGCATGGGCGTTCATTTGCTGCTCAGAAGCTGGCTGGCGACGTTGATGTACTTGCGCCCTGCGGCCTGCGCCTCGTCGAGCGCGGCGGCCATGTTGTCGCCCTTGCGGACCGAGGAGAGCTTGATCAGCATCGGCAGGTTCATGCCGGCGATGACCTCGGTGCGGCCCGATTCCATCACCGAGATGGCGAGGTTGGAAGGCGTGCCGCCGAACATGTCGGTGAGCACGATGACGCCGGCCCCGGTGTCGACGCGTGCCACCGCGTCGACGATGTCGGCCCGGCGTTTCTCCATGTCGTCGTCGGCGCCGATCGCGACCGTTTCGAAATTGTCCTGTGGCCCCACCACGTGTTCGACGGCATGCCGGAACTCGGTGGCGAGTTGACCGTGCGTCACGAGCACGAGTCCGATCATTCTTTGGTGGCTCCCGTCATCGCCGCTTTACTGGCGTATTTTATGTTCGCCAACCATTCCAGGCGGCGGGAGCGCTATCTTGTCGACGCACGGCCGGTTGACAAGCCCAAAATTGCGACGGCCCGGTCCATTTTGACGCATTGCAGCAAAAAATCCGGACCCGGATCATGAAAAAGGCGCTATCGACAGCCGCGCCATCACGGCCGGCACGCCTGTGACAACATTGCGCTCCGCAAGATCGATGCGCGGCACCAGGCAGCCCGCGACCGGCTCGCTGATTTCTTCCTGGAAGCGGGCCATTTCCTCTTTCGGCACCAGCCGGACGTGCAGGTCGATCACGCCGCCCGGCTCGAACGGCAGCGGGCTCGGAATGAAGCCGGGCACTTCGGCGAGACCGGCGATGGTGGCCGGCGCCCGGCAGACCAGCCGCCCGTGACGCGGGGCGGCAAGCAGCCTGTCGTCGCCGATCAGTCGCGAAAACAGCCCGCGCACCCGGCAATGATCGATGAGCGTCAGCGCCAGCGTCGTCTTGCCGGCGCCGGACGGCCCGGTGATGAGGACGCCGCGATCGCCGATCAGGATCGCCGTTGCGTGGATATTTTCGGACTTCACGGCAGGATCGGACATGATCGTTTCTGTCTGGGAACGGAGATCAGCCTTCGGCCGGCAGGGTCACCACGAAGCGCGCGCCCTTGATCTCGCCCGGCTTGGTGCCGGGGATGTTTTCCGCCGTCAGCGTGCCGCCATGCGCTTCGACGATCTGGCGGCTGATCGACAGGCCCAGGCCGGAGTTCTGGCCGAAGGCCTCGCCGGCGGGCCGGTCGGTATAGAAGCGCTCGAAGATGCGATCGATCTTTTCGGCTCTGATGCCCGGACCGTTGTCGTCGACGGTGACGATGTTGAACTTGCCGGCGCGCGCCAGCGAGATGGTGATATGGCCGTGTTCCTCGGGAACGAAGGAACGCGCGTTCTCGATCAGGTTGGTGATGACCTGGCCGATCCTCAGATCATGGCCGACGACGACATAGCCTTTGACGCCCTGCGGCAGCTTGGCGACCTTGAGCTCGATCTCGACCGACTTCTTGTTGCGCGTCGTCTCGCGCGAGACCGCGACAAGATCGGTGATGAACTTCTTCAGGTCGACCGTCGAGGCATCCTCGCGCGCCAATTCGGCATCGAGCCGCGAGGCATCGGAAATGTCGGTGATCAGCCGGTCGAGCCGCTTCACGTCGTGCTGGATGATTTCCATCAAACGCTCGCGTGAGGTGTCGTTCTTGGCCAGAGGCAGCGTTTCGACCGCGCTGCGCAGCGAGGTCAGCGGATTCTTGAGCTCGTGCGAGACATCGGCAGCGAAGCTTTCGATCGCCTCGATGCGCGCATAGAGCGCGTTTGTCATGTCGCGCACCGCGATCGACAGATTGCCGATCTCGTCCTGACGGTCGGAGAAGTCAGGGATCTCCTCGCGGTTCTTGACGCCGCGCCGCACCCGTACGGCAGCAGCCGACAGCCGCCGCAGCGGATTGGCGATCGTGGAGGCCAACAGCAGCGAGAGGATGGCCGTGACGAGCGCCGCGATGCCGAACACGCGCAGGATCGCCTTGCGTTCGGCCGCGACGATCTTGTCGATGTCGCCGCCTTCGGTGGACAGCATCAAGACCCCGAGCACGGCGCGGAAGCGCTGGATCGGCACCGCTACCGAGACGATCTGTTCGCCCTGCTCGCTTACCCGCACGATGGTCGAGGGACTGCCGGTCAGCGCCTTGACCACTTCGGGGAAGGCCGCGCCATTGCCGCCGGGCTGTTCGTGATAGACGGGCAGGTCCTTGTTGCGGAAGAAGTCGAAGACGAATTTCTCGACGCGCTCCAAAAGGCCGGGCTGCTCGTCGTCGACAGGCGGGAGGTCGTAGCGCAGGATCTGGCCGCGCGAATAGAGATGCCGCGAATCGAGCAGCAGGTTCGCGTCGCGGTCGTAGATGCGGGCGCGCGTGCGGGTCGGCGAGATCAGCCGCCGCAGCACCGGCGCCACGCGCTCGGGATTGATCGGGAAGTCGAGATTGTCGAGCTGGTCGGAGCCTGGCCCCAGGCTTTCGCCGGCCTGCAGCTCGAGCAGCTTTTCCGGATCGATGCTGATCGAGTCGGTCTCGACCGTCGCCGAGGCCGCGATGGCGCCGGCGATGATCTCGCCTTGCGTCATCAGGCTTTCGACGCGGGCGTCGATCAGCCCGTCGCGGAAGGTGTTGAGGTAGAGGATGCCCGTGACCAGCACGGCAAGGCCGGCCAGGTTGAGAAACAGGATGCGCCGCGTCAGGCTGGAGAAGATGTGGTGGCCGAGGAAGCGGCGCATCGGCACCGTGATCTTCGACAGGAATGCAGGCACGATACGCGACGGGCGCTTCGCCGCGCCCGCCCGCCTGCCTCGCTCTGCGTCCACTGCCATCAACTAGCAGTCCCTGTCCGGTGAATGGTGCATGGCGAATGGAAAAATGGGGCGCTTAGATAGAGCCCATTGGGCCGCTCGCACCATCCACCATTCACCATTGACTATTCACTATATCAAGCTTCCCGAAACCGGTACCCGACTCCGTAAAGGGTTTCGATCATCTCGAAGTCGTCATCGACGGCCTTGAACTTCTTGCGCAGCCGCTTGATGTGGCTGTCGATGGTGCGGTCGTCGACATAGACCTGCTCATCATAGGCCGAGTCCATCAGCGCATCACGGCTTTTTACCACGCCGGGGCGCTGCGCAAGCGAATGCAGGATCAGGAACTCGGTTACCGTCAGCGTCACCGGCTCGCCCTTCCAGGTGCAGGTGTGCCGCTCCTGGTCCATCACCAGTTGGCCGCGCTCGAGCGAGCGCGCCTGCTGGCTGGGCGCCTTGGCGGCCGCCTCGCGGGCGCTGGTGCGGCGCAGCACCGCGCGCACCCGCTCGACGAGCAAGCGCTGCGAGAACGGTTTGCGGATGAAGTCGTCGGCCCCCATCTTGAGGCCGAACAATTCGTCGATCTCGTCGTCCTTCGAGGTCAGGAAGATCACCGGCAAGTCGGATTTTTGCCGCATCCGGCGCAACAGCTCCATGCCGTCCATGCGCGGCATCTTGATGTCGAGGATGGCGAGGTTGGGCGGCCGCGCCGCCAGGCCTTCGAGTGCCGACGCGCCGTCGGTGTAGGTTTCGACGCGGTAGCCCTCGGATTCGAGCGCGATCGACACCGAAGTCAAAATATTTCGGTCGTCGTCGACAAGCGCGATTGTTGCCATTTCAAGCGGCTCCCTCATGAGCTGTCCCTTCTGTCGTCGAGAAAGGGCTTTTGCAGGACAAATTGGGTACAAAATGTGGCACGGGCCTTGTCCGAAGTCACGGGCGGCCTGCCGCTACACACGATCGCACCCATAACCGGATTGGACGAACGAAGCCTGCCAATCCTTTGGGCAACCTCTGTGATTTTTTGCACATATAAACGATTTAAACAACTTTCAAAATTTTTAAATCGATTAATGATTTGATATCATTCGCCTTTTCTGGTTCTGACCCTAATTTGTCCCTTGCGCGTTCCGGCAATGACCGGTCAGACGCGGCCAAAATCCGGAGAGGAAATTTGATGTCGGAAGCCGGCAAACGCAACCCCGACTGCGCCATTGACGCGATCGGCCTGAAGACCACGGGCACGGTGCGATATAATTTCGGCGCTGCCGAGCTCTATGAGGAAGCGATCCGCCGCGGCGAGGCGAAATTGACCGCGCAGGGCGCGCTGGTTGCCGAGACCGGCCAGCACACCGGACGCTCGCCGAAGGACAAGTTCGTCGTGCGTGACGACAGCACCGCCCCGCATGTCTGGTGGGAAAACAACAAGGCGATCTCGCCGGCGCAGTTCGAGACGCTCCTCGCCGATTTCCGCGCCCATGCTGCGGCCAAGGATCTCTATGTGCAGGATCTCGTCGGCGGCGCCGACGCCGAGTTCCAGCTGCCGGTTCGCGTCGTGACGGAATTCGCCTGGCACTCGCTGTTCATCCGCAATCTCCTGATCCGCCCGCAAGCCGCCGAGCTCGACCGCTTCGTGCCGCAGATGACGATCATCGACCTGCCGTCCTTCCGCGCCGACCCGGCCCGCCACGGCACCCGCGCGGCGACGGTTATCGCGGTCGACCTCACCCGCAAGATCGTGCTGATCGGCGGCACGTCCTATGCCGGCGAGATGAAGAAATCGGTGTTCACCGTGCTGAACTACCTGCTGCCGCAAAAAGGCGTCATGCCGATGCATTGCTCGGCCAACGAAGGACCCGCCGGCGACGCGGCCGTCTTCTTCGGCCTTTCCGGCACAGGCAAGACGACACTGTCGGCCGATCCATCGCGCACGCTGATCGGCGACGACGAGCACGGCTGGGGGCCGCACGGCATCTTCAACTTCGAAGGTGGCTGCTACGCCAAGACGATCAGGCTTTCGGCCGAGGCGGAGCCCGAGATATTCGCCACCACGCAGCGCTTCGGCACGGTGCTGGAGAATGTGATTCTCGACGCTGCGCGCGCGCCGGATTTCGACGACGGCCGCCTGACGGAGAACACGCGCTGCGCCTATCCGCTGGATTACATTCCCAATGCCTCGAGGACCGGCCGCGCCGGCCATCCGAAGAACATCATCATGCTGACGGCCGACGCCTTCGGCGTCATGCCGCCGATTGCCCGGCTGACGCCGGCGCAAGCGATGTATCACTTCCTCTCAGGCTATACCGCCAAGGTCGCCGGAACCGAAAAGGGCATAACTGAACCCGAGGCGACCTTCTCGACCTGCTTCGGCGCGCCCTTCATGCCGCGCCATCCGTCAGAATACGGCAATCTGCTGCGCGAGCTGATCGCCGGCCATGGCGTCGATTGCTGGCTGGTCAACACCGGCTGGACCGGCGGCGCCTATGGCACCGGCCGTCGCATGCCGATCAAGGTGACGCGCGCCCTGCTCGGCGCGGCGCTCGACGGCTCGCTCAATGCCGCCGAATTCCGCACCGATGCCAATTTCGGCTTCGAGGTGCCGGTGGCGGTGCCGGGCGTCGACGGCGCCATTCTCGATCCGCGCTCGACCTGGGCCGACAAGGCGGGCTATGACAGGCAGGCCTCCAAGCTGGTCAACATGTTCGCCGCCAACTTCGAGAAATTCGAAACACATGTCGACGCGGCCATCCGCGGCGCGGCACCGCGCCTGCAGGAGGCGGCGGAATAGCTGCCGCTCCAACATCTTCCTCCAGGGCCCGGCTTTGGCCGGGCCTTTTCTTTTTCCCGCCGCCGCGCCATGACTGTGCGCATGAATGCCGACGACAGGATCATCATCGCCAGTGACGCGGTCATCCATCCGGACGACCTGCACGAGGATTTCATCCGCTCTTCCGGCCCGGGCGGCCAGAACGTCAACAAGGTAGCGACCGCCGTCCAGCTGCGCTTCGACGCCGCCAATGCGCCGGGCCTGTCGGAGCGGGTGCGGGAGCGCGCCATCAAGCTCGCCGGCCAGCGCGCAACCAAGGATGGCGTCATCGTCATCGAGGCCGGGCGCTTTCGCACTCAGGAACAGAATCGCGCCGACGCGCGAGCCAGGTTGACGGCACTGGTCGCCAAGGCGGCCGAGCCGCCGCCGCCGCCGCGCAAGAAGACGAAGCCTTCGAAGGGCGCCGTCGAGCGGCGCCTCAAGACCAAGGCCGGGCGCTCGACGGTGAAGAAGCTGCGCGGCCGGGTCGAAAGCGACTAGGGGCCGAGATCCGACGACGGCCGCTTTCGGGTCGCGAAGCCGTTCTGCCGGTGGCATGCTCGGACGGACTGATCGGATCGAATCCCATGCTCGTTCTGCCCAAGGGCGTTCGCCATATGCCGGGCTATCTGTCGCGCACGGAGCAGGAAGCGCTGGTCGAGGAGATCAGGCGCGTCGTGCAGGCGGCGCCGCTTTACGTGCCTGCCATGCCGCGCACCGGCAAGGAAATGAGCGTGCGCATGACCAATTGCGGGACGCTCGGTTGGGTGACCGACCGCGAGCGCGGCTATCGCTACCAGCCGATGCACCCGGTGACAGGCGAGCCCTGGCCGCCGGTCCCCGAAGCCCTGATAAAAGTGTGGTGCGAGGTGTCGGCCTATTCGCACGCGCCGGAAGCCTGCCTCGTCAATTTCTATTCGAGCGAGGCCAAGATGGGTCTGCACCAGGACCGCGACGAGCAGGATTTCGCAGCACCCGTCGTTTCGGTGTCGCTCGGCGACGACTGCCTGTTTCGGGTCGGTCACCACGCGCGAAGGCGGCACCAAGTCGTTCAGGCTGAAGAGCGGCGATGTCGTCGTGCTTGGCGGGGAGGGACGCCTCTGTTTCCACGGCGTTGACCGCATCTACCCAGCGACCTCGGCGCTGTTGAGGAGTGGCGGCCGTATCAATCTGACGCTGCGGCGGGTAACGGTGCCCGCAAGCTAACGAAATCTAGAAGTTTTCCTCATAAAGACGGGCAGCTATTGCAGCTTGGGGCTCGGCAATGACGCAAAGCTATTCGGTCCTCCGCGGCCTGTGGGCAATCGTCACGGAGGCAGCCCAACTCGTTCGGAGGGATTCGGGCCTCTATCTGGCCATCGTCATTTATGTTTTGGCCGGGCTGATCTTTCTGAACGCGATTGGCGCGGCCGACCGCCTCGCGTTCTCGATATATTTCGGGTCCTGGATCTCCCTCAACGGCTTCGCACTGCCCACAATAGCAATCCTTGCCGACGCAATTCTCATTATGCATCGCTTCAATTCCCGGCGACGTTTGGTTGCGAAAAGAGTGTTTTCGACCGGGCGGTTGGCATATTCGCTATCGGGATTGTGCCTTCTGATGGCGCTCATGATCTTTCAGGGCAATTTCACTTCCGTGAAAAACGGAATGTCGGCCTGGCAAGGCGGTTTTCAATTCGATGTCCTGCACGCGGACATCGACGCTTTCCTCCATTTGGGCGCCGATCCGTGGCGCTGGCTCTACTCCGTGGCCGAAAGTGATCTGGTGCGCGCCATAATAGAATGGAACTACAACGTCTTCTGGTTTTTGCTGAATTTCGTCGGCTTGTTCTTCGTCGCCACATCGCCCATGGTGGCATCGGTCCGAACGCGCTATCTCGCCTGCTTTATGGCAGTCTGGATCCTGGTCGGGAACATCCTGGCGGCGCTGTTCCTCTCGGCGGGTCCGGCATTTTACGGCGCGGTCACGGGAGACACGGCGCGATTTGGTGAACAGCTTGCATTCCTGGCCCGCGGGGCTGGGTCAAGCAACTCCGCGGCCGCCTACCAGCAGTATCTATGGTCGCTGTATGAGGCCAAGCAGACCGGTTTTGCCACGGGTATCTCGGCGTTTCCCAGCGTTCACGTCGGCCTTGCAATGCTCAATGCATTGTTCGTGCGCGAATACAGCCGCCTCCTCGGCGCCTTCGCTCTGCTCTACGTGGCCTTTGTTGCTGTCAGCTCGGTCTATCTGGCATGGCACTATGCAATAGACAGCTATGTCGCCGTCATCGTCGTGTCTGTGATTTACATCGTCGCTCGCAAGCTGATCCCCGCGGACCGTCGCCTCGTGCCGAACATGCCGATCGGAGCCGTCAACCGTCCCGTGGCCGCCGCTACGGTCTGCTGAGACCCGGCTCCTTATCGAAGCTGCCGCCGACTAAGAACAAAGACTAATTTGAAAGCGCGTCGCCTGAATCGACGCCAGGGCCATGCGCTTTAGGCGCCGGTCCGCCGGATTCTATCAGAGTTTCCGCAATGCCACCTCTTCGACCAGGTGGTTGGCGCCTTTGCGCAGGATGAGGTCGGCGCGCGCCCTGGTCGGCAGGATGTTCTCGCGCAAATTCTTCAGGTTGATGTTGCTCCACAGGCCCTCGGCGATGGCGCGGGCGGCATCCTCCGACAGCTGCGAATAGCGGTGGAAGAAGGAGTCCGGGTTGCGGAAGGCAGTCTCGCGCAGTCGCATGAAGCGCTGGGTGTACCACTGGTGAATCAGCTTCTCGTCGGCATCGATATAGATGGCGAAGTCGAAGAAATCCGACAGGAACGGCACGATCTTGCCGTCCTTCGGCAGCTTGCCCGGCTGCAAAACATTGATGCCTTCGAAGATCAAAATGTCCGGCCTGTCGATGGTGACGAACTCGCCCGGAATGACGTCGTAGGTCAGGTGCGAGTAGACCGGGGCCCGGACATCGCGCTGCGCCGACTTGATGCCGGAAAGGAAGCGGAGCAGGGCGCCGACGTCGTAGCTTTCTGGAAAGCCCTTGCGCTCCATCAGATTGTTGCGGCGCAGGATCTCGTTCGGCAAGAGGAAGCCGTCGGTGGTGATGAGATCGACCTTCGGGCTCGACGGCCAGCGCGCCAGCAATTCCTTAAGCACGCGAGCGGTGGTCGATTTGCCGACGGCGACCGAGCCGGCGATGCCGATGATGAACGGCGTCTTGACGACGTCCTGCGCGTTGAAGAAGGCCTGGCGCTGCCTGAACAGCAGCTGGCTCGCCTCGACATGCGCCGAAAGCAGACGGGAAAGCGAGAGGTAGATGCGCTTGACCTCTTCGAGGTCGACCGGGTCATTGAGCGAACGCAGCCGGTCGATCTCGTCCTCGGTCAGCGTGAGCGGCGTGTCGGCGCGGAACTGCGACCATTGCTCGGCCGAGAAGAAACGAAAGGGGGAGTATTTCTCGGTCGGAGCAAGCTGGTCCATCGAGTCTCCTGCCCTCCTAGAGCATGATGCCGAAAAGTGTGGAGCGGTTTTCGGACGACATCATGCTCTATCCGTCTTTAGCGGTCAGCCCCGGGGCCGGGACGCCTTTTCAGCGACGCCCGAGCGGCCGGTGCGGCCCTCGAGCTCCTTCAGCACGTCCTCCAGCGGAATGCCCGCGATCGCGAGGACGACCAGCCAATGATATAGAAGATCGGCGCTTTCCGAAACGAGGGCCTGCCGGTCGCCGCGAACGGCGGCGATCACAGCCTCGACCGCTTCCTCGCCGAGCTTCTGCGCCGCCTTGTCCATGCCCTTGGCGAACAATTTCGCCGTCCATGACTCCGGATCACCGGAATGGGCGCGCTGATGAATTATCGTTTCCAGCTCGGCGAGTGAAAATTGAGCCATAGCAGTGGTTTAAGTCCGATGAACGGTCGAGTCCAGCCGCATCGGCAGGCCGGCGCCCGCCATATGCGCCTTGGCCTCGGCGATGGTGTAGGTGCCGAAATGAAAGATCGAGGCGGCAAGCACGGCGGCGGCATGGCCATCGCGGATGCCTTCCACCATGTGATCAAGCGTGCCGACGCCGCCCGAAGCGATGACCGGCACACGCACGGCATCGGCGATCGCGCGGGTCAGCGCGATATCGTAGCCGGCCTTGGTGCCGTCGCGGTCCATCGAGGTCAGCAGGATCTCGCCGGCGCCGCGATCGACCATCTTCTTGGCGAACTCGACCGCGTCGATGCCGGTCTTCTCGCGCCCGCCATGCGTGAAGATCTCCCAGCGGTCGGCCTCGCCGGCAGCCGATACTTTCTTGGCGTCGATGGCGACGACGATGCACTGGTTGCCGAACTTGTCGGCAGCCTCCGCGACGAAATCCGGGTTCTTCACCGCCGCCGTGTTGATCGATACCTTGTCGGCGCCGGCCAGAAGCAGCCTTCGGATGTCGGCCACCTGGCGCACGCCGCCGCCGACGGTGAGCGGCATGAAACATTGTTCGGCCGTGCGGGCGACCACGTCGAAGATCGTCTCGCGATTGTCGGACGATGCGGTGATGTCGAGGAAGCAGAGCTCGTCGGCGCCCGCCGCGTCATAGGCCTTGGCCGCCTCGACCGGATCGCCGGCATCGACCAGGTCGACGAAATTGACGCCCTTGACCACGCGGCCGTTCTTGACGTCGAGACAGGGAATGACGCGGGCTTTCAGCATCAGCGCCCCTCCATGGTCGACAAAAGGTCGACCACCAGCTCGCCGACCTGCGGCGGCACCTCGCCCTTCGGGTCGAACGCCGGATCGTAGGCGGAAATGGTAAGCCCGGCGATGCTGAGCGGGCCGGCAAGGCCGCACATCGCGGTGCGGACCTGCTCCGGCGCCGGGCCGCCAGGCGTTGCGTAACGATTGGCCTGCAGCTTTTCCGGATCATGCACGTCGAGGTCGACATGCATGTGAATGCGCTCGGCACCCGTGGCCTTCAGCTTCGCCGCGGCGGCTGCCCAGTCCGGACACTCGGTGCGAATGATCGGCAGCTTCTCCAAAAGCCCTTTCTCGGCCGTATCGAGGTCGCGTGCGTTGACCAGGACACAGCGGGCCGGCTCGATCGGCTTGAAGCCGGGAATCTGCGCCGCCATGCGCCGCCAGCACAATCCGAGCGCCGTTGCCAGGGCCATGCCGTCGAGAAAGCCGGAGGTGGAGGTTTCCGGCGTGTTGAGGTCGCCATGCTGGTCGGCCCAGATGATGGCGTCCGCGCCTTCGCCGGCCACCGCGCCCGCGCTGGTCAGGCAGTTGCCGGCCAGAACGATGGGGAAGCGGCCGTTGTCCAGCGCGATGCGGACCTCGCCCGAAACGACGTTGCAGACGGCAAATCCCGTGCCGATCTCGCGCTCCTGCTCGTCCTCGACGACCTTGCCGATGTCGCGCACCTCGACGTCGTGACCGGCAAGCTTCAGCGCCTCGGCCAGCCCGCCGGAGATCAGCGCATCGGGGCCTTGGCCACAGCGGCCGTGAAAGTGGCCGCTGTCATAAGATGCCAGGATGATCGAGATGTTCACGCTCGTGCCTCCGCGTGATTGCCGCGCAGGATGGCGAGCGCCTCCGCCGGGTCGATGCGCCCGTCATAGAGCGCGCGGCCGGAGATCGCGCCCTCCAGGCGCTTCGCATCGGGCATGGTCATGCGCACGATGTCGGCGATAGAGGCCAATCCGCCGGAAGCGATCACCGGGATCGATACCGTCTCGGCAAGGTCGATGGTGGCATCCCAGTTGATGCCGGAGAGCACGCCGTCGCGGTCGATGTCGGTGTAAATGATGGCGGCCACGCCCGCACCTTCGAACTTCCTCGCCAATTCGATGACGCCGAGTTCCGAGGCTTCGGCCCAGCCCTCGACCGCCACCTTGCCGCCCTTGGCGTCGATGCCGACTGCTACCTTGCCGGGAAAGGTCCTGCATGCCTCCTTCACCAGTTCGGGCTCCCGCACCGCCACGGTCCCGAGGATGACTCGCGCCAGCCCGCGGTCCAGCCAGTCCTCGATCTGCGCCAACGTGCGGATGCCCCCGCCGAGCTGCACCGGGTTCTTCGTCGCCTCGAGGATGGCGCCGACCGCGGCGGAATTGACGCTCTGGCCCTTGAAGGCGCCGTTGAGGTCGACGACGTGCAGCCATTCGAAGCCTTGCTCTTCGAAGGCTCGTGCCTGGGCCGCCGGGTCATCGTTGTAGATGGTGGCGGTCGCCATGTCGCCGTGCGTCAGGCGCACGCATTTGCCGTCCTTGAGGTCTATTGCCGGAAACAGGATCACGACCAGGCGCCCTCGACGATGGCGAAGTGGCCGGTCGATGCCGCCAGCCGGAATTTCAAGGCTTCCTGGTACTCGGGCGACTGATAGCAGGCGAGCGCCCTGTCGTAAGAATCGAACTCCACCACGACATGGCGGTTTCCCGTTGCCCCCTCCGGGTCGGTATGGCGGCCGGCCCGAACAGCAAACTTCGCGCCAAATTTGGCGAAGGCCTTCGCGTTGGCCTCGATGTATTTCTTGTAGGTGTCCGGGTCGCGGACATCGATCATGGCGATCCAGTAGCCCTTCTTGGTCATTCAGGGCCTCCAATTCAGGAAATTGGTGATCAGCGCCAGGCCGAGCGCCTGGCTTTTCTCGGGATGGAACTGCGTGCCGGCAAAGTTGTCGCGGGCAACGGCCGCCGTCACCGGCCCGCCATAGTCGGCCGTCGCCAGCACCTCGGCCGGGTTCCTCGCCTCCAGGTGGTAGGAATGGACGAAATAGGCGTGCAGCCCTTTCGGACCGGTCTCGATGCCCGAAAACAGCGGATGGTTGCGCGCGAGCTCGATCGTGTTCCAGCCGATCTGCGGGATCTTCAGTGCCGGATCCTTCGGCGTGATTTCCTTGACGTTGCCGGCAATCCAGCCAAAACCCTTAGTGACGGTCTTTTCCAGCCCGCGTTCCGACATCAATTGCATGCCGACGCAGATGCCGAGGAACGGCCGCCCTTTGCGAAGCGCCGCCTCTTCCACCGCTTCCCACATGCCGGTGACGGCATGCAGGCCGGCCGCGCAGTCTGCATAGGCGCCGACGCCCGGCAGGACGATGCGGTCGGCGCTGCGCACCCGCTCGGCGTCGGCCGTGAGATCGATGGTCGCGGCGATGCCCGCCTCATGCGCGGCGCGCTCGAAGGCCTTGGTGGCCGAGCGCAGATTGCCCGACCCATAGTCGATGATCGCTACCCGCATGTCAGGGCCTTCCCGGAGTATGGGTCAGCCCCAGCGCCATGCCCGTCTGCGCCGGCCGCGCCAGGTTGGTGTCGGGCACGATGTGCGGCATCGGCGCCTGTTCCTGCGTGCGCTCGCTGGCTTCGAGCGCGTGACGGACCTCGGCATCGCCGAGCCTGCCGGCCTCGACGACGCCCCATTCCCGCCAGCCGCGGCGGCGGAGCGCCGCGATCCGCAGGGCTTGGCCTTCGAAGCCGATATAGAGCGACACCAGCAGCGAGAGCGCCGATCCAGCCCATTCAAGCCTTAGTTTCTCGCCGAGCATGGACAACGCGGCCATGGCCGCGAAGGTGAGCAGGGCCTCGATCCAGAGGCGGTGCCAGGCGAGCCAGATCGGCGAGAACAGGAAGCCGAGCCAGGTGAAGCTGTCGCGCACCAGGGCGGCGTCCTCCTCGTTGCCCCCCGCAGGCGGCTCCATCACGACATAGATGGCCATAGGGTTATCCTTTCAGGGATCCCTTGGTGGACGGCACCGCATCGGGCTGGCGCGGGTCAGGCTCCAGCGCCACGCGCAGCGCCCTGGCCACGGCCTTGAAGCAGGTTTCCGCAATATGATGGTTATTGGCGCCGTAGTGGTTGGTCACATGCAGCGTTATGCCGGCATTCTGCGCCAGCGCCTGGAAGAATTCGCGCACCAGCTCGGTGTCGAATGTGCCGATCTTCGGCGACGAGAAGGAAACGTTCCAGACCAGGAACGGCCTGCCGGAAACGTCGATCGCCGCCCGGGTCAGCGTCTCGTCCATAGCCAGCTCGATCGAGGCATAGCGCATGATGCCGCGCCGCTCCCCCAAAGCCTTGCTCAGCGCCTGGCCGATGGCAATGCCGGTATCCTCGACCGTGTGATGGTCGTCGATGTGAAGATCGCCTTTGGCCTCGATCGTCATGTCGATCAGCGAATGGCGCGACAGCTGATCGAGCATGTGGTCGAAGAAGCCGACACCCGTCGAAATGTCGGATTTACCCGTGCCGTCGACATGGACCGATACGGAAATCTCGGTTTCCTTGGTCTTGCGGCTGATTTCTGCGGAACGGGGCGGCATCAGTCTGTCCTGTTCAGAGGCGCGGGCTTGAAAACGAGAGCCTTCTATCAGCATGATCCGGCGATTGCCAGTTGCCATTCCGGACTGTATCGGCCTTGCCGCGGACGGTTTGCAATCACTCGCCCTATGCATACATATGGCCGATCAAAGTCACTCGTACCGCGCCAATCGCCTTTGAGGGATAGCGCGACTCGGAGCAGGAAATGTCGAATGAACTGACCATGCACGCCACGACCATCGTCACCGTGCGCAAGGGCAGCAAGGTTGTCATCGCCGGCGACGGCCAGGTCAGTCTTGGCCAGACCATCATGAAGGGCAACGCCCGCAAGGTGCGCCGCATCGGCAAGGGCGGCAGTGTCATTGCCGGTTTTGCCGGCGCCACCGCCGACGCCTTCACCCTCCTCGAACGCCTCGAAGCCAAGCTCGAACAATATCCTGACCAACTGACCCGCGCCTGCGTCGAGCTCGCCAAGGACTGGCGCACCGACCGCTATCTGCGCCGCCTGGAAGCGATGATGCTGGTCGCCGACAAGTCGGTCTCGCTGGCGCTGACCGGCACCGGTGACGTGCTCGAGCCAGAACATGGCGTCATGGCCATCGGCTCCGGCGGCAACTACGCGCTCGCCGCCGCCCGCGCGCTGATGGACACCGACAAGGACGCCGAGGAGATCGCCCGCAGGGCGATGCAGATCGCCGCCGATATCTGCGTCTACACCAACAGCAGCTTCGTCGTCGAAACGCTCGATGCCGCCTAGGCGGCCGGCCATGATCCCGAAAAATGGGAATCGGCTTCTGGAACAGATCATGGTCGAACAGGAAGACAGCTACGATTTTCGGCCGGTCACCCAAAAGGATCTGCCGATGATCGCCCGCTGGCTTGCCGAGCCGCATATCGCCGAATGGTGGGGCGATCCGGAAAAGGAGATCGCCGAGATACGCGAGCATATCGGGTCGGTTTCGGTGGAGCCGCTGATCGTCGAATTGGGCGGCAAGCCGATCGCCTATCTGCAGAGCTACGATCCGCATCTCGAGGACAACCATCCTTACGCCGACCAGCCATTCGGCACGCTGGGTATCGATCTGTCGATCGGGCCGCCGGACCTGGTCGGCATCGGCCACGGCTCGGCCATCGTCCGCCAGTTCGTCGCGGAACTGTTCGAGGAAGGCGCGCCGCGCGTCGTCATCGATTCGCATCCCGGCAATGGCCGCGCCATCCGCGCCTATGAAAAGGCCGGCTTCAGGCCGATCGGCCGCAGGCATTCGGAATATGGGGACGTCGTGCTGATGGCCGTCGATGCGGCCGAAATCGACCAACAAGAGGGGGACTGATCACAATGACCGCATCCGGGGGAGACAAGACGCTGTCGGCCTATGAAGACAGCTGGCGCATGGGGCTGCTGCTGGTGCTGGCTCTCGTCGTTTTCCAGGCCGGCATTCTCTACGGCATGGGCCATCCGCCGATCTGCACCTGCGGCTACGTCAAGCTCTGGCACGGTGTGGTGAACAGCTCGGAGAATTCCCAGCACATCGCCGACTGGTACACCTTCTCGCACATCATCCACGGCTTCTTGTTCTATGCGCTGGCCTGGGCTCTGTTCCCGCGCTCGCCCGTCGGGCTGAGGCTGGCTTTCGCCGTCCTCATCGAAGGCGGCTGGGAACTCCTGGAGAACAGCCCCTTCATCATCGACCGCTACCGCGCCGGCACCATCTCCCTCAACTACTACGGCGACAGCATCATCAATTCGGTGTCCGACACGCTGTTCATGGCGCTCGGATTTGTGATGGCGCGAAAGCTCCCTATATGGGTGATCGTGGCTCTGGCGCTCATTTTCGAATTCGGCACGGGCTACATCATCCGGGACAATCTGACGCTCAACGTGATCATGCTGCTGCATCCGTTCGAGTCCATCAGGCAGTGGCAAAGTGGAATTTGAGTAACATGAGCACCTTTTCTCCCCGCGAAATCGTTTCGGAACTCGACCGCTTCATCATCGGCCAGAAAGACGCCAAGCGCGCCGTGGCGATCGCCTTGCGCAACCGCTGGCGCCGCCAGCAACTGGAGGGCCAGATGCGCGAAGAGGTGATGCCCAAGAACATCCTGATGATCGGCCCGACCGGCGTCGGCAAGACCGAGATCTCGCGCCGGCTGGCGCGGCTGGCCGGCGCGCCTTTCGTCAAGGTCGAGGCCACCAAGTTCACCGAGGTCGGCTATGTCGGCCGCGACGTCGAGCAGATCGTGCGCGATCTCGTCGAGGTCGCCATCGGGCTGACGCGCGAGAAGATGCGTGAGGACGTCAAGGCGCGCGCTCACATCAATGCCGAAGAGCGCGTGCTCGAAGCTTTGGTCGGCAAGACCGCGAGCCCGGCCACGCGCGACAGCTTCCGCAAGCGGCTGCGCGACGGTGAGCTCGACGACAAGGAGATCGAGATCGAGGTGGCGGACACCGGCACCGGCGGTATGCCGGGCTTCGAGATCCCCGGCATGCCGGGCGCCAATATCGGCGTGCTCAACATCAACGACATGCTGTCGAAGGCGATGGGCGGCAGGAAGACCAAGACCCGCAAGACGACGGTGAAGGAATCCTACGCGCTACTGATCAATGACGAGTCCGACAAGCTGCTCGACCAGGACGAGGTGGTTCGCCAGGCGCTGGAATCGACGGAGAATGACGGCATCGTGTTCCTCGACGAGATCGACAAGATCGCGGCCAGGAGCGACATTTCGGGCGGTCCCTCGCGTGAAGGCGTTCAGCGCGATCTGCTGCCGCTGGTTGAAGGCACCACCGTTGCGACGAAATACGGGCCGATCAAGACGGACCATATTCTTTTCATCGCCTCGGGCGCGTTTCACGTCTCCAAGCCTTCGGACCTGCTTCCGGAGCTGCAGGGCCGCTTGCCGATCCGGGTCGAATTGCGTGCCCTGGAGAAGCAGGATTTCGTCCGCATCCTCACCGAAACGGAGGCCAGCCTCATCAAGCAGTATATTGCGCTGATGAAGACCGAAGGCGTCGAGTTGGCCTTCACCGACGACGCCATCGATTCGCTCGCCGGCATTGCCGTCGACCTCAACGCCAATGTCGAGAACATCGGCGCCAGACGCCTGCAGACGGTGATGGAACGGGTGCTGGACGAGATTTCCTACGACGCGCCGGACCGCCACGGCACGGCGGTCACCATCGATGCCGACTACGTGCAGAAGCATGTCGGCGATCTCTCGCGCAACACCGACCTGTCACGGTTCATCCTCTAACGGGCGAAGCCCGGCGATGTGTGGCCAGATGGTACCATCTGGCCACCTTTCGTCCCGTCGGAAGCTTGCCTCGTCTCGACTCTCCCACGCGCTTTACCTAGTTTGCCGCCGACTTGAAGGCGGCGGTGGATGAAGAAACGCATACTTCTTTTTGTTGGGCTGGCATTGGCCGCGGCGATGGCAACGGCGAACGCGGCGACCATGGTGCCGCCGGGCAATCGCAACAGCGTGCAGCCGGATATTCCGGGCGCTTCCAGCCGGCGCACTCAGGCCACCAACACCAGCTTCCAGGCCAAGTATCGCAAGGTCTACGCGCTCTTGCAGAACGATGCCGAGCTGCGCGCCAAGATCAGGAAAGTGGCGGCCGCCTACGACATCGATCCGATGCACATCGTCGGCGCCATCGTCGGCGAGCACACCTACAATGTCGACGCCTATGATCGGCTGCAGACCTATTACGTCAAGGCAATGTCCTACCTGTCGAGCAAGCTCACCTTTGCTTATGAAGGGGAGGACGTCAGCGATTTCGTTGAGCGGCCGCAATTCCAGAAATGCGCCGGCATAACCGACAGCTACGATCTCTGGGAATGCCGCGAGCAGGTGTGGAACCATTCCTTCCGCGGCAAGACCGTCGGCGGGACCAGCTTCCCCAACGACCGCTTCGGAGCCACTTTCTTCCAACCCTACTATGCCGGCCAGACTTTCGGACTCGGCCAGCTCAACCCGCTGACGGCGCTGCAGATGAGCGATCTCGTGCACAAGGTCTCCGGCCTGCCCGAGCTCGACGTCAATGATCCGAACACGGTCTACAACACCATCATGGATCCCGACCTCACGCTGCCTTACGTCGCTGCGACCATCAGGAAGTCGATCGACGCCTACAACAGCATCGCCGGCTTCGACATCTCGCACAATCCGGGCCTGACCGCCACGCTCTACAATGTCGGCAACCCCGAGCAGCGCGCCTATGCGTTGGAGGAGGAGAACGAGAAGCGTCGCGCCGCCGGGGAAGCGGAAAAGCTGCCCGAGGAGAATTATTACGGCTGGCTGGTCAACGACAAGCTGGACGAGCTGAAGACGCTGTTCTAGCCGGCTGACCCGGGTGGCTCAGTAGCCTTCCGAGGCGAGAAACGCCTCGAACTTGCGCATTTCGTCGGCATCCGCCTCGACCATGTGCCGCGGCTCTGGATAGGCGCCCGACTGGATATCGTCGGCATATTCGCGGAAGGCCGCGACGCGCTCGCTCTGCAGGCGGTTGAATTCCGCCGCGAAGTCGCGGTAGCGCTTGGCATGGCGCGGATAATGGCCGCGATTGCTGCCGAGCACGTCTTCCGCGAACAGATATTGCGCATCGCAGCCGGCGCCGGCGCCCATCGAGATCATGATCAGCGATGTACGCCGCGAGATCGCGCTTGCAACCGGGGCCGGCACAACTTCGATCTCGGCGGCGAAGGCGCCGGCGGCTTCAAGATCCCTGACCTGCTTCCAGACGAAGGCAGCACTTTCGGCCGTCTTGCCGACCGCCTTGAAGCCGCCCGTCCAGGTCGCATCCGCCGGGATCAGCCCGACGTGACCGCAGACCGGAATATGCTCGTCGCGCAGCCGGCGGATGGTGTGCAGGCTGGCCGCGCAATACATGGCGTCGGCGCTGGCCGCGCGCAGCTTCACCGCCATGCGCAGGATCTCGTCGGTGGTTGCGCCCAGCTTGATGCGTTCGTCGCCGGGAATGGCAAAGCAAGTGGGTGCGGCGTCGCGAAAACGCGGATCGAAGATAAGATCATAGGGGACCGAGATGATGTCGATGCCGGCACGCTCGGCGGCCTCGGCCTCCTCCAGCGAGAAAACGCGCAGCTTCGAAAGCTGGCGCTTGCCCTTCAGCAATTGCAAATCGGCGACGGTCGGTCTGTTGCGTGCCATGTCCGTGGATCCCCTCGTTTCCAGCGATTACTCGGGCCTATGCCGCCAGCAGCGACTTCAGCTTGACCGATTGCGAGCCGAGCGCCTCAGGCGCGGGCGTCGCCCGCTTCGCGATCAGCATCTCGGCCAACCGTATGTCGCGCGCCACCGCATTGCCGGGCCCGATGCCGCTGGCGGCGACCAGCCTGCCGTCCTCGGCCAGGTGGAACAGAATGAAGGCGCCGTCGTAGAGGTCGCGCCGTACGGTCGAGCGGCCTTCGTCCGAAAGCCCGGCGATCTGCAGCGTGAGCCCATATTGATCCGACCAGAACCACGGCACCGCGGCATGCGCCTCGTTGGCGCCCAGCATGTTCTTCGCGGCGAGCGCGCCCTGCTCCTGCGCGTTGCGCCAGGCTTCCAGCCGCACGCGCCGGCCGCCATAGACGGCGAGCGGGAACGAGCAGCAGTCGCCGGCGGCAAAAACATCCGGATCCGCGGTGCAAAGGTTCTCATCGACGGCGATACCATTGTCGATCGCAAGTCCTGCTTCGGCAGCGAGCGCCGTCACCGGCACCGCGCCGATGCCGATCACGGCAAGATCGGCGACGATGTCCTGCCTGTCGGCAAGCGTGATGCGAACTTGCGTGCCGTCATCGGCAATCGCCGTGATGCCTTGGCCGGTAAGCACCTTCACGCCTTCGGCCTGATGCGCCTTATGAATGATTTCCGCGATCTCGGCCGGCACGCCGCGCATCAGGATGCGCGGCTGCGCCTCGAGCACCGTGACCGTTGCGCCTAGCTTGCGCGCCGAAGCGGCAAGCTCGAGGCCGATGAAACCGCCGCCGATGATGGCGACGCGGTTCTCCGGCTTAAGATGGGCGCGGATCGCGAGCGCGTCGTTGAAGGTCCTGAGATAAACGCAGCGGCCGCCCAGACCAGGCATCGGCAGCTTGCGCGGCACGGACCCGGTCGCGAGCAGCAGCTTGCCATAGCCAAGCGAAGAGCCCTCGGAGAAGCGCACGAGATGCGCGGCGCGGTCGACCGCGACGGCCCGAACGGAATGGATGTGGCGGATCGAGCGTTCGGCCAAAAGCTCGTCGCTGGCGATCGCCTTGATGAGGGGCGCCTCGCTGGTCATCGCCTCCTTCGACAGCGGCGGCCGTTCATAGGGCAGATGCGGCTCGTCGCCGACCAGCGTCACCGGCCCTTCATGACCAAGGTCGCGCAGGGTAAGCGCGGCACGACCGCCGCACTCGCCGGCGCCGATGATGACCATTCCTCCCGCCATGCCGTCACCCAAGCTGAATGAGGACTTTGCCAGCGTCGACCTTGACCGGATAGGTCTTGAGATTGACGCAGACCGGCGCCCCGCGCGCGTCGCCGGTCTTGTAGTTGAAGCGGCCATTGTGTTTTGGACACTCGATGATGTCGTCCATCACCAGCCCATCGGCCAGATGCACTTTCTCATGCGAGCACAGGCCTTCGGTCGCGTAATACTCGTCCTCCGGGCTGCGATAGATGGCGTAGGTGCGGCCGGCGTGATCGAACCGCATTACGTCCTCCTCGTCGATGTCTCCGGCCGCGCAGGCCTCGACCCAGTCGCTCATGTCGTCCTCCGGCGAAATTCTTCGTTGTCGGTTGTGTCGGATCCGGTCACTCGGCCGCGGCCGCTACCGGATTGTTGTTGTGCAGCTCTTCCCGGTAGGGCTTTGCCGTCGGCGGCAGCTCGCGCTTGAGGAAGTAGTCCTCGTTGCGCAGCTGGCGCAGGAAGGCCGGGATCATCTCGCGGTAGCCGGCCAGGATCGACGGCGTCGGCGCCGGCAAATCGTGCTTGATCAGCTCATGCAGCTTGGGCAGCGCGTGGTAGGGCACCATCGGGAACATGTGGTGCTCCACATGGTAGTTCATGTTCCAATAGATGAACCGGCTGATCGGGTTCATGTAGACGGTGCGGCTGTTCAGCCGATGGTCGATGACATTGTCGGCCAGCCCGCCATGCTGCAGCAGCCCGGTCATGACGTGATGCCAGGCGCCGTAGAGGCGGGGCAGGCCGACGAGCATCAGCGGCAGCCATGAATGCAGATAGAGCGCCAGCGCGATGGTCGCGACATAGATGGCGAGCCAAATACGGGTGATGCGGATGGCCTTGGGCTGCTCCTGTTCCGGGATGAAGGTCTGTTCTGCGGCGCTGATGACGCCGGCGGCATTGCGCACCATGTCGGTCATCGCATGCCAGGCATCGAGCACGCCGAAAAAATTCAGCACAACGCGCAAAAGGTCCGGCGGTCGCATGACGGCGATCTCCGGGTCGCGGCCGACGATGATGGTGTCGGTGTGGTGGCGTGTATGGCTCCAGCGCCAGGTCACCGGATTGCGCATGATCATGAAGCAGGCGAGCTGGTAGACCGCATCGTTCATCCATTGGGTGCGGAAGGCCGTGCCGTGACCGCATTCGTGCCAGCGGGAGTCGGTCGAGGAACCGTAGAGCGTGCCATAGACAAAGAAGAACGGCACGCACCACCAGCTGCCCCAGAACCAAGCGCCGCCCGCGCCACTGAGGAACAGCGCACCGAGCCAGATGATGGTGTCTCGGATAGCGGGCTGGTCGGAGCGCTGCATCAGCTCCTTCATCTGCTTGCGCGGGATCTCGGTGTGGTACCACTGGGCCGCCGAAAGACCGTTCTCGACCGCGCGCTTGGCGTCGCGGCCGGTCAGGCTGTAGTCGCGTCCGGACGGCGCCGGAGACGTGATTGCCGTCATTGCGAGGTCCTCCATCAGCACCTGGCGAATGGCCCTCGGCAATGCCGCGCCTCGCCCATGGCTGGCTTCGACTTCACCATAGCGCCAAGTCATGATAGCCTCAATGTCACAAAGATAGATTCTATCATTTTCTATCAGATTGGGCTAATCTGAGTCGGGCAAGCGATGGAGCACTTATGGCAAAGCGGCCGACAATCACCGATCTCGCGCGCGTTTCAGGCTTCAGCGTCGCCACGGTCGACCGGGTGTTGAACAATCGCCTGCCGGTGCGCGAGGAGACGGCGCGTCGCGTCTACGAGGCGGCGACCGACATCGGCTATCACGCCGCCGGCCTGATCAGGCAGCGCATGCGCCAGGAGTTGCCCGAATATCGTCTCGGCTTCCTGCTGCTACGCGGCAATGACGTTTTCTACGGCGATTTCGCCCGCGAGCTGGAGCTTGCGGTCTCGCAATCGCAACGTTTCCGGGGCACTGCTACGATCGACTTCGCCGCTTCGCTGGCGCCCGATGAGATCGCCGCCCAGATGCGCAAGCTGGCGGCGAAATCCAGGGCCATCGCCGTGGTCGGTCCGGACCATCCCACCCTGACGGCGGTGGTCGAGGCGCTGAAGGCGCGAGGGCAGCCGGTCTTTTCGCTGCTCTCCGACTTCGCCGCCGGCATCCGTGAAGGCTATGTCGGGCTCGACAACCGCAAGGTCGGACGGACCGCGGCCTGGATGATCGCCAAGGCCGCCAGCAAGCCAGGCAAGGTCGCGCTTTTCGTCGGCAGCCACCGTTTTCATGGTCACGAGCTGCGCGAGATCGGCTTCCGCTCCTATTTTCGCGAGCATGCGCCGGATTTCACTGTGATGGAGACGCTGGTCAACCTGGAGGCCAACCAGGTGACGCATGATGCGATGCTCGAGCTTCTGGCTCGGCATCCCGACCTTGCCGGCTGCTACGTCGCCGGCGGCGGCATGGAGGGCGCGGTCGCGGCGTTGAGGGCGGCGAAGCCGGCGCATATGCCGGTGGTCGTCTGCAACGAGATCAATGCGGAGTCGCGCGCGGCACTTGCCGACAACATCCTGACCATGGTGATCTCGACCCCGCTGGCGGCGCTCTGCCGCGAGCTTGTCGGGCTGATGGCGCATGCCATCGAGACCGGCGCCGCCAATGCGCCCGGCCAGACTTTTCTCCCCTTCGACATCTATCTGCCGGAAAACATCTAAGCCGCCTCCCGTCGGAATGATGGGATCCATCAGGCTGATGGAATTCTTTCGCGCCGTGAAATTGCCCGGAAGTCCGCCGCAGAACGTTTGCATGCCGGCCGCGAGGGCGCTGCACGCTTGCCTCCATCGAAAAACCGGCACGTCCATTTCGAATCTCCCTTGACGGCTGCAAGCGAAATGGAATAAATATTTCACCAACTGGGTATTTTGGTTCTTTCGTTCCGGAACATCTGTTTCAAGCAGAGGACCAGGCGTTCCATTATGCGAGGAAAACGCCGCCGGAAGGGCCATGGGAGAGATTCCCCGGTAACATCGGGGATTCCGGTTCAATCGGTGCAGCCGGACACCAAGTGGAGGAGAAACTAAAATGAAGAAACTGCTTTTGGGCGTCGCGCTTTCGGCGCTGATGTGTTCGTCCGCCTTCGCCGCCAAGATCGGCGTCTCGATGGCTCTTTTCGACGACAATTTCCTGACCGTGCTGCGCAACGGCATGATCGCCCAGGCCAAGGGCATGGACGGCGTCGAACTGCAGGTCGAGGACGCGCAGAACGACGTGGCCAAGCAGCTCGACCAGATCAAGAACTTCGCCGCTTCGGGCGTCGACGCGATCATCGTCAACCCGGTCGACACTTCGGCCACCCAGGCGATGTCGGATGCGGCGGCCGCGGCCAAGATCCCGCTGGTCTATGTCAACCGCGAGCCGGTCAATGTCGACAAGCTGCCCGACAACCAGGCTTTCGTCGCGTCCAATGAGGCCGAGTCCGGCACGCTCGAGACCAAGGAAATCTGCCGCCTGTTCAAGGAAGCCGGCAAGAAGGAAGCCAATGTCTATGTGATCATGGGCGAGCTTTCCAATCAGGCGGCGGTGCAGCGCACCAAGGATATCGATGAAGTGATTGCCACGCCGGACTGCAACTTCATCAAGATCATCGACAAGCAGACCTCGAACTGGAAGCGTGACGAAGCGCAGAACCTGATGACCAACTGGCTGTCGTCCGGCAAGCCGTTCGACGGCGTCATCGCCAACAATGACGAAAGCGCCATCGGCGCCATCCAGGCGATGAAGGCCGCCAATATCGACATGAAGTCGGTCGTGGTCGGCGGCGTCGACGCAACCCAGGACGCGCTGGCCGCGATGCAGGCGGGCGATCTCGACGTCACGGTCTTCCAGGATGCGGCTGGCCAAGGCGCGGGCGCGCTCGATGCGGCGCTGAAGCTCTCCAAGGGCGAGAAGGTGGAGCGCAAGGTCTACATCCCCTTCCAGCTCGTGACGCCGGCGAACATCGACAAGTTCCTGAAGAAGAACTGAGGTCGCGCCAACGCAATTCCAGGGAAGTTTTCCGTACGGACTTGCGTGAGGACAAACCCTGGAGCGGCGCTCCGACGCATCGAGTTGGCTGAAATCGGCTGCAGACAGAGCAGCGTCGCTCCCTTCCTTCTCCCGCCCGACCGGGCGGGAGAGCGGGCGCGGTCATTCGGAGGAAGAAGACGTGTCACAGACATCGCATGGCATTGGCGGGCTGAGCTATGACGCCAAGAAGCGCCCCTGGCCTGCCGAGTTCAACGTGTTTCTGGCGCTGGTCATCCTGGTCGGCGCATTCGAGCTGATCGGCCGCGTCTTCCTCGGCGACAGCTTCCTCTTCAACACCCGCGATAACGTCGATGCTATTTTCAACGAGCAGCGGCTGCAGATCATCATCCTGCAGGTGTCGATCGTCGGCATCATCGCCATCGGCGTCACGCAGGTGATCATCTGCGGCGGCATCGACCTGTCCTCGGGCTCGATCGTCGGCGCCACCGCCATGATCGCCATGAGTTTCGCGCAGGTTGCGACCGTCAACGGCAATCCCAACCCGAAGGCGATGTTCATTGACTACGGATGGACCGACCTGCCGGTCATCGTGCCGCTGCTGGTCGCGATCGGCTGCGGGCTGATTGCCGGCCTGATCAACGGCGCCCTGATCGCCTACACCCGCATTCCGCCGTTCATCGCCACGCTCGGCATGATGGTCACGGCGCGCGGCATCGCCAAATGGTGGTCGAAGGGCCAACCGATCTCGTTCCCGACCGACAGCTTCGCGGCCATCGGCAAGGGGCTGATGCCGGTCATCATCTTCATTTCACTGGCGATCCTGTTCCAGCTCATCCTGAGCTACACCCGATACGGCAAGCATTGTTACGCCATTGGCTCCAACGAGGACGCCGCGCGCATGTCCGGCATCAAGATCGCCAACCACAAGGTGCTGGTCTATGTGATTGCCGGCATCCTCGCCTCGATCGCCGCGGTGGTGCTCTCCTCCAAGAACCTCACTGCCCAGGCCGGCATGGGCGTGATGTACGAGCTCGACGCCATCGCCATGGCGGTCATCGGCGGCGTCTCGCTCTCGGGCGGCCGCGGGTCTATCATAGGCACGGTGATCGGCTCGCTGATCTTCGGCGTCATCATCTCCGGCTTCACCTTCCTGCGCCTCGACGCCTACTATCAGGAGATGGTCAAGGGCGTGATCATCGTCGGCGCAGTCGTTCTCGATCAATGGCGCCAGCGCCGCCGGGCGATAGGAGCTTGACCATGTCCGATATCGTTCTGAAGACCGAAAACCTCACCAAGCATTATGGCGGCGTTCACGCGCTGCAGGAGGCGAATTTCGAGCTGCGCAAGGGCGAGCATGTCGCCATCATGGGCGACAACGGCGCCGGCAAGTCGACCTTCGTGCGCCAGATCACCGGCGTCGAGCAGCGCACCGACGGCAAGATCTGGTTCGACGGCAAGGAAGTGAACTTCGCCGGCCCGATCGAGGCGCGCGAGGCCGGCATCGAGACCGTGTTCCAGAACCTGGCTCTGGCCGACGACCTCGACGTGCCGTCGAACCTCTTCCTCGGCCGGGAGAAGGTGCTTTTCAACCTCGGCCCCTTCTCGATTCTCGACCGCAAGGCGATGCGCAGGGCGACGGAGGCGGCGCTGATCCGCACCGCGGTGAAGATCCCGAACCTTTCCAGCACCATCCGCCACATGTCGGGCGGCCAGCGCCAATGCGTGGCGATCGCCAGGACCGCAACCTTCGCCTCCAAGCTGATCATCATGGACGAGCCGACCGCAGCGCTTGGCGTGCAGGAAACGGCGCAGGTCGAAAACATCATCCGCACGCTGAAGGAGAACGGCGAGCCGCTGATCCTGATCAGCCACAACATGCGCCAGGTCTTCGACCTGGTCGACCGCATCGTCGTCTTCCGGCGCGGCCGCATCGTCGCCAATTTGCGCAAGCAGGACACCGACGGCAACGACATCGTCGCTTACATCACCGGCGCCAAGACCGGGCAGGCGGAGCTTCAGGCCGCCTGACCAGGCGCCACGACGGGACCAGACCAAATCGTCCGCGCCGGCCGGCGCGGACACGTTTTAGAGCCACCCTCAAAGGACATTCCATGACTCTCCGCTTCGCTCTTCTCGGCGCCGGCCGTATCGGCAAGGTGCATGCCCGCGCCGTAGCCTCAAACCCGCAGGCCAAGCTGGTGGCCGTGGCGGACGCCTTCGAGAAAGCGGCGACGGAGCTTGCCTCCGCCTATGGGGCCGAGGTGCGCAGCATCGACGCCATCGAGCAGGCCAAGGACATCGACGCCGTCATCATCTGCACGCCGACCGACACTCACGCCGACCTCATCGAGCGCTTCGCCAGGGCCGGCAAGGCGATCTTCTGCGAGAAGCCGATCGACCTCGACGTCAAGCGCGTCGAGCAGTGCCTGGCCGTGGTCGACAAGGCCGGCGCTACGCTGATGGTCGGCTTCAACCGCCGCTTCGACCCGCATTTCGCCGCCGTCCGCAAGGCGATCGACGACGGCGCCATCGGCGATGTCGAGATGGTCACCATCACCTCGCGTGATCCGGGCGCGCCGCCGCTCGACTACATCGCGCGATCCGGCGGCATTTTTCGCGACATGACCATCCATGATTTCGACATGGCGCGCTTCCTGCTCGGCGAAGAGCCGGTTGCCGTCAGCGCGCACGCCTCGGTGCTGGTCGACAAGAAGATCGGCGAAGCGGGCGATTTCGACTCCGTCAGCGTCATTCTGGAAACCGCGTCCGGCAAGCAGGCCGTCATCTCCAACTCGCGCCGCGCCACCTATGGCTACGACCAGCGCATCGAGGCGCACGGCTCGAAGGGCATGGTTGCGGCCGAGAATCAGCGGCCGGTGTCGATCGAACTCGCCAACGACAAGGGCTACACGCGCCCGCCGCTGCACGATTTCTTCATGACCCGCTACATCGACGCCTACGCCAACGAGATCGCTTCCTTCATCGCCGCCGCGACTGCCGGCAAGAAGGCGGCGCCGAGCGGCAAGGACGGGCTGGTCGCCTTGAAGCTGGCTGATGCCGCCTTGGAGTCTGCCAAGACAGGCAAGACCGTCCGCGTCGCCTGAAGGTTTGAAACTCGATTACAGGAGCCAGAGCGATGAACGGTCTAGCCGGTCGCAATTCAGAAACGCGCGCCATCGTCACCGGCGGCGCGCAGGGCATCGGCTTCGCCGTCGCGGAAGCCTTGGCCGACGAGGGTTGCCGCGCGCTGGCGCTGGTCGGCCGCTCGCAGGACAAAGGTGACAAGGCGGTCGCAGCGCTCAAGAAGAACGGTGTCGATGCCATCTTCATCAGCGCCGATGTCGCCAAGGTCGCCGACTGCAAGCGCGCCGTCGCAACGGCGCTCGCGCATTTCGGCACTTTGAACGCGCTGGTCAACGCCGCCGCCACTTCGGCCCGCGGCTCGTTGGTCGAGACATCGGAAGAGCTTTTCGACCAGATCTTCGACACCAATGTGCGCGGCCCCTTTTTCCTGATGCAAGGCCTCGTCGCGAATCTCCTGGAGCGCAGGGCGCCGGGCTCGATCGTCAACGTGCTGTCGATGTCGGCGCATGCCGGCCAGTCCTTCCTGACGCCCTATTCGACCAGCAAGGGCGCGCTGATGACGCTGACCAAGAATGTCGCCAGCTCCTACCGGAAAAACCGCATCCGCTGCAACGCGGTGCTGCCCGGCTGGATGGATACCGAGGGCGAGGCGATCGTGCAGAAGAAGTGGCACGATGCGCCGGACGACTGGCTGGAAAAGGCCGAGGCCGCGCAGCCGATGGGCCAGTTGGTCAAGCCGGCGCAGCTTGCCCGGCTGATCACCTATATGCTCAGCCCGCAGGCCGGCGTCATGACCGGCTCGCTGGTCGATTATGATCAAAACATAGCTGGCGTGATCGGGGAGTAGTGACACGAGTAGCCTTCCAGAAGCCGGCCAGCTATGGGTGGAGATGAGATCAGCCTCGTGCGCCCAAAGGTACGCGGCCCCTGAGAGCCCCTGTTGCCGCAGCATCGCTATTCCGGTATAGTCAAGATGGTCAGAGTAGTCATGAGATTGAGATGCTGCCCGGACCGAAAGAAGATACGAGCTGGACGGTCGCTGGGGCAAAGGCCCGGCTCTCGGAGGTAATAGATCGGGCGCAATCTTCGCCTCAGACGATCACCCGTAACGGCAAACCAAGCGTTGTCGTCGTGTCCGCAGAGGAATGGCGGCGGAAGACCGCCCGCAAAGGAACGCTTGCGGAGTTCCTCCTGGAGTCGCCGCTGCGCGGCGCCGATCTCGACCTTGAGCGTCAACCCGACGAACCGCGTGATCAGCCGCTTTGAGGCTTCTGCTCGATACCAATGTCCTGTCAGAGGTGACGAGGCCGGCGCCGGATGTAGGCGTTCTAAAGTGGCTGGACGGGCTTGATGAGGATCGATCATTCATCAGCGTCGTGTCGATCGCCGAGATCCGGCGCGGCGTTTCCCTCATGGATGAGGGCCGCAAACGAGAGGCACTGGCCGAATGGCTCGCTCGAGATTTGCCGCAGCGCTTCGAGCAAAGGGTTTTGCCGGTGGACGAAGCCGTTGCCTTGGCCTGGGGCGACCTGATGGGCCTTGCCAAGCGCCGCGGTCGCGGTCTGTCGTCGATGGACGGTCTGATCGCCGCCACCGCGATTGCGAAGCAGCTCACCTTGGCAACGCGTAATTCGAAGCATTTCGAAGGCTTTGCAATCGAACTTTTCGATCCATGGTCTGCATGAACCGCTGCATGATGCTCTCTTTTTTCCCGAGGCCACGGAGCACGGCGCAAACCAAGCAAATGCTTAGCTTCATGAGGACGTGACAAGCGCCTCGGCATCGACTATATGAGCCGCATGATCCACCTGACCGCCTCGTTTTGGTACTTTAGCTACGGTAGCTCGCTGGCGGCGGGAGGATTGCGCTCGATCTGAAGATTGCAGCATCTAATCCGAAAAGCCGCCAGACCTGGCGGCTTTTTCGTTTCAGCCGGCAGGTCTCCTAACCAGGAGCAGAAAGCCGTGTTGACCACCACAGACGACCTACGGGTCAAGGAACTCAAAGTCCTGAGCACGCCGGACGACGTGATGCGCGAGATACCGCGCTCGCTCACGGCGACGCGCACCGTTGCTGCGTCACGCAACGCCATCCATTCCATCCTGACCGGGGCCGACGATCGACTGGTCGTCATCGTCGGCCCTTGTTCCATCCACGATCCGGTCGCCGCCGTGGACTACGCCAGCCGTCTGGCGGCGCTGCGCGAGGCCCTGGCCGACCGGCTCGAGATCGTCATGCGCGTCTATTTCGAGAAGCCGCGCACCACGGTTGGCTGGAAGGGCCTGATCAACGATCCCGACCTCGACGGCAGCTTCAACATCGACAAAGGCTTGCGGATGGCGCGCAACGTGCTTTCCGCCGTCAACAATCTCGGCCTGCCGGCGGCGACCGAATTCCTCGACATGACGACGCCGCAATACATCGCCGACCTCGTCGCGTGGGGCGCCATCGGCGCGCGCACGACCGAAAGCCAGATCCACCGCGAGCTGGCGTCGGGCCTCTCTTGCCCGGTCGGCTTCAAGAACGGCACCGACGGCAATCTGAGAATCGCCGGCGAGGCGGTGAAGTCCGCTGCGCAGCCGCATCATTTCATGGCGGTGACCAAGGGCGGCCGCAGCGCGATCGCGGCGACGACCGGCAACGAAGACTGCCATGTCATTCTGCGTGGCGGCGTAGCGCCGAACTACGACGCGGCAAGCGTCGACGCGGCCGCCGCGGAGCTCGGCCGCATCGGCATCGCGCCGCGCCTGATGATCGATGTCAGCCACGCCAACAGCGGCAAGAAGCCGGAGAACCAGCCGAAAGTCGCGCACGACGTGGCGGGCCAGGTCGCAGCGGGCGACGAGCGCATCATCGGAGTCATGATCGAGAGCAATCTCGTCGCCGGCCGTCAGGACGTCGTGCCCAGCAAGCAGCTCACCTACGGCCAGAGCATCACCGACGGCTGCATCGATTGGGCGACCACCGAAACGGTGCTGCACGGACTTGCCGGCGCCGTCGAGTGGCGCCGGTCGGTGAAGCGCGAACTGCTCGCCACCCGTCAGGGCGCCGCCTGACAACCCTGGCGAGGGCGGCGTTCACGCGGCCCTCAGCCCTTCCCATGCGGTGAATACCGAGACCGCGAATAGAAGCAGCCCGGCCGCACGGCCGGCAATGACCGTTGCCCGCGGATTGCCGACCAGAAGCGCCCGGCTGCGCCCGGCGGTGATGGCGAGGCCGCCGTAGATTCCTGCTTGTGTGACGACAGTCAGCAGTCCCATGATGGTCGCCTGCATCCAGATCGGACCGTAAACCGGCTTCAGGAACTGCGGATAGACGGCAAGGATAAACAGATAGGCCTTGGGGTTGATCAGGCAGGTGACCAATCCCTGGCGAAAGGCTTTCCAGGCGGAGCGGCTGCCGGCGGGCCCGTCATCGCTGACGGTGATCGAGCTGCGCATCAGCGAAATTCCGATATAGGCCATGTAAGCGGCGCCGGCGATCAGCAGCGGTTTGAACAGGACCGGCACGAAATGAATCAGCAGCCCGACGCCGATCGCCCCGTTCAACGTATGCACTACGCCGCCGAGCATAATGCCGCCGGTCGCCGCCAGCCCCCTGTCGCGCCCCCCGGTCAGCGCATTGGCCAGCACGAACAGCATGTCCATGCCCGGCACGGCGATGATGCCGAACAGCAGGATGAAGAACAGCCAGAGATTTTCCGTGTAACTCATGTCAGTTGCCTGTCGCGGCCCGCCAAGGACGCTGAGGAATCTGTTGATTTTCAAACTGATGCGCGGCCCTATAGGTCATCCCAACTGACGGGGGTGTGTCAGTTGCGTTTCGATCGAGTGGAAAAATGCGCAAGGCCTCGCGCCTGTTCGAAATCATCCAGATCCTGCGGCTGGCCAAGAAGCCGGTGACCGCGGCGACGATCGCCGAGCAACTGGAAGTGACGGTGCGCTCGGTCTATCGCGATATCGCAGCGCTGCAGGCGATGCGGGTGCCGATCGAGGGCGGGCGCGGCATAGGCTATATCCTGCGCCCCGGCTTCGACCTGCCGCCGCTGATGTTTTCGATCGAGGAGATGGAGGCGATCGTGCTGTCGCTGGCGCTGCTGGAACGCACCGGCGATGACGAGCTCAAGCAGGCGGCAAAGCGCGTTGGCGCCAAGATCGCCGGCGCCGTGCCACCGCCCTTGCGCCAGACGCTCGACGCCAACGCTCTTCATGCCTGGGGTTTTTCGCCTGCGGCCGCGGCGGTCGATCTGGCGCTGGTGCGCCGCGCCATCCGCGACGAGGAGAAGCTCGACCTCGCCTACCGCGACGAAGCCGGCCGCGACACACAGCGTATCGTCCGCCCGATCGCGCTGATCTACTACGCCGAGACCGCCAACATCGTCGCTTGGTGCGAGCTGCGCCAGGCCATCCGCAATTTCCGCAGCGACCGCATCGAGGATTGCCAGCCGACCGGCCTATGGTTCAAAGGCGAAGGCGATCAACTGCGGCAGGTTTGGGTGGACGGCTGGGAGATCAATGCAGCAGCCGCCGCCGGCACCTGAAGGGGAGCCAGCTCACCTCACATCCACCCAGCGCTGTTCCTGGAACGAACGCGCCATCGCATGCACGGTCCGCTCGATCTCCAGCCCCTCGTCGAAGTCGATGGTCCGCGCCGGCTTGCCGGCGATCCGCATCAAAAGCTCGCGGCATTCGATGATCTTAAGGTCGTTGAAGCCGAGGCCGTGGCCGGGCGCCGGCACGAAGGAATCGTAGGGCTTGTGGTGCGGCGCCAGCAGGATCGTGCGGTAGCCCTGCTCGGTCGGCCGGTCGGCGGTCAGATAAAGTTGGAACTCGTTCATTCGCTCCTGGTCGTAGAGGATCGAGCCTTTCGAGCCGAAGATCTGGAGGGCGATACGGCCCTTGCGGCCCCAGGCCGAGCGGTTGACCAGCAGCGTACCGGCGACACCGTTCTCCAGATGCATCAGAACACTGGCGATATCGTAGGTCTCGACCGCACGGCGGCCGCCGGAGGCGACGCGCCGGTCGGCATAGGGTTTCGCCATGTCGCACATGACGCGAGCGACGCGGCCGAACAGCACTTTGATCAGCGACAGCGGATGCACCGCGAAATCGTCGAGCGCGCCATAACCGGAAGCCGCCTCATGCTTCCAGAAGAACAGCGCCTCGGGATCGGCCATGAAATCCTCGTCCATCTCGATGCGCACGAGATTGACATCGCCGATGATCTTTTCCTCAAGCAGCGCGCCGATGTGGCGGATGGCCGGGTTCTGAATGTAGTTGTAGCCGAGCACGGCAGCCTTGCCGGATTTGGTCGCTGCCTTCGCCATCGCCTCGGCCTCGGCAAAACTCGGTGCCATCGGCTTCTCGCACCACAGGTGCTTGCCGGCTTCGAGGATGGCGATCGCCATTTCCGGATGGAACTGGTTGGGCGTGGTCAGCGACACGACATCGACCTCCGGATCGTTGACGACGGCACGCCAGTCGCCCGAGCCTCGAGTGAAGCCGAACTCGGCCGCTTTGCGCTTTGCAAGCTCGTCGTTGACCTCACCCAGATGCACCAGCCTCGCCTTCTCGACATCGGGAAAGACGGTGCCGACCGCGTTCCAGGCAATGGCGTGGCACTTGCCCATGAAGCCCGTGCCGATGAGGCCCACTCCGACCATGTCGATTGTCTCCGCTGAAGGGGAAGAATTCGCATGGATGAATTAATCCATTTCAGTCGAGAATGGAACGTCCAAATCATTTTTTATGGTGTTCTTGCGCGAAACCGCTATGATGAGGCAGGAGAGGGAACACCAGCATGGCCGTGGGCGGAGCGACGATGGACGGACGGGTGCCTCGCGATTTCGAGACCTTGCGCACGACGATCCTGGAGCGGCGCACCAGTCTGCCCAAGCGCATCGCGCAGATCGCCGCCTATGCGCTGGACAATCCCGACGACATCGCCTTCGGCACGGCGGCGAGTATCGCGGCTTCCGCCGGCGTCCAGCCCTCGACGCTGATCCGCTTCGCCCAGCAGCTCGGCTTCGACGGTTTCACCAGCCTGCAGCAGGTGTTTCGCGAGCGGCTGCGCGAACGCAATTCGTCTTATGACGAGCGGCTGGCGGCGCTGCGCGCCAAGGCCGAGGAAGGCGCCGGACACCGGGCGATCTTCGACGGCTTCGTGGCTGCCGCCAGCACCTCGCTCAGCGACATTTCGCGCGCGCTGAACGATGCGCATTTCGAACAGGCGATCACGCTGCTGGCAAAGGCCGAGACAATCTATGTGCTGGCCAAGCGCCGCTCCTATCCGGTCGCCTCCTACATCGCCTACGCGCTTGGCAAGCTCAAGATCCGCAACCAACTGATCGAGTCGGCCGCGGGCTTGAATGCCGAGATGATCGGCTTCGCCACGCCGCGCGACGCCGTCATCGCCATCAGCTTCTCGCCTTACGCGCCTGCGACCATCGAGGAGACGCGCTCGATCGCCGAGCAGGGCGTGCCCATCGTCGCCATCACCGACAGCTCGTTCTCGCCTCTCGCCCAATTCGCCAAGGTCTGGTTCGAGGTGGCCGAATCCGATTTCGGCGGCTTCCGCTCTTTGTCGGCAACGATGGCGCTTGCCATGGCGCTGACCGTTGCCGTCGGCGAAAAGCGGCGCGACGCCGGCCGCAAGCGCAAGGCCTGAGCGGCCCCGAACGGGCGTTTTTCCGTCAGGGAACACTCATTCCATATTGACTATAGATTGGAATTATTATTTCATATTGACGGTGTCACGCCGCCGTTCGCGCGTGCTGCCCAAAACGACGCTGCTCTGCACAACAAAGCCGATGGGAGGTTCGAATGGGCGAAGCCGTGGAAGCGAAATATCCGCCGCTCGACGTCATCACGATCGGCCGCGCCTCTGTCGATCTCTACGGCCAGCAGATCGGCTCGCGTCTGGAGGACATAACCTCCTTCGCCAAGTCGGTCGGCGGCTGCCCGGCCAATATCTCCGTCGGCACGGCAAGGCTCGGCCTGCGCTCGGCGCTGCTCACTCGCGTCGGCGACGAGCAGATGGGCCGTTTCATCCGCGAGCAGCTCAGGCGTGAGGGCGTCTCGGTCGACGGCCTGAAGACCGACAAGGAACGGCTGACGGCGCTGGTGCTGCTTTCCGTCGAGGACGAAGGCGTCTCGCCGATGATTTTTTATCGTTCGGATTGCGCCGATATGGCGCTCGCCGAAGAGGACATCGACGAGGCTTTCATCGCCTCGGCGCGCGCCGTGGTCGTCACCGGCACCCATTTCTCGCGTCCCAACTCGGATGCCGCACAGCGCAAGGCGATCCGTTTGATGAAGGCCAAGGGCGGCAAGGTCGTGTTCGACATCGACTACCGCCCGAACCTCTGGGGGCTCGCCGGCCATGCCGAGGGCTTCGAGCGCTACGTCAAGTCGGACCGGGTCTCGGCGCAGCTGAAGACGGTGCTGCCCGATTGCGACCTCATCGTCGGCACCGAGGAGGAAATCATGATCGCCTCCGGCGCCGACGATTGTCTGAGCGCGCTTAAGACGATCCGCACGCTGTCGGCCGCTACCATCGTGCTCAAGCGCGGTGCCAAAGGCTGCATCGTCTATGACGGGCCGATCAGCGACGACCTCGAGGACGGTATCGTCGGTGAGGGCTTCCCGATCGAGATCTACAACGTGCTCGGCGCCGGCGACGCCTTCATGTCGGGCTTCCTGCGCGGCTGGCTCGGCGGCGAAAGCTATGCCACGGCGGCGACCTGGGCCAATGCCTGCGGCGCCTTCGCCGTGTCGCGCCTGCTATGCGCGCCGGAATATCCCACCTTCGAGGAGCTGCAGTTCTTTCTGAAGCACGGCAGCAAGCACTTGGCGCTGCGCAAGGACGAGGCGATCAACCACATCCACTGGGCGACGACGCGCCGGCGCGACATCCCTTCGCTGATGGCGCTCGCTTGCGACCACCGCGTCCAGCTGGAAGATGTCGCCGCCAGGGTCGGTGCAGATGTCTCGCGCATCCCCGACTTCAAGGTGCTCACCGTCAAGGCGGCGGCCAAGGTCGCCGCCGGTCGCGACGGCTACGGCATGCTGATCGATGAGAAATACGGCCGCGATGCCATGTTCGAGTTCGCCCGCCATCCCTTTGCCTGGCTCGGTCGGCCGGTCGAATTGCCCGGATCGCGGCCGCTGCGCTTCGAATTCTCGCAGGACGTCGGCTCGCAGCTCACCGAATGGCCGGTCGACCATTGCATCAAGTGCCTCTGCTTCTATCATCCGGATGATCCGGAGGCGCTGAAGACAGAGCAGCAGCAAAAACTGCGAGCCCTGTTCGAGGCGGCGCGGAAAGTCGGCAGGGAACTGCTCGTCGAGATCATCGCCGGCAAGCACGGCACACTCGACGACACCACCATTCCGCGCGCCCTTGAAGAACTCTATGCGCTGGGCATCAAGCCCGACTGGTGGAAGCTCGAGCCGCAGGCCTCGGCAGGCGCCTGGGCCAGGATAGAGCAGGTGATCGTCAAGAATGATCCGTGGTGCCGCGGCGTCGTGCTGCTCGGTCTGGAGGCGCCGCAGGATGAGCTGGTCGCCGCCTTTGCCGCCACCGCCAATGCGCCGATCGTCAAGGGATTTGCAGTCGGTCGCACCATCTTTGTCAATGCCGCCGAACAATGGCTGGCCGGCAAGATCTCGGATGACGAGGCTGTCGCCGACATGGCCTCGCGCTTCGAGCAATTGACCGAGGCATGGCTTGCAGCGCGCGGCCGCAAAGCAGCATAAGAAGAACGGGCAGCATATTAGGCGGCACAGGGAAAGCCGGAGGAAACGACAATGACCAACACCGTTCGCCTGACGATGGCGCAGGCGCTGACCCGCTTTCTCAGCCGCCAGATGACCGAGATCGACGGCAAGAAGGTGCCGATCTTCGGCGGCGTCTGGGCGATCTTCGGCCACGGCAATGTCGCCGGCATCGGCGAGGCGCTCTACCAGGTCCGCGACGAGCTGCCGACCTTCCGCGCCCATAACGAGCAGGCGATGGCGCATGCGGCGATTGCTTACGGCAAGGCGAATTTCCGCCGCCGCTTCATGGCCGCGACCACCTCGATCGGCCCCGGCGCGCTCAACATGGTGACGGCTGCGGCGCTCGCCCACGTCAATCGCTTACCGGTGCTGCTGCTTCCCGGCGATGTCTTCGCCAACCGCTTGCCCGACCCGGTGCTGCAGCAGGCCGAAGATTTCTCCGACGGCACGGCGAGCGTCAACGATTGCTTCCGCCCCGTCTCGCGCTATTTCGACCGCATCACGCGGCCGGAGCAGATCATCCCGGCGCTGAACCGCGCCATGCAGGTGCTGACCGATCCGGCCGAATGCGGCCCGGTCACGCTTTCGCTCTGCCAGGACGTGCAGGCGGAGGCCTATGATTATCCGGAAAGCCTGTTTGCCGAGCGCGTCTGGACGCCGCGCCGGCTGCGCCCGGATCGCAACGAGCTGGCCGTCGCCGTGGCGGCCCTGAAGAACGCCAAGAAGCCGCTGGTGATCGCTGGCGGCGGCGTCCTCTATTCGCAGGCTTCCGGAGAGCTGGCCAAGCTGGTGCAGGGCGCCGGCATTCCGGTTTGCGAGACCCAAGGCGGCAAATCCTCGCTGCCCGACGATCATCCGCTCAACATGGCGGCCGTCGGCGTCACCGGCACATCAGCGGCCAACCGGCTGGCGGAAGAGGCCGATGTGGTTCTTGCCGTCGGCACCAGGCTGCAGGACTTCACCACCGGCTCCTGGGCGCTGTTCAAGAATGCCGGCCGCACCATCATCGGGCTCAATACCCAGGTCTTCGATGCCGGCAAGCACTGGGCGCTGCCGCTGGTTGCCGACGCCACCGAGGGGCTCGCCGAGCTTTCCGCCGCGCTGAAGGGCTGGAAGGCGCCGACCGCCTGGACCGACAGTGCGCTGAAGGGCAAGACGGAATGGCAGGCTGCTGCCGCCAAGGTGACGGCCTCGACCAACGCCGCCTATCCCTCCGACGCGCAGGTGATCGGCGCCGTGCAGCGCGCGATGGGCTCGGGCGTCACGCTTTTGCATGCCGCCGGCGGGCTGCCCGGCGAATTGCACAAGCTCTGGCAAGCGGGCGCGCCCGGTTCCTATCACGCCGAATACGGCTTCTCGACCATGGGCTACGAGATCGCCGGCGGGCTCGGCGTCAAGATGGCGAAACCCGACCAGGAAGTCGTCGTCATGGTCGGCGACGGCTCCTATCTGATGCTCAATTCCGAGATCGCGACGTCGGTGATGCTCGGCCTGAAACTCACCATCGTGTTGCTCGACAATCGCGGCTATGGCTGCATCAACCGGCTGCAGATGGCGACCGGCGGCGCCAACTTCAACAATCTCCTGAAGGACGCTCGCCACGAGGTGATGCCCGACGTCGACTTCGCCGCCCATGCGGCCAGCCTCGGCGCCGTCGCCGAGAAGGTGGCCTCGATTGCTGAACTCGAGACGGCGCTCGCCAAGGCGAAGGGCAACGACAAGACCACCGTGCTGGTCATCGACACCGATCCGCTGGTGTCGACCGAGGCCGGCGGCCACTGGTGGGATGTTGCCGTGCCGGAAGTCTCGTCGCGGCCGCAGGTGAACGCCGCGCGCAAGGCGTATGACGAGAAAAAGCTCATGCGGAGCTTAGGTGATTGAAGCTGGCACTGCCCCTCACCCTTGCCCTCTCCCCGTAAAGAACGGGGAGCAGGGGGCCGCCACCGCTGAAGCCTGTCCCTTCTCCCCCTCATTTCCAGGGAGAAGGTGCCGGCAGGCGGATGAGGGCAGCGCCGATGAGCGAAAGTTGAACGATCCAAACCTGGAGTGACGACTTGAAAGCCAAACTGGGCATGTCTCCCATCGCGTGGTGGAACGACGATCTCGTGGAATTGAGCGATGATGTGTCGCTGGAGGAGTGTTTGCGCCAGTCGCGCTCGGCCGGCTTCACCGGCATGGAGATGGGCCGCCGCTTCCCCAACGACCCGAAGGTGATGCTGCCGATCCTGAAAGAGGCCGACGTCACGCTCTGCGGCGGCTGGTTCTCCGGCACGCTGGTCGATGACGACCTGGCAAGCAACAAGGATCGCATCCAGCCGATGATCGACCTGTTCAAGGCGGTCAACGCGCCCTGCATCGTCTATGGCGAGGTCGGCCGCTCCATCCAGGGCGACCGCTCCAAGCCTCTTGCCACCAAGCCAAAGCTTTCGGCCGACGAGATGAAGGCCTATGCCCGCCGCGTCACCGAATTCGGCGAATGGTGCGCCGACCAGGGTATGCCGCTTTCCTACCATCATCACATGGCGGCCGTGATCGAGACCGAGCCGGAACTCGATTCCTTCATGCATCATTCCGGCGAGGGCGTCCCGCTGCTGCTCGATGCCGGCCACCTCGCCTTCGCCGGCGGCGATGTGTTGCGCGCCATCGGCAACCACCACAAGCGCATCAACCACGTCCATGTGAAGGACGTGCGCATGAACGTGATCGACGGGCTCGACCGCACGAAACAGTCCTTCCTCGATGCCGTCGCGCTCGGCGCCTTCACCGTGCCCGGCGACGGCTCGCTCGATTTCGGCGCGATCGTACAGCGCTTCGCCGACTACGGCTATGAAGGCTGGTTCGTGGTCGAGGCCGAGCAGGATCCGAAAAAGAACCCGCCGCTGAGGATGGCTGAGGTCGGCCATAAGGAGCTGATGCGGGTGATGACGGCCGCCGGCTATACGGTCGAGACGCAGGGCTTCCCGGCGTAAACGAGTGGATTCGTCCGGCCGCTCGGTCTATCTGATGCGTTTGGACAAGTCCCGGATTGGCGCGATGAAAGACTATGAGCACCCCTTCTTCCGACCGCTGTGGCGGCGCATTGCCGTCGTCGCCGTCTGCCTAATCTGGTCGGTGATCGAATTCGCCTCCGGCACGCCGTTCTGGGGGTAATCGCGCTCGGCTTCGCCGGTTACGCGGTGTGGCAGTTCTTCTACCTCTACAAGCCGGCCGAGGAGCCCAAGCCTCCGGCCGAGCCGAAGGAATGACCCAGGAGACAAAAATGTCGAAACTGCTCGTCAAGGCCGACAAGGGCCACGGCCACGTCGCCCACGTCACCCCGCAAAGCGCGGGCTGGACTTACGTGGGTTTCGATCTCCACCGCTTGCGGCCGGGCGAGACGGCCGCCGGCAAGACGGGCGAGCGCGAGGTCTGCCTGGTGTTCGTCACCGGCAAGGGCCAGGCTGCGGCCGGCGGCAAGGATCTCGGCCTGATCGGTGAGCGCATGTCGCCCTTCGAGGGCAAACCCTGGTCGGTCTATGTGCCGCAAGGCTCCGACTGGTCGGTGACCGCCGACACCGAACTGGAGCTTGCGGTCTGCTCGGCGCCCGGTCTTGGCGGCGGCCTGCCCGCCCGCGTCATTGCGCCCGACGATCTCGGTCAGGAAGTGCGCGGCAAGGGCACCAATACCCGTTACGTCACCAACATCCTGCCCGAGGGCAAGCCGGCCGACTCGCTGCTGGTGGTCGAGGTCATCACGCCCGGCGGCCATACCTCCAGCTATCCGCCGCACAAACACGACCAGGACAATCTGCCGGCCGAGTCCTATCTCGAGGAGACCTATTACCACCGCCTCAACCCGCCGCAGGGTTTCGCCTTCCAGCGCGTCTACGCCGACGCCGACAGGAATGGAGTGCGCGATCTGGACGAGGCGATGGCGATCGAGGACGGCGATGTCGTGCTGGTGCCGAAGGGCTACCACCCGTGTGCGGCCTGCCACGGCTACGATCTCTATTATCTCAACGTCATGGCCGGCCCGAAGCGGACATGGAAATTCCACAACGCCGCCGAGCATGAGTGGCTGATGAAGGCGTGAGATTTTTCATAGCGCTCAACCTGTTGGTCCAGTTCGGGAAAATCGTCGGCTAAGGACCGCCGGAGCCTGGGTTGCCTTCGAAAACCCATGAAAGCTTCGTCAATCCGTCATGGAAATCACCTATGGCAGCGGTCTGACGAGGATTTTCGATGCGCTATGCCATTTACTTTACCCCGAGGCAGGATGAGCCGCTGGCGCGGATTGCCGCCAACTGGCTGGGGCGCGACCCGTTCGGCGCGCCGACGCGGCCGGTCGAGGGTGTGGGTGACCTGTCGGCGGCGGAAGTTGCCTTCCACACCGCCTCGGCACGGCGCTATGGGTTCCACGCGACGCTGAAGGCGCCGTTCCGGCTGGCGCCCAGCGAAACGGAAGCCTCGCTGCGGGCGGCGCTCGACGATTTCGCCGAGGCCACGGCACCAGTCGTCGTCCCGCGTCTGGTCGTCGGCCAGATCGACGGCTTTTTCGCGCTGGTGCCGGGAAGTCCTTTCGAGCCGCTCAACAGTTTCGCCGGCGAGGTCGTGCGCGCTTTCGACCGCTTCCGTGCGCCGCTGACCGAGGCCGAGATCGAGCGCCGCAGCCCAGACTCGCTGAAGCCGGATGAGTTCCGCAACCTCTGCCAGTGGGGTTATCCCTACGTCTTCGAGACGTTCCGCTTCCACATGACGCTCTCCGGACGGGTCGGGCCACAGGAAAGCCCGCGCCTTCGCGCTGCAATCGACAGCCTGTTCGCGGATGTGCTGCAGCGTCCGGTGCCGGTGGATGCGCTGACGCTGTTCGTCGAAACCGAACCGGGCGCGCCCTTCATGGTGCTCTCGCACCACGTGCTTGGACGCGGCCCGGCCAGAAAAACCGCCTGATGTCCGCCCGCCTGAGATAGGACTGCTGAAATGACCGCCGAGACCGTTTTGAACAATGCCCGCATCGTGCTGCCCGACGAGATCGTCGCGGGCTCGCTGCTGCTGCGCGATGGGCTGATCGCCGCGATCGAGCCGGGTGCGGCCCGCACCGGCGAGGACATGGGCGGCGACTACATCATCCCGGGTCTCGTAGAACTGCACACCGATCACCTCGAAGGCCATTACGCGCCGCGTCCGAAAGTGCGCTGGAACCCGATCGCCGCCGTGCTCGCCCACGATGCGCAGGTGGCCACCGCCGGCATCACCACGGTGCTCGACGCCTTGCGTGTCGGCATGGACGAGGATGCCGACCTGAAGTCCGACGACGTGCGCAAGCTCGCCGACGCGATCGAGGACAGCGTGCGCCAGGATCGGCTCAGGGCCGACCACTTCATCCATCTGCGCTGCGAGGTCTCGGCGCCGGACTGCCTCGAGGCCTTCGCCAATTTCGAGACCGACGACAGGGTGAAGCTCGCCTCGCTGATGGACCACGCGCCGGGCCAGCGCCAGTTCGTCAATCTCGAGACCTACGCCTACTACTACCAGCGCAAACTGAAGCTCACCGACCGCGACTTCCAGAAATTCTGCGAGAAGCGTATGGCGGAATCGGCCAAGAATTCCGGGCCAAACCGCGTCTTCATTTCCGCCGCCTGTCGCGAGCGCGGCATCGTTCTTGCCAGCCACGACGATGCGACGGCCGGCCATGTCGACGAGGCGGTGGAGCAGGGCGTGCGCGTTGCCGAATTCCCGACCACCGAGAAGGCGGCGAGGGCCTCGAAGGCGGCAGGCCTCGGCGTGCTGATGGGCGCGCCCAACCTCATGCGCGGCTCCTCGCATTCGGGCAATGTGTCGGCGCGCTCGCTTGCCGGCGACGGTTTGCTCGACATCCTGTCGTCCGACTATATCCCCTTCAGCCTGATCCAGTCCGCCTTCTTCCTCGGCGATGTCGTGGAAGGCATTTCGCTGCCGCAGGCGGTCGCCATGGTCTCGAAGAACCCGGCGGAAGCGGTCGGCCTTAGCGATCGCGGTGTCATCGAGCCCGGCCGGCGCGCCGACCTCGTGCGCGTGCGCGTCGACCAGCATGTGCCGGTCGTGCGCAACGTCTGGCGTCAGGGCAGGCGCGTCGCATGATGGTTTCTGCGCTGATCGAACGCGAGCTCACCGAGACGCTTCCGATCCGCAACGGCGTGTTCGTCGCGGTGGTCGGGCCGAGCGGCGCCGGCAAGGACACGGTGATCGGCTACGCCAAGGCGCATTTTGCCGGCGAGACGCGGCTGGAGTTCGTCCGCCGCGTCATCACCCGTCCGAGCGACTCCGCCAGCGAGGACCACGATACGCTGGCCGACGCCGCCTTCGCCGAGGCGGAAGCGGACGGCGCCTTCGTCATCTGCTGGGACGCGCACGGCCTGCGCTATGGCCTGCCGGCCGATGTCGGTTGGGCGATCGCCAATGGTCATGTCGCCGTTGCCAACGTTTCCCGTGCCGTCATCCCGGCGCTGCGTGAGCGCTATGCCAACCTGGCGGTGGTCGAGATCACCGCTGCGCCGGAGATCCTCGCCGAGCGGCTGGCGGCGCGCGGCCGTGAATCGCGCGGCGAGGTGCTGGCGCGTCTGGCGCGCAGCACCAGCGTGACGCTTTCCGGGCCGGATGTCACCTCCATCGACAACAGCGGCGCCAGAGAGATCGCCGGCGAGCGTTTCGCCGAGGTGCTGCGCAAGGCGATGGCGTTTTCGGACCTTTCGGACATGATCTGAGGTGTATTGATTCAGGTGATGCCGGCTTGCGAGTGGGAGGTTGGGCCGAGACTTGTTGATGTCGGCGCCAACGTCCAAAAAATGCGTGCAGCACGCGAAGTTGAAATCTGCCCCGCTGCCTGCCGAGATCGGACGAGGGAAGCTACGTCGCCGGCGCGCCGGCGACGTTCCGGCGCGACGCCTCCATCATCCGGCGCCGGGCGCGGAACACGCCCCACTGCTGGTCGACCAGCACGCCGATCAGGATCACGCCGCCCATCACCGCGAAGTTCAGTGAGGACGGGATGCCGAGCAGATTGACGAGGTTTTGCAGTTCCTGCAGCAGCACGGTGCCGAGGATGACGCCTACGAGCGAGCCCTCGCCGCCGCGCAGCGAGAAGCCGCCGAGCACCGCCGCGGCGATGGCGTAGAGCTCATAGAACTGGCCGTGGCTCGCCGGCGAGATCGAGCGCGTGTACATGGCGAAGTAGATCGCCGACAGCGCCGTCAGCACGCCGCAGATCACGTATGCCGCGATCACCACGCGTCCGGTGCGAATACCCGAATACTTCGCCGCTTCCTCATTCTTGCCGATGGCATAGAGATAGCGTCCGAACACCGAGCGGTGCAGCACCACCCACATGACGATGGCGATCACGATCAGCGCGATGAAGGAATTAGGCAACCCGCCGGAGCGGCCGGCGGTCAGAAATTCCAGATCCGGGAAATTCTGGCCGAAAGCGAAGCCCGCCGTGCCGTCGGCGGTGTAGAAACGGGCGACGCCGCGGTAGATCAGCAGGCCGCAAAGCGTCACCACGAAGGGCTGCATCTTGAGCCGCGTGATCAGCCAGCCATGCACGAAGCCGATGATGGCGCCGAGCACGATGATCAGCACGAAGGCCAACGGCCAGTCCATCTCGCGCACGGCGATGAAGTCGATGAACAGCGTGCCGAGCAGCGCGATCAGCGAACCGACCGAAAGCTCGATGCCGCCGGTGATAATGACGAAGGCCTGGCCGATCGAAAGGATGCCGAACAGCGCGACCAGGTTGGAGGTGTTGGCGAGATTGATCGTCGACAGGAAGCGCGGATTTATAGCCGTGACCACCGCACCGACCACCAGGATCAGGACCAGCAGGCCGAGGTCTTTCTTGCTCATTGCGCTCCTCCCGCGGCTTGCGCCAGCTTCGGCTTCTTGCCCACCGCGAGCAACAGCACGTTCTCCTGGCTGAAATCGTCCCGGTCGAGAATGCCGGAGATCTGCCCCTCATGCATGACCGCGATGCGGTCCGAGACGCCGATCACCTCTTCCATGTCGCTGGAGATCATCAGCACCGCGACGCCGGCATCGGCCAGCGCCCGCATCAGCGCGTAGATCTCGGCCTTGGCACCGATATCGATGCCGCGCGTCGGCTCGTCGAGGATCATCACCTTGGGGTTCATCGCCAGCCATTTGGCCAGAACCACCTTCTGCTGGTTGCCGCCGGACAGCGTGCCGGTGCGGGTCAGGACCGATGGCGCCTTGATGTCGAGATCCTTCTTCTGCTTCTCGGCGGTGGCGAGCTCCGCGCTGGTCGACACCAGCGAGCGCTTCGCATGCGCCGGCATATTGGGCAGCGAAATATTTTGTGCGATCGAGAGGTCGAGCAGGATGCCGGTCAGCTTGCGGTCTTCGGGCACCAGGAAGATGCCGCTCGCCACCGCATCGGCGGCCGATCCGACATTGAGCGCCTTGCCGTCCAGCGCGACACTGCCGCCGAGCCGCTCGTCGATGCCGAACAGGACGCGCGCGAGCTCCGTGCGGCCGGAGCCGACCAGCCCGGCAAGCCCGAGGATTTCGCCGCGCCGAAGCTCCAGGTCGACCGGGTGGTCGGGATAGGCGCTGGTGCGCACCGCTGTCGCCGAGAGTGCGACGCCGCCCGGCGCGCGCCCCGCCTCCGCTGCTTTCTCGCGCTGCTTCAGCATGCGCCCGATCATCAGCTTGACCATCTGGTCGTGATTGATGTCGCTCTTCGGCAGCGTGCCGGCCAGCATGCCGTCGCGCAGCACCACGACGCGGTCGGCGACGCGCTCGACCTCGTGCAGGCGGTGCGAGATGAAGATGACGCTGATGCCTTCCGCCCGCAGCCCCTTGATCACGTCGAGCAGCTTTTCGGTCTCGGCGATCGGCAGGCTGGAGGTCGGCTCGTCGAGGATCACCAGCCGCGCCTTGATCGACAGCGCCTTGGCGATCTCGACCATCTGCTGCTGCGCCAGCGACAGCGAGGCGACCGGCGCGTCGGCCGAGAAATTGGCGCCGACGCGTTTCAGGAGCGGCGCCACCATCTCGCGCAGTTTCGCGCGGTCGACCAGCTTCAGCGGCCCGGCCTTGAGCGGCTCGCGGCCGAAGAAGATGTTGGCGGCGACGTCGAGATTTTCGAACAGGTTGAGCTCCTGATGCACGAAGGCGATGCCGGAGCCGATGCTGGCTTCCACGGTCAAGCCGTCATGCGCGACGCCGTCGACGGTGACGGAGCCGCTGTCCGGCCGCGTCACGCCGCCGAGGATCTTCATCAATGTCGATTTGCCGGCGCCGTTCTCGCCGACCAGCCCGATCACCTCGCCCGGCCTGACCTCCATCGAGAACCCGTCCAACGCCACCACGCCGGGATAGGTCTTGCGCACGGCCTCGAGGCTCAGGAACGGAGCGGATTGGACGATGGATGGGTCGGAATAATTCATCACGCCATTGTTCATCGCGCTTATCGGCAGCCGGTGGGCTGCAGACTGACGGGCCGCATGCGGCCCGTCAATACGGACGCCGGCTCAAGGCGAAGCTTGAGCCGGCGCAACTGTGCATCGATTACTTGCCGGCCATCGCCTTCAGGTTTGCGGCATAGGCGTCGACATCGTCCTTACCGATGATCTTGGTCGGCACGATGATCAGGCCGTTGGCCGGAATGCCCGACTTGTCGCCCTTGAGGTAGGCGGCCATCAGCTTCATGCCCTGATAGGCCCATTCGAAGGGCTGCTGCACCACGGTCGCGGCAACCGTGCCTTCCTTGACGCCCCCAGCGTGATCGGATCGTCGTCGAAGCCGACGACGGTGATCTGGCCGAGCTTGCCGGCGTCGCGAAGCGCCTCATAGATGCGCGGCGTATTGTAGGAGTAGAAGCCGACCATGCAGGTGATGTCGGGGCTGGCGACCAGCGCGTCCTCGACATTCTTCTTGGCCCGTGCCTGGTCGATGTCGTCGCCCCGCACGTCCACCAGCTCGATCTTGCTGCCGGCAAGCCCCTCCTTCATGCCCTCGATGCGCTCCTTGGCATTGTCGGCGCCGAGCAGGCCGACGAAGCCCAGGCACTTGCCGCCGTTCGGCATCGCCTTCTTGGCGATCTCGGCCGCCTGCTTGCCGGCATCGACGTTGGACGAGCCGATATAAGCGACGCGCTTGGTCTGCGGGGCGTCGCTATCGGTGGTGAACAGAGCGGTCTCGGACGCGATCTTGTTCAGCCCGTCGGTTGAGGTCTTGGGGTCGACTGCCGACACCATGATGCCCTTCACGCCGGCCGTCACCAAGTCGTCCATCAGGCGCTGCTGGATGGCGACCGACGACTGCTCGGGATATTTCAACTCAAGATTGTAGTCGGGCAGTTCGCCCTGCGCCTTCTTCACGCCGGCTTCCGCCGCCTTCCAGAAGTCTGACGCGCCGTTGACGACGAAGGCCAGCGTCGGCTTGTCGTCGGCGCGCACAGCTGCGCTGGCCGTCAGGCCAATAGCCAAGGCCGCCGCGGCGACGGACGCGTTGCGTATCATGGATTTCATGCTTCAACCTCCCTTTTGAAACTCATCGCGCTGTCTCGGCTGCGGCCTGGACGCCCTCCTCCTCAAGGGTCTGGCACCTAAGTCCGGGGCCGATCCAGCCGCGACCGAAACACTAGACACAGATTTGACGTTCGTAAATAGTCCGATTTGTCTGACATTTTCGTGAGGATGAGGGCAGCCCTCTTCCGGCAAATTGCCGGGCAGCGAACCTGCGCTCCTCCCAGATGCCGTCGCCGCGGCTCGCCCGGCGACACGTTGACAGTAGATCGCTTACCGATATTAGTAAATAGTATTAGTCGCGGGATCGGACCGGCGCCCCAGCCACGGCGAACCGAGTGCCGCGGTGGGCGCCAGCGGAAGCAGGATTTGCGCTGGTCGGGTCGGCAAAACTCGGGAAAATTGACAGCTTTGCTGACCTTTTTGGCCATTTTGTCGCCGCGTGCCGTGGCTGGTGCCAACGCCCTTGTTAGTGATAATAGTTATAAGCATACCCGCTCGGTGGCGGGCTTTGCGGAACAGCCCGGCAGGTTTGGGAAAAGACCATGAGCGAACCGACGCAACTGCGCGATCCACGGGAAACGTCCAGACGCCGCAAGGCCTCGGCCAAGCCCAAGGGCCGGGTCACCATGACCGATATAGCGAGGGCCGCCGGCTGTTCGCAGGCGACGGTCTCTTTCGTGCTCAACAATTCGCCGGGCATCAGGCTGTCGCAGCAGACGCGCGACCGCGTGATCGAGGCAGCTAGAGCGCTGGGCTATTCGCCGCCGGTCTTTTCAGCTTTGCGTCCGCCCGTCACGCCCTTCGAAGGGCTGGATGGCGTCATCGGCTTTGCCGTCGATCAGCTCGCCACCAGCCCCGAGGCGGTTGTGGCCATCGAGGGCGCGCGGCAGGCCTCCTGGAATGCCGGCAACGTGCTCTTGGTGGCGCAGACCATGGGTGACGCCGTCATGGAGCCGCGTGCCATCCAGGCGCTCACCCGGCGCGGCCTCTCGGCGCTGATCTACATGACCATCTTCACCCGCGAGATCACCGCGCCCGAGTTCCTCTACAGCCTCGACATTCCGGTCATCCTGCTCAACTGCTACACCGCCGATTATGCCTTCCCGGCCGTGGTGCCTTCCGAGATCGCCGGCGGCCAGAGCTCCACCCGGCATCTGATCAGCCGCGGCCACCGCCGCATCGCCACCATCACCGGCGAGCCCTGGATGCAGGCGGCGCAGGATCGGCTGAAGGGCTATCGCCGCGCTTTGGCCACCGCCGACATCCCCTTCGATCCGGACCTGGTGGTGGAGGGCGACTGGTCGGCCAGCGCCGGTTATGCCGCGACGGTGAAGCTGCTTGCGCTGAAGGACCGCCCGACCGCCATCTTCTCCCAGAACGACCGCACGGCAATCGGCTGTTACGAAGCGCTGAAGGAGGCGGGCCTGCATATCCCCGGCGACATTTCCGTGATCGGCTATGACGACGAGGAGATCGCCCGCCACCTCTTCCCGCCGCTGACCACATCGATCCTGCCGCATCTGGCGATGGGCCAATGGGCGATCGAGCAATTGGAGGCACCGCCGACGCCCGGCCGCGGCCGCTATCCCATCACCAAGCTTGAATGCCCCTTGGTGGAGCGGGAGAGCGTGGGAGCGTGCCTCGCACAATTCCGGTGACCCCGTCTTGATCCAGGCCTATGATGGACTGCGCGTGTTCCTTTCCCGACACAGGAAAAACGCTCGTGTGGCCGAACCGTCGTTTATGCGATCTCCTAAAGATCGAACATCCGATCATCCAGGCTCCGATGGCCGGCTCGGCGACTCCGGAACTCGCCGCCGCGGTGAGCAATGCCGGCGGGCTGGGATCGCTCGGCTGCGCATCGATGCTGCCGGACGGCTTGCGCACCGCTGCGCGCCAGCTGCGCGCCTCGACCGAGCGTCCTTTCAACCTCAATTTCTTTGTTTTTCCCAGACCGGACACCAACGACGCCGTACTGACCCAGGTCATCGACAGGTTGCGGCCCTACTACAAGGAGCTGTCGCTCGACGAACCCTCGCGGAGGCTTCCGCCGATCGGCCCGGGTTTCGACGATGAAAAGCTTGAACTGCTGCTCGAGATCCGGCCACCGGTCGTCAGCTTCCATTTCGGCATTCCGGACGCGGCCGCGGTCGCCAAGTTGAAGCAGTCGGGGATCGTGGTTATCAGCACCGCGACGAATGTCGCCGAGGCGCGCCAACTCGCCGACGGCGGAGCCGACGCGGTCATAGCGCAGGGCTGGGAGGCAGGTGGCCACCGGGGATCGCACGCTCCCAACCGTCCCGGTGACGGCGTTGGCACAATGGCGCTGGTTCCCCAGGTCGTGGATGCCGTCAACCTGCCGGTCATTGCCGCCGGAGGCATCGCCGACGGCCGCGGCATAGCGGCCGCCTTCGCGCTTGGCGCCAGCGGCGTGCAGATCGGCACCGGCTTCCTGTCTTGCGACGAGGCCGGCACGGACGGACCGCGCCGAGCCCTGATCCGCGCCGCCACGGACATGGACACGATGGTCACCGATGCCTTCACCGGCCGCGCGGCGCGGGCGAGACGCACCCGCTTCGCCTTGGAGATGGAGGTGAACCGGGCGCACCTCCCCGACTTCCCGCAAATGGTTGCGCTCAGCGCTCCGCTCGGCGAGGCCGGTGCAAAAGGAGATTTCGCCTTCCATCTCTATGGGCAGGCGGCCGCCTTGAACCGGGAGCTTCCTGCCGGCGAATTGATGCAGACGCTCGTGGCCGAAACCGGCGAGGTGTTCGAAGCGCTTTCGACCGGCAAAACGACGCCTGCGTGAGCGAAGTCTCCACTCGTAGACGTCGCGGACAGGTTGCAATCCGGACTGCGACAAGATCAGCCGGCAGGCAGGGATGCCATCCGGGCGCGATCGATGATGCTGGCATTCGGCGGCAAGCGGCGATCGCCCAGCTCGGCCAGTTTTGCGGCCATATGCGCTCTGGTGATCTGCGGCAGCGAAACGCACAAGGCGATCTCGATCACGCCGCGGAACGCGTCGGCATCCTCGTTTGCGGCGGCGAAACAGGAAGGCCCTCCGACAACGCGTTCATCTCGGCGATCCGGGCTCGCTCGGCGGCGATTTCTGGTTGCGATAGACCGACCTGGCGCTCGGCCTCGGCGTCGTATGCTCCAGCCAACGCCCAACCTGTGCGATCTCGGGACGATCGGCTGGTTTCGTTGCTTGGCATGGTTCCCGCGTGGGTCTAGGCTGAAACCAGCAAGGGAGGACGGGATGACATCAAGCTTCACCGTTCACGCCGCATCCGGCTATGAGCAGCTCATGGGCCGCTGGAGCCGCAGGCTCGCGCCCAAGTTCATCGACTTCGTCGGCCTGGCCGGCGGCGAGAAGATCCTCGACGTCGGCTGCGGTACCGGCAGCCTGACCTTCGAACTGGCGAAGTCGCGCGATCTCGCCGAAATCCAGGCCATCGACTTCTCAGCCGTCTTCGTCGCGGCGGCGAAGGAGAGGAACACCGATCCGCGCATCACCATTGAGCAGGCGGACGCCACGGCGCTGCCTTTCGAGGACAATGTGTTCGACCGTGCGCTGGCGCTGCTGGTCCTTCACTTCGTGCCGGAGACCGGCAAGGCAATGGCCGAGATGCGCCGCGTAACGCGGCCTGGCGGCGTGGTCGCGGCCGTGGTGTGGGATCACCTCGGCGGCATGCCGGCCATGCGCATGATGATCGACACCGTTGCCGCGCTCAGCGAAAGCGGCCGCCAGATGCGCAATCGCTACTGTTTCCAGCCGATGATGCAGCCCGGCGAAATGAAGCGGACCTTTGTCGAACAGGGCCTGACCGACGTCACCGAAACCGAGCTGATGATCCGCATGGATTACCAGAATTTCGACGACTACTGGGCGCCGATTGCCGCCGGCGAAGGCCCGCTCGGCAAATATATGACCACGCTCGACGCAGCCGAGCGGACCCGCACGGAGGCTGCAGTCCGCGATGCCTATGAGGCCGGTCGTGCCGATGGGCCGAGGTCTTTCGCCAGCGTCGCCTGGGCCTGCCGCGGCATCGTGCGCTGACTTTTAGCGCTATCTGAGCTGCGCGCGGACGGCGTCGCGGAAACTGCGGTCGCCTAGCCGGCCAGTGCCGGCAGCCAGCGGTGCCAATAGTTGGCGCACCCGACAAGATTCGAACTTGTGACCTCTGCCTTCGGAGGGCAGCGCTCTATCCAGCTGAGCTACGGGTGCTTCCCGGGAAACCGGAAAACGAACCAGCCGGTGAGCCGGCCAGCCACGGCTTCTTAGCGGAAGCGCGTGCCGGCTTCAACGGGCAATTGGCTTGGCGGAATATTCGCCGTAGCGGACAGGCTCGCATTCGTCCGATGGAGGTGCTGGAGTCGAGAGCGAGCGGTCCCAACTGATGTAGGCTCGGAGGCCGGCGGCCCCACTTCGGCAATGCATCGCGACTTCCGAGCGTTGTTCAGGCGCAAGCTCTCGCCAGCCCTCACCCCTCCACCTCGCTCTTCGCCACCCTCCGCTGCACCCCGCGCGTCGCCCGCTTCTGCTTCTTCGCGGTCAGCTCGTGCATGGCATCAAGCTGCATCTGCTGCATTTCGGCCAGGCGCTGCCATTGGCGCGAGATCAGGTAGTCGAGCTTTTCGTGCAGGTGCCGCACTTCGAGCTCGGCCTTGAGGTTCACCCGGTAGTCATTGAAGGAGCGCAGCCGGTCCTTCGCTTCCTGTCGCTTCTGGCTCATCATGATGATCGGCGCCTGGATGGCGGCGATGCAGGAGAGCAAGAGGTTGAGCAGGATGAATGGGTAGGGGTCGAAGGCGGCGGACGCGCCCTCGAAGAGGTTGAGGCCGATCCAGATCAGAAGCACCGCCGCGAACGAGATCAGGAACCACCAGCTGCCGCCGAAGGCCGCCATGTCGTCCGAGACGCGGTCGGCGAAGGAGCGGCGCTCCTCGAACTCTTCTTCCGAGTTCTCCGAGATCGTGTCCTGTCTGGCGATCGATTCCACCACCTGGCGGTCGAGCTCGGAGAATTCGCCGTGCTCCTGCTGCAGCAATTCCTCCATGTAGCGCATGCGGTAGCGGGCGAGCTCCTCGCGGCTGATGCGGGCGCCGCGCGGCAGGTCGGGATGGTCGGAGCGGATGCGGTCGGCGAGGCTCGGCCTCAGGTCGTCGACGCGCACCAGGTCGCGCTTGCGGAACTTCCGGCCGCTGATCGCCGACGGTTTTTCTTGGGCTTTGCACGCGCCGTGCCGGGCAGGTGCGGCTCGGAATCCGGCACCTCCGGCGCTTCGAGGATCTCGTCCGCCGCCTCATGCTGGTCTTCCGGCACGGTGGCCGCCTCGAGATATTCGCCGCCCGAGTCGTTTTCGTTGTCGGCTATTGTCTGCGCGGATGCCTTTGGGTCGCCGGCCATGCTCAGTGCTCCTCTTCTCGGGCTTCGATACGATACGCCGAGCCGGCGCGGCATATCCATCGCGACTGTGAAGCTGGTGTGACGGAACAAGTTGTTGTGATGGATGGATCTGCTTTCGGCGCGCAAAGACATAGATCCAATTCTGGGAAGATTCGGCTGAAAGGGATTGCTGAGCAACAGCAAATCTCTCGGGGCAGCGCCGCCCCTCATCCGCCTGCCGGCACCTTCTCCCCGTAAGTCACGGGGAGAAAGAGGCTGGCCGCATGCTCGGCGCCTTTCCTGCAACGCCGGCGATTGGCGAAACCGGCGATGAGAGCGCCCCTCTCCCCGTCACTTACGGGGAGAGGATGCCGGCAGGCAGGTGAGGGGCAGCGCCACCGTCGAAAGCATTAATCCTGCCTCACTGGCGCCAATGGTCACCGCCGGCTGGCCTATCCTGGCCCTGTGGGCGGCCGCCCCGCCAAACCGCATCAGGGCCAAGGCGGTCGCTTGAACAGGCCGCCGCCACTCGGGCTTCGCTACTGCGCCGGCAAACCGGGCAGCGACGAACTTGGCGTGGGCAAACCCGGAAGTGCCGAAGCGGCCGGCTGCTGGCCGGCATACATCAGCCGCGTCTGGGCATCGGCGCTCATCGGCGACAAGCTGCGCTGGATCAGCGCCTCGACATGGTCGTTGCGCTGGCGCGCGCTTTGGGCGCCCATCACCACCACGATCAGATGCCTGCCGTCGGCATTGTAGGAGGTGACGATGTTGTAGCCGGAAGCGCGGATATAGCCGGTCTTGATGCCGTCGACGCCGCGCACCCGTCCCAGCATGTCGTTATGGCCGCGCACCAGCCGGCCGCGGAACATGAAATCGCTTTCGGAGAAATAGTGGAAATGCTGCGGGAAGCGGCGCTGGAGCGCGATGCCCAGCACCGCCATGTCGCGCGCCGTCGTCACCTGGCCGTCGTCGGGCAGGCCGCAGGCGTTGCGGAAATTGGTGCTGGTCATGCCGAGCTGGCGCGCCTTGGCGGTCATCATGGCGGCGAACTGCTCCTCGCTGCCGCCGCCGAGATATTCGCCCACCGCCACCGCCACGTCGTTAGCCGACTTCACCACCATGGCGCGGATGGCGGAATCGACGTCGATCGTCTCGCCGCGCCTGAAGCGCAGCTTCGTCGGCGGCTGCGAGGCGGCGTGGTTGGATACCGGGATCTGCGTTTCCTTGCTCACCCGGCCGCTCTCCAGCGCCTCGAACAGCATGTAGAGCGTCATCATCTTGGTCAGCGACGCGGGATAGCGCTGCGCCGTCGAATTGACCTCGAACAGCGTCTTGCCGGTCGAAGCGTCGACCACGATCGCGGCATATTTCTGCGGCTGCGCCGGCACGGCCAGCACGGTTTCCGGCGGCGCGGCGGTGGTGCAGCCGGCAATGAGGAGCAGCAGCACCAGCGCGGTCATCAATTTCTGGAGGAGCGAAAGCGGAGTGGACAAGATTGTTCAAAAACGGTTGCTGAGATGCGGCGAAGCTAGCGTACCGCATCCGCTCCGTCCAACTGGTTAACGGCGGGAATGAGGCATTTGCCCAGCTTTTGGCGGTTTGCAGGAGGTTGAATTGCCTTCAAGGTCGGCAGCGCCGAGTTCGACAATTGGTGGCATTCGCCTGATGCAAAAAGCCTATCGCCCTGCTTGCGCCGCTGCCGCCGGTCAGGCTTTGTTGTCACCGAAGATTCGAGGTTTGGCAATGGACACCCTCAGCATCAACGCAAAAGGCATCTCGGTCTCCCTCGATCTCGCCGTCGGCCACATCGCCGCCCTGGAAATCGAGGCCGATGGCCGCCGCCTAAAACCGCTGCACCGCGCGCCCTGGGTCGGCTCGCCGCGCGCGACGTTGCCGCAAAACCTCCCCGAAGGCACGGTGCGCCTGTCCGGCGACTTCCTCTGCGCGCCGTTCTCCACCAGCGATGTCGAAGCTGCTCCCCTCCACGGTTGGACGGCCAACAGCGAGTGGGATGTCGTCGAAAGCAGTGCCATCGCCGGCGGCTGGCGCGCCGTCTTCCGCTTGCGCCGCAAGGTGATGGGTGCTTCCGTCGACAAGGTCTTCACGCTCCGCGACAACCATCCCTTCCTCTACCAGGAACACATCTTCTCCGGCGGTTCCGGCGCCATTTCCGTCGCCCACCATCCGATGACGGCGATGCAGGACGGCGGCCGGCTCGCCTTCTCGCCGAAACGTCTGGCGGTCACGCCTGAGACCCCTCTGGAGCCCGATCCGGCGCGCGGCCGGTTTCGTCTGGCCTATCCCGCCCGCACCACCGACCTCACCCGTTTCCCGCTCGCGGCCGGCGGCACCGCCGATCTCGCCGACTACCGCATGGAAGACCGGCGCGAGGATTTCATCACCCTGGTCGAGGCCGATCATGGCGGGCCGGGCTGGACGGCGCTCGCCCGCCGCGCCGAGCAGGATCTGGTGCTGGTGCTGAAGAATCCGGCCGAGCTGCCGGTCACCATGCTGTGGTTCAGCAATGGCGGGCGCGACTACGCGCCCTGGAGCGGCCGCCATGTCGGCGTGCTTGGCATCGAGGACGGCCGCGCCGCGGTCGGCCACGCCGCCTCGCTCGGCGACAACTGGCTGAAGCATGAAGGCGTGGCGACGGCCTTCGCGCTTGCCGAAGGGCGCAGCGTCTCCTTCCGCCATGTCATCGGCGCGGTTCCGGCAGCCGACGTCGAACCGCCAAGCGGCCTGGAACAAGCGACCGATCGACTGCGCATCCTTGCCCAGAATGGTTCAGCGAAGGAGATACCGTTCGACGGCGAATTCCTGCGCATCGGCCGTTCCATACCCGCCTGAGGCCCTTGCTCCGCCATAGGATGACGACCGATCTCAAGGGCGTGCGGCAGCGGCTTTATAACCGTTTGAAATTTCTCCCCAGTGCCGCCAAGATGCGGCCGGAGTCACTAGCGAAGAGGCGCTGATGTCCGACTTAGCCCATATCACTGCCGCCATCTTCAAGCGCGCCGGCAAGGCCAGGCGTTTCGTCGTTGCCATTGCCGGCCCGCCGGGAGCCGGCAAGTCGACCATATCGGGCAGGCTGCATGAATTGCTGCCGGAGGGCACGTCCGAAGTCGTGCCGATGGACGGCTTCCACTATGACGACATCGTGCTCAACCGGCGCGGCCTGCGCGCGCGAAAAGGGGCGCCGGAAACCTTCGATTTTGCCGGCTTCGAGACGCTTTTGAAGCGGATCCGCTCCGGCGAGCCGGACATTGCCATTCCGGTCTTCGACCGCAGCATCGAACTCTCGCGCGCCGCCGCCGAGATCATTTCCGCCGACACCAAGTTCATCCTGGTCGAGGGCAACTATCTGCTGCTCGACGAGGAGCCGTGGTCGCGGCTGGCAGAGCTGTTCGATTTCACCATTTTCGTCGATGTCCCGCGCGACGAGCTCGAGCGCCGGCTGATGGAGCGCTGGCGCGGCCATGGCAAGTCCGACGAGGACGCCCGCGCCTGGATCGCCTCCAACGACATGCCCAATATCGAGCGCGTGTTGGCGCGTCGCCGGGAGGCCGATCTGGTGATTGGTTAACCTGCTCAATTTTCACCATTTTCGGGCGGGAACCTTAAGATTTACAGGTCGTTATCTCCATGACCCGAATTGTCCGGCACTGACGCGATTCCAGGAAAGTGTGTAACGGCTTCCGGAATTGCGCGATAAGGGAACCGTCTTATGGCAACCAAGACCAGAAAACCCGCGCCTGCAAGAAGCAGAGCCAATCAATCCAGAGCTGGTGCAGCTACCGCAACGGCCGAGCGCTCCAAGGACGCCAAGCCGAGCTTCGGCAAGGCCGCGCCCAAGAAAGTCGTGCCCGGCACCGCGCACAAGGCCCCCGCGAAGGCCGCGAAGCCGCATAAGCCGGCGGCAAGCTCGGGGCCGATCCGCACTGTGGCAAGCGTGGCGACCGGCGCGGTGGTGGCCACCGCGCGGCTTGCCGCATCCGTGCTCGGCCGAGGCGGCGCCAAGGCCAAGCCCAAATAGAGCGACTCAGCTTCTGGCCGGGATAGTCAGGCCCCTCTGCACGGCGGGCCGTGCGAGGCCGCGCTCCAGCCATGCCGCGACACCGGGGAAATCGTCGAAGCCGACCAGATCGCGCGCTTCGTAGAAGCCGATCAGATTGCGCACCCAGCCGAGCGTCGCGACGTCGGCGATCGTGAACTCGTCATCCATGATCCATTGCCGGCCCTTGAGCCGCGTTTCCAGGACGCCGATGAGGCGCCGCGACTCGTCGCGATACCGCTCCAGCGGGCGCTTGTCGGCGATCTCGCGCCCGGCGAATTTGTTGAAGAAGCCGACCTGTCCGAAGATCGGGCCGATCGCGGCCATCTGGAAGAACACCCACTGGATCGTCTCGTAGCGCCGGATGGGATCGGCCGGGATCAGCTTGCCGGTCTTGTCGCTGAGATAGAGTAGGATGGCGCCGGATTCGAACAGCCCGATCGGCTTGCCGTCGGGCCCGTTCGGATCAATGACTGCCGGTATCTTGCCGTTCGGGTTGAGCGACAGGAATTCCGGCGTCCAGCTCTCGTTCTTGCCGATGTCGACCGGATGCGGCTCATAAGGCAGGCCGATCTCCTCCAGCGCGATCGAAATCTTCACGCCGTTGGGCGTCGGCCATGAATAGAGCTGCAGGCGGTCGGGATGCTTGGCCGGCCAGCGCTTGGCGATCGGAAAGGCGGACAGGTCGGTCATCGTGGCTCCGGATGCGGATGGGCGCGTGGCGGCGCGCGTGGCGGGTGGGCAAGAATTAGGATCCCGACCCCTCGGGATCAATATGGCCGCCAATCGACCCCCGTGGACGGTCAGTCAACCAAAGCACCCGCAAGGATGAGAACGCGTCCGGCGCCGGCGAGCGCCCGCGTCGGGTCGCCCATCTCAGATCGCCCGTCTCAGATCGCCTTGAAGGCCAGCACGGCATTGGTGCCGCCGAAGGCAAAACTGTTGCTCAGTGCTGCGCGCACCTTGCGCTCGCGCGCCACATTCGGCGTCACGTCGAGATCGCATTCGGGGTCGGGCTCGCGGAAATTGGCAGTCGGCGGCACGATGCCGTCGCGGATCGCCATGACACAGGCGATCATCTCCAGCCCGCCCGAGGCGCCAAGGCAATGCGCATGCATCGACTTGGTCGAGGAGAGCGACAGTGCGCTCACATGCTCGCCGAAGACGCGTTTGATCGCCGCGGTCTCGATCTGATCGTTGGCCTTGGTGCCGGTACCATGCGCGTTGAGATAGTCGACGTCCTCGGGATTGAGCCCTGCATCCACCAGGCAGAAGCGCATCGCCGCTTCCGGTCCCTCGACGGTCGGCGCGACGATGTCGGAAGCGTCGGCCGAGAGGCCCGCGCCGGCGATCTCGGCAAGGATGGTGGCGCCGCGCGCCATCGCGTGGTCGTAGCTTTCCAGCACCGCCATGCCTGCGCCTTCGCCGAGCGACAGGCCCTGGCGGTCGGCAGAGAACGGCCGGCAGGTGTCGGGCGAGAGCACGCGCAGCGCCTCCCAGCCCTTGAGCACGCCCCAGACCAGCGGCGCCTCGGTGCCGCCGGCGACCATGACGTCCGCGCGGCCAAGCCGGATCTGGTCGACGGCCGAGGCGATGGCATGATTGGCCGACGCGCAGGCCGAAGTGACGCCGAACACGGGTCCGCGCAACCCGAGACTCATGCTGACCTGGCCGGCGGCCGCGCCCGGCATAACCTTCGGCACGGTGAAGATAGCGGCGCGGTTGCGCCCCTCGATCAGGATCGCGCGGTAATTTTCCTCGATCGTCTCGAAGCCGGCGACGCCGACGCCGACAACGGCACCCATCCGATAGGTGTTGTCGGTATGCGCGACGAGTCCGGACTGCCGCATCGCTTCGCGCGCCGCGATCACCGCCAACAGGCTGAAGCGGTCCATCGACACCACCTGCTTGCGGTCGATGCCGTGATCGGGCAACGCCTTGATTTCGGAGCCGACCTTGACCTTCAGGTCATGCAGCGAAGGATTGTCGATCGGGCCGATTGCCGAGCGGCCGGCGCGCATGGCGTCCCAGATCGCCGGCACATCGTTGCCGAGCCCGCATATTCCGCCAATGCCGGTGATGACGACGCGCTTGAGCATGCAGTCAGGCTTTTTTCGCGATCAGTTCGCGAACCGCCTCGACCATGTCGCCGACGTTCTTGAGGTTGCTCCAGGCGTCGACCGTGTTCATCTCGATCTCGATGCCGTACTTCTCCTCGAGATCGAAGATGATCTCGGTCAATTCCAGCGAATGGATCCCCAGCGTGTTGAGATCCGTGCTCGGCGTGATTTCTTCGCCGCCAGGTTCGGCATGCGCTTTGATCTTTTCGATGATTTCGGTCGTCAGCTGGTCAGCCATTCGGTTCCTTCCCCTGTCGTTTTCCGACGCCAACTGATCAGCGCCCCTGTGTCCCCGGATTCACAAACGTCGTCGCCCCTTACCTCGCCAGGAATCCGTGTGACCGCTCCAAGGTGGCTCCCTCTATAGAAACCGAAACGATGTCAAGCAACAAGCTATATATCGACAAAGCCGGTGGAGTGCTTAACGTTGGCGCCGTGGACATGATCGAGGATATCCTGATTTCTCTGCCTGCCGCGCAACGTGTTGCCGGGCGAGGCAGGCTTTTCTGCGGCAAGAGCCGCGGCAGGACCCGCCTTCAACGTCTCTATCAGGACGGATCGGCGAAGATTCGCATGCCGGCGGTGCAAGGCGACCCGCTCGAGGCCGTGCTGATCAACACGGCCGGTGGGCTGACCGGCGGCGACCGGCTTGGCTGGGAGATCGAGGTCGGCGAGGGCGCCTCGGCATCGATCACCACCCAGGCCTGCGAGAAGATCTATCGCGCCGCATCCGACCGGGCCGAGACGAAGGTCAGCCTCACGGTTGGCGCCGGCGGCAGCATTGCCTGGCTGCCGCAGGAAACCATCGTTTTCAACCGCGCGGCCTTTGCCCGCGCGCTGCATGTCGAGCTGGCGGTCGGCGCCGAGGCGCTGCTCCTGGAGGCGACGCTGTTCGGCCGGCTTGCGATGGGCGAACGGACGCTCCTAGGCAATTTCCATGACCGCTGGCGGGTTTGCCAGGGTGGCAGGCTCATCCACGCCGAGGACTTTCGCATCGGCCCGGATATCGCGGCCGGCCTCCAGCGCCAGGCCGTGGCCGGCGGCGCGCTTGCAAGTGCAACGATGCTTCTCGTCTCCCCGCGTGCGGAAACCTTGCTGGAACCTGCCCGCGCGATCATCGGTGATCAGGGTGGCGCCAGTTTCTGGAGCGTCGGGCAATCTGGCAAGCTTCTTGCGAGGCTCACCGCCGGCGGCGGCTACAAGCTCCGCAAGCGGCTGGTTCCGCTCGTCGAGCTGCTCAACGGACGGGCTGGCCTGCCCAAATTATGGTCACTTTGACCTTCGAATACTTTGATCTTGAGTACCGAGAAGACGCATGAACCTGACGCCGCGTGAAAAGGACAAGCTGCTGATCGCCATGGCGGCGATCGTGGCGCGCAAGCGACTGGAACGCGGCGTCAAGCTCAACCACCCCGAGGCGATCGCGCTGATCACCGATTTCGTCGTCGAGGGCGCCCGCGACGGCCGCTCGGTGGCCGAGCTGATGGAGGCCGGCGCCCACGTCGTCACACGGGCCCAGGTCATGGACGGCATTGCCGAGATGATCCACGACGTCCAGGTCGAGGCGACATTTCCCGACGGCACCAAGCTGGTGACCGTGCACGAACCGATCCGGTGAGGAGGATCCGATGCTGGAACTCAGACCCAATTGCGAATGCTGCGACAAGGATCTGCCGCCGGAGGCGGCGGATGCGCTGATCTGCACCTTCGAATGCACCTTCTGCGCCGATTGTGCGCAAGATGTTCTGGGCGGTGTCTGCCCGAACTGCGGCGGCAATTTCGCGCCGCGGCCGATCCGGCCGGCGGCAAAACTGAAGAAACACCCGGCCTCGACCAAACGCGTGCTCAAGGCCGGGGGCTGCGGCCCCCGCAAGGCCGCCTGAGTCGGCAATTCGAAAAGGACCCGCCCATGACTTCCGCTTCGACGAAACGCACCGCGCTTGCCGCGATCCTCTTCCTGGCGGCGGCGATGCCGGCTTACGCCCATGTCGGCGTCGGCACGACCTCGTCCTTCACGGCGGGCTTCATGCACCCGCTGTCGGGCCTCGACCATATGACCGTCATGATCGCGGTCGGCCTGTGGGCGGCGATGAAAGGCGGCAAGGCGGTGTGGGCATGGCCGCTCGCCTTTGTCGGCGTGATGGTGGCGGGCGCAGCACTCGGCATGCTGCAGGTGCCGGTGCCTTTCGTCGAGCCGGGTATCCTCGCTTCGGTCGTTGCCCTCGGGTTGCTGGTGGCGCTGGCGGTCGACCTGCCGGTCTCGGCGGGTGTGGCCATCATCGGCCTGTTCGCCCTGTTCCACGGCCATGCGCATGGCACTGAAGTGCCGGAGAATGCCGGCGGCCTCGAATATATGGCGGGTTTTGCCGTGGCGACGGCACTTCTTCATGGCATCGGCATCGCGTCCGCGCTCGGACTTGGGCTCCGCTTCCGCGCCCTGGCGCGTCTTGCCGGCGCCGCCTGCGCGACGGTCGGCGCGGGCCTTGCCTTCGGCGTGCTGTGAGGCTGCGATGATCCCCGGCGAAGTCATCACGGCAAAGGGCGACATCGAGCTGAACAAGGGCCTGCCGACGGTGATGCTCAAGGTCGCCAACAGCGGCGACCGTCCGATCCAGGTCGGCAGCCACTATCATTTCTTCGAGACCAATGATGGCCTGAAATTCGACCGCGAACGCGCCCGCGGCATGCGGCTCGACATCGCCGCCGGCACGGCCATGCGCTTCGAGCCGGGCCAGGAACGTGACGTCACGCTGGTGCCGCTCGGCGGCAGGCGCGAGGTCTATGGATTTCAACAGAAGGTGATGGGCAAGCTGTGAGGCGTGGCGGCGCGCTCAAATCACTTCGGCGGCTTGGCGGCCGCGTAGATGACGACCTTCCCGGGATTGTCGAACTCGACGGCAAGCACGTCCTCGGCCTGCACGCGCCGCGAATCGATGGCGTTGAAGAGCAGGGCGTTCGCTTCGATCTCCTGCCGCAGCTCCGCGACGTCTTCCTGATGCTGCTTCACCTTGTTCTCGATCGCAGGCGGCGGCCCGCCTTCGCTGCGCGCGGCATCCGTCAGGAAAACGATATCGACGGTATCCAGCTTGGTCGTCTTGCGCACGGTGCCGATATTGTCGCGCGTGCGGTCGATGGCGGTGATGACCTTGCCGGCCTCCGTCTTCGACAGCGCCTCCTCCCGCCGCACATCGGAATCGACGATCGTCGCGCCCGGCTTGGTGCTGTCCAGTGGCGGCTTGCCGTCCGCCGGCTGCGCGGGGAACGCTGGGGCGGCGACCACGAGAAGCATGGCCACCACAAGGGCTGGAAAGACAAGGGCTGGAAATCCTGTTCCGGGGCACGGGGCGCTCGCCATCGCTCGCTCCTGGTTGAACTTGTGGCGGGGCGAAAAAGGCGAAACGAGTCCTGTCGGCGGGAGATTCCGTTCGCGATGATGCTGACGGGCCTGCAACCGGCCCGCCAGCGTTGGTCGTCAGCTCGCCTTCTTGGTGATCAGCGTCAGCGCGCCATTGGGCTGCAGGCTGGCGGCGATCACCTGCGCCGAGCTCATTCCCTTGGCTTCGAGCGCGGACTTCACCTTGGGTGTCGCGTCGATCGATTTGCGCAGGGTCTGCAGGCCGGCGTCGCCGCGTTGGGCGACGATCTGATTGACCTGCGTCTGCGTGTCCTTTGGCAGTTCCGTAATATCGACGATGCTGACGCTCTCGATCGTCGGCGCCTTGGGCGCGGCGGCAGCAGGTGCCGCAGGCGCCGGGCTCGGCTGCGGCGCGGGCTGCTGCGCGCCGGCCGCACCCGCCATCATCAAGCTGGCGGCGGCCGCGAAAAGTATCGTCTTTCGCATGGATATTCCTTCCCTCGGTTTGGAAAACGGTCGTTTTGGGCTGACTCGGTCACCTCAACCGCCAAATGGGATCGGAAGGTGTCGTCGAGCGGGTCATTGCATGACCATTGGATGGCGACAAAGTGCGCTCCGCGCCCACACAAACTCGCTTTTGGGAGCAATCGCTGATGGCAAGAATTTCCCGTGCCGCCTATGCGCAGATGTACGGCCCCACGGTCGGCGACAAGGTGCGGCTTGCCGACACCCACCTCTTTATCGAGGTCGAGAAGGATTTTACCGTCCATGGCGAGGAAGTGAAATTCGGCGGCGGCAAGGTCATCCGCGACGGCATGGGCCAGAGCCAGGTATCTAGGGCGGGCGGCGCCGTCGACACCGTCATCACCAACGCGCTGGTCGTCGACGCGCTCGCCGGGATCGTCAAGGCCGATATCGGCCTGAAGGACGGTCGCATCGCCGCGATCGGCAAGGCAGGCAATCCGGACACCCAGGATGGCGTCACCATCATCATCGGTCCGGGCACCGAGATCATCGCCGGCGAAGGCAAGATCCTGACGGCCGGCGGCTTCGACGCGCATATCCACTTCATCTGCCCGCAGCAGATCGAGGAAGCGCTGATGAGCGGCATCACCACGATGCTCGGCGGCGGCACCGGTCCGGCGCATGGCACCTTGGCCACCACCTGCACGCCCGGCCCCTGGCACATGGCGCGCATGATCCAGTCTTTCGACGCTTTCCCGATGAATATCGGGCTGTCCGGCAAGGGCAATGCCTCAAAGCCGGCAGCGCTGGAGGAAATGGTGCTCGCCGGCGCCTGCTCGCTGAAGCTGCATGAGGATTGGGGCACGACGCCGGCCGCGATCGACTGCTGCCTTTCGGTCGCCGACGACTATGACGTGCAGGTGATGATCCACACCGACACGCTGAATGAGTCAGGGTTTGTCGAGAACACGGTTGCCGCGATCAAGGGCCGCACCATTCACGCCTTTCATACCGAGGGCGCCGGCGGCGGCCATGCGCCCGACATCATCAAGGTCTGCGGCCTGCCCAACGTCATCCCGTCATCGACCAACCCGACGCGGCCTTACACGGTCAACACCCTGGCCGAGCATCTCGACATGCTGATGGTTTGCCATCATTTGTCGCCGTCGATTCCCGAGGACATCGCCTTTGCCGAAAGCCGCATCCGCAAGGAGACGATCGCGGCCGAGGACATCCTGCACGACATCGGCGCCTTCTCGATCATCTCCTCCGACAGCCAGGCCATGGGCCGCGTCGGCGAAGTGGGCATCCGCTGCTGGCAGACCGCCGACAAGATGAAGCGCCAGCGCGGCGCGCTGGCTGAGGAGACGGGCGACAACGACAATTTCCGGGTTCGCCGCTATATCGCCAAATACACCATCAACCCGGCGATCGCGCATGGCCTGTCGAAGGAGATCGGCTCCGTGACGGCCGGGAAACGCGCTGATCTCGTGCTGTGGAACCCGGCCTTCTTCGGCGTGAAGCCGGAGATGGTGCTGGTAGGCGGCACAATCGCCGCCGCCCCGATGGGCGATCCCAACGCATCGATCCCGACGCCGCAGCCGATGCACTACCGGCCGATGTTCGGCGCCTACGGCAAGGCGCTGACCAACTCCTCGGTCACCTTCGTCTCCAAGGCGGCTTTTGATGCCGGCTTGCAGGGCAGGCTTGGCGTAGAGAAGGCGATGGTCGCGGTCGAGAACACGCGCGGCGGCATCGGCAAGCATTCGATGGTGCTCAACGACGCCACGCCGCATGTCGAGGTCGACCCTGAAACCTATGAGGTGCGCGCCGACGGCGAGCCCTTGACCTGCGAGCCGGCGACCGTGCTGCCGATGGCGCAGCGGTATTTTCTGTTTTAGCTACCGGATTTCATTCCTGCGGCTCTTCGACCTCATCGCATGATCGTCATCATTGGGCTGATGGCTTGGATGGTCTAGGCTCCGGGAAAAGGCAGGATTCGAACCATGTACAAGGCCGTCGGATCACGAGGTTCCCGGGTCAGCCGCGTGCTCTGGATGCTCGAGGAGCTCGGGCAATCCTATGAGTTCGTAGAGGTGAAGCTGCGCTCGCCCGAGACCTATGCGCTGAACCCTTCCGGCAAGGTGCCGATCCTGATCGACGGCGAGCTGACGATCACTGATTCGGCGGCGATCTGCGTCTATCTGGCGCACAAGCATGCCGATAAGGGAATGGGCGCCGATCCCGGGCTCGCCGGCCGCGCCGAGTTGGATTCCTGGATGCATTTTGCTCAGAGCGAGTTCGAAGCGCCGCTGTGGAACAAATTGCGCCACCGCTTCATCCTGCCCAAGGAGCTGCGCGTCGATGTCGGCCCTGCCGCCGCCCATGATTTCGCTTCGGAAGTCAAGGCACTAGACCGCCGGCTCGGCGACAAGCCTTTTGCCCTCGGCGACCGCTTTTCCGCCGTCGACGTTCTGCTCGGCGATATGGGTGGTTGGGCGCGCGCCGGCCGGTTCCCGGTCGACTCAGATCGCGTCAACGCCTATTTCGATCGCGTGCTGTCGCGACCCGCCCGGTCGCGGGCGCAAGCCAATGGCGGAGCCATGAAATGAAGCTCAACATCAACACCGATTTCACCAAATTTCCGCGCGCCGTCTCGGTGCTCCCGGCCGGCGAGGGCGGAGCGGCGACACCTTTCGACAAGGCTATCTTGACGCATGACGAGCGGCATCTGCGCCGCCGCGCCATCGAAACCGCCGGCGGCGACAGGGTGTTGGTCGATCTGCCCGAGCCGGTGGCTCTCGGCAATGGCGACCGGCTGGTGCTGGAGGACGGCCGCCAGCTCGAGATCGTCGCCGCGCCCGAAGAGGTCTACGACATCCGCGCCCGCGACACCGTGCATCTCACCGAGCTTGCCTGGCATATCGGCAACCGCCACCTCGCGGCGGCAATCGAGGCGGACCGTATCCTCATCCTGCGCGACCATGTCATCAAGGCGATGCTGGAAGGGCTCGGCGCCACGGTCAGCGAGGTGCTGGAACCGTTCAGTCCCGTGCGCGGCGCCTATTCCGGACATGGCCACGACCATGGCCATGCGCATGATCATCACGGCCACGACCATCACGATCATGATCACGCGCATGGCCATCATGACCACGACCACGATCACCACCATCACCATGACTGACCAGCCGTCCGGTACCGCACTGCTGCGGCTGATGGCCTGGCTGTCGCCGTCCTTTCCGGTCGGCGGCTTCTCCTACAGTCATGGCCTCGAAAGGGCCGTGCATGACGGACTTGTCGCCGATCGCGGGGATCTCGCCGAGTGGCTGGAGACGCTGGTCGAGATGGGCTCGGGCTGGAACGATGCGGTGCTCTTTGCCGAAAGCTGGCGACGCGCGCGTGACGGCGGCGATATCGCGGAAGTCGCCGCGCTTGCCGAGGCGCTTGCCGGATCGCAGCAGCGTCACATGGAAACCATGCTCCAAGGCGCCGCCTTCCAAAAAGCCGCCTCTGCCTGGCCTTGTCATGCGCTCGAGCGCCTGCCTGCGGATTGCCCCTATTGCGTCGCTGTCGGCGCGATCGCTGGCAGCGATGGCATCGGCTTGGCGGACGCGCTGTCGGCCTTCCTGCAGGCCTTCTTCTCCAACCTCGTGCAGGCCGCTATCCGGCTCGGCGTTGTAGGACAGGTCGATGCCACCGCTTTGTTAGCCGGCTTCGAACCGTTGGCGCTCGCGACAGCTGCTCGCGCCGCGAACTCCACGCTCGATGACCTCGGCGGCTCGGCCTTGATATCCGACATTGCGGCGATGAAGCACGAAACCCAATATTCGCGTCTGTTCCGCTCATGATCATACTTGCCTTTGTCCTCTCCCTCATCCTGCTGCTGATCACCACGCTGCATGTCTATTGGGGCATAGGCGGCATCTGGCCGGGAAAGGACGCGAAATCCTGCGCCCGCGCCGTCGTCGGCTTTCGCGGCGTCGACGACATGCCCTCGTCCGTCGCGAGCTTTGCCGTCGCCGCGTGCCTGGCGCTTGCGACGCTATGGCCGCTGGCCCTTGAAGGCGTCTTCGCCTCGCCCTTTCCCAGGCAGGGCCTCGCCGCCACGGCGCTGCTCTTTGGGATGGTCTTCTTCGGGCGAGGCATCGCCGGCTTCACCCCCTGGTGGCGCGGGCTGACGCCGGAGCAGCCCTTCGCCCGGCTCGACCGGCGCCTCTACTCGCCGCTCTGCCTGTTGATCGGGCTGGGCTTCGCAATCCTCGCCATCACGGAGTTTCCGGCATGAGCCAACCCAATGGTCCCCTGCGCATCGGCATCGGCGGCCCCGTCGGTTCCGGCAAGACGACGCTCACCGAAAAGCTCTGCAAGGCGCTGCGCGACCGGTTCTCGATCGCCGTCGTCACAAACGACATCTACACCAAGGAAGACGCCATGATGCTGGCGCGCCTGCAGGCGCTGCCGGAGGAGCGCATCGTCGGCGTGGAGACCGGCGGCTGTCCGCACACTGCCATCCGCGAGGACGCCTCGATCAATTTGCGGGCGATCGCCGAGCTGCACCGCAAATTCCCCGACCTCGACATCGTCTTCATCGAATCCGGCGGCGACAATCTCGCCGCCACCTTCTCGCCGGACCTTGCCGATCTGACCCTCTATGTCATTTCCGTTTGCCAGGGCGAGGAGATACCGCGCAAGGGCGGCCCGGCCATCACCCGCTCAGACTTCCTCGTCATCAACAAGAGCGATCTGGCGCCCTATGTGAACGTCAACCTCGACGTCATGCAGGCGGACGCCGCCCGCATGCGCGGCAAGCGGCCATTCGGCTTCACCGATCTGTCGCGCGGCAAGGGTCTGCAGGAGGTGATCGAGTTCATCGTCGAGCTGGGCGGGCTGCAATCGGCACGGCCTGCCGCCTGACCCATCAGTTTGCGGTTGCTGGCAGCCGCCATGCACGGCATGCTCGGCCAAACCGGAGGATTTTCGATGAGCCTTGCCCGTCTGCAGAAGGAAACGCTGACCAACCTGCCTTATTACCAGGAGCGGGTCGATCTCGCCGCCGCCTTCCGCTGGACGGCGCGGCTCAACATGCATGAGGCGGTCGCCAATCATTTCTCGCTGTCGGTCAACGAGGACGGCACGAAGTTCCTGATGAACCCGAACCAGGTGCATTTCTCGCGTATCAAGGCGAGCGATCTTCTTTTGATCGACGCCAACGATCCCGACACGCTCTCCGGCCCCAACGCGCCCGACCCCACGGCTTGGGGCCTGCACGGCGCCATCCACCGCAACGTGCCGCATGCGCGCTGCGCCATGCATGTGCATTCGATCCACGCCACGGTGCTTGCCTCGCTGGCCGACTCCACCCTGCCTCCGATCGACCAGAACTCGGCCATGTTCTTCAACCGTCATGTCGTGGACCCTCATTATGGCGGGCTGGCCTTCGAAGAGGAGGGCGAGCGCTGCTCGAGACTGCTCGTCGATCCCAAGGTCAAGGTGATGGTCATGGGCAATCACGGCGTGATGGTCATCGGGGATTCTGTCGCCGACACCTTCAATCGCATGTTCTATTTCGAGCGTGCCGCCGAGACCTACATCAAGGCGCTGTGGACCGGTCGGCCGCTGCGCACGCTCTCCGATGAGATCGCGGAAAAGACGGCGAGCGAGATGGACGACTATCCCGGCCAGGCCGAGCGCCACCTTGCGGAGCTGAAGGCAATCCTCGACGAGGAAGAGCCGGTCTACAGGAACTGAGCCCCGCGGTTGTGGGTTGACGCTGGAGGCTTGGCTTTCGCCTATTTTCGAAGCCGGGCGCTGCCCCTCACACTCTCCCCGTGAAGCACGGAGAGAGGAGGATCGTCGGCGTGGGAGCGTGTCCCTTCTCCCCGTAGTCACCGGGAGAAGGTGCCGGCAGGCGGATGAGGGGCAGCGCCGGCGTTGGCACGTCTTCTTAGAGACCCAATTGCGCCCGCAGTTCCTCGGCGCTGTTGATGACGATTGCGCCGGGCAGCCCTTCCATCGGCGCTTCCGGCCAGAAAATCGTCTTCATGCCGGCAGCCAGGCCGGCCATCGCGCCGGTGCGGCTGTCGTCGACCGCGACCGCGTCGGCCGGATCGACGCCGGCGAGATAAGCCGCGCGCAGGAAGGGTTCCGCATGCGGCTTGCCTTGGCGTACGTCGTTTCGGCTCACCGTGTGCATGCCGGGATAGACGAGACCGACCGCGCCGAGATTGGCGTCGACGATCAGCCGGTCCGAATTGGACACCACCGCCTGCTCGACGCCTAGCGCGCGCAATTCGTTGAACACATCGATCGCGCCGGGCCGCGGCTTGAGCGTCTCGGCCATCGGCAGATAGTGGTCGTATTTGCGCACGATCCAGTCATCGAAGTGCAGGTCGAGGCCGAACTGGTCGCGCAGCATTTCGTAGACCGGCCATGCCGCGACGCCCAGCACCCGTTCGTGCAGGTCGGTCGGCGGCGTGATGCCGACGCTGCGCAAAGCGGCCACAAGTGCTGCCTCGTGCAGCGGCTCGCTGTCGACCAGCGTGCCGTCCATGTCCCAGAAAACCGCTTTCGGCGTCATGCAGGCTCCTTTTGCCGATCCCTTAATGGGTTTCCGGTCAGAGATAAACCGTTCTCCCGGCAAATGGTTGAGGCGAGCGCAAATGGTGTCATCCTTGGTCGGCAGGGGCGCAAGCAATTGCTCTTTCAATTGACAATTGCGCAGGGCCGCTTTCGCTGTAATCTAGAGGGCCCGCTATTGTCGGGCTTGGGGAGGCAGAATGTGAACGCGCGACAGGAAACCGGCAGCACCAGGTTGGACGACGCCGCGCGCGCCGGCTGGCTCTACTATGTTGCCGGCAATACCCAGGATCAGATCGCCGCCAAGCTCGGTATTTCCAGGCAGACGGCGCAGCGGCTCGTCTCGCTGGCGATGTCGGAAGGGCTGATCAAGGTCCGCGTCGATCATCCGATCGCCAATTGCCTCGACCTTGCCGCGCGGCTGAAGTCGCGTTTCGCGCTCGATCTCGTCGAGGTGGTGCCGAGCGATCCGACCTCGTCCTCGACGACGATCGGCGTCGCCGAGGCGGCGGCTGCCGAAATCGAGCGGCGGCTGCGCTCCGCCGCCCCCATCGTCATGGCCATCGGCACCGGGCGCACCCTGAAGGCGGCGATCGAGCTGTTGCCGCCGATGGAGTGCCCGCAGCACAAGGTGGTGTCCTTGACCGGCAACATCTCGCCCGACGGCTCGGCCGCCTTCTACAACGTCATCTTCACCATGGCCGATCGGGTCAAGGCGCGCTCCTTCCCGATGCCGCTGCCGGTCATCGCCTCCTCGCCGGAAGAGCGCGACATGCTGCTCAGCCAGCCGATGATCCAGCCGACGCTGGCGCTGGCCGCGGAAGCCGACGTCACATTCGTCGGCATCGGCGATCTCGGCCCGAAGGCGCCGCTCTACGAGGACGGCTTCATCTCGGAGGGGGAACTGAAGGCACTGCAGAAAGCCGGCGGCGTCGGCGAGATCGTCGGCTGGGTTTTCGACCGCGAAGGCCGCATGATCGAAGGCATCACCAACGACCGCGTTTCGTCCGCCGCCTTGCCGTCACGCGAGAAGTCCTTGGTCATCGCGCTTGCCATGGGCGAGCGCAAGCTGCCGGGCATTCTCGCCGCCGTGAACCGTCGTTTGGTCAATGGCCTCATCACCGATGAACGGACAGCCACCGCCCTGCTCGGCGGCGCGTGATCGTGATGCTGGGCTCGGGCGAATCTGACGCGACGAGCCGTTGGCGATAAAAAGAAACCCGGCTATTTGTAGCGTCCATGCGGATCGTTGCCGTCGAGGAAGCCCATATCCCGCTGCAGGTGCTCCGACAGTTCTCGGACATCGACATAGCCGCGCCTGCGGCTGGCGAACCACGACAATTCCCGTGCCAGCAGCGAAATCCATCCATGTATTGGGGTCGAATCGAGTTTTTCCTGCATCGGAGTCATGATCGTCAGCCTTCGCTATGCTTGAACTGGAGTGATCGTCGACCCCAAATATCGGGCTAATCGGCACGTGCTTCCAATCAAACGTCGATCATGACCCATAAAGAGGCCTTATGCCCGATCTGAGCTCCCGGCAGAATGTCCAGCTCCCGCCCCTGCAGGCGATTCGGGTGTTCGAGGCCGTGGCCAGACACCTCTCCTTCACCAAGGCTGCCGAGGAGCTCGGCATGACCCAGGCCGCCGCGAGCTATCAGATCAAGCTTCTGGAAGAGCGCATCGGCGCGCCGCTGTTCCTGCGCCGTCCACGGCAGATCGAGCTGACCGAACCCGGCCAGCGTCTTGCGCCGGCTGTCAGCGAGGCATTCGCGCTGCTGAGCGGCGCCTATGCAGCCGCCCGAGCCGGCGCCGACGGCGTGCTTTGCGTTTCCACCCTGCTCACCTTCGCCTCGAACTGGCTGGCGCAGCATCTGGGATCCTTTCAGGTCGCGCACCCCTCGCTTGCCGTGCGTGTCGACACCTCGAACCGAGTCGTCGATTTCGCGCGTGAGGACGTCGACATCGCCATCCGCTCCGGCGGCGGCAAATGGCTCGGCGTGGAAACGCATATGCTGTTCAGGGCCGACTTCACCCCGGTGCTCAGCCCCAGGCTTGCGGCGAGCATCGGCGGCGTCAAGGAGCCCGCCGACCTGCTCAAGCTCCCCATCCTCGATCCCGGCGACATCTGGTGGCAGGAATGGTTCGCGCTCGCCGGCCTGCCCGCGGAGGAACTCGCCAGCCGTCCCGGCACCAGCATGGGCGCGCAGGCCTATGAGGCCAATGCCGCGATGGCCGGGCAAGGTGTTGCGATCGTCACCAGCGCCCTGTTCAAGAACGAGCTTGCCGACGGCCGGCTGATCCAGCCCTTCGATCTCGTCGGCGACGACGGCCACGCCTACTGGCTGGTCTATCCCACGGCCCGGCGCAACGTGCCGAAGATCCGCGCCTTCCGCGATTGGATTCTCTCCGAGATCGCCTGCCAGTAGCCCGACATCACAGCCTGCCGTCTCCGCTACGCATCGCCCAGACGGGCGCGACATCGATTTGTGCTGCGCTGCAGCATCGATTCCGGCTTGACATAATTCACACTTAGTGAGTAATTGCCCACAGCCAAGGCAAATGCTCATCTTGGTTTTAGGGAGGAATTGATGAAACTTCGCACGCTCACCCTGGGCCTGTTGTCGGCCAGCGCCCTTGCATTCGCCGCGCATGCCGAATCCATCACCATCGCCACCGTCAACAATGGCGACATGGTCCGCATGCAGAAGCTGACGGACGACTTCACGAAGGCCAATCCCGACATCCAGCTCAACTGGGTCACGCTCGAAGAGAACGTGCTGCGCGAGCGCGTCACCACCGATATCGCCACCAAGGGTGGCCAGTACGACGTCTTGACCATCGGCACTTACGAGGTTCCGATCTGGGCCAAGCAGAGCTGGCTCTTGCCGCTCGAGAAGCTCGGCGACGACTACGACGTCAAGGACATCATCCCGGCCATTGCCGGCGGCCTTTCGGTCGACGGCAAGCTCTATGCCGCGCCGTTCTACGGCGAGAGCTCCTTCGTCATGTACCGCAAGGACCTGATGGAAAAGGCCGGCCTCAAAATGCCCGACGCGCCGACCTGGGACTTCATCAAGGAAGCCGCCGACAAGATGACCGATCGCGCCAATGGCGTGAACGGCATCTGCCTGCGTGGCAAGGCCGGCTGGGGCGAGAACATGGCCTTCCTGACCGCCATGTCGAACTCCTTCGGCGCTCGCTGGTTCGATGAGAACTGGAAGCCGCAATTCGACCAGCCGGAATGGAAGAACACGCTGCAGTTCTATGTCGACCTGATGAAGGCAGACGGTCCTGAGGGCGCGTCCTCCAACGGCTTCAACGAGAATCTTGCGCTCTTCCAGCAGGGCAAGTGCGGCATGTGGATCGATGCCACCGTCGCCGCGTCCTTCGTCTCCGACCCGAATGCCTCGCAGGTCGCCGACAAGGTCGGCTATGCGCTGGCGCCCGACAAGGGTCTCGGCAAGCGCGGCAACTGGCTGTGGGCATGGTCTCTCGCTATCCCCGCCGGCACCAAGAAGGCCGACGCCGCCGAGAAGTTCGTCTCCTGGGCGACCTCGAAGCACTACCTCGAACTGGTGGCTTCGAAGGAAGGCTGGGCCAACGTTCCGCCCGGAACGCGGACCTCGCTCTACAACAATCCGGAGTACCAGAAGGCAGCGCCCTTCGCGAAGATGACGCTGGACTCCATCAATGCCGCCGACCCGACGCATCCGACCGTCAAGCCGGTGCCCTATGTCGGCGTGCAGTTCGTGGCCATCCCGGAATTCCAGGGCCTCGGCACCACCGTTGGTCAGCTCTTCTCCGCCGCTCTTGCCGGCCAGTCGAGCGTCGATGATGCGCTGAAGCAGGCCCAGGACGCGGCGACCGCCGCGATGACCGAAGGCGGCTACCTCAAGTAAGGCTCCTCCCGGTGCCGAACGCCGGTAGCGGATCATGACCGGCATAGGCCGCCCGAAACCCAGTTCGGGCGGCCACCTTTGCAATCAGGAATTCTGGCACAAGTCTAAAATCCGGCTGACCCTGGGAGGGTGACCGTCATGGCTACTCAGCAAACCCGTTCGCTTGCCCGTTTCATGATGGCGCCGTCGGTGATCCTGCTGTTCGTCTGGATGATCGTGCCACTGGTCTTTACGCTGTGGTTCTCGTTCCTCCAGTACAACCCGCTCAATCCGATCCGCGATGGGTTCGTCTGGTTCGCCAATTACAAGCTCTTCTATTCCAACCCCGCCTTCCTGCAGTCGATCCTCAACACATTGACCATCGTCGTCAGTGTCCTGGTCATCACCGTGATCGGCGGCATCCTTTTGGCGCTGCTGCTCGACCAGCCGATCTGGGGTCAGGGCTTCGTGCGCATCCTGGTCATCTCGCCGTTCTTCGTCATGCCGCCGGTGGCGGCGCTTGTCTGGAAGAACATGATCATGCACCCGCAATACGGCGTCTTTGCCGATATTGCCCGCTTCTTCGGCGCCAACCCGATCGACTGGTTCGGTCAGCACCCGCTGACCGCCGTCATCCTGATCGTCGCCTGGCAATGGCTGCCCTTCGCGACGCTGATCCTGCTCACCTCGCTCCAATCGCTTGACGGTGAGCAGAAAGAGGCGGCCGAGATGGATGGCGCCGGCTTCCTCAGCCGCTTCTGGTATCTGACGCTGCCGCACATGTCGCGCGCCATCACCGTCGTCATCCTGATCCAGACCATCTTCCTGCTCTCGGTCTATGCCGAGATCCTGGTCACCACCAATGGCGGTCCCGGCTACGCCTCCACCAACCTGCCGTTCCTCGTCTACCAGAAGGCGCTCTTGGAATTCAAAATCGGCCAGGCGTCGGCAGGCGGCGTCATCGCGGTCATTCTCGCCAACATCGTCGCCTTCTTCGTCATGCGCGCGGTCGGCAGGAACCTGGACAAGTAGGGGCAAGACGATGCCACTTGCGCTGAACCACCCCCACTCCGTCCCGCTGCGCGGGACACCTCTCCCCCTGCCCGGGGGAGAGGAAACGCCTGCATCGAAGCCCCGCGCTTCCTCTACCCCGTCGATCGGGGGAGAGGTGGTTTGCGCAGCAAACCGGAGTGGGGGTCGTCGACCCTGCCGCCAACATCGCCGATACGGGAGGACCTGACATGGCACGCGCAGTCACCACCCAGCACAAGACGATCGCAACAGTCGCGGCCTGGGTCGTCGCCCTGCTGATCTTCTTCCCGATCCTTTATACGATCATCACATCCTTCAAGTCGGAGCAGGAGGCGATCCAGGGCTTCGCCCTGATCCCGTCGGGCACCACCGAAAGCTACTCCGAGGTGCAGGCGCAGAGCGGCTATTTCAAGTTCTTCCTCAATTCGGTGATCCTGTCGGTCGGCTCGACCGTCCTTGCGCTCATCGTCGCCGTGCCGGCGGCCTGGTCGATGGCCTTCTCGCCGACCAAGCGGACCAAGGACATCCTGATGTGGATGCTCTCCACCAAGATGATGCCGGCCGTCGCCGTGCTGTTCCCGATCTATCTGATCTTCCGCGACACCGGCCTGCTCGACAGCCGCATCGGCCTCACCATCATGCTGATGCTGATTAACCTGCCGATCGTGGTCTGGATGCTCTACACCTATTTCCGCGAGATCCCGGGCGAGATCCTCGAAGCGGCGCGCATGGACGGCGCCTCGCTGTGGAACGAGATCATCTATGTGCTGACGCCCATGGCCGTTCCCGGCATTGCCTCGACCATGCTCTTGAACATCATCCTGGCCTGGAACGAGGCGTTCTGGACGATCCGCCTGACCACCACCGAGGCCGCACCGCTCACCGCCTTCATCAGCTCCTTCTCCAGTCCGCAGGGCCTGTTCTGGGCCAAGCTCTCGGCCGCCTCGACATTGGCGATCGCGCCGATTCTGATCATGGGCTGGTTCAGCCAGAAGCAGCTGGTGCGCGGCCTGACCTTTGGCGCCGTGAAGTAAACCGTAAGCGGCGGGCGAAATCCGGGGAGGAAACCATGGGAAACATCACGCTCAAGAACGTCTCCAAGTCCTTCGGGTCGACGACGATCATTCCGAACATCGACCTCGCCATCGAGGACGGCGAGTTCGTCGTGTTCGTCGGCCCCTCGGGTTGCGGCAAGTCAACGCTGCTCAGGCTGATCGCCGGGCTGGAGGACACCAGCGGCGGCACCATCAGCATCGATGGCCGCGACGTCACCCGCGAGGCGCCGGCCAAGCGCAAGCTTGCCATGGTCTTCCAGTCCTACGCGCTCTACCCGCATATGACGGTCGCCAAGAACATCGCCTTCCCGCTGAAGATGGCCGGCGAGGACCAGGCGACCATCGATAAGAAGGTCAAGGACGCGGCGCGCGTCTTGAACCTCACCAACTATCTCGAGCGGCGCCCGGGCCAGCTCTCCGGCGGCCAGCGCCAGCGCGTCGCCATCGGCCGCGCCATCGTGCGCCAGCCATCGGCCTTCCTGTTCGACGAGCCGCTGTCCAACCTCGACGCCGCCCTGCGCGGCACCATGCGGCTGGAGATCAGCGAACTGCATCATCAGCTGAAGACGACGATGATCTATGTCACCCACGACCAGGTCGAGGCCATGACCATGGCCGACAAGATCGTCGTGCTCAATGCCGGCAACATCGAGCAGGTCGGCTCGCCGATGGAACTCTACAAGACGCCGAAGAACCTGTTCGTCGCCGGCTTCATCGGCTCGCCGAAGATGAACTTGATCGAAGGCGCGCCGGCCGACAAATACGGCGCCAAGACCATCGGCATCCGGCCCGAGCACATCAACATCTCGACCACGGCCGGCGACTGGAAGGCGACGGTCGGCGTTGCCGAGCATCTCGGCTCCGACACCTTCCTGCATGTCCAGACCGATGGCATCGGCACGATCAATGTGCGCGCCGACGGCGAGGTTGCCGTCAAGCACGGCGACACCGTCTACCTGACGCCCGACAAGGCCAAGCTCCATCGCTTCGGCGCCGACGGCAAGGCGCTGGCGCAGTGAGGCTCAAAGGCAAATCGGCGCTGATCACCGGATCGGCGCGCGGCATCGGCAGGGCCTTCGCCGAATCCTATGTTCGCGAAGGCGCCAGGGTGGCGATTGCCGACATCAATCTCGAAGCGGCGGAAGCGACGGCAAAGGATATCGGCTCTGCCGCTTACGCGATCCGGCTCGACGTCACCAACCAGTCCTCGATCGAGGCCGGCGTGAAAGCCGTCGAAGCGAACGCCGGCGGCCTCGACATCCTGATCAACAATGCCGCCTTGTTCGACCTTGCGCCCATCGTCGAGATCAGCCGCGCGAGCTACGACAAGCTCTTCTCCGTCAATGTCGCCGGCACGCTGTTCATGCTGCAGGCGGCGGCCCGCTCGATGATCGCTGCTGGCCGGGGCGGCAAGATCATCAATATGGCGAGCCAAGCCGGGCGCCGCGGCGAGCCGCTGGTCGCGGTCTATTGCGCCACCAAGGCCGCCGTCATCTCGCTTACCCAGTCGGCCGGACTCGACCTGATCAAGCACCGCATCAACGTCAACGCCATCGCACCGGGCGTCGTCGACGGCGAGCATTGGGATCACGTCGATTCGCTGTTCGCCAAATATGAGAACCGGCCGAAGGGCGAGAAGAAGAGGCTCGTCGGCGAAAGCGTGCCCTATGGCCGCATGGGTCGAGCCGAAGATCTGACTGGCATGGCGGTTTTCCTCGCCAGTGACGAGGCCGAATACATTGTCGCCCAGACCTACAACGTCGATGGCGGTCAATGGATGAGTTGAGGGGGAAGCGCGCCTCTCTTCCTCCGGGGAGGACGCGTCGCGGGGCAGGTGAGGGGCGCATACCGGCAAACGGATGCTGCCCCTCACCGCTCCCCCAAGCGGGTGAATTGGGGGTTGGATTGTCGGGCTGCATATCGGCCAAAGGGTAAGTAAGATGACCGTGAAACTCTCTTCCTCGAACCTCGCCAAGCTTCCGTCGAAGGTTTCCGGTCCGAAATACGATCGCGCCGCGCTGAAGGCCGGCATCGTGCATTTCGGCGTCGGCAACTTCCACCGCTCGCACCAGGCTGTCTATCTCGACGACCTATTCAATTCCGGCCTCGGCCATGACTGGGCGCTGATCGGCGCCGGCGTGTTCGAGGGCGAGAAGGCCGGCCGCGCCAGGCTGCAGGAGCAGGACTGGCTGACCACCGTGGTCGAGCAGGACCAGGGCCATATGAGCGCCCGCGTCACCGGCGCCATGGTCGATTTCCTGATGCCGGGCGATGCTGAGGCGATCGTCGAGCAGCTCGCCGACCCTGCGATCAAGATTGTGTCGCTGACCATCACCGAGGGCGGCTATTTCATCGATCCGGCCTCCGGAAAGTTCAATCCGGCCCATCCCGACATTGTCGCCGATGCCCAGCCCGGTGCGGCACCGAAGACGGTCTTCGGCATCATTCTTGCCGGACTGGTGCGCCGGCGCGCCGACGGCATCGTGCCGTTCACGGTCATGTCCTGCGACAACATCCCCCACAATGGCCACGTCACCTCCGACGGCGTCATCGGCCTTGCCCGGCTGATCGACGAGGCTCTGGCCAACTGGGTGAGGGACAACGTCGCTTTCCCGAACGGCATGGTCGACCGCATCACGCCGGCCACCACCGATCGCGAGCGCAGCATTCTGGCCAATGATTTCGGGCTGGAGGACAATTGGCCGGTCTTCTGCGAACCGTTCAAACAATGGGTGCTGGAAGATCATTTCACCGCCGGCCGGCCGCCGCTGGAACGGGCCGGCGTCCAGTTCGTCAAGGATGTCTCGCCTTACGAGCTGATGAAGATCCGCATCTTGAACGGCGGCCACGCAGCCATTGCCTATCCGGCGGGCCTGATGGACATCCATTTCGTGCATGAGGCGATGCAGGAGCCTCTGGTGCGCCGCTTTCTCGCCAAGGTGGAGCGCGACGAGATCATCCCGACCGTGCCGCCGGTGCCCGACACGGTGCTCGAGGATTACTACCAGCTCATCGAGCGCCGCTTCTCCAACCCCAAGATCGGCGACACCATCCGAAGGCTTTGCCTCGACGGTTCCAACCGCCAGCCGAAATTCATAATTCCGACCGCCGCGGACCGACTGAAGGCGGGGAAAGGTGTTGCCGGCCTGGCTCTGGAGTCCGCGCTCTGGTGCCGCTACTGCTTCGGCACCACCGACAGCGGCGCCGTCATCGAGCCGAACGATCCGAACTGGGACCGGATGCAGGCGACCGCCAAAGCGGCGAAGAACTCGCCCGAGGCCTGGCTGGCGATGGACGACATCTATGGCGATGTCGGCCGCTCCGCCGTCTTTGCCGAAGCCTTCGCCCATGCGCTGAACGAATTGTGGGCGAACGGCGCGCGCGAAACCTTGACGCGCTATCTCGCCGATAAGCTCTGAAGCTCTTTGGACGCAGCCGCAATGACGCCCGAGCTCGTCATCTTCGACTGTGACGGCGTGCTGGTCGACAGCGAGGCGCTTTCGGTGACCGCGTTGCTGGGCATGATCGAGCTCGCCGGCGGCACGGTCTCGGAGGACGCCGCCTACGAGCATTTCCTCGGCAAGAGCATGAAGAGCGTGCGCGAGATCCTCGGCAGCGATTTCGGGCTTGAGATCAGCGACCAGCATCTCACCGCCATGCGCGTCGAGCTGATGCGCAAGTTCCGCGAGGAGCTGAAGCCGATCCCCGGCATCAAGGAGATCCTGCCGAAGCTTGGCCTGCCCCATTGCGTCGCCTCTTCCGGCACGCTGGAGCGCATCCGCTACGCGCTCGAGGTCACCGGCCTGCTGGGCCTGCTGGAGCCGCACCTCTTCAGCGCCGCCATGGTCAAGCGCGGCAAGCCGGCGCCGGACCTGTTTCTCCATGCCGCCGCCGCGATGCGCGCTGATCCGGGCAAATGCCTTGTCATCGAGGACAGCCCGGCCGGCATCGCCGCGGCGCGAGCGGCGGGGATGCGTGTCTTTGCCTTCACCGGCGGATCGCATGCAAACAACCCTGCGCTCAAGGCGCGGCTTGCGTCGACCGAACCGGACTTTATATTCGCTGACATGCTGCAATTGCCCGACCTGATTGCAGACCTGGGAGCGAGAGTAAAAGCATCTTGACGAGTTTCGTTTGCGCGGTCGATGTCGGCACCGGGAGCGCTCGCGCGGGCATTCTCGACTCGCATGGCAACCTGCTCGGCCGCGCCGAGCGGCCGATCGCCATGCACCAGCCTAAGCCCGATCACGCGGAGCACGATTCGGAAAATATCTGGTCGGCAGTCTGCGCCGCCGTGCGGGCCGCGCGCGAGAAGACGAACGTCGCCGCATCGGATATTGTCGGCATCTCCTTTGACGCCACCTGCTCGCTGGTGGTGCGCGGCAGGCGGGGCGATCAGCTGAGCGTCTCGGTCACGGGAGAGAAGCGCTGGGACACCATCGTCTGGCTCGACCATCGCGCCATCGCCGAAGCTGACGAATGCACCAGAAGCGGCCATGCAGTGCTCGACTATATCGGCGGGGTGATGTCGCCGGAAATGGAAACGCCGAAGCTGATGTGGCTGAAGCGCAACCTGCCCGCAACCTGGAATGAAGCCGGCTATCTGTTCGATCTCGCCGATTTCCTGACCTGGAAAGCGACCCGATCGCTCGCCCGCTCGCAATGCACGCTGACGGCCAAATGGACCTATCTCGCGCATGAGGAGACGGGCTGGCGGCGCGATTTCTTCAAGCTCGTCGGCATCGGCGATCTCTTCGAGCATGGCAACCTCCCGGACAAGGCGAGCCCCGTCGGCACCGATATCGGGCAACTCACGGCCGATGCAGCGGCAGATCTCGGCCTGACGCAGAAATGCCGGGTCGGCGCCGGGGTCATCGACGCCTATGCCGGCGCGCTCGGCGTGCTCGGCGGCTTTGCCGGCGACGAGAAGGACATCAGCCGGCACCTGGCGCTGATTGCCGGCACCTCGTCCTGCGTCATGGCGATGTCGCAGGATCCGCAGCCCTTCGCCGGCGTCTGGGGACCGTATTATGGCGCGGCGTTGCCAAAGCTCTGGCTGTCGGAAGGCGGTCAGTCGGCGACCGGCGCTCTGCTCGACCACATCATCCGCTGGCACGGCGCCGGCGGCGAGCCGGATGCGGCAATGCATGCCAGGATCGCCAAGCGCGTCGCCGAACTGCGCGCCGCCGAGGGCGACGCGCTGGCGGCGCGGCTGCATGTGCTGCCGGATTTCCACGGCAATCGCTCGCCGCTCGCCGACCCGCACGCGGTTGGCGTCGTCAGCGGGCTGACACTCGATTCCTCCTTCGACAGCCTGTGCAAGCTCTACTGGCGCACCGCCGTCGGCATCGCGCTCGGCGTGCGCCATGTGCTCGAGGCGCTGAACGAGAACGGCTATTTGATCGACACGCTGCACGTCACCGGCGGCCACACCAAGAACCCGCTCTTGATGGAACTCTATGCCGATGCCACCGGCTGCACCGTCATCGAGCCGCTGGCCTACGAGGCAGTGCTGCTCGGCACCGCCATGGTCGCGGCGACCGCCGCTGGGCTTTACGCCGACCTCAACGCCGCTTGCGTGGCCATGCAGCAGGGCGGCAGGACGCGGCCCCCGAATCCGGCCGCCGGCGCTCGCTTCGACCGCGACTATCGCATCTTCCTCGAAATGCACCGCCAGCGGCAGGCGCTCGACACCATCCAATAGAAGGCCCGGCTCTTGCGCTTCCCGCTGGCTCAATAGGTCGCCGCTCCTCCTCCTTGCCAATATGTCGCATTTCGTTCACAAGACGGCGCAAACGGCGCCATTTTGCGCCGTTTGCGTGCGGCTTCCGGGCGAGTCCCGACGCGCCGTGGTCTGAAGAGCGGAAAATGTCTGCGATCGAAGCCGGCGCTCGCGCGCCGGAAAATTTTTGGCGTCAGGAAATCAGGGCAACATTGTCGCTTGCCTGGCCGATGGTGCTCACCAATCTCGGCCAGACCGCCATGACCGCGACCGACGTCATGATGATGGGCCGTTTGGGACCCGACACGCTGGCCGCCGGCGCGCTCGGCTCCAACCTCTATTTCATGCCGCTGATCTTCGGGCTTGGCCTGATGCTCGCCACCTCGCCGATGATGGCGACCGAGCTCGGCCGCCGCCGCCATTCGGTGCGCGACCTGCGCCGCACCGTGCGCCAAGGACTCTGGCTGGCGGTCCTCGTCTCGATCCCGATCTGGCTGTTCCTCTGGCATGGCGAAGAAGTGCTTTTGGCCATGGGGCAGAAGCCGGACCTCGCGCACCAGGCAGGCATCTACCTGCACTGGCTGCAATGGGCGGTGCTGCCTTTTTACGGTTATATCGTGCTGCGCTCCTTCATCTCGGCGCTGGAGCGGCCCGGCTGGGCGCTGATCATCGTTTTCGTCGCCGTCGCCTGCAACGCCTTCTTCAACTGGGTCTTCATGTTCGGCAACCTCGGCGTCCGCCCGATGGGCATCGCCGGCTCGGGCCTCGCCACCTCGCTTTCCAGCATGCTGATGTTTGTTGGACTGGCGGCCGTGGTGGTGCTGGAGAAAAAATTCCGCCGCTATCACCTCTTCGGCCGCTTCTGGCGCTCCGACTGGCCGCGCTTCCGCGGCCTGCTGAGGCTCGGCCTGCCGATCGCCGGCATCCTCGCCTTCGAGGTGACGATCTTCAATGCGGCAGCCCTGCTGATGGGTCTGATCGACGCGGATTCGCTGGCAGCCCACGCGATTGCCATCCAGATCGCCTCGATCTCCTTCATGGTGCCGCTCGGCCTCAACCAGGCGGTCACCGTGCGCGTCGGCCTGGCACATGGCGCCGGCAATCCCGAGGGCGTCTCGCGCGCCGGCTGGACCAGCTTTGTCATCGGCGTCTCCTTCATGGCGCTGATGGGGCTGGTGATGATCCTATGGCCGCATCTTTTGATCAGCGCCTTCATCGATCTCGCCGATCCGGCCAATGCCAGGTTGATCACGCTTGCCGTGTCCTTCCTGGTGTTTGCCGCGCTGTTCCAGATCTTCGACGGCGCGCAGGCGGTGGCCGCCGGCATGCTGCGCGGCCTGCACGATACTAAGGTGCCGATGATCTATGCCGCGATCGGCTATTGGGGGGTCGGCCTTCCGCTCGGCGTGCTGCTCGCCTTCCATTTCGGCTTCAACGGCGTCGGCATCTGGATCGGCCTTTCGTCAGGCCTGGCGGTGGTGGCGGTGCTCCTGCTCGTCCGTTGGCTGCGGCGCGATCGCATCGCGCCGGCGCTGTCGTTCAGCCATTGAGAAGAGCGGCCGCCGGTCAGGCGGCGGCCCTCGTCGACCTTCAGTGTGCGGCGACACGCTCAAGCCGCCGCGCATATTGCGTCAGCGGGAAGCACATCACGAAGAAGATCAGCGCCACCAGCCCGTAGACGGTGAAGGGTTCGAAGGTCGCGTTGTTGATGGCGTTGGAGGTCCTGACCAACTCCTCGAAACCGATGATCGAGGTCAGCGCCGTCGATTTGATCAGCTGCACCAGGAAGCCGACGGTCGGGGCGCGCGTGATGGCCAAGGCCTGCGGCAGGATGATCAGCCTGAGTTCCTGCAGATAATGCAGTCCGAGACTGGCGCCGGCGTCCCACTGGCCGCGCGGCAGCGCATCGACACCGCTGCGCCAGATCTCGGCGAGATAGGCGCTGGCAAAGAAGGTGAGGCCGAGCGCCGCGGCGGTCCATGGCTCGATGCGCAGCCCCAACATCGGCAGGCCGAAGAACATCAGGAAAAGCTGCATGAGGAGCGGCGTGCCCTGGAACAGCGCGATATAGCCGGAAGCGATCCGCTTGATCCATTTGTTCTTGGCTATGCGGAAGAACAGCACGACCAGCCCGACCAGCGCGCCGCCGACGAAGGCCGCAAGCGACAGCAGCACCGTCCAGCGCGCGGCGAGCAGAAGGTTGCGCAATATGTCCCAGAGGGTGAATTCGATCATGACACGCCGGCTCCGAGTGCGCGGCGTCCGCCGCTGACCAGCAGCCGGCGCAGCCCCATCGACAGGCCGAGATAGACCATGGTCACCACCAGATAGGTTTCGAAGGCGCGGAAGGTGCGCGCCTGCAGCATGTCGGCCTCGTAGGTCAGTTCACGCACCGCGATCTGCGACACCACCGCCGATTCCAGCATCATGATGACGATCTGGCTGGTCAGCGCCGGATAGATCACTTTCAGCGCCTGCGGCAGCACGATCTTGATGAACACCTGTCTGGGCCTGAGCCCGAGCGCAAGCGCTGCCTCCGTCTGCCCGCGCGGCACCGCGTCCAGACCCGCGCCGACGATCTCGATCGTGTAGGCCGCCATGTTGAGCGTCATCGCCAGCATGGCGGCCAGGATCGGATCGAGTCGGATGCCGAGGCTGGGCAGGCCGAAGAAGATGAAGAACAGCTGCACCAGGAACGGCGTGTTGCGCATCACCTCGACATACCAGCCGATCGCCAGCTTGATCGGCCTCGGGCCGTTCCGGCGGCCGGCGGCGCCCAGGATGCTGAGGAAAGTGCCGGCGAGCGTGGTGACGACGATCAGAAGCAGCGTCATCGCCGCGCCGCGCGCGATCGCGCCCGCTGCACCCGCAAGCCAGCCGAAGTCGAGGCTGTAGCCCATCGCGATTGGCCCTGTTGGAAAGCGTGTAGCGCAAGAAGCAAGTACGGGAGCGGTTCAGCGCTTCATGCGCGCTGAACCGCTCCGGGGATCAATCCTTGAGGTTGTCGGGATTGAGCGGCGTCTTCAGCCAGGCCTTCGAGCTCTCGTCCAGCTTGCCGTCCGCCAGCATCTTGGCGACCGCATCGTTCACCGCCTTCTTCAGCCTATCCTCGTTCTTGTTGAGGCCGATATGCGAGGGCGAGGTCAGCAGCTGGAACTTCTGCTCGGGCTTCAATGCAACCTGCTTGGCCAGCACCTGCGCGCCGACATCGTTGCCGACCACCATGAGCTGCGTCTGTCCGGAGATGAAGGCCTGGATGACGGAATTGTAGTTGTCGAAGCGGCGGATGTCGGCCGAGGCGGGCGCCGCCTGGGTGAGCGAGGTATCCTCCAGCGTGCCGCGATTGACGGCGATAGACTTGTCGGCAAGGTCGTCCTTGCCTTTGACGGCAAGCTCGGCCGGGCCGATGACGGCGATGTAATAGGGCGCGTAGGCGGCGGCGAAATCGATCACCTGCTCGCGCTCCTTCGAATAGCCGACGCTCATCAGGATATCGACGCGCTTGTCGGTGAGATACGGGATGCGATTCTGGCCGGTGACGCTGACGAGGTTCAGCTTCACCTTCAAGGAATCGGCGATCGCCTGCGCGACGTCGATGTCATAGCCCTTGATGCTCATGTCGGCGCTGGCCGAGGAAAAAGGCGGGAAGTCGGAGAAGATGCCGACATTGATGGCACCGGCCTTGGTGATGTCGTCGATGGCGTCGGCCTTGGCCTGCGAGGCAAGACCGGCGACGCCGAGCATGATGAGTGCCGCAAGTGCGGATTTCAGTGTGTTTCGAAGAGTCATTTTAGTTCCCCTGCTGGAAGCTTGTTGTTGAAACCGGCCGCCGGCTCCAGCGCGACGGCCGTACTGGTTAGCAATTCCAGGAAAAGCGGGAAGCGGTCTACGCTTGGCGACTTCGTATAGCTTCCGTCCGGAATTGCGTAGAAACAAAGCGTTAGAGCGGTTCGCCGATTCCATGAAGCGGTGAAACGCTCTCGTGTCAGCCTTTCTTGATTGCCGGGCTGAACACCATCAGGCTCAGGATCTCGAACAGGACTTGCGCGCCGACATGGGCGGTGTTCGTGGTCGCGTCATATTGCGGCGCCACCTCGACGACGTCGCCGCCGACGATGTTGAGTCCCTTCAGGCCGCGCAGCAGCTCGAGCACCTCGCGCGTCGTCAGCCCACCGACTTCAGGCGTGCCGGTGCCCGGGGCGAAGGCCGGATCGATGCTGTCGACGTCGAAGGAGATGTAGGTCGGGCCGTCGCCGACGATCTTCCGCGCCTTCTCGATGATGGCGGGTATGCCGAGGCCGGTCACCTCCTCGGCATGGACCACCGTCATGCCGGATTCATAGGTGAACTCCCACAGATACTCGGCCGAGCCGCGAATGCCGATCTGGATCGTGCGGGTGGGATCGAGCACGCCGTCCAGGACCGCGTTGCGGAACGGTCCGCCGTGGTGGAACTTGGTCATGTCGAACAGCCCGCTGGTGTCGCAATGGGCGTCGATATGGATCATGCCGACCGGAGCCTGCTTACCGACCGCCTTCAGGATCGGATGGCTGATCGAGTGGTCGCCGCCGACCGAAAGCGGCAGCACACCGGCGTCGACGATCTGGTTGGTGCGCTTTTCGATGTCCTCGTGGCTGATCTCCAGCCGGTAACGGCTGCGGAACGGCGTGTCGCCGATGTCGGCGACGCGCAGCTCATGCGTCGGCGCGCATTCCAGCACGTGATTGTAGGGGCCGATGCGCTCGATGGCGCGCAGCGCCCGCGGCCCGAAGCGTGAGCCCGGCCGGTTGGTGACGCCAAGGTCCATCGGCACGCCGATCATCGCCACTTGCAAGTCGCCGAAATCCGGATTGTCGGCCGCCACCTGCCGGTACGGCGCGGCAAGGAAGGTCGGGATGCCGGAATAGGGCGCTAGCCGGGTGCCGCTTTTGCTGAAGATCTTGTCGGCAACCTTGCGGAATTTCGGGTCGAACATCTCGCCGCCATGGCTCTCGCCATATTTGCGGCGCAACGCTTCGAGCTTGCCGCGATCGTAACCCATGTCCGGTACTCCTCCGAGACTGCTTGCAGCGCGGCGGCTGCACCGACGGCTGCCAAGCCAGCAGTCATCCGGCTGATCGTTGCCCGCCGGCGCCTGCGAAATCTACGTCTGTTGAGCTGTTCCGGGCAAAAGTGTCGGGCAACTGTATTGAAAAATCAATTGATATTGTTAGGGTCTTTGCTGTGAGAAAATCTCACAAAGTCGGGAGCTGTCCTTGGCCAAGCGCTTGCCGCCGTTGAACCCGTTGCGCGCTTTCGAGGCGACGGCGCGACATGCCTCGCTGACCAAGGCGGCGGGCGAGCTCAATGTCACGCATGGCGCGGTCAGCCATCAGATCAAGGCGCTCGAGCAATCGCTCGGCGTAAAGCTTTTCCAGCGCGCGGGTCAGCGCGTGAAGCTTTCGCCGCACGGCGCTGAGTTCCTGCCGGCGGTTTCGGCGGCATTCGACGGCATCGCCGCCGCCACGCAGCGCATGACACGCCCCGCAAGCACCGGTGTGCTGTCGGTGTCCTGCGTGCCGGCGCTGCTCTTGTTGTGGATGACGCCGCGGCTCGGCTCCTTCACCGCGCAATATCCCGACATCCAGCTGACGCTGATCCCCTCCAACGACGCCAGGGACATCCGCGCGCCGCACATCGACGTCTGCGTGCATTATGGCGATGGCAGCTGGAGCGACTGCTGGATACGCAAATGGTCGGGTCTCGAGCTGTTTCCGGTGGTCAGCCCGACGCTGATCAACAACCGCCCGATCCGCAGCGTGCGCGACCTTGCCGACCACGTTTTCCTGCATGGCGACGACGGCCGCGAGTGGCACACCTGGCTGGCCGCCGCCGACGCGCTCGATCTGGAGCGCGGCCGCCGCCATCACCTCGGCGACGCGCGCATAGCGGTGGAGGCCGCCGTCCACGGCCACGGCGTGGCGCTCGGCGATTCCGTGACCGCGCGCGCCCTGCTCGCCAGGGGCATGCTCGTCGCGCCCTTCGCTTTGTCGGTGCCGGCGGTCGATGACTTCTATGTCGTCTGCCGCAACGAGATGCGCTCGGCGCCGATCGTCCAGCTATTCATCGACTGGTTGTTTGCCGAAAAGGAGCAGGACGAGGGCCGCGCCGATGCGCCGGTCGCCGGCCGTGTGCCGAGCCGCAGGAAGCGCCCAGCGCTCAAGGTGATCGGGGCTAGAGCGATTCCAGGAAAAGTGTGAGCGGTTTTCCGTCCGGAAATTCCCGTCAAAAAAAGCCAAGAGCATTTCGCGGTTGCCGTGCAACGGTGGAATGCTCTGGCGCAGCGTCATGATCGCTGGACTTGCATAGCTGGTTTTTGTCGGGCCAGCCTGCAAAGCAGGAAGCGCTTTCAAAAATACAATGCTAAGACCGCAGCTGGTAACAATTCTGGGAGCTGCGCGGCGGTTTTCCGTCCGGAGTGCTTCATAACAGGGACTTGAGGCGCCGCGCTTGCAATCACGCAAGCGCGACGCGCTTTTTGGGTGAGCAGATATGGCACGAACCGATATAGCGCGGCGCGTCTACAACCACACCTGGAAGCTGGACCCCATCGTCCGCAGCCTGCTGGACACCGATTTCTACAAGCTGCTGATGCTGCAGATGATCTGGGGCATGTACCCCAAGGTCGACGCCACCTTCACGCTGATCAATCGCACGACCTCGGTGCGGCTCGCCGACGAGATCGACGAAGGCGAACTGCGCGAGCAGCTCGACCACGCTCGCACCTTGCGCTTCACCAAGAAGGAGATGATCTGGCTCGGCGGCAACACCTTCTATGGCCGCAAGCAGATCTTCGAGCCGGAATTCCTCGCCTGGCTGGAGGATTTCCGCCTTCCCGACTATGAACTCACCAAGCGCGACGGCCAGTACGAACTGTCCTTCCCCGGTCCCTGGATGTACACCACGCTGTGGGAGATACCGGCGCTCGCCATCATCAACGAGCTGCGCTCGCGCGCCGCCATGCGCTCCTTCGGCCAGTTTGCGCTCGACGTGCTCTACGCCCGCGCCAAGGCCAAGATGTGGGCCAAGACTGAGCGGCTGAAGGCACTGCCCGGCATCCGCATTTCCGATTTCGGCACCCGCCGCCGCCACTCCTTCCTGTGGCAGCGCTGGTGCGTCGAGGCGCTGAAGGAAGGCATCGGCGAGGCTTTCACCGGCACGTCGAACGTGCTTCTGGCCATGGACAACGACCTCGAGGCGCTCGGCACCAATGCGCACGAACTGCCTATGGTGTTTGCGGCACTCGCCAACTCCGTTGAGGAGCTGAGGCAGGCGCCCTACAAGGTGCTGCAGGACTGGCAGCGCTATTATGGCGGCAATCTGCTGATCGTGCTGCCCGATACGTTCGGCACCGCCGCTTTCCTGCGCGACGCGCCGGACTGGATTGCCGACTGGACCGGCTTCCGCCCCGACAGCGCGCCGCCGATCGAAGGCGGCGAGAAGATCCTCTCCTGGTGGCGCGAGAAGGGTAAGGATCCGAAACAGAAGCTGCTCATCTTCTCCGACGGGCTCGAGGTCGAGACCATCGAGGAGACCTACAAGCATTTCCGCGGCAAGGTGCGCATGTCCTTCGGCTGGGGCACCAACCTCACCAATGATTTCGAAGGCTGCGCGCCGACCGAGACCAACAGCCTCGACGCCATCTCGCTGGTCTGCAAGGTCAGCGAAGCCAATGGCCGGCCGGCGGTCAAGCTCTCCGACAACCCCGCCAAGTCGACCGGCGATGAGAAGGAGATCAAGCGTTATTTGCGCATCTTCGGCGAGAAGGGGCGGGTGGAGCAGCTGGTCAAGGTGTGAGGACTGCTCGAATAGAATTTCGGATAACCGGATAACTTGAGTTCCCGCCCACCCCCCTCTGTCCTGCCGGACATCTCCCCCGCAAGGGGGGAGATTGGCAGTTTCGCGCAATCTGCCTCTTTCTGCGGCGGTCAAAATTGGCGAAATCGCGCGCGACATCCGATCTCCCCCCTTGCGGGGGAGATGTCCGGCAGGACAGAGGGGGGTGCGAAGGAGCACGTCGGTGGAAATCGACGGCTTCGAAATACGTCCTTCGCAATGGCGGCCTCATTCATACCTCTCCTCCCCACCCCCGCCTTCGCCCACGCCTCTGACCGCGGCCATGTCCTGCTTCTTCCCACGGGCTACTACATCGCTGGTGGCGCGCTTGCGGTGGCTTTCAGCTTTCTGACGCTGGCGCTGCTGCCGCCCGCCGCTCTTGACCGCTTCTGGCGCCGGCGCCTCTCTCTGTTCACTGTCAGCGATCACCCGCGCACCGTCCTCAGCCTGCTTTCCTTTGCCGGCTTCGTGCTTCTCATCGCCACCGGCCTGTTCGGCAGCCGTGATCCACTCTCCAACCCCTTGCCTCTGGTGATCTGGACACTGCTCTGGGCCGGTTTCACGCTGCTGCAGGGCGCACTCGGCGATCTCTGGTCCTGGCTCAACCCGTGGTACGGCCCCTGGCGTGTTGCATCTCGCGTCTTCAGCCTTCGCACTGACGAAGCCGACCCATCGCGCCTTCCCAAATGGCTCGGCTACTGGCCGGCGTTCGTCCTGTTCTTCGGCTTCGCCTGGTTCGAGCTCATCGATCCCGCGCCCGACGATCCGTCGCGCCTGGCCTTCGCCGCCGGCATCTACTGGCTGCTCAGCTTCGCCGCCATATGCGTCTTCGGCTACGGAGACTGGAGTCGGCGCGGCGAATTCCTCACCGTCTTTTTCTCCATGGTCGCCCGCTTCGCGCCTTTGCAGCGCGAGAAAGGCCGGCTCCACCTCGGCTGGCCCGGTGCGAAGCTGCTTTCCGCCTCGTCGCTGCCGGCAAGCGGCACGGCGTTCCTGCTGCTGGCGCTCTCGTCCGTATCCTTCGACGGTCTTTCCAAAACCTTCTTCTGGCTCGGCCTGTTCGGCGTCAATCCGCTGGAATTTCCCGGCCGCACCGCGTTGATCGGCATCGGCAGCTTTGGCTTGGTGCTGACATTCATCTTGTTGGCTGCCGTGTTCGCGCTTGCCGTTTCACTCGGCCAGCGCCTTGCCGGCGACGGGCAACCGTTCGAGAAAGCCGCCGGCCTCCTGGTTTGGTCGGTCGTGCCGATCGCGCTCGCCTACCACATCGCCCACTACCTCACGGCGCTGCTCGTCGACGGCCAATACGCGCTGGTCGCTTTGTCCGACCCGTTCGCGCTCGGCTGGAACCTGTTCGGCACCGCCGACAGGATGGTCGAGGCGGGCGTTGTCGCCGGCGCCGAGTCGGCCTGGTGGCTGTGGAATCTGCAGGCCGGCGTCATCATCGTCGGCCATGTGCTGGCGGTCTTGATCGCACACGGCCTAGCCTGGCGACTCCACCCGCAGCCGTCGCGCGCGGCGCTCAGCCAGCTGCCGCTGACGCTTCTGATGATCGCCTACACCATATTCGGCCTATGGCTGCTTGCCACGCCGACGGCGGGATGAGACAAGGGCCCGTCATGACGCGCGCATGACCCCGAAAATCGGGTTCGATTTTCGGAAAGGATCATGCGCAAAATGAAAGTGCTCCAGCGTCCTTTGCGCGTCCCCTAGAGGACGCGCGGCGGCGCTGGAGTGGAAGCTCGCTTGCCACGTCACGGCTTTGGTGATTTAGTTTGTACACATGCAATTTTCGCGTCCTCCGAGCGCGGAGGATCGAGCCGCCTTATTGCTGGTCAAAAAATTGAAAACAGGGGAACGGACATGGCTGACAAGAACGGATTTTTCGACCTCTCCAAAAGCACGCTTTCCCGCCGCACAGCGCTGAAAGGCATCGCCGCCGGCGCCGGCCTGGCGCTCGCGCCCGGCTTCGTTCGCTACAGCCAGGCGCAGAGTTCGGCGCCGATCAAGATCGGCTTCCAGTCGCACCGCACCGGCATCGGCGCCGCCTACGGCCGCTGGTACGAGAAGACGAGCGCTGCCGCCGTCAAGGCGATCAACGATGCCGGCGGTATCAGCGGCCGCAAGGTCGAGCTGGTGATCGAAGATGATGGCACCGATCCTGCCCGCGGCGCCGAGGTGGTCGGCAAGTTCGCCACGCAGCATAAGACCGACATCGTCTTCGGCACGCTGTTCTCGCATGTGGTGATCGGCTCGGCGCCCGCCGCCGGCGAAAACAAGATCCCTATTTCGTGGTCAGCGAAGGCCACCACGTCGCCTCGACCAAGCTCAACCGCTACGTCTTCCAGCCCGGCATCACCGACGTGAAGAGCCAGATCCAGTCGATGGCGCCGTGGATCGCGGCGAATGCCGGCAAGAAGGTGACGCAGATCTTCCCCGACTTCGCCTTCGGCTACGACCATCGCGACTACCTGCCGCCGGCGTTGAAGGCGCAAGGCGCCGACGTGATCGCGCAGATCGCCATCCCGCCGACGGAGTCGTCCTTCACCAAATACTTCCCGCAGATCCCGGCCGAGACCGAGGTGATCTACCACGTCATGGTGGGTCCGGCCGTGCTCACCTTCGTCAAGGAGCTCGGCGAGTTCTACGGCTCGCAAAGGCCGCAGCTCTTCGGCTTCATCGACTCCCTCGAAGCCGTCGACATCAACAGCCCCGGCCTCGAATTCCTCGACGGCAGCCATTTCTGGGAAGGCTCGCCGCGCTACGCGCAGCCCGATGACTCGGCCGCGCAGAAGGCCTATCGCGCCGCCGTCGGCATCGACGACAATGGCGCCGCCGTCGGCGATCCCAAGGACGTCTCCACCGCTGCCCACATGTTCGGCTGCTGGGAGACGCTCTATGTCATCAAGAAGGCGATGGAGGATGCCGGCTATAAGGGGCCGGAAGACCGCGCCAAGCTGGTCGAGGCAACCGAAGCGCTGAAGGAATTCGCCGAAGGGCCGGAGCATCCGCAGGGTCCGAAAACCTTTAACGGCAAGATCCACCAATGCTTCGGCATCCAGAACATCTCCAAGGTCGAAGGCGGCAAGCTGAAGGTCGTCCACAAGACCAAGATCGAGGACGGCCTCTACGAGCCGGAAGGGGATTACACGACGCAAGCGCTGTGAGCTTCGACGTTTCACCGAGCGTGAGCGCCAAGCCACCCCCCTCTGTCCTGCCGGACAGTCCGGCAGGGCAGTGGGGGATGCCTCGCGCATCCGCCGGTATCTAGCCCATGCAGTTCGGACCCCACTTCCTGCTCGCCGCCCTGGAAGGCCTCGTCACGTCCGCCGTGCTGGCGCTGACGGCGCTTGGCCTGTCGCTGGTGTTCGGCGTCATGCGCATCGTCAATGTCGCGCATGGCGAGTTCTTCATGCTGGGCGCCGTGCTTGCCTGGGCGATCTCGACGGCGATTTCCGGCCATCCCGCTATCGGCTTCGTCGCCGCGCTGGTGATCGCGCCGTTGCTGGTCGGGCTGGTCGCGTTTCTTGCCGAATGGCTGGTGCTGCGCCGGCTGAACTACAATCCCGAAGGCACCATCGTCGCCACCATCGGCATGCTCTATATCATCCAGCAGCTGGCGCTGACCTTCTACGGCCCGGAAGCGCGCCCGGTCGAGCCACCCTTCAATTACCGCATCCTGCTGCCGTGGTTCGGCTATTCAGGCTACAAGCTTTCGGTCATTGCCGCCTCCGCGGTTCTGCTGGTGATCACCTGGCTGGTGCTGACACGGACGAAAATCGGCCTGATCATGCGCGCCACCCAGTATGACCGCGAGACGGCGCAGGCCTTCGGCATCCCGGTCGAGCGTGTCTATGCCGGCGTGTTCGCCATCGGCGCCATGCTGGCGGCAATCGCGGCGGTGCTGATCGTGCCGATCAGCCAGGCGCACTACCTGATGGGGCAGGACCCGCTGCTGTTGTCCTTCATCGTCGTCATCATCGGCGGCCTCGGCTCATTGCGCGGCACGGTGGTCGCCGCCATCCTGATCGGCCTCTCCGACGGCATCGTCTCGGTGTTCTTCTCGCCGACCTTGGCCAAGATCATCGCCACGCTGGTGGTCGCCATGGTGCTGGTGTTCCGGCCGCAAGGCCTGTTCGGGACGGCGGCGCGATGAAGGATGCTTCGCCGGCGAAGATCTACGCGCTGCATATCGGCGTCATCGCGCTCCTGTTCGCGCTGAATTTCGTCCTGCCCGATTATCATCAGGGCCTGTTCGCGCGCATCATGGCGCTTGCGGTCTTCGCCATGGGCTACAACCTGCTCTTCGGCTATGTCGGCCTGCTCAGCCTCGGTCACGCCATGTTCTTCTCGGCCGGCCTATATGGTGCCGGGCTGGCTGTCTATCAATTGGGCTGGGGCGTGCCGGAAGCCTTCGTTGCCGGGGTTGCCTGCGGCGCCCTGCTTGCCTTGGTCATCGGCCTGCTCGCGCTGCGCACATCGGGTGTGGCCTTCATGATCGTCACCATGATGTTCGCGCAGGTCTTCTATCTGCTCATCCTTTATTTCGCCGCCTGGACCGGCGGTGACCAGGGCCTTGTCATCCAGCAGCCGTCGAGAATAATCGCGATCGGCGGCGCATCGCTCGACCTGACCAATCCGACTGTGCGCTACATGAGCGCTCTGGCGCTGTTCTCGGTCGTGCTGCTCATCACGCTTGCCGTCGTTCGCTCCCGCTTCGGCCGCGTGCTGGTCGCCATTCGCGAGAATGAGGAGCGCACGAAGATGCTGGGCTACGACACCGTCGCCAACAAGCTCGTCGCCGTCATTGCCTCGGGCGCCATCTGCGCCGCGTCCGGTGCGGCTTACGCGCTGCTGTTCGGCTATATTGGATCGAGCTTCGCGTCGGTGCAGTATTCGATCCTGCCACTGCTGTGGGTGCTGCTCGGCGGCGCCGCGACCATTCTCGGGCCGCTCATCGGCACGCTGTTCATGTATTATGTCACCGACATCACCAGCGGCTTCACCTCCGCCTATCTTTTGATCGTCGGCGTGGCGCTGATCGTGCTGGTGCTCTTCTTTCCGAAGGGCGTTCTGGGCAGCGTCCGCCAGCGCTGGCTCGGATGGTTGCCGTGATGCCGCTGCTCACCACCAAGGGTCTTTCGCGCCGTTTCGGGGGCTTGCGCGCCGTCGACGGCGTCGATTTCGCGCTGATGCCGGGCGAAATCCGCGCCATCATCGGCCCCAATGGCGCCGGTAAGACAACTTTCGTCAGTCTGCTCAGCGGCCGCATCCAGCCGTCCTCCGGCATGATCGTCTTCGACGGCGCCGACATCACGACCATGCCGGCTTACAAAAGGGTTCGCCTCGGCGTTGCCTACACCTTCCAGATCACCAGTGTCTTCGCCAATCTCACGGCCTACGACAATGTCGCGTTGCCGGTGCAGCGCACGCTGACCGACGGCCGCTCGAAGGGGCAGGTGAGGAGCGGCGTCATGGCGGCGCTGGAACGCACCGGCCTCGCCGACCGCGCCGGCACGCCGGCCGGCCAGCTTTCCTACGGCCACCAGCGCCTGCTGGAGGTGGCAATGGGCCTGGCGCTGAGGCCGCGCCTGTTGATCCTTGACGAGCCGACGCAAGGGCTGGCCGACAGCGAGATCGACAATTTCGTCCTACTGGTGCGCGAGATCGCCAAGCATGCCACCGTGCTGCTCATCGAGCACAACATGCCGGTGGTCATGCAGCTTGCCGACCGCATCACCGTCTTCAATTCGGGAAAGATTCTCGCTGAGGGCACGCCCGAGCAGATCCGCGCCAATGCCGAGGTGCAGGATGCCTATCTCGGAGCGACCCATGGCTGATCTCCCCGGCACCGAGAGCGGGCTGCTCGCCATTTCCGGCCTCGACTGTTTTTACGGCGAGGTGCAGGTGCTCTACGGGCTCGACCTTGTCCTCAACAAGGGCGAAGTGCTTTGCCTGTTCGGCCGCAACGGCGCCGGCAAGACGACGACGCTGAAGGCGATCATGGGGCTGGTTCCGGCCGCTGCCGGTTCGATCAGACTGGCAGGCAAGGAGCTGACCGGGCTTGCCGCGCATGACGTGCCGAAGACGGGCGTCGCTTATGTGCCGCAGGGCCGGCGATTATTCGCCGACATGACGGTGGCGGAAAACGTCGAGATCGGCCTGATGGCCCGCGGCAAGGGCAAGGCGACGCGGGAACGCGTCCTCGGCCTTTTCCCGCTGTTGCGAGAGCGCTTGAAGCAACGCTCCGGCACGCTTTCCGGAGGCGAGCAGCAAATGCTTGCCATGGCGCGTGCGCTCTGCCTCGAGCCGCAGGTGCTTCTTCTCGACGAACCCACCGAAGGGCTGATGCCGTCGATGATCGCCAAGATCCGCGAGACGGTGGCGAAGCTGCGCGATCTGGGCGTCTCGACGATCCTGGTCGAGCAGCGCGTCGACGCCGTGCTGTCGGTCGCCGACCGCATCTCATTCATCGAGAACGGCCGCAACCGCGAGACCGTCGATGTCGAGGAACTGCGCGCCGACCCCTCCGCGGTTCGGCGCTATGTGGGCGTGGGCTGAAGGTCACTGCGAAGCAGCGGGAGCTGGCGCCGAGCCCCACCCGGACCTGGCCCGACCTCCCACAAGGGGAGGTAAAGCTCTGCACCGCTTCACCTAAAAAACAAAAACCCCGCGATCAAAAACGTCGGGATCAGCACCAGGCCGGACCACGCCATGTAGCCGAAGAAGCCCGGCACCTTGAAGCCGCGATGTCTGGCGATAGCAAAGACCATGAAGTTCGGCGCATTGCCGATATAAGTGTTGGCGCCCATGAACACGGCGCCGGCCGAGATCGCGGCGAGCGTGGAGGCCGCCTCCGTCATCAGGTGCCTGGCGTCGCCGCCGGCAAGCTCGAAGAACACCAGATAGGTCGGCGCGTTGTCGAGGAAGGACGACAGCGCTCCGGTCAGCCAGAAATAGGCGAGATCGTCGGGCTGGCCGTCCGCCGAGGTGACCAGCGAAACCAGCGGCGCCAGCGCCCCATCGTGCCCGGCTCTCAGGATGGCGATAACCGGCACGATGCAGATGAAGATGCCGGCAAACAGTTTCGCCACCTCGGCGATGGGCCCCCAACTGAAGCCGTTCGCTTCCCTGTGGTTTTTGTACGAGACTTTGAGCGACAGAAAGGCCAGCGCCAGGATGATCGCGTCGCGTACCAGGTTCTGCAGCTCCAGGCCGATGCCGAGGATCGGGATGCTGATGCCCGGCTTCCAGCTGGCGGAAAGCAGGATCGCACCGATCACGCCGGCCAGCAGCGGCAGGTTGGCGAGGCCGCGCAGGCGCACCTTCGTGTCCGGTGTCGGGTCCTTGATCTTCGGCAAGCCGCCCTCGCGGCGATGCAGCACGATGTCGAGCGCCAGGAAGATGATCAGCACCAGCCCGCCGGTGAACAGCGTCTCGCGCCAGAGGTTCGCGGTCGTCCAGAAGAAGTCGACCCCGCGCAGGAAGCCGACGAAGAGTGGCGGGTCGCCGAGCGGGGTCAGCGAGCCGCCGATGTTCGAAACCAGGAAGATGAAGAAGATCACCACATGCGCGTTGAACGGGCGGTTGTCGTTGGCGCGCAGCATCGGCCGGATCAGGATCATCGAGGCGCCCGTCGTGCCGATGACCGAGGCGAGGATCGCGCCGATCAGCAGCAAGCCTGAATTGACCAGCGGCGTGCCGTGAATGTTGCCGGCGACCAGGATGCCGCCGGAAATGGTGAACAGCGCGAACAAAAGGATGATGAAGGACAGATATTCGGTGAGCAGCGTGTGCAGCACCGCCTCGCTTGCCGCCGGCATGCCGAAAGCGATCGCCAGCGGAACCACGGCAAGTGCCGCCCACGCGGCGGCGATCTTGCCGTAATGATGCTCCCAGACATGATGGAACAGCAGCGGCCCGGTCGCGATCGACAGCAACAGGCCGGCAAAGGGCAGCGCCCACCAGAGCGACATCGCCGCGCCGGGCAGCTCATGCGCCTCGGCTGCGAAAACCGCTTGTGGAAAGGCGAGAAGGAGTGCGGCCGTCATGGTTGCCGCCAACACCTTCGCCAATGTCGCAAAGCCCCCTCGATGCCTCACGGCGCGGTCAGTCCGAAAGGTGATCTTCGAGCACCACCCCGGCCTCGCGCATCCGTTTCAGCATCGTGCCGACCGAGCCGTTGAGATCGATGCCGCGGCAGGCATCCAGCCGCACCGTCGTCTTGAAACCTTGCTTGGCGGCATCGAGTGCCGAGAAGGCGACGCAGAAATCGGTGGCCAGGCCGACCAAGGTGATGGTGTCGATGCCGCGCTCCTTGAGATAGCCGGCAAGGCCGGTTGGGGTCGTGTGGTCGTTCTCGAAGAAAGCCGAATACGAGTCGATCGCGGTGCGGAAACCCTTGCGGATGACCAGTTCCGCTTTGGTCCAGGCGAGCCCGGAATGGAAATCGGACCCAAGGCTGCCCTGGATGCAGTGATCCGGCCAAAGCGTCTGCGGCCCGTAGGGCATCTCGATCGCTTCGAAGGGCTGCTTGCCTGGATGGCTGGAAGCGAAGCTCGAATGGCCGGCCGGATGCCAGTCCTGCGTCAGGATCACGTGATCGGTCCGCCGGATCAGGTCGTTGACCAGCGGCACGATCTCGTCGCCCCCGGCCACGGCCAGCGCGCCGCCGGGGCAAAAGTCGTTCTGCAGGTCGATGACGATGAGCGCTTCGTCGGCCATGCGGCCTCCCTTCTTCCTCGGCTTGGGCTCCAGTTGACGCGACCGGACACGGAACCTTGACCAGATGGCCGGCTGCGTCAACCTCCACCGGTATAACAAAGCCGTGGCCGACCACTTCGCTTTGACAATCGCGGCGAAGTTGATATCATTTGCATACGAATGAATTTGCCCGGCTGGACGGCGGCAGATTCCCTCGGAAAGGCCCCTTTCTGGGAAGGCAAAGCGTGATCCGTTACGCGAAACCCACCACGGTCGACGAGGCGCTCGCTCTGCTTGGCGAGGACCGCTGGCGCATTCTGGCCGGCGGCACCGATTTCTATCCGGCGCAGGGCGCGAAACCATTCCGCGACAACATTCTCGACATCAATGGTCTCGCCGCGCTGCGCGGCATCGCCGAGACGGACGACTATTGGCGGATCGGCGCCCGCACCACCTGGACCGACGTCGTGCGCCACAAGCTGCCCAGGGCGTTCGATGCGCTGAAGGCGGCCGCGTGCGAAGTCGGCTCGGTCCAGATCCAGAACGTCGCGTCGGTCGCCGGTAATCTCTGCAACGCATCGCCCGCCGCCGACGGCGTGCCGGCGCTGCAGGTGGTCGATGCCGAAGTCGAATTGCGGTCGGCGAAAGCCACGCGCTACCTGCCGCTTGGCGGGTTCATTCTCGGCAATCGCCGCACGGCGCTGCAGCCGGACGAGATGGTTACCGCCATTCGTGTGCCGAAACGTTCGGCTGTCGGCTCGTCCGCCTTCGTCAAGCTTGGCGCGCGGCGCTATCTCGTGATCTCGATCGCCATGGCGGCGGCGCGTCTCGTGATCGAAGATGGCGTGGTCGCCGATGCTGCTATCGCTGTCGGCGCCTGCTCCGCCGTCGCCCGTCGTCTTGCCGGCGTCGAGGCGGCCCTGCGCGGCCAGCCGGTTACCGCCGCGCTCGCCGATGCGGTGCTGTCCGCGCCGATCGACGAACTGTCGCCAATCGCCGATGTGCGCGGCAGCGCCGAATACCGGGAGCATGCGGCGCGCGAGATCGTTGTCCGCGCAGTGTGCGCTGCGACCAGCCTGGGCGAAGGCAAGGTGGCCGCATGACAATGGAGCGCACCGACATTGCCTTCGAGGTCAACGACGCGGCTGTCAGCGTGTCGGTGCCGCCGGTGCGGCGGCTCTCGCAGGTTCTGCGCGACGAGTTGCGGCTGACCGGCACCAAGGTCGGCTGCGACGCCGGCGATTGCGGCGCCTGCACCGTGCTGGTCGACGGCAATCCCGTCTGCGCCTGCCTTGTGCCGACGGCCTCGGTCTCCGGCGCGTCCGTCATCACGGTCGAGGGCCTCGCCAACGGCAGGTTGTCGGCCTTGCAGGCCTCATTTCTCGAACACGGCGCCGCGCAATGCGGCATCTGCACGCCGGGGCTGCTGGTGGCGGCTACCGCGCTGCTGGAGCGCAACCCAACGCCGAGTGAGGCCGAGACGCAGGATGCGCTCGGCGGCGTGCTCTGCCGCTGCACGGGGTACCGGAAAATCGTCGCGGCGGTGATGCATGCCTCGCAGCATATGGATGGTTTCGACCGTCGCCTGCCGGAGGTCGGCCGCGCCGTCGGCGCCTCGCCGATCCGGCTCGACGGCGTGCCAAAGGTTACCGGCGACGAAAAATTCGGCGGCGATTCCTTTCCGGACGACGCGCTGTCGGTGCTGGTCGTCCGCTCGCCCTACTATCACGCCGGTTTCAGCTTCGGAGATATCGACGCCTGGGCCAAAGAGCATCCCGGCATTGCCGGCGTCTTCACCGCCGCCGACATTCCGGGCAAGAACTGCTTCGGGGTCATCGGCCCCTTTGCTGATCAGCCGGCCCTTGCCGAAGGTTTCGCGCGCCTTCGCGGCGAGGCGATCGCGCTGGTGGCGGGCGAGCGCGAAGCCATCCCCGACCTCGACCTGACGGATTTTCCGATCGCCTGGACGGAGCTGCCGCATGTGCTGCAGCCCCGCGAGGCGAAAGCCGACGGCGCGGCGCTGATCCACCGGCATCGCCCGGCGAACCTGCTCACCTCCGGCTATGTCGAGCGTGGCGATCCCGACGGTGCCCTTGCCGCCGCTGCTGTCACCGTCTCCGGCGCCATCGAGACTTCCTTCGTCGAGCATGCCTACATCGAGCCGGAAGCCGGCTTCGCTTACATGGATGGCGACACGCTCGTCATCGTCGCCTGCACCCAGGCGCCCTACATGGATCGCGACGACACGGCCAAGGTGCTAGGCCTCCCGGTCGAAAAGGTGCGCATCGTGCCGACCGCCACTGGCGGCGGCTTCGGCTCGAAGCTCGATGTCTCGCTTCAGCCTCTGATCGGCCTTGTGGCGATGAAGACCGGCAGGCCGGCGGCACTCGCCTACACGCGCAACGAATCCATGATGTCGACCACCAAGCGCCATCCGGCCGAAATGGAGGCGACCATCGGTGCCGATTCCGAGGGCCGCGTCACCGGAATGATCTTTGAGGGCGATTTCAACACCGGCGCCTATGCAAGCTGGGGCCCGACGGTTGCCAACCGCGTGCCGGTGCATGCCTCCGGCCCCTATCAGACGCCGAACTATCGGGCGACGGGCAGGGCCATCCATACCAACGGCCCGATCGCCGGCGCCTTCCGCGGCTTCGGCGTGCCGCAGGCAACCATTATGCAGGAAACGCTCTACGACGCGCTCGCTGGCAAGCTTGGCATGGATCGCCTCGATTTCCGGCTGAAGAACTGCCTTCGAAACGGCTGCGAAACGGTCACGGGCCAACGGCTGGAGTCGGGCGTCGGCATCAGTGAATGCCTGGAGAGGCTTCAGCAGCATTGGGCGCGCGCGCTTGGCGATGCGGAAGCCTTCAACGCCATCAACACGGCAAGCAAGCGCGGCGTCGGCGTCGCCTCCTGCTGGTATGGCTGCGGCAACACCTCGCTGCCCAATCCTTCGACGATCAAGGTCGGCGTCTCGGCCTCCGGAGATGTCGTGCTGCACCAGGGCGCCGTCGACATCGGCCAAGGCTCCAACACGGTCATCAGCCAGATCTGCGCCGACGCGCTCGGCCTGCCGCTGGACAAGTTCAGGCTGAAGAGCGCCGACACCGCCATCACGCCCGACGCCGGCAAGACATCCGCCTCGCGCCAGACTTTTGTCACCGGCAAGGCGGCGGAGAAGGCGGGCCGCGCGCTGCGCGAAAAGATCCTGCGTTTCGCCAATGTGTCCGATCAAGCAACGATCGCGCTCGACGGCGCAAGCATCTCCATCCGCGAGGTGGATGCGACGCGACGCATCGATCTGCGTACACTGAAGATCGATGCCGATGGCTTGGTGTTCGTCGCGGAAGAGACCTACGATCCGCCCACGCTGCCGCTCGACGCCAAGGGCCAGGGCAAGCCCTACGCCGTCTATGGTTATGGCGCCCAGATCGCCGAGCTTGAGGTCGATCTCAAGCTGGGCACGGTGAAGCTGCTCAAGATCACCGCCGCGCATGATGTCGGCAAGGCCATCAACCCGGTACTGGTCGAGGGGCAGATCGAGGGCGGCATCGCGCAAGGCATCGGCATGGCACTGATGGAGGAATATATCCCCGGCCGCACCGAGAACCTGCACGACTACCTCATCCCGACCATCGGCGACGTGCCGCCGGTCGAGCACATATTGGTGGAAGTTCCGGACCCGGAAGGACCTTTCGGCGCCAAGGGTTTGGGGGAGCATGTGCTGATCCCGACCGCGCCGGCGATCCTCAACGCCATCCGACATGCCACCGGCGTGCTGGTCACCAAAGTGCCGGCGACGCCGAGCCGCATCCTGGCGGCGATCCGCGAAAAGGAGGCGCGCCGATGAGCGAGCTTGCCGAACGTTTCGAAACCCACGATCCCGGTGAGAAGCAGGTGGCGGAGAAGATCCGCTGCGATGCCTGTCCGGTGATGTGCTACATCGCCGACGGCCGCACCGGCGCCTGCGACCGCTACGGCAATGTCGGCGGGCGCATCGTGCGCATGGATCCGCTGACCATCCTCGACCACGCGGCCGAGACCGGCGGCGCGGTCGTGCCATTCGTCGCCGAGGGCGAGGAGTGGGGTGGTGAGCTGGTCAACACCGGCCGCCGCTTCGTCACCGCGATCGGGGCCGGCACCACCTACCCGGATTACAAGCCCGCACCTTTCATCGTCAGCCAGGAGGTCGAGGGCGTCGATCTCGTCACCGTCGTCACCGAGGGCATCTTCTCCTATTGCGGCGTCAAGGTGAAGATCGATACGGACCGCCACATCGGCGACGAGACGGCGACCGTGCGCTCGGAAGGCGAGGCGATCGGCCACGTCACCACTGGCGAATATGGCTCGCAGATGCTGTCGCTTGGCGGCGTGCATCACTTGACCGGCGGCTCCAAGGCTGAAGGCCGCGCGACTTGCGACGCGCTTCTCAACCTCTGCAACAGGAAGCCGGTCGAGCTCACCATCGACGGCGGTGCGACGGTCATTGTCGAGGCTGGCAAGGCGCCGGTCATCGACGGCAAGATCGAGCATCGCATGCGCGTCGGCTGCGGCTCGGCCACCATCGGCATGTTCGCCACGCAATGGCGCGGGCTCGTCGACGAGGTTGTGGTGGTTGACGACCATATCACCGGCGTCGTGTCGGAACATCAGGCCGGCAAGGTATTGGGCTGGGAGGATACCGGGATAAAGATCATCGGCCGCCGCTCGACGCCCGGCCGCTACTTCAAGGTTTCGGAGCCCGGTCTCGGCTGGGGCGGCACGACGATCTCCGATCCGCTGTCGATCCTGGGCGATTGGAACGCCAAGAAGGGTGCTCGCCCCGGCCTGTCGCTGCTGATGGTCTCGACCACGGGCGAACAGTTCGCTTACTACGAACTGGACGATCAGTTGAAACCGGTCGAGAAACCGTTCCCGGAGCGGCTGCAGAAATCCGTCGGCCTGATCGAGGACAATTGCGAGCCGGCCCTGTGCACTGTGCTCTTCATCGGCGGCGCGGGCGGCTCGCTGCGCGCCGGCGTCACCGAAAACCCGGTCAATCTCACCCGCTCGGTTCAGGGCCTGAAGACCTATGTCACGGTCGGCGGCGCGCCGGTCTATGTCTGGCCGGGCGGCGGCATCACCCTGATGGTCGATGTCACCCGCGTGCCGGAAGGCGCATTCGGTTATGTGCCGACGCCGGCGCTGGTCGCGCCGATCGAATTCACCATGCGCCGCGACGACTACGTCCGGCTCGGCGGTTACGAGGACGAGATCCGCAGCGTCGAGGACATTCTTGCCAAAGGCGGCGAATACCTTAATCCGCGCAGCAATGTCGGCGCGCCGGCCGGCAATCCCTGGCCGCCGTTGGCGCAATTGCGCCGCACCCCGGCCAATGGGGCCGACTGATGAACGGCCCGCAGGCGCATTGGCTCGCCGACGGCAGGCGGCTTCATCTCAATCACGGGCCGATCGACCTCATCGTCGAGGCCTTTGGCGATGCAGCTGAACGCCGCGCCGGCTGCGTGCAGGCCGTCGCGCGCTTCCAGACGATCCTGACCGAACTGGTCGAGGAGCTTCCCGAATTGCGCCGTCCGGCGTCTTTGACGCCGAGCGTTTTTGCAGGTCCGACCGCGCGGCGCATGGAGGCCGCGGTCTCACCGCTCGCGGAAAGCTTCATCACGCCGATGGCCGCCGTTGCGGGTTCGGTAGCCGACGAAGTTCTGGCCGCGCTTCTCGCCGGACGCCGGCTCGAGCGCGCCTACGTCAACAATGGCGGCGACAGCGCTATTCATCTCGGCAAGGGCGGCACGATAACGCTGGCGATCGCCGGCACCGGGCACGGCATGGCCGACCGCATCACGATCCGCGCCGAAGACGGCGTGCGCGGCGTCGCCACCAGTGGCTGGCGCGGCCGCTCCTTTTCGCTGGGCATCGCCGACGCAGTCACCGTGCTGGCGCGGACCGGCGCCGAGGCGGATGCCGCGGCGACGCTGATTGCCAACGCGGTCGACCTGCCTGGGCATCCGGCGGTTCATCGCGTGCCGGCGCGTGATCTTTCGCCCGACAGCGATCTCGGCGAACGGCTGGTGACGCAGGGCGTCGGCGGGCTAGCGCCCGGCGAGGTGGCCCGGGCGCTGGATAACGGCCTTGCCGTCGCCGAAGATTTTCGTCGGCGCGGCCTGATCGCCGCGTCGGCGCTGTTCCTTGCCGGCCAAACCCGCATCAGTGGCTCCGTGGCGCTCGCTGCGCCCAACAAGCATAAAGCGAAGGAAACTGCCCATGCCTGAATTCCCGATCCGCAAGGTCGCGGTGCTGACCGAAGAGATCTTCCACGACGGCGGCCCAGCGGCGAAGGAGCCGCGCCTGCGCGCCGCGGCTCTCGCCGTGGTCAAGAACCCGTTTGCCGGTCGCTATGTCGAGGACCTGCAGGGCGCGATGGAGGACCTGAAGCCGCTCGGGCTGTTGCTTTCCGACAGGCTGATCGCCGCGCTTGGCGGCGATGTGAAAAAGATCGACGGTTACGGCAAGGGCGCCATCGTCGGCAGTGCCGGCGAACTGGAGCACGGCGCGCTCTGGCACGTGCCCGGCGGCTACGCCATGCGCGAGCGGCTCGGCGACGCCAAGGCGATCGTGCCGTCGGCGAAGAAGGTCGGCGCCTTCGGCGCACGGCTCGATGTTCCGCTCGGCCACATCAACGCTGCCTATGTGCGCAGCCATTTCGACGCGATGGAAGTCGGCATCAGCGACGGCCCGCGTCCCGACGAGATCTTGTTCTGCCTCGCCATGACCTGCGGCCCGCGCGTCCACAACCGCATGGGCGGCCTTGCGGCCGGAGACATCAAGGCTTGGGACGGCTTGAGATGAGCGGCGAGGACAATCTGCTGCGGCTGGTCGAGGCCGAAGAGCTGGACGAGAACAACTACCATCTGCAGGACCAGGTCGGCTTCATCCTGCGCAAGGCGCATCAGCGCCATGTGGCGATCTTCGCCTCCCACATTGGCGATCTGACGCCGCCGCAATTCGCCGCTCTCGCCAAGCTCTACGACATCGGCGAGACCTCGCAGAACCAGCTCGGCACGCTGATCGCCATGGATGCCGCGACCGTAAAGGGCGTCATCGACCGGCTGAAGGCGCGCGGGCTGGTCGAGCTTTCCAAGCACGAGGTGGACAAGAGGCGGCTGCTGGTCAATCTGACGGCTGAAGGCCGCGAGGCGATCGAGCGGCTGATCCCGCTTGCGCGCACCATCACCGAGGAAACGCTGGCGCCGCTCACGGCCAAGGAGGCTGCGACCTTCTTGCGGCTGCTGGCAAAGTTGGCCTGATCAAACCTCCGGATCGGCCCCGAACATCTCCCGCGCCTGCTCGGCCGTGTAGTAGCCGAGCCGGACATCTTCGGCGACCTGCTTCGGATCGCGCTCGCGCGGATCGCCATAGCCGCCGCCGCCGGGCGTGCCGACGCGCACGCGGTCGCCGGCCTTGAGCGGGATATCCTGCTCCTTCGACAGATGCGGCGGCACATGCGCTTCGCCGCCCCGGAACACGGTCACGCTGTTCGGCGCGCCGTCCCTGCCGCCAAGCGCGCCTTGCGGCCCGAAACGGCCATGGTCCATGACGAAGGACGCGCGGGCTTCACCGCGCAGGATCTCGACTTCATAGGCGAGCCCGAAGCCGCCGCGATGTTTGCCGGCGCCGCCGGAGCCTTCGCGCAACGCGTAATGGCGGTAGAGCACCGGGAACGCCTGCTCCATGATCTCGACCGGCGGCGACTTCGAAATGCCGATCGTCGAGCAGCCATTGCTCAAGCCGTCATGGCTCGCATTGCCGCCATAGCCGCCGCCCGAAATCTGGTACATGACATAGTCGCGGCCGCGTGCCGGGTCGTTGCCGCCGAGCGCGAAATTGCCGCTGGAACCGGCGGGCGCCGCCGTGACTTTCTCCGGCAAGGCCTGTACCATCGCCGCGAACACGGCCTCCGCGATACGCTGCGAAACCTCCGCCGCGCAGCCCGAGACCGGCCGCGGATATTTGGCGTCGAGGAAGGTACCTTCCGGCCGCCTGACATTGAGCGGCTCGAACGCGCCGGCGCTGATCGGCACTTCGGGGAAGATATGGCGCATGGCGAGGTAGACTGATGACAGCGTCGTCGCCAGCACGCTGTTCATCGGGCCTGCGCAGGGCTTTGATGAGCCGGCGAAATCGAAGGTCAGGCTGTCGCCCTTCTTCTCGACGGCGAGATTGATGGTCAGCGGCTCGTTCACCACGCCGTCGGAATCGACAAAAGCCTGCGAGCGGTAGACGCCGTCCGGGATGACGGCGATCGAGGCGCGCATCTGGTCGGCGGCGCGACGGCGCAGTTCGGCGATCGCCTCGACGACGGTTTCGTCGCCGTAACGATCGAGGATTTCATTGAGCCTGTCCTGGCCGATCAGCAGCGCCGCAGCCTGGGCGCGGATGTCGCCGATGCGCTGGTCGGCGACGCGGATGTTGGAGCAGATGATGGCGTAGATCTCGGGATCGAGCACGCCCCTCTTGAACAGCTTCACCGGTGGCAGCCGCAGACCTTCCTGCTCGACGGCGGTGGCCGAGGCCGAGAAGCCGCCAGGCACCGCGCCGCCGATATCCGGCCAATGGCCGGTGTTGGACAGCCAGCAGAAGATTTTGCCGTCGCGGTAGACCGGCATGACGAAGCGCACGTCCATCAGATGCGTGCCGCCGAGATAGGGGTCGTTGACGATGTAGATGTCGCCGGGCTCGGGGCCAGGCAGCGCCCGTCGGCGATCATCTCGATCACCGTCTTGGTCGAATACTGCATGACGCCGACGAATACCGGCAGGCCCTGGCTGCCTTGCGCGATGAGCGAGCCGTCGGCGGCGGAATAGATGCCGTCGGAGCGGTCATTGGCCTCGGCGATCACCGGCGAGAAGGCGGCGCGGGAAAACGTCAAATCCATCTCGTCGCAAACTTGCTGCAGGGCGGCCTGCAGCACCGAAAGCGTGATCGTGTCGAGCTTTGCCCCTTCGACTGCCATTGTCAGGCCTCGCCGATGTCGATGATGATGTTGCCGTCGGCGTCCGAACGCGCATGATCGCCGGGCTCAAGCACGGTGGTGGCGTCCATCTGCTCGAGGATCGCCGGCCCTTCGATTGCTGCGTCGAGCGGCAGCCTTTCGCGCGCATAGACCGGCGTGTCGTGCCAGCGCCCGCTGTACCAGACCGGCCGGATCTCGCGCCGCGCCTCCTCGAGCGTCGCCGCGCGTCCTGCCGGGTCGATCAGCTGAGACAGGTCGATCTGCGGCCGCACGCCGGTCACCGAGGTGTTGAGGTTGACGAGATTGGCGCGGATCTCCGGCAGTTCAACCTTGAAACGCGCGAAATAGGCTTTTTCGAACAGCTGCTGCAGCGTCGCCCGTGAAACCGAGGATGACGGCAGCGGCACGTTGATGATGTGCGTCTGGCCGACGAATTGCATGTCGGCGGAGTGGGTGACGCGGATTGCATCGGGCTTCACTGCTTCCTTGCCGATCAGCGACTCGCCTTCGTTTCGGTGCCGTTCCAACAACTCGCGAAGCTTTGCTTCGTCGAGGCTCGCTACCGGCTGGTTGACCGTATTGACGAAGTCGTGCCTGAGGTCGGCGACGACGCAGCCGAGCGCGTTGGTGATACCCGGGCGTGCCGGCACCACCACTTTCGGCAGGCCGAGTTCGCGGGCCAGCGCCGTCGCGTGCAGCGGCCCGGCGCCGCCGAAGGCGAACAGCGCGAAATCGCGCGGGTCGTGGCCGCGCGACACCGAAACCATGCGGATGGCGCCCGCCATCTTCATGTTGCCGAGCCTCAAGATGGCACCGGCCGCCTCGACGCCGGAAAGGCCCGTGTGCCTGCCGATTCTGTCCTCGAAGATTGCGGTGACGCGCTCGACAGTGACCGGATTGTCGACCGCAAGCAGCTTCTTCGGCGCCAGCCGCCCGAGCACCAGATTGGCATCCGTGATGGTGGGTTCCGTGCCGCCGCGCCCGTAGCAGATCGGGCCGGGATTGGCACCGGCGCTTTCCGGGCCGATCTGGATCAGGCCGGCGGCGTCGACGCGCGCGATCGAGCCGCCGCCGGCGCCGACGGTGTGCACCGCCACCATCGGCACATGGATCGGCATCGCATATTCGATCTCGATCTCGTTCGAGACCGCGGGCTCGGCGTTGCGGATCAGCGCCACGTCGGTCGAGGTGCCGCCCATATCGTAGGTCACCAAGTTGGCGAAGCCGGCGCGCTTTCCCGTGTAAGCGGCGGCGATGACGCCGGAAGCCGGACCGGACATGACGGTCTTTGCCGATTCCTGCGTGACGAAGCGGGCCGAGATCATGCCGCCATTGCCGTTCATGATCAGGAAGTCGCGCGCATAGCCTTTCGCCGCGAGCTCCTTGCGCAGCCGCTCGACATAGCGCTCCAGGATCGGCTGCACCGAGGCGTTGACCGCCGCCGTCACGCCGCGTTCGAATTCGCGCGCCTCCGAAAGCAGCGCATGGCCGGTCGTGATGTGACCGTTCGGCCAGAGCTCCGCCGCGATTTCGGCCGCGCGCCGCTCGTGCGAGGGGTTGGCGTAGGAATGCAGGAAATGGATGACGAGCGACTCGCAGCCGGCGTCGAGCAGCTTTTTCACGGCATCGCGCATTTCGGCCGCGTCGAGCGGCAGGCGAACCGCGCCGGACGCCTCGACGCGCTCCGAAACTTCAAGCCGCAGATCGCGCGGAATGACCGGCACGAAGGTGCCCGTCATGCCATAGGCTTGCGGCCGCGTGCGCCGTCCAAGCTCGATCACGTCGCGGAAGCCGCGCGTCGTGATCATGCCGGTCCTGGCCAGCCGGCGCTCCAGCACGGCGTTGGTGGTGGTCGTCGTGCCGTGCACGATGAGGTCGATGCCCTCGACCGGAAAGCCGGTCGCGCCAAGTGCGGCGACCACGCCAAAGGCCTGATTTTCTACCGTCGTCGGGGTCTTGGCGATGTGCACCTTGCCGCCGGCCTTGCCGTCGATCAGGAGCAGATCGGTGAAGGTTCCCCCGACATCGATGCCGGCAACCACGCTTCCCGCCGACGCCGAAAATTTCTCATTCATTGCCGAAACCCGAAATGCCAGGACTACGGATATGCCTCGGTTTGGAAAGCCGTTTTACGCTGCCATCTTGACCTGAAGATCATTTGTATACTAATAAATTCCGGACACAAGAGCTTACCGCTTGGCAGTGTGCAGAGAGCACGTCGGAACCTGACCGTTCGGGCGCGCACGAGAAAGTTTGGCGCCAGCGCCTCGCGTCCGCGCCGGAAAGTTGGGTTGATGAACACGACATCCGCGTTGAACCTCGCCGGCGCAAAGCCGCTGCAGTTCCCGATCCCGGCCAATGTCTATGCCGAGACCGTGGTATCGGTGAAGCATTACACCGACCGCCTGTTCTCGTTCCGCATCACCCGCCCGCAGTCGCTGCGCTTCCGCTCCGGCGAGTTCGTCATGATCGGTCTGCCCAATGCCGAGAAGCCGATCTTCCGCGCCTATTCCGTTGCCAGCCCCGCCTGGGACGACGAGCTCGAATTCTTCTCGATCAAGGTCCCGGACGGTCCTCTGACCTCCGAGCTGCAGAAGATTGAGGTCGGCGATACCGTCATCATGCGCCAGAAGTCGACCGGCACGCTGGTGCTCGACGCGCTGACGCCTGCAAAGCGCGTGTTCATGATCTCGACCGGCACCGGCATCGCGCCTTTCGCCAGCCTGCTGCGCGACCCCGACACCTATGAGAAGTTCGATCAGGTGATCCTCACCCACACCTGCCGCGACAACGCCGAGCTCACCTACGGCCAGGAACTGGTCGCTGCGCTCGAGACCGATCCGCTGATCGGCGAGCTGACCGGCGGGCGTGTCACGCTCTACAATTCGACGACCCGCGAGGAGTCGGCGCGCATGGGCCGGATCACGGCTCTGATCGGCTCGGGCAAGTTTTACTCCGACCTCGGCATCGACAAACTCAATCCGGAGACCGACCGCATCATGATCTGCGGCTCGATGCACATGCTGAAGGACGTCAAGGAGCTCGCCGAAAGCCTCGGCTTCCAGGAGGGCTCGCTCAGCCATCCCGCCAGCTTCGTCGTCGAGCGCGCCTTCGTCGGCTGAGGCATCTCCCAGTGTTTTGACCATGCGGTCAAAAACCTACTGCTTTTGCCGCCTTTTTCCGCTATGAGCCACTGAAGGACTCGTGAAGGACAACTTCGCGGGCTATCTTCGGTGCACGTCGCTGAATGAAAGGGCAGGAGATGAGCAGCACCATCCGCGAGGCCGGCGCAGGCGCGTCCAAGATCATGCCGCTGCCGGCGCGTGCCGCCGCCAACACGCCGATGCCGCTGGAGCACGGCATTGCCCGCAATCCTGGCATGAAGCTGGACCTCGGCTTCCTCGAATCCGTGCGCAGCGTCAACCGCTCGGCGCTGGAGCGCCGCGTCGCGACCCTCACCAAGCGGCGCTCGATCAAGGCCGACAACCAGGCCGCCTGGCTGCTGCGCGCGATCGCCTGCATGGACCTGACCACGCTGAATTCCAACGACACCGACGAGCGTGTGCGCCGGCTCTGCGCCAAAGCGATCAATCCGCTGCGCCGGGACATCGTCGAGGGCCTCGGCATCGCCGACGAATCGATCCGCCCCGCGGCGGTTTGTGTTTACCATCCCTTCGTGGCCACGGCCGTGGATGCGGTGCGTGGCACAGGCATCCATGTCGCGGCCGTCTCCACAGCGTTCCCGCACGGCCTTGCGCCGCTCTCGACCCGCCTGCAGGAGATCGAGGCCTCGGTGAAGGACGGGGCCGACGAGATCGACGTCGTCATCCCGCGCGGGCTGGTTTACGGCGCCAAATGGCGCGAACTGTTCAACGAGATCGTCGCCATGCGCGCCGCCTGCGGCGAAGCCCATCTCAAGGTCATCCTAGGCACGGGCGATCTCGCCACCCTGCGCAACGTCATGCTGGCTTCGATGGTGGCGATGATGGCGGGCGCCGATTTCATAAAAACCTCGACCGGCAAGGAAAGCGTCAACGCCACGCTTCCGGTCGGGCTTGCGATGGTGCGCGCCATCCGCGCCTATTTCGAGGAGACCGGCTATCTGATCGGCTTCAAGCCGGCGGGCGGCATTTCCACCGCGAAGGTCTCGCTCGACTGGCTGGTGCTGATGAAGGAAGAGCTTGGCCGGCCCTGGCTCGAGCCGCAGCTGTTCCGCTTCGGCGCCTCCAGCCTGCTCACCGACATCGAGCGCCAGCTCGAACATCATTTGACCGGCCACTATTCGGCCAACCATCGCCACGCGATGGCGTGAGCCACCCCCCTCCCCCTTGCGGGGAGGGTCGCCGCGAAGCGGCGGGGTGGGGGTCAAAAAACAAATCTGCCTGATCCATGCACCAAACCATTAGCCATTTACCCCCACCCCGATCGGCTTCGCCGATCGACCCTCCCCACACGGGGAAGGGTAAAGGAGCGATCCCATGAACATCCTAGAACGTTATCGCGCCATGGAGTACGGCCCGGCGCCGGAAGCCCGCAACGAGGCCGACGCCTGGCTCGCCGGCCGCGATTTTTCCAGGGCGCTGTTCATCGACGGCGCCTGGAAGGCGGCGGCAAGCGGCAAGACTTTCGATACCAGCGAGCCGTCCTCCGGCAAGCTGCTGGCGAAGATCTCGGATGCCGGCGCCGGCGACATCGACGCCGCGGTTGCGGCGGCCGCAAAGGCGCTGCCGAAATGGTCGGCATCCTCGGGCTACGCCAGAGCCAAAGTGCTCTATGCCATCGCCCGCGCCATGCAGCGCCATCAGCGCCTGTTCGCGGTGTTGGAATCGATCGACAACGGCAAGCCGATCCGCGAGAGCCGCGACATCGACGTGCCGCTGGCGATCCGCCACTTCATCCATCATGCCGGCTGGGCGCAGACGCTCGAGAAGGATTTTCCCGGCCACAAGCCGGTCGGCGTCGTCGGCCAGGTCATTCCGTGGAACTTCCCGCTGCTGATGCTGGCCTGGAAGATCGCGCCCGCGCTCGCGGCCGGCTGTACGGTGGTGCTGAAGCCGGCCGAATTCACGCCGCTCACCGCCATACTGTTTGCCGAGATCTGCGAGCGCGCCGGCGTGCCGAAAGGCGTCGTCAACATCGTTCAGGGCGGACCGGAGGCGGGTGCCGCCATCGTCAACCATCCGGGCGTACAGAAGATCGCCTTCACCGGTTCCTCCGAGGTCGGCAAGATCATCCGCAAGGCAACCGCCGGATCTGGCAAGAAGCTGTCGCTGGAGCTCGGCGGCAAATCGGCCTTCGTCGTTTTCGAGGATGCCGACCTCGACAGCGCCGTCGAGGGACTGGTCGACGGCATTTGGTTCAACCAGGGCCAGGTCTGCTGCGCCGGCTCGCGGCTCCTGGTGCAGGAAGGCATCGCGGAGGCCTTCATCGCCAAGGTCAAGGTCAGGATGAGCCGCCTGCGCGTCGGCAGCCCGCTCGACAAGAACACCGACATCGGGCCGCTGGTCGACCGCACGCAGCTCGACCGCGTCAAGGGCCTGATCGCCGAGGGCGCCAGGCAGGGCGCCGCTTGCTGGCAGCCGGACGCTGCCTTGCCGACGACGGGCTACTATCACTTGCCGACGCTCGCCACCTCTGTTTCGCCGGCTAATATCCTGGCGCAGGAGGAGGTGTTCGGGCCGGTGCTGGCGACGATGAGCTTCCGTAACACCGAGGAGGCGATCGAGCTAGCCAACAACACGCGTTACGGTCTTGCCGCTTCGGTGTGGAGCGAGAACGTCAATCTCGCTTTGCATGTCGCGCCGCAATTGAAGGCGGGCGTCGTCTGGGTCAACGGCACCAACATGTTCGATGCGGCCTGCGGCTTCGGCGGCTATCGCGAAAGCGGCTTCGGTCGCGAAGGCGGACGGGAAGGGATGTTCGAATATCTTGCCGCCAAGCTGCCGGTCGGCCCCGCCATCAAGCCGGCCGCAGTCGGCTCGGCGCAGGTCGTCGAGCAGGCTGACGGTATGGCCATCGACCGCACGGCAAAGCTGTTCATCGGTGGCAAGCAGGTGCGTCCGGACGGCAACTACTCGCTGACCGTCGCCACCGCCAAGGGCAAGCTTGCCGGCGAAGTCGGCCTTGGCAACCGCAAGGATATCCGCGACGCGGTCGCCGCCGCGCGCGCCTGCAAGGCCTGGCCGGACGCGACGGCCTTCAACCGCAGCCAGGTGCTCTACTACTTCGCGGAAAACCTTTCGGGCCGTGCCGATGAGTTCGCTGCACGCCTTGTCCAACTCGCCGGCGTGACGGCGAAGGCAGCGCGCGAGGAGGTTGAGCAGTCCATCGAGCGGCTGTTCCTCTATGCCGGCCTCACCGACAAGTTCGAGGGCCGCGTCCACCAGCCGCCGGCCCGCGCCGTGACGCTTGCGCTGCACGAGCCTGTCGGCGTCGTCGGCATCGTTGCGCCGGACAATCAGCCGCTCCTCAACTTCGTCTCGCTGGTGGCGCCGGCGCTCGCCATGGGCAACGCCGTGGTGGCCGTGCCGTCCGAGCGTCACCCGCTTTTAGCCACGGATCTCTACCAGATCATCGAATATTCCGACATTCCGGCCGGCGCCATCAATATCGTCACCGGCCGCAGCGCCGAGCTCTGCGGCGTTCTGGCCAAGCACGACGACGTCGATGGGCTCTGGGTGTTTGCCGATGCCGACACCTGCGCCAAGGCGGAGGCCGATTCCATCGGCAACCTCAAGCGCGTCTGGACCGGCAATGGCCGCAGCCTCGACTGGACATCGAGCGAGGCGGCTGGCGAGGCCGTCCTGCGCCGCGCCATCGAGGTCAAGAACGTTTGGGTGCCTTACGGCGACTAAGCGCGTTCCAGACCGGGTCTGGTTTGACGACACTCGCGCCGCAAATTCGGCGCGTTTGCCGCAGGCTTCCAGGCTTGACGCATCGGCATGTGTTCTTTAACCAGAAAAAACAATTGGCCTGCGGAATAGCGGTCAGGCTCGCCTGGCACATTGCATCCCGTCTGGCCGCCACTAAGAAAGCTTGCGACACCGGAGGGAAGCATGGCGGATCTGGCAGGCAAAGTGGTCGTCATCACCGCGGCGGCGCAAGGCATTGGGCGGGCGAGCGCGCTGGCTTTCACCAAGGCCGGCGCCACCGTTCATGCCACCGACATCAACGAGCAGCTTTTGGCCCAACTCGGCAAGACTTCCGGCATAAAAACCCGCAAGCTCGACGTGCTCGATGACGCGGCCGTGACATCGGCCTTCGCCGAGATCGGCCCGGTCGATGTTCTGTTCAATTGCGCCGGCTTCGTCCATTCGGGCTCGATCCTCGAAATGACGGATGCCGATCTCGACTTCGCCCTGAATCTCAATGTCCGCTCTATGATCCGCACCATCCGCGCCGTGCTGCCCGGCATGCTGGAGCGCGGCGACGGCTCGATCATCAACATGGCATCGCTGGCGAGTTCGCAGAAGGGCGTGCCGAACCGTTTCGTCTACGGTCTGACCAAGGCCGCGGTCGTCGGCCTGACCAAGGCGGTCGCCGCCGACTATGTGGCTAAGGGCATCCGCTGCAACGCCATCTGTCCGGGCACGGTCGAGAGCCCGTCGCTGCAGGACCGCATGCATGCGCAGGGCGATTATGAGGCGGCGCGCGCCGCCTTCATCGCCCGCCAGCCGATGGGAAGGCTGGGCACGCCGGAAGAAATCGCCGATCTCGCCGTCTATCTGGCGGGCGCCACCTACACTTCGGGGCAGGCCTACAATATTGATGGCGGCTGGTCGATCTGACGCCCGTTTCGAAAATTGGGGGCGGTTCGCAGTGCTAGTGGGCGAACAGGAAGATCGGATCGGGGCTACGCGTTCATCGGAAGCATCGAAAAGTCTGAAAAATCCAGCCTGCCGACCTACTGCGTGGAGTCCGCGCTTGCGGGGTACCAGGCTGATGGCTAGGGTCCGCCCGATTTTCGCATGAGGTCGTGGCGGGAAGTTTTGCAAATCGGTCTTTGGCCGCAAGGTGGAGAGAAAAGATGAAGTTGCTGCGCTATGGCGAGATGGGAAGCGAGCGTCCCGGCCTGCTCGATCAGGATGGCACGATCCGCGACCTTTCGGCCTATGTCGCCGACATCGCCGGCACGGCGCTGCATCCGGCTTCGCTGGAGATGCTGTCGAAGCTCGATCCGAAATCGCTGCCGGCTGTTTCCGGTAGCCCACGCATCGGCGCCTGCGTGGCCGGCACGGGGAAATTCATCTGCATCGGCCTCAACTATTCCGACCACGCTGCCGAGACCGGCGCCACCGTGCCGCCGGAGCCGATCATCTTCATGAAGGCGAGTTCGGCTATCGTCGGGCCGGATGACGACGTGCTCATCCCGCGCGGCTCGGTCAAGACCGACTGGGAGGTCGAGCTCGGCGTCGTCATCGGCAAGACGGCGAAGTATGTCAGCGAGGACGACGCGCTGGATTATGTTGCCGGCTATTGCGTCGCGCACGACGTTTCCGAGCGAGCCTTCCAGGCCGAGCGCCAAGGCCAGTGGACCAAGGGCAAGTCCTGCGACACGTTTGGCCCGATCGGCCCCTGGCTGGTGACCACGGACGAGATCGCCGACCCGCAGAACCTCAAAATGTGGCTGACGGTCAACGGCAAGGCCATGCAGAACGGCTCGACCAAGACGATGGTCTACGGCGTGAAGTATCTGGTTTCCTATCTCAGCCAGTTCATGTCGCTGCATCCCGGCGACATCATCTCCACCGGAACGCCGCCCGGCGTCGGGCTGGGCATGAAGCCGCCGGTGTTCCTGAAGGCCGGCGACGTCGTCGAGCTCGGCATCGAGGGCATGGGCCAGCAGAAGCAGACCTTCAAGGCGGACGAGTAAGCGCAGACCTCGCCTTCTCCCCTTGTGGGAGAAGGTGGCCGCGAAGCGGCCGGATGAGGGGTGTTGGAACGATCTCTGCGTTGCAGAAGTAAGCGTCGCACTCCGCTGGAGCACCCCTCATCCGTCTCGGCGCTGCGCCCCGATCCACCTTCTCCCGCAAGGGGAGAAGGGGAGGCCGGCGCTACTTCAACACCCTTCCATCTGCCCCGAACCGATACGTCTTCGCCGGATCCGGCGTTGCATAGAGCGTCGCGCCCGGTTCGGCATTGTAGACGCCGAAGATCCGCACGGTGAGCAGCCCGGCCTTCTCGCAGTCGAGATAGAGATTGGTGTCGGCGCCGAGATGCTCGGCATGCACCACCGTGCCTTTCCAGGCGCCGGATTTTGCATCGACGGTCAGATGTTCCGGGCGCACGCCGACGGTCTTCGCCGTCTCGCCAAGCTTGGCGCCGTCGATGAAATTCATCTTCGGCGAGCCGATGAAGCCGGCGACGAATTCATTGGCCGGCGCATTGTAGAGCTCCATCGGGCTGCCGATCTGCTCGATGCGGCCGGCATTGAGCACGACGATCTTGTCGGCCAGCGTCATCGCTTCGACCTGGTCGTGCGTGACGTAGATCATCGTTGCCTTTAGCCGCCGGTGCAGCTGCGCGATCTCCAGCCTGGTGTTGACGCGCAGCGCCGCGTCGAGATTGGACAGCGGCTCGTCGAACAGGAACAGCTTCGGCTCGCGCACCACGGCGCGGCCGATCGCGACGCGCTGGCGCTGCCCGCCCGACAGCTCCGCCGGCCGCCGCTCGAGATAGGGCTCGAGCGACAGCATCGCGGAAGCGATCTTGATGCGGCGCTCGATCTCGGCCGAAGGCGTGCCGGCCTGTTTCAGGCCGAGCCCCATATTGTTCTTCACCGTCAGATGCGGATAGAGCGCGTAGGTCTGGAACACCATGGCGATGCCGCGTTTTGCGGGCGGCGTGACGGAGACGTCGTCGCCGTCGATCACCACCCGCCCGGAGGTCGAATCCTCTAGCCCTGCGATCACGCGCAGCAGCGTCGACTTTCCGCAGCCGGACGGGCCGACGAAGACGACGAATTCGCCGTCATTGACCTCGAGGTCGATGCCCTTCAGCACCTCGACCGGCCCGAATGCCTTCTTCACGTTCTCGATGTTCAGCGAGCCCACGGCTTCGTCCTTGTTCTAGAGTTTGATTGGCGCGCCGGTGCGCACGCTCTGGTCGGCGGCGAGGCAGACGGCGAGCGACTTCACCGCGTCCTCCATGTGGCGGGTCAGGTCGATGTCCTCGCGGATGGCCTTGAGCAGGAAGGCCTGTTCGAGGTCGCAGAGTTCCTGGTGCCCCGGCTCGCCTTCCATCGACAGCAGTTCGTCCTCTTTGATGAACTTTCCGTCCGGCCCGGTCGCGGCGCTGTGCAGGCGGATGGTCGAGGTCTTGGTGTGCGTGTCGATGTCGTCGGACTTCACGCCCTCCTTCGTGGCGATCGACACAGAGCCTTTGGGCGACATCACGTCCTTCACGAAGAAGGCGGTCTCCGAAACCATCGGTCCCCAGCCGGCCTCGTACCAGCCGACCGAGCCGTCTTCGAACAGCACCTGCAGGTGACCGTAATTATACATCGAGGGCGCCACTTCATCGCTGAGCCGCACGCCCATGCCGCGCACCTCGACCGGTCTGGCATCGGTGATCTGCAGCATCACGTCGAGATAATGCACGCCGCAATCGACGATCGGCGAGGTGGTCTGCATCAACTGCTTGTGCGTTTCCCAGCTGTGGCCGGAGGACTGCTGGTTGAGGTTCATGCGGAATACGTATGGCCCGCCGAGCTTGCGCGCCTCGGCGATCAGCCGCATCCAGGACGGATGGTGGCGCAGGATATAGCCGATCACCAGCTTCCTGCCGTTGGCTTTGGCGGCATCGACGACGCGCCTGGCGTCCGCCACCGTGGTCGCCAGCGGCTTCTCGACGAAGACATGGCAGCCGGCCTCGAACGCCCGCACCGCATAGTCGGCGTGGCTGTCGGAATAAGTAGCGATGGCGGCGACGTCCGGTTTCTCGTCGCGCAGCACATCCTCGAAGGAGCGCCTGATGCGATAGCCCGCGAGCCCATCCGGCAGCGGCACCTCGGAACGGTTGACGAGCGCGGCGATCTCGAAGCCCGGATTGGTGTGATAGGCCAGCGCATGGCTGCGGCCCATATTGCCAAGGCCGGCGACGACGACGCGAAGAGGCTGTTCTGCACTCACTTGACGGCTCCTGACGTGATGCCGCGGATCAGCTGCCGCGAGAAGATGACGTAGAGGATCAGCACCGGCAGGATCGCCAGCGAGAGCGCCGCCAGGATCGCGTTCCAGTTGGTGACGAACTGGCCCAGGAAGAGCTGCGCGCCGAGCGTCACCGTCTTGGTCTCTTCCGACGGCGCCAGGATCAGCGGGAACCACAGGTCGTTCCAGATCGGGATCATGGTGAAGACGGCGACCGTCGCCATCGACGCGCGCACCAGCGGCAGCACCAGCCGGAAGAAGATCGTGTACTCCGACAGCCCGTCGATCCTGCCGGCGTTCTTCAGGTCGTCGGACACCTGCTTCATGAACTCCGACAGGATAAAGATGGCGAGCGGCAGGCCTTGCGCCGTGTAGACCAGGATCAGCGCCGTCAGCGTGTTGACCAGCCCGCTCGCCACCATCAGCTGCAGGATGGCGACGGTGCCGAGGCGGATCGGAATCATGATGCCGAGCGCGAGATAGAGCCCCATCATCGTGTTGCCGCGGAAGCGGTATTCCGACAGTGCGAAAGCGGCCATGGCGCCGAACAGAAGCACGAAGAACAGCGAGGCGACCGTGACGACGAGGCTGTTCTGGAAATAATGCAGAAAGTCGCCCTGGCCGAACACGGTGGTGTAGCCGATCAGGTCGAAGGTTTTCGGCGTTGGCGGCGTCAGCGGCGCGCCAAAAATGCCGGCGCGCGACTTGAACGAGTTCATGATGACCAGGATCACCGGGAACAGCGCGATCACCGTGTAGGTCAAAAGGACCGCATGGGCGCCGATGGTGCGGGGAAGCGAATGTGTTGCGGTGCTCATGGCGCGCCTCAGAACTGATAGCGACGCAGGCGCGTCTGGACGAGGAACAGGTAGACGCAGACGCCGGCGAGGATGATCAGGAACATGATCGTGGCGATCGCGGCACCCATGTTGGGATCGCCGACCTGCAGCTGAAAACCGAAGAAGGCGCGGTAGAGGAAGGTGCCGAGAATGTCGGTCGAATAATTCGGACCGGCGAGCGCCCCTTGCGCGGTGTAGATCAGGTCGAAAGCGTTGAAATTGCCCACGAAGGTCAGGATCGAGATGATGCCGATCGAAGGCAGGATCAGCGGCAGCTTGATCTTCCAGAACTGCGCCATACCGGTGACGCCGTCGCATTCGGCGGCCTCGATCACCTCGTCCGGGATCGACAGAAGTGCTGCATAGATCAGCATCATCGGGATGCCGACGAACTGCCAGACCGAGACGAGGCTGAGCGCGGTGAGCGCATATTGCTCTTTGCCGAGCCACGGCGTGAACAGGCTCTTCAGCCCAACGAAGTCGAGCAGGTGCGGCGCCACGCCCCAGATCGGCGACAGGATCAGCTTCCAGGCGAAGCCGACGATGACGAAGGACAGGATCGTCGGCACGAAGATCGCGGTGCGATAGAAGGCGGCAAACCGCAGTCTCGGGCTGGACAGCAGCGCCGCCAAGAGGATGCCGATCGGATTCTGCACCAGCATGTGGATGATGAAGAACCAGACATTGTTCCTGAGCGCATTCCAGAAATTCACCGACCAGTTGGGATCGCCGAACAGCTTGTGGAAATTGTCGAACCCGACGAACACTTGCGCCTGGTTGATGTTGCGGAACAGAGAAAGCTGCAGGGTGCCGAACAGCGGCAGGATCATGACTGCCGTGTAGACCAGCACCGCCGGCGCCAGGAAGACGCCGATATGCCAGCGGATCGGTTTCTTGGGTCGTGTTTGTGCGGCCATGAGTTCGGTCCCCGCCGTCTCTCGGTTCCAGGTCGATGGTGCTTGGCTGATGCCTCGATGCACGGCGGCCTGACTGTCCCCATGATGCGAGGGACAAGGCCAGCGACAGTGCGGCTTCGTCTTCCCGCAAGGGTGAGGGTAAGACCGAGAGGCGGCGCCGACAATCGCTATCTAGATCTGTCCGAAGGCCGGCCGGGCAGCTGCCCGGCCGGTTCGAATGGCTAAAGTCTTACTTCGCCGGCTTGTACCAGCTGTCGAGGCCGTCCTGCAGCTTCTTGGCCGCGGCTTCCGGCGTGTCGGTGCCGTTGATCACGTTGGCCGATTCGACCCAGGTCTCGTTCTCGAGGTTTGGCGTGCCGCGCGACAGGATCTGGTAGGTCGAGCGGATCGTCGACTTGCACTTGCCGCGCCAGGAGACGAATTCCTGTGCCAGCGGGTCCTCCATCTTCACCGGGGTGTTGTTCAGGCTGAAGAAGCCCGGCAACGCATTGGCGTAGATGTTGGCGAAGTCCGGCGAAGCGACCCAGGACAGGAACTTCTTGGCTTCTTCCGGGTGCTTCGAGGCTGCGTTCAGGCCCATGCCGATATCGGTGTGGTCGGAGATGTAGCAGGTGTCACCGGCCTTCTGCACGGGCGGCGGGAAGGCGCCCATCTTGAACTGCGCCTGGGTGTTGAACAGGCCGATCTCCCAGGAGCCAGCCGGGTAGATGGCGGCGCGGCCGAGCGTGAACAGGTTCTGGCTGTCCGGATAGGTCTGCGCCTCGAAACCGTCGCCGAGATAGGGCTTCCACTTGGCCAGTTCCTTGTAGGGTTCAACCCACTGCGGATCGGTCAGCTTCTGCTCGCCCTTGATCAGCGCCTGACGCCCTTCCTCGCCCTTCCAGTAGTTCGGGCCGATGTTCTGGTAGCCCATGGTCGCGGCTTCCCAGAGGTCCTTCGTGCCCATCGCCATCGGGATATAGGTGCCGTCCGCCTTGATCTTGTCCAGCACGGCGTAGAACTCTTCATTCGTCGTCGGCACCTTGAGGCCGAGCTTGTCGAAGGCGTCCTTGTTGTAGATGAAGCCGTGGATGACCGAAGCCATCGGCACGCAGAAGCTCGACTTTCCGTCGTCGGTCTGCCAGGCGGCCTTGGCGACCGGAGAGAAGTTGTCCATGCCGGGCAGCGACGAGAGGTCGGCGAGGTTGCCCTTCTTGAACAGCTCAAGCGACTTGTCGAAGGGGCGGCAAGTGATCAGGTCGCCCGCCGAGCCGGCAGAGAGCTTGGCGCCGAGTGCCGCGTCATACTCGGTCGGCGCCGAGGGCGCGAACACCACCTTGATGCCCGGGTTCTTGGCTTCGAAGGCCGGGATCAGCTTGTCCTTCCAGATGGTCAGGTCGTCGCCGCGCCAGCTCTCGATGTTGAGCGTGACGTCTTCGGCGAGGGCCATCCCGGTGGTGCCGAGAATGCTCGTGCCGATGAGAAGTGCCGTCAGTAGTTTGGTCGTCATGTCCAGTCTCCCTGTTGACCTTTTTCAGGTTCGGTTTTGATGAGAACAGCGGCTAGCGCGCCTTGCTCCCCTCGATCGCGGAAAGCGCCGGCCTGAGCTTCTGGCCGGTTTTTTCCAGTATCTTCTCGGCCGCATCGGCATTGGCAGCACCCGCGGCGAGCAGAATGGCAGTCTTGACGCCGCCACCGCTCTCTTCGAGCAGGCGCGCCGCGTCTTCGCGGCTGCGTCCGCTGATGGCGGCCACCATGCGCACCGCGCGGTCACGCAGCTTGATGTTGTCGGCGGCAAGGTTGACCATGTAGCCGTCATGCACATGGCCGAGATGGACGGCAGCGAGCGTCGAGAGCATGTTGAGCGCGATCTTTTGTGCTGTTCCCGCGCCCATGCGCGTCGAGCCGGCGATCAGCTCCGGCGGCGTCTCGAGCAGGATGGCGACGTCGGCCTCGCCGAACAGCGTCGCGCCGTTGTTGTTGGCTATCGCGATCGTCGCCGCGCCCCGGCGCCGGGCATCGCCGATCGCCTGGACGGCATAGGGCGTCGAGCCACTGGCCGAGATGGCGATCAGGCAGTCGCCCTTGCCGATATTGGCATTCGCGACGGCTGCCGCGGCTTCCTCGGTATCGTCTTCCGGTCCGCCGGCAAGCGTGCGGAACGCCTCGTCGCCGCCGGCGATCAGGATGGCGATGCGGTCCCGCGCTATACCGAATGTGCCGGGAAGTTCCAGCGCATCGGCGACAGCCATGAGGCCGGAACTGCCGGCTGCCGCGTAGGCGAGCCTGCCTCCACCCTTCAATTGTCTGGCGACAAGCTCGGCGGCCTCGGCAATGGCCGGAATGGCGCCGTGCACGGCCCTGGCGGCCTCGATTTGCGCATTGGCGAGGAACGAAAGGATGGCGTCCGGGGCCTGGACATCCAGCCCCGCGGCGTTCTGATGAAGCGCTTCCGTGCGCGTCTCGGCCATCCGCTTTCCTCCAACTGATCGAACAATACCAAAAAAATACCACTTGTCCACATCTCTCATTGCGTTTTCATGCTCCGGAGCGCGTCGGGAACAAATTTCCATGTCCTTTCAATCAAATACGCCTTAATCTTTTTTGAGCCGAAATTAACGCTTGGCTGTTGGTATTTTATTGGTATTATCCGCGACGAGGAGAAAATCGCGTGAAATTCGTGCTTGGCATCGATGGCGGCGGCACAAGCTGCAGGGCGGCCCTTGCGACCGCCGACGGCGCTGTCGTTGGCCGCGCCAAGAGCGGCGCGGCCAATATCCGCACCGACCTTACCGGTGCGCGCGCAAACATCGTCGAGGCGGCAAGGCAAGCTTTCGTGGCCGCCGGTGAAGATCCGGAGCTGATCCCCGAGACGCCTGCCATTCTCGGCCTCGCCGGAGCCAATGTCGGCACCTACAGGCAGCAGCTGGAAGCGATCCTGCCGTTCAGCAAAAGCCGCGTCGAGACCGATGCCGAGATCGCGCTCGAAGGCGCCGTCGGCTCCGGCGACGGCGCCATGGCGATCCTGGGCACCGGCACCGCCTATATGGCGCGCAAAGCGGGCAAGTCGCACGCCATCGGCGGCTGGGGTTTCCAGGTCGGCGACCAGGGCAGCGGCGCCCGCATCGGCCGCGACCTGCTCGAGCAGACGCTCCTTGCCTATGACGGCATCCGCCCCGGCTCGCCGCTGACGGATGCCATGCTTGCCGTCTTCCGCAACAATCCCGAGGACGTGGTCGAGTTCACCACCAACGCCAAGCCCGGCGACTTCGGCGGTTTCGCGCCAAAAGTCTTCGAGCATGCCGAAAAGGGCGATCTCGTTGCCAATTGGATCCTCGATAAGGCGGTTGCCGATGTCGAGGCTTCGCTCGGCGCCCTCGAACTCGCCGACGATGCGCCGCTATGCCTGCTCGGCGGCCTGGCGCCGCTCTACGCGCCGCGGCTGGCGGCGCGCTATCAGGCGCTGCTGAAGGCCCCGCTTGACGATGCGCTCGGCGGCGCGGTGCAGATGGCCGCGCGCATCTTCGCGGGCAAATCCGGAGGCGCCCGATGAGCGCCGCCGACCGGATTTTCGCTATGCTGCTGGAGGCGCCGCGATGAGCGCCGCCGACCAGATCTTCGCTATGCTGAAAGAATCCTCGCAGAGCGGCGCGCCGCTTTACCTGCAGCTGAGAAAAAGCATCGAGGAAGCGGTCAATCGCGGCCTGATCGGGCCGGGTGACGCGCTGCCGTCGGAGCGCGATATAGCCAGCAAGGCCGACATTTCGCGCGTCACTGTGCGCAAGGCCGTGCAGGATCTCGTCAAGGGCGGCATCCTCGTCCAGCGCCATGGCTCCGGCACCTTTGTGGCCCCGCGCATGGAACGTGTCGAGCAGTCGCTGTCGCGGCTCACCTCCTTCACCGAGGATATGGCGCGCCGCGGCATGGTCGTGCGCTCGGCCTGGCTCGATCGCGGCCTCTATGCGCCCTCGCCGGACGAGATGATGGTGCTCGGCCTGTCGTCGAGCGAGCTGGTGGCGCGCGTGGCGCGCCTGCGCATCGCCAACGACACGCCGCTGGCGATCGAGCGCGCCGCGATTTCGGCGAGCGTGCTTCCCGACCCCGAAGCGATCGGCTCCTCGCTCTACGCGGCGCTGGAACTGACCGGCAACCGCCCGATGCGGGCCGTGCAGCGCATTTCGGCCGCCAATCTCGGCGACGGCGACGCGCGCCTTCTCGAAGTGCCGCCGGGGGTTGCCGGCCTGCACATCGAACGTATTTCCTATCTGGCGAGCGGCAAGGTGATCGAGTTCACGCGCTCGATCTACAGGGGCGACGCCTATGACTTCGTCGCGGAACTCCGGCTGACCGGGCCGGGAGAGGAGAGCCGGCCATGAGCGCAACCGCCACCCACATGCGGCGCGAGATCGAGGAGATCCCGCAGGCCACCGCCCGCCTGCTGGACGGCTCAGCCAAGGTGCTGGCCGATGCCGGCCGCGGCCTTCGCGAGCGCGATCCGCATTTCGTCGTCACCGTGGCGCGCGGCTCGTCCGACCATGCCGCCACCTTCATGAAATATGCCGTGGAGCTGACAGCCGGCCTCGCCGTCGCTTCCGTCGGCCCGTCGATCGCTTCCATCTATGGCGCGAAGCTGAGGCTGCGCGGCTCGGCTTGCCTGGCGATCTCGCAGTCGGGCAAGAGTCCCGACATCGTCGCCATGGCCGAAACCGCGAGAGCCGGCGGCGCGCTCACCGTCGCCATCACCAACACCGCCGACTCGCCGCTGGCGCGCGCCTCGGATTATGCCATCGACATTCTCGCCGGCCCGGAGCGCAGCGTCGCGGCCACCAAGACCTTCGTCAACTCGGCCGTCGCCGCCCTGGCGCTGATGGCGCACAGCACTGGCGATGAGGCGCTGCTTGCTGCGCTCGCCCGCCTGCCGGAGCATTTCGAGAAGGCGATCGCCTACGACTGGATGGCGCTCGCCGCGGCGCTCGAGACGCCGCGCTCGCTGTTCATCCTCGGCCGCGGCCCATCCTTCGCGATCGCCAGCGAGGCGGCGCTAAAATTCAAGGAAACCTGCGCCATGCATGCCGAGGCCTATAGCGCCGCCGAGGTCATGCACGGGCCGCTGGCGCTGGTCGGGCCGGGCTTCCCGGTCCTGGCGCTTGCTGCCCGGGACGCGTCGGAGCCTTCGGTGACCGAGGCGGCCGACAGCTTGACGGCCAAAGGCGCGGCCGCTTTCGTCACCTCCGATAATGCGAAGGCAGCCGGGCTGCTGCCGTATGTCGCAACTGGCCATCCGTTAACCGATCCGCTGCCGCTGATCGTGTCCTTCTATGGCTTCGTCGAGGCCTTCGCTCGCCATCGCGGTCTCGATCCGGATGCGCCACGCAATCTGCGCAAGGTGACGGAAACCGTATGAGCGACCGTTTCGCCCTCACCGGCGCCCGTATCTTCGACGGGGCCGACTGGCACGACGATACGGCCCTTGTCGTCAAGGACGGCGTGGTCGAGGCCATTCTGCCCGCCGGCGCCGTGCCGTCAGGCGTCTCCCATGTCGAGACCGGTGGCGGCCTCTTGGTTCCCGGCTTCGTCGACATCCAGGTCAATGGCGGTGGCGGCATTATGCTCAACGACCATCCCGATGTCGCCTCGATCGAGACCATCTGCCGGGCGCACGCGCCCTTCGGCACCACGGCGCTCCTGCCGACGCTGATCACCGACACGCCGGCGATCACCGCCGCGGCGGTCGACGCCGGCGCCGAGGCCGCCCGGAAGAAGGTGCCGGCTTTTCTTGGGCTGCATCTCGAAGGCCCGCATCTGTCCGTCGCGCGCAAGGGCGCGCATGATCCGGCTCTTATCCGGCCAATGACGGACGCTGACCAGGCTGCGCTGGTCGCGGCGCGTCAGGGCTTGCCGGTGCTGCTCACCACGGTCGCACCGGAATCGGTCCAGCCGGCCCGGGTCACGGCGCTGGCCGCGGCCGGCATCGTTGTCAGCCTCGGCCACTCCGACACCGGCTATGCCACGGCAACGGCCTTCGCCGAGGCGGGCGCCACGGTCGTCACCCATCTCTTCAACGCCATGAGCCAGATTGGCAATCGTGAGCCGGGACTGGCCGGAGCGGCGATCGACACCGGCAGCTTCTACGCTGGCATCATCGCGGACGGAATCCATGTCCATCCCGGCACCATGACGCTTGCACTCAATGCCAAGAAAGGCCCGGGCAGGATCCTTTTGGTCACCGACGCCATGGCGACGATCGGCACCGACATGACATCCTTCACCCTCAACGGCCGTACCATCTACCGCAAGGACGGGAGTCTCAGGCTTGCCGACGGCACGCTGGCCGGCGCCGATCTAGACATGATTTCCGCCGTGCGCTTCGTCCATCGCGTGGTCGGGCTCGATCTCGACGAGGCGCTCCGCATGGCCTCGCTCTATCCCGCCGAAGCGATCGGCCAGGCGCATCGCCTCGGCCGCTTCGCCAACGGCACCGCAGCGGACATTGTCGGGCTGTCGGAAGACCTGGACGTCAAGAATGTCTGGATCGGCGGCGAGAAGGTTTTTGCGGCGTAGGCCTCTTCCTTCGTCATCCTCGGGCTTGACCCGAGGATCCATGCCGTGACCTCTGCGGTGGGGCGCAACGGTGCAGAATTCTGTAATCGTTGCACGCTTTGGCGTTAAGGCATGGCTTCCAGGGTCTTCCCGCGTCGCTTCGCTCCTTGCTCCGCCCTAAAATGACGAAGCTGCCGGGCGTTTGCACTAGTCCTAGCTCTGCGGTCTGGATTGGTAGATATCCTTGTACGCCTCGCGCAAAACGTTCTTCTGCACCTTGCCCATTGTGTTGCGCGGCAATTCGTCGACGAAGATCACCTGCTTTGGATGCTTGTATTTGGCCAGCCGCCCGGCAATGGCGTCGGCGATATCGGCTGCGCTGATTGCCGAGCCCGGCTTGCGCACCACGACCGCCGTGACGCCTTCGCCGAAGTCGGGATGCGCAACCCCGATCACCGCGCTTTCGGCAACGCCGGCAAGCGCGTCGATCTCGCTCTCGATCTCCTTGGGATAGACGTTGTAGCCGCCCGAGATGATCAGGTCCTTGCCGCGGCCGACGATGTGGACATAGCCGCCGGTGTCGATCAGGCCGAGGTCGCCGGTGATGAAGAAGCCGTCGTCGCGGAATTCGGCCTTGGTTTTCTCTGGCATCCGCCAATAGCCGGCAAAGACGTTCGGGCCCTTCACCTCGATCATGCCGATCTCGCCCTGGGCTAGCGGCTTGCCGCTTTCGGGGTCGGCGACGCGCAGCGTGACACCCGGCAGCGGAAAGCCGACCGTGCCAGCGCGCCGTTCGCCGTCATAGGGATTGGAGGTGTTCATGTTGGTTTCGGTCATGCCGTAGCGTTCGAGGATGGCGTGGCCGGTGCGCTCGCGCCAGGCATTATGCGTCTCGCTAAGCAACGGCGCCGAACCGGAGATGAACAGCCGCATGTGGCTGGCCGCATCCTTCGTCAGGCCCTGCTGCTGCAGGAGCCGCACATAGAAAGTCGGCACGCCCATCAGCGCGGTCGCGCGCGGCAGAAGCGAAATCACACGGGCCGGGTCGAACTTCCGCTCGAACAGCATCTTTGCGCCGGCCATCAGGATGACGTTGGTCGCGACGAACAGGCCGTGCGTGTGGAAGATCGGCAGCGCGTGGATGAGCACATCATCGCCGCTGAAGCGCCAGTAATCCACCAGCACGCGCGCGTTGGAGGCGAGGTTCTCGTGGCTGAGCATGGCGCCCTTGGAGCGGCCCGTCGTGCCAGACGTGTAAAGGATGGCGGCAAGATCGTCGGGGCCGCGCTCCAGATCCGCAAAATCCGCCGGCTGCAGCGCCGCACGGTCCGCAAGCGTGCCCTGTCCGTCGCGGCCTAGCGTCAGCGTCGCCGCCCCCGCCGATGCGGCAAGCGGTTGCACATCCTTCACCTTTTCCGGATCGCACACGACCAGCCGCGGCTCCGCGTCGCGGAAGAAATAGTCGAGCTCCGGCAGCGTATAGGCGGTGTTGAGCGGCAGGAAGACGGCGCCGGCGCGCAGACAGGCGAGATAGAGGAGCAAAGCTTCAGGGGTCTTCTCCACCTGCACGGCGACGCGATCGCCGGGCAGCACACCAGCGGCGACCAGCGCGTGCGCAAACCGCGCGGACCGCGCCAGCATGTCGGCATAGGAAATCGAACGCCCGTCATCCGTCTCCATCAGCACTTGGCCAGGCGCCGGCATGCTGGCGCGAAACGCGTCGAACAGGTGATTGGTCATGTCGTCCCCTGGCGTCGAAAGCTCGGCCAGAGCGAATATCAGATTTGTCAGCGATGGGCAGCTATTTGCGACCGCGCGCGGCCTTGCCTGCGCGAGCCCGCGGACCGTCGCCTGGGCTGAGCTGCGCCATGCACATCTCCGCCGTCAGGCGGTAGTGACTGAGCAAGGCCTCGACCGCGCCGTCGGCGTCGCCGTCCATGGTCCGCTCGGCAATCGTCCGGTGCTCGCCGAAGTCGTCGCGTTCGGAGCCGGGGCCGCGCTGCGAGATCAGCCGGTAGCGGGAGGCCTGGTCGGAAAGCTGGTCGCAAAAGCCGATCAGCCAATGCGAGCGGCAGGCGCAGATCAGCGCGCGATGAAAGGCGCGGTGCAGCTTCTCCCATTCCGGATTGTTGGTTGCCGGGTCGTCGGGCCGGCGGCGTTCGGCGCGCGCCAGGCGGTGCAGGGCGAGCACCAGCTGTTCTTCCCATTCCGCCGTTCGGTGCGCAATGGATTCGCGTAATGCGCGTTCTTCCAGCCAGCACCGCGTGCGGGTGAGCTCCTCCAGCTCGGTCGCGTTGACCGGCATCACGAAGAAGCCGCGCTGGTCGTGGCGGCCGAGCAATCCCTCGGCGGCCAGACGGTTCAGCGCCTCGCGCACCGGCGAGGCGCCGGCGCCATACCGGGAAACGACCCATTCGACGCGCAGCTTGCCCTCGGCTTCCAAAGCTCCCCGCAGCAAGTCCTCGCGGAGCTGATGGTAGACCGAACTGGCCAGCGTGCTCTTGGCACCCTTGCCTTCGCCCGTATCGGCGTTCCCGTATGGCAATTTGACTCCTATTGCCGGCCCCTGTTTTGCAGGGCCCCTCGGCCAAGCAATTTCATACGATGTATCTTGCAGCCGAGCACAGCCGCCTAAAAACGTATGATGGCGATATTCGTACTTTAAGACAAGGCGGGGTCAATTATCGAATAAAGTAAAATCCACTTGAAAAAAGGCTGACGTCAGTGGGAGACTTGACATAACTCGGTATACTGAACAGCCCTTAGTTAGCGAGGCGGCTTTTGGTAGGAACGCACTGTCGACGTCTTTAACGGGCGGCCTTGTCGGCGGCTGAGCGGATCGCTTCGATATTTGCCCGATAGGTTTCTACTGTGCCGCCTTTGAAAATGGCCGCGCCGGCCACCAGCACGCCGGCGCCGGCGGCCGTCACCAGCGGCGCCGTTTCCGGCGAGATGCCGCCGTCGATCTCGATGCGGATCGGGCGCTCGCCGATCAGCGCCTTGACCTTTCGCACCTTGTCGACGATCGCCGGGATGAAAGCCTGGCCGCCGAAGCCGGGATTGACGGTCATGATCAGGATGAGGTCGAGCCGGTCGAGCACATATTCGATCGCCGTTTCCGGCGTCGCCGGGTTGAGCGAGACACCGGCCTTCTTGCCGAGACCTTTGATGGTTTGCAGCGAACGGTCGAGATGCGGGCCGGCCTCGGCATGCACCGTTATGCCGTCGCAGCCGGCCTCGGCAAAGGCCACCAGGTAGGGGTCGGCAGGCGCGATCATGAGATGGCAGTCGAAGAAGGTTTTTGTCCGGTTGCGGATCGCCTTAATCACCGGTGGGCCGAAAGTGATGTTGGGCACGAAATGGCCGTCCATCACGTCGAGATGGATCCAATCGGCTCCGGCCGCCGCGACCGCTTCGACCTCGTCGCCGAGCTTCGAAAAGTCCGACGCCAGCACCGATGGTGCGATCAGGGTCTTCTTGCTCATGAAAGGCTTCTCCCGGCATCCTCATCGGCGCGCTGGGCTGCGCGCTGGCACGCGGGTCTGCCTAGACCATCGTCCGGCCAAGGGGAAGCGTGTTTTCCGCTTCGCTCGAGGGGCGCGCAAAAACGCGAGCTGCGATGCGGGAAAGAGAGAACCCGCTGGATTTCTCCGGCGGGTTCGCGGGCGCGGTAGTGATGGGCTGCCTTACTGAAGGTTGTCAGTCGCCGGGTTCCGCTGCAGCCTTGGTTGGCTTCTTGGCACCAACTGCTGCAGGATATTCGGATTGAGCAGCAGGTCCGGATCGATCTCCAAGCCTGGCCGCCTGCGGATCGGGAAGCAATCCGGATACCGGCCGGCCGTTCCGACCGGGCAGCGCCGCCTGATGATCGGCTGGCACATGCCATCGATCATCTCCGAGCCCGGCGCGCATTCAGCGTCTTCGAACCTGCCGCATCTACCTTCGATCACTTCGGTGCCGCGTGGACACACGCAGACGCCGCGTTTGTTGAGGAACTGGCCGCGGATGGAGCATGCTTGCGGCTTCCTGACCGGCACGCAGGCTTTGCCCTTCAACGCCGTCCCCCTCGGGCAGACGCAATCGCCATCGGCATTGCGCACCTGGCCACGAATGCGGCACTGGCTGGGCGGCTGCTGCCTGTCGGGCACGCAAGCCTTGGCGGCGCGGTCGACATGCGTGTCCTTGGGACAGGCGCAGCCATCCGGTGTTGGCACGGCGCCGCGGATCGTGCATTTCGGCGGAGCGACCCGGCAGACGCCGTTCACCAGCTCGCCGCGCCGGCATACGCAATTGCCGTCCTGGTCGCGGTACTGGCCGGGACGCAGCGTGCACTGCGGCTCCTGCGGCTGCTCGCTCTGAACGCATCTGCCGTTTTCCAGCTCGGCGCCTCGCGGGCAGACGCAGCGCCCGTCCTCGGTCCGGATCTGGCCCTTGAGTAGGACGCAGCGCTGCGGCACTGGCAGCGGCAGAAGCTTGGTGCCGCCGGACGAGCACTGACCGTTGCGGAATGTGGTGCCGTCCGGGCAGGCGCAGCGGCCGGCCGAGTTGAGCACCATGCCGCCCGAACACTGGTTCTTGACCTCACGCTTGATTGTGAAGGGGTGGCATGCATAGGCCCTGCCGCCGTCGCCTTGCGCGTTGGCTGGGGCGCGCGACAGCACATCGCCGCCGCCCTGCACCGGCGTGTTTGGCGAGAGCACCCCAACGCAGTTCTGTCCGCTGACCGTACCCCGCAGAGTGGCAAGGCGCGCGTCGTCGGGAAGGACCACTGTGACATGATGCGTATGGCTTTCGCCGGCGCCCAGCGTCAGATTGGCGATGCAGGACGCCGGCAGCGTCGCCGGCTCCGGCGAGCAGCCGAAAGGCGGGTCGATCGCGGTGATCTTGACACCCTCCAGCCTGCCGAGACCGTCGATGCCGACCGCATCGCCGATGCGGACCGGACCGGAGAAGGCATTCGGCCCCCATTCGTGATGGTGATCTCGAACGAGCAGGGCGCGCCTGGCTGGCATTCGCTGTCGCCGGTCTTCTCGACGCGGATCATGGAGGCCCCACCGCCCTTCGCGCAAGCCTGGCCGATCGGATAGACGATGTCGTCGCGGGGCGCCGGCCCAAAAGAGCCGCGCGCGCAGTTCTCGAACGCGTCATTGCCGCCGACCGTCACGTCGAAGTGCCGGCTGGTTCCGGGCGTCATGACGGCGCCGGCAATCTGGCAAGACAGCATGTTGGCGGGCACTGGCCCGCAGTTCCAGTCGGCGCCGTCCGGGGTCAGGGTCCGGACAGCGACCGGCGCGCCGCCCGACACCAGCGTGGCGGCATCGTTGACCCGCACCGGACCGGTGGGGGCAGCAGTGCCGGCATTGGTCACGGTGATGCGGCAGGATACCGAAGACGCACCGGCCAGCGAGCTCTCGCACGCCTTGGTGATGCGCAGGCCGGGCTTGGCGCCATTCGGACGGCGGATGCGCTCGGTCGCGCACGCCTTGTTGTTCGCGAGGTCGACCTCGCGCGCAATGGCCTTCACCTCGGCGCAATTCTCGACCGTGTCCGGCCGGTAGTTTGCCGGCATGACCGCCTTGACCACGATGGGCGTCGAGGCGCCCGGCGGCAGCGAGATGCCGGCATTGTCGCAGCGGAACTGGCCGGGGCCGTTCGGCAAGCAGATCCATGGCGGGCTGGGCCCGAAGGCCGAGGAGGTCGGCGCGTCGCCCGGATAGGTGTCGATCACGGTCAGCGGCCCGTGATAGGTGCTGGTGCCGTTGTTGATGATATCGATCACGAAGCTGCAGATGCCGTCCGGCGTGCAGACCGGCATGCGGGCGCGCTTCTTCAGCAGCAGGTCGACCTTCTTCTCGACCGCAGGCTGGCATTGCGGATCGCGATCGCCACGGCGGCAGACCGGGATCGAGGCGCAGCCGCGATCGTTCTGCTGGCTGCCGAACAGCGGCTTGCCGCTCGCCTGGTAGTCATAGGCGGCGCAATTGCGCAGCACGCTTCCCTGCCAGCCGCCGGCCGGCTTGAAGCCGAGCTTGAGGACGGCGGAGGCGCCCGGGTTGAGCGTGGTTGCCGGATGGGTGCAGGTCATCGGCGTCGTCCCGGGCGCGCAGACCCAGGGTGGGTTCGGTCCCGACGACAGCGCCGACCCGGCCGGCAATGTCACCTCGTCGAGCACGATCTTGCCGTTATAGGGCGCATCGCCGACATTGGTGACCGTGATGGTGAAGTCGCAGCCGCCGGACATCGTGCAGCGCGGCACCTCTGCCCACTTCTCCACCTTGAGGTCGGGCTGCTTTTGGGGCGGGCACCTGAGATCACGCGGAATGTCGATGTCGATCTCCTGCGTGCAGCAAAGTCCCCAGCCTTCCTTCGGCCCGGCATAGGTGTCGATGCCGGTGACGACGAGATGGATGGCCTCGCCCGGCGAGGCGCCGATGATCTTCCAGTTCAACACGCCGCCGCCGGCAGGTACCTGCTGGGTGTCGGTGGCGATGGTGATGCCGGGTGTCGTCGTCGACAGCTGCACCCATTTGCCGGCCATCTCCGGACCGACCGGCATGTGATAGATGAAGGCGCCGCCGCCGGGCACGCAGTCGACCGAGCCGCGTTCGACCTTGAAGCATTCCTTGCTGGGAGGCGGAGGCGGCGGGTTGCACTTGCTCAGGTCGATCGTGATCGAGGTTTTCACGCCGGTGAGGAAATCGGCGTCGTCGGGCTTGTCCGGATCCTGCGAGGGGATCGTGGTTGCCGGGCCGCCCCTGAAGGCCACCTTCATCTCACCCTGGTTATCGACCGTTGCCGGCGCGGCGAAGGCGGCATGGTCTATCTTGGCCGTGATCCGGAAAGTGATCACGCGTTCGTCGGCAGCGCCGACGCCGTCGAGGTTCGAAGCGCTGATCCGGAAATTTGAAACGCTTGCCGTATCATTTGGGCCGGCCGATGTGCTGATCGAAGCAGCGGGCAGCGGTCCGCCGGAAGCGCCCGTGCCGTCGCCGACGAGGTCGACGCTCACGATCTGCAAGCCGTGCGGCAACTGGTCCTTGAAGTCGAGCCTTGTCGCCTTCAGAAGGGCCGCCACGCTTGGCCGGTCGAAGTCCTGCGGGTCGCCATGGATGCCGAAGCTCAAGACGTATTCGACACTATCGCAGCCCCTTAGGCCACCCTTCTTGGTGAAGAAGGGTATGATCCGCCCGAGCTCCGGATTGATGCCGCGCGATCCAGCCGTGATTTCCGGGTTGGCGATCTGGCCGGCCGGTGCCTTGTCCTGCGCAAGCGCCGGCACTGCCGGCATCATGGCGACCGCGACACCGGCCGCCATCAGCCAGCGCGCGCCGCGCCTGGCGTATGACAGGGGTTTCATGATCGTGCCCATGACGGCTTTGCGCGGGGCAGGGCGGGAAAGGACGAGACCGCTCATCTGTCCCTCCTCGGCGCTTCGCACTCGACGGCCGGCGTCCTCAGCGGCAGCGTCACCTTGCAGCAAGGATAGTAGCCGCCTTTGTCCCGGTCGGACTTCCGGTAGAAGCAGAGCCCGACATTGACGGTGTCGCCCGGATTATGGCCGATGATGCCGATCGTGTAGGGCTTGCCCGGCGCATGCGACATGGGTGAGGTCACCCCGACGCCCGGTGTCTTGGACAAAGCCTTGATCGAATCGCCGCCAAAGCCGGCGTGGTCATCGAGATAGAGGTCGGCCCGGAGGCCGCGGGGTGTGCAGAAATACTGCACGTCCTCGACATCGAGGCATGGGCGCAGGTTGCCGGGCGGAGGGAAGTCCGGCGGATAGACGGGAGGCAGGAAGCCGCCGGGGATTTCCTCATAATAGCCGGCGCGGCCCTCGCAGGGGCGCCAGACCCTGACGTCGCCGACATGGCCCTGGACGTCAGGGTCTTCGAAATAGCCGTCGAAGTCGACGACCCAGGAGCCGAAGGGCGGCACGTTTACCGGCTTGACCAGCTTGCTTGGCGTGAGCTGGACGCCATGCACGGCAAGCGGCCCGCCGGCGGCGAGGCGCTCGGCAAGCTCCGGATTGTCGCGCAATTTGTCGCCGGTGTTCACGACCGTGTCGGTGCAGACCGAGGTGTCAAGATTGCCTTCGGGGTCGTAGCGGTATTGCAGGTCGACGCCGCCTGCCGACTGCCGGTTGCCCTGCGGGAAGCCGACCGCATATTCCTGCGGCACCTCGGCCCAGACCGATTCCGTTGCCGGATCGTCCGGATCCTCGCGCTGGTAGCGGATCACCTCGCCTTTGCCGGTATCGGCGAAGCGGCTGTAATCGTAGCGGTTCTCGACCGGGCCGCGCTGGGCAAGATACATGAAACCCTGATTGTCGAAGGCGATATCGGTGACGGCATAATCTTGGTCGGCCTTGACCGTCAGTTCCCAGCGCGGATCGCGGCCAAAACCCCCGTCGCTTGCAATGCCGACCGACCAGATTTCGGCTTTCTCGCCTACGGAATAGTAGAGCCGCCCGCCATGGTAGGCGACGGCCCAGACGCGGCGCGCATCCTGCGTATAGCCCCAGGTTCGGGGGTCTTCCGAATCGAAGGCAGTATCGTGGATGTCCATCACGGCGCCGTCGTCGGCGACCGGGGCCAGCCCATGCGCGGGACGCCCGGCAACGCCATGGTCGAAGCTGTCGATCAGATTGCCCTCGATATCGATGCGGTGGATGAGCCCGGTATCGAGATCCGAAGCGAAGAACTCACGATGGGTCGGATCGAAGGCGAGGTTGCCGATGCCGGGCCCGCTGTTGGTGTCGATGTCGGCGAATTTCGAGACGGCGCCCGAGATACCGTCGATCTTCCAGATGGTGCCCGGTCCGCCGCCATTTTCGATGCCGAACTGGCCGTTCATGAAGACAGCGCCGGCGGCGCCGCGGCGCTGTCGCTCAGGCCGCCCGTCCTCGTCGGCGTCCGGCGTGACGATGTCGATGCCGTGCAGCGAGGTCGCCGCCGTATAGAGGTTCGGAATGCCCGACGGCACGCCATCGCGCACGCCGTCGTCATAAGTGAGGCCGAAGACCTCGCCGATCTGGCCGGCTGTCACCTCGAAGGGCGGCGGCGTGTAGACGAGCTGGCCCGAAGCTGGGCCGCCGAGTTGCGAGACGTTGAAAATGCGCAACGAGGCCTGCGAAGTGTCGATGAAGGTTTCGTCGACCGGGTCGACGCCGGGCGGCAGGCCGCCCTTTTCGGAATCGGGAGAGCCGAAATCCGGGATGATCGTGCCGGGGAAGCCGGTCACCGCCATCGAGCCCGGATAGATGATCTGGGCTTCCTGAGCCTTTGCCGCACCGCCGAGGCAAAAGCCGGCGGCCAGTGCCAGGGCAAGAATTCCGCTGGTGGTCACGATCGCGCGGCGCAAACCGCCGCCGCGAAAAGCCACGAACGAGCCGCGGTCGCGAGACATTGAGCTCCCCCCGAAGTCGTCGGAAGAACCCTCCGATTTCGCCGCGCAAAACAAGGTAAGTCGCAGCGTTCCGGCTCGTTCGTCCCTGATAGAATTGTCTGTTTTCCGCCTGTTCACGATACGCCGGGTGCCTGGCAGGGTCAACGGAATCAGCCGAAAGCCGAGCGCGTCGTCTCCATCCCGAAGCCGATGATCGCGCCGAGCTCCTGTTGCTTCCTCGGACCACCGCGGCTCTGGATTTCTGATCATACGGGCTCCCTTTCCGGCCCGCGCCATGCGGCGCCTGGCCGTCAGTCGCAGGCTGAGTCGGAAAGGTTCAATCCGGTCTAGAGCAATTCGAGAAAAAGTGTGAGCGGTTTTCCGTCCGGAATTGCGTCAGAACAAACAAGCCCGAGCATTTCGTCGTTTCCGTGAAACGGTGAAATGCTCTAGGCGTCCGGCTGGTAGAGCTGTCTTTGCCCGTCTCATGCAAGTCGCCGAAAAGAGAGCAGCGATTTTGGCATCAGCCCCGAAGCGCGGCGCTTGAATTCTCGACGCCACGCGCTTTGGCAAAATCACCAGATCCACTCGCCTCTGCCGAGCACGGAGACCGCCTCGACGATGCGGGTGAAGCTCGCGCGAGCACGACCGACCGTATGCCGGGCTCTCAAATAGCTGTGCACTAGCCCCTGTTCTTCGAACCAGTAGGCATACCCGCCGGCCGCGACGACGCGGTCGCGATAGGCCTCGCCGTCTGAGGACAGCGGGTCGCATTGGGCAGTGATCAGCACCGTCGCCGGGAGATAGGCGAAATCGGCGTCGGCGAGCGGCGACAGCGTGATGTCGCCGGTCCGGTCCACGCCGCCGGTGCGAATGTTCAGGTAGAATTCGATATCGCGCAGGGTCAGCATCGGCGCGTCAGCATGCGCCACATAGGAGCCGCGCGAGCGGTCGCCCCCGAGGCTGGGATAGATCAGCACCTGGCCGGCCGGCTTCTTGATGTGACCGCGCGTTGCGTGGGCAACGGCGGCGCAGAGGTTTCCGCCGGCGCTGTCGCCGCAAAGCAGGACAGGGCAATCATAGGTCTTGGCGGCCCATTCAAAGGCGCTTAGCACGTCGTCGAAGGCGGCCGGATGCAGATGTTCCGGCGCCAGCCGGTAATCGACCGAGACCACCTCGTAGCCGGTGCGGGCGCACAGCTCGGCGCAGACATCGTCATGGCTGTCCAGCCCGCCGAGGATGAATCCGCCGCCATGAACATAGAGCACCATTGCGGCGCTGTTCGATTCCGCGTTGCTATAGATGCGGATCGGGATGCTGGCGGTCGGCGTGGCGATGGCGGACGTTTCGACCGTCACGCCTTGCGGATAGCCGGCGAAGAACTCGCGGCACATCCGGTCGTAGATCGCCCGCTGCTCTGCGATCGTGTAGTCGATCGTGTCGGGCGGGTAATAGGAATTGGTCTTCTCGATGAAAGCCCAGGTCTCGACGTCGATGAGGGTCTTGTAGTCGGTCATAGCGCTTGGGCCGATCGCGAAGGTCGAGCCTGAGCACCCCCCTCTGTCCTGCCGGACATCTCCCCCGCAGGGGGAGGGATTGGCAGCTTGGGCGCCGGCGATCCACCTGCGACGCTGGCAATTGGCGAAAGCGACCGTGACATCCGATCTCCCCCCTTGCGGGGGAGATGCCCGGCAGGGCAGAGGGGGGTGTGACGGAACGCCATCGTCTGCGGCCTATCTACCCTTCCACACCGGATCGCGCTTCTCCGCAAAGGCGCGGAAGCCTTCCATATTGTCCTCCGAGCCGTAGAGGATATCGACCGTCGGCAGTTGCCTGCGCGTCACCTTGTTCATGGCCTCCTGGAAAGTCAGCGCCTCGGCCACGCGCGCCGTCTCCTTGATCGCGGCGAAGACCAGCGGCGGCCCGCTGGCCAAAAGCCGCGCGATTTCCCAGACGCGGTCCTCCAGCTTCTCCTTGGGCAGCACCTCGTTGACCAGGCCCCAGCGATGCGCTTCCGCCACATCCATCCAACGGCCGGTGAGGAGAAGGTCCATGGCGATATGGTAGGGGATGCGCTTCGGCAGCTTGATCGTCGCGGCGTCGGCCAGCGTGCCGGCGCGGATCTCGGGCAGCGCGAAGGAAGAATGGTCAGAGGCGTAGATCAGGTCGCAGGACAGCGCCAGCTCGAAGCCGCCGCCCACCGCCATGCCGTTGACGCAGGCGATCACCGGCTTGTTGAGGTCACGCAGTTCCTGCAGCCCGGCAAAGCCGCCGACGCCGTAGTCGCCGTCGACCGCGTCGCCGGCCGCAGCCGCCTTCAGGTCCCAGCCGGCGCAGAAGAACTTGTCTCCGGCCGTCTTGACGATGGCGACGCGCAAGCCGGGATCGTCGCGGAACGCCTTGAACGTCTCGCCCATCAGTCGTGAGGTCTTGAGGTCGATGGCATTGGCCTTGGGCCGGTCGAGCGTGACTTCCAGGATCGTGCCTTCGCGGCGAGTGGTGATGACGTCAGCCATTCTTCTTTTCTCCAAGCACCAGCAGCGCGTCGGCGATCCAGGCGCCCTTGCCTTCGGCGCAGACGATCAGCGGGTTGATGTCGAGCCGAGCTCTTCGATCTCGCCTTCATTCTTCTGCACGAAGTCGGCAATGCCGGCGATGGCGTCGATGGCGGCCTGGACGTCTGCCTTGGGCCTGCCGCGATAGCCCTCCAGCAGCGCGATCGCTATGCGCCGATCGCTCATCCTGCCGAGCGCTGCCGCGATGCTCGAGCGGTGAGCTTCAAGCCACGCAGCGCCGCCTCGATGTCGTCGCGCGTCGCCGGCAGCATCAGGGTCACGCTGTCGCGCAGCAGCTCGACCAGCACGCCGCCGGTGCCGAGCGTCATCACCGCGCCGAACATCGGGTCGCGGGTGAAGCCGACGATCAGTTCGGCGACGCCGTCGCGCACCATGCGCTCGGCATAAAGCCCGGTGCCGAGCGGCAACAGGTCATGCGCGGCATTGCTGACGGATTCGGCGTCCTTGAGGTTCAGCCGCACCGCGCCGACCTCCGACTTGTGCGTCACGCCGAGCGTCTTCAGCGCCACCGGGAAACCGAGCGCCATGGACGCAATCACCGCCTCGACCGCGTTCGAGGCGCGCTCGCCCTTCGGCACCGGCAGCCCGGCCTCGATCAGACGCACTTTGGCCTCGGCTTCGTCCGGCGTGACGTGGTCGCCGTCGGAAGCGCCCGCCGCCGTGGTGTCGACCGGCTGCGCCTGCGGCTCGCGCCAGGCCCAGCCGATGAAGGCGGCGGCCTGGGCGGCGTCCATCGCTTCCGAAATGCCGAACAAGGGCACCATGCCGCGCGCCATCAGCCCGGCGGTATATTCCTCCGGCAGGTTTTCCGGCAGCGAGGAGACGATCGCGCCCTGCGCCCTGTTGGTCTTCAGCGCCGCCTCGAAGGCACGCAGCGTCGCCCACCAGTCGGTGTCCGAGCAGCGGTCCGGGCGCGGGAAGTCGAGCACCAGCATGTTGAGGTCGAAGCCGCCCGACACCATGGCAGTGAAGGTGGCCGTCATCGCCGGCTCGTTGTTCCAGATGAAGGTGTGGTAGTCGAGCGGATTGGCGACCGCGACCAGCGGCCCGAGCGTCGATTTGACATGCGCGCGATGCTCGGCGCTTAGCGTCGGGAAATGCACCCAGCGTCCTTCCGCGCTGTCGGCCATCACGGAGGCTTCGCCGCCCGAGCAGCTCATCGACGACAGTCTGTAGCCGGGCAGCGGCCCGGTGATGTGCAAGAGCTTCAACGCCTCGATGAAGGCCGGTATGGAATCGACGCGCGCGATGCCCAGCCGCTTCAGGAACGCGCCCGAGGCGGCATCCGAACCGGCAAGCGACGCGGTATGGGAAACCGTCGCCTGCCGCGCCTGTTCCGAGCGGCCGACCTTCATGGCGATGATCGGCTTCTTCAGCTCGCGGGCTCTCGCCGCCAATCGCTCGAAGCCGGCCACGGAATCGAAGGCCTCGATATGCAGGCCAAGCGACGTGACGCGCTCGTCCTCGATCAGACCGAGCGCCATTTCGGAAAGGCCGGTCTGCGCCTGGTTGCCGGCCGTCATCAGGAACGCGATCGGCAGACCGCGCTTCTGCATCAGTGGCATGTTGACCGCTGATGGCGATGGACGATGATGATGGCGACGCCCTTGCCGCCCTCGGCCAGTCTGATCCCGCCATGCTGATCGGGCCACAAAAGCGCGCCGTCGGCATAGTTGATCAGGCCATAGCAGTTCGGGCCGATGATCGGCATCTCACCCGCGGCGGCGACCAGCTCGGCCTGCAGCCGCTCGCCGTCCTCGTCATAGGCCTCGGTCTCGAGGAAGCCGGCGGCAAAGCAGACGGCGCCGCCGGCGCCGCGCTCGGCCAATGCCTTGACCACTTCGATGGTGAGATGCCGGTTGACCCCGACAAAGGCGGCGTCCGGCGCGCCGGGCAAGTCGGCGACGGAACGGTAGGCCTTGCGGCCTGCGACCTCGTCTTTAGTCGGGTGCACCGGCCAGATTTCGCCGGCAAAGCCCATCTTGATCGATTGCGCGACGACGGCGGCGGCCTGCGCCCCGCCGAACACGGCGATCGATTTCGGGCGCAGGAGACGTTCGAGTTTATGCATGGTCATCTTTTCATTTGAGCACGATCGTTGCCAAAACCGGATCCCGGTTTTGGCGGATCATGCTCTAAGCCCCGAACGGGCGCAGCAACGCCCGCGAAATAATATGTCGCTGAATCTCCGAAGTGCCTTCCCAGATGCGCTCGACGCGCGCGTCGCGCCAGATGCGCTCCAGCGGCAGATCGTCCATCAGCCCCATGCCGCCATGGATCTGGATCGCCTCGTCGGCGACGAAAGCCAGCATCTCGGTAGCCTTCAGCTTGGCCATCGCCATGTCCTGATCGGTGACGGTGCCCTGATCGTACTTCCAGCCGGCTTCGAACACCATCAGGTCGGCCGCCTTCAATTCCGTCGCCATATCGGCGAGCTTGAACGACACACCCTGGAACTTGCCGATCTGCTGGCCGAACTGCTGGCGCTGCGCGGCATATTCGATGGCATGCGAAAGCGCGCGCTCTGCGCGGCCGAGGCAGGTGGCGCCGACCTGCAGGCGCGTGGCGCCGAGCCATGAATTCGCCACCTCGAAGCCCTTGTGCACTTCGCCGAGCACCTGGGAAGCCGGCAGCCGGCAGTCGTCGAATTCGAGGATCGAGTTGGTGTAGCCGCGATGCGAGACGTTGCGGTAGCCGTCGCGCACCGTGAAACCCTTGGTGCCCTTGTCGACGAAGAAGGCGGTGATCTTCTTGCGCTTGCCGCGCGGCGAATTCTCTTCGCCCGAAGCCATGAATACGATGGCAAAGTCGGCGATGTCGGCGTGGCTGATGAAGTGCTTGGTGCCGTTGAGCACCCAGTCCGAGCCGTCCTGGACCGCGGTCGCCTTCATGCCGCGCAGGTCGGAGCCGGCGCCGGGCTCGGTCATCGCAAGGCAGTCCCACTTTTCGCCGCGGATGCAGGGGAAGAGATATTTTTCACGCTGCTCCGGCGTGCCGGCGAGCAGGATGTTGGACGGGCGCGCCACGCAGGTCCAGTGCAGCGCGTAATTGGCGCGGCCAAGCTCCTTCTCGTAGAGCAGCCAGCTCACCGTATCGAGGCCGGCGCCGCCGACATCGGCCGGCATGTTGGCGGCGTAGAGCCCGGCCGCGATCGCCTTCGCCTTCAATTCCTCGATCAGCTCGCGGCGCAGTTCGCCGGTGCGTTCCACCTCGCGCTCATGCGGGTAAAGCTCGTTCTCGACAAAGGCACGCGTCGTCTCGACGATCAGTTTTTGTTCTTCCGAAAGACCGAAATGCATCGCCTCAGCCCTTCTTCTTGCTTGTTTTCGCCTTGTCGGCCTTCGTGGGCTTCTCGGCCTTTGCGGGCTTCGCCATCTTCTTCGCCGGCTTGGCGGCTTTTGCTTTGTCGCCTGCCTTGGCGGCCGGCTTCGCCGCCAGCTTGGCCAACTGCCTGGTATAGTCCTTGTGAAGCGCGCCGGCGCCCCAGCCCTTGCCCTTGTTCTGCTTCGACAGCGCATCCATGATGGCGACCAGATTGTCGTCGCGGATCTTTTCAAGCTCGCGGATCGAGAGGCCGTTTGCCTGCTCGTCCGACTGCGTGGCGATCAGGTCGACCAGCTCGTCGTTGAACTCCGGCACGTCCATCAGCTTGGTCCACGGCCATTTCAGGCAAGGTCCGAACTGCGCCATGAAGTGGCGCATGCCGGCTTCGCCGCCGGCGACGCGGTAGACCTGGAACATGCCCATTTGAGCCCAGCGCAGGCCGAAGGAATAGCGCATGATATCGTCGAGTTCCTCGACGGTGCAGATGCCGTCCTTGACCAGCCACAGCGCCTCGCGCCACGCGGCCTCCAGGAGGCGATCGCCGACGAAGGCCTCGATTTCCTTGCGCACCACCACCGGCTTCATGCCGATCGAGGCGTAGATCTCCTTGGCGACCTCGATCGCCTCGGGAAAAGTCTGGTGGCCGCCGACGATCTCGACCAGCGGCAGAAGATAGACCGGGTTGAACGGGTGCCCGACGACCAGCCGCTCCGGGTGCTTCTTCATCGCCACCTGCATGTCAGTCGGCTTGATGCCAGAGGTCGAGGAGCCGATTATGGAGTTGGCCGGCGCATGGGCGTCGATCTCGGCCAGCACTTTGTGCTTGAGGTCGAGCCGCTCCGGCACGCTCTCCTGGATGAAGTCGGCATCCGCTACCGCCTCGCCGATCGTCTTGGCGAAGGTGAGCTTGCCTTCCTTGGGCAGGCCGCCGGGCAGCATCTGCTTGTAAGCGCGGCGTGCGCCCTTCATCACCTCGCCGACTTTGCGCGACGCCTCGGGATCGGGATCGAAGATCGAGACATCGATGCCGTTCAAGAGCAGGCGCGCCACCCAGCCGGCGCCGATGACGCCGCCGCCGATGGCGGCCGCCTTGTTGATGATGCTCATGGTCAGGCTCCGGTTCTGGTCTTGGCTGTTTCGGGATCGGAAAGCGGCACGCGCTCGCCGGCGCGGATCACGGCCGGGTCGTAAGCCTTTCGGGCGAAGACTTCGAGCACGAGGGGCCGGAAGAACTCGATCGGCAGCGTCTCGTAGTCGGGATCGAAGCTCGACTGGTCCCAGCGCTCGCAGAACCGGTCGCAATCGTCGAAATAGAGATGGCCGGCGAAGCGATCGCGGGCATGCTGGTTGCCGCCCAAATGATGCGCGTAATAGAGGCGCTGGAAGTCGCCGTGCTTTTCGACAACCCAGGTGCATTGCTCGCGCACGAACGGCTTCAGGATCGTAGCGGCATATTCGTCATGATTGTAGGGCGCGTATATGTCGCCGATGTCGTGCAGCAGCGCGGAGACGATCCAGTCAGTGTCGGCGCCGTCGCGCCAGGCGCGCGTCGCCGCCTGCAGCGAATGGCCGAGCCGGGTGATCTTATAGCCGGACAAACCTTCGTCCAGCTGCACCAGGGCGGAAAGCAGCCGATCCCCCGTCCTGGCGGCATAGTCGATCTCGTGGGCGGTCAGGAATTCATAGTCTTCCTTGTCGCCGTCCTTCATCGCGGTGAATTTGACGGTAGCCATCTCGACCTCCCGCTTTTCAATGTTGTTTGAGCATGATCTTTTCCGAACCGCAGGTCAGCGCAGCAAAAACCGGTTCCCACTTTTCGGGGTCATGCTCATGCCGCGATCGGCGTCCGCTTGGTGAGGTTGAGCTTCTTGCGCACTTCCTCCGGTCCGAGCACGCGCGCACCGAGATTGGAGACGATGCTCACCGCGCGCTCGACGAGCTGCGCATTGGTCGCCAGCACGCCCTTGTCCAGCCACAGATTGTCTTCCAGCCCGACACGGACATTGCCGCCGGCCAGCACCGCCGCCGCGACATAGGCCATCTGGTTGCGGCCGATCGAGAAGGCCGACCAGTTCCAGGTCGACGGCACGTTGTTGACCATCGCCATGAAGGTGTTGAGGTCGTCCGGCGCGCCCCAAGGCACACCCATGCACAGCTGCACCAGCGCATCCGGCTTCAGCACCTGTTCCTCGACCAGCTGCTTGGCGAACCACAGATGCCCGGTATCGAAAGCCTCGATCTCGGGCTTCACGCCGAGCGCCGTCATCATGCCGCCCATGGCGCGCAGCATGCCGGGCGTGTTGGTCATCACATAGTCGGCTTCGGCGAAGTTCATCGTGCCGCAATCAAGCGTGCAGATCTCCGGCAGGCACTGGCGCACATGCTCCATGCGGTTGGTGGCGCCGCCCATATCGGTGCCCTTCTCGTTAAGCGGCAGCGGCGCTTCCGGCGAGCCGAACACCATGTCGCCGCCCATGCCGGCGGTGAGGTTCAGCACCACATCCACGTTCGCCTCGCGGATGCGCTCGGTGACCTCGCGGTAGAGATGGACGTCGCGCCTCGGCTTGCCGGTCTCGGGGTCGCGCACATGGCAATGGACGATCGCAGCACCCGCCTTGGCGGCCTCGATCGCCGAATCGGCGATCTGCTTGGGCGAGCGCGGCACGTTCGGGCTGCGGTCCTGCGTCCCGCCGGAACCGGTCACGGCACAGGTAATGAAAACCTCACGGTTCATCGCGAGCGGCATCGTCTTTCCTCCCAAATTCGATCAGCCATTCATGAAGCCGGAAACCGGCTTTGCTATGACGACCTGCGCCGAAGCTGGCCAAGCATGACCGACTTGCCGGAAACTGTTTTGCGTTTTACGAAGGCGCCATGACTAAAAGCGAAAAGCCGACGATCTTTCGCGCCGAGCGGGAAACCCTCAAGGTGACGTTTCTGGTGTTCTCGGGCTCGTCGATCATGTGCGTGGCCTCGGCGGTCGACCCGCTGCGCGCCGCCAACCGCATTTCCGGCGAGACTTTGTTCGACTTCAAGCTGGTCTCGCTCACCGGAGAGGCGCCGGTGACGACCTGCGGCTTGCCGGTCGCCGTCGGCGGCTGCTTCGATGCCGCCGAAGCGACCGACATGCTGGTCGTCGTCGCCGGCTTCGGCACGCAGAACTATGCGACGTCGGCGTTGCTTGCCGGGTTGCGCCGCGCGGCGCGTGCGGCCCGCGCCTGCGGCGGCGTCGAGGCCGGCACCTGGCTGGTGGCGCGCGCCGGCCTGCTCGAAGGCCGCAGCGCCACCACGCATTGGGAAGACATGGAGGATTTCTCCGCCGCCTTTCCGTGCGTCGATGTGCGCCCCGACCGCTATGTCATCGACGGGCCGGTCTTCACCTCGGGCGGTGCCTCGCCCACCTTCGACCTGATGCTGCATCTGGTCCGCACCCGGCTCGGCATGGCGGCCGCGCTCGATGTGGCGAGCGTCTTCATCTACGATCAGACGCGCGCGGCGACCGACGCCCAGCCGCTGGTCTCGCTCGGCCGGCTCGACGGCTACGATCCGCGCCTGGCGCAGGCGATCCGACTGATGGAAGCGCATGTCGATGAGCCGCTGACCATCGATGCCGTGGCCAAGCGCGCCGGCGTCACGGCGCGCACACTCGAGAGCATCTTCCGCAAGTCGATCGGCGAGACGCCGGGCGCCTACTATCTGCGGCTGCGGCTCGCCGCCGCCCGACGTCTGGTGGTCGACACGCGCATCGCCATGGCCGACATTGCCGGGCGTACGGGTTTTTCATCAGCCGCGGCGTTTTCCAGGGCGTTTTCCCGCGCGTTCGGCGAAGCGCCGGTCAGGCTGCGGCGCGGCTGAGGATCCAGTCCACCGCCGCGCTGAGGTCGTCGACCAGCGCCGTGGGCGCCGAGTCGAAGCGTGTCTCGTCACCGGGGCGATACTTGCCGGTGCGTACGAGCAGCGCCGCGCCGAGCCCGGCGCTGAGCGCGCCGGCGACATCGCTTTCCGCGTCGTCGCCGACCATCACCGCGTCGGTCTGCGGGCAATTCAAGCCGGCAAGCGCCGAGAGGAAGAAATCGGGCGACGGCTTGCCGAGCACGACAGGGCTTCGCCCGCAGGCGAATTCGAGCGCTGCCACGAAGGCGCCGGCGTCGAGGCTGAGCTGGCCGTCTGCGTCCTTGAAGGTGCGGTTGGTGGCCAAAGCGAGAAAATCGGCGCCGGCAACCAGTTCGCGGAACGCTCGGTTTAGGCCGGCATAGTCGAAGGCCTCGCCGGCGTCGCCGACGACGACAGCGCGGCTCTTGCCGCCCTCCGAACCGGTAAACTCGGCTTCGAGGTTGGGATGGACGAGCAGGTGAGGTTGGCGGCCATGCCTTCGCAGCCATTCGACTGCGGCGCGCGCCGGCGTCAGCAATTCTTCATCCCTGACTTCGACGCCCAGCGCGGCGAGCTGCGCGATGATTTTATGGCGCGGCGAACGTGTCGTGTTGCTGACGAAGCGGAGCGGCAGTCCGGCCTTGCGCAAACGCTCGACCGCAGCCACAGCGCCTGCGATCGGGGTGTCGCCATCATAGACGACACCCGCGAGATCGAGCAGCACCGCGCGTATCATCGGTGCAGGATGGAGAAACAGTCTCCGTTCGTCAAACTGCCGAAAATACGCCCTCGGACACAGGGGCCGAAGAATCAGGCGGCGTCGCGGCCTTCGCGCACAATGCGCGAGCGCATGCTCTTGGCCAGCGCCGTTTCCAACCGCGCGGCGACCGCGCGATCCCATTCATTTGCTTCGCCGGCGCCATCCTTCGGATGCGGCAGCGCCATCAGCCGATCGATGATCGAACCAGCCTCGCCGGAAGAGAGCAGGGCGTCGATTTCGCGTTCGTGCTGCATACGTTTCGCCTCCTTCTTTCCTTCCCGCCGGATGTCGACAATATACGCGATTCGTGACGGCTGTTTGAAGGCAAGAGCGCGGCGATTGAGAGGCAGCGCGGGGCAAAACCTTGTCGTGTAGGTTCACCCCGCATGGAATGCAATTTCAGCTCTGCGGCGCTCGATTCGGGCGCCGCAGGAAAGCCTCAGACGTAGCGGTTGACGATGTTTTCAAGGAGCTCCTGCCGGCCGGAGCGCGGCTGCGGCTCGATCTTCTCCGTCACCACGCGTTCGGCGATCTCCTCCAGCGTACGCTTGCCGGAAAGCATCGCCTTGCCTTCGGCCGTGTTCCAGCCGGCATAGCGTTCGTTAAGCGGACCCGACAGCGCCTTGTCTCCGATCATCCTGGCCGCCGCCTTGAGCCCGCGCGCGCAGGCGTCCATGCCGCCGATATGGCCGATCAGCAGATCCTCCGGGTCGAGCGACTGGCGGCGCAGCTTGGCGTCGAAATTGGTGCCGCCGGTCTTGAAGCCGCCGCCCTGCAGGATCTGGTAATAGGCCAAAGCCATCTCCGGCACATTGTTGGGGAACTGGTCGGTGTCCCAGCCGGACTGATAGTCGTTGCGGTTCATGTCGATCGAACCGAAGATGCCGAGCGCGTTGGCCAAGGCCAGCTCATGCTCGAAGGAGTGGCCGGCAAGGATCGCATGACCCTGCTCGATGTTGACCTTCACCTCCTTCTCCAGCCCGAACCGCTTCAGGAAGCCGTAGACGGTGGCGACATCGTAGTCGTATTGGTGCTTGGTCGGCTCCTGCGGTTTCGGCTCGATCAGGATCGTGCCCTCGAAACCTATTTTGTATTTGTAATCCACGACGAGGTTGAGGAAGCGGCCGGCCTGCTCTTGCTCTCGCGCGAGGTCGGTGTTGAGCAGCGTCTCATAGCCTTCGCGCCCGCCCCACAGCACATAGTTCTCGCCCTTCAGCTTCTTGGTCACGTCGATGCACTTCTTCACCGTCGCCGCCGCATAGGCGAACACGTCCGGATCGGGATTGGTGGCGGCGCCCGCCATGAAGCGCCGATGCGAGAAAAGATTCGCCGTGCCCCAGAGCAGCTTGACGCCGGTCTGGTTCATCTTGGCCGAAAAATAATCGGCGATCTCGTCGAGGCGCGCCGCGCTTTCGGAGAAATCCTTGCCTTCCGGGCGAACGTCGGCGTCGTGGAAGCAGAAATAGGGGACGCCGAGCAGCGAGAACAGCTCGAAGGCGACGTCGGCCTTCAGTTTCGCCAGTTCCATCGTGTCGATGCCGCCGGGCCTGGCGAACCAGGGGCGGTCGAAGGTTTGGCCGCCGAACGGGTCGCCGCCCTGCCAGGCGAAGGAATGCCAATAGGCGACGGCGAAGCGCAGATGGTCCTCCAGCCGCTTGCCACCCACCACTTCGTCCGGGTTGTAATATCGGTAGGCCAGTGGATTGGTCGAATCCGGCCCTTCATACTTGATGGTCTTGATATTGCCGAAAAATCCGCTGCTCATGGTTTCCTTCCTCTCCAACTGCTTTCGCCGATTACCTCAGGCGTAATTGGTTTGGCGCTTCCGTGGGTCCAAAAGGGTCATGTCGAAACGATCCAATGAAGGATGAAGACCATGACCGACCTCAACACGATCGCCCGCAACTACATCACCGCCTGGAACGAGAGCGATGCGGCGCGCCGCAAGACCCTGCTCGAGGCCGCCTTCACCAGCGACGTCAGCTATCGCGACCCGATCATGCAAGGCGACGGCCACGACGGCCTCGCCGCGCTGATCGACGGCGTGCAGCAGCAATTCGCCGGCTTCCGCTTCTCGCTGAAGGGTGAGCCGGACGGTTTTGCCGACCGCATCCGCTTCTCGTGGAATCTGGGCCCCGAAGGCGCAGAATCCGTCATCGAAGGCACCGATATTTGCGTCATCGAGAACGGCCGCCTGAAGAGCGTCACCGGCTTCCTCGACAAGGTGCCGGCGCAGTGAGGCTAACTGGGTAAGGGAGGCGCGAGGCGCCCCCCTGTGGCCTGCCGGCCATCTCCCCCGCAAGCGGGGAGATCGGCTTTCATCTAGGATTTCGCCAATCTCCAACGCTGCAAAAGGGAGCGAGGCGCCCAAGCTGCCAATCTCCCCCTTGAGGGGGAGATGCCCGGCAGGGCAGAGGGGGGTGCCTCGCGCATACTCACGCGGTTACCGCCCTGATCGCCGGATAGAGCGCACGATAGCGTTGATAAGCATCTGCATACGCCCCACCAAGCCCGGCATCCGGTTCGATCGTCGCATCGGTCGCCGGCGCGGTGCAAACGGCAAGCGGATCGGCGCCGGTCGCGGCGATCAGCCCGAGACGCGCCGCGCCGAAGGCGGCGCCGAAATCGCCGTCGGCCGGGATGTCGACCGGCAGCTGCAACGCGGTGGCGATCGCCTTCAGCCAGTAGCGCGAGCGAGAGCCGCCGCCGATCGCCGTCACCCTGGTCAGGGTCGTGCCCGCCGTTTTCAGCGCCTCGAGGCTGTCGCGGAAGGCAAACGCCACGCCTTCGAGCACGGCCTGGGTCAGCACGGCGCGGCTCGATTGATGCGCGAGGCCGGTGAAGGAACCACGAATGGCCGCATCATTATGCGGCGTGCGCTCGCCGGAGAGATAAGGCAGGAAAGCGATGCCTGTCGGCGCCTTGAGCTTGTCGCCGAGCTCGCCGGTCAGGTCGCCGGCGCCTTTGCCGGTGATCTCCGACAGCCAGTTGAGCGAATCGGTGGCCGACAGGATGACCCCCATCTGGTGCCAGGTGTTGGGCAGCGCGTGGCAGAAGGTGTGCACCGCGCTTTCCGGATTGGGCAGATAGGAGGCGTTGGCGGCAAACAGCACCCCCGACGTGCCGAGCGACACGAAGGCGTGGCCGGCGCCCACGGTGCCCATGCCGCAGGCCGAGGCCGCATTGTCGCCGGCGCCGCCGGCGACCGGAATGCCTGAAGCAATACCCCATTTCGAGGCAAGCTCGCCGCGCAAGCCGCCGGCCTTCGCCGTGCCTTCGACCAGCGACGGCATATGCTTCTCGTCGAGCGTTGTCGCGGCGAGCAGTTCGGAGGACCACTGCCGCTTGCCGACGTCGAGCCAGGATGTGCCCGCCGAATCCGACATCTCCGAAATATGCTCGCCGGTCAGCCAGAGCCGCAGATAGTCCTTGGGCAGGAGCACCTTGGCGACAGCGGCAAAAACACTGGGCTCGTTGTCCTTCACCCACACCAGCTTCGGCGCCGTGAAGCCCGGGAAGACGATGTTGCCGGTGAGCTTGCGGAAACGCGGGTCGGCGTCGAGCGCCGCTGCCTCGACATGGCTGCGGGTGTCGTTCCAAAGGATGCAGGGACGCAGCACCTTGTCCGAGGCGTCGAGCAGGGTCGCGCCATGCATCTGGCCGGAGAGGCCGATACCCTTGACCGCTGCAAGCTCCTTGGGATGGGAAGTCTTGAGCTCGGCAATCGCTGTCTGGCAGGCTTCGATCCAGTGCGCCGGATTCTGTTCGGACCAGCCGGCATGCGGCCGCGAGACGTCCAGCGAGCCGTGGCCGGACCCGACGACCGTCTGGCGATCATCGATCAGGAGCGCCTTGACGCCCGAGGTGCCCAGGTCGAGGCCGAGATACATGATTTCCTCCCGATGCCATTAATTTTTTCGGGTCTCGAAAAAATCTGGCTTGGCCAGTTCTTAAGCCAAGATCCGCCTCCGGTCAATTCTCTGACAAATCGGCCGCGCGGCGCGAGAACAGCGCCGACAGCGGGCTGTCCGGCCGCGCCAGCTGACGCTCGGCGGTCAGCGCCCGCGCCAGCGCGCTGTCACCGGCACGCAGCGCCGCCTCGATCAGCATCAGGTCGATCACGTCGCGTTGTGCATGGCTGCCGCCGAAGCGGTGCGCGATCCAGCGGATTGGCCGGATCAGGCGCACCACTTCTCCGTAGTTGCCCTCGCCGAATGCTTTGATCGCCAAGGTCAGAGGGTGGCCGACGTCGCGCGTGAATGCGGCGTTATCGTCATCGCCGCGCATTGCTTCGCGCTGCGCTTCGAGCAGGGTCTGGGCCGGCGCGTGCAGCCCGGCGCCGACAAAGGCCATCATCGCATGGGCATCGTTGAAGGCGTAATTGCCGGCGGCCGCCTTTGGCGCCCAGTTCGCCGCAAGCGCCGCCCAGCGGTCGCCGACATCGACGCCGTGGAGATAAAGTCGCCACAGGATCGCCGAGGCGTCAACCATGTTGAGCGCCAGCGTCGAGCGGTCGCCGTAGATCGGCCCGTCATAGAGCTGGAGCACCTCGTTTGTCTCGCCGAGATCGTAGTGGAACAGCGCCAGATGCCACCAATTATGGATTTTGAGGAAGCTGTCCTTCGTCCACGCCTCCGGATTGGCGCCCATCCAGGCGATGCCCTCCCTTTGCCGGCTTTGCATTTCCATGACATGCGCGACCGCGTGCTGCGCCCAGCCGTCGCGCGGCTCGATCTCGATGGCCTGCCGGCCGAAGGCTTCGGCGCGCGCATAGTCGCCCATTTCCTCCAGCCCGAAAGCCTGCATGCCGAGAACGGCATGGTAGCCCGGCATGTCCTTCTCCCAAGCCGGCAACGCCCGACCGATGCGGTCGCGCAGCATGCGCGCATTGCCGATGAAGAAGTCGATCTGGTGGCCAACCTGCAGCGCCACCGCATCGAGCGGGTTGTCGATGGCGACGTCCTCGAGGATGCGGGCGGCGTCATGCCAGCGGCCGCTGGCAAGATGGCCGAGCGCCGCGACATGCGCGCGCTCGCGCGCGGTGCCGGCGAGCGCCAGCGCCGCCGCATGACAGGTTTGCGCAACCGCCGTCGCCTCCCGCTCGGTGGCGAGGCCGAACAGGTAGCCTTTGAACACATGCGCCATCAGGAAGCTGGGCTCATCGGCGATCGCGCTATCGACGGAGCCGACCGGGTCGCCGATGAAGCACTGCAGCTCGCGGACGGCTCTGGCGTAGGACGAAAGCCCGGCTTCGGTCGCGCCTGAATGCGTCAGGCCGAATGCGTCCTTCAGCGCCATGCCGCGTCCTTTAATGCCTGCTCGTCCGGTCGAACCGATGCGATCCTAGAACATCGACCGTCGGCCCGCCAACCGGCGAGGGCTTCGACTGTGTCGAACCGGACTTCTCCTCAATTCCCCGAACGCATCGCCACCGTGGCGATGCCGGCGCCGACAAGCAATGTCCCGCCGGTGCGGTTGAAGATACGGATCGCCCTTGGGTTGCGCACGATGGCGCGCGCTCGTGAAGCAATCAGCGCATAGCCGAAGGCATTGCTGAATGCGAGCGCCAGGAAGGTCGCTTCGAAGATCAGCATCTGCGTCCAGAAATCGGCATGCCGGTCGAGAAACTGCGGCAGGAAGGCGACGAAGAACGTGATGCTCTTCGGGTTGAGCGCCGTGACCAGCCAGGCATGCGCCATCATCCTTGCCGCCGACACGGCGTCGGTGCGCGGTTCGGCCTTCAGCGCGCCGCCGGCGCGGAACAGTTTTATGCCGAGATAGATGAGGTAGCCGGCGCCGATCACCTTGAGCACGGTGAACACAGTGGCCGAAGCCGCAAGCAGCGCGCCGATGCCGAGCATCGAAAGCGTCATGGCGGTGAAATCGCCGAGCGCGACGCCGACTGCCATCGGCAGCGCCGTACGCCAGCCCTGGCCGAGCGCATAGGAGACGACCAAGAGGATCGTCGGGCCCGGGATGACGAGGAGGATGGCGGAGGCAGCGGCAAAGGCAGCCCAGTTTTCGAAGGACATTTTCCCTACTCCTTGAGCGCAAAGAACAGGATAAATCCTGGGGTATGCGAGATTGTAAAGAGGCGTTGGAGAAAATCTTCGGCGCCGGCCTGCCCTGGCGCCTGGCCCGGACAACGCCCTGTCAGGGTTAAGTGCGGGCAAAGTTCTTTCACCCTTTTTCAACCATGACTGACGAAAATTGCAGCCATTCGGCCGGACCGTGCTTCCCGCCGACAGCGTAGGGTTTGGTGTATGCGCGAGTTGCCGCAAAGTCTGACGCCGCCTTCGAGCGGCGAAACCGTCGAAACCGAAGTTCCGCTTTCCCGCCGCGCCATGCTTTCAGGTATGGGCGCCATGGCGCTGCTCGGCATGGCCGGCTGCAGCACCACCGACACGCTCGACCTGCCGCAATTGCAGATAGACGACACCACCACCGGATCGGTGCCGATCCGACCGGCGATCAGCGTCGACAAGAACATCACTGGTCCCGACGTGATGTATGCTGCCTTGACCGACAACGGCTTCCAGGTCCCGGCGGTGCCCTACCAGAAGGTTAAGCCGGAGTTCCGTCGCCAGATCGTCGTCGACAAGACTGGCGAAGCGCCCGGCACCATCGTCGTGCATTTGCAGGAGCGCATGCTTTATCTCGTCCAGCCCGGCGGCGACGCCATCCGCTACGGCGTCGGCATCGGTAAGGACGGCTTCCGCTGGTCGGGCCGCGCCAACATCCAGTACGGCAAGGAATGGCCGGTCTGGACGCCGCCGCCGGAGATGGTCAAGCGCAAGCCGGAACTGGTGAAATGGCAGGGCGGCCAGCCCGGCGGCCTGACCAATCCGCTGGGCGCCCGCGCGCTTTACATCTACCAGAACGGCAAGGACACCGGTTACCGCATCCACGGCTCGCCCGAATGGTGGACCATCGGCCAGGCGATGTCGTCGGGCTGCGTGCGGCTGATCAACCAAGACATCATCGACCTCTACAACAGGGTATCGAAGAAGAACCCAGTCGTCGTCGTCTGATTTTTTCGGCGGTCAGCACGGCCGCTATTTGTTCGGGATCATGCGCCTCCTTTCTCCCGTTGCGTGATGCCGCAAGACAGGCGAAGGTGCTCTGAAAAGCTTCGCCTCGGGAGAGAACGATCATGGCCGGAACCTTTGTCATCGCGCAGGGCGGCGGCCCGACCGCCGTCATCAATCAGACGGTCGTCGGCGCCACGCTGGAGATCCGCAAGCGGCATCCCGGCGCCAAGGTGCTCGGCTCGATCCATGGCGTGCGCGGCATCCGCGACGGCAACTATGTCGACCTCTCAGCCATCCCCGAAGATCGGCTGCGGCTGATCGCCGGCACCCCGAGCGCCGCCCTTGGCTCGACCCGCGACAAGCCCGACGCGGCCTATTGCGAGGTCATCCTCAACGGCCTCAAGAAGGCCGGCGCCGATGCCTTCATCTATATCGGCGGCAACGACACTTCGGGCACCCAGCAGATCCTGACCGACGCCGCCGGCGGCGCGATCGCCTTCGTGCATGCGCCGAAAACCATCGACAACGATCTCGAGGAGAACGACCATACGCCGGGCTTCATCTCGGCGGCCGAATTCGTCGCCGGCGCTTTCCTGTCGGTCGATTTGGATTTCCGCGCGTTGCCCGGCATTTATGTCGGCATCGTCATGGGCCGGCACGCCGGCTTCCTGACTGCCGCGGCCGCCGCCTGGCAGCTCGATCCGGATAGCGGTCCGCATCTGGTCTATGTACCGGAGCGCGCCTTCTCCGCCGAACGTTTCATCGATGATGTCCGCAGGACGCTCGACCGCCACAAGCGCTGCATCGTCGCCGTCTCGGAAGGCGTCAGCACCGCCGACGGCAAGGCGTTGGTCGAGAGCCTGGTGCCTCCGGAAAAGCTCGAGCGCGACCAGCACGGCAACGTCAAATTGTCGGGCAGCGATCTGCCGGCGGCGCTCGAACGCGCTTTGGCGGAAGGCCTGCCGGGCAAGCGGGCGCGCGTCGATGCCCTGGGCTATATGCCGCGCGGCTATGTCGGCGCGATCAGCCCCGTGGACGCCAAGGAAGCCTTCGAAGCCGGCGCGTTCGCGGTCGCCGTCGCCGGGGAGGGTGGCGGCTCGGTGGCGCTGCAATATGACGGTACCAAGACCGTGCTGAAGAAGGTGCCGCTCGAGGCTGTGGCCGGCAAGACCCGCCACATGCCGGACAATTTCATGAAGCCGGACGTCAACCAGTTGTCCGAGGCCGGCATGGCCTATCTGAAGCGGCTGGTGCCGGAAAAATACAAGGTCGGAAAGCCGTTCGTCTGATGGGCGACCTTGTGGTGGGCGACTGGTTCGGCAAATCCGTTGTCGATGCCAGAACGACGATGCTGACCGAGCCATTCGTGCACGATTTCGTGCGCGCCAATATTTGGCATTTCAAGGGCCGGGACGCCGACCTGCTGGTCGACACCGGCATGGGCATCTGCCCGCTGGCGCCCGAGATCGACACCCCGGCCGGCAAGCCGCTGATCGTCGTCGCCACCCACATTCATCTCGACCATGTCGGCTCGCTGCACGAATTCCCGCTGAGGATGGGGCCGAAGGTCAGCGCGGGGGAGTTCGATGGCATGGATGATGCCGTCACCTACGCCAACATGTTCCACAATCTCGACGATGCGGTATCCAAATTGCCGGCGCCCGGCTGGAAGGCGGCTGACTATCGCATCCCTTCCGCACCGTTGACGCGAATGCTCGACGAGGGCGACATCGTCGACCTCGGCGACCGGAAATTCCGCGTGCTGCATCTGCCCGGACATTCGCCGGATTCGATCGCGCTGTTCAATGAGGCCGACGGCCTGTTCTTCGCCGGCGACGCCATCTATGACGGCATGCTGATCGACGACCTGCCGGATTCGGACCGCGCCGCCTATTGCCGCACCATGCAGCGGCTGCTCGAACTGCCGATACGTATCGGCCATGGCGGCCATGGCCCGAGTTTCGGCCGCGCGAGGATGGGAGAGATGGCGTCTTCCTACCTACGCCGCCGAGAGCGCTTCGTGAGCGTTCTCTGAATTAAATCTTTGTAAGGTCGCGCCAAAACCCTAATTCGGACCATTCCACGCCCTAAATGCGTGGCTGTCGATCCGGCCGGCTGCCATGCATGGCGAGACGGGCAATCCCGGCCGTCGACACGCCGACGGGCGCGTCCTTGGAGAGAGCCGTCCGCGGCGCCGGATCAACTCTCGCCCGGACAGAAACGACCATGTCACCATTTAGCATTCTTCGCAGACATCGCGTCGCGGCCCTGCTGGGCGCTGCGCTGATCATCTCCCCCGTCGTTGTTTCCTTTGCGCAAAATCCCGGCAATGCCGGCCTGAGCAACGTGGTCGCGACGACACAGACGCCGGTCGCCGGCATTACCGCCCCGAACGGCTCGTTCGCGCCGGTTGTCGCCACCACCAAGCCGGCAGTCGTGACCGTGACGACCGTGATGAAAGCCCAGCCCGGCGCGACGGATGACGGCTCGCCTTTCGACGGCAATTCGCCCTTCGACCAGTATTTCCAGCAGTTCTTCGGCGACCAGGGCATCCCGATGCCCAAGACGCCGCCGCAGCAGGCGCCGCGGCAGGAGGCTTTGGGCTCCGGCTTCATCGTCGGGTCCGATGGCACCATCGTCACCAACAACCATGTCATCGACGGCGCAACCTCGATCAAGGTGACGCTCGACGACGGCACCGAGCTTCCCGCCAAGCTCGTCGGCCACGACGCAAAGAACGATCTGGCGGTGCTCAAGGTCAAGGCGAGCAAGCCGCTGCCGACCGTCAAATGGGGCGATTCCGACAAGCTGATGACCGGCGATCAGGTGCTGGCGATCGGCAATCCGTTCGGCATCGGCACCACGGTCACCGCCGGCATCGTCTCGGCGCGCGGCCGCGACCTGCACAGCGGGCCGTTCGACGATTTCATCCAGATCGACGCGCCGATCAACCACGGCAATTCCGGCGGCCCGCTTGTCGATGTGAAGGGCGATGTGGTCGGCATCAACACGGCGATCTATTCGCCCAATGGCGGCAGCGTCGGCGTCGGCTTCGCCATTCCTTCGGACCAGGCACAAAAAGTGGTCGACAAGCTTATGAAGGGCGGTGACATCGAATACGGCTATCTTGGCGTGCAGATCCAGCCGGTCACGCAGGACGTCGCTAGCGCCATCGGCCTCGACCATCCGGGCGGCGCGCTGGTCGCGGCGGTCACCGACGGTTCGCCGGCGGCCAAGGCCGGCATCGAGACCGGCGACGTCATCACCGGCTTCGCCGGCCAGGAGATCAAGGACCCCAAGGATCTGTCGCGCGCCGTCGCCGACGTCTCCCCCGGCAGCAAGGAAACGCTGAGTGTCTGGCGCAACGGCAAGGCGATGCAGATCTCGGCCGATGTCGGCCGCAATGCCGAAGACCAGAAGACCGCCTCGAATGACGAAGGCGGCAAGCCATCTGCCGAACAGGGCCTGCGCGTGCCCTCGCTCGGCCTTGGCCTTACGGACCTCACGCCGGACATCCGGGAGCAGCTCAACCTGGCCGACAACCAGCGCGGCGCCGTGGTCGAGCGCGTCAACCCGGACAAGGCGGCCTCCGCGGCCGGCATCGAACCCGGCGATGTCATCGTCGCCGTCGACCGCACGCCGGTGAAAAACGCAAGGCAAGCGAACCAGGCGATCGCCGAGGCCGGCAAGTCCGGCAGGAAGTCGGTGCTGCTGCTGGTCGATCGCGGCGACGCGCAGATATTCGTCGCCGTGCCTTTCGCCGCAGGCTGAGAAAACTTCCAAGGAGCCTGCCGGCCTCTTCGGCAGGCTCCGCCGACAAGATTTCGGTTGCCCGCAAACGAGGTCGACTTCCGCGACGACGATCGTCGCGACGGCTTCGATCTGGTGCTGACGCTGACGCGCGAGCAGGCTCGGCGCCCGGCCGGCGCGATCCTTCCAGATCGGAGAGAAGGTCTTCAGACGACGCTGCGCCCAGAGTTGCCGACGCCTTTGACCCCGTGGACGCCAAGGCTTCCGAATCGACCCGGCAGGTCCAAGATGGTTAAGCGGTATCGGAAAGTGACTATTAGGAGATTCTAAAATCGAACCGAACAGTTCGTTTCTGTTGACGGTGCGTGCAGGACGGGTGAACACTCGGCGCGCGTATACACTTGGTGAGCCAAATGGATAAATGCGATAACCAACTGATTCAACAGTGTAAAAACCGATCGTGGCGGGCGATTGGTACAATTTCAAGATGGGGATTCATGGGCCAGCCGAAACAACTTCGTGATTGGAATCCGGCAGCCGGCTCACCCACATCGGGGCTGTCCGAACGACGCGATTTTCACTCCCAAGACACGCCGCTAGACGGACGAAAAAAACATACTGGAGTACCAAAAATGAAAAAGATTGTTCTCACTGCCGCCGCCCTTCTGGCCATTTCCGGCAGCGCCTTCGCTGGTAGCGACAACTACGGTTCCAACGCCGCCAATCAGCCGGCGGCCGCGGTCGACACTTCTCGCACGGCCTCGACCCACAGGTCGGAAGCGGCCGCTCAGAAGCCCGTCACCCAGGGCGCGGACCACAACCTCTTCGGCAACAACTAAACTGCCGAACCTGGCAATGATCCATGAGGGGCCATGGCCGACAGGAGACAGACGCTGGGTTCACCCGCCGCGTCCCAAGGCATGTCGCCCAAAAGTGTACCCCAGTTTTGGAAACGACATCAGGTTAAGAATTCAGGAGTATTGAAATGAAGAAGATCGTTCTTGCCGCAACGGCCGTTCTGGCCCTCTCCGGCGCAGCTTTCGCAGGCAGCGACAATTACGGCTCGGCTGGCGCCAGCCAGCAGGCCCCTGCCGTCGACACGACCCGCACTTCGTCGGTGGGCACCGACTCGCCGGTCTATAAGCTGCTGAACTCGTCGAATGACGTGCACAAGTCGGCCCCGCAGGGCAGCGACCGCAATCTGTTCGGCCGCTAACAGCCGCAAGCAGTTGACGAAAAAGGAGCGGCGAGGGCAAACCTCGCCGCTCTTTCTTTAGCCGGACCGTCACGCGCCTCTTGGCCGAAACGGCAGCACCGCGCGTCAGGCCGCCTTCGCCTCGTCGCGATGCAGCGTGAAGGAATGCCCCTCCGCGTCGAAGATGTGCAGATCCCCGGCGCCGGCATTGAGCCGCAGCGTCTCGCCGCGCTTGACCTCGACATTTCCCGGCAGTTTGGCCACCAGCGGCAGATCGGCGCGGCCGATGTCGACATAGACGAGCTGAACCTCGCCGAGCTGCTCGATATAATCCACCTTGCCTTCGAACAGGTAATCCGTCCCGGTCGCGATCGCGAGATCCTCGGGCCGCACGCCGAAGCTCACCGCCGCGCCGTTCGCCGAAGCGGGCGTTGTGATCGGCACCGTCGCCTTGCGGTCGCCGACATGGCTGACCACGGTCGGATTGCCGGCCTTCTCGATCTTCGCCGGCAATATGTTCATGGCCGGCGATCCGATGAACTGCGCGACGAAGAGATTGCCCGGCCGCTTGTAGAGCTCCATCGGCGTGCCGACCTGCTCGACGACGCCTTCCTTCAGCACCACGATGCGGTCCGCCAGCGTCATCGCCTCGACCTGGTCGTGCGTGACGTAGATCATCGTCGTGTTCGGCATCGATTCTTTCAGCTTGGCGATCTCGATGCGGGTGGCGACGCGCAGTGCCGCATCGAGATTCGACAGCGGCTCGTCGAAGAGGAACACCTTCGGATTGCGCACAATGGCACGGCCGATGGCGACGCGCTGGCGCTGGCCGCCCGACATCGCCTTGGGCAGGCGGTCGAGATACTTGGTGAGCTGCAGGATCTCGGCCGCCTGGCGCACGCGCTTGTCGATCTCGGCCTTGCTTTCCTTACCGATCTTCATCGAGAAGGCCATGTTGTCGTAAACGGTCATATGCGGATAGAGCGCATAGGACTGGAACACCATGGCGATGCCCCGCTTCGAAGGCGGCACGTCGTTCACAACTTCGCCGTCGATCTGGAGCACGCCGGAGGTGATTTCCTCGAGACCGGCAATCGACCTCAGCAAGGTCGACTTGCCGCAGCCCGACGGCCCCACGAACACGATGAACTCGCCCGATTTGATGTCGAGGTCGATGCCGTGGAGAATGTTGAGGTTGCCGTATGATTTCTTCACCTGGTTCAGCGTGACATCGGCCATGGTTTCCTCTCCAGTGATTGTCTGTTCTCAACTCAGTCGATCCGCCCGAACCAGGCACCATAGCCGCCAAGGCGGATGGGCCCGGTGCCACCTTGTCCCGAAAAGCCGTGTCCCGGCAAGGGCTGCAGCGAGCCCTTGCCGAGATCAACTTCGGCCGGCTTGCTGCCGAGGTTGAAGACGCAGGCGATGCGCTCGTTGCCTTCGCGGCGCGTGAAGGCGACGGTGTCGCCATCGCTTTCGATAAAGTCGATTTCGCCCTTGCCCAGCGCCGGATGCTGACGCCGGAAGGCGAGAAAGCGCCGGTAATGCTCGAGCAGCGAGCCCGGATCGCCCTGCTGCACATTCACGGCTTGCGCCAGATGCTTGCCGGGCACCGGCAGCCAGGGCTTGGCGGTCGAGAAGCCGCCATTCTTGGCCGCCGCATCCCACACCATCGGCGTGCGGCAGCCGTCGCGGCCCTTGAATTCCGGCCAGAAACGGATGCCGTAGGGGTCTTGCAGGTCCTCGAATTTCAGTTCCGCCTCGCCGAGGCCGAGCTCTTCGCCCTGATAGATGCAGACCGAGCCGCGAAGCGACATCAAAAGCGCCGAGATCACCTTGAGATAGGCGCTCGGATCGGCTTCGTTGGCGGCCCAGCGCGAGGCCACGCGCATCACGTCATGATTGGAGAAGGCCCAGCACGACCAGCCGTCGCTGGCGACCCGGCCGAAAGCCTCCAGTACCGCCCGCACCTTGGCGGCGCTGATCTTCTCCGGTGCCAGGAAGTCGAAGGAATAGCACATGTGAACGCGCCTGCCGTCGGCGGTGTAGGCGGCCACCACTTCCAGCCCGCGCTGCGAATCCCCGACCTCGCCGACGGCGGCTTGCGCCGGATATTCGTCGAGCAGCGCGCGGAAGCGCTCAAGGAAACCGAGATTCTCCGGCCGGCTCTTGTCGTAGATATGGTCCTGGTAATTGTAGGGGTTCACGGCCGGCGCCGTCTGGTCGTTGCGCTCTTCCGGCGGCAGCGGCGGGTTGTCCTCCAGCCCCAGGCTGTGGAAGTAGAAATTGATGGTGTCGAGCCGAAAGCCGTCGACGCCGCGCTCCAGCCAGAAGCGGGTGATGTTGAGCAGCGCGTCCTGGACCTCGGCGTTGTGGAAGTTGAGATCGGGCTGCTCGGCCAGGAAATTATGCATGTAATATTGCTGGCGGCTTGTATCCCATTGCCAGGCCGAGCCGCCGAAGATCGACAGCCAGTTGTTGGGCGGCGTGCCGTCGGGCTTGGAGTCCGCCCACACATACCAGTCGGCTTTCGGATTGGTCCGGCTGGAGCGGCTTTCATTGAACCAGGGGTGGATGTCGGCGGTGTGCGACAGCACCTCGTCGATCATCACCTTGAGGCCCAACCGATGGGCTTCCGCCACCAGCGCGTCGAAGTCGGCCAGCGTGCCGAACATCGGATCGACGTCGCAATAGTCCGACACGTCGTAGCCGAAATCCTTCATCGGCGATTTGAAGAAGGGCGAGATCCAGATGGCGTCGACGCCGAGCCAGGCGATGTAGGGCAGCCGCCGGACAATGCCTTGCAGGTCGCCGATGCCGTCGCCGTTCGAGTCCTGATAAGAGCGCGGATAGATCTGGTAGATCACCGCGCCCCGCCACCAGTCGCGGTCTACGGCGGGGTCCGGTCTCGAACTCGTCTTCAAAGCCGATTGCATTGTCTCAACCTCCTTTCACCGAGCCGGCAAGCAGCCCGCGGACGAAATAGCGCTGCAGTGAGAAGAACACGATCAGCGGCACGATGATGGTGATGAAGGCCGATGTCGTGAGGATTTCCCAATTGCCGCCTCTCGAGCCGAGCAGCGCGTTGAGTTGCGCCGTCAGCACGATCTGGTCGGGCGCCGTGCCGAGGAAAACCATCGCCACCAACAGATCGTTCCACACCCACAGGAATTGAAAGATGGCGAAGGAGGCAAGCACCGGGAATGACAGCGGCAGCACGATCTTGACGAAGATCTCGAAATCGCTGGCGCCGTCGATCCGTGCCGATTCCATGATCTCGCGCGGCAGGCCGGCGATATAGCTTCTAAGCAGGTAGATGGCGAAGGGCAGGCCGAAGCCGGTATGCGCCAGCCAGATGCCGAGATAGGTTTTCGACGGCACACCGAAGAAGGTCCCGACGCCGTTGTAGAGCTTGAGCAGCGGGATCAGCGACATCTGCAGCGGCACCACGAGCAGGCCGATGATCACCGCAATCAGCAGCGCCCTTCCGGGAAAGCGCATCCAGGCCAACGCATAGGCGGCGAAGGCCGCGATCAGGATCGGGATCACCGTCGCCGGAATGGTCACGGTCAGCGAGTTCATGAAGGAGCGGCCGATACCTTGCGACAGAAGCACGTTCTCGTAGTTTTCCGTGGTGAATTTCGGCGGCGCCGAGGAGGCATAATAGACACGCTGGCCGCGATCGCCTTCGAAGGGCTTCGGCGAAGACAGCACGAACGTGCCGTCGGCGTTGACCTGCAGCGACACCCCATCGCCGAGATCGGCAGCCGTGCCGGCCTTGTATTGTGTCGGCGCCGCCGCCTTGGTGCCGAAGGCGCTGATCGCACGCTTGGCGCCGTCGCCGAAGACGTTGCCTTCGATGACGTATTTGCCGTCCTTCTGGGTTTGTGCGGACGCAGCCGGCAGACGCCCAGCCTCGGTCTGGCTGGAGCTTGAGAAGGAGTTCCACCAACCCGACGCGATGATCTGGTCCTTGTCGCGCAGCGACGACACGAGGATGCCGAGTGTCGGGATGGTCCAGATGACGACGAAGACCAGCACGGCGAGATGAACGCCGAATCGGCCGACAAAGGACTTTCCGCGGGTCGCAGCCATCTCAGTGTCCTCCCGTCTCTTTGTTGGCCTGGCGAATGTTCCAGACCATGATCGGGATGACCGCGATCATGATGATGATGGCGATCGTGGCACCGCGGCCGAAATCGCCGCCGCCGCGGAACATCCAGTCGAACATCAGATTGGCGAGCACCTGGCTGTTCCATTGGCCGTTGGTCATGGTCAGCACGATGTCGAACACTTTCAGCACCAGGATGGTGATGGTGGTCCAGACAACTGCGATCGTCCCCCAGATCTGCGGCACCATGATCTTCCAGAAGATCTGGAACGGGTTGGCGCCGTCGATGACGGCCGCCTCCAGCGTCTCTTCCGGAATGCCGCGCAAGGCCGACGACAGGATCACCATGGCGAACCCTGTCTGGATCCAGATCAGGATCACCATCAGGAAGAAATTGTTCCAGAACGGCAGCGATATCCAGACCTGCGGCTGGCCGCCGAAATACTGGATGATGGCGTTGAGCAGGCCGATCTGCACCTGCCCCTCGCCGCGATACTCGTAGATGAATTTCCAGATCACGCTGGCGCCGACGAAAGAGATCGCCAGCGGCAAGAAGATCAGGCTCTTGGCGATCGTCCCCCACCAGATCTTGTCGGTGAGCACGGCGATGATCAGGCCGAGGAAGGTGCAGGCCGCCGGCACCACCGCCAGCCATAGGATGTTGTTGAAAATCGAGTTGCGGAAATCCTGGTCGCTGAACGCCCATTGGTAGTTGGCGAGGCCGACGAAATGCTCGCCGCCGCGGTCGAGAAAAGAGAGCCGCAGCGTCTCGATCACCGGATAGATCAGATAGATGGTCAGGATGATCATCGCCGGCCCGACGAACAGCCATGGCCGCACCAGCCCTTGCCGGCGCAGATTGTCGACGGCGGCGCTGCCGGAGACGCCGCGCGACGGAAAGATGAAATCGAGCAGCTTGTTGGCGCCCCAGAAATACGCGACACAGCCGCCGACGCCGATGATGATGACGAATATGGCCGAGAAAATCTGAGCCGCCATGGGTCCCTCTCCCTGGGCATGACCGGCCGGCCAAGGCTGGCAGCCGCATGCGCCGACTTTCAGTTATTCGGAACGCGAAGGCTTCCGGCGTGCGTTGCCGGTCGGACCCGGGCCGTAGCCCGGATCCAGTAGGAGGATGAGGAAAGTCTCGGGTCGCGCGCGGCGGCCTCTCTGCTTACTTGATGGCATCCCAGCTCTTCTGGATATCGGCGGCGACGTCCTGGGCGGACTTGCCGCCGACCAGGTCGATCATGCCGGTCCAGAAGGAGCCTGCGCCGACCTTGCCGGGCATCAGGTCCGAGCCGTCGAAACGCACCGTGGTGGCCCCGACCAGGATCTCGCCCTGCTTCTTCAGCGCGTCGCTGCCATAGGCGTCCTTGTTGGCTCCTTTGAAGGGCGTGACGAAGCTCTTCTGCGCCATCCACAATTCATGCGCGAGCGGCATCTCGAGGAACTTGATGAACTCACGCGAAGCCTTGGAATCCTTGGTGATCATCACCAGCGTTCCGGCCACTTCCAGCGGCGTGCCCAGTTCCGGCTTCGAGGCATAGGGCGGGTAGGGGAAGAAGTCCGCATCCTGGCCGAGCTTCACATTCTCCGGGAAGAACGAAGGAATGAACGATGCCTGATGGTGCATGTAGCACTTCGGCGGCACCGTAAAGAGGCCCTTCGGGCTGTCGCGGAAGTCGGTTGCGGCGACTGCCTTGGCACCGCCGTCGACCATCTTGTCGTCGGTTGCGATCTTGCCGAAGATGTCGAGGGCGTTGACCACGGCCGGATCGGTGAAGGGAATCTCGTTCTTCACCCATTTGTCGTAGACTTCCGGCGGCTGGGTGCGCAGCATGATGTCCTCGACCCAGTCGGTCGCCGGCCAGCCGGTGGCGCCGCCAGAACCCAGGCCGATGCACCAGGGCTTGCCGCCGTCGGCAATGATCTTCTTTTCGAGATCGGCCAGTTCCTCCTGAGTCTTCGGAACTTTGTAGCCTGCCTCCTCGAAATTATCTGGCGAGTACCAGACCAGACCTTTCACGTCGATCTTGTAGGGAAAGGCATAGAAGCCCGGCTTGCCGTCCTTGCCCGTATAGGTGCCGAGCTTGGCCCAGGAGTCGCCGGCGGCATAATTTTCCTTGATCCAGGCGGCGACGTCGTCGCCCAGCGGGGTCAGCACACCCTTGGAAGCGAGATCCTGGATCAGTCCCGGCTGTGGCAGGATGGCGATGTTGGGCGGGCTGCCGGCCTGTGTGTCGATGACGATCTGCTGCTCATAATTCTCGGACGAGGAGTATTTGACCTCCGCTCCCGTCGCCTCGGAGAAATAGTCGAGCACCGAACGCACGAGCGTCTCGTCCTCGCCGCGCCACGGACCGAAGATGGTCAGCGTTTCGCCCTTGAGGTCGACCTTCTTGAGATCGTCGTAATTCGCCCAATGAAACTTCGAATCCTCGCCCGGCTTGAATTTCAGTTCGGCATGTGCCGGCAGGCCAAGGGTGAGCGCAGCGAACGCAGCACCCAAGAGAAGCATTTTCTTCATGGCAGTCCTCCCAGTGTTGAGACAGTTCGGACGAAACCTCCATCTCGTCCGCCGACGCCCACGGAACTGTGACTCAGCGAGAAGGCAACCGCAACCTTTCGAAGAGTCTTCCAAAGCGCTTTGGCTAAATCTGATCTCGCCATTGAATCATGCGGGAGTCAAGAGGTCGGCCGTGCTAATCGATTTAAACCCGCTTGCGAGTGAAGGAAAAAGTGCAATGCAGCAAGCTTTTTCGGCGCTGCAGCAGCAATTTCGGCTTCAAACTGCCTGTGGCGGCCCCTAAGGTCATGACGTTCCGACGACGGTGCCAGCGATCCTCGGATCGATTCAAATTGAAAGCGCTTTGAGGCTGGAGGCCTCGATGAACCTCAAGCAACTCTCGCACATGCTGTCGCTTTCGCAAACCACGGTAAGCCGGGCGCTGAACGGCTACCCGGAGGTCAGCGAGGAGACGCGGCGTCGCGTGATGGATGCCGCTAAGCGCCACGGCTACCGGCCGAACCCCAGCGCGAGGCGGCTGGCCACCGGCAAATCGGGAATGATCGGCTATGTGCTGCCGACCGGCAACGCCGTCGACATCGATCCGCATTTCGTCGAGTTTCTTTCGGGTCTCGGCGACTATGCCCGCTCGCACGAGCTCGATCTGGTGCTCTCGCCGGCCGACGCCGACGACCAGGAGACGACCTATCGGCGCATCGTCGCCAACCGGCAGGTCGACGCCGTCTACATTTCCTCGCCACGCCCGGCCGACCGGCGGCTGGCGCTGGTCAACACACTGGGCATCCCCTTCATCGTCCATGGCCGCAGCGAGGGCTTTGAGTTCGACTATCCCTATCTCGATATCGACAACGAGGGCGCCTTCCACGAAGCGGCCAGGCTTCTCGTCCAGCTCGGCCACAAGCGGCTGGCGCTGATCAACGGCGATGACCGCGAGACCTTCGCCATCCATCGCGAGCGCGGCGTGCGCCGGGCGCTTGCCGCCAGCGGACTGACACTGGGCGAGCGCCACATCTGTTCCACGACCATGACCGAGGAAAATGGCTATCGCGCCGCCCGCCGCCTGCTCGAAGAAAGCGGAGCCCCGACGGCGATCGTCTGCTCCAGTCTCATCATGGCGCTCGGCGTCGTCCGCGCCGTGCGCGATCTCGGCCTGACCATTCCGGGCGATCTGTCGCTGGTCGCCCATGACGACGTCTTTCCCTGGCTGCGGCCGGAGAATTTCCCGGTGCCGCTCTCGACCACCCGCTCCTCGATCCGCCTTGCCGGCGCGCGTGTTGCCGAGCGGCTGGCGGCGCGCATATCAGGGCTGGAAGAGGGCGCGCGCGGCGAGGTCTGGCCGGTCGATCTGGTCGTGCGGGGATCGGTGGCCGGCGCGCCGGTGTAGGGATCGTGTTCCGACAGACGAGACGCGTTGAGTTCCGTCGCACCCCCTCTGTCCTGCCGGACATCTCCCCCGCAAGGGGGAGATTGGACGTCGCAGCCGTATTCGCCAATACTCGACTTTGAGGAGCGGGGTCGCCGCTGAAACTGCTGATCTCCCCCCTTGCGGGGGAGATGGCCGGCAGGCCAGAGGGGGGTGCTGTCCCGCCGGCGCCACAGATTTTCGGGAGCCTATTTCTTCGCAGCCCCAGCTGCTTTTATATCCAACAGCCCATAGCCGAAGTCATTGTCCCGCCCCTTCGGGCCGAGATCCTTGGCCGTGGCCGCCAGCGCCTTCTCGATCTCATCGGCCGAGCGGTCGGGCGCGGCATGGATCAGGTTGGCGATCGCGCCTGAGACGATCGCGGCGGCGAAGGAGGTGCCGGTCACCACGTCCGAGCCGGTGCCGCTCGGCGCAACCATCTCAACGCCCGGCGCCGAGAGGAAGACATAGGCGCCGCGATTGGCTTGCGGCATCAGCCCGTCCTTGGCGTCGGTCGCGGTGACCGCGATGACCCCGTCGAAGGCTGCCGGATAGCCATAAGGCGCTTTCGGCCCGTTGTTGCCGGCCGCTGCGACCAGCACCATGCCGAGCGCGCGCGCATTGCGGCAGGCGGTGCCGAGGAGGTCGTTCTTCGGCCCGACGAAGCTCATATTGATGATGCGCACGTCCTGTTCAGCCGCCCAGTCGAGCGCCGACAGGATGACGTCCATACTCGACTTGCCGCCCTCGAAGGCCCGTGCGTGATAGATCTTGGCGCCCGGCGCCATGCCTTCCAGCGCGCCGACGCCGGCGATCAGCCCGTCGACGGAGGTGCCGTGGTCGCGCTTCTTGATCGGCACGTTCGGCATGGCGTCGAACTGGCCGGCGATCACGCCTTTCAGCGCTGGGTTGGTATCGTCGATGCCGGTGTCGATGACGGCGACGCGCACGTTCTCGCCGCTCGCCTGTTTCGAATCGAGCGCGATGCGCTCGAAGGCATAGTTCACGATGCCGGCGGCCTGCTGCAGCGAATAGATGTGGTTGGGCTCACGCCGCTGCGTGCGCCCGTCGGCGGCAAGCTGCGCCAGCACGACGCCGACCGGCCGTCCGTCCGGAATGCCGTAGCGCACCAGCGTTGTGCCGAGCAGCCGCGACTGGCGCTGCGAGCGCACCTGAAGGCCGAAGGTGGTGGCGATCTGCTGCACCGCGCCGGCATCGCCGGCGACCGTCACCAGCACCTCGTCGGGCACGAACTCGCCACTGACCGCACGCGGCGGCGCGACGACATTGAGCCCGGTAGGCGATGTGATGGGGCCGCTTGGCGGCGGAGCGGGCGCCGCTGTGCTTGTTGGACTCTTTGGAGGCGCCGGCTGCGTTGGCGCAGGCGTCGGCCGTGCCGGCGGATTCGGGAACAGGTCGACGATCAGCGCCGGCAGGAACACAGCGCCAACGGCGGCATTGCCCGCGCCGGATTTCCCGCCGCCATTCCTGACGCCGTCCTCGTCGCAGTCAGCGCCGGCCGCCGTCGTCCGGTTGAGGCAGTCGATCTGCTTTTGCGAGAGGTTCGGATCGTTGGTCTGCGCCACGGCGGGAGCGCCTACAAATGTCGCCGCGAGGATTGCCGCATGAAGAACGACCGCCTTAGCCGCCATCGACCGGTTTCCTTCCCTGCACCACAGCTTCCGCGAAAGGCTGGGCGGCAATAAGGCCGACGAGCTTGTCGTAGTCGGCCGCCGTGCTGGCCGGGATTGTCACGTGAAACACATCGTCGGCGGTCGGCCCGCCGGCGATCTTCAGCCCGTTCTGCCCAAGGAAGGCGGCGATGTCCGACATCCTGGCATCCGGCTTGAACTTGACCAGGGCGAAGGGCAGGTTTGCCAGATCATCCTGAGCGCCGGCGATTTCAAAGTCGTTGCCCTTGCCGCCCGGCCGCTCGAAAGACTGCGCCACGACCAGCGCAAGCAGCGCCGCGGCCGCCGCCCAGGCGACGCCCGAGGGGATTGCCGTGACCCGGCCGAAGACCTTCGCCAGCCATGACTGGCCGGCGGGCGCGCGCGCCGGACCGGCCTCGGCGTCGAGCGCCCTTGCAAAGCGGGAGAGCGCGTCGGCCGGCGGTCGGATCGCCTCGTTGGCGGCGGCGGTGCCGGAGAATTCGGCTTCCGCCTCGCCGAGCGCGGCCATCGCCGCAGGATCGGAGGCCAGCCATTCCTCGACGGCTTCGAGTTCTGCGCCTTCCAGCGAACCGTTGAGGTAGAACGGCAGCAGTGTTTCCATCTCGTCGCGGCGCGACATCTTTTCAGCGGCGCTCATGGCCACCCCCTGTCGTAACCGGCCGCCTTGAGGGCCTCACCGAGTTTCTTGCGGGCGTAGAACATCCTGGTCTTGACAGTGGCAACCGGGATGTTGAGCACCTCGCCGATCTCGGTCACCGACTGGCCATGGTAATAGGCAAGGTCGATCACCGTGCGGTGTTCCTCCGGCAAGGCATCGACAAAGCGGCGCAAGGCGGCGGCCTTGTCTTCCTTCATGGTGACCACTTCCGGCGTGTCGGCGCTGTCGGGAACCTGCGCCGCGTCATCGTCGTCGATCCAGTCTTCCTTCTTCTTGCGCAGCAAGGACAGTGCCTTGAAGCGGGCGATGCCGAGCAGCCAGGTCGAGACTTCGGAGCGGCCTTCGAAGCCCGGCGCTTGGCGCCACAGCTCGAGAAAGACCTCGTTGGTGATATCGTCGGCCATCATGTCCGATCCCGTCTGGCGCGCCACGAAACGGTAGATCCGCGCGTGGTGACGCATGAACAGGAGCCGCACGGCGGCCCGGTCGCCCTTCGCGACCCGGTCTACAAGCGCGCGATCGGTTTCGGTCGCCGCGTTCATGGCCGGTCGAGCCGCCTGGCTCCTCGTGGCTCTGTCGCTGGTCGGTCCAAAAAGGTTCATCCTCCGCCAAGGAATTTTCGGAAGCTAACCGAAGAGCTGAGAGGTTGCCAGAGGTGGCGCCCCCTTCTCCCCTTGTGGGAGAAGGTGGATCGGCGCGGAGCGCCGAGACGGTTGAGGGGTGTTCCAGCGGAGTGAGGCGTTGGCGTTCACTGGAACACCCCTCATCCGTCGCCTTTGGCGACACCTTCTCCCACAAGGGGAGAAGGGGAAGCTAAATCAAAAACACCTTCCCCTTCATCGTCGCCGGCACCTCCACGCCGAGCCGGCTCAGCACCGTCGGCGCGAGCTGCAGCTGGTCGAGCAGCGCGTCGGCTTCTGGACCCTTCGCCGGCCCGAAATAGTAGAGCGCGAAATCCTGCATCTCGTCGTCATGCCCGCCGTGATGGCCGCGGTCCGTCTGGCCGTGATCGGCGGTGACGATGACTTCATAGCCGGCTTCGCGCCAGCCGGGCAGGAAGGCGGCGAGCATACCGTCCATCGCGTAGCAGGCATGATCCATCTCGTGGCAGTCGTGGCCGAAGCGATGGCCCATCGAGTCCAGCGTGCAGCTGTGCAGGACGCCGTAGTCGATGCCGTGGCGGCGGGTGAGCATGGTCAATGTCGCGAACAGGTCGACATCGCTCGGCGTCATCTGGTTCTTGAGATTGTAGCCGGTCATGGTGTGGAAGCGGCCATGCGTGATCGGCCCGCCAGGCTCGTCGAATTCCATGTCCTCGACGAGATCGAATGGATAGGAGCGGAAGAATTCCGACCAGTAGGAATGCGTCACCGCCCCGGTCCTGCCGCCGGCCTTGCTGACCTCCGAGAAGATATCGGGCTGCCTGACCCGGAACCGGTTCTCGTTGGAGAGGATGCCATGAACCTGCGGCGTGACCCCGGTATGGATCGAGGCGTAGCAGCAGGCCGATGTTGACGGCAGCACGGAGCGCATTCTCCACACTTGCGCCTCACCAGACTGTACCCAGCCTTCGAGATTGCCCATGAGCCGGCGCCAGTTCCGGTAGGGCACGCCGTCAAGGATGATGAGCAGCAATTTGGATTTAAGCGCCACGGGCAATTCCATGCGGTCTGGCGGGAGAGATCGGCGGGCTTGACCGGTCCGGCCAAGTCCGAGAAGTGCAGCGAAGAGCTAGCCAGCTTAGTTGCCGGCGCTTTCCATGCGCCGGCCGGCAATCGCCTTCTCCAGCCAGCCGATCTCCATTTCGGGGACGGAGGACAAGAGAAGGTCGGTATAGGCATCGAAGGGCGGCGCCAGCACCTTGCTCTTGGAGCCGTAGCGGACGACCTCGCCGCGATACATGACCGCGATCGAATCGGCGATCGACTTCACTGTCGCGAGGTCGTGGGTGATGAAGAGATAAGCCACTTTCTCGATCTGCTGCAGGTTGAGCAGCAGCTTGAGGATGCCGTGGGCGACCAGCGGATCGAGCGCCGAGGTCACCTCGTCGCAGATGATCAGCTTCGGCTTGGCGGCCAGCGAACGGGCGATGCAGACGCGCTGCTTCTGGCCGCCCGAAAGCTCGGCCGGATAGCGGTCGATGAAGCCCTTTCCCATCTCGATCTGGTCGAGCAGCTCGGCGACGCGCTTGTCGCGCTCGCGGCCTCTTATGCCGAAATAGAACTCGAGCGGCCGGCCGATGATCGTTCCCACGGTCTGGCGCGGGTTCATCGCGACATCGGCCATCTGGTAGATCATCTGCAACTGGCGCAGATCCTCCTTCGGCCGGTCGGCGAGCCTGTTGCCAAGCGTTCGGCCGTCGAAGAAGACGCTGCCCTGCTCGGGCGGCAGGAGGCCGGTGATGGCGCGCGCCAGCGTCGATTTGCCGGAACCGCTCTCGCCGACGACGGCCAGCGTCTGGCCCGGGTAGATGTCGACCGAGACGTTCTTCAGCACCTTGACGAGACCGCCGCCATAGGCGGCCGTCACGTTCTTCACCGAGAGCATCGGTGTGGTGCCGGGCTGCTGTTCGTTGTGCTCGATCTCATGCACCGAGACCAGCGCGTTGGTATATTCCTGGCGCGGCTCCTTGATGATCTGGCGAGTACCGCCCCATTCGACCAGCCGGCCATGGCGCAGCACCATGATCTCGTCCGCTACCTGCGCCACCACGGCGAGGTCGTGGGTGATGTATAAAGCCGCCACATGGGTATCGCGGATGGCGTCCTTGATCGCCGCCAGCACATCGATCTGCGTCGTCACGTCGAGCGCCGTGGTCGGCTCGTCGAAGACGATCAGGTCGGGCTCGGAGCAAAGCGCCATCGCCGTCATGACGCGCTGCAACTGGCCGCCGGAGACCTGGTGGGGGAAGCGCTCACCGATCGTTTCCGGATTGGGCAGGCTGAGCTTCTTGAACAGCGCGACGGCTCGCTTTTCGGCCTCGGCCCGGGTTGCCGTGCCGTGCAGAAGCGTCGCCTCCACCACCTGGTCCATCAGCCGGTGCGCCGGATTGAAGGCCGCCGCCGCCGACTGGGCGACATAGCACACTTCGCGGCCGCGCAGCTTGCGCAAGCCCTCCTTGCCGCCCTTCAGTATATCGCGGCCGTTGAGGATCACCTCGCCGCCGGTAATGCGCACGCCGCCCCGGCCATAGCCCATGGAGGACAGGCCGATCGTCGACTTGCCGGCGCCGGATTCGCCGATCAAGCCGAGCACCTTGCCCTTCTCCAGCGTCAGCGAGACATCATGGACAAGGGTGATGGTCTTCGGCGCCTCGCCGGGCGGGTAGACGGTCGCCTCGATGCGCAGATTGCGGATGTCGAGGAGTCGGCCGGAATTTGCTTTGCTGTCAGCCATCACCCGCGCCCTCCCTTCAGGCTGGTCGTGCGGTTGAGCACCCAGTCGGCGACAAGATTGACCGAGATCGCCAGAGCCGCGATCGCTGCCGCCGGGATGAGCGCCGCCGGGATGCCGAAGACGATGCCGTCCTTGTTCTCCTTCACCATGCCGCCCCAGTCGGCGTCCGGCGGCTGCACTCCGAGGCCGAGGAAGGAGAGCGTCGACAGGAAAAGCACCGCATAGATGAAGCGCAGGCCGAGTTCCGAGACCAGGGGCGACAGCGCGTTCGGCAGAATCTCGCGGAAAATGATCCAGCCGCTGCCTTCGCCGCGCAGTTTCGCGGCCTCGACATAGTCCATGACGTTGATGTCGACCGCCACCGCGCGCGACAAGCGGTAGACGCGGGTCGAATCGAGGATGCCCATCACCAGGATCAGCGTCACCAGGTTGGACGGCAGCACCGACAGGACGACCAGGCCCATGATCAGCGTCGGGATGGACATCAGCAGGTCGACGAGGCGCGACAGCATTGTGTCGAACCAGCCGCCGAACACCGCCGCCGAAAAGCCCAGAATGGCGCCGAGCGAAAAGGACAGCGCGGTGGCCAGCACGGCGATGAACAGCGTGATGCGGGCGCCATAGATCATGCGGGACAGGAGATCGCGGCCGAGATTGTCGGTGCCCAACAGGTGCACCGATGACATCGGTTCCCAAGGGACGTCGCTGACGATCTCGGCATTGCCGTGCGGGGCGATCCATGGCGCCAAGACCGCCGCCAGCACGAACAGCGTCGTCAGCACAATGCCGATCAGCGCCGCGACAGGAGTGCGTCTGATATCGAGCATACCGGCGCCCCCTACTTCGGATGCCTGAGCCGCGGATTGGCGACGATCGCCGCAATGTCCGCGATGATGTTGAGGGCGATATAGACGGCCGCAAAGATCAGGCCGACCGCCTGGACGACGGGAACGTCACGCTTGGTGACATGGTCGACGAGATATTGCCCCATGCCCGGATAGACGAAGATCACCTCGACCACGACGACGCCGACCACGAGATAGGCGAGGTTCAGCATGACGACATTGATGATCGGCGCGATCGCGTTCGGGAAGGCATGCTTGCGGATGACCGCGAAAGCCGAAAGCCCCTTGAGTTCCGCCGTCTCGACATAGGCCGATTGCATGACGTTGAGGATGGCCGCTCGCGTCATGCGCATCATGTGGGCCAGCACCACCAGCGTCAGCGCCGCCGCCGGCAGCGCGATCGCCTGCAAGCGCTCGCCTAACGACATTCCGTCATAGACGGTCGAGATGGCGGGAAACCATTGATGCTCGACCGCGAAGTAGAAGACCAGCAGGTAGCCGATGAAGAATTCCGGGAACGAGGTCGAGGCGAGCGCCACGCCGGAGATCATCTTGTCGACCCAGCCATTGCGGTAGCGCACCGCGATCAGGCCAAGCGTGATCGCCAGCGGAATGGCCACGATTGCCGCCCAGAAGGCCAGGAACAAGGTGTTCCACAGCCGTTCCTTGATCGATGTCGCGATGTCCTGGCCGCTCGACATCGCCGTGCCGAGATCGCCGGTGAGCACGCCGCCCAGCCAGTGGAAGTAGCGGATATAGGCAGGCTGATTGAGTCCGAGCTGTTCGCGCAGATTGGCGAGCGACTCCGGCGTCGCCGATTGTCCGAGGATGGCTTGGGCGACGTCGCCGGGCAGGATCTGCGTGCCGGCGAAGATCAGGACCGAAACGGCCAGCAGAAGGAGGATGCCCAGCGCAACGCGCTGGGCCACCAGTTTCACGACGGGTGAGGACATCTCCGCAAGGCCGGACCTTAGGCTTCCATCCAGCACTTCGCCAAGGCGTAGCCGTTCATCAGCTCCTGATGCGGATCGTCCACCCAGCCACCGACCTTGGGACCAGTTGCGTCGATGAACTGGTTGAACATCGGCAGGATCAAGCCGCCCTCGTCACGCACCATCACAGCCATGTCATGGTACATCTGCTTGCGCTTGGCCTCGTCGAGCTCGGCGCGCGCCGCCAGCACCATCTTGTCGAAGTCCGGCCGCTTGAACCGCGTGTCGTTCCAGTCGGCGCTCGACAGGTAGGCGGTCGAGTACATTTGGTCCTGCGTCGAGCGGCCGCCCCAATAGGAAGCGCAGAAGGGCTGCTTGTTCCAGACTTCGTTCCAGTAGCCGTCGCCGGGCTCGCGCTTGATTTCCAGCTTGATGCCGGCCTTGGCCGCGCTCTGCTGATAGAGCTGCGCGGCATCGACCGCGCCGGGGAAGGCGACGTCCGACGTCCTGAGCAGCACGGCGCCGTCGTGACCCGACTTCTTGTAGTGGAACTTGGCCTTGTCGGGATCGTATTTGCGCTGCTCGATCTCTGTGAACAGCGGGTAGGAGGCGTTGATCGGGAAGTCGTTGCCGAGCGAGCCGTAGCCGCGCAGAACCTTGTTCAGCATCTCTTCGCGGTTGATCGCCAGCTTCAGCGCCATCCTGAGGTCGTTGTTGTCGAACGGCGCCGTGTTGCAATGCATGATGAACACGTAGTGGCCGGGACCGGAGTGGTTGCGGATGGTGACGCCCCGCACGCGCTTGATCAGGTCGACGATCTTCGGCTCGACGCGGTTGATCATGTTGACCTGACCGCCCTGCAGGGCCGCCGTGCGCGCCGTCGCGTCGTTGATGACGACGACTTCGACCTGGTCGGCATGGCCCATCTTGTCGCCCTGCCAGTAGTTGGCGAAGCGTTCGCCGACATGGCGCACGCCGGGCTCGTTGACCTTGACCTTGTAAGGGCCGGCGCTGATGCCGGCGTCGGGTTTGTCCTTGCCGCCATTCGGCTGGACGATCAGGTGATAGTCGCTGAGCAGATAGGGAAGGTCGGCGTTGGCTTCCTTGAGGGTCAGCACCACTTCCTTGCCGTTGACCTTGATGGTCTCGATGCCCTTCATGTAGCCGAGCGCGCCGGACTTCGACTTCTCGTCCGAATGGCGCTCCAGCGTGGCGGCCACGTCCTGGGCGGTCACCGTCTTGCCGTTGTGGAATTCGATGCCGTCGCGGATCTTGAGCGTCCAGACCTTGGCGTCGTCGGAAGAGCCGATTTCCTCGGCGATGCGGTTCTCGAGCTTGCCGTCGGGCGACAGCTCGACGATCATTTCGCCCCAGCACTTGCCGAAGGCGAAGGGCACCTGGGTCATCATCAGGGCCGGGTCGAGGCTGTTGGTGGATTCACCGCCCACTAGGCCGGCCTTCAGCGTGCCGCCCTTGACGGGGCCGGCAGCCCGGGCAGCGCTCGAAAGCAGCGAGTTGGCGAAGGGCGCGGTGACGCCGAGCGCGGCGGCGCGGCCAAGGAAGTCGCGGCGGCTGAGCTTTCCGGCAGCGACGCGCCGGCTGAGATAGTCGAGTTCGTTTGTCATTATGGGTTCCTCACTCTGATGGTACGACCAAGTGGTCGGTTCTTGTTCTTGTGAGGGATAATGAGCGCAACGGAAAGCTGTAAGCAAGACCGAATGCGACATGCCGTGGCGTAAATGGCGCGTCGCATTTGGACCAATCTTGTCAGCGCTCACACGAGAGCGTCGTTTGAAATCGCGCTCGAACACCAGTTTTTCGCCCTCATAGGCCTCGATTCTGGCGCTGAGGATGAAGTCTTGCGCGTCCGAGCGCATCTCGGCGAAGGTCTCGGTCCGCACCGACCATTCATTTCGCGACAATGTCTGCGTCCAATGCGTGCTGCCCGTCGCCGACAGGGGATCGTCGGGTTGGATCGCCCATGTCTCCCTGACCATGCTGCCGTGGACCAGCCCGTGCTCCAGGTCGCGCACCTCGCCGAAATCGTCCGTTACGGCAAGCGTGACGACGCCGGTCTTTTCGTTGCGGTGGATATGCCGCTCGGAATTGGTCGGCCTGATCGTCTCGGTCGCCCAGGGCGTAGCCCCTTCCGGTTCGAGGAACGACACCTCGTCGGCCGTCGCCGGCGGGCGCAGCGGCAGCTTGAGCGTCGCGGCCGACAGTTCGAGCGTCGCCGGCTCCGGCGAAGGCCAGATCATCGGCCAGTAGGCGGTCGAGACGGCGACCCGCAGCCGGTGGCCGGCCGGCACCCGATAGGCGCACTGGTCGAGCACGACGCGTGCCGAGACCGTCTCGCCTGGCACCAGCGCTTCCGGGAACTCGTGCGAGTTGCGGTGGGTGAGGTTGAGCACGCCATAGGAGATCAGCTCCGAGGCGCCGTCCGGATGCACGTCGCAGAGACGCACCGCGAGGTTGGCCTGGCGGCGGTCCGAGGCAACCCGTACTTCGACTTCAGGCGCGCCGACGATGTCGATCGCCTCCTCGAGTTCGACCTGGTCGAAGCATACCGAAAGCGCGTCGTCGGAGCGCTGGTCGCCCGGCAGTTCCGGACCGAAGGTGAAGGGAAAATACTCGCCGCCGGCAAGCCCGCAACTTTGCGGCGAGGCGACGATTGCCGGCCCGACGCCCTCGGGAATGAGCCCGGTTGCCTTGATCTTGATGTTGGGCGAGGGCCATTGCTGTTCCGCAATCCAGCGGCCTGGCCGTTCGGGATGCCAGCGGGCCGGACGCACGCTATCCATCACATAGGCGCGGTAGTCCGGGTCGGCCTCGACGCCGGTCGCCGCGCCCTTCAGCCAGCGGTCCCACCAGCGCAGCGCCTCCTGCAGGAAACCGATGGCCGGATTGGGTGCCGCGTAATGCGGATATTTGTGGATCCAGGGGCCGACGATGCCCTTCACCGGCGCCTGGATGTTGGTGACAAGATTGGAGATCGTGTTGCGGTAGCCGTCATGCCAACCGCCGATCGACAGCACTGCCGCCTTAACGGCCGAAAAGTCCTCGCAGATCGAGCCGCGTTTCCAGTAGGCATCGCGATGCTGGTGGCTGAGCCATAGCGGCGCGAGAAAAGCCTGGTTCTCCAGACGGCTCAGCCACAGATCGCGCCAGCGGTTGCCGCCGGCGATTTCCGGATCCGGCGGCCGCGACGAGTAGGAGAGCATCGTCGAGGCCCAGCCGAAATTCTCGAGCAGCAGGCAGCCGCCCTTGTAGTGGATGTCGTCGGCATAGCGGTCGACGGTCGAGCACAGGCTGATCACCGCCTTCAGCGCCGGCGGCTGCTTTGCCGCGACCTGCAGGCAGTTGAAGCCGCCCCAGGATATGCCCATCATGCCGACATTGCCGTTGCACCAGGGCTGCGCGGCCGCCCAGGCGATGACGTCGCAGGCGTCCTGCAATTCCTGCTCGGAATATTCGTCGTCCATCAGCCCTTCGGAATCGCCGTTGCCGCGCATGTCGACGCGGATCGAGGCATAGCCGTGTCCGGCGAAATAGGGATGCGTCAGCTGATCGCGGAAGATGGTGCCGTCGCGCTTGCGGTAGGGCAAATGCTCGAGGACCGCCGGCACCGGGTTGTCGCCGGCATCCTCAGGCATCCATATGCGCGCCGACAGCCGGCAGCCATCCGGCATGACGATGCCCATATCGGGAAATTCGACGACCTTGCGGGGGAATTCTGTGACGGTTTTCATGCAAGGCACATGATGGAACCGTCGCCGAAGCGTCGTGGGCCAGCCGGCGAAATCGGCTGGTCAATAAGCGTCAGATCAAAGCGTCAGTTCAGCGGAATGTCGTTATCGGCCTTGCTCGCCTGGTATGTACCGGAGAGCGCGTCATAAAGGGCGGAGATTTGGCCGATGCGCGCCTCCAGCCGCCTGCGTTCCGACCCGGGCAAAGCGCGCACCAGCCGGCGTATGGAAAAGCTCTTCCAGTAGGCGTTCTCGGCATTGTAGCCGCCGGGATCGAGTGTGAAGACCTCTTTGAGAATCTTCAGGTCATGCGGGATGGCGAAGCTGTCGCGCGAGTCCTCGTGGCTAAAGAGGTAGTAGAAATTGTCGAAGCCGGTCCAGGTGATCGCCGACAGGCACAGCGAGCAGGGCTCGTGCGTGGCCAGGAACAGTGCATCCCTGGTGTCGACGCGCTCGGCTTTTGGCATTTCGTAAAATCGCTTCAGGCAGTGCATTTCGCCATGCCAGAGCGGATTTTCGATCTCGTTGTTGGTTTCGGCAATCACCAGCGAGCGGTCGTCTTTCCGCAGGATGGCGGCGCCGAAGAGTTTGTTGCCATGGGCAACGCCTTCAGCGGTCTTCGGCACGATATCGTGCTCGATAACGTCGAGCAGGCGGTCGATCAGCGAAATGTCTGTCATCGGGGAAAACTGGCAGCTTTCAGGGAAGATGGATCTCGTAAGGGTGCGAGAAATGGCACTCTTCGAGGTTGGCGCCGTCGCCGCCGCGGTCGACGATGAGGAAGTCCTGTTCCTCGCCGATCGGCGTCAGCACGCCGTGCCAGAGGTTGCGCCGGTAGTTGATGCCCTGCCCGGGCGCGGTGATGAAGGCGTGCGGCTCGCCTGGGCCGTCCTGAGTGTCATGGCAGACGACAACCAGGAATGGCCGCGGCGACAGCGGAATGAAGGCCTGGCTGCCGAGCGGATGGCGCTCGACCATGGTCAGTTTCAGCGGCATCTCGTAGGGGGTGCTGCGCACCATCGAGATCAGCACCTTGGCATTCGGCCCGGTGGCCTCGGCAGTGGCGAGATCGTGGTAGCGCATCGCCTTGCCGCCATTGATCGGGTAGCGGTTCTCGCCGCCCATATCGATCACGTCGCCAAACGGCGCGAAGTTTTCGCGTGTCAGCGGCTGGGCCACGATTTGGGTCACCGCGCGCGAGCCCCAAGGGCGCCGCCAAGCTTGGCGTGCCGGTTGACGTCCTTGTATAGCAGGTAGCGGAAATTCCCGGGACCGCCGGCGTAGCAGGCCTGCGGGCAAAAGGCGCGCAGCCACATGAAGTCGCCGGCCTCGACCTCGACCCAGTCCTGATTGAGGCGATAGACTGCCTTGCCTTCGAGCACATAGAGCCCATGCTCCATGACATGGGTCTCGGCGAAGGGGATGACCGCGCCGGGTTTGAGCGTGACGATGGTGACATGCATATCGTGGCGCATGTCGGCCGGGTCGACGAAGCGCGTCGTCGCCCAGTGGCCTCCCGTGCCGGGCATCGGGCTCGGCTCGACCTCCTTGTCGCTGCTGAAGAAGGCTTCCGGAACGTCGAGGCCGTCGACCGCCTCATAGGCCTTGCGGACCCAGTGGAAGCGGACCGCACCGCTGCTCTCATTGCGCACCGTCCAGCCGCTGCCCGGCGGCAGGAAGGCGAAGCCGCCTGGGCGAAGCACATGGTTCTTGCCGGCAAGCGAGACCGTAAGCTCGCCCTCGACCACGAACAGCACGCCCTCGGCTTCGGGGTCGAGCTCAGGCCGGTCGCTGCCGCCGCCGGGCAGGACCTCGACGATGTACTGCGAAAAGGTCTCGGCGAAGCCCGAAAGCGGTCTTGCGATGATCCAGGCCCTTGTCTTGTCCCAGAACGGCAGCGGGCTGGTGACGATGTCCTGCATCACGCCCTTGGGGATCACCGCATAGGCTTCGGTGAAGACGGCGCGGCCGGTCAACAGCTCGTGCTGACCGGGATGGCCGCCATGCGGCGCGTAATAGGTTCGCTCGGCCATGTTCATCCTGTCCATGTGTTGAAGCCTATTTTGGAAGCATGTCTTTCAGCCGAAGCAGCGCGATGCGCTCGACTTGTTTGCACGCGATCTCGAATTCATTGCTGCGGCTGTTGCCGATGCGCGCCTCGAACTCCGCCAGGATCTGGTCCTTGGTCTTGCCCTTGACCGCGATGATGAAGGGAAAGCCGAAGGTCGTGACATAGGCGGCGTTGAGCTTCGAAAACAGCTCGCGCTCCTTGTCGGTCAGCGCGTCGAGCCCGGCGGAGGCCTGTTCCTTGGCCGATTCCGCCGTCAGCCGCTTGGCCGCCGCCAGCTTGCCGGCGAGGTCGGGATGGGCGTTGAGCACGGAAAGTCGCTCGGCTTCGGTCGCCGCGCGGAAGACGCGGCAGAGCGCGTTGTGCAGGCCGCCGGCGCTGTCATGGGCCGGGCCGAGCTCCAGTTCGTAGGCCCGCTCGGCGATCCACGGCGAATGCTCGAACACCCCGCCGAAGGCATGCACGAATTCCTCGAATTCCATCCGAGACGGGCGCAGCGCCGGCGCCTGGTAGGGGTGCGTCTCGCGCCAGTGTTTTGCGATATCGATGCGCCGGGTCAGCCACACCCTGTCATGCGACTTCACATAGTCGACGAAGCGCTTCAGCGCCGCCACGCGGCCCGGACGGCCGACCAGCCGGCAATGCAGGCCGATGTTCATCATGCGCGGCCGCCCCGCCTTGCCCTCCGCATAGAGCGTGTCGAAACTGTCCTTCAGATAGGCGAAGAACTGGTCGCCCGAATTGAAGCCCTGCGGCGTGGCAAAGCGCATGTCGTTGGCGTCGAGCGTGTAGGGGATGATGAGCTGCGGCTTCTCCAGACCACCCCGGTCGAACCAGTAGGGCAATTCGTCGTCATATGTGTCGGAGACGTAATCGAAGCCGCCTTCCTCGGCGACGAGTCGCACCGTGTTGAGCGAAGTGCGGCCGGTGTACCAGCCGGTCGGCCGCGCGCCGGTCACTTCGTAATGCAGACGGATCGTCTCTTCGAGGTCGCGTCGCTCGTCCTCCGCGCTATGGTCGCGGTAGTCGATCCATTTCAGCCCGTGCGAGGCGATCTCCCAGCCGGCCTCCTGCATCGCCGCGACCTGATCGGGGGAGCGTGCCAGCGCCGTGGCGACGCCGTAGCAGGTCACCGGCACCTCAGCTTGCGTGAACAGCCGGTAGAGCCGCCAGAAGCCGGCGCGGGCGCCGTATTCATAGATCGATTCCATGTTCCAGTGGCGCTGGCCGAGCCAGGGGGCGGCGCCGACGATCTCGGAGAGGAAGGCTTCGGAAGCCTTGTCGCCGTGCAGCACGCAGTTCTCGCCGCCTTCTTCGTAATTGACGACGAACTGCACCGCGACATAGGCGCCGCCGGGCCATTTCGGGTCTGGCGGATTGGCTCCGTAACCGCGCATGTCCCGTTCGTAACGCATGATCGCTCCTGCCCGACTGTTGAGATGAAGATATCGAAAGGAGTGCTCGTGCATTCCCCCGAAAATTTTTGAAAGTGCTTTTTGCCGCACTCCGCTCGACCGGGGCTTATGCATCGCCTTTAATTGGCGCACAATTGACCTGAAAACGTTCGACTACTTGGGATGGGAGGCGGCCAGTGGCAGAAACGTCGAAAGCCGATGGCGGGCGTCTGACGACCCATGTCCTCGATACCGCGACCGGCAGGCCGGCAAAGGGCCTTTCGATCGGGCTTTTCCGCCTCGAAGGCCAGGCCCGCACGCATTTGAAGACCGTCACCACCAATGATGACGGCCGCTGCGACGCGCCGTTGCTTGCTGGCGCCGACTTCCGCACCGGCGAGTACGAGCTGGTCTTCGCTGCCGGCGATTATCTGCGCGGGCAGGGCGCCAGCCTGCCGGAGCCGGCTTTCCTCGACACCGTGCCGATCCGCTTCGGCATGGCGGAGGAGCGGCATTATCATGTGCCGCTCTTGATCTCGCCCTACGGCTACTCGACCTATCGCGGGAGCTGAGACATGGCCGACAAGACCCGTAACCAGATACGCTTCATCCTGAACGGCGACGATGTCGCGCTGAACGACATCGCCCCCGACGCGACCCTGCTCGACTGGCTGCGGTTGAACCGCTCGCTGCGCGGCACCAAGGAAGGCTGCGCCGAGGGCGATTGCGGCGCCTGCACGGTGCTGGTCGGCAAGCTGTCGGTCGAGGGCCTGGTCTATGAAAGCGTCAATGCTTGCATCCGCTTCATGGGCTCGCTCGACGGCACGCATGTCGTCACCGTTGAGCACCTGCGCGGCAATGGCGAACAGCTTCACCCCGTGCAGCAGGCGATGGTCGATTTCCATGGCTCGCAATGCGGCTTCTGCACGCCCGGTTTCGTCATGTCACTCTATGCGCTCTGGATGAAGACGCCCAATCCGTCCGACGCGGCGATCGAAAAGGCGCTGCAGGGCAATCTCTGCCGCTGTACCGGCTACGAGGCGATCATGCGCGCGGCGCGCGCCATATCAAGCTACGGCAAGGCGGCGAAGGACCCGCTGGCAGTGGAGCGCAAGGATATCACCGCACGGCTGGGAGCGCTGCGCGACGGCGCCAGGGTCGAGGTCGGTTCGGGTACGCAGCGGCTGATCGTGCCGGCTGACGTCGACGATTTCGCCATGGTGCTCGAGAAGGAGCCTGGCGCCACCATCGTTGCCGGCTCGACCGATGTCGGGCTGTGGGTCACCAAGCATATGCGCGACATCTCGCCGGCTATCTTCATCGGTGGCCTCGACGGCTTGCGCACGATCTCGGAGACCGATGGCGTGATTACGATCGGCGCCGGCGTGACTTACAGCGAAGCCTTCGCCACGCTTTCCAGGCGTATCCCGGCCTTGGGACCGCTGGTCGACCGCATCGGCGGCGAGCAGGTGCGCAACATGGGCACCATCGGCGGCAACATCGCCAACGGCTCTCCGATCGGCGACACGCCGCCGCCGCTGATCGCGCTCGGCGCGCGGCTAACGCTCCGCAAGGGCAAAGCCCGACGCACGATCCCGCTCGAAACCTTCTTCATTGCCTATGGCAAGCAGGATCGGCAGCCCGGCGAATTCGTCGAGGCCGTCCATGTGCCCGTGCCGGCAGAGGGCACGAAATTTGCCGTCTACAAGGTCACCAAGCGCCGCGACGAGGACATTACTGCTACCCTCGGCGCCTTTTATCTGACCGAGGCCAAGGACGGCACCGTGGCGGATATCCGTATCGCCTATGGCGGCATGGCGCCGACGCCGAAGCGGGCGACTGCGGTTGAAACCGCCCTTATCGGCAAAGTCTGGACCGAAGCGAGTGTCGAGTCCGCGATGGCCGAATACGCCAGCGACTTCACGCCAATTACCGATATGCGTGCAACCGCCGAGTATCGGGCGCTGGCGGCGAAGAATCTTTTGCTGCGCTTTTATGTCGAAACCACCGGCACCGGGGCGCCGTTTCAAGTGACCCGCACCGAGGCGGCCTGATGAACAAGCACGCCACTCCCAACCTCAAGGCCGAAAAAATCGTCGGCGGCGTCGCCACCGAGCAGCGGCACGATTCCGCGCACAAGCATGTCAGCGGCGCCGCCGTCTATATCGACGACATGCCTGAGCCTGCCGGCACGATGCATGTCGGCCTTGGCCTCGCCAAGGTCGCGCACGGCATGCTGAAGAGCATCGATCTGTCGGCGGTGCGCGCAGCGCCAGGCGTCGTCGATGTGCTGACCTGTGCCGACGTGCCCGGCGAGAACGACGTCTCGCCGAGCAACATGCATGACGATCCGGTGCTCGCCGAGCACAAGGTGCTATTCTACGGCCAGCCGATCTTCGCCGTGGTAGCTGAGACACGCGAGGCGGCGCGCCGCGCGGCACGCCTGGCTAGGATCGAATATGACGAGCTTCCGGCTGTGATCGACATCTGGGACCTCGACCCGGTCAAGGACAAGCAGGTCACCACGCCGCTGATCCTGAAGCGCGGCGATGCGGCCGCGGCGATTGCGGCGGCACCCCGCCGCATCAAGAACCGCATGTGGCTTGGCGGCCAGGACCATTTCTACCTCGAGGGCCAGGTCTCGCTGGCGATCCCCGGTGAGGACGACGAGGTGATCGTCTATTGCTCGACGCAGGGGCCGAGCGAGACGCAGCATCTGGTTGCGCATGCGCTCGGCGTGCCGAGCCATGCGGTGACGGTGGAAGTGCGCCGCATGGGCGGCGGCTTCGGCGGCAAGGAGACGCAGGCCAACCAATGCGCGGCCATAGCCGCCATCGCGGCCAAGAAGCTGGGGCGCGCGGTGAAGATCAGGCTCGACCGCGACGAGGACATGACCGCCACAGGCAAGCGGCATGATTTTGCCATCGACTACGAGGTCGGCTTCGACGACGAGGGCAACATCCTCGGCGTCGATTTCACCTATGCCCTGCGCTGCGGCTTCTCCGCCGACCTGTCCGGTCCGGTCGGCGACCGGGCGCTCTTCCATTGCGACAACGCTTACTTCTATCCGGCGGTGCACGCGAAATCGGCGCCGCTTTTCACCAACACGGTCTCGAACACCGCTTTCCGCGGCTTTGGCGGCCCGCAAGGCATGGTCGGCGCGGAGCGCGTCATCGACGAAGTGGCCTTCGCGGTCGGCAAGGATCCGCTCGAAATCCGCAAGCTCAATTTCTATGACCCGATGGATGCGATCGGCGAACGCTGCCTCACGCCCTATCACCAGAAGGTCGAGGACAACATCATCCACCGCATCGTCGCGGAGCTGGAGGAAAGCGCCAATTATGCGCGGCGGCGGCGCGAGATCAGCGCCTTCAACAACAACAGCCGCTTTATCAAGCGCGGCCTGGCGCTGACGCCGGTCAAGTTCGGCATTTCCTTCACAAAGACCGAGGCCAACCAGGCCGGCGCCCTGGTGCATGTCTATGCCGACGGCTCGGTGCATATGAACCATGGCGGCACCGAAATGGGCCAGGGCCTTCATCTCAAGGTGGCGCAGGTCGTCGCCGAGGAATTCCAGATCGATCTCGACCGGGTCAAGATCACCGCCACCACCACAGCCAAGGTGCCGAACACCTCGCCGACGGCGGCATCTTCCGGCGCCGACCTTAACGGCATGGCGGCGCAGGATGCCGCTCGGCAGATCCGCAAGCGGCTGACGGATTTCGCGGCCGAAAAATACCAGGTGCCGCTCGACCAGGTCGTGTTCCTGCCCAACCGGGTGCGCATCGGCAACCAGGAAATCGCCTTCAGCGATCTGGTCAAGCAAGCCTACATGAACCGCGTCCAGCTCTCGGCGGCTGGCTTCTACAAAACGCCGAAGATCCATTGGGACCGCAGCAAGGGCCGCGGCCATGCCTTCTACTACTACGCCTATGGCGCGGCCTGCTCGGAAGTCTCGGTCGATACGCTGACGGGCGAATATGTCGTCGAGCGCACCGACATCCTGCACGATGCCGGCCGCTCGCTGAACAGCGCGATCGACCTCGGCCAGGTCGAGGGCGGCTTCATCCAGGGCATGGGCTGGCTGACGACGGAAGAGCTTTGGTGGGACAACGGCGGCCGGCTGCGCACGCATGCGCCGTCGACCTACAAGATCCCGCTCGCTTCCGACCGGCCAAAAATCTTCAACGTCAAGCTGACCGACTGGTCATCGGCCTACGAGCCGACCATCCATCGCTCCAAGGCGGTCGGCGAGCCGCCGCTGCCACACGGCATGTCGGTGCTGCATGCACTCTCCGACGCGGTGGCGAGTGTCGCCGATCACAGGATCTGCCCGCGCCTCGATGCCCCGGCGACGCCGGAACGGGTGCTGATGGCGATCGAAAGGCTGAAGCGGGAAGCCGCAAAGCCGGCCTGAACCGGCCAAAACGTGCAATTCGAGGTGCGAAACGCTATATTTCCTGGGTGGAAATGCAGACGATGAACTCGAAAGTGCAAAGCCTGAAGGCGTTTCTCGGCCAGGCCGGCCGGGCCGCGCTCGTCGAGGTCGCGGCCACCAAGGGCTCGACCCCGCGCGAAGCCGGCGCCTTCATGCTCGTCTCACCATCGGCGATTTTCGGCACCATCGGCGGCGGCCAGCTTGAATTCATGGCGATCGACAAGGCGCGGCAGATGCTTTTCTCCTCCCTTGAGGGCGAGATGGCCGCGAAGCGGCCAGAGGGGGTGCTCTCAGAAGGCAAGCGAGCGCCGAGCACTGCCCCGGTGACCCAACCTGGCGGCTCCGCCGCCACCCTGCCCTGGAGGGGGAGGGAAGCCCGCATCGAGGTCGACGAAACCTGCGCGACCCTGGATGTTCCACTGGGTCCTGAAATCGGCCAATGCTGCGGCGGCCGAGTCGAGGTTCTGATCCGCTTGGTTGACGCTAAGATCGAACAGGAACTGGTAGCCAAGGCCGAGGCCGAGGAGGCGCATCTGCCGCATGTCTATGTCTTTGGCGGCGGCCATGTCGGCCAGGCGCTGGCCGCGTCGTTGGCGCTGCTGCCCATTCATGTGGAGGTCGTCGAGACGCGGGCCGATGCGCTGGAAGGCATGCCGGAAACGGTTGAGACGCGGCTGACGCCGATGCCCGAAGCGGTGGTGCGCGAAGCCCGTGCGGGATCGGCCTTCGCCATCCTCACCCATGACCATGCGCTGGATTTCCTGATCGTCGCCGAGGCGCTGAAGCGCGACGACGCCGCCTATGTCGGCATGATCGGCTCGAAGACCAAGAAGGCGACGTTCAAGAACTGGTTCCTGAAGTCCGACGAGGGCAGCGAGGCCCAGTTCAACCGTCTCGTCTCGCCGATCGGCGGCAATGCCGTGAAGGACAAGCGCCCGCCGGTGATCGCCGCGCTCGCCGCCGCCGAGATCATGACGGCGCTGGTGTCGCATGCGGTCCAGGCCTCGGCCGCGCCCGCAAAGGCGATGGCCGGCTGATTCAGCCGGGGAGGAGCCTAGCCGGCTATTCCTTTTCCTGCGTATGCGCTTCGAGGAACCACAGCAACTTGTCGAGCGAACGCGAGTAGGCGGTAAAAATGTCGGCGGTGTCGGCATCGCCGGCGTCGTCCGCCTCGTCGATCGCCTCACGCGCCAGCCTGGCAGCGGTGGCATAGCGGTCGATCAGCGCCGCCAGATGATCCTTGGTCTTGTGGATGTCGGTCGGATAGGGCTGGAGCTTCGTTGCCCTCGACACCTCCTGCGAGGTGCCGTGCGCGGTGCCGCCAAGCTGCACGGCGCGTTCTGCGATGATGTCGACATGGCCGTCGATCTCCTCGCGGAACTCGTCGAGCATCTCATGGATGGCGATGAACTGCGGGCCCTTGACGTTCCAGTGCGCCTGCTTGGTGACCAGCGCCAGGTCGATGGCATCGGCAAGCCTGGCATTGAGAAGATCGATCGATTCCTTCTTGGCGTCGGATTTGAGGTCGTTCTTGGTGACAATGGCGTCCATGGTCGGCTCCTGTGGCGCTGGGTCGCTGTGAAAGCTGGGGACTTGGTCTCGAAGGGCGGCCGTGCAGCCGCCAATCGCCAGAACGGCGACGGAGCGGGTTTCGTTCCGCGTCGGATCGAGGGGCGCACAGCTGGCGAAGGTATGACTGATGCTCACAGCTGCTCGTCGCTTTCTTCGTTTCCCAAACCGGATTGAACCGTGTTTTCTGCACGCCTGGCGAACACGAATGACGAACACGGGACGAGCGACATGGATGTCTTGCGCATAGCGGCATTTTCGGACGGCAACAGCGGCGGCAACCCGGCCGGCGTGGTGATTGGCGAGGTTCTGCCCGACGCCGCAGACATGCAGCGCGTCGCTGCAGAGGTCGGCTTTTCCGAGACCGCCTTTGCCGCACGTGAAGGCGACGGCTGGCGTGTCCGCTACTTTTCGCCCGAATCGGAAGTGCCGTTCTGCGGCCATGCCACCATCGCGCTGGGCGCGGCCCTCGTTAGAAAGTTCGGTGACGGAATTTTCAAGCTGCTCCTGAATCAGGCCGCCATCACCGTCGAAGGGTTTCGCGACGGCGCCAACTTTGCCGCCGCCCTGCAGTCGCCGCCGACGCGCAGCCGGCCGGCCCCGTCGGAGCTGGCCGGCGAGACCCTGGCCATGTTCGGTTACCAGCCGGGCGATCTCGATCCCGCCATTCCGCCGGCGCTGATTCATGGCGGCGCCGACCATCTGGTGCTGGCCTTGAAGTCGCGCAAGGCGCTCGCCGCCATGGCCTATGACCTGAAACAGGGCCGGGCCCTGATGCGGCGCGAGGGACTGGTAACGATCCTGCTCGCCTATGCCGAAACGCCGCGTCTCTTCCACACGCGCAATCCCTTCGCTTCCGGCGGCGTCTACGAGGATCCGGCGACCGGCGCTGCCGCCGCCGCCTTTGCCGGCTATCTGCGCGACATTGGCTGGGCGCATGGCGGCGCGATCGATATCGCTCAGGGCGAGGATATGGGCATGCGCTCGCGGCTGCATGCCGATATTCCGCCCACCCCGGGCAGCTCGATCCGGGTATCCGGCACAGCCCGCCTGATGGACGAAGACTGAGTGTGGTCACCCACGCGAAGGCGCGTGCCCGCCAGCCCTACCTACCGGCAAGTATGTCCTTGATCAGCCGCTGGCAGCGATCGGCCATGAAGTCGAGCAGCAGGCGCACCTTCGGATCCTGCAGCTTCTTGTGCGGATAGACGGCAGCGAACTGCACCGGCGTCGGCGGCGTCGTTGCCAGGATCACTCTCAGCCGCTGATCGCGGATGAACGGCTCGACCTCGAAGCGCGGCTTGTTGATGATGCCGCGCCCCGACAGCGCCCAGCCTGTCAGCACATCGCCATCGTCCGTATCGTAGGGTCCATGCACCTCGAATTTCTGCGGACCGCTCGGCGTCTGCAGCGTCCAGACATATTCGCGCGTGCCGGAATAGCGCAGCATCAGGCAATCATGTTTCTTGCCGATCAGTTCCTGCGGCTCGACCGGCTCGCCGCGCGCCTCGAGGTATTTCGGCGCCGCCACCAGCACGCGCTCGCATTCCATGATGCCGCGCATCCGAAGGCTGGAATCCTCGATGATGCCAAGCCGGAAGGCGACGTCGATGCCTTCCTTCATGATGTCGACATTGTGGTCGGAGAGTCTCAGCCGCACCTCGATATCGGGGTATTTGTCGTGGAAATCCGGAATGCCCGAGGCGATCAGCCGCCGGCCGAGGCCGAGCGGCGCCGTTACCTTGATCGTGCCGCGCGGCTGGCCGGAGAGTGCTGCGACCGCGGCCTCCGCCTCGGTGATCGCGTCCAGCACCTGCTTGGCGCCGGTGTAGAACACGGTGCCGTGCTCGGTCGGCATCAGCTGCCTCGTGGTGCGGTTGAACAGCCGCACGCCGAGGTGCTTCTCCAACTCCTTGATGCGGTTGGAGGCGACCGCCGGTGAGATGCGCATGTCGCGCCCGGCCGCCGACAGATTGCCGAGCTCGACGACGCGGACGAAGACGGCGATGTTGTCGAGATAGGCCATGCGACGGTCGTGGCTCTCAAATGGCTGCGTGGGACGACCCTAGTATTTTCCATTTTTTTTTGAAAGTCATCGCGCGCCCCGCCTCTTTTCGTTTGCGCTCCAGACCGTAAAGTCGCCTGATCGGCAGGGACGATTTCCCAGGGGCGACTCGATGATGGATTTTGCGATTTTCTGGGACTGGCTGAGCTTCGCCGTCCGCTGGCTGCATGTCATCACCGGCATCGCCTGGATCGGCTCGTCCTTCTATTTCGTCGCCCTCGATCTCGGGCTGCGCCAGCGTCCCGGCCTGCCCGCCGGCGCCTTCGGCGAGGAGTGGCAGGTGCATGGCGGCGGCTTCTACCACATCCAGAAATATCTCGTGGCGCCGGCGGAGATGCCGGAGCACCTGACCTGGTTCAAATGGGAATCCTACGCCACCTGGCTGTCGGGCTTCGCCATGCTTTGCGTGGTCTATTATGCCGGCGCCGACCTCTTCCTGATCGACCCCAACGTGCTCAACATCTCGGTACCCGTCGGCATCCTCTTGTCGCTGGCAACGATCGGCGTCGGCTGGATCGTCTATGACCTGCTCTGCCGCTCGCCGCTCGGCAAAAGCGATACCGGCCTGATGCTGGTGCTCTACTTCGTGCTGGTCTTCATCGCCTGGGGGCTGACGCACCTCTTCACCGGCCGCGCCGCCTTCCTGCATCTCGGCGCCATCACCGCCACGATCATGTCGGCCAATGTCTTCATGGTCATCATCCCCAACCAGAAGATCGTCGTGGCCGACCTGATCGCCGGCCGCAAGCCGGACCCGAAATACGGCAAGATTGCCAAGCAGCGCTCGCTGCACAACAACTACCTGACCTTGCCGGTGCTGTTTCTGATGCTGTCGAACCACTACCCGCTGGCCTTCGGCACCCAATTCAACTGGGTCATCGCCTCGCTGGTCTTCATCATCGGCGTGCTGATTCGGCACTATTTCAACACCGTGCACGCGAGGAAGGGGAACCCGACCTGGACCTGGCTGGGTGCCGCCGTGCTGTTCATGGTCGTCATCTGGCTGTCGACCGTGCCCAAGGTGCTGACGGGGGAGTCCAAGACCTCCGCGGCATCCGCTGCTGCCCAGGTCTACATTGCCTCGGCGCATTTCCCGGCCGTGCGCGACACCGTGCTCGGCCGTTGTTCGATGTGCCATACCGAAGAGCCGGCCTATGAAGGAATTTACCATGCGCCGAAGGGCGTGTTGCTCGACACCGACGCGCGCATCGCCGAGCATGCCCGGGAGATCTACCTCCAGGCCGGCCGCGCGCATGCCATGCCGCCCGCCAACGTCACTCAGATAACCGACCAGGAACGGGCCCTTTTGGTGGCCTGGTTCGAAGGCGCCGGAAAGTAAGCATGACCTCGAAACTCCTGCGCGGCCGCACGCTCTCCTTCCTGCGCTGGCCCGAAGCAATCGACGACCATTCCGCCTGGCGCTACGAGGAGGATGGCGGGCTGCTGATCGACGACGGCAAGATCATTGCCGCCGGTCCGTATGCCGAGATCGCCAAGCGCGCCGGCGCCGGCGTCGAGACGATCGATCATCGCCCGCATCTCATCCTGCCGGGCTTCATCGATGCGCATGTGCATGTTCCGCAGATGCAGATCATCGCGTCCTACGGCGCCGAGCTGCTCGACTGGCTGAACAAATACACCTTTCCGGAGGAGTCGAAATTCGCGAACGCGCAGCATGGCCGCCGCATCGCCAGGCTCTTCCTCGACGAGATGCTGCGCCAGGGCACGACGACGGTCGTCGCCTATTGCTCGGTGCACAAATCGTCGGCCGAAGCCTTCTTCGCCGAATCGCACGACCGCAATATGCTCAACATCGCCGGCAAGGTGATGATGGACCGCAATGCGCCGGAGGGCGTGCTGGACACACCGCAGACCGGCTATGACGACAGCAAGGCGCTGATTGCCGAATGGCACGGCAAGGGCCGCCAGCTCTATGCCATCACCCCGCGCTTCGCCATCACCTCCTCGCCCGAGCAGATGGAGATGGCCGGCGCGCTCTGCCGTGAGCATCCCGATCTGCACATGCAGACGCATCTGTCGGAAAACCACGCCGAGATCGCCTTCACCCAGGAGCTCTACCCCTGGTCGCGCGACTACACTGACGTCTATGAGCATTACGGCCTGCTGGGCAAAAAGAGCCTTTTCGGCCACTGCATCCATCTATCCGAGCGCGAAGCCGATGCGCTGTCGCAATCGGGTTCGATTGCGGTGTTCTGCCCGACCTCCAATCTCTTCCTTGGCTCCGGCCTGTTCGACTACCAGCGCTACCGCCGCCGCGAAAAGCCGCTCAGCATCGCTGCCGCCAGCGATGTCGGCGGCGGCACCAACTATTCGATGCTGCGGACCATGGATGAGGGCTACAAAGTCATCGCGCTGAATGGCGAGAAGCTCAACCCCTTCCAGTCCTTCTGGCAGCTGACGCGCGGCAATGCCGAGGCGCTGGCTGTCGCCGAAAAAATCGGCACGCTGGAAGAAGGCACGGATGCCGACATCGTCGTGCTCGACGCCAACGCCACGCCGGCCATGCGGCTGAGGATGGAGACGGTGGAGACCCTGGCGGAGGAGCTCTTCCTGCTGCAGACGCTGGGCGACGACCGCGCCGTGAGCGAGGTCTATGTGGCGGGTCGGCCGGCCAAGAGCGCGATTGTCGCATAGATTAAACGTGCTCGTCGCTTGACCCCGCGTCAGCCATCGGCCAAAGCGTGCGTCGACATTGACAGGGGAAACGCCATGGCTGCCGCCGACGACATCGCTCTGATCAAGAAACAGGAAGCCACGCTGGTCTTTCCGGCCTTCGACGAGGCCGTGGCCTTCCAGATAGGCGCGGCGATCAGGGAGCGGGCGCTCAACGAAAACCTGCCGATTATCGTCGATATTAGGACCTTCGACCGTCCCCTATTCTATGCCGCTATGCCGGGCTCCAACGCCTCCAACCCCGACTGGGCGCGGCGCAAGATCAATGTCGTCAAGCGCTATCTCAGAAGCACCTATCGCATGGTGCTGGAGCAGCAGCGACCCGACCGCACCTTCAAGGTCGGCGAAGCACTCGACATTGCCGACTATGTGCTGGCCGGCGGCGGCTTTCCCGTCGCGGTGAAGGGCGCAGGCGTGATCGGCGTCATCGCCGTCTCCGGTCTGCCCGAACGAGAAGACCACGGTGTCGTTGTCGATGCGCTCTGCGCCCATCTCGGAGTCGATGCGAGCAAGCTCAAGTTGCCGCCGGAAGAGAAATGACCGATCCAAAAACTTTCCTTACGTCGATCTTCAACGCCGCCGTCGCCGCTGCCGATCCGGAAAAGACGATCCGCAATCATTTGCCGGCAAAGCCGAAGGGCCGCACCATCGTTATCGGCGCCGGCAAGGGCTCGGCGCAGATGGCGGCGGCCTTCGAGAAGGTCTGGGATGGTCCGATCGATGGGCTGATCGTGACCCGCTACGGCTATGGCGCCAGATGCGAGCGCATCGAGATCATCGAGGCGGCGCACCCGGTGCCGGACGCCGCCGGCCTCGAAGCCTCGCGTCGGCTGTTGGAGAAGGTGCGGGGACTGAGCGCGGACGATCTGGTCGTGGCGCTGATCTCGGGCGGCGGCTCGGCGCTGCTGCCGTCGCCCGCTCCCGGCCTGACTCTTGCCGACGAGATCGCCGTCAACGAGGCGCTGCTCGCTTCCGGCGCGCCGATCGCGGCGATGAACACCATCCGCAAGCACATCTCGACCATAAAGGGCGGCCGGCTGGCCGGCGCCGCTCATCCGGCCCGGGTCGTATCGCTGGTCGTCTCCGACATTCCCGGCGACAATCCGGCGCTGGTGGCCTCGGGGCCGACCGTCCCCGACACCGGCAGCCGCGCGGATGCGCTGGCGTCGATCGCCGCCTACGGCATGAGCCTGCCGGATGCGGTCATGGCGCATATCCAGTCTGCCGCAGCCGATGCGCCACGCTCCGACGATCCGCGCTTTGCCGGCAATCAAGTGCATCTCATCGCCTCGGCCGGCGTCTCGCTGGAAGCCGCGGCCGCCGCAGCGAAGCGGCAAGGCATCGAGGCCGTCATCCTGTCGGATTCGATCGAGGGCGAGGCGCGCGAGGTCGGCGGCGTGCATGCCGCGATTGCCCGCGAGGTGGCGACCCGTAACCGGCCTTTCGAGAAGCCGATGCTGATCCTCTCCGGCGGCGAGACGACGGTAACGCTGCGGGCGAAGGGCAAGGGCGGCCGGAATTCCGAATTCCTGCTTGCCTTCGCCATCGGTATCGATGGGGTCAGCGGCATCCATGCTTTAGCCGCTGACACCGACGGCATCGACGGCTCCGAGGACAATGCCGGCGCCTTCGCCGACGGCACGACCGTGGCGCGCATGCGTGCCGCAGGCGTCGATGCTAAGGCTATGCTTGCCGGCAACAATGCCTGGACCGCCTTCAACGCGGTCGGCGATCTGTTCGTGCCCGGTCCGACCGGGACCAACGTCAATGATCTAAGGGCGATACTCGTCCGGTAGCGCAATAAACGCCGAAGTCGTCATTCCAGGGCGAAGCAGGAGCGAAGCTCCGTCGCGGAGACCCTGGAATCCATTCCGTGACCTCGGGCATGGAATGCAGCGGAGCAGAATTGTGCATCGTTGCGACGCCTGCAGGTAACGGAATGATCCTCAGGTCTGCGCGCGTCGCTCCGAGGCGACGGGCATCTCGCCCAATTCTCCCAAGTCGCACGACTCGTACAACAGCATCCGTCCGCGCAAGGTCCCGTTCAGGCGCGCAGATCGGTCAAGCAGCCATCAACTGCTTCACCTTCCTCATATCGGTGAGAAACCGCTCCCTCTCGGCCTCCTTGTCCTCATGCTCGCGGATGCGCAGGATGAAGGACGGATGGATGGTGACAAAGACGCGCAAGCCGTCCTCGCGCTGGATGACGTCGCCGCGCATCCTGGTGATCGGCACCGCCTTGCCGAGCAGCGACTGCGCCGCTGTCGCGCCGAGCGCCACCGCAAGATTTGGCTTGATGAGGTCGAGTTCCTTGTCGAGCCACCAGCGGCAGGCACGAATTTCGCCGGCATTGGGCTTTGAATGGATCCGCCTCTTGCCGCGCGGCTCGAACTTGAAATGCTTCACCGCATTGGTCACATAGACCTTGCGGCGGTCGATCTCGGCCTGGTCCAAAATGCTGTCGAACACCTTGCCCGCGGGCCCGACGAACGGCTTGCCGGCAAGGTCCTCTTGGTCGCCGGGCTGCTCTCCGACAAACACCACGTCGGCATTCTCCGGTCCCTCGCCGAACACGGTTTGCGTGGCATCGCGCCAGAGCGGGCAACGCCGGCAACCGCTCGCCTCTTCGCGCAATGCCGGAATATCCGTACTTTCGGGCTCCACCACATCCGCCGGCTCCGGCGAAGGCCAGTGTTTTGCCTTCACTTTGGCGTGGCGCGGCGCTGGGGAGGTCGGCATCCGGGCGATCATGGCTGTCGCGGCTCTGTCCGCTCCTGCTATCAGGTCTGGAATGAGCGAGGCCTCGGGAAGGTTCCGCCAATATTTCTTCGGCATCTCCTTCTGCATCGCCTTCACCTTGAGGCGGGCCGGGTTGAAGATATTCTCGAAATAGGTCCGCCACAGCGTCTCGGCGTCGTCTTCCGCCGGCGCGTCGCGCTTGCTGGCGCCTGGGCCGATCGCCAGCCGCTCGCCGTCCCAGTCGGCCGAGGCGTGCGGCGTGAGAATCGTCCAGCGCATGCCGGCGAAGCGGCGCACAAAGAAATCGGCATTGCGCTCGGCGATGAAATGGTCGGGCTCGAACCAGGCGACATAACGTTCCTCCGCGCCGTCGCCGATCTTCCGGAAGCGCACGAAGGCGCGCATCTTGTGAATGTCGCGCCGAACCGCCTTTTCCATGGACTCGAGCTTACGGGTATCCGGGTCGGAAGCGATCGACAGCAGCTTCGGTTCGACGCGCAACCGCCAGAGCAACCGATAGAGGAAGTTGAAACGCTCGGGGTCCGAATGACAGATGACCGTCTCTGCACGTTCGATGAACTCGCGCGGCACGACAAGCCGCGCATCTTGTCGGCAAGCCGGCAAATCGTTGCCGCGATCATCATCGTCGTGGCCCACCTGCCACGCCACCTCTTCCGGCGGGATATCATTCGTGGCCAGCCGGCGCGCCGCATCGCGCCAACCGGCGAAATCGGTCTCGCTCTCGAGACGGGCGAGATGAGATGCGAGGCTGAGCTGGGTCCGTGCCATGGTCAAAACAGCGAAAGCTGCTCGCAAGATCGGGTGATGATCTGGCGCAAGCCCGACTTGTCGGTGAGCGCGCCTGGTGACCAGCCTTCCGCAGTGATGAAGGGGCGTACCTTGGCCACCGAATGGCAGAGCCGTCCGACATCTTCGAGACGCAGCCGGCGACGGCGGCGCGTCTCCAGAATCCTGTCGACCACCTTGGTGCCCAACCCGGGCACACGCAGCAGCGCCTCCCGATCGGCGCGGTTGACGTCGACCGGGAACCGGCCGCGGTTGCGCAGCGCCCAGGCAAGTTTGGGATCGACGGCAAGGTCGAGCATGCCGTCATTGCTGCCGGCCAGGATTTCAGGCTGCGAGAAGCCGTAGAAGCGCATCAGCCAGTCCGCCTGGTAAAGCCGGTGCTCGCGCATCAAGGGCGGCTTCTGCAACGGCAGCGCCGCAGACGAATCCGGGATCGGACTGAAGGCGGAATAATAGACGCGGCGCAGATGATAGCTGCCATAAAGCCGGGCGCTGGCGCGCAGGATGCCGTCGTCGGACGTTTTGTCGGCGCCGACAATCATCTGCGTCGACTGGCCGCCCGGCGCAAAGCGCTCGCGTTTGCGGCTCTGCAACGTTGGTTCGGCCTTCTCTTCGATCTTGCAGCGCAGCTTGGCCATGGAAAGCCGGATCGTTTCCGGCTTCTTTTCCGGGGCCAGCTTCTTCACCCCTTCGTCGGTCGGCAGCTCGACATTGATCGACAGGCGATCGGCATAACGGCCTGCTTTTTCGATCAGTTCGGCTGACGCTTCGGGAATGGTCTTGAGGTGAATATAGCCGCCGAATTTCTCCTCGATCCTGAGCCGTCGCGCCACCTCGACCATCTCGCCCATCGTCTTGTCCGGCGAGCGGATGACGCCGGAAGACAGGAACAGACCCTCGATGTAGTTGCGGCGATAAAAATCCATGGTGAGCCGCACCACCTCGTCGACGCTGAAGCGGGCTCGCCGCACATTGGAGGAGGAGCGGTTGATGCAATAGCTGCAGTCGTAAATGCAGAAATTGGTGAGCAGGATCTTCAGCAGCGAAATGCAGCGCCCGTCCGGCGCGTAGGAATGGCAGATGCCCGAGCCCTCGGTCGAACCGATGCCGCCCGATTTCAGCGAATCGCGTTTCGCCGAACCGGACGATGCGCAGGAGGCGTCGTATTTAGCGGCGTCGGACAGGATCGCCAGTTTCTCGCGGACGGAAAGCACAGCCATGCGTTCATGATATGTTCCAGAAAGTCGCCTGGCTATAACTTTTGAGTGTCGCGGCGAAACGTGATCACTCCGTCTGCGAGGCCAAGTCCTCAGACCTCGTGGAGGTAGAGGTGGTAGTCGAGTTCGCTGACGGTGCGTGCGACGCGCAGATATTCCGCCTGCTTGATCGCCACGAAGGTCCGGTGCAGGTCGGGACCGAGCGCCGATTTCAGGAATTCGGAGCCACGTGCCGCCTCGATCGCGGCGCGCCAATCGGTCGGCATGGTGGAGGCTTCCGCTGTCTGCTCGTAACCGTTGCCGGTCGTTTCCGGTCCGGGGTCAAGGGCCTCGTCGAGGCCGTTAACGATGCCCGCCAGCACCGTCGCCGCCACAAGATAAGGGTTGGCGTCGACGCCGGACGGCCGGTGCTCGATACGCCGGTTCATCGCATCGCCCGCCGGCACGCGCAACGCCACGGAGCGGTTGTTGACGCCCCAGGTCGGCGCCACCGGCGCATAGGATTGCGCCACGAAACGCCGCCATGAATTGGCATGCGGCGCAAACACCAGCATCGATTCCGCCATGGTGTGGATCAGGCCGCCAAGCGCGTTGAGCAGGCTTGGCGACCATTTCTCGCCGGCAGCTTCGGTGAAGACGTTGCGGCCGGCATCGTCCTGCAGCGAGACGTGGAAATGCATGCCCGAACCGGCATAGGCCTCGATCGGCTTGGCCATGAAGCAGGCGGTGACGCCGTGCCGGCGCGCCTGCGCCCTCACCAGCCGCTTCAGCATGACCAGGTCGTCGGCCGCCCGCATCACGTCCTTGCGGTAGTTGAGCGTCAGCTCGTACTGTCCGGGCGCATATTCGGAAATCACCGTCTCGGCCGGAATGCCTTGCGCCCTGGCGGCGGCGTAGATGTCGGAAAACAGCGGCTCCATGCCGTGCAGGTGGTCGACTGAATAGACTTCCGTTTTGCCCGAGCGGCGCCCGTCGAGCACCGCGCGCGCCGCCTGCACCTTGCCGTCGGCATCGCGCTCATTGGCAAGCAGAAAAAATTCCAGTTCGAAGGCGCCGGCCGGATGCAGGCCGCGCGCCGCCAGGATCTCGACTTGCCTTGCCAGCACCAGCCGCGGATCGGAGGTCATCGGCTGGCCGTCGAGACGATACATCGCCATCAGCACCTGGCCGCGCGGCGGCTTGGTGCCGTGCAGCGGCACCAGCGTGCCTGGAACCGGCCATGCCCTGAGGTCGCCGTCGCCGGTGTCCCAGATCAGCCCGGTCTCGTGAACATCCTCACCGGTGATGTCGAGGCCGAGGATCGAGATCGGCATATGCCTTCCGCCCTCGAAAATGCTCATCAGCTCGTGCCGGCGCACGATCTTGCCGCGGCCGATGCCGTTGGCGTCGGTGAGCACGATGTCGAAGGCCTCGATGTCGGGATGGGCGGCGAGAAACGCTTTCGCCTCGGCCGGCGTCGAGCCCGAAGGGGAGGTCGCAACTGTGCTCGGATTGTCCATAGCCGCTTGTCTCATGCCGTAAGCCTGGCGGCAACCGCGGCGAAAGCCGCGATCAGGCGGCTTACCTGCGCCGCGGTCGTCGCCGGCGAGATCAGCATCATATTGTGGAACGGCGCGATCAGCACGCCGCGATTGACCAGCGCGACATGGACGGCGGCTTCGAGTTCCGGCGCATGTGCCTTCTCCGCCTCGCCGCCGTTCTTGAGCGGCCCGGGCGCGCAGATGAACTCGACGCGGGCGCCGACGCGCGCGACATGCCAAGGCAGCTTGTTTCGCTCGATGACGGCGGAGAGCCCCGCGTCGAGGCGGCGCGCCAGCCGGTCCATATGCGCATAGGCTTCCTCGGTCATTACCTCTTCGAGCGTCGCCTGCATCGCCGCGAATTGCAGCGGGTTGGCCGACAGCGTGGTGCCCATGCCGGAATAGCCGGGCTCCTTGCTGCGATTGTAAGCGCCGTAGCGCGTCGCGATCTCCTCGCTCATGCCCCAGATGCTGGCCGGCACGCCTCCGGCCACCGGCTTGCCGAGCACAAACAGGTCCGGCTCCAGCCCGTGCCGTCGCGTGTAACCGCCGGGCCCGGTTGAAATGGTGTGCGTCTCGTCGATCAAAAGCAGCGTGCCGGCGGCCCGGGTGAGGCGCCGCAGCGCGTCCTGGAAGCCGGGTTCCGGCAGCACCATGCAGGAATTGGTCAGCACCGGTTCGGTGATCACGCAGGCGATATCGCGGTCGCCAAGTGCCGCTTCCAATGCTGCAATATCGTTGAATTCGATAACCTTGGTTGCCCGTGTGAGATCGCGGAACTCGCCTGCCAGCCCAGCCCGGTTGACCGGCTTGCCGTCGATCAGTCGCACCATCGTCTCGTCGACCGAGCCGTGATAGCAGCCGTTGAAGACCAGGATCTTTTCGCGCCCCGTCACCGCGCGGGCGACCCGCAAGGCGAAGCGGTTGGCATCGGTGGCGGTGGTGGCGATCTGCCAATACGGCAGGCCGAAGCGCTGCTGCAAGAGCGGACCGATCGCCAGCGCATCCTCGCTGGGCAGCATATAGGTCAAGCCGCGTGCTGCTTGCCGGCGGATGGCGCGGGCGACCGCCGGCGGCGAATGGCCGAGCATCGAGCCGGTGTCGCCCAGGCAGAAATCGTCGAGCTTGTTGCCGTCGACATCGGTAATCGTGGCACCCTTGGCGCTGTCGACCAGGATCGGGAAAGGCGTCGGCCAGTCAGTCATCCAATGCATCGGCACGCCGCCGAGGAAGCCGGCCATGCCGTTGCCAACCTTGGCCTCGGACTTCGGCCGCGCCTTGCGGAAGGCGGCCGCCTCGGCCTCGCGCAGCTCGGCTATGCGGGCGGCGGCGATGCCGCCGATGGATGTCCGGTCGATTGAATGCATGAAGCCCCTCTTTCTCGCGCGGCACTCTGCCAACCGGTCGGCAAAACCGCAATTGGCCGCGCAGGGGGCGGGCGTTGGCTCAGGCAGTAGGGATTAAGGGGAGTAGGGGAGTAGGCAGGGGGAGGAAGTGCAGGAGGTCTCTGTTTTCCCTATTCCCTTGCTGCCCTATTCCCCTAATCCCTTACGCAGTGATGTCGATCACGCCGCAATCGCCGGCCGCGCTGCCGAAGACAATGCGGCGCTCTTCCCTGTCCCACATCATCGAGGTGATGGCGCCTTTGCCGGGACGGCGCAGCAGCACTTCCTTGGCGTCGGCGAAGCGGGCCGCGATCACCATGCCGTCCTCATAGCCGATCGCCGTGACCTCCTGGCTGGGATGGCAGGCAACGCAGGTCACCATGGTATTGCCGCGCGTGCCGAGCTCCAGCGGCGCCTTGCCCATCGGCCCGTCCTTGCTGGCGAAAGGCCACACGATCGCCGCCGGCGCGCCGGAGCTCGCCAGCCATTTGCCCTTCACGCTCCAGGACAGGCTTTTGACCTTGCCCGGATAGCCGCTCATGCGCATGTGCTTTCCGTCCGCCAGCTTCCAGCCATGCAGCGCGTTTTCCTGCATGGTGGTAATCAGGAAAGCGCCGTCCGGCGAAAAGCTGATCCCGGTATGGGCGCCGGCCCATTCGAGCTCGACCGGCTTGCCCTCCGCCGCAGGAAAATGCAGCGTCGCGCCGTTGTAGCGGGCAACGCCGAAGCGCATGCCCTTGGGCGAGAAGGCGAGCCCTTCCACCGAGCGCGAATGGGCGAATTCCTTGATCTTGCCGTCGGCGAAACGGACGAACGTCGTCTTGCCCGAGGCATAGGCGACCGCACCCTGAGGGCCCGCCGCAACGCTGGTGATCCATTTTCTGCCGGCGCTGGCAAGTTCGCTCGCCTCGCCGCCGGCCTTGACCGCAAACACCTTGCCGTCCTCGCCGCCGGTGATCAGGCGGTCGTTCGCCGCATCGTGGAAGGCGGCGAGCAGCCCATCATTCGCCTGTACGATCTTATGCCCATTGTCGAGCCGATGGATCGCGCCGTCGGCCAAAGCGAAATGCGGCACGTCGCCGAGGAAGACGGCGGCGACGCAATGGCCTTCGAGATCAAGCGGGGCGACTGTCGGCATGGGGATGATCCATTCGATTTCACCAGCCGGCGCGGCTAGGTGTGACTCCCCCTTCTCCCCTTGTGGGAGAAGGTGGATTGGCGCGTAGCGCCAAGACGGTTGAGGGGTGTTCGACGGAGTGCCGTCATCGCCAAGCTGGAACACCCCTCATCCGACCGAGCTTCGCTCGGCCACCTTCTCCCACAAGGGGAGAAGGAAAGTAGGGGCAGCGCTAACGCCTGAAAGTCCGGAAATCAAGCCGCCTGGCAAGCTTCAAAACTCTTCCTGAGGCGCTCGGCGTCGAGATCGCGGCCGATGAAGACCAGCCGACTTTCACGCTTCTCGCCGTCCTTCCAGGCGCGCTGGTGGTCGCCTTCGAGGATCATGTGCACGCCTTGCAGCACATAGCGGTCCTCGTCGCCCTTCAGCGCGATGATGCCCTTAAGCCTGAGGATGTTCGGCCCTTCCATCTGGGTCACCTTCTCGATCCATGGGAAGAACTTCTTCGGATCCATCTCGCCGCCGCGCAGCGAGACCGACTTCACCGTGACATCGTGGATGTCGGAAGGATGGTCGTGATGATGGTGATAGTGCCCGTCGTGGTGATGGTGGTGGTCGTGATCGCAATCCGGGCCGCATTCATGGTCGTGATCGTGGTCGTGCGCCTCGAGGAAATGCGGATCGTTCTCCAGCGCGCGTGACAGGTCGAAGGCGCCGCGGTCGAGCACTTCGCCGAGCGCCACACCGGCGCGCTGGGTGCGATGGATCCTGGCCGCCGGGTTGATGGCGCGGATCGTCGCCTCGACCTTTTCGAGCTCTTCGGGAGTGACGAGATCGGTCTTGTTCAGCACCACCACATCGGCGAAGGCGATCTGGTCCTCGGCCTCCTTCGAGTCCTTCAGGCGCAGCGGCAGGTGCTTGGCGTCAACCAGCGCCACCACCGCGTCGAGCTTGGTTTTGGAGCGCACATCGTCGTCCATGAAGAAGGTCTGCGCCACCGGCACCGGGTCGGCCAGGCCAGTGGTCTCGACCACGATGGCATCGAAACGGCCGGGCCGCCGCATCAGGCCCTCGACGACGCGGATCAGGTCGCCGCGCACCGTGCAGCACACGCAGCCATTGTTCATCTCATAGATTTCCTCGTCGGATTCGACGATCAGATCGTTGTCGATGCCGATCTCGCCGAACTCGTTGACGATGACCGCGTAACGCTTGCCGTGGTTCTCCGACAGGATGCGGTTGAGCAGCGTCGTCTTGCCCGCGCCGAGATAGCCGGTGAGAACGGTTACGGGGATCTGCGTCTGTGCATCGCTCATGGCCTGCCTCGAAAAATCTGTGCTCGAAGGATTTGTCGGCCCTCATATAGGACGTGAGCCGCGCTTTTGCACGCGCCAAACCGATGGGCCAGCCGGTCCCGATCGGGGCAGCCGCAGTGGGTTAAAGGAACAGGGCAGCCGCACGGCATCAGAGCCCCTCCGGGATGTTCCGCTGTGAATGCCGGCGGGCCAAAAGTCGTTTGTCATCTAACTGAAATAAACATCTGGCATCACCTGCGCGGGCACCGCAATGCTTGCCGGCAAAGTGTTTGCAGGCCGGACTCGTTAAATCGTCATTTGCCAGCCGCCGGACAGCCTCTATGCTGCCCTCGCCGGTTCGGCCGAAGAGGGAATGACCATGGCCAAGGCGGACAGAACAGCGACTATGAGCCGGCTGCATTCGGCAGCGCGGCTGGCGCGCACGGCGCTTGCTGCGCGGCTTCTGGCACATGGCTTCTACGCCGGCCAGGACCAGATCATGCTGGCGCTCGACCGCGAAGACGGCCAGACACCCGGCAATCTCGCCGACAAGCTCGGCGTACGTCCGCCGACGATCACAAAAACCATCAACAGGCTGCAGGCGCAGGGTTTTCTCGAAAAGCGCGCCTCCAACGCCGATGCCCGCCAGGCCCATATTTTCCTCACCGGCTCCGGCCGCGAAACTATCCGCGCCATCGAGAAATCGGTCAAGAAGACCGAGAAGCAGGCGCTGAGGGGTCTCGACAAGAAAGACCAGAAGGCGCTCTTCAAGCTGCTCGCCCGCATCGAGGCCAACCTGTCGAACGAGGACCTGATCCTCATCGACGACGACGCCGAGCTGGATGATTAACGAGCGACGCGCAGCGTCGTCTCAAGCGACGCGCGAGCGCGATGCGCAGCATCGTCGCTTAGCCGCTGGGCGTTGGTGACCACGAGCGACGCGTAAGCGTCGTCTCGAGCGACCCAAGCGCGATGCACAGCATCGTCGCCTCAGGCACCACCAAGCATCGGCAGCTTAGCGGAAAGGGCGACGACGCTAAGCGTCGCGCACCAGCGTCGCCCAGCGTCCCGGGGTCAGCCCGAACGCCTTCTTGAAATGCCGGTTGAAATGGCTTTGGTCGCTGAAGCCGGCCGCAACAGCGGTCTCGGCAAGCGGCTCTCCCGCTTCGATCATGCGCCGCGCTCGCTGCAGCCGGCGCATCAACAGGAAGCGATGCGGGCTTGTCGAATAGGTCGCGCGGAAATGGCGCGACAGCGCGTAGCGGTCGAGGCCGGTAACCGCCTCCAGCTCGTCGGAACGCACCGGCCGTTCAGCGTTTTCTTCGAGATAGTCGCGGGCCAGCGCGGCAGCCCGCCACGCGATCTTTCCCGCTGATTTTGCCGGCTGTCCGGCATGGCGTTTCAATTGCTGCGCCAGCTGCGCGATGAAATCCGCCAAGAACAGGTCGTCGAGCTCCTCGGTGAGCGGTGTTAGCGCCGACAGCAGCGTGCCGCGCAACTGAGGGTCGCTCACCACAGCATCCTTAACGAAAGGGAGCGGCGAACCGTGAAGGCAGTCGAGCAGCAGCGACGGCTCGAGATAGAGAATCCTGTAGCGTAAGCCGTGCTCGGTGCCGGCGCCGCCGTCATGCAGTTCGTCGGGATGCAGCACGATTGCCTGGCCCGGCAGACTGTGCCGAAGCGCGCCGCGATAGTGGAAGCGCTGCACGCCGTCGAGTGTCACGCCGATGGCGTAGGTGTCGTGGCGGTGCAATTCGAAGGCATTGCCGTGGAAACGCGCCTCGATGCGCTCGAGGCCCGTGGCGCCGGGCGCCGAAACGATCCGGTCGTCCTCAGCGCACGAACGTTCAAGACCTCCCAGCGCCTCATTGCCTAGATCGTGCGCCATGGTCCCTCATCCACATCCGGGAGAAACATTTTGGTGTTCGATACGAAATTTGCAATCGTGCTCAAGGAAGATCTCGCCGTCTGGCAGAAGCTCAACGTTACCGCTTTCCTGACCAGCGGCATCGTCGCGCAATCTCCTCAAATCATCGGCGAGCCCTATCGCGACCGCGCCGGCAATCTCTTCAATCCGCTCTCGGTCCAGCCCGTGATCGTGCTGTCGGCGGACGAGCCGACGCTTGCCGCGATCCACCGCCGGGCCCTGGAGCGCGGCGTGACGACATCGGCCTATGTCGAGGAGATGTTCTCCACCGGCCATGACCTGGCCAACCGCGCCGTCTTCGCCGAATTCGCGCCGGACGACGCCAAGATCGTCGGCATCGCGCTGCGCGCCGAAAAGAAGCTGGTCGACAAGATTACCAAGGGCGCCCGCATGCATGCTTGAGTGGCGGGGAGGATGCTCTTGGTGGCTGATTGACCATTCGTCCGGACGACGTCGCGCACGTTCGAGATTGGCCGCGACCTCCCTGCTTCGTCAGCCTGGGGTCTGCGCGCGTCGCTTCGCTCCTTGCTCCGCTCGGGCGGACGAACAAGGAACGTTCTGGTGACCGCCAAGGCACTGCGCTCTAAGCCTGTCGGCACGTCTTGTTGGCCAGTCGCTTTTGGCTTGCCGGCCGGCGGCGATTGCCGCAAAAGGACGGCGTCTACCTCTCCTCCGGCCCGATTTTGAGCGTTCCCAAAAATTACGACGACAGCGCGACGCCGCCCGCGGCGATGCTGTTGATGCTCTGCGTCTATGTCTGCTTCACCTTTCTCGACACCTCAAGCAAATATCTAGTGCTCGCCGGCGTCTCGGCGCTGATCGTCGCCTGGGCTCGCTTCGTCGTGCATGTCCTGCTTGTCGGCGTTTTCCTGCGCGGCTGGCGCGAGCCGTCGCGCTTCCGCGCCAACAATCTGCCGGCGCACATCCTGCGCGGATGCCTGCTTTTCGGCTCGACCATGTTCAACATCCTGGCGCTCAGGACGCTGCAGCTCGCCGAGACCACCTCGATCTATTTCTTCGGCCCGATGGTGATCACCGCATTGGCCGGCCCGCTGCTCGGCGAGTGGGCGGGCTGGCGGCGCTGGCTGGCGATCCTCACCGGCTTCGTCGGCGTCCTCATCATCACCCGGCCCGGCGTCGGCGTGTTCGGCATGGGCCATCTCTTCGCGCTGGGCTCGATGCTGTCGAACTCTTTTTACGTCATCATGACCCGGCGCATGTCGTCGACGGAGACATCCGAAAGCCTGATCCTGTTCTCGGCGCTGGCGCCGGCGGTGCTGCTCCTGCCCATGCTGCCCTTCTCATTGTCCCTGCCGCAGGACGGCTGGCACTGGGTGATCCTTTTGATGCTCGGCGTCTTCGGCGCCGGCGGCCATTGGCTCCTGGTCCAGGCCTATCGCCTGGCGACGACGACGGCGCTCGCGCCTTACCCTTATTCGCAGATGATTTGGATGATCATCTCCGGCTGGCTGATCTTCCACCAGTTTCCCGACCGCTGGACCCTGCTCGGGGCGGCCATCATCGTCGCCAGCGGCCTCTACATCATCCACCGCGAGCACAGGCTTCGCCTGCGCAATTCCGCTTCCTTGGACACGGAAGCCGAGGGCTTGGCAAAAAAACTTTGATTTGCCCTCAATCGATGGCATAAGCCCATTTAAACAGTTTAAAGGCCTCGGGGACCAAGGCTGGCACAGAAGATCAAGCTTTCGACGATCGCGGATGCGCTTGGCGTATCCACGGCAACGGTGTCGCTGGCGCTGCGCGACAGCCCGCTGGTCGCGGGCTCGACGCGCGAGCGTATCAAGGAGCACGCGCGCGCCATCGGCTATATCTACAACCGACGGGCCGCGTCGCTCCGCACCTCACGCTCCGGCATTGTCGGCGTCGTCGTGCACGACATCATGAACCCGTTCTTCGCCGAGATTCTGCGCTCGATAGAAAGCGAGCTCGACCGCAGCCGCCAGACCTTCATCCTGTCCAACCATTATGACCAGCTGGAAAAGCAGCGCACCTTCATCGACACGCTGCTGCAGCTCGGCGCCGACGGCGTCATCATGTCGCCGGCCATAGGCACGCCGGCCGAGGACATCATCATGGCCGAGGAAAACGGCCTCCCGGCGGTGCTGATCGCGCGCACCGTCACCGGCGCCGACGTGCCGGTCTTCCGCGGCGACGATGCCTATGGCACCGCACTCGCGACCAACCATCTCATCTCGCTCGGCCACAAACGCATCGCCATGATCGGCGGCACGGACCAGACCTCGACCGGCCGCGACCGCTACCAGGGCTATGTCAACGCCATGGAAGCGGCCGGGCTGGAGGTGAAGCCGTCCTGGCGCATTCCTGGACCGCGCACCAAGCAGGCCGGTTTCGAGGCTGCAGGACAGTTCTTGGCGCTGAAGGACAAGCCGACCGCCGCCTGCTGCTGGAATGATCTGGTTGCGATCGGACTGATGAACGGCATCGCGCGCGCCGGTCTGGTGCCGGGCGTGGATATCTCCGTCACTGGTTACGACGACCTGGAGGAGGCTGCGATAGCAACGCCGGCCTTGACCACGGTCTGGAATGGCCAGCGCGAGGTCGGCCGCCGCGCCGCCAGCGCGCTGCTCGACAAGCTGAACGGGCAGGCCGTGCGGCCGTCGCAGGAATTGATCAAGCCGGAGCTGCACGTACGCCAGTCCACCGGCAAGCCGGTGGAGCGTCAATGACACAGACAGAAGCGAAGTCGCCGGTCGCCGTCCTGGTGCCGGGCCGTTTCAACGACCATGCCATCGGCCGGATCGACCAGGCGTTCAAGCGCGTGCGGATCGAGCGCGCCGATCCGTCGCTCGTCACCGGCGAGATGCGCGAGAGCGTGCGCGGCATCGCCTCCTTCGGCGGCATCAGCGCGGCCATGATCGACGCGCTGCCGAATCTCGAGATCATCGCCAATTTCGGCGTCGGCTATGACTCCGTCGACGCTCGTCATGCCGCGACCCGCGGCGTCATGGTCACCAACACGCCCGACGTGCTGACCGAGGAGGTTGCCGACACCACCATCGGGCTGTTGATCAACACGGTGCGCGAAATGTACGCTGCGGAGAAATGGCTGCGCGACGGCGACTGGGTGAAGAAGGGTGACTATCGCCTGAGCCGGCTCACCTTGCGCGGCCGCCGCGTCGGCATCTTCGGCATGGGCCGCATCGGCCTCGCCGTCGCCCGTCGCCTCGAGGCTTTCGGCCTGCCGATCGCCTATCACAACCGCCGCCAGGTCGATGGCCTGTCCTACGAGTACCATGCGACGCTTAAGGGTCTGGCCGAAGCGGTCGACACGCTGATTTGTATCGCGCCGGGCGGGGCCGCGACGGAGAAAGCCATCAACGCGGCGGTCCTGGCGGCGCTTGGTCCCGACGGCGTCTTCGTCAATATCGGCCGCGGCAGCACGGTTGATGAGGCGGCTCTGGCTGGCGCACTCTCCAATGGCACCATCGCTGCTGCCGGGCTCGATGTCTTTGCCGACGAACCGAATGTGCCCAAAGCGCTGCTCGATGCGCCCAACACCTCCCTTCTGCCGCATGTCGGATCTGCGTCCGACCACACCCGCCGGGCCATGGCGGATCTGTGCGTCGACAATCTCATCTCCTGGTTCGGCGAGCACCGGCCGCTGACCCCGGTGCCGGAGACGATCAACGTCAAGCCACGCGCCTGAGCGGAAGGCCGGCCACATTTATTAACGCCTGCTTAACCATCATTCTGCATACTTCGTTATGCATGTTGTCCAAATCGGCGCGTGGTTTGGAGACCGGCATGGCACGGCATGCCAGGATGTGGAGAGGCGGAGTGAAGCTGTTAGCCGGGTTGATTGCGTCAGTCGCCTTATACGGGGGCGTTCAGTCCCTGCACGACGGCAACGGCCAAAGCGCGGTCGAGCAAGCCGGCCTCTCCAACAGCTATCGGCTGACAGCCAATGGCGACGAAGCGGCCTGCGCAATCAAGCGCGGCGCCGAGGTTTCGGACGGCCTGTCGCTGCTGACAATTGCTCCGAACTGCAGCAAGCTGATGCCCGGCATCGAGCGTGTGAAATTCTGGCGCGAGCAGGCCGACGGCTCGGTCGCGTTCAGCGAGAACGGCATCGATCCGATCGTCACCTTCGGTGTTGCTGATGGCGACGGCTACGAATCCTATGCACCGGCCGCCCCGCTTTTGGCGCTGAACGCGACGACCAGCGACTGAGCTGCTCGGGTTCGGCTATTCCGCCGCCGCGCGTGCACCGGCCTTCGCCGCCGCATGCAGGCGCACGGCATCGCCGAAGGCGCGGAAGATCTTTGCCGAGTTGCTGTCCGACTTCACCCAATATTCGGGGTGCCACTGGACGCCGACGGCGAAGGCGCGGGCCTCCTTGACCGAGACGGCCTCGATCGTGCCGTCGGTCGCCAAAGCCTCGACCTGCAGTTTCGATCCGAGCCGGTCGATCGCTTGGCGATGCAGCGAGTTGACCTTGATGTCGCCGGCGCCGAACACGCCGGCGAGGCAGGTTCCGGGCTTGATCGAAATCGTCTGGTGGATGCCGAAGCGCTCGTCCTGATTCTCGCTCACCGGCGCGCGGTGATCGAGCGAGCCTTCGCGCTCCTGGATCTCGGTGCCGAGCGTCCCGCCCAGCGCCACGTTGAGCTCCTGGATGCCGCGGCAGATGGCGAGCAGCGGCACGCCGCGCTCGATCGCCTTGCGGATCAGCGGCAGCGTGGTGGAGTCGCGCGCCGGGTCGTAGGGGCCGTTGGCCTCGCTGGGATCGCCGCCATAGAGCGAGGGATGCACGTTGGATTTCGAACCCGTCACCATGACGCCGTCGACCGAGGACAGCAGCTCGTCGAAATCGAGCCGGTCGCCGAAGGACGGCACCAGGAGCGGGAACACGCCGGCGCCAGCGATCGCCGCCTCGATATATTGCTGGGGCGCGGCATGCCATGTGTAGTTGTCGAACTGGCGGACATCGGTTGAGACGGCAACGAGCGGCTGCTGCATTTTGGATACGGGTTCCATCGAGGGCTAACGAATTATTCTGCCTACAAAATAGGCGATCAGCCGGCACTTTGCCATGGCAAGTTTCGGCTCTCCGAATGGGCCAGGACGGTCGGCGTTAGACTATAGTTGCACGTTGCCCGCGGTGCTGGACTCGACATCTTGCCCGTGTATTGTTTCGCGCAGCCGATCAGGGCACCGCGGATGTCCGAGCATCGGTCTGTTGGTTCTAAACGGGAGGAAAATGCATGGATCGTCGTTCGTTCATCCGTAAGGCCGGTGCATCCGGTGTTGGTGTCGCGGCAGCGGCCGCCGCGCTTGCCACGCCGGCGATAGCCCAGTCCAATCCGAAAGTGACCTGGCGGCTGGCATCGTCCTTCCCGAAATCGCTCGACACGATCTATGGCGGTGCGGAAGTGTTCTCAAAAATGCTGTCGGAAGCGACCGACGGCAATTTCCAGGTTCAGGTCTTCGCCTCGGGCGAGCTCGTTCCCGGCCTGCAGGCGGCCGACGCCACCGCCGCAGGCACCGTCGAGGCATGCCACACGGTGGCATATTACTATTGGGGCAAGGACCCAACCTGGGCGCTGGGTGCCGCAGTGCCGTTCTCGCTCAACGCGCGCGGCATGAACGCTTGGCACTATCATGGCGGCGGCATTGACCTCTTCAACGAATTCCTTGCAACGCAAGGCCTGTTCGGCCTGCCGGGCGGCAACACCGGCGTGCAGATGGGCGGCTGGTTCCGCAAGCAGATCAACACGGTCGCCGATCTTTCCGGCCTCAAGATGCGCATCGGCGGCTTTGCCGGCAAGGTGGTGCAGAAGCTCGGCGTCGTGCCGCAGCAGATCGCCGGCGGCGACATCTACCCGGCGCTGGAAAAGGGCACGATCGACGCCGCCGAATGGGTCGGCCCTTATGACGACGAGAAGCTCGGCTTCTACAAGGTCGCGCCCTACTACTACTATCCCGGCTGGTGGGAAGGCGGCCCGACCGTGCATCTGATGTTCAACAAGGCAAAATACGAGGAATTGTCGCCTGCCTACAAGTCGCTGGTGCACACGGCCGCGCAAGCCGCCGACGCCAACATGCTGCAGAAATACGACTACCTCAATCCGGCGGCGGTGAAGCGGCTGGTCGCCAGCGGCGCCAAGCTGGCTCCTTTCAGCCAGGAAATCATGGCCGCCTGCTTCGAAAAGGCCAACGAAGTCTATGCCGAAATGGAGGCCAACAACGCGCCGTTCAAGAAGATCTGGGAATCCATCAAAGGCTTCCGCAAGGAGCACTATCTCTGGGCCCAGGTCGCCGAATACAACTACGACACCTTCATGATGGTGCAGCAGCGTAACGGCAAGCTGTAGCCGGGGTCTACGCCCTCTCCCCTATGGTGACGGGGAGAGGGCGCTGTCACCGCCGGTTTCGCCAATCGCCAACGTTGCAGGACTTCAGGTCCGGCCCGGCACGACCAGCACCTTGACCTCGCCGGGGGCGGCTGGGTTCGAGATCACCTGCGGCGCCTCTTCGAGTGGCACCTGCCTGGAAATCAGCTTGTCGATCTCGATCGCGCCGGACGCGATGAGGTCCGCGGCGCGTCGATGCGTGAAGGGATTGATGAAGGACCCAAGGACCTTCAACTCCCGGAACAGCACGTCGAACGGCTCGAAAGCCACCTTCTGCCCCTGCGGCATCACGCCGACGATCACCACCGTGCCTCCGGCCTTGGCAATTCGCATCGACTGCTCGACCGTGTCGCGAACCCCGGCGCATTCCAGCACCACGTCGACGCCGCCCGGCACAAGCCCGGCTTTTCCGGCGATGGCCTCGATGGGATCGACGGCGCTGGGATCGACCGTAGCGGTCGCGCCGAGTTCTTCGGCCAGCGCGCGGCGCGAGGCCTGCCTGGTCGATAGGATGATGGTCGCGGCACCGGCAAGCTTCGCCAATTGCACGGTGAGCAGGCCGATGACGCCGCCGCCGAGCACCACCACCGAGTCGCCGGGCCTGATTCCGGCGAGGTCGATGCCGTGCAGGCAGCAGGCCAGCGGCTCGCAGAAGGCGCCATGCGTCGGCTGGAGGTTGCCGGGCAGGAGGAAGGCCTGGCCTTGCGGCATCACGACATAATCGGCGAAACCGCCGTCGCGGTGGATGCCGATGGCCCTGAGATTGCTGCACAAATTGACGCGGCCGGCCTGGCACTGGCCGCAGCGCCCGCAGGCGATGTTGGGGTCGCCCGTGACCCGATCGCCGACGGCGATGCCGGACACCGCGTCGCCGACCGCCTCGACGATGCCGCAGAATTCGTGGCCGAGCGTGACCGGCGGCGTGCACGGGAATTCGCCATGGAACAGGTGGCGGTCCGTGCCGCAGACGCCGCAGGCATCGATCCGCACCAGAACATCCTCAGGCCCCGGCGCAGGTTTGTCGACCTCACGAAGGGCAATGCCGCCGATTGCTTCCAGCCGTACGGCTCTCATGACTTGGTCACCTCAGTTGAAACTCGGCGGCTTGGAAAGATCGGGCGCCGGCGCCACCGGCTTGGCGGGGGCCGTATCGCCGAAATTCGGCGGCTGTGACAAGTCCGAGGTGCCAGGGGCGGCGGGCGCCGAGCCGCCACTGGGGGGCGCCGCGCCATTGTCGGCCGGCGGCGTGCCGAGCGGCGCAAGTCCCGGCATGTCCGGCAGCTTGAGGTCGATCGTGCTCGGCTCGACCGCGGTGCCCTTGTAGCGCATTACCATTTGCGGGAAGGCGATGGTAAGCCCGATCATGATCACCTGGATACAGACGAACGGCACCGCGCCCCAGTAGATCTGGCCGGTGGTGACCGGCGCGATCTGCTTGCCGGTGATGCGGTCGAGATAGGGCACGCGCGCCGCGACCGAACGCAGGTAGAACAGCGCGAAGCCGAACGGCGGATGCATGAAGCTGGTCTGCATGTTCACGCCAAGCAGCACGCCGAACCAGATCAGGTCGATGCCGAGCTTGTCGGCGGCGGGCGCCAGCAACGGCACGATGATGAAGGCGAGCTCGAAGAAGTCGAGGAAGAAGGCGAGCACGAAAACCAGCACGTTGACGCCGATCAGGAAGCCGGTCTCGCCGCCCGGCAGCGAGGTCAAGAGATGCTCGACCCAGATATGGCCGTTGACGCCGTAGAAGGTGAGCGAGAAGACGCGCGCGCCGATCAGGATGAACAGCACGAAGGCGGAGAGCCGCGTCGTCGAGGCCAGCGCCTGCTTGATGACATCCATCGTCAGCCGCCCCTTGAAGCCCGCCATGATCAGCGCGCCGACGGCGCCCATGGCGCCGCCCTCGGTCGGGGTGGCGATGCCGAGGAAGATGGTGCCCAGCACCAGGAAGATCAGCGCCAGCGGCGGGATCAGCACGATCACCACCTGCTGTGCCAGCTTGGACATCATGTTGATGTGGAGGCGCTGGTCGGCGATCGCCACGATGTAGATGACGATCACGCCGACGGTGGCGCCGAGGATGTCCGCATTGTCGCCATGCGTCGGCGCGAGATAACGATAGGCCGCATAGGAAATCGCGCCGGTCACCAGCAGCGCCACCATCAGCGAGATCACGCCGTGGCCGAGCGTGCGGGCCTCGAGCGGCAATGCCGGCATCGAGTTCGGCCGGACGATCGACATGATCAGGATGTAGAGCATGTAGATGCCGGTCAAAACGAGGCCGGGGATCAGTGCGCCCGCATACATGTCGCCCACCGAGCGTCCAAGCTGGTCGGCCAGCACGATCAGCACCAGCGAGGGGGGGATGATCTGGGCCAGTGTGCCGGAAGCCGCGATAACGCCCGAGGCGAGGCGCCGGTCGTAGCCATAGCGCAGCATGATCGGCAGCGAGATCAGCCCCATGGCGATGACGGAGGCCGCCACCACGCCGGTCGTTGCGGCAAGCAGTGCGCCGACGAAGATCACCGCATAGGCAAGCCCGCCGCGGATCGGGCCGAACAGCTGCCCGACCGTGTCGAGCAGGTCCTCGGCCATGCCGGATCGCTCCAGCACGATTCCCATGAAAGTGAAGAATGGAATGGCCAGCAGCGTGTCGTTCGACATCACCCTTGTGCCGTAGAAATTATCCGGCAGCGCATGCAGCAGAGGCCAGGCGAGGTTGATCGAGCCGCCGGAATAGGGCGACAAGAGCACGCCGATGAAGAAGAACAACAGGCCGTTCGCAGCGAGCGAGAAGGCGACGGGGTAGCCGATCAAAAGGAAGATGATCAGCGAGGCGAACATGATCGGCGCCATGTTCTGCGCGATGAACTCGATCATGAGCGCACCTCGTCGGACAGCGCCTTGGCTTCTTCGGCAAGCGCTTCGGCCTCGAGCTTGGCCTGGTCGTGGGCCGAGACATAGGGAGTGGGATCCTCCATGTCGCCGCGCATGATGGCGATCTTCTTGATGATCTCCGAGACACCCTGGATGGCCAGCAGCAAGAAGCCGACGAGCAGGATGGCCTTGGCCGGCCAGACGATCAGCCCGCCGGCATTGGTCGACATCTCGCCGCTGCGGAAGGACAGCGACACGTAAGGCACGAAGTAGATCACCATCAGCACCACGAACGGCATCAGGAAGAGGAGATGGCCGAGGAGGTCGATCCAGTGCTGCACGCGGCGGGGGAACATGCCGTAGACGATGTCGATGCGGATATGGTCGTTCTGTTTCAGCGTATAGGCGGCGGCCAGCATGAAGGCGGCGCCGAACAGATACCACTGCAGTTCGAGCCAGGCATTGGACGAGATGTCGAACACCTTGCGGATGACGGCGTTGCCGGCGCTCACCAGGATCGCAAGCAGGATCAGCCACGAGACCCAGCGGCCGATGAACTCGTTGATGCGGTCGATCGTCGTGGATAGAGCGAGCAGCCCTGCCATGCATTTCCTCCCTCGCGCACCGGCCCCGAGAATCGCGTTCGATTTCGGAAAGCACGATGCCTAACTCAAAGTGCTGGCGCCGCGCCCGAGTCCCCCTCCGGTGTCGCGCCGCTTGGCCCAACGGTATGCAGTGCGTGGCCCGGATGGTCAACATGGCAAAGCACGTGCCGGCGATCCAGGCGGCGAGCAACGGTAAAAACCGGTCACCTCACGGCGCGTCATGCAACCAAAGTCTGATGGGTTTCAGGCGACCTTGGCCTGGTCGCGGCCGGCGCCGATCAGCACCAGCATGGCGACGAGGAAGAGGTATATCCAGCCGTCGCGCCATTCGAGCGGGAAATAACCGGCCCACAGCGATTCGGCCATGCCGAAGGCCGCGGCGCCGAGAGCAGCCTTGAGCGGCGACATGTAGCCGCCGACCGCCGTCACGAACAGGATCTTGAGGCCGTAGACGAGGCCCGTGCCGAAGCTGATGTTGCCGTAGTAGATGCCGGCGAGCATGCCGGCAAAAGCCGCGCAGAAGCCGCCATAGAGCACCGCGCGGCGGAACACCGCGGTGACGTCGATGCCGCACATCGCGGCCGCCTTCGGGTCGTCGGACACGGCCCGCCAGGCGCGTCCGAAGCGCGAATGCGAAAACAGCCACGCGGCCACCGCCACCATCGCCATCACCGCCGCGCAATCCAAGAGCTGGATAACGGTCAGCGTCACCTTGAACCCGGCACCCTGCGCGAAGAGGACGGGCTGGGCGAGCATCGGCGGCAGCCAGAGATCATGGGTGTCGGCCGCGATGCGGCTTGCTTCCGACAGGAACAGCAAGATGCCGAGCGTCGTCACCACGATCGCATTAGGCGACCGGTCCGCCAGCCTCTCGAACACGCTGCGCGACAGCACCTGGCTGATCAGCACCGAATAGAGCAGGGCAGCAACGATACCTAGCGCGACCGAGGCAAACAGCGTCAGCCACAGCGCCTGATAGCCGAAGGCGGCGGTCAGGATCATGGTGTGGCCGCAAAAGGCAAACAGCGCGCCATAGGCAAGGTTGGTGCGGTGCAGGATGCCGTTGGTCAGCACGTAGCCGAAGGCGAGCAGCGCATAGAGCGCGCCCGAATGCAGCCCGTTCAGCACCTGCTGATAGAAATAGAGCATGGAGCATCCCTAGGGCCGCGCGAACTGGCCCCCGTTTCGAGCGTTGCATCCGAAATCTAACTTGTCAAATACGTTTTATCGGTTAGATTTCCGGCATGACGGTATCCTGGACCCCGCACCGCTTCACCGGCGGCATCCTCGCGCTCGACACGGCGAACACGGTCGTCCTGCGCAACGATCCGGAAAAGACCTTCGACCGTTTCGCTGATCCGGCCGAGATCGCCCGCTTCGCCGAGGCGGCGAGCGGCTTTCGCGCCGCCGAGCTTGGCGGCCGGCGGCTGGAGGCGCCTGAACCGGGCGGCATCGCCGCGGTCGTGCTGTCGATACGCGAGGCGACGGACCGCCTGTTCCGCCATGCCATAGCGAAAGGCGCGATCGCCGCCGGCCATCTGCCGGATTTCCTGACCGCCTGCGCCAACGGCCTCTCCGGCAGCAGCATCGAGATCGGCGCACCGGGCAGGCCCTTTGGCGATCCGGCGACGCCGATAGCGTTCGAGGCGGCTTTGGCCGTCTCGGCGCTTTCGCTGCTGCGCGACGACACCGTTGCCAGGCTCAGGATCTGTCCGAACTGCAGCTGGCTCTTCGTCGACCGCAGCCGCAACTCAAGCCGCCTCTGGTGCGACATGGCCGTCTGCGGCAACCGCCAGAAAGCGAACCGCTATTATCGCCGCCGCACGGCGGCCAGGGAGGCCACCAATGCTTAGAAAATTCCGTTCGATCGCTCTCGGCGCGGCCCTGATCGCCGCGACGGCGCTCGGCGCCTGCCGCGACACCGGCAAGGAGCAGCTCTTCGCCATTTCCGGCAAGCTGTTCGAGTTCAACTACCGGCTTGGTATCGCCACCTATGTCATCACGCTGAGACCGCTGCGGCCGATGGACGAGGGACAGATTGCGGTGGTGAATTTCCAGAATCCGGCCGGCGGCGACCCGCTCATCGTCAACCAGAAGATCTGGCCGAAGCTCCCGCATATCACCTTGACCAGCCCGCCGCTCACCTGCGTGGTCAAGGACAAGCCCTATTCCGTCACGATCCGCATCGAGGATTCGAGCGGCACGTTGCTTCAAAGCCTCGAGACGACGATGACCTCCTCGGCGGACCAGACCATGCTGCCGGACCGGCCGCTGGTAATCGGGCCGAAATACGAGCTCAACCCGGACCTTGCCGGGCACCACGACGGCAAGCTGCCGGATGCGCCCAAGCCGGATTGCTCGAAAGCGGCGTGAGGCCCGCTGGACTGGTTGAAATTTTCGTGCGCTGTAAAGCGTTTAGCGTGCGATTGAATGCGGCGGCCGTTTCCAGCGGGACCGTTTGTTGCGTGCGCTCTGGCCGCTGCGATTTCGTTTGACCTGTCCCGCAAGGGAAGAAAGACTGCGGCCTCTCACTCCGACGTTGGCCGCCGATCCGCGGCGCGCCTCCGCAGAGGACATGCCTGATGACGCTGCATGACGTCGCGCTCGACGACAAGTTCGACCTTGCCAAGGAGCGCGTTTTCCTGTCCGGGGCGCAAGCCGTCGTGCGCATGCTTTTGATGCAGCGCGAGCGCGACCGCCGCGCCGGCCTCAACATCGCTGGCTTCGTCTCCGGCTATCGCGGCTCACCGCTCGGCGGCCTCGACATGCAGCTGTGGAAGGCGAAGCGGCAGCTTGCGCAGGCCGACATCGTCTTTCAGCCGGGCCTCAACGAAGAGCTCGCCGCCACCGCCTGCTGGGGCTCGCAGCAGACCGAGCTGCTCGGCGAAGGCACCCATGACGGCGTCTTTGCCGTCTGGTACGGCAAGGGGCCGGGCGTCGACCGCTCCGGCGACGTTTTCCGCCACGCCAATCTCGCCGGCTCGTCGAAAAATGGCGGCGTTCTCGCCCTGATGGGCGACGACCATATGGCCGAATCCTCGACGAACGCACATGCCACCGAATTCCTTTTCGTCGACACCATGGTGCCGATCCTCAACCCCGCCGGCGTCCAGGAGATCATCGACTACGGTCTCTTTGGCTTCGCCATGTCGCGTTTCGCCGGCACCTGGGCGGCGATCAAATGCGTCAAGGACAACATCGAATCGACCGCTTCGGTCGACGCCTCGATCGAGCGGCTGAACATCGTCATTCCTGATTTCGACATGCCGCCGGGCGGCCTCAATATCCGCCACGAGATCGACATGCTCGGCCAGGAGGAGCGCCTGCATGAGCACAAGCGCGCCGCCGCCTCCGCCTTCATCCACGCCAACGGGCTCAATCGGACCGTCTATTCGGGCGGCCGCAAGCCGAAGCTCGGTATCATCACCATAGGCAAGAGCTATCTCGACGTCCGCCAGGCGCTGGAGGATATCGGCATCGACGAAAAGGCCGCCAATCGCTTCGGCATCCGCCTGTTCAAGGTCGGCTGCCCCTGGCCGCTCGACTATCAGCATATCGCCGACTTCGCCCGCGGCCTTGAGACCATCGTCGTCGTCGAGGAGAAGCGCTCGTTGATCGAGGTGCAGTTGCGCGAGAACCTCTACGGCTCCGCTATTCAGCCTGCCATCGTCGGCAAGAAGGACGAGCGCGGGGACTGGCTGTTTCCGGCCAAGGGCGCGCTCGACCCGAACGAGATCGCGATCGCGCTCGGCGAGCGTATCCTGCGCACCATCGGCCCCTCGGAGGAGATCGCGGCGCGCGTGGCGAAGCTGCGCCAGTTCCAGGCGATGCTCGCCGATACCGCGGACATCGGTTCGCGCACGCCGTTCTTCTGCTCGGGCTGCCCGCACAATTCCTCGACCAAGGTGCCGGAGGGCTCGCTTGCCGCCGCCGGCATCGGCTGCCACTTCATGGCGCTGTGGATGGACCGGAACACGGTCGGCTTCACCGCCATGGGCGGCGAGGGCGCGCAATGGGTCGGCCAGGCGCCGTTCTCCAAGCGCGGCCATATCTTCCAGAATCTCGGCGACGGCACCTACAACCACTCCGGCGCGCTGGCGATCCGCTTTGCGCTCTCCTCAGGCGCCAACATCACCTACAAGATCCTCTACAATGATGCAGTCGCCATGACCGGCGGCCAGCCGCACGAAGGTGGCCTCACCGTCGATATGATCGCCAGACAGGTGCGCGCCGAGGGGGTCGAGCGCATCGCCGTCGTCACCGACGAGCCGGCCAAATATGCCGGCAAGGCCGATTTCCCGCCCGGCGCCACGATCCATCATCGCGACGACCTCGACCTCGTGCAGCGCGAGCTGCGCGAGGTCAAGGGCGTGTCGGTGCTTCTCTATGACCAGACCTGCGCCGCGGAAAAGCGCCGGCGCCGCAAGCGCGGCACCTTCCCCGATCCCGACAAGCGCGTCTTCATCAACGAACTGGTCTGCGAAGGCTGCGGCGATTGCGGCGTGCAGTCGAACTGCGTCTCGATCCAGCCGGTCGAGACCGAATTCGGCCGCAAGCGCCGGATCGACCAGTCGAGCTGCAACAAGGATTTTTCCTGCCTCAACGGCTTCTGCCCCTCTTTCGTGACGGTGCATGGCGGCAAGATCAGGAAGGCCGGGGGGATTGCCGGCAAGAGCGATCCGCTCGAAGGCGTGCCGTCACCCGCCGAATTTCCACTCGGATCTCAGGGCTGGGCGGCGATCATCGACGGTGTCGGCGGCACCGGCGTCGTCACCATCGGCGCGGTGCTGGGCATGGCTGCCCATATCGAGGGCAAGGGCTGCGGCATGATCGACATGGCGGGCCTTGCCCAGAAGGGCGGCTCGGTCTTCACCCATGTCCGCATCGCCCGGACGCCCGAGGACATCCACGCCATCCGCGTTTCCGCTGGCAAGGCCGATCTTGTGCTTGGCTGCGACCTCGTCGTCTCCGGCGCCAAAAAGGTGCTCGCCGCGGTGCGCGAGGGCCATACCATGTTCCTCGCCAACACCGCCGAGATCATGCCCGGCGAATTCACTCGTTCCGCCGATTTTTCGCTGCCGGTCGAGCGGCTGAAGAAGGCGATCCGTGCCGCCGCCGGCGACGACAAGGCCCACTTCTTCGATGCCACCCGCACGGCGACCGCGCTGTTCGGCAATTCGCTCGGCGCCAACATGTTCATGCTCGGCTTCGCCTTCCAGCATGGCGGGCTGCCGCTCTCGGCCGAAGCCGTTGAAAAAGCGATAGAATTGAACGGCGAAGCGGTGGTGATGAACATCGCCGCCTTTCGCTGGGGCCGTCGTGCCGCGCACCAGCCGGATTTCGTGCGCGGCCTGGTCGATCATACCGGCAAGCCGGCATCGGCACCCGCCGAAACGCTCGACGACATTGTCGCCCGGCGGGTGGCTTTCCTCACCGCCTACCAGAACGCCGCCTATGGCAAGCGCTATGCCAACAGGGTCGCGGCGCTGCGCGCAGCCGAGGCGACAGCGGTTCCCGGCTCGACGGTCGTCACCGAGGCGGCCGCGAAAAACCTGTTCAAGCTGATGGCGATCAAGGACGAGTATGAGGTGGCCCGGCTTTACACCGACGGCAGCTTCGCCGCCGATCTCGCAAGGCAGTTCCAAAGCTACGAAAAGCTGGAATTTCACCTCGCGCCGCCGATCCTCGGGCGGCGCGGCAATGACGGCAAGCCGAGGAAATCGAGTTTCGGCCCGTGGATGATGAAGGCATTTCGCCTGCTCGTTGTCATGAGAGGCCTGCGCGGCACCGCGTTCGACCTGTTCGGCCATACCGCCGAACGGCGCGCCGAGCGGCAACTGCTTGCGCAATACGAGGCCGATCTCGATCTGATCGCCGCAGCACTTGCGCCGGGCAAGGTCGAGGCCGCCGCCGCTCTGGCCTCCGTTCCGGCGCTCGTCCGCGGCTATGGCCATGTCCGGCAGGCCAGCGCCGCCAAGGCGTCCGAAGAGCGCTCCAGGCTGCTGCAGCGGCTGACCGAGGCCGCTCCGGTGCCCGTTCTCAGCGCTGCCGAGTGATTGCGCCAGACCAATCCCGAAGTTTTCGTCGGTCGGCCTAAAGTGCCTCGCGTGGAAATGGATCCAGGCGAGGCGCTTTAGGCCTTTGTTCGATGCAGGTCGTTCTCCAAAACCGCTGCTCACTTGTGGGTGACATGCGTTAGGTCCTTTGCGGCCCTTGGCCGGCAGACCGAAGCCGCTGCTCAAGGCGGTTCTGTTCTAAGCCTTTCTTAAGGCGGTTGTGTCATGACAAGGCTTAGCGTTGGGCCGACCCTATGGGCAAAACAAAGACCGAAAGCATCCCAGCGGATGTTTATATCCAATTTGTGCGGTCGTTGTTCGACAACGCGCACATGTTGTTGATCGGTGGCGCGTGCTACTGGATCCTCGGATTCATGATCTATCTGCGCACCCACAATCCCCTGTTCCTGGCGTTTTCTTTTGCCCTGCTTTCCGTCAGCCTTATCCGTTACTTCGGCATTCGCGGCTTCCTGAGGACAGGCGGCGCGATTGCCGATGTCGAACACGCGCAGCGGTTGGAGCGCAGCTACATCCTGAAGGGCTGCCTTCAGGGTCTCGGATTGGGCGCGCTATGTTTCGTGTCGATCTACATATATCCCGAACCGTTCGCCGAGCTCGCGGCAATGTCGCTCACGCTGGCGACCCTGGTCACCGTTGTCGCCCGCAACTATGGGTCGCCGCGCATGGTGCGGATCTTTTCCGTGACCTTCATCGGTCCGGCGGCTCTCGCGCTCCTGCTGCGCATGGACGCGCCCTCCGTCGTCCTCGGCCTGATGATCATCCCGATGACGTTCATCACCATCACCGGCGCCGATCATGTCCGCAACGTGCTGTTCTCGGCAGTCATCGGCCACAAGCAGGCGAGAAACCTGACGCGCAGGTTCGACCGCGCGCTCAACACGATGTCGCACGGCCTGGTCATGCTCGGCCCCGACGGGCGCGTCGCCGTCGCCAATGCCGAGGCCGCCCATCTGATGTCGCTGAAATCGGCCGACGCGCTGCTCGGGCGCTCGATCCACGGCCTTCTGATGCGCGGCGTCGCCGGCGGCATGCTGGCACCGAAGGATTGCCGCTACATCGAGGCGCAGCTGACGCGCGCCTTGCGCGAGGGCCGGGACCGCAAGGTGCTCGTGTCGCTCGCCAATGGCCAGCACTACGAGTTCTCCGCGCGCGAAGGCAGCCAGGAACTCGGCGTCATCACCTTCGAGGACGTCACGGCCCGGGTCGAGGCGGAGGAAAAGATCCGCTTCATGGCGCGCTACGACAACCTCACCGGCCTGCCGAACCGTGCCTACTTCCACGAGCTGGTCGGCGAAGCCATGGCGTCCGGCGACCGCGACCGGCTCTGCGGCTTGGCGGTGCTCGACCTCGATGATTTCAAGAGCGTCAACGACACGCTCGGCCACCCGGTCGGCGACGGTCTGATCTACGCCGTAGCCGAGCGCCTGGCAGCGGTCGCCGGGCCGGGCATCAATGTCAGCCGCTTCGGCGGCGACGAATTCATGATCTATTTCGACCGCATCGAGGATGAGAGCCATCTCAGCAGCCTGCTCGACGAGATCTTCGCCGGCCTGCAGGGCGAAGTCGACGTCGCCGGTCACGGCCTGCGCATCCAGACCAGTGGCGGCGCGGTGTTGTCCGTGGTCAAGGACACCGACGTCGACGGCATGATCGTCAAGGCGGACCTCGCGCTCTACAAAGCCAAGGAGCTCGGCAAAAACAGCTGGCGGCTGTTCGAGGCATCGATGGACGCCGCCTTCCGCAATCGCCAGCTGATGAAGGCCGATCTGCGCAGCGCCGTGCAAGCCAAGGAGTTGCGCGTCGTCTACCAGCCGATCGTGTCGATGAGCACCATGCGCATCGCCAGCTGCGAGGCGCTCTGCCGCTGGGACCATCCCGATCTCGGCCCGATTTCGCCGGGCGTCTTCATTCCGCTGGCCGAGGAGATGGGCATCATCTCCGAGATCAGCTCTTTCGTGCTGCAGGCGGCCTGCGCCGAATGCGCCAAATGGCCGGCCCAGACCAGCGTTTCGATCAACCTGTCGGCCAAGGACTTCCGCAACCGCGACGTCGTGCAGAAGGTACGTGATGCCCTGGCGGCGTCGGGCCTTGCGCCGCACCGGCTCGAGATCGAGGTGACGGAGACTGCTCTGCTCGACGACAAATCGCTGACCCGCGAGCTGATCGAAGAGCTGAAAGCGCTGGGCGTCCGCATCGCGCTCGACGACTTCGGCACCGGCTATTCCAGCCTCAGCTACCTGCACAAGCTGCCGCTCGACAAGATCAAGATTGACCGCTCCTTCCTGATCGACGTGACCCAGAGCCCCCAGTCGCTCGATCTTCTGAAGGGTATCGTCGGCTTGACCCGGACGCTGGGCCTGGTCGTCACGATCGAAGGGGTGGAGACTTTCGAGCAGCTGAAGATATTGGTGCGTTCGGTCAAGCCGGACCTCGTGCAAGGCTTCCTGTTCGGCGCCGCGCTCAGCGCGTCCGGCATCGAGACGATGTCGAACGTCACCTGGCCATTTGCCGCGGACCTGCGCCTCGCCCCCAGGCGGTCGGCCAGATAGGGAATTTCATCATTCAGGATTAAGAATGCGCGTTGCGTTGGCTACGCAGCAATTTTCGTCCAATCGGAAGGTTTTGACCCGATTGTTCAGGATCAAAAACTCACATTTGTTTTCTCTAAGCAATTCAATACGGCAAAGTATTTTTAGCTTGATGCCTTATATTACCGGTAGCTGCGGCAGCCAAGTCCTTTCAGCTATGGCATCTGTGAACTCCTTGACATCGGATGCGTGCCAAGGTCCGAGTGTGCGGTCGACTTTTCCACGCAACCCGTTCCGGCGCATTGTTAAGGTTAACGGAAGGTAAACCAGCAGTATCGAATTTTCGGCTTGTGTCTCATTTTGACTCGAATAGCCTGTTTACAGGCGGATACGAGGACTTGAGGATGGATGCTGCAAGAAACGATGCGCAGGCTGACGCCGGCGCAAATGCTGGCTCGGCGCTGAATCGTTCGATCATGCAATTGCTGGAGCATGTCGATTATCGTTTGATCACGGGGGGCGAGGATCTGGAGGCGATCTACCGCCTTCGCTATCAGTCCTACCTGCGCTCAGGCATGTGCGGCCCGATCGCCAGCGGGATGTTCGAGGATCGCTGGGACAACCTGCCGAATTCCTACCGGTTCGGCGTCTATTTCGATGGCCACTTGGTCAGCACGCTGCGGCTCCATTACATTTCCCGCGAGCACCCCTATTCGCCCTCCGTCGACGCCTATCCGGAAATCTTGGCCGAGCGGCTTGCCCGCGGAGAAACCTTCATAGACGGAACCCGGTTCGCAACCGACGCGGATAGCGCGCCCGCGCCCGGAGTCCTGCCTTTCCTGACGCTGAGGCTCGGCATGGTGGCTTCCAGCTATTTTGGCCAGACGGCCGTGCTGACGCCGGTCAAGGTCGAACATTCCGCTTACTACGCCCGCATCTTCCATGCCGTGCAGCGGACAGAAGGCAAGGTGTTTCCGGGTGTCCTTGCGCCGATCGCCTTGTTCGAGATCCCCTGCGGTGAAAACTTGCGCCAGACGCTCGACCGCTTCCCGTTCTTCAAGTCGACGCCGGTGGAGCAGCGGATGATGTTCGCCAATCCGGCCATCAACCGGCTCACCCCTCTGTCGATCGTACCGACGGCCAAATACTATCGCGATGCCGCCTGAACGGGCGTCCTTCCGCGCATCGTGAACCTTCCCCGCGGCTCCCGCGTTACGAGTACCGGCGTCACTGATCATCGACGGCGCCGCATTCTTGCCCCAGGCTTGTCGCCGGCTCAAATCGGGTTTTTCACGGGAAGGAGTACGATTATGACCATCCACTCGCTTGCGCTCACGCCCCTGATCTCGCTGATCGCCGGCATATTGATCCTGGTGATGCCGCGCCTGCTCAACTACATCGTCGCGCTCTATCTGATCGTGGTCGGCCTGCTCGGCCTGTTTCCGCACCTCGCCGCCTAATGCATCTCGCCCGGAACCGTGCAGCGGTTCTGGGCAACGGCACCCATCAAAAAGAGCTTTGAAGCGTCTCGCCTGAATCCGATTCAGCGCGACGCGCTTTAAAGGCCTACGACGCCCCTCGCCACGGCGAGGGCCTCCATCGCAATTTTAGCTTCCGCCCATTTCAACTTTCGTTTGAGGCTGTTGTCGCCGGCCGTGCGGCAATAGCGCCATTGCTCTTGCTCGGGCTTTTCGCTATGTGCCTCGAAGGCATTTTCGAAGGGGTATTCCTATGGCTGATCACACGCCGACCGGTCCTGTCGAACTGGGCGCGCAGATGGACTATGCCGAACATGATCGCACCTACAACGCATTCCTCGCGCTGGCCAAATACGGCTCACTCGTCTGCGCCGCCATTCTGCTGGCCATGGCCTTCGGCTTCTTCGCGGGCGGCTTCTTCTCGGCGACCATCCTGTTCATCGTGATCATGGCCGTCGGCTATTTCATTCTGCGGTAGACTTTCCAAGCCATTGCGTTTGACGTTCCGCCGGAGGTCCCGGCCGACGCCTTGCGCAGCAAGGTTCCAGCCGAAAGGATCATGCGGTGGGGCAGACGGTATTCATCCCTCGTGAGCTTGACGCGAACGAGCCGAGAGTCGCGGCCTCGCCCGAGACGGTGAAAAGGCTGGCGGGCCTGGGCTTCGAGGTGATCGTCGAGAAGGGCGCCGGCCTGGGCTCGCGCATTACCGATCAGGAATTTGCCGCCGCCGGCGGCACGATTGGAACTGCCGGGGACGCCAAGAACGCCGATGTGGTGCTGAAGGTGCGCCGGCCGACCGATGCCGAGCTCAAGGGCTACAAATCGGGCGCGGCCGTCATCGCCATCATGGATCCTTACGGCAACGATGCGGCGCTGGCCGCGATGGCCAGTGCCGGCATCATCGCCTTCTCGATGGAGTTCATGCCGCGCATCACCCGCGCGCAGGTGATGGACGTGCTTTCCTCGCAGGCCAATCTTGCCGGCTACCAGGCGGTGGTCGATGCGGCGGCCGAATATGATCGCGCGCTGCCGATGATGATGACGGCGGCGGGCACGGTGCCGGCAGCAAAAACCTTCATCATGGGCGTCGGCGTCGCCGGTCTGCAGGCGATCGCCACAGCGCGCCGTCTCGGCGCCGTCGTCACCGCCACCGACGTGCGTCCGGCGGTGAAGGAGCAGGTGCAGTCGCTCGGCGCAAAGTTCCTGGCGGTCGAGGACGAGGAGTTCAAGGCGGCGGAGACCGCCGGCGGCTACGCCAAGGAAATGTCGAAGGAATATCAGGCCAAGCAGGCGGCCCTGACCGCAGAGCACATCGCCAAGCAGGATATCGTCATCACCACGGCGCTGATCCCTGGACGTCCGGCGCCGAAGCTGGTGTCGGCCGCCATGGTCGCCTCGATGAAGCCGGGCTCGGTGATCGTCGACCTTGCGGTCGAACGCGGCGGCAATGTCGAAGGCGCTCAACCCGGCAGGGTCGTGACGACGGAAAACGGCGTCAAGATCGTCGGCCATCTCAATGTGCCCGGTCGTGTCGCTGCATCCGCTTCGCTGCTCTATGCCAAGAACCTCTACGCCTTCCTCGAGACGATGGTCGACAAGGCGACGAAGACCCTTGCCATCAAGCGCGATGACGAGCTGGTCAAGGCGACGATGCTGACCGATGCCGGCCAAATCGTGCACCCCAGTTTCGCCAAGGCCGCCGGGCAGCCGCGCACCGAGCCGGCTGCGATCCCGGCCACGGTCCTGGTCGCGGATGCCGCCGACAAGAAACCGGCGCCCAGGAGGAGGGCCGCGGCCAAGTCACCCTCGCCTAAGCCAGAAGGGACCGCGTGATGGAACAGCTGCAGAAAGCCCTCGACCAGCTCGATCAGGCGACGGCTGCCGTACGCCTCGCGGTGCAGGATCTGGCCAATGCGCCCGCCGGCGCCGAGGCTGCCGGCAACGCGGCGCACGCGCTCTCGGGCGGCGCCATCGATCCCTTCGTCTTCCGCTTCGCCATCTTCGTGCTGGCGATCTTCGTCGGCTATTATGTCGTCTGGTCGGTGACGCCGGCGCTGCACACGCCGCTGATGGCCGTCACCAACGCCATCTCCTCGGTCATCGTCGTCGGCGCGCTGCTCGCCGTCGGCATCGCGGCCTCCGGCCTTGCCGCGGGCTTCGGCTTCATCGCCCTGGTGCTGGTCTCGGTCAACATCTTCGGCGGCTTCCTCGTCACCCAGCGCATGCTCGCCATGTACAAGAAGAAGGAAAAGTGACGTGACCGTCAATCTCGCTTCCTTCCTCTATCTGGTCTCCGGCATCCTGTTCATCCTGGCGCTGCGCGGCCTGTCGCATCCGACCACCAGCCGCCAGGGCAATCTCTACGGCATGATCGGCATGGGCATTGCCATCGCCACCACGCTGGCGCTGGCGCTGCCCTCGGCTGGCCGCTTCGGCCTGATCGTGCTCGGGCTTGCCATCGGCGGCGGGGTCGGCGCTTATGTGGCGCGCCGCATCGCCATGACCTCGATGCCGCAGCTGGTCGCCGCCTTCCACTCGCTCGTCGGTTTCGCCGCCGTCATGGTGGCGGCGGCAGCAATCTACGCGCCGGAAAGCTTCGGCATCGGCACGGCCGGCGACATCCATGCCCAGGCGCTCATCGAGATGAGCCTCGGCGTCGCGATCGGTGCCATCACCTTCACCGGCTCGGTCATCGCCTTCCTCAAGCTCGACGGCCGCATGTCCGGCAAGCCGATCATGATCGGCGGCCGCCACCTGATCAACATCGCGCTCGGCGTAGCCCTCGTGGTGCTGATCGTGCTGCTCGTCACCACCGAATCCAAGCTAATCTTCTGGCTGATCGTCGCCGCTTCGCTGGTGCTCGGCGTGCTTCTGATCATCCCGATCGGCGGCGCCGACATGCCGGTCGTGGTGTCGATGCTGAATTCCTATTCCGGTTGGGCGGCAGCGGCGCTCGGCTTCACGCTCGGCAATCTGGCGCTGATCATCACCGGTGCGCTGGTCGGTTCTTCCGGTGCGATCCTGTCCTACATCATGTGCAAGGGCATGAACCGCTCCTTCATCTCCGTCATTCTCGGCGGCTTCGGCGGCGAGACGGCTGCGGCTGCCGACGACGGCATCGAGCGCACCGTCAAGCAGGGCTCGGCCGACGACGCCGCCTATCTGATGATGAACGCGCAGAAGGTCATCATCGTGCCGGGCTATGGCATGGCGGTGGCCCAGGCCCAGCACGCGCTGCGCGAGATGGCCGACAAGCTCAAGGCCAATGGCGTCGAGGTAAAATACGCCATCCATCCGGTTGCCGGCCGCATGCCTGGCCACATGAACGTGCTGCTCGCCGAGGCCAATGTGCCCTATGACGAGGTGTTCGAGTTGGAGGATATCAACTCCGAATTCGCCCAGGCCGATGTCGCCTATGTCATCGGCGCCAACGACGTCACCAACCCGTCCGCGCGAGATGACAAGAGCAGCCCGATCTACGGCATGCCGATCCTCGACGTCGACAAGGCCCGCACCTGCCTGTTCGTCAAGCGCTCGCTGGGTTCGGGCTATGCCGGCATCGACAACACGCTGTTCTATAAGGACGGCACCATGATGCTGCTCGGCGACGCCAAGAAGATGACCGAGGAAATCGTCAAGGCCTTCGATCACTGATCCGGCTTGCCATCTCAAAGACCGAAAAGCCCGGCCGTGAGCCGGGCTTTGTCTTTCAATCACCGGATGGTTCAGTCTAGCCTTTGGACAGGAAAAGCGCCTCGTCTTCGTCGCGCTGCTTGCCGCCGAGAGCTGCGGCAGCGCTGGCGATGAATGCGCCGATGACCAACGCCAAGGCGCCGATCAGGGCAAATGAGGCCGTTGCCTTCCTGGCCGTGTCTGCCGCCTGCTTGGCCTTGGTCTTAGCCTCCTCCACCTTTGCAAGCACCGCATCGACACGGGCCTTTGCGTCGGCTTCCGGAAGGCCTGTGCGGGCAGTCACAAGCTGCGCCAGGTAGGTCTTGTCGTCGGCCGACACCTCACCGGAGGCGGCACTTGCGACCAGGATGCGAGACGCTTGCGCCGTGGTCGCCGCGTCGTTCTGCGGATTGGCGGCTGCAAGCTTGCTCGCATCCGCCGGACGGAACAGCGTGTCGACGAAATACGATGTCGCATTGTCGACCGAGGCGCCGTTGGCGTTTGCCGACGCGCCTGCCGAGGCACCCATCGCGGCGCCCGACGCGACAGTGGATGCCGCCTGCACGCCCGTCCCAACTGCAGCCGACAGGACCGAGCCGAGAACACCGGCGACAAGCAACGTGGCCAGCGCCCAGGCAAGGAAGCCGTGGGTGGTGTCGCGGAAATAGACCTCGTCAGTGTGGACGCCAACCCATTTGGTCCGCAACCGCCCGGCAAGATAACCGCCTAGGCCCGCCGACAGCCATTGCACGACGATTAACCAGGCGCCGGTGGTAGCCGCGAAGGTGGTGACCGAAGGATTCGACGCGGACCAGGGCGAAACCATCGTCAGCCCGAGTCCGGAGCCGAGCAAGGTAAGGATGAGAGTCAAAGCCGAGGCTGCGAAAGCGCCAGCGATGATCGGCCCCCAACTGACGGCGGTGGCGGAGGATTCTAGCGTACCGGGAGCATCGGTTGCCGATAGGGTGGGCTGCATCGAAGCCTCCTAGCGGGCAAAAAGCATGATGAGAATGATGATCGGAATCGGAACCCCGAGCAACCAGAGCAAGATACCGCGGCCCATCGAAACCTCCTGAAACAAGTTGTGATCGATCTGTCACAATGTTTCAGGAGACCTTCTGTTCCGGTCGGATCACCCCATCCGCCACGGACGGCGGACCGACGGCAGGCTGAGAGGCCCGATGGCACGGTCCTCAAATATCCAGATTGGCCACCGACAGCGCATTGTCCTGGATGAACTCGCGCCGCGGCTCCACCTCGTCGCCCATCAGCCGTGAGAACAGGCTGTCGGCGTCGGTCGCGTCGGCCACCTTGACCTGAAGCAGCGAGCGCACATTCGGATCCAGCGTGGTTTCCCAGAGCTGTTCGGCGTTCATCTCGCCAAGGCCCTTGTAGCGCTGCATGGTCAGTCCCTTGCGGCCAGCCGCGAACACCGCGTTGAGCAGCGCCAGCGGCCCGGAAAGGAGCTCGAAAGTCTCCTTGCGGCGCAGCGCCGGCTGCTCGCCATAGACTTCCGCCAGGCGCGCTGCATAGCGGTCCAGCTGGCGCGCATCGGCCGAATTGATCAGCCCGGCATCGAGCTGGACCGCGTCCTTGACGCCGCGCACGGTGCGTTCGAAGACATAGCCGCCCGACCCGTCATTGGAGGTCGACAGCCGTCCGCTCCAGCCGCGCTCGGTCTCCTCGGCGATCATGTCGAGCCGCCTGGCGACGTGTTCGGCCATGGCGGTGGCGCGGCCGAGATCGGCGAGCACGTCGGCGTTGAGCGCGCCGGCGATCGCCGCCTGCTCGACGACACTGCGGTTGTAGCGCGTGTGCAGCCCGTTGATCAGGTGCCGCACCGCCAAGGCGTCGTCGACCGCGCCGCGCAGGTCCTGTCCGGTCCGCACCTCGCCGGAGGCGAGCGTCAGTGAAGCCTCTTCCAGCCCGGACTCGATCAGATATTCCTCATAGGCGCTTTCGTCCTTGAGATATTGCGAGCTCTTGCCCCGCGTCACTTTGTAGAGCGGCGGCTGGGCGATGTAGAGATGGCCGCGCTCGATCAGCTCCGGCATCTGCCGGAAGAAGAAGGTGAGCAGCAGCGTGCGGATGTGGGCGCCGTCGACGTCGGCGTCCGTCATCAGGATGATCTTGTGGTAGCGCAGCTTGTCGGCGTTGAACTCGTCCTTGCCGATCGAGGTGCCGAGCGCCGTGATCAGCGTGCCGATCATGTCGGAGCTGAGCATACGGTCGAAGCGCGCCCGCTCGACATTCAGGATCTTGCCCCGCAGCGGCAGGATCGCCTGGTTCTGGCGCGAGCGCCCGCCCTTGGCCGAGCCGCCGGCCGAGTCGCCCTCAACGATGAAGATTTCCGATTTCGCGGGATCGCGCTCTTGGCAGTCGGCAAGCTTGCCGGGCAGCGAGGTGACGCCGAGCGTGCTCTTGCGGGTTATGTCGCGCGCCTTGCGCGCGGCTTCGCGCGCGGCGGCCGCCTGGATCACCTTCTCCACCACCACCTTGCCTTCGCTTGGATGCTCTTCCAGCCAGGTGCCCAGCGCCTCGTTGACCAGGCTTTCCACCACCGGCCGGACTTCCGAGGAGACCAGCTTGTCCTTGGTCTGCGAGGAGAATTTCGGATCCGGAACCTTGACCGACAGAACGGCCGTCAGGCCTTCGCGGCAGTCGTCGCCGGTGAGCGAAACCTTTTCCTTCTTGGTCTGGCCGGAGGACTCGCCATAGCCGGTGATCTGCCTGGTCAGCGCGGCGCGGAATCCGGCCAAATGCGTGCCGCCGTCGCGCTGCGGGATGTTGTTGGTGAAGGCCAGCACGTTCTCGTGGTAGCTGTCGTTCCACCACATCGCCACCTCGACGGTGATGCCGTCGCGCTCGGCGCGAATGGCGATCGGCTTCTCGATCAGCGGCTTCTTCACCCGGTCGAGATACTTGACGAATTCCTCTAGGCCGCCGTCATAATGCAATTCGTGGCGCACGAGGTCGGCATGGCGCGCGTCGGTCAGCACGATGCGCACGCCGGAATTGAGGAAGGCGAGCTCGCGCAGCCGGTGCTCGAGCGTGTTGTAGTCGAATTCGACCATGGTGAAGGTTTCGGCTGACGGGAAGAAGGTGATCTCGCTGCCGCTGCGGCCTTCATAGGTCCCCGGTCGCTTGTCCTGCTCGTAGCTGCCGGTCACCTTCAGCGGAGCGTCGGCATTGCCGTGCGTGAAGCTCATCTCGAAGATTTCGCCGTTGCGACGGATCTTGAGCTTGAGCCATGCCGAAAGAGCGTTGACCACCGAGACGCCGACGCCGTGCAGGCCGCCCGAAACCTTGTAGGAGTTCTGGTCGAATTTGCCGCCGGCATGCAGCTGGGTCATGATCACTTCGGCCGCCGAGACGCCCTCGCTGGGATGGATATCGGTCGGAATCCCGCGGCCATTGTCGATGACGGTCACCGAGCCGTCGGGGTTGAGCGTCACCGAGACGAGGTCGGCATGCCCGGCCAGCGCCTCGTCGATGGCGTTGTCCACCACCTCATAGACCATGTGATGCAGGCCCGAGCCGTCGTCGGTGTCGCCGATATACATGCCCGGCCGCTTGCGGACAGCGTCCAACCCCTTCAAAACTTTGATGGAATCGGCGCCATACTCGGCTTCCGCGCCAATGGCGCTTTCGGTCTGATCGCTCATAAATACCTGTCTGATTGATGTCGCTGATCCGGCGCGGAAAAATGGTCCCGAATCGCGCCGTTTTGATGTCCTAGATATAGGCGCAAATGGCCGTTTTTCCAAGGTTTGCAGGCGTTTTGCCGGCTTGGCGAGCGGCCGTTGGCAGGCCGGGCGCGATACTCCGGGAAGCGCGGGGCGGGCAGCGGGCTATGCCGGCGCGAAAGCCTCGCCCGAGCGCGGCGTTGCAGCAGTCATATCGGGACGTCTGCTATTCCGCCCGGAGGCCGGCGCGCAGCGCCTTCAGCGCCTCGCTCCAGCGGAACAACTCGTCCAGCATGGTCTTGGCGCCGCCCAGCACCTGCTCGCCCGGATGATACGCGCCCTCCTTGTCGAGCAAGGTCCTGTAGGAAGGCAGCGCCACGCCTTCCGGGATCGGCATGACGCCGACCGAGGTCAGCAGCGGCTTCAGCGCCTGTGCCGCGCGCAGGCCGCCGGACACCCCGCCATAGCTGAAGATGGCGGCGGGCTTGTAGCGCCACTCCTTGAGCAGATAGTCGACGGCGTTAACAATCGCCGGAGCGGCGAAATAATTGTATTCCGGCGCCACGAAGACGAAGGCGTCGGCGGCGTCGATCGCCTTCGACCAGGCCTTGGTGTGGTCGTTCTCGTATTTGCGCAGGCGCGGATGATGCGGCTCGTCGAGCAGCGGCAGCTTGAAGGCGGCAATGTCGGCGAGCGCCGGCTCGAACTTGCCGTGCTCGCGCGCGAACCCCTCCAGCCACTCGGCGAAGATCGGTCCGGCGCGTCCCGGTCGCGTGCTGCCGATGATGATGCTCAACTGGCGCTTCACGGGTGGCTCCTCGATTGACGGTATCCGTTGGCGACTAAAGGAACCGGTCACCGTCAACAAGCAGCCATCGAAGGGCGCCGTTCACATTCAGGCGAGGCGGTCTCTCCATGGGCTTTCCGTTCGGTCACATGGACGCCCGCTTTGCCGCGCATTACATTTGCCGTCGTAGCGGAGCATCCGATGGACACAAAGCCCGCCCCCTTCGTGCCGCCTGCGCCGAAGCCGCGCACCCAGCCGCCCTCGACGCTGGAGATGATGCGCATCGTCTACCGCAACCCGCTCGAGCTGTGGGGCGAGCATACCTACAACGAGCCCTGGATCTCGGTGACCGGTATCGGCGGGCCGCTGGTCATCGCCAACGATCCCGGCCTCATCCGCCACGTGCTGATCGACAACGCCAGGAACTACAAGATGGCGACGGTGCGCCAGCTGATCCTGCGCCCGATCCTGCGAGACGGCTTGCTCACCGCCGAGGGCGAGGTGTGGAAGCGCTCGCGCAAGGCGATGGCGCCGGTGTTCACGCCGCGCCACATCTTCGGTTTCGCCGAGCCGATGCTGAAGCGCACGCTGGAATTCGCCACCCGCTACGAGGCCGGCGGTACGACCGACGTCGCCCGCGACATGACGATGCTCACCTATGATATCCTAGCCGAGACGCTGTTTTCCGGCGAGATCGCCGGCGAGCCCGGCAGCTTCGCCAAGGAGATCGACCGCCTGTTCGAGACCATGGGCCGGGTCGATCCGCTCGACCTGTTGCGCGCCCCGGAATGGCTGCCGCGGCTGACCCGCATCCGCGGCCGCAAGACCATGGCCTATTTCCGCAACATCGTTGCCAACACGGTGAAAATGCGCGAGGAGCGGCTGAAGCGCGATCCCGACGGCGTGCCGCAGGATTTCCTGACGCTACTCCTGAAAGCCGAGGGGCCGGACGGCCTGACCCGCGCCGAAGTCGAGGACAACATCATCACCTTCATCGGCGCCGGGCACGAGACCACGGCGCGCGCGCTCGGCTGGACGATCTACTGTCTCGCCGAAGCGCCTTGGGAGCGCGACAAGGTCGAGCAGGAGATCGATGCGGTGTTGGCGCGCGAGCCCGATCCGACAAGGTGGCTGGACGCCATGCCGCTCACCCGCGCCGCCTTCGAGGAAGCGCTGAGGCTTTATCCGCCGGCGCCCTCGATCAATCGCGAGCCGATCGAGCCGGAGACCTGGAACGGCCTCTATATCCCGAGATACGCCGCCGTGCTGGTGATGCCCTGGGTGGTGCATCGTCATCGCAAGCTATGGGACAGGCCGGACGCCTTCATGCCGGAGCGCTTCCATCCGGAGAACCGCGAACGGATCGACCGCTTCCAGTATCTGCCTTTCGGCGCCGGGCCGCGCGTCTGCATCGGCGCCAGCTTCGCCATGCAGGAGGCGATCATTGCTTTGGCCATCCTGTTGTCGCGCTTCCGTTTCGACGTAACGTCACAAACTCGGCCATGGCCGGTGCAGAAGCTGACCACGCAGCCGCAGGGCGGCCTGCCGATGCAGATTTCCCGCCGCGCCTGATTGGAACGGGTCCCGATCGGGAACAGTCTACCGGTCGGCGATCGGCCGGCGCTGCTGGAACTGGCCGGCGGCGCGGAAGCGCCAGAGATAACTCGGCAGGATCGCGGCGATCGCCTGCGGCTGGATGCCGAGGCCATTGATCGTTCTGTTCGCCTTGGCGGCGGCTTCGGAGACGACGTTGTGCTCGCGCAGCTGCAGCACCTGGTCCTTGGTCAGCAGCGGATTGGGCAACAGCTGCAGGATCGAGGCTTGGATATTGGCCACCCACCACGGCACCGGCACCAGGAGGCGTCTGCGGTCGATAACGGCGAGCAGCTCCTGCATGCATTCCTTGAAGGTCAACACCTGCGGGCCGCCGAGCTCATAGGTCTGGCCACGCTCGACCTTGCCGTCGACCGAGCGTGCCACCGCCTCGGCAACGTCGCCGACATAGATCGGCTGGAATTTCGTCTCCCCGCCGCCGATCAGCGGCAGCACGGGCGAGAAGCGCGCCATGTTGGCGAAGCGGTTGAAGAAGGCGTCCTCGGGTCCGAAATTGATCGAGGGCCGCAAGACGACGGCGTCGGGCACCGTCTCGAACACTGCTTTCTCGCCGAGAGCCTTGGTGCGGGCATATCCCGACGGCGAGTTGAGGTCGGCGCCGAGCGCCGATATATGGGCGAGGCCGGCGCCGACCGATCGCGCGGCCTCGGCGACGGCGCGCGCGCCGAACTCGTGCACGGAGCCGAATTTCTGCCGGCCGCTCTCATGCAGTATGGCGACGAGATTGACGACGTGGTCGGCGCCCTGAACGGCGCGGTCGACCGACCAGCGCACGCGCACATTGGCCTGCACCGGCTGGATCTGGCCGACATTGCCGAGCGGCTGCACATGGCCGGCAAGGTCGGGCCGCCGGCAGGCGACCCGGATGCGATAGCCGCGCTTGGCGAGCGCGCGAACGACATGACGGCCGACGAATCCCGAGCCGCCGAACACGACGACGAGCTTGGGGGTCTGCAGGATTTCGGTCATGGCTGGCTCCGCGCGCAAAAGCTTGGCTGAGCCGCTTCTTAATCCGTTTCGCGTCAAAGGCAAAGAGCGACCGGAGGTCGCCGCCGCCTTGTTTTTTAGTAATTCCAGGAAAGTGTGGAGCGGTTTTCCGTGCCGAATTGCGTCAGGGTAAAAGCCGCTCAGAACGCCCGGCCGATGCGCGCGTCGACCGAATGCCGGTTGCCGCCTCGGATGACGAAGAAGGCGAGGATTGCCGCCCAGAGCAGCGACTTTTCCGCGCCCGAAAAGCCCTGGCCCATGGTGACCCAGTGGAACCATACTGTGACCAGAAGCACGATCAGGCCGGCGAAAGCGGCCGGGCGGGTGACGAGGCCGATGGCAATCAAAATGCCGCCGAAGAATTCGGTGCAGGCGAGCAGCGGCGACCAGAAGACGCCAGGATAGAAGCCCAGACCTTCGACCATTTCCGTGGCGCCAAACGGATTGACGATCTTCTGCGAGCCATGAATGGCGAGGAACGCCCCGGCAACGGCGCGCAGCAGCGTTTCGGCCGCATTGTTCAGCGTCGCATAGAGTCCGCCTAGGGCCGGAACGATAAGCCTTGGTCTGGACGTGTCGGTGCTGGCGAACATGCGGTCTCCTTTTTGCTGATTTGACGGACGCAAAGGCGTCCACTCCGTCAAATAGAATAAACCTGACGAACTTTCGCATGTTTTATTGCCGCAGTGAGAAACAGAAAACCCCGCCGAGGCGGGGTTTTCCGGGCAGTGAGCGCATCGAAACAGGGTCCAACGAGGCGGCCTGACCTGAGACGGTATCAAGGCGGCGTGAAGCAAGCACGCCCGCCCCGGCCCTGGACGCCCGGCGCGACGGCCGCCAATCGCAAGCCGCGACCCAAGCCACCCTTTTGCGGCTTGCGATGTGGGGTGCCGCTGATGGGTCGCTGCCGGGCTAAGAAAGGTTCAAAGCGGCGCGAAACAAATGCGCGCCTTGTTGCCGGGCGATGCCTCGATCAGGCCGAGTAGCGTTCGGCGAATTCGGAAATGCGCTGCACGACCGCCTTCGGGATATCGACACCGCGCGCCGTCGCCTTTTCAGCGGCCTCTGCCCGGGCGCGGCCGGGGATGTGCACGCCGTAGCGCCGCCGCAGCCGGTCAAGCTGGTCCTTCATGCGCTGTTCAAAATCCGGGTCGACCAATTTGGGCTCGATAGCGAGCACGAAGAGCCCGGTTCCGGGGCTGTCCGGCCCGCCTGAGAACCAGGGTGCGTCGAGCGACCAGTTGGCGCCGGAAATCCCCGCCGCCAGCACCTCGACCATAAGCGCGATGTTAGCGCCGCGCTGGCCGCCGAAGGCGAGCATCGCGCCCTTCATCGCCGCCGCTGGATCGGTGGTCGGATTGCCGCTGGCATCGAGTGCCCAGCCCTCGGGGATCTTTCTGCCGTCTTCCGCCGCCTTGCGGATGTTGACGAAGGCGGTGGCGCTCGACGATTGGTCGATCACCAACGGCGGCCCGTCCGCGGCAGGCGCGGCAAAGGACATCGGGTTGGTGCAGTAGACCGGCTTGACCGAGCCCGAGCCTGCAAGCACCGCCGGTCCGTTGGTGGCGGCGAACGAGACCAGCCCCTGCGCTGCCAGCCGTCCGGTGAAATAGCCGAGCGCGCCGCAGGTATAGGCGTTCCTTTGCGAGAAGATGGCGACGCCGAACAGCCTCGCCGCCTTGACGAGGTCATCTATAGTGCGGTCGAAGCCGGTATGGGCAAGCCCGCCGCGCGCGTCGGAGAGGTAGACGGCCAGCGCCGGCCGGGTGACGACCGGATCGGCATCGCCGTCGATGCGGCCGTCCTCGATGGCCTCCAGATAGTCGATGAAATGCGACAGGCCGACCGCCGACAGGCCTTCTGCTTGCGCGGCGATGATCGAGGCAACCAGCGACTGCGTGACTTCTTCATTGGCGCCGGCGCCGAGCGCCGCCATGCGGCACAGCCCTGTTGCCTGGTCGAGAGTGAGTTGCATCGGAGCCGTCCTGAGGAAGTAGGGGAGTAAGGGAATAAGGCAGTAGGGGGAGATTGTGGAGCAAATAGCGAATGGGGATGGAAATGTGAACGCGGATCGTGGCTGAACACTCCCCTATTCCCCTATTCCCCTACTAACCGATCTTGACCGGAATCCGGGCCTCGATGCGGCTGAAGATGAGAACCAGGATGCCGGTGATGGTCATGTAGATCAGCGCCAGCAGCAGCAAGGGCTCGTAGGTGAGATAAGTGTCCTGCCGCACCTTGGACGAGACGGCAAAGATATCGATGACGCTGATCGTCGCCACCAGCGGCGTCGACTTGAGCTGCAGCACGGTTTCGCCGGTCAGTGTCGGCAACGCACGGAAGAAGGCCTGCGGCAGCCAGATGCGGCGGAAGATCTTGAAGCGGCTCATGCCGAAGGCGCGCGCGGCTTCCAGCTGCCCTTTCGGCACGCCGGCGAAGGCGCCGCGCATCACCTCGCCTTCATAGCCGGCAAATGACAAGGTCAACGCCAACACGCCGTAGGGCCAGGCTTGCCTGAGATAGGGCCACATCCAGGACTCGCGAATCCATGGATATTGCGGAAAAAGCGATCCAAGCCCGTAGTAGAGCAGCCAGAGCTGCAGCAGCAGCGGCGTGCCGCGAATGATGGTGCAGAAGATCTTGGCCGGTGCGGCGAGCCAGAACGGCCCACCGGCCTGCGCCAGCCCAAGCGGTACGGCCAGTATAAAGCCCAGCGCGCAGGTCACGACGAGGATCCACAGCGACCGCCAGATGCCGAGCAGCCCCATCTGCCAATATTGCGGCAGCCAGTCCCAGCGCATGACGAAGGCCGCGCAGAGGACCAATCCCAGCGCGATTAGGATCAGCACGATGCGGTGCGGCTTCAGCCAGAGCGAGGCACGCGCCGCCATGTTGATCGCGGTCGCTTCGGCCGACATCAGCGCGCCTCCTTGACGGAAGGCATGCCGCGCCGCGACCAGGCCTCGACGCGGCCGATGATCACGTTGGAAAACAGCGTCAGCGCCAGATAAAGCGCGCCGGCAGCAAGATAGAAGACCAGATAGGCCTTGGTGACGCCGGCCGCCTGACGCGTCGCCAGCGTCAGTTCGAAGAAGCCAACGACGGCAAGCAACGCGGTGTCCTTGGTGGCGATCAGCCAGAGATTGGCAAGGCCGGGAATGGCGAAAGGCAGCATTGCCGGCAATGTTATGCGCCTCAACATCAGGCCGGGCGGCATGCCATAGGCTCGGGCGGCCTCGATCTGGCCTTGTGGGATGGACAGGATGGCGCCGCGGATGACTTCCGTCGAATAGGCGCCCTGCACGACGCCAAGGACAAAGATGCCGGCGGCCAGCCCGCTGATGTCGACGCGCTGGTAACCCATCGCGGTCAGCAGCTGATTGATGAGATCGGTGCCGGCGTAATAGAGCAGCAGGATCAGCACCAGTTCCGGCACGGCGCGCACCACCGTGGTGTAGACGGCGAGCAGATCGCGCGCCACCGGTCCGCCGTAGAGCTTGCCCCAGGCGCCGCCGGTGCCGATCAAAAGGCCAAGGCAGGTGGCGCCGATGGCGATCTCGATCGAATGCAGCAATCCGACCAGCAGGGTGCCGCCCCAGCCGGGCGGCACGGGCGACAGGAGCTCGATGATGCCGGCCGCCGAGGCCGGAAGAAAGGCATTGATCAGCTTCGCCCCCGAATTGCTGGCAGCCGCCGACCGCAGCGTTCAGCGGCGGGCATGCGTGGCAAGGTTTGGGCCAAGGGGCATGGCGCTGGCCATGCCCCCAACATCAAAAGGAGGCGTCAGTTCGACTGCGTGGCGCCGCCATAGATGTCGAAGTCGAAGTATTTCTTCGAGATCTCATCGTACTTACCGTTGGCGCGGATGGCCTTGATGCCGGCGTTGATCTTTTCCTTGAGCGCGGTGTCTTCCTTGCGCACGCCGGCGCCGACGCCCGGTCCGAGCACCTCGTCGTCCGGCGCGACCATGCCCTTCAGATCGCAGCAGGCCTTGCCCTGGTCCGTCTTGAGGAATTCGCCGAGCGCGATGGAGTCGGCCTGCACCGCATCGAGACGGCCGGCGGCGAGATCGTTGTTGGCCTCGTCCTGCGTCTGGTATTCCTTGATCTCCTGCGCGCCGGTGAAGTGCTTCTTGGCGTAGACGGCATGTACGGTCGACACCTGAACGCCGATCACCTTGCCTTTAAGATCGTCCGGCGTGGCGCCGAACTTCTGATCCTTCGGTCCGATGATTGCTGTCGGCGTGTTGTAATACTTATCCGAGAAGTCGATCGTCTTCTTGCGCTCGTCGGTGATCGACATCGAGGAGACGATGAGGTCGATCTTCTTGGTGGTGAGCGCCGGAATGATGCCGTCCCAGGCAACGGGCGTGATGACGCAGTCGAGCTTCTCCTCGGCGCAGACGGCGTCGATGAAATCGATCTCCCAGCCGACCCATTTGCCCGTCGCATCCGGCGACGTGAATGGCGGGTAGGGCTCGGCGGCGACGCCGATCTTGACCTGATCGGCCTTGGCCACGCCCATCGCGGCGACGCCGAACAGCAGCGCCGCGGCGAAGGTCTTGAGAACAGTCTTCATTTCAGGACTCCCAGTTTGTTGTCGTTCCCGGTTTTCGCTCCGCTTGACGCCGGCCCTAGCCGACATTGCGGAGGAATTGCTTGAGCCTTTCGGATTTCGGCGCGCCGAACAGCTGTTCCGGCGGGCCTTCTTCCTCGACCAGCCCGTTGTAGAGGTACACGACATGGGTCGCGACCTCGCGGGCGAATTTCATTTCATGCGTCACCAGCACCATGGTGCGCCCCTCGCGCGCCAGGTCGCCGATCACCTTCAGAACCTCGCCGACCAGTTCCGGATCGAGCGCGGAGGTCGGTTCGTCGAACAGCATGACGCGCGGATTGATCGCCAGTGCCCTGGCGATTGCGGCGCGCTGCTGCTGGCCGCCCGACAGGAATGCCGGGTAGACGTCGCGCTTCTCCGCCAGCCCGACCCGGGCGAGCAGCTTCTCGGCCTGGGCGATCGCCTCGTCGCGCTTGACGCCGAGCACGTGCACCGGAACCTCGATGACGTTCTCGATCAGCGTCATATGGCTCCACAGGTTGAAGTTTTGGAACACCATGCCGAGTCTCGAGCGGATGCGCTCGATCTGCTTGCGGTCGGCAGGAACCGTATGGCCGTGGCTGTCGGCCTTCAGCTTGATCTCCTCGCCATTGACACGGATGATGCCGCTGGTCGGGTTTTCCAGGCAGTTGATGCAGCGCAACAGCGTCGACTTGCCGGAGCCCGAGCCGCCGATGATGGCGATCACCTCGCCGTCGCGCGCCGACAGCGAAACGCCCTTCAGCACATGCAACTGGCCGAACTTCTTGTGCAGGTTCTCGACATGGATGGCTTCGGCGGCGCCGCTCTGCGCTTGGCCGGCTGGGACTGCGGCGGCTTCCACCGCGCTCACCGGGTAACCTCTATAGGGGCGACGGCAGTTCGTCGAACGTCCATCCGGCTCATCAACATACGCTGTACTGTCCCGCTCCTCACTTCAGCATGGACCCGGCAGCGCGAGCCCGTCAATCCCGTTCATTACGGCACTTGCGGCCTTGTTGCGCAAGTGTATAAATAGCCTTTCATGAAATTTTTTCGGTTTTTTTCATCCTATAAGGGCATTTGATGAGCGCTTTCGGATCACAATCCATGGCGGCGCCGCTGCGGCGCGTGCTCATGCGGTCGGCGGCGAACGCGATGCGCGACGCCGACAGAGCTCAATGGCACTATGGCCCGGGGTTCAACCCGGCGAAGGCAGCGTCGCAGCACGCGGCCCTTGCTGAACTGGTAGCCGCTTCCGGCGCCGAAATCGAATGGATCGAGGACAAGGCCGACGGCCTTTCGGATTCGGTGTTCACGCACGACCCATCGCTGATGACCGACCGCGGTGCGCTGATCCTGTCCATGGGCAAGCCATTGCGCGCCAGGGAGCCCTCCCTTCATGAGGAAACCTACAGAGCGCTGGGCATTCCGATCCTTGGCCGCGTCGAGGCTCCTGGCCAGGTCGAAGGCGGTGATTGCGTATGGGTGGATGCCCGCACGCTGGCGATCGGGCGCGGGGTCCGCTCCAACCAGGAAGGCATCCAGCAGGTTTCGAACCTGCTGACGCCGCTGGGAATTTCCGTCTACGGTTTTGATCTGCCGCTGTGGCAGGGGGAAGAGGCGTGCCTGCATCTGATGTCGGTGATCAGCCCGCTGGCCGACGATCTCGCGCTGGTCTATTCGCCGCTTTTGCCGGCCCCGTTCTATCAGATGCTGAAGGCGCGCGGCATCAGGCTGGTCGAAGGCGACGCCGGAGAATTCGCCGCTTCCAACGGCCTCAGCCTGAACGTGCTGCCGACCAGCCCGCACAAGGTCATTGCCGTTGCGGGCTTTCCCAAGACCAAAGCCGCGATGGAGGCCGCCGGCTGCACGGTTGAGATTTTCGAGGCGGACGCGCTCTGTATCGCCTGTGAAGGCGGGCCGACATGCCTGACACGGCCGATCCTGCGCCGATGACTGCGCGCCGCAAGTTCCGTCGCGAGGGCGAGGAGCGGCGGCGGCAGGATCTGATCGAAGCGACTCTGGACTGCGTGGCGGAATATGGCCTGCAGGGCGCCACTTTGCGCACCATCGCATTGCGTGCCGGCGTCACCGCCGGCCTGATCCGGCACTATTTCCCCGGCAAGGAAGAATTGCTGCAGGGGGCCTATACGGCGCTGGTCGGCCGCATGACCGAGCAGGCGAAAGCAGCATTGGTCATGGAAGAGGCGTCGCCTCGCCAACGCCTTGCAGCTTTCGTCACCGCCAATCTCAGCGCGCCGATCATCGACCAGCGGGTGTTTTCGCTCTGGGCGACCTTCATCGGCCGTGCCGGTGCGGATCCGACGCTCGCCCGTGCTCACCGCGAAGGCTATCTTGGCTTTCGTAACGAGGTGGAAGCGGTCGTCGCCGAGGTGCTCGCCGCCGAACAGCGCGAACCGGACGCAAGTCAGCTGCGCCGTCATGCCATCGCCATCAACGCGATCATCGACGGGCTTTGGATCGAAGGCTGCCTGGCCGGTGAGATGTTCTCGCCAGGCGAGTTGGCGGCGATTGGCATCAAGGCTGTCGAGGCCGAACTCGGCCTCGCACCGCTGAAGCATGATCCCGAAAAGTAGGACCCGGTTTTCGGAGAAAGATCATGCTCAACAAAGGTTAGATCGGGATGGCAATTCAACGAAACGCCATCACGGTCCAGAGCAATTCCAGGAAAAGGTGAAAAGCGGTTTCCCGTCCGGGATTGCGTAACAAACAAAGAGATAGAGCAAATCACTGTTTCCGTTAAACGGTGATCCGCTCCAAAGGGAGAAAACCAATGACCACGCTCGGCGAAGCGCTCATCACCTTGCTCGAGGCGCATGGGGTCGACACCGTATTCGGCATTCCGGGCGTGCATACGGTCGAGCTTTATCGCGGCCTGGCGCGTTCGAAGATCCGCCACATCACGCCGCGCCACGAGCAGGGCGCCGGCTTCATGGCCGACGGCTACGCCCGCGCCGGCGGCCGGCCGGGCGTGGCTTTCGTCATCACCGGACCCGGCCTCACCAACACCATCACCGCGATGGGCCAGGCGCGCGCCGATTCGGTGCCGATGCTGGTGATCTCCGGTGTCAATGCCACCGATACGCTCGGCAAGGGTTTGGGCTTCCTGCACGAACTGCCGGACCAGCGCGGCATGATGGAGAAGGTGGCGCTGTCTTCCGAGCGTGTCACCGAGGCCGAGGAACTGCCGGGTGCGCTCGCCCGCGCCTTCGCCGTCTTCTCCTCGTCGCGGCCGGGTCCGGTTCACATCGAGATCCCGACAAACGTCATGGTGAAGCCCGCCGAGGGGCTCGCGCCGGTGCTCGGCAACGCCGCGCCGCCCGCTCCGGACGCGGCGGCTGTTGCCGAGGCTGCGAGGTTGATCAAGGCGGCTCGCCGTCCGCTGATTCTTGCCGGTGGCGGTGCCAAGAAAGCGGACGCGGCGCTGACACGCTTCGCCGAAGCGCTCGGCGCGCCGGTGGTCGAGACCGCCAACGCGCGCGGCCTGCTGCATCGGCACCCGCTCTTGGTGCCGGCAAGCCCCAGCCTCAAGGCGGTGCGCGCGCTGATGGCGGATGCCGAACTGGTGATCGCCGCCGGCACCGAATTCGGCCCCACCGACTATGACGGTTATGGCGATGGCGGCTTCGTGCTGCCGCCGAGCCTCATCCGCATCGATATCGGCGCCGACCAACTCGCGCGCCGTCCGGTGACGGTTGGCATCCACGCCGATTGTGCCGAGGCGCTTTCTGCCCTGCTGGCTGCACTCGGCGCCGCTCATGTCGCCGCGAAAGACGGCGAAGCCCGCGCTGCCGCAGGGCGAGAGGCCGCGCTGGCGGAGCTGCGGCCAGACTATCTGGCGCAACTGCGCGCCGTGGAGACGATCCGCGACGCGCTGCCCGGCGCCATCATCGTCGGCGACTCGACGCAGCCGATCTACGCCGCCAATCTCTATTACGACCACGACCGTCCGGGCGGCTGGTTCAATGCCGCGACCGGTTTCGGCGCGCTGGGCTACGGTCCGCCGGCGGCGATCGGTGCCGCCCTTGCCGTGCCCGAAGCGCCGGTCGTGTGCCTCACCGGCGACGGCGGCTTCCAGTTCACCTTGCCGGAGCTCGGCGCGGCGCTCGACGCCGAGGCGCCGGTGATCTTCGTCGTCTGGAACAATCGCGGCTATCGCGAGATCGAGACCTCGATGCTTGATGTCGGCGTCGAGCCGGTCGGCGTGTCGCCGGCGCCGCCGGATTTCTGCAAGCTCGCCGAGGCCTACGGCATCGAAGCCGAGCGGCTAACAGGGGTCGGTGACCTGGCCGGTGCGCTGAAGCGCGCGCGAACTGCCGGCAAGCCGCGGGTTATAGAAATCACCGTCGATTGAAGGTCCTGGCGACCGTCCCATCCGGCCGAGACGCAGCCGCGTCACGTTACGCGGCTTTGTCTCGACGCATGCAAAGACGGGACGCCTGCCATGTCGATATTTCAATTGAGTGACAACGCGAAAGGCGCGACGTTCGAGGCTGGGGCGGCATAACCATAAGAATACGACAGGAGCAGTCGAAATATGACGGAAACGCTTAACGGCAGGCATGTCGTGGTGACGGGCGGCACCGGGGCGCTCGGCGGCGCGGTTGTCGGCAGGTTGCTGGAGCAGGGCGCGATTTGCCACGTGCCCAATGCGCATGCCGCGGCTCCGCCGCATTTTCCCTACGCGGCTCACGCCAGCGTCCATCTGGCGCACAATGTCGACCTGTCGGACTCCGCCAAGGTCGAGGCCTTCTACCATCAGGTTCCGGAGCTTTGGGCTTCGATCCATCTTGCCGGCGGTTTCACCATGGCGCCGGTCGAAAAGATCGAGACGGCATCCTTTGCCGAGATGATGGACACCAATGCCCGGACCACCTTCCTTTGCAGCCGCGCCGCGGTGCGCTCGATGCTGACGTCGGGCACCGCGGGGCGCATCGTCAACGTCAGCGCGCGTGCCGGGCTTGATCCCAGGCGCGGCGCCGGAATGGTCGCCTATGCCGCGAGCAAGGCGGCGGTCGCAGCGATGACCCAGGCGATGGCCGAGGAGCTGAAGCACAAGGGCATCCTGGTCAATGCGGTCGCGCCCTCGACGCTCGACACGCCCGCCACCCGCGCCGACATGCCCGACGCCGATTTCACCAAATGGGTCAGCCTCGAGGCCGCCGCCGAGGCGGTCGCCTATCTCGCCTCGCCCGCCAATCAGGCGATGAGCGGCACGCTGGTGCCGCTCTACGGGCGAGCCTGAGCTCACAGATCAAAGTGCAATGAAAAACCCCGCCGGATCGCTCCGGCGGGGTTTTTGCTTTCGACAAAGGAAGGAGCTTAGTTGCCCTGCTTCTTCAGCGCCGCGCCCAGGATGTCTCCCAGCGAGGCGCCGGAGTCGGTCGAGCCGTACTGGGCGACCGCTTCCTTCTCCTCGGCGATTTCCAGCGCCTTGATCGAAACCTGCAGCTTGCGGGTCTTCTTGTCGAAGGCGATGACGCGGGCGTCGACCTTCTGGCCGACGGTGAAGCGCTCGGGGCGCTGCTCGTCGCGGTCACGGGAAAGGTCCGAACGCTTGATGAAGGTATCGAGGCCGCTGTCGACCAGCCGCACTTCCAGACCACCATCCTTCACCGCGGTGACCTCGCAGGTGACGACGGCGTTCTTGCGCAGCTCGCCGCTGCTCGCCGCCTCGCCGACCGTGTCGCGGGCCAGCTGCTTGATGCCGAGCGAGATGCGCTCCTTCTCGATGTCGACGTCGAGCACCTGCGCCTTGACCATGTCGCCGCGATTGTACTCTTCGATCACCTGCTCGCCCGGACGTGTCCAGTCGAGGTCGGAGAGGTGCACCATGCCGTCCACGTCGCCTTCCAGGCCGATGAACAGGCCGAACTCGGTCTTGTTCTTGACCTCGCCCTCGACCTGGCTGCCGACCGGATGGTTGCGCGCGAAGGCTTCCCACGGGTTCTCCAGCGTTTGCTTGAGACCGAGCGAGATGCGGCGCTTGGCCGGATCGACCTCGAGCACCACCACGTCGACTTCCTGCGTCGTCGACAGGATCTTGCCGGGATGCACGTTCTTCTTCGTCCACGACATTTCCGAAACGTGGATGAGGCCCTCGATGCCCGGCTCCAGCTCGACGAACGCGCCGTAGTCGGTGATGTTGGTGACGGTGCCCTTGATCTTCTTGCCGATCGGGAACTTGGTGCCGATATCCGACCACGGATCGCTCTCGAGCTGCTTCATGCCGAGCGAGATGCGATGGGTTTCCTGGTTGATGCGGATGATCTGCACCTTGACCGTCTGGCCGATGTTGAGGATCTCGGTCGGATGGTTGACGCGGCGCCATGCCATGTCGGTGACATGCAGCAGGCCGTCGATGCCGCCGAGGTCGACGAACGCACCGTAGTCGGTGATGTTCTTGACCACGCCCTCGACAACCTGGCCCTCCTCGAGGTTCTGCACGATTTCCGAACGCTGTTCGGCGCGGCTCTCCTCGAGCACGGTGCGGCGCGACACCACGATGTTGCCGCGGCGGCGATCCATCTTGAGGATCTCGAAGGGCTGCGGGTTGTGCATCAGCGGCGAGACGTCGCGGATCGGACGGATGTCGACCTGGCTGCGCGGCAGGAACGCCACGGCGCCGTCGAGATCGACGGTGAAGCCGCCCTTGACCTGGTTGAAGATGACGCCTTCGACGCGCTCACCCTTGGTGAACTTCTCTTCGAGGCGCACCCAGCTCTCCTCGCGGCGGGCCTTCTCGCGCGACAGCATGGCCTCGCCAAGCGCGTTCTCGATGCGCTCGACATAGACCTCGACGGTGTCGCCGACCTTGAGGGAGGAATCCTTGCCCTTGGCGCCGAATTCCTTCAGCGGCACGCGGCCTTCGACCTTGAGGCCGACATCGATGATGGCCATGTCCTTTTCGATCGCGGTGATCGTGCCCCGGACAACCTGACCCTCGCCGGAATGGCCGGCGGTGAATGATTCTTCGAGCATGCTCGCGAAATCATCGCGAGTGGGATTTGCAGCTGACATTGTTTCTCCTGGAATGCTTCGCACAACAAAGCGAAGCGGGCGCCGTGGGTTAGCGTTGCGTGAGCCTGCCGGCGTTCCGGGCTGAAGAGCCCTCGGCCGCTTAAGCGGCAAGTCCGGCGCATAGAGAATGCTGGCAGGCTGGTTCGTGCCCGATATGGGTATTTTCATCGCCTCCGGCAACGGAAAACACGAGGAAAACCCGGATCAGGCCTTGTTTCTCTTGGCCAGCAGTCTTTGATGGTTAGCCATGGCCGCCAGAAACGCGGCCTCTATAGACACTTCGCCGGTGTCAGGCAAGTGCGCGTCGCGGCGGTGCGCGTGCTCCGCCCGAATGTTTTTGCGATTACGCGTTCGCGGTTGCAGTTCTTCTTGCCGACATGGATGGTCACGGGGAGCATCACTATGCAGTCAAGCGCCACTTTCAACATCTTCCTGCCGGTTGCCCTCGTCATCATCATGCTGGGGCTTGGCCTGTCGCTCAAGCTCCAGGACTTCTTGCAGGTGGTGCTGCGACCGAAGGCCCTCCTGGTGGCTCTTATCGTGCAGATACTGGTTCTTCCCGTCCTTTGCTTCGGCATCGTGTCGGTTTCGGCTTTGCCGCCTGCCATGGCGGTCGGCATGATGCTGCTCGCGGCCAGTCCCGGCGCCCCGTCCGCGGTCCTCTTCACTCACCTTGCCAAGGGCGATACGGCGCTCAGCCTGACGCTGACGGCGATCAGCTCAATGGTGGCGCTGGTGTCGGTGCCATTGATCACCAATTTTTCGCTGCTGCATTTCTATGGCGCCGGGCACGTCATCCCGCTGCCGATCGAGAAATTCCTGCAGTTCTTTGCCGTTGTGCTTGTCCCGGTTTCGATCGGAGTTGCCGTCCGGCACCGCTACACGGCCTTGGCCGAGCGCTTGGAGGGGCCCGTCAAGCTACTGGCGACGCTTTTTCTTGCGGCGGTCGTTATTTTTGCCGTCGTCGATCAGCGGCAGGTTATCGTGACCTGGGGGCCCATTGTCGGCTTTGCCGCCTTTGCCTTCAACGTGGTGAGCATGGCGCTCGGCTACGCCGTTCCGTCGCTGCTGCGCCTGGAAAGGCGGCAGGCGGTCGCCATCACCATGGCAACGGCCATCCACAACGCCGCGTTCGTCATAGCCCTGGCGCTTAGCGAATATCTCCTCAACAACGCCGAAATGGCGATCCCGCCAGCGCTTTACGCCTTGATTGCCTATGTCACCGCGGCGGTTTTCGTAGCCGTCGTGAGCAGGTCAGGCAGACCTGCGATCGAAGGCACGATCCGGTCGTGATAGCCAAGCTCAGGCGAGGTCTTTCGCACCCATGGCGCGGTCGACGATTGCCATGGCTGCCAGAAACGCGGCCTCGATTGCCATGTCGCTGGTGTCGAGCAAGTGCGCGTCCGCCGCCGGCTTGAGCGGGGAGTCGGCACGGCCCATATCGCGCTCGTCGCGGCGCTCGATGTCGGCGAGGATCGTGGCAAGATCGGCGCTGCCGCCCATGCTTTCGATCTCGGCCAGCCGGCGCCTTGCCCGCACTTCCGCGCTCGCTGTGACATAGAGCTTGATATCGGCGTCGGGACACACGACCGTGCCGATGTCGCGTCCGTCGAGCACCGCGCCTGGCGGCGCCTTGGCGAACTCGCGCTGCTTGTCGACCAGGATGCGCCGGACCGACGGAATGACGGCGACCTTTGAGGCGGCCTCGCCTACCGCATGCGCCGAAAGCACCGTACGGTCGAGGTTCGAAAGATCGACTTGGCGTGCCGCGGTTTCCGCCGCCGAGACATTGTCGAGCGGCAGACCGAGCTCGAGCAGCTTATGGGCGACGGCGCGATAGGTGAGGCCGGTATCGAGCAGGTTCAGGCGGTAATGATCGGCGAGCCGGCGAGCGAGTGTGCCCTTGCCGGCGCCCGCGGGGCCGTCGATTGCGATGGTGAAGGGGGTGCTCATTGGCTCGCCTCGAACGATAGGCGCAATGAGCAAGATGAGCGCCGCGATCCTTCGCGCGCCCCTCTGTCCTGCCGGACATCTCCCCCGCTTGGGGGGAGATCAGCCGTCATCGCGGCTTGCGCCAATTGTCTATGTTGCAGGATTGAGCGGAGCGCCGGAGCCGCCAATCTCCCCCCTTGCGGGGGAGATGTCCGGCAGGACAAAGCGGGGTGCTGTTCCGCCTGCATCTCGGTTCGGCTCCAACCCATCGCCCGTCACTCGATCTCGGCGCCGAGCCCCTTCATCAGCCCCATGAATTCCGGAAAGCTCGTCGCGATCATGTTGGCGTCGTCGATGGTCACCGGCTTTTCCGTCGCCAGCCCCATCACCAGGAAACTCATGGCGATGCGGTGGTCGAGATGCGTCTTCACCGCCGTGTCCGGCCCGTTGGGATGAGCGCCCAGGCCCTTGCCGCCGGGCTTGCCGCGCACGGCGAGCGAGGCTTCGCCCTCGCTGCAGTCGACGCCGTTGAGCTTCAGCCCGTTGGCCACCGCCGACAACCGGTCGGATTCCTTGACGCGCAATTCCTCCAGACCCTGCATCAGCGTCTCGCCTTCGGCGAAAACAGCGGCAACCGCCAGCACCGGATATTCGTCGATCATCGACGGCGCCCGCTCCGGCGGCACCACGACACCTTTGAGGTCGGAGGAGCGCACGCGCAGGTCCGCCACGTCCTCGCCGCCGGCATTGCGGGGGTTGAGGATGTCGATGCGGCCGCCCATCTCCTGCAATGTGAGGAGCAGCCCGGTGCGGGTCGGGTTCATCAGCACGTTCTCGATCACGATATCGGAACCCGGCACGATGAGCGCTGCCACCAGCGGGAAGCCGGCGGAGGACGGGTCGCCGGGCACGGCGATGGTCTGCCCCGTCAGCTTGCCCTGGCCTTCGATGAAGATGTGGCGCACGCCGCGCTCGTCGGTCTCGACGGTCAGGTTGGCGCCGAAGCCTTTCAGCATCTTTTCGGTGTGATCGCGCGTCATCACCGGCTCGATCACGGTGGTGATGCCGGGCGTGTTGAGCCCGGCAAGCAGCACCGCCGACTTCACCTGTGCCGAGGCCATCGGCACGCGATAGGTTATCGGCGCGGCATGCTTGGGGCCGCGTAGCGTGATCGGCATGCGGTCGCCAGGCGCCGCTTTCAGCACCTGCACGCCCATCTGGCGCAGCGGCTCCAGCACCCGGCCCATCGGCCGGCCGGAGAGCGAGGCGTCGCCGATAAAGGTCGTCTCCATGTCATAGGTGCCAACCAGGCCCATGGTAAGCCGCGAGCCGGTGCCCGCATTGCCGAAATCGAGCGGGCCTTCCGGCTCGAGCAGCGCGCCGTTGCCGGTGCCGCGGATCACCCATTCGGCGCCCGTCTTTTCGATATGCGCGCCCATCGCCTTCATGGCGGCGCCCGTGCGCATCACGTCTTCGCCTTCCAGCAGGCCGGTGATGCGCGTCTCGCCGGAAGCCAGGCCGCCGAACATGAAGGAGCGGTGCGAGATCGACTTGTCGCCCGGCACCCGCGCCGTGCCGGCAAGGGCAGGGGATTTGCGGGCCGTAGCCGGCTTCGGGGCGGCAGCGTGAGACATTGTCTTTTCCAAATGCGGGTGCCGGCGGGCCGGCTCAATTCGTCGTGTTGCGGCGGTCTCGTATCACGGCGCGCCGCAATGGTCATCCCCTCACGCGGGCCTTCGAATGCAAGGTTTTGCGATGCCGGCTTTTGGCTTTGACAGCGCGGAAAACTGCGGTTAAGGGGACCATTCTTTTTTTGACGAGGCTTGCTGTGGCAAAACCTGAACTTGGCACAAAACGTGTCGACCCCGAAACGGGGCGGAAATTCTACGATCTGAACAAGGACCCGATCGTCTCGCCCTACACCGGCAAGAGCTATCCGCGCTCCTATTTCGAGGAAGGCAAGATTTCCGCGATCGAGGACGATGAGGACGTCGCCGACAAGGAAGTCGACTCCGAGGAGGAAGAAGGCGCCGAAATCGTCTCGCTCGAAGATGCGGACGAGGAGACCAAGGGCGGCGGCGACGATCTGCCCGATCTCGGCGACGACGAGGATGATGTCGATCTCGGTGACGATGACGATGACACCTTCCTTGCCGACGAGGAAGAAGAGGACGACGACGTTTCCGATATGATCGGCGTCGGCGACGACGAGGACGAGGTCTGATTTCGGCCCCGGCGCGATTGTTTGCCGGCCATTTTGACCTGTGACGAAAAAGCGGCTTTTCAAGGCTTGATCTTGACCGAAGGCGGCGCTAGAAGCCGCCAGCACTAAACGACGGCGCGGTGCCCAACCGCGCCGGATCTCTTCGCCGGAAACGGCGCCGGCTGACTGCCGGGAGTGGGGCCATAGCTCAGTTGGGAGAGCGCTTGAATGGCATTCAAGAGGTCGTCGGTTCGATTCCGATTGGCTCCACCAAACAGTCTTTCTGTGATGCTCGGTTTCGCGGCATTGGCGCTTGTCGCTTGTGGATCGGTATCCGAGGCCCCGCCTCCTCCTCAACCTGCCCCGGCTGCTGTCGCGGCTCCCGCTGTCCCGGATACTGCGGTGCTCGACCAAACCGTGGCGATCACGCCTCCGGGCAAGAGTGTCCCCGCCCGATATGCGGCGTTTTCAGGCATTTGGGCGGGACGGCTGGATGGCACCTTTGAAGGCAAGCTGGCCGTGCTGACCGTTTCACCGGCCGGGCAGGTGACGGTCAGCTACGCGTGGGGCGATATGGCCGACAACAAGCCGGGGATCGCCGACGGCGCCGGCAGGATCGCCGGGAACACATTAAAGCTTGGACGCCTGCCGAACGGCGCAGACATCACGTTTACGATGCAGCCTGACGGAACGCTTGCCGGCACCTACACGCTTGCCGGCCAGACCTATAGGGGCCAGTTCGCCAAGCAATAGCGGCGGGCGGTCGCGTCGCCTTCTGCCGTGTCGGCCGGGCTCGAATCGGCTATGCCTCTCCCATGCAGGAAACGTCCCTCTATGCACCGGTGAAGCGGTTCCTCGAGAGCCTCGACTTCACCGTCAAAGGCGAGGTCGGCGGCTGCGACATCGTCGGGTTGCGCGAAGGCGAGCCGCCCGTGGTCGTCATCTGCGAGCTGAAGCTGCAGTTCAATCTCGAGCTCGTTCTGCAAGGCGTCGATCGGGCGGCGGCCTGCGACGAGGTCTGGCTCGCCGCGCGGATGTCGGCGCGCGGCAAGGGCCGCGAGCACGATCGGCGTTTTCGCGCGCTCTGCCGCCGGCTCGGCTTCGGCCTGCTCGCGGTCGACGGGAAAGGCAAGGTCGAGTTGCTGCTCAGCCCGGCCGCCGTGCCGCCGCGGCGCGACCCGAGGCGGCGCTCGCGGCTGGTCGAGGAGCATCACCGCCGCAAGGGCGATCCCTCCATCGGCGGCAGCACGCGGCAAAAGCCGATCATGACCGCATACCGCCAGGAAGCAATTGCCTGCGCCGCCGCCCTGGCCGACGGCCCGAAGCGGCCGCGCGATTTGAAACTCGTCGCGCCCCGCGCGGCCAGCATCCTGCTGCACAACTACTATGGCTGGTTCGCCAGGGCCGAGCGCGGCATCTACGCTCTGACCGAACTCGGGCAGGCTGCCTTGCTGTCGCAAGGGGTCCTCGAAGGACCGCTGCAGGTCGCTCCGTTTCAAGTCGAGCAGCTTGGAGCGAAGCTCGGCGCGTGACCGGCTGACGCCGCTCGCGCATTGTCGGCTGCCGATCGAAATCGTCGAATCGCACCATGCGTGGTTGACTCACCTCTTCGTTCATGCAGAAATTGGTTGGACCATTGAGCCACTTTCGGATTGATTCACCAGCGTGACCGACCCTCTCCCGCCGATCCAGACGACGGCCCGCGATGATGCGGTCCTGAAGGCGTTGGCCGGCTTCGTGCGGCAGGAGGCGCTGGGTCCCGGTGAAAAACTGCCGACCGAGCGCATCTTGGCCGAGCGCCTTAAGGTCAGCCGCAACACGGTTCGCGAGGCACTCACCCGCTGGGAGGGGCTGGGCCTCGTCGAGCGGCGCCAAGGCAGCGGCACTTACCTCAAGGCGGCGGTCTCGCCCGACATGCTGCACATGCCGCTGACCCTTGCCGGCGGCAACGACTTTGCCGGCCTGATGCGCACCCTGGAGATCCGCCGCGCGCTGGAGGCCGAGGCCGCCGCTCTTTGCGCCGTCCGCGCCGGCAAGGCTGAGGTCGCCGAGATCGAGCGCAAGCTCGACATCATGGAAGAAGCCTTCCACAGCCGCGCCGGCATGTCGTCGGAGGAAGACTGGGAGTTCCACCAGTCGGTCTACCGCGCCTCCGGCAATCCGCTGTTCGAGCAGATCATCAGCGCCATGCACGAGCTGTTCCACCGCTTCTGGGAGCATCCGCTCGGCGTGCGCGATTTCGGCCATGCCAGCTTTCCCTATCACCGCACCATCTTCGACCGCATCGCCGCGCACGACCCGGAGGGAGCCCGGGCCGAAGCGCTGAAGCTCATCGCTACTGTCGAAAACGACCTCAAGCGCGGCGCCGCCAACCTCAAGCTTTTGGACCGCAAATGAACGAGCATCCCACAGGGTTCGACCCGGCTTCTTTGGCCAGCGACTATCTCGGCGAGGCGGCGACTCTTCTCGCGCATGACGATCCGTTCCCCGGCGGCGCTGTGGTGCCGCCGATCTACCAGACATCGCTCTTCACCTTCGACAATTACGCCGACATGGCCGACACCTTTGCCGGCAGGAGAAGGCAGCCGATCTATTCGCGCGGCGACAACCCAACGGTGATGGAATTCGAGGCGCGCGTCGCGGCCTTGGAAGGCGCGGAAGCCGCGCGGGGCTTTTCCAGCGGCATGGCGGCTATCAGCGCCACCGTGCTCGCCTTCGTCGGCGCCGGCGAGCGGATCGTTGCCGTACGCAACTGCTATGGCGACGCTTACCGCCTGTTCGAGCGCCTGTTCCCGCGCTTGCAAATCAAGGTCGACTATGTCGACGGCTCGGACCCCGATGCGGTGGCGGCGGCGCTTCCGGGCGCCAAGCTGCTCTACCTCGAAAGCCCCACCTCGATGATGTTCGAGCTGCAGGACATTGAGCACCTGACCCGGCTGGCCAAGGAGCGGGGCATCGTCACCACCATCGACAATTCCTGGGCGACGCCCGTCTTTCAGAAGCCGATTTCGCATGGTGTCGATCTGGTGCTGCACTCGGCTTCGAAATATCTCGGCGGCCACAGCGACACCGTCGCTGGCGTGGTGGCGGGCTCGGCCGCGCATATCAAGCACATCAACGAGCAGACCTATTCGTCGCTTGGCGGCAAGCTGTCGCCTTTCGAGGGCTGGCTTCTGCTGCGCGGCCTGCGCACGCTGCCGCTGCGGTTGCCGCATCATATGAAGAGCGGTCTCACGCTCGCCGAGCGGCTGAAGGCGCATGGCAAGGTCGAGCGGGTCAACCATCCCGCCTACTCCAACCATCCCGGCAAGAAGACGCTTGCCGGCTATGCCGGGCTGTTCTCTTTCGAGGTCGCGGAAGATGTCGACATTCCGGCTTTCGTCGATGCGCTGAAGCTGTTCCGCATCGGCGTCAGCTGGGGCGGCCATGAAAGCCTGGTCGTGCCCGCCAAGGCCTCGCTCGAGCAGACGCCGGGTCTGAATTCGATGGCGCGCTTCGGCGTCAGCCCCCGAACCATCCGCTTCAATGTCGGATTGGAGAACGTCGAGGACCTCTGGGCCGACATCGCCCAGGCCTTCGACAAGGCAAAAAAATAAGGTGTTCAAAATGGGAGTTCCGAACATGAAAAGACTGACAATCCTGCTTGCCGCCGCTGCCGGCCTCGCGATTTCCGCCGGGGCCGCGCTGGCCGACACCACCGTCAAGATGGTCGAGGTCATCACCAGCCCGCCGCGCACCGAATTCCTGAAGAAGCAGATCGCCGAATTCGAGCAAGCCAATCCCGGCATCAAGGTCGAGCTCGTCTCGCTGCCTTGGGGTCAGGCGTTCGAGAAGTTTCTCACCATGGTCCAGGCCGGCGACACGCCCGACGTGGTCGAGATGCCGGAGCGCTGGATGGGCCTCTATGCCAACAACGGCCAGCTCGAGGATCTCGGCCCCTACATGGCCAAATGGGACGACGCCAAGACGCTCGGCGACCGGGCCAAGCAGTTCGGCTCGACCGTCAACAACACCCAGTTCATGATCCCTTACGGCTATTATGTGAACGCGCTGTTCTGGAACAAGAAGCTGTTCAAGGAAGCGGGTCTTGACCGTCCGCCGGAAAACCTCGACGAGTTCGTCGAGTTCTCCAAGAAGATCTCCGCCATCCCCGGCAAATACGGCTATTGCCTGCGCGGCGGTCCCGGCGCCTTCAACGGCATGCACATGTTCATGAACATCGCCGCCGGCAAGGGCGGCTACTTCACCGAGGACGGCACCTCGACCATCAATGACGCGGGCTCGGTCAAGGGGCTGCAAATGCTGGCCGACATGTACAAGAACGGCCTGGCGCCGAAGGATTCCGTGAGCTGGGGCTTCAACGAGACGGTGACCGGCTTCTATTCCGGCACCTGCGCCATGCTCAACCAGGATCCGGACGCGCTGCTCGGCATCGCCGACAAGATGAGCGCCGACGACTTTGCGGTCGCGCCGCTGCCGGTCGGCCCGAGCGGCAAATCCTATCCGACGCTGGGCTATGCCGGCTGGGCGATGTTCGCCAATTCGCAGCACAAGGACGAAGCCTGGAAGCTGATGGCGACGCTGCTGTCGCCCAAGGACAATCTGGAATGGGCCAAGGAAGTCGGCGTCGTCCCGATCCACAACGGCGCCGATCAGGACGCCCACTTCAAGACCGAGCAGTTCAAGGGCTGGTTCACCGAGCTCAACGACAGCTCGAAATATGAAATGGTGACGCCGCCGACCCATCTGGAAAACCTCGGCAACTTCGTCGACCAGGTGGCGATCAAGAACTTCCAGGAAGTGCTGCTTGGCCAGAAGCCGGCCAAGCAGGTGGCCGACGAGTGGGCGGCGTTCCTGACCAAGGAGCAGCAGGCCTGGCTGGCCAAGAACAAGAAGTGACCTTTCTTCCTTCTCCCCGCTTGCGGGGAGAAGGTGTCACCCGATGAATGTCGCCCAAAAGTGCGAAGCGGTTTTGGGAGAACGACATTCACGGACAAGTGACGGATGAGGGGCAGCGCCGAATCCTGAAAGTCGGCTCCGCTCCTCATCTGCCTGCCCTCCTCCGCAGCAGCTGCGCTGCAGCTACGGAGGGTGAACCGGCGTCTTCTCCCGGTGAATGGGGAGAAGGACGCTGTCGCCACGCTGGCCTCACCATCACCCGTAGAGCCAAATCGATGACCTACGCAGTGTCCGAAATCCGATCGACCGGCCGGCCGCGCAAGAAGCGGCTGAGCAAGGCCGCGATCGAGCCCTGGCTCTATCTTTCGCCGGCTATCGTCCTGCTGGTCGTCGTGCTCCTGGTGCCGCTGATCATCGGCATCAGCTATTCCTTCCGCAAATTCTCCGCCTTCAAATCGGAATATGTCGGGCTCGGCCAGTACCAGGCGATGCTCTCCGACGCGGTGCTCGGCCAGGCGCTGGTCAACACGCTTTGGTGGACGGCCGCCAGCCTGTTCTTCCAGTTCTTCCTCGGGCTTGGTCTGGCGCTGCTGCTCGACAAGCCCTTTTATGGCCGCAAGGTCGTGCAGGCCGTGGTGTTCCTGCCCTGGGCGGTGCCGTCCTTTCTTTCCGGCCTTACCTGGGCCTGGCTGTTCAACCCGATCATCGGCCCGCTGCCGCACTGGCTTTTCGCGCTCGGCCTGAAGGCCGAGCCGACCAACGTGCTTTCCGATCCGGCCACAGCCATGTGGGGGCCGATCGTCGCCAACATCTGGTTCGGCATTCCCTTCTTCGCCATCACTCTGCTTGCGGCGTTGAAGTCGATCCCGTCGGAACTGCATGAGGCGGCAGCCATCGACGGCGCCTCGCCCTGGCAGCGCTTCACCAAGGTGACGCTGCCGTTCCTGGCGCCGACCATCGTCATCACCGTCATGCTGCGCACCATCTGGATCGCGACCTTCGCCGACCTGATCTTCGTCATGACCGAGGGCGGACCGGCAGGCTCGACCAGCACGGTGCCGGTCTACATCTATGTCAGCGCCTTCAAGTCGCTGGACAAAGGCTATGCGTCCGCAGTCGCGGTTCTGCTGCTGGTGCTGCTCATTGCCTATGCGGTTGGCCTGATCGCCATCCGCCGCACGCTTGTGAGGCATGTCTGATGATCGCCGGCCGCTCCACCTCCTCGCGCATCGCCGGCGGCATCGGCCTCTACGCCGCGATCGCCGCCTATGTCGTCTTCGCGCTGTTCCCGATCTTCTGGACGCTGAAGATCTCTGTGACGCCGGAGCGGCTGCTCTATTCCGAAGGCATAACGTTCTGGCCATCGGAAATGACGCTCAAGAACTTCGACACCGTGCTGGAGGCTTCCGACTTCCCGCGCTATTTCCTGAACAGCGTCATCGTCTCGGTGTCGACGGCGGCACTGGTCACCGTCATCGCCACGCTAGCCGGCTATGCGATGTCTCGCTTTACCTTCCGCGGCAAGGCGACTTTAGCGATCCTGCTTCTGCTGACCCAGACTTTCCCGCTGGTGATGGTCATCCCGCCGATCTACCGCATCATGGGCGATCTCGGCCTGACCAACAGCCTAACCGGGCTGATCATCATCTACACCGCCTTCAACACCGCCTTCGCCACCTTCCTGATGCAGTCCTTCTTCGACAGCATTCCAAAGGACTTGGAAGAGGCGGCGATGATCGACGGCTGCACGCGCGCCCAGGCCACGCGCCGGGTGATCGTGCCGCTCACCTTGCCCGGCATGGGGGCGACGCTCGGCTTCGTCTTCACCGCCGCCTGGAGCGAATTGCTGTTCGCGCTGATGCTGATCTCCAGCGATGAGCAGAAGACCTTTGCCGTCGGCTTGCTCACCTTCATCGGCAAGTTCGCTGTCGACTGGGGGCAGATGATGGCGGCCTCCATCCTGGCGCTGATCCCGGTCTGCATCTTCTTCGCCTTCCTGCAACGCTATCTCGTCACCGGCCTTACCGCCGGCGCTGTCAAAGGATAATCGATGGCTTCCGTCACCCTGCAACATGTCGAGAAGGACTATGGAGCGCTGCGCATCCTGCACGGCGTCGATCTCGAGATCGCCGACGGCGAGTTCGTCGTGCTGGTCGGCCCGTCCGGCTGTGGCAAGTCAACGCTGCTGCGCATGATCGCCGGCCTGGAGGAGGTCACCGGCGGCGAGATCCGCATTGGCGAGCGGCTGGTCAACGATGTGGCGCCGAAGGACCGCGACATCGCCATGGTGTTTCAGTCCTATGCGCTCTACCCGCATATGGACGTCTCCTCGAACATGGGCTTCAGCCTGATGCTGAAGAAGACCGAGAAGACGACGATCGACGGCAGGGTGGGCGCCGCCGCCAAGCGCCTCGGTCTGGAGACGTTTCTCGGCCGCCTGCCGCGCCAGCTTTCCGGCGGTCAGCGCCAGCGCGTCGCCATGGGCCGCGCCATCGTGCGCGATCCCAAAGTCTTCCTGTTCGACGAGCCGCTGTCGAACCTCGACGCCAAGCTGCGCGTCCACATGCGCGCCGAGATCAAGGCGCTGCACCAGCAGCTGAAGACGACCTCGGTCTATGTCACGCACGACCAGGTCGAGGCGATGACCATGGCCGACCGCATCGTCGTCATGCATGACGGCTATGTGCAGCAGGTCGGTCATCCGCTGGAGCTCTACGATCGTCCCGCCAACACTTTCGTCGCCGGGTTCATCGGCTCGCCCGGCATGAATTTTTTGCCGGCAAAGGTCGCCAAGGGCGGCAAGGTCGATGCCGTGCTGGCCGACGGCCAGAAGCTGAGGCTGCCGGACGGATTGCCGCTGAAGGATGGCGATGCGCTGACCGTCGGGCTGCGGCCGGAACACATCCGGCTGGCCGACGACGGCCCGCTGAAAGGTCAGGTCGAGGTCGTCGAGCCGCTCGGCCTGTCGACGCAATTCTATGTCAGGCTGGCCAACCAGCAGATCTGCGTCTTCGTCATGGGCCGCAGCAATGTCAAACCGGGCGACGAGGTCCGCCTCGCCGCCGACCCAGCGGCGCTGCATCTGTTCGATCCGGCAAGCGGCGCTCGCATCGGTTAGGTCAGCGCCGGCGGAAGGCGTCCAATGTGTAATCGGGCCGGTCAGGTCGCCTAGATCGGCCAATATCCCGGACAAGACCAGCGTCGTCGCCACGCCTGCACCGGCCCCGCCTGCGCTGTCGTGCTCGACGCGAATCCTTCTCCTCCGAGATCGTCGGCGAGAACCTCTTGAGGAAGACGGCGATCTGGCGCAATTGTGGACCGACAACATGGAATTGGCCCGCCATGCGCGCCGCTTCATCGACGTCGGCCTGGAGACCGCCCGGCGCAAGGCCGAACTCCACTCGGCCTCGCAAGAGCCCTGACGCTTCGATACTGCCGCGAGGTGAATTGCGGTTTTCGGCAGCCGCGCTCTGCTAGACTCCCGTGATTCGTCTCGACAGGGAACGGCATGAGCAAGGCTCTCGGCACATTCGCATTGGTCACGGTTCTGAGCGCCTTGCTGATGGCGCTGTCGCTGGCGGTCGCCAAGCACGGCTACCCTCAAGGCGCCTTCGGCGTTAAGCGCCTCGACGGCATTGCCGACGCGGGTTCGTTCCTGGCCATCGCCGCCATTTATTTCTTCAGCGCGCTGTTGATGTTGATCCTGCCCATCCGCGCCGCCGGGGTTGTGCTTACGCATGCCGCCGACGCGATCTTCTGGGCAACGATCGTGCTGTTCGCCGCCATTGTCGGTTCGCTTCTCGCTCGATGGGCGCTCGGCCAGCGTGAGGTGCCTTGGACCCTTCTCAACTGGCGCTTCCTGTTCGTCCCGGCGATCGTCGGCGCGCATCTCGCCATGAATGAGCTTCGCCGCAACATCTTGCTCAGAAGCCTGTTCTTCGTCATCTTCGCCGCGGCAACGCTCGCCTGCCTGTTCTGGTCGTTTTCCGTCTGAAGGAGGCCGTCAGGGCTTTGTCGTGACAGGGGGCGCGGACGAAGCCGGTGGACTTCCACCGCCGCGCGCCTACCTTTATCGAAAGCTTCTCGGGTAGACGTTTCCGCAGACCATGGCTATATCATTTGTCTGACAAATGACCGGCGCTTTGCCACGCCAGCCAATCTCGAAGAAGCAAGCCAATCTCGAAGGAATGAAGATGACCGTGCTCCGCAAGAACCTGATCGACGGCGAGTGGCTGGGCGAGGCCGGCTCGCGCAACATCAACCCGTCGAACACCAACGATGTGGTCGGCGAATACGCCTCGGCCGGGCCGGAGGAGGCCAAGCAGGCCATCGCGGCCGCCAAGGCGGCCTTCCCGGCCTGGTCGCGCTCCGGCCCGCTGGCGCGCCATGCCGTGCTGAAGAAGACTTCCGACGAGATCATGGCGCGCAAGGACGAGATCGGCCGGTCTCTCGCTCGCGAAGAAGGCAAGACCCTGGCCGAAGGCGTCGGCGAAACCATCCGCGCCGCGCAGATCTTCGACTTCTTCGCCGGCGAGACGCTGCGGCTGTCTGGTGAGCTTGTGCCGAGCGTGCGCCCCGACGTCGGTGTCGAGATGACCCGCGAAGGCGTCGGCGTGGTTGGCATCATCACGCCGTGGAACTTCCCGATCGCCATTCCCGCCTGGAAGATTGCGCCTGCGCTGGCCTACGGCAACACCATCGTCTTCAAGCCGGCGGAACTGGTCCCCGAAAGTGCCTGGACCATCGTCGACATCCTGCATCGTGCCGGGCTGCCGAAGGGCGTTCTCAACCTCGTCATGGGCAAGGGCTCTGTCGTCGGCCAGGCCATGCTCGACAGTCCGGACGTCAACGCCATCTCCTTCACCGGCTCTGTCGGCACAGGCAAGCGTGTCGCCGCGGCGAGTGTCGAGCATATGCGCAAGTTCCAGCTCGAGATGGGCGGCAAGAACCCGCTGGTCGTGCTCGACGATGCGGACCTTGCGGTGGCCGTCGATTGTGCCGTCAACGGCGCCTATTTCTCGACCGGCCAGCGTTGCACCGCGTCCTCGCGCCTCATCGTCACCGAAGGGATCCACGACCGCTTCGTCGACGCCATGAAGGAACGCCTGGACAAGCTGGTCATCGGCGACGCGCTGGACGCCAAGACCCAGATCGGCCCGGTCGTCGACCAGACCCAGCTCAAACAGGATGAGGACTATATCGCCATCGGCCGCCAGGAAGGCGCTGAACTCGCCTTCGGCGGCGAGCGGCTGGAGCGCGAAACTCCCGGCTTCTATCTCAGGCCGGCGCTGTTTACCGGCGCCACCAACGCCATGCGCATCTCGCGCGAAGAAATCTTCGGCCCGGTCGCCAATGTCATCCGCGTCAAGGATTATGATGAGGCGCTGACTGTGGCCAACGACACGCCGTTCGGCTTGACCTCCGGCATCTGCACGACAAGCCTGAAGCACGCGACGCATTTCAAGCGCAACTCCGAAGCCGGCATGGTAATGGTCAACCTGCCGACGGCGGGCGTCGACTTCCATGTGCCGTTCGGCGGCCGCAAGGGCTCGAGCTACGGCCCGCGCGAGCAGGGCCGCTACGCCATGGAGTTCTACACCACCGTCAAGACGGCCTATACGTTCGCCGGCTGACGGGCAGGCGTCATGACGTCCGACTTCGCCGGAATGGCCTGGCTCAACCCGCCGCCGCGCCATGTGTTTGGCGACGGGACGCTTCATGTCCGCACCGGCAAGGAGACGGATTTTTGGCGCGAGACCTTCTACGGCTTCCGCCGCGACAATGGCCATTTCCTCTATCGTCCCGTGGCGGGCGACTTCAGCGCCGAGGTCACCGTCAAGGGCGAATACAAGGCGCTCTACGATCAGGCCGGCCTGATGCTGCGGCTCAGCGAAACGCACTGGATCAAGGCCGGTATCGAATACACGGACGGCCTCGCCTATTTTTCCGTTGTCGTCACCAACGACGCCTCCGACTGGTCGCTGGTCAGCATTCCGACCGACCCCGACGGCGTACGGATTCGTCTGACCCGCCACGCCGAAGCCATTCGCGTTCAGTACCTCGAAGCCGCGGACGGCCGCTGGAAACCGGTGCGGCTGGCCCATTTCCCGGTCTCGCGGAGCGTCAACGTCGGCATGATGTGCTGCTCGCCGCAGCGCGAAGGCTTCGAGGTGATGTTCTCGGGCTTCAGCGTTGGCCCGCCAATCGCGAGAGAGTTGCACGATTGATGGTGGCGCGGCGCTGCCCGCGCGCACCTGCGACGCTGCCCTCCGCGGCCGGCCGTTTCTGGAAGGAAACTGGGAAAGACGGGCCTCACCAAGGGACGTGCTGTATCTCCAGCCGCGGCAGTCCGATCGGCCTGATGCCGAGATCGTTCGCCAGGGCACCGAAACCCTCGGTCTCGATCAGGTCGCGATAGGGGATCTCCGGAAAGCGAAGGCCGCCGCGATGCAAGGCGGCATCGACCAAGAGCATGGTGCCGCCGACACCGTCCAGGCCGATGCTGTCGAGGTGGCGGACATCGCTCATATGCAGCCTTGCATGGGTGTGCCGCGGAGGCTGATAGAGACCGTCGTGAACATGGCGGAAGTAGTTATGATCTCTGTTGTGCCGCACCGTGACGAAACTGTTGAGGTCGAAGCTGTCGCCGCCTGGGACTTTCACGCAGTGCGGCGCGACGATGCGGTGCCCCCTTGCAATCAGCCGGGTCACGACGTCCGCTGGAAAACACCAGACATCGATGTCGATCCACAGCGCCCAGTCGTCCTCTTCGGTCAGCCCCTTATCGATCAGATGGTTACGCACTTTGGCGATGCCGCTGCGCCTGACGCGTTGCAGCTGCCGGTTCGCTCGCTTGTCGCGGTCAAGCTCGGTGCCGAGTTGTTTCCGCAGCAGCACGACCTCCCGATAGTCCTTGCCCAGGGCCGCAGTGGCACCTTGCAGCCGCTCCCAGCTGTCATCTGAACTGTCGCCTTCGCAAAAGACGAGCTTCATCCTATTTTTTGGGTAGTCGAGCTGCCGCAACGCGGCGAGGAATGGCTCTATGTGTTGGGCCGCATCGCGCAGCGGCACCAGCACGGCGAGGTTGGATCCCGATGGTGGCCGCGCTGCGACGGCCGCTTGGCTGACGCTTTGCCGGGCGGCTTGCTCATCGGAAATAGTCCCGCGCGTCAGGCGGTGCCGGGCCTGGTAGATCAACTTGCGCAGCCTATGCCGCAACCGGGCGGGCTTCTCCGGCGTCCACCATGTGCCCGCCCAGTGGTGGATCGACAACGTCATGCCGCCGCTGCCCGCCCGCTTTCCCGACGAATCGAGAGGCGAGTACAACTCGGCCGGATGGATCGCAAACGCCGTCTGGTCTGGATAGCCGAGTTGCGCGGAGGTAAGCACGCAAGGCCCGGTGGCGTCGATCGCCTGTTTTGCGCGGACGAGCCCGGGCAGGAACGACAGCAAATGAAGCCAGAATGGGTGCCCCGGCGGGCTGGCCATGGTCCCGTTGAACAGAAGGTAAGGCAATCCGCGAAAGTCCGCCTGCACGCGTGCGTGGGCGTCCGGCTCCGTGCAGAACACGATCCGATCCTCGCCCAGGATCGGATCGAACGGCGCCACGCATTCGCAATCGATATCGGCATAGACGCCGCCGAAATGGTGGAGAAGCAGATAGCGGCCCGCGTCGGCGCGCAGGATACCATACTCGTAGCTGCAAAAGGTCGGCAGGAAGCTGGGATAGTGTGCGGCCACGAACTCGAGCAAAGTCCGATCGTTCCAGAACATCATCGTCCAGTCCGGATGATGCCGCTTCCAGCTGTCGACATAGCCTTGGAAACGGGGTGGGACGATGTCGGTCTTCCACGTCTGGTGCAGGATTTTCGGGATCATCCGCGGCTCACGGCTTGAACTTGGTCACAGTCGGCGGCGAAGGGCGTGCCCAGGCCCTGACCGACGGCATCGCGGATCGCCTGCGGCCCGAACCGCGACCACGCGGCCTCGTGGGCCCGGGCGCGAACGCTGGCCATGCGCGCATGGTCGGAACAAAGTCTGACCGCTATGTCGGCCAATCCCTCGTCGGTGTCCGACAGAAGCACCTCGTCGCCCTCGATCAGGTTGAGACCCTCGGCTGCCAGCGGCGTTGCAATGACCGGGACCCCCCAGGCCATTGCTTCGAGGATCTTGATGCGCGTGCCGCCGCCCATGGCAAGCGGGACGATGCCGAGATGGGCAACGGACAACAGAGGTCTGATATCGTCCGGATCTTCGACCAGACTGACCCCATCCAGTCTTGCCAGGGCGCGAACGCGCGACTCGGGCGAACGGCCGGCAAGAACGAGCTTCGCGGTCGGCAGCGTCTGGCGAATGCGGGGCAAGATGGTGTGCCCCAGCCGCTCGGCGGCGTCGACGTTCGGCTGATAGCCCAGATGCCCAACATAGAGGATAAGGGGAAACGCATCCGAGACGGCTCGCTGCAGCGGCAGTAGCCGCGGCAGCTCGTCCGCTCGCGGGATGCCGTTTGGCACGATGTGGACGGGGACTTGCGGCCGGACAAACGCCTCCAGCCGCTGACGATCCCGTTGCGAGCACACCCAGATACGGTCGACGATGGCTGCCGCCTTTCTCTCGAGCGCCCTGAGGTCTGAGGAAAACGGCCGCCAACGCTTCTTGCGCGGCAACTGACCGGCGAGATCCGATTCAACATTGTGCATGTCCAGAACGAGTTGCCGGACAATCGGCCGCAACGGAGCGAGAAATCTGAACAGACCAACGCCTTCGACCACAATAGTATCCGGGCGAAAATCCGCCACGAGCGCCTTGAGCCGCGCCAGCGCCGGAAGCGGTATCCGGCTCTCGCCCTTGGCCCTCCAGCGGGCGAGCGAAGGCGCTCGCGGTTCGGACTTGTTGATGAGCTCAGTCACGCGAATGTCCGGCCCGGGAGGTTGGACGTCGCTGCTTCGCGGCAGGAGCGAGGCCAGGCAGACCGGGCCGAACGCGGCTGCCGCCATGGCGTTGCCGAAATTCCTGAGATCGGCGCCGGACCTCGGCGGAAACGGCGGGTCGTGGCATATGATCAGCGTGCGGCGCGACGTCGCTGAATTGGGCATTGGCGACATCCTAGCCTCAGTCTCGGTCAGTCGCCCGATTCGGATCCTGGCCAGATATCGCATCGCCTTCCAACTGCGGCCCAGCTCCTTATGCGCTCGGACCGCGCGCATCATGCCGCCAGCATCGGCGAACTTGCGGTGCCTGATCAGCTGTCGGGCGATCCGCTGAGCTATCCAGGCCTTGCGCCACTGCACCGCCTCCCGTTCGACGCCGGCGGCAGCCAGCCCGTTCAGTTCCAGCGCTATGGCAAGGAAGGTCCTGCGCGGTGCCGTGATGAAGCGGCGCGCCATACGTTCCTCGTCATGGTGGTAGAGCAGCACCGGGGTCTCGACGGTAACCACGTCGGCACGGGCCAGCACGGCGGTCCAGTAGCAGGTGTCCTCATCGAGGCCGATCGTTTCCGGAAAGCGGAGGTTTGCGGTCGCCCAGTCGGCGACCAACGCGCTTCCCATCGCGATTGGCCACACTTCGTTGCGAAGGTAGCGTCGCACATTCTCTCGCCGGTCCGCGCCGTAGCCTTGCGGTGCCTTGAGCTTGTCCGGCCGGCTTTTTGTCCGCCGTATGCTGGCCCCGACGGCAAGGCCGGCGCAAGGCCGGCCTGCCAGCGCCGCGCTCAGCCGCGACAGGCTGCCGGGCATCACCTCGTCGTCGGCATCGAGAAAGAATATGGATGTGCCGCTTGCCCGCTCGAGTCCGACATTGCGCGCGGCGCCCGCTCTGCGCAGTTGAACGCCCACCACGTCCAGCGGCAAGCCGTGACGGTGCGCGCTTTGCCTCGCCATCGCAGCCGTCTGGTCGTCCGATCCGTCGTCGACCAAGAGAATCTCGCGGATGACCGCTCTGTCGGAGGCCAGACTGCCGACTGCCGCTTCGATGGTTGCAGCCGCATTTCTTGCCGGGATAACGACGGTAATGTCAGCCGCCACAGGTGAGCCGCTCATTGCTGTTCGAAGAAGCCACGCTTGAGCAGGCGGTCATAGCAATGCTTAAGCACCGACACCGGGCGCAGCGAAAGACTGTCAAGATTGCCCACCACCTGAGGTTCGATGTCGAATGGCGACTGGCCTTCGATCCAGCTGTAGGAGGAGCCGTCCTTCAGCACCGACGGGCAGCCCACGACATAACCGCCCAGCGCCTTCGCGTGACCCACCCGGCGCAAGCCGAAATGGAGGCTGGAAGAGATCACCGGTTCCCGCGTTCTTAGATAGACATGAAATCCGCTCGGCGATTTTGCTATTGGCGTGCCGTTCGCAATCGCCTTGTGACCGGACCGCCAGGCACGGTAGCCGGCGTCGTCATCGAAATCGAGGATCATCAGGTTCCCAAATCCGCCCAATATGCCGACATTGCCGGCAAAGTCGCCAAACCAGCGCGCGATGTCGCTGCGGCCCGGCGGCTTCTGCGCCAGTTGGAAGGTGATGGAGGTGAACGCCAGTTCCTTCAGGTCCTTGCGCAACGTCCGCAGGTGCAACGGATCATACTCCATGGCCGCGAGGTCGAGATGCTTGCCGCCGGCACGAAGCGGCAGGCAGATATAGCCGCGCTCGAACAGCCTTATGGTATAGTCGGTCAGTGCCCCAGCCTGCATCCGCCAAATGTTCCGGGATCGAGACGTTCCCGACAATCTGTTGAGCCGAACGGTCCGTTCGTCAAGCGCCGGCGCCTTCGCCGCGACTGCCAGCACTGTCGTCAGACATTCTTGATCGACTTCCAGTGACTTAGCCGTTCTGCGATCAACTCCACGCGCCGCTGATTGTCGTTCCCGTCCAGGATGGTTAAGTCCTGCGGATCGGCGCGCAGATAGACGCCGGACGTTCGCGCATTCACCTCCGGATTCGTGTCCGAACGTGTCGTGAAATATCCGGACGCGCGCTCGGCGGATTCCAGCCGGATTTCGCCTGTCCCGTGCAGCTGCGGCGCGTTGGCGTCCAACGGCCGTTCCCCGTTCCAGTAGTAGAAGATGCCCGAAGACTCTCCTTTCTCCTTCGACGCCTCGCTCCAGTATCTGGCCGACAGGCTGCCATTCTCTTGCCATGAGCGGCCGTTCAGCTCCAGTGCGCCGTTGCGGTCCCGCGAGATCCTGAGCAGACTGACCGCGGAAGGCTCCCTTGCTGTGCGCTCTGACAGGGAGAACTGCCACCAAAACCCCTCTATGCGGGCGACTCGCCCCTCATTTTCGATGGCATTTCGCAGTTTTTGATTGATCGCTCTGGTCTCCGCGGCGGTCGCTGCCTCGCCGTAGCGTACCGACGTCAGGCCGAGCAGATCGCTGGGAAGCTTGGCACCATTCGCATGCAGGATGAAGGTCCGGCGCATGCCGAGAACCCCGCCGAACAGGCCGGCCTCGAAAACCACATTGTCTCGCGGAGAAGCCTGGGCGGGAACAGTGGTGGTCGATTCCGGCTGGCTCGCGCTCGTCCAGTCGTCCTGGGCGAACACGAAAGCGGCGAAGTCGACCTCGCGCGTCAGCTCGAGGAGACGCCCCAGTGTTGTCGTCCCGGGATTGAAGGATGTCGTCCAAGGTTCGACATTGGCAATATCTTCAAGGCCACGCTGCAGCGCCTGCAACAGCTTCTTCTGTTTTCCTGACGAGCCCAGGAAGATTCGCGGTTTGGCCATTCGTCTCTCTCCGGCGCAATAGACTCCTCACAGCGTAGGCGGTTGTCCTATCTCATTGCAACGACCGCATTACCATGGCACGCCTCCAGCTACACCTCCGCGCGGTGCTGGAAGAACTGCAGGAAGAGCTCGCGCTCGGTGGTGATGCTCGGGGACCTGTTCTCGCATGAGCCATGATCGAAATCGATTTTCGGGAAGGATCATCCGCCAACGAGCAACAGGCCGCCCCATTCCGGCCTTTTCGCTGTGCAATATGCCTGTGATAACGCCTCTTTGCCCGTGGCAACATTTCCGGTTGAGCCACCGGCGATAGGGCGATAGATTATGCTGCAGTGCACAATGAACCCGGTAGGGCCGAACGTCGGCTCATGCCGGCTATCAGACACTGAACCGCGCTAACTGTTGTTTACGCAATTCCCGACGAAAGACAGTCACACACTTTTCCTGGAATTGCTCCAAGGCTGAACGGACGAAAAATCCGGCATGAAGATTCCAAAATCCATTCTGCTCGATCCGGAGGCAAACAAGGCCTATGGCGCCTTTGCCGTCGCGGTTTCCGTTCTTGCCTTTGCCTATTCCAGCAATTTCGGTCAGGTCCTGATCCTCGCCTATTACGCGGTCTGGCTGCCGCTGTTCTTCGTCGACTACCGACGTTTCACCTGGAAGCTCTCAAACGCTTGGCTGCCGATACTCTTCGCGACCTATGTCTGCCTGTCGGTCTTCTGGTCGCAGGCCGCCGGCATCAGCGCGCGTGCGGCGGTGCAATATTCCTCGCATATCGTCTGTGCCTATATCGCGGCCCGCACCATCAGCGTGCGGACGCTGGTCCTGGGATCGCTGATCGGGATATTCGTCGTCCTGCTCTACTCGCTGAAAGTCAACGCTTACGCGCTGGACATAATGGACGGCACTTTCAATTTCGTCGGCGCCTTCGCCTCCAAGAACCAGGTCGGGTTCTTCTCGTCGTTCGGCATCTTTTTGTCTTTCGTCTTCCTGATGTTTTACCGGCGCAACTGGCTGAGCTTCTTCTGGACCGCGCCGATCATCCTGATGTCGGCATACATGCTGGCAATCTCCCACTCGGCGACATCCGTCGCCTCGCTGCCGGCGGTGCTCGGCATCGTCATCTTGCTCACCATGAGCAGGGTCCTGTCGCGGCGCTACCGCCGCGTGCTGTTCGTGGTCGGCGGCGGCGCGTTGGTAGCCGGCGTGGTGGCCGCGCTGAACCTTGGCCTGCTGGACGTCGTGCTCGGCATCTTCGGCAAGGATTCGACGCTGACCGGCCGCACCTATCTCTGGCAGCAGGGTTGGGAGGCGGCGCAGCTGCACCCGCTGCTCGGCTACGGCTATGCCGCCTACTGGGTGCAAGGGTTCGCCGATCCGGAACGGTTGTGGGCCGAGTTCTACATCACGACCCGCACCGGCTTCCATTTCCACAACACCTATATCGAGACCCTGGTCGAGATCGGCTTCGTCGGCGTCACCATGCTGGCGCTGATCATCCTGCGCGCCTTCTACGGCCATATCTCGAAGGTGGTGTTCGGGGTCTGGAGCGCCGATTCGGTGGTGCTCGCCGGCGCCGTCGGGCTGATGCTGATCCGCTCCTTCTTCGAGGTCGAGATCCTCGGCCCTTACTTCATGGCCTCCTTCATCGTCTATTATGGCCTGTTCAAGCTGAACCCGCTGCCGGTTGCCCGGCGACGGCGGGTTGCCATTCCTGTCCAGGATGAAAAGCCGGCCAACGGCCACATGCCGGCGCCGGTCTGATCGCGGTTTTCGCCTAGTCCCCCGAAAGCGAGAACCGGTTTCGGGTCAAGGACATGCGTAAGACCAAAAACCTAAAAGAGCGCGGAGCAAATCTGAAAGATTGCGACGCGCTTTAGGCCACGGCTCGCGAGCGCTGCATTTGCCGCTGCAGGAAGCGGCGCACCGGCTCGTCATAGATGCGGGTGGCAATGTCGGCGATGACGATAACCGCAGCGGCCATGACGATGCCGAACCAGGGATGATGCGCGAACGGGTCGACCGACGCCGCCTTGCCGGCCCCGGCGATGATCATCAGCAGCGGCGTGTGGATGATGTAGATCGGGTAGGAGACCCGCCCCAGCCAGCCATAGAAGCTAGCCAGTCGCGGCGCGGTCGGCGCCACCGCGCCGGTCACCACCATGAGCGGGAAAACGACGGCGATAGAGGCGAGGTCGTAAGCGACACGCCCGGCAGCACCCGCAGGCGCGATGGCGAAGACGATCAGCGTAAGCAGGATCGCGGCCTCGACCCACCAGCCGCGCCGCAGAAAGCCGAGGCCATCCTGGTAGCGCGCCATCGACCGGCAGAGCAGCACGCCGAGGAAGAAGGAGAACCAGACGCGCGGCAGCCCGCTGATGATGGTCTTGCCGGTCATGCCGAAATCGAGCGTGCCGGCAAGTGCCGAGGCGACGATCAGCAGCAGCAGGCTGACAGCCACCAGCACCGTCAGCACACGTTTCGACAGCAGGAAGAAGACGGCGGCATAGGCGATGTTGACGATCAGCTCGAAGAACAGCGACCACGAAGCGGGATTGAGCGGAAAGATCGTATGGTAGGCATCGCCGACCAGCGGAATGAAGAGCATGCCTGTTGTGAGCTGCGTGCCGATCTCCGACAACGGCATGTATTCCGTCGCAATCAGCCTGTTCTTGATCAGCAGATAGAAGCAGCCGAGCAACGTGCCGACGAGGTAGAGCGGGTAGAGGCGTATCAGGCGGATGGCCAGGAAGGTGCCGAAGCCCATGCCGTTCTCGATCTTGCGGTCGTAAGCGTGGGCGATGACGAAGCCGCTGAGCAGGAAGAACAGGTCTACCGCAAGATAGCTCGACGGCAGCACTTTGCCGTCGGCCAGAAAGGGCGAGAAGTGATAGAGCATCACGCTGATCGCCGCCACGCCGCGGATGGCGTCGAGGTTCAGGTAGACGTGACGCGGAGCGGCAGGCTGCATTCTATGCCTTCAAGCGGTCCAAACAGATTGCTCGCCCGCACCTTGGCGCGAACGAGCCTGACTTGTTCCTCCCGCGGACCGCGCTGAGCGAGGCCCGGGCGCCCGGCTACTGGCTGGCCATGGGTGGGCCGCCGGCACTCGGCGCCAGCTTCACCTTGATGACGTCGCCCGGCAGCACCGGCGTGTCTTCCTTGGCGTCGATCTCGCTGGTCTTGCCGTCGGCAACACGCACCAGCGAATACAGCAGGGCCGGTTCCTGGCCGCCTGTTATGGCAGCCGCCATTGCGGGATCCGAGGCCGCGGCGATCAGGCCCTTCTGCATGGCAGTCCTCAGCGTCGCCTCGTTCAGGTCGGCCTCGGCCTGCTGCCGGCTCGCGGCCAGGTTGGAATTGAGCGTGTTGCGGGCATCGATGGCGTCCTGATCAGCTTTGCTGATCGATTGCTTGGCGGTGAGGATGGCCGTCTCATAATCCAAGATCTTGCCCTGCAGGTCCGCCACCGACTGTTTCGAATCGAGCAGTCGCGCATTGGCGACAAGGCCCTTCTGGGCCAGCGGACCGATGCTGGTGAGCTGCTGCTGCGCCAGATCCACTTGCTGCTGCTGGTTGGCGATTTTCTTCTGCAGCGATTCGATCTCGCCTTCGAGCACGCCTTTCAGGTCATCAAGCGCGTCCAGCTTCAGCTTCAGCGCCTTCTGGTCGGCCGTGAGGATCTGCATTTCGTCGGCAACGATGGCCTGCGTTCTCGGGTCGTCCGCAGCCTCCTTCGGAATCTCGAAGCTCGTCTTGCCGGCAAGGTCTGCGTCGATGCGGGCACGCTTTATGATCAACCGCAGCCGCTGGTCGTCATAGATATCGAAACTGCCCTTGGCGGTGACCAGGTCCTTGCCGAGCTGAGGGCCGTAATCGGCGTTGCGCCGGATGCCGCCGGCGATGCTCACCGCCTTCAGTACCGTAAGGTCCGGCACGTAGGGGAACTGGCCAGGGTTCTGCACTTCGCCCGAAATGTAGAATGGCCGGAACTGCGCCATCTCGACCGAGGCTTCAGGCTTGTCGGGCAGTGCCAGCTTGCGCTGCAGCGCGAGACCGATCGCGGCAGCGATCTCCGAGGTCGTCTTGCCGGCCGCCTGCATCTCGCCGACGAACGGTACCGAGAGCGTGCCGGCGGGGCCGACCGAATAGTCGCCGTTGATGGATGACCAGTCGCGGAACGTGCCGTCGACCGTCTGCCACTCGGCAATGCGGATGTTGAGCTTGTCCTGCGGCCCGAGACGATAGTCTCCAGCCACCGCCATGGTGGGAATCGCAAGAGACAGGGCAAGCGCCACGGCCGCAAACCGGCTGGGCGCCTTGGAAAGGAGTCCGAGGGGGTGGTTTTTCAATGAACGTTTCCGATCCGCGTTAGCCCCATCCGCCCGATGAGATTACTGCCGGACGCCTGTCCCGAGATTGGCGGGACAGGCCTGGCGGTCAATAGCTGCCGCGCGCCATCCACACGGCAGGCACGGTTTTGACGATGATGCGAATGTCCTCGACCATCGACCAGTTCTCGACATAGTGGCGATCGAAGGCGACGCGCGTGTCGTAGGACACGTCGTTGCGCCCGCTCACCTGCCACAGCCCGGTGAGGCCCGGGCGCGACTTCAGATAATAGACTGCGGCGCTGCCGTAGATCTCGAGCTCGTCGCGTACAACAGGGCGGGGCCCGACCAGGCTCATGTCGCCCTGCAGGATGTTGATGATTTGCGGCAGCTCGTCGAGGCTGAGCTTCCGCAGCACCGCGCCGACACGCGTCACTCGCGGATCGTCCTTCAGCTTGCGCGTCGCCGCCCATTCGGCGGCGGCATCCGGATTGGCCGCCAGATGCGCGGCGAGCACCTTCTCGCCATCCTGCACCATGGTGCGGAATTTGAGGCAGGCGAAAATCCTTCCGCCGCGACCGATCCGCTTGTGGCCGTAGAAGATCGGGCCGCGGTCGGAAAGCTTGACCAGCAGGGCGACCATCAGGAAAAGCGGGCTGAGCAGGACCAGACCCGCCAGGGAACCGACGATATCGAAACTGCGTTTGAGCAGACCGCCGATGGGGGTGGAAAATCAATGCCGGCCTGCGAAAAACCCGCATTAGCCGGCTTGGCGACGTCCCTCATGCAAAAGCTCCATACGTTGAACGGATGGTTTACGGCACGATACCAAAAAAATGCTGCAGCGCAACACACAATTTCCCATTCGCGTGAAATGTTCGCGTCATGAATTGACCAAATAATAAACCTGCCGTGCCCAATTTTTGGCCTTTGTGGCATGTTTATGACAACGTGAGAGGTTTTTTGGTAAATGTAGTACAGCTTTCGGGCTGATTTTGGGCGATGCATTCTTTGCTGCAGACGAACGGCGGTTGCAGGTCGTAAGAATCACTCGCTCAGGTAAGTTCATCGCATCAAATACTGCTTAATGTTTCGGATTCTACTGTCGAGGATTTCGCTATAGTGAATAGGTGGCGATGCAGGGGTGTGCGCCGCAGCATGGCAGAGTCAATGCCGCGAAACCCTTGGCTTCATGTGCATTTGGCCTTGCCGCAAAGGTCTCGCCTTAATAGAGTGGCAAACTGTTGCTGTCATAGTCCGGATGGGTCGGAAAGGCCGGAAGCAACCGGCCTGATTGGGCAGCCAGAAATAGCTCTCTGGCGGAACGGGGAGTTACGCCGGTGGGTAGACCACAGCTTTTGCTTGCGCGTGCCGGTTGACGGGCCGACGAGCATGTCTTTGCCAAAGTTCATCGTCGGGATGATATTCACGCTCGCTGTTGTAGTCGGCTGGTCCTGGCTCGACGGCGAATCGCTTGGCACCATCATCATGCGCGCCGTGATTTGCGCTGTCGTCATTCAGGTGGGGTACTTCGTTCTGGTGTTCGCCATGATCGCAAGGAGCGGGCCGATACCCGCCGACAAGGCGCGGCAGGCAGACCGCGGCATCAAGGTGCCCGATGGCGAAAAGCTAACCGCCCGGCGCGGCAGCCTCCGCTGATCTTTCAGCCGGCGCCGGGGGCGGCGTATTGTCGGCCAATGTTGCCGTTTCCCGTTCGGCCCGTTCGCCGGTGAGCATCCTGGCCAGCCGGCTGCCCGACTTTGCTTTCAGCCGCTGATATTGCCCGACCTCGACGATGCGGCCGCCCTCGATGGCCACGACCCAGTCGGCAAAGGCGATCATCGACGGCCGATGCGCGATGGTGAGGATAGTCATCTTGCCGCGCAATTCCTCGATCGATTGAGCGATCAGCGACTGATTCTGCCAGTCGAGCGCGCTCGTCGCCTCGTCGAGGATAAGCAGCGAGGGTTCGCGCAGCAGCGCCCGTGCCAGCGCGATGCGCTGGCGTTCGCCGCCGGAAAGCCTGACGCCGCGATCGCCCACCACCGTTTCGAGCCTCCGGTCGAGCTGCTCGACGAAGTGGGCCGCATGAGCCTTGCGCAGCGCAGCCCACAGCTCCTCGTCGCCGGCCTGCGGCGCCGCCAGGCGCAGATTGGCGCCGATGGTGTCGTGCAGCAGAAACACGTCCTGCGGCACATAGGCCACCTGGCCGCGCCAGGCCCTGCGGTTTTGCGCGGTGATCTCGACACCGTCCGCCAGGATCCCGCCTTGGCTCGGCTCGAGCAGCCCAAGCAGCATGTCGGCGATCGTGCTCTTGCCCGAACCGGACGGGCCGATCAGCGCCGTCACCTCGCCAGCGGGAAGGCCGAAGCTAATGCCGCTCACCACCGGCCTTCCATCGCCGTCGCCATAGGCGAACGAGACGTCGCGGATATCGAGGCCCCTGTCGAGCGACAGCCTTGCGCTCGGCGCGGCATCGCCGGGCTCCATCTCGCGCTCGGCATCGAAGCGCGCCTGCAGGGCCTGCATGGCGGTGTAGGCCGGCAGGTTGATCAGCATCTGCTGCGCCTGCACCTGCATGTCCATGAAGCGGGGCGCGACCCGCATGAAGACCAGGAGCAGCACGACGATTTCCGCAAGGGAGAGATGGAAGCGGACCAGCGCGATGTAGATGAACAGGCTGAGCCCGATCACGCTCGCGACCTGGAACAGCGCGGTGCCGATGGTGCTGTTGCGGACATAGGCGACATTGTCCGCCTTCATCTTGTCCAGCGTCGCGCGGAGCTGCGCGAAATAGCTCGTCTCGACATTCAGGCTCTTGGCCACCTTGATGCCGCCGAGGAACTCCGACACCGTACGGTATTGGTCCTGGCGGCTGCCGGTCAGCACGCGACCGTAGGCGGTGGCGCGCGCGAAAGGGCTGCAGCGCGATGAACAAGAGCACGCCGATCAGGATCGCGAAGCACGTCATCACCGGCGAGATGAACACCGACACCACGAGATAGCCGGCAAGCAGCAGCGCCGTCTGGGCAAGCATCAGCAGCGAGAAGGCTGCGGCCTGAACGCGGTCGATGTCGCCGGTCAAGGCGTGGTCGAGATCGGAGCTGCGCATGCGGGTGAAGACACCCCAGCGCGCCTTGCCGATGCTCTCGAACAGGTTCATGCGCACCCGGTTGACGAAGTCGTAGAGCAGCCGCGCCATGTAGAGCGACTTGAAGCGGTTGAACATAGCCTGCAGCGCCACCAGAGCGACGAGCAGGCAGAGCACCGTCGCCAGCGAGAGCGTCCCGCCCGGCACCAGCCAGCGCAAGGCGCCCGGTACGCGCACGGCGAAATCCTGGTCGGCACTGCCGATCAGATGCAAGAGCGGGATCAAAAGCAGGATCGAAAGGCCCTCGGTCAGACTCCCGAGCACCAGGAAAGCAAGCGCCGTCAGCGTGCGCTGCCCGCCGATATGCGCCATGACACCACCGAAGCCGGCCACGTCCCGCAAAAGTGTCAGGCGAAGTTTCGAGGACCAGCCCATGCCGCTGCTCACCTTGCCCGGGCCAGATCGCGCTCGATCAGGGCGACGGCATCATCGATCCGCTCCAGGCCTGCCGGCACTTCGAGCCGGCTGACGCCGATCCGGCCGGCAAGCTGCGCGCAGTGCTGGAGATGGGTGGACGCGAAATCGGCGACCAGCGCCTGCCGGCCGAACCGCGTGACATAGGAGAACTTGATGATCGCCGGCAGCGCGGCGGCGCCCTTTAGCGGCGTGATCGCCGCCTGCCCGTCGCGCTCCAGCACATAGATCCGGGCCGCCGGCACGGCTTCGCCGGAGAATCCATCTCGCAGCCGATGCTGCGCCTTCTCGATCTGCGGATGCACCTGCGGCCGCACCTCCGCTCGGCCGATCCTGATGGCGTTCGCGGCATCCGCTGCAAGCTTGAGCTGCGGAAAGCCGGGCAGGATCATCGGCCGTGAAGGATCGGACAGGTCCAGCGCCACGACATCGTCGGTAAGCAGAAGGTGACCGGCGCGGATCATCGCGCCCGCCGTGGTCGACTTGCCGGCACCCTTGTCGCCCATGAAGATCACGCTTTGCCCGCCAACGGCGATCGCGCTGGCGTGGAGGACGAGCAGGCCACGCTGATGCAGCGTGAGCGCCAGCACCGGACCCAAAAGTGGGAAGGCAAGCAGCGGATCATCGACGCCCGGCGCCGGATCGACATCGATCCGGGAGGCATCGCTGATCAGGAAAGTGCCGACGGCTTGCCAGGACAGGTACTTGCGTGTCGGCTCGAAGCGAAAGGCCGCGGCGTTCGCCAATGCAGCCTCCGGAAAATCGATCGGCCCAACAGCGATCTCGATGTCCGGTGTTGCCGGCGCGGTCGGTTCCAGTTCCGGCAAAGCCACCTCCGACCCGATCGTCAGGCCGTACGCCTTGTAGAACCGACGGGCACGCCCGTTTCGAGGGGCCGCTTCGATGGCGGAGCCGGGCCTCGCGGCAAGATAAGCGGCTGGAGAGTTCATGCAGGGCTTCCATGCTGTTGGACCTGCCGCAGCCATAGCGACAGTGAGGCCGAACGCCAGATATGCTGGACGTCGGGCAGCGTCGCCTGCTCGGGCCGCTGCAGCATGCGCGCATAGACCGCGTTCACCTCGGGCAGATTGACATAGGGGGCGATCAAGTCGTTGTCCGACACCAGCAGCCGGTCCAGCAGATCGCGATGGTTGACGATCATGCCTTTGACCAGGCTGGCGGTGAAATCGATCTTGTCGCGCCGCCACTGCACCGCCGGCGGCAGCACGCCTTCCATCGCCCGGCGCAGCACATGGCGGCCGAAGCCGTTGCGCAGCTTTTCCTCGCCCGGCAGTGCCAGGCAGAATTCGACCAGCGGCTTGTCCCAGAACGGATAGCGCGGCTCGACGCCGAAATTGGCGGCGGCCTTGTCGAGAACCTCGAAAGCATGGGGCACCAGCCCGGTGGACAAAAGCCAGCGATGGGTGAGCGCTTCGCTGGTGCTGACATTGGCGGGCATATAGGCCGCGCGATGGAAACGTTCGGCGAGATCGGTACGCCTGGCAAGCTCCGGATTGACCAGTCCTGCCCAGGCCGCGCGCGGTGCATCGAAGCGTCTGCGCCGCAGTTTTCCGAGAAGACGCCTGGCCTTCGCCCTCATCCTGGCAATCCGCCAGGCCGGCCCGTAGGCGGCGAGGAACTTGAAGTAAAGAGGCAGCATCCCGTCGCCATAGGTGTTGGCGGCACTGTGCAGCTCGCGCCACAGCTCCAGCCACCTGCCGCGATGGGCGAGCTCATGCAGATGCCCATGACCTTGCGATACGACCTCGTCACCGCCGTGGCCGTCGAGAAGCACTGTGACGCCCTTAGCGCTCGCGGTGCGATAGACGCTGCGGGTCAAGGACAGACCGGGCGCCAGGAAGGTCCCTTCCTGTTCCTCCAGAATGCGATCAAACTCGGCGAAGGGCGCATAGTCGCCGACCGCGATCAGCGTGCCGTCGAGCCCATATTGCTCCAGCACTGCATCGATGAAGGGCCGCTCGTCCATCGAAGACCCCCTCTCGAACACCAGCGAGAAAGTTTTGAGCTTCGGCTTCTGCGTCGCCGCAGCTTGAAGTCCGGCCATGCAGGCGATCGAGGACGAATCGAGCCCACCACTCAGCATGGCACCGACGGACGGAGTGCCCCGCATCCGGTTTTCAACCGATCGCGCGAAAAGATGCAGGAACTCGTCCGCCGCATCCGAACGCGGCGGCCTTTGTGACGGCTCAATCTCCCAGTAGCGGCTCAGCACGACCTGATTGTTGGTCACCGTCATGCTGTGCCGAGCGGGCAAGCGAAAGATCTCGGCATAGAGCGTGGATTGCGGATCGTCCGGCAGGCCCGCGAGAAAGCCGGAAATCTGATGCTCGCTGAGAGCCCTGCCGACACCATCCAGCGCCAGAAGTGGGCCGATCTCCGAGGCGAAGGCAAAGCGCCTGTCGGCGCAGTGGTAGTAGAAAGGTTTGACGCCGAAATGGTCGCGCGCGCAAAACAGCGCCCGGCGCTCGGCGTCCCAGACCGCGAAGGCGAAATCGCCTTGCAGGTAGGTCGGACAGGCCTCGCCCCATTTGAGATAGGCCTGCATCAGCAGCATGGCGTCGGCGGCCGATCGGTCGCACACGCCAAGTTGCGCCAGAAGCTCCTCGCGGTTGTCCAGCCGGCAATCGGCCGTAATGGCGAGCTTGCCGCCGGCCATTGTCAGCGGCCCAGGGCCCTGCTCGCCGGTCGTGTCGAGCCAGGCATGGCCTAGTGCTGCGTGTCTGTCCGTCCACCATGAGCTGCCGTCGCGCGCCCGATGGCGCATGCGCGCCAGCATCTGCTGGATGTCGGCCGCCGCCGCTGGGCTGCCATCCTGTCTGAGCAGAATTCCGGCGACGCCGCTCATCGCCTAGTGTCCGTGATCGACAAGATGGGCAAAGCCGTTGATCGAGCCGCCAAGCACGATGTGGTCGCCGCTGATCAGCCAGGCATGCGCCTTGAGATCGGCGCCGGGGTCGCGCGCGATGCCGATGCTGATCGTGGAGGCCTTGCCCTGGCGGGCAAGCAGATACTGTCCGGCGAGCGCCTGGGTAAGGCAGCTGGCGCCCGGCACGTATCGCGCAGCAGCGGCAACGCCCCATGCGACGCGCCGCAGATCGGCGATGCCAGCGTCATTCCTCGCTTCCAGTCGAGTCACCAGCGCGCGCATGCGATTATAGGACGAAAGCGTAAGCCCCAGCCGTACCAGGCTGACCACTGCCAGGCAGCGCGCCAGAAACAGCGCCTCCGGGCCGCTAAGCGAGAGGACCCTAGGCCAGTTCCTCATGGTGGAAACTCGCAAGCCCGGCTTCGATCAGTCCCTTGAGCAAGCCCTCGACATCGGCCTTGCAGCGTTCTGTACCGACATCGTAGCGGGCGAGCACCGCGCTTGTTATGTCGGGGATCGGTCGTGGCTCCTGGATCAGCTCCCAAATGCAGGCGCCGACGCCGTTCAGGCTGTAGTAGATGTTGGATTTGAGATGGAGCAGCGCCAGTCCGTTGCCGAATTCACAAGCCACGGCATCGCCGCTCGCGACCACGCGGTCATGGTTTGATGGGTTCCAGTGCATCCTAAAACGTCATTGTTGAACGCCTGCGTGACCTCGACCGGGATCGGTTGCCTGCGATCCTCAGGGAGCCCAGGACAGGGCCCCCGGTTCACCGTTTGAAGAAAGAGAACGCCCGGAGCCCCAACTGCGACAACTCCGGGCGCTGCAAGCTCAGGAGAAGGTGAGCTCACCGACCGGTGTGTGCGCGGGAAATGCCGCGTCAAGCGCCGTGGTCCCGGAGGCACCCTGCGTGATCGTTTCGATCGAACCGTGAACCGTCAGGCTTGGGGTCTCGTACTCTTGCTTTTCAACATTCTGTTCCATTCTATTCTCCAATTAAGACTGGAAGCGGCGTCGGAATGCCGCCAGCATATTGCTATGCTGCATTGCAATTGCTGCACGGCAACATTTATGAGTCAAGCCTGATTTACCAGGCAGTAATCAATTCTTGGTTGCGCATGCCTGCGTCGGTGATGACACCGTCGGATTTTTGCATCTCGGGCGAACACCACTCGAACGTTCAACATCGCCTTTTTGCCGTCTAAGTAAGCATATGATTTGATTGAGGTAAGTTCGTGAGCTTAAGTGGCTATGTGGGAATTGCGATGAAAACACTTCAGAAAATAGCAGATTGCCGGCTCACTTCGCCGCCGCCGGATTTGTCTTCAAAAGTGATCGGCGATGACCGAATATGAACGCTCAGGTTGCAGGCGCGAGGCGGCTTGGGAAGGCGCTGGATGGCGCTCCTGATTTTTTGGCGATGCTTTTCTTCGCAGTTGCGGTATAAACGCCGCCGCGGGCGGTTTTGCGGAGAGACGACAACGGGCATGGCCGTGCAGGACGCTTCTTACGACAGGCTGCGTGCGGCCGGCAGTGCCGACGAAGTCGCCTATGTGCAGGCCTGTCTGCGGCTGTTCTTCAATCCAACAGCGCGAGCAGTCGACCATGGCGGTATGCCGGCTCCGGCAATCTGCGTGGCCGACGTTACCGACATTGCGAGGTTGAACAAGGTCGCGGTCTTTTCGCTCAAGGCTCTCTCGCATGGGGCCACCGGCCCGACGCCTCCCGAATTGCTCGCATGGCTCGATGGTTATCGCCGGCGTACCATGTCGATGAATGCCGCCTGCATCGGCGATTCGATCGCCATCCATCAGGTGTTGCAGGACAGGCAGATCGACTTCGTCTTCCTGAAGGGACCGCTCCAGCAGCAACTGCTCTACGGCGACCATTTCATGAAGCCGTCCGGCGACGTCGATATTCTGGTTTGCCCGTCCGGCTTCGCTGCCGCCCGCGAAGCCCTTCGCTCGGCCGGCTACGAGGTCGCCGGCAAGTCCCGGTCGGTCTGGTGGGTGCGTTTCCTCGGCGAGCAGCACATGGTCCGCGACGATGGCGTGCGGGCCGCAACGGTCGATCTCCATTATCGGCTGCAGCAGCCGGGCTCGCCGAGCCCGCGCGACATCGACGGCTTCCTGCGCCGCAAGCGCGAGGTCAAGGTTGCGGGCGCCTCCATGCCCCTGATATCGGCGTCCGACACGTTGCTCTTGTCCTGCATCAGCGTCGCCAAAGCCTTCTTCAACCGCGAGCCCTGCGCCGGCTATGTCTGCGACGTCAGAGCCGCGGCCGGCCGGCTGAACGAAGCCGAGCAGCAGAAACTGCTCGACCATGCCGCTGAGCAGGGCCTCGCCGACACGCTGCTACTTGCTTTGCGCGCGGCCGATGTTCTGCTTGGCGGTACCGGCACGCTGCTTTCGGACCGCGCCACCCGGATCCTGGCGCGCATCGACAATGCCGACCTCTTCCACATGGTGATCGCGCCCTGGCTGTCCTCGTTGCGCTGGCCGCAGCGGCGAACGGTGCTGTGGGAGCTCTGCGGTCGCGAGCCGGTGCGCTATCTGGCGGAGGCCGGCTGGGCGGCTTCCGCCGATCTCAGCCGGCGGATCTTCGAGCGGCCGGCCGCGGCCGCGCTGGTGCGGGGCAACGCATGAAGATCGGTTTTGCATTCATAGGCGGGCTGTCACTCACGCAATCGAAAGGTGAATCATGGCCGTGACGACCCCAAGGGTCTGCGTCATCATCGCCGCCCGCAACGCGGCGCGGACCATACCGGTCGCCATCGCTTCGGCTCTGCGCGAGCCGGAGGTGGCGGAAGTCGTCGTGGTCGACGACGCCTCCACCGACGACACACAGAATGTGGCGCGCGCCGCTGATGATGGCAGCGGTCGGCTCAAGGTGATGCGTCTCGACGTCAACCATGGTCCGTCCTTTGCGCGCAACGCCGCGATCAAGGCTTCCGTTTCGCCTTTCATCAGCATCCTCGACGCCGACGATTTCTTCCTCGAAGGCCGTTTCCGCCGGCTGTTTGCCAGCCCCGACTGGGATTTCGCGGCGGACAACATCATGCTGATCAGGGACGATGCCGCGACCGACCCCACCAAGGTCGCAGCTCCGTCCTTCGCGCCAGAACCGCAATTCCTCGACTTCGAGCGTTTCATCGAAGGCAACATTTCCCGTCGCCGCCTGCTGCGCGGCGAACTGGGCTTCCTCAAGCCGGTGATCAGCCGGGCGTTCCTCGATCGTCACGGGCTGAGGTACGATGAAAACCTGCGGCTCGGCGAGGACTACGAGCTCTATGCGCGCGCGGTCGCCCGCGGCGCGCGTTTCAAGATTATCAAGTCCTGCGGCTATGGTGCGATCGTTCGCGCCGATTCGCTGAGCGGCCGCCACAGGACGCAGGACCTGAAGCGGCTTGCGGATGCCGACCTGGCGCTGCTGGCGCTGGGCAACCTGCCGGAGGGTTCGAAGGCCGCGTTGCGGCGCCACGAGCGCCATGTGCGCGACAAATATCGGCTGCGGAATTTCCTCGACGTGAAGGCGGAGCGCGGCCTGGCATCGGCTGCCGCCTATGCCTTTGCCAGCCAGTCCAATCTGATCCCGATCGTTCGCGGCGTGGCGGGCGACAAGCTGGACGCGTTGCTCCGCCGCGCCGGCATTGCTGCAAAGCAGCAGGTGCCGCCGATGCGCTTCCTGATGCCGGCAACGAGTGCCGCAACAGAATGATCCGACAAAAGCGTCAGCGCTGGCGCCGTTCCCAAAAAAATCCGCTTTCCGAAACTACGAGGTTGCCTACTTGCCCCGAGAATGGCAAGCTATGTTGCGGTGCAGCAATTTCGAAAGGCCGATCGAATGGCTTCGATTTTTGGCTTCAGATCCAGGGATCCGGCGCGTGACCGGCAGACCGATCTCCAGCGGCTCGACCGTCTGGCGAAGCTGTTCGACCAGATCTCCGCCGAGATCGAAGCGGAAAAGACCGGGCTGGAGAACCGCTATCGGTCGACGGCAACCAACGCCGCTTTCCTGGTCGAGGCAATGGAGAACGGCTCCGCGTCGACAGACAAGTCGTCGGATGTCAACACGATGACCGGCGCGATCCTGAATTACGAGCGGCGCATCGCCGAACTCACGCGTCAGAAAGGTCTGATGAAGGAACTGCGTCATTCGCTCGACGCGATTGTCGAAGATGGGGTGTCGGGCAACCCGGTTCGCGGGCCGCACAGGCAAGGTCTGCGGGCAGAGGCTGACAGCGCTTCCAGGCGCGGTCATAGCTGCAAAACATTAGAGGAGTAAGAGGGGGGAGGATCAGAAGCGGCTCTCTGGAGGCGGGCCAGGAATGACTTTGGGTTGGGGCGGACAGCACAAAGGTAAGTTTGTCATGAACGCATATCCGAACGACACCTCCACCGCGGCTGCTTGCAGCATGCCGCGCGCGAATTCGAATAGGTCGAAGAGGCTTAAGCTCTGGCTCGCCGGCGCGCTGGTTGCGGCCGCGGCCGCCATTGTGGCACCACCCCATTCGGTGCATGCCGAGGAGATGCAGAGCGCGCCGTCCTTCGTCGACAATTTTTCGAATTTCGACCGTTCGCGCTGGTTCGTCTCCGACGGCTGGAGCAACGGCAATCATCAGAACTGCACATGGTCGAAGGACCTTGTCCGGCTTTCGGACGGCGTGCTGTCGCTGAGCTTCGAAAAGCGCAAGCTGAAGGATCGCGACTTCGCCTGCGCCGAGGTCCAGACCAAGCAGCGCTATGGCTACGGCGTCTATGAGGCGCGGATGAAGACCGATACCGGATCCGGCCTCAATGCCGCCTTTTTCACCTATATCGGACCGCAGGACAAAAAGCCCTGGGACGAGATCGACTTCGAGGTCCTCACCAAGGACCCGACCAAAGTCCAGGTGAACAGCTACATCCAAGGCAAGCCGAAGAACGGCAAGCTGGTCGACGTCGAAGGCGGCGCCGATAAGGGCTTCAACGACTATGGGTTCGTCTGGGAGAAGGACCGGCTGCGCTGGTATGTCAACGGCAAGCTGGTCAACGAGGTGACCAACCCGGACGAATTGCCGACCAATCCGCAAAAAATATTCTTCAGCTTGTGGGGCAGCGACAAGCTGACCAACTGGATGGGCGCCTTTGCCGATCCCGGCCGCAAGGTGACCATGCAGGTCAAGCGCATCGCTTTCACAGCGCTCGGCCAGCCGTGCCAGTTCCCGGAGTCGCTGGCATGCACCATAACCAACAGCAACTAGGCATGTCCCCCAAAGTAGGAACTGGTTTTGGGATGCGGATCATGCCGAATATCTAGGCCTCATGGGCCTGGGGGACATCTTAACTGGCCGGGCCGTTTTGCGGCCCGGCCTTAAACAGGAATAGAACCAAATGAATTTGACGGTGTTTGGAATTGGCTATGTCGGTCTCGTCCAGGCCGCGGTGCTTGCGGAAGTCGGGCACGAGGTGGTGTGCGTCGACATCGACGAAGCGAAGGTGGAGCGGCTCAACCAGGGTTTCATCCCGATTTTCGAGCCAGGACTGGAAGCTCTCGTCAAGGAGAACCACGCCGCCGGCCGCATCCGCTTCACGACCGACGCGGCCGCGGCGGTCAAGCATGGCCAGATCCAGATGATCGCGGTCGGCACGCCCCCTGGCGAGGATGGCTCGGCCGACCTGAAGTACGTGCTTGCCGTCGCCGAGGCCATCGGCCGCGAGATGGACGCGCCCAAGATTGTCGTCGGCAAGTCCACCGTGCCGGTCGGCACCTGCGAGAAGATCAAGGAAAGGGTCGCCCAGACGCTGAAGGCGCGCGGCCGCGAGGACCTGACCTTCGACGTGGCTTCGAATCCGGAATTCCTCAAGGAAGGCTCGGCGGTCGCCGACTGCATGAAGCCGGACCGCATCATCGTCGGGACGTCGAGCGAGGCCACCGAGGCGGTGATGCGCGAGCTTTACGCGCCGTTCAATCGCAACCACGAGAAGATGATCGTGATGGATGTCCGCAGCGCCGAGTTCACAAAGTATGCGGCCAACTGCATGCTGGCGACCAAGATCAGCTTCATGAACGAGATGGCGAACCTCGCCGAGCAATTGGGCGCCGACATAGAGGAGGTGCGCAAGGGCATCGGCAGCGATCCGCGCATCGGCTACCATTTCATCTATCCCGGCCTGGGCTATGGCGGCTCCTGCTTCCCCAAGGATGTACGCGCGCTGATCAAGACCGCCGAGGGCGTCAAGTTCGACGCCAAGCTGCTGCGCGCCGTCGAAGAGCGCAATAACGCGCAGAAATCGGTGCTGTTCGACAAGGTCAACCGCTATTTCCAGGGCGCCCTCAAGGGCAAGACGTTTGCGCTGTGGGGCCTGGCCTTCAAGCCGAACACCGACGACATGCGCGAGGCTCCGTCGCGCACGCTGATGGAGGCGCTTTGGGCCGCCGGCGCCAAGGTGCAGGCTTACGATCCGGAGGCCATGCAGGAGTGCCAGGCCATCTACGGCCAGCGCGAGGACCTTCTCTTGTGCGGCACCAAGGAAGCGGCCCTGCGCGGCGCCGACGCGCTTCTCATCTGCACCGAATGGAAGAGCTTCAGGGCTCCCTCCTTCGACGCGCTCAAGGACGCGCTGTCGACACCGGTCATCTTCGACGGCCGCAACCTCTACGACCCGAGGGTCATCGCCCGCTACGGCATCGAATACCACTCGATCGGCAGGATGGCGGCATGACAGTGTCCGCCGCCACCTTCCCGCCGTATGGCTCCGGCGAACGACAGTGGGACCGACAATGATGGGGTGCCGAATGATCGTGCGCGTTTCGGGAGATTCGATCTGATGGTGATGGACGTTCAGCCCGAACAGATCGCCAACGAGCATTTCGACCTCGTCGTCATCGGTTCCGGGTTTGGTTCAGCCTTTTTCCTGCATGAGTTCCTGAAGCGGCGCAAAGCCCGGGTCCTGGTGCTGGAATGGGGCCGCCACAACACGCATGAATGGCAGCTTGACCAGAACGCCAACACCGACATAGACGACGAGAGCACTTATAAGACCGACAATGCCGACAAGCCGTGGAACTACACGATCGGCCTCGGCGGTGGCACCAACTGCTGGTTCGCGCAGACGCCGCGTTTCCATCCCAACGACTTCAGGCTGAAGAGCACATACGGCGTCGGCAACGACTGGCCGATCAGCTATGACGAGCTGGAGCCGTTCTACTGCGACGCCGAGGAGGTCATGTCGATCTCCGGCGACCCCGACATGGCCCGGATGCTGCCGCGTTCGCGGCCGTTTCCGCAGCCGCCGCACCGCATGTCGACGCCGGACCGGATGATGAAGGCGGCGCAGCCGGAGCAGCATTTCGTCATGCCGACCGCCCGCGCCCGCGTCGCGACGGCGCAGCGCAACTCATGCTGCGCCAACCTCAGATGCTGGCTGTGCCCGGCCGACGCCAAGTTCACCGCCAACAATGGTTTGATGCACGTCTTCCAGCACGCGGACGTGTCGGTTTGCTTGGGCGCCGAAGTGCGGCGGCTCGACCATTCAGCCGGCTCGGTGCGTTCGGTTGCCTTCCTGCGCGACGGCAAGGAATATTCGGTCAGCGGCGAACTCGTCATCCTTGGCGCCAACGCCATCCAGAGCCCTGCAATCATGTTGCGCTCGGGGCTCGGCGGCGAATTCGTCGGGCTCGGCCTGCACGAATCCTATGGCTGGAACTACGAGGTCTATCTCGACGGCGTCGACAATTTCGACGGCAGCACCATCACCACCGGCTTGAATTTCGGCCTCTATGACGGCCCGCATCGCGCCGAGCACGCGGCGGCGCTGGTCTATTTCGAGAACCGCTGGCAGCACGGCATGCGAGCCGAGAAGGGGCGGCTGCGGCAGGCGCTGCCGCTGGTCATTGTCACCGAAAACCTGCTCGACCCGGAAAACCGGGTGATCCTCGACAAGAACGAGAACGCTTTCGTCAGCTTCAAGGGAGCCTCCGACTATGCAACCAAGGGCATGGCCAAGGCGCTCGAGAGGCTGCCGGCGCTGCTCAACCCTCTTCCGGTCGAGCAGATATTCGATCGCGGCATAAGGCCGACCGAATCGCATGTGCAGGGCACCTTGCGGATGGGCACCGGCCCCGCCGACTCGGTGGTCGACCGCGACATGATCCACCACCAGCTCCGGAACCTCGTCGTCGTCGGTACCAGCACCTATCCGAGCTGTTCCTGCGCCAACCCAAGCCTGACCGCCGCGGCGCTTTCGCTGCGGGCGGCGAGCCGGCTGGCATGAAGGAGGGGTCGATGAAGATCACGCGACGCACCGCATTGGCCGTTGTTGCCGGCGGCATTGCTTCGACCGGCATCGCCGCTGCGGCCGTATCGTCCTTCTCGGATGAGGATCTGGTCCGCCTCACGCTCGAGAAATACTTCGGCCCGCTCAACATGCGCATCGAGCACCTGCAGCAATTCGTGCTCGAATTCCGCAACCGCAACCCGTGGATATTCCCGAGCGAAAAGCTGGCGGACGCGGTGACGCTTTTGGAGACCGTGAGGCTCGACAGGGCGCGCGAATTGCTGCCCAGGCGCAAGCAGCAGGATGTCGGCAATTTCGAGCGCTGGGTCATCGCCGAGTTCCACATGCTGACCGATTATGCCTGGCGCAGCTCGCCCAATGATCCGATCCGCTTCACCGGCTGGCATCCATGCACCAATCCGTTCGCCAATCTCGAGCAGCAGACTGCCTGACACTGCCCGCCGGCATGTTTGCCGGCAAGCCAGGAAAACTGGCCAAGAAAAATATGACAAGGAGCCGAACCATGAAAGTTCTCTTCGCAGGCGGAAACGGCTATCCGCCGCAATTCAGCGGCGGCGTCCAGTCGAGCACCCATCATCTGGCGGAACAATTGATCGAACACGGTCATGAGGCATCGGTGCTTGCGGCCTTGTTCGGGCAGGGCATGTTCGGATACAAGGCGCGCGCCAAGATGAAGCTCCTCGGTCAGCGCGCCGTCATCGACAATTTCCCCGGCTATCCGGTGGTGCGCGCCTGGTTCCCCTGGGAAGCGGCCGCCTTTGCCGTCAAGAAGCTGCAGCCGGACGTAGCGGTGGTGCAGTGTCACAAATCGGTTCCGCTCGGCAAGGCGCTGGAGGCCGAGGGCGTCCCGCTGGTGGTCTATCTCAGGAATGTTGAATTCCATGAACTCGGGGGCGATCTGCGCGAGCTGAACTCGGCATCTTACATCGCCAATTCCGATTTCACGGCGCGCACTTACAAGCGCGAGTTTGGCATCGATTCCACGGTGATCCCGCCGACGATCAATCCGGCCTCTTACAGCACGCCGACGACGGGCGCGTACGTCACCTTTATCAATCCCTACGAGGAAAAGGGTTTCGAGCTGGCGGTGCGGATTGCGGCCGCCTGCAGGGAGATCCCTTTCCTGTTCGTCGAGAGCTGGAAGCTGGATGACGATCACCGCGCCCGCATCGCGGAAACGATCGCGCCGTTCTCCAATATCAAGCTCGAAAACCGCACCGACGACATGAAGACTCTCTACGGCCGCACCAGGATCCTGCTGGCGCCGAGCAAATGGGAAGAGGCGTGGGGTCGCGTTGCCTCGGAGGCCCATTGCAGCGGTATTCCCGTCGTCGGCTCGCGGCGCGGCGGCCTGCCCGAAGCGATCGGCTCCGGCGGCGTCGTGTTGGACTATGACGCGCCGCTTGAGGACTGGGTCGCGGCGCTCAGGCGGCTGTGGAACGATCGCGAGGAGTATCAGCGGGTCTCGGAAGCCGCGCTCACGTTCTCGCAGCGCCCGGAACTCGATCCCGAGCGCCAATTCGCCACCTTCTTCGCCTTGCTGGACAGGGCTGCCCGGCAGCGCGCCCGGCGCGCTGCTTAATGCATTTCGCCCAGAAGTATGCAGCGGTTCTGGGCGCGACAGGCATCGAAACAGCGACTGAAAAGGGCGTCGACTGAATTCGATTCGGCGCGAGGCACCTTAGTTCCGCGTAAGGCTTTGCTTACGCTGGCCTTTTGACCCGGCTCTTCAGCATTTCATAGGCGCGTTCGCCGAGCAGGGCGCGCGCGGCGGTCTTGATGACCTTCTTGCGCCCTTCGGGCGAATTGATCTGCCTGAGCCGTGCCGGCAGGTTGCGGGCCGCCTGCTCCAGCGCCGGCAGGGAAAACGCGTCGGGAAAGCTCACGATGTTGGTTTCGACGCACAGCACGGGCTTGCCCGATAGCTTGGCGATCTTGAGCGCCTGCTCGTGCTCGCTCTCGATGAACAGGATGGCGTCCGACTTGCGATAGAACTCGGCCTTGAAGCTGCCATGCGCGCCAAGCCGCTGCCGCTCGGCCTTGCTCGGCAGGTCGAGCATGACGAGATGGTCATATTTGATCTCGTGCTTGGCCAGCCAGGCTTCAGTCAGCTTGCGGTACTTTTCCAGCCGGCTGGTCACCAGCCAGCCGATCTTGCGCGTCGGCCCGAGAAGCGGCCGCGCCTCGGTGAGAAATTTCTCGTAGGCTGGGCCGTCGTCATTCTCGTCCGCCGTCGGATCGAGGCAAAGCACGCCGTCTATGTCGACGCAGCATTGCTCGAGGAAGACGTGGTGCATGAAGTTCCACTGGAACATCCTGGGATGCGGCACGACCTCGAAGACGATGTCGGTTTCGTTGTGCTGCGAAAGCAGGCCGAACACGGCCGCGTAGACGAAATCGCCCGGGATGCCGGCAGCCGCGATTTTGCTGCGCGCGTCGCGCATGGCGTTGCCGCCGCTAACGCTGTCGTCGATCACCAGGATCTTGCGCATTTCGGAATGCTGCCGATCGAGCGCCGCGCGCCGCTTGGTGATCCCCGAGGTGTAGATCTTGCCGGCGAGAAAGCTGTCGAGATCGGTCATCGGGATATTCGCCGTCAGGCTGACCAGCGTCGCGGCGAGGATGCCGCTTCGCGGCACGCCGACCACCAGGTCGATGTCGCGCGGCAGCCGGTGCAGGTTCCGCGCGATCGCGTCGTTCATGTCTGAGATCGATCGGTAATTCATGCTGTTGCCTAACCCTCAAAAGTCAGCAGTTTTGGGCTGTCCGGCCGCGGCCGGAATGCCTGGCGGTTTGCGCCGGCAAGGTCATTTCGCCTCGCTGGGCGCGGGCGAAAACCCGCGCGCCGGGATCAGCCGCAGGGCCTCCCGAAGCGCCTCGCGGCCGGCGCCGAAGGCGAGCGCGACGATGATGGTGACGACATAGGACAGCACCGCGCCGCCTACGAGAGCGATGATGGGCTGCGCCGGCAGCATCGGCTTGGCGACCCAGACCAGGGCCAGCGCCAGATGCGCGCCGAGCACGAAGGGGGCGGCTGCGTGCAGCACATGGCTCGCCCGCAGCGGCCCAGCCTTGCCGACATAGAGCCAGAGGAAAGGCGTCCGCAAATATTCGCTGACCGCATAGGCGACCGCGACGCCGAGCGCGCCATAAGGAAGGCCGATGGCGAAGGCCAGCACCGAGGTGACGGCGGTGATGATGCCCCAGCGCATGAAATCGCCCGAACGGCCCTGGCTGACGAACAGCCATCCGGCCGGATTGTTGAGCGGCTGCAGCAGGCCGGCGAAGCCCAGCGCGAGGAAAATGTTGGCGCTCTCCCGCCATTGCGGGCCGAGCACGAAAGGAATGAGCGTATCCGACATGGCGGTGGCAAAGGCCACGCCCGGCAACGCCACCAGGAGGATCAGCGGCATGACGCGCAGATAGGCGCTGCGATAACGGTCCGGCTCGTCCTTCAGCCGCGAAAGTGCCGGCACCATCACCTTCGACAGCGGGTTGGTGATCTGGCTGAGCGGGAAAAGCAGCAGCTTGTAGGCGCGGTCGTAGAGGCCGAGCTGCGCCTCGCCCCAATATTTGCCGATCAGCACATTGTCGAGATTGCGGGCGAAGAAATTGGCGAAGTTGAAGCCGGTGATGCCGGCGCCGAAATTGATCAGCTGGCTGATGCCTTCGACCTTGCGCGGCAGCCCCGGACGCCAGCGCGATGACACGCAGTAGCAAAGCGTCGGCAACACGGCGCCGGTCAGCGTGCCGGCAAAAAGCGCCCAATAGGAGCGGTCGATGAAGGTCCAGGCGATCGAGACCACAAGGCCCGTAACGGCGCTGGCGACGTCGATGACGGCGAGCCGGCTGAATTCCATGCGGCGCGTCAGCAACGCCAGATGCTGGGCGCCGAGACCATAGGCCATGATCTGCAGGCCGAAGGCGGCAACCAGCCCGGTGACGCGCGGCTCGCCGTAGAAGGCGGCCACCAGGGGAGCCGCCGCAGCAAGCACGCAGGCCAGGATCGCGCTCACCGCCGTGTTGATCCAGAAGAGGTAGTTGACCTCCTCGTGCCGGATGCCGGTTTTCTGGATCGTCGCCTGGGTCAGGCCGAAATCCTGGAACAGCGCGATGAAGGCGAGCACCGGCGCGCACATCGCCACGACGCCGAAATCCTGCGGCGACAAAAGCCGCGACAGCACGATGACCGACACGATTTGGGTGGCGACCCGCACGCCCTGCGCCATCGCGGTGACGACGGCGCCGCGCCCGACCGATCTGCGCAGGGAGCCCTCGGGCGGATCGAATGCACTGGTTTCCAAATTCTGGATTCCTGATTTTGCGCCAGTCATCATCGCGACCGGCGCCCGCCGCCATGCACAAACTACCGCAAGAGGTTTTTGCAGCGCAACAAAAAATGTGCGCCGATTGCTACGCTGCACCAAAAATGTTGCGATGCAGCAAAAGCTGTACTAGCATCCCCTCTTGGGTGGCGGGCCCAAAAGCGGTCGAGTTTCATGCTGCATGTCTTGTACCTTGTGCATGACATATCCGACCCGGCGGTGCGCCGGAGGATAAAAATGCTCAGGGCAGGCGGCGCCAGGATAACCCTGGCGGGCTTCCGTCGCACCTCCAATCCGATCGCCGAGATCGAAGGCATCAAGCCCGTCGACCTCGGACCGACGCGCGATGGCCGATTCGCCCAGCGCATCGGTGCAGTTGCCAAGGCCGCCATGTCGATCGGAGCCAAATTCGCGGGCCTGGCGCGACCCGATCTGATCCTCGCGCGCAATCTCGAGATGCTGGCGCTTGCCAGCCGCGCCAGGCGCGCTTTCGGCGCCGGCGTGCCGATCGTCTACGAGTGCCTCGACATCCATCGACTTGTGTTGCGCAACGACCTGATCGGCAAGACGCTGCGCGGCGCCGAGCGTCATCTGGCCCGCGACGTCAAGCTTCTGGTGACCAGCTCTCCCGCCTTCGTCGCCAATTATTTCAAGCCGTTCGGGCAAATCGCGGCGCCGGTCGAGCTGATCGAGAACAAATATTTCGACACCATGCCCGTGCCGGCGGATCATCGCCGCGAGGACGACAGTCCGGCGGCGCCGCCTTGGCGCATCGGCTGGTTCGGCGCGCTGCGCTGCCGGCGCTCGCTGGAACTCCTGGCCGAGTTCACCCGCCGGCAAGACGGACGCTTTGAAGTGGTGCTCAGGGGGCGTCCCGCGCTCTCCGAATTTCCGGATTTTCATGCCTTTGTCGAAGCCGAGCCCTGGCTTTCCTTCCGCGGTCCCTATCGCAATCCGGAGGACATGGCGGCGATCTACCGCGAGGTGCATTTCTCCTGGGCGATCGATTTCTTCGAGCAGGGCCAGAATTCCGAATGGCTGCTTCCCAACCGGCTCTACGAAGGCTGCCGCTTCGGCGCCGTGCCGATCTCGATGGCGAGCACCGAAACCGGCCGGTTCCTGAAGCAGCAGGACATCGGTGTGCTTCTGTCCGAGGCGACGTCCGAAGGACTCGACACCGCGCTCGGCCGAATGGGTCAGGAACACTACGGCAAGCTGAAGTCGCGGGTGCTGGCACGCAATCCGCGGACTTGGAGCTACGACCGCAGCGATTGCCTGGCTTTTGTCGACAAGCTGCGCGGCCTGACCGCCGGTCGCGGGAGCTTTGCGACCGAGGCGCTGGCATAGGATGGCTAAGAATGGACAAAACCCGATGACGCGCACGACGGCATCGAGCCTGATCGTCATCCCGTGCCTCAACGAGGCCGCTCATATCGGCGGGCTGCTCCAGCGGCTGCGGCCGGCCGCGGCGCGGCTCGGCGCGCGCATCGTCGTGGCCGACGGCGGCAGCACCGATGGCACACAAGGCATCGTCGAAGAACTCGCTGCGGAGGATCCACGCGTCATCCTGATCGCCAATCCGAAGCGCATCCAGAGCGCGGCGATCAACCTTGCGGTGGCGACCTTCGGCGACGACGCCGACTATCTCATCCGCATCGATGCGCATGGCGGATATCCCGCCGATTATTGCGACAGGCTGGTCGAGGAAGCGCAAGCTACGGGTGCCGATTCGGTCGTCGTTTCGATGCTGACCAGCGGCACGGGCGCGGTACAGAAGGCCGTGGCGGCGGCGCAGAATTCCAGGCTCGGCACCGGCGGCTCCAAGCACCGCCACATGTCGGCCGGCGAGTGGGTCGACCACGGCCACCATGCGCTGATGCGCATTGCCGCGTTCCGCGCGGTCGGCGGCTATGACGAGAGCTTCAGCCATAACGAGGACGCCGAGCTCGATCACCGCCTCCGTCTGGCCGGCTACCGCATCTGGATGAGCGGCAAGACGCAGATGGTTTATTATCCGCGCTCCACCTTGAAGAGCCTGTTTTTCCAATATCTCGGCTATGGCCGCGGCCGCGCCAGGAACGTGCTCAAGCATCGCATGATGCCGAAGCTGCGGCAGATGATCCCGCTGCTGGTGTTTCCGGTGGTCCTGATGGCGCTCTTGTCTCCGATCTTTGTTCTGGCGGCCGTGCCGTTTCTGGTGTGGGCGGGTGTCTGCCTCGGTTACGGCGTCCGGACCGCGATCAGCCAGCGGAATCCCGCCATAGCGCTGGCCGGCGTGTCGGTGATGGTCATGCATCTGGGCTGGTCCATGGGCTTCTGGCTGCAACTCTTCGGCCCGCAGCCGTCGCGCGAGGCGGCGTGATGGCTGCGAAGAGGAGCGGCAGCATCGACATCTGCATCTGCACTTTCCGCAGGCCGGAGCTTGCTGACACGCTGCGCTCCATCGCCGCGCTGGAGAACCCCGCCGGTTTCGAGATCGGCATCGTCGTCGCCGACAATGACGACGAGCCGAGTGCGCAGCCGCTGGTGAAGGCGCTGGCGCAGGAACTGAAGCTGCCGATCCGCTATCGCCACGCGCCGGCGCGCAACATCTCGATCGCTCGCAACGCCTGCCTCGATGCCAGCGTCTCGGACCTCGTCGCCTTCATCGACGACGACGAGACGGCTTCGCCGGGCTGGCTCGTCGAACTCGTGGCGACCGCGGAGGCGACGGGCGCGACGGCCGTGCTCGGGCCGGTCCGCGCGACATATCGCCAGGACGCGCCGGACTGGATGCGCAAGGGCGATTTCCACTCGACCTTGCCCGTCTGGGTGCGCGGCGAGATCCGCACCGGCTACACCTGCAATGTCCTGCTCAGGATGACCGAGGAAAGCCTGCGCAACCGGCGCTTCAGCCTGGCGCGTGGCCAGACCGGCGGCGAGGACACCGAATTCTTCGATTCGGTGGTCAAGTCCGGCGGGCGCATCGCCTTTGCCTCGCACGCCTTTGTCGACGAGGTGGTGCCGAGTTCGAGGGCCGCCTTCGACTGGCTGCGCCGCCGCCGCTTCCGCTTCGGGCAGACGCATGGTCATCTCATCGGGCGCAACACCGGCGGCCTGCGTCGCGTCTGCCAGGTCGGTCTCGCCTCGGCGAAGGCGGGCTACTGCTTCGGTATGGCGCTTTTGGCCGCAGTCAGCCCGGTGCGACGGAACCGCAGCATGCTGCGCGGCATTATGCATCTCGGCGTCGTCAGCGGTTTGGTCGGAGTCCGCGAAATCCGCCAGTACGGCATCACTCCGCAGGAAGGGGAAAAGCGTGCAGCCTGACGTCAGCTTCGTCATCGCCGCTTACAACGCCGAGGCAACTCTCGACCGGGCGATCGCCAGCGCGATGGCGCAGCGCGATGTCGCGATCGAAGTCATCGTCGTCGACGACCGGTCGAGCGACCGCACGCTCGATGTCGCGCGCGCTTATCCTCAGGACATCGTCAAGGTAGTCGCGCTTCCTGCCAACCGCGGCCCCGGCGGCGCCAGGAATGCCGGGCTCGATCTGGCCCGCGGCCGCTGGGTCGCCGTGCTCGATTCCGACGATGCCGTCCTGCCCGGCAGACTGGCGGCCATGATCGCGCGGGCGGAGAAGGCGGGTGCCGAGATCGCGGTCGACAATGTCCAGGTCGTGCGCGAAGACGGCACGCCCGAAGACATCATGTTCCCGACCAGGTACCTCGAAGGGCTCGGCGAAATCTCGCTGACCGACTATATCGCCGGCAACATCGTTTTCGAGTCGCGCTTCAACCTCGGCTATCTGAAGCCGATCTTCCAGCGCCGTTTCCTGGACGATAATCACCTCCGCTACGACGAGAAGCTGCGCATCGGCGAAGACTACATTCTTCTGGCGAGCGCGCTGGCCAAAGGCGGCCGCTGCGTGGTCGAGCCGACCGTCGGCTATGTCTACCATATCCGCACCGGCTCGATCTCGCGCGTGCTCGAGTTGCATCATGTCGAGGCGATGGCCGAGGCCGATGCCGCCTTCGCGGCCGAGCATTTCATGGACGACGGCGCCAAGGCGGCTTTCGCCAGACGCGGCCGCAGCCTGCGCAAGGCGGCCTCGTTCCTGTCATTGGTGCAGCACATCAAGGCGCGTGCGCCGCTGAAGGCGATACGCACGGCGCTCAGCGATCCGGCCGCGGTCCGGCATATGTCGATGCCGATCGCGGTTCGGCTGAGAAGGGTTGCGGCACAGTTTGCCGTGGGCACGGGGAGGTGAAGTATGCAGGCGCATGGAATGCGGTTTCATAGCCAGCGATAGGTAAAAAAGCGATATCCTCAGAAGGAATAAGCGATGCAGAAAGTCAGGAAGGCAGTCATACCGGTGGCGGGGCTCGGAACGCGGTTCCTGCCGGCGACCAAGTCGATGCCGAAGGAAATGCTGCCCGTCGTCGACAAGCCTGTCGTGCAATATGCCGTGGACGAGGCCTTCGAGGCCGGCATCGAGCACATCGTCTTCGTCACCGGGCGCAACAAGGCGGTCATCGAAGACTATTTCGACCTGCACCCTGAACTGATCGGGACGCTCGAGCAGACTGGCAAGAAGGCGCAGCTCCAATCGCTGGAAAGCTTGCTGCCGGTGGCCGGCGCCACCTCCTTCATCCGCCAGCAGTCGCCGCACGGTCTCGGCCATGCCGTATGGTGCGCACGCGACGTGATCGGCAACGAGCCCTTCGCGCTGCTGCTCCCCGACATGGTGTCCTTCGGCGCGCCGGGCTGCCTGGCGGAAACCGTCGACCTCTATCAGCGGACCGGCGGCAACGTCATCGCCGTCGAGCGCTGCGATCCTTCGGAAACCAGCAAATACGGCATCGTCGGCCGCGGCGCCGAGGTGGCCTCGGGCTTCGAAGTAACCGCCATGGTCGAGAAGCCGGCCCCCGCCAACGCGCCGTCGAACTTCTACATCAATGGCCGCTATATCCTGCAGCCGGAGATCTTCGCCCTGCTCGGCACCCAGCAACGCGGCGCCGGCAACGAGATCCAACTCACCGACGCCATGGTTCGACTGGCTGAAAGCCAGCCTTTCTATGCCCAGCCCTTCAACGGCCGCATGTTCGACTGCGGCTCCAAGGAGGGCTTCATCGAGGCCACCATCGCCTTTGCTCTGGCGCGCGACGACATGAAAGGACCTGTCTTCGAAATGCTGCAGCAATTCGTCCGGTCGCACGAGCGCCGGGAAGTAGCCGCATAATGCCCAAATTTTGGGTGCATATGCGAAATCGCGATGGCGCGACAGCCACGCAAGCGCTTGGCCTTCTTGGCCGGGCGCTCCGTGGCACGAATGTTGCGTGGCCTTTTCTGGTAACGACGACACTCTTCGAAGGCCGGTAGCGCCTGCAACCTGGAATTGGACCGACGATGAATTATGCCAACTTTCCTCTCGACAAGAGGATGCCATTGCCCACCACCGAACCGGAAAAGGGTGAAGACTTCATCGATATCGAGCGTCTGCTTGGCATGGCCGCCCGGCAGGCCAAGGTGGTGGCGGTCTGCGCCGTCATCGGTCTATTCCTGGGTGTGATTTATCTCCAGACGACGCCCAAGCAATACACCTCCCTTGCGAGCGTGCTGATCGACGACGGCCTGAACAAGGTCGTGGACGACATTTCGGCTGTCAGTGCCACGCAGCAGACGGACGCGACGATCCTCAGCCAGATCGAGATACTCAACTCGGCGCGGCTGGCATCGGAGGTGGTCGACAAGCTGAAGCTGGACCAGAACCAGGAATTCATGAACCCGCCGCAATCGGCTTTGGCCCAGGGAATCGGATTCTTGCGCGGCATCGTCGGCTATTTCCGCAGCGGCGGCGGCAACCAAATCCCCGGGATCGAGAATGTCGATGCCGCAACGCGCGAAGCCATGATGAAGGCGGCGACCCATGACTACGCGGTTCTCGTGCTGCAAACCGGATTGATGGCGGATCGCAACGGCCGCAGCAATGTCATCAGCATCGGCTATCAGTCGACCAATCCGGCTTTGGCCACGGCCATCACCAAGGCCTATGCGGACGCCTACCTTGCCGACCAGCTCAACGCCAGCTTCGACGCCACCGAGCGCGCGGCCGTTTGGCTGCAGGGCAGGTTGACCGAACTGCGCGAAAGCTCGCAGGCAGCTGCGCTGGCGGTCGAGAAGTTCAGGGCCGAGCACGGGCTTTCCGCAAACAGCGACGGCCAGTTGCTCAGCGACAAGCAACTCGCCGACCTGAACGCCCAGCTCATCGTCGCGCAGGCCGATACAGCCCGCGCCAGCGCCCGCTACCAGCAGTACAAGGCGATCGTCGACAGCGGCTCCGAAAGCGCCTTCAACGATTCCGCGATAGCGGCCGATCAGCCGAGCAGCTCGGTCATCATCGCGCTGAAAACCCGCTATCTCGCGATCGCGAAACGGTTGCAGGACGTCGAGAACAACTTCGGCAAGGATCACCCGCAGGCGGTTGCGCTGGCCAAGGAGAAGGCCGACGTCTCGGCGCAGATCTTCGGACAGCTGAAACAGATCACCGAGAGCTACCGAAACGACTATCAGGTGGCGCAGGCGCGCGAGACCGCGCTTAGGGAGAAGATCGCCACCCAGGCAGGCAAGAGCTCGATCGACAACCAGTCGCAGGTCAGGCTGAAGGAACTTGATCAGCAGGCGCAGGCGCTGACCACGCTCTATCAGACTTTCCTTAGCCGTTACGAGGAAGCGTCGCAGCAGCAGTCATTCCCGGTCGGCAAGGTCCGCATCATCTCTGACGCGTCGATGCCTCTCACCGCCTCGGCTCCGCGCACCTTGCGCGTGCTGGCGCTCTCGCTGGTGCTTGGCCTCATGCTCGGCGCCGGCTGCGGAGGCCTGAACGAATTCAACGAGCGCTTCTTCCGGACAGGCGAGGACATTCGCGACCGTGTCGGCCTGAAGTTCCTCGGCTATCTGCCGACGATCGGTGGCGGCAAGGCCAAGGAGTCGAAGCCGGACGACTTGCCGGCCGACGGCAAGGTCACCAGCCTGTCGGCCGCCGAGAAACGGGCGCGCATGCGGGTGAGCCTCGATGCGCCGGCCTCGATGTTCGCCGAGACGCTCCGCAACGCCAAGATCGCTTTCGACGTGGTGATGGAAGACAAGGGCAGCCGGGTGATCGGCGTCATCTCCGTCCTGCCCGGCGAAGGCAAGTCGACGGTTGCGGCGAACCTCGCCGGTCTGCTCGCCGCCAACGGCGCCAAGACTTTGCTGATCGATGGCGACCTGCGCAATCCGGGCCTCAGCCGCAGCCTCGGCATGGAGTCGGAGCACGGGCTGATGGAGGCGGTGGTCAATGGACAGACCTGGCAGTCGGTCGGCAAGGTCGACCGCCAGACCAAGCTGGCGATCATCCCGGCCGTGGTGCGCGGCCAGTTCTCGCACACCAGCGAGCTTCTCGGCTCCGCCGGCATGCGGCGTTTCATCGAGAACGCCAAGGAGACGTTCGAATACATCATCGTCGACCTACCGCCGCTCGGCCCGGTGGTCGACGCCAAGGCCTTCGCGCCGTTGGTCGACGGCTTCGTGCTCGTCACCGAGTGGGGCCGCACGCCACGCGCCATGGTGCGCTCGATGCTGGAGTCGGAACCCTACATCGCCGAAAAGATCACCGGCGCGGTGCTCAACAAGGTCGAGCTGAAGAAGCTGGCGAAATACGGCTCTCTCGGCGGTTCGGAAAAGTTCTTCGACCGCTATTCGAGTTACTACCTCGAGAAGTCGGAATCGCGCGCCAAGCAGGCCGCCTAAAGCAGTTCATCCGACGAAAAGCCGCGGCGGTTATTCTCCGGTCGACAGCAGCCGCCCATATTTGCCGACGATCCTGAGGGCGGTCAGCCGGCCGCTCTGGAAGGCGCCGGTGTCGATGCCGAGCCGGCGCCCGTCGAGCGTCGGAACGTCCACGATCGTATGTCCGTGCACGACCCAGCGATCGAGGCGGTGAGCCGCCGCCAGGAACTCGGATCGTATGTTGAGCAGGTCGGCCTCGTCCTGCGCTTCGAGCGCGATGCCGGGCCGGATGCCGGCATGGACGAAAAGGAACCGCTCCGAACAGATCATCACCGGCAGCGTGCGCATGAAGGCGACGTGGGTGGCCGGAATGGCCTCCCGGATACGCTCGACTACCTCTTCGCTCGATCCGTACAAATCGGCCAGGCGGTCGGGATCGATACCGTAGGAGAACAGCGTTTCCCGTCCGCCGACGCGGAGCCACGGCTCCAGTGACAGATGGCCGTCGAGATAGGCGAGCATCGCCACTTCGTGGTTCCCGGCAAGGCACACGCGCATGAAACCTTCTGGCGGCGGTGCCATCAAATGCTCGACCACGCGCCGCGAATTGGGCCCGCGGTCGACATAGTCGCCCAGCATGATGATGATCTTGCGGCCGCGGAACTGCAGCGCGTCGGCCTCGATCTTCTGCTCCAGCGTGCGCAGCTCGTCGTAGCAGCCATGCACGTCGCCGATCGCGTAGACCACCGTGTCGCGCATATCCATCATCAGCCGTTCGCGCGGCAAGGGCCGGGGTCGTCTCGATCGTTGGAACAGGCTCACGGATTGAGGCTCGGTACTCAAACTAGGGTCATGCCACGGAGCGTGGACCAAGCCTCGATATCATGTCGAATGCAAACATTTCCACACCGGGCTGCTCGATGCACATCGCCAAAAAGGCGCAGCGGTCTTGGCAAAACGACGTGCATCAATACCCCGAAAAGCGTCGCCTGAACCGTTTCGGCGCGATGCGCTTTAGGCCGCTTTGAGCCGATAGCGGAAAAGCGTGCGGTCGAGCAGCATGCGGACGCGCGGCTCGGCCTCGGCCGCCACCAGCCAGCTTGCCGCGATCATGGCCATGCCGACGATCGGGATCGAAACCAGATATGGCACGCCGGCGCGGATCAGGACGCCGAGCAGCGCCGCGCCGACGACATCGTGGATGAGGTAGAGCGGATAGGTCATCAGCCCGATCCGGCGCCAGCCGCCCCAGGAAAGGTTGAGGCGCAGCGACCAAGCCATCAGCGCTACCGCGGCCAGGAAGATGATGATCGGCGGCGCATAGGGCATCGCCGCTTCCACCTTGATGCTGTGCACGTCGACCGAGCTTACGATCTGCAGCGCCCCGCCGGCGAGAAACAGCGCCGAGAAGCAGAGCCGTGCCGCTGTCACCGCCTTGAAGCGCATCAGCCAGATGAGCACGCCGACCGCGAAGAACGCGCCGTGATGCACCAGGGTGAGCTGCAGCCAGCGCGCCTCCGCGAGATCGGTCCAGCCGAAGGCGAAATAGAGACACCAGAACAGCGTGCTGAGCAGGCCGATGATGACGGCGACAGCTTCCATCAGGTCGAATCGGCCGAACCGCAGCAGGGTCCAGACGATGGCGTAGAAGGCGATCTCGATGCCGAGCGTCCAGTAGATGCTGTCGACCCATGGCTCGAACGGCACGAACAGCGCCGTGCGGGCAAGTCGCACCACGGCATCGGTCGGCCAGGAAAGACCGACCATCAGCAGCACGATCGCGGAGATGGGCGCGCAGACCCAGACCGCCGGCGCCAGCCGTCTGACACGGGCTTCGAAGAACTTCAGCGGCGTCGAATTCTCGGCGCTGAATGCGATGACGAAGCCGCTGATGACGAAGAACACCTGAACGCCGACCCAGCCGGAGCCGACAAACGCCATTTCGGGATGGGCAGGGATGCCGCCGGTCGAGCGCGCCGACACGCCGTCGGGAAACGCCCATACCCAGAAGCCGTAGTGATAGAACATCACCATGACGGCGGCGAAGAAACGCAAAATGTCGACGCCGCCGAATGTGGTCTTGTGCTGAGCCATGCCGTGCCTTCGGAACGGCCCCCGGGCAGACTTCTAGGGGGTGCTGCTGCATTGCACAACAGTCGATTGCAGCGCAGGATGCATTCGTGAGGCTGCCCTCGCGTTGCGATCCCGCGAGCGGCTAGATCCCGATGCCGCGCCCCTTGAGCGCCGCCGTGATCTCGTCGAGGATCGCGGGATCGTCGATGGTCGCCGGCATCGTCCATTCCTCCTTGTCGGCGATCTTCTGCATCGTGCCGCGCAGGATCTTGCCGGAGCGCGTCTTCGGCAGCCGCTTGATCGTCACCACCGTCTTGAAGGCTGTGACCGGTCCGATCCGCTCGCGCACCAGGCCCACCACCTCGCTTTCGATGGCGCCGGTGTCGCGCGCCACACCGGCGTTGAGCACGACGAAGCCGAGCGGCACCTGGCCTTTCATCGCGTCGGCGATGCCGATCACGGCGCATTCGGCGACGTCCGGATGCGCGGCCAGCACCTCCTCCATCGCGCCCGTCGAGAGGCGGTGCCCGGCGACGTTGATGATGTCGTCGGTGCGGGCCATGACGTAGAGATAGCCGTCCTCGTCCATCATGCCGGCGTCGGCCGTCTTGTAGAAACCGGGGAACTCCTCGAGATAGGCTTGGCGGAAGCGGGCGTCGGCGTTCCAGAGCGTCGGCAGGCAGCCTGCCGGCAGCGGCAGCTTGACCACGACATTGCCGAGCGTGCCGCGCGGCACCTCGTGGCCGGCATCGTCGAGAATACGAATATCGTAGCCCGGCATCGGCACGCCCGGCGAGCCGTATTTCACCGGCAAAAGCCCGAGCCCGGCCGGGTTGATGGTCATTGGCGAGCCGGTCTCGGTCTGCCACCAATGGTCGATCACCGGACGGTTGAGCTTCTGCTCTGCCCATTTGATGGTCTCGGGGTCGGCGCGCTCGCCGGCGAGGAACAGCGTGCGGAATTTCGACAGATCGTATTTCGGCACGAACTCGCCGCGCGGATCCTGCCCCTTGATGGCGCGAAAGGCGGTCGGCGCCGTGAACAGCGCCACCACACCGTGTTCCGAGATCACCCGCCAGTAGGTGCCGGCGTCCGGCGTGCCGATCGGCTTGCCTTCGAAGAGCACGCTGGTGCAGCCATGCAGAAGCGGCCCATAGACGATGTAGGAATGGCCGACCACCCAGCCGACGTCGGAGGCCGCCCAGAACACCTCGCCGGGGTTGACGCCGAACTCGTTGTCCATCGTCCATTTCAGCGCGACCATGTGACCGCCATTGTCGCGCACGATGCCCTTCGGCTGCCCGGTCGTGCCGGAGGTGTAGATGATGTAGAGCGGGTCGGTGGCCAAGACCGGCACGCAGTCGACATTGGCGCCGGCGGCGCGCTCGCGGGCGACCGCATCGGCATAGTCGATGTCGCAATTGTCCTTCATCTCGCAGCGCAATTGCTCGCGCTGAAGGATCAGGCAGGCATCGGGCTTGTGCTTCGACATCTCGATCGCCTTGTCGAGCAGCGGCTTGTAGGCGACGACGCGTCCCGGCTCCAGGCCGCAGGAGGCGGTGATGATCAGCTTCGGCCTGGCGTCGTCGATGCGGGTCGCGAGCTCATGCGAGGCGAAGCCGCCGAACACCACTGAATGCACGGCGCCGATGCGGGCCGAGGCGAGCATGGCGATCGCCGCTTCCGCCACCATCGGCATGTAGATAATCACCCGATCGCCCTTGCCGATGCCACGGTTCTTGAGGACAGAGGCGAGCGCGACCACCTCGAGCTTCAGTTCGGCATAGGTGAATTTCCGGATCGTGCCGGTGATCGCGCTGTCATGGATCAGCGCCAGCTGGTCGGCGCGCCCCCCCGCCACGTGGCGGTCGATGGCATTGAAGCAGGTGTTGCAGGTGGCGCCTGTGAACCAGCGGCCATAGACGCCCGCCGCCGGATCGAAGACCTTTTCGGCTGGCGAATACCAGTCGATCGCTTTGGCCGCTTCGGCCCAGAACGCTATGGGGTCGCGTTTCCAGCCCTCATAGACTTCGTGGTAGCGTGAGGCCATCGACTTTTCCTCCCCAGGAACATTCCGTCGTATGGCAATAGCCTAAGCCGCTTTGGCCGGCCATGTCTCCTCGCATTTTGGTCGGCGTTGCCGGCAAACGGATCCAGCCGCTCCCGGATCGGAGCGCGCTATGACGTCAGCAAGTGAATTCGGCTTAGAGCGGCAGTGCTGCCAGCATCAGCCCGACACCGCCGGCTATTAGAATGGCGGCGGCCAATGCCTTCCGATGGCGTTCGAATGCCGTCGGAGCGCGATCCCAGTTGTAACGCATACTGTCCACTCCCCAAAAAGCCGGCAGACTCTTAGCTTACTTATGGGAAAGATGGCAACCCTGGCGCGAACGGCGGCTTGACAGTGGTTCCAGCCCACCATCATTCTCGCGCGAGTTGGATAGTCTTTCCGGGGAAGTTTTGACGAAAAGAACTTACGAAAAACCGGTTCCGGTCAGGCGCGCGAAGCTGTCGAGCATCGTTGCGGGCCCGAGTGGCCCGATAGGCCCGGCCGTCTGACACGCAGCGTTGCCCGCTTGGCAATGGACAGCGACGGCATGCCGCGCTAATTGCAGTTCGGCATAGGGAGCGGGCGTATGGCTGAAATCGCCTTTGAAACGGTTCTGCGGATGGCGGACGACGCCTCCGTGCAGCATGTCGGCGACGGCGCCGTGGTGCTTCTGGCGCGCAGCGGCCAGCTTTACACCTGCAATGGCACCACCGAAGCGTTCCTCGACAAGGTCGACGGCGCCCGCAGCCTCGACCACATCGTCGATCTGCTGTCGGAAGAATTCGAGGTCGACAAGGCGACGCTCGGCGACGACATGACGGCGCTGGCCGCCGAGCTGGTGGCCGAAGGCATCCTTGCCGACCCGGGCGCGTGATGGCCGGCGGACCGTTCCTGCGCGCCCTGTTCCGCACTCATCTGTGGCTCAGCGCCCGGCTGATACCGGTACTGGTCGCCGGGCGCGATTTCGAAAGCGTGCTGAAATTGGCGCCGCTGCAATTGCCCACACCCTATCGTGGCCTGCCATGCAGCTACGTCGTCAGCCGCGTCAACCGCACGGTTCGGCATCCCTGGGTGATGCGTGATCGCAGATGCCTGAGGGAAGGGCTGCTCGGTTTCCGCTTCCTGCGGATGGCGGGTTTCAACCCCGACCTCCATTTCGGTGTCGATGCCAAATCGATGCATGAGCCGCGCCTTTCGGCGCATTGCTGGGTTTGCCTCGACGGCAAGCCGGTGGTCAGCGACAGCCTTCCCGACATGGTTGAAATCTATCGCCACCCCGGCGGCAGCGTGAAGGCGCGCGCCGCTTGACCGGCGGCGCAGCCACCGTTTGCTATGACCTCAACGGCCAGGTCATCGGCATATCGGCAGAGCGCGCCGAGCTCTGGCCGAGCTTCGATCTGATGCTCGGCACATTGCGCGTCAATGAAGCGGTCGAACCCGGCTTTCGCATCGATATCCTCGAAACGTCGGCGCTGCCCGAAAACCCGGAAGGGAAGCTCGCCTTCGACGGCGAAGTGCCGCTGGACGGCCATTGCCGCATCATCGACGCCGGCGACGTGGTCCATCTGGTCTTTCCCGGCCTCCAGACGGCCTCGATCCGTGCCGACGAGGGTGCGGCCGAAATCCGCGTTCATCCCGACAGCAAGGTCAAATGGACGCTGCTGATAATGGTGCTGGATGCCGCGCTCGATTCCGGCGGGCAGTACATGCTCCATACCGCCGGTCTGACGCTGCCCGATAGTGGGGCGCTCGTGCTGATCCATGCGCCAAGCGGCACTGGCAAGTCGACGACTTCAATGGCGCTGGCATCGCAGGGCTTCGGCCTATGCTCGGACGATGTGATGATCCTCGGCGCAACATCTGAAGGCACCCTGGCCTGGGGCATGCCGCGTAAGGTGAAGATCCATCGCAACACCGCGGCGATGCTGCCATTCCTCTCGCCCTGCCTTGGCGACAGATGGGACGCCGAGGGCGAGCAGGCCGTCTCGCTGGAGCGTCTCGCCGAGATCATTCGCATCGACGACGTCCGTCCCAGGCCGGTCTCGGCGCTGCTGCATCTGGCGCGCTCGACCGACGGCCACACCCGGCTCACGCGCTTGGCCAGGACCGATGCGATGGTCGCGCTTGCCACCGACAATGTCAGGACCGGCCTGACCGGCCTGTTGCCGATGCAGCAACGGCGGATGGCGTCGATCGCGGCACTGGTCAGGGCCGTCCCCACTTTCACCCTGGAAGTCGGCTCAAGCCCGGCCGATGCAGCGGGGCTGATCCGCGGCGCGGTGGAGGAGTAGATCTCCAAACGGGCCTTCAGGCCGGATAGGGCCTTGGCCGGGCAAGCCGCTGGACCCAGCGGAAGGCGTCGCGGCTAAGGCGCGAGCGCATCTTGTCCCGCGAATTGACCCTGAGCAGCATGTTGCCGGTGATCAGCAATTTGGCGAGCCGTATCGACAGATCGGGCTTGATGCGGTTGGCAAGGGCGATCGCGCGCGGCTCGTCGAACAGCCGCCCGGTCACATTGAGCACGGTCGCCAGCTCGAGTTCGATGCCGGTCATACGCGCGGCTTCGAGAAGGCGCGCTTCGGCTTCCGGCGATTGCAGAGCGCGCACACCTTGCAGCACGTCGATACAGAGCTGCAGCCGGTGGAATTTGTGGCCTCCGGCGGCATGAACGATGGCGATGGTGAGCAGCGACGCCGGCGTGTCGGCCTCGCCGCCGTCAATGATCTGCAACTCGCGGAAGCCGAGCGACAGGCGCCGCCGCATGCCGGTGTCATGCACCAGATTGCCGTGCAGCTCGATCAGCAGGCTGGAGTTCTCCTTCTCCAGCCACTTGAACTCCTGCAACTCATGCGATTCGGCCTCGCCGCTGCCAAGCGTGAAGCCGCATTCGGCGATCACGTTGTTGGCCTCGCCGATGCTGGCCGGATCGACAAGGATGTCGATGTCGGTGAACGGCCGATCGGCAGCATGGCGATAAAGCTTGCGCGCGAACACCGGGCCCTTGACGATGCGAGCCGCAACGCCTTTCGCGGCCAAGGCCTTCATGATGCGGTCGCCGTGATATTGCAGCAGCATCGACTGCCCGGTCGCCAGTGTCGCCTGATCGCGAAGCCCGGAGAGTTTTTGCCGCAGGGCGGCATCGTTCGGCAGATCGGCCTCGCCGATTTCCCGAAGCTTGCGCAGCATGATCGGCAGCACGCCGTGGAACTCGGCATTGGCGAGCAGCGCAATGAGGCTGCTTGCCGAGAGGGCCCCGCCCGGCTCGGACGGCGCCTCCGGATCGGCAAATTCGAGCAGCAGCTTTTCTTCGGCAGGTGAAAGCGGGAGCAGCATCAACCGGGCAATATCGCGAACAACAGGCGACCATGGTCGCAGAAAAGCCCGCGCGACGCTACATCCCCCAGCGCAGCGCCGCCGTGTGCACCGGAGCGTCCCAAAGCGCCGTCGTCTCATCCTCGAGCATCGTCAGCGTGATCGAGCAGCCTGCCATGTCGAGCGAGGTGACATAGGAGCCGACCAGCGAGCGGGTCACCGTCACGCCTCTCTTCTCGAAGATTTTTCGCGCGCTGTTGTACATCAGATAAAGCTCCATCGATGGCGTGCCGCCGAAGCCGTTGACGAAAAGCAGCGCCGGTCCCCAGGCGCGGTCACCAAGATCGCCGAGGATTGCCGTGCAGATCTCCTCGGCGATGGCGTCGGCACCCTTCAGATCATCGCGCCGCCGGCCGGGCTCGCCATGGATGCCGACGCCGAATTCCATCTCGTTGTCGCCAATGTCGAAGGTCGGCCTGCCCGCAGCCGGCACCGTGCAACTGGTCAGCGCCACGCCCATCGAGCGCGTCGAGGCGTTGACGCGGTCGCCCAGCGCCTTGAGCTCGGGCAGTGGCATGCCTTGCTCGGCCGCGGCGCCGACGATCTTCTCCACCACCAGCGTGCCGGCCACGCCGCGCCGACCGGTGGTGTAGGACGAATTCTCGACCGCGACGTCGTCATTGGTCACCACCTGCAGAACGCCGTCCGATATTTCGGCGGCCATGTCGAAATTCATCACGTCGCCTTCATAGTTTTTGACGATAAACAGGCAGCCGGCGCCGGTGTCGACGGCTTGCGCGGCCGCGAGCATCTGGTCGGGCGTCGGCGAGGTGAAGACCTGGCCGGGGCAGGCGGCGTCGAGCATGCCGTGGCCAACCAGCCCGCCATGCAGCGGCTCGTGGCCGGAGCCGCCACCCGAGATCAGCGCTACCTTGCCCGGTTTCAGCGTCTTGCGGCGAACGAATTTGTGCTCGTCGCCGATCGCGAGGATGTCGGAATGCGCGGCGACGAAGCCATCGAGGCTTTCGGTGAGGACCGTGTCCACCGAATTCAGAAACTTCTTCATGGCAGTCCTCCCGAATAGAGATCGCTCAGCCGCTGCCCCTGCCGGCGATGCTGGTGATCTTCTGGATGAATTCGTTGATCGCTCGGTCGAGCGCTGCGTTCTGCTTGTCGTCGCCGAAATCCGGCACGATGAGCGAGACGTGGCGCGTCTTGCGCGGACCCGAAGCCGCCGGCAGCTTGCCCGGATGCGCCTGGTGGTAGGCGGCCAGGAACTGGTCGCGCTCGGCCGGGCTGAAATGGCAGACGGAAAAGATAGCCGGCAAATGCTTCGACGGGATGGGGATCGAATAGGCCGGGCTGGAGATTTGCGTGACGAAACTGCGATGCTTGCCGAGCGCATCGGCAAGTCGCTGGCGCATGCCGGAAGGCCGCTGGTCGATGACTTGCGACAGGATGGTCTTATACGCGCGGATCGCGTCTTCCGCGCCGGCTTCTTGTATCTTGGCTGGCCTGGCCATGCTGTGCTTACACCGGGACGTCCGCTATGGCCGCCTTGGCCATGGCGAGTTGCGCCGGAGACACCGATAGGTCGCGCAGGCCGGCCTCAATCAGCGCCGGAATGGCGGCCGGATCGCCGCCCGCATCGCCACAGAGGCTGACCGGAATTCCTTTCTCGCGCCCGAAGGCCGCGACCGAAGCGATCAGCCGCATCACAGCCGGATGGCGGACAGCGTTGAGATGTGCAACGGCGGCGTTGTCACGCGCGGCTGCCATCACATATTGCGTCAGGTCGTTGGAGCCGATCGAGAAGAAGGCAACGTCGGCAAAAGCCTCCGGCGCGATGGCCACCGAAGGGACCTCGACCATGATGCCCAGCGGCGGCAGCTTGTGCGCAACACCGCGCGACGCGAGAGCGGCCTCCTCCTCCGCAAACAACGCGGCGGCCTGCCTGTGCTCTTCGGCCCTGGCGATCATCGGAAACATCACCTTCAGATTGCCGTGGACGGCGGCGCGCAGCAATGCCCGGATTTGCACCCGGAAGATGTCGCTCCGCGCCAGCGACAGCCTGATACCGCGCAGGCCGAGAAACGGGTTGGTCTCCTCGACGGTGAAGTCGGGGATCGGTTTGTCGCCGCCGGCATCGATGGTGCGGATGGTCACCGGTTTTTCTCCGGCCCATTCCAGCACCTTGCGGTAGGCTTGGTACTGTGTCTCCTCGTCCGGCAGGGCCTTGCCGAACAGGAATTCGGTGCGCATGAGCCCGACGCCATCACAGGTCGCAATGTCGATGCCGTCGACATCGGAAGGGTAGGCAATGTTTACCTGCACCCGCACCGACGTGCCGGCCTTGGTCGCCGCCGGCTGGGCGAGAAAAGTCTGCGCCTGGCCTTGTCGCGCCGCGAAGGAGGAGGATGATTGCCGGAACGCCTCGATCTCCTTCGGCGAGGGCGAGAGCACGATGCCGCCATGCTCGGCGTCGAGCAGCGCGTTTCCGGTGGGCTCGTCCGCAAAGGCACCAAGCCCCACCACCATCGGCACGCCGCGCGAGCGTGCCAGCATGGCGACATGGCTGGCGGTGCTGCCGGCCTCGAGCGCAATGCCGCCGCCTCTGCTCCAGTCGGTTTCGAGGAAACGCGTCGGCGCGATGTCCAGGCCATAGAGGATGGCGCCGAGGGGCGCCGCGGTCTCGCTATCCTCGCTCAGCGCTCGCAGCACCTGGTCGCGGATGTCGCGCAAGTCCGAGGCGCGTGCCCGGAAATAGTCCTGGTCGGACGCCTCATAGCCGGCGATCTCGGCATCCAGTGCTTGCCGCCAGGCAGCGTCGGCCGGCTCTCCGGAGCCGAGCGCCGCGAAGGCGGGCGCGCTCAGCGCGACGTCCTCCAGCATGGCGATGTGGAATTCGAGGATGCCGGCGGCATCGCCATCGGCCGTCTCGACAAGCGAGGTCAGCCGGCTCACCGCCTTGCCGATGGCCGCCTTCAGCGCTGCTTTCTCCTCCGCCTCGCTCGCCTTAGCCACATAAGCAGCCGGTGGACGGTCGAGGTTGAACAGCGGCCCTTCGGCGTAGCCGGGAGAGGCAGGGATGCCCTCAATCCGCATGGCCCGCATTCCTTGCGGATTGAGAGGGCGGCAGACCCGGCTCAAGCGGAGCGGGCATGATCCGCATCCTCGTCGAAATCGCGCTGCACCAGGCCGACCAGCGCTTCGACCGCGTTGCTTGCGCCGTCGCCTCGCGCCCTTATGTGCAGCACGGTTCCTTTCGGCGCCTTGGCCGCCATGACCTTGACGATGCTCTTGGCATCGAACCAGGGGCCGTTGGCGGCGACTGCCACCTCCACCTCGGCCGCGAACGACTTGGCGAGCTTGGTGAACTTCACCGAAGGGCGCGCGTGCAGGCCCACCTCGTGGGTGATCAGAACCGTGGCTTCGGCGGATGCGGACATTCAGTCGATTCCCGTTCACTCACGACGGCGACAATTCATGCGCCGTCGCCACCACTTCCTTGAGCGAGGCACCCCCGGAAGATTCCGTCGCCGCCATCACCGCGCCCTCGACGATCGGCGCGTTGCAGACGACTATTCTGCGGGAGCGCGGCTCTCCGATCATTTCCACCGCCATCTCGCTGTTGGTCTCGGCGCCGCCGAGATCGACCAGGATGGCGACGCCCGCTTCCGACCAGGCCTTTTCGATCGCGCCCATGATCGCCTCGACGCTGGTGCCCAGCCCGCCATGGCCGTTTCCGCCGCACCATGCAAGCGGCACTTCGTCGCCCACCATCTGGCGCACCATGTCGGCCGTGCCTTCGGCGACCAGCGGCGAATGCGAGACGATGACGATACCGACATTGCTCATCAAGAACCCTCGATTGCTTCAGCGACTGCGCGCACCAAGAGCGCGGTCGACCGCGCCCCGGCGTCCATATGCCCGATCGAGCGCTCCCCCAGGAAAGAGGCGCGCCCACGCAAGGCCTTCATCGGCACGGTGGCCTCGGCCGCCTTGTCGGCGGCGTCTGCGATTGCGCCAGCCGTCTTGCCCTGCGCCAGTGCCTCATACACCGGCTGCAGCACGTCGAGCATCGTTTTTTGCCCCGGCTGCGATTTGCCGCGCGCCGAAACCGCCTCGATCGCCTTACCCAGCGCCGCTGTCAGCGCGGCGCGGTCGGGCGTGCCGGACAGTTCCTTGCCGAGCGCCATGAACAGAGTACCGAACAAGGGCCCGGAGGCTCCACCGACGGTCATCACCAACCTGGTGCCGATCGCCTTAAGCGCGTCCGGCAGCGGTTTTGCCGCGATTGCGGCCTTTTCGGCGCGGACCGCCTCGAAGCCGCGCTTCATGTTCAGCCCATGGTCGCCGTCGCCGATCGCCTGGTCGAGCGCGGTCAACTCGTCGGCATGCGCCGCGATCGTATCCGCTGTCGCCGCGATCAATTGTGAGAAATCGGGTGCGGCCATCGCCTGTCCTTCACGCCGGGACGAACATGGCCACCATGGCCGCGAACGCCTCGGCAACTGCAAACGCGCCCGGATCCGCTATGTCAAGCTGGCGGCCGATATAGGCCGAGCGACCGGCCTTCGCCTTCGGCATCGCTGCAGTCGCCTGCGCGCCCCGCCGCGCGGCCGAAGCAGCCGCCTCCAGCCCGTTCGTGTCGAGCGCCTTCAGAGCCGGCTCCAGCGCGTCGACCATTGTGCGGTCGCCGAGTTTCGCGCCGCCGTAGAAGGTCATGCGGTCAAGGCCGGCGAGCAGCGCCTTGCTGAGCGGCGCGCCGCCGTTGAGCGACTGCGCGGCAGCCGTGAAGAAGATCGACAAAAGCACGCCGCTGGAACCGCCCATGGAAGTTCCCAATGTATCGCCGATTGTGGCGAGAGTTGCGGCCTGGTGCGCGAGCGGCAGCGTGTCGACGCGGTCAAGCACGCTGCGTGCGCCGGTCGCCACCGTCGATCCCGTGTCGCCGTCGCCGGCTTTGGCGTCGAGGTCATTCAGAGCCTCCTCGAGCGAGATCAGCTTCTCGCAGACCGCAGCAATCAGCCGCTCGGCGCCGGCGTCACGGCTGGCCGCTTTGGCGATGTCGCGACCTGCCGGCTGGGCTATGGTCACCACGACCGGCGGGCGAACCGGCCTGGCCGGCAGCCAGGCATGCGGGCCGACCGGCGCCAGCAGCGCTGCCTCGCGCTCCGCCTCCAGCCTGATCAACGACAGCGAAAAGCCGTTCATGTTGAGCGCGGTCATCAGATGTCCGGGACCGATCGTCAGCCTCACCGCCTTTGCCAGCGGCGAGGCCAGCACGGCATTGGCGATCAACGACATTTCGAGCGGCGGTACCGATCCGAGATTGTTGATCAGCAAGGCATAGCGGCTGCCGGCATCGAGCCGGGCCGCGAGGCGGTCGGCCATGATGGCGACGAGCGCACTGGCGCTCTGCAGGGTTATGCGCTCCACGCCCGGCTCGCCATGGATGCCGAGACCGAGCTCGCCATCGCCGGCGCCGAAGCGGTCCTCGTGGGTCTGGCCGGGGATCGAGCAGGAGGAGAGCGAGATGCCGAGCGAAACAATATCCTTCGCCGCCGCCTGCGCTGCCGCCGCGACCGAGGCTAGGTCATGGCCGGATTCGGAAAGATGTCCGGCGATCTTGTGCACGAACAGCGTGCCGGCGATGCCGCGCGGCTGTGCGATGTCGGGCAGCGCGATGTCGTCGCCGACGATCACCATGTCGACCGCGAAGCCCTCGGCGCGGGCCTTTTCTGCGGCGAGGCCGAAGTTGAGGCGGTCGCCGGTGTAGTTCTTGACGATCAGCAGGCAGCCGGCCGGCCCGGTCGTCGCGCGGATCGCCGCCAGCACCGCCTCGACGCTCGGCGAAGCAAAGATCTCGCCGGAGACAGCCGCCGTCAGCATGCCGGCGCCGACGAAGCCCGCATGCGACGGCTCGTGCCCCGCGCCGCCGCCCGAAACGACGCTGACCTTCGCCTTGTCCCAGTCGGCGCGCAACACCACCTTGATCTCCGGATAGCCGTCGAGCCGCGCCAGCGCCCCGGAGCCGGCAGTGGCCAGATAACCGTCCAGCGCTTCGGTAACGATCGAGTCCTTGCGGTTGAAAAAGTGCTTCATGGATTTCGTCCAGTCCGTATCTGCGGGTCGTCAAAAAGTGCGGATGCGCCGGCTACATCAATCTGTGCCCGTCCGACCCAAAATAAAGCGGCGAGCGATAGCGGATCGTCACTCTGTCCCCCTTTGCGAGCGGCGTGTCGGGATCGGTCAGCGTCACCAGCTTCTTGGCGCCCACCGTGACATGCAGATGGTTCTGGTCGCCGAGATGCTCGACCCAGTCGACGACGCCGTCGGCATGGCCGTTCGCCGCCTTTTCGATCGCGAGATGTTCGGTGCGCGCGCCGATCGTCGTCGTACCGGTGGGCGCGGCGCCGTCGGGCAGCAACCCTGCCGGCAGAAGGTTGATCGCCGGCTGGCCGAGGCGAGCCGCGACATGAAGGTTTGCCGGCTCGGAATAGATCGCGCGCGGCGTGCCGATCTGCACCAGCACGCCCTCGGAAAGGATGCCGATGCGGTCGGCCATGGTCATCGCCTCGATCTGGTCGTGCGTGACATAGAGCATGGTGGCGCCGAGCTCGGACTGGATGCGCTTCAGCTCGAGCCTGAGATCGGCGCGCAGCTTGGCGTCGAGCGAGGACAGCGGCTCGTCCATCAGATAGATCGAGGGCTTTCGCACCAGCGCGCGGCCGATGGCGACGCGTTGCATCTCGCCGCCCGAAAGCCTGGTCGAGCGGTTGTTGAGCTTGTGGTCGATGCGCACCATCCGCGCGACTTCCTCGACGCGGCGGCGGATTGCTTCCTCCGGAAAACGCCGCGCCGGCGAGCGCAGCGGGAAGGCGAGGTTGTCGAAGACCGAAAGATGCGGGTAGAGCGAATATTGCTGGAAGACGAAGGCCGTATCGCGCTCGGCCGGCGACAGCGCCGTCGCATCATGGCCGCCGATGTAAATCGTGCCGCTGTCCGGCCGCTCGAGCCCGGCGATCAGCCTGAGCGTCGTCGTCTTCCCGGCGCCGGTCGGCCCGAGCAGCACGACGAACTCACCGTCCTTGATCTGCAGGTCGAGATCGCTGACCGCGACTGTCTCGCCGAAGCTTTTGGTCACACCCTGAATCTGCACGTCAGCCATGGCGCGCCTCCACTGCCTGATCGTACATGACGGTTTTCACCGCGCGTCCAGTGCCTTTCTCGAACAGCGACAGCCGCGCGCTGCTCAATGCCAGCCCTACCTGTTCGCCCGTATTTAGATGGATTCCGGCCGGCACCCGGGCCTTGATGATGCCGTCAGCCGTCTCCACCGCGACGATCTGCGTGGTGCCGAGATATTCGGTGCCGTAGATCGCGCCGCGCAGCTTCGAGGCATCGTCGAAGCGGATGTGCTCGGGGCGGATGCCAAGCGCCATGTCGGCCGGCGCAATATCCTCGCGCACTTCCGGGACCGTCACCCTGGCGCCCTGCACGACGATCTCCTTCGCACCCTTCGCGAGCCCACCGCCGAAGCGCAAGAAGTTCATCGGCGGCGAGCCGATGAAATCGGCGACGAACATCGTGGCCGGCCGGTCGTAAATCTCGCGCGGGCTGCCGAACTGCTCGATGACGCCGTGGTTCATCACCGCTATCTTGTCGGCCATCGACATCGCTTCCATCTGGTCGTGCGTGACATAGACGGTGGTGGCGTGGATGCGGTTGTGCAGCTCGCGCAACTCATGCACCATCAAATCGCGGAACTCGGTGTCGAGGGTTCCAAGCGGCTCATCCATCAGGAAACATTTCGGTCGCCTGACGATGGCGCGGCCGAGCGCGACGCGTTGACGGTCGCCGCCGGCAAGACCGGAGACCGACTTGTCGAGCAGGTGGTCGATGCGCAGCAGCTTCGCGGTCTCCTCGACGCGGGCGCGGATCTCGGCCGACGCCATGCCTTGCGCCAAGAGCGGGAAGCCGATGTTCTTGCGCACATTCATATGCGGATAGAGCGCGAAGAGCTGGAAGACGAAGGCGATGTCACGCTCGCGCGCCCGGCGCATGGTGACGTCCTCGCCGCCGAGCAGGATCTTGCCGCCGGTGGGCAGTTCGAGGCCGGCGATCATGCGGAGCGTCGTCGTCTTGCCGCAGCCCGACGGCCCGAGCATCACGAAGAACTCGCCGTCCTCGACAACGAAATTGGAATCCTGCACGGCAACGAACTCGCCGAAGGCTTTCCTCAGGTTCTGAACACGGATCTCGGCCATTTCTATTCCGGGAATTTCGAGACGACGATGAACATGGCGGTGCCGGCGAGCATGGTGACGAAGGAATAGCTGTAGAGCGACAGCGCGAAAGGCTGGAACAGCATCAGGAAACCGATGGCGATGATCGCCGTGGCGATGTTTTCCATCAGGCCGCGTCTTGCCCAGACGGGCCAACGCGATTTGCGTTTTGCAGGCTGGATCGTGCTCATTTGCGCACCGCGCCGAAGGTAATGCCGCGCAGCAATTGCTTGCGGAGCAGGATGGTGAAGACCAGGATCGGCACCAGGAATATCGTGGTGCCGGCGGCGACTGCCGGCCAGTCCTGGCCGCCTTCGCCGATGATGGTCGGGATGAAGGGCGGCGCCGTCTGCGCCGTGCCGGAGGTCAGAAGCGCGGCGAACGCATATTCGTTCCAGGCAAAGATCAGGCAGAAGATGGCGGTCGCGGCAATGCCGGTGGTCGCCTGCGGCAGCACCGTGCGCCAGAAGGCCTGCAGCCGCGTGTAGCCGTCGATCATCGCCGCTTCTTCGTATTCGCGCGGGATCTCGTCGATGAAGCCCTTGAGCAGCCAGACCGCCAGCGAGACATTGACCGCGGTGTAGAGCAGGATCATGCCGAGCGCGGTGTCGGAGAGGCCGAGCTCGCGGTACATCAGATAGATCGGGATCGCGACGGCGATCGGCGGCATCATGCGCGTCGACAGGATGAAGAACAGGAGGTCGTCTGCCAAAGGCACCTTGAAGCGCGAGAAGCCGTAGGCCGAGAGCGTGCCGAGGAACACTGCGCAGAAGGTCGAGCCGAAGGCGATGATCAGCGAGTTGACGAAGCGCGGCAGGAAGTTGGACGGGCCGGCGATCACCATGTTGCGCTTGCGCACCGTCTCATCGCAGAAGCCGGTCGCCGGTCCGAGCGCGTTGATGTATTCCGGCGTCTGCCTGGTGCGGGTCGTGAACAGGTTGCAGTAGCCTTCGATGCTAGGCTGGAAGACGATCTTCGGCGGATAGGCGATCGAATCCGGCGGCGTCTTGAAACTGGTGGCGAAGATCCACAAGAGCGGCACGATCGAGATCAGCGCGTAGCCGACGACGAGCACGCCGGCGATCCGCTTCGAATTCGTCGAAGGTGCGACGACGGAATGGGCGGTGGTCAGGCTCATCTCTGCTTCACCTTGTTGAGTGCCTTGACGTAGATGTTGGCAAGGCCAAACACCGCGACGAACAGGACGATGGCGAAAGCCGAGGAATAGCCGGTGCGCCAGCTTTCGAAGGCTTGCCGCTTCAGCGTGATCGAGGCGACCTCGGTGGTCGAGCCCGGTCCGCCGCCGGTGAGCAGGTTGACCATGTCGAACATCTTGAAGTTCTCGATGCCGCGAAACAGCACCGCCAGCATGATGAAGGGCAGCGCCATCGGCAGGGTGATCGACCAGAACTGCCGCCAGTTGGAGGCGCGGTCGACCTCGGCCGCTTCATAAATGTATTCTGGGATGGAACGCAGACCCGCGAGGCAAATCAGCATCACGTAAGGCGTCCACATCCAGGTGTCGACGATGATGATCGCCCATGGCGCCAGCTCGACATTGGACAGCATCTGGACATTCGTCGGCGGGATGCCGGTGAGGAACGAGACGGCGTAGGCGAACAGTCCGATCTGCGGCTCGTAGAGGAAGCGCCAGAAATTGCCGACCACCGCCGGCGACAGCATCATCGGCACCAGGATGATCGTGGTCCAGATGGCGTGGCCGCGGAATTTCCGGTCGATCAGCCAGGCAAGCGCGAAGCCGATCACCGTCTGCAGCAGGATGGTCCAGAAGACGAAATGCGCCGTCGTCTGCATCGCGATCCAGATATCCTGGTCGCCGAGGATGCGCCTGTAGTTGGAAAGCCCGAGATTCTTGACCACTTCGTTCGGGCGGTTGGCGCGGTAATTGGTGAAGGAGAGGTAGATCGCCCAGAACAGCGGGAAGATGTTGATGGCTAAAAGCAGAAGGATCGTCGGCGAAATGAACAGCCAGGCGAGGCCCTTGTCGCTGATGCCCCGGATCTTCTTGGCCAACGGCTCGGGTGTGGCCCGTGCAGCGTTGTCCGCAGTCCGATTGAGCATGGTTAGTCCTGCATCGGTCACTGGTCAGCCTCGGCGCTGGAATTTATCTGAACTGCGTCCCGTGCCAAGGCGGCACGGGACGCCTGCTCGGGAGGAGCTTTACATCTTGCCGTCATCCTGGAAGATCTGCGTCCAGTCCTTGACGAGGCCGTCGAGCGCATCCTTGGCCGAGCCCTGGCCGGCGACGACATAGTCGTGGAAGCGCTTCTGCGAGGCCTGCAGCAGCGGCGCGTAGCTCGGCTCTGCCCAGAAGTCCTTCACGATCGCCATGGAGTCGAGGAAGGCCTGCGCATAGGGCTGGCTGGACGGGAACTTCGGATCCTTGACGACGGAGTTCAGACAGGAATAGCCGCCGAGCGACCACCACTTGGCCTGCACGTCCTTGTTGGCGAACCACTTGATGTATTTCAGCGCCGATTCCTGCTTGTCGGAGTAGGAAACCACCGAGATGCCCTGGCCGCCGAGCTGCGCGAACTGGTCGCCGTCGGGACCTTTCGGATTGGCGAAGTAACCGATCTTGTCGCCGCCGACATTCTCGTCCTTCTGCAGGCCGGGCCAGGTGAAGGCGAAGTTCATGTGCATCGCCACCTGGCCGGATTTGAAGGCATCGACGCCTTCGCCCATGTAGCTGTTGGAGGCGCCGGGCGGTGTGCAGCAATCATAGAGCGCCTTGTAGAATTCCAGCCCCTTCACCGATTTCTCGGAATTGACGAAGCCGTCCATCTCATAGGGCTTCTTCGGGTTCTCGTACTGGAAGCCGTAGCTGTAGAGGACGTCCATGGCGCCCATGGTGATGCCTTCGGAGCCGCGCTCGGTGTAGATCGAGGCGCCATAGACGGTCTTGCCGTCGATCTGCCGCTTCTGGAAGAACTCGGCGATCTGCCTCAGCTGGTCGAAGGTCGTCGGCGGGGCGAGGTCCCAGCCATACTTCTCCTTGAACTCCTTCTGCAGTTCCGGCCGCGAGAACCAGTCTTTGCGATAGGTCCAGCCGACCACGTCGCCCATGGCCGGCAGCGCCCAGTAGTTCGGCGTGTTCTTCGGCCATTCGGAATAGCCGACGACGGTCGCCGGCACGAAGTCGTCCATGCTGATCTTCTCCTTGTCGAAGAAGTCGTTCAGCTTGACGTAATGACCGTTCTCGGCCGCGCCGCCGATCCACTGGCTGTCGCCGATGATCAGGTCGCAGAGCTTGCCGTGTGAGTTGAGCTCATTGAGGAAGCGGTCGGCATAGTTGGTCCACGGCACGAATTCGAACTTCATGCCGATGCCGGTTTCCTTGGTGAAGTCCTTGGACAATTCCACGAGCGCGTTGGCCGGATCCCAGGCCGCCCAGCAAAGCGTCAGATCTTCCGCATGCGCCGCGTTCGAGACGGCGGTCGACGCGAGTGCCGCCGAGGCCAGTCCCAACGCCAGTTTCAAGGTCGATTTCATGCCTTACCTCCCATTTGCGAAACGCGTCCGGATGACGGTTTCAAAAGCCTCAACCTCGCTCCTCCGAGGGCCTGAACATGGCGCGCGCCGCGTCGCCGATGTTTAGTAATTTGTTTAGTGATGCTCTTTTTACTAAACAATGCAAGCGAATTCGTTGCTGCGCCGCAGCATGACGAAAGCGGTGCTTGAAATCGTTGGGAAATAACTGTTGGTGCTTGGCGGCTCGTGCTTCAGCCGGCTACCTGACGGTCTTCGGGCCCACCGTGACCGGCCGGATCCGCGGCGCCGGAGGCAGCAGCTCGCGGATGTCGGCAAAGGGGAAGAGGGGCTCGAACCGGAACGCCTCGGCCAGCGCGCCGGGCGCGCCGTTGCATTGGCCGGCGCGGAACGCGTTCTGCATGCGTGCACCGTTGAGATAATGCTCGGGCCCCTGTGAGCGATGCGCGAGAATGGCCTGCGCCTTGAGGTCCCAGTGGCTGGAAATGTCGACGTAATGCGACGGCGAGAAACCTGTGCCGCCCAGTGTGTCGGCATGCAGCACCGGTACCTCGAAGGACGCCGCGATGCGCACGCCATCCGACAGCGCGCGGTGGTCGCCGTGATAGTCGTTCGGCGCATGCGTGATCGCGAGGTCGGGTTGCACCTCGCCGATCAGCGCCTTGAGTGTGCCGATCAATGCGGCATCCGCAACCAGCGCCCCGTCGGGGAAATCGAGGAAACGCGGTGTGACGCCGAGCAGGGTGGCCGCCTCGGTCGCTTCCTCGCGCCGCGCTTTGACAAGCGCCTTCGGATCGCCCGTGCCGCCCTTGGCTCCGTCCGTGGCTATCGCAAAAGTCAGCTCTGCGCCTAGCGCGGCATAGGCGGCCAGCGTACCGAACATGAATATCTCGATATCGTCGGGATGAGCCCCCAGCGCCAGTATCTTCACTTCTTTTCTCCCGGAATTGGAACGTGCCGAACGGAATCCTGCTCGCCCTCATCGCCTATGCAAGCTATTCGTGGAGCGATGCCGTCATCAAGAGCCTGGGCGGGCAGTTCACCGTCTTCGAGATCGGCTTCTTCGTAACCTTGTTTGCCGGCTGTTTCCTGTTCTTCACAAGGCCTGCCGATGAGCGCTGGCGCGACTTCTGGCGCACCAGCCGGCCCTGGGCCGTGCAGGCCCGCGCCTGGGCGGGCATCGCATCGGGCGTGCTCAGCGTCTATGCCTTCACCACCATCCCGCTGGCGGAAGTCTACGCGTTGATTTTCCTGGCGCCCTTGTTCGTCACCATCCTCTCCACTCTCATCCTGAGGGAGAAGGTTGGGCCGTGGCGATGGCTTGCCGTGGTCGCCGGATTTGCCGGGGTCATGCTGGTCGTCAGGCCGGGTTTCCGCGAACTTCATCTCGGCCACCTCGCGGCCTTCGCCATCGCCTTTCTTGCCGCTACCAGCGTCATCCTGATGCGGTCGCTGGCGCAGCAGGAGAAGCGCACGACGATGCTCGGCGTGCTTGTCGGCTATGGCCTGCTGTTCAATGGCCTCGGCGTGGCGGCAACGTCCTTCACCTTGCCGGATGGCAGGCAGCTGATCTGGCTGGTCATGGCCGGCGCCTTCACCGCCGGCGGTCAGCTGTTGCAGCTTCTCGCGGCCAAATACGCGCCTGCCAACCGGATCGCGCCGACGCACTATTCGCAGATCGTCTGGGCGGTGGTGCTGGGCTCGTTGTTCTTCCAGGAAGATCCCGACCTGCTGACGCTGGCCGGCCTTGCAGTGCTCGGCGCCTCGGGCCTGCTGACCATGGTTCGCGAGGAGGTACGGCTGGGCACCGTGCGCTGGAACCCGTTCACGCGCACCAGGCTTTAGGCAATTCCGGGACAGGTTGCGCGCTCACCGTGGCCGCTGATATGCGGACGCCATGAACAGAGGAATTTTGCCGGAACTCCCGGTATCCGCCGTGCTGCCGGTGCTCGGCGAGGCGCTCGCCGGGCGCAACAGCGCCGTGCTGGTGGCGCCGCCCGGTGCCGGCAAGACGACGCTGGTGCCGCTGGCGCTGCTCGACGCGCCCTGGCTCGGCGAAGGCAGGATCGTGCTGCTAGAGCCGCGCAGGCTGGCAGCCCGCGCCGCCGCCCGTCGCATGGCCGAGCTTGTCGGCGAGGAGCCGGGTGGTACAGTCGGCTACGCGATGCGCATGGAGAACCGCACTTCAGCGCGGACAAAGATCCTCGTCGTCACCGAAGGCGTGCTGTCGCGCATGATCCTCGACGATCCCGAACTGCCCGGCGTTGCGGCGGTAATCTTCGATGAATTCCACGAGCGTTCGCTCGACGGCGATTTCGGCCTCGCGCTGGCGCTCGATGTTCAGGGCGCGCTGCGGCCGGATCTGCGCCTGCTGGTGATGTCGGCGACGCTCGACGGCGCGCGCGTCGCAAAACTACTGGCCGGGGCGCCGGTGGTCGAAAGCGAGGGCCGCGCCTTCCCGGTCGACATCCGCTATGACGAGCGGCCGGCCGGCATGGCGGTCGAGGACGCGATGGCCAAGGCGGTTCGCTCGGCTTTAGCCGCCGAGCAGGGCAGCGTGCTCGCTTTCCTGCCCGGACAGCGCGAGATCGAGCGCACCGCAGAGCGGCTAGAAGATCGCCTCGGTGCCGATACCGACATCGTTCCGCTCTATGGCCAGTTGGACAACAGGGCGCAGGATGCCGCGATCAAGCCGGCGTCGCCTGGCCGCCGTAAAGTGGTGCTGGCGACCTCGATCGCCGAGACCTCGATCACCATCGACGGCGTGCGCGTCGTCATCGATTGCGGCCTGTCGCGCCTGCCGCGCTACGAGCCGGCAAGCGGCCTGACCCGGCTGGAAACGGTGCGCGTCAGCAAGGCTTCCGCCGATCAGCGGGCCGGCCGCGCCGGACGAACGCAGCCGGGCGTCGCCATCCGATTGTGGCGTGCCGAGCAGACGGCGGCGCTGCCCGCCTTCACACCGCCGGAAATCCTCGAGGCTGACCTTTCCGGCATGTTGCTCGACTGCGCCGCTTTCGGCATCGCCGATCCGTCGAGCCTGTCCTTCCTCGACCCGCCGCCGGCGCCGGCGCTTAACGAAGCGAGGGTGTTGCTCAAAGCGCTGCATGCAATCGATGACGCTGGCCGCTTGACGGAGGCGGGCGCGGCGATGCGCAAGCTCGCTCTGCCCGTGCGGCTCGCGCACATGGTGGCCGAAGCGGCTGAGATCGGGCAGGCGCAGGAAGCGGCGATCCTTGCCGTGCTTTTGACGGAGCGCGGGCTTGGCGGCGACAGCGCAGATTTGGAACGGCGGCTGATCCGCTTCCGCGCAGAAAAATCGCCGCGCGCCGGTGCCGCCCGGCAACTTGCCGCACGCCTGGCCAAGCAGGCAGGCGGGGCAAGGGCAGACTCGCCAGCCGCGCCCGGCGCCTTGCTGATCCATGCCTGGCCGGATCGTGTCGCCAGAGCCCGCGGCGAGCGCGGCCGCTTCGTGCTCGCCAACGGTTCCGGCGCGATGGTCGATGCTGCCGATCCACTTGCCGGCGAGAGCTGGCTGGTCGTCGCCGATCTGCAGGGCAAGGCGCAGAATGCCCGTATCACCGCCGCCGCGCCCGTCGACGAGGCCCTTATCCGCACCGCGCTTGCCGACCGCATCGAGACGAAGCGCGAGACGAGTTTCGACCGCGAGCGCCGCGTCGTGCGCGTGCGCGAGACCGCTCGCCTTGGCGCCATCACCCTTTCCGAGCGCATGCTGCCCGCACCTTCCGGTGCCGAGGCCGATCGGGCCATGCTGGACGCCCTGCGCGAGCACCGCCTGTCGCTGCTCGACTGGGGCAAGGAGGCGGAAACGCTGCGCCAGCGGCTCGGCTGGCTCTATCGCGGCCTCGGTTCTCCCTGGCCCGACGTCTCGGACCAGGCGCTTCTCGACCGTCTCGACGACTGGTTGCTGCCTTTCCTTGCCGGCGAGGCCTCCTTCGCGGCGATCAGGCCGGCGGCGCTTGCGGCGGGGCTGATGTCGCTGGTCCCGCACGACCTGCAGCGCGAGGTCGACGCGCTGGCGCCGACCCATTTCGACGCGCCCTCGGGCAGCCATGTGCCGATCCGCTATGACGGCGAATGGCCGGTGCTGGCGATCCGCGTGCAGGAGCTGTTCGGCCTCGATCGCCATCCTTCGGTCGCGGGCGGTACGGTGCCGCTGACTCTGGAGCTGTTGTCGCCGGCGCATCGCCCGATCCAGACGACGCGCGATCTGCCCGGCTTCTGGCGCGGCTCGTGGGCGGATGTGCGCACCGATATGCGCGGTCGCTATCCTAAGCATGTCTGGCCGGAAAACCCGCTGCTGGCGGCCGCCACCAGCCGCGCCAAGCCGCGCGGGACATAGGTTCGTGCCGCTTTCGGCGGGCCATTCGCGTTAGTGGGCAACGTGCGTTGGCGATTGGCGCAAACGCCCATCACTTCGTCATCCACGGGCGGAGCAAGGAGCGAAGCGACGCGCGTAGACCCGAGGATCCATTCCGCTACCTTGACCGTAAAATGCAGCGGAACAGAATTCTGAACCATCGCAAAACTTCGAAGTCACGGAATGGATCTCCTCGGGCCTGCGCTCCGCTTCGCGTCGCTCCGCCCGGGGATGACGAAGTCGCGAGGGGCCTAGGCCAATCATCAAGCGCTCATGATGGTGAACCGAAACAACGGCCGCTGACCGGTCAAGTCGCCGTCACAGCGCTACTAGCGCTAACCCTCCTGCGGCTATAATCGTAAGTCGATGATCAATATTCTGCGCGCGCCCGATTCCCAGCAGAGCCAGCGGCTGCGGCTCAACACGCTGATCCGCCTGCGCTGGCTGGCCATTGTCGGCCAGAGCATCGCGGTGCTCGTCGTCGGCTACGGGCTGAAATTCCCGCTTCCGGTCTCGCTGTGCTTCGCGCTCATCGCCTGCTCGGCCTGGATGAACCTCTGGCTCACCTTCCGCTATCCCGCGGCGCATCGGCTGACCCCGCTCTCGGCCTTCGTCATCCTCACCATCGACAGCCTGCAGCTCGCCGGCCTGCTCTATATGACCGGCGGCCTGACCAACCCGTTTTCGGTCCTGCTCTCGGTGCCCGTCGTCATTTCCGCCGCATCACTGCCGCTGCGCCTCACCGCGGTGCTCGGCGCGCTGGTCATCGCGGCGGCCACGCTGCTTGTGTTCTTCCATCTGCCGCTGCCCTGGTACGAAGGCGCGCCGCTGTCGATGCCCTTCATCTATGTCGCCGGCATGTGGATGGCGGTGTTCGCCTCGATCGCCTTCACCGCGATTTACGCCTTCCGCGTCGCGGCCGAGGCACGCCTGCTCGCCAACGCGCTCGCCGCCACCGAGCTGGTGCTGCAGCGCGAGCAGCATCTTTCGGCGCTCGACGGCCTCGCGGCGGCCGCCGCGCATGAGCTCGGCACGCCTTTGGCCACCATCACCGTCGTCGCCAAGGAAATGGAAAAGGCGCTGGGAGAAGATCCGAAATTCAGCGAGGACGTGAAGCTGCTGCGCTCGCAAAGCGAGCGTTGCCGCGAGATTTTGAAGCGGCTGACCAGCCTGTCCTCGGAAGGCGAGGCGCATCTTTCGCGCCTGCCGCTGACCTCGCTGGTCGAGGAAGTGACGGCGCCGCACCGCGACTTCGGCATCTCGATCCGGCTGCGCCCCGGCGAGCGCATCGGCCCGGAGCCGGTCGGGCAGCGCAGCCCCGGCGTCATCTACGGGCTCGGCAATCTGGTCGAGAACGCTGTCGACTTCGCCAAGAACACGGTCACCGTCAGCTGGAACTGGGACGGTGAGGAGGTCTCCTTCTCGATCATTGACGACGGGCCGGGCTTCCCGCCGGAAATCATCGACCGCATCGGCGAGCCCTATATGTCGACGCGCCAGGGGACAGAGGCCGGCGGCGGCCTCGGGCTCGGGCTTTTCATCGCCAAGACGTTGCTGGAGCGCTCGGGCGCGACGATCGATTTTCGCAATTCGAGCGGGCTCGGCGAGGGGGCGGTGGTGCAGATCACCTGGCCTCGCGGCGTCTTCCTCAATCCCGAGCATGCCCCGGGCACCGCATTCGACAATGCGTGAGCCTATGCATTTGGCTCATGGCAGCTTTGTTGCCGGCTGTAAAAATTGGACATTGCTGTTGCAGAATTGTATCTGCGTAAAAGTAAGGCAGTAGGATGCTGACGCAAATGAGCGCAGAAGAACCCACCGGCGCAATGGTAGAAGGCGAGGACACCTCGCTGCTGATCGTCGACGACGACAAGCCATTTCTCACCCGGCTTGCCCGCGCCATGGAAACCAGGGGCTTCGCGGTCGAGACGGCGGAAAGCGTGGAAGAGGCCGTCGCCAAGGCGCGCGCCCGCCCGCCGGCCTATGCGGTGGTCGACATGCGGCTCGGCGACGGCAACGGCCTCGACGTGGTCGCCGCCATCCGCGAGAAGCGCGACGATTCCCGCACCATCATCCTGACCGGCTACGGCAACATCGCCACCGCGGTGACGGCGGTGAAGCTCGGCGCTGTCGACTACCTGTCGAAGCCCGCGGATGCCGACGACGTCTTCGCCGCGCTGACCCGCACCGCGGGCGAGCGGGCAGCACCCCCGGAAAACCCGATGTCGGCCGACCGCGTGCGCTGGGAACATATCCAGCGCGTCTATGAAATGTGCGACCGCAACGTCTCCGAGACCGCGCGCCGGCTCAACATGCACCGGCGCACCCTGCAGCGGATTCTGGCAAAGCGGGCGCCGCGGTAACCTGCTTAAACGCGCGTACGGTGCTGCCGATGGCGGGTGTCGAAGGCAGCGCTGGCTGCCGCCTAGCAACGCTGGCGACTGGCGAAAACCATGATGAGAGCGCCCTCTCCCCGCCATACGGGGAGAGGATGCCGGCAGGCAGGTGAGGGGCGGCGCCGGCGCTTGCAAGCAGGGCGACGGTGGCCGACCGGTCCAATGCTTGCCCGGTCGTTCAAGTTTGAGCATCATCGCGAAGGACACCGGCCGGCGGGCCATGCGACGGAGGGGGCATGCGCGACGAGCGGCCGAAATCGATGCTTCGCGAATTCCTCGACGGCGAGGCGGCCGGCGGCATCATCCTGATGGCGGCCGCCGCCCTTGCGCTCATCGTCGCAAACTCGCCGCTCGCCGAAACCTATTTCGCCGCCCTCCACGCCTATCTCGGGCCGCTCAGCGTCTCGCACTGGGTGAATGACGGGCTTATGGCGGTGTTCTTCCTGCTGGTCGGGCTGGAGATCAAGCGCGAGATGCTGGACGGCCAGCTCTCAACCTGGCCGCGCCGCGTGCTGCCGGGCATCGCCGCGGCCGGCGGCATGGTGTTTCCGGCGCTGGTCTATGTCTTGATCAACCGCGACAACCAGGCGGCGCTTTCCGGCTGGGCGATCCCCACCGCCACCGACATCGCCTTCGCGCTCGGCGTGCTGTCGCTGCTCGGCAGCCGCGTGCCGGCCTCGCTTAAAGTGTTTCTTACCGCTTTGGCCATCATCGACGATCTCGGCGCCGTCATCATCATCGCGCTGTTCTACACCAGCGGCCTGTCGCTCGCCTATCTCGGCGCCGCCTTCGCGGTCATCGCCGTATTGATCGTACTCAACCGCATGCGGGTGATGAACCTCTTGCCCTATCTCGTACTCGGCGCGGCGCTTTGGGTGCTGGTGCTGAAGTCGGGCGTGCATGCGACGCTTGCCGGCGTGGCGCTGGCGCTCACCATCCCGCTCGAGCGTTCGCCCGCCATCGGTCACGACGTCGAACACTCGCCGCTGCACCGGCTGGAACATGGCCTGCACAAGCTCGTGCCCTTCATCGTCATCCCGATCTTCGGCTTCGCCAATGCCGGCGTCTCGCTCGGCGGCCTGAGCGTTGCCGCGCTGGTCGAGCCTCTGACGCTCGGCGTCGCCGCCGGCCTCGTCGTCGGCAAGCTGGTCGGCGTCTTCGGCGCCTCGGTTCTCGCCATCCGGCTCGGCCTCGCCGACCTGCCGGCCAATGCTGGCTGGCTGCATATGATCGGCATTTCGCTTCTGTGTGGCATCGGCTTCACCATGAGCCTGTTCATCGGCCTGCTCGCCTTCGCCAATGACGCGGCCCTTCAGGACGCGGTGAAGGTCGGCATCCTCGCCGGCTCGCTGATCGCCGCGCTGGTCGGCGCGGCGGTGCTGCTGATGGCGCCGGCGCGGGGTGGCGCCGAAGAAGAAGTGGAGTAGGGCAGCGGGGAACGCGGTCTTGCCGATCAATGGAAGCGTTGTAAGGCGCACCACTACTTTCCGATGACTTGAATTTGATGAGTTGAAGCTATCGCTGGAGTGCTAGCGTGCTTCAGCGTGCCGTCAGACAGCGATGGGGCAATTCACTCGGTTAAGGGGCCAGCAAAAATGGTATGCCGCACAACAAGTGTCATAGCAACGGTCGCGGTTTTGGGCCTTGGGCTCTCTCCGGCGGCTGCGTTCACACATCTGTCGAGCTATGAAAAAACGGCACTGACGGGCCAAGAGATTCTCGTCTTTAAGGGAGCGAGCCTGAACGCGGACTGCTCTTCTGCCGGCAAGGACGATGTAAAAATTATCTCCGGGCCGAGTCATGGGGAAGTTAGGTTGGTTGAAGGGAAGGTTTACACATCTTTTGCGAAAACCAACCAGAGATTTAGATGCAATTCTCGAAAGGTCGACGGAATAAAAGGCGTCTACAAATCGGCTGCCGGGTTCAAGGGGCAGGATCAGATGACCTTCTCGGTTCATACTTTTGATGGGAACGCGTACAAAATTGTCGTGGACGTCAATGTCGAGTAGGGGCTGCGCTTTGGGTCCCGGCGCAGTGCAGCCCGGTGCTGCGCGGCCCGCGGCCAGCGACGACGAGATAGCGTCCTACTCGCTTTCGCCGTCCAGCACCGGCACCGAAACACCGGCAAGCTCCGCCGCCAGCAGCCGCGCCGCGCCCGCACGCGCGATCCTGAGCATCAGCGCCTTGCGCGTCGCGGCGGCCATGCGGTGCTCCGGCGCCTCGCGCAAGATCTCCGCGCCATAGCCGTCGGAGAGGACGAAGCCGCATTCCTCCGGAAAGATTTCCGCGGGCACGCCGGGATGGGTGGCGAAGAAGAAGCGGTCGGCATGCAGCCGGTAGTCCGGCCATTTGCGATCGACGCGAAAATCCTCGATCGAGGATTTGATCTCGATGATCCAGATGTCGCCCTGCCGGGTCAGCGCGACAAGATCGGCCCGCCGGCCGGTGGCCAGGGATAGCTCTGGCAGCACATGCGCGCCCATTTGGGTGAGCAGGCGCTGCACGCCGCGCCGCACCAGCATGGCGCGCTCCGACTGGCGGCCGTCGATCAGCGGGTTGAGGGGAATCGCGGAAACGATAGGCATGGCAGGCACCATGCCAGATTTTGTTCACGGTTTGAACGCGATATTAAAGGGCGATTATCTGGTTGACAAACCAAGAGTGCGGTGAGACTATATTCCTATCTTATCCAAGATGGGGGTTGAGTGCAGATGCCTACGCTGATCGTGAGTCAAACCAAGGGTGGCCGACGTCGAGTTCACAAGGGCACCGTGTCCGTGAGTGCAGATGGCAGGACGCTTAAGTTCGATGTTCGATTTGCAGACGGCAAACGAATGCTAAATCGAACTGCCGAAGTGTCCGGGCACGAACTGCGGACTATTCTGGGGCTGGCGTGGAAGGCTTCCAGACATGGTATTGTCCGCCGTTAGGCGGGATAAAGCCCCAGCGCTGAGGGGTGTTCTGCGCTGAGGCTTTGTTTGGGCATGTACGCTCTACCCTTCATGTCCGCTTATCAGCTTGCGCTAATATCGTGAACGAAGGGTGAATCACCCCGGCGCGTCTAGACGCCGCATCACATTTCCGGAACCAGCAATCAGATCCAGGGTTGTGATTTGCGAACAAGTTTCCGCTTTTGTTCGCATTGTGATATGGTTGAAATTCGGAATTAGTGTGCTAAGGCCCTTGACAGGTGATTCGTAGTGCTCCGAATGGCCGCACAAACGAGACAACCAAATGGCATTCAGTCTTAGAGATATACTCAGATTTTTTCACGGCGGGCCCGCCAAGCCCAAGCCGGTTTTCCAAACTGAAAAAGAAGCTTATGAATTTTGTCGTAAGACGTATAACGCTACGAATGGCGTGACGCCTGAATTGCGTAAGGCTTACGAGTTTTACCAAAAGAATTACAACGACGATACCGGCACATTCCTTGGACCTGAGTCAAATCCGCATCTCCCCGTTTTCGTCAAAGGACGCAATCCATAACTTTCGTTGTGGAGAGTCCGATATCGATCGGTGGGTTTCCAAGGCCCCTAAATGGTCGGAGCAAAATAAGGCCCGTCTGTTTCTTGCCCACGGGCAAGGCAACAGCAAAGCCATGGGATTCTATTCACTCTCGTTCTCAAGCGAAGATCGCAATAAGCTGGCGGGGAAACAGGACCGCCAAATGTGGGGAAGCGGCGTCCCGCTGATCTACCTACAATATTTGGCTGTCCAGCGCACTTGTCAGAACTGCGGCCTCGGCAAGATGCTTTTGGTGGACTCACTCAGGCGCGCCCACCTAGTATCGAAGCACGTGGCGTTCTATGGCGTCGGCTTGCGATCTTTGAACGATAGGACCACAGCGCTCTATTCCAAATACGGCTTTGCGGTCGCGCCGGATGAAGACAAGTTCCCGCTGATGATCCTGCCGATTTGGTCAATCAATGACCTGTTCGAAGGGCGCACTTAGTCCTTTGCGAGGTCGCGCTTGCGCCGCGCCAGTTCCTTTATCTGCTTATTGGTGAGCTTGGGCGCATGGGCGATCTTGCCAAGAGCGGCCTCGAAGGCTTCGTCTGACTGATCGGTCTTCAGTTCGCGGGCCGCTTCGCGGAACTTCTCGATCTGCGGCAATTGGCGGTCAGATGAGGTCACTGCCTTTTTCATCGTCGTTTTCCTCGTCAGGGAGCATTAGCCCTTGCAGAGCCTGAAGCGGCGTAGCCATGTCGTTCATTGTATAGCCCTCGCCAGGAATGTTTACGAAGCGGCCTTTCTCGCGCCAAAGGATAGTCCCAACATACCTAGGCTTATCCTCGCTGTTCAATTCGACGTCGGCCTTTTCAAGCCGTTCAACGATTTGTGCGCGCGTCAACGGATGACCAGCGCCCCGAATCAGCCTCTCCGCCATGTCAGCGATTTCGGACGGTTTCGGAAAACGAATCGACCTTGGGGCCGCCGTTTCCTTGTTTCCTGCCTCCGATGATTCCTGTGTGGAGGGTTCATTTTGTTCCCCTTCTGGTCCAGAAAAATGCTTGTACATGGCGATGAATGAATTGATACGAGCCAGTTCGGCCTCAATTTCCTCCTTTCGTCTCAATGCGTTAGCGTATGCTTTGTCCATCTTCGCCTCCTTGTAGAACCCATGACGTATCACAGCGTTTCAAAACGAGCAACGTAAGGACTCGTTAACCAAATTCTGATGCGCGTGACACCTTCGCGGGCTTGTGCGGCGAATTCACGATGCTATAATTCCTGCGCGCGTCTGAGAAAGCGCACGGGGATGACGATGATAAGATCTGTGTAGCCACGGCGCCTAAGACCACCGGCCAACCGTGCGCGACTAATGAAGAAGGCCAGCGACCCGCTCGAACGGGGAACTGGCCTTCGTGGTGGTCAGCAACCGGAAAGGGGCGGTAACCCCTGCGGTGCTAGGACACGTCCAAGCCCTAGAATCGCACTTCTACCGCCTCTTTTCAAGGCCCCTCGCCTGAAAAGAGGTGACGTTTTGGTTTGGGTAAACCCGTACCAGCGCTTCCGCTTTGGTCGCACCGAATTCGTCTGCGGCCACTATCGCAGCCGATAAGACGGCGCTAGCGGCGTAGCCGCCTAGCCGTTCCGATCAACCTAACTGCCGGGGACTAGATCCCCGGCTCAGACTGCTGACGAACCCCGTCGATTTTCGGCGGGGTTTTGTTTTGCAGATTGATTGCGCTTGGGAAATTGGTGGCGGGAGCGGATGTCAGGAGGCCGCCGACGCAGATTTGGCCTCAGGCGAGGACCGGTTTGGGCTTTGGCCAGAGGCTGATTGCGATCTTTTTCATGTTCTGGGCGGCGGCTGCGATCAGGCACTGGCAGGCGACGCGGGTTCGCCCTCGGAAGCGGGCGTAGCGATGGCCGAACAGCTGCTTGGCATCGGCGAAGGATCGCTCGACCGTCTCCTTGCGACGCCGGTAGATGGCCTTGCCCCAAGCCGTGAGCCGGTTGGCATCGACGCGCTCGCGTTGATCCTGCCAGACATGGCGTGTGATGGTGCGCTCGGCCTTGGCGTTTGAGGTGCAGGAGGCCAGCAGCGGACAGTCGCGGCAGATGGCCGGATCGCTTCTGTAATGACGATACCCGCCGCGATCGGTGCTGGCGTAGGTGAGCAACTGGCCCTGCGGACAACGATAGCCGTCCCGATCCGGTTCATGGACGAAGGCGCTCTTCCTCATCTTGCCGGGCCTTGGCGGGGTCGGGTTGCGATAGCCGATGACGCCCCGGATGTTCCTGTCCTCCAGCCCCTTGGCGATGCCTGGCGTGGCATAGCCGGCATCCAGCCCCGCCGCCGCCACAACGAAGCCGAAGCGCTCCACCTGGCGGTCGAGCCGGCCAAGATAGACGATCGAGTCATGCATGTTGGCCGGCGTGGCGAAGGTATCGGTGATGATGCCGCAACGACCGTCCACCGTGCGGTGATCGAGATAGAAGAAGCCCTTCGGCTTGCCCTCGCGCACCATGTAGCCGGCCTCCGGATCGGCGCGCGAGACCTTGGTCTGCTTGACCGGCGGCTTGCGCTCTTTCTGCTTCAGCGGCTTCTGACCGTGCAGCGCCCGTTCCGTCTCGATGGCGCGGTCGAGCTCGCCCCAGTAGTCGGCACGCGACTTGGCGACCATGGCAAGGTCGTATTTGCCCTTGTTGGCGTTGGCCTTCAGGTGCGTGCTGTCGGTATACAGCACCGTCCCGTCCACCAGCCCCGCAAGGATCGCCTGCTCCACGATGCGGTCGAAGATCGCCTGCGCGATCGTCTCGTCCTGGTAGCGCCGACGACGGTTCTGCGACAGCGTCGAGGCGTCGAACACCTTGTCGGTCAGCTTCAGCCGCAGGAACCAGCGGTAGGCGACATTGACCTCGATCTCGCGCACCAATTGCCGCTCCGAGCGCACTCCGAACAGGTAGCCGATGAACAGCGCCTTGAACATCAAGGTCGGGTCCAGCGGCGGGCGGCCATTGTCGGCGCAGTACAATGGCGCCGTCAGACCGTGGATGAACGAGAAGTCGATCGATCGATCGATCTTGCGCAACAGATGATCGGCCGGAACCAGCTGATCCAACGTCACCATCTCAAGCGCGGTCTGTTCAGGGGCGGGTCGCTTCAACATGACCCAGTGAATCAAAAACCCCCGGCAAACGCCAGGGGTTTGTCAGCAGTCTGTGCCGGGGACTAGATCCCCGGCTTTTTCTTGCGTTGGCGTGCATATTTCCAGAGCGGCAATTCGAGCTGCGCCGGCTTGCGGTAGTGCCGCCGCTTATCGTCAAGCAGGTCTGCGATAGGTGAGGCGCTTGCCCTACGCCATTCAAGGCGATGAAAGCGCGGGTGCCGTCATCGACGCCAAGCGCGATGCGGTTCGAATAGCGGAAATCGAATTCAGCAAGGTAGCGGTGCAAATGGTGTTCGCTGCAATGCTGATATACGCCCTTCATGCCGCGCTTGAAGATCGAGAAGAAGCCTTCGACGGTGTTGGTGTGGACGTTGCCGCGAACATATTCGTCCTTGGAATGGGTGACGAATTCATGCGAGGCGAAATCCTGGCCGGCGCGGCGATAGATGCCGCTCTCGTCGGTCATCAGGGCGCTTTCCTTGGCGATGTTGGCGCGGACGATTGGCATGACGTTGCCCATGCGGGCGGTATCGACATGGAAGGAACGAGCCTTGCCGCCGCGCTCGACCAGCGTAACGACGGTGTTCTTGTGAGCGCCGCCGCCCGGCTTAACCGGAGCGCCTTTCAGGCGACCGATATACGTCTCGTCAACTTCGACGGCGCTACCGCCACCGCCCATCGGGGAAAGCTCGCCAGAAGCCATAGCAAGGCGAATACGATGGCACAGGAACCAAGCGGCCTCATAGGTGCATTCGAGTATGCGGTGCATCTGATGGGCGCTGATGCCCTTCTTCGAGGCGCACATAAGGTGGATGGCCTGTAGCCACTTGGTGAGCGGCAAATGACTTTCCTCGAAGATCGTGCCCATGCGGACCGTGAACTGCGAACGGCAGGCGCTGCACTTATACAGGCCGTGACGCTCGACGCCGTTCGGGTTCTTCTTGGAAGGCTTGGTGCGAACGCCCTTCAATGCGTAGTGGCGATCAACGCTACCGCACTTGGGGCAAACAGGACCGTTCGGCCACAGTATGGATTCGACATGCTCGAAAGCCTTGGCTTCGTCATGGAATTCGGGGCGGGACAGAACGGACATAGCTAACTCCTATGCCGTTTACCCTAGGAGGTAACTTTGGGTTTGTCAACCAGATAATCGCCTATTAAAGGACGATTGTATATTTGACAGACCCAGACGCACAATTAATTCGGGAACCGAATTGGGTTCCGGTATGTTGACCACTATCGCCGGTAACGACCCAACGGACATCGGCGGCTGAGAGACAGCGATCTAGCGCTCCCGTCTGCATAAGACCGGAGCCACGCTATGTCTCCCAACAATCCCCATCGCGCGCTTTATTCCAATCAGGACAGCATTCTAATCGCCAGATCGAGAGAGTATATCGAACGCTCACGACGGCGGCTCATAGAAACCGAACCGTTGCTCGATCCTCACCGGATGCGTCACCCCACACAGGATCGGGATATCGCCAGCATCCTGCGCGGCACTTGGTGGAAGTCTTATGATGACGACCAAGGGCTAGCGAGGCTTCTTTCCCGCTTTCTCGTCGTGCTTAGGCGGCGGCGGGGACTTTGCCACTTTCTTAATCGCCGCGTTCAACGGCTCTTCGGAATCGACGGTTTCAATCTCCCGCGCCAGTTCGCGGAACTTCTCAACTTGACTCTTTTCAGCGGGTTTGCCTGACATTGCAGAATGCACCTTTGCTTTATTGACGAGAGTGGTAGCCCGCCCAAACCCTGCCGCGTGGGCAATAGGCCCTATTTTGTCACATGCATGAGGCCCAATGGCATGGCATTGCAGACGAAGTGCGCAGGATAAAGACCAAATATGGCGTCACAGGCGAAATCAAATGGCGCTATTTCGGCCCAGATAACACGGACCCGGGCAACTCCGTCGCCCACCTAACGAGGGCGAAAAGCGCGGGCGGTTATATATTTCACAGACCACCGCAACACTTGAGAGTGTTGCTACGCTGCTGCATCCGCAGTATGAACCTTCTAAGCCGAACGCAATCAGCGTTACAGGTCAATCGGTGATCTCCCAAGTAATGCCCATGATCGACGCTTCATTGTAGAGCGCCTCATCCAGCCTCCCCCAGATCCCCTTCGAAGATCAACAAGACGCGGTTCGACGCCTGCAGCGCAAACCGCTTCGCTTCCTCGTAAGCCGGGTCGTCATAGCAGGCCTTGGCAGCTTCCAATGACGGGAATTCGACGACGATCACCCGACCGGCATCGCGCGCCTCTACCAGCAGGGGCGGCACTTCGGAAGGATTGCTGCGCGCCTGATACTTCTCGCCGATGGGCTTCCACAGCCTGGCGTATTCGGCTTGCGCTTCCTGGTCCGAAATCTCGGTGCCGACGATGAGCCAGTATCCCTTCACGGGTGGAGCACTCCTGCCGAGGATTTGTTGCTGGTTCAAGAGCTAAGATAGGGAGCGGATACTTGTCTAGCTCCGGCTCGGCGACTTCACGCCGCCCCCGCCATGTCATCCAAGATCGGGCAGTCCGGCCGGTCGTCGCCGTGGCAGGCGTGGATCAGCTCCTGCAGCGTCGCGCGCATCGACTGCAGTTCGCGCACCTTTTCCTCGATCGCCCTGACATGGGCGCTTGCGATTTCGCGCACGTCATGGCTGGCGCGGTCGCGGTCCTGATAAAGCGCCATCAGCTGCCTGCAATCGTCGATTGAAAAGCCGAGGTTTCGGGCGCGGCGCAAGAAGGCCAGCCGGTGCACGTCGTCGCGCGAGTAGTCGCGGTAGCCGTTTTCGGCCCGCGCCGGCAGGATCAGGCCGATCTCCTCATAGTAGCGGATGGTCTTGGCCGGCAGGCCGGAACGTTCGGCGGCATCACCGACATTCATGGCGCTCTCCTGTCTCCGGCAGCCTTTCCGGCTGCCCCGTTGATTTTACTTCACAATCCTGGGACCCCTGTTGCCGAAATGCCGCAGTTCGGCACTTACCGGCAGGGAAGGTCATGCATATAGGCAGTGCACGCTTGGCAAGCAAAAGAAATGCCAGCATGAATGATGGTGAGAAAGCGGCCGACTCGTGCCGCTGATAAAAGGCGGGGCGTCGGACCTATTCATGCGCTTGAAGTCGTTTGCAATCGTCGCCGCCCTTGCGCTGTCGACCGCGATCAGCGGGTGCAGCACCATTGGCGGGCAAATCTTCACCAACAACTATGGCGCGATGACCGATGCCGGCTATCAGCTGCCGCGCATACCGATCGAGAAGGTTCCGGCCCGCTTCCGCCGGCAGGAAGTGCGCTACGACACTCCCGAGAAGCCCGGCACCATCATCGTCGACACCCAGAACAAGTTCCTCTACTTCGTCGAGGGTGACGGCATGGCCATGCGCTACGGCATCGGTGTCGGCCGCGAGGGCTTCGAGTGGCACGGCACCGCCCATATCGCGCTGAAGCGCGAATGGCCGACCTGGACGCCGCCGGCGCCGATGATCAAGCGCCAGCCCGAACTCGCCAAATTCGCCGGCGGCATGGAGCCGGGCCTGAAGAACCCGCTCGGCGCGCGCGCCATGTATCTGTTCAACAAGGGCGGCGACATGGGCTATCGGCTGCATGGCAGCCCGGAGTGGTTCTCCATCGGCAAGGCGATGTCGTCGGGCTGCATCCGCCTGATGAACCAGGACATTATCGATCTCTACGACCGCACTTCGGTCGGCGCCAAGGTCATCGTGATGTGATCATGATGGCCGCGGACAAAAGCTTTCGTGAGCGGACCGTCTAGGCAACAACAAGACGTCCAAAGACAGAAAACCGGGCTGTTGGGGCCCGGTTTTTTGTTTTTGCGGCTTGGGGAAAATTCGCTCCGCCGAGAAGCCCAGAAAATCGCCACAGGCGGCGGGCGGAGCAGAATTGTCAGGCAACCTGCTCGACCTGCTGCACTTCTGGAACAAAATGGCGAAGCAGGTTCTGGATGCCGTGCTTCAGCGTCGCCGTCGACGACGGGCAACCGGCGCAAGCACCCTTCATGTGCAGGAACACGGTCCCGTTCTCGAAGCCGCGGAAGGTGATGTCGCCACCGTCCTGCGCGACCGCCGGGCGTACCCTGGTGTCGAGCAGCTCCTTGATGGTGAGCACCAGCTCCTCGTCCGCCTTGTCGTAGAACTCGCCGGCCTGGCCGGCGTCGTTGGGCGGGGCCGCCGAAGCCATGACCGGCGCGCCGGACATGAAATGCTCCATGATGGCGCCGAGGATCGCCGGCTTCAGGTGCTGCCAGTCCGGACCGTCCTTGGTCACGGTGATGAAGTCGTAGCCGAAGAAGACGCCGGTGACGCCGGGGATCTCGAACAGCCGGCCGGCCAGCGGCGAAGCCTGTGCGGCGCCTTCGGCGTCGCGGAAATCGGCGGTGCCGTCGCGCAGCACTTCCTTGCCGGGCAGGAATTTCAGCGTCGCCGGGTTCGGCGTCGATTCGGTCTGGATGAACATGGATATCTCCAGGCCCTTCCGGGCCGATAGTTTGGAATAATTCTAAATAGGCTCTATCGGCTGGACATTCAAGCGAAACGCGTCGCCCGAACGGCTGGCTGGCGGAATGTTTTTGCCCCGGCGGAGCGCTTCGCCACGGCAAGCCTATCCTCCGACTTCCACGCTGAGTTGTCCACTCGTCTTCTGGATGTTCACCTCGGCGCCGTCCGCCGTGCGCATGAATTCGAGGTCGGCGCTTGCCTCGCCGACCCGCAGCCCGCGAAGCTCGATGCGGCTGACGAAATCGGGCAGTCGCGGCCGCACGATCCGCAGCCTGTTTGCGAAGGCGTCGGGCTCCAGGCCGAGGCAGGTGGTCACCAGGAACGGCACCGCGCCCGCTGCCCATGCCTGCGGGTGGCAGGCCACGGGATAGTGCACCGGCACCTGGAAATCGTTGCGCTGAAAGCCCGCCATCGCCTCCGGCAGCCGGTGATGGCGGAAGTGCATCGCCGCTTCGACAATGGCGGTGAAGATCCGCAGCGCCGCGCCGTCCTCGCCATACCGCCGGCAGCCGGCCGCCAGCAGCGCATTGTCATGCGGCCAGACGGTGCCGAGATGATATCCGACGGGATTGTAGCGCCGCTCCGCGCTCGAGAGCGTGCGCACGCCCCAGCCGTTGAACATGTCGTCCTGCATCAGCCGCCGCACGGTTCGGCGGCCCTTGCCCCGATCCGCGATACCGGTCCACAGCGCATGGCCCGGGTTGGAGGAAACGACCGCGACCGGGCGGCCGCGCGCCTCGAGCGCCAGCGCGAAAGTGTCCAGGTCCTCGCACCAGAAGTCGCGGTTGAACCGTGTCCGAAGCTTTTCGGCCTCGCCGCGAACCTGCCTGGCGCTGTTGCGCTCTCCAATGCGTTCGTAGAGATCGGCGATGGCATGCTTGGCCGCGAACACATAGCCCTGCACCTCGACCAGCGCGATCGGCGGCCTGGCGATGCTGCCGTCGGTCCTGACGATCGCGTCGGCCGAATCCTTCCACCCCTGGTTGACGAGACCGCTTTCCGAGATGGTCCGGTATTTGACATAGCCTTCGCCATGCCCGTCTCCGGCCTTGGCGATCCAGCCCAAGGCCTTTTCCACCGGCTCCCGCAGTTCGCGGAAGAGCCCCACGTCGCCTGTCCACGCGGCATAGCGGCCGAGAAGCAGCAGGAAGAGCGGGGTCGCGTCCACCGTGCAGTAGAATCTGGCATGCGGGACATTGCCCGCGCGAGCGAGCTCGCCGACGCGCAGCTCATGCAGGATCTTGCCGGGCTGCTCCTCTCGCCATCGATCCGTTCGACGGCCCTGATAGCCGGCAAGAAGACGCAGCGTCTGGGCGGCGATCTCCGGCTGGAAAGCCAGCATCTCGAGCGCGACGATCAGGCTGTCGCGTCCAAACAGCGCGACGTACCACGGCACGCCGGCTGCGAAATACTCCCTGTTGCCAAGATCCGACCTAAGCACCGCGAGATCGCGCAGCGAACGGTCCACGATGCTGTTGAGCAGCAGGCTGTCGCTGTCGAACTTCGTGTGTTGCTCCAGCCATTTTTCAGTATCCGCCTGAACCGTCCCGGCAAAGGCCTCGAGAGCAAACGCCGGGTGCTGGCTCATTTGCTCGGCCTCCGGCTCTTCCGACAGTTCCCTCAATTCTATGGTGATCGCGATGGTACGCTTTTCTCCTGGCGCCACATCGAACCGGAACTCGGCCGCCGTTCTGTGCATGGCATCGGGTGCCGGCAAAAAACCGATTGTTGCCGTTCTGCGAACGTGGTCGGCGCCGTGATAGACAAAGTGGAGGCTGCCGTCGCGCCAGGCGGGCCGCTCGCACCTGCCGAGGTTCTTCGGCACCAGTCCGCGCACATTGAAAATGTCCTCGAAGCCGGCGCCGAAGTGCAGGGCCAGCGGAAAGCCATGCGGCTCGTGGCCGAAATTCTGGATGGTCAGAACCTCCCGCACGCATGTTTGCTCCGCATCGAGAATCCGCTCCCAGCGGATGCCGAGCTCGTCCTTGGGGATCAGTCGCCCCCCATCGCAATGCAGGTCGGGATTGGCCAGTTCGAAAAGCGCGGCGTAACCTCTTTGCGCGGTCGAGGCCAACACGATCGGCGGCAAACCGCCCAGCGTCATCTCATAGCCGCCGAGGAAACGGCAGTCGTGGAAATAGAGCCCGAAGCCGTGCTCGCCCTTCAGCGGTATCTGGGCGTCGGGAGCGACGATATAGTAGAGATCGAGATTCTTGACGGTAATCGCGCCGGCGATGCTGTCCACCATGGCCGGGTGCCCCTTGGCGAGCACGCGGTGCCTGCGCTCCTGCTGCGCATGAGCCGTCTGCCGGGCTTTTTGCTGCGATCGCGCTGCCTGCGAGCGCGGCGGCACCGGTGATCCAGTCCCAGCGTTTCGCGGCGTTGACGTGCCGCTACGCCCTGCTTTCCGGGTTGATTCGTCCACCGGCGCTCCTTTGGAATGGCGTTTCCGTGACCATTCCAAATGGCGCGCCGCCGACACGGGCCAAGGGCTATGGGCTGGTTGATAACATCGATGTGTATCTGCGGATCGGCGACGTTCCAATCGGGCAGGAGGGCCTTCCCAATTCAGGCCAGGCTCTCGATTTCCTCGTCGGAGAGGTTCTGCGGCACCACGGTAACCGGGATGGGGAAGGCGGCGCCCCGGCCGGCCACCGCACTCACCAGTGGCCCCGGACCTTCCTTGCCGGCGCCGGCCGCCAGCACCAGGATGGCGATGTCCTGGTCTTCCTCGATGAGCTTGTGGATTTCCTCGGTCGGCTTGCCTTCGCGCACCACCAGTTCCGGCTCGATGCCGACCTTCTGGCGCACCTTGCTGGCATAGGTGTCGAGCGCCGCGCGCGCGGTCGCGTTGGCTTCCTCGCGCATGATCTTCTCAACCCCCAGCCAATGCTGGAAATCGTCCGGCTCGATCACATAGAGCAGGACCAGCACGCCGCTGGTGCTCTGTGCGCGCGTCGATGCGTAGGCGACCGCGCGCTCGCATTCCGGCGTATCGTCGATGATCGCCAGGAATTTGCGGCGATGTCCGGCTTCACGGCTGAGGCGTTTGGAAACCATGTCTGTCCGCTCGGTATCAATTCGGCCGCAATCTGCCACCGCCACGGACCGGCGGCAAGCCGCCGGCCGGTATGGCGATCCCAGTCAACCAGCGAGGACCGATCAGTCCTGCAACAGGCCGATGATGTCGCGCACCGTCTTCATCGTGCCTTCGGCGATCGCGCGGGCGCGCTCGCCGCCGTCCTTGAGCACGGCGTCGACATAGGCGCGGTCGCCCTCGATGCGGCGCATCTCCGAGGCGATCGGCGCGAGCTTTTCGACTGCAAGGTCGGCCAGCGCCGGCTTGAACACGGAAAACTGCTGGCCGCCATATTCCTTCAGCACGTCGGCTTTGGAAATTTCGGCGAGGCCGGCATAGATGCCGACCAGGTTTTCGGCTTCCGGCCGGCTTTCCAGCCCGTCGACTTCACTCGGCAAGGCCTCCGGATCGGTCTTGGCCTTGCGGATCTTCTTCGAGATTGTGTCGGCATCGTCGGTGAGGTTGATGCGCGACAGGTCCGACGGGTCCGACTTCGACATCTTTTTCGAGCCGTCGCGCAGGCTCATGATGCGCGCCGCAGGACCGCCGATCACCGGTTCGGTGATCGGGAAGTAGCCGTTCACCGTCTCTTCGCCGACCTGCATCTCGACGCCGACGCCGAGCGCCGCGATCTTTTCCGAGAAGTCGTTGTTGAATTTTTGCGCGATGTCGCGGGTCAATTCCAGATGCTGCTTCTGGTCCTCGCCCACGGGCACATGGGTGGCGCGGTAGAGCAGGATGTCGGCGGCCATCAGGCTCGGATAGGCGAGCAGGCCGAGCGAGGCGTTCTCGCGGTCCTTGCCGGCTTTGTCCTTGAACTGCGTCATCCGGTACATCCAGCCGATGCGCGCCACGCAGTTGAAGATCCAGGCCAACTCGGCGTGCTGGATGACTCGCGATTGGTTGAAGACGATGTGCTTCTTGGGGTCGATGCCCGATGCCAGGAAGGCGGCGGTGATCGAGCGCGTCTGGTCGCCAAGGTCCTGGTGCACGAGCTGCGCCGTCAGCGAATGCAGGTCGACGACGCAATAGATGCAGTCGGACTGTTCCTGGAGGGCGACGAATTTTTTGATGGCGCCGAGATAGTTGCCCAGATGCAAATTGCCGGTCGGCTGGACGCCCGAGAAGACGAGGGGCTTGAAGGCGGACATGATTTCCTCATGGCTTGTGGAGGGCCGTATACGCATGATTCCAAAAAGTTGCAGACTTTTTGGAGCCAATCATGCGGCTGGAAACCGCGCGCGGCGAAAGTCTTGCGACGGCGGGCTTATGGACGAAGGCGAATGCGGGATCAAGACCGGTGTTGCTGAAAGTCAGCTCGAGTTATTCGTCCAAGCCGGTGTTCGATTTCCGCGCCGCAGATTTCCCCGTGCCGCGCTTCACGTTCCGACGGATCATGCCGAAATCGGCGCCGCCGGTGCCGAAGGCGGTGATGAAGTAGAGCGCCGCACCCCCGCCGACAAGCGCGAGCAGCGTCGTCGCCTTGATCACCAGCGGCGAGCCGGGTCCGAGCCTTGCCGCGAAATAGTGCTCGGCGAAATAGAGCGCGACCGCCATCACAACAGCCGACAGCACCAGCCGGGGAATGCGCTTCAAGAGCGGTATGTCACGACCCCAGTGGCCGCGCTTTATCAACATGCCGAGCAGCAAAGCCGCGTTGACCCAGCCGGCGACGGCCGAGGCGACGGCGATGCCCGGCGCGCCCATCGAAGGAAACAAGCTCAGCGCGGTGGCGACGTTCACGCCGACGGAGATGGCGGCGAAGATCATCGGCGTGCGCGTGTCCTCGCGCGCGAAATAGCCGGGCGTGAAGGCCTTGATCAGCACGAAAGCCGGCAGGCCGAGGCCGAAGATCGCCAGGATCGAGGCGACGATCGGCGTCGAATGGTTGGCGGCGAAGGCGCCGCGCTCATAGACCAGCCGCACGATCGGCTCCGACATCACCCAAAGCGCCGCGGCCGCCGGCAAGGTCATGAACAGCGTGAACTCGACCGAGCGGTTCTGCAGATTGGCCGCCTCGATCAGATTGCCCGATTTCAAAGCCCGCGACAGCTCCGGCAGCAGCACGATCGCCACCGCGACGCCGACGACGCCGAGCGGCAGCTGGTAGATGCGATCGGCATAGGCGAGCGATGACACGGCGCTGTTCTGCCCGGAGGCAATCGCCGTGCCGATCAGCTGGTTGATTTGGGTGATGCCACCGGTAATAGCGGCCGGCAGCGCCAGGATCAGGAGCCGCTTGACGTTCGGCGTCATCTTGGGCCGGCGGAAGCCGATCGAGATGCCGGCATGGCGCACCGCTACCCAGACGATGGCGAGCTGCACGATGCCCGCCGCCAGCACGCCCCAGGACAGGCCGAAGCCGACATCATGCGCGTCGAGCCCATGATACCAGGCATAGGCGAGCACGCTGATCAGGATGATGTTGAGGAAAGCGGGGGCGATCGCTGCGGCGAAATAGCGGCGCAGCGAGTTCAGCATGCCGGCCATCATGGCGCCGAGCGACATGCAGATCAGATAGGGAAACATGATCGTCGCCAGCCGGACGGTCGTCTCGAACTTGCCCGGAATGTCGGCAAAGCCCGGCGCCACCAGATAGCGGACGATCAGCGGCATCGCCAGTTCCATGGCGATGGTGAGCGCCAGAAGCGCCGAGAACAGCACGCCGAACACTTCCTCCGAGAAGCGCTTTGCGCCGTCGGTGCCGTGCGTTTCGATCTCCTTGGCGAACAGCGGCACGAAGGCGGCGTTGAAGGCGCCTTCGGCGAACAGCCGGCGGAAGGTGTTGGGAAACTGGAAGGCGGCGTTGAAGGCGTCGGCGACCGGTCCGGTGCCGAGGGCCGCCGCCATCAGCATCTCGCGGCCGAAACCCAGCGCGCGGCTCATCAGCGTGCCGGAGGCGACGGTGGCGAATTTTTTGACAAGGCTCATGCGGAGGATGACTGCCTGCGGAATTGCGTCAAATGGATGGTGATGATCACTCGGCGGCCGCCGCCTTGGCCTTGCCGTTGCGTTCGGGCGCGTTGCCTTCGAGTGTGTCGATCAGCCGCTTGTGGATCGTGGCCGTGCGCGTCGGGCTGTCGATCTTCTGGCCGGTAAGGTCGGTGACATAGAAGGTGTCGATGACCTTTTCGCCGAAAGTGGTAATGTGGGCCGAGGCGATATCGAGCGAAAGGTCCGACAGCGCGCCGGTGACCTCTGAGAGCAGGCCGGGCCGGTCCAGCCCCTCGATTTCGATCACGGAAAAACGGTTCGACAGCGTGTTGCGGATCTCGGCGCGCGGCGGAATGCGGAAGGCCTTGGCGCCGCGCTTCGGCTTGGCCCGCTTCTCGATCATCTCGGGCAGCCAGCTCTTGCCGGACAGCACGTCTTCGATCAGCTTGCCGACGCGTTCGGCCCGCCGCCGCTCGTCCTCGTCGCGATCGAATTCTCTGGAGATCAAAATGGTGTCCAGCGCCCGCCCGTCAGAGGTGGTGAAGATCTGCGCATCGACGATGTTGCCGCCGGCCGCGGCACAGGCGCCGGCGATCACCGACAGCAGCCGCGGATGGTCCGGCGCCAGCACGGTGATCTCGGTTACCGCTTCGAACTCATGCGTCTTCACCATGGTGGCGAGCTTTCTGCCGGCCACATCCGCCTCGCGGACGAATTCGGCGTGGCGCAACTGGTCGGGCAGGTCGACTGTCAGCAGATAGTTTTCGTAGTGCTGGGCGACATAGCGCTTGCGCTCCTTCGCCGGCCATGCGGAAAGCGCCTCGGCCAGCCGCTCGCGCGCGGCGGAGGTGCGTTCGGCCCGCGACACTTCGGAGAAGCCCCCGGTCAAGAGCAGCTCGGTCTCGAAATAGAGCGTGCGCAGCAATTGTCCCTTCCAGCCGTTCCACACGCCGGGCCCAACGCCCCGAATGTCGCAGACGGTCAAGATCAGAAGCAGCTTCAGCCGCTCCACCGATTGCACGATCGAGGCAAAATCCTCGATCGTCTTGCGGTCGTTGAGGTCGCGCGTCTGCGCGGTCATCGACATCACGAGATGGTTCTCGACCAGCCAGGCGACGGTCTCCGTGTCGGCGGCCGACAGCCCCATATGCGGGCAGATGCGTCGCGCGATCCTGGCGCCGGCCTCCGAATGGTCCTCCGGCCGGCCCTTGGCGATGTCGTGCAGGAGCACCGCGACATAGAGCGCCTCGCGGCTCTTCTTCAGCCCCGGCATCAGCGAGTGCGACAGCGGATGCACCTTGGCGCCGTCGCCGCGCTCGATCTCGGCCAGCACGCCAATGCACCGGATGAGATGCTCGTCCACCGTATAATGGTGGTACATCGAGAACTGCATCATGGCGACGATCTTGCCGAAGTCGGGGATCAGCTTGCCGAGCAGCCCCGCCTCGTTCATGCGCCTGAGGTTGAGCTCGGCATTGCGGTCCGAGGTCAGGATATCGAGGAACAACCGGTTGGCCTCCTCGTCGCGCCTGAGCGACTTGTTGGCCAGGCCGAGCGACCGGGTCAGCAGCTTCAGCGCGTCGGGGTGGAACTCCAGCCCGTGCTTGTCGGCGAACCAGAACAGCCGAAGCAGGTTGACCGGATCGCGTTCGAACACGCTGTCGTCGGCAATGTTGATGCGGTGGTTGTCGACAATGAAGTCGGACGTGCCGGCAAGCTTGCGCTTGCGCCGCGAGAAGGTGAGAAAGATGCGGTTGAAGCCGGGCACATGCTTGGCCTGCTCTTCCTCGAGCGCGGCGCAGAAGATGCGGGTGAGATCCCCGACATCCTTGGCGACGAGGAAGTAGTGCTTCATGAAGCGCTCGACCGCCGATAGCCCGGGATGCGTCGTATAGCCCAGCCGCTCGGCGATCTCGCGCTGGATGTCGAAATGCAGCCGCTCTTCCGCCTTGCCGGTGAGGAAATGCATATGGCAGCGCACGGCCCATAGGAAATCCTCGGTCTTCTGGAATTCGCGATACTCGGCTTCGGTGAAGACGCCTTTCTCGACCAGTTCCTGGCCGGTACGCACGCGGTAGAAGTATTTGCCGATCCAGAACAGCGTCTGCAGGTCGCGCAGACCGCCCTTGCCGTCCTTGACGTTCGGCTCGACGAGATAACGGCTCTCGCCCGCCTTGGCGTGGCGATCGTCGCGTTCGGCGAGCTTGGCCTGCACATATTCGGGTCCGGTGGTGCGCACCACTTCGTGGTCGAAGCGGGTGAGCAGTTCGTCGTAGAGCTTGCGTTCGCCCCACAGGAAGCGCGCTTCCAGTATCGAGGTGCGGATGGTGATGTCGATGCGCGAGAGCCTCAGACACTCTTCGATGTTGCGGGTGGCGTGGCCGACCTTCAGCCCCATGTCCCACAGCATGTAGAGCATGTATTCGACGATCTGCTCGCCCCACGGCGTCTGCTTGTAAGGGAGCAGGAACAACAGGTCGATGTCGGAGCCCGGCGCCAGCGTGCCGCGGCCGTAGCCGCCGACCGCGACGACCGCCATGCGCTCGGCGGCGGAGCGGTTCTTGACCTGGTAAACGTGGGTGGCCGCGAAATCGTAAAGCGCCCGGATCAGCTCGTCCATCAGATGCGACAGCCGCTCGGCGCAGGCATGGCCGCCGCCATCCTGCTTCAGCATCGCCTCGGCGATCGTTCGCCCTTCCGCGAGCTTGCCCTTGAGCAGTTGGAGAACGGCTGTGCGGGCAGCCTTGCCGGAGCCGTCGCCTGCGCTCGGCGCCGTCAGCGCCGTCATGTCGCGGCGCAAAGCGTCGCCATCGATGATTTCGTCGAGTTTGAGGGAGATCTTGGCCATTCGGCGGCGTCTATAGCGCGTTTTCTTCGCGCTGTGTATGGGGCGTGCGACAGGCCGAATTCCATCACGCGGAAGGTGCGTTCGACACTCAGCCGATCAACTTTCTAGACTAAAAAATCGAAACTGACCCTTGACCTTCCAGTTACTGGAAGGACTACCTCCGCCTCAATCCGAGAGTTCCGAGGCATTTGCTGATGACCCATTCCGACCATAACCATCATCATGCGCACGGCGCATCCTGCTGTTCGGGGAAGAATGCTCGGCCTGCGACCGAAGCGGTGATTCGCGACCCCGTCTGCGGCATGGCGGTCGATCCGGCGGCCGGCAAGCCGGCGGCCGAGCATGGCGGCATGACCTTTCATTTCTACAGCGAGCGCTGCCGCACGAAGTTCCAGGCCGAGCCGGACAAATATCTGACGGCCACCGATCCCGTCTGCGGCATGAATGTCGACCGCGCGAGCGCCAGGCATTTTGTCCGACACGAGGGGCAGGGTTTCTATTTCTGTTCGGCCGGATGCAAGGACGAGTTCGAAGCCGAGCCGGCAAAGTACCTTGCCGGCCGGCCTGCGCCGCAGCCGATGCCTAAGGGCACGCAATACACCTGTCCGATGCATCCCGAGATCATCCGCGACAGGCCCGGCTCCTGCCCGATCTGCGGCATGGCGCTGGAGCCGATGGGCGTGCCCTCCGGCGACGAAGGCCCGAATCCGGAGCTTGTCGATTTCACCCGCCGCTTCCGGGTCAGCGCCGTGCTTTCGCTGCCGCTTCTGATCATCGCAATGGCGCCGATGCTGGGCGTCAGCTTCGAAAGTTTCGTCGACGGCCGCACGAAGACATGGGCAGAGCTGGCGCTGGCGAGTCCGGTGGTGCTGTGGGCGGCGTTTCCGTTCTTCCATCGTGGCTGGGAATCGCTGCTCAACCGCAGTCCCAATATGTGGACGCTGATTTCGCTCGGCGTCGGCGCTGCCTATCTCTTCAGCCTTGTCGCGACGCTGTTCCCGGATGTCTTCCCGCACCAATTTCGCGGCCATGACGGCAGCGTGCCGGTTTATTTCGAGGCGGCCGCGGTCATCGTCGCGCTGGTGTTCCTCGGCCAGGTGCTGGAACTCAGAGCCCGCGAGCGCACGGGCTCGGCCATTCGCGCCTTGCTCGACCTCGCGCCGAAGACGGCGCGCCTGATCGGCGCTGACGGGACCGAAAAGGACGTGCCGCTCGACAGCGTCAAGACCGGGGACAGGCTCCGTATCCGTCCCGGTGATGCCGTGCCGGTCGACGGCATCGTGCACGAGGGGCGCTCGGCCATCGACGAATCGATGATCACCGGCGAGCCGCTGCCGATCGAGAAGTCGGAGGGCGATTCGCTCACCGGCGGCACGCTCAACAAGAACGGCTCCCTCATCATGCGTGCCGAAAAGGTCGGCGCCGAGACCACGCTTTCGCGCATCGTCGAAATGGTCGCCAAGGCGCAGCGCTCGCGCGCGCCGATCCAGGGGCTGGCAGATCGAGTTTCCTTTTACTTCGTGCCGGCTGTCGTGCTGGTGGCGATCATCGCCTTCATTGTATGGTCGCTCTTCGGCCCCGAGCCCAGCCTGGCCTTCGCCATCGTGTCGGCGGTGTCGGTGCTGATCATCGCCTGTCCCTGCGCGCTCGGCTTGGCCACGCCGATGTCGATCATGACCGCGACCGGCCGCGGCGCGCATGCCGGCGTGCTGATCAAGGAAGCGGCGGCGTTGGAGCGCTTCGCCTCCGTCGACACACTGATCGTCGACAAGACCGGCACCTTGACCGAGGGCCGGCCGCGGCTGACCGATGTCGTCGCCGCCGAAGGCATTGCGGAGAATGAATTGCTGGCGCTCGCCGCGACGCTCGAAAAGGGCTCGGAACACCCGCTCGCCGAGGCGATCGTCGAGGGTGCCGCCGAACGCGGCGCCAAGCTTGCAGGTGCCGAGAACTTCGAGGCGATAACCGGCAAGGGCGTTGCCGGCACCGTGTCCGGCAGGAAGGTTGCGCTCGGCAATGCGGCGATGATGGCCGACCTCGGCGTCGACACCGCGCCCGTTTCCGCCAGCGCGGAAGCGCTGCAGGCCGAAGGCAAGACGGCGATGTTCGTTGCCGTCGGCGGCAAGCTTGCCGGCCTGGTTGCCGTCGCCGATCCGGTCAAGGCAACCACGGCCGAGGCGATCAAGGCGCTGCACGACAAGGGCTTGAGGATCATCATGGCGACCGGCGACAACGAGCGCACGGCAAAAGCGATCGCCGGCAGGCTCGGCATCGACGAGGTCCGCGCCGGGCTGCTGCCGGATCAGAAGGCGGCACTTGTCGACGAACTGCGCGCCAGGGGCGCCGGCATCGCCATGGCCGGCGACGGCGTCAACGATGCGCCGGCGCTTGCCGGAGCCGATGTCGGCATCGCCATGGGCACCGGCGCCGACGTCGCGGTCGAAAGCGCCGGCATCACGCTGGTCAAGGGCGATCTCAACGGCATCGTCAGAGCCCGCACACTGGCCCAGGCGACGATCCGCAACATTCGCCAGAACCTGTTCTTCGCCTTCCTCTACAACGTGCTCGGCGTGCCGGTCGCCGCCGGAGTGCTCTACCCGCTCACCGGTATGCTTCTGTCGCCGATGATCGCAGCGGCGGCGATGAGCCTGTCGTCGGTCTCGGTGATCGGCAACGCGCTGCGGCTGAGAACGTTGAAACTCTGAGCGACGCCCCCAAATACGACATTCCATTCAACAGGAGATATTGGATGACCTTGGCCAAGAAGATTGTGCTGCTGCTGATGGCGGCGGGAATGCTGATCGCGGTGTTCCTCGAAAGCGTGCCCGCGCAATCGGACGAAATGAAGCACGACATGTCCGGGATGGCCATGGGCGCGGACAGCCCCGCAACCGCTGGCTACAAGGCGGCCATGGACAAGATGCACAAGGACATGATGCTCAACTACACCGGCAATGCCGATGTCGATTTCGTCCGCGGCATGATCCCGCATCACCAGGGAGCCATCGACATGGCCAAGGTGGTGATCGCCAACGGCAAGGACCCGGAAATCCGCAAGCTCGCCGAGAACGTCGTCAAGGCGCAGGAAGCCGAGATCAAAAAAATGCAGGATTGGCTTGCCAAGCATCCGGTGAACTAGTTTCCCGCGCCGGAAATCCGGACGAAGGCGAGGACTTCGGCCTGGATTTTCGGCCATGCTTGTGCTGCGATCCAGCCTCACGCGGAGCGGGCCATGTCTTCTAAAATCAGAACCACTTTCCTGCCGTCAGGCGAAGCCGTTCCGGTGCTGGGTCAAGGCACGTGGAAGATGGGTGAGGACGGCCGGCGCCGCGCCGATGAGGTCGCGGCGCTGAGGCTTGGGCTGGATCTCGGCATCACGCTTATCGATACGGCGGAAATGTATGCCGGCGGCGGCGCCGAGGAGGTGGTGGCGGAAGCCATCGCCGGGCGCCGCGACGAGACTTTTCTGGTTTCCAAGGTGCTGCCGTCCAACGGCTCGCGCGCCGGCGTCAAGCGGGCCTGCGAGAACAGTCTGAAACGGCTCGCCACCGACCGCATCGACCTCTATCTGCTGCACTGGCCGGGCAGCGTGCCGCTGTCGGAAACGATCGGAGCCTTCGAGGCCTTGAAGGCGGCCGGCAAGATCCGCCATTGGGGCGTCAGCAATTTCGATACCGACGAGATGGAGGAACTGGTCGGCCTACCCTCCGGCGCCCACGTCCAAACCAACCAGGTCCTCTACAATCTCTCTCGGCGCGGTCCGGAATTCGACCTCGCGCCCTGGAGCCTTGAGCGCGGCATCCCGCTGATGGCCTATTCGCCGGTCGAGCAGGGCGCGCTGGCGCGCAACGCCAGACTCGACGCCGTTGCCGCCCGCCACAACGCCACCGCCGCGCAGATCGCGCTTGCCTGGGTAATGACGCAGAAAGGCGTCGTTGCCATCCCGAAGGCCAGCCGGCAGGAGCACGTCCGCCAGAATGCTGCGGCGCTCGACATCGTCCTGACGGCGGAAGACCTTGCCGAACTTGACCGCGCCTTCCCGCGGCCGACGCGCAAGCGCGGGCTGGAGATGATCTAGGCGCGCTCGCAATGACGCTGGAAAGCCTTATTTCGCCGCCAGCCCCTTCAGCCTGTAGAGCGCCTCCAGCGCCTCCCTTGGCGTCATCTCGTCCGGATTGATCGCGCCCAGTGCTTCGCCCAGGACATCGTTCTTCGCCGGCTTCGGCGCTTCGCGCTTCACCGCCACCGAAAACAGCGGCAGATCGTCGACCAGCCGGTTGGTCTTGCCGGAAACTTCGCCTTCCTCGAGCTGGTGCAGCACTTCCTTGGCGCGCGCCACCACCGCTTCCGGCAGTCCGGCGAGCCGAGCTACCTGCACACCGTAGGAACGGTCGGCGGCACCCTTGCCGACCTCGTGCAGGAAGACGACGTCGCCTTCCCATTCCTTGACCCGCATGGTGACGTTGGAGAGCCGCGAAAGCTTGCCGGCCAGCGCCGTCATCTCGTGGAAATGCGTGGCGAAGATCGCACGACAACGGTTTTTTTCATGCAGATATTCGACCGCCGCCCAGGCGATCGACAGACCGTCGAAGGTCGCGGTGCCGCGGCCGATCTCGTCAAGGATGACCAGCGCCCGCTCCCCGGCCTGGTTCAGGATCGCCGCGGTCTCGACCATCTCGACCATGAAGGTCGAGCGGCCGCGCGCCAGATCGTCCGAGGCGCCGACGCGCGAGAACAGCCGGTCGACGACGCCGATATGGGCGCTTTCGGCCGGCACGAAGGAGCCGGTCTGGGCAAGGATGGCGATCAGCGCGTTCTGCCTCAGGAAGGTCGACTTGCCGCCCATGTTGGGCCCGGTGAGCAGCCAGATGGCGCCGGCCTTTGCTCCGTTTTCAGGCGAAAGATTGCAGTCATTGGCGACGAACGGGCCTTCGCCTGACCGCCTGAGCGCCTGTTCGACTACCGGGTGGCGGCCGCCGGCAATCTCGAAGGCGAGGCTGGAATCCACGACCGGCCGGCACCAGCCCTCGCTCTCGGACAGTAGCGCCAAGGCCGACGACACGTCGAGGACTGCAAGTGCCTCGGCGCCGGCGCGGATGCTGTCGGCCTCGCTCACCACTTCCGCCGTCAGCCGATCGAAGGTGGCAAGCTCGATGCTCAGCGCCTTATCGGCGGCATTGGCGATCTTCGATTCCAGCTCCGCCAGTTCCGTCGTGGTGAAGCGCATGGCGTTGGCCATGGTCTGGCGATGAATGAAGCGCGCCTTCGCAACGTCGCTGCCGGTCATGATCGAATGATGGTTGGCCGTCACCTCGATGTAGTAGCCGAGCACATTGTTGTGCCGGATCTTCAGCGAGCGGATGCCGGTCTCCTCGATCAACGAGCGCTCCAGCCCGGCGATCACCTTTCGCGACTCATCGCGCAGCGCCCGCATCTCGTCGAGTTCGGCATTGTAGCCTGACCGCACGAAGCCGCCGTCGCGCCTGATGAGCGGCAATTCGTCGTCGAGCGCCTCGCCGAGATGGCGGGCGAGCGCCTCGGGCAAGCCATGGATCGCCGAGAGCGCCGCGGCGAGTTCGGCGGGGAGCGCCGTCGTCGCAAACAGTGCGGCGATCGCGCCCGCGGCCTCGAAGCCGGCGCTGAGCGCGCCAAGGTCGCGCGGGCCGCCGCGGTGGAGCGCCAGCCTGGAGAGCGCCCTCGGCATGTCGGCGACACTTTTCAGGCTCGTTCGCAATCCCTGGCAAAGCCGAGCTTCGGCGCGAAAGAACGACACCGAATCCAGCCTAGCGGAAATCAATGCCGGGTCGGTCAGCGGCGCCATCAGCCGGTCGGCGAGCAGTCTCGCCCCGCCCCCGGTCACGGTCCGGTCGATCGCCTTGAACAGCGAGCCCTCGCGGCTGCCGGATAGCGTGCGCAGGAGTTCCAGATTGGCGCGCGTCGCCGGGTCGATGAAAAGCGTCGAGCCGTTCTCCTCGCGCTCCGGCCGCGACAGCGGCGGCCGCTCGGCCTTCTGCGTCTTCTCTACATAGGCGATGGCGCCCGAGATCGCCGACAGCTCGGCACGCGAAAAAGTGCCGAAACTGTCCGGGGTCGCCACCTCGAAGAAGCGGGCGATGCGACCCGTGGCCGACGCCGAATCGAACAGCGACGGCGGCTGCGGGTTGGCGACCCGGCCGAGCACGTCGAAGACCGGCCGCAGCTCCGCGTCATGGAACACCGGCTCGGCGACGATCAGCTCGCGCGGATCGACGCGGAAAATGTCGGCAAGCAGCCGTTCGGCCGAGGTTTCAGCCACCCGAAACGCGCCCGTCGAGATGTCGATCCAGGCAAGCGCGAAACTGCCTTGGCTGGCTGCATTGCCGCCCTTCACTCGCCCCAGCGCCATCAGGAAGCTCGACTCCGAGGGTGCAAGCAGCTTGTCCTCGGTGATGGTGCCCGGCGTGACCAGCCGCACCACGTCGCGGCGCACCACCGATTTCGAGCCACGCTTCTTGGCTTCCGCCGGGTCCTCGATCTGCTCGCACACGGCAACGCGGAAGCCTTGCGCGATCAGCTTCTGCAGATAATCGTCCGCCGCATGCACCGGCACGCCGCACATCGGGATGTCGTGGCCCTGGTGCTTGCCGCGCCGCGTGAGCACGATGCCGAGCGCCTGGCTCGCCTTTTCGGCGTCGTCGAAGAACAGCTCGTAGAAATCGCCCATGCGGTAGAACAGAAGCGAATCCGGGTTCGCCGCCTTGATCTCGATATACTGCTCCATCATCGGTGTGACGCCGCCCATGGTGGGCGCCGGCGTCGTCGTTTCCTGGGCGTCGGTATCGGTCGGCATGTGCATGTTCATGCCCGAACGCTAGCAGATGTGGCAGGGCGGTTTAATGCCGGAGGCTCGAAAAGCAGGGGAAAGCGCGAGCCATGCTGCCAGCTCGCCGTCAATCGGTCCGCCGCATTGCCGGCCTTCTGCGTTGAAGCAGCTTCGCCCGGCTTGTCGGTTTACAGTCGCCGCGTGTAGCCTTAATCGGTGGGAACCATAAGCAAGCAGCCGTCCCAAGCGGTGCCGCACAGGCGAGGAAATCAAAAGCATCATGGCCAGGAAAACCGAAAGCAGCGGGCCCTCCGTCAGCGCGCAGGAGGCGCTCGAATTCCACGCCATGGGTCGGCCGGGCAAGCTGGAGATCGTCGCCACCAAGCCGATGGCCACGCAACGCGATCTGAGCCTCGCCTATTCTCCGGGCGTCGCCGTTCCTGTGCGCGCAATCGCGGAGGATCCAAGCCGCGCCTTCGACTATACGACGCGCGGCAACATGGTCGCCGTCATCTCCAATGGCACTGCAATCCTCGGTCTTGGCAATCTCGGCGCCCTGGCTTCGAAGCCGGTCATGGAAGGCAAGTCGGTGCTGTTCAAGCGCTTCGCCGATGTCGATTCGATCGACCTCGAAGTGGCGACCGAGGACGCCGACGAGTTCATCAACTGCGTGCGCTTCCTCGGACCTTCCTTCGGCGGCATCAATCTCGAGGACATCAAGGCGCCGGAATGCTTCATCATCGAGCAGCGGCTCCGCGAACTGATGGACATCCCCGTCTTCCACGACGACCAGCACGGCACCGCCATCATCTCGGCTGCCGGGCTGATCAACGCGCTGGAGATCACCGGCCGAGACATGAAGACCACGAAAATGGTCTGCAACGGCGCGGGCGCAGCGGGCATCGCCTGTATCGAATTGATGAAGGCGATGGGTTTTTCGCCGGAAAATATCATCCTGTGCGATACCAAGGGCGTGGTCTTCCAGGGCCGCACCGAAGGCATGAACCAGTGGAAGTCGGCGCATGCGGTCAAGACCGAGGCGCGCTCGCTCGCCGAGGCGCTGGACGGCTGCGACGTGTTTCTCGGGCTCTCCGCCAAGGGCGCGCTGACCCCCGCCATGGTGCAGTCGATGGCAAAGAACCCGATCATCTTCGCCATGGCCAATCCGGATCCGGAGATCACGCCCGAGGAAGTGGGCGAGATTCGCACCGACGCCATCATGGCCACCGGCCGCTCGGATTACCCGAACCAGGTCAACAATGTGCTGGGTTTCCCTTACATCTTCCGCGGCGCGCTGGATGTTAGGGCGACCACCATCAATGACGAGATGAAGATCGCCGCCGCACGCGCCCTGGCCGAGCTGGCGCGCCAGGACGTGCCCGACGACGTCGCCGCCGCCTATCAGGGCAACCGGCCGAAATTCGGCCCCAACTACATCATCCCGGTGCCCTTCGATCCGCGCCTGATCTCGGCGATCCCGCTTGCCGTGGCCAGGGCCGCGATGGAGTCCGGCGTCGCCCGCAAGCCGATCCTCGATCTCGACCGCTACGCGCATGAGCTCTCCGCCCGCCGCGATCCGATCGCCTCGACCTTGCAGCGCATCTACGACCGCGTCCGCCGCCAGCCCAAGCGCATCGTCTTCGCCGAAGGCGAGGAGGAGCAGGTGATGCGCGCCGCCGTCTCCTATGTGAACCAGAGGCTGGGCACGGCGATCCTGCTCGGCCGCGACGACGTCATCAAGGAGAATGCCCGCAACGCCGGCATCGAACTCAACAAGCAAGGCCTCGAGATCATCAATGCCAGGCTGTCGCGCCGCAATGGGATCTACACCGACTATCTCTACGAACGCATGCAGCGCAAGGGCTACCTGTTCCGCGACTGTCAGCGCCTGATCAACAACGACCGCAACCATTTCGCCGCCTGCATGGTGGCGCTGGGCGACGCCGACGGCATCGTCACCGGCGTGACCCGCAACTATTCCACCGCGCTCGACGACGTGCGCCGCGTCATCGACGCCAAGCCAGGCCACCGCGTGATCGGCGTTTCGATCGTGCTGGCAAGGGGTCGCACCGTGCTGGTTGCCGACACCGCCGTGCACGACATGCCGAATGCCGAGCAGATCGCCGACATCGCCGAGGAGGCGGCCGGCTTTGCCCGCCGCATGGGCTACGAGCCGAGGATTGCCATGCTCGCCTACTCCACCTTCGGTCATCCGCAGGGCGAGCGCTCCGAGCGGGTGCAGGAGGCGGTGCGCATCCTCGACAAGCGCCGCGTCGACTTCGAATATGACGGCGAGATGGCCGCCGACGTGGCGCTGAACCCGCGCGCCATGGCGCAGTACCCGTTCATCAGGCTGACCGGTTCGGCCAATGTGCTGGTCATGCCCGCCTTCCACTCGGCCTCGATCTCGACCAAGATGCTGCAGGAACTCGGCGGCTCGACCGTCATCGGCCCGCTGCTGGTCGGTCTGAACAAGCCGGTGCAGATCGTCTCGCTCAACGCCAAGGACTCAGACATCGTCAACATGGCGGCGATCGCGGCCTATACGGCGGGGAATTGACGGGCGGCCGCCGCGCCCCGCCCTTTGCCGAACTCAAAAGCAAAAAGGCCCGTGGCGATGCCGCGGGCCTTTCTGTTTGGGTCGCAGCTTTCGATCAGAAATTGCGCTGGAAGCGGACGATGCCGCCGACGCTGTCCTTCTTGTCGGCCTTGGTCCAGTTGCCGAACGGAGTGCCGTCGTAGAAGTGGCCGAAGTGGTTCCAGTCGACTTCGGTCGTGATCGTGTAGCCCGGCACGATGGTGTAGGCGACGTTCGCCGCCAAAGCGTAGTTCTTGTCGTCGTCGGCCGAAGCCTGGAGATTGAACGCCGTCTTGTCGTTGAACTTGTAGGTGCCGCCGCCCCAGACGGCCCAATTGCCGCCCCACGGCTTGTAGAAGCCGCGACCGCTGGCATCGATGGCGTTGCCGGCATTGTCATTGAGGTTGTCGTCGGTGCCGTAGCCGCCCATGACGAACAAAGTCAGTTCCTTGCTGACATTGACGTCCAAGCGAACCTTGCCGGCGACTTCCTCGTAATTGCTGTCATAGGCGACGACGCCGGTGATCGCACCCCAGTCGCCCTTGTACTTCAAGCCGCCGACGACGTGAGGAACGTAGCTGTCGATCGTGCCGGTCACGCCGGAGCCCTCTTCGAGCGAGATGACGCCCGAGAAGCCGCCGTCCACATCGAAGTAGTAGCTGACGACGTTGGTGTCCTTGACGCCGTACGGAATGATCGTGTCCTGGATGACATTGCCCGCGTAACCGATGAACTGGTCATAAGGCGTTTCGTCCTTACCGACGCGCAGGCCGCCGAGCTGGATCCAGGCGAAATGCAGGTCGGGCGCCTTGTTGGCAGCGGGGTTGGTGTCAACCTCACCGTTGGAGGTGACCAGGTTCTTGTCACCGAAGTTGAAGCGCGTTTCGGTGTAGGTCTTCAACGTGCCGAGCTCTCGCGCAGCATTTCGATGGGGACGCGGCCATCCAGTTCGGGGCAGGGATGAGCGAGCCAGAACCAGGCCAATCTCGGATTGGTGATGGCCGCCAACACCTCGCTTATGCCGCGAGCCGGCCTGCCGTCGATGAACTGGGCGAGCGGGAAGACATGCTTGCGGCCGCCTTTGCGCAGCGCGACGACCTCAGCGCGCCTTTGCCAGCGGTGCAGCGTCGAGCGAGGTATACGGAACTTCTCTTCCAGATAGGTCGACCCGGCGACCTCGCCGGCCCAGTCTTCGATCAGCATCGACTGCAGCTCGGAGACCCGCTCGGCAAAGGGCCGGGCGATGGGCTTGCCGGCCCCGATCTTCGGATTTTCGTCCCTGCTGCCTGCGTCGCGCGGCTCGGCGCGCGCGATCTTCTCCGCCATCGCGCGGAAGAATTCGGAGGCGAGCCCGGTCCAACTGCCCTTGAAGGAGGTGATGGCAAGCCGCTGCGCCTGCGGCAGGAACGGAAGGGCGGCGGCAACACCGCCGGCCATCGCGGTGGCGCAGATCAGCGCCTCCGCCTCCATTAGGACGCCATGCTGCATCAGAGCCTGTCGCACAGCCTCGGCCACAAGTCCGGCCAAGGCGTCTTGCGAAGTTCCTTCAGGCGGATTCTGAAATCTGGTCATGCATCTGTCTTGCGCGTCGCGCTTCTCCCAAACTGTGCCGTCGTTGAACGGCTACAGCGGAAAGCGGCTATCGCAATGGTGACAGACGCAGCGACCGTGAAGGTTGCTGTCTTGCATTTTTGACACCCCAACTGCTGCGGCCGTCCTGAAATGTCAGTCGCAGAACGCCCAATGTGCCTCTAGGAGCGATCTATGACAGCGGCGCGACAGCCGGGTTCATTTGGCGCCCGACCGGGATGACGCGGCGGAACTAAAGCAGGCCCGCCTGTTCCGCTTCGCGGCGCAGATTCTGGCGCGGTCGCGGGCCGATCTGCTGGATGACCAGCCCGGCCGCCAGCGAGCCGAGGTCGCCGCAGTCCTGGAGGCTGCGTCCGGTCGTGTATCCATAGAGGAAACCGGCGGCATAGAGGTCGCCCGCGCCGGTCGTGTCGACCAGTTCCTTGATCGTGGTCGCGCGGATAGTGACGGTCTCGTCGCCCCGCACGATCACCGAGCCCTTTTCCGAGCGGGTGACGGCGGCGATCTTGCAATCCTTGCGTATCGCCACCAGCGCGTCCTCGAAGGAAGCGGTCTGGTAGAGCGACTTGATCTCGTGGCTGTTGGCGAAGACGATGTCGACCGTGCCGGAGCGCATCAGATCGAGGAACTCGTCGCGGTAGCGGTCGACACAGAAGGAATCCGACAGCGTCATCGACACTTCGCGCCCCGCCGCATGCGCCAGCCTCGCGGTCTGCCGGATCGCTTCCTTGGCGCGCGGCGGATCCCACAGATAACCCTCGAAATAGGTGACCTTGGCGCCGGCCGCCTTGTCGGCCTCGACGTCCTCCGGCCCCAGCTCGACGCAGGCGCCGAGATAGGTGTTCATCGAGCGCTCGCCGTCCGGCGTGACGAAGATCATCGAGCGAGCCGTCGGCGGCTCGCCTTGCAGTGGCTTGGTGTCGAAGGCCACGCCCTGGGCGCGGATATCATGGCTGTAGATGTCGCCGAGCGCATCGTTCGACACCTTGCCGAAAAAAGCGGCGCGGCCGCCGAAGCTCGCCACGCCCGCCGCTGTGTTGCCAGCGCTACCGCCTGAAGCTTCGATCGCCGGTCCCATGCGGCTGTAGAGCAGCTCGGCGCGCCTAGTGTCGATGAGGTTCATCGCGCCCTTGATGATGCCGTTGGTTTCCAGAAAGGCCTCGTCGCATTGCGCGATGATGTCGACAATGGCATTGCCGATGCAAAGCACGTCATATTCCGGCATCAATGTCTCCGCCAACGACTGTCCGGCTTTGTGCCACGCCGGCCGCGCGCGGGTCTAGCGGCTCGCAGCCGCTTTGCCTACCCCGAAAATCGGCACCGGTTTCCGCTTCGCCGACTTCCAGCCGGTTGCTGCGGCAGCCGTCGCGCCGAACTGGACCATATCGTTAGAGGCGACGGCGGCTATGGTTGGAGCGTCATCGAAACATCTAAGCCGTGGTGTGAGCCGCGGACCGTCGAAACAGGCTGAAGGCGCGAAACCACCATGTCCGATAAGACCGAGATGACGACCGAGCTGGCGCTGCTTGGCCTGCTGGCGGCGCTGTGGGGTGCCTCCTACACCTTCATCAAGATCGGCGTCGAGACGATCCCGCCAGTGACCTTCATCGCCGGGCGCACGCTGATCGCCGGCGGCATTCTGCTTGGCCTCATCCGCTGGCGCGGCCTTGTCATGCCGCGGGAGGTGGTCATGTGGCGCCGCTTCATGTTCCAGGCCTGCCTCAACAGCGTCATCCCGTTCACGCTGATCGCCGCCGCCGAACGTTCGATCGACGCCGCCCTTGCCACGATCCTCAACGCGACGTCGCCGATCTTCACCTTTCTGCTGACGGCGCTGATCACCCGCCACGAGCCGGTGACATTGCGCAAGCTGGTCGGCGTCGGCGCCGGCATCGCCGGCATTTGCCTCATCGTCGGCACTGAGGCGCTGGGCGGCATCGGCCATCAGCTCTGGGCGCAGATTGCGGTCGTCGCCGCCACCGTCTGCTATGCCGGCGCCGCCATTTTCGGCCGCAATTTCAGAGGGCTCGACCCGATGGTGCCGGCCGCCGGCTCGATGATCTGCGGCGCCGTGATCCTGATTCCCTTGAGCCTCGTCTTCGACCGGCCCTGGACGTTGGCGCCGTCGACGGCGTCGATTCTGGCGCTCTTCGGGCTTTCGGTCTTCTCCACCGCGCTCGCCTTTTCGATCTTCTTCCGGCTCATCCACACGCTTGGCTCGGTCGGCACCACCTCGCAGGCCTATCTGCGCGTGCCGATCGGCGTCGGCATCGGCGCCGTCTTTCTGGGCGAAAGCCTCGGGCCGAGCGCCTGGTTCGGCATGGGCTTCGTCGTCGTTGGCGTCGCGGCGATGACCATTCCGGCCAGACAGGCCAAGCTTGCGCAATAATGCATATCGCCCAAAAGTGCATGGCGGTTTTGGGAGAACGACATGCATCGAGACAACCTAAGGCGCGTCGACGCGACGCGCTTAGTTGCGCCGCTTAGCAAGCCCGCCTATCTCGGGATCGTCGCTCCTCTGTAAGGGCTTGGACCTGCCGTGATCCTCGATGCCGCCCGCGCTGCCGCCAGCCGGCTGTTCTCACCTGAATTCCGCTCCGTCTTCCTGAAGACGCTGGGCCTGACGCTGCTCGCCTTGGTGGCGCTGTGGTTCGGCATCGAGAGCCTGCTCGAATGGCTGGCATGGCCGTGGCTGCAGACATTTGTGCCCGGCCTGCCGTCCTGGGCAGGATGGCTGAGCGGCATCATCGCCGGCATCCTGTTGGCAATGGGCATGGCGCTGCTCGTGGCACCCGTGACGGCAATCGTCGCCGGGTTGTTCCTCGACGATATCGCCGAGGTGGTCGAGCGCACCGACTATCCCGGCGATCCGCCCGGCCGCGCCGTGCCGGTGCTGCAGTCGCTGGCGCTGGCGTTAAAATTCTTTGGCGTCGTGATCCTCGGCAACATCGTCGCCCTGCTGCTGCTCCTCGTGCCAGGCATCAACCTCGCCGCCTTCTTCATCGTCAACGGATATCTGCTGGGTCGCGAATTCTTCGAGTTCGCCGCCATGCGCTTCCGCCCCGAGGCTGAAGCCAAGGCGCTGCGCCGGAAGTATGCGGGCACGGTATTCCTGGCCGGACTGCTGATCGCGGCCTTCCTTGCCGTGCCGCTGCTCAACCTTTTGACCCCGCTCTTTGCCGCCGCCATGATGGTGCGTCTGCACAAGGCGGTTTCGGCGCGGGACCCGGTCCAGCCCAATTCCAGGAAAAGTGCGTAGCGGTTTTCCGTCCGGAAATGCGCAACAAGGGGATAGAGCGGTTCGGTGTTTCCGTGAAACGCTGAACGCTCTAATCCTGCTCGGTACCGCCCCCGCGGAACAGCGCCTGCAGCTTGCCGAACGGCATCGCCGAACGGGTGAAGCCGAAGGTGCCGTCCTGCTGGATTTCCCGCGCAGCGGTTTCCAGCATGCCAAAGGCGAAATTCGTCAGCCATGGCCCGAGCGAGACGCGTTTGACCCCGGCCGCGGCAAGGTCGGCCACGGTGAAGCCGGGCCGCGCCATGACATTGACCGGCTTGCTGACCGCGGAGCAGACCGTCCGCACCGCGTCGATGTCGCTCAGGCCCGGCGCATAAAGCACGTCGGCGCCGGCTTTCTCGAAAGCCTGCAGACGCTTGATCGTGTCGTCGAGATCGGTCTTGCCCCAAAGGAAATTCTCGGCCCGCGCGGTGAACACGAAATCGTGCTTCAGGGCGCGCGCCGCCTCGGCGGCCGCGGCGACGCGTTCGACAGCATGCGAGAACTCGTAGATTGGATACTCTAGATCGCCCGTATGGTCCTCGATCGAGCAGCCGGCAAGGCCCGCGGCTTCCGCCGCGAAGATGGTTTCTGCCGCCTGCTCGGCGCTGTCGCCCTTGCCGCGCTCGAGATCGGCCGAAACCGGCAGGTCGGTTGCCGCCGTCACTTCGCGGCAATGGTGGATCATGGCCTCGAACGTCACGGCGCCGTCGGGCAGGCCGCGCGAGAAGGCGAAGCCGGCACTGGTCGTGGCCAGCGCTTTGAAGCCGAAGGAAGCCAAAAGCTTAGTCGTGCCGACATCCCAGGGATTGGGCATGACGAAGGTCGAGGCGTGCAGATCGCGAAAAATCTTGCCCTTGTCCATGGCGGGTCCTCAATCATGGGTCGTGCCGGGAATTTATCGCGGTCGCCCCGCTCGGGCAAACGAATGCGCTCGGCTCAGAAGCGTTTCTCGTTCTCTGCTGACAACCGTTTGAGGGCGTCTGAACCCGCCACGTAGCGCGACGTTTTCTTATCCCAATGATAGATGGCTGAAATGTCCTTCGAGGACGCCTCGGGCGCCTCATCGTCGCAGCTTTCGCCGCTTGGTATCGTGGCGTCGGTCACCGTCACCTTGACGGCTGCATGCGGCCGGCCGTCGGCAACGGCCTTAAAAGCGATGTCCTGCTTGCGGCTGTAGGTGCATAGCCTTTCATCGAACGTGTAGATCATGTCGATCAGTTCGAACTTGTCGTTGCGCACCATGATCAGCGGCGTGATCACATAGCCATGGCTGGAATTGAAATGCGTGCTCATGGTGATGAGGATATCGTCACCGGCGCCGACCGACAGTTTGTTCGGTTCGCGAAAATAGGTGCTGCGATCGACGGCGACATTGACCGCGTCGAGCAGCGCCGGCTTGCCGCCGGTCAGATCGTAGAGCGCCAGCACCGCATAGCCCTCGGCGCTGTCGGGAGAGTCGCCGAGATCGAACAGCATGGTCAGCCGGTCCTTGCCGCCGGCCTTGATGGCAAGCACCGCAGCATTGGGCAGGCTTGACGTTTCAGGCGGCGAGCCACCGCTGTCCGGACCGGCGACGTGGCGCATTTCGATCGGCAAGCCGCCGCGGTAGAAGCCGTCGGCGTTCAACGCCAGATCGGGGATGACCATCCTGGCGAGGTCGAGATAGGTGACGTCCTTGTGGCCCGGGATGGCGCTGGCAAAGTCCGGAAAGCTGACATTCTCCGCGCTCGCCGGGCCCCAAAGCCATGACAGAAGCACAAGAGCGAGGGCGAGGCGAAGCAGGGTGAATTTCATGGGGTGGGAGCCGCCGGCTGTTTGACGGCTGCACGCTAGCACGGAAGATTTCGCCGAACAGCCCGGAGCAATTCCAGGAAGAATGTGAAACAGTTTTCCGTCCGGAATTGCGTAAAAACAAGTAGCTGGAGCGGGTCGGCAATTCGACGAAAGCGGAACCGCTCCAGTGTCCGATCAAAGGATCGGCACCAGTCCTGCGAGGTCGCGCATGTCGTCGAACAGGACGCCGCCGGCTTCCGCCAGCCCGTCGCGGTCCGAGAATAGATCGGCGTGATAGGAAAACACGCGCATGCCGGCGGCAATGCCGGCCTGGGTGCCGGCGACGCTGTCCTCGATGACGATGCAGTCGGCCGGCGCGAAGCCCATCGTCTTTGCCGCATGCAGGAAAAGGTCCGGGAACGGCTTGCCGCGCCCGACCATGGTCGAGGAAAACATGGCGTGCTCGAACAGCGGCAACAAGCCGGTCTGCCCGAGCGTGATATGCATCTTCGAAACCCGCGCCGACGAGGCGACGCAATAGGCAATACCGGCGGCGCGCACCTTTTCGATGAAATCGCGCACGTGAGGGATCGCCTCGACGCCATGCGCGAATAGATCCGGCAGGCCGGCGTTCCAGCGTTCGACGAAGTCGGCGCCGAGCCGGGCCTCGGTCGCCTCTTCGATCTCTTTCTGCACCGAGGCCATGCTGCGGCCCGAGAAGGTCTTGCGGCAATATTCGAATGTGATTTGAAAGCCCGCTTCACAAAGCCAGTCGGCGAGGCGCCGATTGGCAAGGTTCTCGGTGTCGACCAGAACCCCGTCGCAATCGAAGATGACCAGTTTTGGGACTTGCATTTAGGCGGTGCCGGTCGATCCGAAACCGCCGGCGCCGCGCGCCGTGCCGCCGGCGAGCGCCCGTTCTTCGCTGGCCACCTGCGTGACTGCCGCAAACACGATCTGCGCGATCCGCATGCCGCGCGTCACCGCGAAGTCCTCATCGCCAAGATTGACGAGCAGCACTTTCACCTCGCCGCGGTAATCGCTGTCGATGGTGCCGGGCGTGTTGAGCACGGTCAGCCCATGTTTGAAGGCGAGGCCGGAGCGCGGCCGCACCTGGCCTTCCATGCCTTCCGGGATTTCCACGATCAGCCCGGTCGGCACCAGCCCGCGTTTTCCGGGCAGGATAAGCAGCGGCCGGTCTTCCGGCACCGCGGCTCGCAGGTCCATCCCGGCCGCGCCCGCGCTTTCATAGGTCGGCAGCGGCAAGCCCTCGCCATGCGGAAGCCTGACGAAACCGACGGTGGGGCCGATGACCGAGGAAGGATAGACAGCCGTGCGCATGAGCCCATTCCTATCGGCGCGGCTGCCGATTCGGTCAACCCGGCCGCGACGCTATCAACGCCTTTCTTTCAATGCGGTTCCGCGTCAGCGCAACTCCACCGGAACGACGGTCGTCTCCTTGATCTCCTCCATGACGAAGGAAGCGGAGACGTCCGACAGCGGCACCTTGGCGATCAGCCGCTGATAGAGCCTGTCATAGGCTTTCACGTCGGCGACGCGGGCTCTCAGCACATAGTCGAGGTCGCCCGACATGCGGTAGACGCCGGTGATCTCCGCAAAGCCCGTCACCGCCGCCCGGAACTTTTGCAGCCAGTCCGGGTCGTGGTTCGACGTGCGGATCAGGATGAACACCGAAAGCCCGAGTCCAAGCTTGTCGGCATCGACCAGCGCCACGCGCCCAGTAATGACGCCCTCCTCCTCCAGCCGCTTCACGCGCCGCCAGCAGGCGTTGCGGGACAAGGCCACGCGCTCCGACAACTGGTCGACGGAAAGCGTGCCGTCGCGCTGCAGTTCGGCCAGCAATCTCCGATCAGTTTCGTCGATATCATATGCCATTCTTGGGATAAATGTCCCAAAATAGGGCTAGACACAAGGACAATTTGGGATCGATGAACCTTTAACTCGTGGCAAGATACACAATATCGGGGCTCATCCCAGCAGGAGGGATCACCATGACGACGCGGTTTTCGGCGCTCTTTACGTCTCACCCGGCCAAGGTTGGCGAGACCTATTTCGGCCATATGGCCTTCGCCGCCTGGTTCTGCTCTCGCCTGTCGATGGCCGCGGGCGCCGCCCTCGTTCACGCTTTCTTGCCATTTCTGTTCGAGACTACCGCCAGCCGAATCGTCCGTGAGCTCTATGAGCGCACGAACAACAGAGGCTCACACGCGGTGAAGGAGCCTCGGGCTCTGATGGATCGCGCCTGATAAATGGTGGAATGCGATGTGCCGGTGGGCGGCCTATCTCGGTGAAGCGGTCTTCCTCGAAGACATCGTCACCTCGCCCTGCCACTCGCTGATTGCCCAGAGCCACTGCGCCCAGGAGGCCAAGTCGCCGACCAATGGCGACGGTTTTGGCCTCGCCTGGTATGGCGACCGTCCCGAGCCCGGCCTTTACCGCGACATCCTGCCGGCCTGGTCGGACCACAATCTGAAAAGCCTCTGCCGGCAGATCAAATCAGGCCTGTTCCTCGCTCATGTGCGCGCCTCCACCGGCGGCGCGACCAGCCGCATGAACTGCCATCCCTTCGTCTCCGGCCGCTGGTCGTTCATGCACAACGGCCAGATCGGCGGCTTCGAAAAAATCCGCCGCGCGCTTGAAAATTCGCTGTCGGATGCTGTCTTCGACCAGCGCGAAGGGACGACTGATTCCGAACTCTTCTTCCTGCTGATGCTCGACGAAGGGCTGTCCGCCGACCCGCAAGGCGCGGTAGCCCGCGCCACCAGCCGCGTTCTCGAGGCTTCGCGCCACGCCGGTCTCGAACCCTCCCTGAAGCTGACAGCGGCATTTTCCGATGGCGAGGCGCTCTACGCCGTGCGCTACGCCACCGACGGCCAGGCGCCAACGCTCTATACCGGCGCATTCGCGAGCCGCGCCGGCCGCTGCATCGTCTCCGAACCGTTCGACCGCGACGGCGGCGAATGGCAGGCGATCCCGCCGTCGAGCTTTGTCACCATGACAAGGGACGGCACAAACATCCGGCCGTTCGCGCCGACCGTTGCTAAGTTCGCGTTGGCCGTCTAGCTCCAAACGTAGCGAAGGTCGCGGGACAGCGCCGCCCTGACCACAGGTGGGCGCAATTTCGATCAAGCACCGCTGTCCTAACAATGCTGAATTCGGCTTGAAGCCGCGGTCTCATCCGCCATGTTCAAGGCGCAGCGCGGCAAGCAGCCGGAGTGCAGCACCATGGACATCGGATTTTCCTCGACTACCGAACTCGCGGCAGCAATTGCCCGCCGGAGAATCTCGGCCGTGGAGGCGCTCGACGCGCATCTGGCGCAGATCGACCGGCATAACGAAGCTCTGAACGCCGTCGTCCTCCTCGATCGGGAAGGCGCGCTTCAGCGTGCCCGAGAAGCCGATGCGGCACTGGCCCGCAGCGCCGCGCTCGGCCCGCTGCACGGCGTGCCGTTCACGCTGAAGGATGCGCACGAGACCGCTGGCATGAAGACGACGGTCGGCTTCCCGCCATTTGCCGACAACGTTCCCAAGCAGGACAGCCCTGTGGTTGCCAGGCTAAAGAGAGCCGGCGGCGTGCTGGTCGGCAAAACCAATGTCGCCACCATGCTGGGCGACTGGCAATCTGACAATCCGCTGTTCGGCCGCACCGGCAACCCTTGGGATCCGTCGCGCACAGCGGGCGGCTCCAGCGGCGGCGCTGCGGCTGCGGTCGCGACGGGCATGATGCCCTTCGAGGTCGGCACCGACATGCAGAATTCCATCCGCTTGCCCGCCGCCTTTTGCGGCGTCTACGGCCTGAAGCCGACCGAGCATCGCGTCTCGCTGGCCGGCGCTTTTCCCGATCCGGGCGGCATTCCGCGCAGCGTCCGCTTGATGTCCTGTGTTGGGCCGATTGCTCGCAATCTGGAGGACCTGGCGCTGATTTACCGGATCATTGCCGGTCCGGACGGCGGCGATACCGATCTGGCGCCGGTGCCGGTTGATCCCATACCGAGGCTCGAGCTGAAATCGCTGCGCATCGCCTTCGCCGGCACCTTCCGCGGCTTTCCGGTGGCCGCCGAGATCGGCGCCGCGGTCGAGAGATTGGCTGCTAGGCTGGCTTCCGCCGGCGCGCACGTCGAGGAAGCCAAACTGCCGAAGCTCGACCTGCATGATGATCTCACCGAGGGCGGCAAGTTGATCGGCATGATGCTGGAGGCAGCGCAACCGGAACCGCCGGAACAGCCTGCGCCGGTGTCGCGCTGGTTCGCGGCGCTCGCTCGCCGCGACCGGTCGATTCTTGCTTGGGAGCGGTTCTTCGAAAGCTGTGATGCCTTGCTTTGCCCGGTCGCCATGACAACGGCCTTTCCGCACTGCAAGCCAGGCAGCCCGCTGAAGGTCGACGGCAAGGACGAGAGCTATTGGATGCTGCCGGCCTATGGCGCGGTCTTCAATTATTCCGGCCATCCGGCGCTGGCGATACCAGGCGGGCAGGACAGCAACGGGTTGCCCATCGGCCTGCAACTGGTCGGCAAGCGCTGGTCGGAGGCGAGACTGCTCGGCGTCGCTGCGGCGATCGCGCCGCTGACCGACGGGTTTCGCCGGCCGCCGGGCTACTGAGCGAAGCGCGACAGCGCATAAGGCGCGAGCAATGGATCGCGCTCGCCATCGACGATTTCGCGGGCCGCAAACAGGCCGATGGCGGGTGCCAGCGTGATGCCGGAATGGGTGACGGCGGCATAGACGCCGCCTACGCCGTCGGCGCGGCTAACAATTGGGAAACCATCGATCGGAGTAGGACGATAGCCGACTGTGTGGAAATCGTACTCCAGCCCGTCGGCGCCGCGCAGCATCGCTTTCACCGCTTCGAAAAGCTCAAGCGCGGTTGCCTCCGGGTTCTCGCCCGGATCGCCGCCGCCAAAATCCGAGCCGGCGATGATCCGGCCATCGGCCGTCTGCCGCATATGCAGCCTCTCGGCCAGCACCAGGCCGTTGAGGAGCTTCCTGTAGGGTCGCGAATGCACGATCAGACCGGGCGGCGTCTTGATCGGCAACTGGACGCCTGCCGTCGCGGCGATCGCCGGGGCGCCGGCGCCGGCGGCGATCACCACCTCGTCGGCGGCGATGGTTTCACCCGCAACGACGACGCCGGTGAGCCTGCCGCCGGATAGAGTCAGTCTATCGACAGTCCCGGTAATAAGCCGCGCGCCGCGCCGTTCGGCGTCCGCCAGCAGCGCCGTTGCGGTCGCCACCGGCTCGGCCACGCCTTCCTCGGCGACATGAAGCGCAAAATCGGGAAGCTCGGTCAGGTTGGGCTCGATCCGCGCCGCCTGCTCGCGGCCGACCCGCTCGATGCCGTAGCCCCAGGACGCATGCTCGGCCGCATAGGCTTTGAGCTTGTCCGCCGGCAGGTCCCAGCACAGGCCGCCGCACCAGGCAAGCGGCAGGCCCGGCAGATCATTCGCCAAGCGTTTCCACTCGTTCATCGCCCGGATGCGCAGCCGGAAATAGGTCTCCGGATTGCCCCAGCTTGCGTTGATCCAGGCGAAGGAATTGGGCGTCGCGACGCCGCCGGCGCCGCTTGTCGAGACGACCGTCACCCTCGCTCCAGCCTTCGCCAGATGCCAGGCGATCGATGCGCCGATGATGCCGGCGCCGATGACGATGACTTGTTTTGCGCTGCTCATGCCATGACCTTCAGAGGAGATTTCCCCGTCATGCCATCGCGCCGGCCAGACCTCAAGCGAGAAGCGGCTACGCGCCGCCCATCGCTATCTGCTGCGCGCCGGCAAGCAGGCCCGTCATCTCTTCGCAGAGCCGCATGAGCCGTGAAGAGTCGACCTTCTTCGCTACCGCCAACGCTGTGCCGAGCTCCAGCTCCGCGCCGGCACGATCGCCGAGCTGGATGAGCAGCGCCGCGAGCGCAAGCCTGGCATCGGCGACATTGACCGGCGAGCCGACCTCGCTCCAGCGCGAGCATGCAGTCTGCAACTCCCGAACAGCCTCGGTGGGGCGGTCTTCCCGTATGAAAAGTTCAGCCTTGGCCTCGGCGGACAGCGCCCGGATGGAGGCCATCGGCCAGCGCTGCGGCTGGCTCTCCAGCTCGGTGATAACTTCTTTTGCGCGCTCGAGACGATTGGTGCGCGCCGCCACCTTGGCGAGAGTGGCAAGGACCATGCCTCGCCGCTGCAGCGTCGGCCAGCCGTTTCCGACCAGGGAGCGCTCGAGAGCGCTGAAGGCGGCCTCGGCCTGGCCTTGCTCCAGCTGCAGCAGCGCCAGGCCGGGCTGCGGATCCCAGCCGGCGGCATGGGACGCCCGATAGGCTGTTTCCGCCTCGGTGAGATCTCCGGCGGCCAGATGAATGTCACCCAAGACACGCAGCGCATCGCCCGTCGCCCAGGGGGCGTCGACGGCGAGCTGGTCGAGCGCGGCGCGTACCAGCGCCTCAGCCTCCTTCAGCGTGCCGTGAACGCCGAGCACTTCGGCGCGATGCAGCCGGCAAGAGCCCGACAGATCCTCAAGCCCATGTCCCCTGCACCAGTCCTCATAGCCGAGGGTCCATTGGTTGGCCCTCGCCCAGTCGCCAAAATTCCGGCAGGCCCAAAGTATGTTGCAGTATAGAATGCCGCCGACGACCGGGTCCACGTCGCTGGAGAGGCCGAGCGCGGCGGCGAAATCCTGATCCTCCTGGCCGGATTTGGTTTCACCGAGGCAGAGCTTGAAAAAGCCGCGGTAGATCAGCCCAAGCGACTCCACGACCGGATCTTCGAGATCTCTGCCAACCGCGAAAGCCTGTTCGGCAAGCGCAAGCGCCTGCTCCGGCTCGGCTTCCGCGCCCATGATGCGCGCGCCCATCCAGCACCACAGGCCGTGCTCCCTGCTGTCGGTTGCGCCATCGATCAGCTGTGCCGCCCGCTTGTGCCAGCCCTTGGCGACGGCAAGTTCCCCTCTCTCCAGATGAACCCTGGCCAGGCCGACTGCCGGGGACGCCGCTCGCAAGCGCTCGCCGGCCACGCCGTAGGCAGTCACCGCGCGCGCCAGAAGCGGGATGGCTTCAGCCGGGCGCCCCATGCACTCCAGCGCAAGTGCCCATTCCTCGAGATCGGCCGTCAGCAGCTCGCCAGCGGCATCCGCTTCGGTGAAGCAGGCCGCGGCCTCGTGCCATTTTCTGACAGCAACAGCTTCGCGTGCCGATAGAACCGGTGAACCGGGGCTCGAAAGCTTGCCGCCCGCGCCGGCCGGCCCGTTCGCCGAAATGGGCGGCAGGTCGAGGCAAATCCGGTAGCCGAAGCGGGGCAGGTTGCGCAGCGCCGTTTCCATGCCGCCCTGGCGAAGAACGCCGCGGGCAAGGCTAGCCACGCGCTGCAACGAAGCTTCCGTCACCGTCACGCCCGGCCATAGCGTTTCAAGCAATTCGTCTTTGCTCATGGCCCGGTCCCGGTGCCGCAGCAGCATGGCGAGGAAATCGAAGACCAGGGGCTGCACCTCGATCTCGCTTCCGGCGAGACGGAGGGCGCGAGCGTCCTCGTTAAGCTCGAAGTCGCCGAAGCAATAAGTTCCCATCGGCAGCAATCCTGTAACGGCAGTAGGCAAAGGATCGGAAGAAGATAAGGACGGCGTAAGGACTGTCGGCCGCCTCTTGCGCAATTCTCCGTCTGCCCGGCGAGCCATGCTGCAGTTTAGCTCAGCGGCCCCGGGAATGTCACCGGCATCGAATCTGGTCGAGCGTCCGGAGGCATTTGAACCCAAGATCAAGGAGATTGCGAAATGCAGAAATACATCATCGAACGTGAAATTCCCAAGGTCGGCACCTTCGAGCGCGAGCAGCTTCGCGACGCCTCCAAGGCCTCGAACGCCGTTCTCGCCGAGCTCGGCCCGGACATTCAGTGGGTCGAATCCTTCGTCGCGGATGACAAGACCTTCTGCGTCTACCTCGCCAAGGACGAGGCGATCATTCAGCGCCACGCCAAGATGAGCGGCTTCCCGGCCACCAAGATCACGCAGGTGAAGCGCCTGTTCGATCCGACGACGGCATACGCCGCCGCCTGACGGGGCGACCGATCGTGAAGTGCCTGCAGGCCAGCTGCGAGCACGATCGATCCTGATCTTCTGTCGGCCAAACCTTCGGGAGGGCCAGTCTGGCCCTCCCGATTTCATCATTCCAACAGAGGAGGATAAACCATGACCATCCTTGGACAGGAGCTTGCGGCCAACCACTCCGCGCTCGGACGGTTCCTCGTTGCGATCTTCGAAATCTGCCGTTCCGGCGGAGGCGTGCTTGCGCGCATCCTGCGAAATCGCAGGGGTCGGGCCACGCTGTACGAATTGCCGGACTATCTGCTGCGCGACATCGGCATCGAGGGGGCGGAGATACGTTTAGCTACCCGGTTGGGCCGCCAGGACCGTCATCGCGAGCGAACCTGAACGGCCTAAGGTTCCTGTCAGGCCACATCGACTACGCTGTTCGGCGGTGCCAGTCTGCCCGAAACTGTCGACACGCCCAAAATGCGCTGCTAGAAGCCCGCGCCACAGACAGGATTCCAAAAATTGGCAGAAGACATCGAACAGGCGGTATCGCGCCGCCGCACTTTCGCGATCATCGCCCACCCCGATGCCGGCAAGACCACGCTCACCGAAAAGCTGCTTCTGTTCGGCGGTGCCATCCAGCTTGCCGGCGAGGTCAAGGCCAAGAAAGATCGCATCCAGACCCGGTCCGACTGGATGAAGATCGAGCGCGAGCGCGGCATCTCGGTCGTCACCTCGGTGATGACCTTCGAATATGACGACAACGTCTTCAACCTGCTCGACACGCCCGGCCATGAGGATTTCGCCGACGACACCTACCGCACGCTCTCTGCGGTGGATTCGGCCGTCATGGTCATCGACGCCGCCAAGGGCATCGAGCCGCGCACGCTGAAACTGTTCGAGGTCTGCCGGCTGCGCGACATCCCGATCATCACCTTTGTCAACAAGATGGACCGCGAGAGCCGCGATCCGTTCGAAATCCTCGACGAGATCGAGCAGAAGCTGGCGCTGGACACAGCACCGGTTACCTGGCCGATCGGCCGCGGCAAGACCTTTTCGGGCACCTATCACCTGGCGCAGAACGCGGTGCGCCGGAGCGATGACGAGAAGGAGCGCACGCCCGTAAACGGCCCGGATTCCAACCGCGTCGCCGGGCTTTTGCCGGAAAACGAGCGCAACGACTTCATCGAGGAACTGGAGCTCGCGCGGGAAGCGTGCAGACCTCTCGACATAGACGCCTTCCGCGAAGGCCATCTGACGCCGGTCTATTTCGGCTCGGCGCTGCGCAATTATGGAGTGCGCGACCTGATCGAGGCGCTCGGCGCCTACGGGCCGCCGCCGCGGGCCCAGGCAGCCGATGAACGCACGGTCGAGGCGACCGAGGGGAAGATGACCTCCTTCGTCTTCAAGATCCAGGCCAACATGGACCCCAACCATCGCGACCGGATCGCGTTCGTCCGCGTCTGCTCCGGCAAGCTGGAGCGCGGCATGAAAGCCAAGCTGGTGCGCACCGGCAAACCGATGAGCCTCTCGGCGCCGCAATTCTTCTTCGCCCGCACCCGCGTCACCGCCGACGAGGCCTTCGCCGGCGACGTCGTCGGCATTCCCAATCACGGCACGCTGCGCATCGGCGACACGCTGACCGAGGGCGAGGAGATCCTGTTCCGCGGCGTGCCGAACTTCGCGCCGGAAATCCTGCGCCGTGTCCGCCTCGGCGATGCGATGAAAGCCAAGAAGCTGAAGGAAGCGCTGCATCAGATGGCCGAGGAGGGCGTCGTGCAGCTGTTCTCGCCTGAGGACGGCTCGCCGGCCATCGTCGGCGTTGTCGGCGCGCTGCAGCTCGATGTTCTGAAGGAGCGGCTTAACATCGAATACACGCTGCCGGTGGATTTCGAGATGTCGCGCTTCTCCGTCTGCCGCTGGATCTCGGCCGACGACAGGGCGGATGTGCAGCGCTTTATCGAGGCGCATCGCGGCGACATCGCCCGCGACCTCGACAACGATCCTGTCTTCCTCGCCCAGCACGCCTTCTCGCTCAACTACGAGGCCGAGCGCTGGAAAGCGATCCGCTTCGCCGCGGTCAAGGACTATCAGGTCCGCGACAAGGCGGCGTGATTGTGGTGAATAGTGGATAGTGAATAGTGAATAGTAGTCGTGCATTCTCACCAGTCGCCATTCACCGTTCACTACTCACGCGCAATCACCCCTTCGCCGCTTCCTCGATCGTGGCGATGTCGATCTTGCCCATCTGCATCATCGCCGACATCACTCGCCCGGCCTTCGCTCTGTCGGGGTCCTGAAGCAGGCGCGGCAGCTGCTCCGGCACGACCTGCCAGGAAACGCCGAACTTGTCCTTCAGCCAGCTGCAGCGCCCCGGTTCGCCGCCGCCTTCGGTGAGTCTGGCCCAGAAATAATCGACTTCTTCCTGCGTTTTGCAGTCGATCGACAGCGACATCGCCTCAGTGAACTTGTATTGCGGCCCTCCGTTGAGGGCTTGGAACTGTACCCCGTCGAGCTCGAACGAGGCGACCAGAACCTGGCCTTCCTGGGGATGGCCCTTGGGCCAGCGCGTGACGCTAAGCACCTTCGAATTCTTGAAGATGGCGACGTAGTGGTTCATAGCCTCCTCGGCCTGGCCGTCGAACCAAAGGAAGGTGGTGATCTTCTGCATATTTTGCTCCTCCGACTTGTTCAGGTTGGCTCCATCATCAAACGGCGCGCCGGGAATTTGGCGCGGCTTCCGTGCCGTCTGCCTCAAGGACGGCTCGGCGCGGCACGATCCGACAGCATTTTTCAAATTTCCTGAAGAATCGTGGCGCAGCGCAAAATTGTGGCAAGGGCGGACCTTGGCCGCTATAACCGCTGCCGACTGAAATACAGCGCCGCCGCGCCACGCTTGAGCGCCGCCAGCCATCAAGGAAATACCGATGCCCGCCTACCGTTCCCGCACCACCACCCATGGCCGCAACATGGCCGGCGCCCGTGGCCTGTGGCGTGCCACCGGCATGAAGGACAGTGATTTCGGCAAGCCGATTATTGCGGTGGTCAATTCCTTCACCCAGTTCGTCCCGGGCCATGTGCACCTGAAGGATCTCGGCCAGCTCGTCGCGCGCGAGATCGAGAAGGCCGGCGGCGTCGCCAAGGAGTTCAACACCATCGCCGTCGATGACGGCATCGCCATGGGTCACGACGGCATGCTCTATTCGCTCCCGTCGCGCGAGCTGATCGCCGATTCCGTCGAATACATGGTCAATGCGCACTGCGCCGACGCCATGGTCTGCATCTCCAACTGCGACAAGATCACGCCCGGCATGCTGATGGCCTCGCTGCGCCTCAACATCCCGACCGTTTTCGTCTCCGGCGGCCCGATGGAAGCCGGCAAGGTGGTGCTGGGCGGCAAGGCGCAGGCGCTCGACCTCGTCGACGCCATGGTGGCCGCGGCCGACGACCGAATTTCAGATGAGGACGTCAAGGTGATCGAGCGCTCGGCCTGCCCGACCTGCGGCTCCTGCTCGGGCATGTTCACGGCGAACTCGATGAACTGCCTGACCGAAGCGTTGGGTCTCTCGCTGCCCGGCAACGGCTCGACTTTGGCCACCCATGCCGATCGCAAGCGGCTGTTCATCGAGGCAGGCCATCTGATCGTCGATCTTGCGCAGCGCTATTACGAGCAGGAGGACGACAGTGCGCTGCCGCGCAGCATCGCCTCCAAGGGAGCCTTCGAGAATGCCATGGCCCTCGACATCGCCATGGGCGGCTCGACCAACACGGTGCTGCACATCCTGGCTGCCGCGCATGAGGGCGAGGTCGACTTCACCATGGAGGATATCGACCGGCTGTCGCGCAAAGTGCCGGTGCTTTGCAAGGTGGCGCCGGCCAAGTCCGACGTGCACATGGAGGATGTTCATCGCGCCGGCGGCATCATGGCGATCCTCGGCCAGCTCGACCAGGCCGGGCTGATCAACCGCGATCTGCCGACAGTCCACACCGCAACGCTGGGCGAAGCGCTCGACCATTGGGACATTGCCCGCACTTCCGCAGAGAATGTGCGCGAGTTCTTCCGCGCAGCGCCCGGCGGCGTGCCGACGCAGGTCGCCTTCAGCCAGGATCGCCGCTGGGAGGATCTCGACACGAACCGCGAGACGGGCGTCATTCGCTCGGCCAAGACGCCGTTCTCGAAGGATGGCGGCCTCGCCGTGTTGAAGGGCAATCTGGCGCTCGACGGCTGCATCGTGAAGACGGCCGGCGTCGACGAGTCGATCCTGAAATTCACCGGTCCGGCCCGCGTCTTCGAAAGCCAGGACGCTTCCGTCAAGGCGATCCTCGGCAACGAGATCAAGGCGGGCGACATCGTCGTCATCCGCTATGAGGGGCCGCGCGGCGGCCCCGGCATGCAGGAGATGCTCTACCCGACCAGCTATCTTAAGTCGAAGGGCCTCGGCAAGGCCTGCGCGCTGATCACCGACGGCCGCTTCTCCGGCGGCACGTCGGGTCTGTCGATCGGCCACGTCTCGCCGGAAGCCGCCGAGGGCGGGCTGATCGGCCTGGTTCAGGAAGGCGACACGATCGAGATCGACATCCCGAACCGCAAGATCCATCTCGCCGTCAGCGAAGCCAAGCTCGACGCCCGCCGCAAGGCTATGGCGGCCAAGGGCGCGGATGCCTGGAAGCCTGAGGAAAAGCGCAAGCGCAAGGTGACGACGGCGCTGCGCGCCTACGCCGCCTTCGCCACCAGCGCCGACAAAGGTGCTGTCAGGAAAGTGCCGGAATAATAAGTCGGGCAGCGCCCCCCTACCTCCCCCTGTGGGCCCCTCTGTGGGGAGGTCGGACCGAAGGTCCGGGTCGGTCGGCGCCGCACCTCCACCCCGCTGCTGCGCAGCGACCCTCCCCACAACGGGGAGGGTAAGCGCCGGCGTCACGGCATCAGCTGATATTCATAAAGCTTCTGATAGAGTCCGCCCTGTTTGAGCAGGGACTTGTGCGGGCCGCTTTCCAGCACCTTGCCGTTTTCCAGCACCACGATCGTGTCGGCCTGATGCACCGTTGACAGCCGATGCGCGATGACGATGGTCGTGCGCCCGACTGTGAGTTGCTGCAGCGCGTCGCGGAACAGCGCTTCCGATTCGGCGTCCAGCGCGCTGGTCGCCTCGTCGAGCAGCAGGATCTCGGCATTGCGCAGCATGGCGCGCGCGATCGAGATGCGCTGGCGCTGGCCGCCGGACAGCAACGAGCCGTTCTCGCCCACCTCCGTCTCGTAGCCCTTGGCCATGGCGCTGATGAAGTGATGCGCGTTGGCGGCCTTGGCCGCGGCGATCACCTCCTCGTCGGTCGCGTCCTGACGCCCGAGGCGTATGTTGTGCATGATGGTGCCGGCGAACAGGAACGTGTCCTGGCTGACATAGGCAATCTTCTGCCTGAGTGAATCGAGCGTGGCGTGGGAGATGTCCTGGCCGTCGAACATGATCTTGCCGCTTTGCGGGTCGTACATGCGCATGATCAGGTTGAGGATCGTTGACTTGCCGCCGCCGGAAGGTCCGACCAGCGCCGTCATCTTGCCGGCCGCCAGGGTCAGGTTGAGCTGTTCGAAAACCGGCGGGCTCTCGGGATAGGCGAAGCTGACATTGTCGAAGCGGATTTCGCCCGGGCCCGGCTGCAGCGGCTTGGCGCCGGGCTTTTCGGCCAGCGTCAGCGGCCGGTCGGCAAGCTGGAACATCATGCGCACGCCGACGATGCCGGTCTCCAGCGAGATGCGCACGCGCGCCAGCCGCTTTGCCGGCTCATAAGCGAGCAGCAGCGCCCCGATAAAGGCCATGATGTTGCCCGGCATCTGGCCGCCCTGCAGCACCAGGAAGCCGCTGATGAAGACTGCGCCGGCAATCGCCAGACCGGCAAGCGTTTCCATCACCGGGCTGGTGGCTGCCTCGAGCGTCGCGATGTTGTTGGCGCGGTTCTGGACGTCCGACACGGCCTTGTACATGCGCTTGCGCATCGCGCCTTCGAGATTGAAGGATTTGACGACGCGCACGCCGATTGCCGTTTCCTGCATCACATGCACGATCTGGCCGAGCGAGCGGAATTCCATCTTGGCGATCTGGCGCACGCGCTTGAGAATGCTGTTGACGCCGTAGATCGCCACCGGTCCGACGACGAAGCAGATCAGCGACAGCGCCGGCTGCTCCCAGACCATCACTGCGACCAGCACGATCAACGTCACCAGATCGCGCACATAGGACGTGACGACGAGGTCGAGCACGCTGCGCGCGGCTTGGGCGTTGTTGGTCATGCGGGTGATCAGGTCGGACGACGAGGTCGAATGGTAGAATTCGATGCCTTGCGCCAGGATCCGGTCATAGATCTTTCGCTGCCTATCGGCGATGATGGCATTGCCGACCCGGCTCATGAAATAGGCCTGAACGAAGGTCGCCAGGCCCTTGAGGACGAAGATAGCGGCGACCGCGGCCGCGATCAGGTTGACGCGATCCGCTCTCTTGTAGACCACGAATTCGTTGGTGATCTCCTTCAGGATCCATGCGCTGGCCCCCGTCATGGCGGCCACCACCAGCATCGACACAATAGCCGCGCCATAGCCGAATTTATGCTCCCGGAAAGATTCTCGTACCAGCCTTGCGACAAGGCGCTGGTTCTCCGTCGAGCGGAAGAAGAAAAACAAACGGCCGATCCTGTGTCTGGCTTAGCAAATTTCGGATTCGCCACGGGGGCGAGAGGCGGCTTATAGAGCGAGTTGGCGCCGGAGGAAACGCCGGCAGGGAAGAAACCGCTGCGGCGGGCCGCCTTTCCGATCACGATAACGCTGATTCTACCAAAGGGATAACGACATGGATTTCGACCTCATCGTGCGCGGCGGCACGCTGCCGGACGGCAGGATCGCCGATATCGGCATCGCTGACGAAACCATCGCCGCGATCGAGCCTCAGTTGCAAGGCGCAGCTCGGAGCGAGGTCGACGCGCGCGGCAATCTCGTCTCGCCGCCCTTCGTCGATCCGCATTTCCATATGGACGCCACGCTCTCCTATGGCATTCCGCGCATCAACGCTTCGGGCACGCTGCTCGAAGGGATTGCGCTCTGGGGCGAGTTGAAGCCGCTCCTGACGCATGAGGCGGTGCGCGACCGCGCGCTCGCCTATTGCGACTGGGCGGTGTCGATGGGCCTGCTTGCCATCCGCACCCATGTCGATGTCTGCGACGACCGGCTGCTTGCCGTGGAAGCTCTGCTGGATGTGAAGAAAACGGTCGCGCCCTATATCGACCTGCAGCTGGTCGCCTTTCCGCAGGACGGGTTTTATCGCTCGCCGACGGCCCGCGAAAACACAATCCGGGCGCTGGATATGGGCGTCGACATCGTCGGCGGCATCCCGCATTTCGAGCGCAGCATGGCCGACGGCACCCGCTCGGTGACGGAGCTCTGCGAGATTGCGGCGAAGCGCGGCCTGATGGTCGACATGCATTGCGACGAGACAGACGACCCGCTTTCGCGCCACATCGAGCAGCTTGCCTATGAAACGCAGCGCCTCGGCCTGCAGGGTAGGGTGGCGGGCTCGCACCTCACCTCGATGCATTCCATGGACAATTACTACGTCTCGAAGCTGTTGCCGCTGATCGCCGAGGCCGGCGTCTCTGCGATCCCCAATCCGCTGATCAACATCATGCTGCAGGGGCGCCACGATACTTTCCCCAAGCGGCGCGGCCTGACCCGCGTGAAGGAGATGCTGGCGCTCGGCATCCGCGTCGGCTGGGGCCAGGACTGCGTGCTCGACCCATGGTATTCGCTGGGCACGGCGGACATGCTCGACGTGGCCTTCATGGGCCTGCATGTCGCGCAGATGTCGAGCCCGGCCGACATGACGCGCTGCTTCGACATGGTCACCAGCGTCAACGCCGCCATCATGGGGCTTGATCATCTCGGTCTGGCCGTCGGCAAGCGGGCGAGCCTTGTCGTGCTCGACGCCGGCAATCCGATCGAGGCCGTCCGCCTGCGCCCCGAGCGCCTCTGTGTCATCGCCAAGGGCAAGGTGGTAGCCGAACGGACCCGACAGGAGACGCGGCTGTCGATTGCCGGTCGGCCGGAGAGCGTCAACCGCAGGCACAAATCCGCGTAGCGCCAGCCGATTTCCGCCGCTGGTCTTACGGATCGTTCGAATTTTCCTCCTCAAAGCGACAGATTGCGAGTAGGGAGCCGGGCATGGCCCAGTTCCTCGCCCGCAATCTCACGATCAAGAATGTCCTGCTCGCCGGCATTCTCTTGATGCTGGCCGGCGACTTCATGTTCGCGCTGAACGACGCGATGGGCAAATGGCTGGTCGCTTCCTTCTCGGTCGGCCAAGTGGTGCTGGTTCGCTCCATCGGCGCCTTCTTGGTGCTCGGGCCGATGATCGCCAACCAGGGCGCGGGCAAGCTTTTTCAGGTGGAAAGGCCGGTGCTGCAGGTCCTGCGCGTCGCGGCGACCACGCTTGACACCGGGCTGTTCTATGCCGCGGTCGTCTATCTGCCGCTCGCGGACGTGATGAGCTTCTACATGGCCGGACCGATCTATGTCGCCGCGCTCTCGCATCTCCTGCTCGGCGAGAAGGTCGGCTGGCGGCGCTGGCTGGCGATCCTGGTCGGCTTCTGCGGTGTGCTGATTATCCTGAAGCCATCGTCGGCCGCGTTTTCGCTGTCATCGGCCTATGCGCTGATCGGCAGCATTGCCTTCGGCTTCGCCATCATTCTCGGCCGGCGTTTGCGCGGAACCAGTGACACGACGCTGGTCACCTGGCAGACCATCGGCACGTTGATTGTCGGCGGCGTTCTGACCATCGGCGCCTGGCGTACGCCGTCGGCGCTCGATTTCGGCGCCATGCTTTTGCTCGGCATTGTCTCCTGCGCCGCCCATCTGATGATCACCCGCGCGCTGAAGCTGGCGCCGGCGTCAACGCTGGCGCCGCTGCATTACAGCCTGCTCCTGTGGGCCATTGTCTTCGGCCTGGTCTTCTTCGGCGATGTGCCGAGCCCGCGGATACTCGCCGGCTCGGCCATCGTTGTGCTCGCCGGCATCTTCATCTTCCATCGCCAGAAGGTGGTCGAGACCGTCGTGCCGCCCGAGAATGTGCCGAAGGGCGTCAATTAGCCCTTTCGTATTGCGGCGAGGTGCCGTGAAAACTCCGGCGTCTCCATCAGCGCCTTGCAGCGGGCGAAGCGTCCGTCCGCATAGGCGCGGAAATTGTCGACCGGGTTGTCGTTGGCGAGCTGGATAAGTCCCCAAAGCGTCCAGAGCAGGTCGCACATGGCCTTGTAGATGACGACGCGGCCGCGCTCGGCCGGCCTTGCGTCGCCGCCGAAATAGGCGCGCATCATCTCTTCATCCTGGCCGGCGTCGAACTTGCCTTCGACCGAGAGGTCGCCGAGATCCCACAACGGATCGTTCATGCCGGAGTACTCCCAGTCGACGATCCACATCCGCTCCCCGGTATCGAGAAAGTTTTCGCAGAGCGGATCGCAGTGGCAGGCAGCAAGCTGGATCGGGTGCGTGACCAATGCTTCGCGCACGCTGCCCGCCTCGCGCACCACGTCGTGGTAGCCGGGCGGCAGGACCACATCCTTGGTCGACAGCACTTTCAGATAGTCGTCGATCATCGCAAACAGCTCGAAGCGGAAGGGGAAGACCGCGCCGGACGAATGCAGCTTTCGGAAGGCTGCGCCCGCGCGCGCCGGACTTCCCTGCCGGCGACAGCCGGCTCGCCCGGCGCGGATGCGGGTCGGCAAAAAGCACCTCCGGGCTGACGCCGGCCTTGGCCGCCTCGCGCGCCGCCACCGCCTCGTTGGCGCGGTTGATATATTCCTCCGTGCCCTTGCCGGGAATGCGCAGGCAGACCTCGCCGGCCTTGTAGACACGGTTGGTAAGGCCGCCCAGCCGCTCCAGCGGACCCTTATACCTGGCAAGCGCCGGAATGGCGGCCAGCGCCGCGCGCGCCTCTTCCATCGTCACCCCCTTAACCATCACGCCATGTTTATGGCGGAACGGTTCCACAGTTTTTGCCGCTTGGCTACCATGGCCGACACGAATCGGCGGCGGGAGCGGCAATGGCGGACGGCAAGCACAACAGCGCGCTAAGCGCGGCCTATGCCGCAACACGGCCGGACGAAGTGGCCGCAATCTACGATAGCTGGGCCGAAACTTACGACGCCGATATGTCGGCGGCCGGCTATCGCCATCCGACCATCTGCCTGGCCCTGCTTGCCCGCCATCTGCCGCGCGGCGCGGAACCCGTGCTCGACGCCGGCGCCGGCACCGGGCTGCTCGGCGAATGGCTCGCCATCACAGGCTATCCACGTGTCGAGGCGCTCGACATCTCGCAAGGCATGCTGGACAAGGCCGGCGCCAAGGGCGTCTACACGGCGCTGCATCGTCTGGCGCTGGGCGGCGCCTTGCCATTCGCTGATGGCGCCTACGCCGGCATCGTCTCGGCCGGCGTCTTCACCTCCGGCCATGTCGGCGTCGAGGGGCTGGACGAGCTGATCCGCATCTGCCGTCCAGGCGGCATCATCGTGCTGACGATCAAGAACACGCTCTGGCAGGCCGGCTTTGCCGAGCGGATCGCCGTGCTCGAAGCGGAGGACGTCATAACCCGGCTTGAAGAGACACGGCCTTACGCGTCGATGCCCGGCGAGGGCGATGCGGTGCCAAGCAGAGGCCTCGTGCTGCGCGTCGGCTGACCGCTTTCCTCGCTTAAGCCTTTATCTTCTCTCCGGCCGGATCGTACATCGGCTCGAGATGGATCTTTGCCGGCGTGCACTCCATCGCCACCACCAGTTCATAGGCGCCGGAGGCGAGGAAGTCGTCGCTGACGCCATCGGCGTTGCGCACATAGCCATAGCCGATGTTCTTCTCCACCGTATAGCCATAGCCGCCGCTGGTGAGATAGCCGACCGGTTGGCCGTTGCGCAGGATCGTCTCGCGTCCGGCCAGGACGACGTCCGGATCGTCGACCGTGAAGCCGGCAAAACGTTTTGCCAGCGGCTGGCCGGCCGCCTTCTCCAGCGCCCGCCGCCCGATGAAGTCGTTGTTCTTCCTGAGCTTCACCGCCCAGCCCAGGCCCGCTTCCTGCGGCGTGTCGTTCGGCGTGATGTCCGCCCCCCAGGCGCGATAGCCCTTTTCCAGCCGCAGCGATTCCAGCGCCCTGTAGCCGACCGGGCGGATGCCATGCTGTTTCCCGGCTGCCATCAGGGCATCAAAAATCTCGCCCGTCGCGGCGATCGGCACATGCAACTCCCAGCCGAGCTCGCCGACATAGGTCACCCGCAGCGCCCGCACGGTGTGGCCGGCGATGTCGATCTCGCGCGCGTGGCCGAAGGGGAAGGCGGCGTTGGAGACATCCGCACCCGTTACCGCCGACAGCACGTCGCGGGCACGTGGCCCCATCAGCGACAGCGTGCCGAAATCCTCGGTCACGTCTTTGAGCGCCGCGTCGAGTCCCTGGCCGAGATGGTCGCCGATCCACGAAAAATCATGCGTGCGGAAACCGGTGCCGGTGACGATGTAGAACCTGTCCTCGCCGAGCCGTGCCACCGTGAGGTCTGCTTCGATGCCGCCGCGCGTGTTGAGAAGCTGCGTATAGGTCAGCCGGCCGACCGGCTTGTTGATGTCGTTGGCGCAGATCCAGTCGAGCGCCCTCAGCGCATCGGCCCCGGTCATCTCATATTTGGCAAAGGAGGATTGGTCGAAGATGCCGACTTTCTCGCGCACATGCCGATGTTCCTCGCCGACCGCCTCGAACCAGTTCTGCCGGCCCATTGAATAGACGTCTTCCGGCTCTACGCCGTCGGGCGCGAACCAGTTCGGCCGCTCCCAGCCGAGCTTCGAGCCGAACACGGCGCGGTGCTCTCTCAGCCGCTCATAGAGCGGCGAGACGATGCGCGGCCGGCCCGAGAGATATTCCTCATGCGGGAAGCCGATGGTGTAGTGCTTGCCATAGGCCTCGAGCGTGCGGTCGCAGACCCATTGCCGGTCGCGGTGCAGGTTGGAAAAACGCCTGATGTCGACCACCCAGAGGTCGAGCGGCGCCTCGCCGTCGACCACCCATTGCGCCAGCACCCAGCCGGCGCCGCCGCCGGACGCGATGCCGAAGGCGTTGAAGCCGGCGCCGACGAACATGTTGGCGCATTCGGGCGCGACACCAAGGATGAAATTGCCGTCCGGGGTAAAGCTCTCCGGCCCGTTGATCATTTGCTTCACGCCGACATTGGCCAGCGCCGGCACCCGCTCGATCGCCTGCGCCATATGCTGCTCGAAGTGGTCGTAATCATCATCGAACAGGCGGAACTCCCAGTCGTTGGGCACGTCGCCCCCGGGGAGCTCAGTCGTCCAGGCCTGCGGGTTCGGCTCATAGCCGCCCATCACCAGCCCGCCGACCTCTTCCTTGAAATAGGTGCGGCGGTCGGGGTCGCGGATTGTCGGCGCGTCGTTGGCCAGCCCTTCGATCTTCTCGGTGATGATGTACTGGTGCTTGACCGGCTGCAGCGGCACGTTGATGCCGGCCATCGCGCCGACCTGCCTTGCCCATTGCCCAGCGCAGTTCACCACTCTGTCGCAGGCAATGTCGCCCTTTTCGGTCTTCACCGCGGTGATGCGTCCGCCCGTCATCTCGAATCCGGTGACGCGCGCGTCCTCGAACAGTTTTGCGCCATGCATGCGCGCGCCCTTGGCGAGCGATTGCGTGATATCGGAGGGGCTGGCCTGACCGTCGGTCGGCAGCCAGGAGGCGCCGACGAGGTCGCCGGTTTCCATCAGCGGCCACATGCGCTTCACCTCGGCGGGCGACAGCAGCTGCATGTCCATGCCGAAGCTTTTTGCCGTCGTCGCCAATCGCTTGAACTCGGTCCAGCGATCGGCGTTGGTGGCGAGCCTGAGGCACCCGGTCATTTTCCAGCCGGTCGCCAGTCCCGTTTCGGCCTCGAGCCCCTTATAGAGCTCGACGGAATATTTGAGCACGCGGGTTATCGAGGCCGACGAGCGCAGCTGCCCGACCAGTCCGGCCGCGTGCCAGGTCGAGCCCGAGGTCAGCTTGCCTTGCTCCAGCAGCACCACGTCGGCCTTGTGGTCGCGCGCCAAATGATAGGCGGTCGAGCAGCCGATGATGCCGCCGCCGATGACCACGATCCCGGCATGGCTGGGCAAAGTCATGATCTTGTCCCGTATCTCGTCCGGTAGTTTTCCAGTGCAGCGTCGAGCCGCACCAGGTTCTCTTCGGTATAGGCGACGTAATCGATGCCGGGCGCGTCGAGATAAATCTCGGAGACCATGCTCCACATTGCCTCGCGCAGCAGCGAGGCGCATTGCATGGCCGCGTGCGAGCGGCGGATCTCGCTGTCCGGCTCCTTCATGAAATAGGCGGTCAGGAAGGCGAAGGATTCCTCGTCGCTCATGCCCGCATTCGAGGCGGCCCCGGCCAGGTCGAACATGGCCGTGTTGAAGCCGGCATATTCGAAATCGATCAGCCACAGCCGCTTGCCGTCGTCGAGGATGTTGGCCGGCAAAAGATCATTGTGGCCGAAGACGATCGGCAAAAGCTTCTGCGCCCGTTCGAGCTCGTCGGCTAAAGCGAGATAGCGCGGCAGCTCGTCCTTCTTGCGGCTGCCACCTTCCTCGAGCGTGCGCGCATAGTCGCGGATGACATGAAAGACCCAGAACATGAAACCGGCGCCGGAGACGTGGTTCGGCATCTCGCGGTGAAAGCGCCGCAGCAGCGCCGCCACGCGGCCGAGATCGGCGCGCACATCCTCGGCAAGGAAGGTCCTGGCGCCGAGAAACTGGGTCACCAGAATTCCGGGCTCGGCGTAGTGCACGGCCGGCGCGAAGCCGGCCGCATGCGCCGCGCGCGCCGTCATCACCTCGCGCTCGCGAAAGACATGGTGGAACGGGAAGTCCTGGCCGAAGCGCACCACGTGCCGGCCGGCGGCGTCGGTAACGACATAGTTGGCGTTGCTGAGGCCGCCCGGCAGCGGCTCGATCTCGATGCCGCCGCTCCAGCAGGGCAGAGCGCGGATGCGGTCTTCGGTGGTTACGGCGGCGCTCACGGGTTCGGTCCTGCTTCGGCCGGCTTACGACAAAGCGCCGGTCTCTCACAAAGCCATGAGAGAAAAAAGAAAGGCCTCGTCGGTGCGGGATGCCGGGACTGATATCCCTCACCACACCGACGAGCCCCTTGGCCAGGCTTAGGATCCCGGCATCCGCCCCCGCGGATTCGAAAAAAGCTCGCGTCAGGCACGTTCCAGAAAATCTGGTCAGTCGATTGCGGCTCTGCCATCACCCTCCTGTGGCAGTTCCGAGCCTGTCACGACAACAATCTCACGCCAGCGTGATGTTGCTGTCAATAAAAAGCTGTGACCTTTTTTGGGTGTTTTGCCCGAAAATATGAGCAATTCCTTTAAAAGCGTTAGGAATGCCGTAGAATCGGTCAAAATCCCGGACATCCACATGATCCACTCGAAACGCCACGGCGAGATCCTGCGGCTCCTCGGTGAGGAGGGCACGATCACCATCGCCAGCCTGGCCGAGCGCCTGGGCGTGTCGCTGGAGACGGTCAGGCGCGACGTGAAACCGCTGACGGATGACGGAGCATTGCTCAAGATGCATGGCGCCGTCAGCCTGCGCTCTATGACAGGCGAGGCGCCGTTCGAGCGCCGCATGCGCGAGAATGCCGAAGCAAAGCGTCTGATTGCCCGCATGGTCGCGGCCACCATCCGCGACGGCGAGTCCATCATGCTCGACACCGGCACCACCACGTCCTTCCTGGCGCGCGAACTGCTCGGCCATCGCCGCCTGACGGTGGTCACCAATTCGTCCGACATCGCCCGTACGCTGGCGACGGTGAACGGCAACAAGGTCTATATGGCCGGCGGCGAGCTGCGCAGCGATTCAGGCGCGGCCCTCGGAGTCGCGGCGATCGAATTCGTAAGCCGCTTCTCGGTCAGCCACGCGGTGATCTCCATCGGCGCGGTCGACGCCGTCGCCGGCCTGACCGACTACGAGCTGGAGGAGGCGGAATTCGCCCGCATGGTGTTGTCGCGCGGGCAACGCACGCTGGTCGTCACCGACCATACCAAGTTCGGCCGGCAGGGCCTGGTTCAGGTCTGCGGCTTCGACGGTTTCTCCGAGCTTGCCACCGACCAGCCGCCGCCGCGCGACATCGCCGCCGCGCTCAGCCAGGCCGGCGCGCGTCTCAGCATTGCGACGGCCTAGCGCCGGATGCGCCAACGGCTTTCCTTCCCGGCCGCGCCGGTGTTTAGTCGGGTCATGGCCTTCACCATCCGCCAGCTCCAGTTCTTCGTCGCCGTCGCCGAGCAAGGCACGGTCTCGGGCGCCGCGCAGAACCTCTCCATCTCGCAATCCTCGGTCACCGAGGCGATCAAGGAGCTGGAGAGCGATCTCGGCGTCGAGCTGTTCGACCGCCACCCGCGCGGCCTCAACATCACGCATAAGGGGCACCAGTTCCTGCGCCACGCGACGAAAATCCTGGCCGACGTTTCCGATGCGCGCCGCGCTTTCCTCGGCGATCAACTCACCGCGGGCGGGCGGCTGCAGCTCGGCGTCACCTCGCTTGTTGCCGGCTACGTGCTCTCCGATCTGCTGGCTCGCTACCGCCGCGCCTATCCGAGCGTCGAAGTCTCGGCGATCGAGGACAATGGCGACTATCTCGAGCACCTGCTGGTCGGCGGCAAGCTCGACATCGCCGTCATGGTCACGTCGAATTTGCGCGATCGCACCGCGCTGCAGTCGGAAATCCTCGAAGTCTCGGCCTATCGGCTCTGGCTGCCGCTCAGCCACAAGCTCGCCAGCGCCGACATTATCTCGATCGGCGACATCGCTTCCGAACCGCTGATCATGCTGACCGTCGACGAGATCGAGGAGAACACCGGCAAGCTGCTGTCGGCGCTCGGTGCGAGACCGCATGTCGCCTTCCGCACCCGCTCCGTCGAGGCCGTGCGCAGCCTCGTCGCCACCGGCGCCGGCGTGGCGCTGCTGCCAGATCTCGTCTATCGTCCCTGGTCGCTGGAAGGCGACCGCATCGAATCCCGCGATATCTCCGGCTCGCTTCCGGTCGTCCAGGTCGGCATGGTTTGGCGCCGCGGTTCCAGCCTGCCGCAGGCCGCCCGTGACTTCATCGGACTTGCCCAATCGCAGCGCATGGTCCGGCAGCGGCTCTGATCAGAGCAATTCCAGCAAAGTGTGAACGGTTGGGCTCGGCCACTTCGCCGCAACCTTCCGTCCGGAATGGCGTCGGAAAGAGTATCGGAAAATCCGATATCGGCTTTCTGATAAATGGATTTGCGAAACCGGAATTTTCACAGCACTTTTCGCTCAGGGAACAAAGCCGCTCGGGAGCGCGGCTGCCGGGGTGATGGGAACTCTGGCGTTCAGGTTTGCGTGTGATCCTTGTTGAAAACCGGATCGGTTTCGGGGTCATGCGCCAAAATGGGAGATCGATGATGAATGCATTCCTGAAGTCATGCACGGCGTTGACGGTTGCGCTGACCTTCTCGGGTCAGGCGATCGCCCAGGTCAAGGAAGTCGGCAAGGGCGAGGGCGAACTGAATATCGTCGCCTGGCCGGGCTATATCGAGCGGGGCGAGACCGACAAGAACTACGACTGGGTGACCGCCTTCGAGAAGGAGACCGGCTGCAAGGTCAACGTCAAGACCGCCAATACGTCGGACGAGATGGTCTCGCTGATGAACGAAGGCGGCTTCGACCTGGTGACGGCTTCTGGTGATGCTTCGCTGCGCCTCGTCGCCGGCAAGCGCGTGCAGCCGATCAACACCGACCTCATCAAGAGCTGGAAGACGGTCGACGACCGTCTCAAGGACGCGCCCTGGTTCACCGTCGACAAGGTGCATTACGGCGTGCCCTACCAGTGGGGCCCGAACATCTTGATGTACAACACCACGGTCTTCAAGGAAGCGCCCAAGAGCTGGAACGTCGTTTTCGAGGAGATGAAGCTGCCCGACGGCAAGTCGAACAAGGGTCGTGTCCAGGCCTATGACGGCCCGATCCATATTGCCGATGCCGCCAACTACCTGATGTTCCACAAGCCGGAACTGGGCATCAAGGATCCGTACGAGCTCAGCGAAGACCAGTACAAGGCGGCGCTCGATCTGCTGCGCACCCAGCGCACCCTGGTCGGCCGCTACTGGCATGACGCCGCGATCCAGGTCGACGATTTCCAGAACGAAGGCGTCGTCGCCTCCGGCTCGTGGCCGTATCAGGTGAACACGCTGATCGCCGCCAAGAAGCCGGTCGCCTCGACCGTGCCGGAGGAGGGCGTGACCGGCTGGGCCGACACCACCATGATGGAAGCCGACGCCGCCCATCCGAACTGCGCCTATATGTGGCTCGAGCACTCGCTCTCGCCCAAGGTCCAGGGCGATGTGTCGTCCTGGTTCGGCTCGCTGCCGGTCGTGCCCGCCGCCTGCAAGGGCAATGAACTGCTCGGCGACGAGGGCTGCAAGACCAACGGTTACGACAATTTCGAGAAGATCAAGTTCTGGAAGACGCCGATCTCGAAATGCGCCAGCCAGAATGACAAGTGCGTGCCCTATTACCGCTGGGTGTCGGACTATATCGGCGTCATCGGCGGGCGGTGAGTTCGCCTGGCCTTTAGAAGTTGGCGCTGCCCCTCACCCTTACCCTCTCCCCGTGAAGAACGGGGAGAGGGGGCGCCAGCGCTGGAGTTTGTCCCTTCTCCCCGTCTTTCACGCGGAGAAGGTGCCGGCAGGCGGACGAGGGGCAGCACAGACGCCCGAATTTGAGAGCCTGAACCTTCAGGACAGATCATGACCTCCGCCGTTTCCTTCAAACAAGTCTCGCGCCATTTCGGCAGCGTGCGCGCCGTCGATGCGGTCGATCTCGACATCGCGCCGGGCGAGTTCTTCGCCATGCTCGGGCCGTCCGGTTCCGGCAAGACGACCTGCCTGCGTTTGATCGCCGGCTTCGAGCAGCCGACGGCCGGCTCGATCTCCATCTTCGGCGAGCGGGCCGAAGGCGTTCCGCCCTATCGCCGCAACGTCAACACCGTATTCCAGGACTACGCGCTGTTCCCGCATCTGAACGTGCTCGACAACGTCGCTTACGGGCTGATGGTCAAGGGCGTCGGCAGGGTCGAACGGCTGAAGGCGGCGGAAGAGGCGCTCTCGCTGGTACGCCTGCCGGGCTATGGGGCCCGGCGCCCCGGCCAACTCTCCGGCGGCCAACGACAGCGCGTCGCGCTTGCCCGGGCGCTCGTCAACCAGCCCAAGGTGCTGCTGCTCGACGAGCCGCTCGGCGCGCTTGACCTCAAGCTGCGCGAGAACATGCAGGAGGAACTGAAGTCGCTGCAGAAGGTGCTCGGCATCACCTTCGTCTTCGTCACTCACGACCAGGGCGAAGCGCTTTCCATGGCCGACCGTGTTGCCGTCTTCAACGACGGCAGAATCATGCAGGTCGGCACGCCGGAGGACATTTACCAGCGGCCGAGGACGCGCTTCGTCGCCGATTTCGTCGGCTCGTCCAACGTGCTGCCGCCGGATTTCGTGCAGCGCTATTCCGGCCAGCATCGCTGGGGCAGCCTCAGGCCTGAATCCATCCGCGTATCGGGCGCCACGAGCGGCGATGGCGTTGCCGCGCGTCTGGTCGGGACCAACTATCTCGGCGCCACCACAAGGCTGGCGCTCGATGCCGATGGGCTGAGGCTGCATGCCATGGTGCCGGCGGGGACCGCGCTCCCTGCCGAAGGCGAGGCGGTGATGCTCACCTTCAACCGCGAGCACCTGCATCTGATGGACGAGTCGGCATGATTGCGGTTTGTGCAAAGCACCCTCCTCTGTCCTGCCGGACATCTCCCGCGCAAGGGGGGAGATTGGCTGTCGCCACTCGCTTCGCCAATCTTCGGCGTTGCAGAACTGGCGGGGCAGACGAGCTGCTGACCTCCCTCCTCGCGGGGAGATGGCCGGGTCAGAGCTGGGTGTGAAGGATCTCGGCCTTGCCGCCGTTGATCTGATCGTCGGTGCGGCTCGATGACAATCGCCGCTCTTCAATCCAAGCCTGTGCCCGCCATCCTGCCCGGCAACGGCGGCATGCGCGGGGCGCTCTCCGACCTTTTATGGCGCCGGCCGATACTTCTCTTGCTGCTCATGCTGCTGCCGCCGCTTCTGTGGCTGGGCATCGTCTATATAGGCTCGCTTTTCGCGCTGCTTTTGCAGAGCTTTTTCTCGATCGACGAGTTCTCCGGCCTGATCAACCGCGAGTTCACGCTGAAGACCTATGGCGACCTGTTCCAGGCCGCCAATCTCGACATCATCCTGCGCACGGTGACGATGGCGGCGCTCGTGACGCTCGCCTCCGCGGTCATCGCGTTCCCCATCGCCTATTACGCGGCGCGCTATGCGCGCGGCCGCTGGAAGGCGCTGTTCTATCTCGGCGTCATGCTGCCGCTCTGGTCGAGCTATCTGGTCAAGATCTACGCCTGGAAGCTGATCCTCGCCAAGGAAGGCATTCTCACCTGGCTGTTAGGCAAGCTCGGCCTGCTGTGGCTGCTCGATGCCTGGCTGTCGTTGCCGATCGTCGGCGGCAACTCGCTGTCGGTCTCCTTCACCGGGACCTTCATCGTCTTCGTCTATGTCTGGCTGCCGTTCATGATCCTGCCTGTGCAGGCGGCGCTGGAACGCGTTCCCGGCAACCTCGTCGAGGCCTCGTCCGATCTCGGCGCCTCGCCCGGCCAAACCTTCCGCAACGTGCTCTTCCCGCTGGCGCTGCCGGGCATCGTCGCTGGCTCGATCTTCACCTTCTCGCTGACATTGGGCGACTACATCATCCCGCAGATCATCGGCACCTCGCGCCTGTTCATCGGCCAGGCCGTCTATTCGCAGCAAGGCACCGCCGGCAATATTCCTTTAGCCGCCGCCTTCACCGTGGTGCCCATCGTCATCATGGGCTTCTATCTGTGGGGCGCCAAGCGCATGGGAGCTTTCGATGCGCTCTGATCGCGGCCAATCCGCTCCGCTCGGGCTGAAGATCGCCGCCGCCTGCGGCCTGCTCTTCCTGCACCTGCCGATCCTTTTGATCTTCGTCTATGCCTTCACCACCGAAGAGAAGAGTTTTGTGTGGCCGCCGCCCGGCTTGACCACGCAATGGTTCGCCGTCACCTGGAACAGGCCGGATGTCTGGGAGGCGCTGTCGCTGTCGATCCGCGTCGCCGCCATTTCGACCGCAATCGCACTGGTTCTTGGCACGCTCTGCGCCGCTGCGGTTTCGCGGACGCGCTTCTTCGGCCGCGAGGCGATTTCATTGCTCGTCATCCTGCCGATCGCGCTGCCCGGCATCATCACCGGCATCGCGCTGCGCTCGGCTTTTGCGCTCGCCGACATCCCGTTCTCGTTCTGGACGATCGTGCTCGGCCACGCCACTTTCTGCGTGGTCGTCGTCTACAACAATGCCGTCGCCCGTTTTCGCCGCACCTCAGGCTCGATGATCGAGGCCTCGATGGATCTCGGCGCCGACGGTTTTCAGACGTTTAGGCATGTCGTGCTGCCCAACATTGCAACCGCGCTGCTTGCCGGCGGCATGTTGGCCTTTGCGCTGTCCTTCGACGAGGTCATCGTCACCACCTTCACCGCCGGCCAGCAGCAGACTGTGCCGATCTGGATGCTGGAGGAGCTGATCAGACCGCGGCAGCGTCCGGTCACCAATGTCGTCGCCATGGTCGTCGTGCTGGTGACGCTGCTGCCGATCCTCTTTGCCTATTACCTGACCCGCGACGGCGACCAGATCGCCGGCTCGGGCAAATGAAAACAGCGAATAGGGATTAGCCAATAGCGAATAGGGAAAATCGATCGCGAACCCTGCCCGCCATTCGCAACTCGCTGCACGCAACTCGCTACTCGCTACTGCGAAGGGAGAAACCCCCATGGACACCCAGATGCTGATCGGCTCGAAATTCGACAAGGGCACCGAAATCGAGGAGCCGATCCTCAATCCGAAGACCGGCGCGACCATCCTCAACCTGCCGGAAGCAAGTCCGGCGCAGATCGAGGCGGCTGTCAGTGCCGCCGAACAAGCGTTCGTCAATTGGTCGCGCACCACGCCGGCGCAGCGCTCCGGCTATCTGCTGAAGATCGCCGATCGCATCGAGGCCGAAGCGAATGAGTTCGCCGCGCTCGAGGCGCTGAATTGCGGCAAGCCGATCAACGCCGTGCTCAATGACGAGATCCCGGCGATCGTCGATTGCTACCGCTTCTTCGCCGGCGCGGTGCGCTCGATGCCAGGCCAGGTCGCGGGCGAGTATCTGCCCGGCCACACCTCGATGGTGCGGCGCGATCCGATCGGCATTGTCGCCTCCATCGCGCCCTGGAACTATCCGCTGATGATGATGGCCTGGAAGCTGGCGCCGGCGATCGGCGGCGGCAACACCGTCGTCTTCAAGCCATCGGAGCAGACGCCGCTGACGGCGCTGAAGCTGGCGAGGATCCTGTCGGAGATCCTGCCCGAGGGCGTCGTCAATGTCGTCCTCGGCCGCGGCGACAGCGTCGGCAACACGCTGATCAATCATCCCAAGGTCAACATGATCTCGATCACCGGCGACGTCGCCACCGGGAAGAAAGTGCTGCAGGCGGCCGCCAAGTCGGTCAAGCGCACGCATCTCGAGCTCGGCGGCAAGGCGCCGGTCGTCGTATTCGACGATGCCGATCTCGGCGCAGTCGTCAACGGCCTGCGCGCCTTCGGCTACTACAATGCCGGCCAGGACTGCACCGCCGCCTGCCGCATCTATGCCGGCAAGAAGATCTACGACAAGCTCGTCGCCGACCTCTCCTCGGCGGCGTCGACCATCAAATACAATCTGCCCGACGACACCGAGAACGAGATCGGGCCGCTGATCTCGCGCCGCCAGCGCGACCGCGTGTCGAGCTTCGTCGAGCGCGCTTCGGAATTGAAGCACATCGAGATCACCACCGGCGGCAAGCCGGGCGAGGGCTCCGGCTTCTACTACCAGCCGACGGTCGTCGCCGGAGCGTTGCAGGAAGACGAGATCGTGCGCCGCGAGGTGTTCGGCCCGGTCGTCTCGGTCACCCGCTTCTCGGAGGTCGACGAGGCGGTGAACTGGGCGAATGACAGTGACTACGGCCTGGCATCGTCGGTGTGGACCAGGGACGTCTCGCGCGCCATGACGACCGCGGCCCGGCTGCAATATGGCTGCACCTGGATCAACACCCACTTCATGCTCACCAACGAGATGCCGCATGGCGGCCTGAAGCAGTCCGGTTACGGCAAGGACATGTCGCTCTACGCGCTGGAGGACTACACCGCCGTCCGCCATGTGATGGTGGCGCACGGGTAAGTCCTCTACCTCTCCCACTTGTGGGAGAGGTCGGCCACGCAGGCCGCTACTCGACGATGCGGTAGATGTTCCACAGGCTGGTGCCCGACACGACATAGGGCTCCAGCTCCTTGCCCCATTTGGCGTGCGCGTCGATCTTAGCGATCTTGGCGAAGAACTCCTCCAACTGGGCCAGGCTCTCGACCTGGTGGTGGGTCTCGATCGTCGCTTCGCGTGCGCCGACTGAACCGGTCATGAGCTGGAATTTCAGGTCGGCGAGCCCGACCTGCGAGCCGATCTCGCGCTCCCATTTCCGCATCAGCTCGAGCGCGGTCTGCTTGTGACCGAACTTGGCGTCGATCTGCCATCTGGCGCTGAACATCTTGGTTCTCCTCCCTGTTTTGCAGATGAATCCGTTCTTGAGCTACTCGTCCCAGGCCTGCACGACCGTCTGCCGCGCGATGCGGCCGTTCTTCAATTCGAGCATCGCGGCGCAGAACACCTTGGTGCCGTCGGGATAGGCGCAGGCCTGGGTGAAGGCGAGATTGTCGCCCTCGGCGATCGTGGCGTCGACCTTGTGGGTCATCGCCCGGCTGCAGATGTCGTCCCAGAAGGTGCTGATCGCCGCGCGGCCGCGGATTTCGCGCGGCTTGCTCGGCGGGTTGTTGCGGTCGATCACCCGCACCAGCGCATCGTCATTGTAGAAGCTCGCCAGCATCTTGCCGTCACGGGCCTCGATCGCTTTCTTGATCGCCGCGCCGTCCACTGTCTTGGTCAGCATTTTATCCTCCATGTGCCCATCGTCTTGGGCGGTAGATGTGCGAAGCGCTCCCCGACGATTACTGCCGGGGCGGGAATTTCTCGTTGCGAATTGGCCGTGGCGGCCGCGAACAGGTCGTCGGTCTGCTTCTTGAAGGTGACGAGTCCACCCGGCGCTTGGCCTGCATGGGAAGAATTCATAGTCCTAGAGACCCCCCTTTCGCTTCGCCCGAAAGCGCCATGGCACTCATGGCCCGTCCGGGCCAGTGTGCCTTGCCGAGAAGGCCGCCGCAGCAGCGCGCGACGGCAGGTCCAGCTTGAGCAATATGTTGGCGACGTGCCGCTTGACCGTATGCTCGCTGAGCCTCAGCTCGGCGGCGATCGCCGCATTGCTCATGCCGTCGGCAATCAGGTTCACCACCTCGCTTTCCCGCGCCGTCAGTGTTGCTGGCTGCAGGGCCCTGGGCCTGGAGCGGCAGGCCGGTTCCAGATGTTGTTCAGACGTGGCCTGGACCACCGGCAGCGGCTCGCTCAGCTCGGCGAGACTGACAAGTCCGGCGTCGATGAAACGCAGGCCGGAGCCTATCGCCAGTTCGGCGACCAGCCGCGAGGCGAGGATGTCGCCGGGTCCGGCATGGGTGGCGAGCTGCATGGTCACCCGCGCCGTGAGGCCGACCGGCTGGCCGCGCATTTCGATCTCGCCGACATGCACGCCTTGCCCGCTTGCCACGCCGATCTGCTGCGCCGCATCGCGCAGCGCCGCTGCGCAGCGTATGGCGCGCGCCGGCCCGTCGAAACGAGAGATCATCAATTCGCCATGCGTGCCGGCAATCCGCCCACCATGGCGGCCCACCAGCAGCCGCCATGTTTCCTGGAAGCGTTGGCTGCGCTCGCTCCACATGCGGTCGCCCAGCTTGGCGGTGTCGAAGATGCGCGTCACCAGCAGCGCGGCAAGCACCCGCTCGGTGCCGGCCACCGCCGGCTGGCCGGTCAGGCACTCCTCGATCAGGTCGGCCACCCGGTCGACGTCCCCGGTCCAGATCGGATGGTCGCGGCCGGGTATCTCAGCAAGCCGGGCGCCGCGAATCTTCGTGGCAAGGAAGCGGCTGGCCTCCGGATCGACGCGCGCGTCATTGCGGCGATGGATCAGCAGCGTCGGCGCGCTGATCGCGGACAGAATGCCGCGCACGTCGATGTCTGCATTCATGCGGGCAAGGGCTGCCGCGGCCGTCGGGCCGGCCGACAGCCGTTCGAACCGTGCCCACCACCGGGCGAAATGCGTGTCATCCACGCGGCCTGGCGCGAAATTGGGCAAGGTCGCGCCGGTGCCCCAGCAAGTCTCGGCAATCTCGATGAAGGCTTCCAGGCGCTCCTGCGGCATTACCCATTTGTGGAAATGCGCATAACCGCCATAGAGCACGAGTGCCCGCGTCCGCTCCGGATAGGTCGCGGCAAACAGCATCGCCATCGGTGCGCCTTCCGAAGCGCCGAGGATCGCCGCGCGGCCGCTGCCGGTGGCGTCCATCACCGCGCGCACGTCATCCATGCGGGTTTCCAGGCCGGGCAGATGACGGTTGTCCACTCGGTCCGAAAGCCCGGTGCCGCGTTTGTCGAACAGAATCAGGCGTGAGAAAGCCGAAAGCCGCTTAAGCAGGCGGCTGTAACCCTCGTCTTCCCATTGTAGGTCGAGATTGGAGATAAAGCCGGGGACGAAGACGAGATCGAACGAGCCCTGGCCGACCACCTGATAGGCGATCCGCACGTCCCCGCTACGGGCATATCTGGTCTCGATCGGCCTCACGCAACTACCCCGCCCGGCCAGACGATCTCCTGTCGTCAACCATAGCAGAGGCAGCCGGCTTGCGGCAGCGAAACTTTAGAGAGCGGAAATACTAAGACCTTTGGCGCCGATGCGGCCTCGAGGCCCTACTTGTGCGGAATGGCGTCCTCGGCCTCCGCAGGCTTGCTGTAACCGAGGCTCTTGTCGGCCTGCTCCGCCGTTAGCGGACGCTTGATCTTGGCGGAGGCGGCGATCACCAGCTCGTCGAAATCTTCCGGGTCGCCGTCCAGCAGCTCGAAGAACTGCCGCCGCATCCTGGGCTCCCAGAATTTGTTGATGTGCTCGGCAACGCCGGTAATGCCTTCCTCGCGCGGCTTCGAATGGAAGAAGGTGGCGATCTGGTTGGCCATGCGCACCAGCTTTTCCTTGGTGCTGGCGATGTGATCCTCGTCATGCGACATGCTTTGCAACTCCGGAAGCCACCCGTTCGGGGTGGGTGAAAATATCGAAATCGTCGCCGCGCACCAGCGCTACCAGCGTCATACCGGCGGACTCGGCGGTCCGGATGGCAAGCGCGGTCGGCGCCGAAACCGCCATGATGACCGGAGCACCGATGGCGGCTGTTTTCTGCACCATCTCAACCGACACGCGCGAGGTCACCACGACGGCGCCGCTCGCGCCGTCGATGCCGGCTTTGGCCAGCGCGCCGGCGAGCTTGTCCAGCGCATTGTGGCGGCCGACATCCTCGCGCGCCATCACGATACCTTTGCCGGGAACGTAGAAGCCGGCAGCATGCACCGCCCCGGTCTCGGTGTGCAGCGGCTGCTGCTTCGACAGCAGCTTGACCGAACGCGTGACGTCTTCGGCGTCGAGCGTAAGCTTCGACGAACCGACCGCGTCGACCGACCGCATCGCTTCCTCGATGGATTCGATGCCGCACAGGCCGCAGCCGACCGGCCCGGCAAGCCGGCGCCGTCGCGCCTGGAAGCGCGTGTTGGCCCGGTCCTTCAGCTTGATCTGGATGTCGATGCCGGCGCCGAGATCCTCGACTTCGATCGCCTCGATCTCTGCCGGGTCGGCAACGATGCCTTCGGTGAGCGAGAAGCCGAGCGCGAAATCCTCGAAATCGGCCGGGCTCGCCATCATCACCGCATGGGTGGTGCCGGCATAGGAGAACGCGACCGGCGTCTCCTCCGGCACCATGCGGTTCGCAACCGCCGTGCCGCCGGCACGACGCGCCAGCCGCGAGATTTGCGTCGTGGCTTTGCGGCGCGCGGCCAAGACTACTCCGCCGCTTCCAGCGGGGCGATGCGGCGGCTCTGCTTGGCCTGCTCGTTATAGTCCCTCTGCCACTCGGTCGGGCCGTTGGATGGCGCCACCTGCACGGCGGTGACCTTGTATTCCGGACAATTGGTCGCCCAGTCCGAGAAGTCGGTCGTGATCACATTGGCTTGCGTGTCCGGGTGGTGGAAGGTCGTGTAGACGACGCCGGGCGACACGCGGTCGGTGATCAGCGCGCGCAGCGTGGTCTCGCCCGAACGGCTCGCCAGCCTCACCCAGTCGCCCTCGCGGATGCCGCGGTTCTCGGCGTCGTGCGGATGGATCTCCAGCCGATCTTCGGCATGCCAGGCGACGTTTTCGGTACGCCTGGTCTGCGCACCGACATTGTACTGCGACAGGATACGCCCGGTGGTGAGCAGCAGCGGGTAGCGCGGGCCGGTCCGTTCGTCCGTCGCGACATATTCGGTGCGGATGAACTTGCCCTTGCCGCGCACGAAGCCGTCGACATGCATGATCGGCGTGCCGAGCGGTGCCTTCTCGTTGCAGGGCCACTGCACCGATCCGACACGGTCGAGCAGCTCGAAGGAGACGCCGGAGAAGCTCGGCGTGGTCTTGGCGATCTCGTCCATGATCTCAGACGGGTGCGTGTAGTTCCAGTCGAGCCCAATGGCGCGGGCGAGCTCCTGCGTCGCCTCCCAGTCGGCGTAGCGCGCCTTCGGCTCCAGCACCTTGCGCACCATGTTGATGCGGCGCTCGGCATTGGTGAAGGTGCCGTCCTTCTCCAGGAAGGTCGAGCCCGGCAGGAAGACATGGGCGTAGTTCGCCGTCTCGTTGAGGAAGAGGTCGTGGACGACGACGCACTCCATCGCGGCCAGCCCTGCGGCGACATGCTTGGTGTCGGGGTCGGACTGCAAGATGTCCTCGCCCTGGATGTAGATACCCTTGAACGAGCCGTCGACGGCGGCATCCAGCATGTTGGGGATGCGCAGGCCGGGCTCCTCGTCCAGCTTTACGCCCCACAGGCTCTCATAGATGTCGCGCACGGCTTCGCCGGAGATATGGCGATAGCCCGGCAACTCATGCGGGAAGGAACCCATGTCGCAGGAGCCCTGGACATTGTTCTGGCCGCGCAGCGGGTTCACGCCGACGCCCGGACGGCCGATATTGCCGGTGGCCATGGCGAGGTTGGCGATCGCCATCACCGTGGTCGAGCCCTGGCTGTGCTCGGTGACGCCGAGGCCGTAATAGATCGCGCCGTTGCCGCCCCTGGCGTACAGGCGCGCGGCACCCCGGATCGCTTCAGGATCGACGCCGGACAGCTTGCCGACCGTCTCGGGGCTGTTTTCCGGCAGGGCGACGAAGGACGCCCAGTCCTGGAACTCGGCCCAGTCGCAGCGCTCGCGGATGAAGGCTTCGTCGAACAGGCCCTCGGTGACGATGACATGGGCCAGCGCCGTCAGCACCGCGACGTTGGTGCCGGGCTTCAGCGGCAGGTGATAGTCCGCCTCGACATGCGCCGACTTCACCATCTCGGTGCGGCGCGGGTCGAGCACGATCAGCTTGGCGCCCTCGCGCAGCCGCTTCTTCAGCCGCGAGGCGAACACCGGATGCGCCGTAGCGGGATTGGCGCCGATGATGACGGCGACGTCGGTGTATTCGACCGAGTCGAAATCCTGCGTGCCGGCCGAGGTACCGTAGGTTTGGCCGAGGCCGTAGCCGGTCGGCGAATGGCAGACGCGCGCGCAGGTGTCGACATTGTTGTTGCGGAAGCCTTGCCGCACCAGCTTCTGGACAAGATAGGTCTCCTCGTTCGTGCAACGCGAGGAGGTGATGCCGCCGATCGAGCCGCGTCCGTACTGGTATTGGATGCGGCGGAATTCCTTTGCCGTATGGGCGATCGCCTCTTCCCAACTCACCTCGCGCCACGGATTGGTGATCTTCTCCCGGATCATCGGCGACAGGATCCGATCCTTGTGGGTGGCATAGCCATAGGCAAAACGGCCTTTGACGCAGGAATGGCCGTGGTTCGCCTTGCCGTCCTTGTAAGGCATCATGCGGATGACTTCGTCACCCTTCACTTCCGCCTTGAACGAGCAGCCGACGCCGCAATAGGCGCAGGTCGTGACGGCCGAGCGCTCCGGCATGCCCTTCTCGAGCACGGTCTTCTCGCGCAATGCGTCGGTCGGGCAGGCCTGCACGCAGGCGCCGCAGGACACGCATTCGGAAGCGATGAAATCCTCATGCATGCCGGCGACCATGCGGGACTCGAAGCCGCGGCCCTCGATGGTTAGCGCGAAGGTGCCCTGCACCTCTTCGCAGGCGCGCACGCAGCGTGAGCAGACGATGCACTGCGCCGGATCATAGGTGAAGTAGGGGTTGGACTCATCGCGGGCGATGTAGTCGACCGCCAGCGAGCCATGGCCGGGCGCCACGCCGCCTTTTTCCTTGACGTGGTTGCGGCCTTCGACGCCGTAGCGGTTCTCGGTCAGACCGACCGACTCCGCGACCGCGTCGAACTCGCTGGCGCCGGTTCCGGCCTTCTCGTTCCAGCCGGTCGGATGGTCGGAGACGTAGAGTTCCATGACGCCACGGCGGATGGCATCGAGCCGCTCGGACTGCGTGCGCACCACCATGCCCTCGCCGACCGGCGTCGTGCAGGATGCGGGCGTGCCGCCGCGGCCGTCGATCTCGACCAGGCAGACGCGGCACGAGCCGAAAGAGTCCAGCATGTCGGTGGCGCAGAGCTTCGGGATCTCGACCCCGCCTTCCATCGCCGCGCGCATGATCGAGGTGCCTTCCGGCACGGTGATGCTTTGCCCGTCGACGGTCAGCGTCACCTGCTTCGCCGCTCTCGACTCCGGCGTTCCGTAGTCGATCTCTTCGATGAGTGTCGGGAAGTCGGCTTTGATGTTCATCTGCCAGCTCCTATTCGGCAGCCACGCGCGTCGGCGCCGGCTTGAAATCCTCGGGGAAATGCGTGATCGAGCTCATCACCGGGTAGGGCGTGAAGCCGCCCAGGGCGCAGAGCGATCCGAACTTCATCGTGTTGCAGAGGTCGGTGACCAGAGCGAGGTTCTTCTCCGCCTCGATGCCCGCGGCGACCTTGTCCAGAACCTCCATGCCGCGCGTCGAGCCGATGCGGCAGGGCGTGCACTTGCCGCAGCTTTCGATGGCGCAGAACTCCATGGCAAAGCGCGCCTGCTTCATCATGTCGGCGCTGTCGTCGAACACGGTTATGCCGGCATGGCCGATCAGCCCGTCCTTGGCAGCAAAAGCCTCGTAGTCGAACGGCGTGTCGAAAAGCGCGCGCGGGAAATAGGCGCCGAGTGGGCCGCCGACCTGCACCGCCTTCACCGGCCGCCCCGAGGCCGTGCCGCCGCCGATCTCGTCGACGATTTCGCCCAGCGTCAGGCCGAAGGCCGTCTCGAACAGGCCGCCATGCTTGACGTTGCCGGCGATCTGGATCGGGATCGTGCCGCGCGAACGGCCCATGCCGAAATCCTTGTAGTAGGCGGCGCCCTTGTCCATGATGATCGGCACGGAGGCTAGGCTGATCACGTTGTTGATCACCGTCGGCTTGCCGAACAACCCTTGGATCGCCGGCAGCGGCGGTTTGGCGCGAACCACGCCGCGCTTGCCTTCCAAGCTGTTGAGCAACGAGGTTTCCTCGCCGCAGACATAGGCGCCGGCCCCGACGCGGATTTCCATGTCGAAGGCGTTGGGCGAGCCAAGCACATTGACGCCGAGCACGCCTGCCTTGCGGGCGATCGCCACGGCCTTGTTCATCGTCGCCACCGCATGCGGATATTCCGAGCGGATATAGACGAAGCCCTTGGTCGCGCCGGTGGCGATGCCGGCGATCGCCATGCCTTCGATCAGCACGAAGGGATCGCCCTCCATGATCATGCGGTCGGCGAAGGTGGCGCTGTCGCCCTCGTCGGCATTGCAGACGATGTATTTGCGTTCGGAATTCGTATCGAGAACCGTCTTCCACTTGATGCCGGTCGGGAAGCCTGCGCCGCCGCGGCCGCGCAGGCCGGACTCGGTCACCTGGTTCACGACGTCCGCCGGCGCCATGGCGACCGCGTTCTGCAGGCCTCTCAGACCGCCATGCGACTTATAGCTGTCGAGCGACAGCGGGTCGATGACGCCACAGCGCGCGAAGGTCAGCCGCGTCTGCTTGGCGAGGAAGGGGATCTTGTCTGGCGCACCCAGCCAGCGCTTGTGATGGCCACCCTTGAGGAAACCGCTGTCGAACAGGCTTTTCACGTCAGACGGCTTGACCGGCCCGTAGGCGACGCGGCCCTCGGCGGTCGCAACCTCGACCATCGGCTCCAGGAAATAGGCGCCGCGCGAGCCGTTGCGCACGATCTTGGCCTCGACGCCGCGCTCCTTGAGCTCCTTCTCGATCGCCCTGGCGACCTTTTCGGCGCCGAGCGCCAGAGCACCGGAATCGGCAGGGATGTAGATGCGCGGGATCATGAACGCACCTCCGCGACGATCTCTTCGATCTTCTCGTCGTCGAGCCGGCCGATCACTTCGCCGTCGAGCATCGCCGACGGCGAGCAGGCGCAAAGCCCGAGGCAATAGACCGGCTCCAGTGTAACCGATCCGTCGCGTGCGGTCTCGTGAAAATCGATGCCGAGCAGTTGCTTGACCTTGGTGGCGACGGCTTCCGAACCCATCGACTGGCAGGCTTCCGCCTGGCAGAGCTTCAGCACATGCCGGCCGGCCGGCTTTGCGCGGAAATCGTGATAGAAGGTGACGACGCCATGCACCTCCGCTCGCGAGAGGTTCAGCCCGTCGGCGATGACCGGAAGCGCCGCCTGCGGCACATGGCCGAATTCTTCCTGGATGCCGTGGAGAATCGGCAGCAACGGACCTTCGAGGTCCTTCAACTCCTCGATGATCGCCGCTATGCGCGACGCGATCTCGGTACTTGCAGGCTGCATCGGCATGCAGCGCCCTCCCTGGCCGTGGCGCCAACACATATGTCACCCCAAAATATAGAGCGGTTTTGGGGCAACGACATGCACAGGGCGCGATATCGCTAAGTCCTTATGAAATCAGAGGAAACCTCCGAGATCAATAAAGCAGTCTCGTCGCTTGATAGGAATTTTCTATCAGAAACGCTGAGCCCGCATTGTCTAGCCTAGCGGTGGGAACGGAAATCGTCTGCCAGCGCCATTGCCTCGTCCAGCAGCGCCTGCACCAGCGGCGTGTGCGGCTCGCGCGGCGCCGCCACCAGCCCGACCGTGTGGCTGGCATCCGGATCGACTATCGGAATGGCCCGGATCGGTTCGGAAAAGCCGAATGTTTCCGCAAGGTGGAGCGGCATGATCGATGACCATTTGCCGGTCCGGATATGCGAGAACAGCACGATCATCGAGTTGGATTCCAGTGTCGGCCGCACCTGCACGCCGGCTTCCGCCAGATGCTGGTCGATGATGCGGCGGTTCTGCATGTCCGGCGTCAGCAGGCAGAGCGGCAACTGGCTGATCTCTGCCCACGTCACTTTGTCGCGGTCGGAATAGGGGTTGCCGACTGCCGTGATCAGCTGGTAGCGCTCGTCATAGAGCGGCACGCTGGTTACCCGCCCCAGCGGCTCGTTGTCGAGATAGGTGATGCCGGCATCGACATCGAGATTGCCGAGCAGCGTCAGCACCTCGATCGAGGTCCGTGACAGCACCGAAAAGGTGACGCCGGGATGCTTGTCGCGGAATGGCGTCGTCAGCCGCGCCACCATGGCGAGCGCCGTCGGAACGGCGGCGATGCGGATGCGGCCGGACAGGCCGTGGCGCGCCGCCCGCATCTCCTCGCGCATGGTCCTTGAATCGCCGACGATGCGGCGCGCCCAAACCAGCACCTGCTTGCCTTCCGGCGTCAGACCCTGGAAACGCGAACCGCGCAGCACCAGCATGACGCCGAGCTGCTCCTCGAGCTGCTTGATGCCGGCCGACAGCGTCGGCTGGGTGACGCCGCACACCTCGGCGGCGCGGCCGAAATGCTCTTCCCTGGCTAAAGCGATGAAGAATTCCAGCTTGTCGATCATGTCATCCGATCCACGGTCTGCCCAAGGTCGGGGAAATCGCTTTGCTTCGCAAGGCGGATGAACGATAGGATCTCATCCACATTTTTGAGCCGGCTTATCTGTTTTCCCGCGCCGCGCATGGCGCTATGTGGGGTAGGCGGAAGCAGGGAGGAGCAGATGCTGGGTTGGTTTCGCAGACTGTTGCCGCGCGAGGATCGCTTCTTCGAACTGTTCGAACGGCATTCGCGCACGGTGGTCGGCGGCGCCGAGGCGCTTGAGCAGCTTCTCCAGGGCCGGGACATCGACCGCTGGTGCCAGACGATCGTCGATCTGGAGGACGAAGCGGACGGGATCACCGCGGAGGTGCTGCTTGCCGTCAGGCGCTCCTTCATCACGCCCTTCGACCGCGGCGACATCAAGGATCTGATCCAGTCGATGGATGATGCCATCGATACGATGCACAAGGCCGTCAAGACGGTGAAATTGTTCGAGATGAGGGAATTCGATCCGCTGATGCGGGAAATGGGCAGCGTCATCGTCGAGGCCGCCCGGCTGGTAGCAGAGGCCATCCCACTGCTCGGCAAGGTTGGCGCCAACGCCGCGCGGCTGAACGCCATCGCCGAAGAAGTCATGCGCGTTGAGGGCCGCGCCGACGACCTGCACGAGCAGGGCCTGAAGGACCTGTTCAAGCGGCACGGTCGCAGCGACCCTATGGCCTACCTGATCGGCTCGGAGATTTACGGCCAGCTGGAAAAGGTGGTCGACCGTTTCGAGGACGTCGCTAACGAGATCAGCGGCATCGCGATCGAGAACGTCTAACAGATGGACGCCGCGATCGCCTTTCCCCTGCTGGTCGGCCTCGTCGCCGTGGCGCTGTTCTTCGATTTCCTCAACGGCCTGCACGATGCCGCCAACTCGATCGCGACTATCGTCTCCACCCGCGTGCTGAGGCCGCACTATGCCGTGTTCTGGGCGGCTTTCTTCAATTTCATCGCCTTCCTGTTCTTCGGTCTGCATGTCGCCGAGACGGTGGGAAAGGGCATCGTCGACGCCGAGATCGTGACCCCCGCAGTGATCTTCGCCGCGCTCATCGGAGCCATCGTCTGGAACATCATCACTTGGATCGCCGGCATTCCGTCGAGCAGCTCGCATGCGCTGATCGGCGGGTTGGTCGGCGCCGGCGTCGCCAAGGCCGGCCCGGGGCCATCGTCTGGTCCGGGCTCGGCAAGACGGCCGCGGCGATCGTGCTCTCGCCGGCGACCGGATTCGTGCTGGCGCTTGTCCTTATCCTCATCGTCTCATGGCTGTTCGTTCGGCAGACGCCGTTCGCGGTCGATAACAGCTTTCGCGTCCTGCAGTTCTTCTCTGCCTCGCTCTATTCGCTGGGGCACGGCGGCAATGACGCGCAGAAAACCATGGGCATCATCGCCGTGCTGCTCTATTCGCAAGGCATGCTCGGCCAGAGCTTCCACGTGCCGTTCTGGGTGGTCATCACCTGCCAGTCGGCATTGGCGCTGGGCACGCTCTTCGGCGGCTGGCGCATCGTGCACACGATGGGATCGAAGATCACTCGGCTGAACCCGATGCAAGGTTTTTGCGCCGAGACCGGCGGCGCGATAACGTTGTTCGCCGCCACCTGGCTCGGTGTCCCGGTCTCGACCACGCATACAATCACCGGCGCCATCATCGGCGTGGGTGCTGCCCGCCGCGTCTCGGCTGTGCGCTGGGGCATTGCCGGCAACATTGTCGTGGCGTGGGTGATCACCCTGCCGGCGACGGCGGCGATTTCGGCGTTGACTTACTTTGTCACGCGCCTGGCGGTCTGAGGCTGAAATCTACTCGCCGGCAAGACACAGTATATTGCCGTCCGGGTCCTTGAACCAGGCGACCTTCATGCCGTAGCCGACATGGACATCGCCCTCGAGCGTGAGCCCGGGCATCTCATAGCGCTCGAAGGTGACGCCCTTCGACTTCAGCGCCTGGACAATGGCACCGATCTGGTCGCCGACCGTCCAGGTCAACGCCGTCGCCTTGTTGGTACCGGCGAATTCTGAACGATAGACGTTGATCACCGTGTCGCCGCTTTTGTAGACGATCAGTTCTCCGGCCATGTCGTCGACAGGCTTGAGGCCCAGCGTTCCTTCGTAAAAGCCCTTTGCTCTCGAAAGGTCTTTCACCGCCACATTGGCCGCTGCGTTGCTGTTTGCGAGCATGACAGTCTCCTTTTCCGGTTGCCGTCGCTCATGGCAACCGAGATAGGGCCCCTGGATCGATTGGCCATGGCAATCGGCGGATCGGGACGCGCTAGGCAAATCCGACACCACCGGTCGTTTTCCGGAGCACGCCGGACGAGCCATTGCGCCACGGCTTGGTTCTGCCGGGAAACTGCACTATCTGGAACGCCAAACTCCGAGGAAAGACCATGGCTGTAACCAAGGAAACCGTCATCGAGCGCCTGAGGACGGTCAATGGACCGGACTTCACCGGCAACATCGTCGACCTCGGCCTGGTATCTGAGATTTTCATCGCCGATTCCAAGGTGTTTTTCTCGATTACCGTTCCCGCCGCCCGCGCCCAGGAGATGGAGCCGCTGCGCGCCGCCGCCGAGCGTGTCGTCAAGGCGATCCCCGGCGTCGCCAACGCCGTCGTCGCGCTGACGGCGGAGAAGAAGGGCGGCGGCATGGAGGCGCCGGTTCGGCCGGCTCCCCAGGCAGCGCCGCCACGACCTGCTCCCCAGGCAGCGCCGCAGCGTCCTGGCCCGCAGGCGCCGGCTTCTCACAGTCACGGCAAACGCGGCGTGCCCGGCATCGATGCGATCATCGCGGTCGCGTCCGGCAAGGGCGGCGTCGGCAAATCGACCACCGCCGTCAACCTGGCGCTCGGCCTTGCCGCCAATGGGCTAAGCGTCGGCGTGCTCGATGCCGATATCTACGGGCCCTCAATGCCGAGGCTGCTCAACATTCACGGCCGGCCGCAGACGGTCGACGGCAAGATCCTGAAGCCGATGCAGAATTACGGCCTCAAGGTGATGTCGATGGGCTTCCTGGTCGACGAGGAGACGCCGATGATCTGGCGCGGCCCGATGGTGATGTCGGCGCTCACCCAGATGCTGCGCGAGGTCGAATGGGGACCGCTCGACGTGCTGGTCGTCGATATGCCGCCCGGCACCGGCGATGCCCAGCTCACCATGGCCCAGCAGGTGCCGCTGGCCGGCGCCGTCATCGTCTCGACGCCGCAGGACCTGGCGCTCATCGATGCGCGCAAGGGCCTCAACATGTTCAAGAAGGTCGACGTGCCGCTGCTCGGCATCGTCGAGAACATGAGCTATTTCCTCGCGCCCGACACCGGCAAGCGCTACGACATCTTTGGCCATGGCGGCGCGCGGCGCGAGGCCGAACGGCTCGGCGTCACCTTCCTTGGCGAGGTGCCGCTGGAGATGGGCATCCGCGAAAGCTCGGACGCCGGCGCCCCGGTGGTCGCATCCAAGCCGGACGGCGCCGAGGCGAAGATCTATCGCGATATCGCCGCGAAGGTATGGGACAGGGTCCAAGAGCAACGCGGCGCCGCCGAGGCGGCAGTGCCCAGCATCGTGTTCGAGTAATTCGCCGGGCCGCCGCTAGGTGTCCGATTTCCTTTCCAGCCGGGAATCGCCTCCTTCAGGATTTCCGGGTCGTTGAGGGCGTCCCACACTTTCTCGACGGGTGCGGCGATCCGCTCCTCGCCTTCGATCACCAAGGCCATCAAGACCTCCCGGATTGCTGGCCTCGATTGGTCCTAGTGCGCGGCCCTTTCTACGTCTATCGCACCAAAGTGCGGGTCTGCGGCGTGTCTGCCTCTTGCCTGCATGGGCGCGTTGTCATATCGATTTGTCATACAAATACGGAGACCACGATGGCAGGCGCCCCCACCAAGAAGAAGAAATTTCGCTCGCAGGAGTGGTTCGACAATCCCGACAACCCGGGCATGACGGCGCTCTATCTCGAACGCTACCTCAATTACGGACTGACCCGCGCCGAGCTGATGTCGGGCAAGCCGCTGATCGGCATCGCGCAGACGGGTTCCGATCTCTCGCCCTGCAACAGGCACCATCTCGAGCTCGCCAAGCGCGTGCGCGAAGGCATTGTCTCGATGGGCGGCATCCCCTTCGAGTTCCCGTGCCACCCGATCCAGGAGACCGGCAAGCGGCCGACGGCGGCGCTCGACCGCAACCTCGCCTATCTCAGCCTCGTCGAGGTGCTCTACGGCTATCCGCTCGACGGCGTCGTGCTGACCATCGGCTGCGACAAGACTACGCCCGCGCTCTTGATGGCGGCGGCGACCGTCAACATTCCGGCGATCGCGCTTTCGGTCGGCCCGATGCTCAATGGCTGGCATAAGGGCAAGCGCACCGGCTCCGGCACCATTGTCTGGGAATCGCGCCAGCGGCTGTCGGCCGGCGAGATCAATTATGACGAGTTCATGGACATCGTCGCCTCCTCGGCGCCGTCGACCGGCTATTGCAACACCATGGGTACCGCCACCACCATGAACTCGCTGGCCGAAGCGCTCGGCATGCAGCTGCCGGGCTCGGCCGCGATCCCCGCGCCCTATCGCGAGCGCGGCCAGATTGCCTACGAGACCGGCAAGCGCATCGTCGATATGGTGCATGAGGACCTGAAGCCGTCGGACATCATGACCCGCCAGGCGTTCGAGAATGCCATCGTCGTCAATTCGGCCATCGGCGGCTCGACCAACGCGCCGATCCACCTCAATGCCATCGCCCGCCATCTCGGCGTGCCGCTCGACAATGACGACTGGCAGAACATCGGCCTTAACGTGCCGCTGATCGTCAACCTGCAGCCGACGGGCGAGTATCTCGGCGAGGACTATCACCATGCCGGCGGCGTGCCGGCCGTCGTGGCGGAGTTGCTGAAAGGCGGACTATTGCCGCACCCCGACGCGATCACCGCCAACGGCAAATCGATCGGCGACAATTGCCGCGGCGCGGTCAACGAGAATCATGATGTCATCCGCGGCGTCGACAAGCCGCTCAAGAGCAATGCCGGCTTCATCAACCTCAAGGGCAATCTGTTCGATTCCGCCATCATGAAGACCAGCGGCATCTCGCCCGAATTCCGCGAGCGCTATCTCTCGAACCCGAACGATCCGGAGGCTTTCGAAGGCAACGCCATGGTCTTCGACGGCCCGGAGGATTACCACGCCCGCATCGACGATCCGGCGCAGGGCATCGACGAGCACACGATCCTGTTCATGCGCGGCGCCGGCCCGGTCGGCTATCCGGGCGGCGCCGAGGTGGTCAACATGCAGCCGCCGGCCCATCTCATCAAGAAGGGCATCCATTCGCTGGCCTGCATCGGCGACGGTCGCCAGTCCGGCACGTCGGGTTCGCCATCGATCCTCAACGCCTCGCCGGAGGCAGCGGTCGGCGGCGGGCTGGCGCTGCTCAAGACTGGCGACCGCGTCCGCATCGACCTGAGGAAGGGCACCGCCAATATCCTTGTCGGCGACGAGGAGATCGCCAGGCGGCGGGCAGCGCTGCAGGGCAATGGCGGCTATGACTATCCCGAGCACCAGACGCCCTGGCAGGAGATCCAGCGCGGCATGGTCGACCAGTTCTCCGCCGGCATGGTGCTGAAGCCGGCGGTGAAATATCAGGATGTCGCGCACACCAGGGGCGTCCCGCGCGACAACCACTGAATTCAGAGCACGGCGAAAATCGAAGGGCGGACCGCTTTCCGGCGGACCGCCCTTTCTCATGGCCCTTGTTTCGGCCGCGGGGCGTCTACAGATTAGCCCGATCCCGGCGGCCCTACGAAGGGAGGCTATATATGGCGAAACGGCGCTCTTCCCTCGGCTTCCTCGGCATGTTCGGCCGTTCGGGCGACTTGCGCCAGCTCGACGACGCCTTGCGCAAGGCCGACTTGCATCCGGCACTGGTGCCTGAGGGCGTCAAGCTCACCATCGTCAACCTGATGAAGGATCATTGGCCCGAGGAGCCGCCGCCTCAGGCTTATCAATCAGTGGCGCAACTCTGCGGCTATTGCGTCGCCGGACCGGAAACCTTCGAGCGGGCCAATGGCAGGGAGCACACTTTGGAAGCCGAGCGCCGCATCGAGGCCGCGCTCGAAGCCGGCGACAGCCTCGATGCGCAGATCGTGCTGTTGACGCTGCATGCGAAGCTGATCAACGCCGAAGTCGTCGAGCGCTATGGGCTGCGTGCGGAGTGATCTGCGAGAGCGGAAAGATCAGCCGCCCATCTTGTTGCGCGGCAGCTTGATCATCTCGCCGAAGCGCGCGCGCAGCTTGTCGTCGACGAGCCGCGACACATGGCGCGGAAAGCGCTCGGCCAGCACGCGCTTTTTCTCGGCGATCGCCCGCTGCAAAATGTCGGGCCGGCCCTTCTCATTCCATTCCTTGGGCGAGAAGCGATCACCGACTGCGGGATAAAAATATTCGGTCTGCATCAGCTTCAAAGTCTGCTCGTTGCCGAGATAGTGACCCGGGCCCTTGAGGCAGACATCGGCGATCGTGTCGATCGACAGCGCCTCGTCCGTCACCTCGATGCCGCGCACGCATCGTAGGCAGTGGCCGAGCATGTCGTTGTCGATGATCAGGCTTTCGAGACAGAAGCCGAGCAGCGAGGCATGCATGCCGGCCGATTCATAGACGAGGTTGAGGCCGGCAAGACCGGCCATCACATCGGTGATGCCTTTTTCATAGCCGGACTGGATGTCGGGCAGCTTCGAATCCGTCATGCCCGCGGCCGAGCCGCCCGGCAGGTCGTAATACTGCGCCATCTGCGCGCACGCCGCGGTCAACACGGCCTGCTCGGCCGAACCGCCGGACATCGCGCCGGTCCGGAGATCGGAGACGAACGGCCAGGTGCCGAAGATCGCCGGATGGCCGGGCTTGATCGCGTTGACATACACGAGGCCCATCAGCACTTCGGCCACCGCCTGCACGACGGCGCCGGCAATCGCGGCGGGAGCCGTGGCGCCGGCTTGGCCGGCCGATAAGAGCAGGATCGGAATGCCGCCCTCGACGCAGGCTTCGAGCACGCCGCAGGCGTCCTCGGCGAATTTCATCGGCGGCACCACGAAGCAGTTCGAGTTCGACACGAAAGGCCGCGCCCGGAAATTCTCCTCGCCGCCGGCGATCGCATAGAGCATTTCCAGCGCCGGCTTGACGTTCTCTCGCACGGTGAACGAGGTGCCGACATGCTTGGATGTCCCCATTACGCAGGCATAGAGCGTGTTGAAGTCCATCTCGAGCGGATCGGGGATATCGCGCGGCACCATGGTGCGCTGGAAGAAATGGATGTTGTCGAGCCCGTCGACGAGACGGGCGGCGTCATAGATGTCCTGCAGCTGCGATTCGCGATATTCGCGCTTCTCGACATCGACCAGATGCACCGCCGCGCCCGCGGTGCCGTAGTGCACGCGTTTGCCCTGGATCACCATGTCGTGCTTGGGATCCTGGCCGTGGAGCGTGAAGTGGCGCGCCGCCTTCTTGATCGTGTCGAGCACCAGCGCGCGCGGCAGGCGGATGCGGCCGTCGTCGCCATAGCTCGCCCCGACCCGGGTCAGCGCCTCGATGCAGGAGGGGATGGCGTTGGCGAAGCCCACCGTCTCCAGAAGCGTCAGCACCGCTTCATGGATGCGTTCCTTGTCGTTCTGGCTCAATGGCCCGTAGCTGCCGCCTTCGAGGCCGGCTCGCACCGGACGGATATCGTCTGCGAGCGGTGCTGCCCGCATCGCGCGGCGCGCTTCGCGCCCGCCGGACCGCCGCGAACGCTGGTCCGACGTCGTTTCCTGCTTCTCAAGAGCCACTGACATGGAAAGCACTCCACCTTTGCTTTTTCAGGGGCAGGATGCGCGGCGGTTGGTCCACCATCGGCCTGCCTCGTCCCCTTTGTGCCTCGACTATGCCGTCGGCATTGGCACAGCCTATGAGCCAGTCAATCCCGTCGAATATGCCAGGATGCTAAAGCGTTGAGGCGCGCCAAAATACAAGAGCCGGCAAAACGCCGGCTCTTCATGTGGCAGTCCGTGGTGATCAGGCGGCAGCGGGCCTGCGGCCGGCGGCGGTGGCGAGCTCCCGGATCCCGGGCTCGATGTGCTGCAGCGAGATCGAGGAGATGCCCAAACGCATGAAACGCGAGGGCTTTTCGCTGCGGTCGAAGAACCGGTCGCCGGGTTCGATGATGACGCTGCGCGAAGCGGCCGCTTCGGCGAGCCCTCGTGAATCGGTACCGCGCGGGCCCTCCAGCCACAACGACGTGCCTCCCGCCGAGTCGGTCGAGCGCCATTCTGGCAGGAAAGCGGAAATCGCATGGACCAGACGCTTGCGCCGCTCGTCGAAGGCGGCGGAGAGCCTGCGCACCAGCGCCTCGTGATGGCCGAGCGACAAAAACAGCGCAACGGCGCGCTGGTTGTTTGCCGGCGGGTGCCTGAGCATGAAGCGGCGCAACGCGCGAAGCTCGGCAATCAGTCCTGCCGAAGCGACGATGTAGCCGAGCCTCAGACCCGGAGCCAGCGTCTTCGACATCGAGCCGACATAGATGACGCGGCCCGAGCGATCGAGGCTCTTCAGCGCCTGCTGCGGCGCCTCGTCGAGAAGCTGGCTGTCATAGCCGTCCTCGATGATGATCTGGTTGTTGCGGTTGGCCCGCGCCAGCAAATCCTGCCGCCGCTCGGCGGACAACGGCACCATCGTCGGGCAATGATGGCTGGGCGTGACGAAGACAAAGCCGGAATCGCTGGGAATCGCCGAGGTCACGATGCCCGACTGGTCGACCGGGACCGGCTGGATATCTGCGCCGGCGAGCCGGAAGATCGAGCGGGCATCCGGATAGCCGGGGTCTTCCATTGCCACCTTCGAGCCCTTGGTCATCAACAGCGAGGCGAGCATATAGAGCGCGTTCTGCGCGCCCAGGGTCACGATGATCTCGTCCGGATTGGCGAAGATGCCGCGGCGCGGCAAAAGCCGGGCCTGGATCTGCTCGATGAGCAGCGGATCGTCCCGGTCGACCATGTCGGATGCCCAGTTGCGGATCTCCAGCACCGCGAGCGCCATGCGGTTGCACTCGCGCCATTCCGCGGTCGGAAACAGCGCCGGATCGAACTGGCCGTAGACGAACGGGTAGGAGGACTTGATCCAGTTGTCGTGCTTGGCCGGCGGCGGCATGTCGCTGGCGGCGATCTGCCGACGCGCCTTCCAGTCGATCTCATTCTGCTGGTCGGGCGCCTTCTGGTGCGGCTTGGCGGGGGTGGCCAGCACTTCAGGGTTGACGAAGTGGCCGCGCCGCTCGCGCGCCACAAGAAAACCTTGGTCGACCAGCTGCTGGAAGGCAAGCACCACCGTGCCGCGGGCAACGCCCAGTTTTTCCGCCAGAATCCGACAGGATGGCAGCGGCATCGAAGCGGCGATCTGCCTGTCGAGGATGGCTGCGACGATCGCCTGGCGGATCTGTGCCTGGAGAGTTTGTCCGGATTCGGCCGAAATCCGGAACAGGCCGGACCATATGGCCGTGTCATTGCGCTGTGGCATGGGAGATCATCCTCGGATGGCCAGCTGTTTTCACTTGGCTGGACCAGTCGAGTGTAGGGGTGGCACAAGGGGTTGCGCCAATCAATTTTTCTGATCGCTGGGATTTATGCCAGTGATCCATTGGTCACGAAAGGGGCGCGTCCGCCAGGGAAGCGGATGTTGCGGGGCATCATAAAAGCGTGATGCAGTGCGTCACTGCCGCGCTTGAACGAAACGGAAATCCGGCTCAATACATTGTCGCGACGACACGCGCCGGAAACATCGGGCCTGTTAAAATGGTCTGAAAACCCGCCAGGAGCCACCATTGGATCAGTCAGCCTTCGACAAGCAGGTCAGCGCCCTGCGTGAGCAGCGCGCGGCAGCCAAGGGCACGATGAGCGAAGCCTTCGCCGCCGATCCCAAGCGCTTCGAGAAATTCTCCGCGACCGATGGCGATCTTCTGCTCGACTGGTCGAAATGCGCGGTCGACGCCGACACGATGGCAATGCTGGAGAAGCTCGCCGGCGCCGCCGACATCGAAGGCCGACGCGCCGCGATGTTCGAAGGCAAGAAGATCAACATCACCGAAAACCGCGCCGTGCTGCACACGGCGCTGCGCAATCTGACCGGCAAGAGCGTCGTGGTCGATGGCCAGGACACCAAGGCCGATGTGATCACCGTGCTCGACGCAATGGGCGCCTTCGCTGATGCGATCCGCTCCGGCGAGGCGGCCGGCGCCACCGGCAAGAAGATCACCGACATCGTCAATATCGGCATTGGCGGCTCGGATCTTGGCCCGGCGATGGCGACGTTGGCGCTCGCTCCCTACCATGACGGCCCGCGTGCGCATTATGTCTCCAATGTCGACGGCGCCCATATCCACGACACGCTGAAGGGCCTGTCTCCCGAGACGACTTTGTTCATCATCGCCTCCAAGACTTTCACCACTGTCGAGACGATGACCAATGCCGAGACGGCGCGCAGATGGGTGGAAAAGGCGCTGGGCAATCAAGCGATCGGCAAGCATTTCGCCGCCGTCTCGACCTCGCTCGACCTAGTGGCCAAGTTCGGCATCGCCTCCGACCGCGTCTTCGGTTTCTGGGACTGGGTCGGCGGCCGCTACTCGGTCTGGAGCGCCATCGGCCTGCCGGTGATGATCGCCATCGGCCCGCGCAATTTCCGCGCCTTCCTCGACGGCGCGCATGAGATGGACGAGCATTTCCGCTCGGCCCCCTGCAGAAGAACCTGCCTGTTTTGCTGGGGCTGATCGGCTGGTGGCACCGCGTCGTCTGCAAATACCCGGCCCGCGCCGTCATTCCATACGATCAGCGCCTGTCGCGCCTGCCGGCCTATCTGCAGCAGCTCGATATGGAATCGAACGGCAAGAGCGTGACACTGGACGGCGGCCCGGTGACGACGCCGACCGGCCCGCTGGTCTGGGGCGAGCCCGGTACCAACGGCCAGCACGCCTTTTTCCAGCTTTTGCACCAGGGCACCGATTTCATCCCGGTCGAGTTTCTTGCCGCAGCCGTCAGCCACGAGCCCGAGCTGAAGACCCACCACGATCTCTTGCTTGCCAATTGCCTGGCGCAGTCGGAAGCCTTCATGAAGGGCCGCACGCTGGAAGAGGCGCGCGCGCAGATGCTGGCCAAGGGCATGAAGCCCGCCGATGTCGATCGCATCGCGCCGCATCGCGTCTTTTCGGGCAACCGTCCGTCGCTCACCATCCTCTACCGCAAGCTTGATCCGCGCACGCTCGGTCGCCTGATCGCGCTCTATGAGCATCGCGTCTTCGTCGAGGGCACGCTGTTCAACATCAACTCGTTCGACCAGTGGGGTGTCGAACTCGGCAAGGAACTGGCGACAGGCCTGCTGCCTGTCGTGGAAGGCAAGGAGACTGCCGCAAAACGCGACGCCTCGACTGCCGGATTGGTGGCTCATATCCACCAATTGCGTGGCGCGGAGTAAACGGATTGGCGGATATCAAGGGAATTCTGTTCGACAAGGACGGCACGCTTGTCGACTTCAACGCTACCTGGCTCGGCATTGCCGATTTCATGGCCATGGACGCCGCCGAAGGCGATCGCTGGAAAGCCGACAGGTTGCTCGCCGCCGCCGGCTTCGATTTCGTCAGCAAGCGCTTCAAGCCCGATTCGATCTTTGCCTCGGGCTCGAACATGGACGTCGTCGAGCTCTGGTTCCCGCGCCTGTCGGAGGAGGACCAGATGCTGGCCGTCGCCCGCTTCAACGAGATCACCTCGGTTCAGGGCTCGTCGATGGCTGTCGCTCTGCCCGGTATCGTCGAATCGCTGCGGGCGCTGCACAAGCGATCCTTCCGGCTGGGCGTCGCCACCAACGATTCCACCAGCGGCGCCGAGAAGACGCTCGCCACGCTCGGTGTCGCGCAGCTCTTCGACGCCGCCTTCGGCTATGATGCGGTCGCGAATCCGAAGCCCGCGCCCGACACGGTCATCGCGTTCTGCGATCTGACGGGACTGAAGGCTGGCGAGATCGCCATGGTCGGCGACAATCGCCACGATCTCGAAATGGCGCGCGCCGGCGGCTGCGGCCTGGCGATCGGCGTGCTTTCCGGCACGGGCACGCGTGACTCGCTGTCGCCGATGGCCGACGTCATCCTGGATTCGGTCGCCGACCTGCCGGATTTTCTCGCCGCGCGGATGAGTGTGCCGGCGGGCTGATCAGGGCTCGCTGGGAAGGAACGCAAATATCCCGCTCGGTTTCGGCGCGCTACCGCCGTTTCCGCCGACATCAGACACCTGATACTCGCCAAGCAGGCGAATCCGCCGCCTGGGTAGCCAGGCGCGGCCCGGGTCGCCGACCAGCACCTCGATGCCCGCGGCAAGGCAGCGGTCGAGGAATGGGACGATCCGCCGCGCGACCGCTTGCCCGTAGAAAACGTCGCCGGCGAGCACAACATCGACCGACGGCGGCGGACCGGCGCTGATGTCCTCGCCGATTATGATGATGGCGACGCCGTTGGCCTCCGCGTTGAGGCGGAGCGCGACGATGCCGTTGCGGTCGATCTCCGCCGCGGTCACTTCCCTAGCCCCGGCTCGCGCCGCGGCGATACCGACAAGGCCGGAACCCGCGCCGAGGTCGAGCACGCGCCGGCCCGCAACGGTTGACGGCCGGTCGAGAACATAGCGCGCCAGCACTGCGCCGCCCGCCCAGGCATAGGCCCAGTAGGGCGGCTGCGGCTCGGCCGCGTGCTCATGCGACCCGTCCTCCGGTTCCAGCAGCCGCCTCAGCCCGCTGCCGGGATGGGCCGTATAGAGCCGGATTTCAGGCAGCGACGGCACCGGCTGAAGCCGCATGTTTGCCTTGATGAATTCGGCGGGGTCGAGGTCGGCGCGATGTATTGGCGTCAGGCCGGCAACATTTTCGTTCAAATCTGCTCCCGCAACGTGCGCCGCAGGATCTTGCCGACCGGCGTCTTCGGCAGTTCGGCGCGGAATTCGATGTATCTCGGCCGCTTGTAGCCGGTCAGGTTCTCGCGGCAATAGACAGTCAGCGTCTCGATGGTGAGCGCTGGATCCTTCCTGACCACAAACAGCTTCGGCACCTCGCCGGAGTGCTCGTCCGGCACGCCGATCGCCGCCACTTCGAGCACGCCCGGGTGCTGCGCCACGACTTCTTCCAGCTCGTTCGGATAGACGTTGAAACCGGAGACCAGGATCATGTCCTTCTTGCGGTCGACGATCTTGGTGTAGCCGCGCTCATCCATGAAGCCCATGTCGCCCGACTTGAAGAACCCGTCCTTGGTCATCACCTTGGCGGTCTCGTCCGGCCGGTTCCAGTAGCCGGCCATAACCTGCGGACCCCGGATGCAGATCTCTCCGACTTCGCCGAGCGGCACGTTGTTGCCGTCGTCGTCGCGGATGGCGATCTCGGTCGAAGGCAGCGGCAGGCCGATCGTGCCGGTAAAGTCGCTGGAGCTGAACTTGTTGGCGGTCGCCACCGGCGAGGTTTCGGAAAGCCCGTAGCCTTCGCTCACCGGACAGCCCGTCAGCGCCTTCCAGCGCTCGGCCACGCCTTTCTGCACCGCCATGCCGCCGCCGAGAGTCAGGATCAGCGGCTTGAAGTCGAGCTTGCGGAAATCCTCATTGTTGAGCAGCGCGTTGAACAGCGTATTGAGGCCGGGAAAGATGTGGACCGGGTATTTCTGCAGTTCTTTCACGAAGCCCGGAATGTCGCGCGGGTTCGGAATGAGCACGTTCTGCGCGCCTTGCTGCATGCCCATCAGCGCGTTCACCGTCAGCGCGAAGATGTGGTAGAGCGGCAGCGCGCAGACGAAGTTGAGATGCGCCGGCTTCGGCTTGACCGTATAGGCGTCCTCCACCCAGAGCGAATTCTGCGCCACGTTGGACAAGACGTTGCGGTGCAGCAGCGTCGCGCCTTTCGACACGCCGGTCGTGCCGCCGGTATATTGCAGGAAGGCGATATCGTCGCCCGACACCGCCGCCGGCTTGAAGGCGCTTGCCGAGCCCGCCTTGAGCGCGGCGTTGAATTTGACGTGGCCGGGCAGCGACCAGGCGGGAACCATCTTCTTCACCCGCCGCACGACGAGATTGACGATCGCGCCTTTCAGCCCGCCCAACATGTCGCCCATCGCCGCGACCACGACATGCTTGACCGGCGTCCTGGCGATCACCGCCTGCAGCGTGTTGGCGAAGTTCTCCAGAATGACGATGGCCTGCGCGCCGGAATCCTTGAGCTGATGCTCCAGCTCGCGCGGCGTGTAGAGCGGGTTGACGTTCACCACCGTGAAGCCGGCGCGAAGCACGGCCATCATCGCTACCGGGTATTGCAAAACGTTCGGCATCATCAGCGCCACGCGCGCGCCCTTCTCCAGTCCCTTCGACTGCAGATAGGCGCCGAAGGCCGCCGAAAGCCGCTCGAGCTCGGCATAGGAGATCGACTTGCCCATGCAGACGAACGCCGGCCGGCTGGCGAACTGCTTGCAGGCGCCGACGAGGAAGTCGCCGATGGAATCGTAAGGCAGCGGACCGATGTCCGCCGGCATGTTCTTCGGGTAGTTTTTCAGCCAAGGCTTTTCCGGCAACCCTGCCGCGAGTTCCGTGATCGCCTTGGGCAGCCGCCTGGCCGACGCCGAGGCTGCCTTTGCCGCAGGCCTGGCGGTCTTTGCGGTTGCAGCCTTGGCGGCGGATGTGGGGTTCGTCTTCTTTGCAGCGGCAGCCGGTTTCGCAGTGGTCTTCGGCTTGGAGCCGGCCTTCGCAGGTGACGGCGTTTTGGCTGGCGAAGCGGTCTTGGAAGATGAAGCCTTGGCCGCGCCCGCATCGACGGGCGCGGCCTTGGCTGTTGCCTTCGCCGGGGGCGTTGTCTTTGCTGCTTTTGCCACCAAATCCCTCCCTGGTGTCCTGGTCTTGTCGCTGCGCCGCATCTCTTTCCGATTTCGGAAGCGTTCCTCCCGCTGCGGCCGATTGCGGATTCCAAGAAATCCGGCCTGGCATCTATGTATTGCCTCTATCGGCGGCCGTGCAAGTCTTGCCCCAGCGGCAGCGGCGGAAAGATTTGCCGCCGAAATCCTGTCCCTCGACGCCTCCCGCAGGCGTGTCCCCACGAGGACCTGGGATCGCAGGCAGGAGCTCCTCATTCCATTTCGGCAGAGCCTCAATCAATAAAAAAATGCGGTTGTTAACATTAGCGTGAGCGAAAAATTCTGCTCATTTTTTCTGCTATTTGAGGAAAATGCGGATTCTTTTCCTGCTTACCGTGGGGTACGCAAACGGGGTGTTCCAAAGCCCCAAAAACGGTGCTTATATGCGCGCTTCGCGAGCCTGATAGAGGGGCTTGGAAGAACATCAGGGAGTGCTCAATGAAAAAGACAATGACTTTTGCAGCCGCGTTGCTGGCTGCAAGCGTCCTCGGCGGGATGGCCAATGCAAAGACGCTTGTTTATTGCTCGGAAGCGTCGCCGGCCAATTTCGATCCGGGTACGACGACGGGCGGCAACGACTTCGACGCTTCGTCGCGCACGGTCTATTCGCGCCTGGTCGAGTTCAAGCATGGCGGCACCGAGATCGAGCCCGGCCTCGCCGACAAATGGGAAATCTCCGACGACGGCCTGGTCTATACTTTCCACCTGCACCCTGGCGTGAAGTTCCAGACCACCGACTATTTCAAGCCGACCCGCGACCTCAACGCCGATGACGTCGTCTTCTCGTTCGACCGGCAGTTCAACAAGCAGAATCCGTGGAACGGCGAGAAGTATCTGCCGAACCTGACCTGGGATTACTACACCGGCATGGACATGCCGAAATACGTCGCCAAGTGGGAAAAGGTCGACGACCTCACCGTCAAGCTGACGCTGACCGAGCCGAACGCGCCGATGCTGGCCAATCTCGGCATGGACTTCGCCTCGATCGTGTCGAAGGAATATGCCGACCAGCTCGAGAAGGAAGGCAAGATGGCCGACTTCTCGACCAAGCCGATCGGCACCGGGCCGTTCCAGTTCGTCGACTATCAGCTCGATTCGGTCATCCGCTATGCGGCGAACCCCGACTACTTCAAGGGCAAGGAAAAGATCGACGATCTGGTCTTCGCCATCACGCCTGACGCGACCGCCCGCATCCAGAAGGTGCTGGCCGGTGAATGCGATGTCGCTCCCTATCCGAACCCGGCCGACATCGCCACCATCAAGGCCAACAAGGACGTGACCCTAATGGATCAGGCCGGCCTCAACATCGGCTACATGAGCTACAACACCACGATCCCGCCGCTCGACAAGCCGGAGGTTCGTCACGCGCTCAACCAGGCGATCGACCGGGAAGCGCTGATCAAGTCGCTGTTCCAGGACGCTGGCGCGACGCCGGCGCAGAACCTGATCCCGCCGACCATGTGGTCGTGGAACAAGGATGTGAAGTTCGATTCCTATGACCCGGAAGCGGCCAAGAAGGTGCTGGCCGACGCCGGGCTGAAGGAAATCCAGCTCTGGGCTTCCGACCGCGTTCGTCCTTACAACCCGAACTTCCAGCGCGCGGCTGAGCTGATCCAGGCCGACTGGGCCAAGGTCGGCGTCAAGGCCGAGATCGTCAACTACGAGTGGACCAAGTATCGCGAGGAAGGCAAGAAGAAGGAGCGTCCCGGCGCCTTCCAGATCGGCTGGACCGGCGACAATGGCGATCCGGACAATTTCTTCGCCACCCTCTTCGCGTGCTCGGCCATCGGCGTCTCGAACTATTCCAGCTGGTGCGACAAGGACTTCGAGGACCTGATCCAGAAGGCCAAGAAGACCAGCGACCAGGGCGAGCGCACCAAGCTCTATGAGCAGGCGCAGGAAATCTTCGCCAAGCAGGCGCCGGCCTTCCTGCTGGCTCACAGCCAGGTCTATGCCGTTGTCCGCAACAACGTCAGCGGCTTCAAGATGGACCCGCTCGGCATTCATCGCTTCGACGGCGTTGACAAGGCCGAGTAATATTTGCGAACGGGGCGGCGCGAATTGTCGCCGCCCCATTCCATTTCACGATGCTCAGATATCTCCTCAACAAAATCGCACTTCTGATCCCGACGCTCGTCGGCATCACCATCTGCGCCTTCGCCTTTGTCCGGCTGCTGCCCGGCGATCCGATCCTGGCCATGGCCGGCGAGCATGGCGTCACCCCCGCCCGCTACGAAGAGCTCAAGGAACAGTTCGGCTACAATCTTCCGGTCTGGGAGCAGTATGCGCGCTATGTCGGCGAGGTCGCGACCGGCGATTTCGGCGTCTCGATTTCCTCCAAGCGCCCGGTGCTCCAGGAGTTCAAGACGCTCTTCCCGGCGACGCTGGAATTGTCCTTCTTCGCCATGATCTTCGCCATGGCGATCGGCATCCCGGCCGGCATATTCGCGGCCGTCAAACGCGGCTCATGGTTCGATCAGTCGTTGATGGGCACCGCGCTGGTCGGCTATTCCATGCCGATCTTCTGGTGGGGCCTGCTGCTCATCATCTTCTTTTCCGGCTATCTCGGCTGGACGCCGGTGTCGGGCCGCATGGGTCTGCAGTTCTTCCTGAAGCCGATCACCGGTTTCATGACCATCGACAGCATTCTCTACGGCAAATGGGACGCGCTGCGCTCGGCGCTCAGCCATCTCATCCTGCCGGCGATCGTGCTCGGCACGATTCCGCTGGCGGTGATCGCGCGCCAGACCCGTTCGGCCATGCTCGAGGTGCTCGGTGAAGACTATGTCCGCACCGCCCGCGCCAAAGGCCTTTCCGCCGCCCGCGTCATCGGTGCGCACGCACTTCGCAACGCCCTGATCCCGGTCGTCACCACGATCGGCCTGCAGGTCGGCACGCTGCTTGCCGGCGCTATCCTCACCGAAACCATCTTCGCCTGGCCGGGCATCGGCAAGTGGATGGTCGATTCCATCTTCAAGCGCGACTATGTCGTCGTGCAGTCAGGTCTGCTTTTGATCGCACTCATCGTCATGGCCGTTAACCTCATCGTCGACGTGCTTTATGCCGTCATCAACCCGCGCATCAGGGCGGCGTGATGAGCCAATCGACCGAAATCGCCCCGATGGCCGCCGGCAGCCCGGACCGGCTGACCGGCTTCAAGACCTTCTGGCACTATTTCTCAGTGAACCGCGGCGCCGTCATCGGCCTGGTCGTCTTCATCCTGCTGGTGCTGGCGGCGCTCTTTGCGCCGTTGCTCGCGCCCTATGCGCCCGACGTGCAGGACAAGACCGCCTTCCTCAGGCCGCCGGCCTGGCAGGCGGGCGGCAGTTCGCAATATATCCTCGGCACCGATCCGGTCGGTCGCGACATCCTCTCGCGCCTGCTCTATGGCGCGCGTTTCTCGCTGCTCATCGGCGCCGTCGTCGTTACGCTGGCCCTCGTCGGCGGCATCACGCTCGGCTTGCTGGCAGGCTATTTCCGCGGCTGGGTCGACGTCGCGATCATGCGCGTCATGGACCTCATCCTGGCCTTCCCGTCGCTGCTTTTGGCGCTGGTGCTGGTCACCATTCTCGGGCCCGGCCTGTTCAATGCGATGCTGGCGATCTCGCTCGTCCTGCAGCCGCATTTCGCCCGCCTGGTGCGCGCTGCCGTGATGGCCGAGAAGAGCCGCGAATATGTCGTGGCTGCCAAGGTCGCCGGCGCCGGGCACCTGAGGCTGATGCTCAAGACCATCCTGCCGAACTGCCTGGCGCCGCTGATCGTCCAGGGCACGCTGTCCTTCTCGAACGCCATCCTGGAAGCCGCAGCGCTTGGCTTCCTTGGCCTCGGCGCTCAGCCGCCGACACCGGAATGGGGCACCATGCTGGCCTCGGCGCGCGAATTCATCCTGCGCGCCTGGTGGGTGGTGACTTTCCCCGGCCTTGCCATACTTATCACGGTGCTCGCCATCAACCTGATCGGCGACGGCCTGCGCGACGCGCTCGATCCGAAGCTCAGGAGGTCGTGATGGCATTGCTCGACATCCAGAACCTCGTCGTCGAGTTCCAGACCGCCTCCGGCCCGTTCCGCGCCGTTGACGGCGTCTCGCTCCGTGTCGACGAGCGCGAGGTGCTCGCCATCGTCGGCGAATCCGGCTCCGGCAAGTCGGTGTCGATGCTGGCGGTTATGGGCTTGCTGCCCTGGACCGCCACTGTCACCGCCGACCGCATGACGTTCGGCGGCCGCGATCTCCTCAAGATGGGTCCGGCCGAGCGCCGCAAGATCATCGGCAAGGACATTGCCATGATCTTCCAGGAGCCGATCGCCAGTCTCAACCCTTGCTTCACCGTCGGCTTTCAGATCGAGGAAGTGCTGCGCTTCCATCTCGGCATGGATCGCGCACAGCGCCGGGCGCGCGCCATCGAGTTGTTGAAGCAGGTCGGCATTCCGGAGCCGGCCGAGCGGCTCAACTCCTTCCCGCACCAGATGTCGGGCGGCCAATGCCAGCGCGTCATGATCGCCATGGCCATTGCCTGCAATCCGAAGCTGCTGATCGCCGACGAGCCGACCACCGCGCTCGACGTCACCATCCAGAAGCAGATTCTCGATCTGCTTGTGTCGCTGCAGGCCAAATACGGCATGGGGCTGATCATGATCACCCACAATATGGGCGTGGTCGCCGAGACCGCCGATCGCGTCATCGTCCAATACAAGGGCCGCAAGATGGAAGAGGCCGACGTGCTGTCGCTGTTCGAGAACCCCAAGAGCAACTATACGCGCGCGCTGCTGTCTGCGCTGCCGGAGAACGCCGTCGGCGACCGGCTGCCGACCGTCTCCGACATGCTGTTCGAGCCGGCGCCCCCAGAAGCCAGTGCATGACCGGAGCCGGCGCATGACCAAGGTTGTCGAAGGCAAGAACATCAAACGCGACTACCATGTCGGCGGCGGCCTGTTCCGCCCCGCGCGCACGGTGCATGCGGTGAAGGGCGTCTCCTTCAGCGTCGATAAGGGCAAGACGCTCGCCATCGTTGGCGAAAGCGGCTGCGGCAAGTCCACGCTCGCTCGCATCATCACGCTGATCGATCCTGCGACCGCCGGCGATTTGTTCATCGACGGCAACAAGGTCGACATCGCCAAGGACGGATTGACCAAGGAAATGCGCCGCAAGGTGCAGATCGTCTTCCAGAATCCCTACGGGTCGCTCAACCCGCGTCAAAAGATCGGCGACGTGCTCGGCGAGCCGCTGCTGATCAATACCGACAAGCCGGCCGAGGAACGTCGCGACCTGGCGATGAACATGCTGAAGAAGGTCGGCCTCGGCCCCGAGCACTACAACCGCTATCCGCATATGTTCTCCGGCGGTCAGCGCCAGCGCATCGCCATTGCCCGCGCACTGATGCTGAACCCGAGCCTGCTGGTGCTGGACGAGCCGGTCTCGGCGCTCGATCTTTCGGTGCAGGCGCAGGTGCTCAACCTGCTCGCCGACCTGCAGGACGAGTTCAAGCTGACCTATGTCTTCATCAGCCACGATCTGTCGGTGGTGCGCTACATCGCCGACGACGTCATGGTGATGTATTTCGGCGAGGCGGTCGAATACGGCTCGCGCGACGAGGTCTTCTCGGACCCCAAGCACAGCTACACCAAGACGCTCTTCGCCGCGACGCCGCGCGCCGACGTGGCAAGCATCAAGGCAAGGCTGGCGAAGAAGGCGGCGTAAGGCTCGAACCAGACGTCCGGGCGTCACGCCAGCTTCGCAATGATCGCCCGCAGCGCTTCACCGAAGCGGTGCACTTCCTCGACCGTGTTGTAGTGCACCAGCGAGGCGCGGATCGCGCCGCTGTCCATCGACAGGTTCAGCCGCTTCATCAGCCGTGGCGCGTACATATGGCCGTCGCGGATGCCGATCTGCAAGGCCGCCATCTCCTCGACGATCCTTTGCGGCGACAGTGTGCCGATGTTGAAGCAGAAGGTCGGCACGCGCTCATGGATACACGCCTCGTCGGCGACGCCGTAAATTGTCGCGCCGCAGGCCTTCAGCACCTTCATCATCTCGCGCGCCAGCGTCAGCTCGTACTCGCGGATGGCGTTCATGCCGGCGACGATGTTGTCGCGGCGCGAGCGGTTGTTCTCGGCCAAGAAATTGCGGCCGATCGACTCCAGGTAGCGCACCGCTGCGTCGATGCCGGAGACATTCTCGTAAATGAAGGTGCCGGCCTCGACCTTGTAGGGCGGCTCATCCGGGATGAAGTCCTCGCGGAAGGTCGGCAGCCGCTTCAGCGTTTCGAAGCGGCCCCAGAGAAAACCCATATGCGGCGAGAAATTCTTGTAGCCTGAGCAGACGAGATAGTCGCAGTCCCAGGCCTGCACGTCGATCAGCCCGTGCGGCCCGTAGTGCACGCAGTCGAGGAACACCTCCGCGCCTGCCGCATGCGCGATCTTGGCGACCGAAGCGACATCGACAATCGAACCGATCGAGTGCGCGGTCACCGTGCAGGCGACGAGCCGGGTGCGGTCCGACATCAGCGGCTTGAGGTCGTCGACATGCAGATTGCCGTCCTCGCGCATGCGCCACCATTTGAACCTGGCGCCGGCCTGCTCCAGCGCCAACCACGTGGCGATGTTGGCGTCATGGTCCATGTCGGTGACGACGATCTCGTCGCGTTCCGAAAGCATCTGGCCGATGCCGAGGCTGACAAGGCGGATGAACGAGGTGGCGTTCATGCCGAAGCAGATTTCGGACGGGCTGTAGGCGTTGATCAAAACCGCCACGCTCTCACGCGCTTCGGCGACGGACTGGTCGACGGTGACGCTGCGGCCGTAGCGGCCGCCGCGCTGCACGTTGTGCGCCACCAGATGGCTGGTCACCGCGTCGAGCACGCTTTGCGGGATCTGCGCACCGGCGGCGTTGTCCATGAAGATGAAGTCGCCGGCCTGCCGGAGCGCCGGGAACATGGCGCGGATCTTCTCGACCGGGAACGAAGCGGCGCTCTCCTGCGCCTTCGAAACATGGTGCTGGTTCACGGGAGTCTCCTTCAGCTAATCGAGGTCATTCTAAGGGGATCAGTGCGCGGACCGGGCTTTGCCGCGCTCTTCGAGGTAGCCGACCAGCCGCACCAGCGGCCACAGGAAGGCGAGATAGATGATCGCCGCGCCGATCAGCGGCGTCGGATTGGCCATCAGCGCCTGCGCGTCGGTCGCCTGCTTCAAGAGGTCCGGCATCGCCACCACCGAGGCGAGCGCGGTGTCCTTGAACACCGAGACGCAGTTGCTGGTGAGCGGCGGAATGACGACGCGGATCGCTTGCGGCAGGATCACCTTGCGCATGGCGACCCAAAAGGGCAGGCCGAGCGCCGACGCCGCCTCGAACTGGCCCTTCGGAATGTTCTCGATGCCGGCGCGGCAGACTTCCGCCGTGAAGGCCGCCAACACCAGTGACAGCGCAAGTGCTGCCGAGACGAAGGACGACAGGCGGATGCCGATGAAGGGCAGGGCGTAGTAGATCAGGATCAGCACCACCAGGATCGGAAGCGCGCGGAACATGTCGATATAGAGCGTCGCCAGCCGCCTGAGCGGCTTCGGCGCGTAGAGCCGCACCAGGCAGATCGCCAGCCCGCCGATCGTGCCGAAGATGATCGCCGCGCAGCCGAGCAGAATGGTGTTGCCAAGACCGCGGATCAGGATCGGAAACGATCGGACCAGGATGCCCCAGTTGAAGAAGGTGTCGATCAGTTCCATCGGCGCTCACCGTGAGACAAGGTTCGCCGTGTTGGGCGAGACCCAAATGGTCGAAGCGAGAGCGCCAGCTCTTGCTGCCGCTCCCGTCTAAATTTCTGATTAGCCGGCTTATTGCGGGATCGGGCCAGGCGTCACCGTGCTGGTGCCGGCTTCCGGATCGACGCCGAACCACTTCTTGTGGATCGCGGCCATGGTGCCATCCTTCTTCATTTCGCTGATGGCGTCGTTGACCTTTTCAAGCAGCGGATGGCCCTTCTTGGTCATCATGGCGAAGCGCTCGCCGGTCGGGATGCGCACCAGGATCTTCAGCGCTGGCATCTGCTTGATGGCGAACAGGAAGCCGGCGAGCTCGCCCGCACCGCCGTCGATGCGGCCGTTCTGCACGTCGAGCAGAAGGTCCTGCTGGGCGTTGTAGCTCTTGGTCTCTGCAACGCCGAGCTTGGCGGCGTTCTCCTTCATGTAGGCTTCGCCTGTCGAGCCGGCGATGACCCCGATGGTCTTGCCCTTCAGATCGTCGAGCGATTTGATGGCGGAATCCGCCTTGCCGACGATGGTACCGTCGCTGTCGTAATAGGCTTGCGTGAAGCCCTGGTTCTGCAGCCGCTCCTTGGTGACCGAGATCGAGGACACGGCAAAGTCGATGCGGCCCGAAGCGGTCGCTGCGAACAGCGCCTGGAAGCCGAGGTCCTGGAACTCGACCTCTGCGCCGATGCGCTTGGCGACATCATTGGCGACGTCGATCTCAAACCCCTCGAAGGCACCGGAATCGGTCTTGTATTCCCATGGCGGGTTGGCCGGATAGGCGCCCACCATGATCTTGTCGGCGAAGGCGGGCGCCGCAAAGGCGAGGCCGGCAGCGACGGCCATCCCAATCAGTCCTAGACGTTTCAACATCTTGCTTCCCTCTGGTTCGGTTCCTGATCCGCCCCTTTCCGGCGCCAAACTCCCGGGCGCCGCAGGCGAGGCGGTACCTGAATTCACGACGCACGGCGTCGCCGCGAACCGATATGCTCCGTGAGCTGCGCGATCAGCGCATCGACCGCCGTCTCTGTGGTGACCATGCCGGGAGACAGCCGCAGCGTGGTGCCGCGCGCATCACAGTAAAGCCGCTCGTCGCGAAGCGCAGCTATGATCTTAGCCGGCTCGGTGCCTTGCGGCAGGCCGAGCATTACGCTGCCGCCGCGTTCACTGGCATCGAGCGGCGAGCGGATCTCCCAGCCATTCTCCAGCGCGGCGCCGATGATACGCTCGACGAGCCCGGCATTCTGCGCGCGGATGATGTCGATGCCGGTCTGTTCCACCCACTCCAGCCCGGGCAGCGAGGCGACGCTTGCCAGGATCGCCGGCGTGCCATGATCGAAGCGGCGCGCATCGTCGGCGTAAGTGAAAGCGTCGAGGTCCCAGGAGAACGGGTTCGGCTGACTGAACCAGCCCCGCAACTCCGGCCGGCAGGACGCCAGAAGGTCAGGCGCTACCTGCAAAATGCCGGCGCCGGAGGATCCACACAGCCATTTGAGCGAAGTCGAGACCACGAAATCGACCGGCGTCGCGGCAACCGAAAACGGCGCCACGCCGATGCCCTGTGTGACATCAACGCCGACTATGCTGCCCACGGCGCGGCCATGCGCGGCGAGGCGGCCGACATCGCAGCGGTGCGAGGCCGTCGAGGTGACGAAGGTAATGAGCGCGAGCCCGACATCCGCCTGCCAGCGGTCGATGAAATCCTGGTCGCGAACCCAGGTCTCGCCAGGCCGCAATGGAACGGTGTCGAGGGTGAAGCCGAAACGCTCTCCCAAGCCCGCCAGCAGGAAATGCAGGCTAGGAAAACAGTCGGCGGCGACCAGCAGCCGCTTTCCCGCCAGCCGCTCCGTCGGCAAGCCACCGATCAGGCTATAGAGCGCGGCGGTGACATTCTCGGCCGTGGTCAGCGTGCCTTGCGGCGCCTCAATCAGCCGCCTCCAGGCATCGATGAAGCGTTGCCGCGCCGCAAGCGCGGCAGGCCACTGACCGTCGTCTTCCGCCGACCAGATGTTCGAGAAATCCGTCAGCGAGGCGGCCATTCGCTCGGCCTTGCCGGGGAAGGTGCCGATCGAATGATAGAGAAAATAGCCGGACATTCGCTGTCTCGCTCCCTGTGATCATGTGATCACAAATACGGACAGGGATCAATGCGCCGCGGCTGAAGAAATGCGGGTCAGCGCCTCAAAATCCGGCTGTTCTCTTGGTCCAGGAGCTTGGCCCGGGCGGCTTCAAAGCCACTCTGCGGCGGCCGCCTATCAAGGCACCCTTCCGAAAGCGGCAAAATCGACCGGTCTGGGCTCCGGCACGTCAGGACAGATCGCCCGCAAAGTCGCTTGTGTCGTCGTGATATCGGCCACCACCTCGTCGCGCGCGCGGGTGAAATCCTTGTCCTTGATGGCCGCTATGATCGCGGCGTGCCGGCCCGAAGGCTCCATGGTGCCGGCGCGCATCAGCGGCGCGACATGGTTGGACAACAGCCGCATGTACGGACCGAAGCGCAGCCACAGCGTCTCGATCAGCTGAAACAGCACATCGGAGCCGGAGGCGCGGTATATGGTGAAGTGGAACTGCTGGTTCTTGGCGATCAGCTCGTAGATGCTGCCGTCGCGGCCGATCGCCCGCTGGTCGTCAGTAACCCTTTGCAGCAAGCCGATCTCGGCTGCGGTCAGGCGCGGCGCGCCAAGCTCGGCGGCCAGCCCCTCGACGGCGAGCCGGGCCCGGCAGAGGTCGTCGAGCCGCGCTCGAGTCACCGCGGGCACGCAGGCTGAGCCGTTCTGCGAGATTTCCAGCGCGTTCTCCGCCGCCAGCCGCCGCAATGCCTCGCGCACCGGCATATTTGAGGTGCCGAAAGCGTCCGCCAGCGAGGCGATGGTCAGCACCTGCCCGGGATCGAAGCTGCCGACCATGAGGGCATGGCGAAGCTGCTGGTAGACGCCATCCTGGACCGTGATGCGTCCCGATATTGGTTCGATGCCCAGAGCCACGCTTTTGCTTCCTTGGGAGCCGGCAAAGTTTATGTGCGAATATCCGCCAACGCGGGTATGATCATCTGATCACAAATTGTGCCGGCAGCCAAGCGGCCGTTGCCGTACTGTCACGGCAATGCTGACGGACGGAAGGCAGATACGATCCCTCGAGCGCCAGCGCCGAGTTGGCGTAGCCGCCTTCGCCGCTTCAGGCCATTGCGAAATAGAAGCCAGTAGCGCCTCCGGCTCACTCCGGAATAATTGCGATTGCCTGTATCTCCACCTTCGCCCGGTCCTCAACCAGCGCCACCACCTGCATGGCGGCCATCGCCGGAAAATGCCGGCCGATGACGGCGCGGTAGGCTTCGCCAATCCCTTTGAGGTTGGCGAGGTACTCGGCCTTGTCGGTAAAATACCAGGTCATCGAGGTGATGTGTTGCGGCTCCCCGCCGGCCTCGGCGAGAACGGCGACGACATTGGTGAGGGTCTGGCGCACCTGATCGACGAAATCGTCGGTCTCGAACCGGCACTCGGCATTCCAGCCGACCTGGCCGCCGATGAAGACCAGCCGGCCACTCGCGGCAACGCCGTTGGCATAGCCGATCGGTTTGGCCCAGCCTTCCGGCTGCAGGATCGTGTGCATGTCTAGCCTCCCTTAAGTGAAATGCGGTCCGCAAGCATGATCTCACGCCGCTCCCATCACTTGCCTGGCGATCACCACTTTCTGCACGTCGGAAGCGCCCTCATAGATGCGCAGCGCGCGTATCTCGCGATAGAGGCTCTCGACGATGTGGCCCTTGCGCACGCCGTCGCCGCCATGCAGCTGCACCGCCTTGTCGATCACTTCCTGCGCCTTGTCCGTGGAGAACAGCTTGGCCATTGCCGCCTCGCGAGTGACGCGGGCGGCGCCCGTATCCTTGGTCCAGGCGGCGCGATAGACGAGCAGGGCCGCGGCGTCGACATCCAGCGCCATGTCGGCGATGTGGCCCTGCACCATCTGCAGTTCGGCCATCGGCGCGCCGAACAGTTTTCGCTCGGACACCCTTTTGATGCTTTCGTCCAACGCTCTTCGAGCAAAGCCGAGCGCCGCGGCACCCACCGTCGAGCGGAAGACGTCGAGCACCGACATGGCGATCCGAAAACCGTCGCCGGGTTTGCCGATCAGGGCGGAAGCCGGAACGCGCACATTGTCGAAGGAGAGCCGCGCGAGTGGATGCGGGGCGATAACTTCCAATCGTTCGGCGATGCCAAGGCTTTTAGTGTCCGCAGGCACGATCAAAGCGGAAATTCCCTTGGCGCCGGGCGCCTCGCCGGTGCGGGCGAAAACAATGTATACGTCGGCAATGCCGCCATTGGAGATCCAGGTCTTCTCGCCCGAGAGCAAGTAGAAATCGCCGTTGCGGACAGCCGCCATTTCCATGTTGGCGACATCCGATCCCGAGCGCGGCTCCGACAGCGCAAAGGCTGTGATCGCCTGGCCCGCCCGAGTCTTTTCCAGCCAGCGCTGCTGCTCCGGCGTGCCGAACAGCGAGATCGCGCCGGTGCCAAGGCCCTGCATGGCGAAGGCGAAGTCGGCGAGCCCGTCATGGCGCGCCAGTGTCTCGCGGGTGATGCAGAGCGTGCGCACGTCGAGCGGCTCCGGCTTGTCGGGATCGAGCGCCGTCGGCTTCAGCCAGCCGTCGCGGCCGAGCATGGAGACGAGGTTGCGGCAGGCCGCGTCGACATCGTGGTGATCGACGGGCAGGTTCTTGGTGCACCAGGCGTCGAGATTTTCGGCAAGTTCGCGATGGCGGTTTTCAAAGAAGGGCCAATGGAGGAAGGAACGGTCAGGCATCGGTGCCTCCGCACCTCTGCGAGGTTTGCACTTTACGGCGCCCCCCTCTGTCCTGCCGGACATCTCCCCCACTTGGGGGGAGATTGGCAGTTTTGGCGCCCCGCTCATTCATGCGACCTTGGCGATTGGCGAAGGCAGAAATGACAGCTGATCTCCCCCCTTGTGGGGGAGATGTCCGGCAGGACAGAGGGGGGCGCTGTCCTGCCAACGTATCCAGCATCGCGCTCATCTCAATTCCCCTCGAACACCGGCTTTTCCTTGGCCACGAACGCCTGGTAGGCGCGCTCGAAATCGCCGGTCTGCATGCAGATCGCCTGTGCCTGCGCTTCCGCCTCGATCGCCTGGTCGAGACCCATCGACCATTCCTGGTTCAACTGCGTCTTGGTGATGCCGTGCGCGAAGGTCGGGCCGGAGACGATGCGAGCTGCCATCTCGAGCGCGTCGGCCTCGAGCACCGCCGCATCGACCAGCCGATTGTAAAACCCCCAACGTTCGCCTTCGGCCGCGCTCATGGTGCGGCCGGTGTAAAGCAGCTCGGCGGCGCGGCCCTGGCCGATGATGCGGGGCAAGATCGCGCAGGCGCCCATGTCGCACCCGGCAAGGCCGACGCGGGTGAACAGGAAGGCGGTCTTTGCTTCCGGCGTCGCGATGCGGATGTCGGAGGCCATGGCGATGATCGCGCCGGCGCCGACGGCGACGCCATCCACCGCCGCGATGATCGGCTTGCCGCAATTCAGCATGGCTTTGACGAAGTCGCCGGTCATGCGCGTGAAGGAGAGCAGCGCCTTCATGTCCATCTTGACCAAGGGTCCGATGATGTCGTGGACATCGCCGCCCGAGCAGAAATTGCCGCCATTGGGCAGGAACGCCACGGCATCGACATCATCGGCGTAAGCGAGATCGCGAAAAGTGTCGCGCAGCTCCGCATAACTGTCGAAGGTCAGCGGGTTCTTACGCTCCGGCCGGTCGAGCCGGACCTTCGCGACCCTGCCTTCCACCTCCCAGAGGAAGTGCTTCGGCTTGAGCTTGGCCATGGCGCTCATTCGCGTCCCTCCCAATTGCTGCGGAACGATTTCAGCATGCCGGTCAGCCGGCGCGCTTCGTCCTCGCTGACAGTGCCGAGGAGCTCGCCGACCCAGTTCTCATGCGCCGCGGCGATTGCCGCGAAAGACTTCGAACCTTCTTCGGTCAGCCGCACCATCGAGGTGCGGCGGTCGCCGTTGCGGCGCGCGCGCGTCACCAGCCCTTCGGAGACCAGCCTGTCGACGATGCCGGTGATGTTACCGTTCGACACCAGCAGGAATCGCGACAGGTCGCTCATCAGCATGCCCTCCGGCGAGCGGTAGAGCGCCGCCATCACGTCGAAGCGCGGCAGCGTGGTGTCGAACTCCTTCTTCAGCCGCTCGCGCAGCTCGGCCTCGATCGTGCGCGAAGCACGCAGCAGGCGGATCCACAGCCGCAACCTGTCCTTGCCCGGCCCGATAGACGTCGGTCCCGCTACCATGTCTCGCCTCCCGAGACCGAGATCGCCTGTCCGGTGATCGACCGCGCCGCATCGCTGCAGAGCCAGAGCACCGTCGCTGCGACCTCTTCCGGCTGGATGAAACGTGCCTGCGGGTTCGCAGCCGAAAGGCTCGCGCGTGCCTCATCGGCGGAACGGCCGGTCTTCTCGATGATGCGCTGGATGGAGTCCTCCAGCATGTCGGTTTCGACGAAGCCCGGGCAGATGGCGTTGACGGTGATGCCGGACTTGGCGGTCTCGGCTGCGAGCGCCCGCATCAGCCCGACGACGCCATGCTTGGCCGCTACGTAGGGCGCGACATACGCGTAGCCCTTCAGTCCGGCGGTCGAGGCAATGAAAACGATACGGCCTGTCTTCCGCGCCAGCATGCCGCCAAGCGCCGGCTGCACCGCCAGGAAGGCGCCGGTGAGGTTGACGTCGAGCGAGCGCCGCCAGTCGGCGAGGGAGGTCTTGTGCGCCGGCGCACTGACAGCCATCCCGGCATTGGCGACGACGATCTCGAAGGGACCGCGCGCCGCCTCGGCCTTCTCGTACAGCGCCGTCATGTCGGCTTCGTCGGTGACATCGGCGCCGATGCCGAAGATGCGGTCGTTTGCCTTCGCGACTTCATTCAGCGCGGCCTTGCGGCGGCCACAGATGGTGACCTCGACGCCGGCTTCCGCCAGCGACAGTGCGATCGCACGGCCGACGCCGGAGCCGCCGCCGGTGACCAGCGCATGCTTGCCGGCAATCATGCGCCAGTCCTCCAGGCAAGGCGCTGCGCCTCATCCTTACCCTCTCCCCGTGAAGGACGGGGAGAGGGGGCCGCCAGCGTTTGAGCTTGTGCCTTCTTCCCGTCCTTCACGGGGAGAAGGTGCCGGCAGGCGGATGAGGGGCGGCGCCGACGTGAAAACATAAATGCGCTCATACCTTCAGCCCTGCCGCCGCTTCGCGTTCGGCCAGCCGGTAGATCTGGTCGCGTCCGCGCAGATAAGGATCCGGCCATTTGACGCCGCGGTCGCCGAGGGTGACGGCCGCATGCAGCGTCCAATAGGGATCGCTGAGATGCGGCCGGGCCAGCGCCACCAGATCGGCGCGTCCTGCCATCAGGATCGAGTTGGCGTGGTCCGGCTCGTAGATGTTGCCGACCGCCATCGTCGCCATGCCGACCTCGTTGCGGATGCGGTCGGAGAACGGCGTCTGGAACATGCGGCCATAGACCGGCTTCGCGGCGATCGTGGTCTGGCCGGCCGAGACGTCGCAGAGATCGACGCCGGTTTGATGCAGAAGCTTGGCGATCTCGACCGCATCGGCCGGCGTGACGCCTTCGATGCCCACCCAGTCATTGGCCGAGATGCGCACCGAGATAGGCTTTTCGGCCGGCCACACGGCGCGCACCGCGTGGAAGATCTCCAGCGGATAGCGCATGCGGTTCTCCAGCGAGCCGCCATAGTCGTCGGTGCGCCTGTTGGTCAGCGGCGTGATGAAGGCGGAGAGCAGATAGCCATGCGCGGCATGGATCTCCAGCATGTCGAAGCCGCAGCGCTCGGCCATCTCCGCCGAGGCGACGAACTGGTCGCGCACAAGGTCCATGTCGGCGCGGTTCATCGCCTTCGGCACCTGATTCTGCGGCGACCACGGCACGGCTGAAGGCGCCATCACCGGCCAGTTGCCGGACGGCAGCGGCTCGTCCGTTCCTTCCCAGCCGAGGCGGGTCGAGCCCTTCGGGCCTGAATGGCCGATCTGGGCGCAGATCTTGGCTTCGGTCTCGGCGTGGACGAAATCGACCAGCCGCTTCCAGGCGACCTCATGCTCGGGCTGGTAGAAGCCGGTGCAGCCAGGGGTGATGCGTCCCTCCGGGCTGACGCAAGTCATCTCGATATAAACGAGCCCGGCCCCGCCCTTGGCGCGCTCGGCATAGTGGGCGAAATGCCAGTCGGTCGGGCAGCCGTCGACCGCCTTGTACTGGGCCATCGGCGAGACGACGATGCGGTTCGTGAGCGCCATCTCGCGCAGTCTGAATGGCGCGAACATCGGCGCGCGGCGCAGCATGTTGCCGCCGGCGCCGGCCTTGCGCTGGAACCATTCCTCCGCGCCCGCCAGCCATTCGGCATCGCGCAGACGAAGGTTCTCGTGGCTGATGCGCTGCGAACGGGTGAGCAGCGAATAGTTGAATTGAACTGGATCCAACCCGAGATAACGTTCGACTTCCTCGAACCATTCGAGCGAGTTGCGCGCCGCCGATTGCAGTTTCAGCACCTCGGTGCGGCGAGCATCTTCGTATTTGCGGAAGGCCGCTTCGAGGTCGGACTCGGACTCGACATAGTCGGCGAGCGCGACGGCGCTTTCCAGGGCCAGCTTCGTGCCGGATCCGATCGAGAAATGCGCCGATGCCGCCGCGTCGCCCATCAGCGCCAGATTCTTGTAAGACCAGCGCTCGCAAAGCACGCGCGGGAAGTTGATCCAGGCCGAACCTCTGATGTGATTGGCATTGGTCATCAGCGAATGGCCGCCGAGATGCTTTTCGAAAATGCGCTCGCAGACAGCGATCGATTCCTGCTGCGTCATCGCGCCGAAACCGAAGGCAGCCCAGGTCTGTTCGCTGCATTCGACGATGAAGGTCGCGGTCTCGCTGTCGAACTGGTAGGCATGCGCCCACACCCAGCCATGCTGCGTCCTTTCGAAGATGAAGGTGAACGCGTCGTCGAATTTCTGCGTGGTGCCGAGCCACACGAACTTGCATTTGCGCGTGTCGATGTCGGGCTTGAAAACGTTGGCGAAGGTGGCGCGCGACTTCGAGTTCAATCCGTCGGCCGCAACGACAAGGTCGTGCGTTTCCATGAACGGCCTGGGATCGGAAATCTCGGTCTCGAACATCATCTTGATGCCGAGCTCGCGCGCTCTGCGCTGGAGCAGAATTAAAAGCCGCTTGCGGCCGATGCCGCAGAAGCCGTGGCCGGTCGACACCGTGCGCACGCCGTCATGAATGACGGCGATGTCGTCCCAGTAGGCAAAATGCTTCCTGATCCAGACCGCGCTGACAGGGTCGTTCCTGGTCAGGTTCTCCAGCGTTTCGGCCGACAGCACCACACCCCAGCCGAACGTATCGTCGGGGCGGTTGCGCTCGTAGACCGTCACGTCATGCGCGGCGTCGCGCAGCTTCAACGAGATGGCAAAATAGAGGCCGGCCGGTCCGCCGCCGAGAACCGCAACCTTCATGTCTTGCGATCTCCTCTAGAGCAATTCCAGGAAAAGTGCGTAGCGGTTTCCCGTCCGGAATTGCGTCAAACGCTCAATGGGCATCAGGGACCGCCGAGGGGCCGGCGGTTCCAACATCAGTATCGCGCCTGCCGGCAATTATTTCAAGCTTAAAGTTTCATAATTGAACAATTGCGGCGCGATCAGCTCACTTGGCTGGATCTTTGGGACTCCACAGCACAGTCTCGGCGCCTTTCTCGTAAGCCATGCCGTCGGGATAGCTGATCGCTTCCAGCTGCAGTCCCCAGGGCGCCTGGAAATAGAGGATGGTTTGGCCGGCGGCCGGTCCTTCTTTGACCGGCAGAGGACCCATCCTGGTCTTCACGCCCTTGGCGTCGAGATAGGCCTTCGCGGCGGCGACATCGTCGACATAGAAGGCGATATGGAAGCCGCCGATGTCGCTGTTCTTCGGCGTCAGGTCCTTCTGGTCGGGCGCGGTGTATTTGAACAATTCGATGTTCGATCCATAGCCGCAGCGCACCAGGGTGATCTCCTCGATTACCGCTTTTGGATCGACGCCGAGCAGGTCCTGCATGAAGGTGCCCTTGTCGTCGGCGAACGGGCCGAAGGACATCGCCTTCTTGCAACCGACCACATTGGTGAAGAAGTCGACGGCCTGCTTCATGTCGGGCACGGTGACGCCGGTATGGTCGTGGCCGCGCATGCCGGGGATCGAGTCGGCCGAAGCCATTCCCATTGAGCCGAACAGGATTGCGCCGACCATTGCGCCGCTTGTGGCGTATTTCATGTCACCCTCCTTTGGCGGGCTGACTTTGCTCCCATGCACATCCGAGGCCCGCTGTTCGGTGTGCGGACAAGGTTTGCCTTTCTCATGCCGGTGCCTTTGCAGGCGGCTGCAGCCAGTCCGCATCGATCTCAGGCAGCGGGATGGCAGCGAGCAGGTCGCGCGTGTAAGTCTCCTTCGGATTGTCGAAGAGCGCGTCGGTTGCGCTGGCTTCGACGATCCTTCCCTCGCGCATGACGATGACTTGCCGGCAGAGCCGCCGGATCACCGACAGATCATGGCTGATGAAGGCGACCGTCAGCCCCATCTCGGCCGCGAGCTTTTCCAGCAGCGTCAGGATCTGTGCCTGCGTCGAGACGTCGAGGCCGGAGACGATCTCGTCGGCCAGCACGAATTTCGGCGACAGCGCCAGCGCCCGTGCGATGCCGACGCGCTGGCGTTGCCCGCCGGACAGCTCGTGGCGGTAGCGGCCGACAAAACTCTGCGGCAGGCCGACGCGCTGCAGGGCTTCCGCCACGCGCTCCTTCAGCCGGTCGCCAAGCCCGTTCTGCCTCAAGGGTGCCGCGATGATGTTGAAGATGGTGTGCCGCGGGTTGAGCGAGGACATCGGGTCCTGGAAGATCATCTGCAGGTCGCGACGCAGTGGTCTGAGCTCCGCTTCCGAAAGATGGCCGATGTCTCGCCCTTCGAAGCAGATCGAGCCGGCGCTCGGCTCGATCAGCCGCACCAGCGCGCGGCCGAGCGTCGACTTGCCGGAACCGGATTCGCCGACGATGCCGGTCACCGATCCCTTGGGCAGGTCGAAGTCCAGTCCTTTGAGGATCTCGGCCAGTGGCGCCCGGCCGATCAGCGGCTTGCGCGTCATGTCGGGCAGCGCCACCTTCAGCCCGCGGACGGAAAACAGTGGCTCAGCCATGGCTTGGCCTCCACGCCCTGTCGGCGCCCGCGATCTCGTCCGCGAGCCCGGCCAGCACGGTTTCGTTCACCGGCTTCAGCGATGCGTAGGGATCGGTATAGCGCGGCGTCGCCGCGATCAGCGCCCGCGTGTAGGGGTGCTGCGGCGATGCGAACAGGTCGGGGGTCGCGGCTTCTTCGACCACCTTGCCGGCATAGAGCACCGACACTTTCTGGCTGATCTTGGCGACGACACCGAGATCGTGCGTGACGAACAGAAGCGCCGTGCCGTGGTTGCGCTGCAATTGCGCGATGAGGCGCAGGATCTGCTTCTGCACGGTCACGTCCAGCGCCGTCGTCGGCTCGTCGGCGACGATCAGCCTGGGCTCGGCGGCGAAAGCGGCCGCGATCAGCACGCGCTGGCGCATGCCGCCGGAGAGTTCGTGCGGATAGCATTTCAGAACACGCTCGGGCTCGCGGATCTGCACCTCGTGGAGCAACTGCCGGATACGCTTGTCTGCCTTCTCGCCGCTCCAGCCGAGGATGCGCACCAGCCGGTCGGTCATCTGCGGGCCGATGCGGCGCGACGGGTTGAGCGCGGTGAGCGGGTCCTGTGGGATCAGCGCGGTACGCGCGCCGATCAGCGTCCGCCGCGCCTTCGCATCGAGGCGGCCGAGATCCTCGCCCTCGATCAGCATCTCGCCCTCGACGATGCGCACGCTTTTCGGCAGCACGCCGAGCAACGCCTTGCCGATCATCGTCTTGCCGGCGCCGCTCTCGCCGACCAGCGCGCGGACTTCGCCCGGCTGCACGGTGAGCGACACCGAGCGCAGCACGCGCTGGCCGTTGGGCAGCACGGCGCTCAAGGAGCGGATTTCGAGGCATGGTTCCATATTGGCGCTCATCGCAGCACCGGATCGAATCGCGCCTTCAATCCTTCGCCGAACTGGCTGAAGGACAGCACGGTGAGGATCAATGTGATCAGCGGGAACACCAGCACCCACCAAGCCTGGTGGATCGACAGCCGGCCTTCGGCGATGATGCCGCCCCAGGTCGGATCGTCGGTCGAGATCGACAGATTGACGAAGGAGAGGATCGCCTCGACAATGACGGCGATGCCCATCTCAAGCGACAAGAGCGCCACCACCGACGGCAGCACATTGGGCAGGACTTCGCGCAGCATGATGCCGATGCGGCCATAGCCGGCGATGTGCGCGCTCTCGACATAGTCCATGCGCGCCTGACCCATCGCCTCGGCGCGGATCACGCGGCAGAACCGCGTCCAGTCGATGACGGCGATGGCGATGATGACGGAGCTCAAGCCGGTGCCCAGCACCGCGACCAGAAGGATCGCGAACAGCACCGGCGGGAAGGCCATCCAGACATCGACGATGCGCGAGATGACGCGGTCGGCCCAACCGCCGAAATAGCCGGCAATGAGCCCGAGCGCCGAGCCGATGATGCAGGCGGACGCCGCCGCGGCGAAGGCGACGATGAAGGCGATGCGGCCGCCGAAGATCAGCCGTGACAGGAGATCCCTGCCGAGGCTGTCGGTGCCCAGCCAATAGCCGGGCTCGGCGCCATCGAGCCAGAAGGGCGGCAGACGCTCGAGCATCAGGTCCTGCGCCAGCGGATCTTGCGGTACGATCAGCGGCGCCAAGATGGCCGCAAGCAGCGCCAGCAGAAGCCAGCCGCCGGCCAGCCATAGCCGCGGGCTGAAGCGCCGTCGCGAAATGCGCGCCTCATCCATGACGCAGCCTCGGATTGAGCAGCGCATACATCATGTCGACGGCAAGGTTGATCAGCACGAAGAGCAGCGCGAAGACCAGAACGATGCCCTGGATCAGCGGCAGGTCGCGGTTGATGACGGCATCGATCGCCATATTGCCGAGACCCTCATAGGAGAACAGCCGCTCGACGATGACCGTGCCGCCGATCAGGAAGGTGAACTGCACGCCCACCAGCGTCAGCGTTGGCAGCGCCGCGTTCTTCAACGCCTCGCGCAGGATAACCTGCGTTTCGGAAAAGCCTTTGACCCGCGCGAGCACGACATAGTCGAGGTCGAGCACTTCCTTCAGCGACTGTTTCAGGAGTTGCGCGATGATCGCCGCCAGCGGCAGCGCCAGCGCGATCGCCGGCATCAGCATGTGCTTGAGCAGATCCCAGGTGAGATCGAAGCGGAGCCGAAGTAGGCTCTCGGCCAGATAGAACTGGGTGACGAAGGGCAAATCGAGCTGCGGCGACACTCGCCCCGAAATGTCGAACACCGGGATGAGCACGCCGAACAGCAGGATCAGCACCAGGCCCCACAGGAAATCGGGGATGGAGAGCGTCGCGCCGCTGGCGATGTCGATGCCGGCTTCGACCGCCGTGCCGCGCGAACGCGCACCGAGGATCGCAGCGGAGACGCCGATCGCCACCGCCATCAGCAGCGCGATGGTTGCCAATTCCAACGTCGCCGGCAGCCGGTTGAAGACGAGGCCGAGCACATCCTGGCGCAGCGAGATCGAAGTGCCGAAATCGCCATGCAGCACGCCGGCGAGCCAGATGAAGAACTGCTGCACAATGCTCTTGTCCAGCCCATAGAGCGAGCGCAGACGCGCTATGTCGTCATTGCTGGCGCCGGGCGGCAGCATCATGGCAATCGGGTCGCCGGGCGCCACGCGGATGACGACGAAGACGACGACGGCGACGCCGAACAGCGTGACCAGCATCGTCATCAGACGAACAAGAAATCTCTGCAGCAGCATGCTCGCTGAGCCTAATGCATTCGGCCCCTCACCCGGCCGGATGAGGGGGCCTGCGTCGTTGGAGAAGGTGCGCTGCGCCAGCGCAGCTTCCCAGATGTCATCAGGCCGGGGTCATCAGCGCCGGCAGCAGCGCGCCCGATACATGCTGCACGACATTGACCTTCTTCGAGTGCACGATCGGCTGAGCATACTGCATCAGCGGCAGCACATAGGCCTGCTCGGCGATGTATTTGTCGACGGCCTTCCAGCCGGCGATGCGCTTGGCCTCGTCCTTCTCGCCCCACAGCGGATTGATCATGTCGATCAGGTCCTGGCTGTCCCACACCGAATGCGGGCTAGGTCCATACATGGCAAAGCCGGTCGAGGTGGTCGGATCGCCGATCGCATTCCCCCAGTTGTAGAAGGCGGCCGGCGCCAGCTTGTCGGCGGCCCGCAGCTCGTAATGCTTGGCGATCTCGTAGACCTCGATATTGGCCTCGATGCCGACCTTGCGCCACATGCCGACGATCGCCTGGATCATCTCATAATCCTTGGGCTTGAAGCCCTTGGTCGTTTGGATGGTGAACTTGACCGGCTTCTTGGGCGAATACCCTGAAGCGGCGAGCAGTTCCTTGGCCTTTTCCGGATTGTGCTCGACTTTGATCGACGCGTCGAAGGCCGTGTATTCCGGCGTCTCCAGCGTGGCGATCGGCTGGCCGTAGCCGCGCAGCAGCCGCTTGACCAAGAGCTCCTTGTCCACCGCCATCACAGCCGCTTGGCGGACGTTCTTGTCGAGCATCGCCTCGATGTCGTTGAAGAAGATCATGCCGATGTCGGAGACATTCTTGATCGAGCCGGCGAGTCCGTCCTTGGCGATCAGCCGGTCATATTCTTCATAGGGGATTTCGAGCGTCACCTGCGAGGAGCCGGACTCGACCTCGGCGACGCGGCTTGCCGCGTCGGTGACGAACTTGATCGTCACGTTCTCGAAGGCTGGCTTGGCACCCCAGTAATTCGGATTGGCCTTCAGCCGCAGGAAGGCGTTGCGCTCGAATTTGTCGACCATATAGGGCCCGGTGCCGATCGGCGCCTTCTCGAAGCCTTCCGCGCCTACCTTCTCGTAATAGGCCTTCGGCATGATGTAGCCGGTCAGGAAAGACATCCATTTGAAATAGACCGGATCGAACTGCACGACGTCGGCGGTGATCTTGTTGCCGTCGATCTTGAAGTTGTTGACGTTCTTCCAGACGAACTGGATCGGATTGCCGGTCTTCTCGTCGCCCGCCCGCTGCAGCGACCAGACAACGTCCTCGGCGGTGAAGGGCGAGCCGTCATGCCATTTTACGCCGTCGCGGACCGTCATCGTCACCTTGCTGCGATCGTCGTTCCAACCCCATTCGGTGAGCAGGCCGGGTGTGAAGGAAAGGTCCGGCTTCTGCGGGATGAACTGGTCGAACACCGACTGGTAGAGGCCTTGGATGGTCGGGTTCACCGCCGAAGGCCCGGTCGTCGGGTCCCAGGATGGCAGGTTCACGTTGTAGGCGATGGTGAGCTCGTCCGCCGCCTTGGCTGCCTTCGGCAGTCCGAGTGTCGCCGCGCCAAGCGCTGCTGCGCCAAACCCAAGCAAATCGCGTCTGTTGATGGTCATGGTCGTTCCCCTTGTTGGTTGTCGGTTTTTGACTTTGATTGTCGCGCGGCGTTGTTTATTCGCAAGGTCTGGTGGGCAACCGCGCCTTGTCCATCCTGGAATTCTGCTGCTAGTGCCCTCCCAGCTGTTGCGCCAGCATGAAGCCGGATCCGGCACCGGTGCCGGCGCCGGGCCATGTCGCGGCGCCGGTGAGGTAGAGGTTCGACACCGGCGTGTTCCAGCGCGCGAAGCCGCGCGCCGGACGGAAGAGAAAATTCTGCGCCAAATGGTGGCTGCCGCAGATCTGGTCGCCGCCGACGAGGTTCGGATTCTCGCGCTCGAGGTCGAGCGGCGAGAAGATCGCGCGGCCGAGGATCTTCTGGCGCAAACCAGGCGCATAGCTCTCGATGATGTCGAGCACGCGCTCGGCATAGGCGTCCTTGACCGCGTACCAGGAACCGGGCGCGATCTTGCCGGCGGCATCGCCAAGGATTTCCGCCGGCAGCATGCGCACCTGGACCCAGAGCACGTGCTTGCCTTCTGGCGCCCGCCAGGGATCGACGGCGGTCGGCTGTCCTACGACGAGCACCGGCTGATCGGGCAGCACGCCGGCAATCGCCTGCTGATAGGTGCGCGACATGGCATCGAGCGACGGCGCCAGATGCACATAGGCGAAGTGGCGAAGCTCGGCGCCGCCGCTCCAGTCCGGCAGATCGTCCAGTGCCAGATGGATCATCATCGTGCCCGGCGCATGGCGGAACTTTTCATCGCCGCGTCGAAGCCGGCATCGCCGGATCCGTCCGGCAGCAGCTTGCCAGTCAGCGCCTTGGGCGCGACGCCGGCAATGACGGCCTTGCTGGCGACATGGAAATCGCCGGAGGCGAGCCGCACGCCGGTCGCGCGGCCGCCGGCGACGGTGATCTCCGCCACCTCCGCGCCGGCCATGATCTTGCCGCCGGCCGCTTTGACCATGCCGACAAGCGCGCGGATGATGGTGTCGGCGCCGCCCTTGCCGAGCACCATGCCAAAACTCTGGTTGGCCATTGATTCCAGATAAGGGAACACGGCGCCGCCGGCGATGTCGGGCGCGAAGTCGAGATGCATGCCCCAGGCGGCGAGCGTGGTTTGCACGTGCGGCGTCTCGAAATTGTCCTCGAGCCACGCGCGGGGGGAAGACAGCAACAAGCGGCCGGTATCGAGCGCGCCGCCAATGCCTTTCTTGCGCCAAAGATTCCAGGCCGTGCCGGCGAGCGCGCGCGGGTTCATCGGCGATCCGAGCAGCCGAAACAGATGCTCCGCCTCGCCCGGGAAGGCGCCGACCAGCCGGCGCCATGTAGCGGCATCGGCCGCGGAGAAGGCGGCGAGCCGCGATGTCGTCTTCTCGGGATCGTTGCTGACGCCAAACCATCTTCCATCCGGGAAAGCGCTGGCGAAACAGTCGGCGACGGGCGAAAATTCCAGCCCGTGACTTTTCAATTCATTTGCATATTTCCGGTGGAAGGCCGAGCCGGCGAACAGGCTCAGGTTCATCGCGCCGAAGTCATGCCTGAAACCGGGAAGCGTGTATTCCGCGGTCCGGACCGCGCCGCCGATAGTTGCGTTGCGCTCGAAAACCGCGGTTTTCCAGCCTTTGAGCGACAGATGCGCGGCGCAGGCCAGACTGTTGTGGCCCGCACCGACAAAGATGGCGTCGAACTCGCTCACGCCCTGCCCCCAAAATGCTTTATGCTTAAAGATAATTGCAGATGCATATGTTTTCGTCTAGTAGGATATTAAGGGCCGCAACGAGCCTTGATGAGCACGAACAAGAGGGAACGAAGACAATGGACACGCAGAAACTCCTCGGCGAGGTCGCCGGCCAGCTGCTTTCGGGCGCCATCAAGGTGGTCGACCTGTCGGCGCCGCTCGGGCCCAACACGCCGCTGATCAAGCTGCCGCCGGAGCTTGCCGTCGACACGCCGAAGGTCGAGATCCACCCCATTTCAAAGTATGACAAGAACGGTCCGTGGTGGGCCTGGAACTGGCTGAAGCTCGGCGAGCATTCGGGCACGCATTTCGACGCGCCGCAGCACTGGATCACCGGCAAGGACTATCCGGACGGCGCCACCGACACCATCCCGGCGCAGAATTTCGTCGGCCCGGTCAATGTCATCGACTGCTCAGTGGAAGCCGCCGCCGATCACGATTTCCTTCTCACCGTCGACCACATCAAGACGTGGGAGGCCAAGCATGGCACCATCAATGCCGGCGAATGGGTGGTGATGCGCACCGACTGGTACAAGCGCAACGGTTTGGAAGCCGACTTCCTCAACGCCAACGAGACCGGCCCGCATACACCCGGACCGACGGCGGAAGCCATCCAGTTCCTGATCAGCAAGGACATCAAGGGCTGGGGCTCGGAGACGATCGGCACCGATGCCGGCAAGGCCGGCGGCATGGAGCCGCCTTTCCCGGCGCACACGCTGATGCACAAAGCCAATCGCTATGGGCTGGCCAGCCTCTGCAACCTCGACCAGCTGCCGCCGAAAGGCGCGATCCTGATCGCCGCCCCGCTCAAGATCGAGCACGGCACCGGCAGCCCGATCCGCGCCCTGGCGCTGGTGCCGGGCCAATAGGCGAGGTGGCGGTCTTCGGGAGAAGATCATGCTCGCGCGCAATGGAGTAGTGGAGAGGTGGGATCGGAGCGACGCTGACGCTCTACGGCGCCCCCTCTGTCCTGCCGGACATCTCCCCCACAAGGGGGGAGATTGCACGTCACCTCCGCTTTCGCCAATCTCCGACGTCGTAGGATTGAGCAGGGCGCCGAAACTGCCAATCTCCCCCCAAGTGGGGGAGATGTCCGGCAGGACAGAGGGGGGCGCGAAGGAACTCGCCTTAGTGCGATTGACGTTCACTTCTCGATTGCGAGTGCGCAATGACCGCTGCCGATCACATCATCGTGGGCAGCGGCATCAACGCCCTGGTCTGCGCGGCGATGCTTGGCGCCAAGGGCGCCAAGGTGCTCGTGCTCGAACGCAACGACCGCATCGGCGGCTGCATGCGCACCGATGAGATCACGGCGCCCGGCTTCGTCCATGACGTGATGGCGACGACCTTCGTCCTCTTCATCACCTCGCCGGCCTATGCCGCGCTCGGCAAGGATCTTGCGCGGCACGGGCTGGAATTCTGTCACACGACCACACCCACCGGCGTGCTTCGGCCCGATGGCAGCCATGCCGTGCTCACCACCGACCGGGCCGCCAATATCGCGGCGCTGAACGCATTTGCCTCCGGCGATGGCGACCGTCATGGCGGCGATGTCGGCGACATCGAACGCAATGCCGGACTGCTCTTCGGCCTGCTCGGTGGCGCGCTCTGGTCCTATCCGACGACGAAGCTCATGGCCGGCGAGGCGTGGCGGCGCGGTCCGCGCGAGCTTGCCGCCGTCCTGGGCGAGGCGCTGGTGCCGGCGCGGGGCTGGCTGGAGACCGCGTACAAGTCCGATACCGTCCGCGCGCTCTGGGCGCCCTGGGTGCTGCATGCCGGGCTTGGGCCGGAAGACGCCTTCTCCGGCCAGATCGCCAAGGTCATCGCCTTCGCGCTGGAGGCGGCCGGCGCACCGATCGTCAAGGGCGGGGCGAAGAACCTGCTCGCCGCCTTCGAAGCGCTGATCAAGGAGCGCGGCGGCGAAATCCGCGTCAACGCCGACGTCGCCTCGCTCGTCCAGACCGGCGGCCGTGCCACCGGGGTGCGGCTCGCCTCCGGCGAGACGCTGACGGCGGCAAAGGGCATCATCTGCTCGGTCACGCCGACGCAGCTCTATGGCCGTCTGCTCGGCAACGATGCGCCCGACGCAGCAACCAAGGCCACGCAGTCCTACCGCTACGGCAAGGGCAACTTCCAGCTCCACTACGCGCTGAACAAGCCGCCGGCCTGGCGCGGCGAGGGCCTCGACAAGGTGGCGCTGCTGCATCTGACGCCGGGACTCGATGGTGTGTCGAAAGCCTGCAACGAAGCGGTGCGCGGCCTGTTGCCGGAAGTGCCGACGATCTGCGTCGGCCAGCCCCACGCGCTCGATCCGTCGCGCTGTCCGCTGGGCAAGGCAATCCTGTGGCTGCAGCTTCCGGAAGCGCCGCGCCATATCAAGGGCGATGCCGCCGGCAAGCTCGAGGCCCCAGCCGATGGCCGCTGGAGCGAGGCGCTGCGCGAGGCCTACGCCGACCGCGTCGAGGCGATCCTCGCTCATCACATCGATGGTTTTCGCGACACCATCATCGCGCGCCGCGCCTATTCGCCTGCCGATCTGGAAGCGATGAACATCAATCTGGTCGGCGGCGATCCCTATGGCGGCTCGTCCACCATCGACCAGTCCTTCCTGTGGCGGCCGTTCAAGGCCAGCCGCAATCACGAGACAGGCATTAAGGGCCTCTACCATATCGGCGCCTCGACGCATCCGGGCGCGGGGCTCGGCGGCGGCTCCGGCTTTCTGCTGGCGGAGAGGCTCTGATGGAACAGAAGCTTCCGGAAAAGCGCGAGCGCATCTCGACCCTCGGCCAGATCGGCCTGCAGCAATTCGCGCCCTATTTGATGAACCGCATCATGGGCCGCTACAACGCCACCCTGCGAGAAGACTTTCGCAAGCAGGGCCTGACCATTCCGCAGGTGCGCACGCTGGCCGTGCTCTCGGTCACCGACGGCATCACCGTCAACGACCTCTCGGTCTATACGGTGATCGAGCAATCGACCTTGAGTCGCACGCTCGACGCGCTGGAAGGCCAGGGCCTCGTGCGGCGCGAGCAGGGCGTCGCCGACAGCCGCTTCCGCCATGTGTTCCTGACCGATGACGGCCGGGCGCTTTTCACCCGCGCCTGGCCGGCCATGCATGATGCCTTCGAAGCGATGTTCGACGGCGTCGACGATGCCGAATATGCCGCGCTGATCGCGATTCTGCAGAAGATGCTGAAGAACATCCGCAAGCACGACATTTGAGTTTGACGTACGCGCCGCCGTCCAAACGGCGGTAACGGAAGGAGGCAGAGATGGCCGAACGGTCTTTTGCCAAGGAAGTTGAAAAGCTGAGGCTTGGCGCCGGCCAGGAATTCGCGGGCGAGGGCATCCTCGCCATCACCAAGGCGCTGCTGCAATGCGGCGTCGGCTATGTCGGCGGCTACCAGGGCGCGCCGATCAGCCATCTGATGGATGTGCTCGCCGACGCGCAGGACATTCTGGGCGAGCTCGGCGTGCACTTCGAGGCGAGCGCCTCGGAAGCAACCGCCACCGCCATGCTTGCCGCATCCGTGCACTACCCGATCCGCGGTGCCGCCACCTTCAAGTCGACGGTGGGCACCAATGTCGCCTCGGACGCTTTGGCGAACCTCGCCTCGGGCGGCGTCACCGGCGGCGCGCTGATCATCGTCGGCGAGGACTATGGCGAGGGCTCCTCCATCATGCAGGAGCGCAGCCACGCCTTCGCCATGAAGAGCCAGGTCTGGCTGCTCGATCCGCGCCCGAACCTGCCCTCGATCGTCAAGGCGGTCGAGGATGGCTTCGAGCTGTCGGAGGCCTCCAACACGCCGGTCATGCTGCAGGTGCGCATCCGCTGCTGCCACGTCCATGGCCACTTCATCGCCAAGGATAACAAGCGGCCGCCTATGTCGGTTGCCGATGCGCTGTCGGCCCCGCGCCGCGACACCGGCCGCATCGTGCTGCCGCCTGCCTCCTTCCTGCACGAGAAGGAGAAGGTCGCAAAGCGCTGGCCGGCGGCGGTCGATTTCATCAAGAGCCGCAAGATCAACGAGGTCTTTGGGCCGGACAATGGCTCGATCGGCATCGTCATGCAGGGCGGCATGTACAATTCGGTCGTCCGCGCGCTGCAGCGGCTCGGCCTTGCCGACACCTATGGCGACACCGACGTGCCGCTTTATGTGCTGAACGCCGTCTATCCGCTCGTCGATGACGAGTTCCTTTCCTTCTGCGAGGGCAAACAGGCGGTGCTGGTCGTCGAAGAAGGCCAGCCCAACTATATCGAGCAGGCCTTTGCCGCGATGCTGCACAAGGCAGGGCGCGGCACCAAGCTGGTCGGCAAGGAGCATCTGCCGATGGCCGGCGAATATACCGGGCAGGTGATGCTGGACGGCATTGGCTCCTTCCTGCGCGCCTATGCTGCGCATCTGCTGCCCGGCGAGGTTCGCGCGCCGAACAAGTTGGGCGAGGGCGTCGACACGGCCGATCTCATCAATGTCGTTCCCGGCCGCCCGCCGGGCTTCTGCGTCGGCTGTCCGGAGCGGCCGATCTTCGCTGCGACCAAGCTGGTCGAGCAGGAGCTTGGCAAGCACCACATCGCTTCCGACATCGGCTGCCACCTGTTCTCGATCATGCCGCCCTTCGAGCTCGGTGCCACCACCATGGGCTACGGCCTCGGGCCGGCCTCGGCTTCCGCCTTCAATTCGCCGGAAGCGAAACGCCGCTCGATCTCCTTCGTCGGCGATGGCGGCTTCTGGCACAACGGTCTTACCTCCTCGATCGGCAACGCCGTCTTCAACAAGAATGACGGCGTCATCGTCATCGTCGACAATTTTTACTCGGCCGCCACCGGCGGCCAGGACATCCTGTCCTCGCGCGCCTCGAACCGCACCAAGTCCACAAAACATCCGATCACCGAAGCGGTGAAAGGCATGGGCGTCAAATGGCTGCGCCACATCGACCGCACCTATGACGTCGGCAAAATGCGCGACACGCTGCGCGAGGCGCTAACCACCGAGGAGAAGGGGCCGAAGGTCATCGTCGCCTCGTCCGAATGCATGCTGAACCGCCAGCGCCGCGAGAGGCCGCTGGTCGACAAGGCGGTGAAGGGCGGCGAGCGGGTCGTCAAGCCGAAATTCGGCGTCGACGAGGACGTCTGCACCGGCGACCACGCCTGCATGCGGCTCTCCGGCTGCCCGTCGCTCTCGGTGAAGTCGCTCGACGATCCGCTGCGTGACGATCCGGTCGCCTCGATCGACCAGAACTGTGTCGGCTGCGGCAATTGCGGCGAGGTGGCGGATGCGGCCGTGCTCTGCCCCTCCTTCTACCGCGCCGATGTCGTGCACAATCCGAGCCGCTGGGACCGTTTCCTGGAAAGCGCGCGCCGCGCAGTGATCGGCCGGTTGCAGCGCCGCCGCGAGAGTCGCCGTTTGATGTTCGCCGATGCTTGAGCAGGTTTCACCGCTGAACCAGAAGCCGGGCGCCTCTGATGACGAGCGGGTGATAAAACTCGCCGTGCTTGCCGTCGGCGGCCAGGGCGGCGGCGTGCTCGCCGATTGGATCACCGACGTCGCCGAGCGCAGCGGCTACATTGCGCAATCGACGTCGGTGGCGGGCGTCGCCCAGCGCACCGGGGCGACGATCTATTACATCGAGATGGCCCGCGACACCGGCCGGCTGCCGGTCTTCGCGCTGTCGCCCTCGCAGGGCGACGTCGACATCTTGATCGCCGCCGAGCTGATGGAAGCCGGCCGCGCCATCATCCGCGGTTTCGTCACGCCCGAGCGCACGACGCTGATCGCCTCCTCGCATCGCATCGCCGCCGTCTCGGAAAAGATCGAGCCGGGCGACGGCCGCGCCTCGTCGGAAAAGGTGTATGCGACGGCCGAGGCGGCCGCCAAGCGCTTCATCGCCTTCGACATGGAAAAGATCGCCGCCGAGCACGGCACGATGATCTCGGCCAGCCTGCTCGGCGCGCTGGCCGGTTCCGACGCGCTGCCCTTCGCGCGCGAAAACTACGAGCAGGCGATCGGCGCCGGTGACCGTGGCGTGAAGGCCAGCCTTGGCGCCTTCGGCGCCGCCTATGACCGGGCGCGCGGCATCGCGGTCGCGACAGCCGGGGATAACGCAACCGGGAAGCCTGCCGCTCCCGACACCACACCAACGGCGAAGATCAGTGGTCCCGAAACGCTGCTGAAGGGCTGGCAGGAGCTCGTCGCCCGCGTTGCGGCGCTGCCCGCGCCGGTGCGCGACATGACCGAGCGCGGCCTGAGGAAGGTCGTCGACTTCCAGGACATCGCCTATGGCGGCGAATATCTCGACCGGCTGGACAAGGCGATCGCGCTGGACAATGCGGAGCGTGGCCATGCGCTGTCGGTCGCGGCCGCGAAACATCTGGCCAACGCCATGTGCTACGACGACATGATCCGCGTCGCCGACCTCAAGACGCGTTCGACCCGCGACAGGCGCGTGCGCAAGGAAGTCGGTGTCAGGGAAGGCTTGGTCCTGCAGGTCACCGAATATTTCCATCCGCGCATCGAGGAATTCTGCGGCACGCTGCCGGTAGCAATCGGCAGTTACATCGAGAGCCGCCCGAAGCTCGCCACCTTCCTTGACCGCCGCATCAACCGCGGCCGCCATATCCGCACCGACAGTTTCACCGGTTTCGCCATGCTCTGGTTCATCGGCGGCCTGCGCCGCTGGCGCCGCCGCCTGCTGCGCCACAAGGTCGAGGTCGAGCATCTGGAGCGCTGGTACGGCTTGGCGCTTGCCCATGCGCGCGAAAACTATGCTCTTGGGCTGGAGATCCTGAATTGCCGCCGCCTGATCAAGGGCTACAGCGACACCCACGCCCGTGCCCAGTCGAAATTCGACCGCGTGCTCTTGGCGCTTGTCATGCTCGAGGGCCGCGAAGACGCCGCCGACTGGATCCGCCGCCTGCGCGAAGCGGCGCTGAAGGACGAAAAGGGCGACGTGCTCGACGGCGCGCTGAAGACCGTGGCGACGCTCGACGACGCCGCCCGATAACGAGGATGTGATCCATCCTCCTCCGACGGATTTCGACCCTGTCGTCCGTTTCACGGCGGTAGGGATGAATCACGGAGACGAACTTTATGCTCACCAAATATTTGCTGCCGTTCGCATTGGCCGCCGGCACTTTGATGCTCTCCGCCGGCGCGCAGGCCATGCCGATGGCAAAGCCCAGCGCTGCGCCGCTGCCGGTCGAGACGGTCGGCTGGCGCTGCGGTCCTGGTTGGCACGTGAATCACTGGGGCAGATGCGTGCCGAACGGTCGCCGGTTCATCCGGCCCGTGCGCCACTGGCATCCGGGCTTCCGGTATCACCACCGCTGGCATCCCGGCTATTGGAGCTGGTGATCGCTCTCGGATCGCCATCGACGCCCGCGCTGGCAACGGCGCGGGCTTTTTCGACTTACACGAGGCAGTCATGTCGGTGGGCTTCCCGAAAGCGGTCCTAGACTAATTTGCTGAAGTCCCTCGGCTGCGTCATCCACGGGCGGAGCGGGAGCGAAGCGGACGCGGAGACCCGAGGATCCATGCCGTTACCTTTAATCGTAGAATCCAGCGGAGCAGAATTCTGCCTCGCAGCGACGCTGCATGCGTCGCTTCGCTTCCTTGCTCCGCCCGACAATGACGAATGACAGCAGACGTCGCACCTGTCACCGATGGGCAAAGTCGAGGCTCACGCCACCAAATCCCGCATCGGCTTCACCTCTCCTGAGTCCGGAAACACCTTGTCGCCGAGCACGGCGGCGGAGAGCCCGAACTGCTCGGCAAGCAACCCCTTCAACACCGCGCGCACATCGCTGGTCGGCGCGAGGTCGCGGCCTTGGTAGAGCTGAGCCGGCTTCAGCCCCGGCCAGTCGGCGATGACGCGGCCACCTTTGATCGCGCCGCCGGCGAGCAGCACTACCGTGCCGGTGCCGTGGTCCGTGCCGACGGTGCCGTTGACGCGGGCGGTGCGGCCGAATTCGGTGATGGCGACGATCGCGGTGTCCTTCCAGCGCTCGCCGAGCCCTTTCTCGAATTCCTCGAAGGCGCCATCGAGGCCGCCGAGCAGCTTGGCGAGCCGCCCGGTGGCGCCGCCCTCGTTGACATGCGTGTCCCAGCCGTCGAAGGCCAGCGCCGCAATGCGCGGCCCGTCGTCGGCGGCCATCAGTTTCGCCGCGCCTTGCGCGGACTGGCGCATGCAGGCGGCGTTGGCGAGGCCGCCGTGGGGTTTCATCGTGCTGCCATCGAGCTGGTCGCTCATCGCCATGCGGTCGGCGTCGAGGCCCTTCTGCAGCACCGCTGCCAGCACCGGGTCGCGATGGTTGTAGAGGTCGAGCACACGCTCCGCCAGCGCATCGCTGGGCGTCGGCAGCGCCTGCGGTGCCCAGCCGAGCACGGGTGCTGCGCCACGGATCACCAGCGGCATCGATGGGCCGACCGCCAGCCCGCCGAGCTTGGCCACTCTTTCACCTGCCGGGAGGCTGGCTATCGCCCGATTCAGCCAACCGGTTGTGGCGTTGCCAGGGCCCGGCAGGCCGCTCTCCAGCACCTCCTGACCGTCGAAATGCGAGCGGTCGCGGTAGCCGGTCGCGGCCGCGTGCACCGCGGCCGCCTGACCTGCCTTGAACAGCCGCGCGAACACCGGCATCGCGGGATTGATCGCGAAGAAGCTGTCGAGCGGCAGCGCCGCATTGGCGCCGGAGAGCGACAGCGCGATGTCGCCATGCAGGCCGGCATAGTCGGGGTCACCGAGCGGGCCGATCGTCGACAGCCCATCCAGCGCGCCGCGCAATATGATGACGATCAGGCGCGGATCGCGATGGTCGGCGGCGCGGGCGAAGCGTGGCAGACAGGCCCAGGCAAACAGCGCGCCGCCTGTCGTCAGCACGGCGCGCCGAGATGGATTCGGCGTTTCACAAAGAAGACTCATGCCGCTTCTCCATTGTTCACCGGCGTTGGAATTCCGGCGCCATCAGCAGCAGCGCCAGGCCTTGCTGTCTGGACTCGGCGCGCGCGATCGCTTGGCGCGTCTCGGCCGAGGCGGAGGCGCCGATTACGGCGGAAAGCATGTCATCGGGATTGCCGATGTCGCTCGCCTGACGAGCCGCTTGCCAGGCGATGTCGAGGCGCGTCTTGAGGCCTTCGGCGGACGCCCAGCTATCCGTCCGGTCGGAAAAGCCGTTCGGCCCGGGCGGTTGCCAGAGCGGCTCGCCCAGCGCCCTTAGCCAGCGCAGCGTTCGTTGCGGCTCTTTCCCGGTGGTGGAGCCGATCGCCCGCCGGACCGCTACGGCATAGTCCAACGGCGAGCGCAATTTTGTCAGCGGCAGCGACCAGGCTTCAGGCAGATCGACCAGTGCAAGCGCGAGCGCGCGCAGGTCGCCGTCCGTCTTGGTGAAGATCTCGGCAAGGCGGTCGACTACAGCCGCCGGCGGATCGTCGGCAATGAAATGGCGGGCAAGCTTGGTAGCGATGTGGCGCGCGGTCGCCGGCTGGCGGGCGATGTCGTTGAGCGCGGCCTCGGCCTGGACCATGCCGCCGGCCGGGTAGGTCTTGCCGAGCAGCACCGCCTCGCCAGGCTGATGCGCATCGGGGTCGAACACAAATGTGCCGGGCTCTCCGAGGCGGCCCTTCCGCCCGGCCATCGTCCAGCCGGTGAGCGCTCCCGCGAAACTCGTGACATCCGCCTGGCTATAGCCGCCGTCGACGCCCAGTGTGTGCAATTCCAGGATCTCGCGGGCGAGGTTCTCGTTGAGGCCGCGGCCGCGCCTTTTTCCGGCGCGCGAATCCGGTCCGGCCGATTGTCGGTTGTCGAGGTAGAACAGCATCGCCGGGTGATGCTCGACGGCCAGCAGCATGTCGGCGAAGCGGCCGAGCACGAAGGGGCGGACAGCCTCGCGCTCGAAAGCGCCGGCGCAGGCCCGCACGAGTTGGCCCTTGGCGGTCGAGACGCAGAAATGGTTCGACCAGAAACCGACCAGTCTTTCGACAAAGCCCGGTGCGGCACCGAGCGCCTTGTCGAAACGGGCTTGCGCTTCATCCCGATAGATATCGGCCTCGACCGGCGGCACGCCTGACTTGCGTTTTGCCTCGGCTGAGCCGTCCGAAGTGTCTGCCGCAGGCTGCATGGCGGGCGCTGGCTTCTCCCGCGCTGCCTTGCGCTCCGCGGCGGCGGCCATGCTGGCCTGGATCCCGGCGGTGCTGTCCAACAAGCCGGCATTTTTTGAATCGTCGGCCGAGACAAGCGCGACATCCAACAGCTCGAGCTCGGCCTTCAGATAACCGCGCGCATCGGCCGCAATCTTGCCGAGATCGTCACCAGGTTTCGCGCCAAGCCCGAAGCGGTTGAGCGCGACCAAGGCTGGATCGGGCGGAACGGCATTTGGAACGGATAGAGCCAACACAGCCTCCGTCGCGGACCGACGCAGGTCGCGTCGGCGGTATCTCCACGGTCGAAAAGCCTTATGATGCCGGAGTCGACATGATGAGGCCGGCAGGGGCTTACCAGCGGCGCCAGTAACGATCGCCGTGCCACGGACGCCAGGCCGGGCCGATATAGACGCTTGGGCCACCCCAGTAGTAATAGCCCGGATAGATCACGCGGCGGTTGGGCACGCAGCGACCCCACCGGTTGGGGTGCCAGCCGGGGCCGCAGCCCCAGGCCACATGCTCGACAATCGCAGGCGCCGCAGGCGCCGCAAGCGGCATTGCCGAGGCTGCACTTGCCGCGGCAGTCCCGCCGATGGCAAGCGCAGCCGCAACAGAATATTTCGTCAGACCATTCATGGGATACTCCGAAGTTTCTCGAGGTTGAACCGGCCACGTCGCGTTCGCGTGGCGGCAGGCGTGTCCCTCTTTTTCTTTGAACGGAGACGGCCGGCGCTTTCCGTCGCTCTTATGGCGTATTTTTTGCCGGGATGGGCCGCTGCCTGCCGACATGGCGCAATAGGGCGTCGGCCAGCAGCTTACGGTCATCTAGCGGGCTCGACGCGGCGAATTCGACGATGCGCTGTTCCAGCCGGCTGCGGATGGTGGCGTCGGCATTGCGCGCCCGCTCCAGGGCCGCGGCCAGAGCGTTGGCGTCGAGCGTCGGCTGCTGCAAGAGGTTGGCCGCCTCACGCCGCGCCTGCTGTCCGTCGAGGATGACTGCGCGCGACTCGCGCCGAACCTCGCGCAACGCCTGGCGGAATACCTTGCGGTCGCTGGCGGGAAGCTGACCGCCGGCCGATTCCAGCGAATAGCCGCCTCCGGAACGGCCGATCAGCCAGCCTGCACCGCCGGCGACGGCACCGATCAGGAAGACGTTCAGCACCAGCGATGCCGCGAAAAGACGAGCGCTCATAGATCCTCCGTGTCGGCGTCGGGACCGGCATCGCCGAACGACGTTGCGTTGGCATCCATCGCATAATGGTCGGACGTGGCATCTGGCGTGACGACGCTGACCAGCGCCAGCCCGACCACGGCGCCGGCAAGGCCGACGCCGGCAAGCCCAAAGCCCAGCCACCAAAACCGGCGGCGGCGCCCCTGGCTGAGCTGCGTGGTGGCCCGTGCGACAATCTCGCCATGCAGCGTCCGGCTTGGGGCCTCGACGAGATGGCGGTCGAGAACGGCATCGAGCCTGCCGGCGGTCGCTAAGATGGCGCGACCCTCCTCGCTCTCCGCAAACAGCGTGGCGGCAGCCTGCTCGGCCCGCGGCCAGCGATGCAGGGCGCTGCCATAGGCGTCCGCAAGTGCGGTGAAGCGTTGGGCACTCATCGGCCCGTCAGCGGCCTTTCTTTCGTCAGCCATCTGGTTTCCCCTTCCACGGGTTTGACGTGGCCACCCGAGTCCCAATCGCCGCCAGTTGCTCAGTCATCGCCATCTCCGATGAGCATGGCCTGCAACGAGCGCCGGCCCCGCGCGAGCAGGCTTTCCAGCGCATCGACGCTGACCTGCATGGCGCCGGCGGCCTCGATGTTGGACATCTCCTGATAATAGACGAGCACGATCGCCTCGCGCTGGCGCGGCGCGATGCGCAGCAGCGCCTGCTGGACGCGCCGGCCTTCATCTCCGGCGTCGGGAAGCGGTGCCTCATCCGCCGCCTCCGGCAGTTCGTCCGTCACCCATTCGCGGCGCCGCCGCAGCCGGTCGTAGCAGAGATTGAGCGCCACCCGGTGGACCCAGGTGTCGAAACGCGCATGACCCTGGCGCCAGCCCGAGGCATGACGCCAGATGCGCACGAAGGTCTCCTGGGCGACGTCCTCGGCCTCGGCGGCATCGCCGAGCATGCGGGTGGCGAGCGAAAGCAGGCGCGGCAGCTTGCGCGCCACCATCGCCTGCACGGCGGCTTGATCGCCGGAACCGATGCGCCGTACCAGTTCCTCGTCCGGATCGGCGCCCATCAAGCGGGGCGCTCCCAATGATCATCGTGCTGCATGACCTCTCGGTCATTGCTCCTGATTGGGAGCGGTTTTGTGGCCCGGCCGTTCCTCGGCGCTCACCACGCCGTCGCCGTTCTTGTCGAGCCTGGCGAAGCGCTTGGCCAAGAAGGCGTCGAGCTCGGATTTGTCGACGAAGCCGTCCTTGTTGGCGTCCATCCGCGCGAAGGATTTGGCAGGATCGCCCTTGGCCTTGCGCTGGGTCTGGAACGCCGTCTCTGGCGACGACCTTGCCGCGGTCCGGCATGAAGCTTCCGGCGGTGACTCCAGGAGCCGGCGGAGGCGGACGCGATGGCGCGGCGCGCCGGCGGTGGCAGGCGTCGCTGTCTGGGCGGCCGCGGCGGCGGCCTGCAGGCCAAGGCAACGACAATATCGAACGGCGGATCATGCTCTCGTCTCCGGTTGCGCATGCCATTGGCGGCACGCTCAGCCGTTAACGCGGCAACAGGGAAATCCGTCGGTCGTTCTGACGAGACAATTAGCAAGAGTCCGGCAAGAAGCCGGGCCGGAGCCGATCGGAACGAGGGTGAGCGAACTATTTCCGTTCGTCGACCACCATCAGCTGATCCGGCTTGAAGCCGGCATGTTGCGGGGTCCACACGTCGCCATCACGATTGAACCAGTGGCACAGATACGTGCCCGAGGCAGCGCCATCACTCACCGTCATCTCCGGGCCTCCGGATTTTAGCCTGACGACGTCACCGGTCTTGAAAGTGGGCATTTTGGCCTCCTTGCTAGAGACCGGGAGTTTCCCACCAACAGCGATTCTCGACAATGCCCGAGATGCGCGGCAAAGCCGCCTGGCCGCAGGCGGCGCGCAGGAGAGGGCATCGTTGCAGCCGCGGCGATCACTCCGGCACGCCGGCGATGCCCAGCGCCTCGACGTAGCGCTCGGCGAACACCTTGTCCAGCCACGGGTTGATCTGTCTCTGCAGGGTGAGCGTGAAGGTCGGGAACGCCTCCATCAGGCGGCGCGCCGCGGCCTGCGCCTCGTCCAGCCGGTTGAGCTTGACCAGCGCCATGATCACCACGCGGTGCGAGGAGCCGTAGTTCGGCATCTCGTGCAGCGCGCGTTCTCCCCATGCCAGCGCTTCCTCGTAGCGCTCGAGCATCAGATAGCTCATCCCGATGCCGGAGAGCGCGATGCCTTTCTCGGGGTCGACCGGACTCAGCCGCATCGCCCTGTGAAAGTGCTCGATCGCCACGAGCGGGCGGCTGGAATGCGCGTTCACCCAGCCGCTGCCGGTATGGCCCTGCGCCGAATTGGGGTTGAGCAGCAGGGACCGTTCGATCGTGCCCAGCGCCATCTCGTATTCCTTCGCGCTGTAGGCGATCACCTGCGCCGCGAAGCGCAGGCTCGTGGGGTCGTCGCGCGCTTCCGCCAGCACCTCGCGCGCCATACGCGCGGCGACTCGCACATCGTCGGGTTCGTGCCAGCACTGGCTCACGGATAGGCTGCGGATATAGGCGCCGAGTGCCTTCGCCAAGGTGAAGCCCGGGTCGATGCTGAGCGCCTCGTTGGTGAGTCGGCGTACATCGGCAAAGCCTTCGCGCGTCATGCTGTAGAAGCGCGGCAGTGCGCGAAGATAGAGGTCGTAGGCGCTGATGTAGTCGGTCGGCTTCATGCGCGCCTGCTTGATCTCCTCCAGCCGGATGCTCGGCTCGACAGCACCGACGACGCTCTCGGTCACCTTGTCCTGCAAGTCGAAGATGTCGCTCACGTCGCCTTCGAAGCGGCCGGTCCAGACATGGTGACCGCTGATCGCGTCTACCAACTGCCCGCTGATGCGCACGCGAGATCCGGCTCTGCGGATGCTGCCTTCGAGCACGTAGCGGACGCCCAGCTCGCGCCCGACCTGGCGCAGGTCGACCGCCCGGCCCTTGTAGGTGAAGGACGAGTTGCGGGCGATCACGAAGAAGGAGTTCACCCGGCTCAATCCCGTGATGATGTCCTCGACCAGCCCGTCGGCGAAGTATTCCTGGTCAGGGTCGCCGCTCATGTTGGTGAAAGGCAAAACCGCGATCGAGGGCTTCTCGGGCAGGGGAGGCGGTACAGCCACCGAGGCGCTGGCGTCGGTCTCGACGCGGTAGGCGCGCACGGGCCGCTCGATGTTCTTGAGGCGCAGGTTGCCGAGCGGGGTGAAGCCGCAGTCGAGCTTGCCCTGAAGGTGGTCGTAGGCGGTGCCCGAGACGACCACGGTCCCGGGATCGGCGGCGCTTTCGAGGCGGGCGGCGATGTTGACCCCGTCGCCGTAGAGGTCGCCGTCCTCCTCGCAGACCACGTCGCCGAGATTGACGCCGATGCGCAAGCGAATCCGCTCTTCCTCCGGCGTTTCCGCCTCGTGTTCCGCCACAGCCTGCTGGATCGCCACCGCCGATGTCACCGCATTGACGACGCTCGCGAATTCGCAGAGCATGCCGTCGCCGGTGAGCTTGACGATGCGCCCCTGATTCTCGGAAACCAGCGGTTCGAGGAGGTCCTTGCGGTAGGCCTTCAGCCGCTCGAGCGTGCCGCGTTCGTCGCGCTCCGTCAGGCGCGAATAGCCAACCACGTCGCAAGCCAGGATCGCTGCGAGGTGGCGCTGCGTGGTCATGGCACGGCTCAGCCAGGCGCCTGCACGCGCGCCGTCCCCCGTCCATGTCCTGCCGGCTTCCATGCGCCTCACCTGCACGGTATCCATCTTTCCCAATCTCCACCCGTCGCTGGAACGGAGAGCAACCTGACCTTGCCCTCACGAGATTCCGCTATCCAGCTTGCGAAACCTGGAGCGTTCAGTCGCGCTACAGTCAACCAACGACCCGCCCACGCAGCCTCTGGGGACGCTGACGCCACTTCCAGAAGGCCGGGGATGTTGCCTGGCTTGTGTAACCGGTTGACGCCACCGTGGCGGCGCTTTTGTATCGGCATCACACCGAACACTCACGCTTGGAGGTGCTGAGGTCGGCAAGCGGCGAAATGCTGCCGTACGACGCCGCAGCGTTTCGGCTCAGGGCGATCTTGGGTGGGTTTATGGGCGAACCCAAATCCACCCGACAGGCTGGTATTGGAATTACACGCTTTTAGGAAACTGGTGCCGCTTGCGTGACTCGAACACGCGACCCCATCATTACGAATGATGTGCTCTACCAACTGAGCTAAAGCGGCCCGGGAAGCCGCTGGGCTTCCAAGATGCGCCGGTTGATAGACTCAACCGCCAGCTAATTCAAGATGGCTGGCGGCGAAATCCTGCGCTCATGCGCGGCAATTCCGTCGCTTGCCGCTGCGCGACAGCCTTAAGCCCCGCGCCAGCACGGCTTGCGGGCTCGCCGGCGGGAGGCTCCGATTTCGTTGCAGGCCGATCCGGCGGCGGCGACAAAAATGTTGATTCTTCAACAAAAAACGCCGAAATGGGCATTGGATGCGTCGGCAAGGCAGCCGCCCGCCCGTTGATTGACTGGTCGCCTGCGGCTAACGATCGATAACTGTGAGCGAACGCGCAGAGGGAGCTCGCTTGGACGCCATCGAGAAAGCGATCCGCAACGCCTTCGAGAAAGGCAATCCCGAGGACCGGGCGTTTCGCGAGAAGGTCTATCGCTCGGCCTTTGCCGCGCTCGATCGCGTGCTGCAGGCCAACCCCAACGTGACGGTGGAAGCCGCCATCAACCGCCGCAAGGCGGTGCAGGCCAAGATCACCGAGATCGAATCCGAATTCCTGCCGGCTGTCCAGGCCGTTCCTGACGTGACGCTTCCGCTGGACAGCGGTCCATTCGTCGGCAACGCCGCGCCGGGGCCGGCGGTCGACACGCCGAGCCAGTCTCCCGCGCCGCCGGTGGATGCCCCGCGGGGCCCCGACCAGGCGGCACCGTCGCCGTCGATCACCGTCGACGGTCCGGTGCAGCCCGACACATCGGATGCGCCGCGCTCGCGCGTGCTGCCCCGCGTGCCCGACATCATGCCGGACGAGGCGCTTCCGAACGCGCCGACGCTAGATGACTCCCCCGGAGCGTCCATCGGCAACGGCGCCGAAGTGGCGCCGGATCGCGATGAACGGCGTATCCGTGGCCGGCGCCTGCCGCTCACCGCCATCTTTGTCGCGGCGACCCTGCTGGCGGCTGCCGGCATCGGCCTCTATTTCGCCAAGCAGACCGGCGTCTTCAAGACGGCGGCTGAACTCAACACCGGTCCGCCAGAGCCGACCCCGACGCTGGAAGACGAAGACTCCTCGCAGCCAGCCGACACCGGTTCGCCGCAGAAGCCCGGCGAGGCGGATCAGTCGAAGAACTGGATCAACGTCTTCTCGCCCAGCGATCCGACCCATGTCAGCACACCGTCCGACGCCGCCGCAGATGTGATGAAGGACGACACCGGCCAGTTCCTGCGCGTCCGCTCGGGCACATCCGGCTCGGCCATCGCCTTCGATGTCGGCCAGGGCGTGCTGGAAAAGCTCGCCGGCAAGCATGCCATGTTCGATATCATCGCCCGCTCGGAAGAAGGCAAGGAGACGCAGATCTCGGTCGACTGCAATTTCGGCGAGCTCGGCGATTGCGGCCGCAAGCGCTATGCCGTCGGCCACGAGCGCAACGAATACCTGTTCGACGTGCAGTTCCCGAACAAGCACCCGGGTGCGGCCGGCACCATCGCCGTCAATTCCGATTTCGACAAGCAGGGCAAGTCCGTCGACATCTACGAGATCCGCGTATCGATCGCGGAGTGACCTCGGCATCGGCAGCGAGGGGCTATCTCCAGGGATGCGACCGACCTCCCCTTGATGGGAAGGTCGGCGCGAAGCGCCGGTTGGGGTGAAGCGTCGGCAGATTTCTAGCTGTCGAGCAACGCCTGCAGCGTCTCGATCCGGTCGGCCTCGGCGGAGGGCTTGTCCCAGCGCAGCCGTGAGATGCGCGGAAAGCGCATCGCGACGCCAGATTTATGGCGCGTCGAGCGGTTGAGCCCTTCGAAGGCCACTTCCAGCACCAGCCCATTCTTGCGATCGGCGCGCACCGAGCGCACCGGCCCGAACCGCTCGATCGTATGGTCGCGCACATATTTGTCGATTTGCCGCAGCTCCTCGTCGGTGAAGCCGAAATAGGCCTTGCCGACCGGCACCAGCTCTTCCGATCCCTCCGGGCCTGACCAGACCCCGAAAGTGTAGTCGGAATAGAAGCTCGAGCGCTTGCCGTGGCCGCGCTGCGCATACATCAGCACCGCGTCGATCGTGTGCGGATCGCGCTTCCACTTGAACCAGGGGCCTTTCGGCCGGCCGGCAAGATAGGGCGAATCCCAGCGCTTCAGCATCACCCCTTCGATGATCGGATGCGGCGGCGCCTGGCGCAGCCGCTCCAGCGTCTCCCAATCCGAAAATTCGACCAGCGGCGAAAGGTCGAAGCGGCTGGGATCGAGCGTCTGGACGAAGGCTCCGAGCCGGGTGCGGCGCTCGGCGAAGGGGAGGCTGCGCAAATCCTCGCCGTTGATTTGCAGCGCGTCGTAGCAGCGCATGAAGGCCGGATATTGCTGCTGGATTTTTGGCGAGACGCTCTTGCGGTTCAGCCGCTGCTGCAGGTCGGAGAAGGTTCCGGTCGCCTCGCGCGGGTCGCCGACCAGCAATTCGCCGTCGAGCGCCGCCTCGAAATCCATCGTCGCGGCGAGGTCCGGGAAGGCGCCGGAAACATCGTCGCCGGTGCGCGAATACAGCCGGCGGATGCCGCCCTCGCACACCGCCTGGACGCGGATGCCGTCCCATTTCCACTCCGCCGCATAATCGGCCGGTTCGAGCTTTTCCAAATCGCCGTCGTCGACCGCGTTGGACAGCATCACCGGCCGGAACAATGCGAGCGCGGCGATTCTCGGTTTTTCCGCCCGGCCTTCCAGCCACGCAAAGAGCGCCGTGTAGGGAGGCGTCAGCCCGTGCCAGAGCTCCTCGATCTCGACGACATCGACTTGGCCGAGATCGGCCAACGCCTGCTTGGCAAGCCGCGCCGACACGCCGATGCGCAACCCGCCGGTAACCAGCTTGATGATGGCGAAGCGCGCAGAGATGCTGGCGCTGTCGAGAAGCCTGGCGAGCACCTGCGGCCCGTCCGAGCGGCTCGCCGCCTGGAGCTTGCCGACCACTTCGGCGAGCGTCGGCGCGTGGTTCGGCATGTGGCCGGCCGGCTGCGGCCAGACCAGCGACACCGTCTCGGCGAGGTCGCCGACATAATCGTAGGAATAGCCGAACAGCACGGGGTCCATGCGCTCGACCACCAGCGCGCGCAGCATCGCCGGCTTCACCGCCGCGATCGACAGATCGCCGGTGATCGCCGCCAGCGCCAGCCCGCGGTCGGGATCCTCGACGCTGCGGAAATAGTCGGTGAGCAGCGTCAGCTTGCCGTTGCGCGAAGGCGTCAGCACCAGCCGGTCGAGGAGCTCGGCGAAGCGGTTCATCGTTGGTTGCGCCATGCCAATCGCGAGAGCAGGCGCAAGGCGCCCCCTCTGTCCTGCCGGCCATCTCCCCCTCAAGGGGGGAAATCAGATGCCGCGCCGGCTTTCGCCAATCTCTCGCGTCGCGGGAGATGCGTCGGCCCTGAAACTGCCAATCTCCCCCTTTGAGGGGGAGATGTCCGGCAGGACAGAGGGGGCGCCGTAGAACTCGGCGGCGGCGATTGGCGAACACTGTTCCATCAATCGCCCTCGTCCTCATACCCAACAAGATGCAGCGGCCGCGCCGCGATGCCCTCCAGCTCGCACCAGCGCACCAGCGCTTCCTCGCGGCCATGCGTCACCCAGATCTCCTCGGCGCCCGTTTCCTTGATCGTGGCGATGAGCTCGTCCCAGTCGGCATGGTCGGAAATGATCAGCGGCAGCTCGACGCCGCCCTGCTTGGCGCGCTGACGGATGCGCATCCAACCTGAAGCGAAGCAGGCGATCGGGTCGGGGAAGCGCCGCGCCCAGCGGTCGGCGAAGGCGGCCGGCGGCCCGACGACTATGGCGCCTTCGAAATCGGCCTTGCCACCGCTTTCCACCGTCGCTGGTTCGAGTTGCCCCAGATCGATGCCCTGGCTCTGGTAATATTCGCTGAGCTTGGCGAGCGCGCCGTGGATATAGATCGGCCTGTCATAGCCGGCCTCGCGCAGCAGCCGCATGACGCGCTGCGCCTTGCCGAGCGCATAGGCGCCGATCAGGTGCGAACGCTCGGGAAATTGCATCGCCGATTTGAGCAGGCGCGCGATCTCCTCATGGTCCGGCGGGTGCCGGAACACCGGCAGTCCGAAGGTCGCCTCGGTGATGAAGACATCGCAAGGCACCGGCTCGAACGGCAGGCAGGTAGCGTCTTTCTGGCGCTTGTAGTCGCCGGAGGCGACGATGCGCAGGCCCTGATGCTCGACGACGATCTGCGCCGAACCCAGCACATGTCCGGCCGGATGGAAAGTGACGGAGACGCCGTTGATATCGATCGTCTCGCCGACAGTTGCTGCCTGCGTGGTTTCGGCGAAATCCTCGCCATAGCGCAGGCCCATGATGTCGAGCGTTTGCTGTGTGGCAAGCACCGAGCGGTGGCCTGAGCGCGCATGATCGGAATGGCCGTGCGTGATCAGTGCGCGGCTGACCGGCCGCACCGGATCGATGAAGAAATCGCCTGGCGGACAGTAGAGCCCTTCGGGTCGTGGCTTGAGCAGGTCGCTGGCGCGCATGGCCTTGAACATAGTGGCTAAATTCGACGCGGGAAGCCTGTTGCAACAGACTGCTGACTCGTCCTACAGCCGGCCGCCGGTTCGCACACCGGCGGGATCAATGGAACCATGAAACCACTTCAGGCCTCGTCCGGCGATTTGAACGCCGACCGTCGCGCCGACTTTGCCGAGATGCTGCTGGCCTCCGGCGAGCCTGCGCAGGCGGCGGAGCTTTTGCTTGGCGCGCTGGAGCTGGCGCCGCAATGGACGGCGGGCTGGTTCCGGCTCGGCGAGATGCAGGAGGCCGCACATTTTCCCGACCAGGCAGCCCACGCATGGGCGATGGCCATGAAGCTCGATCCCGCAGACCGGCTGGGTTCCGCGCTCAAGCTGCAACTGATCGGTCATGCGCCGGTGGCAGCGGCTCCGCCCAGCGCTTTCGTCGAGACCCTGTTCGATCACTATGCCGACAGTTTCGAGCAATCGCTGGTCGGGAAACTCCGCTATCGGATGCCCGAGTTTCTCGAGCGCGCCATTCGCGCGGCGAGCCCGAGCCGGTTCCGGCTGGCGCTCGACCTCGGCTGCGGCACCGGCCTGATGGGCGAAAGGCTGCGCCCGATCGTCGACCGGCTGGAAGGCTATGACATTTCGAGCAGCATGTTGCGGAAGGCGCGCGCCAAAGGCATCTACGACCGGCTTTCCAAGTCCGATCTCCAGCATTTTTCTCGACCCGACGCGAAAGCCGACCTCGTGGTCGCCGCCGACGTGTTCATCTATGTCGGGGCGCTCGAACGCATTGTTAGAGCAATTGCCGACAGTCTGGTCGATGAAGGGCTCTGTGTGTTCTCGGTCGAGACACTTGCCGGTGGCGATGACTTTGCATTGCTGCCCTCGCGGCGCTACGCGCATTCCGAGGCTTATGTGCGGCACGTTCTCGCCGACAGCGGGTTTGCGATCCTGTCGCTGGAAAGCACGACCATCCGGCATGACCGCGGCGAGCCAGTAGGAGGCCTTGCGGTGATAGCCCGTCGCAGGCCGGCGGAATGAGGGCGACGGCTGCTCGCGAAAAAGCCCGAATCGCGTGTCGGCTTAAGGCGTGGCGATACGGCACGGAGAATTACCATGCGTTGGACCATGGCTGTGTTGGCATCTTGCCTGATGACGGCCGGCTGCGTAGGTGGCACTTCGATGGCGGAGCGCCAGGACGAAAACGTCCAATCCTCGCTGCAATATGACAGCGTGCCCTGCGAACAGCTGCTAGCCAATCGCAACGCGCTGGCGCAGCAATACAATCTGCCGGTCACCGCAAAACCGGCTTTCTCCAATCCGGCGATGGGTTTTGGCCCGTTCACGCCGGACATGCGCTCCAGGGCGCAGCGCGACAGCGACAAGGCGAGCGGCGAGATCGACGCAATGAACCGCTCGATCGAACGGCGCGATTGCGGCAAGCCGAAGAAGAAGGACAAGTTCGCGCTGCCGGGCTCGAAGCCGGCGTCTGCTCAGTAACCCGCTTCGCGATCGACGACGTTTTCGAGCTTTTCGCCGCGCTCGAAGGCGGCCATCTGCCGAAGCATGATCGGCACCAGATGGGCCGGGTCCGAGGTCGCCGCCGCATGCGGCGTCACGAACACTTTCGGATGGCTCCACAACGGGCTCGTCTTCGGCAGCGGCTCGACCTCGAACACGTCGAGGCTCGCTTCCTTCAGCGTGCCGTCGTCCAGCGCGCGCAGGATGTCGGCATCCTTCTGCAGCCGCCCGCGCCCGGCGTTGATCAGCACCGAGCCGCCGAGGCCGTTGCGTTTGCGCAATTCCTTCAGAACGGCGTAATTGACGATGCCTTGCGTGCGCGGCGTCAGCGGCAACAGCACCACCAGGATGTCGGTGGCGTTGAGGAAGGGGATCAGCCCGCCTTCGCCGGAATAAGTCGACACGCCCTGCATCGGGTGCTCGGTGCGCGACCAGCCGTTCACGGCGAAGCCTAGCGCCAAAAGCACCGATGCCGCGGCGCGGCCAAGGTTGCCGAGACCCATGATGCCGACCGAGATGTCGCCGGCCGGGCGTTGCGGCGGCTCGTGCCAGGTCTTCTTCTGCTGTTGCGCTCGGTAGAGCATGCCCTGGCGATGGTGGTCGAGCACGCGCCAGACGACATACTCGGTCATGTATTGCGTGAGATTGTCGGCAACGACCCGGACGATCGGCACCTCGGGCAGGCCGGGGTCGGCGAAGATATGGTCGACGCCTGCGCCGATCGAGAAGATGGCGCGCAAATTGGGCAGCGACGACAACAGATTCGGTTTCTGCTTCCACACCACTGCATAAGCGATCGAGGGATCGCTCGGACCATCGGGCTCCAGCACCACCTCGCGCTCGGCCGCGAGCAGTTCGCGCCAGCGCTGCGGGTGAAAGCCGGTGAGGGCAAGCAGAACTTTGCCTTTTTCCATTCGCGCAGTGTCTTTCCTGTATTTCCAGCCTACTCGCTGACGACCCCGGTCGGTGCCGTTTCGATCCGGAACGCGGCCGAGATCAGCGCCCTCGTATAGTCGGTTTGTGGGCGGTCGAAAATCTGTTCGGACGGCCCGGCTTCGACGATCTGACCATTGCGCATGACGATCACGTCATTGGCAAGGGCGCGGATGACCTTCAGGTCGTGGCTGATGAAGAGATAGGCGAGGTTGTGCCTGGCCTGCAGGTTGCGCAAGAGATCGACGACTTGCGCCTGCACGCTCATGTCGAGCGCCGAAGTCGGCTCGTCGAGCATGACGAAGCGCGGGTTGAGCACCATGGCGCGTGCGATGGCGACGCGCTGGCGCTGGCCGCCCGAGAATTCATGCGGATAGCGGTGACGCGTCTCCGGGTCGAGACCGACTTCCTTCAACACCTCGACGACCTTGTCGTCGCGCTCATCGGGCGAGAGTTTCGGCGCGTGGATCTTCAGCCCTTCCTCGATGATCTCCGCGACCGACATGCGCGGGCTCAAGGATCCGAACGGGTCCTGGAAGACGATCTGCAGCTCGCGCCGCAGCGGCCGCATGGCGCTGAAGGAAAGCTGGTTGATGTCGCGCCCGTTGAAGTTGATCGCGCCCGTGGACGAGATCATCCGCGCGAGCGCCAGGCCTAGCGTCGTCTTGCCGGAGCCGGATTCACCGACGACTCCGAGCGTCTGGCCGGCGCGCACTGTAACGTCGATGCCGTCCACCGCCTTCACATGGTCGACGGTGCGGCGGAAGAAGCCCCGCTTGATCGGGAACCAGACCTTGATGTCCTTGCCGGTCATCACCGCCGTGGCATCGGCATTCGCCGCCGGCGGTTTGCCCTTCGGCTCGGCGGCCAAGAGGTGCTTGGTATAGGCGTGTTGCGGGTTGGCGAAGATCTCCTTGGTCGGCCCGGTCTCGACTATTTTGCCCTTCGTCATGACGCAGACGCGGTCGGCGATCTTTCTGACGATGCCGAGGTCATGGGTGATGAATAGCATCGACATGCGCTTGCGGCTTTTCAGGCCGGCGAGCAGTTCGAGGATCTGCGCCTGCACGGTCACGTCGAGCGCCGTCGTCGGCTCGTCGGCGATCAAGAGTTCCGGCTCGTTGGCCAAGGCCATGGCGATCATGACGCGCTGGCGCTGGCCGCCGGAGAGCTGGTGCGGATAGGCATCGAGCCGCTTCTGCGGGTCGCGTATGCCGACCTCGGTGAGCAGCTCCAACGTGCGAGCGTGGGCCTGGCGATCGCCCAGCCCCTGATGCAGCTTCAGCACCTCGACGATCTGCTGCTCGATCGTGTGCAGCGGATTGAGCGAGGTCATCGGCTCCTGGAAGATCATGGTGATCTTGTTGCCGCGCACGCCGCGCAGCGTCCTTTCGTTGGCGTGGAGCAGGTCGGCGCCGTGGAACAGGATCTTTCCCGAGGGGTGGCTGGCCGACGGATAGGGCAACAGCTTCAGCACCGACAGCGCGGAGACCGATTTGCCGGATCCGGATTCGCCGACCAGCGCGACCGTCTCGCCCTTGCCGATCTCGAAGGAGACGTGGTCGACGGCGATCGATTGCGTGCCGCCTTGCGCGAAGGCGACACTCAAATCGCGGACGGAAAGCAGAGGCTCGCTCATTTGAACGTCTTGCGCGGATCGAAGGCATCGCGCGTCGCCTCGCCGATGAAGACCAGCAGCGACAGCATCAGCGAAATCACGATGAAGCCGGAGATGCCGAGCCAGGGCGCGTTGAGATTGCGCTGCGCCTGCTTCAGCAATTCGCCGAGCGAGGCCGAACCCGGCGGCAGGCCGAAGCCGAGATAGTCGAGCGAGGTCAGCGTCGAGATCGAGCCCGAGAGCAGGAACGGCAGGAAGGTCAGCGTCGCCACCATGGCGTTGGGCAGGAGATGGCGGAACATGATGGTGAGGTTGGGCACGCCAAGCGCGCGCGCCGCGTTGACATATTCGAAGTTGCGCGCGCGCAGGAACTCGGCCCGCACCACGCCGACCAGCGCCACCCAGGAGAACAGCAGCATCAGGCCGAGCAGGATGAAGAAGCCGGGCGGCAGGATGGCGGAGACGATGAGCAGCAGATAAAGCACCGGGATCGCCGACCAGATCTCGATGAAGCGTTGAAACAGAAGGTCCGTCCAGCCGCCGAAATAGCCTTGCACCGCGCCCGCCGCGACGCCGATCAGCGAGGAGCCGAGCGTCAGGATCAGCCCGAACAGCACCGAGATGCGGAAGCCGTAAAGCACGCGTGCCAGCACGTCCCGCGCCTGGTCGTCGGTGCCCAGCCAATTCCAGTTGCCGACGACGCAGTTGGGATCGGCTTCGCCCTGCGGATACTGGCTGCAGCGCGTCTTCTTGTCGTAGAGCCAGGACGGCTTGGCGGGTGCGGCTTCTGGGATGGCGTTGTTGACCGTTTGATAGGAGTAGCGGACCGGCGGCCAGATCATCCAGCCATTGGCATTGATCTCGTCCTGGATCACCGGATCGCGATAGTCCGTGACGGCATAAAAGCCGCCGAATTTCTCCTCCGGATAGGCGACCAGCACCGGAAACAGGATCTCGCCCTTGTAGGAGGCGATGATGGGCTTGTCGTTGGCGATCAATTCGGAAAACAGCGACAGCACGAACAGCAACAGGAAGATCCACAGCGACCAGTAGCCGCGCCGGTTCGCCTTGAAGTTTTGCAGCCGCCGCTGATTGAGCGGCGACAACCACGGCCGGGCGGCGCGGGCCGGCTTGGTTTCTGCCGAAGCTGCCGTCATCAGACGTCTCTCCGCTCGAAATCGATGCGCGGATCGACCCAGGTGTAGATCAGGTCAGACAGCAGGGCGACGAACAGGCCGAGCAGCGAGAAGATGTAGAGATTGGCGAAGACCACCGGATAGTCGCGGTCGATCACCGATTTGAATCCGAGCAGGCCGAGCCCGTCGAGCGAGAAGATGTTCTCGATCAGCAGCGAGCCGGTGAAGAAAGCCGAGATGAAGGCGCCAGGGAACCCTGCGATAACGATCAGCATGGCGTTGCGGAAGACATGGCCATAAAGCACTTTGCGCTCCGACAGACCCTTGGCGCGCGCCGTCACCACATATTGCTTGCGGATCTCCTCGAGGAAGGAGTTCTTTGTAAGCAGCGTCGTCGTGGCGAAGGCCGACAGCACCAGCGCGGTCAGCGGCAGCGTCATGTGCCAGAAATAGTCGATGATCTTGTCCGGCCAGGACAGCTGGTCCCAATTGTCGGAAACGATGCCGCGCAGCGGGAACCAATCCCAGAACGAGCCGCCGGCAAACAGCACCATCAAAAGGATGCCGAACAGGAAGCCCGGAATGGCGTAGCCGACGATCACCACGCCGCTCGTCCAGACATCGAAGGTCGAGCCGTCCTGCACCGCCTTGCGGATGCCGAGCGGGATCGAGATCAGGTAGGAGAGCAGCGTGATCCACAGCCCGATCGAGATCGACACCGGCATCTTTTCCAGGATCAGGTCGAGCACCGAGATGTCGCGGAAATAGCTGTCGCCGAAGTCGAATCGGGCATAGTTCCACAGCATCATGCCGAAGCGCTCGAGCGGCGGCTTGTCGAAGCCGAACTGCTTTTCGAGCTTCTTGATGAATTCGGGGTCCAACCCTTGGGCCCCGCGATATTTCGAGCCGACATCGCCGGCGACGTCGAAATTGGTGGCGCCCGCGTCGCCACCGCCGCCGCCGAGGCGATCGGTGCCGCCCTGGTTGGTGAGCTTGGCGATGACCTGCTCGACCGGGCCGCCCGGCGCGAACTGGATGACGGCGAAGGAGATCGCCATGATGCCGAACAGCGTCGGGATCATCAGAAGGATGCGGCGCAGGATATAGGCGCCCATCAGATGTTGCCCTCCTTGGGGAAGACCACTGTATCTGGAGGCGTCCCCGAGGCAATCGCTTCAGACCAATTGTCGGCGTCGGCGCCGCCGCTCATCGTCCTGCCGGACATTTCTCCCCGTAAAGTGACGGGGAGAAAGGGGCTGGCCGCAATCTCGGCACGTTCGCCACGCCGCTTGTGATTGGCGAAACCAAAGACGAAGGTTTCCCTCTCCCCGTGACTATACGGGGAGAGGATGCCGGCAGGCAGGTGAGGGGCGGCACCGACGCCCGCAAGAAATTCACCCTTTGCCAATTTTCGCCGCCTTGCCCTTGTCGACCCACCACAGCGCTTCGACCGGAAAGCCGAAATCGGGCTTCTGCTCGGGAAAGCCGAACATGTCCCAATAGGCGCTTCGGTGATTCGCCAGATACCAACTTGGAATCCAATCGCGCCGAGCGCGCAAGGCCCGATCGAGCGCCCGCATGGCGACGGTGAGGCTCTCACGGTCCTTGGCCGCGCCGACGGCGTCGATCAGCGCGTCTATAGCCGGACTCGCTATGCCCGGCAGGTTCCGAGAGCCTGAGACCGACGCGCTTCGCGAATGGAAGAAGGTCTCGAGGTCATCACGGGTCGGGGTTGCGCTAAAGGAGAAGGCGGCGGAGATCATGTCGTAGTCGAATGTGTTCTGTCGCAATTGATACTGCGCGGCATCGACCAGCCGGATTGAGGCATCGATGCCGACAGCCTTCATATTGTCGACCCAGGGCGAGTAAATCTGCACGAACGCGTCGTCGTCGACGAGGATTTCGGCTGATAGCCGTCCGCCCTTGTCGTTCACGACAAACGCGCCGGATCGCTTCCAGCCTGCCTCGGCGAGAAGCTTCGCCGCCTTGCCCAGCAATTGGCGGTCGCGGCCTGAGCCGTTCGATACAGCCTGGGTCACGGCTTCGCCGAAAGTCTCGGGCGGAATCTGATCCCGCAGCGGCTCCAGCAAAGTCAGTTCCTGCGGCGACGGCACGCCTTCGGCGCGAAAATCCGATTTCTCGAAGCAAGACTGCGAGCGCTCATATGAGCCGTAGAAGAAATTGCGTCGGGTCCATTCGAAGTCGAAGCAGAGTGCGATCGCCTGCCGAACGCGGGAGTCCCGGAACTGTTCCCGCCTTTGATTGACGGCGGTGGCCTGCATGGAAGGCACCTTTTCCGCCGGGAATTCGTGCTTCACCACCTTGCCGGCCGTGACAGCCGGAAAATCGTAACCCGTGGCCCAGACACGCGAAACGGATTCTTCCCTGTAGAGGATCTCGCCCTTCTTGAACGCTTCGAACGCGGCGTTGCGGTTCTGGTAGGATTCGATGCGAATGCGCTGGAAATTGTTCTGGCCGCGATTGACCGGAAGATCGTTGCCCCAATAGTCGGCCACCCGCTCATATTCGATCCAGGCCCCGGCCGACCAGCGGCCGATCTTGTAGGCGCTTGAACCCAACGGAGGATTCATCTGCGAGGAATCGAACGGATTGGCCGTATAGAAGGCTTTCGACAGGATCGGCATCTGGACGACGTTGAGAATCGTGCGGGAGGCCTGCTTGCCTGAGAATTTGAGTTCAAGCGTGTGGGCGTCCACCGCTACGGCGTCCTCCAGATGCGTCAGCGACAGCGAATAGTCTGGGTGCCCCTTGTCCTTCAGCAGCTTGAAGGTGAAGGCGGCATCCTCGGCCGTCAGCGGCGTGCCGTCGTGGAAACGGGCCTGCGGGCGCAGCGAGAAGGTGAAGCCGTTGCGGTCGTCGGAAATCGTGACCCCGTCGGCGATCAGCCCATAGACGGCGTCGGGCTCGTCAAGCGCCCGCACCATCAGCGCATCGAAGCACATTTCCGTGCGCTGCGGCGCATCGCCCTTGGGGACGAATGAATTCAGGGTGCTGAAGGTCAGCGGGGTCTGGTTCGCGACCCAGTTGAAAGGCTGGAAATTGAAGGTGCCGCCTTGCGGCGCATCGACATTGACATAATCGAAATGCGCGAAGTCAGGCTTGTATTTCAAATCGCCGAACGCCGACAGCCCATGCAATTTGACACCGGTCGGGGTCTGAGCGAAAGCCCGACCCGGCAGCAGCACTGCGGCAGTCGCCGCCGCGCCGAGCGCCAGGAAGTCGCGACGAGGAAGCAATGTCTGCCGCCTCATCAGTTGCCCCTGTATTTGGCGGTCAATGCCTTTTCCTTCGCCGTATCGATCCACCAGGAGTCGATATCGGCGCCACGGTAGCTGGGCTGCTTTTCGGGCATGCCGAACTTGTTCCAGTAGGCAAGCCAGACCACCGCCCGGTAGTATTGCGGCACGGTATAGTAGTTCCACAACAGCACGCGATCGAGCGCATGAGTGGCGGCGACGAGATCGTCGCGGTCGGTGGCGAAGATGACGCGGTCCACCAGCGCGTCGACGACCGGGTCCTTGATGCCGGAGTAATTGCGCGAGCCGGGTGAATCGGCGGACTTCGAACTCCAGAAATCGCGCTGTTCGTTGCCGGGCGAATCCGACTGCTGCAGCACGTTGGTGATGACGTCGTAGTCGAAATTGTTGACGCGGTTGACGTACTGGCTGGGGTCGATGATGCGCAGCGTCGCATCGACGCCGATCTTGCGCAGATTGGCGATATAGTTGCCGGAGAGGATCTGATCCGTGTCGGACGTGCCGAGGATCTCGAATTTGAATGGCGCGCCGCTCTTGGCGTTCATCATCTTGCCGCCCTTGATCACCCAGCCGGCCTGGGCGAAGAGGTCGACAGCCTGCTTCAGATATTTCCGCTCCGCTTGCGGTGAGTCGTAGACCGGCAGCTTGAATTCCTGGGTGAACAGTTCAGGCGGCAGCTTGTCGCGATACTTCTCGAGGATTTCGAGTTCCTTGCCTTGCGGTAATCCGCTCGACGCGAGTTCCGTACCTTGGAAATAGCTTTGGGTGCGCGTGTTGGAATTGAAGAACAGCGTTCGGTTCATCGTCTCGAAGTCATAGGGATAGGTTAGCGCCTCGCGGACCCGGCGATCCTGGAACAGCGGCCGGCGCTGGTTCAGCATGAAGGCTTGCATCGGCTCCGGCGAAGTGGTCTTGAATTCCTTTTTGATCACGTCGCCGGCCTTCACCGCCGGAAAGTTGTAAGCCGTCGCCCACCGCCGCGAGCTGTTTTCGGCCTTGATGTCGTCTAGCCCGCCCTTGGTAAAGGCCTGCCACGCAGCATTCTCGTCCAGTATGTAGGTGAAGCGCTGAGTGTCGAAGTTCTCCCGGCCGATCTTCACCGGCAGCTTGGCGCCCCAGTAATCAGCCACGCGCTGCCAGACGATCTCGGAACCCGGCTTGAAGCTGGCGATCTTGTAGGCGGCTGATCCCAGCGGCGGCTCGAGAGTCGGCCTGGTGATGTCGCGCTTCTTGCCGCTGGCATCGGTGCCCTCCCACCAGTGCTTCGGCAGGACGACCAGATCGCCGATAATCTTGGGCAGCTCGCGGTTGCCCTTCTGGTTGAAATGAAACTCGACCTCGCGGTCGGAAATCGCCACCGCGTCGGTAACGTTCTCGAAATAGCGGTTGTATTGGGGGGCGTTGGCCTTCAGCACCTGGAACGACCAGACCACATCGTCGACGGTGATCGGCTGGCCGTCATGCCATTTCGCTCGCCGCTCGAGCCGGTAGGTCGCAGAGGAATAGTCGGGCGGGTATTTATAGGCCTCGGCAACCAGCGGGTGGCTGACGCTGCCCTCGTCGGTCGCCTGGTCCATCAGCGTGTCGTAGAGCAGGCCGCCGCCGAACCCGGCGAGCCCCGCGGCCGGCGACCCCGGCACGATATAGGGATTGAAGCTGTCGAAAGTGCCGACAACGACGGAGTCGTGGGCGCCACCCTTGGGAGCGTCCGGATTGACATAGTCGTAGCGTTGGAAATTTTCGCCGTATTTGGACGGGCCGGTCAGCGAGGACGTGGTGTGCCACTCATCAGCGAGGCTGGCCTGCAGGCTGGCGGCGAAGGCGATCGCCAGCATCGATGCGAAAAACGTCCGGGAGCGGCCGACCGTCATGCGTTCTCCTCGTCGCAACAGTACCCACCGGCAATCTAGATCATTTGACGCCGGTGAAAACCGCAAGCGCCGGCTTTTGTCTCAGCATATGCGGCTTTCCGAACAAAAAAGCCGGGACGAACCCGGCTTTTCCAAGGTGTCTTTATGACGAAATGTTTATTGCGCGGGCGCGACCGGCTTGGCCGGGGCGGCACCTTCGGCCGGCTTTGCCGGAGCCGCACCTTCGGCCGGCTTGGCGGGTGCCGTACCTGCGGCCGGCTTCGCCGCGGCGGCGCCTTCGGCGGGCTTGGCTTCCGCCGAAGCGCCCGGCTGCGGCAGCGGCTTCGGATTGTCCGACAGCGTGCGCAGATAGGCGATCACGTTGGCGCGGTCCTCATCCTTCGGCAGGCCGGCAAAGCCCATCGCCGTGCCCTTCACGAACTTCTTCGGCGCGTTGATGAAGTGGTTGAGGTTGTCGTAGGTCCACTTCTCGGCGCCGCCCTTGGAGAAATCCTTCATGCCGGCCGAATAGGCGAAGCCCTCATGCTCGGCGACGGGGCGATCGATGATGTCCCAGAGGTCCGGACCGACCTTGTTGGGGCCGCCCTTTTCGCCGGAATGGCAGGCCTGGCACTTCTTGAAAATAGCGGCGCCCGTCTCGGCATTGGCGGTTGCGAGCAGGTCCGCGATCGGCTTGGCTTCAGCCGCGGGCGCGGCAGCGCCGCCGCCTTCGGTCGGCTCGGCCGCCTCGATGGCGAAGCCCGGCTTCTCGGGCGCGGGGGAGGCAAACAGCCCGTCGGAAACGATACCCACGGAAAAGACGACGAAACAGGTTCCGAGGAATCCGGCGAGCAGCTTGTTGACTTCGTTGGAATCCATACGCCCCTTGCTCCCTTTTCCGGCGGACCGTCCCGTCCACTCCGTCCGTCGGTATAGCGAAGGCCCCAACGGGCCCGTTAAATCGCGCGGAAACTAGGTCTTTTGCTTCGTCGTTGCAACACCTATAAGGGCGCTTCCAGTGAGACGTTTTGCCACTTTTCCATCCGCTTCCCCGGCTGTCCTAAAAGTCCCATGTCGACATTGATCCTGATCCCCGCCCGCATGGCCTCGACGCGCCTGCCGGGCAAGCCGCTGGCCGACATCGCCGGCGCGCCGATGATCGTCCATGTCGCCCGCCGCGGCGCCGAGGCCGGGCTCGGCCGTGTGGTGGTGGCGACCGACACCGAAGCGGTCGCCTCGGCGGTAAGGGATCACGGTTTCGAGGCGGTGATGACGCGCGCGGACCACGATTCGGGATCCGACCGCATCTTCGAGGCCCTCACCCTGCTGGACCCCGAGAAAAAGATCGAAACCATCGTCAACGTCCAGGGCGATCTGCCGACCATCGATCCTGAGATCATCGGCGCATCGCTGCGGCCCTTCGCCGACCCGTCGGTCGACATAGCCACGCTCGGCGTCGAGATTGTGCGCGACGAGGAAAGGACCAATCCGAACGTGGTCAAGATCGTCGGCTCGCCGCTCTCGGCGACAAGGCTGAAGGCGCTCTATTTCACGCGCGCCACGGCGCCGTGGGGGGAGGGCCCGCTCTATCACCACATCGGCCTCTATGCCTACCGCCGGACAGCGCTGGAACGCTTCGTGGCGCTGAAGCCGTCGCCGCTCGAACGCCGTGAGCGGCTGGAGCAGCTGCGGGCGCTGGAAGCCGGCATGCGCATCGATGCCGAGATCGTCCGGTCGCTGCCGCTCGGCGTCGACACGCCCGACGATCTCGAGCGCGCCAGGCAAATTCTTTCAAACTGAGACATCCGTAAGCGAGACCTTGGCGCATGCCTGAAAAGACCAACAGAATATCCTTCCAGGGCGAGCCGGGCGCCAATTCCGATACCGCTTGCCGCAACATGTTCCCCTCGATGGAGCCGTTGCCCTGTCCCACCTTCGAAGACGCCTTCAACGCGGTCGAGACCGGCAAGGCCGAGCTCGCCATGATCCCGATCGAGAACACGATTGCCGGGCGCGTCGCCGACATCCATCATCTTTTGCCGGAATCGCGCCTGCACATCGTCGGCGAGTATTTCCTGCCCATCCATTTCCAGCTGATGGTGCTGCCGGGCGTGAAACGCGAAGAGATCAGAAGCGTGCACAGCCATATCCATGCCCTTGGCCAATGCCGCAAATACATCCGCAAGAATGGCTGGAAGCAGGTTGTCGCCGGCGACACGGCGGGATCGGCCAAGATGGTCTCCGAGGTCAAGGACCGCACGATGGCGGCACTTGCGCCTGCGCTTGCCGCCGAGCTCTACGGCCTCGACATCATCGAGAAGAATGTCGAGGACACCGACTCGAACGTCACCCGCTTCGTCGTGCTGACCAAGAACAAGCAATGGGCCGAGCGCCCCTCGCTGGAAGCCAAGATGATGACCACCTTCATCTTCCGCGTCCGCAACGTGCCGGCCGCGCTCTACAAGGCCATGGGCGGCTTCGCCACCAACGGCATCAACATGACCAAGCTCGAGAGCTACCAGCTCGGCGCTTTCACAGCGACGCTGTTTTATGCCGACATCGAGGGCCACCCCGATGATCCGCTGGTCAAGCTGGCGCTCGACGAATTGCGCTTCTTCTCGCGCGAAATGCGCATTCTCGGCGTCTATCCGGCAAGCGCGTCGCGCGAGCAGTGGAAGGTCGCCGATTAGGTGGTTCCTAGGACCTTCGAGATTGGCAAAGGCCTTGATGCTTCGTCATCCACGGGCGAAGCAAGGAGCGAAGCGACGCGGCGCAGACCCGAGGATCCATGCCCGGACTTCAACGCGTTAGGACGGTCCAGATTCTGCTCCGCTGCGCCCCTCGACTGAGGTAACGGCATGGATCCCCAGGGTCTGCGCTCCGCTTCGCGTCGCTCCGCCCTGGGATGACGACCTCATGGAGGTCCGCGTCAATCTTAGACGCCGGCGCTCGATCCAATCTCAGCCAAAGCCGAGCGGGACATAGTCGATTTCGAGAAATTTCTCGACCTCAGGCAGCCAGCGGTCGCGCACGAACGCGACGTGGTCGGGATGCTCGTTGTATCTGGTGTAGGCAGCCTGGTCGGCGAACTCCATCGAGAAGCCGAACTGATAGTCGTTCTTCGGGCTCACTTGGCGCAGCTGCTCGAAATGCGTCACACCCTTGATCGCCGTCAGGATGTTTTTGGCATCGTGGAGGAACCGCTTCGCCTCCAGCGAATGCGGCGGATGCTTCAGCGTGAACACGACGGTATGACGGATCATTTCTCGGCTCCTATTCGCTGTCGACCCAGGCGCGGATGAGGTGGTGGGCGATCGCCCCTTTCGGCGGCGTGATCAGGCCGCCCGGGTGCGTCCTCTCCAGCATCGAGCGCACCTCATCGCGGAAGAACCAGCGGCAGTCTTCGAGCTCGTTCAGGTCGGCCTGGATGTCCTCGTTGAGCGGCTCGCCGAAGCAGCCGATCATCAGCGAATAGGGGAACGGCCAGGGCTGGCTGGCGTGGTAGACGACGCGGCCGAGCCGGATTCCGGCCTCCTCCAGCGTCTCGCGGCGCACCGCCGCCTCTATCGTCTCGCCGGGCTCGATGAAGCCGGCAAGGGCCGAATACATGCCCGGCCCGAAATGCCGGCCGCGCCCGAGCAGGCATTTCTCGCGCGTCGCCGTCAGCATAATCGCCACCGGATCGGTGCGCGGGAAATGGTCGGTGCCGCAGGCCGGGCAATGCCGCCTGTAGCCGCCGGCGCGCATCTCCGAGCGATTGCCGCATTTGCTGCAGAAAGCGTGGCTGGCATGCCAGGCGAGCAGCGCAGCGCCCTGCGCCAGCGCGCCGGCCGCCGCTTCGTCTATCAGCCCCTGCATATAGACGGAGCGGTAGTCGATCGCCTTCACCGTTTCCGGCAGATTTTCCGGTTCGATGCCGGCGGGCACGGCCAGCACCGGGCCGCTCTCCGAAAGGCCGAGCAGCACGCCGCCGTCGAGCGAAACCTCGAAGGCCTGGCTTTCCGCCGCTTCGAACCATGGGTCGAATTTGCCGTCGTCGAGCTTCAGATAAAGCCTGCCGCCATGCATCAGCATCAGCCGCGCCGATCGCTCGCCAAGCGCCTTCTCGACCGCGTCGTCGGCGCGGTTTTCCGATTGCCGGTCGATCCGGTTGCCGGCGAAACCGACGAATTGGCTCGGCTCGCGCAAAGGCGCGTCAAACAGACGAAAGTTCATAGGAGACTCGAGGAGGGGCAGGAATGGACACTGATGGCTTTATAGCGCTGCCTTGATCTTTTCGGCAAACCGGCGGATGTCGGAGCGCTCATACGGCTCGCGCATGCCATGCCCCCAGACCGGCCCTGGCCAGCCGGGGTCGCTCTCGCTGCGGGCGATGACATGGACGTGCAGCTGGCGCACGATGTTGCCGAGCGCCCCGGTGTTGATCTTGGTGCAGCCGGTCACCCGCTTCAGCGCCTGCGCCACCATATTGGTCTCGAAGGTCAGCATCGTCTGGTCGAGCGGCGTCAGGTCGTGGATTTCCTCCACGCCCGGCCGCTGCGGCACCAGGACCAGCCACGGCCAGCGGCGATCGTTCATCAGCCGGAGCTCGCACAGACCGAGCCACATGAGCTGCTCACTGTCCGCCTCCAATCGGGCGTCCAGTGTGAAACCGGCCTTTAGGCCAGGCAGCATGGGCGTTTCCCTCACTTTTCGAGAATGCTTCAAACCCTGAACGCTAGAGCGACGGCAAGGTGGCTGCAAGCGAATCATTGACCGCTCCTGCGGATTTGAAGGTCTTCTGCACCGCATGGCCTGGCCGCTGATCCACTACGACCCTTGCATTTCGCCGCTGAATTGCCGATATGGAGCTTGGGAGGTTGGTGGTGGACGATCCACTCGCCAACCGGGTCAGGTCCGGAAGGAAGCAGCCCTAACGAGCCCGGAACGGGTCATTGTTCCAGCCTCCCGCCTCTTCGCCTTTCTCCCGCGACATTGACGGCGCCGAGCCGTGCGGGCGAGACTATGCGCAGGAATCGGCCGCCTTCCGTCGCGGTCCTTGGAGCTTTTGACGGCGAATGAGCGAAGCCGGAAATTCGGGGCCAGAAAGCCTGGAGACAGGTAAGGCCGGCGCCTATCGCGTGCTGGCGCGCAAATACCGCCCCTCCAATTTCTCCGAACTGATCGGCCAGGAGCCGATGGTCCGCACGCTCACCAATGCCTTCGCCACTGGCCGCATCGCCCAGGCCTGGATGCTGACCGGCGTGCGCGGTGTCGGTAAGACGACGACGGCGCGCATTCTCGCACGCGCCCTGAACTATAAAACCGCCATAGTCGACCAGCCCTCCGTCGACCTTTCGACCCCCGGCGAGCATTGCCAGGCGATCATGGAAGGCCGCCATGTCGACGTCATCGAGATGGACGCGGCCTCCCACACCGGCATCGACGACATCAGGGACATCATCGACCGCGTCCGCTACGCGCCGGTCTCGGCCCGCTACAAGGTCTACATCATCGACGAAGTGCACATGCTCTCCACCCAGGCCTTCAACGGCCTGTTGAAGACGCTGGAAGAGCCGCCGCCGCATGTCAAATTCATCTTCGCCACCACCGAGATCCGCAAGGTGCCGATCACGGTTCTATCGCGCTGTCAGCGCTTCGACCTGAGGCGCATCGATGCCGGCGCGCTCGTCGCGCATCTTTCCTCGATTGCCGCGAAGGAAGGTATTTTCGTCGATGATGAGGCTTTGGCGATGATTGCGCGGGCCGCCGAGGGCTCGGCACGCGATTCGCTCTCCATCCTCGATCAGGCGATCGCCCATGGCAGCGGCACCGTCAGCGCCGCCGCTGTTCGCGCCATGCTGGGCTTGGCCGACCGCGCCCGTATCATCGACCTGTTCGAGCACGTCATGAAGGGCGATGTTGCAGCGGCCTTGTCCGAATTCCGCGCGCAATACGATACCGGCGCCGATCCGGCCGCGGTGCTCACCGACCTGGCGGAATTCAACCACCTCGTTACGCGTCTGCGGTTCGTGCCGGCCGCGGCCAATGATGCCTCGCTCTCCGAGGACGAGCGGCGGCGCGGCGCCGAATTTGCGAGCACGCTGTCGGTGCGCGTGCTCTCGCGAACCTGGCAGATGCTCTTGAAAGGCATTCCCGAGGTGCAGTCCTCCAACCGTCCAGTCAGCGCCGGCGAGATGGTGCTGATCCGGCTGGCGCATGCCGCCGACCTGCCGACGCTGGACGAAGCGCTGAAATCGCTCGAGGGGGCGGCCCCTGTGCCGAATGGCGCTCCGCGCGCCAATGGAGCGCCGGCAAGCAGTGGCGGCGGCACAAATGCAGTGGCGCCGGCGCGGATGCCGGCCTCTAACGGCGGAGGGCAGACCATGCGGCTGGTCGAGATGCAGCCCGCGCCCGCCGCCTTCGTCCCGGCGCCCGAACCGGTCATCGAAACACCGGCCGTTCCGGTGAAGTCGCTGGCCGACATCGCGGCCCTGGCCGATGCCAACCGCGACATCGCCTTCAAGGTGTTGGTCAAGCGCTGCGTGCGGCTGGTGCGCATCGAGCCTGGCCGCATCGACGTCAGCCTGACCGACGATGCGCCCAAGATGCTGCTCAACGACCTGACCTCCAAGCTGCGTGCCTGGACCGGCCGCAACTGGCTGGTCTCGCTGTCGAAGGAAGAGGGTAGCAAGACGCTGGCCGAGATGGAGACGACAAAGCGCGAGAACGCCTTCTCCGATGCCAGGAGCGATCCGGCCGTCGCCGCCATCCTCGCCCGCTTTCCCGGCGCCAAGATCATCGACGTGCGCATTCCCGATGTGCCGGAAGCGGAAGGCGCTGACGCCGACCTGCCGGTTGAGCCGGCTGCCGACGACGAAGAGATTTAGAGCTGACGAACGCGTCAGGGAAAGAGTACGGACCGGTTTCGGTCAAGATCATACTCGCGTTAACGTAGATTCCAACAAGAGGAAGTTTCACGATGAAGGATCTTCTCGGCCTGATGGGCAAGGCAAAGGAAATGCAGGCCAAGTTCCAGGCCATGCAGGATGAGATCGCCACCCTGGAAGCCACTGGGCAGGCGGGTGGCGGCCTGGTCAGCGTGACCCTGACCGGCAAGTTCGAAATGAAGGCGCTGAAGATCGATCCGTCCTTGCTGAAGGACGACGAGGTGGAGATCCTCGAAGACTTGCTGTTGGCCGCTCACAATGATGCCAAAAATAAGGTCGAGTTGGTCATGCAGGAAAAGACCAAGGCATTGACTGCGGGCTTGCCTATACCGCCCGGAATGAAATTGCCGTTCTAAGGCATCTGCCACCAGTTAATTGATTGTGAACGAAAATTGAGCCCGGGCTGCAATATTAACCATTTTGCCGGCATGCTCACGGGCTCATTTCGAGACATTCATAAAGTTTTACCCAAGTCCAGAGGTTGCTAACCATCTAGCCATCTTTTTGCCTGAAAGAGTCTCATTCTTGCCACATCTCGGGGCGGGCTGGCATCTGGAAATGAGGCTTTTTTGTTGATCGCGACGCGATGGAAGACGCCGCTGCTGCTTATCGGCATCGCCGCTTCCCCCTTGCTCCTGGCCGGCTGCAGCCAGACCGCTTCACATGGCATGTCGGTGGCGAGCCTGACCGACGCCGTCACCCCGAGCTTCCTCAGCTCGCGTTCCTATAAATACTCGATGAAGGACAAGGAGTGCCTGCAAAGGGCGATGTTCTTCGAGTCCAACCGGTCGAGCCGTGACGGCATGATCGCCGTCGGCACGGTCGTGATGAACCGGCTACGCTCGGGACAGCATGGCAGCACGATCTGCGAGGTCGTCGGCGAAAAGGGCCAGTTCGCCCCGGGCGTGCTGACGCGCCCGATGAATTCGCGGGCATTGCCAGATGTCGAGGAAGCCGCCGAGGCAGTGCTGAAAGGCGAGCGCAAGGCCAAGCTCAAGAACACGATGTTCTTCCACACCGCCGGCCTGCGTTTCCCCTACAAGAACATGCACTACACGATGGTGGCCGGCGGCAATGCCTTCTATGAGAAGCGCGGCCGCAACTGGCAGCCGTTGCCGGATGAGCCGATGGTCGCCATGGCCTCCGGCAAGTCGCAGAAGACCGACCCCACCGCTCCGGTCCTCGTCGCTTCCGCCGAGCCGGTGGTCAAGACGATCGTTCACGCTGATCCGGCCAAGCAGGCCGCTACGACCGCGGCTGCCGCGCCAGCGCTTCCGGCCAAGACCACAACCGTTGCTGCCCAGCAGACCTATGTGACGGCCTCCGCCGCGCCAGGGCAGAAGGCCGGCCGCGTCACGGCGAAGCCGATCATGGTGGCGATGCAGGAGCCGATGGAGGAGCCCGACGCCTCCCGCTTCGGCGGCACGTTGAAAGGTCGCTACATCACCTCCGTTCCGAGCGCTCCGCAGGAAGCGGCGATGGGATTCCAGTCGACGCCTGAGAACACCGACGCCATCGGCGCGCTGATTGTCAGCCAGTCCCGGCCGCTCGAAGCCTACTGAGCCAACCCGCCATCAAATGATCCGGCTTGACGGCATGGCGGATCATTTCCTGTTGCGGATGTCACCAAAGCGCTCTCAAAACCGTTTCGCACTTTTCCCGGAATTGCTCTAGATCAGAGCGATGTCGAAAAGAATCGCCGGTCCAGAGATAGAACGCCTGATCCAGCTCCTGGCCAAGGTGCCGGGGCTCGGGCCGCGTTCGGCAAGGCGCGCGGCTCTCCATCTCATCAAGAAGAAGGAGCAGCTGCTCGAGCCTTTAGCCGCAGCCATGGGCGAGGCGGCCGATAAAGTGCGCATCTGCTCGACCTGCGGCAATGTCGACACCTCCGACCCGTGCATGATCTGCACCGATCCACGCCGCGATGCCGGCACGCTTATCGTCGTCGAGGACGTCTCCGATCTCTGGGCGCTGGAACGCGCCGCCGCCATGAACGCGCGCTATCACGTGCTCGGCGGCACGCTGTCGCCGCTCGACGGCATCGGCCCGGACCAGCTCAACATCCGCTCGCTGGTAGACCGTGTCGCCGGCGGCGAGGTGAAGGAGGTGATCCTTGCCGTCAACGCCACCGTCGAGGGCCAGACCACGGCGCACTACCTGACCGATCAGCTCTCGGGTTTCGAGGTCAAGGTGACTAGGCTCGCGCATGGCGTCCCGGTCGGCGGCGAACTCGACTATCTCGACGAAGGCACGCTTGCCGCGGCGCTGCGCTCGAGGACGGCGTTTTGAGGGGAGGGATTGGTGACTGGCGTTTTTCCCGGAAAGGCCGCACTCCGTCCCACCCCCCTCTGTCTTGCCGGACATCTCCCCCGCAAGGGGGAGATCAGACGTCACGCCGGCTTTCGCCACTATCCAAGGTCGCAGGAAGAGGCGGGGCACCGAAACAGCCAATCTCCCCCCAAGTGGGGGAGATGTCCGGCAAGACAGAGGGGGGCGCGACAGAACGCGGCTTTTCCAAATTCGGCTTCGCATTTTTCCTTGCGGCGCTTGCCGTCCTCCTCACCCTGCCCGCTCGCGCCACGCCCATCGACAACCAATTCCAGGCCTGGCTGCAAAACGACCTCTGGCCCGAGGCCAAGGCCAAAGGCATTTCCAAAAAGACCTTCGACGCCGCCTTCATCGGCGTGAAGCCGAACCTGAAACTGCCGGATCTCGTCATGCCCGGCGAGAAGCCGGCGACGCCGCAAAAACAGCACCAGGCGGAGTTCGGTCCGCCCGCCAATTATTTCGCCGAGAAGACCATTCGGGCCGTCACCGGCGGAGGACGGTCGCGCGAGAGCGCCAACGCCCGCGTGCTTGGGCTCATCGAGAAGCGCTACGGCGTGCCTGGCGAGATCGTGCTGGCGATCTGGGGTCGCGAGACCGGCTTCGGCGCCGCCAAGATGCCCTACGACGCCTTCGAGGTGCTAGGCACCAAGGCGTTCATGTCGACGAAGAAGGATTTCTTCCGCACCGAGGTGCTGGCCGCACTAGAGATCGTCGAGCGCGGGCTCGCTCCGGTCAATGCGATGAAGTCCTCCTGGGCCGGCGCGCTCGGCCAGCCGCAATTCATGCCGACGTCCTTCCTCAAGCATGCCGTCGATTTCGACGGCGACGGCCGGCCCGACATCTGGAATTCGACGCCGGACGTGCTCGCCTCCATCGCCAACTATCTTGTCCACTATGGCTGGGTGAGGGGGCGCGGCTGGGGGACCGAGGTGATTGCGCCGGCAAACGTCTCCTGCGCGCTCGAAGGACCCGACCAGGGTAAGAAGATTTCTGACTGGGTGGCGATGGGCATCAGGCGCGCCGACGGAAAGGCGTTTCCGGCCAGTGAACTCAAGGCCGAGGGTTTCCTGCTGATGCCGGCCGGACGCAGCGGCCCCGCTTTCATCGTCACGCCGAATTTCTATGTGCTGAAGCAATACAACACCAGCGATCTCTATGCGCTGTTCATCGGCCACGCCGCCGATCGCATCGCCAAAGGCGACGCCACCTTTGCCGGTACCTGGGGGCGGGTGGGCGATCTCCACCGGTCCGATATCGCTGCCCTCCAGCAAGCGCTGGAGGCGAAGGGCTACGATGTCGGCAGCGCCGACGGCCTGCCCGGCTTCAAGACACGCCGCTCGATCGGCGTCTGGCAAGCGAAGAACGGCAAGACCGCCACCTGCTTTCCGGACGCGAACCTGGTCGCGCAGCTGAAATGACGGGCGACTTCCAAGCGGCCAAGATTTGGCAGATTTTTCCCAATCGACGGCTTCGGCTAGCCGGCGCCTGGGTCGACTCGCGGTGGCCCATTCTGGCCCAATAAGCTGTCTCGAAAAATGCGCGTTGCGGGTTCGAACGCCGCCGAATAGGGTGTTGACCAACTGGACAAAAACCACGACGGTAAGGTCCGTGGGCCGTCGATCGGTCCCAAGGAATTCTGCAACCCTGAGCCGGGAACTCAGGTCAACAATCAACAAAACAGGGAACGACTACCATGATGCTGGAAAGGTTTGCTCTTCGCTCTCGTGGCTTGCTCGCGGGTGTGGCGATGTCGGCGCTGCTCGCGGTGCCGGCCTTTGCGGTCACGCCTGCCGACACGCTGGTCGAAGGTTTCGCAATCGACGACATCATCTCGATGGATCCGGGCGAAGCGTTCGAGCTGTCGACCGCCGAGGTTACCGGCAATACTTATGATCTTCTGGTCCGCCTCGACCTCAACGATACTTCCAAGGTCAAGGGCGATCTCGCCGAAAGCTGGAGCGTTTCGGATGACGGCCTGACCTATACCTTCAAGCTCAAGCCCGGCATGAAGTTCGCCTCCGGCAATCCGATCACCGCGGCCGATGTCGCCTATTCCTTCGAGCGCGCCATCAAGCTCGATAAGAGCCCGGCCTTCATCATCAATCAGTTCGGCATCAGTGGCGACAATGTCACCGAGAAGGCGAAAGCGGTCGACGACACCACCTTCCAGTTCGTTGTCGACAAGGCCTATGCGCCGAGCTTCGTGCTGAACTGCCTGTCGGCCACCGTCGCCTCGGTCGTCGACAGCAAGCTGGTCAAGGAGCATGTCGCCGCCGTCACGCCGAGCGCCGACTACAAATGGGACAACGACTTCGGCAACGCCTGGCTGAAGACCGGCTATGCCGGCTCTGGCCCCTACAAGCTGCGCGAATGGCGCGCCAACGAGGCTGTCGTGCTGGAGCGTAACGACAATTACAATGGCGAGAAGGCCAAGCTCGCCCGCGTCATCTACCGCAACATGAAGGAGAGCTCGGCGCAGCGCCTGGCGCTGGAGGCCGGCGACATCGATGTCGCCCGCAATCTGGAACCGAACGATCTCGATGCCATCTCCAAAAACGCCGATCTCACCACGACAAGCGCGCCGAAGGGCACGGTCTATTACATCAGCCTCAACCAGAAGAACCCGAACCTCGCCAAGCCTGAGGTGCGTCAGGCGTTCAAATATCTCATCGACTATGATGCGATGGCCTCGACCATCCTGAAGGGCATCGGCGAGATCCACCAGTCCTTCCTGCCCAAGGGCGACCTCGGCGCGATCGACGACAATCCGTTCAAGCTCGACGTCGCCAAGGCCAAGGAGCTGCTGGCAAAGGCCGGGTTGGCTGATGGCTTCAAAGTGACCATGGACGTGCGCACCGGCCAGCCGACCACCGGCATGGCGGAATCGATCCAGCAGACGCTCGGCCAGGCCGGTATCAAGCTTGAGATCATCCCCGGCGACGGCAAGCAGACGCTGACCAAATACCGCGCCCGCAACCACGACATCTATATCGGCAATTGGGGCCAGGACTATTTCGATCCCAACTCCAACGCGCAGACTTTCGCCTCGAACCCGGACAATTCCGACAGTGCCAAGATCAAGACACTGGCCTGGCGCAATGCCTGGGATATTCCGGACCTGACCAAGGAAACCGAGGCGGCGCTGCTCGAGAAGGACTCCGCCAAGCGCGCCGACATGTACAAGGACCTGCAGAAGAAGATCCTCGACACCAGCCCCTTCGTCATCATCCATCAGCAGCTGGAGGTGGCGGGGCTGCGCAAGAACCTGAAGGACTTCAAGCTCGGCCCGAGCTTCGACACCAACTTCGTCTGGCCGGTCTCGAAGGAATAGCGCTTTCGGACGCGCCGCGTGAGCGTAGCTGAGAACCAGGCGGCGGCGGGGCGCGGCGGCGCCCGTGCCGTCGCGCTTCTGTCGTCGATCGGCCGCTTCCTGGTCATCGCGGTGACGACCTATCTCGGTCTTCTCGCGGTGACCTTCTTCATCGGCCGCGTCATCCCGATCGATCCGGTGCTGGCCGTGCTCGGCGACCGGGCCCCGACAGCCGTCGTCGAGCGCACGCGCCGCGAGATGGGGCTCGACCTGCCGCTGATCCAGCAGTTCTACATCTACGTCAAAAACGCGCTCAGCGGCGATTTCGGCACTTCGGTGCTGACCACCAATCCGGTGATGTCCGACATCCGCCGCGTCTTTCCGGCGACCATCGAGCTGGCGACGCTCGGCACGATCATCGGCGCCGTCATCGGCGTGCCGCTCGGCGTGCTGGCCGCGGTGCGGCGCGGCAGCCTCATCGACCAGATCGTGCGCATCATCGGCCTTATCGGCTATTCCGTGCCGATCTTCTGGCTGGGGCTGCTCGGCCTCGTCCTGTTCTACGCCAAGCTGCAATGGGTCGCCTTTCCGGCGCGGCTCGACGTCGTCTACGAATACACTTTCACGCCGATCACCGGCTTCTACCTGCTCGATGCGGCCATGCAGGGACAGTGGGATGTCTTCTACGACGCCTACCGCCACATCATCCTGCCGGCCTCCCTGCTTGGCTATTTCGCGCTCGCCTATATCAGCCGCATGACGCGCTCCTTCATGCTGAACGAGATGGCGCAGGAATATATCGTCGCCGCGCGCGCCAAGGGCCTGTCGGAGACGCGCATCATCTGGGGCCACGCGCTGCGCAACGCCGCTGTGCCGATGGTGACGGTGATCGCGCTTTCCTATGCCAGCCTGCTCGAAGGCTCGGTGTTGACCGAGACCGTCTTCTCCTGGCCGGGCATCGGCCTCTACATCACCAATTCATTGCAGAACGCCGACATGAACGCGGTGCTCGGCGGCACCATCATCATCGGCTCGGTCTTCATCGCCATCAACCTTCTGTCGGACCTGCTCTATCGGCTCCTCGATCCACGGACGAAAGTCGAATGAGCGCCGAGACGATGCAAACCCGTCGCGAATGGCTGCTCAGCGAGCGGCCGTCCTCGCGCATGCAGGCAAGGCTCGGCCGCGCCTATGTGGCCTGGCGGCGCTTCACAGCCAACCGGCTCGCGCTCGTCGGTTTGCTCATCATTCTCGCGTTGGTGGTGGCAGCCGCGCTTGCCGGCGTGCTGGCACCCTACTCGCCAACCGTGGGTGACCTGAAGAATGCCCGTCTGCTGGCGCCGAGCGCCGCGCATTGGTTCGGCACCGACGACCTCGGCCGCGATATCTACTCGCGCATCCTGTACGGCTCGCGCTGGACGCTCTATGTCGTCATCCTCGTCGCCATCATCGCCGCGCCCATCGGCCTGCTGGTCGGCACCGTCGCAGGCTATGCCGGCGGCTGGACCGATGCCATTTTGATGCGCATCACCGACATCTTCCTGGCTTTCCCGAAGCTGGTGCTGGCGCTGGCCTTCGTTGCGGCGCTCGGCCCCGGCATCGAGAACGCGGTGCTGGCGATCGCCATCACCTCCTGGCCGCCTTACGCGCGCATCGCGCGCGCCGAGACGCTGACGGTGCGCAATTCCGACTACATCAAGGCGGTGCAATTGATGGGTGCCTCGCCCTTCCGCATCGTGCTGCGCCACATCATGCCGCTCTGCATCTCCTCGCTGATCATCCGGGTGACGCTCGACATGGCGGGCATCATCCTCACCGCCGCAGGCCTCGGCTTCCTCGGCCTCGGCGCGCAGCCGCCGCTGCCCGAATGGGGCGCGATGATCGCGTCCGGCCGCCGCTTCATCCTCGACCAGTGGTGGGTGGCTGCCGCACCAGGCGTTGCCATCCTCATCGTCAGCCTCGGCTTCAACCTGCTCGGTGACGGCCTGCGCGACGCGCTCGATCCCCGGAGCGGCGACCAATGAGTGGCGACCGATGAGCGGCAACCAATGAGCGGCAATTCCGATAGGCAAACGAAAGGCACGCTGCTCGAAGTCGACGATCTGCGCGTCACTTTCCCGACACGCACCGGGATCGTGCAGGCGGTGCGCGGCGTGTCCTTCTCGCTCGGCCGCGAGCGGCTGGGCATCGTCGGCGAGAGCGGCTCCGGCAAGTCGCAGACCGGCCGCGCCATCATGGGCCTGACACCGCCGCAGGCCGAGGTGTCGGCGAAAAAGCTGCGCTTCGACGGCATCGACCTGCTCTCGGTGTCATCCAGCCGGCGCCGTGCGCTGCGGGGAAACCGCATCGCCATGATCCTGCAGGACCCGAAATACTCGCTCGATCCGGTGATGACCATCGGCCGCCAGATCGTCGAGACGCTGCGCACGCATGAGAAAGTTGGAAAGGCCGAAGCGCGCGAGCGCGCGCTGGAGATGCTTCGGGCGGTCCAGATTCGCGATCCGGCCCGTGTCTTCGACCTTCACCCGCATGAGGTCTCGGGCGGCATGGGCCAGCGCGCGATGATCGCCATGATGCTGATCGCCGGGCCGGAACTGATGATCGCCGACGAGCCGACCTCGGCGCTCGACGTCACCGTGCAGCTCGATGTGCTGAACATTCTCGATAGGCTGGTCGCCGAGCGCGGCATGGGGCTGATCTTCATCTCGCATGATCTGCGCCTGGTGTCCTCCTTCTGCGACCGCGTGGTCGTCATGTATGCCGGCAAGGTGGTCGAGCAGCTCAAGGCGTCCGAGCTGCGCGAGGCCCAGCATCCCTATACGCGCGGCCTGCTCAACTGCATGCCGAGGATCGGCTTCGAGCGACACCCGCTGCCGGTGCTCGACCGCAAGCCGGAGTGGGCGGCATGACGGCCGCCATCACCATCGAAGGGCTGGAGGTGATTTTCGACCGCTTCCGCGCGCTGAAGGGCGTTAAACTCGAAGTCAGGGAAGGCGAGTCCTACGGCCTGGTTGGCGAAAGCGGCTCCGGCAAGTCGACCCTGCTCAAGGCAATCACCGGCCTTGCGCCTGTCGCTGCCGGCACCATCGCTATCAACGGCAAGACGCTTGACAAGACCCGCGACAAGGCCTTTTACCGCGACGTGCAGATGGTCTTCCAAGATCCGTATGGGTCGCTGCATCCGCGCCAGACCGTCGACCGGCTGCTGCAGGAACCGCTCGCCATTCACGCAATCCAGGATGGCGAGAAGCGCATCGAGCGCGCGCTGGACGAAGTCGGCCTCGGCAAGGGTTTCCGCTTCCGCTATGCGCACCAGCTCTCCGGCGGCCAGCGCCAGCGTGTCGCGATCGCCCGCGCGCTGATCCTCGAACCTTCGATCCTTTTGCTCGACGAGCCGACCTCGGCGCTCGATGCTTCTGTCCAGGCCGAGGTGCTGAACCTGCTCGAAGAGGTGCGGCGGCGGCGCAAGCTCACCTTTCTGATGGTCAGTCACGACCTCGCCATCATCACCCATATGTGCGAACGGCTGATGGTGATGCAGAACGGCGAAGCGGTGGAGACGCTGACCGCAAGCCAGCTGATCGGCCACCGCGTGAGCGAGGATTATACGCGCAACCTGCTTCGGGCGAGCGAGGGGTTTGTGAGGGTGTAGTTTTCTCTCGCAGGTTCGCGACGGGGTGCGACCTGGCTTTTAACTCTCCGCAGCAACGATCACGTCTGCTTTGGCGCCATCCCGCACCCGACATGCAGGGCGGAGCGGCAAGGACGGCAAGGCGGACGATGTCGCGTTCCTGCTCATGGTTCCCTCGGCCCGCGGGAAGCCGCTCCCGGCAGCGGCACGTCGCGGCTGCAGCGAGGATAATCGATCGGCCGGAAAAGGAAACTGTTTCTGCCTGACGATCGACTGGCTGGTCGAGATCGATTTCGGCCTTGCGGCAGGTCCAATCGACTGGGCCAATGTGCCGACTTGAGGAAAACCTGAAATAAGGTCAGAAGAGGCTTTGACGGCATCAAAACGGAGCGGGCGCCGGCCCGATGAGGTGTGAGATGAAGAATTCAGCCATTTCCGAACGCAAGAACCAGTCGATCTCGCGCGGCGTCGGCATGACCACGCAGATCTACGCCGATCGTGCCGAGAATTCGGAAATCTGGGACGTCGAGGGCCGCCGCTACATCGACTTCTCGTCGGGCATTGCGGTGGTCAACACGGGTCACCGCCATCCGAAAGTGATCGAGGCGGTCAAGGCGCAGCTCGACCGCTTCACCCACACTTGCCATCAGGTCGTTCCTTACGAGAGCTATGTGCGCCTCGCCGAGCGGCTGAACGGCATGCTGCCCGGCAAGTTCGACAAGAGGACCGTCTTCGTCACCACTGGCGCCGAGGCGGTCGAGAACGCCATCAAGATCGCGCGCAACGCCACCGGTCGCCAGGCGGTCATCGCCTTTTCCGGCGGCTTCCACGGCCGCACCTTCATGGGCATGGCGCTGACCGGCAAGGTCGTGCCTTACAAGGTTGGCTTCGGCGCCATGCCGGCCGATGTCTTCCATGCGCCGTTCCCGGTCGCGCTGCACGGCGTGTCGGTCGCGGATTCGCTTGCAGCGCTCGACAAGCTGTTCAAGGCCGATGTCGATCCGGCCAGGGTCGCGGCCATCATCGTCGAGCCGGTGCAGGGCGAGGGCGGCTTCTACGAGGCGCCGCGCGATTTCATGACGGCACTGCGCAAGACCTGCGACCAGCACGGCATCCTTCTTGTCGCCGACGAGGTGCAGACCGGCTTTGCCCGCACCGGCAAGATGTTCGCGATGGAGCACCATGACGTGGCGCCGGATCTCACCACCATGGCCAAGAGCCTCGCCGGCGGGTTCCCGCTGTCGGCCGTCACCGGCCGCGCCGAGATCATGGACGCGCCTGGACCGGGCGGGCTCGGCGGCACCTATGGCGGCAGCCCGATCGGCGTCGCCGCGGCGCATGCCGTGCTCGACGTCATCGAGGAAGAAAAGCTGTGCGAGCGCGCCAACGCGCTCGGCGCCAGGCTGAAGCAGCGGCTGGCGTCGATCCGCGAGGACGTGCCGGAGATCGTCGACATCCGCGGCCCGGGCTTCATGAACGCCGTCGAGTTCAATGATGTGAAGAAGGGCCTGCCCTCGGCGGAATTAGCCAATGCGGTGCGGCTGAAGGCGCTCGACAAGGGCCTCATCCTGCTCACCTGCGGCGTCTACGGCAACGTCATCCGCTTCCTGTCGCCAATCACCATCCAGGACGGCGTCATGACGGAGGCGCTGGATATATTGGAGACCTCGATCCGCGAGGCGCGCGCGGCCTAAGGGGCGGACGGTGCGAATGATTCTCCTGGCGGCCCAGGCCGGTGCGGCAACTCGCCGTCAGGAGTTCGGATTCTGTAACCAGGCTGGAATATCCATTTTGGCGTGCAGGACCCGCCACACATCGATATGATCGGCCTGTTCGACATAGAAAATCAGGTACGGATAGCGCTTCAATTGCACACTGCGCAGACCGGGTAGTCCAATCGCATAGCTATATCTCAGCGAGCCCGATGCAGGATGGTTGGCTATCACTTTGTAGGCAGTTTGAAGATCCTCGACATAGGCTAGCGCCACGTGCGAACCAGCTTCGCGTGCATAATAATCGACAGTGTCTTCGATATCCCGCAAGGCAAGGGCACGAGGAATAATTGCCTTTACGGCAACCAATTATTGGCCCAGCGCTCGCTTGCGCAGCGCCGCGAAATAGTCGTCACCGACAGGAGCGCCTGGCGCGGACGAAGCGCCTTCAAGAAGCAGACCGCGCAAACGCTGACGATCCTGATCGTGGCGAATCAATTCACGCACATATTCGCTGCTCGTGCCGTAGCCGCGCTCCGTCACCTGCTGATCGACAAAATGCTTCAAGCTGTCGGGCAGTGAGATATTCATCGTGCTCATTCAACCAATGTAAGGCTGATGGCAAAAATTGGCAATCTCTACGCGCTGGCCCTTGCCGGCTCGTCCTGGCTGAAGGCCGCAAGCGCCGCCTTCAGCGCATCCGGCCCGGCTGCCACGGTGTGAGGCGCGGGCGAGAAGCCGGCGCCGAGCATCTTGCGGCCGAGCATGTGGTCGGCCGGGCGGTTGACGGATTCGATGCCCAGCAGCCGGTTGCCGGCATAGTGGTAGATCGAGAACCTGTTCTCGGCCGGCTCGCCCAGCACGACATGGCTGTCGCCGCCTTGCGTCAGGCCGACCATCTGCAACTTCATGTCGCCGATATCCGACCAGAACCAAGGCACGGCCGCGAAGGGTTCGGCATGGCCGACGATGGTGCGCGCGGCAAGCCGCGCCTGGTCGGTGGCGTTCTGCACCGATTCCAGCCGCACGTCGCCGCCGGTGAACCAGTGCCGGTAGGAGGCGGCATCGCCGACGGCGAGGATTTCCGGGATCGAGCTCTGCATATGCTGGTCGACGCGGATGCCGTTGGCGATCGCGATGCCGGCGGCTTCGGCCAGCTCGACATTGGGCACCACGCCGATGCCGATGATCACCAGTTGCGCCGGCAGGCGCTCGCCGCTTGACGTGATCGCGGCCGAAACGCGGCCGCCTTCGCCTTCCAGACGGGCAACCGTGGTGCCGGTGAGCAGGCGCACGCCCATCGCCTCCAGGCGCTGGCGCACATGCGCCGCGATTGCCGGCGCCACGGCGCGGCCGAGAAGCCTGTCGAGCGCCTCGACGACGGTGACCCTGCGGCCGGCGGCCCTCAGCGTCGCTGCGATTTCGAGGCCGATGAAGCCGCCGCCGAGGATGACGACCTCTTCGCTCTGCGCGCTCAACTCGCGGATCAGCCGCGCATCGGCCAGCGAGCGCAGCGACACCACGCCGGCGAGCTCCGCGCCATCGAGCTTGAGGAGGCGCGGCCGCGAGCCGGTGGCCAGCACCAGCCGGTCGAAGGCAATTGTGCCGCCGCCGGAAACGTCCAGCCTGCGCTCGCCACCATCGATCCTGTCGATCCAAACGCCCGGCCGGTAGTCGATGGCATTGCCGGAATAGAAGGCCTCGCCGCGCAAAGGCTGCGGCTTGGCGTCGGCATCCTTGATGAAGGTCTTGGACAGCGGCGGCTTGTGATAGGGCGGCTCGTTCTCGTCGCCGATCAGGATGACCGGCCCGTCATAGCCTTCCTCACGCAGGCTAGCGGCCGCCTGCACGCCCGCATGACCCGCACCGACAATGACCACCCCGTTCTTCATCGCAGCCCTTTTTGCCTTCAAATCTAGGATCTTCCGCCAAGTGGCGATTGTCTGCCGCCGCCGCAAGAGCCGTGGTCCGGGTCGCACCCAGGATGGCCGCCTGTCAATCCGGATGTCCGCCGCATGCGCCGCCTTAAAGTTGATAATTCCAGTTTAGAATAATTCTAAACTGTTGTTTCAATTGAATTTTCTCTGTACCGCCAGTTGACTTCCAGCCGCTCCGCCGCTTTATGGAGGGCTGCGCCGCTGGCGCATTCCTTTGATGTCTGGGCCTTGAACCCTTTCGATTGGAGGCATTTCGGTGTCTTTTGCTGATTGGCCGCGCCATTGCGCGGCAACTTTGCCTTTCCGGTCATTCGTGCTTGCGCTGGCGCCGCGCGCCGGCGGCCGCATACCTATGCCATTGAATTTCTGAGGGGATGGGATTGATGAAAGCGATAATCACGCCGCGAATTATTGCGCTACGTTGGGGCAGCAGGCTTGCCGCGATCGGCGCCACCGCGGCGCTGACGGCGGCCGTGTTCGTGCTGCCGGCGAAGGCCGAAACCGATGCGAAGGCGGTGATCAAGACCTATGCCGACATCGCGCTCGCCAAATACGAGGATTCGCTGATCACGGCTGAGGCGCTCGACAAGGCCGTCGACGCGCTTCTCGCCAAGCCCTCGGCAGAGACGCTCAACGCTGCCCGCGATGCCTGGAAGGCGGCGCGCGTGCCTTACCAGCAGACCGAGGTCTACCGCTTCGGCAACAAGATCGTCGACGACTGGGAAGGCAAGGTGAATTCCTGGCCGCTGGACGAAGGCCTGATCGACTATGTCGCCAAGAGCTACGGCACCGAGTCGGACGAGAACTCGCTCTATACGGCGAACGTCATTGCGAGCAAGGAGATCGAGATCAACGGCAAGAAGGTCGACGCCTCGAAGCTGACGCCGGAATTCCTCTCGGGCACGCTGCAGGAAGCCGGCGGCGTCGAGGCCAATGTCGCGACCGGCTATCACGCCATCGAATTCCTGCTTTGGGGCCAGGACCTGCACGGGACCGGTCCAGGCGCCGGCGAGCGCCCGTACACCGACTACGATCTCAAGAACTGCACTGGCGGCAATTGCGACCGCCGCGCGGAATATCTGAAGTCGGCAAGCGACCTTCTGGTCACTGACCTGCAGGAGATGGTCAACAACTGGAAGGAAGACGGCGCCGCCCGCAAGACCCTCGTCGATGGCGAGCCGAATGCCGGCATCTCCACCATCCTCACCGGCATGGGCTCGCTATCCTATGGCGAGCTGGCCGGCGAGCGCATGAAGCTCGGCCTTTTGCTGCACGACCCGGAGGAGGAGCAGGACTGCTTCTCCGACAACACCTACAACTCGCATCTCTATGATGCGATCGGCATCCGCGCCGCCTATCACGCCAACTATACGCGCCTCGACGGCACCGTGGTTTCCGGCCCGTCGGTGTCGGACATGGTGAAGGTGGCCGATTCTGCGATCGACAAGGAACTGTCGGACAAGCTCGATACTTCGGTCGCCAAGATGGAAGCGATCAAGGCGCGGGCGCTGGCCGGCGAGGCCTATGACCAGCAGATCGCCGAAGGCAATGCGGAAGGCAACGCCACTGTGCAGGCGGCGATCGACGCGCTGATCGACCAGACCAAGTCGATCGAACGCGCGGTCGGCTCGCTCAAGCTCAATGCCATCGCCTTCGAGGGCTCCGACAGCCTTGATGCTCCGGACAAGGTGTTCAAGTAGCACCCGAGCATGATCCCAAAAAGTGGAAGCCGGTTTTTGGACAAGATCATGCTCAATTGAGAAACAAGCCAAACGGCGCCGGAACAGCGCCGCTAGCCAGAGCAAGTGAATGCTGATCTGCCATTGCAACATCATCACCGAGAAGGAGATCGAGCAGACGATCATCGGTCTGCTGGATGAAGATCCCTGGCAGCTTATCGTGCCGGCCAAGGTCTATCATGCCATGCGCAAGCGCGGCCGCTGTTGCGGCTGCTTTCCAAATGTGGTGGAAACGATCATTCGGGTCACCGAGAACTACCACGCCCGTTCAGAGGGGAGCGGCGCGGATATCGTTTCACACCTGGACCGCGTCAGAGGACTGCGCGGCCAATTCGGGAGCAGAACCCATGAAAGGCGAACCGCAGGTCATCGAGCGGCTTAACGAAGCCCTGTTTCTGGAGCTTGGTGCCGTCAATCAGTACTGGGTCCATTATCGTCTGCTCGAAGACTGGGGCTACACCAAGCTGGCAAAGAAGGAGCGGGCGGAATCGATCGAAGAAATGCATCACGCCGACCGGCTGGTTGCCCGCATCATCTTCCTCGAAGGCCATCCGAACCTGCAGTCGGTCGCGCCGTTGCGTATCGGCCAGAATGTGAAGGAAGTGCTCGAATCCGATCTCGCCGGCGAATATGACGCGCGCACCTCCTACAAGCGCTCGCGCGAGATTTGCCAGGATGCGGGCGACTACGTGTCGATGAAATTGTTCGAGGATCTGCTGACGGACGAGGAAGGCCACATCGACTTCCTGGAGAGTCAGCTCGACCTGCTCGCCTCGATCGGCGAGGAAAAGTACGGCCAGCTCAACGCCGACTCGGCCAACGAGGCGGAGTAAGGACATGCGGGAATGCGGCGCCCGATAGATTTTTCGCGCCGCTCATGGCGGGCCGAGATAGCCGGCCTGCTGCTCCCGAGGAACCCGCGATACCGGATCTGGCGCGGTGCCACGCTCCTGCTGGCAATCACGCTTTCTGCTCCCGCCATGGCGGGCGAGCCGGCGGGTCTGCCGACGAGCCGCACAGATCTGACGCCGGAGGATCAGGCGCGGGTGTTGGCGGTCACCAAGCCTACGACCGACTTTACAAAGCCCGAACCGTTCGAGCTGATGCAGGGCGGCGCCGGCACGTCGAGGAAGGGCGTCAACCGCGACGCCTTCTCGCAGCCTTCCGCCAACATCACCTTCGAGGAGGAAGGGACCTTCAAGCTCGGCAATGCGCTTTTCCGCAAGAACTGGGTGTCGTCGCCGTCATCGACCCAGGCGTCCGACGGGCTCGGTCCGCTGTTCAACGAACGCGCCTGCCAGAACTGCCATCTGAAGGATGGTCGCGGCCGACCGCCGGGAAGCGGCGCAGGCTCGACCTCGATGTTCTTGCGGCTGGCGCGCGACGCAAGCAATGCCGAGGAGAGAGCCGAACTTGCCAACCATAAGCTGCTGAATTTCCCCGATCCTGTCTATGGCTCGCAATTGCAGGATCTGGCCGTTCCCGGCCTCAAGGGTGAAGGCCGCATGCGCATCGACTATTCGGAAGAGAAGGTCACGCTGGGCGACGGTGCCGTCGTTTTGCTGCGCAAGCCCCGCTACTCGGTCGAGAATCTGGGCAATGGCCCGCTCGACCCGCGCACGACGTTGTCGCCGCGCCTGACGCCGCCAATGATCGGGCTCGGACTGATCGAGGAGATCGCCCCGGCCGACATCCTTGCCCTTGCCGATCCGCCTGACCGCGACAGCGACGGCATCTCCGGCCGGCCGAACATAGTTCGCGAGGAGTTGAGCGGCGCGATAACTTTGGGCCGCTTCGGCTGGAAAGCTCAGGCCGCATCGATCCGGCAGCAGGCCGCCGATGCCTTTGCCGGCGATATCGGCATCTCGACGCCTGAAGTGCCGAAGCATTGGGGCGATTGCACCGAGGCTGAGAAGGCGTGCCTTACCCTGCCGAATGGCGTCCAAGAGCGCCTGGGCGCGGCGGAAGCGCCGCCCCCGGTCATGGACCTCGTCACCTTCTATTCGCAGAACCTCGCTGTGCCGGCGCGGCGCGACCTCGACAAGCCGGAGGTTCTTTCCGGCAAGAAGCAGTTCTACGAGATGGGCTGCATTTCCTGCCACACGCCGAAATTCGTCACCATGCGCGGCACGCCCAACAAGGCGCAAGCCTTCCAACTGATCTGGCCCTATTCCGATTTCCTGCTGCACGACATGGGCGAGGGTCTCGCCGACGGGCAGCGCGTGGGGGAAGCGAGCGGCAGCGCATGGCGCACGCCGCCGCTCTGGGGCATCGGCCTGACCGCCACGGTCAATGGCAACAGCTTCTATCTGCATGACGGCCGCGCGCGGACGCTCGAAGAGGCGATCCTGTGGCATGGCGGCGAGGGCCAGAAGGCGCGCGACCGCTTTGCCGGCGCAGCTGCGGCCGACCGCGATGCGCTGATCAAATTCCTGGAGTCGCTCTGATGTTTAACCGACGTGCCGCCGCGCTTGCCCTTCCTTTCTTGCTGGCCGCGGCCTTGCCGGCCCAGGCCGCGGTCAAAGCCTCCGATGTCATCGGCCGCGCGATCGACGGCTTCGTCCGCCCGGCCTACGCCAGCCTCGACGATCATGCCGGGACCCTGACCCACGCGATGCGCCAGCTCTGCAATGCGCCGTCCCAGCAAAATCTCGACGCGGCGCGTACCGAGTTTTCCGCCACAGTCGAAGCCTGGTCGGTGGCCGAGATCATCGCCTTCGGGCCCATTAAGGAAAACAACCGACTGGAGCGCATGCTGTACTGGCCGGACCGCAAGAGCATCGGATTGAGGCAGGTGCAGTCGACCCTCGTTGCCAAGGATCCATCCGCCGCCGATCCGGCGCAACTCGCGGGAAAGAGCGTTGCCATGCAGGGCCTCGGTGCATTGGAATATGTGCTGTTCGGCGATGGCGCCGAAACCCTTGCCAATAAGGACGATCCCTATCGCTGCGCCTACGGCGCGGCGGTGGCCAGCAACATCCAGGCGATGGCCGGCGAGGTCCGCGAAGCGTGGAGCAAGCCCGATGGTTTTGCCTCGCTTTGGGCCAATCCGGGGCCGAAGAACCCGCTCTATCGTGATGGCACCGAAGCGGTGACGGAACTGGTCGGCGTTTTTATCAATGAGCTGGAAATGATCCGCGACGTGCGGCTCAAGGGTTTTCTTGGCGCGAAGCCCGATGCTGACAAGCCGAAGCAGGCGATCTACTGGCGCTCGCAGAACACGCTGAATTCGCTGGCCGGAAATCTGTCCGGCATCGACAAGCTGTTTCAGGGCTCGAAGCTTGGCGATGCGCTGCCCGCCGATGCGCGGTGGATGGCCGAATCCATCCACATCCAGCTGACCAACGGCGTGGCGACGGCGAAGTCTGTTAGCGGCCCGATCGACAAGGCGCTCGCCGATCCGGCGCTACGCGACAAGCTCGAGCATCTCGCGCTGATCACCTCCAGCCTCTCGACCCTGATCGGCACCAGGATGACCGCCGAGTTTGGCCTGACCGCCGGCTTTTCGTCGCTGGATGGTGATTGACGCCGTGACGACGCCGCTCATCGATCGCCGCGACTTTCTGCGTGCCGCCGGCGCCGGCTTCGCCGCCGCGATGGCGCCGCGCGCCTGGGCGGAGACGCTTGCAACGGACGCCGTCTTCGCCACGGCCTTCGTCAGGCGCGACGGCAGCTTCGGCGCCGCCGTGCTCTCCGAGGCCGGCAAGATCCTGCACACGCTCGATCTGCCCGACCGTGGCCACGACGTCGCGTTCGATCCGGTGTCGAAACGCTCGATCGTCTTCGCCCGCCAGCCCGGCATCTTCGCGATGGTCTTCGACCACACCGGCCGCGAGAAGCCTTTGACCATCGCCAGCATCGCCGGCCGGCACTTCTTCGGTCACGGCGTGTTCTCGCCCGACGGCGCGCTGCTCTATGCAACGGAAAATGATTTCGACAACGCCAGCGGCGTCGTCGGCGTCTATGACGCACGGGCGAAGTTCAGCCGCGTCGGCGAGTTCCCGACCTACGGCATGGGTCCGCACGAACTGCTGCTGCTCGCCGACGGCAGGACGCTCGCCATCGCCAATGGCGGCATCGAAACGCATCCGGATTTCGGCCGCGCCGAGCTCAACATCGCAACGATGAAGCCTTCCTACACGCTGGTCGACCGCATCACTGGCGACCTGATCGAAAAGCACGAATTGCCGCCGGCGCTGCATCAGCTGTCGATCCGTCACATGGACCGCGACCAGGCGGGCACCGTCTGGTTCGGCTGCCAATATCGCGGGCCGGCGATCGACCGGCCGGCGCTGGTCGGCCGCGCCGCGCGCGGCAAGGAGCTCCAGCTTTTGGAAATGCCGCAGGACGTGCTGTCGGGCTTCCGCAACTATATCGGCTCGGTTGCCGCCAATCCCGATGCCGGCACCGTCGCCGTGACCTCGCCGGAGGGTAATTCGCTGGCCGTCATCGATGCCGCCAGCGGACGTGTTGTCGCAACGAAGTCGCTGGTCGAAGTTTGCGGTCTCGCGCCGGACGGCGCCGACTTCATGGCAACGACCGGCGCTGGCGAGATCGTCGGCGGTGCGGGCGGGTCGCGCGCCGAACCTGACTATGTCTGGGACAACCACATGCTGCGCATCGCGGCTGCGGGCTGATCGCTGTCAAGGCCAGCTTCCTGATGTCGCGCTAAAGCCAAGCCGCATAACATTTATGCGGCGTGGCCCTTGCGGCGGCGGGCCATGCCGGGCACAGGGAATGTGTTTTGATCCAGTTGGTTAACCGGCCCTATGAAGCTGCTCGCCATCGACTGCGCCGCCAATCTCTGCGCCGCCTGCGTACACGACGCTGACGTTGGCATCGAGCTTGGCCGCCAGGTGCTCGACCTCGGCAAAGGGCATGCCGAGCATCTGATGGCCGTCATCGAGGCGGCATTGAAGGCCAGCGGGATCGGCTATCAAGGCTTGGACGCTGTAGCCGTCTCGATCGGCCCCGGTTCCTTCACCGGCCTGCGCGTCGGCGTCTCGACCGCGCGCGGCTTGGCCCTGGCGCTGAAAATCCCGGCTATCGGCGTGACGACGCTGGAAGCGTTGGCGGCGGAAGCCGCGAATGCCTTTCCCGGCCGTGCCGTGCTGGCGGCGCTCGACGCCGGCCGCGAGGAACTCCATGCGGCGCTTTTCGATGAAGCGTTAGTTCTGACTTACGGACCAACGGTGGCCACGCTTTCCCAAGCGACCGGAATGGCAGTCGATGCGAAAGCGGTCCTCACCGGCACCGCCGCGCCGCTGATCGCGGCGAGCGGACATGGTTTCGACACCGGGCCGGCCGTTGCCACAGCCGACATAGCGACCTATGCCCGACTGGCCGCCGCGAAAGGGCCAGGCGCAAAGCCGAAGCCGCTCTATCTGCGTGGCGCCGACGCCAAGCCGCAGGCCGGTTTCATTCTGCCAAGGCGGAGCCATGAATCCGGGAAGCCGGGTTCTGGAGAAGATCATGCACCAAAGGGAAAAAAATCCTGATGCGCATCCCTTTCTTTCAGCCGCGCCGCAGGGATTATGCGCTGGAGCCGCTGACGGTGGCCGACAGCGCAGCCGTTGCGGTGCTGCATCGCGAGGATTTCGTTCGCCCCTGGACCGATGGCGAGTTCGCGGCACTGCTCGAACAGGACACCGTGTTCGGTTACGCCGCGCGCGAGACCGGGCAGGGTGCGAAGCCGCCGGTCGGTTTCGTGCTGGCGCGGCTCGCGGCAGGCGAGGGCGAGATCCTTACGGTCGCGGTGGCTCGCGCCCATCGGCGCCAGGGGCTTGGCTGGCAATTGATCGATGCGGTGCTGCGCGAATTGCATGCGCAGCGCGCCGAGGCGCTGTTCCTCGAGGTCGACGAGACCAATACGCCGGCCATCGCGCTCTATCGCCGGCTGGGCTTCCGTCAGGTCGGCCAGCGTCCGAACTACTACCGGTCGACCGAGCACGGCCCGACCGGCGCGCTTGTCATGCGCCGCGATCTTCGCTAGCCAGACCGTGGGATAGGGCCGGAGCGAATGATCAAGAAATTGCGGATTTTCGTGGCGTTCGGCCTCGTCGCCGCCGGCACGCTGGTGCTGGCGCCGCTGCAGCTCCTGTCGATGAAGACGAGGCTTTGGCCGGAGACGGTCGTCCTCAAAATCTGGCACAGCATGATCCTCAAGGCGCTGGGCATGCGCGTGCACGTCAAAGGCGCGCTCTCGAAGCAGCGCCCCTTGCTCATCGCGGCCAACCACATCTCCTGGACCGACATCATGGTGCTCGGCTCCTTTGTCGATGTGAAGTTCATCGCCAGGGCCGACATGGAAGGCTGGCCGATGATCGGCATGCTGTCCAAGCTGCAGCGCACCGTCTTCATCGAGCGCGAGCGCAGGCGCACCTCCGGCGACCAGGCGAGCGAGATCGCCAGACGCATGGCCAAGGGCGATGCCATGGTGCTGTTCGCCGAGGGTTCGACCGGCGACGGCAATCTGGTGCTGCCGTTCAAGAGCACCTTGTTCGGTGCCGCCTCGATGGCGATTTCGGAAGGGGCGGCGGACCAGGTCTTCATCCAGCCGGTGGCGATCGCCTATACGCGCCTGCATGGCGTGCCGATGGGCCGCCGTCACCGGCCGATCGCCGCCTGGATCGGCGACCAGGACCTGATGCCGCATTTGAAGGGTTTGCTTGCCGAGGGCTCGCTCGATGCCGAAGTGCATTTCGGTGATCCGGTGCCCTTCTCCAAGGGTTCAAACCGCAAGGAAACGGCAAGATTGATGGAAGCCAGGGTGCGCGAGATGATGCAGGCTGCGCTCGCCGAGCCGCGTCCCAGTCGTCAGCGCATAGCTTGAAAAACCGACGCGCGGCGCCGTAGCCTGCCGGAATCGGCTGTTTTTTGTCGCGGAAAGGCGTTAGAAGCCGCCCGATGGAATTGAACACGATTGAAAGCCACGACATCGGCACCGCGCCTGAGCGCGAGCCGGTGCATGCCGGGGCGGCGAAAAAGGTCTTCGTCAAGACTTATGGCTGCCAGATGAATGTCTACGATTCCCAGCGTATGACCGATGCGCTGGCGGCCGACGGCTATGTCGCCACCGACGCCGTCGAAGACGCCGATCTGGTGCTGCTCAACACCTGCCACATCCGCGAGAAGGCAGCCGAAAAGGTCTATTCGGAGCTTGGCCGCATCCGCGACATGAAGGCCGAGCGCGCCGAGGCCGGCCGTGAGCTGCTGATCGGCGTCGCCGGCTGCGTGGCGCAGGCCGAAGGGGCGGAAATCATACGCCGTGCGCCGGCCGTCGATCTCGTCATCGGCCCGCAGACCTATCACCGGCTGCCCGACGTGCTGGCGAGGGTGCGCGGCGGCGAGAAGATCGTCGAGACCGACTACGCCATTGAGGACAAATTCGAGCATCTGCCGCAGCCGAAGCGCGCCGAGCTGGCAAAGCGCGGCGTCACCGCTTTCCTTACCGTGCAGGAGGGCTGCGACAAGTTCTGCACCTTCTGCGTCGTGCCCTATACGCGCGGCTCCGAAGTCTCGCGGCCGGTGGCCCAGATCGTCGCCGAGGCCGAGCGCCTCGCCGAGGCTGGCGTGCGCGAGGTGACGCTGCTCGGTCAGAACGTCAACGCCTGGCACGGCGAGGGCGAAAACGGCGAGGAATGGGGCCTCGGCCGCCTGCTCTTCCGCCTGGCGAAAATTCCCGGCCTGGCGCGGCTGCGCTACACCACCAGCCATCCGCGCGACATGGATGATGAATTGATCGCCGCGCACCGTGACCTGCCGGCCTTGATGCCCTATCTGCATTTACCAGTGCAGTCTGGCTCCGACCGGATACTGAAGGCGATGAACCGCAGGCATACGGCACGCGACTATCTGGCGCTCATTGATCGCATCCGCGCCGCGCGCGGCGATATCGCCATGTCCGGCGACTTCATCGTCGGCTTCCCCGGCGAGACGGAAGCGGATTTCGAGGCAACGCTCGAACTGGTGCGCGAGGTGAATTACGCTTCGGCCTTCACGTTCAAATATTCGCCGCGTCCCGGCACGCCGGGCGCCGAGATGGACGGCCATGTGTCGGAAGCCGTGAAGGACGAGCGGCTGCAGCGCCTGCAGGCGCTGGTCAACGAGCAGCAGAAGGCATTCATCGCCAGCCTGGTCGGCCGCACCGTCAGCACGCTGATCGAGAAGCCCGGCCGCCATGCCGGTCAGATCGTCGGCCGCTCGCCCTGGCTGCAGCCTGTTATTGTTGACGACAAGGCCGGCGGAATCGGTGACATTATCGACGTACGAATCACGAAGACAGGTCCCAACAGCCTGTTCGCCGAGTTGGCCTGATGCATGTCGCCCAAAAAGTGCTCGCGGTTTCGGGACAACGACATGCATAGCCACAAGCCTCGGCAGATGAGGAGAGACGGTTGAGCGCTGCTGAACTGAAGAATCCGCCCCAGAACCAGGCATCCGGGGCCTCCGACATGGCGCACATCGTACTGACCTTCGACAACAACAAGCTTGCCAGCGCCCTATACGGCCAGTTCGACGAGAATCTGGCCCGTCTCGAGCAGAAGCTCGGCGTCGATATCCGTTCGCGCGGTAACCAGCTTGCGATCAAGGGCACAGCTTCGGCCGCCGAGCAGGCGCGCCGCGCGCTCGACACGCTCTACGGCATTCTGCAGAAGGGCGTCGATATCGGCCAGTCCGACGTCGACGGCGCCGTGCGCATGGCGATCGCCGCCGACGACCAGCTGACGCTGCCCACCATGGAGCGCAAGGGCAAGGTTTCGGCCGCCCAGATTGCCACGCGCAAGCGCACGATCTATGCCCGCTCGCTCAACCAGGACGCCTATATGCGCGCGCTGGAGCGCTCCGAAATGGTCTTCGGCATCGGCCCGGCCGGCACCGGCAAGACCTATCTGGCGGTGGCCCATGCGGCGATGCTGCTCGAGCGCGGCATGGTCGAGCGCATCGTGCTGTCGCGCCCGGCGGTCGAAGCCGGCGAGCGGCTCGGCTTCCTGCCCGGCGACATGAAGGAGAAGGTCGACCCCTATCTGCGGCCCCTCTACGACGCGCTATACGACATGATGCCGGCCGACAAGGTCGAGCGGGCGATCGCCGCCGAGGTCATCGAGATCGCGCCTTTAGCCTTCATGCGCGGCCGCACGCTGGCGCATGCCGCGGTGATCCTCGACGAGGCGCAGAACACCACGCCGATGCAGATGAAGATGTTCCTCACCCGTCTCGGCGAGAACTCGCGCATGATCGTCACCGGCGATCCGACCCAGATCGACCTGCCGCCCAACACCAAGTCGGGCCTGGTCGAGGCGCTGCGCATCCTCGACGGCGTGCCGGGCATAGTCACGGTCCGCTTCAACGAGGGCGATGTCGTGCGCCATCCACTGGTTGCCGAGATCGTCAAGGCCTATGACCGGGACGGCAAGTTCGCCAGGGGCCTCGGCGCCGAGAGCTGATCCAAGCCCCATGGCTGAAAATCCGGGATCCAGCGGCAAGACGCCGGTCGACATCGATATTTTCGTCGAGGCCGGCGACTGGCCCCCTGAGGCCGAGCTGGCGCACCTGGTCGATCAGGCCGTCGCTGCCGCCTTTGCCGAAACCGGCGCGAGCGGCGCTTCGGAGCTCAGCGTCGTTTTTTCCGACGACGCCCATATCCGCACTCTCAACGCCGAATGGCGCGGCAAGGACAAGCCGACCAACGTGCTGTCTTTCCCGGCTTTTTCCGTTCCGAAAGGCGCCGAGCTGCCGCCGATGTTGGGCGACATCGTGCTTGCTTCCGAGACCGTTGCGCGTGAGGCCGCACTGGAAGACAAGCCGCTGGCGAACCATATCACCCATCTCGTCATCCATGGCCTGCTGCATCTTCTGGGCCATGATCACGAGACCGACGCCGAGGCCGAGGAGATGGAAGCGATCGAGCGCGCGGCGCTTGCGAGGCTTGCCATTCCCGATCCCTACGCGTAACAAAAAAGACCAATTGACCTGATGGCGATGAACGACAAACCAGAAACTGCCGCCCGTCCGGACGCCGGCAGTGCGGCCAAGCCTTCCGAAAAATCGGAAGAGGGCTCCAGTCCGAGTATTCCGACCGGCAGCGTGGCCGCCGAGCCTCCGCATGCCGGTCCTTCTCTCTTCGATCGCGTGCTAGGCCTGTTCAGGCACCGCAACGGCACCAACCTGCGCGAGGAGATCGCCGACGCGCTGGCCGAAACGGCCACCGATGCCGAATCCTTCTCGCCCGGCGAACGTGCGATGCTCAACAACATCCTGCGGCTGCGCGAAGTGCGCGTCGAGGACGTCATGGTGCCGCGTGCCGATATCGAGGCGGTCGAGATCACCACCTCGCTTGGCGATCTGCTTGGCCTCTTCGAACAGTCCGGTCATTCCCGCATGCCGGTCTATTCCGAAACGCTCGACGATCCGCGCGGCATGGTCCACATACGCGACGTTCTCGCCCACATCACCAAGGTCGCCCGCGTCAAGAAGGGCCGGGCGAACAGGAAGGCCCAGGCGCCGACCATCCTCGATCTGGCCCAGGTCGATCTCGCCCGCACCATCGGCGATCTCGACCTGATCCGTCCGGTGCTGTTCGTGCCGCCATCGATGCTTGCTTCCGACCTGATGGGGCGCATGCAGACGACGCGGACCCAGATGGCGCTGGTCATCGACGAATATGGCGGCACCGACGGCCTCGCCTCGCTCGAGGACATCGTCGAGATGGTGGTCGGCGACATCGAGGACGAGCACGACGACGACGAGCCGATGATCACCCGGATCGGGGAGGGCGTGTTCGTGGTCGACGGCAAGGCCGAGATCGACGACGTCGCCAAGATGATCGGCGAGGATTTCGCCGCGGGCGAGCACGGTGAATATGTCGACACCATCGGCGGCATGATCTTCAACACGCTCGGCCGGGTTCCGGCCCGTGGCGAAGTGGTGCAGGCCATACCGGGCTTCGAATTCCACGTGCTCGACGCCGATCCGCGCCGCGTCAAGCGGGTGCGCATCGTGCAGAGCCCGAAGGGCGAACGGCAGCGCCGCCGCGCGGCGCGCACCGAGCAGGCCTGATATTCGCTCATGCCGATCGACGACCCGTTCAAGCACGCTGTCCTCGGCTCCGGCGTCTTCTATCAAGATCCCCGCGCGGCTTTGGCCTGGCTTCAGGCGGCGTTCGGCTTCGAGCCGAGCATGCTGGCGAACGACAGCGACGGGCGACTTGTTCATGCCGAAATGCGGTTCGGCGACGGCTATATCATCGTCGATGGCGAATGGGCCGCGCATATTGCCAGCCCCGCCTCTGTCGGCGGCAAGAACACGCAGTCGGTTTATATCCGATTGAGGGAAGACCTCGGCGCCCATTGCGAGAAAGCGCGCGCCGCGGGGGCAGAAATCGTTGAGGAGCCCATCGATCGTTTCTACGGCGAACGGCAATATCGAGCCCGCGATCCAGAAGGCCATGTCTGGACCTTCACACAGACCGTGCGCATTGTGCCCAAAGAGGAGGCCGAGCGACTGAGCGGCCTCAGCATTGAAGGGTGGCACCGTTAGCGCGACCGTGAATTTGTTGCGCTTACTCGTGTTTGGAGCATCCGGCTCGGCCTGTTAAATCTCTGGCTGCCTGATTCGCGCGACTTGGAAAGTTGAATGCAGCGCTTTGCCGGCCGGATAATTCTGCTGTGGGGGTGGCGGCGGTCGCTGGTAGCGTTTGTCGCGGGAGCGCTCGCGGTTCTCGCCCAGGCGCCTTACGATTTCTTCGCCGTCTGTTTCGTCTCGTTTCCGGTGCTTGTCTGGCTGCTCGACGGCGCCACCGGTGAAGCCTCCGACGGCTGGCTGCGTCGCCTTCGCCCGGCTTTCGCCATCGGGTGGTGGTTCGGCTTCGGCTATTTCCTCGCCGGCCTCTGGTGGATCGGCCAGGCCCTTCTTGTCGAGGCCGACAGCTTCGCCTGGGCGCTGCCCTTCGCCGTCGTCGGCATCCCCTTTGGACTCGCCTTCTTCTATGGTTTTGCGACGCTCGTGGCGCGGCTTTGCTGGAGCAGTGATATCGGCCGCATCGCCGCACTTGCCTTCGGCTTCGGCCTTGCGGAATGGCTGCGCGATTTCCTGTTCACCGGCTTTCCCTGGAATGCCGTCGGCTATGCCGCAATGCCGGTGCCCCTCCTGATGCAAAGCGTGTCGGTGACGGGCATGATCGGCATGAACGCGCTCGCCGTTTTTGTCTTTTCCCTGCCGGCGCTTGTCGCGGCGCGCCGGCATCTCAGGCTGGGCTTGGCCTTGTTCGTCGCTCTCGTTGCCGCTCACGTCGGCTTCGGCTATTTCAGGCTTGCCGTCCCAGCCCGGCCGGCCACCCGCTCGATCGACGTGCGCATCGTTCAGCCCGCCGTCGACCTCACCGAGAAATGGGATGCCTCGGTGCGCGACCGCATCTTCGCCACGCTGATGGGGATTTCGGCGAAGGCACCGGAGCAAGGCCATGCCAAGCCGCAACTGATCCTGTGGCCGGAAACGTCCGTGCCGTTCCTGTTCACGGAGCGTCCGGACGCGCTGACGGCCTTGGGCGATATGCTGGGCGACGGCCAGATGCTGATCGCCGGCGTGGTGCGCGAGGAGGGTGGCGCAGGCAATGCCGGCAGCCGTTATTACAACTCAGTGGTGGCGATCAACGACAAGGGCGAGATCGTCGATGCTGTCGACAAGGTGCATCTGGTGCCGTTCGGCGAATATCTGCCTTTTGCCGGCCTGTTCGAGCGTTTCGGCGTAGGCCAGCTCGTTGCCGGACCGATGAATTTCGCCGCCGGCAACGAACGCCATCCGATCGCGGTGCCGAACGGCCTGCGCGCGGTTCCGTTCATCTGTTACGAGGTCATCTTTCCTGACCTCGTTGCAATCGATGCAGCGTCATCCGAGCTTATTGTGAACGTCACCAACGACGCCTGGTTTGGCGACACGCCAGGCCCTTACCAGCACTTCAGGCAGGCGCAGATTCGTGCGGTGGAGAATGGAGTGCCTTTGTTGCGTGCGGCCAACAACGGCATCTCCGCCGTTGTCGATTCGCGTGGGCGCATCGTCGATGCCCTGGCAGTCGATGCGAGCGGCGCCATCGACGCCCATGTGCCGGTTTCCGGGCGCGCCCTGCTAACCGCCGATCAGCGGCGAATTAACGGATTGCTGATCATGTTGCTGTTTGCCCTCGCGGCCCTCACATTGAATGTAAGGCAGCGGCTACGGGTGAATTGACAGTCGGCACATTAGAAACTCATACTGTAACGCCTAAAATTTTCTCGAAGTCGGTTGGAGGGGTCTGTTGGGGCAGGTGGCTCCGGTTTCGTTTGGGCGGCAAAAATAGAAAAAGCCGGAAAAATTCGGCGAGGAAAAAATGACAGAAGAGAACAAGAAGAAGCCGAATCCGATCGACATTCATGTCGGCAGTCGTATTCGGCTGCGTCGCAATATGCTTGGAATGAGCCAGGAAAAGCTGGGTGAAAATCTCGGCATCACGTTTCAGCAGATACAGAAGTACGAAAAGGGGACCAACAGGGTCGGCGCCAGCCGCCTGCAGGCAATCGCCTCCATCCTGAGCGTCCCTGTCGCCTTCTTCTTCGAGGACGCCCCCGGTCAGGAGGCGGTCACCGGCAATCGGGGATTTGCCGAGGATGCCTCGATGACTTTCGCGATCGAATTCTGCGGCAGCCCGGAAGGGCTTCAGCTCAATCGTGCCTTCGTCAAGATTCCCGACGTCAAGGTGCGGCGCCGGATTATCGATCTTGTGAAGTCCCTTTCGCCGGACGACGCCGAGTGAATCCAGGCTCATGTCGCCGGCGGTACCCTGCCGCCGGTGGCACAAGTTGATTGTGCCGATAGTCATGCCAGATCTGTCGCGCCGCTTGACGAGCGGCGCCCGGCACCGCTAACACGTGGCGCGCCAAAATCGGCAGCCTTGCCGATCCTTTTCAAGAGGGGACACCCGTGACGCGGCAGAACTATCTCTTCACCTCGGAATCCGTCTCCGAAGGCCATCCCGACAAAGTCTGTGACCGTATCTCCGACGAGATCGTCGATCTCGTCTATCGCGAGGCCAGGAAGACGGGCATGGACCCGTGGAAGGTGCGCGTTGCCTGCGAGACGCTGGCCACCACCAACCGCGTCGTCATCGCCGGCGAGGTCAGGGTTCCCGAGACGCTGCTGAAGAAGGACAAGGCAGGCAACATCCTCAAGGATGCGGCGGGCCACCCGGTCGTCAACCCGACCAAGTTCAAATCGGTCGCCCGCAAGGCCATCCGTGAGATCGGCTACGAGCAAGCCGGCTTCCATTGGAGGACGGCCAAGATCGAGGTGCTGCTGCACGGCCAGTCGCCGGACATTGGCCAGGGCGTCGACAATGCCGCCGACCGCCAGGGCGAGGAAGGCGCGGGCGACCAGGGCATCATGTTCGGCTATGCTTGCCGCGAGACGCCGGACCTGATGCCGGCGCCGATCTACTACAGTCACAAGATCCTCGAATTGCTTGCCGCCGCGCGCCACGAAGGCAACGGCGAGGCCGCCAAGCTCGGCCCGGACGCCAAGAGCCAGGTCACCGTGCGCTATGCCAACGGCAAGGCGGCGGAAGTGACGCAGATCGTGCTTTCCACCCAGCACCTCGACTCGAGCTGGGATTCGAAGAAGGTCCGCAATGTCGTCGAGCCTTACGTCCGCGAGGCGCTTGGCGAACTCAAGGTCGCCGACGACTGCAACTGGTACATCAACCCGACCGGCAAGTTCGTGATCGGCGGGCCCGACGGCGATGCCGGCCTCACCGGCCGCAAGATCATCGTCGATACCTATGGCGGTGCTGCGCCCCATGGCGGCGGCGCCTTCTCCGGCAAGGATACCACCAAGGTCGACCGTTCGGCTGCTTATGCGGCGCGCTATCTCGCCAAGAACGTGGTAGCGGCCAAGCTCGCCGACCGCTGCACCATCCAGCTTTCCTACGCCATCGGCGTCGCCCAGCCCCTGTCGGTCTATGTTGACCTGCACGGCACCGGCAGGGTCGACGAGGCCAGGCTCGAGGAGGCGCTGCGCAAGGTGATGGACCTCTCGCCTTCCGGCATCCGCCGTCATCTCGACCTCAACAAGCCGATCTACGCGAAAACCTCGTCCTATGGCCATTTCGGCCGCAAGGCCGGCCGGGACGGTTCCTTCTCCTGGGAGAAGACGGACCTTGCCAAGGCGCTCAAGGACGCGGTTGCCGATGCGATTGCCGCCTGACGGCGTCGCCAGACCTGTTCATGGAGCCAACCGACAGGCCAAGCCGCGCGACCGAAGGATTTTTCGGCCGCCGGCACGGCAAGACCATTCGTCCGCAGCAGGCCGAGGCGCTTGAACGTGGCTTGCGCGCCTATCGCCTCGACCTGACGGCGGAGGCACCCGCGGACCTTGGAACGCTGTTCAAGGCGGACGTTTCAGCCTGTCGGCTCGAGATCGGCTTCGGCGGCGGCGAACATCTTCTGCATCGCGCGACGGAGGCTCCGGCGACCGGTTTCATCGGCGTCGAGCCCTTCGTCAACGGCATGGCCAAGATGATGACGGCGCTCGACAAGCGCCCGCTCGCCAATCTGAGAGTCTATGACGACGACGCCACGCGTCTGCTCGATTGGCTGCCGCCAGCCTCGCTCGACGGCATCGACCTGCTTTATCCCGATCCCTGGCCGAAGAAGAAGCACTGGAAGCGGCGCTTTGTCAGCCCCGCCAATCTCGACCGGTTGGCCCGGGTGCTGAAGCCGGGCGGGAGATTCCGCTTCGCCTCCGATATCGACAGCTATGTGAACTGGACGCTGCTCGCCTGCAGCGCCAATGGCAGTTTCGCCCGGCAGGCAAACGAGGCTGCCGACTGGCACACGCCCTATGAGGGCTGGCCCGGCACCCGCTACGAGGCAAAGGCCCTTCGCGCGGGAAGGCGGCCCGCCTATCTGACCTTTATCCGGAAGTAGGCCGGACGCTATCGAGCACTAACTTCCCAGGGACCGGTAACCAGCCGCTCAGCAGCGGGGGGACCGCTTGCCAAAGCGGTCTTCCGGTCGCAGAGAACTCGGCTTGCGGCCGGCTTGGACGATTGATGTATTGCAGTTCGCGCTACATGCTGCCATATTAACGGCAGGGAGATTAACTATGGCCGCCACGGTGGAACGTAAGGAATACCCGATCTCGATGCGCCTGCCGGAGGCGGACGTGGCGATCATTGATCGTGCCGCCGCTCTCCGCGGCCGGTCCCGCACGGATTTCGTGCGCGATGCTGCCGTGCGCGCGGCCGAAGATGTGTTGATGGACAGCCGCCTTATCCGCATGAGCCCGGAAGGCTTCGCGGAGTTTATCGAGGTTCTGTCAGCCCCGGTCGCTCCGGTTCCCGACATGGTGGAATTGGCAAAGCGGCCCGCGCCCTGGGAAGCCGGTTACGCAGCAAAGCGCTAGGGCGTGGCCTTATCGGCTCCCGAACCGCTTGGCGCAGCTCACGACGTTTCCGGGTTTTCCTGCGGGAAACCTACACTTGATCACTGGCTGAAAACGCGCGCGCTCTCCAATCAGGAGAAAGGCTTCACGGCCGTTCTCGTTGTCCACGAGGCCGGCCGAGTGGTCGGATATTATGCCTTGGCGCCGACGGCTGTGGTGCCGTCGATCTTGCCCCGGTCGATTCGCACAGGGCAACCGCCCGATCCGGTGCCCTGTCTTCTCCTTGGCCAGCTTGCGACCGATACAGAATGGGCTGGGCGCGGTGTCGGCACTGGCTTGCTGAAGCACGCGCTCCAGCGCTGCGTTCAGGCTGCAGATCTGATTGGAGGACGTGCGCTCATGGTCAATGCAATCGACGGGGAGGCGGCGCAATTCTGGCAAAGACGGGGATTTCTGCCGACGAAGGACGATCCGCTTGTCTTGTTCCGTTCGATTGCTGCAATCGCTGCGTCGCTCGTAGAAGCCCAGAAGTAGGGGCGAGGGCTGCCTCTCGAAGAAGCCGCGACCGCCAACGAATTCTGCGCCTCGAGGCTTAAGCTCGAACTCAGCTATTGTCCGTTTCTTCCGTGGGCGGCCTAAAAGCGGCCGAGCTTGTCGAAAGCGGCCGGGTCGATGCCGAGTTTCTTCAGGTCGCTGCGGCGCGGCTTGCGGTTCGCCTCGACGGCCCGCGATGCGGCAGCCGCGCTGCCGAACGTGCCAAGAAAATCGCCAATCACAAAAAACAATCCACGGTCCATGACAAATACCTTCGCGCGCCAGTGCGCCCGACCTTTCTTTCTGCACCGCAACATAGATGGTTGTCGGCAGGCGAAGGTTACAGAGGCGCCGGCGCATGGCTGCCATGCTCGGCACGCAACGCTGCTACCGTCGGGGCTTCCGATGCATCGTCAGGCTTGAAACGCCGGGCGGGATCGTTTATATCAGCCTCAAATTCTTGGTCGGTATGACGAAGAGTGGGTCCACCCGGTCCCGCTCTTTTTTGTTACCTGCCGGCCGGAGCGACAAGGCGACAGGAAACTAATGACCGCAGCGGCAAGCGAGGCCGACGACCGTATCATCCGCGAAAGCGGTATCGATGCGCGCATTGCGCTGATCATACAGCCGGTGCTGAAGGCCATCGGCTTCCGCCTCGTGCGGGTGCAACTGACCGGCCAGAACGGGCTGACGCTGCAAATCATGGCCGAGCGCGACGACGGCACCATGACCGTCGAGGATTGCGAAGAGGTCAGCCGCGCGGTTTCGCCCGCGCTCGATGTCGAAGATCCGATCGAAAAGGCGTATCATCTCGAAGTCTCGTCGCCGGGCATCGACCGGCCGCTGGTGCGCAAATCGGATTTCACCACCTGGACCGGCCATCTGGTCAAGATGGAGACGTCGGTCCTCATCGGCGACCGCAAGCGCTTCAAAGGCAAGATCGCCGAGGCGGACTCCGACGGCATCTTGCTGGAGCGCGACAAGGCGGCCTATGGCGAAGAGCCGACGGTACGCGTGCCCTATGACGCGATTGCCGAGGCGCGCCTGGTGCTGACCGACGATCTTATCCGCGAGGCCCTGTCGAAGGACAACAGGGCCCGCAAGGAAGCAAAAAAACGCCGGGGCGAAGCGGAAGAAGATGCAATCGCCGGCGAAGAAAACGAAACCGAACAGGAAAGTTGATCGAGCTTCAGGGCCGATGCCCGGAGCGAAGTCGGGAGAAAGACAATGGTTGTAAGCGCCAACAGGCTCGAACTGCTGCAGATCGCCGATGCGGTCGCGCGTGAAAAGTCGATCGATAAGCAGATCGTCATCGCCGCGATGGCCGATGCGATCCAGAAGGCGGCGCGTTCGCGTTATGGGCAGGAAACCAATATCCGTGCCGACATCAATCCCAATACGGGCGAGATGAAGCTGCAGCGGCTGATGGAAGTGGTCGAGAAGGTCGAGGATTACGCGACGCAGATCGCCCTTTCCACGGCGCGCGAGCGCAATCCCGACGCCCAGCTCGGCGACTTCATCGCCGAACAGCTGCCGCCGATGGATTTCGGCCGCATCGCCGCGCAGTCGGCCAAGCAGGTCATCGTCCAGAAGGTGCGCGAGGCCGAGCGCGATCGTCAGTATGACGAGTACAAGGACCGCATCGGCGAGATCGTCAACGGCACCGTCAAACGCGTCGAATATGGCAACGTCATCGTCGACCTCGGCCGCGGCGAGGCGATCATCCGGCGCGACGAGCTGATCCCGCGCGAGAACTACAAATATGGCGACCGCGTCCGCGCCTATGTCTACGACGTGCGCCGCGAGCAGCGCGGCCCGCAAATCTTCCTGTCGCGCACGCATCCGCAGTTCATGGCCAAGCTCTTCACCATGGAAGTACCGGAAATCTACGACGGCATCATCGAGATCAAGTCGGTCGCCCGCGATCCGGGCTCGCGCGCCAAGATCGCCGTCATCTCGCGGGATTCCTCCATCGATCCGGTCGGCGCCTGCGTCGGCATGCGCGGCAGCCGCGTCCAGGCGGTGGTCGGCGAATTGCAGGGCGAGAAGATCGATATCATTCCGTGGTCGCCTTCGGCCGCTTCCTTCATCGTCAATGCGCTGCAGCCGGCGGAAGTCGCCAAGGTGGTGCTCGACGAGGATGCGGAGCGCATCGAGGTGGTCGTGCCGGACGACCAGCTGTCGCTGGCCATCGGCCGCCGCGGCCAGAATGTTCGTCTTGCCTCGCAGCTCACCGGCTGGGACATCGACATCCTGACCGAGCAGGAAGAGAGCGAGCGCCGCCAGAAGGAATTCGTCGAGCGTTCGGCCCTCTTCATGGAAGCCCTCGATGTCGACGAGATGGTCGGCCAGGTGCTTGCCTCGGAAGGCTTCACCAGCGTCGAGGAAGTCGCCTATGTCGATTCTGGCGAAATCTCCTCGATCGACGGCTTCGACGAGGACACCGCTTCGGAAATCCAGTCGCGCGCCCGCGAATATCTGGAGAAGATCGAGGCCGAGCACGACGAGAAGCGCAAGGCGCTCGGCGTCGAGGACGAGCTGCGCGAGATCCCCGGCATCACCACGGCCATGATGGTGACCCTCGGCGAGGACGGCGTGAAGACGATCGAGGACTTCGCCGGCTATGCCGCCGACGACCTGATCGGCTGGAAGGAACGCAAGGACGGCGAGACCAAGGTCTATCCCGGTGTGCTCGCCGATCACGGCGTCTCGCGCGCCGATGCCGAGCAGATGGTGCTGACCGCTCGCAAGAAGGCCGGCTGGATTTCCGAGGAAGAACTGGCCGCTGAGGAAGCGGCCGGTGAAACCGTCGGTGCGTGAGGTGACCACCAATCGCAAAACCCGTGGACGACATGAACGATCGCACTTGCATCGTCACGCGCAGGCAGGCCGAAGCGGATGAACTGATCCGCTTCGTCGTCGGCCCGGATTCGGCCGTCGTTCCGGACATCAAGCGAAATCTGCCCGGCCGCGGTTGCTGGGTCACCGCCGATCGCCTACATATCGACAAGGCAGCGGCGAAGAACCTGTTTGCCCGCGCTTTCAAGGCGCAGGTCACCGTTCCAGCCGAACTCGGCGACATGGTCGACGGGCTGCTTTCCAGATCCGCCCTGGGCATGTTGGGTCTTGCTCGCAAGGCCGGAGCGGTCGTACTGGGCGCCGCCAAGGTAGAGGCTGCCGTGCGCGACGGGCAGGCGCTCTTCGTGCTGCACGCGAGGGAAGCCTCGGACGACGGCGTGCGCAAGATCAGTCAGGCGCGGCGGGCAACCGTTCATCTCGGCGGCCCCGCTACACCGGCCTACAAACTTTTCCCCGAAGCCGAGTTGAGCTTGGCATTGGGGGTACAAATGTGATACATGCTGCCGTCCTCGCGCAGGATGCGGGTAAGGCGGTTGAGAAGCGCATGGTTGCGCTCGACCGTTATCGGGGCGGAACCCCGGACGATTTGGCAATGCTTGCGGCCGTTGCTGACGATGATGATGCCGCAGAGGATATGGAATGAGCGATACGAAATCGGGCGACGACAAGACGTTGAGCGTTACGCCGAAGAAGACCTTGACGCTGAAGCGCCCTGGCCTCGAGCAGGGCACCGTGCGCCAGAATTTCTCGCACGGACGCACCAAGTCGGTCGTGGTCGAGACCAAGAAGCGCAAGTTCTCGCTGCCCGGCGACAAGCCGGAGCCGGTGGCGCCGTCCGTCTTCACCCCGAAGCCCGCAGCCGCGGCACCCGCGCCTGCCGTGCCGGAAGCGCCGAAGGCGCCGCCGCAGCCGGAACGCTCCGGCATGGTGCTGAACGAATTGTCGCGCGGCGAGATGGAAGCGCGCCGCAGGGCGCTCGAAGGCTCCAAGGCACGTGAGATCGAGGATCGTCAGCGCGCCCAGGAAGAGGCCAAGCGCCGCGCCGAGGAGGAAGAGCGCCGCAAGCGCGAGCGTGAGGAGTCCGCCCGCCGTCAGGCCGAGGAAGAGGCACGTCTGCAAACCGAGGCCGAGTCCCGCCGCCGCGCCGAGGAAGAAGCGCGCCGCCGCTCCCCGCAAGCCGCCGAACTGGCCACGGCCGACGAGGAAGAGGAGGTCAAGCCGCGGCGCCCTGGTGGTGCCGGCGCCGGAGCGCCTGTGCGCCGTCTGGTCACGCCGGAAGTCGCGCGGCCGGCCAAGCCGACCAAGGGCGAGGAAGACCGTCGCCGCGGCAAGCTGACGCTGAACACCGCGCTGTCGGATGAAGATGCGCGCGGCCGCTCGCTGTCGTCGATGCGCCGCCGCCAGGAAAAATTCAAGCGCGCGATGCACAACGAGCCGCGCGAGAAAGTCATGCGCGAAGTGATCCTGCCCGAAACCATCACCATCCAGGAACTGGCGCAGCGCATGTCCGAGCGCGCCGTGGACGTGGTCAAGTTCTTCATGAAGCAGGGCCAGATCTTGAAGCCGGGCGACGTCATCGACGCCGATACGGCCGAGCTGGTCGCTTCCGAATTCGGCCATACGGTCCGCCGCGTCGCCGAGTCCGACATCGAGGAAGGCCTGTTCAACATCGCCGACCGTCCGGAAGACCTGGTGTCGCGTCCGCCCGTGGTGACCATCATGGGCCATGTCGACCACGGCAAGACCTCACTGCTCGACGCCATCCGCAACGCCAATGTCGTCTCCGGCGAGGCCGGCGGCATCACCCAGCACATCGGCGCCTACCAGATCGAAAAGAACGGTCAGAAGATCACCTTCATCGACACGCCCGGCCACGCCGCCTTCACGGCGATGCGCGCTCGCGGCGCCCAGGTGACCGACATCGCCGTGCTGGTGGTGGCGGCCGACGACAGCGTCATGCCGCAGACGATCGAATCGATCAATCACGCCAAGGCGGCCGGCGTGCCGATCATCGTGGCGATCAACAAGATCGACAAGCGCGACGCCGACCCGCAGAAGGTGCGCACTGAACTGCTGCGCCACGAAGTGTTCGTGGAATCGATGGGCGGTGAGGTGCTGGACGTCGAGGTTTCGGCGACCAAGGGCACCAATCTCGACAAGCTGCTGGAAGCGATTCTGCTGCAAGCCGAAGTCCTCGACCTCAAGGCCAATCCCGACCGCACCGCCGAAGGCGCGGTCATCGAGGCGCAGCTGGACAAGGGCCGCGGTCCGGTCGCCACCGTGCTGGTGCAGACCGGCACGCTGATGCCCGGCGACATCATCGTCGCCGGCAACGAATGGGGCCGTGTCCGCGCGCTGGTCAACGATCGCGGCGAGCATGTGCCGGAAGCGCCGCCGGCAATGCCGGTCGAGGTGCTCGGCCTCCAGGGCACGCCGCAGGCAGGCGACCGCTTCGCGGTCGTCAACAACGAGGCGCGTGCGCGTGAGATCACCGAGTATCGCCAGCGCCTGGCGCGCGAGAAGGCGGTGGCCAAGCATGCCGGCCAGCGCGGCTCGCTCGAGCAGATGATGTCGCAGTTGCAAGCGAGCGGGCTGAAGGAGTTTCCGCTGGTCATCAAGGGCGACGTGCAGGGCTCGATCGAAGCGATCAACGCTGCGCTCGAAAAGCTCGGCAACGACGAGGTCAGGGTACGGATCGTTCATTCGGGCGCCGGCGGCATCACCGAGACCGACGTCTCGCTTGCCGAGACCTCGGGCGCTGCGATCATCGGCTTCAACGTCCGCGCCAATGCGCAGGCGCGCACGGCTGCTGCCGCTGCCGGCATCGAGATCCGCTACTATTCGATCATCTACAACCTCGTCGATGACGTGAAGGCAGCTCTTTCCGGCATGCTCTCGCCCGAGCGGCGCGAGACCTTCATCGGCAATGCCGAGATCCTCGAGATCTTCGACATCTCGAAGGTCGGCAAGATCGCCGGCTGCCGCGTCACCGAAGGCAAGGTCGAGCGTGGCGCGGGCGTGCGCCTGATCCGCGACAACGTCGTCGTCCACGAAGGCACGCTGAAGACGCTGAAGCGCTTCAAGGACGAGGTTTCGGAAGTGCCGGGCGGTCAGGAATGCGGCATGGCCTTCCAGAACTACGAGGACATGCGCGTCGGCGACGTCATCGAGTGCTTCCGCGTCGAGATGGTGAGCCGGACGCTCTAATTTCGGATATACTGCCGGAATTCACCGGGCGGCGGCCGCAAGGCTGCCGCCCGAGATCCTTGTTTCGTAGTTGAGACATGTGGCGCGGTCCCATCCCGCGCTTCACGATTTCAGGACTGAAGAAAAATGTCCCGTTCGACAACATCAGGCCCCTCCCAGCGCATGCTGCGCGTCGGCGAGCAGGTGCGTCACGCCCTATCCGAGACCCTGCAGCGCGGCGAAATCGTCGACCCGGTGATCGAGAACAGCGTCGTCTCGGTCTCGGAAGTACGCATGTCGCCCGACCTCAAGATCGCCACTGCTTTCATCTCGCCGCTTGGGGCCGGCGACGCCGACGCCGTGGTCGGGGCGCTCAACAGACATGCGAAGTTCATTCGCGGCCGCGTCTCGGGCGCGCTCAGGCAGATGAAGTACATGCCCGAGTTTCGCTTCCGGCTCGATACGTCTTTCGACAATTTCGCCAGGATCAACGAATTGCTGAAATCGCCCGAGGTCGCGCGCGATCTCGACCACCAGAATAAAAACAACGACAAGGACGAGGAATAGGTGGCGCGCCGCGGCAAGAAGAAGGGCCGGCCGGTCTCCGGCTGGGTGGTGCTGGACAAGCCGGTCGGCATGGGCTCGACCGAAGCCGTCTCCAAGATCAAATGGCTGTTCCAAGCGGAGAAGGCCGGCCATGCCGGCACGCTCGACCCGTTGGCTTCCGGCATGCTGCCGATCGCGCTCGGCGAGGCGACCAAGACCGTGCCTTACGTGCAGGATGGCGCCAAGGTCTACCGCTTCACCGTCGCCTGGGGCGAGGAGCGGTCGACGGACGACCTCGAAGGGCCGGTGACGAACAGCTCGGACCGCCGCCCGGCCGAGGCCGAGGTGCGGGCGCTGCTGCCGAAATACACCGGCGTCATCATGCAGACGCCGCCGCAATTTTCTGCCGTCAAGATTGCCGGCGAGCGCGCCTACGATCTTGCCCGCGACGGCGGGACGGTCGACATTCCCGCCCGCGAGATCGAAATCGGCCGTTTGGACATCGTCGAGCATGGTGTCGATAGAACCGTCTTCGAGGTCGAGTGCGGCAAGGGCACCTATGTGCGCTCGCTGGCGCGCGACATGGGTCGCGATTTGGGCTGCTTCGGCCACATCTCCGAGTTGCGCCGCGTCGAGGTCGAGCCGTTCACGGCGGACGATTTCGTCACCGTCGCCGAGCTCGAAGCGGCGCGCTTCGGCGGCAAGACGGATGAGAATTCGGACGAAGAAGCCGAGGTGCCGGTCGATTTCGGCGCCCTTGATGCGCTGCTGGTCGAGACCGCCGCAGCGCTTGACTGCCTGCCGCAGGTCGCCGTCAGCGATGACGCCGCGACCAAGATCCGCCTCGGCAATCCCGTCATCATTCGAGGGCGCGACGCGCCGGTCGAGGCCGAGGAGGCCTGTGCCACGGCGCGCGGCAAGCTCGTCGCCATCGGCGCCATCGAACAGGGCATGTTCAAGCCCAAGCGGGTCTTTGCCGGTTGACGGCACTCGGCTAGTTTCGGCTCGCAGTTCCAGGAAAACGTGTAACGGTTCTCGTCGGAATTGCATGAAAACCGTCGGTTAGAGCAGCGATCTGCTATGACGTCGCGCCCCAGGGGAGCTCATGGCCCAGAGGAATCATGGCCCAGAGGAATCATGGCCCAGAGGATTATGGCCCAGAGGATTGTGGCAATGGCTGAGACCGTCGGAAAGCGGGCGCCGCTGAAAATCCGCCGGCCGCCGGTCGGCGCTTCGCCCGGCACCTTGATCGCCGATCCGGCGGCGCGGCGCAGCGAGCTTCGGCTGACGTTGATCTCGCCGGAGAAATACAAAACCATCGACAATGCCAGCATCGACGAGCTCAACACCCATTGCGACCGCTGGCCGGTCGTCTGGCTTGATTGCACGGGGCTCGCGAACATCCCGCTGATCGAAGAGATCGGCCGGATTTTCGACCTTCATCCGCTGGCGCTCGAGGATGTCGTCAACACCGGCCAGCGGCCGAAGGTGGATTTCTTCGAGGACCACGCCTTCGTCGTCATGCGCATGATCGACGATGTCGCCGCGCATCGCTACGAGCAGATCGCGGTGTTCTTCGGCGAGAATTTCGTCGTCACCTTTCAGGAGCGCGAGGGCGACCCGTTCGATCCAGTGCGCAAGCGCATCGCGGCTCCCATGCCCAACCGGCTGCGCTCGCGCGGCGCCGACTATCTCGCCTATGCGCTGATCGACGCCATCGTCGACAGCTATTTCCCGCCGATCGAGACGGTGAGCGAATTGGTCGACGGCATCGAAGACCAGATGCTCAACACGCCCCACAAGCACCAGATGCGGCAGTTGCACGAATTGCGGCGCGACGCCAATGTGCTGAAGGGCGTGCTGTGGCCGATGCGCGACGCGCTGGCGACGCTGATCCGCAACGACGTGCCCTTCGTGCAGGCCGAGACCAAGATATTCTTCAACGACACGCTCGACCATGCGCTGCGGCTGATCGAACTGGTCGAGACCCAGCGCGACATGCTGACCGGCTTGATCGAAATGCATCTGTCGCTGACCCAGGCACGCACCAACGACGTCATCTCCTATCTGACCATCGTCTCGGTGATCTTCATGCCGCTCACCTTCCTCGTCGGTGTCTGGGGCATGAACTTCGACCCGGATAGCTCGCCCTGGAACATGCCGGAGCTCAAGGCCTACTACGGCTACCCGGCGGCACTTTTGTTCATGCTGGTCGTTGCTGTCGGGCTCGTCGCCTTCTTCAAATGGAAGAAGTGGCTGTAGCAGCAGAACCCTCTGTTTTGCGGCAGGACATGCGACAAGCCGGCTTGACAATTAGGCTGGTGTTTTGCGGGAAATTGCACTATATGCGCGGCAGCTTCGCGCCCTGACGCGCTGCTTGCACCGGCCCCTGCTGGACGACATCCCGGCTGAGGGCGTCCCGTTTCCTCGAACAGATAAGGAAAAACACGATGTCGATTACTGCCGATCGCAAAAAAGAACTGATGGCCGAATTCGCGACCGCGAAGGGCGATACCGGGTCCCCGGAAGTCCAGGTTGCCATCCTTTCCGAGCGCATCAAGAACCTGACGGAGCACTTCAAGGATCACAAGAAGGATAACCATTCCCGCCGTGGTTTGCTTGCTCTCGTTTCCCAGCGCCGCAGCCTGCTTGATTACCTCAAGCGCAAGGATGACACGCGCTATCAGACGCTGATCGACAAGCTCGGTCTCCGTCGCTGACGAATTGACCGGCGGGCTCTCTGCGGAGAGCCCGCCGGTCGCGCATTGGCGGACCGGTCGCTCCGGTGCCCGATGCTGGAGTGGAGCGCGCCGCGCTCTCGAAATTCGCATTCGCGCATGGCGCGTCTCGGAAACAGGGGTTTCCGGCGTCGTGCGCAAAAGGCCGGCCGACCGGTCGGCCTGACCCGGTTCCGGAAGCGCAAAGGGCCGTTCGGAACCGCCCATGGACGGTCATGGGGCAGGATTGCAGGATGCTCGCTCGGCAATCGCCACCTGTCGAGCTTCCCGTTGTCTTGCCCGTGGCTGCCCGAAGGAAGCCAGGGAAGGGATGCTCCGCGACCGTTGAGACGGCGCGGCCCTTTCCGCACATGAAGGACAAGATATGTTCAATCAACACAAAGTGGAAATCGAATGGGGCGGCCGTCCGCTCATCCTGGAAACCGGCAAGATCGCTCGCCAGGCTGACGGCGCGGTGCTCGCCACCTACGGCGAGACCGTGGTTCTCGCCACCGTCGTTTCGATGAAGGAGCCGAAGCCCGGCCTCGATTTCTTCCCGCTCACCGTCAATTACCAGGAAAAGACCTATGCCGCCGGCAAAATTCCGGGCGGCTACTTCAAGCGCGAGGGCCGTCCGAGCGAGAAGGAAACGTTGGTTTCCCGCCTGATCGACCGCCCGATCCGCCCGCTGTTTGCTGACGGCTACAAGAACGACACCCAGATCGTCGTCACCGTCGTCCAGCACGATCTCGAGAACGATCCGGACATCCTGTCGATCGTCGCTACCTCGGCCGCGCTCACGCTGTCCGGCGTGCCCTTCATGGGCCCGATCGGCGGCGCCCGCGTCGGCTACATCAACGGCGAGTATGTGCTCAATCCGCATATCGACGAGATGGAGGAATCGAAGCTCGACCTCGTCGTCGCCGGTACCGCCGACGCCGTGCTGATGGTCGAATCCGAGGCCAAGGAGCTCAGCGAGGAGCTCATGCTCGGCGCCGTCGTGTTCGGTCACAAGAGCTTCCAGCCGGTGATCGACGCCATCATCAAGCTGGCCGAGGTCGCCGCCAAGGATCCGCGCGACTTCACCGCGCCGGACCATTCGCAGCTCGAAGGCGAGATGCTCAAGGTTGTCGGCGACGAGCTTCGCGACGCCTACAAGATCATCGAGAAGCAGTCCCGCTACGCGGCCGTCGACGCCGTCAAGGCGAAGGTCAAGGCCGCGTTCACGCCGGCCGAAGGCGAGGATCCGAAATACTCCTCCGAGCAGATCGCAAGCGTCTTCAAGGAGCTCCAGGCCAAGGTCGTACGCTGGAACATCCTGGACACCGGCTCGCGCATCGACGGCCGCGACCTGAAGACCGTGCGCAAGATCGTCGCCGAAGTCGGCGTCCTGCCGCGTACCCATGGTTCGGCGCTGTTCACCCGCGGCGAGACTCAGGCGCTGGTTGTCGCCACGCTCGGCACCGGTGAGGATGAGCAGTTCGTCGATTCGCTGACCGGCATGTACAAGGAGAAGTTCCTCCTCCACTACAACTTCCCGCCCTATTCGGTTGGCGAAACCGGCCGCATGGGCTCGCCGGGCCGCCGCGAGATCGGCCACGGCAAGCTTGCCTGGCGCGCGATCCACCCGATGCTGCCTTCGGCGGACCAGTTCCCGTACACGCTGCGCGTCGTCTCGGAGATCACCGAGTCGAACGGCTCGTCCTCGATGGCGACGGTCTGCGGCACCTCGCTGGCGCTGATGGATGCCGGCGTGCCGATCGCCAAGCCCGTGGCCGGCATCGCCATGGGCCTGATCAAGGAAGGCGAGCGCTTCGCGGTGCTCTCCGACATCCTTGGCGACGAGGATCATCTCGGCGACATGGACTTCAAGGTCGCCGGCACCGCCAACGGCGTCACCTCGCTGCAGATGGACATCAAGATCGATGGCATCACCGAGGAGATCATGGGCATCGCACTCGGCCAGGCCAAGGAAGGCCGGCTGCACATCCTGGGCGAGATGGCGCATGCCATATCTTCCTCGCGCGCCGAGCTCGGCGAATTCGCGCCGCGCATCGAGGTCATGCACATCCCGACCGACAAGATCCGCGACGTCATCGGCTCCGGCGGCAAGGTGATCCGCGAGATCGTCGAGAAGACCGGCGCCAAGATCAACATCGAGGATGACGGCACGGTCAAGATCGCGTCGGCCAACGCCAAGGAGATCGAGGCGGCGAAGAAGTGGATCCACACCATCGTCGCCGAGCCGGAAGTCGGCGAGATCTACGAAGGTACCGTCGTTAAGACGGCCGACTTCGGCGCCTTCGTCAACTTCTTCGGCCCGCGCGACGGCCTCGTCCACATCTCGCAGCTCGCCAATGAGCGCGTCGCCAAGACCTCCGACGTCGTCAAGGAAGGCGACAAGGTTTGGGTCAAGCTGATGGGCTTCGACGAGCGCGGCAAGGTGCGCCTGTCGATGAAGGTCGTCGACCAGGCGACCGGCAAGGAAATCGTTCAGGAAAAGAAGAAGCCGGAAGGCGAGGAAGACGCCGCCTGATTGGCCTGACCGCATGATTGAAACGGGCGCGCTGCAAGGTCGCGCCCGTTTCTATTTCAAGCGCCCTTCAAGGGTAGGTGAATGGCCGCTGAGCCGCTGAAGACGCTGTTCTATCCGTTCGAGGCCGAAGCGCTGCCTTGGCCGCGAAGCGATGCCCGGATCCTCTTTCTTGGCGCTGAGCCTGGTTTCCGTTTGCCCGGCGGCGTCGCTGCGGCGCTGCATCTCGTGCAAGGCTTTCGGCCGCATTTTCGTGCTCTGCAGGCAGCCGGCTATTCGGTCACGCCGCGGGCGGAAGGCTCGGCCTTCGATGCTGCCCTTGTGCTGGCCGGCCGGCATCGCGGCCAGAACGAGCTGCGCATCGCCGAAGCCATCGAGCGCGTCGCGCCCGGCGGGTTGATCGTCGTCGCTGGCGGCAAGGAAGACGGCATCGATAGCCTGCGCAAGCGCGTGGGCGCGCTGTCGCCGCTCGAAGCCCACCTGCCGAAGCATCACGGCGTCGCCTTCTGGTTCCGCCGGGCCGGCATGGATGCGGCCCGGGCGCTTCGCGCCGCCAACCCCGATCTGGTCGTCGAAGGCCGCTTCCGCACCGCGCCCGGCATGTTCTCCTTCGATCGGGTCGACGCAGGATCGAAGCTTCTGCTGGACAGCCTGCCGCAGGGGCTTGCGGGCAATGTCGCCGATTTCTGTGCCGGCTGGGGCTATCTGGCGGCCGAAGTGATGGAACGCTCGACAGGGCTGTCCGGTCTCGACCTCTACGAAGCGGATTTCGAGGCCCTGGAGGCGGCAAGGGTCAATATCCCCGCAACCGCTGTCGAGCCGCGCTTCTTCTGGACCGATCTGCTGACCGAAACGGTCGAGCGAGGTTACGACGCGATCGTCATGAACCCGCCCTTCCACAGCGGCAGGGCTGCCGACCCGGGCATCGGCGCTGGCATGATCCGCGCGGCATCAAAGGCACTGAAACCAGGTGGACGCCTGTTCGTGGTGGCGAACCGGCAGTTGCCCTACGAACAGGTGCTGGCGGGAGCCTTCTCCAGTCACGCCGAGGTTGCGCGCGATGGCATGTTCAAGGTGTTTTCGGCGCGGCGTTAAAAGCAACTCCAGGAAAAGCGCGTGAGACGGTTTTCCGTCCCCGTGATTGCTCCAGGAAAAGAATGCAGCGCCCTACTGCAGGCTGACGAGGCGTGCCGGCTCGCGCCTGGCATGAACAGGGCGCAACGCGCCGAGCTCGATCTCGAGCGGCGCGGGGCGGCCGAACAGATAGCCCTGCACGACCTCGCAACCGGCGGCTCTCAGCAGCGTCGCCTGGTTCTCGGTCTCGACGCCTTCGGCGATGATGCCGACGCCGAGCGCCCGCGATAGCCCGACGATGGTCGAGACGACAGCGCCCGAGCTGGAATCGGTATCGATGCGGCTGACGAAGGAGCGGTCGATCTTCAGCTTGCCGAACGAGAAGTCGATCAGATAGCTCAGGTTGGAATAGCCGGTGCCGAAATCGTCGACGGCGACCGAGATGCCCATCTCGGCGAGTTGCCGCAGGATGACGGCCGCGCGGTCGCGGTCCTGCATCATCGCCGTTTCGGTGACTTCGAGTTCCAGCCGCGACGGCTTGATGCCGGTCGATGCCATGGTCTGGCGCACGATGCCGACGAAGTCCCTGGTCATGAACTGGACCGGCGAGATGTTGACGGCGACGAAGCAATCCTCCGGCAGGTACTGGGCGTCGCTGCAAGCCTTGCGCAGCACCCATTCGCCGATCGGGTTGATCATGCCGGTTTCCTCGGCGATCGGAATGAATTCCATCGGCGGGATCATGCCGCGTTCCGGATGCTTCCACCGGATCAGCGCTTCATAGCCGACGACACGGCCGCCCTGCAGGTCGAATTGCGGCTGGTAGTGGAGGTTGAAGTCGCCGCGGTCGAAGGCGGTTTTCAGCTCCGATTCAATCCATTGCCGGTGGTCCGCAACGCGGCCCATGTCGGCGTGGAAGACCGACCAGTTGCCGATGCCGCCTGCGCGCGCATTCTGCAGCGCCAGGTTCGAACGGCGAAGGATGAGCACCGGATCGACGCCGTCCTTCGGCATCGCCACGATGCCGACGGACATGCTGACCGACTGCAGATGCGTCTGGAGCTGGTAGGGCTCCATCATGCGGTTGATGAATGTTTCGAGGAACCGTTCGAGATATCCCCGGATCTCACGGTCCGGCAAGAGCACGGCGAATTCGCCGGCGCCGAGCCGTCCGATCACGACATCCTCCGGCATGCTCTCCTTCAGCCTTTTGGTGAAGGCGCGGATCAGCTCGTCGCCATGACTGTAGCCGATGGCGTCGTTGATCTGCTTGAAGCGGTCGATGTCGATATCGATCAAGTAGACCGGTTCGCCGGTCTCCAGCGTTTCCGCTGCCGCCGCCGCGACCTTTCCGACGATCGCCTGGCGCGTCAGCAGGCCGGTCATCTTGTCGAAATGGGTTTCCTTGAAGACGTATTCGGCCGATTCATCGATGCCTGCGAAGAAGGACATCGCGGCGCCGCCGGCGGAAAGGGCACAGAGCGCGGCGATGATAGCCGCCATCGTCCCGGCAGACATGCCGGCCAGGCCGTCGCCGAAGCCGAAGCGCAACCCCCAGAGTCCGAGGATAAAACTGCCCATGGCCGAGCTGGCGATGGTGATCAGCCGGAACAGCGGTGTTCGCTTCGGGTTGCTGACTGCAGACATGCAAGGTCCCTGAACTACAGGGCCGTTTAGCGGATACCTCCTTAAAATGGGTTTCCGCCAATGCCTCCAATTTTACTGGAAGGTGCTTTTTTCGTTAGCGAATTATTCGCGGGGGCCGTCGTTCTGCTTCAGTTCCTCTAGCGTCGGCATGGAGACGATGTGATAGCCGGAATCGACATAGTGGATCTCGCCTGTGACTCCCGAAGACAGATCGGACAGCAGGTAGAGCGCCGAGCCGCCAACCTCGTCGATGGTGACGGTGCGCCGTAGCGGCGAATTGCGCTGCTGATAAGAGAACATGTGGCGTGCGTCGGATACGCCTGAGCCGGCGAGCGTCCGCACCGGTCCTGCCGAGATGCCGTTCACCCGAATGCCGCGCGGGCCGTAATCGTTGGCGAGATAGCGCACGCTCGCCTCGAGTCCGGCCTTGGCGACGCCCATGACGTTGTAGTTCGGCATGACCCGCACCGACCCGGCATAGGTCAGCGTGATCATCGAGCCGCCGTTCGTCATCAGCGCGGCGGCATTGCGGGCGATCTCGGTAAAGGAATAGCAGGAGATCACCATGGTGCGGACGAAGTTGTCGCGGCTGGTGTCGGCGTAGAGGCCCTTGAGCTCGTTCTTGTCGGAGAAGCCGATGGCGTGAACGACGAAATCCAGGCCGTCCCAGGCTTCGCGAAGCGTCTGGAAGGTTGCGGTGACCGAGGCGCTGTCCTCGACGTCGCAAGGCACGACCAGCGAGGCACCGAGCTTCTCGGCCAGCGGCTTGACCCGCCGCCCGAAGGCGTCGCCCTGATAGGTGAAGGCGAGTTCCGCCCCGTGTTCGGACAATTTCCTGGCGATGCCCCAGGCGATCGAATGATCGTTGGCGACCCCCATGACAAGCCCGCGCTTGCCCTTCATCAACCCTTCCATAAAAGGCAATCCTTATGCGGAATAGCGCTGGAAAATCAGCGTTGCGTTGGTGCCACCGAAACCGAAGGAGTTGGACAGGACGGTGTCGATCTTGGCGTTGTCGATGCGCTTGCGCACGATCGGCATGCCCTCGAATTCGGGATCGAGCTCCTCGATATGGGCGCTCTCGCCGATGAAGCCGCCCTGCATCATCAGGATGGAGTAGATCGATTCCTGGACGCCTGCGGCGCCGAGCGAATGGCCGGTCAGCGACTTGGTCGAGGTGATATACGGCATGTGGTCGCCGAACACCTCGCGGATGGCGCCCATTTCCTTGGAATCGCCGACCGGCGTCGATGTGCCGTGCGTGTTGATGTAGTCGACCGGCGTCGAGACGGTTGCAAGCGCCTGCCGCATGCAGCGCACGGCGCCTTCGCCGGACGGCGCCACCATGTCGTAGCCGTCGGAGGTCGCGCCGTAGCCGACGATCTCGGCATAGATCTTGGCGCCGCGCGCCTTGGCGTGCTCCAGCTCTTCCAGCACCAGAACGCCCGCGCCGCCGGCGATGACGAAGCCGTCGCGGTTGACATCATAGGCGCGCGAAGCGGCCGATGCCTTGTCGTTGAATTTCGACGACATGGCGCCCATGGCGTCGAACAGGTCCGACATCGTCCAGTCGAGATCCTCGTGGCCGCCGGCGAACATCATATCCTGCTTGCCCCACTGGATCAGCTCACAGGCATTGCCGATGCAGTGCGCGGAGGTCGAGCAGGCGGACGAGATCGAGTAATTCACGCCGTGGATCTTGAACCAGGTGGCCAAGGTGGCTGAAGCGGTCGACGACATCGCCTTCGGCACCGCGAACGGACCGATCCGCTTCGGGCTGCCGTTCTTGAGCGTCGTTTCGGCGGCTTCCACGATGGTCCTGGTAGACGGTCCGCCGGAGCCCATCACGATGCCGGTCCGCTCATTGGTGATGTCGCTCTCGCCGAGCCCGGCGTCCGCGATCGCCTGATCCATGGCGACATGGTTCCAGGCAGCGCCTTGGCTCAGGAAACGCATTGCGCGGCGGTCGATCATCGCCGACGGGTCGAGCGTCGGCGCGCCCCATACCTGGCAGCGAAAACCGTGCTCGGCGAAGGAATTGGAAAAGCTGATGCCGGACTTGGCATCGTAAAGCGAGGCCTGCACCTCATTGGCGTTGTTGCCGATCGACGACACAATGCCGAGGCCTGTCACTACGACGCGTCTCATTCGCAACTCCTTCCGGCGTAGTTTGACGAAAAACCTAATTGGTTTCCGCCTTCGATCATACGCAAAATAAAACCGCGGCGTCCTTGCGCATCCGCCGGACACGCCAGGGCCCGTGGCGATGGCGATCAGGCGGCGGACTGCTTGGACAGGCCCACCTTCAGATCCGTTGCCGCGTATATGGGTTCGCCATCCGCCTTGAGCCAGCCGTCGGCGATGCCGAGCACGAGGCGGCCACGCATCACGCGCTTGAAGTCGACGCCATATTCGACCTTCTTGACCGATGGCGTCACCATGCCCTTGAACTTCACCTCGCCGGTCGACAGCGCCATGCCTTTGCCGGGTTCGCCGAGCCAGCCGAGATAGAAGCCGGTCAATTGCCACATGGCGTCGAGGCCGAGGCAACCCGGCATGATCGGATTGCCGATGAAATGGCAGGCGAAGAACCAAAGATCCGGCTTGATGTCGAACTCGGCACGGATGAAGCCCTTGTCGAAGGCGCCGCCGGTCTCGCTGATCTCGGTGATGCGGTCGAACATCAGCATCGGCGGGTAGGGCAGCTGGGCGTTTCCCGGTCCGAACAGCTCGCCGCGGGCGCAGGCAAGCAGTTCCTCGTAGTCGTAGCTGGACTTTTGACCCGCCATTAATTCCGTCCCCGTTCTCGTTCCGGGCGGCAGGGCGCCCATGTCGTTGGTTTCCTAACACACTCTGTTTGTGGCCGGAAACCGGCGTTTGCGCTTAACCCGTGCGCCTGCCTGGGTCAATGCGCGCTATTGATCGCATTTGGGCGACAGAATATATGTCGGGTGGTGTCCAGTTTTTGGCATTGACCTCTTTTTGCCATTCTGGACCGGTCTATGGGGCTTGCAAGCTTAGACGGGATAGATGGATTCGGGCTGCCGGAAGGAAAATGTCGCTGTGGACAAGCGGGTTCGCGAAGCCGGCCTGAGGCCGACGCGCCAGCGCATTGCGCTGGCCGACCTGCTTTTCGCCAAGGGCGACCGTCACCTTTCGGCCGAAGAATTGCATGAAGAGGCGATCGCCGCCGGTGTGCCGGTTTCGCTGGCCACCGTCTACAATGCCCTTCATCAATTCACCCAGGCCGGCATGCTGCGCATCCTCGCCGTCGAAGGGTCGAAGACGTATTTCGACACCAACACTTCCGATCACCACCACTTCTATGTCGAGGGCGAGAACCGGATCTTCGATATCGCCAGCGGCCCGGTGAGCGTCTCCAACCTGCCGCAGCCTCCGGAAGGCATGGAGATCGCCAACGTCGATATCGTGGTGAGGCTGCGCCCCAAGCGCCGCGACTGATCTGCCCGCGATGAGGCCTGTCGATCTGGCGATGCGGCTCGAAGACCATGATCGCGAAAAGTCGGAACCGGTTTTGCTACGCTGACCTACGGTTTGGATCAGATCATGGTCCAGATCAGTTCTTGACCTTTTCTCCCGGGTAGGCGCCCCAGACCTGCGACTGGGCGACCCAGCCGGTATGGCCGTCGAAGGTCATCTCGCACCACTGACCGTCGCACTTCTTGATCGAGCCCATCACGCCTGGCTCGAGGATGGCGACAACGCCGGCGTCCTTGTCGGGATCGTCGAGCAGATTGATTCGGCCGCCCTTGCCGCGCTGCCAGGGGGCGACGATCGCGGTGCGGCGGCCCGAAAGCAGCGACTGGTTGATCCAGCCTTCGGAGCCGTCGGCGTCACGCACGCGGCGCCAGGTGTCGAATTCCTGGATGATTTCCATCGGCAGTCCGGCCTTCATATACATCCAGTCGACGGAATAGTTGGCGCCCGGACCGACGCGCGAGTTGACGCGTCCGGATTTCAGGCTGACGAAGCGCGGCAGCGGCAGGCCGCTCGGCCCCAGCGTCACGGTCTGCGCCGACGTGGCCGCGCCTTGCGCGGATGTCTGCGGCGCCCAAAGCAGAGTGCCGAGAACGGCTGCGCTGAAAGCCAGGCGGAGCGAGGCGAAACCAGACACGTTCATTCCTTTCGGCGCCGGTCCGTGGGAGGAGCGCCCCTTTTTCTTTGTCTTCGGCGGCACCGCTTGTTACAGGAGTGGGCTGATACCGCGACTGGCTTCAAGTTTCGCTTGTCTTGGTTAAAGAGGTCTCAACGAGATCGGTTTCGAGGAAGCTTCGGGGAAACAATGGCAGGTAAAAAACGGCCCCTCGTCGTCATCACGCGCAAGCTGCCCGATCCGGTGGAGACCCGCATGCGCGAACTGTTCGACGCGCGCCTCAACGTCGAGGACCGGCCGATGACCCAGCCTGAGCTGGTTGCGGCGGTCAAGGAAGCCGACGTGCTGGTCCCGACCATCACCGACCACATCGATGCCGCGCTGATCGCCCAGGCCGGCGAGAACCTCAAGCTGATTGCCAATTTCGGCAACGGCGTCGACAAGATTGACGTCTCGGCGGCTGCCAAGAAAGGCATCACCGTCACCAACACGCCGAACGTGCTCACCGAAGACACCGCCGACATGACCATGGCGCTGATGCTCGCCGTGCCGCGCAGGCTGGCCGAAGGCGCCAACGTGCTCACCGGCGAGAAGAAATGGGCCGGCTGGTCCCCGACATGGATGCTCGGCCGCCGCATCTGGGGCAAGCGCCTGGGCATTGTCGGCATGGGCCGTATCGGCACGGCGGTCGCCAGGCGCGCCAAGGCGTTCGGCCTGTCCATCCACTACCACAACCGCCACCGCGTGCTGCCGGCGGTCGAGGACGAATTGGAAGCGACCTATTGGGAAAGCCTCGACCAGATGCTCGCCCGGATGGATATCATCTCGGTCAACTGCCCGTCGACGCCGGCGACCTTTCATCTGCTGTCGGCCCGGCGGCTGGCGCTGATGCAGCCGGCGGCCTACATCGTCAACACAGCGCGGGGCGACATCATCGACGAAGAGTCGATGATCAAACTCATCCAGGACGGCAAGATCGCCGGCGCCGGCCTCGACGTCTACGAGCACGAGCCGGCGCTGAACAGCAAGCTGTTGAAGCTCGCCCACAAGGGCAAGGTCGTTCTGTTGCCGCATATGGGCTCGGCGACGCTCGAAGGCCGCATCGACATGGGCGAGAAGGTGATCATCAACATTCGCGCCTTCTTCGACGGCCATCGCCCGCCGGACCGTGTGTTGCCGCTCAGGACCTGAAAAACCACGGGTTGTTCAGGCGGCGACGCTCACGGCGCCGTCGTCGTCGACTTTGACGGTGCTTCCGCGATAGGCGTCGAACACACCGCGTCCGAGCCGCACCGCCATAGGCGTTTCCCAGCCCATTTCGCGCGCGACGATCAGGCCGAGCAGAAGAATGGCGTCCGGCTCGTGCAGGATAAGGGCTGCCGGCCCGCGGCCGTTGTGGACCAGTTCCATCAGCACTGCCGAAGCCGACGAGGAGCCGATGGTGCCCGGCAGGAACAGCACCCGGCCGGAGATCACCTCGCCATGCTGCGGGTGGCGGACATCGGCGATGCGGCCTGTCTTCGGGTCGACGCCGCCCCAGAAGCTGATCGGCGCCGTCAGCACCAGCGCTTCGCCTTTACCGGCCTTGCCCCGTACCAATATCTCCGTGGCGGCGCTCATGCGGCGAGGTCCGTGAAGCGCGGCTTGCCGGCGACCGCGCTTTCGACGCAATCGGCGAGCGAGGCATAGAGCACCGCATAGCCGGTGTTGCCCGGAGCGTAATGCGCGAACTTGCCCGAATTGGTCATAAGCACGCCGCCGGCAAGTTCCGGCATGATCGGCGTCACCACCACGCATGTGTCGGCAACGATGACGACCCCGCTCGCTTCGAGCCTCTTCCGCCGGCCGTCCTGCTCCAGGAAGGCAAGCACATGACGGCCGGTGCAGGCATAGATCGGCACGGCGAGCCGTCTTCCGGCAATCAGCCGCTCCAGCATCTCGAACTCGGCAAAGGACAGATGCGGGCTGCCAATGGCGACCGCATCGATGGTTTTCGGCACCGCCGCCGTCGACAGGCCGGCGCGAGCCTTCGCCGCCATCTGCGGCGTGACGTGGATCACCGCCTCCGGTTTCGGCTCGGCCAGAATGGTTTCGACGTTCGGCGCCTCTGGCGTGACGCCTGCAATGTGGAACAGCCCGACCGCGCCGGAGGAAGCGGCAGCGGCGCCGAAGGCCTTTAGCGCGTCGTCGCCGGGATGATTGGCGATGCCGACGACGACGCCGATCGTATCCCCGACCTCGCGGCCATAGAGGCTGCCCAGCACCGGCCAGGCGATCTCGGAAGCGAGGAAGGAAGGCAATAGGCCCGAGACGTCGAACACCAGCCGCGCCCGGCGGTTCTCGGCCCGGTGCAGGCCATAATCCGGTGCGCGGCCGGTGATGGCGCAGGCGATGTCGAGGAAATCGCCGTAGCGGTTGGTGCGGGCGCCCAGCACCGAATTGCAGAACACCACCGCATTGGACTCGCCCCAGGCGACATCGCTGCCCTGTGCCGGCCTGTGCCCGGCCTGATAGGGCGCGCAGGTCCAGCTTTGCTCGCAGCCGAGCTTGCGATAGGCATCCATCATCCGCCGCGCCATGCCGCGCTGCGGTTCTTCCAGGCGAATGCGCGAGCAGCCCGTCAGGTCGAGCGCCCCGACATTGAGCGTTGAGCGCACTGCGACCCTGGCGCCTCCTTCGACCAGCCGCTCGGCGAACAGCGTGCCGGAATCGCCATGATAGAGCGCGCCGTCGATATGCGCCGAACAGATCGGGATCAGCCGTGGCGCGCCGAGCAGGCGCGCGCTCTCGGCGACGATGCGCATCGCCATTCCCGCGCCGTCCTTACCGGCGGCGGTTGCCTGTTCCTCCGGGCTGAGCGCGAGGCTCAAGACAGCACCTTGCGCATGGTGATCGAGGTCGGCCTGTCGTAACCCGCATGCGCGGTGCGCCCGGTCTCGCGAAAGCCGAGCCGGGCGAAGGCCGCGTGGTTCGCCGTAAGCTCGATACGCGTCTGCAGCTCGAGGGCCTGCTTGCCGCGTCGGTGGGCAAGATCGTCGACGGCCTGCATCAGCCGTCCGCCTATGCCTTGCCCCTGGAGGCTGGGCTCGACGGCAAGCTTGCCGACATAGAAATCGTCTGCCCGCTCCAACGCAAAGACGCAGCCGACGATCCGGCCGTTCTCCATGGCCAGGAACGCCGTTTCTTGCCCCGCCTTGCTCTTGAGGTTTTCGGGTGTGAGATGATGCGCCGAGGACGGCGGGTCGATGACGCGGTCCATATAGGCGAAGGCGCGCCGGATCAGCGCCAGCAATTCGTCCCACTGCGCGAAGTCCGGCGGAAGCTCGCTGACGAGGAGAGTGGCCGTCTGATCCATGCGCTCAGACTGCCTTGTAGCGGACGGTGTCGAAACGGGCGGTCAGCCCGTCGTAAAGCAGCAGCCGGCCGACCAGCGGCTCGCCGATGCCGGCGATCAGCTTAATCGCTTCCATTGCCTCCAGCGTGCCGATGACGCCCGTCAGAGCGCCGACGATGCCGGCAACGGCGCAGGATGGCACCAGCCCTTCGGGCGGCGCTTCCGGAAAAAGGTCGCGGTAGCCTGGATTGCGCTGGCCATCGGCGCCCGTTTCAAATGGCTTCAGCACCGTCACCGAGCCGTCGAAGCGGCCAACGGCGGCAGTGACCAGGGGCTTCTTTTCCTGGGCGCAGGCATCGGCCAGAGCATAGCGTGTCTCGAAATTGTCGGAGCCGTCGACCACGATATCGTACTGGGCGACGAGGGCAGGGGCATTTTGCTCGGTCAGCCTGAGGCGATGCAGTTCCACCCTGACATTGGGGTTGATGCGCATGATCGCCGCCGAAGCGCTGTCGGTCTTCGCCATGCCGATCGTATCGCTGCCATGGATCACCTGCCGCTGCAGGTTGGACAAGGAGACATCATCGTCGTCGACGATGCCGAGCGTGCCGACGCCGGCCGCCGCGAGATATTCGAGCACAGGCGCCCCAAGCCCGCCGGCGCCGATCACCAGCACCCGCGCCCGCTTCAGCTTCTGCTGGCCGGGGCCGCCGATTTCGGGCAGCACGATGTGGCGGGCATAGCGCTCAAGCTCTTCGTCGGTGAGTGCAGCATTCGTCATGGCCGGACCATATAGCGGGCAGGAAACCTTGTCATGCACATGCAAGGCGAAGCCGTGTCACTGACATGCAAGGCGAAGCCTTGTCATGCATATGCACGGACAAGGGAAAGCCTTGTCCCGCAGGACAAAGCCTTGCTCGTGTGCAAGGCGCTTTCAACTCTTCGACAGTTCAGCCGGTCGGGCCGACGCTGCCGTGATCGACCGTCAGGAATTGCGCCCGCCCGGCAAGGCTGGAAAACAGCGCCGCGTCGGTGCCGGTCATGAAGGCCTGGCAGTTGAGCTCTTCGAGGATGGAAAACAGCGCCGCGCGCCGGCCGCTGTCGAGATGCGCGGCGATCTCGTCGAGCAACAGGATCGGCGTCAGGCCCGACATCTCGTCGGTCAGCCGCGCATGCGACAGCACGATGCCGACAAGCAGCGCCTTCTGCTCGCCGGTCGAGCACAATTCGGCCGGCATCGACTTCGGCCGGTGCCGGACCGCGAGGTCGGAGCGGTGCGGACCGTCGAGCGTGCGGCCGGCGGCGCGGTCGCGCTCGCGGCCATTGGCGAGTATGGCGCGGAATCGCTCCTCGACGTCGACTGCCGGTGTGACCGCGATTTCGCTTTCCAATTCGCCGGCGAGGCTGATGTCGGCCTGCGGAAACGGGCCGCTGCCCGGCAGCTTGTCGATCATGGCCGCAAGCAGTCGCACCAGCTCGGCCCTGGCCGCCGCGATCGCCACTCCGGTTTCGGCCATCTGCATCTCGATCGCGTCGAACCAGCCGCTGTCGCGCGAGCCTTCCGTAAGCAAACGGTTACGGCCACGCATCGCCTTCTCGTAATCGAGCGCGCGCTGCCCATGGCCCGGGTCGATCGCCAGCACCAGCCGGTCGAGGAAGCGGCGGCGGTCGGCGGCCGGCCCTGGAAACAGCCCGTCCATCGCCGGCGTCAGCCAGACGACCCGCAGCCATTCGAGCATATCCTCGGCCGATTTTGCCGGCGCGCCGTTGATGCGCACGCGCCTGCCGCCTTCCGCGGCACCATCGCCGCCGGCAATGCCGGTGCCGATTTCGACCTGACCTTCCGGTCCTTCGATGCGCGCATGCAAGGCAAAGCCGCCATCGCCGCCCTCGCGGGCGACGTCGGCGTAAGGCGCGCGGCGCAGCCCGCGCCCCGGCGTCAGCAGCGAAACGGCTTCGAGCAGATTGGTCTTGCCGGCGCCATTGTCGCCGGACAGCACGACAGCGCCGGGGCCGAGATCAAGCGAAAGTCCCGCATAGTTGCGAAAATTTGTAAGTGTAAGCTTACTTATATAGCTCTGCTGCCGAAGCTGTTTGGCGTCCGAGGTCACGGCGACATGTGAGGCCTGCTAGAGCAATTCCAGGAAAAGTGCATAGCGGTTTTCCGTCCGGAATTGCGTCAACAAAAGAGACAAAGCCTAGACCCGCATCGGCATCAGCACGTAGAGCGCGGTCTCGTCGGCCATGTCGTGGATCAGCGTCGGAGACCCGGCATCCGCCAGCATGAACTTGGCTTCCGAACCGGTGAGCTGGGCGGCGACGTCGAGCAGATATTTGGCGTTGAAGCCGATCTCGATCGGGTCGGACGAGTAGTCGGCCGCCAGCTCCTCGGTTGCGCTGCCGGAATCCGGATTGTTGACGGCGAGCGTGAGCTGGCCGTCATTGATCGACAGTTTCACGGCTCGGCCGCGCTCGGACGAAATGGTCGAGACGCGGTCGACGGCGGCGGCAAAGCTCTGGCGGTCGATAACCAGCTTCTTGTCATTGCCGGTCGGGATGACGCGCTGATAATCGGGGAAGGTGCCGTCGATCAGCTTCGAGGTCAGGATGACGCTGCCGATGGTGAAGCGGATCTTGGTATCCGACAGTTCCGTCGTCACCGCGATATCAGGGTCGTCGACCAGCTTCTGCAGCTCGCTCACCGTCTTGCGCGGGATGATGATGCCGGGCATGCCTTCGGAGCCTGCCGGCGCGTCGATCTCGGCGCGCGCCAGTCGGTGCCCGTCGGTCGCGACCGAGCGCAGCTTCAGCTTGCCGCCCGCCTCATGCGTGTGCAGGAAGATGCCGTTGAGATAGTAGCGCGTCTCTTCGGTCGAGATCGCGAACTGCGTCTTCTCGATCAGGCCCTTGAGCGCTACCGAATCGAGCCGGAAGATGTGCGAGAAGGAGCCGGCCGAAAGCTCCGGGAAATCGGACTGCGGCAAGCACTGCAGGCGGAAGCTGGAGCGCCCGGACGTGACGGTCATAGCGTTGCCGTCCTCGTCGGTCTTCAGCATCACCTCGGCGCCGTCGGCCAGCTTGCGCACGATGTCGTAGAGCAGATGCGCCGGAACCGTCGTCGCGCCGCCGCGCTCGACCTTGGCCGGCGTGGCTTCGGTCACTTCAAGGTCGAGGTCGGTGGCCTTCATTTCCAGGCTGGCGCCCTCGGCGCTGAGCAGCACATTCGACAGGATCGGTATGGTGTTGCGCCGCTCCACCACGCGATGGACGTGGTTGAGGGACTTCAGGAGATTGGATCGTTCCAGGATAACACGCATGACGAAACAGGCTCGCTTCAATGAATGAGCGGGTCACCGGGCAGCGGCGTCCCGCAAAAGCTCCGAAAAGCTCAGAATCTATGTAAGCTGACAGTAAAAACCCTGCAAACGCAAGCCCGCGGCACCGGTTCCAGCCGGTTGCGCGGGCTTTCTGGGGATAAAGCGGGCGAAGCGCTCAGGCCTGCTCGTTGATCAGCCTTCTGAGCAGTTCGAGTTCCTGTGCCAGCGTGTTGTCGGCGCCGGAAAGATCCTCGATCTTGCGCACGGCGTGCAGAACCGTCGTGTGATCGCGGCCGCCGAAACGGCGTCCGATCTCCGGCAGCGAGCGCGGCGTCATCACCTTGGAGAGATACATCGCTACCTGCCGCGGTTTGACGATGGTGCGCGTGCGACGGTTTGAGAGCAGTTCCGTCTTCGAAACGTTATAGTGGCGCGCCACGATGCGCTGGATGTCCTCGATACGCACCCGCTTCGGCTCGCCCGAGCGGTAGATATGGCCGAGGATCTCGTCGATGCGGTCGATAGTGATCTGCGGCTCGAAGGACTGGCGAAACAGAAGCTGGTTGAAGGCGCCTTCGAGCTCGCGCCCGCTGCCCGTCACCGTTCTGGCGACGTGATCGAGGATCTCATCCGAAATGTCGAGCGAGGTATCGTCGATCTTGGCAGTGGCAAGGCGCAGCTTCAGCATGCCGAGGCGCATGCCGAAATCCGGTGCCGACATTTCGAGCGCCACGCCGCCGTTGAGGCGCGAGCGCACCCGCGGCTCCAGCGACTCCAGTTCAGACGGCGGCCGGTCGGCGGCGACCACCACCTGCTTGGCGCTGTCGAGCAGCATGTTGATGAGATGGCAGAACTCGTGCTGGATCGACTTGCCCTGCAGGAACTGCATGTCGTCGATTATCAGCAGATCGATGTCGCGCAGCTGCTCCTTGAGCGTCAGCGCATTGTTGTCACGGATCGCGGTGGCGAAGCGCCACATGAAATATTCCGCCGTCAGGTAGACCACGCGCGATTTCGGATTGTGCCGCAGCGATTCCGCCGCGATCGCCTGCAACAGATGCGTCTTGCCCAGGCCGACGGTCGCATGGAGAAAGAGCGGGTTGAAGCGCACCGCGCTCGACTGCGATTCCGCCACCGCCTTGGCCGCCGCGAAAGCAACACGGTTCGAAGGGCCTTCGATGAACGAAGTGAAAGTGTAGCGCGGGTCGAGCGGCGACCCCAGCACATTGTGGCGGAACTCGGTCTCCACTGGCACGCCCTGGCGGGGCGCCGGCGTCCGTTCCACCCGACCGGCGCTCGCGGTGCCGGCGGCAAGCGCGGTCTGGGCCTGCTTAGTCATCTTGCGCGCCGGCGCGATCTCCGGCTCGACATTGTTGCGGCCCTGCCGCGTGGCGGTCCGCACGACGATCTCGATCTTGAGAAGGTCGGGATCCTCGTGCCTCCACAGTTCGGCGATAAGATCAAGGTAATGGCCGTTGATCCACGACCGCAGGAAGGCCGTCGGTACGGAGATGCGGACCATTCCGCGCGACGCCTCGGCAACCTTCATGCGGCCAAACCAGCTCGAATAGACCTCGGCTCCCAGACGCGCCTTCAATTGGGCCTTGACCCGCTCGAACTTCTGTTCAGCGTCGCTGGATGCCGCCATGTCGTCCCCTCCGACGATAGTTGCTGGGAATGGGAGTTCGCCCGCAATCTCCCCTTCGATGCCGCTCTGCATGATCAAGTTCCTTGTCTCTCGTACCCTTTTTCCGCCGGGAGTGCGCCTCCTGCACCCTGGGTCCGGCGACGTTTTTCGCTGCGCCTCTATCGCCGCCGCCGGCGATATCGTTGCAACGTTGCGCAAGGGACCTCTGCCGGCTCTCGCAAGCCGGCTTGATCATGCCAAGACAATGCAACACCGCCCGGCGAAAATGCCGGCCCAACGTCGACTGCCATGTACAATTACGCCAGTCCCCTACCCGCACCGAAGAGACAAACCAAGCCGCACGCGGAATTGCTCCGCGTCATGAATTCCGCCATTTTTTGCTGGCCGATTCAGGCTGGGTTAAGGGCAGGTGCCCGTCCCTTCGATGGATGGACATTACCGAAATCGCTGTGGATAGGGCAAGGCCACGTCTAACGGATTTTTAACGAATCTGGTTACCGGAGACGTGTTCAAAGCAGGTGCCACTGCGGCCCATTTTCATAAAGCCATTGTGATTCAAACCCTTTTCCGTGGAATGTGAAAAAGGCCACACCTTCGGAAATTTTCTGAAATAATTCTCTTGACAGCTACTTGTCCCCCGCCGCTCCTCCGCGAGTTGAACAAGCTGTGGATGACCGTCTGTAAGCTTTTGAAAATTATATGGATTTTGTGGCAGGCTCATCTATGGTCGTGCCCGCATCCAGCGGTCGTCGACATGAGCGATTATGTATATGCCGGCAAAACATTGGCTACTTTGAAATTCGGCCCAAGCGTCGTTGTCCGACCGTTCTTTTTAAGTACTTGCCGGCAAACGAAAAAACCCGGCCTGTGCGGCCGGGTTCAAGGATAACGGTTCTAAAGGGAAGTCGGTCAGGCCGACAGCACCTTGACCCGCTGGGCCAGCCGCGAAACCTTGCGGGAAGCCGTGTTCTTGTGGAGGACACCCTTGGTTGCGGCGCGCATCAATTCCGGCTCCGCGGCCTTGAGCGCTTCGAGCGCAGCAGCCTTGTCGCCGGCGGCGAGCGCCTCTTCGACCTGGCGAACATAGGTGCGGACGCGCGACCGACGGTTCTTGTTGATCGCCGCCCGGCGGGCGATCTTGCGCGTTGCCTTTTTGGCCGAGGACGTATTGGCCATGATGCCTCTCTTCTGATCTGGTGGGCGCCAGCGGGTCGCAGGGCGCAAAAAACAAACGGGCAGCCACGGGCCGCCTCGGTTGGTGCGGCTTATAGTTCAGCTTTTCCGGCGCGTCAACGCCGCTTCGCGGTCTTTTTGGCCTTGAAGCCGCGCCTCGCTGAAACGGGTCTGCGCGCCTAAAGCCGTTGTCTTTGTGCATGCCCGGCTTCTTGCCAAAATCGCGGCACGCATTAGGCCGACAAGCCCTAGTGGTTGCTGAAATTCGGCTTCCGCTTCTCGACGAAGGCGGCCATACCCTCCTTCTGGTCATCGAGCGCAAACAGCGAGTGGAAAAGGCGGCGCTCGAAGCGCAGCCCCTCGGCAAGCGTCGTCTCGAAAGCGCGGTTGACGGCTTCCTTCGTCATCATCACCGACGGCAGGGAAAACTCGGCGATCTTCGCTGCCGCTTTCAGCGCCTCCTCGACCAGCTCGGCCGCCGGCACCACTCGCGACACCAGTCCGCAGCGCTCGGCCTCGGCAGCGTCCATCATCCGCCCGGTCAGGCACATGTCCATCGCCTTCGACTTGCCGACGAAGCGGGTCAATCGCTGCGATCCTCCCATGCCCGGCATGACGCCGAGCGTGATCTCGGGTTGGCCGAACTTTGCGTTGTCGGCTGCGATGATGAAATCGCACATCATGGCCAGCTCGCAGCCGCCGCCAAGCGCATAGCCGGCGACCGCGGCGATGATCGGCTTGCGCGCCCGGGTGAGCTCCTCCCACCCGACAAAGAAGTCTCCAGTATAGGCGTCGACAAAGGAGATCGCCTGCATTTCCTTGATGTCGGCGCCGGCCGCGAAGGCTTTTTCCGAACCTGTGAGCACCATCGCGCCGATGCCGGCATCGGCGCCGAGCGTGTTCACCGCCGCCACGATCTCGGCCAGCACCTGCGAATTCAGGGCATTGAGCGCCTTCGGCCGGTTCAGCGTGATCAGCCCGACCTTGCCGCGTGTCTCCACGAGAATGGTTTCATAGGCCATGGCATCGTCTCCTCGCTTCGATTGAGGAGACCGGTCTAGCTCACCGCTGACAGGTCCGGCAATAGAAGGTGGATCGGCCGCTCTGCACGATCCGCTTGATATGGCCGCTGCAGCCCGGTTTCGGACATGGCTCGCCTTCGCGGTCATAGACCGCGAAGGAATGCTGGAAATAGCCAAGCGACCCGTCTGCCTGGACATAGTCGCGCAGCGAGGAACCGCCGGCGGCGATCGCGTCGGCGATGACCGAGCGGATGGCGGCGGCCAGGCGTTCGCATTGCTCTTTCGCTCTCTTGCCGGAGCCGGCTATGGTGCCGGCTTCGCGCAGCGGCGACAGGCCGGCGCGCCACAGCGCTTCCGACACATATATGTTGCCGAGCCCGGCGATCAGCCGCTGGTCGAGCAACGCGGCCTTGAGCGGCGATCTGCGGCCTTCGAGCAACGAGGCGAGCAGAGGACCGTCGAGCGCATTGCCGGTCGGCTCGATGCCCAGCCCCGCCAGCATTGGATGCGCGTCCGGCGCGCCTTCGGCAAACAGCATGAAGCCGAAACGGCGCGGGTCGTTGAAGATGACGCGGGACCGCTCGCCCTTCGGGGAGTCGACATCGAATACGACGTGGTCATGCGCCGCGCTCTTCGAGCGCTCGTGATGGAAGCTGCCGGGAATGTGGCCGTTGCCAGCGGTTTCGACGCGGAACGATCCCGACATGCCGAGATGGCAGATCAGCACCGGACCGTTTTCGATGTGCATCGTCAGATATTTGGCGCGCCTGCCAAGCGCCGTCACGGTCTTGCCGGCAAGCCGCTCCGAGAACCGTTCCGGAAAGGGAAAGCGAAGGTCTGGCCGTCGCGCCTCGACATTGACGAGCCGCGCCCCTTCCAGAACCGGCTGCAGCCCCCGCCGCACCGTTTCGACTTCAGGCAGTTCCGGCATGGCCGCCTATCGTCGCGAGGAAAGAGGTGCCGTGGCGGCCAGGCGCAAGCCCGAGATGATCCGCGATGGTTTCGCCGATATCGGCGAAGGTCGGCCTGAGCCCGATGTCGCCGCCCTTCAGTCCCGGCCCTATCCCGATCACCGGAACGCGTTCGCGGGTATGATCGGTGCCGCGCCAGGTCGGATCGTTGCCGTGGTCGGCGGTGAGGATGAGAAGGTCGCCCGACTTGATGCGCGACAGCGCTTCCGGCAGCCGGCGATCGAAGGCCTCGAGCGCTCCGGCATAGCCGGCGACATCGCGCCGATGGCCGAACTCGGTATCGAAATCGACGAAATTGGCAAAGACCAGATCGCCTTCGCCGGCGTCGTCCATGGCGGAGAGCGCCTTGTCGAACATCGCCATGTTGCCGCCCGCCTTGCGCACCTCCGCGATGCCGCGATGGGCGAAGATGTCGCCGATCTTGCCGACGGCGATGACCTTGCTGCCGCGCTCGGTCAGCCGGTCGAGCAAGGTCGGCTCCGGCGGCGGCACGGCATAGTCGCGGCGGTTGTGGGTGCGCTGGAAGGTGGCGCTTGTCTCGCCGACGAAGGGCCGCGCGATCACCCGCCCGATGTTGAGCGGATCGACCAGCCGGCGCACCGTCAGGCAAAGCTCGTAGAGCCGCTCCAGGCCGAAATGCGTCTCGTGCGCGGCGATTTGCAATACGGAGTCGACCGATGTGTAACAGATGGGCTTGCCGGTCCGGATGTGTTCCTCGCCGAAGCGCTCGATGATCTCGGTTCCTGGCGCATGGCAATCGCCGAGGATGCCCGGCACCTTGCCTTCGCGGATGATCGCGCCGGTCAGCTCGGCCGGGAAGGCGGGCACGGTGTCGGGAAAATAACCCCAGTCGAAACGCACGGGCAGGCCGGCAATCTCCCAATGGCCCGACGGCGTGTCCTTGCCGCTAGAGACCTCCTGGGCAGCGCCATGGAACGACGCGGCAAGCAGCGGCGCGTCGAGGTCGACCGTCAGCCCGGTTGCCGTCTTGGCCGCGCGGGCAAGCCCGAGCGACATCATGTTGGGGACGGCGAGCGGTCCGCGGCGCAGGCCTCCACGATCCGCGCGGCCCTCGGCGCAAGTCTGCGCGATGTGTCCGAATGTGTCGGCGCCGGCATCGCCGTAGCGTTCGGCATCGGCCGCTCCGCCGATGCCGAAAGAATCGAGAACGAATAGGAAAGCCCGCGCCATAGGGGTGCCATCGTGCCAATCTAACCAGCCAGACATAGAGTTCCGCAGCGGCGTTGGCAAATCGGATACCAGACCGCAACGGCTTGGTGCAAAGTGGTGCGGATCGAGGGAGTGCGGCAAGAATGGGCATGGGCGCAAAATCGACGGCAAGCCAGGCATTGAGGACCTGCGCGGCGGCTCTCGCGGTGCTCTCCGCGGCCCCGCCGGCGCATGCCGACTGGCGCGCCGACATCGGCACGTTTCGCATAGGAATCGTCGCCGAGCCTGGAGGCGGCAACACGGTACCTGGTCTGGCGCGCTTGACGGATGCCTATACGAACGCTCTCGGCATGAAGGTCGAGTTCGTCGTTGCTCGCGACTATGCGGCATTGATCGAGGCTCAGGCGAGCGGCCGCTTACAGTACGCGGTCTATTCGGCGCTCGCCTACGCTACGGCTTCGGTGCGCTGCGGCTGTGTCGAGCCGCTGGTGGCGCCGGTCGATGCCGATGGAGCCGCCGGCGTCCGTTCCCTGCTGGTGACGCGCGACGGCAAAGTGCCGGGCCTCACAGCGATCGCCTCGCATCGGATCGCCATCGCGCCCGCCGACAATGTCGCCGGTTCCCTCCTGCCGCTGACCGGACTGGCCGGCGAAGGCGTGCCGATCGCGCAGGATTCACCTTTCCTGGCGCGCGCCTCGTCGGCCACCGCGGCCGAGGCGATGCTCGGCGACGGCGAAGCCGACGGCCTGTTCGGCTGGGAGCCTGTCGGCGCCGACGGCCAGCCTACCGACACGGGCGGCACCATCCTGCGGCTTGCGGCCGCCGGCGTCCCGAAGACGTCGCTTCGGGTGCTGTGGAGCTCGGCTCCGCTGCGATATGGCCCTCATGCCGTGCGCAGCGATCTCGACGCCGAAGCCAAGCGACGGCTGGCCGTGTTTCTGACCAATCTCAAGTCGCTGACTCCGGACGTCTACGATCTTCTGGAGCCGACGCACTCCGGCGGCTTCGAACTGGCCGTATCAAAGGACTACGCAACGGCCCTGGCCATCGTGCGGCGGGGAACTCGCGGGGATTAGTCCGTCAGCAGTCGGTGCAAGGAACCGTAGGACCGCGGCGCGGCCTCAGATAGTACGTTTCGCCCATCGATATGTTGTTGAAGGCCGAGGTCAATCCAAGCGTCGACGAACTGTCGGCTGACCAGGTGATGATCGGCTTATAGCCGAGGTCGCTTTCCACCCGGACAAGGAAGGTGTTGCGGATATTCAGCGTTGGCGGAACGGTGGTGGGACTGGTCTTCGCCGCGTCGGCGCTATAGGTGGTGCCCACGAGCTTGCGCGACCAGGCCACCGTCGCCTTGGGCGATGCCTCGTCGGAGATCTGGATCCCGGTGATGATGATCGTCGGCGTGGAGCGGTTGTAGGGCTGCAGCGTCGAGGTGCCGATCTTCATGATCGCGTCGAGATCGGCTTTCGTGACGCTGGTCTGCTGCGTGACGAGATCCGCCACCATGCTGCCGATGCGGCTGACCTTCTTGCTGGTTTCGATGGCCTGCGAGGCTTCCATCGTGATGAAGTACATGATGAGCAGCACCGGCACGATGAACGCGAACTCGATTGCCGCGACGCCGCGGCGATCGAGGCAAAACCGTGCCGCCTTCGTCACGAAAGCCGAAATTCGCCGCTGTGCCCCCGCACGGTACATATCCTACCCCCACACCGCCGTAAGTCTCGGCCGGCCGCAATCTTGAAGCATGTCTCCCGAAGTGGACCCGGTTTCGGGAGACATGCCGAAAATCAAAAAGCCAAAGCAGGTCGCCTCACGCGACCTGCTTCAGTCGTCGAATGGTTCGTTCTGCCAGGTCACCGATGCGAAGTGCAGCGTCTTGCCGCCATTCAGATTGGCCATCTGTTTAGCCAGGAAATCGGTGATCACCGGCCATTTGTAGAAAACCCGCAGCATGTTCTTCGATTCCCCCAGCCCCGGCGACACCGTGAAAGTCGTCGAGCTCGTGCCTGTCAGCACGATTTCGCCGTTCTGGATCTTGAAGCCCGCCGCTGCGGCGTCGGCGAAGGTCGGATATTCGCGCAGGTCCACCAACAGGGAAGCATTTGACCCGGAACCGGGGCAGTTCGTGGCGACCATGATCTCCAGCCTGTCGCAGATCAGCGTCTTGATCGAGGCGTCGGTGACGTTGGCCTTCTTGAGCTGGCCGGTTCGCAGCTGGCGCGCGATATCGTCGGTGGCGTTGGCCATCACTTCCTGGCCGGCGAACGAGATGCAGCTCTCCAGGATGGCGAAAACGAGCAAGGCGAACGGCATGGCCAGCATTGCGAATTCCAATGCCGTGCTGCCGCGCCTGTCGCTGAAGAAACCGGGGCGTGGCTTTGCCTCGGCTTTGCCGTTCATGCCACCCTTGGGCGCCCTGCTCATGTTCCGTTCCTGCCGATCCCTTGCAATGTCGGCTGCAACCTATCGGCCACCCATTGAGGTCCGGTTTGGATCAGCGTTAAACTCGGTGGGCTGCCCTTAACCCGCTGTTAACCTGCGGGCGCTTGCGTCCTTAAGCTCAGCGGGCTGCGTTCATTTCCGTTTCGGACGTTTTCTCAGCCTCGCTCTTGTACGAGCTTTCGCAATAGGGCGTGCAGGACATGGTCTGGACTTCGGCGCGTCGATAGATGCGCACCGAGGACGCGGCTTGTCGGACGACCGTCACCTGCTCATCTATGATCGGGCTGCCATCGGAATCGAGCACGACCAGATTGGTCACGCCGAAACCTTTGCCGGTGAGAACGACCGTCGAGGCGTCCTGCACGGCGGCATCGGCGATGGCCGGATTGCCGACGACGATCGTATCGGCCGCGCGCGACAACTTGACGATCTTTGCTTGATTCATGGTGACCTCGATGCCGGCGCCGGCGCTGGCCGGCATGACGGATGCGGCGACAGCCAACAGCGCGACGACTGAAAATGGCGATCTCGACGAGGTCATTGAAGCGCTCCGGAGCGGCAGACTGTTCAACGGAACATGAACGAAATTGGTGAACCGACGGTTAAGCGCCGCATGGCCGCGATAAGGATTGGCCGGCTCGGCGGTCATAAGCCTGAGAGCATACGCTGTTTTAGCGAAATCGCGGATGGGCCGGATCTCCGCGCTTTTCCTGCCCGCCACTCCGCCTCTGGAGGTTTAGGCCACGGTTAACCAAGCAACGGGATCGCCTCCGGAAAGGAATCGGTAAGGGTATTTATTAAGCCGATCGAAAGGGCTTCCCCCTAGATTTGGCACATCCGATCAACCGGCAAGAGAAGTTGACGGAAGTGCTGTAACACGTGGAGTAGGAGCTCTCGAATGTCTAACCTCATCGCACGTTTCGTAAAGGACGAATCCGGCGCGACCGCCATCGAATACGGTCTGATCGCCGCCCTCATCGCGCTCGCCATCATGGTCGGCGCCGGCCAGCTCGGCACTGCCCTGAACACCAAGTTCAAGGCAATTGCCAGTGCGGTCCAAAACTCCAACTAAGATCAACCGAGGACGACGAAGTCGCTCTCGACGAGAAGGGCCGCCTCGAGGCGGCCCTTGTTCGTTGCAGCATCTGGTTGCGCGCGAATTTGATCGTCGGCACTCACCGACCGTTAATGGCGTGTGGCTAGACTGGGTGTTACTTTTCTCAAGGCATTGTGTTGTCTCATGCTTGAAGCTGTAATCTTCGTCGTCTTTCCTTTCTGCATGCTGTTTGCGGCGATCTCCGACATGCTTTCGATGACGATCGCCAACCGCGTGCCGGTGCTGCTCGTGGCGACGTTCGCTCTGGTCGCTCCTTTGACCGGGATGGACTGGGCCATCTATGGCGGGCATTTCGCGGCAGGTGCCCTGGTGCTGGCCGCGACGTTCGGACTGTTCGCGCTCGGCGGCATGGGCGGCGGCGATGCCAAGCTGCTGGCCGCGACCGCCGTATGGATGGGGCTCAACATCAATCTCATCGGCTACCTGGTGACCTCGACATTGATCGGCGGCCTGCTGACGGTCGCCATTCTGGCCTACCGGAAATCGCCATTTGCGGTCTACACCGGCCACAACCGTTTTCTGCGCCATTTCGCCGACGAGACCGCAGGCATTCCTTATGGCGTCGCGCTTGGTCTTGGCGGGCTCCTCACCTTTCCGGATTCTTCGTTGATGGTCTGGGCGCTGGATAGGCTCACGATCTGAAGCATATCGCCATCTTCAGATGCGCTCGGTGCGCTACGGAGTCTGGCTTTACGCCTACCAAACAGCTTGTTGCCTTCGGAAAATCCGTTTCTGTGACAAGGGTTCTCGCGGCGCTTGGCCCCTTTTTTGTTAACGGCAAGGCGGTTCGGTCCAATTTGAGTAAACGTTAAATTAATCACGATCGTAAGCATTGCATTAACCTTGTTTTGACGATTGCGGCTGCAAAGTCCGGCTTGGCGAGGTGGTTTGCCTTGAGGCGAAGGGTCCGGACGAATGCCAGCATCCCGACTGATTATTCTGAGCGTGGCCGTGGCCGCGGCGGGTGGCGCGGGTTTTGTCGCGAAGAACATGGTAGTGGCGCCGCCGGCTCAAGTCGTCGTCAACGCTCCCAAGCAGCCGGCGATCGCGCTGCAAGACGTGCTGGCGCTTTCCGGCGATGTCGCAATGGGCAGCCAGCTCGGTGACAACATCAGGTGGGAGCAGTGGCCGGCGAGCGGCATCAACGCCAATTTCATCACCCGTGCGGCCGAACCGGACGCAGTCGAAAAGCTGAAGGGCTCGGTGGCGCGTGTAGCCATGTATGCCGGTGAGCCGTTGCGGCGCTCCAAGCTGGTCGGCGAGGGGCAGAGCTTCATGTCCTCGATCCTGCCGTCCGGCATGCGCGCGGTCGCGACCGCCATATCGGCCGATACGTCCGCCGGCGGCTTCATCCTGCCCAATGACTTCGTCGACGTCATCATGACCCGGCGGGCCGACGCCAGCAATGGCGGCAGCGGCTTCAATACCGAGACCATCCTGAAGAACATCCGTGTCCTGGCCATCGACCAGACCATCCAGGAGGACGAGGAAGGCAAGAAGACCAGGGTCGGCCAGACCGCGACGCTGGAGCTCACGCCGCAGCAGGCGGAGATCATCACGGTGGCGCAGCAGATGGCGGACCGCCTGACCCTGGCGCTGCGTTCGATCACCGACACGAATGAGAAGAACCTGGGCGAGGCCGACTATCTGGTGAACGGCAATGGCCGGCGCGGCACGGTGCGATTGATCAAGTCGGGCCAGGTTTCCGAAGTGGGAGCAAGGAAATGAGGCTAATCGGCAAACTGCCCGTCATCGCGGCGGCCGCAATCGGCCTGTTCCTGATCGGCACCAATGCACCTGGGCTCGTCGAGGCAAAGGCCGCGAACAGGGCGGCGGGTGTGACGGCCTCGGTTGCCTCGCAGCGCGTCAAGCTCGGCCTCAACAAGTCGGTGGTCATCGACCTGCCGAGCGACGCCTACGACATACTCGTCGCCAATCCCGCGGTCGCCGACGCAGTGACGCGCACGGCGCGCCGCATCTATCTGTTCGGCAAGGCGGTCGGCGAAACCAACATCTTCGTCTTCGGCCCCAACGGCGAGCAGATCGCCAGTCTCGACCTTGCGGTCGAACGCGACGTGGCCGGGCTGGAAGACTATCTCAAGCGCTTCCTCCCGACGTCGCAGATCAAGGTCGAGCTACTGAACGACAATGTGATTCTCACGGGCAATGTCGATACACCGCTCGACGCCAAGCGCGCCGTCGACCTGGCCACCATCTTCGTCTCGGGCGGTGAAGCGACGACCGGCCAATATTCGCAGACGGCCGCCGGCGGGTCCGCCAATGGCGGCGTCGACATCAACAATCCCGACCAGGAGCGCCGGGTCTCCAAGATCGTCAATCTGCTCCAGATCATCGGCGACGATCAGGTGACGCTGAAGGTGACGGTTGCGGAAGTCAGCCGCTCGGTGATGAAGCAGCTCGGCGTCAATATGATCGGCAGCGGCGGCAGCAACGGCATTTCCTGGGGCGCTCTCAGCGATAATTTCACCGGCCTCGGCAAGCAGCTGTCCAACTCGAGCTTCAATATCGGGACGTCTTCGATCCAGGCCTACATCAATGCCATGGAATCGGCCGGCGTTATGAAGACGCTCGCAGAACCCACGCTCACCGCGGTGTCCGGCGAGAAGGCGACCTTCAAGGTCGGCGGCGAATACAACATGGTGAACAGCGTTTCGGCCAACGTCTCCACCGACAACCAGACGGGTCTGAAGACCTATTCCATCGAGAAAATCGAATACGGCATCGGATTGGAGTTCCAGCCGGTGGTCCTGTCACCCGGCCGCATCAGCCTGAAGGTGCGGACTGCCGTTTCCGAGCCGACAACCGAGGGATCGGTTTCGCTGTCCGACGGCGGGACAAGCCCCGGTATGAACGCATTGTCGCTGCGTAAGCGCCTGGCCGATACGACGGTGGAACTGCCTTCCGGCGGTTCGATGATGATCGCAGGCCTTGTCCGCGACGACGTCAGGCAGGCCGTCAATGGATTGCCCGGACTGACCAAGATTCCGGTGCTCGGCGCGCTCTTCCGCAGCCGCGACTTCGTGCGCAACGAGAGCGAGCTCGTCATCATCATCACGCCCTATCTGGCGCGGCCCGTGGCGCGCAACGAATTGGCCAAGCCCGACGATAATTTCAATGCGCCGAGCGACGGCGCCGGCATGTTCCTCGGTCGCGTCAATCGCGTCTACGGCACCATGCAGACCGATAGGCCACCTGGCCGCTACCACGGCGTCGTCGGCTTCATCTACAAGTGAGCGGGAAAGCGGACATGTCCAACTCAACAACGAAGTCGATGACGATCGCAGCGGCACAATCCGGCCGCGGACGATTCCGCGGGGCGTCTCCGGTCCTGGCGATCGCCCTTGCGGCGTCGCTCACCGGATGCGCCAACTTCCATCGCGATAGTGTGACAGTGGGCTCCATTCCGGACGACTACCGCACCAATCATCCGATCGTTATCGCCGAGAAGAACCAGAAGATTGACCTCCCGGTCGGCGCCGGTGATCGCGGCATGACGGCTTCGCAGCGCGACACTCTGCTCGGCTTCCTCGACGGCTACGACAGGAGCGCCGCGCCGGCGCTGACGATCGCGGCCCCGGTGGGTTCCGCGAACCAGGCCGCCGCCCAGGCCGCGAGCCGCGATTTCGCCAGACTTGCGATGGCCGCAGGCGTCAAGCGCAACAATATCATCATGACCTCCTATCAGTCGGCCGTGCCCGAGGCTTCGGCGCCGGTCCGCGTGGCCTTCGTGGCGGTGAGGGCACAGACCGACAAATGCGGGCGTTGGCCCGAGGATCTGACCGAGACTTCCGAGAACAAGCACTACGCCGATTTCGGGTGCTCCTATCAGAACAACCTCGCCGCCCAGATGGCCAATCCCAACGATCTGCTCGGGCCGCGCAAGCAGTCCGACATCGATGCCGAAAATCGCGGCGCGGTGATCGACGTCTACCGGGCGAGAGGCATTTCGGATGAGTTCCTCGGCAATTCGGAAGTGACTTACTGAGCCCGCGCCGGATCACGGAAAGAGCATGACGATGAGCAACCTTGCCTACGACACGCCTGCCGATCCCGGCGATCTCTCGCAACAGGACATCGCCGCCATGCAGGCGCTGCGCCCGGTGCCGCGCATCTCGATCCAGGCTTTCTGCGAGACCGAAGGCGTTGCAAATCCGATCGGGCGCGCGGGCGAGGACCGCCGCATGGCCAAGGCCCATCTCAAGGTCCATATGGGCGGCATCGCCACCGCGATCGAGTTCTACCAGTCGGCGCCGACGCCAAACCTGATCCTGCTGGAATCGCGCAGCGAGCCGAAACAGCTGCTGGAGCAGCTCGCTCAGCTCGCCGAATATTGCGATCCGACCTCGAAGGTCGTGGTCATCGGCCATTACAATGATGTCGGACTCTACCGGGAGCTTATCCGTTCGGGCATTTCCGAATATGTCATCGCGCCGGTCTCGATGACCGATATCGTCAGCGTCGTCTCGTCGATCTTCGTCGATCCCGAGTCCGATCCGATCGGCCGCTCCATCGCCTTCATCGGCGCCAAGGGCGGCGTCGGCTCCTCGACGATCGCCCACAACGTCGCCTGGGCGATGTCGTCCTTGTTCAAGTCCGAAGTCGTAGTCGCCGATCTCGACCTCGCCTTCGGCACCGCCAACATCAACTTCGACCGGGACCCCGCGCAGGGGATCGCAGAGGCGGTGTTTTCGCCCGAGCGCGTCGATGAGGTCTATCTCGACCGGCTGCTCGCGCAATGCGCCGAGCATCTGTCGCTGCTTGCGGCACCCTCCACGCTCGAGCGCGTCTATGATTTCGATCCTGACGCCTTCTCCCAGGTCATCGAAACGGCGCAGCGCAGCGCGCCCTTGCTCGTGCTCGACGTCCCTCACGTCTGGAGCGGTTGGACCAAGAGCACGCTGATCAAGGCCGACGAGATCGTCATCACGGCCACGCCAGAACTCGCCAATCTGCGCAACACCAAGAATATGGTCGACATGCTGAAGCGGCTGCGTCCGAACGACCCGCCGCCGAAGCTGATCATCAACCAGGCGGGCGTTCCCAAACGCCCGGAGATCGCTGCATCGGATTTTTCCGAACCGCTCGGCATCACGCCGATGGCGGTGATCAATTTCGAGCCGCTGCTGTTCGGCAACGCGGCCAACAACGGCCGCATGCTCGGCGAAATGGACGCCAAGAGTCCGATCGTCGGCACGATCAACGAAATAGCGCATGTGCTGACAGGGCGCAGCGAGATCAAGGCGAAGAAGAAGGCAAGCCTTGGAGCCATCCTCGGCAAGCTTTCACGCAGCAAGAAGTGACGCTCGCTGAGCGGCATCGGGTAGTCGATCATGTTTGGTAAAAGAGGCACAGACGACGGCAGCCGGGCAGCTCCCGAATTCCGTCCGCCAGCACCTCCTCCGGCCGCTCCCGCTCCGGCTGGGACGATCGCTGTCGATCGGCCGGCCGCGCCCGCGCCGAGCACGCCCGCCGCGTCCCCCGTTCGCCGTCCGGTGGAGGCGCCGCCGATGGCGCCCGAGCCGCCGAAAAGGGTCCAGCGCGAGCGCAGCGAAACCTACTATGACACCAAGAGCCAGGTGTTTTCCGCGCTCATCGACACGATCGATCTTTCGCAGCTCGCCAAGCTCGATCCGGAAAGCGCGCGCGAGGAAATCCGCGACATCGTCAACGACATCATCGCGATCAAGAATTTCGCGATGTCGATCTCCGAGCAGGAAGAGCTGCTCGAGGATATCTGCAACGACGTGCTCGGCTATGGGCCGCTGGAGCCGCTGCTCGCGCGCGACGACATCGCCGACATCATGGTCAACGGTTCAAAGAACGTCTACATCGAAGTCAACGGCAAGGTCGAACCGACCAGCATTCGCTTCCGCGACAACCAGCAACTGCTCAACATCTGCCAGCGCATCGTCAGCCAGGTCGGCCGCCGCGTCGACGAATCGAGCCCGATCTGCGACGCGCGCCTTCCCGACGGCTCGCGCGTCAACGTGATCGCGCCGCCGCTGTCGCTTGATGGCACCGCGCTCACCATCCGCAAGTTCAAGAAGGACAAGCTGACGCTCGACCAGCTGGTCAAGTTCGGCGCCATCTCGCCGCAAGGCGCGGAGATCCTGAAGATCATCGGCCGCGTCCGCTGCAACGTCGTCATCTCGGGCGGTACCGGCTCGGGCAAAACGACGCTGCTCAACTGCCTGACCAACTACATCGATCGCGAGGAGCGGGTCATCACCTGCGAGGACTCGGCCGAGCTGCAGCTGCAGCAGCCGCACGTGGTGCGTCTCGAAACCAGGCCGCCCAATCTCGAAGGCGAGGGCGAGGTGACCATGCGCGATCTCGTCAAGAACTGCCTGCGCATGCGGCCCGAAAGGATCATCGTCGGCGAGGTGCGCGGACCGGAAGTGTTCGACCTTCTGCAGGCGATGAACACCGGCCATGACGGCTCGATGGGAACGATCCACTCCAACAGCCCGCGCGAATGCCTGAACCGTATTGAATCGATGATCGCCATGGGCGGTTATTCGCTGCCGCAGAGGACGGTGCGCGAGATCGTCGTCGGCTCGGTGGACGTGATCATCCAGGCGGCTCGTCTGCGCGACGGCTCGCGCCGCATCACCCACATCACCGAGGTGATCGGCATGGAAGGCGACGTCATCATCACCCAGGACCTCGTCCTCTACAACATCAAGGGCGAGGACGCGAGCGGCCGTCTGATCGGCGAGCATGTCTCCACCGGCATCGGCCGCCCGCATTTCTGGGATCGTGCCCGCTACTATGGCGAGGAGCAGCGCCTCGCCAACGCGCTCGAGGCCATGGAGAAACGCGCTGACTAGAGCAATTCCAGGAAAAGTGCGTAGCGGTTTTCCGTCCGGAATTGCGTAAAAACAAATACTTAGAGCGGGTCAGCGCTTTTGTAAAAAGCTGAACCGCTCTGGTGCATCTGGAGGTGTAGGGGCCCCGGTCGATGTTCGGAATTGACACCACGGTTCTGGCTTTCGTCGTGCTCGCGGGCCTCAGCGCCGGCGCGATAGCCTATGCCTTCCTGTTCAAGCGCATCGATAACGAGAAGCAGGCCGGCAAGCGCCTTGAAACGATCAAGACGGCCGAGACCGACCGATCGGTGGTGAAGGCTACGCGCGACCGCGCCGCGGAAGCGGTCAGACGGCGCAAGACGCTTCAGGATTCGCTCAAGCAGCTCGATGAAAAGCAGAAAACCAATGACCGCAACGTCAAGAAACCGCCGCTGAGGGCCCAAATCCGCCAGGCCGGCATGACCGTCTCCCTCGAGCGCTTCTACATCTACTCGGTGATCTGCGGCATCGTGCTTACGATCCTCGCCTTTCTTGCCGGCGCGCCGTTGCTGGTCCTGCCCGGCGCTCTCTTGGCCGGAGCCCTCGGCCTGCCGCGCTGGTTCGTCTCGTTTCGTTGCGCGCGCCGGGTGAAGACCTTCCTGGAGGAATTCCCGAATGCCCTCGACATCATCGTGCGCGCGGTGAAGTCCGGTCTGCCGCTCAACGACGCGATCCGCCTGATTGCCAATGAATCCCCGGAGCCGGTCCGCTCCGAATTCCGCCGCATCGTCGATTCCCAGCAGATGGGTATGTCGATCCCCGATGCCACCATGCGCATGTCCGAGACCATGCCATGCACCGAGGCCGGCTTCTTCGGCATCGTCATCCAGATCCAGTCGCAGGCCGGCGGCAATCTCTCCGAAGCGCTGGGCAACCTTTCGCGCGTGCTGCGCGACCGCAAGAAGATGAAGGCCAAGGTACAGGCGCTGTCGATGGAAGCAAAGGCATCCGCCGTCATCATCGGCGCCCTGCCGTTCGTCGTCGCCTTTCTCGTCTATCTGACAAGTCCGAACTACATCATGCCGCTATTCACCACCAGCGTCGGCAATCTGATCCTCGGCTGCTCCGGCGTCTGGATGTCGATCGGCATCTTGGTGATGCGCAAGATGATGAACTTCGAAGTGTAGGGACGCGGATCCATGACAGACCAGGTCGTCAAGACGCTAACCGATCCTTCGTTTCTTATCGCGCTCCTGGTCGGCATCGCGGTTTTTGCGACCGTCTTCACGCTCATGCCTGCGCTTGGCGGCAATCAGCTCAAGGCGCGCATGAAAACCGTGGCGCTCGAGCGTGATGAGCTGCGCGCCAAGCAGCGTCAGCGGCTCGCCAATGAAGCCGATCGCCGCCGCAAGGGTTTGCGCGAGGAACAGTCGATCGGCATGCGCAACATCGTCGAACGGCTGGATCTCAAGCGCGCGCTTGCCGACGAAGGCACGCTGCAGAAGCTGAAAGTCGCGGGCTTCCGCGGCCAGAATCCGCTGACGCGCTTCCTGTTCTTTCGTCTGATCCTGCCCTTCGTCGGATTCGCGCTCGCGGCGATCTATCTGTTCCTTCTCGGCGGTCTGGCGCAGCAGCCTGCCTTCATCAAGCTGTTCGTCTGCATTCTTGTCGCCTATGGCGGCTTCTATGCGCCGATCCTCTACGTCAACAACCGCGCCACCAAACGCAAGCAGTCGATCCAACTGGCGTGGCCGGACGCGCTCGACCTGATGTTGATCTGCGTCGAATCCGGCATGTCGGTGGAAGCGGCGCTTCGCAAGGTCGCCGACGAGATCGGTACTCAGTCCGTCGCCCTCGCCGAGGAATTCGTGCTCACCAATGCCGAGCTCTCCTATCTGCAGGACCGCAGGGTCGCTTACGAGAACCTGGCAAGCCGCACCGGCCTGGATTCCGTGAAGGCGGTGACCCAGGCCCTGGTCCAGGCGGAGCGCTACGGCACGCCGGTGGCGCATGCGCTGCGCGTGCTCGCCTCAGAAAGCCGCGACATGCGTATGAATGCGGCCGAAAAGAAGGCCGCAGCACTGCCGCCGAAGCTCACCGTGCCGATGATCCTCTTCTTCCTGCCGGTTCTGTTCGCCATCATTCTAGGGCCGGCCGGCATCCAGGTCAGCCAGCGCGGCATCTTTGGCGATCAGCACAATTCCAGCAGCCAATAGGCGAAGCCATCGAAGTCATGACAGAAGCCGCGTGGCAGGCGCCGCGCGGCTTTGCTGTCTGGCCCAGCCTTGAAGCAATTCCAGGAAAAGTGTGTAACGGTTTTCCGTCCGGAATTGCGGAAAAAACAAACAGCTAGAGCAACTCGCGGTTTCCGTAGAACGATGACCTCTGTAGGTGCCGGGCAGTCAGTTGGTCGCGACCTTCGCCTTGCCCTTGTCCTGATCCTTGAGTTGGCTCCAGGCATTCTGCTGCGCAAGCATCTGGCGCAGATAGGCGATATTGGCCTGCGCCTGCTCCGGCGAAAGCTCCTGCGAGGCGATCTTTTCGGCCTCGTCGAAACGACCCTGCAGGCCGACGACCAGCGCCAGGTTCTGCCGCACCCGGCTGTCGGCGTTGGGTTGCTGCGCGGCCGAGCGCATATAGGTCTCGGCGGTGCGCAGATCCCCCTCCAGCACATAGGACATGCCGAGATTGGAAAGAATCGAGGGTTCGTTCGGCTTGAGCTCGAGCGCCTTCCGGTAGTCCTGACGTGCCTCGTCCCGCTGCCCCATCTGGTCAAGGATGGCGGCTTCAGCCGAAACCAGGCGCCAGTCCGGATATTCCGGCGTCTGCGCGCGGCGCACCGCATCGAGCGCCTGCTCGAACTGCCCGTTGGCGGCAAGCGCCTTGCCGTAGGCGGCGAGCACGTCGCGGTCCTTGGGGTAGGCTATCGCGAGCTTGCGCATCACCGCCAGCGACTGGTCGGCGTCGCCATCCATCTGCAGCGCCGCGGCATAGTTGGTGGCGATGCGTTTGTCATTCGGGTTCCGGGCGTAGGATTCGCCGAGCCTGGTCGTGGCACTGTGCAGTTCGCTGGCCGACATCGTTTCCAGGGGCCGGTTGTCGGAGCGGGAAATGGAGCCGGTCGTGAACTTGCTGGTACTGCCGCAGCCGGCCACGCTGGCCGCCAGCACCGCCATCAATGCCGTGGTGACCAGACGCTTGCTTGTGAAGGTCAACGCTTTGATCGGCATCGGCGCCTATCTCCATTCCTGCGCGGCCATTAAGCTGGCCGTCTTCCCTCCCACAGAAATATTCTGTTAACCCTAACGGATCGTTAAGAAGCCGACTCGCCGTGCCGGCCGGAGACCATCGAATGCCTGTCGAACTTATTGACCAGAAACCGGAAGCAGCCTTGCCAGTCTACCTGGTGGGAAAGGATGGCCTCGACGGCACTGGCCTTTCCCCTTCCGTCATCGCTTGGGCACGGGCCAACGGCTTTTCCGGCGAGGCGGGCCGCACGCTCGTTCTGCCGGCCGAAGGTGGCGGTCTCGCCGGCGCGCTGTTCGGCACCGGCGACGGCGAGAGCCAGCTTGCCGTGGGCGCCCTGGCGCGGGCGCTGCCCGAGGGTGAATGGCATTTCGCCCAGGATCTGCCAGCGCCCGATCTTGCGGGGCTGGCCGTCGTCCTCGGCGGCTACGCCTTCACCCGCTACGGCAAGAAACCCGGCAGGGCGTTGCGCTTCGCGCTGCCGTCGGGCGCCGACGGCGCGCATCTGCGCCGCACCGCCGAGGCTATTTTCCTGACGCGCGATCTCGTCAACACGCCGACGAGCGACATGGGGCCGGATGAGTTCGAGGAGGCTGTCCGGGCATTGGCAGCCGGGCACGGCGCCGACGTCTCCGTCGTCAAGGGTGACGATCTCCTGGCGCGGAATTTTCCGATGATCCATGCCGTCGGCCGCGCCTCGGCCGGCGCGCCGAGGCTGATTGACATGACCTGGGGCCCGAGCGACGCGCCGAAGGTGACGCTGGTCGGCAAGGGCGTCTGCTTCGACACCGGCGGCCTCGACATCAAGCCGTCGTCGGGCATGCTGCTGATGAAGAAGGACATGGGCGGCGCCGCCAACGTGCTGGGTCTCGCCTCGATGATCATGGCGGCGAAACGGAATGTGCGGCTGCGCGTGCTGATCCCTGCGGTCGAGAATTCGATCGCCGGCAATGCCTTCCGGCCTGGCGACGTGCTGAGGAGTCGCAAGGGGATAACGGTGGAGATCGGCAACACCGATGCTGAAGGCCGGCTGGTGCTGGCCGACGCTCTGACGCTTGCCGACGAGGAAAGGCCGGCCCTGCTGTTCGACATGGCGACCTTGACCGGAGCGGCCCGTGTTGCGCTCGGCCCCGATCTGCCGCCCTTCTATACCGGCGACGAGGCACTGGCGTCCGACCTGGCTGCGGCTTCGCTTGCTGTCGAGGATCCGCTGTGGCGCATGCCGCTGTGGCGTCCCTATGACGCGAAGCTTTCCTCGAAGATCGCCGACGTCAACAATGTCACGACGGACGGCTTCGCCGGATCGATCACGGCGGCGCTCTTCCTCAAGCGCTTTGTCGAGAAGACGCCCGGATGGGCGCATTTCGACATTTTTGCCTGGAACCCGAATGACCGCCCGCACGGCCTGACCGGGGGCGAGGCGCAAGGCATTCGCGCGCTGGAGCGAGTGATCTCGAAGCGCTTCGGGTGAGTGTGACGAGAAAACTGGCAAAAGCCGCCGCGGACTGAAACGGAAGCGAAACAATTTGCCGTCATGCTTGGCAAATGTCGATCTCGATGCGCCCGAGCCAGGCCTTGCGACTGTGGCAGCAGGTATTGCTGTCGCAGGTGCGCGACGACGCGCCCGACCTCACCATGCGCCAGACCGCCATCCTGCTCACCATCTACCTCGATCCGCCGCCGCATACGGTGCGCGGGCTGGCCGCGAGGCTCAACGTCACCAAGCCGGTCATTACCCGCGCGCTCGACACGATGGGCGCGCTGAAGCTGGTTTCGCGCCACCGCGACGAGCTCGACAAGCGCAATGTGCTGATCCGGCGCACGGTGGAGGGCGCGCTCTTTGTCGAGCGCTTCGGCGATGGTATCGTCGCAAAGGCGCATGAGCTGCCCATCTGACCGACAACTCGTCTGTCTGACCGATAAACTCATTTGACTGGACTACCGATTTGACCGCCAGGGATGCCCGCCTTCACGCCTTTCGTTCCGATCTCGCCGATGCCAGGCTGAAGGGGGAAGTCGCCGCCGATCGCTTTGTCGCCGGCCGCCCGGCGCGGATCACCACCGCCGTCGCCGACCTGCGCAAGGCGCCGCGCCCCGATGCCGGCATCAACACGCAGGCGCTGTTCGGCGACGACGTGCTGGTCTTCGAGGTTGCGGAAGGCTGGGCCTGGGTGCAGGCCGAGCGCGACGGCTATGTCGGCTATGCCGCCGACAATGTACTCGGCGCACGTGAGCATGCGCCCACCCACATCGTCTCCGTGCCGCGCACCTTCCTCTATCCCGGACCGGACCTGCGCTTCCCGATCGGCGGGCAACTGTCGATGGGCTCCGCGGTGACGGTGACGGGTTCCGCCGAAACGCGCGGCACGCACTACGCGCTGCTGCCATCCGGCCAGGCCGTCATTGCCCGCCATCTGCGGCCGCTCGCCGAGGTTGCAGACGACTTTGTGACGGTCGCCGAAAGCTTCCTCGGCACGCCATACCTCTGGGGCGGCGTCTCCGGCTTCGGCATCGACTGCTCCGGCCTCGTGCAACTGTCGATGCGCATGGCCGGCAAGGATGTGCTGCGCGACTCCGACATGCAGGCGGCATCGATCGGGACGCCGCTCGAGCCAGGCCCTGAGTATTCCGGGCTGCAGCGCGGCGACCTCGTCTTCTGGAAGGGCCACGTCGCGATCATGACCGACGCGAAGGACATGATCCACGCCAATGGCCACACGATGCTGGTCTCGCGCGAAGGGCTGAAGGATGCCGTCGAGCGGATCGGCTATCTCTATGGCGGCCCGACCGGGTTCCGCAGGCCTTAGCGCCGCCCTAACCTCTCCCCATGGGAGAGAAGTGGGATTGCCCCGATTTGCTCTTCGCAAGTCGGCTGGCAATCCGGGTGAGGGGTAAGTAGCGCCAAGCTGGATCACCCTCATTAGTCTCGGCGCTGCGCGCCGGGCCACCTTCTCCCACACGGGGAGAGGGGAAGAATGATCCCTTTTTGTTCCGATTTTCCTTGGCGATCGCTTGCCAGCGCGCTACCTCTTTGCGCGTGACAGAGCAGCCGCGCCTCGCCGAACAGAATGTCGCCGTCCTTCTCCCCGAGCCGTTCGTAAAATGGTTCGCTGCAAAAGGCTGGTCGCCGCGCGCCCACCAGCTCGAACTGCTGGCGAAGGCTCAAGCCGGCCAATCGGCGCTGCTGATCGCGCCGACCGGCGCCGGCAAGACGCTGGCCGGATTCCTGCCCTCGCTTACCGAGCTCGCCAGACGTCCGCGCCGCAGGCCCGGTGGGGCGCACCGTGGCATCCACACGCTCTACATCTCGCCGCTCAAGGCGCTGGCCGTCGACATCGAGCGCAATCTCGGCAAGCCGGTCGAGGAGATGGGACTGCCGGTGACCATCGAAACCCGCACCGGCGACACGCCCTCGCACAAGCGCCAGCGGCAGAAGCTCGCGCCGCCCGACATCCTGCTCACCACCCCCGAACAGCTCGCGCTTCTGATTGCCTCGGCCGACGCCAGGCGCTTCTTCGAGGATTTGCGTTATGTCGTCCTCGACGAATTGCATTCGCTCGTCACCTCGAAGCGCGGGCATCTTTTGGCGCTAGGCCTGGCGCGGCTGCGCACCTTCGTCCCTGAGCTGCAGACCATCGGCCTGTCGGCTACGGTCGCCGAGCCGGATGAGTTGCGGCGCTGGCTGGTCAGCCAGGCTTCCCCTGAGGCCATGTCCGAGTTGATCGTCGTCACAGGCGGTGCCAAGCCCGACATCTCCATTCTCGATTCCGAAGAGCGGGTGCCATGGGCTGGCCATTCCGCCCGCTACGCCACTCCGGAGATCTATCGCGAGGTCAAGCGGCACAAGACGACGCTGCTCTTTGTCAACACGCGCAGCCAGGCCGAGCTGCTGTTTCAGGAGCTGTGGCGCGTCAACGACGACACGTTGCCGATCGCCTTGCATCACGGCTCGCTCGACGTCGCCCAGCGGCGGCGGGTCGAGAAGGCGATGGGTGAAAACGCCTTGCGCGCTATCGTCGCCACCTCGACATTGGACCTGGGCATCGACTGGGGCGATGTCGATCTGGTCGTGCATGTCGGCGCGCCGAAGGGGGCAAGCCGCCTGGCACAGCGCATCGGCCGCGCCAACCACCGCATGGATGAGCCATCGAAGGCGATCCTGATCCCGGCCAACCGGTTTGAGGTGCTTGAATGCCGTGCCGCGCTCGACGCCAACTATCTCGGCGCGCAGGACACGCCGCCTTTGGTCAATGGCGGGCTCGACGTGCTGGCGCAGCATGTGCTCGGCTGCGCCTGCGGTGCCCCGTTCCACGCCGACGCGCTGTTTGACGAGGTGAGATCGGCTGCGCCCTATGTCAGCCTAGACCGCCCGACATTCGACCGGGTCATCGACTTCGTCGCCACCGGCGGATACGCGCTGAGAAACTACGAGCGCTACGCCCGTATCCGCCAAACCAAGGAAGGCTTGTGGCGAGTATCCAATCCCCGCGTGGCGCAACAGTACCGGCTCAATGTCGGGACCATCATCGAAGTGCCGGCCCTCAACGTTCGTTACGTCCAGGCTGGAAGCAAGGGCGCGGCCTCGCGCGGCGGCAGAGTCTTGGGAAAGATCGAGGAAGCGTTTCTCGAGACCTTGACCTATGGCGACACTTTCATGTTCGCCGGAAGGGTTCTGCGGTTCGAGGGTATCCGCGACAATGAGTGCTTCGTGTCGAATGCTCCCGGAAGCGAAGCAAAGGTGCCCTACTATGGCGGCGGCAAATTCCCGCTTTCGACTTATCTCGCCGAGCAGGTGCGCGCCATGCTCGACGATCCGCAGCGCTGGAAGAAGCTGCCCGAGCAGGTGGCCGATTGGCTGCGGTTTCAGGCGGATAAATCCGTCCTGCCGAAACGGGACGATCTGCTGATCGAGACCTTTCCACGCGGAAACCGGCACTATCTCGTAGCCTATCCGTTCGAAGGCAGGCTCGCGCATCAGACGCTGGGCATGCTGCTGACGCGCCGCCTGGATCGAGCGGGCGCCAAACCGGTCGGCTTCGTTGCCACCGACTATGCGTTGGCTATTTGGTCGCTGGCCGACATGGGCTGGATGTTCAAAAACAAAAAACCATCGCTGGCTGCGCTCTTCGATCAGGACATGCTCGGTGACGATCTCGAGGCATGGTTTGCCGACAGCTGGCTGCTCAAGCGCACCTTCCGCAACTGCGCGCTGATTTCCGGACTGATCGAGAAACGTCATCCCGGCAAGGAGAAAAGCGGCCGCCAGGTCACCGTCTCGACAGACCTGATTTATGATGTGCTGCGCAGCCACGAGCCCGACCACATCCTGCTCCAGGCGACGCGTGCCGATGCAGCGACCGGATTGCTCGATGTCAGCAGACTTGCCGAGATGCTCTCGCGCATCCTCGGTCGAATCGTGCATAAGGACCTGGAACAGATATCGCCGCTAGCCGTGCCGATCATGCTCGAAATCGGCAAGATGCCGGTGCATGGCGAGGCGGATGAAACGCTGTTGATGGATGCCGCCACCCTCGTTGAAGAGGCCATGGGGCCGGAGATGGCCGACTGAGAGAAGGCAAGAGGGGATGAATTTTTCGCTGTCGCGCGCAACGCTGATCGCCGAGGCCGACTTTGTCGGCATCGCCGGCGAACGCGCGGTTTGCGACCGGCGCGGCGTGCTCTATTTCCCCGATCTGCGGCTGCTTGCGGTCGCCGACCTGCATCTCGAAAAGGGCTCGTCCTTCGCCAGGCGCGGCGCGCTGATCCCGCCTTATGACACAGGTGCGACCTTGCTGCGCCTGCAGGCCGTGATCGCCGACTACGGCCCGCGGATCGTTGTCAGCCTTGGCGACTCCTTCCACGACGGCGGCGGCGCCGAGCGCATGCATCTAAGCTTCCGCGAGCGGCTGGAGGCGATGATAGCCGGCCGCGACTGGTTCTGGGTTGCCGGCAACCATGATCCGGATGCTCCCGCCGACCTGCCTGGCGAGACGGTGAGGGAACTCGCGATCGGTTCGCTTGTCTTCCGCCATGAACCATCCAAGCTGCGGGTGGAAGGCGAGATCGCCGGCCATCTGCATCCCTGCGCCCGCATCGTCCAGCGCGGCCGCTCGGTCAGGCGGCGCTGCTTCGCCGGTGACGGCGGCCGCATGATCATGCCGGCCTTCGGCGCCTATACCGGCTCGCTCAACGTGCTCGACCGCGCCTATGCCGGACTGTTCCGCCTGGAAACGCTTGTTGCCTACATGCTGGGTGCGGAGCGCATCTTTGCCATTTCCGGTTCGATGCTGCGGCCGGGCTGAAGCGGCTTCATCTGCCGTAATAGAGCGTGACGGTGTGCTTTGCCTCGGCGAAGAACAGCCAGCGTTCGACCAGCATGCCCGCGAATTGCATAAGCGCTGCAAGCAGTGATGCGGCTGCTGCGAAAGGCCACGGCAAGGCGAAGGCGATCACGAGCAAGATGGCCGGCACGGCGAAGGCCAGCACCTGCGTGATTCGCCTCAGCTTCGCGCTATGCTTGCGCGCAATGCGAAAACCCATCTCCTTGAGCAGGTAGTTTTCTTCGGTGTGCGGCCATTCGATGGACCGCACAGTGCCGCCGGCGAGGCCGGTCGCCGTGTTGCCCGTGGTCGGGATTTCCAGCTTGTCGTTGTAGTGCCAGGTCGCAAGCTTCCAGCCCCACCCGGCGAGCGTGGCAAGCAGCGCGCCGGCCAGAACCAAGGTTGATCCGGCCCCGAAGCTTCGCAGCAGGCCGTTGAGCAGCAAGCCACCCGTCATTGCCGAGAAGATAAGATAAGCCGGCAAAGTATATCGGCTGTGCCACTGCGCGATCGGCTTCAGCGAGGCATAGATCATTCCGGTCGTACAGACTGTCACGACGCCGCCGGCGGCAGCCATCAGGCCAACGATGGCCACCCAACCGCCGCTTTTGCCCATCAGCACCCAGCCAATGCCGAACAGCCCGGCCGGGATGAAGGTCGCGACCGCGGCGACCCCTTCGCGCGACAGCCAGGAGCTTCGCCATTGCGAGAAGGCGCGCCAGGCGCGTTCAGGGCGGCCGAGATGGCCGGTCGAGGAGAGCAGGCCGGCCGCGATCAAGCCAAGCGAAAGCGCCATGCCGACGAGTCCGAGCCAGAAATCGGGTGCGATGAATCCCAGCCCGCCAAGAACGCCGAGCAGCGCCAGCAGGCCATAACCGGCCCCGGTGGCGGTGGTGAAGAAGACGACGGAATAGGCGGGATGCATGGCTGCGCGAATTTCAGTTCGAAAGCATGCGATCGATCCAGCCGAGGAAGCCTCCGTCGGCCCGGATCGGTTCCAGCACCGGCGCGTCCACCTTCGCCGCGCGCTCGGTGCGGGCTCGCGGGGGAAGGTATTTGTTGGTCGGCTTGTAGCCAAGCTCGGGCATCAGGTCGACGCCGCCACGCTCTTCTACCAGGCGCGAGATTGCCGAGGCGGGATCGCCCAGATCGCCGAAATGCCGGGCGCTGGTCGGGCAGGCGGCGACGCAGGCCGGCACGCGGTCCTCTGCCGCCAGATTGTCGTTGTAGATGCGGTCGACGCACAGCGTGCATTTCTTCATCACGCCGACATCCGTATCGAATTCGCGCGCGCCATAGGGGCAGGCCCAGCTGCACAGCTTGCAGCCGATGCACTTGTCCTCGTCGACCAGCACGATGCCGTCGGAGGCGCGCTTGTAGGAGGCGCCGGTCGGACAGACGGTGACGCAGGCTGGCTGCTCGCAATGCAGGCAGGAGCGCGGGAAGTTCACCGTGCGGCCGCCTTGTTCGGTCGTGTGCTCATAGCTGTGCACGCGGTTGAACCAGACGCCGTCGACACGCCCGCCATACGGATCGATGTCGGTCAGCGGCGCCATGTGTCCGCCGGTGTTCCATTCCTTGCAAGCGGTAACGCAGGCCTGGCAGCCGACGCAGGTGTCAAGGTCGATGACGAGGCCGAGCTTCTTCTCGGTTTGGGCGGGAAGGCAGGTCATTCGGCGGCTTCCCTTTTTATGCGGAATGCATCGCCGAAGCGAAGCACATCCGGTGACGGCTCGAAATTTGGCGGCTGCCGCAAGCGCTCGAATTGCGGCTCGGTGAAGCCGGCCTCTTCCGCCGCGCATTTGGCGATACGCACGCGCACGTCGAACCATGCCGCCTGTCCGGTGACGGGGTCGGAGTTCGAATAGCGCTTGCCCTTGACGGTGGCTGCGGTCTGGTCGCCGATGATGTGATTGAGCAGGAAGCCGCGATTGCTCTCTGCGGCGTCGTCCTTCAGGCCCCAGCTGCCGCGCCGCTTGCCGATCGCGTTCCAGGTCCAGACCGTGTCCGGGTTGACGCCGTCGATCAGCTTGATCTGCCCCTTCACGCGGCCGTTGATGCTTTCGATCCACACCCAGTCGTCGTCGGCCAGCCCAAGCCTCGCTGCGGTCTCCCGGTGCACGAACAGCCGGTTCTGGCTGGTGATTTGTCTCAGCCACGCATTCTGCGAGCCCCAGGAATGGTACATGTGCATCGGCCGCTGCGTCAGCGCATGCAGCGGATATTTCTGGAGATCGACGGCGTCGTCCTCGAAGGGCGCGTACCAGAACGGCAGCGGGTCCATATAGGCTTCGATCCGGTCGCGCTCGGCCTCCGGCGGCTGCACCTTGCCATGACCGCGCGCGGCGAGGCGAAAGCGCTGCATCGGCTCCGAATAGAGCTGAAAGATGATCGGATCGGCCTTGGAGATGAATCCCATCTGCACGGCAAAGTCGAGATAGGCGCGGTTGCCCATCTTGTAATAGCGCTGGTCGTCGGCGAACCCGTGGTGCCAGAAACCGCCATTGTCGATGTAGCGCTGCAACTGGTCCGGGTTCACCTCGCCCTTGCCGATCGCGTCGCCGTTCTTACCGCGCCAGCCGGCAAGCGGGCCGATGCCGGGCGTGCGCTCGTGGTTGACGATGTAGTCGGCATAGTCGCGGTATTTCGCCGAACCGCCTTCGTTGACAAAGCCGGGCAGGCCGAGCCGCGCGCCGAGCTCGATCAGCACCGACTGGAACGGCCGGACATCCCGGTCCGGCTGCACCACCGGGTGACGGATGGCATCGCCCGGCCCGTCGGCATGGCTGATCGGCCGGTCGAGCAGGCTGATGCAGTCGTGCCGCTCGAGATAGGTCGTGTCGGGCAGCACCAGGTCGGCGAACGGCACCGTCTCGGAATAATAGGCGTCGGAATAAATGATGAAGGGGATCTTGTAGTCGCCCGCCTCGTCCTTGTCGGTGAGCATACGAACCGTCTCGACGGTATTCATCGAGGAGTTCCAGGCCATGTTCGACATATACATCATCAGCGTGTCGATCGGATAAGGATCGCCGGCCCAGGCATTGCGGATGACGCTGTGCATCAGGCCGTGGGCCGCAAGCGGCGCCTCCCAGGAATAGGCCTTGTCGATGCGGATCGGTGTGCCGACCTCGTCGACGAGCAGATCGTCGGGCCCTGAGACGAAGCCGAGCGGCATACCCTCCAGCGGCGTCATCGGGCGGACGTTCTTGCCTGCGGGCTTTGGCCCCGGCGGCGCGCAACGCGGATAGGGCGGCTTGAAGCGGAAGCCGCCGGGCACGTCCACCGTGCCGAGCAGAACCTGCAGCAGGTGGATGGCGCGGCAAGTATGAAAGCCGTTGGAATGGGCCGAGATGCCGCGCATGGCATGCATCGACACCGGCCGGCCCTTCATCGTCTCGTGCCGGCGGCCGGCCCAATCGGTCCAGGCGACCGGCAGCTCGATCGCCTGCTCCAAGGCGATATGCGCCAGCTCCGCCGCGATCCGTCGGATGGTGTCGGCGCCGACCCCGCAGCGCTCCGCCACCGCCTCCGGCGAATGGCTTTCGTGCAGGTATCGGTCGGCGATCAGCTGAAATACCGGTGCGCAGCGGCGGCCATTGACCGTGTAGCTGCCGGTCAGTGCTGGTTTGGCATCCGGGTCGGCGGCATTGACGGGCGCCTTCGCCACCCTGTCCCAAGCCAACAGGTTGCCGTCATCATCGCGCATGAACAATCCGTCATCGGCGGAACCGGGCTCCTGTACGACAAGCACCGGCGCGTTGGTGTAGCGCAGCAGATAGTCGAGATCTATGCGGCCGGCCTTGAGCAACTCATGGACGAGCGCCAGCACGAACAGTCCGTCCGTGCCGGGTCGTATGCCGATCCAGTCGTCGGCGATCGCGTTGTAACCGGTGCGGCAAGGGTTGATCGACACCACCTTGGCGGCGCGCGCCTTGAGCTTGCCGAGGCCGATCTTGATCGGATTGGAATCGTGATCCTCGGCGACGCCGAACAGCATGAAGTATTTCGTATTGTCCCAGTCGGGCTCGCCGAACTCCCAGAACGAGCCGCCGATCGTGTAGAGCCCACCGGCCGCCATGTTGACCGAGCAGAAGCCGCCATGGGCGGCGAAGTTGGGCGTACCGAACTGGCTCGCCCACCAGCCGGTCAGCGACTGCGACTGGTCGCGCCCGGTGAAAAAGGCAAGCTTTCTCGGATCGGTGCGGCGGACCGCCGACAGCCGCTCGGTGGCGATGGTGAGCGCTTCGTCCCATTCGATCTCGCGAAACTCGCCGGAGCCACGAGGCCCTGTGCGCAGCAGCGGCTTCCTCAGCCGCGCCGGGCTGTAATGCTGCATGATGCCGGCGCTGCCCTTGCCGCAGATCACGCCCCGGTTCACCGGGTGGTCTTTGTTGCCGTTGATGTAGCGCACCTTGCCGTCCTTGATGTGGACGTCGATGCCGCAGCGGCAGGCGCACATGTAGCAGGTGGTTTTGGCGATGCGGTCGGACACGCTCGGCGAGGTCTCGACGCCGTCGCCTTCGTCAGGCGCCTGGCTGTCGGCCAGCGGCCGCTGCGAGGGCGCGGAGTTTGCGCCGCGTGGTTCAGCTAGGCTCATGATCCGCGAACGCTCTTGTCGCTTGCCATCTTGGCCTTGGTCTTCGGGCCGGGCCCGCGCATATAGTGCAGCTCAGGATGGTAGCGGTCGCCGGCGAGCTGCCGCTTCAGCTGGCGGCTCCAATGCGCGAAAAGGGATTTGAAGCGCCCGATCATTTCCAACCTTGGCGGCAGAACGGCCAATTTTTTCCAAGCTCGGGTAAAAAGTTAGAACAAAGCGATTGATCTGTCTAACAAGCCGCTCTTGTAATTCCGATCGATTTTGCTTCTTAGTTGGCCATGACCCTCGATCAGCTTCGCATCTTCGTCGCCGTCGCCGAGCATGGCCACATGACCAAGGCGGCCGACCTGCTCGGCATCTCGCAATCGGCCGCCTCTGCCGCCATCCGCGCGCTTGAAAGCCATCATGGCGTGCGGCTGTTCAACCGGGTCGGCCGCAACATCGAGCTTGCGCAGACCGGCCACCGCTTCCTGCCCGAAGCCAAGGCTGTTCTGGAACGGGCAGCGGCTGCCCACAACGTGCTGGAGCATGTTTCCCAGACCATCACCGGCAGCCTGTCGATATCGGCCAGTCAGACCATCGCCAGCTACTGGCTGCCGAGGCGCCTGGCGTCCTTCCACGAGGCCTATCCGGCGGTGCGCCTGAGCGTCACCATCGGCAACACGCGGCAAGTGGAAACCAATGTGCTGGACGGCCGGGCCGATTTCGGGCTGGTCGAAGGCCGAACCGAGTCCGACATATTGCGGCGCGCCACGGTCGATGAGGATCGCCCCATGCTGGTCGTGGCGGGCTCACATCCCGAGCTTCCGATGACGCCGGCGGGAAACCTCGACATCAGGTCGTTGCGCTGGATCATCAGGGAGGGCGGGTCGGGCACGCGCGAGGCGCTGGAGGATTTCGCGCGCAGTGAAGGGGTTCCGCCGGCCGAGTTGCAGATCTTTCTTGTTCTGCCCAGCAACGAGGCTGTGCGTCAGGCGGTGGAGGCTGGTGCCGGCGCGACCATCATTTCCGAGCTCGTCATTGCGCGCTCGCTGGCGGAAGGCAGCTTGCGATCCGTGCCGGTCGTTCTGCCGAAACGCGATTTCGCCATGATTACCCATCGCGACCGGCAGGCGAGCCTCGCGCAAATGGCGCTCAAGGCGCATCTCACCGGCAAGCAGGACGCGCCGTCAACGGGCAGGGGCTAGAGCAAGGAAGCGTCAGGCGAATTTGCGCCGCGCATCAAGCGCGAGCCCAAGCCCGACCGAGCCGAACATATCGCCTTCGATAACCGAGGCCTGCGGCACCAGCGAAAGGATCCGCCGCTTTGCCAGCGGGATCGCCGTCGAACCGCCGGTGAGGAACACAGCGGTGATGGCCGAAGCGGGAACGCCTGCGTCGGCAATCGTTTGCCTGACCGTCGCGGCCACCCGTTCGATATCGCCGCCGATCGTCTCTTCCAGGCCGGCGCGCGTGATCCCGGCCGCGAAGCGTACGCCGGGCAGCGACACCTTCACCTCGGCCCAGGAATGTTCTGTCAGCGCGATCTTGGCCCGTTCGACCAGGCCGGCCATCGCATGGCCGTAACGATGCTCGACAATGTGGATGAAGCGGTCGACGAGATCGGCGCGCTCGGCTTCGAAGCGGATCTGCTTCAAATCCGACATCGCCTTCGCGGTGTAAATGAGATTGATGCGCTGCCAGGTGGCGAGGTCGATGAAATAACTTGCCGGCAGATTGCGCTTGCCGTCCTTGGTCGGGGTCAGATAGCCGAGCTCGGGCATGATATGGGCGATGCTAAGCAGCCGGTCGAAATCCGTGCCGCCGATATGGATGCCGCGATTGGCCAATATGTCGCCCTTGCGGTCGTCCGAGCGGGCGCGCTCCGGCGAGACGCGCACGATCGAGAAGTCGGAGGTGCCGCCGCCCATGTCGACGATCAGCGCCAGCTCTTCGCGGGCGACATTCTGTTCGTAGTCGAGTGCGGCCGCGATCGGCTCGAACTGGAAGGCGATGTGCTTGAAGCCCTGCGCGCGCGCTGCCTTTTCAAGCTCGCTTTGCGCTTTAGCGTCGGCGTAGGCATCGTCATCGACGAACTGCACGGGGCGGCCGAGCACGACGCGTTCGACCGGGCCGCCGGCATCCTCTTCCAGCCGCTTCTTCAAATGGCTGATGAATAAACCGATGATGTCGGTGAAGCCGATCAGGCGCGCCTTGATGCGCGTCTTCTCGTTGGCGAGCGAGCTGCCGAGAACGCTTTTCAGCGAGCGCATCAGCCGGCCCTCCACGCTGTCGGTGTAGTCGGCGATTGCGCGGCGGCCGAAATAGGTGTGGCCGTCCTCGAAGTTGAAGAAGACGGCGCTCGGCAAAGTGGGCTGTTCGCCCTCCAGCGCCACCAGTTGCGCCCGGCCGTTGCGGATCACGCCCACTGTGGAATTGGACGTGCCGAAATCGATGCCGCCGAATGCTGGATGCATAGCAGCCTCCTGTCATTGGTTTCGTCGCAGCGCATCGCCGGCGTCGAAAAACGCGCCGTCACCCGGTCGCCGGACCGCTCTGCCGAATTGAATGTGTGCTTGTCCCCGAGTTGGGAGGCGGCGACTTATCCCAAATCCGGGAACAGGGGAACCCTCATTCGCGCGAAAAACGTCAATCCTTGCGGAAAACGATGCGTCCGAGCCAGCCGGTGAGCATGGCAAGGGACACGGCGAACACGCCGTAGAGGAAGGAATAGTCGTGCGCGACGCGGAAGATCGACTGTTCGAAACCGGACTTGCGGATTTCGAGCTGGGCCGAGCTCTCCTTCACGAACATGCCGCTCTTGAACAGGAAGGCGCGTGCCTTATGGGTGCCGACCGGGATGTTGGGCGCGAGCCGGACGGTGGCGCGGAACAGGTTCTGCGACAGGAACTGGACGCCCCCGACATTCTCGCTGTAAAGGCCGGTCGCCGTCTTGCGCTCGCGAAGTGCCGAGGTGAATTCCTCGATCGTGATCGGGCTGTCGCTGGGCTCGGCCGGTTGCATGTAGAGGTTCGAAGCGCCGAGCGACAGCTGCTTGTAGCTGTTCGGCTCGGTGATGTCCTGCAGCGGGCGGGTCGTCGCCACCGAGTAGGATACCGGCACGTTCTCGAAAGTCTCCGATTCCAGATTGATCCAGACGCCGAGCACCCTGTCCTTGCGGCGCACGACGACGGGGCGGGCGGGACCCTCCAGCACGACGATGACATCGTAGCGTCCCTGGCGCGCGATCAGCGGATCGGGATTTTCTAGCGAGCCGAAAATGGTGAGGTCAGCGCCGGAAAACCCGGCGGTAATCGAAATGGCGTCGGTCGACAGGCCGATCTGGATGCTTTCCGTCGCCGGCGTCTGTGCCGCCGCCGGCAGTGCTGCGGCAGCGAGCGACAGGATGGCGGCTGCGAACGCTCTCAACGGCCCCATCAGGTCAGGCCCGCGAGCGAATAGCGATTGGGAGGCGTCACGAAGAGGTCGATGGCCAGGCGGATGGCGACGGCCAGAACCAACAGCGCCAGAAGCGCCCGCAACTGCTCGCCCCGCAGCCGCTGGCCCGCTTTGGCGCCATATTGCGCGCCGGCAACGCCGCCCGCCATCAGCAGGAAGGCCAGGATCACGTCGACCGTCTGGTTCGTCGTGGCATGCACCAGCGTGGTGTAGGCCGAGGTGAAGATGATCTGGAACAGCGAGGTGCCGATAACGACGTTGGTCGGCACCTTGAGCAGGTAGATCAGCGCCGGCACCATGATGAAGCCGCCGCCGACGCCCATGATCGACGACAGGAAGCCGATTGCCGCGCCGAGGCCGAGCACCGGGATGATGCTGACGAACAGCTTCGAGGCGCGGAAGCGCATCTTGAACGGCAGCCGGTGGATCCAGTTGTGCTGGCCGGATTTCTTCAGCACCGGCGCCGCGCCGCTGCGCGAGGCGCGCAGCGCGTTGACGCTCTCGACCAGCATCAGCCCGCCAACGGTGCCGAGCAGCGCGACGTAGAGCAGCGAAATGAAGAGGTCCAATTGGCCGAGCCGGCGCAGCAGCGCAAAGACATAGATGCCGGCGGTCGAGCCGACAATGCCGCCGGCCAGAAGCACTCCGCCGAGCTTGAAGTCGAGCGTGCCGCGCTTGAAGTGCGACAGCGCGCCGGAGAAGGAGGAGGCTATGACCTGGTTGGCCCCCGTGGCCACCGCGATCGCCGGCGGGATGTTGTAGAAGATCAGGAGCGGCGTGATCAGGAAGCCGCCGCCGACCCCGAACATGCCCGACAGGAAGCCCACCGCCGCGCCCATCGCGAGCAGCACGAACACGTTGACGGAAATTTCCGCGATCGGGAGATAGATGCCCACCCGTCTGTCTCGATCAGTTTGCCTGTCGGCGAATGCCGCCGTCCCCGACAGTTTCGCACCGAAAAGCCAATTTTTTCTTGCGCGGCGCGGCGCCGGGGTCAAACCCCGGCGCCGCGCCGAAACGAAAACCGTCTCAATCAGTTAACAGGCAAATCTGTGGCAAGCCGTCGCGGAAGCGACGCGCCTGCCGTTATTTGTGCGCAAGCAGCGCCTTGACGAGTGGCGCGTCGATCTCGCCGGTCGGCTTCATCTTGTTGTCGGTCTGAAAGGCCATGATCGCGTTCTTGGTCTTGTCGCCCATCACGCCGTCGGCGCCGCCGGCATCATAGCCGTTCTTATTGAGGATCAGCTGGATGTTCTTCACCGCCTTCTTCATGTCGATGCCGGCGGTGGTCTGCGGCGTGCTGTCCTGCCAGGATTCCGGAATGTCGGCCGAGTTGCTGGCCGCGTTGAGCGGCTTGGCCTTCCACAGGTCCGTGGCGGCGCGCGCCCGCTCGAGCTGCTCGGGCCTGAGCGCATTGGCGATCTCGTCGCGTTTGGCCGCAGCGTCCTTGTCGCCGGTCTTGGCGACGAGAGCGAACCATTTGTAGGATTCCTCCAGGTTCTGCTTCATGCCGACGCCCTTGGCCGAAAGGATGCCGAGATTGAACTGGCTGTCCTTGACGCCGAGGTCGGCCGCCTCCTGGAACCAGTGCGCCGCCGACTCATTGTCGGTCACGCCGTCCGCCGCCATGGCGAACAGAACCGCCAGATTGTGCATGGCGCTGGCGTTGCCCTGTTCCGCCGCGAGTTGGTAATAGGTCTTGGCTTTCTTGATGTCGCGCGCGACGCCGATGCCCTTCTCGTAAAAATTGCCGATGCGGTATTCGGCCGGTGCGAAGCCCAGTTCGGCGGATTTCTCATACCATTTGGCGGCCGCCGCCATGTCTTCCTTGACGCCGCGCGATTCCGCGTAGCGCGAGCCGATCTCGAACAGCGCCTTGGCGTCACCGCCTGCGGCCGCGTCGTGCAGCGCCACCGGACCGATATCGGCCGGGACATCGATCTTGGCGGCCGAACTTGCCGTCTGGCCGCCGCCCGGCGGGACGGTGCCCGTGGTATCGGCGGACGTGGTTGCCGGCGTGCCGGCCGAGGAAGCACCGGCTGCGGCGGCACCGGGCATTGGTGTGCTCGCCGGCGCGCCGATGGTGGGCTGCGCATCGCCGTCCGTGTCCATGGCAGGCCCGTTCGCAGCCGGAGAGACTGGCTCCGAGGGTGTCGCCGAAGCCATCGGCGCGGGCCGGGCAGGCGCGGACGGAGTCGCCGGAGCAGGCGCCGGTTCGGCTGGCGCCGCGGCCGCGGGCATTTCGGGTGCGGATGGTTGAAAGGCGGCCTGTGGCGTTGGATCGTCCTTCGACGGCTCGGCCTGCCTGACGGCACGCGCCGGCGCGCTCTCGGACTTCGCAGTGCCCGTGTCGGGCTTGGGCGTGCTGACATCGAGCGAGGCGGTTTCGACCGATTGGGTGGAGACGATCGGCGCGACGTCGTTGCTGGCGACCGGTGCGGGGTCGGAGAAGAACGCCTTGCCGAGCTGCAGGCCGGCCAGTGCCATCATGATCGCGGCCGCCGCCATCAGGATCGGCTTGCGCCGCGCCTTGAGCAGATCGCCGATTCTGAGCGCCTTCACCGGGCCGGTCATCGTCGACTGCCGCTTCAGCGCGTCGGCTTCCGCGGCGGCGGCCTGCGCCGCGCGGCGGGCGGCCGCGATGAAATCGGATTTGGCGGCATCTGTCTCGCTGCGCTTGGCCGGCTGACCGCCGCGCTCGTCGCGCACGCGCTTCATGATGGCGTTGAGGTCCGGCGCGCCGGAACCAGGTTCGAGCGGCCGGTTGGCGGCTCTGGGATCGAGCGGTTCGTCGATGTCGACGGTCGGAACGTCGCCGGCCGGTGCCGAGCCGGCAAGCGGCGGCGTGTCCTCGTTCTTCTTGCCCTTGAAGGCGCGCGCCAGTCCGCTGAACATCGACTTCTTGCGGCCGGTGGTCTCAGCCTTCTCGCCAATTTCGTCCGATCCGAGCGCAGCCATTGCGGCGGCGGCCGCGGCCTCGGCGGGCGTGCGAGCGGCAGCTTCGCCGCGCATTACAGGTTCGCCACGCGTAACAGATTCGCCACGCGTAACAGGTTCGCTACGCGTAACAGGTTCGCCCGGTGCAGCCGGCTCGTTTCGCGAAACCGGATCGTGGCGCAGGATGGAGGCGGCGCGCGCATCGAGATCGGCGATGTCTCCGGTCAGTGGCAGCGGCTGGTCGATATCCATCGACGGCGCGTCCTGGACGGCGATCTTGCCGGTGCGGGCGGCCCGCTTGCCGCCCGGCTGCGGGTCGATCAGTTCGCTGACCGCTTCACTGGGACCTTCGGCCTCCAGCGAGCCGAGCCGGTCGACGATCTTGAGCAGCGTGTCGTGGATCGCCTCGAACGTGCGCGAATTGCGCTCGTCGGAACGGCGGGTGAGCGCTTCGAGCGTCTTCAGGTCCTGCGCGAGCCCGCTCACGGCGGCTGCGTTGGAAGCAGCCGTGCCGGAACTCGATTCGCCCAGCGACCGCACGGCGTTCTCCGCAGCCTCGCGCGCGACGGTGAGGATGGAATCGCGCGTGCCGGCCAGCGACTTCTCGATCTCGTCGAGGCGAGGGCTGATGTCCTCGAAATCGGGAAGCGGTGCGCTCGGCTTCGAAAGATGCGCCGAAAGGGCGGTCACCTGCGACTCAAGGCTGCGGATCAGTGCCGGATCAATGCCGGCGACCTGCGCGGCGGAGGATTCCAGCCGGCTGGAGATGTCCTCGAGCCGGCTTTCCAGGCCACGGATCGCCATCTCGTTGGCGGGATCGGGCGCGCGCGTCTCGATGCGCTTGGCAAGCGCGGTGAAGCGGGCGTCGATCGCCTCCATGATGCCAGCGCCGTCGTCCTGCCGCATGCGCTGGTCGAGCCTGTCGGCGACTTCGTCCAGCCGCCGCTCGAGTTCGCGGAACAGCAGGTTGCTCTGCTCGATGGCATCACCCTGGCGGCGCTCGAGCAGCGTGGACAGCGCGTCGAAACGCTGCTCCAGGCCCTGGAAGATGTGGTCGGCGTCGGGCATCGCCGGCGCGCGGTCTATCTTGTCGGTGATCAAAGCAATTTGCTTGCCGAGACGCTCCATCGCCTGCTCCGGCAGATGGGCGCGCTCAGCGAGCTCGTCCACACGGCTGGACAGAAGGTTGAGGCGGTCGATGACCTCGGCGCCGGGACGCGACTGCGCGACCTCCTCGATCTGCTCCGCCAGCGAGGCGATCCGTTTCTCGATTCGCCCGAAGGTTTCCGGATCGAAGGCATTGGCCTGCGCGGCCACCGTCGAGGCGACGATGGCGCGCGAGATCTCGTCCAGCCGCTCGTCGATCATGGCAAGCGTCTCGCCGCCGCGCATCGTTTGCTGGCTGGCGAAACGGTCGACCGCTCCGGCGAGGGTGCGCACCTTTTCCTCCAGCGAGGCGAGCGACAGCGATTTCGGCAGGTTGTTGACCGCGCTGCTGATCTGTTCGAGGCGGTCGGTCAGCGCCGAAAGGTTGGGACCCTCGGCGCGCTGGCGCTGGTCGGCGTCGACGCGATCCTCGAAGGCGCTCCAGCGGCGATCGAAATCGTCCCAGCGGCGGTCGACGGCCTGCACGCTTTGGTCGACGGCCCGCACGCTTTCCTCGCGCGCCAGCGTGTCGAGCGCCGCCTTGACCTGCTCCAACTCCAGCCGCAGCAGGTTGACGCTGCGATCGTCGCTTTTTTCGGCAAGCGTGTGGATGGCGCCGGAAAGCCGTTCGAACTCGAGGCCGAGCTCGGCGCTGTTCTTGTCGGCGGGGGCACCATGCTGGCTCGCCGCCTGCATGGCGCGATCGATATCCTGACGCAGCGCGTCGAATTCGCGCTGCAGGCCGGCGGTCATCTGATGGCGCAACTCCTCGCGCAGTCCGCGCAATTCGACCGCGATCTTGCCAACCATCGCGACGCCATCTTCCTGTCCGCGCACCCGGTCGATGTCGCGGGCAATGGCCTGATAATTGGGGCCGAAGTCGGAAGCTGCGGCCGCCGGGTTCTGCGACCCGCGGTTTTGCGGTCCGCGATTTTGGTCCCTCTGCGTGGTGTAGGGTTCCTCGTACCAGCGGGGCGAACCATAAGGTTGCGCGGCCGCATAGCGCGGCTCGGGGGCCGGCCGCCGCGGATCGGGGCGCTCGGGCGTGTCGCTGCGCGTCCGCTCCAGCCGCTGCTCCAGCGTTTCGAGCGAGCGGCTCAGATCCTCCAGCGAGGTCTGCGACCGGCGCTGCCTACCGGCGTTGAGTGTATCGAGATAGGACCGCTTGCTGTTCATCGATGCGCCCGTGTTCAGAATGACCGGCTGAGACCGGTTTCCCAGAGTCTGCCGGGAACGAAGGCGTCCGCGCGGTTTTGCTGCGGAGGAAGACGGGCTTCCCGGGTTTCTCACCCACGCTTCGAAAACCGTGAAAAATTCGCTACAGGATAAACACGGGTGACCGACATGCGCACATTTCGCCCAACGTGGTAAACAAGGCGTTAACTAAGCTTAAGAAGTGGCGCATAATCCTGACCCGCCCGCCCCAATGGCATCCGAGTGCGGCATAAAGGAGTGTTTCCGACAACGCCCTTGCGTCAGGTGCCGGCTGTCGGTATAGAATTGACGTAAACGTAAAAGGTGCGAAGCCGTGCCTCTTGCGATTGAATTGTCGAAACCACGATTGGAAGCACGCCCCCGCTTCCACTCAGGCGACGTTTTGGTCCGTGACCGCGACGCCATCAGGGGAAAGCCAGTGACCATGAAACTTGTTTCGCCCGGCGAAGCCGCGGCCAATAGCAATCACATATCGGTCGAGACCGACGAAGAATTCGTCCGTATCGGCGAGATGGCCAAGAAGTACGGCGTGACCTTGCGCACGCTGCGATTCTACGAGGACAAGGGCCTGCTCAATCCGAAGCGCGACGGCTCGACCCGTCTCTACACGCGCCGCGACAAGGCCCGGCTGAAGCTGATCCTGCTCGGCCGCAAGGTCGGTTTCTCGCTGCGGGACGTCAAGCAGATGATGGATCTTTACGATCCGACCGGATCCAACACCAAGCAGTTGCGGCTGGCGCTCGACAAGTCCGAGAAGCAGCTTGCCCGCTTGCAGAAGCAGCGCGCGCTGATCGATGAGGCTATCAGCGACCTGAGCAATTCGATGGCGATCGTTCGCCAGATGCTGGCCGAGCGGGCCGCGCCGCAGGCAAGCGCCGCCGGCTGATCTCACGCTAACGGCATAGCCTAGGATAGAGAAAGCCGCGTGGCTGCAGCCGCGCGGCTTTTTTGTTGCCTTGGAGCGAGCGCTAATCAAAAATTTCGGGCTGCGACGAAGTTGACGTTTACGCAAACGTCAATATTTGCTATCGGGGGCATCGACATTGGCTCGGCCTCCCATCCACATCCGGATCGGAAACTTGCTGGCCGGCCGGGACCGCAAGGGTGGAGGAAGGCATGACGATCTACAGGGCGCCCGTCCAGGACACGCTGTTCGTGCTCAACGACGTGCTCGGCTACCAGCGCTATTCTAATCTTCCGGGCTTCTCGGACGCTACGCCGGACGTCGTCGAGGCGATTCTTGCCGAAGGCGCCAAGCTAGCCGAAAACGTCATGCATCCGCTGAACCGGGTCGGCGATATGGAAGGCTGCGTGCGCCATGAAGACGGTAGCGTGACCACGCCCAAGGGATTCAAGGACGCTTTCAGCCAGTATCGCGAGGGCGGCTGGATGGGCCTAGCGGCACCGGCCGAGTTCGGTGGCCAGGGTCTGCCCTATACAGTCCACACCGCGGTCTCCGAATACATGGTGTCCGCCAATATGGCGCTGATGATGTATCCCGGCCTCACGCAGGGCGCGATCGCGGCCATTGTCACCCATGGCACGGACGAGCAGAAGGCCACCTGGTTGCCCAGGCTGATCGAGGGCGCCTGGACCGGCACCATGAATCTCACCGAGCCGCATTGCGGCACCGATCTCGGCCTGCTGCGCACCAAGGCGGTGCCCAATGGCGACGGCACCTACAGGATTTCCGGCCAGAAGATATTCATCTCCGCCGGCGAGCACGACATGGCCGACAACATCGTCCATCTGGTGCTGGCCCGCGTCGAAGGGGCGCCGGAAGGCGTCAAAGGCATCTCGCTGTTCATCGTGCCGAAGTTCAAGCTCGACGACTCGGGCAATGTCAGCGCGCGCAACGCGCTCTCCTGCGGCTCGATCGAGGAGAAGATGGGCATCCACGGCAACTCGACCTGCGTCATGAACTATGACGAGGCCGAAGGCACTTTGCTCGGCGAGTTGAACGGTGGCCTGAAGGCCATGTTCACGATGATGAACGAGGCCCGCCTGGGCGTTGGTCTGCAAGGGCTCTCGGTCTCGGAGATCGCCTATCAGAACGCGGTGTCTTACGCCAAGGACCGCCTCCAGGGGCGCTCGCTGTCGGGCATCAAGGCACTGGACAAGAAGGCCGACCCGATCATCGTCCATCCCGATATCCGCCGCTCGCTGATGACCATGAAGGCGTTCAACGAGGGCGGCCGAGCGCTGGCGCTGTGGACGGCGATCAAGTCGGACGTCGCGCACCGCTCCGGTGACGAAAGGGACCGCCAGTCGGCCGACGACTACACCGGTCTGCTGACGCCGGTGGTCAAGGGCGTGCTGACTGACAAGGGCTTCGATCACGCCGTGATGGCGCAGCAGGTGTTCGGCGGCCACGGCTACATCGAAGAACACGGCATGAGCCAGTTCGTCCGCGATGCCCGCATCGCCATGATCTATGAAGGCGCCAACGGCATTCAGGCGCTTGATCTGGTCGGCCGCAAGCTGGCGCAGAATGGCGGCCGCGCCGTGCAGGCCTTCTTCAAGGAGGTCGGCGAATTCTGCGAGGAAAACCGCGCTGACGACAAGATGGCGCCCTTCACCAAGGCGCTGAAGAAGGGCCTCAACGACCTGCAGGCGGCGACCATGTGGCTGGTGCAGAATGCCATGGCCAAGCCCGACAATGCGGGCGCCGCCTCGACCGACTACATGCATCTCTTCGGCCTGGTGGCATTGGGCTACATGTGGGCCAGATGGCCAAGGCCGCCCAAACGAAGCTCGCCGAAGGTGCCAATGGGGCCGCGTCGTTCTACGACAACAAGCTGGTGACGGCGCGCTTCTTCATGGAGCGGATCATGCCGGAGAGCGCGACGCGCCTCGCCCGCATTTCCAGTGGCGCGGATACGCTAATGGCGCTGCCGGCGGAAGCGTTCTAGAAATGCTCGGCGTCCCCCTCCCCTTGAGGGGAGGGTGGCCCGAAGGGCCGGGAGGGGTCGCCCGCGACGAACTCGACGCCAATTCTGGCGACGCACCCTGGGAGAAGGACTAACACAATGCCCCGCACGCGGGTCAGTTTCGAGATGCGACAGAAAGCGTGCTCGCTTCGTCTGCACACGGCGAAGGCCGAGTCCCTGCTGTGGTACGAATTGCGCGAGCTGACGGCTGATGGCCTGAAGTTCAGGCGGCAATCGCCGATCGGCCCGTACATTGTCGATTTCGTCTGCCCGAAGGTCAAACTGATCGTCGAGGTCGACGGCGACCTGCACGAAACCGAAGCTGGCAGACGTCATGATGTGAACCGCGACGCCTGTTTGCCGTCACTCGGGTATGTCGTTGTCAGGATTGATGAGCCTGATGTCATTAACAGTGCATGGCATGTGGCGCAGTTTGTTAAGGACAAGGCCGAGCACCTCATCGGCGACCCCTCCCGGCCGCTTCGCGGCCACCCTCCCCTCAAGGGGGAGGGGGACGCCGGCGCAGTGGAGGAAACAGCATGACAAATCCAGCCGAAGTTCTTGGCCTGCCGAAGCCCGCCTGGGCGGCGGACGAAGTCGGCATGCTCTACGAGATGGCGAGCCGCTTCATGTCGGAGGAGATCGCGCCGCGCTACGAAGAGTTCGAGAAGAACGAGATTTTCGACCGCGAGAGCTGGCTGAAGGCGGGCGCCGCCGGCCTGCTCTGCGCCTCTATGCCGGAGAAATATGGCGGCTCCGGCGGCACCTTCGCGCATGAGAGCGCCATCATCGAGGCTATCGGCCACGTCGGGGTCGACGGCTTCGGCATCGGCCTGCACAACTCGATCGTCGCGCCATACATCCTGCATTACGGCTCCGAGGAGCAGAAAGAAAAATGGCTGCCGAAACTGGCGACCGGGGAGCTGATCGGCGCCATCGCTATGACCGAGCCCGGCGCCGGCTCCGACCTTCAGGGCGTCAAGACCCGTGCCGAGAAGGACGGCAATCACTACAAGCTCAACGGCTCCAAGACCTTCATCACCAACGGCCAGCTTGCCAACCTGATCATCGTCGTCACCAAGACCGATCCGGACAAGGGCGCCAAGGGCACCTCGCTGATCGTCGTCGAGACCGACGAGGTCGAGGGCTTCGAACGCGGTCGCAACCTCGACAAAATAGGGCTCAAGGCCAACGACACCTCCGAGCTGTTCTTCAACGACGTGCGCGTGCCGACCTCCAACCTGCTCGGCCATGAGGAAGGCAAGGGCTTCGTCCAGCTGATGCAGCAATTGCCGCAGGAGCGGCTGCAGATCGGCACCGGCGCGATCGCCATGATCGAGCGGGCGCTGGCGCTGACCATCGACTACGTCAAGGAGCGCAAGGCCTTCGGCAAGGCGATCATCGATTTCCAGAACACCCAGTTCAAGCTGGCCGAGCTGAAGACCGAGGCCACGATCGGCCGCGTCTTCTACAACGACTGCGTCGCCCGCCACATCGACGGCGGCCTCGACCCGGTCACCGCCTCTATGGCCAAATACTGGCTGTCCGACCTGCAGGGCAAAGTCGTCGACGAATGCCTTCAACTGCATGGCGGCTATGGCTACATGAACGAATATCCGATCGCCCGCATGTTCCGCGACGCCCGCGTCCAGCGCATCTACGGCGGCACCAACGAGATCATGAAATTGCTGATCGGGCGCTCTCTCTGAGCGCAGCGACCGGCAAATCCAAGGAGCACGAAAATGGCCGAAGCTTACGTCTATGACGCCGTGCGCACGCCGCGCGGCAGAGGCAAGAAGGATGGCTCGCTGCACGAGGTGCCGGCGGTGCGGCTCGCGGCAAAGACGCTTGAGGCGCTGCGTGACCGCAACGCGCTCGACACCGGCACGGTCGACGACATCATCTTCGGCTGCGTCGATCCGGTCGGCGAAGCGGGCTCGGTCATTCCGCGCGCCGCCGCCTTCGAGGCCGGCTACGACACCAAGGCGCCCGGCATGCAGATATCGCGCTTCTGCGCTTCCGGACTCGATGCCATCAATTTCGGCGCCGCCAAGATCGCGCAAGGCGCGGACGAGATCGTCATTGCCGGGGGCGTAGAATCCATGTCGCGTGTCGGCATGGGCATGTCCGGCGGCGCCTGGTTCATGGACCCCTCCGTCGGGCTTCCCGGCTGGTTCGTGCCGCAGGGCATCTCGGCCGACCTGATCGCGACGAAATACGGGTTCAGCCGCGACGACGTCGACGCTTACGCCGTCGAGAGCCAGAAGCGCGCCGCCAAGGCGTGGGAGGACGGCCGCTTCAAGAATTCGGTGGTCCCGATCAAGGACCAGAACGGCCTCACCATCCTCGACCGTGACGAGCACATGCGGCCTTCGACCGACATGCAGTCGCTCGCCTCGCTCAATCCGTCCTTCGTCATGCCGGGCGAGATGGGCGGCTTCGATGCGGTGGCCGTGCAGAAGCATCCGGAAGTCGAGGAAGTGAACCACGTCCACCATGCCGGCAACTCATCCGGCATCGTCGACGGCGCCGCTGCTGTACTGCTCGGCTCCAAGAAGGCCGGCAAGGCCATGGGCTTGAAGCCCCGCGCGCGCATCCGCTCGTTCGCCAATATCGGTTCCGAGCCGGTGCTGATGCTGACCGGCCCGGTCGACGTCACCGAAAAGCTCTTGAAGCGTGCCAAGATGAAGCTGTCGGACATCGACCTGTTCGAGCTCAACGAGGCCTTCGCTTCCGTTGTGCTGCGCTATATGCAGGCCTTCGACATCCCGCATGACCAGATCAACGTCAATGGCGGCGCGATCGCCATGGGCCATCCGCTCGGCGCCACCGGCGCGATGATCTTCGGCACGGTGCTGGACGAGCTGGAGCGCCGGGACCTGAACACCGCGCTGGTCACGCTCTGCATCGGCGCCGGCATGGGCACCGCCACCATCATCGAACGCGTCTGACGGGGAGAGAAAAGATGAGCTACACCAATTTCACCCTCGACGTGGACGCCGACGGGATCGCGCTGGTCACCTGGGACATGCCGGGCCGCTCGATGAACGTCTTCACCGAAGAGGCGATGCGCGAGCTCAACGCCATCGTCGATCGTGTGGCCGACGACGCCGCCATCAAAGGCGCGGTCATCACCTCCGGCAAGGACAGCTTCTCCGGCGGTGCCGACATCACCATGCTGCAGAAGATGCTCGCCACCTTCGCCGTCGAAAAGGAGAAGGACCTCGAAAAGGCGACCAAGGCGCTGTTCGACAATGCCGGCTATATGACCGGCCTGTTCCGCAAGATCGAGACCTGCGGCAAGCCGTGGGTATCGGCGATCAACGGCACCTGCATGGGCGGCGCCTTCGAGATGTCGCTCGCCTGCCATGGCCGCGTCGCGGCCGATTCCGACAAGGTGAAGATGGCGCTCCCCGAGGTGAAGATCGGCATCTTCCCGGGCGCCGGCGGCACCCAGCGCGTGCCGCGGCTGACGGATCAGCAGCAGGCGCTGCAGATGCTGACGACCGGCCAGAATCTGACGCCGCAAAAGGCGAAGTCGATGGGCTTGATCCACGAGATCGCCGAGCCGAAGAAGCTTCTCGAGACCGCCAAGGCGATGATCAAAAACGGCCTGAAGCCGGTGGCGCCATGGGACGAAAAGGGTTTCAAGCTGCCCGGCGGTCCGATCTATTCGGCAGCCGGCGCCAATCTCTGGCCGCCGGCCATCGCCATCCTGCGCCGCGAGACCTATGGCAACTATCCGGCGGCCGCCGCGATCCTCAAATGCGTCTATGAGGGCCTGCTGGTGCCCTTCGACACCGGGCTCCGGATCGAGCAGCGCTACTTCACCGAGATCATGCAGACCAAGGAAGCGGCGGCGATGATCCGCTCGCTTTTCGTGTCGCTGCAGGAACTGAACAAGGGCGCGCGCCGCCCAACCGGCGTGCCGGACAGCAAGTTCAAGAAGATCGGCATACTCGGCGCCGGCTTCATGGGCGCCGGCATTGCCTATGTCACGGCCAGGGCCGGCATTCCGGTCGTGCTGCTCGACCGCGACATGGAGTCGGCCGAGAAGGGCAAGGCGCATTCCGACAGCCTGATTTCGGACCAGGTGAAGAAGGGCCGCGCCAAGCCCGAAGAGAAAGACAGGTTGCTGTCGCTGATCACGCCGACGGCCGACTATGCCGATCTTGCCGGCTGCGACCTTGTCGTCGAGGCGGTGTTCGAGGATTCAGGCGTGAAGAAGCTCGCCACCGAGAAAGCGGAAGCGGCGCTGAAGTCCTCGGCGATCTTTGCCTCGAACACTTCCACCATTCCGATCACCTCGCTGGCGAAGAACTCGGCGCGGCCGAAAAACTTCATCGGCATCCACTTCTTCTCGCCCGTCGACAAGATGATGCTGGTCGAGATCATCCTCGGCAAGAAGACCGGCGACAAGGCGCTCGCGGTCGCGATCGACTTCGTACGCGCCATCAAGAAGACGCCGATCGTCGTTAACGACACGCGCGGCTTCTACGTCAATCGCTGCGTGCTGCGCTATATGTCGGAAGCCTACAAGATGCTTATCGAAGGCGTCCCTGCGGCGATGATCGAGAACGCCGCCAAGGCCGCCGGCATGCCGGTCGGCCCGCTGGCGCTGACCGACGAGACGGCGATCGACCTTGCCCAGAAGATCATGAAGCAGACCATCAAGGATCTAGGCGAGAAAGCCGTCGACCCGAAGCAGATGGCGCTGATCAACACCATGGTCGACACGCATGGCCGCTTCGGCCGCAAGAACGGCAAGGGCTTCTACGACTATCCTGCCAAGCCGGCGAAGAAGAAGCTGTGGCCGGGTCTCAAGGATCTCTATCCGCAGCTGAAGCCCGAGAAGGTCGACTACGAGGAGCTCAAAGAGCGCCTGCTGGTCACCATCGCCCTGGAGGCAGTGCGCGTCATGGAGGAGGGCATCGTCACCGATCCGCGCGAGGCGGACGTCGGCTCGATCCTCGCCTTCGGCTTCGCGCCGTTCACCGGCGGCGCGCTCTCCTACATTGACGGCATCAGCGCCAAGCGTTTCGTCAAGATCGCCAAGGGCCTGCAGAAGAAATACGGGGCCGAGTTCAAGGCGCCCAAGCTTTTGCTCGACATGGCCGAGAAGGGCGAGACTTTCTACCAGCGCTTCGACCCTTACCAGAAGGGCGAGGTCAAGAAGGCCGCCTGACGAACTCCGATGTATGTCTGGGGGCGCCTCGCGCGCATGATGGCCACGGCGCGTAGCCGTGGCCCTTATCAAATCGGCGATCAGAGCCGGCTGGCCTTTCGCTGCCTGCCGACCGACATCGATTTCAACAGCCATCTCAACAATGCCCGTTACATGATGCTGGCCGATCTTGGCCGTATCGATGTTTTTCTTCGCGTCGGTCTTGTCGCGCTCGCGCGGCGGAACGGCTGGGCGCCGATGATCGGCGGGCTGCAATCGGCCTATGTGCGCGAGATCAGGCTGTGGAGCCGCTTCGAGGTGGTGTCGTCGATCGAGACCTGGGAAGGCACTTCGGTGATCGGCAAGCACCGCTTCGTCCTCGACAATGGGGAGACGGCGGCGCTGATCCTGACCACCGGCGGCGTCTATGACCGGCGCGGTGGCCGCTTTCTCGAAATTGAGGAGGTCGTCGCGGCGCTCGGCCATTCGGCGGAACCGCGCCCGCCGACCGAGCCCGAGCGGGCATTCATGATCTCGCACCGGAACCTGCGCGAAGAGGCCAAGCGGGCCTGATCGAGCAAGCGTTCAATGTTCGGCCCGGAAGGTTTTGCCCAGATCGACCGCGTCGCCAAAATAGTGCCGGAACACATAGAACAGCGGATTCCATCGCGCAGTGTCGATGTGGTTCGTTCCCGGCAAGACGATGCTGCTGTGCGCATGTACTCGCTGCACGTCTACCTCCATGATGAGGTGCGTCGAGGATGCGCCTTGCTGCTTCGCGCTGCGATGGCAGGTCAGCAGGCGTGTTTCGAACTGCAGGGGACATTCTGCGATGCGCGGCGTCAGGATCAATTCGCTGGGCTGGATCGCAAAACCGCCTAAAGCGAACTTGTCGGCCTCATGAACGAACCCCAATTCGGCCTTATGGGGTGGAACGGATTCGCACCCGTGGTGCGCGCGATCCGTTCGACATTCGCCCAGAGGCTGGCCGCGGGAAAATTGAGGGTGCATTCGCCATCCCGCAGAAGATTGATGGCGCCCTGGGTCGCCGAACTCAAGCCGAGGACCACGCATGAACCCAAGGCCCACGCGGCCGTCATCGTTTCGGGTAACCATCAGGACGACAGGCGTCCCAAAATTCAGAACGGATGGGGCGATGGATTGGTGGTTCGGCAACATGAGCAGTCCTTCGTAATTCGAGGACCGCACCCTACCAAGCTTGCGCACCGAGACGTTTCGGCCGGGGTCGAACGTTGCATCGCGCACGCGGCGACATGGTCGGTGCCGGCGCCCGGCTCAGGATCGAGCCCGTCAATCTTGCGGAAGCGGCGACTTTCTCTGCAATCCGCTGTTCGCGCCGGTGGACAATTGAATGGTCGCGCGTTAGACAGCAGTGAGGCATTTTTTCCTGTTTTTCGAAGGAGAGCGGACTTGCTCTCACACGATCGCGTCTGGGCCGCAATCGATGCTCTTGCCGAACGCTATTCGCTCTCGGCTTCCGGTCTCGCCCGCCGCGCGGGCCTCGATTCGACCGCCTTCAACAAATCCAAGCGCCTGTCCTCCGACGGCCGGCCGCGCTGGCCTTCGACCGAATCGCTGGCCAAGATCATCGAGGCCACCGGCGCCTCGCTGGAAGAATTCACCGTGCTGGTTGAGGGTCACGGTGCCTCCGCCGCGCCGCCGCCGCGTATGGCCGTGCCGCTGCTTGGCTTCGCCCAGGCCGGTGCCGGCGGTTTCTTCGACGATGCCGGCTATCCCTCAGGGCAGGGCTGGGATCTGGTCGAGCTTCCGGCGCGGGCGGCGGAAACCTCCTATGCGCTGAAGGTCCAGGGCGATTCCATGCTGCCGCTCTACCGCAATGGCGACGTGCTGATCGTCGAGCCGGGCGCGCCGACGCGCAAGGGCGACCGCGTCGTCGTCAAGACCACCGCCGGCGAGGTGATGGCCAAGGTGCTCGACCGGCAGACCGCGAAGTCGGTCGTGCTGGTCTCGCTCAACCCCGCTCACCCGGACCGCGATATCCCGATGAGCGAGGTCGAGTGGGTGGCGCGGATCGTCTGGGCAAGCCAGTAGGTCCGGGCTGGTGCGGGTCCTCCATCTTGCCCTGGCGCTTGTGGCGGTTCCGGCAATGGCGGCGCTGGTCGTCGCCGGAGGCCACTCGCTGAAGGGCAGCGAAAGCGTCGTCGCGGTCGATCAGATCGATCCGGCCAGTGCACTTCCGGGGCAAGACGCCGATGTGGCGCCTCGGGAATCGATAACTGCGGAACCGGCGACGTCCGCCATTCTGGCGCCTGCCGCGCCGCAGCCGCCGAAGCCGGTGGCGCATTCGCGGGCGATCGATCCCGACGTGGTGGCGCCACCCGAAGTGCCTGCCGAGGAACTGGAACGGGTCGAGCCGCGCGCGCCGCTCAGCGATCTGGCGCTGGCCGGTCCGCCCAGGCCGCGGAAAACGAAACTGCCGGATGGCGAGGAGGGCACCAAGTTGCTCCAGCCCGTCGCCACCGCCGCCGGCCTGATCAAGGCCAAGGATTTTTCCATCGCCGTGTCGGGCATCGACATCGTCAAAGAGGACGAGACCTGCAGCGACGAAGGCAAGTCATGGGACTGCGGGGTTCGCGCCAGGACGGCATTCCGCGCTTTCCTGCGTGGCCGGACCCTGGTCTGCTCAGTGCCGCCGCAAGACGGGCAGAAGGCCATCGCGGTCAAGTGCTGGGTCGGCAACAAGGATGTCGGTCTGTGGCTGGTGGAAAACGGCTGGGCCCGCGCGGCGCCAGGCGGCCCCTATGTCGAGGCGGGCGACAAGGCGCGCGCGGCGAGGAAAGGCATTTTCGGCGCCGCTCCGAATCTCGGCGGCCTGCCGGCATTGCCGGCCGCCACCGGCCCGGCGCCCGCCGCGCCGAGTTCCATCCTGCCGGCGGAAGATGGCGACGTTACGCAGCCAGCTGACCAGCCAGAGCCCGCTCAATGAGCGCGCGCGTCTCCGTAATGCCGTAGAGCGCCGCGAAAGAGCCGAAACGCGGCCCCCGTTCCTGTCCGATCAGCACCTGATAGATCATCTGGAAGAAGGCGACCGACACGCCGGGTCCGCCTTCCGGGCTCTGCTTGGAATGGTCCTGATAGCGCTCGATCCGCCGCGCGACGTTGAGCGCCGCGTTCTGGATCGCCTCGCCGTCCGCGCCCTGCGGCAGCTCGCCGAGCGCTTCCGAAAGCTTCGCCAGCGCCTCGCGCTCCACCTCGTCGGCGGCGCGATAGACCTTGGTAGGCTTCACGAAGTCGTCGAAATAGCGGATGGCATACCCTGTCAGCCGGTCGAGCTCGGGGTGCGTCTGCGGCGTCACCCCGGACGCGTGGCGCGAGATGAAACCCCACAGCACCGCCTTGTCATGCGCATTGGAGGCGCTGACCAGATTGAGCAGCAGCGCGAACGGGACCGGCAGGTCGATGGCCGGCGGATTGCCGTCATGCATGTGCCAGACCGGGTTGCCGAGCCGCTCCTTCCACTCCTGGCGCGGATAGGCGGACAGGAATGCGTAATATTCGTCGACCGCCTTCGGGATAACGTCGAAATAAAGCTTCTTGGCCTGCCGCGGCCGCTGGTACATGTAGAGGCCGAGGCTCTCGGTGGGCGCATAGGTCAGCCATTCGTCGATGGTGAGCCCATTGCCCTTCGACTTCGAGATCTTCTGGCCGTTCTCGTCGAGGAACAGCTCGTAGACGAAATGCTCCGGCGCGCGGCCGCCGAGGATGTTGCAGATGCGGTCGTAGATTGCCGCGTTGGTCTGGTGGTCCTTGCCGAACATTTCGAAATCGACGCCGAGCGCTGCCCAGCGCATGCCGAAATCCGGCTTCCACTGCAGCTTCACATGGCCGCCGGTGACCGGCAGCGTGGTCTCGCTGCCTTCATCGTCGAAGGTGATGGTGCCGGCCTTGGCGTCGACATGCTTCATCGGCACGTAGAGCACGCGGCCGCTTTTCGGCGAGATCGGCAGGAATGGGCTGTAGGTCGCCTGGCGCTCTTCGCCGAGCGTCGGCAGCATCACCGCCATGATCTCGTCATAGCGCTCGGCGGCGCGCAGCAGCACTTCGTCGAAGCGCCCGGACTTGTAGTATTGGGTCGCGCTGGCGAACTCATAGTCGAAGCCGAACGTGTCGAGGAAGCGGCAGAGCATTGCGTTGTTATGATCGGCGAAGCTCGCATAGTCGCCGCCGAACGGATTGGGCACCGATGTGAGCGGCTTGTGCAGGTAGGGCTCGAGCGCCGCGCGATCCGGCACGTTGTCGGGAATCTTGCGCATGCCGTCCATATCGTCGGAGAAGCACAAAAGCTTGGTCTTGACCTTGTCCCGCGTCAGCACGCGGAAGGCGTGCCGCACCATCGTGGTGCGCGCCACCTCGCCGAAGGTGCCGATATGCGGCAGGCCGGACGGGCCGTAGCCGGTCTCGAATAGGACGGTATCGGGAAAGTCCTTGTTCTTGTAGCGGGCAATGATCTTCTTGGCTTCTTCGAACGGCCATGCCTTGCTTTCGGCGGCGGCCGCAAGCATCTCGGCATTGAGATCGATGATGTTTGATCCCGTCATGTCACTTTCCAGGGTAATCTGCCGGCCAGATGTGTCGGCTTGGGCGCGCAAAGATTTTCACCCGGTCTCTAGGCGCGACGGGCCGGAGCGTCAACGATTTGCGGCGCTTTTCCTTGCGGCGCCTCACTGCCAATCCTACGTTGAAGCCTCACCATCAAGGAGTTTTGAATGCCTTTGACGCCGCACGAAGCCCTGATCTATCTCATGGTCATCACTTCGGCATCCGACCGCGACATGACCGATGTCGAACTGGCGCGGATCGGGGACGTCGTCCGTTCTTGGCCCGTGTTTGTCGATTTCAACAGCGACAGCCTGGTCGGCGTGGCTCAAGCATGCCAGCAGGCTCTGCACGACAAGGACGGGCTGGAAGGCGTCCTCGCGCGCGTCGCCGATGCGCTGCCGGAGCGGTTGCGTGACACCGCCTATGCCGCCGCTTTCGAGGTCGCGGCAGTCGATCTCGAAATGCGCATGGAGGAGTTGAGGGTGCTGCAGCTCATCCGACGGAAGCTCGATCTCGACACGCTCACCGTGGCGGCGATCGCCCGTGCGGCGAAGGCCCGCCTGCGCACACTGACTTAGAAAAAGCTCACCGGAAAATAGCGCAGGTAGAACTCGGCGAAGGTTCCCTTGATCGAGATTTCCTGCAACGCGTAGTCGAAGGCGGCGGCCAGCGCCGGGTCGCCCGCCCTGGTGGCGATCGCCATGCCCGAGCCCAGATATTCGGGCGCCAGATAAGGGCCGCCGGCGAAGCGGCAGCACCCGGCGGCTTCCGAGCCGCCGAGCCAGAAGGCGAAGCGCATGCCGTCGCCGAAGGCGGCGTCGATCCTGCCGGCCTTGAGGTCCGCGTAGAGGTCCTCGGGCTTGTCGAAGGGCACGACCTGCACCGTGCTGAGATAGTCGCGCAGCATCTTCTCATGCGCCGAGCCGGCGATGACGCCCACGCGCTTGCTGCGCAGCTTGTCGAGGATCGGCTCGGTAAACGCCTTGGCCTTCGGCATGATGAAGCGCGCCGGGAACTGCAGATAGGAACGCGAGAAGGCGTATTTCTCGCGGCTTTCCGGCGTCGCCGCGATGCCGGCGATGATCGCCTCGCCTTCGCCTTTCCGCAGCGCGTCGTCGAGATCGTTCCAGGGCAGCGCCTGGATCTGGCATTTCTCGACGATGCCGAGTTCGGCGCAGATCGCCCGCGCCAGGTCGATGTGGAAACCCGACAGCCGGCCGGAGCCGTCGAGGAAGTTGAAAGGCGGAAAATCGGTGGTGGTGAGGAACCTCAGCCTCGGCAACGCCGAAAGATCAGGCTTCGGCAGCCGCTCCTTGGCATCCCACAGCACCGGAACCTGCGGCTCCGCCGCGCGAGTCGCGTCGGCAAATGGCAACGCTCCGATCAGCGCCGACAGGAGGGCCAGAAATATCCATCGGAATGGCACGATAACGCTCCGCCCAATCATGTCCTTGGCTTTTCGTACGAAAACAGTGCAGGCACAATGTTTTTGATTTCAAACGGGCGAATTCGGCGTATGGTTTAGTGCGTTTGCAAGTTTCAGCGCGCGCCCGCAACAGGGGCAGGTGTCGCGAAGAAACTTGTGGTCCGGGGTTGATGGCGAAGGGTGGTTCGGGCATCTACTATCGGTACGAAAAGCAGAAGCAACATGGGGTAGATGTTGCGATGAGCATGTTCGATAGAACTCTGGAATACATCGACCAATTACAGCACGCCAACACTGCTGCGGCAGTGTGCGAGCGGCTGCTCGGCGTCACCTCGAGTTTCGGGCTGACGGCGCTGATGGCCGGAACGGTCCCGCAACCCGGCACGCCGCGCGGCCAGCAGAAGGACCATGTGCTGCTCTGCGACTGGCCGGGCGAGTGGCTGGAGCGCTATGTGGCGCGCAACTATGTCGACCATGATCCGGTCGTCAGCCACATGAAGCAATTGCAGGCCCCGTTCCAGTGGCGGGAGGCTTCCCAGGCCATCGTCATCGACAAGAGCAGCGACGAGGTCATGGGCGACGCCCGCGAGTTCAAGCTGCGCGACGGCCTCGCCTTCCCGCTGGTAACGCTCGACGGCCAGATCGTCATGGTCTCGCTGGGTGGCGAGTCCGTTGAACTGTCGGACGTCGAATTCGGAATGGTCTCGCTGGTGTCCACCTACGCCATCGGCCGCGCCATGCAGCTTCACACGATGGCCGGCAAGGTCGTCGACCACATCGAACTCACACCGCGTGAGCGCGAATGCCTGCAATGGGCAGCTGTCGGAAAGTCCGAGTGGGAAATTTCGCAGATTCTCGGCATTTCGGAGCATACCTCCGAGAAACACCTTCTCAACGCGAAGAGCAAACTGGGCGCCGCTAACCGTGTGCAGGCAGTCGCCGAGGCGATCAGGCGTGGCTATATTAGCTAAATCGGCCGTGCTGGCCCAGAAACGGTCCCATGCGCATTCGCGTAATATTTTAAGCAAGGGCGAGCGGTGTCCTTGTCTTAAGAGAGGGCTAATACTTTCTTAACGCCAAAGCAAACTGGGCGTCGCCAACCGCGTGCAGGCGGTCGCGGAGGCAGTTAGGCGCGGCTATATTGGCGGGGTCGGTCGGTGCCGACCTAAAAATTATTGCCTACGCGATCGCGTAATATTTTCCGGAGAGCCCGGCCGTATCTTCCTCTCAAGCCCAGGAGACGGCTAATGCTTTTTTCCCTCACAACTCAGGAATTGATGGAGCGCCCCGATCTGTGGGAAGCGGTTCACCGCCTGCGCTACAAGATCTTCGTCGAGGAGATGGGCTGGACCGATCTCGACCGCCCGGACGGCCTCGAGATCGACCAATTCGATCATGACGAAGCCGAGCATCACCTCGTCATCCGCAACGGCGAGCTAGCCGGCTATCAGCGCATGCTGCCGACGACGCGGCCGCATCTACTGACCGATGTGCTGACGGACCTCTATGAGGGGACGCCCCCCTCGGGGCCGCGAGTCTGGGAGCTGACCCGCTATGCGGTGGCGCCGGGCTTCCGTGACGGCAAGCGCGGCGTCTCTACGGTCGGCACCGAGCTGATCGCCGGTTTCGTCGAATGGGGCCTCAAGCGCAACGTCAACCAGGTCATCATCGAGTTCGAACCGATGTGGGTGCTGCGCGCGCTGCAGCTGCACTTCCTGGCGACGCCGCTCGGTTACCAGCGCACCTATGGCAACCAGCAGGTGGTGGCGACGCTGCTCACCTTTTCCGAGCATACGCTGGAGGTGGTGCGCCAGCGCCGCAACCACTTCCCGCCGGTGCTGATGAGAGGCTATCCCGGCCAGCTCGGCCTCAGACAGGCTTCGTGAGGTGGTTGTCATGAGCTTCCACCCCGAACCTGAGCTGCGCGGCCACACGCTGGTCGTCACCGTGTCCTCGCATGACGGCCGGCCGGTGCTGGACAGGCACGCCTATGCGTGCCTCGCCAGGACCTTCCACGAGGCCGCCGTCAATGACGAGGTTCGCGTGGTCGTGCTGCGCGGCCTTGCCGGCTGCTTCTGCCTCGGCGGCGACTTCTCGGAGTTCCTCGACGCCGCCAAGCACCAGCAGCTGATTGCCGCCGTCACCGATATGTTTCGCAGGCTTGCGACCTTTCCCAAGCCGGTCCTTGCCTGCGTCGACGGGGACGCCGTCGGCGTCGGCTGCACCATCCTGTTCCACTGCGACATGGTGATCGCCTCCAGGGGCAGCACGTTCAGGGTGCCGTTCGTCGATTTCGGCCTGGTGCCGGACGCGGCGACCAGCATCCTGGCGCCCCAGAAGCTCGGCTATGCCGGCGCCTTCCGCTTCTTCTGCCTGGGCGACACGCTGGGCGTCGACGACGCCAAGGCGCTCGGCCTTGTCGGTGAGATCGTGGAAGGCAGCGCCGAGGAAATGGCCTTGGCGCGGGCAAGGCAGCTCGCCAAGAAGCCGGTTGCCGCGCTGTTGCAGACCCGCGGCCTGCTCAAGGGGGATACGGACGTTCTGTGCGACCGCATCGACCATGAGATATCGCTGTTCCAGCAAGCGCTGCAGGACGATGCCACGCTGAAGCGTTTGCAGCGGATCGCCCGCCTCGCGGCGTGACACCTTGGTGGAAAGTCTCAGCGCCGCGTACCCGCGAAGGTGCGCGGCGCTGTAATGTTGGCCGCCGGCCGCGGGCACGGTGCAAGCTATTTCTCCAGGAACGACGGGCCTTCCCCGATGATCTTCTTGTCGGGCTTGCCGACGGCGTCGAGGTCGCGGCCGTCATAAGGCAAGGACAGAAGGATACGCTGGATCACCGCAAGCCGCGCACGGCGCTTGTCGTTGGCGCGCACGATGATCCAGGGCGCGAACTCCTTGTGAGTGCGCTCGAACATCAGGTCGCGCGCCTTGGTGTAGTCGTCCCATTTGCTGATGCCGGCGATGTCGATCGGCGAGAATTTCCAGTTCTTCAATGGCGACCAGCGGCGGTCATGGAACCGTTCGAGCTGGGTCTCGTGGCCGATGTTCAGCCAGAATTTGAACAAGTGTATGCCCTCGTTGCAGATCATGCGCTCGAAATGCGGCGTCTCGTCGAGGAATGTCGCGTGCTGCTCCGGGGTGCAGAATCCCATGACCGGCTCGACGCCGGCGCGGTTATACCAGGAGCGGTCGAAGGTGACGAACTCGCCGGAGGTCGGGAAATGGTCGACATAGCGCTGATAGTACCATTGGCCATGCTCCGTCGGCGTCGGCTTGGTCAGCGCCACGTTGCGCGCCGTGCGCGGGTTCATGTACTGCCGCAGGACGAAGATCGTGCCGCCCTTGCCGGCCGCGTCGCGCCCCTCGAACAGCGCCAACACCCGTTTGCCGGTCGCCTGCAGCCAGGCCTGCGCCTTGACCAATTCGATCTGCAGCCGCTCGAGTTCCTCGTCGTACTCTTCACCCTTCATCTTCTTGTCGTAGGGATAGCCGCCGGCGGTCAGCTTGTTGTCCTCGATCCAGTCCGGCAGCACCGGGTTGTCGATGTCGAACTCGCGTTCCTTACCGCCTATCCTCATCTTGATCGGTCCTGCGGCAGGCGCCGCGTCGGCATTTCCCTCGGCTTTTTTCATCGGGACGAACCTTTTCAGCTTGCGGACTCGTGCTATGGGAGCCTCTGAGGCGTTGCGTCCGACCGGACGCGCGGTAGCACTTTGATTTTGCGCATGAACACTCCAGAAAATCGATTCCGATTTTTGGGGGTCATGCGCAGGTCGAGTCGGCTGACCTTTCACCGACGTGAGATACGAGGCAGCGCATGGTCGATAAGGGCGCAGACCAGAAAGGCGCAACGCGGGCAGCCATAGCCCAGCTGCGGCGCAGCCGCTGGTTGCTGGCCGCGGCCCTGGTCGCGGTCCTCGGCGTCTATTGTTTCGGCGGCCTTTCGATCTTTGTGCCTCTGCTGGCCGTGGCGTTGCTGGTCGCGGCCGCAATGCTGCCGACCGCCGCCGAGCGCCAGTCAGCCGGCGGGACTGCCGCCATCGAAGTCGGCGGGTTGCAGCGGCTGTCCGGCGAATATCTGGCCGCCGCCGTTGCCGATCCGCTGATCATCTTCGACCGGACCGCCACTATCGTCCACGCCAACGCGGCCGCCTTTGCCGCCTTCGGTGGGCTGGCCCCCGGCATGTCGCTGTCGCTCAAATTCCGCGCGCCGGAAATGCAGGCTTTGCTTGACGGGATCGTCTCGGGAACTATGGCGTCAGATGTCGTCGACTACACGGAAAAGCTGCCGGTCGAGCGCACATACCGGGTGAGCGCGTCCTCGGTCGGCCATGGCACCGATCTTTACGTGCTGGTGTTCAAGGATCAGAGCGAGGCGCGCCGCATCGACCGCATGCGCGCCGACTTCATCGCCAATGCCAGCCATGAGCTGCGCACCCCGCTCGCCTCGATCGCCGGCTTCATCGAGACGTTGCGCGGGCCTGCCCGCAACGACGCGGCGGCGCGCGACCAGTTCCTGCAGATCATGCAGAACCAGACGGGCCGCATGGCGCGCCTGATCGACGACCTGTTGTCGCTGTCGCGGCTGGAGATGAAGCCCTATCTGCGGCCGGGGACCGAAGTCGACCTTCGACAGACCATCGACAGCGTCATCGACTCGCTCGCGCCGCTGGCCAACGAGAACGGCATCGCCATCGAGCGGGACTTCATCGATGGGCCGATTTCCGTGCCGGGCGACCGCGACGAGCTCTTCCAGGTTTTCGAGAACCTGCTGGAGAATGCCTGCAAATACGGCCAGTCGGGCGGACGCGTCACCGTGTCGATAGCACACGCCGAGGACGGCCACGACCCAGGCATCGACGTGACCATAAGGGACTATGGTCCAGGCATTGCCGAGGAACACATCCCCCGCATCACGGAGCGCTTCTACCGCGTCGACGTGGAAAACAGCCGGACTCAGAAAGGCACCGGCCTTGGCCTTTCGATCGTCAAGCATATATTGACACGTCATAACGCAAGGCTGTCGATCAAGTCGGAAGTCGGCAAGGGCGCGGCGTTCACGGTTCATTTGCCGGCTCAATGATCCTATATTGGTTGGCAACCGGCATTTTCTTTTTTCTGTCATCCGGCTCGCGTATCAGCGGCAGATTGAGGGAACGCACCAGCCGGCAGGAACCGAGAAGGCATATCGATGCAGTCCGTCCACATTGTCAGTGCCTATGACGAAGAACTGAAATTCCTGTCGAAGCGCATCGCCGCCATGGGCGGGCATGCCGAGCGCATGGTCGAGCAGGCTATCGCGGCCCTCGTGAACGCCGATCCGGGTTTGGCACAGAAAGTCATCCAGGACGATCTCGTTCTCGACGAGGGACAGCGCGAGATCGACGACAAGGCGATCGTCATCATCGCCAGGCGCCAGCCGATGGCGACGGACCTGCGCGAGATCGTCGGCGCCATCCGCATCTCGGCCGACATCGAGCGCGTCGGCGATCTCGGCAAGAACGTCGCCAAGCGCGTCGCGGCGGTCATTGACGGCCGCCAGCCGAGCAGCCTCTTCCGCGGCCTCAAGGCGCTAGCCGATCTGGCGTTGACGCAGCTTAAGGAAGTGCTCGACGTCTATGCCTCGCGCTCGGTCGAGAAGATCGGCTTCGTGCGCGACCGCGACGACCAGATCGACGCCATGTACACTTCGCTGTTCCGTGAACTTCTGACCTATATGATGGAAGATCCGCGCAACATCACCCCCTGCACCCACTTGCTGTTCTGCGCCAAGAACATCGAGCGGATCGGCGACCACGCCACCAACATCGCCGAAACCATCTATTACATCGTCACCGGCGACCAGATGCCGGCCGAGCGGCCGAAGGGCGACAAGACCGACCAGGTGGTGTTGCCTGGCCCACTATCGGCCGGGTGACGCGGTATCGGCGACCCAAGATCGGCCAAGTGAAGGGCGGCCACTCGAATGGCTTTCTAATTTAGGCTAAGCTCCTCCAGGTGCAGCAGTTTTGTCAGTCGCCGTCTCGGGAGGTTTTGCGATGGAGCAAGTTCGAAACCTGACCGCGGCCCCGCAGCCGACATCCGGCATTGTTGCGTCCAGCGTCTATTCCGCCGGCAAGCGCGTCGCCGACATTACGATCGAAGAGGCCGGAATATGGGCGGCAAAGCCCGGCCATGTCGTCTGGATCGGCCTGCTCGAGCCGGACCGCAACCTGCTGCTTAGGGTGCAGGCGCAGTTCCATCTGCATGATCTGGCGATCGAAGACGCAGAACACCCGCATCAGCGGCCGAAAATCGAACAGTATGGCGATGCCTTGTTCATCGTCGCCCGCACAGCGCAACTGATCGATGGCCGCGTCACCTTCGGCGAGACGCATCTCTTCGTCGGCACCGGCTATATCGTCAGCGTCAGGCACGGCCCGTCGACCTCTTACGCCGCGGTGCGCCAGCACTGGGAAAGCTGCCCGTCCTCGCTCGCCAAGGGCGAGGATTTCGTCCTCTATGCAATTCTCGACTTCATCGTCGACAACTACATGCCTGTGCTCGAGCAGATCGAGGACGAGGTCGAGCAGATCGAGGACAAGGTGCTGCTGAAGCCGATGAGCGGTGGCGACATCGAGCGGCTCTACATGCTGCGCCGCGATCTGCTCAGGCTGCGCAACGCGGCGCTGCCGCTGGTCGAGGTCTGCCGGCGGCTGACCAGCGCCGAGCTGCCGCAGATCCATGCCGCCATGCATCCGCTGTTCCGCGACGTGACGGACCACATCCGCACCGTGCAGGAAAAGATCGACAGCCTGCGCGAGGTGCTCGCCTTCGCCTTCGAGGCAAGCCTTCTGGTCGGACAGAGCCAGGAAACGGCGATCTCCAAGAAGCTGGCCTCATGGGCGGCCATCCTGGCGGTGCCCACGGCCTTCGCCGGCATTTACGGCATGAATTTCGACGACATGCCTGAACTGAAGATGGAATACGGCTACCCGACAGTCCTGGCCGCCATCGCGCTGATCTGCGCGTTTCTGTATTGGCGGTTCAGGAAGAATGGATGGCTGTGAAATAGCGAATAGCGAATAGCGATAAAGAAGCTTGTGCCGGACTCGAATACAGATTCCTATTTCGTTCGCTATTCGCTATTCGCTATTCGCTATTCGCTATTCGCTATTCGCTATTCGCTTAGCGGCTTCTGCGCCTTTCCGCCGCCGGCTGGAACGCCACCCTTGCATGGTATTTGCAGTACGGCCCGGTTTCGCCAGCGTCGTTGCCGCAGAAGCTGAAGTCTTCCGACAGCGGATCGCCGTTGGGCCATTTGCAGGTGCGCTCGGTCAGCTCGACGAGCTGCAGGTTGCGCGAGATTGGCACGACAACGTTCTCGACCGGGCGGATATAGTGGCGCGCCACCGGCTCCGCCTCGAACTGCACCTGCAGAGCGGTCGCGCCGATGGAGGCCGTCACATGACGGGCTGCGCTGGCGGCACGAGCCACGGACTTCTGCATCGAGGCGCCCTGCGTGGCCTTCTTCTGCCGTGCCGGCGCCGCGGTCGCGCGGCCGCGGCCCGACAGTTTCAGGCGATGCACCTTGCCGATAACGGCATTGCGGCTCACGCCGCCGAGCTGCGCGGCGATCTGGCTGGCGCTGAGACCCTCCGACCACAATTTCCTGAGAAGTTCGACTCGCTCGTCAGTCCAGTTCATGAGACCGCGCTCCTGCTGAGGCGTGCGGCGGTCAGAATCCTTTCCCGAGCCGGCTCTCGCCGGGCAAACGACACCACATGTACCGGGTGATTAGATCCGCCGCACGAAATCTAGTTATTTCTCGACTACAATTACCTTATGCGCTGACTCGGTGACAAGAGTCCCCAGGGCAACACCGATTCGGTTTTTACGGTTTTCCCCAACTTGCCCAACCGCTGATGGGCCGGCATGGCGCTGGAGCCTTGCCGCGCGCTTCTGCGCGACCTTTTCGTTGACTTCATGGCCGAAAAACATGATAAGCCGCAAAGGCCGCCGCATTGGCGGCTTTTTGATTTCCGGTTCCGGAGACGCATATAATGAGCGGTTCGGCGCTTTACGAGACTTTTGCTCGCGCACCCCTGGCCTTCGACCGCGGGGAGGGGACCTGGCTGGTCACCGACAAGGGCGAGCGATATCTCGACTTCGCCGGCGGCATCGCCGTGAACTCGCTGGGCCACAGCCATCCGCATCTGGTCGCGGCGCTCACCGGGCAGGCGGCCAAGCTGTGGCACGTCTCCAATCTCTACGAGATCCCGGAGCAGCGCCGGCTGGGCGAAAGGCTGGTCGATGCAACCTTCGCCGACAAGGTGTTCTTCACCAATTCGGGCGCCGAGGCTCTGGAATGCGCCATCAAGTCGGCCAGGCGCTATCAGTTCGTCAAAGGCCATCCGGAGCGTTTCCGCATCATCACTTTCGAGGGCGCCTTCCACGGCCGCACGCTGGCGACGATCGCCGCCGGCGGTCAGTACAAATATCTCGAGGGTTTCGGTCCGAAGGTCGAGGGCTTCGACCAGGTCGCGTTCGACGATATCGATGCCGCCGAGAAGGCGATCACACCGGAAACCGCGGCTATCCTGATCGAACCGGTGCAGGGCGAGGGCGGCATCCGCCCGGTGCCGACGCAGTCGTTGAAGCGGCTTCGGCAGCTCTGTGACCGGCACGGCCTGCTTCTGATCTTCGACGAGGTCCAGTGCGGCATCGGGCGCACCGGCAAGCTGTTCGCGCATGAGTGGGCGGGCGTCACGCCTGACCTGATGGCGATCGCCAAGGGCATCGGCGGCGGGTTTCCGATGGGTGCCTGCCTCGCGACCGACGAAGCGGCGGCCGGCATGACGGCCGGCGTGCACGGCACCACTTTCGGCGGCAATCCGCTGGCGATGGCGGTGGGCAATGCCGTGCTCGACGTCGTGCTGGCCGACGGCTTCCTCGAGGACGTTCAGCGCAAGGCGTTGCTGCTGAAGCAGGGACTGGCGGCGGTCGGCGACGAATTTCCCGAGGTCATCGAAGGCATCCGGGGAACCGGCCTGATGCTTGGGCTGAAATGTGCCATGCCCAACGCCAAGGTTAACATGGCGCTGCGCGACCAGCACTTGCTTGCGGTGCCGGCGGGCGACAACGTCATTCGGCTTTTGCCGCCGCTCACCGTCACCGACGAGGAGATCGGCGAGGCGCTGAAGCGCATTCGGTCGGGCGCCAAGGGCCTGACCGACGCGATCGCGGCCGAAGCCGCGAAGTAGTTCTGGAATCTGCCGATGAGCGTTCGTCACTTCACCGATCTGTCCGCCGTTTCCGCAGGCGATCTGCGCATCATGCTGGACGATGCGATGGCGCGAAAGACCAGGCTCAAGGCCGGCGAGCGTTCGAAGCCGCTCGAGGGCAAGGTGCTGGCGATGATCTTCGACAAGCCTTCGACGCGCACGCGCGTTTCCTTCGACGTCGGCATGCGCCAACTCGGCGGCGAGACCATCATGCTGACCGGCACCGAGATGCAGCTCGGCCGTTCTGAAACCATCGCCGACACCGCCAAGGTGCTGTCGCGCTATGTCGATGCCATCATGATCCGCACCACCTCGCATGACCGGTTGCTGGAACTCACCGAAAACGCGACCGTGCCGGTGATCAATGGGCTGACCGACGATACCCATCCCTGCCAGCTGATGGCCGACATCATGACCTATGAGGAGCATCGCGGTCCGGTGGCCGGCAAGACCTTCGCCTGGACAGGTGACGGCAACAATGTGCTGCACTCGCTTCTAGAAGCCTCGGCGCGGTTCCGCTTCAACCTCAATGTCGCCGTGCCGGAGGGCAGCGAGCCGTTCGAGAAATATGTCGACTGGGCGAAGGCCAATGGCGGCAAGGTGAGGTTTGCCGGCTCGGCCGAAGAGGCCGTCGACCAGGCCGATTGCGTCGTCACCGACAGCTGGGTATCGATGGGCCAGGAGCATCGCGCCCGCGGCCATAACGTCTTCCTGCCCTACCAGGTCAACGCCGCGCTGATGGCGAGGGCGAAGTCCGACGCGCTTTTCATGCACTGCCTGCCTGCGCATCGCGGCGAGGAGGTCACCGACGAGGTGATCGACGGACCGCATTCGGTGGTCTTCGACGAGGCCGAGAACCGGCTGCACGCCCAGAAGGCGGTGCTGGCCTGGTGCCTGGGCGCTTGACCGGGGTTGACTTGATCCGCGCCAACTTGATCCGGGGATGTGTGATGCCTATTTGCGCGCCATCACTGAAATCGAACGCGCTTCGACCCATGCCGCCTGGAAAGCGGGATGGATGCGCCCCGGAGTTTTGTCATGCTGGAAACGCTTTCCTTGGCTGAGCATCAACCCAAACTCGGCGAATTCGGCTTCGCCGGCGACGACCATGTCGTGCCTTACGAAGTAGCGCCCCTGGATGTGCGCGGCCGCACCGTGCAGCTCGGGCCGATGCTCGACGCCATTCTCAGCCGTCACGATTATCCCGAGCCGGTCGCGCGCCTGCTGGCGGAGGCCTGCGTGCTCACCGTGCTGCTCGGCACGTCGCTGAAATTCGAGGGCAAGTTCATCCTGCAGACCCGCACCGACGGACCGGTCGACATGCTGGTGGCAGACTTCACCACGCCGCATTCGTTGCGCGCCTATGCGCGCTTCGACGCCGACCGGCTGCAGGCACTGATTGCCTCGGGCGAGATCTCGCAGGAGAAGCTGCTCGGCACCGGCGTCCTGGCCCTGACCATCGATCAAGGCGCGCACACGCAGCGCTATCAGGGCATCGTCCAACTCGACGGCACATCGCTGGAAGAAGCCGCGCGCACCTATTTCCGCCAGTCGGAGCAGATCCCGACCGATCTGAGGATGTCGGTTGCGAAGCTGGTGACCCCGGGCCCGGGCGGGGCCCGCGAGCAATGGCGCGCCGGCGGTATCCTGGCGCAGTTCCTGCCGCAGGCGCCCGAACGCATGCGCGTGCCCGACATTTCGGGCGGGGATGGCGATCCACGAGACGTGACGCACGAACCGGCCGACAATTCCTGGCGGGAACTCTTGGCGCTGCTCGGCACCATCGAGCCGACCGAGCTCATCGATCCGACGGTGGGCGCCGAGCGGCTGCTCTACCGGCTGTTCCACGAGCACGGCGTGCGCGTCTTCCGCGGTGTGCCGGTCGCCGATCAGTGCTCCTGCTCGCGCGACAAAATCCGAGGCATTCTCGAAGGCTTTTCGGCCGAGGAGATCAAGGACTCGACCGAGGACGGCGGCATCCATGTCGCTTGCGAGTTCTGCTCGACGCAGTACGACTTCGATCCGGCGGAGTTTGCGGCGGAGTGAGAAAGCTCCGGTTCCTCGCCCCCGCTTTGCGGAGGCGGGGAACTCGAGTTCTTTAATTCACCGTCCTTTTCGTTCCCGGCATATCGAGCGAGAAAGCCGGAATGGCGACATCGAACGTTTCGCCGCGACCGTTGCGCATCGTGTAGTGGCCGACCATGATGCCGGATGGCGTCGAGAGCGGGCATCCCGACGTGTACTGATAGCTGTCGCCGGGGTTGAGCTCCGGCTGGTCGCCGACCACGCCCTCGCCGCGCACCTCTTCGACTCGGCCACGCCCGTCGGTGATGTGCCAGTAGCGCGACAGAAGCTGCACGAACTCGTCCGACCGGTTGTCGATCGTCACCTGGTAGCCCCATACATAGCGGTTCTCGGACGGATCGGAACGGTCCTCCAGATAGAACGGCCTGACCTGCACTTCGATGTTGCGCGTCACGGCGCGATACATGAGCCACTCCGGTGCCGCAGGGAACATTTTAGCGCGCTTCGCGGTTCTACCTCCGCAGCGTCGCCAGCCTGCCGGCTTTTCCACCGCAAGTGCCGACAAACAATGTCATTTAAGTGACACATGACAATGTTGGTGTGCACAAACCGTGCGGGCGACTCGGGCGCTTTGTCGAGTGATGAAATGGCCGCGGGCGGCCTTTCCGGAGTGACCAGATCTCGATGGAACTGACCCTCGCAGCCGCCTTTGTTTCCTTGGCCCTTCTTTTTTCCAACCTTGCCAGCATCCTGTTCGCATCGTCGCGGCTGAAGCCCAGGCGGGTCATTCATCCGCCTTCCAGCAAGCAGCCCCCCGTCTCGATCGTCGTGCCGTCGCGCGGCGTGGAGCCGTTCACGCAGGAGACGCTCGACCGCGCCTTCTCGCTCGATTGGCCGCGCTACGAACTGATCTTCTGCGTCGCGCACGCCGAAGATCCCGTGGTCAAGCTGATCAACGCCGCCATCGCGCGCTTTCCGAATGTTCCGGCGCGGCTCCTCGTCGGCGATGACAGGATCAGCGCCAATCCCAAGCTCAACAACTGCATCAAGGGCTGGCAGGCGGCGCGGCACGACTGAGTGATCCTCGCCGATTCCAACGTGCTGATGCCCAAGGACTATGTCCAGCATCTGATGGCGCCCTGGGGCCGGACACCGGCCTCGTCTGCTCGACGCCGATCGGCTCGCGTCCGAACGGTTTCTGGGCCGAGGTCGAATGCGCCTTCCTCAACACGCTGCAGGCGCGCTGGCAATATGCCGGCGAAGCGCTCGGCCTTGGCTTCGCCCAGGGCAAGAGCATGCTGTGGAGCAAGCCGATGCTGGATGCAAATGGCGGCATCCAGGCTTTGGCCGCCGAGATCGCCGAGGACGCGGCGGCGACCAAGCTGGTCAACAGCCTAGGCCTTCGGGTCAATCTCGTGGCCTCGCCCTTCGAGCAACCGCTCGGCCAGCGCACGCTCGCCGAAATCTGGTCGCGCCAGGCGCGCTGGGCGCGGCTGCGCCGCGTCACCTTCCCATTGTTCTTCGCGCCCGAAATCCTGACCGGTGTGGTCGCGCCGCTGCTTATGGCGCTGATTGCGGCGGCAAGCGCCGGTGTCAGCCTGCCCACGACCGCGCTCTGCGTGCTGGCGATCGCCTATGTGCCCGAATGCATGCTCGCCTGGTCCAAGGGCTGGTATCTGTCGCCGCGCAGCGTCACCGCGATGATCGTGCGCGACGCGATGCTTCCCGCCATCTGGGCGCGCGGCTGGCTTGGCGTGGCCGTCGAATGGCGTGGCAACGCAATGACCATCCGCAACAGCGGGATGACTGAACTCGAAGAGATTGCTTGAGCCGGCTGCGGCTCAAGCGTCTTCTTTGCCGCCGTGACGGTTCATTCCTTCGCCGCCTTCAGCGCCTGTTCGATGTCGGCGAGCAGGTCGTCGGTATCCTCCAGCCCGACGGAGAGCCTGAGCGTGCCTGGTCCGATGCCGAGCTCGGCGCGGGCCTCGTCAGTGAGGTTTTTGTGCGTCGTCGTCGCCGGATGCGTGATCAGGCTCTTTGCGTCGCCGAGGTTGTTCGAGATCAGCACGATGTCGAGCGCGTTCTGGAAGGCGAAGGCCGCCTGCTTGCCGCCCTTGACGTCGAGGCAGATCAGCGTCGAGCCGCCCGACATCTGCTTCCTGACGATATCCGCCTGGGGATGGTCGGCCCGGCCCGGATAGATGACGCGGGCGATCTCCGGCCGGCCAGCCAGGAAGTCCGCGATCTTGCCGGCGCTTTCGGTCTGCTGGCGCACGCGCAGCGGGAGCGTCTCGAGGCCCTTCAGCAGCGTCCATGCGTTGAATGGCGACAGGCTCGGGCCGGTGTGCCGGAAATAGTCGTGCAGGTTCTCGTCGATCCACTTCTTGTCCGACAGGATGACGCCGCCGAGGCAGCGGCCTTGTCCGTCGATATGCTTGGTCGCCGAGTAGACCACGATATGGGCGCCGAGCTGCAGCGGCTTCTGCTGCAGCGGCGTGGCAAAGACGTTGTCGACGATCACGCGTGCGCCGATCGAATTGGCTAAAGCGGCGACAGCGGCGATATCGACCACTTCCAGCGTCGGGTTGGTCGGGCTTTCCAGGAAGAACAGCTTGGTGTTCGGCCTGACCGCTTTTTCCCAATTGGCAATGTCGGTGCCGTCGATCAGCGTCGCCTCGATGCCATAGCGCGGCGCCAGCGTCTCGACCACCCAGCGGCAGGAGCCGAACAGCGCCCGCGCCGCAACGATGTGATCGCCGGCCTTGACGCTGCACAGCAGGGCGGCGGACACGGCGGCCATGCCGGAAGCGGTGGCGCGTGCGTCTTCGGCGCCTTCCAGCGCGCACATGCGCTTCTCGAACATATCGACGGTCGGGTTGGCGTAGCGCGAATAGATGAAGCCGGGTTCCTCCCCCTTGAAGCGGGCTTCCGCTGCCTGGGCCGTCTCGTAGACATAGCCCTGGGTGAGATACATCGCCTCGGCGGTCTCGCCGAAGCCGGAACGCAGCGTCCCGCCATGCACGAGTGCCGTCTGAGGTTTCCAGTTACGCGTCTTGGTCATCGCCCTGCTTCCAAACACAAAAAAACCGGCCGCGACGTCGCAACCGGTCCATACGGCCTTGCGGCCCGACGGTCCTTTAGCGACTTGTTTAACGTGGCTGCAAGCCGACCGGCCAAATCACCACGGGATAACGACCCTTTAGACCCGCACCGCGCTTGCGTCAATTGCCGGCTTGATTAAGAGGTTTGTACCAGGCAGCTTCCGCAAAAGTGTCCCGCGGTTTTGCGACAGGAAACTGCGACGACAATGACTTCGCCCGGAGCCAGACATTGCGGCAGACAGGCATTCTTCCGGATCAGGACATCGCGGCGCTCTTCCAGTCGGGCGCGCTGAAGTCGCCGCGCGCGCTCGGCACCAACCAGATCCAGCCGGCTAGCCTCGATCTGAGACTGGGCGACAAGGCCTTTCGCGTGCGCGCTTCCTTTCTGCCCGGTCCCGATCATCTGGTGGCCGACAAGCTGGACCGGCTGAAGCTGCATGAGATCAACCTCGCCGAGGGCGCGGTGCTGGAGACGGGCTGCGTCTACATCGTGCCGCTGCAGGAAAGCCTGGCGCTGCCGGCGGAAGTCTCGGCTTCGGCCAACCCGAAGAGCTCGACCGGACGGCTCGACATTTTCACGCGTGTCATGACCGACCGCGGCCATGAGTTCGACAAGATCGCCGCCGGCTATCATGGCCCGCTCTATCTCGAGGTCAGCCCGCGCACCTTCCCGATCGTCGTGCGCGCCGGCTCGCGCCTGTCGCAGATCCGCTTCCGCACCGGCAATGCCGTGCTGTCGGAGAATGAGTTGCGTGACCTCCATCACGCCGAGATGCTGGTTGCGACCGAGCCGCCCAACATCTCCGGCGGCGGCATTGCGCTCTCTATCGATCTCGACGGCGACAAGGACGGCCTGGTCGGCTATCGCGGCAAGCACCACACCGGCCTCGTCGACGTCGACAAGCGCGCCGCTCAGGATGTGGTCGACTTCTGGGAACCGCTCTACAAGAGCGGGGCCGGCGAGCTCGTGCTCGACCCGGACGAGTTCTACATCCTGGTCTCTCGCGAAGCCGTGCACGTGCCGCCGCTCTATGCCGCCGAGATGACGCCTTTCGATCCGCTGGTCGGCGAGTTCCGCGTCCACTATGCCGGCTTTTTCGACCCGGGCTTCGGCCATTCCGCCGCCGGCGGCAGCGGCAGCCGCGCGGTGCTTGAAGTGCGCAGCCACGAGGTGCCGTTCATCCTCGACCACGGCCAGATCGTAGGCCGCCTCGTCTACGAGCATATGCTGAAGCGGCCGCAGGCGCTCTATGGCAGCGAGCTGGGTTCCAACTATCAGGCGCAGGGGCTGAAGCTCTCCAAGCATTTTCGCGCCGCGCGCTGATCGCCAGGCTGTGCTTGCCCGGCCTCGCGCGCCGTGCTTGGCTGCGTCTGAGCATGTAGCAACTGAACCCAAGGGGATGAAAATGCAGATATCCAGATGGATCCTGTCGGCTGCGGCCGCCGCCATGCTGGCGCTCGGCGTCGGTTCGGTAGACGCGGCCGAAAAGATCAAGATCGGCACCGAGGGCGCCTATCCGCCCTTCAACACCATCACGCCGGACGGCAAGGTGGAAGGCTTCGACATCGACATCGCCAATGCGCTCTGCGCGCAGATGAAGGTCGAATGCGAGATCGTCACCCAGGATTGGGATGGCATCATTCCGGCCCTGCAGGCCAAGAAATTCGACGCCATCATCGCCTCGATGAGCATCACCGAGGAACGCAAGAAGCAGGTCGCCTTCACCCACAAATACTACACCACGCCGCTTGCGCTGGTCGCCCTGAAGGACGCCGATATCGCCTCGACCGAGCCGGCCTCGCTTGCCGGCAAGACGGTCGGTGCCCAGGCCTCGACCACCCAGGCCAACTACGCCCAGGACGTCTACGCCAAGGCCGGCGCCGAGGCGAAGCTCTACCCGACCCAGGAAGAGGCGGTCACCGATCTGCTCAACGGCCGGCTCGACGCCGTCATCTCGGACAAGTTCGTGCTGGTCGACTGGATGAAGAAGGCGAGCGACGGCTGCTGCAAGCTGGTGGGCGACGTCAAGGGCACCGAGACCGAGGCCGGCATCGCCGTGCGCCTGGAGGACACCGCCCTGCGCGACCGCCTCAACGCGGCCATCGACGCCATTGTTGCCGACGGCACCTACAAGAAGATCCAATCGAAGTATTTCGATTTCGATATTTATTGAGGTTGAAGCTGCCAATCTCCCCCCTCGTGGGGGAGATCACGCTAACCTCACAGCGCCTTCACCGCCACCTTCACTGGCTTCTCGATCTCGAGCGGGTTGCGCAGCGGCAGGCCGAAATCCTTGGCCTCGATCTCGAACGTGTCGCCTTCCTCGGTCCTGACGCCGTCTGCGAACGAGAGTGTGGCGGTGCCGAACATGTGCACATGCACGTCGCCCGGCTGGCGGAAGGCCGAATATTTGAAATGGTGATGCTCGAGATTGGCGATGGTGTGCGACATGTTCGCCTCGCCGGACAGGAACGGCTTTTCCCAAAGCACTTTGCCGTCGCGCCAGATTCGTGAAGAGCCCCTTATGTCGGCGGGCAGCTCGCCGATCAGGATTTCCGGTCCGAACGAGGCGTTGCGCAGCTTGGAATGGGCGAGGAACAGGTAGTTCACGCGCTCGGTCACATGGTCGGAAAACTCGTTGGACAGCGTGAAGCCGACGCGGAACGGCGCGCCGTCGTCGCCGATGACATAGATGCCGGCGATCTCCGGCTCCTCGCCGGCGTCTTGCGCGAAGGCCGGCGACATCAGCGCGGCACCGGGCGCCACCGCCATGGTGCCGTTGCCCTTGTAGAACCATTCCGGCTGCACGCCGATCTCGCCCTTGGCCGGCTTGCCGCCCTCCAGCCCCATGCGGAACATCTTCATGGAATCGGTGAGCTGCTCCTCGCCGTCGCTGAGCTTCTTGTGCATGGAATCGCGTGTCGCGGCGGAGCCGAGATGTGTAAGCCCGGTGCCGGTAAGGTGGAGATGCGCGGGGTCGGGATGGTTGATCGGCGACACCAGGCGTCCCTTCTTGTAGACGGCGTCGAGGTCGACCGTCTCGCCATAGCCCTTGCGCTCGATCAGCGCCTCGAGCCCGGTGCCGGTGCGGGCTGCCTCCATCGCCAGCGAATAGACGCTGCGCGCGCCGTTGATGATCCGGGTCTTGCCGCCGCTGCGGGCAACGACGCGGATCGTCTCGGCGTCATCGAGGCTCTGGGAAATCAGCATGATGAACCCTCTCTCTTTTGCCTTGGCCCGGCTGCCGATTGGCAAGCCCTGACCGGCGCAGCCCGGAACCGATCCGCGCCACGGTTGAAACTCTTCGTCCGGATTGCACTCGCGAGCCTGGTCCTTCCAGGACTTCTTCGCGCCGACGGGTTGCCGGCAGCTTCGCGATCTAGAACCCGTATGCCTCCTTAGTCCTTGCCTCCGGCCTCTACGCCTTGTTCTTGTTGTAGACGTCGAAGATGACGGCACCGAGCAGCACCAGGCCTTTGACCACCTGCTGCCAGTCGACATTGACGCCCATGATCGACATGCCGTTGTTCATCACGCCCATGATGAAGCCGCCGACCACGGCGCCGATGACCTGTCCGACACCGCCCATCGCCGAGGCGCCCCCGATGAAGACCGCGGCGATCACGTCGAGCTCGCTGCCCAGACCGGCGGCCGGGACGGCCTGGCCGAGGCGAGCGGCGATGATCAGGCCGCCGAGCGCCGACAGCACGCCCATGTTGATGAAGACGAGCAGCGTCAGCCTTTCGGTGTTGATGCCCGACAGCTGCGCCGCCTTGGCGTTGCCGCCCATCGCATAGATGCGGCGGCCGATGGTCATGCGCTTGGTGACGAAGACGAACAGCGAGATCAGCACGCCCATCACCAGAAGCACCACCGGCAGGCCCCTGTAGCTGGCGAACTGGAAGACCAGGAACAGCGCCAGCGCGCTGCCGACCAGCGTCTTGACGACGAACAGCGGGAAGGGCTCGGCCTCATAGCCATGCCGTTCGCGCTTACGCCGTGTCCTGAAGCCGAAATAGGCATAGGCGAGCACCGCGACCAGACCGAGCACGATCGTCGTCATGTGCAGCGTAAGGCCGCTGCCGACGATGGTCTTGCCGGCGGCATTCACCGTCGGCGGAATGAGCGTCAGCGGGCCGATGACGTCGGGGATGAAGCCGGAGCTCAACGCCTTGAAGCTGTCGGGAAGCGGACCTACCGAGGAGCCGCCGCCAAGCAGTGCCTGGCAGATGCCGCGGAAGATCAGCATGCCCGCCAGCGTCACGATGAAGCTCGGTATTCGGTGATAGGCGATCCAATAGCCTTGCGCCGCGCCGATAAGCGCACCGACGATCAAGCAAACGATAGAGACCACCAGAGGATTGCTGAATACACCGAGCGGCCAGATGACCATCATCATTGCGGCAAGCGCGCCGATGAAGCCGGCGACCGATCCCACGCTGAGGTCGATATAGCCGGCGACGATCACCAGCAGCATGCCAAGCGCCATCACGATGATGAACGAGTTCTGCTGCACCAGGTTGCTGAGGTTGACCGGTTTGAACAGCGTGCCGGACGTCGTGTACTGGAAGAACAGCATGATGACGATCAGCGCGATGATCAGTCCGTATTCGCGCAGGTTCGTCGTCAGCGCCGAAACGGCGACACGCGGACCATGCTTGACGTCTTCGGCGACGCCGCTCTGCGGCGCGGGAGCGCTTTCTGTGCTCATGAGGCTTTTTTTCCTTCTCCCCGAACGATGGCGCGCATGATCTTTTCCTGGCTGGCGTCGCTTGCCGCCATTTCGCCGACGATACGCCCTTCGTTCATGACATAGATGCGGTCGGTGATGCCGAGCAATTCCGGCATTTCCGACGAGATGACGACGATTGCCTTTCCCTCTGCGGCGAGGCGGGCGATGATCGTGTAGATTTCGTACTTGGCGCCGACGTCAATGCCGCGCGTCGGTTCGTCGAGGATCAGCACTTCCGGGTCGGCGAACAGCCATTTCGACAGCACCACCTTCTGCTGGTTGCCGCCCGAAAGATTGCCGGTCAGCTGATAGACGCTGGATGCGCGGATGTTGGTCTTCTTGCGATAGTCGTTGGCGACGCTCATCTCGCGCATGTCGTCGATGACGCCGCGGCTGGAGACGCCTCCCAAATTGGCCAGCGTCACGTTGTGCTTGATGTGGTCGATAAGGTTGAGGCCAAAGGTCTTGCGGTCCTCGGTGACATAGGCGATCCGGTTCTCCACCGCCTTGCTCACCGTCGAAAGATCGAGAGGCTTACCCCTGAGCAGGACCTCGCCGCTGATATGCCGGCCGTAGGAACGGCCGAACAGGCTCATCGCGAATTCGGTGCGGCCGGCGCCCATCAGCCCGGCAATGCCGACCACCTCGCCCTTGCGCACATTGAGGTTGACGTTCTTGATCACCTGCCGCTCGGCGTGGATCGGATGGTACACCGACCAGTTCTTCACTTCGAAAATAACCTCGCCGATCTGGGGCTCGCGCGGCGGGTAGCGGTCGTCGAGCGAGCGGCCGACCATCGAAGTGATGATCCGGTCCTCGCTGATGTCCTTCCTGGGCAGGGTCTCGATGGTGCGCCCGTCGCGGATCACCGTCACCTTGTCGGCGACGCGGTTCACCTCGTTGAGCTTGTGCGAGATCAGGATCGAGGTCATGCCCTGGCGCTTGAACTCGAGCAGAAGATCGAGCAGCGCCTGGCTGTCCTTTTCGCTGAGCGAGGCGGTCGGCTCGTCAAGGATCAGCAGCTTCACTTCCTTGCTGAGCGCCTTGGCGATCTCGACCAGTTGCTGCTTGCCGACGCCGATATTGGTGATCAGCGTCTTGGGATCTTCCTTCAAGCCGACTTTGTCGAGCAGGGCCTTGGTGCGCTTCTCGTTGGCGTTCCAGTCGATGACGCCGTAGCTGGCGTGCTCGTTGCCGAGGAAGATGTTTTCCGCGATCGACAGCATCGGCACCAGGGCAAGTTCCTGGTGGATGATGACGATGCCGATATGCTCGCTGTCATGGATACCCTTGAAGTGGCATTCCTGGCCGCGAAAGACGATCTCGCCTTCATAGGTACCGGTCGGGTAGACGCCCGACAGCACCTTCATCAGCGTCGATTTGCCGGCGCCGTTCTCGCCGACGATGGCGTGGATTTCTCCTTCCTCGACGCTGAGGTTGACGTTCGACAGCGCCTTCACGCCGGGGAACGTCTTGGTGATGTCGCGCATCTCCAAAATCGTCGAGCTCATCAGGAATTCCGCTCCCTGGCGCATGCCTGCCGTTTCCGGAAGGCGTTATGCGCGAAATCAACATACTGCAGTCTGGCTCGCGCCGCGATGGCGCATGGCGCTGCAGAAGCCGGCAAAAACAATACCGGGGTCGCTTCTGAACGAAAAGGGGCCCTGCGTCGCGCAGGACCCCTCCCTTAAAGGCTGGATTACTTCAGCTCTTCGGCCTTGATGTAGCCGGAGTCGACGACCAGCGCCTTGTAGTTCGACTTGTCGACCTCGTGCGGCGTCAAGAGGATCGAGGGAACGACCTTGACGTCGTTGTTGTAGGTCTTGGTGTCGAGGCCGTCGGGCTTGCCGCCGGAGAGCACCTTGTCGACCAGCTGCACGGTGGCCTTGGCCAGCTCGCGGGTGTCCTTGAACACGGTCGAATACTGCTCGCCCGAAATGATCAGCTTGACCGAGGCGGTCTCGGCGTCCTGACCGGTCACGATCGGCCAGGGCTGAGCATCCGTGCCGTAGCCGACAGCGCGCAGCGAGGCGGTGATGCCGCGCGACAGGCCGTCATAGGGCGACAGAACGCCATCGACGCGGCTGCCGTCCGAGTAGTTGGCCGAGAGCAGGTTGTCCATGCGGGCCTGGGCGGTGGCGGCGAGCCAGCGCAGCGTGCCGACCTTGTCCATGCCCATCTGGCCGGACTTGATCTTGATCGAGCCGTCGTCGATCAGCGGCTGCAGGACCGACATCGCGCCGTTGTAGAAGAAGAAGGCGTTGTTGTCGTCGGGCGAGCCGCCGAACAGCTCGACGTTCCACGGCTTGGTGTTCGGGAAGCGCTCCTTGAGGCCCTTGACCAGGGAATTCGCCTGGATCACGCCGACGCCGAAATTGTCGAAGGTGGTGTAGTAGTCAACATTCGGGGTCTTCTTGATCAGCCGGTCATAGGCGATGGTGACGACGCCTGCGTCATTGGCCTTCTGCAGCGCATCGGCCATGGTGGTGCCGTCGATCGAAGCGATGATCAGCGCTTTCGGGCCTTTCGTGATCTCGTTTTCCAGCTGGCTGAGCTGGTTCGGGATGTCGTCCTGCGCGTATTGCAGGTCGACCGTGTAGCCCAGCGCTTCGAGCTGGGACTTGACGGCGTCGCCGTCGTTGATCCAGCGCTGCGAGGTCTTGGTCGGCATCAGCACGCCGACGAGACCCTTGTCGGCGGCGTGCGCCGAATAGGTCGTGGCGGCAATGCCAAGGGCCGCGACGGCGGCCAGCGTCTTGATGATCTTCACATTTACTCTCCCTGGTTGATGGACGCGACACCTCGGGGCTTCGCGGGCCGCGCAGTCGAACAGGAGCGCAGTCGCGCCTCTGTCGGCTTTATCGATCTCCGGTATCCTCCCAATCGGCCCCGCGACGCAGTTTCAATCGATACGATTTTGCTCGTTGCCGATCGCTGCGTCTCGGAACGCGCGAAGGGTGTGTCCCTTTGACATAACTGTCAAATGCGATCTTTGCTGGTTGCTATACCGAAACTGGTATGATTTAGCGTAGAGCAGAGAACTGCCGGAGAGGCTGGGAAATCATGGCGGCTCTGCGCGATCCTGATGCGATTTCAGGGAGTTACGAGAAGCTTCCGGGGGACGGCGAAACGCTCCTGCGCAGCGGCCTGAGCCTGCGCCATATGCGAATGATCGCCGCGCTCGACGATCACGGACGGGTGAGCGCCGCCGCCCAGGTGATGAATATTTCCCAGCCGGCGGCCTCGCGCATGATCGCCGAGATGGAGGCGGTGCTCGACGTGAAATTGTGCGAGCGGCTGCCGCGCGGCGTGACGCTGACCCCTTACGGTCAGGCGCTCGCCAGGCGCGCCCGCTCGATCCTGCTCGAAATGCGCGAAGCCGACCGCGAGATTTCGGAACTCAAGGCAGGCAAGGGCGGCTCGGTGTTTCTCGGCGCCGTGACTGCGCCGGCGATCGAACTGGCGGTGCCGGCGATTCGCGAGATCCGCCGCATCTATCCGCGCATCGAGATCACCATGCAGGTCGAGACCTCGAACGTGCTCGCTCGCGAGCTGATCGCCTCCCGCCACGACTTCATCATCGCCCGCATCCCCGATGACCTCAATCCGCGGCTGTTCGAATCGCGCGTCATCGGCATCGAGAAGGCCTGCCTGATCGTGCGCCGCGGCCATCCGCTTGCCGGCGGCGGGATGGTCGGCCTGGAGGAGACGGCTGCCTATGATTGGGTCTTCCAGTCCGGCGGCTCGCCCCTGCGCCAGGCGATGGAAAGCAATTTCTTGAACCGCAACATCCCGCTTCCCGACCGCATCCTCAACACCTCGTCGCTGCTCTTGACGCTGGTAATGGTGGCGCAATCTGACGCCATCGCCCCCGTTTCGGTGCAGGTGGCCAAGTTCATCCAGAGCGGCGACGGGCTGTCCGGAGCGATCGATGTCGTTCAGACCGAGTTCGACATCGAGGTCCGGCCCTACAGCCTGATCACGGTCAGGAACCGGGCGCTCTCGCCCGCCGCCAAGATGCTGCACGACTTCATCCTGCGCGAAGTGGGGTAACGGAACGAGAATGCTACCTGTGCGTTCAAACAGATCGGCAGTTCGCTGGAGCCCGTTTGGGTGAGGGAACCACCTGCCGATGCTGAACTATCGGGAGGTCTTTGATGGAACGTCGCTTGTTTCTAACTGGAATGCTTGGCGTTGCGGGGGCAGCGGCAATTGCAACCCTGGCTGGCCCCAGTAGGGCGGTTGCCGGAATTCCAAGCGGCAACGGAATTCTCGATGAACTCGATAAGCCCGATACCGCCGTCTTCGAGGATGGAGACGAACGTGCTGAAGTGGAGCAGGTTTACCATCGTCATTGGCATCACGGCCGTCGCCGCCGCAGACGGCGCCGCGTTTGGAGACGTGTTTGCCGCCGCTACTGGCGTCGTGGCCGCTGGCGTCGCCGCTGCTGGCGCGAACGTGTTTGGATTGGCTTTTGGCTTTAGGGGTCCATAGCGGTTCAGCTTTGGATAAGAGCCGCTCACCCGCAGTAAAGAACTGTTTTTACGGAATTCCGGACCGAGACGTGGTCCTGGATTGCTCAACCGGTCCAGAGCCGGCCGCCGCAAGGTGGCTGGCTTCTTTTTCGCCATAGTTCGCGCGGCGATCCTCTTCTAGGGCCCAAGCCCCTCGCCTTTCGAGCGGCTCTTTCGTTTGCGCGCTTTCGCCGAACGAGGTGGCTCCCTTCGGAGTGCGGTCAAAAAGCACGTTGATTTTCCAGTCCCCCTGCTGTTGAGAGGATGCGGGCAGTTGGGCGATCTGGATGTTCGATGTTTTCAAAGCTGCCTGTTGTTAACCATCGCAATGTTAGCCTTGGTCTCGCCGGATGAGCGAGGTCACCAATATGCACGCCGATCTGCCGCGCGCGCGGGTTAAGCGGAGGCTGATAGCCAAGGCGCTAGCGTTCCTCGCCGCCGCCCTGACAACGCTGCCCGCAGATGCCGAAACGGTGCAGGAAAATCCCGGCGGTCAGATCGTGATCTTCGCTTTGCACGTCGCCGAGCTGCGCGCCGCGAACGAGCCTGTGGAATTCGACGGTGCCTGCGACAGCGCCTGCACGCTCTATCTGTCTTTGCCCGCCGAGCAGCTTTGCATCACGCCGCGTGCATCCTTCGGCTTCCATCTGCCTTACGGCGTCGGCGCCCATGAGAACGCAATCGCCGCCGGGTACCTGATCTCGCAATATCCCGACTGGGTTCGCCTGTGGATCGAGGAACGCGGCGGCCTGTCGCGCACCATCGTGCGGATGGAAGCCGCCGAGGCCGCAAAGCATCTTCCCCTCTGCGGCGTGCTGGCCTGACCGGCAAGCGGCAACGATCGCATTCGCCATCGGCCGCCTGAGGACGCTCTGCCAGATCGCTGCGACCGCGCGGCACTGTAGCGAGGGATGGAGCGGGTAGCGGGAATCGAACCCGCGCGTTCAGCTTGGGAAGCTGACAGGCTACCATTACATCATACCCGCGCAACAGCCTCGTTACCATGATGGCCCCGCATCTAGCAATCGGCGATACATTGAAAGCCGAGAGCCATCCACCGGCGCTTTGACGCCGCGCCACAACATGGTAATGGCTCAGGGGTTAAGGGTGGGGACCCAGCTTGAAAATCAATGTTCGGAAGAGGAAGCGAGCCTCTCGCTCCGGAAAAGCCTTTGCTGTGGAAGATCTCGGATTCCTGCTGAGGCTTCCTGTTTTTGTATTCGTCTCTCTTTTCGTGCCTGAGAAGAGATGGCGCAGTGTCTGCCTTTGGCTGGAGCGGCTGAAACGGGCGCCTGAGTCTCGGCGCGACGTTGGTGACCAACCGGATCTTGCCGCCTTTGGCATAGCCGGCCGCGAGGACCGGCTCCGGGTCGACGCGATGCGCAGCGAACACAACATCCAGATCGTCCGCGAGTGGCTCGTCGGCTGGCGACCCGAGATCGAACTCCTCGGCGCCGAGCATCTCGATGCGGCGCGCGAACAGGGCCGTGGCGCCGTCCTGTGGATTGCGCATTTCGCCTTCAATGCGCTTGCGGCGAAGATGGTTTTCGCCAAAGCCGGCTTCGATGTCTTCCATGTCAGCAGGCCCGAGCACGGTTTCTCGAAATCGCGCTTCGGCATCCTGTTCCTCAACCCGATCAGAACCGGCGTCGAGCTCAGACATGCCGCGGGCCGTATCGTGATCGACCGCGCCAATCCCGCCGCCAGCATGAACGAGGCGAGGCGGTTGCTTCGCCAGGGCAAGTTTGCGTCCATCACCGCTGGCGCCTGGGAGGGTGAGTTGCTCGTGCGTGCGCGAATCGGCCAGTCGGCCATTGAATTTGCGGGCGGCGCGCCCCGGTTGGCCAGGATCGCCGGCGCTCCCCTGCTGCCGGTCTTCGTCGTTCGTGACGACAGCACAGGCAAGATACGGGTGACTGTGGAAAATCCGATCGATCTTGATCGCAGCCAGGACAAGGCCGAACTGATCCAGAGCGCCGCGCAAGACTTCGCCGATCGGCACCTGGCCTATCTGAAGGCCAGTCCCCACCAGTGGCGCGACTGGGGCAAGTTGAAGGCTCACCAAGGCACCTTGATCGAGACGGAAGCCGGATGCCTCTCTTCAGCATTCTGATCACCGACGACGGCAGCGAGCACGTTTCCGGGCTCGTTGCCGAAAACATCCACTCGCTCACGGCTGCTCATCCGGGCGAAGAGCACCGCCTGTTCCGGGAAGCGGCGTTGGCGGAGTTCATTTCGACGCATTTCGGAGCAGAGGTGCTTTCGGCTTTCAGGACGCTGCGACCTTATTCCTACAAGGCGGACCTCGCCAAATATTGCCTGCTCCATGAGCAAGGCGGCCTTTATGCCGATCTCTCCTATTTCTTCCTGCGCGGAGTGCCGCGCGCCGATGGAAAATTGTCGATCTTTCGCGATTTCCTCAGCTCGACCCCTTGGGACACCAGCATCGGCGTTGTTGCCGCGCCGCCTCGCCACAAGGCGCTCGCCAAGGCGATCGAGCTTGTCTGCGCTAATGTGAAACGGGAATATTACGGGCCGACTGCGCTCTGCCCCACAGGCCCGACCTTGTTCGGCAAGGCCGTCGCGCTGACCTGCGAACCGGAAGACCTTATCGTCGGCGAAGCCCTCAGGTCGGTGCCGTCTGCCGCGCCTCTTCAGCCGTCCGCGGATTTCGGCCATTGCCTCAGCCATGATGGCGAGCCGGTCGCGATCAAGCGTAAGCGGGGCGGCAAGCCGATATCGCACCTCGGTATCGGCGGCGGCAACCGCTACAACAGGCTGTGGCGCTCCAGGGAAGTCTACCGCGACCGGCCGCTTTGGGCCCGCATCTTCCGGTGGAGAATCTGACCGAGCGAGCCACGTGTGCCGGCCGGATCGGGCTATCAAGGCCGCCGGCACAATAGCTTCGCGCGCGGCCTTCGGCTTGATGCCGGGTATCCGAGTGCGTATTTCTGAGGTCGCGCCCCGAATCGGGCAGCTCGAACCGGAGAACGGCCTTGTCCGCACTGACACGCTTTCTCGGCGATACGCCACTCAGGGTGCTTGTGAAGCTGCTGGTGGTTTCCTTCCTCGTCGGCCTCGTCATGCACGCTTTCGGCTGGTCGCCGATGGACGTGCTCTACGGCATCCGCCAGTTCTTCATCGACCTGTGGAATCTCGGCTTCCATACTCTCGACCGCTTCCTGGGCTATATCCTGCTCGGCGCCGCGATCGTCGTGCCCGCCTTTATCCTGCTCAGGATTGCGAGCTACAGGAAGTAGCCTGGCGAGCGTCAGCATACGCGGCCGCGACCTCGAACAGAATGGCGTGGCGCGCGGCAAGCGCCGGCACGTCGCTCGAATAGCCGCCGCCGATGACGCCGCATAGCGGGATGCCGGCCTTGCGGAAATAGCTGATGACCAGCTCCTCGCGGCTGCGCAGGCCGTTGTCGGTCAATGTCAGCCGGCCAAGCCGGTCCTCGGCATGGACATCCACGCCGGCATTGTAGAACACGATGTCCCAGCGCCGCCCTGCGCAAAGCTCTGGAAGAATGGCGCCGAGCCGGTCGAGATAGGCAGCGTCGCCGGTGCCGTCCGGCAGCGCGATATCGACATCGGAGGCGATCTTGCGCGCCGGATAATTGCGTTCGCCATGCATGGAAAAGGTGAAGGCGCGCGGCTCATCCTTCAAAATGTCCGCCGTGCCGTCGCCCTGATGCACGTCGAGATCGACGACCAGGATGTTTTCGACGGCGCCCTCCGCAAGCAGGACCAGGGAAGCCACGGCCACGTCGTTGAAGGTGCAGAAGCCCGCGCCTTGGGCACGCCTGGCATGGTGGCTACCGCCGGCGGCGTTGCAGGCTATGCCGTGTTTCAGCGCCAGCCGCGCCGCCAGCACCGTGCCTGCCGTTGCTAGCTGCGCTCTCAATGACACGCGCTGGCTGACCGGGAAGCCGATCTCGCGCTCGATCTTTTCAGGCACCTCGCAAGTGAGCACCTGGTCGACATAGCCGGCCTCGTGCGCGAGCTTGAGCCACGCCGCCGGCGCCCGTTCCGGCATCGAAAGCGCTCCCGCTGCTGCCAGCCCGCGGCTGTGCAAAGCCTCCATCAGCAACGGATATTTGCTCATCGGAAAGCGGTGATTGACGGCAAAGCCGGCGTCGTAGTCGGGATGGTGGACGATCTGCAAAGGCATGATGGGGCGGCCTGCGCCAGAGCTGGAATTCGGTTGGCCGTCACCCGATGGCGATTGCGCGGCAGCGGCAAACTGGGGCACATCGGCCGTTCTAGCAAGCCGCAATGAGCAAGGCAGCAATCCTTGGACAAGGGTGCGACCCACATCAACGCCGGGACCTTCATCGTCACCAACCGGTCGGTGCTGGCGATCGCGGTGCCGATGACGCTTGCCTATCTGACGACGCCGCTGCTCGGCATCGTCGACACCGCGGTGATCGGGCAGTTCGGCGATGCGGCTCTTCTCGGCGGACTGGCGGCAGGCGCGCTGGTCTTCGACGTCGTCTTCACCACCTTCAACTTCCTGCGCTCCGGCACCACCGGCCTCGTCGCTCAGGCTTTCGGACGCGGCGATCCGCTGGAGGAGCAGGCGGTGCTCTGGCGGGCCGTGCTGATCGCGGTCGTCGCCGGCGTGGTGCTTGCAGCACTTGCGCCGCTGTTTGCGGTAGGCGGCCAGTGGTTCATGGGCGCCGAGCCGCGTGTCAGCGCGGCGATGTCGGTCTATATCCACATCAGGCTCATTGCCGCGCCCTTCTCGCTCATCAACTATGCCATCTTGGGCTACGTGCTGGGGCGTGGCGAGGGCGGGATAGGGCTGATGCTGCAGGCCGTGCTCAACGGCATCAACATCCTGCTCTGCTTCCTGCTCGGCCTCGAGCTCGGCTGGGGCGTGGCGGGCGTTGCCTGGGCGACCGTCACCGGCGAGTTCCTGGCCATGCTGCTCGGCCTTGCCATCGTGCTGAGGCGGTTCCGCAAGCTGGAGCGGCCGTCGCGCCGGCGCATCCTCGACCTGCCGGCCTACCGGCGCATGCTGTCGCTCAACCGCGATATCATGATCCGCTCCTTCTCGCTGCTTGCCGCCTTCGCGCTGTTCACCAGGCAGGGCGCCCAATTCGGCACGGTGACGCTCGCCGCCAATGCCGTGCTGATGAACTTCTTCCTCGTCGCCGGCTATTTCCTGGACGGCTTTGCCACCGCAGCCGAGCAATTGGCAGGCCGCGCCATCGGCGCGCATGCGGCCGCTCCTTTCCGGCAAGCCGTCCGGCTGACGCTGATCTGGGGCGTTGGCCTGGCGGCGGTCGCCAGTCTTATCCTGCTGACGGCCGGCGCACAGCTGGTGGCGATGGTGACAACCGCTCCGGAGGTCCGCGCGGTCGCCGACATTTATCTGCCCTGGGCCGCCTTCACCGCGCTGAGCGGCGTGCTCGCCTTCCAGATGGACGGCGTCTTCATCGGCGCCACCTGGTCGCGCGACATGCGCAACATGATGCTCCTGTCCTTCCTGGCCTTCGCCGCGGCGCTGATCACGCTGGCGCCCGCCTTCGGCAACAACGGCCTATGGGCCGCGCTGCACGTCTTTTTGCTGGTGCGGGGTTTCAGCCTGCTTGCGGTGCTGAGGCTCAGGATGCGCACGGCGTTCAGCTGATCGGCTTTGAAGCCCAGCGCTCGCAAGCCGAGTCGCGCAAATCCTGGATCGAGCCAAGCCGCTCGCGCTCCACAAACCGCGCCATGCCGGCAACGATGCGGCCGGGCAGCGCCGGGCCGGCATAGATCATGCCGGTATAGAGCTGGACGAGATCGGCGCCGGCGCGGATCTTCTCCAGCGCGGTTTCCGCCGAGTCGACGCCGCCGACCCCGACGATCGTCACTTGTGGGCCGAGCAGCTTGCGCATCCGGGCGAGTACCGCCGTCGAGCGCTCGAAAAGCGGCTTGCCTGACAGCCCGCCGACTTCGCCGGCCAGACTTGCGCTGCGCAACCCGACCCGGGCAAGCGTCGTGTTGGAGACGACAACCCCGTCGATCTTTTTCTCGATGACTTCGGCGGCGATGTCTTCCAGTTCCGCTTCAACGAGGTCCGGCGCGATCTTGAGGAAGATGGGCGGCTGAACCGACGCAGCCGCGCGCGCCGCCACCACGCGCGACAGGAGTTCGCCCAGTTGCTCGCGCGCCTGCATGTTGCGCAGGCCCGGCGTGTTGGGCGAGGAGATGTTGACCGTCAGATAACTGGCATGGGCCGCGAAGCGGGCGACGCCGCGCTCATAGTCGGCAATGCGGTCGGCGCTGTCCTTGTTGGCGCCGATGTTGACGCCGACAATACCCGGCCGCCCTTTGCGCGCGGCAAGCCGTCTTTCGGCGGCCGCATGCCCTTCATTGTTGAAGCCGAGCCGGTTAATCACCGCTTCGTCGGCGGTCAGCCGGAAGATGCGCGGCCTCGGATTGCCGGGTTGCGGCAGCGGCGTGATGGTGCCGACCTCGGCGAAGCCGAAGCCGAGTTTGAGCAGCGCGTCCGGCACTTCGGCGTTCTTGTCATAGCCGGCCGCCATGCCGAGCGGGTTCGGAAAATCGAGCCCGCAGACGCTGACCTCGAGCCGCGCGTCGCGCGGGGGAGGCGAGGCGGCCGGCAGGCCGCAGCGCAAAGCCGCGATCGACAGGCCATGCGCCGTTTCCGGGTCGAACGAGAAAAGCAGCTTTTGGCCGATCCGGTCGAGCACGCTCATTCGTCCTCCAGCGGCGGGAATTCGTGGCCGTCGGCGCCGAGCGGCAACGGCTTCACCCAGAGCACGGCGTCGAGGGCGAGCGCGGCGTAGAGATGCGGGAACAGGGCGCCGCCGCGCGACACCTCGTATTTCAGCGCGTCGCCCAGCTTTGCCGCGTCGACAGCGATGAGAAGCAGGTCCGCCTGGCCGGCGAAATGCTTGGCCGCCGTCTCGCGCACTTGAGTTGCGGTGGAAAAGTGGATGAAGCCGTCGGCGATGTCGATCGGCGCTCCGGTGAAGCGGCCGTTCCGTTCCGCTTCGCGCCACATGGCTTCAGGCGCGATCTTGTAGATAAACTGAGACATTGGCGCGCTATATTCCGAACGATCCATGGGGGAAAGGGTGCTTGCGAACTCTTCCCCATTTCAGGCGCAAACCTGTGATATTGTTCGCACAACGGCTCATGGAGGATAACATGCGTCTGCAGCACATTCTAATCCCGGCGGCGCTTTGCTCGCTGGTCGCCGCATCGGCCTATTCCGAGGAGACGGACCGCTATCGGCTCGAAAAGTCCGCCAACGGTTATGTCCGCATGGACACCCAGACCGGCGCCATGTCGATCTGCGAGGAGCGCTCCGGCCAGCTCGTCTGCAAGTTGGCCGCCGACGAGCGCTCCGCCTTCCAGGACGAGATCGACCGGCTGCAGAGCACGGTGAAGGCACTCGACGAGCGCGTCGCGAAGCTCGAGAACTCGCTCTCGGCCCGGCTGGAGTCCCAACTGCCGAGCGAGGAGGATTTCAACAAGACGATGAGCTACATGGAGCGCTTCTTCCGCAGCTTCATGGATATCGTCAAGGACATCGACAGGCAGGAAGGCGACGGTGGCACGAAGCCCAGCCCGCAAAAGACCTGAGCTCCCGGGAAAAAGCCTGCGCGCGCGGCCTTTGCTGCTTGAAAACGCGCCGCGCCGCCGCATAATCGTTCCGATCCCGTAAGAAAGCACACAATCGGCGATGGGATCCGGGGAGGAATATTTGCCGTCGGGCCACACTTTCGTCATTGCCGACGACCATCCGCTGTTTCGCGGCGCGCTAAAGGAAGCGCTGGCCGGCATAGGCGACGTTGCCGCCATCCATGAGGCCGGCGATTTCGAAAGCGCCAAGGCGCTGGTCGTCGCCAATGAAGACATCGACATGGTGCTGCTCGACCTGTCGATGCCGGGCGCCAGCGGCCTGTCCGGACTGATCTCGCTGCGCGGCATCCATGCCTCGGTGCCGCTGGTAGTGGTGTCGGCTCATGACGATCCAGCCACCATCCGCCGCGCGCTCGATCTCGGCGCGTCCGGCTTCATCTCCAAATCGGCAAGCATGGAGGAGATACGCAGCGCCGTCCTGACTGTGCTTGCCGGCGATATCGCAGCACCCGCCGGCATCGAGCTCGGCGTCGAGCGCGACCCGGAGATTTCCGATCTGATCAAGCGCCTGCAGGCGCTGACGCCGCAGCAGACGAGGGTGCTCGGCATGTTGGCCGAAGGCCTGCTCAACAAGCAGATCGCCTATGAGCTCGGCGTCTCCGAAGCCACCATCAAGGCGCATGTCTCGGCCATATTGCAGAAGCTCGGCGTCGACAGCCGCACCCAGGCGGTCATCCAGCTTTCCAAGATCGGCGGCGACCCGCTGCAGCCGGTGAGCTGATCATTCGGCCGCGGGCGCCAGCGCCCTGACGCGCGCCATCATCGAGCGCAGCACGGCAGGCTTCAGCGGCTTGTTGATCACAGGCACATCGAGCTGACCAGCAGCAGTGCGCACCGCGCTGGAGCGGTCTGCGGTGACCAGCACGCAGGGCAGGTCCTTGCCGTAGGCGGCGCGCAGCCTGGCGATGGCGTCGAGCCCGGTGCCGCCGTCGAGATGATAGTCGGCGAGCACCACATCCGGCCTTGCCGCACCCGGGTGCATTAGATCCTGCGATCCCGAAGCGGTCTCGACGCTGCAGCCCCAGCCTTCGAGCAGCAGGCGCATGCCGTCGAGGATGCGCGCGTCATTGTCGATGCACAGCACATTGAGTCCGGCAAGTGAGGATGGCGCGCGCGCGGAGGCCTTTCCCGTCTCGCGCGGCGGCGCCGCGATCGCGGCGACCGGCAGGATGACGGAAAAACGCGTGCCCTTGCCGGGGCTGGAGAAGATGCGGATCTCGAGCCTGAGAACCCTGGCGATGCGGTCGACGATGGAAAGGCCAAGGCCAAGGCCTTCGGCCTCGCGAGCGCCCTCGTCCAACCGGGTGAATTCGTGGAAGACGGTGTTCAGCTTGTCGGCGGCAATGCCGATGCCGGTGTCGATCACCTGGATCTCGGCCAGCTCGCCGCGCCTTCTCACGCCGACCAATATGCGGCCTTCGCGCGTGTATTTGATCGCATTGGAAACGAGGTTCTGGATCAGCCGGCGAAGCAAATTGCGGTCGGTCATCACGCCGAGCGACGACGGCATGATTTTCAGGCCGAGCTTCTTTTCGGCGGCGAGCGGGCGAAAATCGTTGCCGATCTGGCCAAGCAGCCCGCCGAGGCTGAAGGCGGTGTCCTCGGGCTTCAACGCGCCGGCGTCGAGCCGCGATATGTCGAGCACCGCGCCGAGGATGGTCTCGACCGATTCCAGTGAGGATTCAATGTTGGTCGCGGCCCTGCCGGCCGGCCCCTTGCCGGCCTTCTCGATCAGCGAGGAGCAATAGAGCCTGGCGGCGTTGAGCGGCTGCAGGATGTCGTGGCCCGCGGAGGCGAGGAAGCGCGTCTTGCTGAGATTGGCCTCTTCGGCAAGCATCTGCGCCTGCGCCAGCTCCTCGTTGACGCGGGTGAGCTCGGCGGTGCGGCTCCTGACCCGCTGCTCCAGCGATTCATTGGCCCGCTTCAGCGCCAGGTCCTGCTCGACGCGGCCGGAAATGTCGGCATAGGTGGCGACGATGCCGCCGTCGGGCATCGGGTTGGAACGCAGCTCCAGGATGCGGCCGCTGGTCCTGAGCTCCATCTGCCAAGGACCGACGAAGCTGGTCAGCCGGTTGAGCATCGTCACCCGCTGGTCGGCGGCGATATCGCCGCGCTCGGCCAGATACCGCAGGATCTGGTCGAGCGACACGCCCACTTGGCCCATCTCGTCGGGCAGATCGAACAGCGCCCGGTATTGCCGGTTCCAGCAGATCAGCCGCAAATCTCGGTCGAAGACGGTGATGCCCTGCTCCATCTGGTCGAGCGCGATCTGCAGCAGGTCGCGGTTGTGCTGCAGCGCCTCGGTGGCGTCGTCGAGCAGCCGGAAGGCATCCTTGGAGTCGCGGTCGTTGCGGCGGAACAGCAGCGACAGGATAAGCCGCGCCGACGACGAGCCCACGGCGCTCGCCAGCAACTGCTCCGAGAAACGGATGACGTCCATGCTGGCCTGTTCCTTGCCGTGCAGGGAGACGTTCGCGTTCTTCTCGAAGGACTGGAAGGAGCGCTCGGTGCGCTCGACGCCGAGATAGCGGGAAATCGTGTCCTTGAGGTCGTTGACCGTGACCGCGGTGCGGAAGCGGCGCAGGCTTGGCATCGGCCCCGCCTCGCGCGGCACGAAGATCGCCGCCTGGATGCGCTCCAGCGGCACCGATGCGCGGGACAGCGAACCCATCACGAAGAACAGCGTGTTGACTGACAGGCTCCACAGCACGCCATGGTTCAGCGGCTCGCCGACGGTGCCGAACAGCGCCTGGGGTCTCAGCGCCTCGAAGCCGAACAGTCCATGGACGACAAAGTCGGAGCCGGGACCGACAAGCGAAGGGAGCAGCAGCGTGTAACCCCAGACCGCGATGCCGGCGACCATGCCGAGCGCGGCGCCCCGGCCATTGGCGCGGCGCCAGATCAGCCCGCCGACCAAGGCGGGCGCGAATTGCGCGATCGCTGCAAAGGACATCAGCCCGATCGAGGACAGCCGCGCGCTGTTGGTGCTCTCGCGGTAATAGAGGAAGGCGATGAACAGCATGATGAAAATCGACGCTCGCCGAACGTTCAGGATCAGCGTCGACCAGTCTTCGTTCTCCGAAGAAGTGGTCTTGAGCAATCGACGCACGAACAGCGGGATGACGAGGTCGTTGGAAATCATGATCGACAGCGCCACGCTCTCGACGATGACCATGGCGGTGGCCGCCGACAGGCCGCCGATGAAGGCGATCATCGCCAGCACGTCGTGGCCGCTAAATAGCGGCAGCGACAGGACGTAGAGGTCGCTGCTGGTCTTTGCGCCGACCAGCGACAGCCCGGCAAAGGCGATCGGCAGGACGAAGAGGTTGATCGCCACGAGATAGAGCGGAAACACCCAGGTCGCGGTGCGCAGCTCGGCCTCGCTGCGATTCTCGACGATGGTGACGTAGAACTGGCGCGGCAGCATCAGGATGGCGAAGCCGCTCAAGGTCGTCAGCACCAGCCAGGTGACCAAGGACGTGTTGTAGCCCATCGCCTGGCGCACCTCGGCATTCGCCCCGAGCGTCGCCAGCATGTCGCCGGGGCCGCCGAAGATGAGAAACGTGACCATAAGGCCTATGGCGAGGAAGGCGGCGAGCTTGACCACCGTCTCGACCGCGACCGCCAGCACCAGCCCGTCCTGGTGCTCGGTGGCGTCGGCGTGGCGGGTGCCGAACAGGACCGCAAACAGCGCCAGCAGCATCGCCACCACCAGCGAGATGTCGCTTACAAAAGGATCAAAGGAAGGCGGCGATCCCGTATAGTGCTCGATCATCAGGCTGACCGAGCCGGAGATCGCCTTGAGCTGCAGCGCGATATAGGGCACGGCGCCGACCGTGGCGATCAGGGTCGCGATCGCCGCGACGGCAAAACTCTTGCCGTAGCGGGCGCCGAGAAAGTCCGCAATCGAGGTGATCTTTTCGCTCTTTGCCAGCCGGACGATGCGGTTGAGCAGCGGGAAGCCGAACACGAAGACCAGCACCGGGCCGGTGTAGATGCCGAGGAATTCGAGACCCCGCTCGGAGGAGAGCCCGACCGAGCCGAAGAAGGTCCAGGAGGTGCAGTAGATGGCGAGGCTGAGCGCATAGATGGAGGGCCGTGCGCGGCCGAGTCCGGCTGCCACGGAGCGCCGGTCGCCGACGCTGGCGATGGCAAAAAGCAGCGTCACATAGGCGATCGCGATGATGACGACGAACCAGCCTTGCACGGTTCGAACTTCCTTCCTGACCGGCTGCTCGTCCGGTTATCAAACGCAACCACAGCTTTGACGCCAAGTCCACCGCGGCTTTCGGCGCATAGGTGCTTGGTGACGCCCAGAAGCGCGAATCGGTTAGGCACAAACCGGCGGCTCCGCCCTTTTTCCGGTTTTGCAACTGGGGGTTTTTGTTATTGTGGCTTCGGGGCCGGCGCCGGAGAGCCGGGGCGGCAGCGCGGCCCGTTATGGCAAGGAGGGTCGGATGCTGAAAGAATTCCAGGAATTCATCTCCAAGGGCAATGTGATGGACTTGGCCGTCGCCGTCATCATCGGCGCCGCCTTCGGCAAGATCGTCGATTCGCTGGTCAATGACATCATCATGCCGATCATCGGCGCGATTTTCGGCGGGCTTGACTTCAACAATTACTTCTTTGGGCTGTCCTCCAATGTCCACTCGGCCACGCTGGCCGAGGCCAAGAAAGAGGGCGCCGTTTTCGCTTATGGCAGCTTCATCACCGTCGTGCTGAATTTTCTGATCCTCGCCTTCATCATCTTCCTGATGGTCAAGGCGGTGAACAATCTGCGCAGGCGGCTGGAGCGAGAGAAGCCCGCGCCTGCCGCGGCGCCGCCGCCGGCGGATGTCCAGCTTCTGACCGAAATCCGCGACCTGCTCGCCAGGAAATAACGCATCCAACGTTCTCGCTGGACCAAAATCCCGGCCGCTTGCGGCTGGGGTTTTCTGTTCAGTGATCTGGTAAGAGCGCAGCAAAAACGAGGACGGATTTGTCCATGATCCTGATTGAGACCTTGCGCGCAGAAGCCCGTGCTGCCCCCGAAAGCGGCATTGTCGCCGTCGTCAATCACGGCCGCTTGCGCGAAGGCCTGATTCCGCTCTGGGCCGGGGAGGGCGACCTGCCGACGCCTTCCTTCATCAGCGATGCCGCCGCAGGCGGCCTCGCCAATGGCGAGACCTTCTACACCTGGCAGAAGGGCATTCCCGAGCTTAGGCAGGCGCTCGCCCGCTACTATGCCAGGTATTTCGGCCAGCGCTTCGCCGAGGAAGAATTCATCGTCACCAGCTCGGGCATGCATGCCATTCAGCTGGCCATCGACGCGATCGCCGGCAGCGGCGACGAGGTCGTCTATCTCTCGCCGGCGTGGCCGAATTTCGCTGCCGCCGCCGGTGTTGCCGGCGCTGTTCCCGTGCCGGTCACGCTCGACCAGTCCGGGAATGGCTGGTCCTGCGATGTCGACAAGATCGCAGCCGCCATCACGCCGCGTACCAAGGCGCTGTTCATCAATACCCCCTCGAACCCGACCGGCTGGACAGCCGACAAGGAAACGCTTCAAGCGATCCTCGATCTGGCCCGCACGAAGAAGCTTTGGATCATCGCCGACGAGATCTATGCGCTGTTCCACTATGGCCACGGCCGCGCGCCGTCTTTCCTCGATATCGCAACGGCGGAAGACCGCATCCTGTTCGTCAACAGCTTCTCCAAGAACTGGGCGATGACCGGCTGGCGAGTCGGCTGGATCAAGACGCATCCGGCGCTGCAGCAGGTGTTCGAGAACCTGATCCAGTATTCGACCTCGGGCGTCGCCCAGTTCATGCAGCGCGGCGCGGTTGCGGCCCTCGACAAGGGTGACGGCTTTATCGTCGAGCAGGTGGAGCGGGCACGTGCGGCGCGCGATCTGGTCTGCGACATCCTGGCTGCCACCGGCAAGGCGCGCTTCACCGTGCCGCAAGGTGCGTTCTACCTGTTCTTCACTGTCGACGGCATCACCGATTCCCGCGCCGCCGCCTTCGACATCGTCGACAACGCCAATGTCGGGCTGGCGCCCGGCACGGCCTTCGGCCCCGGCGGGGAGGCCTTCCTCAGGCTATGCTTCCACCGCCGCCTCGATCAGCTCGAGGAAGCGGCAAATCGCCTGGCGAAATGGATGAAGACGGTGTGAGACGGGCGGCTTCAGCCGCCTGACTTCGGCACCAGGAGTGGAATAACCCGGTCGCTCTTGGCGACGGCCGGACGGCCGGAGGCGGCATAGGGGATGCCGAGCGCATCCCAGGTCTCGACCAGCGCGTCCTGCAGTTCGGCGATCAGCGCGTCCGAATGGAACGGGGTGGGCGTGATGCGCAGCCGTTCGGTGCCGCGCGGCACCGTCGGATAATTGATCGGCTGGATGTAGATGCCGTGGACGCCAAGCAGGCGGTCGCTCGCCATCTTGCAAAGCTCGGGATCGCCGACCAGCACCGGCACGATATGGGTGGCCGATTCCATCACCGGCAGCCCGGCCGCGGCAAGCACCTGCTTGGCCCGCGCTGCCTGGCGCTGCTGGGCGTCGCGCTCGGCCTGCGAGCGCTTCAAATGCCTGATCGAGGTGGTGGCGGCCGCCGCGATCGCGGGCGGCAGCGCGGTGGTGAAAATGAAGCCCGGCGCATAGGAGCGCACCGCGTCGATCACAGCGCTCGTGCCGGTGATGTAGCCGCCCAGCGTGCCGAAGGCCTTGGCCAGCGTCCCCTCGATGATGTCGATGCGGTCGGCAAGACCCTCGCGCTCGGTGATGCCGCCGCCGCGCGCACCGTACATGCCGACAGCATGAACCTCGTCGATATAGGTCAGGGCGTTGTAGCGCTCGGCGAGCTCGACGATCTGCTTGATCGGCGCGATGTCGCCGTCCATCGAATAGACGCTTTCGAAGACGATCAGCTTGGCGCGCTCGCGTCCTGCCGCCTGCAGCAGGCTTTCCAGATGCGCAACGTCGTTGTGGCGGAAGATCTTCTTCTCGGCCCCGGAACGCCGCACGCCTTCGATCATCGAGGCATGGTTCAACTCGTCCGAGATGAGCAGGCAGTTGGGCAAGAGCCTGGCGATGGTCGAGATCGAGGCTTCGTTGGAAACGAAACCGGAGGTGAAGACCAGCGCCGCCTCTTTGTCGTGCAGGTCGGCGAGCTCATGCTCCAGCTCGACCAGCGGGTTGGACGTGCCGGAAATGTTGCGGGTGCCGCCAGCGCCCGAGCCCATCCGGCCTGCCGCGTTCTGGAAGGCGGCGATGACGTCCGGATTCTGGCCCATGCCAAGATAGTCGTTGGAGCACCAGACGGTGATTTCCTGGGCGCGACCGTTGGAGCGCCAGATGGCGCGTGGAAACTTGCCCACGATGCGCTCGAGGTCGGCGAAAACGCGGTAGCGCCGCTCGGCATGGAGCTGGTCGATCGCGTCTTCGAAGAACCGCTGGTAGTTCATGTCGGCTTCCCAATTTTGCGCCGGATCATAGTCACGGGCCTATATTACGTCCACCGCGCCGCACCGGTCAAAATGCCACGCCCCGCGGCCTGTTCCTAACGATGCCGGATCATGGCCTATTCCCGGGGATGTGAACCAGCTTTGTTTCGGTACGATGCCTCGGGCAGGCGGAACTGTTACAGACTTAACACTAAAATGGGAGGCTAATGGGCTTACGGCGGGGTTTCCAGCACGGCGGCTGTTGAGACAGTTTCCGATAATCTTGATCAGCGAGGTAAGCGATGACGGTTTTGGTGACGGGCGGTGCCGGCTATATCGGCAGCCACATGGTCTGGGAGCTTTTGGACGCCGGCGAAAGCGTCGTCGTGCTCGACAGGCTTTCCACCGGCTTCGAATGGGCGGTGGCGCCGGAGGCGAAGCTCGTCGTCGGCGACGTCGCCGATCGCGATCTGGTCGGCCGGATCATCCGGGAAAACAAGGTCGACGCCATCATCCATTTCGCCGGCTCGATCGTGGTGCCGGAATCCGTCGCCGATCCGCTCGGCTATTACGAGAACAACACCTGCAAGACGCGCGCGCTCATCGAAACCGCCGTGCGCGAGGGCGTGCCGCATTTCATCTTCTCGTCCACCGCAGCCGTCTATGGCGGCGCCGGGCTGGAGCCGGTGCGCGAGGATGCCCGGCTGGCGCCGGAATCGCCTTACGGCCTCTCCAAGCTGATGAGCGAGTGGATGCTGCGCGATGCCGCGATTGCGCACGACATCCGCTACACGGCGCTGCGCTATTTCAATGTCGCCGGCGCCGATCCCAAGGGCCGCACCGGACAGTCGACGCCCGGCGCCACGCATCTGATCAAGGTCGCCTGCGAGACGGCGCTCGGCAAGCGGCCATTCATGCAGGTCTTCGGCAAGGACTATCCGACACCGGACGGCACCTGCATCCGCGACTACATCCATGTCAGCGATCTGGCGGCGGCGCACCGGTTGGCACTGCAGCGGCTGCGCGATGGCGGGGAGAGCCTCGTGGCCAATTGCGGCTACAGCCATGGCTATTCGGTGCTGGAAGTGATCGACAGCGTGCGCCGCGCCTTCGGCCATGATTTCGACGTTCGCATGGGTGCGCGACGGCCGGGCGACGCCGCCGCCGTGGTCGCCAATTCCGACCTTGCCCGCAAGGAGTTCGGCTGGACGCCGCAGCGCGACGATCTCGACCAGATCGTCAAGGATGCGCTGGCCTGGGAACGCATCCTGACGACCAAGAACTCCGTTCGAAACTAAGCAGTTGAGGAAAGTGTGTAGCGGTTGGGTTCGGCGACTTCGCCGTAGCCTTCGTCCCGGAATTGCGTAATGAGACTGACCTGTTGGGCCAAGGGCTCGTCCGGCGAGTTTAGACGCGGTATTGAGGCTCATGCGTTGGTGTGCCGAAGGCGCACTATTGGAATGAGCCTTGAGGGACGGCATGAAGGTCTTGGTGCTCGGCGCCGGCGTGATTGGCACGGCGGCCGCCTACTATCTGGCTAAAGACGGTCATGAGGTGACGGTGATCGAGCGCCATGAGGCAGCGGCGCGCGGCACCAGCCAGTCGAACGCCGGCCTGGTCTCGCCGGGCGACGCCACCGCCTGGGCCTCGCCGGCGGCGCTGAAGACCTTTCTGCGCGCGCTCTGGAACCATGACCTCGGCATCAAGGTCCGGCTGCGCCTCGATCCGTATTTCTATGCCTGGAGCCTGCGCTTCCTGCGCGAGTGCACCGTAGCGCGCCTGCGCGCCAACACCGACGTCAAGCTGAGGCTCGCGCTCTATTCGCGCGACTGCATCAATGCGCTCTCGGAGGCGACCGGCATCCATTACGACGAACGCAAGAAAGGCATCCTCTACTTCTTCCGCTCGCAGAAAAGCTTCGACACCGGCACCGACAATTACCGCTATCTCGGCGAGCGCGGCCTGCCGATCGAGATCGTCGGCCGCGACCGCTTGGCCGAGCTGGAGCCGGGCCTTGCCAGCGTGAAGGACAAGATCGCCGGCGGCATCTATTCTCCAATCGACCAGACCGGCGATTCCAAGCAATTCGTCGACAAGCTCGCCGCCTATGCGGCCGAGAAGCTCGGCGTCAGGTTCCTGTTCGGCACGACAATCGAGGGCCTCGACATCGAGGGCGACCGGGTGCGAGCCGTGATGACCTCGGCCGGACCGGTAACGGGCGACGCCGTCGTCATTTCGATGGGACCCGAAAGCGGCCTGTTCGGCCGCCGCTACGGCATCGACCTGCCCGTCTACCCGGTGAAGGGCTACACCGTGACCGTCCCGCTCGAGGACGAAAGCAGGGGCCCCACCATGGGTGGCGCCGACGAAGACCGGCTGATCGGCTATTCGAGGCTGGGCAACCGGCTGCGGATGTCCTCGACGGCGGAATTCATCGGCTTCGATCGCAGCTTCAAGCCGGGTGATTTCAGAACCATCCTGGAAACCGGCAAGGACCTGTTCCCGGGCGCCTTCGACGAGAAGAAGGCGCTGCTTTGGGCAGGCCTGAGGCCGATGATGCCGAGTTCCGTGCCCATCTTCGGTCAGGCGAAATACCGCAACCTCTATCTCGACACCGGCCACGGCCATCTCGGCTGGACCATGGCTTGCGGCTCGGGAAAATTCCTGTCCGACCTCGTCGCCGGCCGCAAGCCCGAGATCGATCCGCAAGGGTTGCTTTACGCGACAGCGGGCTGAGACGTTCGGTCCGCAAGTTGCCACCGGCCTATGTCGGCGCTGGTCGGCGTGACCTGTCAAGTTGTGGCAAATACCATGGCGGGGATCACGTCCCGACGACCCGCTGCCACGCTCGCGCGTAATCATGCCAAGCCGGATCTGCGGGTGGCTCGGTCCGCTCGCCTTTGCTGATGACGGTAGCGCCGTCTGACGCCAGCAGTGCCGCGCCGATGCTCGTTCCTGTCGACGTCTCCGACGCAATGACAGCCCGTCCCGTTGCCGCCGCCAGCATGCGGATGAAAAGCGGGTTCCGCGCAAAGGGCCCTTCGACCGTCGTCGGCCCGTCGCCGCCAATCAACTCCAGGCAGGTCACGGTCATCAGCGCCAGATAGAACGAGATGGCGGTGAAGCGCTGGCCGGGAGGCAAGCCCTCGGCGTTGACCCATTGCGCGGCGCGGTGAGGGAATGGCCCGGAGCCTTGTTGGGTTGACGGCAGAAGCGATGCTTTTCGTGCCAGCGCGGCGGCAACATCGGCCTCGGTCCAGTCCTGCCGCTGGCCTTCAGTCAGCAGCGAAAACTCGCGTCCACCCATGAAGCGCGCCGACGGCACGGGATCGCCGAGCGCATTGACATTGACCAGCGTGTCGCGCGCCGGGTCGAGCTCGACCTTCTTGCCGCCGACCGCCATCGACACCACCCATGTGCCGGTCGAGACGACGGAGAAGGGCGGCCGATCGGACAACAGATGCGGCAGAAGCGAGGCGTTGGAGTCGTGCAGGCCGCAGAACACGGGAGTCGCGGGGTCGAGCCCTGTCAGTCGGGCAATCGCCGGCAGGATCGATCCGAGCCTGTCCTTCGCCCGACGCACGGGCGCCATCAGCGGACGCCAGCCCATCCTGTCGACCAGCGAGGAATAGTCGGACGTCCAGGGGTTCCACAGATCGGTGTGGCAGCCCAGCGATGTCACTTCGTTGGCGGCGACGCCGGTCAGCCGCAGCGCCCAATATTGCGGATACATCAGCATCGCGGCGGACTTGGCGAATTCCACTGGAAAGAGCTTTTGCTGCCAGAAGAATTGCGCGCCGAGATTAAGGCCGATGGGCAACCGCGGCGTGCCTGTTTCGGCGAAGGGAGCGCGTACGGCGTCGTAGTCGGCCGCAAGCTGGTCGGGGCCGTCGAACTCATAGTCGAGCACCGGCAGCACCAGTTCGCCGGCGGCGTCGACCAGCGCCCCGGTCGCGCCATGCGTGGTGATCGAGATCGCATCGATCCGCCGCTCGCGGTTGATATCGGCGAGGCTGTTCAGGATGAACGTCCACAGCGCCTCGACATCGTGATAGGGGTAGGGCGCCTGCCAAACGGGCGCGTTCGCGGTGCGGCGCAGCGCGATCTCGCTCGGCGTCGTGAGCTCGACCAGCGCCACCTTGGCGTTGGTCTTGCCGATATCGATGACGGCGACGTGGCGGATCATGCCATATGGAACATGGTTTCCAGCGGCACCGCCACCGGCTCATTGTCGGGTTTGGTTTCCATGAGGTCGGCCATATGCGCCCACCAGCGCTGCATAACAGGATGTTTCGGCAGGTCGGCCATGCCGTGATCGTCACGTCGCCACAGCACGCCGAAGAGGATGCTGGTCTCCTCGTCGAGATAGATCGAATAGTCGGAGACGCCGGCATCTCTCAGCAGCTCCGCCAGCTCAGGCCAGATCTCGTCATGGCGGCGCTTGTACTCGGCCTTCATGCCGGGATTGAGCTTCATCTTGAAGGCGTGTTTCTCCATCAGGCGAAACGTCCTTCGCGCAGCCGCCGCCAGACGATCGGCAGCGCAATGACGATGATCAGCAGCAGGCCGATGAAGATCGACATGACGATGCCGGGCACGTTGAGCAGGCCGAGGCCGAAGGTCACCAGCCCCATGATGAAGGCGGCAAGAACCACGCCGAGGATGCTGCCGGCGCCGCCGAGGATCGACACACCTCCCAGCACCACCATGGTGATGGCCTCCAGCTCATAGCCCTGCGCTATCGACGGCCTTGTCGAGCCGAGCCGCGACGTGATCAGCACCGAGGCGATGCCCGACATCAGCCCGGTGAGGCAAAACAGGATGAATTTGATGCGGTCGACGCGCACACCGGAGAACTGGCAGGCGACCGGATTGTTGCCAATGGCAAAGACGCGCCGGCCGAAGCTCGTGCGATGCAGCACGAACCAGTAGACCAGCGCCGCGAAAAGGAACAACGCCAGCTCGAACGAGAAGACCCACCAGACATAACCTTGGCCGAAGAAGGCGAAACTCTCCGGATATCCCTTATAGGCCTGGTCGCCGAGGATGATGAAGGCGATGCCGCGAAACAGGCTCATCGTGCCGATGGTGACGACGATGGAAGGCAGGCCGAGCCTGGTGACGAGCAATCCGTTGAAGGCGCCGCAGCCGAGCCCCACGGCGATGCCGATCGCGACCAGCACCGGCGTGCCGGCGCCCGCCTGCGCCGCCATGCCCATCATCGTCGAAGCGAGCGCGACAATCGCGGCAACCGACAGGTCGATCTCGCCCGAGATGATCAGCAGCGCCATTGCAAGCGCAATCAGGCCCTTTTCGGTGAAGTTGAAGGTCAGATCCGAGAGCGACCACGGGTCGAGGAAATAGGGCGAGGCGAAGCTGTTCACCGCGAAGATGAGGATCGCGATGACTACGAGCAGTGCCTCCCAGGAAAAGATCGCCGAAGAAAGCGGCTTGTCGAGCCGGTCGGGGATATGGCGCGGGGCAGGGGTGTCGGTCATGCCGCTTCCGCCTTTCTGAGGATGATGCGACCCTGCCGGCGCTCGCCGCGCGCGTTGAGCACCACGGCCAGGATGATGGCGCTGCCCGAGATCGCCATCTGCCAGAAGGGCGAGATGTTGATGACCGGCAGCGCGTTGGAGATGATGCCGAGGAAGAGCGCGCCGAGCACCGCGCCGCCGACCGAGCCAATGCCGCCGGCGATCGAGATGCCGCCGATGACGCAGGCGGCGATGATGTTGAGCTCGTAGCCGTTGGCGACTTCGACCGAGGCGATCACGTAGCGCGAGATCCATAAGTACCCGGCTAGCCCGCCGATCATGCCGGAAATGCAAAAGACGATGAACTTGGTGCGGCCGACATCGATGCCGGCATAGACCGAGGCGGTCGGGTTGACGCCGATGGCATAGATCGAGCGGCCGATCTGCGTGCGCGTCATCGCCAGAAAGAACAGCGCAATGACGAGAAGCGCGATCCACGACAGGACCGGCAGGCCGAGGAAGGCGGCGCGCTGGAAGTTGATGAAGTCGGGGCTCATCTGGTCGGCATTGACCCAGGCGCCGCCGGAGACGACGAAGGTGGCGCCGCGATAGATGGTGAGCGTGCCGAGCGTGACCACGATGGACGGGATATTCAGCCGCCACACCAGGAAGCCGTTGATGGCGCCGAGTAGGAGGCCGACAAGCAGTGCGATGACGATCAGCACCGGGATCGGGATCGCCGGATGGGCAGCGTTGAGCATCGCCACCACCATGCCGGTGAAGCAGAGGTTGGACGCCATCGACAGATCGATCGAGCGCGTCAGGATCACCACCATCTGGCCGAGCGCCAGGATCATCAGGATCGAGGTGTCGTTGAACACCTGGCGCAGATTGGCCGGATAGGCAAAACCGGGGAAGCGGGTCGAGATCAGCCCGATCAACAGGACGATGCCGGCGAGCAGCCAGATCTCGCGATATTTGAGAAAATTCTTCATGCCGCGATCCCCGCTGCGGTCCTGACCAGCGTCTCGGCGTCGAGGCCTTTGTTGTCGTAGGTGGCCGCGATACGGCCTTCACGCATGACCACGACCCGGTCGGACATGCCGAGGATTTCCGGCAGTTCCGAGGAGACCATGATCACCGATAGCCCCTGCGCCACGAGCTCGGCCATGAAGCCGTGCACGGCGGCTTTGGAGCCGATGTCGATGCCCTTGGTCGGCTCGTCGAGGATGATGACCTTCGGCGTCGTCGCCAGCCATTTGGCGATGACCACCTTCTGCTGGTTGCCGCCGGAAAGCGTGCCGACATCCTGGCTGAGCGACGAGGCGCGCAGGTCCAGCCGCTCGGTGTAGGAGCGGGCCAATGAGAATTCTTCCGCCAGCTTGAGCACACCGGATTTCGAGGTGCGCGCAAGCGAAGGCAGCGATACGTTCTGAAAGATCGGCAGGCCGATGACGACACCCTGCTTGCCGCGCTCTTCCGGCACATAGACGATGCCGGCCTCGATCGAATCCGCCGCCGATTTCGGCGCGATTGAGTTGCCGTCCAGCGAAATCGTGCCGCGGCTGGTGCGCGTAATGCCGGCGATCGCCTGCATCACCTCGCTGCGGCCGGCACCGACGAGGCCATAGAAGCCGAGGATTTCGCCCTTGCGCAATTCGAAGCCGATATCGTCGAACTCGGTCGGGTGCGACAGGCCGGAGACCGACAGCACCGGCGCGCCGATCTTCGGCTCGCGCTGCGGAAAGATGTGGTCGACGTTGCGGCCGACCATCATACGCACGATCTCGTTCTGGCCGGTGTCCTTGAGCAGGCCTTCGCCCACCATCTCGCCGTCGCGGAAGACGGTGTAGCGGTCGGCGATGCGGTAGATCTCGTCGAACTTGTGGCTGATGAAGAGCACCGCCTTGCCTTCGCTCTTCAGGAATTCGATCAAGAGGAAAAGTTCGTCGATCTCCTTCATCGAAAGTGCGGCGGTCGGCTCGTCCATGATGACGATGCGCGCGTCGATGGACATGGCGCGCGCCACCGCCACCAGATGCTTGTTGGCGATGCCGAGGTCCTTCAGGCGGGTGTCGGCGTCGATGTGGCCGGCGCGCATCGTCTCCAGCACCTCGCGCGCATTTTTGCGCATGGTGCGCCAGTCGATGGTGCCGAAGCGGGTGCGCGGCGCATGGCCGAGGAAGATGTTTTCGGCGACCGAAAGGTCGTCGAACAGCACCGTCTCCTGATGGATGGCGGTGATGCCGTGGCCGAAGGCGGCATGCGCGCTGGGCAGCGTCGTGGCCTGGCCGTCGATGCTGATTTCGCCGGCGTCGGGCTGGTAGATGCCGGTCATGATCTTGACCAGCGTCGACTTGCCGGCGCCGTTCTCGCCGATCAGCGCCGTCACCTGTCCGGGATAGAGCGACAGGCTGACATTGTGCAGCGCCCGAACGCCCGGAAAACTCTTGGAGATGCCTGAGAGCGTCAGGCGCGGGGCCAATTTGTCCTCGCCCTCGCGGGGAGGGTCGCGAACAACGTGAGCGGGATGGGGGTTGTCTAGCATATCAAGTTAAGGTCCTGGTGCATGGAAGCGTCGTCACCCCCGCCCCGTCTCGCCAGTTTTGCTTCGCGACACCGCCTCGCCGACCCTCCCCACAAGGGGGAGGGTGCAAGCTCCTCAGATCAATAGATCTTTGAGAACTTCTCGATGTTGGTCTTGTCGAACTGGAAGGGCGGAGCCATCGCAGCCGAGTTGGTGTCGTCGAGCGTCACCTTGCCGACGCGGCCGATCGACAGCGTGGCGCCGGGCTTGGCCTCTTCTTTCTTCACCGCCAGGTCATGCGCGAGATAGATCGCCGAGTAGCCGAGGTCGATCGGGTTCCACAGCGCGACCGCCTGGCTGGCGCCGTTGTCGATGAACTTCTTGAACTCCGACGGCAGCGCGAGGCCGGTGACGTTGACCTTGCCGATCAGGTTCTCGTCGGTGACGACCTGCGCGGCGGCAACGACGCCGACGGTGGTCGGCGCGATGATCGCCTTGAGGTTCGGATAGGATTTCAACAGGCCCTTGGCTTCGTCGGTGCTCTTGGCGGAGTCGTCGTCGCCATAGACGGTGGCGACCAGCTTGATCTTCGGGAACTTCTCCGGCAGCACCTTCTTGGCCGCTTCGATCCAGGCATTCTGGTTGGTCGCGGTCGAGGATGCCGAGAGGATGGCGACATCGCCGCCTTCCGGCAGGTAGTCGGCGGCGAGCTTGATGATGGTCTCGCCGATCAAATTGGTGTCGGACGGGTTGAGGTGGAGCTGGCGGCCTTCCTTGGCGACGCCGGAGTCCCACGAGATCACGGTGATGCCGCGATCCATCGCCTTCTTCAGCACCGGCACCAGCGCATCGGCGTCATTGGCCGAGACGGCGATGGCATTGACCTTCTGCGCGATCAGCGAGTTGATCACCTCGATCTGCGCCTCCGCCGTCGCTTTGGTCGGACCGGTATAGATCACGTCGACGTCGCCCAGTTCCTTGGCCGCTTCCTCGGCGCCCTTGTTGGCGGCGTCGAAGAAGCCGTTGCCGAGCGACTTCACGACCAGCGCGATCTTGACGTTCTCGGCATAGGCGCCATTCACGAACATGGCGGCGGAAAAGGCCGCCGTGACCAGCAGTTTCTTCAAAAAGCTCATTCGAATATCCTCCCTTGAGCGTTGCATTCCATCGCCGCTGCGGGCGCGAGTTGTCCTCAGGCCTGCAGTGAAGATTCCTCCTTGTCGCTTGACTGTTTGCGGGCGACGATCAGCGCCACACCCGCGGTTTCCAGCATCTTGGCTTCGCGGTCGTCGATACCGTCGTCTGTGATCACGGTCGTGATGCGCGACAGCCCGCACAGGATCAGGCTGGATCGCATGCGGAATTTCGAGGAATCGACCAGCACCACCAGCTCGTCGGCCTGGTCGATCAGTTTTTGCTCCGCCTGGATCAGCAGCGGGTCGCCTTCCATCAAGCCGAGCGGGCCTAACCCTTGAGCGCCCATGAACATGCGCCGCGCATAGAAATTGCGCGTCACGTCATTGTCGAAGGGCGACAGGATGATGTTCTGCTCGCGATAGATCGTGCCGCCCGACAGCATCACCATGTTCTTCGAGTGCTTGAGCAGATGCTCGGCGATCGGGAACGAGTTGGTGAAGATCGGCATGCGGCGGCCGGTCAGGAAATGCACCATCTGGAAGGTCGTGGTGCCGCCATTGATGATGATTGGCTCGCCGTCCTTGCAAAGGTTCACCGCTTCCCGCGCGATCGCCCGCTTCTGCGCGGCGTTCAGCGTTTCGTTGACCGAGAAGGGCCGGCCGGCAAGGCCGATGATTTGCGGCGGTGAGATCGCCTCGGCGCCGCCGCGCACCCGGCGCAGGCGCTTTTGCACATGCAGCGCCGCGATATCGCGCCGGATCGTCGCCTCGGAGGAGTCCGTCAGGTCGACCATTTCCTGCACCGTCACCACAGGCTTTTCCTGGACGGCGGACAGAATGATCCTGTGGCGCTCTTTTTCGTGCATGGTTCCTCCCTGCCTGGCTATCAGGCACCAGAAAACGCGCAGTGTCAATCATTTCCGATCACATATTTTCATTGTGCAGTGCAATATGATCGATTTTGATCGTTTGTGATTGACAAGAGGCCCAGTTGCGTAGACATTCCAGCCAGAATTGGACTGCTCATTTTTAGCGTCCCAAGGGAGGATACCTATGCTCGACAAGCGCTCCGGCTCGCGCCTCGCCAATTTGTGGGACGATGCAAAGGCCGAAGGGATGAGCGGTCCCGAGCTTCTGGTCTATCGCTCGAACACGCTGGGTTCAGACAAGCGCGTCACCAATTATGGCGGCGGCAACACCTCGTCCAAGGTCTGGCAGAAAGACCCGCTGACCGGTGAGGACGTCCAGGTCCTGTGGGTCAAGGGCTCGGGCGGCGACAGCGCTTCGATCAAGCTCGACGGGTTTGCAACCCTCTACATGGACAAGCTGCGCGCGCTGAAGAGCCTCTATCGCGGCGTCGACCACGAGGATGAGATGGTGGGCTATCTGCCCCACTGCACCTTCAACCTCAATCCGCGCGCGGCCTCCATCGACACGCCGCTGCATGCCTTCGTGCCGAAGGCTTGCGTCGACCACATGCATCCCGATGCCATTATCGCGATTGCCGCGGCGAAGGACTCCAGAGCGATCACGAAAGAGGTGTTTGGCGAGGCCATCGGCTGGCTGCCCTGGAAGCGGCCGGGCTTCGAGCTTGGGCTGTGGCTGGAGAAATTCTGCCGCGACAACCCTGGCGCCAAGGGAGTGGTTCTCGAAGGCCACGGCCTGTTCACCTGGGGCGACGCGCCGAAGGAATGCTACGAAACGACGATTTCGGTGATCAATCAGGCGATCGACTGGTTCGAGCGCAAATCCGAGGGCAAGGCGATCTTCGGCGGCGAGGTGGTGAAGGCGCTCGAGGCGCCGGCACGGCGTGCCATTGCCGCGAAACTCATGCCGAGAATCCGCGGCCTGATCTCGGAAAAGAGCCATAAGCTCGGCCATTTCGACGACCAGCCGGCAGTGCTCGAATTCGTCAATTCGAAAGACCTGCGCCCACTGGCGGCCCTGGGCACGTCCTGTCCGGACCATTTCCTGCGCACCAAGATCCGGCCATTGGTGATCGAGTTCGATCCGGCAAAGCCGGATGTCGATGCCGTCATCGCGCGCCTCGCCGACGACATTGCGGCCTATCGGGTTGGCTACCAGGCCTACTACGACAGCTGCAAACATAAGGACTCGCCCGCCATCCGCGATCCGAACGCGGTCGTCTATCTGATGCCGGGCGTCGGCATGTTCACTTTCGCCGGCGACAAGGCGACGGCGCGCATCTCCGGCGAGTTCTACGTCAACGCCATCAACGTCATGCGCGGCGCCTCGACGGTCTCGTCCTATGTCGGCCTGCCGGCTCAGGAGGCCTTCGACATCGAATACTGGCAGTTGGAAGAAGCCAAGCTCCAGCGCCTGCCGAAGCCGAAGGCGCTGGCGGGACAGATCGCCCTGGTCACCGGCGGTGCCGGCGGCATCGGCCGCGCCACCGCCAGCCGCCTGCTGCGCGAAGGCGCCTGCGTCGTGCTGGCCGATATCGATGAGACCGCGCTTGCCGGCGCTCACGAAGAGCTGTCGAAAGCCTACGGCAAAGACTTCGTCCGTCCGGTGCGGATCGACGTGACCTCGGAAGATCAGGTCACGTCGGGCTTTGCCGAAACTTCGGTCGAGTTCGGCGGCATCGACATTCTCGTTTCCAATGCCGGCCTGGCCTCCTCGGCGCCGATCGAGGAGACGACGCTGGCGTTGTGGAACAAGAATATGGACATCCTGTCGACCGGCTATTTCCTCGTTTCGCGCGAGGCTTTCCGGCTGTTCCGCGCGCAGAAGATCGGCGGCAATGTCGTCTTCGTCGCCTCCAAGAACGGCCTTGCCGCTTCGCCCAACGCCGCCGCTTACTGCACGGCCAAGGCGGCCGAGATCCATCTCGCGCGCTGTCTCGCGCTTGAGGGTGCGGAGGCGCAGATCAGGGTCAACGTCGTCAATCCGGACGCCGTGCTGCGCGGCTCCAAGATCTGGACCGGCGAGTGGAAGGAACAGCGCGCCGCCGCCTACAAGATGTCGACCGACGATCTCGAGGAGCATTACCGGTCGCGTTCGATGCTGAAACGCTCGGTATTTCCGGAAGATATCGCCGAAGCGATCTACTTCTTCGCTTCCGACATGTCGGCCAAGTCGACCGGCAACATCGTCAATGTCGACGCCGGCAACGCGCAGAGCTTTACGCGGTAAATTGTCAGAGCCAGCGCTGCCCCTCACCCTTACCCTCTCCCCGTAAGAACGGGGAGAGGGGGCGCCAGCGCTGGAACGCGTCCCTTCTCCCCGTGACTATACGGGGAGAAGGTGCCGGTAGGCGGATGAGGGGCAGCGCAGACGAATTGGGAGGAAAAAATGTCCGAACAGATCATCTCAGCCGACCTCGTCGCCAACCACAACTCAACTCGCCAACCCGCCCTCGAGCGCGACTACGCCTCGCTCGGCGAGCGCCTCGACCGGCGCGGCATTGCCATCGACGCCATCCGCGACAAGATGGAAAAATTCGGGGTCGCGATCCCGTCCTGGGGCGTCGGCACCGGCGGCACGCGTTTTGCCCGTTTTCCCGGCGCCGGGGAGCCGCGCGACATCTTCGACAAGATCGAGGATTGCGCCGTCATCAGCCAGCTGACGCAAGCGACGCCTACCGTCTCGCTGCATATCCCGTGGGACAAGGCCGATCCGAACCGGCTGAAGCAGGCGGCGGCGCGTTTCGGGCTCGGGTTCGATGCGATGAACTCCAACACCTTTTCCGACGCGAAGGACCAGAAGCTCTCCTACAAATTCGGCTCGCTGTCGCACGCCGATGCCGGCACGCGCCGCCAGGCGGTCGAGCACAATCTCGAATGCATCGAGATCGGCAGGACGCTTGGCTCGAAGGCGCTGACGGTATGGATCGGCGACGGCTCGAACTTCCCCGGCCAGGTCAGTTTCGCCAAGGCCTTCGAGCGCTATCTAGACGCCATGCGGCAAATCTACGCCGGCCTGCCGGACGACTGGCGGCTGTTTACCGAGCACAAGATGTACGAGCCGGCCTTCTATTCGACCGTCGTGCAGGACTGGGGCACGAACTACATCATCGCCAAGGAGCTCGGCGACAAGGCCTTCTGCCTCGTCGACCTCGGCCACCACGCGCCCAACGTCAACATCGAGATGATCGTGTCGCGGCTGATTCAATTCGGCAAGCTCGGCGGCTTCCACTTCAACGATTCCAAATATGGCGACGACGATCTCGACGCCGGTTCGATCGATCCTTACCGGCTGTTTTTGGTCTTCAACGAGCTGGTCGATGCAGAGCTTTCGGGTGCCAAGGGCTTCCATCCCGCGCATATGCTCGACCAGAGCCACAACGTCACCGATCCGATCGAAAGCTTGATGCAGTCCGCGGTCGAGGTGCAGCGCGCCTATGCGCAGGCGCTGCTGGTCGACCGCAAGGCGCTGGACGGGTTTCAGGAAGCGAACGACGCCCTGATGGCGACGCAGACGCTGAAGACCGCCTACCGCACCGATGTCGAGCCGATCCTCGCCATGGCGCGGCTGAGAACCGGCGGCGCCATTGATCCGGTCGCCGCCTATCGCGAGGCCGGCTACCGGGCGAAGGTCGCGGCGGAGCGGCCGGGCGTCGCCGGCGGTGGCGGCGGGATCGTCTGACACCCTGATCCGGCCGCTTCGCGGCCGCCTTTCTCCCAAGGCAGAAGAGGTTGGCGTCGGCGCTGACGAGCTCCTTCCCCCGCGGGAAGAGGTCGGACTGCCCCGAATTGCCCTTCGCAATTCGGGGCAGGTGAGGGCTCTGCCCAATGCTACTCCAATTGTTATTGGACTAACGCGCTCCAACGGTCTTTCCTGGGTGTCCCCCCGCCTTGGAGACCCACCATGCATCTCACCCGCCGGACGCTGATCGCCGTCAGCTTTGCGCTCACTGTTGCCTTCACACCATCGGCCGCCGTTTTTGCGGCTTCGCCGGCTCCCGCCAAGGGCGAGCACGGCATGGTGGTGACCGCCCAGCATCTCGCCACCGAAGTCGGCGTCGACGTGCTGAAGAAGGGCGGCAACGCCGTCGATGCGGCGGTCGCCGTCGGCTATGCGCTGGCCGTCGTCTATCCGAATGCGGGCAATATCGGCGGCGGCGGTTTCATGACCATCCGCTTGAAGGACGGCCGTTCGACCTTCATCGATTTCCGCGAGCGCGCGCCCCTTGCGGCGACCAAGACGATGTATCTCGATAAGGAGGGCAAGCCGATCAAAGGTGCCAGCCTCGACGGTTATCTCGCCGTCGGCGTGCCTGGTTCGGTGGCCGGCTTCGAGATGGCGCGCGAGAGATACGGGACCTTGTCCAGACAGGATCTCATGGCCCCGGCGATCGCCTATGCCAAGGACGGCTTCGTCCTCAACCAGGGCGACGCGGCCTCCTTCGCCGGCGGCGCCGACCGGCTGGCCAAGGATCCGGCAGCGGCCGCTATTTTTCTGAAAAAAGACGGGAAGCCCTATGGCATCGGCGAGAAGCTAGTTCAGTCGGACCTTGCGGCCTCGCTCTCGGCGATCTCCGAGAAAGGCCCCGATGCCTTCTACAAGGGGCCGATTGCCGACGCGATCGTCAAGGCGAGCGGCGCCAAGGGCGGCATCCTCGCCAAAGGCGATTTCGAGCAGTACGCGGTGCGCGAGCTGAAGCCGGTGACCTGTTCCTATCGCGGCTACGAGATCATCTCCTCGCCGCCGCCGAGTTCGGGCGGCGTCATCATCTGCGAAATCCTCAATGTGCTCGAAGGCTATCCGCTGTCCTATCTCGGAGCCGGCTCGGCTGAGACCGTCCACGTCATGGTCGAGGCCATGCGTCATGCCTATGTCGACCGCAATTCGGCGCTCGGCGATCCGGATTTCGTCGACAATCCGGTCTCGAAACTGCTCGACAAGGGCTATGCCAAGGACATCCGCGACAAGATCGATCCGTTCCGCGCCGGCGTCTCGAAGGACCTGATGCCCAAGGGTTTCGGCGAGTCGAAGGAAACCACCCATTATTCTATCATCGACAGGGATGGCAACGCGGTAGCCGTCACCTATACGCTCAATGGTTCCTTCGGCGCCGGCGTCGTCGCCGACGGCACCGGGATCCTGCTCAACAACGAAATGGACGATTTCACCCAGAAGCCCGGCGTGCCCAACCTCTACGGACTGGTCCAAGGCGAGGCCAACGCGATCCAGCCGAAGAAGACCCCGCTGTCCTCGATGAGCCCGACCGTCGTTGTGAAGGACGGCAAGCCGTTCATGGTCATCGGCAGCCCGGGTGGCTCGCGCATCATCACCATCACGCTGGAGGCAATCGTCAACGTCATCGACCACGGCATGAACATTCAGGAGGCGATCGACGCTCCGCGCATCCACCATCAATGGCTGCCCGACACCGTCTATGTCGAGCCTTTCGGGCTTTCTCCCGACACCGAAAGGCTGCTTGCCGGCATGGGCTATCATCTCGATCTCAGCGACCAGACCTGGGGCCAGGCGGCCGGCATCCTGGTCGGCGGCAAGAGCCTGGCGGAGATCGAGAAAGGCGGCGGCGCCCGCTACAACGGAGCCATCGACAGCCGCGCCGCTTCCGGCGAGGCGCTGGGCTACTGACTACACGACAAGGGTGATGGTTGAGGCAATCAGCAGCACCGCGGCAATGCCGACGAACAGCGCATAAATGCGCGGCCGGTCAATCAGCAGCGCGTTGCCCGAAATCCAGGCCGAAGTGGCGCCGCCCAACGCAAACAGGAAGCCGTTGCGGTGGCCGAAGGTCATCGACGCGGCCATCAGGCCGCCGATGATCAGCGCGCCGAACACGATGATGACGGCAACGGCATATTTCTCGAAATCATTGCCGCTGCCCATCGCCGGTCCCATGGCGTTGAGATTCGGCAGATCGTCGGGATCAAAGGGGCTGGCCGAGCCGTATTCGTCTTGACCGAGGGATTCGCGCATCATTCGTTCTCCGCTGAGCGGCAACAAACCATCAACGCTTGCCAAGTGCAACCGGCAAGGCCACCGCCATCATGCGTTCGCCAACCGGCTGGTGCCAACGTGCCACGGTTTCCTGGATAGCCTCAACGCCGGGGGCTTCGATCGGGTTCCACAAGCTTGATCTCTCTGGAAAAATCGCTGCGCACGATGCCGTGCCGCTGCAGCTTGTCGTAGAAGGTCTTGCGCGGAATGCCGAGCGCCTCGATCGTACGCCGGACATCGCCGCCATTGCGGCCAAGTGTCTCGCGGATGATCTCGGCCTCGTAGCGCTCCAGCCGTTCCGGCAAGGGCATCGAGACGTCCAAATCTGTCGGCTGAGCGGCGGGGCTGCTGCCGATCTCTTCCAGACCGAGCACGAAGCGCTCGGCAAAATGGGCGAGCTCGCGGACATTGCCGGGCCAGTCGTGTTCGCGCAGATGGCGCTGGACGGCGGCCGGCGCCGCGGGCACCTGGCGATGAAAGCGGGCAGCGGCGCGCTCGGCGAAATACCCGAACAGCAACGGCACGTCGTCCCGGCGCTCGCGCAATGGCGGGATCGAAAGCGTCACCACATTCAGCCGATAATAGAGGTCTTCGCGGAAATTGCCGCGCTGGCCGGGATCGCCGAGATCGATCTTGGCGGCGGCAACGACGCGCAGGTCGACCGGCCGGATTTCGTTGGTGCCGAGTGGCGTCACCTCGCGCATTTCGAGCACGCGCAGCATCTGCACCTGAGTGGAGGGCGGCATGCTTTCGATCTCATCGAGGAACAGCGTGCCGCCGCTCGAATGCTCGATGCGGCCGACGCGCTTCTTCTGCGCGCCCGTGAAGGCACCGGCCTCATGGCCAAACAATTCGCTTTCGATCACCGTCTCCGGCAACGTGCCGCAATTGAGCGCGACGAAATTGCCCTTGGCGCGGCGGCTCCAGCGATGCAGCAGGCTCGCCACCACCTCCTTGCCCGAGCCTGTCTCGCCGGTCACCAGCACATCGACATCGGTGTCGGCGATCTGTCTCAGCGTGCGGCGCAGCCGCTCCATAGCCGGTGTCTGGCCGATCAGCGGAAGGCCTTCCTGCGCCTGCTCGGCCGCTTCGCGCAAGGCGCGGTTCTCCATAACAAGACGGCGCTTTTCCGCGGCGCGCCATACACTTTGCGCCAGCCGGTCGGCCGCGAAGGGCTTGGTGATGAAGTCATAGGCGCCGTCCTTGATCGCCTTTACCGCCATGGCGATATCGCCGTGCCCGGTGACGAGGATGACGGGGATATCCGGGTCAAGGTCGACCACGAGGTCGAAAAGCTGCAGGCCGTCCATTTCGGGCATGCGGATGTCTGACACCAAGACGCCGGCAAAGCCGGCATCGAGGCCGGCGAGTGCCTCGCTTGCCGAGGAAAAGGCAGACACGGCAAAACCGGCAAGTTCGAGCGTCTGCTTCGTCGCCTTGAGCAGGTCACTATCGTCATCGATCAGGATGACCGGATTGCCGTCTGTCATCTCGGGCCAGCCTTCGAGAGATGGATGGTGAAGCGGGTGCCGGTCCCGCTGCTTGTCACCTCGATACGCCCGCCATAGTCGGCGACGATGTCCTTCGAGATGACGAGCCCGAGCCCCAAGCCCTTTTCCTTCGAGGTATTGAAAGGCGTGAACAGCGATTTCAGGATCGCCGGCGGAATCCCCGGTCCGTTATCGGACACGATCAGCGCGACGCCGTCGGCGGTTTCCGCGGCGGACACTTCGACCCGAGCACCGTCACGCCCCTCGAGCGCTTCCAACGCGTTCTGGAACAGGTTGATCAGCACCTGCTCCAACCGCAGCCGGTTCCCCATCACTTTCAGCGTCGCCGGCGGCAGCGTGATCGCCAGCGCGTCCAATCGGCCGGCAAAGCGGCTCCTGAGCAGCACCACTGCGCCTTCGATGACGCTGCGCAACTCGACCGGCTCGGCGGCGGTGCGACCCTTGCGGGCGAAAGCTTTCAGCTCCTCGGTGATGGAGCCGATGCGTTCGGTCAGCGCTGCGATGGCGCCGAGATTTTCCTCCGCCGGCGCCGTCTGCTTGCGTTCCAGGAAAACGCGCGCATTGTCGGCATAGGCGCGGATGGTCGCCACCGGCTGGTTGATCTCATGCGCGACGCCCGCGGCAACCTGGCCGAGCGTCGCCAGGCGGTTGGCCTGCACCAGCTCCTGCTGCATGACCTGCAGCTTGGCTTCGGTGCTGCGGTGGTCGGCGATCTCGGCCTGCAGCCGGTCGCGCGCGAGGCTGAGGTCCTGCGTGCGCTCGACGACGCGCCGTTCGAGTTCGGCGCGCGCTGCCTGCTCGGCAGCGATCCGCATCTGCGCGGACTGCCGGCGCCACAACAGATAAGCGGCCAAAGCGAGCAGCGGGACAAGGACGCCGAGGGCCAACAAACGCATTTCGCGCTGCGCCGCCGCGATCGGCGCTTCCGCCGGCACGAGATAGTCGAGGCGCCATGGCGTCGACGGCACGGCGGTGGATAGCCGCAGATACTCCGCGTCGCTGCCGCCGGGCGTGATGGCGTGCACCAGTGCGACATCGAGGCTCAGCGGTTGCGGTCTCGTGATGGGCAACGGCACCAGCGGAGCCTCGCCGAACTGCTGGCTGGCGCGGATGTCGGCCGCGACTGGAGCGGCCAGCGGCGCCGTCGTCATGAAGCGCCAGGAGGGCACGCTGGTGATCAGCACCACCCCATGCTCGTCGCTGACATAGGCCGGGCGGTTCGCCTCGTGCCAGTCGGCTTCGAGCTGGTCGAACTCCATCTTGACCACGACGACGCCGAGCGGGGCCGCCGCACTCCCGACACGGCGCGAAATGTAGAGGCCCGGGCGCTTGCTGACATTGCCGAGCGCGAAATACTCGGCCGTGCCGGATTGCATGGCGCCCGAGAAATAGGCGCGAAAACCGTAGTCATTGCCGACAAAGCTAACCGGCTCGCGCCAGTTGCTGGAAGCGATGGCCAGCCCGTCCGGGCCGGTGACGTAAAGCACCGAGGCCTTGGTGCCCGAAACCAGCCCTTCGAGCTTGCGGTTCAGCACGTCGATCGAGGCGGGGCTGCGCTCAGCGAGCGCGTCATGCACCTGCTGGTCTTCGGACAGAAGCAGCGGCAGCGCGCGCGGGTTTTCGAGCACCGCACGCAGCAGCGCCACCTTGAGATTGGCGTCGGTCCGCCCTTGCGCCGACAGCGCCTCGATCTCGGTCGAGCGTCCGTAGAGGCCGGCGCCATAGAGCGCTGCAAAGACGATGAGAAGCGCCACCGCCGCAAACAGCAGCCAGGCGCGCCGCGCCCGCCCGGCGAGCAGTTCGGGCGTCGAAGCGAGGGCAGCGGCGGGGCGTTGCAGCATCGCCCATTTGTGCATGATTTCGCACAAAGCACAATTCGAGCTATGCGGATCGCCGCACTGCGCTGTCGAATGGCAAAGCGCGTTGCGTCAGAAAACCAAACAAAATCAATGCTCGACGCCTCAAGGCGCAATCTGGCACGGCCGTTGCAAATGCATCCGCAGCAGCCGCGAGGCTGTGAAGGTCAACTGCCCCGGGAGGTCGAGCTTCTCGATCGGGGCCGAACGGAGGACATCATGCAGACGGCAATCGCTGCCGCGGAACCGCGCGGCAAAGTTCCCTTTTATCGGCATCTTTACGTGCAGGTCCTGGCGGCGATCGCCGCCGGCATCCTGCTCGGCCATTTCTATCCCGACATCGGCGCCTCGCTGAAGCCGCTCGGCGATGCCTTCATCAAGCTGGTCAAGATGGTGATCGCGCCAGTGATCTTCCTCACCGTCGCGACCGGCATCGCCGGCGTCTCCGACCTGCATAAGGTCGGCCGGGTCGCCGGCAAGGCGATGATCTATTTCCTCGTCTTCTCGACGCTGGCGCTCATCGTTGGCCTGATCGTGTCAAATGTCGTCCAGCCCGGCGCCGGCATGCACATCAATCCGGCGACGCTCGACGCCTCGAAGGTCTCGACCTTCACCGAGAAGGCGCATGACACGACGATCGTCGGCTTCCTGATGAACATCATCCCCGACACCATCACCGGCGCCTTCGCCCAGGGCGACATCCTGCAGGTGTTGTTCTTCTCGGTGCTGTTCGGCGTCGCTCTCGCTTTGGTCGGCGAGCGCGCTCGTCCGGTGGTCGACTTCCTGCAGGCGCTGACGGCGCCGATCTTCCGCCTCGTCGCCATCCTGATGAAGGCTGCGCCCATCGGCGCCTTCGGCGCCATGGCCTTCACCGTCGGCAAATACGGCATCGGGGCGATCGCCAATCTCGCCTTCCTGATCGGCACCTTTTACCTGACGTCGCTGCTCTTCGTGCTGATCGTGCTGGGAGCGGTGGCATGGTACAACGGCTTCTCCATCCTGGCGCTGATCCGCTACATCAAGGAAGAGCTGCTCCTGGTGCTCGGCACTTCCTCGTCGGAGGCAGCGCTTCCCGGCCTGATGGCCAAGATGGAGCGCGCCGGCTGCAACCGCTCGGTGGTCGGTCTCGTCATCCCGACCGGCTATTCGTTCAACCTCGACGGCACCAACATCTACATGACGCTGGCAGCGCTGTTCATCGCCCAGGCGACCGACACGCCGCTCACTTTCGGCGACCAGATCCTGCTGCTGCTCGTTGCCATGCTGAGCTCCAAGGGGGCCGCCGGCATCACCGGCGCGGGCTTCATCACCTTGGCAGCCACGCTTTCGGTCGTGCCTTCGGTGCCGGTTGCCGGCATGGCGCTGATCCTCGGCGTGGACCGCTTCATGTCGGAGTGTCGCGCGCTCACCAACTTCGTCGGCAATGCCGTCGCGACCATCGTCGTGGCGCGCTGGGAAGGCGAGCTCGACCAGAAGCAGTTCGCCGCCGCCATGGCCGGCCAGATGCCGGAGGAGGCAGACCTCGCGCTCTCAGGCGGCCTGCAGCCGGCCTGAGCGATCGAAACAATTCCCGGAAAATTGCCTCGGTGACTTCACCGTAGCCTTCGATCCGGAGTTGCACAGACAACGAGCGTCCACCCAAGCCGAAACAGGCCGTGGCTCCGCCGCGGCCTGTCCTTTTTGTCGGACGCCGCATAGGGTGGCGCGGGCCGGCATTCTTGCCGGTGCATCCAAGCGTGAGGGCCGGCGGATGAGCAGCGCGTTTCCCGAGATCTACCTTGTCCGCCATGGCGAGACGGAATGGAGCGCATCGGGAAAGCATACCGGCCGCACCGACATTCCGTTGACCGCGAAAGGCGAACAGGCCGCACGCGGCGTCGCCGACCGCCTCAAGGAGCAGACCTTCCAGGCGGTCTGGTCGAGCCCATCGCAGCGCGCCTTCGACACCTGCCGGCTGGCCGGCTTCGGCGAGCGCGCGCTCAAGAAGGCCGACCTGCAGGAATGGGATTATGGCGCCTATGAAGGCGTGACGACGAAGGAAATCCTTGCCGGACGTCCCGGCTGGCAGTTGTTTCGCGACGGCTGTCCGGGCGGCGAGACGGCAGCCGATGTCGGCGCAAGGGCCGATGCGATCGTGGCCGAAATCCGGACGGCGGCCGGCAATGTGCTCATCTTCTCGAGCTCGCATTTCCTGCGCGTGCTTGCGGCGCGCTGGATCAGCCTGCCGCCGGAAGGCGGCGAACATTTCGTCCTCGATACCGCGAGCCTCAGCATCCTCGGCTACGAGCACGACCTGACCGAACCGGTCATCCGCCGCTGGAACCAAAAGTAGTTCCGGCCCCTGTTAAGCGGCAAGCATCGCCAGCTCCACGGCCGTTAAATGCCGCGCCTTGCCCTTCGCGAGATCACCCAACTGCAGCCTCCCGATCGCCACCCGCACCAGCCTGAGCACCTCGATGTCGAAGGCGCCGAGCATGCGGCGGATCTGGCGGTTGCGGCCTTCGTCGAGCACGATCTCCAGCCAGGCCGTGCGCCCGCCGCTGCGCAAGAGCGCGATCGAGCTCGCCGTCAGCAATTCCCCGTCGACGACAGCGCCTTGGCGGAACCGCTCGAGCATCTTCTCGTCGGGCGCGGAAGCAATCTGCACATGATAGGTCTTGGCGACATGCGAGGCAGGATCGAGCAAGCCGTTCGCCCAGCGCGTGTCGTTGGTCATCAACAGCAGACCTTCGCTCGCTTTGTCGAGACGGCCGACCGGCGACACGAAGGGCAGGTCAAGATCAGCAAGGCAGTCATAGACCGTGCCGCGCCCGTCGGGGTCGTCGCGCGTGGTGACCAGCCCGCGCGGCTTGTTGAGCATCAGATACACTTTTCGTTCCGCGGCGACCTGTGCGCCATCGACTGCGATGCGGTCGCGATCCGGATCGACGCGCAGCGACGGATCGCGCGCCACCTTGCCGGCAACGCGCACGCGTCCTTCGGCGATCATCAGTTCGGCCTGCTTGCGCGAGCAGAATCCTAGCTTCGACAGCGCTCGGTTGAGGCTGACTTTTCCAGCGATCGGTCGTCGCGGGAATTCGGGAAGCTGTCGTAGGGGCTTGCGTGTCATCGGCCGACAGATGCCATGCCGGGCAACGCCGGCGCAACCTGGCCGCCGTGCTTGCACTTCTCGCATTGCCTTTCGCTCGCAGATCGGCCGCACCTTGATCCCGCGCCAGATCCCGGCCGGCCTGGTCGCCACGCTCGCTGGCGGTCCCGTGCTGATGTGGCTGCTCCGGTGACGAGAAGCGGTGCAGCCAGCGTTTCGGGTGGTGACGAGTACCTGACTTTGCTGAACCGGCAGCGTCGTCGACCGCAATCAAATCACGGTTCCGGCGGAGCGCTCAACCGCCGGTAAGGGACGCCGTCGAAGGTTGCCGTCACGAAGCTCTTCACCGACATCTTGCGCTTATGGCCGTCGCTGCAGGCATAGACCGGCCAGCCGGCCTCGCTGCATTCGCTGGCCGCGCAGAGGCGGGCAAGGCAGTTGCCGACAGTCAGCCGGAAGCCGCCTTTGCCGGCGAAGCCCTGCAGCAGGCTGCCATCGGCCGAGCGCCATGTCCGCTGGCGAAATTCCGGCCGCAGGGCCAAAGGTTCGAGAGGGGCGGCGAGATTGGCGGTGCCGGTACGCGCCATGAGCTGAAGACGGTACCGGGCCATCCCGGTCGTATATGCGGTTACGAGGTCGGACTCACCCGAATACGCGGACGCCAGATCGGAGCGGTCGAAGAGAGGAGCCGCTCGCTCGCCTGCTTCTGTTGGCCTCGCAAGGGCAACAAGGGCGACAAGGGCCAAACAAGCTCGCACCATTTTGATTTCCAGCAGCCATGCATCTCCGGCCTGCCAGCGCCCCCGGCTGCCTTCCACACCATCCCGCCAATTGCTGCGCGGTGCAAGCCGCTGCGCCAATAACCCGTGTCACCCATTGGGCGCCGGCGGCAGTTCGAACAGGGTGGCGCCATTCTCCTGTCCCCGCTCGACATAGCCGATGAGCCGAAACCATTTTGCGACGTCCGGTCCATCGAGCCAGCTGCGCGAGTGCACGGGCAGGTTGCCGGCGAGCGCCTGGATGTGGCGGATGTGACGCCTGCAGAAGCGAACGGTTGCCGCTCTGAAGAAGTCCTCCTGCGCGGCAAACAGCGTGTCGGCCGCGTCGCCATGCTCATGCCAGGCGATAAAGGCGACGGCCTGCTCGCCCTCGACCAGCGCATGGGCCCGGCCTTCCTTCAGGTTCATCATCAGATTGTCGTAGGCGGCCTTGCTGTCCTTGCCGGCCGCCAGGTACTCGTCCGACATTCGCTTGGACAGGCCGCGGAAAACATCCTCGAGATCTCCGACCGTCGCTGCGCGTGCTCTCATTTCTCCTCCTGACAGCCCGGCAGGGAGTTTGCCCCATGGGAGGAGGATCACCAAGCAAATGAAATCCGCCATGCGCCTGACACGCGCAAATGCATTTCACTTGGCTTAGATGGCCGATACCGCGCTCGTACGGCCCGCGGTCCCGATTGCCCAATGGACACAGGTGTCCATTCAAGCTAAGTTCGCCCCGCGCGAAGGTGGACGACTTTGTCGAACCGCGGCAGAACGGGATGGGTTATGGACTTTCGAGGACGGGGCGAGTTGATTGCGCCGGTTTGGTACGGCGCCGCCGATCTGGCGTCTCAGCGGTTCTTGGCACCCTTGCACTATCGCTCACGTGATGCGGGCCTGAGCGCATGACAAGGCACTATTCAGCGCTTTCGCTATTCAAGGAAGGCGTCGCCGGCCAGACGGGCTGGGAGAAGGCCTGGCGCTCGCCGGAGCCCAAACCGCGTTACGACGCCGTCATCGTCGGCGGTGGCGGCCACGGCCTCGCCACGGCTTACTATCTCGCAAAGAACCACGGCCTCACCAATGTGGCGGTGCTCGAGAAAGGCTGGATCGGCGGCGGCAACACCGGCCGCAACACAACCGTCGTCCGCTCAAATTACTTCTACCCGGAAAGCGCGGCGATCTACGGGCTGGCGCACGGTCTCTACAAGAGGCTGTCGAAGGATCTGAACTACAATGTGATGTTTTCCGCGCGCGGCATTCTCACCCTCGCGCATAGCGAAGCGGGAATGGAAACCGCTGCCCGGTCCGTCAACGCCATCCAGGTCAACGGCATCGATTGCGAATTGTTCTCGATCGAGGACGTCCGGCGGGTGGTGCCGATCTACAATTTCGGCCCGGATGCCCGCTACCCCGTCTATGGCGGCACCTGGCAGCCGAGCGGCGGCACGGCCCGTCATGACGCTGTCGCCTGGGGCTATGCGCGCGCCGCCAGCCGTCTCGGCGTCGACATCATTCAGAACTGCGAGATCAGCGACTTTATCATTGAGAACGGGCGCTGCCGTGGGGTCGTCACGTCGCGCGGCGCAATCCGGGCCGAGCGTACGGGGATGGCGGTGGCCGGCCACTCCTCGGTGCTGGCGGCGAAGGCGGGATTCCGGCTGCCGGTCAATTCCTATGCACTGCAGGCCTGCGTGTCCGAGCCGGTCAAGCCGATCATCGACACGGTGGTGATCTCGCCGGATACGGGCGTCTATGTCAGCCAATCGGACAAGGGCGAACTGGTGATCGGCGGCGCGCTCGACCGCATCCCGTCCTATGGCCAGCGCGGCAACTTGCCGGTGCTGGAAGGCGTGATCGCAGGCATGCTCGAAATGTTCCCGATCTTCGGCCAGCTGAAGATGATGCGGCAATGGGCAGGCATCGTCGACGTCGTCCCCGATTCCTCGCCCATCATCGGCGAATCGCCACTGCCCGGGCTTTTCCTCAATTGCGGCTGGGGCACGGGCGGCTTCAAGGCGATTCCCGCCGGCGGCACGCTGCTTGCCCATTTGCTTGCCACCGGCAGGCACCACGACATCAGCCGGCCTTTCGATCTCGACCGCTTCGCCCGCGGCCGGCTGATCGACGAGGCTGCCGGCTCCGGCATTGCCCATTGAAGGTGTAGAAAAGATGCAGCTCTTTCCCTGTCCGTTCTGCGGGCCGCGCGAAGAAAGCGAGTTTCACTATGGCGGCGAGGCCGGCAATTTGCGGCCCGACGGCGGGGACGTGACGGCCGAGCGCTGGGCCGGCTATCTCCATATGCGCAACAACCCGAAGGGGCCGACTCGCGAGATCTGGATGCACCTGACCTGCGGCGAGTGCTTTGCGATGAGCCGCGACAGCGTCAATCACAAGGTGTCGGGTTCCTCCGTGCTCGGCGACGCGGAGCATGGCGCATGAGCGCTTCGCGTCTTGCCAATGGCGGCTGCGACATCGATCGGGCCCGCCCGCTGAGCTTCACTTTCGACGGCACGCGCGTCGACGGCTTTGCCGGCGACACGATCGCGTCTGCCTTGCTGGCGAGCGGCCGGGCGATCGTCGGCCGCAGCTTCAAATATCATCGGCCGCGTGGCATCTGGGGATCCGGTGTGGAGGAGCCCAACGCGCTGGTCGATGTCGAGAGCGCCGGCGGCCGCGTGCCGAATGCGCGGGCAACGACCGTGCCGGCGCGGGACGGCCTCATGGTCAAGAGCGTCAACGCGTCGCCGACGGCGCTGGCCGACCGCAACGCGGTGCTGGACCGCCTTGCCCGTTTCCTGCCCGCCGCATTCTACTACAAGACCTTCATGTGGCCGGACTGGCACCTGTTCGAGCCGCGCATCCGCGCCATGGCCGGGCTTGGCGTCGTCGACCGCAATTGGAAGCCGCGTCCCGTCTCGGACCAGATCAACCACCATTGCGACGTCCTGGTGGTCGGCGCCGGACCGGCCGGCCTCGCCGCGGCTGCCGGCGCGGCGGCAGCCGGGCACTCGGTCGTGCTGGTCGACGAGCGGACGCATCCCGGCGGGTCGCTGCGCCACCGTGCAGGCGAAATCGACGGTGTCAAGGGTGCGGCATGGATCGATGCCACGGTGGCCCGGCTGAAGAGCAGTGGGCATCTCGTGCTCAGCGATACGACCGCCTTCGGCCTCTATGATCACAATCTGGTCGCGCTCAACCAGATTCACCGCGACGGCCGACCCGACACGCTGTGGCGCGTGCGCCCGCGCCGCATCGTGCTGGCGACGGGCGCGATCGAGCGGCCGGTCCCGTTCGCCAACAACGACCTTCCGGGCATACTCTCCGCTGACGCGGCGTTGAGCTACCTGCGCAGGCATGGCGTCCTTGTCGGCCGGCAGATCGTGGTCGCAACCAACAATGACAGCGCCTACGAGCCGGCCTCGGCGCTGGCTGCGGCCGGCGCTTCGGTGACGGTGGTTGATTGCCGGCGTGAGGGTGGCGTACAGGCGAGGAGCGATATTCGGGTCCTCGCCGGACGCGCCATTGCAGCGGCGCGCGGCCGCAACGCCGTTCAGAGTGTTCTGCTCGACGACGGTACTGCCCTTGCGGCCGATTGCCTGCTCGTCTCGGGCGGCTGGACACCCACCGTGCATCTGTTCTCGCAGGCAAAAGGCAAGCTCGCCTGGAGCGATCAACTGTCGGCTTTCATTCCCGCAGAAGCGATCGAGGGGATCGGCGTAGCCGGCGCCGTCGCCGGCACGGTCTCGCTTTCCGAAACCTTGGCCAGCGGCCTGGCGGCCCTCGGCGGGTTCGGCTCGGCGCCGCCGGCACCTCGCAGCACTGGCGAGGAAAGAACGCTTGGCGTCGTCAGCCTGTGGCCGAAGCCCAAAGCCAAGGGCCGCGTCTGGATCGACTACCAGAGCGACGTCACCGCCAAGGACGTCGAACTGGCGGCGCGGGAGAATTTTGTCTCCGTCGAGCACCTGAAGCGCCATACGACCCTTGGCATGGCGACCGACCAGGGCAAGACGTCGAACCTGAACGGTCTGGCGCTGCTGGCCGCGGCTACCGGCCGCGCCATCTCGGATGTCGGCATCACCACCTACCGGCCGCCTTTCACGCCTGTGCCGTTCGCCAGCCTGGCGGGAGCGCGTCGGGGCAGCATGCACGCCCCGGTCCGTCGCCTACCGCTGGAGGCAAACCATCGCGCAGCAGGCGGAGTGTTCCAGGAATATGGCGGCTGGCTGAGGCCGGCCTATTACGGAAGCGGCGAAGCCGGAGCCACGATCCAGGAGGATGCGCGGCGCGCCCGGCAGTCCGTTGCGCTCTTCGACGGCTCGACGCTCGGCAAGATCGAGGTGATCGGTCCACGCGCGGCCGAATTCGTCGACTTCATCTATTACAACACCATGTCGACCCTCAAACCCGGCCATTGCCGCTACGGTTTCATGCTGTCGGAAAATGGCGTCGTCTTCGATGACGGCGTCCTGGTTCGTCTCGACGAGCACCGCTTCATCGTCTCCTGCTCGTCGTCGCATGTCGCCGCTGTCCACGCGCGTCTCGAAGAATGGCGGCAGGATCGTTTCGGCCGCGATGCGGTCTATATCCACAACGCCACCGCGCAATACGCCACCTTGACCATTTCGGGTCCGAAAGCGCGCGGGCTGATAGAGGCGCTCGATCTGGGTGCCGCGCTGGACGATGCCAGCCTGCCGCACATGGCGGTTACCGCCGGCCGCTTTGCCGGCGACGAGGTGCGCATTGCCCGGGTCTCCTTCACCGGCGACCGAAGCTACGAAATCTCCATCCGCGCCGACCGGGCCGAGGCGCTCTGGGCAAGAATGCAGCAGGAAGGCCGCGCGTTCGACGCCGTGCTGCTCGGGCTTGAATCCCTGATGATCCTGCGCGCCGAGAAGGGCTTCATCGTCATCGGCAAGGACACCGACGGCAACGTCATGCCGCACGACCTCGGCGTCGCGGGACCGCGGACCAAGCGTACAGGTGAGTTCGTCGGCCGGCGCTCGCTTTTCACCGAAGCGGCGTGCCGAACCGATCGCAATCAGCTTGTCGGCCTGGCTGTCGGCGAAGGCGAGGCGCCGCTGGCGACCGGCGCGCATGGTGTGGAGAAAAGCGGCGACCGGCTCCGGAGCATCGGCTTCGTCACCTCCAGCTATCAAAGCCCGACCCTGGGCCGCCCCGTCGCCCTGGCGCTCATCGAACGGGGTGCCGCACGGCATGGCCAAACGATCGACGTTCAGCACCTCGGCGTCCTGCGCCAGGCCACCATCGTCGCGCCCTGCGCCTTCGATCCGGAAGGGAGCCGCCTGCATGCGTAACCTTGCCGAAAAATGGCCCCCAGCGCCCGACTGGACCACCGCGGTCCTGAACACGGACGGGATTAGCGTGCGCACATTGGACGGGCTGAAGCAGCTTCTGGTCAGCGGCGACCTGACGGCTTGGGCGCAGGCTTCGGGTCTCGCGGGGGAAGGAGTCGGAGCCGGCGCGGTTGCCAACGGCGACAAATACATGGTGCGCATCGCGCGCGATCGTATTCTCGCCGTGAGCGGACGGCCATTACCCGTCGCGGCCGGCTGGCACGCGGCCGGTTTCGCGGTCACGGTCATGGATGCCGGGCTGCATGTATTCGAGATCGAAGGGCCGGGATTGGCCGGTCTGGTCGCCAGGGGCACGGCGCTCGATCCGAGGCAGGCAAGTCTCTCGGCTTCGATCCTTTTTGCCGGCTCCGGCGTTCTCTTCTACCGGTTCGGCAACCCCGATCGGGCGCGTGTGCACGTCGACCGGAGCATTGCCCCGTATCTTTGGGAGTGGCTCGAACAGGTGCAAGTATTGTAGCGGGGCGGTTTCAGGTCTATCTAGCCGGCATTCAAACCTGGCCGGCCCGACATGCCTTCCGATTCCAGTGCAGATGCAGTCGTGCGACGGTCCGGTCTGATCGGCAACACCAAGGTGACGCGCGAGGACTGGATGAAGCTCGCGCTGGAGACGTTGATCTCCGAAGGCGTGGAGGCGGTGCGCGTCCTCGCGCTCGGGCAGAAGCTGAACGTCTCCCGTTCCAGTTTCTACTGGTACTTCAAGAGCCGTCAGGACCTGCTCGATCAGCTTCTCGACTGTTGGCGCAACAACAACACCCGTTTCATCCTCGAGCAGGCCGGCCGGCCCGCCGCGTCGATAACTGAGGCCGTGCTCAATGTCTTCGAGTGCTGGCTGGATGGGAGGCTGTTCAATCCGCGCTTGGACTTCGCCGTGCGTGCCTGGTCGCGCCAGTCCGCCAAGGTCCATCGTATCGTGAACGAGGAAGACGATGCGCGGGTCGATGCCATCCGGGCGATGTTTTTGCGGCACGGTTACGCAGACACCGAAGCCTTCGTGCGGGCGCGCGTGCTGTACTTCACGCAGATCGGCTATTACTCGCTCGAGATCGTCGAGCCGGTGAGCAACCGTCTGTCTCTGACGCCGGCCTACCTGCTCACGCACACCGGCAAGCAACCTCGCCAGGGCGAGGTGGAGGCCTTCGCCGAAAAGGTGCGGGTGCGAACCGGCAGTTGACCATGGCCGACTGCTCGGCGGTCCGCAGCGCCGTCACCTGCAAACGTTTCTCAAACACGTTTCAGCGCTGTGAGATCGGAAATCGTCTTCCTGATCACCGCTTCCACCTTCGACCGTTCCTCGCCGCCGATCGGCAGGCGCGGCTTTCGAACGTGTTCCGGAGCGCCGTACACCAGATGCTCGGCGAATTTGATGTACTGCACCAGCTTGACGTCCGTATCGAGATGAAATGCCGGCGTCATCAGCCGATAGAGCGGAAGCGCTACCGCATAATCGCCGCCGCGGGCGGCGTTGAACAGCGATACGCACTCGGCCGGCCATGCATTGGTCATGCCCGAAACCCAGCCGGCGACACCGAGCGTCAGGCTTTCAAGGATAAGATCGTCGACGCCGCAAAAGATGTCGAAACGGTCGCCGAAGGCGTTGAACAGGTCGGTTACCCTGCGGATATCGCCGGTCTCTTCCTTGATGGCGACGATGCCAGGAACATCGACCAGCGCCTTCAGCGTCTCGACGTCGACGTCGACCTTGTAGGCGAGCGGATTGTTGTAGATCATCACCGGCAGGTCGCTGGCCTCGGCCACGGTCTTGTACCATGCCACCGTCTCATGGCGGTCGGTGCGATAGGCGAGACTGGGGAAGGTCATCAGCCCCTCGGCTCCAAGCTTCTGGTAGTTGCGAGCCGCCGCGGCCGCGTCGTCGGTGGATCATTCCGCAAGACCGGAGAGCAGCGGCACCCGTCCCGCCACGACTTCCCTGGCCGCTGAAACCACGGCATCGCGCTCGGCCTGTGTCAGCGTGGCATTCTCGCCAAGCATGGGCAGGACGATCACGCCTGACACGCCGTTCTGAACAAGCCGCTCGATGCTGGCTTGCGTGGCTTTCAGGTCGACTGCGCCGGAAGCCTGCATCTTGGTCGTCACTGCTGGAAACACGCCGCTCCAGGTCATGGAATGCTCCTTGGTTGGGGTGTGGCCGGCGGAGGCGTCATAGAAGGGACGCATGCCGTATCGCCGGTCGGCACCAGCTTCCCATTTCTAACGCCACATGTTGACCTGCCAAGCCGCAAATGCGTCTTCGCCATAGCGCCAGCGGTTTGTCGCGAAGAAACCGGCGCCGATCCGTCAGCGGCCTATTGCAGCGGATGCCGATGCGATCGGCGCCAGCAGCAGCATGCCAAAAGCCGGGCGCATAAGACGGCTGCTTCGGGTAACGGCGCCCAACCGGTCGCCAAGGCGCGCGCCGCTCCGATCAGGCCGTCACGTAAATGCTCCCGGCCTCGACGGTGACTGGGAACGTCCGCGCGCGAACGGACGGGTTGACCAGGGCCGCACCCGTCTGGATGTCGAACTCCCACCCATGCCAGGCGCAGCGAACGATTTCGTTCTCGCGGTGGTAGATGAATTCGGGTCCCTCGACGGGAGCGGTCGTTCCGCATTGCGGCCCTTCGCAAAGCGGAGCGCCTCGGTGAGGACAAACATTCAGCAGCGCATGGAAACTATCGCCGATCCGGAACACGCCGATCGACAGGCTGCGCACCTTGGCGATGAATGGCGTCCCGACCTGGATCTCGTCGGCGCGACAAATATACGTCTTCTCGGCCATTTGGGTCCTCGTCACGCTGCCGCGGCGGCTTGCGGGCGGGGGATCCGCTTGTAGACATCGAGCGCATTCTGGCCGAGCACCTTGCCGCGCCATTCCGGCGGGATGTGCAGCGTGTTGACGTCATCGTAATCCCAATGCGGGTAGTCGGACGCAAACAGCAGCGTGTTCTCCCCGTCCATCGCTTCCAGGAGCGCCCAGAGGTGTTTGACGTTCGACGGTTGCTCCAACGGCTGCGTGGAGAAGCGTATGTTGCGTCGACAATATTCCGACGGCAGCATCTTCAGCCATGGCGTCTCCTTGCGCAGGGCTTTGTAGTCGGCGTCAAGTCGCCAGAGCACCGACGGCACCCAGGCGATGCCGCACTCGATGACGACAAAGTAAAGATCCGGCCATTTTTCGAACACACCATGCGCGATCATGCTCGCGACATGCGACATGGCCGACATGTGCAGGATCGCATGGGTCTCCCAGAAGAAAGTCGTGGGCGCGGGCGCGACGGCATTCCAGTTGATGCCGCCATGCCCGCCAAGATGTATGGCGAACGGCAAGCCGACCTCGGCACAGGCCTCGAAGATCGGGTGATAGAACGGATCGCCATACGGCCGCACCGAGCCTTGGGAGGCCAGAACTTGCGCCATCCGGGGATGCGCGCCGAGCCGCCGGATCTCCGCCGCCGCAAGGCGTGGGTCCTGCGGCGCGATGACGATGGAGCCCATCAAGCGGCTGTCTTTCGGCAGCCATTCATTGATCTGATAGTCGTTATAGGCGCTTACCAGCGCGCTGGCGTAATAGGGATTTGCCAGCGTCGAAGCCTCGATCGGCTCGTCGCCAGTCAGGATTGCCACTCCGATATTGTATTTATCGAGGTGCTTCTCCTTCATGATCAGGTAATTGTCCGCCTCGACCTTCGGCCGCACGTCCTTCCGGGAGAAATCCTGCGGATGAAACCAGGGGCGATGGCCGTGCGGAAAGGCGCCGACGGGGCCGGTCTTCTCGCCTTCGATGAACATGTCTTTCCAGACGCCGGACAGGTAGGGCTCCAGCACCGTCGCGCTGGACCAGTAATTGTGGCAATCGCAATCGACTATGAACACTTGTCCCTCTAAATGATGCGGGCGCTCTGGAGGCCCCTGGGTTGCTTGCATCGAACTTCTGCCTTGTCAGTGTTTGGATCAAGCGTATGATCGGGCGGATACGATCGTAAAAATCGATTGGCTGGCCCATGCAGCTGGAACAGGTCGAAACCTTTCTGGACATCATCGAATCGCGGAACTTCAACCGGTCGGCGGAGCGCCTCGGACTGACGCAATCGACGGTCAGCACCCGTATCAAGAACCTGGAAACCGCCGTTGGATCCGAGCTCTTCCACCGCGGCCGCGCCGGTGCCGAGCCGACGGCGGCAGGGCGGCGGTTTGAGGCCTATGCGCGGTCGATGCTGTCGACCTGGTCCCAGGCGCGTCACGATGTGCGCGCCTTCAACAGGTTCGAGGGCAGCCTACGGGTCGCTGCCCAGGTCGGGATGACCCGCTCGATCCTGCCTGGTTGGCTGGAAATGCTGCTGCAAGTCTTGCCCCGGTCCTCGATCCACGTCGAATCCGATTATTCGCCGCAGATGATATCGGATCTGAGCCTGGGAAACCTTGATATTGCCGTTGTTTACGCTCCGCGCTACCTGCCCGAGATCACATATGACCAGCTCATGGTCGAAGAATATGTGATGGTCTCGACCACGGCGCGCAGGCTTTGCGATGTAAGCCCCGACAGTTACATCCGGCCGGGTTACACGGTGGCGCTCGAGAAGGCTCATGCCGAGGCGCTGCCAAACCTGACTGCGTGCCGGCTTTCGATGGGCTCCGAGACGCTTGCGGACAATATGCTGCGGCGGGCCGGCGGCACATGCTACATGCGCGCCGAGGATGCGCGACGCTTCGCCGCCGAGCGCCCCTCCCACATCGTGGAAGAAGCTCCAACTCTGCATCAGCCCGTCTACACGGCGGTCCTCGCCCGACGCCGACATGAGCCGATCATTAAGAAAGGCGTCCGCGCGCTTCACCTTGCCGTCATGTCGCTGGAGAGTTGATCGATACAATCGATCGTAAACGGCTGAAGCGCCTCCTGTATCGAATGCAGGCCTGCTGGCAAGTGCTGATTGCATGGCGGCACACCGCCTAAGCGATCTTTATCGCCCTGCAGATTTCTTCGACCAGCATTGCGGCCGAGACCGAGCCGGGGTCCGCATTGCCGAGCGAGCGCTCGCCGAGACGCGCGGCACGACCGACGGTTGCGATCATGTCGCGCGTCGCTTCCGCGCCCCGGCGGGCAGCGGCGGCTATGGCATCGGCGTTGCGGCCATTGACTGCCGCGTCGGCGGCCGTCCCCCAGGCGTCGAGCATTGTCCTCTGGCCGAGTTCCGCCTTGCCACGCTGGGCGATGCCGTCGCGCATCGCCGCAATGATGGTACGCAACTCGCCGGTCGGCATCGATGCGCGCGGACCCGCGGCCTTGCCGGCGCGCAAAAGCGCGGTTGCGTAGAGCGGTCCGGAGGAGGCGCCGACTGCGTTGAGAAAGCCTTTGGCCGCGGTATTGAATATAATCCCGCAGCGTGCCTTCGGCGGCTTGCGCCGCTTCGGCCGCGGCTTTCATGCCTTGTTCCATGGCGACGCCGTGGTCGGCGTCCCCGATCACTCCGTCGAGCGCGCAGAGCCTGTCGCGTTCCGTCGCCATCCGCTCGGAGAAAGTGCCGAAAAGGGCTTTCAAATCCCCGGACGTGAAGTCCATCTCGCTCAGCTCCGGAACATGGCGCAGTCGCACGGATGGTCGATCATGCGTTGCAATTCGTCATCGAGATGCATGACGGTGATCGAGGCGCCGGCCATGTCGCGGTTGTGACGACGTGGCACTGGATGGCGGCGAGCCAGTCGCGGGGATGACCCAGCCCGGCTTCAGACCGGAAACAGGAAGGCCGTAGCGGGATCGAAGAAAATCTGCCGTCCCGAAGCGGCATCGGTGCCGCCCGGTTCGGCTGTATCCGAAGTTGGCCTGATATCGATCTCGTCGCCCGACCCCGTGCGCGCCACGACGCGCCGGCGATCGCCGAAGAAGGCGGTGTCGACGATCTCGACGGCAAGCGATGCATTCCCCTCCATGGGGGTCAGGCGGAACGCTTCCGGCCGCACCATCAGCCTGGCCTTTTGGCCGCGGCCGAGCGCCTGTGTGGCTTTCACGCCCTTGACGATCGAGCCATCGGCCAGCCGCACCAAGGCAACGCCGTTATATGTTTCGAGGTGCTCCGCCGGCAGGAAGTTGGAATTGCCGATGAAGCCGGCGACGAACTCGCTCGCGGGTCTGAGATAAAGATCCTCGCCGGTGCCGATCTGCTCGATGCGGCCTTCCTTGAACAAGGCGATGCGGTCGGAAAGATGCAGCGCCTCCTCCTGGTCGTGGGTGACATAGAGGATGGTGACGCCGGTCTCGCGGTGGATGCGGCGGATCTCGGCCTGGATTTCCTGGCGCAGTTTCTTGTCCAGAGCCGACAGCGGCTCGTCCATCAACAGGATCGGGGGATCGTAGGCGAGAGCGCGGGCAAGCGCCACGCGCTGCTGCTGGCCGCCGGACAGCGCGCCGGGATAGCGCTCAGCGAATTTTTCCAGGCGCACCAGCGCCAGCATATCGGCGACCTTGCGCTTCACTTCGGCATCCGGCCGGCGGCGCACCCGCAGCGGAAAGGCTACGTTCTCGGCGACGCTCAGGTGCGGGAACAGCGTGTAGCGCTGGAACACCATGCCGATGTTGCGCTTGTGCGATGGCACCGAAAGCAGCGACTTGTCTTCCAAAAGCACGTCGCCCGCCGTCGGATCCTGGAAACCGGCGATCGCATAGAGCGTCGTCGACTTGCCGGAGCCTGACGGCCCGAGAAAGGTCAGGAATTCGCCCTTCGGCACATCGATGGTGACGTCGTGGACGGCGACGAAGGCGCCGAACGCCTTTCTCACCGCGCGGATGGACAGGAATGGCCGGGTCATCTGGACAGTCTTCTGCGAAGGAGTGCGGTGACGATCATCAGGGCGAGAGTGAGGCCGACGAGCAGGCTGGAGGCGGCGGCGACGACCGGGCTCAGATCGGCACGCAGGCTGCCCCAGATCTTCACCGGCAAGGTCTGCAGGGTCGGGCTCGCCATGAAGATCGCCACCACCACCTCGTCCCATGAGGCGAGGAAGGAAAAGATCGCCGCCGAGAAGATGCCGATGCGGATCGAGGGCAGGGTGATCCTGAGCCTTGCCTGCAGCGGACTGGCGCCGCACACGATCGCCGCGTCCTCGATGGATTTGTCGAAACCTTCGAGCGCGGTGGCGATCGGAATGATGGCGAAGGGCAGCGCCAGGATCGTGTGGGCGATGACGAAACCGATCGTCGTGCCGGCGAGCCCGATGCGCAGGAAAAAGGCGTAGATGGCGATGGCGAAAACCACCACCGGCAGCACCATCGGCGTCAGCAGCAGGCCGCGCAGGAACTGCCGGCCGCGAAATTCGCCCCTGACCAGGCTGAACGAGGCGAGCAGGCCGATCAGAACCGCGAGGATGGCGGCCATCGCGGCGATCTTCGCGCTGGTCAAAGCGGCGTCGACCCAGGCCGGGTCGGCAAGAAGTTCGTGATACCATTTCAGCGTCCAGCCTGGTGGCGGAAAGGCCAGCCAGCGCGACGAGCCGAACGACAACAGGACGATGAAGACCACCGGTAACAGAAGGAAAGCCGCGATGAGCGCAGTGAAGCCGGCGAGCGCCGCACGCAGCCATCCGAGCCGGTCGTAGTCGAGCAGCATCTTAGAGCCCTCCGGCGAGGCGCCTGGCGCCGACCATGCGCAATTGGATCGCGTAGAGCACCATGGTGACGGCGAGCAGCACGAAGGCCGCAGCACTTCCGAGCCCCCAGTTGAGCAGCGACTGCACCGTCTGGGTGATCATTTCGGCGAGCATCATGTTCGATGTGCCGCCGAGCAGCGCGGGCGTCACGAAATAGCCGAGCGACATGACGAAGACCATCAGCCCGCCGGCGGCGATGCCGGGCAGCGACAGCGGTAGCAGGATGCGGCGGAATGCCTGCGACGGGCTAGCGCCGCAAAGGGCGGCGGCGCGCAGCGTCATCGGATCGATGGCGCGCAGCGTGCCGACCAGCGGCAGGATCATGAAGGGCAGCATGATGTAGACCATGCCGATGGTGACGCCGGTCAAATTGTTGATGAGCGGCAGCGGCTCGTGGATGACGCCGAGCCCCATCAGCGCCCGGTTGATCACACCGGTGCGCTGCAAAAGCACCATCCAGGCATAGGTGCGGGTGAGGAGATTGGTCCACATCGACAGGATGATGATGCCGAAGACGACCGAACCGAGCGCCGGCGGCATGATCGCCAGCATCCAGGCGACCGGAAACGCGACGAGGATGGTCACGACGGTGACGACGGCCGCGACCAGGAAGGTGTTGAGAAACACCCGCACATAAGTGCCGCTGCCGAACAGCGCGGCATAGTTCTGCAGGCCGGGCTCGGGATCGGTGACGCTGCGCAGCAAGAGCGCGACCACCGGCACGACAAAGAACAGGCCGACCAGCACCAGGGCCGGCAGGGCGCCGCCGCTGCCGGCCGGCAGGCCGGCAACCGAGCCGCGGCTGAGGGAGTGTGCTTGCATCGAGCGGTTCCCGTCGTCCCGAAGGGGGCGCGGCTTGCCGCGCCTCCGGCTTGCTGTGGCGCTACTTGGTCTGCCAGGCGTACCAGCGCGTGGCGATCTCGTCGCGGTGCTCGGCCCAGTAGTTCATGTCGAGATTGATCTGACCCTCGACGTGCGCGTCGGGCAGCCCTTTCACCACGTCGGCGGGCATTTCCGCCTTGGCCTTGGTGTTGATCGGCGCGTAGCCGCTTGCCTCGGCGAATTTCGCCTGGCCGGTCGGGCTGGTCGCGGCGGCGAGGAATTTCATCGCGCTGTCCTTGTTCTTGGCGCCCTTCGGCACGACGAGAACGTCAGCGGCGGTGAGGTTCTGGTTCCAGGAGACGCCGACATCGGCGCCGTCCTTCTCGAGCGCGAAGACACGGCCGTTCCAGAGCTGCCCGAAGGCAGCCTCGCCCGAAGCGATGAGCTGCTGCGACTCCGCGCCGCCGCCCCACCAGACGATATCCGACTTGATCGTGTCGAGCTTCTTGAAAGCGCGCTCGAGATCGAGCGGATAGAGCTTGTCCGCCGGCACGCCGTCGGCGAGCAGCGCGATCTCGATCACGCCCGGCGCCGACCATTTGTAGAAGGTCCGTTTGCCGGGAAACTTCTTGGTGTCGAACATGTCGGCCCAGCTTGTCGGCTCACCCGAAACGGCGCCCTTGTTCCAGGCCAGCACGAAGGAATAGTAGAAGCTGCCGACGGCATGCTCGTTGCTGAAGCGCGGGTCGAGATCGGCCTTCGGCACGGCGGCGAAGTCGATCGGCTCGAGCAGCCCGTCCTTGGCGGCCTTGATGGCGAAATCCATTTCCACGTCGACCACGTCCCAGGTCACGTTCTTGGCGTCGACCATGGCCTTCAGCTTGCCGTAGTCGGTCGGGCCGTCCTGCAGCACCTTGATGCCGGAGCTCGCCGCGAACGGCTCGGCCCAGGACTTGGTCTGCGCTTCCTGCGTGGTGCCGCCCCAGCTGGTGAATACCATTTCGTCGGCCTTGGCGGCGGTTGCCGATAGCAGCCCGGCGAGCACGCCGGCTAAGATCAGTCTCATGTCATTCTCCTCTGATTTCTCTGTTCCGTTTCTTGTTCTTGTCGCTGCACCCTCGGCATGCGTTCTCAGCGCATGACGAAGGGATCGGGAATCGGCTCGTCCGAGGTCTTGATCCAGACCGATTTCGAGCGCGTGTAGTCGCGGATGGCGTCGAGCCCGCCTTCGCGGCCAAGACCCGACAACCCGTAGCCGCCGAAGGGAACGAGCGGCGACACGGCGCGATAGGTGTTGACCCAGACGACGCCGGCACGGATGTCGCGCGCCATGCGGTGCGCCTTGCCGAGATTCGAGGTGAAGACGCCGGAGGCGAGACCGAAGGGCGTGTCGTTGGCTAGAGCCAATGCCTCGGCCTCGGTGTCGAAGGCGAGCACGCTCAACACCGGCCCGAACAATTCCTCGCGTACGCAGGGCAGGTTGCTATCACCGGCATCGATGATCGTCGGCGCATAGTAGAAGCCGGCGCCGGCGTCGGGGCGCCTGCCGCCGGTGACCAGCGTGCCCCCGGCGGCGAGGCTTTCGGCCACGATGGTCTCGATCCGGTCGCGCTGGCGCAGGGTCGCGAGCGGCCCCATCTCGGTGGCCGGATCCTGAGGATCGCCGATGCGGATCGCTTCGGCCTTGCGCTTCAACCGACCAAGGAATTCTTGTCTTACGGTACGCTCGATCAGCAGGCACGAACCGGCGACGCAGCTCTGTCCGGTCGCCGCAAAGATGCCGGCGACGACCGCATTGGCGGCGCTGTCGAGGTCGGCGTCGGCGAAGACGACGACCGGGCTCTTGCCGCCGAGCTCGAGCGTCGTGTGCGCGAGGTTTTCCGCCGTGTTCCTGACGATGGCGCGCGCCGTGGCCGGGCCGCCGGTGAAAGCGACGCGCGAGACCAGCGGATGACTGGTCAGGCGCCGTCCGCACTCCTGGCCGAAGCCCGTGAGGATATTGACGGTGCCGGCCGGAAAGCCTGCTTCGCTGACCAACTCGGCGAAGGCGAGCAACGGTGCCGGGCCGTCCTCTGAGGCCTTGAGCACCACCGTGCAGCCCGCGGCAAGCGCCGGGCCGAGCTTGACCGCCGAGAGGAAGAGCTGCGAGTTCCACGGCACCACCGCGGCGACGACGCCGATCGGCTCGCGGCGGATGGTGACGTCGAGATCGGCCTTGTCGATCGGCACATGCGCGCCTTCATGCTTGTCGGCGAGCCCGCCATAGTAGCGGTAATAGTCGCCGACATAGGCGATCTGGGCGCGCGTCTCGCGGATGATCTTGCCGGTGTCGCGCGTCTCCAGCTCGGCCAGGCGACCCGCATTGGCGGCCACGAGGTCGCCGAGCCTGACCAGCAGCTTGCCTCGCGCGGTTGCTGTCATCGATGCCCAAGGGCCGGTGCGCAGCGCACGATGCGCGGCCTCGACGGCGCGGTCGACATCGGCTTCATCCGCCGCCGGCATCTTCGCCCATGGCGCACCGGTCGACGGATCGACGCTGTCGAAGCTGGCCGACGGCTCGTCGAAGCGGCCGTCGATGAAGTTCCTGAATGCGGCGTCGGTCATGGCCTTGCCCGTTCGTTCGCGATCAGATGAAGGCCGGCATCACCCGGTCGATGAACAATTGCAGCGATTTCTTCTTGCGCTCGTGCGAAAGGCCGCTGTCGATCCAGATCGAGTACTGGTCGAAGCCGAGCGTCTCATAGGCTTTCAACCGCGCGACCACCTCGTGCGCCTCGCCGATCACCAGGTTCTGGCGCATCTTGTCCGGCGCGTATTGCGGCATGGCCGCGATCTCTTCGGCGCTCAGCGGTTCCAAAATGCCCTGGTGCACCGGCTTCTTGTTCTGGAACCAGGCGCCGAACTGGCAGTAGAAGTTCGACAGATCCTGGCTCAGCCGATCGGCATCGGCGGCGTCCTCGGCGACGAACGTGTGCATCAGGAGCATGATTTCCGGACGCGGGATTTCAGGATGCGCGGCGCAGGCGTCGTTAAACCGCTGCATCAGGCTTGCAACCTCATCGTCGCCGGACGCCAGTGGCGTCACTTGGACCTTGCATCCGTTGGCGACAGCGAAGTCGTGCGAGTTCGGATCGCGCGCCGCCACCCAGATCGGCGGGTAGGGTTTTTGCAGCGGCTTGGGAGAGGAGGTGGTTGGCGGGAACTGCCAGAATTCGCCGCAGTGCTCGTAGTCGCCCTCCCAGAGACCCCGGATCGCCGGAATGATCTCGCGCATGCGCTGCCCGGCGCCCCAGGCATCGAGCCCGGGGAAGACGCGCTGATATTCGTAGCTGTAGGCGCCCCGGGCGATGCCGATGTCGAGCCGGCCGCCGGCAATCACGTCGGTCATCGCCGCCTCGCCGGCAAGCTTGATCGGGTGCCAGAAGGGCGCGATGATGGTTCCGGTGCCTAGGCGGATGCGGCTGGTCTTGGCCGCAAGATAGGCGATGTTGATGAATGGATTGGGCGAGATGGTGAACTCCATCCCGTGATGCTCGCCGATCCAGGCGGTCTCGAAGCCCGCCTGTTCCGCCAGCAGGACCAGCTCACCCAACTCGCGCAACAACTCCGAATGCGGCTTGGCGAGATCCGAGCGTTCCATATGCACGAAGAGCGAGAACTTCATCCCTGGTCACCTGTATTGAGGGCGGCGGTCCTGGCGAGCGGCCTTACCTCGCCTTCGACCTCGTTGCCGACATAGACGCCGAATGCGTCTTCAGTGCATTCGCGCACATAGCGGGTGAGCATCGAGCGGATGGCCGGATCGGCGATCTTCAAGCCGTCGATCGCGTCGATGTCGATCAGCCGGATGCCTCGATCGCTGGAAGCCGGCACGTCGAAGGTACCGCGATAGTAAACATGGGTGCGCGAGGGATTGCCCGCGCCGTCCCATACGGCGAAGAGGAAGCCGAGCTGGGCCTCGATGGCCTTTGCGGCCAGAAGCCCGTTGAGGCTCTTGCCGTCGCTTGCCGAGCCCAGCCCCCGGCCGCGCGGCAGTTCGAGGAAGCCGTCTGGCGTTTCGAGGAACAGGATACGGCCGCCGTTTTCGAGAATGGCGCCGACATCGGTGCCGGGCTGGGCGGCGGCCAGCGCCTCCTGACTGAGCCCGGGCGTGATGTAGGCGCCGCGGCAATAGCCGAGAGGCTGCGAGGTATTGTGCTGGAAGTCGCGGACGCGGCCGATCAGGATCGAATGGTCGCCCGCCTCGACCAACCGCTCCATATCGCAGTCGAAGGTTGCGACCGAGCCGTCGAGAACCGGACTGCCGGTCTTCCCCGGGCGCCAGTCGACCGACGCGAATTTATCCGCTGCCTTCGAGGCGAAGATGCCGGAGGCCGCTTTCTGGGTCTCGTTCAAAATGTTGATGGCGAAGCTCTTCGATGTCGCGAACACCGGATGACCGAGCGCCTTGTGGGCGATGCAGACCAGCACCAGCGGCGGATCAAGCGACACCGATGTGAACGAGTTGGCGGTGAACCCGCGCGGCTCGCCTTCCGCGCCGATCGTGGTGACGATGGTGACGCCTGTTAGGAAGGAGCCGAGCGCACGCCGGAACTCGCCGCTGTCGAAGCTGGCGTCCGCTGCTGCTCCTTGCTCCAGGCTTTCACCTTCGTTCAGGAACTCGGCGATGCATCGTGAGGTGAGATCCGGTGCCGCCGCCGCCATCATGTGCCTTTGGCCGGCGAGAACGGTGCAGCGGCCATGCGGCGCGAGCCTGGCCATGGCGGCCGACATTGCCGGCGAGGAGTTCTTGTCCTCGGAGCCGGTGATGAACAGCGCCGGCATGGCCAGGGTCTGCAGGCGCTCGGCGTGGTCGCCGTCGGCACGGGCGAACAGGCGATAGGTGCGGGCGTAGCCTTCGGGATCGACCTCGCTCAACGCTGCCGCCGCCTTCCCGGCCGCCGCCGTGAGCTCGGCCGGAACCGGATCGCCGAACCAGCGGGCGATGGTCTGGGCGACCCCCGCCGCATCGCTGTGGCCGGTGAGCGCCGCCGCGCGCTCGAGCACGGCTTGGGCCAGATCAGGCGGACGACGGAACACGGCGTTGAGCGACACGACACGGCGGATGCGCTCCGGCGCTAGCAGCGCGAGTTCCTGCGCGACCAAAGCCCCCATCGAGTGACCGACGACGGACACCTTGTCGAGGCCGAGATGATCGAGCAGCCGGATCGCCTGCGCGGCATAGTCGGCGAGTTCCGGCTCCTGCGGCGGCAGCGGCGAGCGGCCGTGGCCAAGCATGTCGATGGCGATCAGGTCGAAGCGGTCAGCCATCCGCTGGATCTGCGGCTGCCAGATCGTCGCGTTCATGCCGACGCCGTGGATGAACAGCACCGGCGCGCCCGATCCGGCGCGGATAAAGCCGGTTCCATCGGGCGCGGCTGCCCGGGTCCATCCAGGTGCGACGGCGTCAGCCATGCAGGTCGCCCACTTCCTTGAGGTCCTGATAGCGGTCGCCGATGCGATGGTGAGGACGGCCGCCGATCGAAGCACCGAGCGCCACGACCAACTCGTCCGGCGCCGGTGCGTCGCCGATCTGGAAATGCACGGTCAGATAGTGCGAGCGGCGGCCCTCGTCATTCTTGTCCATCAGCGGAATCATGATCGGTGTGTTCGGCCCACCACGCAGATTGGTGAAGGCGAGATAGGTCTTGGCGGCGACGGCGCGGCGATAGTGATTGCCGAAATGCAGTGTGTGGATCAGCGCCGAGGCATGCTCGATCTCGCCCGACGTGCCGCAGATCGCGGCCTTGCCGTAGCCCTCGATCGCCTCGGCCGAGCCGGCGGCGGCAACGATCTCGCGGGTCAGGGTTTCTCCAAGCACCGGCGCAAAGGCGCGGATCTCGGGCGAAAGATCCTCGATGAAGCCGCGACCCGCCCAGGGGTTCGTCAGCACGGCGGCGACGCCGATCAGGCGCAGCGGCTTGGATGCTGCCTTGCCGCCTTCGATCAGCGTGTTCTCGCTGTAAGTGACGATCTTGCGAATGGCCGGCTGCATGGAAACCTCTGTCAGGTGGCGCTCGAGAAACGCCAACTTCTCTGTCGTCTTATGGTATACCATAGTATGGAGCACCAAATACCTTGTCAACCTGCCATGGAATCTGTTTTCGTGGCGGCCAAGGGAGCAGAGACATGCAGGACGACACGCTTCGCATCGATCGCAGCGCCAAGACCTTGAGAACATTGGCCCTTGAGCGCATGCGCGAGGCCATAATGGATTTTCATTTTCAGCCCGGCGAAAGGCTGGTCGAGCGGCCGCTTTGCGACCAGCTCGGCGTCAGCCGATCGGTTGTGCGCGAGGTCCTCCGGCAACTGGAGGCTGAAGGCCTTGTGCAGATGATCCCTGGGCATGGTCCAGCTGTGGCCAAGCCGGATATCGGCCGCACCGACGAGATCTATGAGCTCAGGGCTTTGCTCGAGGGCATCGCGGCGCGCGCCTGCGCGCAATCGGCCACCAATGGCCAACTGGCCGTACTGGAGCACGCCCTCGGCGAGCTCTTCGAGGCCTGGGCCTCGGGCAAGCCGCCGGCGGTGATGCGCGCGACGACGAAGTTCTACGAAGCGCTTTTCGAGGCTGCGGACAAGCGTGTCGCCTGGGAGATCGTCAGCGGGTTGAATGTGCGCATCAACCAGCTGCGTTCGATGACGATCGCCTCGGCAAACCGTCGCGAGCCGGCGATCGCCGAGATGAACGCGATTATGGAGGCGATCCGGGCGCGTAAGCCGCAGGAGGCGGAAGCCGCGGCACGGCGCCACGTCGAATCCGCCTGGAAGATCGCCCGGGACAAACTCCGCCTTGACCCTCTCTAAAGCGTGTCGCGCTGGAACGGATTCAGGCGACGCGCTTTCGCCCAAATCCCGCCATGCCGAATTCCGGTTTATCCTATTGGGGACCACCTACGAGAAGACGGTCAGGCGAGCTCCGCCACAGCTCCTATCCGACGGTAAATGAAGGGTTCGCCCGCCGCATTGTCTGCCGCGGGGCGCTGCGTTTCATCGGTGAGCATGCCCACCCGGGCATGGATCGGCGATTTGATGCAGACCGGATCCGTTGCAGCGGCATCGCCGGCAATCGCCATCGCTTGACATCTGCAGCCGCCCCAATCGATCTCGCGCCGCTCGCAGCTTCGGCACGGCTCCAGCATCCATTCGGTACCGCGAAAGGCATTGAATGCCGGTGAATCGGTCCAGATCTCAGACAGCGAGCGCTCTCCGAAACGCTCGAAGCGGAGCGCAGGAATGGTCTGCGCGGCATGGCATGGCAGCACCGTGCCGTCGGGCGTCACCATGAAGGCGTCGCGCGCCCAGCCGCCCATGCACGGCTTGGGATAGACGGCGAAATAGTCCGGCGGGACGAAATCGATGTTGATGACGCCGGCAAGCCGTGCTTGCGCCGCCGCGACGATCTCCACCTGCCGTTCGACGGCGGCGCGTTCGGGCATCAGGTTATTGCGATTGGCCAGCGCCCAGCCGGCATACTGCACATTGGCGATCTCGAGCCGCTCGGCGTCCAGCGAAAGAGCCAGGTCGATGAATTCCGGCACTTCCTCGATGTTGTGGCGATGGATCGGCGCATTGATGGTGAGCGGCAGCCCGGCCGCGCGGGCGCGGCGTGCCGTCTCCAGCTTCTTTTCGTGGCTGCCGCTGTGGTTGCCGATACGGTCGGTCGTCGCCGGGCGGGCGCCCTGGAAGCTCAGCTGCAGGTGGTCGAGCCCGGCTTCGGCAAAGACCTCGATGCGGCCCTCGGCAATGTTGATGCCGGCGGTGATGAGATTGCTGTAGACGCCGCGCGTCGAAAGCCCGGCGATCAATTGCTCGAGATCGCGGCGCAGCGTCGGCTCGCCGCCCGACAGATGCACCTGCAGAACGCCGAGATCGGCGGCCTGCGAGAAAAGATCGAGCCAGGTCTGGGTGTCGAGCTCACGATCGGCCTTGAGCAATTCGAGCGGATTGGAGCAATAAGGGCACTGCAGCGGGCAGCGATGCGTCAGTTCCGCCAGCATGCCGATCGGAGGCAGAAGCGGCTCGCTCATAGCTTCACCAACAGCTTGTCCGACCATTCCTGCAGGAAGGCGATGACATCGGCCGCTACGGCCTCCTGTTCAGCATCGTAATCGGCCGCAAGACCAGCGATGATGTAGCCGACCGCGGACCGCCCGTCGCAGCGGCGCAATATGTCGAGACTGATATCGTTCGGCCAGAATACCTTTTCCGGCGAAAGCACGGCGAAGGCCTGCCGCACGGGGTCGTACTGAATACGCACGTGCCTCGGCAGCGATGGCATTGATTGCAAGGAGACGATGGCTCTCTCGCGCAGCGCCATCATCGGGTTGCCTCCGGCTGGAAGGCGCCCGGAGGGACGTTTCCCGGCGCGCCATAGGCATGTTGAAGTGCATCGAGCATCGCCCACAATATATCGCATTTGAACACCAGCGCATCGATCGCCCGCTGCTGGCGCTCGGCCGTGTCGGCGTGGCTCAGCACATAGGCGAGGGCGAAGTCGGCGTCGCGCGACGCCTGTTCCGGCCGCCGGCTGAAATAGGCCAGCGTGTCGTCGGTGATGTAGTCGTATTTGGCCAGCATCGCCGGCACTCTCTCGCCGATGATGATCGGCGAGAACATCTCGGTCAGCGACGATGCCACCGCCTCGAGCAGCGTGCGGTTCGTGCAGAAGGAAAGGTAGGCGCCGACGGCGAAGCGGGTCGCCGGCAGCGCCAGCCTTTCGCTCTTGACGGCTTCGGCATCGAGCCCGAGCGAGGTCGCCAGATGCAGCCAGCGCGCGATGCCGCCGCTCCAGCCGTCCTCGCCGTCGTGATCCTCGATGCGTTTGCGCCAGGCGGCGCGAAACGCCGGATCCTCGGCATGCGCCAGGATCATGGCGTCCTTGCGCGGAATGACGGCCTGGTAGCAGTAGCGGTTCAATGCCCAGGCCTGCATTTCGGCCTTCGTCAGCACGCCACTGGTCATCCTGTGATGAAAGGGATGGCGGTTGTGATAACGCTCGGCGCCGACCTGCCGCAGCACGGCCTCGAGCTCGCTCTTGGACAGACCATGTCGCGCCGCGTCGTGGAAGTCGCTCAAAGTTCGATCTCCATTCCGTCGCTCCCGATTTCCCAGCCAGCCGCTCTGACCGCCGCGTGTTCGGCGGAACTCTCGTCGAGAACAGGATTGGTATTGTTGATGTGGATGAAGACGCGGCGGCCGGTCCTCACATCGGCCAAGGCGGCGATCGAACCCGCTTCTCCAGACATTGCGATGTGCCCCATGCGCGCACCGGTCTTCTGGCCGACGCCGGCGATGATCATCTCGTCGTCTGTATAGACAGTGCCGTCGAACAGAAGGCAGGCGGCGTCCGCCAGACGCGTGCGCAGGGCGGCATCGATGCCCGCGCAGCCGGGAATGTAAAAGAAAGCAGCGCGACTTCCAGCCCCGCTGATACGCACGCCGATCGTGGCGCCCGTGTCGGAGCTGAAATCGGCGCTTGGATCGCCTCTTTGCTCGAGATAGAGCGCGATCTTGCCGGGCACGGGAAAGGCGTCGACGACCACGCCGGTCTGCTGGCCGTCCGCGTTGCAGATCGCCACTTGCTCCGTTGGCGCCAGAAGGCGGCGCGGCACGATCGCCGGATCGAGAACGTTGAAGATCGAATTCGCCGCCAGCGTCGCCAGCACCTGTGCCGTTGCATAGATTGCGAAGGGCTGCCGCTCCCGCAGGCTGAGCAGGCCGGCGACATGGTCGACGTCGCCATTCGTCAGCACGACCGCGCGGATGGGCGTCGAGCGCAGCGGCGCATCGGCCGCGGGCTGCAGTTCGGGCGTTTGCGCAATCTGCCGGCCAATGTCGGGCGACGCGTTGAACAGAACCCAGCCTGTCCCGTCAGCCGATACGGCAATGGACGACTGGGTCCGCGAATGCACGCCGGCCATGCCGCTCCGAGCCGAGCGGCTCAGGCGATAGTTGCAGTTCCATTGCGGAAAGCCGCCTCCCGCCGCCGATCCTATGATCTTCACGCGCATGGCGATGCCTGCTCTGCGGCCCATTTGACCGGCGCCAAATTCTCGGTGGCAAACGGCTTCGCGCCCGCGCTTCCCGCGGCAGCCCCCGTCTCGACGACCTCAAGCGGCAAGGGGATGCATGCCCCCACAGCCAGGGACACGCAGCTCTGCGGCCTACTTCCTGGGAGGCGTTTCAGCAGGCAGATACCGCGAAATCTCGAAGCCCGCGGCAACCTGGCACATCGTCGGTTTCTTCCAGCTCTTCTTCTTCATTGCATTCTCCTCTTTAGCCAGCCCGAAGGGACCGGCCCTCATTGGCGCCATTGCGGGCAATGCAATGGCTCATCCATCACCTCACAAACGGACAAATGAAACGCTGGGTTCTCAAACAGCCAAAACCCAGGAACAAAACACAACTGCCTAGCTCAGGGATGAGTTCCTTAGCTTCGTGTCTCTCCCGTTCGATCAAGCTCACCCCGGCGACCAGTTGCGGCACCTTGCGCTGCATGCAGGGCCCAGTCCGGATCGGTGTTCGCGGCCGTGGCGCCGGCGTGGGGCATGAGCATGACAGCCGCACCAGGCTGCGAACCAGGCGCATCCGTTCCATCAACCGTTTCCTCCCGCGCCTTGTTTGCGGGTTATCAGTCCGCGCGAAGGGTCATAAGCGATGATGGCCCCCCGAGAAACAGCAGCGTGCAGCCGGCGACGACGCCCAGCGACACCCAATCGATCTGCCCGTAGAAGGCGAAGCGGATCAGCTCGACGGCATAGGTAAAGGGGTTGGCGAGGCAGAGCTTGTAAAGCAGCGGGCTCGCTTCCTGGATGCGCCACAAAGGATAGAGCGCCGGCGACGCGAAATAGCCGGGAAAGATCACGAAGTTCATGATCCCGGCAAAATTCTCGAGCTGCTTGATCATCGAGGACAGGAGCATGCCGAGCGCGCAAAGCATCATCCCCGACAGGAACAGGGCCGGCAGCACGAATAGGTAACCGAGCGGCGGCGCCTTGACGCCCCAGAACCATGCAACGATCAGAAAGGCATAAACCTGCGCGATCGACACGGAGACGCCGGCGAGCATCTTCGACACCAGCAGATACCAGCGGGGAAATGGGCTGACCAGCAGGATGCGCATATTGCCCATCTCACGGTCGTAGACCATCGACAGCGAAGACTGCATGCCCGAGAACAGCAGGATCATGCCGCACAAGCCCGGCGTGATGTAGACCTCGTAGAGCACGTAGGTCTTGTAGGGCGGGATGATCGAGACACCGAGCACCTGCCGGAACCCGGCGGCAAAAATGAACAGCCAGACGAGCGGTCGCACCAGCGACGAGATGAAGCGCTCGCGCTGGTGCAGGAAGCGCAGCCCTTCCCGCACGACGACGCCTTTGAGGCAGATGAGGTAGTGACGAAAGCCGAACGCGTCGGACTTCACCGGGGTGACGGCGGCGACCTTTTCCGGCATTGCGGGAGTGCTCATGGCGAGATCTCCGCCTGGCCGGCTGCTTCGCCGCGGCTGAGTCTGGAAAAGGCGTCGCGGATCGACGCGGCACCACTCGCTTTGACCACGTCGGCCACTTTGCCTTTGGCGACCAGGTCACCTTGCCGCAGCACGACGACATGGTCGCCATCTTCAACCTCGTCGATCAGGTGGGTGGCCCAAAGCACGCCGATGCCCTCGGTTTCGACCAGCTTGCGGATGGTGGCGAGAATGCCCGCGCGCGACTGGATGTCGAGACCCACCGTCGCCTCGTCGAGCAGCAGCAGGGACGGGCGATGGAGCAGCGCCCGGGCGATCTCGATGCGCCGCATCTGGCCGCCGGAAAGGCTGCGAGCCTTGTCATGCTGACGGCCTTGCATGTCGACTGTCTGGATCATCGCTGCAATGCGCTGTCGGGCTTCGTGCCGTCCGATGCCGTGCAGCGAGGCGTGATAGGAGAGGTTCTGGTATACGCTCAGGTCGAGGTCGAGCGTGCGCGCCTGGAACACAATGCCGACCCGCCTGAGCGCCTCGCCGGACGCACGGCTGACGTCATGGCCGAAGATGCGGATCGATCCCTGGCGCGTGTCGTAGAGGTGGCTGATCAGCGAGAAAAGGGTCGTCTTGCCGGCGCCGTTGAGACCGAGAAGGGCGGTGAAAGTCGCCGGCGCGATCGAGAACGAGACGTCGTTGAGCGCCCGCTTCGGGCCATAGGAATGGCTGACGCCGGCGACATCGAGTGCCGCCGCTCCGGTCCCCGTTTTCGCCGTCCTCGCATGCTGCATGGATGCTCCTTGAGGGTGCTTATCTAGCGCGGTCGACGTCTTTGGCCCGGCTTCATGGCCTAATCTTCCGGCTGCTTTTCTACTTGGGCGATATGACCACCCCCCACGGCTGCTGACCCACGGTGACCGACTGAACCGGCTCCTCGGTCGCCGTATCGATGAAAGTGATGTCGTTGGAATTGCCGTTCGTTGTGATCAGTGTCTTCTGATCGGGGGTGAAGTCCAGATGCCAGTCGCGCTGTCCGACGAGGATGTATTTTTCAACCTCGTAGGTTTCGGTGTTGATCACTGCGACATGGTTCGCCGGGCCGAGCGCGATATAAGCCTTCTTCCCGTTGGCGCTGATGGCGATGCCGACCGGCTGGATGGTTTCGGCTCGCAGTCCGGGAATCGCGAACTTGATCCTCTTCACGACCTGGCGCTTGGCGTTGTCGATGACGCTGACGGTGCCGCCGATCTCGGCACTGACCCAGACCTGCGAGCCGTCGGGCTTGAACGCGGCGAAGCGCGGGCGCGTGTCGACCAGCACGTTGTCGGTTACCTCATGGCTCTCGGTGTCGATGAAATGCGCCATGCTGGTGGTCTCCGAGGTGTTGACCAGGGTCTTGCCGTCGGGGCTGACGGCCATGCCTTCGGGCTCCACGCCGACCGGGATCTCGGACTTGACTTGCTTGCTGTCGAGGTCGATCGCGGTGACCAGATTGTCGTTTTCGTTGGCGACGTAAAGCGTCTTGCCGTCTGGCGAAAGCACGAACAATTCGGGATCGTCGCCGGAGGGCAGGGTGCCGACGACCTGCAGCGTCGTGGTATCGATGATTTGGATCGTATTGTCGTCGCTGGCGCACAAATAGATGAACTTGCCGTCGTGCGAGATTGTGATGCCGCGCGGCCTCTGGCCGACGTCGACGGTCTTGACCACCTGCATCGTCGCCGTATCGACGACGGTGATCGTATTGTCCTTCTCGTTTGAGACGTAGGCCGTGTAGGCCGATGCCGGGCCGGCCATGACGCCGGTTGCGAGAATGGCGAGTACGCAAGCTCGGCTCTGCACGAATTCCTCCCGATCGGCGCTACCTGAGAACGCATTTCGTTTCCGGCTGATCGATGCCGAGGGTGTCGAGTTCGGAGACTTGGTGGAGATAGCCCTCCTGGGGAGATGTCGAGACGACCGATTTGGCATCGCCAAGCAGGATCGGCTGGCGAAGCTGGAGGTTCCATTTGCGGAAGGTCAGCTTCTGTCCCTTGAAGGCGGCGACCGAGAAGTCGTCCGAGCGGATGTAATCGCTGATCTTTTTCGGATCGTCGCCATTGGTGCGCGTAGTGGCTTCGCCGACGGCCCGCGCGGCCGTCCAGGCCGACATGTCCTTGGACATCATTCGCCGGCCTGCCGTCTTCAGGAAGCGATTTTGCATTTGAATGCCGCCCCACTGTTCACTCGCGGGATGCCATGACGATGCCACAAGACCGGCCGTGCCTGCGACGAGCCGCGGCGTCCAGCTGCGGTAGGGCACGTAGGTCCCGAACACCTCGCTTTCATCGGCCACAAGCAGCACGTCATGCTCCGGCAGGTCTTGCGTGAATACCGAAATCTGTTGCTGTATCTGCGTCGCCCCGGTGTCAGTGCGGCGCGCCGTCCCGGTATCCTTGAATTCTTTCTCCGCGACGATCTGTCCGCCGAAGCGGGCTGCCGCGCGGCGCAACGCGTCGGCATAGAGGCGGTCCTCATCATGCGAGCCGTAGAGCAGCACCCAGTTCGGCCATTTCTTCACCATCAGATACTGCGCCAGAGCGTCGGCGAGCATGCTTCGCGTCGGCGCGATGTGGAAGACGTTTATGCGGCAGTCCTCCTCGCGCAGTCTGTCGTCGGTGGCGCCCACGTTGAAGATCAGCACGCCCTTGTCGCGGGCAATGTCGGCGATAGACAGCAGCTGCTTGGCCGAGAGGTCCGCGAGGACATAGCGTTCGCCTTTGGCAATCAACGCGTTGAATGCCTGAACCGCGTCGGCTTCCGGTTTTATCTCGGTGACATCGAGGCTGAATTTCTGCTTGATGAACTTGCCCGTGGTGTTGTTGTCGCCGATGGCGACATTGGCGCCGGCGACACCTTCGTCACGCGGCGGCTCGTCCAGCAGGGAAAGCGTCAGGCGCGGCGCGTAGGCCCGTAAATAGCCTATCTTGATTTCGGTTGTCTTCTCGTCCGGCTTGATCGCTCCGGCCGGCTGCACGGTCGGTTGCTGGGCGAACGCACGCGGAGCAGCAGCGATCAGGGACAGAAAGCACAAAAGGGCCGCCAAGGTGCCCGACACCGCGCTTGTCATCGACAAATCACCGTTCTTGCGCCTAAGTCCGATCGTTTGCCGGACCAGCGCGAAGTCAAGGTGTCCCAAGGCGAACTTAGAGAGCCGGCGGGATTTATCAACCTCGTGAGCAGGACGTCTCCGGCTCTGCCGGCAACTGCGCAGTAAGTTCCGAACGATGCTGGCCGCGCGACGGTCCGAAGCGGCCCGGACGTATCTCAGGGAAGAGTTGCTTCGGCGAACCATTTGTCTTTCGTCGCCCCCAGCACCCCCACCGGTTCACGCAGGTTGCGCTCGGACCACGGCGCTCCTGAAGCAAAACTTGCGATTTGACGCCCTCAGCTTGACCTTGCGGCGAGGCCTGTCCTCTGATTCCCTGATCTTGGCGGGACCATCTGATTCGTTTGCTAGTTGCTCTGGCGCAGCCACTGCGTCCCGTAGAGAGATCACAATGACCGCCAAGCCGGAAATCCTGGAGATGAGACCTAAGTTAACCGTTGTGGGGGTCGGTGGCGCTGGCGGAAACGCCGTCAACAACATGATCGCTGAAGGCCTGCAGGGGGTCGAGTTCGTCGTCGCCAATACCGACGCCCAGGCGCTCACCATGTCGAAGTCGCCGCGGCTGATCCAGTTGGGTGCGCATGTGACCGAAGGCTTGGGCGCCGGATCTCTCCCCCACTTCGGCAGCGCGGCCGCCGAGGAATCCATCGACGAGATCATGGATCATCTTGCGGGAACGCACATGTGTTTCATCACGGCGGGCATGGGCGGCGGCACCGGGACTGGCGCCGCGCCCGTCATTGCGCGTGCGGCGCGCGATGCCGGCATTTTGACGGTGGCCGTCGTTACCAAGCCTTTCACGTTCGAGGGCAAGCGCAGGTCCCAGGCCGCCGAAGAGGGCATAGAACGCCTTCGCGAAAGCGCCGACACCGTGATCGTCATCCCCAACCAGAACCTTTTCAGGGTCGCCGACGCCAGGACGACGTTTGCCGATGCCTTCGCTATGGCGGACCGTGTTCTCTACGCCGGTGTCGGCTGCATCACGGATCTCATCGTGAAGGAAGGCCTGATCAATCTCGATTTTGCCGACGTGAAGTCGGTGATGCGGGACATGGGCCGGGCGATGATGGGAACCGGTGAGGCCTCGGGGGAGGGCCGCGCAAGGACGGCGGCCGAGGCAGCAATCGCCAACCCGCTGCTCGATGAGGCTTCCATGACGGGCGCCAGAGGCCTGCTGGTATCGATCTGCGGCGGCACGGACATGACGCTCTTCGAGGTCGACGAAGCCGCGACACGGATACGGGAAGAGGTCGACGCCGACGCCGACATTATCGTCGGCGCCATCTTCGACCAGGCATTGGCCGGAAAGTTTCGGGTGTCGGTCGTCGCAACGGGTCTGCGGAAGAGCGAAGACATGCCGCAGCTTCAGCAGAGGATCGCCTGAAGCCGGCCTTCCTGGTTGGCGAGATCCCGCCGGCGAATCTCTACTCGTCGCTATGACTTGACTTGGTTGGCTTTCGGTGGCCTGCCCAGGCCCCTACGGCCGGGATGGTGGCGAGCGGATCCTAGCTAGGGTTTTCAGTCGAGCGAAGCTGGAGCAGATCAGCTGGCTATTCTTTAATAACGGGCCATTCTCTCGGCGATGAGGCCCGGGCGGGCTGCGATTTTTGCTCCGGCGCCGGTGAACATTTTTCCCCTGAGACAGTTTGGAGTGCCTTGGGGAATACCGGAAAGCCACTTGGACAATACGGGATTAACGGGAAGCACGACCAGTGACGCGGAGGGCGTATTCGCTGTCCGGTCCGCGGGTCTGCAGTGGATCACGGTGAGCGGCTCGTATTTCGCCACTGAGGACGGCGAGCCGTGGATGCCGATCGGGCAGAATGACGCGATAAGCTGGCCTGAGCTAAATGGGCTGTTCCGGCGCAAGGACATAGCCGGCGTGGAGGCTCACCTCCGCTGGCTTAGGCAAAGCGGCGTCACCTGCCTCAGGCTGATGCTGGAATATGCTCAGGTCCGCCACCGCTACTTCGAGCGGCCGCTCGGTCGCTTCGTCCCTGCCATGGTGCGGCTGTGGGACGATCTTTTTCGTCTCTGTGAAAAGCACGGCTTGAGAATACTGCTCACCCCGTTCGATACATTTTGGCAGTGGCGGCACTGGCGTCATCACCCCTATAATCAGAGGAACGGCGGCGCGCTGGATCAGCCCTCGCGCTTTCTGGTCTGCACGGCCACGCGCCGCGCCATCAAGGCAAGGCTGGAATTCGCGGTGCGCAGATGGGGCGGCAGCGGCGCGCTCTTCGCTTGGGACCTCTGGAACGAGATCCATCCCGAGCAGGCCGAAGGCAGCGCCGACGATTTCGGCGACTTCATCCACGATCTCGGTGCTTTCGTTCGCCGGCTGGAGATTTCGCTCTACGGCCGCTCCCACCCGCAAACGGTTTCGCTCTTCGGACCGGAGCTTCGCTGGCGGGCGCACATGCCGCTCCGCGAACCTATCTTCCGGCATCCGGATCTCGACTTCGCCTCCCTCCACATCTACGAGGAGGGCACGATCGATCATCCCAGCGACACAGTGGCCCCGGCGCTCGGCCTGGGGCGGATCGTCGGCGAGGCCTTGGCCGAAACTCGCGATGGCCGCCCGTTCCTCGACAGCGAACATGGCCCGATCCATACCTTCAAGGACAAGAAGATCACGCTGCCGGAGCCGTTCGATGACGAATATTTCCGCCATATGCAATGGGCGCACCTGGCTGCCGGCGGTGCCGGTGGCGGTATGCGCTGGCCGAACCGCACGCCGCATGTGCTCACACCCGGCATGCGGCGGGCGCAGCGCTCGCTGGCGGGTTTCCTGCCGCTGATCGACTGGCGTCGGTTCCGACGTGTCCATCTCGGCGGCCGGGTGCGGGTTTCCCGCCCCGATGTCGCGGCGGTAGCCTGCGGCGACGATGCCCAGGCGGTGGCCTGGCTGGTTCACCGCGAGACGATCGGGCCCAACGGCATGCTGCGGGCCGTCGCGCAAACCGAGCCCGTCATGATCGACCTGCCTGGGCTGGCTCCGGGTAGCTACCGCATAGTCGGCTGGGATACTGCGGCCGGCACGCAAGCGGCGGAATGGCGGGCGCAAGCGGACGGTAGGTTGAAGCTGGAGGTGCCACCGTTCGCGACCGATGTCGCGCTGGCGATTCGCCGATGCTGAGAGGGACCGAAGCCAAGCCGCCTGTCCCTGCCTGCGCATTGCTTTCGGCGAGTCTGACCTGAGTATCGGCGTCTTCTGGATTTTCACGGCTGAGCGGGGAACACTTCATCCACCTCCAGGTTCGGAAGTATGCGTCATGCCCCACCCCCGGCAGCCCACTCAGCTTCGGCAATGAACGAGGACCCGATTCTTCCACTCGCTAAAGCGATCCGAGAGCGCAATGCGGTGCTCTTTGTCGGAGCTGGTGTTTCGATGAGCGTGGGGCTGCCTTCCTGGGAGAAGCTGATTGAACGCATGGCGAGCGAACTCGGCCTGGATGGCGCGAGACCGCGTGATCGCTTCCAAACCCTGGCCGAGTATTACCGGATCAAGCATGGCAGCATCGGGCCGTTGCGCAGTTGGATGGACAGGCACTGGACCGTGACGAGGGAGAAGATTCGGGAGTCCGAACTGCATCGTCTGATCGTCGCGCTGGATTTTCCGGTGATCTACACCACCAACTATGACCGGAACCTCGAAGTCGCCTTTGAGATACACGGCCGCGCATATGTGAAGGTGGCAAATGCTAGGGATGTCTCGAAGGCTCGCCGGGACGTCGCTTGCATCGTGAAATTCCACGGCGACTTCGATGACGATTCCTCGCTGGTCCTTACGGAAACCGACTATCTCGATCGGTTATCCTTCGATTCGCCGCTCGATGTGCGGTTTCGTTCCGATGCGCTGGGCAGCACGGTTCTGTTCGTCGGCTATAGTCTCTCGGACCTGAACATCCGGCTGCTGTTGCATCGGCTTTGGCAGACATGGAACCGTTCGGGCTACGAGGCGGATCGGCCGCCGTCATACATTTTCATGGCGAGCCGAGACCCCGTCGAAGAAGCCGTGCTGGGGCGTTGGGGTATCTCCGTGCTCACAGGCGACAACGACGATCCGGAAGTCGGTCTCGTGAGTTTCCTCAGTCGGCTGGCCGAGGTTGTGAACGATCAGGAGATCACGCTGGGCTGAACGCCGTTCAGCACGCGGCAAGAACGAAGAATTTGCCCAACCCAAAGAGGGTTTCGGCCGTTGGTCGACCGTGCCGGCCAATGCAAGGAGTAGGAATGTGCCGCAAGCCGTTAGCCCAAACGTGAATCCGGCTGCCAGCGCGGTCACATTCGACAGTTTTTTCATGGGCGGTTTCGAATGCTCCTCGCACCGGCGAAAGGATGGCGTGCGTCTCGATCTCGTGCGGGCGACTGGCCATGATTCTCACGCAGAACGCGACTATCGCGGCTGCGCGAACCTTGGGCTCAGAACTGTTCGTGACGGGCTACGCTGGCACCTGATCGAGAAGGCGCCGGGCGTGTACGATTGGTCGAGTTGGGCGCCGATGATCGAAGCGGCAAATCTCGCCGGCGTTCAGGTCATCTGGGATGTCTTTCACTACGGAACCCCCGATTATCTTGACCAGGGCGGGAAGGAGCTGATCGAGCGCTATGCCGATTTCGCAGCGGAAGCTGTCCGGTTGCATCGGGCCGTCAGCGGGAAGGCTGCGCTCGTCTGCCCGATCAACGAGATATCGTTCTTCGCCTGGGCAGTCGAAGTGGGCTATTTTCCACCGGCCGGCCCAAGGCGAAGGGGTTGGTTCAAACGCCACCTCGTCAAGGCTGCCGTGCAAGGCATACGAGCCATGCGCCAAGCGGATCCAGAATGCCGGTTCATCTGGGCCGAGCCGCTTATTCACATCGCGCCGCGCGATCGAAGCCGCGCGGAAATGCGGGCGGCTGAAAAAGTCCGTCAAGGACAGTTCGAAGCGTACGACATGCTGATGGGGCGCGTCGAGCCGCAGCTTGGCGGCAGCGAAGATCTCATCGATGTCATCGGTCTGAATTTCTACCCGCACAATCAGTGGTACCTGCACGGGCCAACAATCCCGATGGGGCATCACGAATACCGGGCTCTGTCGGAAATGCTCGTCGAGGTCGCCCAACGCTACCGACAGCCGATGTACATTGCAGAGACCGGTGCGGAAGGATCGGGAGGCCCGGCATGGCTTCACTATGTGTGCGACGAGGTGCGGGACGCCGTGAGCCAAGGCGCGCCGGTCGGGGGAATCTGCCTTTATCCGATTACGGCTTACCCTGGATGGGACAATTCACGCCACGCCGAAGTTGGCCTTTTCTCCGTCATCCATGCGGATGGATCGCGCCGCACCCGTCAGCCCATGGCCGATGAACTGGCGAGGCAGCAGAGGCTGTTTGGCCAGCGTTCTCGACCCACGCAGCCTTTGCCGGAGTAGCAAGCGGCTTTAGCCCGGCACAGCCATTGCCGGCTGCAAGGCGCCTCCAATTGGGACCGTCTTCTGAATGCGGGCGAAAGTAGCCAGAGCCTGACCCACGACCTGGTCCATATTGTAATAGCGGTATGTCGCAAGGCGGCCGACAAACCAGACATCCGGGCGACTGGCGGACAAGGCTTCATATTGCTTGTAGAGCGCTTCGTTTTCCGGCCTGGGCACCGGGTAATACGGATCGCCAATGTCGGTCGGGTATTCATAGGTGAGGCTTGTCCGGGCGTTCTTCTGGCCGGTCAGATGCTTGTACTCGGTGATCCGGGTGAAGTCCTCCGTTTGCGGATAGTTGACCACAGCGACCGGCTGGAACTGTTCGCATTCGACGGTCACGTGCTCGAAACGCAGTGAGCGATACGGCAGACGGCCAAGTCTCCAGTCGAAGAATTCGTCGACAGGGCCGGTGTAGATCAGCTTGCGGAACGGAATCCGGTCCCGGACCTCACGATAATCCGTCTGCAGCATGATCTTGATATTGGGATGGTTGAGCATGCGCTCGAACATGCGCGTGTACCCGTTCGCGGGCATGTGCTGGAAGCTGTCGCCGAAGTAGCGGTCGTCGCGGTTGGTCCTGGTCGGAACCCGGGCGGTTACCGATTTGCTAAGCTGGGAGGGGTCTACGCCCCATTGCTTCCTGGTGTAGCCGCGGAAGAATTTCTCATAGAGTTCCCGCCCGACAGTGCTGACCACGACGTCCTCGGCCGTGTGGACTTCCTCGATGGTCTCGCGGCGAGACGCGAAGAAGTCTTCCAGTTCCACCGGATCCAAATCGAGACCATAGAGGCGGTTGATCGTATCGAGATTGATGGGGATCGGGAGAAGCATTCCGTCGACCGCCGCCAGCACACGATGTTCATACGGCCGCCATGTCGTGAAGTGTGACAGATAATCCACGATGGACCGCGCATTTGTATGGAATATGTGCGGCCCGTAGCGGTGGATGAGGATGCCTGCTTCGTCGTAGCAGTCATAGGCGTTACCCCCGATGTGATTGCGGCGATCGATGAGGAGAACGCTTTCTCCCCGCTGCGAGGCAATCCGTTCGGCGAGAACGCTGCCGGCGAAGCCGGCGCCGACGATCAGCCAGTCGAACATGGTCAGGCGCTCCTGCGGAACGGGACGACCTTTTTCCGAGCACTGGCGTTCCTGATATGAGCGGCCATGCCATTCCATGTGCGCTTCCAGGACATGTCCCGGAGATAGGCATCGACCTGCTGAAGCCGCGCCTCGCGCGATTGGGTAAGGACGGATCGCAGCTTGATGTCGACGTCCTCGGCGTCCACTATGTCGACGAGCCCGGCTGCGCCGTAGGTTCGCACAACATCGACAATTGCTGTTGAAACCACTGGCAGGCCAGCGGCGAGGAACTCCGGCGTTTTTGTCGGGCTGATGAAGCGTGTGGCCTCGTTGAGCGCGAACGGCATCCAGCCGGCGTCCCAGTGGCGCAGATAATCTGGAAGATCGGCATAGGCTTTCCCGCCGAGCCAATGCAGATTGCCCGCTGTCGGCAGGCTGCTCGGGTCGATCTTGACCACCGGACCGAGCATGACGAAATGCACGTCCGGCATGGCCTTGGAGGCCTGGGCCACGAGATCGATGTCGAGGCGCTCGTCGATGACGCCGAAGAAGCCCACCCGTGGATGAGGAATGCCGAATTGATCGGCCGGGTCCTTGCCGGGTGTCCTTGCCTTGTGGAAGTGGCTGACGTCGATGCTGCTCGGAAACGGATAGATGGCACGGTGCTGGCAGCGCTTCGCTTCAAAGAGGCTCAAGCCGCCGGTGAAGACCACGTCGGCACGCCCGAAGAGGGCTCGCTCCATCATGGCCAACTCGGTTGGCGCATTCTTGAACGCCGAAAGTTCGTCCATGCAGTCATAGACGCAGACATCGCAATTGATGTGCGCGCTGAAGCGTAGGGCCATGGGCGTGTAGTACCAGGCGGTCAGGTTAGTGTGCGGCGTCGAAGCGATGATCCGGTCGAGATATTTGCGCTGCACGGCATCAGCTCTGGCCGGGCTTGTGCCAATTGGAAGCAGAGGAGTCGCGACCCGAATTGCCGGCGCCACCTCTGAGAAACGCATCGAAGGATGCGAGCGCTCCTCGAAAACAGGTTCCTCGAAATAGATAATCTCATGTTCCTTCGCGGCCAAGGTAAGAATATGCTGTGGACGCTGATAGACAAAATTCCATCGTAAATGAGAGAAGCATATCAGTAAGTCTTGCGTCTTCGTGGTTTTTCTGCGAGGTGGTATTCTTATTGCCGCGTCCATACAAATTTTCCCTAGTGGCAGCCGAATTATATTGCGATTAACATTTGTTAATCGCAGGCAGCGGAGACGAGATCCACCTTTCCGTCTAACTTTCCGTCGAATAACTTGTTCCAGCCGCGAACCGTTAAAGCAGCGAAGGATCATGCCGCGGTGCTGCTGCCCCTTTGGGAGGTGGAGCCAAGATTCGCACGCAGGTTCCTGGGGACGGTCACTCGGTGGCCGTATTTCGGTAGCATGGGCAGCTAAGCTGTTCGACGGCTCCAACGATTCGCCTGGACCGGAGCCAAACGAGCCTCAAACGGCCGGCAATTGCTGGGGCAGGTGATGAAGATCGAGTTCGAGACGAATGTGTTCCCGCTCTTCCATCCGCAGGCGGTGGACGATCTTAAGGATCCATGCCCCGTCTTTGACGGCAGGCTTTGGCACGTCTTCGGCTCGAGCGGCACGGTAACAACCGAGAGCTGGAAGATACTTCACGCAACCGCGCCGGAGCTGCATGGTCCCTGGACGGAGCACGAGCCCATCGAGCTTCCTGTCACAGGATCGGGCGTTGCCGCGCCCGGTGTTGTCTACGAGCTCGGCGTCTTCCACATGTTCATCCAGACCGAGTTCATGAAGTCCGGCGGCCGCTGTGAGCACGCGGTGTCGAATGATGGCTTCAACTGGGTGGTGCTCAACCCGGCAATCCTGTCGATCCCTGGCACGGACGAAGATGGGATCTATGATCCGCATCCGGCGATCATCGGCGGCAAGCGCTACATCGTCTATTCCGGCATGCCGAAATTCAGTCGTGTGCCGCAACCCGATGTCTACCTGGCGCGCAGCCAGTCGGACTCGTGGTTCGGACCTTGGAAGCGGCTGGGCAAGATCCTCGACCATAGTGAGATCCCACACCACAATACGCGCGATGATCCCGACTACGAGTGGGGGATCGAAGGCGCCCAACTGGTCGAGCTCCCCGATGGCCGCGTGCTTCTGAACGCCACGTGCTTCCTTCCGCGGGGAGCGCGAGGCAGCCGACAACGCGTGTTTTTCGCCATCGCCGCCGAGGTTACCGGACCGTACGTTTCGATCGGTCCGGTTCTTGATCCAGGCGGGCCAGGAGAAAACGGTCACTCGACCGTCATGATCGAGGGCGAACAGCTCACGCTTTTTTACCAGAGCCGTGTCGCGGCGACGAACCATCGCTGGCGATATGGCCTCGCCAGATGCGATATCAGCGTCCTGTCGAAGGTTGCGTGACAGCCCAGGTTCCGGCGCGGCGGGGTTCAATTATTTCAAAGCATAGAGATAGGCCGCGATATCACGCGCCTGCTGCTCGGTGATCCTCGTCGATGGCATGGCGGTGTGCGGATTAACCTCTCTGGCGCCGCGTATCCAGCGGATCAGGTTCTCCGGATTGTTCGCCAGCACGCCGCCGATAATGACCCGGCGGGCGAGGCTGGCGTCGAGGCGCGGGCCGACCTGACCTTGCGCGCCCGGCACGCCAGGGATCGTATGGCAGCCGGAGCAGCCGTTCGCGGTCATGATCGGAATGGCGCGCGCGCCCACGCCGCCGGTTGCCGCGTCCGACTCGTGCCGGACACGATCACGCCGGTCGGCCCATAAGGCCACGGCGGCGACGGCTACGGCAACTACGATCATGGCGGCGAGGGCGCCGGCGATCAGTCTAGCCAGATCGGAGCGCATGCGTCGCCTCCCTGGTTCCGCTCTTGCTTATCCAGAGGCCGGCGAGCAGCAAAGCGGCTCCGCCATAGATCAGGCCAGCCGGAACCCACATCACCAGACCCGCAAGCTGCTGGTCCTCGATCGGGCTTAAACCCCACAGCGCTGCGCCACCGGCATTTTCCGGATACCAGAGTTTGGGCGACAGCAGCAGCAGCACGCCGAGCAGGCCGGTGTGCATCGAGGTGAAGAAGAGATGCATGACGGCGCTGCCATAGGCCTGCTGCCGACCGGAACGGGGCAGAAGCGCCCACCAGAACAGCAAGGCAGTGCCGAGGAAGCTCGCATGCTGGGTATAGTGCAGCACGCCCCGCTGCAGGGCTGCCTCGAACAGGAACGGGATGTGCCAGATCCAGATGGCGATCGCGTGGATGATTGTTGCGTTGAGAGGGCGGCTGGCGAAGGCCCAGACCGCCTGCAGCATCTTGCCATGCGTGAGCCTTCCCGTTCTCTGCCGAAACGCGACCGGTAATGCCCATACCAGTGCCGCGCCGGGGCGGGCTGCAACCAGCAGCGGAGCCGCCAGCGCCATCAGCAGCTCGTGCTCGATCATGTGAGCGGCAAAGACCCGCTCGCCGAGCGCATGGATCGGGCTGACCAGCGCTCCCGTCAGCACGCACCACCCTGCGGCGAACAGCAAGGTTTGTCGTATCCGCTCTGGTCGGCCTCGGCTGCTGCGGCGCCACAGCCGGTTGGCGCCGGTCGCATAGACCAGCGCGAGCGCGGCCAGCGGAAGCGTGATGGGAAGGGCAAGCGTCCACCCGGTCTCGGGCGCGCCGGCGCCGTAGCAGATCGAGGTCGAGAAGAACGCCTCGAAGCTCATCGCAGGCACTCGTCGAGGATGAGCGCGGCGCTGGCCTGCATGACGATGACGAGGGCAAACAGCAAAGCCGAAAGCATGCCGAGATCGGCGATGAATCGCTCGGTGCTGCGTGTACGCTCCGGTTTGAAGGCGGCGCCGCCTTGCCGCTTCGCCTGCCACGACAGGACGCCGCCGAGGAGCGAAAACACCATGAGCACCAGTGCGACGGGAAGCACCACCGGGACCTGGCGATGACATTGCCAGGGCACCAGCGCGTAATTCAGCTGCGTAGAGATGGCCCAGGCCAGAGCCCCCGACACAAGACCACCCCAGGACGTTCCCAAACGCAGCGCGCGCATCAGCCTAGCCTCGGGACCCAGTAGATGAGCAGATAGATCGGGATCCAGGTCAAGACCACGAAATCCCAGTAGAAGACGTTGTCGCCGACGTCGCCGAAACGCCGGCCGCTATAGGCGTGGCGCGTGAACATCAGCACTGTCAGAACGATCGTGTCGCCGACATCGGTGATCAGATGGATGGTGTGCAGGCCGAGCAGCACCCACAGCATCGAGCCATAAGCGTTGGTGTCCCAATAGATGTTCAGGGCCGGAAACTCGAACCAGCGCACGATGAGCGGCGCGCTGCCGAGCAGCGACATCACCACCATGCCGATCCGCACCGGCCCGATGGCGCATTGCTTGGCGGAGCGGTTGAGGATGTGGTTCGGCACCAGGCTGACGATGAGAAGCAGCGTCACGATCGTTCCCGGCCAATGGTTGGGCTCCGGGGCGCTCAGACGCCAGTTGGGCCACAAGGTCGCCAGATAGAGATAAGCGCCGGCCGCCAGCGCAAAGCCCATCCCTTCCAGCGCCATGAAACCGAGCGTCCCCCACCAGGTCGGGCTGCGCGGACCAAGCCCGAAGCTTGGCAGGCCTGACAGATCGGCGGCGGGACGCTGCTTCATTCCTCGTCCTCCGGCGTATCTTTCGGCCAGAACCAGCCGATCAGGGTGATTGCGATCGGCGCGGCGCCCCAGACGATCGCCCAGGGCGTGAAGATCGAATAGAGAAAGGTGCCGCCGACAGCGATGGCAGCGAACAGCGGCCAGATCGACGGCGTCGCCGATTTCTCGCGGATATCGGGATGCGCTTCCGCCACCGTCGAGATGAGGAGCTCGCGCACATCGACGCGAAGGCCGGTGGCGACGGGAAGGGCCTCGCGTTCGGCCCAGAGCGGCTCGACATTCGTGACGATTGGAATGCGCGCGAAATTATAGCTTGGAGGCGGCGAAGACGTGGCCCATTCCAGCGTGCCGGCATCCCAGGGATTGTCGCCGGCCGGCGCGCCTTTCAAGGCGCCATGCACGAGGTTGAAGGTGAACAGCACGAAGCTCAGGAAGAAGAGCACCGCGCCGCCGGTGATGAACAGGTTGATGTTCCCCCAGCCAAGCTCGGCCGGATAGGTATAGACCCTGCGCGGCATGCCCCACAGGCCGACAAGGTGCATCGGGAAGAAGGCCGCGTTGAAGCCGATGAAGGCCAGCCAGAAATGCCAGCGTCCGAGGCGCTCGCTCATCATGCGGCCGGTGATCTTGGGGAACCAGAAATAGGCGGCACCCAGCAGTGGGAAAACCGAGCCGCCGATCAGCACATAGTGGAAATGCGCGACGACGAAATAGGTGTCGTGCACCTGCAGGTCGAGCGGCACCGAGGCCAGCATGACACCGGTGAGACCGCCAATGACGAAGATGAAGAAGAAACCGAAGACGAAGAGCAACGGCGTGCGGATCACCGGTCTGCCGTCCCACAAGGTCGCCAGCCAGCAAAAGATCTGCACGCCGTTGGGAATGGCGATCAACATGCTGGATGCCGTGAAGAAGCTTGCACCGAGCTTCGGCAATCCCGTCGCGAACATGTGGTGGACCCAGAGACCGAACGACAGGAAGCCGACCGCGATCAACGACAGGACCAGCCCGAGATAGCCGAACGCCGGCCTTCGAGCGAAAGCGGGAATGATCGCGGAGACGATGCCTGTCGCCGGCAGGAAGATGATGTAGACCTCGGGGTGACCGAAGAACCAGAACAGGTGCTGGAACAGCAGGGCGTCGCCGCCCTCCGCTGGATTGAAAATATGCGTTCCGACCAGTCGGTCGAGGATCAGGAAGGTCGAGGTGATCATGACCGCCGGCATGGCGAAGACGACGACGAATGAGGTCACCAGCAACGCCCAGACATAGAGCGGGATCTTGTCCAGCGACATGCCTGCCGCACGCTGCTTCAATACGGTGACAATGGTCGCGACGGCGACCGCCAGCGATGAGACCTCGGTATAGGTGATCATCTGCGCCCACACGTCGGCGCGCTTGCCGGGACTGAATTCGGGACCTGACAGCGGCACATAGGCGAACCAGCCGACATCCGGCGCCATTGCAAGGGCGAAGGACACCCAGGCGAAGAGACCTCCCGAGACATAAATCCAGTAACTGAACGCGTTCAGGCGCGGAAAGGCGATGTTGCGGCTGCCGACCATCAGCGGCACCAGATAGATGCCGGTCGCCTGCACGATGGGCACGGCAAACAGGAACATCATGGTGACGCCATGCATGGTGAACAGCTGGTTGTAGAGGTCCGGCCCGATCAGGCCGCGTTGCGGTCCCGAAAGCTGGATGCGCATGGCGACGGCGCTCAGCCCGCCCAGACACAGAAAGCCGAATGCCGTGATCAGATAGCGCCTTGCGACGACCTTGTGATCAACGCTGGACAACGCGCCGACGATGCCGGGCGGCGTCCGCCATGTGCGCGCGAGCCAGCGGTGAAGGCTGGCATCGTCCATGCCGGTGTCGCGCGGCCCATCACGTTCGGGGGCAACGTCGCCCTTGGCAGTCGCCTCACGTTCCGGCGGCAGGTCGCGTTCGCTGGCCAGGTCCGCGCTGCTCATTTCAGGCCCTCGAGATAGGCGACGATCGCGTTGAGCTCGTCGCCATTGAGCTCGACCACCGGCATGTGGGAGCCGGGCTTGATGCCTTGCGGATCGGCTATCCAGGCGGCGAGATTGCCGCGGCTCATCCTCAAGGTTCCCGCGGCAAGTGTTTGCCGGCTGGCAATATGGGTGAGATCCGGAGCGACCGTTCCGCCCGCGGGCGTGCCGCCGATCTTGTGGCACATCACGCAGGGACGCTTGAGAAACAAGTTTGCGCCCGCCTTCGCCTCGTCGCCCGTCGGGGCCGCGGCCGGCTGCAGCTGGTCGTTCCACCAGGCGTCGAACTTTGCCCGCGGCTCGGCGATGATAAAGGTGCCCATGTTCGCATGCTGCGCGCCGCAGAACTCGGCGCACTGGCCGCGATAGGTTCCGGGCTTGTCCGCCTTGATATCCAGCACGTTCATGTGACCGGGGATGAGGTCGAGCTTGCCGGCCAGACTTGGGATCCAGAAGGAATGGATCACATCGGTCGAGGTCAGAAGAAGCCGCACCGGTTCGCCGGCGGGGATGTGGATTTCGTTCGCCGTCGTCAGGATGCGGCTCGGCGTGGCATCCTCATAGCGCACCTCCCACCACCACTGGTGCCCGGTCACCCGAATGGTGAGCGCAGCGTTCGAGCCGATTGCCGCAAGCGTCCTGTTGGCCAAGAAGCTGAGCAGGGTCAGCCCGACCAGCGTCGCTGCGGTCAGCCCGACAGCGATGACCACAACGCGCAATTTGCGATGGTCGGCGCTGGCGTGGAGCATCAGCGGCTCGGTGCGCCTGGGTGGCCGCATCAACAGCGGTGCGGCGAGAGCGATCATCACCAGCACCCACACTACCGAGCAAAGCCCTATGAAGAACCAGATCAGCCATGCCAACTCGCTCGCCGCGGGGCCTTTCGGGTCGAGCGCCGATTGCCAGCCCGCGCATCCCTGGAGAGAAAGGACGCTTGCCGCGGCAAGCGCCATCGAGGCGAGGCCTTTCACGGCGACTTCCCCAGCGTGGCGGCATCCGGCATGCGGTTTTCCGACGGATGGGGCATCATGTCGTCATTTCGCTGTGGCGCAGCGGAAGAGGGCGCGTTGCCGCTTAGCGAACGCACGAAGGCCGCCAGTTCCCAGATCTGATCGTCGGGGATCTTGTTGCGGAAGCTCGGCATGCCGTTCGGACGTCCGTCGCGGATGGTGGCGTGAATGCTTTCCATGGAGCTGCCATAGATCCACTTCTGGTCCATCAGCGCCGGGCCCATGCCGCCGCCGCCATTGGCGTGGCATCCCGAACAGTTGAACCAGCCGAACAGGCGCTTGCCCTCGCTGAGATGAAAGGCGTTCGCCTCGAAGCTCGCCGCCTTGTTGTTGCTGGGGGAGGGCCTTTGGCCGCCAGGTTCCAGCGTAGTCACGGGCGTCGGCTGCCCGCCGGAGCCGAGCGAAGATTGCGGGCGCGTGTCCCGCTCCTCGCGCTGGCATGCCGCCAAGGCGAGCGTCACGGACAGCAGCGTCGCGAGACCCAGCCTCATCGCACCGGGCTCCCGGCGATGTCGAGAAGCGGAACGCCATATTGCGTCAGAACCGCGTCGATCTCGGCCTTGTGCCTGGCGAGCGCGCTATTCACATCGCCGCGCAGTCGCTCGTCCTCGCGCCGAACGCCCATCGAGATGTCGTACATCAGTGGCAGTTGCGGTCCATCGATGCGAGGTGTGACCGGCGTGATCCGGAGCGGCACCTTTTGCTTCGTAGCGAAGTAACCGGCGAGCGGGCCCCAGACCACGGCGACGTCGACCTCGCCGCTCGCGACAGCTTCCACAATGCGCGCCGCGGGGTTGGGAGCGGAATAGTCGCCGTAGACCGGGTAGCCGACGAGATGTCCGACAATGCCGCGACGGCCGAGCGCCTGGACCGGCGGCGAATTGGCGCCGTCATCGCCGATGAGCTGAACGCCGATGCGCATGTCGCGCAGCCGTGGATCGTTAAAGGACGTTACGTCCGGTCCATCCTGTCGTGCGACAAAGACGTAGGAGGATCTGTAGTAGGGCGAGGTGGTGCGTAGCATTTCGACATTTGCCGGCGTTCCGAGCACCAGATCGCAAAGCCCCGCTTTCAGCGTGTTGCGAACGAAGCCGCGGCGCTGCGCCCACCAGGTGTAGGTAAGCTTCGCGCCAAGGTCGGCCGCAACGATCTCGGCGATCTTGTTCTCGAAGCCTTCGCCGCTGGCGTCGGAGAACGGCATGTTGTTGGGATCGGCGCAGGCGCGCAGTTCCCGCGCATCCGCCGCGCCGGCCAGAACCAGCCAGACCAACGCGACGAGACCGGCCACGAGGGCCCGCGGGGCGGATCTTTTCGCCAGTGCCGTCGGTTTGAATGCATCAAGGCAGTCGGAACACATAGAGCGTGCCTCCCGCCGTTGTCGTGTTTTTCAAGTCCTTCATCGCGTTGACGAAACCGAGCGCAGCAGTGGCATCGCGCGGGTCGAGATCGCCCGAGACGATGGCGCCGGCCCAGCCGCCGACGCCGGACAGGATCGCGACATATTGGTGTCCGTCGGGGCCGCGATAAGTCACCGGCTGGCCGATGATGCCGGAGGAGGTCTTGAACTGCCAAAGCAGTTCGCCGGTCTTCGCGCTGACGGCCTTGAACCAGCCTTCCATGGTTCCGTAGAAGACGATATCGCCGGCGGTTACGACCGCGCCGCTCCATACCGGGAAGTTTTCCTTGAGGCTCCAGGCCGGTTTCTCCGCGGCGATATCCCACGCGGTGAAGGCCCCGCGATTGCCGCCGGGGCCCGGGATCATGCGCACGTTCATTCCGACATAGGGTGTGCCGGCGATGTAGTTCACCTCGACGCCTTGTTCGTCCATGCACAGATTGTTGTGCGGGATGTAGAGCAGGCCCGTCTTCGGCGAGAAGGCGGAAGGCTGCCAGTCCTTGAGGCCCGAGGCGGTCGGGCAGATGTCGCGGACGACCTTGCCGGTCCCGGTCTTCTTGTCGGGGTTTGCCATCAGCCTGCCCGTCTTGAGATCCACACCCTTGCTGGAGTTGACGGGGCCATAGGGTTTTGCGGACAGGACCTCGCCGGTGGTGCGATCAAGGACGTAGAGATAGCCGTTGCGCTCCGGCCGGACCAGCACCTTGCGCGGCTTGCCCTGCCAGTTCATGTCGAGCAGGATCTGCTCATTGATGCCGTCATAGTCGTGCAGATCGTGCGGCGTCCACTGATAGAACCATTTGGCCGCTCCGGTATCGGGATCGCGGGCAAAAATGCCCGATGTCCATTTGTTGTCGCCGGGGCGCAGGTCAGGGTTCCAGGGGCCTGGATTGCCGGTGCCGTGGAAGATCAGATTGAGATCGGGATCATAGGAGATCCAGCCCCACATATTGCCGCCGCCGATCTTCCAGGCCTCCGGCGGCCAGGTCGTCACACCGAGGTCCCTGCCCTTGTCCATGTCGTAATGCGGCTTGAAATCCGGGCCGATCAGCACCTCCTTGTCGGGACCCGTGCTGTAAGCCGTCCAGACGACATGGCCATCGCCGGCGTCGAGCGCCTTGACCCAGCCGCGTACGCCCATCTCGCCGCCCGAATTGCCGACGAGCACTTTGCCCTTCACCACCAGCGGCGCCATGGTGAGGGTCTCGCCGACATTGATGTTGCCGATATGGGTGTTCCAGATCGGCTGGCCGGAGTTCGCATCGAGCGCGATCGTGTGGCCGTCCAGCGTGTTGACGAAGATGCGCCCGTCGGTGAAGGCGGCGCCGCGATTGACGACGTCGCAGCACGCCACCCCTTGTGCCGCGGGCTCGGGATTGGGTTCGTATTTCCACTTGATCGGTGCGCCAGGTTTGGAGAGGTCGAGCGCGTAGACGATGTTGGGAAAGGGCGTCACGATATACATCGTGCTGCCGACCACCAGCGGTGCCGCTTCCTGGCCCTTGTTCACGCCGGTCGAGAAGGTGAAGGCGACCTGCAGGTTCTTGACGTTGCCTGCATTGATTTCCGCGAGCTCGCTATAGCGGGTCGAGGCGTAGTTCTTGGCTGGCATCGTCCATTGGCCGTCGTCGGGCGGGGCGGCGGAGGCCGGCGGCGAGATCGCAGGCGTCGAGGGCGACTCCGAGGCGGCCATCAGAACTGGGAGACAGGCCAGCATCATCGCCCCAACAATGCTTAATCCCGCATATTGCCGCGCAGCCCGGGTGAGGCGAGCGCGTCCGGACTGCGCACACCTCGCCGTCAGCTGTCGCGCTGCCTTCATTTCGGGACCGAGCCTCCGACGCTGGCGCCCAGTTCGGCGGCTATGTCGGCCTCGCGCCCGGCGCAAAGCGGATGACCCCAGCCGGATGCGCTTTTGCCGCCTGGGTCGAGGTCGTAGATGATGGCGTCCTTGCGGTTGGGATTGACGCCTGCCGGAACCTTGTCGAGGCCGAGCGCTGCGCGGACGCGCCAGGCGACGTTGTGGTCGGCGCAGGAGGAATCGCCGCTGACCCCGAGGCCGCCGACGATCGCCTTGCCGTCGTACAGGGCCAGGCCTCCGCCGAACACCACCACGCCTCCGATCGGTTTGCCGATCAGCGGGTCATTGGGGCTGCCGAATGTCTTGGCGTCGCCGGCGTAAGCCGCCGCCTGATTGACGGGGTTGGTGGCCTGCAGGCCGAACAGCGGCCCGCCTGGTTGCACCCCGGCATAAAGATTGGCGGTCGACAGGGCCATATTCGCCAGGCTGAGCCCGTTGGCCGTGTTGGCCTTCTCGGCCGCGACCAGCCGGCTGCCGGGCCATTGCGCGTCCACGGTAGGGCCGCTGAAGGCGACGGCGCAGACCGTACCGTCACGGGCAACGATCGCGGCCCATTCATTGCTCTCGAAGCCGCCATTTGCCGGCCCGCCACTCGCCTTGACATTGGCCTTCAAGGCCGACAGCAGTTTGTCGTGATCGGTCGGGCAGGGCGCTTGCGCCCAAGCGGGATTGTGTGGCAGCACCGCGATGGCCAAGAGCAGGAGGCCAAGAGCGGCCGACGGACACTGGCGGAAATGCATGGCGCTTCGGAACACCTTGTTCAACGCGGACAACAAGGGAAAACAGAAATCTGGCGGCAGAAACTCCGGTCTCGCCGTTCTGCAAGCTGATCCTGCTCTTGCTGCGCGAAACCGAACGGACAACGAGCCCCTTTGTTCCTGCTGCCCAGAAAGGGACTGCAAGAATTGCGTGTGGCAGGTGCATCCATATCGAAGTCCGGCCCAACAGCACCAAGGACCTGGCGGTGCCATCACCGCTCCTGGGAGGCGGCCAGCGTTCCTCGATTGCTGCAGCCGTCAACAGCAGGAGGTACGCGGCTGCTTGGTCTTGCGACATGTGCAGTAGAGGAACCAGCTGTGCCGCCCTGCGTTGGACGGGCAATGGAGCAGCTTCGTTCAGATTTCGCGCCGATCGCACAGCCCGGTTACTGGCTGGCCCTGCTGCTTTTGTTGCTTCCCTATGGGGTCGGCGTGTTCTTCCTCATCAGGACGTGCCACTGCCTGTGACTTGATCCGCTGCCTCGGCGGCGTCGAGCTCGAGGCAAGGCGCGCTCGCGCAAATCCCGGTCTGGATCGCCCAGCTGACGAACACTTTCCTGGCCGCGGCGACCGGCCCGCGGCCATCATATGCCGCGCAGCAAGCGTCGCTGGCCAAACCGTGCAGGCGGCACCGCTTCTCGAACGGCCACTCCTCCAGGAATTCGATGGCGTCCATCGCGCAACGGATTTTCCTCACGCCAAATGGCACGTCATCAACAAGGACAGGTTCAGCGAACACATCAGTGCTCATCGCGCCTGGTTCTGCCGCGCCGTGGTCGTGACCATAGTTGTCGCTTTGCCGAGAAATCAAAGCACGCCCAACGGGCTCCCCGAAGACATTTGGGCCCATGACCTTCCTCCGCTTGATGCGCCAATCGCCGGCAGGCCAAACAGATGCTCAGCAAGGTGTTGGGCATGTGCCGGCGGCGCTGAGGTGAAATATTGGAAGCGCGATTTTCGGCGTCAAGAGCCGCCCCGTGGCGGCCGACCCTGGCTCACCTGGGGTGGGTTGGCAACTCCGCCGATCTGGGTGACGGGCGGCCGAAGAGACAAGCAGCGGCTGGTGTTTGCGTTCGGCTCCATGGGCTGACTAGAGCTGCGCGTGGAGCGTGCTGGCCAGCCAATCGGTGAACTTTTCGCGCATGGGACGCGATCTCCATTCGGCAAGGCTGATCTGCCTCGAGCGCTTCAGATCTTCGTTGAACAAGTCGATCTGCGTTCGTGCGAATTCCTTGCCATAGACGTTGAGCGTGGCCTCATCGTTCAAACGCAAAGACCGCTGGTCCAGGTTGGTGGAACCGAAGCTCGCCCAGACGTCGTCCACGATCAGCAGTTTGGGGTGATACATTGTGGGCTGAAACTCGTAGATCCGCACCCCGGCCTCGAGCAATTTGCCCCAGAAATAGCGCGAAGCTTTGCGGACGATCGGAACATCCGTCAGGGAATTGGGAACGATCACATCGACGGCGACGCCTCTTTTTCTGGCGTCCAATATCTGCTGCAGGGCGATGTCGTCCGGGAGGAAATAGGCCATGCCGATGCGCAGGTGGTCTTTGGCCGCGGCTATGGCGGCCAGCATCATCAGCTCCATGTTTTCGGAGCCGTTCGGCTGCGAAGAAAGGATCAGCTGGGCACGGAGCGCACCCGCGGCTTCGGGCGGCAGGTAGAAGTTCTCGCCCTGCAACGTCTCGCCCACTGTTTCCAGCCAGTTCTCGGCGAAGGCCGCCTGGAACCCGGGCACAGCAGGCCCTTCGATCTGGTAGTGCGTGTCGCGCCACTCATTGGGGTTGCGCGCATCTCCCAGCCAGTTGTCCGCGATGCCGACCCCGCCTGTGAAGGCGACCCGCCCGTCCACAATGAGCAGCTTGCGATGCGTCCGGTTGTTGACGCGGTCGAGCGTGTACCAGTGGATCGGCCGATAGCGCTCGAACCGAACGCCAGCACTCGTCATGATTTGGATCAGCTTCTCATCGAAGGGAAGACTGCCAAGCCAATCGACGAGCACGCGCACTTCGACACCCTCTCGGGCTTTCGCAGCCAAAGACGTGGCGAACTCGTAGCCGACCGAGCCCGACCAATAGATGTAGGTTTCCATGTTGATGGTCTTTCGGGCCGAACGGATCGCTTGCAGCATGGCGGGAAAAATCTCGTCGCCGTTGACGAGGGTCTGCACGGCGTTCGCCTCGAACATCTGCCCCTGCGAATAGCTGCTCATGCTCCTTGCGAATTGCGGATCTGCCGCATCGAAACGGTGCGGCACGATGGTGCGGATGACACGGGTCTCGGGGATCAAGTTGATCGCGAGCAGCGTGACCAGACTGGCGACAAGCGCGACGGCCAAATACTTGAGGCTGCTGAGCAGCCTCCGCCGGTTCCGACCAAATCTCACCTTTCACGCGCCCGCTGGAGGCGCCAGGGTGGCCGCCCCATACCAATTCAGACTTTGCCGATCGAAAACGACACACAGTGCTGCGTAGGCCAGCAGCACCTGGAATGCGGCGGGACGGGACGCAAAAGTGCCGATTGAGGTGAGGAAACTCGTTATCGGGTGATTTGCCATGCTCAAGAACTGTTGATCCTGACGCAGGTTCCAGCCTTGAGCCGGGAGTCTGAAGTGCAAGCCTGAAGCTATAACAACTTTCGACCAACGCCTGCATCCTTCGCAGGCAATCGGCGTTGAAGAAGGATCCTAGAGGGCGGGTTTAGACATGGACACGAAGCCAACTGACGCTGACACGGTTTCCGCTCAGGAACCGGATATCATCGTGAACAAGACCGCACATTTCGTCGGGGAATGGATCGACGAGCATAAGGCGGAAGCCGCAGCTGCAATCCCGGCCGAAATCGCCGCCGAGAAGCTCGCCGAACAATGCATCGCCGATGCCGAAAGCCTGGGAATACTGGCTGAGGATATCGGCGACGAAGTCGGCGATCTCAAGCAATACATCGCGGAAACAGTGCTCGGAGACGAAACTTCCAGCAACGGCAAGATTGAGAGCCCGCCCGATCCGCTCCCGGCGGCGCCGAATGGAGAAGCCAATGCCGAAGTTCCGTTTTGAGTTCATCGAAAGTACGGCGCAGCCGGCCATCCAGGTCGACATGGAAAATTTGGATGCCGCCAAGGCCGAGGCGAAACGCGCGGCTAAGGAGGCGATGCTCGATGGGATTGTCGAAGGCGTCGACCCGACATCGTGGGTTACGAGAATCTACGACGAAGCGGGGTATCTGGTCGCCACGATCGGATTCCAGGACCTTGTGGCCGCGCCCCAAGCTGTCGGACAAGCCCACGAACAGACCGATGAGCCCGGCGTGATACGCTCGGGCTGATGCCGCTCCTGGGCAGGCCATCGGAACCTCAGTCGAGCTTTCCAGGCCAGGTCAGCTCGATCCACGCCGGGGCATGATCGCTTGGCCTTTCCAAAGCTCTTACCGCAGCATCGACGCCCGCCCCCCGCAGCCGGTTTGAAAGTGCCGGACTGATCAGGAGATGGTCCATTCGCAGGCCGGAGCTCCGATCATAACCGCCCCGGTAGGAGAAGTTCCAGTAGGTGTAGACCCTCTTCTCGGGATGGATCTGCCGAACCGCATCCGTCCAGCCCATCTTCAGCAAATCGGCGTAAGCGTCACGACTCTGCGGGAAAAACACTGCATCGCCCAACCAGCGCGCCGGCACCACCGCATCAATCAGGGTTGGCACCACGTTGTAATCGCCGCACAGGACCGTTTCCTCTTTAAGCAAGGTCTGGGAATAGCTGATCAAACGCTGGAACCACGCGAGCTTGTAATCGAATTTAGGTCCAGGCGCGGGATTGCCGTTCGGCAGATAGATGCAGCCGATCACCAGCCCATCCACCTCGGCCTCGATGTAGCGGCTGTGCGTATCGTCCGGGTCGCCTGGCAGTCCGCGCCTGCGCTCCTGCGGCTGTTTCCCACGGGCCAGAATCGCTACGCCGTTGTAAGATTTCTGCCCATGCCAGACGGCGCAGTAACCAGCCTGCCGGATCGCCTCGGCAGGGAACTTCTCATCGGATGTCTTGAGCTCCTGCAGGCAGACGATGTCATAGCCGGTTTCGCCAAGCCATTTCAGGAGGACCGGCAATCGCCCATTGACGCCATTTACGTTGAAAGTAGCGATCCTGGTCATCCGGTTATCTTGGCCGATGATCTCTCCGGGCAGTCACCCCGATACTTGGTTTGGAATACTAGCTGTCTTTCTTGTAGGATTTGGCGGCCTCATCGATCTTGCGCCAATCGTTTCCGTGACGCCGCACCAGCTCCCGCGCCTGGGCCGGCGAGATGTTTTGCGTTTCCACGATATGGTTCACTTCCGTTTCTTCGCCTTTCAGCGGGCGCGAACGTGGCCTTCTGGGCCGGCTCGCCGCTGTTTCATCTGCATCACGTCGTCTCGCCATGGGCTGACCTCTCCTGATCCGGATTAACCGTCGAATGCCGGGAAGGTTTCCGCTCGCGGTTCCTCGAGCAGTTCGGCTTGTCTCGGCTGTGTGGCTTGAACCCAAGGAACTTGCGCGGCGTTCCTTGCGAGCAGAGCTAGCAAGCGCAATCCGATGGAAAAATCCGAAGCCCATTTTGAACCGCAGAAGCCTCGTGGTGCCGAAGCGCGCTTCCCGTACGATCGAGCGGCAGTTGAGCGGTTCCAGCTTGCGTTTCCGCGCGCGAGGTGGAGCGACGAGCTCAGGAGCTGGTTCGTGCCCGGAAAAACGGCGGCGCGGCGGATCGAGCGCTGGCTGGCACAGGAGACAGCGGCTCGCGCAGCCCATGACGACAGTAAGGGGCGGGATGCCTTCGCCTTCGATCCACTGTCGAGCCACTATCTGGAAGTCGCGGACGACCTGCGCATTCGCACGCCTTATTCGAAGACCGTGCTGGAGGAACTGCGAGCGGTTCCATGGGCGAGTTGGGACGACGAACTGCGGGTCTGGCGGGTGCCTTTTCGCGCTTATGAGGAGCTGCGGCGCCGTTGGCCAAGCATCGAAAGAGCCGCCCAGCGCGCCGAGCCGGAGGAGAGGAAACGCCGGCGGGAGGCTGGTAAACACTCCCATGAGCACAAGGCCGCCAGGCTGCGCCATGCCGAACGCAGGCGCCGGCGCTATCCGGTTCCAGCCGAAGACCTGCCTCCGCTCGGTCGCGCCGTGGCGACGGTGCAATATGACGTTGTTGTCTTCACCGGGATTTCAGGCGAGCTCGCCGACCCCTCTGAGCTGGCGCCGTTCTACCCACAGTCGATGGAGACCGGCTTCGGCGCCGTTTGGGCGAGGTGGCGGCCGCCGACCTTGGCTGAACTGATCAAGACATGGCCGGCGCGGCGTCCTGCCGGATCAGCGGAACGATCGAGAGGGTGGTGGCGGCCGACGCTTGGCGAACTCAGAATCGCTCGCCGAAAGGTGAAAAGCCTGGAGCGGAGAAAACGTTCGCGAAGTGCCGATTGATATTCTTGGGTCTTTGATGGCTGTCACATGACAAGCGAGACGGGCCGCCGCCAAGGCTCGCGTACCCGACGTTCAGGTGGAATGTCACAGGCCGAAAAGGAATTTCGGGTGCGATTTCAGCCCCGCGGGACCGGCATCCCCGCAGCCAAGCACGCGAGCTCATCGACTTGATCAGCATCGACGCAGCTTCGCTTCTTCGGCAGGCGCGCCTTCTCAAGAAGACGTAACCGCTCAGGCGCGATTTTCATCACGGCCTCATTTGTTAGCGCGCGACTTGCCGGAGAGGCGTATCACCCCTTTGTCGTTCGTACCGAGTAGTGAGGCAAGCGGACGCTTGAAAGCGGTATCGTGCTTTCGCCCCTGGCTAGGAGGCACGCATGTCCCTGCATGGTGTTTTGGATTCCACCCAACTTGAAATCCTCTCAAAAGCTGTCCATCGCTATTGTTCAAGGCATGGACTTGAGAGCGAGGAAGACCGCCAGTTGGTCGCCATGAGGGCCATGAGCCTTTTCGGCCAGGGCACAACTGACCTTGACCGGCTGTCCGCGAGACTGGAAAAGCTCGAAGAACCTGGGCACGGCTAAACCGGCTGGCAAGCGTGCAGCCGTAACAGCTCCAGCGCAGCGCTCCTAATCCCGCCAAATTGCGCCATCGCTAGCAAAAAGATCGCCAACACCAGCTGCTTGCTGCAGCGTAGAAGCTTCGGCGAAAGCGAATGCGGGGAGAAGAGGGTGATGGTGCCCAGAGGCGGAAAAGGCAGAGCGCCGGAAAAACCGAGCAGAATCAATGGCAGGCCAACCCATTTTGGCTGGCCTGTGTAACACCGATGTGGCGCAAAGTCGAATCGATGTCGCGTCGCTCTCAGGTCGCGAGAGGCGTAAGGTAGTTGTACAAACTGAAGCGAACAGACTTAGGGGGGGCCTGATCTCTCCATCGTTAGGAAAACCGCGTTTGGCGCTTGGCCCGTCCGACAGCCTGCACTCGACTAGATCCTAGTCCGTCCGCCGACGTTAGTTTAGCCAGATGGGCCTGCCAACCTCTATCGTCGCGCTGAGCCTTGTCAAATCCGAGGATTAGAAGCCGTGGCTTGCAGTCGATTATTGGGTGCGATGACCCCTCCGCAATGCTTGCAACCAATGGATCGATCTGTCTGGTGGGAGCATCACTGCTCACGCGCTGCCGCATGGCGGACAGTCTTACCAGTGTCCTTGCAACGTTGACGTATCCGGCGGCCAGCGACGCGGAATAGGTAGCTAATGCCTTTTCGTAGGCCGCTATTTGAGAGAGCACAGCAGGCGGAGCGTCGCCTAGCGCCCGCAAGTCTCCATTCGAGAAATCCTTCGCTTCATAAAATGTTACAACTGGACCGTCCGCCGAATTACGGACTACTGCGGCATCCAGCCTATCTTGTCGCCGCTCGGGCGGTGGGGCGAGGATCTTTTCATCATCCTCTTCGCCCGTCTCGGCTTCGGCCGGGCGCACAAGCGCAATTTCAGCATCGATCACTTTCGGATCGTTAACCAGCAAGGGATGCAAGCCAGCTTTCTCTGACACTGATAGTTTTTTCGCGGCTGCAATCATCGAGTCGAGCGTTTTGGGGCCTTCGTACGTCCGCCAGAAAAGTTTGTCAGTAGTAAGCTCGAAGCCTGAGTCAGTGAGCGGGATATAGTTTTGCTCTTGCCTAACTAGGTACTTTGCATGTGTGGATAATGATATTGATCTTCTACTCCAATCGACTTTGAAGATCGAAGCACCGTGATTATAGACATTAATTGAATTGCGTCGTATCGCTATCACAACATCTGGTCGTAGCAATACGTCACGCCACCAATTCCCCGAGGATGAACTCGCCAGCTCGTCAAGCGCCATCAGAAATTCTGGGTCGAGGTATCGAAAGGCTGGTGGAGTGTCAGACATCTTTCACCTGTTGTGGGGACGTAATGTTTCAGATTTCAACCCAATTCCCGTCTGGCGAGAGCTCGACATTGGCGAACAGCTCGGAGAACTGGCTCGGGAAGAATGTATGAATCGGGACTAGCCTAACTGGATTCACAGCAGCCGCGTACTGTTGCAAGGCGTGAATATCAGCGTGACCAGAAGTGTGGATCGTCTCCAGCGGAATATCGAGGGCTTTGCATTTCTCGGTGAAGGCTACTCCCGATTCCGAGGTTAGGTAGCCCTCCCACTGAGACCACACAGCTCGAGCTCCTTCGAGGGCTCCGACCTCTTGCAAATCAGTCAGCATCCAAGGACGGACGATCATTACTGACTTGCTGGCTTGACCAGATAATTTCTCAGGGAAGATTCGCCTCCCCTTATAGCTGTCCACCAAGTGCGCGATGCCGTTCCTCACCAGCAGGCGACGCTGAAATTGTGGAATGTAAACTTTCACGTCATCCCAATCGCCTGAAGGCTTTGGTATCGAGGCTGTGTCGGTCGCCTTCAGGATTTCAGCTCCGTAGGCGTCAACAACCAATTGGCGGCCGGAGCGTTTGGCAGCTCGATAGACGCTAACAACCCGATCAATGTTTTGAACTGAGCAGGCTACAACGAGCATCCCGTCGGTGGCCGACAGCAGCTCGACTAGACGCTGCTCGATATCGGTCTCAGTCTCAAAGCGCCGTTCTCGTGGCAATCGGCCAAGACTCGACCCCTCCATCAACAGCGCGTCCACGGGGCGGGCGCGTCCGCCAAAAACTTCTGAAACAGAGCTGCCTTTCTGCCATGCGAACGGATATCGCCGGAATAAAGGATGGTCTTGCCGCCAGCGCGGATGAGGAGGCTGTACGCGTCGAATCCTGAGTGGTCCGCCAGATAAGGCGTCACTTCGAATGGCCCTACGTTAAAGGGCACCCGGTCCTGATATGTGACGGCGCGTTCCGGTACATATCCACCGGGAACGAAGGGCCGTGCCGCTGTCATCATCGAAAGAGCTTTACGGCCGAGATATACGTCGATTGGCAAAGGCAGCTTGGGTAGCAATCCCCAATGATCGCGGTGGCTATGGCTTAGCAGCACAGCGAGAATTTTCGAATTGGACCTCTCCAACCCTTCGATGGGTGGTAGATCAGCCGTATCGAATTCTTGATCAAGCGGTAGCCCAAGGTCTACCAGAATGCGCTCACCGCCGTGTTCAAGCTCGACGCAGCTTCCACCAATCTGATCGCTACCACGATGTATGCAGAACTTCATGCATCGTAGCCCGGAATGCCAGTCAGCAGCGTGAATTTACCCCATCTGAATGCAGGTTTCGCGTCGGAGCTGGAGAAGCTCAACGCTAAGCTATAGAGCGGGTTGTCTGGGACGGTGAATGAGAACACAGCGCGCTCAGATCTCAGTGAAAAATATTCAGAATATTTCGTGTTGCCCTTGGTTCCCTTCAGTATCTTCATTTCAGACAGGCGGACAGTCGTATTGGGAGCAACTGACATGCACAGTTCCGCAATATAGTGTCCCGCTCGTTCGAACTCGAACTTCAGAACCGATCCATTGTATGTGGGGTTCGCGAAAAGAAGTTGGCCAGAATCAATGCCCCCAAACATTCCCGGCGACAACGAAAAATCGTCGGGATCGTAAATGGACAGTCTCGCATTTCCACTGTCAGGTTTGTTGGCGGAAGCTATAGACGTACGGCCTTCGTCAAGCGGGAATCGGGAGTCAGCGAGCTCTCGTAATTTGTCCAACTCTGAAAAAAAGGATGCCGACAGTGAAGGTAGCTTTGACCTGTCGGGCTCTAGAGCGAGCAACCGCGTCTTCAGCGGATGAATGTTCGCCCGCAAAGTCGCTAAGTAGGAATCGATCTCGCCTGCTGGATCTGAATACATAGGGTTCGCCGGGTCTTGGTGTCGGTGACCGAACCTAAACGGCTTTGTGGATCGCGCAAGACCGCTGCAACTGGATGCTGCCATTTAGCGGATTCCGATGGCGATGATGAAGATGATCTCTAATACATCTTCGGAGGCATGGGCGAGCCTGTGTATATGGGGCATGGCATTTGGCTCACCAGCCGTGGGGGCGCGCACTCCCGGGGGCGGTAGTTGCTAGCTCAACCGGCATTGCTCCCTTAAAGCCAGACGCTCTCAACGGCGCATAAAACTCGCCCACTCTACTCGGCTAGCGACAACCTCCGGTTGACTTAGGCATATATTCCTGATATAATGGTTGTGGCGGGCCGCGTCGGCTGACGCGGCTAGGCCAGCACTTAACAGGAGCAATTACGATGCCTTTCAGAGACCGACCCGACACCTTGTGTCGGCAGCCAGCACAGCACATCGAAGGGGGCCGCAAGGCCCCTTCTTCATTTATGGAGGCAGGCCGATGAATGTCGCCTCCGAAACCACCCCATCATTGATCGTCTTTGGACGCGACGAGACCAGCAAAGCCCATGCCTCGGTCTTCCTGCTGCCCGACGTCGAGGCGGCCGAAGGGGCCGCCAAACTGATGGGGATGTACTCGCATCGCCTTGAGCCCGGCGAGGCCGCGGACATCGCCATGCGGCTCCCTCGCGGCAAGCTCTTCGACAGCGGCAAGGCGTTCGTGCCTTTTTGCAAGAGCGATCTGTATACCCGAATTGCGGCCCTAGCAGGCGTCACTGACGAGCCGTGTCAAGCCTCGACGGGCACCGATGACCCCGAAGCCGCCGAAAACGCTTCAGCGGGCTCGCCTGAGGCCAGAAAAGGCCATGCCGACGACGGGCAAGGGGCCGGTTCAGGCGACAGCGGCTCACCCGATCCGTGGGCCAAGCTGGCAGTCGGCGACTTAGTGCTGGCGTCGGAAGGTCCCGACGAGGGATATTTTGAAGCCCGCATCGTCAAAGCGAAGGCGAAGGGAATCTTTACCCTGAAGTTCCGCGACTACCCGGACGCCCCTCAGATCGATCGCAGCTACTACCAACTCGGCCTGATCCACCCCCGGCAACTGGCGAAGAAATAGCTCGACCAGCGACGGGCTGGGCTCGTTCCGGCCCGTCACCCTTCAAGCAACATCCACAAGGAACCAAAGCATGACCTGCTCAACAGAGCGCGTCGATCCGCCCACCGCGGCCGACAGGAAGACGCGCATTCGAACCCTCAACGATCAACTGCGACAGACCGGCGTCGGCGGTCGCATGGTCATGACCGCCGGTGTCGCCGCTCTCCCCCCGGACGAAATTGCCACCATCCTGCTGGCCATCGCCAACTTCGACGCCTTCGACAAGGACAACGACCCGTGGGGCGAGCACGACTGCGCCCTACTGCACGTCGGCGAGCGCCAGCTGTTCTGGAAAATAGATTGCTATGATCGAAATCTGGCGAACCTATCGCCGGACCCGGCCGACCCTGCCGTCACGATCCGCGTCATGACTGTCATGCTGCCGGAGGAATACTGATGGCATCCAATGCACTGGGCACAGGGGCACAACTGCCCACTCGTCTAATTCGCCTTTGGTTTTCTGCCCGACGACAGCGGGGCAGGATCACGAGCGCCTTTTGGAGGTTCGGTCAAAAGCTCCGCTGCCGAGACGCCAAGCACCTTGGCCAATGCCTCAAGCGTGTCGATGGTCACGTTCTCCGAGCCACGCTCGACCCGCCCCACGTAGGATCGATCGATGTCCGCCGCCAACGCCAGCCGCTCCTGCGACAGACCTTGTGCGACACGCAGCTTGCGGAGGTTCCAACCAATGATCTTGCGGACGTTCATCGCCAGCAAGAAAGCAGTATGAACGGCTTGACAATCGACGGACTGACAGTCCCATATTTAGCGCGAGGGTTGCTGAAAGGATTTGCGCAACCGTCATTGGGGATCGGGGGATGAAATGAAAATTGCAGTTGGAATCATAGGAATTCTGCTCGGCTTGATATCGATGCTGCAGTCCTGCGCGGTGGCGACCGGCGGCAGCATCACGTCCAATCATGACCTTGCCGGAGCTGGGTCAGTTGGTGTGTTGGTCGGGTTGCTGTTTTTCGTCGGCGGGGCCTTTGCATTCGGACTGCCGCTTGTCTCAGCGATCGTGTTCGTTGTCGGCAGCCTGTTCGCCTTCATTGCGGCCAGTGCTTTCACTGACATGAAGATTTGGGCCTTCGCCGACCTCATCCTCGCCGCCATGGCGTTCTTTGCGTGGCGCAGGGCGCGGGCAGCCCGTACATCAGGTGAGGCTCCAAAGTGACGGTCTGGTTTTGTAAGCAGGGTAAGCGTCGGCAGCGGAGCTTTTGGATCTGGCTGGCTTGTGCCTCGGTGTTCCAGATTGTCGAGGTGACATTAGACCCAAGTCTCAGCACCGCCGATGCCACAGAAATAACCAATGTCCTGTCCTATGGACCAGAGGCGGGAATGAACGTCACGATCACTGGACGATCAGGTATCGACACCGATCATGCACAAATCAATCTCAAACTCACGCCGCAAGACGCGAAGGGCTATTGTGCCGAATCCCAACTGAACAGCGGCCTGCTGCAATGCATAGATCGGACGCTGAAGGATGTTAATCTGCAGGCGCAGGTATCCGCCAACTGCGAAACTGGAGAGTTCACCAACGTCTGGGGCCGCCGGTTCATATTCAAAGGCGCAGCGGCCGATGGTGACTACGCCTACAATCTTGAAGCTGAGGGCGGCGACACATCGGAGGAGCGCTCGTCCAACTACGATGTCGCCATCGACAACTTCAAGGCGATGTGCCCGACAAGGATTGCGCAGGCCGATGCTATCTCCCCTGCCGATTCCGACGAAGCACCCGCCGTTGCAAAGCAGCCCACGTGCGACGAATTGCTGGAAGGGGGCAGCTACTTTCACGGAAAAGCGTTCGCCGATCTAAGCGTTGCGGAGATTGACGCACTGCTGGAGATAGCCAGCGGATGCAAACCCGAGATGTCAACTGTCATCGCGAAGGACGATGTACTTGCCGTCGCAAACTACGACGCAATGCTACAAGTGCTTGTCAGCAACCTAAAGGAGGCTCGAACACAGGCGTTAATGGTCGCGCAAGAGCAAGCCAAGACGCAAGCTGGTAAGCAAGCGCTCATCAAGTTGACCGAAAGGGCTCGAGCCCTGCCGCTCGACCCTTCATCGGAGGCAGCTTTGCGCGACATGAGGGCCGAGATGATCAGAATACGCAACGAATCTGTTGGGGTCTGGGAATCCAAAGAATGGAACGAATTGGACAACCTCACTGAGGAGAAATTGCAGGCCATCGAAACAGGCCAGATGCAACAACCGTCGCCCAATGCCAATGCCGGAACCGCAGGCTCGATCCAACCGGGACCGTCATCATCGAGTCCACCGAGCCTCCAGAATTTCGCCGACCAGAGTTCCTTGGACCCCCGCATATCGGAAATGACTTGCTCCGTAAGAGGCACAGCCGTGCTTGGAGTGCCGAACATGGGTTCGGAAGACCCCGAGAACGAGGTGGAAGTCGGGCTTACCTCCGCCGGTGACTTCATCGTCGAGGGAAAAAGGATTGCTGCGGTCGATGTCGTTCGGAATGGCGGGTCTGTCACCTTTTCGATGATCTCGGCTGAAGACTACCTGCTCGCCGGTTCGAAGGACGCCACCGGTGCCTCAATGGGCCTCAGCGATGACGAGAACATGCAATTCCAAGCGATGCAAAAAATGTTCCTAGGAGGAGCGCTGCACGGTCGCAAAAGGTTCGCGATCTACGACGTCGCCAACAGCCGACTGAGTTTCGCAGATGCTGACGGGCAGCAATTCAAGAACATAACCGAAGCGAATTGCATCGCTCACTGACCCAAAAGGCCTTGTATCCTCAGGCGCTGCCTTCCGCGGAACTTTCTTCGTCCAGTTCATGCGGCACCGGCAGATAGGCGTTGGCAGTCAACCAGTCGGCCAAGATCGTTTCCACCAGATCAAGTTTCGGCTTGCCCATCTCAGCAGCCAGATCGTTCAGGATCTCATCCGTACCCGGCTGAATGGCGAGCCCGCCAATGTTTCGCAACAAGAGCGCGGCGCGGCGAAGCAACACTTGCAGATCGGCTCGCGAGGCGTCGCCGATGTGATCGGCGACTTGTTCCAACTCTTGCACGAACTGGTGGCGAGACATCGATGTGCCTTTCTTAATGGCGCTATTTGCGCAATTCCTGACCGATGGCGTTGAGAGCTTTGTTGATGACATCCACAGCCTGCAGGTTGATCGCAATCGAGATGTCTTCTCCCAACGTTTCAAAGGTCAGCACTCCAACCTTGTCTTGACCCTCGCTGATCAAGCCGATTGAAACTCCCGTCGGCATATTGGGTGGTTTCCTGTGCATGTTTTCTCCTCCTACAGAAATCGCTCACCGTCGGCGCGGTGTTCGAAGCAGAACCAGTGCGGCTCTTGCTTTGGTTTGGCAAAGCCCCAACCGGCGTCCGCACCGCACCCAGGATGCTGACAGAAGTGATGTTGAATGCCGGGCGCGGTCGCGTACTCCTTGGGTGACATTCTGATTTCGTCGCTCATGTGTGGTCAGCCCGGTAAAAGAGGCGGCTTCTGGCGCGACCCTGAGAGCGCATCAAGCCGCTGCTGAAGATGCCCGTTGAGCACGATCATTTCCTTGAGTGCCTTCACGGCATCGCCCTTGTGGAGGGCGATGAACTTGTCTGCGGTGGCTTGAAGCACAGCCTCTTGGCGGCTATCTAGCCTGACGATCTGGTCCATTTTCATCACTCCAGACTGTTCATTTTGATAGGGAACAAAAAAGGAACAAAATTGTCAAGATCGAATTGACTCGGCGAGGAATAGGTTCCTATTCGTAACTCATGCCGGAGCCCAGCCGAAGAACTCGCCGCGTTGTGCAGACCCTATGCCGTGCGCATGAGATTGGGCAGCTGATCCGCGTCCGGTGCATCAACTGCAACATCACGCGGCACTATCTGCCGGGGACCTCCTCAAGCTGATGGGGGATATCCCGTTCTGGGATGTGGAACGATACATGCGATGCGAGCGTTGCCGCCGCCGGGAGTTCGACGTCGACATTCTGCTGCCCAGTGCCGTCCAAAGCGCGAAGATACGGGTCAGGCGACTTGTCGAAATCCGCATGGTCCGCAAAGTGATCTGGCGAGATGATGCAGGCTAAAACAGCGAGCCTTGTGTAGGTCCTGGCGCAGGCGCTTTGATCTGCGTCGCAGGCTTCTCGACGATCACCAAAGCATCGTCAGGCGCTGTGCGCTGCATGTGCCGCGCCTCAGGCCACGGCGCTGTGAGCCAAGTCTCCACTTCATCCTGCGTCGTCAGGATCACCGGCATTGCCTTCTCGTGAATGGGAGCAATCAACGCGTTGGGCTTAGTCGTCATGAAGCCATAGACTTCATGATCACCGGGGCCTTCCTTGACCTTGCGGACTCCGTGCCAAGGCGTCCACAAACCGGCGAAAAAGAACAACGGGCGCTCCTCGTTCAGTGCAAACCAGAAGTTTCGCTGAATGCCGGTTTCTGGATCTTTGTCGTTTGGCGTAGGGCTGGGTTCCGCAAAACTCGTCACCGGCACAACGCACCGGTGCTCCACTCCGACATATTGCTGCCAGTGGGCATATTGGGGATTGCGGACATTGGTGGTGCCGGAGTCCACGTTGCCTCTGATGCGTTCCGGCGGCGTCGGCATTCCCCATCGCAAGTTGACAAGCTCGCGCTGACCGTCCGCTGCGTTGCGAACCACAGGGCCGAATTGATTTGGATAGATGTCAATGGATGGCTCGAGGTTGCCCACGATATCCCGCAGGGCACGAGTCCACTGGCGGATGGCTTCTTGGCTGGTGGTGATGTTGTAGAGGTTACACATAATTCCCAATCTGCATGATCCCCGTGACTTCCGCCAGATGCCCGCATTGCCTACTGTGGGGTCCGAGCTATAAGGCGAACATGTCCGCTCAACTCGCCCTCTACTCCTCGGTCATCCGCTCAACCAGCGAAGCTGCGCTGCGCTCCGATGTGACGTTAAGCGGGAGGCTTTTGCTGGAACGAGCGGGAGACCTTGCTATCAGTTACGCACCTTTCGAGCACATTGAGCGCAATGCACGGGTCGTCCTAGTTGGCATTACGCCGGGTGCGCAGCAGGCTGGTAACGCTCTGATTGAGCTTCGTCGAAGACTAGTTGCAGGTGACACCAACGAGTCAGCGCTAGCTGCTGCCAAAGTGTTCGCATCCTTTTCAGGCCCAATGCGAACCAACCTAGTGGCAATGCTGGACCACATCGGACTGGCAGGTTGGCTGGGGGTCACCTCAACCGCGGCTCTATGGTCAACTCATCAGCGACTTGTCCACTTCACTTCAGCGTTGCGATATCCCGTATTCGTGGGATCGACGAACTATAACGGGCACCCGCCGATGACCTCTCATCCGTCACTCAGGCGGATGATCGACGAGTTCCTTCGGGAAGAAGCAGCAGCGCTTCCGAACGCTGTGTGGATACCGCTCGGACCAAAGGCAGCAGTTGGGGTTCATCATCTAGTGAAATCGGGGGCGATCGCGCAGTCTAGAGTGCTGGACGGGCTTCCACATCCGAGCGGCGCAAACGCGGAACGTATCGCCTATTTCCTCGGTCGCAAGCCGCGAGAAGCGCTATCCGCTAAGACCGACCCCAATAATCTCGATGCTGCGCAAAGGCGGCTGAAGGACTTGGTATCGCGCCTTCCGTCCGAAGACCCCGGCAAAGTCCCGGCATGAGCAAATCTGAGAAAATCCGCGAGCTAGCGAAGTCGGGCATGAGCACGGCGGAGATAGCTCGAGTTCTCGGCATTCGCTACCAATTCGCCTATGGTGTGCTCCGGAGCGCAGGCTTCGGCTCTGGAGAGAAGGCCAATCTCACCTCGGTTGGGGCAGCGGCAAAACCGAGCAAACCACGTCTTCTTGTAAGCGATCTCAGGGCTGGTGGCTTCGAGCACGTCGGCAGCTGGATTCTCTCGCCGGAGCAGCGCCTAGTCATCGACCGGCAGCTGCCGACGGCGGTGGGCGTGTATGCCTTCGCCAAGCGCGATATCGTCCTGTATGTCGGAGTGGCAACCATGGGGCTCGCCAAACGCCTCTATTTCTACGGTCGGCCCGGGGTCTCCCAGCGAACAAGCCTGCGGATCAACGCGATCATCGTCGGCGAATTGGCGACGCATCCGACGATCGATATCTATGCCGCATTCCCTCCAGATCTTGAATGGAACGGCCTGCCGGTTCACGGCAGCGCTGGGCTGGAGCTTGGTCTGATCAAGAAGTATGCCCTGCCGTGGAACATGCGGAGTGCTGGTCAGTAGCCCTTGGGATATGTGTCGATGACCGTTGCGGCTTCGGAGTGGTAAATAACTCTCTCGAAGTTTTTGAGTCTTGGATCGGATGCGGTCTCCGAACCGCAGAAGATCACTGTCGTCCAGTCATGGTGAGCATTAAGCGTCTTGCGAGTTGAGTAAGTTTTGGCGAAGCAGGCGGCCCGGAGGGGATAAGCCTCAGGCTGCCCATAACCGAAGCGCTCGCCGGGGTGCTTGAACTCGGTATGGATTGCGAGAACGCGATTCTGCGAATTTCGAAAGAAGAAGATAGCGTCTGATTCAAGGCCCTTGCTGTCGGGTATTCGGCACGTGCAACGGCTGTCCAGGCCACACCAATAGTTGGCCCAGAACGGCTGTTTTGTGGGCCGCGTCTGCCAGCGTTTCGTGCGCTGCTCGTCTACAAGAACGGAGCTTCCCGTATAGTCAGCCTCGGCAGAGGTGCCTTTGATCAGCCAATCTCTCACATATTGGGAGGCAAATATGCCGTCGGCAATCGCATCCAAGTAGGGTTGAGCTTTCCCGGAATATGCGGGCATGGCGATGTGCTTGTCGTGCTAAAAAACCGTCTCTCCCGGTTCGAAAGGTAGACTAACAAGTCCTCCAATAACATCTCACCAAGTGGTGGAGGGTGACAAGCTTTTCGGCCGCGATGTTGCAGATATTCCCGTCATTGACTAGGAGAGATTTGTACCCCTTGGAGAATCTGACGATGGCAAACGAAAGTGAATCAGTGGCAAGCACTGACATTCTGGAGCTCACGGCTGAGGTCGTATCCGCATACGTCCAAAAGAACGCAGTTCCGGCGAACGGCCTGCCGGACCTAATCGCCAGCGTCAATTCTGCGTTGTCGGCCATCGGAAAGCCTTCACAACCGGCGAAGACTGAACTCATCCCGGCGGTTAGTCCTAAGAGATCCGTGTTTCCCGACTACATCGTCTGCTTGGAAGACGGGAAGAAGTTCAAGTCGCTGAAGCGGCACCTCAACGTCCACTACGGGCTAACGCCGGAGGACTATCGAGCCAAATGGGGATTGGCCCGAGACTACCCAATGGTGGCACCGAACTACGCCGCCCAGCGATCGGCACTGGCGAAATCCTCAGGGCTCGGCCGGAAGGCGGCCGTGAAAGCCTCCAAGCCAGCCGCCAAGCGGGCTGCCGGTCGGCGGTCGAAGTCCTGAGGCTCAAGATCGATGATCAAACCTGCAGTGTTTGCTGCGACCCTGTGGCTGGGCCTGTGGGTGTCGCCCACAATGGCCCAGCAGACCTTCGAGGGCTACGACTGCACCGCTGACTGTTCGGGGCACCAAGCAGGATACGACTGGGCCGAGCGAAATGGTATTTCAGACGCCACCGACTGCGACGGCAACAGCCAATCCTTCAATGAAGGCTGTCAGGCTTACGTTGAGGAGCAACAGCCTTTGCCGGACGACGAAGTCCCTGCGGATGAAAGCGACGAGGATAGCGCCGAATAGCCCTTTGTTCTCGCGACTAGGGCTATCTCGGCAGCTGCCGCCTACTCGGGTCGGGGGAAGTTCTCGATAAAAGTCACGCTTCCGTCGTCACTTACCTGAAATACCGAGATGCCGAGGTACTTCAGCGCTGGCAATATCCGACCAACATGGACATCGAACCAACGCGATTTTGGAATGCCAAGGGCGAACCGCTCGCCCCGTATGCCTTCCTCAAACCGCCAACCGGCGGTCATCAAAAACGCGGCCCCCGTCCGTACCCAAGCGTCATTGGAGGTGTCGGCACCAGAATACGCACCGCCCTTTGCCTCAACCAGCCAGCGTTCGCCCGTATCGTCGCGCTTGGCCTGGATATCGTAGCCTCGCTCACCGGCCTTTAGGGCTCTCACCTCCGAGAAACCATTTGCATTCAGCCACCCCTCAATCGCGTCAACGACGCCCTGTTCCCTCAGCGGCATGTTGCCCCCTTCCGTATGTTTGGGAAACTCCTAGAGCGATGGCGCACGTTCGTCCAGCTCAGCCTGAGTGAAGCGTCTCTAGTTCCAGAATCTAGACTTTTCGTTCAACTGGACGCATTCTTCTCCTCGGGGGAGATGGCGATGGGGAAGCCTATTCATCTGTGGGCCTACCGGAGGCGAAGGTCTTGGAGGCATACGTTCCTTCGGGCTCGCCTTCCAATTTCGCTCGCGCTGCTTGGCCTAGCTTCCGTCGGTTACATTGCCACAGACACGCAGCGTCCGCTCCCAGCAGTTCATTATTCCGGTACGTCATCGTCCTTTAGCGCGGTGCGCAAGATCGGCTGTGACATCAAGGGAAATATCAACGATCGCGGCGAGCACATCTATCACGTGCCCGGTCAGGAATATTATTCGGCGACACGCATCAACCCGGCCCGGGGCGAGAGATGGTTCTGTTCCGAATGGGAGGCGTGGTGGGCTGGGTGGCGGAAGGCCAAGATATGAGATCAATCAGCAAATGGTTCGGATCACTGATCGCGATTGTGCTCACGTTGCCGGTTCCGTCAGTTCGGCTGGAGGCGAGCCAGTGCTTTGACATCTCCAAAGGACAACCGGAGCATCTGGCTGGCCAACTCACCTACAAGATATTTCCGGGTTCTCCCAATTTCGAAGATGTGACAGCGGGTGACGAGCCCGAGCCTGCTTACATACTCCGACTTACTTCGCCCATATGCCTGACAGGTGACGAGTTCGCGAACGAAGCCGCGCCGGTCTCAACCGTTCAGCTCTCCCCGACGACCGCCACGGAGCCATTGCTGCGTTCCCTCGTGGGGAAGGACGTCGAGGTCCGATTGGCCGGTCAGGCAGCTGCGATCACGGGACACCATCATGCGCCTCTGTTGGCGAGCGCCGTCGAGGTCTCGCCCGCCGAAGACATTACTGAAGAGTACGGAACCGCGGCCACAACTGTTAGGGCCTTCTACTATGCGCTTGGGGACGGCAACGGTGATCAAGCCGCCCAATATGTCGTTCCAGAGAAGCGCAATCGGGGACCACTCTCTGCGACGGCCATAACCGCCTTCTACGGCAATCTCGAAAAGCGGCTGCAGCTCGTTAGCCTTGATCCACAACCTGGAGGCCGCTTTCTTGCTCGCTATACGTTCAAACGCAAATCGCAAACATGCGTAGGGCGATCAGTCGTCGAGACGGTCCGAAGAAAAAGCAAGAACCTAATATACTCAATTCGAGCGCTAGATGGCTGCTAGGAGCAACAGAATGCTGGCTAGGTGGGAGATTGCAGCCCTTGGATGTGCCTTGATACCATTCCTGCAGTTGAATGCGCGCGCAAACGACCTCACCGGATTTGCAGAGTTTCCCTTCGGGATAACCGCAGACCAGCTTAAAGACAAAATCGACGTATTCGAGTCTGATTCATCCGGTGACGGCGTGGAATATTTTTCAAAGCGGCCAAGAAATATTAACGGAAAGGATTTTACAATCAATTTTCTTTTCCGAAACGAGAAACTTAAAAGAATAAACTTGGATTATTCGCGGAACTATCCAAAAGATTCAATGGCAGAAAAATGCACTGGCGACTTCGCTAAAATTACGCAGGAGATACAGGATAAATATCACATCACACCGCAATTAATGAATTCGGAGAAGGCGACCTTCTTTGCCAGTAGATTCGAATTTTCTCACAATTCGCGGATCAGCGTTTACCATATGATATTGGACGATAGGGGGAGCGCTGAGAGCTCACCGGAATGTGTCGTTCGTGTCGAGTATTTAGAATCGGCAGTGCGCAATGAATTCTAACATCAGCGTAGATAGGCTCCATACGGCCCTGCCAACCGGCCTATCGCCACTACGTGACGATGACGAGATTTCATTCCCGCAACCATGCTCATCGCGGGGATCACGCAAGCGGTCGAAGCACCTCGAATGAACCTGAGAGGATCATTGCCGGGATACTCCACAAATCGCCATAGGTCGACTGTGGCTCCGTCGCATGATGTAAGCTGGTCGAGCACAAGCGCCGTCGCTCCAGCGAGCTTACCGGTCACCTTTCCGATGCCCTCCGGTAGCGGTTCCCAAATCCGCCGATCTTCGGACATCTGCACCGCAGCCTGAGACATTCCAGCTGGCATCGAACCGCCTTCGATGAAATAAACCAAGGCTGCGGGATATGCCCTGCCGAATGCCTGCACTGCGTCAGTCTTCGCCTTCCATGACTGGACAACCCAGAGCGTCCACCCGGTTCTGGCAATGTCCTCAGCCTTCCGGGCAACGATATCCTTCGGCGATTCCTCGCCGTGCCATCCGATAACACTCAGGATGGAGGGGACAGCTGCAACTGGCGCGCCTTCGACCCTCAGCCATTCTTGGCTTGCAACGGGCCGTGGGCTGGTGGCCTGCTTCTTCGGCGGGAGGGTAGTGCCGATCTTGCTGGAGCCTTTTGCGGCTACACTGTCCCCGACCGCGATAAGCCAATATCGATCGCCCTTGACGATAACACGATGCCCGCGCCGCTCGGCATCTTTCAGCATGTTGTATTGCGTCGTTCCGGTCGCTGCGACCAAGTCGGCCTGTGTCGCACCGCGCTCGCAAAGACTTGCCGCCATCGAGCGTTTGGAGCCGATTCGGAAGCCAAACTTGTCGTACATTCAGGTCGAGCCTAGGGTGTGTCGCAAGTTTCCCAGCTCCGAAACGAGTCGTCGCCCAGTTGTTTGGAGTGACTTGACTATTTCGTCAGCCTCGTTCTGTTCAATAACAAGAACTGTGCGTTGCGGCTGTTTTGATCGAAACGCAAGTGTTCGCAGCACGAGCAACCAACCCCCTTGTTGGTCGAGCACAACTTTACCGACGCCGTGGGCAAGCGATGCGCGCAAACCCTCGTGCGGACGGAAGGCCAACAGTGCTGCTGCGGATGCCTTTCCTTCCGAAGCAAAAGCCCCAGTCGGTCCAATCAAAGTCGCCAATTCTTCGAAGCGCTGTCCGACCAGATGAGGCAGTTTCACTACAGCGCCATGCCTCGACGAATTCGCCAGTACAAGAAGTGTCTCGCTAACGGCGGCCTCGCTCCGAGCGAACAAATCAAGGCAACGTCCGCGCCACGCGTTTGCAGCGGTCATGGCATGAAGCCACTGATCGTTGCAGACAGCAGGAGTAGGGGTCGTTTCGGTATCCATTCGGGAACTGATAATAGCAGTGGACACTTACCAATACGGTAGCCAATAGCCACCAGCAAGAGTAAGCTTTGCGCAGATGATGACAGCAAGCTCGATTGGCGTCATTTTCCCCAAGCTACCCGGGGTCTCTCACCGCTCTGCTGCGGGCAATGCCCGCACGTCTTCGCCTCACCATGGCGAACTCGGTCATGAAAGAAAAGACTGCTACTGACAACTCTCCAATTTTTTTGTATCGTAATATCTCTGCTTGTTTGCAGAGTGCTCGCACCACGCATCTTACTCACACCAACGGAGAGGTACTATGCCAGAGAAGGGCGGCCGTGAAGAATTGGTACGTGTTTACAGGGACCCGGCGAAAGGCGAGGATGTGATAATAGAAGTGCTTGGTCAGCCTGTCGGGGCGTTGAAGCAGATGAAGGCCGAGCCTTGGCTTCTTCGAGATAAGTCCAGCGGGGACAACACGGACAAATCGAAGTAGACCCGATCCGCATCGACCGCTGCGAATAGCACATGGGATATCTGGTTACGCATTCGGCAGTCCGCCTATATCCTTCGGGAACCAGTGCCGATCGTTGGCGAGTTGCGAACCTTGAAACATGCGTGGAGTATCGTTGCGGCCGCCTCGCAACGATGCTCCTCGTGGCTTTTGCGGACGGTGACACCAATTCGGCAGTCTCTAGGGAGTTTGCAGACCGATACAATTTTGAGCTCCAAAGCATAGAGACGGCTATCGATTGCCTTGAAGAGCTCGGACTTTTGGTAGAGCCAGATAATGCGACGCATCGACGAGCTCAAGTATTATTGTCGGCATGGTCTGCATGGGGCTGGGTCGATGCCGCTGATTATCATTTGGCGACACTAAACTATCCGTTTGTAGACTATTCGCGAGACGGACGAGATATCGATTTTAAGAGGATGGTCTCGTATGTTCGCGACGCACCCGATATGGAGCGCACAAAGTCGTATTCGAGCGTTGTCTCGAAATGGCAAGTACCCCCCACCCCAAAAGCGCTTTCCACGCTAAATGAGTTATTCGCGCATCTGTGGGTCAATGAATATGACCTGACGGTCTGCGATCGAAGCAAGATGGGAATTTTGATGTCATCGGTATTCGGCAAGCTGCGAGAAAGGCGACTTGCAGATGATCGTTCGCTAATGGCCGATGCGATTGGCAAGACGAGCCCTTCCGGCGGCTCCAGACACCCAACAGAGGCATATCTGTTTGCTTGGAATGTGAGGGATCTGCCGAAAGGGATATACCACTTCAACGTGACGGATAGCTCGCTCGATCAAATCGCTAAATTCGATGTCACAGAGTCTCAACGCCATCTTTTGTTCTCGGGGCCGCTTCGCGCGTCCTTCGCCGTTGATGCCGTTATCGTGATGACGAGCAAATTTGACCGCAGCATGTATCGGTATAGGGAGCCAAGGAGCTTTCGCGCTATTTACATGGATGTCGGCCATCTCTGTGGAACATTAGACATTGTGGCGAAGAGCCTGCAACTCAATTGCCTCGTCCAGCACGGCTTGGACGATGAAGCTGTAGGCGCTGCGTTAGGTTTAGATCCCCTCGTCGAGGGAGTAATCTACGGCGCAGCAGTAGGCGGCCAGCAAGGGCATCGAAATGACTAAACGTTCCCTTGCGTTGGAATGGAAGCCAGTGCTTACGATCAGACCCAATTTTGTTGGCAAGCGTGGCGAAGTGCAGATTAGCGATGCGTTAGGGCAGCAGCGTTACAAGGTTCGGAAGCGCGATCTGCTTGATGCGCTATGCGGCGATCACCCTCGTACGGATCACGTATTGACCAGTTTGAAGGAAACGGGCCTGCTCGCCAAAAGTTGGGATCCGGTTGAGACGGGTTCTGAGGGCGTGGAGCACTGGACGTCTCGAAATTGGACCTTTGCCCTGAGCTATTACTTGTGGTCGAGACGAAGCATGTTTCTCGACGAGGGCGAGGATTACGAACGCATCCGATGTACTGCGCTGAGGGATATGTTGGATGAAAGTAATCTTCCCCTACCTGAGCCAATAAAGGAGGAGGAGGCAATACAGCTACCAGAGGCGGCCGATCTTCCCGAAAACGAATCTGTCGGAGAGGTATTGGCGAACCGTGTCACGACCTTAGCATTTTCTTCGGGCGGAAAGACGGATGCGGCTTTGCTCCATGGTCTCTTATTCCATGGATTCTCAGTTTCACGCCCCTACCACGTACCTAATGTTGAGGACCATATCCACAATATCCTGCATGGTGTCGGCTTCGCGTTTGACCCATTTCTAGCCATCTTTGATATTAACGGAATTGAGCCCGGGCTATACGACTATAACATCAGTCAGGATCGATTGAAACTTGTTAAGAAGGGGGTGTTTCGGAAACAGATATCGTCAGGCTTGATTGGACACGAACAAGCATTAACGGCCGCTTGCACCGTCCTGCTTGTAGCCGATTTCAGACGATTCCAGTGGCGGTATCGACACGAGCGGGCTCTTCGCAACCTTTACTTCGACGTTGGGAGAATGGCTCAATACTTTATATTGGTATCGACTGCGTTTGGACTGAAGACGCATATAACACCGGCAACAGTTGATGACGACCTAGCGAAACTCCTCGATATAGACCCCGACGAGCGTCAGGTTTTTCATTCGATCACGTTGGGGTTTTGAGCCACGAGCGGGCGATTTGTCTTTTATCTCGCTCGGTCTGTTGAGACTCGGTTTGGTTAAGAACCCGGTAGATTTGCATCCTTGAGCAGCCCATCTCATTGGAAATTGCAGATGGCCCCAGACCCTCAAGCTGCAGTTGAAAAATACGGTTTCGGTCTATACGCCGCTTGCCGCCTTTGTAGACTCCCTCGCGCTTGGCTTGTTCAATTCCCTCGCGTTGGCGCTCTTTTATGAACCGGCGCTCCATTTGCGCTACCATGCCGAGCACGGTCAGCACGATGTGGCCCATCTCTCCACGTGTCGAGACATGCGGGTCCAATACGGTCACGAACGCTCCTCGCTGCTCGCACTCGTAGATCAGGTTCAGAACGTCGCGGGTGTCGCGGCCGAGCCGGTCCAACCGTGTAACGATCAGCTCATCTCCCGGCCGCAAAAAGTCGATGATGGTTGCAAGTTCGGTTCGGTCATCACGGCTGGCCCCAGAGACTTTCTCCGACCTGATGATACTGCACCCTTCGGCCTTCAGCTTGGCGATTTGCGTATCGAGGTCCTGATCGATCGTACTGACGCGGGCGTAGCCTATCCGGCTCATGTGGTGTCACCTCAAGGTTTAGGCTTGAAGCTACCTTGTCACAAATAGTCGATGTCAACTCCGATGTTACGCCTGTAGGCCACGACGCTGTTACGTCACGCCGGGGTATACCGTGATGTTGCACAACGTTGGTAGAGGATTCCACCGTGCGTCGGTCCGCTGAGAGGCGATAGTCTAAATGCTTCCATGTTCAACACGATCGCTTCATCTAACTTTCTCGTGACCTCGTTGCCGCCGGAGAAACCTTTCAGCATATTGAGGTAGTTTCTACCAGCAGCCAGTTGCATCCATTGTGGGTATCAGTTCTCCCGTGCCTGTTGCTGCGAACGTTCCAAATTCACGGGCGATCTTGCTTCTGTTCTCCCCAGAGCGCATGCGCTCCACTATTTCGCCGATCTCCGGTGGTTTCGCCATTGCACAACTCGGGTGCTACCTAACCCGGACAACTCATGTGCTTACGACAGGATCCAGGTCGAAAAAGTTGCGGCTGCCGCCGTGGGTGCTTAGGATCGCACCCGTCAGGGGGACTATGTTCTGGAAAAAGACTGTTAAGCAGCCGAAGGATAAGGCTGCGCCGTTCCCATCTTACGTGGTCGAAAAGGTCGCCGGACGCTTGGGGACAACGTCCGCGAGGCCAGGATAGTCGAGGCCGCCGAGAAATCCTTCCAGCGCGGCGTTGGCGAGAAGGCGGTCGAGCGCATGCTGTTCGACTACGCGCGGGACAACGCCATGCTCGGGTCGCTGGCGTTCGCCGTCGCCATCCGGGACGCCGCGAGCCGGGACCTTTCCGATCTCGAGTACGGCGACTGCTACCTATGTGCCATGTTCTGCCTGGCATCGGAGATCAGTGGTTCCAACGTTCAGCCAGACCTGATAGCCGGACTGTTCGAGCGGTTCGATAGGGACGTCGAATTTCTGGTTTTCGCCAACGACAGCTCCATCGCAGACCTGACCAGTGACGGAGCCGAGCGCTTCGGACAGTACCGCGAACACCCGGACGCCATCCTCCCGCAGGCCTACCTACACCTGCTCGCGCAGGTCGTCAGGCGCCGCCGACAAGGCCACGAAACTCCGTACGCCGATCTCGATCCGATGGTCATGGCCGACCCGATCCTGCTGGCTAGCCTGGAACAGGCATGGGAGGGCCGGGCTTCGAAGGTCGTCGCTCAATGGAAGCGCGTCGTCGAGCAGGTACAGATCGAAGCGGAAGACCAGGATCAGGAGTTCTGGCCAGATGTCGATTGACCTCGACTCATCGTCCTGCCGCACTGCTGAAGGTCCGCCTTACGACTGGGGCTTGCGGAACTGGGCGGTCGCGCATTTCATGACCGCATGACTGATTCGACGACGAACGGAGAGAACGCGAGAGCCTACCTGGACAGCCTGAGGCGCGGGGACCTGTCGGCGCTGCTCCTGCACGCCCATATCGACTACGGCGTGCTAGGCTCTTCTGGGGAGGGCGTCGTCGTCGTCCGCGTCCCGCAGCCTTTCGTCGAGGCCCTGGCTGCCCTCCCGCAGAGGGATCGCAAGCGCATCGCCGAGGCCGTCCTCAGCCGACGCGATCTGCGCGTCCCGGAGGACATCGTCGTCAAGCAGACCGGCGACCCGATGGAAGGCCCGGCGACGCTGCTCCCTGACCTCATCATCCACCGTGAGATGATGATCGCGGTGGCGACCGGAGGGCAGTCGATCCAGGACGTGGACGACTACTACGGCGCACGCCAGGCGCGCCTTGTCCAAGGATGCGCGGCGGCCGGTATCAAGTACGAAAACCCGCATGACAGCCTGTGGGACTGGTATAACCACTGGAAGGCGCAGGGCTGGGGCACATATGCTGAGCGGCGGGAGTATGTCAGGAAGCTGTTCTCCGGCCCTATGACGGCAGCCGTAATAAGGGTGAACAACCCCAGCCCCGTCACCGAGCGCGAACCGACTGGCTGGGAACGTGTGGACCGTTCTCTCGCGAAGGCCCGTACGCAGTTATCGATGGCATCGGCGGAGGAGGACTGGCAGGCGGTGGGGCTGGTGTGCCGAGAGGTGCTCATCAGCCTCGGGCAAGCCGTCTTCGTCGAAGGGGTCCACGAGAGCGCCGACGGGGTGAAACCGAGCCAGACCGACGCGAAGAGGATGCTCGAGGCATACGTGCGCCACGAGCTTCCGGGGGAAGGCTATAAGGAGGTCCGGGCACATGCGCGGGCGGCGGTCGACCTCGCCGTCCACCTCCAGCACCGCAGGACCGCGACGCGTCAATTGGCTGCCCTCTGCCTCGAAGCGACCTCCTCCGCGGTCGCAGTGGTAGCCATAATCGCTAGGCGCGCGGCATGACGCAAGAGACAAAGGTCAACTGACTTGCCGTGAATGCATGAGGTTGTAGTGTGACGCGGGGATCGGCATCATCGTCGCCATGGGGACGTCAATTTTGAAAAGAATTGCATACGCGCTGCTTGCCGTGTTGGCATCCAGCATTCCTTCGACTGCGACGGAAACAGCCAAGGTCAAACCATCCCTGTCGACTATTTCGTACTCTTTCGACGGCATCACGGCGAAGCTTCGGATTGAACTATACAACGACAAACCGATGGTCCCAGATCAGCTTGGGATCGTGGAACTTGCATGCGCACGTGACCGCAACTCGATCGAGGTGTCGCTTGATACCGAAAAGATTCCGGAGATCAGTGCTGGTAAGCCAGGATGGCTCCAGGTCGCGGACAAAGCATTCCCAGCCAAGGTTATCGGGCCGTCGACGAAAGCCTATCCTACGGATGGAATCCTTGGCATAGTCAAAGCCTTTTACGACGATACCTACAAAGGCCTGAGGTTTTCGATCTTCGAAGGCAGGGATGCCTTTGTGGTCGATCCCGACAAAACCATGATCGCGAAAACCGCCTTAGACGCACTCAAGAAGGCTGACGGGGCTGTCGCCTCGACAACGGTTTACGTGGGGCTGCCCTTCGTTCGGTCTCCGTATGGCGAGAGCACGGAGAGCATCGACGACAACGAATTAAAGAGGGAGTTGGCGTCATTCCACCAGACTTGTTCGATCTGGTGGAGGTGAATTCGGACGATGATCAACTTCAATCGGCAGACCATCATCCCCGCCGTCACGCTGGCTCTCGCGTCATGCATGTCGTCCGCCCACGCGGCCACCGATCCGGCGACAGCCTCCGGCGACTTCGTTTGGAGCGGCTGGCCGCTTGCCATCCTGACGGCGATAGGCACGGCAGCATTGACGACGGGAGGTACTGTCGCGGTCACTTATTACGGTCACCGATGGACGGTCGTCAGGGACACGGAGGAAGAGCGCGAGCGGCACGCCACCTATGTCGCCGCGCGCGTCGTCTGCATGCTGGACCCGTTCGTGCTTCGCTGCGTTGACGTGATCCATGACCAGGGCGAGTACGTCGACGACGAATTGATCCCGCAGGTCGACGCCCCGGGACTGGAATTCCCGGCCGACCTCGACTGGAAAACGCTGGACGCGGCCCTCATGTACCGCACCCTGTCCCTGCCCAACGAGATCGCGGTGGCCGACAGCACGATAGTCGCATTCGCGCAGCACTCAGGGCCGCCGAACTGGGACGAGGTCTGGGAGGAAAGGCGCTACCAGTACGGCCGCGTCGGTCTCTGCGCCCTTGATCTCGCCGCCGACCTGCGGCGACGCTATGGGTTGGCCCCGCCTGACCATAGCCGCTGGGACCCGCGAGACACGCTCGACATTGCCTTCACTAACGAGGATGTCAGGCGCAAGAAAGCGAGCGAAAGCGTCAAGAACATGATCGCAAACGCGGACAGGAAAAAGGCGGCCGCCCAGTCGGACCCGCTATAGGGATCGAAACCGGATGAGCGACGCCTATCTGCAGGGAATACTGGCCCGCGAGGCCGTCGATACGGGACTTTCCTCGCCTGTGAGAGGCGTTCAGGCAGCCTTGATGCCTGTGATTTCAGGGTGGGCGGGCAACAAGCTGCTTTCGGTGAACCCGAGCGGGTCTTTCGCGAAGGGAACCGCCAACCACAGCGGCACAGATATCGACCTGTTTATTTCGCTTTCAGAAGACACCGCCGAAACGCTGCAGCAGATATACGAATTGCTGTTCAAGAAGCTGACGGCGGTCGGCTACGCGCCCAAGCGCCAAAATGTTTCCATCAACATCCGGGTTAATGGCTACGATGTGGACCTAGTTCCCGCGAAGCGGCAGAACTCGCTATCGAGCGATCACAGCCTGTATCGCCGCCGCGCCAATACCTGGACGAAAACCAATGTTCAGACACATATCGCGACCGTCTGGGCAGGCGGCCGCCAGCAGGAGTCGCGCCTTATTAAGCTGTGGCGAGACCAGAAGGGCCTCGATTTCCCGTCCTTCTATGTCGAGTTGGCCGTGATCGAGGCGCTGCGCAACACCAACCACGCTACCCTGAGCGAACGGGTACTCGCGTGCCTCATATATCTCCGCGACCGCTTGCCGAACGCCCGGTTCGTCGATCCGGCCAACACCAACAACGTAATTTCGGACGACCTGACCGCCGCTGAGAAACAAAGGATCAGCGCCGCCGCAGCGCAGGCGATCAACGGTACATGGGGGCAGTTTGTCAAATGAGCGGATGGTCGCTGCATGAATTGCTCGCCGGGCTCCACGACAAGGTCGAGCAGAGCTTGAATCAGGCGCGCAAATCGTTCGCCCATCCCGGCACGAAGGGCGACGCGAGCGAAGCCGTCTGGGTCGATCTGCTGAACACTTATCTGCCGAAGCGATATCAGGTGGACACCGCTCATGTCGTCGATAATCACGGCTCGTTCAGCCAGCAGATCGATGTCGTCATCTACGACCGGCAGTACACGCCTTTAATCTTCGAGATGCACGGCATCAAGATCATCCCGGCCGAAAGTGTCTATGCTATCTTTGAGGCGAAACAGACGCTCAACGCGATGTATGTGGGCTATGCCCGCGACAAGGCAGCCAGTGTCCGCAAGCTTGATCGGACCAGTCTGGCGGTTCCATGGCTCGGCGGAAAGGCCGAGGCTAAGAAACCACACCACATTCTCAGCGGCATCCTCACATTCGAAAGCGACTGGAGCCCGCCCATGGGCAAAACCATGACGGACCTCCTCGACAGCGCCCCGGATGAAAGTCTGCTAGATATCGGATGCGTGGCCGCGCACGGCTGGTTCGGCCGCAGCGTAGACGGGCAGACGGCAGTGACGACAGGCGGCAAGCCCGCTACTGCCTTCCTGATGGAACTGATCGCCCGGCTGCAGGAGATTGGAACCGTTCCCATGATCGACGTCCGGGCCTATGCGCGGTGGTTGATTGAATAACGCAAGATCCGGCGACTAGGATGATCGGGGGTGACGGGGTGGCGGAGACCAGTGGTGTCGGGCGCTGCGGAATGCTTTTCCTGTTTTGCGACAAATCACCTTAAGCGAGTGCCGTCCCGGCTGCGCGCTCCATCGAAAACACAGATGGAGAGGCACAATGCAGCTATCGATTAAGCATCACTGGGACAACGTAGCCTTCAATACCTTCCTCACGGACTTCGCCTCGCGGCGGACTACTAAGCCAGCGGCCGGACGCCCCGCTAGGCGATACGGCCCGTCATCCCGGGGTGTGACGCCCCTTCTGCCACGGCGCGGCGCTCGATCCGGAGAGGGTCCAGGGCCGCCTGGCCATGGAAGGGCCCCTGCGACTGGTCACGACTTCGAGCGTTGCAAATTCAGGTCCAGGAGACGCGCCAGAATTTCCTCGTCCGGAAGATGGGCGGGCCAGCCGTACGCCTTGGCAACGGCGGCGTCGAGCGCGTTGTGTGCATTGTCCAACCAGGCGGGCCGCTCATTGTATAAGTTGGTTAGAGTTCGTCCGGCAAGTTCCTGAGCAGAGGCTTGATCCTTCGGTAGCAGGCGGTCGGGAAAGCCTGGGACGATCTCGGGCACCTTCGTCACCTGGTCCACTGGATTGAGATATGCACAGCGCAATTCATTGAGCCTGGCCGCCGCTTTTTCAATCGCCGCCGCCGATTGTAGCGCTCGCGAGAACGGAACCGGATCGGCGGGGGTCATTCCCTTCGGGAAGGGAAAGGTAGCGAACGTGCTGGTGTGCGTGTATCGCGGCCGATCCTCCAGATCGGACCCCTTGCGGAGAGACCACACTGTATGAAAGCGGCTTTGGAGCAGGCCGAACATCAGATCGTCTTCCCGAGGGATCACGATCAGGTTTTTGTCGGGAAGTACGGGATAGGAAAGCCAGATAAAAATTCGATGCGAGGCCGTTTCGGCGGTCACGATGTAACGGCTTAGTTGCTCAATCCGGGCGCGCATTTCGGGTCGCGGCCGCCAGGGCTGCCACCATGGATAACTTTCGCTTGTGCTACCGCTGGCTTCCCGCAGTTGCTCAACTGTTTTGCCATCTTCATCCAGTGTCGAGGCAATGTAATTGAAGGGCCTCACAAACAAGGCAGCGTCCGCCTTGTTCAGCCCAAGAGGGAGGTCGATAAACCATACGTCGCGGGGTCGGCTGGTGAGGTCGTCGCCATTCCAATAGGGCTTCAGCACTTCAGAGTTGCGCCGTCCATTGGGGTTCGACGGTTCTTTCATCCAAGTTCTGGCAACTGCGCCCGGTACGTCGAACGGGCCGCTTTTCTGGATGCCGAGGAATGCCCCATCCTTGTTCTCCGGGAGCGCTTTGGCTGCTGTCAGATCAAGGCCGGTTGTCAGATCAGGATTGATCCCATTTACAACGCGGCCATCGAGTCTTGTCGGCCGGTCGTTGACCTGGCCGAAGCAAATCAGGGATACGTCCACCGCTGCGCCGTCCACCGTCCATTGCTCTTCGCTCCAGGCTTCAAAAATCTGGGTCGTCGCTGCAATGCGGTGCAAGACGGGAAGGTTCGTGTTTTTTCTGATCGAGTTTGTCGCCACGAGACCTGCCCTGGCCGCTGTTCCCGCCTCGATTGCCGCCCGGGCATTTTCAAACCAGTAGCAAACGAGATCGGTAAAGCCTGGCAGTTGTTTGTCATAGGCGCTGCGGATAGCATCCGTCGTCTCGACGCCAAGGCGGCGTTTCATGAGCTTGGCACCGAGGAAGGGCGGGTTTCCGATAATCACATCCACTGACGGCCACGCGGCGGCCGTGCCATCAGGATTCAGGATAGCATCCCGGCATTCGATATTGTTAAGTTGTTTGAGAACGGGCTTTCGGTCAACGTCAAACCCGTTCTTTCGCATCCACTGAATTTCCCCGATCCACACGGTGACGCGTGCCAGCTCGGCGGCGTAAGGATTTAGCTCTATGCCGCTCACTGCTCGAGGCCCGACGGTCGGAAACTGGCGTCCAAAGCCCATGGCTTCCGCGTCGAGGTTGACGCGGTGTTCAAGGTCCTTAAGCCCCAACAGGGCAAGATAGAGAAAGTTTCCCGAGCCGCAGGCGGGATCGAGGACGCGGAATTGCCGCAGGCGCTCAAGAAAGCCCCCTAAAAGATCGCGCTTGCGCTTCTCTGAAGTACGGGGCTTCTCGATCGCCGATTTTACGATTTCCCATTCCCGCCACAACGGATCGAGAATGACTGGCCGGACGATCATCATAATCTTTTCGGGATCGGTATAGTGCGCGCCGAGCTGGCTTCGCTTGGCAGGATCCAGCCCGCGCTCGAACAACGTGCCGAAAATCGAGGGGTCGATGTCCGACCAATCCAGGGCTGCGGCCTCGCCGATCGTTTTCAGGTCGTCGCGGGTGAGAGGCAGGGCGGAGGAATTGTCGAACAGCCCGCCATTGAACCATTCGATTTCATCGATTCCGAAAAGCCCGCCCGCCCGCATGGCCCCGAACAATTGTTCCAGGAGGCCCTGGGCGATGTCGGGCCGGTGGAAGGCCTTGTCGAGCAACTGACTAAAAAGCTGCCGGGGCAGGAGATTGATGTCCTCGGCGAACATGCAGAAAACAAGCCTATTGACGAAGTGCGCCACCTGGTGGGGATCGTGTCCCCGCTCATGAAGGCGGATAGCCAACCCCGCGAATTTGTCGGCGGCTTGCCGCGTCAGGGCGTCGATCGTCTTCAACGGCTTCAGCCGCTCGGGATCGGTGAAAACCCACCGTAAAAGGTCGCGTTTGCCCGCGTCCTTCAAGTCCTCAAGCTGGATCGTGTGGACCTCGGAAACGGTGTTCGTCCAGTTTGTATGGACAACGAACCGGTCCATATCGGACACGACCAGGAGCGGGGGGTTTTCCAGGGCGACGGCATATTGCTGCAATTGGGCATAGGCAGCGGTCAGATCCTTCCGCTTTCCTTTGTATTCCCAGCCGAAGTGCCCGCGCTTCCATACGTCGGCCCAGCCTTCCCCGCCTGCGGTTTTCGAGGCACCGCGTTCGAAACAATACCAATCGCCTTTCTGATCGACATCCGTGGGCTTTTCGACCCCGAGTACGTCGCAAAGGTCATTGAAATGGGACTGGGAAGCCGACCGCTCCTTGAGGGTCGAATCCTTCCACTTGGCGATGAATTTTTCGGGCGTCATGCCGTTCGTGTAGCCTTTGCATGTTGATTCGTCGAACGGTTTGGATTGCATAACGGGGGCTGTTTATTCGTATATTATTTTTGGATTGTAAATTTTGGACGTTTGCACTTCGGAAAGGCAGTAGAATTTGCTTCAGCCCGGCGATGCCCTTTCATTGCGCTCATGGCGTGAATTCCCGGCCTCGGCCGGACCCGTGGCTCAACGTGGCGCGTTTGAACCATGTACCCGCTATCCCGCTCCCGAGACCAGCTCTCACAGCGTAATGCAATAAACCCTTTGACCACTCAACGGCACAAACGTCGGCGCTTTGATTGAGAGCTTCGGGTTCTTGCCGCCTTCGGATTTCAGCTTACCAGCAGCTCTAAGCCGCTGAAGAACGAGGTGGCAGTCCGGACCCAATGCGCGCTGTAAGTTCTTGGTGGGGACATAGTAAGTCACCATTTTCTTGACGGTCTTGCGATACGCAAATGGCGGCCCCAACATAAGAAGGCCGACACCTGCGCTCAGGTCTTTTGTCCTGTCCGCGTTCTTCTCGATCACTGATCGAGTGCGCTTCAACGCCCACTTGATGTCCTTCGGTTCGGGCGCGGCCGTCGTTGAGCTGGCTAGATCGAAAATAGTTCGCACGGCCTTGGCAACCGACTGCTCAAAAGCAGGAAGCGCTCCCCATTTGCGGGCGAGCCGACCTGCGGCATAGGTGAGAGCAAAGGTGTTGACGACGCGGGCGGGTGCCTTGCTGGATGGAATCCAGGACCGAAATTCGTCGACGAACAGCCTAATTTGTTCCCGAAGAGCGTCCGCCCCGTTATCCTTGATTTGCTTTGCCACAGCTGTCACGAACTTGCGCCCCGCTGTGCCATACTGCTGATTGCAGAACTCCCTCAGCTTGTTCATGGCCTCCAGCGGGTCCGAGAACCCCTCGGGACAGACCTTCATGATCTTACCTTCAAACGCAATGGTGCAGGTACGGCTTCCTACGGCAGCAACAGTATCAGCTGCAGCCTTCATTGCGTCCTTCGATGCTTCGTTCGCTGTTGTTAGAAGGGCCACCCTGACGCCTTTGTCCGGTTCCTTCCCCGGCCTGCGTCGGCCCGAAGACGATGAGTGTTTGAACGCCATCTTGCCTGACGACTTGAGCGACGCGTCCATTTCATTTTGCTCGTCAAGGAAAAGCATCGAATCGCGGCGGGGCCTTCGTAGGTCGTCGAATGACATCTCGCTAAAGTTGAAACTATCGCCACCTCCCACGTCGCTGGTCGGGTCTCCTGCGTAGACGCTCGTCGCCAGGATCGCGAATGTGGTTTTCCCGCACTCCGGTTCCCCTACAAGCTCGACAGAAGGGTTGACGATGTAAGAAGGGGCAAAACGCAACAGCGGGCCAACGAAAGCGTAGCTCAGCAAAAAGGTCGCCAGTCGTTCGCCGCCAACGATCTTTTCGACCCCGGTCTTCCATGCCGCAAGCTCCCCAACCGGCGTAAACCGACCGTCAGGTTCGAAGGTGATCAGAATTTCGCTGTCGAGGCCGTCTTCTCGGATGAGCGTACCGTCGCCGAACACGTAGATGTTGTCATTCACCCAGCCCGGGCTGCTGGCCACAAGAGCTTCGCGTATGGTCGGATATTCATCCAACGCAGCCAACATTGCCTCTTGGGGTTTGCGCGAATGAAAGCCGAATCCGCTTTTCACCAGAGCGCCGAAGACCTTCCTCGGGTTATCGAAGAGATCTTCGGCCGAGAACCACAGCGCGATGTTATCCGTCCCGTAGCGATAGTGGATACGGCCATCTTGGTCACGCACCTTGTCGAGAATGCGCGGACCATTTGCTAATTGTTCAGTCCGCCTTTTTTGCTGATTTGCGTGGATCTCTTGCTCCGGATTTCCCACCTTACCACCTTTCCCACCTGTTTTGTGAGCCTCGCCTAAATCGGGGTTCGGCGTCACTCGTCACCAATTGCAGTTATCAAGAGCGAAGCTCTTCCATACCCATTGAAGCCTTCAACCACGCCCCCGACGTCGTCTTCCGAGGAATTCGCGAACCAGCTCGCGCAAATCGGCGGTCATGAACTGCTTCATCAAACCCGGCTGAAAGCCCCTGAGGATCATGAGTTCGGCCATGCCGTGCTGCGCGTACCATGCAAGCCATTCGGCGCGCTCGGATGCCTGCATCCGGTTGCGCTGCCGACCTTGGTTGCCGCGGCTATCCTCGTAGCCGGACCGTTCTTCAGGTTCGAACTTCGAAAAGTACAAGCCAGAGCCCCCGCTATGGTAGACCGGCTCAATTTTAGAGCTGTGGCGAGGGCGACGGGGAACCACCGCCGATAGCTCCTCGTACGTCGGACCCTCGATGATCATATGGACATGGGGCTCGAAGAGCCGTGCACCGTCCTCTTCGATCAGCGACACCTCCACGATGCCGAAGATCTTGGAAGCGACCCCACGCTCCTTCAGCCCCCGATGGATCGTGCTGACCATCCTCAGGGCGGCCGTCGGCCGAAACTGGTCAAGTGATCCAACCGGCTGCCGGTGGGCGATCTTAGCCAGCGCGACGGTGTGCACATTCTCGCCGTCGGCGAACAGCGGTGCGATTTTCGTCAGGACCGTCAGCCGGGCGCGGAAGCGCTCATAGACGCAGGCGGCGCTTTTCGCCGGACCGTGGTGGAGGCTGTCGAAACCCTGATGGATGGCAGACTTGTACGTGCGAACGTCGAGACCAGCGGCCCTAACGTCATCGACGGCGTTGGCCTGCTTCGTTGCCAGCCCGGCAACGGAAAACCTTGCAAAGGATGCATTGCCCTTATGGCGACGCCCGGCCGCCTTTGCCGCAGCCGCCGCTTCCGGCACGATGGCCTTCAGCCGATCGCGAATATCAAGCTCGTGGTCGTAGATGAATTGGGAGATCGTCATTTGGCGTCCGATCAGACAGGGACGGGAAGACCCAATGGGCAAAAAAGGACCGGCGATCAGTCAGGTCGCCGGTCCTCTTAGTAGCTATTGGGGATAGGGAATCCTGGCGTGCAGACGGACCTGATGTATGCGCTCAAACTCCGGCGTTCCGATCAAATACACATCCCCGCCTTCCCTCTTGACAGTAAGAAGGTTGGAAAGACCACCCGCCACCAACAAGCGAAGAAATCCAATGAGCGAAGTGCTTTTCGTGCCCTCGGAAATCATCATCGAGACGACCATTACATACATGTGGGCGAGGTGGCGATTATAAGAAACGATGCCCATTGCGCCGCCGAACGACGTCTCGGGATAGACTAGGCTCTCCATGAGGTCGTCTGCATCAGGCAAGCGGAAGGAGTAATCCTCCGCCAAGGACGTCTCCATCATGCAGATATTTTCATAGGCCCTCGTGGTGACGAACGTCTCGTCGGTCGAGACAACTTCGGTCAGGACCATTTCTAAAGCAGGCCCGATATCGGTAATTTCTTCCATATAACGTCTCCGAATTTTGCGCATGGCTACGCCTCACCCAACCTTTACAGGGCTAGGCTTTTGCCGGTGCAGTTCTGGTGTAGGAAACAGCCGGATATCCCGGCCGAAGCGCTGTTTAGTGAGTCTGTGCCATCTGGCCCTCCGTTGATCGAGGTCGCTCAGATGGCACAGATGGCGGCTAGGGTGGTGGCTGTCGGCAGGTACTTACTTTCTGCTTTTCAGTCGCCGAACAGCCTTCTCGTCGTACCGCTTTTTGATTTCCTGCAGCTTGCCGTCGAGATCTTTGCGCGAGAAGAAGCGTCGCCACGCTGCATTGAGCTTGTTCGGGACGGTTTCTCCGCGAGGGACAAACCATTCGCTTTAGCGGCGTCGCAGATCGCCTGGAACACGTGTCCTTGGTCATCGGCACTAGGATCATACTCGTACTTCTCTACTGCCATAACGAGTATCAGTGTTTCGAGGACGCGCTTGGTGCTCTCGCGCATTGGTTCATCCGCAATGTCATCCTCAACGGTGGCAAGTCGGTTGGTGACGAAGCCTGCAGGGATTTCGACGCCCATTCGAGAGAACAACAATTTCAAGTCGCCTCGCGATATGCCCCCCGGAGTTCGCCGAGTTTGATGGCTCTGTTCGCCTCAGCGAGACGCCTCCGAAATTCGGTAGCGAAAGGCGATTTCTTGAACTGCTTCAAGCTGCGGGCGTTGACACAGAGGGGTTCCTTATCGAGGGACAGCGCCACCGTTTCCTGGGCCGACCACACCTTGAGACCGCGCCAACGCGCGTAGTCGGGCCGGGCGGACTCTTTTGAGAAGAACCTGCCTTGGTCGAGCAGATGTTCGTGGAGGTCGTCCAGCTTGGCAGGGCTCAGTGAGCGGAGCCGCTGTTCCTCCTCCAAGAGGGGTTCGAGCATTCGCTTGAGCCGCTCGGCGTCGGCTTGAGAAAGCCTCGTTTCGCCGTTCGGGCTCTCGCTGTCATCGGACGGGTTCCAGACGCCTTCAAGACTGATAGGCTCGGCGACCGTATTCAGCCAATCTTCTCTAAACTGAGCGTTCGGGCCGTGCTTCTCATCGGCAAGCCCTACTGCCCACAGAATCGCCTCGTGGTTTGGAAACTGGCTTTCGAGGAGGGCGGCTATCTTTTCGTCGCGACTTGGCACTATTTCTAGACGCCCGCTCTGCCTCTTGTAGGTTCTGTGTTCGAGGATTCCCATTGCGCCTCTCCCATGTCGGAGGTGCTCGAACGCAGACCGACTTCGTTAAAAGCTCGCACGGCGGAGACGTGGTACGCAACAGTGCCGTCGATACGAACAAAGGGAGGCCGCCCTCGCGAACGCGCCGGTTCTTCAACGTCTTGGGTTTGACGCTCAAGAAGATGGCTGCGAGCCGGGTATTCAAGAGATCGGTGTAATTAAAGGAGGAGCGGCCGAGCTGTTCGCCACGAAAAAGTTTTGTAGTCCGCGATCCGCCGTCGGTTGGCCGTCTGGCCAAAGGATCAAGCCTATGCAGGCGCGTTCGACTGCTCCAACTGCGAGGCTGGACTCGGTTCCTGAGCCCGCAGGCGATAGAAGGGCAACTTCTCAATCTCCGCTGCCATCGTCTTCAAAGTGACCTCGCCGTAAGTTTCAGCAACCGTTCGGGGGGCCTGCCCCTGAATTGCGTCAAGAATGCGTGGCGGAATACCGGCTTCCATCCCGACTGTCTTAAAACGATGTCGCCAACCATGGTTAGGAGCGACGTTGGGGTCGGAGACGAAACTGCGTCCGAATTCGGCGAGGCGATTTTTTAGCCCGCGCAGAGCTCCTCGAACGTTTTCTGAGGAGCTGACGTTCAGGAAAAGGTGACCATTAGGTGCCTCCTGCACGAAGGTTGTAAAGCCAAGGTCGACTAGCTCTTGGTGGAGGGGTACGTCTCGGGCTTCGTTTGTCTTGACCGTTCCCGCCTCGGGCGTAATACGGATTATCCAAGTGCGATCGTGTATGAACACATCCTGCTTCCGCAACTGCGCCAGTTCGCCGACTCGGGCTCCCGTAAACGCACACAGCCACGGAATCCAGCGCTTGGCAGCATAGGTTTTCGGACTTTCCTGGCCCTGTTGATGTGACATAGCGCCGAAAAGAATAGCTTTGGCTTCCTCGTCGGAAAGGCTTTTCGACCTAAGCCGCGCCGTCTTCCCTACCTTCAAGGTCACGCCTGCCGCAGGATTATGCGTGACCAGCCCGTTTGCTACTCCCCAATCAAAGACAACTTTTAAGGCCGACAAATTGCTATCCTTGACGGTCTTGGCCGAGACCATTTTACCGGTCTTGGGAGAGGGGGTGCTCAGCCGATGATTTTTGAATGCGATCACGTCCTTCGCTGTCACTTTAGATGCATCGTCGTGATCAAGGAAATCGACAAGATAGGCGAACGCACTCCGATAGCTCTCATAGGTGCTCGGCTTCCGGCCAGCGGCTTTGTTTTCTTTCCACCAACCTTCAACCAACTCCATTAGTGTGGCTGAATCAGATTCCGTCGTTGCGCTCGTCGCTTTAATTGATCGACTGTCCGCTGGTCGAGATACTGCAGAACGATGAGCTAGACCGGCTGGCCGCGGTTCTGACTCATATTCCCCGCGTTCAAGCTTTTGCAGAGTCAAGCTGGCTCTTTGGAAAGCAGCGCCGACAGCCCGCGCGGTTCTCGTGATGCTCCATGGATCGGTTGGAAAATCATTCTCGAGAAGGATGTCTTTGGCCCTGCTGATGCATCCGGCCCTCATCGACTTCCAAAAGATGTTCTCGATCGGCATCGATCCCGGGATCGGGTCAGAGATTCCTTCTACTCCCGGAACTGGATCGGTCGAGGGCAAAGGATAATCCGTCCACATGCCATCGTAGTAGTCAGGATGCCAGTGCAGCTGTTCGCTGGGGTTGTCATAGAATTTTGCAAGCCATTCATCGTGCACCTTCTGGGCAAGGGAGTGCGCCTCGCGGTCGGTGATGGGACGTGCCGGGGAGGCGCTTCCCTCGGTGAATTGCTTTCTCACTTCGCTGTCAGCGGAACCGAGTCGAATTCGCGAGCAATCAGCTTCGAACTCTGCAAGTACCTCTGCGTATTTTCGCTTGGCCTCTTCAGGGTCTTTTGTCCCTAGCGTCTTGTTAACTTCTTTTCGGCCTGTGAGGGCGGTTATGTCCGCCGGTAGGCGTTTTCGAAACCAGTAAACGCCGGTCTTACGATGTTTGACAGGACGGCTCATAGCAAGGACCATGTGTAACACCCGTGTGTAGCACTCGGGCAGGCCTAAGCATATAATTTTGCTAGTTTTTCAGCTGCGTCAACACCTTAAGAAGGTGATGGTGCCCAGAGGCGGATTCGAAGCGAAGGAAATCTGGCTTTGTTTCCAAATAGTTGACACCCACACAAGAGCAGGGATAGCCAACAAAAATACCAACAAAATATTTCTGTGGATTGGTTCGGTTCCCGGATATCGCTCTATTCGCTCAATGCCATCGCATCCCAACCTTATCTCAGAAGCGGAGCGTTGAGCAAGTCGCAGGTCCGCTGCTGCCTCCAATTTCCCCGAGATCTGATCGCCCTTACCACTTGAAGATGGCGGCGAGAGCGTCTTTCGACTTGACGCTTACGTCCCTGAAAATATTGAGCTTTTCGCGGCATTTGTTACACAGTCTGTTACACGGCTACAGCGTTAATTTAAGCTCTCGGCATCTGAGCTCGCGCGCCCGAGCATTGACCTGATCCGATACTGGCTCTGGGCATCGTTGCTCCCGGAGCTTCAGCATAGTCTCGCAAAAATTCCCAAGCCGCTTCGGGGCTGACGAGTCTGCGAAGCCGACGAGCGATAGGCAATACCGAGCGCAGACATTACGTGACGGCACTTGATATTGCAGTGCAGCAAGCGTAGAGCACCGCCCGCTTATCGGAGTGTCGTCCATGGCCCTTACCAATGCTGGTAACGAGGCAGAACCTGTCGAACAATCGAGCCATTCTGAGGTCGAGCAGCACAGCACCAAGGTGCTGATGCTGGGCGCGTTGGGCGTGGTTTACGGCGATATCGGCACCAGCCCGATCTATGCATTCCGAGAGGCGTTGCACGCATCGGCCGGTGGCAACGTCGCCAACCGTGGCGACATCCTCGGCGTACTCTCGCTGATCATCTGGTCGCTGACGATCACCGTCACCATCAAATACATCATGTTCGTGCTCCGTGCCGACAATCGCGGCGAGGGCGGGGTGCTGTCGCTGATGGCGCTGGCGCGCAACAGTTTCCCGACGCGCTCGGCGGTGATCCTCGGCATCGGCATTGTCGGCGCGGCGCTTTTTTTCGGCGACGCAGTCATTACGCCGGCGATCTCGGTGCTGTCGGCGGTCGAAGGTATGAATGTCGTCACGCCGACATTCCAGCCCTATGTGGTGCCGCTGACACTGGCCATTCTGGCGGTCGTGTTTGCGGTACAGCGGTTTGGCACCGGCGGCGTAGGATTGGTGTTCGGGCCCGTTACCGCGCTGTGGTTCCTGGCCATCGGCCTTTCCGGCCTCAACCACATCATGGACGACCCGGAAATCCTGCTGGCAATCAGCCCGCATTATATCGTGTCATTCCTGATCAACTCGCCCGAAGTCGCCTTCGTCACGGTTGGTGCGGTTTTTCTCGCCGTCACCGGCGCTGAGGCGCTCTATGCCGACCTCGGCCATTTCGGGCGCAAGCCGATCGTGCTTGCCTGGCTGGCCATCGTGTTTCCTTGCCTGTTGCTCAACTATGTCGGGCAAGGCGCCTTCGTGCTGGCGAATGGCGGTGTCGTCGGTCATCCCTTCTTCGAGATGAACGAAGGCCGGATGCTTATCCCGATGGTGGTGCTGGCGACGGCGGCGACCGTGATCGCCAGCCAGGCGGTGATCTCCGGCGCTTTCTCGCTGACCAGGCAAGCAGTGCAGCTCAACATGCTGCCGCGCCTGGAAATCCTGCATACGTCGGAAAGACAATCCGGCCAGATCTATATGCCGCGCGTCAACATGCTACTGGCGCTCGTGGTGATGCTGCTGGTGGTCGGCTTTGGCGAATCCAGCAAGCTTGCCTCGGCCTACGGCATTTCGGTGACAGGCAACATGCTGGTGACGAACATACTGCTTTATGTCGTCATGACGCGCATCTGGAAATGGCCGCTCGGCGTCGCGATAGCCTTAATGGCGGTGTTCGTCTTCATCGATACCGGCTTCTTTGCAGCCAACATCGTCAAGGTATTCGAAGGCGGCTGGGCCTCGCTTGCCATTGCCGCAGTGATCGTGATGACCATGTGGACTTGGATGAGAGGCACCAGGTATCTATTCGACAAGACGCGCAGGAACGAGATTCCGCTCGATTCCCTTGCAGGCAATCTGTTGAAGAGGAAACCGCAGCTGATGTCCGGTACGGCCGTGTTCCTGACCAGCGATCCCGCCAGCGCGCCGAGCGCGTTGATGCACAGCCTGAAGCACTACAAGGTGCTGCACGAACAGAATGTCATCCTCTCGGTGGTGACGGCGCAACAACCCGTCGTGCCCGACAGTGACCGGGTCAAGATGGAAACGATCAACGAGCTGTTCATGCGGGTGACGCTGACCTTCGGCTATATGGAGCAGCCCAATATCCCGCGCGCGCTGGCGATCTGCCGCAAGCAGGGCTGGAAGTTCGACATCATGACGACCTCTTTCTTCCTGTCGCGGCGCTCGCTCAAGGCCTCGCCCAATTCCGGCATGCCGGTCTGGCAGGACAAGCTGTTCATCGGGCTGGCGCGCACGGCGGCCGACGCAACGGAATATTTCCAGATCCCGACCGGACGCGTCGTCGAGATCGGGACACAGGTGGCGATTTAGTGCATGCCGCAGTTCAGCAGCTGAGAAGCCACTTGAGCGTGTCCATAGAAAGCGCCTCACTGAATACCAAACATCCCCATCCTCTGTTTGGTACGTTTCCAACTCTTGATATCTTTAGGAATTGACCAAGGATCGCTGCTTGGGTTCTGTCTCGGGAGGCGCGACTTCGGTGAGCAGAACTCTAGCAGCCCTTTCCCAGACTCTCCGCATGAATCGGAGTAGCCTGCTTCCATCGGCGATTTACATCATGGGCATCGCCGTTGAGCGACGGCCACGCTTCCGCCCTAATGGGAGGAACAGCTATGGTCAGTAACACCAGCTCAATGAGTGGCATTGCCTATCCCAGCGACCTGGCTTTGTTGAAGCAGGTCTTTGATCGTGTCTGCGCCGAGGCAGGTATCTCCGTTAGTAGCATGCAGGCGGAGCGCCTGAGCGTGAGCGTAATGGCACTGTTCTCGGACGGCGAGTTCGATGAGGCCGTTCTTTATGAACGCCTTAAGCTTGATGCCCGCTCCTTGCCCAGAACGGGCAGCGTATGACCTCCGATCATCAGGAAGTCCTCACGAGCCTTGTAGCTCGTTATGAAACCGTAGTGTCGATACAGGACCGGATCGTTGAGCACGACCGGGGTTTCGGGCCTAGCATCCGAATTGGATGAAGGCCTACTGGAGCGGCTGCTCGTCTCGTTACGGAAGGCCCGCGTCGCCCTGGAGCTGGGCGGTGATCAGGGTGGATTTGCGGCGATAGCGTTCCTCGACGATTTCGAACAGATGGAAGCGCTGTTGGTCGGTGAGGCTGTGAGTTCCGAAGTCATCGAGGATGAGCAGTTGCGCGCGGGTGAGTTTGTCGATGAGGCGTGGGAAGCGGCCATCGAGACGAGCGAGCGCCAGATCCTCGAACAGGCGCGGCACGCGCACATAGAGCACGGAATGATCGAGCCGTGCCGCTTGCCGTCCGAAGGCGCAGGCCAGCCACGACTTGCCGGTTCCGGTCTGGCCGGTGACGATCAGGTTCTCATGAGTTTTCAGCCATTCGCCCTGGGCGAGCGCCATGGTGCTGCGCCGGTCGAGTCCGCGCGGCGCGGCAAAGTCGATGTCCTCGATGCAGGCTTCGGGAAAGCGCAGCCTGGCTGAGGCGAGCCGGTTCCGGACGCGCTTGTCGGCCCGCATGGCGACCTCGCGGTCGAGCATCAGGCCGAGCCACTCGTCACGGCTGAGCTCGTTGGCGTTGTTGCGTTCGGCCAGTTCGCGCCAGGCGGCAGCCATGCCGGCCAGACCGAGGGCCTGCATCTGGTCGAGGGTAGGGTTCGTCAGCATTCTTTCTTTTTCCTTCACTGGTAATGGTGGAGCCGCGGATGTTGGCGTCTGGGGTGTCGGCTTTGCCGGTTCTGCGGAGCTGGCCCGGTCGAGGCCGGCTTTGAGGATGGCGGTGACGGAGGAGTAGGCGATCGCGTTGATCAGCAGCGCCCGCTCGCAGGCGGCATCGAGACGCTCCGGCCCATAGCGCGGCGCCAGCGACAGGATGCCCATGGCCGAGCGATATCCCTGTTCCGGATGCGGCCGGTCGCGCATCATGCGCTCGACCAGGATGGCGGCGTTGGGGCCGATCCTGGCCGCCCTGCTGATCAGGCTGGCCGGCGTGGTGTTGGCGTAGCGCTGGTGCGCCTTGGGCATGTGTTCGTTGACGGTGACATGGCCGGAACGCTGTGAGCGACGGACATGGCTGGCGACACGCTGGTGATCGTGGAAGATCTCGACCACTCGATGCGTGAGCCGCACCTCGACGGTGCGCCCGATCAGCCGGTGCGGCACCGAGTAAAAGGTCTTTTCGACCTCGACATGGTAGTCAGGATGGACCTTCGCCGACTTCCACTCGGCGTATTCGAACGGTGCCGCCGGCAGCGGCTTCAAGGCAGCCGCTCGATCTCCCCGAACAGTTCGCGGCGGCTTTGGCCGACATGGCGCATCGGCCGGTTGTTCAGCTCCTCGAGCAGTTCGGCGATCGCCGCCTTGAGCTCGGCGATCGAGAAGAAGGATCGGTTCCTCAGCCGCGCCAGAATCCAGCGCTCGACAATCAGCACCGCGCCTTCGACCTTGCCCTTGTCGCGCGGCTTGCGGCTGCGGGTCGGCAGGATGGTGGTGTCGTAATGCTCGGCCATCGCGGCAAAGGTCGCGTTCAGCGTCGGCTCGAACCACAGCGCCTTGACGACACTGGCCTTCAGGTTGTCGCACACAATCGCTCTGGTGACGCCGCCGAAGAAGGCGAGCGCTCGCACCTGGCCCTCGATCCAGTCCGGCAGCTTCTGGCTGGAGCTGGCAAAGGCGAAGGTCAGATTGGAGGCGCCCAGCACCGCGACAAAAATCTGCGCCGGGTAAATGATGCCGGTCGCCGGATCGATCACCGGCACCGTCTGCCCGGCATAGTCCGTCTGCATCACCGCGCCCGCCGCATGCCGGTTGCGGAATGTCGCGCTCGTCCGGCGCTCGAAAGCGGCGAAGTGCTCGCAGAACCAGGTGTAGCCGTAGCCGTCGGGGTGGGCGGCGCGATACTCTGCCACAACAGCGTCAGCGTCACCCCCTTGCGCTTCAACTCCCTGGCGATCAACGCAAAGTTCGGTTCGCTTAGGTCTTGCGGCGGACGACCGGCACGGCCAAACAGCAGCCGCTCAAGTGTCGCGTCGTCGTGCGATATCGCTGGCTCGCCTCGTGACCGATCGGGATAGGAGCGATGCAGTCTTTCTGGGGCGGATGAAGGAACCTTTGACACGGTTCGGAATACACCGCGTCGTGACGCAATATGCCGCCATGGCGAGCAAAACCGTGCCGACCGTGGCCACGAAGCGCGTCAGCCCCCATACGATTCGTCACACGACAGCCGTCCACCTCCTGCGTGCCGGCGTCGATATCAACACGATCCGCGCCTGGCTCGGCCATGTGTCGTTGGACACCACGCACATCTACGCCGAGGTTGATCTGGAAATGAAGGCAAAGGCGTTGGCCAAGGTTGAAGTCAGCGGCTTGAAAGAGCCCCCACGGCAGCGATCTCTGCTGTCATTAATGGCATTCCTGAAAGCCCTGTAGCGAACTACCATCGCCGTTCTTCTTATGTGGCGGCTTGGGCCAAGGAAATCACTGAGATCCTTGGCTCATCCCCGGAGACGCAACATAAATTTGGCCACAACATAACAGGTGAAGTGTTATGCCGAACATATTAGCCGCTTCTACGAACTCTTTCGCAGTTTCGAGCAGCGGCTTTCGCCGACGATGCGCCAGGAGCATGCGGCCGGCGACAAGGTCTTCGTCGACTATTCCGGCAAGAAGATCCCGATTGTTGATCGCAAGACCGGTGAGATCCGCGAGGCAGAGATCTTCGTGGCAGTGCTCGGCGCATCCAGCTTCACCTTTGCGGAGGCAACTTGGACGCAAACGCTCCCGGACTGGATCGGCTCGCATGTCCGGATGTTTCGTTTCTTCGGAGGCGTTCCCCGGCTGATCGTTCCCGACAATCTGAAGTCGGGCGTCAGCAGCGCCAGCTTCTACGACCCCGAGATCAACCGCAGCTAGGGGAGGGGATTTCGTTGACCATCGGCCGGCAGAGGAGCGGGCCGAGCGTTTCGTGACATGACCGAACGGAATTTCGTCCGGCTGCGCAAAAAGGTGCCCTGTCGAGACTTACTTGTTAGCCGGATGGCTTAGCAGGGACGAACTCGTGAAGAGTTAAACGACTGATAAGGCAACATTATCATTCGTGTTAATGCTCCGACAGGCTGTGCGTTTCGACGCAAAAATCATAGCAAAAAGCGCACCGGCACTTTACTCTCCAAAACCATGATTCGCCTCGATCCCGCGACCGCCAGCCCCGCCGCGCCGCCGGCCGTGCCGGCCTGGGCGCTCGCTCACGGCGGCGCTCTCAGCGACACCGACGCCGCCTTCCAGGTCGGCGCCGCCGTGAGCACGCTCGACACGCTCGCCCGCGCGCAAGCCAGTTGGGCCGGGGCCTGGCGGCAGCGGCTGGCGCTTCGCTGTGCCGCCGCCAGCATGCGGCTCGCCGGCCGCTCAGAGGACGAGGTCGCCTTGCGCGACGCGTGGTATCTCCGCCCGGCCGGCGCCGACACCGGCCCCGCCGGCGCGGTTCTTGGCGCCTGACGGCAGTTTTCCGTGCAGCCGCTCGTCGTCAGTGCCGACCGGCTCGAAAAAATCGTCGACCAGCTGGGTCTCCATTGGGACGGCGAGGCTCTCGCCGACCTTTGCACGGAGATCGAAAAACTGGCGGGGGCGCAGCGGCCGGCGCCGTTCGCCGCCGCGGCCATCGCGGCCCGCGTCATCACCATGCGCCCCGATGCCGAGCTTTTCGCCTGGTGGCTGGCCGACCTGGTTCTGGCGCAAAGCCTGCGCTGGCCGCGGCCGCTGCCGCTGCTGATCGCCCAGGCCTTTGGTCCGGCTTTTCGCCGCGAGGCCGGCGGGAAGCGGATTCGGCCAGGCGAAAAAGACTTTGAGCGGGCGGTGTGCCTGGCGCTGGCGCAGGCTGCGGCGGACGCCTGCCGGTTGGCCGCCGAGCTGTCGCGGCGCGCGGAGCGGCTTATCGCCGTCGCACCGAAGCTCAGGGCAAAGGGGGCGGGCGATGTGATCCAAAGACTGCTCGACGACGATGCCGTCTCCGGATCGCTGACGACCAAAAACCCGTCTCGCTTTGCGGCGCGACGCCTCTTCGAGCGGCTGCAACAACTCGAGGCCGTGCGCGAGCTTTCCGGCCGCACGACTTTTCGGCTGTTCGGACTCTAGCGATGAGCGAAGCGTCTGCCCGCCGCAAGCCGAACGAACAGCCTGTGCTGCTCGACACAGAACTGGACCACCTGCCGCCGGAGCTGCGCTGGCGCGAATGGATGGGCCGCGTCGAAGCGGTGATCTTTGCCGCCAGCGAACCGGTGACACGTAGTGTCCTCGCGCGGGTGGTGGGAAGAAACTGCAATCTCGAGCTGATCATCGACGACATCCGCGCCGAGCTCGCCGGCCGCCCCTATGAGCTGGTCGCGGTCGCGGGCGGCTGGCAGCACCGGACCAAGAAAGCCTTCGGAGACATCATCCACGCCGCATTCGGTACGCCTGCGGGGCAGGGTGCGAAGGAATTGTCGCAATCCGAGGCGCTGGTGTTGATGTGCATTGCCTATTTCCAGCCGATCACCCGCGCAGAGCTGTCGACCTTCTTCGGCAAGGAGGTGTCGCGCGATCTGATCGGCGTTCTGCGCGCGCAGGAGCTGATCGCCTCGGGGCCGCGCTCGCCGCAGCCGGGCGCGCCCTATACCTATGTGACGACAAAAAACTTTCTGTCGCAGTTCGGGCTCGACACGCTGCGCCAGCTGCCGGATTTCGAGGCGCTCGAGGACGCAGGGCTGCTGTCGAAGGAGAAGCTGCTGGCCGGGGATATACCCACCGGTCTTGGCCGGGGGGAGGGCGACGGCGAAGAGGGCGAGCCAACGACTGGCCTCGTTGAGGATGAGGCGCTCTGAACTGATCGGAAATCGGGTTGCTTACGACAGCTATTCTAGCAACTCAGGGCCACGATGACCGATCGTGCGGCAGCCGGTGATCGGGATCATGGACCGCGACCTGATCGCCGTCGACAAGATTGGCCGGAAAGATCACCAGGTTGGTGCCGCCGGCGTGGCGCAGCGACGGAAACAGGATACCGCGAAGCCCGGCAGTGATGATCAGGTCCGCGAGCTTCCACGATGGCGGGATCTTCTTGTCAATGCGAGCGACCTGGCGCCAGGCACAATCCCATTCCTGCCAAGCGCCGTCCCAGATGTTTGGGTCGAACCCTTGAGAAAGGTCGGCCACCTGGCCGAGCGTGATCTTGTAGGCGGCAAGGGTGGCGGGCGGAGTGATGCTGGCACCCTGCTTGTATTCCTCCAACGCCGTCTGCGGCGCGCGGGACAGGTAAAGCGCTTCGACGCCTGGCCGGTTGAAACGACCGCCGTCGATCGCCGCGCCTGCACCGCTGGTGGGCAGGAAGGCCCATTTGGGCGTCAGATAGCGATGCAAGATCTCGTCTGGACCGACGCGGGTGATCCTCACCCACGCGCTCCATTCTCGAGATCCCGGATAAAGGCCAGAACCGCCTCGACCTGGCCGTCCGCGACGAGTTCGGCAGCCGTGCGATGGCCATAGTCGGCAATCGGTTCATTGCGGTACCAAAAGATCGCCTTCTTGACGTCGCCGGTGAGTTCCGTTGCGGCCGAAATCACTTTCACCATCTCGCGCATGCGACCCTGCAGTCGCTCCGATGACGGGTTACGGAGCGTGTTGCGGTGGACGCCGGTCAACTGCGCCAGGTTGGCCACCTTCACGCCCAGGGCCTGCGACAGGCGCTTCGGCGAGATATAAGGCGTGCGCGGCTCCTGCAGGCTGTCGACAAAACCTGAGACCACTTTCGATTGTGCGAGCTGTGCGTGGGTCATGACAAATCTCCGACCTCTCTCATGCGCACAATATATGCACATTTCTAGGCATAGCAAGTGAACAGGGCCTGCCTCGTCAAGTTGCCGCACCGATCGTTCCCACGCGCGCACAGCGCGGCATTGAAGGGCAGACGTCGGCAAGTGAACTGTGCACAGTTTTTGCAGCGGCGGAGATACGGCTTAGCCGCCAGAAGGATAGACGGTCTGCAAGGTGACCCCCGTCCGGCCATTGCCATCAAGCTCGACAACCCCGCAGCGGCGCAACGCGCCCGCCGGTCGTCTCGACGGGGCCGACGCGGCCAAATTTCTCGATGAGATGACGAGCCAGCGGCTTACTGGCAGTGGTGATTACCAGGTTGAGCGACCTGCTGCTCTCGAGGACGGTAGCCCGGAAGATATCGAGCTGCCCGACCCGGTTGAGGTCGTCGAGATGGGTGACAGGCTCGTCGAGGAAAAAGGTGCCGCCGAGACTGCGCGCACGCGCTAAGAACAAAGCGAGCGCCAGATCCTGCCGCTGCCCCTGACTGAAGTCCTTGCCGGGATCCATTTCCTGGCTGCCCGCGTCAGCCAGCCACCTCAGCGGGTTTTCAACCTGACCGAGCTTGATGCGATCAAAGACGCGATTGGCGTGCATGCGGGCGAATAGCGGATTCACTACCCTGCCAAGGTCCTCAATCTGTCGGCCGCTGACTTGGACATAGCTGTCGTGGAAACGCGCACTTGCCTGCCGCGCTGCGGCGATGCGCTGGGCCAAATATGCGAGCCGGTTCCGCAGCGGGGCGACTTCGCGCCGTAACGTCTCAAGCCGCGCGCGCCGTGCCTCCGTAGTCCAGGCTGCCTGCGCCCCGACAGTCCGCGACGCAATATCCTCGAGCAGCGCCTGTTCGCCCCGAACCCAGTCGCGGCAGCTGGCAAGATTTTCCTCGCTCCACTCAGTGCCAAGCGCGGCGATTCGCCAAACCTGCCGAAGCTTTTCGAGCTCCTTTAGAAGCCGGGCTTGTTCGTCGCGGTAGCGCGTACGGCTTCGCTGGCGACCGCATGATCCTTGCGCAGCCCGTCGCGCCGCATGGTGTGCTCTGCCAGCATCATCTCGGCTCTGGCCAGTTCATCTCGCACCGCCGCTTCACGCGCGCGGATTGGGTCCTCAATGTGGGCCTCGAGTGTCCGTAGGGTTGTTCCTTCGCCGAGCAGAGGAACAGCGGAGCCAGGCAGCGCGGTTGATATTCGATCGCGCTCGCCGAGCAAGCGCGACAATGAAGCTGAGGCAACAAGCGCATTATCGAGCGCTTCGAGCGCAGTGACATGGTCGGTGTCGATAATGCCGAGCCGCGCCAGGCGGGGCGCACTTGCATGGGCCGCGCGCTCGAGGCCGGCAAGCTCCGCGCGGAGACGCTCATACTGAGCGGCTTGACGCTGAGCCCCCTCAAACGTTGTGCGCGCCAACCGCGCCGCTTCACTGCTCCTGGCAGCGGCCTGCTGCGCCAGCTTCTCCATCTCAGGTACCAGCGCGAGCGTTGCGGCCATTGCCTCGCGAAGCGCGTCGGCGGATTTCCAGTCATGGCTGCACAATGGGCACTCACTTGCGCCATTGGCGTGCTGATGGCCGAGCAGCTCGCGGCCCGCAATCTGCAGCGTGGCGAGGGGGCCGGCTGTTGCATCGTGGAGTTGCTTGGCACGCTGTGCTTCGGCTTCGAGCCGATCCGCCTCGGACCGTAGTTTGGCCAATGCCTCCTCGGTCATGACCTTGGCGGCAGCTTCGGTCAGCTGTTCACGCAAGAGCGAGATGCGACGATTCGCATCTTCTGCGGCGCGCGCCTCCGTGAGCGCGGCGCCGACTTCAGCTCGAAGTGCCTCGATCGAATCCGCGCTCTGTTTTGCCTGCGGCAAAATCTGGAACAGCTCGTCGAGCGTTTCATCTCCGGTCAAATTGGCTGCGCTCGCCATTTTAGAGAGCGCGCCGTAAAAGCGGCGAACCAGGGGAGTTAACACCGTCCGAGCTGCCTCGAGTGCGCGCATCTGTTCCTTCAGTGTGTCACACCGGGTACTTGCGGCAGCGACGGCAGCGCCGGCTTTTTGACCTTCCTGAACAACCTCGGCGACCTGGCGGCAAGTGTAGGATGCGCGGCATCGAGTACACCGACAGCGGTGGCGAGCTGCGCGCGTTCGGGCCAGCGAACGGCAGAGGCTTCGATGGCGTCGCGGCGCGTTACAAGGATATGTTGGCGCCGGTGCCGCTCGACATCGAGCGCCTCGATCCGCCCACCAAGCGACGCTTGAGGTCCGTCAGCCGGTCCCGCACTTAGCCCGAGACGATGTTCGGCGGCAGCAACTTCGACAGCGGCAGACGAAATTGCGAGCGGCGGCGCGCTTTCGAGTTCGACCGTCAGCCGCACGACCTCCTCTTCGCGTCCGGCAACTGTTTGCGCGAGGAGGCGCTCGCGGCTACCGATCTCCGCGACATACCGCTCGGCCAGCTTCTCGGCCTCGAGCAGGTGCCGAATACCGAGCAAGTCCGCGAACACGTCCTTACGCCGCTCTACTGTGCCGTCGTCCGAATCGACCAGAGTCGCCAGCGCTTCGGCGGAAAGAAACCGCGTACCCCGCAGCCATCCTTGGCGAAGCGGAATCGCACGCAGGTGGTGCGATTCCGCAGCCGCGGCTGCGGGAGCGAGACGGCTGAGCATGTCGTTGAGACCGATAGTCGCTCCAAGCACTCCATCCGCGCCCCCCGTGCGAGCTTGGGTCTCATTTCCGGCAACAATGCGCTGCAGGCGTTGCGCGGTGTCATTGAGATGAATTTGCGCGTCAACCACCGGCGCCTGCGTCAAACTGGAAAATTTCGGAAGCAGCACCGCCTGGTTGAAGTGAGCCTTTTCGCGAAGCCGCTCGACCTGGCCGGTCAACAGCCATTCCGCCGCTTCGCACATCGTCGTCTTGCCGGTGCCGTTTGCCGCGAAGACCAGCGTCAATGGCGATGTGAAATCGAATAAGATGGGCGCGCCGATGCCGCGAAAGGCTTCGACGCGCATTTTGCTGATGCGCACGCCGTTCATTCAAGGCCCCCAGTCGGGATCGGCGCTTCGGCGTCAGCTTGTGCCACTGCGGGCGCACCCTTTTCTTGCAGCTCCAGCCAAAGGGCATCCGCTGCATCGCCAATCTCCGGCCAATAGAGCGTGTCGCTGGCGGCGGTAGCGGCGTCGGGCAGTCCAAGCGCGGTAATGTCGGCTATGCGCGCCCAGGGCTCAGCGCCCGCGGCCAGCGCTTTAGTGGATGATGGCCAGACCAGATGCTTGCGGCAGATACGCGATGAGAGTTCCACCTTGCGGATTTCCTCATCGGTCTCCGGTGCGGGCGGGGCCGGCAAGGCGAGGACCAGATAGCCATCGAGCGGGGCAGTGGACAACGTCTCGGTCTGGGCGAGCAGGGCATCGAGCCAACCTTCGCCCTCATCGGCGGCGCGCGCGATCACGTCGCTCTGATTCGCCGCAACAGGCCAAAGCAGCAGCCGCGCATAACCGCCCGACCACAAGGCCGTGCCGGCGGGTGGCTTCGCGACTTCAGCAAGGCCCGGCAATTGCGCTTGGCGTGCCATTGCCACCTTCGCGCATAGCGGCTCCAGCGCCTGGATGCACGCATCAATGTGGGGACCGTTCATGCCACCGCCCCAAATGCTGCATTAAGACGGGCCTGCAATCCCTCAACCAACGGCGCGTCATCGACGCCAGGCTGATAATCGGCATAGAGCGAAGCGACGGCTGCAAGGCTGACGACTGATACCCGCCGGCGGCCACGGGGCTGGGTGTAATCCGATTGCTCCGCCATCAGCCCGCCTCCGGCCCCAGCTGCAGTCGCTGGCGCGGCACTGAAATCGTCACGCCGCGCTTCGGCGACCGCGCCTTCGTCAATGTCCCCGAAATGCGACTGCGCAATCACGATAAGATCGGGGTGCTCGCCCCCCTGCTGCTGCCAGTTGCTCAGAATCGCCCGCATTTGCATCTTGGTCTTGCGCGCATCACGCCAGACTAGGAGGTGGCGGCCCGAGGCGTCCTGTCGCAACTGTCCTTGTTGACTGGGGGCGGCTTGCCAAACATTCCCGTCGATTGGGTGAGCGTCGCCAGCGCGTGTAGGCCGTGCTCCGCTGCTTGCTGCTGAGCGATTTCGTGTAGCGTATCGGGGTCGACCGCGCCGCCGTCCGGGCCGTGGAACAGCGTGTTGAGGATCTGTTTCGCTTGGGGCGGAGTCCCCGCCGCAAGATGGGCGGCAATCGCAGCACTGCCATCGCGTAGCCGCGGCGACCAATTTGGATCACCGGGGTGCCGGCGCAGGAAGCGGCCAATCTCGCAGGCGTGCGGAGGCGGCGGTAGCGCGAGCGGGGCGACCAATCCGCCCTGGTTGATCGGACAAAGCATCGCCGTATGCCAGACGAAGTTACTGTCGACCGGTCCATAAGGTCCCCAATCGACCGCGCCGCAGGTCACCACAGGGTCCGATTGGCGCACTACCGCACCGACTACGCCCGCGGTCATTACCCGCCGCCCGCAGGGCAGATTGACCTGTCCCTTAGTGAGTTCGTCCCATTTGCCAAACACCCCGGTCAGGCTACGCCACTGATCCTCGGCTTCGATCGCGGACACCTTCGCGTCGGCAACATTTGCCAGCGCAACCAATCCGCGCCGTCCAGCGAGGACATGTACCAACAGCGAGTCGATCGCGCGCACCCAGTTGATGTTGTAGCCATGCTGCAGCAGAGATCCAATGACCATCGCCGGCCGGTCTCCTGGCAGATCCAGCAGCGCCTCAGCGATGCGGGCCTGCGCGCTGTCAGGATGGTCGCCCGGCAATTGCAGCATGTCGGCACAGATTAGGGGAAACAGATCGACGTCATTGAAGCGCAGATGCGTGATCCAGCGGCCGAACTGCAGGTCCGGCAGGACCACCGCCTCGAAATTCTGCTCGGCGACGGTCTTTAAATAGGCGATGCAATGGGTCTCGCCGGGAACGTGCACCCAACACCAGCCGCCATTGACTCGCCGTATATCCCCAATGCCGTCCCCGGCCTGATCCCAAGCCAGTCGGCGGCGAGTCTGACCATCTCCCGTTGCAAGCCCTGCCCAGTCGATTAACCAACCCCCAGCGGTCGCGCCGAACCCGGCCAACACGATCAGCGGGCGCGCGGAGGCACGAATCGCCGCGTCGAGCGCTTCCCAATCGACCGAGCCAAAGGCGAACTCGGGAAATACCACAAGCACGGTCTCATTGCCCGGCGCCATCTCGCTAAGTGCAGGGCCGGCATGGCCACCGCCGCCGGTCAGCAACTGTGTCGCCGAGGTGACTGCAACAGGCCGGCTTGCATCGCCCGCAATCGCGTCTTGCGGGGGCTTCGGAAGCTGTGCGAGGCAGACGTGCAACTTCGCTTCGACCGTTATGTCTAGATCGATCGAAAGGGTCGTGACGCGGTCGCCGAAATGGTCGGTAATGTTTACCATGCGCCCGCCAGCATCCTCTAAGTGGCTTTGTCAGTGCACGCCGAGCCGGTTGGAAGCTAGGCGGCGTAAACTTGCTTGATCGCATTCTGGCCGGTTTGGTCCATGTGCGCCACTGCAATAATGTGTCTGTTTAAAGTATCTCAACATCCGCATACTTTGAGATGCTGATGCCGTTGCAGGGCTGAGCGCGAGCGCATTCCTCCCTTGCTCTCGATCAGTAGAATTCTGTCCGCTTTCCAGTTCGTCCCGCTGGAACCGGACTTTCCGCTAACGGCCCTAAACTGCCTGTCGGCAATGCGCCCATGTGCCGTTGAGCCCGAACTTGCCTTAGCCAATAAGCAGGACATAAACGCGGTGCCAGTCAATCAATCCGAGCTGGGCATGGGCTGGCTATTGGCTGCGGAACGCGAGGTGATATTAGATAAGTTCGAATTGCAGTTGATCTTCGATGGCGGGCGCGGTGACTTCAAATCCGAGCGCCCTGTTGCAGATGACGGGTTCGGCGGCTAATTCAGCGCGAAGGCTATCCAGGTGTGGCAAGCCCAAGACCTTGGAGAAAGCCTCATCCACCGCCTTTCGGACCGGATCATCCGCCATATTAGGGATAGTTCTTAAATCCATTGAGGCGAGTTTTTCGTAAGAACCGGCCAGCTGTGCGAGTTGTCGCTCGGAAAGAGCCCTTACATCCAAAATTGGAAGGTTCTCAATAGTGGGTTTTTTGAACTGTACCCACGAGCCTTCCGTCGGGACCCGATGTGCTATCAAGGTGAGAAGCCCAAGTGTTGAGTTGAGCCACATCGCAATGACCTTCTCAGCACGCTCATCTTCACTGTGTAACCTAACTGGCCACCAGACATTCGACAGCCCGCGCTCAGGTAGTCGCACAGCCAACGCCCTTTGAGTATTCAGTCTGGAACGCTCGGCTATCATCACAGTGCCAGCGCGAGGCCACAGAAGGCCGATATCGCGCGCTGGTCTTCCTTTGGCAGGGGAGGTACGCGGCGCGAGCCACTTGTTCGGCAGGGTTTCAATGGTGCGGATCAATTCGCCGCTGTGGCCAATGAGTGCCGGAAATGGTGTGTGAGAGTTAGAAACAGTAAAGCCATCGGCAATATCACGGCGGTCTGGGCCGAGAGAGGCAATTTCCCTAAGGGCTTGAATTGGAACCTCAACCGACTCATTCCGACCCGGTCGATAAAGATAGCCCCGCCGAAGCATCCATGCTGTCCGGACGAGATTTGTTTGAGCGAATGAACATCCTATCCACGGACTTTGCCGTACATCGCCCCATGGGATTTCAAGAGTCTCGCCGTATTTCTGAGCCCCGATGATGATTTCAGACAAGCCGTGGACCGGCTTCGCCGATGTGCCGACAGGCGCTGGCGCTCCACGCAATATTTCCTCGCCCAGGGCGAGAGCATGAGCGCTGTTCTTTGGATTCTGCCACAGATTGATAAATTGAGTTGTGTGGCCTGCCATCATCTGGTCGGATTCCGACTGCCCATTTCGCTTGCGCGCAATCAGCAGTATCTCGCTCAGGTCGGTGTTTTCCGAAAAATTCCACCTAGTAGGGTCATGGCTTGCGACGACTGTTTCAAGCACATAGCCGTGTCGGAACAAATCGCGCGTCTTTTCCCATGCGACGCCAGTTGCTAGGGCCGCAGGCAGGACCAAGGCGATCCTTCCGCCATCTTTCAGGTGTTTGTCGGCGACGGCCGTGAAAACGCTCCCCAGGCCCGCTGTGGACGATGCAGCCAGTTTGGAGGTCTTGACGCGCCGCGCCAGTTCTTCCTGCATTTCCCCACGCTCGTCCGGGAGTGATCCGAAGAGCAAATTCCCACCAACGCTGCGAACGAACGGCGGGTTCATTACGCATAAATCCAATGACGGCAGCGGTGCCGAAGATTGGTAGGTTTCCTTGCCGACTTGCTCAGCACCACCACCGCTCGTCATGAGGTCGAGTTGGGTTCGGATTGTGTCTGCCGAGATGTAGTCGATGCTTCCAAGGTACACCTGACCCGTTTGCATTCTGCCCATTGGAAGGGAGTATAGATGCATATTGCGAAAACAAGTTTCTGGAGCGAGCATCGCAAGCGTCGATGCGGTTAAGTGGACGGCGGACGGCAATACGTCATAGCCATACAACATTTCTTCGATAATCAGCTTATGTAGATCTCGAAGCGATTCATCGTTAACTTGCTCATCCTTGCTCATTCTAAACTTGATGAAATTGTCGGTGAGCGCTTGGCTAGCTGCCATCAACAGCGTGCCGGTGCCACAGGCCAAGTCCGCGATGCGAAATCGCCTCAAGGTCTGCGGGTCAGACCAGTCTTTGTCGTGCCATCTGTCTATGCTCAACGTTAGTTTCAGCAGAAGAGTAGCGGCAGGAACCGACGTGTAATAGGTTCCCAGATATTTTGCGTCAAGCAGCAACAGATGATAGATTCGACCCATCAAGTCGTGCCGCAACGCTGCCTTTTTAGATACAATTTCAAGCGCGCGATTTGCCAAGTGTCTTATGGCGGCGTCGCTGTCTGGATTTGACGGCATGGACAGCAGAATTTCACGCGCTACCTTAAAAATTGGCACGTAGTTGATTTCACTGATTATCATCTCCCAGTGCTGTGCCGTCTCGCCTATGAAGTCACGCCTTTGCAGGAATGATCTGATTGGCAAAACCTTCTCTTCAAGGGCGGACAGTTGCTCCTGAAATATGAACGCGTTGGCCAGCATCAATGCTGAGAGCTTTGCGGTTGTCTCGCGCCGACGATACTCAAACGGTAGTTTCGGCATGCCCCTTGGTCCCTATCCCGAGCAACTTAATCAAGCGGTCGCACGTCGCACCGCTGTCGAGTAGAGCACTAGATACCTCAGCTAGCCCAATGTTCAGGGTATCGACTGCCTGTTGCAGCACGTCGTCGCGCACGATCACATCGTGCGCGCGTCGCAACTCGGCAAGAATTTCATTGACGCTCCCGTGATGCCAAGTTGCGTTGTCAGCATCTGTGAGTACCGAAAATTTGAGGGATGCAGAGCCAAGCTCTTGGGGCAATCGGCTGAATTGAACAGAGCGTATATACGTGGGATAAACCACCGCGATGGCTAGATGAGCAACGCCTTGATCCACACGACTTTTAGCCTGGGCAAGAACAACAAGGTCGGCGTTCGGGGTGTCGGCTACTTTACCTTCGACAGCGCAGCGCAGCCCGCGCATTACTGCCATCACATCTGGCCTGGATCGGCCCTTCTGAAGAATTGTCTCAGGATCAGCGTCAACACCGCGTCGCCCCAAGCAGGCTGCGAGAACTGTATTTAGAACCTCTTCCCGATGACGTTCGCCCATAAATATTGTGCCCCCGCAATTCAGGTAATAACGCGCCATTTATGATTAAGGTGAGGTTAAGTACCACTAAGGAATTGATTAATAACCGCTATTCAGCAGGCGGTCACCCATGTGGGCGTCCCCACGACCTCATGAATTGGGTAAAAAGTTCGGGTCGCCGTGGTGACCGCTCTTATCCACTTACATCACCACCCACCCACAGCTGCCGGTCAGCTTTCGGGCCAAGGCTGCCGGACCGCAATGCGCCAGATTGTCGTTCATCGGCGAAATCGCCGACCCCAGAAGCTGCCATACGTGTCTATGGTCGGCTTAGGCTATTGGTCGTCGGAACCTTATGTCGGTCTGCCGGCCACGATTGGTGCTAGATGTCGAAAGGCAGCTTAGCCGGCAGACCATCACCCTTCGCGTCCTTGATCGCTTTCCGAACCTGCGCCCGCCATGGATCGGCAATGGATCCGAGTTCCTTTTCCATCGACGCGATCGCGGCCTGACCGCCTGGTCTTCTCGCGACGTTGCGCAGGATGCGTTCGGGATCGCCCGCTCTTGCGGCAGCGAGGGCGATGTCGCGGGGCCGCCATTTCGATGACAGGAGGGTTTCGGCGAGATCGCGGCGGGCGATCTTGCAGCGATCCCAGTCCATGAAGAGGAAGACGATTGAGAGAAAGTCCGGGATGCTATCCTGTTGGAGCTCGCGGTAGACGGAGGGGAACACGGCGGCGACAATCGGGGATGCGGACATGCCGCGCTCGTGCATGACGAAACGAAGCAGCGCAGCGCTCGCACGGATGTAGCCGCGGTTGTTGACCTTGGCGGAGTCCCAGAGGATGCGGCCGGCTGCTTCCGCGGCCTGATAGGAAAGGTCGAGGACGCGGCGGGCCATGATCGTCTCGGCGAGAACTTCCGGGATTCGGAGGAAGGCGCCACGGGTCTCCGGGGCGGAGGAATCGAAAAGGACGAGGTTGTGGCTGGCCAGCGCGGCAGGAACGCCGGTGGCAAGGCCGGTGCGAAAAGCGTCGGCGGCATAGAGTTCCCGGCCGGAACGATCGAGGAGGGCGGCGATCGTTTTGTCGCGATCGGCTCCGAAATCTCGACTAAGAGCCTTGTCGAGCGCGCGTGCAGCGAGGGCGCTGCCACGTTTCCCAGTCAACGACGGCAGCAGCTGCGCAACGAGCGGGATCAACTCCTCGGCTGCAAGCGGAACCGTCTCGGCGATCCGGGCGAGGAGTTCGGTGTCACTCGGAATCGTGCCCAGAATCGGCACGATCCTGGCCAGAACACCGGTGCGCGCGACGATGGAACGCAATTGCTCCTGGGATGCGGAGGAGAGGACGTCGACAAGGAAGGCGGACTTGCGCGGATCGGAGACCGGGAGGGAGACGATCCAGTCGACGTCGCCAGGGGTAGGCTCGAGGAGGTCCCGGAGCATCCGGTTCGCGGGGGCGCTGTGGGGCGCGCTGACCGCGATGTCCCGGACGGCCCGGACGGCGCCGCTAAGGCGGGCGGCTTCGACGACGACGTCGTTGAGGGCGGCTTGCTGCAGGGCGTTTCCACCGGCGAGGCGGCGCGTCTCGGCGACAACGATGTCGGCGGACGCATCGACGAGCAGCGCGTGCAGGACCTCGGCGTGACGATCCGCGAGAAGATGCCGCGGAAAGCGACGGAAGGCCTCGGCCCGTTCGCCGGTCCGGGCATGCTCGATGCCCGTGGCGAGCGGCGACTCTAGGCCGGCGTCTTCGCGAAAGGCGGCAGCGGCGAGATCCTGTGCGCCCAACATCACTTTGAGGAGATCGAGCGGCGGGAGGCCGGCGAGCGCCTCGGCTATCGGATGAAAGGGCTTCGCCCTGGCAAGACCGTTGGCAAGCCCGCCTAGCAGGAAGTCGCCGCCGCTCTCGCGCAGGAGGACGGGGACGGCGGCGACGGCGTCGAGTGGGGTGCGGGTGGCGAGCGCGGTGGTAGTCGATCTGACCGAGCGGGCGAGCGAGAGCTGCCAGCGCGTCTGCCCGAGCTTTCCGATCAGGACCTGGAGGAAGCGCCAAGCGTCGGCTGGGGGCATGCGCGACGCGGCGCTATTCGCGGCGGCCGCCAGCGCCGGTGTGAGTCGCTCGACCAGTTCGGCGCGTCTCGCAGGACGGGTATTGGCGATGTCGAGCAGCCCGAGCGCCGCATGGGGCTCGGTGTCGATCTTGCCGGCAAGCTCCTCCCAGAGAAGGGATAGTCGGAGCGTCTCCTGGCTGCCCTGCTCGTCGCCAGCCATCTCGCCGAAAACGTCTAGACCGAGTAGCGACGGATGGGGTGCGCGGAGCACCTCGGTCTCGATCCGCGCCGACCAGGGGTGGCGCGACGCGCTCTTTCGCGTCCCGTCGATACGGCGCCCCTTCCAGTCGGAGAAGCGCGATCGGGCGCTGACCGGCGCGAAGACGAGGTCGAAGCTGCGCTTCGCGATGGTCCGGGGGAATTGCAGAAGGTCGAAACCGTGAATCGGCGACGCATCGACGGCCAGATCGCGGTCAGGAAGCGGAGCGCGAGGAGCTCGGGAGCAGGGGCGCCGAAGACAGCAACCGGAACGCTGTCCTCGAGGAACAGCGCCTCGATAAGTTCGACGCCGGGCCCTTCCACCGGTGGAAGCGGCGGGGCGAGCGACGGCTCGAGCATCAGCTGACGGCCGGGATCGGTCGGACCGGCCTCCGTGGCCACTCGGGCGAGCGAGGCAGGACCGGCGAGGCCGGTCCAGTCGGACATGGCGACGATTAGAGAACGTGTGCGCACACATCCGGCCCTCGGCGCGGTCAGGTCCAGCCAAGTCCGCGCCACGATGTAGTGGGAGCCGCTCGGAAGCGGGTAGCATGTGAGATAAGGCGCGAACTTTTCGCCGGGGCCTATGGGGCCGGCGATGTCGGAGAGGCGGTCGACGAGATCCTGATCTCGGGCAGGCAGCCGAATGGTCCCAGACAGAAGCTCGTGTCCGTTGCGATATCCGTGCAGCTGCTGGTCGACAATCATGGCCAGTCTTTCAGTCGCCGAGAGCCCAGGCGAGCGGCAGGGTGACGTCAGGGTCCTCCACCACCGCACCGTCCCTCATTACGGCGGTATAGCCGAGGTTGGAAAGATCGCGTCGCTTCAGACTTTCGCGGAACGCCGGGTTGCGCAGGTCGCCGCCGACGATGGACATGCCGAAGACGCCGAAATCCAGGCGGCCGGGCGTCCGGATTCGGCCAGCAAACATCGGGAACTGGTCCTTCAGATACCGCATGGGGCCGGCGGCCCTAGTGGCGGGATGGATCGTGTCCCAGGCGGTCACCACGATCGCCACGCGGGGCTTCGATCCGTCCGGTCGGTCCGCCAGCAGAAGCGTCAGATACCGGACGAGTTCGCAGAAACCGACCTGGGCGGGCAGGCCTGCCGCTTTCGTGGAGGCATCCTGCACCTCGGCGTCGGCCAGTATGGGTTCAGCGGTGCCCATGTCCTCCGTGGCCGGGGCAGGTGCTTCGACCAGGAAGGGCGGATCGGCCGGAGGCTGCGGGTCGGCCCGTGCTATCGGCTCGCCGTCCTCGTCCTCGTTCTGACCGTAGTCGTCACCGTCGTCTTCCGTATCGTCGTCGTCCTCGTCGTCATGCCCCTTCAGCATTTCTCGGGCCGTCACCCAGTCCATCGGCTGGTGATTCAGCTTCGAGTTGGCGCGAATAAAGATGATCGCGTACGACGAGGCCTCCAGCGCGTCGATCCATTCTTGCGGCAGCTCGTAGGTCTCGAGTGAGCGCTTCCACAGTTCCCCCGTGATGTCGGGAACGGTGAGGCTCCGCACGGGGCCCCCACCGTCGCCGCCGCGCACGGGGACGGTGAAGTCGCGGCGCGCGCCTTCCTCCATGTTGTGCTCGGTCCTGGGTGCGAACTTGCGTGCGAGGAGATGCGCGACCGCCTCGTTGACGTACTCGATGTTGTCCGGAAAGTGTTCCGCCTTGAGCCGGCCCTTCTTCGCCTGGAAGGCGAGCCAGAGGCGGGCGATATAGTTCGTCTTGCCGGAGGCCGGGCCGCCGACGAGGATAATGGAACCGTCGGTCATGGCCGCCTCCTGAACGCGTGCAGCCGCCTGTCGCCCTCCTCCGCCTCGGTCACGGGCCAGAAGTCGGGGGCGGGGGGAAGGACGCAGAACGAGCGATCGAACAGGTCCGCTACGCCATACCCAGGAATCATGTCGTCGCTCCACGAGAAGGAGGCGATCGGCACTACTTCGACCTTGAAGCCGAAGGCGCCTCCACACGCGATCAGCTCGTCCGCCTCCGCCTGCGGGAAAGGCTGCCTGTCCTGCCAGGTGGGTACGACGAGAACCCGGGGACGCCGGCCCTCGAGCAGATTGGCGAGGCGCTCGATCAGAAGCTTCGTGTCGAAGCGGGCCTTCATGACCTTGTGATCGTCAGCGAACTGCCGGCCGTCGATCATCAGCCAGATCACGCTTGCCGACCTTAGGAAATGGAGGCGCTCGGCGTCGTTGCGCCCGATCAGGGCCTGGGACCATTCGCCCGGCAGATCGGGAAGCAGGACGTCGAGAAGGCGGTCATCCGCGTGACGCCATAGGCGGAGATGTAGGAAACCGGCCTCTCGGTCGTTCGAGAGGGTGGTATGGCTCGTGATCTGCTCGGGCGGGCTACCCTCCTGCCAGGTTCTGCTGCCGCCCGCAATCTCCTCGAAGGCCCGCAGCGTGTCGCTGTCGGCGTATGAATATCCGGCGAATTGGTCTCGCGAGAGAAGGAGATAGGCGCTGATCAGCGCCGCGGTCTTCCCCGCGCCTGCCAGGCCGACAATGCCGACCATGCAGGTGGGGCGGCTCTCCATCATCGCGTTGGCCTGGGGAATCCCGAGCGTCCGGCTGGCTGGAAGAACCGGAAGATCGTCGTCCGGCGCGGGGAGCACGGCGCCCCCAAGCGGCACCGGCGTACCGGAGCTGCCGGACGGCAAGGTTTCGCCTTCCGCCTTTTCGTGATCGGCGAATGAGTTGGAGGAAATCCGCTCGGCGAGCGTCGTGTCGTCGGAGTCGTCCGGGATCAGCGAGCGGTTCGAACACTCCTCGGGTGGATTGCCGAGCACGCAAGTCCGCGTGGCGTTGAACGTGCAGGTCGTGTTCGTGCAGGGTCCGCGCATCACGCGTCGCCGCCGAAACGGCCTTCCATCGCGACGATGGACGCCTCGAGCAGGGCACGGGCGCCCCAGTCCCGCGCATCGAGCGTTGTCCCCGGGGCTTGGACCTCGCCGGTCGCCGCCAGCGCAGACAGAAGTGGGAAGACCGTTGGGATCCCCGCCGACCATGTCCCGGCGAACGCCTGGCCGAGTGGAGCGCGATCGGCCCCGACCGCGGCAATCAGGGCCGACAGAGACAACTTGTCCGATGCGCCGACGCGGCGAAGGACCGCGTGGCGATAGCCGTCGCCAGGCAGCCGGCGCAGCATCTTCGCCCCCTCGATGCCGGCCGCTACGGCCCGGGGCATTACATCCTTGGCGTCAAGCGGACAGCCGAGAATCTCGCTGTAGTCGCTGAGGACCCACCAGAGGAAGTCGATCTCCTCGCGATCCAGGTCTTGGTTGCCCTTGAGCGCGGCGATGACCGGCGCCGTCGCCTTGCGATACGCGTTGTTGGCCCTGGTGCCGGCCGCATTGGCCTCGGGTATCGTGAGCGTGCCGACGTCCGGCACGTCGTGACGGACACGCACCTCCTTCGCGACGACGGCGACCCGGTCGCAGCAGGCGCCGACAAGTTCCTGCCGGAGCTCCTCGATCCTGGCGTTCTCCACCTGGCTCTGGAAGGTGAGCGCGGACCAGAGCGCCGCCGCCATGGCGTCCATGTTGGACCAGCCCGTCCGTTCGACGCCGTGCTCCCGCACCGATGCGAGCGTCGCGACCGCGAGGCAGACCGTGCCCTGCAACTCGCCATTCGCAAGCAAGAAAGCCGGGCTATGGTCGCTGATGGCGCTCTGCACCTCGGAGGCCAGGGGAGCCGGAAGCTGCGCCCCCGCGAAGCAGTCGGCGATCGCGCCGGCAGTCTTGATGGCGCCGAGTGTGGATTGCCCCGCGAGCTGCGTCCGGAGAGTGACGACGGCCTTGTTCCGCGCCGCCACGTCCGCGTCGGTCGGCTGTGCCCAGATGATCTGGGAATGCTTTGCCATAATGCTCATTTCGAACTGCCGCCCTTTCCGTTTTCAGTCGCGTCGAGCATCTGCCTGATCTCGGCCGCCTTACCCTGCCTGATCGCCCGGCGGAACAACCGCCGCTCCATGGCATGATCGATGCCGCCATGCCGTTGGGCCACGACGCCGAACTTCACTAACGTCTGCAGACGCTCGCCTTCGGAGAGCGTCTGGAAAAAGCGAAGCTGAAGGTCGCGCACGTCCTGCGTCGGCTCGGGCTCGGGCTCCGTCGCGGTCTCGGCCAAAGGTTCGGCGCCCGCAATTGGCGGCGCGGTGGCCGACGTATCGTCCTGGGCGGCCGGAAGCGCGTCTTCGGTCGGCCGGACTTCCGACGGCTCCTCCACCAGTTCGGCCGTCACCTCGCTCTCCGGCGTGTTGGAAGCTGGTATCGGTGCGTCGTGAAAGTTGGGCGAGGCGAGAACCTGTCGCTCCTGCCGCCCGTCCATGAAGGCGTCGTCGTGTTCGAAGCGAGCCATGTCTGGATTCCACGTCCGTGGATCGACGGTCACGGCGAGCGCGTCCTGCTGCTCGTCCCACTCGAACGTGAGGATGTTGTACTTGTACGTGAATTTTTCGTTGACCTCGTCTGGGGCGGTGGCGCCCGCCGCCAGCATCATGACCTGGCAGCCGTCTTCCACGTCCTCGATGTCGAGGTTCGGGAAGTGCTCGTGACCGGAGATGAAGACGCGCGCACGGCCGCGCAGATAGCCACGCGCCTTGTCAGAGTCCTGGAACCAGTTGAGCGGATGGTGCGAGAGGACGATGTTCTCCACGCCGACATCGATCGGAAGCATCCTCTGGCGGGCGCCGAGGATCAGCTTTCCTTCTTCGGGGTGGCCGGAGCAGATGAGGGCTGAGTTCAAGCGGACGAACCGGATCGCCCTTCCTGGTGCGAGGTCGAGCCTCGCGCTCTTTGATATGCCGCCGTTCAGATCCAATTCGCACCGATAGTCGAGCGCGAACCCCTTGTAGGCGTCGAAGCGACCGTAGAGGGCCGCGCAGTCGCCTGGGTTGTCCAGATGGCGGTCCAGCCAGTGATCGCCGCCCTCGCGGATGGAGAAGAGGACGCTGTCGATCGTGTTCGTGATCTTCTTGCGGTCGATGTCATGGTTGCCCGGGATCATCTGGACATCGGTGCGGTCGCATCCGATGGCGTCGGTCAGCTGGGCGAGCCATTGCGCCGCCATCGCATACTGGTGCTCCTGCCCGGAAAAGGCGATATCCCCGGTGACGATCACGCCATTCGCCGTGCAGCCAAGCTTGCCGACCTGAACGCGCGCGTCCTCGATCAGGCGCATCTTGGCGTCTGCGTTCGCAGCGTCTGTACCGCCGTCCTTCTCCTGGCCGAAATGTATGTCCGACAGGTGCACGAAGACTGATTTCAAGATTTCCCCCAGCGCATCGTAGAAGAGAACATAAGGTGTCCCGAACCGTATCGCCAGCACCCAGTCATGGTTATGGGCAACGTCGTTGGGCGGGAAACCCGATATCGTGGCAACGATCTTTATCTTCGTTGCCACCAGCAGATCGGAGCCGAAGAAGTCATGCTCCGTGAGATTGCACACGATCCGCTCGCGCCCCAGCAATAGCGCGAGCGCCTCAACGACCGTTGTCTTGCCGGAAATGTTCGCGCTGATGAGAATAGTGAGATCGCCGAACAGAACTTCCCGTTCTGGATGCCGCGAAATCCTTCAAATGTCCAGTCTCACATTTTTCATTGTTCCGGCTCCCGCGAGAACTATGGCATCGGCAAAAGTACCTGCGAAGTGCGCAAATAGACCCGAGACCGAGCGCTGATTTCGCGGCCAACGGCACAAAAACGTCCAGTCTCTCACGCCGGACTGTTCTAAAGCCGCCGCTACGCCGTAAGATGCTCGATGTTAGGCGGATGCGCTCGGGCCGAAGCTACAATATCATCGTTCATGCGTAGTTCGCGGGCGACATGTCGGGCCTTGTCTCAACACTTCGAATGGGTGCTTTGCCTGATCAGAGATTAAAGCTGTCTGACCGGTTACAGGCCCTTTCCAGGCATTCACAATGCCGGCCGGTCGCCGAACTGAACCAGAGCTGTTGACGTCGAAAACACATAAGTCGCTACTAGATGTTCGCCCTTTGTACTTCGAAAGTCGCATAATTGGTAACCTGGTGTGATGTCCAGAAATATTTGCCATTTCACGGGGTTTACGAGTCCGGAATTATGGGGGCGCTGGTGGAAAGCCTATGCAATTGAAAACAGCAGGGTCTTCTGGCGATCGTGCCCACTGGCGTGGTGTAGGTAACGGCATTGGTCGCCGTGCTCTCCGGCAAGGGCCGGACTGATCAGCGCGCCACTGCCGGCAGGCTGATGAGCGGATCATCGCTCATCTGGCTGATGGTCTCAAGGGTCATGTAGCGCGCCCGCTGCACGGCCCATTCATCATTCTGTTCGAGCAGGAGGGCGCCGACGAGACGGACTATGGCATCGTCATTGGGGAAGATGCCGACGACCTCGGTCCTGCGCTTGATCTCGCCGTTGAGGCGCTCGATCGGGTTGGTGCTATGCAGCTTGGCACGGTGCTCCTTGGGGAAGGTCATGTAGGCAAGCACGTCGGGCTCGGCGTCGTCCATGATGGTGGCGAGCTTGGGCACCTTCGGCCGGATCTGGTCGGCAACGGCGCGCCATTGGGTGCTGGCGGCCTCGGCCGTCTCCTGGGCGAAGGCGGTGGCGATGAAGGCCGAGCCGACGCGGCGGCCGCTCTTGCCGGCATGCGCCAGCACGTTCCTCATGAAATGGACCCGGCAGCGCTGCCATGTCGCGCACAGCACCTTGGTGACGGCCGCCTTGATGCCTTCATGGGCATCGGAAACGACGAGCTTGACGCCGCGCAGGCCGCGGCGGGTCAGCTTGCGCAAAAACTCCGTCCAGATCGGCTCGGCCTCAGACGTGCCGACCTCCATGCCCAGCACTTCGCGCCGGCCGTCTGCGTTGACACCGACGGCGATGATGACGCCGACCGAGACGATGCGTCCGCCGCGGCGCACCTTCAGGTAGGTGGCATCGATCCACAGATAGGGCCAGTCGCCCTCGATGGGCCTGTCGAGGAAGGCCTTCACCTTGCCGTCGATCTCCTCGCACAGCCGGCTGACCTGGCTCTTGGAGACGCCGCTCATGCCCATCGCCTTGACCAGGTCGTCGACCGAGCGCGTCGAGATACCCTGGACGTAGGCCTCCTGGATGACGGCGGTCAGCGCCTTCTCGGCCATGCGCCGCGGCTCAAGGAAGCTCGGGAAGTAAGAGCCCTTCCTGAGCTTGGGGATGCGCAGCTCGACGGTGCCGGCCCGCGTCTCCCAGTCTCTGTCGCGGTAGCCGTTGCGCTGGACAAGCCGCAGTGGGTTCTTCTCGCCATGGGCCGCGCCGGTGGCGGCGCCCACCTCCAGCTCCATCAGCCGCTCGGCGGCAAAGCCGATCATCTCGCGCAGGATATCGGCATCGGGGGTCTTCTCTACGAGCGTGCGCAGGTTCATCATGTCGTTGGTCATCGGTGGTTCCTTCGAATCAGGTTGTGTCAGCAACCCAACCCTACCGAAGAACATCGATGACCGCCGCTGCGCCGCTCGCTCGCTACAGCGCTGTTGAGGGCGCTCGCGAGCGGCTTCGCTATCGCCGACCTACACCACGCGGTGGGACACGACCCTTCTGGCTGAGGATAGGGGCTTCCGATCTTGAGATTGGGTTTACCAATAGCCTCAATGACAACTAATTCCGGATTGGTATTAAGCGCTTGGATTGCGCAGAATCTAGGCCCTTTCGTTGGTCAACCCCGTAAGGTCGGCAACAGATTGGTCAACCCAAGACGACAGGATTGGTAAACCAGAGCAGGGCTCGATAAGGCTTGTTAGGTTACGTGGCGATCTACAGTGAGACTGTCACGCCAGATATAATTTCAGCTGCTAATCGAGGGTCACCTTTCTGCCGACAGGGACCAAGCACGATGACGATCAAAGAGTTCGTGCCTCCCACGCTGATCGCCGAGTTGGCAGGAATCTCCCGGCAGGCAGTTTGGAAGGCCTGCCAGCGTGGCAACTGGCGAGGACACTCCTTGGATGTCCGCGTTGTCCGGGACAAGGGCGGCAACGCGGGCAAGCAGTATCTCGTCAACTCGACTTCCCTCCCACTCGAGTTGCAGCTCCGTCTAAAGCCCATTGAAATGCCGGTTCAAAACCGTCCGAAGCCGATTGCAAGGCGAGGCCGGCGCGACCGAGCGGATAAAGGCAAGAAACGCGTCGTCATCAGCCGGCAGTGGGATGCTTTGGTACCCTTTGACCCTATCACCAAGGCCAGGATTGCAGAGGACCTAAAACAGGAAATCCAAGGCCTTCTGGCAGCCGGCGCAGCTTGGGGACACGTCAAAATCCTGGCCCGCAACTTCCTGATAGAGACCACCAGGTCATGGGGATTCCGCCCCAGTGATCCAGCGAGTTTCGAGAAAGCTTGTTCGATCCCGTGGACGCTCGTTTCGGAAGAGCTGCAGTATCGAAAGGTCCACCAGTTTCGCACGAACCGCAAAGCCTACGAGGACAGCCGCCCGCGCGGGCGACGCTCCACCGACGGGATGCGCCCGATGGAATTGGTCGTCGGAGACGTGTACCCGATCGACATCCACCTGACGCGGGCGGACGGCTCGACTTGCACTGCGAAGCTGATCGGGTTTCTTGATTGGGCGACTGGCCGCGTCTGGTGTGATTTGATCGCATTCGACACGCGCGGCGGCGTCAACAACCGTGATGTGATCGAAGTATTTGCGGCCATGGTGGAGCATCCAGCCTTTGGCCTGCCTGAAGCCCTCTACATCGATAATGGCAAGGAATACGGGTTCGCGACGTACCTGGATGACGCCATGACGCTGGCGGTCCCCGGATTCCATGGGCCAGGTCGCTCGATGCGAGTTATCAAGGCCTTGCCCTACAACGCCCCAGCAAAGCCGATCGAACGTTGGTTCGGCGACTTCGAGTCCCGCTATCTGAGCACGCTGCCTGGCTGGATTGCTGGCAACCGTATGAACAAGCGCCAGGAGGCGATCGGCCGGACGGTTGCGCCATATGGCACCTTCGAAGATTTCGTTCCAGCGTTCTTCGGTCTCCTGAAGGCTTATCACAGCGTGCCCACGGGAAAGCAGAGCGGCCTCAAGGGGCTTTCGCCCAACACCACTTTTCAACAGCACGTTGCTGCCGGCTGGTCAGCGATCACCATGAACCGGGATGAGGTCCGAGCGGCTGTAGCGCGCCGTGTCGAGCGCACTGTGATCCAAGGCGCGTTCCAGATCCGTGGGCGTCGGTGGTCCTGCGAAGAGTTGTGGCAGTACACGCACGATAAAGTGCTGGTCTGCGAGCCTGTCTATCATGCGCCGGCCGAGCTGCTTGTGCTAGACATGAAGGGCAACAGGCTCGGGATCGCAACCCCCGATGTCGCACTTCATCCACTTGATCATCGTGGCGCCCAAAGCACGGCAGCACGGGCAAAGGCGCATCGCGATGCGATTGCGGAGATGGTTAGCTCAATCCCGCAAATCGACGTTGCAGCTCGGCTGATAGCGCTCGGTCAGGCTCAATCTGACGTAATCCCCAACGAGCCGGCGGGCAAAGTGTCTTTCGACCCGTCTCAGCGGCCGGCGCGGATCGTTATGCCGAAGAAGCCTTTGATCTCCGAAGAGCGCCGCCGCGAACAGGACGCGCGCATAGCCGCTCAGATGGACTTGGTGAAGAAGATCGTCGGATGACGATATTCGTTGAAACCCGCGCTGCGCTCACCGTGCGGGCTGCCTTCGATACGGCGGTCAAGATGCGATATCCGGTGCTTGCGGTCGGCAAAGCCGGACTCGGAAAGACTGTAGCGCTCAACTGGATAGCCGCCCAAAGCGGAGCTGCCTATTGTGAGGTTGCGCAGCATACTAAGGCTATCAGGCCGATGTTCCTGATGCTGCACGACGCCTACGGCGTCCAAAAAGACAGCAAGCACACATACGATCTTGCGAAGGATTGCATGAGCTTTTTGGGCGCCGGATACGGCCCGACACGTCCGTTGCTGGTGGACGAATATCAGAACTTCACACCCACTGTTTTGCGGGAGCTGCTGCATCTTCAGGAGCGCTGCGGCTTCGCTTTACTGCTCGCCGGCAACACTCATCGATTAGCGGGCACGAGGCGTGATATCCACGCTATGGATCAGATAGAAAGCCGTATCGGCATGCGTTTCGAGGTCGGGCAGCCGACGCGGGAGGATTGCGTGAGGATCGGCGCCGAACACAACGTTGAGGGAGCCGACGCCTACGAAGCGATTGTTATCTTCGGTGAGAACACCTCCCTTCGCGCGCTTTGCCACCTCCTCCAGAACTGCGCTGCCGTTACGAACGGGGTTGGCAGCATTCGTCTTTCCCGGATCGAGACCACGCTTCGTGTCATGTCGTGCGGGAGCGATGCGCTTAAGCTTTTGCACGAGCGCGGAAACGACCTCCGAAGATCGGCTTAATTCCGGGCAGCGACAGATAATTCTGAACGGCACACTGGAACATGGAACTTGGGTCGCGAGGTGGATCAAATGCGTTACGCAGGGTCGCAGAACGCGCAAGAGACATTGCAGGTCATCTATAATCGAGCTGTCGGCCCAGCCGACTTCCTATTCGCGCCAGTGAGCAATGGCAATCGTACCAGCGACAGCACCCATTGCTCGCTGCTGCTCGTTGATGGCCGCAACCCGGAGCGGGTCGCCTATCACCACGACTCCTCCCGGACAGGGCCACAACGACGAGCCTGCAAACCAGCTCGCAAGGGTGCTGAACGGCACCTTCGAGGCAGCCCCCATGACCCGACAGCCGAATGCTTATGACTGCGGCGTGTTTGTGTTGGCACGTGGGCGCCGATTGGACAATTGATGGCCGGGCAGCGGCGCCGGGTCGCTGCGACGACCTCGTCGCCGACCGGCAGGCGCTGCAAGACCGGCTGAGGCGGCGCTTCCGCACGGGATTTGTCTAAAATTCCAAGGGGGATTTGTGGAGGTATGACGCCGACAGGCCGCCTACCGCCAGACTACCCCGCTCATGAACGCGACGCCGGCAGCACTCCCATCTCCTTGAGCAACCAGGCAGCGCCGTCAATTTTGTCCATGGTCCAAAGCATGAAGCGACTGTCGACATGGATGCTTCGACTGCGGTCTGCGGCATATGCCCAATCGGAGATCACTCCATCGAGCGTGCCATCAAAGGCGAGACCGACGAACTCGCCGCACCCATTCAGCGTGGCCGAGCCGCTATTGCCATTGGTAATGTCGACCGTGGACATGAAGTCGACCGGCAAAGTGCCCAGCTCCGGCGCGACATAGGGGCCATAATTCTTGGCCCGGATCGCAGCGACGGCGGCGGCCGGCGCATCAAACTCGCCCTTGCCAGTGTGCTTGGCCAGAAGTCCCTCAGCCGTGGTGAATGGCGTCCAGATCTGCCCGTCGCGTGTTCGCCCCGACACCTTGCCCCAGGTGATGCGCAGCGATCCATTCGCGTCGGGATACACCGGCCGGCCAATCGCCTGCCAGTAGGCGCGCAGGCCCTGCATGTAAGTCGCGCGCGCCGCCTGCGCTCGGCCAGCGCGGTCCTTCGCCGCGCGCTCCGCAGCTATGTCGCCGGGATAGAGCGCGACCGCCAGCTTGATGAAAGGATCGTCCGACGCCTCCAAGGCAGCAGCCGGCTTGTCGAGCCAGCCGAGCCGCGTGGCCGTGTCGGCGAGTTTGGTTTCTGCATAAAGTCGGTCAAGGCCGATTTGGTCCAGAGCCGTTTCGAACGCAGTATCGCGGTCCTTTGCGTCTAGCCGGCGATATTCATCGAGCGCGGCCTCAAATAGCTTGCGATCGATGTCGGGCAGGTAACCGCGTTCGATCTGCGTCAGTTGATCCACGGTCTGGTTACGGTCACGATCCTGAAAGCCGCGTTCGCGGTCTTCATCGAGCTTCTCGTGCTCCTTGGCCCAGCGATACAGAGTGCGCGCGGATGAGAGCATTTGCGCGCGGTTCAGCAGCGCCTGGCGCAGCCCCTCGAGCGAGGCCTGGCTATTCTCGTCCACCATGGCGCCCAGTTCGCCGATCGCTGCGCCATAGCGCGCCTGCCGCGCGGGATCGTCGGCGACCCAGTCGAGATAAGCTTTCTCCTCGATAGCCTTGCGCACGTCGAGCCCGATCGCATTGGCCCCGGCGAGATCGCCCGCCAACTTCTTCTTGTAGTTTTCCACGCCTTGCAGGATGGAGGCGTAGCGGATCTGCGCTTCTCGATTGCCTGCCGTGGTTTGGTTTATCTGGGCCGCATAATCCGACAGCAAATGCTGCAACAGCGGTTCGTACCGCGCGAAATTGAACCGTACTTCATCCGCCGTGCGGAACCGATTGGTTTCTCCGGGAAAGCCGACGACCATGACGAAATCGCCGTCTTGCACGCCTTTAGAGGCAATGCGCAGCCAGCTCTTCGGCCGGTAGGGCACGTTGTCGCGCGCATAAGGCCGGGAGGAACCATCAGGAGCGACATAAGCGCGGTAAAAACCGAAGTCGCCTGTGTGGCGCGGCCACGTCCAATTGTCCGTTTCGCCGCCGAAGTTACCGATGCCGAGCGCGGGCGCATAGACGAGGCGCACGTCCTGAATTTCGAGCTTCTGCTGGAGATAGTAGGAGGCGCCGCCATAATAGGACTCCACGTCGCAGCGGCGATTGGGCTGTTCTTCACATGCGGCGATCAGCGCCTTCCGGTTCCTGTCGAGCCGCTCATAGCGGGCAAAGCCGTTCAGCTTGTCCGATACGCCCTTGAGCATGTCGGCGGTCACATCACGGATATCCTCGATCACATAGATGCGGCTGCCGGGCACCGCGGGTAATTCTTCACCGAGGCTTTTCGCTAGAAATCCCTTGGTGAGATAGTCTTGACTCTCCTTGCTGTTGTACTGGATCGATTCCAGCACGCAGTGACGGTTGGTCGCAACCAGTCCTTGCGGACTGACGAAGGAAGCTGAACATCCGCCCAGTGATACGATCGCGTTGAGCGGGGCAGTGTCTAGACGGCTGAGCTGCGCGGGATCAAGCTGGAGCCCATTCGCGCGCATGGCCGCGCCAAGTTCCGCAATCTGGGCCGGCATCCACATGCCTTCGTTCGCCGACGTAGCGGTGACCGTCCAGAGCAAGTTCATAGCGGTGGCTTGGGCCAAACGACTAAAATTCGAGTTCATGCTGATCTCGTTCCCATTCTGTGTATTGTTCCCCGCTGATCTGGATCGATGAGCTATCGGGCTGACCGGCGTCCGCAAGCGCCTGCGCGGCAGCCACTGGGTGAAGAGTGAGTGGACGGTCAACACAAAAATCTGGGTGACCCTCCCCTCACATTGTATCGGTGCAACGTTTGCGGATCATCCGTTGCACTAATCGTGCCAAAGGATGCCTGAGACGCCCTTCGGGTCCCGCGGAGAAGTCATTCGAGACGCCTCTAACAATATCTCCCGCATTGCGGGCCGGCCATTGGAGCGCCTCGTCAATAAAGCTTTCAATCACCTACGTGGTAAGGGCCTTGCGTGTCCGACCTCCGACATTTGGGTCCGACCTCCGACATTTGGTTGTAGACCCGACACTCTCGTCCTCGCTCGCGACGAAGCCCACTGCCGAACAGCCGTCGTTAATTGTGAGAATGCGTGCTATCGTTTCTGTTACGTGCGGTGTTGCGCGAGGACGAGGGTGCGAGGAGTGCCCGGACTTCCCCTTGCCGCAAATCCGCTCGGCGCTTGGCGACATAACCCGGCGGACTATGTGCGCGAGTGCCGGCGTGAGGCGCGAAAGTAAATCTGGGATGAAACGTCGACCATTCGAATCGAATGGAAACTTCATCAAAGCGACAACCGCCAACCCGGTTCGCGAGGCAGGCGCGTTCGTCGTCCCGACGAACATCACCTTTGCTGTCGTCGCTCGGGACGGAGCCAGATACGGCATGTCGGCCGAATCCCTTGAAAAGGTGAGCTTCGTTCTCGATGCCGGCTTGTCGGCGCTCGAAACGCTTCAAAGCGCTGGCGTGACCATGGGCTACGGCTCCGATCTGCTTGGCCAGATGCATGGGCACCAATCAGAGGAATTTCTTCTGCGCGGCCGCGTTCTCAAGCCTCGGGACGTGATCCGATCCGCGACGGTGGATGCTGCCCGCGTGCTCAACATGGAAGGCCTCATCGGCACCATCGCGCCTGGCGCTCACGCAGATCTCATCGCCGTCTACGGCAATCCGTTGAAGGACCTCGCGATTTTGTCCGATCCCGCCCGGCTTCGAAAGATCATCAAGGGCGGGTGAGTGGTGAAGAATGAATAACCAGACGCAGGTAATCCGTTGCCATTCAGGGGAATTACGCAACACATATACAGGCAGGAGCACAACAGAACGTATTGAGCAGCTACCGATGGTTCCGAAGGCATGACGCTGCGATTGCCGCCTTCGTGCTGCCGGTGCTCAAAACTCTCAATCGTCCCTGACCAGCCTTGAAATCTCGGCGCTAATGTCGGCTCCTTCGTAGGGCAATGCCTGAGGACGTTTCTCGCACGCCTAGCCGTCATGATACACGCGCTCATTTGATTGCGTGGCATCGGTGGAGAGCGCTGTCACAAACGGCTGGACGACATTCCTCATATCGCGCCGGCGGAGCCTGTTTTCGCCAAAGTCGAACTCGCGGGTGACGCCTACGGCCCCTGCCAAGTTAATCCCATTTGAGATCGAATGCGGTGGGCGTGCCGCTCCTAGCAGCGCCGTTTTTCCCATTGACGTGAAAACATCAGAACAAAGTACCTTATGTCTACAGATTTGGTAGAATATCGTTTGGTTTCGGTGGTGGCCTATGGCGCATGTGTGGGAGATAGATGACTTGGCACGATTATCGGTTCTTGGAATATCCGGCGGTGTAAGCAACCCGTCCCGCACCACGGCGGTCGTCAATGCGCTGGTCAAGGCGGTCGCGTTGCGCCTGCCTGCCGACACCGGTCTGATTGAGATCACGGAGGCAGCACCGTCGCTTTTCGCCGGACTATCCCGCGGCGCACTTGGCGCATCTGGAGAAGCGATTATCCAGCGTGTCGAGAAGGCCGATTTGCTCGTGGTCGGAACGCCTGTCTATAGGGCTTCCTACACTGGCGCTCTCAAGCACCTGTTCGACCTGGTCGACTATCGCGCGTTGACCGGCAAGACCGTGCTTCTCGCGGCGACCGGCGGGAGCCCATACCATGGCCTGGTGCTCGAACATCAGCTCCGGCCATTGTTCGGCTTTTTTGGCGCTGTCACCGTCCCTACGGGCGTCTACGGCACGCCCGACGATTTCGTCGATGGCGAAATCGTCGGCGCAGCCATCATCGAGCGTATTGCAAGGGCCGCTACCGACGCGGTCTCCTTGCTCAACGCAAGTCACGCAAATGCCGCCGTCGCCACCCGCGTCGGCTGAGCCAATCAACAGGGGAAACGACGACATGAGTTCGCATTCCGACGCCATCAAATTCGCCTACTGGGTCCCGAACGTCTCCGGCGGCCTAGTCATCTCCAACATCGAGCAGCGGACGGGTTGGGATATCGACTACAACCGCAAGCTCGCCCAGATTGCCGAGGCCAACGGGTTCGACTATGCGCTGAGCCAGATCCGTTTCACAGCCGGCTATGGGGCCGACAACCAGCACGAATCAGTCTCGTTCAGCCATGCCTTGCTTGCCGCGACCACAACGCTGAAGGTCATCGCAGCGATCCTGCCCGGTCCGTGGAACCCTGCGCTGGCGGCCAAGCAGATCGCTACCATCAACCACCTGACCAATGGCCGCGTCTCCGTCAATGTCGTCAGCGGCTGGTTCCGAGGCGAGTTCGCCGCGATTGGCGAACTCTGGCTCGATCATGACGAGCGCTATCGCCGGTCGGAGGAATTTATCCGAGCGTTGCGCGGCATCTGGACGGAAGACAGCTTCACGCTGAAGGGCGATTTCTACCGCTTCACCAACTATTCCATGAAGCCGAAGCCGATCGAGCCCTTGCCCGAGATATTCCAGGGCGGCTCGTCGCGAGCCGCTCGCGACATGGCGTCTCGTGTCTCCGATTGGTATTTCACCAACGGCAATACCCCGGAGGAGATCCGGAAGCAGGTCGACGACATCCGCACCAAGGCGAAAGCCAACGGCCACAAGGTTAGGATCGGCGTCAACGCTTTCGCCATCGCCCGCGAGAGCGAGCAGGAAGCGCGCGCCGTGCTCGACGAGATCATCGCCAAGGCGAATCCGGAGGCGGTGCAGGGCTTTGCCGATCAGGTCAAGAATGCCGGCAAGGCCTCGCCGGAAGGCGAAGGCAATTGGGCGAAGTCGTCCCTCGAGGATCTCGTTCAGTACAATGACGGCTTCCGCAGCAATCTCATCGGCACGCCGGAACAGATCGCCGAACGCATCCTGAAACTGAAGGACGCCGGTGCCGACCTGATCCTGCTCGGCTTCCTGCATTTCCAGGAAGAGGTCGAGTTCTTCGGCAAGCGCGTCATTACTCTGGTGCGCGAACTGGAAGCAGCTCGCGACAGGGAGCTTGTCGCCGCGGAATAGGACGGGCGCGGCCCACGGGGCAGCAGCCCACACGCCTTCAAAAGCAGGGACGTTTCATGATTGGTGCTTCGCTGGGAGCCGCCGCATACGAGCGCGCGCCCGAAATTTCCGCCCTTCTTGCTGGTGCTGGTCGCGTTGACGAGACGCGCGCGGTGCGCCTGTCGGCAAAGGCTGATGCGATCCTGACCTTGAGCGGGATCGGCATTTCCTTTGGCGGGGTCAAGGCGCTGAGCGATGTTGATCTCGAAGTCGAAGTCGGCGAGATCCGCGCGGTGATCGGCCCCAACGGCGCCGGCAAGTCCTCACTGATCAACATCATCAGCGGCCTCTATCACGCCGACCGCGGCAGGATTGCGATCGGCGGACAGTCCTTCTCCCGGGTGCCGGCGAGCCGTCTAGCACGGCTCGGCGTTGCGCGAACCTTCCAGAACCTGGCGCTATTCGGCGGTCTGTCCGTGCGCAACAACATCGCGTGCGGCCGCGTCCACACCAGGCGCGCCAGTTTCGTCGAACATATTGCAGGTCTGCCACGCGCCCGGAGCGAAGATGCGGGAATCGCCGAAAAGACCGATCAGATAGTCGCCTTCCTGCATCTCGAAAGCGTCGCCGACCGCCTCGTCGCCACCTTGCCTTACGGCCTGCAGAAGCGGGTCGAGCTGGCGCGCGCGCTGGTCGCCGAGCCGAAGCTGCTGCTGCTCGACGAGCCGATGGCCGGCATGACGGCGACCGAGAAGGCCGAGATGGCCGGCTTCGTGCGAGCCGCGCGCGACCGGCACGGCGTCACCGTCATCCTGATCGAGCACGACATCGGCGTCGTCATGGGCCTCTCCGACCGCGTCGCCGTGCTCGACTACGGCCGCAAGATCGCCGACGGCACGCCGGCCGAGGTGCGCGCCGATCCTGCGGTGATCCGGGCCTATCTCGGCACCGCCGAGGGCGAGAATGGCGAGGACATCTGATGAGCTACTATGATTTCCTCTTCGTCATCGAGGTGCTGGTCGGAGGCCTGCTGTCGGGCGTCATGTACTCGCTCGTCGCCATCGGATTCGTGCTGATCTACAAGACCTCGGGCGTGCTGAACTTCGCGCAAGGCTCGATGGTGCTGTTTGCAGCACTCACTTTCGTCAGCCTGGTCGAACGCCGCGTCCCTTTCGCGCTTTCGCTGCTCATCACCTTCGCGGTCATGGTCGCGCTCGGCTTCACCATCGAGCGGACCGTGCTCAGGCCGCTGGTCAACCGCTCGCCGATGACGCTGTTCATGGCGACGCTGGGGCTCTCCTACATCATCGAAGGTGCCGCCCAGCTTATCTGGGGCACGCAGGTGCACGGGCTCGACCTCGGCATCGACGACACCCCATTCGAGGTCGGCGGCGTACTGATCTCGTCCTTCGACCTGCTGGCGGCGGCGATCGCCGCTGCCATGGTCGCAGGCCTCAGCGCCTTCTTCTATTGGACGCGGATCGGCCTTGCGTTTCGCGCCGTCGCCGACGATCAGTTCGCGGCCCTCGCCGTCGGCCTGCGGCTGCCTCGCATCTGGGGCACCGTGTGGACGGCGGCCGGCTTCGTCGCGCTGGTCGCCGGGCTGTTGTGGGGCGCGCGTCTCGGCGTCCAGTTCTCGCTGTCGCTGATCGTGCTGAAGGCGCTGCCGGTGCTGGTGCTTGGCGGCTTCGATTCCATCCTCGGCGCCATCGTTGGCGGCCTCATCATCGGCGCCAGCGAGAAGCTGGCCGAGGTCTATCTCGGCCCGTTCGTCGGCGGCGGCATCGAGGGCTGGTTCGCCTATGCGCTGGCGCTGGTGGTGCTTTTGGTGCGCCCCTCCGGCCTGTTTGGCCAGAAAACCGTCGAAAGGGTCTGAACCATGGCCGTGCAAGCGCTCGACGCCGCAAGGCTTCCAGTCGACTGGGTGAAACTCGTTCAGAAGCTGGCATTGCCGACCGCCCTGTTCGTCGTCGCCTACGGCGTGGTCCCTGCCTATGCTTCGGGCTATCTGGTCGAGGCGATCCTGCTGCCATTCCTGGCGCTCAGCCTGGCGGCGGTCGGCCTCAATCTGCTGACCGGCTATTGCGGCCAGCTCTCGCTTGGCTCTTCCGCCTTCATGGCGGTGGGCGCGTTCGCCGCCTACAATTTCAACCTCAGGGTCGAAGGCCTGCCGCTGGCGGGGACCATGATCCTGGCCGGAATTTCCGCCGCCGGCTTCGGCGTCGTGTTCGGCCTGCCCAGTCTCAGGCTGCGCGGCTTCTACCTCGCCGTCTCGACGCTCGCCGCCCAGTTCTTCGTGCAATGGGCGCTGACCAAGTTCGGCTGGTTCTCCAACGACAACCCGTCCGGGGTGATCTCGGCGCCGCACCTGGCCGTCGCCGGTCTTTCGCTCGACAGCGCGACCGGCCGCTATTTGCTTTCGGTCACCACGGTCATGGTGCTGACGGCCCTCGTCTGGCGCTTGGTCAACAGCGCGACCGGTCGCAACTTCATCGCCGTGCGGGACAACGAAACCGCCGCACGCGTCATCGGTGTGCCGGTGCTGCGAACCAAGCTTCTGGCGTTCGCCATCTCGTCGTTCATCATCGGTATCGCCGGCGTGCTGTGGGCCTTCACCTATCTGCGCACCGTCGAGCCGGCAGGCTTCAATCTCGACCGCTCATTCCAGATCCTGTTCATCATCATCATCGGCGGGCTGGCCTCGATCCGTGGCGCGTTTTTGGGTGCGGCGTTCATCGTTGTCCTCCCGCTCTTTCTGTCCCGGCTCGGCGCCTTCCTGTTCGGCGGCCTGTTCGATTCGGGCGTTCTCGACATGAGCCAGCGCATCGTGCTCGGCGCCCTTATCATCATCTTCCTCATCGCGGAACCGAGCGGGCTGTCGGCCCTCTTCGACCGCCTCAAACGACGGATCGGCTCAAGGTCCAGCTGATTGCCGCTCAACTTCCTCCTCCGCTCGGACCAACCCATCAGGAGACGTAAGCAATGACCTTCTTCAGTCACCTAAGAAAAGCGGCGATCGCCACGGCCTTCGTGCTCGGCGCGACGGCGGTTCACGCCGAAGAACAATACTTTCCCCTGCAGAGCTACCGTGTCGGTCCGTATGCGGCCGGCGGAACCGGCTTTTTCGGTGGCTTCATCGACTATCTCAACCTGATCAACATCCGCGACGGCGGCGTCAATGGCGTCAAGCTGGCCTGGAGCGAAGGCGAGACGCAATATGAGGTCGAGAAGGGCGTCGAGGTGTATGAACGGTTGAAGAGCAATCCCGGGATCGCTGCCTGGAATCCACTCTCGGTCGGCATCGCCTATGCCATGATCGATCGCATCACCGACGACAAGGTGCCGCTGATCACCATCAACCACGGCCGCACAGACACGACCGACGGGCGGGTGTTCCCTTACGTCTTCCCGCTGCTGCTCAATCCTTACAGCGAGACCTCCGGCATCGTGAACTACATCGCGTCCAAGGAAGGAGGCCTCGACAAGCTCAAGGGCAAGAACATCGTCGTGCTCTATCACGGCTCGCCCTATGGGAAGGAGACGATCCCGATCTATGAGCTGCTGTCGCAGAAATACGGCTTCGAGCTGTCGCAGATCGAGGTGCCGCATCCCGGCAACGAGCAGCAGGCGCAGTGGCTGACCATCCGGCGCGAGCATCCTGACTATGTCGTGCTGCGCGGCTGGGGCGTGATGAACCCCGTCGCCTTGAAGACCGCGCAGAAGACAGGCTTCCCGGCCGATCACATCATAGGCAATGTCTGGTCGAATTCCGAAGAGGATGTCATCCCCGCCGGCGATGCCGCCAAGGGCTATACGGCCATCACCACCCAGGCCTCGGGTGAGCGATATCCGGTGGTCCAGGAGATCGTCAAAACGGTCTACGGCGACGGCAAAGGCAATCTCGAGGACAAAAGCCGCATCGGCTCGGTCTACCACAATCTCGGCATCGTCAATGGCATCCTCAATGTCGAGGCGGTCCGCATCGCACAGGCCAAGTTCGGCAACCGCACGCTGACCGGCGACGAAGTGCGTTGGGGCTTCGAGCATCTCAAGCTCGATCCGGCGCGCGTCGAGGCACTCGGCGCCAAGGACCTGTTCCACTCGATCAACGTCTCCTGGGACAATCACGAGGGTGACGGCTACGTGACCTTCCAGCAATGGGACGGCAAGAAGTGGAATGTCGTCTCCGACTGGATCGCTCCCGACTGGAAGCTGCTGCGTCCGATCATCGAGAAGTCGTCCGAGGCGTATGCCAAGGAAAAGGGCATCAAGATCCGCACGGCCGAGGACGCCGACGCGGTGGTCAGCAACTGAATTTGGTATGGTGCGGCCGACAAATCTGGCCGGCCGCGCCATCCACCTTCCCGAGCGGAGTCATCGATGTCCATCCCGGAATACCCGATACTGTCAGTTAGCAGCGTGGAAGCTGTCTACAACGGCGCCATCGCCGCCCTACACGGCGTCGACTTGTTGGTTGGCAGGGGCGAGATCGTCGCGCTGCTCGGCTCCAACGGTGCCGGCAAGACGACACTGCTGCGCGCCGTATCCAATCTCCTTCCGGCTGAGCGCGGCGCCATTACCGCCGGTCGGATCACCTTCGGTGGCGAGGATGTTTCAAGGGCAAGCCCCTCGCACCTAGTCCGCAGCGGCCTTGTCCAATTCCTCGAGGGCCGGCATTGCTTCCGCTCGCTGACGGTCGAAGAGAACCTCTTCACCGGCGCGCTCGGACGCTCGTCCTCTCGCACGGGCGTCAAGGCCGACCTCGATCGTGTCTATTCACTTTTCCCAAGGCTCGCCGAGAAGCGGCGAACCCGGTCCGGCCTCACTTCCGGGGGCGAGCAGCAGATGACGGCTATCGGCCGGGGTCTGATGTCGCGGCCGAAACTCTTTGTTCTGGACGAGCCGTCGATGGGGCTGGCACCGCTGATCGTCGACGAGATCTTCAGCGCCCTGAAACGGCTCAACCGCGACGAAGGCCTTTCGATCCTCGTTGCCGAACAGAATTCGGCGGTCGCGCTGAAATACGCCGACCGCGCCACCGTGCTCGAGAACGGCGTCAGCGTGCTGGAAGGATCGGCTGCCGACTTGCGCCAGCGCACCGATATCAAAACCTACTACCTCGGCGGCGCGCCGCTTCCACCGCAACATTTTCCCAAGGAGACAGCAGCATGACCATCCAATCCAGGCAGGCGTCGGATAGCCGCAGTGCCGTCCCGCCGGTCGAACGACCCTCTGCCAAGGCGCATGTGATCAAGGCCGATGCCGAGGCAATCGCTGTCGCCGAAAAACTCGCCGCCGAATTCGCCAGGGATGCCTCCAAGCGGGATCGTGAACGCATCTGGCCGAAGGAAGAGCTCGATGCGTTTTCGCAGAGCGGCCTGTGGTCGATCAACGTGCCGAAAGCCTATGGCGGGCCGGAGCTCTCCTATGTGACCCTGTCGAAGGTGATCACCATCATCTCGGCGGCCGATCCGTCGCTCGGCCAGATTCCGCAGAACCATCTTGGCGTCGTCGCCGCTATCCGCACCGTCTCCGACGAGGCGCAGAAGAAGCTGCTTTTCGCTGAGGTGCTGTCCGGCACGCGCTTCGGCAACGCGTTCTCCGAGTTCGGCTCCAAGCGCGCGGCCGACTTCGAGACAAAGTTCGTCGACGCCGGCCACCATGTCGTGGTCAACGGCCAGAAATTCTATTCGAGCGGTGCTCTGCTTGCCCATCTGGTTCCGATCGTGGCGCTCGATGACGAGGGGCGCGCCTGGTATGCCATCGCCGATCGCGGCGCGCCCGGACTGACGGTGATCGACGACTGGTCGAGCTTCGGACAGAAGACGACTTTGTCCGGCACGGTCCTGCTCGACAATGTCAAGGTGCCCAAAACGCATCTTGTCCCCGGCTACAAGGGCTATGACAGGCCGACGGCCGACGGCGCCATCTTCCAGATCATCCAGGCCGCGGTCGATCTCGGCATCGCCAAGGCGGCGATCGACGAGACTGTCGGCTTCGTGCGCACCAAGTCGCGCGCCTGGATCGACAGCGGCGTCGATCATGCCTGGCAGGATCCTTATACGATCCAGGCGATTGGCGACCTTCGCCTGCGGGCCAAAGCGGCAGAGGCGGTTCTGGAAAGGGCCGGGCTTGCGGTCGATCGCGCCGTGGCCGACCCGAACGAGAAGACCGTCGCGGAAGCGCAGATCGCGGTTGCCGAATCCAAGATCCTCACGACAGAGATCGCCATCATTGCCACGAACAAGCTGTTCGAGCTCGCCGGCACACGCTCGACGCTGGCCGAGCACAATCTCGACCGGCACTGGCGCAACGCCCGCACCCACACGCTGCACGATCCGGTGCGCTGGAAATACGCGATCCTCGGCAACTACTACCTCAACGACGTAAATCCGCCGCTCCATGCCTGGAGCTGAGCGAAGCGCCTCCAAATCACAGAGGACCATTCATGAGCATTGCCACTCCCGACAGGATCAAGGTCCTGTGGTTTCTGCCGACTCATGGCGACAGCCGCTATCTCGGCACCTCAGAGGGGGCAGGGCGGTCGACTTGCCCTATCTCACCCAAGTCGCGAAAGCCGCCGATGCCATCGGCTACTATGGCGCGCTGCTGCCGACAGGACGCAGTTGCGAAGATAGCTGGGTCGTGGCGTCGGCGCTGGCACCGCTGACGCAGCGGCTTCGCTTCCTTGTCGCCGTCCGGCCGGGCCTGCAATCGCCGACGCTAGCCGCGCGCATGACCTCGACGCTCGACCGCATTTCCAGCGGACGGCTGCTCATCAACGTCGTCACCGGCGGGGATCCGGTCGAGAACAAGGGCGACGGCATCTTCCTCAGCCATGACGAGCGCTATGAGGTGACGCGGGAATTCCTCGACATCTACAAGGCGGTGCTTCGCGGCGAGACCGTAGCGTTCGCAGGCAAGCACTTCCGTATCGAGGACGGTCGCCTACTGTTTCCGCCCGTGCAGACGCCACATCCGCCGCTCTATTTCGGCGGCTCGTCCGATGCCGCTAACGCGGTCGCCGCCGAACAGATCGACAAATATTTGACCTGGGGCGAACCGCCGGCGGACGTCGCGGCAAAGATTGCCCATGTGCGCGGTCTTGCCGAGAAAGCCGGGCGCCAGGTGACCTTCGGCATCCGGCTGCATGTCATCGTCCGCGAGACCAATCATGAGGCCTGGGCCGATGCCGACCGCCTGATCAGCCGCCTGGACGACAACACGATAACCGAGGCGCAGAAGGTTTTCGCGCGCATGGATTCCGTCGGCCAGTCGCGCATGAGCCGGCTTCATGGCGGCCGCCGCGACAAGCTCGAAATCAGTCCGAACCTGTGGGCTGGCGTTGGCCTGGTGCGCGGCGGCGCCGGCACCGCCCTGGTCGGCGATGCGGCGACAGTTGCGGAACGGATCGACGAATACCGGCGCATTGGCATCGATAGCTTTATCCTGTCCGGCTATCCGCATCTGGAGGAGGCCTATCGGTTTGGCGAACTGGTGTTGCCGTTGTTGCCGCTCGATCATGAAATCTCGACGCGCCCGACGGCAGTGAACATGGGACCGTTCGGCGAAACGGTGGCCGGCGACCATCGGCCTTCGGCACTGCGCGCGAGTCAGTCTTGAGCGCCAGAGACTTGGGCAGGGGACCGGTCGTAGCCATCATCGGTGGCGGCTTTTCCGGTGCGGCGACCGCGTTTCATCTTGCGCGGCTGCTGCCCGCCGGTGCTGCCGATATCGTGGTCGTCGAGCCCAGAGAGGGGCTCGGCTATGGTCTGGCCTACTCGACGGCCGATCCTTCACACCGCATCAATGTGCCGGCGTCGAGAATGACGCTGATCTCCGGCCAGGACAGCCACTTTGCCGATTGGCTGGAGCAGACCGGCGCGATTCTCGACGATGCCGAGGCTATTGCCGCAAATGGAGCACTCTACCCACAACGACGCGTTTTCGGGCGCTACGTGGAATCTTATCTCCAACCCTTTCTGTTCGGCAAAGTGATCCGTCATGTCAGGTCCGCCGTCGCGTCAGTCGAGCTTAGTGGCCAGGGCTACATCCTGATTCTCGCTGATGGAAGGACGCTCGCAGCCGACGCCCTAGTGATTGCGGCGACGCATCCGCCACCGGCCTTGCCATCGGCCCTGCGGTCTGTGGCTGCTGCTGCCCGGCTGGTGGCCAATCCCTATGATCTCGGAGGGCTGCAAGCGATCGGCCGCGACGACCAAGTGCTCGTAGTCGGCACTGGATTGACGTCGGCGGATATCATTGCCACGCTGGACCGCAATGGGCATCGTAGCCGCATCGTCGCGCTGTCACGTCATGGTTATCGTTCGCGCAGCCACGCGGTGCTCCCGGGCGACCCGATTGGTGATTTCATCAGTCTGCCTTCACGCAGCGCAACAGTGATGCTCAGACGCATCCGGGCCACGATCCTAGATGCCAAGCGTCGGGGCGAAGACTGGCACCCGGTGCTCGATGCCGTCCGACGTCAGGGACAAATCATCTGGCAGGCCCTGCCGCTCGACGAGCAACGCCGCCTCGTGCGCCATTTGCGCACGCTGTGGGATGTGCATCGCTTCCGCATCGCGCCACAGGTCGCGGACGTGCTCGATCGCCGCGTTGCCGAAGGCATGCTCGCCTATCGCGCCGCATCGATCGTCGGCGCCGAGCAGGTCGACGGGCGCATTCGGGTCACGCTGCGGCCAAGGCGCCAACCCACTCAGACAACCGAGACGTTCGACAGGGTGGTCGTCACGACCGGGCCGGCGCATGCCGATATTTTCCGGACCAACACAGCAATTGCCGATCTCGGGCGAATGGGACTGGTCCGGCTAGACCCGATTGGCCTTGGCCTGGCGACCGACAGCCAAGGCCGTGCGGTCAGCACTTCCGGCCGACCGACCGACAGCATTTTCGTCAGCGGGCCGCTGGCGCGCGGCAGCGTTGGCGAATTGATGGGAATTCCCGAAGTCACCGCGCATGCCGAGCGTATAGCCGCTGAAATCCACCAATGGCTTGGATACCAAACGGCGTTGCGTCGTAAGGCGTCGTGAAGCTGCAAACACGATGAGGCTATCCAGATGACACTCACCGAGCGTATTGCGAAGGTGGAAGCCCATTCGTGTCTTAAATAGGCCACTGGTCGCGTGCCGCTCCTGGCGCTTTTAGCAGATCCGCTCGACCTCGGAGGTGCCGATCTCCATGCCCAGACTTCGCACCGGCGTCCACCGCTTTGATGACGATCCGAGACGATCAGCCCACCGCGGCGGGTCGAGAAAGCACTGGGCGGGAAGACGCCTACAGCGAGGCTGCTCGCCTTGTGGCGGCAGAGAGGGAAAGAATCTGCCGCCGGACATCGACTTCAGTGGTTTAGAGAAGGCGGCTCGGCAGCGACCTCTGCGTGAACCCAGACGCCTTGAAAAGCCCGATGCGTCCGGATTTTTGGCGGTGATCTTCATAAAATGCGATGAGCTGCAATTTCTGGCGACGGCCACGCTAAGGGCGGGCCTCCAGCACCATGTTGAACGGTGTCTCCGCGGCGCGACGCAATCGCTTGAAGCCGCCACCGGTCACCACCTTGCGCAGCCTCGCCTCACCGGGCTGGGCTCCAAGCGCGAGCCCGACTTCCTGCGACACGGACGCGGGCGTGCACACGAACGTGGAAGCGGCATAGTAAACGCGTCCGACGGGATTGAGGTTCGCCGCCAGATGATCATGCGCGAACGGCTCGAAGATCATCCACGTGCCATCCGGCTTGAGCGATCCGTGGACATGGGTGGCGGCGCCCGTCGGGTCGCCCATGTCGTGAAGGCAATCGAAGAATGTGACGAGGTCATAGGTTCCGGGATAGCTCTTGGCGGCCGCGACGTCGAACCGCGTGTTGACGCCGACGCCGGCTACCTCGGCCGCCTTGCGGGCGCGCTCAATCGAAGGGGCATGATAGTCGAAGCCGACGAAGCGCGAATTGGGGAAGGCCTGTGCCATGAGCACGGTCGATGCACCATGACCGCATCCAACATCCGCGACGTCCACGCCGCGTTCGAGCTTCTCGACGACGCCCTCCAAGGCCGGCAGCCAGGAGTCGATCAGATTGGCATTGTAGCCTGGACGGAAGAACCGTTCCGTACCGCGAAACAGACACGCGCTATGATCGTGCCACCCGACGCCCTTGCCGGACTGGAATGCCTGCCTCACCTTTTCTTCATCGAGCCACAGTGCGGACAGGAACTCGAATGCGCCTGCCATGAAGGCCGGGCTGTTTTCATCGGCGAACACCAGCTCTTGCTCGGCGTTGAGATAGAATTTGTCGCTCGCTTCATCGTAGTCGACGTAGCCCGCCGCCGCCTGCCCGGAAAGCCATTCCCTTACGAGGCGTTCCTGGGTGCCGGTGCGTGTCGAAAGTTCGACGGCCGTCATCTTGCCGCCTTCGCGCAATGCCTTGAACAGGCCGAGTCTGTCCCCCAGCAGGACTCCCGCGCCCGTTGCGATCGCACCGAGATCGCCGACCATTTTCCCCAAGAATGCGTCCAACTTTTCCTGATTCGGTTCAGACATCGGAATCTCCCTTTGGGTTCAATCTCTCCAGGCGACGGAGCCGTGCTCGTCATGAGGCGCCTTTGAGCATCAGATGCTCGAAGACATGCGATGCCGGATTTCCCCGGCGGCTCATCCGCGCTGCCGATCCTGCACCAGACCATATGAGTGACGACCGGCGCGGTGGTCGGGAATGACAGCCACCTCCATGCCCTTGAAAAGCAGGAAATCCGTCACTTTGCCCTCGTCGGTAACCGGCGGAGCCGGAGTGGTCGTCACCAGGGCAAGCCTGTCGCAGCAGGTATCCTAGGGCAGCCCGTCAAAACATCGATGACTCCGGTTGTGGTGCCGGGGCGGGCGATCAGGGGCCAAGTGATTGTTCCGCGGCGGCTGTATGTTGTGGTAAGGTGATCATGCGAATTCTTGTTGGTCGGTCACGTGTTTGCGGATGACCCGCATGTACTGTGCCAAATGAGAAAACCATTCAAACGCAATCCAGTAGATCTGACTGTATCCGACATTGTCGGAATTTGGACATCGCCGAACGCGAAGCGCTCGGGGCTTGTGACGATACTTGAGCGTGCTGCTTCGGAGGAGGGATGCGCCTCGAACCGGCCGCGAGGCCTTTTTCTGGCAACGGATATTCCGGCCGGGTTAGGCCGCGAGGAAAGCGACGGTGAATAAGAGGTAGAGGACCAACCGTTTTGAGCGGGTAGTTGCCGTGTTGCGCCCCCAGGCAAAGGCCAGCACCACGGAGCAGTATTTCTGGTGGCGATACTACAACGCCTTTAAGTGCCGGTTACCCGTTTTTACCCAGTTGGCCTGGTGCATTCAGAGCGAGGTGGTTGGAAACCGCTTATTGTGGCTATGGGCGAACTCGGGATGGAGGAGTGGACCCAAAAATTAGCAAAATGCCCCAGGGAGGATTACATGGGTCGCTCATTCCCCGTACTCGTTACAGGTGCGCGTCGCTACGCAAACAGCTTGCTTTTGACTTGGCGTTTTTTGCCGTCTCGGCATCGCTCACTAATTCGGCCGCTGCCGATACCGTGAACTGGCGTCAATTCGAAGGGACCAGCATAACTTGGGCCTACGACATCCACCCCTATGCGGATGCTCTCGCTGCGCAACTTCCGGAGTTCGAGAAGCTGACCCGGCATCAAGGTCACGCCGGAACTCTACCCAGACGATTCTTACTGGAACAAGATGACGATCCAACTGACGACGAAGTCGCCAGCATGGGATGTGTTCGGCACTGGCATTCAGCCCGCGTGGGACCTCGCCCCGAGTGGCGCCCTGGAGCCGCTGGACAAATACCTGAGCGATCCGAAGCTTACCGATGCTGGATACGACTACATTACGTGGACATGATCAAGAAGTGCGCGGCTCCTTCCTTCGCCAATGATAACTGGTACCAGGTCGTGGACGGCATCTCGTCCGGCCGCACCGCGATGACGATCGACTCAAATATGTTCGGCTTCTGGAACGATGTTGCGGGGAAGCCGGCATCCGGCAAGATCGCCTTCGCCGCCGCTGCACGCACCGATCGCCACGAGCTTGGATTCTGACATCTGGATCTGGGCTCTCGCCATGAACGCGGCTTCCGAAAAGAAGGGCACGGCCTGGCTGTTCATCCCGTGGACCACCTCCAAGCAGGTGGCGCTCAAGGGTGCCCTTGCCGGCCAGCTCGTCAATCCGCCGCGCACGTCGACCTGGCAGGACGACACCTGGACTAAGTACGCCCGCGCTGATCACTGAACGTGTTTGAGTAGCCCCCCATTTCCGTAAGAAGTCCTCGTCATGAGAAAACCCTCCCTGATGCCGCCCGCACCGAGGAGGCCTTTACGAAAATGCCAGTCGGATTGTGGATCGCGTTGAAGAAGACTTCACTCGAATGCGCGTCTAGATCGTCATAGGTGAGCCGCGAGACCAGTGACGTACCTTTATGATTGTAAAGGTCCTTCGATGCTTGCCGGTACTGGGCCAGTAGCGTAGTCCACCCTCGAACGAAAAGACTGAGGCCGCCGCCCCGGCTACCGACGCCGACTCGCAATCACCGGCACTCGACGGCGGTTCGGAACTTCTCGGTGCCGCAGCGCCGGCCAAGCCGGACGGGCCCGGTGAAAAATTCGTCGTCGAGGGCAAGGCGCCCGCTGCTTCGCCCGGCCGCGCCGACGATTTTTCTTGGCCGCCAAGGCGGCAGCCCGTGGCGGCGGCCATAACCGAAACGACCACGGCGATCAGTCCGTAACCTGCCCGGGGCAGCGGAAGGCCGGAAAGCGCCTTCAGATGGCCGCGCAATTAGGGTCTCGAGACAGACTCAGCGCGGTAGCACGCTCGATCCCATCAGCGCCTCGTCGATCGAACGCGCTGCCTGACGGCCCTCGCGGATCGCCCAGACGACCAGCGATTGACCGCGGCGCACATCGCCCGCCGCATAGAGTTTTTCGACGCTGGTCTTGTAGTCGCGATCATTGGCCTCGACGTTGTTCGAGCGGCGGCTGTCGATGGCGATCTTCATCTGGCCAGTCAGTTCCGACACCGGCCCGACCGCGGCCGGCCCGGCAAAGCCGATAGCGATGAAGGCCAGATCCGCGCGGATGACGAATTCCGTGCCGGCGATCGGCTTGCGCTTTTCATCGACCTCGCAGCATTTGACGCCGGTCAACGCGCCGTCCTCGCCGATGAATTCGAGCGTCGCCACCTGGAACTCGCGCTCGGCGCCTTCCGCCTGCGAGGACGAGGTGCGCATCTTCGTCGCCCAGTAGGGCCAGACCGAAAGCTTGTCCTCCTTTTCCGGCGGCTGCGGCCGGATGTCGAGCTGGGTGACACGAACGGCGCCCTGGCGGAAGGCGGTGCCGACGCAGTCGGACGCGGTGTCGCCGCCGCCGACGACGACGACATGCTGGCCGCCGGCGACGATCGGCGGCGACGGCCACGCCACCGATTGGATCGACTCGCCGCCGATGCGCTTGTTCTGCTGCACCAGGTAAGGCATCGCGTCATGCACGCCGTCGAGATCGTCGCCGGGAATGTTGGCCGGGCGCGGCGTTTCCGAACCGCCGCAATAGAGCACCGCATCATATTCGGCGAGCAACTCCGCCACCGGCTTGTCGACGCCGACATTGATCCCGCAATGGAAGCTCACGCCCTCGCCTTGCATCTGCTCGATACGCCGGTCGATATAGTGCTTCTCGATCTTGAAGTCGGGAATGCCGTAGCGCATCAGCCCGCCCGGCCGGCTCTCGCGCTCATAGACGTGAACGTCGTGGCCGGCGCGGCCAAGCTGCTGGGCGGCCGCCATGCCGGCCGGCCCCGAGCCAATGACGGCGACGCGCCTGCCGGTTTTCTTTTCCGGCGGATAGGGCCGGATATGACCGGTTTCATAGGCCTTGTCGGCGATCGCCTGCTCGATCGTCTTGATGGCGACCGGAATATCCTCGAGGTTCAGCGTGCAGGCTTCCTCGCAAGGTGCCGGACAGATGCGGCCGGTGAATTCCGGGAAATTATTGGTCGAATGCAGGTTGCGGATCGCATTGTCCCAGTCGCCATTGTAGACGAGGTCGTTCCAGTCCGGGATCTGGTTGTGGACGGGGCAGCCGGTCGGCCCGTGACAGTACGGAATGCCGCAATCCATGCAGCGCGCGGCCTGTTTCTCGACCTCCTTGTCCGACATCGGCAGCGTGAACTCGCGAAAATGTCGGATGCGGTCGGAAGCCGGCTGGTACTTGTGCACCTGCCGGTCGATCTCGAGAAACCCTGTTACCTTGCCCATAGTCCAGTCCCTGCTGTCCAGATGGCGCGCTCGACGTCGCACCCGTTAACCTCATAAGGCAGCCATGGCAACCTTCAGTCCGAGGCCAGGATTGTTGATGAAGGCATCGACCGGGAAGCTTTGCTTCCCGGCAATCCCAATACCTATTCCGCCGCAACGCCCATGCGCATGCGTTCCATTTCGATCAGCGCGCGGCGGTATTCGACCGGCATGATCTTCCGGAATTTCGGCCGGAAAGTCGCCCAGTTGTCGAGGATCTCGCGGCCGCGCACCGAACCCGTGTAATGAACGTGGTTCGAGATCAGCTGATAGAGCCGCTCCTCATCATGGCTGGTCATGTCGCCGGACACGTCGACGCGGCCTTTGTGATCGAGGTCGCCGCCATGATGGAGCAGTTTCTCCATCAGGTCGTCTTCTTCGGGAACGGGTTCCAGTTCGACCATCGCCATGTTGCAGCGCTCGGCGAAATCACCCACCTCGTCGAGCACATAGGCGACGCCGCCCGACATGCCAGCGGCAAAGTTGCGGCCGGTCTGCCCGATGACGACGACAATGCCGCCGGTCATGTACTCGCAGCCATGGTCGCCAACACCTTCGACGACGGCAGCGACGCCCGAATTGCGAACCGCAAAACGCTCGCCGGCGACGCCGCAGAAATAGGCCTCGCCCTCGGTCGCGCCGTAGAGCACCGTGTTGCCGACGATGATCGACTCGGCTGCGACGATCTTCGTGTTCTCAGGCGGGCGGATGACGATGCGTCCGCCCGACAGGCCCTTGCCGACGTAGTCGTTGGCGGCACCGACCAGCTCGAACGAAACCCCACGCGCCAGGAAGGCGCCGAAGGACTGGCCGGCGGTGCCGGTGAGCTTCACCGAGATCGTGTCCTCGCGCAGGCCCTTGTGCTTGAAGCGCTTTGCCACTTCGCCCGACAGCATGGCGCCGGTCGAACGATCGACATTGCGGATCGGCAGCTCGATGCTGACCGGCTGCCTGGCTTCCAGCGCCGGCTTGGCGAGTTCGATCAGCTTGCGGTCGAGCACGTCGTCGATCGGATGCTTCTGCCGCTCGGTCCAGTGCACCGCCTCATGCGGGGCATCCGGCTTGAAGAACATCCTGCTGAAATCGAGCCCGCGCGCCTTCCAGTGCTGGATCAGCGCCCGCTTCTCCAGGAGTTCGGTGTCGCCGATGATCTGGTCGAGATGGGTATAGCCCATCTCGGCGAGCAGCGCCCGGACCTCCTCCGCCACATAGAAGAAGAAGTTGATGACGTGTTCCGGCGTGCCCTTGAAGCGCTTGCGCAACACCGGATCCTGCGTCGCGACGCCGACCGGGCAGGTGTTGAGATGGCACTTGCGCATCATGATGCAGCCGGCCGCGATCAGCGGCGCGGTCGAGAAGCCGAATTCGTCGGCGCCAAGCAGCGCGCCGATGACGACGTCGCGGCCGGTGCGCAGGCCGCCATCGACCTGCAGCGCGACGCGCGACCTGAGGCCGTTGAGCACCAGCGTCTGGTGCGTCTCGGCAAGGCCCATTTCCCACGGGCTGCCGGCGTGCTTAAGCGAGGTCAGCGGCGATGCGCCGGTGCCGCCGTCATAGCCGGAAATGGTGATGTGATCGGCGCGCGCCTTGGCGACGCCGGCCGCAACCGTGCCGACACCGACTTCGGAGACCAGCTTGACCGAGACATCGGCCGCCGGGTTGACGTTCTTGAGGTCGTAGATGAGCTGCGCCAGATCCTCGATCGAATAGATGTCGTGATGCGGCGGCGGCGAGATCAGGCCGACGCCGGGCGTCGAATGCCTGACTTTGGCAATGGTGGCATCGACCTTGTGACCGGGCAGCTGACCGCCCTCGCCAGGCTTCGCGCCTTGCGCCACCTTGATCTGCATCACATCGGAATTCACCAGATATTCCGCCGTCACGCCGAAACGCCCGGAAGCGACCTGCTTGATCGCCGAACGCTCGGGGTTCTTGCCGCCGTCCGGCAGCGGCAGGTAACGGTCGGCCTCTTCGCCGCCCTCGCCGGTGTTCGACTTGCCGCCGATGGCGTTCATGGCGCGGGCCAGCGTGGTGTGCGCTTCCCTGGAGATCGAGCCAAAGGACATCGCTCCGGTCGAGAACCGTTTGACGATATCGGCCGCCGACATGACCTCGTCGAGCGCGACCTTCTTGCGCCCGGTTTCTTCGGCCAGCCTGATCTTGAACAGGCCGCGAATGCTCTGCGCCCGCGCCGTCTCGCTGTCGATCTGAGCGGAATAGTCCTTGAACGTCTGCCACGATCCCTGGCGCACGGCGTGCTGCAGGGTGGCCACCGCATCGGGCGACCAGATATGCGCTTCGCCACGCATGCGGAACATGTATTCGCCGCCGACCTCGAGGCTGTTGCGCAGCACCGGGTCGTTGCCGAAGCCGTCGGCGTGGCGGCTGACCGTCTCGGCCGCGATCTCTTCCAGCCCGACGCCTTCGATCAGCGTCGCGGTGCCGGTGAAATATTTTTGCACGAAATCGGTCTTCAGCCCGATGGCGTCGAAGATCTGCGCGCCGCAATAGGACTGGTAGGTCGAGATGCCCATCTTCGACATCACCTTGAGAACGCCCTTGCCGATCGACTTGATGTAGCGGGAGACGACCTCATTGGCGTCGACTTCGGCCGGCAGCTCGCCGCGCTTGTGCATGTCGAGCAGCGTGTCGAAGGCGAGATAGGGATTGATCGCCTCGGCGCCATAGCCCGCAAGGCAGCAGAAATGATGCACCTCGCGCGGTTCGCCGGACTCGACCACCAGCCCCACCGACGTGCGCAATCCCTTGCGGATCAGATGATGGTGGACCGCCGCCGTCGCCAGCAATGCCGGGATGGCGATGCGGTCCGGCCCGAGCTGACGGTCGGACAGGATGATGATGTTGTAGCCGCCGGCGACCGCCGCCTCGGCGCGCTCGCACAGCCGGTCGATGGCGCCCTGCATGCCGGCCGCGCCTTCGTTCGAAGCATAGGTGATGTCGATCGTCTTGGTGTCGAAACGGTCCTCGGTGTGACCGATGGAGCGGATCTTCTCAAGATCGCCATTGGTCAGGATCGGCTGGCGCACCTCGAGCCGCTTGCGACGCGAATTGCCGACGAGGTCGAAGATGTTCGGCCTCGGCCCGATGAACGACACCAGACTCATCACCAGTTCCTCGCGAATTGGGTCGATCGGCGGGTTGGTGACCTGGGCGAAGTTCTGCTTGAAATAGGTGTAGAGCAGCTTCGATCTGTCCGACATCGCCGAAATCGGCGTGTCGGTGCCCATCGAGCCGACCGCTTCCTGGCCGGTGGTCGCCATCGGCGACATCAGCAGCTTGGTGTCTTCCTGGGTAAAGCCGAACGCCTGCTGACGGTCGAGCAGGCTGACGTCCCTGCGCAGCGCCCGCGGCTCGACCGGCTTCAGGTCTTCGAGGATGAGCTGGGTGTTGGCGAGCCAGCTCTTGTAGGGATGCCTGGTCGCGATCTCCGACTTGATCTCCTCGTCGGAAACGATGCGACCCTTCTCCAGGTCGATCAAAAGCATGCGGCCGGGCTGCAGCCGCCATTTCTTGACGATCCTTTCCTCCGGCACCGGCAGCACGCCGGCTTCCGAGGCCATGATGACGCGATCGTCGTCGGTGACGATGTAGCGCGCCGGGCGCAGCCCATTGCGGTCGAGCGTGGCGCCGATCTGGCGGCCGTCGGTGAAGGCCACCGCCGCCGGCCCGTCCCACGGCTCCATCAGGGCGGCGTGGTATTCGTAAAAGGCCTTGCGATCTTGATCCATCAGCTTGTTGCCGGCCCAGGCCTCGGGGATCAGCATCATCATCGCGTGGGCGAGCGAGTAGCCGCCCTGCGTCAGGAATTCGAGCGCATTGTCGAAACAGGCGGTGTCCGACTGCCCCTCATAGGAGATCGGCCACAGCTTGGAGATGTCGTTGCCGAACAGTTCGGAATCGACCGAAGCCTGCCGCGCCGCCATCCAGTTGACGTTGCCGCGCAGCGTGTTGATCTCGCCATTGTGGGCGACCATGCGATAGGGATGCGCCAGCTTCCACGACGGGAAGGTGTTGGTCGAGAAACGCTGGTGGACGAGGATCAGCGCCGTCTCGAAACGCGGATCGGTCAGATCCTTGTAATAGGCGCCGACCTGATAGGCCAGGAACATGCCCTTGTAGACGATGGTACGCGATGACATCGACACGACGTAAAAACCATTGTCGACGCCCTTGGTCTCTTCATGGATACGACCGGAAATGACCTTGCGCAGGATGTAGAGCCGCCGTTCGTAATCGTCGTCGCTCTCGATCTCGGCGCCACGGCCGAGGAACACCTGCCTCTGGACCGGTTCGGAAGCAGCGATATCAGGCGCCTTTGACAGCGATGAATTGTCGACCGGCACGTCGCGAAAGCCGAGCAGCGGCTGGCCTTCGAGCTGCGCGACCTCGGCGATGATGCCTTCGATATGCGCCTGAAGCTCAGGATCGCGCGGCATGAACACATGGCCGACGGCGTAATGGCCGGGTTTTGGCAGTTCGACCCCCTGGCTGGCCATCTCCTCGCGGAAGAAGCGGTCGGGAAGCTGCACCAGCACGCCCGCGCCGTCGCCCATCAGCGGGTCGGCGCCGACGGCGCCGCGATGCGTCAGATTTTCGAGCACCGCCAGGCCGTCCGTGACGATCTGATGCGACTTGACGCCCTTCATATTGACGATGAAGCCGACGCCGCAGGCATCGTGCTCGTTGCGCGGATCGTAGAGGCCGTGGGCGGCGAACCCGGTAGGGGTCCGCCCGATCCTGGTCAGGCCAGTGGCGATGGACGGATTTTTGACGGCTGGCGCTTTCGTCTGCGCGGCCGGGCCGTTCGTCGCAGATGGCGTCACTTCCGTCATCGTCCTGTCCTCCGTTCTTGCCTGGCGCAGAGACAGGCGGTCGGCTGCGTCCCCCGTCTTCCCCGCCTGTGGGCGCAGGTGGATCGGTGGGCAGCGCCGAGCTGGCTGAGTAACCTTCTTCATGTTGCCAGCCTTACTCCAGTGCCATCTTTGACGGGTCCGGGAGACCCTTAGCGGCAGTATGTTTTGGTGAGTTGATCAGGCACGTCTTCTCCTTGCTCGGTCACGTGTTTGCGGATAACGGCGAGGCTGGGCTGGACGCCTGGGCCGACCTATTTGTACATCCACGTCAGGGAAATGGACGAATTGGCCAGTAAGCCATTCGCCCCTCTTTGGTTTCCTCCTTGGCCGCCCCTTTCACCTTTTGGGAGAATCCTCTTGCGGAGCCACACAGAGAGCGCCGTAACAAACCTTCTCACCCTTGTAGTTGGCCAGAGCCTGCAGCAACTCGGGTAGAAGGTGCTGTTTCAGGTCGTCCGAGATAGGCTCCGGACCCTCCAGCGCTTTCAGTGTCTGCTCGACCAACTCGATGGCGCGATCTTTGTTGCCGCTCTCATGATAGTACTGAGCGACCACCGGATAAGACAGGAACTTAGAGCCGCCGCCTTGCGGCAGTGCCACGATGTGTTTGGACAGCTCTTCGCCCATCGCGAAGCGCTCAGCAGACGGAAAGCCGGAATAATCAAAGCCCGGCGCGAAGAGTTGGTATAGCGCCCAATACATCCATCCCTCGGACTTTCTGTCGATCGCGTCGCGAACGAATTGGCGCATTACGGGCAAGCCGGCCTGCATGTCGCGCATTCTGTGAAGCAACAGATTGACATGACTCACGCGGAAGTTGAGTTTGTCCGGTATCAATGCGAGGCCTTCTTCAATCGCCGAGAGCGCCGTCTTCCAATCCTCGGCCTCCATTGCCGGCCGAAGTTTGTCGTATATGGGCTTGGTCAGCGCTTGTTCGCGCGCTATGGTTTCGCCTTCCGCAATCCGCTCCGTATCGGCGGATTTTGCCTGATCGCTGATGCGCCAGCTGCCGTTAAGCACCTTCGGCAAAACCTCATCGAGTTGCGTCGGATGACCGATAAAGGCGATGTGGCCGTCTCGGTCGACCACGAACGAGGTCGGGACCCCGTAAGAAAAGCTGGGCTCCATCCAAAGCTTGTCCATTTCGCCTGTGGAGTCGAATGCGATCCGATAGTTCAGATTCGGGAATTTTTCGGTCAACCAAGCGTCCAACGTGCTTCGGGCCTCGTCGGCCGTTGGAGCGTCTTCAGAAGCCGCAACTCCGACGATCTCAACGCCGTTGTCCTTGTATTTCTCCTGCAGCTGGATCAGATGGGGCATCCCGTCCACACATGGGCCGCACCAAGTTGCCCAAAATTCGACTATGCACACTTTGCCGGGCTCAAAGCTGGTGAGGGGCTCGCCACGCAGCCAGTTCTCGACTTTAATCGAAGGAGCCGGGGACTCCATCTGCAATACCACGTTGCGGTCCAAAGCTATTTCCAAAGGTTTCTGCACGAGCTGGTTTCCTCTCAGAGACGGCACACGGGTTCAGGGAGGAGCGGATCGCTCGTCTTGCCCCATTGAGTGCAGTCACAGTCACTCAGTCTCAAAAACCATGCCAACGCGCTCAGCGCGCAGTTAGCGCCCATTGCTTCGAAAAACCTCGACAGTGCCCAGATGTTGGTTGTAATGAACCTGACATTTGTCTGACGCTGTCAGCTTTTGGACACGCGATCACGCGCTTCGTGCCGCCAGAAGGTCAGGCCGAGCCCTGTGTTGCCAGCGGTCGCTTCGATGATTGTACCGCCCCGCGCGAGCTGGCCACGCTGTTCGGCATTAACGATCATCGACAACGCAATGCGATCCTTGATCGATCCGCCGGGATTCTGGCTTTCGAGCTTGACGAAGAGACGACACCTGCCGGTATCGAAGCTCTTCAGTTCGACGACCGGCGTCTCCCCAATCAGATCGAGCACTGACGCAAATGGCGGACGCAGGCGAGAGGACGCCTTTGTCGACGGTCGGCGGAACATCTCGAGGCTCATGCGGCTGCGGTCTCCAGAATGTCGGCATAGTGCCGTTGCGCAGCATCGGGATGCGAGCGCAGTCGGCTCTTCAGCAGTTGCGGAACAGTGGATTGTCGGGGTCGCTGGCGGGGGACCCGCTTCGGCAGCCGTTCAGGCGGCAGGTCAAGAAACCGTATGTCGGCATCAAGCAGCGCGCCGAAGAAGAAGGGAATCGAAACAGTGCCCTTCGAAAGACCCAGGGCAACGGAAATCATTGCATCGGGCGAGTTCATGCGCCTGAAGCAGCGCTGCCTGCAACTGCTTCATAGCGACAGGCGGGCGAGACTCTAGCGAGGCTTTCGCCGCTTGGTTGATTGAGGCTCTCGACGAAGCCACTAAGATTCGGCGGCCGATAATAGCTTGCTGCTCATTGGGACGTCGACCAACGCCGGGATTGAGAAAGGCAACCCTGCCCCACAAGGCGGGTGTCACACGTGCGGTGCGTCCGCTCGTCACGCCGGATGGTTTTTGAGACCTGGGTTCACGGCTAATCAGATGCACCCCTGTCGTCGTTTCGGTGCAGGCCGCCAGGGGGGCGTGTTGCAGCAGCTTGCAATTAGTTTCGCCAGTACGGGGCGTGCGAGCACGGGGCTGCACAATGAGATCATATGCCGGCGTGGGGACCAAGGTGTGGCGCAGCCTTAGAGAACTCAACACCGAGACCGGAGCAACGGAGACTGCTCTTTCGTCGAGCCAGTTTAAATTAGAACATTCTTTCTATAGTTTACGTCAATTATCCTGTTCGATAGCTCTGTCGACTAGCGATGAGACTTTTCAACGCAGCGCGGACATCCGCTGGCCGGATGTGACTTGCTATCCCTTTCAAGATCAAACAGGAGAACCCATGAGCAATCCAGTCCTTGTCAACCGGACCATTCTTGACTCCGACGTTGTACCGCTGACCAGCCGTGTCGGAGCTGAAATCAGAGGCGTTCGCCTTGGCGGAGACCTTTCGGACGCAGCGATAGCAGCCATCAACCAGCTTCTTCTAAAACACAAGGTGATCTTCTTCCGCGGCCAGGAGCACCTCGACGATGCGGAGCAGGAATTGTTCGCGCGGCGTCTGGGTAACCTTGTACCTCATCCCACGCAGGGGCCGGCAGCCGGCACGGCCTCAATCCTCAATCTCGATTCCGGCCGTGGCGGTGGCAGGGCAGACCATTGGCATACCGATGTGACTTTCGTCGATGCCTATCCGAAATTCTCGGTCCTACGTGGCGTCGTCATTCCGGCGGCGGGGGGCGACACGATCTGGTCTAACACGCACGCCGCGTACGAGAATCTGCCGGCGCCGCTCAAAATATTGGCGGACAATCTGTGGGCTATTCATAGCAATGCCTACGACTACGCAGCCGTGCGCCCGCGCGCCACAGCCGAAGAGAAGAGGCACTTCGAGGAAGTCTTCACATCGACGATCTACGAGACCGAGCATCCGGTCGTGCGCGTCCATCCCGAAACCGGGGAGAAGTCGCTGCTGCTCGGCAATTTCGTGCAGCGCCTCGTCGGCCTTTCCAAGAGCGATTCCGCCAAACTCTACGAGGTGTTCCAGTCCTACGTCACTGCCCCGGAAAATACCGTGCGGTGGCGCTGGCAAGTAAGCGACGTCGCTATCTGGGACAACCGTGCTACCCAGCATTATGCGGTCAACGACTATGGCGACCAGCACCGGGTTGTGCGTCGCGCTACGGTTGACGGTGACGTTCCGATCGGCGTCGACGGTCGCCGCAGTATAACCCGTGTCAAGGCAGCCAAGCCGGCGGCGAAGGCAGCCTGACCGTCTGAACAGGGTAAAGATGAAAACTTCGTATCGCCGCGGCCATATCGCGCTGCTTAACCGCCCCACAAAGCCTTATGATTTCCGAGAAGCAAGGCGAGTTGCGGGCTCGAGGCTTGGCCCGAAATCGAGGTCCTGCAGCGTGGCGCATGGCTCGAGTCGCTGCTCGTGGCCCCGCTGCAGCGGTACAGGTCCCCCACCGCCCCACCATCTCGCCCGCCCTGCACCTCGGATAGCGATCATTCACCGTTTGTTCATTATGATAGCGCACGATCATAACTGGACATGCTGGTAGCTCGTACATGCCTGAAGGCCCTGCGCGCCGACCCAGCGCCGGGGCCTTTTTACTTCCGCAAAATCGATTCCAGCAACGCGGGCACTTCGAAGGATGTCGCAATCCCGCGCTTGCGATGATACGCCGTACAGCGAATTGCGCGAGTCAAACGAATTTGGGTTCCTCAAATATAGAATCGTCGATACCGATCCTGATGGATCGAGCCTCGACGACGAAGTCAACCATCTTCAAACGGAATTATTCAACATTGCCGAGAGCTCCCGGTGTGCCGTCGAAGCCGACATTCGGGAGGTCAGCGGTCACCAACGATCATGGTGATCGCCAGCATCTTTCGTATTCACATGACCGTCGGCCTGGTACTTTCCCGAGGCCATGACATGAGTGGGTCTTCCAAGCACCGATTTGGCCCGGTAGGATTTGCAGGGGGCGCGGACAAGCGGATGAACAAACGGAATGATGCTGGAAAACTGCGCGCCTGCTGGGATTTAGCCGACCGTCGATAGGAACATAGCCCTGGTCGACGGCTTTCTGAAGGGCAAGAGTTTCGCCGACCTGGCTCAGGAACATGGCTTGTCGACAACGAGGGTGCGCCAAATCATCGAGAAGGCCGATCGGCTCGTGGGCGGCGGCATTCAGACCAAGACTGAAACGTCCAACGCCTCGCCTCGATCCGATTTCATGGTCGACTATCCCTATGTGTGCAAATTGGCCGAGAAGCACCGGCTGGGTAGCGTCACGCCGCATCATTCTTTGCGGAGCTGGAGCGCGCGGGATCGCCGGAGCGGCTGGTGAAAGCGGTTGCCGGGGCGCACGCCAACAACAACACGTGAGCTGGCGCCTCGTGTGGCAAAAGGAGAGGGCGAGAGCCCATGGCCTGCAATGAAGCGATCAAGCATTGCGATCGTGGAACCAAGCTGCCCAGTCGACCATCCGGACCGCGGCCTTCAATGCCAGCTCGCCTTGGAATCGGCCTTCCAGGAATTGGCTGAGCGCGCAGCGGAATCCGGCTGGACCGAGGAGATAGCCACGCGCTCCTCGAACTCGCCGGCGCGCGCCTCAGGAGCGACTCCGCCAATGACGAGACTGAGAGGACGATTAATCGTGCCAGGGCAACGAGAGAGCGGCAGGTTCAAGAAGCTTCGCCTGACCCGATAGGAACGTCGCTGCGCCAATAAAATTGGCGGTGAAGGCTGACCGCGGCCGAGTCGGGCAAGCGAGCGAAGTGCTGAAATAAGGGCGTGAGAATCCAAGACATCGTTTGTAGAGAGCATCGAGCTTCGCGAAATTGTGGTACAGGATCGACCGCAGGTGTTCTCGGAGCGCTCGCAGAACCCGGGATTCTTCCGCGGCACCCGCCAAGGCGAAGAACGGTCAGAGTTGCACGATAACGCTTAAAAGCGAGCCTTCCTCCGAAAGTCTGCGCGCGCAGTTTCCACGGTCCGATGCGCTTTCATAGCTATTCCAATCGCCGCGCCCATTCTCTCCCGGATCAGGTCCAGCGGGTCTGCAGTGCATGCGCCCCCAAAGTGGACGCCATTGGGCCGGGTGAACCGGGCTCGATTGCGCGCCGAAGGCCCGTTCCAGGCCCGGAAATCCGGGTCCGTCAGGGCGAGCGCGTGCGGGTCGAGGTAGAGAACGGCCTTGCCGAGAAAACGACCGTGCACTGGCATCGCGTGCGTGTGCCACATGCCATGGATGGCGTGCCTCACCTCACGCAGAAGCCGATTGGAGCGGGCGAGCGCTTCGTCTACGAGTTCGACGCCGTCGACGTCGGCATCTGCTGGTATCACCCGCACCAGCGGAGCTTCGAACAGGTCGGGCGCGGACTTTATGGTCCGCTGATCATCGAGGAACCGAAGGCGGTGCGGGCCGATCGCGAGGTGACCTGGATGCTCGGTGACTGAGGGCTGACGAAATCTGGCGCAATCAGCGAGGATTTCGGCAACCGGCACGACATTCACCACAATGGCCGCGTCGGCAACACGGTTACCATCAATGGCCGCGTGCCGGATACCTTTGCGGTCAGAAAGGGCGAGCGCATCCGGCTGCGGCTGATCAACGCCGCCAATGCACGCATCTTCAGTCCCGACTTCACGGGTTTTCAGGCCGGCCGTCATCGCGCTCGACGGCCAGCCGGTGACGCCACACGCGCCGGAGGCGGGTGGTGCTGGGTCCCGCAATGCGCACCGATCTGATCCTCGACATGACGGGCAAGCCGGGCAGCCGGCTTTCGATCTTCGACCAGTTCTACGAGGGGCTGGAATATGAGCTCGTCGATCTTGTTTATTCCGACACTCCGCTTAGGGCACGTGTGCCTGATTGGCCGCTGACCCTGCCGACCATTCCGCTGCCGGAGCCGGACCTCGATACAGCGTCCCGCAACGAAGTCGTCTTCACCGGCGGCATGATGGGCGAGATGGTGGCGCAGGACATGGGTGAAAGCATGGGTCCGGGCGCATGATGCAGGACGATGAATTCCGGCACCGCCTGGTTCATCAACGGCGTCGCCGCCGACGAGGCCAATCACGACATGAAGCCGGGGCTGACGCTCTTGCGGAATAACAGCCACGTCATCGCCACGACCAACGCAACCGCGTGGCATGATCCGATCCATCTGCACGGCCATTCCTTCCGGGTGATTTCCCGCAACGGCCAGCCCACCCCACGTCGCGAATGGCAGGACACGGCGCTGGTTTCGCCGCGCGAGAAGGTCGAGATCGCCTTCGTCGCCGACAATCCCGGCAATTGGATGTTCCACTGCCACGTTCTCGAACACCAGGCGGCCGGTCGCCTGACCAGTCCACAAGCCGAAGGAGAAGCAAAAATGTCCAATACCCTGATAGCTCTTGTCCTCGCCTCGATCCTGTCAGGCGCCGCTCCGGCGTTCGCCGGCGAAAGGACGTCACGCTCTACAAGAACCCGCAATGCGGCTGCTGCGAAGGTTATGCCGGCTATTTGCAGGAAACGGCTTCGCTGTCACCGTCAAGGCCGACGCACGACCTTTTCGCCATGAGCCGCGAAGAGGGCATTCCGCCGGAAGCCGATGGCTGCCTTCTCTCGTTCATCGACGGCTATGTGGTGAGCGGCCATGTGCCGGTCGGCACGGTCAACAAGCTCTTGACCGAGCGGCCCGACATCAAAGGGCATGACGCTGCCCGGCATGCCGATGGGCTCCCCCGGCATGAGTGGCACGAAGGAAGCGCCCTTCGAGATTCTCGAAATCCGGAAGTCTGACGGGACCGGCGGCGTCTACGCCACGGAATAGGAGGCTTCGATGATGGAATGCATGAGCGGCATGATGATGTTCGGCATGGGCCTGGTGTGGCTGCTTGTCGTCGTCGTGCTCGTCCTCGGGACGGCCGCGCTGATCAAGTACCTGTTCTCCAGCGGCGGCAAAGGAGAAGGGCGTCGGTCCTCTTATCGATGCGTGGCCGCGGCAGGCCTCGGATTGGTCTGGACATTGCCTTGGCTCGCCAACCGGATGGCCGGTGGCGGCGCCCCGGCCGCGGCGATAGCGCTAGGCAAGACGGTTTTAGCCAGGCGAAGGTCAGCGCGATTGGAAAGCCCGCTGCCTTCGGGACGCATGCCGGCGCCGGGACCGGCCGCGGTCGTCGGCGGCGGCTACCAGAGCGACATGCCGGGCTTCGGGAATGTCCTCACCGACGAGGAGATCCGGGCCGTTCTGGCCTTCATCAAAAGCACATGGCCCGAGCGGGAACGCGCCTATCAGGCAGATGAGCCGCCGGGAGCGGGAGCAGACACAGTGAGACCAATCCTAGCCGCGGAGCCCTCGAACGCCCCCAACCGGAATGCATTGTCCATGAAAGCGAAACCGTCGCTTGCGATTCAATTTCTGGCGCTGATCCTCGCGACCTCCGCGCTGGCCCACCATCCGGGCGCCGATCTCGACAAGATGAGGGACAGCGCGGAGAGGTTCTTCCAGGCGATCGACGAGCAGGCCGCGCCGCCTTTCGAACTGGCCGACGCGGACGGAAGGGCCGTCCGCCTTTCCGATTTCTCCGACAAGATCGTGGTGCTCTACTTCATGACGAGGTAACCTTGGAAGAAGAAGGCGACGGCCACTGGCGGCAGGATGGCAAGCACGCTGGCCGCAAAAAGCGGCCCATACTCATAGAAGCGGGCCGGTTCTGTCGCAAATCGTGCTTTTGGCCACAACTGGACGCTTTCGCGCGCTTATGGACCAGCTCACATGTCCAACAACGCAAGCAGATGACAGGGCTCGACGTGCCCCGGGGTGGCGCCCTACTTCCACGCTCGCACTGTCACACTCCCGCCGAAAGGCGGGTTTAGTGAGTTATGGCAGTGACTGTGCCACCAGTCCAAACGTCGAGTTTCGCGGCAACTTCGACGCTTTCCTTAGCTGACTTGCCCAAAACCAGCGCGGCCAAAGCATACTGCTTGCCGCTCCCGATGGCATAATATTCACCTTTCACGGGATCACTTGGCAGCCAATTGCCGTCCAACAATACGGCTTCCCCATTTTTGCGCACTATCAGCGCCTCAAATTCAAAATTGTCGTCGTTGCGCGGCACAGGAATATCAGAAACATCCATGCCCTTCTCAACCCAGTCTCGAACGGCCTTTGGAATACCCAAGGACGAAGAGGAAACGCCGATGAGTGTGCCGTCGCATAAGCGAAACACCTTCGTTTTCTCACCGACGGATACTGAGTCAAAACCCAAGGCTCGGCCGTCGCCAGCCATGGTTCCGTTCCTGTAAGCTATTGTTGTCATTGGCACCCTTCTATCGCTACATCAAACTTCAGGACCTTGCGCATGTCCCCTGTGTCAAGGTCACTGACCGACGGCCTATTTGCCTGATACACGATACAGGCTGCGCTCCTTGAGTTCGCGCACGGGTGGCCGTCATCTTGCCGCCTTCGCGCAATGCCTTGAACAGGCCGAGTCTGTCCCCCAGCGGGAATGACAACCACCTCCATGTCGTTGAAAAGCAGGAAATCCGTCACTTTGCCTCGTCGGTAACGGGCGGAGCCGGAGCGGTCGTCACCGGGCAAGCGCGGTCGCAGTAGGTATCCTGGGCAGCCCGTCAGACATGGATGGCTCCGGTTGTGGTGACGGGGAGGGCGATAAGCAAGTTCGGGCCAAGTGATTGTTCCGCGGCTGTATGTTTTGGTGAGGTGATCATGCGACTTCTTGTTGGTCGGTCACGTGTTTGCGGATAACCAGCATGCGCTGTGCCAAATGAGAAAACCATTTAAAGTCAATCCAGCAGATCTGACTGTATTCCGACATTGTCGGAAATTGGACATCGCCGAACGCGAGCGCTCGGGGCTTGTGATGATACTTGGGCGTGCTGCTTCGGAGGAGGGATGCGCCTCGTACCGGCCGCGAAGCCTTCCTGCATTTAAGGCGCCAGATCAATTGAACGCGCATACCAGTCAGCCGTCCCGTCGTTTAGTCCAAATGGCGATCCATCTCAGCGCGCTCACGCCATCCACCTTTCTGCGCGACCCAAGCTAAACACGCTCGGCGATGATTAGGATACCTACTACATCTGGACCCGCCCGGACCCGCCCGGCCTTGCTCGCCTGCGAGACTTGAGGCGTTCGTCGATCGGATAGAGGTTTCGATTCAGGAGACGTGCTTCGTGATGCGGCCATGATAGGCCGGTCCCTCACCGACTGCCGCACGCTCGGAAGAAGCCAAGGTAGGCGACAAGCCTCTGTGGATCGCTGAAGCGCCGAATGTTGCCGATTGCCGCGGCAACGTTCGCACCCACGGTGACGTCGGAGGCAACGTCATCAGGCGACGGATTGTCGGATCCTAGTGGGCACCACCGCGATATCCGCCTCGACCACCGTCAACGCCTCGTTGATCTGATTGATCAAGCCGAGGTGGCACTCGATGGCGGCGCGCTCAAGGAGCAGCATGAGTTAACACCTACTCCTAGCGCCGCTCCTGGAGTCCTATTTCCGCCGGCGCCTGACGAAGCAGCGCAATGCGACTCCCGCGACCGTGGCCAGCTATCGCGATGCCTTGCGCATGCTGATCCTCTTTGCCGCCGCCCGATTGCGGAAGAAGCCGGGGGCGTTGGCGCTCGAAGAGCTGATCGAGATCTCGTTCTCGCTTTTCTCGACGAACTCGAGGAGAAGCGGAACAATTCCGTCACCACGCGCAACGCCCGCTTGGCCGCGATCCGATCTTTCTTCCGCCACGTCGCTGCCGCCGACCCGGCATCCTTCGGCGTCGCCCAACGCGTGCTGACGATTCCCATTAAACGGACGCACATTGACGTGACGTACCACCTCACCACGGCCGAAGTGGACACCCTCATCGCGGCGCCAGATCCAAAGACGCCCCGTGGTCGGCGCGACCGAGCCTTTCTGCTCTTTCTTGGCACGAACCGGCGCCCGGGCCTCCGAAGCCACCGGCGTCAACGCAAACGACCTTCAGTTGGAGCGGCCGCACCCACAAGTGCTGCTGCGCGGCAAAGGGCGTAGAGACCGCGTCGTCCCCATTGCTAAGGACCCGGCTGCGGGCGCTGACATCCTTGTTGAGCGAGCGCGGGATCGCCCATCACGAGCCGCGACCGATATTCCTCGGCGCCCGCAACGAGCGCCGGGCCTACCAGACCGGCTTTGGCCGACAAGCCCATATCGCCGCACATCTTCCGGCACTCCCTCGCCATGAAGCTTCTCCAGTCCGGCGTGGACCTTTTGACGATCCAAGCCTGGCTCGGGCATGCACGGGTCGCCACGACCCACCGCTATGCCACAGCGGATGTAGAGATGATGCGCAATGGACTCGAGAAGGCGGGCGTCACCGGCGATCACGGCGTGCGTTTCCGACCAAATGACTCCGTTCTGCAACTGCTGAACTCCATCTGAATGTTTATGTGGCGGAGGCAAGCTGGGTTTGGCCGGTCCGAAGGGGTCAGGGCGGCTCCGCCACATAATCTCGCCCGACGCATAAATGCGGATCCCGGCCCAATGTCTCCTGAACCTGCAGAGCGAGACGCTGCATTCCGCGACGCATATCGGTCCGGCCCACCGCCAACCAGATCCGCACCTGGCTCGGGACCGGGATCATGAAACGCCCCGCGCCTTCACCATCGCCGCTGCCAGTGTTGGCGGCGTGGTCAGTGGAATCCGCAGCCGCACCTTGCCGGCGACGTCCAGCTCGATCACCACTGGCGGCGGGAGCGGCTGGGCGCGTTCGTCAAGAACGTCTTCAGTTGCCGGCTGCCCGGTCTCAGGTCGAAACAGCTCGTTGCGCCAGTATCGGCTGCTGGGCGCGACGCTGTTCGCTGTGTCACAGGAAGAAAGGAAGGTCACCTTGGAGCTCAGGTCAGCCGCCCCTCGGGCTTTTTGCCTATGGCGGCAAAGGGCTCAAGCAAGCCCGAGCTTTTTCCTGAGCTCGGCGTTTTCTTTCCGGAGCCGGTCAGCGAGGAGCTTCTTCAGACGGGCGTTCTCTTCTTCAAGCTTCACAAGATCCTTGAGCTCATCGCTCTGTGTTGTCTGCCCAGCAGCCCTTTTCCAGTGATAGTACGTCTGTTCCGATATTCCAGCGTTCTGAACGGCTGCCTTGATACTCTCTCCCCGTCCGATCTGCTTCTCGATCTCGCCGAGCTTCTGGGCACGCTCGTTCTCAGAGTAATTTCTCCGCGCTGCCCGGACTGTAGGCGAAGCGATCGCTTTAGATGAAGACGCCTGAAGAGCCGAGCTGGCGGCTCTGGTTCGTATAGCACCTGCGCGCTGCGCGGTCCGCTTCCGCGTCTTCGGCGCCTTTGTATCGGGTGTCTGTTCCTTCACGGGCACCTCGCCTGCTGCCTGGGTTGCCTCAGTTTCCTTAAGGTTGGACATCAGAAACTCCCTGCGATTTCAAACATCTATTCTAGCACGCAGCATCTAGAACTTATGGGCTTTGTCAACTGCGGCCACAAAACCGTGCTCGCCAATGTCGCCGTCCGACGCGTTAACATGATGCCAGTAACTGCGGCAATGCAATCGGTTCGCAATCCGCAACAAAGAGTATCGGCTGGATGTGCACGACGCCCCAGTCTCTGAAACAGCGTAGCCGCCCGGTAAGAGCCGCTTTCAGTCTGCCTTAGAAACAAGGTGGTCGGTCGCCACTCCCGCGCATACTATCCGTCTACTCTTGCTCCTCGCACGGCGCCAGGTCCTCGTCATCGATGCCGGGCAGCGTCGCAGCGGCTAAGCCAGCCACTCGCATTGCTCCCTGACAGGATGGTGCCGATCCTGCTGAGATCGCATGCTGGCGCGACGTTGCTTTGCGGCCACCGTCGCGCCTGCCCGTGAACTGTTCGCGCCTGTGCTCATGCTCGCCTTGACACCCTCGATGGGTCCATCCGGGATGGTCAACCATCCGGAACATAGCGGGCAGGCGGGCATCTTCACCAGCAGTCTCTGTGTCGCTCTCGTGGCGGCAAACAAGATCGAGGCTGGCGGGGTGATGATCAACGGTCCTCGAACCATCGATTTTGATCGCGGTGGCCGTTCAGTGTGTTCAAACACGAGGCGCCGTTAGACGGCACCGCAGCATCATAGCGAAGTGCCATGCAGGACGACTCCCTGCAGCATCGTCTCGCGCAGCCAAACACTTGCCGGATCACTGTTGTGAACGGCCGGACGTTTGACGGCCTGTGACGCGAAAAGGCAGCGGAAGATCTAGCATTTATGGGGGAAATGTTTTTTCGGAGTGCTTCACCCGCAGGAAGGGCATGACTGCCTATCGCCCGACCCGGCAAGGCCGCACTCATGACCGGCTGGGCTCGGATCCTGCATGCCGCGCCCGTGAGGTTACTTGTCGGAAGTGCGTCGAGCACAACGACGAGATGTAGTTCACGATCTTTGAAACGCGTGGTCAACTATCCAAAGTGTGGATGCCTTTCATCGAAACAAACGATTTCATCAATGTTGTGGAATCCTGCATGGGCAGAAGCACCTGACGCACACCGATGCCCCACTGCCTCATGGCGTGGCGAGCGTCTTAAGAACTGCCCGAAAGGAGAACTTTCATGCGCTCTACCGGGCAGTGGAGTGCTGGGAAAGGGAGTTGCAACTGACCGGCCATGTCAACTGTCCGACTTCTTCCGAGCCTATGGACAGACTGGGAGACGCGCACGGTGTAGCGGCTCACATCGTCATACTGCACCTACGCCACACACCGGCCGGACCTGATCCGGCTTTATGAGCATTGGGCTTTGTCAGTTGCCCAAGCGTGATGGCTTTCGCGACGCGGCGCGCCTCAGGAACTGAGTCGCGGGTCCGGGTCGAAACGCGGGAAAGAAAGACAGGAAACAGAATGGCCGATCAATTCGCAACGGACGTCATTGCCCTGATCAAGAAACGCGCCGAGTCGGAGAGCGGTGAGGGAATGCCTGCGTCATTCGTCGGCGAGATAACAATCGCCACGGAACTGGACGCGCTCGGGTTCGATTCGCTGGGTTTGGCGGACGTCCTCTGGGATGTGGAACAGGCCTACGGCATCAAGATCGATATGAACACGGCCGATGCCTGGTCCAATCTCAAGAATGTCGGCGACGTCGTGGAAGCCGTCCGCGGCTTGCTTGCGAAGGAGGCTTGAATGGACAGGCGCGTCGTCATCACCGGAGTGGGCGGCCTGTGCGGACTGGGCACCGACGCCGCCTCTATGTGGAAAGAGATGCGCGAAGGCCGCTCCGCCATCGGCCCGCTCGCCAATTCCGAGCTTCATGACCTGGAGGGCATGACGGGCGCTGAGATCAAGGCGCTGCCCGAGCACGACATCAACCGGGGGCATCTCATCTCCATGGACCGCTTCAGCTTGCTCGCCGTGCTTGCAGCGCGCGAAGCCATGCGGCAGGCCGGACTTTCCTGCGACGAAGGGAATGCCCATCGCTTCGGCGCGACAGTGGGCGTCGGATTTACCGGTTCATACGCAACAGAACAAACTTACCGCTCACTGCTTTTGGGTAGCGCAATCCGTGCTGAACTCTTCACTGGAGTAAAGGTGATGCCCAGCGCCGCTTCCGTCCATCTTAGCTTGAGCCTCGGCTTGCGCGGGCCGGTGTTCGGGGTGACCTCCGCATGTGCCTCGGCCAACCATGCGATCGCCTCGGCGGTGGATCAGATCAAGCTGGGCCGGGCCGACGTAATGGTTTCCGGGGGCAGCGACGCACCCTTCGCATGGGGCGTGCTGAAAGCATGGGAAGCAATGCGCGTGCTTTCACCCGATACCTGCCGGCCCTTCTCCGCCGATAGGAAGGGCCTGGTGCTGGGCGAGGGTGCGGGCATGGCCGTGCTGGAAAGCTACGAGCATGCCACGAGGCGTGGTGCCACAATTCTTGCCGAGATCGCCGGCGTCGGCCTTTCCGCCGATGCCTTCCACATCGCCGCGCCATCTGTCGAGGGGCCAGCGTCGGCGATGCGCGCCTGCCTTGCCGATGCCGGGCTGAATGCCGAGGACGTCGACTACCTCAACGCGCACGGCACCGGTACCAAGAGCAATGATCAGACTGAAACGGCGGCGATCAAGCGTGTGTTTGGAAACCACGCTTATTCGATGTCCATCTCTTCCACCAAGTCCACGCACGCGCATTGCCTCGGCGCAGCGAGCGCGCTTGAAATGATCGCCTGCGTGATGGCAATCCAAGAGGACGTCGTGCCGCCGACCGCCAACTATCGCGAGCCAGATCCCGCTTGCGACCTCGACATCACGCCCAATGTGCCGCGCGAGCGCAAGGTGCGCGTCGCCATGAGCAACGCCTTCGCCATGGGCGGCACGAACGCAGTTCTGGCATTCAGGCAGGTGTAGAAGCCATGCAAGACGCCTCATTTGAGGTCACCTGTCGTATCTAGCTGCTTGCCGGACCACTATGTGAAGCGAGCGCTATTGGCTGCCTCTGCGATGCGGGAATTGGCAGCGGACGTCTCACGATCAAACAGGCATCTGCTTGTAGAATTCTTTTAATCGTGAAGCGGCGCGAGTGCGCTATCCGTTGAGGTGAGCAAGGCCGGCGCCCTGGGTAAGCTCTGGTGTCGGGTGGTGGAAAGTACAGGGGGAGCTGTGTGGCCACCTCTTTCTCGGCCTCGACGATGTGCGAAGGAGCCTGTGCGGCGAACGGGCCGACGCCCCAGGCTCAGAACCTGGGCGAACCTAACTCCCGCCAAAGGACAGCCCAGAGCTGGATACACGAAAAAGATACTGAACCCGCGAATCAGATTCTGATCAATCGTCGTGTCTGAGCTCCGCTCGGCTCTTACGGAGATAATCGCGCGGCCCGGCAACGGCCGCGCGTGCCGCGGGCGTGAGCTTTGCGCTTCGTCAGAAGTGCCTCGAGCGTGACGACGATAATTGACCAGCCATATGGAACGCATTCGCCCAGTTATCCAAAGCGTGGATACCTTTCATCTAAACAAAGGATTTTACCGTTTTTGCTGCAGGTCCCATAGAAGCGCTTCAAGTTGGAAAGATAGGTAGTTCCGATGGTTGCGTTGGATCCGAGGAGCATCATCTGGTGTGCGGGGCGTACAAAGTCAGTCGCATCTGCATTGCGGCTTGGTCTTTCGGCGGTCTCCACAAGTTACGCCCCGTTGGCGCGACGCCAATTATTTAACCAATGCTTGGACATTTATCTCAATCAGACAGCTACAAGGTGAGGTCTTCCATGCGCCCGAATGTCGAGTGGAAGTTGTGCTGGGAAAATGAGTTGCAACTGTCCGACCATGTCGAACTCTCCGACTTTTTTCGAAAGACCTATGGACGGACTGGCGCCTTCAACGCGGAGCCATTCGAAGGCGGCCGCAGTTGGGCCGGCGCGAGGCCGGAATTCCGCGCAATCGGCTACGACGCGCATGGGGTAGCGGCTCACATCGGCATGCTGCGGCGCTTCATCAAAGTTGGCGAGGTCGACTTGATCGTCGCTGAATTGGGCCTGTACGCGGTTCGTCCGGATCTTGAAGGGCTCGGAATCGGTTTTTCGATGCGCGTGGCGTACCCAGTGCTCCATCAGTTGGGTGTTCCATTCGCTTTCGGCACGGTTCGGCACGCGCTGCGAAACCATGTCGAAAGATTCTGCAGAGCCGGCCTCGCGAACATTGTGTCGGGCGTTCGCGTACGGTCGACCCGTCCAGACGTGCATCCCGACCTGCCGCCCACGCGCCTGGAAGACGTACTCGTGTTGGTTTCGCCGATCGGACGCTCGATGGACGAGTGGCCGTCCGGTACCCTGATCGACCGGAACGGTCCGGAACTATGAAGCCTCTGGACTACATATGCGAAGGGCAGAGTGACAATGCCGATGGCATTGCAGAGCGCAGCGTCTATCTGACGTTTGACGACGGTCCCAATTCATTTTTCACACCGCAGATACTCAATGTGCTGGCGCAACATCAGGTGCCGGCGACCTTCTTCGTTGTTGGGGCCTACGCGGCCGACGAGCCGGAACTCGTTCGCCGAATTATTACAGACGGGCACGGTATAGCCAACCACACGATGACTCATCCGGACCTGGCTAAATGCGGGCCCGTCGAAGTCGACCGCCAGATAGTTGAGGCAAACAGAGTCATAGGGATGGCTTGCCCGCAGGCCATGGTTCGGTACTTTCGTGCACCGTATGGCATCTGGACCGAAGAAGTAATCGCTGCATCAGCGGGTGCGGCATTGGCGCCCGTCCATTGGTCCATTGATCCACGCGACTGGTCTCGCCCCGGCGTTGACGCCATCGTCGACAGAGTGCTCGCCGATATCCGGCCGGGCGCAATCGTGCTGTTGCACGACGGGTGCGCTCCCGACGAATTGCAACCAGGCAATCAAGCCAGTCTGCGCGACCAGACGGTGACAGCGTTGTCACGCCTAATTCCAGAATTGCACGGCCGCGGATTTGTAATCCGATCACTTCCTCAACATCCCTGAACAAACAGAGATCCTATGGACCTTCTCACCACAGCCAGTACTGTTGCCGTTTCGTCTTATGCGGTGCTCTCGACTGTTTACAGAGGCATGCAAGCGGTCTACTCCCAACCGGAAAATGTTACGCCGCCGTCGGAAAGCTTGTTCGGGTCCGACCGTTGGCCGAGCGTGGATGTCATCATCCCCTGCTACAATGAGGACCCGCGCACACTCGCGGCGTGTTTAGCTTCCATCGCAATTCAAGATTACGCCGGAACATTTCAGGTCTATCTGGTTGACGACGGTTCTGGAAATCGTAATGCCGTCATCCCGGTACATCACGCCTACGAGGGCGACCCGAGATTCAATTTCATTCTGCTCCGCGAGAATGTTGGCAAACGCAAGGCGCAGATCGCCGCCATCCGCCGCTCATCTGGAGATTTCGTGCTCAGCGTCGACTCTGACACGACACTTGCGTCCGACGTGATCACGAAGCTTGCAGTAAAAATGCGGGATCCCATGGTCGGAGCGGCCATGGGCCAGCTGACGGCATACAACCGCAGCGACACTTGGTTGACCCGATTGATCGATATGGAATACTGGCTGGCTTGCAATGAGGAGCGCGCGGCGCAAGGTCGCTTTGGTGCGGTCATGTGCTGCTGCGGCCCATGTGCAATGTACCGCCGGTCTTGTCTCCTTTCTCTGCTGGATCAATACGAGACGCAGCTGTTCAGGGGGAAACCAAGCGACTTCGGTGAAGACCGTCATCTTACGATCCTCATGCTGAAAGCAGGCTTTCGAACCGAGTACGTTCCAGGTGCCGTCGCGGCGACAGTCGTTCCGGACAAGATGGGACCTTATTTGCGCCAACAACTCCGCTGGGCACGGAGCACTTTCCGGGACACGATGCTTGCGCGAGGTCTACTGCGTGGCCTGGATCGCTATCTAACTTTGGATGTGATGGGAGAGAATCTCGGCCCATTGTTGCTCGGCATCGCGGTAGTAACGGCGCTCGGTGAGCTACTATTTTCACATACAGTAAATTGGTGGACGGTGCTGGCTATTGTCACCATGACCATAATCAGATCTACGGTGTTATCTTTCCGCACTCGGCAGCTTCGATTCATCGGCTATTCAATGCACGCGTTAATCAGGATATTCCTGTTGATCCCCTTGAAGGCTTACGCCCTGTGTACATTGAGCAATAGCGATTGGCTGTCGCGTAAAAGTGTTCCCCTGCCCAACAGAAGCACAAAGGAAATCACAAGCGCGACGCCGCTTGCCGGAGCAAATGCTGCGGGCAATTCTGGAATTGCGGAGTCACTTCATACTGCAGATCTTTCGCTCACAGCTGGTGAAGTCTGACGGCCTTGCAGCGCCGGGTGACCGAGTAAGTTGTGTCAGTCGACACGTGGTGAAGCTTGTCGAGTTACCTATGGTCAGAACGGGAACTATCTGGAAGCGACACGTGGCATCTTGACGTTAATTCTTTGGCGGAAGCGATACACGCGTCGCTCCGGCCGCGACTTTCCAAAGGTGCCATCTCAAGGCGGTGGCCTGCTCTGAACCAGATTCGTAAGTAAGCTGCCGGTGGCCAATCGGACTCATTCCGCTTGAGATAGACGCATGTCCAATGTAGCAATCGACCTTACCGGCGTAACCAAATTATTCGGAAACAAGCTCGTTGTGGACGGGCTGTCCTTCACCGTTGCATCGGGAGAGTGCTTCGGTCTGCTGGGGCCGAACGGCGCAGGCAAGAGCACGATTGCGCGTATGCTCCTCGGTATGACCCGGCCTGACGCGGGTGATATAACAGTCCTCGGTCTACCAGTGCCGGCACGCAGCCGCTTGGCCCGCAAGGGCATAGGCGTGGTCCCGCAGTTCGACAATCTCGACCTGGAATTTACGGTACGTGAGAACCTGTTGGTGTTCGGGCGCTACTTCGGCATGAGAACAAGTGAGATCAACGCCGTCATCCCACGGCTCCTCGAGTTCGCTCGCCTTGAGAGCAAGGCGGATTCACGTGTCGGCCTGCTATCCGGCGGGATGAAGCGGCGCCTGACGCTGGCACGTGCTCTGATCAACGACCCCCAGTTGCTTGTGATGGATGAGCCCACGACCGGCCTCGACCCGCATGCCCGCCATCTGATCTGGGAGCGACTTCGTTTCCTGCTGGCGAGCGGAAAAACGATCATTTTGACCACCCATTTCATGGAAGAGGCTGAGCGGCTTTGTGATCGGCTGTGTGTTCTCGAGCGGGGACGCAAGATCGCCGAGGGCAGTCCTCATGCGCTGATCGACGAGTACATTGGGTGCAACGTGATCGAGATCTTCGGCGGCAATCCACAGGAGCTGATTTCGCTGATCAGGCCGTACGTTCAGCGTATCGAGGTAAGCGGCGAGACGCTCTTTTGCTATGCGCCTGATCCGGAGGATGTGCGCATCCAGCTTCGCGGTCGAGCGGGTCTGCGTATTCTGGAGCGTCCACCCAGTCTGGAGGACGTTTTCTTGCGGCTAACCGGACGTGAGATGGAGAAGTGAGCAATGGGTGAACGTCTTGCGGCCGCTCTACCCGCCAACGCCTGGAACTGGATCGCGGTGTGGCGCCGCAATCATTTGGCATGGAAGAAGGTGGCATTTGCTTCAATGCTCGGCACCCTTGCTGATCCGATGATTTACCTTTTCGGGCTCGGCACTGGCCTTGGACTGTTGGTAGGCCGCATCGAAGGTGCATCCTACATCGCTTTTCTCGCAGCCGGCATGGTTGCGACAAGCGCGATGACAGCATCGACCTTCGAAACAATTTACGCGGTTTTCGGTCGAATGCGCGATCAGGGCACTTGGGAAGCAATCTTGCACACACAACTTACCCTCGGCGACATCGTTCTCGGTGAATTGACCTGGGCAGCCACAAAGGCCTTTCTGGCCGGTACGACAATTGCGATTGTTGCCGCCGCGCTAGGTTATGCCGCGTGGACGTCGGTTCTCTACGTGCTGCCGGTCATCGCTCTCACCGGGTTCGCCTTTGCGAGCCTGGCCATGCTCGTCATCGCGCTCGCGCCCAGTTATCACTATTTTATTTTCTATCAGACGCTTGTCATCACACCTATGCTGTTCCTTTCGGGCGCGGTTTTTCCAGTCGGCCAATTGCCAGGAGTGTTTCAGCAGATTGCGGCCTTCTCGCCGCTGGCGAATTCTATCGATCTAATCCGTCCGGTGATGCTCGGCCGCCTGGGCGACAATGTAGGGCTGCATATAGGCGCACTTTGCATGTTCGCTGTATTGCCTTTTTTTGTGTCGGCTGGACTGTTTCATCGACGACTAATGCGTTGACGCTTACCTACGCCCATCAACGAGAAGGAGGTCCGCAATGCCGGATTGCAAACTGCCCACAGCGGCCCGGAGGCATGCGTGTGCCAGGAATCGCGAGTGGTACAACAACGCCGAAGCCGGGCGCCACCCAGCCGCTGCAGGCACGCGCCCATCTTCGCGACCACACCTCGGAGTACAGGCTGGGTGGTGAGGCGCGGACCCACCCGGAGCGTTCAAGCGATAGCAGCCAAGCTTCTTGTGCGCGTCCCCAGACCGTCGCGGCCATTATTTAGTTGGATACACATGCAATGACCCACAACGAACCAACTCCTGAGCCTTTTGTGATCCTTGCTATGCCAAGGACCGGAACACACTATTTAGAAGAATTGCTAAACGAGCATCCGACCGTTTTGAGTAACGGTGAGTTGCTAAACGAATATGATCCCAATTGGCCCAGCACGGATCGCCTGCTAGGCACGGATCGCGAGCTTCTTGAGCTTGCCTATGTGCGCTGCCCTATGCGCGACTACAAGAATGTGACGCATCTTGGCTGCAAGATCAATGAACCTCAGTTTCGCGAGCGTCCAGCATTCTTTGCGGAATTAGCTCGTTGGCCAGCACTCAAGGTCATCCTCGTTGTTCGCCGAAACGTATTGGAATCGCTCCGTTCCTTTGTGCAGGCCAGGGAAAGCGGTCAGTGGCTGAAGTTCAGCTCGGACAACGATACCGCTCGGCCACCGAGCGTCAGGTTGTCAATCGCTGACTGTGAGGCTTATTTCAAAGCCGCCGACGATTTTCACGCTCGCGTTATGGACTCCTTCACGTCGACCAACCTGCTTGTAATGGAATACGAGAGCCTTCTTCATGAACCTGCCCAATGCTTGGGAGCGGTTTGGGATTTCCTGGGCGTTCCAGCGCTTGAGCCATCAGATAACGCCCTCCTGCAGCGCCAGGAAACGCGACCGCTGGATCAAACGGTGGAGAACTTTGACGAGTTGCGGATTCACTTCGCACGCGGACCTTATTCAAGATTTTTTGACCTCGGAGATTCGATGCGCTCCTACGCTTAATCGCTTGTCCCGCGTGCTCTGATGGGCGTGTAGGATATCCACAGTTTGCGCGCATTCCGTCGCAAAACTGACCAACCAAAGTCACCAAGACGACAGATATCGGCCGGCATTCGATCTGCGGCGAACATCAAAGGCACGGCCGCAAGGCGACCTGGTCAATTCCCTCTCTGGCGAAGCACTTCTTCACGCGATCTTTGGCGAGCCTTGAGTGCAAATTCCGGCAAAGGTGGAGGGTTCCAGTGCGCAACCCGCACCAATCTCGCTGGACGGGACAGGCCTCCAGTTGGCACGGCGCTTGCTCCAAGATGACAGCAGCGCTCGACCGGAGCGCAGCATGGGAGAAAGAGGAGCCCCCACCCCGATCCGGTCAGGGAGAGAGAAACGGTGTTGGTTCCAAAAGTCCCCCGCGCGATCGCAGCGCCCCGCAAGCGCCATTTTGCCCGGACCTACGTGCAGGTGCTTGCCGCCATAGTCCTGGGTGCCGCAATTGGCTATCTCTATCCGGAAACCGGCCAGAGCCTGAAGCCGCTCGGCGATGCCTTCATCAAAGTCGTCAAGATGATTATCGCACCTGTCATCTTCCTGACAATTGCGACCGGCATTGCCGGCATGAGCGATCTGCAGAAGGTCGGCCGAGTTGCCGCCAAGGCGATGGTTTATTTCCTCACCTTCTCGACGCTTGCACTCGTTGTCGGACTGATTGTCGCGAATATCGTTCAGCCTGGCGCCGGCCTCAACATCGATCCGGCCTCGCTCGATGTCCAAGCCGTTAAGGGCTATGTGGCCACGGCTCACGAGCAGTCCGTGACCAGCTTCCTGATGAACATCATCCCGTCAACGATTGCCAGTGCCTTCGCGGAAGGCGACATCCTGCAAGTTTTGTTCTTCTCGGTCCTGTTCGGCATTGCTTTGGCGATGACCGGAGAGACGAGCAGGCCGGTCGTTACCTTTCTCCAGGCGCTTACCGCCCCCATTTTTAAGCTCGTCGGCATTCTGATGAAGGCTGCACCCATCGGCGCCTTCGGCGCAATGGCCTTTACGATCGGCAAATACGGAATCGGTTCGGTGGCCAACCTCGCGATACTGGTCGCGACGTTCTATCTTACCGCCTTCCTCTTCGTGTTCGGGGTTCTCGGCGCGGTCTGCCGCTACAACGGCTTCTCGATCTTTTCTCTTGTCCGCTACATCAAGGACGAACTGCTGCTTGTCCTGGCAACGTCCTCCTCGGAGGCCGCGCTGCCCTCGCTCATGGAGAAGATGGAGAAGGCCGGCGCCGCGCGTTCGGTCGTAAGTCTCGTCATCCCTACTGGATACTCATTCAATCTGGACGGTACCAATATCTACATGACGATCGCCGCCCTCTTCATCGCGCAGGCGACGAACACAGATTTGTCAATTGCCGATCAGATCCTCCTGCTGCTAATTGCGATGCTTTCCTCGAAGGGTGCGGCAGGCGTCACCGGCGCCGGCTTCATCACATTGGCCGCTACTCTCTCTGTCGTGCCGAGTGTTCCCGTTGCCGGAATGGCTCTAATTCTTGGCGTGGACCGCTTCATGTCGGAATGCCGCGCGCTGACGAATTTAGTCGGTAATGCGGTGGCATCGCTCGTTGTCGCTCGCTGGGAAGGCGAATTGGACCAGTCACGGATGGAAGCCGCTTTCCGCGGTTAGGGTTACATCAAACTGGCTCCCCGCAAGCAAAATCGCAACAGCGCGACGTGTAAGTCGCGGCCTTGCCACAACAGTCGAATTGCCAGCCTCCAAAGAGCGCTGGAAATAGAGTACTAACGCAGTGAGTAATACAACACCATGAAGCCCCTAAGCAAACGAACGGTTCACGGAAACTCATCTGGGTGCGCATGGAGCGCTGTTCGTCGAATGCGCTATCAACCGCCGGGTGTGGGAACTATTTCAGCTTGCCGCCCCAAGCCGTCGCGGGAGCGCACCGGATGATGGAGGACCGGCCGATCAGAATCGCTAGGGGAAAGCGCGTCACAATTGCCGATCTCGCCCGCGAAGCCGGAGTCAGCGTAGCAACAGTCGATCGGGTTCTGAACGTCCGCCTTCCGGTGCGAGAGGAGACCGCCCAGCGGGTCCATGCGGCCGCGCACGCGATCGGCTATCATGCTGCCGGTCTCATCAAACAGCGCTTGCAGCAGCACCTGCCGCACTACAAGCTGGGCTTCATCTTGAGAAAACCTACCCACGATTTCTACCAAGATTTCGCTCGCAAGATCGAAGAGTCGGTCAGTATGGCTAAATCCTTCCACGGCCTTCCGATCATCGAGTTCGCGCAGTCACATTTGCCGCGTGACCTGCTCCCGCTTCTTAAGGACCTTGGGAGCCGCTGCCAGGCGATCGCCATGGTGGCGGCCGATCACCCGAAAATCACAGCATCAGTCGAGGAGCTCAAGGCGAAAGGTATCCCGGTATTTTCGCTGCTATCCGACTTCGCCGATGGCGTGCGCGAGGGCTACATCGGCCTCAACAACAGCAAGGTCGGACGGACTGCCGCTTGGGTGTTTTCCAAGACCGCAAAACGGCCCGGCAAGGTGGCGGTGTTTGTCGGAAGCCATCGCTTCCAGGCGCATGCGACGCGGGAAACGGCCTTTCGTGCGTATTTTCGTGAGAACGCGCCAAAATTCGAGGTGCTTGATGCGCTCGTGAACCTTGATGAACGGCAGCTCACTTACGAAAAATTGCTGGATCTTATGCAGCGGGAACCAGAGCTCGTCGGCTTCTATATGGCCGGCGGGGGGATAGAGGGGGCAATTTCCGCGCTCCGAGAAGAGGGGAGCGGTCAGGATCTCGTCGCGATCGTGAGTGAAATGACGCCGCAGTCACGTGGGGCGCTTGCGGATGACATCTTGACGATGGCGGTCGGCACGCCAATGCGCCGACTTTGCCAGGAGCTGATAATGGCAATGGAGCGGGCCATCAAAGCCGGCGTCGCGGAGAGCCCGGGGCAGACATTTCTGCCGTTCGACATTTATCTTCCGGAAAATATTTGAGCTGATGGATTTCTATCATGAGCGCCCATTTTCCTTTCACCAATGAAAGGAAAGCTCGATTGACTCGGCCGTCTCTGTCCGATCTGTGAACCGGCGTGGTTCCGTCTTGAAAGAAGCCGGATGCCGAAATGGCAGCCGCGCTTCATGGAAGGAAAGTCAAGCAATGCGCCAGGTATCGCCCCGCTTTGCACTCGATCACATGGCGGCGCCCCGCCTTGACGTCAGTGCGCTTTTCGCGCTTGCCCGTGACCAAGGCCTGACCGACGTCCAAATCCGTTACCCTCATTTCAGCAATCCTGTCGCACGCGGCATTCCGGCTGCGGACGTCCGGTTTGCCGCTACCGAAGCGGGCGTCACGATCATCTCTGTCAACGCCTTGCAGCGGTTCAACGACTGGACTCCAACGCGTCAGGCCGAGGCAAGCAACCTCGCCGATTATGCGACGGCGTGCGGGGCGGAGACGCTCGTGTTGGTGCCGGCCAACCGCAGCTCGTGGCCCACCAATAGCGAGCGCCAGGACAATCTTCGTTTCGCTCTAAACGAGATCAAGCCAATCCTCCAGTCGCGGGGTCTGATCGGTCTTATCGAGCCGCTGGGTTTCCGAACCTGCTCGCTTCGATCAAAGAAGGAAGCGGCCGAGGCCGTTGCCGCGGTTGATGGCCAGTCCGTCTTTCGCCTCGTGCACGACACGTTCCACCACACCCTGGCCGGGGAGACATGCCTGTTCTGCGAGCTTACCGGCCTGGTGCACATTTCAAGCGTAAACGACCCGACCTTCTGGATTTACCCCGATCGCTTTCTTGCAGGTTCCGACAATGGCAGCCAGATTCAGGCGCTGCTGGATGGCGGCTACGCGGGACCTTTCTCGTTCGAGCTGGTCGAGGAAGTCCATTCTCTGGACGATCTCGCAGGCGCACTTGCCGCCAGCATCGACTTTATCCGGCGAGGGCTATTGTCGTCAGAGTAGATGGTGACAGGAGTAGTGACTATAGGTGCGCCTGAATTTTCCGTGGGTTCACAGCGGGACAGCCATCCGAGATGCCTCTTGCATCATTATCTCCCGCATCCAGATGCTTGCCGGATCGCTATTGTGGAGGGCCGGCCATTGGAGGGTCTCGGTGAATGTGGGAAATGGCAGCGGAAGTTCGATAACCCGCAGGGGGAACGTGTTTTCGAAATGCCTGACCAGCCGCAAGGGCATGGTCGCTATACGAGCTGTGCCGGACACCATAGGTGGAATCATGCTGAAGCCCTGCACCGCGACCTCGACACGTCTCTTAAGGCCATGCTCAAGCAAAAACCATTCCTCGATAGACGGCTTCATCGTACGCCCGAACCTGACCGCGACGTGCCTCATCGACATGTATCTCTCGAATGTAAGCTGCTGTGGCAGCTGCTTGTTTGTGGGACAGCCTACGCACACGAGCTTCTCGTCAAACAGCGGAACGCTTGAATGCACACTCGACGTGAACATATCCGGTAGAATTAGAAAATCGACGTCACCGCGCCGGAGAAGCTCATCGGGGCTATCGTCGACAGGCAGCAGTTCGAAGCTGACGGCGGGGGCTTCCCGTGCAATACGCTCCACAAGCTTTTCGAAAAACACGAGCGTGACGAAATCGGAAAGAATGATCCTGAAGAGGCGATCGGCTCGAGCTGGGTCAAACGGATCCGAAGAAATAATCGAGCACTGGATGTGCTGGAGAGCGTCGCGAACTGCGGGGGCAAATGCTGCCGCACGCGGGGTTAGAAATCGTTCGCGACCTCTTATCGTAAACAGTTCATCGCGGAAATAATCGCGCAGTCGGGCGACGGCCGCACTCATGGCGGGCTGACTCAGGTTGATCCTGCGTGCCGCCGCCGAGAGATTACGCTCCGTCAGGAGTGCGTCGAGCACAACGAGGAGATTTAGATCAAGTCCTTTGAAACGCATGTCATCAGCCATCCATGGGATGGATGCCTTTAACCGAAACAAACGACTTTAACAATTTAGCATTCTTGCAATCTTTTGTCGCAAAAAGTTTACGATGGATGACGTTAAGGTCCGACATATGAGCCGCGTGATCTGCCGAAGCGAGCAATCGTACGTACTGTGCAGGTCAGAGATTGGCGGTTTGAAATGCCGGGCCGATGGCGCCGGGCTATCAACCAGCGTCTTCGGCGGCCCCGACCTAGCTAGGCGTGGAACAATAGGGTGCACCCTTCCAGTCCGAGGCGACTGATGGGCGGTTTGATCCTAAGCTGCCGTGAGGCCTGTGTTGTATCGGCGAAGCCAATGCAGCAGTTCGGCAGCGTTTTTGAGAGCTGTTGTAGGCTCGGCCTAAGCCCATTGGCGCAAGCCTGTCTGAACGAAGCGCTTGGCCTTGCTGTTATCCGGTGGTGATCTGTAGTGCCTTTTCGTCCTGCCGTTCTTGTTTTGGAACGCCCTTATGGTGAGCCCATCCGGGACGTGGGGCACCGGGAGCACGAAGGTGCAGGCAGGCCGTCAATAGACCGTGGGCTGAGAGCCCGAGCTCGTTACATGGCCGCCCCTCGCGACTTTCCCGGAGGCGCTGCGAGCGCGGATCAGTAGATGTCGTGTTACCCGCCAGCTCCCGTCTTTGACCGAGCCAAGAAGGAGGAACGGGCATGCGCATCATCGGACTGGATATTCACCGCGCCTTCGCCGAAGCAGTGGCATGGGAGGATGGCAGGCTCAGGCGACTCGGCCGCGTCGACATGCGGCGCGATCTGCTGGCGGCGTTCGCCGCGAAGCTGTCGCCGAACGATGTCGGGGTGATCGAGGCCACCGGCAACGCGACGTCCGCTACAGCTGTGGTTGCGCCGCATGTGAAGAAGGTGGGGATCGGCAACCCGAAACAGGTGCGTGTCATTGCCTATGCCAAGATCAAAACGACGATCGACGCCGACGTTCTTGCGCAGCTCTATGCCAGCGGCCAGAAGTCTGGATTGCGGACGAGCCGACGCAGGCTCTGCGTCGACAGGTGACACGGCGCAATCAGATTGTCCGACAGAGATCTCGATTGAAGACCGTCATCCAGTCGATCCTTCATAGCCACCTGATCCCGTCCTGCCCGCATGCCGACCTGTGCGGCGCCAAGGGTCGGACCTGGTTAATCGCGCAGGTCGTACCGCAGGACGAGCGCCTCGCGATCGATCGGCATCTGCGCGAGTTCGACCGATTGGGCGAAGACCTCCAGGTCATCGAACGCGATCTTGCCCGCTCGGCTCTCGAGGATGAAGGCGTGAAGCGGCTGATGACCATTCCCGGCGTCGACATCACCGTCGCGCTGGCGATGAAGGCGGCGATCGGCGACGTGTCGCGCTTCGACGATCCGCAGAAGCTCGACCTATCTCGGGTTGAACCCAAGCGTCCGACAGTCCGGCCAGGTCCGGCCTACCATGGGCGGATCACCAAGCAGGGCCGTGGTCATGCGCGCGGCATGCTCGTCGAGGCGGTCTGGGCGGCCGCTCGTGCTCCCGGACCGTTGCGAGCCTTCTCCCTGCGGCGTGCGAGCCCGGCGCGGACAGCATGTCGCGGCCGTGGCAACCGCACGCAAACTCTCTGTCGTGATCTGGCATCTGTTGATGAAGGGCGAGAGTTACGCGTGGGCTCGACCCTCCCTGCATGCCAAGAAGCTTGCGCGATGTGGAACTCAAGGCCGGGAGCAAGGCTGTGCGCGGCCAAAAGCGAGCCGCGCACGCCTACAACATAAAGAGCCACCGGGAACAAGAGCGCCGCTGGGTGGAGCAGGCCGAGGGCGCCTATGCACGCCTCGCCGCCGGTTGGAACCCACGAGGTCCGAAGAGGGTAGGCACGGATGCCGCAAACGAGGCGCGACGATAGAAGCTGCGCGGCAGGGCTCTCATCTCGGACCCTGCTCTTCGCCACGCGGTCGTCCGTGCGCGACAGGAGAATAGCGCAGATTTATCAAAAAGGCTCTTGTCGATCACATCAGTGGTCTTGGGCGCTGTACGGCCGGGTGAAGACTTTGCAGGTGGCCCGGAAAGCGTTTGACCTGTAGCGAAGCAATTGTCGTCATCACGCGCTCGACCCGGGCGCCCAGCTTGGCATAAGGGCTACGTGGCCTCAGGAAGCGTCGTCAATGCAGACCATGGACGAATTCCCAGCCGATGCCGAGATGCCGGTCGACCGTGCCTGTCGCCGTCCGGTGATGCGATGCCCCCGAGCGCACGAGTTCGCCCCGGATGCTCCCGGTCACGACGCACGGGTTCGGGTTCCAAGGCGCTCAGTTTGTTCGCGCCCAATCGGTGTAGGACGCGGCAGAAATACGAGCGTGACGAAATCGGAAAGAATGATCCTGAAGCGGCGATTCGGTAGAGCCGGGTCAAACTATCCGACGAAATAAACGAGCACTGGATGGGCAGGAGAGCGTCGCGAACTGGAGGGCAAGAGCTCCCGGACGCAGCGTTAAGTTTGAATACCTCCGCGGACATGGTCGCGAGCTCATCGCGCAAATAATCGAGCAGCCGAGCGCCGGCCGCACTCATGACCGGCTGGGCTCGGTTAAATCTTGCATGCCACGCCCATGAGGTTACTTGTCGGAAGTGCGTCGAGCACAACGACGAGATGTAGTTCACGATCTTTGAAACGCGTGGTCAACTATCCAAAGTGTGGATGCCTTTCATCGAAACAAACGATTTCATCAATGTTGTGGAATCCTGCATGGGCAGAAGCACCTGACGCACACCGATGCCCCACTGCCTCATGGCGTGGCGAGCGTCTTAAGAACTGCCCGAAAGGAGAACTTTCATGCGCTCTACCGGGCAGTGGAGTGCTGGGAAAGGGAGTTGCAACTGACCGGCCATGTCAACTGTCCGACTTCTTCCGAGCCTATGGACAGACTGGGAGACGCGCACGGTGTAGCGGCTCACATCGTCATACTGCACCTACGCCACACACCGGCCGGACCTGATCCGGCTTTATGAGCATTGGGCTTTGTCAGTTGCCCAAGCGTGATGGCTTTCGCGACGCGGCGCGCCTCAGGAACTGAGTCGCGGGTCCGGGTCGAAACGCGGGAAAGAAAGACAGGAAACAGAATGGCCGATCAATTCGCAACGGACGTCATTGCCCTGATCAAGAAACGCGCCGAGTCGGAGAGCGGTGAGGGAATGCCTGCGTCATTCGTCGGCGAGATAACAATCGCCACGGAACTGGACGCGCTCGGGTTCGATTCGCTGGGTTTGGCGGACGTCCTCTGGGATGTGGAACAGGCCTACGGCATCAAGATCGATATGAACACGGCCGATGCCTGGTCCAATCTCAAGAATGTCGGCGACGTCGTGGAAGCCGTCCGCGGCTTGCTTGCGAAGGAGGCTTGAATGGACAGGCGCGTCGTCATCACCGGAGTGGGCGGCCTGTGCGGACTGGGCACCGACGCCGCCTCTATGTGGAAAGAGATCCGCGAAGGCCGCTCCGCCATCGGCCCGCTCGCCAATTCCGAGCTTCATGACCTGGAGGGCATGACCGGCGCTGAGATCAAGGCGCTGCCCGAGCACGACATCGATCGCAAGCAGCTCGTCTCCATGGCCCGCTTCAGCTTGCTCGCCGTGCTTGCAGCGCGCGAAGCCATGCGGCAGGCCGGACTTTCCTGCGACGAAGGGAATGCCCATCGCTTCGGCGCTACAGTGGGCGTCGGCGGCTTGGGCTGGGATGTAATGGAGGAAACTTACCGGGCCCTCCTTTTGGACGGCGCGAGGCGAGTTGGCATCCTCGCTGTACCCAAAACGATGCCAAGCGCCGCCGCCGGCCAGGTGAGCTTGCGCCTCGGCTTGCGCGGGCCGGTGTTCGGGGTGAACTCCGCATGTGCCTCGGCCAACCATGCGATCGCCTCGGCGGTGGATCAGATCAAGCTGGGCCGGGCCGACGTAATGGTTTCCGGCGGCAGCGACGCGCCGTTCGCATGGGGCGTGCTGAAAGCATGGGAAGCAATGCGCGTGCTTTCACCCGATACATGCCGGCCCTTCTCCGCCGATAGGAAGGGCCTGGTGCTGGGCGAGGGTGCGGGCATGGCCGTGCTGGAAAGCTACGAGCATGCCACGAGGCGTGGTGCCACAATTCTTGCCGAGATCGCCGGCGTCGGCCTTTCCGCCGATGCCTTCCACATCGCCGCGCCATCTGTCGAGGGGCCAGCGTCGGCGATGCGCGCCTGCCTTGCCGATGCCGGGCTGAATGCCGAGGACGTCGACTACCTCAACGCGCACGGCACCGGTACCAAGAGCAATGATCAGACTGAAACGGCGGCGATCAAGCGTGTGTTTGGAAACCACGCTTATTCGATGTCCATCTCTTCCACCAAGTCCACGCACGCGCATTGCCTCGGCGCAGCGAGCGCGCTTGAAATGATCGCCTGCGTGATGGCAATCCAAGAGGACGTCGTGCCGCCGACCGCCAACTATCGCGAGCCAGATCCCGCTTGCGACCTCGACATCACGCCCAATGTGCCGCGCGAGCGCAAGGTGCGCGTCGCCATGAGCAACGCCTTCGCCATGGGCGGTACGAACGCAGTTCTGGCATTCAGGCAGGTGTAGAAGCCATGCAAGACGCATCATTTGAGGTCACCTGTCGTATCTAGCTGCTGAGGGGCGGGGCATTGTGAAACAGGGGGAGCTGTGTGGCCCCTCTTTCTCGGCTCGACGATGTGGAAGGAGCCTGTGCGGCGAAACGGGCCGACGCCCTCAGGCCCAGAACTTGGGCGAAACCAACTCCCACCAAAGCACAGCCGCTTTAGTAGCCGAACAATGAAGCCTCGCTCGACGAGCCGCCGCCTCTACTGTCAGCGGCATCACGCGGTTGAAGCGAACAGCGCAGCGGCTACTGTTTCCCGCACAACTCGGATGGCAATTGGGACAAGTCCGCACATGTCGTCACGTACGCTGAACGCCGCAGGTACAGCCAAATTGGGGGCGGAGCGTTTCTGCCGTTTTGATAGAATTCTATCAAACTGACAATTTTCCTTGCACGAATGCAAGGAGAGCTCGATTGACTCCCCTCCTTTCTTGTCAAGGATGGGTTTGCAGGCTGCGGTGCGGCAGAAGCCGGACAGAACGGCGACCGGTCGAGTAAAGGCCTGCGCAAACAAGCGCGCATATTGCGGGCGCCCGCACGGAGGAGAAGACGCTCGTCCTGGTGAAAGACAACGATGCTCAGGCGCCATTGCCATTTGCCGAGGGCGTCCGCGCGCCGGAAATTTCGAGGCACAAAGGTGAGATCGAGAATGATAATGACGAAAAACAACACAGCTCACCGTCAAGTGCAGTTCCACCGGCGGGTGGCGGAGTGGGATGGGCTGCCAAATGGAGCGTAAAAAGATCAGCAAGGAGATGCTTGGCGATAGTCTGGCGCTGCGCAAGCTGCGTGAGCACCTTGTCAAGGTGGCCAAGGCGAAGACTACGGTCATGTTGCGAGGTGAATCCGGAACCGGCAAGGAGCTGGTTGCCAAAGCCATTCACGAACTCTCGCCTCGCGCCAAGCAGCCCTTCATCAAGGTCAATTGCGCGGCGCTCACCGAGACGCTTCTGGAATCTGACTTGTTCGGTCATGAGAAGGGTTCCTTCACCGACGCGATCAATTTGCGCAAGGGGCGCTTTGAGGCTGCCGACAAAGGCACATTGTTTCTGGACGAGATTGGCGAAATATCGGGCTCGTTCCAGGCTAAGCTGCTGCGTGTCCTGCAGGAGCAGGAGTTTGAGCGTGTCGGCAGCAACCACACCATTAAAGTCGATGTTCGCGTGATTGCCGCAACCAACAGGGACTTGGAAAAGGCAGTTCAACGCAAGGAGTTCCGGCAAGACCTCTATTACCGCATCAGCGTCGTCACTTTACGCGTGCCGGCATTGCGCGAAAGGCGAGGTGATATTCCGCTCTTGGCCGCTCAGTTTCTCAAGAATTTCAATACTGAGAATGATCACACGCTGACCTTCGCTCCCGAAGCGATTGAGGTGCTAATGAATTGCGAATTTCCAGGCAACATCCGAGAGCTCGAAAACTGCGTTCAACGGACGGCAGTTCTGGCGACGGGTCCATCAATCCTCAGAACTGACTTTGCCTGTTGCGTGGGTGAGTGCTTGGCCGCGGCGCTGTGGAAGAACGGACCGCCGACGTCAGAGAACTCGACTACGATCGAGCCTTCCGCCGCCCGTGCCGCCCCGCCCGTCGGCGACGGGCAAGCGCCGATAGGCCCTGCCACGACTCGTGGTAGGGTGCCCGATGCCGATACGGTCATTGCCGCCATGGAAAAGTGTGGCTGGGTGCAGGCAAAGGCGGCGCGCCTGCTCGGTTTGACCCCGCGCCAGATCGGCTACGTGCTGAGAAAACACGGCATCGAGATCAAGCGTCTCTGAAACAACCCGCCGAGCAAGAGCTGGAGCAGGTCAAGCATTGGTGCTCTGGCGCCGAGCCCATCGGCCACCTTACGAACGTGGGTGTGAACAGCGCTGCCAAGATTCCGGCCGTGTGCTTTCTACCACCAGTCGTACTGGGGCTCTGCGGCTGACAAAACTAAGAAGGAGGAATCCTATGGCTAGTAACTTCGCTCTACACCGCAAGGGCAAATCCAATCCGACGTGCCTGAAATCCAGAAATAATCGATGTATCATTGGTGACACGCCAGCATGCGTAGAGGCGACGCGCAGATCTCCGCTGGCGGGACCTGGTCGATACATAAGCTGATCGCTTGCCGCTCGATATCGCGCCAATCTGATCTGAAAGAAATAAGTAGTTTTGGGAATAGGGATTAAGCATGCCAACGCGCTTCAGAACGATCAAATTGTTTTTAGCAACAACGGCGCTCTTCGCACCAAATCTGTCCTTGGCCCAGGAATCAGTCGCGTCGCCTGCGCCGGTGGCAGATGCCGAATATTCCAGAAATTGGGGCCTGAGTATGATCAACGCCCTGCCCGCCTACCTTAAAGGCTATACGGGCAAGGGCGTCGTCGTTGCGATTGTGGATACAGGACTGGATATCAACCATCCCGAATTCGTGGCGCGCATTTCGAAGGCGCTGCACAACTTCGGGACGGATAAACGCTTGGCTGACGTCAGCCATTCTGTCGACAAAGACGGTGTGCCTGACGGACACGGGACCCATGTGGCGGGGATAATCGGCGCCGCGCGCGACGGCACGGGCATGCAGGGCGTGGCCTATGAATCGACAGTATTGCCCCTTCGAGCAGTGGATATCGGCGACCCAGATGATCCCGAGATGGACCCGACCAATGAAGCGATCGAATACGCGATTGGTGCGGGAGCTGGCGTGCTCAATGGGAGCTACGGGCCAGGCCTGTTGCTGGGGCGGTATCTCAAGGACGAGAACGGCCAACTGAAACTCGATGGCAAGGGATATGCCATCGATAATAAAAACTATGAGATTCTCGACTATCAGGCCATCTATGATGATCCGAGCAATCTCGTCGATACCTACAATACGTTGAAGAAGGCGGCTAAGGCGGACATCGTGCTCGTCTTCGCCGCCGGTAATGATGCCAGTACCGACGACCAACCCGGCGCTGCTTCGGCGATTCCCAGCGGCATCGGCACGTTGCCGTTAATAACGCCAGAAAATACCAAAGATGGAAATCTTTATAAGTTCATCGACACAAACGATCAAACAAACAAAGGTTTCGATTTCAATAACCCAAATACATACAAGATAGTGAGCGGGTCTGATGTCTCGAAGCTCGACTTCTCGGATCTGGCAGGCTCGCTGATAACAGTCGTTGCTGTCGGCAAGGATGGCAAGATTGCCAGCTATAGCAATAGATGCGGAGCCACAGCAGAGTGGTGCCTCGCGGCTCCGGGTGGCGATATTAATGCCGATCCCGATAATCCGATTGATGAGAACGGCATTTATTCTACCTGGCCACAAGGGGATCGGGCGAACAAGAACAACCCGTATAAGTACGAGGAAGGTACTTCCATGGCAACGCCGCATGTTGCTGGCGCGGCGGCAGTGATCCGGTCGGCATTCCCTTACATGAACGCCCGCCAGACCATTGAAACCCTCCTGACAACGACGACCACCAAAGGGTTCGAGGATGAACAAGTCTTCGGCCAGGGTCTGCTCAATCTCGGCGTTGCGATCGAGGGTCCGGGCGAGTTCCGCTACGCCGGCGTCTTCGACGTCGACACCAAAGGCTACTCCTCGATCTGGTCGAATTCAATCTCGGGCGCCGGAGACCTGACGAAGCGCGGCGAAGGAGCGCTGATCCTGTCCGGCGAAAACAGCTACAGCGGGCCGACCAAGGTGCTTGGAGGCATACTCGCCGTCGATGGCCGCATTGTTTCGAAGGTAGGCGTCTCGGCTACTGGTACCCTTACGGGTATCGGTGCAGTCGGCTCTCTTACGGTTGGCGCAGGCGGCACCGTCGCTCCTGGCAGCGTGCTCGATCCAAGCAAGGGGGTTGCAGTGCTCACCGTCAACGGTGACTTCGTGCAGCAGGCCGGGTCGACCTATTTGGCGGGTATCGCACCGAGCAAGGCTTCAGATCTCATCGACGTTGCCGGCAGTGCCGCCATCAACAAGGGAGCGAGCGTCAACCTGGTGCGTGAAGGTGCCGGGCATTTCTCAGTCGATACCCGCTACACGCTTCTGACCGCCGCTGGCGGCGTGATCGGGACCTACGGCGGGCTGACAGGAGGCCTCTTTACAGACTCGCCCTTCGTCGATTTCGAACTCGCTTATGACCCGACCAACGTCTATCTCGACGTCGATCGCAATTCTGTCACCTTTGCCGATGTCGGCAATACCTTCAATCAGCGATCCGTGGGCGCGGCTGCGGAAGCCCTTGGTTCCGGCAACACGATCCACGACAACATCCTCTTCCTGACGGGACAGGGATCCCGCAACGCATTCGATCAGCTTTCGGGCGAGATCCATGCTTCCGTTCACAGCGCCTTTGTCGAAGACAGCCATTTCGTCCGTGACGCCGCCGGCGATCGCATTCGCGCAGCGTTCGCAGGCGTGGGCGCATCAACCGTGCCGGTCATGGCATATGGACCGGAAGGCCCGGAACTGGCTCCCGCGACCAGCGAAAACTTCGCCGTCTGGGGCAGCGGTTTCGGCGCCTGGGGACATTTGGACGGAGACGGCAACGCTGCTCGCCTCGACCGCTCGACGGGAGGCTTTATTGCAGGCGGCGATGCGGCCATCGGCGAAAGCTGGCGGCTCGGGCTTCTTGCCGGTTATAGCCATACGTCCATCCATGTGGATGATCGCGCCTCCTCCGGCTCAGGCAACAATTATCACCTCGGGATCTACGCTGGCACGCAGCGTGGCCCTCACAGCTTCCGTTCCGGCCTTGCCTATACGTGGAACCGCATCGAGACCGGCAGGTCGGTGGCGTTTCCGGGCTTCTCCGACAGCCTTTCGGCCGATTACCATGCCGGCACGTTCCAGGCTTTCGGCGAACTCGGCTCTCGACTGGATACAGCTTCCGTATCTTTCGAGCCCTATGCGAACCTAGCCTATGTGAACTTCAACGCGGATGGCTTCACAGAGCATGGCGGTGCCGCTGCGCTTTCCGGAAAAGACCGGTCGAGCGACACGACATTCACCACGATAGGGCTGCGCGCCTCGACCGCTTTCCCGCTTGGTTCCGTCAATACAACCGCCCGTGGCGGTATCGGCTGGCGTCATGCGTTCGGCGATGTGGTGCCTGAAACGGCGCTTGCCTTCACAGGCGGCTCATCCTTCGCCGTGGAGGGAACGCCAATCGCAAAGAACGCTGCCGTCTTCGAAGCTGGTATCGATGTCAACCTTACCGACAAGGCAACCATCGGGCTTACCTATAAAGGTCAGCTTGCCTCGGACGCGCAGGAGCATGGCTTCAACGCCAAACTCAGTGTTCGGTTTTAATCGCCGCAAGGGAGGGCGATATGTCATGCCCGATTCCAGCAGCGAACTGACAGCCATCTCTATTGAAAGATCTTATCGCCTTGCAATGGCCGACCATCCTTCGGCCATTGCTGCTTTTGCTTTCCGGAAGGAGTGTTTCGTGAACAAAGTAATTCTAATTGCGATTTGGCAGGGTGCCTTTCTTTCGCTGCCGGGTGCAGTACGTCCGACGGCGGCAACTGGGTGAAGGACGAGACGCCGCGCAGTGCTGCCCAGCAGGACTACACTGAATGCAAGTATCAGTCGGAAATGGCGACGGCGACGATCGGAACGAATAGCCGCCCGAAAACGATGACAGATGCAATCGGGGACGGTGTCGGGGATCGTATCGTCAAGGGTATGGAACAAGGCAATCTCGTCAAGGATTGCATGAGAGCCCGCGGCTACACTCAATCCTGACAGGCAACTCATGGGCTTCCGCCGCTATCGAAGGGATTGTAAAGGACGCGTCGATCTTCGAGAAACGAGGAAGCGGCGTACGATTTCTGTCTCTGAGGGGCTGGGGTCCGACCATGACACGCCGAAGACAGGTGTACTGATACCGGTTACCCGGCGTGCGGTCTCGGCAGTGACCTTGCTGCTCTAGCGAATAAATTGCGCTACTGCCTGCTAGCCGACCCTAAGTCTGGCCTGCTTCAAATGAGGTTGATGCTCGGTCGGCCGAAGCGAATGAGCAGCCATCGCGGCAATGAAAACCTCGGGCGTTTTTAGGTAGCGCTCCAGCTTGTTCTCCCTCATGAGCACTACGAACAGAGCGCACGTTTTCGCCTGACAATTGACCGACTTGGTAGGGTTGAACTCTATGTCAGTGAAACCGGCATACCGCATTTCGCCGTCCACTCGATTTTTGAGCCATACACGGTGAGGAAAGATGGCATTGAGATAAAGCCAATCGTAGAACACGGTCGTGGGTTCTAGCGGGAACTCGAAGCCGTCGAATTTGAAGCCCACCAGTGCGCCGGATTCGCGGAGTCGTGGCTCGCGCTTCGCATCGCGCGGTTCAACCTCGTACAGATCGGTGTACGGCCCGCCACGCTCGAATACCTTACTTCCCTGAAAGGCGTTCTCCAGCGGTATCTCGCCGATGCTGGTCCTCACGCGCAGGTGAAACGCGCTAAGATGCTGGCCGGCGACTTCATCAGACTTGCTAGACACTTCTAGCAGCGGCGCATATCCGGCTTTCTTGGCGGCCTCATGCAGCGACCGTATATTCTTCTTCTTCTGAACCTCAGCGAAGCCACCGGCCCACGGAATTTCGAAATCCAATCGCCTGACGTAACCTTCGTCCTCGGTTGCAGGGATAAAGACTGGTCTCTCAGCCATTCTAAATGTTCCTTATTAAGCCCAGCAGAATGACATGGGGAACCAACACCTCGTATTTCTCCGCCTGAGTGAGACGCGCCTTAATCGCCGAATCCTTCCAGTCCGTTCGGGTGTAAAGTATCTCAAAATCGATTAGCGGTTCAGCCTCTCCGATAGGAATCGATTCGACGCCAGCTTTGTTCGCGACATCGTTGGTAAAACGAACACCCGTGAACTGCATTACCGAGGGGTGTATTTGCAGAAAGATCGTGTCCGTAATCCTCCCATCCTGCCGGGCAACGTACTCCATCGGATGGGTGCTACGAAAGCAAAGGTGGACGTAGTTGCCCATTCCCTTCAACGCGTCGGCGTCACGACTCCATTCATTGCCGCCCGGTGCCGGAACCTTGACCTTCTTCTGGTCAAGCTGCGCGAGTGGATAGAGTCCTCCCATTTCTTTAATCACCGGCAGGTTCCTCCGGTCGGTGAAGTGATAGAGCAGCGGCACCTTATCAAGAGTATCAATTGCCATGTTCCCCTCCGTCGCAGGCCGGTAGCAGCCTTGCCCCACACGGGTGGAATCTTACGGCAGTCATCGTCCGAACGCCATGATCCGAGGCGAGGTGTTCAGATTGGCGACGTTTCTCAATTGTTCTATACGATTAAAATAGAATTCTACATCGCCAACTATGGTTCGAAATCGTCGTGCACGGCAGCTCCACAACGATCATCATCCCGGATCGGACTGTGCGGGAGCTGCAATCGCAGCCGCGCGAAGGCGACCGTGTTGTCACGAGCAACGACGCGCTCCTCCTCGATGCACAGGATCTGGGCCAATTGCTGCGGGTCGGCGGCGACAAAGGCACTGTCTTCAACCGCGGCGGGCCTGGCGAAGCGGGCATTGTGAGCCGGCAGATAGGTCTGTGCGACGAAGCGGTTGGCGGCCTCGATATCAGCCATGCCGGCCAGTGCCAGTTCCCTCGGCAGTCGGTCCTGCAAGGTTGAGAACATCCGCTCGGAGCGGCCCCTGGCTCCAGGCGAATAGGCTGGAATATGTTCGATGCCGAGCCGCTCGAGCGCCCGACCGACCTGGGTCATGCGAATCTTGTCGACAGCCCCGCCCGCCTTGAGCGTCACGAAATAGTGTCTGCCACGATCGCTGTAGAGGCTTGACGGCAATCCCTTGGCGACAAAGGTCTCCAGAAGTCCCTGGAAGCTCGACGCCGTGCCTTCCTCCTCGATCAGAAAGGCCGAATAGATCGTGCTCGTCGCATCGTCCATAGTCACGATCAGATCCAGCATCGGCCCACTCGCCAGCCACTGATGACGGCTGCCGTCCTGGTGTAGCATCATCCCTTCGCACGGCTTCCTTTCCCGCTTGCGCCGGTGAGCACCGCGCCGCTTGGCCCGTTCCACCAGGCCCGCCGCGTGAAGCTGCGTCTTGATGAAGGTGTAGCCCCAGCTGAAATCGTGATCGCGCAGCAGGTGCTCGTGGAAATGCTTCACGTTCCAGCCAAGGTAGCGATGGCGATAAAGCTCCAGCATCTCCTCGATCGCCTCCACTGGCACCCGGCGCGTCGAAAGCTTGCCCAAACGCCGGTCCAGCAACCCAGCCTCCCCGGCCTCTTCGTAACGGTCGCGATAACGCCGAAATTGCCGCTCCGACATGCCCAGCAACTCGCCTGCCTCCATCATCGAGAGATCGCCGCCAGTCCAACGGCTCAATACGTCCCGAAACTTCTGTATTCTCCGTCCTGGAGCCACGCTGCCCGCTTCATCCCCAGCTTCCATTCGCTGGCGATGAAACCGGACAACTCCTGTGCTACCTAATCCGGACAAATCATGTGCTTACGACACGCCGGAGCGGAACGCTTGCCTGCGGCATCGCGGTCGGGTAATTGTTGCAGATACGTCGGCCCGAAGATCGGCATCGATTTTCGGGCCGACGCGTCGTTTCAATCGGATAGAGCGCCATTCTCGCCTCGAAGGCACGCGCGGCGCTCCACGACAAGGGGGCAACGGAGCTTTGCTGATGTCGGATTCGTCCAGGATTTGTGCGGTGGCCGCGGCCACCCTCATGGCGCTTTCCGCGTCGTTGGCAGCTCAGGAAGCCGGGCTGCCGGGCGGTGCTTCCTCGCTGAAGGAGACCTATGAGGACTGGGATCTCTCCTGCCAGGCCACGCCGACGCTGGTATGCGCGGCTACCTATCAGCAGTCGCAGCAGAACGGACGGCGCCTGCTTGCGGTCGAATTGGGCAAGGGGCAGGAGGACGGCATTGCGGGCAATCTCGTCCTGCCCTTCGGCCTGCAACTCGCCGTCGGCGCGACGCTTCAGGTCGACGATGGGCAAGCGGGCAAGCCGCTGCCCTTCTCGACCTGCCTGCCCGCCGGCTGCTTCGTGCCCCTCAGCTTCGACGCGAAAGCAGCCGCGTCGCTGCGCACGGGCACAACGCTCAAGGTCACGGTTAAGAGTCTCGACCAGAAGGATGTGCCCTTGTCGGTTTCATTGAAGGGTTTGACGGCGGCGCTGGACAGGTTGAAGGTGCTGCTCGGGGCTTAGATTGGGGGCTGGCTGGCTGATGATCTCGGTTGTCACTTTCCTTTGTTCCACTACGGCTTTTCGACATTTTGGTCAGATAATCCCCACGCGCGAGAAGCGCGCGGTCTCGGCCTGAGTGATCTCGGGCGGGCGAGTGGCGCCCGACGCTTCCGACTCCGCGGCAGCGATCCGCTCGATCGCCTTCTTCACCTTTGCACGAACATTCTCGTCGAACGTCCGTACACTGACCTTGAGGAGGGTCTCATCCGGGATTACGTCGTACTTTGTCCCCGCATTGATCGCGCCCACCTTTACAATCATCGCGGCTGTCCTGAGGGAGAGAAGAGTAATGATGCGCAGAACGTTTCTCATGGCGGGCGTGTCCCTGTCTGCCGTAGCGGTCGGCAAGTCCTTAGCCGCGTCGGTATTCCTCGACTACACACAGGAGCAACTGGATACGGCGTATGACCAGTCATTCTGGGCGCCGCGGATGGCGGAACTGGAGGAAGGCGATGGCATCGCCAGCGCCGAGGTCCGGCGCGCGATGCCGCCGCGTCCGGCAAAATACGGTCCAGATGCCAGAGATCTCATCGATGTGTTCGCGCCTGGGATGCCAAGGCCGCCCCGGTCCTGGTCTTCATCCATGGCGGTGCCTGGACCCGAAACACTCGCGAGGATGCATCCTATCCGGCCCCGACCTTCGTTTCGCGCGGGGCGGCCTATGCCGCGCCTGACTTCGGCAGTGTGAAAACGCTGACGCTGCGACAGATGGTCGAGAATTGCAGGCGGGCGGTGGAGTGGACGATGAAGAATGCCGCCAGTTTCGGCGGCGACCCGAACCGGGTGTATGTGGCGGGTCATTCTTCCGGCGCGCATCTGGCGGCCTGCGTCCTCATCACCGACTGGACGGAGCGCAGCCTACCGGCGGATGCCCTCAAGGGCGGCTTGCTGATGAGCGGCATGTATGATCTCTATCCGGTGATGCTTTCCTCGCGCAGCAGCTACCTGCATCTGACGGAGGGGGGAAGAGGCGGAATTCAGCCCGATGCGCCATCTCGACCGGATCACCTGCCCGATTGCCGTCGTGTCAGCCGACCAGGACAGTCCGGAGTTCAAGCGCCAGTCCGATGTGTTCGGTGAAGCGCTGCGCGGCATGGGGAGATTGGCCAGTCGAACGATAGCCTTCAACGCCAACCACTTCCAGGAACCCGAGCATCTGAAAGACCCCGACACTGAAGTCAGCCAGGCGGCGTTCAAGCTGATGGGGATCTGACACGGATGTGTTGCAAACTCTTCAGCTAATGGGATTGTTAGTTTCGTACAAAACGATGCACTTTCTCAATCTTAGAGGGTGTTTGGGAATTAAGTATTTCGGCGTTCGAGCGCGTTGCGCCGCGCTCATGGCACCCGTTGAGATGGGCATGAAAGTGAGTTCGACCGCTGGACAGTTGCCGACTTCGTCAGGTATTGGCCCTGCGACCGGTTGATCTGCGATATTTCCAAAATTCGCAGAAGTTGGTCGAGACGAAACTGTCGCCCCGGCTTGACCACGCGCCCGGCAGACCGAGTTACAAAGTTGCCGAGGCAGTTTGATGTGCGTTCCTGCATCACTGCACGGGACACGACCTGACGGGAGACTATGATGCGTAGCCAGAAAGAAAAGATGCTCGCAGGCGAGTTTTACAATGCGGCGGATCCGGAGATCCAAGCTGACCTGTTGGCCACCGGGGCTTGGCTCAAGCGGTACAATGATACGCTGGGGCAGACCACGGAGCATTGGCATGAGCTTTTGTCCGAGCGGCTGGGAGAGGTTGGGCGCGGAACGGTCATCCGTCCGCCCTTTTTTTGCGACTACGGATTCAATATCCGCATTGGCGCCAATGCCTACATCAACTTCAACTGCGTTATTCTTGACGTGGTAGAGGTCAAAATCGGGCAAGGAACGGCAATTGGGCCTGCCGTGCAGATTTATACCGCCGATCATCCACATGATGCCGAGCAGCGACAGGCCGGCCTGCAGGTCGGGCGTCCTGTTCGCATTGGCAGCCGTGTCTGGATCGGCGGTGGAGCAATCATTCTGCCTGGCGTCACGATTGGCGATAATGCGGTCGTAGGCGCTGGCAGCGTGGTCACACGCGATGTTCCCGCCGGGGCAAAGGTAGTGGGAATTCCTGCTCGCGTCGCCAACCCACATAAACAGGCATAATCAACCTCCTTGACCCTGGAGGTGCATGCGAACTGTCGAAACTGTGCCAAATTTCTGCCGAAGCCATTGAGCGCTGCATATCTTGTCGCGGTTCGGCTCGGGCGCTTCAGTTCTTTTGCCACGGGTGTCACAAAATCATGTGCGTAATGCCGCCGCAACGTGCTCACGTCCCGCAGCAGCGGGCCCTTTCACATGGCCCAACGAATTCAGAGCCTCCGTTGTGCTGCCAGTAGCATTACTGCTCAGATGTATTCCCAACTGAGTTTTCGCCCTTGGAGGCAAGCGACTCACCAGCAATCGCCGGCCATTAATCCTGGCTAGCATCGACCCCGACGAGGCGAGCCGCGGCGTTGCCGATCGGCATGTCGATGACCGTGATTGCGCCTTCGGCAAGGAAACGACGTTCGTTTCTGGTCAGCGTAGCCGAATCGATCACCGCAAAATGTGGGCCAGTGGAGCGCTTCATCATCTGTCTGGCATATGTGCGCAGCATCTGATCGTTGAAGCGACAGCCAACGAAGAAAAAGCCCCGGTTGACGCGCCGTTGCTTCACCACGTCCGGGATCGGCGTCTGGATATCAATTTCGGTTAGGACTTCGACGTAATCGGAATCAGCCACGAGGAAGTTTGCGGCCGGCCTGACGCTGCCGTGCGGCGCATAGAGCACCGTCCTTGCCACTTGTTCGGCGTCGAGTTCTGTTCCTGACAAATCGTAAGTTCTCGTCCAGATGTTACCAATTCCGGTCGCTCGCGTGGTTCCTTGTATCTCGACAACGTCTGTTTGGCCGGCCTCTGCAAGGGCTGCCCGCATGGCGCCATCGTACCAGCTGTCGATGATGACAGACAGTTGAAGGGTTGCGAGCCAGGCGTGAAGAACGGTCGGCTCGGCGGGGGCTGCGAATATCTCCGCCATCCACGCTTGAAGAGTCCGACGATGTCGGCGCTGCTCGATAAACTGCGCGACCGACCACATATTGGTGCGAATCCTGGAAGGGGCAGGCGCCCGCTTGTTGAGCGCCGCGGCGACATCTTCAGGGGTGCAAGGTGCAGGTGATTCCGGCGTGTTAAGCTGCAGAAGACCAGGACCGAGATAGGGGATCACTCGATCGGCCTTGAGAGCGCCCTTCAGCAGGTCAATCAGCTTTTTGGCAAAACTGCCCCGGACGACGACGAGATGGTCCCAGCTCAGCATCGTGTTCATACGCGTTTCCTCTCCGCCACTGAACCCACCGGCATCAGGCCCCGTCGGAAATCTTCATCGCCTCGACGGTGATCGGCAAACGCGTATCGCGCGGAAGGTCGGGCAGCATGAGCCGCCAACCGTTCCTGAGCGTCACGGTCCCGCCCCATAAGTCTGCGTTCTCAATCTCGGTGATCGGCTCTTCGAGATCCTTCTTGGGGACATAAGCCGACAAGCCAGTAGCGGTCCTGCGAATCATTACTTTCATCCGGCTGTTCCTCCGTTGGAAATGCCTTCAGCTCCGCAGGGAACCTCGACTTTGTCGAGGCTAATGAGTTCGCGCGCTCGCATGCCGACGACCGTGCCACGATCGATCCATTCGACCGCATAGATGAAGAATTGCTGGAGAAAGGTTCCAATGTCGCGCACGTAGCCTTCGTCGCCCTTCCGCACGAGGTTTTCGCCGATCTCCTTGCCGGGATAGGTGCCGTCGTTTTTTATGTGGCGTGTTGCACGGACCCGCTCACCCTGCATGAACCGTGGCGGTCTGCCGATTTCGACCTCCTGTTCGCGTCTGGACCACATGCTGTCCATTCCTTTCTCGAGGCTTTTGGTGTGGTCGCGGGTTGCAGGCGTCCTCGCGCGGCGAACCCGACCGTTTCGGTAGGAATCAAGCGGGAACGCAGGTTTTCGGTACCGGACAGACCGACACGCATTGCTGCTTATCGAAGGCCTCCTTGCATTCGGTGCACTTGATTGGATCGATCACATAGGCGTCGCCCTTGAACTTGATCGCTTCCGAGGGACATTCGAACTCGCAGGCCCCGCATTGGGTACATTGGGATGCGATGATCTTGAAAGCCATTCTAACTCCTGGTTATCGGACGAGACCGCTCAGGCCGTCGCCGCTAGTGGTCTGATCCCAAACTCTGCCGCGTAAAGTGCGCTGACTGCGGTCTCGATGTAGTCATGGCCATAGGCGTCGGTTACGCGCAGTCCAGCTCGCGAGAGTTGTTCCTTCGGGCGATTTCCGATCTTGGCGCATAGCACTATGTGTATGCCTTCCAGCGCAGCGAAGACGCCCTCGAGGGTGGCGTCTTCGCCCCCGCCTCCGAGGCAATACCGCTCGACCTTCCGATGCCCGACCAAGCTGATCCCTCTAGGCGAGACTTCATAAACCTGGAATTCCTTCGCGTGGCCGAAGTGTTCGTTGACGCGTCCACCTCCCTTTGTGGCCACCGCAACCAGAAGCGACTTTTCGGAGTCTGTTGCCTTGACCATACCGATGGCCTCGCTCCTCGCCGCCTCATGATCACGGCGCTCGTGTGCGACCACCTGCCGATAGGCCTGACGCTTGCCAGCATCGTAGGTGACATCGTCGGGAATCCCATCCAGCGTGAATTCCTGGCCACGATCTTCACCGAGCAGGCCGACAGCATCTGCCCGGCACTGCCGGCAGTGGCGCATCAACTTGGCGCCACCTTCAAGTCGATCCTGAAGAGCCATCATCTCCATTGCCGTTGGGCCGCGCTGCCCGATGAGTCCGTAGTGGGTGCCGTGCGCCGGGTCCGAAATCAGAGGCATCACGTTGTGCAGGAACGCGCCCCGCTCCTTGACCATTTTGTTCACCTCAAACAGGTGCTGGTCGTTCACTCCAGGAATCATCACCGAGTTGATTTTGGTGAGGATGCCGCGCGCGCTCAGCATCTCCAGGCCCAGCATCTGCCGCGCGTGCAAGATTCGAGCGGCTTCGATGCCGAAGTAGCGGCGATTTTCATAAAAAATCCAAGGATAGATCTTTGCGCCGACTTCCGGGTCGACCATGTTGATGGTGATCGTCACGTGATCAACATTCATTTCGGCAAGCTCAGCTACATGGTCCGGCAGCACGAGCCCGTTGGTGGAGACGCACAGCTTTATGTCGGGGATTTCCCTGATGACGCGGTCGAACGTTGCCTTCGTTTTCTCCCAGTCGTAACAGGCATCCCCCGGCCCAGCGATGCCAAGAACCGAAAGCTGCGGAACTTCGTTGGCAACCGCGATGACCTTGCGTAGCGCTTGGTCGGGCGTCAGCTTCTCAGACACAACACCAGGCCGGCTCTCGTTGGCGCAATCGTATTTGCGATTGCAGTAGTTGCACTGGACATTGCAAGCCGGCGCGACCGCCACATGCATACGCGCGAAATAGTGATGCGCTTCCTCCGAAAAGCAGGGGTGATCCTTGATCTTGTCCCAAATAGCCGGATCCACATCGCCCGGGCTGGTCGGCGACGAACCGTAGGAGGACGGTGCGCAGCCACCGGATTTCGCGGCTGCCAGAAAACCCTCGGATGTCGTGCTGGTCGGCCCCTCAATCGAAACTGTCGGTGAGGACATCAAACGGCTCCGTTGCTGGTAACGTCGCGGTTCAAGGTGCAAGAGCCATACCAACTTAAAAAAGCGGCTTCAGTTCACTATTTGGGTCGATGTCGGATTGTGTGAGGCCGGCGCGACACAATTTTGTCCTGCTTGCGACAGTGCAAGTCCAAATCCGTTCAGAAGCACAAAGCACTCCTTGTCGCGCAGAGGGCGCGCAAGACCACTGGCCTGACGATTGGCTCATCAGGCTCTTAGAATTTCCTTCACCTCGAGACTATGCCGGCGTATCGCCTAGCCGACTTGTCGCGGCGTGAGGCGGAGAATTCGAGCCGCATTAGCCTGAACCCAGCCGGCCTTCTCCATTGTGTCGATCAGCCGGTCACGCTCCGTCCGTCGCGGTCCCAGCGCCGGTCCGGCCGTATCGTTAGAATCGCAACCGGCTATCTCGTGTTCAGGGGCGCCGATGCGCCTAACCGGCTTCGTGCTGGGCCGTGAGAGCTCGTCGATGCCATTGCCACGTTCCGAAAGATTGGTTCCTTCCAGAGGAGAACGCGCAAGTGTGGCTGTTCTTTACACGCAGTTCTCCAGCTCGCGGACGTTGCCGGGGAAATAGCATTGCGAGATCAGCTCAACTGCCGACGGCGTAAAGCCATGGTTCTCCATATTTCAAGGGTAAGCGCTGTGTCCTTCCAGGAGTGCCCGCGATCTGTGGGCCTGCCGATTCTGAGGTGGATCGGAGATCGGCTTGTGTCTGAACTTGAACTTTACGATTGACCCTGAGCGGCAGCCTCGGCGTTTCAAGGTGATCAACGGCGCTGTTAGTCGGCAGGCATTGGTCGATGGACGACAAGGGACGGAGTCATCGCCGAGACCCTGGGGCCGAACGTGGTGATCTCGGAGGTTGCCCGGCGCTACGGGCTGCGGCCGCGGCGGAACGCTCGCAAGCTTGCGACGTCGGCAGGACAGGCCACTCCCGCCTTTGTTCCGGTGGTGGTTTCGGTGGCGCCACCGGAACGACCCGTTGGGCCTACATCCGTGCACCAGAACTCAAGGCCGCGGCCTGAGAATCGGCCGCCCGCTCACCCTTTACTTGGTTCCTCAGCCGACAGCGCTAAGAAGGAGAGCAACTTCCGTCGGTGCGAGGATCATTGCGTCGTGGCCAGTGGCGAGTTCCTGCCACGCCCAGCCATCCTGCTTCGCGACCCATTCTCGCGCTCCCGCCGTCGGCGGGTGGAGCGGATTAGTGCAGACGACATAGGTTCGGGGCCTGCCGTTGCCGAGCGGGGGCTCGAGCTTAAGTCTGCTTTCGTAGGTGCTTGCCGCATGCGGTGTTATCCGGCGCCGCACCCAGTCCGTGAGCGAGTGTCCCTTGGGAATGCCGAATGCTGTTGGCGGCGGAGTCGGCATGAAGATACCCCGTCCTTCCTCCGCAACCAATTTTCGACGGGCGGCGACGATGTCGGGGGGCATGGTGCTGAATACACTTTGACCGCTCTCGACGATGGCGCCGTCGAGCGAGATAAACGAGATGGCTGATATGGTCGGGTATCCGGTCGGCGGCGCCGGTGATGCTGATGCCGCCTAGACTGTGACCGACAAGGATCACATCGCTCAGCTCTTCCGTTACAATGTGGTTGACGATGTCGGTCACGAATGTGTCGGGCGTGATGTCCTTGCACAGCAAATGTGCGCGTTCGCCGACACCTGTCTGGGTCGGCGTGGCCACGTGGCATCCCATCTTGCGAAGATTGGCGGCGACGTCCCGCCAACACCATCCGCCATGCCAGGCACCATGCACTAGCACATACGTCTTTGTGTAAGCGGTGTTTCCTGACCACCTTTCGGGAGTGGTCGCGATCTGTGAGGTTGCCGATCCTGTATTGGGATCGGAGATCGGCTTGTGTCTGGACTTGACCTTACGCTTGACCCGGAGCGGCAGCTTCGGCGTTTCGAGGTGATCAACGGTGCCGGCGGTCGGCGTCACTGGTCGGTGGATGACAAGGCGCGGATCATCGCAGAGACGCTGGAGCCGAATGCGATCATTTCCGAGGTCGCCCGCCGTTATGGTCTCAGGCCGCAGCAGGTCTTCGCCTGGCGCCGCGAAGCGCGCAAACAGGTCGCTTCGGTGCAGCAAGATTCTCCTGCCTTTGTGCCGGCGGTTGTGGCGGCGGCGGAACCTGTAGCCAGCCGTTCACCGAAGCAGCGGAAACGGCAAGCCACCCGAGATGCCGGCATGATCGAGCTTGAGATCGACGGCGTCGCGATGCGCGTCGGCCGGGGCGCCGATACCAAGACGGTGGCCGCAGTGATCCGCGCGCTGAAGGCGACGTCGTGATCGGGCCGACGGGTGCGGTCAAGGTCATGGTGGCGACGAAGCCCGTCGACTTCCGCAAGGGTGCGGAGGGATTGGCGGCGCTGGTGCGAGAGACAATGGGGGCCGATCCGTTCAGCGGGGCCGTCTACGTCTTCCGGGCGAAGCGGGCTGACCGGATCAAGCTGATCTTCTGGGATGGCACCGGGGTTTGCCTCTATGCCAAGCGTTTGGAGGATGGGGAGTTCCGCTGGCCGAAAGTGCATGACGGCATGATGCGGCTGACGGCCGCGCAGCTCTCGGCGCTACTCGAAGGTCTCGACTGGCGGCGAGTCCACGAGGCGCGCCGGACCCGCGTTCCAGCCCAGGCGGGCTGACCCGCGACGAAGTGAATCAGCCTGGATTCCGCTGTCGCGGGCTGTCGGCGAATATGGTCTGATCCGCTCATGGCGATGACGGCTGACCAGCTTCCCGACGATCCGGACGCGCTGAAGGCGATGGTCCTGGCGCGCGACGTCGAGAATGCCCGTCTGATTCAGATCATCAAGGAATTGCAGCGTCACCGCTTCGGCCGGCGTGCCGAGACGCTCCCCGAGGATCAATTGCTGCTGGGGCTCGAAGAGGCCGAGCAGATCGAGGCCGCCGACGAGGAAGAGAACGAACAAGCATCTCCCGCAGAGCGCCTGGAGCGCGCCAGGAAGCGCCGGACGAACCGCGGCGCGTTGCCATCCCATCTGCCGCGGGTGGAAATGATCGTCGACATCGAGGACCATGCCTGCCCATGCTGCCGCAATGGCTTGCATCGGATCGGCGAGGACGTGAGCGAGCGGCTCGACATCGTTCCGGCGCAGCTGCGTGTAATCGTCGTGCGGCGGCCCAAATATGCCTGCCGCGCCTGCGAGGACGTCGTGGTTCAGGCTCCCGCGCCGGCCCGGCTGATCGAGGGTGGTCTTCCGACCGAGGCAACGGTCGCCCAGGTGCTGGTCTCAAAATATGCCGATCACCTTCCGCTCTATCGTCAGGCGCAGATCTACGCCCGGCAGGGTATCAATCTCGATCGCTCTACGCTCGCCGACTGGGTCGGCCGCGCCGCCTGGCACCTGCGTCCGGTGCATGAGCGGCTGCTTGGCAAGCTGAAGTCCTCGCCAAAACTCTTCGCCGACGAGACGACCGCGCCGGTGCTCAATCCCGGCCGCGGCAAGACTAAGACAGGTCAACTCTGGGCCTATGCCCGCGATGACCGACCATGGGAGGGGAGCGACCCGCCGGGCGTCGCCTATGTCTATGCGCCGGACCGAAAGGCCGAGCGTCCGATCGCTCATCTCGCAGGCTTCACCGGAATCTTGCAGGTCGACGGCTATGGCGGCTATCGCGTGCTGGCCGACAAAAGCGGCGTCACGCTCGCCTTCTGCTGGGCGCATGTCCGTCGGCGCTTTTATGAACTGGCAGCAGCCGGTCCCGCGCCGATCGCCAGCGAGGCGCTGAGACGGATCGCCGAACTCTACAAGATCGAGGATGACATCCGTGGCCGATCGGCCAACGAGCGCCGCGCGATGCGTCAGGACAAAAGCCGCGCCATCGTCGCCGATCTCGAACCCTGGCTGCGTGAGAAGCTCGGCCTGATCAGTCAGAAGACCAAGCTCGCAGAGGCAATCCGCTACACGCTCTCACGCTGGGAAGGCCTCTCGCGCTTCCTTGACGACGGCCGCATCGAGATCGACAGCAACACCGTCGAACGCTCGATCCGTCCGATCGCGCTCAACCGCAAGAACGCGCTCTTCGCAGGCTCTGACGGCGGCGCCGAACACTGGGCAGTCATCGCCTCGCTGATCGAAACCTGCAAGCTCAATGGTGTCGAACCGCTCGGCTATCTCGCCGATGTCCTCACCAGGATCGTCAACGGCCACCCCAACAGCCAGATCGACGATCTCCTGCCTTGGGTCTACATCAACAAGCTCGAGCTCAAGGCCGTGGCCTGAGAACACCGCTTACGTCTTTGTCATGGATTGTGCCGTTCCATTTGCTCACCGGCCGTTGTGGCTGCCATCCGGCACGATGGCCGAACGTTGTCCCAAAGGGGCTCGACCACGTTACCGGTGGTAAGTCCGGCGCACAGGCCGCCGCCGTGGCCTGAGGACACCCCTACCAGTCGAGGAAATTTGAATTGCGAACGCCCAATATTCACTAGCTCTTTGCAAGTGGATGGAGAGGCTCATGGTGTGCCGCAGTTGCTCGCTGCCGGCATGCTCTTGGCACGGTCCCGGCTGATCATCCGAACTTGAACAGGACACCAAAGCCGCCGCGCGGATAGTTCCACTCGATGTCGCCGCCTTTCTCGCACAATATCCGGCAGGTGCCGCATTCCATGCAGCCGTCGGCGGTGATCTCGACTTGGCCCCTGTCATTCAACTCATAGCATTTCGCTGGACAGACGTAGGTCAACGCAAGCAAGTTCGCGCTTGGCTTCTCGTGCGGTCGCACTATGATATGGGGGCGGCCGGAATCGACCAGGTAGCGGTTCTGGTAAAGCTTGTCCTCGACACGAACCTTCGTCACTGCGATCGTCATCTTGTACCCTCTTCAGCGCCATGCCAATGCCAGCCGGACCGCGTCGCTGACCAACCCCCAGCGCGAGCGCGCGTTGATGAAGGCGGCCGTGGTGGCCCTTTCCTTCTCGATCTTCGGCGTGCCGTCGACACGCATGAAGTTCTGAGCGGCATACGACATCAACCGCGGATAGCTGGTAAAAAAGTTGCTGGAATTGGTGTGGAGTAAGGCTGGCATGTCCTTGTATTTCTTAAGATCCTTGATCACAAAGGATTCATCCAGCATCGTCTTGTAGAGCGCAAGGTTCCCTTTGGTCATAGGACCGTTGCGGCTTTTGACTTTGATGATCGCCTCAGCCGCGACACGACCCGAGGTCATGGCAAGGTTCGAACCCTCACGGTGAATGGCATTGTTCAGTTGCGCTGCGTCGCCGACGATGACCCAACCGTCGCCGAAGAGCTGCGGAATGGCCCTGTAACCACCTTCGGGGATAAGATGGGCGGCATATTCTTTCACCTCCGAGCCAGCGATCAGCGGCCGGATCGAAGGATGGTTTTTCATCGCGTCTAGGAGGGCGGACGGGCTCTCCAACATCGCGGCGAAATCCGAGACCAGGCAGCCGATGCCGAGTGAAATCGACTCCTTGTTGGTGTAAAGGAAGCCGAGCCCGGCCATGTCGCGAGAGATCGTGCCCACGGCCTCGATTACGCAGCCTTCATCGCCCTTGACACCGAACCGCTGGTCAATGACCTCTTCGGGCAAGAAATGCATTTCCTTGACGGCAAGCGCCACGGTCTCCGGCTTCGGCATCTCGCGCAGGCCTGCGCGAGTGCCAAGCAATCCCGACACCCCTTCTGCGAGAACGACCACATTCGCGAAGACCACTCCGCCAGCCCGGTCTGTGCGGACGCCGATCACCTTGCCATTGCCATCACGGACGAGTTCCGTCGCGGTCGTCTCACACAGGACCGTCGCGCCAGCCTCGCGCACCTTGCGGGAAAACCATTTGTCGAACTGGGCGCGGATGATCGTGTAGCGGTTGGGTTTCGCCTCATTGAAGTCGTCCGACCGGTAATGAATTCCGGTGTGAGATGTGTTGTCCATCACCCAAAGTCGCTGTTCGACCAGGTGCCGCTCGAGGGGCGCATCATCCCGGAAGTCCGGGATGATCTTCTCCAGCATGTTCGCGTACATTATGGCGCCCTGGACGTTCTTAGAGCCCGGATATTCCCCGCGCTCCAACTGCAGTACCTTCAGCCCCTGGCTTGCCAAAGTGTAAGCAGCTGCGTTTCCGGACATGCCGGCTCCGACCACAATGGCATCGAATTGTTCAATCATGTCCTCTCCCTCAACTCGCAAGCTTGTCTCGACTGTGCGGCGACAGCCGCCGGGTGAAGGCTTCCGTGAGTGCGGGCAGGAAGCGGATTGCATCCGTGACGATCCCGAGGTGGGCGAACTCGAAAATCGGCGCGTTCGGATCGGTGTTGATCGCGACGATGAGATCGGCCCCCTCGACCCCAACTCGGTGCTGGATGGCGCCGGAAATTCCGGCCGCGATGTAAAGCTTCGGTCGAATGGTCTTGCCAGTTTGGCCAATCTGGCGATCAGCCGGCATCCAGCCCTTCTGGACCAAGGGGCGCGAACAGCCATGCTCGGCGCCGATCGCTCGGGCAAGATTCTTCACAAGCTGAAGGTTCTCCGCCGCACCGAGACCGAGGCCTCCCGCAACCACGACATCCGCATAGGCAAGATTTGCCATTGCCGACTGGTTATCCGGTAGGAAGCCGAGGACTTTGGTGACGATATCGTCCTCAACGAGCGACAGCTTGTGCCGCATGACACGCCCGACCGGCTTATCCACCCGTTGCGGCATAGGCATGACCCTTGGTCGCACCGTCGCCATTTGCGGCCGGTAATTTAGTGTATAGATCGTACACAACAACGAGCCACCAAAAGTCGGACGGGTCGCGGCGAGTGAACCGTCGGAATCTACATCAAGTTCGGTGCAGTCGGCCGTGAGCCCCGTCTGCAGGGTCGTCGCTACCGAGCCCGCAAGATCCCTGCCCAGTGTGGTCGCGCCGAGAAGGAGGATTTCGGGTTTATGGGTATTGACCAGATCCGTGAGCGCCTTGGCGAACGGCTCGTTGCGGTAGTCGGCGAGCGGCGGCGCATCGACGATGTAGACAAGATCCGCCCCGTAAGCGAAGGCCTCGGCAACAGCGTCCTCGACCATCTCGCCCGGCGGTCCCAGCACGACGCCCGCGAGCTGGACTTCAAGCTTGTCGGCTAATTTGCGGCCTTCACCCAGCAGTTCGAATGATACAGGATGCACATTGCCGCGTTCGAGCTCGAGGAAGACCCACACGTGCCGGTAGTCTTTGAAACGGTCGGGAAGTTCTTTCTTTACACCGGCACGGCCGGGGGCAAGGCGAGGGGTAGCTTGGCTTGCGGTCGACATTTTCTGCTCCTGGCCGTCACGTGCCGCTGTTGAAGGCCAACTCATGTTCCAGCGCCGGCCGGCGGGTTAAGATATCGGCGATGAGTTCATCGGCGATGTCCTGCAAGCCCTTTTCCGCGGTGTCGATCTGCGCCGCGCTTTCTGCCCGTGCGGTGGGGGCGAAAACACGCTTGACGACTGTCGGCGAGCCACGCAGACCGCACCGGGTGAGATCGTCAATGCCGGCGTCGGCTGCAGTCCACTTCACGACTTGGCTGCGCGCCGCGCAAAGAGCCTGCTGGAGCGAGCCCCGGCGGATTTCGTTGGTGTCTTCCAGCATGGTAATGAGGCAGGGGAGTCTGCTCTTCAGCAACTGGGTGCCGCCTTCGGCGCGACGCGCGACTTCGATCTCGCGCGTTTTGAGATCGATGGAGGCAATCTTCGCGACGTAGGTAAGTTGCGATAGATTCAGGCGCTTGGCTATGCCTGGTCCGACCTGGGCGGTATCGCCGTCAATCGTCTGCTTGCCGGTGAAGACGATGTCTGGCCTGCCGAAAGTCTCCCCAATTTTTGCGATTGCTTGCGAAAGAGCAAAGGAGGTCGCCAGCGTATCGGATCCGGCAAAATAGCGGTCCGTCAAGAGAACTGCTCGGTCAGCACCGTAACCGAGCGCCTTTCGCAGCGAGTCCTCCGCCATGGGCGGACCCATTGTGAGCACAGTAACCTCGCCACCATGAACGTCGCGCAGTTTGAGCGCTTCTTCGAGGGCGAACAGGTCGTAAGGATTGATGATGGTCGGCACACCCTGACGCATGATCGTGTTCGTCACCGGGTGGACGCGGATCTGGGCCGAATCCGGCACCTGCTTGATGCAGATTACGATGTGCATTGGCGATTTCTCTAAGCTCCCAGTCCGGATGCGTGCTTGGCGGTTCACCTCATTGCCTGCATCGTTCATGCCAAGTCTTCTTCCTGCCTCTATTCCAGAAGGTGGCTTCGTTTGCGTCCGAGGAGGCGTCATGAGGACTGGATTTGTCGACTTCCCGACATTGTCGCGTCGCAGCCGTGTCGGGCTCATTACTTTCCGAACCGCTTCAGTGCAGAGTCGAGCGGGACGAAGGCGCGGCCAGGTGCGGGACATATGTTTGGATCGTGGTCCCTTAGCACCTTGAACACACGTTGCGTGAGCGGCGAGGAAGTCGCGAAATCTTCGTAGGCGCGTTCCAGCTTGGCGCGCACCCGCGCGGCGATTACCTGGTCAGGCAGACCGGAGAAATCTTCTTCGGCAAGGTATTGGCCCACGCGCTTCATGATATGGAGCCGCGAGACATTCATCACTTTCGGGTCGTAGGAGACGCCAAGGCAGGCGAAGAAGTCCTCCGCAGCCGACAGGCCCTTCAGTCGCGCCAGGATATCGGTGGGATCAATCGGGCGGCTGTCAGCGGAGCAGTTCATTGTATTCTCCCGGCGCGAAATTGTGGTGTCGATGCGTTGGTGACATTGCTGACGGCGTGCCGACCTCTGGCACGGCGGCTGGGGCAAGAGACTTGGCGATCTCAAGCTTTTCTGAAGTGGTGAAGGCGACCCCGGGTTGCCTGCTCTCCATTGCGTAGGGTCGTCACGTTGAGGAAGTCCTCACGGCTCATGAGTGGGCGTCGGCTATTGTGCCGCTCGGGCCCGGGCCGGAATGAAGGTGTTCTGCACCTCGCCCGCACAGTCCAGCACTGGGAACGGCACGTAGTTTCTCGATGATCGCAGGCAGGACCTCAAGCACGCGGTCTACGTCATCTTCGCCGTTGTCACGCGACAAGGAGAAGCGGACTGCCCCACATGCCGCGTTCATAGCGATCAGAACATGGCTCGGTTCCATTGAGCCAGAGGCACAGGCGGACCCGGCGGAACAGGCGATTCCCAGCCGGCTGAGGACAATTGGGATTGCATCGCCTTCGATACCTTCGAATCCAATGTTTGCAGTGTTTGGCAATCGCTCCTGCGGATCGCCGTTGATGGATGCGTTTGGGATGCGCTGGATGATCCCGTTCTCAAGGCGGTCGCGCAACCATTTTATTCGTGTTGTCTCGTCCATGAATTTCAAGGCGAGTTCGGCCGCCATGCCCAGTCCGACTATGCCGGGTGTGTTTTCAGTGCCTGCACGCCGGTCGCGCTCTTGGTGGCCACCCTTGATCAGGGAGGAGAAGCGCACGCCACGTCTTACATAAAGCGCGCCTATCCCCTTTGGACCATGCAGCTTGTGGGCGGAGAGCGACAGCATGTCGATCGCGGTCGATTTCAGCTCAATCGGAAACCTTCCGACCGCCTGCACTGCATCAGTGTGGAAAAGCGCGCCGACTTCCCTGGCTAGGTCGGCAAGCTCAACCACGGGAAAGATCGTACCGGTCTCACTGTTCGCCCACATTATCGAGACGATTGCCACTTGTGGGGTGAGGGCGGTTCTGTAGGCGTCCAGGTCGAGCCGGCCGTGGTGATCGACTGGGATAATGTGCACCTTGACGCCGCGCGTCTTTTCAAGGTGCGCGCACAACTTCAGAACGGCCGGATGTTCAACCGCGGAAGTCACTATTTCCGTTCGACCGGGCATTACCTCGAGCGCCGAAAGGATGGCTGTACTGTCGCTTTCAGTCCCGCCCGAGGTGAAGATGATCTCGTCCTCGAATCCCGCGCCGATGAGGGCTTGCAACTGCCGCCTCGCCTTTCTCACGGCTTCAGCAACCGATGCGCCATAGGCGTGCATGGACGAAGGATTGCCAAATTGCTCCGTAAAGAAAGGCAACATCGCTCCAAGGACTGCAGGATCAACCCGCGTCGTTGCGTTGTTGTCGAGATAGACAGGTCTCATGGGAGTGATCCTTCAACTGCTGAAATGATTCAAGGGTAGGCGGGCCATTGAACCTCTGGCGCATATCGTATCTGGTGAGGTGGGCGGCCGGGCGAGCGATGGCTTGGCTGACCGGTCGCTGCCGACATTGCCATTTGGTGGCGGCATCCGCCGGGAATTCAGCTGTTTCGGGCAATGTTGTTTGCTTGCCCACGGCAACGATCGATGATCGCGATTTGGCACATCACCGAACGCAATTGTTCCGGGCCGACAGTGCGTGTCGGCTGGTTCCAGAGCGCCGGGGGTTACCGGTTTGACGCAGTATTCCTTGGCGTCGCTATAGTCGAACATAGCCTGTTCCCCTGCAATCATTTGCAGGACTTGCCGCAGCTGCACTTCTCCTGCGCATTGGGGTTATCGAAAACAAAGCCGGATGTTTCGAGCCCTGTGACGAAGTCGACGGTCATGCCGGCGGCATGGGGTTGGGAGCCTCTATCCATGAACACCTTGAGCCCATCTCGCTCGATGATCGTATCGCCCTCATGTGAGACGCTCTCCAGGCCCATTGAGTATTGGAAGCCGGCGCAGCCGCCGGCATGGACCATGATGCGAAATCCTTCCGCCGGCTCGCTGGCGCGGTAAAGAGCGGCCTTGATGGCGGCAACAGCGTTGTCGGTGAGCGTAATCATGGCTCGATTTCTCCTCGGTCCGTGACGTTTTCGCGGATCATCTCGCATGAACCGTGCCAAAGGGAAGACGTGTGTAAAAACGGTAGGACATCCCGACGTCTCTATGCTCGATTGCTGGGGAGACGTCCGACAACCGACACTTACTGTCGGGTTTGTCGCGTCCGCGTCACAGGAGGGGCGCCTGAGTTCGCGATGCACTCACGCGTAAAGCAATGAACAGAGCCAAAGATGTTCAGAGCTTGCCGCGGAGCAACTGGCACGACTTTTGAGAGCCTTCGTTGCGGCGGCAAAATTGCCGGCCGATTCACCTTTGGGTTGCCCTCGCAATCGAAGAACGAAGGAAGCAATATGTCGCTCCTCCCTCAGACCCGCCTTGTGTGGGAAAGCAGCACCGCCGGTGGAACCCGAATGCTCGATCGGCCGATTGGCGCCGACCACCCAACAATCGCTCTCTACCGGCGATTGGCCGCTGACCGCCCGGAGACAGGATTCGACTGGCGTGTGCCTGACGATCAATCGCGTCCGCCGTGCACACCCCTGAGGCCCTTTTTTCGACCGATCGTCAAAAGAAGAACGGGGCGGGGTTAAAAACATGGATCAGCGCAAGAAGCGGTCGCCCAACGAAATCCGGCGTGCGTGGGAAGTCTGTCCGAGCATTCCCGCGCGTGATTTCGCCGCCCAATTGGGCATTTCGGAAGCGGAACTGGTCGCGGCCCATTGCGGTTTCGGCGCGGCACGCATCGACCCGCGCGTCAATCACCTGCTGACGGGCCTCGAATTCGTGGGCGAAGTGACGGCGCTGACCCGCAATCAAGGTGCCGTGCACGAAAAGATTGGCGTCTTCAACAAAGTGATAACCGGCAACAATCACGCCATGGTCCTTGGTGACGAATTCGACCTTCGCGTCTTCCCGCAGGCTTGGAGGTATGGTTTCGCTGTTGAAAGGCGCCATCGCGGCGGAATCCAGCGCAGTTTGCAATTCTTCGACGCCGCCGGCGCAGCAGTGCATAAGGTGCATCTCAGGCCGGTCTCCAACCTTCATGCCTATCGAAAGCTGGTGGCCGAGCTCGTATCCGCCAACCAGGAGCCGACCATGTCGCTTAAGGCGAGAGTAGCCGACCTGGGCGCGAGGACTGCGGACCGGGCCGGCACGGTGGACGACCTACGCGAGCACTGGAGCCGGCTGACTGACGTCAACCTTCTGAAGACGCTCAAGCTCAGCCGCTGCCAGGCTTTGCGCATGGTAGGCCAGGATTACGCTTGGCTGCTCGACAATGCTGCAGTTGGCGCCGTGCTCCAGCGTGCGGCCGAAGACGAATTGCCGATCATGTGCTTCGTCGGCAACCGAGGCTCTATCCAGACCCATTCCGGCTTAATCAAGTCGGTCAAGCAGATCGGGCCGTGCATCTATGTGCTGGACGAAACCTTCCGGCTGCATCTCAGGAGCCACCAAATCCGTGAGGTTTGGGCCGTGCGCAAGCCGACCAATGACAGTCACGTCACCTCGCTCGAAGCATATGGGTCCGACGGCAAGATGATCATCCAGTTGTTCGGTGCGCGCAAGGAAGGCGAACGCGAGCGCGACGACTGGCGGGTTCTGGCGGAAAACCTGCCGCGTTTCCCCGACAGCTACATGAGAACAGCTACATGAGAAAGACCGATCGTTGTCGGTGGGACGCCGGCGCCCATCTGCCTCCGCAGCGAGTAGCCGGGCATTGAAGCCGAGATCGGGAACACGATGACGCAATAAGCGCGCTGTATTGTCATAACGCGATGAGCAGGTAGCAATTTGGCGCTGCCCCATCGAAGGCATGGTTACGACGAAGCCGCGGCCTTTGGCCGAGCTCAGAGGTGACAATAGCGTTAACGCCACCGACCGTCGTCACTCCCCACCAGGCGGTCAGCTGTTGCGGTTCGGGCCGAGCAGAAATACTGTCAAGACAGCGAGGAACGTGGCAACCGCGCTGTAGAGAAAGACACTGGCAATGCCCGTGTGATCCACCAATAGGCCACCGAAAGTTGTGCCGGCTGCGATCGCCACTTGGAAGGCTATGACCATCAGTACACCAGCGCTCTCGGCCTGTTTCGGAGCGGCGCGCAGCACCATCCAGGTCTGCAATCCGACCGGGACCGCGCCAAAAGCAAAGCCCCATACGGCAACTGCAATTGCCGAGGTCAAGGCCGATGCTCCCATAGTCAGGAGCGAGACAGCGGCTACGGCAATGAGCAGGGGCGGCAGGGCCGCGACTGCCTTGAGACTGTGTTTGGTGAGGAATGCGCCCGCTAAATTGCCGAAGACGCCGGCCGTGCCAGAAGCAAGGAACACGAGCGGGATCGACTTCTTGTCGAGCGGAGGAACGCTCTCGAGAAAGTCGCGGATGTAGGCGAAGCTGGCAAAATGGCCGGAAGCGACCAATAGCACGACTAGGACCGCAACCTTCATCGTCGGATTCTTCGCGACATCCAGCGGACTGCGGAATCTGCGCACTTCGATCGGAGGCAGTGGCGGAATGGTTACGAGTTGCACGAGCAGCGCAACGGCACTCACGATTGCGGCGACCTTGAACGAGGCTCGCCATCCCCAAATGTCACCGACATAAGCGCCGATTGGAGCCGCGCAGACGGAGGCGACAGAAACGCCGGTGAGGATGATCGACATGGCGCGCGGCATGAGGTGACTTGGAACCAGCCGCATTGCCAACGCTGCCGAAATTGACCAAAAACCACCGAGCGATATGCCGAGGACGACGCGTGCCGCCAGCAACACCGGCAGCGACCCCGCAACCTCCGCCAGAACGTTCGACAGGATCAGCAGCAGCGTCATCGCCCAGATGACGACCCTGCGGTCCAGACGCTTTGTCACGATGGCCATTGTCGGTGCCGAGATCGCCGCGACGATTGCGGTCGCTGTTAGCGCCTGTCCAGCCGTGCCCGTGCTGATACCGAGATCATGCGCGAGCGGTGTCAGAACGCTGGCGGGCAGAAACTCTGCCGTCACAAGCCCGAAGGTGCCGAGGAAGCGAAATGCGCACGGGGCCAGACGTTGATAGGACTTCTGGGTCAAGCCGATCTCGGTCGAACAGAGCCGCGTCCACTAAATCTGTCGCCGATTCGGTCATGAATGAGTTCTCCAGCTAGGAGCTGTTGCAGCAGGGGTGGCTATATCGCCGGGGATCAAAGCCGCTAGACCTTCCGGCGGCGGCCAGTCGGCCTCAGTCGAGGCCTCGGCGCCCACGCATCCGAGGCCTCATCGGAGGGCCGACGGACACAACCGTCGACAATCCGGGCGTGGAGCGAGGTTTTCTGCAGCGGTCGCATCGATCGCATCCGTCGAAGTGCGGCCTGTTCACTGCGAACCAAGCAAGCCGAACGCGGTGTCCTCGATCGAGGCCTTGATGGGGGGATGATCGACGATCTCTATATTGCTTTGAAGCAGGAAGTTCCGTCGCCATATGCGGTTATCCTGGCAGCCAGAATTGAGCGGTCGTCGCAAGCACCAAGGCGGTCGCAATGAGTGCAACGAGGCGGAAGTCTGATCGATGGCTGCGGTTCGATGGCCGCGCGATCGACAGAATTGAGGTGATGAGTTATCCCTTTTGAAGCCGTTGCTCCCAATTCTGGGATAAGGTAATTGCAGGCGGTCCCAGCAACGTCGGGCGGCCTTTTTGGTGATTGAATTCATGGGACGACACTCTCGGTCCGTGACGCGTCTGCGAATGACTGCGCAAGTACCGTGCCATCAACGACAGAAGGTGGTCTAGCTTTCTACATCTGTGTCCGACGCTGGACAAGAATGTTGCAATCCCGACCAGTAAGTCAGCACAGGCGCCACCTGTTGCCCAGCAAACGGCAAGGATTATCGAAAGACGAATTCGGCACGGAGCTTGCACCAACGATTGCATGCAAATGCCGACAGCATCTCATGAACGGTCTCTCGATTCTGGCGCGGTTAAATCGCGGCGGTTCCAGATCATGTCCCGCCGAAAGGTGAGGGACTTCACCTGTTTCTCGCCCGGCATGTTGCGACCCAACGGGGAATCCCGCCAATGGGGCCAGCGACGTGGGCTGTGCGGGACGGGATCCGCATGCAGCGGTTGCTTGCGTTCATGCCGGGCCTCCGATCTTTTATTCAACCAGCAACACGCGCGACGGTCGGGGTACCTGGGTCATCACTCGCGCGAGCGACCAGCGCCGGGTGCTGCAGGACACCGAAACGTTTTCCAGCCATCGCAGCATCTTCGCCTCTGTGCTCGGCGAGAGCTGGCCGATGATCCCGCTTGAGCTCGATCCGCCATTCCACGGTGTTTTTCGCTCACTGCTCAATCCGCTGCTTTCGCCAAAGCGGGTAATGGCATTGGAGCCGGCTGTCCGGGAACGAGCGATCAAGCTGATCGACAGGATCGCCGCATCAGGCACGAGCTGCGACATCATGAAGGATTTTGCAGTTCCGTTCGCGGTCAATATCTTCCTTCGCTTTATTGGGCTTTCGGACGACGGACTAGAAACATTTGTCGGCTGGGCTAGAGATCTGCTCCACGGCGATAAGGAGCAACGACCACCCGCAGCCCGGACGATCGTGGCCTTCATCGACGAACTTGCCACCGAGCGCCGCAAGGAGCCGGTCGATGATTTCATGACCTTCATCGTGAAGGCAAAGGTCGAGGGCCGTCTGCTCAGTGACGAAGAAGTCCGTGGCATCGGCGTGCTTGTGTTCGTCGCGGGGCTCGACACGGTCTCAGCAGCCATATGCTTCGACTTGGCCCATCTCGCGCGCAACCCCAAAGATCAGGAATTGCTACGAAGCGAACCGGACCGGATTGCCGTCGCCGCGGAAGAATTGCTGCGCGCCTATTCGACCATTCAGATGATCCGAGTGGCAACGAAGGATGTCGACTTCAAAGGCGCGCCGATCCGCAAGGGAGACTATGTTTCCTGTGCCACGATGATTGCCAATCGTGACCCGGCGGAATTCGAATACCCGAATGAGATCGATCTGGCGCGCGAGGACAACCGGCACGCTGCCTTTGGCTATGGTCCCCATCGTTGTCTTGGCTCACACCTTGCCCGGCGGGAGATTGTCATTGGCCTGGAGGAGTGGCTGGCGCGCATCCCAGCCTTTCGGATCAAGACAGGGACTGAACCCATCACCTTCGGCGGCCATGTGTTCGGGATCGAGAATCTGATCCTGGACTGGTCCTGAAGTTTCCGCCAACGACATTGGAGTTCGCTATGCGTGTCATCGTACACAAAGCCAGATGCCAGGGTCATGCGCGCTGCTTGGCGCGGGCGCCGAGAGTCTTCAAGCTTGATGACGACGGCTACATCTTGCCCGGTGATATTGATGTTGCCGATGGGGAGCAACTGCTTGCCTCACAAGGGGTAAGAGCCTGCCCCGAACAAGCTCTGGAAGTTGACGAGCCCCCCGCTAACTCAATTGTAGAGAGAGACACACGCAAAGTGCAGACTGGCGTCGGGAAGGACAAAACAATCATACAATTCGCGACAGAACCTGTCGACCACGCGAAAATTACCGAACTGCGTGACCGAGAGGCGATCCGCAACTGCCTGTATCGGTACTGCCGCGGGATAGACCGCGCCGATGAGGCGGCGCTGCGTAGCGCATACTGGCCCGAAGCGTATGACAGGCACGGTCCCTATTGCGGACCGGCAGAGGACTTCATCCAATTTGCTCTCGGTCTGCCGGGGCAGCGTAACATCCATCAAATCACGAACAGCCTGATCGACTTCATCAGTTCAGCAGAGGCCGCGGTCGAGAGCTATTTCACCGCGCTGCAACGCGGACCGGATACAGACCAAGAAATACGTCAGACGCTGCTTTGCGGCCGTTACTGCGATCTGTTTCAGAAGAGGCAGGACGAGTGGCGAATTGCGGAACGGACAGTCGTCTACGATTGGGTTGAGGAGCAAATCCCGCCAGCGATTCTTGAGGCAGATAGGTTCGGCCGGCGACAGCCGATTGGAGCACCACATCCAGACGATCCCATCTACCAGCTGCTCAAGCGTCACATCCCCACCGACCAAGATGGCGTCGAGGGTCCCCAACTGGGAGCTGCATAAGTGGGTAGAAATGGAGGATGAGCGCCTTGCGGGATTGAGATCTGTGTGGGGCCGCAACTGGCGGTCACTGCAACGATTTGGCTCGACCCTTCATTCCGCCCAAGGTCGATGGGCTGAGATCACAAGCGGTCATCGTGGAGAAGCTCTCGTGAAACTGGCAGCACGCACCGTAATCATCACAGGCGCCGCGGGCGGGATCGGCCGTGCCCTGGTCGATATCCTTGCCGCGGACGGAGACACTGTAGTTGCGGTGGACCTTCCGGGCAGTGGTGTGGTTGAACTGGCTCGGGATCTCGGGTCGCCGCACGTCGGTCTGGAGTGCGATGTGTCGCGAGAGAAGGACATGCTCTCACTTTTCGGCCAGGTCGAAGCACGGTTCGCGCAAATCGATGTCCTCATCAACAATGCGGCGGTTGGACCCACGATGGATAGGATCATCGACACCGCTGTCGATACCTTCCGACGCGGCGTGACAGTGAACCTTATTGGGCCATTCGTTATGGCCCGGGAAGCGGCGCGGCGCATGAGGCCGGGCGGTGCGATCGTCAATGTGGCTTCGATGGCGGGCGTGGTCGGCAATCCCAGGCGCAACGCCTACGCAGCCTCGAAAGCTGGCGTGATCTCGTTGACAAAGTCCCTTGCGTGCGAGTGGGCTATGCGAGGAATCCGCGTCACGGCGGTGGCGCCGGGCTCCGTCCGCACCCCAATGGTCACAGAACTGGCACGCGCCGGCAAAATGGACCTCGCGGCGATACGCCGCCGCGTGCCGATGGGGCGCTTGGCTCGCCCCGACGAGATCGCCAGGGTCGTGCGTTTTCTGAGCAGCACGCAGGCGCGCTACATCACCGGCTCGGTGCTGGCAGTCGACGGAGGCTGGATGTCATTCAACCAGCCGGGGGATGCTCACCCGCCGGTGGATAGTGCGCTCCAAGCCGAGCTCTCCTGTCCGGCCGAATGCACAGATGCGCGAATCGTGCTCGTCACCGGTGGCGCAAAAAGCATTGGCGCGGCCGTCGCTCGCCGCTTTGCCGCGAACGGCGACACCGTCGTGATTGCTGATAAAGATGGCACTGCAGCGGCAGAGCTGGCTACATCGCTCCCCGGCAAGCATCTGGCGAAATCGCTGGACGTGGCCGTCGAGAGCGATGTGGTGTCGATGTTCGAAGAGCTGAGGCGACGCTTCGGGTATATCGATGTTCTGGTCAATAGTGCTGATACCGCCGACAGGATTGTGCCTGCGATCGAGCAACTGTCGAAACAGCTCGAACACGTCCTGGATGTCAACCTTACCGGCGCCTTCACCTGCGCGCGCGAAGCGATCAAGGCTATGCGCCCGGGCGGCGTGATCCTCAATCTCGGGTCGATCGACAGCTTTCTGCCGTTCGCGCCGCGCCATGCCTACGGCGCCTCCAAGGCGGGGATGGATATGCTGACCCGTTGCATGGCGGCCGAACTCGGCCCGGTCGGAATTCGGACAGCCACCGTCGCTCCTGGCCACATCCGCACGCCCGCACTTGCTCAGTTGGCCAAAGCCGGCCGCATCGACCTGGCAGCAATCGGACGACGCATCCCCATGGGCAGGATGGGACGGCCAGAAGACGTCGCAGATGCATCGTTCTTCCTTGCTTCGTCTGACGCCTCATACATCAACGGCTCGATCCTCTACGTGGACGGCGGCTGGACCTCGTTCGGTGATGCGGGAAACGCCAGCGAACTCTATGACGAATGTTTTGCGGAGGCCGCAGGTTAATTGCCAGGCATTCGCAGGGCGACCGGCCGAGCATTATGAAGCCTCGGCTCCACGACGCACCCGAGGTGCTTGAGATCCAAGCATGCGCATGCCGAGCACATTCCCGGTCGGCTGACGTGTCTATAACGAGGAGAAATCATGGAATTTGCCACTTTCATTCTGGCCGCCCAGCGTGGCTATCACCAATCCTCAGAAAGCGTCATCCGCAACTCCATCGAACAGGCCGTCGCTTCGGAGCAGGCTGGGTTCAACACCGCGTGGTTTGCTGAGCACCACTTCAACAATTACAGCCTCATACCATCCCCGCTGATGATGGTGGCGCACTGCGCCGGCTTGACAAGCACGATTCGCCTGGGCACTGCCGTCTGCGTGCTGCCGCTTTACCAACCGCAGCGCCTGCTGTCCGAGATCGGCTTCGCCGACATCGTTGCGAACGGCCGTCTCGAGCTCGGCGTAGGCTTGGGATACCAGCAGTTCGAGTTCGAACGGTTCGGCGTGGACATCGATGAGGCGCCGGCCGTCTTTTCGGAATACCTGGACATCATTCTCAAGGGCCTCAACCAAAACGTCTTCGAACACGACGGCCAGTATGAGAAGATCCCCCCAACAGCGATTTCGGTCCGCACAGTCCAGCAGCCGACGCCGCCTATCTGGATCGCTGGCGGAGCCGCACGGATGGCTCGGGCCTACCGCGAGGGGCACAATTTTTTTGTCACAGCCTTCCACGACGGCTTAGAGACTTTGACCACACTGCGTGAATCAGTCGAGAGGGCGGCGGCATCCGAGGAAAAGAACGTCACCGACGTCAAGATATCGCTGCTGCGCTGCTGCTATGCCAGCCACGACGAGTTGGAGATCAACAGCTATCTCGACAATGCCCGCTTCCAGCGCCGGCTTTCTGAAGCCCTGCATCAGCGCCGCCAACAGAGCCACGATGGCTACCTGCTGCAGGAGACACCGACCCAGCAGGATCTGTCCTTCGAGACCATGCGCAAAAATTTGCCGATTGGCAGCGTAAATCGCGTGATTGATCGCCTGCTGGAAGAGATCGATGTCTTGAAACCGGACCAGATCGCAGTTCAGACTCAATTGGGCGACTTCGACCAAAAGACGATGCTGCGCCAGATCGAGCTCTGGGGCGACAAGATCATCCCTGCGGTCAACAAGGCGCTTTGTCATGCCGGAAGCTGAAGCCGGCCGTTACGATGATGGCTGCCTATCCACGCGCGCAATGGCGTGGGTCCGAGCTAGGGAGGAGCTTCGATCAGCATGTGCTGCCCTGCGTGCTTTCGCGTTCGCTTGAGGAGGTCCAGGCGGGCGAGGTGTTGGCGACGGAGGGGACAGGCCTTTCGTCTGTCGAATTGCGTGATGTCTTGGCCGCAACTTTCCCGTCTACCTCCAGCAGCGTATTCGCTTTGGAGGAGTTGAGCGAGCCCGAGCCGGAACTGGAAGAGGAGCTGCTGCGCCGGCTGCTGCTAGCGCATGCTGCGCCGGGCGACCCGGCGAGCGCCCGCTTGGCCAAGATCATCGCCCGGCGTGCGATGCGCACGGACCATCTTTGGCGGGATCTTGGCCTCTCAAATCGCGCTGAGCTCAGCCGCCTGCTTGCCAGACATTTTCCCGCGCTGGCGGCAGGCAACACAGAAAACATGAAATGGAAAAAGTACTTTTACCGCAAGCTGTGTGAGGCCGAAGGCTTTTCGTCATGCACAGCACCCAGTTGCGGGGAATGCCATGACTTCGAAAGCTGCTTCGGCCCGGAGGAAGTTGAGAGTCGCCTCTCGCCGACCACGAATGTCGGTTAGTCACTTCGCTTGATCGCAGCTGCGGACAAACGCTTATCGCGGCGCCGTCGTATGGAGGAAGGGATGTTCATCGCCTCGCGATATTTGGTGACGGTACGGCGAGCGACATCGATGCCGGTCTCCTTGAGTTGAGCAACGATGTCTTCGTCGGAATGTACCTTGTCGAGCGATTCTTCGGCTATGATTGCCTTGATCCGATGGCAGACAGCTTTGGCGGAGTGCGCATCGCCGCCCTCGCAGGATGCGATTGGCGCAGCGAAAAAATACTTCAGCTCGAACACCCCGCGCGGAGTCAACATGTACCTGTTCGAAGTCACCCGGCTTACCGTCGACTCGTGCATGCCGATCTCGTCAGCGACATTTTTGAGACAGAGAGGCCGCAGATGGGCGGCGCCGTGTGTAAAAAAGGCATCCTGCTGGCGCACGATTTCGGTCGCAACCTTAAGGATCGTCTTAGCGCGCTGCTTGAGACTGCTGATCAGCCAGTTCCCTTTTTCCTGGCAATTGTCGAGAAACGCTTTGCCTTCCGGATTTTGCTTGGTCAGCTGCGAGATTTCGGCGACATAGGTGTGGTTGATCAACACTTTGGGCAGCGTGGCCGGATCAAGCTCCACCCGCCATCCACCTTCGGACTTGGGCATTACCCAGACGTCCGGTACGATGGTTTCCGGCGTCCCGGACTGGAACCGGTCTCCAGGCTTGGGATCGAGCGCGCGGATTTCGTTCCTCATGTCGAGGAGATCCTCCTCGTCGACTCCGCAACGCTGCTTCAATCCCTGAAAATCCCCCCGTGCAAGCATCTCGAGATTGGCGACCAAAGCTGCCATAGCCGGGTCGAACCGGTCTTGCTGGCGCAGCTGAATCTCCAGGCATTCGCTGAGAGTTCGCGCAAAAATGCCCGGCGGATCAAATTGCTGCAAGATTCCGATGACCCGTTCCACATCAGCTTGCCGAACGTTTAACGTCCTGGCCAGATCGAAAAGGTTTACCTGAAGATAGCCAGTGTCCTCCAGATGAGCGGCGAGCTGTCCGGCAATCAGCCGCTCCTGGGGGGTGAACGGGTTGAGGGCGACCTGGCGGGCGACATGGTCGTGCAATGTTTCGGTGTGGGCGGTAAACTCCTCGACGGCAGGTCGATCGTTGCCGCTACTGCGTTGCGACTTCCATTGCCCGCGCCCGCCAGACGGCCCGCCAATGGGCGATTCGCCGATTTCGCTTCTGCTTTGACTGCTCCGCTGATCCACCCCTGGCAGCGGCGAATCGTCGTCAAACGGGTCAGGCTTCAAAACGGGGTTCTTCTCGAGTGCCTGCTGCACGAGCTGATGGAGTTCAGTATGCGTCAATCGCAGCAAGCGAATAGCTTCAATGGCTTGAGGCGATAAGACCATACGTTGCTTCTGGCGTTGAAGCAGGCTTGCTGAGAGATGCATGTTGAACCGTGATCTGCCGAGGAGGCTCTAGTGTGTGCTTGGGTTGTGTGAGACTTTCCACTTCTGGGTCATGCCGCCGCCTTCAATTTGTCGAGAACGTTTTGCGGGGATGAAACGCCATAGGGGTCCGTCTCGCAGTTGTCACAGAAGCCTTCCTCCTCGAACCACTGCTCCACCACGCCATCGTCGATCAGAGCGGCGTATCGCCAGGAGCGCATGCCAAAGCCCAGATTGTCCTTCGCGACCAGCATGCCCATTTTGCGCGTGAACTCGCCCGACCCGTCTGGGATCAGCTCGATCTTCTGCAGCCCCAAGGACTTTCCCCACGCATTCATGACGAAAGCATCGTTGACCGAGACGCAGTAGATCGCGTCAATTCGCAGTTCCAGAAATTGATCATAGAGTTTTTCGAAATCGGGCAGTTGGAAGGTCGAGCAGGTCGGGGTGAAGGCGCCAGGCAGCGAGAACAGGATGATGCGCTTGCCCCCGAAATAATCGTCGGAGGTCTTGTTCTCCCACTGATAAGGATTTGGCCCCCCGATCGACTCATCGCGAACACGCGTGCGAAAGGTCACGAGAGGAACGTTCTTTCTATAGGTCATTGATTTGCTTCCAGGCCAAAGTGGTACGGTGCATTTTTCGGTTAAACTGAAGCGGCATCGACTTCGGTCGACAGTTCCGGCAGCCTCGCGCCTTGGCGTGGTTGCCTCGGACCGGTCTTGTGCAAGACCGCCCCCGAGCAGGCACGTTTAACGGCGACGAGCTTCCGCGGAGACGGGGAATTTTGCTCGCGTGCTTTATCGAGCTTTGAGAGGTAGGCATGGTCTGCAACCGTGATTTTGACTGCGTTCTATCGACCGAGTCGCAAGCGCCATGCCAATTGACCCGATGCCTTGGGTTCACTTCGGTTTTTGCAGCAACTTTCGTGTTGTGCAGTAATGCCGGTCGATATTATTGCTCAAGCAGCACTGGAAATTGGGTGCGACTCCGTTCGGCAAACCCGGCCTTTGTCCGAAGCCGGACACGAATGTCGGAAATAGCCAAACGCCAGGATCTGGGGCGGGTTAAGAAACGTTGCCGTGGGCACCGGCTTCAGCACAATTGCGCCACGCGAGCATGGCTCCCAGCGTCAATGCCGTGCAGCAGCGAGACGAAGTCACTGCAGAATATCAACCTCTGCGAAGTCGTTGAAACCCAGCATGTGCGAGCCGTTCGAGGCGCAGATCAAGGCATGCTCGAGGAAGAGCTCGTGCTCTCGGCAGCAAGTGTTGCGACGTCTGACAAGGATCGTCGCGCTTCAAGGAAAAGAACCTGAATGGTGCACGGCTTGTGAAGGCCGGCGCATGGAAATGGCTGGGCTGATCATCCTCCATGAGGGTTGAATGAAGAGCTGGCCCCTATCTCCCTCAGCTGCAACGGGGGGAGATAGGGCATGTCCGTCTATCGCGCTGGGTAACATTCCTCGGTGATGCAATAAGGGGGAGCAATTTCTCATTTCGGCAGACACGACCCAGCTCTCCTTTCATGCGCTGATTCCCCCAGGGGAAATCGCGACTCCAGGCTTCCTATGCAGCGAATCGCGGTGCTGTCCGATGTCCGACAATGTCGGATGCGGATCGTAGCTGGGCTAGATCCGTCACTTTGCCTCGATGGTTTCCCACTGGCCTTATATCTGCTTCGCCCAAATGCGGCGACATAACCTGTGCGGCATCTGTGAATGGATCGACTTCAATCGAGACCTCGGAGGTCCCGATGCGCGAAGGGAGCTTGCCGATATGACGGCCACCATAGCGAACCACGGTCCGGACGACGAGGGGACTTGGATCGGCGGGCCTGCGGCGCTGGGACACCACCGCCTGGCAATCATCGATATCCAGGGCGGCCGCCAGCCGAGGATGCTCCAGGGGATGGCCGACCTGACTTGGTGCTCGTCTACACGGGTGAGACTTACAACTACCGCGAGCTGCGTCAACAGCTGGCCGGCCTAGTCCATCGCATGAACACGAGCAGTGACACCGAGGTGGTGCTGCACCGCCCCCGCGAGTAGGGCTCTTCGGCGGGTACACTTTTTTCACGAAATCCGTGAATGTTTCTCGCGACATCATCCCGCAATCGGTGGTGCAGCGGGTGAAGAGCCCGTATCCGGCTATCCAGAATGCCGCCTACGACAAAATACTACGTACGCGGTTCACTGTGATGCTGGACGACCTAGTTGTGGAGCTTCAACAGGTTGTCCTCGATCAGGGCGAGGCGACTGATAGGCGTTTTTGACTTTAGGCTGCCATGTGGACGATGCCAATTGTATCTGTGCAGCCAGACAGGCAGTTCGGCGGCACGATGATCGGATGTCGGATAGGCAATGGCGTAGGCCCATTCGCGCAGTGCTGTCTGGATGAAGCGCTCGGCCTTGCCATTGGTCTTGGGCGTATAGGGTCTTGTCGTGACGTGCTTGAGGCCGAGATCGCGGCAGGCCTTGGCGAAGGCCTTTGATCTGTAGCAGGAGCCGTTGTCGGTCATGACGCGGGCTATCGTGACGCCGAGGCTGGCGTAATAGGCGACCGCGGCCTTGAGGAAGGCGATGGCGCACTCCTTTTTCTCGTCGGGCAGGATTTGCGAGAAGGCGATGCGGGACGCGTCGTCGATGCAGACATGGACGAACTCCCAGCCGGCGCCGCGCGACTTGCCCTTTTGCGGATCGCCGGTGATACGATGGCCGACTTGGCTGAAGCGGCCGAGCTTCTTGATGTCGATATGGATCATCTCGCCGGGATGCTCCCGCTCGTAGCGCCGGACCGGTTCGGCCGGCTCGATATCCCTGAGCCGCGACAGCCCGGCACGCTTGAGAACCCGGCTGACGGTGGCGGGCGAGACGCCGACCTCATGGGCGATGTGCTTGCCGGTCAGCCGCTGGCGACGCAAGGCTGCGATGCGCTCGGCCACGGACTGTTCGGTCAGGCTCGGCATGACGGTGGGCCGCGACGAGCGGTCGACCATGCCGGCCCGCCCTTTGGTCTTATAGCGCTCGACCCAGCGCGCCACGATCTTGGCCGACACGCCATAGACGCGCGCCGCATGGGCTTTGGAAAAAGCGCCTTCTATCACCGATAACGCCATCTCCTCTCGACGCAGCGGTGTGAGACGGGCATTCTTGTGGATGTTCATTCGGACCCTCCGATGGATGCTGAAGCGTGGTAACTCCAGTCTCCTCGGTCCGGTCCGAATGGACAACCTCTCGAAAGCTCACACCTAGTGCCGGCAGTGGCACCGCTGTTGTCCGTCGACAGGTCCCGCGCTTGCTCGGTGCGACCAACAACCTTAAGCGCTAGGGCGTAACCTGACCCTGCAAGATCTCCTCACCGACTATAAGGTGCGCCTCACGATCTGAGACGATGGGACAGGATGGCTAAGGAGGTGCGCCGTCTTGCATGCCCCGCCAGCGAGGCGAACCCTCTCGGCTACGCGCGCCACCAGCGACGCTCCATATCGTCAGGCCTGCGTCTCATGCTCAGATGAGCCGGTATTTGGCTCTCTCATCAGCAAACCGAGAGAGCCCATGCCAAGACGGAAGCAAGCAAGACGAACGAGCGTCAGAGATATCCTGCGCCTGACCCATAAACAGGGCAGTCCGGTGGGCCAAGGTGGCAGAGCAACTGAGGTTCGGCAAGACTTCGGCTTCCACCTATCTGCGGGCGCTGGAGACGGGCTGTCGTGCAGGCCCTGCATGCGGCTTTGAGGACGATGCGATGTTGAAACACCGTCTGTTGCGCCGAATCGGCCGTCGGCCAAACGTTGGGTCGTCATCAGGTTCTCGACAGCTTCCCGGTGTCAAATCCAAACCGTGGTCGGCGATCCCCACCAGGGTGGGAAGGCAGCGCTGATATAGCCGAACGTCGATCAAGTCACGATCAACGATTGCCTCATGTCACATGCCCTGCGGGACTGAAAAACGGAGAAGAACATGTGCGATGCAAAACTGAAGACCGTGCTTTCGCTTTTTTCGCCGGTGGCCAGCAAATTAGATGCTCTCTCGTCCAACGGACCAGCGACGGATGCAAACTGCGTTAAGCTAAATACGAACGAGAACCCGTTTCCGTTGCCGAAGAGCGTAATGCAAAGTGCAATTGCTGCGATCGAACACCAGTATCTTTATCCGGAAGACGACAATCTCAGCTTAAGGGCAGCTGCCTCCGATGCTTACGGATTTTCCAAAGATCAGGTGATTGCCGGCAACGGTTCGTCGGAGCTGCTCGGACTCATCTACAGAGCTTTCCTCGCCCCAGGAGATAGAGTGGCAATGCTGTCGCCCGGATTTTCGTTCAACCGTAAACTTGCCATGTTGCAGGGTGCCGAGTTTCTCGAAATCGCATCGAGCGAAGCTCATCCCCTGCCGATAGAAAAACTGCTGTCCGGCCCCGCAAAAGACGCGAAGTTCATTCTGTTGGCTAATCCGAACAATCCGACCGGAACATTCGTGCCGGTGGCCGAAATCGAACGCCTTGTGGAGCAAGCAGATCGCTTGGTCGTCTTGGATGAGGCCTACGTTGACTTCGCACCCGACAATGCCCTGCGCCTCGTCAATAGACATCCGAATCTTTTGATCTTGAGGACTTTTTCAAAGAGCTATGCTGCCGCTGGCGTGCGAGTCGGCTTCGGTTTCGGTCACCCAGAAATCATTGGCAGGCTGCGCAACATCCAGAATGTCTTCAACATGAACGTGATCGGGCAGGCGGTCGGGAAAAGCATTCTTGCGCATCGCCACGCCTACGAAGAGAACCACAGGCACATCAAGCATGAACGACAGCGAGTGACCCTGGCGCTGTTGCAACTTGGCTTTTCCGTAACACCCTCCCACGCAAACTTTTTGCTGGCCCGTGTGCCGGCGGGACAGGAGGGCTCATGCTGGCAAGCCGCGTTGAAAGAGCAGGCGATCCTCATCGCCAGCTTTCCTGACGTAGATTTGAAGAACTGTATTCGCGTCAGCATTGGCACCACAGAGCAGATGGACAAATTCCTTGCTGCCGCCGAACGCGTCTGTATGAACTTTAAGAAGGATCGCGGTGCTCACAAGCATGAAGTCGATTCACATTAAGCATCAAGTAATGATATGTCGTGAGCTATGATGATTAGCGAATAAATATAGGTAATTTGGAGAACAATTAATTGAAGAAAATTTCCGCTTCGGGCCTGACCTTCGGCATCTTCGATCATCTGGACGAAAACGGCGATGACATCGCACAACAATATGCAGATCGGCTGAGCCTAGCAGAAGCGTGCGATGGCTATGGCTTTTATGCGTATCATCTCGCCGAGCACCACTGTACGCCGCATGGCAGAGGTCCATCACCGAATTTGTTCTTAGCGAGCGTCGCCCAGCGAACCCGCAGTCTTCGTGTTGGTCCCATGGTAATGCTACTTGCGCTCTATCATCCGCTGCGTGCCTTCGAGGAGATCTGCATGCTTGATCAGTTGAGCGGCGGCAGGCTTGAACTCGGCATAGGGCGCGGCTCTGCTCCCACTGAATTGGGATACTTCGGGGTTGCTGTAGAAGCAGCACCAGAACAGTATGCGGAGGCCAGTGAGATTCTCATCAATGCGATGAAAGGCGGGACGCTTTCTTATCAGGGCCGCCACTTTGAGTTGAAAGATGTTCCGCTGACGTTGAGACCTCACCAATATCCCCGTCCGCCGACATGGATCGCCACCAATCGACCCGAGCCGGCTAGCTGGGCCGCTGCGAATGGGGCAAACATCGCCTGCGTCGGACCTTCCACTTCTGTTCGCAGCGTTACCGACGCGTTCCGCGCCGCCCGAATTCACGATGCTGACATTGGCCAGCAAGCGCCATTTCTTGGATTGCTCCGAATGGTGGTGATAGGGCGTTCTGAAACAGATGCGTATTTGCTCGCAGCACCTGCCTATGAACGATGGCTCAATAGCTTCAAATTTCTATACGAACTAAATGCCATTTCCACTCCACCAAACTTGCCTTTGAACTTCGATGCAGCAATTGAAAGTGAATTGTGCGTCGTGGGAACGGCAGATTCTGTCCGAAAAGCTCTCCTTGATCAGCTGGAAGAGGCAGGTGCTAATTATCTTCTGTGTCAACTGGCATTTGGGGATTTGCCGCTGGATGCCTCACTATACACCGCATCGGCCATTGGATCCGAAATCATGGCTCGAGTTGCCGCATCGTGAATCCGTCGTGTGATTGGAGGAGCAGCGGCAGCGCTGCTCCTCATTGCGAAACGGTTGTGGGGGCCGGACTCCTGTGTCAGGTGTAAACCATTGGAGCACGTCCTATCTGATCCAGGTCATATCCTGCGGCTTTGAAGTAGTTGGCACATTCGGCTGGGGTGAAGAGGTCGACAACCGCGCCGAGGCGTCCTGACCTTGCCCCTCTGATCTAATCCGGTTTGAAGTTCGTTCTGGCCCATCCAGAGGACCAGGACATGAAACGCAGCCGCTTCTCTGAAGAGCAGATCATCGGAATTTTGAAGAAACACGAGGCCGGGGTATCGGTTGGCGATCTGTGCCGCAAGCACGGGGTCAGCGACGCCTCGATCTACAATTGGAAGGCCCGCTTCGGCGGGATGGATGTCACCGAGGCTCGGCGACCTGAAGGCGCTGGAGGACGAGAACACGCGCCTGAAGCGGCTTTTGGCCGACGCCATGCTCGACAATGCCGCGTTGAAGGACCTTGTGGGAAAGAAATGGTGACGCCCGCCGCCAAGCGGAAAGCTGTCGCTCGCCTGAAGGAAGGCTTCGGGATGAGCGAACGGCGGGCGTGTAAAGCCATCGGCTGTTGCCGCATGACGGTTCGCTACCAGACCAGCAGGCCGGACGACCGCGAGGTTCGCGAGCGGATGAAGGCCGATCGCGCAGGAGCGTCGCCGGTTCGGCTACCGGCGTCTTCTCGTGATGCTGAGGCGGGAGGGCCTGGTCGTGAACCACAAGAAGCTGTTCCGGCTCTATCGGGAGGAGAAGCTCGCCGTCGCCGCCGTGGCGGCCGCAAGCGGGCGATCGGGACCAGGGCGCCGATGCTGGTGCCGCTGAGGCCCGACGAGCGCTGGTCGCTCGACTTCGTATCGGACCAGCTCACCGACGGGCGCCGCTTCCGCATCCTGGCCGTCGTCGACGACTGCACGAGAGAGTGCCTCGCACTCATCGTTGATACGTCTCTCTCGGGCATGCGGGTTGCCCGCGAATTGGACGGCTCATCACCGAGCGGGGCCGGCCCAGGATGATCGTCAGCGACAATGGCAGCGAGTTCACCTCGAACGCCATCCTCTCCTGGGCGGATCAGAACCGCGTCGAATGGCATTACATTGCGCCCGGCAAGCCGATGCAGAATGGCTTCATCGAGAGCTTCAACGGCCGACTGCGCGATGAACTGCTCAACGAGACGCTGTTCACCTCGCTGGCTCAGGCGCGCGTAGCCATCGCCCTGTGGCACGCCGACTACAACACCGCGCGGCCGCACTCCCCCCTGGCAGACCCCGGCCAAGTTCGCCAGCACCTTCAATCCGCGACGGTCGCTCGCGCTGCGCTATGCCAAAGGCTCCGCGCCAGCGCCCGTCGCTTCACCCGCCCAGCAGGGCACAACCCACGCCGGAAACGAACTCAAAACTGCTGGGGCAACGTCAGTCCCATAGAGCCTTGATGGTTATCTCGGCCTTTGCTCGCAGCAGCGCCTTAGGTTGGGCGAAGGCGTTCTCAATCGGATTGAAGTCGGGACTGTAGGGCGGCAGTTAGAGCAGGCTCGCCTGCGGCCTCAATCGCGCCGCGCAGGGTTCTCCAGGCGGATGTCGCCAATGTCAAATTTGCTGGCATCCATGTCGCCCTCGCCAACCGCACAAGCGAAGGCCAGAAAGCCAACATGTGTTCTGCGGCTTAATTAAGAGTCAGCCGATGTCGGCCGAACATCACCTTGTCTCGAAGTCGACGATCGGACAGCAGGTTGCGAAAGTTGGCGCGATGCGAAACAAACTGCTGAAGCGCTCAACTTTTATTGATCACGCGTGTTGGACGCGACGCACTCCCGTTCCAATCGGGCTGAGCGCAAATTCTCCCGGTTCACAAAACTGAGTCGCTGGAGTAGTGGGGGCGCAGAGAAATCTCCGGTCGCAGCCTTACCCGGTCAAAACAAGGATACCAATGATGAAGACTCTCGCCGTCTGCTCTGGCGGATTGGACTCCGTTTCCCTTGCTCACATGGTGGCAGCGGAGCACGAACTCACCGGCCTTCTATCTTTCGACTATGGCCAACGGCACAGGAAGGAATTGGGCTTCGCCGCTCTTTGCGCGCAGCGACTGAAGGTCCCGCACCAGATCATCGACATCGGCGAAATTGGCCGTGGCCTTTCCGGCTCAGCGCTGACTAGCAGTATCGACGTGCCGGACGGCCACTACGCCGAAGACACGATGAAGATTACGGTGGTGCCGAACCGCAATGCCATCATGTTGGCAATCGCCTTCGGTCTCGCCGCCGCCCACAGCGCCGAAGCGGTGGCGGCGGCCGTGCATGGTGGGGACCATTTCATCTATCCCGATTGCCGTCCGGCCTTCATTGAAGCTTTCCAGACAATGCAAGACCGCGCGCTCGACGGCTATGCGCAGATACGCCTCTATGCACCGTATGTGAATCTCGGAAAAGCTGACATTGTTGCGGATGGCGCAAGATACGGCACCCCGTTTGCTGAGACCTGGTCCTGTTACAAGGGCGGCGTGCGTCACTGCGGACGATGCGGGACCTGCGTCGAGCGGCGCGAAGCGTTCCATCTCGCCGGGCACGCTGATCCCACCGACTACGAGGACGCCGATTTCTGGCTTGAGGCGCTGCGCAGGAGGCGCGCGTAATGTTCCACATCAGCAAGGAATTCCACTTCTCGGCCTCGCATCAGCTCACCTCCTTGCCTCCCAACCATCAATGCGCGCGCCTGCACGGGCATAACTATGTCGTCGTAGTGGAGCTGTCGGCCAAGGAACTGGACGCCCACGGCTTCGTGCGCGACTATCACGATCTGGCGCCGCTCAAACGCTACATTGACGAGAGCTTCGACCATCGGCACCTCAACGACGTGCTGGGACATGAGAAGGTCACGGCGGAATGCCTGGCCAGACATTTCTATGAATGGTGCAAGGCACGTCTGCCGCAGACCGCGGCCGTGCGCGTTAGCGAAACACCGAAAACTTGGGCGGAATACCGTCCGTGACCGACATGCATCCCGCAATCCGTGTGAGCGAGATATTCGGGCCGACTATCCAGGGCGAGGGCGTGCTCATCGGCTTGCCGACGGTGTTCATCAGAACCGGCGGATGTGATTATCGCTGTTCATGGTGCGACAGCCTTCACGCGGTGGACAATCAGTATCGCCATGAATGGCTACCGATGCCGATCGATGCCGTGTGGCAAACCGTCCATGCGCTTTCCGGCGGCAGGCCGGTTATGGTCTCCTTGTCAGGCGGCAACCCGGCCATTCAGCCGTTCGGTCCCCTCATAGAACGAGGCCATCGCGAGGGCTATCGTTTTGCACTGGAAACGCAGGGTTCCGTGGTGAGGGAGTGGTTTGCGGATCTTGACGTGCTGACCCTTAGCCCAAAGCCGCCGTCCAGCGAGATGACGACCCGTTGGGCTGCGTTTGATGCATGCCTCGAAGCGGCGCAAGAGAAGCCGCAAATCGTGCTCAAGCTCGTCGTTTTCGACGAGAGTGACTATGCCTACGCCAAAGAAGTCGCGGCGAGATATCCGCACCTTCCGATCTATCTGCAACCCGGCAATCACACGCCGCCGCTCCCTGGCAGTGAAGACGCCTCTGTCGACTTGGACGGAATAATGATGCGAATGGAATGGCTTGTCGAAAGGGTGACTAGCGACAGGTGGTTCGAAGCCCGCGTGTTGCCGCAGCTGCACGTTCTGCTTTGGGGTAACAAGAGGGCGGTCTAGTCTGTGGCTTGCGTCGCACCGGAAGGCCGGGCTCCAACGGCTTGGCAGGCTCTCTTCGCGTGCCGAGTACAGCCGAGCTTTGTTCGCGTCAGCGGTCTCGCGATTGTGCGGCTGGAAACCGCCCGGACACCCCGCTGCCGGCGTGTGTCACCTTGACTCCGATGAGCTGTCGTCACGCAAAGTTGAAATCCGCAAGAACTGGCCTTCTCGCCCCACCTGCTCCGTCGCAAGCACGTCATCCCCTCATCCTTGTCCAGCTCTTATCGATGTATCTCATTGTCCGGCCTGACGCACGACTGTCAGCATGGGAATGCATCCATTGCGCAAATGCCTTCCATAAAGAAGATCGATTTCCTCATTGGCCCAACGTGAAATATAGCAACGTTTTCGTGGCGTGGGTCGGCTGCGTCGGGAGTAGCGATGAAAACGTATTGGGGTCGCCTGCGTCTCCTTGGGCAGCGAGTGTAAAGTATAGCGATGCGGCCTCCGGCGCGAACGGCAGCCGCGCAGTGATCACCTTCGCCTGTGCCTTTGCGGCGGGGGTCAAGCGCTGGTCTGCTAAAATTTTTTATCGTTTAGCTGGTTGAAACTGCCCCCGTTGCGGGCTGCAGAAGCCGGCCAGCCGAGAAACGGCAGCCGCACTTATGAAAGCACGCCAAGGCGTGCGGGCATCTATCAGTTGCAAAGGACAATACTGGCCGCGCCGATTGGCCATCACGCGTCCATTAGGGCAGCCACCAACATCAGTTCGCAAGAGGAGCAAAAGTAATATGTATCGTCGTCACCTGATCAAAGGGTTGGTTGCGCTCGGCGCATGCCGGATTTGCGTTCAAGCCGCCCAAGCGACCAGTGCCCATTGGGGGTACACCGGTCCGGTCGGACCGGAGCACTGGGCTGATCTGGATAAGGAAAATTTCGTATGCTCTGCCGGCACGCAGCAATCGCCGATCAATATCAACAGCGCGGTCAAGGCGGATATCCCGCATATCGCCATCGGCTGGCACAAGGGCGGCGGCAATATGGTGAACAACGGCCACACCATTCAAATCAATATGCCACAAGGCAGCACGCTGACCCGCGGCGATCGTGTCTACGAACTGGTACAGTTCCATTTCCATGCGCCAAGCGAACATCACGTGGCGGGCAAGAGCTTCCCGATGGAGGTGCATTTCGTTCACAAGGACACGCAAAGTGGTACTCTGGGCGTGCTGGGCGTCTTTTTAACGCCCGGCGCGACAAATGCCAGCTTTGCTGCCCTTGCTGCGGCCTTTCCCGAACTGCCGAATGGGGAGGTGACGATCGACGAGGTGAATCCCAACTGGCTTCTGCCAGCCTCGCTTGGCTATTGGACTTATGAGGGCTCACTGACGACGCCGCCGTGCACCGAAAACGTCGAGTGGATGGTGGCGATGGAACCGGTTGACGTTGATCCGGCAGACATCCAGCGATTTGCCTCACTCTACCCGTCGAACGCGCGCCCTATTCATTCACCCAATCGACGCTTCATCCTGCGCCAGAGTTGAGCGCCGCCCCAGCGGTTCCGCACGGTCCAACATTCTTGGCACAAGTTGGCGCGAAGCCTCCTCTTCCGGTCTGGCGGTCTGACGGCGCTCCCCAAGCTGGCTAGTCTAAATGATAGGGATTCGGTGCCGACACCACTCGTCCCAAATACGTCGCGGCGAGGTTTGTCTGCAACCCGGCAATCACACGCCGCCCCGCCGTGGTAATGAAGACGTCTCTGTCGAGTCCGACGGAATATGATGCGCATGGAACCGCTGGTAGAAAAGGTGACCAGCGACAGGTGGTTCGAAGCCCGCGTCTTGCCGCAGCTGCACGTTCTACTCTGGGGTAACAAGAGGGTAGTGTATACCTTCTCCTAGCTTCGCCGCCAACTACTCGGTTTTCCGAATTGCTCTCTATATTCTTGAAGACGATGCGTTCGTTAAAGACATGTGCTGCGCACCTGGTGTAAAAGCTGCTCTCATCATGCAGAGGTCAAGCCAGTCGGGCTCATCCGAGGCTATGGCCGTGAGCACTGTTCAGTTCGGCAGAGAGGGCGCTTTTGTACACACTTTGCGATCGTGGCGGCCCCGTGGGCAGATCTGCAAGCTGCCGCGACACTAACCTCTCGAAGCCCGCCCGCCCGCCTTTCGTGCAGCTTCCTCTGAACAAAACCACCGCTCGCCCTTCAATAGGTTGATGCGTGTCTCCCAGTAAGATTCCTGTCCAAGAACGTGATAATCTTCTTGCCAGTGTTGTAGCTGATGTTGCCCTTGATGCCGCAGCCTACCGCGGCGGGACCAAACTCAATGGCAAGCAGGCCGGCTAGGATCGTGCAGCCAGTCGCGAGCCTCGCCCACAACGGGGTCTCACGCGCATGAGGGCGCCGACCATGGGTTCGGCGGTTCATACGCGTATAACACGTATCTTTCTGAAAAAATCAATGCTCTCGGCTAAGCTACTGAATTATTTGGCTTCCATATAGCGCGTCGGCGGAACCAACTTGTAGACGGGCTATGAAAGGTTAAGCGCGGATGTCTATCGGCCGCCGGCGTTCCCGCTCTGTAAGCCTGCCTGAACTACCCGCGCCGCGGTCAAGCCCCAGGCTCCTGCTCATCCAGCGACCGCCCGATCAATGGCAGGCTGGAAAGACAAGAGCCGATGTCTTCCGATGGTCTCGCCATCAGCTTTGGGCTAACTTCCCCATTCTCCCGCTTCGAGCTCGACACACGGCGGTTTGGATGGCGCACGACAATCTGTGTCGGCTTTGTCGTGTCCGTGACAGACGCCTGAAAGGCCCGTTCGCGCGTTTTGCCGCCGTCTAAGCGGCTGGAATTTAATGACAAAGTTTCTTCTGGGATCGGCCGATCACGCTGGTACGCTTTTTGCGATGCTTGGTGTGAGGCGGCACGAGCTGCCTATCGGCACTTGTGTCGCGGGCAGTCGCGATAATTAGAACGAAGGAAGGAAAGCTATTATGTCAGGTCTGCGTCAGATCGCCTTTTACGGAAAAGGCGGCATCGGCAAGTCCACCACGTCCCAAAATACGCTCGCTGCCCTTGTCGACCTCGGGCAGAGAATCCTCATCGTAGGATGCGACCCCAAAGCCGATTCCACACGCTTGATCCTGAATTCGAAAGCTCAGGATACCGTCCTGGATCTCGCCGCACAGGAAGGCTCGGTGGAAGACCTCGAACTCCAGGACGTGCTCAAGGTGGGCTACAGAGGCATCAAGTGCGTGGAGTCCGGCGGCCCCGAGCCGGGTGTCGGTTGCGCCGGCCGCGGCGTCATCACCTCGATCAATTTCCTCGAGGAGAATGGCGCTTATGACGATGTCGATTATGTCTCCTATGACGTCCTCGGCGACGTGGTATGCGGCGGCTTCGCCATGCCGATCCGCGAAGGCAAGGCCCAGGAGATCTATATCGTCATGTCCGGCGAGATGATGGCGCTCTATGCCGCCAACAACATCGCCAAGGGCATCCTCAAATATGCCCATTCGGGCGGTGTGCGGCTGGGCGGGCTGATCTGCAATGAACGTCAAACCGACCGCGAACTCGATCTGGCCGAAGCACTGGCTGGCCGATTGAATTCCAAGCTCATCCACTTCGTGCCCCGCGACAACATCGTCCAACATGCCGAACTCAGGAAGATGTCGGTGATCCAGTACGCGCCGGACTCAAAGCAGGCAGGGGAATACCGCGCTCTGGCCGAGAAGATCCACGCCAATTCGGGCCAGGGTACGATCCCGACGCCGATCACCATGGAGGAGCTGGAGGAGATGCTGCTCGACTTCGGCATCATGAAGACCGACGAGCAGATGCTTGCCGAGCTTCACTCCAAGGAAGCGGCGAAGGCGGCGGCCCAGTAGTGACATTAGCGCTGCCATGAATCGGCGCGCCTTGCAGAGAACGGCGCCTATTCTTTGAGGCGTCACCCAACCTTGAAAGGGGACTCATGAGCCGGGAATACGAGAATGACGGTGCTCTTCATGCGAAGCTTATCGAAGAGGTGCTGTCGCATTATCCCGACAAGGCGGCGAAGCGCCGCAAGAAGCACCTCAACGTCGCAAAGAGCGGCAACGAGGCTGGCGGGGAAAGCGAGGTCCTTTCCGAATGCGACGTCAAATCGAACATCAAGTCCATTCCCGGGGTGATGACGATTCGCGGCTGTGCATATGCTGGTTCGAAAGGCGTGGTGTGGGGGCCAGTCAAGGATATGGTCCATATCTCGCACGGCCCGGTCGGCTGCGGCCAATATTCTTGGTCGCAGCGCCGCAACTACTACGTCGGTACAACGGGCGTCGACACGTTCGGGACAATGCAGTTCACCTCCGATTTCCAGGAGAAGGACATCGTCTTCGGCGGCGACAAGAAGCTGGAACAGATCATTGACGAGATTGAAGTCTTGTTTCCGCTCAACAACGGCATCACCGTGCAGTCCGAATGCCCTATCGGCCTGATTGGCGATGACACCGAGGCCGTTTCTCGCAAAAAGACCAAGGAGTATGACAAGACGATCGTGCCGGTACGCTGCGAGGGCTTCCGCGGCGTCTCGCAGTCGCTTGGCCACCACATCGCCAATGATGCAATCCGGGATTGGGTCTTCGACAAAAAGGATGTCAAGTTCGAGGCCGGCCCCTACGACGTCAACGTCATCGGCGACTACAATATCGGCGGCGATGCCTGGGCCTCGCGCATACTGCTTGAGGAGATAGGGCTGCGCGTGGTTGGCAACTGGTCGGGTGACGCCACACTCGCAGAGATCGAGCGCGCCCCGAAGGCTAAGCTCAATCTTATCCACTGCTACCGGTCGATGAATTACATCTGTCGGCATATGGAGGAAAAGTATGGCGTCGCCTGGATGGAGTACAATTTCTTCGGTCCCTCCCAGATCGAAGCCTCTCTGCGCAACATAGCCAAGCATTTTGGGCCGGAAATCGAGGAGAAGACCGAAAAGGTCATTGCCAAGTACAGGCCGCTTGTTGATGCGGTCATCGCCAAGTACCTGTCGCGCCTGGAAGGAAATACCGTGATGCTCTATGTCGGCGGCCTGCGCCCCCGCCACGTCGTCACGGCCTACGAGGACCTCGGCATGGTCATCGTGGGCACCGGCTATGAATTCGCCCACAGCGACGACTATCAGCGCACCGGCCACTACGTGAAGAACGGCACGCTGATCTACGATGACGTGACCGGCTATGAGTTGGAGAAATTCATCGAAGGGATTCGCCCAAATCTGGTCGGCTCGGGAATCAAAGAAAAATACCCGGTGCAGAAGATGGGCATACCGTTCCGCCAGATGCATTCCTGGGATTATTCAGGCCCGTATCACGGCTACGACGGCTTTGCCATTTTCGCACGTGATGTGGATCTCGCCATTAACAACCCGGTCTGGGACCTATTCCACGCGCCTTGGAAAAGAAGCCGGGGCGATGAGCGGGCGATGGCTGCCGAATAAACATTTGCTTCAGCCCCAGTCTCCCACTGAGACGGTGAACTCCCGCGGCCTCTGATCCGCCGGAGCCTGGAACGTCTTGACGTCCTGAGCTGCCGTCCCGCGCAGCCAGATGCAAAAGAGGTAATCATCATGCCGCAGTCGGCTGAAAAAATTCTCGATCACGCTCCCCTGTTCCGCGAGCCGGAATACAGAAAGATGCTCGCTGAGAAGAAGCTAAACTTCGAATGTCCGCACCCCGATGAAATCGTTTCCGATCAGCGCGATTTCACCCAGACGTGGGAATACCGCGAAAAGAACCTCGCCCGCAAAGCGCTTGTCGTGAACCCGGCCAAGGCCTGCCAGCCGCTGGGTGCGGTATTCGCTGCCGCCGGCTTCGAGCGAACCATGTCCTTCGTCCACGGCAGCCAAGGTTGCGTCGCCTATTACCGCTCGCACCTGTCGCGCCATTTCAAGGAGCCTGCCGCGGCGGTCTCCTCCTCAATGACCGAGGATGCGGCGGTGTTTGGCGGCCTGAAGAACATGGTCGACGGGCTCGCCAACACCTACCAGCTCTACGACCCCAAGATGATTGCCGTGTCGACGACCTGTATGGCAGAGGTCATTGGCGACGACCTGCACAGCTTCATCCAGAACGCCAAGGACGAAGATTCAGTCCCGCGCGACTTCGACGTGCCCTTTGCCCACACCCCGGCCTTCGTTGGCAGTCATGTCGACGGCTATGACAACATGGTCAAAGGCATTTTGGAGCACTTCTGGAAAGGTCAGGAGCGTACGCAAATCGAAGGAACCATCAACATCATTCCGGGCTTCGACGGCTTCTGCGTCGGCAACAACCGGGAGCTCAAGCGCCTGCTCGATGTAATGGGCGTGTCCTATACATTGATCCAGGATGCCTCTGACCAGTTCGATACGCCTTCGGACGGTGAATACCGCATGTATGACGGGGGCACGAAGATCAACGAGGTGAAGAAGGCCCTCAACGCCGAGGCAACGCTTTCGCTGCAGCATCACAACACCCGAAAGACACTGGGCTATTGCGAGGAGGTCGGGCAGGCGACGGCCTCGTTCCACTATCCGCTCGGCGTTCAGGCGACGGACGAATTCCTGATGGAGGTCGCGGCGATTTCCGGCAAGGAGATTCCCGAGGCAATTCGCCTCGAGCGCGGCCGACTGGTAGACGCCATGGCGGACAGCCAATCCTGGCTGCATGGTAAGAAATACGCCATCTACGGTGATCCCGACTTCGTTCACGCAATGGCCCGCTTTGTCATGGAGACCGGCGGCGAGCCAACCCATTGCCTCGCCACCAATGGCACCTCGGCATGGGAAGCCGATTTGAAGAAGCTGCTAGCATCCTCGCCTTTCGGCAAGGCTGCCCAGGTTTGGGCGGGCAAGGACCTGTGGGCGCTGCGCTCGCTGCTCTTTACCGAGCCGGTGGACCTTTTGATCGGCAATTCCTACGGCAAGTACCTGGAGCGCGACACCGGAACGCCGCTGATCCGGCTGATGTTTCCGATCTTCGATCGGCACCATCATCACCGCTTTGCGCTCTTTGGCTACCAGGGCGCGTTGCGCGTGCTGACGACGATCCTCGACAAGATCTTCGACAAACTCGATCGCGAGACGAGCGAGACGGGTGTGACGGATTATTCCTATGACCTCACGCGCTAAGAGCCGTGGCCGGCTTTTCGCCGAGGCCATTCCTTGCCCAATGGACTGGGGAGGCTGAGCGATGTCCTCCCTCAGCGCCAAAATCAAGGACGCCTTCGATGAGCCCGCCTGCGATAAGAACCGTGGCAAAGATGCCAAGGCGCGCAAGGAGGGCTGCTCGAAGTCGCTGACACCAGGGGCGGCAGCCGGCGGCTGCGCCTTTGACGGAGCCAAGATCGTCCTGCAGCCGATCACCGACGTTGCGCATCTGGTCCATGCGCCGCTCGCCTGCGAGGGCAATTCTTGGGACAACCGTGGTGCGGTTTCGTCAGGGCCGACCTTGTGGCGGACAAGCTTCACGACCGACCTCACCGAACTCGACCTGGTGATGGGGCAGGGCGAGCGGAAACTCTTCAAGGCGATCCGCGAGATCAAGCACACATACGCGCCGCCGGCGATCTTCGTCTACTCAACTTGCGTAACGGCGCTGATCGGTGACGACATCGAGGCCGTGTGCAAACGCGCCACGGAAAAGTTCGGTTTGGCCGTGGTGCCGATCAATGCGCCTGGCCTGGCAGGCTCCAAGAACCTCGGCAACAAGCTCGCCGCCGAGGCGTTGCTCGATCATGTCATCGGCACGGTCGAACCCGACGACCCCGGGCCCTACGACATCAACATCCTTGGCGAATTCAACCTCTCGGGCGAATTCTGGCTTGTAAAGCCGCTCCTCGATCGGCTCGGCATCCGGGTGCGCGCCTGCATTCCCGGCGATGCGCGTTACCGCGACATTGCTTCCGCGCACCGCGCCCGGGCGGCAATGATCGTGTGCTCGACCGCGCTGATCAGTCTTGCCCGCAAGATGGAGGAGCGCTGGGACATCCCGTTCTTCGAGGGCTCCTTCTATGGCATCTCCGACACATCGCAAGCTCTTCGCAACCTTGTCAGGCTGCTGGTGAGGAAGGGCGCCGATCCGGAGATCCTCGAGCGCACGGAGACGCTGATCGCGCAGCAGGAGGCGATCGCGTGGAAGAAACTCGAATCCTACCGGCAAAGGCTCCAAGGCAAGCGCGTGCTGCTCAACACAGGCGGTGTGAAGTCCTGGTCGGTTGTCCGTGCGCTGATGGAGATCGGAATCGAGATCGTCGGCACCTCGGTCAAGAAATCTACGGTGCAGGACAAGGAGCGCATCAAACAAGTTCTCAAGCACGACAAGCATATGTTCGAATACATGGCTGCGCGCGAGCTGTACGCCATGCTCTCTGAACACAGGGCCGATATCATGCTGTCGGGCGGTCGCACGCAATTCATTGCGCTCAAGGCCAAGACGCCCTGGCTCGATATCAACCAGGAGCGCCAGCACCCTTATGCCGGCTATGCCGGCATGGTGGAACTCGTACGCCAGATCGACCTCGCCATTCACAATCCGGTCTGGTCTCAGGTGCGCCAGCCGGCCCCGTGGGATTGCCAGCCTGATCTAAAAGACGAACTGCCATGCACGAAGAAGGAGTCCGGGCACCTGTTCGATGAATTCGCCGGCGCGACGGCACACGAGTTCAGCGAGTGTTGAGGCGACCGATGGCCCGCATCCTTCCCCAGACCAAATCCGCGGCGGTGAACCCGCTGAAGTCGTCGCAGCCGCTGGGTGCCGCCTTTGCCTTTCTTGGGGTCGACGGCGCGATGCCGCTGTTCCACGGCAGCCAGGGATGCACAAGCTTCGCGCTCGTGCTCTTCGTACGGCACTTCAAAGAAACGATTCCATTGCAGACAACAGCGATGGATGAGGTGGCGACCATCCTCGGCGCTGCCGACCATCTTGAAGAAGCCATCCTCAACCTCAAGAACCGCACGAAGCCAAAGCTGATCGGGGTGTGCACGACCGCGCTGGTGGAGACGCGTGGCGAAGATTGCGCGAGTGATATTGCGAACATCAAGCTGAAGCACACGCAAGAGCTTGCGGGTACGGAGGTCGTGCTGGCCAACACGCCGGATTTTGACGGCGCGATCGAAGAGGGCTGGGCCAAGGCAGTCACCGCAATGATCAAAGGGATTACAGGCTCGGGCGAACGTGCGCGGCAGCCGAAGAAGATCGCGATCCTGCCCGGATGCAACCTCACTGTCGCCGACATCGAGCATATGCGTGACATGGTTGAAAGCTTTGGGCTCAAGCCGGTTATTCTGCCCGACATTTCAGGCTCGCTCGACGGTACGGTTCCTGACCGCTGGGTAGCGACCACATACGGCGGCACCAGCGTCGAAGACATTCGCGAGTTGGGCACGGCCATGCAATGCATCGCCATCGGTGAGCACATGCGCCGCCCGGCGAAAGCGCTGCACGGGTTGACCGGCGTGCCTTACGTGTTGTTCCAGTCACTGACTGGGCTGCAGGACACGGACCGCTTCGTGTCGCTGCTGTCTGCGATTTCGGGCGCGGCGGTACCGGCCCGCGTGCGCCGGCGCCGGGCGCAATTGCAGGACGCGATGCTCGACGGACATTTCCATTTCGGCGGCAAGAAAATTGCCATCGCTGCCGAACCAGACCAGCTGTTCCAACTTGCGACCTTCTTTGCTGGCCTCGGCTCCGAGATAGCCGCGGCCGTCACAACGACCGACAGGTCTAAAATTCTCGAGAAAGTCCCGGCGGTTTCGGTTCAGATCGGCGATCTCGGCGATCTGGAAAGTCTTGCCGTCGGTGCTGACCTGCTTGTCACGCATTCGCACGGGCGCCAAGCATCGGAGCGGCTCCGAATTCCGCTCATGCGCATCGGGTTCCCGGTCTTCGATCGACTAGGCAGCCAGCACAAGCTCGCAATTCTCTATCAGGGCACCCGCGACATGATCTTCGAGGTCGCCAGCATCTTCCAGGCCAACCAACACGCGCCCACTCCTGAGGCGCTTGATCCACTCCGTAATCGAGAAATATCACGATGAACGCTGTTCGCCGCCTCTCGCTGGTCAGTAGTGAGGTTTTCGCCCCGATGCCTGAACGACGTAAGGGCGCATTGCGCGTTGCGATCGCCACTCAGGACATGCAGGACCTCAACGCCCATTTCGGGTCGGCCAGGCGCTTTGCTGTCTACGACGTGACGCGCGAGGAATGGAATCTCGTAGAAGCCGTGGCCTTCGATGACGTGTCCGATGAAAGCGGGGAGCATCGGGCCGAGCGCGATGATCGCATCACGCCAAAGGTGGATGCGCTCAAGGGCTGTCAGATCCTGTTTTGTCTGGCAATTGGCGGCCCTTCGGCAGCCAAGCTTGTCGCGGCAAAAATCCACCCGATCAAAGTGGCGGAGCCCCAATCGATCCCACAGGTGCTCTTGCGCACGCAGATGATGCTCAGGACGTGTCCTCCGCCTTGGCTGCGCAAGGTGCTGGCGCGAGCGGGCATTGCCGAAAAGAAACCGTCCTTCGAGGACGAGGACTGAAAAGAGGAGGACGCCAATGCCTGACCCCGCAATCCCCCCAGCTGTCGCCGAAGACGAGGCGGCTCTTTGCACCCCGTTCGTCAAATGCCTCGTGCGGCTGATCCGTTCTCAGGATTCCTATGGCTCGTGGGAACGCAAAGCGGACGCTGAGCTGCTGGGCGACTTCATCATTACCAAGGAACAGCGCCGAGGGATCCCAATCATCGGAGATCCCGATCCCGACGTGCTGTGGAGGCTCGACAAGTACTACGCCGCCATCGGGCTTGCGATCGAGGAGCGCTGCGGCCTTATGGCATCGCCGATGATCCAGGTGAGCCATGAGGGTTTTGGTCGGGTGCTTTTCACGACCGGACGGCTGGTCGTTTTGTCCAAAACGCTGCGCGATGTCCACCGGTTTGGCTTCGAGACGCTCCTGAAGCTCGCCACGGCCGGTACGAAGCTGGTCGACGATGCGATTTCAGTCATCGAAACCTTTCCCCACGTGGCGCTGGCATGATGGGCGCGATTTTCGAGAAAGGCCATCATGACGGACCCGAGAAACTATGTTGGCCAGTCCCCTCGATCCAGGGACTCGAGGCCGACCAGGTTGTTGGGGTATCGCCGATGAAGAAGCCGCTGGTCCTGATCTGCTCGCAAGATGCCGAGTTCTATCTGCTCTACAGCCACATACTGGAGGTTGACGGTTTCAGCAGTGAGACGGCAGACGGCGCGAAGGCTGCGCTGGCCTTGGCCGAACAACGGGAGCTTCAGGCCGTAGTGCTGGATTGCGACCCAGCCAGCATAAACGGGTCCGCAATTTGCGCCCACCTCAAGCGGGAACCGCGCACCACCGACCTGCCTATCATCGCCCTGATCGCGCCTGGCGCCGAGCACCAGCACCTCGATCTCTTGAAGGCAGGCGTTGAGAGCTTTGTGCGGCCGGTGGCTCCGGCCAAGCTGCTCGACTGCCTGCGGGCGAGGCTCGGGCTGACCAAGCGTGGTCCGAACGGGGTTGAAAACGACAGTTGGATTTGTTGTGGAGGCCTGGAGATGAAGCTCGATGCCCATCGGGTTCGCGGTAATGGCCACGACATCCATCTCGGACGGATCGATTTCAACGTGCTGCGGCTTATGATTGAGGCCCCCGGCAAGGTCTTCAGCCGGGACGAGCTTATCGGGGCGGCCTGGCTGCCCAACATTCATGTCGGTGCACGCACCGTCGATGTCCATATCAGCCGAATCAGGAGGGCGCTGAAAACGGCCTTGCCCGGCAGCGTCATTCGCACCGTCAGGTCGGCCGGCTACTCGCTCGAGAAGCCGGACGACTGAAATCGGTGATCGAACGTGGTGCCGCTCTCTCTTCCTCCTGAGAGCGGTGTTGCCGCTTTGAGGCGCTCCTAACGAAGACCAGGAGAAGCAGGCAAATGGAATTTAAAAGCATATTCAGTGTGACGGGTGCTGATCATTCTGATGAGGACCTCACAACAGCTGCCGGACTGTGTGCCGAGGTCGGCGCGCACCTATCGGTACTCATTATACCGCCTCCATTGCTCTTGATGTCGTCTCCGCCCCCCGAATGGAATACAGGACGTGCACAGGCAATTGCAGTACCGAACTATCGATTTCAGCAAATCGAGAAATTTTCACAGGACGTGACCAGAATGGAAAGACGGTCCGCGGATATCCTCAAAAGGCTGAAAGCTATGTCGCTTTCCTGTGACGTTGACACCGACTATTGCGATCCGGCTAGCCTCGGTGAAGTGGCACGACAGCGGGCGCTCTGCGCTGACCTGACGATCGTTGGAGGAGACCTCCTCAACGATGAGACTCTCGGACCTCCTGTTGTCAACGGCTGCTTGTTCGATAGCGGAAAGCCGGTGCTCATCGTGCCGAAGGGCGTTAAGGCGACGCTGTCGCCTCGACGCGTGCTGGTCGGCTGGGATTCGCGTGTAGAGGCCTCGCGTGCGGTTCGGGAAGCTCTTAGTATCCTATCCGCTGCCAAGGAAGTCTGTGTCGCTATGGTCGATCCAAAGGCGCAAAACAACGGGAAAGGCGCGCAGTCTGGAGCTGACATCGCTGCCTATCTTACTCGGCACGGTGCTCGGGTCTCCGTTGACCTGCTTAAGAGCGCCGGCAAATCGGCGGGCACAGTGCTGACCCAGCACGCGAACGACATCTGTGCTGACATGATGGTTATGGGTGCTTATGGCAGCCGTGGGCTGCGTGAGCGGATTTTCGGCGGTCCGCCGAGCTGGAGCTTTGGGAAGACCACATTGCCGCTGTTTTTGGCTCGCTGATCAGCTCCGTAGGAACACCGATCAGGTCGTAGGACCGCCAACCAGTCCGAAGTCGTCGTCGGTTACCGGTCGGATTGCGGAGACATGGCTGGATCCGCGAACATCTTGCGACGCTTGTCAGAGCCAAACCGGACGCCTCGACTGCTTCACGACGCTCTCGTGAACCAACTCGTGCGAGATCGTCCGCAACGGGCAGTAAAGACGAACGGCTGCAGCAGACCGCAGCCAAGCCACAGGGCGGGTGTACCAGGAGACCCCGCCTCGTGCGCGAACCCTGTTGGAAGGCCCCTTATCAGTACCCGGACGCGCGTCAAATCGGCGGCTGTCCCTGTCAGCCTGCGGTGTGCAAGGGCCGCTGCCGCGGAGCTTCCCCTGCCCGATCGTCGGGCGTGCGACAATGTCGGATTCCAGACGAGCTGGAACTGCGCGAACTCGTTGGTTTGACAGGTCTTTATCCGGCACGCCGCATGCATGGGAGTCTCCGAAAGCATTAAGAGCCGTTATCCATGGTTACGCCCCTCGAAAGAAAGAGCCGCTTCCGTCGTGGCAGGGAAACAGCCACTCCTGGGGTGGAGGCCGGCGCTAGAAGCCGCCGTAAGATCCGGAAGAGCCGCGCGACAGCATCACACACTTTCCTTCTGCTCTTGGGTTCGGATCACGCCGCGCCGCTGTCGATGCCGCCGACATTGAGCCCAAGACCTGGAAGGCGGCACACGCTTTTGCTGTCCTCTCAGTCGGGACCGCGGCTCAAGCATGCCTGTGAGGTTCGCATTGCTCAATGCCCGGCAATCGACGTCAACATGCCGCTGAGTTGGAAAACACTCCTAGAGGAGTAAGGATAAGTGGACCTCTTTTGTATTGGTGTGGGTGCTGGACCATCTAATTTGAGCCTTGCGTGTCAGATACAGGAAGAGATTGCGCAAGGGGCACTGTTCCTGGACCGGGAGGTCGATTTCCGAGGACATCCAGGCAGCGCTTTCGATTGCGCGGAGCTCCAGGTCGGCCACTTCCAGGATCTGGTTACTCTGGTCAATCCGCGATCAGCCTACACATTCGTAAACTACCTCCACGAGAACGGGCGTCTTTACAATTTCCTCAATGCGCAATTTCACGGGGTGCTTAGAGCCGAGTTCGCCCAATATCTCAACTGGGCGTTCCAGAAGAATCCGCTTGTCCGTGGCGGCGAGGCCGTTCGCGAAATCCGCTTTGACGGCGAGTTTCGCGTGCGGACGGACAACGCGGTCCTTGATGCAAGAAACCTCGTCATCGACATAGGCAAGCAGGCGCAAATTCCGCCTCAGTTTCATGGCTGGACTGGACCCAACCTGTTCCACTCATCTGAGTTGGCCCACATCAATCCTGAGGTGCAAAAAAAGCATGTCTGCGTTGTTGGCGGCGGACAGTCGGGAGCCGAGCTGCTACTGCACCTTGTCGGCCGGCCGAAAGAACGGCGGCCCGCGGCGATCACATGGGTCTTGACGCGCGAGATGCCTTTCGACGACCACGCGTTCACAAACGGGCTGTTCACGCCATGCTTCTCGGATCGTTTTGCTGCGATGAGCGAGGTGCATCGACAGCTGTTCCTGCGGCGTTTCGCGCTTGCCTCCGAGGGCATTTCAGAAAGCAAGTTGCGCGCGGTCTATCAGGCGCTCTACCACCACGCCTTTCTCGAGCCACACCAATGCGAGATCACATTGCGGCCAAGTTGCAACGTGTCGCGCTGCATCAATGCCGGAGCAGGGCACAGGCTCACGCTGCAACGCGGCTTGGACAACATCGGAGAAGTAACCGCCGATATCGTCATCCTGGCCACCGGGTACGAGAAACCGCTGCCGGGTTTCCTAGAACCGATCGCAGATCGCCTCGAACAGATCGGCAATGAGCTCGCCATCGGCGAGGATTTTTCGGTGTACTGGGACGGACCGCGAGACCGACGCCTTTTCGTTCAGAACGCCTGCCTTGGACAGCGCGGGCTGGCTGATCCGAACTTTGGGCTGCTGGCCTGGCGAGCGCGCCGCATCCTTGACAGCCTTCTGCGGCGCGCGCCATGCGCCAATCCCGAGCATCTAGGGTTCATCAACCGTCCCTTGACGGAGTGCTGGCCCGACCTCGGAGTCGAACAAATGGGCAGCGGGATATGATTCGTCGATATTGATGATCGGCGGTGGCATTCAGGAAAGATTTCCGCCTCTGGCGGCAAAAGCGGGACGAGCAATATTCCTACGGCGTCAGATCGCTCTGCTCGCGCTTGAGCAAGGTAGCGTCGCGCGACTCCTGCTTGGCGTGAAACAGCAAAGGGCATTCAATCACGATGCAGCTTTACGTGCTGTCGGGCTCAACGCCACGTGGATCGAGCCCAACGCCGCCGTTGGCAACCGCGACGCGAATTATGACGCCGGGCCACATGCGGCGGTGGCTGCAAGGGTACCGAGCCTCTCCCGCACTTTCGACCCCATCGCCGAAGTGCGACTACTCCAGGACGCCGAAGCCGGTCTTATCGCCAGCGGGCCAGCCAAACTCTCACCTTCCTAAACGGCAGCCGCTAAGGTGAGCCGTCGAAAGCCGACATTCAGGTTAACGTCAGCTGGCCGTGTTAGGGCTCGCTTATTCAAGGCGGTACCGGCGCTTGCCGAAGCTAAGAAGGGTTGGCATGCCCTTTGCCGTGCTTGATGTGCGGCAACACGGTGAGAGCTCCGCTGAAGCAAGCGAGAGGGAGCAATGCCCTCGAGACCGTGTCCGATTTTGACTGGAAAATATTCCGCGACAAAAGAGACGAAAGGTGTGGAATGACTTTGGACACCAAGATGGAACTGCGTATGGGGTCCCCGGCTCCTGCGCTGAAAGTGGAGAACTGGCTGCGTGGCGAGCCCCTCACGAGCCTTCGGCCCGGCAAGGTCTACCTCGTTGAATTTTGGGCGACTTGGTGCCGACCATGTGTCCACGCCATGCCCCATTTGATCGAACTGCAGGAGAAATATAAAGACAGCGGATTTGAGATTATCGGAGTCGCAGCTTGCGAAAAGGCTGCAACCGCGGACGAAGCGCGGACCAACGTGGATGCCTGGCTGACCGAGAAGTTCCCGAATCTGAATTATCGGACAGCGTTCGATTGCACTGGCGAAATGAAAAAGCTCTGGCTGGAACCCAGCTCTTCGTTCGGGATTCCCACCTCGTTCGTGGTCGACCGCGACGGCCACATCGCTTATATCGGCCACCCGGCACCTCTCGATGACGTTTTGCCGAAAGTCCTTAACGGCAGCTGGCGCAGCAGCTATGAAGCGAAAGCCGTCGATGCAAAGCGAATCTCGCGTGTGCGCGAATCGTCGCTGAGTCAGCCGATATACGCCAAACTTGGGCCGGCGATGCAGGACGAGGATTGGGCAGCGGCACTATTGGCCATCGAAGAAGGCCTCGCCGTGATGCCAGACTCTTTTGATTTTCGGCGGGTTCATGCGGATATTCTGCTTCACAAGCTGCGCGACATCAAAACCGGCTTGCCGCTTATGCGCGAATTGGTCGAGGACGCGATCAACAAAAAGTTCGAAGCGATGTCTTGGGTGGTGATGGCGCTGAACCAACTCTTCCATCCCACGATCGACAACTCCCATCTTCCGCATGATGATCGCTTTGCGATGGGCAAGGAGCTCTCCGAACAGATCCTGGAACTTAATCCTCCGCAAGGCGATGGAGACTTTAAATTCGGGTGTTACTTTCCGGTCGCTCAGTATTATTACGAGAGCGGCAACAAGGACCGGGCGATCGAGTTGATCGAGGTGGCAATCAAATCGCTGGACCATTCGGAGCCAGTGCCGGACCAAACCAAACAGCGCTACCTCACCTCGTTGCTCCAAGCCCTGGCCAACTACACGGGTGAGCCTGCCTGTCACGCGGGTCTCTGTGTGGCTCCGCAAAACAAGACTTCCGAAACTCAAAACGCTGTCACTTCCTGAGCAAGGATCGCGAAGGGCATGACAATTGGAATTGAACACCGGCAAATCCGCCCGCCCAGGCGCACTTCGCAGCAATAACGTCGATGCCGCAAAAGTGCGCGGCTTGCGGCAGGTGGAATTTCCATTGCGTTTACCTCGGGTCGAACCGCGGCGCAGGCGTTCGCGCCGCGGTGAAAGGTCTCGCATTGGTGGACGTGCTCGAGGTCGGCCACGGGACACTGTTGCGTGGGATCGGCTCGCCCAAGCCATTCCCCGCCCACGCAAGCGCCCGAACCACACATCGCAGAAAAAGAGATCGTCCTTCAAGAGGAGTACTGAAATTGGGGAAAAGCGAAATTCCTCATGAACCGGTTGGCCCTGCTGTCCACGGGGACGACGAGGCCCTTGCTTCCCCGTTCGTCAAATGCCTCCTGCGGCTCATTCGTACTCAGGATTCCTTCGGCTTATGGGAAGGCCATTCGGATGCCGAGCTGCTGGCCGAGTTCATCATCACCAAGCAACAGCAACGTGCGGTACCCTTTGGCGGCGATCCCGATCCTGACGCGCTGTGGAGGCTCGACATGTTTTACACCGCCGTAGCGCTTGCGATCGAGGAGCGCTCCGGCGTGTCGACGTCGCCGACAATAGAAATGAAACCCGTGGGGGCTTCCGGCGGTTGGGCGTTCTGTCGAGACGTCCACCGGTTCGGCTTCGAGACTTTCCGCAAACTTGCTGAGGCCGGTACGAAACTGGTCGACGATGCGACTGCAGCCATTGAAGCCTAGCCCGAGATGGAGCGCATCAAGAAACCATTGTTCCAGGAAGGATCTATGTCAGAACCTAGATAGGATGAGGAAAAAAGTCTGAAAGCTCCAGTTGCGTGCAGCTATTGCCAAGATGGCATTGCAGGACCTCGTCGAGGGTCTGCCGGGCAAGTGGGCCGACATACAGGAAGTCGCCGAGAAAACCCAAGCCGTTTATGCCGAGTTGGATGTTGCCAAGAGAGAACTCGCTTCAATGAAGAATTTAGGATGATGCGCACATTCACCACCCGTGACGGCTCCATTTGGATGCCGCCGTACCTGACCTCCATCGATAGCAAATCTGCATCGGCTGCTGCCGTTGTTTCAAGGTCTGCTCGCGCGATGTCATGCATCTTCACGGCGTTGATGATGCGGGTGAAATCCTCGCCCCTGCGATGACGAGGACGACGATTTCGACGGCAAGCTCAATCGCATGATCATGGTTGTCGATGATGCCGGCCGCTGCATAGGCTGCGGAGCCTGCGGCCGCGTCTGCCCCAAGAACTGCCAGACGCATGTTCCGGCCGACGAGCTCGCAACATGATCTGGCGAAAACCAGGGGAGCGGCGTGCACTTCATCTTTTTGTCGGCTCGTGGGGCTGGTCCTGTGCAGCAATGCGTCGATGGTTTACTTCGCTTTGGATTCGCTCCGTGTGGCAGTCGTCACGACGCTGGCCTGTTCGCTGCTGCTTCAGGCCGGCTACTTCGGCCGCGTGCTCTTTCTGATCTGGCAGTCCTCTAGCCGCGCTCGTGGAACTCGCCACAGGGGCCAGCATGCCGATGGTTACAGGAAAGCTCGGGTACCAGTCGTCTGACTCTGATCAACTGCGGAATGCAATTTTCAGCTGTGTCCCGGCTTGGTCGAATGCCCAGCATGTGCTGCTGCTTTGATGCGCGGATGACAGGATCAGTGCTCAGACCCACACCAATTTTGGTCACCCTCTGATGACTGAGCTGATCGTATAGGGAATCTGTGTTCGGCTAACACGCGACCATACCCCTGGGCTGACCGGTGCGTAGCAGGTTCAGGTACTTTTTTGCTGGAGATAGCATGCTGGAAAAATTCGAACGTTATCCGCTCACCTTTGGACCCACGCCGATCGAGAGGCTCGACCGCCTCGGCAAGCATCTGGGCGACAAGGTGGAAATCTACGTCAAACGCGAGGACTGCAACTCCGGTCTCGCGTTCGGCGGAAACAAGCTGCGCAAGCTCGAATACATTGTGCCCGACGCGATCGCGTCAGATGCCGATACGCTCGTCACAATCGGTGGCGTGCAGTCCAACCATACGCGCATGGTCGCTGCGGTCGCCGCCAAGATCGGCATGAAATGCCTCCTGGTCCAGGAGAGCTGGGTCCCACATGATGATGCTGTCTACGACCGGGTCGGCAATATCCTCTTGAGCCGCATCATGGGGGCAGAGGTGCGCCTGGTTGACGAGGGCTTTGACATCGGCATCCGCCGCAGCTGGGAAAAGGCACTTTATGAAGTCAAGGCAAGGGGCGGCAGGCCATATGCGATACCTGCCGGCGCCTCTGTCCACAAATACGGCGGCCTGGGCTATGTGGGGTTCGCTGAGGAGGTGCGTGCCCAGGAAGAGCAGCTTGGGTTTGCCTTCGACTATATCGTCGTCTGTACGGTGACTGGTTCAACCCACGGCGGCATGCTCGTCGGGTTCGCCAAGGATGGTCGACAGCGCAACGTGATCGGTATCGATGCCTCCGCCATGCCCGCCAAGACCAAGGCGCAGGTGCTTGGCATCGCCCAAAATACAGCGAAGCTCGTCCACCTCGGAGCGGAAATTGTCGAGGCAGACGTGGTGTTGTTCATGGACTACGCGTACCCGGGTTATGGCGTTCCATCGGAGGAAACCAAAGAGGCAATCCGTTTGTGCGCGCGGCTCGAGGGCATGATTACGGACCCCGTTTACGAGGGCAAATCGATGCAAGGGATGATCGACCTCGTCCAGAGGGGCTTCTTTCCACAGGGATCGAGGGTCCTCTACGCACATCTAGGCGGCGCACCGGCGATCAACGGGTACGGCTACACCTTTCGCAACGGCTGACGTTCGGCAGTCTGCGATTCCGCGGTCGCGCTCGAACGTGGGTAGGTAGCGTCGTTCGAGCGCTTGGCTGGAGAAGTGGAGGCAGCGACGGGCATCCACTAATTGGTACCATTACGTGCTGTCGGTGCTCAACGCCACGCGCATTGAGCGCATGCCGCCGTTGGCAACCGCGAGGCGAATTTTGACTCCGGGGCAAGAATCCACACGCGGCGGTGGCGGCACGAGGACCAAGCCGGCGAGTTCGCGCTTTCGAACTGGCGCCAAACTGCCACTGCTCGAGGGCCGAGGCCAGTCTAATCACAGGCGAGCCGTCCAAGCTCTCAAGAGTGATAGGGCGAAACCCGACAGCGGCAGAAGACATGTCGGGTTCACGACAATCGGCCGCATTTGGCCTCGTGGAGAATTTCAAAGCATTTCCCGCCGCTTACCGGAGCTGAGGGAATTGGCACCTCCGTTGCAGCTTGATGTGCGGCAACACGGTGAGAGCTTCGCTGAAGCAAGCCAGAGGGAGCGATGCCCTCGAGACCGTGTCCGATTTTGACTGGAAAATATTCCGCGACAAAAGAGACGAAAGGTGTGGAATGACTTTGGACACCAAGATGGAACTGCGTATGGGGTCCCCGGCTCCTGCGATCAAAGTGGAGAACTGGCTGCGTGGCGAGCCCCTCACGAACTTTCGGCCCGGCAAGGTCTACCTCGTTGAGTTTTGGGCGACTTGGTGCGGACCATGTGTCGACGCCATGCCCCATTTGATCGAACTGCAGGAGAAATATGAAGGCAGCGGATTTGAGGCGGTCGGAGTTGCCGCCTGCGAACAGGGTCCTACCGCAGACGAGGCGCGGACCAACGTGGATGCCTGGCTGACCGAGGAGTTCCCGAATCTGAATTATCGTATCGGGTTCGATTACATTGGCGAAATGAACAAGCTCTGGATGGATCCCAGCTCTTCGATTGGGATTCCCACCTCGTTCGTGGTCGACCGCGACGGCCACATCGCTTTTATCGGCCACCCGGCGGAACTCGATGACGTTTTGCCGAAAGTCCTTAACGGCAGCTGGCGCAGCAGCTATGAAGCGAAAGCCGCCGATGCAAAGCGCATCGCGCATAACCAACTTGCAGCGCGCGAAATGTCGCTTACCGGGCCGATATACGCCAAACTTGAGCCGGCGATGCAGGCCGAGGATTGGACGGCGGCGCTCTTGGCCATCGAAGAAGGCCTCGCCTTGATGCCAGACTCTTGTGAGTTCCGGCAGATTCATGCGGATCTTCTGCTTCACAAGCTGCGCGACATCAAGACCGGCATGCCGGTCATGCGAGAATTGGTCGAGGACGCGATCGACAAAACGTCCGACGCGGTGTCGTGGATGGCCTTGGCCCTCAACCAACTCTTCGATCCCACGATGGACAATTCCCATCTTCCGCGCGCGGAGCGCTTTGCGATGGGCAACGAGCTCTCGGAACAGATACTGGCACTCAATCCCCCGAACGGCGATGGCCCGTTTAAATACCTCCGGTACCTCCCGGTAGCTCAGTATTATTACGAGAGCGGCAACAAAGATCGCGCAATCGAGTTGATCGAGGTGGCACTGAAATCGGTGGACCGGCTGGGGCCAATTCCGGACCACACCAAACAGTACTATCTTACCCCATTGCTCGAAGCACTGGCCAACTACACGGGTGAGCCTGCCTGTCACGCGGATCTTTGTGTGGCTCCGCAAAAGAAGGCACCCGAAACTCAAAACGAAGTCACTTCCTGAGCAAGAATCGCGAAGGGACTGACAATTGGAATTGAACACTGGCCAATCCGCCCATCGAAGCTCTCTTCGCAGCAAGTATGTCGATGCAGCAGGGCGGCGGCTTGCGGAAGGTTGGATTTCAATTGCGTTGACCACCGGTCGGATCGCGGCGCAGACGATGTGCGCCGCGAATTCGCGCCGCAGGTCTCGCACTCGTGGACATGTCGAGGTCGGCCACGGGGCACTCTTGGGGTTGGCCCGCCCAAGCCATTCGTCGGCCACGCAAGCGGACCCGGAGTGGGCATCGCAGGAAAAGGAAATCGTACCTCGAAGACGAAGACTGAAATGACGAACAACGAAATTCCTCCGGTTGGCCCTGCTGTCAACAATGACGACGAGGCCCTTGCTTCCCCGTTCGTCAAATGCCTCCTGCGGCTCATTCGTACTCAGGATTCCTTCGGCTTATGGGAAGGCCATTCGGATGCCGAGCTGCTGGCCGAGTTCATCATCACCAAGCAACAGCAACGTGCGGTACCCTTTGGCGGCGATCCCGATCCTGACGCGCTGTGGAGGCTCGACATGTTTACACCGCCGTAGCGCTTGCGATCGAGGAGCGCTCCGGCGTGTCGACGTCGCCAATAATTGGAATGAAGCCCCTGCGGGCTTCCAGCGGTTGGGCGTTCTGTCGAGACGTCCACCGGTTCGGCTTCGAGACTTTCCGCAAACTTGCTGAGGCCGGTACGAAACTGGTCGACGATGCGACTGCAGCCATTGAAGCCTAGCCCGAGATGGAGCGCATCAACAAAACCATTGTTCCAGGAAGGATCTATGTCAGACCTAGATAAGATGAGGAAGAAAGTCCGAAAGCTCCAGTTGCGTGCAGCTATTGCCAAGATGGCATTGCAGGACCTTGTCGAGGGTCTGCCGGGCAAGTGGGCCGACATACAGGAAGTCGCCGAGAAAACCCAAGCCGTTTATGCCGAGTTGGATGTTGCCAAGAGAGAACTCGCTTCAATGAAGAATTTAGGATGATGCGCACATTCACCACCCGTGACGGCTCCATTTGGATGCCGTCGTACCTGACCTCCATCGATAGCAAGACCTGCATCGGCTGCTGCCGTTGTTTCAAGGTCTGCTCGCGCGATGTCATGCATCTTCACGGCGTTGATGATGCGGGTGAAATCCTCGGCCCCTGCGATGACGAGGACGACGATTTCGACGGCAAGCTCAATCGCATGATCATGGTTGTCGATGATGCCGGCCGCTGCATAGGCTGCGGAGCCTGCGGCCGCGTCTGCCCCAAGAACTGCCAGACGCATGTTGCGGCCGACGAGCTCGCAACATGATCTGGCGAAAACCAGGAGAACGGCGTTGCACTTCATCTTTTTGTCGGCTCGTGGGGCTGGTCCTGTGCAGCAATGCGTCGATGGTTTACTTCGCTTTGGATTCGATCCGTGTGGCAGTCGTCACGACGCTGGCCTGTTCGCTGCTGCTTCAGGCCTGCTATTTCGGCTGCGTGCTCTTTTTCGCGGACGTCGATGATCTGTAGAACTGTTCATTCGCTCCGCAGAGGGCCGGCGAATCCAATCTCTTCCTAAGCCCGTTGGCCGTAATCGAAAGACACGGGGCCGGCGAGTTCGTGCTCAGCTGCCACTGTGCTAGCAAGGGAACGGAATCCAATCCCGGAGCAGATGGCCAGAGTTGAGCGAAGACTGCGGTCGGAGCTCCTGCGCTTCCGGGTCTCCAAGGGGACGACTTTGCGAACCGAAGGGACTTTGAACCGTTGACGTGGCCAGCGTGCGGTAGGTTGGGCCAGCGACAGGGATCCCGGCCGGCCGGGAAGCACCGCCCTCTCAATGTGCGTTGACTTCGCTTCCTTTGGCGAAATGTGGGTAACGGCGAGGGCCGCACTCTTCCCGGGCCGTCGACATTCCCGCCCTTTTGGTGCGTGCGCCGTTAGGCGCGACAATTCGGTGCCCGCGTGTAACTGCGCGCATTCGCCGAAGCTTAGACGTGGTGCATTCCCGCTCGCCCGTTTGGCGGACAGTTCCGGCCGTGCTGGTTTTGCCGCCTAACGCCCGCCGCTCGTCACTGCCACACCCCTCTCCGGCAACGGCTCGGCGCATCGCGCAAGCCGGTTTAGCGATCAGGCCAGGCCCTTCGCGAGTTCCAACGCCTGCCGTTCGAAGAGGCGGCGGTAAATGCCACCATCGAGATTGATCAGGGCGGCATGATCGCCGTCCTCCATGATGCGGCCACGGTCGAAGACGAGCAGCCGATCGAGCGAGCGGACCGTCGACAGCCGGTGTGCGATGACGAGTGTGGTTCGGCCCACCATCAACCGATCCACCGCTTGTTGAATGAGCACCTCGGATTCCGAATCGAGGCTCGATGTGGCCTCGTCCAGAATAAGGATCGGCGCGTTCGCGAGGAAGGCGCGCGCGATCGCCACGCGCTGGCGCTCGCCGCCGGAGAGCTTCAAACCCCTTTCGCCGACCAATGTCCCATAGCCCTTCGGCAGGGGCGCGATGAATTCGTGGGCACTTGCCAGTCGTGCCGCTTGCTCGATCTCGGCCTGGCTCGCGCCAGGCCGGCCATAGGCGATGTTCTCGGCAAGCGACCTGTGAAACAGGATCGGCTCCTGCTGCACGATCGCGATCTGCGAACGAAGGGACTCTTGGGTCACCTCCGAGACGTCCTGACCGTCTATCAGGATCCGGCCGCCGCTCAGGTCGTAGAGTCTCTGGATCAGCTTCACGAATGTTGTCTTGCCGGAACCGGAGGGTCCAACCAACCCAACCCTTTCGCCAGCTTCAATCGACAGCGAACATTCGCTATAGAGCGGCAGGGGATGGTTGGCGTAGCGGAAGTGGACGTTCTCGAAATCGATACGGCCGTTCGTGATCCGGATCGGCTTGGCCTCTGGACGATCGGCAACATCCACCTGCTGATTGTGGATGGCCACCAGTTCTTCCATATCATTAACCGAGTGCTGCACGTTGCGGACATGCATGCCGGCATCACGCAGATAGCCCTGCAGGACGATGAAGGACGTGAGAACATATGCTATCTCGCCCGGCGTTGCCTGTCCATGCGACCACAGAAGCAGGGCATATCCGACCACCGCCACCCTGAGCGCAACCAAAGTTACGCCTTGGGTTGAGCCGATGATCGTTCCGCGCACCCAGCTCCGGCGCGCGCGGTGCCGCCATTTCGTCATGATATTTGCAAGCCGCTCGTCTTCGCGAACCTCTGCGCCGAAGCCCTTGACCACAGCGTTGCAACTGACCGCGTCCGCAAGCGCGCCGCTGAGCCTTGTGTCCCATCGGTTGGCAAGGCTCGCCGCTGGCGCGACATAGCCGAGCGACAGCGAAATCGAAAACGCAAGGTAGACGAGAGAGCCGCAAGCAAAGATCACGCCCATGACCGGCCAGTGCCAGCCGAGCAGCACCGTCGAGCCGATCAAGATGACAAACGACGGGAGCAGCGTGACGAGTATCGTGCTGTTGAGGAGGTCGAGCGCCCACATGCCGCGCGTTATCTTGCGCACTGTCGAGCCGGCGAAGCTGTTTGCATGCCAGTCTGTCGAAAAGCGCTGCACATGATGGAACGCTTCGGTCGCGACGTCGGAAATCATTTTCAACACCAGGTCGCTCAGGCCAATGAAGGCGACGTGGCGCATGGCAATGCCACCGAGTGCCAATGCAATCGGTACAGAGAATGCTGCAACAGCTGAATCCGAAGCTGGTGCTGCCGCATTAGCAGCACGAGAAACAGCGTCGATGAGTCGGCCAGAATAGAGCGGCATCAACACGTCAGCCAGCGTGGAGGCGAGCATCGCGGTCATGATGATCGCGAGCCGGGCCGGCTGCCTGTTCCAGAGGCGAACAGTGAAGGCGAAAACGTCGCGACAAGTGGCGCCGCGCCCATGGACGGGGAAACGTCTCATAGTTTCCAAGCGGGCGCATCAACACGCTCGGTCCCAAAGACGATAAAAGACAAAACTGGAATTTCGACCTCCCCCATAACAGCATCAATTTTGGCGGGCAGCTCTTGCCGCCTCACGACGGTGAGTTCAAAAGTCGTGCCAACTGAGCGGGAACATCCGAAGGACAAATTCAGCAGGTTACCGAGCCTGGAGAAAGTCAGCCGCCATCCAGTCGATACGATTGCTACGGCTGCTCAACTCGGGAGATTGGAAAAGAAGGTCGATGTATCGATTGAATTTTGAGCTTGTTCTTGCCTCGATCAAATAAGTACAGTTGCAATGCAGCTTTCTCAGGCCCGGCACTTAGGTGCTGATTTCAAAAGCGCGCCGCGAATACTTTCCTGCCCATATTCCGTCAATCGAATGCTCGACTGTCGGATTGTGCGCTCCCCGACACAGTGCTGTCGGTTCGCCTCCTGGGTACCTCCCCCGTCGATTGACGACCTGAAGGAGAAGCTTCGCTCGCAAGCTGGCACGACTCTTGAGGGTACTCCAGGTGGCGGAAGGAACTCCGGCTCGAGTCCCGTTGACTTCGGATGTTGCGAGGCTGGGTTGGAGCAAACTGTGCACCAATGAGAACGCAATGAAGGAGACATCATGGAACTCCGGCGGATTGCGGTGGAGTTAGACCTATTCCTCAAGATGACTGATGATGTCGCTCAATCCGAACAGTTGTTCGAACTGTTGTCTGCGTTTGCGCTGAATTTCGATTGCCCGTGGATTGCCTATGGGCCGCTCGCATCAGAGAGGGCTTTCAAGCCGAACCGAGAGGGTTCTGTGGTGATGTGGAATTATCCTGCTGAATGGCAGGAGCGCTACTCGAGAATGGGCTATGCCAAAATAGACCCCCTCATCAAGAAAGGTCGAAAGGAGGCGGGACCCTTTCGATGGAGCGAGGTGTATACTGATGAAAACATAACTGAAGATGGACGCCGCGTCTTGGACGAAGCAGCAACATTCGGCTTGAGGTCAGGCGTTACCGTCCCATTACATGGCCCTGGTGGCAGCTTTAGGTTTGTGAGTTTTGCTCAATCCTCGGACTGCGAATTGCAGAATAGAGCGATCACCTACCTGCAAATGGCCGCGCTGCGGTTTCATCGGATGGTTACGAAGTTCGACACTACGACTGCGTCGGAACGAGCTCATAACCTGTCTCCGAGAGAAATAGAGTGCATTGATTTGGTGTCACAAGGAAAATCATCTTGGGAAATAGGAACTATTTTAGGCAGATCACGAAATACGATAGATTTCCATTTAAAAAATGTAATGCGGAAGTTGGATGCGACCAGCAGAACGGTAGCTGTTGTAAAAGCTTTGAACCTTGGGATTATCCAACCGCCGTAGGTGCGCAGCTAGTTCTCCGCCCGTAGTAGCGCGCGTGATAGCCGAGACGCTCCGGCGTGCGCTCGCTCTTCGAAGCACCCAGCGCCTCGTCCATCTCGGCCTCGAGCACCTCCTGCATCACGGCGCGAATCACCTCGTGCAATCCATCCGGCTTCGAAAGCAAAATGTCGTTGACGCTGCTACGGCGGATTTATCTTCAGGCTTGGTCCTGGTGGCGATGCTGAGTTCGCTTCGCTGAGATTGGGCGGTCATGACAGGGTGGTGTTCAATGTCACCGATTCCTGGAAGAAATTACCATCCGTATTAAGCGACTGACGATGAGTGATGTGTGTCCAAAATCTGACAGCTGTCAGAAAACATTTCGGGTTCAATACAGCGGAGCGTCTTAGCCCTGTCGGGCTTTTCGAAGCCTATCTCGCAGTAACTGCGCGCCAGGCGCACTAGCTCGGCCTTTGCTGGTCGATGTGCGGCAATATAGTGTGAGGGCTGACCCGCATGAGAACACGGAACTCGCTCGATGAAGGATGATCGACGGCATCCAGAAAGCTTCTCTCCGGCGGGTTCGAGGGTGCTGCGCGCGCATCTCGGCGACGGGCCAGCGACCAACGGTTGAGGCTACATCTCCGGAGCGAGTGATGCCTCGAAAGATGCAATGCTGTCTCTGGTCCGACGCGCTGGAAGTTTGTGAAGGGTCGGCCCGGCAAATCGGTGAACCGGGCGGCTTAGGCTGCCAAAAAGGGTAGATGTCTGCGTTGCCTCGGTAGATCAGCAGGCGGTATCAGAAAGCCAAAGGCACACGCACACCATCGTGGCGCTTCGCAGGAAGTAGATGGGAGTAATCACCAGTGATTTTACCGGAACTTCGCTCAGCAAACACAGCCGGCAGGGTTTTGGAGATAACGACGACCACGGGATGCGTCGTAGGATGTTCATATTGTCCCCAGGACAAGTTCGCGGTCCGGCAAAGAAAAGTGTCTCATGCGAGTCATCTGGATCTTGAAGATTTCAAGCGGTGTCTGGCCCGCGTACCGACTTCCGTCGACATTGGTTTTGCGGGATACTCCGAACCTTGGCTCAATCCGGACTGTACCGAAATGGTGGAGCACGCCTTCGCCAAAGGCCATGGCATCAGGATTTTTACGACGCTGGTGGGAATGAACGGGCAGGACCTGCAGCGATTGCAAGCCTTGCGCTTGGGCGTATTCGTGGTCCATGTTTTCGATGACGGCACCTACATGAACAGCCGCCTGGTCGGAGACAAGTATCGCGATCTGGTTCGTCAACTCGTCGACGCGGACATCCCCTTGATCCGATTCGTGGCCTTGGGCGAGCCCCACCCAGATATAGCCGACATTATTCCTACCGAAGCCCTGATAAAAGCGCGGCCGGTGAGCAGTAGGGGTGGAAGCGTCGACCCTAAGATCGTTGCACCACGTCAGCCAGTGGTCGGAGCCCTAACCTGCGTGGACGCACGACAGTATCGGAATGTTCTTCTTCCAAACGGCGACGTTACCCTGTGCTCTATGGATTTTGAACGGCGTCACGTATTGGGCAACCTTCTATATGAGGGTTACTCCGCTCTGTTTGAAAAGCCAGTTTTTCGCGAAATCGTCGACCGCATGAATGGAGCAGATGGTTTTCTGCTTTGCAGGATGTGTGAATTCGCCGACCCAAACGACCGGACCTGAGTGCATGCCGGCCGAGAGGGCGTGCCTGGCAGTGCGGATGGCCCCACGACAGATGCACCTGCCCGCGACGCCATCGTGTTTTCACGTTACGCCAGTATGTTCCTGTAGGCGCGGCAGTGGGCCTCGAGCATTTCGGAGACGAGCTCATCGAAAGGTCTTCGCCTTCCAACCGAGCTTGTCGGCCTGCCTAGCTTGAGGTAACGCCGATCACAGGTCAACCATCGGTCGGATGGAAACAGTGTTAGTCGATCCCGATCAGAGCTTGATTGCTTACTCACGGCTCACCTCGTCAACGCCTTCACCCTCCCGGACGATCTCCTTTTCGACTCGCCTGAAGGCAGCAGCCCAGCTGCGGCCGGGGATGGTTGCCGTCGCGGTAGTGGACGTTCTCGAAACCGATGCGGCCCTTCGCCAGCGCGTCTCCCGGTTGCTTCCGCCTGGCCTACGAACGGGCTTTCCGTCAAGGGGGTCCACGGCGGCCCCGCCCTCTTGATCCGGCGGCTCGGGCCAGTCATCGCGCAAGAGATCGGAATCCGCATTCTTCTCAAAGAGAGCGTGGCTTTCGCTGTGTCATCGGTCATCAAATAGTTTCTTGAATCAGGTTGGTGTCCGCAGCCCGAGGTTGAACGGCGAATATTGATGACCGCCGCGAAGCCGCTCGCTCGCTACGGCGCTATTGAGGAGCGCGCTCGCGAGCGGCTTCGCTACCGCCGAGCGACACAACCTCTGGCGACGCGACCCTGCTGATCTCCTTGGACTCATTCATTTGTCCGGAGCGCTATGGGCAGCGAAGGGTGGGTACGTCAACTACCTGATGCCATAGTAGCGATGCTTTCGCGGAAGCTTTAGAAGCCATCCTGTTGCAGCACATTCGAAAGCATCCGAATGGAGGGCAACGCAACCCAACAATATTTGATGAGGATGCCGGCATCACCAGACCAAACCCAGACCAAACAAAGCTGCCTCCGGCATTCTGCTTCAACGTTAAGCGACGAACATCTGCCGCAAACCACTAGCCATTAAACAGCTCTCTTCTTTGAAAGACTATGTGCAGAGGACTTGATATGGACACCGACGCTTTCACGGCTCATGAATCTAACGTTCGTCGTTATTGCCGGGCGTTCCCCACCGTCTTTACGAAGGCCCTTGGGGCGACGATCTGGGACGAGACGGGTAAGCCCTTTATCGATTTCCTGGTGGGTTCCGGCGCACTCAACTACGGGCACAACAATCCGGATATTATGGCGCCAGCGATTGAATATCTCGTCGGTGAGAACATTCTTCTGTCGCTTGATATGCATACGGCGGCAAAGCGTGACTTCATTGAAGGGTTCGTCGATTGGATCCTGAAACCCAGAGGCCTTTCGTACAAGATTCAGTTTCCCGGGCCGACCGGCACGAACGCCAACGAAGCGGCGCTGGCGCTGGCGCGAAAATACACCGGCCGCTCGAGCGTCATGGCCTTTACGAATGCGTTCCACGGCATGTCGCTCGGCTCTCTAGCGGTGTCGGGCTCGGCCTCAACCAGGGAACTGGGAGGCGTCGCTCGCCACGATGTGATCCGTGTTCCCTATGACGGCTATCCGAGCCAAGCTTTCGATTCCGCCAGTTACATCGACAGCGTTTTGAGCGACCCGGGGAGCGGCATAGAAAAGCCTGCCGCAATCATTCTGGAGACCATCCAGGCCGAAGGCGGCATGAACGCCGCATCCGCAGCTTGGCTCACGGAAATTCAGCGCATTTGCCGTACGCACGGCATTGTTTTTATCGTCGACGATATTCAGGCGGGTGCGGGCCGAACTGGCGATTTCTTCTCATTCGAGTCCGCGAAAATCGAACCGGATATTGTGTGTCTTTCCAAGTCCCTAAGCGGTTCAGGTAGTCCGTTGTCCATCGTTCTGATTCGACCCGACTTGGACATATGGAAGCCCGGAGAACATAGCGGGACCTTCAGAGGCAACAATTTCGCCTTCGTGACGGCAGGAGCCATGTGCAAGATGTGGTCGGATAGGAAATTTACTGCAGGTGTCGAGCGGACAGCCGTCAGGCTGCAAACGCACCTCGATCGCCTGGTTGCGAAATTTCCAAGATACATCGAACAGAAGCGCGGCCGCGGTCTGATGGCCGGCCTGAAATGCCGTTCACCGGCAGTTGTCGGCCGCGTGCACGATGTCGCATTCGAAAATGGCCTTCTTATCGAATCCTCGGGGCCAAATCGCGACGTTATCAAAGTCCTCCCGCCGATAACCATCACCGATGCCGAACTCGATCGTGGCATCACCATCCTTGAACACGCACTACAGGAGCAAGACAATGCCTAGTCAGATATCTCAAGTGCCAGCCATCTCGCCGGTTTCGATCAAAGAACGGACCGGGTCGATCAACACGGCGGAGATCATCTCGGTCCTGAAAGGTGAGCTCACCGCTCTGCACATCAAGCAAGCTTTCAGCACCGAAGTAGCCGAGGAGATCACTACGAACTTTATTGGAAGCTCCGGTCTCAGAGAGCGTAAAGATGGTGTGCCCGGACAATATGTCGGCGCATCTCACTACAAGAAGGATGCAGCCACATATTTCGCAGACGCCGAAAACGCGCGGCCGTACGTCGATGCCCTTTTTAAGAATTTGGTTGACCCGGTTCGAGCAGTATTCGGGGCGTTGAAGCGAGAGCTTCACAACCAGGGCATCGAATTGCGGCTGGCCCGTTCCGAACACGGCCAGGCCAATGTTTGTCGCGCTCTCAGTTGGTCAGGCAGTGGCACGTTTTCCTTGGATCCCCACGACGATGTCGCTCAAGTCTTACGTGCTGGCGATGATTACGAGCTTTCTGCGGTGGCGCACAATACGGTCGCAGCGCTCAACCTCTATCCCAGCATGCCCGAGAACGGGGGCAATCTGAGGCTCTGGAGCCATAAGCCGACAGTTGCGGACCGAAAGTCGCAGGGTGTGGAGACCACTGGATATCCCTATTCGGCAGCCTATCTTGAGGCCGTCCCGTGCCGCGAGTTCCAGCTCAAGGCCGGGGATATCGCCCTAATCGATGGCGGCTTCGTTCACGGGGTTACCGGTCAATCAGGCGACGGAAAGCGTCGCCTGGTGCTGAATTGCTTTTTCGGATTTGCCCGGCCTGATCTTGTTCTCTGGTGGACCTGAAATAGGAATGTCGCAGCGACCGACCGGATTTAGCCGGCAGTTAAAGCGTGAACATCCTTCGTCACGGGGGACTTGCCACGGGTTATTTCCTCTATCTGCAATTAGAGTCCATCCTAATTGATGTAGAAAGAAGATCACTCGTGGCGTGAGTTCCAACGAGGACATCGTTGCTTGCAAGGGGCCGGCCTCCGAAGCAGGGAAAGAAACATGGGATCGTCGCACGAATTCTTTCTTGCGAAGCGCGACGACTGCGGCGTCATAGCTTTGACCGGTTGAAAAGCCATTGACCATCCCACTGAGATGAACGCCTTGGATCCCTCGCCTCCGGCCCCGTCGCGTGCGTAAAGCGTCTGCCCTGGTAAGTCAGCACGGTAGAGATTGGGCCGGAATATTCTCATGCATCATGGCGCGCCACCTCCCGTCGAAAGCACTATCGATCTCGCCGTGCCAAGACCGATCTCCCCGCGTGACTTGACCTCGCTATCCGCGGCTGACGGCTTGGGTGGAAGGCACCATCGACACACTTTAAAGACGGCTCAATATAATAATGAAACAATCTTAGATTCTCAGTTTTTGAAAGATTTCTCGAAAGGTCGCTCCGATTGAGTGAAAGCTGGCCTGATTCCTGGTCGCCCCGCAGAGGAGAGGCCGAATACCTCGCGAGCAATTGCCAGTCTGTCTTACGGCGGGAAAACTCAAACGTCAGTTCCTGTCCGGTTGGCTCTTGAAACAGAAGTCCATGACGGCAATAAGCTTCGCATACCAGGAAAGAACTTAGCGCCACCCAGGAGGTCAAAGTAGGCGAAATCACCTATAATATTGATGTTGTTTAAAACATCAGAACGAATTTGTATTATATTTTTAACGTATAAGTTCTTGAGTGGTCCCCCAATAACGTGGTATTGATCCCACGAGTTAACTGGATCAGGGGCATCATTCTTTTATTTTACTTAGGCAGAAACTGAGTTGCGAGATTTTCCAGGAGCCCAGCAGGGGGCGCCGATACAGACGGAGGATGACTATGACCACGCTACCGCAAATCTCATTGGCGAAACTGTCTGCCGATGCGACGCGACATCAAGAGCAACAGCGCTTGCGCAATGCATGCGAGGTGTACGGGTTCTTCTACCTTATCGAGCACGGAATCCCGAAGGAACAGATCGCGGATGCCATCGACGCGTCCCGGCGGTTCTTCGCGTTGCCACTGGCTACAAAGGAACGCTTCGGTCACGCCGCACAAAACGTGCGCCCCACTATCGCACGTGGATACAGTCCGCTGTACGGCGAAATCCTGCATCCTGAGGCCGGCCGCGATCCAAAGGAAGTGTTCGATCTCGGAATCGACAACGAAGGCGATCGGCGTCCGTTTGCGGGGAGCACACTGTTTCCGGATGAGGCTTTGGCTCCTGGTTTCGCGCGAAGCCTGCTTGCCTTGCAGGCTACCGTGCTCCGCGAGGTCGTCCCGCAGCTCGGAACCGCGCTTGCCGACGTGATCGGTTTGGAACAGGGCTGGTTCCAACGGTATTTCAGCCCGCCGACGCTCGAGCAACGCGTAATCCGGTATCCAGCTCGCGGCGGCACGTGCGCTAAGCACACCGATGGTGGCTTTTTCACGCTGCTGCTGCAGGAGGAACTCCCCACCCGGTCGTTGCAGGTGTGGTTGCGCGGGCGCTGGATGCCGGTGCCGAGCCTGCCCGACAGTCTCGTAGTCAATTTGGGCGATATGCTTCAGGCTTTGAGCGACGACCGCTTCAAGAGTACGCCGCATCAGGTCGCGCACAATGGTCTGACCGACCGAATTTCGCTTCCCTTCTTTATCTATCCCGACGTCGACGCGCGCCTGACTTCGCTGGAAGGGCGCCACACCTTCAGTGTCGCGGAAATGATGCTGCGCAATTACGAGTCAGTCGAGACCGGGAATGGCGCCGGGCGCGCCCGAGAGTTGCAGTGAGTGTTTGGTTTTCCCAGGCGTGGGCAATTACTGGCGACGACGCGGGGCACCTCGGCCAATATGCCGGGGGAACTCAATCCGTCCACGTCGCGCGTATAGCGCGGCGGCAATGCGCTTGGGACCGACCCCGACACCAATGTTCCGTTAGGCTGCATCTGCCGCGGGCTTGGCATCATTTTCGTTCATCTTTCTTGCAGCGCTTCCCCTGAGAGGGGGGCTGGCGCAAGGCGACGTGACGCATTTCGAGTAACGGCGCGTGAATCTGCCCTGAGAAACTTAAAGGACAGGAATATTGGATGTACCTGAGGCGCGATATCAGCTATACGTTGCAAGCAACCCAGAATTGGGTCAGCGATCTGGCGTGGAGACTACGTTGGCATGACCGCGAGCAGGTTTTCCGAGCCCTGATTGCGACACTTCACGCCCTGCGCGACTGCCTAGGTCGCGACGAGGCGGTGTACATCGGTGCCCAGCTGCCAGCCTTACTCCGCGGCTTTTACTACGAAGGTTGGCACCCCGGCCGCCGCGCCATAAACACAAAACGGATCTCGTTTCTCGACCGGATCCACGAGGGCCTCCACCGCGACCCGGCAGTGGATCCGGAAGAGGTTGCCCGCTCGGTTCTGAGCCAATTCGCGGGCCGTTTGTCTGCAGCAGAGATCCAAGAGGCCAGGGCTGCCACTCCAAAACCACTACATGATCTTTGGCCAGACTGAGAGACGTCTGCCCATGAGCATAGAAACATGAAGCCATCGGCTTGGGAGCCTTCGACCAGGAAAGTCGCCGGCGTTTCCATTTCCGCCAAAACTGGCGGTAAGGGCTCGAGGCCACCGTTTTGAGAGCGCATCACGGCCCCAGGCCCACTTGAAAATTGGCCAATCCCAGACCCATCGAGCCAACAAAAGCGACCGGAACTCTGAGCTGCATAATTCGACCGCTGATCCTGCTGCTCAGTGAAGGCTGATGAAAGACCATCGCGGAGCCAGTGAGCGCCTCCTCGGCTTCATCCTGCTGACACCCAGCCGCCAGAAGGCGTCGCTCTTCGCCGAATTCTAACACTATCCCCGTGGGGGACACTCGTCTCATCAGCTCTCATTCAGTATGGCATCACCGATGTCGCTGGCGACACGATGCCGGAATTTGCCGCTCCAGTTGAAACACTGAATACTCCTATTGGGTAATCAAAGAATGCTCGTCTGGCTAACAAGACAAAGTTACGCCTATATAATACGTTTCCAGCAAATGCAGCCCACGTATCTGGTAGGTACCCGAAGGTAGAAGACAAGCTATCATCGCGGGAGAGGAATTGGCTAAAAGGAATTTTAAGACGCATCCTTGCGATTTGTCGGTCTTAGCGCGGGAGCTGCGTCGTTATCGGTCGTGCGTGGGGCGGGGGCAGGTGGCGATTGAGGTCGCATCAAGAAATGCGATCCTCATAGGCAACCAGGAATCGACCTCCGCCGTCGACTTCTTCGAAGCCGATTTTTGCGCTCAGAAGCCCAAAGGCGGCTTTCCCAGGAAGACACGTACGAAGCGTTTGATGTTCAGTACCAACAGGAACCGGCGGCGATCGACAAGCATGGCTACTTCAGAAGTGATCAAGAATTTCATCGATGGGGAGTGGAGAGATTGTTCGTCTGGCAAACGGATCGAGGTTGATGACCCTTCAAACGGGGAGACGGTAGCGGTTATTGCAGAGGCAGGACCTGAAGAAGTAAATCTCGCCGTTGCTGCCGCCGATCGTGTCTTTCGCGACCGCGTTTTGATAGACATGCACCCGTACGACCGTGGGCGTATGCTTTTCCGCGTGGCGGACGCACTTGAGTCACGCAGCGACGAGGTCGCGATCATTAACTGCATAGAGACTGGGAAGGCGTTGGACCTTGCCCGTGGCGAGGTTCGGACCGCCGTCAGATACCTGCGGTACTACGCTGGCTTGGCGGACAAGCTCGAAGGTCGCTCTATTCCGCGGGGGCGGATCTTGTTGACTATACGGTCAGAAGCCCCTTCGGAGTGTCAGCCCAGATCGTTCCTTGGAACGGCCCCCTCGAACTGACGGCCCGTTCACTAGCTTGCGCCATTGCAACTGGTAACTCAGTGGTAGTGAAGTCCCCCGAACTGGCTCCTTTATCAGGCATAGAACTTGCTCGCGCCTGTGAGACCGCGGGCTTGCCTGCCGGAGCCGTAAACGTGCTCACTGGGTACGGCCAGACGGCAGGCCAGGCGCTGATCGATCATCCCGATGTGCGCCACATCGTCTTTACGGGCTCCATGGCAACCGGGCGAACCGTCCTCAAGGCTGCAGCGGAGCGCATCGTACCCTGCATCATGGAGCTGGGCGGCAAATCGGCCGCTGTCGTTTATTCCGATGCCGATCTCGATTCCGTCGTGGAAGCGGTGCGTATCGGAACCTATCTAAATGCTGGCCAGAATTGCAACAACCTAACAAGATTGCTTGTAGAGCGTTCAATCGCTGATGAAACGTTAGAAAGAGTGAAGGCTTGCGTCGAAGGACTCTCAATTGGACCAGGACGCGAAAACTGCGACATCACCCCGTTGATCTCTCAAAGGCAGCGAGAGGGGGTCGAGAGCGCCTGCCGGATGGCCCTGTCGCAAGGGGCACGGCTTGTGGCCGGCGGAACTGCACTTTCGGTGCGAAGCGGCTATTTCATGGCGCCGACTGTATTTGCCGATGTCGCGCCAAATAGTAGTCTTTTCCAGAAAGAAGTCTTCGGCCCTGTTCTTTCCGTTACTGCTTTCGATGATCCGATAAAAGGGATCGAACTGGCAAACGATACCGATCAAGGCTTGGCAGCGGGCGTTTTCACCCGGGATATCGACCGGGCTCTTTGGAGCGCGGATCGCCTTTGGGCTGGCCAAGTGTACGTGAATGGATGGTACGTCGGCGGCGTAGAAACGCCGTTCGGTGGAGTGAAGAAGTCTGGCTACGGTAGGGAAAAGGGTCAGGAAGCCCTTGATGGCTACGTGCAGACCAGAAATATTGGCATCCGGATCTCACAACCCTTGTCTGGTTCGGGCAACAGCGAGCCCGCCGTGAATCGATCCGATCGTTATTGCTAGTCGCCAATCCGCCGTCGGGAAGTCTTGCGGCGGAGGTTTAGTCGTCGATGCTGGTTTGGGGTCTTCACAGGGCACATCGCGCACCAGAACGCTGACCTAGCACCCGACCGGCACAGTATCTCTCGTCGTAACTTTCAGAAATGTTGAGAACCCGTAGTTGCGATTTGGAAAAATTGAACCAAGCCGGATGCAGGCGCATGAGCCCCCTACTCCCCTGAAAGCTGCGGGAGGGCACAAGGTTGTCAATCTCGCCGGATATTCCCACCGGTCCAGCGCGTGCATCGAGATCGAGGTGGTCTTGCGGCTGAGCCTCACGAACAACATCCGGTCGAGGATTACCCATGTCGTGTCGTCGGCCAGCGAGCGGGCATTCCAAGCATTCCAGTGCGTCTCCTGCTTGCCCCTTTCTAGGCGACGATCGACCAGGACGTCGTGATCTGCATCGGGCGCAAGGTGACACGAGGGAGTGTCGCGTGCTCATGCCCGCTAAGTAGTCTCGAGGCGATGCCCGGCGTCATCCGTGCGTCGCTGATTGGCGCTGAGCCCTGCTCCTCCATCCACTGGCTTTGCCTCGTCGATATCTAGCCCGCTCGCGGACCGGTGATCTGCTGATGTTGAAGGTCCTGTCAAAGTGCGCGTACGGTAGCCGGCGACATCGACGGCCTCATCAGCGCGCCGACGGCTGCTGGCCAAAAAAACGGAGACAGGCAAGCACCGCCCCAGCGACTATTCAGCGAGAGCCAACCGGATCCCAGCCGGGTGGTCAAAAATCGCAACAAATCATTCAGCTAACTTTACAAAATCTTCGCGAGATCAGATCGCTGAGCATGGTAGCTTCTCTTGGAGGCTGACGTCAGGCCGAACAACAAGTCGACGCCTGTTTACTCCCAGGCCGTCGCACTGCACACTGCGGAGATCGACGGCAATGACAAAAAGAGCTCTCATCCTGGTTGAAGGCAACAGAAGTACTGGTGAGCTATACGTTAAAGCGGCCAAGCGTCTTGGCCTTCATCCAATTACCTTGTCGGCTGACCCAACCCAGTACGATTATCTTGCAGCAGACGATATGGAGACAATCCGCGTCGATACGGACAACCTCGATGCCCTGATCAGCGAATGTTCCCGGGTGCGTGCAACTTATGATATTGCTGGCATCACCGGCTTTACGGGTCTCGATGAGTTAGCCTATGCTACAGTTGGTAAGCTATGCCGATCCTTCGCTCTGCCAGGGCCGAACCCCAGTTCGATTGAACGATGCTGCGATAAATTCACTCAACGTCAGATCCTCGCGGAGGCCGGCGTTCCTATGCCGGCCTATCGCTTAGCATCGAATGCCGCGGACGTACAAAGCTGTGCCGCGGAAATCAACCTCCCGGTAATTCTTAAGCCTGCCGTGGGCAGCGGCAGCAGCGGTGTCCTATTGTGCCGCGACGTCGACGAACTAGCAAAACATACGATCCATCTGTTGGGCGGGAAGCACAAATGGCGGGCTTCGCCCAGGATACTGGTCGAAGAATTCGCACAAGGCCCCTATTATTGGGCTGACATAATGGGGAATGAGGTCATTGGAATTGGCGGCGCTGACTTCGGGCGCCCACCGCATTTTGTCCATCGTGGGTGCACCTATCCAGCGGTGCTTACTGACGTCGAGCAGCAGCGTATCGCCGATGTATCGCTAAGCTGTTTGGAAGCTCTCAGCCTTGGCTGGGGGCCATCGAACATTGGATTCCGCTGGACAAGGCGTGGCCCAGTCGTCATCGAGGTCAATCCGCGTCTTGCTGGCGCGCCCGGTCCTCAAATGGTTAAATTGGTTTATGGTATCGATCTAGTTACCGAGCACATCAAAGTGGTTATCGGCGAAGAATCGGATTTGCGAAGTACGCGTTCGCATGTCGCGGGCGCTCGGTTCCTCCTCCCGGAGGGTGATGGCATCCTCGATTGGATTGATGGCGCCAGTCGAGCGGCTGCCGTAGAAGGTGTCTCGGAGGTCAAATTGCATGTTCAGCCTAAGACACCTATCGTCAGGGAAGGCGATTACCGAGACACGATCGGACACGTCATCGCCGCTTCCCCGAGCCGCCCTCAGACCGACGCGATACTTCAGCACGCCGTTGCCTTGATTGATTGGTCGATCACGTCGGTTTCTGCCCTTGGCGAAACGGAACACGCTGTGGCCCCTTACCTTCCACCTGGTGCGGAGATGGTGACAGATAAAGGTACTCATCGCAGCATGTTGGTGAAATCGAGTGCAGGAGACGATGCGGTCTAGGGTGAATTGGCCATCCGCGAGGAGACCATTATGCTGACGGGCGTCATTGCTTCCTAGAGCCGACGCGCTCGCCTACCTCCGCTTTTATGCACATGTCGCCGCACAAAGCCGATTTCCTGCGTGAACGCGGAAGATTCGAATAGATCGGCCATTTACATGCGCTACATTCAGTAAGGGCGCTCTGAGCGGTCCGGTCCTCTTATTGTAAGCGGGCCTGATGCGGCTGGTTCAGAACGTTTGCGAAGATACGCCTCCTCCCAAGGCGCACCTGCCCGGCAGCGAGCTAAGTCTCCTGCCGGGCGCCCTGAGTTGTGTGCGCACTGAGCCAGCGTCCAGCCTTATGAGAGCGGATGAATGCTGAACGATAGACGGTCCCATGGGCTTTGGGAGCGGACAGCTCCGCCGCCGCCTGCAACGGAGAATCTGCGAGGCAACCTCGTCGCCGATGTCGCGATCGTCGGCGCCGGCTACACCGGGTTGTCCACTGCGCTGCACCTTGCCGAGCGGGGCCTGGACGTTGTCGTGATTGAGGCAGCCGAAATTGGTTTTGGCGCCGCCGGGCGAAGCACCGGGTTGGTGAATGCGGGCCTTTGGGTTATGCCCTCGGCGCTCAAGGAGACGCTCGGTCCGCTCTATGGCGATCGTTTGCTTAATTTGCTGCGCGATTCCCCACGCACCGTCTTCGAGATCGTCGACAAGCACAACTTGCAGTGCGAGCTGAAGCGGGCCGGCACGATCCATTGTGGAGCCGATAAGAAGGGCGTTGCCGAGATCGCGGAGCGAGCTCGGCAGTGGCAGGCGCTCGGCGCCCCGGTGCACATCCTCGACGCCGGGGAGACGCGTGCCAAGACAGGCACCTCGGCCTTCCCCGGAGGCCTCCTCGACCTGCGTGCCGGGACGATCCAACCGCTCGCCTATGTGCGCGGCCTCGCTGGTGCGGCGATTGCCGCCGGCGCGACCGTCTTTACGGCGAGCCCGGTCGAGCACATCGGGCGCGAGGGCCGCCTCTGGCGGCTCGCCACGCAAGGTGGAACCGTCCGGGCGAAGTGGGCGGTTCTTTCGACCGACACCTACACGTCGCGCATCTTCCCCGAGCTGCGTGGCGAGCAAGTGGTGCTCCCCTTCTTCCATGTTGCGACTGCGCCGCTGAGCCACAGAATTCGCCACACGATTCTGCCCGAAGGGCACGGCGCATGGGACACCCGCACCGTGCTGACCGCCTTTCGCACAGATAATGCCGGCCGCCTCATCGTCGGCAGCGTCGGCGCGCTCCGCGGCGCCGGAACCGTGATCCATCGCAACTGGGCACGGCGGCGTATCCGGGCGCTCTTCCCGCAGGTCGGTGAGGTCGAGCTGGAGCATGAGTGGTACGGTCGGATCGGCATGACGAACGACCATCTACCACGCCTTCACGCCCCAGCGGAAAACATGATCGCGCTGACGGGCTTCAACGGACGAGGCATCGCGCCGGGCACCGTGTTCGGCCGCGAGCTCGCCCGCCATATCAGCGGCGAGCTGCGGCTCGATGCGATGTTCCTGCCCGTGTCCCCGGCGCAGAACGCCTCCTTCCGGGCCATCAGAGAGGGCTACTATGAGCTCGGTGCGCAGATCGCGCATCTACCGCCGGCGCGCTGATCCGGTGGGGTCAGCTGCTGGTCCACGGCGCGAAGCCTTGTGAGTGACTCAAAGTGCTGACAAATCACCTCCTCACGGAGGTGAATCATGAACCACGCCTCATTGGAATCCCTCGCGATTCAATCTGAACGTCCGACGCGCTAGCAATGCCGCAGCCTCGAGATAGCCTCGCGAAAAAGCCGCGCCACTGCAATCGCCTCAAAATCCTTCAGCAGAGCGCTGACGAAACTCGAAGACCGGAAACGGCTGCAAAGACTGGCAGCCGAAACTTCGAAAAGACAAGGGAGCAGCACTCCTGCCGATCATTGCGCGTGTGGAAACTCTTCCCACGGCTTCTGTCAAGATGGGTGCTTTTAATGTCTGTAAGGGGAAGGAATTCGCTCTCTTCGTAACGTGCAGGAGAATCGCGTGTTTCTGCGGAAATTGCAAAAAATCGGGGCTTTCCTGCCCAGGAATGATCTCATTCGCAAATTTCCGCTCTAGAACTGTGCTAGCTTGCTGCCGCAAGATGGGGAGAAATCGTTGCTTTTTGACTATATAATTGTAGGTGGTGGCTCATCCGGATGCGTTATGGCGAACAGGTTGTCGGCCGATGGTAGTCACGTCCTGCTCGTCGAAGCTGGGCCTGACTTTCTCCCCAACGAAATTCCTGATGATATTCTAGATGGGAACCCGACGCGCGCTTACTACAATCAACGATATCAGTGGCCGTCACTTACTGCAGCCGTTGCGCGAAATAGCGACAGACGTGTGCACTATGAGCAAGCTCGAGTCATAGGTGGAGGCTCCAGTATCAACGCTCAAGTCGCCAATCGGGGTGGACCCGCCGATTATGATGAGTGGGCCTCCACCGGGGCAACGGGTTGGGATTGGGAAGGCGTCCTGCCATATTTCCGCCGACTCGAATGCGATCTGGACTTTCGCGATCACTTCCACGGCAACAGCGGGCCGTTGCCGATTAGCCGTGCCGACAAAGGAGAGTGGTCAGGATTCGTGAACGCGGTGTCGACGGCTTTTGAAGATGAAAATATACCCTTCTGGCCTGACTTCAACGGTGAGTTCCGCGATGGCCACTCAGTTGTTCCACTAACAAACCTCAATCGTCGCCGAGTGTCAGCTGCGATGGCTTATTTGCCAGAGAGTGTCCGCGCTCGGACAAATCTTACAATTTTGGCAGAAACTACGGTCGTAAAACTAACTCTTTCAGGTCGCAAAATAACTGGCGTCGATACTGAGAGTAAGACCGGTCGTCGCCAATCCTATAGCGCACCAACTGTGGTCCTATGTGCTGGCGCTATTCATTCGCCCGCAATACTGATGCGATCCGGTATTGGCCCGGCTAAACCCTTATCAGAGCTCGGCATTCAAGTCATCGCAGATATTAAAGGAGTCGGAAAAAACCTGCAGGAGCATGCCGGGGTCGCCATCTCGGCGTACTTGAAGCCAGAGGATCGGATGTTGCCGACCGCGACCGGATATATCCAGATGCATGCTCGGTATTCATCCGGTCACGACGGTTGCCCGCCTACCGATATGGCCATCTCGGTTCTGGCGAAATCTGCCTGGCATCCCATTGGCAAACGCCTAGGGACGCTCAATTTCTGGGTTAATCGCGTCTATTCGACAGGAACTGTCTCGCTCAAGAGTTCCTCTCATTTCATTGAGCCAGAAGTGAACTTCGACATGTTGAGCGACCAGCGCGACGCGGAGCGATTGAAAAACGCGTTTCGATTCGTTGCAAGACTGATTAATCATAAGGCCTTGGCGAATACGGCGCTCGACCCTTTTCCTTCTACCTGGACTGGACGAGCAAAGCGGATCGGCAAGTACAACCGTCTGAACTACGGTCTCACATCCTTGCTCGCGGCCGTTATGGATAGTTCCTCGTCGCTTCGTCGAAGCCTGATCAGATTCGCTATCACTGATGGTCGCAGCATCTCAGACCTTCTAAATAACGACGAGCTTCTTGATTACTTTGTACGACAAAACGTTTTTGGGAATTTTCATCCCACTTCAACTTGCAGAATGGGATCTGCTCATGATCCGAACAGTGTGACGGATCCGACAGGCCGCGTTCATGGACTATCCGGTTTAAGAATCGCCGATGCGTCGGTGATGCCATTCTGCCCGCGAGCAAATACGAACATCCCAACGATTATGGTCGCCGAGAAAATGTCTGACGCCATACTTCATGAACGCGGGGCAGCAATGAAGGTGTCGTTGGTCAAGTAGAATTCTGCAAGCTCAAGCGGCCGCAGGCACACCGGTCACTTCGGCTCGCTATCAATCTGGCTGGTTCGGAACTTGCCGAATAGCCGGGAACACCAGCTGACCGCCGATCATCTAGAAGTCTGTCGCCCACGTGAACGCGAGGAGTTTGCCTCATCTCGAAGCGAGATGGGGTCAATACACACAATGCATTTGACTGTAGGGGTTCAACCCTGGAAGTTTTCCAGCGATAGAGACGCGACGCGGAACCGCGCATCTAGGATGCTGAGCCCCGCTGCGCAGATGTGGTTCAAGCCGGCAGACGCGAGGCGCGGGCTGCTCATTTTTGGTGCAGGAGACAAGAATGCGCAGCATCGATGAATTCCGGGATATTCATGATGAGGCTATCGCTTGGCGCCGTCACCTCCACCAGAATCCGGAACTCGGATACAACGTGCACAACACCGCCCGCTTCGTCGCCGAAAAGCTCGCTTCCTTTGGGATAAACCATGTCGAGACGGGCATAGCCGAGACCGGTGTGGTTGCGGTGATCCAAGGCGCCGGCGGGGACGGACCGACGATTGGCCTGCGCGCGGATATGGACGCCCTGCCGATCGTCGAGGCTACCGGCAAGCCTTGGACTTCCCAGATCGAAGGGAAGATGCATGCCTGCGGTCATGACGGCCACACCGCCATGCTGCTGGGTGCTGCTAAGCATCTCTCCGCCACTCGGGACTTCAAGGGTTCGGTGGCGCTCATTTTCCAACCCGCCGAGGAAGACGGGCAGGGCGCCGGACGAATGGTGCAAGAAGGGTTGATGGACAGGTTCAATATCTCCCAAGTCTTCGGCATGCACAACATGCCAGGTATTGACGTTGGCAAATTCGGTATTCGCGACGGATCGATTATGGCGGCCCTCGACGAGTTTGACATCACTGTCACAGGCCGGGGCGGACACGCTGCAACGCCTCATTTTACTATAGATCCGGTGGTGGTCGGAGCACAGATCATCACGGCGCTCCAGACCTTGGTTTCCCGAAACCTCGATCCGACGGAAGCGCTCGTTGTGTCAGTGCCGAAATTCACCGGAAGTGAATCCTACCACATCATACCTGACTCCGTGACGCTGGGCGGAACGGTTAGGAGCCTATCGCCAGCATTGCGTGATTTTGCGGAAAAACAAATCAAGGTCTGCGCTGAAAATATCGCGGCAGCTTTCGGGGCTAAAGTGGAATATCGGCACAGGCGTCTCGAGCCGCTGACGTTCAACCACACAGAGGCGACCGAATTGGCCGCCGCAGCCGCGCGGGGTCTTGTGGGGCGAGAGGCAGTCAACGAACAGGTCAAGCCGGTGATGGTCTCGGAGGACTTCTCTTACATGTTGCAGGCGCGACCTGGCGCGTTCCTATTCCTTGGCAACGGACCTACCGCGGGCCTGCACAATCCAACCTACGACTTCGACGACAATGCAATCCCTTACGGGATCGGCTACTGGGTCAACTTGGTGGAAGGCGGCTTGGCCTGCTAGCGCTGCATAGCCTCTTAAACTCTGCCCGCGCGCACCTCAGATAGGTACGCAGGGTTGCTAGCTAACTGGGCGCGCCATCGCGAGGCATGACAATCCAGCTCCGTCGTCAGACCGAGCAATCTCGGCGCCGTGCAAATTCAAGATGAGGAACTAGGCTGTTCCCTCCATCCACGCACTGGCCGAGCATGGCCGGCGTGCGACCCGAAACCGGGTCATGGCAAGCGGATGGCGTATACAGCTGGGACACCGAGCGTCTCACAAGCCTGGATAAGTTTGGCGGCCTTCACTGCGCTAAAATCCAATACGGTTGCACGAAATTGCCGATGCGATTGCGAGACAAGCCCATGAGCTGCCGTTCGCCCACGTTATGCCAGCCAGAGCACAAATACCGTTGCCCTGGCTGAGGGCCGTTGAAACGAGGCCAGCGTTAAGCTGGCCTGTAGCAACGACGTCATAGCGGGCCGCGTTGTGGGCATCTTATCCCCAATCGATGCGCGACCCGATGCAGCGCGTGCTGGTCGACCAGAGGCGCAGCTCAGTCGTCCAAGATTGCGCAGTCTAGTTTTCAGGCCTTGAGGAGCTCTTTCGCCACCAACTCCTCCACAGCACGCCACTCGCCCTTCACGCGGCTGCGTCCGGCGTCATAGAATGGCCGCAGAGAAGCTATGGCGGAATAGCGCTCCCCAGCGATCTCGATTTCGAATGACCCTCCGGACAGCCAATCAGCCGTCACCCCGGCTTCTGCCGTGAGATATCCCATGCCGATGCCACAGCCGACAGTGTGGCCAAATCCAGCCGATCGCAGGTATCCGACAAGGCTGCCGTTACGCCAGACAGGCTCGGTCCCGAACATCAACGATTTGGCATCTGCGGCAGCGAGCTGGACCAGCCGCCGGCGCAAGGGTTTGCCGCGCTGGGCCTCGAGTGCAGCGCGTCCGATGAAATCCTCGCGCTTATCCCAGGCAACCGTGAACCCCAGTCCCGATTCCAACGGGGTGTCCTCATCACCAACATCTGCACCCCAGTCACGGTAGCCCGCTTCCAGGCGCAGCGTGTTGAGAGCGACATATCCGGCGTGGCCTAGGCCGAGATCGGCACCGGCGGCCACCAGGGCGTCGTAAACCCCTAGTGTTTGTTCGGTCGGGATGTGAAGTTCCCAGCCCAACTCGCCGACAAAGGTCATCCGGAATGCGAGCGCGAGGCTATACCCGACCTCGATTTCACGAGCCGTTGCGAAGGGAAATGCCTCGTTAGAAAAATCCGCAGGACTAACGCGCTCCAGTAACTCACGCGATCGCGGACCCATCACGGAGAGGGTCGTATATCCGGATGATACGTCGGCAACCGAGACGTGGCCGGCTCCCTTGGCATGCAAGCGCAGCCAGGCGAGATCACGGGTGCGTTGGACCGCCGCTGTCACGACAAGAAATTCCTCGTCACTGATGCGTGCGATAGTGACGTCGGACTCCATACCGCCTCGCTCGTTCAGCCACGGCGTATAGACAACACGGCCGACCGCTACGTTCACGTCGTTCGTGGACAAGCACTGTAGCAGCGCAAGGGCATCCGAACCCTGCACCAGAAGGTGCGCGAAGGAGGTTTGGTCGAACAGAGTGACGCCGGAGCGGGTGGCGGTATGCTCCGCGCCACTTCGCTCGAACCATTCGTCCCGGCGATAGGTTGCATGGCTTTCATTTGGGGATCCAGGTGCACCAAACCATTGAACGCGTTCCCAACCAGCACTTTCACCGAAATTCGCGCCGACGGCGGACAAGCGATCGTGCAGGGGGGATACGCGGACGTTGCGTGCCGTCTTCGGCGACTTATGCGGCAAATGAACCGACCAGAGGTTGCCGACCGCCTCCACCGTGCGGTCGTAAAGATACCGCCTGTTCCGCTGGAAGGGCATTGACCGCCGGACGTCCATCTCCCAGCAGTCTCCCGCTGGCAAGCCTGTCGACATCCACTCTGCCATGACCTTGCCCGCACCACCCGAGGATTCGATACCGCAGGAATTGAATCCAGAGGCGACATACAGACCTTGAATTTCAGGCGATGGCCCGAGGTGGAACCGGTTATCAGGCGTGAAGCTCTCAGGGCCGTTGAAATTCAGTTGGAGGCCGACATTTGCCAGGACGGGCATGCGCTCGATGGCCGCAGAGAGATACGGTTCGATGTGGTCGAAATCTTCGGGCAACGAATCGAAGCTGAAATCCTGGGGGATGCCGTTCATGCCCCAAGGTTTGCCATTGGCCTCGAAGAAACCTACGAGCAATTTCCCGGCGTCTGCCTTTGCATATACGCGCGCGTCCATATCGCGGATCGTCGGTAGGTCATGGGGTAGGTCGAGAATCGCCTCGGTGACAACATAGAAATGCTCGGCAGCCTGCAATGGCACCGACCAGTTAAGTTCAGCAGCTATATTCCGCGTCCATAGGCCGGTGCAGATGACCGCCCGTTCAGCTCGGACCGTTCCCTGACTGGTTTCCACGCCGACAAAACGGCCCTTCTCGACGAGGATGCGCGTGACGGGTGTCCGCTCAAGGATCGTTGCTCCACCCTGCCTCGCCCCAGTTGCGAAAGCACGGGCGGTATCGATAGCGTTGGTCATCCCGTCGGAAGCGATCCATGCCGCCCCCAGGACATCACTGACATCGAGCAATGGAACGCGGCGTCGGGCTTCCGCAGCGCTTATCATCTCCACGTCCAGGCCAAACGAGCGGCCCATCGAAGACCCGCGCTTAAGCTCTTCTAGGCGGTCCTGGGTCGCGGCGACAGTGATGGAGCCGGTTTGCCGAAAACCAGTTGCCTGACCGGTTAGATTTTCGAGGTCCCTGAACAGATCCGCAGAGTATTGAGCGAGCTTTGCCATGGTCTCGTTGGCGCGGAGTTGCGTCACCAGGCCCGCAGCATGCCAGGTCGTGCCGCATGTCAGTTGGTCGCGCTCCAGAAGCAGAACGTCCCGGTGGCCGAGACGTGTCAGGTGATAGGCTATCGAGAGGCCGATTATGCCGCCTCCGATGACAACGTATTCGACATGCGATGGTACTTTGCTGGCCATTTGAAACCTGTTGGAGCTTGGGCGAAAGCGCGGGCTAAGGCGGACTGGTCGTGGCCAATAAAATATTGTCAGATATGCTCTGATTTCCGCTGATCTGCATACCAGGAGTGCAGTATTTCTGCGCCGTGAGGCGGCCCAATGCAGCGTGACTCCAGCAGAATGCACCAGGGTAAATGTGGTGATGACTTGAAGGGCCGCCGTGCAACATAATCGGATGGTGACTCTGGAGCGGGAACGCGCCGAGATCGGCACCCAAGCACGTGCCGACAGGGGTCGAGGGAACCGGCGCCCTTATAAATATCAGGACCTTGGGCAGTGGTTCCCAGCATAGCGGCTGCCCCGCGCCGCCACGATTGTCGTAAGCGCCGGTGCCCAAGCCGAAGACAAAATCCATATGGGCACGATGGGTGCAGATGGCCCAGCGTCAGGTGACATGGGCGTCTTTAGTCGAAGCCAGCGGCATTCTTCAACGCGCAATTTCTTGTCTGCAGGCCCCGGCATCTCGAAGCGAGATGATGCCAATATAAACACTGCATTTGACTGAGAATGCCTTGAGACAAATGCTCGCCTGAGCACCCGCAACACAAGCAAACTGGGACGTGCGAGAATGGGCATCAAGATTTCCGGGCGTCGCCTGCGGTCGTCCTGGGCCGCACGAGCTTGGGCGAACTCAAGAGCGCACATGCTCAATTTCGAGAAGGATCATATGCATGAGCTACCAAAAACCTTTTCTGCGTGAGGAGTTCGACTGGCGCGTCCAGGACACGAAGAAGCGGATGCAAAAAGCTGGTCTTGATCTCCTCATCTGCCAGGATCCAGCCAATATGTACTGGCTTACGGGCTACGACAGTTGGTCCTTCTACACGCCGCAGGCAGTGCTAGTCCATGTCAACGAGGATATGCCTCTTTGGTTCGGGCGCCCGATCGACGCAAAATCGGCTACCGTTACAACAAACTTGCCGGCCGAGAACATCTTCGGATTCGCGGAGACTTTGGTTCACCATCCGGAAAATCATCCTTTCGATGATTTGTGCGGGCTCATCAATTCCAAAGGGTGGGGTTCCGATCGCATCGGCGTCGAGCTCGACACTCACTACTACACCGCGCGGGCCCATCAGCACCTTGTTAGAGGCGTGCCTAATGCGAAGATCTCGGACAGTCGGGAACTTGTAAACTGGGCGAGGCTCGTCAAGTCAGAAGCCGAGCTCGTCTATATGCGAGAGGCGGGTCGTATCATTAGCAGAACTATGCGAGAGGCGATTGCGAAGCTCAAGCCGGGGGTTCGCGACTATGAGGTCGTAGGGGACATTTACCGCAATCAGATTTTGGGTGAGGGCAAGTTCGGCGACTACACTGGTCTGTGTCCCCTAATCCAGATTGGTGAGGGGACGAGCACTTGCCACCTCACATGGACGGGCCAGGCGATCCCCGAGTCAGCGCTAGTGGTGATGGAGCTTGGCGCGGCACGTCGCCACTATAACGCGCCCCTGACCCGCACAATTCACGTCGGACAGCCGCCACAAGAAATCTCGCGTCTGGCCTCCGTGATCGTTGAAGGCGGCGACCTCGCACTCGAAGCGGCCAAGCCGGGCGTGGCCGTCGAAGAGGTAGCCGCCGTATTCCAACGTACACTGAAACGGAATGGCTACAGCAAAGACAGCCGCGTCGGCTACTCAATCGGTGTTGGCTACCCGCCGGACTGGGGCGAACGCACTATCAGCATCCGCGCGGGTGAAACAACGCTATTGCAGGAAGGAATGTGCTTCCACTTCCAATCCGGAGTGTGGCTCGACGATTTTGGCGCAGCGATCTCAGAACCTTTCGTGGTCACAGCGAAGGGCGGCCAGCGCTTCTGCGATGTGGAGCGCCGCTTGGTCGTTATCGACTGATTATTAGCCCATCAACTTTTCGAATAACGCCTTGGCGGGCCCGGACTATGCGGCAATCGCCCAACACCGGTTTGTTACTCAACGAAATAGGAGATCAGCTTCTGCAAAAAAAGACGCTTCTACAAAGCTGGAAACGCCCATCCCGGGCTGCTGGATAATTCAACAAATAAGAAGGGAACGAGAAATGAAGATCAGACTTTCATACATTGCGGCTGGCTTGGGCCTTGCCGTCGCGCTTGCCGCTTTTCAGGCCCACGCAGGAGAACTAACCGACCGTATCGCCAGCGGCAAGTCCATCCGCATCGGCTTCGCGAACGAAGAGCCGTTCGCCTTTCCGGACAGTAATGGTCACCCAGTAGGGTTTGTAAACGCGATTACTCTCGGCGTCCTTAAGCAGATGGGCTACGAAAACGTAGAGATCGTCGTAACAGATTGGGGCGGACTTATACCCGGACTGCAGTCTGGACGGTTTGATATGGCTACCGGGGGGCTCTACATCCTTAAATCAAGGTGCCAAAGCGTTACATTTTCCGAGCCTTTGGCGAAAGTGACCGACGCGCTTATCGTCAAAGCTGGCAATCCTAAAGGGCTGCACAATTATGCAGATATCGCAGCCAAGGGGGCGACTATGGTGACCGGCATAGGATATAGCAATATAGAGCAAGCGAAAAAGGCAGGAGTTCCGGAAGATCAAATCATGCAAGTGCCGGGACAGACAGAAATTCTTGCAGCGGTCGAGGCGGGACGAGCAGATGCCGGGGCATCGGGATACCTGTTGTCTCGATCTGTGGCTGGCAAATCGGGTGGAAAACTTGACGTAACCGACCCGGATGCAATGCCGGAATCAACTCAAAACTGGGTCAGCATAGCCTTCCGAGAGTCGGACAAGGACTTTGTGGAGAAGTTCAACGAGGCTCAGAAAAAATACATCGGTACGCCCGAGATGATGAAGGCTGTCGAGCCTTATGGCTACGACGCAAAGCTGCTACCAAATGACAAGAGTGCGGAGTGGGTTTGCGCCAACCGCTGACCCCGCCCAGACACGGCCGGAGGCTTGCCTCCCGGCCGTGTCTGACGCAGGATGGCGAATGTCAATCTTGGAGTTTCTCCAAAACTATGGCCAGGCGCTCTTACAGGGGACCTTGGTCACATGCGCGCAATTCTTGCTTGCTACGCTGGTCGCTGTAGCTGCCGCCGGGGCCGCAGGCATCGGCAAACTGTCGAGCAAGTGGCCTATCCGGAGTGTAAGCGTTGTATACATAGAGATCTTCCGCGGAACGTCGCTGCTAGTGCAGCTATATTGGATTTTCTTCGTGTTGCCGCTGTTTGGTTTAACGCTTCCGAACTTCACCGCCGGCTACATATCCGTCGGCCTCAATATCGGTGCCTATGGCGCCGAGATTGTGCGCGGCGCCATTGAGTCAGTTCCGCGCGGACAGTGGGAAGCGGGAACCGCGCTGTCGATGCCGCAGGGCGTGAGGATGCGCAGGATCATATTGCCGCAAGCGCTGGCGATCATGCTTCCGCCTTGGGGTAATCTCCTGATCGAGCTTCTCAAGGGAACCGCCCTGGTGTCCCTCATCTCGGTCGCCGATCTCATGTTCCAGACACGCCAGATCAACGCCTCGACCTATCTGTCGGCGCAGGCGTTTGGAACAGCTTTGATTATCTACTACATCCTTGCCAGGTTCCTCATAACCCCGATGATGCGCTGGGCCGAACGCTTGGTTGCCCGGAGGCTTGGAAGGGCATGACATTCAACTGGCGCTGGGATTTTACGTGGGAGATCCTGCCACAGTTGCTGTGGGCTACCCTCAACACGTTGGTTGCGGCCGGGATCGGGTATTCAATTGCTCTGGTCGGCGGCCTGCTGCTCGCGCTCGCGCCCCTCGACGACCGCCTTCAGGATTAAGATCCAGAGATTGTCTTCCGGCGCCGCTGAAGGCACCGGAGACACGAAAATGCCGGCTGAGGCTCAGGTCTCTCGCGTTGCGAAGATGCTCCCCGTGCCCTCCGCAGCATTCCACCGATCTGCTCAGCCGTATTAAGTCATCCATTTCGATGGTGCTCGTGCACGCAGGATCTCTGCGCTTGGGCGGGAAGTTTTGCAGCTGCAATGCCCAAGAGCTGCGTTCTTCGCAGAAAGGAGCACTTAAAATGGCCTATCATACCTGATGCAAGCGTCTCTTGCTCGAAGTGCAAAGGAAGAACGCCCATCGCCGCCGAGAGGCGCGCGTTCAACAGAACAAGAAAAGGGAACAGAATGGAACGTACAACCAAGATTTTTCTGAGCATTGGGCTCGTCGTCGTCGGTCTGACGGCGCCCGCTTACACAGGTGAGCTTGCTGATCGCGCGGCAAGCGGCAAGACAATTCGTCTCGGCTTTGCTTCCGAGCCGCCACAGGCATATCCTGGTGAGGGCAACAAGCCTCTGGGGTACGTAAATGCCATTGCCGAAGGGGTTCTTCGTTCAATGGGTTACACCAATATCGAGCCTGTGGTGACCGATTGGGGTGGGTTGATCCCGGGGCTGCAAGCCGGCCGGTTGGATTTAATTACAGGTGGCATGTATATCAATAAAAAGAGGTGCGACAACATAACATTCTCGGAGCCTGTTTCTAAAGAAACAGATGTCTTCATGGTGAAATCCGGAAATCCGGAACAAATCACTACGTACAAGGATTTGGTGACTAAGAATGCGACCATGGTGACTGGGGCAGGCTACGCTGGCATCGAGATCGCTAAGAAGCTGGGCGTGCCCGCATCGCAGATTATGGAGGTTCCAGGAGGTACCGAAATTCTTGCGGCGGTGATCGCTGGTCGAGCAGCCGCCGGAGTGACGTCTTATACAGTCGTCCAGGATATCGCCAAAAAATCTGGAGGGAAGGTGGAGGCCACCAATCCCGCCTTGATGCCGGAGGAATCGTCCGCTTGGATAGGTATTGGATTTAGGAATTCAGACAAAGATTTCGTGGCAAAATTCAATACCGAACTGAAGCGCTATCTCGGAACGCCTGAGATGATGAAGGCTGCGGCAGAAGATGGTTACGACGAGAAGGCGTTGCCAGGCGATACAACAACAGAATGGGTCTGCGCTCATCGCTGAAAACTTGTGTGCTAGAGGCAGGCGACTGCCTCTAGCACAGCCAATTTCATCAGCAGCCGCTCTGCGAAAAACCAGGGATGACATATCAGAAAGTACGAGTCTAATCCGGAAACGGATCGTACGCACGGAGAACTTTGAGATGCCTAGTGAGACTGCGTTCTACACCACTCACGTTGAGCCATCATATCCTGCTGTGGCAACTGAGACCGTCATCGGATTGATAACCCCGTCCAACGACGTCCTCACAGAGCTTGAATTGCGCAGAATGATGCATGATGACGGCATCAGTTTCTGTGCCGCCAGGATGAAGCATCACGAGCCCAGTACGGTCGAAAACCTCTACCGCCATGTTGATGAGATCGCTAAGGTTGGCGAGCTATTCGACCCGCCAGGTGTCGTCAAAGTATTTGCCTACGCCTGCACATCGGGATCAGCCATCATCTCGCAGAAAAGGTTTGAAGAGGAGCTACAGACAACCCGACCCGGGGCCTCCTTAACCTCACCGATGACAGGAGCTTTGCGCGCCTTCGACAGGCTCGAGGTGAAACGCATCGCCATGCTCACACCTTATATCGATCAGGTAGGCGCTGTCGTCACCGAGGCCCTCAGCAGGTCGGGTATTTCGGTCTGCGCGTCTGCTTCATTCCACTGCAAAAATGATTCCGACATCGCCGGACTTTCCCCGGAAAGTATCTTCGAGGCCTCTTGCTCGTTCGATTCCTCTGAAGCTGAAGCTCTTTTCATCCCATGCACCCTCCTTCGGACTTCAAGCATAATCGACCGCCTGGAGGCGCGCCTCGGCAAGCCAGTGATAACTGCAAACCAGGCTATGCTGTGGGACGCATTGAGGCTCGCGCAATATGGGAAGCCAATAGTCGGCCATGGCCAGCTCCTGATGCTGTAATCTTCAAGGGTGCTAGATAAGTTCTCAAACTGCCAACCCAGCCTTTTGAACCACCCCGGGCATTGCAACCGCGGCCAACTTGCGGTTCGAGGTTCGGCTCCAGAATAGCTGAGTCCGGCTCACAAACGGCCAATATTAATTCGGCCCGAGCCTCTGCAAGCCGCCCTAATGCTCTGCAGGCCCGAAACGCGCAAATGCGAAGGAGCCTCCCTAATGACTCAGCGAAAGCCTGCGCTTCTTTTGACCGGCTCGGATCGGATAATGGGTAAACTGGAGGACTTTGATGTCGAGCGCAGAAGTGATCAAGAATTTCATCGATGGGGAGTGGAGAGATTGTTCGTCTGGCAAACGGATCGAGGTTGATGACCCTTCAAACGGAGAGACGGTAGCGGTTATTGCAGAGGCAGGACCTGAAGAAGTGCATCTCGCCGTTGCTGCCGCCGACCGTGTCTTTCGCGACCGCGTTTTGATAGACATGCACCCGTACGACCGTGGGCGCATGCTTTTCCGCGTGGCGGACGCACTTGAGGCACGCAGCGACGAGGTCGCGATCATTAACTGCATAGAGACTGGGAAGGCGTTGGACCTTGCCCGTGGCGAGGTTCGGACCGCCGTCAGATACCTGCGGTACTACGCTGGCTTGGCGGACAAGCTCGAAGGTCGCTCTATTCCGCGGGGGGCGGATCTTGTTGACTATACGGTTAGAAGCCCCTTCGGAGTGTCAGCCCAGATCGTTCCTTGGAACGGCCCCCTCGAACTGACGGCCCGTTCACTAGCTTGCGCCATTGCAACTGGTAACTCAGTGGTAGTGAAGTCCCCCGAACTGGCTCCTTTATCAGGCATAGAACTTGCTCGCGCCTGTGAGACCGCGGGCCTGCCTGCCGGAGCCGTAAACGTGCTCACTGGGTATGGCCAGACGGCAGGCCAGGCGCTGATCGATCATCCCGATGTTCGCCACATCGTCTTTACGGGCTCCATGGCAACCGGGCGAACCGTCCTCAAGGCTGCAGCGGAGCGCATCGTACCCTGCATCATGGAACTGGGCGGCAAATCAGCCGCTGTCGTTTATTCCGATGCCGATCTCGACGCCGTCGTGGAAGCGGTGCGTATCGGAACCTATCTAAATGCTGGCCAGAATTGCAACAACCTAACAAGATTGCTTGTAGAGCGTTCAATCGCTGATGAAACGTTAGAAAGAGTGAAGGCCTGCGTCGAAGGACTCTCAATTGGACCAGGACGCGAAAACTGCGACATCACCCCGTTGATCTCTCAAAAGCAGCGAGAGGGGTCGAGAGCGCCTGCCGGATGGCCCTGTCGCAAGGGGCACGGCTTGTGGCCGGCGGAACTGCACTTTCGGTGCGAAGCGGCTATTTCATGGCGCCGACTGTATTTGCCGATGTCGCGCCAAATAGTAGTCTTTTCCAGAAAGAAGTCTTCGGCCCTGTTCTTTCCGTTACTGCTTTCGATGATCCGATAAAAGGGATCGAACTGGCAAACGATACCGATCAAGGCTTGGCAGCGGGCGTTTTCACCCGGGATATCGACCGGGCTCTTTGGAGCGCGGATCGCCTTTGGGCTGGCCAAGTGTACGTGAATGGATGGTACGTCGGCGGCGTAGAAACGCCGTTCGGTGGAGTGAAGAAGTCTGGCTACGGTAGGGAAAAGGGTCAGGAAGCCCTTGATGGCTACGTGCAGACCAGAAATATTGGCATCCGGATCTCACAACCCTTGTCTGGTTCGGGCAACAGCGTCCGCAACAGCTCCACTTGACCTAGTTGTCGCCAGCAGTTGTTCGCCATCCGCCACACGTTGGGTGTGGCGGCCGAGACGCCGGCATTTGCCAAGCTTTTTCGTTGCGCGAACGTAGCGCCGGACGCGATGGGCTGATCAGAGGGCCACGGCTGCCAGTTCAGGATTGAAAAATTGCTCAACTTATTGCGGTTCAGGTCATATGTCTGGCCCGCGGCACCGCCACTCCCTCTTTTCGAGCAGAATTTCTCGGACATCCTTCGCGAAGATTCGGACGACCTCGAACGGGTACCGCGCTGCCTTACGGACGGCCTTGGCGTCGTTGGCGAACGCTTGCGTTAAAGCTCCAGCGATGCGGCGTCAGCTCTTGCCGGAAGGGCCAGCACGTTCCGCATGAGGACCCGCAGCTCTGCTATGTCGCGCACTGCACCTCGCCACCCTGATGCCTTCTGCGCATGTGAGATCACGCGATTTCTGGTATTCCGGGGAGGGGTCGCCGCCGGACGGCGCCAGCCAGGTCATTGCAATGTGGCGGATGCCGAGTTGCTGGGTACGGCTTCCCGCCGGGGTTGTCTCCCCCTGGCGCTGCCCCCATAACGGAACAGGTCTTTCCTCGATCAGATTATGCGCCAATACCAAAAAGAACGCAGATTTCCTGCGTGGCAAGAGCTATACGAGCCAAAATCGGTCTTGGAAGCGTGCTACCTTAACGGCCAGACGGAGGGTTATGGAAGGACATTTGTCGGGTCATGTGAGCTCTGAGATTCGACCCTATGCCCAAGAAACAGGACCGCAGAGCTAGCGCCCTCCACTGACGGTGGCATTCGGGACTAGGCCTTAGTTCCGATGCGTAAAGAGGATGGTGAATGTCAATTTTGGAGTTTCTCCAACAATTTAAGCCCGTTCTACTGCAGGGAACGCTGGTCACATGCACGCAGTTCCTGCTCGCTGCTCTCATTGCGATCTTGGTCGCCCATGTGGCAGGACTTGGAAAGATTTCGAGAAACCCGCTGGTCCGCGGCGCTTCGGTGATTTACATTGAAGTGTTCCGCGGAACGTCGCTGCTGGTGCAGCTATATTGGATTTTCTTCGTGTTGCCGCTGTTTGGTATAACGCTTCCGAACTTCACCGCCGGCTACATATCCGTCGGCCTCAATATCGGTGCCTATGGCGCCGAGATTGTGCGCGGCGCCATAGAGTCAGTTCCGCGCGGACAATGGGAAGCGGGAACCGCGCTGTCGATGCCGCAGGGCGTGAGGATGCGCAGGATCATACTGCCGCAAGCGCTGGCGATCATGCTTCCGCCGTGGGGTAATCTCCTGATCGAGCTTCTCAAGGGAACCGCCCTGGTCTCCCTCATCTCGGTCGCCGATCTCATGTTCCAGACACGCCAGATCAACGCCTCGACCTATCTGTCGGCGCAGGCGTTTGGAACAGCTTTGATTATCTACTACATCCTTGCCAGGTTCCTCATAACCCCGATGATGCGCTGGGCCGAACGCTTGGTTGCCCGGAGGCTTGGAAGGGCATGACATTCAACTGGCGCTGGGATTTTACGTGGGAGATCCTGCCACAGTTGCTGTGGGCAACCCTCAACACGTTGATTGCGGCCGGGGTCGGGTATGCAATCGCTCTGGTCGGCGGCCTGCTGCTCGCTCTTGCACAACGCACAAAGTGGCCCGCACTGACATTTGTCGTCAGGGAGCTGATTGAATTCATCCGGTCCACGCCCTTGGTCCTGCAGATTTTCTTTGTTTTCTACGTCGGACCCCAGTTCGGGATTTTCCTGTCGCCCTGGGTATCCGGCATCTTTGCGATCGGTCTGCACTATTCGGCCTATCTCTCAGAGGTTTACCGCGCAGGCCTCAATTCCGTGGCTCCCGGGCAATGGGAAGTGTGCCGTGCGCTGAACATGTCCCCCCGCGTCACCTATGTACGCATCATCATCCCGCAGGCGCTTGCGCCTGCGGTGCCAGGCCTCGGCAACTACCTGGTGGGCATCCTCAAGGACACGCCCATGCTGTCGGTGATTGGTGTCATGGAGCTAATGCACACGGCCAACGCGTTAGGGTCCGAGAACTACAGGTATTTGGAACCTTTTACTTTGGTTGGCCTGATTTTCCTCTTGATCTCGCTTCCGACGGCCGGACTCGTCAGGATGTTCGAACGACGGCTGCGGCTGAGACTAGGACTGTAAAATGAGCAATACCGACTATCCCCTTGAACTGCCGGAGAATGACCGCCCCATGGTCCGGTTCATGAACGTCAGCAAGAGCTATGGAAGGCTCAACGTCATCAGCCACCTCGATTTTGACGTGGCCGAAGGAGAGATGGTTACCATTATAGGACCCTCAGGGTCCGGGAAGACCACGGTGTTGCGAGCCCTTATGACACTCGAAACTATCAATGGCGGCGTGATATACGTCGACGGCAAGCCGCTGACACACATGCCCCGCGATGGGATCCTTGTGCCGGCAGACGAGCGATACCAGCGGAAGATTCGCTCCTCGATCGGGATGTGTTTCCAGCACTTCAACCTGTTTCCGCATATGACCGCGATCCAGAACTGCATGGAAGGCCCAGTCCAGGTACTGGGGCTTTCGAGGAAAGAGGCGCTTGAGCGATCCGAAGAGCTCCTGAAAATGGTGGGTATGATCGACAAGCGCGACCAGCATCCTTCCCGTCTATCAGGAGGACAACAACAGCGCGTCGCCATAGCCCGCGCGTTGGCGATGCGGCCCAAGGTGATGCTTTTCGACGAAGTCACTTCCGCCCTCGACCCCGAAGTCATCGGCGAGGTGACACATGTCATTCGAAAGCTAGTCGCCGAGCACAATCTAACCATGATCATGGTCACGCATCAGATGGGCTTTGCTCGCGACATCTCTGACCGCGTGTGCTTCTTTTATGGCGGCTCGATAGAGGAGCAGGCGCCCCCGCAAATATTGTTCACCAGCCCACAGCGCGACCGCACCAAGCAGTTCCTCTCTGCCGTCAAGGAAGCGGTTTGAAAGATCCGCATTGAGTCTTCGTCCCCGATTGCATGGCCTTGACCCGCTGAGGGACTACGGTCATGGAGCGTTCAGTCCCGTCCCGACCGGTCAGCGAAGTATTGGCCTAGAGGCTTTGATGGATCGAGGCGCAGTTCCTCTCGTTACCCGAAGGCGATGGCCAGTCAGTCTGGCAACTGGCGCTTTGCGCGACATCCGTCGCGAAAGGACCGCTGCTGTCCAACTCCGCCCATTTTATTGCTGGGCAAAGATTGGTCTCATGGAGGCCAGCATGCCTCCACTTCAGAGCTTGCTACGGCGCAGACGCCTTAGGGGTCTGACGTTCTAAGTGCATCTGATAGCGAGACCATCTTGTCGTAAGATGAATCCGATCGGCAAACTGAATTTGACATAGAATCTCAGAGCAGTGAAACGTACCGGGTTCAGTTCTTGCCTAGGTTCGCATTATCAAGATTAACCAGGACTGAAGCTTGAATGACAGCACCCCTCTCCAAGAGCCTGCGCGAGCGCATCGTACTTGCGATTGAAGCTGGCGAGAGCTGCCGGTCGGTCGCGGCTCGTTTTGGGATTGCAGTTTCTTCCGCCGTTAAATGGTCGCAGCGCTACCGAATGAGCGGTTCTATCGAGCCTCGCAAGATGGGTGGCCACCGAAAGCGCGTTCTGGAACCTCACCGGGATTTCATTCAGGAGCGAATCGACAAGGCCCCGCATTTGACACTGCATCAGTTGAAAGCCGAGCTTGAGGCACATGGTGTGAAGGTCTCACATGACACCGTTTGGCAATTCCTGCGGCGTGAGGGGCTAAGCTTCCAAAGGTGGACAAGCTCCGTGCCAATTTTGCGTGGCGACCCGAAAGCCGAGCCCGAGCAGACCCTGCATACTTGATTGGGTTATGCCGGGACCTGATGCAGAGTCATTCTTCTCGATGATGGGTGAGCTTGATAACGCTTTCAGGCTCTTTCATGCTGTATCGCTCGACGGAACACCGCTGTCGTCGTGGCGCTCCCATGAAGAACCCGGCACATAGCGCATCCCGGATTCGGAGGACAAGCCGCATCAAAACCTGGATCAAACGTCTAGCGTCGGTTGCCAGAACCTGGGCGTCGCCCTTCCCACGTTGATCGAACCCGCCGCTACGCCAGTCGTCGCGCGCGGGCACGCTGCAAGAAGCTGAACGTACGCCAAAGGCCGGTACCGGCAGCCGCGACGGCTTCGACGGCAATACCGAAGCGGGCCTCTGCCTCATGCCGCTGAACCGGCTTCTTCGAACACTGATTTCGAAGGCCGGCGCATCGCTCTTTTTGCTCGACGGTTGCCGAATTGCGATGGAGTTGGCGCCGTTCGATCATCGGCGTTCCAGCGCGGGATCCATCATTGCCGTTCAGTGTTTGACATAGATCTCTCGCGGGAAGCTGGTCAGAGTCTGGCAGCCGTCAGCGGTGACGAGGATGGTTTCGCTCACTTCGATCCCCCAGCCGTCCATCCACATGCCGAGGATCGAATGAAGGACATTGCCTGGCTTCAGGATTGTCTTATCCCCTTGGCGCAGGCTAATCGTGTGCTCGCCCCAGTCTGGCGGATAGGCCGCGCCGATCGAATAGCCAATGCGGGATTCCTTCTTCAGGCCGTAGCTCTGGATGACCTTGCGCCAGCTCGCCTCGATGTCCTCCGCCAAGACGCCAGGCCTGATGGTCGAAAGCACGGCCTCCATGCCTTCGAGCACGGCCTTGCCGGTGTCGCCGACCTTGGCTGGCATGGCGCCCAGCTGAAGCGTCCGCGCCAGACCGGCGGCATAGCGACGAACAACGCCGGCCAGCTCGAGCGCGACGGTTTCGTTGTGGCCAAAGTGACGATCGCTCCACATGATATGCGGCGCCGATGCATTTTCGCCCCCCAGTATTGTCGGTGGCAGGGCGGTGATGTCGCCGGCGAAATCCGGCGATCCAGCTACCTGAGCGGCTTGGATTTTGGCGATGGCGTCGCACTCGCGAACGCCTGGCGCTATCACCTCATATGCCGCGGTGACCGCCGCCTCGGCAAGACGCGAGGCTTTGCGTAGGTAGCCGATCTCGGCTTCCGATTTGACGCTGCGGATCCAGTTCACCATCAGGTCGGCGTCGTGGAACACTGCGTTTGGCAGGCCCGCTGTCAGGCGCGCATGCGCCTTTGGCGAATAGTAGTAGGCCTCAAGCTCGATGCCGATATTGCCGCGCCCCCAGTCCTTCCTGTCGATCCAGGCGGCAATCCAGTCCATCGGATGACGGTCGGTGCGCTGGACATGATCTTCGGGAAAACCGACGACGTTCTCCGGCTTCATCCAGGCCGTCAGCAACCCGCCGGCGGCATCCATGGCGCGACCGATCCAGACCGGCTCCTCGTCGGCGAGCGGGACCAGGACCATCTGCGGCGTGTAAAACGACCAGCCGTCATAGCCGGTGATGTAATGCTGGTTGGCGACGTCGTTGACGATGAGAAGATCGAGGTTGCGGCGCGCCATTTCCGCGCGAATAGCGGAAAGCCTGCTGCGGTATTCGTCGGGGTGGAATGGCAATGGTATCATGTTGAGAAAATCCTCTTCTATCGCGCCCGGGTCGACCCAGAGCGAGCCCGGTTTTCGAACCTGACAATCGACACGAGCTCATCGACGTGAGCCCATCACCAACACCAGCGCCATAACCGATCTTCACAGAACAACGCTCTGCTAGTGGCAGTTAGGCACTCGTTCGTAACTTAGCCTCCGGTCGATTTTTCTGATTCTATTTTCTTCCGGCGCGCTCGACCGCGTTTTTTTTCGTTGGTGAACTGGCAGTCGTGATTGATGCGGCGCGCACCCGTAGGCGTCTCGGTACGCTTTTGAGAAGTGCGATGCGGAGATGAAGCCGCAAGCCATCGCTATCTCGACGACCGGCAGGCGGGAACTGATGAGCAGCAGATGCGCCCGTTCCAGGCGAAGATCCAAGTAATAACGGCTTGGAGAACATCCCAGTTCTCTCCTAAACAGCCGCTCGATTTGACGTCGGGAAAGACCGGCTGATCCCACAAGTTCGTCCAATAGCAGTGGCTCCGTAAGGTTTGCCTCCATCTCCTCGATTATCTTGATGACCGCCCGATGATTTAGTTGCACTCGTGAATGGAGTGGCAAACGTTGGCGGTCACCCGCTGAACGGGTCCTGCACGCGATAGCTTTTTCACAAATACGATTGACCACTATCGTCCCATGGTGACCGTCAATCAAATCTAGGAACATGTCGAAGGGAGCGTCTCCCCCGGCGCAGGTGTACAGGTCTCCATCCCGCTCAAAGGCGGTTTGAGTGGCTGACACACCCAGAAAGCGCTCAGAGAATATAGGAAATTGTTCCCAGTGAACCGCGCAACGCCGCCCTTCTGCAACACCGGCACGAGCAAGCGCAATCGTTCCGCTACTTATGCCTACGAGACAACTGCGGTGGTTTCTGCACTCTCGTAACCAGGCTTCAAGCTGTTTGTGCGCGCTAGGAGCACTACGGCCGCCGACGACGACGACGGTCGGTGCTGAGATTGATCGACGAGTTCTTTCACGTTCGAACGACAACGACGATGCAGCGCATACCAACAACCCGCAACTTGAGACCACAGGCCCCCCGTCGTCCGAAACGACCTGCCAGCTATACACGTCCCGCCCCAACACTTCGTTGGCGAGCCTTAGCGCCTCTACTGCCGACGAGAACGCCTGGAGCGAAAAGGCAGGGAGGAGGTAAAAGCAAAAATTTCGGCAGGTCGACTGCGAGTCTAGCATCCCGGGAGTTCCTTTTCTCCTAGCCTGATCTCTCGTTCGTGAAACGGCCATGTGCAAAACTGCGCGACCGGCTTTGGCATTTGGATTGGCGCTGAGCCACCACATTCGGGTGCCGAGGATTCTCCCGCTAAGTGTCCATTGATCTTCGCTAGCGTCGCCACCGGTGAACCGCTCAGGAGGCTGAACCTGCCTAAGGCAGACATCAGGGCGTCTGGCGCCGCAGGTTCGGCTGTCGCCCGCCTCAGACGCTAAGCTCCCTCTCTCGTGAGCTCATCCATAACGAAGCGCACTGCACTCTCAGCGATGCCAATGATCTCTTCCACTTCAGACTTGGTTGTCACCAAAGGCGGAGCGAAGCCGAGGATGTCACCATGCGGCATGGCGCGGACGATCAGGCCGCGGTCGCGTGCTGCCTTCGAAATGCGTGCACCGACCTTCAGCGACGGATCGAAACGTTTCTTCTTGCCGCGATCGGCAACGAATTCGATTGCAGCCATTAGACCGACGCCGCGCACTTCGCCGACGATCGGCAACTGCGCGAATTTCTCCTGCAGCTGCGCCTGGAAGAACGCGCCGACGTCACGGGCATTGCCGGGAAGGTCTTCTTTCTCGACGATGTCGAGGACCGCGTTGGCCGCGGCAGCCCCGATCGGATGGCCTGAATATGTATATCCGTGCGAGAATGCCCCGACCTTGTCTGCCCCGTCCTCCAGGACCTTGTAGACTTTTTCACCGACAATTGCCGCGGAAAGCGGGAAATAGGCCGAAGTCAGACCTTTTGCGATCGTGATGAGGTCTGGCTCCATGCCGTAGTGCTGCGAGCCGAACATGGAGCCAGTACGGCCAAAGCCGGTTATAACTTCATCAGCAATGAGCAGCACGTCGTGCTTCCTGAGCACGGCCTGGATTGCTTGCCAGTACCCTTCCGGCGGAGGCGTGATGCCGCCGGTGCCGAGCACCGGCTCGCCGATGAAGCCCCCCACGTTGTCTGGCCCCAGCCGCTCGATCAGCTGATCAAGTTCCTCGCCGCGCCGCGCTGAAAATTCCAGTTCGGTCTCGCCCGGGGTTGCACCCCAGTAATGATGCGGAACACCGGTGTGAACAATCTGCGGAAGCGGCAGGTCCATGTGGTCGTGATAAAAGCTCATGCCGGTCATCGAGCCGGACACGACGCTGCAGCCGTGATAGCCGCGTTCACGCGAGATGATCTTCTTCTTGGTCGGCTTACCGCGGAGATTATTATAATACCAGACGAGCTTGGCCTGCGTCTCGTTGGCGTCCGAGCCGGACATGCCGTAGAACACCTTGCTCATCTTGCCCGGCGCCATCTTCACGAGGCGATCGGAAAGGATTGCGAGCTCGTCGGTCGTGTGGGCGGCGTAGGAATGATAGTAGGCCAGACGGAAAGCCTGGCGGGAAATCGCTTCCGCGACCTCGGTGCGGCCGTAACCGACATTGACGCAATAAAGGCCGGCGAATCCGTCGATCAGCTGGTTGCCATGCGCATCTTGAATGCGGATGCCTTTGCCTGTCTCAACGATGGTCGGCTCGCCGAGCTTGCCGGTGGCAAAATCCTTGAGCTGTGTGAAAGGATGCAGGACAGCATTTCTATCCTTCTCGCTGATGTCCTTGATGTTGATACTCATGCGTCTGTCCCTTCAGTTTGCCGTATTACCGATGCACACGTATTTGGCTTCCAGATATTCGGCGAGACCATGCCTTGAGCCCTCGCGGCCGAGCCCGGATTGTTTCCATCCGCCAAAGGGTATGGGAGCGCCGGTGAATTTCGGGGTGTTAACGGCGACCATGCCGTATTCCAACTGATCGGTTAGCCGCATGGCGCGATTCAGATCTCTTGTGTAAACGTAAGCCGCAAGGCCCATTTCCGAGTTGTTGGCTCGTGCAAGCACTTCCGCCTCCTCATCGAACGGAAGGACTGCCGCCACCGGCCCAAAGGTCTCTTCCTTCGCCACCAGCATGTCGTCCGTGACATCGGCGAGAACAGTCGGGGTAACGAAGTTGCCCCCGAGAAGACTATCCTGTCCGCCAACAACGATGCGAGCCCCGGAACAAAGAGCTTCGGACACCTGCCGTCTGCACTTTTCGGCGACGGATGGTCTGGTCATTGGGCCAATATCGACGCCGGGTTCGAATCCGTGTCCGACTTTCAGTTTACCGGTGGCCTTCGCGAATTCTTCCACGAAGCGCTCATAGTTGCCTCGTTGAACATAGATCCTATTGGCTGCCAGGCAGTCCTGACCGGATGTGGCAAATTTGGCTGCTATGCATCCAGCTACGGCTGTCTCCATGGGGCATCATCGAAAATTATAAAAGGAGCATTGCCGCCCAGCTCAAGCGAAGCCTTCTTCACGGTTTTTGCCGACTGCTCGAGCAGGATCCGACCGACCTCCGTCGAGCCCGTGAAGGAGAATGCCCGCACATCTCTATGATCCAATAGCCGTTTTGCGAGTGGGGCAGCCTCTCCCGTGATCACCTGAAACACGCCAGCCGGGATTCCTGCCTCCTCGGCAAGGCGGGCAAGCGCCAGAGCGGACAAGGGCGTTTCCGGGGCTGGCTTCACAATCATCGTGCAGCCCGCAGCCAAGGCGGCTCCTGCTTTCCTGGTGATCATCGCCGACGGAAAGTTCCAAGGCGTGATAGCGACCGTCACTCCGACCGGCTGCATCTGCACGGAGAGCCGGCTGCCCGCAAGATGGCTCGGAATGGTCTCGCCATATGCTCGCTCACCCTCTGCCGCAAACCAGTCAAGAAAGCTGGCGGCATATAAAATTTCACCGTGCGCCTCGGTTAATGGTTTGCCTTGTTCAGCGGTCATGATGGTGGAAAGGTCTTCCGCATTCTCGCGAATACCGGCGGCCCATCTCCGCAGACATGCGCCCCTTTCCCAAGGAAGAACATTGCGCCAATGTTCAAACGCAGTCCTCGCGAAGCTGACCGCGTCATCTACATCAGACACCTCACAGGCAGCCACGTGAGCCAAGTCCTGGCCAGTAGCCGGGTCAACCACCAAGATCGTCTCAGCCTTGGAGAGCCAAGCTCCATTCACATAGGCGCACTTTTGAAGGAGGTCCTGCCTTTTGAGCTCCTTTAACGCGGCAGTTGCTGTACCTTTCATTACTAACCTCACAATCGACCGTTCATTTCCGGCAAAATAGCCGTGCAACTGCGTCGATTGGCAGCGCGATCGAGGGCCACCGAGGCGTTCTCCTGCGAATAAGGGCATGCGACTGAGGTTTTTCGCCGTTGGATCTCTGTCGGCTTATGGGCAAGGTTCAGCAAGGAAAGATGACATTGTCACCTGTGGCCATCCACGATCACACTCAGCCTGGAGGGGCGGCGAACGGTAAGTTGCAGTTGGCCACGCTAGGCGGACCTTTTGCGGGGCTGACACTTCGGCTTCGCAGTATACCTCAGGATTGTAATGGGCTTCGAAAGGTGGGGAAGTTGATTGTAAGATCGGTGACCTGGTGGGGAGATCTTGTGCTTAGATCGCCACTGCGGTTTGTGAAAACAGATTGGGGAAAATCCCAAAAATCACACTAAATCGAAAATCTTCTTGCCGAAAATATTTCTGCTGCGCTCCCAATGGGTGCAACCGCTTCCCAGGCGACGAAAGAACCAGGGAAGAGGATTTGCTGCGCAAGTGGCCGCAAATATGCAGATCTTGTGCGGCATCGCCGGCTGGGCAGCAGAACCCCAGCGTCCAAGGCGTGCTAGCCTGTGAAGAACACAAAAGGACTTGGAAAAGCAACAGCCCGATGCTGGGGAGCCCACGATGAGCCACACGATCAACCACCTGAAGAAACTGAGGCTGCAGCGCAGCGAGTTGGCCGTTCCCGGCTCCAGTCCGGAGATGATCGACAAGGCGGCGAACAGCGCCGCCGACTTCGTATTCCTCGACATCGAGGATGCGGTCGCCCCGCCTGACAAGGAACGCGCCCGCAAAAACATTATCCAGGCGCTCAACGACATCGACTGGCGCGCCAAGGGCAAGACCGTCTCGGTGCGCATCAACGGCCTCGATACCCATTACATGTATCGCGACGTGGTCGACGTCATGGAACAAGCGGGCGACCGCCTGGACACCATCCTGGTGCCGAAGGTGGGCGTTCCAGCGGATCTCTACATGGTCGAGGCCATGGTCAACCAGATCGAGATGGCTAAAGGTTTCAAGACCCGTGTCGGTCTAGAAGCGCTGATCGAGACCGCGCTCGGCATGGCCAATGTCGAGGCGATCGCCGCCACGCCGGGCCGGCTGGAAGCCATGCATTTCGGCGTTGCCGACTATGCCGCCAGCAACAAGGCGCGCACCGTCAACATCGGCGGCCTCAACCCCGATTATCCCGGTGACCAGTGGCATTTCGCTTTGTCGCGCATGACGGTCGCCTGCCGCGCCTACGGCCTGCGCGCCATTGACGGACCGTTCGGCGATTTCTCCGATCCCGAAGGCTACAAGGGAGCCGCAAGGCGCGCCGCAGCACTTGGCATCGAAGGCAAATGGGCGATCCATCCCTCGCAGATCGCGCTCGCCAACGACGTCTTCTCGCCACCGGAAAAAGAGGTCACCCGCGCCAGGCGCATCCTCGAAGTGCTGAAAGAGGCCGAGGCGCAGGGCAAGGGAGCGGCAGCTTTCGACGGCAAGATGATCGACGCCGCGTCGGAGCGCATGGCCAGGAACGTATTGGCGGTTAACGAGGCGATCGAGCGCGCCGGCCAGGCGCATCTGGCGGCGCAGTAAAAATACCGGGAGGACATGATGGACATCCACGAATACCAGGCCAAGGAACTGCTTGCCCGTCATGGCGTGCATGTGCCGCGCGGCGGGCTGGCCTACAGTCCGGAGCAGGCAACATACCGTGCCAGCGAGATCGGCGGCGGCAAATGGGTGGTCAAGGCGCAGATCCATTCCGGTGCGCGCGGCAAGGCCGGCGGCATCCGCATCTGCTCGTCCGACCAGGAAGTGTCCGATGCGGCCGAGGCGATGCTGGGCAGGAAGCTGGTGACGCATCAGACGGGGCCGCGCGGCAAGTTGGTGTCGCGGCTCTATGTCGAAGAGACCGTCGACATTGGCCAGGAAATCTATCTCGCCTTTGTTCTCGACCGCAAAGCCGAGCGGGTGATGATCGTCGCGTCTGCGTCCGGCGGCATGGAGATCGAAGAGATCGCCGAAAAGCAGCCAGATTCAATCATTCGCGCGACTGTCGATCCTGGCGCGGGAATGCAGCACTATCAGGCGCGCGAGATCGCCTTCGGGCTTGGTTTCGAAAACAACCTCATTGGCAAGGCGACCGAAACCCTGCTTGGTTGCTACCGCGTGTTTCGCGACTACGACGCCTCGATGCTAGAGATCAATCCGCTGGTCGTCACGCGTGACGGTAATCTGATGGCACTGGACGCCAAGATGTCGTTCGATGAGAACGCGCTGTTTCGTCGTCCCCAAATTTCCGAACTGCGCGACAAGTCGCAGGAGGATCCGCGCGAAACCTTTGCCAGCGACCGTGGCCTGTCCTATGTCGCCCTCGACGGCAATATCGGCTGCATCATCAATGGCGCCGGTCTCGCCATGGCGACAATGGACATGATCAAGATCGCCGGCGGCGAACCGGCCAACTTCCTCGACATCGGCGGCGGCGCCTCGCCCGAGCGGGTGGCGAAATCGTTCCGCGCCGTACTTGGTGACAAGAATGTCGAGACCATCCTCGTCAACATCTTCGCCGGCATCAATCGCTGTGACTGGGTCGCCGAGGGCGTTGTCAAAGCAATCCGCGAAGTCGGCGTCAACGTGCCGTTGGTGGTGCGGTTGGCCGGCACCAAGGTCGAAGAAGGGCGCCGCATCCTGGCCGATTCCGGCGAGGCGGTGGTCGTGGCCGACACACTGGCCGAAGCCGCCGAAAAAGCCGTCGCCGCCTGGCGCGCGGTGTCACTGAAAAAAGCAGGCTGAGGGGAGGAAAGAATGGCAATTCTGCTTAACCGGGACACCCGCGTAATCGTACAGGGATTTACCGGCAAGATCGGCAGTTTTCACGCTGAAGACATGAAGCGTTACGGCACTAATGTGGTCGGCGGCGTCACACCCGGTAAGGGCGGCCAGACACATCTCGGCCTGCCGGTGTTCAACACCGTCAAGGACGCGGCGCGCGAGACCCGCGCCGAGGCGAGCATCGTCTTCGTGCCGCCGCCTTTCGCTGCGGATTCGATCATGGAAGCGGCAGACGCCGGCATCAGATTCTGCGTCTGCATCACCGACGGCATCCCGTCGCAGGACATGATGCGGGTGAAGCGCTACATGCGCCGCTACCGCTACGAAGACCGGCTGCGGCTGATCGGACCCAATTGCGCCGGCATCATCACGCCCGGCCAGGCTCTGATGGGCATCATGCCGGGGTCGATCTACCTGCCCGGGCGTGTCGGCATTGTTGGGCGCTCCGGAACCCTGGGCTACGAGGCGGCGTCGCAGATGAAGGCGATGGGCATCGGGGTCTCGACCAGCGTCGGCATCGGCGGCGATCCGATCAACGGCTCGTCCTTCCGCGACATCCTCGAACTGTTCGAAAACGATGACGGTACGGACGCCGTGGTGATGATCGGCGAAATCGGCGGTTCGCAGGAAGCGGAAGCCGCACTCTGGGCGCGCGACAACATGAAGAAGCCGCTGATCGCCTACATCGCCGGCCTTTCCGCGCCGAAGGGCCGCCGCATGGGCCATGCCGGCGCAATCATCTCCGCCTTCGGCGAGTCGGCTCAAGAGAAGGTCGAGATCTTGAAGGAAGCCGGCGTTATCATCGTGCCGACGCCGGCTTCGTTCGGCGAGGTCGTGGCCGGCGTAATGGCGGATCGGACGAAGGCAGCATAGCGCAACATGCCGGTCAATTTGAGGACCGCGTAAAAGGAGCCGCTTGGTCGCATTGTGTCCAAGACGACGAAGCTTGCAAATTAGCGCGACTTTCGGCGGCGTTTCGGACAAATGATGTCGCGGCCCGGTCTTGCGAAAGCCAAGTTGCGGGGCGTCTTCAGCAGATTGAACAGTGGATGAATGAAACCACGTCGTTGTGGGTCAGCACGTCACCGCTACCTGTCATGCCAAGCGGGCTGTGGCATGGGGTGGCGTAGTAGCTCGGTCTTGGGCTGCTAAAATCGGGGATTGTCTCCGCCGCCAATGCCCTAAAGGGGCCCATGCGCAACGCCAATTTGCCTAGACGGTTTCACGACGCCCTTCGGGCAGGATATTTGCACGGCCGTGGGCCGTCCCAGGTGGTCCATCTGATCTGAATGACGCCAGCCTGGCCGTCCTGCAGCGTTTCCAGAAGAGCCCCGCCCTCGGCGTCGCTCTTCCGTGGATCAAGCGGCGGGTCACATTTCCACCGTTGTCCGGCTATTTGGCTTCAACAAAAGGCCGCAGCCCACCCCGGAGATGCGCCGAGCCTTTTCACAAGGGGAGGTGAAGCTGCGCATGGAGCGCAAATAACGCAGGTTTTCTGCGATTGGACGAAGAGGTCCGCGCGAAGCAGGCCTCTGAAGCATGCTAGGTTGGGAACCAGCACGGATTGGGCATGAATGCTTGGTCCGGTCAGCCAACCTAGGTGCAGAGGACGACTACAAATGGACTTTGAGAAACCCTTTCAGCCGGCGGAGTATCGACGCCGTATCCAAGACGTGAAGAGACGGATGGAGGAAGCAGGATTCGACCTGCTAATCTGCCAGGACCCCGCAAATATGTGCTGGCTGACCGGCTATGACGCCTGGTCCTTCTATACGCCACAAGTGGTTCTATTGCACCTAAAATCGGACACGCCGATTTGGATAGGGCGGCTGGTCGACGTGAACGGCGCTCGTGCCACGACGGACTTGCCTGCTGACAACATTATCAATTTTTCCGACGACCGACTTCATCATGTGGAGCTGCATCCCTACGACGAAGTTAGCGAAATCATAAAATCCCGCGGTTGGGGATCTGATCGCATAGGGGTTGAGCTCGATGCGCATTTTTATACAGCGCGTGCGCATCAGCACCTTGTCAACGGCCTTCCAAATGCAAAGTTCTCTGACAGCCGCGGCCTCGTTAATTGGGCCCGACTCGTCAAATCCGACGCCGAACTTGTCTACATGAGGGAAGCGGGTCGGATTGTCAGCCACACCATGCGCCAGGCGATCAACAATCTGAAGCCAGGAATTCCTGAATACGAAATCGTCGCTCAGATTTATGCTGATCAGACAAGAGGCGTTGATGGAAAGTACGGTGATTATACAAGCCTCTGTCCATTGATACAGGTTGACGAGAAGACGAACGCTCCACACCTCACATGGTCGGACAAGCCCCTGCCAAAGTCGGGGCTGGTTCTCCTGGAGATTGGAGCGGCCAGGCGCCATTATCACGCGCCTCTGACGCGTACGGTCTACATGGGAAAGCCACCTAAGGAGGCCCAACACCTCGCCAATGCCATCATCGAAGGTGGCGACGCTGTTCTAGAAATGGCAAAGCCGGGTGTAATCGTCGACGAACTGAACACCGTCTGGCTGAGCGTTCTGAACCGCCACGGGTATGTCAAAAAAGGCCGTTCCGGCTACTCAATCGGCATGAATTTTCCGCCAGACTGGGGCGAGCGTACTGTGAGCATTCGCGCCGGCGAAAAGACCGTGCTCCAGGCTGGCATGTGCTTCCATTTCCAATCAGGAGTGAGGCCTCCTGCCTTCGGAGCCGCAATCTCGGAGTCGTTTGTTGTTACCGAAAAGGGTGGCGAGCGGCTAGCCGACGTCGCACGAGAGTTGATAGTCGTAGACTAGCTGAAAGCTTTTAGGCAGCCGGATTGGGAAGGTGGCCGAAGTGCTTCGCTTCCCAATCCGTTAACTCTTCATCTTACCCGGAAGACCGCTGAGTTTACCTGCCGGGCAACTATCAGTATTCCGGCCACTCATGACCCATTCAATGCCATAGATCTTTCGCAATCGACGCGAGATCGTGCCCACGGAAGGGTGTAGCTGAGGACTTGGTCGCCGCGCGCTCTGGCATGCAGCCGGCGTATCAGCCCACAGCCGGCAGGCCCATAAGCGGATCATCGCTCATCTGGCCTAACAAGCTCTTCATCGCCATGAGCAGGAGCAGCGCACCTGCGAGGCGGACTATGGCATCTCCTTGGAGAAGAAGCCGCCGACCATTGTCTTCCGCTTGATCTAGCCGGTGAGCCGATCTTTGGTACTATGCAGCTTCGCGCGGCAGCCGTGATGGCGCTGGGGACTTCACCGGATCTGGTCAGCAGCGGCCGCTATTAGTCGTTCCCGCCAACCTCCCGCACGACTGCGGTCAGCGTCTTTAAGAGGGAATTAGGAGCCCTCCGCAGCTTGGGATGCGCAAGCTCCAGGGTGCCGACGCGCGTCTCACAGTCGCGCTCGGGACGGCCGTGGCACTGGGCAAGCGCGGGTTCTTTTCGCCGGGGCGGACGGTGTGGGCGGCGCCCGCCTTCAGCTTCCTCGGCCGCTCGACGGCAAAGGCGACCAGGCCGCGCAGGATATCGGGGTGGGGTCTTCTCTGGGTAGGCCCAGGTTCATCATTTTGTTGGCTGTCGATGGTTTCCTCAAACAGTTTGTGTCGGCAACCTGCTCGCTTGTCACAGCGCTATCGAGGGCGTCATGGGCCGCTATTTGAGAGATGGCGCAGTTTACCATCTGGGCCCTCGGACACACTTTGCAAGTGTTTGCAATCAGACCAACCTTGACTTCATCAGCGCCGCCCTTTCTCCGCGCGCAATAATTCAGCGCCCAACCGAAGAATACGCAGAACGACACCGCTCTTGCGGCCCAATTAGCGCGATCTACGCGAGCCTCGCCCCTTAGTCTGCTGGAAAGTGACTGACGCATGATCATGGCCGAACTCGTGGAAACACCTTGCCGCTGCCAGTTCCGAGTGAAACCGAACAAGGATACATATGATTACGAATCCGCCTTTCCGTCCTCGTGAAACACCGACTCGCCACCACGAGATCCTCATAGTTGGTGGAGGGATCGCGGGAGCAAGTGTTGCTTTTCACCTTGCAAGGAACGGTAAGAAGGACGTCGCACTCTTGGAGCGCAACAGTCTTACGTCCGGTACAACTTGGCACGCTGCGGGTTTGATCATGCAGACGCGTGGGACACACGCGCTGACGGAGATCGCAAAATACAATGCTGAACTTTACTCCGCGCTGGAGGCCGAGACTGGCCAAGCCACCGGATTCAAGCGAAATGGCACACTTGGGTAGCCAGAACCAAGGAACGCCTCTACGAAACTGCACGCAACGCCTCGATCGCCAAAAGTTTTGGCCTTGAGGCCAACATGATCTCGCCGAGCGAGGCGAAAAAGCTCTATCCAGCGCTCAATGCGTCAATCATCGAAGGCGCAGTCTTTATCCCTGGGGACGGCCAAACCAATCCTGTCGACACATGCATGGCGTTAGCTCTTGGCGCCAAAAAGAACGGGGTAAAAATCGTCGAGAACGCGGAAGTCACCGACCTCTGGCGCACAGCAGACGGGCACTACCAAGTTCGGACTAATGACGGAGTTGTTGAAGCTGAAATTCTCGTACTTGCGTGTGGGCTTTGGACCAGAGAACTTGCGTCGAAGCTAGGTGCACGAATTCCGATATACGCGGCAGAGCACTTTTATGTAGTGACCGAAGCCATGGATTTTGTAGCGCCCACCTTGCCAGTGCTACGCGACACCGACGGGCATGTGTATCTGAAGGAAGATACAGGAAAGCTCTTGGTTGGTGCCTTCGAGCCTTGGGGAAAACCTTTGCCGATGGGGAGGCTTCCTAAGGAAACGGCGTACATCGAGCTTCCTGAAGACTGGGATCACTTTGAGCTACCGATGACCAAAGCAATAGAGATTGTTCCTGATCTTGCGAACTGCGGCATTGCAAAGTTTTTCAATGGTCCTGAAAGTTTCACCCCTGACCTTTTGTTCATGATTGGTGAAGTTCCTGGATCGAAAAATCTTTTCGTTTCGACAGGTTATAATTCAGAGGGCATTGAATATGGCGCGGGAGCCGGACGAGCTCTGGCAGAGTGGATCATTGCCGGTCAGCCTCAGATGGATATCAGCTTCGTGGATGTCGCCAGGTTCCATCCCTTCCAGATCAATAAACGATACTTGCACGATCGCACAGCCGAAGTGTTGGGTCTTCACTATAAGATGCACTGGCCGGCTTACCAGCCGGAGACATCCCGAGGTGTCCGCAAAAGCGCTCTTCACGACCGGTGGGCGAGGCTTGGAGCTAGCTTTGGCGAAGGAATGGGATGGGAGCGTCCCATGTGGTTCGCGGGGGAGGGGGAATCGACTAAAAACGTCTACTCCTACGACGAGCCGAACTGGTTTAAATATACCAGTCAGGAGTGCAAGGCTGCCCGCAACAATGCCATCTTGTTGGACCAAAGCTCTTTCGGAAAACACTTAGTTCAGGGGCGCGATGCCTGCCGTTTCCTTCAGTGGCTTTGCGCCGGCAACGTGGATGTACCTGTGGGAAAGCTGGTATACACCCACATGCTCAATGAAAAGGGCGGGATAGAGACAGACATCACTGTAAACCGATTGTCGCAGACAGAGTTCCTAATCATCTCGTCAGCGACCGTCCATCCCCGGGATAAGGCCTGGATAACAAAACACATTACTGACGAATGGAATGTCACGGTCACTGACCTCACGTCGGGGTACGCGGTCCTGTCATTGCAAGGTCCGCGATCGCGCGAAATCCTATCGCACGTAACCGACACAGATCTGGCGAATTCGGCGTTCCCATTCGCCACCAGTCAGGAAATCGATATCGGGTATGCTCGCGTGATTGCCAATAGACTAACTTATGTCGGAGAGCTTGGTTGGGAGCTTCATATTCCAACCGAGATGGCGCAGCACGTCTTTGACGTTGTTTGGGAGGCCGGCCAGGCGTTTGGTCTCAAGCCTGCAGGATACCACGCGCTTGAACATCTGCGGTCCGAGCGTGCCTACCGAGAATATCAGCTCGATCTTACACCAGTTGATACGTTGCTTGAAGCGGGGTTAGGATTTACAGTGGACTGGAATAAAGAAGGCGGCTTTATAGGAAAAGACGCCTTGACGTCCCAGAAGAATTCCGGACCGCTTAAAAAACGACTGGTATCATTCAAGCTTCGCGATCCGAAGCCTGTCCTCTTTCATGAAGAGCTTATCCGCTGTGACGGGAGGATTGTCGGATATATTTCGTCCGGCGTGAAGAGCTTTACGATCGGAACGTCAATCGGAATGGGATATGTAAACCACCCCGCTGGTGTCACGAAGGACCTGATTGAAAACAGTCGATGGGAAATCGAGATCGCCGGCAAACTCTATGAATGCGACGCGTCGCTCCGGGCGTTTTTCGATCCAAACGGCGATCGGGCTAAACAATAGGGCGTGCGCCACCATGGTGACGAAGGCTCCAGAAATAGAGCGCATCGAGAAAGATCCGCTTGGCCCTGTAAGCATCCCGGTCGATGCCTATTATGGCCCGCAAACGGCTCGGGGCATCGCTAACTTCCCGATTTCTGGTATCCGGATCAGCCATTTTCCGAACTTCATCAAGTCGCTTGCCTACGTGAAAATGGCAGCGGCACGCGCCAACGCGGCGCTCGGCGATCTGGACAAGCAAAAGGCCGATGTCATCTGCCAGGTCTGCGAGGAAATCGCGGCCGGCAGGCATCTCAGCCATTTCCCGCTCGATGTGTTTCAAGGCGGCGCAGGCACCTCGACCAACATGAACATCAATGAAGTGATCGCCAACCGCGGCTTGGAGATCATGGGACTGCCACGCGGACAATACGACCAACTGCACCCCAATAACGACGTCAACTTCGCCCAATCGACAAACGATGTTTATCCGACAGCGATCCGTCTTGCGATCCTTCTTTCACGCGGGGCATTGCAACGAGCTTTGGAGCAACTCGCGACTGAGTTGGAGGGCAAGTCGGAAGCCTTTTCGGACGTGATCAAACTGGGCCGCACGCAGTTGCAAGACGCAGTTCCGATGACGCTTGGCCAGGAGTTTCAGGCTTTCGCGACGACGCTGCGGGAAGATGTGGCCCGTCTCGGTGAGATTGGCGCTTTCTTCCATGAAATCAATCTCGGTGGAACGGCGATTGGCACCGGCATCAATACGAACCCCGGCTATCAGGCGGCAGCTGTCGCCGAGTTGCGCGCGATTTCCGGCCTGCCCGTTATCCCGGCCGGAAATCTGATCGAAGCCTGCTGGGATACCGGTGCCTTCGTGCTCTTCTCGGGAATGCTGAAGCGGACGGCCACGAAACTCTCGAAGATATGCAACGATCTGCGGCTGCTTTCCAGCGGCCCGCGTGGGGGGCTGAACGAAATCAATTTGCCAGCGCTTCAGCCCGGCTCCTCGATCATGCCCGGAAAGGTCAATCCTGTAGTGCCGGAGGTGGTCAATCAGGTCGCCTTTCAGATCATCGGTTACGATCTCACGATCACACTCGCCTCCGAAGCGGGACAGCTGCAGCTGAACGTCATGGAGCCGGTGATCGCCTACAATTTACTGCACTCGCTTGAGCTTCTGACCAATGCCGTCGATGTTCTGCGCACGAAGTGCGTCGTGGGCATTACCGCCAATGCAGAGACTTGCCGCAGACATCTCGAAGCCAGCACCGCCGTGGCAACAGCTCTGACGCCCGCGATCGGGTATGATCGGGCGGCGGAGCTTGCAAAGTTAGTCTTGTCCTCCGGTAAAACGATCCGCGAAGTCCTGGCCGAGCAGCCGGACCTTTCGGAGGAGCTCATCGCACAGGCCGCCGATCCGCACCTTTTAACCCGCCCCATGCCATCGCGGCCGGCTTCACAACAGCGGGCCGAAGATTGATCGACTGATCTGCGCAGCGGCGCTGTGCCCGGACACCGACGCTGCATCTGTCGGCGCGCCGTGTTCGAACATGCACGGACCAGGGATCGCTCAGAGGTGGTGCGGTCGAAGGACTCTTCCGCAGTAAGCCCGCAGAATGGTTCCGGCCGAGTTCAACGTTACCGGGCCGGTTGCCCTTTGGCTGACCACCCTTCACCTTCCGAGCAGCAGTGCTTGGGGGGTTCATACCGACCACGAAGCCGCTCCAACTGGCTAGCCAGATTCACTGTCCGCCTGCGGCGAAAGCCGACAGAGCCCGGACGTTGTCAGCGCCTTTTGGTCGGGTAGGCGGGTCGGATACTCGGCAGTGAAGCAGGCGTCGCAGAATTGAGGCTGTTTGTTCTCACGGGCCGTTTCGCCGAGAGCTCGATAAAGCCCGTCGATCGACAGGAAGCCAAGCGAATCGACACGGATAAATTTGGCCATTTCCTCGATCGACATACGCGACGCTAAAAGTTTCGCCGTCTCGGGCGTGTCGACGCCGTAGAAGCATGAGGAGCGTGTCGGCGGCGAAGCAACGCGCATATGAACTTCCTTCGCGCCGGCATCGCGCAGCAACTGTACGATCTTCTGGCTGGTTGTGCCTCGCACTACGGAATCGTCGACCAGCACGATCCGCTTATCCTCGATCATCCGGCGATTGGCATTGTGCTTCAGCTTGACGCCCATGTGGCGGATGGAATCCGTCGGCTGGATGAAGGTGCGGCCTACATAGTGGCTGCGGATGATGACGAGCTCGAAGGGCAGGCCGGCGGCTTGGGCGAAGCCGATCGCGGCCGGCGTGCCGCCGTCGGGCACAGGCACTACGATATCGGCATCGACCGGGTTCTCGATGGCGAGCTCGGCGCCAATCTTCTTCCGCACTTCATAGACGTTGCGGCCCTCGACCGACGAATCCGGACGAGAGAAATAGACATACTCGAAAATGCAGAACCGCGGTTTCTGCGTTTCGAACGGGAACAGGCTCTCCACTCCCTCAGCGGTGACGATGACCATCTCGCCAGGCTTGAGGTCTCGAACAAAGCGCGCACCGATGATGTCGAGCGCGCAGGTCTCTGAGGCCAGGATCCAGGCGCCGTCAAGTTCGCCTAGTACCAGCGGCCGGATCCCGAGCGCGTCGCGGCAGCCGATCATTTTTGTGGGGGAGAGCGCTACCAATGAGAATGCGCCCTCCAGTTGGCGAACCGCATCTATGAAGCGCGAAATGACGTCCTTCCCGCTGCTGGTTGCGATGAGATGCAGGATCGTTTCGGTGTCGGAGGTCGGCGAGAAGATCGAACCCTGCTTATGCAGCGTACGCTGCAGCGTCATCGCATTGGTGATGTTGCCGTTGTGGGCGATGGCAAAGCCGCCGTCGGCCAACTCGGCGAAGAAAGGCTGTACGTTGCTCAGCCCGGGTCCGCCCGCGGTGGCGTAGCGGGTGTGGCCGACGGCGCCCGTGCCCTTCAGCCGGTCGAGGACCGGCTGCTTGGTAAAGGTGTCGCCGATCAGGCCAGCATGACGTTCGACGTGGAACTGCGTGCCGTCATAGGAGACAATGCCCGCCGCCTCCTGGCCCCGGTGCTGCAGGGCATGCAAGCCGAGGGTTACGATAGTGGCCGCATCCAAGGGGCCAAAGACACCGAATATGCCGCATTCATCATGAAAATGATCATCGGCCTCCGCAGAGAAGAGTTTGTCTGCCTCAAACATTTGTCATGGTCATTATCGGAAGCCCAAGATCAGGTAAGCTGTCGTCTTCGCCTGGATCGGACCATGAGGCCGCGGATGTCGGCTGCGAAGCCCCCAGCCGACATCCGTCCCAATGCGCCAGCCTCTTGCCGCATCGAGGTCAGAGATGATCATCCGGCAACGGCGGGATCAAATGGAAGTGGCATTGGTAGGGCTTGAAAGTCTACCGTAAGGTACGTGGTCCCGCGAAGCCGAAGTATCGCGGGATCCTATTCTTGCGTGATTGTGCCAGTGGTCGCTAGTAGGTAAGCATGATCTTTTGGTAGATGTCGACCGCTTTGGCCAATTGATCAACCTCCACGTACTCATTGGCAGTATGGGCCTGATCAATACTCCCAGGTCCAAGAATAACGCAGGGAATACCTCCCAACGACAGCTGACTCGCATCCGTCCCATATGGAACTCCGCGGTGCTGGCCCGTTCCGGCAACTTCAGCACAGGCCTTTGCCGCCACCGCGGCGATTTTTGTGGCTTCCGCACTCGGGGGAGCTGGATCTTCCAGAGCGGGTAGCAGCGAGCGCACCTTGATCTTATCGGGACCCTGGCGCAGGCCCTCCAGGATGTTTTCTACCTCCTGGAGCGCGTCCGCCGGTCGCTCTCCCGGTATGAGCCGCCGGTCGATCCACACCCGGCAGGATGGCGGTACCGTCGCCAATTCCGCACCCCCTTCGATGAGCGTGATCGTGAGGGTCGGGGGGCTGACCAGGGGTGCACGCGTTGGGACAGAGTCTCATTAATCTTGTCGAGCGCCAAGATAACCTTGGCCATTCCTGTGATCGCGTTCACTCCGAGATGGGGCTTGGAGCTGTGAGCGGGCACACCCTCCACTTCAACCTGCCAGCGGACCGATCCCTTATGTGCAACGACAAGCTCCAAGTCAGTGGGCTCGCCGACCACTGCGGCCTCGTAGGATACACCTGATTGAGCGATTTTTCGCGCCCCCTTCTTTCGGTATTCTTCGTCGACGCTTGCACCTAGGACAATCGTGTATCGTGGCTTACGGTCCCCCAGGGTGCTAAGAGCCATGAGCATTGCCGCGAGCGGGCCCTTATCGTCACAACTTCCTCGCCCATAAATCCGACCATCCCGTTCGTCCGGCGAAAAAGGATCTGCCTCCCAATTATCAACCGGCACCGTGTCCATGTGGGATATGAACAGGACACGCTTGTCGGGCTCCTGCCCAGGAACCCAGGTGAAGAAGTTGGCGCGGCCGTCGGTGACTTCCTGATACTCAAAGGGCAGATTACGCTCTCGGCAAAAGGCCTCGAGGAACTCAGCGACCTTTTGTTCACCGCTCCCCTTTGCCGACGCTGAAGGGTTGATGCTCTCAATTTTTATGAGTTGTTTGAGAAGCTCTACCGTTTGTGTGCTGATGGACGACATGAATACTCCTATCCCTCCTTGAGAACGCAAGCTTGCGGCTATGCCAGCCAGTTCTTTGCCAGGCCGACAACTCGGTCAGCCTCGTCTGCTGTGTTGTATAAATGTAGCGAGAAGCGCAGCATTCCCCGGCGTGCTGAGACGATCACCTGGTTTTTCAATAAATGCTCGTGCAGCGACTGAATGCGGCTATCGGCTTTTCCCGAACTAGGTGCTGGATTTCCGAGAGCAACAATACTTCCGGTGTGATCCCCTGGCGTTCCGCCGCAGACCGGGAGCCCGAGGTCAAGGAGGCCCGACGCCAGTCGCCTTGCAACCGATGTAACGCTTTGTTCAATGGCGGGCGTGCCGATTTCCATCAGCTGTCCGATGGATGCGTGGACCGCTATGACGCCGGGAAAATTGAAATGGCCAATCTCAAAACGGGGCGCGCCGGCGCGCAATTTTACCGAATCGAATATTGGAGCCGACTCTGGTGCGTCGCCCAAATCGACACTAAAGCGGGCGAGGTAGGCAGGGCTTAGGCGATCCGCCCATTCCCGGCGGCAATATAGAAATCCCAACCCATAGAGGCCCATCAACCCCTTGTAAGATGAAGCCACCAAACCGTCGACGCCAAGCAGTTTGACATCGGTATGGAGGATGCCAACTGATTGGGAGGCGTCGGCCAAAAGAAAGGCGCCAAGACGCTTGCAAGCCTCGGCTATCGGCTCCATCACTGTCTTGAAACCTGGCACCATTGTGACAGTCGATACTGTAACGATACGGGTGCGCGAGTCGATTTGATCGATAGTAGCGTCGCACGGGATTGCGCCGTTATCAGATTCTACAATCCGCAGCTCAACTCCGTGCTTGTCCCTGAGTTGCAGCCAAGGAAGGATGTTGTTTGCGTGCTCCAATTGGCGGCACAGGACAACATTGTCTCCGGGCTTCCAAGCAATCGCGTTTCCGATTATGTTAATGCCTTCCGATGCATTCTTCGTAACAGCGATTTCGTCCTTTTCGGCCCCAACAAATTGAGCAAATCTGGAGCGTGTTTGCTCGACAAGCTGCATCATTCCTTCTTCGTCATTCAAGCCGTTTAGTCGATTATCAAGGTGCTGATCCATGGACGTACGGGTGGTTCTGGATATGAGCCCCTGATTTGCAACATCCATGTAAATGGCGCTTTGGGTGGCTGGAAATTCCTGCCGGAGGACGTCCAAAGGAAGAAAATGGCTTGTCATGCTCGTCATCAGATCCGTGTTACGTGGGTAAAGAGCGCAAAATCTACTCGGGACGCCCATTTCTGCAGTTGGCAACGAAATGCCTTGATTAGAAGCCGTCGAGCTACCGTTGCGGGCGATCATACCATTCGGCCGAATTTAATAAGACAAGAGGTTCACCACCGGGAGGCACATGCCTTTCGCTGATCGGATCATTTTATGGCTTGATCCTTGTGGAACTCAGGCTAATATCGTGTGAGCCAAGCAGTTTTTCTGCGCAAACCTCTCCTTTTTTGCAGTGATCGTGAAATGGACCTGGATCGAGTTGATCGTAAGCTTCTCAACGCAGTGCAGCGCGACAATCGCCTGACGACAGCCGAACTGGGCGAACTTGCGGGCCTTTCTGCGACCGCTTGTCAGCGGCGACTGAAGCGACTGCGTGATGAAGGTGTGATCGAGGCTGACGTTGCCATAGTCTCGCCACAAGCCGTGGGTCGTCCCATGCTCATGCTGGCGTCGATCAGTCTCGAGCGTGAGCGGGTAGATATAATTGATCGGTTCAAGCAGGCGGTCCGGCGCACGCCTGAGATCATGAGTGCGTACTATGTAACGGGTGAAGCCGATTTCGTTCTCTTAATCTCTGTCCAGGACATGGCCGAGTATGAGGCATTTACCCGTCGATTTTTTCATGAGTCTGATATCAAAGCAGTCAAGACGATGGTCGTAATGGATCGGATCAAGGCATCCTTGGCTCTGCCTATTGAAGAATAACGGCAGTATGCGCCCGCATCCAGGTTTACGCCGGCACTTTACGGTCTTAAGCGCATCAACTTGGTAGCCATCGCTGTTGGTCCGGAGATATGCGATTTAGGGCGGCTAGGCGTCTTTATCTCGACGCCCTCATCAGCCTGACCGCAAGCTCGCCTGTGGGCCGCTGCATCGATGACTCCGCTTTTGTCGGCTACACTTGTAGGCTTTCGAACTGCGCCGGGATCAGTGCCCCACCTGCGAACATCGTCCGGGGCGATGCCCTGCGATCGGATGTCTCCGCTGCCGATCAACGCTGGCGTCGCCTGCTTGAGAACTGCATCAGCATGATGTTGGCCGGGGTCCACCACCACGTATTCGCGGCTGTGAGACGTCCCTATTGATCTTCCTTGAGCCGCGGGTGCTCAGAACAAAACATGCAAACGCTGAGCACTCGCAATGCCGAGGTAGCCCGACGAAATCACTGGATGAACGCTGCGCTTTTGGCCATGCCCCTGCAGCAAGGTCGCGTATCTTCTTGGGGCAGCACTAGGCGTACTTGGAACGAAAAGCCGGGTGTCCGCTGGCGTTCGGCAATCTTCTACACCTCAGTAATCCGGGTTGCGCGCGACACGGTAGAAAAACGCAGCTTTCCTGCTCGAAACAGGCATGATTTATGCAAATCGCGTCCTTATCGGCCCTACATCTAAACAGCGCTGACTGCTTCGGCTTTGTTGTGGGGATGGATCGACACGAGATCGTCTCTCATCTGCCAGTGTCGAGGCCGCCGATCGACGGCTCGCGCTAGGGCTCTCGATCCGGATCGCTTGGAGGTATGGCAATGGACGTTACAACGCAACTCATTAGGCATGTTCTCAATTCCAATCTGGAGGCGATACCTGAGCAAGCGATAGAACGTGCGAAGCTTTCAATCCTTGACACAATCGCGTGCGCCATTGGGGGGTCGAATGATCCTATCGCCCGCTTCTCTCGCGAGTTGGGCGCGTTGTCTGGCGGCAGGCCAGAATGTACGGTTTGGATCTCCGGTGAGAAGCTGCCCGCCAGCTTGGTGGCCCTGGTCAATGCGTCGACGGCCAGAGCCCTTGATTTTGATGAGACATATGAGCTCTGTATCAACGGTTGCCACGCAAGCGCCTATGACGTGCCGCCGGCGTTAGCACTCGCCGAACGCGACCCTTCCATTACCGGGAGCGAATTGCTCTGCGCAGTCGCGACGGCCATCGATTTGCACGTGCGCCTTGCCCGCAGCGTCACGACCAACGCCATAGAAACAGGACGCGACAATATGGTCGCCGTCTGGGGCGCATCCGCAGTCAGTGCCAAGTTGCTGAGGCTTGATGAAGAAAAAACCCGCAATGCGTTCGGGATCGCTTACGCGCACGCTGCTGGAGAATTGCAAATGTACGAAGAGGCTGCTCACACAGTCTCGCTGCAGCAGGGGTTGCGGGCACGTGCTGGACTGGAGTCAGCACTATCAGCAATGGTCGGCTTCAACGGACCGCGGGATCCGTTCTTTGGGAGGTATGGCTTCTACAAGGCCTTCGAGCCCTCCTACGATCTTGACTTGCTCATGGACAAACTCGGCAATGAGTATGTGAACGCGTTCATTAGCTTCAAGCCATGGCCGGCCTGTAAATGCGTACATCCTGCGATCGACGGACTTCTTCAATTGCGGCAGCGCTACAAATTCACTGGCGAGGATATTGTCTCAATCGACCTGGGATTGAATCGTCTGGCAGAGGATTTTGTGGTCCAGCCACGCGATCAAAAATGGGATCCGAAGGATCCAGTCGTAGCGCGTTTCAGCCTGCCGTACGCCACAGCTGTCGCGGCCCAGCGCGGCGAAGTTGCAATTCGCGATTTCCTTCCTGATGCGCTTGGGGACCAGGCCGTTCGCCGGATCATGGCGCTCACTAAAATTGAAGTTGATCCGGAGATCGAACGCACGCACGGCCTTTATTCTAATTCGCCGGTGACGATCAAAGTGAGATTAAAAGGCGGAGCGAAACATTTCATCCGAGTCGACAAGGCATTCGGACACCCGGAAAATCCGGCTTCGCTCGCTGATGGTGTGCGGAAATTAGAAGCTTGTGCGGAAATGTCCATGGTCCCGTTTTCCGAGAAACAACTCGGATCGATCGGCGACTTCATCAACCACCTCGATAAGCAGCCCACGTTGGCACCGCTATTCGAGCTGTTAGTGGGCGGCAGGTAGTTCCCGGCGAATCTAATCACTGAGACGAGCTGATATCGAAATAGGCAATCCTTATGAACTCGAATGTTAACGGTGCTGCCTCTCTCTCTATGGCGATAGGAAGGTTTGTCAGCGGGCTTGAATTTGGCGCCCTGTCGCCAAGCGATATCGCAACCCTGAAATTCGGGATCATGGACTGCTTAGCCTGCGTGATTGCGGGTGCAAGGGAGCCGGTAACCCGAATGGTGCTCGACACCATAGTGCCCGAAGCCGGTGAGCATAAAAGAGCAACAGTTCTTGCCCATTCCGTTCAAAGCTCCGCGCTCGGCGCGGCGCTGGCCAACGGCGTGATGGCACACGCTTGCGATTTTGACGACGTAAGCGACCCGATGTGCGGGCATCCTACTGCGCCTGCACTCCCAGCGATCTTGGCGGCTGGTGAACTAACAGTTAGTTCGGGCAGAGATGTCCTTCTCGCCTATGCCGCTGCCATTGAAGTGATGACAAAGCTCGGCCGCGTTGCTGGTTACGAGCTTTATCAGTCCGGTTGGCACGCCACCGCAGCACTCGGGGTGTTTGGCGCTGCCGCCGGAGCCGCGAAGATACTCGGACTCGACGCAGAACATACCGCTACCGCCCTCGGCATTGCCGCCTCCCGTGTGGCCGGTATACGTGCGAATATCGGGTCGATGGTAAAGCCGATGCATTGCGGTTTTGCAGCAAGGGACGGGCTGGAGGCGGCGCTTTTAGCTGCAGCAGGAGCCACGGCAAGTCCCAATGCGCTCGACGGCCCAAACGGATTTCTCAACACTTACATATCAGGGGGACTTTCCGCCGCCGTCGCTCCGCTCCTCGGCAATCCCTTTGATATTCGAGAGCCAGGTATTGTCTTTAAAAAGTATCCGTCCTGCCTCGATACCCATTCGGCCATCGATGCTATTCTCGAATTACGCAATCGCCATAACATCCAACCTGAACACGTAAGGTCCATTCGATGCGTGCTTGCTCCGGGAGTGGGTGGTGACCTGGCGTACCATGCCCCTCAAGCGCCTATGGAGGGCAAGTTCAGTATGGAGTTTTGTTCCGCGGTTGCGCTGGCTCGGGGGCGCGTATCTCTCGCCGAATTCTCTCAAGAAGTAGTCGATGATCCAGTCATCAAGCGGCTGATCAACATTTCCAAGCTCGACTTCGATTCCGAACTGACCAGCCCCAACCCGAGAAGCTTCTGCGCTGCCGCCCGGGTTGAGATCTCGCTTGAGGACGGGCGGGTGATCGATAAAACGGTAAAATACATGCGGGGCCATCCGGAGAACCCGATGGCGGAAGATGAGTTTATGTCCAAATTCAAGGACTGCGCAAGATCCGTGCTGAGTCCCACCAACACCGCCCGCGCGCTTGCGACGATTAAGCAGATGGACCAGTTATCGGATTTAAGCGTTCTCATGTCAGCTCTCGCCGCAGACTGAAGCCATAGCCACTGCGGGTAAGCCGTAGATAGGCCAAACCTTCGATGATGCGCGATCGTTACAGGGTTTCCCGACCAGCAACCCTCGCCGCCCTTGATTCTTGAAGCAATCACGGTCGGAGCTTTCTCCCATAGGAGACAGAGCTCGATCGCCACTCTGCCCTCTCACAGCGACGCTATTCTGCGTAGGGCGAGAGCAAAACGCCAAGTGCCTGCGTCAAGGACGTTGGAATCTCGCAAGTGGTTCCATGCTCAGTGATACCGTCGAACAGTGGCCATGCTGTCGGCCCCGAGGAAAACGAAAACACGAAGGAGCATAAATATGTCCCAGGAACTCGACTATCTAAACCGCCGCTTCGCGGCGGGCAGGTTGAGCCGACGTGAATTTCTCGGCCGTGCGACGGCGCTCGGCGTCAGTGCTGCCTTCGCCAATTCCCTTCTTGCCGGCGCCACAATGGCGCAGACGCCGAAAAGGGGCGGCATTCTGAAAGCCGGCCTCGGAGGCGGCGCGGCAACGGACAGCATCGACCCGGCGAAAGCAATTGAGGTGATGTCCTTCTTCGTCAAATGCTGGGGCGAGTATCTTGTGGCGCTGAAGGCGGATGGAGGACTGGAGAATCGCATTGCCGAGGAGATCGGCTCATCCAAAGACGCCAAAGTATGGACATTCAAGATCCGCCAAGGCGTGGAATTCCACAACGGAAAGACTGTGACAGCTCAGGACGTTGTGGCGACGCTGGCACGCCATTCCGACAAAGACTCCGAGTCGGGCGCACAGGGCATCTTGTCGGGGATTGAGAGCCTCAAGGCCGATGGCCGCGACGTCGTCGTCACCCTCAAGGAGCCGAACGCCGAGTTCCCTTACCTCATGGTAGACTATCATCTCGTCATTCAGCCCAATGGCGGTAAGGACAACCCTGCCGAAGGCATCGGGGCAGGTCCCTATAAATTAGCGGCCAACCAGCCAGGCGTGCGCCATGGCGGCGATCGCTTCGCGAATTTTTGGCAGTCCGACAAAATGGGCTTCGCCGACCAGATCGAAATCGTCGTGATCAATGACACCACAGCCCGCGTTTCTGCGCTGCAGGCTGGACAAGTGCACATGATCAACAGGGTCGAGACCAAGGTCGTCGATTTCATCAAGCGCGTGCCCAACCTGAAGATCGAGACGGTGTCGGCTTCGGGCCAATATGTTTTTAACATGTTCTGCGACACGGCGCCTTTCGATAACAACGATCTCAGGATGGCGCTCAAGCTGGCGGTGGATCGTCAGGAGATGGTCGACAAGATCCTGCGCGGTTATGGTACGGTCGGCAACGACTTTCCGATAAATGCGTCCCAACCGCTCTTTCCCGAGGGCATTGAACAGCGGACCTTCGATCCGGACAAGGCCAAGTTCCATTATCAGAAGTCAGGCCACAGTGGGCCGATCCTACTCAGGACCTCGGAGGTTGCCTTCCCCGGCGCCGTCGACGCTGCGCAGCTCTTCCAGCAGAGCGCGGCCAAGGCCGGCATCGCAATCGACGTCAAGCGCGAGCCGGGAGACGGCTACTGGCCTGATGTCTGGAACAAGCAGCCCTTCAGCGCCTCCAATTGGGGCCCGCGAGCGACGCAGGGCATGATGTACTCGACAGCCTATAGGTCGACGGCGCCCTGGAATGACACGCACTTTTTCAACGCCAAGTTCGACAAGCTGCTCACCGAAGCGCTGGGCGAACTGGATCAGGACAAGCGCAAGAATTTGTATCGTGAGATGGCCCTCATCGTTCGCGATGAAGGAGGGACGATCGTGCCACTGTTCTACCAGGCCATTGACGCAATCTCCGACAGGGTTGGGGGCTACGTCGGGCGGATCGAGTCACTGATGAATGGCTACGCCTTCTCGCAATGCTGGCTCGAGGCTTGAAAAATACGGTTGATGTCGCATCGCTGCCCTGGGACGAACACATAAGGGCCTGTGATGGATGTCGCCCCAAGTAACCTGGGCTTTGGGTGAACGACATGCATAAGAACAAAGGACTAAAGCGCGTCGCTTGAGCCCGTTCGAACGCGGCGCGCTCTCGCCGGCAGCCTTCGAATCAACCCGCGGCCGACGCCAGTGGAAGTGCCGGCCGCAGTGAGATTGCCATCAGCTGCCGCCCATCAGTGTCGCCCGCGACGTCGCGCCGGGCGTCCGACCGTTTCGTTGGCGGTATCATGCCGCCGCGTGGCGATCAGGGTATGCGCCTTGACGATCGGGCTGTGGCTGATGCCGGCACCGGGCGACCTTCGCGCCCGGCGCACTCGCTATTCAGCCTCATCTTGTGGATAATTCGAAAGGCTCAGCCGTACGATAGTCTCGGGGATCATCCGCAGTTACTCCGCGCATGCCATGGAGCGGATCCGCGTGGAGGACCTCGCGCAAGCGAATGTTCAGGCAGCGGCACCTTGGTCGGCTTCGGCAACAGCGGCGAGCTCCTCTCCGTCATGCCTGAGGCACGGCGGTAGCGCCACTCGATGTCACACCGCCGCCCTCAAATCTCTCCTCCATATAGCTGAGCAAAGTTGTGTTGAACGCACGCTTACTCGATCAGGCCCCATGTGGTGATCGATCGCAACCCTCCGCAGTGGTCCTGATCGCCCACGGGCTTTGGGCCTTCGAGCAGCGCCCTGGATCAGTTCACCCTGCGAAGAATGCGAAGAGATGGCTACTTTGAGATGGGAGGCAGCCAAGTAAATTTATTTGCAATATAGAAGTTAGATGCACGCCATCTGTAAAATATTCTTGCCACATTAGCTCGCATGAAGCAGGGCTTGCGGCCAATGCGCGGGGGTTCCCCAGGTCACCTCCCGCCAACACAACGAGATCGGTATGCATTCTGTTGTAGAAAATATCGCCCTTTTCCGCTCGTCAATCGGTACTCGGCGTCAGGTTACCGTCCACCGTTTCGGAGTTGGTCGCCCAGGCCCAAAAATTTACTTGCAGGCGGGCCTCCATGCTGACGAACTCCCTGGGATGGTGATCCTCAGCCATCTTGTGAGACTGCTCCAAGAAAGAGAGGGTGAGCCGAACGGAGAGATCATCATAGTCCCATGTGCCAATCCGATTGGTTTATCTCAGAGAATCCAAGGGTATCATGCTGGCCGGGCTGACTTGGGGCTGGGGGGTAATTTCAACCGCAATTTTCCGGACTTGACCCCTCTGCTTGGGGCGCAGCTCGCAGCACTCCGAAGCGAGGGGCTCGCTATGATTGTGGAGGCTGTCAAACGTGCAATGGTGAAGGCAGTCTCGGCACTCGTTCCAAAAAACGAGCTTGATAGCCTGAAGCAGGTGCTTCTCAGGCTCGCTGTTGACGCGGATTTTGTGTTGGACGTTCACTGCGCCGACGAAGCGGTCCTTTATGCATATGTTTCCAATCCCGAGCATCCTGCCGCAGACCTGTTGTCGCGCTACATCGGCAGTGTGGCCACCATCGGCGGCATTCCCGAGCTTACAGATTTCCCTACAGCATGCCTTCTGCCGTGGCGCGCAGCACAGGAAGTTCTTCCAGACGTACCGATAACTGAGTGCTTGTCGGCCACGCTCGAGTATCGCGGATCAAAGGGTCTTCGCGACGATGTTGCGGTCGATGACGCGCGAGGGTTGATTGGCTTCATGGAGGCGGTTGGCCTTCTGGAGGGAGCGACGCAGCCGCCGTCGCAAGTTGTCACGTGCCACACGACGCTCGACTGCGTTGACTACGTGCGAGCCAATGCCCCTGGGATTGTCATTTTTTCGAAGACCCCCGGTGACCATGTGCAGGCAGGCGAAGAGATTGGGACAATTCTCGATCCTGTGTCCGGCGACCGGAGTTCTTTGAAGGCAAGCGCCTCCGGTGTTATTTTCGGGTATCTCTACAGCCAAGTTGTAATCCCCGGCGGGACTGTCGCCTGGATTGCGGGCAATTCACCCATCGAACAGCAGACTGGGGATCCTTTTCCGTAAGCAAACGCTGAGACAATGAAAGCGTCTCAACCTCTATTGCCCAAGTGCGTTGAGACCGCGCCAGCAGTCGATTGTGCAGGGTGCCTGCAGATCCCAACGCACGACGCCGGCGAGGCGGCCGGGCGAGCGTCGTTTATCGGTAAGCTATCAAGGACCGGCACCCCACTGGTCATAGCGCGTGAGGCTTCGGCTTGGTCAGACGGCCTGCTCGATCAGTGCCCTCCTCGCCACGCCGACCAGTCCTGCTCGTAATCTGAACCGCAATCTATCATGTTAGCTCCGTCGGTGGATCAGCCGGCGCTTGCTGCGTGGGAGCAATAGCTCGGCCCTCGGCCCGCCAATCACTGTCCGAACATCCACCGCGCGCCTTAGCTTGATGCCACAGAGCAGATCTCCCTTTGGTCGCCGGAATTCTGCATTGAGACCATGAAAACGCAGTTTCCGTACCGGAACACCGAAGGATTCTGCATAAGGCGGCGCAAACGCAAATGTATCATCATCAAAACAAAAAGCCGCACTTTCTGTACCCGGGAACAGATTCAAACATAACATAGAGGAGCTAATCAATGTCGCAGGAACTCGACAATCTAAGCCGCGGTTTAGCTGCGGGCCGGCTGAGCCGACGTGAATTTCTCGGCCGTGCGACGGCGCTCGGCGTCAGTGCTGCCTTCGCCAATTCTCTTCTTGCCGGCGCGTCCATGGCGCAGACGCCAAAAAAAGGCGGCATTCTGAAAGCCGGCATCGTAGGCGGGGCGGCGACGGACAACCTCGACCCGGCGAAGTTCATCGAATTGATGTCCTACTTCGGCAAATGCTGGGGCGAGTACCTCGTGGCGCTCACGTCGGACGGCGGACTGGAGCCTCGCATTGCCGAGGAGATCGGCTCATCCAAAGACGCAAAAGTGTGGACCTTCAAGATTCGTCAGGACGTCGAGTTCCACAATGGCAAGACCGTGACGGCGGAAGACGTTGTGGCGACGCTGGAACGCCATTCCAACAAGAAATCGCAATCCGGCGCGCTGGGCATCTTGGCCGGCATCGACAGCCTCAAGGCCGATGGCCGCGACGTCGTCATCACCCTCAAGGAGCCGAACGCCGAGCTGCCCTACCTCATGGCGGACTATCATCTCGTCATCCAGCCCAACGGTGGCAAGGACAATCCGGCCGAAGGCATCAGCGCAGGTCCCTATAAGGTTACCGTCAACCAGCCCGGCGTCCGCCACGGCGGCGAGCGCTTCGCCAATTTCTGGCAGTCCGACAAGATGGGCTTCGCCGACCAGGTCGAGATCGTTGTCATCAATGACACCACAGCCCGAGTTTCCGCGCTGCAGGGCGGCCAGGTGCATATGATCAACAAGGTCGAAACCAAGGTCATCGATCTCATCAAGCGCGCGCCCAACCTGAAGGTCGAGGCCCTGCCGGGTCCCGGCCACTATGTTTTCAACATGTTCTGCGACACGCCTCCCTTCGACAACAATGATCTGAGGATGGCGCTCAAGCTCGCGGTGGATCGGGAGGAGATGGTCGACAAGATCCTGCGCGGCTACGGCACCGTCGGCAACGACTTCCCGATTAATGCAGCCTATCCGCTCTTCCCCGAGGGTATTGAGCAGCGCGCCTTCGATCCGGATAAAGCCAAGTTCCATTATCAGAAGTCGGGCCACAGCGGGTCGATCCTGCTGAGGGCCTCCGATGTTGCCTTTGCCGGTGCTGTGGACGCGGCGCAGCTCTTCCAGCAGAGCGCGGCCAAGGCCGGCATCGCCGTCGAGGTCAAGCGCGAGCCGGGAGATGGCTACTGGTCGGAAGTGTGGAATAAGCAGCCCTTCTGCGCGTCCAACTGGAGGGGGCGCGCGACGCAGGGTTGGATGTACTCGACCACCTATCGGTCGACGGCACCCTGGAACGACACGCACTTCTTTAATGAACGGTTCGATAAGCTGCTCACCGAAGCGCTCGGCGAACTCGACCAGGACAAGCGCAAGAACCTCTATCGCGAGATGGCCATCATCGTTCGCGATGAGGGCGGGACGATCGTGCCGATGTTCAACCAGTTCATCGATGCGATCTCCGACCAGGTTGGCGGATACGTCGGACGGGTCGACTCGCTGATGAACGGCTACGCCTTGACGCAGTGTTGGCTCGAAGCATGAACATAGTGCTTATGGGCTCGCCAGTTCTGAGGCTGGTTGCCCAGCGCGTCGCGCTGGGCATTCTCCTCCTATTCGCCGTCTCCGTGCTGATCTTCGCGGGCACCCAGATCCTTCCAGGCGACGTGGCGCAGTCGATCCTCGGTCAGGCGGCCACGCCCGAGGCGGTCGCCAATCTGCGCCGGGAGCTTGGGCTGAACGACCCTGCCTATGTGCGCTACTTCCACTGGCTGGGCGGGGTTTTGACCGGCGATCTCGGTACCGCGCTCACCACGCGCCAGGAGATCACGGCGACCCTGATGCCACGGCTGTGGAACACGCTGTTCCTCGCCTTCTGGGCTGCCGTGGTGTCAGTTCCACTCGCCATCGTCCTTGGGCTGCTGGCGGTGCGCTACCGCAATGGCCCTATCGATAAGACCATTTCGGGTTTCGCGCTGGCGTCAACATCGCTGCCTGAATTCTTCATCGGCTATTTGCTTATTTTATTCCTTGCCGTGAAGCTCCAGTGGTTCCCGTCGATCTCGACCGTCTATGACGGCATGCCCTTCCTGGAGAAGCTGAAGGCGATCGTGCTGCCGGCAACGGCTCTGGTGTTTGTCGTACTGGCGCACATGATGCGCATGACGCGTGCCGCCATCCTGAACGTGATGCAATCGGCGTACATCGAGACGGCTGAGCTTAAGGGCCTTTCCGCCTTCGACATCATCCGCAAGCACGCCCTCCCGAACGCCATCGCGCCCATCATCAACGTCGTCATGCTCAACTTGGCCTTTCTGGTGGTAGGCGTCGTCGTTGTCGAGGTGATCTTCGTCTACCCGGGCATGGGGCAATATCTGGTCGACCACGTCGTCAAGCGCGACGTGCCGGTGGTCCAAGCGGTCGGTCTCATCTTTGCTGCCGTGTACATTGGGCTCAACATCGTCGCGGACGTCGGCGCGATCCTTGCCAACCCGCGCCTGCGGCATCCGAAGTAGGGACGGCTATGTTCGACTCAAAGAATCTCTCCGTCAGTGCCGGCATCGGCCTCATCCTCACCGCGCTGTTCCTCCTCTGCGCCCTTTTCGCCCCGCTGATTGCACCTTTTGGAATGAGCCAGATCATCGGCGACATCTGGGAGCCGATGTCGTCCACGCACTGGCTGGGGACCGACAATCTGGGGCGAGACCTGCTCTCGCGCATGGTCTATGGCGCCCGCACCACCATCTTCATCGCCGCCATGGCCACCGCCTTGTCTTTCTCGCTCGGCGCCATCCTCGGCTTCATGGCGGCGGTCGTTGGCGGTCTGGTCGACACGCTGATGTCGCGCTTCGTCGACCTCTTGATGGCGATACCGACGCTGATATTCGGCCTAGTGGTGCTGTCGGTGCTGCCCTCGAATAACGTGACGCTTATTCTCGTCATGGGGGTTCTGAGTTCGACACGCGTTTATCGCCTCTCGCGCGCCGTTGCGGCCGATATCAACGCAATGGACTTCGTCGAAGCAGCTAAGTTGCGCGGTGAGAGTCTCGGCTGGATCATCTTTTGCGAGATCCTGCCCAACGCACTGTCGCCGCTTGTGGCGGAACTTGGCCTGCGTTTCATCTTTTCGGTGCTGTTCCTTTCGGCGCTCTCATTCCTCGGGCTCGGCGTGCAACCGCCGGAGGCCGATTGGGGCGGCATGGTGAAAGAGAATAAGGACGGCATTGTCTTCGGGATACCTGCCGCCCTCATCCCGGCCGCTGCGATCGCGATGCTGTCAATCTCCGTCAACCTGGTAGCCGACTGGGTGCTTACCCGCACCGCCAGTCTCAAGGGAGGACGGGAATAATGGTTAAGGTTCACGCAAAGCCGCGGCGCGAAAACAGCGCTCTGCTCGACATCCGCAATCTTAAGGTCGAGGCGACCGTCTATTCTCCTGGCGAGAAGCCCCGCGACGTGACCATCGTGGACGGAGTCTCGCTGCTATTGAATCGGGGCAAGGTGCTGGGGCTGATCGGTGAATCCGGCGCCGGAAAGTCGACCATCGGCCTTGCCGCAATGGGCTATGGCCGCGGCGGCGTTCGTATCACCGGCGGCGAGGTATTCCTGAACGGCCGCGACATCCTCAAGGGCGGCGTCCGAGATTTACGCAGGGTGCGCGGGAGCGAGGTCTGCTATGTCGCGCAGTCGGCTGCTGCCGCTTTCAACCCCGCGCACCGGCTCATGGACCAAGTGGTGGAAGCAGCGCTTCTGCACGGCGTCGCCACCAAGGCGGAGGCGGAGAAGCGCGCGCTGGCGCTGTTCACGAAACTCCGCTTGCCCGATCCCAAAGGCATCGGCTTCCGCTATCCACATCAGGTGTCTGGCGGCCAATTGCAGCGCGTGATGACTGCGATGGCGTTGTGCTCCGAACCCGACCTGATCGTATTCGACGAGCCGACCACAGCACTCGACGTGACGACGCAAATCGACGTGCTGGCAGCCATCAAGGATGCTATCCGCGACACAGGCGTCGCGGCGCTCTACATCACCCACGACCTTGCGGTGGTGGCCCAGGTCTCGGACGAGATCATGGTGCTGCGGGATGGTAGGACGGTGGAGCATGGCGAAACTCGGCAGATCATCGAGGCACCGCGCATGGACTACACGAAGGCATTGGTTTCGGTGCGCTCGATCGAGCATGAGGAGAAGGGACCTACGCCGATGCCGCTGCTCTCTGTCGAGCACGTCACCGCTGCCTATGGCGGCGGTGCTGTGAAGGTTATTCAGAACGTCTCGGTGGAGGTCCATCCTGGCCAGACGCTGGCTGTCGTCGGGGAATCCGGCTCGGGCAAATCGACGCTCGCCCGCGTCATGACAGGGCTGCTGCCGCCGATCGCCGGCAGCATCACTTTCGCCGGACGCACGCTCGAACCCAGGCTCGCCGACCGCTCCAAGGACGACCTGCGTGAATTGCAGATGATCTATCAGATGGCCGACGTTGCGATGAACCCGCGCCAGACGGTTCGCACCATCATCGGCCGGCCGCTCGAATTCTATTTCGGTATGCGAGGAAAGCAGCGCGATGCCAGGGTCGCCGAACTGCTCGACGAAATCGAGATGGGCAAAGGCTTCATCGACCGCTATCCGGCAGAGCTTTCGGGCGGGCAGAAGCAGCGGGTCTGCATCGCCCGCGCGCTGGCGGCAAAGCCAAAGCTCATCATCTGCGACGAGGTGACGAGCGCTCTCGATCCGCTGGTGGCCGACGGAATCCTAAAGCTTTTGCTTCGTCTACAGAAGATTGAGGACGTGGCTTACCTGTTCATCACGCACGACCTCGCGACCGTGAAGGCTATCGCGGACTCAATCGCGGTTATGCATCGAGGGGAGGTGGTCCGCTACGGGTCGAAGATGCAGGTGCTAACACCGCCGTTCGACGCATATACCGACCTCCTGCTATCTTCCGTACCTGAAATGGAAGTAGGTTGGTTGGAGCACGCAATTGACGGTCGCCGCATGGAGAGCGCGGGGAATTGAGCTCAACGGAGGCTTCACAACTGCGGCGGTTGGTCCAGGGCCTGGTTCAGGAGGGCAAGCTCGAAATCGTTCCAGTAGGTCTGCAACTCCTTTGTTTGCCAGCATAGCTCGATCGCCGACTAGCGTGCTCAACGAAGAAGAGTGAGTGGCGCACCGCAGCCCTGCGATATTCACGAGGACGAAGCCAGCCGCCGTGGATGGGTCTTCTAGCAGCAGGCCGTCTTTCGGCCGGCCAGGGCAGGTGCTGGCCTATCTCGGCCCGTTATATACCGACGGCGTCGCATCGCCAATTCCCGCCTGATCAGCTGGCCGACGGCAAGTCTCGTTATCCAACCGCACCAAGCGAAGTTCATGAGGCTCGATCCGACGAGTTCATCCGCCGCCTCCCGCACACACTGCCGCTTGAGCGCGAGCGTTCCCTTGAATTTCGTTCGTGTCCAGAACTTCGCTGGCGCACATCTGATGCAGCAACGTTGCAGCCGACGGCCAGACGCTTGCGCCCGGACCGGAAGGCGGTGGCGTCGCCCTTAGGTCCTGGACATCCGTGCCGAGCACGACCATCTGATGGACGTGCTGCAGGCATACGGCCGCCCTTTGGTCTGCGCCGTTGACGCAACCGGAATTATCGCCGGCCAATTTGGCACCTGGCTGAAGCGCGTTTTGAGGTGCGGCTGGTGTCGTCGGTAGCACTGGCCCGAACACGAGAAAGTTGCACAACAGCTGGGACAAGAACGATCCAGAGGATTCCCAGGTGTGCGGCAAGCGAAAGCTGGCCTGAATGCTCGCGCTCGTAGCGCACCGCCGGGTCGGCCGGATTGAAGTCCGTCAACGCCCGCGCGAGCACCCGGCTCACCTAGTCGGCGAAACGGCAACCTCGTGCGCGATGTGCTCGCTGGTGAAGCGCTGGCGCCACATCGCCACGATCGGTCGATGATCGGCTGCTCGGTCGCGCTGGGGTATGTCTGGGCGCGACGAGCGGTCGGCCGTGCCGGCCCGGCCCTCGGATTACAGCGCTCGACTCAAAGCGCCACAAGACGTTCGCCGTGACCGCATTTTTCGACGCCGCCTAGGCTCGCGAAGGGCTGCCTTCTATACCGACAGCGCCATTTCCTCTCGGCGCAGCGGGGCTAGACGGGCATTCTTACGGATGTCCATTCGGACCCTCAGCGTGGTAATTCCAATCTCCTCGGCGTTCGAATGGAGAACACCAAGTCGGGCGATTGCGCTGCTCCTGGCTCCGGCTAGCCTATGACCGCCTGGTCAGCTTATGTTCTAGATCTCTGCGGGTCGAATTCCTTTCCTATTATCCGAATTGTCAGGACCTCCATTCTACATTGCCGGCCCAGCACATTTGCAACAGATCCTTTTAAATAACTTTACCAAACTTTGCGAGCGCGGATCGCTGACAATGGTACCTTCGCCGTAAGGTCCGAGATCGGGCGGCGAAGAAAGCGGTGGGACCGCAGCACAGCACACAACGTGGAGTTAGCAGCAAATGGCAAGAAGAGCGCTTATCCTCCTTGAAGGCACAAGGTACAATGGCTTGCTATACATTCAAGCGGCCCAGCGTCTGGGTCTTCGTCCAATTACCCTGTCGGCTGATCCAGCTCAGTACGACTATCTTGCAGCGGAAAGCGTTGAGGCGATCCGTGTTGATACTGACAATCTCGAAGCGCTAATCAGCGAATGCTCCCAAGTAAGTGCGACCTGTGACATTGCTGGCATTACGACCTCCTACGAGCCCTTCCTTGCGACAGTTGGCAAGCTCTGCCGCCGTTTCGATCTGCCGGGACCGAACCCCGCATCAATTGAACAGTGCTGCGACAAGTTCAGTCAACGTCAGCTCCTCGCCCAAGCCGGCGTTCCAATCCCTGATTATCGCTTAGCAACGGATGCGGCGGACGTAAAAGGCGCTGCTGCGGAGATCGGGCTGCCGGTCATTCTCAAGCCGGCCGTAGGCAGCGGCAGCTACGGTGTCCGATTGTGCCGCGACGTCGATGAATTGGTTGAACATACGACCTATCTTTTGGGCGGACAGCATATATGGGACTCTTCGCCGAGGATACTAGTGGAAGAGTTCGCGCAGGGCCCGCTTTATTGGGCTAGTATAATGGGAGATGAGGTCATTGGCATTGAAGCCTCTGAGTTCGGCCCCCTACCGCATTTCGTCTATCGTGGGGGTATCTTTCCAGCACTGCTCACTGATGACGAGCATGAGCGTATAGCCGATGTCTCGCTGAGCTGTTTACGCGCTCTCGGCCTTGTCTGGGGTCCAACACACATTGAATTCCGGTGGACGAAGCGTGGCCCAGTCGTCATTGAAGTGAATCCGCGTCTTGCTGCCGGTCCAGAGGCGGTTCAACTGGCTTACGGTATCGATCTGATCACCGAGCACATCAAGCTTGTCATCGGCGACGAATGGGATTTGCGCAGAAGAAATTCGCACATTGCGGCCTGGCGGGCTCTACTTCCTGATCGCGATGGCACTCTCGATTGGATCGACGGTGACAGTCAGGCTGCGACTATATCAGGTGTCGCCGAGGTGAAATTGTATGTCAGACCCAAGATGCCGATCGTCAGGAAAGGCGATTACCGAGACTGTATGGGACGTGTTATCGCCGTTTCACCTGATCTTGCTCAGACCAAAGCGATACTTCAGCGTGCGGTCGAATTGATCGACTGGTCGATCACACCATTTCCGACCGTTGGCGAACAGGAATGATACGCGGCCCTCATGTCCCCCACCGGCGGAGTTGACGCCAGATAACCGCTAATCGTCGCCGAATAGGCACGAATTTCGCCACTCGGTCAGGTCGCTGGCTTGACATCGGCGACCACCTCGTGGATGACGGCGCACACGATGCGCTTCTTGAACCGCGCGTCGGTCGTTGCCGCCGACCAGACAGTCTTGGGATCGGCAGCGAGCGCGGCGGCGTGTGTTGGCGACATGATGGCTACAATGTCGAGCCATCATGCGCGGCAATCCTACTCTCTATCTCACCGACACGCGCGAGCGCCCGGTTCCATCGCAACTCCAGTTCCGCCGCGACCCAGCCGGTTCTGCGGATCCATAGCGTCGACTGCCAGAATGCCCGATCTGCGCTGTAGCGTGCCGCCATGGAGGACCACGCCGCGCAGATCATCGACAAATTGCCAGCCATTTTGCGAGGAAGAACCTGAACCGTTGGACATGTGATCGAACAGGGTAATTGTGGTCAGGCTTGGCTTTTTTGCAGAACTTGGCGCACACAACCGCCCAATGTCAGCAGGTTGGGCTGCCCGATCTTATAGCGCCCGGAGTTGACGGTATTGGTGTGAGTCGGTTTGGCCGGCTCGCGGTGTGAGATAAATTCGGTCGTGTCCTGCAGGATAACGGGTCCTTCACTCGCAGGAACGTGCGCTGCGGTCGCGGCCAAATGGCGGGCGAGAACGAATGTTAGGACACACGCGGATTATCAGAGAGGCGGAAGACCGCGTTTCGTCGCCGCCCATCGCGGATAGGACCCCTCGGGCCACGGGAATTCTCGCGTTGGTCAATGATTTCTTGCTGTCGCATGTCCGACAAAGTCGGACATGCGAATATTAGTACTAGCGTATCGTATTGTTGTAAAAAGACTATCTCCTTTGGCACGCTTCATGCGTCAAGATCGGCAAACGCTTCACCGACTGGGAGAATCCTCCATGTCCATGCTCAACGATTGTGCTGTTGCCGCCCTCAAGTCGGAGGTCCCCGCGAAAAACTGCAGATTGACGAGGGCGCCATCCACGCGGTCAGCATCTTTCGTCTTTTCAGGAGCGAAGTTCCGATGAGCCGTATTGCGCATGAGGTGAGGCACGAGTTCGCAGACGCTGCATGGCAAGAGCGCCATGCTGTTACTCGCGTTGACCAGCTGCGCGAATGGATGGGGGTCGACGCCGACGGCGGTCTGATACGGGACATTGAGCTCGGCCTCGCGCGTGCGCCGATGGCGATGCGGATCACGCCTTATGTGCTGAACTTGATTGACTGGTCCAATTTCCTTCAAGACCCAATTCGCAAGCAATTCATTCCCGTTGGAAGCGAAATTCTTCCATCTCACCCGTTACTAAAAATGGATTCGTTACATGAACGAGAAAGTTCACCTGTAGATGGACTGGTGCATCGCTATCAGGACAAGGCACTTTTACTCGCAACAGATCGCTGCCCGGTCTATTGTCGTTTTTGCACCCGCAGTTACAGTGTGGGTCTAGACACGCAATCGGTCTCGAAGAAAAGGGCTTCTCCATTCCAGATGCGCTGGGATGCTATCCTGGCATATCTTCGTGCGACCCCAGTCATTGTTGACGTAGTAGTGTCGGGAGGAGATTGCTTTCGGATCAAACCTTCCCGACTTTTGACGGTCGGCATGAGCCTTCTGTCTATCCCCTCAATTCGCCGCATCCGATTCGCGACGAAAGGCCTTGCTGTACTGCCTATGAAAATCACAAGCGATCATGAATGGACTGATGCTCTTGTCAACATTAGCGATGCTGGCCGGAATCAGGGCGTAGAGATTTCATTTCACACCCACTTCAACCATCCTGGAGAAATCACCGACTACACCATTGCGGCTGCAGAGCTTCTTTTCAAGCGGGGAATAAGGATGCGCAATCAGTCGGTTCTGCTGGCTGGCGTAAATGACAATCCCGAGGTTATGAAAAAGCTCGTCAAAAAACTATCAGGCCTACATATCCAGCCTTACTACGTGTATACTTGCGATCTTGTCGACGGAATCGAGCATATGCGGTGCTCGGTAAGACTAGCATGTCAGTTAGAAAAGGCCGTACGCGGGATTACGGCTGGGTATAACACTCCGTTGTTCGTTGTCGACACGCCGGGAGGCGGTGGAAAGCGCGACGTCCATAGCTTCGAGCATTATGATAGTCAGACTGGGATTGCTCTGTACCGGGCTCCATCTGTGCGGCCGGACCAGCTCTTCATATATCCGGACCCTTTGCAGTCTCTCTCTTCAGATGCGCAGGCGGCATGGTTAGATCCCCAGCGCGCCAATCGTATACTGAGCGACGCGGTTGAGGCCGTTCGAGCAAAATCGATGGCGGTTTGAATGACCGAGCTAAGCGGCATTTGTTGCCCAATATGGTTTCGGGGATTGAGCACAACGCAATGGCTTCCCGTACGGCGATCCGTTCTGCGTCAGGCTGAGGTAAGCGTGTTTGAGACCTTTCTGTCGCAGCGGCCAACCGTCGCCTCAATCACGACCGCTGCGAAGAGGCGTGCCGCATGTACTGACCACCGCTGGAGCAGCTAACGCGTACGATTCCAAGGCCTCGCCCGCGCCCGAATATTTCTGGGTGCCAGCACCATGCATGGGCCGCTCAGATCCGGAAGTGGCGGATATATTCAGTCGCTACAGTGGGGGCGGGAGCAGCACTGGCCCGTTATCGAGTGGACGAAGCGCGGCGATGACTGCAATCGAGCGCTGCCAAACGTCGGCACTGCAGTGCGACTGCTGTATAGCGGATCCGTCCGCAACACCATCACGACGGAGATCGACAGTGCGGAGCACAGCGCAATCTCGTCAAGGCCGACGAGGCTGCAGACGTTCTTGCCAGATGAATTCCGAGCACAAACGTCGACATGGGTCCGTTTCTCTCGTTCCGAAGGAGCAATCTGACGGTTCGCTCCTTAGAGAGGCGCCATGCCCTAATCACAGCGATCCTGCCGATAGCCCCGACACGGCTTTCAAACGAGCTCTAACCTCCGGTGCAGCTCCCTTTAAATCGCGGGGCGTCGACCGCCCAGCATTGCCGAAACTTATATGCTCCGTTCACGGTATCTATTTGCTCATGCCCCTCCCTCATGATGTCATTTCCACGCATAACTGGCGCCAGGGATAGCGGTTGTGATGGTGAAGCATTTGCCGGAGCTAATCCGGATAGGAGAATAGGGTGCGTAACAAACTAACGGAAATCGAAGAGGCGATTACAGGAATACGTGACGGGATGACCATTATGATCGGCGGTTTCGGTGTGCCGGGAACGCCTTTCACCCTGCTGGACGAACTGGTGCGTCAGGGGCCTAAGAACCTCACGATTATCAAGAACGACGCAAACGAGATCGGGATGGGCATAGACCATCTGTTGAAGGCCGGTCTCGTCGAGAAACTGATCGCGTCGCACATTGGCCTGAACGCCAGGGCGGTCGAGCAGATGAATGCCGGCCGACTGAAGGTCGAGTTCAACTCTCAGGGCATTCTGGCCGAACGCATCCGCGCCGCCGGCGCCGGACTGATGGGGATCGTGACCGACATCGGGATCGGCACGATGCTGCAGAACGGAAAGACGGCGATTGACATGGACGGTAGGACTGCGCTGATCGAGACTGCGCTTAGGGCGGACTATGCTTTGATTCATGCCGTACAGGCAGATACCTTCGGCAATTTGAAATTTGCCGCGACGGCGCGCAATTTTTCGCCGCTCATGGCGATGGCCGCCGGGACAACGGTCGTCGAGACGGAGGAAATCGTCGCCCTTGGTGAGCTTGCGCCCGACGAAATTCATACGCCCGGGCCGTTCGTTCAAAAGGTCGTCGGTCTCCACGTTATCAGCGAGGCATATGATGTCGTCCGACGCGCGTGAAATGATGCTGCGCCGTGCGGCGCGCGAACTCAATGATGGCGACACCGTCAATCTCGGCATAGGGTTGCCTACGAAGGTGCTGGCCCATCTCGCCCCCTCGATAACAGTGTGCGTTCATTCCGAGAACGGAGTGGCCGGCATGGGCCCTCTGGCGGACTATACCGCAGCCGATCGGAACCTCATCGATGCGGGCGGCAACTACATCACCACGCTGGCCGGCGCTTCTTACTTCGACAGTGCGGTTTCGTTCGCGATCATCCGCGGCGGAAATCTCGATCTCACGATGCTGGGGGCCTTTGAGGTTGCGAGCAACGGCGATCTCGCCAACTGGATAATACCGGGAAAGTTCACGCCCGGGACAGGGGGCGCGATGGAATTGGCCCAGAAGGCACGACGCGTCGTCGTGCTGACGACACACGTGGACAAGGCCGGAAAACCGAAGCTGGTAGAGCAATGCACACTGCCTCGGACTGCTCAGCGGTGCGTTCACAGGATAATCACCGACCTTGCCGTCGTCGACGTGTCATCGGGCGGCTTTGAACTTGTTGAATTGTTTGCTGGCGTTTCGGTCGAAGAGGTGAAGGTTAAGACCGGTGCCCCGCTCATAATCCCGCACCCCCCTGTCGTTTTCAATTGAGGATCTAATGGATTCGAACTTTCGCCAGACCGTCCTGCACGCGGTGAACAGCGCGTTCGATCGACAAACAGACTTCCTGAAACAACTCTGCCGCTTTCCGTCGGTACGCGGCCATGAGCAGTCGATTCAGCTCTGTTTGGCGGACGCGCTTCGCAGCCGCGGTTACGAGACGGACGTGTGGGAGATCAACGAGCAGGATCTTGCCGATCTTCCCGGCTTCTCGCCGGTGCTCGAGCCTTATGCGCAGGCGCTCAACGTGGTCGGGAAAAGCACCAGCCGGAGCCCCAAGGGGCGCAGCCTCATACTGAACGGACATGTGGACGTAGTACCCACCGGTCCGGTTTCTATGTGGAGCAATCATCCCTTCGAGCCGTATGTCGAGGACGGTTGGCTTTATGGGCGCGGTGCCGGCGACATGAAGGCCGGCCTCTCGTGTAATCTTTTCGCGCTGGATGCCCTTGCCTCGCTCGGCTTTCGGCCGGCTGCCGATTGCTACCTGCAATTCGTCGTGGAGGAGGAGTGTACGGGCAACGGTGCGCTCGCGTGCCTGCAAAGAGGGTACACAGCCGATGCCGCGGTCATTCCCGAACCGTTCGGAGAGGCGCTCGTCACCGCGCAGATTGGTGTATTATGGCTCCAGGTACGTCTGAAGGGCATTCCCTCGCACATTGCCCATGCCAGTACAGGCGTAAACGCGATCGAAGCGGCACTACCCCTGATTTCTGCGCTTCGGGATCTGGAGACGCGGTGGAACGACGCAGCGCGTCGGCCGACGGAGTTTGAAGGCGTCGATCACCCCTTGAACCTCAACATAGGACGGATCGAAGGCGGAGATTGGGCATCGAGCGTTCCGGCTTGGTCGACTTTCGACGTTCGCATGGCGATTTATCCGGGAGACGATATTGACGCGGCCGAGCGGGAGCTTCGGCAATGCATCGCGTCGGCTGCGGACACTTCCGACTATCTGCGGCAGAACCCGCCGGAGGTCATCTGCCATGGCTTCCGTGCGGAGGGTTACAGTCTGGGGCGCGATTGCTCCGAGGCGGCGACGAATGCCATAGAGCTGCTGGCTGCCATGCACCAGATCGTCAACGGATCCCCCATGGCGCGCACGCCGATCACCGCCACGACCGATGCACGCTACTTCGGTCTCTACGCCGGTATGCCGGCGCTGGTGTACGGGCCGGTCGCAGAGCGCATCCACGGCTACGACGAGCGCGTACACCTCGACTCTGTAAAGCGTGTCACGCAGTCGATTGCGCTCTTCATCGCTGCCTGGTGCGGGCTCGAACCGATCGAAAGGACTTAGGAATGCAGGACATTGCCATCGTATCAACGGCACGCACGGCAGTCGGCAAGGCTTATCGCGGCTGTTTCAACAACACCGAGGCGCCGTCGCTCGCTGGCCATGCCATGAAGGCGGCCGTCACCCGGGCGGGCATTGACCCGGGCATGGTCGACGACGTCATACTCGGCTGCGCCGTGACCCAAGGGACGAGCGGCGTCAATGTCGCGCGCCACGCCATTCTCGCGGCTGGCTTCCCGGTCTCGGTAGCCGCCATGACCATCGACCGCCAGTGCGCCTCCGGCCTGTCGGCCATAGCGGCCGGCGCCATGCAGGTCGCGTCCGGCAGCAGCCGGGTCGTCCTGTGCGGCGGGGTTGAATCAATCAGTCTTGCGCAGAATGAGCACATGAACCGGTACCGCGAGCGTGATCCTGCAGTGGAGGCATCCTACCCGCTCTACTATATGTCGATGCTGCAGACGGCCGAGCGGGTGGCCGAAACGTACGGCATCACCCGTGAACGTCAGGACCACTTCGCAGTGCAGAGCCAAGAGCGCGCGCGCGATGCGCAGCGGCAGGGAAGGTTCGATGCGGAGATCGTTCCAATCGTCGTCTCACAACTGGTGAAGGATCGTGACAGCGGCGCCATGTCCTGCAGGACGCTGTCTGCGGACAGGGATGAAGGCCCGCGCGAGAGCACCTATGAGGGATTAGCGGGCCTGAAACCCGCACTGGAGCATGGGCGGTATGTGACGGCCGGCAATGCCAGTCAACTCTCGGACGGCGCAAGCGCTCTCGTTCTCATGGATGTCGAAACCGCCGGGCGGGAGAACCTGAAGCCGCTGGGAATTTTCCGCGGAATCGCGGTTACCGGCTGCGCGCCTGAAGAGATGGGCATCGGCCCCATCCTTGCGGTCCCGAAGCTTCTTGCCCGCCATGGGATTGGAATTGATGATATCGACCTGTGGGAGATTAACGAGGCTTTCGCAGCGCAACTGCTGGCGTGCACTGATCGCCTGGAGATTCCGGCCGAACGCCTCAACGTCAATGGCGGCGGCATCGCGCTCGGCCATCCCTACGGCATGACCGGGGCGCGGCTGGCGGGACATGTGCTTATCGAAGGCCGGCGCCGTGGGGCCAGGTTGGCAGTCGTCAGCATGTGTATCGGTGGCGGGCAGGGTGCTGCGGCACTCTTCGAAATCTGCTGAATGGGAGACGGCCATGCCGAAGGGCCTTGCGCGGCCCCGACTGGTGCCCATCGGTTGTGGCGAACGGCAGCGGGTCTCACCTAATCAGCGAAGTAGGATCGCCCCCCTTTGATCCAGCGTCAGAAGCCGCATCGCCATCGGCACATCTGCGACGACCCGGAAGCCGGCCTTCTTGTAGATTGCCAGTGCCGCCGGATGATCGAGCGAGCAGGTCTTGAGCACGATGCGCCGCACATCGGCGGAAAAGGCCGCCGCCATTGCCTCGGAGAGTAGCCATTTGCCGAACCCGCGCCCGGCCACGTGCTCCATCAGGCCGAGGTAGACAATCTCGACGGTCTCTTTGTCACGACGGTCGAGATCGAAGAAGCCTGCCGGCGCGCCCTCGATCAGCAGCAGACGCATGTCGCGTTGCGGTGCATGGATGCGGGCAGCTAGGTCTGCATCGCTCAGGCAAAGAGAATCCTGCCAGTGCCACTTGCGTCCAATCCTATCGACAAGGTAGCGATAGAAATGAAGCGGTGGTTGCCTGAGGGGCAGCAGCAGGCCAACATTGCCATTGTGCTGGCCAAGTGTACCCCAGTTCTCTCGAGTGAGGTCAAGCGTCTTCATCGAGATTTCGACTTCGAGGCCGTCGGGCGCAATAGCTGTGTCTGTCGTCATTGTAGCTCGAACCTTTAGACGGTGGGACGTTGCGCCGCCGTAAGCATTATTTCCACGTCGTAGTTCGGGACGAGTGCGGAGCCGACACTCGCGCGCGCCGGCACGGACCCGTGCGGAATCCATTTCTCGTAGGCTGCCGTCATTTCTGCCCAGTGTTTCATGTCGGTGAGCCAGATCGTCACCTGCAGGATACGCGACTTGTCGGAACCGCTCAGGGCCAGCAAGCGGTCGATATTGGCAAGGGCTCCTTCGGTCTGCTCGGTGATAGAAGCATTCGGCGATCCGACTTGGCCACAGAGATAGACGATGCCGTTGTGGACGACAGCCTGGCTGTAGCGTGGGCCGGGCTCGATATGGGTGATATCGTCGTTCATGGATGCTCTCCTTTTTCTCATGCTTCGCTGCGTGCGAGGAAACGGTCGCGGGCGAGCCGCAGGCGCGCCCCCCAGCCGAGCAGCGGCTGCGGCGGCAAGCGCTGTGGCCGGCTGCGCTGTTCAATCAGCGGTATCCATTCACTGTCCTGACGGGCGGCGAGGTTGGCAACTTCACGCCCCAGGAGATTTGCAAGGCCAAGGCCGTTGGCGTTGTAGCATCCGGCAACGAACAGTCCGTCGGCAATCCTGCCGAACACATGATGTCCATTCGCACTCAGGCAGACGATGCCCGACCAGGAATGGGTGAAAATCTGTGGGCTTAGTGCCGGAAACCGCTCCGTAAGTGCGCGGGCATGATCAATTTTTCGTCGGACAAGCGCTGTGGGATCGAGTGACATGCGCCCCGGTACCTCGCAGGTGTTCCGGACGAGGATGCGCCGGTCGCGTGTCAGCCGGATCGTCGCTCCCATGGCATCGGCCGACAGAAGGCCATATGGCTTTGGCGCACCGATCGCTGCGTATTCGTCGTCCGTCAGGGGGCGGCTCATGCTCGCGGTAAGCTGCAGGGCGAAGCTGCGGTGCTGGCGAATACCGACTTCGGGCATAAATCCGTTGACTGCCATGATGACGTTGCGCGCGACGACCTCGCCGGAAGGCGTCTTCAGTAGATACCCGCCATTGCCGGATTGCCACGCGATGACAGGCGTGTTCTCGAAGGCCTCGATCGACGGCGGCAGATTGTCGGAAAAGCCGCGCGCTAGTTTGGCGGGCTGCAGCATGACGCTCGTCTTCGTCCATACGGCAGTCGTGTAGAAGCCGGTGCCGATGTGATGGCGAAGCCTTGTCCCGGTCAGGACCTCGTTCGCGATGCCGAGTTCGCCGAGAAGGCGCGCAAATTTCTCAAGCCTGTCGAGGTAGCGCGGGTCGCGGGCGCCATAGAGTTTTCCGCACGTATCCAATCGATGCCGTAGCCGTTGACGAGGGATTGGACTTCAGCGATGGCAGCGAGGGCGAGCTTGTATTTTTGCCGAAAGACCTCGATGTCCGACGCCGTGCCCGTCCCTTCGTTGAGCGTCGCATCGACCAGGAAGCCGGAGTTTCGCGCGCTTGCGCCTTCTCCGACACGGTTGGCCTCCAGGAGGATGATGCGCTCGCCGGGTTTAAGCGTCGCCAGTTGCCGCGTCGCGGCCATGCCCGTGTAGCCGCCGCCCACCACCACCCAATCTGCTTTTTGGGTGCCGTTCAACGTGGGACGCGTCGACCGTTCGGGTAACTGGTTTAGCCATCCGCAGGTCGAATCATTGCCAGGTAGCCGCTTTACTCTCGGCATGTTACTCTCTGCATGGAAACCTCCGTATGTCGCGGCAGCCGGCATGGTTTCACCTGCAACGCGGCTCGATATCGGATCGTTGCGCACGGGGGGCGCCGCGCAAATAGATAAATCGCATGGGTATCATTGCGCGAGCCTATGGCGCTGGCGCGCGGGCTGTTCGGTGTCGACCGGCGCCCCCGGGCCGCAGGGACTGGTAAGAACAGCTTGCCGGCCGGATTATCCGCATTCACCACGCGTAGCCGTCCAGCCCCGCTGGCGCATCAATTTCGCTGGCACTGTTGGAGGTGCCTTAATGTCGATAACCCGCCGAAGAAGTATCCATCCAAGACGCATGTAAGTCCACCGTGACATGGAAAAGACCATCGCCAAACTAACTGCACGCATGTCAATGCCGCTCTAAATTTCCCCAGGTGGCTGAAGTAAATTTCACAATGCTGAGGTCGGCGGCATCGGTGACGTGGCCATTTTCAGTGGCCAATCGCGCGGCCCTAAAGGGCAGCGCGGAGCGGGCATGTTCCTTCATGAGTTCTGCGAGCTAGCGTGGCCGATAGCTCGACCGGTCACTCTGTATTACGCGGCGTGATGCACCTGTCTAGCCAACAGCGAAAGCCCCCTGGCTACATCGGTCGGGCTGGTTGCGCACTGGACGGCCTTAATACGGGTAGTGTGCTGAGAGTTCTGCAAATTCGCTGAGAGGGGGCGGTCATGGCAGGCTGGTGATGTTCAACGTCACCTGATTCCCGCGAAGGAACGCCACCATGACCAAGACTGAAAGTAAGACCGCCAGCGCCGCCGTCAAAGACATTCTGCTGACCGCAAGGTCTGCACGAAGTGATCCGGGCGGTGATGCAGGAGGTGCTCGAGGCCGACATGGACGAGGCTCTGGGTGCTTCGAAAGGCGAGCGCACACCGGAGCGGCTGGGCTATCGCTCGGGTTATTCGCACTCTTGTCACCCGTGTCGGCAAAGCTTGAGCTGCGAGTTCCGCAGGACCGGGCCGGCCGCTTCTCCACCGAGCTTTTCGAGCGTTACCAGCGTTCGGAGCGGGCCTTGGTGGCCACGCTTGCAGAGATGTATGTGCAGGGCGTTTCGACCCGGAAGGTCAAGGCGATCACGGAAGAGCTGTGCGGCCATGCCTTCTCGGCCTCATCGATCTCGGCCATCAACAAACGCCTGGACGAGAGCCTGAAAGCACCGAGCGACCGCTTCAAGAGCCTTTTGCCTACCTCATCCTCGATGCTCGCTACGAGAAGGTGCGCGAAGCCGGCATCGTCATGAACCAGGCGGTGCTGATCGCGGTTGGCATCGACTGGGACGGCCGGCGTCAGATCCTGGCCGTGGAGATGGCAAATCGCGAGAGCCGCTCGGCCTGGAGGGACTTTCTCGTCGGCTTGAAGGCGCGCGGCGGGCGTCGAGCTGGTCGTGTCCGACGATCATGCCGGCCTGATCGCGGCAATCGGCGAGGTGATCCCGGAAGCGGCATGGCAGCGCTGCTACGTGGGGCTGTTGAAGAAGCCTCCTCCTGATGATTCAATTGTGAAATCGTTGATTCTCTGGAGGGGTTCGCGATGCTGGGACGGAAGGAGCGCGATCAGCTTGAGCTATTCATGACTGGCTCGCTGCGACAGCTTATCCCTGATGATCATATTCTCGCGCGGGTCGATCGTGTGCTGGATCTGTCCTGGCTGCGCGACGAGGTGGCGAACCTCTACTGCACCGATAATGGCCGCCCCGGCATCGATCCCGAGGTGGCTGTACGCCTGATGCTCGCGGGTTTCCTGCTTGGAATTGTGCATGATCGCCGGCTGATGCGGGAGGCGCAGGTCAACATCGCGATCCGGTGGTTTGTCGGCTACGGCCCTCCATGAGGCATTGCCCGATCATTCTTCGTTAACGAGAATCCGCCGGCGCTGGGGTGAAGAACGGTTCCAGCGGATCCTTGAGAGCACTGTACAAGCCTGTATCGACGCCAAAATCGCCAAGGGCGAAGTCATTCATGTCGATGCTTCGCTAATCCGCGCCGACGTCAGCTGGGATAGCTTGGCGGTGCGCCACCTTGAGGCGGTGAGCGCGGCGAATGCAGATGAGGAGGCAGCGATCAGAAAAAGCCGCAAGACAGGAAAGTTCAAAAAAGTCTGCATCACGGATCCCGATGCGAGCATGGCGACAAACGCCCGCAACCGCCGTCTTGAGCCCGCCTACAAACAGCATACCATCGTCGATGATCTGCGCGGGGTAGTTCTCGATGTTTCCGTGACCACCGGGGAGATCAACGAGGGACAGATGATCGTAGAACGGATCGAAGCCGCCATGGTGTCGACCGGGTTATGTGTTAGCACCGTCACTGCCGATGCCGGCTATGCCTACGCGAAAGTGTTCGGGGCGCTCGAGCGTCGCGGCATTGATGCGTTGATTCCGGCCAAGGCAGAGCCGATCCGTAGCCCGGTCCCGCTTCGCCGCTTCCGCTACGATGCCAAGCACGACATATTGAAGTGTCCGCGGGGAAAGATCCTACGTCCGACTAGGCCGGTGAAGCACGGCCGCTTCTTCTATTCGCGCTCCAGTGAGTGCGCCGGTTGCGACCTTGCCTCCCTGTGTCTTTCCAAGGGGCGCGTCAACAAAGCGGTTGTTGTGGGTGACGATTATCCCGCGCTGTTGAGCGCGCGCCGGCGTCGAGAGCGATGGTCAGAGGAGGATCAATGTCTCTACCAACGCCACCGGTGGCGCTCGGAGGGCTTCCATGGCGAGGCGAAGAACTGGCACGGACTGGCCCGAGCGATCCGACGGGGTCTCGCCAATATGAAGATCCAAGCCTACCTCACCGCAGCGGCGGTGAACCTGAAGCGGCTGGCTGCCGCTTTGTTTGACCGATTCCTGGGATTGTTGCTGTTGATGCACCCTCTGAACCTCGTTGACGAGACCTGACGAGGGCGTTCGGCAGTTCTGACACCAAGACCAGCGTTGTCTCGGAACAAATGTTGAAAAACCGGCTTTCTCAACAGCCCCTACGTACACTTCCTCAGGAACGCGCTCGATCACCTGCCGAGAAAGCATGGCGACGATTGCCTGCAGGAACTGCGCTGGCTCTACGACCGGCGCGATCTCGCCGAGGCCAAGGCCGATCTCGCCGCATGGCTTTCCAAATGGTCGGCCCGCTACCCACGACTGACGACATGGGTGGAGGAGACCATCGAGTACACGCTGACCTTCTTTCGTCTGCCACGCCACACCACAAGCATCTCAAGAGCACCAACATGCTTGAACGGCTCAACGAGGAAATCCGACGGCGCACCTATGTCGTGCGCATCTTTCCAAACTCACAGAGTTGCCTGCGCCTCGTCAGGGCGCTGGCCGTCGAAACCAACGAAAACTGGATGGAGGCCAACCGCTACATCAACATGGACGACCTGCACGAGCACAAGAAGCTCGCTCTGCGCCAAGCCGCATGACCAGCACCATGGCCGCCCCTTTTTGCAGATGGGGTGGATGCCAGCCTTCTCCGACGGCATCGCAATGTGCCAAAGTTTGTGGTGTTAGCGCCACGCAAAGGAGAGGCAGGCATCCATGGAAAAGGTTACCATCATTGGGGTCGATCTGGCAAAGAACGTCTTTCAGCTGCACGGCAGCTGATGGATCGGTTGTGTTCCGCAAGAAGCTGTCGCGCCTGCAGTTTTGCAAGTTCATGGCGAGTCAACCGGCATGGGTCGTGGCGATGGAAGCGTGCGGCAGCTCGCACTACTGGGCCCGTCAGATGGCTCGGCTTGGCCATGAGCCAAGACTGATTGCCCCGGCCTATGTCAAACCGTTCGTCAAGCGGCAGAAGAACGACGTCGCAGATGCGGAGGCGATCGTCGAAGCAGCGCAACGACCGACAATGCGCTTTGTCGAACCGAAGACCAAGGAGCAGCAGTCCCGGGCTATCGTGTTTCGCACCAGAGAGCAGTTCGTGAATCAGCGAACCGAATTGGTGAATGCGCTGCGCGCGCACCTCTATGAGTTCGGTTATGTTGCTCCGCAAGGCATCGCCACCTGCCACGTCTGGCAGAGATCGTCGAGGACGAGAGCGCAGACCTGCCGGATCTGGTCCGCGACATCTGCAGCGCTCTCCTTGACCAAATCGACCAGTTGAGCAGCCGGCTCGCGGCATTGAAGAAGACGATGGACACGCTGTCCAAGCAAGCTGCAACATCTCGGCGGTTGCAAACCATGCCCGGTCTCGGCCCTATCGCTGCCCTTGCCATTGAAACCTTTGCGCCGCCGATGGAGGCTTTCAAGTGCGGTCGCGATTTCGCCGCCTGGCTCGGGCTGGTCCCTCGGCAGAAGTCGAGCGGCGGCAAGCAACGATTAGGGAAGGTATCGAAGATGGGCCAGCGAGATATTCGGCGGTTGCTCATCATCGGCGCCATGGCTGTGGTTCGATGGGCGTCTCGGAGGCGCGCGCCCGACGGTTCCTGGCTTGCCCGCTTGATGTTGAAGAAACCGCGCATGCTGGTGGCAATCGCGCTGGCCAACAAGATGGCGCGTGGCATCTGGGCCATGCTGACGAAACAGGAGGACTACCGGAATCCGGCGAGGTTGCCTGCGTGATTTGCAACAACGCACCTGAGACCGGGACGTCGGAGATGTGAGGAAGGCATGAACTGCATGGGCAAATGATCGATCAGGCAGGAAAACCAGAGTCAAGTTGAGAGCCCACGCAAGCTCGCTTTGCTGATTTGGACCTGATCCGCGCATCACCATACCGGCCCGCGGCACATGGAACGGCCGCAAATCAAGGCCTGACACATGACCGCACTCGATCACACGTCCAATGCTTCAGGTTCTTCCTTGCAAAATGGCTGGCATCCACACAAGAACTTGACGCACACAACCTTAATACGCCTCGCAGTCCAGCCCCCGGGGTTCACTCTGGTTGTTAACCGCGGGGAAATAGGCAAGCGCCACCAAAGCCCCAAAACCAGCGCCAGAGCTTCTGAAAGCTTGTCGGTTTCGCAGGAAATATCATCGAGCTTTGTGAGCTCACCGAAACTAGGAATCCGTCTTTGGCAAGGTAGGTGGGTTGGTCCGCAGAAGAAGCAGAAATGCTGATATATTCGAATCTGAGCGGTGGCATCAGCTTCGATGAACATGACGAGGAGCTCAGCGAGGCTGACCTTAAGCCCTACTTGCGGCGCATGGCGATGATGTTCCAGGATCCGGTCGGATCACGCTCGCCCGAGGCTGACGGTGCGATTGCCCTGACAGAGCCATTTCGTATCCATGGACTAAGTGTCGCGATGCTGAAGGCGAAGCGGAGCGCCTGCTTCGGATGGTCGGCTTGCCGGCGGACTTTGCTCGCCGCTATCCCCATTAGCTTTCTGGAGGTCAGGTCAGGCGCGTTGGTATACGCGTGCTCTTGCGATGAACCCGGGCTTGATCATTGCCGATGAGCCAACCGCAGGCCTCGCCTGAAACGCGCAGGAACTGACAAGAAAGCGGCTCACAGTACGCTCGCATTCAGCAGACTTATAACCCCTATCTCGATATTCTATTTGATTCCAACCCGTCGGGGCACGAATTTTGCGTTGCATCCGAACGGTCATTGTCGAGGTGCATGTACAATTATAAACCGTGACTCACGTTCAGAGGCCTTGAATGTCCGGAAATCCCATCCGCCGCTTGCGTGCCAAGGGCGACGCGTTCTCGGTCGGCTTCGTCATCGGTCAAGCCACCGCCTCCAGCTTCCGCGAGCGCGTCTTCCGCGAGAACGTCTTTGTTAGCGAGCTAAATCAAATCTTGAACACGCGCTGGCGGGGATCGGACTATCTTAAGTCGCTGGAATCCGCCTCGCGCGCGGCCTATCCCCGCTACGTTCGCGAGATCGAGGGGATCGCCGCAGGCGCCGGGCAGGACTTCGAAACGGTTTTCCTCTTGCATTGCATGGCTGAATTGATGCTTCCCGAGGGCGTCTCCCAGGCCGTGGAAAACAGTGCCGCTGCAGGCTGCACTTCGCTCCTGATTCCGGCGGAAGGCGATGGACCCGCGGTCATCGCCCATAATGAGGATGGCGAGCGGGAGTTTCTCGGTGCCTGCCTCTGGGTCGAGGTCGAACCCGACGAGGGCCCGGCTTGGAGCAGCTTCATGACTCCCGGCATGTTGCCGGGGCAAACATTCGGCCTGAACGAGGCCGGACTCGTTCAGACGATCAACAACATCAGACCCAACGATCTTAAGCCTGGCGTGCCGCGGGAAATCATCAGCCGAGCGATCCTCAGTGCGAAAGGGCTGGACGAAGCGATCGAAATCCTGAAGCGCAAGGACCGCGCCAGCGGCTACCATCACAATCTCGGCGAGGCGAAGACGGGTCGGCTCGTCTCTGTAGAGGCGCCGGCCTCAGGCTGCGTCGTTCGGGAGGTCGCCTCGCCGCGAGCCCACGCCAACCACCTGCTGTTCGGGGAATTCGACGGCCTGGAGCAGACGATCTCCGTCTCTTCGCGCAATCGGCAGGAGGCGGCGGACCGGATGATCGCGGAAGGCGCGCTTGCGGAGGGCGCGGAGGCGGTGCTCTTCGACGAGACCACCCCGATTTATGCGAACGGCTCGGACCAGACCCTGGCCACGAGCGTCTTTGCGCTCTTCCCTGACCGCGTCGAATGGCGTGTGCACGCGGCGCCGGACGAGCGCGACACATTTAGCGGAACAATCCGCGTGGTCTAATGAGGCGCAGCGCCAGCTTCCGTCTGAAGCGGTCCGCGGCGCGCGCGTGCCTTGGATATAAGTTAGAACCTGCGGACTGTAGCGCCTGCCCGCGGCGGCAAGGTGTTGACCGACAGCGAACTTCATCTGCAGCTAGGACGTATCGTCCTGATCAACCGCAATGCGATGATGTCCCAGCCGAACGTGCGGCTGCGGATTTCGCTGCCGTCGACACTGGCGGCGGTGATGGTGAAGGCGCAGAGTGTTTCATGATGCCCGGCTCCGAGCCAAGTGCGGATCTGGTTGGCGGTCGGCAACCGTTTTGGATCGCGGAATTGTTCAGCCAGTGGCGACCTTGGCCCTTGGCCGGCTTCGGCAGCGACGGCGAGATCCTCTCCATCAGGGCCGAAGGCACGGCGGTAGCGCCACTCGATGCCACACCGCCGCGCAAGTCCCTCCTCCACATAGTTGAGCAAGGTGTGTTGAACGCAAGCTTACTCGATCAGGGCCGACGTGGTGATCGATCGCGAGCCACTCCGCAGTTGTCGCCGCTCGCTGACGGGCTTGGAGTGGCCTCTTCGACCAGCACCCTGGACAAGTTCACCCTGCGACGGACGCGAAGATATGGCTATCGTCGAGACGGCAGTCCGCCAATTACGCGAGCACAAAATTCGGGGCTTTGACCGCATGAGCCGTGGTCTCCGCAACGAGAGCTGCGCGGCAGACACACCGACCTCACTGCAAAGCCATTTGCTGACTTGACGCCCACAAGTTTGGTCACGGCACTCGCCTCGCGCGGTCACCTCTTCCGAGGGCAATCGGGTCGCGATAGTTGTTCGACTCCAACCGCTCTGAGTTATCTCAAAACTAGATGACAACGATACGCAAACTGAATTTGACGTAAGTCGAGACAGAACCGAACATAGATCGATTAAATGCTCCTCTAGGTATTTATCTAATAGAGAGGCGCGATAAACGGCGCGACTGCAAAAAGGGGAAATGAACAATGACAGTTTCTCGACGTGAGATGATCAAGGCTGGTTTGGCCGCTGGAGCGTTTTTGTCGGCGCCTTCTGTTCTGCGAGCACAGATCGCCTCAAACGCGGCGGGGACGGCACGCATGGTGGTGCAACTCCCCGATGCATTCGACCCGATTTTTTCGACGGCTACTCCAGCCTTGAACCATGCCCTCATGATTTACGACACGCTGCTTGCGATGGACTCCAAGTTGAGGCCGCAGCCCCAAATGGTGGAGCGGTGGGAGGTTTCGGACGACAAGAAGACGTATTCGTTCAAGCTCCGGGATGGCCTCGGCTGGCACGACGGCACGCCTGTCACCGCTGCTGACTGTGTGGCCTCGATCCGTCGCTGGGGCCAGGTGGACCCCGGCGGACAACTGCTTATCGCTCGCGCCAAGGATATTTCGAAAAAGGACGACAAGACTTTCGCCATTGTTCTTGAAGAGCCGATCGGACTGCTGATCGACATGCTCGCGAGTTCAGGATATTACCTGTCTATAATGCGCGAGAAAGATGCGGCCCGACCAGCAACCGAGCAGGTGACCGCCAATATAGGGTCAGGGCCGTTCCGGTTTAACGAGGCTCTTGCGAAGCCGGGCGCCAGCTTCACGTACGACCGCAATGAAAAATACATACCGCGTAACGAGGCGGCCGACGGATTTGCCGGCGGGAAGATCGTGAAGGTCGAACGCGTCATCTGGGACAATATTTCCGATCAGCAGACTGCTTTTGCGGCTTTGCAGTCGGGTGAGGTCGATTTCCTGGAGGCACCATCTCCCGATCTCTACCCCGTGATCAAAAGCGACCCCAATCTTGAACTCCAAGTTCTTAATGAGTGGGGCGACGTATATTTTATGGCCATGAATTGCCTGCAGCCGCCATTTGACAACGACAAGGCGCGTCAAGCCATGCTTCACGTGGTCGATCAGGAGGCATTCACTCGTACTTCCTCCCTCCCGGAATACACCGGCACCATCACGTCGATGTTTGGAAAGGGAATGCCTTTTTCCAACGAGGAAAATACGGGCTGGTTCAAAAAGGGCGGCGATCCGGAAAAGGCCAAGCAGCTCCTTAAGGAAGCTGGATATGGAGGCGAGAAAGTAGTCGTCCTCCAGCGTACGGACTGGGCTGCAGCCGGCAATATGGCGCAGTTCTTGGCGGCGACGCTACGCAAGATTGGCGTTAATGTGGAGCTTGCTCCCGGAGACGGAGGCGCCGTCCGCGCACGCCGCGCGAATAAGGGTTCTGTTGAGAGTGGCGGCTGGAGCATCTTCATCACGTCGGCTACCAATTTTGAGCTCAGCGACCCGTTCGCCGCACCTTACCTAACCGCGAAAGGCGAGGCGGGCTGGTATGGCTGGCCTAAAAGCGATGAATACGAGGCGCTGCGGGCGAGGTGGCCTTATGTGGCAACGGTCGAAGAGCGCAAAGGGCTGGCTCGCAAGATGCAAGGAATTTGGTGGGACTACGCCCCCCAAGTTTTGTTGGGTCAAGTTCTCACGCCAATCGCAAGCCGCAAGACTCTCACCGGTCTTATTGCTACGCCGACTGGAACACCGATGTGGAACATGCAGAAGGCCTCGGCCTGATGGGGGCCTACATCCTGCGCAGAGTCGTTTCAACCATCGCCGTGATGGCGATGGTTGGGGTCTTCGTGTTCCTGCTGCTTAGGCTGGCGCCTGGCGATCCGGCAGTCATGATCGCCGGCGAGTCTGCCAGCGCGGAGAAGATTGCCGGCATCCACGAAAAATTCGGCCTGAACGATCCTATGCCAGTTCAGTTCATACGTTGGGGAAAGGACATACTCGTCGGCGATTTCGGTACCTCAATCTTTTCCGGACGATCGGTCCTCGAACTCATCTCGCAGCGGCTTGAACCGACTCTTTCCCTGTCGATCCTGACGATGATCCTTTCGATCGCGGTCGGCGTCTCCTTCGGCATTCTTGCCGCTTGGCGAGCGGGCGGTTTTTTTGATCGCATCCTGACCGCATTCGCGACACTTGGTTTTTCTGTCCCGGTCTTTGTCGTCGGCTTTTTTCTCATATACGTATTTGCGATCGGGACACATTGGTTGCCCGTCCAGGGATACCAGCCTTTCGACCATGGCTTCGGCCCATGGCTTTTGCATCTGATCCTCCCGACCGTGACTCTGAGCATTGCTTACATTGCTTTCATCGCCCGGGTCGCGCGGGCGAGCATGCTCGAAGTTCTGTCGGAAGACTATATGCGAACGGCCGCTGCCAAGGGCGCTTCGTCTTATTCAATGCTTTTCCATCACGCGTTGAAGAATGCGGGTGTCCCGATCCTAACCGTGATCGGCATAAGCTTTGCCTATCTGATCTCTGGGGCTGTCATCACGGAAACGGTGTTCAACGTACCTGGTATCGGCCGTCTGGTCGCCGATGCGGTCAGCAAGCGCGACTATCCCATCATTCAAGGTGTACTCATCCTGGTTTCGGGTCTGTACGTCGTTATCAATCTCGGGGTCGATCTTGCCTATACGCTGATCGATCCCCGCATCCGGTACTGATATGAGCCTTCTCTCCTCCGCACCAGTTGAAACCCTGCTGATGGGTCGGCTGCAGCTATCCGATGTTCCCCGTTTGGCAAGGCGGCACCCCCTGGTCCTAATAGGCGGCGGCCTCCTAGTACTGCTGATCGTTATGGCGATCGCCGCCCCGCTTTATGCGGGCAATCCAGTGAACATGGATCCGTTCAAGCGTCTCCAGCCACCTTCTGCCGAGATTTGGTTCGGAACCGACAATCTGGGCCGGGATGTGTTTGCGCGAACAGTTTTCGGTGCCCGGATCTCTCTCGTGGTCGGCTTGCTGTCGGCGGCGTGCGCAGCTCTTGCGGGGCTGTTGATCGGAATCATCGCCGGCTATAGCCGCACCTTCGACAACATGGTCATGAGGGTCATGGACGGCCTGATGTCGATCCCGACGATTTTGCTGGCAATTGCGCTCATTTTTCTTACCGGCCCCGGCATCGGCATCCTCATCGTCGCCATTGCGATCCCCGAGACGCCGCCGGTCGCGCGGTTAGTTCGTTCGGTGGTTCTGGGCGTTCGCGAGCGGCCATATGTGGAGGCCGCGCTCTGCGGCGGTGCGCGCCTCCCCAAGGTACTGTGGCGGCATATCCTGCCAAGTACCATTCCTGCGCTGATGGTCCAGGGCGCTACTGTTTGCGCCAGTGCGATTCTGACGGAGGCGGGGCTGAGTTTCCTCGGCGTGGGCGTACCCCCCGAGATCCCGAGCTGGGGCAACATGATTGCCGGTTCGCGGCTGTATCTTGCCAGCGCCCCAATGACGATCTTCGCCCCCGGTATCTGCCTTGCTGTCACGGTTCTGGCCGTCAACCTGCTTGGGGACGGCCTGCGTGACCTGTTCGACCCCCGCTCAAAGCGGAGACATTGATATGTTAATGCGAGAATTCGCAGGGGAGGACTTGCTTCTCGACGTTCGAGACCTTGAGACGCACTTTTACGGCGATGAAACCGTCACACGCGCCCTGGGCGGAATCAGCTTTCAGGTTAACAAAGGCGAAACGCTCGGCGTTGTCGGCGAATCGGGATGCGGAAAGAGCGTCACTGCTCTCTCCATCCTTCGCCTGCTGCCGAAGCTGACCGCCAAGACGGTCGGCGGCGAGGTCCGCTTTCACGGGCGCGACCTACTTGAGTTGTCCGATCGGGAGATGCGACAGATCCGCGGCGACCAGATCGCCATGATCTTCCAGGAGCCGATGACGAGCCTGAACCCCGTTTATACAGTAGGCCACCAGATCGCCGAGGCGGTGCGGATCCACACCAAAGCCTCGCGGTCCGTTGCCATGAAGAAAGCCGAAGAGATGCTCCGTCTCGTCCGCATCGCGGACCCCGAGCGTCGCGTCAACAACTATCCTCATGAGATGTCGGGCGGCATGCGCCAACGCGCCATGATCGCCATGGCTCTCGCCTGCTCGCCGGAACTGTTGATTGCCGACGAGCCAACCACCGCGCTCGACGTCACCATCCAGGCGCAGATCCTGCGGCTCATCATCGATCTGCAAGAACGCACGGGAACCGCCGTCATGTTCATCACGCATGACCTGGGCGTTGTAGCCGAAACATGCCAACGCGTACTCGTGATGTATGCTGGCCGGATCGTAGAACAAGCAAAGGTCATGGACTTGTTCGCGCGACCGGCGCATCCCTATACTCAGGGTCTCATGCGATCGGTGCCTGACCGGCGGCGTGGCCGACAGCGGCGGCTTCCGGAAATCCCCGGCATCGTCCCAAGTCTGCGTGAGCCGATTGTGGGATGCAGCTTTGCGCCCCGCTGCCCCTTCGCGGTCGACATTTGCCGCGACAAGACGCCCGGCCTGCGTGATGTCGGCTCGGGCCATTCCGCGGCCTGCTGGCGCGCCGAAGAGGTGATGGGCGCATGAGTGGTCCTTTGCTGAAAGTCGAGAACCTCACCAAGCACTATCCGCTCGGTGCGGGCCTGTTCAAGAAAACCATTCCAGTGATCCGGGCGGTGGAGGATGTATCCTTCAGTGTCGAGGCCGGCGAGACGCTCTGCATCGTGGGCGAGTCCGGCTGTGGCAAATCCACCGTGGCGCGGCTCCTGATGCGGCTCGCCGAGCCGACCGGCGGGCGCGTGCTGATCGACGGGACCAATATTGCGGGACTCAACAAAGATGCACTTCACGCCTGGCGCCGTCGCATGCAGATGGTGTTTCAGGATCCTTACTCGTCGCTGAACCCGCGCTTCACCGCCGGACAGATCATCACTGAGCCCGTCGAGAACTTTGAGCGTCTCAGCCGGAAGCAGCGTCGAGAGCTTGCTGCAGACCTGCTGAGAAAAGTTGGAATGTCGCCTGAGATGATGGACAGGCTTCCGGCCGAGTTGTCAGGCGGCCAGCGGCAGCGGCTCGGCATAGCACGCGCTCTGTCGCTCAACCCCTCTCTCATTGTCGCCGACGAGGCGGTGTCGGCTCTTGACGTCTCCGTGCAGGCGCAGATCCTGAATCTGCTTCTGGATCTCCAGCAGCAGATGGGCATCGCCTTCGTCTTCATCTCACATGACCTTGGCGTGGTGGAGCATATCGCCCATCGCGTAGCCGTCATGTACCTGGGACGCATCGTGGAACTCGCCCCGAGCGAGGCGCTGTTCGCCAATCCGGTCCATCCTTACAGCGAGGCGCTGATCGCATCGGCCCCGGTGCCGGATCCCGCGCGGGTTCGGCTCGAGGCGCCCGTCGAGGGCGAGGTGCCAAGCCCCATCAATCCGCCGAGCGGGTGCGCCTTTCACCCGCGCTGTCCCCTTGCCGCTGAGCGTTGCCGCGTGGACGTGCCGCCCCTTGTGCCGACTGCTGACGGGCGCGTCGTCGCATGTCATGTGCGCGCTCCGGCTGCGGACATCGCGGCCCAGTCGGCTGCGGCCGCCAGCTTGGCTGCGCCGATCTCAGCGAACGTCGGCAAATAGAATGGGAGGTCAAATTGTATGCTCATACCCAGCCTTTTTCAATGGCCGAAATGACAAGTGGCCAGCCGCATCAAAGCGGACGGCAACGGGACACACCGCGGCCACTCAACTCGTAAGAACACGTCGCAAGGGTTTTTCAGACCGCCACATCGCGTCCCGACGTTGAGCAACCTGGCGGATTTTCCCTATGCCCTGTGCTCGGAATCCCCCTTCATGTCAGGTGGCGACAAGAACGCGAATTTTGGTTCGGCAATTATCACCGAGGAAGCTATGGAGAAGCATCTATACAACAACCGGACCCAGCAGGGTCCTGGCTATGACTTGGTGGGTTCGATTGCGACAAACGTTGCAGACGGCTTCACGATGGTAGCAGTCGGCGACCTCATCGTCTCGCGGGCAGTGACCAAATCTCAGGATACAGGCTTCGCAGACGTCGTAAAAATCCTTCGCAATGCTGACGTCACTTTTGGCAACCTGGAAGTTAACGTCTTCGATATCCGATCGTTCAGTGGTTACCCGCAGGCTGAATACGGCGGTGCCTATCACCTCAGCCTACCGGAGGTCGGTCCCGATTTGAGGGCGATGGGTTTCAACATGGTTGGCCGGGCGAACAACCATACGCTTGACTGGGGCATTGAAGGCATGCGCGAGACGAGTTCGGTGCTCGACGCGAGCGATATGGTCTATGCAGGCACGGGCGAGAATCTCGCACAAGCCGGCGCAGCTCGCTTCTTAGAAACCGCTCGCGGGCGTGTGGCATTAGTGTCGTTTGCTGCAACATTCGCACCGATGGCTCGTGCAGGCGATCCCGCTGGCGAAGCGCCAGGCAGACCGGGACTGAACGCTCTTCGTTTGGCGAAAAGCATTGTGGTTCAACCCGAAATGCTGGAGAATTTGAGGCTCATAAGCGCTGCCTTGCCCACCGACTCCGCCGCCCCCCAAGTTCCAAACAAGGTTTTGCTCGCCGGAACGACGTACAAAGCAGGTGACGAAGTCGGCTACAGCTTCGAGCCAGATGCGCGTGACGTCGCGGACATTTTACGAAACGTCCGCCGGGGGAAGCAGTTCTCCGATTTTTGCATCGTTACGAACCACGGCCACGAGCCGGGGAACTGGAGCGACGAGTCGCCGGACTATGAACGTTGTTTTGCGCACAGTCTGATCGATGCCGGGGCCGACGCATACATTGGCCATGGGCCTCATCAATTGAGAGGCATCGAAATCTTTAAGGGCCGACCCATCTTTTATAGTCTTGGAAATTTCTTCCAGGACGACTTGGGAACCCCCGCGGGCGCCGACATGTACGGTGATTACACCAAGGACCCTCGGGTCCATACTGATGCCGAGGTCAAAGTCGCGGAGATGGCGAGCTACTCAGACCCGGTCTTTTGGCAAAGCATTGTTGCCCTCAGCCGATTCGAGCAGAACCAACTTGCCGAATTGCGGCTGTATCCGGTCGAACTGGGAAGCTCGAAGAGGTTTGCCAATCGCGGCATCCCGCAGCTTGCCAATAGGGAGGAAGCGAAGGCCATTCTAGAGCGTCTACTGAAGCTTTCGGAGCCGTTTGGGACCGAGATCGCTATCGAGAACGACGTAGGGGTCATCCGTGTGAGGCCCACCTCGCTGGGATGAGCCAATGACGTATTGGACTCCCTAACGTAGCCCGAGCGACAACCGTCCAACATAGCAGTAGGCAGCAAAAAAATGCACTTGTCGCATCTTCTCGACCAAAGCCTTGAGGGGCGCTGGAGGAGGCTAGGCTCGGCATTTATGCAATCATGTGGCAACCGGCATCAAGCGCCCGCATAAGCCGCCGAGAATCGTCGGCGATCTGGCGGCCGAGATCGCGTTTCTTGCGCAAGCAACGTTCTACCTCATGCGCCCCAAAGCGCGGTAGCCTGACATTCGGGCAGCCCACCAGCCCCAGCAGTTGCTGGCCAACGAGACGGCTCTGGCGCGCGGATTGGTGACTGGCGCTGGAGCTGGTTCGTGTGAGGTGCGCGGCGCCTTCACGGCGATGCCGGTGAAGTCGGACCGCAATGAGGGATTTCGAGAACAGTGTACGCGGCGGCTGAAGATTGCAAGAGCACGCTGCGCGGCTTTGCCGAGCGCATCCACGAACTGGTGGCTGGCCATCCGAACCTGAAGATGGTGGCCCGCGGCGCTGCTTTCTAGCGTGCCGTGCTACTGCGCGAATTCCAAGCTTTCGAGAAGCAAGCTTACGCGCTGGGGCGCCGGACCTCATGGCAAGTGGTTACTGTCGACGCGGGGGGCGGTCCAGGTCGTGCTACCCTATGCTTCTGCGATCGATGATCCGGCAATTTCGCTCCTCGAAGCGGGTAGGAGTGCATTTCGGCCTGACCCGAAGACTTATCGATCTGGCGAGACCGACTAAAGCGGCCGCATCAGCGAGATCGGCGATGCCGCAATGCGCACGACGCTCTATGACCCAACTCTCCGTCAAACGGCAGGAGGTGGAATGCTTGCCGCCCTCCCAAGATGGCACTCAGGTCCGGCAGAGCGATGTTGGATCGAATTGCGCCAGTGCCCATTAGCGGTAGATGACCAAGGGTCGCATTACATTCAACAGAGCACCCTTTTTCTCGCTTGCCATCACGTCACTCCGCCGCGGCCGACTAATTGCCCTCAATCAGCAAACTGCGGCAAATCAAAAGCGACATTGTTGTCGCAAGCGCGCGAAACTCCGGCTTCCTGGTCGATGCGACGCTCAACGAAGGGACGGGCACGGCGTCGGACATCGAGGTCTTTCGGCAAAAATACAAGCTCGCCCTCGCTGCCATCGCTGAAGTCCAATCCCTCGTCAACGGCTACGGCATCGATTGCGACTGGGATACGTGCGGAAAACTCTATGGCGCCCGCGACCCGCGCTACCTCGACAGGCTTGAGAAATTTGCGCGCCTTCTCGGCGAACTCGGCATCGCGAACGAGGTCCTGACCGGGACAAGGCTTCGCCATCACATCGGCACCGGCTTCTACACGACTGCCGTATGGACGAAGACGAGCGTCATGCTGCAGCCCGCCAAACTAGCGCGCGGCTTTTCCGACAATCTGCCGCCGTCGATCGAGGCCTTCGAGAACACGCCTGTCATCGCGTGGCAATCCGGCAATGGCGGGTATCTACTGAAGACGCCTTCCGGCGAGGTCGTCGCGCGCAACGTCATCATGGCAGTCAACGGATTTATGCCCGAAGTCGGTATTCGCCAGCACCGCAGCTTCGCCCTGCAGCTTACCGCGAGCATGAGCCGCCCCCTAACGGACGACGAATACGCAGCGATCGGTGCGCCCAAGCCGTATGGCCTTCTGTCGGCCGATGCCATGGGGGCGATGATCCGGCTGACACGCGATCGGCGCCTCCTCGTCCGGAACACCTGCGAGGTACCGCGGCGCATGTCACTCGATACCACCGCGCTTGTCCGGCGAGAGGCCGATCATGCCGGCGCCCTGACGAAGCGGTTTCCGGCACTAAGCCCACAGATTTTCACCCATTCCTGGTCGGGCATCGTCTGCCTGAGTACGAATGGGCATCATGTATTTGGCAAGGTAGCCGACGGGCTGTTTGTTGCCGGATGCTACAATGCTAACGGGCTTGCCCTTGCTAATCTCCTGGGGCGTGAAGTTGCCAACCTCGCCCGTCAGGACAGCGAATGGATCCCGCTGATCGAACAGCGCAGCCGACCACAGCGCTTACCGCCGATATTGTAATCGCCGATCACGTTGACGTCGTAGGCACCGGCCTCGGACTCGACCTCCTTCCTGTCGAACACCCAGTCGCGGATCGTATCGTTGGCGATTTGGTGGCCAAAGCTCGCAGCGCACCGGCACGATCGTCTTGGCGTGTTCCTTGGCCTTGTTGCGCGACACCGCCCCGGTGTCGTCGCCAATCAGCCCGATCGGGCATTCCGATTGCACCGTCATGCCGTTGTTGAGGGGAAACAGCGCCTCGATCTCGTCGATGATCTGCTCCAGCTTCTTGTCACGCCAAAGACAATGTCCTTCTCCTGCAAGTCGGAGGTAAACTGCATGGTACCGAAGGTGTCGATGCCGGTCGTGCCGACATAGTAGTGCGGCGCTGGGATCAGGAATATTGCCCGCAGCCGACCGGGCCGTGCGAGATATAGACCGTATCCTTGACCGGACCCTGAGTGCCTAGACAAGGAACGGCAAATGCCTCAAGAGATTTCCGCAAGGTTGGAGGTGGAGAATGACCCAAGTGCGGCGTCGTTTTGTCTGGGAGATCGACTGGAACCTCCTGAGAACATTCTCGGTCATCGTGCAGGAGGGAAGCGTAACCGCTGCCGGAGACAGGCTGTCCCTGTCGCAGCCCACAATCAGCAACGCGCTGCGCCGGCTGGAGGAGCATATGGCTTGCCGCCTGATCGACAGAAGCTCGAACTATTTTAGGATCACGCCAGCGGGAGAGACACTTTACAACGAATGTATGGCAATGTTCGCTATCGTCGCCGGACTGCCGGAACTCATGGAGAAGGATCAAAACCACATCTCCGGCCACATCGATATGGCTTTTGCCAGTCATGTCGAATGTCCCTTCCTCGACACTTTCCTTGTCGACTTCCACAAGGCCCATCCGCGCGTCACCTTTTCTACCACGGTTTCGTCCAGCAGGTCCGCCGCTGAAGCCGTGCTCAACAATGAAGCCGCACTCGGCATTTTCCTCGCGCAGGAAAAGCTTGATGACTTGGAATACACCCTGCTTTATCGTGAGCGTTTCGGCTTCTTTTGCGGACCAAGCCACCCGCTCTTCCAACGACAAATTTCCGGCTTCGATGAGATGAGGAGACTCGACTACGTTTCCTTCAAAACCGACGAGCTTTCAGGAGCTCTGGCGCCTGTGGCAGCATTGCGCAAGCAAGAGCAGCTTTGTGGGAAAATTGTGGGACAGTTCACCAATCTCGAAGAGGTGAAGCGCCTGATCAAGGCCGGGTTTGGATTCGGTCCCCTGCCGATACATGTCGTTGCTCCAGACGTGGAAGCAGGGCAGCTCTGGCAAATTCCGCCATACACGAATCCGCCTTCTGTCGACGTTTATCTCGTGACGAAGCGCGCTGCCAGGCGCACCCGCGCCCAATCCACCTTTCTCGCGGCACTTTCGGCGGCAATCGAAATTACCCCCCTCGAGAGTCGGACATACCCACAATCAGTGGGCGGCCTCACGTCTGCCGAAGTGTAGCGTGTTGCGTGATAGCTGCCAGCGCAATTGATGCGCCGATCAACGAGGCGGATCAATAGCGGCTATAGGCCTGCTGAATGCGACAGTACTGCGAGCCGTTTCTTACTATACCGAAGACACCGCTGGGACGACACCTTCTGCGCCACCGAGACCGGCGTCCATTGACCCGGTCAGGTTGTCTGCGCGTCCACGTCCGAGTGGGCAGGAAGCGTCCACTCCATTCGTCCGTGCCTACCTGGCCATGCGGCAGCAATACGATGAGGCCTTTGTGAGGGACGGATTGGCGTTGATCTCTAGGACAAAAGGCTGCCCGGAGCGGTCGATCCGGAGGTCGACGCGGGCATAGTCCCGGCATTGGCAAGCGCGGAATGTCGCAATCGAAATATCCCGCAGGACCGTCGCAAGCCCGCCCCCGATCTGTGCCGGGCAAATCTTCGACGGCGCCGCAGCCGCCACGTACTTCGCTTCCCAAGTCATAAGACGCGTTGCGCGATCGCCGACGAGCGCGTCCTCCGCATACTGCTCGACAATCACTTCCACGGCCCGCTTTAGCTCGGCAGGTTCATTACGAGCTGCAATCCGAGGCTATCACCTTCACGAGGCGGCTTCACTACCACTGGAAATTTCAGGTCGCCGGCATTATCAGAGCCTCGACGCATCACCCGAAAGTTCGCCGTCGGCACACCGCAGTCTCGTATGAGTATTTTGGTGATCGCCTTATCGTTGGCGAGCTCATGTCCAAGCGGGCCCGCTCCTATATACGGAACGCCTGCCATCTCGAGCATGGCGGGAACATGGGAAAAACGGGACTCGCCCTGAATTCCATAAGCCAAGTTGAAGACGAATCCCGACGGGCGGGCTTGTGAATCGGGCGGCATGAACCGCTCGAGCGTAGCGAGCAGTCCTTTATCGCCCTCACACAGCAGCACCTCGTGGCCGCCCTCTTGCAGTGCCGACACGACACTGTCGCGGTCCCCCTCCGGCCAAGGCTGCGGCGGTTGCGGCAAAGGCTGACCGAATCGATTAATCACGCCTGTACTCCTTTTTTGTTGATCGGTGACATTGGTCACACACTTGGATTGCCCCGAAGGCCCCAATCACCAGCGCGAGCACTAGAGACCACCCTGTTCGGAATGCTGATGAATGGTGTCATCCGCATATTGTGCACCGCGGAACTGCCCTAGTGCTGCGCAAGATGCCGCCGGTTCGCGGCAGCTCCAGCACCGCTGGCGGGTCCCCCCAGATGCGCAGCCAGTTATCTTCAGCGAGATCCTCGGCAGTTCGTCTTACTGCTTCAAGCAGCGAACCACTGACCAAGCGAGCGGCGCCAGACGGAATGGTCCCTTCTCCGGAAGGAGCAGCCACCGAGTTCGTTAGTCCCGTTTCAGTTAGCTGAATTTCCCTTACGATCCGGGCGCGCTCAAGCAGCCGGTCTCCGGACGCGGTGACGTTGACAAGGTAACTTGCCGCCCCCCCACTGGGAAAGGCCCCGTCGACCACACTGACTGGAGGGAGGTCCGTTGCTGCGGGCGAGAGCTAGGATTTCGCGAGCGCGCCACCGGCGGATCAACCATCTTACCATTCAACGAGAATGCAGACGCTCCGTGGGCGGCGGCGTCGTTCTACCGCGATGACATCGCGGGCCCACTCGAGTTCCCTGTGCACTCAGCAAAAAAGCTTCATTTTTGGCGACCGGTGTGGATGGTCGGCAAAGCGGCGGCAAAGCCAATCGAGATTAGCCACCAAGGCCCGTAAACCGCGGTTCACGCGGCAAAACTGATGCACCCTTGAGTCTCAATACAGGCAAGGAGAGATACCATCGTTTTTCTTGGCAGGTCACCTTTCCTACCAAACTTGATAGTTGTTCACGTTCGCGCTGGCCTTATCTTCTATCAAGAGAGGAGAGACTGACATGCCGCTCGAATACCCACCGCGCTTATTGATGTGGCCACCGCGGCACCCAAATCGGGAGGGGTGGCGCAAAGCCAAATCGCGGTCGCTCATGGCCCTCTTCGAGCAATTCGGAGCCGTTGTCGATCTGACACTCCCTGTTCCCGAAATGGCAGACTTGGTTTTTGCAGCAATGCTGCCGCCGCGCCCAACGAAAAGGCTTTGCTGGCCCGATTCCGCTACCAGAACGTCGGCTCGAAGAGTCCCAATTTGCCGCCGCCATCAACCGCAACTCAATCCGGCAACCGCGTTCAGACCGCGTACACAAAGCGCCACACCGAAACTCGGCGACTTACACTCGCACGGGCATGGTCACGGCCGCGCATTTTGGATTGGAGGCTGACGGAAGACTGCAAGGGGAGCTTCAATGAACATCGGTGTTTTGAAGGAAATCAAAGAAGACGAGCGGCGTGTAGCACTCCAGCCGAACCAGGCGCAAGCGCTTTCGCGTCTGGGTCACAACCTCTATGTTGAAATCGGTGCCGGGGAAGCGGCTGGATTCTCGGATGCGGATTATCAGGCCTGCGGGGCGAAGATTGCGATGAAAGATGAGGTCCTCGCCCGGGCGCGGCTCCTCCTCAAGGTGAAGGAGCCACTGCGCTCAGAATATTCTGACTATGCTCCGCATCATATTCTTTTCACGTTTCTGCATTTTGACGAGAACAACGTTGATCCTCGGGACATCTCTGAACTCATCAGTAGAGGGTTTCTGGGGATTGCTTACGAGTGGGTTGGAAAGGGTGGCCAGTATCCATTGCTTGAGCCGATGAGCCAACTGACTGGCTATCTCTTCGCTCAGCGGGCGTTGGAGTTATGCTCCAAGGAAAAAGGAATGTTCTGCCCGCGAAATGAGAGCCACCTCCCCGGAGGGCGGGGTCTGATCATCGGATGCGGTAATATCGGTCTTTCTGCATTCAAATACTTGTCGGACCTCGGGGTTGCCTTGACCGTCGTTGCTCGAGGCCGTGATGATTTCAATTGCAAAGCCAACGCGCGCTTCCAAACGGAAGGCGTCGATTACATCGGCGCAACCGGCACCAACCTAATCGTTATGAACAACAATGATCCTTCAAGGACTCAGGACACCATTGCGGCGGCACTGCCGGAGATCGACATCGTCCTCAACTGTGCGGTGCGTCGGTCCGACCTTCCGAAGCGAAGAATGGAGTACCTGATCGACCGCAGCATGGTTCGAGCCATGCAGAGAGGCAGCATAGTGTGCGACTGTACTGCTTGCGACCGCGAATTGATCGAAACCTGTATTTCTTCGGCATCGCTCTACCACTCCTATCGCGAAGAAAATGTCGTGCATTACAATTGCGATCATATTCCATCAATGGTAGCTAACACCGCGACGCGGCTGCTCACAGCGCGAACTTTCGCTTATATTCGTTACATCGCCAGTCTCAAATCCTTTCAGGCCATCACTGAAGATGACAGCCTGCGTGAGGGAGTCTGTTGCTACGGTGGCCACCTGACCCACGCGCTGTCGGCGGAGAAGAAAGGCATGCCCTATCGGCCGCTGAGCGACGTTATTGAAGCGATGTCGTGACCCGTGTAGGCGCTGGGAACATTCCCAACTGACTGGAGGTAAAACGTCCAACAATCTACATCGTTCACACCGATGACGGGCTGTGGGGATGGCGGGTATCAACCAGTCAATCGGAACCTGGTGCTGAGATCCTCCTACGTCGCGGAGACGGTGAATGAAGGGCTTAAGATCGCCTGGTATTGATTACCGTCCCTCGGCCGAAACGATGTAGCTGGCCAGGATAACGGTCCCCATCGCGTCATCTGCCCAGGATCATTTGAGTTCCCAAGCTTGCCCTCAAATGTCCTCACGTTGGAGTATAGTACAAATGAGCGGACCGAAGTCCGTTCCACGCAGCTTGACGTATGGGACTTGATTAGAAAGCAGCGCTTCCGGGCGGTGCTGGATCGGTAGTAGCCCTGCCATCGTTTCATGTATCTTCCACAGTTGCTGCCCGTGGTTGACGCCGGCCCGCGGCAGATCACGGTAGAGCTATGTCGCCTGGATTCGGAGCATGCTGAACAACTTTCCGAGGTATTCACAAACATAACCGCGTTTGGAATGCGGCGATGAAGAGGTAATCGTACTATTATGCGGGGAATCATTTTCAGAGAGGCGCAGTAACGATAGGAAAGGTAACCCTTCAATCCATCCTCCCTGCCCCACGTGCTATCCACGATCGCAACAAATCCTTCAAGTGAATTCACAGGATCTTTGCGCCCGCAAATCGCTGACGATGATATGCTCACGGCAAGGTTTGAGTCAGGGATGGATCACAACAGATGCCGATTTAGGCTCAAACCGCCACACAGGCACGCAACGTCGGAGTTAAAGCCAATGGCAAAAAGAGCGCTCATTATGCTTGGCGGGTCAAGACGTAATGGTCCGCTACACATCCAAGCGGCCCAGCGTCTTGGTCTTCATCCAATTACCCTGGCGATGGATCCAACTCGATACGATTATCTTGCGGCAAAAACTGTCGAGGCAATCCGCATCGATACAGGCAATCTCGATGCGCTGATCCACGAATGTTCCCGGCTGCATGTGACCTATGACATTGCCGGCATTACTGGATTTGCGGGTCTCGACGAGTCGATCTCTGCGACAGTTGGTAAGCTCTGCCGGCATTTCGGTCTACCGGGGCCGAACCCCGCATCCGTTGAACGGTGCTGCGACAAATTCGCTCAACGTCAGGTGCTCGCAGACGCCGGCGTTCCAATGCCTACTTATCATTTAGCAGCTAACGCGACGGAGGTAGAAAGCTTCGCCGCAGAGATTGGCCTGCCTGTGGTTGTTAAGCCAGCCATAGGCTGCGGGAGCATCGGTGTCCGATTGTGCCGCAACGTCGATGAGTTGGCCGAACATACGAGCTATCTATTGGGCGGGAAGCATACAGGGCGCTCTTCGCCGAGGATACTGGTAGAAGAATTCGCACAAGGCCCCGTTTATGTCGCCAATTTAATGGGCAATGAGGTCATTGGAATTACCGCCTACGAGTTCGGCCCGCCACCTTATTTCGTCGTTCATGAGTGCGTCACTCCGGCACCGCTGACTGACGAGGAGCATCAACGTATCGCCGATGTTTCGCTGAGCTGTTTGCGAGCTCTCGGCCTTGGCTGGGGGCCATCGAATATTGAATTCCGATGGACGAAGCGTGGGCCAGTCGTCATTGAAGTGAATCCCCGTCTTGGCGATGGGGAGCCTGAAATGATCCAACAGGCTTACGGTGTCGATCTCGTTACCGAACACATCAAGGTTGTCATCGGCGAAGAATGGGATTTGCGCAAAAGGCATTCGCAGACTGTGGGCTTCCGGAACTTAGTCCCTGATCAAGATGGCATCCTCGATTGGAACGATGTCGAAAGTCAAGCGGCTGCTGTGCCAGGTGTCGTCGATGTCAAATTTAACATTGCGTCAAAGACGCCGATAGTCAGGAAAGGCGACTGCCGAGACTCTATGGGATATGTCATCGCCGTTTCACCCAGTCTCGGTCAGAGCAAGGCGATCCTTCAACGTGCCGTCGACTCAATCGGTTGGTCGATCAAACCATTTCCTAGGCTTGGCAAATAGTACCTATATGTAAGACCGTGTGTCGGCTCCTGTTGGTGAGGTTCGCCCCACATTGCCGCGTCCGAGGATTGCTCACACTGACCGATCCTCATCACAGGAGTGACGAGCCGTGGCAGATTATAGGGAAACATTTGCCTTGGATGACCGCATGCGCCGAGTTGTCCAGCGGATTGCCACCCAGGTTCGATCGAGTACATTTCTGCTACGAGGCCGGCCCGACCTGATCCGTTCGCTAAGTCACGAATGCACCGTTGACCCATCGTCGCTGATCCGACGAGGCCAGCGATCGGATGAAGACAAACCGCCGGGACGCCTCCGGATCGGCCAGCTTCGATTTCGTTGGAGTTGGCCTTGAGGTCCGCCTGCGTGACAGCAAACCTGGCGAAACCGTGATTACCCAAGCACCGTCTTCTGCAGCGCCGTCGGCCAACCGCAGGGCGACTGGACAAGATAGCCGCGCGGCATCGACGCGACCGAGTCCGGGAAGGCAATGTGTCAGATCGGGTTCTCGAATCGGGAGCGTGAGATTCTGGCTGACTGTCATTCGAGCCTTCGTCGAGGACCTTGGACGACGGCGGCAACGCCGCCAGAAACCGAGCTCCGCCATGTAATGCATCGGCAGCCACCCGTTCACGAACCAGCGACAACGACGGGCATCAGGATCCCGCTCCGCCCAACGTTCATCACAGCATCGAAGCTTGCGCGCGACTGAAAACCTGCTAAGCGGCCACCAAATACATAACAGTCTATTCCATACGCCATTTTCTTGATCGACCGGCTTGGCGGGTGGAGAGCGGTCACCTCTCCAGGCCTGACGTACTCTTGTACGACGTACGGGTTGCGGGCAGCCCGTTCAATGTGTTCCTCCCACACTTCTGAGGGTGTGAGATGCCCAACCAAGACATGCTCGCCACGCGTCGCATTAGAGGGCTTCAGAACAAGATTGGCCTTGTTCGCCCGAATGTAACCTATGAGCTCGATCCGACGTCGTTCGGGGTTGGTCGTTACTCCCGCTCTAACAAGTCGGGTCCATGGAATGTGGTGTGCAATAAGCTCGACCTGGTCGGCGTTGAAATTGGGTACGAATCGCTCGTCGCTGAGTACAGCAAGGATCGCCTTGTCAGATAATATCCACTGGGATATCCATGGATTTATTGACACGACTTCTTGTGCTGCACATGCATCTAAGTAATCTCTGGCTTCCAAACAGCTAAAAATGTCCCTTACATCTAGTTTGTTGTATACAAGCTCAATGATTTCACCGTCCGGCCCGACTAGCCCGCGACGTGTCCGCTTCATCGCGGTAACGTCTAGCAACGCTGCTTCGACGCCAAGGCCTCTTAGGCCGCTAATAATCCACTCTACTTCGTTTGTATAACGGCCGCGAAAGTTGACTACGGCGGCGGTTCTGAGCTCGCTGCCAGTTGCAGCGTGGTAGGCAGACACCAGCTCCCGAACAAAACAGTTCGGATCCTTCGCGAAACGCTGGCTGCTCACGTCAAGGGCTAAGCCGTGTGTCAATGGATTGGGGATACCGCTCCAGACTTTTGCGGCGAGGCCGTTCTGAATAACGCCGCCTGGCCCTTCGGTATTCGTTTCAAGTATTTTATAATATCCATCGCTCCCGAATAGGCCATCCAGTCGGCATATTCTGACAATTGGCCGATGTTTTGGAAGACGAGTGATCCAATGCCCCAAATGTTTATAGACTGGAAACAGGCTTTGCATCTCTTCATTGCAGCAATACAGCTCAGCGGCGACATCAAGGAGCTTGATCATCTCCTCAGCGGTAGCGCTCAGGTGGGCGGCCAGATCGCAGTCTATAACAAGAGGTCTAAGACATACGGGATACGCCCGCCCCTCAAAGTGCATGCCCGCCTCTGCAATTGCGCTGGAAAGTTCGTCTTGAGCCTCCCAGATCAAGGCTGAATCGGAAGTCGCGAACTCGGAGAGTCGGCGCTCAATTCGCGCATCCGCCTCGCTGATTGCAGGAATTGCAATTTCCGCCGGGCCTGACCTTATCTGAGTTGACATGAGCAGCTCCTATCTAGTGGCCTAATTGGTTGCCTTTTCGCGACTAGAGAGATTCTTGTGATACCGCGTGTTTAGGTTTGGGATCGATCCGGTCAGGCAGTCAGCACACCGCCGGTGCGCGCGAACCCAGCTTCGTTTATGTCGCTTTGGCGGGCCACCTTGCCCTCCCTTGCTGACAGGACTTAAATAGATGTATTGACGTAGCTCACAAACTGCCTGATCAAGTGGCTTGACGCTTCTAGGAACCGCAGCTCGGACGGTTCGGCGGTTCATCTCTGCGGAGGCCAACGTCACGTGGATTTCGAGAAAGATCTGCCTCTCTCCGATGCGGTCTGGAACGCCTCGAAAAACCTCACCATTGCAGTCGGCACTCGATTCACTTCACCCTCGTGATTTGCTCGGAGGCCCTGGATACGGGATAGAGGGGTTCTGGGATTATTAAGGAGCGCTTGAGTGCGGCTGAAGGGAGAAGCTGAACGTTGCCTGAAAGGCGCTCGTGCCGAACACCATCTCATGAGCCTTTTCTCTTTACGCGAATATTTTGACGGGACGTTGCACCAGGGATAAATTTCCGAGACTTCCGACTGCAGCCGCGCCAGCAATTCCCGACTCGTTTGCCACGGCCATTCTTCAACCCCACCCATGTAGCTCGTGGTGAGCCCGCAATGTGATCAGAATGCCGCCCGCTTCTCTTTTGGTTTCGGCATCGCAGTAGGTCGTATTTCGCCCTGCGTCCATGCGCCTCGCAAATGGAAGGAGCTCATCGAGCGTCGGCTCGGACACCGCGGATCTGGTGTGGGCAATCATCGCCTGAGGCCACAAGGGCTGTTGTGCGGCAGTCTGATCAGGTTCCAACTGCGCAGCCGTCCGGGCCAGATTAGAGCAAACGGGCGCCGGCGTCTGCGATTTCCCATCAGCCGCTGGCAGGCGTTGCTAGCGTTTGCGCACCTGGCGCCATCCAGCCTGAAAGGGCTGGCAGATAAAACTGTGCGATGGGAGTGGCGGCTTGAAGCCCCTCCAACCGACCATACCAGACAATGCGCCGCACCACGGCGCCGTTTTCTGTTCGACGGAGGCCTGGTCATTCTTGCGGTAAGGACAGCAGCGGATGAACTCGATGAAGGCATCCAGACAATAGTCGCGTATCGTCTCGCTCAAGAGCACCCTGTGCTTGTCGGTTTCGGATCCGAGTCTGGAATGGCAGGCGCCGCCCTAGTTCCGTCACCACCTCGCTCAACACAACTTCCGTTCAGGCGCTAGCAGGGGGCGCACCGTCACCCGCTTGGGATGTCGGTAAACGCCACACCGTCGGCCCAGCCTTTAGGCTTGCGATGAGCTTTATCTATCCATACGCCCGCTTGATGCGACTCCCTCCGGCAGAGGCGTAGCCAGGGCAGCTCGCCGTCCTGCGCTGACCAAAACCGCGGTCAAATCACCCTGCGGCGGTACTAATGCAAGAAGAGTAAGCCGGCAGCCACTGCCGCTCTTAGCCCTCCGGATCATTCCAAATTAATGGCAGAATGGACGTCCCGCGCGTCACAATATATATCTTTCGGTGGGCGATCGATGACGATAAAGGCATCCGAAAAACCAAAGAAACCTCCGGAAATCCAGCACGCCGCCTCAAGACACAAGGTGATGAGCGAACCTGTTTTTATAATATATTTACACAATTTTTACGACCGCTGATCGCTTGCAATGGTATGTTCACGTCGACATCTGAGATCGAGCACGGCTAACAAAGCTGATATCGATTACGCTCGGACCGACGCACGGCAGCAAATATCAGGGTTCACGGTTTATGACAAGAAGAGCGCTCATTATAGTTGAAGGCCATCGTCACCTCTGTCTTTTATACATGAAATCGGCCCGACGCCTTGGTCTTCATCCACTCATCCTGTCGGCTGATCCAGCTCTATACGACTGTCTTGCGGCGGAAGGAATTGAGGTAGTCCGTGTCGACACTGACAATCTCGATGCGCTAATCCACGAATGTTCCTGGTTGCGTCCGGCTTACGAAATTGCTGGCATTACGTCCGCGAGGGGCGCATTCTATGCGACAGTTGGCAAGCTCTGCCACCATTTCGACCTACCCGGACCAAACCCCGAATCGATTGAACGATGCAACGACAAATTCACTCAACGCCAGCTCCTCGCGGAGGCCGGCGTTCCGATACCTAGTTATCGCTTGGCCGCGGACGCGGCGGACGCAGAGAGCGCTGCTGCAGAGATCGGCCTGCCGGTGATTGTTAAGCCAGCCGCAGGCAGCGGCAGCAACGGCGTCCGGTTGTGCCGCAGCTTCGATGAGGTAGTCGACCATACGAACTATCTGTTGGACGGCGAGCATATTTGGCGGTCTGCACCGAGGATACTGATCGAAGAATTCGCACAAGGCCCCTTGTATGGTGCCGACACAATGGGAAATGAGGTCATCGGGATCTACGCCGCTGAGTTAGGTCCCCCACCACATTTCGTCTATCATAAGTGCACCTACCCGGCACAGCTGAGTGATGACGAGCATGAATGTATCGCCAATCTTTCGCGGAGCTGTTTGCGCTCTCTCGGTCTTGACTGGGGACCAAATGGGATTGAATTCCGGTGGACTAAGCGTGGTCCAGTGGTCATCGAAGTCAATCCGCGCCTTCATGACACGCCAACTCCCCAGCTGGTTCCTTTGGCTTACGGTGTTGATCTCATCACCGAGCACGTCAAGCTTGCCATCGGCGAGGAATGCAGTTTGCGCAAAATGCATTCGCAAACAGCGGCCGCACGGTTCCTCGTTCCTGATCGCGATGGCATCCTCGATTGGATCGATGGGGGCAGCCGGGCGGCTTCTCTACCAGGCGTCGCCGAGGTCCAATTCTATGTTGCACCCCAGACCCAGATAGTCAGGAATGGCGACTCTAGAGACACTATCGGACATGTCATCGCCGCTTCGCCTACCCCTGCTCGGACCGAAGCGATACTTCAGCGTGCCATCGACTTGATCGATTGGTCGATCACACCATTTCCGGCACTTGGCCAACGCTGAGAGAGGGCGGTCATGGCAGGCTGGTGATGTTCAGCGTCATCGATTCCCCGCAGGAAAGCCACGATGATCAAAACTGAAAGTAAGACCGCCAGCGCTGCTGTCAAAGACATTCTATTTTTGGACCCGCAAAGTTTCCACAGTGATCCGTGCGGGGATTGAGGAGATGCTCGAGGCCGAAATGGACGAGGCACTGGGGTCTTCGAAGAACGAGCGCACATCTGAGCCGCTCGGCTACCGCTCGGGTTATTATTACGGCCGCAGCCTTGTCAGCTGGTCGGCAAGCCGAGATGCGTGCAGGGCGTGTCGACCCGGAAGGTCAAGGCGATCACGGAAGAGCTGCTAGCGGCAATTTGTTGGGGGCCAAGATCGACGAGACCGAGAAGGCCTGGCCGCACACCACGTCGCTGAACTTGACCCGCACAACTGCGGCTGCTGTTAGGAGGCCGTGGTAGTGCGCTTGCGGACCGCCCGATCGAGCGCCGAAAACGACGGCTCCAGTCAAGGGCGCTGATTTTGCAAACAGGATCACCGGGTCCCGCGTGCCATGCACTCAGGCCGAGCACAACCATACCCGATGGGACCAGCGTTCCGTTCCCATGAGGTGCGTCCCACCGTATGGCCACAGGGCGTTAAGGGCTTGCGGCATCGCAGAAAAGGGTCTCGACAATGACCTCTTTGCTGTCGCCAATGTCGTCGCCATTGAAGAGGACGATCGCGCCAGTCCCGTCCTTTTCACGGAAGCCGATATGGGTCTTGACACCGGGATCGCTGCCAGGGTGGCCCCAAATGATATCACCATTTGCAAGGACGAGTTTGTGCCAGCAGAGAGCTCGACCGTCATGGACTTCAGAGACCATCAAGTCGATGGTTGCTTGTTTCAGCAACTGATTTCTGCCTCGGTCTCCATAAGTGGCGAGAAAGAGCGACAGCTCCTCGACGCTCGTGCGCGCCAGCCCCTCCGGATAGGTGGGATAACCGTAAAGGCAATGCGGCATGCGGCCACCCAGCTTAAGCTCATCAATGGTCAAACCTGGAGCTGGTAAAAGCGAGGAAAATGATTGCCTGCCCTTTTCCAGCTTTTCTTTCGTGATCCTGCCGTAGAGAACCGCATGCCGGTCAACATTGATATCACGCAGATACCAGCCAGTGCTGCTCATGCCCAAGGGGGTAAAGATGTGGGCGGCGCAATAATCGGTGAAGTGTGTGCCAGTCAGGCGCTCGACAAGATGGCCGAGGAGGCCATAAGCAACATTGCAATACCCGTTGGTCTGATCTGGTTGGAGTATACCGGGCGCCCACCCATGGAAATTGTCCTTGGCGTCATAATAGGCTCCCCCCGGCGCTAGGTATGCCTCCAGCCAATCGCCAAGCGCAGCCGCAGGATCGCCGCAAGCGTAGGTCTCCCAGTAACATTTCCCATCCCGGATTGACGAACGATGATTCAATAGCCGCCGTGCTGTGATGGGCATCGACGGGTATTTCGGATTGAGGACTTGATAGGGTAGATACCTACTGACATCTGTATCCAGGTCAATTAGCTCTCGCTCCCAAAGCTGCATCACGGCTGTAGCGGTGATAGTCTTGGATATGGAGCCGATATTCATAATGGTTTTGGGCGTCATGGGAACTTTGCGTGTCACATCTGCCCATCCATAACCCTTTGCCCAAACGAGCTTGCCGTCTCGCACGATCCCAACTGCTGAGCCTGGAATCGAAAACTCCTTGAGCTTGCCCTCAATGACCGCATCAATCGATGATCGCATAGATGCTTACTCCTTCACGAGATCCTAAAGAATGCCTCTAAAGAGGTACCGAAATCGCCGTCTAGGATGCGACTGCCGAATGGACCAGCGCCTAATTGGTTTCAATTGCCGCTGGTTTACGTCAAGTTCAGTCTGCGTGGTTTTCAGATGGAATTCAGATTGCCGGAGGAGGGATCACTACACATGACTGGAGACGTGCACTGAATAGCGAAATTCACCCAGCTTTCGAGGGCGTTGCGCGGGAGCCGTTTAGCTTGGGAGTCCAGCTGTTTTCTTCGTCACGCAGGATTGTCTCGGCGGCATCGGCAAGCACCTGGCAGCCGAGCACCAGGTCGGCATCGTCTGTGTTCTCGCTCCAATGATGGCTGATACCGCCGATGCTTGGCACGAAAAGCATAGCGGCTCTCAGCTTGTGAGCCACCACTTGTGCATCGTGACTGGCGCCACTTGGCATCCTCACGTGGCCTCCGGGAGCATGGCAGGCGGCCGCGTTCTCTATCGCGGCCTGGAACGCCGTGTCCATATGCCATGGTTTGCCGGCCTCGGCCCGGTCGATCTGGGCGCGGCAGCCGGTTCTGATCGCGGTCTCCTTTACCAGCTCCCTGAGCGCCAAATCAAGGCGCTCAAGCACCGGCACCTCCGAATCGCGGAACTGGAACAGCAGTTCCGCCTTGCCCGGAATTATGCTGGGAGCACCTGGCTCCAGCGTAATGCGGCCTGTGGTCCAGACCGAGCGCGGGCCGGCCACTTTAGGAAAGCGATCAGCAATAGTAGTCGCCAGCAGCGCTGCTGCTAGTCCGGCATCCTTTCGGATAGCCATGCGCGTCGAGCCGGCGTGATTCTGGATGCCGTGAAAGACGATTGAGTACTGCCAAATCCCGGCGATGCTCGTAACCACACCGATCCGTTTGCTCGAGGCTTCCAGCGCGTCGCCCTGTTCTATATGTGCTTCCAGATAACCAACGTAGCGTTCCGGTTCCACCAGAGATCGGGGAACACCGGCCAGGCCGGCTGCACGGTGCGCATCCCTAAGCGGCAGCCCGTCATCGACATTCACAGCGCGGTCGATCTCCGCCTCGTCGATATCACCGACGAACGAACGACTTCCGAGCATTGAGACGTAGTGACCTTCTTCATCCGCCCACGCCACTGGGGCGATGGGGAGGACTGCGCAGTCCGGCGTTTCCGCAAAGGTCCGCGCGATCTCGAGGCCGTAGATCACACCAAGGGCCCCGTCGAGCCATCCGGCATAATTCTGGGACTCTGCGTGCGACCCGATCAACAGCGATCGCCGGTCCGACCGCGGCGTGCCGAACACGTTGCCGACCCCATCAATATGCGCCTGAAGCCCTACGGCTTCGTATTGCTGCGCAAGCCAGCGGCGGCTGTCCATGTCCTCTTTCGAATAGGTTGGGCGATGGACACCCGTCCTGTACGCGCCGAACTGCGCGAAACGTCTAAGATCCGAGAGCAACCGCCCCGCGTTTATCTTTGGCATCTGCTGCACTGTCCTGGCATGTATTTCACCAGCGCGGACCTTCCCTCGGGACGCGCTTTAGTAGAACCTAATGTCCATGATCTCTACTGGCTCTGGAAGTCAGATGGACCCCAAACAGGCCGTCGCCGATCCTCACACATCTAGTCGGCGAGCCTCCACCTGCGTAGCGCCTCTTGATCGCTGAACAGGATATAAGAAGTTGACCTGCATGACGTCAAATTGCGTTTCTAGATCGGGGATATCTTTGTCTTAGATGGCCGTTCCAGGGTATTAAACCAAAAGTGGCCTGGTCACCACTCGGGACGCAGGACGCTCTATACCCAGGGCATGCAAACCTCAGCGCCCGCAGCCAGCTTAACACAGATCGACCCGCCGAAACATGCATTAATACCTTTCAAGCACCCCCCTTGGTCCCAGCGTTGTGTTGTCGACCGCTGCATAGGCCGCACTTGCCGCCTCAAGCTCACGGCCTCGAACCAAGCTCATACAACAATGCAGCCCCTGTGCGAATCCCGCTGTAGAAACAACTAAGTGCTAAGTTTTCATTCGGCGCATGATTCGCTTCATCATGGTTTGCATAAGGAGTGTCGAACGCAGGAATGCCGAGGATCTTGGTGAATACATAGTTGGGGAGAGTGCCGAAACCTGCGGGGATCAGCAAAGCCTCCTCGCCTTGCGCTGCTACGAAAGCACGCCGAAGGGGCTCGGTGAAGGGCGAGGCAATGGGCGTTTTGGAGGGCCACATCCTCCCTTGCGCTATAATTTCTACCTCGGGCGCATGTTTTTCCACGTGGGCGGCGACCTTGTGCAGGATATCCGTGGGATCCTGTGGTTCCACGAGCCTTATATCGCATTTTGCGAAGGCTTCGTTGGGGAGAACGCTCTTGCTGCCAGGCCCGCCATATCCGCCATGGAAACCATTGATCGTCAGCGTCGGGCGGAAGCAGAGGCGCTCGTAAAAGGACCATTCCGCGGGCGCGTCAAGCCGGGATAGATCGAGCTTGCGCTTGAATGTCTCGAGATCGAGCGGTAGGCGCTCGACTGCGGCCAACTCCTCAGGCGATGGCGGCTCGATTCCATCGTGGAAGCCTTCAATGGTGATCTCGCCGTCAGCATTCTTCATGGTGCTGAGCAGGTGCACCAACGTCCAGATCGGGTTGGGCACAACGCCACCGAAGTTACCCGAATGCAAGTCGCCGTTTGCGTGGCGGCAGCGTAGTTCAATAGACAGCTCTCCGCGCGATCCGAACTTGATCACAGGTGCGCCGCTCGCATGGCGCGGGCCATCGGCTGTGACGGCAAGATCGGCTTTAAGCATTTCCTTATTGGCACGCACGAAATCGGCAATGTGGGGACTGCCGATCTCCTCTTCGCCTTCCAGCAGCAGGATGACGTTGCAGGGCAGCACGCCATACACCTTGAGGTGAGACTCGATTGCCAGGATCTGAGCGAAATGCTGTCCCTTGTTGTCGCCCGCGCCACGTGCGTAAAGGCGCCCGTCCCGAATGGTAGGCTCAAAGGGCGGCGAGAGCCATTTGTCTATCGGATCAGCAGGCTGCACGTCGTAGTGGCCGTAGAGCAGAACGGTTGGCTTGCCCAGCGCCTTTTCCCAGCGCGCGACCACCATCGGGTGCCCTTCGGTTAGCATCAGGCTGGTCTCGAGCCCGACATCGGTGAGCATCTCGGCCAGCAGCGCGCCGACTTCGGCGATGCCGATATTCTCCGCACTGATGCTCGGGTGCCGAAGATAGTCGATTAGGCGATCGAGGAAGGGAATGCGGTTCGCCTCGATATGCTCGAAAACGGCGTTCAATCGATCAGAGGTCATAGCTTATCTTAAGAAAGAGGAGAGACAGATGTACGGGGTGTTCTCAGCTGGCAGACCGCTGCTGCAAGCATGCTAGCTGTCAGTTAGATGTCACTCGATCCCTCGCCGGTCCAACTTCGTTCGGCGCGCCGCAACGAGCGCGGCGAGCACAAAGCTCTGCACCACGATCCGCGCTTTCCCAAGCCGCAAATCACGCGTCCGCGCAATTTCGGCGGGCTAGGACAGGCTGATTACTCCAACACCGTTCTCTATGGCGATTTCGGTTCCAAATGGCTTTGAAAGCTTCTGCAGACGGTCCAGAATGGTCCTTGCTTGCAGCGGAGGGGCTAGCCGCGGAACACCCCGGTTGGCAAACCGCTTTGAATACCCGAGCTCGACGGGATATAGGCGCAATTCAGCAAGCTGATTCCGCTGAAAGCGGCTCACGGTAATAACGCTCTCATAGAAGACAGGATCGTCAAAACCTTTTGCCTCCTCCGCAACGGTCACCTCGGCATCCGTGTCGACCCGTGGGTCCTTTCCATAAGCGGCAAACATGTCAGCCCCTACAGGGGTCCGGTGGTCATCATAAAAGAAATTGGCCAAGCTATAAAAGATAGCCCGACCGCTATAGATCTCGATGCCGCGCAACTTGTGCGGGCCGTGTCCGACATATGCATCCGCTCCCGCATCGATCATACGATGGGCAAACGATTGTTCGTAGTCAGGCGCCTCCTCGCTCCAGTTCCCGGGCTGGTGACAGTGGTTGGTGACGATGCAGAAGTCGGAGAACTGCTTGCCCCTCCGAACGTTCCGAAGAATGTCGGCGACGTCGCGCGGGTCGGCTTCGTAGCTGTAACCGGCCTTGCTGCCCGCTTTGAAAATTATTCCGGCGACCACGACTTGGGTCGGATCGTTCGGGTCCTCGGGTCGCGCCGCCGTGGCACCTGAGACTGCAGGCGGAGCTGATCGACCGTCCGGGCGGGAGTCGGGCAACGCATCGCGTATCTGCCTCAAGGTATCCAGCTTCTCGGGCGGGACCACAACGCTTTGAGCCAAACGAAGGGCATTGAGCCCGGGTCTGCCAGGTGCCTCGCCGGCGGGACCGCCCGCCCGGGACATTGGAGTGAACGATGTAGCAAGCGACACTAAGCACACGCGACCGCGCGCGGTTTCCAAAAATCGGGCGGCGCCGGCTTGTGCGAGATTTTCACCCGCCCCTGCATGGACGATCCCACTCTGATCGAGCACCCGGCTCGTCTCGCGCATTCCTTCCAGCCCCCAGTCAAGGGTATGGTTGTTTGCGCGACTCATCAGATTGAACCCCATCGACTTCAGATCAGGTCCGACATCAGGTAGGCTGACGTGGAACGCGCCGCCATACTCAGCCTGCGGACTTCCATCGAACGATCGGATATCGAAGATATTCATTTCCATATTGCCAAATGTAACATCGGCATCATGGAGGACCTTGACGATGTCTCCGAAGCCGGGATGGTGACCTTTGGCCAGCGGCCGCGACAGAATGAGGTCGCCAACCGCGACCATCGTAAAGCCGTCCGCGACGTTCGTTGCAATCGACCCTACCGTATCGTAATTTTCATGATGGCTCAGACCAGAGCTGCTCTGGTGTGTATGTTCTTTCATAGTCCTTTTCCTCTTCTGGCTGTATTTGGATGATGCTCGCAGCCCGTGGAACGGGTTCAAGTTCAAGACGCGCGCTCTGGCGACGACCTATTGCACCAAAAGAGCCGAAGGATCGCCCTCGCTCGAGGAGCGCTGATGGGGCTTGGCACCTCGCCCTCAACAGGCATCGCCAGCCGCGCCCGGATCGGGTCTCGCACCGGAGCTGCCGCGATCAGCGCCTCCGTGTGGGTGGACCGGCTTGGTAAAGAGCGCTTCGCAGGGCGCGAGTTCCACCATCCGTCCCAATTTCATAACCGCCACGCGATGGCCGATATGCTCACCACGCCAAGGTCGTGCGAGATGAAGACAAGGGCGATGCCCATCTGCTGCTGGAGATCCAGGAGCAGGTTCAGGATCTGTGCCTGCACGGAGACGTCGAGGGCTGACACCGCTTCGTCGGCGACGATGGGCGAGGGGATGAGCGACAAGGCGCGCGCGCTGCCGAGCCGCTGGCGCTGACCGCCCGACAATTCAGACGGGAGCTTGTGCATCATATCCGGTGACATTCCGACCTTTCGGAGAAGGTCCGCAGCGAGCCGGCTGGCGCTGCGGCTAAGGCGCTCGAAATTCTCGACGGGTTTCGTGATGATCTGTCCAGCGGTGAGGCGATCAGTGGCGGTTCTGCTTTTTTCTATTTCATCAGATTTCATGCCAGCTCGGAGCATAGGTCAAATTCAGTCTGTGTATCGTGGGCATCTGGCTTTGAGATCGGGTCGGCGGCTGCTGTTGTAGGTCATGACAGACGTCGCCGTGCTATCCGGCATAGAGTGGGAATGATCAGCCGACTTCCGGCGGGCTGATAAGCGGGTCGCCCGCATCGGCTGTGGCCTCAAGGAGAGCGCCGGCTACACAACCCTTTCATTGTTCCGTTCCCCTCCTCAGCGTCGGGATGGGTAATTCGCCGCGTCTTCCAAACTGTCGCGATAGCCGTCGCTATGCACGTGCGGCAGCGTTTTTTCTCGCCATGGCCGCTCCGGTCTCCGCCCCCGCCGATCTCCGTCAGCCGTCAGGGCAAGCCCAATCGCTGCGTAGGAAATCGCTCGGATCTTCACCACGAGCGCGCGAAAGTCAGCGTATCGGGGAATCAATGTTCTTGGGTAGGTTGGGGTGTTGACACGACTTCCATGGAAGCACTCGCGACCAACGACGATCCGCTTGCCGTCGTCCTGATCGGCCTTGGCGCCGGGTTCGACGTGACAAGGCGGAGAGTTTCACGAAAACGCGGGCACCATGCCGAATGCAGCACCTTCCTTCAAAGGCTAGACGGCGGCCCTAAACGCGTCCCATCGGTGAACCGAGAAAACCGAAATTCCGTGGGATCTACGAGCGGTCGAGTGCACGTAACGAGATCCGCAACCAAGCGCCCTGCGCCCGGTGCTATTCCGAAACCGTGGCCGGAAAACCCCGTCGCGATAATGAGGCCCGGAATAGTTTCAACCGGTGAAATGACAGGGATTGCGTCCGGGGTCACATCCATCAACCCCGCCCATTCTTGAACGACCGTGGCCGAAGCAAAGACCGGAAACGCCTTCTTCAACCGATCGAATGCTATACGGAGATAAGCGCTATCTGGCGCTGGATCGAGGACGCGAGTCCTCTCGTATGGCGAAATCTCATCGAGCGGCATGGGGCGCGATTCCGACCATTCCTTGATAAATCGATCATCGACGCGCAACCTCAAGCTTCTAAGATCCGACCGCAATGCCGGCAAGAAGTTGACGAGGAATCTGAAACTATCCGGGACAATCGAGACGACGTTGGCGTATCCATTGGCAATGCTGTAGCCGCCGTCAATGCGTTTGCGCAACGCAAACTCGGTGCTCCAGAGCGCCGCCTCTGGGCCGCCCTCAACTGGGGATGTGCGCATCACACTCCCTCGAACCTTCAACTGAGGCAATGTAATATTCAGATCCTTAAGAATGCGACGAGACCACGCACCCGCCGCTATGACGACAGTTGAGCAGAAAATTCGGCCATGTTCGGTAACGATGGCAGATACCCTGCCGGCGCTCAGCTCCAGTCCCCGCACAGCACAATTAGTGAGCACCGAAGCGCCACTGCGGCGGGCAGCTATTGCGACCGCGCTCGTCGCAAAGAGTGGTTCGGCCCGCCCATCGGTTGCGCAAAAAAGCCCGGCTTTCCAGCGTTTGTCCGCTCCGGGTACAAGCCTCTGAAGCTCTGAGCCAGAAACCATGCGAGCGTCAATTTGATGCTGGCGCGCCTTATCGAGCCATGCTTCATTTTGAGCAACGTTCTCATCGCTATCGGCCGCGAATAATATACCGGCGCGGCGAAATCCCGTCTCAGAATCGAGATCTTCATTCATGCGCTCCCAGAGACGCAGACTTTTGATCATCAGAGGGAGTTCTCGTAGGTCACGGTGGCCCTGCCTTACCCAGCCCCAGTTGCGACTGGACTGCTCCCCTGCAATATTCCCTTTCTCACATAACGCCACCTTAACGCCACGCCTCGCCAGAAAGAGCGCTACACTCGCGCCAACGATGCCGCCGCCGACAACAACTACGTCAACTTTCGAAGGTAGCCGGTTTTCGCTTGGAACGGGTTCGACTAACAGGCCCATCGCACATTACTCTCCCACACGCATTTTCCAACGCGTCCATCGCACTCATGATTTTGACCAGTTCACTGAAACCGTCGCAGACCTATGCTGGTTGCGCGGCCCTGCCGGTACTGTTCAGTGGTCTTTGTTTCGATGAATTTCTCGAAGGCATGACAGATACGTCTCGGCTATTGGGTGATTGCTTAATCGCCAATGGGACCGCCAACGCCAAGCTGATCTACTGTCGACGCTAATGGTGCCCACCATGTGGTTGTTTCCGTTCTCGGCTGTGATCTTAAGCTGCACGATGCTGGTCTATTTCGGCAACTGTCATGATCACTCGGACCGCTGTCTCACGCACCTGATTCGGTAACTCAGACGAACTTATCCGCGCGTTTCAGGCCCGCGCGATGAGACCTAGCCATAACGACACGGCTTGACTTGACACGAGGAGGCCTGAAGAAGACTCCTATTCAGGACCCAGCAAACACGGGCGGCCGTCGCGCTGTCCAGGGAATCGTCTCCTCCAGGTCGCGGGCGATACGAACAAGGGCTGCCTCGTCACCGAAGCGCCCCACAATCTGAATGCCGATGGGCAGACCGTCCTCGCCTTGGAATAGCGGCAGTGAGACGGATGGGTGACCGGTGACGTTGAAGATGTGCATATACTGGTGCATTGCCACGTCGGCGCCATGTAGAAAATCTTCGACCGTGAGGTTCTCGTCAAGAGTCGAAAATGTCCCGTGGGGAAATGCTGGGCAGGGCATTGTGGGAGTCACGAGAATGTCGAAGTTCTTGATAGCTTCACCCACATCGGCTCGAAACTGGCGATCGCGCTGGAATACTTCCCCAGCGTAGGTGAGCGGGCGTTGCTTGTTCAACTGGTACAGCTTTAGATTGACTGGCTCCAGAGTCTGCGCGTTAACCTCGCGCCCGAGCTCACGAGCGGTCGCATCGAGATTCGAGAGCCCAATGTGGTACATGGCGGCGGCGACCTCTGGATAGAGCACGGGGTCGTAGGGTGCACGCATCTCTTCGATTTGATGCCCCATGGCCTCAAGATGCTGTGCGGTCTGCAGCACGGCCTCAAAGATGCTCGGCTTGATTTCGCCTTCCACCCACGACGACATTGCCACACCTATCCTCAACCGACCGGTCGGACGCTGAAGCTCCTGCACATACGACCGCTCCGGCGGAGCAATAACGAACGGATCTCCCGGATGAGCGCCGCTGAACACATCCAGAGCGGCGGCCATGTCGCGAACGGTGCGGCACATAACGAAGCTGCGGCTTCGACCGAGGCCGCTTTCCTGTTGGTGTGGGCCGCCGGAGATGCGGCCACGTGAGGGGTTAAGGCCGACGAGACCACAGAACGATGCTGGTACGCGGATCGAGCCTCCGCCGTCGCTGCCGCTGGCGATCGGCACGATACCGGCAGCGACAGCGGCCGCGGAGCCCGCCGTCGAGCCCCCCGACGTCCGCTCAAGATCCCACGGGTTGCGGGTGATTCCACACAATACGGACTCGCTACTCCCGATCCCCAGTTCGGGCGTGGTGGTGCGGCCCAAGACACGAAGCCCTGCCGCGCGCGCGCGCTGAATGAAGTAGCTGTCCACAGTCGGCCGGCAGCCGGCGAAGAGCCGACTTCCGCACTCCTGAAGTCGGCCGGCCTCGGTGGGCCCCAGGTCCTTGCGCAGGAACGGCACGCCGGCAAATGGCCCCGTGTCTGAACCCGGCACGGACTCCGCGTCGTCGTAGAACTCGACCACCGCGTTGATGGTTGGGTTTATGCGGTCGTGAGCCTCACGCGCCAATCGGACAAGTTCGATGGCGCTGATCTCGCGACTGTTTACCAGTTGCGCCAGCCCGGTGGCGTCGTGGGCGGCATATTCCTGCAATTTCATGCATCATTCCTCTTGGCGTCAGAGATTCACCCTCGTACCTTCGGCAGCCACCCGTTGATGAGCTGCGTCGATAGCATCACGGTGCGGTCTTGCCGTGCTCGCATCGGCAGGCCCAGAAGGATGTCGTAGGCAATGTTCACCGTACGCCGAGTACCCGGCCTCGATGTCAACTTCGATCTGTCCCCTTGTCTGCCGGTCTCCCAACTCTCTCAGTTTCGCTCAACCGCGATTGGCATGCATAACAAGCATCGAACGCGCCTAATTCGCGAGCCAGCACGCGGCCAAATGCTTTGGTCCGACCTCGATAGCTGGTGGTTCTTCTTGCCGGCAACGATCGAAGGCCAATGGGCAACGCGGATGGAACCGACAGCCTTTCGGCACACGGGCGGCGCTTGGAACCTCGCCCTGTAGGGCCGGCACCTCGGCGCGACCTGCATTGCCCCCCATCTCCGGGGTGGCGTTCCGCAAGGCAACAGTATAGGGATGGCGGGGGTTGAATGTGATCTCATCGGCGTTACCGATCTCGACCAATTTTCCAAGATAGAGGACGGCAATCCGGTCGGCGATCAACCAGGCAAGAGGCAGGTCGTGCGTGATGAACAGCAGCGCCATATTGTGCTTGTCGCGCAAGTCAACCAGAACCTGAAGAATCTGTGCGCGTATTGAGACATCGAGCATCGAGACAGGTTCGTCAGCGACTATGAGCTCCGGTTTCACGGCAAGCGCTCCGGCGATCACCACGCGCTGCCGCTGCCCGCCAGATAGCTCGTGCGGGAAGCGGGCGAAGAAATCGTGGGGAGGATTGAGCCCGGCGGACACAAGCGCTTCGCTCACACGGTCAGTGAGCTGTTTCCCTTTGTCGACCAGCCGAAGTGACCGCAACGGCTCCGCCACGATGTCGAACACGGTGTGTCGCGGGTTGAGTGCCTGATAGGCGTCCTGGAAGATCATTTGCACGCGATGCCGGTAAGGACGGAGTGCCGAGGAGCCGCGCACTGAGGTCATATCCTCGCCCTCGAACAGCAACTTGCCGCCTGTCGGCTGGGCAAGCTTGGTGATGACGCGGCCCACCGTCGTCTTGCCACTTCCCGATTCCCCGACCAGGGCGACGATCTCGCCCCGTCCGATATTGAGGTCGACCCCGTCCACCGCTCGCACCGCGCCAGCAGGTCGGCCTAGGACACGGTCGAACAGTCCGCCCCGGATAGGAAAATGGACCTGCAGGGTCTCAAGACGCAGGATATCGGCGGTGTCAGGCATTGACTGCAACCTTGTCTTCATGCGAGGGTCGGTGAAGGTGACAGGCGACGCGTCCCAGCCCGAAGTTATCGAGACTGGGGATTTCGGTCGCGCAAATCGCCATCGCCGACGGACAACGCGGATGGAAGGCGCAGCCTGAGGGTCTATTCACCAAGTTAGGGGGATCACCGGGTATTGGTCGGATCATCTTTTTGCCGTTCGCCGGGTTCGGGATCGAGTCGATCAGCAGACGGGTGTAGGGGTGCTTAGGTCTGGCGAATATCTCGGCGACGGTATCGTCTTCGACGATGCGGCCGGAATACATGATCATCACCCGATCACAAGCCTCAGCCACCACAGAAAGATCGTGGGTGATCAAGATCAGGGCAAGATTAAGCCGCGATCGCAAGTCACCCAGCAGTTTGAGGATCTGAGCCTGGGTGATGACGTCGAGCGCCGTAGTCGGCTCGTCTCCGATGACGATCGAAGGGCGACATGCCAGCGCCATGGCAATCATCACCCTTTGGCGCATACCGCCCGACAACTCGTGGGGATAGGCAGCGCCGCGATCGGCCGGAATGCCGACAAGCTCGAGCAGTTCTCTTGCCCGCGCGGTTGCCTCGTCACGCGACATGCCGAGCTTCAGCATGCATGGCTCGGCGATTTGCTTAGTGATGCGGTGAACGGGATTGAGCGCACTCATTGCACCCTGGAAGACAACGGAGGTTTCACTCCAGCGATGTGGCCGCATCGCCGCATCGTCATCGATCGGCAGTCGGTTACCGCGATAACGGACCTCGCCGCTGCTGACCCGCGCGTGGGGTGATAGCAGACCCGCGATCGCCATGGCGGTCGTGGTCTTGCCACTGCCCGATTCTCCGACGAGGCCAACGGCCTCACCGGCCCGGAGCGCGAAACTTACTCTGTCGATCGCACGCGATGAAACGCCCTTGAGCCCATAGTCGACAGAGAGGCCGTCGACTTCCAGAAGCGACGCCTGGTGGGAAGAGTCTATCATGGGATCACGCGCCGCCGTGGATTGAACGTGTCGTCGAGGGCATTGCCAATCAGGACGAAGCTAAGCGAAACCGTGAGTACGCATACGCCGGGTGCACCGAGATACCACCAGGCGCCTGAACTGGCCGCACCGGCGCGCTGTGCAAGCGAAAGCAATGTGCCCCAGGAGGGCTGCAATGGATCGCCAAGGCCGAGGAACGAGAGCGACGTCTCGACATAAATCGCGCCCGCGACGACCAGGGCACCGTTGGCTGCGATTTGCGGTACGAGATTGGGTAGGATGTGACGCACCATAATGCTGAAATTGCTGCTGCCCACAACCCGCGCACGATCGATGAATGTTCGCTCCTTAAGCGACAGGGTCTGACTGCGAACGATGCGTGCGACGAACGCCCAGCTTGTTATCCCGATAACGACAAGGATCACGAAAAGAGAAGGACGGAAGCCAAGGATTTCTCTCCCCCGCCCCATCACCTCGACAACCACGGGCGTGATGACCAGCGCCAGCACGAAAGACGGCATGACAAAAAAGAAGTCCGTCAAGCGCATCAGCCAGACGTCAATCCTGCCACTATAGTAACCAGCCATCATCCCGACCGTGGTGCCGACGATAAGGCTGATCACAGTCGCCAGCAGCGCGATCGTGAGCGAGATCCGGGCACCGTGGACGACCAGATTGAGCACGTCCCGCCCGACTTCATCCGTCCCCAACAAATGCTGGCTTGATGGTGATGCGAGGAAATCACCGGTTGCATTGATCGCAGTCTGAAGCGGTCCCACCAGGATATTGGGCACCGCTGCCATAACAAGAAATAATATCAGACATACGAGGCCAAGCTGTGTCCCCCATAGCCAAGAAACCGGCCTAGAAAGATTTTGGTAGCACGCGCCCGGCTACGCCCAGAATACCGACCTGGACTTTCACTCACTGTCGTACCCTCGGATCAAGCACGCCGTAGGCAAGATCGGCTACGAGGTTTGCGAGAACAATCGAGGCGCCAAGCAGCAGGAATATGCCTTGAAGGACAGGATAATCCCGAGCATTGAGAGCCTCTACCGTCAGGCCACCGATCCCCGGCCAGGCGAATACGGCTTCGACGGTGATAGCACCTGCCACCACGTAGCCGAGATTAAGGGTAATCAAGGTAACGACCGGCAGCATTGCATTGCGAAATGCATGACGCATCAGCATCTGTCGGCCGGTCAGTCCCTTGGCCCTTGCGGTCACCATGTAATCCTCGGTGACGACGTCGCTCATCGCAGCACGAGCGACCACGACGTATTGGCCGATTAGTCCAAGGGCCACCGCGGTGACCGGGAGCGCTAGATGCCGCAAGTAGTCGAGCACCCAATCAAGCGACCCCGTAATTGCGCCGGGCGAATGCGCACCATAGCCCGGAAGCCAGCCCAATGCCGTACTGAAGATCACCACCAGGATCATGCCGAGCCAGAAAGCCGGCGTAGAATAGAGTGCCAGAGAGGCTCCCGTGGCGACATTGTCGCCGACTCCTCCTCTGCGCCAACCCGCATATAACCCAAGCATGACACCGCATAGGATCGCGACAAATTGGGCTAAACCGACCAGGGCAATGGTGGCTGGTAGCCGCTCCAAAATCAGGTCAGCAACATGCCTGCCCCTGAATTTGAAGCTGTAGCCAAAATCGCCCTGGAAAGTTGCCGACAGGTAGTCGAGCACCTGATCCGGAAACAGAGGCCGGTCGAGGCCCCAATTCTGACGCTGCGCCTCCATCTGCTCGGCTGTTACGCTGGTGCGTGCTCCGCCGAGCAAAAGTGATGCAGGATCACCCGGAATGACCCGGAACAGGACGAAGTTCAGAACCGCCACCATCAAAAGGGTTGTGATGGCCCTGATGAGGATGCTCACGATGCGCCTGCTCATCTGGCCTCGCTTTCTATCAAGACCATCTCAAATCGGCTTCAAGCGATCGAATGGAGAGTAACTCCACAGCGTTAAGTCCTCTCCCCAGCCCTCTAAGCAATCCTTACGGTAGGCTTGGAGCATCTTTGGGTAACACAGCATGATGTACGGCGCGTCGGTGTAAATCAGGCGCGCAGCCTGGTCCACCAGCTCTTTGCTCTTGTTCAGGTCGGCGGTGCGGTCGATCTCCGACAAAAACTCGTCGAATTCTTCATTCTTCCAAAGCGCAGGGTTATACTGACTGTCCGCCTGGCTGCTGCCAATGCTGAGCAGATCGTGGGGCGAGGGTGAAAGCCAACCGGCGCCAACGACCAGATCCCAGCCCCCGCCGCCCTTCGCCGGCGCCGCCGTATGGGCATTGAGTGCCCCTGAGTCAAGCTGGGTGACTGATACGGGGATACCAATTTGTCCCAACCAGCCAGCGATTAGTTGTACCGCCGCAATCGGTATTTCGAGGGCACCTGAACTCGTTCCCGTTATCAAGTCGAGCTGGAACTTGTTTCCTTCCTTGTCTTCCCGGACGCCGTCACCGTCCGCATCGCGATAGCCGGCCGCATCGAGCCGGCGGCCCGCCTCGGCGAGATCGTAGTGGCGCCTGATGTCGCTCAAATCCGAGTAGTATTCAGTGGCCGACGGCATGACCAGTCCCACGCCAGGGTCGGCATGCCCCCGGAAGGCGCGATCAACGAGCGTCTTCTGGTCGATCGCATAGCCGATAGCATCCCGAAACGCCGGGTCCTGGAGGGCCTTAGTATTGCCCGCGCCTTGTCCGGAGGCGGTGTTGAAGGCCAAATAATTCCGTTGCTCAGTTCGCGATTCTGTAACCACAATATCGGGGTCTTTCGAGAGGTCATCCCACTGGGCAACTGTCAGGCCGAAGCCAAAGTTGAGATTGCCGCTTTTGAGACCCTGCGCGATAGGATCGGCCGTACTGAAGAAATTGAAAACCATGCCGCTCGTAGCCGGTTTGCCAGTGCGGAAGTGCGGGTTAGGCGAGAGGCGGACAAACTGGCCCTGTTGAAACTCCTGGATAATCATCGGCCCCGTGCCCACCAGCGGTGGATCATTGCGGAAGGTGCTGCGCGCATCGGCGTAGCTGATGTCCTTCCAGATGTGCTCGGGGACCACCAGAATGGGCAGGTCGAGCAGCGAGAGAGTCGGAACCTTGGTCACGACTTGCAAGGTCTCGTCATCAACCACACTGACACTTTCAACTTGCTGCAGGCCGCTAGTGCTGTTCTGGCCGATATTAAGTTCCTCGGGCTTTCCTATCGAGCCAAGCAGGTAGTTATAGGTGAACGCCGCATCCTTGGCCGTCGCAGGCTGCCCATCAGACCACTTCATCCCGGGCCACATTTTGAAGGTCCAGGTGAGCTTGTCGTCGGCAACCGACCACTCCTTGGCAAATCCTCTCCGATCGGAATGGCGCTGGGCATCAACGCCGACCAGAAAGTCATATGTGTATATCGTCGGCCAGAACGAGCTCCAGGTGGCAAATGGATTCATCGTGTCAGGGGCGACAATTCCGCCGACGCGCACCACGTGATCGTCGCACGACGATCCGGCAAACGCCCTTGAACGCATAACCCACGGCGAAATAGATCCCGCCACCATTGCCTTCATTATGGCGCGACGACTAAGCGACCCCTCGTCCATTGTGCCCTCCCTCAAAGTTACAGTCCGCTGTTGCGCGTCCCATCCTGACTGGTCGGCAATGAGGACCTGCCCTAATTGACACGACCTGCTCTTCTTTGAATTTGAAATCATAGGTGCTAGGTCGGTGGACTTGGCAAGAACAGAATCAATATGGTGACTATCTCGCCTTGAGATGGCCAACTGAGGTGACCGTTCGAGTAGCGCAGCCATTCGACATCTCGCCTCCAAAGACCGGGCGTCCCGATTTGTCGTAGGCGGCTTGCGGCTCTGCCCCGCGCACTCGAACTTGTATTCCGTATCCGCAAAGGCCGTTGCCAGATTGAACCGCCGCCCGTTTTGAGCGGCACCTGCCGAGGTGACGAAGCTGCTGTAGCGATAGCCGTCCCAGTGACGCACGATATATCGTCCCAAGTATCCGCAGCGTACGTGCTTGTGCTTGAGCTCGCGATGGACATAGGGACTCGGCGCGCGCGACGCTGCGATGGGAGGGGCGCGGCTTCCAGAACCGCGTCGGAGATCTTCTCGCCAACGGCCAGATGAGCTCGCAGCCTCGGCGCGTCGCAGCGTCTTGCGCACAGACGAGGTCCGCACCCACCCGTACGAGATCCCCTTGTGACAAAGGCCCCCTTCAAATCGGTATCGCAAAGTCTCGCTGGTACGTCGCTTGGTCACTCCCTCCGCCGGCATCTGGTTCCTCCTCCGGACAAAGCCAAAGAAGCGAACCTGAACGCGCCGGCACACCCTGACCACCGCGCCGAAACAGGCCCGAAACAGGGGCGGTATCATCTCGGAACCAGGGGCCGAGATCATTCTGGAACTCGGAATCAGCACACGTTGTCGATTGCGACCTGGGCAAATCGGGACCTAGCGCCGTTTCCCACGACTGTGTCCGTCAGCTAAGTAGCCCTTGCCACGCCACGTCGCCACGGGGCTGGAGATCTCGAGCGGGGCCGGAAACTCGCCGACTTGTACCGGCTGCTCGAGCGGTGTCACATGCGCAGCCGTCGACCCAACAAGGCTGGCCGTAGGAGCTGAAGATAGGGGGCGGTATACTTGCTCGATGGCACCCTACACTCGACCCCGACGCCGAAGTGGCGCGACGACCCTCGAGCCGGTAGCGCAACCAGAACCGTCAAGTTCTTACTCAAAGGCATCCTGTTCCCGCGATGACTGCTCAGGGGGGACCGCACGTGGGCGCCTCGACGAGATTGGTGAAATGCCAATCGAGATCCATCCGTTTTTTTGCGTGTTCGGAAGGGCGCGCGGTCCACCGCATCGGTGACAGCCGGGACAGCCCCTCGACGGGCGGCTAGCCGCGTCGACCAATCGCGATTTTAAGCAAGAAATCGCCCACAAGAACAGCTGGAGCGAACTCAAACTGGATAAAGCTTGGGCGCAACGTCAACCGGACCGAACTCCGCATCGAACCTTCTCTGCCGCTGCGCAATGCGCGCGCTCCTGGCTATGGACTGCGCAATGATCCTTACGTTCACGGGTGATGCCGTAGGTTTCGCCGACCCGCTCGGCCGTCCGCACCATCGACACAAGTAGAGTGGGTAAGATGCCTCGATGACCGGGGCACGCTCGGTACCTGTTCATGTGCTGATTCTGCGAGGAGAATGATCCATTCGCCCGCGCACAATACGGCCCGGCTGCTGCTGGACCGCGCCGGCATGGCATGTGCCGTTTGGCCGCGAGGCCGGAGGCGCACTGGCGGTCGATGGTTGGCAGCGCCCGGGACAGGCACGCGTTCCCGGCACACCGAAACGACCGATCATGACGCTCATCCCGTCACGAATTCCCCCAATCGCTTTTTCGATTTCCATGAGTTTGTTACACACCCAATCCTCTCATATTTGGAACGAGAAGAAAGCACAAAGCAGCCCATCAACGGCGCCCAGAGAACGCCACGGGAAAACGATCTACTTCTTTCAATAGTGATCCCTAGTCTAGGCCGCAAACTCATAAACTGGGTATCGCTTTGAGGCGAGTTCTGATTCAAGGCTCCTTTTGGGGCTTTATGCGGCGATATGAGCTGAGCGACTTCGAATGGAGCATCATTGCACCCAATCTGCCGAACAAAGTTCGGGGCGTGGCGCGCGTCGATGACCGTAAGGTTCTGAATGGTATTCTGTGGCGCTTCCGCACGGGATCGCCTTGGGCCGACGTGCCGGAACGGTATGGACCTTGCACGACTTGCTACAATCGCTTTGTCCGACGGCGCAAGCCGGGGTCTGGGATCGGCTTCTTGCGGCGGTTTCCCGGGCTTTCGATGGCGACATCATCATGATCGACAGTTCCTGTGTCCGCGTCCACCAACACGCAGCCACTGCAAAAAAGGGGGTGGTGACGATGGTTGCATGGGACGTTCCCGCGGCGGGCTTACGACCAAAATCCACGCGCTCGTGGATGCCGAAGGCCGGCCGATCGATCTCCACCTGACCGCTGGGCAAGCGGATGACGGGAAATCTGCCGCCGCCATGCTCGATGCGCTCCAGCCACATGCGATCCTGCTCGCGGACCGCGCCTACGATAGCAACGCCATTCGCGCCCTGGCAAAAGAGCGAAACGTTTGGGCAAACATTCCGCCGAAGAAGCACAGAACAGGCAGCTTCTCTGTCAGCGCCTGGGTCTATAGGCAGCGCAACCTCATCGAGCGCTACTTCAACAAGCTCAAGCAGTATAGAGGCATCGCTACACGATATGACCGCGATCCGCTCAACTTCATGGCCGCGATCAAACTCGCTTCTGTCCGCATCTGGCTACGCAGTTATGAGTCTGCGCCCTAGCTAGGCCGAAGACAACGTCCTAATGTTGCAACCTCGTGATGCTGACGCAAAACGTTCGCGCCGCGGGCCGCTTTCAGACGGAAGCTGGCGCTGCGCCTCATTAGACCACGCGGATTGTTCCGCTAAATGTGTCGCGCTCGTCCGGCGCCGCGTGCACACGCCATTCGACGCGGTCAGGGAAGAGCGCAAAGACGCTCGTGGCCAGGGTCTGGTCCGAGCCGTTCGCATAAATCGGGGTGGTCTCGTCGAAGAGCACCGCCTCCGCGCCCTCCGCAAGCGCGCCTTCCGCGATCATCCGGTCCGCCGCCTCCTGCCGATTGCGCGAAGAGACGGAGATCGTCTGCTCCAGGCCGTCGAATTCCCCGAACAGCAGGTGGTTGGCGTGGGCTCGCGGCGAGGCGACCTCCCGAACGACGCAGCCTGAGGCCGGCGCCTCTACAGAGACGAGCCGACCCGTCTTCGCCTCGCCGAGATTGTGATGGTAGCCGCTGGCGCGGTCCTTGCGCTTCAGGATTTCGATCGCTTCGTCCAGCCCTTTCGCACTGAGGATCGCTCGGCTAATGATTTCCCGCGGCACGCCAGGCTTAAGATCGTTGGGTCTGATGTTGTTGTTAGCCTGGACAATCCCGGCCTCGTTCACGCCAAAGTATGTCGGCAGGATGCCGGGAATCATAAAGCCGCTCCAAGCCGGGCCCTCGTCCGGTTCGGCTTCGACCCAGAGGCAGGCACCGAGAAACTGCGCCCCGCCGTCCTCATTATGCGCGATGACCGCGGGTTCGTCGCCTTCCGCCGGAATCAGCAGCGAAGTGCAGCGGTCAATGTTATTCGTCGCCGGGCAGACGCCCTCGGGAAGCATCAATTCAGTCATGCAATGCCAGAGGAAGACCGTTTCAAAGTCCTGCCCGGCCCCAGCGGCGATCCCCTCTATCTCGCGAACGTAGCCGGGATAGGCCGTGCGCGAGGCGGATTCCAGCGTCTTAAGATAGTCCGATCCCCGCCAGCGGGCATTCAAGCCTTGATCTTGCTCGTTGATGAAGACGCCCTCGCGAAAGACGCGCTCGCGGAAGCTGGAGGCGGTGGCCTGACCGATGACGAAGCCGATCGAGAAGGCGTCGCCCTTCGCGCGGACGCGGCGGATGGGATTTCTGGACATATAAGGCCTCTGCTTTCTGTGAGTCGCTGTTGATAATTTGCCAGACCGAACCGTGCCTCGCTCCTTTACGATTCATCGCGATAGGCGCATGCGGTCAAATATCGAATGTCGCCCAAGACCATCTCGAATCCAGAATGATACCGCTCACGCAGCTGCGAACAGCGTTAGCACTGGAGGAACTTGGCTTGGGATTTCCTAGTCGGGAATCGTGGCTGACCAGTGCTTGCCCTCTATCAAAGTCTGCGTGACCGAAACCGTGGTAGAAAAAGCGATGCGCGGATGGGCCTTGTGGAAGTCGGCAAGGAAAGTATCGAGGAAGGGGCATTCGACATGACTGGCGAAGCCATATCGACATGGCCGGAGATGTGGTTTCGATCCTTCTCCATCAGTTCCGGTAATCCGGCGACGATAGCGAACATTGCCATACATTGGTTGTAAAGTTCGCCAAACGAAGGGCATTCAGTCCTGGTCTGCCTGGTGCTTCACCAACGAGATCGCCCGCACGGGCCATCGGTTTGAATGTTGAAGCACAAGCAACGAGACGCGACCGCGTGCGGTTGGCTTGTGCGAGATTCACCCCACCCTGCATGGATGATCCCGTTTTGATCGAGCACTCGGCTCGTCTCGCGTGCATTCAACGCCAGTCAAGCGAATGGTTGTTTGCGCGACCCAGGATGTTGAAACCCTCGCCCTCAAATCGGGTGCGACCTCCGGCAGGCTTATTGATATGCACCGCCGTATTCAGCCTGAGGACTCCCACAGAACGATTTAATATCGAGGATGTTATTTCCAGGTTGCTAAACGTGACGTCAGCAGCCATTGCAAGCATCCTGGGATGAGCCGAGGCTATGGCCGCGAACCTTTGCAGTGCTGCGGGCGTCTCGATTTGGGCAAGGAAACGGATGCGTCCCTGGACAAGATTTCTTTCTCGATCGAATTCCAATACGGCGTTCGCGATCTCTGATAGTCCAGCAGGTCCGCCGCTGAAGCCGTGCTCAACAATGAAGCCGCACTCGGCATTTTCCTCGCGCAGGAAAAGCTCGATGACTTGGAATACACCCTGCTTTATCGTGAGCGTTTCGGCTTCTTTTGCGGACCAAGCCACCCGCTCTTCCAACGACAAATTTCCGGCTTCGATGAGATGAGGAGACTCGACTACGTTTCCTTCAAAACCGACGAGCTTTCAGGAGCTCTGGCGCCTGTGGCAGCATTGCGCAAGCAAGAGCAGCTTTGTGGGAAAATTGTGGGACAGTTCACCAATCTCGAAGAGGTGAAGCGCCTGATCGACAGAAGCTCGAACCACTTCAGAATCACGCCGCCGGGTGAGACGCCGCCGTGGGGGGCGTTTATCGACGAACTGCGTGTCGACTGCGCTGCTTGTGCTGCTTGTTCCATCAATGCGGAGGAGGCGAGCGTTCGCAGATACGGCCGCGCCTCGTACCTCCCATAAATCTCTGGGCGCAGGCTACTGTCTCAAACATATTACGACGCGCCTCCGGTAAGGCTAAAATGACCGATGAGCCAATTCAGGGCCTCGCTCTGGTCTCGTTGGATCATGTGAGTTGCTTTCAGCAGGTGGAATTCCGAATTTTCGATCATCTTTGCTAGCCTCCACCCGCGCTCTGGCGCCACGGTGGCGTCGTCCGCAGACCAGATAAGCATTGTCTTGCGCTGCAGGCGATTAATGTAGGGAAAGATGTACTTCTGCTGCAACAGGATATATTGTTTCATATCCGTTTCTTCTAAAGGCAGGCGCTTCCGGACCTCCCATTTTGCGCGTGTCGCGGGGCGTCGATAAGCTATTCGACGATAGTTCTCCAGCTCCGCCTCATATGCATCCGGCTCATAGGCGATCGCGCCTTTCCGCACGTATTCCTCTTCACTTGGCATCTGTCCGGTATAGTCATACAACGTGGTGGCGGCATGGAGCCACGCATCGTCACGCTCGTCCCCAAATGGCTCTGGTCCAATTGGAGGCGATACAGCGCTAGATGTGAGCAGAACGACTTTCGAAACAAGATCTGGGCGGACGATCGCGAGACGCGCAGCAACGAATGATCCTTCTGAATGACCTACGAGCGTAATCTTTTTCAACTCCATTGCCTCGATGAAAGCAATGACATGGTCTACGCGGCCGAGCCGGTTAACATAGTTCCCAGGAGTAGGGTCGTCCGTTCCTCCGAACTGGAGTTGATCAAGTGCGATCACTCTGAAACGATCGGATAGCCCGTGCAACTGCCAAATCCAGCTTAACCTCGCATCTAAGATTCCACCCGGGGACGCCCCGTGGAGAAGCACTATTGGACGACCGGCCCCCGTCTCATAGTAGGTCGACCCGATGCCGCCAATCGAAATACGACGTTCAGGGATGAGCGTTTTGGCGGCCAGGCGCGGCGACTGCGCGGCGCCGGCCGGAAGCTCATTAGAGCCGACACGGCGGCTGATGTCATCGAATTCCTGCGACATTGAGATGCTCCTTGTCACCTTCGTTGTGTAGGCGATGCGGCTTTTTGCTTTGTTCATTCAACCACGCCATGCGGCCGATTTGCGCGCGTTGTGCCCCTTACAACGCAACAAAACGGCAATTCCTCCCCCGTTTACGAAAAAAAACGCGACCTCTGGTCGTAGAAGCGGCGGCCGGATTTCGAAGGGGATATCGTTCAGGTGCGAGTTGGCCAGAAGATTGCGACACAGTTCGAGCCTCGCGGCGCGGTGGCCATTGACGAGAAGCCATAATGGCGGATGCCATGAAAGCCCCCAAGGAGCGTGCAGCGGAAGCGGCGAATGAACTGGTGCGCATTCAGCGTCCTGTATCTGCTTCGCCTCGGTGAAGTTTATCGTTCAGCGGAACGAGACTTGCCGCCGGCCGGCTGTCACGCGAGAAATATGGCGATCGCGTTGCGGTGGGTTTAGCGGCCGAGATAGGCCAGCAGCTGCCCGCCGCAAGGCGCTTGGTGGCAGGCTTCATGGAAGGCTACTGTTAATGTAGGCCATCCACTCAAGCGAGAAGAGATTTTGCGATGCTCATCAGATCAAAGATGGGCATATTGGTCAGCTTTCGAATGTCGGATCGCCACTTTGGCATTCCGACACACTCAATCACCAGTGCTCGAACATCCTTAAGCGACCCATCGCTCAGCTCGCTTTTCAAACGGGTGACAAATTCCTCGCGGAGACTTTCTTCCGTCCAGCCACTCGACTTGAAGCAATCAGGATCCTCAATAACTTTCCAGGACGGGAGATCACTAAAACCCACAATCCGCAGGCGCTCAATTCCATTTTGATCATGAAGAAGCGCTTCGACGCATGGTTTTGAAAAGGTGAGCACCCCAATCAAGCCCGATGTTGCCGAGAGCGCCAGATCAAGAAAATCGAGACCACTAAGCAGCGCTGGCGTTTCATTGCTGCCTCTCAGCAACTTCCAGCCGCACCAGAAGAATCCGCAGTTCGCGATTACAAGATCGGCCTCGCTTTCCAAGCGGTGTACGGCTCGAGTGACGCCCTGGACCGCACTGTCCGCCCCAGCAAGCGTCTCTCTCGGCCCTCCGCCTCTTGCGACTGCATAGACAGTATCGAAGGGCCACGATGCCGGGCATTCAATACTGCCAATACAATCTGAGCCAAGGCCGACCCGGTCGGCTCGAGAAAATCTTCCGTAGTCGGCAGTGAGATTGTTGTATTCCATCAAAGCAACACCGAGCGTCGGGCCAGATCCTTTAGTCATTGCCTTATGTCTCCTATGAACTTCTATTGCTCCCAGTCATCAGGCCTCCAGCCAGCCCTTGGCAAAGGCGTAACCGCCCATCAGACCGATGCGCCGCCCACCCAACGCACGCTGCTCGATGCCCTTAGGGAATAGTCGATATGAAGCATTGATCGGAAAGTCGTTGCCGATCGGGCCGTAGCCGCGCACGACCGTGTCGAGCACCTCGCGGCGGTCGATCGCGAGCTTGAGCGCCATCCTCAGATCATTGTTGTCGAACGGAGTGGGGAGCGGCTTGCGAGTCGCGGTGGAGTAGCCCATTATCACCTTCATAAGCTTTTCGATCGCCCTCTCGCACCGCCTTTTCCCCCGTCTTGCGATCGTAGTCCTCTGGACGAGACTGACCGTACGGGTTGATCTCGCCCGTCCGATCATTGTTCCACACGACGGCTACTCGCATGAGCTACTCCTTGGATGTTTGCCCGCTTCCCCGTTCAGGCGCTCGGATTGGGCTGATTGGGTGAAACAGCTCGTCTGTACCGCCGCGCCTTCACCGGGTCCCACGCAATCGGCGTGACGCCGAAGAAGTTGTACGAGCAAGAGGTGAAATCCCTGTGTCGCGAGGCACCGGCGGACACCTCCGTGTGTCGGCATGCGAACATAATGTTCTCAACCGGACAACGGCGGACATGGATGGACTTTGGGTGAACACAAGAACGCTGAGGAAGGAATAGGTCGTGTTCCATCAGGGCACGAAGCCGCTCGCGAGCGCGCCGTTAGCAAGGCTGCTAGACGAACAGTCGAGACCGTCCCTCAGCGCCGTCATGAGCCTAGTTTGATGGGGTGAGCGCTCCTCACGGCACCGCTGTGCCAAAGTGGTGTCGTTGATCATCGCTTGACGGAGACAGTTAGCACAATCGGAATGCAATTCAGCACGGCTTTGGCCACGAACTCTGGTCCATGGTTCGACCGAATATGTCCCGGCCGGTGACCGCACCTATCCTTTTCGCCTCTGTTCGATGGGTTTGTTCAGGCATTTTTTGAAGGTCGCACGTGACTGCTAGAGTGGGGAGTTCGTGCGCACAAGACATGAGGGGCAACTGCGCTGTTTTGCGAATATGAATAGCCAGTGACGATACCACCAGCCTGGGCAGGCGCGCGGGCCGCGGCTGCCGTTTAAAGCTGCAGAGCCACCGCCAGACTTGACTAGCCATTCGTTTGTAAAGGCTGACCTGGGATGTCGCTGCGAGGGCGATTCCTCTACGTAAGGCGCGGGCCATCTGAAAACGCGATGGCAGCGTCCGGAACATTATATTGGTGAACTCAACACGAAGTATCGCATACTTGGCAGGAAACGAACGAACTGAAACCACCGTCAACCCAGTCCGCAAAAAAGAGCGAAGTGAAGTGCAGATCAAAGATGTCCTGCTCGCGCCTGGCAACGGCGCATTTTTCTATGACGATCAGGAAGCCATTAGGTCCGGCGCTACACAGGACGGATTCATCTATGTCGGCGCACCCGCAACGCCTGGATTCGAGTCGATTCGCATTCCAGCATGTTCACTCGGCGTCGGGCTCGTGCTTGCCGACGAGACCGTTGTTTGGGGCGACATGGTGAACGTCCAGTATTCTGGTGCCGGCGGACGCGATCCGCTGTTCGACACCAAGCAAATCTCGGATTTGACGTCGCGGGTTGTGGTCCCGCGGCTTCTCGATGTTGATGCATCTCGCTACCTTTATGCCTGCGCGAACGTTTTCGAGCCCTGCGAGCACAAGCGGTTACCTCTCGCGATTGAGTATGGCGTCAGCCAGGCTCTTCTTCGCGCGTCCGCCCATCTTCACGGTGTAACAATGGCGGAGATCGTGTGCAGTGAATTTAACCTACCGCTGCCAAATCGTAGAGTTCCGATCTACTGTCAGAGCGGCGATGCTCGCGAAATCAACGTCGACAAAATGATCCTGAAAGCGGTGGATGTTCTTCCGCACGGACTGATCAACTCACGGCAGAAATTCGGCGTCAACGGCCAGACCTTCCTGGATTTCGTGAAGTGGGTTGCAACACGCACGCGCGAAATCGGCCGGCCGGGGTACCATCCGGTGCTGCATTTCGATGTGTATGGCGGGATCGGCCAGGAAATCAGTCTGGAACCGCAACGGATCGCCGACTTTATCTGCAAGGTTGCAGACAGCGTTCCGGGTTTCGCACTGAACATTGAGTCGCCGGCGGATTTTGGTTCCACACAAGCCCAAATTGAGAATTATGCCCGGATCGTATCGATCTTGGACAACCGGGGTTCCAGCGCTCGCATTGTCGTGGATGAGAGATGCAATACGCTTGAGGATATCCGGCTTTTTGTCGAAGCGAAGGCTGCGCATCTCGTTCAAATCAAAACCCCCGATGTTGGCTCAATTGCCGACACGGCGCGTGCAGTTCTTCTCTGCAAAGCAAACAAAGTGGGCGCGTATGTCGGAGGGAGCTGTACCGAGACAGATCTCTCCGCCCAAGCTTCTGTCCACATATCCGTGGCAACCCAGGCGGACATGATGCTTGCAAAGCCCGGAATGGGGGTCGATGAGGCATTCTCAATTGTTGGGAATGAACAAAACCGGTTGCTGGCGATGCTGAACCGTCGTCGGGCTCATGACGAAAAAATTGGATGAAAAGCACGGTGTCGCATGCAGAACTCTCTTGAGGGGATCACTGTCGTCGCGGTGGAGCAGGCGGTGGCTGCGCCTTACGCATCGTCGCGACTTGCGGATACTGGAGCACGTGTCATCAAGATCGAGCGGCCCGAAGGGGATTTTGCCCGGAACTACGACAGGTTGGTGCGGGGACAGAGCGCTTACTTCGTCTGGCTCAATCGGGGTAAGGAGTCGGTCTGTCTGGACCTGAGATCTGAAGCGGACCGCTCCGTCCTGGACACGCTCATTGCCGGTGCTGACGTCTTCATCCAAAATCTAAAGCCGGGCAGCATAGAAAAACTGGGTTTCGGGTCTGCGAACCTCCGTAAGCGGTTTCCTCGGCTGATCACCTGCGACATCTCTGGTTTCGGAGAGACAGGCCCGTATTCCCATTTGAAGGCATATGATCTCATCGTTCAGGCGGAAACGGGTCTGTGCGCGATCACCGGCAACCAACAAGGGCCTGCACGTGTCGGAGTCTCGGTTTGCGACATCTCGGCGGGCATGACGGCGCACAGCGCCATTCTTCAGGCGCTCTATCACCGAGAGGTCACCGGCGAAGGGACCAGCATCCAGGTGTCACTGTTCGATGCCCTCGCCGATTGGATGAACGTGCCGGTTCTGCAAAATGACTACAGCGGCTATCACACGGTACGCGCCGGCGTGAAACACCCGTCGCTGGCGCCATATGGCGCGTATCGTTGTGCCGACGGCAAAGAGGTTGTCTTTTCGGTGCAAAATGACCGCGAATGGGTAAATTTCTGCGAGAAGTTCCTCAAGCGAACCGAGCTGACACGCACACCTGGTTTTTCCGACAACATGGAGCGCCTCGACAATCGGGTGCAACTTGACGAGATCATCGCGCTACGCTTTTCCGAACTGTCCTGTCACGAAGCAATGCAGGAGCTTGAGGCGGCCGGTCTGGCATATGGCCGACTAAACGAGGTAGCTGATGTTTCTGGGCATCCCCACGTTCGCAGGGTAGCCGTTAGTACGCCCGAAGGAACTATAGAGACGATAGCGCCGGCGGCGATCTTCAACGCGGAGCGTCCCTCGCTTCGCCCGGTTCCAGCTCTTGGCGCTCATACGCAGACTGTCCGGGAAGAGGTTCTGGGGCGTTTGCGCGATAGGGCCGCGTCAGCATGAGAGCGCATCGTGTCGGTAGGTGGACGCGCTCGCGATTTACAGAAGGCGTGACGGTTCCTTGCCATCCAGTGCGGGCACTCGGCAAACTGGCTGCCACCGTCCTCCCTAAAGTCGGCCGCAGAGGCACTCCGTGATCAAGGACACCGTTCCAGACGTTGAACGCCCGACGTCTTTGCCCCGCTGGAGATCCCTGCTCTTCGTTCCCGCTCACGTTTCCCGCTTCGTTGGGACGGCTCATGAACGGGGGCGGACGGCGTCATACTCGACCTTGAGGACTCCGTTCCCCAGAACGAAAAGGCTGAGTCACGGCGGCAGCTCCCTGAATCGGTGGCAAGGGTGGGCCGCAAGGGCGCATCTGTGTTGGTCCGCGTGAATCGTGGTTTGCGGGCGTTGGCGGCGGATCTTGATGCAGCCGTGGTGGCAGGTGTTGATGCACTGGTCCTTCCGAAGACGGATTCGGCGGAGTGGGTATCAGAGATCGCGAGTGCCGTATTGGAACTCGAACGAGAAAGAAATCTTGTACAGGAGCGCATCCGTTTCCTTGCTCAAATCGAGACACCGGCAGCACTGCAAAAGCTCGCCGCCATAGCGTCGGCTCATCCCAGGATGGTTGCAATGGCGCTTGGCCCTGAAGACTTCAGTGCCTCTGTTGGCGGAACGCCGGAAATCGACCTTCTCCTGACGCCGAACCTTTCCGTTCTATTTGCCGCCCGTGCGGCCGGATTGCTTCCTCTGGGCTTTGTTGGAAGCATCTCCGAATTTTCGGACGTTGATAAACTTCGTCAAACCGCGGCGCATGCGCGGCGGCTTGGCTTTGCCGGAGCTTTGGCGATCCATCCGAAACAGGTCGCCATATTCAACGAGGCTTTTTCGCCGAGTGCACAGGAACTCGAGTGGGCCCGCAATGTGATCGCGGCGGAGAACGATGCCGCCGCCCACGGAGCGTCTGCATTCTCGTTGAATGGTAAAATGGTTGATCCGCCGGTGGTAAGGCGCGCCCACGACACTCTGGCTCTCGCGGGAAGCAACCAACCTACCTCCGATCAATGAGATCGTGTGTCTTTCCACGCGCTAGGCAGGTATTACTTGCTGGCCATCTAGTTTCGAGATAAATACGAAGGGACTGGGAAAGTACCTTAGTTGGGTTAAGCCGTGGATATCAGGCAGTTAAAATACTTCGTCGGCGTCGTGGAAGCCGGCAGTTTTACGAAGGCCGCTGCGCTCCTTCACGTTGCTCAAAGCGCCTTAAGCCTGCATGTACGTCAACTGGAGGAAGGGTTCGGAACCCAGCTGCTAGTTCGCGATAGGACGGGTGTCAGCGTCACGGCCTCCGGAGACAGGCTGCTTGAGCGAGCACGGGTCATCCTAAGGGAAATTCAGCTCACTGAGGCGGAACTGACCAACTCGGTGGCTGCTCCTTCCGGAGAAGTGACCATTGGCATTCCGTCCGGAGCCGCTCGCGTGCTTAGTGGCCCCCTGCTCGAATCGGTAAGAAGTGAACTGCCGAGGATCTCGCTTAAAATGATCGAGGGCATGACGGGACCGCTGGAGGAGTGGATGGCTGCTGGCCGTCTCAATCTGGCAGTCCTGTACCGCACTGCCGAGAGCGTGGGGCAAATGACGGTGCTCGCCCGCGAAGAGTTTTGCCTGGTCGTGCCGCCGGGTGAACCGCCTTTCGAAGATTCGATATCGCTCACCGACCTGCACGCGTTTCCCCTGGCGGTTCCGATGCGCAATAACAATGTCAGGCGTTCGGTGGCTGATGTCGTTGCGCAACACGGTTGTGTGCTCGACGTACGGTTCGAAGTCGACTCCCTTTCTACGATCATCAATATGGTCATGGAAGGAAAGGCGTATTCCATCCTTACCCCGTCGGCCATTCAGAAAGAAGCCTCTCAAGGGCAGGTCCGAACGGTGAAAATCATTGATCCCGTAATTGTCCGGTCCGTTGTCCTTGCCGTCAACCCGAAAGATGAGCGCTCTCCAGCCGTCTCTGCCGTCCGCAAGCTGATCCCCAGGGTCGTCAAGACATTGATCGAGAGCGGACACTGGTCAGCCACGGCTCCGGACCGGATTTAGCAAACTCGAGCAGAGAACTTGGCAATGTGCCTCTGGATTCGGCGTGAACTCCAGGTCGCCGCGACGTCGCTGACCTTCGCCACGGCACCGGCATCACGGGCTGGCCGCTCGGTAAGTGGAGGCGCAGGGTCATTGTGTCGGGTCATCGGTGTTCCTTCCAGAACGGTGGAGTTCGCTACCAGACCCCACTGGGAAGGGCGGTGACAGCCGAGTTATCCAGCTAGATTGACTCCTGGAAGTACGTCACCAAGCTATGTTTCCTTATGGGTGCAAGTTGGATCTGTAAGGGACGATGTTCGAGGCCTTTGAGAGCTTCGACATATGACGATTTCAGAGTTTACGCTTAAGTCCAAGGACGAGGAGCCGGTCCGTCGGCTGGAGATCTTCACTGGTTCGGGTCGGCGGCGTGAGTGGCGGCCGGAGGAGAAGGCCCGGATAGTGGCGGAGAGTTACGAGGCGGGCGAGACGGTTTGTGCTGTGGCACGCCGGTATGGACTTTCCCCGCAGCAATTGTTCACCTGGCGTCGGGCTGCTCGTCGGCCGATGGGGGAGACAGCGATATCGGAATCCATGTTCGTGCCGGCGGTGGTGATGGCAGCGCCTCCGAAGCCTGCGGCGAAGCATCGGCCACAGCCAAGAAAGTGGGAGCCGGCTCGAGACGCTGGTGTGATCGAGCTCGAGATCGACGGTAAGCGGTGTTTCCTGACCACCTTTCGGGAGTGGTCGCGATCTGTGAGGTTGCCGATCCTGTATTGGGATCGGAGATCGGCTTGTGTCTGGACTTGACCTTACGCTTGACCCGGAGCGGCAGCTTCGGCGTTTCGAGGTGATCAACGGTGCCGGCGGTCGGCGTCACTGGTCGGTGGATGACAAGGCGCGGATCATCGCAGAGACGCTGGAGCCGAATGCGATCATTTCCGAGGTCGCCCGCCGTTATGGTCTCAGGCCGCAGCAGGTCTTCGCCTGGCGCCGCGAAGCGCGCAAACAGGTCGCTTCGGTGCAGCAAGATTCTCCTGCCTTTGTGCCGGCGGTTGTGGCGGCGGCGGAACCTGTAGCCAGCCGTTCACCGAAGCAGCGGAAACGGCAAGCCACCCGAGATGCCGGCATGATCGAGCTTGAGATCGACGGCGTCGCGATGCGCGTCGGCCGGGGCGCCGATACCAAGACGGTGGCCGCAGTGATCCGCGCGCTGAAGGCGACGTCGTGATCGGGCCGACGGGTGCGGTCAAGGTCATGGTGGCGACGAAGCCCGTCGACTTCCGCAAGGGTGCGGAGGGATTGGCGGCGCTGGTGCGAGAGACAATGGGGGCCGATCCGTTCAGCGGGGCCGTCTACGTCTTCCGGGCGAAGCGGGCTGACCGGATCAAGCTGATCTTCTGGGATGGCACCGGGGTTTGCCTCTATGCCAAGCGTTTGGAGGATGGGGAGTTCCGCTGGCCGAAAGTGCATGACGGCATGATGCGGCTGACGGCCGCGCAGCTCTCGGCGCTACTCGAAGGTCTCGACTGGCGGCGAGTCCACGAGGCGCGCCGGACCCGCGTTCCAGCCCAGGCGGGCTGACCCGCGACGAAGTGAATCAGCCTGGATTCCGCTGTCGCGGGCTGTCGGCGAATATGGTCTGATCCGCTCATGGCGATGACGGCTGACCAGCTTCCCGACGATCCGGACGCGCTGAAGGCGATGGTCCTGGCGCGCGACGTCGAGAATGCCCGTCTGATTCAGATCATCAAGGAATTGCAGCGTCACCGCTTCGGCCGGCGTGCCGAGACGCTCCCCGAGGATCAATTGCTGCTGGGGCTCGAAGAGGCCGAGCAGATCGAGGCCGCCGACGAGGAAGAGAACGAACAAGCATCTCCCGCAGAGCGCCTGGAGCGCGCCAGGAAGCGCCGGACGAACCGCGGCGCGTTGCCATCCCATCTGCCGCGGGTGGAAATGATCGTCGACATCGAGGACCATGCCTGCCCATGCTGCCGCAATGGCTTGCATCGGATCGGCGAGGACGTGAGCGAGCGGCTCGACATCGTTCCGGCGCAGCTGCGTGTAATCGTCGTGCGGCGGCCCAAATATGCCTGCCGCGCCTGCGAGGACGTCGTGGTTCAGGCTCCCGCGCCGGCCCGGCTGATCGAGGGTGGTCTTCCGACCGAGGCAACGGTCGCCCAGGTGCTGGTCTCAAAATATGCCGATCACCTTCCGCTCTATCGTCAGGCGCAGATCTACGCCCGGCAGGGTATCAATCTCGATCGCTCTACGCTCGCCGACTGGGTCGGCCGCGCCGCCTGGCACCTGCGTCCGGTGCATGAGCGGCTGCTTGGCAAGCTGAAGTCCTCGCCAAAACTCTTCGCCGACGAGACGACCGCGCCGGTGCTCAATCCCGGCCGCGGCAAGACTAAGACAGGTCAACTCTGGGCCTATGCCCGCGATGACCGACCATGGGAGGGGAGCGACCCGCCGGGCGTCGCCTATGTCTATGCGCCGGACCGAAAGGCCGAGCGTCCGATCGCTCATCTCGCAGGCTTCACCGGAATCTTGCAGGTCGACGGCTATGGCGGCTATCGCGTGCTGGCCGACAAAAGCGGCGTCACGCTCGCCTTCTGCTGGGCGCATGTCCGTCGGCGCTTTTATGAACTGGCAGCAGCCGGTCCCGCGCCGATCGCCAGCGAGGCGCTGAGACGGATCGCCGAACTCTACAAGATCGAGGATGACATCCGTGGCCGATCGGCCAACGAGCGCCGCGCGATGCGTCAGGACAAAAGCCGCGCCATCGTCGCCGATCTCGAACCCTGGCTGCGTGAGAAGCTCGGCCTGATCAGTCAGAAGACCAAGCTCGCAGAGGCAATCCGCTACACGCTCTCACGCTGGGAAGGCCTCTCGCGCTTCCTTGACGACGGCCGCATCGAGATCGACAGCAACACCGTCGAACGCTCGATCCGTCCGATCGCGCTCAACCGCAAGAACGCGCTCTTCGCAGGCTCTGACGGCGGCGCCGAACACTGGGCAGTCATCGCCTCGCTGATCGAAACCTGCAAGCTCAATGGTGTCGAACCGCTCGGCTATCTCGCCGATGTCCTCACCAGGATCGTCAACGGCCACCCCAACAGCCAGATCGACGATCTCCTGCCTTGGGTCTACATCAACAAGCTCGAGCTCAAGGCCGTGGCCTGAGAACACCGCTTACGATCGACGGCATCGCAATGAGGGTGGGTCGTGGGGCGGATTCGAAGACGGTTGCAGCGGTGATCCGTGCGCTGAGGGCAACGTCTGAGATCGAGCAGACGCGCACGCATTTCTTCACCGCGCGTGAGCTTGGCGACGGAGTTGACCTTCATCTTGACCTCAAGTTCCGTGACCGCGCCGCCTCGCCAGACAATTCTGGCCACAGCCACATCGTGCTCGCCGCGATCGAGAACGACTTTTTCGACCAGACACCGCAACAGCGCCTTGCGATGCGCGTCCGTCGTGGCGACGTCCGCCCAGATTTGCGGCAGGCGACCGGAAAGGGTGACGACCTTGCTGTTGAGGGTTTTGCCCAGCGCCATTTGCATGACGGGCTCGGCCGAAACTTGCTGGGCAAGGGCTTCTTCGGCAGCGCGAACCTCGCTCAACGCCGCTTCCCATCGACGCTCGAATTCGCCGGCGACAAGACGATTGTCCGGATCGACGCGGTTGAACTGGCGCTCGGCCAACGCTGCAGTATAGCGCTTGCGCTCAAGCTCACGTTCCGCGCTGCTGCGCAGGGCCTTTTCGACCTGCTGTTGCGCCGGCGGGCTCGCGACAGCGCATCAATCTCGGCAGGCGCCAGCGCCGCCAAGAATGCGTCGGCCACAGCGGCATCCACGCGTGAAGCGCGGATGTGCTGGCAAGCCGGCAAGCCAGTGTGGGAGCGCAGATGATTGCACACATACTCTCCGCCACCTTTGTAGCGAACGTACATCTTGTGGCCGCACCGCCCGCACCAGACGATGCCATGCAGCAGAAGCTCGCCGTTGCGGGGAGCACCTCTCGTCTTGATGCGCATGTATTCGGCTCGGTTGTCTCGCACGACGTCACGGATATTCTCATGGGTTGGCCAGTCGATGTAAGGCGGATACCGGTCCTTCACGACGATCCGCCATTCATCGATCGGCCGCGCCACCTTTGCCGGCGAACCGCCTTCGCACGGGGTGGCACCGGGCCTGGTTCGTCCATAGACGAAGGCACCGGCATAAGCGGGGTTCTTCAGGACTTCTTTCCAAGCTGCCAAAGAATTTCTTGACGCCGGTTACAATTTCGTCGGCGCCAATCTTCCGGGAACCGGATGCTCGGAAGGCGTCATCGAGTTTTGGCACGAACAGCAATGACTAAAGGCGGGCCCTATGGTGCCTAATTGATCGAATGGATTGCGAGGCAGCCCTGGAGCGATGGGACATCGGAATGGTCGGCAATTCGTCGGCGGGGCAGCCGCAGTTTTGGGTCGCAGCGGAGCCACCCCTCATTTGCGAGCGATAGTCGCAAGCGGTTTCGGGGACGGCTATGACTTTTGGGTTCGGCCTGGCGGCATGCTGCAGTGGCAATTAGCAGGGTGGCAGTTTGAGGGTGAGTTTGTGACGCAGGTCGCGGCGCGGAACGACGTATTAATCAGGGCGATGCCGAGTGCGCTATTATCCGTGGTGGCGATAGGCAGGTAGCACCAGGCGCGGCCGCCGCTCCGTTGAGGCATTGACCATTCTTGCCGTGCGCCTCCACAGGCATTGCCGCCTTCGGATGCTGGCGCCGCTTGCCACGGAGCGGCGGTCGACAATCGAAGGGAGCTTTTCGTTACGGTCGAGCGCCGATTCCGTAACGAAGCATGACACCGCGAAAACGTCACGCGCCAGCGAAGCGGAAAGCTAAACAAGCGCTTGACTTCAACCTGTTGAATAAGGAAGCGACCCTCGTCTTTGATCGCACGAAAAGGGCGGGCCACCGATCTCCGATCCGGGACATGACGTCTCATGTTCTTCAAGCGACCCCGCAGATTCGTACTACCGGTTCGCGATAACGGTCTGTAGCAATACGCATCGCCGTGACCGCCCATTTACTTGTATGCGACGACGACGAGGCGCGGGCCGTAAGAAGTAAACTCTTCGCCTTCCTGCCCATAGGCTTCAACAGAATCGAACCCCGCCCTTCGCAACATGCGAACGCATTCGGAAAACCCATATTGTCTGATAGAAAGACGCATGCGTCTAACGCATCCATTGCGGACGACGATCCGTTCGCAGTTTCGACGATCGGTCAGTGCGTCGTTGCTGATTATATCAATTCTTAGATCATTGTTGCGCTGCACAATCTCGTAGGTAGGCGACTGCTCGCGAAGCAAAAAGAAGCGATTGATCTGATCGATTAGCAGACGCCCGCCCTTTCGAAGTGAAGCAGCGGCTTCGTGGAGGACCCTCTCATTATCAGCTTCATCGAAATAGCCAAACGTCGTGTACCACAAAAAGGCCGCGTCAAACCGATCTCGCCAGGGGAGTGAGCGCATATCCCCACGAGTATACTCAACATTTACCCGGCGTTCAGCCGCATCCGCTTGGGCCTTTTTCAGCAAGATCGGCGAGATATCCAGGCCGGTTACCCGCGCTCCTTTTTCCGCCAACCGGTTGGCAATCCGCCCATAACCACATCCGAGTTCAAGAACTGAGTTGCCGTGTCCAAGCGAAAGAAGCTTCCATATTGCTTCTACCTCCCGGTCACTTCTCTCGGGCGGATTGACTAAATCGGAAAAATGCAGGTAATCGTCGCTGAAGTACGATTCGAGTTCAGACATAGAATGTGTAGCGGTCACGTCGCTCATGATCGTTCTCCATGTTTGATATATTATCTAGAAATGTACTGTCGTAACGTCCACACTTTTGCGTTTAGCCGCGTGAATTATAAGTAAAATATTTGTTATTATTATTAATTAGTTAAAGAGTCTGTCGATATGCATCAGGAAATCCTTGCAGTTTTTAGCTTCTTCCAGCGATTCGCCTTTGCAGGAAACAGCAGGTCTTCTGTCTTGCGATTTCAGATTTCGATTTTGTTGGGGTCGAGGGACGGTTCACTGCGTCTGTCGCGAAAAATCGAAGCCTGCAGATGTCCCGGACTGAGCTGAGGCACCTAGTGCGCCCTTTCCCAGTTACCAAGGCCGATCTCCCTGATAACGTAAAGAGTGCGATTGAGGTTAGTCATCTATCGCTGCGAGGAATGCCACAAGATTGTCGCCGAGTTCCGAACAGTGATATCCGCCTTCCTGCAACATGGCGACAGGTCCATCAAACGAACCTATTGTCTCGGCAGCCCTCCGAAAGCCATCAGTGCTTACGTCAAATACACTGAGCGGATCGGCGCGGTACGCATCAAGGCCAAGTGAAACCAATAGGACATCCGGCCCGAAATCTCTTACCTTTCGCATGCCTACTGAAATAGCATCGACAAAAGCCGAATCACCGCTGCCAAGCTTTAACGGTAAATTGAGGTTGAAGCCTGCTCCCGCACAGCATCCAACCTCATCCGCATAGCCGCTAAAGAAGATCGGAAATCCGTCGGGATCGGCATGCACGGACACCGTCATAACGTCAGCACGATCATAGAAGATTTGCTGAGTCCCGTTCCCGTGGTGAATGTCGATATCTAGAATGGCAATATGGTCGGCTCCTTGCATCCGTAGTGACTCGGCAAGCGTCGCAATGTTGTTGAGGTAGCAAAATCCCCAAGCCATGTCCGTGCAGGCATGATGACCAGGTGGGCGGCAGAGACCATACGCGCGTCGCTCGCCGCTCGTGATCGAACGACCAATGTTGAGGGCGATATCTATGCTGGATCGAGCCGCAGCCCAAGTTCCCCGGCCGACGGGAGATGCCGTGCCAGCGAGGTGAAATCCGGCGCGCGCAACAATATGACTGGCATAACGTGATGCAAATCTGTTGGGGTGTGTAGTGGGCACGATTTCCGGACCTGCCTGAGGCAGCGCAAGCCATTCATAGATGCCGTTCTCCAAAAAATCGAGATAACGCGCTCTGTGCACACGCCTCAGCACCGAGGCGTCCGTTGGCTTCGCCTTCAGCGCCTCGTGTCCGGCGGCGAGAGCCGACGCAAGCAGCACGTCCGCGCGTTCGGGCCGTTCGGGGCTTGGCTGCAACCTGCCGTGAGAAATGAACATTTGCGGATCGTGACTACGATGACCTTCCGAGTGAATGACTTTCATGTCTATCGCCTCCTGAGCTCCCCAGCCTGGCCAGTCTTCGGGAGATTAGGCAGCCCGATCGCTGGTCAGACAGCTTCAGGCACTTCAGTGGGAGTGCCTTACCGATCGCCGAAACGGAAGTACTTTGCAGAGTTGGCGCTCCGATACTCAAGCCGTTTCGGTTCACTTCCTGTCCACGAAACGAAGCCTCCTTTTGGGGCCCCCCTCGCAGAAATCAACCGCTTCCAGGAGTATACTTGCTCAAAACGCGCTATCTTTGGATTAAGGTTCTCTAAATTTTCGCAACAATTTTGTCTCCAATGTAACTGCCGGGGAGGCCCTCAGCCAGCCGGCCTTTGCTCCGATGGATGAGTGCGAGCTCCACGGCAAAAGTTTGGGCAGTCGGATCTGTGACTCTTCAGCGAGACAGGCTGTGGTCCACCGACTCTTTTCCGTCCCGCTGCTTTGAGGCGGCGGGCTTGGAGAAAGGGTAGGCGATCATGATCATCAAGGAGTTTCGGTGAAGCCAGACCATGATCGGGCTTCGAAGACGAGCCAGAACTCGTCGCCTGGCATTATTGCGTGCGATTGTCGAGCATCCTACCACACAGCATCACCTCGGCAGAAGACCGGCAGCTGGTCCAGGATGTGATATTGGCGGCGTTTGCCGGTCGTCGTGACCGGGAAGATCAGATCAACGGAAGGTCCGGTTTCATTCACGAAGCTATGCAGTTGGCGTTTCAAGAAGCGGACACGAAAGCCATTGCTGCCGCCACAATTCGGCGGTAAGGATGGTCGCGCCGGATGCCGGCTCTTGCCCAAGGTGACTCAGCATCGAACGCCTCACACCGCGAAGGCCGCGGTATTGTGCTAGGTGCCGGAATTGACCAAGCCGGCGTTGGCCGCAATGTCACGATAGCGAGCGCCTTGCGGATTGCGGGGGACATCGAAGTCATGAGCGCGTACTTGCTCCGGATCTCCTTTGCGCCGCAGCTCACGACCCCCATTCTTGAAATCGCCAACCATCCGGAACGGTCTGATCTTGCGTTGGTGTGTTCAAACTGCATGTCACGGGCCGCGCCGCTAGCGTTTCTTGCTGGCACGAACGCTGAGGCCGAGTTGCGGTGGAAGCCCTGCACGCATCGATTCCCTGTTCGATGTCGAGCGCGAGATCAACGGCCTGTGCGGGATCAACGCGCGCCGCGCACCAGGCCAAAAGCCGCGCCTGGGTCAAAGAACTTGGGAGCTAGATGGTCCCGACGCGCGATAAGCGTACGCGTGGTCACGCTCTCGCCAAGGCCGGAAAGGCGTTGATCTGGATCATTGACCCGGACGACGAGGGCATCGTGTCCTTTACCGACGTCGGCTTCGAAAGCCTCCCCATGGCCGTCCATCGCGAGAGACCGACGGATCCGCTCCCATCATGTTTAAAGCGGCAGGCCTTACAATATAAAACGAGATCAGCCAACAGTATAATTTGGTGACGTCCAAGCTCATTCCATGCTGGATGTATAGCAAGGCGACGTCCGATGTATAACCCTCAAGTAGGATGCGGTCTTGACTCCGACGTTGCGTTGCGACGTGTAGGGCATTAGGCCAGGCCTGATTTCAGGATTCGCGCAAATTTGTAAAACGTCAGCAATTTGCAACTGTAAAGATTTTGGCCGGCTGCTCACGGCTGTAAGATAAATTCAGTCGTGTCTACAGGACAATGATTATAAGTCTTTCACTCGCGTGCGCCGCGGTCGCGGCGAAATGCCGGCGAGAACGTATGTTCGGACACACGCGGACTATCAAAGAGGCGGAAGGCCGCGTTTCATCGCCGCCCATCGCGGATAGGGAGGCGACGGGAATTCTCGCGTTGGTCAACGATTTCTCGCTGTCGCATGTCCGACAAAGTCGGACATGCGACAGCAGTTGTTGTAAAAAGACTATCTCCTTTGACACGCTTCATGCGTCAAGATCGGCAAACGCTTCACCGACTGGGAGAATCCTCCATGTCCATGCTCAACGGATTGTGCTGTTGCCGCCCTCAAGTCGGAGGTCCCCGCGAAAAACTGCAGATTGACGAGGGCGCCATCCACGCGGTCAGCATCTTTCGTCTTTTCAGGAGCGAAGTTCCGATGAGCCGTATTGCGCATGAGGTGAGGCACGAGTTCGCAGACGCTGCATGGCAAGAGCGCCATGCTGTTACTCGCGTTGACCAGCTGCGCGAATGGATGGGGGTCGACGCCGACGGCGGTCTGATACGGGACATTGAGCTCGGCCTCGCGCGTGCGCCGATGGCGATGCGGATCACGCCTTATGTGCTGAACTTGATTGACTGGTCCAATTTCCTTCAAGACCCAATTCGCAACCGCCAGAGGTGAGACGCGTTTAGGATGGCTTGGATTCTCGACCAGCTCAATCGCTCGCGAAATGAGTCTTGAATAGCCGAGGGGGTAAAAAACAAGGAAGGCGTTCAACAGTTACCCGATCGGCTCTCGGGCACCACCTTCACTTAGACCGGCTTTAAGCAATCGATCAGGAGGAAACATGCTGACAGACGGCCGGGAGTTCGTGCGTAGCGAACACGGTCTTCTTCAGGAGGTCGCGCTCTGTAAGCGGTTCAGCTGAAGCCCACGGATTCGACAGCCAGAGAATGGTCATCCGCATCGAGCAGGGTAAAGGTCAGGAAGACCGCCATTTGATGCTGTCGCCCAAGCTGCTGGAGATTCCATGCGCCTATTTGATGCAGAATCGGCGAAGCCTTCAACGGCCGCATGCGCGACGAGCTAATGAACGGGACACTCTTTCTACGACCTCCGATCACGAGCGACAGGTGATCGCTAGATGGGTCGCCGGATACAACGAACGGGGCGCCAGCACTCGGCGCTCGGCTATATCACACCCTGCGGCCTATGCCGCCGCGCTAACAGCAACGGACGCACGGCTGCGCGACCCCGACCAGCTAAGCCGATCGCCCATTGTTAACCCGCGCAATTCTCAACTCTGGCGTCAGTCAGATTGATGACATTCCGTGTTGAGAACCAGACATCTCTAGGCGCTAGTCACTCGGAACTATAATTCGTATCATTGACCGAGCAGTCGGGAGGTGATGCGATGACAGGTAGGTGGCGGACGAAGTGGTGCTGAGCGATGAGGAGCGCGCCTTTTCGAAGCGCAGGGTCGACGGCACAAGGCGGCGCGCTCGCTGTCGGACCGGTGCCGGATGATCCTGTTCTGCGCCGAGGGTCTTCAGAGCAAGGACGTCGCCGAGCGGCTCGGCGTGCATGAACACACGGTGGGCAAATGGCGCAGGCGTTTCGTGCAAGACCGATCGAAGGGCTCACTGAGGAGTATCGCCCGGGCGCCCGCGCACTGTGTCGGACACCCAGGTGACCGAGGTGACCGAGCGCACGCTGAACACCACGCCGAAGGACGCCACCGATTGGTCGATCCGTTCTATGGCTGCTGCGGCGACAGGCCTGTCGCATACCACCATCCGCCGGATCTGGACCGCCTTCGGCCTGCAGCCTCACCGGAGCGAGACGTTCAAACTCTCGACCGATCCGCTGTTTGTCGACAAGGTGCAGGACATCGTGGACTCTACATGTCACCGCCGAACCGGGCCATCGTATTGTGTGTGGACGAGAAGTCCCCGACCCAGGCGCTAGATCGCGAGCAGCCGGTGCTGCCGATGGCGCCTGGCGTGGCCGAGCGGAGAACTCACACCTACGTCCGCCACGGCACGACGTCACTGTTTGCCGCGCTCGAAATCGCAACAGGGGCGGTGATCGGAAAATGCTACAAGCTCCATCGGGCGACCGAGTTTCCTGGAATTTCTCAAGAAGATCGATGCGGCCATACCGGAAGGGCCGGAGGTGCATCTGATGATGGAACAGTTACGCCACTCGCAAGACAAGGCCTGGCTCGCGCTGCGCCTCCACTGGCACGTGCATTTCACGCCGACCTCGGCCAGCTGGATTCGTTAGCAGCTGCATCTGGGTGTGCACCGCTCCACCGCCGAACTGGAGGCCGACATCGCCGCCTTCATCGAGACGCATAACGAAAACCCCAAGCCCTATCGATGGATCAAATCTGCCGACGAAATCCTCGCCTCCGTTAAGCGGTTCTGCCAGCGAACCCAGCTGAAGCAAAACCTAGTGCCGAACTTTAGATTCAGGTGACCAGTATTTAAAGCTGGCCAAGGGCGGCCCCCCTGATCTTTGCGCCCCTGCTCGCAACCCCCTTCGTGGCATGCCAATTGCGAGTGTGTCGCCAGGTACCAGTTCCGAGTTGCCGTTGCCCTTTCTTCAACCTAGCACTACTTTGGCAGATTTTGGTTTTGGGAGCGTTTTGAGGATTCCCAAGAGCGGTTTTGCGTGATTCATGAGAGGTCGGCTTTTGGAGGAGCCGGCCATGAACAGGGATTGGCAATTCGATCTGGAGCGGTGGCTTGAGCCGTTCGTCTCGGCGTTGAGGCACAAGACGCGTGCGCGGATGTGTCCGGCCTATATTGCTGGGCTGATTGGCCTTGGGGATCGCAAGAGCGTCCAACCGATGGCGGCGCGCGACGCGGGCGTCAACTATGACCAACTGCACCACTTCATTGCGAGCGGCGTGTGGGATGCTGCGCCGCTGGAGAAGGTGCTGCTCGCAGAGGCCGACAGACAAGTTGGCGGGAACGATGCGTGGCTGATCGTGGACGACACCGCGCTGCCCAAGAAGGGGCGCCACTCGGTCGGCGTCGCGCCGCAATATGCCTCGGCGCTTGGCAAGAACGCCAACTGCCAGACGCTGGTGTCGCTGACGCTGGCCTCTGGCGAAGTGCCGGTCATGGTGGGGCTGCGGCTGTTTCTGCCCGAGAGCTGGACTTCCGATCCCGCCCGGCTCGACCGTGCCGGTGTGCCCGAGGACCATCGTGCCTACAGGACTAAGCCCGAAATCGCGCTGGCCGAGATCGACCGGGCTCGCGCAGCCGGCTTACGCTTTGGCTGCGTGCTCGCCGATGCCGGATATGGCTTGAGTGCCCCCTTCCGGCAGGCGCTCACCGAGCGCGGCCTGATCTGGGCCGTCGGCATCCCGTTCAAGCAGAAGGTCTATGCCGCCGACGTGGCGATGATCTTCCCCGTTGCCGGACGCGGCCGCCCGCGCCGCCGGCATATCCCCGATGTGAAGTCGATGACCGCGCAGGCGATGCTGGAAAAAGCCCAATGGCGGACGGTCAGCTGGCGGCGTGGCACCAAAGGCCGCCTCTCGGCCCGCTTCGCCGCTGTCCGTGTCCGGGTTGCAGATGGCCCACCCCCAGCGCATCCGCGACATGGGCGCTCAGCATCTGCCCGGCGAGGAGGTCTGGGTGATCGGCGAGCACCGCTCGACCGGCGAGCGCAAATACTACCTCTCCAACTTGCCCCCCGACACCCGCTCAAGCAGATCGCAGGCGCCATCAAGGCGCGCTGGGTCTGCGAACAGGCGCATCAGCAGCTCAAGGAGGAACTTGGCCTCGACCACTTCGAGGGGCGCTCATGGACGGGCCTGCACCGGCACGCGCTGATTGACGATGATCGCCTACGCCTTCCTGCAATCTCGCCGCCTCAAACAAGCGGGAGGGAGAAAAAAGAATCCTCGGCCCGCCGCCCCAACCGAGCCTACCCGCCGTCAGGCAAGCCATCCTCTCCGCGCTCGCGCAGCCGCCCCCAATCCGTTACCCCCACTGCCGCAGAACCCTCTCCGCTAAAAATCTGCCAAAGTAGTGCTAGGCCGACTCATAAACTGGGTATCGCTTTGAGGCGAGTTCTGATTCAAGGCTCCTTTTGGGGCTTTATGCGGCGATATGAGCTGAGCGACTTCGAATGGAGCATCATTGCACCCAATCTGCCGAACAAAGTTCGGGGCGTGGCGCGCGTCGATGACCGTAAGGTTCTGAATGGTATTCTGTGGCGCTTCCGCACGGGATCGCCTTGGGCCGACGTGCCGGAACGGTATGGACCTTGCACGACTTGCTACAATCGCTTTGTCCGACGGCGCAAGCCGGGGTCTGGGATCGGCTTCTTGCGGCGGTTTCCCGGGCTTTCGATGGCGACATCATCATGATCGACAGTTCCTGTGTCCGCGTCCACCAACACGCAGCCACTGCAAAAAAGGGGGTGGTGACGATGGTTGCATGGGACGTTCCCGCGGCGGGCTTACGACCAAAATCCACGCGCTCGTGGATGCCGAAGGCCGGCCGATCGATCTCCACCTGACCGCTGGGCAAGCGGATGACGGGAAATCTGCCGCCGCCATGCTCGATGCGCTCCAGCCACATGCGATCCTGCTCGCGGACCGCGCCTACGATAGCAACGCCATTCGCGCCCTGGCGAAAGAGCGAAACGTTTGGGCAAACATTCCGCCGAAGAAGCACAGAACAGGCAGCTTCTCTGTCAGCGCCTGGGTCTATAGGCAGCGCAACCTCATCGAGCGCTACTTCAACAAGCTCAAGCAGTATAGAGGCATCGCTACACGATATGACCGCGATCCGCTCAACTTCATGGCCGCGATCAAACTCGCTTCTGTCCGCATCTGGCTACGCAGTTATGAGTCTGCGCCCTAGGAGTTCACATGACACTCGCCCACGCGACTATTATCGAGGGCATGATGGGGCCGCTGGAGGAGTGGATGGCTGCTGGCCGCTTCAATCTGGCAGTCCACTGCGCACTGCCCAGAGCGTGAGGAAAATGACGGTGCTGACCCGCCAAGAGTTTTACCGGGTGTGTGCCGACAGGTGAACCGCCTTCGAAAAGCCGCTCGCCGACCTGCACGCGTTTCCGCCTGGCGTGTTCCGATCCTTAGGCCGTAGGCCATTCTGAAAGACGTGTCTCAAGGGCAGGTCCGAACGCTCAAAATCATTGATCCAGTGATCACCCGTTCCGTTGTGCTCGCCCGAAAGATGAGCGCCCTCCAGCCGTCTCCGCCGGCCGCAAGCCGATCCCAAGGGTCGTCAAGACATTGATCGAGAACGGACACTGGTGTCAGCCACGGCTCCGGACCGGGCTTAGGCCATTCTCAAACCAAGCTCTTCCAGTACTATCGCCGCGATTCTTCGCGGTTCCCTTAGCTTTATCGATCTCTATTCGAGATGGTTTTGGTCGACATTCCATATTTGACCGGACGGGATCATCGCGATGAAACTACACGGAAGCGAGCCCATGTCGGGATATCGGCTGGTATCGCACTGAATTCAGTCAAGCGGAGCACGCTATGTCGTACGCCACGAGCTATGAGCTCTTTATCAACGGTAAATGGCGAGCCGCTAGTAACAAAGCCACGTTGCCGGTGGTTAACCCGGCAACGGAGAAGGTATTTGGCTCGGTGGCCTCGGCGACGGTGTCGGATCTCGACGAGGCCCTCGCTTCGGCAGAGCGCAGCCGCAAGACTTGGTCCTCACGGCCTGCAAAAGAGCGCGGCGAGACCCTTGTGGCTGCCGCCCGAATCCTCGCCACGAAGGTGGGAACCGCAGCGAAGGATCTGTCGGCCGAACAAGGAAAGACGATTGCCGAAGCCACAGGTGAATACGCGCGCGCTGTTGAAACGCTGGAGTGGAACGGCACCCACGCCGAAGAGCTGTCGGCCCCGATTCCTTTGGGCCCGAACAGGATGATAGTCCCGGAGCCCCTCGGCGTCGTTGCTGCCTTCACGCCTTGGAACTATCCCGCCGTCCTCATCGCCCGCAAGCTCGCGCCTGCGCTGGCAGCAGGCTGCCCGGTGATTCTTAAAGGTGCGGAAGAGACGCCGAGCGCCGCCGTTCATATCGTAGAAGCGTTGCGTCACGCGGGTGTCCCGGACGGCGTAGTCAATCTCGTCTTCGGTGTACCGGTGCCTATTTCGCGCCATCTCCTCAGTTCCTCAATCGTGAAGGTCTTGACTTTCACGGGCTCCACGGCAGTCGGAAAACAACTGGCCACGCTCGCCGCGAATAATTTGCAGCGCTGCGTCCTTGAACTCGGTGGACACTCCCCCGTCGTTGTGTGCGCGGATGCGGACCTCGCACAGGCGGTCCGCGCGATATCGGAATACAAGTTCGAGTGCGCGGGCCAGAGCTGCAACGCGCCGAGCAGGATTCTCGTCGCCCGGTCTCTCTATGAGGAATTCCTATCCCGAATGACGGAAGTCGCCCGCAAGATCAAGATCGGTCCACCGGACGACCCCGCGACGGAGATGGGCCCTATGGCGAACGCGCGGCGAATTGAGGCCATGCAGCATCTGACCCAAGATGCGGTCGATCGCGGCGCCCGCATCGAGACTGGTGGCACCCGCCTCGACCAGCCCGGTTTCTACTGGCCGCCAACCATCCTGACAGGGGTGCCAAAAGATGCCAAAGTGCTGCATGACGAGCCGTTCGGACCGATCCTCACCGTGGCGCCGTTCGACACGATGGAGGAGGCGATCGAAGAAGCCAACGCCACTGAGTATGGCTTAGCCGCCTACTTCTTCACCGGCGCCGCTAATGCGAAACGGGCGCTGATCGATGGCCTTTCGGCGGGCGCTGTCAGCGTGAATTACCTGAAGGGGGTTTCGGCAGATGCGCCGTATGGAGGCATTAAACAGAGCGGCTATGGATACGAAGGGGGTGAGCAAGGGGTGCGGAGCTTCCAAAGCCTGAAAATGGTTAATGGCCTCGGCTCATTTGGATGAGATCCGGTGGGAAATAGAGCGCGGATCATCGCTGGCAAGGACATCACAAGGAGCGTTGCAGACGCTCTTCAGTATATCTCATACTACCATCCTCCAGATTATGTCCGGTCTCTTTCGCAGGCATATGCGCGCGAACAGAGCCCGTCGGCGAAGAATGCTATCGGGCAGATTTTGCTGAACTCGCGCATGGCGGGCTTCGGACGGCGCCCGATCTGCCAGGACACCGGTCTTGTGGTGGTCTTTGCAAAGGTCGGCATGGGGGTCCGCATTAAATCAGCGGCGAGTTTCGCCGACCTCGTGAATAGGGGCGTTCGCCAAGCATATCTCGACCCGGACAATCCCCTCCGACCATCGATCGTCTCGGATCCGGTTGGCCGACGGGTGAACACTCGTGACAACACGCCGGCAGTCGTCCACGTGGACCTCGTGCCTGGTAACCAGATTGAAATCACCATCGCAGCCAAAGGGGGCGGGTCCGAAAACAAAGCGCGTTTCACTACCCTTAATCCCAGCGCGTCCGTTGCCGACTGGGTGGTTGACACCGTTTCGACCCTTGGCAGCGGATGGTGCCCACCCGGCCTTATCTCGGTCGGCATCGGCGGCAGCGCTGAAAAGGCCATGCTGCTGGCCAAGGAGGCCATGAACGAACCCATCGATATGTTGGAACTGACAGCCAAGGGGCCATCAAGCGCGGAGGAGGCACTACGGATTGAGCTTTATGAGCGAATTAATGGGCTTGGCATCGGCGCTCAGGGCCTGGGTGGCCTGACAACAGTCGTGGACGTCAAGGTTGCAACCTATCCTACGCACGCCGCGTCGAAGCCAGTCGCGCTCATTCCACAATGCGCCGCCAACCGGCACCTGACGTTTACATTGGACGGCACAGGGCCGGTCCAGCTCCAGCCGCCTGACCTTTCTGAATGGCCACAGATCGGAAATGAAGAATTGCACACTGCTGAGGTCAGGCGGGTCAACCTCGATGCGCTCACAAAGGAAGAGACGGCATCATGGCGTTGCGGGGAAACCCTTCTTCTGTCCGGAAAGATGCTGACGGGCCGGGACGCCGCCCACAAGCGAATGGTCGATTTGATCGATGCCGGCGAGCAGCTTCCCGTAGATCTGCGGGGTCGCGTGATCTACTACGTCGGACCCGTCCGCGCGGTGAGGGATGAGGTTGTCGGGCCGGCTGGCCCAACAACCTCGAGCCGAATGGACAGTTTTACTGAAAAGATGCTCGCCGAGACGGGGACATATGCGATGGTCGGCAAGGCCGAGAGGGGCCCGGCGGCCATCGAGTCAATTGTGAGACACAGAACGCCCTATCTCATCGCAGTGGGTGGTGCTGCGTACCTGATTTCAAAATCGATCAAGACCGCGCGGATCGTGGCCTTTGAAGACCTGGGCATGGAAGCCATCTATGAATTCGAGGTGCAGGACATGCCAGTCATCATGGCTGTCGATGTTGAAGGAAACTCTATTCATAATTCCGGGCCAATCGAGTGGCGTAAGCGCATGGCCGCCGATACGATCGCCCGCAACATCGGCGTTTAATTATTCCCGTTAGGCCAATTAGTCCTGTGTCGGCTACGCGTAGACTATCAAAGGGCAGTGAGAAGCTTTGTCTTTGTATCGGGCAAGCTGTGCGCATGGGCTTATGCCTACACCAGCATCGCCTGCGACGAAGGCACGCTGGGCTGGCACGACTGGACCATGGACGCAATTGGCGGCAGACCCTACGCAGACTAAACGTAAAGCCATACTCAGCCCGGCAATCCCATGAAGTCGAAACTCAACACAGTTCGCCTGGACGCTTGGGACCTTCGGATCCTCGCGGAGCTTCAGACAGACGGTCGGATATCGAAGAGCGAACTGGCGAAGCGCGTCCATCTGTCGGCCTCGGCTTGCTCGGAGCGGCTCCGCATACTCGAAACAACAGGGATTGTTGAAGGCTATTACGCGCGGCTGAGTCCATCCCTCACCGGGGGCGTGATTTTCGTGATGGTGGAGGTCGTGCTGGATCGTCACCGCCTCGAAGACCAAAGACACTTTGAGACGGCAATTCAAGGCATCTCCGAAATTTTGGACTGCTGGGCGATCGGGGGCCGGGTAGATTACCTGATGCGCGTTGCAGCTCCTTCTATGGCTGCCTACCAGGAATTCATGGAGGGTTTGCTACAGGTTGGACTCGGGATCGATCAATATTACAGCCTCATAGTGACGAAATCCGTAAAATCCAATTCGCCGATTCCCTTGTCCGCGCCAAGACAACGCTGAGTTGTCCGTGTTTTCCACGGAGATTGACGCAACTTCCGTGATTTCATCGGCCGCGGACGTACATTGCCGTGGAACGTGAAGTGTGTCCGTCGGTATAGTAGCTCTCGACGAGCGGGGACTGAGTGTTCTCCGCCGGGCAATAAACGGGAGAGCGACAATGAGCCTGACCAATCTGGGAACCAAGCAAGTCCAAGAAAAGGATCGGAGCTTCGTCTTTCATCCGTCCACGCACTTGGCAAAACACAGCCGCGGCGAGACGCCAAACCGGATCATGGCCGGAGCGGAAGGCGTCTACATCTGGGATACTGAAGGCCGAAAGAGCCTCGACGGTTTCGGTGGGCTCTACTGCGTCAACATGGGATATGGATGCACGGAGATTGCTGACGCCATTGCCAAGCAAGCGCACGACTTACCGTTCGCTCATGTCTATGCCAGCCAAGGCACGGAGCCCGTTGCCCGCTTAGCGGAGGCCGTGGTGGAATATTTCGGGCAGAACATGCAAAGAGTTTATTTTGGCCTCTCCGGTTCCGACGCCAACGAGACCAATATCAAGCTCGTCTGGTATTATAACAACGTTCTCGGGCGTCCCGAAAAGAAGAAGATCATTTCGCGACATCGCGGTTATCACGGTTCCGGCCTGGTCACTGGAAGCCTGACAGGTCTTCCGTTTTTTCATAAGTTTTTCGACCTGCCTTTGAATCTGGTACGCCACACAACGACCCCACATTACTATCGGCAGGCGCATGAGGGCGAAACCGAAGAAGCCTTTTCCAAACGCTGCGCCGACGAACTCGAGGCCCTTGTTCTTGCCGAGGGCCCGGAAACTGTTGCGGCCTTTATCGGAGAACCGGCACTTGGGACTGGCGGCATCGTTCCGCCCCCAAGGGGGTACTGGGCGGCTATTCAAGAGGTGCTGGATAGGCACGATATCCTGCTGATCGCCGATGAAGTCGTTTGTGGCTTCGCGCGAACCGGCGAGAAATTCGGCTCGCACCTCTATGGGATGCGCCCGGATTTCGTCACCATCGCCAAGGGCGTTAGTTCCGCCTACCTCCCAATTTCCGGGTCAATTATTGGCGACCGCGTCTGGTCTGTCCTGGAAGAAGGAACCGAGAAGAATGGACCTCTCGGCCATGGCTGGACATATTCAGGGCATACGCTTTGCGCGGCGGCCGCACTTGCCAACATTCAAGTACTTAAGGAAAGAAAGATCCTGGAGCATGTCCAGGATGTCGGGCCGTATTGGCTTTCCCGCATGAAAGCCGAATTGGAGGGACATCCCATTGTCGGCGAAGTTCGCGGCGTTGGAATCCTGTCAGCAGTAGAGCTGATGCGGGATCCCAAGGCGCGCGTACCGTTTGAGCCCGAGCTGCAGGTCGGCGCGCGTGCCGCCGCTGCTCTGCTTGAAAACGGTGTCATCGGCCGCGCCATGCCGCATGGCGATATCCTCGGCTTTGCACCGCCACTGATCATCACCCGGGCCGAAATCGACATCATCGTCGATGCGACGGCGAAGTCAGTTGACACGACGTACCGGGCCTTGAAGGCGGAAGGCGCCGTATAATCTTCGTGAGCGCCAAACGACTTGTTTTGCTGCTGTCGTCCGGTCCTCCCATTTGACCGCTGGCGTTGCGCGGCGAGCCCTGCCGGTGTACCTCCCCGCCGGCAGGGCGTATTTCTGAGACGTTGCAGGTCCACCACATCGCGCCAGTGAATGGATGCTGAGAAGAACAATTATGCTTCGTAAGAAACGCTTACGATGCCGAGCACCCGCACTTGCTTCCACCCCTAAGCAAGTTGCCGAAGACCCAGTGAAGGTTCTGACAAGGGCAGACATGCAATCTGTCTTCGAAAGATTTTTTGGAACAGCTTTCGGATGGCGACGATGAGGTCGATTTCCACAGCGCCTTGGCCTATGTGACCTCACGACTCGACCTACTCGCCTTAACGTGTTGAGAGCTCATTAACTGCTCCTCCGCGGTATCGACGGTTCCGTCGATGGTTGCGTGCGCCTCCTGCCCTCCACAGGGCCGACTATGCTTTGCGACATTTTCCGGCTGTTGGAAGGAAAGACGGCGCTGAGCATCCGAATATATTGGAAAGCAGCCGCTTCGCGCTCGACATTGCTTCGTCGCAGCGCGGCTAACACAACCCAGAAAGTCAGAGAGACGCTTTTTTTCTGCATCAGCCGAATATGGTTTGCAGCAAAACAGCCGGTGACGGCTGATATCGTAAGCATGCACAAAGACCCCACCATTCGTCCCGAATACTCAGGAGAACTACGTGCCTGAAGTCAAACTGTTTAAGCCCACGGACGTCGAGCAAAACTACAACCACAGGGGTACGTCGTGGCATGAGTTTGTCAACGAGAAAGACGACTCACCTCTAGCTTCAGGCATCACGTATCTTCGAGATTCTGACTTCGAGTGGACACTATGGTATGACGAGATGATATGCATTGATCCAGGGCAACTGCTCGAGGTGACAGTGGATGGTCGTGCGTATTCTCGGGCAAGAGGAGAATGCATAGGCTCCCCAACGGTACCGTCGCCAGGTATCGGTCCACCGGCCTTGCTTTGATGTACTATGCAATTTCTCCGTCCGACTGAAGAAACGATACCCGGTATGCCCGGTATGCCCAATCTCGCTAAGATATGCCACGATCTGAGTTCCGTGACCCGTCTGCTCGTGACCCGTATAGCTAGCGTGTCCCGCCGATTGGAGAAATTTGGATCATGACGACGTACCCGCTGGTGCTGAGGCGAGCTGCCGCAAGGGGGCCCGCACAGCGATACCCCCGGCTTTGCCCCGCCACTGATCATCGCCAGGAATACGAAGTCGACATAATCGTCGACGCGACGGCGAAGTCAGTTGACACAAGGTACCCCGCTTCGAAGGCGGAAGGGCCGTATAATCTTCGTGAGCGCCAAACGACTTTGTTTTGCCGCTGTCGTCCGGTCCTCCCATTGACCGCTGGCGTTACGCGGCAAGCCCTGCCGGCGCACCTCCCCGCCGGCAGGGCGTATTTCTGAGACGTAGCAGGTCCACCATCGCGCCAGTGAATGAATATTGAGACGAATAACCATGCTCCGCAAGGCACGCTTATGATGCCGAGGACCCGGGCTTGTTTCCACCCCCAAGCAAGTGGCCGGAGACCCAGTGAAGGTTCTGACACGCAGACATGCAATCTGTCTTCGAAGGTTTTTGGAACAGCTTTCGGAAGGCGTCGATGAGGTCGATTTCCACAGCGCCTTGGCCGATGTGAGCTCACAACCCGACCTGCTCGCCTTCGCCTATCTCTCGCTACCGCCGCGGCCAGGTGACAAGCCCAGGCTGATCTCCAACTATCCGGCGCCCTGGACAGCGCGCTATCTCGAGCACCAGTACCAGAGCATCGACCCCGTCATCGTGCGTGCCCGCGTCGGCGGATGCCCCTTCCAGATGCCGATGGACTGGCAGGATCGCTGCTCCTATGACTTCACCGCTCATTTGACGTCGAGTGGCTAGGCCTGGGAGTTCTTGCGTCGCAAACCGGCATTCCGACGCTTTCTGCTCGCTGCGCTCCAGGAGGCCAATACACTGTCTCGCGGAGCCCTTGTCGACGTGATCGCCTCTCCGCGATCTCTCGCGCTAATTAGGAGTTTTGTTTCGCCCGCTCGCAGTGCGGTCGTTCTGGTGTGCGTCGGTGCGCCCATGTATTGTCGGTCGTCGCGAAACAGACGTCCGCGTCGCCAACTCCCTTCGAAATGAGGTCATTGTCATGTCGGACGACAGTCCTGCTGGGAACCGGCCAGTGTCAGCACGTCCCTCTCCGCAAAGCTGGGCACACCATCCAGCTCGCATTTACCCGGCGGACATCCTGCGGCCGCTTGCCTGCGTGCTGAGGCGATCTGGCCCGCAGCACTTTCGAAGCATCGCTTCGCGGCGCTCGAATGGGTCAATGCCCTTTGTCTCGATGGAGAACTGCCCGCCGCTTGTTTCCCTCAAAAATTTGCAGCCCGGTTGCCATTCGTTCTTCGGGCCCTCGACGGGTCGCTCGCGTCCACCGCGAGATTGTTGAGGCGCTGATCGACGAAGGGCTCATCGAGGCCAATTTGAGGGATCCTGGCGGTCATCTGCGCGATCGCGCCAGCCGCGCCGTCTCTCGTAGTCACGCGCTGATGAATAGCGGGTACCGAGATTTCCTCGTCTAAAAAGGCGTCGCAACCCGCGCTGTAATTCAGCCGGCGAACAGTTGCTTGCAACCGGTTGTCACCATCCAATTCGCGCGATCGATATGGCTGCGAACAGCCTTGCGGGCACGGATCGGTTCAAGGGCCGGGTCGATGCCGAGAATGAGTTCGGCCATTTCCTCTACGCTGGCATTATCGACGCAGGCGTCGAGGATGCGCAGGTAAATGGTGCGATGTTGCCTGTCGTAGCCCGTGATGCTGTCTGACCAGGGGACTTCGTCGCGCAGTGTTGAGCTTTGAGTCCCATCTGTTCCCGTTGATCGATTCATGTCTGCCGTGAACCTCGCATGTTAATCGCTGGATTCAAGGCAAAATATCCCAAAATGGGATAATCCGAAACCGACATTAGTGGCTGAGCCGGTCTTCACCTGACCGGTTCGCCTACATGCCCAAATCTCTTCGATCTCCCCGCCACCAGCGGTTTCTGGCCCAGCTGACATCGCTGCGCAATGCAAAAGGCATGGCCCAGGAGCAGGTGGCCGAGAAGCTTGGCCGGCCGCAATCCTTCGTGGCCAAGTATGAGGGTGGAGAGCGGCGTCTCGATGTCATTGAGTTTCTCGACGTAACCGCGGCCCTTGACGCTGACCCGTGCGAGATCCTGTTGAGCCTACGATCATAGCTGGCGCCGGCGGGATCGCGAAGCGCACCGGCTGCCGCGGAGCGCCGGCTCTTCTTCGGCAAGCTCATGCGTCTCAGGCATCCAGCGCGCCGCTGACGGGCGGCAGCCTTTCGGCTATTGAACGACGTGGCGCCTGACCGACCATTCTTCGTGCGCTCGGATCACTAGCTGGAAGCATCCCGCCTTCGCTAAGGCGCTCTTCGGCGAACGGGGCGCGTCCAGTCCGACTTGAATTATCCTCGCGATTACGTGCGCGACGCATCCGCGTCTCTTGTGGCAGCGCGACTGCGTGGCCGCTCCGGGTCCTCTTCGTTCCGGTCTTTCGAATGTGGTCCGCCTTCTACGGCGGCCTTTCCGGTCGCTTTCGCCCACCCCGCGTCCGGGGGGAGGGCGCGATTGGCGAACGGAGGACCAGACAATGCGTGCAAACAACAAGTGTTCCGGCAGCCGAGAGGCTGGCGCCGCCGAGGGCGGGCGCTCAGGCGCTTGCCTCATCAGCAGGTCAAACCGCGTCATTGCCGAACTGGAGCACGGCACCGTTCCCGTGGGGGGCAAGACCATGCGAAGAATGTCGCTTGGCGGCCAACCCCAGGCTCTGTCTGAACGCCCATCTTGCGTCTAGATCGTTAGCATATGCAAACTGAATTTGACATAGGCTGCGCGGCCATCAATCCTCACGAACACCCCGCAGATAGGCGTCCCAACTTTGTAAAAGGGCTTGAACGCCTACGCCGCAAATGCGGTAGCAGCATGCAAGACTGAAATTTTGAGCGAGCTTATGATAGAACCTGAATTGCCTGCACCTCTCGACAACGTTCAGGCACTTCGAGGTGATGCGGTCGATCGAGCACACTCGAACTCACGGACGGTAGTACCTCGAGGGCCTCGCTTCCGATCCGCGCGAACTCCGGCCGGGATGAGGGTTTCGCCGGACCGGCCGACCACGTTTGAGCGCGGAGACAAGGCTGCCGACACGATGCGCTCACATTAATTGACATGAACAGCGGCACCTCCCGCTTCGAAGAGGCGCTGTTCACATCGACGGTCGTGGTGCTGCATCGCGGGCGTATTGTCTGTAAGCGTTGAGCCGCACCTGACACATACGTCCTGATCCGTCACGAAGTCTTACGCCGGCGCGATACGACGCGGACGTGAAGAGAGCTAGTCTTAGCCGTCCGCAGGAATGAGCAGACCGTATTCCGTTATTTGCAGAGGCCGTGTTGGCGGATTTACGAATCTTCTGGTACTCCGCGACGCATAGTCCGACGTTTGCAGCCTGACGTTGTGTTATGTCTTTGCTGTTTAGAGGACGACGTGCCTTCTACCGTCGCGGGAACAGTGCTGAATTCGGGGCGGTAAATTGAGTCTTTGGTATCTGGATTATAATGGGGATGCTTGGGAAGGCATTTGCAACGTTCTCCTCGGCACGAAATACGGGACGGATTATCAGCCCATCGGCGACAAGGGTGGCGATCTAGGATTGGACGGGCTCAATCTACGAGCCGGTACGGCATACCAGGCGTACGGGCAGGAGCCTGAAAACAAGGATCCAGTATCCGGCGTTCGCAAAAAGATCGGAACTGACCTCAAGAAGCTGCAACTGAACGAAAGCGAAATAGCCGCGATCATTGGTAGTAAGAAGCTTCGGAACTGGGCCCTGCTCCTTAACAAGGAAACTCCCCACAACGACCTGCATCGATACGCAAAGCAAAAAGAGACAGAGGTCAAATCGTGGGGCCTTTCCATCATAGATCCGGACTTTCAAGTATCCATTCAGACACCATCGTTTCTTGAGACGGAATGGCTGGAGTATCAAAAACGGCGCGACGACAGGATAGAAGTCACGGTTGAGGATCAGCCCGTCCCCGCGCTCGTCGTTTTGCGACAAAATGAAAATTTTAAGCTCGTCTATGAAAAGTTCCGTCTCATTACGGACAATGATGAGGAGGCTGAGCAACTTGCCTATTTCGAATTGAAAAACTTTCTGGAAAATTCGATTCAGCTCAGCGAAATCCAACGCCGAGAACCTGACTTCTTCAGCCAAATTGAGGAAATTCGTTCAGACATCGAAAATGATGCCGAGCAGGGCAGCATCGCGGTCGGCTCCTGGAACTCATTCTCCCACGTTAAAACGACGCTCGAGGCCCGTCTCAACGCTGTCGTAGGCAGCCGTCTCGGCACCAAGACGCTGAGCAGGATCAGGAAGTTTACGATTGCAGACTGGCTGGTTCGCTGCCCTTTGAGGTTTAAGAGGAAAAGGTCGCTGCAGTGAACCCTGCCGAAAAGATCGAAATCGAGTTCACCCAGCGACCCGTCGATGTGCCCGCCGACCTAAGGCTCTATCGGCGGCTAGCCATGGTCTGCATCTCCGTGTCGGAATGCTGCCGCGCCGGCTCCGCATCGTTCAAGCAGCTTCATTTTATCAATTCGCTATTCATAAACGAGGATTTCCGAGGTCCGTACATGGAGTTCAGATCGGTCAGATTTTCGCCAAGGATCCTTGCGCCGTCTGCCGACCCCTACCTGAACCGATGTGTGAACTATGCCATGGGAGCGGGTCTCCTCGATCAGAAGGACGTTCAGCGTGGCTTTAGGGTGGAACTGACCGATAAGGGAACGGACTTTGTGAAAAGCCTCAGGAGCCAACAACTGGCGCTGGACGTATTTGCACTGGCCAGGGAAGTAGGCAGGATCTCTGAGAACGAAGTTCAGACCGTCATGAGGGAGGGCATCTAAATGCATCTCAGATATAGTCGAGTACGCCTCGAGGCGAAGCTTTTCAACGGTAAGCTCGCCTCATGCGAGGTCGAACTTCGTCCCGGCGCAAACCTCATCCTGACGGACAGCAACACACAAGGCAAAAGCACGCTCGTCAACGCTCTCGCGGTCGGGCTAGGATTAGACGATCTCGTGAAAGGCAATGTTGCCGCTCTGGTAAAGGACACATTGAGGGGCGCACAAGGGGATCAAAGGATTGTCGAAGCGGCAATTCTCCTCGAGATTGCCAACGCTTCTAATGAACTCTTGACCATCCGTCGATCCGTCAAACCGGAATTGTCACGCGGGATGCTGGTTCGGCGCGGGCCGCTCAGCCAATGGAGCGAGGCCGGATTGGAGGAATATTATTTGGGGTCAGGATCTTACACGGACACTAGAGGTTTCCACCGTTTGCTCTCCGAGTTCATCGGCTTCCCGGAGGTTCAAGTTATCTCTCAAGACGACGGCGTGATGCGGCTTTATCTGGAATACATATTCTCCGCGATTTTCATCGAACAAAAGCGCGGATGGGCGGATATCATGGCGAACATGCCTTATTATCGGGTCCGTGATCCCAAGAAATCCACCATCGCCGAACTTCTGGGACTCGACTACATCAGGAACAATCTGCAACGGAATGCCCTTAGGCTGGACGAGCAACGGCTGAAGGCGCGCTACGACACCGGAATCGCCATTGTTAGACGTCACGTAAACGGCAGACAGTTTTCAATTAAGGGTATTCCCTCGGACATCGGCGTAGGTTCATTCAGCCCGCAGATATTCAGAGTGACGGAGGGAGAAAAACAGCAATCCCTGGCAGATTTGCTGTCAGCCGCTGAGGCAGATCTCGCCAGCAAAATCGCACTAGCCGATCTTACGCCTCCAGATCCTAGCCTGCAAAGTCGGATAGACGAGATCTCAAAAAGGATCACAGCGCTGGTCACCAGGAAGAGCGAGCTCGACAACGCGATAGCGGCCATTCGCGGCAACGTTCGTCGTTATCAGCAGCGTCTGGAGGTGCTCGCACGGGACCTGCAAAAGAACAAGGAGGAGCTGAAAATCCGCCGGTTGTTCAACCGGGACGAATGGGCGATCACAAGTGCGTGCCCGGTTTGCGAGCAGTCGATCGATGGCACGCTACTGTCGCAGATGCGCAGCTTTCCGACCATGTCAATCGATGAAAATGTCGAATACATTACCGACCAACGAAACCTCTTGCAGGACATCATTAGCGTCGAGATCGCCAGGCGTGAGCGTCACCAGGTCGAATCAGAGCAGCTTGGAAACGAAATCAGTATTGCTCTGACCCAGCAGTCGGAAATCCAAAAAAGCCTGGCTGGTGCAATTCCATCGGAACTAATGGCGCGTGCCCGCGACATCGCGCGAATAGAGAACGCGATAGGGAGCTATCGCGATCTGCTCGACCAGACTAGCAGCGAGCTTGCCGCTCTTCTGAACATTTGGAACGAGTATCTTGACGTTGCTGGAAAGCTTTCGAAACTGAGGAGTGACCTGAGCGCTGACGACCAAAGCCTTCTACGGCAATTCCAAAGAACGTTCAGAGATTATCTCGGGCGCCTAGGTTTCAATTCTTTCGAGATCGGCTCCATGGTGATCGATGAGGGCTCTTTCATGCCGAGAGTCATCGTAAACGATCGTGACCGGCGGGTTCGGGCCGATTTCGGGACCTCGGCTAGTGACTGGATCCGCATCATAACGGCCTTCGTGCTCGCCCTTCACGCCAGCCGTGATAACTCCCAGAAAAGCAACCATCCGAATCTGACTGTTTTCGACGAGCCTGCCCAGCAGAACATCGACCGACAAGATTACCTCAAGTTCTTCGATATCGTCGCAGACGTTTGCAGGAAGGGGGGCAGGTTATCGTTGCCGCGACTGACAAGGATCACGCGGTTCGGGCGAGGGCACAAGGCCTTCACATGCACGTCATCGATTTCGGTTCAGAGTATATTCTGCGATAGAGCTTCATCGCCTCCTCGTGCCTTTTGCTAACGGCCCACAGTGCGCCAAGTATCATTCTGCGCAGTATCCGCATCACGAGGATTGCTGGCGCGGCGCTTCATCGACGAGGGGCTGCGGGCTACATCACTCCGAAACCGCAGTCGTTCAGCCGTTCATGGGGGAGCCCGGGAGCGGCTGCCATATTCTCGACGATACCGCGTATCTGTGCCGCAGTAGGGTTCGGCTCGGCTTGTGAGCAAAAGCCTACCGCCCCCGAGATGCAAGGGCTCGCCTAACCCGTGTCGTTCATCCAAGGGCTCGGCATCACCGCCTGTAAGCGGTGTTCTCAGGCCACGGCCTTGAGCTCGAGCTTGTTGATGTAGACCCAAGGCAGGAGATCGTCGATCTGGCTGTTGGGGTGGCCGTTGACGATCCTGGTGAGGACATCGGCGAGATAGCCGAGCGGTTCGACACCATTGAGCTTGCAGGTTTCGATCAGCGAGGCGATGACTGCCCAGTGTTCGGCGCCGCCGTCAGAGCCTGCGAAGAGCGCGTTCTTGCGGTTGAGCGCGATCGGACGGATCGAGCGTTCGACGGTGTTGCTGTCGATCTCGATGCGGCCGTCGTCAAGGAAGCGCGAGAGGCCTTCCCAGCGTGAGAGCGTGTAGCGGATTGCCTCTGCGAGCTTGGTCTTCTGACTGATCAGGCCGAGCTTCTCACGCAGCCAGGGTTCGAGATCGGCGACGATGGCGCGGCTTTTGTCCTGACGCATCGCGCGGCGCTCGTTGGCCGATCGGCCACGGATGTCATCCTCGATCTTGTAGAGTTCGGCGATCCGTCTCAGCGCCTCGCTGGCGATCGGCGCGGGACCGGCTGCTGCCAGTTCATAAAAGCGCCGACGGACATGCGCCCAGCAGAAGGCGAGCGTGACGCCGCTTTTGTCGGCCAGCACGCGATAGCCGCCATAGCCGTCGACCTGCAAGATTCCGGTGAAGCCTGCGAGATGAGCGATCGGACGCTCGGCCTTTCGGTCCGGCGCATAGACATAGGCGACGCCCGGCGGGTCGCTCCCCTCCCATGGTCGGTCATCGCGGGCATAGGCCCAGAGTTGACCTGTCTTAGTCTTGCCGCGGCCGGGATTGAGCACCGGCGCGGTCGTCTCGTCGGCGAAGAGTTTTGGCGAGGACTTCAGCTTGCCAAGCAGCCGCTCATGCACCGGACGCAGGTGCCAGGCGGCGCGGCCGACCCAGTCGGCGAGCGTAGAGCGATCGAGATTGATACCCTGCCGGGCGTAGATCTGCGCCTGACGATAGAGCGGAAGGTGATCGGCATATTTTGAGACCAGCACCTGGGCGACCGTTGCCTCGGTCGGAAGACCACCCTCGATCAGCCGGGCCGGCGCGGGAGCCTGAACCACGACGTCCTCGCAGGCGCGGCAGGCATATTTGGGCCGCCGCACGACGATTACACGCAGCTGCGCCGGAACGATGTCGAGCCGCTCGCTCACGTCCTCGCCGATCCGATGCAAGCCATTGCGGCAGCATGGGCAGGCATGGTCCTCGATGTCGACGATCATTTCCACCCGCGGCAGATGGGATGGCAACGCGCCGCGGTTCGTCCGGCGCTTCCTGGCGCGCTCCAGGCGCTCTGCGGGAGATGCTTGTTCGTTCTCTTCCTCGTCGGCGGCCTCGATCTGCTCGGCCTCTTCGAGCCCCAGCAGCAATTGATCCTCGGGGAGCGTCTCGGCACGCCGGCCGAAGCGGTGACGCTGCAATTCCTTGATGATCTGAATCAGACGGGCATTCTCGACGTCGCGCGCCAGGACCATCGCCTTCAGCGCGTCCGGATCGTCGGGAAGCTGGTCAGCCGTCATCGCCATGAGCGGATCAGACCATATTCGCCGACAGCCCGCGACAGCGGAATCCAGGCTGATTCACTTCGTCGCGGGTCAGCCCGCCTGGGCTGGAACGCGGGTCCGGCGCGCCTCGTGGACTCGCCGCCAGTCGAGACCTTCGAGTAGCGCCGAGAGCTGCGCGGCCGTCAGCCGCATCATGCCGTCATGCACTTTCGGCCAGCGGAACTCCCCATCCTCCAAACGCTTGGCATAGAGGCAAACCCCGGTGCCATCCCAGAAGATCAGCTTGATCCGGTCAGCCCGCTTCGCCCGGAAGACGTAGACGGCCCCGCTGAACGGATCGGCCCCCATTGTCTCTCGCACCAGCGCCGCCAATCCCTCCGCACCCTTGCGGAAGTCGACGGGCTTCGTCGCCACCATGACCTTGACCGCACCCGTCGGCCCGATCACGACGTCGCCTTCAGCGCGCGGATCACTGCGGCCACCGTCTTGGTATCGGCGCCCCGGCCGACGCGCATCGCGACGCCGTCGATCTCAAGCTCGATCATGCCGGCATCTCGGGTGGCTTGCCGTTTCCGCTGCTTCGGTGAACGGCTGGCTACAGGTTCCGCCGCCGCCACAACCGCCGGCACAAAGGCAGGAGAATCTTGCTGCACCGAAGCGACCTGTTTGCGCGCTTCGCGGCGCCAGGCGAAGACCTGCTGCGGCCTGAGACCATAACGGCGGGCGACCTCGGAAATGATCGCATTCGGCTCCAGCGTCTCTGCGATGATCCGCGCCTTGTCATCCACCGACCAGTGACGCCGACCGCCGGCACCGTTGATCACCTCGAAACGCCGAAGCTGCCGCTCCGGGTCAAGCGTAAGGTCAAGTCCAGACACAAGCCGATCTCCGATCCCAATACAGGATCGGCAACCTCACAGATCGCGACCACTCCCGAAAGGTGGTCAGGAAACACCGCTTACCACCGCCTAGGTCATTGGCGGCAAGCATTTCGGTGCAGGCGACGTTTGGGGCCTTGCGGCGCGTGCGGGTCGCTGACTTGAGGTGATGTGAGCCCGGCGGCCCACCTCGTGAGGTTAGTCACCGAAATAACGCGCTGACCGGTGGCGAGCGGACTGACCGAAGACGTATCCACATTCTGACTTCGCCGAAAGAATGATACGGGCCATCCCCGAGGTCGGCACCGGATCGTTGCGCTCGACCCAGGCGTGAAAGATATCATCGCGAAACGAGGCTTTGGAGTCGAACCTCAGATCCCCGACATTACGCCGACGACTCAACAGGGGTGTGAATAGATCGAGATGTAGTTCGCTGTTGGCTGGTGATGAATCTCGTTGTAGATGCTGCATCGTGAGATCGGAAGCTGTAAGTCCCAAGGAACTCGCCTGGTTCGATCGGGCCGATCCTATCGCCGTTCGGGCCGGATGATAGAATGCCTGCCGTTCGTACCCAAGATCGTTCTCGTTTCCCAAGGCGTCTTTGATGCGCTCGCCGATCGGTTCCCATTCGAGTACGTGGTCCCGGCCTTGGAATGCGTGAACCGGGTTGGTTGGAGCGAAACGTAAGTCAACTAACGAACCCACGCATATTGGTAGGTATGACGAGGTTGAGAACTAGCTATGTTCTCTCACGGAGAACAAGTTGTGGAATGAGCCATTGAACCTCGTCCCCTAGAAGCGCTTTGCCGATCCCACCGATGCGCTCCTTAGTGGGGATGCCGGTTATCAGAGGACGCGAAGTGGCGAAAGTATACTTGGATTTGGTCGAGGCCTCAATGGCACCTCCGTGAGGAGGAGGTTTGGGGCGAGAACAGTGGGCCTCGTAGCTGAGCGCTCGGTCAACACGCCGCCGACTTTCGTTGAAGTAATTGCTGGTGAATCGCGTCCGGAAGCTCAACGCTGCCCATCAGCTCCAAACTCAGGATTAAGAAGGTACACACGATGGTCGATAGGGTTTTTGATCGCAGTAACGCTCTCTATGTGAAGACAGTGCCCGGAAAAGGGCGTGGTTTATTCGCCAATATTAATTTTAAGATTGGAGATTTAATTGAGCGAGCTCCAACGTGGGAATTTGACGATCGACAAGCAAATGTCATAGATCTCACAGGGGTACTTCAATATTACTTCGTTCGGGGCGACAAAAATCAAAAAATTGGTCCTTTGGCGCGCTATGTTGTTTTTGGACTCGCGTCGTTGGTAAATCATTCTGTGAACCCTAATTCAGAAACGGTTTGGGCTGATGAAGAATCCGGCGCATGGGCCAGCCTTGTAGCAATTAGAGACATAAAGGCGGACGAGGAAATAACACAAACATACACGAACATCTCTGATTATCCGAAGACTATTAAGTTCGTTGAATGATGTGCGACAGCCAGAACGAAGAGGTCATATTTGGCAAAACTCGGAAAAACATCCTTAATTTACTTGTAAAAAACAACGAAGGTTCAATGTGGAGAATAGCATGTCAGACATTTTTGCCTATGACGAGAGTAGGGCTTCCACATATGAAAAATTTACCAGCTTATTAGGGAAAGTTGCGGAGGCAGACGAAACTGCTGCCCTCCTCGAGCAACTTTCCAGAGGAGGAGGGGCTCTTGAGCTCGGTATTGGCAATGGGCGCGTAGCGGTGCCGTTGAGCGAGCGGGGAGTCAGGGTCGAAGGCATCGACAATTCAGAAAGCATGTTAAAACTTCTCGCCAAACGTACTGATGTGATCAAAGCCTGGAAGGGGGACATTTCCGATTTCAGCTCAGAACAACGCTACGATCTGGTCTATTGTGTTTATGGCACATTCACCCTGCTCTCCACGCGCGAAGAGCAAATAGCCTGCCTTCGATCGGCTGCGGAGGCGCTAACAGAGAAGGGGGTTGTGGTAATAGAAGTTCGTGTTCCACCCTTGGACGGTTTTGTCGGCGGCCAGAAAACTACTACGATGTACGTTGATCATGAGAATACCTTTGTCAATGCGGTACTCCATGACCCAGTAAACCAGAACTTGACTTCAACCATCCTCTGGTTTTCTGGTACATCCGTCAGACGTTTACCACAACGCGTTCGGTACGTTTATCACCAGGAGCTCGATACAATGGCCGAATGCGTTGGGCTGGAGCTGGCGGAGCGTTGGGGAGATTGGGCGAGGGGCGCGTTCACCAATGAATCCAAAGGTCACATCTCAGTTTACCGGCGAACCAGCTTGTAGTTGGTGACCTGCCTCTGAAGGTTCGTCTTAGTGAGAGCCTCGGCGGTCAGCCGATGTCAATCTTTGGGCCGCCCTTGGCCGGACGCTGCCTGGGGCCATACCTCAACCTTGGGCCGGTACTTGCGCCGACTCACGTTCAAAAATGGCGCTGGCCGCGCGGTAAAGACCGCCCTGGTCTAAGTCCCCGCCATGCCCAGCGGCTACACCTATAACGGTTTGATCGATCCGTCCGGCCTGGGCATCATCGAAGAGACCTGGCCAAGACCGACATGACGCCTACCCATGCTGGGCACCACGTGACCACTGGCTGGTCGACAAAACTGCCACGGGCACGCGGGCTAATTCATTCTGCTGTCTCAGTTGCCTCCTTTCTGTCACAGGGCCCGCGATTGCTGCTCAAAGCTCATCCCTCGCAAAGCCCTTATCTGGCGGCCTCATGTCGCCCCGAGACGACCGCGCTCTCGGTAAACGATACCTCTTGGCAACTTGGCGCCCGTTCGGCGAGTAGAAGAGTGACATTATAACAGTGCTTCTTGATCGCATTGAACGGGGAGGCCAGCATTTCGATTCGCCCGGAGATTACGCCCATCCCCTGCGTTCGCGCTCGAGCTGAATCCAGTCGAACACGTGGCATCCGCACCAATTGGCTCGTGAACCGCGCCTTCGAGGTCCAGAAGGCCGTTTATTAGGCGCGGCCTGCGAGCTTCGATACTTAGGATACGTTCGTGCATGCCGAACGGCTCCAATTGGTAAATCAAGCCCGCATCCGCTCGCCCTTCGGGTCATACATCGGTTTGAGGGAGACTTCCGCGGCAAAGCATTCGCCGGCGATCTCAATCTCGTATGAAGAGGAGAGCAGAGCTGCCTCGCTTTCGTCCTTGCACGGTACATACCCAAGGCCGATAGCTCCACCGAGCGTGTGCCCGTAGTCTCCGGAAGTGATTGTTCCGGCGATCCGACCGTCTCGGAAAACGACTTCGTTCTTATGAAGTAGAGGGGCAGGGTCTTTAAGGCGGAACTGAACCAACCGACGGTCGAGTCCCGCCTCAAGTTTTCTCAGCACCGCATCGCGGCCAATATATCCAGGCTTTGCCGTCTCGACAGCGAAGCCCAGCCCCGCTTCGAGCACGTGTTCCCCGCTGCCAACATCGTCGGGGAGGTGCCGACATGCCTTCTCCATGCGGCACGAGCCGAGGGCATGGAGCCCACACAGCTTGAGTCCGACATCGGCACCCGCCGCCTCGATTACTTCGAACACATGTGCGGCTTGGTCAGTCGAAATGTAGATCTCCCAGCCCAGCTCGCCGACAGAGGCCACTCTATGGGCCCGCGCCAGACCCATCCCGATCTCAATCTCCTGCCAGGTGCTGTAAGGGTTGTTCTCGTTGGAGAAGTCATTCGGACTCACTTTGCCGAGCAGTTCGCGCGATTTCGGTCCCATCACTGCCAGGATGCTTTCCGACGCCGACACATCGACGATAACAACGAACTCGTCGCCTAGATGCCGCCTAAGCCAACAGAGATTGGTTTGTAATGTGAGGGCTGACACGACCAGCAGGAAAGCAGTCTCCGTGAGACGACTCACGGTCAGATCGCTCTCGATCCCGCCTCGCTCGTTCAGCATTTGCGTATAGACGATCCGGCCAACCGGCACGTCGACATCATTGGAGCAAAGTCGCTGGAGGAACGTGGTAGCGTCTCGGCCCTCCACTCGGATTTTTCCGAATGAGGTTAAGTCGAAGATACCAACGCGTTCGCGTATCGCCAGGTGCTCTTCGCGCTGATTATCGAACCAGTTTTGGCGATACCAGGAGTATCGGTATTCACGCTCCTGGCCCTTCCTGGCAAACCAGTTGGCTCGCTCCCAGCCCACCATCTCACCGAACACCGCCCCACGTGCCTTGAGATGTTCATGAATTGGCGAGCGTCGAATGCCGCGTGCTGTTGTCATCTGACGAGCGGGGAAGTGGTCGCCAAACGAGAGTCCCACTACCTCCGAAACCCGCTCTCTCAAATACAAACGGTTTTTCTGTAAGGACTCCATCCGACGGATGTCCACGCCCGACAAGTCGAAGGGCGGCTCATCGTCATTCATCCACTGCGCCAGCGCTAAGCCCGCACCCCCTGAGGCAGCTATTCCTGTACTGTTGTAACCACATGCGACCCAATAGCCCCTAACACCAGGAGCTTCACCGAGGTGGTATTGGTCGTCCGGAGTGAAGCTTTCCGGGCCGTTGAAGAAAGTACGAATACCGGCTGTTGCCAGCATCGGAACTCGCTTGAGAGCCTTCTCAACAATGGGTTCGAAATGCGCAAAGTCCTCGGACAACTGATCGAAGCAGAAGCTTTCCGGGATGCCGTTCATCCCCCACGGCTTCGCCTTCGGTTCGACTGCCCCAAAGAGAATTTTCCCTGCATCCTCCTTGTAGTACGTATATTCGTCGAGAACTCGTAGGACCGGCAGTCGATTTAGCCCATCTATTGGCTCTGTAATCATGTAGAAATGTTCGCACGCATGCAATGGAACCGCGACGTCACTTCTGGCGCCGAATTCCCGTGCCCACATCCCCGCGCAGTTTACTACGTTATCTGTTTCAATTACCCCTCGCTCACCATCCTTCTCCCATGTCACGCCCGACACCCGTCCGTTCCTCGCCTGAACACCGGCTACCTTCACTCCCTCAAAGATTGCGGCGCCACGCTGGCGTGCGCCTTTGGCCAGCGCCATCGCGACGTTGCCTGGATCACATTGTCCATCATTAGGGAAATGAAGCGCAGCAGTGACATCAGACACATCGATATGAGGGTACATTCCCTCGAGTTCTCGCACAGAGATCTTTCGCGCCTCCACGCCGTAGGCGGGTGCGAGAGAGAGTTGCCTGTAGAGCTCGTGCTTGCGCTCTTGGGTAACTGCGATAGACAATGAGCCGACGCGGCGAAGTCCGGTTGCAATCCCTGTCTCTTCCTCCAGGCTCAAGTAGAGTTGCATTGAGTACTTGGTCAATTTCGTCATGTCGCTAGACCCGCGAAGCTCGCTGAGTAATCCGGCGGCGTGCCAGGTCGTGCCGCACGTAAGTTGCTTACGCTCGAGCAGGATCACGTCCGTCCATCCTAGCTTCACTAAGTGATATGCGACGGAGCACCCCGACACGCCCCCTCCGATTATGACGGCTCGTGCTTTGGAAGGCAGTGGCTTCATTTCCGATACCTCAACCCGGCAAAATTCTGGTGCGACTATCATTGTAAGCTCCTGTTCAGTTTCTTTTCGGCACCCTCGCCAGAGCCAGGGGGGCGCGCCGTCCAGTTGTTCGGGATGAATGGTGAGCCTGGCGAGACCACGAGGCCACCGCAGGTCGCTATCCCTTGTCGCCCTCGCGAAGAGTGCCCGGCCAGAGCCGCATGGCGGGCTGGCGGGCGACGGACCGCGGCCGTATGGCGCCAGGACCAGAATAGTCTTGGTCGGGCATGTAACGGCGGAAAGCACCTGTCCTGATCCGATGGCGCGCGCTTGGTCGGGCGAGCGCCATCGCAACTAAATTCTTTCCGATCCAAGTGCGGCTGTCTTCGGCGAATGAGTAGAACGGATTGCTCTGGAAGTTGCGTTTGTGGTCACGAACTTTCCGGTATCGTCTAGCCGTAGCCAAGCTCGGGACGTTCGACGTGCCGGCGTTACTCGATGCCGATTGGAAAGCAAACGCACCTTCTTGCGTCGGCTCGGGAACGCTCGGTGTCGCGGGGGCGAACGCATGTTCGGCGAACGTGATCATGGGATTGGTCCGTGCGGCGCGGCAGTGCTTTGGTAGATTGGGACAGCACGTGTCGTGCCAAATGAGAAAATCATTTCAGAACAATGAGTCGCTCTGACGGGATTTGTGTCTCATGTCCGACATCGTCACAGATCCGTGTGCAGACGATCGAGCGGCTGCGTCCCCAGCGCTGGACGGGGAAGCAGATCGCTGCCGAGGCGGGTGTCTCGCCGGCAATTGTCAGCCGCGTTCTACACCGGTTGGGCCTCAAGGAGCTGAGCGCCTTGGAACCCGAACCCGTTCGCCGCTATGAACGGGAGCATCGGGCAAACTCATTCATCCCGACCTCAACAAACTTGGCCGCATCGGCTAGTCTAGGTGGGGCATCGCATCACTAGACGGCGGACAGGCACGGTCAACCGGCATCTCGGCATTGGCTGGGAGTTCGTCCACGTCTGCATTGACGGCGCCTCTCGCGTCACCTTCGTGCAGGTCATGCCGGATGAGCGCAAGGCGAGCGCCGCTGCCTCCTGGAGGCCGCCGTCGCCTATTATGCCAAGCTGGGCATCCGGGTCGAGCCCGTGATAACCGACAGTGGCTCCTGCTACCGGTCAAAGGCTTTGCGGGCAGCCTGCAAACGTCTGGGTCTACGCATTGGGGGGGTAAAACGCCGATTCCCTGCGCGAATGGACGATGAATCGTGCAAATCGGTCCAGTGAAGCTGATATAAGCGAGCGATCTCCTTGGCTCAACCAACAAATTCCACCCAACCCGCCCACCATGTTCCGGATTTCGATCGCAAGCTGTAACCGAATCAGTTCTGCCGCCGCTGTCCTGTTGCCCAACGACCAGGACCTCTGTGCGGCGCGCCCTGCGGGTGTACCTCCCCGCCGGCAGGGCGCCCTTTTTGACCCACGTAATCAGAATCATTATGGCCCGTCCGGAATCGAGGGTCTAGTAAAGGTCATCTGCACGTTCCGATGCAGATTGAGCTTAGACTCGCCCTTTACATCATTGCAGCGGGCCACGGTCGCCGGTTCCAAAGCGCGGCAACGCCGAAGATATCTTCCTTCACATCACAAAGAGCAGAATAATCATTGCGGTGAATTTTATCACGTCAGGTATATAAAAGGACGATACTCACACGCCATCCCGTTCACAAGGAAAAGGCATTTTAACATTGTTGAGACGATTTGCCTATCAAAGAAAAGAAAGCATCGCAACACTTCGTTCCGGATCATGGCGCCCTGGGTGGGGGATGAGCGGCTATCCGAATTGTTATGCTAATGCCGACCAAAATTCCTGCAAAAGCTGGGTCAATGATGGCTTTTGGTCAGCGCAGGATGATTTCTCCTGATTTGGACGGTGCAGGGGCGGTCATGATTTAATGCATGGAGATTCTCTGATTGAGCTGTTGAAAGATCAAGAGGCGTCTGCCAGACGCCCATCGGGCGAGCCCAGCATGATTGGGATGACCGGCGAAGATCGAAAGTGTGGCAGCATTCTGGAGCCTGGTCAGCCCAGCGACGCCCGCGAAGTCAATCGCGTTTGTCGGGAAATACACGACGCAGCCGGAAGGCGTGCAGAAAGAGGAAGAATCGAGCGCGACGATGACGAGGGACCTGCCACTTGTTTTCGAGACATTCCTTGAAAGACTGTCACAGAGTATCGATGAGGCAGATTTCCGGGATGCCATGGCTGAGGCGGCCGGACGACTTGACCTAATCTCCTTTGCCTACCTCTCCTTGCCAGCACGGCCTTCCGGCAAACCGAGGCTAATTTCGAACTATCCACCCGGCTGGACCAGACAGTATCTGGAAAATCAGTATGAGAAACTCGATCCTGTGGTCTTGCGTGCTCGAAATGGCGGCTGCCCGTTTCACTGGGGATCGAATTTCGGGGGCGATAAAATGTCGCCGGCTCAACAGCAGCTATTCGATGAGGCGGCTCAATTCAGCATCTGCTGCGGTTTGACGATCCCGATTGTCGATCTCCGCGGCCGCATCGCTGCGGTTACTTTTGCCGCCGATGAGCCTCGTCCAGTATTTCTTCGGGTCGCTGAGCGGTACGAACAAGCTCTTCAGCTGATGGCGGCCTGCTTTCATCGTTGCGTTCGCCGCAAACTGCCGAGCGATCGAACAGTGGATGGGATTTCGCTGACATCCCGCGAATATGAGTGCCTGCGGTGGGCAGCGCGGGGTAATTCAGCCTGGGTGACCGGCCGCATCTTGGGCATCAAGTCACGCACGATCGCTTTTCATTTGGACAATGCCAAGAAGAAGCTAGGCGTGCGAACCCAAAATCAGGCTATAGCCCTTTTGGGGTCCGAAGGGTCCTCAATTCTCTGAGAAGCTTTTTGATCCGCTTGTGCTCGGGCCATTCGATCGCGCGGTTTGTATCGAGCGTTGACTGGATGCCGAGATCTTCTGTTCCGCCGGCTCGGTCAGGGCGATGCAGCCGTATTCTTCCAGTCCGCGCCGGTGATCTTAGTCTATCGGTGCTCGAGCGGGTGTTTCGTCGCTGACGAGCTAGTCGTGCGGTTATATAGTTTCCGACGATGGCCCGCTTGCATACCTGCCTGCCGGTAATCTCTAACCGTTGACTTAGGGCGATGGCTTTCGGTTATCCGGCTTGAAAGCGAAGAGGTGGACCATTCTGCGTCGAGCGCCGGCACGATATGCAGCGCTGCTCCGGGCTATTACCCATCCAGACAGAGCGGAACCTTCTATCACGTCAGACGCTCGGACAATTGCCAAAACCCGATTTCCTGGGAACTGAATTGTGCTCGCCACCGGGTCCATTTTGCCGGCGCGTCTGTGGTGCAGGTCCCGATCAGCCTGACCACTGGCTGCCACAGGAACTGCCTACTTGTATGACCGAGCACTGCGCATTTGTCAGCTGGCGAACAATTCCTTGTAGCCGCTCGTCACCATCCAGTTCGCACGGTCGAGATGACTACGAAGCGCCTTCCTGGCGCGCTCCGGTTCAAGTGCCGGATCAATGCCGAGGATCAGATGGGCCATTTCCTCTTCGGGCGCCTCATCGGCTGAGGCGTCCAGGAGCCTCATATAGGTGGTAAAGTGCGCCCTGTCGTAGGCGGTAAGACGGTCAGACCAAGGGACTTCGTCGAGCAGTGTTGAGCTTTGAGTCTTACCTGTTGCCGTTGATCGATTCATGTCTGCCGCGAACCTCGCATGTTGATCGCTGGATCCAAGGCAGAATATCCCAAAATGGGATAATCCGAAACGGGGATTAGTCGCTGAGCCGGTCTTTACCTGACCGGTTCACCTAAATGCCCAAATCTCTTCGATCTCCCCGCCACCAGCGGTTTCTGGCCCAGTTGATCTCACTGCGCAAGGTCAAAGGACTGACGCAGGCGCAGGTGGCTGAGAAGCTTGGTCGTCCGCAATCTTTCGTGGCGAAATATGAGGGTGGAGAGCGGCGTCTCGATATCATTGAGTTTCTCGACGTAACTGCGGCCCTCGACGCTGATCCGTGTGAGATTCTGTTGAGCCTGCGGACGTAGTGGGCGCCCGCGCCCATCACCGCGCGTGCCGGGTGCCGGTGGGTCGATCCCCGCTTTTCTTGGCTCAGGGCGTCTCGACCATTCCGCTGCGCCTCCTAGTGCGTCGTTAGACTCTCGTAATTCTTTCTGTTGTGCCTTTCCCAGCAGGTGGCGCCGCATCCTTCTAGGCCCGCCGCGGCGTCCCGCAACCCTTAGCTAGCTGTGAGCTTTCAGTAGGTTGTCCATCCGGTCCTTCGGATGCGGTGCGGCTCAGACGGCGGGCCCGTTCCTGTCATGACTCGCCGCCGCACCGCTTCCTGGGAAGCAGCCATTGGCGAGCGGAGGACAAAACGATGAGACTGCGAAGCGCTGGGCCATCCGCGCCGACTGGAAGTCCTCGCGATCATCTTCGAGCGCTTTCGCGCTGTGGTGATGCGTCGATGCATGGTGGTTACGCGACTTCGTTGCTTGAAGCGAAGCGACCGCACCGCCCATTTCGTCAACTGGCGAACAAATCCTTGTAGCCGCTCGTCACCACCCAGTTTGCACGGTCGAGATGACTGCGAAGAACGTTCCGTGCGCGCTCCGGTTCGCGTGCCGGATCAATGCCGAGGATCACACGGGCCATTTCCTCTTCAGTGGCGTTGTCGGCTGAGGCGTCCAGGAGCCTCATATAGGTTGTAAAGTGGTCCTTGTCGTAGGCTGTAATGCGGTCCGACCAGGGGACCTCGTCGGCAAACGGCGTGTTCGATTTGGGCTGTAACATCGCTAATTCTATCTCCGGCCAATGGACCCGCGAAGCCCTCTGCCTGCTAAATGTGGATTACATATTATAGTTGATAAACTCAAGCCGCCTGATCCGCTGGCTTGCGTGCATGGATATGCGCAAGTTGGTCGGACGGAATGTGCAGAGGATCAGGCAAAGGAAGCGTCTGACGCAGGAGCAGCTTGCGGAGATTTCCGGGTTCAGTCAGCAGTACATCAGCGGCTTGGAGAAAGGCCGAAGAAATCCGACAATTATCACGATCTATGAACTGGCATTGGCCCTCGGCGTCAGCCACATGGATCTGGTTCGGCCCGACAAACAGGCCTGATGCACCTGCCCTCCAAGTACCTGGCGGCCTGACGGCGCGCGCCGGGTGCTCGTGAACCCCATCCGCTTTTCTTAGGGCCCCCCGGCAGCCCCTGCCATTTGGCTCGCCTGGCACGGGCGCACCCTATTGGACAGTCGGCCGTTGCGGTTTTTGTCAGCCTTTCCTGGGGCGTGGGGGTTGGTCGGCATCCCCTTTTAGGCCCGCCGCGGCCTCCCGCAACCTTCGCTCTCGCTTCAGGTCCTTCTCTTCGTTACGGTCCTTCGGATGCGGTCCGCCGCTTTCAGCGGGCCTAATCGCTTTCTGCCGCCCACCCACGGGGACAGGCACGCGAGACTGGTATGGAGCGTTACGGTTAGCGCGCGAACAGCAAAGGAACTGAAAAAACAGGCAACTGTCGCAGCATGGCTGAACCAGCCATCGTGTCGGCATCTAGGAGCCGCGTGTTCGCCTTGCGCTGACACGAAGCTCAGACATGACGTCCGGGAGACGATGCTGGCAAATGGTCTGGCTGAAGCATTCCACCCATAATACCAAAGCCCGTCCCGATCCAAAGCGCTTCTAAGCACTCCATCTCAGGCGCAAGGCCGGTTGGCCAGTGCACCTTCTTGGTCCGCCAGAAGAGAACCCCGCCCGACAATAGCTTCATGAGGTCTTGCCCTGCAGTGTCGACCGTAAAAAAAGGGCGCGCGAGGCGCCCTTCACTTTAAACCGGCAGTCGGGAAGCAGACTTCACTCTGATATTCAAAAGCGGTAGGTGACACCTGCGCCTATCAGCCAGGGATCGAGCTCCGCCTTCCCCGTCAGCTTCGCGCCGGCCACCGTGACGTCGAAGTCCGGCTTCAGGAAAAGCTTCTTCACGTCGAAGTTGACGCCCCAGTGCTCGTCCACCATGTAGTCGAAACCGACCTGCAGCGCCGTGCCGAACGTATTCTTCACCTTGAGAGCGTCGGCGCTGCCGGTGTCCTGGTTATAGAAAACCGTGTAGTTCACGCCGGCGCCGACATAGGGCTTGAACGCGCCGAAATCGGTAAAATGGTACTGCAACGTGAGCGTCGGCGGCAGCAGCCAAACTTTGCCGATGCTGCCCAACCCACCGATCGTCCCTTGGCCCGCGATGTTGGCATAGGTGGTACCGAGTATGAGTTCGGCGGCGATGTTGTCGGTGAAGAAATACGAGATATCGAGTTCCGGCGTCACCGTGTTCGAATAGGAAAGACCGGAGCCGGGAAGCGTATCAACGTAGCCCAGATCTTTCGTAACGACGCCCAACCCCCGCAGGCGGACCTGCCAAGGGCTTGGCGCTTCGGTGACCGAGGCTCCCGTCTCCGCCAGGACGGTCTCTGCTTGCGCAGGCTCCGCGGCGACGGCCTGCTGTCCCACGATGATCAGGGCCACCGCCGCTGCTATTGCCCGCGCTACGCCCATTCGCGTTCTCGCCATGATATTCACTCCTTGATGTTCAGAAAGGATGCACTGCACTATTTCGTCTCCTGCTCGAATGAATTGTTGATGGAGCTCAAATGCTCCTCTTGCGTTGCAACGCGTACCGCCATCTCCGGAAGGTGATCGTTGAAGTCGATTGCGCTGCGGAGAAAATTGGTGCCTAGACTGATGAATGCGGCTTGCTCCCGATTGTCCTTGCCGTAGCCGTGCCCGCCTGCGCTGGCCTCGTAGAAGTAAGCGGGATAGCCAAGAGCCTGCAGTTTTGCGGCCATCTTGCGCGCATGGCCCGGATGGACGCGGTCGTCGCGTTTCGTGGTGGCGATCAGGATAGGCGGATAGGGCTGTCCCGGCGCCGCGGCGTGATAGGCGGAGATTTCCTTCAGGAAAGCCCAATCGTGAGCCTTGTCCGGATCGCCATATTCGTCGATCCAGCTCGCGCCCGCTAAGAGCTTGGTGTAGCGACGCATGTCGATAAGCGGAATTGTGCAGAACAGAGCCCCGAAATGCTCAGGATAGCGGGTCAGCATGTTGGCGATCAGCAGGCCGCCGTTTGAGCCGCCCTCGGCGGCAATCCGCCTCGGCAGGGTGATGCCCCTTCGCACGAGGTCGGCGGCAACGGCGGCGAAATCGTCATGGGCCAGACGCTTGCCCTCCCTGCGCCCGGCATCATGCCAGCGGGTGCCGAACTCGCCGCCGCCGCGGATGTTCGCCTCCACACACGTGCCGCCGCGCTCGAGCCACAGCTTGCCCAGCGGGGAGTTGTAGTAGGGCAGGAGTGATACGCCGAACCCGCCATAAGCGGAAAGGTGAATCGGAGCATCTCCGTTCCCGTTCGCCGGACCAACCTGCGTATAGGGGATCAGCTCATGATCGATAGAGATTGCGTCGTGGCGCGTGACCACCAGTCCGGATGCATCGAAATTCTCCGGGCTGCGCTTCAGGATTGCTGAAGCGCTGAGAGACGGCGCGGCATTCAGATCGAACAGCAAGAGCTGCGGCGGCGTGATCGGATCCTGAGCACAGATCAGGACCTCTCCATTGGTCTCGTGAACTGCCGCATCGAATGACCAGACGTCGACAGTACCTTCGGCGGGCAGGGTGTTCAGGACTCGGCGCGTCCATTCCTGGTGGCCGGGAGTGAACATCTCGAAACGCGGTGCGAGATTGACGAGGTAAGAGATAATGAGCTTCCCGTCATTCCAGAAGAATGACTGCATGGAGCGCCTTTCCCCTGGTTGAAACAGGGTCTCAAAACGGCGTCCGCCGGCGAGGAAAGTGGAAAGCGAGATGACGATCAGCGCGTCGGCGGGATGGGTGGTGCCTCCCACCGTCCAGGGCTTGCGCGGCCTTACCGCCAGCCAGTCGCCGAAGACCCGCCACGACGCGTCGCGAGGAAGATCGATCTGCCTCCTCGGCCCGCTCCTATCGCCGATCCAGCTGATCTTCTCGAAGAAGGCCGGCTGCTCGATGAACCAAAGGCGCTCGCTGCGGCCGGTGCGGTCCGAATGACCAGACACTTGGAAGCTTTCGAACCCGGCCTCGAAGATTGCCGGCGTGGTGAGGGGATCCGCGTCACGCTTCCACAGTCGAACTGTGCGCGCATAGCCGGAGCGGGTGGCCATGCCATTACCAAGCGCACTGGAAAGCAGAAGCGTGTCAGGGTCCAGCCAATTAACGTAGCCTTTGGCCTCGGGGAGGTTGAAGCCGTCGGCGACAAAGCTCAGAGAAATCAGGTCGAATTCGCGATGCACGACCGCGTCGCTGCCGCCGCGCGACAGGCGCAGAACGGCTCTTTCCCGTCTCTCCGGCTCGATGGACGCGCCGTCCCAGATCCAGTCCTCTCCGTCGCTAGCCGCGAGAGCATCCAGATCGAGCAGTAGCTCCCATTGGGGATCCGCCTTCATGTAGGCGGCAAGGGTGGTCCGGCGCCACAGTCCGCGTGGATTACCGTCATCTCGCCAGTAATTGTAGAGGTACTGACTACGGCGCGCGATCAGGGGAAGATTGTCGCGATTGTCGAAAATGGCTGTCAGAGCCGCGCGGTCGCGCTCGAACTGCGTTCCACCGAAGTGCTTCAGAGTCCTTGCCGATTGGCCGGCGGCCCAGGCAAGTGCCCGCTCGCCCTCTACATCTTCAAGCCAGACATAGGGATCGTCGTCGGGAGCATCAAGCGTTGGACGGACATCAAATGCGTTCATGTCCGGACAGCCTTCAGAAAGAAGGGATAGAGGCTTCCGTCGGCTCGGGAACGCTCAGTGTCGGTAGCGGCGCCCACATGTTCGAAAAGCGTGATCATTGATGAGTTCTTCCAGTCGGTGCGGCATCGCAGTGCTTTTGCGCATAGGGCCGCAACCTTCGTGCCAACTGGGAAAATCGTTTCGGAACAATGCGATCGCTCTGGAAGCGTTGTGTCACATGTCCGACATCGTCGAGAATCCGACAACGAGTGCTCCTCCTAATCACCGGATCAACCTCCGGCGCCAGTCGTGGACACTGTGCAGAACTCGAGAAGTGAAGCTCATTGGAGTGAACCTGGTTGACGCCCAACATCTTCGCTCTGGAGCGCTTCACGCACACGGATTCATGGCAGACACCATGATGCGATCGATGCTGTTAGAGACCAAGCTGGCTGCGCCTGTGAGTTTCAGCCGCCAGCTGGAAGCAGCGGAGTTCTGAGGAGAAGGGTGGGGGGCCCAAGCCCTGCCGCAATCTTGGCCTGCACCGTCCCCTTGATTGTTGTGGGTCAACGTCTGCCTGCCCGCTGAATTTGGCACGCCTTACACCTACGTCACGACCAAGACCTTCCTGTTGCACTTCGGCCTCGACACACTGCGGGATTTGCCCGATTTCGAGGCGATTGAGGTTGCCGCGCTGCTCAGCAAGGAGAAGCTGCTGGCGGGCGATACTCCCATCGGGCTGGTGAGTGGTGGAGGAGGTGAGGAGCGACACTCCAAGGCCAGGACGGGCTAGCGCAGCAGATACATGGAAGTAATCGCTTGATATGAGCGGTTGAGAGTCGAATCAGGGAACTATGCGATCACTATCGATAAGAGGTGGCAATATCGATCGTGATTGTATCGGGCCACTCTACGGCGAAGGAGGCGGCAACTTGTGTCTCCGACCCGAAACGATTACCTTGCGGCCATTATGAGCAAGCATTTGGCATCCGTCTTGACGACGTGAACGCGCCCTGCAGCGTACAGCTGGACGACGCGGCGCTGGCCGATTGCTTTGCGGATCTCGATTTGGCCAAGCAGCATCCCGCTCATGTCAGCGCCTTTCTCGGCGAGGTCCCTCTCGCCCAGCAAGTCGAGTTCGCAACCGCGCACCACATTCGCGGTCGACGAGATGAAGGCTTTTGCCGCCAAGTTCTCTGCCTGGTCCGGCGAAAGCTATCCGCTCGCCGCATAATGGCTGGACATGATAGCCGACGCCCGTCCCGAATGGCGGCGGCTTTTTCGTATTATATCGACCTGATCGACAAGATGCGGCGGAACAGGGGTCCACGTGCGATGCGGCCAAAGCGGATCCAGCTCTCGAGCGCGACTACGGGGTAGGTGTGGTCGCTGGAGCCGCGGCCGACCTCGACCTCGCGCCAGCCGGTCTTGCCGCGCAGGGTGACCAGCAGCCCTTGCCGTCAAAAATCTCGATCCAGCTGGCGCCATCGCTGTTGTCGTCGCGCATGACGTCGAGACCGACGATCTCGGAGCGCCGCAGGCCGCCGCCACAGCCCAGGAGCAAAATAGCGCGGTCGCGCAGGCCCTGAGGTCGTGGCCGAGCGTGGCGATCATCGCCAGCAGATCGTCGCCAGGACCGCCTCTTTCTGCCGCGGTGGCTTTGCGTGCTTGCGGCGAATGCCGGCAAGAACCTTATAGATATGCCGCTCCGCGCGGTCCAACGGCCGGCCGCGCTGGGTAAAGTTCCAGGCGAGGCCGGAAAGCCGCCGCTCGATGGTCGCAAACTAAAGGGCAGGGGCGCCACGCTTCGGATCGCCGGCGGCGGTGCCCGAGGCACAGGCGCTGATATTGAGCCTGATCACCTTCGAGCCCGGAGGCAGGGGATCGAAGCCAGCGCGCCGGCACCAGGAGGAAAATGCCGCCAATCCTTGGGGTAGGCGTCGCGCGTGTTCTCCGAGGTGGCGTTGTAGCCCCTCGCGGTCTCGACCAGTTCCTGGACATGCGCCGGGACTCTTTGAGCCGGGTCTCCATCTCCTTGTAGAGCTTGTCAAGCTCGCCATCGACTGGCTTCAGGTCGTCGATTGAACATTGCGTCATCATAGGCTTTGTGCCTTGTTGTAGCAGGCATCGTCCGTTCGCGCGGCGGACACAGACATCACCGTCGCTGAGCCGAGAACGACGGTAAAAGAAAATGCACTCACTGACTTCATAACCAATCTCTTTTGCGGGTGATTTAGAAACGGACGCCGAGCTTGGCGCTGAACCCGTGTGTCTGGGCATCCGAGGCGATCTGTCCCTGATAGGCGATGCCGAACGTCGCGTTCTCGGTGATGTTTACGTCAAGCCCAGCTTCGAGCAGAGCTGCGTTCTTTGCGATCGGCACGCCCTTGATGGCGAAGGAGGAACCGCCAGCAAAGGCAAGAGCGGTATCCGGCCTGACGTCGCCGAAGGCGTGGCGCCAGCCAAGACCGCCGCGCGCGGTAGCAGTCACGGTGCCGAGGGTCAGTACCGTCGACGCACGCAGACCTAGCGTGGTAAACGCCGTGTCGCTCGAGCGATCCCCGCTCGACAAGGCGGCTGCGCCGCCATTCTCGGTGAAGCCATCGGCGTCAAAATTCACATAAGCGAGATTAGCGTAGGGCTCGAAGGAAGCCGAAGCCGTATTGATACGGTAGCCGAGCTCGCCAAAGGCCTGGAACGTGCCGGCGTCGTAATCGGCCGAAAGGCTGTCGGCGAAGCCTGGAAAGACCACGGACCTGCCGGTCTCGATGCTGTGCCAGGTATAGGCAAGGCCGGAACGAAAACCGAGATTGCCGTTCTGCGTGCCGGCAAAAAGACCGAGATGGTAATTCTCGCTCGAGCCCGACGACGCGCGATCGTCCGCCTCCAAGGAGGTATGGCTGTAGCCGCTGATGAGGCCGAGCCGCCAGCTTTCGCCGACAGCCGCGTCACCGCCAGCCAGAAAGCCGCCTGTCGAGTGATCGAGACCGGCGGCATTGCCGTCGCTGTCGAGATGACCCCAGGCGCCGAAGCCACGGCCCCATACGGCGAAATTCTCACTCGTTGCCGGGGCCAGTTCCAGACCACCCAGCCCATAAGTCATCACCGGAACGCTGGAGGCACCGACGCCGTCGAACGCCGCACGGATCCGTTCGCTCGCGGCATCGCGTACAGAATGACTGTCCTCGATGAGGCCGCTATGAATGGAAGCATGAACCTCGCCTGATAGCATATCGAAAGCGTTGCGGGCTTCCGGCGCCGTCAGGAACAGGATGTTGTCCTGGATCGGATTACCGCTTCCAAGCGCCTGAGCCGCTGCGGCGACCGAGCGTTGATTGAAGGTGCTGGCTACATCGGCAAACGCCGTCGATGTGCGGCTGATATCGAGATAGACATTGTTGGCATCGTAGACGAGCTGGAAATCGACGAAGGGCGTCGCGTCTGTCGCCAGAGCCCCCGTCAGCCCGCCATAGGTGCCGCTTACGCCGCCTGCTGCGGAGAGCAGAGTATATCGGGCATCGACCGATAGCGTTCCCTGCCGCAGCAGCTCGATCTGCGCGCCGCTGTCGATCGCCGCTGCTCCGCCAACATCGATGAGATCGGACGACCTTGCGAGGTCGACCTGATAGATCGATCCGGACTGCTGCGCGAAATCGCCCGTGACAGTCAGTGTGGTGACGATCCTGCTCGGATCGGTCGCACTGCCAGGAGCGACCGTGCCGCCCTCGGAAATGGTGACCGCACCGTAGGTGCCGCCGCCTGCGACGACACCGCCGCTGTTTGCGATAGCCGTGCCCCCGATCTGCCCGTCATTCCCGAGAAAGCCGGACGTGGTCGCATCATGGGAAAGCACACCTGTATCGGCAAGCAGCAATCCCGCGCCGGAACCGACCGTCGTCATGCCGGAAAAATTGTTCTTTCCGCTCAGCGTTTGCACGCCACCGGCAACGAATAGTTTGCCGCCCATATTATTGTTATCAACGTCGAGGTCGTTGATGCTGCCGGCGAACGTGTCGTTCGAATCCGTTAGCACCAGGGTACGCTTGCCCAGTTCGACCGTTCCGCTGCCACTCAGGCTACGAATACGGGCATCGTTGTAGGCGTCGGAGATTCCCCAATAGTCGCTGCCATTTCCATGTTCGGAGATATCGAACGTGCCGTCTGCAACGACTTTCGCTGACCGTTGGATGTTGCCGAGCCCCGCAAGCGAGAGATAGGCATCCTGAGCAATATTCGTCTCGCCGGTGTAGGTGTTGACATTCGTCATCCGGACCACCGTCTTTGTATCAAGCGTCAGCGATCCGGAGCCGGAGACGACACCCGCTATGCCGAACCCGCCCTCATTCCCCATGCTCGTCGTGATCCTGCTCAGACCGGTCCCTTCGGGTGCGGATGAATCGGTAGAGAAGTTGCTGGCAGTGACGAAATGTGACGTATAAGCGGTATACTTCTTCTCCAGATCGAAAATGACCGATCTGTTTTTGAAGAAGTCAAGACCGGCAACAAAACTGGTCTGGTCATTGGGTTGTTCCGTCGTGCCGCTGGTGTAGGTGAAGTCGATATTGTCCAGCCTTACCGGATCGCCATCCGTTCCTGCGATTGTAACGCTCGGGATGTTGCCCGATGCGCTTACGATCTCGCGTTGCTCATTTCTCCGAACATTTTTAAGTTTGACGCCCGCATCCTGAAATTGCTTCAGCATCGCATCACTGATCTCCAGACTGCCACCGCCCGGTGTGCCGGTGTCGAGCAATACCGCGGTCTTGTTGGGGTCGGTGATTGGTGGGGCTCCATCCTTAACCGTGTACTGCAGATTGTAGCTGCCTTCGTATTCGGTCGAGGCATTGGCGCCAGAGCCAGGAAAATTCTGATAAGAATCCTGATCTTTTTCCTCGGGTTCTCCCCATGGCATGGCATTAGTATATTGGGCCCGGAGGCTTGGATTGAGGTTGACAATCGTGCAGGGGGAACAGCCAGGCGTTTGGTCGCTCTCGGAATCCGGATTCACATTGGCGGAGACCACGTAGCCAGACCTGGTGACACTGCCCATCATGCCCCAGACACTTGTCTTGCCAAGAAAATCGCCGGCCCCGAATGTACCTGCGAAATCGCCGCCTTCGTCTGCCATCTTGCCAGCGGTCATTTTCGCCCGCTGCTCCTTATCGGCGTGATAAGGTTCTTGGAGATCCTGACCATACATATCTTTAAGTCCATCCGTCACGGATCCCGGCGTGCACTTAAGATTGTTGTCCTTGCAATACGCATGGGTATAGACAAAATCGAGAATGCGAGCAGCCCGGTATTTCTTATCGCTTACAGACGGCCCGTCGATTGTTATCTTTTGATCTGGATCGACATATGTAAATTTATCAATTTCCACGTTCTGAAGCTTATTACCATACGTTCCGTCCCCGTACGTATATACGTAAGGCGTGTCGGCAATCGGGCGGACCCCGGTCACCTCTGACCCGATCTGCGTGTTGAGCTGGTCCGAGCCCGTGTCGAATACGTATCGCTGCGCGTTGCCATTGTTGATCTTGGCCCAGATGCCCAGGCGGTCATGGCCTTCCCCGACATACTCCAGCGGGATCGAAATCGGGTCGTCGGCCAACGCTTCTCCAGTTGGAAATGCTACCAGACCCACCCCGAGAGACACAGCCGGCAGGAATACCGTCGTCATCGCGGTGGTTGCCGCCAGAAAGTTCTTTGTCCTGAAACAAGCCTGCATACCTGGTCCTCGAAAAAGTCTCGCAAACTGATTGTTCATTGGAACGGCCTCCTGAATTGTTTAACGAGACCCTTTATGGCGGCCCTGGCTGACAACAGCCTGAAAGCTGCAAGCGGCCTGCGAGAATGGGGCGATCCTGAATGACGACAGGTGCTGTCAACAATGGATGAGTGCTCGGCCTGAAAGCTGAGCACGCTTTATGCTCAGGCTGCTGACAAGGCCAAAGCAGCGTAAGTGCGGAGTGAAATCCAAGGTCCACATGGGTCGTCGCGCTTCCCGTGCGCCTGGGAAGGCGCCGGCCCGGCCAAGCTTTCCCAGATCGTCCGGATGGCGCACAAGATACTGGTTCAGGTCGATCGAGATGGAGGCCGAGGCGTATGCCAAGGCGGTCGACTGCCTGACGAAAGATCAGAATGCGTCGCTGGCGCTCTACGATTTCCGCCGGCAGCGAGCTCAGCTCCTGCCGGGCATCCGTGTTTACTGGCGACGAGACACAAGATGTGCCCAAATTGCCACCAGACCGTCACCTGCGATGAGTTTCGGCAACTGATTTTGTCCTTTCAATCGTCGCCACTTCCTGGCCGCGGCCAACATGGGCCACTCGAAGGCAGCAGACTGGCGGCTATATGGACGGGCTGTGAGCCCGCACCGGAGACATTGGCGAAATCTACGATCTCTATAGCAACGTCAAGGAGAAGCGCGAGGTGTTGCAGATGTGGTCAAATCACATCGAATGGCTGATCAAGCAGGCTGCGGATGACGCTCTGGCGGCGTAGCTGCTGGCATGGGCGGAAGATGCGGCGCAACAATCGTCAGAGCCTCATCGAATTGGAGATCATGCTTGACCAGCAAATGCGCGGCCAATGCTTCGATGGCTGACCAGTGATCGAGTACTAGCCGGGCCGTGCGATCTTCGATCCGCCTCCAACGGGGGCGGCGCGGCATCAGGAACCGCAACTCACCATAGATTCGCTTGGCATCCGCGTAGTCGCTGCTCCCCTCATTCCCATCGGACGCATTCATCGCCATATCGCGCGGGTCCAGATAGCCTTCGAATGCGGATTCTGCAAAAGGACCTGCCAGACACGCAACTATCTCTTGGATCGCTTCATCGCGTTGGAAATGTCGATCCATATCGTTCTCGAAAATCGGCTTTAGCTCCGAGGTGAATCCTTGCGCTGAATAGAAAACCGTGCCTTCGACAAAACCACCGCACTCTCCGTCACCGGCGTCGGGGTAAATACTAACACTTGAGAAAGCAGGGAGTTCACGGTCGTCGTCGAACATCTGACGGTGCAAAACGATGGCGGCCACCGCGTGCCCGGCTTCGTGATGCGCCACAGACGGGAGAAGATATTGGGAGGCTACATTCATGCGGTGCGGCTCTCAGATCTAGTTTCCATCCAAGCCCTGATATCGGATTCAAGCCATGCGACTCGGCCGGGGGAGATGCGACGCCGCTTAGGGAACAGGCCTGCCTTCAGAGTCGCGCGGTCGCGCTCGAACTGCGTTCCACTGAAGTGCTTCAGGGTCTTTGCCGACTGGCCGGCGGCCCAGGCAAGTGCCCGCTCGCCTTCCACATCTTCAAGCCAAAGATAGAGATCGTCGTCGGGAGCATCCAGCGTTGGACGGACATCAAATGCGTTCATGTCCGGACAGCCTTCAGAAAGAAGGGATAGAGGCTTCCGTTTGATCGGGAACGCTTAGTGTTGGTAGCGGCGCCCACATGTTCGAAAAGCGTGATCATTGATGAGTTCTTCCAGTCGGTGCGGCATCGCAGTGCTTTTGCGCATAGGACCGCAATTGTCGTGCCAACTGGGAAAATCGTTTCGGAACAACGTGATCGCTCTGGCAGCGTTGTGTCAGATGTCCGACATCGTCGAGAATCCGACAACGAGTGCTCCTCCTAATCACCGGATCAACCTCCGGCGCCAGTCGGTGACACCGCATTCCTCTGTCTTTCCAGGAGACGGCGTGGACATCAATGCCGTTCCTCACCGAACCCGCCTCCTAGCCCTTCGCCCATACGTCACGGCCGCCCCCGGTTTGGCTTCAACCTGAAGGATTACGGCGTCCTCTTCGCAGAGAAGATCGGGTTGTTCGTGGCGCGCGCAGCGGAGCCCAAGGAGCTTTTCTGGGTTGCGGATACTGGCATGTCGATATTACGACCGTGTGTCCTTCGACAAGCTTGGTGGCTTCTTCAACCAGAATCTCGCCGCGGAGATCGAATCGTTATCTGCGCCGCAAAGTGCGGCCGGTGAGCGGCGTGGCCCTGCGTTCCAGTTGGCCACGGTCCTCGCTGGGACGAGCAAGTAAATGGCTTGCGCAGCAACGGTGCGATCACACCTGGAGCACGGCGTCATCAGGAAAGCGCCATCCTTGTGCGCCCACGACACCCTGGTCGCCATCGGCCGCATCGCGGGGGGCACTGTGGGCGATAACCATTCATTGATCTGGGCGATTGAGGGTTCTGCCGGGGCGCTATTGCTGCTCGGTAGGGCTGCGGGCTGGCGAGTCTACCAAGGCGAGCAACGACAGGCGAGACGGCAGACATTACGTGACGGAACTTGATATTGCAGTGCAGCAAGCGTAGAGCACCGCGCGCTTATCGGAGTGTCGTCCATGGCCCTTACCAATGCTGGTAACGAGGCAGAACCTGTCGAACAATCGAGCCATTCTGAGGTCGAGCAGCACAGCACCAAGGCGCTGATGTTGGGCGCACTAGGTGTCGTTTATGGCGATATAGGCACCAGCCCGATCTATGCATTTCGCGAGGCGTTGCATGCATCAGCGGGTGGCAACGTCGCCAGCCGTGGCGACATCCTCGGCGTACTCTCGCTGATCATCTGGTCCCTGACGATCACCGTGACGATCAAATACATCATGTTCGTGCTCCGCGCCGACAATCGAGGCGAGGGCGGAGTGCTGTCGCTTATGGCGCTGGCGCGCAACAGTTTCCCGACCTGCTCTGCGGTGATCCTCGGCATCGGCATCGGCATCGGCATCGTCGGCGCGGCGCTTTTTTTTGGCGACGCCGTCATTACGCCGGCAATCTCGGTACTGTCGGCGGTCGAAGGTATGAATGTCGTCACGCCGACGTTCCAGCCCTATGTGGTGCCGCTGACACTGGCCATCCTGGCGATCGTGTTTGCGGTACAGCGGTTTGGCACCGGCGGCGTAGGATTGGTGTTCGGACCCGTTACCGCGCTGTGGTTCCTGGCCATCGGCCTTTCCGGGCTCAACCACATCATGGACGACCCGGAAATCCTGCTGGCAATCAGCCCGCATTACATCGTGTCGTTCCTGGTCAACTCGCCTGACGTCGCCTTCGTTACGGTTGGTGCAGTCTTCCTCGCCGTCACCGGAGCCGAGGCGCTCTACGCCGACCTCGGCCATTTCGGCCGCAAGCCGATCGTGCTCGCCTGGCTGGCGATCGTGTTCCCTTGTCTGTTGCTCAATTATGTCGGGCAAGGCGCCTTCGTGCTGGCAAATGGCGGCGTTGTCGGTCATCCGTTCTTCGAGATGAACCAGGGCTGGACGCTTATTCCGATGGTCGTGCTTGCCACGGCGGCGACCGTGATCGCCTGCCAGGCGGTGATCTCCGGCGCCTTTTCGCTGACCAGGCAAGCGGTACAGCTCAACATGCTGCCGCGTTTCGTCATCCAGCACACGTCGGAAAAACAGTCGGGCCAGATCTATCTGCCGCGCATCAACCTGATGCTGGCGCTGGTGGTGATGCTGCTGGTGGTCGGCTTCGGCGAATCCAGCCGGCTGGCCTCGGCCTACGGTATTTCGGTGACCGGCAATATGCTGGTGACGAACATACTGCTTTTTGTTGTGATGACGCGCATCTGGAAATGGCCGCTCGGCGTCGCGATAGCCTTAATGGCGGTGTTCGTCTTCATCGATACCGGCTTCTTTGCAGCTAACATCGTCAAGGTATTCGAAGGCGGCTGGGCCTCGCTTGCCATTGCCGCAGTGATCGTGATGACCATGTGGACTTGGATAAGAGGCAGCAGGTATCTATTTGACAAGACGCGCAGGAACCAGATTCCGCTCGATTTCCTTGCGGGCAATCTGTTGAAGAAGAAACCGCAGCTGGTGTCCGGTACGGCCGTGTTCCTGACCAGCGATCCCGCCAGTGCGCCGACCGCGTTGATGCACAGCCTGAAGCACTACAAGGCGCTGCACGAACAGAACGTCATCCTCTCTGTGGTGACGGCGCAGCAGCCCGTGGTGCCCGACAGCGAGCGGATCAAGATGGAAACGATCAATGAGCTGTTCATGCGGGTGACACTGACCTTCGGCTACATGGAACAGCCTAACATCCCGCGTGCGCTGGCGATCTGCCGCAAGCAGGGTTGGAAGTTCGACATCATGACGACGTCCTTCTTCCTGTCGCGTCGCTCGCTCAAGGCGTCACCCAACTCCGGCATGCCGGTGTGGCAGGACAAGCTGTTCATCGGCTTGGCGCGCACGGCCGCCGACGCGACGGAGTATTTCCAGATCCCGACCGGACGTGTGGTCGAGATCGGAACGCAAGTGGCCGTTTAGGTATGCCCGGTTAAGCAGAATCAATTGGCATTTCGCGAGCCGGTGAATGCCTGACCGGGCGGAGGCCACGATGCTTGCGCCAAACTGGGGTCCGGTTCCAGGCCTGAAGCTTCCGGCCCCGAAAGCCGTCCTTTACGCCTGCGATCATTTCCGTTCCGCATTGTCTTGCCGACCCACCAGTCGAGATGCGCTGAAACGACCTCGCCGGGCAGCAACTTATCATTTGAACCTAATCGATGTGCCGCAAGTCCGACCTTCATTCTTCAGTTCACAGGCTAGCGTTGCCAAAATCGGCGTGCCGCCTAACCGGCGCCGCACCGTGACCTGTCAGGATGCTATGCAGGCGCGAGGCAGAAGCTGGCTCGAGGCCGCCGGCCTGGTGCTGGTCCGGCAGCGGCCGGGCTCGGCCAAAGGCTTCATGTTCCTCTGGAGGATGAGACGGGTGCGGCAAACGTCGTCGTCTGGGTCAAGATCTCTCGAGAAATTCCGGCGCGTGCTTCTTGCTTCGGCCATGCTCGGCGTCCGCGGACGCATCCGACGGAAGAGGAGGTGGTGCACCTCGTCGCCCACGAGCTGACCGATCTGTCGGCCGGGCTGGCCAGCGTGGGAAACCGCAAGACGCCGTTTCCGTTGCCGCACGGCCGAGGGACGAGGCTCATCACGGCGGATCGGGCATCGATCCGCGCGGCATGCCGAAGGGGCGCGACATCGTCGATGCAGTATGACCATATCGACCCTATCAAGTTCAAGACGCGTAACTTCCGGTAGCGCTTCCGGAGGCCACTTCAGCAGCATGTTGTGCACACTTTTGTCGGACCCTGTTAACTGCCGATTGGCAGCAGGTCACCCCGTGCCGGATCCCAAATGTCGTCGCTCTCAAGCGCAACGACTGCCCGCACCCTTTTTAAGTCAGCGAGCACCTCCACCGCCGGACGCCGCCCCGTTTCCTGAGCCGCGGCGTAACGGGTGTATTTGTGACTGTCCGGCTCAAACCACTTCAACGATTCCAAAGTAGCCATGGCATCGCCCTTGCGGCTGCGCGTGATGCGAATGATCGTGATCCCATCCTAAGCGCTCGCGTCGAATGGAGACACGCTGCCAACGCTTCATCTGCTCTACCCCATCTTTGTTCCAAGGCGGTCGGATCATCTCAATGAGCCCTGCCTCGGGGTGGCCAAAGCATGCATATTTATCGTTCGGCCCCGCATCGAATTATCATCTGCGATGTGGGACTCGATCTTGGGTTGGCGACGGCTTCGCTCCGGGAGTAGACGTCGGACCACTGATAAGTGCCGGACCTTCTCCACAATTTCTCGGCGGACTCATCGTGAACGCTCGATTGGACGTAAATGCGGTTCGCGGAAACGCAGGTCTGGCCGGCATTGCGGAACTTCGCCTGGACCGCACCGTCAACAGCACCGTCAATGTCGGCATCATCGAAGATGATGAAAGGTGCATTGCCGCCGGTTTCAAGGCTGACCTTCTTGATCTGGTCAGAGCACTGACGCATCAGCAGCCGTCCGACCTCGTTCGAACCGGTAAAGCTGATCTTTGGAATTGGTGCAGAGTTCACGGCCCACGCGATCACCTTCGGACGCATAGATCAGGTTGACCACGCCATCGGGAAAGCCGGCCTGATGGCGAGAGCAAACATTGCACCTAGCCACGCCACGATAAGATCGAGCGCGGCTTCGTTGCGTGCGGGTCTGTGGTCAGTGGAGGGCGGAGGAAAAGCGCTCGGCGTGCTCGCCCTCGCGATACCACTGGTTCGCGCCGGCAAGCGCCAGTTTCTGAGGCAAATCGCCGAACAGCTGGTAGAGCCTTACTCTCAGGGCTTGGCATCTATGTCGCCTACGACCGCCACATGCAGCCCGTCGCGTGCGAAAGCGGCTTTGTGGAAGGCGCTTAGATCGGAGGGCGTTACGCTAGTCAGCCTCCCTTGGGCGGTCTCGAATACGGATGCGTGCGTAGATTCCGCGCCGCCAGGCCAGCTCGGCGATCGCATGAGGTTCGCGCTCATTGGCAATGATTTCGGAGAGAAGCTGGGCGCGTATGCGGTCGAAAAGTGCTGGTGTAGCCGGATGCGGGTCCCGCCGCCGAGAATGTCGGCCAGCAGTCGAGCGCCGCGGCCCCGCACCAGGGACCGCCCATGAATGACTCATGCGAGGCGTCTCAAGGCTGTCCGCGATCCAGCGCCAGATCTCCGCCTCGCCCGAGACGCGCAGAGCTGGCCGGTTGTGCAGGAGCCGTCGGCAATATCCGCCTTCCTCGTTCGGATGGGTAACGCTTGCGATACGGAGTCTTGACTTTGGCAGTCGCTCTGTGACATTACCTATATAAAGTTCGAAAGAAGGCGATATGGATCATGCATAGGTCACAGAGACCCGAATGAAGGCAACGTATAAACGCACCTATTCGCGCTACGCGATGGAAGCGCTTGGCCTTTTCGGTAAGACCATCCGGCTTGGCCGGATGCAGCACCGGTTAACCGCACAGGAGTTAGCCGAGAGAATCGGTGTTTCACGCAGCACCCTGCAGCGCATCGAGAAGGGCGATCCCAAAGTCGAAATCGGACTGATGTTCGAAGCTGCTGCCATTGTCGGTGTGAAGCTGTTCGATGCCGACGGCAATGGCATCACAGCCCTCACAGGCCGCATGGACGATCGCATCGCGCTGCTGCCGAAGCACGTCTACAAGGCCGGCAAGCAGATCGTCGATGAGTTCTAAGGTCCCCAAGTACGACGAAGCCTATGTCTGGGTCTGGCTGCCGGGCGAGACCGCGCCGGTTGTCGCCGGGCGGCTATATGCCCATGACGGACTCGTCAGCTTCAACTATGGCAGGAGCTTTCGTGAACTGGGAAGCGCGATCCCGCTTTATCTCCCGGAACTGCCCCTGAAGGCAGGCGAATTGCCTTTGCTTCCTGGCCTAACCATGCCGGGATGCATCCGCGATGCTGCCCCTGATGCCTGGGGACGACGGGTTATCCTAAACCGCAAATTCGGTGTGAAGGGCGATGAAATCGCGCGGCTCGATATTTCAGAACTGACGTTCTTGCTGGAATCAGGCTCGGACCGCATCGGCGCGCTCGATTTTCAGTTTTCGCCAATGCATTACGAGCCGCGCGCACTGGCCAATGCCACTCTCGAAGAGCTTGTCCAATCGGCGGAGCGGGTAGAGAAAGGTATTCCGCTCACCCCCGAATTAGATCAGGCGCTGCATCACGGCAGCTCGATCGGCGGCGCAAGGCCAAAGGCGCTGATCGAGGGTGACGCCGTCAAGCATGTCGCGAAATTTTCCTCGTCTGCCGACCTTTACAGCGTCGTCAAAGGAGAATTCATAGCCATGCGGCTTGCCGCCTTGTGCGGCATCAGAGCGGCATCCGTCTCGCTCGTTCGCGCCGCAGGCAACGACGTGTTGCTCGTCGAGCGATTCGACCGGATCAAGGTCACGGGCGGCTGGCAACGCAAATCCATGGTCTCAGCGCTGACGATGCTCGCGCTCGATGAGATGATGGCGCGTTACGCCAGCTACCAGGATTTGGCGGAGATCATTCGCCACCGATTCACCGCGCCGTCGGAAACTCTGCGCGAGTTGTTCAGCCGCATTGTCTTCAACATACTTTGCGGCAACACCGACGATCATGCCCGCAACCATGCGGCATTCTGGGACGGCGCTAAGCTCACCCTCACGCCTGCGTACGATATTTGTCCGCAGGCCCGCAGTGGCCAGGAGGCCAGCCAGGCCATGCTCATCAGCGGCAATAACCGCATGAGCCGGATAGCGTCCTGCCTTGAAGCGGCGCATCACTTCCTGCTCAGCGCGCCGGAAGCTCTTGCGATTGTTGAAGGCCAGCTCCGATGCATTGCGGAGAATTGGCCGCGTGTCAGCGAGGAAGCTACGCTATCCGGCACAGATCGCAATCTGTTCTGGGGCCGACAGTTCCTCAATCCCTACGCTTTTACGGCGCTGGAAGGAAGCGCCGACGTTCTCCGCGCTCTGGCTGACGAACTACGCAACAGTGTTCACGCCTGATCCGGCGCTGGATTTCGGACAAGCTCGGCAAGCGCAAGACGCCCACAATATCGACAACCCTTGCCGTGCCAGGACGAAGATTGAACAAACGGCTCTTCAACAGTGACAACGTGCACTGCGGAGAGATGTGGAGCTGACACCGCAAAAGCCCAAGACGCGCGACTTCCCGCGATACAACTCCACATAACTGAGCGTCTACAAGCGGTGCAGCCAGCCAAACATCCAGCCATCAAAGCGATGATCGTCTGATCTTTTGCCGATGACATCACGTCGGGGAAGCCTTGTTCGAGCGCTTGCCGCTTCATATCGATACCGGCCTGGGCGTAGCGCATCGTTAGTTCAGCCCGAGTGGCCTGGCCATCGACTGATGGTGGCGATGTCAACACCCGCCTTGACGAGGTGGATGGCCGTCGTGTCCCGCAAAGGGCGATGATGGATGCTTTTTTCCGCCATGGTGGTTCCTTCGCCCGCAGCCATGTGTGCGCAGCAAGTATGGAACACCGAACCGGGTGAGCAGTGTGGGGCGGTCGTTGCTTTGCTCGGCGGGACAGGGCGATACCAGACGAAGGTCACAATCGAAGATTCAGGATCCCTGAACTCGTGCATCCGTATTGAACATCAGCGAAAACAGAGCGTAATCCCGCTGTCCAGAAGGCGTGCGGCGGACGATACGCGCCAGGACGCTCTTGATTTCCGGGCTCATCGAGATATTCGACAGGTGCCACCCACGCGCCCTCTTGAAGGGAAGTGTCACCACCAGTTGCAGCGTATCCTAATATTCGGGGTGCTCCGAAATCAGGAACCGCGCAAAGGCATGCATCGCCGCCAGCCTTGCATTGCGGGTCGCAACTGCCACGCTCGACCTCAAGTGATGTGAGAAAGCTGCCCATCCTGTCGGTATTGATGTCGGAGACCGCTTCTTCTTTCAAGAATATCTTCCCGCTCTCCCGCGGCATGAGCCCGTGGCATGCTTCGGCCCAATGCTGTGGATTGATGTTTCTTCATGCCACAACCTCGCTGACGAGACCGCCGAAAGCCCCTTCAAAGCGGTCGGTGGCGATCTCTCGCAGCTTTGGAAGGTAGTGCATTGATTTTTCGTGGAATGGGGACCCTGTTTAAAGGGTGATTTTCGTCCAAACGGGACCCCTTAACGATGGGGTCATCAAGATGCCTCCGGCTTGATCGGAGGCATTTGTGTTTTGGATGTTGGTTTTAGAGACGATTGCAAAGATACGTCGGCTGTCGCTGGTCCAGGGGAAGTCGATCAAAGCGATCTGCCGTGAGCTGAAGATCTCGCGCAAGGTGGTGCGCAAGGTCCTGCGTTCTGAGGAGACGCAGTTCCGCTACGAGCGCAAGCACCAGCCCTATCCCCGCATGGGAGCTCGGCGTGAGACGCGGGACCGGCTGCTGTCGGCGAATGCGGCCAAGCCGCAGCGGGAGCGGCTGCCGGTCGCTTCGACGGCTTCCATTGCATTCCCCCGTCGGTGTCGAAGACCTGCACGGTGCGCTTCGACAACAACAAATACTCGGTGCTGTCGAGTGCCGTCGGTCGGCCCATCGAGATCCATGCTTATGTCGATCGGATCGCATCCGCCAGAGGATGGCGTGGTCGTGGGAGAACACGTTCGCTCCTTTGGCCGCAACGAGGTCGCCTACGATCCCTGGCACACGGCGCGCGCCGTTCCTTGGCTGGGTCGTGCGGTCGGCAATGGAGAAGGTGCGGCGCAGCTCAAGGCGGTTGATGACGTCGACCGGCAGATGGTGTTGATCCTCACCTGGGTGCTGACCGACGGATTGAGCGCGGTCGAGGCCGCCTGTCAGGAAGCCATCGAGCACGGTGCATCGTCGGCGCCGGTGATCCTCAACATCCTGGCCCGCAGCCGCGATCCGGCGCCGGGCACGATCCTTTCCATTCCCCAAGCGCTGAAGCTAGCTCACGAGCGGTCGCCGACTGCACCCGCTATGACAGTCTCAGGAGGACAAACAGCCATGGAACGCACCGAGGTACTGGAACTGATGGGAGCGCTGAAGCTCTACGGAATGCGCAGAGCCTATGACGAGATCATGGGCGCGTCGCCATCAAGCGACGGCACGAGCCGCCCAGGATTGTCGGTGATCTCTTGCAGGCCGAGATATCGGAGAAGCAGGCCCGCTCCATCAAATACCAGTTCGCTGTCGCCAAGTTGCCGCTGGCCAAGGACATCGACGACTTCGACTTCGCCGACACGCCGGTCACCCCCTGATGCGCGATCTCGCCCGGCCGCGCCTTCGTCGCCGATCAGCGCAACATCGTCCTGGTCGGCCGCCTTCACGGGTCACCCAACTCGCGCGGAAGGTCGACCGCATTGCGACGGGCGCGTGTCGACTTCCCAACAATGTCAGACAGGAGACGCAACGCTATCGGAGCGATCGCATTGCCCGAAACGATTTTCCCAGTTGGCACGACAATTGCGGTCCTATGCGCAAAAGCAAACTAGACCTGAGAGCCGCACCGCATGAATGTAGCCTCCCAATATCTGCCGCTTGTGGCGCATCACGAAGCCGGGCACGCGGTGGCCGCCATCGTTTTGCACCGTCAGACGTTCGACGACGACCGTGAACTCCCTGCTTTCTCAAGTGTTAGTATTTACCCCGACGTCGGTGACGGAGAGTGCGGTGGTGTTGTCGAAGGCGCGGGTTTTTATTCAGCGCAAGGATTCACCTCGAAGCGAAAGCCGATTTTCGAGGACGATATGGATCGATGTTTGGAACGCGATGATGCGATCCGGGAGATAGTTGCGTGTCTGGCAGGTCCTTTTGCAGAATCCGCATTCGAAGGCTATCTGGACCCGCGCGATATGGCGATGAATGCGTCCGATGGGAATGAGGGGAGCAGCGACTACGCGGATGCCAAGCGAATCTATGGTGAGTTGCGGTTCCTGATGCCGCGCCGCCCCGATTGGGGGCGGATCGAAGATTGCACGGCCCGGCTAGTACTCGATCACTGGTCGGCCATCGAAGCATTGGCCGCGCATTTGCTGGTCAAGCATGATCTCCAATTCGATGAGGCTCTGACGATTGTTGCGCCGCATCTTCCGCCCATGCCAGCAGCTACGCCGCCAGAGCGTCATCCGCAGCCTGCTTGATCAGCCATTCGATGTGATTTGACCACATCTGCAACACCTCGCGCTTCTCCTTGACGTTGCTATAGAGATTGTAGATTTCGCCAATGTCTGTCAAGGACGCCGCCTTGTGATTCAGTATGTGCTCGATGACGTGTGGCAATACCTGCCGCCTGCCGAGATTTGTCGCGAGCGTCCTGCGCAGATCGTGAAGGGTCCAGTTCTCCAAAGCCACCCCGTCAGTATTGACCTTGCCGTCTAGAGCCTTCTTGCCCTTCGCGTAGCCTGAGAAGTGGCTTCTTTCGTTGCCCCTCGCAGGGAAAAAAACGTGTCATTGGTCTTCGGTACCGTCTGGGGGACCGACACCGCCAGTGTGGACAGCGGAATAAGCGTAGGCTCTTCGTTCTTCGTGCGGTCACCCGATAGTTCCATGTTCCGGCTTCAAGGTTGAGGACCAACGCATCGCGGCAACTTCCGTACGCCTCTGTCCGGTCAGAATGAGCAGCTTGACGATGGAGCCGAACGAATAGCCGATATCGCCCGGTTCGGGCTCACAGCCCGTTCATATAGCCGCCAGTTCGGCATCGTTCACCACTCGCTTGCGCTTGACGATCGGGGCCGGATCCGGATTTTCCAATCCCTCGCGGGGAAACCGCGGATGAGCCGTTGCGGCGGTTTGCGACACCAGTTGAAAAATGCCCGCATACACCAGAAGGCCGTGTTAGCCGCTTGCGGGTGACCCCCGGCGACGATCTTCTTGGTGATGTTAGCAATGTCGGTGTCGATCACATGGTGGATAGAGCGACTCCCGAGGGCAGGCACAAGATACCGGTTCAGGCTGGCCTCGACCAGTGCGGTGTTTTGAGGGTCGTTACTCGGCGGCCTGGAGGTGACCGCCATCGCCGTCCTCGGTATCGTCAGCGCTGATATGCGCCTGATCGGCAAGGAAGGCTGGCAGTTCCGATGGAGCTATGCTGGAATTTGGGTGACGAGGCTGATCAAGCGGCGCTCTGCGGCTTCGTTTCGATGACCTGGATTCCGTCCAGGAACCTGGCACCTGCGATGAGTTTCGGCAACTGATTTTGTCCTTTCAATCGTCGCCACTTCCTGGCCGCGGCCAACAGCTTGAAGACCATCAGCTGGGCGGTTTTCGAGGATAGCGAGCCCTTGGTACGCACCGTGCGATAGCGAACGGTTGCAAAGACGCTTTCGATGGGATTGGACGTTCGCAGATGATCCCAGTGTTGGGCGGGGAAATCGTAGAGCGCCAGCGACGCAATATGATCTTTCGTCAGGCAGTCGACCGCCTTGGCATACGCCTCGGCCTCCATCTCGATCGCATGCGCAAGCAATTTGCGCGCGCCGCTGCGAAGTACATCCGTCAGGGTATCATCGATTTCGTCGGGCTGACGAAGGCGAACAATGTGTTGATAGTCTCGTTCATGGCGTATCACTCTCCTTGAGAGGTACTGGCAGGCTTCATCACCCGCCTCGATACGCCGCTCTCCTCAAGCCGCCATCATCCAGTTTCCGCCATGGCTCCCCCTGATTGATCCGCTTCACCTGTGCAACTGCACAGGCTGCCCTAGCGGGGAGATTGGCCTCCAATGGCGAAAGCTTGCCGCAGGAGACCCTCCGATGACCGTGCCTATGGCGCCGCCGCTACGACAACTTGCCGACAAGCAGCGTGCGATCCACTGCCGCGCTACTGCGCCTTCAAGGGACGTCTGGATCGCGACGCAGGAGCCGATGACCGTTACGGGATCAATTCCAGGTCGCGCTGGCCGTCGCTGTGCCAGTTCGACGGTCTGGTGGCAATTTGGGCACATCTTCTGTCGCCGACAGTGGCGATGGCTGACGCTTCAACGAAACGGGGTCTTCGACGTCTGCTGCCTTCGCCGATGCTTTGCGAAGTGGCATAATGTTTCGACGCACGCAGGCGCGGGCAGGGGATGTCAGTCATGAATCTCCTGACTGGCGCGGATCAGGCCGATTGGCGGGATGAAAGATCATACGACTACACCGCTGGCCTGACGCTGCGGGAGTGGGCTTGGGAGTTCTTACGCCGCAATCCAGCGTTCCAGCGCGATCTGACCGCTGCGCGCCAGCATTGCAAGACTTGGTCTCTCCAATCCTTTCTCGATATGGTCGCGTCGGCCGGCGACCTGTCACGCTGGGGTGTTCTGTTTCGCGGAGTCTTGTGGCCGCGCTTCGGTCGTATTCTGGTGTCCGCTCTGGTGCGTCCATGTGCTGCCGGTCATTGCGGAACGGTTGCCTGCCTCGTCGCCGACACCGCCGTTCGAACTCTCGGCATTGCCCTGTCGTGCAATCGTCCTGCTGGCGCCCGACAAGAGCCAGCATGTTCTTCTTCGCAATGCGGACCACGCGCTGCAGCTCGCCGTCTCGGGCGCGAATATCCTCCACCCTGTTTGCCTGCATACGCAAGCCATCTGGCCCGCGGTGCTTTTAAAGCATCGACTGAGGGGACTGGAGTGCCTCAATGCTCTCAGTCTAGGGCAACAGTTGCCCCCCCGCTTGTTTGCGCCGGAAAAGCGCGGCGTTCGTTTGTCCTTCGTTCTTCGTGCGCTCGACGGTTCGCTCGCCGGAGCACCTCATCGCGAGCTCGCCGAAGTTCTCATCGGTCAACGGCGCGTCCATGCCGACTGGGCGGATCCTCGCGATCATCTGCGCGACCGCATCCGTCGGGCCGTCTCGCGTGGCCGCGCGCTCATGAATGGTGGCTACAGAGATTTCCTAATTTGAAAAGCGACAGTCCGCGCTGTGCGTCGGTGGATGAACGTTCGCTCGCAGCTGTACCCGTCACCAACAGTTCGCCCGCCGACAGGACTGCATGGCGCCTTGCAAGTGCGCTCTGGTCTAGCTTGTCGATGCCGAAATGAGATGGGCGAGGGTGCCAAGGCGGTGGTTCATTAGGGCCGGCCTCGACCTGGACGCACATCATTGGTCGGAAAGCGGCGTGCACCGCAATGTCGCCATAGCAGCCAAGATCCTTTGAGGCCGGACCTGCAGTCCTGTTGGACCGGCGGGTGCAACAATATGGAGGGATCTGAGGCCTCACACCGTTCCCTGGTCGACAGCTCGGTCAACATAGCACCCACCGCTTGATTATGGAAATGGTGTGCCTGGAGTGCAGCGAGTAGCGGCTTGCTGCGCACTGTCCTAAGAATAGCAGTCATGACCCGTCTGGGGTTCTGCAACACGACGATTCAACCGCTTGGGCATTGTCGCATATCCCACAATGTAGAATGCGCAACAGGGCAAAAGCTGATCCATCGGCGGTTTATCAATGCTTTTTGGCTTGGCACGGCACATGCAACGCAATCGGCAAAAGGCGCACGAACTGAGTGGCCCATCGGCCCTAGGAGCGCTGACTTATGCCCTCCCAAGGCATGTCCGGCCCGACAGCGAGCTCAGTCTCCTGCCGGGCATCCGTGTTTCAGGTCAACGGCGTTTGGAACTTCCAATTAGGTGGCGGCATTGACCGCAGGCCGCCCCCCGGTGGGGCGGAGAGACAGTGCAGCAGGTTTCAAATCCCGCCCATGCAAAGATATTTCATTTCCAGATAGTCCTCGAGGCCATGACGGGAACCCTCCCGCCCGATGCCGGATTGTTTGATCCCGCCAAACGGTGCCGCCTCCGAGGACATGCGTCCCGTGTTGATGCCAACCATGCCATATTCCAGAGCCTCTGCCACACGCCAGACCCGCTTCAGGTTTGAGGCATAGAAGTATGCGGCGAGGCCGTATATCGTGTCATTGGCCTCGCGCACGACCTGATCCGCATCGTTGAAGCGAATGATCGGCGCGAGCGGCCCGAATGTCTCCTCTTGCGCGACTGCCATGACGCTGGAAATCTCGGTGAGGACCGTGGGTTCGAAAAACGTGCCATTCTTGCCGATACGCTGGCCCCCGCATCGTATTGTGCCGCCTTTCGCAATGGCATCTGCGACGTGAGACTCGATCTTGGCCAGAGCATGCTTGTCGATGAGCGGTCCGATGTCCACTCCGGCATAGAATCCGTCGCCAACCGACAAGTGCCGGATTCTTTCCACGAATTTCTTGACGAACTCATCGTGAACGCTCGATTGGACGTAAATGCGGTTCGCGGAAACGCAGGTCTGGCCGGCATTGCGGAACTTCGCCTGGACCGCACCGTCAACAGCACCGTCAATGTCGGCATCATCGAAGATGATGAAAGGTGCATTGCCGCCGAGTTCAAGGCTGACCTTCTTGATCTGGTCAGAGCACTGACGCATCAGCAGCCGTCCGACCTCGGTCGAACCGGTGAAGCTGATCTTTCGAATCTTGGAATTGGTGCAGAGTTCACGGCCCACGCGATCACCTTCGGACGCATAGATCAGGTTGACCACGCCATCGGGAAAGCCGGCCTGATGGGCGAGGGCGAACATTGCGCCAGCCACGAGCGGCGTCTGTTCAGCGGGCTTGAGCACGATTGTGCAGCCCGCAGCCAAGGCCGGCGAGATTTTGCGCGCCACCATGGAGGCCGGGAAATTCCATGGCGTGATCGTGCCAACAACGCCGATGGGCTGCTTGATCACTAGCATTCGGCGGTCTGTCGAGGGTGCCGAGATCGTCTCGCCATAGACGCGATTGGCCTCCTCGGCATACCATTGCAGATACGCCGCCGCATGCGATACCTCTGAAATGGCTTCGGCAAGCGGCTTGCCCATTTCCGCAGTCAGAATCGCGGCGAGATCGCCTGCATGGTCGATGATCAGCTGATGCCATCGCCAAAGAACGTCGCTACGTTCTCGGGCCGTCAACGCGGCCCATCCCGACTGCGCAACATAGGCCTTGTCTACCGCAGCACGTGTCTCCTCCACGCCCATATCGGGAAGCTCTGCCAAAACTTCGCCGGTCGACGGATTGACGACCTCGAACGTCTTATTGCCAACTGGTCTGCCGAGTGCCGGCAGGCGGTCGATGGCTCCAAACAGGTGCGGGGATTTCAGACGGCGGATCATCGGCAGGCACAGGGGCAATACCGGATTCCTCCTCAACGCAGCGAACATCCAGGTCGACAGGCCGTCAGTGTGTATTCTGCACCAGTGGGTTCGTCGTAGGGCCTCGGCAAAGCAGCTGGTAGACCACGCTAGCCCGATGAAAAGACAGCAGTTTCGTTAGTTTGAGTGCCCGCGGTTCATCAATTGATGGATTAAGCAGTCGGATGTTTGCTTCATCCACCATGCCTGCTGGTGGCATGCGACTGAATTCTGCAAAAAGGCGGCATACATGCTGAGGAGCGCCATTTCGGCGAGAGGCCGCCGGACCGCCAATGCCGCGCAAGGTCGGCGAAAACGACTCCGCGCGTCTGCATGATCTGCTTGGCCCACGGGCCTCCACATTCGCTCTTCCCACGAGAAGCCCCGATGAAGAAGGAAGGTGAGATGAGTTTCTTTACTCATCCTTGCCGCCCAGCGGCGGGCCGACCACCAAAATGGCGGGCTCGGCCGAAAGCAGCTTTTTGGCCGCCGCCTTGACCTGTTTGAGCGTCACCCGACCGATGCTGCGGGCGCGACGCTGGTTGTAGTCGACGTCGGCCTTGTGAATCTGCAAATCCAGGAGCCGGTCTGCAATCGAGCGGGTCGAGCCCAGTTGGTCGATGGCATAGGCGCCGATCAGGTGCTTCTTCGACGCCTTGAGCTCGGCCCCGGTCGGTCCTTGCTGCGCCATCTGCTTTACCACATCTCGCACGATGCTCAGTGTTTGGGCAGCGCAGTCCGAGCGTGTCTCTGTCGTAACCAGAAGCGAGTCAAGGGTTAGTTCAGAGCTGACGTGATAGGCAAGGCCGCGTTTTTGACGTACCTCCTCGTAAAGGCGGGAAGTCAAGTATGAGCCGCCAAGGATGTCGTTCAGCAGCACGGCCGCGTAGAAATCCGGCGCGCTAGGCTTCACGCCAGGCCAGGCCAACGTCAGCGAAGTCTGCGGCAGGTCGTAGTTCTCCTCCACCAGTTGACCGAGTTTCGGCGCGACATCGTAGACGGGGACGAGGGTTTGTTGCTCAGGCAAATCACCAAACAGCTGGTCAAGCCTTTCCCTCAACGTGTTCGCGTCAATGTCACCCACCACGGCAATATGGAGCCCGTCGCGAGCGAAAATGGCCTGGTGGAAGGCGCGGAGGTCGGACGGCGTGATGCCGGGCAGGCTCTCTTTTGTGCCTTCTCCCAGCCTTGAACAAGGATGCGCGCCATAGATCGCGCGCAGCCATTTGCGCTGAGCGATGGCGTTAGGGTCTCGCTCGCTGCCGACGATGCGGGAGACAATCTCGGCGCGGACGCGATCGATCGGCCCCTGCTCGAAGCGCGGCGCGTTCAGCGCGAGCCGAAGCAGGCCGAACGCCGCGTCCTGCTTTTTGGAAAGCATGCACATCGATCCGTAGATGTCGTCGCTTTGCGCGTCCAAACTCATTTCGGCGCCGGCATGGTCGAGCTTCACCTGGAAGGCACCGCTGTCGTAATGGCCAGCGCCTTCGATGAACAGGCCGGCCATCAGTTTGGCCATCCCCTCCTTCCCGACCGGGTCCTGCTTGGTGCCGCCCTTGAAGGCAAAGCCGATGTTGACGATTTCCACTGTGTGGTCCTCCACCAGCCAGGCGATGATGCCCTTTTCGGACTTCACCTCCTGGATGTTCATCGCAGCATGGGGCCGAGCGCCGAGCGTCATCTCTTGATTCTCCGTCTTGGGCAAGAGATAGCCCGTGGTCGAACGGTCGAACGCGAGATAGCGGGCGGCAACTGCTTTGATTTGCTCGGGGGTAACCTTGCGGATGCGATTCGGCCGTTCCTCGACATCCTTCACGGTACCGCCGGTGGCCAGCGTCGAGCCGTAGATGCTGGCGAGCCAGTCCAGGTTGTCTTCCGCAAAGATCATATTGAGCAAATAGTGGTCCTTGGCCTTGCCTAGTTCCTCGTTGCTGACACCATCCTCGGCAATGCGGGCAACTTCGGCAGCGGCCGCCGCTTCGAGATCAGCCAGCTTGGCATCGCCGCGCGGTGCGCCATAGATGGCGAACTTGGTGTCGTCGAGCATAGTGCCCTGGAAATAGACGCGGGCGCTGGAAGCGATACCTTGCTGGACAGCGAGCGCCTGGTAGAGCCGGCCGCGGTTACCGCCGCCGAGAATTTCGGCCAGCAGGTCGAGCGCTTCGGCCTCGCCCGGCTTGGCGGTGTGGTAGGACGGCACCACCCACTGCGTCGAAAAACTGGGCACGCTGACGCGGGCGTCTGAGAGCGTGACGGTGCGCCTGGTGTTCTGCTCGGGCTCAACCGGCCGGATGCGCGGCGGCAGGTCAGGTCCGCGCGCCACCTTGCCATAGGTCTTTTCGGCCAGCGCCCGCACCGTGTCCGGTTCGACATCGCCGGCCACGATCAGCACGGAGTTGTTGGGCCAGTAGTACTTTTCATAGAAGACGGTGGCGTCGACGCGGTTCAGCTGCTCGATCTCCTGCATCCAGCCGATGATCGGGATGCGATAGGGGTGGTTCTGCCACAGCGTCGCGTCGATCTCCTCATGGAGAACGTCCTGCGGGTTGGTGTCGGTGCTTGAGCGGCGCTCCTCGATGACCACATCGCGCTCGGTCTTGACGACATCGTCGGTCAGGATGAGGTTTCGCATTCGGTCGGCCTCGAAGCTCATCATCAGCTCGAGCGCCGACGGCGCCACTGTCTGATAGAAGGCGGTGTAGTCGGAGGAGGTGAAGGCGTTGTTGGAGCCGCCGATCTCGAACACTGCGCGGTCGAATTCGCCGCCCGCATGGTTGGTCGTCGCCTTGAACATCAGATGCTCGAAGAAATGGGCGATGCCGGATTTGCCCGGCGGCTCGTCGGCGCTGCCGATCTTGTACCACACCATGTGGGTGACGATCGGCGCCCGGTGGTTGGGAATGACGACCACCTCCATGCCGTTGTCGAGCACGAAATCCCTCGCCTTGCCGTCCTCCCATGCGACGGGGATCGGAGCCGGCCCCGCGCCGACCAACTCGGACGCAACGGACGTCCTGCGAAGCCCATGAGTGCGGGGCTTGCTTGGTAGTTCTGGTAGGGAGAGTGGGGTTATGGGCTGCGTTCCTGGCAAAGTGATCTGTTCCTCATTTTGAAGGATCTATGTCTCCCGAACGCCTATTGGGAGAAAGTGGATCGGCACGCGACGCCGAGCCACATGAGCCGTCAGCGTGTTGCTGGGCCTGACGCGAGCCTCATCTTTGGATGCGTCCGGGAAACTTTCGGCATGGTGAGGCCATGGGAAGTCTGCTCGTTATCCATTGGGTGTTTGCGGATACCTGAGCATGCCCCGTGCCAAGTAAGAAAGCCCCGATTCGCAAGGTTTGATCCAACCTTGATACTTGCGATATCCGACATTGTCGGGCATCCGACAGAAAGCGCCTTTCGCCGGCGCGCCGGCTATGACGCTCGCCTCCTCCGGCGTGACGACGATCCTTTGGCGGGCGCCGCGCACACCGATCTGCCCGCCTATCAGCACCGCGACATCGAAGGACAGCGCGATCGTGACTGGATGGGTCTTACGCAAACATGCAGCAGTGCCACCGCGATCAGGACTTCATCCGCCCCACAAAGACCCGAGCGCGAGGGACGACGTGTAAGGCAACATGTCATCCTCGATAATGATGCCGCGCATAAAGAGGTAAGGTCCCTCGTCGTACCGGCGAGCCCCTTCGCTGGGTCTCGCGAGGGTCTGGTTTGCGAACGTCGACCGACAGCATCACGGCATGGGCGGCCCCATCGGTAGGCAAGCATTGACCGTGCCATCAGCGTTGAGGCAGCGCAGAGCCCAATTTCCCGGTGCCAGCCGGTACGTTGGAGCTTCAACTGTGGCCAGCCAAGCGGGCCGAGGCCGTGAAACTCCTGATACCCTGGACCGTCCGGATTGCAACGCACGACGCCTTGGTCTCGCGCCAACGTCCATTGACGCTCAGCGAAGCATCATGCGGACGAGCTGGGAAAGCTTGGCCGGGCCGGCGCCTTCCCAGGCGCATGGGACGCGCGACGACCCATGTGGACCTTGGATTTCACTACGCACTTACGCTGCTTTGGCCTTGTCAGCAGCCTGAGCATAAAGCGTGCTCAGCTTTCAGGGCGAGCCTCTTTCATGTTGATAGCATCTGTCGTCATTCAGGATCGCCCCATTTTCGCATGCCGCTTGCAGCTTTCAGACTGTTGTCAGCCAGGGCCGCCATAAAGGGTCTCGTTTAACGCATTCGGGAGGCTTCATCACTCGACCACATTAATTTCGGGCCGTTCGCCGGCGCTCCGAATGGCACTTAACACCAGATCCTCTCCAAACCCGTGATGATCCAAGAGGAAAACGAAAAATCCCTAAATCATAAAAAAGCACCGATACGGTCGGCTCCAGGCTGATGAAATTGCGGTCTCACTGGCCACGCACGATACTTGCGATGGCGATGGCCATTGCAAAGGCCGGTCAAGCACCCAAGACGCTGACAAGCACGCCTCCGACCAAAGCTCGATCGTTGGCAGCCTTTCTAGCCGTATACTTGGGGCATTTTGGGACGGCGATCCGGACGCCGATTAAAACCTGCCGGTCGTCTAAATGGAATGGTTGGTCCGGGTCCTTACTGGACCTGCGCCAACCCGATCGGGCCGGCGCACAGGGGCACCCAGACAATTGGACACGTCGCCTTTGCGCGGCGGCTTGCACTTTCTCGGATGGCCTTTTTTCTCCCCGGGCGAAATCGAGCGAGCGGTGAGGCGGAGCCTTCGATTTTGCCGATCATGTCGTGTCGCTTCGATCGAACTGCTCAGACGATGATAGCGGCATTGATTGCCGCGGCCGAAATGCGTTGTGTGAAGTACGATTTCTACGCCGTATACATACTGCCGTACAGTTCGCCCTGTCAGCAGCCTTGCCAGCAATCCGCCCTGTGTCCAACTGTCGTCGAATTCACCGGTGTCATTGAGGAATTCGTATGATCGCCTCGAAACCATCATTGCGACCGCGGGCGGGCGACGCAAGCTCTAGACTGCCACCGATCCGCTGGATAACCATGTTAGCGATATGTAGACCAAGGCCTGAGCCCGCAGCAGGAGTAGCACCACGACTAAATCGCTTTGTAAGCCCTTCGAGGTCGGGGAGGGGCACCACCGGTCCGGCGTTTGCAATAGCGATGGTTCCATCAGTTTGGACGGAAACTGTTGTCGGAACAGTGGGCAGTCCATGTATCAGCGCATTCTCGATCAGGTTACGAAGGAGGATCCCAAACGCATCGACATCCACTTTGCGCATCAAAGTGGGGCAGCCGTCGACGTTAAGATGCAGGCGTCCGGCATATTGCGGCTTTTTCCTCAGGTCATCGATTTCCAGCCGAACCGATCGGACAAGATCGATCGCGTGATCCGCCATGCCAACCCCCGATTCGGCTTGAGCGAGCTGAAGCACTTTTTCGACAAGGCGGCCAAGGCTCGACAGCGCTTGCTCGATGCCGCGCGCACGCATTTTGGCCGACCCATTGGGAAGCTCGGCCACTAATCTCTGCATCTGAGCGATTGAACCTGCGATCGGCGTGCGCAGTTCATGCGCACTGTTTGCGGCGAACTCGCGTTCGGCCTCGAGAGCCGCCCGCAGACGATCGAGAAGCCGATTGACGGATGCCGCGATTGGAGCCAACTCTGCCGGGAAATCGCCCAAGTCCATTGGTGACAGATTGCCGCCGTCGCGCGATCCGATCTGCTGTCGCAGTACCTCGATTGGCCGCAGCGAGCGCCGGATCACGATCCACCAAACAGCTAAGCTAAAGGGCAGGAGCACGAGTGTCGGAAGGAAGACAAAAAGTGCGCCCTTCGCGATTGTGGTACGGCGGCCATCAAGCGGTTCGGCCAACTGATGATACACGCCGTCTTGGATCTCCTCTGTGTAGACGCGGTAATCAGCGTTTCGCCAAAAGCCGTTACTCAGGGGAGCATCAGGGAAGGGCTGCTGACCCTCTTCCGGTTCAGAAATAAGCACTACCCCGTACTTATTAATAACCTGCTCACGATAGGTCCAGTACTTTTTATAAGTTGGCAAGTGGTTATTGTATTGATCAACGTGTTTTCCATTCAAGACCTTGATCAGCTCTGGTTCTCTGTACTCTGCGCTCCCCTGGAGCAAGTCATCCGAACTTTCGTTTACATTATTGCAAAAAATGAACGCAGCAATGGTTGGGGCGGCGATCCAAACCGGGAGCGTTGCCCCGCCTAACCACGATATCAGCTTTCTCGTCATGCTGTTCGAGTTCGTCATGTGACCACGAGCCTGTATCCGGAGCCACGCACGGTTGCTATTCTATCCCCGCCGATCTTCTTGCGGAGCCGGCTGACATAAACCTCCACTGTGTTGCTCTCGAACTCCGAATTGAATGAATAAAGCGCGTGCTCGATCCTCCCCTTTGAAACGACCGAACCGGGCCGGCGTAGAAGGCAGTCGAGCACCGCCCATTCGCGTCCAGACAGGTGGACCTCCTGCCCGTCGCGGAAGAGGCGTCGCTCGGCTGCCTGTATGGAAAGCGTCCCAACCGAAAATTGCGGCTCCGGAAAATGCCCTTGGCGACGTGCCACTGCACGGATGCGTGCCGAGAGTTCCCCCAGATCGAACGGCTTGACCAAATAGTCGTCGGCGCCAGCGTTGAGCCCCTCGATGCGATGCGAAATCCGATCGCGGGCTGTCAGAATGATGACCGGCGTTGTATCAAGCCCCTTGATCAGCTCCCGCAGATAGTCGATGCCATTGCCGTCCGGCAGGTGAACGTCGAGCAAAATAACGTCGTAGCCGGCCACAGCTGCATGACCGCGCGCTCCGGACAGGCCCTCGGCCCAGTCGACCGCGTGGCCACCAGCCACCAAATGATCGTGCACAGCACTTCTAAGGTCGTCGTCGTCTTCAATGAGCAGTATTCGCATCAGGCTGCCGAGCTCCGGTATGAGGGCAAGGCTCCTGCCTTATTGATCGAAGCTGACAGTAGGCTGAACCGGCGCCAGCGAATATCTGGGGGCTTTCAGGCTGCTGTCAGCTACAATTGCAAGAAAGGGGTCGTTAACAAAGCCAAACGAAGAGGCCTTATGAAACCCCTCCTGATCTCGGCACTTTTGCTCAATGTGACCACCGGCGGCTGTACACTGGTTGGCGGGCAATTCGACGTGGCGGTCAACGAATGGCAGCCGCGCCACGCGTCAATGTCCAGGCTTGAAACTGACAGGTGTCTTAAATACGAGGGCACCGTAGCGGGTGCCTCCAGTTATCGAACAGTGCCTAGCAGGTCAGAAGTGCACTTTGACCATAGGGGTCGTCCGTATTTTCGGCGCTCGCGAACAGAGTCGACGGTCAATCGATGCGCCACTGCCAGAGTCTGGAACGGTCAAGTGTTTGTTATCCCCCGTCCGGGCCATATTCTCTGCCGAGGACCAAGAAGGCCCTATTTTCGGTGCCCACGAACAGAGCCAACGGTCAATCGATGCGCCACTGCCAGGGTCTGGAACGGTCAAGTGTTTGTGATCCCCTGTCCCGGCCGTGTTCTCTGCCGAACTCGCCCTTGTAGTCGGCACACCAAAGATCGTTAGGGCGACAGCCGTTTGAAAGTGGTGTCCCCGTCGCCCTGTTGCGCCTGCGCTTGCGGCGCTCGACCATGCCGTGGCGGTCGAGCACGGCATGCACGGCCGAGATCGCGGGCCGGTGCACATCCGGATACAGCCGGGCCAGCCGCTCGCGTATCTTCGGCGCACCCCATGTCGGCTTGTCTTGCTTGAGGCGCACAATCAGCTTCTCGATTTGAAACGGAAGCTGATTGGCGTGGCGATAGGGCCGCCGCGATCGGTCCGTCAGCCCTCCAGGCCGCTGTCGTTGTAGCGCGTGAGGATCTTGTAGCCGGTCTTGCGCGAGATATCGAACTCCCGGCAAAGCACCGCCATCTTCTCGCGTCCAGCAGCCGGGCGACGAACTTCAGCCGCTCTTCCATGACGTTACACTCCTTCCAAGGCACCTTGCTCTCCTTGCAAAGGGCCGAAAGTGTAACCCATCTATCCGGAATGAACTGTCACCCATCTCTCGGGAAGGAAAGTCATGGCCAAGGCAACTGGAAGCCGAATTTTCTTTTAGAGTATGAATCAGCGCCGTCTGCCGAAAAGCGCGTCCACGATCTTCCCTTTTGAAACGACCGTGCAGGGCTGGGGCAGACGGTAGTCGAGCACCGCCCATCCGCGTCAAGTCAGGTAGACCTCCTGCCCGTCGCGGAAGAGGCGTCGCTCGGCTGCCTGTATGGAAAGCGTCCCAACCGAAAATTGCGGCTCCGGAAAATGCCCATGGCGACGTGCCACTGCATGGATACGCGCTGAGAGTTCCCCCAGATCGAACGGCTTGACCAAATAGTCGTCGGCTCCAGCGTTGAAGCCCTCGATGCGATGCGAAATCCGATCGCAGGCTGTCAGAATGATGACCGGTGCCGATTCAAGTTCCTTGATCAGCTCCCGCAGATAGTCGATCCCATTGCCGTCCGGCAGGTGAACGTCGAGCAAAATAAGGTCGTAGCCGACCACAGCTGCATAATCGCGCGCTTCGGACAGGTTCTTGGCCCAGTCGACCGCGTGGCCACCAGCCACCAAATGATCGTGCATAGCACTTCCAAGGTCCTTATCGTCTTCAGTGAGCAGTATTCGCATCATGCTGCCGAGCTCCGGTATGAGGGCAAGGCTCCCATCTTATTGGTCGAAGCTGACAATAGGCTGAACCGGCGGCAGCGAATTATTTGGGGAGCTTTCAGGCTGCTGTCAGCTACAACTTGCAAGAAAGGGGTCGTTAACAAAGCCAAACGAAGAGCCCCTATGAAACCCGTCCTGAACTCGGCACTTTTGCTCAATGTGACCCCCGGCGGCTGCATCAGCAAATTGATTTGGGAAACAGGCGCGCCGGTTCTAATGACCGACGCAGGCCGAGGTCTGGAGCTGGACCAGCGAACGGCGTCTTCGGTTTTTCAGGCAACAGCCACATGGAAGAATATGATTGGCTCGACCATGCGCCGAGCTTTGTCGAACGGATTGGTCGCGGGCGCACTACCACAGATTATGGCAGGTTTACGCCCTGGCCTTGACACCCGGGGTGATCGTCACCGGCGGAGCCGCGGCGTACTGATCGGATATCTAACGTCGCTGAGTCTCTCGTCGGTGCAGTGGATCTCTCGGCTTAGCCATCATGCAAAAAACGACGGTTCCGCGACACCACTTTTCAGGTCCGTGACACAGGCTTTGTGAGCCGATCTGTTGTTCTTACCCCAGGCTAATGGCTGAACAGCTCTGTCGCCGGCTCGATGCGCCAGATGGCGCGATGTTTTGAACCCTTTCACGAGGCGACGGCAGCAGCCGACCGGCTCTCCTATCGCGGCTCCCGCGATCCACACACCCAACAAGGGAATCTACCATGGTAATGAAGGCACCGGTTGCCGACGCTAGGAATGGGTCGGTAGTAGATCGGCTGGTCGGCATCGACCTCGCTCGGGGCCTGGCTGTCTTCGGGATGTATGCCGCCCATCTCGGTCCCGACCCCGGCGAAGGAGGACTAGTCGGGTTTCTGATGGAACTAACCCATGGGCGGCCGTCGGCCCTGTTTGCCGTATTGGCCGGTTTTTCAATCCTCCTGATTACAGGTCGCAAGGCGCCGAAGTCGGGGATAGCCGGTAGACAGGCCATCGCCAGAGTCGCAATTCGTGCCCTTGTTTTGCTCGCGCTTGGCTCAATCCTGGGCTGCCTCGGTACCCAGGTCGAAGTCATCCTAGAATACTACGGAATTTGCTTCTTGTTGGTATTGCCGCTCCATCGGCTCAGCGCATATCAGCTGGGCTTGATCGCTGCCGCTACGGCATTAGTTCTCCCGCAAGTCCGTTCCTCCCTTCTGTCGGTTGCCCCCAACCTCCTCGACCCGGTCTTCAACCTCATGGTCAACGGCTACTATCCCGCGGTGACCTGGGTTCCTTTCCTCATCGCTGGCATGGCCATCGCGCGCCTTAATCTTAATACGCTAGCAGCGCATTGGCGCCTTGGTCTGGCGGGGGTCGCGCTGGCCGTGTTGGGCCATGGGGGATCCTTGCTCGCGCTGAGTTCCCGCGCTTTGACTGAAACCTCCTTGTGGTGGTCTGACGTTGACGGCGCTTTTGAGCCTTCCAAGTCGTCATTTATAGTCAAGTCGTCATGGATAGCCGCACCTCATAGCGAAACGACGCTTTCGATCGTGGGCAGCACCGGTTGCGCAATGATCATCTTGGCGGCTTGCATGCTCGCTGTGGATGCGCTCCCGCGTCTGCGAAAGCTGGTCTGGCCAATAATCGCAGTCGGCTCGATGTCTTTGACGGCCTATGTGCTGCACATTGCGGGAATAGCCTATCTTATGAAGATAAACATTTTCAAAGACGAGAGCCTGTCCACGCTCTTTGGCTTCGTTGTGGTTATCAGCACTTTTGCGGTGCTTTGGCTGCGCATCTTCCAGCGAGGACCGATGGAAGTGCTGATGGGTAGGGTCGCAGATCTCGCGCGTCACATCCGCTGAGCACCGCCGCGCCCCGGCCTCCCGATCACATTACGGACAAGGTGGGGCTTTGTCCAAAGCTTGTTCGCGGCAGGGGAGGGTACTTCCTCCCAGCCTGCCGCCTTGTTGATGGAAGCTAAAACGGTCGCGCAGGCGCTAGAGTTGCATCGGCATAATCAGCTTAAACTCGCGAAGTTAAACCCGCGGTTGGTCTATCTCGGCCCGCCTCACCTGAAAGGCTAAGGTATCCGTTTCGGTCAAGGGTTTTAGGGGCCATTTTCGCTGCGCCTTGAGGAGAGCGTTTGCTAGGATGAGGAGCTTTCGCAACAAGATGATGACCTTTGCGGGTTTGCCTGCCGCCTTTAGCGCCTGGTATTTTGCCTTGAGGTCGGGGTTGAAGCGCAGGGCGAAGGGCCGGGCATGTAGAGGGCCTGGCGAACATTGGCCCGGCCGCCCCGGATGAAGGCGCGGCCGCTCCATTTTGCCGAGGCCGGCGAGGCTTGCGGCCTTTGGTTCCGAGTTCCGGCATGTCGATGGTGAGTGTGCAGGCGGTGGCATCCGATGCGCCATATGCTGGTCAGGATTTCGCGGCGCTGGACAGCGTCGGGATCGGCTTTCATGAGGGTAAGCATCGTCTGATCGATATCGCTGAGTTCACGTGGATCTGCTTCCAGCCACTCGTTGTTGTGGCGCCTGAGCAAGGCAAGCGGTCAAGGTCTGGCTCTGGTGCTGGCTGCGGTGCGATCCCCGCACGGGCCAGGTGCCGATCGTGTCGACGATCCACCTCGCCGCGACCAGAGAGCTGCTACTCTCTTCCGCTGTTCATTCTGGCCTCTTCGCAATGAATGTCATAAAATCACCTGTCGCAATTAATGGTTTTTGATTTGGCTCCTACAGCTGGCAGATATCGCCGAGAGTTCCGCAGAGAGCGTCGAAAGTTTTGGCCGCCTTCTTCCGCAGCCGCGCCTTGAGTTTTGAGCAGACCTGTCTTGATCGGGTTGAGATCGGGCGAGCATGGCGGCAGGATCAGGAGCCAGTGCCCCTTTGGCCAACCAGTGGGCGGCGCGTACCTTGCCGACAATCTGGGGTTCCGAACCCGACAGTTGGTTTTCAACCCGACAGTGGCCCGCCTCAGAGCAGGCTACCGCCCTTCGGAGCAGGCAGAAGCTAATCGAGGTTCGCGGGTTCCGGTTTGAATGTGCAGGTCGCTGCGCGCCTGATCTTTCGGTCTGGCGGCACATGACAAAAACTCTCATTTTGGCCGACGATACCCGGTCAGGAGCGGGTATCGCAGTCGAGAAGCGACCCGAGCACGTCCACAAGATGTGCCGAGTTTGCAAGGTGTGTCATTGTTTCTGTCAACGTTCGAGCGACAGCGCACGACGAAACGTCTGGCATACGCCTCGTCTGGCACGCGCCTCGCATATGTTGCAGTTGCTGCTGGAGATCAGGCGATCGAGTGGGCCTTGCAATTTTCCGATTTTGATGCGCCTAAAGTCTCGTGTACAAATCAGGCTGGCGTGAATGGCCTGCCTAAGTTGCGACTTATTACAAAGGAATGGATATGGCGACTGGAACGGTGAAGTGGTTCAACAGCACGAAGGGTTTTGGTTTTATTCAGCCTGACAACGGCGGTCAGGATGTCTTTGTCCACATTTCCGCTGTTGAACGAGCGGGCCTGTCGACCCTTAATGAGGGCCAGAAGATCAACTACGAGGTGGAACAGGATCGCCGCACGGGAAAGTCCTCTGCAGGCAGCCTCAGCAAGGCTGGCTAACGGTCCGGGAAAGCCTTGGCAAGGTTCGTCATCGCCGGAACGCATTGACGGCTCGAAACCCGGGCCGGAGCATGCAAGTTAATGCCGCGGCAGGGATTGCTGGAGCCATCATGAATTACTCTGGAAATGAGGCTCTTGGACGGGAAAGGCGGGGCTCATCCCCGCCCTTTGATTCCGCGCAGATTGGGCCAACGGCTGCTGCGCGTCCGAACGACTGTTGATACGGATTTAGGCTGCGACCTTCTTGCGGGTCCGTTTCGCCGGCGCCGTGGCTGGGGCTTCCGGCTCTTTCGGTTTGCGGCCGAGTCCCATGGTCTTGGCCAAGGCGGAGCGCGCAGCGGCGTAATTCGGCGCCACCATGGGATAATCCGACGGCAGACCCCATTTGGCGCGATATTCGTCTGGGGTCAGACCATAGTGCGTCGCCAGATGGCGCTTTAGCGATTTGAATTTCTTGCCGTCTTCAAGGCTAATGATGTAGTCCGGTTCGATCGACTTTTTGATCGGGACAGCAGGTTTTTTTACAGGCACAGGCTCTTCTGCCGGTATGAGTCCAGCCGTGCCGTTTAGAGCCCCGTGCACTTGGGCGATCAGGGCAGGAAGCTCCCCCGCCGGGACGGGGTTGTTGGAGACGTAGGCTGATACAACATCGGCAGTGAGCTCGATGAGGATGTCGGTCTTGTGGGGTTCTTCTGTCATAAACTTCTCCGGGCAGCTTGAAACACAGTTGGGCGAAGTGTCGCTTCATAGTGGCGGTTGCCGCTGAAAGCAAATGGATCGACGGGTGCGCTGCTCCTCCACCATTGAAGTCTCGGCGACGCATCCCGTCATCGTCCATCGCTAAAGGCAGCGTATTGAATTATGGGAGCGGTCGCGCCCGCCCCACCATAGCGATACAGCAAGACAATCAAAAAAGCCGGTCTTTGCTTGGCCCCAAATCTTTTCTCCTTTCGTGAACGCTGAGCTGCCAAGCTGCTACAGTTCACCTCGCGGGGCAACCGTGCACAACACAGGAGTTGCCCGAGCGATACATTCTTCACTTGCCGCTTATCAGCGCTGGTGATTGCACTTTGCAGCCTGCCTCCGGACCCGCAGCGCTCACGCTGTTGGTTTTGCGCCTGCAGGCGTCGGAAGTCGGATCGCCGCAGCTAATTTCCTCAGGCGGACGAATTCAACAAATCGATTGTTTGGATCGAAGGCATCCACACCATCGATGCCTCTAGAATATGATCCAGCTACAATCACCGTGCTGTAATGGCAGGGACGGCCAGCACAAGCGCGACACGATCCGGCGGGTCCATCGCTGCGTTACGTATTCATGGCTACTGCATCGGGCGCTCGGTCGACCGCCTTAAGCCAGGTCGCCGCATTGCGAGACGGTGACCGGCGAGGGAGAGGGCGCTCTGGCAACGAAGCGAGGCGGGTGGCCTTGCGGGTGGCCGCGTGATGTCATCCGGCTCTCCTGCCGATCTCTGCCGGCCAGATCTGGAGCAACTGTTTTGCATAGATATGGCTCTCTTCAGGGGGCCATCTATGATGGGAGCCGAGCGCGTGTTCGAGCCGGGGAACAGGCTGCGCATGCACTGTGCCCACCTATTGCGATCGTGCTAACCTTGGTTGTTCGGACTTGCCGTTAAAGGCAAGCGACAGATTGAAGTTATGCTGCACCATCTGATTGCCTGGCTCGTTTTCGAGAGCTCGCCGATACAGGGCCTGTGCCGCGTCATGCCGCCCCTCAATGTCCAAAATCACGCCCTTCGCATTCAATGCACGTACGTTTCCTGGGGCTGCAACCAAGACGCTGTCGAGCACCTCAACCGCTTCGTGCGGGCGCTTCTGGCCCACCAAGGCATTTGTAAGTCGTATCGCCGCATCAACATTGTCCGGGTGCTGCTTCACCTCATCCCGCAAAGCCCGCTCTTGAACATCCTGACCAACTTCGCGCAAAATGCGTTCGCGCATAGCCGGATCGATTTGATCGGCGCTGAGCAACTCGGGGGAAGATGTCTCCTGCACGGAAAGAGCCGGCTTTTGCCAGCTGGCGCAACCGCCCAAAGGCAGAATGGCGAGTACGGCAAAAAGAAGTGAGTTCCGGCGCAGAAACATAGGCGATGGAGAAACTGTATTACTATTCATGTTATCTCTCAGTTATCGGGGAGGCGCGTGGCGTTCAGTTAGGAAAGGTGGGACTACTCTAACAATCCGCTGTTCGATCCGTGCGGGAGTGTGACGGATCCTGCGGGGCGAATTGTAAAGTCGGAGGCGAGGTCTTGATAAGACAGCACGGCGAGATCAACCCCGTTTCGCGTCAGAAAGCCGCGGACGAAACGTCGGACATCCATCGACGTCAACAGAATAGGGCGGGTTTGACCCGGTTCTGCGTTCGAAAGGACCTGACGTATCTGTGATAGCATCGCTTCGCTTTGCCGATCCTCCAGTGCGAGATAGGGGCCTGCATCCGAATCTCGAACCGCGCCACGCATCACATCCTCGCTCTCGCGCTCGACGACCAGGGCGGACACGATGCCCTCCGTGTTGGCATGGCGGTGGCAGATCTGTCGCTTCAAACCAGAACGGACATATTCCGTCAGCAGGGCAACGTTCTGCTCACGCTCGCTCCATTCGGCCAATGCCTCCAACACGAGACGGGTGTGGCGGATTGGGATACCTTCCTCCAGGAGGCGGCGCAGAACATCGGCAATCCGAGGAATCGGCGTCGTGCGTAGCACCTCTTTCACAAGCTCAGAATATTCCTGCTCCATTCGGCCCAGGAAATGTCGGGTCTCTTGGATGCCCACCAATCGCGGTGCGTAGCGGGTCAACGCTGCATGGACGCGCAAGGCGAGGAGTTCGCCGGGAGCCCTATGCTCCGTGCCGGCGCCCGTAAGGGCCTTTGCAGGGGTATGTTCAACCGGGAGTCTGTCCGTTTTCGGCTCACGCCTAAGGGGGATACCGCTCGAGTCGACGTGCGCTACATCGGCTCGGAGCGTCATCTGGCTTGGATCTATCGCGTCCTGTTCGACTGGCACGCCCTCGACATCTATCCGGAATTGCGATGTAGGCAGCTGCTCGTCAACCAAGACAGGGATGCGGGGAACGATAATGCCCAGATCGGCTGTGACCAGGAGCGAAACGCGCCCAATATGTTTTTGCAATTCGGCTTGATCGATCGCCTGCATAAGATTTGGCGCTAAAAAAAATGCGATCGGGAATTCCTTCGCAGGCGCGGCTTGCTTAGGCTCCGCTGCAGTTCCATCTTTCGCATCGGCAGTGCCGGCGCCCAGCACATCAGCCTTGACAATGCTTACCGCAGCGAACACTGCGGCCAGCATCAGAAAGACGGGGAGGGGAAACCCAGGAACGAACCCCATCACGACCAGGACGCCGGCCGCCAGCCGCAAGGCTCGAGTACTGGCCGTGAGCTGACTGACCATTTCGGTACCGAGGTTGATCCTCGCCGTCCCAGTCACACGGGTGACGATGGTCGCCGCAGTAATGGAGAGCAGAAGGGCCGGAATCTGCGATATCAATGCATCGCCTATCGTCAGCAGAGTATAGTGATGCAGCACCTCGCCGAAGGACATGCCCTTGGAGAGCAGACCGATCGAAATTCCACCCAGCATGTTGATGCAGATAACCACCAGCCCGGCGATGGAATCGCCCTTCACAAATTTCATCGCGCCGTCCATCGCGCCATATAGTTGGCTTTCCTTCTCCAATTCGGCGCGCCGCCGGCGGGATTCGTTGGCATCGATGTGGCCGTTGCGTAGCTCTGCGTCGACCGCCATTTGCTTGCCCGGCAGAGCATCCAGCGTGAAACGCGCCGCCACTTCTGCCACCCGTTCGGCACCCTTCGCGAGGACCATGAATTGCACCATGGTGACGACCAGAAATATGACGAAACCCACCACGATATTGCCTGAGATGACGAAATCGCCAAAGGTATGAATAATGCTGCCGGCCTCCCCCTCGGCCAGGATCAGTCGCGTCGTTGCGACCGTCAGCGCGAGACGGAATACAGTGGAAATCAAAATAACGCCGGGCAAAGAGGAAAAATCAAGTGGAGTACTGACATACAGGGCAACCATCATCAGCAGTATGGCCAACCCCATATTGAATCCTATCAGTGCGTCGACCACCACGACCGGGATAGGCATGACCATCATCGCGACAGCCAGAAGCAGCATCAACGCAACCATTAAATCCGGGCTGGCCGGCGCACGCTTGATGAAGTCACGCAGGACGTTGGCCATCGAGACACCTTTGCAATCGGTTGAGACTTACTCTGCTGTTACGCCCTGAAACGTAGCTTTCGAACTCCGAAGGCGCCTCGGCCTTGGCCAGCGCGTGACCCTGCATGAGAGCCACAAACAGGCGCGAAATGGCTGGGCAGCAAATGTTTCCAACGCAGCCAGCTTGTCAGCACCGAGCGCCACAGGATGTTTGGCTGGCCATAGAGTGCTGCTTGATGGGGCCTGCGAGCTTTCAATATGGGAGAGCAGCAATGCGGCCATTCCTGCTCAGCAGCACACGGCTGTCCTCAATACGATCGACTACCCATCCATCAGCTAAAATGGCCCCGACAAAATACTTCTCGCTGTCGATGACAAGATACGGTTGGGCCCCATGCCACACAGCTTCGACCGCGATTGCGGATGGCGCCTTCTCCTCTTTGATGAGCACTCCGTTCACCAGTGTTAGAGTACCCTTGGTGCGACGATCGAACGATTGCTGAAGCTTCTGCCAGCTGATGACCGATTCAGACGTGACGGTGCCCTCGGCGGTCACAACACCCTTTGCGGAGCCAATCTTGACGTCGAGAAGACCCGCTCGATCGACTTCCTCCTGCAGCTCTTTGGCCGCTGCCCCCGTAAGTTCATTGTCAGCGCGGTGACTGATCGTTCTGGACGCGACTTCAGCCCGAAGTGAATTGGGGCTCGATCCACTTGCATTGCCAAGATAGGAGAACATGCCCGAAAGCGCGCCGATCCCGAGTGAGCTGATTATGACCATGGCGAGCACACCGATCGGTAGGCGCGGTATGCCGGTCGAACCAGGCGGCTCTGCATCCTGCACGGACCAAGCAATGGACATCTCGCCTACGAGCAGGACGGCAGGAAGGGGCACAACAACGGACTGGCCTGCGGCGATATTCCGGTTGCCCTCGATACTGAGTCCGGGTGCAAGCGCCTCGAGTTCGATCGACTTGCCAAGAAGAGTTACACGAAGATGATGCGGTGCCAGTCCTTGCTCGACAAAGACCAAATCGGCATCGAAGCCGCTGCCGATTAAACACGTTTGAAGATCCGTCTTGCCGGTCAGTCCGCAATAGAGCCCCGAAAGCACTTCGAAACGGAGGGAAACGGCGTCATCCACAGAGCATCTCTCAAACAGGATAGAAGCCGCACGGCAATTGCCATGCGGCTCATTTCGGGACTACGTCGCGTCAATAAGGAGACGCGCTAGGGGCAGTCTAAAAGCCGCTTCCGACATTACGAAACGCGTTCGTCGGCGGCCTTCTTGATGGTCTGGAGATTGGTCGTTAGAGTGCGCAACTGGACACTCCTTTTCGTCGCCTCCAAGCTAACATTGGTTAGTTCTTGCACTTGCGCCTGAAAAGCAGTAGCATCAGCTCCGCTTGTATTGCCGGGAGTGCCACTGTTAGTTTTATCGGTATTGCCGGCGCTACTGGTATTGGTATTGCCTGATTTCTTATTATTATCAACTGCAGCCATGATCATTCCTTTTTCTGTTGGAGTTGTGCCGTCAATAACGGCCTGTATGACCTCACGCCGGATTTTCCCGCGTCAGGCATCTTCTGTGTCATCCAAAGCTTCATCGGCCTCAGCCATCGCATCGTTCGCGAATTGGAACGCGAACGATCGCAGGATACTTTGGAAGGCTTCACTTTGTGCTGCAGACTGTGAGTTGTCTTGAAGTTGATCATTTGAAACGGTCCGGTTATCCGCCCGATCGTTCCCGCCAGCTGGCTTGCCATCATTCCCACCAGCTGGCTTGCCATCATTGCCACCAGCCGGCTTGCCATCACCAGAATGCTCGGATTTCGAATCCCCATGGCCCTTTCGGATCAAGGAAGTCCCGAGGTTGCCAACTCCACTCCCAATTGCTGCTATCATCAGGTACTCCGGCATTTGCCATTGGCGGCGACGTGTTAAAGGTTAACCTCGATCAAGCTAAGGGCGGGAGCTTTCGAGAACCTGACGGCTTTTGACAAAAACCGGCCAGCGCAAAAACGTATGCTCTGCAGGATGTTGCTCTCGCATCGAACAGTCGACCACGATCTCGGCTGTTCGGGCAATCCCGCCGTCCACGCATGCCGCGACCGAATGGCAGCCGCAGCAGCTCGTTTGCATCCTCGATGCTGTGGTGTCGAACAGGAGACACGGTCCACGTGCTGCATGACCGCAATGACCGTATTCTTGCTGGCTCCACGGGCGCACGCAACGAGCAGGAACTCGGTCTTTGCATCACCATTCTCTCGCCTGCACATCACGGCCCGGCGCGGTGAGCTCATTGGCTTCGAGAAGGTCGGCGAGTACGAACATGGGATGGTCTGCCGGCTTTGGGAGGCCGGTGCGGATCCTCTTCTCACCATATCGAAAGCTTGAAGCGGTCGGATTTTCTTGCCCTGTTCGTGAGAACTCCCATCGTCAGCTAATCGTCAGCCAAGCGGTCTATCTAGGCCGGCCGTGCCTGACCTTCGGATCCAAAGGTCCCGTCTCGACACTTTTTGTAACTATAGATCGAAATGGTTTCCCGCGCGATACGCAACGCACACGCTTCTCTGAAGCAAATGTGTGACTTTGTCGGTGGCGAACGAGAGGAGTGACGCCTCAATAAAATCGTCAGGCACGTGTCTAGGAAGGGGAGCTAGCCGAGTTGGTCTGATTTCATTCGCTGTTCCTGGAAATCGGCGGACTGAAGCGCTGATAATCTCAGGACATCGATATGCGAAAGTCCTGTGAGCTCGGGCCAATCTTGGCCTGCTACTGAGAAGCACTTTGGCGGGAACATTACGCCGTCGCGGGTCTGGCTGACCGTGACGTTAACCGAAAGATGCCGCTGGTCTCGTCAGCCGCCAGCACAATAGCAGCACATTCTCGCCTACTACGGAGACGCAATATGAAGGGCATTGGCCGACCACGGAAATCGCAGGCTGAAACTGGAGCCAGCCGCGCGGGGCGGGCGAGCAGTTCCCTTTCGCAATCAAGTCTTGCTGCGGGAGAAGGTGGACAGTCATTCGATTCCGTTGTGGAGCAGATGCGCTCTGGGGACGCCGATAGGAGGCCCTCCTCCCTTCCAGTTGCGCGCGGTCCAGGCGATGCCCGCGAAAGTCTGCCAGGCGCCTCGATTGGCGAAGATCAAATCCTGAACGCACCGCCACGTGGAGCCGCTGCGCCACCACGCGGAACCGTAGCGCCACGTGGCGCAGCCGCAAGGCGGCGCGGTTCTCCCTCCATGTCTGAGGGCGAAGCCATGGCGCCGGTCGGTAGCCAACTATCAACCGCGCAGGTGGAAGGCACCAGCTCATCGTCAAATGAAGATATCAGTCCGACACAGCTCAGAATGAACAGTCTTGTTCAACAACTGACTGATTGCGAGGCTGCGGCCAGGAAAACCGACGTCCCCGAGGAGGCGGTGGAGCTGATCAGTCGGGTCGTCGATGCAGCCTCAGCAATTCTGGAGTACCGCGCTAGCCTGCCTGCGGCTGAGGCGCAGACAATTATGCCAGACGACAAGGTGCGTAGATGTTGCCAGATCGTGTGCGACGCCGCGAATGAAGTAGACAAACTTGGCCTGTCGACGATCACGAAATTGGACAAAAAGACCAAGAAAGCGGCAGGTATGGTCGATAAACTCTACTCCTACTCCCAGGCGGACCGGCAGGAGCTGTTGATTTTAAATGTGGAGAACCACCATACGGCGGCAATTAAGTGGTGGGAAAAAAAGGCATGGCGCTCCGAACGGCAGCGATCCGCCTGCGCTGCCACCGCTAGCCTATCCAGTGGAACGCCCGTGATGCGGGAAGCCGAGCGGTGCGCACTGCGGCTGCGTGCCGGCTCGGTACTGAGTGTCAGGATCTGGCTGGTCCATGAGCGGATCGGTCTTGCGCGGGCCAAGATTGAACTGCGGGCGAGCAGGTTCGAGCCAGATTTGAAGGAACTCCTCGTCGGTCGAAATGGAGTGGTGCAGCTGATGGCAAGCGCCGTTCAAGAAGCTCTTCGCGCCCTCTCTTTGGCGAAGGGCATAATGGATGATGGCAAAGCACTCAACGCTCATGATTGCGCGGTTGTAGAAAAAATCATGGAGCGGCTTTCGGATTTTGGATTGGCGTTGCACGAGGTGCATACCAAGCTAAGCCATACCTACCCAGATGCCGGCCTCCCATTGAAACTGTTCGAACGGATCGTGGACGATGCATGGATCACTGCGCACGATGCCATGCACTTGTTGAACCTGCAGTCTCCGCCGTCAGCCATCATGGCGCCACAGGCCCAGGCGGGCGCTGCGATGCCGGCCAGGGCAGGCGCTGCGATACCGGCTGACACTGCTGGTACGGCTGCAGTGTCAGAAGGCACTACAGCGCGAAGGAAAGGGAAGTCAAAGCATAAGTCGGCAGCTCGCGCCGGGACTTCTGCCGCCGGGCAGCCATCAACACCAGTCGCTGCGAACGCCGGCACAGTGCCAGCAGCCAAGGTTCTCGCGCGCTCGGATCAAGTTGCGAGTACACAGGTGAGAGCGCAAGAGGTGGCTGCGAGTTCGTCGGGGGCAGGCTCGACAATCGGGGGCGCCGCGTTGTCAATGGAGGTATTGACGGAGCGGCTCAAACGATTGGACGAACTTTTGCAGTTCGATCTGGCCGGTCAGCAAAGCGTCGTCTCCCAAGTGCGCCAGATGAAGCCTGAGGAGGCCGGTAAGGTCGTGGACGATGTGGCCCAGTACCTGCGAGCCCAGGCCATTGAGATGCAAACCTGTCTCGCCGGGTTGCAGGGGCGTAATGTACGCCTGCTACTCACCTCCACCCAGCTACCCAAAGTGCACGAACGCACAGACCAGCTCAAAGGGTTGCTGAACATGGTGCTGGGACAGGCCAACGCATTGAATGAAGGAAAAGCCGGCATTACGACTGATTGCATGAAGACCTACGCATTTCCGGCGCAAAAATACCTGGAACATTTGTGCAATGCCGACGAATTGATGCCGCCGGAGGCACCGGTCGCGCTGCGTGGCGAGCCAGGAAAGCTGTTTGAGATGAAGCTGCAGCCCAAGATGCTGGTCAATGGTGCGATGCCGAGCCCGATGTGGGTGCACATCCACACGAGTCGCCCCGTCATGGCCAGAAACTTGGAAGGGCTGGCTGATTCCGAATTCACCGCTTGCCACGTTAAATCCAACGAACAGCGCGGCTACAATCGAGAGCGAGAGGAAGCCGATGCTAGGTCCGGTCGCGAGAAGGTCATAATTCATCGCGGCAAACTCACCCCCGCTTTCTGTAAGTCCTTGTTGACCTCGGGGCTTGGCCGCCAACCACGCCATTCGCGTGCCGAGCTCCCGTCGGCGCAGGCTGCATGACAGGGCACGTACTTTGGGGTCTAGGGCAGAATGCGGCCGGCCACGCTGTGAGTCAGCGAGCATTTCTCCTGGCCAAACCGCGATGCCGCTGCGCGAGTTGCGGTCCGGCGATTGGAGTCGATCGGCTACCGTCAGGGCCGATTTGCGATGTCGCGTTACCTGCTGTTGACGTGGCGGCGTATCTTGCCTCCCATCCAACTTATCGCCGAGATCGCGCCGCCAAGATCGAGGCGGAAGGTCTTCCTGCGAGCGCGGAGCAGGCATAGCCGATCCGATCGGGATCGGCGCATCGCAACGACCCAACGGTGTGGTGGAGAAAATTGGATTCGGGAGAGCTCGTATCCAAGAGGCGGAGTTCCGGCCCGAATACAATCCGCTCGCAAGCACCCACGATGCGCATCCGCAGTTTATTGTCTGGGAGATGGGCTGGATCGCTCGGCGGCGCTGGCGCTAAGGCGGGGCTGTCGCCGGACAATTAGCATTCACTGCCAACAGCCTTGCAACCGTCACCAGTTGCAAGGCTCGGCGGCGGGTCGACAAATCACATGAAATCGTCGTCAGACCCGCTATCGCTGCTGTCGCTGTCCTCGGTTTTGTGGAGATAGAGTGGAGGTTTGCCTGCACGCTGCCACTCACCGGCACTGTTCTTCGTCCATTTGTCGGGATGCTGCGTAGGGTCAAGCACCAGGTCGCCATGATCCACTTCAACAAACCCCATCGTCTGCGCGCGCGCTTGTGCTTCCGGATTAGCCGCACGCCAATTCAGCAACGGTCGGTCGCCGTCTATCCGAAGTTGATGCTCCAGCAGAATATCGCCCGCATTTTCGACGAGCGGATGGGCGACTTGAAGATCCACTATGGAAGTGACCTCAGTTCGACCAGGAAATTGTTCCCGCCAACTTTCCGATTCGAACTCGTTCATGCTGAATCCGCCTTCCATTCTCAGCAGTCCGGCACTCCGGTCTCCCAATTGGTAACTGAAATATCGCGCGTGCTCCGTATCTCGACGGATGCCATATTGCTGAGCAACGTCCGCGGTGCGCCTGGCTCGTGACGATACGAACTCCGAATACTCTTGAGGATTGTCGGCGATGTGCGTGATTTCATCACCATGAAATTGCCTCACCTGTCTCCTGAAGGAAGTCCTGTTGATCTCCACCACAGGAGGTCGGGAATTGAGGGAGTATGCTTGGGGAGCCGCCGATGATGAGGCGCCGCTACCTTCCGATCCGGATAAGTGCATTCGGGCAAATGTGTCCGCGAACCCTTCGCTTCCTGCATCCGATTGCTCGCCGGCATTATGCGCGCGGTAACTATCGGATGAGCCAATTCGACCATACATGACGATTCGTACTCCTATGTTTCGCAACCGAGCTCAAGTTAGCACGGCTGTTCAACATAGGGCGCTTAGTTGACGACTAGCTGACGAGGGCATTCCAACGGCTGCACCAATCAAATCCGCACTGCCGGCCTCAAAACCTCGGACTGCGCCACGCACCGGCCAGCAGAGGCTGAAAGGTCATGCCCGGAGGACTTGCCGTAGTTGCTGGGTGGCAGATCCGAGGGGAGTGATTGCCCCAGGCCCGCGGTTGCGCGGTTGGCCTGACAGAGACACTGGGGCACGGATGGCCAGCCGACATTTGCCACTAGCATGGAACCAGGTCAGTTTTGAACTGGGCAGTCGTGGACTTCCAATGACTAGGCCAAGCCTGCGGCAAAGAATGCTTTCGCGACAGGCTGGAAATATTGCATAGGAACCGCGTGGCCGAGTTTTGTAGTGCTTATCAGCTGACGCGCTAAGACATGGTCATGGACGATCGTCAGGCGTAGTGCCCGCGCCTCACTCAACACATGTGAAACGCGCTCACCTTCGGCACGGCAAACTAAGAACGGCACCCCGGTTTCACCGCGAACGTAACGCAGACCGATCAGGACCGCCCTTCCTGTTAAGACCAGCGTGGCGCGATGCACGCCAAGCGCAGGCTCGTCGGCCGCCTCCTCGCGGATGCGACGCTGTTCACCTTTCAACTCTGGCGCTCCTTGCTGATCCTTCGACTCGCGCGTCACTTCGGTATTGGTCATGCGCATTTCGCGCAGATACAACGCGCGCTGGAGCAGGAGATCGATCAGTCCGCCGACCAGCAGTGCGCCGGCGCCAATTCCCATCAGCAATTTTGTCTCCATAAAGATGAGGCCAACACAGCCCATGCCGCAGATCGGCAGAGGGACCATTGTCTTCCACATCCCGAGAAGGACAATGGAAAAGGTTGCGCTGAGAACCAATACCTTGAACATGGTCTTGCAGACTTCGACCATGGAACGAGCAGACCCCAAGCGCTTCAGCCCTTCAAAGGGGTCAATTTTCTTAAAGCTGAGCTTCATCGGCTCCAGAGAGAAGACAAATCCACCATTGGCTAGCAGGCTGGCCAAAATCACCGCGGCGACGAGGGTTCCAAGCAGCGGGCCAACAGCCGCGACGGTGAGTTGGACGAGCACAACCAATGCCTGCGGCACCGCGGTATCGAAAGGTAGGCTCTGCAACTTGGTGGCTAATAGGAGCGCTTCCCGGCATTTGTCCTCGATCACGCTGCCTCTTAGCCAAAGGTAGCCGAGCCCAGCGCAAGTCCCGACCGCGCGGACGAAATCGGAGCTACGTGGCAGCTGTCCTTTTTTGCGCGCTTCACTTAACTTCTTCGGGCTGGCGGCGTGTGTCTTCTCTTCACTTGTGTCGCTCATGGCAGCAATTTGTCGAACCACTCCAGCGCGCCGTTGGCTTGTGTGACCTCCAGTTTCATGCTCTCCACCAGATAGGCAGCGTAGGTGACCATGAGAACTGGAAAGACAATGTTCTTGATTGCCGGAGACAGTTGGCTCGCCTTAAATTGCGGGGCAAAGCGACGCAGCAGCATCATCGATATATCAATCAGTATCAGGAAGAACACGACAGGCCCCGATACCAATAATGCCGTGCGCATTATGCGGTCGAGAAGCCCCAACAACTCCATTGCTCCTGGCCCGCTCAGTGTCGGGTGAAACTGATACACCGGCCAGATCAAGTAGCTGCGGTACAGGACACTGATCAAAGTTTCCAGGCCTCCTGATCCGACGAATATGGCAATCGCAGTGATCCCCAGAAAAACGCCCATCGCGGAAGCCTGACTGTTCGTCGCGGGATCGGCCGAAGCGGTCGGGCTGCTGATGCCGCGTTGGTTGTCGATAAGCTCCCCGGCAGCCTGAAGGCCCCAAAGCGGAATGCCAAGAAAAGTGCCAAGGAGTACACCGACAAAAACTTCCTTGAATCCGAGCAGGGTTAGCTGGATCAGGCGTGTATCAGAATCCAGCGCCGGCAATCCGCCGCTGACGTGTGCCAGGCATGGTAGTGCGAAGCCAACAGCCAAACAGCCCCGGATCAGCCCACTGATCTGCGAGCGTGTGAATACGGGAAAGATCAGCATGATGCCCATCGCGCGGGCTGCCCCAAGACCTGCCGCAACGACGAGTTCGAGAGCCGTCTGGATCAGAATTTGAATATCGGCCGATGGCGCGTCCATGGGGCGGACTAGTAGCTAAGTGTCATTGCGGGAAACTCGGTGAAGATCTGATCGGCTAGCTCTATGAGCGGGGCGCTTAGCACAGGAGCAAACAGCCCAATCACCGCGACAACGACCAGAAGCTTCACGGTGAGCGGCAAGCTTTCATCCTGGATCTGCGTCGCCGCCTGGAGGATGCCGATGACGAGGCCGACAACCACTGATGCAATGAGCGGCGGTAGAATCCAGATCATGAAAACCACCAGTGATTGGCTCATAAGAGTAATGATGCTGGATTCAGTGATGATCAGCCTCCCGGTAACGTATAACTCAGCACAAGCCCATGCATCAATTTTGACCAACCATCAATGGCAACAAACAAAAAGATCTTGAACGGGACAGATATAACAGTTGGTGAGACCATCGACATACCCATTGCCATCAAGATAGTTGTCACTATCAGATCTATAACAATAAAAGGCAGATAAAGTAGAAATCCTATCTCAAATCCGCGCTTCAATTCTGATAGCAAGAAAGACGGTACAAGTATTGCAAAGTCATCAGGCGTGGCTGCAGCGTGCATTTCCTCTGGCCAGACCTTTTCTGTCGAAGATAGGAAAAATCGCCGCTGCTCTTCATTTGTGAATTTCTTGAGATGCTCGCGCAAGGGCTCACTTCCGGCTTTAGCGGCGCTTACCCAGTCGTCGAATGTCTGATAGTGGAGCTTGGGATCCGACATGCGGTCATAGGTCTGCTCAGCAACGGGCGCACTAACGAACATAGTGAGGATCATCGCCGCGGCGTACAGCACCACATTGGGTGGTATGGTCTGGGTCCCGAGCGCATTGCGGACGAGGAAAAGAACAATTGATACCTTTACAAAGGCCGTTGTCGTGGCAACTGCTAAAACCAGCAGACCGAGTCCGGCGGTAACCGCAAGAAGCGCCAGGATTGTCGGCTGAGCTTCACTCATTGCATGCAAACCCGCCACGGAGCCTGATGCCCAGCTCTTCTCCGATGCGGACAATGTCGCCACGCCCGATACGCTGACCATTGGCCACTATGTCGACCGGGCCGTCGATCGGCCATCCAAGTTCAAAAATATGCCCTTCGCCGGCACTTCTTAATTCCCCAAGAGAAATAGGCCAGCGGCCGCATTCAAAGACAAGCACGATCTCGACATCGTCGAGATCCTTAGTAAGCTCCAGTTGCGATCCGGGTTGTGTCATATGCGCATTCTCCAAAGGACACGGTCGCGGGCGGAAAGGCCCCCGCAAGATTAATTCATCGCCGTCAAGATCCGCCCCGGCGCACAACTGGCCGACAGCTAGGGTGATCTGGCCGCGGCCGAACGGCGCAATATCGGGCAACAATGCATCACCGACACATGCGCTTCGAAGAAGCGCCGCAGGAAGGCGAAGCGTGCCGACCTCTCCTGCAACAATGAGCGGGAGCTCTGGAGGCAGCCCGCCCAGCTGCCGCGGCAACTGGGCAAGCAGTTCGCCTAGCGCGCGAAACGCAGGCGGTACTAAGCCGTCAAGAGGCGTGAACAGGAATAGACGGCCCTTGCCCTTGACCGCGCCGAAAATGATGTCGAGTTCAAGATGAGGAGCCAGCATCGTGGCTTCGCATACGCGCACGAGTTGCACGTTCAGACGCGTCGTCTCCTCCAGTCGAGTGACAAGCGGCTCAAGAGCGAGTTCGAGAATAAGCGAAGCAGTTGGCTCGGAAGGGAAGGCCAAGCCGTTCTGCACTGTCGTGATGAACTCCTCTACGAGCGGGCGCGACAGCGACAAGATGACCGTTTCGGCTCCCACTCTCCAGACGCAGTCAAGCATCGGAATGGCAGCAGGTTCCTGCTGCCAGACAAGCCCTGCCGTTCGCACCGATAGCGGCACCTCGTTGATCCGGCTTTGAAACGGCGTGCGGGGCGCTGCTGTATCATTGAGCCACGAGACAACCGTGCGGGACAGTTTCAGAACTGGTTCGAACATGGCGGGTGTGACCGCAGCGGCTATCAAAGACTGCACGGTCGTGTCATTCGGACGACCTCTTGCGACTGTCGGATCCGGTTGCGCGGCATTTAGGCAAGCGACCCCCTCGCATATTTCAGCAGTATCTCGTCGTCGGCCTCGATCTCGGCTGCGGCCTCCGAATGAGTCTCGACGGCGCGCCGCACGTCGTCCTCGATTTGTTGCCATTTGTCCCTTGCCGCCGAACATATGACCCATAGCTCCCTCGTCCTGGACGCCGCCATCTCAGCCTCCTCTTGAGCGATTTGGGCATCATCAAGCATCTGCCGTCTGGAAGTGATCTCAGCGGCAAGCTGTTCAGTGTGAAGGCGGTGACGGTCGAGCGCTGCGCTAGACAAGTTGTCGAGTGACATCAGATGCTGATAGAGCGCTGCTTCTGTTCTTGAACAATGTTGCTGTATCATTGCAAGCTCCCTAGCGGCATTTTGTACGGCTGAGGCGGCCACATCGCGCTGGGCTTCCTTCTTGGACAGCTCGCCAAGGGCACGACGCTCTTGCATTTCCTTCAGAAGCCGTAACCTCGAAGACTGAACCCAGTTCACGCGGTCAGACGCGACATCCATGCGACCGTCTCCTCGAAATCTGACGCGTCATCTTCGCTCTGGCGCAGAAACTCCCTCAGTTCGTCGATTGACGCGACGGCCCGGTCAGTCAGGGGATCTCCACCTGGCTTGTATTCGCCAACATTGATCAAGAACTCGGTCTCGGCATAGCGCGATAGGAGCTCGCGGAAAATGGATGCTGCCTTGCGATGTGTCCCCGAAACGACTGCATCCATGACGCGGCTGCGACTCTGCAGCACATCAATAGCGGGGAAATGCGATCGCGCCGCAATAGCGCGTGAGAGGATGACATGGCCATCGAGAATACCACGCGATTCCTCGGCGATTGGATCACCCGTGCCATCACCCTCTACAAGCACCGTATAGAAGGCCGTGATTGAGCCCCGCTCACCCATGCCGGCGCGCTCGAGCAGGCCTGGCAGCATGCCAAAAACGGAAGGAGGAAAGCCCCGTCGCGTCGGCGGCTCACCCGCAGCAAGGCCTATTTCGCGCATAGCGCGGCAGAAGCGCGTCAGCGAATCCAGCATGAGAGCAACGCGTAGGCCCTGATCGCGAAAATATTCCGCGAGCGCAGTCGCCATTGGAGCGCATTGCGCACGCTCCACCGCCGAGCGGTCGGAGGTTTCAACCACGACGACCGTACGGAGAAGGCCCTCTTCACCAAGATTCCTTTCGATGAATTCACGAACTTCCCGTCCACGTTCGCCTATGAGCGCCACTATGACGACGTCAGCGGCGGCACCCTTTACGATCTGTGACAACAGCGTCGACTTGCCACCACCTGGCTCGCCATAAATCCCGATCCGCTGGCCCTCGCCGCACGTCAGCAGACCATCGAGGACACGGACCCCAAGCGGGAATGGCCGCTCAATCATGCGCCTCGTCATCGGATTGGGGGCTCTGCCATGCAGGGGCCGAGTTTCGACGGTCTTGATTTCGCCTTTGCCGTCCAATGGGCGGCAACGACTGTCGATCACGCGACCGAGCAAATCGCCGCCGACGGGCACCTCACGCATTCGGCCAGTGGCCACGACCTCTGCGCGGCTGGATAGGCCCACCAAGTCCCCGATCGGTGTCAGCAATACACCATCACCCGACAGGCCGATCACCTCGGCCTCGAGCGACAGCCCGGTTCGCGGGTCCTCTAGGAGGCAAAGTTCCCCAATACGAGTATCTGGCAAGACGGCATGAACCAGTGTGCCGATAGCCCGCGTGATCCGACCGCGCACCGCACGCGTGTCAATTCGCTTGGCCGCAGCCCTCAAAGACGAGATTGCTGGAACGAGAGCTCGAGTGTCGGCGTCAGCGTTATGTTCTGGGACGGGCTTTCTCATAGCTCGCCTTTTTCACATAGCGTCCCGAAACCAAGGCGCAGCGCGCGCATCTGGGCGTCAAGTCCCAGGTCGACATTGCCGTACTCGCTCCACAGCACGCACCGTTGCGGCGACAACGTCGGGTCGGGCTCGATCCGCACCCTTGGTCGACCATCCTGGCCGTCGCATCGAGCAAACTCTCGTGCAAGCATGTCGACTTGCATGGGAGAAACATGAAGGCAAACTTCGGCGCCGCTGTATTGACACTCTATGGCGTGACGAACAGCCCTCACCAGTAGCTCGCCCGGATCGAAAGCGCCGATAAGATCGCTCAATATTTCCATCACGAGCTGCGGCAATTCCTGCTCCAGAGCCGCCTTTCGTCGCGCGATTTCGGAGATTGTCTCCGCAATCAGCCCTGCCATCTCCTCGGTGCCTGCATTCGAGCCCTCCATGTGGCCGCGCACCCACGCCCGCTGGTAAACGGCGCGTGCCCAGTTTCGAACGCGCTGCCGATGCCGTTCTGCCGCGGCAAGCGCTTGCGCGGCGCTGTGCCAGGTTTCGAGCTCGCTCGCGGGTATCAGTGGTCCGATTGGACGCATCTGCGGCGCTATTGGCCCCTCGGAAAGTTCGGCTGTCATTTCACCGGGGTCTCTGTCTCAAAATGAGCTAGTACAAGTGAAAGCAATTGGCCGGCGGCGGTCCAATGCTCAGGTGCTGGAGTCTCCGCGGCAGTCCCCTCGGGCAACCGAAGAAGCACGCGGTTACGCTCGGTCGCTGAACTGTCCTGGAGCCAAGCCCCAAGACATGCATGTCCATCGTATTCGATTTGCTGAGCGAGTTTTTCTGGGTCCGCGATCAGTCTGTTCTCAACGGCATGCAGCAGGTGTCGGATTCCGAATGCGTGTGCATCCACGCCGATGCGTTTAACAAGGATGGCAAGCTCAGGCTGAGAGACAAACGCGACCAGCGAACGGGCATGCCAGATACTACCAGCAAGAAGGGCAGCTCGATATGGATCGTGCCCGCGTAGAAGGTCCGGCCTGCAGCCGATGTGGTTCAGATCCACGTCATAGTTGCCCAGCAATTCTGCCAGCCTTGGATGCAGTCTGGAACACTTCTGCAACTTCACTAACGTTTCTGCCGATAACGCTGGATCAAGACGCGCCGCTAGACGGGTCGGATGGGCCGAAGCCGCAAGCTCGCTCGCGCCCGGAAAACGCAATTGGTGCGGACCATCAGGTCGGGCGGTCTGTATAGGCATTGGCAATGAGATGTCACCCACGTCCAATTGCAGGCATTCTTTTGCGAATGGCCTCGACAGCAGAAGCATCCCGGCGCCCCTCGACCTTGGAAACGCCGGTTGATTGCTTGCGCCGACGCGTAGCAACGCTGACCAAGAGATAACAGGCCACTGCGAATACGGCTGCGGCAAAACCTGTCACGGTCGCCAGAATTGGCGCAGGAAGAGGTGTTGATGCTTGTGGCAAAACAGCAGTCGGATCGGGCCGTTGCTCGTGTGCGGACCGTTCTACCGGCACCAAAACCACTTCCACCTTATCGTAGGACAAGCCTTCGATGCTGTCGGCTACCAGCATCTTTATCTTTGGCAGCAGAGCCGCGACATTTGTTTTGGCGTCGTGCCTGATAAACACCGCGGCCGAGGATGGCGTGGCGCCGGCTCGCACAAGGTCGTTATGCGGCAGCACGACGTGAACACGTACAGAAAAAACGCCATCGATATCGCTGATCGTCCGCGACAACTCTTCGCTCAGGGCATACACGTAACGGGCACGCTCCTCGGTCGGCGAGGCAATCAGGCCTGATCCTTGGAATATCTCACCGAGGTTCTTGAAGGATTGGCGCGGCAACCCCTTGGCGTTCAGAAGGTTGATTGAGAAGGCGAGCAGCTTTTCGTCAACCTGGATCGTGCTGGTCCCATCCTTGGCGACCACCCGGATCGCGGCGACCCCGTTGTCTTCAAGAAGTGCGAGCATTTCATTTGCCTCACGCTCTTGCAATTGCGTGTAGAGGTCGGTTTTGCAAGCACTGAGGGCGACGAGAACTAGCAGCATGACAAGTCTAACCGACCGCCACCCTGACAGGCCACGCATGATTTCGCCCTCGGCCAAGCCAATCATGCGCGCGGTTCAGCCTTCCTTCAAAAGTTTATTCACGGATGATGTGACGCCGCTGACGCCTTTGGAGATAAGCGCCACCTGGGTGACGCCGTTGTAAACATCCCGAAGACCAGCCATCATCGTTTCGAAGTCTTGCCCTTGTTGAGGAATGCCCGAGATTCCGGTTCCCGCCTCACCTGCGACGGGAAGCTTCTGCGCCGGTCCCGGTAGAGCGCCCTTCGAAAGGGCTATGTCATGGTCGAGCGCGGGGAAGGAAACAGTGTTGTGTGGATATAGGGAGGAAATCGTCTGCAACACGCGATCGCCCATGCCGCTCGTCGGCGCAGCCGCGCGCTGAACATCCATCGCCGCAGCAACTGGCGCCGCACTCGCTGGCTCCGCGGCGGCATTGTTTTTCAGCGAGTCGGCTGCATGCCCTAAGGCGCGCTCAAACTGGGCCTGCTCGACAATCGACGGTGATCCGACCCTGGGGAGGCCAGCCGTTAGAGTGGCAGAGATCGACGTGACAGGCATCATCATGTAAGGACTCGGTTGCTCTCTCTGACCGGGCGGGCCCCGCCCATTCATCACCCGGTGTCGGCGCAACACTCCTAGGGGGGCAAGCTGACAACAAGCTGACTAACGGCGGCGTCATTTCGACATCTAAAATCTCTTCGGCAATTTAGTCACTTGTGATGATTTCAGCGTTTGGTTTATCAGTGCGACATGCCGAGAACGCTTATCCAACCCGTCACCCTGCATGTTTTGAGACTTCTCTGTGCCGGGTTTTTTCTGTCCACCGGGATTCACCCGGCGCACGCAGTCCCGCTGTCCCTTCCGGCGACACCCTATAGATACACGGTTCTGGATCAGGAACTCGCTGCAGCGTTGCAGGAATTCGGCAACAACCTGAATATCAGGGTCAACATCAGTCCTGCGGTGAAGGGGCGAATTCGCGGACGTATGCCTGATTTGCCACCGCGCGCGTTCCTCGACCGCTTGACGAACCTTTACGGTCTCCAATGGTACTATGACGGCCTTGTGCTCTATGTGTCTGCTGCACAAGAATCGCAAACTCGAATGCTTTTGATGACGTCGATTCGCTTCGATGCGTTCAAGGGGGCTCTCGACAAGCTTGATATCTCCGACGAGCGCTATGTGGTCAAACCCGTGCCAGGCAATGGCCTCGTCTTCGTTTCCGGTCCACCGCGCTTCGTCGCACTCGTGGAGCAGACCTTTAACGGCTTGGTGGCGGAGGCGCAGGCGCAGACTCACATAGCGGCCACGCCAAAGGAATCAGTGCTGATCTTGTTTCGCGGCTCCTCCACTACGGTCGTTCGCGACGGACGACCGGATGCTTCTTATTCTTCTGACATCCCACAACAGGATAGCGTTGGCGGGAAGCCTGAGCTGGGCAAGAAATGAACATTGAGGATTTGCCGCAGCTCTGAAGAACATGACTGCGGCTACCCCTTTGTGAACTCTTCGCAAACTCGTCAGTTTCTCGAAAGCTAATCCGCTCATGATGAGTCCCGGCAGCTCTCGCGGTGACTCCGGCCATTGTGTTGGACCGAACCTTGGAGCCGGCCCGGAACACAGCAATTGAAGGCAGGGCAGGCGCATTCGTGACCTGCCGACGCTTGGAATTGTCGAATTTTGTGAAACGCAAGGGATCTTCTGTCGGGGTCTCTTGTGGGGATTTCAACGTCACGTCTGAGGATGCACAATGTCGGCCAGCAATCTTTCAACTTTCTACCGCTCAAATTCGCTACAGTCCGCAAGGGGTTGGCCGGGCCTGAAAGTTTCCCATTTTGCGACCCAGCATCAGCAAAGTGCATCGTGCTTCGAAGCGATGCTGTCCACTTGTGTGCTGGCAAACAAGCCCGGCTCTTTCGCGCAAGGGGATCTGCCAACGTCGAATCTTGATTCGACAATGGATAAATTGCGGCAGGACCCTTTGGGCCATCTGGCACCGGATGTCGAATCGACATTGAAGGGCTTGGAGCAACACCCACTGGATCTGCTGCCGCCACATATGAGGGCGGCTCTCAAGGAGGACCAATCGCAACGCTCCAAGGCGACTGAAGCCCAACATCTGCTCCGCGTCACCCCGAAGATCGAGCCGGCTCCCAGGCCGAGCCCCGGAATCACGTGGAACGGTGGGTCGCTGACCACGGCTGAGTTGCAGATTGTTGCGGTACTCAACCGTCACAAGGACCAATGCCCGCTTAGTTGGAAGTCGTTGACCGAGAAAGCCAATGATCCCTCTACGCCACCGGATCTGAAAGCGGCGATCAAGGGACTGCAGCAGGATTCGGGACTTTTTTATGCGATTGGCTCGCAGGGCGACGGCCGCTGTGGAGGCAAGATCAACGCCAAGGACTTGGCCGGATTTTCAAACCACCACCCACAAGTTGCTGCATTTCAGGAAGCCCAAGCGCAAAGCTACGAGCAGAACTACATACCATCCGACGGCAGCGGAGGTTTGCAGCCTTCGGTCATGACCTTGAGCGATGCCTTGCGGGAGTTTTACCGGTACTCCGAAAATCTGTCCAAGGACCTGAGTCTGGATGAGTTCAAGAAAATGGTCGGCGGCGAATCGAAAAACGGCAAATTTCCGCCCCAGGTCATTGCGGCGGCGCAATATTTCCTCGATCACCCCGATGCTTGGAACCAGTTGTGCGGTGGCTCGAAAGGGAAGATGCACAAAGAGGATTTCCTGCAAGTCGCCTCATCGTCGATGAGCCTCACGCAAACTGAGCTGAATACGGTCGAGATGATCAAGGACCATCAGGACACGTTCTTTGGAAGCGGTGTTCTGACTCGCGACAAACTGGCGAAAATGAAAGACGACAAGAGCCTTGATCCGAAAGTGCGGGAAGCAGCCTCTCAGCTCCTTTCAGATCCTCTTTTGTTTGGCCTCCTGAACAATTCGATCACGGGCTATAAGACCCATCATAAATTCTTCGACTTTGGCGGCGGGCATACGGTTGATTCCGGCAATATCAGCAAAAAAGACTTTGCCCATTTTTGCACAAACATGTCGTCTGCGAACCGCAACGTTCAGCAGCCAATCACCCACGGCGCCCAAACCGCAGAAGAGCAGAATGCCGTCGCGGACATGAAGATGGGCCTGATGGACCAGCCTGACATTAAGTCAGCCAAAAAGAACGGCGGGGCCGTCATGCACGTCGTCGACTCCGTGCTCAAAATCGAGACGAAAGTGCTCGACTTGGCGGCAACGGCGGTGGGACTGCTCAGCTTCATTCCGGGCCTCGGACAAGTAGCCGATCTTGCCTCGATGGTTCTCGAGGCTGAGTCGCAAGCAGCCAATCTCCTGCGTACGGCCATTAACGGAGGCGATATGAAGCGAGCGCTGGAGGAAGCTGGCCTCAATATGGCCGCGCAGGCGATCGGCCTTATCGCAGGCCCCGAGGTCAAGCTGGCCATTCGAAATGGGCTCGTAAAGCACCTGATGGAAGAGGCCTTGGCGGCAGGCATTGATCTTTCGGTCTCGACGGCGCAGGACTACGCAGAAGGCTATGTGAATAACCTCCAAGCGCGCCTTGCAGGCGGCCCTGAGCAAAACCTAGGCCTTCCGAGCATGCCATCATTCCAGAGTGTGGCAAGCAATGTGCCCTTCGTCGGCATTGCCTTATCCTAGCCGTCGCCTTGCGCGGAAGCTTTGGCTCGCGCGCTGAGATAAGGGTCATTGTGGCACAAGCAGGGGTTCATCCGCATCAACGCAAGCGGTGTTCCTGACGCCATCTTGATCGGACTGTGAGGGAGATGTCCGAAGTCTGTGAAGGCTTCGGTATATGACGACTTCAGAGTTACGCTGAGCCCAGCCATCTCGAGCCGGTGCGCCGGGTCGAGGTTTTCACGGGCGCCGGCCGGCAGCGGGAATGGTCTCCGGAAGGCACGGCGCGGATGGTGGCGGAGCTGGCGCAGCCGAAGGAACGGCTGTCGCGCGCCCAGGGCGGCCTCCCGAACAGCCAGACGATGATCTCCTGCGGCCTATATCCTTGTGCCCACGCTCAAGGCAGTCGGCTGAAAACAGCGCTGATTTAAAACAGCATTATCCTGCACTGCACCCTCGATCCTTGCGCTCACCGATCGCTCGTCGACACGCACGCGGTCAAGTCGTTATCGGCGCTATGCCGATGGGCTTCGAGAGCAAGGTGGACGCTGAGCGGTGCGTCAGCCTCAGGGCGCGGCTGGCCAGCTTTGGGTCTCACGCTCTATGACGGCAACACCCGGCTGATCCACTTGGCCTGTTCGGGGGCTCCCGGCAGCGGCGCGGAAGCCACGGTCCGCCTTCCTCGGCTTCAGGCCAAAGACACCGCAGCATGCTCCAGAGCTATGTCTGCCGCCTTCGCCCCATCGTCGCTGGTCATGTGGAAAGGACAAGCAGGCTACGCACCCCATAATCCCGTCGGGCAGGATTCGACAGTCGACGGCGAGACATTCGCCAAACCTCACCCTTGATTCTCAGCAACGTTAAAAAAAATTCACATAATGTTCGTGAGCGTAGTCTCCTGTCAGGTGGTACATTAGCCCCAATATCTGGCGTCTTAGTCGTAGAAAGGACTGTGATCCATCTTCCATTAGCATCCATACCAGCGGATTTACAGCAAATGACGAGAAGAGATCTCATGCGGATTGATGGGGATAGAAGGGCTAGCGGCTTGCTGCATCCCGTCCGGGTTGATGCCAACCAATGTTGACACTGGTAAATCGCGTAAGGACGGCAGCGCATCTTGATCGCCTTCGAATCCTGGGCCTTTGCGCGCATGCGGATCTAACCGTCGGCGAGCTGGCCGATATTACCAGTCTGCCTCGCGAGCAGGTTCGACGCCACGTCCGGCGGCTGGTCAGAGCCAACTTTCTTTGCTGCAACGAACAACGTCCGCAGTCTTCGTACCATATGCAAGCAGGAGGCAAGGATGGCGGGCTGGCTCAATTGGTGGTCGATCTCCTGCCCCACGATGATGGTCATCATAAAAGAGACCTACAACGCCTGGAAGCAATACAAGACGCGCGGTTGAAGGGACCGCCTGCTTGATCGTGAAATAGATCAGTCCAAATGGAGCGCGACTACCATGGATAACTCCGCCGGCGGCGCCATCGCGCAGCCCGACACTTACGGGCGGCCTCACTTAGCCGCCGTCGACTCCCGCGTTCGCGAACTGCTTCTAAGACAGGAGCGCCAGGAGCGGACAACTCTCAAACTGATCGCCTCCGAGAACTTTGCCTCCTCGGCGGTGTTGGAAGCGACCGGGTCGATTTTCACCAACAAGTATGCCGAGGGATACCCCGGTGCGCGCTACTACGCCGGAAACGAGATCGTCGATGAGCTTGAGACCCTCGCGATCGAGCGCCTGAAAGCGCTATTTGGCAGTGAACACGCCAACGTCCAGCCTTATTCAGGCTCGCCAGCCAACCAGGCTGTCTATCGCGCGCTTTTGAGCCCCCGTGACAAAGTGATGGGCTTGCCTTTACCCGAAGGCGGCCATCTGACTCACGGTTGGTCCGTCAATTTTTCCGGCAGCGATTATCAGCGCGTCCCGTACAGGCTGCACGAAAAGACACAGCAAATTGACTATGACCACTTGCGCGAGACCGCCAAGCGGGAACGCCCGAAGCTAATTTGGGTCGGCGGAACTGCTTATCCGCGTATTTTTGACTACGCGGCAATGGCCGAAATTGCTTCGGAGGTGAACTCGTATCTGGTGGCTGACATCGCCCACATCAGCGGCCTGGTTGTCGCAGGAGTGCATCCGAACCCCGTGCCCCATTGCGATGTGGTCACCAGCACCTCTCACAAGTCGATCCGCGGTCCCCGGGGTGGCTTCATTTTATCAAGGAATGAAGACCGTTATCAGCCCCTCCATCATCCGAAGAGCAAACACAATCTGGCCAAACGTATAGACCGCGCCGTGTTCCCTCTTCTGCAAGGCGGACCGCATATGAATACTATCGCCGCGCTTGCCGTCGCTTTGCAGGAAGCAGCGAACTCGTCCTTTCGTGTCTACGGTCAGCAGATCGTCCACAACGCCAAGGCTCTGGCCCAGGCGCTTCTGGAGCGAGGTTATGAACTCGTCACCGGGGGCACTGACAATCACATGCTGATCCTTGATCTTCGGGACCGGCCGCTGTCAGGCAAAGCCTATGCGGAGCGCTTATCGCGTGCAGGCATCATTGCGAATTTCAATATGGTCCCGGGCGACCGGCGGCATCCGGCGCTGACAAGCGGCATCCGCTTAGGGACGCCAGCGGTGACGTCCATGGGCATGCGCGAAACGGAGATGGTGCAGATCGCCGCTTTCATCGACTCGGTCTGCCGCCAGCCCGATGACCAGGAAGTTCATGCGAGCGTACGAAGAGACGTTGCCGACTTCTGCACTGCGTTCGATGTTCCCGGCATCCCCGACCGATAAGCCACCCCAATCCAGAAACTCCTCACTAACTCCAGCACTTGAAGCGAGGGCATTTTTATGACCAGGCAGTTCGTGTTCTCTTCCGAATCCGTCGGCGCGGGACACCCCGATAAGATGGCAGACAACATCTCCGATGCCATTCTCGATGCGGTCCTGCGCACCGATCCGAAGGCGCGCGTCGCCTGTGAAGTGTTGGTGAAGACGGGGATGGTCGTTGTGGCTGGCGAGATCACCAGCCATGCCCACATCGATTACAGCCAAGTCGCCCGCGATACGATACTCGATATTGGCTACGACGATGATGCGATTGGCTTTGATGGTCGACGTTGCGCCGTCGTTCTGGCCCTCACCGAGCAGTCGCCCGACATAAGCCAGGGCGTTGATGAAGGACGAGGGCAGGATCTCGGGCAGGGGGCAGGGGATCAGGGCATCATGTTTGGATTCGCATGCAACGAGACGGATACATTGATGCCCCTGCCGATCCAACTCGCTCACCATTTGACGAAAAGACAGGCCGAGGTCCGGAAAGCGGGACAGCTTGGCTGGCTGCGTCCGGACGTGAAATCTCAAGTGTCCGTACGCTACGAAGGGCTCCGCCCGGTGGCGCTGGATACCATAGTCCTGTCGACGCAGCATGACGAAGCGGTCTCACAAGCCACGGTCCGCGAAGGCGTCATTGAGGAGATCATAAAACCGGTCCTGCCGGCCCACCTGGATACTTCGGGGATCAGATTTCTGGTCAACCCAACAGGGCGGTTCGTGGTCGGTGGGCCTGCCGGCGACTGCGGCCTCACAGGACGGAAGATCATCGTCGATTCCTACGGTGGGACCGGGCGTCACGGCGGCGGTGCCTTTTCGGGCAAGGACCCATCCAAGGTTGACCGCTCGGCGGCCTATGCCGCCCGGTATGTCGCGAAGAACATCGTTGCCAGCGGCCTTGCGGAGGTCTGCGAGGTTCAGCTTGCCTACGCGATCGGCGTGGCCAGTCCGGTTTCTGTCATGGTCAATACTTTCGGAACCGCAAGGATCGAGGAAAAAAGGATCGAGCGCCTTGTTCTCGAGGTTTTCAATCTCCGACCGAAAGGCATCATCAAGATGCTTGATCTCTTACGCCCGATATACCGCAAGACGGCGACATACGGACACTTCGGGCGTGAAGAGCCTGAGTTCACCTGGGAGAAGACGGACAAAGCTGACGATTTGCTGCGTGAAGCAGGACCGGCAGCTGCGTGAGGGCGGCTGGATCAAGCGCATGCGGCAACCCATTTCAACTCGCGAGACCACGCCCGGCCGGCATGGCAAGAAGCCGGCTCGGGTTTTTGGCGGAGATTTTGATGCGGATTATGACGTGCTCTGCATCGGTAATGCCATTGTCGACATCATCGCCCAGTGCGACGAGGCATTCCTCGAGACCAACGGCATCATCAAGGGAGCGATGAACCTCATCGACACAAGGCGCGCCGAGCTGCTCTACAGCCGCATGGGTCCGGCGATCGAGGCCTCCGGCGGCAGCGCCGGCAACACGGCGGCCGGCGTCGCCAGCTTTGGCGGCCGCGCCGCCTTCTTCGGCAAGGTCTCCAACGATGCGCTGGGCGAAATCTACGCCCACGACATCCATGCGCAAGGCGTCGCCTTCGACACCACGCCGCTCAAGGGTGAACCGCCGACGGCGCGCTCGATGATCTTCGTCACGCCCGACGGCGAGCGCTCGATGAACACCTATCTCGGCGCCTGCGTCGAGCTCGGGCCTGAGGATGTCGAGGCGGACAAGGCCTCTGGCGCCAAGGTCACCTATTTCGAAGGCTATCTGTGGGATCCGCCGCGCGCCAAGGAAGCAATCCGCCAGACGGCGATGCTGGCGCACGCGGCAGGCCGCGAAGTGTCGATGACCCTGTCGGATTCGTTCTGCGTCGACCGCTACCGCGACGAGTTCCTCGAGCTGATGCGTTCGGGTACCGTCGACATCGTCTTTGCCAACAGCCACGAGATCAAATCGCTTTACCAGACGGCGTCGTTCGACGAAGCGCTGGCGCAGATTCGCAAGGATTGCCGCATCGCCGCCGTGACCCGATCGGAAAAAGGCTCGGTGATCGTGCGCGGCGACGAGACCGTGGTGATCAAGGCGACCGCCATCAAGGAGCTGATCGACACGACGGGCGCCGGCGATCTCTATGCCGCCGGCTTCCTGCATGGCTACACGCAAGGCCGTGACTTGCAGACCTGCGGCGACCTTGGCTCACTGGCAGCCGGATTGGTGATCCAGCAGATCGGCCCCAGGCCCCGTCAGAATTTGCGCCGCGAGGCCGAGCAGGCGGGGCTGACCATTCCGGACGTTCAAACGAGTTAGTGGCCTACCTTCCCGTTGTGCAGGCTATCTCGCCAGAAGCGCAATCACGGAATAGGGAAATCCTGATGTCGAACATGATGAAGGCGCTTGTGAAGGCCAAGGCCGAACCGGGCATCTGGATGGAAGAGGTGCCGGTGCCGGAAATCGGCCCCAACGACGTGCTGATCAAGATCAAGAAGACGGCGATCTGCGGCACCGACGTGCACATCTACAATTGGGACCAGTGGGCGCAGAAGACGGTGCCGGTGCCGATGGTGACGGGCCATGAATTCGTCGGCACCGTTGCCGATTTCGGCGCAGCGGTCACCGAATACAAGGTCGGCCAGCGTGTATCGGGCGAAGGCCACATCGTCTGCGGCCATTGCCGCAACTGTCGCGCCGGGCGAGGGCATCTGTGCCGCAACACACTCGGCGTCGGCGTCAACCGTCCGGGCGCGTTCGGCGAGTATCTGGCGATCCCGCAGCACAATGTCGTGCCGATCCCCGACGATGTGCCCGATGAGATTGCCGCGATCTTCGATCCCTTGGGCAATGCCGTCCACACCGCATTGTCCTTCGATCTGGTCGGCGAGGACGTGCTGGTGACTGGCGCCGGGCCGATCGGCATCATGGGCGCGCTCGTCGCCCAATGCGTCGGTGCGCGCAAAGTGGTCATCACTGACATCAACCCGGTGCGGCTGGCACTGGCGAAAAAGCTCGGCGTCCAGCATGTCGTCGACGCCTCGAAGGAAAAGCTGCGCGACGTCATGCCGGCGCTCGGCATGACCGAGGGGTTTGACGTCGGCCTCGAAATGTCGGGCGCAGCCCCCGCCTTCCGCGACATGATCGATACCATGAACAATGGCGGCAAGATCGCCATTCTGGGCATTGCGCCGACCGGCTTCGAGATCGACTGGAACAAGGTCATCTTCAAGATGCTGCATCTCAAGGGCATCTACGGCCGCGAGATGTTCGAGACCTGGTACAAGATGATCGCGCTGGTGCAGGGTCCTCTCGACGTGTCGGGCCTGATCACACACCGCATCGGGGTCGATGACTACCTCGACGGTTTCGAGGCGATGAAGAGCGGCAATTCGGGGAAGGTGGTGATGGATTGGTAGGGATTGCCTTGGCCGCTCTTCAGGAAAAGCTGACGGGACAGCACCCCTCTGGTCCGCCGGACATCTTCCAACGAGGGGAACATGGCTGGGTGGAGAGCTATGGCTCCGCTAGGTGCGCCCCCTAATCATGATACGGCGACGTATCGCGGCCCATCCGATAACGGTCGATGGTGGCAATTCGCCTCAGCCGATGACGGAAATCCGGTGAACGGATGCTCACAGGCCCCACGCGATCGTCTATTTCCTAAGATCTGCGATTGAGGTCGAGGTGTTGCCGCCGTTTCAGCGGGTAAGATGCGTTAGACGACTTCCGGTACCTTTCCGGTCAGCGAATTAACGAAGGCAACGAGCCGCATTGGACAGGTCGTGCCATTCCGGTTCGGGGGAAGTATGGCGCGGCTCAGCATGGCGACACGGTCGGAACTGAAGCGGCGATCGTGGAGCGTTATCGCGGCGTTGACAAGCGGCGCATTCTGAATGAGTTCGGGGCGGTAATCGGCTATTATCGCAAGCGCGCGCGATCCGTCTTATGAACCGTCGTGAGCAGAGGCCGTCTGCGAGCAAGAGCCGCAGCCGCTGTTACGGCAGCGATGTCCGCGAGGCGCTCATCGTGTTGTGGGAGGCTTCGGAGCGGCTGAGGTCCGCATCGTCGCTCGCGGCGGCCAGCGCCGCCGGGCAGGAATGAGTTCGGCAGTTCGCCGCTCGGTGCAAGCCCGCACCTCGGCGATTGGAAAGATCCGCCGCCCGGCTTTGTTGAGCGCATTCGGGCACGTCTTGGTCGGGGAGCTTCGTGCAGACGATGGTGCTGACCGAAATTGCCACCGGCTGGACCGAATGCATTCCGGTCCGCACGCGCAACAGCGGCAATGTGATCATGGCGATCAAGCAGGCCCGCTCGCGGTTTCCCTGACCCTGTGCTGCTGTTTGCCGGCATCCGCCCGCACAGGAAGAGCTTGGAAAGCGGTCGATCGTCGTGGCCTGAATGCGGAAATCGAGGAGCCGTTGGTCGTCGATCTCCAGCCTGAACGCGGTCGTTTCCTGGTGCCGCAAATCGGCTGTTGCATACACATCCCTGTCAGACGTCAGTTTTCCTCGCCCATTTTGGTGTCGAGATGCGAAGTGCTCTTTTGGACCAGCAAGGCTTTTTGGAAATCTGAGAGCGGCTTTCCGCGGGGCGCTCCATTTTTGAGCATCAAGCTACCACAGCCAATGACGCGCAGGTTCCACCAGACTCGCCAGCCTTGAAGGACAGCGAAATAGCAGAGCACGACAGACACAACAATCCATCAGGAAGCCGCAGTCGTTGAAGATGCGGCGCTGCATCCATACCGTGGATGCATTCGATCCAAATAATCGATTTGTTCAATCAGTTTCTCGAAAGCTAACCCTACCCTCTGTGGGAATCGGGCTCTGGGCCGCGACGCTGCCTTGCGAGCGCAGGGGCTGCACGTAGGAGAGATGATGCAACGAGAAATCGCACGCGGGTTGCTGGCGTCGTGGGTTCGCCGACCGGCGTATTTGAGCCCGTCAGTTGGTCCTCACCCGCGCCTATTGCCACCGAGCGACTTGCATGTCCCTCCAACTCGGACCTGTTCCGAGAGATGCGACGAGTTGTGCGCCGTGTGCTCCGATCAGATGGCCGCCGGTGACGCGTCTCTCTTCGATAGGAGATGAAATGCGAACGCTGCTCGTGGATCATCATGCGGATCTTGCGCGCGCCATGCGACTTGCGCTCGGGGATGGCGGCTTCGTCGTTGATGTCGTTGGTACTCTGGAACTGGCCTCGAGTGCATTTTCTTGCGCCAGCTATGAAATTCTCCTGCTGGAATTGGCTCTGCCAGATGGCGATGGCTTGGGTTGGCTGAGGCAGTTGAGGACCCACGGGCATTCAGTTCCTGCCGTCATTATGAGCAGCCTTAACGATCTCGATAAGCGAATTGCGATCTTCAACGGTGGTGCGGACGACTTTCTGCTCAAACCCGTCTCTACCGATGAGCTTATCGCCAGAATGAGAGCCATTCTGCGCCGGGCGTCACAGATGACCGACCTGAGGCTCGTATTTGGCAATCTCAACTTCGATCCGGTCGCCCGGCAGGTTTTCGTTGCTGGGCACCCAATGATGATCGCACGTCGCGAACTCTGTATTCTAGAGCATCTGCTTAACCGGGCAGGCCGCATCGTGCCCCGTGCGCAGTTGGAAGATCACCTCTATTCGTTCAACGACGACGTGTCTGCCAACGCGCTTGAAGTCGGAATCTATCGTTTACGTGGACATCTGACCAGATCAGGTGCAACGCCACGGATCAAGACCATCCGTGGCATTGGCTACATTCTAGAATTGACTGACGCGTCATCCGCATAGTTTGTCGAATCGAAAGAAGATCTATTTTGCTGATCCTTCAACATCCTTGCCCTGCGCTCAATTGGCGGGCGATCGCCATCAAGGTTCCGAGACCTGCAGTGCCCCGTTACCTGGGCCATCTCCTCTGCGCGCTTATTGTGACTTTCCCACTTGGTGTCGCGGCGCAAAACAAGCAGGACAAAGGCGCGCCGCGTGCGGCTTCGAATAGCATCAATGCCACGCTGACCCTTTCCTCTTCGCTCGGGGAGACCGTTCATCTGCCCGCGCCAGCCACGACCATCTTTGTTGCTGACCCGACGATCGCGGATTTTCAGGCACCATCGAGCAAAACAATCTTCGTCTTTGGCAAGAAATCGGGGCGGACCAGCCTATTCGCCTTGGACGGCAACGGCGAGCCTCTCGCCGAATTGCGTATCGTTGTCACGCAACCGATCGGGGATTTACGCGCCATGTTGCGGGAGCAGGTCGGCGACTATCCCATCCGCGTCAACTATACGCCGCGCGGCGCAATCCTTAGCGGGACGGCGCCCGACGCAGAGGTCGCCGACACCGCAAAAAGAGTCACTGAGCAATATCTGGGCGACGGAGCGCAAGTCGTCAACAACATCAAGGTCGCTGGATCCCTGCAAGTTAACCTCAGCGTGCGCGTAGCCGAAGTCTCACGCAGCGCCATGAAGTCACTTGGCGTCAACCTGTCCGCCTTCGGTCAAATCGGCAATTTCAAAGTGGGCGTTCTAAGCGGAAGCGGTGCAAGCGCTGGATCTGGTTCAACCCAGGGTGGCGGTACAGCAGAAATCGGATTCGACAACGGTGTCGTCAACGTCAGCGCGGTTCTCGACGCGCTCGCCAAGGAGCATATAGCTTCCGTCCTGGCTGAGCCGAACCTCACCGCTATGTCGGGTGAAAAAGCCAGCTTTCTAGCTGGCGGCGAATTTCCCATTCCTGTCCTGCAGGAAAACAGGCAGGTATCGGTTGAATTCCGTCACTTCGGCGTCAGTCTGGAATTTGTGCCGACAGTTCTCAGCAACAATCAAATCAACATTCACGTAACGCCCGAAGTCAGTGAACTGTCGACGCAAGGTGCCGTGCAAATCAACGGAATTTCCGTGCCGGCAGTTTCCACGCGCCGAGCCGATACGGTCGTCGAACTCGCCAGTGGGCAGAGCTTCGCAATCGGCGGTCTAATCAGGCGGAACGTCAACAATGATGTCAGGGCCTTTCCCTGGCTCGGAGAAATGCCGATCCTGGGACCGCTTTTTCGCTCGTCCTCGTTTCAAAAAGAGGAGTCAGAACTGGTCATTCTAGTTACGCCTTACATTGTAAGACCAGGCTCCAACCCAAACCAGATGAGCGCACCTACGGAGCGGGCGGCACCGGCTTTGAACGGAGGGGGCGCTCCGACGAATTCCGTGGCAAGTCCCCCGCGAGACCGCGCTGCTATCCGTGCGGGCGCGCCAAGCGCCCAGGGCGGTCTCGGCTTCATCATCGAATAGTGTCGTCCAATGATGTTGCGTTTTATAGTCCTCTTTGTCGCTCTGGCACCAAGCGTAAGTGGCTGCACAAGCACTACGCCAGTTGATGTCGAACCATCGGCATCAATGCTTGTCCGAGAGGAGACCACCCTCCTGACGTTGCAAAGCCTGCGCGCTTCCGAACGGCAGCGTTTGCGTGATTTCCTAAACAAGGCCAGTCGCGGCCGATTCGATGCCCTCCACCTCCTCATCAGCGGTTCGCCCCAGCTCAGCGCAGGGGTAGCCCATCAGGCCAGGCAGTTGGCAATCGAAGCAGACAACATTCAATTGCTCGATCAACACGACGCCGGCTCAGTGCGAATTGAGGCGATTGTCTATCACGCCCGTCCGCCGGTCTGTCCCTCATATGGTGCCTTACCCAATGAAGAATCCTTCAAACAGCCGCTTGGTTGTTCGACAGGATTTAACCTGGCCGTGATGGTCAACGATCCGCGCGATCTGCTCGACAATCAGGCCGTCAAGTCCGGCGATGGCGATCGTGCTTCTGTACCAGTTGCCACTTACAGAACGTTCGGGACGGATAAAGGTGGCTGATACCGGCCCTTATCTTGGCAGCACTCCTACCGGAGATTGAAAGCTTCCAATCTCGTCCTGATCTAAAATCAAAGGAACCGCTGGATGCAATATAGGCGCGATATCGCGGGCCTTAGGGCTGTTGCTGTACTTCCGGTCGTACTCTTTCATTTCGGAATTTCGGCGATCCCGGGTGGCTTTAGCGGGGTTGATATCTTCTTCGTCATCTCCGGCTACCTTATCAGCGGAAGCCTCTTGGATGACCTTGAACGCGGCCAATTTTCGATCGTCAACTTCTACTGGCGCCGTGCCCGGCGCATTCTGCCGGCTCTCGTCTTTGTGATGCTTCTCACCTGCATTGCCGCATTGTTCATTCTTCTGCCATCGGATCTGCGCGAATTCGGTCTTAGCATCATAGCTGCCTCGACCTTCTGGTCGAACGTTTTTTTCTGGAAAACGTCAAGTTACTTCTCGATCGATGCCGCGCTTCGACCACTGTTGCACACCTGGTCGCTTTCCGTAGAGGAGCAGTACTACATCTTCGCCCCAATCCTGATGTTCCTAATCTATCGCTACATCGGGAAGCGCTGGCTGACGACACTTCTTCCGATAATTCTCTGCAGCTTCGTAATGGCGGTGATGGCGACATCGCTGGCGCCCACCGCCGGATTCTATCTGCTGCCGACCCGAATCTGGGAACTCATGTTGGGCGCCCTGCTCATGCTCAAACGCCCCCCGCCGTTGGGCAACAGATTCCTGATGGAGTCGGTGGGGTTGGCCGGATTTGGCCTTCTCGCCATCGGGTTCTTCGCGCTTTCGGAGAGCGACCCGTTCCCAGGCTACAACGCCTTGTATCCATGCATCGGAACGGCCCTTCTGATCTATGTTGGCCAAAATTCCCCCTCGACGGTCGCCAGCCGCATGCTCGAAGTCCGGCCGCTGGTCTGGATTGGGCTCATCTCGTATTCTTTGTATCTTGTTCACTGGCCGCTCAATGCGTTCGCGCATTATCTTTCGTTCCAAAAACTCGATCCTTTGATGACCGGTGCGATGTTGGTAGCAAGCCTCGCATTGGCTGCATTCTCCTGGAAGTTTGTAGAGCAGCCGTTTCGACAGAAGAGGGCCTTCACCGCCCCGGGGCCTATCTTTGCCTTTTCAGCGCTCGCGATCGTTGTTCTTTGTGCCGGCGGAGCGGCGGGGGCGCTCGGCAACGGCTTTCCGCAACGGTTTCCGGACTATGTCCAGCGGCGCATTTCCGTCGGGGACTGGAGGAATGGCATCTGTTTCAACGAGGGCACCAGCCGGATCGAAAGCTGGAATATGGAGGATTGCACGCGCACTCGCGGTTTTCCAACAACGGTTTTTTTGTGGGGCGACTCCTTCGCCGCGCACTATGTTTCCGGCCTGGGTGCTAACATAAATCGGTTGCAGGCGAACATCGTGAAATATACGTACGCCGGCTGCCCGCCGATACTCTCTTACTACTCTTACGCTCGTCTTGATTGTGTCCGGTTCAATCGCAAGGCCTTGGACATCATCTTGGAAGCGGACATCAAGACGGTTATCCTCAGCGGTAAATGGAGTGACTATGAGGTCAGAGGCTTCGACGGTCTTCAGCAAACAATCGATACGCTTCGTGCCCTGGGCGTGCGCGTGTTTGTCATCGGCCAGTCTCCGCAGTTCCCAACTGACGTCCGGAAAATTGCGTTCTTCGCCAAGCGCCAAAATCTGGACGATACGTCCTGGCCGATGGCGATGGACCCCGGCATCAACGAACGTGTGCGCTCATTTACCAAAGGCGCCACATTCATCGATCCGCTGAAATTCCTGTGCAGCGCAGGACGCTGCCCCTATTCCGACAGAGGAGAGTTTATGTATTTCGACTATGGTCATTTCTCTTCAGCCGGCGCCACACTGGCAATCTCGAAATACTGGCCGGCTTTTGGCAAAGACAATGCTCTTCCTAAGACGAAGTAGCGGGTCAGACGGCTGACAAGCACCAGTGCGGGTCCCTGTGATTGCTCCTGCTTCGGCAGCAGCCGCGACGATGGAGCTGTTCAGGTTTAAGGCCACCCGATAGCGACCTAGGATGGGTGCTGCCACGCGGATCGGACTAAGCGTGCATTATCACGTAAATGTTGAGAGAATGAATGGCGCCGCGAAGGGCAATTCCAGCCATCCACAGCGACAGGCGTGTCGCGGTCCCGACATAGCAGTGGCACTTACCTGACACGGCCTCACACTGCCCTCTAAACGGCCCCGAATTTGAACTGACCACCCCTGGCCGGTTCATTGGGCAGGTCAAGGGCTAGGCTGTATTACACAGGGCTCACCCCTTTCAGTCTCAAGTTGGTACGATGGGCCGTGGACGGTCGATGCAGACTTCAAGGATGGCGAAAGAAGCTCTCTATGCGTGCGTTGTCGAGGCAAGTGCCTTTGCCAGAGATGCTCGCGGCTGGAGAGATTTCAAAATGAGCGTTGGAAGCGGAGAATGCCGCCGACGCTGTTCGGCTTGCTCGTGCCCTTGACGGTGGTAGGGTCGGCAGGGCCGACGCCAAAGTTGCCGTAGCGGTCGTAATCGACCTCGGCTGTGACCGTGAAGCCAGGAACGACCATATAGACGACGTTTGCAGCCAAACCAGAATTCTTGAGCTGATCACTCGAGACCTGAAAGTTGAACGAAGTTTTCTCGTCAAACTCGTAGGTGGCGCCCGCCCAGAAAGCCCACTGGCCGTTCCAGATTTTGTACGAGCCGCGCACATGATTGGCGATTGCGCCGTTTGAGTCCTCGTTGAGACTGCCATTGGAACCGTAGCCGAACAGTCCAAACAGCGACAGCTGGTTTGTGACAGCGACGTCGACACGGATCTTGCCGGCCAAAGCTTCGTAGTTGCTGTCATAAGCCGCGACGCCGGTGATCGAGCCCCAGCCTTGCGTGTATTTCAAGCCGGCGACAACGTGCGGAATATAGCTGTCGATAGTACCGGCTGAGCCCGATCCTTGTTCGAGCGAAATCACGGTCGAAATGCCGTTGCCGGCGTCGAAGTAGTACTGAGCCACGTTGGTGTCGAAGCCGGCCGACCGAACGAGCATACTATCGAGAACGTTGCCAGCGTAGCTTACAAACGTATCGAAGGCCGACCCGTCCTTGCCAACTCGCAGGCCCCCCAGCTCGACCCAGGCAGAAGCCAGTGCGAGGCCGCTGTTGAAACCATAGTTCTGAGGACTGTCACGCGAGTTAGCGCTATTGCCAAAATTCACGTGGGTTTCGGTATAGGTCGTCAACGCGCCGAGCTCGGTCTGCTGGCCGCTCCAAGTTTTGAACGTGAAGCGTGTGTTGTTTCGCCAAGTGCCTTGGTCCTCGCCAGTTCTCACATCCGAGGTTCTTGCGCTGTCATACGATCGGACATCACCCAGGCCGATATCATAACGGACATAGCCGCCGATGCGCAGGCAGGTCTCGGTGTTGGGAATATAGAAATACCCCGAGCCGAGGACGTCGCAGATCTTGATGTACTCAGCCGGTTCCCGCTCGGCGCCAGCTGCTCGAACGACGGAGGCGGCGATCAGAGCAGTTAAGCCGAGAAGACGAATCTTGATGTACATGTCTAGATCTCCATGAAGGAATAAAAAGGATAGAGGCGTAAGAGCAAGCTTTACTCTAAATTTTGTGCGTGTTGTCTCCAATTTGTGGACGTAAAAGCGCTTGACATGGGAGGTTATCCAGCGTAAAAGCCACATGTACTTAGAATAGTGTTTTCTGCTAGGAGATTCATTATCGTTTATATGTGAAACACTCCGGTCAGACCGCTGCAGCCTCGGAATAGAGCAGCAAGCGACATGCCAACCTGAAGCGTAGATGCGGCCGACACCAAAATTGGGCCGACGCGCCTTCGTCTCGCTGGAATCACTTTTTTTGAGGGTCACTGCGAAAAGCAATGTGCGACACGGTTCGCCATGTTCGATATGTGACAGTCTCGTTTAACAGCGACGGCTTCCCGTCTGACCGCAACGGAGGCCGCTTCATGCGCTACCGAGAAGGATTACTGCGCGCGTGCGGTCCGCAAGGGCTGCGCCAGGAACAGAGGGCGTCCACGTCCGATGTGTCGCATGGTGGCCGAAGCACCTTTTCGCCGCTGTAAGTTCGCCGTGCAGGTACATTGCGCGGCCGATAGCGAGAAGGGATCGCACCCTGAAACGGTTGCCTAGGGCTCGCCTCGAGTAATTGGCGATGAACAGCATTCTCGAGAACTTAGTCTCGACGGAAAGAGCAACGAAAGGAAGCCGCTTGGACGAGCACGATCCGAAGGAAGAACTGATCGAGACCATTTTCCGCAACGGCACAATCACTGCCGTGGGTATCCTGCTTGCCTTTTCGCTCGGCTTCCTCACTCATTGGGCGGCGAACCCCTTGCCATGGCAACTCTACGATCTGTTCGCCGTAGTGCCGATCCTGCTCGGCATCGCACTGCAGATGAGAGCGCTGTCCATGCTGCTCGACATGAGTTCCTTGCGCCGCCCCATCTACGAACGCGCCAATCGCATTTTCATGGTCGGCCTCATCCAGACCGCGTGTGGCGTCGGGATGGCGATCTTGGTCGATCTTTTCGGGATATCGGTAGGGGGCACGCTGCCCGGCGCTTGACGACAAGCCACACCGCCGCTCATCGCTCGAAGCGACGTCAAGCTGGGGAGCCTTGTGCACCCCCTAGCGGCGCCTTCCTTTCATCAAATGAGCGGACGTCAGCTTTAGAGCGTCTCGGTGGCTAAAGCCGGTATGGTTTTTCGGCCGGCAGGGAAGGCCGCTGGCTGGACCTGGATGGCGTCTGACCGAGGCTTGACAGGTGCGTTGCGACGTTTGGCGTCGGACATGAATTTCGCATTGCAAAGTTCTTCCGCAGACGCCTCAAGCACACTGCATCGGCGTCACGTACTCAAACGTTGAATGCGGCACCGCACCATCACCTCAGGCGGACCATGGCACGCGCGCTCGGTTGATACCGTCCTGTCCAAGCGAGACTGCGACATCGCCGCCTCCGCCTTGAAAACGCGGAGAAAGCGGGACGCACTGACTTAGGTCAGAGACAGGACGAGCGCGCAACGAAACAATGATGGATCAGCGACGTGGGACGACAGCTCCTTGCACACCTCAATCCTGACAAAGTACCGGGACCCCCGGCCGCCTTGGTATACCATCTATCCGACTGTGCCAGACTTCTCTGCGGCGGTTGGTGCTGACGATTATGAGGAATGGCTGGGGGGCCTCCCGGCCGACGAATCGGTGTCGCTCTATTTCCACATTCCGTTTTGCCGATCCATGTGCTGGTATTGCGGCTTCCCTACCGCCGTCACCCGTCGCAACGGCCCGATCCTTAATTATTTGGCGTGCTGCGTCAGGAGATCAGTTTGGTGTCGGAGCAAGTTCGGCAAGGGCTGCCGGTGAGCGATGTGCATTTCGGCGGCGGAACGCCTCACCTTATCGGGCCAGCCGAGCACTTGGCGCTGATGGAATTTCTACGCCGCCACTTCGCTTTCAGCAAAACTGCTGCGATCGCCGTGGAGATCGATCCCCGAACGTTCACACCGGAAATGGCCGAACCCTTGGCAGCTACCGGTGTCAACCGCGCGAGCATCGGCGTGCAGAGCTTTGATCCCGATGTGCAAAAGGCGATCAATCGGATCCAGAGTAAGGTGCAGACGGCCGCTGCCGTCGAAAATCTCCGCCGGCATGGCGTTGGCCATATCAACTTCGATCTCATCTTCGGTCTCCCGAAACAGACTGTGCAGTCCTGCATCCAGACCGCGATGGCTGCGGTCGCCATGCGCCCCAACCGGTTTGCGGTGTTCGGCTACGCGCATATTCCTTCCGTGATAAAGAATCAGCGCCTAATCGAGCAGGCAGGTCTACCGGACGGCGATGTTCGCGCCGAACAGGCTGCAGCTGTCGCCGAGACACTGGTTGGCGCCGGCTACCGGGAGATCGGGCTCGATCATTTCGCTCTGCCGGACGACGAACTCGCGCTAGCGCAGAAGACCGGGCGCCTGCGGCGTAATTCGCTGGGATACTCGGCCGATACTTGCAAAACCGTGATCGGCTTCGGCGCGTCGGCTATTGGCCGAGTCGGCGAGGGGTACGTTCAGAACGAAGTAACACGGGATTCTTACGCCCGGCACATCGCAAGTGGACGTCTGGCGACATCAAAGGGCCACCGGCTGACCGACGATGACCGGGTGCGCGCAGCAATCATCGAGCGACTGATGTGCGATTTGGAGGCCGACGTGCCGACCATCTGTGCCGCCCACGAAATCGAACCAGCTCGTTTTCTCGATTCAGTTGAGCGTTTGGTGACGCTGGCTGAGGAGGGGATCGTGGACGTCGAAAACGGCTTCATCCGCGTGCGGCCGGAGCACCGCTTTGTTGTTCGCGCCGTTGCTGCTGCATTCGATGCTTTTCTCGCGAATCGATGAGTTGAGGCCACGACTCCGAAGGCATCAGACCTTGTTTGGCGCTCGTCGGCATGGGCTCTCGCAGAAGACTCCGCAAGCGCATGCAGGGGACTCCACTTGACGCCGCGTTCATCATCATCTCGCCTGGGTGCGCTCGATCGCACAACTCGGAGCACGCTGCTCTCGGCGTGAGGCTGTGCTCTGCAAAGCACCGGTGATCCACCCTGTCCCTGGATAGCAGCTTGATGGCGTCATCTTGGAGGACGAGAAAAGATTGTCGAGGTACGGGTACGAATTGCCTCGGTCGTTCGTTCAATCGAAAGCACTGTCTGCGGAGGCACCTCTCCTTCATGCAGTGACAGGAGATGCTGGCCGACTTCCTTATCTGCTGCGGTGAGTCGATGATTTAGGCGGAGAAAGTCCATCCAGGTGGGGGTGCGGAATGTCTCCGTCCAAAGTGACGGTGTTTGCAGATTTCGCTGGAGCGTCCAGTTTCGTGCACCGGCACGGCTCTGGACGTGTCGCCGCGTGCGCATGTAGCCCAGAAAGGCCTCGATATTTTCCTCCGATATCAAATACTCGACCTTGGCCACGATAGGGCCACTTCTGGGTTTCAGATCGAGAGCCACGTCCGGCGGATGAAAAACTGAACTTTCTTGATCCGTTTCTTCCCAGGGACGGACCGGCAACACGATCCCCGCTGCTGCAACCAGCAACAGAGCGCCCGCGGCGCCCTCCAATGCTGAGGTCAAGGAATAGTTTTGCGCGACAGAACCCCAGATCCAGCTGCCAGCAGCCATACCGCCTGCGCTCAAGGCGTAGTAAATGGAGAGCGTGCGGCCTACAACCCACCTTGGGCTTGCCAACTGCACCGACACGTCAATGCCCGTCCAGGTGATAAGCCAACCCGCTCCGCCGAGCGCCAGCGAAATGGCCGCCACAGGAACCGACGATGTCAGGGCAAGGGAGAGGCAACAGACTGCACAAGCCACAGAGGCGAAGGCCACCAGCCTGTTTTGAGACGTGACCTTCCTCAAGAAGCCGTTGCCCATGCCCGCGATGAAAGCACCCATGCCGAAGCCGGCCAATAAGATACCGTAGACAATTGGCCCACTCTTCAACTGATCCCGGACGACGAGAGGGAGCAACGCCAGAATGGAGATGCTTGCCAATCCGAAAAGAGCTGCTCGGGCGGTCGCTGCCCTGATCTCCAAAGACATCGCCGTAAAGCGCACTCCGTCATGAATTGCCGTCGTCATTCTCTCACGAGGGAGAGGCGAAGAGCGGACCTCCCATTTGGTGCGCCATATCGCGCTTATAGGCGCCAGATCACTCACCGCAGCCAAGGCGAAAGCGGCCAGCGGCCCAAAGACGGCCAGGATCACGCCCCCTAAGGCCGGACCAACGCTGCGCACAATGTTGTATCCGACGGACATAAGCGTCACTGCGGCCGGAATGTCGCGTTTGTGAAGGATATCGCCGACCGAAGCGTGCCAGGCCGGATCATTCAAGGCAAAGCCGCAGCCGGCCAGGAAACCTAACCCGAGAATCAGCCAAGGACTGACAAATCCCAGACCCACAGAAATCATCAGCGTCATCGACGCCGATGCTATCAGGCAGTGTCCCGCAAACATCACCCACCGGCGGCTGAAGTTGTCGGCAATGGCTCCGGCGAAAACTGAGAGGAAGAACACCGGCAGTGTGGATGCGGCCTGGACGAGAGCCACCATAAGGTCGGACGCTGAAATCGTTGCCATAAGCCAACTGATGGCGACCGTTTGCACTAGCCAACCGAGGCTGGAAATCTGGGTGGCCGTCCAAATTGAGCGAAACACCTTGTTTCGAAATGGGGCGAGCGTCTTTGAAACGGGCGGTTGAGGATTTTCGCTCTGCATGAGGTTTTGCTGGCCTTCGATGAGCGCTGCGATTTGAGCAAGTGGGTCGATACTTAGACATCGCGGAGCACCGCACGGAACCCAGCTCTATGGAGCTTGCCGGCGACTATTTGCGTATTGAGCCATTCTCATAGTCTCATTCATGAGCAGTCCTATGCGCAAGCGTTGCTTTGCTAAATTCCCACGACAAGCGCGCCGCCGCTGAGACCCGCACCCGCTGCCGCCAAGAGGACTTTCTCGCCAGGCCGAAACGGCTGCGCCCGATGGGCGAGCGACAACGAGAGCGGGATCGTCGCGGCGGAAGAGTTGCCATATTCGGCGATCGTCTTGACCATCGAGTGATCTGTGATGCCGAGGTTCCTGCCGACCGCGTCGAAAATGCGAGCATTGGCCTGATGCGGCACGAAACGATCGAGGTCTTGCGGCCTCAGTCGGGCAGCAGTGAGCGCATCTCTCGAGCAGGCGGTCATCATCTCCACGGCCTTGGCGAACACTTCGCGGCCATCGGTGATCGTCATCCGGGTCTGCTCGAGGTCGAGGCCGCCATGGAACGGATTGTTGCTTCCACCGGCAGGAATCTGGATCAGCCCGTAACGCGAGCCGTCCGAATCCACCGAAGCGCCGAGAATGCCTCGATCCGGGTCATCGCACGGACCGATCACCACCGCGCCGGCGGCATCGGCAAACAGCACGGCGCTGGCGCGCTCGGCCGGATTGATGCGGCGGCTGAGGATGTTGGCGGCAATGACAAGGCTCGCTTTGCCATGCAGGCGAATGAACCCGTCGGCGAACATCAGCGCATAGATGAAGCCGGCGCAAGCGCCGGTCAGGTCGATCGCGCCGGCGCGACCTAGTCCCAGCCGATGTGCGACCAGGGGCGCGCTTGGCGGCAGAAGATGATCGGGTGTGGAGGTAGCGAGCAACAGCAGGCCGATGTCGCCGCGGTCGATACCGGCATTGGTCAGCGCCATGTCGCCGGCGTGCGCGGCAAGGGCCGACAGCGTGTCTTCGTCCGCTGCCCAGAAGCGCGACCGTATCCCGGTGCGCCGCTCGATCCAGCCGGGTTCAAGCCCGAGACGATCTTCGATTTCCGGATTCTCCACCTTGCGCGCGGGCGCATGATGGCCAAGCCCGAGAATGCGCGATGATCGGCTCATGGCTTTGAGCCGAAGCGTTCGCCGGCCTCCTCGATGGCGTCATAGAGCCCATCCAACTCGTTGCCGGTAATGCAATAGGGCGGCAGAAGGTACAGGACATTGCCGAGCGGGCGCACGAGCAGGCCGCGCTCAAGAAAAAAAGCGCGCAGTTTTGGCCCGATCTCGGCCAGATAACCGGCTGAGCCGGTGCGTAGGTCGAGTGCCGCGATGGTGCCGGTTGTCCGGCAATCGGTGAAGCGAGGGTTGTCGCGAAAGCGTCGAAGCCCGGCGGCCTGTCGCTCGCTCAAGGCCGCGATCCGATCGGCCACCGGCTCGTCGTGCCAGATCTCGACATTGGCAAGTGCCGCCGCGCATGCAATCGGATTGGCGGTGTAGGAGCTCGAATGGAAAAACGTCTTCTTGCGATCCTCGGAATAGTGAGCCTGGAAGATGGCATCGGTGGCGATCGTGGCGGCCAGCGGGATGGTACCACCGGTCAGACCTTTCGAGGTGCACAGGATGTCCGGCGAGACGGACGCCTGTTCGCAGGCGAACATGGTTCCGGTGCGCCCCCAGCCGGTCATCACTTCATCGGCGATCAGCAGCGTGCCGGCGGCCTCAGTGATCCTCTTCAATTCGGTCAGAACCCAGGCCGGATACATGAGCATGCCGCCGGCGCCGAGCACGAGCGGCTCGACGATCAGCGCGGCGGCGCGCCGGTCGCGGGAGAGTGCCTCGAACCGATCCAGCGTTTCCTGCTCGCGCCCGGCGGCCGGGAAGGGGATGGTGTCGACCTCGAACAGCAAGGGCTCGTAGGCGGCGTTGAACACGCCACGGGCGCCGACGCTCATCGCCCCGATCGTGTCACCATGATAGCTGTGCTCCATGACGACGATGCGCGAACGCGGCGCGCCGATGTTGCGGAAATAGCCGAGCGCCATCTTCAGCGCGACTTCGATTGAGGTCGAGCCACTGTCGGAATAGAACACCCGGTCAAGGCCGGCGGGTGCGAGGCCGACAAGCGCCTCGGCCAGGCGCTCGGCCGGCTCGTGGGTAAAGCCCGCGAAGATGATCTGGTCGAGGTTCGACGCGGTCGTCTCGATGGCCTTCATGATGCGGGGGTGGCGGTGGCCATGAGTGACGACCCACCAGGAAGAAATCGCATCCAGGATGCGGGAGCCGTCGGCCTTGTGGAGATAGGCGCCTTCAGTCAGCACGATTTCAGGGATCGAGGGCTCTAGCGCGTGCTGCGTGAACGGATGCCAGACTCGAGACTGCGCCATCAGTCGCCTCCGGCAATCATGGCCAGGTCGAAGCCGGAAATCATTGCATCTCTCAACGTTTCACCCGTCAGCGGACCGAGGTGCGGCAGCCTGCCGAGCTGCGGCACGCCGCCGAATTCCACGATTGTCCTTTGCGTATCGGCCACCTCTTCGCCCATGAAGGCAATGCCGATGAGCGGGATGGAGCGGGCTCTCAGGGCCTCGATCGACAACAGCGTATGATTGATGGTGCCGAGCGCGGTGCGGGCGCACAGTATTACCGGCAGCCGCCATTGTTCGAATATGTCAATGAACCTTGTCTGTCGATTGAGCGGCACCATCAGCCCGCCGGCGCCTTCGATGACGAGCGGTGTCGGCAGGACCGGAAATGAAAGATCGTCGGCCTCGATCGCGACGCCGTCGATTTCGGCTGATCGATGCGGCGACAGCGGCATCGTCAGTCGATAGACTTCGGGCAGCACGCGTCCGTCGGGCAAGCCGGAAAGCCGGGCGACGACCTCGCTGTCAGTCTCCTCGTCGAGGCCCGATTGCACCGGCTTCCAGTAGAAGCCGTCGAGCAGCCCGGCAAGTCCGGCCGAAAATACTGTCTTGCCAATTCCGGTGTCTGTTCCGGTGACGACGATGCGTTTGGTCATGCTGTGGCCAACACCTCAACGAGAGCCTCGACCATGGCGGAAATGTCGGTCTCGTCGACGTTGAGCGTCAGCGAAATGCGCAGGCGCGATGTGCCCTCGGGCACCGTCGGCGGACGTATGCCGCGTATGTCGAAGCCGCGTGCCTGCAGGGCCGCCGCCACCGCCATGGTGCGCCCAACGTCGCCGATGACAAATGGCTGGATCTGCGAGCCGCTGGGTACGACGCCGCAGCGCTCGGCCAATTGGCGGCCGGCGCAGGCAACGCGTTCCTGCAGCTGAGCGCGGCGCATGGGCTCGTCGGACAGAATAGTCAGCGCTTCGCGCGCCGCGACCGCCATCAGCGGCGAGGGCGCGGTGGCGTAGATGAACGGCCGGCACCGGTTGACGAGATAATCGCACAGTGTCCTCGGCCCGGTGACGAGTGCACCGGATGCGCCGAGCGCCTTGCCGCATGAGTGGAGCGTGACGATGTTGTCGCGGCCTTGGCACGCGGCGGCCAGTCCCCGGCCGTCCGGTCCCCAGATGCCGGTGGCATGCGCTTCATCGACGACGATGAATGCCTGGTGCCGATCGGCCATCGCGACCAGGCTCTCCATCGGCGCGCGGTCGCCATCCATGCTGTAAAGGCTTTCGACGGCGATCCACACGCGCCCCGTGCCGCCTTCGGCGCGCCAGCGGGTGATTGCGTCCTCGACAGCGTCGACGTCGTTGTGCGCGGCCAGCTTGAACTCGGCGCGCCCGGCCTGCGCGCCCTCATGCATGCTGGCATGGGCGAGTTCGTCGAGGACCAGCAGGTCGCCTTTCTGCGGCAGCGCGGTCAACAGGGCGAAGTTGGCGATGTAGCCGCTGCCAAAGAACAGCGCACGGTCGGCGCCGAAGAATGCCGCGGCGTCCGCCTCCAGTTGCTCATGTTCCGGTGCGTTGCCGCGCAACAGCCGCGACCCGGTGGCGCCAACCGGCGTGCCCCGCGCAATCGCCGCCGCAACCGCTTCGCCAAGTCTTTTGGAGGCGGCAAGTCCGAGATAGTCGTTCGACGAGAAGTCGAGACCGGCGCGCGGTGCGAGCGTCCGCAACCGGTCCTTGCGCGCCAGTCCGCGCAAGGATGCGTCATAGCGGGCAAGAATTGCCTCGTTCATTGCGTGGCGAGTTCCATCGGCTCGATGCCGAGACGCTGGAACAGAAGGCTATCCTTGTCCTCGCCGGGATTGTCCGCCGTCAGCAGCGTGTCGCCGACAAAGATCGAGTTAGCGCCGGCAAAGAAGCACAACGCCTGCGTTTCGTCGCTCATCGCCGTCCTGCCGGCGGACAGCCTTACACAGGATTTCGGCATCATCACCCGCGCGAGCGCAACGATGCGGACGAAATCGATCGGATCGATGGCGTCGGCCGCGGCAAGCGGCGTGCCTTCGATGGGAATAAGCATGTTGATCGGCACGCTTTCCGGCGGCTCGGGCAGGTTCGCGAGCGTGACCAGCATGTCGATGCGATCGGTCTTTTCTTCCCCCATCCCGACGATGCCGCCGCAGCAGACTTTCATCCCAACCGCGCGCACGTGCCCAAGCGTTTCCAGCCGGTCGGCAAAAGTCCTGGTTGAAATAACCTCGCCATAGTAGCGCTCAGAGGTATCGATGTTGTGGTTATAGTAGTCGAGACCGGCCTGCTTCAGGCGAGCAGCTTGCTCAAGATCGAGCATGCCGAGCGTCATGCAGGTCTCCATGCCGAGCGCCTTGACGCCCTCGATCATGGCGACCACAACGTCCATGTCGCGCTCCTTGGGACTTCGCCACGCTGCGCCCATGCAATAGCGCGTTGCGCCGCCATCACGCGCCTTGGCCGCTTCGTCGATGACATGCTTGACGTTCATCAGCTTCGACGCCTTCACCCCGGTTTCGTAATGCGCAGACTGGCTGCAATAGCCGCAATCTTCGGGGCAGCCGCCGGTCTTGATGCTAAGGAGCCGCGACAGCTGCACTCGGTTTCGATCGAAGTTCTGGCGGTGGATCGTCTGAGCTAGGAACAGCAGATCGTTGAATGGCATGCCGTAGATGGCCTCAGCCTCTTTGCGGTTCCATCGCGGAGGCGTTCCATCGACCGATTGCATGGTCTGGTTCACGTCGAACTCCGAGTTCATTCCAACCGTCATCGTCAAACCTTTGTTGCTAGTCCGGTACGCCTTCAGGAGTCTGTCGACCGGCAAGCTCGGTCCGACTTGGCTTTGGAGCGCACTCGCTAAAAGGCGAGCTGCGGCACGTCTTTCCACCGCCTTCCTACGCCTGCCGAGCTGATGTTGCTCCTCATGCCGTAATCCTCAGTTCAAATGCTTGCAGATGTTCTGGTGGTCCGGCATGTCCAGGCCGATGTCGAGGATCGGGGCGCTGTGCGTCAGCCATCCCATGGAGATGAGATCGACACCGGTCGCCGCAATCGCCGCCGCCGTTTTCGGCGTCACCCGACCGGAAGCCTCGGTGATCGTACGGCCACCCACTATAGAAACCGCGCGGGCAAGATCCTCGACCGACATATTGTCGAGCAGCACCGCGTCAACACCAATCGCGAGCGCTGCATCGAGCTGCTTCAGCGTGTCGACCTCAACCTCGACCTTCACCATATGCCCTGCGGCGGCGCGCGCCCGCTCTATTGCTGTGCGGATATCGCCGGCGATCGCGATGTGATTGTCCTTTATGAGCACGCCGTCATCGAGGCCGAAGCGGTGATTGGCACCGCCGCCGACGCGCACGGCGTATTTTTCCAATACCCGCAGGCCGGGCGTCGTCTTTCGCGTCGATACGATCCTCGCCTTGTGACCGCGCACGGCCTCAACCATCGCCGCTGTGGCAGTGGCAATGCCGCTCAGCCGGCATAAGAAATTGAGGGCAGTGCGTTCGGCCGTGAGCAGGCCTCGCGCGGGTCCGGACAATCTTGCAATGGTTTCCCCGGCCCCGACATCGCTGCCATCAGGGCGCCAGATCTGGATGTTGATCGCCGGTTCCACGAGCAGGAAGGCGTACGAGACCAGATCGAGCCCGGCAACGACGCCCGCCTGCCTCGATCTGAGCACCAACGTGGCAGTGCAATCATGCGGGATAACCGCATCGCTGGTCAGGTCGCCGCATCTGCCCAGGTCTTCGAGGAGCGCACCGCGCACAATCGGTTCGATCAGGGTCGCGGGGAGGGGGGAGAATGAAATCACATCAGGTGCTCCGTATGGTAGCCCGGCAATCGAGTGCGGCCGCGGCCCGCATTGCGCTGTGCAGTGTCAGCCGTGATGGGCGCGCGTCGGCATCGTGGAGCGGGAAATCGGACCGACAGTGCGCGCCTCGACTCTCTTCCCGCCCCAGGGCCGCCACGGCGATCATCAGTGAGACCAAAGCCGGACCAGAGGCAGCGACATTGTCAGCTGCGATCGGCAGCAGGGTCGCCACCGCTTCGCGCATTGCCTCGCCGTCGCGGATGATACCCAGGGCGGCGGAGACAATTGGGCGGACCGCGGAAGCGTCTGGTCGTGGAGGGACGAATGTGGAGCATCTGCGCGGTCGCCGGGTATACGACGTGCCGGCAACGCTTTCGGCAACCCAGCTCGCGGTGACCGCCGCTTCGGTGAGCGAGTTGCTGGCCAGGCGGTTGGCGCCGTGCAGGCCGGTACAGGCGACCTCACCGCAGGCCCACAATCCCTCGATGGAGCTGCGGCCGGCGCTGTCTACGGCGACGCCGCCCATGTGATAATGTGCCGCCGGGCGCACCGGGATCGGGTCGGTCGCGGGGTCGACCCCTGCGCTCCGGCACAATTCGGCGATGCCTGGAAAACGCTTGCCAAATCTCGGGCCGAGACTTTGCCGTGCATCCAGGAATACGCGGCGTCCAACGGCAAGCTGGTGCCAAATGGCGCGCGCTACGACGTCGCGAGGCGCAAGTTCACCGCCAGGTGTGTCAGCGAGGAAGCGCTCTCCTCGCTCATCGATGAGCACCGCGCCTTCGCCACGCACGGCTTCGCTCACCAGCGGCATCGGCCGGCGCGGACCGTCGAGCGCAGTTGGATGGAACTGTATGAATTCCAAGTCGGCGAGTTCCGCCCCCGCCCATGCGGCGAGCGCCAGCCCGTGACCCCATGAGCCAGCGGGGTTTGTCGTGTCGCAAAACAGCCCGCCGACGCCGCCGGTCGCCAGCACCGCGCGACGCGTGGGCAGAGCGAGCGCGCCGGCTCGTCCTGCGGCGACCACGGCGATGACCGACCCGTCCTGCACGACCAGCCGGCGGACCTCCACATTTTCGATAGTGGTGATCGAGGCTGTACGCCGAACCGCGGCGATGAGCACGCGCACCAACTCGCGACCGGTGGCGTCGCCGGCTGCATGCACAATCCGCCGTCGCGAGTGTGCCGCCTCGAGCCCAAGTCGCAACGCGCGGTCAGGGTGCTGGTCGAAGGCGACGCCGAACCTTTGGATCGTCCTAATCGCTTCGGGTGCAGCTCGGACCACTCGCCGCACCGTGGCCTCGTCGCAGAGTCCGTCGCCGGCAGCTATCGTGTCGCAAAGGTGAAAATCCGGGCCGTCGTCGCCGCCGAGACTTGCCGCAAGACCGCCCTGGGCAAGCTCACTGCAGGCTCCGGTTCCAAGCGGCGCGTTGGTCAAAAGCACGACCGGTTCCGGCGCCAGATGAAGCGCCGTCATCAGGCCGGCAATGCCGCCACCGATGACGACCGGCGCCCCGGCGATGTCGCGAACCTCCAGGCTCATAGGGAAAGCATGCGCTCGACCGCGCGGCGGGCGGGGCCGGCAATTTCGGGATCAATCCGGACCTCATGCCGGTTCTGCTCGAGCGCGGCGCGAATGTTGGCCAGGTTGATGCGCTTCATGTGCGGGCACAGGTTGCATGCGCGAACGAACTCGACGTCGGGATGCGCGACCGCGACGTTGTCGCTCATCGAACATTCGGTCAGAAGGACGACACGCGTCGGTTTCTCCCGCTCGACATAATCCGACATCGCTGCGGTCGAGCCGGAGAACTCCGCCTCCGCGACAACGTCTGGTGGGCATTCTGGATGGGCCAGCACGATGACGCCTGGATGGGCATCGCGCAGTTCCCGAATGTCTGCTGCGGTGAAGCGCTCATGCACCTCGCAATGGCCTTTCCAGGCGATGATCTCGACGTCTGTATCGGCTGCCACGTTCCTCGCCAGATATTCGTCCGGCAGCATCAGCACACGCGCCACGCCAAGCGATTCCACCACCGCCTTCGCGTTGCCGGACGTGCAGCAGATGTCGGACTCCGCTTTTACGGCGGCCGAAGTGTTAACGTAAGTAACAACGGGGACCCCCGGATACCGCAGCCGCATTAGCCGCACGTCGTCTGCCGTGATCGATTCGGCCAGCGAGCAGCCGGCGCTGAGATCCGGGATGAGCACGGTCTTGTTCGGATTGAGCAGTTTTGCCGTCTCGGCCATGAAATGAACGCCGGCAACCACGATGATGTCGGCGTCGACCGTCACCGCCTTGTGGGCCAACGCCAGGCTGTCGCCGACGATGTCTGCCACGCAATGAAAAATTTCGGGCGTCTGGTAATTGTGCGCCAGCACCACCGCATTGCGCTCACGCTTCAGCGCTAAGATGGCTTCAATATCGCCGGCGAACGCGAGCCATTCAACGGGAGGGATCACCCGCCGGACACGCTCATACAGGGACGCAGCCATAGGTAACGCCCCAGCCATTGGCGCCTCGATTATATTCGGTTTGACAATAAGGGAATATGTCTACCTTGACTATAAGTATGTCAAGCCCGCGCCAGCGGTAATTTTGTCCCGGCGATAGCCCTGTCGTCGAGAACGGCATGGCGGAAGCGATAAAGCTTCGCCGGTCGGCCGCCCGTGTCGAGGGAGGTCTCCCCAGTCTCCTCAACAAGATCCTGCTGCTCGACCAGTCTCCGGAAGTTGGGCTTGTTGATGAGCCTGCCAGCCAGAGCTTCCACGGTTCGCTGCAGTTGCAGCAGCGTGAAGGAAGGCCGCATAAGCTCGAACACGACCGGCCGGTATTTGATCTTCGAACGCAGCCGCGCAATCCCGGTTGCCAGAATACGACGGTGGTCAGCGACCATTGGTTTGCCAGCCGCGGCCGCAATCGCGTCCCTGCCGCCACCGGCCTCTTCAATCAGAGCAGCTTCATAGAGCAACTCGTAGCGTTGGAGCGTGAGTTCCTCGTTCCAATGGCGGTCGTCGAAGCCGAAGGCTATCGCAGCGCGCTGCCGGCGCTCGCGTTGAGTGGTCGGCTCGCTGGCGCCGCCGGCCCACTCAATCAGGCGGGGCCGCAATCTATCGAGCAGCACAGGCGGCGTGCCGAAGCGGTGGTCCTCCCAGGGAAAATATTCGTACCAACTTTGCCAGCCGCACGCGGCCGAGTTCGTTGCCTGTTCCTTCCTGGTCAATGCGAGATAGCTGATTGAGATGACGCGCTGGTGGCGCTCAGTGCCGATGCGATCGCGATCGGCGAAGGTGTAGAGTTGCTCGATGTATCCCAGTGCATGGCCGGTCTGCTGCTCCACCCACCCCCTCAAACCCGACTGCAGCGATCGATGCTCAAGCGCAAAAGGTCCAGAAGGGAGGGTGTCCGCATGACCGACGGTGAGGACACAGGGCTCACTGTCGTTTACGGCGACCACGACGGCAGTCAGGTCCACTTTGGCTTCGTCAGCTTTGACGGCGGCTTTGCCTTTCTTGGTTCTTCTTGTCTGAGGATCCATGTTTGCGAAAGTGGGTTGGCCCAACGGAGCGCCTTAATCGATTGAATGTAACCTTGGCAGCCAGCACGTCAACACCGTACTACTCAAGCACTGTTTTTAGCTCTTCGCAGTCGCACAAAAATATGCCAAACGCGACACCCGCTGTTGGTAACGTAAGGGAAGGGGGCGTCGGTTGAGCGCGGCTGGTGAGATAAAAGGGATTAACCCTCCAGATATTCGATTGCGAAAAGGCCAAACGCCACTTGTATGCTTGACGGCCTACACCACGCCGGTCGCGAGGCTACTCGATCGCCACTGCGACATCGTTCTTGTCGGCGACAGCGTCGGCATGGTGGGCACGGCCTGTCGTCGACGCTGGGCGTCACGCTCGACATGATGATCATGCACGGACAGGCCGTTCGCCGCGGCCTTGAACACGCGCTGATGGTCGTCGACCTGCCCTTCGGTTCCTACGAGGAAAGCCCAGAGCACGCTTTCGGCAACGCTGCGCGCGTGATGGGTGAGACCGGTTGTTCAGCGGTGAAGCTCGAGGGCGGCGAGACCATCGCGGAAACCATCCGCTTCCTTACCGCGCGCGGCGTACCTGTCATGGCCCATGTGGGGCTGACGCCGCAGGCGGTAAACACGTTCGGAGGCTATCGTGTGCAGGGCCGGGGAGCCGATGCAGAGCGGATCAGGCGCGACGCCAGGGCGGTAACCGAGGCGGGCGCCTTCTCCTTGGTGCTCGAAAAGATACCGGAGCAGCTTGCACGGCAGATAACCGCCGATATCGACATACCCACCATCGGCATCGGTGCCTCGCCAGCTTGCGACGGCCAGATTCTGGTGAGCGACGATATGCTCGGGCTCTTCACCTCATTTCGGCCGAAGTTCGTCAAACGCTATGCCGAGCTCGGTGAGCAGGCTGAGGCGGCAATCGCCGCTTACGCCACCGATGTGCGGAACCGGCACTTTCCGGCGGTCGAACATCTCTATGTCAACGCCTTGAAGGCCGGAGACTTCACATGAGCGTGCCGATCGCTCGAACTGTGAGCGAGCTGCGCGCCGTCGTTGCGCAATGGCGTCGCTCGGGTGCCACGATCGGTATTGTGCCGACCATGGGAGCCTTGCACGACGGGCATCTGAGCCTTGTGCGGAAGGCGCTTGAAAGGGCCGAGCGGGTGATCGTGACGCTGTTCGTAAACCCCAAGCAGTTCAACAGCCCCGCCGACCTGATTGCCTATCCTCGGACGGAAAGCGAAGATGCTGCCAAGCTCGCGCCGCTGGGCACGCATCTGCTCTATGTGCCGGACGCAGAGGAAATGTACCCGGCGGGCTTCGCCACGGTCGTTTCAGTGTCCGGCATCAGCGAATGCCTGTGCGGCGCATTCCGGCCCGGCCATTTCAATGGCGTGGCGACGGTCGTGGCCAAGCTCTTCCTGCAGGCCGGCGCTGACTTCGCCTTTTTTGGCGAAAAGGATTTTCAGCAACTTCAGCTTGTCAGGCGCTTGGTCCGGGACCTCGACATTCCGATCACTATTGTGCCCTGTCCGACAGTCCGCGAAGCCGATGGTCTTGCGCTATCGTCGCATAACGTGCGGCTCTCCCCAGCCCAACGCGCCATTGCCCCAAAACTAGCATCGGTCCTGCTCGATACGGCCGAGCGGCTTGCACGCGGCTCTCCCATCCTGCCTACGCTTGATGAAGCGCGTGCAACAATTCTGGCTGCCGGCTATCGCGAGCTCGAATACCTGGAGCTTCGCGGAGAAACAGACCTGCAATCGTTAGCAAGCCTTGACCGACCGGCACGCTTGCTTGCTGCGGCTTGGCTTGGCGACACGCGGCTCATCGATAACGTCGCAATATCACCCATCGGTAGTTGGTCAGGTGCGCGGAGCTCTCTCCAATCGGAAGCAGCACAGCAATTGCGGTGATGACGGCGGCGCGTCGTACGCCCTGCAGGGACAGGCCATCATTTAGAACCACGTCTCCGCCCGGCTTCCAGCAACCTCCGCGAGGTAGGCAAAGCGCAGATGCATCGCGTATTTGAAACCTTGGTCGAGCAACTCTCTGCAAGCGTCGATGCCGTCGATCTCCATGAGGCAATGGCGTCCGCCGCAGCCGGGTTCGACTTTCCGTTCTTCGCTTATTTCACCTACCCATCCGCTTCCGGCGACACGCCGCGATTGATCTCGAATTATCCATCATCATGGACATCACATTACCTGCAACTGCGCTACCACAGCGTGGATCCCGTGATCCTGCGGGGACTGCGAGGCTGGGATACCTTCGACTGGGGTGTGGACCGCGATCACCGTTATTTGCCGACCTCGCAGCAGGAAGTCCTGGAAAAAGCAGCTGAGTTCGGCATTCGCGGCGGACTGACCATGTCGATGCATGATCATCGCGGCCGGTTCGCCGCACTGACCTTCGCCTCCAACGAGGCGCATCCGCCACTTTTGAGGTCGCTGACGCGCTACGAAAAAGCAATGCAGTTGGTTGCGATCAACGTTCATATCCATGCCCGGCGCAGGCTCGCCGAAGATTGCGTGGTAGATGGCATAACGCTCACCCCGCGGGAGTTCGAGTGCCTGAAATGGGCGGCGTGCGGCAAGTCGGCCTGGGATATCAGCCAGATTCTCGGTGTCTCGAAACGCACCGTGACCTTCCATCAGGAAAACGCCAAGGCGAAGCTTGGCGTGCGAACCATCAACCAGGCCATAGTGCGGATGGCTGCTCGGGCGAGATCCTGATCCTCTCCAAGGCTAGCTGTAAAGGTCTACAGGCTGCATTCATGACGGCTTTGCCCTTCGATTGCGTGGACACATCCCGCACGGAGACGACAATGATGCAGCTGATAACACCCGACTGCTACGCCGAGTTCGCGAGCGAACTCAGGGAAATGCACGGGCTTAGGTATCGGGTTTTCAAGAAGCGGCTCGATTGGGAAGTGCAGACCGAAGGCGAAATGGAAACGGACCCGTTTGACAGCCTGAACCCCGTCTACCTACTTCTCAAGGGGTCCGATTGGCGAACTTGCGGCTGCGTCCGCCTTTTGCCGACCACCGGACCGACTATGTTGCGCGATACGTTTCCGGCGCTGCTGGATGAGATGGTGGTCCCTGCGAGTGCCGATATCTGGGAGAGTAGTCGTTTCGCGCTCGATCTCCCTGCGACAGCGCCGAAGGCTGCTGGCGGCCTGGCACAAGCAACCTACGAGCTCTTCGCGGGCATCATCGAATTCGGCTTGGCCAACAATCTCTCCGGGATCGTAACGGTGACAGATACGCGCATCGAAAGGATCCTTCGTCTCGCGACCTGGCCGTTGTCACGTATCGGACAGCCCCAGCAGGTCGGCAACACCGAGGCAGTCGCCGGCTTCCTCGAGATTTCCTACGCCAGTCTCTTGCGCATCCGCTGGAGGGGACGCCTGAACGGGCCGGTGTTGTGGCAACCAGTTCTCGTCCAATCGGCATAGCGCCTGCGGATGGTCAGCCGTGACCTGGGTTAAGTCTGCTCACGGCCGCCACCGCCCGCCGTCAAGCTGAGCGGACCCGGCCCCACGAGCATTCGACTGTTCCGGTCGATCGACTCGCGCGGCCGGACTTCGGATTTCCGTAGGCGCAACCCGCAGTCCAGCGTGAGCACGCCAAAGTGGCGCCCGTCCGCTTGGAAAGAAGCCAATGTGGCTTCTGAGATCGCCTTGGAATATTGGACCGGCCGCCGTGAGCGATCCCAACCTCAAACCTTTGCCGGTATGCCGGTTTGGCCGGACCGTCGGCCAGTCGGAGCAGTCCCCCGATAAGGACCCGAGCTGACGCGCGATCCAACAGCGCCCAAGCCTATGCTATGTGCATTACCGTTCGGTTGGCCATATCGTCCAAGACCGCATGAAGAAGCCTTCCAACCTCCTGCGCAGCGAACTCTGGCGCAATTCCTACATCGGACAATTGAATGAGCATTTTCTTGGCAGCACAGCGCCAGAACGCACTCGCCGCCTCGCCGTTCTTGGTCTCGAGGGCCTGGGCGATACTTTCGACCAATGTGCGTCGCCGATGCAGCGGAAATACGCAAATGTTTGAGTCATGCATCAATCACCTCACAGTTTCAGTTCCACAAAGAAAACACCGGCGTCTTCAAAAGCGCCGCTTAGCGCGGTGACGGTTCGCGGCGACATGACGAGTTCCACTTCCCCTCGACAAGCCATTGGGCGATGAGCCGCCGGACCGCACATCCGGACCGCACATAAGGTGAACCACCATTGCTGATCCGGCTGCGTTTCCTGTGCCGTTCCGCGACGAGGCGTTCCAGCCCGAATTGACGTCCAATGACTTGATTTCTGAAAGGGCAGGGCGGCACGAATCACCCGACTGTTCCGCCGCTTACATTCCTGCGAGCTTGTGTATGAATGATTAAAGCGTGCCCGAGCCGTTCTTGGTGGCCGCAGAAGGGAATCATGTCATCCGCGCCTATCGTAAGGCCGCGCGACTTCTAGCATGGCTGCACTGCCCCGACAGGGCTTTGCAATCGCGCGTTTCGAAGCCTATGCTTGGCATCGGCCGTCAGTTACTTCGGATGCAGCCGACAGTAAGAGGTACGCGCTCTTGCCCGCATGAGAGAGAGCCTTGCCCGAATCCCTTTTTCGCAACCGGGTGCTGAAATCCCTTTCGCCGGAGGACTTCGCGCTGTTGCGACCATCGCTGCATCGCGTCGAACTGGACATCAAGGCTCAGTTGGAGATCGCGCATCAGCCGATCAGGAATGGATATTTTCCCGAGAGGGGCATCGCCTCGGTGGTCGCCACCATGACCGGCGGACGGCAATGTGAAGTCGGCATTATCGGATATGACGGGATGACAGGAATTGCCCTCATTCTCGGACAGGACAGCTCTTCCAACGAGACCTATATCCAGGTCGCAGGCAATGGCTGGCGCCTGCCGGTTGAAATCATTCGTCCTGCGGTTGCGGAAAGCCCGTCGCTGCGCACGTCAGTGCTGGACTATGCCCACGCGTTCCTTGTCCAGTCGTCCCGGACGGCACTGGTCAATGGCCACTCCAAAATCGAGGAACGGCTGGCCCGCTGGTTGCTGATGATCCATGACCGCTCTGACGGAGACAAGATCTACCTGACGCATGAATTTCTGGCGACCATGCTCGGCGCCCGCCGTCCCGGGGTCACCACGGCCCTGCAAATGCTTGAATATCGAGGACTTGTCCGTGCCAAGCGCGGCGAGGTCACGATTATCGACCGCGTCGGATTGATGGAACTCACGCATGGCGCTTACGGCGAGGAGGAGCAACGTTATTTCGGCCTGGCCACCGCTGCCTGATTGTCCGGTATCGGACATAGGCTTGAAGGCTGCCGAACTCCCGTCCTAGATCGTGTCAGTCAGAGTTTCAGGGAGGCGGGTGAAAAAGCCGCCGAAGCCTATGTTCTGTCCAGAGGCAAGGCCCGGTTCCTCTCCACCGCCCAGGCGATCCGCGCCATTCGAACGCTTATGCCGGCGTGCAAAGCGACCGATCGCGAGTTGAGGAATTGGTGGCGGCGACGTCCATCGTTCACGGTGTGCCCGTCGCCTTCGACGCAAAAACAGCCGAGGGAGTAGAACCACGGCTGCATTCCTAGGAGGGCATGCCGCGCCGTCCAGACTGTCAGATCGGGCATTCGTCAGATGGTTGTCCGCTAACTTAACTGGCAGAGTCTACAGGACGTGTCCAGCATTGCGAACTCACCGATCGCTTGGCGGCCAAAGCTGCCGGCAAGCGATCGCCTCATCCAGCCGTCTGCACCATCTCATCACAGACATCATCGGTGATGCTACCTGCCCAGCATATGTCCAGCATTTCGCAGGGCGGCCAGAAGGAGCCTCGCATAGCCTGTGACATCGATCTGGGCCTGCATGGACAGGGGCATGCTGGTCCAGTTCTCCAATGGTGCAATGAAAGGTGAGAAGGTGCCATTGACAAGGCAACAGCAGCTAACAAGGCCCTCTCGGTCCAATGCCACCACACCGATCTTGTCGCCTGGATATCCAATGGCTGCGACTCGCTGGACCTCCAGGTCACCGTCAACCCGCACGTCGAAAAGAAGGCTACCACGGCTCCTCGTGGCTATCTCAGCCGCCTTCTCATCAAAGCTTGAAGAGAGCAAGCGGACGCTTTCCACCGCCATCTGGAAAATCACCAAATCCAGTTCATTCACGGCCATATGGGCAATTGCGCGCAATGGGTGGTGATTGCAATGACACACACTGCTTGTTCACAGATGTCGGTCACGAACGATCATTCGTCGGGTTCCGGTTCCGACCAACGGTGTGGCCACCTGATCGTGCTGCGGTTCGAACATTCCTAACGCGAGCCGAGCGCTGTTGATGAGGATGGAGTCTAGGTCTCGGGCCCTGCCTCGCGGCTTGCTCATCCTTGGCAGACCCCTTGCAACGCCGCCGCGATGGCGCAAACGCCAGATGACGCTGATCCATCGCTTAATCGTGAACTGAGCTTCTGAACACCCTTGGTGGGACAGCAGGGTGGAAGGGCTTGACCAACGCTGCCGCCGTTTTCGAAGAGGGCCCGTCCTCGATTGAATCTTTGGAGCCCCGTGCGGCGCGCAGGAAAATGTTGACCATCTGGACGCAGGTCCCAGACCCCAAGGCAAACAGGGAACCTTCCAGCCAGCCAAGCTGCGCCGAAGCAAAGAGCGACCTTTGGAATTCCCAAGAACGGACCCTTCCATAGTTGACTGGCAACCGCAGCGCGAGTGCGGGAGAGCGAACAAGCACTGCGTGAGAGGTCCTGCGCGTTTTCCCCTCTTTGCTATTTGGCACATCGCTTGCGCCGAAGTGGGCGCAGCGTTCGACCGGAGCACTGCATGGGAGAAGGAGGAGCCCCACCCCGATCCGGTCAAGGAGAGAAACGGTGTTGGTTCCACAAGTCCCCATAGCGAACGCAGCGGCCCGCAAGCGCCATTTTGCCCGGGCCTACGTGCAGATGCTTGCCGCCATAATCCTGGGTGCTGCAATCGGCTATTTCCATTTGGAGACCGGCCAGAGCCTGAAGCCGCTCGGCGATGCCTTCGTCGATGTCGTCAAGATAATCACCGTACCTGTCATCTTCCTGACAATAGCGACCGGCATTGCCGGCATGAGCGATCTGCAGAAGGTCGGCCGAGTTGCCGCCAAGGCGATGGTTTATTTCCTCACCTTCTCGACACTTGCACTCGTTGTCGGACTGATTGTCGCGAATATCGTTCAGCCTGGCGCCGGCCTCAACATCGATCCGGCCTCGCTCGATGTCCAAGCCGTTAAGGGCTATGTGGCCACGGCTCACGAGCAGTCCGTGACCAGCTTCCTGATGAACATCATCCCATCAACCATTGCCAGTGCCTTCGCGGAAGGCGACATCCTGCAAGTCTTGTTCTTCTCGGTCCTGTTCGGCGCGGTCTGCCGCTACAACGGCCGCTCGATCTTCTCTCTCGTCCGATACATCAAGGACGAGCTGCTGCTCGCAACGTCCTCCTCGGAGGCCGCGCTGCCCTCGCTCATGGAGAAGATGGAAAAGGCCGGCGCCACGCATTCGGTCGTGGGTCTCATTCCATTCAATCTGGACGGCACGAATATGATGCTCGCCGCCCTCTTCATCGCCCAGACCACGAAAACTGATCTGCCGATCGGCTGCCGGATCCTCATGCTGTTCGTCGCATTGTTCCCTTCGAACGGAACAACCCGCATTACCGGTGCAGGCCTCGTCACAATGGCTGCAACGCTCTTTCTTGTTCCGGCCGCACCGGTCACCTCCGTGGGTCTTATTCTTGGCGTCGATCAGCTTATGTCCGAATGCCACGCGCTGACGATATTTCTCCGCAGCGTAGCGGCAACGCTGGCTGTCGCCCGGTCTGGGGCGAGCGGGATAAACGACGATTCGGGGAGCGCCTCACTAGCGGACCGTTCAGCGCTCTGGCGGTGGACGGTCAAGTCGCCCGGCGTGGTGAACGCAGTTCCCCGCGCGAACGACGCTCAGCTATTGGGGTGGGCCCGATGGCGCAAAGCCGTATTTGAGAAACCGCCAGATCGCACCCGCACCTGTGCGCCTGTAGCAACTGCGGGGCACGATCAAAAGCGACCCATTTTACACCGAAAAGGCGGGCCGTTGCTGCCACGCCGTCCATGGATTGGAGCCTCATGTCTAAGACAACGGCCACCACTCTCGCGGTTCTCCTTTTTCTCCTCGCCGTGCTGCTTTCCGTGCTGGCGAGCCATAATAGCGCGCACCCGCCGCGGGAAAGGCCGCCCCCGCCCATGCAGTCGTGCCAATGGACAGTCAAAAGTGGAGCGGCGCACTCGTCAACGACCCCGCTTCGCCAAATCGCCGGCAACCCGGAAGGTCCGGGGACCCTTCAGCGCTCTGCCGGGCGGACGGTCAGTCGCCCGGCGTGGTGAATGGCGGTCGCGGTTGCCCGGCCCGCGCGAACGACGCTCAGCTGGGTGGGGTGGGCCCGATGGCGCAAGGCCATCTTTCCAGAAACCGCCAGAGCGCACCGGCATCTATAGCTGTGCGCCCTCGCGACTGCGCCCTGTGGCAAGTGCGGGGCTCGATCAAAAGCATTTTACACCAAAAGGCGGGCCGTTGCTGCCACGCCGTCCATGGATTGGAGACTCATGTCTAAGCCGACTGCCATCACTGTCGCAGCTCTTCTTTTACTCCTCGCCGTGCTGGCGAGCCAATATAGCGCGAACCTGCACCGGCAGGCGTGGTCGATCGACAGGCAAAAGTGGAGCGGCGCATTCGACAACGACCCCCTTCGCCAATCGCCGGCAACCCGCAAGGCGATGCCGTTCTGGTCATATTCAATGACTACCACAACTGTCCGCATTGCAGACTGGCAGATCTCAACTACCAAAAAGCCTTCAAGAATGATCCCAATCTGAAGCTTGTGATCAGACGGTTCCCGGTCCTGGGACCGGATTCCCAATCGCACTCGCCTCGAGAAAACAGGGAAAGTTCGACGAATTCCACCGCGCCCTTATGACTTCCCCCAGTTGGATCATTGAAAGGATCACTCTCAAGATCGCAGCGCGTGTGGGCCTTGACGTGGAGCAGCTCAAGCGGGAATGCAAGATCCGGCCATCGCAGATGAACTTGCGCGCGTCCGCGCACTCGCGAAAGGTCTGCACATCGACCGTACGCCCGCGTTGGTGGTCGGCGATATAGTGATCGCCCACCTGGTCGACATGGCCAGCTTGCAACGCTTGCTCGCCGATGCGCGCTCAAAGCGTGCAGGCTCTCGTGCGGGGCAGCATCTGTAGATCGGCCACGCTGTTGTTGCCGGAGCGTGCCGTTTGTGGCAGCTGGCTTTGCTGTTGCTCCTCGGCATCTTGTTGCGGTCATCCAGCTGCCGTGGGCGCCAACAACAATCCTGAGCGCCCGCGCCTGAAGGCGCTGGCCGGGTGCTCGTGAACCGAGCCCGCTTATCTTCGCCATGCTCAGGCGGTCTTGGCCCTGCGGCTTCGCCCCCTGGCGCGGGGCAGCCTTCGGCTGCTGACGGTCGCCGGCCTGTCGGCCGGCGTCGTTTTTATCGTGGCCTTCCCCGGTGGCGCAGGGCGGGCAGCACTCCCTTCTAGGCCCGCCGCGGCGTCCCGCAACCCTTCGCTTTCGCTTCGGGTCCTCCACTCCGTTCCGGTCCTGCGGATGCAGTCCGCCTCCGACGTCGGGCCTTTCCGGTCGCTTTCGCCGCCCACCCCGCTTCCGGGGAGGGCGCGATTGAAGAGCGGAGGACATCACGATGCGTGCAAACAACAAACGTTGCGGCAGCCGACAGGCTGGCGCAGAGAGTGGCGGGCGCACCGGCGCCAGCCTTTATCAGGAAATCACCGACCGCATCATTGCCGAACTGGAGCGCGGCACCGTGCCATGGGTCAAGCCGTGGGGCAGGGCAAGGACAGGCCTCGGCCTGCCGCGGAATGCGGCCACCCAGCGCCGATATTCCGGCATCAATATCCTGATCCTGTGGGGCGGGGTCATCGATCGCGGTTTCCCCAGCCAGAACTGGCTCACCTTCCGGCAGGCGCTTTCCCTAGGTGGCAATGTCAGGAAGGGTGAGCACGGCACCACCATCGTTCACGCTGACCGCTTTGTTCCCAAGAACGAAAAGCAACGCGCCGACACCGATGGCGACGAACCGCAGGCGGTGCCCTTCCTGAAGCGCTTTACCGTCTTCAATGTCGCGCAGTGCGATAATCTGCCCGAACATCTTTATGCCGCCGGCGAGCCTCTGCCTGAGCGCGAGATGGTCCCGCAGGCCGAGGCGCTCATTCATGCAACCGGCGCTGATTTTCGCATCGGCGGCGAGCGCGCCTTCTACATGCCCGGCAGCGACACCATACAGGTGCCGCCGCAGCCGGCTTTCTTCCACCAGATCGACTATTACCGGACCTGCTTTCACGAGCTTGGCCACTGGACCGGCCACCCGACGCGACTCGCGCGCGACCTGTCCGGCTCCTTCGGGTCCAACACCTATGCGCGCGAGGAACTGGTCGCCTTATCTTGACAGTCTGCACCGACTCTCCGTGTCTTGCTGGCGTCGATGCAACAGGACTGACGGAGGCGTTGTCCAGGCCGGCCGCAGCGCTCCCACATAGCTGGCGGAGGCCGGCCTGGATAGCGCCGGGCAAGTTGAACTCCTTCGTTGATGCTGGCTCCCGGATGGGGGTCCGGGGGAGGTTGAACAACTTGTGGACAATGTAGCGCCGGTTTCGAACATCACCATTCAGGAGCGCCGATCGGCTGACGGGCTTGATGCACACGTTCCCATGATCCTTAGGGATGGGGCACTCTACGATCCTGATCTGGATCGCTTCTTCCGCGACCTGCCTCTCAACGGCGTTCGTTCCCACCATTCTCTTCGTGCCTATGGCTATGACGTTCTTGTCTGGGTCCGTTTTCTTTCGGAAGCCTGCGCCAAGACGGTATGGCAGGCGGGTCGGCATGACGTCCTTGCCTATCACCGAGTTCGGCGCCGTGCGGAGGCCGGCCAACGCATCTCTGCTGCTTCCTGGAATCGTGCCGTCGCCTGCCTCGACCGTGTGTATCGATGGGGCGCCCAGGAGGGTCTCATTGCGGAAGCGCCGTTCACGCATCGGTCCGTGTGGAGGCAAGGGTATACTGGCCGGCGAGCGCGGATCTCGGCTCGCAACGATGCGTATGAACCTGCCGCGCGCCGCGCGGATGTCAGCTTCGTCACACTCGACGACTACCGGAGATTTCGGGATCTTGGCTTGAGAGGGCTACTGCCTGGTGGCGGAACGCGCCCTGGCGCCCGAGATCGCAACGGCATTCGCAATGCGCTGTTTTCAGATCTCCTGGTTACGACGGGCCTCCGGCTGGAGGAAGCTTCATTTCTCTTCGCATCCGATCTTGCTGTCGTTGGTCAGCCGCCATGCCGTCAGGTCTGGCTCGAGCTGCCCGATGCTTTGACCAAGGGCGATCGTGGTCGCCAGATACTCGTTCCCGCTCGGCTGCTCGAGCAGATGCGCGCCTATATCGCTGTCGAGCGCTCCCATGCTATTGCAAAGTTTCAGCGCCGTTCGGGGTGGCAATCACTTGACCGCCCGATCCTCGTACACCGGGAGCGGAGCAATTCCCGGCTACGACTGCGTGACGGCGGCGACATCGCGCTTGACCTGCTCAGCCCCGAGGAACGCGGCCGGATCATTGTCTGCAACGACGACGGCACACCGAGCGAACCGGCGGTATTATGGCTCTCGGAGGTCGGCTTGCCGGTACAGCCGAACTCCTGGGCAGTCATCTTCGCCCGTGCTTCCGCGCGGTGCAGATCCTTCGGCTTCGACGTCAACATCAGTCCGCATCAGCTCCGCCATTCCTTTGCAGTTCATATGCTGGCGATGCTCATTCAGCATCGCCTCCGTGATGCGGCGTTGCCTGCCGGACCGATGGAGGGATACCGGCAAGTTCTCGGCGATCCTCTTCAGCAAGTCCAACGGCTCCTTGGTCATGCCAGTCTAGCAACGACCTACATCTACCTCGACCACATCGCGACACGCGCGGATACCGTCGATGCTGCGGTCGAGGAACTGCTCGCACTGCTTCCATCGGAGACTTCATTATGACGGGGCGGCCGCGCAAGGGAGCTCCAGTCCGTTTTGCACCAGCCGATGCCATTGCTACCGCACACGCCCGCGATCCGGTCCTCGGTCTGCGCTTCAACATCGAGGCGCGCTATGGCGGGAGCATCGACGTTGACCTTACCGGCCTGCATCCGCGACCTCTCGCCATCGCATTTGCCGGTGCTCTTCGCCGGCAGGCGGAGCTTGGTGGTTCGCTGGGGGCGCGGAGTACCATCAAGGGGCATTTAAATGCATGTCTTAGGTTCTTCGCGTATCTGCGCGAGCACTCGAAGGCAAAAACGCCCGCCGATCTGCGCGCTGACGATATCGACGGATATGAGGATTTCCTCGAAGCCGGCGGGATGAAGCCTATCTACCGGCACATCATTCTTGCCAAGGCTATTCTCGCCTTGCGCTCGATTGATGCCGACCAACCTGGCCTTCTCGATGAAGGGGTACGGCGTCGGCTAAGTTATACCAGCACACAATCCGCCGGCCGATCGCAACCGCGCGACGCCTACAGTCCGTACGTCGCAAGGCAGCTTCGCGATGCGGCCCGCGCCGACATCGGCAAGATCTTCAGACGCATCGGGAAGTCGCTCGATGATGATGAGGGCGACTCCAATCTTCGCAGAGTGACCGACGAAGCGAACGACAGGATCGTGGCCTCGGGCGCGCTCAGCAGCGGGGACAGAGCCTTCCATCGCTTGTACTTCATGAGGGCACGTCGCGGTCTACCTGTCTCAACCTTGGCCGAAGACATCCACGGTCGTCATCATCTGCGGGCCACCGACATTCCACCGCTTCTGACCTTCCTGTCACTGGAGACCGGCCTGGAGATAGAATGTTGCAAGGCTTTGACGATCGACTGCCTCCAGAACCCCGGACCTGGAACCATCGACATAGCCTATATCAAGCGACGCGCCCGAGGTGCTGAGCACAAACATATTCGTGTGCGTGACGGCGGGATCGGAACACCGGGTGGTCTCGTTCGCAAGCTGATCGAGGTGACGGCCTTTACGAGGCAGTTCGTCCCAAGCGATTGCCTTTGGCTCTATTACTATACCGGCCGGAAGCAACTCCGCGCAGGTGTCGATCATCCGCATGAACGCGTCGACCAATGGACCGGAAGCCATGGGATCGTCGATGACGATGGCCAGCCTCTTCGGCTCGTTCTTTCGCGATTGCGCAAAACCCACAAGGCGATCTGGTATCTGAAGACCGAGGGTCATATGGCCCGCTTTGCGGTCGGGCATACGCCCGAGATTGCCGCTCGACACTATGCGGACATTCCCTCGCTGCGCCCGCTTCATGAGGCCACCGTGGCGGAGGCATTTTCCGAAGTCGCCGCGGCCGCCGGCCCAATCATATTGGGGCCTCGCGACGAGGATTCCTGGCGCCAAAGCCACACCGCTTCGGAAGGAAGCAGTGATGTCGACGCGCTTCTAGGCGGCGAACAGGATGTTTGGCTCGCTGCGTGCTCGGGATTTGATCGCAGTCCTTTCGGAGAGCTGGGATCACCTTGTCCGCAACCGTTCTGGGGCTGTCTCGAATGCCGCAACGCCGTCATCACCGCGCGCAAGCTGCCGGCAATCATCGCGTTCCTGTGGTTTATCGAGGAGCAACGGACGGGTCTCCCCGCCGCGGACTGGGCCATGAAGTTCGGCCGCGCGCATCATCGCATCGCGAAGCAGGTCTTACCTGCTTTCCCGGAGAGTGTAGTTGCCGAAGCTCGCCGCGAGGCGGAAGGGCACGCCCTCTATCTGCCGCCGGAGGCCCGGCAATGATCAGGTTGGCCGCAGTAGCCTCCACCTCCCGGGAACTCGATCTTCGCCCGGTTCTCGCGTCCGCTCCGTTGAAGCCGGGCTTTGATCGGGACACCCTTTCGCGCTACGGCGATCCGAGCTGGGATCTCGGACCGGCCGTATTTCGCGAGAACGCCAGGCGGTGCCATGTCACCGTGCATTTCGGGTCCGTCGAGGATGTGAGTGTTCGCGAGACGCTTCGCGAGCTTCTCTATGCCCGGCTCAACGTCGACATGCCGGGTCACCGCAAGAAGCTTCCTCCCGGCAGTATCCGGCAGGTTTTCAATCGTGCGCGACGCTTCTTCGAGTTCGTGCGCGATGAGCTTGGTTCTGTCGATCTTCGCCGTGTCGATCAGCAACTGCTGGATCGCTACGTTCGCCATCTCAAGACTGACCGTGCTCGCCGGCCGGTTATAGTCGGCCACCTCCTGGAAGTCCCTGCTGATCTCTATGCCTTTCGCGATTACCTCCCGTCTGGAGGCCTGTACTTCCGGCCCTGGGGCGGCCAGGCGCCCGCCCGGGTCGCCGGCTATCGCTTTGTTCACGAGAACCTCACGCCACGCATGCCAGAAGAGATCATCTCGCCATTGCTGGCCTGGTCGAGCCGGTATATCACCCAGTTCGCCTCAGACATCTTCGCCGCCCGTGCAGAGTTGGAGCGATTGGAAGCCCACTGCGCCGCGCTCCTCCAGTCAGATCAGGCTCTCACATACACGGAACGCCGTAGCCGACAGCGAAGGCGTCTTCAGAACTATTTCGATAAGCTACGAAGCGAAGGCCGTGGCGTGCCCATCTGGGAGAGCGCGCACAACGGCACCGTTTTGCGGCACCCAGAGACAGGAGACGTATCGCCGCCCGTCAATTCGCACCTGCTTCACCTGCACATTGGCATCGACGCCCAGGCCGAGCCAAGGATGCATATTCAGCTGACCGGCGGCGCACCTCGCCAGATCAGGGCCGCGTTGCTCGAACTCGGCCTCGAGACAGGTGGAATGGAGACTCCCATCGCCATTCTACCGGAGACCGGCAAGCCATGGCGGCCCCGCTTCGACGCCAAAACACTGGCGGAGGAAGAGCGGATGCTGCAGGCGGCAGCCTATATCCTCTGCGCGTACCTGACCGGGATGCGGGACTGCGAGGTCCAGGCGATGCAGCGCGGATGCCTTTCCGTAACGCGCAGCCAAGATGGCATGGTCATGCGTCATCGCGTTCGCTCGGTTGCCTACAAGGGCAGGTCGAGCCAAGGTGAGCCGGCTGATTGGATTACAATTGAGCCTGTAGCCAAGGCGATAGAAGTGCTGGAACGTTTGTCCTTCCGGGCGGCATCCGCGCGCGGGCTCACGACGCTCTGGCCCGTTCTTATCGCAAGGTCCGTTTGCAAGGATCACCTCTCGGCCGAGATTGTCCGCCAACTCAACCACTTCCGCGACCATCTCAACAACCTGTTCGGCACACCGGATACGCCGGCGGTCCCGAACGGACCAGGTGATCAGCCTTGGCGGATCACGACGCGGCAGTTCAGACGCACGATTGCATGGCACATTGCCAACCGTCCCTTCGGCACAATTGCCGGCATGATCCAGTACAAGCATGCCTCCGTCGCCGCCTTCGAGGGCTATGCCGGCTCCAGCCGATCCGGCTTCCGTGCGGAGGTGCAGAACCAGCGCAGTCTCGGCCAGCTTGATGACCTGTTGACGTATTTCGATGAGCGGCAGGCCGGGGCGACGTTGTCCGGGCCCGCCGCAGTGCGTGTAGCAAAGACACTCGACGGCATATCAACAGAACTCGGTCCGCTTCCGGCCATGATCGCTGATCGTGGGCGGCTCCGCACAATGTTAGCGAGCCTCGCGCGGACATTGCATGTCGGAGTGCTGGCCGACTGCTTCTTTGATCCCGGCACGGCCGCCTGCCTTAAGCAGGCAACGAACATCGACGGCAAGATGCCGCTGACCGCGCTTTGCCAGCCAACCCGCTGCCCCAATGCCTGCATCACCGCACGCCATCGGCCAGCTTGGTCACGCTCTGCCGAGGACGCCAAGACCTTGCTGAAGGAGAAGCGTCTGTCGCCTTTGCAACGGACCATCATGAAGCAGGATCTCCAGCGGATCCAGGCGGTTCTTGATGGCTTAGATCGTCGGACCTGAGGCGGTGTGGCGGTTCGCGTGCGGCCCAATGATCGGATGTCCCGTCGGACCAACCCCGGCGTGCGGCGGAGCGCGCGATGTCAGGTCCGCCCGCGCAACGGCTGATCGCCGTCCTTCGCTCCGCTGCGGCTCTTCGAGTGCGCGGTCGGCCCTTAGGCCATCGCAGATGGCTGCTCCGCCGCCGGGGATTGGCCCCGGCGGGACAGGAGTTCCGACGATGGACACGCAAAACCGCACCGACGTTTATACCCGCATCACCTCCGAGATCATTGCCGCCATCGAGGCCGGCGCCGGCGAATGGCGGATGCCCTGGCACCACGATGGAAGCTCGATTGCTCGCCCAACCAACATCTCTTCCGGAAAGGCCTATCGCGGCGTCAATACGCTCGCTCTTTGGATCGCAGCTCAGGCTCACGGCTTTGGAAGCGGCATCTGGGGCACATACCGGCAATGGCAGGCGCTTGACGCCCAGGTCCGCAAGGGCGAACGCGCAACGACCGTCGTGCTCTGGAAGGAGTTTGCCGCACACAGTGACGATGATGCAGTCGGCGACGATGAGCACCCCCAGCGACGCCTCTTCGCGCGCGCCTTCTCGGTCTTCAACAGCTCTCAGGTCGAGGGCTTCACGCCTTCCGCCGCTCCAATCCTGCCTGACTCTGAACGAGTCCCGCATGCCGATGCCTTCATCAGTGCGCTCGGCATCCCAGTTACTTTTGGCGCGAGCGCTGCATACTACCGCATCGATCTCGACCGAATCTTTATGCCGGACTTCAATCGCTTCCGCGATGCGGTCGCTCACGTCGGGACTTATGTCCACGAGGCCGCGCATGCCACGGGCTCTAAGCATCGGCTCGATCGAGACTTCACCAAACGCTTCACCCGCCAGGCTTTGGCAGTCGAAGAACTGACCGCCGAACTTGCTGCAGCCTATATTTTAGCCGATCTGGGCCTGGCGCATAATCCCCGTCCTGACCACGCAGCCTATGTGGCATCCTGGCTGTCGGTGCTGAAGGACGACCCGCGGGCGATTTTCACTGCCGCAAGCAAAGCGCAGGCTGCCGCTGACTGGATGCACGCGCGACAGCCGCCGAGCTGAGCGCCACGTCGCCTTAGGGCCGCCACCGACGCGCAGCCATGGCCTTTTCACCTTGGCTGCCGCCCAGCCCGCGAGGATCCAAAACGCTGAGGCCTGAAACTCCGATTCCGCGATAGCCACGATCGTCAGGCTTGACTGTCAGGATATGTCGCGGAAATCGCATCAGCCTTCATCTGCAGCAGTCTCGGCATCGAGCCGACCGTGCGTCATGCCGACTACATCGGCTCATGGCTGACGGTTTTGCGCGAGGACAACCGCGCCATCTTCCGCGCTGCCAGCCATGCCTCGAAAGCCGCCGATTTCCTGCTTGGCCTCAATGCCGATGTCGAAGGCGAGGCACATGCCGAAACCGCCCATGGGAGCGCGCAATCCTCACACGCGACCGCCTTGCGCCTCTGATGACGCAAAAGCCGCGCGCAACCAACTCGACAGTTCTCTTTGAGGTTGCGCTAACGCCGATGGCCGGCGTTGGCGCCGATCGTTTATCGGACCGAGGTTCGCAAAAAAGGGCGGCATTGCTGCCGCCCTCTCGTTGCGAAAGCTGCCAGAGCTGGATTAGAAATCCATGCCGCCCATGCCGCCCATGCCGCCGCCACCCATGCCGCCGCCGCCAGCCGACTCCTTCTTCGGAGCCTCCGCGATCATGGCTTCGGTGGTGACCAGCAGGCCGGCCACCGAGGCCGCGTCCTGGAGAGCGGTGCGCACGACCTTGACCGGATCGACGATACCCATGGCGATCATGTCGCCATATTCGCCGGTCTGGGCGTTGAAGCCGAAGGTCGGACCCTTGTTCTCGAGGATCTTGCCGGCAACGATCGATGCTTCCGCACCGGCGTTGGCCGCGATCTGACGGGCCGGAGCCTGCAGCGCGCGACGCACGATGGCGATGCCAGCGGTCTGGTCGGAGTTGGCGCCGGTTTCCTTGATGGTCAGCGAAGCGCGCAGCAGTGCGACGCCGCCGCCGGGAACGATGCCTTCTTCGACGGCCGCACGGGTCGCGTTGAGGGCGTCATCGACGCGGTCCTTCTTTTCCTTGACTTCGACTTCCGTCGCACCGCCGACGCGGATCACCGCAACGCCGCCGGCGAGCTTGGCCAGACGTTCCTGCAGCTTCTCCTTGTCGTAGTCCGAAGTGGTCTCTTCGATCTGCTGCTTGATCTGGGCAACGCGGCCCTGGATCTCGGCCTTCTTGCCGGCGCCGTCGACGATGGTGGTGTTCTCCTTGGAGATCGACACCTTCTTGGCGCGGCCGAGCATGTTGAGGCCGACATTCTCGAGCTTGATGCCGAGGTCTTCCGAGATGACCTGGCCACCGGTGAGGATGGCGATGTCTTCCAGCATGGCCTTGCGGCGATCACCGAAGCCCGGCGCCTTGACGGCGGCGATCTTCAGGCCGCCACGCAGCTTGTTGACGACCAGCGTGGCCAGAGCCTCGCCTTCGACGTCTTCCGAGATGATGAGCAGCGGCTTCGAGGTCTGCACGACGGCTTCGAGAACCGGCAGCATGGCCTGGAGGTTGGACAGCTTCTTCTCGTGCAGGAGGATGTAGACGTCCTCGAGCTCGGCAACCATCTTGTCGGCGTTGGTGACGAAGTAGGGCGAGAGGTAGCCGCGGTCGAACTGCATGCCTTCGACGACTTCGAGTTCGGTCTCGGCGGTCTTGGCTTCCTCAACCGTGATGACGCCTTCGTTGCCGACCTTCTGCATTGCTTCGGCGATCATCTTGCCGACCGAAGCATCGCCGTTGCCGGCGATGGTGCCGACCTGGGCAACCTCTTCGGAGGTCTTGATCTTCTTGGCGTTCTTGATCAGCGTCGCAACGACGTCGGTTACCGCGAGGTCGATGCCGCGCTTCAGGTCCATCGGGTTCATGCCGGCGGCAACCGCCTTGTGGCCTTCCTGGACGATCGACTGCGCCAGAACGGTCGCGGTCGTGGTGCCGTCGCCGGCGATGTCGTTGGTCTTCGAAGCAACTTCGCGGACCATCTGCGCGCCCATGTTCTCGAACTTGTCCTCAAGCTCGATTTCCTTGGCGACGGTGACGCCGTCCTTGGTGATGCGCGGGGCGCCGAACGACTTGTCGATGACGACGTTGCGGCCCTTGGGGCCGAGCGTGACCTTCACCGCGTCGGCGAGGATGTTGACGCCGCGCAGCATGCGCTCGCGGGCATCACGGGAGAATTTTACGTCTTTGGCAGCCATTTTTAGCTCCTGGCAGGGGCTTCAATCGAGCCCGGGAATTCAGTTGACGAAAGGGCCTGATATGAGCCGATGATGCCCATGATGTCGGATTCCTTCATGATCAGAAGGTCTTCGCCATTGAGCTTGACTTCGGTGCCCGACCACTTGCCGAACAGGATGCGATCGCCGGCCTTGACGTCCAGTGGGACGAGCTTGCCGGCTTCGTCACGGGCGCCGGAACCAACGGCGATGATCTCGCCTTCCTGCGGCTTTTCCTTTGCCGTATCCGGGATGATGATCCCGCCAGCGGTCTTGGATTCGGATTCGACCCGGCGAACGACCACGCGGTCATGCAGCGGGCGGAACTTCGACTTTGCCATTTTCGGATTTTTCCCTGGTGCGGATGTTGAGGGGTTTTTGTTAGCACTCGCGATGGACGAGTGCTAACGCGATAGTGAGGTAGGCTGTAAGCGGGCACTCGTCAAGACGGACGAGGGCAGGCGAGGAGCTCTGGCCCCCTCCCCGGTGGAACCCAACGCATACGCGCATCCGCGTTGATGGCTGCGAGCCCCACATTTCCATTGAATTCGGCGTCATGACGCCAACTTGCGCGCGCCGCTTCCAAGTCGTCAGTCGTGCTGCCGTCAGCACGAACATAGGGCTGCGCTTCACTTCCCGTCGAAGCCGCGGCAAGCAGCGTCGCCGTCAGCACGCTCCTTTGCAGATGCTTGCCAAAGGTGGACAGTGAGCGCACCTGCGCCGGGCTGTTGGTGCGAACGTAAGACGTCATTGACAACTCCTTTTTGCAAGTCGAGCCCTTCTCCACCTTCGGCCGCCGTCGACGCGAAGAAGTCCGCATCGCGTTGATGACGAGCTGCGAAAAAGAGAAAGATGTGTTTGATGGCTGCGGTCCCAACGGTGCCTTCAGATTTGAGATCACTTCCGCCGCGAGCGGCTGAAGCTCCTCGCAACGTCACAATCGAATCTGCTGCCAAGCCTCCAGGAAAGGAGAGCATTGCTCATCTCGCGCTTGTGCATGCAGTCAACCTTCGATCCGTGTTGCCACATCTCAAGTGCAAATGCCGTGCCAAAGCTCACTGGGTAGTGAACGCATGGCTCTCCCTGAAAACCTCACAAATCCAGCATGGTCAATTGTGCGGAACCCGACATGCGTCTTCTGCCACTGTCAGCTTTCGGACAGGCATGACGCGTTTCGCGCCGACCACCGGTCGATCGGTTTTGGGGCCGGTCTGTTCGCCTCATAAGAGCGCGTCACGTTGCGTAGCGGTTTCCCGAGCGCCGCCACATGACACTGGACCTGCAGGTAGCACCGGCTTCTCATCCAGCCTTGCTTTGGCCCCTTCGCGTATCAAATTCCCGCTGGCGAGCCCTGCTTTCATAGATCGCACCATGCCGGATGTCTGCTCTGGCGCCCGACCCGCTGGCACGATCTCGATCCGGCATAAGGGCGCAGCATCTTTGCAGGCCGTTTCATCCCGGCGTCCTGCTTGGCTGAAAGACCGCACTTGGCGAGCGGTCTCCATGCTCTCTCCAAGGACCATCCCTGCGGCTGGCTTGTCGACCTATGGGCGGGTCCGGCCGCCCGAAACCCTCGCCATCAGCTTTTTTCCCCGCCGCCTGCGGCGGCTTCCTCGCGCCGCTTCGCTCACAAAAAAGCTGCCCGCTCGGATCCTTCGCTGTCGCTGCGGCCCTGTCGGATTCAGGCGGTCCTGACGCGCCCATTACGGTGCGCCATCGCAGGGGATGGTCCCCGGCGAAACCACAAAAGGAGACTTCGAAATGACCGCGATCGGTTACGTCAACAAGCAGGAAAACGGCGCCTACAAGGGCCAGCTCAAGACGCTCAGCGTCCGCGCCGACATCGATATCGTCCCCAACCAGGCCAAGAGCGCCGACAACCATCCCGACTTCCGGGTGCTTACGCAAGGAGTCGAAGTTGGCGCCGGCTGGATCCGCACCGGCGAGACTTCCGGCAAGGATTATGTGAGCCTGTCGATTGCAGCGCCGGAGTTCGGACCGCGCAAGCTCTACGCCAATCTCGGCCGCGCCGCCGGCCAGGACGATCACGACACCTACGCCATCATCTGGAACCCGGCCGACTGACCGGCCGAGATAGAGCCTCGCGCCGCAGCCCCGGCGCGGGGCTCATTCCCAGGAGTTCCACCCAAACCCCGTCCGCCCTAAAGGGCGGCGAAAACTCTCCCCCGACTCTTCGCCCGTCCCCGAGACGATCTCCCTCGCCCATCCTCGCCCTCGCTTGTCCGAAGCGAAACGAGGATCATCATGGACGACGAAAACGAACGCGCGGCCCGCGCGAAAAAGGGCAGCCCGTTTCTCAGCACAGCCCAAGCCGCCTTCTATATCGGGCTCTCCCAGCGCACGCTCGAAAAGATGCGGCTCAAGGGCGGCGGCCCGAAATTCCGCAAGCACGGCCGCTATGTCCGCTATCACATCGACGAACTCGACCATTGGTCGAAAGGACACCCGCAGCACTCCACCGCCGGCGATGGCAAGGCCGGTTCCGGCCAGGGCGGCACGGGAGGCCGTTCATGAGGCGGCGCCCTTCCATCCATCTGATCGGCAGCCGCCTGAGGCGTGTTCGAGCCCGTAAGACGGTCGCCTTGGCCGCGGCCGGTCTCGGTCTTTTGGGCTTCACGGCGCTGGGAAAGCCCACCCCTTGGCTGGTCTGGAACGCCTCGGCCAGCGCGCCGATCGGCCTTTACCGCATCGCTGCGGGAGCGCTGGCGCGTGGCGATCTCGTGCTCGTGCGCCCGCCTGAATACGCGGCGTATCTCGCCGCCGAGCGCAGCTATCTGCCTCGCAATGTGCCGCTGGCAAAACGTCTTGCAGCGCTGCCGGACGATAATGTCTGCGCCTTCAATGACGCCATCATCATCGGCGGCGACATCGTCGCGCGCCGGCTCAAAATCGACGCCGAAGGCCGACCTTTGCCATGGTGGAACGGCTGCCGAGCGCTCGGGGATAACGAGGTTTTCCTGCTCGGCAGCGACAAAAACCGCTCCTTCGACAGCCGCTATTTCGGGCCTGTTCCCACTCAAAATGTCATCGGGAGGCTCGTACCGCTATGGACCGAGTGACCCTCCTCTTGTTGGGCATGATCGCCATTGCGCCATGCGCCTGTTCCGCCTCGACCGGCGCTGAGCCGGTCGCCATCTCCCAAAGTCCGCAGCTGCGAAAGTGGCAGACGTTGGTATCGGAAGCAAGCCGGCGCTTCCATATTCCCCAAGCCTGGATCTATGCCGTCATGGCTGCCGAAAGCGGCGGCAAGACAATGCGCGGCGGCCGCCCCATCACCTCCCCCGCTGGCGCCATGGGCCTCATGCAGGTGATGCCCGGCACCTATGAGGAGATGCGGGTCGAACACGGCCTTGGGCCTAACCCCCACGATCCGCGCGACAATATCCTGGCCGGCACGGCCTATCTCAGCGCCATGTATGACCGCTTCGGATTTCCTGGCCTGTTTGGCGCCTACAATGCCGGTCCCGAGCGCTACGACGAGCATTTGAAGCGTGGCAAACCGCTGCCAGAAGAGACCGTCGAGTACCTCGACCAACTCAAGGCGGCCGGAGTTTCGGCGGCCGACATCGAGGCGTTCGAAAGCCAATCTGTCGCTCCAAAGGCGCAAATCGCTCCTCTCGGACGGTCGCTGTTCTTCATTCATGACGGTGTTCACTCAGGCGTGCGAAACGGCGATCTCTTCGTGCCGCTCGGCAAGGACGGCGCGCAGCCGAAGGAGCCGGTGCGTTAGCCATGGGCGGACGGGGGCGCGTCTGGCGGGGCTGGGCGCGTAAGGCAAGATAAAGGTACCGCCTCCAGGAGGCGGTTAAATCTTTGTCTGCACATCGTTTTTCCAGGAGGCTGCCGCCGGTGCCAAGAGGGTTGGACGTGTAAGTGTCTGATTTTGCTTGATATGTCTGGGAGGCTCGCATGAAGGATGACGAGTTCAGGCCGAAGCTCGGCAAAATCGGGTCGCGCGGCTCGAAGGCAGGCAAACGCTATGCCGGTCAAGTCCGGGCAGCCGTCAACCGAGCCGGCGGCCAGCCCCAGCCCGGCGGTCGCTTCACGGGCAGCCGGACAGGGCGCGGCGGGGCGGCTGCGGCGCTGCTGAAATCGCGCGACCGGTATGCCGCCTTCCGCCAGCGCCGGGTGATCGTCAAGGCGCGGATCGTCAAGCTCGCCGGCAAGGGCGCGGACGGGGCGCGTGCCCATCTACGCTATCTTCAGCGCGACGGCGTCACCCGAGAAGGTGCGCCTGGCGAGCTCTACGGCGCCGACAGCGACCGCGTCGACGGCAAGGCGTTCATCGATCGCGCGGACGGCGACCGCCACCAATTCCGCTTCATCGTCGCTGCCGAAGACGGCATCGAGTATGAAGACCTGAAGGCGCTGACGCGGCGGCTCATGGCGCAGATGCAGGAAGACCTCGGCACGAAGCTCGACTGGGTCGCGGTTGATCATTTCAACACCGGCCACCCGCACAGCCACATCATCGTCCGAGGCAGGGACGACCGTGGCGAGAACCTGGTCATCGCGCGCGAATATATCTCATCTGGCATCCGCGAGCGGGCGGCCGAGCTGGTCAGCCTCGATCTCGGTCCGCGAACCGACCGCGAGATTGAGCTTCGCCTGCGCCGGGAAATGGAGCAGGAACGCTTCACCAGCATCGACCGTCGGCTGCTCAGCATGCGTGATGATGACGGGCTGGTCTCGCCGGGCGGTCCCGACGCCATTCGCCAGACGCTGCACCAGGGACGGCTGCGCAAGCTCGAGCGGATGGGTCTGGCCGCGGAGGTCGGCGCTGGCTCCTGGCGCCTCGACGATGAGCTCGAAGCCACGCTGCGCCGCACCGGCGAACGCGGCGACATCATCAAGACCATCCACCGCGAACTGGCCGGCAAGGGGCTTGCACGCAGTGCCGCCGACTGGGTGATCCACGATCGAGCCGGCGAGCCCGTCCAGTCTCTCGTCGGTCGCGTTGTCGCGCGTGGACTGGCCGACGAGATCAATGACCGCCACTACATGATCGTCGACGCCGTCGACGGTAAGAGCCATTGGATCGACATCGGTAGAGGCGAGGCGATGGAAACGATGCCTAATGGCTGCATCGTGCGTGTCGCGCCAAGGAACACCGAGCCGAGGCGGGTCGATCGTACCATCGCCGAAATCGCCGCCGCGAATGGCGGCCGTTACGACGTCGATATCCACCTGAAGCATGACCCATCCGCCACCGAGAGCTTTGCGCGAACGCATGTGCGGCGGCTGGAGGCGATCCGCCGCGCGACCGGCGGCGTTGAGCGAGAGCCGAACGGCACCTGGCTCATCGCGCCGGACCATCTCGATCGCGTCGCGAATTATGAGGGCCAGCGGGCCAGGGCCGAGCCTTTCGTTGTCGACAAGCTCTCCTCAATGGCGCTGGAGCGACAGGTCAGCTTCAACGGCGCCACCTGGCTCGACCGGGAGCTGGTTGCCGATAGACCCGAGCCTTTGCACGGATCCGGCTTCGGCTGCGACGTGAGAGAGGCGCAAGCTCGCCGGCGGGAGTGGCTGATCGCGCAAGGCCACGCGCATGAAGAACAGGATCGGATCGTCTATCGAGCCAACATGCTTTCGATCCTGCGCCAGCGAGAACTGAACCGTGTTGCTGGCCAACTGTCGGAGGAACTTGGCCTGCCCTATGCCGAAGCGCGATCCGGAGGACGAGTAGAGGGTACGCTCCGCCGCTCCGTCGAGCTTGCCAGCGGAAAATATGCCGTCGTTGAGAAGTCGCGCGAGTTCACGCTGGTGCCATGGCGGCCGGTGCTTGAGCGCCATGTGGGCAAGGAGGTCTCCGGTGTCGTGAGTGGGGAGGGGATTTCATGGACCGTCGGCCGGCAAAGGAGCGGACCTGGTGTTTCGTGAGATGGTGTACAGCTTTTTTAGCCAGCGGCGCGGGCAGCCATGCGAGCCCGCGTAGACCTTATGGCCGCACGCCCGCAATCGGTCGCATGGACCTGCCAGGCGGGGCGGCTTTGGAGCGTTCGGACCCGACACGCTGCGTGAGTGGCCAGACTTCGAGCGCTCGAAGATGCGGACTGTTGTCTGCTGGCCGGCGTTATTCCGGCTGGCCTATGACCGCGGCGCAACAGTTCACCGCTGAAGTTGCCACGGGCGAACATCGACAAGAGAAAAAACACCATTGCGCGATACAAATCGCCGTTGAAAGCGTTTAGGTTGCATGCGCTTCGCCAAGTAAACGGATACCCCAGAAGAGAGCCATGACCACGGCCCGCCATATCGTGACGCTGCTTAAAAGCCACTTTGCCGGCGACGAGGATCGTTTCCTCTCTATCGCGATGCAGCTTGCTGCGCATGAGGCACGTCAAGGCCATGGCAAGCTTGCTCAGGAGCTCAAGGATCTGGTCGACGCAGCCAAGAGCAGGGACGCCCGGATTGCCAAGAGCAGTCGGCCGGTTCCCCTTTTTCAGCCAAAGGGCGAGCTCGCAGGGCTCCTGCATGTGCGCTATCCGGACCTGCGACTGACCGACATGATTTTGCCGGACAGTCTGCGCTCGCGCCTGCACCGCGTGCTGGGAGAGCAGCGCCAACAAGCAAGCTTGCGCGAGCACGGGCTTGTTCCCCGTCGCAAACTGCTTCTGGTCGGCCCGCCAGGATCAGGCAAGACGATGACCGCATCGGCATTGGCCGGGGAGCTTCATCTGCCCCTTTTCACGATCGTCCTCGATGGTTTGATCACCAAGTTCATGGGAGAGACTGCCGGAAAGCTGCGGCTTGTTTTTGATGCAATGCAGGCGACGCGGGGCGTCTACTTCTTTGACGAATTCGATGCCATCGGCGCGCGTCGAGGCGAACGCCAGGATGTTGGCGAGATTCGGCGCGTGCTGAATTCGTTTCTGCAGTTTCTCGAGCAAGACGACAGCCACAGCCTGATTATTGCGGCAACAAATCATCCCGAGCTGCTCGACAGAGCTTTGTTCCGCCGTTTCGACGATGTCATCGAATACGCCGTGCCCGATCGGCCGATTATCGAGGCGCTGCTTCGGGCTCGACTCGACCGCTTCGACACCAGAGGGCTTGCCTGGAACGAGGCGATCTCTCAGGCAGAGAGACTGTCGCAGGCCGAGATCACCCGCGCGGCCGACGACGCTGCAAAAACCATCATATTGCGGGGGGGGCGGATCACCTCGGAAGCGCTCATCGACGCTCTGAAGGAACGCCGGCAGGCTTCGCTGTCTGAGTAGCGACAGCACAGATCATAATGGCAGACGATTTTCCGCGCGACCGCGCCCATATCCACCTTCGCAACAACGGCATTCGGGAAGCCTATCGGCGGCCCAACCAACTTATACATGCACCGCCGCTGCCGGCGCGTGATCGGGCGTCGCATGCTGCGGCCTTGACGCAATCCATCGAACAAGCGGTCGAAAGTGCACGCCAGCAGATTGCGGCGCGTGACCCCCAGCTGTCGGTCGGCACGCCTGGCTTTTATCTCGAGATCGATCTGCCCATGTCCGGACGGGCGGCCCTCGACCAGTTGGCCGATCGTCGCCAGCACATGGAGCTGGTCGCCGTCCATGAGCCAACTCAACCCGGTGCTCCCATCACAGCGTCGGTGTTCCTGCCGCAAAGCGCGCAAGCCTATTATTTGCGGAAAGTCGAGGCGTATCGAGACGTTGACACTGACCGCGGCAGACCGCGCAACGAGCCGCTCGTCTCCCGCATGGAGACAGTCAGGCTGGCGACTGCACGATCGTTGTTTACCGACCACGACGACCTCTTCCCCCAGGCCGCTGACGAGCAGGTGTGGTGGGAAGTCTGGCTGCGCGACGGTCGCCGCGAGAACTTCGAGCACATTGCCGAAGCCCTGAACATCACTTTGCGCACGCATGCGGTCAGGTTTCCGGAGCGGGTGGTCATGCTGGCACTCGCCAGCACGGCAATGCTCGACCGCATGATTGCGCACAGCGATGTCGTCGCCGAGCTGCGGCGCGCGAAGGATACGCCGTCCTTCTTCATGGGCCTTGGCGGCGCGGAGCAAAGGGACTGGAGCGACGAGCTTCTCGGGCGCGTCAGACCGCCTCAACCGATATTGCGGTCTGCATTCTCGACAGCGGCGTGCGTCGCACCCACCCGTTGATCGAACCCGCACTTGCCGTTGAAGACTGGCACACCGTCAAACCGGCATGGGGCAGCGACGACACACCTGCGTGGAGCGGCCACGGGACGCGAATGGCAGGTGTCGGCCTGTACGGTGATCTGGTCCCGCTCCTGGTCGGAGGCGATCCAGTTCCATTGCCCTTTCGGCTGGAGAGTGTTCGTATCCTTCCGCCAGAAGACGAGGCAAACGATCCAGAACTCTATGGCGCGATCACCGCGGAAGCGATCGCCCGCGCCGAGGTGCAGGCGCCGGAGCGCCGCCGCGCGATCGCAATGGCTGTGACAAGCGCCAGTCCGGCGCGTGGAAGGCCCACATCGTGGTCTGCCGCTATCGACCAACTCTGTTTCGAAGAGGAACAGCGACGCTTGATCGTTCTCTCTGCCGGCAACATCGGCGATGACCTCATGCCGGCCGAGCATTTGACGCGCAACGATCTGGAAGCAGTCGATGATCCTTCTCAGGCCTGGAATGCGCTGACGGTCGGCGCTTTCACAGAAAAGGTCGATATCATTGACACCGACTTTGCGGGCTACGCTCCGATCGCGCCGGTCGGCGAGCTCTCGCCGCGCAGTCGCACTTCGGTCGTTTGGGACAGGCAGTGGCCGGTGAAGCCCGAGGTCGTCTTCGAAGGCGGCAATCTCGCCCATGACGGTGTGTTGCCTGGCGAGCCGATCGACGATCTGCAGATATTGACCACTTTCTATCGACCCGAACTGCGCCACTTCACCACCCTCGGAGATACGAGCGCGGCAACGGCCCATGCCGCACGGATGGCGGGACTAATTCTATCAGCGCGCCCCGAGCTGTGGCCTGAAACGGTTCGCGCCCTGATCGTCCACTCGGCCGAATGGACTCCGGCGATGCGCGCACGCATCGATGCGTGCAACGGAGCGAAGGGCGAGATCCAGGCGCTCGTGCGGCGCTATGGTTATGGCGTGCCAGATCTTGGGCGCGCGCTTCTGTCAACGGTGAACGACCTCACGCTTATCGTTGAAGATGAGCTTCAGCCTTTCCAGCGCGAGGGCGGCGCGGCTGCCAAAACGCGTGACATGAAGCTGCATCGCCTGCCTTGGCCGAAGGAGCAGCTCGCGGCGCTCGGCGCTGCCCAGGTCGAGCTCCGCGTCACGCTGTCCTATTTCATCGAACCCAACCCCGGTGAACGCGGATGGACCCGCCGGCATCGTTACGCGTCCCATGGTCTTCGGTTCAGAGTAAAGTCAGCGACCGAGACAGTCGACGAATTCCGAGCCCGCATCAATCAGGCCGCTCGGGACGAGGAGGAAGGGGCGCCTGCTGGAGGCGGAGAAGAGTGGCTGCTCGGCACCTTCCGCGATCGCGGCTCGTTGCACGCCGATTTCTGGTCGGGCAGCGCCGCCGATCTCGCCGAGCGTGACGCGATCGGCGTGTTCCCGGTCGGGGGCTGGTGGAAGGAGAAGCCTTACCTGGAACGCGTCGACGCTCTGGCTCGGTACGCCCTGATTGTGACGATTCGGGCGCCTGGGGTCGATGTTGACATCTTCACACCCGTCGAAGCAGCCCTGACTGTCGAGACGTCGGTCGAGACCTGATGCAGCACTGTCCAAACCGGCCAACAACGGAGGTTTGACCAGCCTCTGGTGCCATGGCGGCTGGTGCTGGATCATCACGTCGGCAAGGAGGTGTCAGGGATCATGCGCGGAGGACGATAGGCGGGCAAAGGAGCGGGCCAAGCGTGTCATAATGGCGCCCATGGTCACGCCCACAAGCCGCGCCCCCTGCGTCCACGGAGAGGTGCGCGTCTGCTTAGGCGGCCGAGACATCGCTTACCTGATCAACGGGCTCGCCGTATTTGCGCCTGTAAGCGGCAATGAAATCGTCGTCGCTACAGATGCAGCGGCCGCTGGAGTCCTTGGCCTTCGGATCGTGCAAGTGAGAGCCAAGGGGGCGCAGAAGATTCACCCGAGTGCTCGTCGTCGGGCTCATGGGAAACCCCGCACTATGTTTGACCAAATCCGCGGCAAGCATAATCCCGGCAAGCACCGACTGAAAGGCCATCGGAACGACAGTTCGAACGCGGCGACTTCCTTCGCTAAGCTGGAACACCAGACCGCCGCAGATAGCCTGCTGATAAAAGGAGCGCAGGGGCTGGCCGACAAACGGGGCTAGCGGTTCAAACGGCACAGCCATCGCTGTAGCCACGCGAACTACAAAGTCGTTGGGAACTCCGGCATTGGTCTGCAGGAGCGTTTTCACCTGCTCGTGTGCTTCCGGTATTCCGAGTTCCTCGGCAATCAGCTGGTGCTCGTCCTTGGATTTTCCGGATGGCAGGTACATGCAACAAAGGCAAGCCTGGCCGTCATCGAAACCATGCCGGGAGATACCGAGATCGTGCTCCTGCGTCCAAGCGTTTGCGATCCATCGCGGCAGTGCACCTTGGACAGCCAGACGGTCGGCGGCGGTGTCAAGCGCCACACCCACTTGGTCGAAGACCCAATTGCCCCGGCGCGCAACATATTCTGCCCACGTCAGAGGGTGCGCCTCGACCTCAAGGGCAGTCGATCTAAGGGCGGTGGCTGCAAGAACCGCCTTGGACATACCAATCTCCGCCTGGCCGGCCAATGCGTAGCGCTGCAGGTTTGAGAGTTCGATCGCTTCGTGATCGATTACATGCAGACGACCCTTGAGATCGGGTTGTCTCGCTAGCGCCCAAAGCGAGCCATGGCCTATCGCACCGAGCCCAACGAGGTGGGTTTCGCCAAGGTCGACTGGAAAGTCGATCGGGCCAGCCTCCCCGGCTTTGGTCTTGTCGTAGCTGCATAGCGAGAGGTCGATGGTTTCGTCCAACTCGGCGCCGGTCAACTGGGCGGCGAAGATAGTTCGAAAGACGTTGGCGGCGCCGAAGCAACTGGCGGCGCCAGCTCCATAAGGCAGCAGACTTGGGCCAGAGCCCACCGGGTCCGTACGCGACAGCTTTGCCGCCCAACCGTCCGATCCCACGAAAAAGATCGGGCACCGGAGTGATGGGCGCGTTACCCCTGCAACGACGCAGACGGTGGCAGACTTGCCGGAACGCCGGATGCCGACTTTTGGATTGATCGACTTTGCCAAGCGCTCCAGCGCTTGGGCTTGAGAGCTCGCCGCGCTGTCCAGCGGGAGTATCGCCAGAACCGGGTAGAGCCTAGCGAGCAATCTCACCGCAAGATCTAATGTCGCCTGGCCTTCGGCGCAGGAAGCGGCCTGATGGTCGAAGGCGACTGCCACGACCTGCTTTTCAAGAGCTGCTTTGAAGTCTCCCAGATGAAAATCGGCCAGGACCTGAGATGCCGCCGTGGCGGCGCGATCGATGAAGTTAGCGAATGCCATTGTTCAACTCGATATCATGATCATTCGCGACAGTGCCGCGGGAGGGAGCGCATTCCATTTGGCCTTTTCGTCAAGCCGATAGGCGGCGACCCGAGCAAAATCGAAAGGCTCGCGGGCGAAATTCGGCACCACCAGCGACAGACACCCAACCGTGGTAGCAACCGCATAAGCGTCGTCCGTCGTCGAATGGTAGGCGCGGCCCGGATGGCTGTGAATCTGGGCCAAGAGTTTCAGGCCGCTTTTGTAGAGCCAGACATTGAGCCGGTGCAGTTCTTCGGCCGCAACGATCACGCAAACGCCATCGTTTGTTCGAATGTGACGCTGCGCCGGGATAACCGTCTCTGTTACGGCAAAGTGCCGGTCTTCCTGAACGCCGACCCAAAGTGCCATCCCCTCATTGCCCTCGCGACCAACTGAGCGCAGATGCCCATGCGTGGTCGAGATGCAGCCGCGCGGGAGAGTCACGATCGTTACATCTCTCAAACCAGTCATTCTTGTATCGCCTGAGGGGATACCACCATTCCTACGATTGTCGGTTGGAGTTGAATCTGCAACTGCTCTATAGGAACGATTCCGTACTTGATGATCTTGTCCAGGATGAAGGCCAAACAGCCTTCGCCAGAACCCCGATGAAGTAGCCATGGATCACCTGAATGGGCTGGATTGTCGTGGTATTCCCGGACGCCCGCCATGCACAGGAATGGTTCGTCCTCGGGACTGTTGGCCTGGATGAAGTCCGTCAGCGGCACGGCGTTCTGCTGGATGAGAGCTCCTATCATCTCCGGCGGCGTTCCGGGCAGCGGCGGACGTCTAAGCATTTTCAGGTATAGATCTTTCCGGGCAATCGGATCACGCGTAAACGGATCGACGAAGACCACGGACGGTGGTCTTAAGTCGTAGTCGGTGAAGTCGACCTCGCTCGCTGCGCTGACCACCCGTGGCTTTAACTTGGGGCTGGCGAAAATGAAGAAAGCGCGCGGAAAAGTCGCCTCGATCAAGAAGCAGCCCTGAGCCCGATAGACATCAGCATATGGCCGGAACCGGCCGATCTCCCGATCAAACTTCGCTCGGGAGACCTCCGGATCCACACTTTGGGGTTTAGGCACCTGCGACGCCCGCCTTCAGGCTGAGGAACAGGGTCACAGTATTCGGGAAACCGAAATCGCCAAGCTTCTTGTCGACGTCGAGCAAGTTGCCGGCCTCATCCTTGAATTCCCAATTCTCGGCTGGTTGGGCGACATTCTGCGTGTTCTCAAGGGCTTTGGTACGAATGACGTGAAGCGGCTGGTTGGGATTGGCTTCGACCTGCGTGGGCTGGCCGTTCACCACCACCGTGATCTCGATCTTGCCCGGTCCGCCGCCGTGATTATCGCCCTTACCCGAATCCTTCGACATTGTCCTACTCCTGTGGCTTGCCAACCGCCCCACGCCCTGGCACCCACCTGCGAGTGAGACCGGCGGTCTTCAATCGTTCACCCGGCGCCACGGCCGCGAGTACGCGAAAGACAGGGGATAAGCTACCGAATCGGTGCTTGCCTTCTTTTATGGGTGACTTGAGCCGCAAGTAAATGGTCTCAAATTGCTCCTCACAACTATAATCGATTAGAGCAATGCGAAAATATTGGCGACACGCCTATTCATCTGCTCTCTCACTCGCCTGCTCCGTGCTCGGCAAGGGGAGCTTTGATCTGCGTCACGCGTCCCCAAGCAGCTGATTGCGCCGGCAGCGCCATAGGAACCGTCGTTCAGAGTCTTCACCACTCAAGCACCCGCATGGATGCATGCCGACGCTCGTCTCCACAAAACAGCGCAAGTGGTGCCTTGTTGGATAAGGTCGCCTCGTACCTGGTGCAGCATCTCTCGGAACGCATGCCGCTGCGAGACCAGGCCTCATCATCGCGTCACATAGGAGCTGAAGCTTTCCGGATCGGGTATCCAATCGGCATCCAGTTGCTCGGCGATATGGTTGAATTCTGCCCTCAGGACAAGAGTGAGTAGAGCAGCCCCGCTACGAAAATCCCATCCTGGTTCGTTTGACGCATCGACTATTCAGATTGATTGGCGTGATACCCGGCGCGGCCGCAACACGCGAGGCCGTCAACCGCTGAGCAGAAAACCAGCCTTCGCCTTCCGCGGCGGCGGACCTCGTCAGCCTCTCGAAAGCTTGCCTGAGTAGGTTGCTCATGTGATCTGTGGAAGTGAGGATAGCGTGCACCCGTACAAACTAGACATTCATCGTGGCAGCTTGGCTGCAGGTGCAGCACGCCGTACCGCACGAGCAAGCGGACAGGCCGGCCAAGCCGGTTTTGAGCAGCACTTGGGCGAACTGCAGGCGGCGGACGAGTTGATGGGTGCGCCAGGCGAGGAGGTCCTCGTCAATGGCTCGCATGGTAAAGGTGAGTTGAGACCAACGAAGAGGCAGAGGATCCAAAGCAATCTGCAGCATGCTGTCACTGAGCGGCAACCAGGTGAGGTTGGCAACTCAGGCGCTCGCGTGATGATGCAACTCCCCACCCATCAGGTGGGTACATCGGAACGGGAGGCGCAACTTGTGATGCAGGGGGACGAGCACGAATACACCCCAGCACCGCATCTCGACGGGTCGATGCCCTCGACAGTGCAGCCGGATCGTCCAATTGTGGTCCCCGACGGTGCCGACAAGCGTCCTGTTTATTCCAACGATGCCACCGCCATCGAAGGGCTGAAGTCAGCACTCCTTGCGGGTAAAGCCAGGCCGGACACGGTCACTCGCAGCACAAATTCTCTTTTCGGCTTTAGTCGTTGGCTCTTTCAAAACAACAAGCCAGGGCTTGCTGCTCGGCTTTACCATCCGTCGCTGAGCCAGGATCTCGAGGAGTACGAGAGTAGGGGTGGTTCCTCCACCGTGGCTGGCGCACTGCGTCAATTGATGAAGTCGATGGGCGGAGCCGGCCCGATTGTGGGTCGCGCTGTCCTGAACCCCCATCCTGACGACGCCGCGCTCACCAGACATTTCAGATCCGCGAGCGGCTACGCAACTGCTCTTAACCATTTCAGTCATTACCTACGTCAAAATGACAAGCTCGGAATTGCGGGTCGCATTTACGATAAATCGCTGGATAAAGATGTTGAGAGCTACAAGGCCGCCTCCTCTAATGGTGGAGCTCCGATCGAATCTGCGCTGGTTTATCTCCGCAAGAACCCGCCGCGCGTTATACTCGGGAATCATCTGGAAAACGCGGTCAGCATGGAGGCTCGTCCCCGTGGCGACGCTGCTCAGCATACCGCACCACAGCAGGGATTCGATTGGCCAGAGGAGCTCCTGCCGGTAGGTTATAAGGAGGGCACCGATCTACCATTGTCTCTCGCCCCAACCGCGCACCAACACCAAGCGCCCGACTTTGGAGAGGCCGTCCCTCACTTGAACTGGCGCCACGGCGACCAGGGCGCCCCGGAGGAGCTGGTAGCTGCACGGGACAGGAGCAGCCCGCTGCCAAGCGAGGCGGTGCCACATAAATCTGGACGGGGACTCGCTACGCAGCCCAGATTGTGGGCGGAGAAATCCGCCTCGCCAGAGCTCTTTCGACGGCGGGCGGAGCAGGCTCTGCCGGCGTCCGCCAGAGGTGTGGAGACATCCTCCGCGGTTGATGAAGCCGCGCAGGCCGCTCGCCAAGCTTTGGCTTGGTTGCAGCAGGAGATGGAGGGGATCGAACCGATGCAGGATCCTCATAAGGTGGCTACACCGGAATGTGAGGCGCAGCTCGTCAGGCAGAGGGATGAGCACGAATCCACCCCAGCACCGCATCCCGGAGGTGGTGGGTCGATGCCCTCGACAGTGCAGCCGGATCGTCCAATTGTAGTCCCCGACGGTGCCGACAAGCGTCCTGTCTATTCCAACGATGCGACCGCTATCGAAGGGCTGAGGGCAGCATTCCACGCGGGTAAGGCCAAAGCGAACACGGTCACTTACAATGTAAATTCTCTTTTCGGCTTTAGTCGGTGGCTCCTTCAAAACAACAAGCCAGGGTTTGCTGCTCGGCTTTACCATTCGTCGCTGGATCAGGATCTCAAGGAGTACGAGAGTACGGGTGGTTCCTCCACCGTGGCTGGCGCACTGCGTTACCTCAAGAAGTCGACAGGCGGAGCCCAGATTATGGCTCGCCCTGTCGTGATCCCCTATCCTGACGATGCCGAGCTCATTAGAAATTACAGAGCCGCTTCGACCAAGGAGTACCTGGCAGCGCCTGCGACCGGACGGAATCCAGATACCGTGGGCGGCTATACAAATTTTCTTAGACATTTTAGTCAGTACCTGCGTCAAAATAACAAGCTTGGGATTGCGGCTCGGATTCACGACAAATCGCTGGATAAAGATGTTGAGAGCTTCAAGGCTGTCTCCTATGGTAATAGGCTAAGTATCAGTTCTGCATTGGCTCACCTCCGGGATATCCTGCCGCGCATTGTGCTCGGGCGCGAAACTGTCCTTTCTGCTCATCCGGCAGACGCAGTCACCAGGCGCGTTGGGGCCGCTGCTGAAGCTGGGCCAGCGGCACCGGCAAGAGCTCCCCAACCCGCCTCGCCAGCAACCGCTAGGCTGCCAGGCACCTACCGCGGCCTTCCACTGGTTGATGTGACCACACTGACTACCAGTTCCTCTGGGGCTCAGATCGGGGCGCTCGATCCGACAGCCCCGTCCAACGTTGCAACGGGGCGGGTGCTCGGCGCCGCCGAATGGCTGAGCGACGCCCATATCCAGAGAGATTACAATTTGCTGGAGGGGCAACTGCAGGGGATCAATCCGGCGCTCGCTGCCCGGACTCGGCTGGTGGATCCTTCCGTATCCCATCTACTGCGACACACGTCGCCGCAAGACGCTCGAGGCATATTGCAGTCCATCTATAATCAAAACAACGCCACAGCCGACTTCCTGTTCTTGCCAGTGAATAATGGCACGGCTACTAGCCCCGGCACCCATTGGTCGCTGCTGCTCGTTGATCGCCGCGACCCGGAAAGGCGGTTCGCCTATCACTACGACTCCCTCCAGCGAGAGGGATATAACGACGTGCCTGCAAAACAGCTCGCAGGACTGCTGAATGCCACCTTGGCGCCAGCCCCCATGGCCAGACAGACGAACCATTATGATTGCGGCGTATTTGTCCTGGAGGGCACGTGGGCGCTGGTTGAACGATTGGTGAAAGGGCAGCGGCCAGACCACGAGCCGCTGCCCCTCGACAACCTCGTTGCCGATCGGCAGGCGCTGCAAGACCGGCTAAGGAGGCGCTTGCCGCACGAGGAAGAGCCGCGGCAGCTGCTGGAGGATGAACCCGCCTCCCCACCGATGATGGCATTCGAGCCAGGGGAACTGCGGCAACTGTTGGAAGACGAGCCTGCCTCCCCACCAATGATGGCGTTCGAGCCAGGGGAACTGCGGCAACTGTTGGAGGACGAACCTGCCTCCCCACCAATGATGGCGTTCGAGCCAGGGGAACTGCGGCAACTGTTGGAGGACGAGCCTGCCTCCCCACCAATGATGGCGTTCCAGCCAGGGGAACTGCGGCAGCTGTTGGAGGATGAACCCGCTTCCCCACCGATGATGGCGTTCGAGCCAGGGGAACTGCGGCAACTGTTGGAGGATGAACCCGCTTCCCCACCGATGATGGCGTTCGAGCCAGGGGAACTGCGGCAACTGTTGGAAGACGAGCCTGCCTCCACTTGGGCACAAATCAATTCGACCCCACATGCGCGAGCGGACGGTGTTCATCAGCCAGCCCAGGCGCCGTGGCTCCCTGAACGCAGAAGATAACTTTGCGGAGGAGCGGTCACGCAACTGTCGGCGGCGCCGGGCCTCAGGGTGAATGGAAAGGATGGAGTGGCGGATGGTGTCGCGTGAAGGCGCAACACGCGTGCTGACCGACCTGATACGTAGGAAGTCGTTCATTGCTCCCAAATCGTATGTGAGGAACATTCCTGTCCCGGCTGCGCCGCGCGATGCTAGGTCGCGTTGTTCAGCGGGCCAAGCCGATGACACCTACGAAGCTACTGATCGGGCAGATCGCCGTTGTGTGCGCAATTGTCATTATCGGCGTATGGACGGCAACCCAATGGTGCGCTCAAATGCTGACCTACCAGACGCCTCTCGGCGCACCATGGTTTCTCTTCGCCGGCTGGCCAATCTACAAGCCGTGGAAGCTGTTTGAATGGTGGTTCCACTTCGATGCTTATGCGCCGGAGGTCTTCGACAAAGCCGGTACGCTTGCAGGCGCCAGCGGATTCCTGGGCTGTGCCGCCGCAATCGCTGGCTCGCTTTTGCGCGCGCGACAGCGCGGGTCGGTTACGACCTATGGGTCTTCACGGTGGGCCACGACTCATGAGGTCGAGACGGCAGGGTTGTTACGGCCGGCGGGCGTTTTCCTCGGTAGGCTGAACGATCGCTATCTGCGCCATGACGGCCCGGAGCACGTCATGGCATTTGCGCCGACGCGTTCGGGCAAGGGCGTGGGGCTGGTTGTTCCAACGCTACTTTCCTGGACCGGGTCTGCCATCATTCATGATATAAAAGGCGAAAATTGGCAGTTGACCTCCGGCTGGCGGTCGAAATTCTCGTACTGCCTTCTGTTCAATCCGACCGACCCGAGATCGGCACGCTACAACCCGCTGCTGGAGGTACGCAAAGGCCCAGATGAGATCCGAGACGTTCAAAACATCGCCGACATCCTCGTCGATCCCGAGGGCGCGCTGGAGCGACGGAACCACTGGGAGAAGACCAGCCATTCACTCCTAGTTGGCGCCATTTTGCACGTGCTCTACGCTGAAGAGGAAAAGACGCTGGCCCGCGTCGCCACCTTCCTGTCGGACCCGCAACGCTCGTTTGCCGCAACGCTACAGCGGATGATGACGACAAACCATCTCGGGACGGGGCATAACCCTCAGGTCCATCCCGTAGTGGCCTCGGCGGCTCGCGAACTCCTGAACAAGTCGGAGAACGAGCGCTCAGGCGTCCTCTCGACCGCCATGTCCTTTCTCGGGCTTTATCGTGATCCAACGGTCGCGACGGCCACTTCGTCCTGCGACTGGCGCATCGCTGACCTAGTGGATGGAGAGCGACCGCTGTCGCTCTATCTGGTCGTGCCGCCTTCGGATATCTCGCGCACCAAGCCTTTGGTGCGACTGATCTTGAACCAGATCGGCAGGCGGTTGACGGAGCGCCTGGAGGGGGACCCGAAGAAGAGCCGTAAGCATCAACTGCTCATGATGCTGGACGAGTTTCCGGCGCTCGGTCGCCTCGACTTCTTCGAGACGGCGCTCGCCTTCATGGCAGGTTATGGCATTCGCTCCTATCTGATCGCACAATCTTTGAACCAGGTTTCAAAGGCCTATGGCGAGAACAATGCTATTCTCGACAATTGCCACGTGCGAATTGCCTTTTCCTCCAATGACGAACGCACGGCCAAGCGCATCTCGGATGCCCTCGGCACCGCAACCGAACTTAGGTCGATGCGCAACTATGCGGGCCATCGGCTTGCGCCCTGGCTTTCGCATGTCATGGTGAGCCGCCAGGAAACCGCGCGCCCGCTCCTGACGCCAGGCGAGGTGATGCAATTGCCGCCGTCAGACGAATTGGTCCTGGTTTCTGGGTTGCCGCCGATCCGCGCCAAGAAGCTGCGCTATTATCAGGATCAGAATTTCACAGACCGGGTGCTGCCTGCGCCGGTGCTGCGCGACGGTCCCTATGCGGACTGCCCTGCATCACGCCCGGACGGCTGGACTGGACAAGTGTGCAGCGTCGATAGCCGACTTGCTGCGGACGACGAAAGCGCCGACGCGCCAGTTGAAGACGAGGGAGGCGTTCAGCAGCAACGCCATCCAAGCCTGCCCGTAGAAGACGTTGTTGTCTCTCAAGAGCCCGATCAGGCCGATCTGTTGAAGCCCGCAGACGATGACAGCGAAGCGCTCGCGGACAAGCGTGTCATGGATCGGATTTCCACTGCGGCCCGCGCCTACGGTATCAACGAGGGCAGGGGCGACGACAAGGATGTCATTCCCGGCTTCTGAAGTCCGCTGAGTTGCAGAGCGCATCTCAGCGTAGATAACGGCCATAAGCAATTTTGAGCGTCTGGCCGATCCTTCTCCCGTCGCCGGCGCAACGCCGGGCCGTCGGAACGAGCCGCATGAAGCCCCACCGCATTCGCCATCAGTTTCTGCTTGAGCCGGAGCTCAGCGAGAAACTGGACAACCTCAGTCGCGATCCGTCAACGACCAAATCAGCGATCGTGGCGAAGGCGGTCGAGGCGTTCATCGAGCGGCGTGGCGAGAACGAGTTCGATCGGCGCTACGGCGTAAGGCTTGACCGGCTCTCCCGCGACCTTGCCCACGTCAGGCGCGATGCCGAGGTGATCCTGGAGAGTCTGGCGCTCTTCATCCGCTTTTCGATCACGCTTCATGCCCACACGCCTGTGCCGGACAGGGCGACCCAGGCGATTGCCCAGGAGCGTTTTGACAAATTCGTTGAGCAGGTCGGCCGCCAGATCGCTTCCGGCAAAAGGTCGCTTAGCAAAGACAATGGTGGGGGAGGGGAAGGATGAGCTCTCATCCCGAGGCCGACCACCGGCGGCGTGTCATGCTGCGCACCGCCCTGGGTCCGGCAATCACCGAAGCCCTTGCCGATCCGTCCGTCATCGAGGTGATGGTCAATCCCGACGGTGCGCTGCGGCTCGACCGGCTGGGCGAGGGCCGAGTCAATACGGGCGTGCATCTGCACCCGTCCGAGGCGGAACGCATCATCCGCCTGGTCGCCTCCCATGTGCGGGTCGAGGCGCACGCGGACAATCCGATTGTCAGTGCCGAACTGCCGTCGGGCGAGCGCTTCGAGGGTCTGCTGCCGCCGGTCGTGCTCGCGCCATGCTTTGCCATCCGTAAACCAGCGGCAAAGCTCTACACGCTGGCCGACTATGTCGCGGACCGGATCATGCTGCCGCTGCAGGTCGATGTGCTCAAGAGGGCAGTCCGCGAGCGGCGCAACATCCTGGTCGCCGGCGGCACGTCTTCGGGCAAGACAACCCTTGCCAATGCGCTGCTGGCGGAGGTCGCAGAATGCGACGAGCGGGTGATCCTCATCGAGGACACGCGCGAACTGCAGTGCGCGGCCAGGGACTGCGTTGCCCTGAGAACGAGGCGGGGCTCGGTCACCCTTGCCGATCTCGTGCGCTCAACGCTGCGGCTCAGGCCCGACCGCATCATCGTCGGCGAAGTAAGAGGTGCGGAAGCACTCGACATGCTGAAGGCATGGAACACCGGGCACCCCGGCGGCATCGCCACGGTTCACGCCAATTCGGCGCGCTCCGCACTCTACCGTATCGAGCAGCTCGCACAGGAAGCAGTCGTCACCGTTCCCCGCCGCCTCATCGCCGATGCCGTCGACCTGCTCGTCTTCATCGCCGGCCGCGGCTCGTCGCGCCACATCGACGCAATCGCCGAGGTCACCGGTCTCGACGGCAGCGGCGATTACGCCGTTGCCCCGCTCACGCTTTCGCAACTCCAGCAGCTTTGAAAGGCCTTCCTCATGCGCAAGAAGCTTCGCTTTCTTTCGTCCACAGCGCTCGCGTTTCTTATCACGGCCCCCGTTTATGCGGCCGGCTCCGGCATGCCGTGGGAGCAGCCGCTGCAGCAGATCCTGGAGTCGGTGCAGGGACCGGTCGCCAAGATCGTTGCGGTGATCATCATTATCACCACCGGCCTGACGCTTGCCTTCGGCGACACCGCCGGTGGTTTTCGGCGCCTGATTCAGATCGTCTTCGGTCTGTCGATCGCCTTCGCGGCATCGAGCTTCTTCCTCTCCTTCTTCTCCTTCGGTGGTGGGGCGCTCGTCTGATGGCCGCCGGGGAGCAGCATATCGAGGGCTTCGCAGTACCGGTCCACCGGGCGCTGACCGAGCCGATCCTGCTCGGCGGGGCTCCGCGCGCGGTGGCGATCCTCAACGGTACAGTGGCCGCGGCCATTGGCTTCGGCTTGCAGCAATGGATTGCTGGTCTGGTGCTTTGGATCGCGGGCCACTCGTTAGCGGTCTTTGCCGCAAGACGCGATCCGGACTTCGCCAGCGTGCTTGTGCGCCACCTTCGTCTGAAGGGGTGGCTTGCATGCTGAACCTTTCGGAATATCGAAGCAAAGCCGACCGGCTTGCCGACCATCTACCCTGGGCTGCCTTGGTGGCGCCCGGCATCGTGCTCAACAAGGACGGCAGCTTTCAGCGGACGTTGCGGTTCCGCGGCCCGGATCTCGAAAGTGCGACGGAGGCTGAACTCGTCGGCATTTGCGGCCGGGCGAACAATGCTCTCAGACGCCTTGGCTCTGGCTGGGCATTGTTCTTTGAGGCCGAGCGCATAGAAGCGCTGGGCTATCCGAACTCGCATTTTCCTGACGCCGCGTCGTGGCTGGTCGACGAAGAACGCCGCGCTGCTTTCGAGGGGAAGGTAGCGCACTACGAGAGCCGCTATCATGTGACCTTAGTGTTTATGCCACCGCCCGACGCCCAGGCGCGCGCGGAAAGCGCGCTCGTCGACTCTCATTATTCCCAAGGAGAAAGAGACTGGCGCCAGGATCTGGCGAGGTTCCGTGACGAGACCAACCGCGTGCTCGATCTCTTCTCGGGCTTCATGCCCGAAGTACGCGTCCTCGATGATGCTCAGACGTTGACCTATCTCCACGGCACGATTTCGCCTCGACGCCATCCTATCATGGTCCCGGAAACGCCGATATATCTGGATGCCATCCTGGTCGATGCGCCGCTTGCCGGTGGCCTGGAGCCGATGCTGGGTGAGCAGCATCTTCGCACACTGACCATCCTCGGCTTTCCGAACCTCACCCGGCCCGGGATTCTCGATGCCCTCAATCATCAGGATTTCGCCTATCGCTGGATGACGCGCTTCATTCCGCTCGAGAAAACGGAAGCCACGAAGACGCTGACGCGGTTGCGCCGGCAGTGGTTTGCCAAGCGCAAATCGATCGTGGCAATCCTACGCGAGGTCATTACCAACGAGCCGGTCCCGCTTGTCGACAGCGATGCCGACAACAAGGCGCTCGATGCCGACGAAGCCCTTCAGGCATTGGGCGGCGATCATGTGAGCTTCGGCTATCTCACCACGACCGTGACGGTGTGGGGCGAGGATCGCCAAGCCGCTGCAGAGAAGCTTCGCGCGGTCGAGCGCATCATCAATGGGATCGGTTTCACCACGATCCGAGAAGGCGTCAATGCGGTCGAGGCTTGGCTCGGCTCATTGCCTGGCCATGTCTACGCTAACGTTCGCCAACCGCTCGTTCATACTTTGAACCTTGCCCATCTCATGCCGCTGTCGTCGGTTTGGGCCGGTCCTGCGACAAACGAGTATCTCGCGAAAGTCACCCAAACCGAAGCGCCACCGCTTCTCGTTGCCGAGACCAGCGGGTCGACACCGTTTCGGCTTTCCACCCACGTCGAAGATGTCGGCCACATGCTGGCTGTTGGTCCGACCGGCGCCGGCAAGTCGGTTCTGCTTGCTCTGATTGCTCTGCAGTTCAGGCGCTATGCCGGCGCCCAGGTTTATGTCTTCGACAAAGGCAATTCGGCCCGTGCTGCAACACTTGCCATGGGTGGAGAACACCACGCGCTAGGAGCGGACGGTTCCCTTGCCTTTCAGCCACTGCGCAGCATCAACGACCAGGCTAGCCGAAGCTGGGCGGCCGAATGGATCGCCAGCCTTATTGCCCACGAGAACGTCACCGTCACGCCGGAGGTGAAGGAGGCTATCTGGTCAGCGCTGGCCAGCCTTGCCACCGCGCCGGCGCAGGAACGCACACTGACCGGCCTTTCGGTCCTGCTTCAATCCAATGCGCTGAAGTCCGCATTGATGCCCTACACGCTCGACGGTCCCTTCGGCCGCCTGCTCGATGCCGATCATGATGGGCTGGCCTTGTCGGATGTGCAGTGTTTCGAGACCGAGGAGCTGATGCACAGCCAAGGCGCTTTGCTGCCGGTGCTTACCTATCTGTTCCAGCGACTTGAGGAACGGTTCGACGGACGGCCCACGCTGATCATGCTCGACGAGGCGTGGGTCTATCTCGACAATCCGCTGTTCGCCGCCCGCATCCGCGAATGGCTGAAGGTGCTGCGAAAGAAGAACGTGTCGGTTGTCTTCGCTACGCAGTCGCTGGCTGATATCGCGGGCTCTGCCATAGCGCCGGCAATCATCGAAAGCTGCCCGCAGCGCATTTTCCTTCCCAATGATCGTGCCGTGGAACCCCAGGCGCGCACAGCCTACGAACGCTTCGGTTTAAGCGAGCGGCAGATCGAATTGATCGCCCGCGCCACGCCGAAGCGTCAGTATTATCTGCAATCGCGCCGCGGCAACCGTCTGTTCGAGCTCGGGCTTGGCCCCATCGCTCTTGCGCTTTGCGGTGCTTCCGATCCGGCCACGCAGACTCTGATCGACAGGATCCTGTCCGAAGACGGGCAAGGCAGCTTTGCCTCGCAGTTCCTGATCGCGCGCGGCCTCGATTGGGCCGGCGAACTTCTCAAGCAATTCCCTCAACCAGACAAGGAGCAATTAGCATGATGCGGCGACGCCTTCTCTCCGGCCTGATCACCGTTTCCCTGATCGCCAAGCCTATGGCCGACTATGTGCAGCCCGCCTACGCCCTTATCGTGTTCGATCCGTCCAATTATGCGCAGAACGTGCTGACGGCCGCGCGCGCCCTGGAGCAGATCAACAACCAGATCCAGTCGCTGCAGAATCAGGCGACCATGCTGCAGAACATGGCGCGCAATCTTCAGCGTCTGGATTTCTCTTCCGTTGGCCAACTCACCGGTTCGCTCCATCGCATCGACGGCTTGATGGACCAGGCGAGTGGCCTCAGCTTTGATCTGGGCAAGCTTCAAGACCAGTGGCGCAGCCAATATCCGGAAAGCTACGACGCCACGATCAAGGTCAGCGATGTGGCGAGTGCTGCGCGCGAGCGTTGGCAAAGCGCCATGCAGGCGTTCCGCCAGACCATGGGGGTCCAGTCGCAAATCGTCGAGAACGTCCGCGCCGACGGCGATCTGCTCGCCGATCTCGTCAACCGCAGCCAAGGGGCGGCCGGTGCGCTTCAGGCAAGCCAGGCCACCAACCAGCTGATAGCGCTTTCGACAAAGCAGCAGATGCAGATCCAGACGCTGCTCGCAACGCAGTTTCGAGCTGAGGCCGAGGATGCCGCCCGCAAGGCCCAGTCAGAGGAAGCCGCCCGCGAGATGACGAAGCGATTCTTGGGTACCGGCTCGGCTTATCCCGGCAATTAATCACGAGTTCATCACGACGAGGAAGGCAGCGGCATGAACGACCTTGGCGTCATCGATCGCTTCATGGAGACCTTCATCCGCTACATCGACAGCGGGTTCGGTCTGCTCTCGGGCGACGTCGCCTTCCTCACTACCATTCTGATCGGCATTGACATCACACTTGCCGGCCTGGCGTGGGCGCTCGGCGAGGAGACCAGCGTTCTCGGCCGGCTTGTCCGCAAGGTGCTCTATGTTGGCGTCTTCGCCTTCATCCTGAACAATTTCAAGAACCTCGCCGATATCATTTATCGTTCTTTTGCCGGTCTCGGGATTAATGCGTCGGCCGGCAATCTGTCGGCAGACAATCTCCTGCGCCCGGGCCGCATTGCCGCGACCGGTTTCGAAGGTGCTTGGCCAATGCTTGACCAAGCCAGTCAGCTCCTGGGCTTCCCGGAAATCTTCGGCAACGCACTGACCATCTTCGTGCTGCTGATGGCCTGGTTCCTGGTCATCATCGCCTTCTTCATCCTTTCCATCCAGCTTTTCATCACCATCCTTGAGTTCAAGCTCACCACGCTGGCAGGTTTTGTTTTGGTTCCATTCGCACTTTGGAACCGTTCAGCGTTCCTGGCCGAACGCGTGCTCGGCCATGTTATCTCGTCAGGCATCAAGGTGATGGTGCTCGCCGTCATTGTCGGCATCGGCTCCACGCTCTTCGGGGAGTTCGCTTCCGCATTGCAAGGCAAGGAGCCGGATCTGGCCGCTGCCATGTCCCAGGTACTGGGCGCACTGGCACTGCTTGGCCTTGGCATTTTTGGGCCGGGGATCGCGTCGGGTCTTGTCTCAGGCGCACCGCAGCTTGGCGCGGGCGCCGCCCTCGGCACGACCGCGGCGGCAGCGGGTGTATCACTCGTTGCTGGAGGCACGGCATTTTCTGGCGCGCGTATGGCAACCAGCGGCGGTCTCGCCGCCATCCGCGCCGGCACAACAATGGGATCGGCTGCTTCCACGTCCTGGCAGATCGGGCGCGCAACCTCGCCCGACGTTGGCCTCTCCGGTGTGGCTGCTGGAATGCATGGTGTAACCAGTGCCGCTGGCGGCGCCGCTATACGCGTAGCGCGATCCGCCACTGCAAGTGTTGGGCGCAACGCCGATGCCGGGCGCGATGCCGCGTGGACCGCGACCGGCGGCACGCCGACCGCGTCAATGACCGAGCGCTCTGCCGGTTCGGCCACTGTTTCGGCGCCGACGTGGGCAAGGCGCCTACGTTCTGAACAGACCGCCCGTGCACATCGCCACGCTGCCATGCAAGCTGTCCGAGACGGAGACCGGCCGGGAGGCAGCGCCAACCCCTCTCTCAACGACAAGGATGACTAGATGCTCTTCAAGCGACCCGTGCACCGTTACGGCAAAACACCCGAACCGGTCACGCCGTATCAAAAAGCCGCCCAGCTGTGGGACGAGCGCATCGGCTCATCTCGACTGCAGGCCAGGAACTGGCGGCTCATGGCCCTTGGGTGCCTGGCCTTGGCGACCGGACTTTCCGGCGGACTCGTATGGCAGTCGATGCAAAGCCGTGTCGTGCCTTACGTCGTCGAGGTCGATGGCTTCGGCGAGACGCGCGCCGTCGCGCCGGCAATCCGGAATTATGAGCCCTCGGATGCTCAGATCGCCTGGCATCTCGGCCGCTTCATCCAGAATGTCCGTTCCGTTTCCACCGATCCGGTTTTGGTACGGCAGAACTGGTTCGCAGCTTACGACTTTGCTAGCGATCGCGCAGCGCTCTTCCTCAACGAATACGCCAAGGCGAACGACCCCTTCGGTCAGATCGGAACGCGCAGTGTCTCGGTACAGGTCACCAGCGTGGTCAGGGCCTCCGAAAGTTCATTCCAGGTCAAATGGACCGAGCAGGTGTTTGAGCGCGGAAGCCTTGCCAGCACGATGCGCTGGACTGCGATCCTCACGATCGTGATCCGCTCGCCAAGCAATACGGATCAGCTGCGCAAGAATCCGCTCGGCGTCTTCATCAACGCCATTGACTGGTCACGCGAGCTCGACAGCGCCGTCCCACCCCCCTTTCTCCGACGGAGTCCACCAATGAAAGATAAAATGTCACCGATTCGTGCCGTGCTGATCCTATCGGTGTCGGCAGCGGTCGTTTCCGCTTGTGCATCGAAGAAGGTGCCGCCGCCTGAGATTTCCTATGACGCTGCTGACTTCAAACCGGCCGCGATCGAGAAGGCGCCGGAGAGGCCGATTAGAATTGTCGAGGTGCCAAAACCACTGCCGCTGCCTGGCCAATTGCAGCCCGAGTCCGGCAAGGCCGAGGACAAGCGCCCCCTGAAGAACGCGTCGCTGATGCCAACAAAGCCGCGACCCAGCAACCCACCAAGTACGGGTATGTTAATGCCGTGCAAGTCTACCCCTTCACCGATGGCGCGCTTTATCAGCTCTATGCCGCGCCGGAGCGCGTGACCGACATCGCTCTGCAGCCGGGCGAGAAACTAACCGCCGTGTCGGCTGGCGACACCGTGCGCTGGGTCATAGGCGATACCGCAAGCGGCACCGGTGACAATCAGCGCACCCATGTTCTGGTGAAACCCTTCGCGCCGGGTCTTGCCACCAATGTCGTCATTACGACGGACCGGCGGACCTATCATTTGCAGCTTCAAAGCACCGAGAAGACAGCAATGGCGGCAATCTCCTGGACCTACAGCCAAGACCAGATCATCGCGCTTCGCCAGCGCAATGCTCAAGCCGAGGCAGTTACACCGGTCGCGTCGAATATCGCGCTCGAAAACCTTCGCTTTCGCTACTCGATCAGTGGCGACACACCGCCCTGGAGACCGACGCGAGCCTTCGACGACGGCAGCAAGGTCTATATTGAGTTCCCTCGTCGCATAGATCAGGGCGAGGCGCCACCACTCTTCATCGTCGGCGCAGATGGGAGCAGCGAGCTCGTCAACTATCGCGTGCGCGGCAACTATTACATCGTCGATCGGCTCTTCGCCGCGGCCGAACTTCGCCTCGGCACCAAGCAGCAGCAGGTGATCCGCATCAGCAGGATTGACGACAGGCAACCGCTACGGCGGATCTCGCTCTTTTCGCGTTCCAGCCGGTGAGGTGAGGGCTCATGATCGAAAATTCCCGCTCTGGCATCCCGCCGAAACTGGATCCCGAGGAACTGCAGCTTCGGGCCTCTCCCCGCCGCGTGGTGCGGTTCAGGCGCGGTGTGATCATCGCGATCGCAGCGCTCGGATCCGGCGCTGTGTTCGGCGTTGCCATGATGGCGCTCCAGGGGCCGGCCCTTCGCATCAGGGATCAGGCGGAAGATCCCTACAGCACTGAGCGCAAACCAACCGTCGAGGGACTCGATACGCTTCCCCATGACTATTCCGGCATGAAGCCGAAGCCTCCCGTCCTTGGGCCACCTTTGCCGGGCGACCTCGGTCGCCCCATCCTCGAGCGGCAGCGCCAGCTCGGCATCGTGCCGGGTCAAGACATCTCGGCCGAGGAGCAGCGTCTAGCGCAGCAGGCGATCGAAGCGCGTGAATCGCAGGTGCTTTTCCGCGTCGAAAATCGAGCTCAACAGACAGATGTCGGTGAGAGCGTGCAAACTGCTCAGCATCCATTTGAGGCACTTCCCCAATCCGAAGCAGCACGCGCGTCAGCCTCGGTGGCGCCGGCGGAAGGCGACCAGAACAATCAGCAGCGAAAGCTTGATTTCCTCAGCCAGCGGAGCACTGGCGGGATCTACAATCCGCATGCGCTGCAGACGCCGATCTCGCCGTATCAACTGATGGCTGGCAGCGTGATTGCCGCCAGCCTGATCACCGGCATCAATTCCGATTTGCCGGGCCTTGTCGTCGCGCAAGTCACCGAGAATGTGCACGACACGGTCACGGGCAACATATTGCTGATTCCGCAGGGCTCACGTCTTATCGGCGTCTACGACAGCGTCGTCGCGTTCGGGCAAAAGCGAGCGCTGCTGGTCTGGCAGCGCATTCTGCTGCCCGACGGCTCGTCGGTCGAAATCGACAATCTGCCCGCGAGCGACACCGCCGGCTACGCAGGGCTGGAAGACAAAGTCGATTTCCACACCTGGCAGCTGATCAAGGGGGTGGCGCTTGCCACATTGCTCGGTGTCGGCACGGAATTCAGCCTCGGCGAAAACGAGAGCGATCTGGTCAAGGCGATCCGGGAATCAGCCCAGCAGAACGCCAGTCGAGCCGGCCAGCGCATCACCGAAAAAAACCTCAATATCCAGCCCACCATCATCGTCCGCCCAGGTTGGCCACTGCGCGTCATCGTGCACAAGGACATCGTGCTGCGGCCATACGCGAGTTGAGCAGGAGTTACCATGGCTGACCTGAAACTTGGAAAGCTTCCAGACCGAACAGCTTCGAAGATCACCATTACCGTCAGCGCGGAGCTGGGCCAAACACTCAAGGAGTATGCTGCACTTTACCGTCAGACCTATCGTCAGTCTGAAACCGTGGCAGAACTCATCCCTTTCATGCTGGCGGCGTTTCTGGAAGGCGACCGAGCCTTTGCCAAGGCCCGAAAAGAAGGTCTGCCGACGGAGCTTGCCGAAAAATCGTGACTCCTCCGCTAGAGGCAGCTGGAACATTGCCTAGCTGTCGCGGCCTACCTGCTCCTCGCGAAGCATAGGATCAAACACCTTGGAATGCAGGTATGCGTAAGAGAGGATGTGGAAGGAAATACCGCGCAACAGCCTAAGTTTGCATTTTCGATTGGATGCGGTAGTCGCCTATGAGCGGTCAAAATGAAACGCAGCTGGTTCGCGATCGACCAAACGGCGAGCGCACTGTGCTTTGCTCAGACCGCCACCGAGTGCCTCGCCGTTCCCCCTTTGAAATATGTATCGAACTTGGCCGCGATGGTTCGAACGAAGGGGCGACTTTCAGCCCGTACGACGAAACTGTCGCCATCGAATTCAAGCGCTCGGGCAGGATCGTGGAGGGCGATGGACCTCGAGCGATGAAGGAGCTTCTCGCCGGCTTTGCCGAACCGCTCCACCAGATCGACTGCCGAGAAGGCAAAATCACACATCAGCCGCTCGATTATCCAGCCACGGACGCGATCGTCGTCGGAAAGGGCAACGCCCCGGACGGCAGCCAACCCGCCATCCGCAACCATGCGCCCGTACCCGGCAGTCGAAGCCATGTTCTGCACGTAGCCTTGGCGAAAACGACCGATGGACGAAGGGCCAAGTCCGATCAGTGTCGGGCAGCGATCCTCGGTGTAGCCCTGAAAATTGCGATGCAAAACCCCTGCGCGGGCCGCTATGGCCAGCGCATCGTCGGGCTTCGCGAAATGATCGAGTCCTATTGCCTCATATCCCTTGGCGACAATTGCCCGCGCCGCGAGTTGAGATTGGGCGAAACGCTCGGTGGGACTCGGCAGCCATGCCTCGTCGATCATCGTCTGATGCTTCTTGAACCAGGGCACATGTGCGTAGCCGAACAGAGCCATCCGGTCTGGTTCCAAGGTCAGTGCCTGCGCCACCGTGGAACAGATCGTCTCGCGTGTCTGATTCGGGAGCCCGTAGAGCAGGTCCAGATTGACCGATTCAACGCCCCGCGAACGAACCCCGTCGACGACTGCCTTGGTCTGCAAAAAACTTTGCTCACGATTAATTGCTTTTTGCACTTGCGGATCGAAATCCTGCACGCCGAGGCTCGCCCGCGTTACGCCGATTTGAGCAAGCGCATCAAGGCGCGCCTTGTCCATGTCGTTGGTTCCGATTTCGATGCTGACCGTAGCATCCGGGAGAAGGTCGAAGCTGTCCCGCAAGGCCGCTCCAAGAGCAACCATGTCATCGGGCCTCAGCATCGTTGGCGAACCGCCACCGAAGTGGATTGCACGGACATGTGCCTTGCCGCTCACCAGACCGGCAATCGTGACGATTTCGGCATTCAGCGAGCGCAGATAAGCGGCCACCGGCTCATATTGGTGCGTCTGCTTGGTGTGACAGGCGCAGAACCAGCAGAGCTTGTCGCAGTAAGGAATGTGCAAATACAGCGAGATTTCGTCGCCACTTTCCAGCGCCTCCAACCAGCCACGGTAAATGGCAGCATCGACCCCGGAATGGAAATGCGGCGCCGTCGGATAGCTTGTGTAGCGTGGGACGTTCTCGCTGAGTTTGACAGCTATTTCCGATTGCATCTCGCGTTCACCGTGTTGCCCGCCGAACACTGCACGCATCGCTGAAGCAGACCCTGATCTCGATCAGCCGCGCGCATGGACAAACCGCCGCAGGACTTCTCTACCCTGGATGGGTATCCTGCCGGCAGTTAGGATCGGGTAAAGCGAACGCATGACCTTTCGGCAAGACATTCATACTTCCGGCATTCCTGTTCTTTGCCTCCCTTGCGAGGCACGGCGTCGCGGTGTCTGCGGTGCGCTCGATCCAGACAATTTGGTTGGGCTCGCCAAGACTTGCTCGCGTCGCCGGATCGAGTCAGGAATGGAGTTGACCGGCGAGGCACAGAACGTCGACAGCTACTCGAACGTGCTTTCAGGCGTGGTAAAGCTATCAAAGAGCCTGTCGGATGGGCGCCAGCAGATCGTCGGTCTCCAGTTTGCACCGAATTTTCTGGGACGTCCTTTCAAGGTGGAAAGCTCGATCAATGCGGAAGCGGCAACAGCAGTCACGCTGTGCTCGTTTCCGCGAGCGGCCGTCGAACGGATGATGAAGGCGTCACGGGAATTCGAGCATCGCCTGCTCAAACAGACGCTGAATGAACTCGATGAGGCGCGCGAGTGGATGGTGACGCTGGGGCGCAAGACAGCTCCGGAAAAGGTGGCGAGTTTTCTCCTCATAATGGCCCGGAATATCGATTCCAGTCTCGACGCGGCTTCCAGGTCAGCGTCCTTCGATCTGCCGCTGACGCGTGCCGAAATCTCTGATTTCCTTGGAATTACCAACGAAACCGTGAGCCGCCAACTGACGCGATTGCGGGCTGACGGGGTGATTCGGATTGAGAACGCACGCCATGTGACGGTGGACAGCATAAGCCGTCTGGAGAAGCGCTGTGGCGGCGGACGCGAGCGGCCCTAAGCGGCGAGGCCCATGTCGCATGGCTCCGGGGCGGGCCGTGCTTGCCTTCTAATGCGATGTCGCCGCGCCTTCGAAGAAGCGGCGTCACGGTCGAGACAGACAGCTTTCGGGCTTTGATAGGGACGACGACCAATCGCCAGGTGTGTTTCGGCACATACCGGCGAAGCACGGTCCTTAAGCTGCCACGGCTCGGCCGAACGATCGCGTTCGTTTCCAATGGGATCCGAACAACGTTTGGCAGGGCATCGGCAATAGCATCCAACGCGTCGCAGAGCCTCAGCTTTCGCCTCAATCGATCGCGTCTGCGCCCGCCCAACCCAGGGAACGCCTTCCATGAGGGGGTGAGCCCGCGCTGCGTTCCTCGTTCATTCGCCACCTGCTGATTGCGCCGCCGACACAAAATCGTGCGGCCTGACATAGATCAGGGCGAGGGGGCGGCGGCTGCGCAATTAGTGCGCTGCGGATTTGGCATCCACCAGATTCGAGATCGGGATCTGCAATGAAATTCGGCACAGAGATCGTCCTTCTAAGCGTGTTCGCTTTTGCGGCCCTGGTGGCCGCCGGCTTCGGCGTGGATGAACCTTTCCGCCGACATATGTGGGTGTTGTTCTTCGCAGTGGCTGGTTTCACTGCGATCCTGTTGCGCAACACGGAGTTCAAGCCAGCAGCTCCGATTGACCCATCCGCTTACATGGATGGTCCGATCCGCTACGGCGCGATCGCCACCGTGTTCTGGGGTGTCGTCGGGATGCTGGTCGGCGTGGTGATCGCGCTTCAGCTCGCCTATCCCGATCTCAACATCCAGCCCTGGTTCAATTTCGGCCGTTTGCGGCCGCTGCATACATCCGGTGTCGTCTTCGCCTTCGGTGGCAACGCGCTGCTTTGCACGTCTCTGTATGTCGTGCAGCGCACCTGCCGCGCCCGCCTCTTCGGCGGTGATCTCGCCTGGTTCGTCTTCTGGGGCTACCAGCTGTTCATCGTCATGGCCGCGACCGGCTATCTGCTCGGCATCACCGAGGGCCGCGAGTACGCCGAACCCGAATGGTATGTGGATGTCTGGCTGACCATCGTCTGGGTCGCCTACCTCATTCTGTTCCTTGGCACGATCCTGAAGCGCAAGGAACCGCATATCTACGTCGCCAACTGGTTCTACCTGTCGTTCATCGTGACCATCGCGATGCTGCATGTGGTCAACAACCTGTCGATGCCAGTCTCGTTCCTGGGCTCCAAGAGCTACTCCGCCTTTTCCGGGGTCCAGGACGCGCTGACCCAATGGTGGTACGGCCACAACGCGGTCGGCTTCTTTCTCACCGCCGGCTTCCTTGGCATGATGTATTATTTCGTGCCCAAGCAGGCGAACCGGCCAGTCTATTCGTACCGGCTGTCGATCGTCCATTTCTGGGCGATCATCTTTCTCTACATCTGGGCTGGCCCGCATCACCTGCACTACACCGCCTTGCCAGATTGGGCGCAGACGCTCGGCATGGCGTTCTCGATCATGCTGTGGATGCCGTCCTGGGGCGGCATGATCAACGGCCTGATGACGCTGTCCGGCGCCTGGGACAAGCTGCGCACCGATCCGATCATCCGCATGATGGTGATGGCCGTCGCCTTCTATGGCATGTCGACCTTCGAAGGCCCGATCATGGCGATCAGGGCGGTCAATTCGCTGTCGCATTATACCGACTGGACCATCGGCCACGTCCATTCGGGCGCGCTCGGCTGGGTTGGCATGATCTCGTTCGGCGCAATCTACTACATGGTGCCGAAGCTCTGGAACCGTCACCGGCTCTACTCGCTGCGGCTCGTCACTTGGCACTTCTGGCTGGCGACACTCGGGATCGTCGTCTACGCCTCGGTCATGTGGGTGTCAGGCATCATGCAGGGCCTGATGTGGCGTGAATACGACCAGCAGGGCTTCCTGGTCTATTCCTTCGCCGAAACCGTCGCTGCCATGCACCCATACTACGTCATGCGCGCCATCGGTGGGGCCATGTACCTCTCCGGCGCCCTTATCATGGCCTGGAACATCACCATGACCATCCTCGGCCACCAGCGCGAGGAGGAGCCGATGCCGAGCCCCGTCGCCATCCGACCTGCGCGATCAGGAGCCAGGTAATGGGCTTGATGGACAAACACGCAATCATCGAGAAGAACGCCACGCTTCTTCTCGTTGGCTCGCTGCTCGTGGTGACGGTCGGCGGTATCGTCGAGATAGCGCCTCTCTTCTATCTCGACAATACGATCGAGAAGGTGGAAGGCATGCGCCCCTATTCGCCGCTCGAACTTGTCGGGCGCAACATCTATATGCGCGAGGGCTGCTTTCTCTGCCATAGCCAGATGATCAGGCCGTTCCGCGACGAAGTTGAGCGCTATGGCCACTACAGCCTGGCTGCCGAGTCCATGTACGATCACCCCTTCCAGTGGGGATCGAAGCGCACCGGGCCGGATCTCGCCAGAGTTGGCGACCGCTACTCGAATGCATGGCATGTCGCGCATCTTACCGACCCGCGCTCGGTGGTGCCGGAATCGATCATGCCGAGCTATGGGTTCCTGAAAGACACGCCGATCGACGTGAAGGATTTCTCGACGCATCTGGTCGCCAACAGGCGTGTAGCCGTCCCTTACACCGATGACATGATCGCGCACGCCAATGCGGATCTGGCGGCGCAGGCCGATCCCAATGCCGACACATCAGGCCTTGAGGCGCGTTACCCCAAAGTCAAGATCGGCGACTTCGACGGCAACCCGCAACAGGTCACCGAAATGGATGCCCTGCTCGCCTACCTGCAGATGCTTGGCACACTGGTCGACTTCAAAAATTACGACGAAGCCGCCGGCTACCGCTGAGGAGAACGCTGATGACCTACAATTTGATGCGGGCGTTTGCCGACAGCTGGGGCCTGGTTGCGATGGCGCTGTTCTTCGTCGGGTGCATCGCCTTTGCCCTACGCCCCGGCAGCCGAAGGCTGGCCGACGAAGCTGCCCGCATTCCGCTCGAGGACGAGTGATCATGAGCGACGAGCACATCGATGAGGTCTCCGGCGTCTCAACCACCGGCCATGAATGGGACGGCATCAGGGAGCTCAACAATCCTCTGCCGCGATGGTGGGTGATTACCTTCTACGTCACCATAGCGTGGGCGCTCGTCTATACGACCGCATACCCGGCATGGCCGATGCTGACCTCGGCAACCAAGGGCATGCTCGGCTATTCAAGCCGTAAGGACGTCAAGAACGACCTTGCCGCGGCCGAGGCCGCCAAGGGCAAGTATGTTGCAGCCATCCAGGCAAAGAGCGTCTCGGAGATCTTGACCGACGATGCCTTGCGCGAATTCGCGGTCGCTGCCGGGGCTGCCGCGTTCAAGGTCAACTGTACGCAATGCCACGGCTCCGGCGCTCAGGGGTCGAAGGGCTTTCCCAACCTGAATGACGATGACTGGCTCTGGGGCGGCAGCCCCGACCAGATCAAGCAGACGATCACGCACGGCCTCCGCTTTGCTTCCGATCCGGACACGCGACTGTCAGAAATGCCGGCCTTCGGCGACATCATCACCGCCGACCAGATCGCACAAGTCAGCGCCTACGTGGCCAGCCTTTCCGGCAAGGTCCGCGATGCAAGTCTGATCCAACCCGGCGCCAAGGTCTTTGCCGAGAACTGCGTCGCTTGTCACGGCGACAATGCAAAAGGCAACAGGGAATTCGGCGCCCCCGACCTGACTGACGCGATCTGGCTTTACGGGTCCGGCGAGACGGCCATCGCCGCCCAGGTTCGTGCGCCAAAGCAGGGCGTCATGCCGGCCTGGGTTGGCCGTCTCGGCGAGATCAAGGTCAAGGAACTTGCAGTTTATGTCCATTCGCTTGGCGGCGGAGAATAGGAATGGAAGCCCTATTCTTCGGTCACCCCTGCCAAGCGGACGAGGCCCGGCGCGAGCCGGGCCTCGACACCATTCCTAATGCGATCTGCACAACCCGGCAAGGCTGTCCTACCGCGAGGCTTTTCGACAGGTGCCCCTGACATTGGCTGGGAAAGTGGAGTTGCACGTGCGTGACAAGACGCAGTTGACACGGCTCGAAACAGAAACTGTCAATGCCGCCAAAACCCGCAAGCCCCTTTATGCCGCGCGTCAAAAGATCTTTCCGAAGCGCGCCTCGGGCAACTTTCGCCGCTTCAAATGGCTGGTGATGACGATCACACTTGGCATCTATTACCTGACTGCGTGGCTGCATTGGGATCGTGGCCCATTTGCCCCGGACCAGGCCGTGCTGCTCGATCTCACCAATCGGCGCTTCTACTTTTTCTTCATCGAGATCTGGCCGCAGGAATTCTTCTATGTGGCCGGCCTCCTGGTCATGGCCGGTGTTGGACTTTTCCTGATTACCTCTGCTGTCGGCCGTGCCTGGTGCGGCTATGCATGTCCGCAGACCGTGTGGGTCGATCTGTTCCTTGTCGTCGAGCGTGCGATTGAGGGGGACCGCAACGCCCGCATGAAACTCGATGCCGGCCCCTGGACCGCCCGCAAGCTGATGCTGCGGGTCTCGAAACACGCCATCTGGCTTGTCATAGGGGCGGCGACCGGTGGCGCCTGGATTTTCTATTTCGCTGATGCACCAACACTTGTGGGCGAGCTTTTCACCGGTACCGCCGCACCTGTCGCCTACATCACCATCGCCGTGCTGACGGCGACGACCTACACCTTCGGCGGCCTGATGCGCGAACAGGTCTGCACCTATATGTGCCCATGGCCGCGCATCCAGGCAGCCATGCTCGATGAGAATTCGCTCACCGTCACCTACAATGACTGGCGCGGCGAGCCGCGATCGCGCCACGCCAAGAAGGTGCAAGCCTCGGGGCAGTCCGTCGGCGACTGCGTCGACTGCAATGCCTGCGTCGCGGTCTGCCCAATGGGAATCGACATTCGCGACGGCCAGCAGCTCGAATGCATTACCTGCGCGCTGTGTATCGACGCCTGCGACGGCGTCATGGACAAGCTCGGCAAGGAGCGCGGGCTGATCTCCTACGCGACGCTCTCCGACTACAACGCCAACATGATGCTGGCGACCGCAGGCGGCTCCAGTTCAATCAATCCGTCGCTGGTCAGGACTGCTGTCGGCACCTTCTCCGATCAGGTGGCGCATTTTCACATTCGCAAGATCTTCCGGCCGCGCACCTACGTCTACATGGGCTTGTGGTCGCTGATCGGGCTGGGCCTGCTCTATTCGCTGCTGACGCGCGATCGGCTCGAACTGAACGTGCTGCATGACCGCAATCCGCAATTCGTCACACTATCCGATGGCTCCATCCGCAATGGCTATAGCGTCAAGCTGCTCAACATGATCCCTGAGCCAAGGACAATCGTCGTCACCATGCAGGGTCTGGAGGGTGCCGACATGGTCGTCGTCGGCGACGACATCCCGGCCGGCCGGTCTTTCGCCATCCCGGTCGAACCCGACCGCCTGAAAACGTTGAAGGTCTTCGTTCGCCAACCGGCGGACCAGATCCACGCCCCGGCACAGACCTTCAAGTTCCGTGTCGAGGATAAGGCGAGCTTCGAGTCGAACGAGTACGCCGCCACATTCAACGCGCCAGAGGCCGCCAAATGACCGCCAATGCCCAAAAGCCTCGCGAATTCACCGGCAGGCACATGCTGGCCATCATTCTCACCTTCTTCGGGGTGGTCATCGCGGTCAACCTGACCATGGCCACGCTCGCCAATACGAGTTGGACCGGCCTCGTCGTCGAGAACACCTATGTGGCCAGCCAGCAATTCAACAAGGAGGCCGAGGCCGGCCGCGCTCAAGCAGCGCTCGGTTGGACCGGCAAGCTGACCATCGCATGGGGCGAAGTCCGCTACAGCCTCTCCGACGCTGCAGGCAAGCCGGTTCCTCTGCACGGCGTCAAGGTGCTGTTTCGTCATCCCGCCTACGAGAAAGAGGACAAGTCCGTCACGCTCGCCCTCGCCTCCGGCCAGGAGTTCGCCGCCCAGCATATGCCGAAGGACGGCGTCTGGATCGTCGAAGTCGACACCGATGCCGGCCTGACACGACCCTATCGCGACGTCCGCAGGATTATGATTTCTCATGGAGCGCTGCAATGAGCTGTTGTGCACCGGGCGCTGAAATGGCGCTGGATCTGAACGGCGCCACGTCGGTCCTGCCATCCAGCCAGGAGATCAGGTTGGCGAGCCGATCGCTTGGCGATGATCTTCGGCAGACCGATCTTTCAGTGCCGACGGTTCATTGCGCCGCCTGTATCCAGACGATCGAGGCGGCACTTGGAAAGCTCGATCACGTCGAAAGCGCGCGCGTCAACCTGTCGACGAAGCGGGTCGCGGTCCGGTGGCGAGGAGACGAGGTGCCACCCTTCGTCGCCGCGCTTGGCAGGCTGGGCTACGAGGCGCATCTGTTCACACCCGAGGTCGATGACAAGGACAAGACGCTTGCCGAACTGATCCGCGCTGTCGCTGTTGCCGGCTTTGCGGCGGGGAACATCATGCTGCTTTCGGTCTCTGTCTGGTCCGGCGCCGAAGGTGCTACCCGCGACCTGTTTCACTGGGTCTCGGCGCTGATCGCCATTCCTGCCCTCGCCTTCGCCGGCGGAATCTTCTTCCGTTCGGCCTGGAATGCTTTGCGCCATGGTCGCATGAATATGGACGTGCCCATCGCGGTCGGTGTTTCGCTCGCCTATGCCATGAGCCTCTATGAGACGATCAATCATGGCGACCACGCCTATTTCGACGCGTCGGTATCGCTGCTGTTCTTCCTTTTGATCGGGCGCACGCTGGATCATGTGATGCGGGAGCGTGCCCGGACTGCCGTGAAGGGCCTGTCTCAGATGGCCGCGCGTGGCGCAATGGTGATGCGCGGCGACGGCGCGCGCGACTATCTGCCGGTCGGCGAGATCGAACCAGGCATGCGGTTGTTGATCGCGGCCGGTGAGAGGATCCCCGTCGACGGCAAGATCATCCAGGGAACGTCGGATCTCGACTGCTCGCTGGCCTCAGGCGAAAGCACGCCGAAAAACGTGGCGCCGGGCGAAGCAGTACAGGCCGGCGTGCTCAATCTTACCGGCCCGCTGACGATCCAGGCGACAGCCGCCGCAAAGGATTCGTTCCTGGCGGAGATGGTTCGGCTGATGGAATCCGCCGAGGGCGGTCGCGCGCACTATCGCCGCATCGCTGATCGCGTGTCGGCACTCTACGCGCCCCTGGTTCATCTCACCGCCTTCGTGACATTCCTGGGCTGGATGGCGGCGACCGGCGACTGGCACCGGGCGATGACGATCGCCATCGCTGTTCTCATCATCACATGCCCCTGCGCGCTCGGCCTCGCCGTGCCGATCGTCCAAGTGGTCGCGGCGCGGCGGCTTTTCGAGAGCGGTATCATGGTCAAGGACGGTTCGGCCATGGAGCGCCTCGCGGCGATCGATACTGCCGTGTTCGACAAGACCGGCACGCTCACGCTCGGCCAGCCCCGGCTGGTCAATGCGGACTCGATTGATCCGGGCATGCTGGCAATCGCCGCCGACATGGCCGCGCATTCGCGTCACCCGTTTTCAAAGGCCATGACCGGCTTTGCCGCTCCTGGCGGGCAACACAAATTCGATGCCGTCACAGAGCATCCGGGGTTCGGGATCGAAGCCACTGTCGCCGGAAGCACCTGGCGGCTGGGTCGACGCGGATGGGCTGGATGGAAGGCCCGGACCGGAGGTGAAGGCAAACATGGCTATGGTGGAACGGCCCTGACAAAAGACGGGTTCATTGTCGCGACCTTCGATTTCGAGAATGCGCTGCGCGCCGACGCGGCGGCGGCGATCAAGCGATTGAACGATGCCGGGGTGTCGATGCAAATGCTGTCGGGCGATACCGCCGCAGCCTGCGCCGAAGTGGCAAAGCTGCTGGATATCGACGACTTCGTTCCGTGCCTGCTGCCATCGGGCAAGCTCGAACGCATCGAAACCCTCGCGAAAGTTGGGCACAAGGTTCTGATGGTTGGCGACGGCCTCAACGATACGCCGGCCCTGAGCGCGGCGCATGTCTCGATCGCACCGGCCACCGCCGTCGACATTGGCCGCAACGCGGCAGACTTCGTCTTCCTGCGCGAAAGCCTCCTGGCGGTGCCGCTCGCCCTGGGCGTCTCGCGCAAGGCAGGAAACCTGATCCGGCAGAACATCGCAATCGCAATCGTCTACAATGCGGTGGCAGTACCAATCGCCATCCTCGGGCACGTCACGCCTTTGATAGCGGCGATTGCCATGTCTGCCTCATCGCTGCTTGTTATTGGAAACGCATTGCGCTTGCACGGCTTCATGGCGAATGCGACGGTGCAAGTTATTCAAAAAGTCAGACGCTCCGCAGTCGGCTATTCGGCACAATCCTCGTGACGACCTTGCTCTATCTCATACCAGTGGCCCTTTTTCTGGGTGCACTGGGCCTGTCCGGCTTCGTCTGGGCATTGCGAAGCGGTCAATACGAAGATCTCGACGGAGCCGCCGAGCGGATACTAATTGATCGGGACGACAAACCGGGACGCTGATTTCAATCCGCTGTGCATAAGATGCGCGGATCCCGCTCGTCAGTCGAGCCGGCTCGGTCGGGAACAAGCTGTCCATGCTCCATGACCAGCTTGACCTAAGCTGGGCACTACATTGATTTGTGAAAATCCACTGTCGTGCGAAGGACTGCCTTCCCATGCACCCAGTATGAGGCGGCTGATGCCGCGAGAGTACCTCGCGCGGCCGGACGAGCTTCGCACTGTGCGCACGGGTAACAAGTTGAGCGTCGCGATCGATCACCCGAGCGTGAACTACCAGTGCCGGTTGATCGTGCCCTGGCTGATCCAGATCAGGGTCATATTCGCATCAGTGGTGCTTTATAGGCCAGTCTTCGAAGGAGAATGCATGACTTATGTATCGCGGCCAGACGCGTCCACCTCTGATGGGTTGCATGCTTCATTGCCGATCCATGCCAATTTCCGGCCCTGCGCCTTGCAGCAATGCGGTCACCGAAACTCAGCGCAGATCACGGTGTTCCGCACGTGGTATCCACTCGTCACGACGATAATAATAGGCAGAATCCCATGAGCGCCGTTCACATCATCGACTGCCACAACGCGAATGACTACTTCGCCGACAGGGCGGACGGACCGATCACACAGAAGATGCTAAAGACTGTCAACATCCGCGCGGAGCTCCACATTGCTTTGGACCGAAAGCATTTTCGTGAGGCTGTAGTCCAAGCGAACAAGGCGAAGTGCGACGTGCTTCACATCGCTGGGCACGGCAATGGAGACGGGATCGCTTCGTCCAGTGGGCGAGGTAGCCTTCTTTGGGCTGACTTCGTAGAAATGTTCCAAGGCTCGGATCCAGCGCCGAAGATCCTCGTGATGTCAATGTGCTGCGGAGCATCATACGCGTTGGCGGCGGGCACGGAGCTCAGCGGATGTCAGTCGGCTCAGTTCCACCGTTACACGAGGATAGCCGACGGGATGGCGGCACGCTGATGGGCTCTGACGACAATTTTGACATCGTTGTCGTTGGAGCCGGGCCGGTCGGCCTTTCGTTCGCTGCGTCGCTTGCCCAAAGCGAACTCAAGGTGGCAGTTGTTGAACAGAACACATTCGATAGTCTGGCGAATCCGGCTTTCGATGGTCGCGAAATCGCGCTGACCAACGCTTCGATCAGAACCCTTCGCGAGCTCGGCGCCTGGGATGTCATCCCGGCTTCGGACAAATCAGCAATTCAAGGCGCGCGCGTGCTCAACGGCTCGAGCGCATTCGCTCTTCGTTTCGATCCTCCCAGCAACTCTGGAGAACCGCTGGGGGTTTTGGTTCCAAATTGCCGGATCCGCGAGGCGCTGTTCAAAATCGTCCGCTTGCAGGATCGCGCCCGGCTGTTGTGCGGCCACTCGGTCGTCGATGCAACAAACAGCCAAGAAGGAGCAGTCGTAACGCTCTCTAATGGCGCGCGTTTAACTGCTCGGCTTGTTGTTGCCGCGGATTCGCGTTTGTCCGCCACGCGTGATCTGCTGGGCATCGGCGCCGATATCAACCGGCTTGGCCACTCGATGCTGATTTGCCGAGTGAGGCACGAGCGCGCCCACCACCAGATCGCCATCGAATGGTTCGATCACCATCAGACGATAGCGATATTGCCCCTCGCGGAGGGCGTGTCGTCGCTGCTGCTCACATTGCGCTCAAACGAGGCCTATAGACTGCTTGCCTTCGATGACGATTTGTTCCTGTCGGAGTTGACGAAACTGTGTCGAGGGCGCCTTGGAAAAATGACCTTGGCAAGCAAGCGCCATACCTATCCGCTGGTCACGACCTGGGCGCACAAATTCCGGGCCCCGAGCGCCGCACTCATCGGCGACGCTGCCATCGGCATGCACCCGGTGACCGCTCACGGATTCAACATCGGTCTCAGCAGCCAGAAGCAACTCGCCCGTGGAATCATGACTGCGTGCCGCGACGGCCGCAATGTTGGCGACCCCGACATGCTGCACATATACGAAAGGCGGCTGCGCCTGTCGGCGGCGCCGCTCTACCATGCAACGAACATACTGGTTGGACTCTACTCCAGAGACCACCTGGCGGCACGGCTTGCAAGGCATCTGGGGCTTCGCTTTGCCCAACATGTTCCCCTTGTCCGGCATGGGATTTCGGCGGAGCTCCAGCGGTGATACTGCACCAGCAGTTGCATTTTGCGCGATGTGCTGGGCGAGCGATGGGAGAGAGTGCATCATGCGCCGGAGTAATCCTGCTCCCGACGCTGATCTCCGATTGAAGAATTAACCCGTCCTTCAGGGGGCTGCATAGGCTGCGGACAAGCAGGAGTAAGCAAGCTGACCCGTCCAGCCCTGGAAAAAGAAGATCCGCTGGAGGCGAGAATCCTTCAGGACCAGCTCGCTGATCTGAGGGCAGGCCTTTTCGTCTCAATGCCGATAAGCATTGTGCTGTCCGGGCTGATTTTGACCGTGCAGGCCCTTTCCGGGAACGGTCTTGCTGGCGCGGCCTGGTTTTCGGTCGTTAATGCGATAAATGCCGCCCGCCTTGCACTCGCCCGTCATCAGCTGAAGGAACCCGGAGTCCAGGATGATCTGACACGGGTTTGGCTGCGGCTTCGCTGGTTTGGCAGGCTTGCTCTTCTGGCGGGATTCACCTGGTCATTCCTTGCCGTCCTAACGGCTGGGTACACGACGTCTCAAGCATCGCTGCATCTAATAATTCTGGCGGGCATTTCAGCTGGCGCGGTCACGTACGGCAGCTCATATGCTGCGGCAGCGATATACTTCATCACACCGCCACTCCTCATTGCCGCCGCATGCTTGCTGACGAAGGGAACCCTGGAAAACTACATTCTGGCTTTTGCCGTCCTGCTTTTCGAGGGCGGCCTGGCTCGAGCCTCGTTCGTTGGACAAGCGCGCTTCCGTGACGCGAGCCGCCTGAGACATCAAGCCGAGCGGCTTGCCGCGGAAATGGAGCGCAATTCCAGGGAGGACCATCTTACCGCGCTCCTCAACAGGCGCGGCCTCGAACATGCAATCGATCAGTTTGAGAACACTGATGGGCCCTTTGTGGCCATGCTGATTGATCTGGATGGGTTCAAATCTGTCAACGATACCTACGGTCACAGAACGGGTGACGAGCTGCTTGCCAGGATCGCCCGCCGAATAGAGGAAGAAGCACCGGAGGGCTCAACGCTCGCCCGCATCGGTGGCGATGAATTCGTGCTGGTTTTTTCCTCGCTTAGAAATTCGCCTTCTCCCAGCAATCTCGCATCCAATCTCATATCCAAGCTTGCTCGCCCCTATCCTGGCGTCGCCTCCGTCCGGATCGGGGCATCCATAGGAATATACTCGGCTAAAAACCCGGGGCTGACGGAAATGTTGTTGCGGGCGGACATCGCCCTTTACACAGCTAAGCGCCGTGGCAGGAACGAATTTTGCCTGTTCGATGCCGAGCTCGACCGGGAACTGCAACGCCGCCAGTCAATCGAACGCGATCTTCATTCGGCGATAAAGACGAGAAGCTTGGGCCCTTGGTTCCAGCCAATCGTAAGACTCGACACCGAAGCTGTGATCGGTTTTGAAGGGTTGCTAAGGTGGTCCCATCCGATTCACGGTTCCATCTCTCCGCCCGAAATCATGACAGCGGCACGCGAAACCGGAATGCTCCAGCTGCTAACTCAAGCTGTATTTTCCGAATGTTGCGCTTTTATCGACGCCTTGGTGAAAGCTGACTGTCGTGATGTTCGTGTGACGATGAACGTTTCACCGCGCGAATTGGAGGCCGGCGATATCGACGAAATGGTTCTGAATGGTCTGGCGGCAAAGGACCTCCCTGCAACGATGTTCGAAATTGAGATAACAGAAGAATCGCCCGTGGACCCGGACAGGGTCGATGAAAAGCTCGGACGGCTTTCACATGCCGGCATTTCCATCGCGCTCGATGTCTTCGGCACCGGCTTTTCCACGTTGGCATCGCTCAAGGACAGTCGGATAAGGAAGGTGAAAATAGACCAGGGCTTCATTCGCGGTTTAGCCAAATCGCGGGAGGATCGGCTGCTTGTCAAAACCGTGATCGATCTTGGTCGGACGCTCGGGATCGAGGTCATGGCCGAGGGCGTCGAGACAGAGGCGGATCGGCAAACTCTGCACAAGCTTGGCTGCAAAACCGCTCAGGGCTTCCTGTTCTCCAAGGCGGTGCCACTCAGCCAAGCGCTTGGTTTGGCAGTTAAAGAGCGCCAGGAGTTGTGACCGGCATCCGCCATTCGCTCACGCGCGCCACCTCGCCGGGTTCAGCGGTATCCTGCAAGTGGATGGCTACTCGGCCTATACCAACCTGGTCAAGGCACGGGACAAAGCCGGCAGCAATGAAACAATCCGGCTCGCCGGGTGCTGGGCTCACCTGCGGCGCAAATTCTACGACCTGCACATCAGCGGGATCTCGCAGGGCCGCGACGGGTTCGATCACCGCCATGACCGAATTGTGGAAGGTCGAGACAAGGTTCGTGGCAAGGATGCTGGAAGCCGCGCCGCGCTGCGTCAGGAAAAGTCCGTGGCCATTGTCGCGAGCCCCTTCGATCTATGGGAAGCGGAACTGGGCAAGGTCTCGGGGAAATCCAAAACCGCCTTGCGGGGCTGACCTTCCATCTGGTCCGTGGTTAGCTGATAGGCGGTTTATTTGTCGTGCAACGTGCTCTTTCAGCCTAAGCTGCTCCACGCGTGGGGTACCAAATGTCAGACTTTCACCACTAGGAAATCGCGAACGGGCGCGGCGCTTACTGGCCGCATTGCCGCAAAATAGCGTCGGAAGGTGGGATCGGCGTGACGTTGTTACTCAGAGTGAGTGGTCCCGAGAGTTGAGGGCAGAATCGAAATTCGCGTGTTCCTATAGCGCATCTCCGATCGGGGGCCATCGCCACGAGCAGCAGATGAGGCAATGCGAAGCTTGGTCGATCGACAGAGTGATGCGGCACGACATCCATTTCCTACCAGCCCATTCCCCCCGATACAGCCGCGCGTCTACTCGAACCTAGAGCTGTCGAGCATGAGCAAACACCGTCCTTGTTGTGTTCTGAGAACTCCAGCTTTACCTCGCCGAATGGCAGCTCGCAAATGATGCAATCAAAAGTGTGCATACCGCGGCAGCGACCACATTGTTTCAGTCTTTTCAACAGCGTAAGAATCTGACGGTATTTTTGACGGTACTCACTGGTTGTGTGACTTAAATTAAGTAATTGAAACAATCAGGTACGGCCTTAATTGATGATTGAGTGGGAATGATTCAGGCCCATCCGAACATCGCTGAAATTGCGCTAGAGTTCGATCTAAATCACTGAGATAAAAGATGGTTTTGGCCGGCAATTTTTCGCCGGTTATCGGTGTGCGTCGTTTGGAGCTGCCGTACCGGTTGCCGGACCTCACCCACATTGCCACGATGATTTTTGACAGTACCGTCACGTCACAGAGGGCTTCTGACCGTACCTTTTTCCACGCCAAGCAGCTGAAAACTAAAGGTAAATTCTGCAAATCAGCCCTCAAAACCTGATGACGGTACTTTACGCTTCCGCGAAGTTCGGCCATCAGGCGATTACGTTCAATGGCTCGCCATAGCTACCATTTGCAAGGTCCACGAGCCCTGGCGGGAGCAAGGCGGAACAATCCGATTGCCGGTGAGTTTTCAAGATGAAGGGCGCATCTGTTTCGGAGGAAGACTGGGATGAAACGCGTCCTTGCCCAAAATGCGGTACGGCTGATGCTGGGCGGCGTAACCGCCTGTCTGCTTATGGTCGTTGATATCCCAAACCCGATTGCACCATTCTCGCTAGTGTCGCAGGCAAGGGCCGCCACCGAGGTTTCGATCAGCACATTCTACGAAGACCTGTCGTCCCATGGCGATTGGGTCTCGTATCATGGAGCGACCGTTTTCGTGCCAGTTGATGTACCTGACGATTGGCGCCCGTATACCTTGGGCCATTGGGTCTATACAGAGGAGTATGGCTGGCTCTGGGTATCCGACGAGCCATTCGGCTGGGCGACGTACCATTACGGCCGGTGGGGCTATGCCGACGATATCGGCTGGTACTGGGTTCCGGGCACTCGCTGGGCGCCAGCATGGGTGACTTGGCGTCGTGACAGGGAGCACATCATTTGGGCTCCGCTGCCGCCGCGCCGTGATCCGGACTTGATTTCAATCGAGGTAACCTTCGACACGACGCCGGATTATTACTGGGTTGTGGTCCCTAGCCGCGAATTCCTTGCTGCCGACGTTTCTGTCGCTGTTATCCGTGATAGGTCCGAGTTTGTGCGGATTGTCGAGGCGGCCCAGCCGGCCGGCGACGTGACCATCCAGAACAACGTGGTGGTCAACAAAGTCATTGATGTTGATGTGATCGAAAAGGAGACGGACCAGAATGTGACTGCCGTCAAGGTCAGCAAGACCGACGCGCCCGAGCAGTCCGGCAAATTGGAAAATGACACGGTCGCGGTCTTCGAAGGTGAGGTGAAAGCCGACCCCAAGGCAAAACCAGCTAAGCTAAAGGACATCGAGCAGGTGAAGCAGGTTCAGGCTGGCCGTAAATCGAAGCCGACCGAAGGCGCAAGGGCCGATGGGGCGGAGCCGGAAGAGACCGCCAAGCCTGAGCAGCCCGCCGCCGAGCAGCAGGAGGCCGAGCCGGAACAGGCCGCCAAGCCTGAGAAGCCGAAGGGCAAGAAGCAGCCCGCCGCCGAACAGGAGGCCGAGCCGGAACAGGCGGCCAAGCCCGAGAAGCCGAAGGCCAAGACGCAGCCCGCCGCCGAGCAGCAGGCCGAGCCGGAACAGGCTGCCAAGCCTGAGAAACGAAAGGCCAAGAAGCAGCCCGCCGCCGAGCAGCAGGCCGAGCCGGAACAGGCGGCCAAGCCTGAGAAACGGAAGGCGAAGGAGCAGCCCGCCGCCGAGCAGCAGCAGGCCGAGCCCGAGCAGGCGGCCAAGCCTCAGAAGCCGAAGGCGAAGGAGCAGCCCGCCGAGCAGCAGCAGGCCGAGCCCGAGCAGGCGGCCAAGCCCAAGCCACGGAGCCAGAAAAACAAGGCGTGCGATCCGCAGACTGACGCGAACTGCTAGACGGCCGCGAAGGAAAGTCGATTGCACAGCCGCCGGAGTTATCCGGGGCGAGTCAGCGACACTCGTCTTTGCAGTCCGAGTCCCTGCGATTCTCCCCGACGTTCCTCGGCTCCGATAGCGTCGGATCCTTGGCGGCGGATGGGCCCAGTGCCGGGACGTTGTTCTGAACCGTCATGACCAATGTTCGGCGGCCGGCGCGCGCATGTCGGTGGGCGGGCGCTGAACGAAGCAAGGACGAAGCAGTCGTGGCGCTCGAGGAGAAATTCACGCGCTATCGCCAGAGACGCTGACGGCTGGTCTGCGCTGCCGAAGCGAAGGGCATGTGAAATCGGGCGGGGCGATGTTGGAACCATTGCCATTTGCCACAGAAGCCGGGCTAGGCCGCGCGTGAGCCTTAGTGGGGTGCAGAAAACGCGTCAGGCGGCCCTATTTCGTTCACCAGTCGCGCGCCTGTCGAGCGGCGGCACTCGACAAAGCCGCCGGTGAACAACTCCTGGGACCTTCGCCCCTTGTCGAAGTTCGGTAGCTGGGCGGCGCTGTTGCGTCGGGATGGCATATCGGGCCCGATTGGAACGGACTGATCAGAGGAGACCCGACAAAAGAGCCGTCCCTCACACCGTCGGGCTCTTTCAATGCATTGGCGGCGCTTTATTGAAGAGCTTTCCGGTGACCAGCTACACCGTTGAAACGATGTCGGGGACGGATGCAGTATTGCCTCCGCGAGGACCACCTCACCTAAAGAAGCCGCTGAATGGGTGACCGGCCGGCACGTACAGGACCGGCGAGACGAGACCCAATGGGTTCGCGTCACCGACGACACCAATCGAGCGGTCTACAATTTGCTCCAGATAGGAAAAGCCCGCCGCCGAGACGGACCGGGTCCCTCACTTGTTAGCCGCCCGCGGCGCAAAGATTTCAATTCCCAACATCTCTCGCCGTGCGACTACCGGGGCCGGCAGAAGGCAAACGGCGATTTAAAAACACGCAATAGAAAATTGCGATTAAAATAGAGGCAGAAGCCCAAAATTTGACAACGCCTTGAAGCGGAAGCGGCCGTTGAAAACTTGAGTTGAAATTATAACCAACTGTAACTGATCGATTTTTTGCCCGGCACTTTGGACTGTCAGGTTTGGCACGTCGCTTGCACCGCAATGTTGCAATGCAAAACAACCAGCTTGGGAGTGTGCAATATGAGGGGCAATTTCTCGACAATAACAAAAATGTTTTCGGCCGGCGTGATCGCTGCCGGCCTGTCGATATCGGCTCCCGCCAGAGCGGCCGACGACACGATCAAGGTCGGCATCCTCCATTCGCTCTCGGGGACCATGGCGATTTCGGAGACGACGCTGAAGGACGTCATGCTGATGCTGATCGAGGAGCAGAACGCTAAGGGCGGCCTGCTCGGCAAGAAGCTCGAGGCGGTTGTCGTCGATCCGGCTTCCAACTGGCCGCTCTTCGCCGAAAAGGCGCGCGAGCTGATCTCCAAGGACAAGGTCGCGGCGGTCTTCGGCTGCTGGACCTCGGTGTCGCGCAAATCGGTGTTGCCGGTGTTCTCGGAGCTCGACAACATCCTGTTCTACCCCGTCCAGTATGAGGGCGAGGAAAGCGAGCGCAACGTCTTTTACACGGGTGCTGCCCCCAACCAGCAGGCCATTCCGGCCGTCGACTACCTGATGAGCGCCGATGGCGGCTCGGTGAAGCGCTGGGTGCTCGAAGGCACCGACTATGTCTACCCGCGCACCACCAACAAGATCCTCGAAGCCTATCTGAAGTCGAAGGGCGTGCCGGCCGAGGACATCATGGTCAACTACACGCCGTTCGGCTTCTCCGACTGGCAGACCGAAGTCTCGGCGATCAAGAAGTTCGGCTCGGCCGGCAAGAAGACGGCCGTGATCTCGACCGTCAACGGCGACGCCAACGTGCCGTTCTACAAGGAACTGGGCAACCAGGGCATCAAGGCCGAGGACATTCCAGTCATGGCCTTCTCAGTCGGCGAGGAAGAACTGGCCGGTCTCGACACCGGTCCGCTGGTCGGCCACCTCGCCGCCTGGAACTATTTCGAGAGCGTCGACACGCCCGAGAACAAGAAGTTCATCGACGACTGGCACAAGTTCATAAAGAACGACAAGCGCACGACCAACGACCCTATGGAAGCCCACTATATCGGCTTCAACATGTGGGTGAAGGCAGTCGAGAAGGCCGGTACTACCGATCCGGACAAGGTCATCGACGCCATGGTCGGCGTCTCGGTGCCGAACCTGACCGGTGGCTATTCGACGATGATGCCGAACCATCATATCACGAAGCCGGTGCTCATCGGCGAGATCCAGGCCGACGGCCAGTTCGAGACCGTCTCGCAAACGCCCGGCCTTGTGATGGGCGACGAATGGTCCGACTACCTGCCCGATTCCAAGAACCTGATCTCCGATTGGCGCGCGCCGCTCAGTTGCGGCAACTTCAACGTCGCCACCGGCAAGTGCGGCGGCAAGGGCACCAACTGATCCTCCCAGGTCTGTCGGGTCGCCGCGTGGCCCCGCGATCCGAGACCGCGGCCCGGGCGGGCCTTCGCGTCCCGCCCGGGCAGAAACCTCAAACGTTCGAGATCCGCTGAAGCTGATGATCCTGTTGCGCGCGATTGGCTTGACGCTGCTGCTGACGATGGCAAGCCTGCTGCCGTCGAAGGCAGGCGAGGCCGATCTTCGCGCGGCAATAGCCAAGTTCGCTACAGCGACTAATTTCTCGGCCACGGAAGCCATCGTGCGCGAGCTCGCGACCAGCGGCGATCCGGCCGTCGAAAGGCCGCTGTCGGCGCTCGCCGACGGTAACCTCTATATTCGCAAAGCCGATTCGCAGGTCTTCATCGGCAAGGACGCGGCGAGCGGTGTCGAACTGCTCGATCCTTTCAGCGGCGACAAGTCCGCCGATGCCGCCAAGGCCGATCTCACCAAGATCAAGGTCAACAACGGTCTTCGCCGCGCCATACGCGACGCGCTGGGGACGCTGACGCTGCGCGCCAAGGACGCGAGCGTGCGCCTTGCCGCCGCCGCGACCATGTTCAAGACGCCCGACGCGGCGAATATCGAACCGCTCGATGCCGCGATCGCTGCTGAGACCGACCCAGCCGTCAAGACGATGTTCGTGCAGGCGCGCGCGGCGTCGGTTCTGGTTTCCGACAAGCCGGAAGCCGACAGGCTCGCCGCCATCTCGGCCATCGCGGCGCGCGGCGACCGCGATGCGCTTTCCCTGCTGACCTCCGTTGAGGCTGGCGCGCAGGGAGCGGTCAAGAACTTGGCAACCGCCGCGATCGGCCATATCAATTCGACGATGGCATTGTGGGATGCCGGCCAGAACATCTGGTACGGCATATCACTCGGATCGGTGCTGCTGCTCGGCGCTATCGGTCTCGCCATCACCTTTGGCGTCATGGGCGTCATCAACATGGCGCATGGCGAGATGGTGATGCTCGGCGCCTACACCACCTTCGTCGTCCAGCAGGTGATCCGCACGTCGTTTCCGAGCCTCTTCGACTGGTCGCTGGTCATCGCGCTGCCGCTCGCCTTCCTGGTCTCGGCGCTGGTCGGCCTCGTCATCGAGCGCGGCGTCATCCGCTTCCTCTACGGCCGGCCGCTGGAGACGCTTCTTGCCACATGGGGCGTCTCGCTGATCCTGCAGCAGGCGGTGCGCACCGTCTTCGGCCCGACGAACCAGGAGGTCGGCAATCCGTCCTGGATGTCGGGATCGTTCGACATCGGTCAATTGGCCATCACCTGGAACCGGCTGTGGATACTGGTGTTCGCGCTGCTGGTGTTCGGTGTGCTGCTCTACGTCATGAAGCGAACGCCCTGGGGCCTGCAGATGCGTGCCGTCACCGCCAATCGGCGCATGGCCGCATCCATGGGCATCAGGACGCCTTGGGTCGACGCGCTGACTTTCGCGCTCGGCTCCGGTATCGCCGGGATCGCCGGCGTGGCGCTCAGCCAGATCGACAACGTCTCGCCCAATCTCGGCCGCGGCTACATTATCGACAGTTTCATGGTCGTGGTCTTCGGTGGCGTCGGCAATCTCTGGGGCACGATGGTCGGCGCCTTCTCGCTCGGCATCGTCAACAAGTTCCTCGAGCCGTACGCCGGCGCGGTGCTTGGCAAGATCGTCGTGCTGGTACTGATCATCCTGTTCATCCAGAAGCGGCCGCGCGGCCTGTTCGCGCTGAAGGGCAGGGCGGTGGAAGCATGATCACGCAGCGCTTCTTCGGCGCCGACCGGCGCATCGCGATCGCCATCCTCGTCCTGCTGGCGGCGGCCGCCATCGTGCCGCTGCTAAACCTCGCGGTGTCGCCTCAAAGCGCTTTCTACATTCCGCCTTACATCGTCTCTTTGGTCGGGAAATATCTCTGTTACGCGCTGCTGGCGCTCGCGCTCGATCTGGTCTGGGGCTATTGCGGCATCCTTTCGCTCGGCCACGGCGCCTTCTTCGGGCTCGGCGGCTATGCGATGGGCATGTATCTGATGCGTCAGATCGGCTCGCGCGGCGTCTATGGCAATCCCATCCTGCCGGACTTCATGGTGTTCCTGAACTACAAGGAACTGCCCTGGTTCTGGCACGGCTTCGACCATTTCTGGTTCGCGGTGCTGATGGTGCTGGCCGTGCCGGGCCTGCTTGCCTTCGTATTCGGCTGGTTCGCCTTCCGCAGCCGCGTCACCGGCGTTTATCTCTCGATCATCACCCAGGCGATGACCTATGCGCTGCTGCTTGCCTTCTTCCGCAACGACATGGGTTTCGGAGGCAATAACGGCCTGACCGATTTCAAGGACATACTCGGCTTCAACATCCAGGCCGACGCGACGCGCGCGGCGCTGTTTTCAGCAAGCGCCGTGACGCTGGCGTTCGCCGTCTTTGTCACCGCGGCGATCGTGCGCTCCAAATACGGCAAGCTGCTGATGGCGGTGCGCGACGCCGAAAGCCGCACCCGCTTCCTCGGCTGGCGGGCCGAGAATGTAAAACTCTTCGCCTTCAGCGTCTCGGCCGTCATGGCCGGCATCGCCGGCGCGCTCTACGTGCCGCAGGTCGGCATCATTAATCCCGGCGAGTTCGAGCCCGCCAATTCGATCGAAGTGGTGATCTGGACCGCCGTCGGCGGGCGCGGCACCATCGTCGGCCCGATTATCGGCGCGCTCCTGGTCAATGCCGGCAAATCCTGGTTCACCGGCGTGCTGCCTGAATTCTGGCTATTCGCGCTTGGCGGGTTGTTCGTCGCCGTAACGCTGTTCCTGCCCAAGGGCGTGGTCGGCATGTGGGATAGCTGGCGCGGCAAGGCCAGGGCGCTGCGCGCGGCCTCGCTCGCCGCGAAAGCCGGCATCGACCCGCCGGAAGCGCAGCCGAAGATCGAGCGCTCGGCGGCGAGAACGCCGGGCGCGTGGTCGGCCAACGGCCCCGAACCGCAGCCGGCGGAGTAAGCGACCATGAGCAAGTCGAACACCATCCTCTATCTGGACGGCGTCTCGGTCTCCTTCGACGGCTTTCGCGCCATCAACAACCTGTCGCTGGTGCTCGACAAGGGCGAGATGCGCGCCATCATCGGACCCAACGGCGCCGGCAAGACGACGATGATGGATATTGTCACCGGCAAGACGCGGCCGGACGAGGGCGAGGTATTCTTCGACGGTCAGGTCGATCTCACCCGGCATGACGAAGCCGAGATCGCCATGATGGGCATCGGCCGCAAGTTCCAGAAGCCGACCGTCTTCGAGAGCCACAGCGTCGAGGACAATCTGATGCTGGCGCTGAAGGGGCCGCGCTCGATCTTTCCAGCGCTCTTCCATTGCGGCTCGCCGACCGGGGCCAGGCGCATCGACGACATCCTCGGCATCATCCGCCTCGGCGACAAGCGCGGGGAGGTCGCCGCCAATCTCAGCCATGGCCAGAAGCAGTGGCTGGAGATCGGCATGCTGCTGGCACAAGACCCGAAGCTGCTCCTCGTCGACGAGCCGGTCGCCGGCATGACCGATGCGGAGACCGAGGAGACGGCGCGCCTGCTCAAAGACATCGCCCGCGACCATTCGGTGGTCGTCGTCGAGCACGACATGCATTTCGTGCGCGAGCTCGGCGTCAAGGTCACCTGCCTGCACGAGGGCTCGGTGCTGTCGGAAGGCACGCTCGATTTCGTTTCGGCCGACGAACGCGTCGTCGAAGTCTATCTGGGGCGCTGAGCATGATCTGGCGGGTCTCGTTGCATCGTTTCGACCTTTCCTTCCTCAGGTGCTGGAGAAGGGGCTGACCATGCTCGAAGTCTCCAACGCCACCCTCCATTACGGTGCCGCCCAGGCGCTGCGCGGCGTTTCGCTGAAAGCGGGCGCGGGCAAGATCACCTGCGTACTCGGCCGCAACGGCGTCGGCAAGACCAGTCTGATGAGATCCATCGTCGGCCATCATAGGCTGACGAGCGGAAGTGTTGCCTTCGAGGGGAAAGCGCTCGAGCGGAGCGCGGCGTATGACCGCGCCCGGTCGGGCATCGCATTCGTGCCGCAGGGCAGGGAAATCTTTCCCCTGCTCACGGTGCGCGAAAATCTGGAATCGGGGTTCGCACCGCTGAAGCGCGCCGACCGCAACGTTCCAGCTCATGTCTTCGAGCTGTTTCCAGGGTTGAAGCAGACGCTCGGCCGCCGCGCCGGCGACTTGTCCGGCGGCCAGCAGCAGCAGCTCGCCATAGGCCGCGCGCTGGTGATGCGGCCGAAGCTGCTCGTGCTCGACGAGCCGACCGAAGGCATCCAGCCATCAATCATCAAAGACATCGGCCGCGCCATCCGCTATCTGCGCGACCAGGCGGGGATCGCGGTGCTTCTGGTCGAGCAGTATCTGGATTTCTGCCGCGAGCTTGCCGACGAGGTCAACATCATGGATCGCGGCCAGATCGTGCATACCGGCCCCGCCGAGGATCTGGACAGGCCCGATGTACGCAAGCTCCTTACTGTCTAGGTTCAGTCGTCATCCTTTGGCCGAAGCGCCGCAAAACAATGTCGTTTCGATGGAAAGTCCGTAGAAGCGCGCCATGTTCTGCGCGGCATCCTGCGTTCGACATTAAGCCGATAGGGCTGAGCAAAGCATGGGATAAGAATCGCCGATCGGGGAATGCTCGTACAACGACACTTATGAATCGCTTGTCGCGCAGCGCCCACGCGTTCCAATCCGCGGCCGCGGTTTGCTGGGGGCGAACTCCAGTCTGAGCCATCCGAAAGCGACCTTTCTGCTCACCCAACAAGCCGTCATTCGGACAGATGGAAAGCTCCCTTCTTCCGCGTCAAAGGACGCCTGAGCCCAGGGGATCGACTCGCCTCGTCAGGCTCCGCGATTGAAGCGATCTATCCTAAAATCGTCGAGGGCCGTTTCGCAGTCGCCGGTGGTGATGAGCTCGGCCATGGCGTCGCCGACACCCGGACCGAGCTGGAAGCCGTGCCCGCTGAAGCCGAAGGCGTGGAACAGGCCCGGCGTCGTCGACGAGCGTCCCATGACCGGCAGCATGTCGCGGACATAGCCTTCGCAGCCCGACCAGGTGCGGATGACCGCGACTTGCGCGATCGCCGGCAGCAGCCGCGCGACGGCCCGCAATTGCGTCGGCAGGCGCATGGGGTCGGCGGCCGCATGGCCTGGATCGAGGTCCACCGACACTCTTTCGGCCGCGCCGCCGAAGACGATGTTGCCACGCTCGACCTGACGCAGATAGGCGCCATAGTCCTTGTCGCGCGTCCAGATGCCGACCACCGGCAGGATCCGGTGCGGCAGTGGCTCGGTCACACCCATTTGTGGACCGCGGGCATCGAGCGGGACCTCTTCGCCGAACAGCGCGGCGACGCGCGCGCCCCAGGCGCCGGCGGTGTTGAGCAGGCATTCTGCAGCGAAAGCGCCTTTTGAACTGGCGACAAGGAAACCGGAGTCGGTCCGCTCGATCTTTTCGACCCGAGCTTCGTCGATGATTTTCGCGCCCAGCTTGCGGGCGGCCTCGGCGAAGGCCGGCGCGATCAGCCGCGGATTGCCGCTGCCGTCATGCGCAGAGAACGACGCCGCGATCGCGTCCGGACCGAGGCCGGGAAAACGCGCGCGGATCTCGCGCGGGCTGAGCTGCTCCAGCTCGAGTCCCCAGGGACGCGCCGCCTCGGCATAGCTGCGCATGTCGGCGAGACCGCCTTCATCGAAGATCAGCCGCACGTGACCGGTGGCGCGGAATTCGACATCGCGCCCCAGCATTTTTTCGGCCTCGCCCCACAGCCGGAGCGAGCGGTGGGCCAGCGGAAGCTGCGACAGATGACGCCCCGTGCGCCGGATGTTGCCGAAGGAGGCGACGGTTGCTCCACTGCCGATCCGGTTGCGCTCGATCAGCGTCACGCGGGCGCCGCGCCTGGCCAGGAAATAGGCGGATGCCGTCCCCATCAGGCCGCCGCCCAGCACGATCACATCCATTGTCGTTCCTTAGCGCAGAGGGCTGATCCTGATCCATCTTGTCGGCGCCGCGGCAATGCGTCAAAGATGGCTTTGGATAAAAGCCATAAGTTTTACCTATGGAGTAGGAATGCGGGCCCGGCAGCTCGAAGTGTTCATCGCCGTCATGCGCGCGGGCACCGTGACCGCCGCGGCGCGAATGCTGAACATCTCCCAGCCCGCGCTCAGCCAGATACTGCTCCACACTGAGGACGAGCTCGGCTTCACGCTGTTCGAGCGGGTCAAGGGCAGGCTGCGGCCGACCCCTGAGGCGCTCGAGATCTTTCCCGATGCCGAGAGGCTGTCGGCGGGGCTCGACGGCCTGCGCCGCAAGACCACCGATCTGCGTCTCGGTCGGACTGGACTGGTGCGGGTCGCCGCCTCGCCGCCGCCGGCCATGGCGATATTGCCGCGCGCCTTCACCGCATTTCGGGCGCAGCATCCCGACATGCTGCTGCGTTCCCATAGCGCGCCGATCGCCGCGATTGTAGACATGCTGCGCGCCGGCGATGCCAGCCTCGGCGTGGCCATGGATGACCGCCTGCCTCCCGATATCGAGGCCGAGGTGATCGGCAGCGTCGGCTTCGCCTGCCTGCTGCCGCGCGGACACGCGCTGCAGAATAAGCCCGAGCTGACGCTCGCTGATCTCGTGGGGCAGGAACTGATATCCTATCGCGGCAACACGCGTCCCGCCGACGAGCTGGCCCACGCGGCCCGCGCGCAAGGCGTGGCGCTTTCACCGTCGCTGGAGATCGACGTTTCGATTTCTGCCGTCGGCTTCGTCCAGGCTGGTCTGGGCGTGGCTCTCGTCGACGCGCTGCTGCCGTGGCACCAGTTTTCCGGCCTCGCTGTCAGGCCGCTGGCGGGCGGCCCGGAATTCCCGATCGCGCTGCTCACGTCCCGCGCACGAGCCCTTTCGAGGGCCGACGAAACGATGCGCGATGACATCCGCACGGCCTGCTCCGCCGTTGTCGGCGAGCATAGCGTCAAGGTATAAGTACGACTTATATTCCTGCCCATCATCCATCTTGGACCGTGACTGTCCGCTCGTGCGAGTTTCCGAGCAGACGGAAAGGGACGCACCATGGATGGAGCCACTGCGACGGATGAGGCGCTGAAGAAGGCCGACTGGAAGGTCGGCGTCGATATCGGCGGGACATTCATCGATTTCTGCGCGCTCGAAGCAAACTCCGGACGCGTCGCTTCGCTGAAGGTGCTGACGACGCCGGAAGATCCGGGTGCCGAGCTGATGACGGGGCTCACCTTGCTGGCCGAACGCGAAGGCTTCGACCCGACCCAGATGACGCGCTTCGTGCATGGCACGACCGTCGGTATCAACACGATCATCCAGCGCAAGGGCGCGCCGCTGGCGCTGTTCACCAATGCCGGCTTCGAGGACGTGATCGAGCTCGCGCGGCTTCGCATGCCGGACATGTATTCGCTGTTCTGCGCGCGGCCGGATCCGCTGATCTCGCGCGACATGGTCTTCGGCATTCCGGCCCGCATGCTGGCCGATGGCAACGAATCCCAGGTGCCCGACACGGCGGCGGTGGAGAGCGCGGTCGCGGCCGCGAAAGCGAACGGGGCGCAGGGGATCGTCGTGTCCTTCCTTCATTCCTGGCGCAACGCTGCGCAGGAGGCTTCGGTCAAGGCGGCGATCGCGCGCTTGGCGCCCGACCTCTTCGTCTTCACCTCCGCCGAGGTGTGGCCGGTCATCCGCGAATACGAGCGCAGCTCGACCGCCATTCTCAATGCCTATGTCCATCCGCGCGTCTCTGGCTATCTGACCGCGCTGGAAGAGCGGCTGAAGCATCGCGGCGTGCCGGCCCGGCCGATGCTGACGAAGTCGAACGGTGGGCTGATGAACGCCGCCGAAGGCAAGCGCGCCTGCGTGAATATGCTGCTGTCGGGAACGGCCTCCGGCGTCATCGGCGCCTCGTGGCTGGCGCGTCAGGCCGGCGAGGATAAGGTTCTCACCCTCGACATCGGCGGGACCTCGGCCGATTTCGCGCTCATCATAAACGGCGAGCCGCAGTTCGGCACCGGCGAGCTGATCGGCGAATTTCCGCTCCATATCCCTTCCGTATCGGTGAGCTCGATCGGCGTCGGCGGCGGCTCGATCGCCAGCGTCGACGCGCAAGGAGTGCTGCGGGTCGGGCCGGAATCGGCCGGTTCGACGCCGGGACCTGCATGCTACGGCCGTGGCGGCGAGCGGGCGACGGTAACTGACGCCATGGTGGTGTGCGGATGGCTCGGCCATAGGGAGATGGCCTATGGCCAGCTCAGGATCGAGACCCAACTGGCGCATCGCGTGGTCGGCGAGCTTGCCGCCCGGCTCGGCCGTCCGGTCGAGCAGACCGCGCAGGCGATCCTCGACATCGCGGTGTCGGAAATGTTCGTCGAGGTTGAGAAGCTCGCCTCGCGCGCCGGCGTCGATCTGCGCGATTTCACGCTGATGCCATTCGGCGGCGGCGGCCCGATGCTCGGCGCCTTCCTGGCCCGCGAGCTCGGCATCAAGCGCGTCATGGCGCCCCGCCGCCCCGGCGTGGTATCGGCGCTGGGTGGGCTGGTGGCTGATCTGCGCGGGGACTTCATCCGCACCATCTTCAGCCCGCTATCCGGCGCGTCGCTTCCCGGAATCCGCGAGGCCTTCGAGGCGCTGGCGCAGGAGGGCCGCGACTGGCTTGCGGCGCAGGGGCACGATGCGGCCGCGCAACTCACACTCTCCTGCGACATGCGCTACTTCGGCCAGAGCTATGAGATCGAGGTTGTCCTTTCGCCCCAATGGCTGGCGGACGGCGACGCGGCCGCGATCGAGCAGGCATTCCACCGCACCCATGAGCAGCTCTACGACTTCCACGATCCGGACGGCGCGATCGAGCTTGTGAATGTACGGCTGTCCGCGATAGGCGCAGGTCCGGCGCTCTCCTTCCCCGAGACCGAGGAGATCGACGTCCCGACCCATCCGGCGCGCCGGGTGCCGGTCTATACCGGTCTGACCGTCGAGACCGTCGACCTCCATGACCGCCAGACCCTGGTGCCGGGCAGCGCGTTTCACGGGCCTGCGGTGGTAGTGCAGGAAGATACCACCTTCGCCCTCCCCGCCGGAACGCAGGCGCGGGTCGATCGCCACCTCAATCTCGTACTGACTTTCGCGGAGTGACGCCTTGTTCGACCGCACAAATCTTCAGGTTCTGGCTAACCATGCCCGCGCGGCGGCCGAGAACATGGCCCACACGCTGCACCGCACCGCGCACTCCGCCTTCGTCAAGGAGACGCAGGATTTTACGGTGATGCTGATGGACCGCTCGGGAGCGACCTTCGCCGTCCCGATGGAGCTCGGCGCCACATGGTACCCCGGGCTTTCCTATCACCGTGCGATCGCCATGGTGAACGACTATCGGCCGGGAGACGTCGCCTTCACCAACGATCCCTATTCCGGCCACGTCGCCACGCACGCACCCGACACGCATTTGTGGAAGCCGGTCTTCGTCGACGGCGAGATCGTCGCCTGGACGGGAGGGCACATCCACAACACCGACATGGGCGGGGCTGTGCCGGCTTCGCTCAGCCGCGCGCTCACCGAAATCCATCAGGAAGGCATCCGCTTTCCGCCGATGAAGCTGGTGAGGGAAGGCGTCTTCGACGAGACGATCCTCAGGATCATGAGCACCAATGTGCGCAAGCCGGACCTCAACATCGGCGACATCAAGGCGCTGGTCGGCGCGCTCAACACCGGCGAGCGCAAGATCCAGGCGATGGTGAAGAAGTTCGGCAAGGCCGGCTTCGTCGAAGGCGTTTCAGCTCTTCTCGACCATGCCGAGGCGCAGGCGCGGGCCGTGCTGCGCGCCATGCCCGACGGCACCTGGCAATTCGCCGACTATGCCGATGAGGATTCGGTCGAGGCCAATCCCTGCCGGCTGAAGCTGACGCTGACGATCAAAGGCGATGAGGCCGTGCTCGACTTCACCGGCTCCGATCCGCAGCTCGGCTCCTCGCTCAACGTGCCTTCGGGCGGCGACCCGCGCCACACGATGCTTTTGGTCGGCGTCTATTACGTGCTCTACACGCTCAACCCGAAAATCCTGCTCAACGCGGGCCTCACCCGGCCGTTCACCTGCATCACGCCGCAAGGTTCGGTGCTGAACCCCGTCCATCCCGCCGCCGTCGGCATGCGCTCGCTCACCTGCGCCCGGCTGCGCTCGGTCATCTTCGGGGCCTTCTCACAGGTGCTGCCGGAGCGCTTGCCGGCGGCGCCGGCCGGCAACAACTGCATCGTCAACGTCATGACCATCGATGAGCGCACCAGCAGGAGCGTCATCGCGGCGGTCAACCCCGTCGTGGGTGGCGGCGGCGCGATGCCGCATCGCGATGGCACCAATGGATCGGGCGCCGATGCTGCCTATCTCAAGAACACGCCGATCGAGATCACCGAGACCGAGACGCCGGTCGAGTTCGTGAAATATGGGCTCGCCCAGGACAGCGGCGGTGCGGGCCGCTGGCGCGGCGGGCTGGCGACCGAGATGGCTTTTCGTGTCTTTGCCCCCGACTCCCGGATTACGGCCCGCAATCGCGACCGCAGCTTCTTCCGTCCCTGGGGCGTGCTGGGCGGCAAGGCGGCCGGCCTGTCGGACATGGTCGTCAATCCGGGCACCGGCCGCGAGCGGCGGCTGGGCAACATCGACACGGCGGTGCTGCAGCCGGGCGACGTGCTCGAGATCCGATCCGCCGGCGGCGGCGGACGCGGCGACCCGTTTCAGCGCGAGCCCTGGCGGGTCGGTGAGGATGTGCGGCGCGGCTATCTCTCGCCGGCCGCAGCCGAAAGCGACTACGGGGTCGTTATCCGCGGCGGCGAAGTCGACGAGCGCGCGACGGAGCGGCTGCGCGCGAGGCACACTCCGTCCGTCGGCCATTTCCATTTCGGGCCGGAGCGCGACAGCTACGAAGCGCAGTGGACGCCGGCCGCCTATGACCGGCTCCACGCTCTGCTGGACGCCTTGCCGATCCACTGGCGGTTCTTCGCCAAGACGGAGATTTTTCGCCGCATGAAAGGTCGCTCCGGGCCGGAAGGCGTCCAAGCGGCCTTCGAGGCGGTCTGCGAACGTTTTCCCGAGCTGCCTCGTCCGGGGCCGGTACGAGAGGCCGCCGAATGATCACGGTCGGCCGCATCGTCCGGCTGGCCGAGCGCGATCGCGAGGAGGTGCAATTCCTTCTCGACGGTGAGACGCGCAACGCGCTGGACGGCGACACCGTGCTGACGGCAATGCTGGCTTCAGGACATGCGCTGCGGAGTTCCGAGTTCGGTCCCGAGCCGCGAGCAGGTTTCTGCCTGATGGGAGCCTGCCAGGACTGCTGGGTATGGCAAGAAGGGGGACCGCGCCTGCGTGCGTGCACAACTCTTGTCGTCGAAGGCATGCGGCTGCACACGACGCCGCCGGAGAACTGGCCGTGAGCGAGCCCTCATCGCCGCGCATCGTGATCGTAGGTGCGGGCCCCGCCGGCATAAGGGCCGCGGCGACACTGGTCGACGCCGGGCTCCATCCGGTGGTGATCGATGAAGGGCACCGCGCGGGTGGGCAGATCTATCGCCGCCCGCCTGCCGGGTTCGTCCGAACTCCGGAGCAACTGTACGGCTCTGAGGCGGACAAGGCTCGCGCGTTGCATTTGCTCTTCGACCGGATGGCCGATGAAGGGCGGCTCACTTATTGCGCGCGCAGCTCCGTCATCGCAGTGCATGAGGGGCGGCTGCATGTGCTGGGGGAGGGCGGCGCGGAGGTCGTCTTCTACGACCGCCTGATCCTCGCCACCGGCGCTTCAGACCGCGTCGCCCCGATCCCTGGCTGGCAGAACGCCGGCGTGTACAGCCTTGGCGCGGCGCAGATCGCGCTCAAAGCGCAGGGCGTCGCACTCGGACGGCGCATCGTGCTTATCGGGTCGGGCCCCTTGCTGACGCTGGTTGGCATGCAACTCCTCAAGGCCGGAGCGGATGTGGCGGCGGTGCTCGACACCTCTTCCTGGCGCCAGCAGATGCGCGGGTTCTGGGGACTTGCCGCCCGACCAATCGTGGCGTTGCGCGGGCTGGCCCTGCGGGCGCGGCTTGGTCGCCGCTACCACGCTGGCGTGACGCCTTTGCAAATCGAGGCCGATGGACGGGGTGTCACCGGGATGCGCTGGCGCGACGCCGGCGGCCGGGAGCGCGTCACCCCATGCGACATGATCGGGATCGGCTGGCACCTGCGGGCGGAGACTCATCTGACTGACCTTGCGGGATGCGCCTTCACCTATGACGAGCAATGGCGGCAGTGGCTCCCGAAGACCGACCGGATGGGACGGGCCGGCAATGGCATCTACCTGGCCGGTGATGGGGCTCGTCCTCTCGGGGCGGACGGCGCGGAGATCGCCGGGCGCCTTGCCGCGGCGGCGTGCCTTGCCGATCTTGGAAGCCCGGTGCCCTCCGTCGGCGCCGACCTGCGCAGGCTCGCACGGCTCGAGCGCTTTGCCCGCGGTCTGGCCCAGGCCTTTCCTTGGCCAGGCGCGATGGTGAGGGCGCTTCCCGACGATACGATCGTCTGCCGCTGCGAGAACGTCACTGCCGGGGCCGTGCGCGAGGGCACGACTCTCGGCGGCGGCGAGGCCAACAGGGTGAAATCGCTCTCGCGCGTCGGCATGGGGCGCTGCCAGGGGCGTTATTGCCAGTTGGCAGCCGCCGAACTCATCGCAGCCCACGCCGGCTGTAGGCCCGAGGATGTCGGCCGGTTTCGCGGGCAGGCCCCCATCCGGCCTGCCCCCATCGGCGCCTTTCTTCGGGAGAGCTGATGCAAATCCGGAGGGTTCACCTGCCAAGCGATGTCGGAATGTCGCGTTTGAAACTAGAAGTCGGCGACCTTGCCCCACGCCGAAGCATCGAAACGCCGCGGATCGTAGGATTTCGGATCGACGATCGGCTCCAACCCGGTGACAAGATCGGCGACGAGGTGCCCGGCACCGGGTCCGATGCCGAAGCCGTGACCCGAAAATCCGGCAGCCAGGAAGAAGCCTGGAACGGCGTGTATCTCGCCGATGGCCGGCACGCCGTCCGGGGTGCTGTCGATGTAGCCCGCCCAGGCCGCGCTGATCTTCGTCTGCCGCAGCGCAGGCAGCAGCTCGAGCGCGCGGGCATGGGTCAGGCGGATGGTCGCCTGATCCGGCATCGGATCGAGGATACGCATCCGCTCCATCGGCGTTGGCCGGTCGAGCCGCCAGCGTTGGAGCGTTTCGTGGCCTGAGCGCACCCCCTGCAACCCGCCGGGCGCGAGGCTGCGCCAGCGCTTCAGGAACATGGGGACGAACTGCGAAGCGAAGCGCAGCTGCTGCGGCGTCACGTCGACGCGTCCGCGGCCGCTTATGGCGAGCGTGTAGCCGCCGTCACCGCGCCGCGTCGCCGAGATTTTTGCCGTGTGTAGCGCATCCGGCAAGCCCCCCGCGCCGGGCGAGACGGACAGGATGGAGGAGCGGATCGAGGCCTGCGGGAAGCGGAAGCCGAACTGACGGCAAAAGGAGGACGCCCAGGCGCCACCGGCCAAAACCGCCGCCTTCGTGCGGATCGTACCGCTTTCCGTGAGCACGCCGCACAGGCGACCGCCCTCGGTCTCGATACCGCGCGCGGCGCAATTCTGATGCACCGTGCCGCCAAGCTGGACGATGGCGCGGGCGACCGCTGGCGCGGCCTGCGACGGATCGGCGGTGCCGTCGGTCGGCGAGAAGACGCCGCCTTTCCAGGTACGGCCGGTGGCGCGGCCCCGCCCGCTGGCCTCGGCGCTGTCGAGCATGTGCGTGGTGACGCCCGCTGTTCTGGCGAAGTCACGCCAGCGCGCCCAGCCGGCCAGTTCCGCCTCGTCATTGCTGAGATAGAGCAGGCCGCAGCGGCGAAAGCCGGTGTCCTGGCCGCTTTCGGCCGCAAAGCGCTCCCAGAGATCGAGGCTGCGCGTCGCCATCGGCAGCTCGCGGGCGTCGCGGTTCTGTTGGCGGCACCATCCCCAGTTCCTGCTGGACTGCTCGGCGCCGATGCGTCCTTTTTCGACAAGCGCGACCTTCAAGCCGCGCCTAGCCAGGTAGTAGGCCGCGAAGACGCCGACAATGCCGCCGCCGATCACCACCGCATCCGCGGATTGCGGCAGTTCGTCGGATGTCTCGATCTGTTGCAGCGGCGCGCGCATGGTCCTCTCTCTGCCTTTGAGGCTCGAATCTAGCGCGTTGCGCAGGCAGCCGCTGCCGCAGTTATGCTTCAGGCAGAATTTTATTCCGTAGCGCGCAATGAAATCGAGAGTCCCTGCGTGTCAGAGCAGGCCCATCGGATAGACAGGCCTGCGGGCTGTGGTAGTGTCACGGCTAGAGAAGTGGCGGCATTTTGTGCTGTGGCTTGCGTTCTTCGGAGATGGACGTGAAACTGGATCGGATCGACATCAAGATTCTGCATGAATTGCAGAAGAACGGCCGCATCACCAATGTGGAATTGGCCGAACTGGTGCACCTGTCGCCGAGCCCGTGCCTGATGCGGGTCAAGAAGCTCCAGTCGGAAGGTTATATCGAGGGCTATTCCGCGCAGGTCAACATCGGCAAGCTCGGCCAGACACTGACCGTGTTCACCGAAATCACCTTGAAGAACCATCGCCAGGTGGACTTTGCCCGCTTTCTCGCCGTCGTCGAGAAGATCGATCAGGTCATCGAATGCCACCTCGTGTCGGGCGGTTACGACTATCTGATGAAATTCGTGACCGCCGGGATTGGCGAGTACCAGACGATCATGGAGCGGCTGACCGATATGGATATCGGCATCGACAAGTATTTCAGCTTCGTGGTGCTGAAGTCGCCGATCGTCAAATCGCACATGCCGCTGCCCAGCCTGTTTCCCATGTAGTCAGCGGGTAGCTGTGCCCGGGCGCTGCAGTTGTCTGCTGCGGTCCGGGCTACAGGACCCCGGGCTGCAATAGTGCGCGCAACGCTTTCAACTCGGCTTGCATCTCGGCGATCATCCAGGCGCGGATATCGGAGACGATCGGCCGCACTGGCCGTGAGCGAGGTGCAATCAATTCATGGATCCGTCCGGTGTTGATCTGCCTGTCCGAGGCCGGAACGAGCGTTGCCTGAAGCAGTGCCCTTGAGACATTGCTGAGCCAGCCGAGCGCCACGCCTTCTCCGTTCATCGCGGCTTGAAGCACGACCGCGTAGTCCGAGAATTCGAGCCATTTCGCCCTGCTGGTCTTGCGGTGGGCTACGCTGCCCCAGGCGTCCAGCCACTGCTCCTTGGCGTCGGTGAGATGAAGCAGGATATGACCTTCGCCGTCCGAGTCATGGTTCAAGCGGCCGTGGTGCGACAGATAGGATGGGCTGCACACCGGAACGATGATTTCCGGCGAGAAGGCCCAGCGGTGATAGTGGGTGTCGTCGTCGGCCAGGATTCTGGTGGCAAGCTCGACATTCTCGGCGGGTCCTCGCAGAACGCCGGCGATGAGTTCGAACCTCAGGTCCACGTCGGGAAATCGCGTGTTGAACGCCGTTAACCTCGGAACGAACCAGTGCGTAGCGAGAGAGCTCGAGAGCGAAAGGGTAACCACCGGCTTTGCGGCACTGTTCCGCTTGATCGTGCCGATCGCCTCCTCGATGCCGTCAAATCCTTCCCGTACAGCCGAATAGAGGGCGCGCCCCTCCGGGGTCGGGGACAATCCCGTTGGACCGCGCGTGAACAGAGCCACGCCGAGATCGGCCTCCAGCTGAGCGATGCTGCGGCTGATCGAGGGTTGCGTGACGTTGAACTCGCGCGCTGCAGCCGTGAAACTTCCTGAACGGACAGCGGCCTCGAAAACGAGGAGTCCGCGTGCGGATGGAACGAGTTTTGCGAAGCCAGCCATACGCCAAGCGTATAGCCGCCCCAACAATTTTCAAGCTTTCCTGCGGTCCTGCAAATCGCGAACTATAACCCTCATGAATGGTTCGGAGCAGCATGTGCCGGCAGCGGCATTCCAAGCGGGGAGCACATCCGGCGATCCACTGCTTCAGCCGTTTCGGCTCAAGGGTCTAACGCTGCGCAACCGCGTCGTCAGCACCAGTCATGCCTCAATGCTGGACGAGGGTGGCCTGCCGCTCGAGCGCTATCAGCGCTATCATGAAGAGAAGGCGCGCGGCGGCCTGGCGATGACTATGGTCGGCGGCTCGGCGATGACGTCGCCCGATTCGAGCTGGGGCGGCGGTCAGCTGGATCTTTCCAGCGATCGCATCATCCCTCATCTCCAATCGCTGTCGCAGCGAATTCATCGCCACGGCGCGACGGTCATGTGTCAGGTCTCGCATCTCGGCCGGCGAGCTACTGCCTATGCCGGTCACTGGTTGCCCCCGGTTGCGCCGTCACGCGTCCGCGAGACGCGAAACCGGAATTTCCCCAAAGAAATGGACGCCGCGGACATCGACAGGATCGTCAAGGACTACGCCAGTGCCGCCAGGCGCTGCGTTGACGGCGGCCTGGACGGCGTCGAGACCGTCACCGGCGGCCATCTGATCGGCCAATTCCTGTCGCGCAGAACCAACAGGCGCACGGACGCTTTCGGCGGCTCGCTGGAAAACCGCGCGCGCTTCGGGCTGATGGTTCACGAAGCGATCCGCCGCGCGGTGGGCGACGACTTCGCCGTCGGGATCCGCTTCGTGATCGACGAGGCGGTCGACGACGGATCGGATTTCGAGGAAGGCCTTGCCTTCGCCCGGCTGTTCGAGCGCGAGGCCATGTCGATTTCTTCAACTGCATCTTCGGCCGCATGGACACCGACTTGTCGCTGGCCGAGCAGAATATGCCCGGCATGTTTATCAGGAGCGCGCCGTTTCTGCCGTCGGTTGGGCAGTTCAAGCGGGAAACCAGGCTGCCGGTCATCCACGCCGCCGCCATCAGGGACGTAGCCACGGCGCGGCACGCGATCCGCGCAAACCTTGTCGATCTGGTCGGCATGACTCGAGCGCATATTGCCGACCCGCATATCGTCAACAAGGTGATGAGGGGCGAAGAAGACCGCATCCGCCCGTGCGTCGGCGCGTCCTACTGCCTGTACAAGAAGGTCCATTGCATTCACAACCCCGCCAGCGGCCATGAAACGACCGTCAGCCACATCATTGACCGGACCGAAACGCCGAAACGGGTGGTCGTCGTCGGCGGTGGTCCGGGCGGGATGGAAGCGGCCCGGGTCGCCGCCGAGCGCGGGCACAGCGTGACCTTGTTCGAAGCTGGGGCCCGGCTCGGCGGGCAGGTGCTCGTTGCGGCCTCGGCTTCCGACCGCAAGGATCTGATCGGTATAGTCGACTGGCGCGCCGAAGAGCTCGCGCGCCTGGGCGTGGATGTCCGTCTCAACACCTATGCGGACGCAGATGGAGTGCTTGCCGAGAAACCGGATGCCGTTATCGTCGCCACAGGCGGCATCCCGGACATGGAGTGGCTGGAGGGCGCTGAACATTGCGACAGCGTCTGGGATATCTTGACCGGGGTCATGCCCGCGAAGGCCGATGTGCTCATCTACGATGAGACTGGACGCCAGGCCGCCATATCCTGTGCCCTGCATCTTGCCCGCCTGGGACATGCGGTCAGCCTGGCCATGGCTGACGACACCCTTGCGATCGAGACACCCTATCCGGACCGGGTCAGTTTCCGCAAACTCGCGTCCGAACTCGGCATCCGGGTCGTCGGCGATCTGCGGCTCATCAAGGCAGCGCGCCACGGCAACGGCATCGCCGCTCGGTTCCGGCATGAGCTCACCGGTGCAGAAACGGAAATGACCGCGGCCCAACTCATTGTCGAGCGCGGCACGGCACCTGTGGAAGATATCTATCAGGAATTGCGTGCCCGCTCCGCCAATGAGGGCGTCACCGACATCGCGCTCATGACGGGAGTGGCGACAAAGGGGGTGCAAGGGCTCCAAGCTCCAGGATCCTTCGTCCTGCACCGCATTGGAGACGCGGTCGCCAGCAGGGACATCTACTCGTCAATCTATGAGGCCTACCGGCTCTGCTCGCAACTGTAGTCCGGCGAATCCCCTACGGTCAGTTTGGTCAGCGGTGGCCGTACTGGCTGACCAGCTCGGGGTCGCGGACGAGGCCGTCGAGCCAGGTCGGATCGAGCTTCGGCACGGAGGAGAACAGAAGTTTGGAATAGGGGTGCGTGGGCGACTTGACCTTGTCGGGCGTGATCTGCTCCACCCGCTCACCATTGTACATGACCATGATCTCGTCGCAGATGGCCTCGACGACGGAGAGGTCGTGGCTGATGAAGATATAGGAGAGCCCCAGCTCGCGCTGCAGCTCCTTGAGCAGCTCGATCACGGCGGACGCTACAACCGTGTCGAGCGCTGAGGTGATTTCGTCGCAGATGATGAGCTTCGGACCGGCCGCCAGCGCGCGCGCGAAGTTCACGCGCTGCTTCTGGCCGCCCGAGAGCTCCGAGGGATGACGGTAGCGCAGCGACCTCGGCAGGCGCACCATGTCGAGCAACTCGTCGACACGCTTCGAGCGCGCCTGCCTGTCGAGCCCGTGATAGAAGGCCAGCGGTCGCGAGATGATGTCCTCAATGGGCTTGGCGGGATTGAGCGCGGTATCGGCATACTGGAACACGATCTGCATCTCGCGCAGTTGGTCGCGAGTGCGTTTCCGGGCGGCGCGCTCCAGTGCCTTGCCGTCGAAGACGATATCGCCGGTCGCCGCTGGATGAATGCCCGCGATGGCGCGCGCCAGCGTCGATTTTCCGCAACCGGACTCGCCGATGACACCGAGATTGCGGCCCTTCTCCACGATCAGGCTGACGGAATCGACCGCGCGGATAACCGGCTGCCCGTCACGTTTCACCGGGCCGTATCCGGCTATCAGATTGTCGATGCGAAGCAGCGGTTTTGGTCCGGAATCTTCATCGGCGCGTATCTGCCTCGACTTCGGCTCGAAAGCGGCCAGCAATTCCCGTGTATAGGGATGCTGGGCAGCCGAAAGGATTCCGGCCGTCGTGCCGGTCTCCTGCACCTCCCCGCCCTTCAGCACCACGATGCGATCTGCGATCTGGGCGACGACCGCGAGGTCGTGGGAAACGTAGACACCCGCTATGCCGCCCGCCTTCATCACCGACTTGAATGCTTTGAGCACGTCGATCTGGGTCGTCACGTCGAGTGCGGTCGTCGGTTCGTCGAAAATGACCAGTTTGGGATCGCCGATCAGCGCCATGGCGGCCGCCAGCCGCTGCAGTTGCCCGCCTGAAACCTGGTGCGGATAACGGGCGCCGATCCCGTCCGGATCAGGCAGCGACAAGGCCCGGAACAGCTCGACCGCGCGCTTTCGCGCCTGCTCGGGTGGCATCAGGCCGTGGATGCGCGTGACTTCGATCACCTGCTCCATGATGGTCGACGAGGGGTTGAAGGCGGCGGCGGCGCTTTGCGGAACATAGGCGATGTCGGTGCCGCGCAACCTGGCGCGTTCCCGCTCGGTAAGCGCAGCCATGTTCTTGCCGTTGACATTGATCTCGCCGCCAGTAATCCGGCAGCCGGGCCGCGCATAGCCCATGAGGGAGAGCGCCACCGTCGTCTTGCCGGAGCCGCTCTCGCCGATCAGGGCGACGATCTCGCCATCGGCGATGTCGAGGCTGACGCCCTTGATGATTTCGACCAGACGTCCGGCGTCGGTCTTTGCCTCGATCCGAAGGTTTCTGACCTCGACGAGATTGGTCATGCGTCCCGGTCCCTGATCTTCTGCGGCAGGTTGTCGATTAAGAGGTTGACGCTAATGGTCAGGCTGGCGATCGCCAGCGACGGCACGATGACGGCCGGGGCCGCGAAGGGCAGGCCGCCGATGTTCTCGCGCACCAGCGCGCCCCAGTCGGCTAAAGGCGGCTGCAGACCGAGCCCGAGGAAGGACAGGCCGGAGAGCAAAAGCACGATGAAGACGAAGCGCAGGCCGAAGTCGGCAAGCACAGGCCGGATGATGTTCGGCAGGATCTCGGAGCCGATGAGATAGATAGTGCTCTCGCCGCGGACGCGGGCGACGGTCATGAAATCCATGGTGTTGATGTTGACGGCAAGCGCCCGCGCGAAGCGGTAGGCGCCCGGGATGTAGATGACGGCGAGCGTCAGGATCAGCACCGGGATCGATGAGCCGACCGCGGCGACGACAACAAGGCCGAACAGCTTGCTGGGGATGGAGTTCATGGCGTCGAGGAAGCGGCTGAGGCAGGTATCGAACCAGCCGCCGGTGACGGCCGCGATCATCCCCAGCACGACCCCCGAAAAGCAGGCGATCGAGACGGCGGCAAGCGATATGCCGACGGTGTAGCGTGCGCCCATGAGAACCCTGGAGAGCATGTCACGCCCTAGATAATCCGAGCCGAGCCACAGGCCCTGGCGCATCGGGCCGAAATAGTCGTCGTCGACGATATCGCCGATCGGATGGGGAATGATGTAGGGCGCGAAGATCGCGACCAGCGTCCACGCCAGAATGACCAGCGAGGCCACGACGCCAACGAGGTTGTAGCTGTGGCCCAGGAAGGACCGTCGGGAGGATGCCGCACGCGCCACTGTCATCTGAGCCTCGGGTTGGACATGATGGCGACGATGTCGGCGGCCGTGATGAGCAGGAGATAGCCGAGGCAGAAGATCATCGCGCAGCTCTGGATCAGCGGGAGGTCGCGGGTCGCGACCGCATCGACCATCAGCTTGGCGATGCCGGGATAATTGAAGATCGTCTCGACGATGATGACGCCGCCGACCAGATAGGACAACGAGAGCGCGACCGCGTTGACGATCGGCCCAAGCGCGTTCGGAAGGGCGTGCTTGAGCACCATGCGGCTGCGCGAGGCGCCTTTGAGAAGCGCCATCTCGACATAAGGCGTTGAGAGCGTTTCGATCACCGCGGCGCGCGTCATGCGGATCATTTGGGCCGAGATGACGAAGGTGAGGGTAATCACCGGCATCGAATAGATGCGCACGAGGTCGGCAAGCGAGTGCGCCTCGTTGACCGAAGACAACGCCGGCAGCCATTTCAGATAAACGGCAAAGAGCAGGACGGCGAGGGTCGCGACCATGAATTCCGGCACGGAGATCACGCCGATCGAAAGCACGGTGACGGTGCGGTCGTAGACGGAGCCGCGCAACATGGCGGCGGTGATGCCGAGCGTCAGCGCCAGCGGCACCGAGATCAGCGTGGTGATGCCGGCGAGCTTCATGGTGTTGACGAAGCGCCCGCCGATCAGGGCCGCGACCGGCATTTCGTTGGCGTAGGAGGTACCGAGATCGCCGTGGAGCAGACCGACAAGCCAACGCAGGAAGCGCAGGATCGCCGGATCGTTGAGATGCATGGCCTCGCGCAGGCCGGCGACCGCCTCGGGCGTCGCCGCCTGGCCAAGCAGGATCGACGCTGTGTCGCCCGGCAGCATGCTGGTGGCGAAGAACACGGCGAACAGGACGATCAGAAGGGTGACGATCGCGATCGCCAGCCGCTTCAGCACGAGGTTTAGAACCCCAGACTTCATGGAAGCTCCCTGCGGTTGCGTTCGGCCAAACAATCTTGCGCAATGCAGTGCAGGGGACCGGCTGACCGGTCCCCTGCAGGCGCCTCTCAGGCTTCGAGCCAGAGGTATTCCGCCATTGCGTACCCCATCATGCCACCGAGCGGGTTCGCCTCCAAACCCTTCACCTTGCTGGAAAGGGCATCGACGTTGGAGATGTAAGCCGGGATGATGGTGCCTGCTTCCTCGGAGATCATGGTCTGCATCTGCCCGTAGATCTCCTTGCGCTTGGCCTGGTCGAGCAGGCCGCGCGCCTCGACGAGCAGCTTGTCGAACTTCTCGGACTTGTACTGGCTTTCGTTCCAGGGCGCGTTGGAGGCGTAAAGCAGCGAGAACAGGATGTCCGGCGTCGGGCGCGGATTGATGTTGCCGAAATGGACAGGCGCCTTGAGCCAGTAATTGTCCCAGTAGCCGTCGGATGGGACCCGCTGAACGTCGAGCTTCATGCCGATTTCCGCGCCGGCGGCCTGGATGATGACCGCCATGTCGATCGACGAGGTCGCGGCGTCCGAGGCGACCACCGGAATGGACTGGCCGAGCAGGCCCGCCTTCTTGAAGTGGAACTTCGCCTTGTCCGGATCGAAAGCCTTCGGCTTGAGGTCCGCATTGTGGAAGATGTTCGCCGGCGAGACGGGCTGGTCGTTGCCGATTTCGCCGAGGCCGCGCAACGCCGATTTCACGATCTGCTCGCGGTTGACGAGGTATTTCATGCCGGTCACGAAATCGGCCTTGCTGCCCGGATCCATGTCGAGCCGGATGTTGAGGTCCGTATAGTTCCCCGAGGTCGTCTTCGACAGTTCGAAACCCTGCTGGCTCTGCAGCAGCTTCATTGCGCGCGGATTGATCGCGGCAGCAAAATTGATATCGCCGGAAAGCAGGGCGTTGACCCGGGCGCTGTCGTCGCTGATGGCGATGAATTCGAAGGAGTCGAGATAGGGCTTGCCCGACTTCCAGTAGTTCTTGTTCTTGGTGACGACCGAACGGACGCCCGGTTCGAACGTCTGCAGCACGAAGGCGCCTGTGCCGTTGCCCTTGGAGAAGTCGGTGGTGCCGTCGGCCACGATCATGAAGTGGTGCAGCGCCAGGATGGTCGGAAGGTCGGCATTCGGATCGGCGAGGGTGATTTCGACCGTCGATTTGTCGACCGCCTTGAAGCCGGTCATCTGTGCGGCGATCTTGGCGACCTTGGAGCCGACCGACTTGTCGAGATGGCGCTTGAGCGAAAAGACGACGTCGTCGGCCGTCAGGTCCTTGCCGTCGTGGAAGGTGACGCCCTTGCGCAGCTTCACCGTCCAGGTCTTTGCGTCCTTGCTGTCGATGCTTTCGGCCAGTTCCATCTGCGTCTTGCCATCCTTGTCGAGGAAGGTCAGACGGTTATAGAGCGAGCAACACCGGACATAGTCGGTGGAGAGCGATGCCTTTGCCGGATCGAGCGTGTCGGCCGTCGATGACGACCAGCCGGCCGCCTTGAAGTTTCCGCCGGAGACCGGCGTGGCGGCGACGGCCTGCGTGGCACGGCCAAGCACAACGCCGCCCGCGGCAACCGCGGCGCCGCCGGCCAGCAGCATCTTGAGGAGTTCGCGGCGGCTCGCGCCTCGCCGGATGGCGTTTTCGACCATCGCATCGTCTGCTCCGGTCCAGTTGGTGATCTTGTCGGTCATGTCATTCCCCTTTCGTTGGTTGGTCAGGACGCGCGTCTTGCTGCGGCTTTTCCGGGCTTGGGTTCAGGTTCGTTCTTTCATGCTCTCCCGCACGGCCGCCGCAAACGCGGCCATCGAGGTGAAGTGGTAGTCCGGCACGGTGAAGCGCTCGGGCTCGATCGTGCCGCCATAGCCCTTCTGGGCATGACGGCGCTCGATCCAGCAGTTGGTCATGCCGAGCGCCCGGGATATGCCGATGTCGTGATGCTGGCTTTGTGCGACGTGCAGGATGTCGTCCTTGCTGTCGCCGCGCGACGCCACGAAATCGAAGACCTTCTGGAAAAAGGCGGGATCCGGTTTTTCCGTGCCGGTATCGTCGGCGGTGAAGGTGGCAAAAAAGGGCGATCCGAGCTGCTTCTCGAAATGGTCGAGAGCCCAGCGCCGGGCATTGGTCATGGCAATCAGCTTATGGGACGTCGCAAGGTCGGCCAGCGCCGCCTTGCTGTCGGAGAAGCCTCGCCAGACGCTGGCCGAATCCCGCAGGCGGGCGCCGTATTTCTCCTCGGCCGGCAGGCCGAGCCGCGGTGCGATGACTGTGTAGACACGCGCGAGATCGTCGGGGAACAGGTTCGCATCGGGCATGTAGCGGGCCTGCCGGTAAAGGGCCAGCGCTTCTTCGCCGTCGATTGAGACACCGGCCTCCGCAGCGATCCCGGCCAGGCAGGTTGTTATGCCGCCTTCGAAGTCGATCAGCGTGCCGACCACATCGAAGGTCATGTATTTGAATTCGCTAAAGCCCCTGGCCAAGACTGGCTCTCCTCTGCGCGCGGCCGAATTACTGATGCTGAACAGAACAAAATTCCGTGCTGTCCGGGGCGTCGGCCTTTTTCAAAAGCCCGGAAATCCGGGCTTTCTGGCCTTGTCTTAAAAAGCAGTCTGGCACTTCCCCCGCGCTGGATTCGCCGAAAAGGCGCGAGGTAGCGGCACAAAATTGCGAAATCGTCTGCCGCGGCGATATTTCGAGATGCGAAAAATGCGTCGCCCTTCATGCAAGCGCCCGGCGGACATCGGCGTCGTCCAGCGTCTGGTCCAGCGTCCGGCGCGTGCGCTCGATGATCGCATCGATGTCGCCGTCGGTGCAGCAGAGCGGTGGGGCGTAGCCGAGAACCCCATGCGCGAAGGCGCGGATGATCAGGCCGTTGTCCCACGCCCTGTCGAAGACGCGCCGCGCCGGCATGGCCGAGGCCGGAAGCGGCGTTTTCTTCTTTTTGTCGACCACCAGCTCGATGGCGGCAAGCATGCCGCGACCCCGCACATCGCCGACCAATGGATGGTCGCTCAAGGCAGACAAGCCCGCCATCAAGCGCGCGCCGGCCCTGGCGCCGTTCTCCAGAAGGCCTTCCTCATAGAGCTTCAGCACCTCGAGCGCGACGGCGGCGCTGACCGGATGGGCGGAATAGGTGTAGCCGTGGCCGACCGCCGAGGCGCCTGCGCCATCGGCGATGACGTTATAGACATGATCGGCCATGAAGACAGCGCCCATTGGCACATAGCCCGAGGTCAGGCCCTTCGCGGTGGTCATGAAGTCGGGAACGATATCCTCCTCCGTGCAGGCAAACAGGGGCCGGTGCGGCCGAAACCGGTGATCACCTCGTCGGCGATGAAGAGGATGCCGTATTCACGGCAGAGCTCGCGCATCGCCTTGATCCAGCCTTTCGGCGGGACGATAACGCCACCCGAGCCCTGGATCGGCTCGGCGTAGAAGGCGGCGACCCGCTCCGGCCCGACCTCCTCGATCTTCGCCTTCAGCGCGGCGAGCGATGCGGCGATGATCGCGTTCGGGTCATCGCCAACCGGATTGCGATAGGGATAGGGCGAGGGGATCTTGTGCTGCCATTCGAACGGAATGCCGAAACCGGCATGAAAGGCGGGCAGGGCGGTCAGGCCCGCGCCGACCACCGACGATCCGTGATAACCCTGCTCAATGGAAATAAACTGGTCGCGTTCAGGCTCGCCTCTGGCATTCCAGTAGTAGCGGACGAACCGGATCGTGCTGTCGACCGCGTCCGATCCCCCGAGAGTGAAATAGACGTGATTGAGATCCCCGGGCGCCCGGTCGGCCAGCTCCGAGGCGAGCCGGATGGCGGGCTCCGAGCCGAGATCGAAATAGGCGGTGGCGTAGGGCAACTCGCGCATCTGCCGGGCCGCCGCCTCGACGATGCTGTCGTGACCATAGCCGGCATTGACGCACCACAGTCCGGCGAAGCCGTCGAGAAGTTGCCGGCCGGACGCATCGGTCACGGTAGCACCCTTCGCCGATTTCAGCACCCGCACGCCGAGCGCCTCATGGCCGCGATATGAGGCGACCGGATGGATGAGATGGGCGCGGTCGAGTTCGATCAGGGAATTGGCGAGCATTGTTGTCCTCCGGACTATCCGAGCGCCTGGTTGGCGAGGGCGTAAACTTTTGGCCTGGCCTGTTCGGCCCCATTCTTGGCCGGACGGTCCATAGCGACGCCGCCGCCGACATGAGCGAGGCCGATTTCTCCGAGCCAGCCGGCGATGCCGGTCCTGCTTTCGGTATCCACGCGCAGGAAAGCGCCAGGGCGAGACGCGGCGAAAAAGCTGATCAGGGCCTTGGCGTCGTCTGCATTTCCGGCGATGACGGGGCCGATCACCTCGCCGCGTCCGAACGGGCGGATTGCGGCATAGGCCGCGATGACGCCACTGCGGCGGATGACGGCGAATTCACCCCGCTCGGCCAGCGCATCGATCAAAGCTTCACGGTCGGCGCCGTAGGCGTCACGGTCCAGGGCCTTGATTTCCGGCAGATGGTGCGCGCCCGCGGCTTCCACACCGTCGGAAGCCTCAAGCGCTGCCACCTGGCCCTGATGCTGAAGAATCGTGCCCGAGGGCACGAAGCCAAGCTTCTCATAAAGAGGCATGCCGTCGGTCGTGGCGACGAGCCGCAGCGGACGGTCGCCGGCAAGGGCGAAGGCCTGTTCCATGAGCCGGCGCCCGAGCCCTTTGCCTCGCGCGTTCCTGTCGACGATCACCATGTTGATCATGGCGCAATCGGCGCCGTAAGGCGTTACCAGGATTGTCCCGGCGACCCGGCCCTGGTCGTCGAGCGCAACCGCGCCGCTCGAAAGCTGCAGCGCCATCTGCCAATCCTGCGGGCGATGCGGCCAATTCTCCTGCCGAGATAGCGCGACTGCACCCTCGATATGATCCGGCCCGAAGTCCTGGAGTTCGATCTCGCCTTGCTGCATGACGCACCTTTCAGTCTGACCCCAAGTCTCGATCATCGGTGCGCCGCAGATCGTCTGAAGGTCTCGACTTCGGCGGTATCATTCGCCGTTGCTGAGGGCGTGCGCCGCATCTTGTGCTGGCCCCTATGGAACTGGATGCGTTTAGCGCCTCGACCGGCGGCATCCTTCGACGCTCAAGATGCTACAGCGTGCCAAACGGAACCGCGGATACGGAACTTTCTGCTTTCGGCAGGCGCTTTTCGGTCAGGTAGGTCGCTTCCTGCCGGCCTATGATGAAAGACGTCCCAACGCGGATGTGCTTCCACCGGAGATCGACGGATATGGCTTCTTTCAGGCCCAAATACATCACCTTCGACTGCTACGGCACGTTGACCAATTTCCAGATGGCGGAGGCGGCGCGTGACCTCTATGGCAGCCGACTCGACGAGCCGCGCATGCAGGCGTTCATCAAGAACTTCGCGGCTTACCGGCTCGACGAGATCCTGGGCGACTGGAAGCCCTATGCCGACGTCGTCCACAACGCGCTCGAGCGCGCCTGCAAGCGCAACGGCGTTGCCTTCAGCCCGGACGACGCCACGATGGTCTATGAGCGTGTCCCGACCTGGGGACCCCACGCGGACGTTCCAGCTGGCCTGGCGAAGGTTGCCAAGGAAATTCCGCTGGTCATCCTCTCCAACGCCATGAACGCGCAGATCATGTCCAATGTCGAGAAGCTCGGCGCGCCATTCCATGCCGTCTACACGGCCGAACAGGCGCAGGCCTACAAGCCACGCTTCAAGGCTTTCGAATACATGTTCGATAGGCTGGGCTGTGGTCCGGAGGATGTTCTTCACTGCTCGTCCTCCTTCCGCTACGACCTGATGTCGGCGCATGATCTCGGGATCAAGAACAAGGTCTGGGTCAATCGCGGCCACGAGCCGGCCAACCCCTATTACGGCTATGTCGAGATCGCCGACATTTCCGGTCTTCCGGGCGTGGTCGGGCTTTGAAACTGACGGATTGCAAATGAAGCTGGTCTCCTACTGGCACGACACCGCTCCAGTTTTTTCCGGCGGGGCGCAAGGCCCGGTCGAGGGACACTACGACGCCGCCATCATCGGCGGCGGCTTCACCGGCCTCGCCGCCGCCCGCCAACTGGCGAAGGCCGGCGCCAAGGTGGCGGTGCTGGAAGCAGAGCGGGTCGGCTGGGGTGCGTCGGGACGCAATGGCGGGCACCTGAACAACGGCCTCGCCCACAGCTATCTTTCGGCCAAGGCGGAACTCGGCAAGGAGCGCGCGATCGCGCTCTACCGGGCGCTGGACGATTCCGTCGACACGATCGAGGCGCTGGTCGCCGAGGAGGGTATCGACTGCAACTTCCGCCGCTCCGGCAAGCTGAAGCTCGCCTCCAAGCCGCAGCATTTCGAAGCGATCGCCCGTAACTTCGAGGCCGTCCATGCCGAGGTGGATCCGGATACGGCGCTGCTGTCGCCGAACGATCTCAAATCCGAGATCGGCTCGCCCTTCCATGGCGCGATGCTGTCGAAGAAGAGCGCCATGATGCATATGGGCCGCTACGTGGCCGGGCTGGCGACGGCCGCGGTTCGCCATGGCGCCGTCATCCACGAGAATGCGGCGGTGACGGATCATAGGCAGTCGGGCACGCGGCATCAGCTGACCACCTCCCGCGGCCGCATCAGCGCCGACAATGTGCTGGTGGCGACCGGCGCCTACACCACGCCGAATTTCGGCTATTTTCGCCGCAGGATCATTTCCGTCGGCAGCTTCATCATCGCCACGCGACCGCTGAGCGACGCCGAGATCGCCGGGACCATGCCCGGCAACCGGACATGCGTGACCTCGATGAACATCGGCAACTACTTCCGGCTTGCGCCGGACAAGCGCCTGATCTTTGGTGGCCGCGCACGCTTCTCGGCGACATCGGACCAGCGCTCCGATGCCAAGAGCGGACAGATATTGCGGGCAAGCCTCGCGGCGATCTTCCCGCAGCTCGCCAGGGTCGAGATCGATTATTGCTGGGGCGGGCTGGTCGACATGACCAAGGACCGCTTCCCGCGGGCCGGCTATCATGACGGGGTCTGGTACGCGATGGGCTATTCCGGCCACGGCGCGCAGCTTTCCACCCATCTGGGGATGATCATGGCCGATGCCATGCTTGGTCGCGCGGACCGCAATCCGATGAAGGGGCTCGAGTGGCCCGCCATTCCCGGCTATTCCGGCAAGCCCTGGTTCCTGCCGATGGTCGGTCTCTACTACAAGGCGCTCGACCGGATCCAGTGATCGGGGCTGGGGTTTAACCCAGCCCGCCCATGTGGAAGCTCTTCAGTTCCAGATATTCCTCGATGCCGGCCTGCGCGCCCTCGCGCCCGAGGCCGGACTGCTTGACGCCGCCGAAGGGGGCTATCTCCATCGAAACCGAGCCGGTGTTCAGACCCACCATGCCGAACTCCAGCGCCTCGCCGACGCGCCAGGCGCGCTTCAGGTTCTCGGTGTAAAAGTAGGAGGCAAGCCCGTAAGGTGTGCCGTTGGCAAGCGCGACCGCTTCCTCTTCCGTCTCGAAACGGAAAAGCGGTGCGACCGGACCGAAAGTCTCCTCGCTGGCGAGTTCCATTTCGTTTGTCGCACCGGCCAGCACCAGCGGGGCGACATATTGAGGACCCTCCGGCAGCACCGGCTTCTCGGTGACGATCGTCGCGCCTTTGGCAAGCGCGTCCTCGACGTGCCGATTGATTTTCTCGACCGCCGCCATGTTGATCATTGGGCCGATGGCGACACCGGGCTGCGTGCCCGGTCCCACCGTCAACGCATTGACGCGGGCGCTGAGCTTGGCGGAGAAGGCGTCATAGACTCCGGCCTGGACGAGAATGCGGTTGGCGCACACGCAGGTCTGGCCGCCATTGCGGAACTTCGACGCCAGCGCCCCCTCGACGGCGAGGTCGAGGTCGGCGTCGTCGAAGACGATGAAGGGCGCGTTGCCGCCGAGCTCGAGGCTGAGCCTTTTCACGCTGTCGGCCGCTCCGCGCATCAGCAGCGAGCCGACCCTGGTCGAACCGGTGAAGGAGATCTTGCGCACGGTCTCATTCGCCATGATCTCGTTGCCGATCTCGGCCGGCATGCCGGTGACGATGTTGATGACGCCGGCGGGAATACCCGCGCGTTCGGCGAGCACGCCGAGCGCCAACGCCGAATAGGGCGTGAACTCGGAGGGCTTGATCACCACCGTGCAGCCGGCGGCCAGCGCCGGCGCAACCTTGCGGGTGATCATCGCATTGGGAAAGTTCCAAGGCGTGATGATGCCGCACACGCCGACGGATTCCTTCAGGACGATGATGCGGCGGTCTGATGTAGGCGAGGGGATGGTGTGGCCATTGATCCGGCGCGCCTCCTCGGCGAACCATTTGACGAAGGACGCTCCGTAGCGGATCTCGCCTTTGGCCTCGTCCAGCGGCTTGCCCTGTTCCGTGGTCAGGATCAGTGCGAGATCGTCCAGATGCTTAAGCATCAGACCATGCCAGGCCTCCAGCATGGCGGCGCGTTCGGCGTGGGTCTTCTTTTTCCAATCCCGATAGGCGGAAGCCGCGGCCTCTATGGCCGCGCGGGCCTCCGGGCCGGCCATGTCGGGCACTGTGCCGATCGATATCTGTGTTGCCGGATCGATCACATCGACCGTTCTGCCGGAACCTGCCGCGACCCATCTGCCGCCGATCAGACCGGCCTCGCGGAAGAGAGTTTTGTCTTTCAGGCTTTTCATCGAAAACGACCTCGCAAATCAGGTGAGCGCCGCGACAACGGCGGATGTGATGGCGTCCGTACGATCTTTGCCGGCCGTGGTTCCCACCCCTCGCGCCGTTGTCGCTTCGATCGCGTTCATGACGCGGCCGGCTGCGTCCTTTTCGCCCAGATGTTCAAGCATCATTGCGCCCGACCATATGGCGGCGATCGGGTTGGCGATGCCGAGGTGGGCGATGTCGGGCGCGGAGCCGTGCACCGGCTCGAACATGGACGGCGCCGAGCGGTCGGGGTTGATGTTGGCGGAAGCTGCGTAGCCGAGCCCGCCCTGGATCGCCGCGCCGATATCCGTCAGTATGTCGCCGAAGAGATTGGAAGCGACGACCACGTCGAGGCTCTGCGGATCCATGATCATGCGCGCAGCGAGTGCGTCGACATGATAGCTGGTCACGTCGACGTCCGGATAGTCGGCGGCCAGCTTTCGCGTGATCTCGTCCCAGAACACCATCGAATATTTCTGCGCGTTGGACTTGGTGACGGAAGCCAGCCTGCCGCGCCGCGCCCGTGCCTGCTCGAAGCCGAAGCGCAGGATGCGCTCGACCCCGGCCCGGGTGAAGATCGAGGTTTCCACCGCGACCTCGTCCAGCGTGCCTTGATGCACACGTCCGCCGGCGCCGGAATATTCGCCTTCGGTGTTTTCGCGGATGCACAGAATATCGAAGCTCTCGGCTCGCAGCGGCCCCCTCACACCCGGCAGCAGCCGGTGCGGCCGGATGTTGGCGTATTGCACGAATGCCTTGCGGATCGGCAGCAAAAGTCCATGGAGCGAGACGGAATCCGGCACCTCCGTCGGCCATCCGACGGCCCCGAGCAGGATGGCGTCGAAGCGGCGCAAGGTCTCGATGCCGTCCTCGGGCATCATGCGGCCGGTTTCCTTGAAGAAACGACAGGACCATGGCAACTCGGTTCCGGTCAGGGCAAAGCCGGAGTGCTTGGCCACGGTTTCCAGCACCGTCCAGGCGGCGGCGGTCACATCGCGACCGATGCCATCACCGGGGATCAGGGCGATCGAGTGGGTCTTCATTGGCATCTCTTCACAGGCTGATCAGGACACTCTTGGTCCTGCGGTTGGCGAGATAGGCCTCGCGGCCAAGGTCCTTGCCGATGCCGGAGCGCTTATAGCCGCCGGTCGGCAGAATGTGGTCGCGCGAGCGGCTGTAGCGGTTGACCCACACGGTGCCCGCTTCCAGCTTGCGCGCGAGACGGATCGTGCGAGACAGATCCGCGGTGAACAGGCCGGAAGCCAGTCCGTAGGTCGGATGGCTGGACAGCGCGAGCGCCTCGTCTTCGGTCTCGAAGGTCTGGACCGTTAGGACCGGGCCGAAGATTTCCTCGACGATCGCCGGATTGGCCTGGTCGACATTGGCGATCAGCGTCGGCTCGTAGAAATAGCCGGGGCTGTCCATAAAGGTGCCGCCCGTCAGGCATTCGCCGCCGCCCTCGAGCGCGGCCCGCACGATGGCGTCGACACGCCCCCGCTGCCGTTCCGAGATGATCGGCGAATACTGCGTGGTCTCGTCCCAGGTCGGGCCGGGCTTCACCGCCTTCACTCGCTCAAGGATGGCCGCCGTCAGGCTGTCGGCCACACTCTTCTCGACGATCAGGCGCGTGCCGGCCACGCAGGCCTGGCCGGCATTGAAGGTGACGCTGCCGGCGATTGCTGCCGCCGCCTTGTCGAGATCGGCATCGGCAAAGACGAGCTGCGGGCTCTTGCCGCCGAGCTCCAGCGTCATCGGCCTGATGCCGGTGCGGGCGACGTTCTCCATGATCGCCGAGCCGGCGCGGGTTGAACCGGTGAAGCTGACCTTGGCGATCTCGGGATGGCCGGTCAACGCCGTGCCGGTCGTGGGGCCGTCGCCGAGCACCACGTTGACAAGTCCTGCCGGCAGGCCGGCTCTGACGGCGAGCTGCGCCAAATAGACGGTCGAGAACGGCGTCATTTCGGACGGCTTTAGCACGACTGCATTGCCCGCGGCCAACGCCGGACCGAGCTTCCAGCCGGCCATCGAGATCGGAAAATTCCAGGGCGTGATCGCGGCTACGACGCCATAGGGTTCGCTCATGATCATGCCGAAACTGGCGTCGTCGGTCGGCGCGAGTTCGCTGCCTTCCTTATCGGCGAACTCGGCAAAGAAGCGGATCTGCTCGGCGGTCACGGCGATGTCGCCGGCGGCGAGCTGGCCGACGGGCCGGGTCGAGGACAGTGCCTCGATCCTGGCGAGCGTTTCGGCTTCCGCTTCCATCAAATCGGCCCAGGCGTGGAGCGCCCTGGTGCGCTCGCGCGGCCGGACGCCGCCCCAGTTGCTGGCTTTCAGCGCCGCCTTGGCACTTTCCACCGCCCGGTCCACCAAGTCCGCACCGGCCACGGGGCAAGCGGCATAGGACTTGCCATCGGACGGACGGCGCATTTCGATCGCACCCCCGGCCGAAATCAGCTCTCCATCGATGAAGTGGCCGACGGGAAGCGAGATTGTATCGGGATCGAAGCTCAGGCTCATGGGCAACCACTCGGCAGCATCGGCCTCAGCCTAGCCCGTGCCGACACGCAGCATGCGCTGTTCGGCGATCCGCCGCCGACGAATGTTGCGTGCTGGGGACAAGAGACGGCAAAATCTTCCGCGGCGGTCAGGGCCTGCGCGGGCGCTCGCTAGCCCACTGTGACGTAGATCTTGCGCACGGTCTCGATGGTCTTCCAAACACCCGTGAAGCCCGGCTTCATGACGAAGCTGTCGCCGGCCCGGTAGGTCACCGTTTCGCCGGCGTCGGGCGTGATTTCGACCACGCCGGCGAGGATATGGCAGAACTCGAAGGTTTCCCCCTTGATCGAGCGCGTTTCGCCGGGCGTGGCCTCCCAGACGCCGGTATGGACAAGGTCGTCCTTGGCCACGTCCTGCGCCCAGGTTTTGAAGGCGGGATTGCCGGCAATGAGCCGCTCCGGCAGCGCGGTCGATTCGCGGGGCGAAAAGCTCGGGTTGATATCGATGGACTTGAGCAGGGACAAAGGATGGCCTTTCCAGTTGAGTTTCAATAACCGCGCGACCGGTCGACGAGCCCGATGGGATCGAGCCCGGCGCGATGGCGCTTGATGTTGTCGATGACGGCCTGGGCGGCGGTCGCGGGTTGGGTCACGCTGGCTATGTGCGGAGTGAGGATGATCTTCGGATGCGACCAGAACGGATGTCCCGCGGGCAGCGGTTCGGGATCGGTCACGTCGATCATCGCCGACGACAAATGGCCGCTATCGAGCGCGGCGACAAGCGCTTCGTGATCGAGCTGCGGGCCTCGACCCGTATGAACGAGAGCCGCCCCGTCAGGCAGTTTCGCGAACAGGCCGGCGTTCAGAAATCCGCGCGTCTCCTCGGTCAGTGGCAGCAGGCAGATCAGTATGTCACTGGCCGCCAGCATCTGCTCCAGCCAAAGCTCGCCATGATAACAGGTCACCCCTTCAAGCCGCCGCGGGGAGCGGCTCCATCCGGAGAGCTGGAAGCCGAAAGGTTTCAGCCGGTCGAGGACGGCTTGGCCAAGCTGTCCGAGGCCGAGCACGCCGATCCGGCGCGACGCGGCTTGAGGCTGAGGGATGTCGCGCCATTCTCCGGCGCGCTGCTGCGCCAGATAGGCCGGCAAGTTGCGGTGGAGCGCAAGCACGGCGAGCGTCACATACTCCTGCATCATGCGCACGATGCCCTCCTCGACCATGCGCACGATCTTCACCGGCGCGGGCACCGCGTCGAAGCGGAACTGATCGACGCCGGCGCCGATGGAGAACAGGATTTCGAGGTTGGTGTAGCGGTCGAGGTTCTCCGGCACCGTCCAGGTGATCAGGTAGCGCACTGCGTCGGGATCGACCGTAGCGGCATCGATCGTGAAGGGGAGGTCCGGCAACTCCTTAGCGAAGGCCTCGGCGAAGATCGCGCCACGCCGCGCGTCGGAATTGAAGAGGAATGTCATTCCGGCTGCTCCTTCAGGCCGCGCATCGCGCGCCCAGCGCCTCGATCATCTGCTGGCAGGCGGCGAGCTCGCTGGCGAGAATATATTCGTCCGGCTTGTGGGCGCGCCCGATATCGCCGGGGCCGCAGATGATCGCATCGAGCCCGGAGCCTTGGTAAAGCCCGGCCTCCGTCCCGTAGCTGACGGCGGCTAAAGGCGCTTCGCCGGTCAATTCGCGCAGCAGTCCCGCCAGAGCCGAGTCTTGCGGCAGCGACAGCGCCGGATAGGCGCTAATCGGCTTCCATTCAACAACATAGCCTTGAGCGGCAAGAGCTTCAGCCCGCGCCTTGACCGGGGTGAGCAAGCCAGCCGGTTCGATGCCCGGTATTGCGCGCGCCTCCAGGTCGAGCGTGCAGCTGTCGGGGATGATGTTGACCGACTGGCCGCCTGCGATCACACCGGCCTGCAGCGAGGAATAGGCCGGCTCGAAGGTTGGGTCGGACGGGCCATGCATCAGCCGCTCCGCTTCACTCACGGCGGCGCTCAGCACATCGGACATGCCATGGATGGCGTTAAGCCCAAGATCCGGTCGCGAGGAGTGGCCGGAGCGGCCGCTGATGATTACGCGGGCGGCCGCCTTGCCCTTGTGGCCGCGCACGGCGCGCATGCCGCTCGGCTCGCCGACGATGACGCCGAGCGGCTTGGCGCAAAGCTCGGGCAGCCCGGCGATCAAATGCGGCACGCCCCGGCACCCGATCTCCTCGTCATAGGAGAAGGCGAGGTGGATCGGTCTGGCGAGGCGCAGCCGCACAAGCGCAGGCACGGCGGCGAGCGCGGCGGCGAGAAACCCCTTCATGTCGGTGGTGCCGCGTCCGTAGAGCCGTTCGCTCTCCCGGCGCAGCGAAAAAGGGGCCGAACTCCATTGCGGCTCGCCGGCGGGGACGACGTCCATATGGCCGGATAGGATGTAGCCCGGAACCTCGGCCGGGCCGATGGTGGCGAAAAGATTGAAACGGTCGCCCTCTGGCCCTGGGAGCAGGCTGACCTTCGCGCCTTGTTCGGTGAGATGAGCCTCGATCCAGCCGGCAATGTCGCCGTTCGGCTTGCCGGCGACCGACGGAAAGGCGACGAGACGGTCGAGGATGTCGAAGACGTCCATTCCAGCCCTCAAGGCGTTAGGGTTCGCCGGCATCGATGCCGCATGCTGGCGAATTTCCGCAGAGGATGGGTGCGTTCCCACGCGATTGCATGCCGAAAGCGGAAGTGTTTCAGTTGAATCTTGCGTTGGTGCACGGCTTTCGAGCAAATCCTGTGGGGTTTGCTTGTCTAGCGTTGGCGGGCACGGGGCAGCGGTCTGCTCGCCCGTTGATTTTTGAGGGTTCTTTATTTTTGAGGGTTCTTTCAGGGCCATGGAAGTGAAGCCGTCCGAGAGCTTGAAAATCGATGCCTTCTCCATGCGTATCGGCGACGTCCAAGATGTCGACCTGGAGAGGTTGCACGCGCTCTCCCTGTCGGTGGGATGGCCGCATCGCGCCGAGGATTGGCAATTCCTGCGTGAATCGGGCCAAGGCTTCGTGGCGCTCGATGAGATCGGCCGGGCTCTCGGTTCGGCCATGTGGTTCCCGCACGGCGCCAATTTCGCCACCTTGGGGATGGTCATCACCTCGCCGCGGCTTCAGACGCAGGGGGCGGCGCAATGGCTGATGAAGCGGATCTTCGACAGGATCCCGGGCGCGATCTGCGCCTCAATGCAACCCGTGCTGCGCGGCGGCTTTATCTCTCCCTCGATTTCCAGCCGGAGAAGACCGTCTATCAATGCCAGGGCATCGCCCGCGTGCCGACAGCGGGCCGGCCGACGGAGGCGCACGGTAGCGTCCGGACGTTGGACGCGGGCGATGTTGCGGCAGCGATCGCGCTGGACGCGGCGGGATTTGGCGTGAGGCGCACAGCGCTCGTTGAAAAGCTCTTCGGGCAATCGGCCGGCTATGGGCTTTTCGACGGGAACAAGCTGACCGCTTTTGCCCTCTGCCGACCGTTCGGACGGGGCCATGTCATAGGGCCGGTGGTGGCGGGAAGCGACCCCGACGCCCTGGCGGTCGTCAGGCCGCACGTGGCCGACCATTCGGGATATTTCCTCAGGATCGACACGCACATGGACAATGGCGAGTTCGCCGCCTTCCTGTCGCACAGCGGAATGCCGGTCTTCGACACGGTGCTGACCATGTCGAAGGGCAAATGCCTCGCCGATTTTTCCGACGGCGGCTCGGCTAGGCCGAAGACCTATGCCTTAGCAAGTCAGACCCTCGGGTAGTTGTTTTCGGATTGCTTCCTTCCCCCGGACGGATGGTTGCCGAGCCGTCAGCCTAAACGGCTTCTACATGGGCGTTGGCTCGTTCCATGATCCACCCTCTGACGGTCCTCACCACGCTGCCTTTCGAGAGCTGGCTCTCCGAAAGATAATAGGTCCATGGACTGGCGGCTCGCACGGGGAAAGGCTCCACCAGAAGCCCGCGGCTGATATAGGTTCTCGCCAGCGAATATTGCGTGGCGACGCAGCCCGCGCCCATTGCCGCCAGTTCCAGCGCAATGTTCGAGGCGTTCGTGGTGATGCCTTTCTCATAATCCGAAATGTCGATCTGCAGCGCGTCGCCCATGCATTGCCAATATTCTTGGCGGCCATGCACGAAGATCCAGTCGACGTTGAGGATATCGCGCGGCGAGCGCAGCCCTTTCGGGCCGGACAGCAGGCCGGGTGCGCAGAGGATGGCGAGCTGGTCGTTCCACAGCGGAACGCCACTCGGCGGGCGGTCGTCGAAGCGGCGGGTCGAGATGGTGATGTCGGCGATCTGCTCGCTGAGGTCTTCCCAGATCGTGCCGTGCAGAACGACCTCGATCTCCGGATGGATTTGCCGGAACGCCGCCATGCAGCCGGCCAGCCAGTTTTCGGCCAGGCTCATTGGGCAGGAGATGACGACCGTCCTGTTGCGCGAGGAGGCGACGATCGCCTCCGTGGCGTGATCGATCTGGTCGAGCGCCTGCCGCAGCGTAGGCAGGAAGGCCTCGCCCATTTCGGTCAGCTTCAGGCTGCGCGGATAGCGCACGAAGAGCTGCCGGCCAAGATAGTGTTCCAGCCCCCGCACATGATTGCTGACCGCCGCCTGGGTGTAGCCGAGCTCGCTGGCAGCGAGGGTGAAGCTGAGATGCCGCGCCGAACACTCGAACGAGCGGATATAGTTCAGTGGGGGTGGCGGCTTCATGCGATCGCTCCTTGGCGAAGCGAAAACTAGACCGGCTTCGTTGGCCTCCGCAATCGCCTTGACCCCGATTTTTTTGTGCGATGGCGCCAAACTAATTACGTGCCTGGCCCATGAGACCAAATTATTCGTAGTTATCTTGGAGCGATCGGGACGCGAAAGGTGGCGCCATGGACCAGCGGACGGCGGAAGGTGAGTCTGCTTCCACCGTATTTGCCCGTGTTGCCGACTTCGTGCTGCGCAGGTCGGCCGGCGCGTTCCCGCGCGACGTTCTGAAATCGGCAGCCCTCCAGTTCCTCGACACGATGGGCATTGCCATCGCCGCCGGCCCGATGCAGGCCGGACAAATCGCGCGCGATGCCGCGGTTATGCTCTACGGTTCCGGCGCCGACCGGCACGCGGCGAGGATGATCTTCGACGGCAGGCGCGCCAGCATGGCCGGCGCCGCCTTCGCGGCGGCGACCCAGACCGACAATCTCGACGGCCATGACGGTTACCCGCCGACCAAGGGGCACATCGGCGTGGCGGTTATCCCGGCGCTGCTTGCGCTCGCAGAAGAAAAGCCTGAGTTGACCGGCCCCGAGGCGCTGGCCGCGATCGTCGTCGGCTATGAGATCGCGGGGCGGGCCGGCATTGCGCTGCACGCAACCGTCTCCGATTATCACACCTCCGGCGCGTGGAATTCTCTTGGCGTGGCGGCGGTCGCGGCCCGCCTGCTTTCGCTTGACGACGATCAACTGCGCCATGCTTTCGGCATCGCCGAGTATCACGGACCGCGCAGCCAGATGATGCGCGAGATCGCAACGCCGACCATGCTGCATGACGGCTCAGGCATGGGGGCGCTGGTCGGCCTGTCGGCCGCCGTGCTTGCCGAAGCCGGTTTCGCCGGCGCGCCGGCGATCACGGTCGAGGCGCCGGAGGTCGCGGCACATTGGGATGACCTCGGCCTGTTCTGGCAGATGACCCGGCAATACATAAAACCGTATCCGGTCTGCCGCTGGGCCCACGCGGCGATCGACGCGACGCGCGCGCTTTGCCTGCAGCATGGGCTTCGGCCGGAAGACATACGCAAAGTCCATGTCAACAGCTTCCACTATGCGGCGACGCTGTTTGCCGGCATGCCGGACACGACATCAAAGGCGCAGTACAGCCTGCCCTTCGCCGTGGCCACGATGATCCACTATGGTCGAATCGGCGTGGAGCACATTTCGGGCTCGGGTCTGCGCGATGCCGCCGTCGCGGATTTGCTGAAGCGCGTCGAGGTGAACGAGGCGGCGAAGCACAGCGACCGTTTCCCCGCCGGGCGCTGGGCCGACGTGCAGATCGAGACGGTTGACGGCCGGCAGCTGGAGTCCGGAGATGTCCACGCACGCGGCGGCCCCGAAGCCCCGTTCAGCGAAGACGATATCGTCGCCAAGTACATCGAGTTTGCGTCGCCCGTTCTCGGCTCGACCAGGGCCGCCGCGATCCGGGACGGTATTCTCGGCCTGACCGACGCCGACCACCGGTTTTCCGAGGTGACCGCTCTGGTCTACGATCCTCCTGGCGGCCAGGGCAGCCATGCCGCTTAGGCTTCTCAAATACGGGCTTAGCCGCGACTATCCGGTGACGGGCGACATTCCTGCGACGCCTGAGCTGAAGCCGTCCTATGACGTGGTCATCGTCGGTGGCGGCGGGCATGGCTTGGCCTGCGCGCATTATCTGTCGAAATACCATGGTATCGCCAGCATCGCGGTGCTCGAAAAAGGCTATCTGGCCGGCGGCAATACCGCACGCAACACCACGACGATCCGCTCCAATTACATCACCCAGGAAGGCGTCGCCTTCTACAAGGAAGGCGTTTCGCTCTTCGAAGCGCTGTCGCAGGAACTCGACTTCAACGTCATGTTCTCGCAGCGCGGCCAGCTGACGCTCGCACACACGGAAGCGACGCTGCGCGCCTTCCATCTGCGCGCCGAGATGGGCAAGCATATGGGCACGCGCACCGAGGTGATCGACGCAAAAGAGGTCGAGAAGCTGGTGCCCGAACTCAACATGGATCGCGACGGTGCGCTCGAGATCCTCGGCGGCCTCTGGCATGCCGATGCCGGCACGGCCCGCCACGATGCGGTTGCCTGGGGCTTCGCGGCGCAGGCCTCGCGCCGGGGCGCCGAAATCCACCAGCGCACCGAAGTTCAAGGTTTTGAGGTCGAGAACGGCCAGGTGCGCGCTGTGGTGACGAACCGCGGACGGGTCGCCTGCGGCTCCGTGCTCATCGCCGCCGGCGGCATGAACTACGATGTTGCGATGATGGCCGGCGTGGAACTGCCGATCCGCTGCTACCCCTTGCAGGCAATGGTGACGCAGCCGCTGAAGCCCTGGCTGCACACGCTGGTCTCGTCCGTATCGCTGCACACCTATCTGGTGCAATCCTCGCGCGGCGAGATCGTCATCGGTGGCGGCTCGGATCCGTACCAGCTCTATTCGACCCGCTCGACGCTGGACATGAAGGAGCATCTGGCGGAAGGCGCCGTGCATCTCTTTCCCTTCCTGCAAGGTGTGCGGGTGCTGCGGCAATGGGCCGGCATCACCGACATGACGCCGGACTACAGCCCGATCATGGGCGCCAGCCCTCTCGCCAATCTGTGGCTCGATTGCGGCTGGGGCACCTGGGGCTTCAAGGCGACTGCGGTCGCCGGCAAGCGCATGGCGGAAACCATCGCCAGGGGTCGGGTTCCCGACCTGCTGAAGCCGTTTGCGCTGGAGCGCTTCGAGAAGTTCCGACTGCTCAATGAAATGGGCGCCACGGCGGCGAGCCACTGACCATGAAGCTGCTTGACTGCCCCATGAACGGCCCGCGCAACATCGACGAATTCCAGTCCTTCGGTCCGCTGCGGCAGAGGCCCGATGCGGACGCTGCCGCCGACGCTGAGTGGGCAAGGCATCTCTTCCGCGCGGACAATCGAAAAGGTGTGGTGGTCGAGTGCTGGCGGCACGTGCCGAGCAACTTCTTCTTCCTCGCCGAGCGCGACGTCGTCACCAACGAAATCATCCGCACCTACGCCATTGGGAGCCGGCCATGACGCGGCTTGGCACGCCATACGGTTCGCGCCTCGACCGGACGCGGCCTGTCCGCTTCACCTTCGAAGGCAAGGCTTATCATGGCTTTGCCGGCGACTGCATCGCCAGCGCGCTGGCGGCCTCGGACCAGTGGGTCCTGTCGCGCTCGTTCAAATACCACCGGCCGCGCGGCATCATGACCATGGCCGGCGCGGAAGCGAACACGCTGGTGCAATTGCCGTCGGAGCCGAATGTTCCCGCCGACCTGACGCCGCTCCAGGACGGCATGATGGTGACGGCGCAGAACGTCAACGGCTCCCTGGAAAACGACCGCGATGCGGTGATCGACCGCTTTGGACGTTTCCTGCCGGTCGGCTTCTACTACCGCACCTTCATGGGTCCGAGACAGGACAGCTGGCTCCGCTTCTGGGAGCCGATGATCCGTCGCAAGGCGGGGCTCGGGATCGTCGACGTCAAGGCGCCGCATCTGAGTTTCGACAAGGCGCATCTTCACTGCGACCTGCTGGTCGTCGGCGCGGGGCCGGCGGGTCTATCGGCTGCGATCTCGGCCGCACAAGCCGGCGCCGACGTGCTGTTGTGCGACGACAATCCCGAAATTGGCGGTTCGCTGACCTATCGCCGCTGCGATCCGGGCATATTGTTCAGTCTGGCAGCCAAGGCAGCCAAGCTCCCCAATCTGCGCATCATGACCGGCACCATCTGCAACGGCTGGTATGAGGACAATTGGCTGCCGCTGATCCAGGGCAACCGGCTCTACCGAACCCGCGCCCGCGAGGTTGTCCTGGCGACAGGCGCCATCGAGCAGCCGGCGGTGTTCCGCAACAACGATCTGCCTGGCATCATGGCCGGCGGCGCCGTGCAACGATTGCTCCGCCATTACGCGGTGCAGCCTGGCCGGCGGGCAGTCGTGCTGGCCGCCAATGACGATGGCTACGACTGCGCGCTGGATCTGGTCGAGGCTGGCGTCGAACTGGCCGCGATCGTCGATCCTCGGCCAAATGCCGGCGACCGCGCCGGTGAGCTTCGGGCCAGAGGGATAGGGATCCTCGCAGGCGCCCCGATCGAGGAAGCTTCCGGGACGCGCGGCAACAAGCACGTCGCGCGAGTCCGCATTGGCAGCCGCTGGATCGACTGCGATCTCGTGGCGGTCTCCGTCGGCTCGGTGCCTGCCTGGCAGTTGCCCTGCCATGCGGGAGCGAGGGTCGGCTACGACGATGCGACGGCGCGAATGACGCTCAGTCTGCCGGTGGGCGCGGCCGTCCGGCTGGCAGGCGCCGTTGCCGGCAAATCGCGGTTGCAGTCTGCGATGGCCGACGGCCGCCGCGCCGCGCGCGAGGCTCTGGAGCGGCTCGGCCACGGCGATCCTCCTGACGTGCAGAACGAATACGAGCCCGAGCCAGCTGCCTGGGCACAACCGCTCGCCGGCAACGCAAAAGGTCGCGACTTCGTCGATTTCGATGAGGATCTGCAGGTCAAGGACCTCAGGAATGCGGTCAAGGAAGGCTATCGCGAACTCGAACTGGTGAAGCGCTTTTCCACCGTCGGCATGGGGCCGAGCCAAGGCAGGCATTCGGCGCTCGCCACGGCGCGGATTGTCGCCGAAGCGACGGGGCGCGGGGTTGGCGAGGTGGGCATCACCACGGCGCGGCCGCCGACCGGACCGGAGAAGCTCGGCGTGCTCGCCGGCCATCACGAGCCGTTGGAGCGGCGCACCGCGCTGCATGCGCGCCATCTCGCACTCAACGCTCGCATGAAGCCGATCGGTGCCTGGTGGCGGCCGTATTTTTACGGGCCGGAAGACCGGATAGACCGCCTGGTCCGCGAAGAGATCGCCGCGGTCCGCAACGGCGTCGGCATGCTCGACGTGTCGACTTTGGGCAAGCTGGAGATCCGCGGTCCTGACGCCGGCGCCTTCCTCGATCGGATGTACACGATGGCGCATGCCAACCAGCGCGTCGGCCGGGTCCGCTACTGCCTGATGCTCAACGAGATGGGCACGGTTATCGATGACGGCGTCGCCTATCGTCTCGCCGATGACCTGTTCTACGTCACCGCGACGACCGGCGCCGTCGCCCGCGTGCAGGCCGACATGCTGTTCTGGAATGCGCAGTGGCGGCTGAAGGTCGACGTGCTCAACGTCACGGCAGCATTTTCCGGCATCAACGTCACCGGCCCGAAGGCGCGTGAGGTCTTGCAGGCGCTAGATGGCGACATCGATTTCTCGCGCGACGCTTTCCCCTATCTCCACGGGCGCGAAGGCATGCTGGCCGGCCTGCCGGTGCGTGTGATGCGGATCGGCTTCACGGGCGAGGTGAGCTACGAGCTGCACTGTCCTTCGAGCTATGCGGTCGCGCTGTGGGACGCTTTGTCCGAGGCCGGCAAGCCGCATGGCTTGCGTCCCTATGGACTCGAGGCCTCGCGCATGCTGCGGCTTGAAAAGGGGCATATCCTGATCGGCCAGGATACCGACGCGCTGACCACGCCCAACGAGCTCGATTTCGGCTGGGCGGTTTCGAAGAAGAAGCCCTTCTTCGTCGGCAAGCGGTCAATCGAGATGCGGACGAGGCTTGGCGAAACGCGCCGGCTCGTCGGCCTCTCTTTCGAGGGTGCAAGCAACATCCCCGGCGAGTCCTGCCTGGTGCTGCGCGGCGGCAACCCGGTTGGGCAGATCACTTCGATTGGCTTCTCGCCAACGCTTCGCCACACAATCGCGCTGGCCTATGTCCATATCGACGACGCTGCCCCTGGCAGCAAGGTCACGGTGAAGTGTCGCAGCGGCGAATTGGTGCAGGTGCCGGTGGTCGGTCACGCCTTTTTCGATCCGCAGAACGTCCGGCAGGAGATGTAAAGATGGCCGGTCTTGCCATGCGAACATTTCCCCTGTCGCCGGACGGCTCGGCCGCTGAAGCAGTTCTGCCAAATGGGCAACTGATAGTGACCGATCTGACGGCCCGATCGCGCTTCGGCATCAAAGGGCCCGGCAGTTCAGCCTGGCTCGAAGCGCAAGGTCTCGCCTTGCCGCCCGTCAATCGCATCGCTAGGCAGGGCGGCGTCAGGCTGCTGCGTCTAGGCAGCGAAGATTTCCTCGCGATTGACGATATCGCCGGTGGCGCCGTCGCAAAGCTCGTCGCTGCCTGGCAGGCCGAGAAAGGTTCGCGCGGCTATTGGTCCTGGCGCGAGGAAGGCTGGAGCTGGATGCGGCTTTCCGGCCAGTCGGCAGAAGCGGTGATGGCGAGGCTTTGCGCACTGGACCTCAGGCCTGGCCGTTTTGCCGATGACGAGATCGCGCAGACGCGCGTCGCGAATCTCGAAGCCGTGCTGGTGCGCAGCGAGGCAGGCTTCCACGTCTTCTTCGACATCGCCTCGACAGCATTCTTTATCAGAACAGTCGACGCGGCAGCGAAGCTCGCCGACGGCGACACGACGACCCGGGAGAACCATCGATGAACAGCGTACAAGGCGTCATTGCGCCCATCCTGACGCCCTTCGACAAAGACGGCAGCGTCGCCCGCGATCTGTGGGTCAACCATGCGAAATGGGTGCTTGCTCAGGGCGCGCATTACCTTTCGCCGTTTGGGACGACCGGCGAGGCGCTGTCGCTGTCGCCGCGCGAACGCATGCAAGCCCTGGAGTGGCTGGCCGAGGCCGGCATCCCGGCCGATAAGATGATGCCCGGCACAGGCTTGACCGCGCTGCCCGAGACGCTCGAACTGAGCCGGCATGCCCTGGAACTCGGCTGCGCCGGCGTCATGGTGCTGCCTTCGTTCTTCTACACCGCGGCGGGCGATGACGGGCAGGCGCGCTACTATTCGGAACTGGTCGAGAAAGTCGCCAGCCCGAAGCTCAAGCTGATCCTCTATCACATCCCGCAGAATTCCGGGGTGCCGGTATCGCCGGCGCTGACGGCGCGGCTCAACGCGGCATTTCCCGAAACCGTTGTCGCCTACAAGGACAGTGCCGGGAACTGGGACAACACCGCCGCCGTGATCGCGGCGGCGCCCAACGTCTCGGTCTTCCCGAGTTCCGAGGGCCAGCTTACCCAAGGCCTGGTCGCCGGCGCGGCGGGCTGCATTTCCGCTTCCGTCAACCTCAACGCCAGGGCTATCCGCGCCGTCTATGACGGCGCGCACGCCGGCCGCGACGTCTCGGCCGCCGATGCCGCCATAAAGGAATTTCGAAAGGCGGTTCAGACCGCCGGTCTGATCGGCGGGATGAAGGCGGCACTTGCCGTGCGCTCCGGCGACCAGCGTTGGCTCAATCTGCGCGCGCCGCATGAGAACACCAGCCCGCAGGCAGGCAAGGCTTTGCTCGAGACGCTGGGTCCTCTTGCCGATCACATTCCTGGTCCGAGGCGGGGCTGAAATGTCCGCGCGGCCAACAATCATCGTCAGCAGCGACGCGCCGGACGGGCCGATTGCGGCGCTGGCGGAAACCCATCCCGATCTCAGGGTGCTCGGCTGCGACAGCTACGAGGCGCTTCCCGACCTGATTGCGGACACCGGCGCCGAGGTGGTGTTCACCATCAAATTCGACCGGGGATCGCGCTATCCGCGCGCGGCGCTGGTCGAGAGCCCGACCGTGCGCTGGGTTTCGGTCGGCGGCTCCGGCACGGATCACCTGCGCCCCTGGGATCCGACAAGGGTGACGATAACCAATTCGGCCGGCGTCGCTGCCGACATGATGGCCGAATATGTCTTCGGCGCGATGCTTTCCTTCTCGCTCGGCCTGCGCGGCTTCGCACGCGAGCAGGCTGCCAGGAGGTGGACGGCCGGCAAGGTCGAGCCGATCCAGGGCAAGACGCTTCTGATCCTTGGGCTCGGCAAGACGGGGCAGGCGGTCGCCGTCCGGGCCAGGGCCTTCGGCATGACGACCCTGGGCGTGCGCGCCAGCCCGAAACCGACCTACCACATCGATGAGGTGCACGGCATGGCCGACCTGCCCAGCCTGTGGGGCCGTGCCGATTTCATCTTGTGCGCGGTGCCGCTGCTCGAAAGCACACGTGGCATGGTGGGCAGCGAAGCCTTCTCGGCGATGAAGCCTTCGGCGGTGCTGATCGACGTTTCCCGCGGCGGCGTCGTCGACGAGGCGGCGCTCCTTGCGGCGCTCGACGGTGGCCGGATCAAGGGCGCGGCGCTCGACGTCTTCGCCCTCGAGCCGCTGCCGCCGGCGCATCCGCTGTGGGGCTACGAGAACGTGATCGTCACGCCGCATTGCTCGTCCGTCTACGACGGCTGGGACGTGAAGTCGGCACGCATGTTTGCCGAGAATCTCGCCCGCTACCGGCGCGGCGAGCCTTTGGCGAATGTGGTGGATCCGGGACGCGGCTATTAAGGAGGACAGGCCGATGACAGCGCATGACAGGCGAAGCGGCGGACGGCGCACCAGAGCGGCCGGGCGCAGTGGCGGCGGCATTGCGCAACTGCCCTGGCAGCGCGTCACAAACCCCTACGCGCCGATGCAGATCCTCGACGAGGAGCAGATGGACAAGCTCCACCGGACCTCGATGCGTATTATGTCCGAACTCGGCATCCGCGTCATGGGCGAGAAGGTGCTGGGTATCTTCGAGGCCGCGGGCGCCATCGTTGATCGGGCCGAGAACACGGTGCGGATCGACGAGAGTATCGTCAGAGAAGCGCTTAGGAACGCGCCATCGTCCTTCTCGCTAAGCTCGCGCAATCCGGACAAGCAGATCCGCATCGGCGGCAATTCGCTGGTGTTCGGGCTGGTCGCCGGGCCGCCCAATGTGCATGACCGCATCAACGGCCGCCGGCAGGGCAATCTGGCTGACTATGAGAACTTCATCCGCCTCGCGCATCATTTCAACGCCATCCATATCATCGGCAACCAGGTGGTGGCGCCTATGGAGCTGCCGGCGAATTCGCGCCATCTCGACACCTATCGCGCCAATCTCACGCTGTCGGATCTGAGCTTCCATTGCACGGCGATCGGCCGCGGCCGCGCCATGGATAGCATCGCCATGACGGCGATCGCACGCGGCACGACCATCGAGGCACTGCGCAATTCGCCGGGGGTCACGACGATTATTTCCGTCAACTCGCCGCGCCTGTTCGACGAGGCGATGGCCGAAGGCCTGATCGCCATGGCCGAGCACGGCCAGCCGGTGACGATCACGCCCTTCACCCTGATGGGCGCCATGACCCCGGTGACGCTGGCCGCGGCTCTTGCGCAGCAGAATGCCGAGGCCCTGTTCGGCGTGACGCTGACGCAGCTGGTCAATCCCGGCACGCCGGTGATGTATGGCGCCTTCACGTCCAATGTCGACATGCGTTCCGGCGCGCCTGCCTTCGGCACGCCGGAGAACGCCAAGGCCAACATCGTCGCCGGACAGCTGGCGCGGCGCTATAACCTTCCCTACCGCACCTCCAATGCCAATGCCTCCAATGTCGTCGACCTGCAGGCGGCCTATGAGACCGAGATGGCGACCTGGGGCGCGGTGCTCGGCGGCGCGAACCTGATCTATCACGCCGCCGGATGGCTGGAGGGCGGGCTGACAGCCTCCTACGAGAAGCTCGTCCTCGACGTCGAGATCCTGCAGAACATGATGGAGTTCCTGCGGCCGATGCCGTTCGAGGAGGACGACCTCGGCTTCGAGGCGATCAAGGCCGTGCCGACCGGCGGACATTTCTTCGGGTCGGAGCACACCATGGCGCGCTACGAGACCGCCTTCTACCGGCCGATGCTGTCCAATTGGCAAAATTACGGCAGCTGGCAGGAAGCGGGCGGCCACGATGCGCTGGAGCGGGCGACGCAGCTCTGGCAGCAGGCACTCAGCGACTACGAGGAACCGGTTATGGATCCAGCCATCCGCGAGGAGCTGGACGCCTATGTGGCGCGCCGCAAGGAGGAGATCGGCGCCGGCGAGCCCTAAGCGCCTGGAGTTCAACGAAAGAAAGGGGAAGCGCATGACAAGACAGCATTTGCTGGGCACAGTGTTAGCCCTCGCTCTTACCGCATCGGCACACGCCGCGAACGTCAAGGTGATCAATGACGACGCTTGGTTCGCCGAGGGCCCGATCTGGTACCAGGACAAGCTCTTCTACGTCGAATACGGCCGCGGCACTGTGGACGTTTGGGACGGCAAGAAGAACGCGATTTTCTGGAAGATGGATGGCTGCGGCCCTTCGGCCGTGCTGCCGACCGCGACGGGCGAATTCGTCGTCACCTGCTACGACAACAACACGATCGGCCGCATCTCGGCCGACGGCAAGACGCTGCCGGCCTACGACAAGGACACCGACGGCAAGCCGTTCAGCGGCCCCAATGATTTCGCGCCGGACAAGGAGGGCGGCATCTACTTCACCGGCTCCGGCAAGGGCGGTCCGCTGATCGACGCGTCGGCCTACTACATCGGCAAGAACGGCAGCGTGAAGAAGGTGGCTGGCGACCTGCACAATGCCAATGGGCTGGTCATGTCGAACGACGGCAAGATGCTCTACCTGGTCGAAACCGAGGACAACCGCATCATCGAGTTCGATGTCGGGGCCGATCACAGCTTGAGCAACCGTCGCGTCTTCCTTCGGCTCGACGATCTGTTCCCGAACCAGCCGCATATCTGGCCGGACGGCATCAAGATGGACAAGGCTGGCGAGATGTATATCGGCCAGAGCCCGCGCTCCCTCGACGCGCCGGGCAAGATCATAGTGGTGGACAAGGACGCCAAGCTCTTGCGCACGCTTTCGGTGCCGTCGCCGTCCATGCCGAACTTCGCCTTCGGGCCCGATGAAAAGGAACTTTACGTGATGGCCCTCGACCAGATCGATGCAGCACCTTGGCACGGCAAGGTCTACGAAGTGCCGAATAAGTAGCTGCGATCGTCGTGATCGTCGGATAGGAAGGAGGCTGGCCGCTTTGCAGCCGGCCTTTGCTTTCGCGCGATGACCGCTCAGCCGGCCATCCAGCCGCCGTCCACCATCAGGTTGATCCCGGTGACGTATGTCGCAAGGTCGCTGGCCAGGAAAAGCGCCGCGCCGGCGACATCGTTCGGCTCGCCAAGCCGCGGCCATGGCGTGCGGCGGCGCGAATAGTCGAGCGCATCAGGGTCGTTGGCGATGCCCGGCTTGCCGGTGATGATCTTGCCGGGAGCTATCGCATTGCAGACGATCAGGTCCTCGGCGTGATCGACCGCGATCTGGCGCGTCATCTGCACGATCGCGCCCTTGCTGACCGAATAGGGGAAATCGCCCGGGCAGGCGACCATACCGTGCTGCGAGGCGATATTGATGATGCGCCCGCGTACGCCGTTGACCGGCTCCTGCCTGAGCATCTGCAGCACCGCCTGTTGCGAGCAGTAGAAGAAGCCGGTGACGTTGACGTCGATCACCTTCGCCCATTGCTCCGGCGTGGTCTGGAGCAGATTGGTCGAGGTATAGACCGCGGCGTTGTTGACTAGGATATCGAGCCGCCCGAACCGGTCCACCGCCTGCCGCATCATGGTTATGACGGCCTGTTGATCGGCGATGTCCGTGGAGATGAAGATCGCCTCACCGCCAGCCGCTTCGATCTGCCGGACCGTTGTTTCGCCTTCGATAGCTTCCTCGCGCGTATCGGCGACCACCACCTTCGCGCCGTCCTGCGCGTAGCGTTGCGCGATGGCGCGGCCGATGCCGGAGCTCGCGCCGGTGACAATGGCAACCTTGCCGTCCAGAAGACCCATCTTGCCTGCCTCAGCTTTCCCACCGCACCACTTGGCCTTGTCCCGGGTTGACCAGCGCGCCGTCACGCGTGATTTCCTCGCCGCGCAGGAACACCTGCCGCAAGGTGGCTGAAACGCTCCAGCCGTCAAACGGCGTGTAGCCGGCCTTTGACTTCTGGTCGGCATCGCGGATGGCAAAGGTTCGCGTCGGGTCGATGATGAGGATGTCGGCATCGTGGCCGACGGCCAGCCTGCCCTTGCGCCGGCCAAGCCCGAACCGGTCGGCCGGATTGGCCGCGCACAGGCGCGCGATGTCGCGCAGCCCAATCAGGCCTTCGTCGACGAGCTTGAGCATGACGGACAGCAGCGTCTGCAGTCCGGGCATGCCGCCCGGGATGTCCGCGAAAGCCGGATAGTCGGCGGCCTTCTCAGCAGGGCTGTGTGGCGCGTGATCGGTGGCGATGATGTCGATCAGCCCGGCCGCTACAGCCTCGCGGAGGCGCTGCACATCTTGCCTCGGCCGGAACGGCGGTGATGCCTTCAGTCGCGCGCCTTGCTTTTCGTAGTCGTCCGCGCATAAGAACAGGTTCTGGGGTGTCGTCTCGACGCTGGCATCGGCAAGATCGCGCAGGCGCCGCCAGGTCTCGACGCCGAGCCCCGAGTTGATCTGGCGGACATGAACGCGCGCGCCGGTCTCGGCCGCCGCCAGCAGCGCCCGCGCGATGCCATTGGCCTCAGCCAGTGGTGGCCGGCTTTCGCGGAACGCTGCGATGTCGCAAGAATGAACGCGCCCGGCGCTGCCCACCAGCAGCGATTGATCGCCGGGCGAGATGCCGACGATCGTCTTGATCGAGCTCATCCGCTTGAGCGCGTGAAGAACGGTGTCCACCGTCGGAAAAAGAAACGGCTCTGGGACATCCGCCGTGAAAAGCTCGAACGACACCGGGGCAAGCGCCGCGAGCCTTTCGAGACCGTCCAGCCTCTCGCTGACAACAGCCTGGAAGCCGACATCGACGTTGAGCTTGCCTTCGGCCATCGACATCTTCTCGGCAAGCTGGTCTGCCGTCGCCGTCCAGGGCTCGTCGGTCGGCATGTCGAGCACCGTCGTCACGCCGCCGAGCGCAGCCGCATGCGTGCCCGACGAGAAGTCTTCCTTGTGGGTCAGTCCCGGTTCGCGCAGATGCGCGTGCCCATCGACGAGACCGGGCAGCAGCATACAGCCGCTTGCGTCGATCACCTTCCGCGCTTCGGCCGCGTCTCCTGGCTGGATCAGGGCCGCGATCCTGCCGGCGTTGATGGCAATGTCGCGGCGGGCTTCGCCATCTGCGTTGACGATCGTCGCGCCGGTGATGAGTGTTTCGAACATTCCGCTGTTCAGCCGGCACGCTTGCCGGCAAACGTCCGGTGATTGTCCAGCCAGTACCGCGCGATGTCGGCGCGCCGCATGAAGATCGCCCCCGGCGTCTTTTGCACGTGCTCGATCACCTCGCGCAGGCCGGACGCCCGGTTCGGCTGGCCCATCCAGCGCGCGTGCACGCAGATGTTGAGCATCCGTCCGCCCGTCCCTTCGGCCTCCCACAGCATGTAATCGATGGCCGAGCGGCAATCCTCGGCGAAGTCGCGCGGATTGCTGTAACCCGGCGCGATGAGGAAGCGGCTGTCGTTGAGCGTCTTGGAATAGGGCACGACGAGGATTCTCTCCTCGCCATGGTCGACGAAATAGGGCAGCTCGTCGTTGCAGGGATCGGAGTGGTAGAGAAAGCCGCCCTCGCGCACCAGCAGATCGCGGGTGTTGACGCTTGGAAACGAGCGGCAGTTCCAGCCGAGCGGCCGCCGGCCAAGCACCCTCTCGTAAAGTGCGATCGCTTCGTGCAACTGCCGCTCCTCTTCCTCGCGCGGCATGCCGGGATAATCGGTCCAGCGCAGCCCGTGACCGAGCAGGTCGTGACCGCGCGCATTCATCCACTCGGCGACGGCGGGATTCTTCTCCAGCGCCACTGCGCAAGCCGACACCGTGATCGGCACATCGTAGCGGTCGAACAGCCGAGCCAACCGCCAGACGCCGGCCCGGCTGCCGTATTCGAAATGCGTTTCGGTGCCGAGGTCGCGATGCAGTGAAAGGCCGGGGTTGTTGTATTCGCCCCAATTGTCGTTGCGGCCGTCATCCAGCCAGTTGTACTCCGACCCTTCCTCGTAGTTCAGCACGAGATTGATCGCGACTGTCGCGCCGCCCGGCCAGGTGACATAGGGCGGGTTCGGTCCATAGCCGACGAAGTCGCGCGGCTGGACCGGTTGTGAGGCAGCGCTTGTCATGGCAATCCCTCTCACTTCGTCTCGTTGGCCGAAATCCAGTCCATATAGGCGTGGAACGCCTCCTTGCCCGGGCGCGGCCGCCATGCCGTATCGCGCATGATCCTCGCAATGTCGTAGGCGCCCCACATGCCGCCTTTCAGCGACACGTCCTGTACGATATTGGCGTCTTCTCCGGGCGTCACCTCAACCTTCAGCGCCGGAATGCGCTCCTTTGCCCAGGCGATAATCTCTCCGATGGTCTGGCTGGAGCCGGAGCCGATATTGTAGTGGCGGTAATTGAGGCGCGGCGCATCGAGCAGCGCGAGGATCGCGGCAGCGACATCTGTCGAGGCAAGATAGTCGCCCACCGGCTCCAGACTGTTCGGCCGGATCGTTTCGCCGGCCAGGGCCATGTGCGCAACACGGTTGGGGACATGGCGGAAGTTGCGGCTCTCGGTCGCGCGATCCATCGGGCCGTAGACGGAAGCAAGCCGGACCGAAACCGCCGACAGGCCGAACAGGTCGGCATAGCGGTTGGTCACCATCTCGGAGGCGAATTTGGAGATGCCGTAAAGCGTCAAGGGCGCGACGTAGCCGTCCTCCGGCAGCGGCTCGCCGCTCCAGTCGGGGCCATTGTGCCGATAGATGGCTCCCGAACTGACATAGACGAAGCGCTTGACGTTGGCCCGCGCGCGTGCCCATTCGAGCATGCGCACGGTGCCCATCAGGTTGATATCGACGATGCGAGCCGGGTCCTCGGCCTCCGGCTGGCGCTTGGCCTCCGAGGCGCTGCCGCGCGAAATCGGTGTGATGGTCGCGCCATGTACGATCGCGGTGACGTGCGCGTTGTCGAGCGCGCCGGACCACCCCGTCGGATCGAGGATATCCGCGCTGATCACTTTGAGCCGGTCGCGCACCGGAGCGAAATGCCTTTCGGCCGCGGCGTCGAGGCCGGCGCGATCCAGGATGACGGCGCACGCGCCAGGGTCGCGGTCCAGCCAGGCACGCGCCACCACGCTCATGACGAAGCCGGTGCCGCCTGTGACGAGAAGGGTCATGTCTTGGAGCCTCCTATGCTGGAAATTGATTCAACGCACCGCATAGCCGCCATCCACCAGGAGGTCCGTGCCGGTGACGAAGGAAGCGTCGGACGAAAGCAGAAAGGCGCAGGCGGCTGCGATCTCTTCGGGCTCGGCAATTCGTCCGAGCAGATGCGCAGGTCCTAGACCCTTGTCGGCCGCCTCCAGACTGGACCAGCGCTGCAGCAGGCGGGCGGTCGCGACCGCTCCGGGCGACAGGCTGTTCACCCGGATGTTCTGATCCGCATGGTCGATCGCCATCGCCTTCGCCAAATGCACAAGCCCCGCCTTCGCCGCGCAATAGGCCACCGCCTTGCCGACGGCGACGCGCGCGAATTGCGAGCCGATGAAGACGATCGACCCGCCGCCGCTCGATGCCATCAGCGGCACCGCGAATTTGGAGATCAGGAACGCGCCGGTCAGGCTGACGTCGACTTCCAGCCGCCACTTGTCGACTGCAAGGTCGGCGACGGTGCCGTCGGTCGAGGGAGCCGCGGCGTTGTGGACCAGACCGTCCAGCCGGCCGAATGCTTGAGCTGTCGCGTCGACAGCATCTTGGACCGAGTCCGGATCGGTGACATCACAGTCGACAGCCAGAGCATTCGGCCCAAGGCTGGCGGCAAGCGCCTTCGTCGATGCTGTGTCCCGATCCGAGCAGGCGACACGGGCTCCCTCGTCGGCGCAGCGGCGCGCGATCGCCGCGCCGATGCCGCTCGCGGCGCCCGTGATCAGAACGAACTTGCCATCCAGACGGTGGGGAAGGGCGCTGTTCACGGCTCGCCTCCGCACGGCTGCGCAACCGCGACACCGACCGGGCGCCGCCGCAGATTGATGCAAGCCGCAACCGCCACCAGAATGCCGCCGGTGCCGAGCACGAACAGCATGGCCTGCGGCGCGGTACGCTCCATCAGTCCGGCGGCGAGACCCGGCGTCAGGATGTTGCCGACCGAATAGAGCAGAAGCAGCGTGCCCGAAGCCGCCACCATGTGCCGGCTGTGCATGCGCGAATTGGCGAAGGCGATGGCCACAGGATAGACCGTGAGCGCGGTTGCCCCATAGAGGAAGAACAGCAGGAAGAGCAGCGGTAGCGGTCCGCTGCCCAGCCAGGCGATAGAGGCGCATAGCGACACGGAAAGCAGTCCCTGGACAAGCAGCATGATGCGCCTGTCGAACCGGTCGGACAGCCATCCGATAGGCGTCTGCGCCAGCATGCCGGCAATGCTGACGGTCGTCACCAGGCCGACAGTGGCGGCGGCGGACAGTCCGATCTTGGCGCCGTAGATCGGCGTCAGCACGAAAATGTTCATGTTGGTGATGCCTGCCTGGAAGATGCTGACCACCGTTACCGGAGCGAGACGCAGCAACTGGACGACGCCATAGCGTTCGTCCTGCGCCGGGATATCGGCCAGGGACGGCTCGGTTTGCTCGGCGGGCAGGGCAGGCCAAGGCCTGGAGACAAACCGTGCAAGCGCCGACAAGAGCACCGTCGCCGCGCTGACGGCGAACAAATGCGGCGAATGCGCGCCGACGATCTCCAGCAGCAGCTGTCCGAACAGCACCGCGACCGCCGTCGTCAGCATGTAGATGGAGAACAGCCTGCCGCGATTGTGCTGGTCGGCATAGAGGTTGATCCAGCTTTCGCAGACAACGAACATCGCCGCCATGGCAAGGCCGCCGAGCAGTCGGAAGCAGAGCCATGCCGGCATGGAATCGGTGAGCGCGAACCCCGCGGCGGCGAGGCTTGCAAGCACGGTTATGGCGAAGAAGGCGCGCTCATGGCCGACGCGCGACACCAGCGGACGCGCGACGAGGCAGCCGATGAGAAATCCGACCGGGTAAGCGGTCAGCACCAATTGCACTTCGGAGGGGTCGATTCCCGGCGCGCTCAATGCAAGCGAGACCGCGGTGGTCAGCATGGCGCTGCCGGTGCCGGCCAGGCAGATGCGCGCCATGATCGACAGGATGGCGCGCGACCGTTCGGCCTGACGCCAGAGGCGGCCCAGTGAAGCTGGCCTCGTCATGAACGGTCGCTCGCCTCGTCCGGATGCCTGGGACTCTCCAGCGCTTCCGCCGGAATGTGGCAGGCGATCTCGTGCGTGGCGGACATCCTGCGGATCGGTGGCGGTTCCCTGTCGCAGATCGAACCCAGCTTGCGATGGCAGCGGCTGGCAAAGCGGCAGCCGCGCGGGACATCGACGGGGCTCGGCGTGTCGCCGGTCAGCGTGATGCGGTTGCGCTCTGCCCCTTCCGGTTTGGTGCTGCGGATCGCCGAGATCAGCGCCTCGGTGTACGGATGGGTCGCACCGCCGAAGATCTCCTCGACGGTGCCTTTTTCCATCACCTTGCCGAGATACATCACCACGACCTTGTCGGCGACGTGGCGCACCAGCGCCAGGTCATGGCTGATGAACAGCATCGTCGCATGCCGGGTCTTCTGGATGTCGAGCAGCAGCGTCACCACGGCCGCCTGCACGGAGACATCCAGCGCCGACACAGGCTCGTCGGCGACGATCAGCGACGGATCGGAGGCGAAGGCGCGGGCGATGGCGATGCGCTGCTTCTGCCCGCCGGACAACTGGCTCGGCCGGCGGGCGGCGAAGTCCGGCGAAAGCCGGACCATCTCCAGCAGCTCGCGCATGCGCTGGTCGATGGCCGCCTTGCCCTTGCGGATGCCGAACTTCTTCAGCGAGCGACGGATCGAGAAGCCGGCGCTGTGCGACGGATTGAGCGTCGAGTCCGGGTTCTGGAACACCATCTGGATCGATTGCAGCAGGGGCTTCGGCCGCGCGCTCGCTTCGATCGCGGCGATGTTTTCGCCAGCCATGCGGATTTCGCCCGAAGTGGCGCGGTCGAGGCCGGTGACGATACGCGCCAGGGTCGACTTGCCGCAGCCGGATTCGCCGACCAGCGCGACGATCTCGGCCTTGCCGGCCTCGAAGGATACGGCCTCATTGGCCTTCAGCGTCTTGTGGTAACCGAGGTGATAGAACTTGGTGATGTCGGAGAAAGTGATCTCGGCTGCCGGTGCCGCACTCTCGCCGGATAGCGGCGGAAGCTCGCGATGAGCCACCTCGAGTTCGGGCCAGCGCACGCAGCGCACAACATGCCGCTCGCCGACCGGTTCCAGCGTCATGCCGGGCCGGTCGCACAGGCCGGCGCGGAAACCGGCGCAGCGCGGACCAAACAGGCAGCCGCGCGGCCGCTCCGACGGCAGCGGGATATGGCCCGGAATGGCGGCAAGCGTGCGACTGTGCTTGCCGTGCCCGATATCGGGAATGCAGTCGATCAGCCCTTGCGTGTAGGGATGGCGTGGCCGGCCGAACAGCTCGCGCGTCGGCGCCTCCTCGACCAGCTCGCCGGAATACATGATGCCGACCCGGTCGCAGCTTTCGGCGATCAGACCGAGATTGTGCGAGATGAACAGCAGGCTGGTTCCATAGCGACGGCGCAGCTCGCCGATCAGATCGATCACCGCCGACTCCACCGTCACGTCGAGACCGGTGGTCGGCTCGTCGAGCAGGAGCAGCGACGGCCGCCCAAGCAGCGCCATGGCGATGACGACGCGCTGCTGCTGGCCGCCCGAAAGCTGGTGCGGATAGCGCTTCAGCATGTCGCCGGCGTCGGGCAGGCGCACGTCTTTCAGCATGGCGGCTGCCATGTCGAGCGCCTCGACGCGACTTGCGCCGAGATGGAGCATCGGCACCTCGGCAAGCTGCGCGCCGACCGTTTTGACCGGATTGAGCGCGCTCATCGGGTCCTGGTAGACCATGGCGATGCGCCGTCCGCGTATGGCGCGCAACTTGTGCGCCGGTGCGTTGACCAGTTCCTCGCCTTCAAAGCGGATACTGCCGCCGGCGACCACGCCTGTCGCACCGAGATAGCCCATGATCGCCATCGCCGTGGTGCTCTTGCCGCAGCCGGATTCGCCGACCAGCCCGAAGCTTTCGCCGGGCTTCACCTCGAAAGACAGCTTCGGCACCGCAACGATCGTCTCGGCCTTCCCGCGAAACTCGATGCGCAGATCTCGGACAGCGAGGAGCGGCGTCCCGGACGCACGCTCGCCTTTCATCGAAATTGGCTCGGCGACCATCGTCATGGCTTCCAGGCCTCCCGCAGGCCGTCGGCCAAAAGATTGAAACCCAGAACCAGGCTGACGATGGCGATTGAGGGCAGCACCGACATCAAAGGCCAGACGTTGAGCACCGTCGTGCTTTCCTTGACCATGCCGCCCCAGTCCGGGTTGGGCGGCGGCAGGCCAAGGCCAAGGAAGCCGAGAATGCCGATGGTGATGATGGTGTAGCCGATGCGCAGACAGGCATCGACGATCAGCATGCCGCGGCAGTTGGGCAACAGCTCGACAAGCATGATGTATAAAGTACTTTCGGCGCGCAGCCTTGCGGCGGCGATGTATTCCTGCTCCTTCAGGCCGAGTACCAGCCCGCGCGTTATTCGCCCGATTCCTGGCGCCGAGGCGATCGTCGTGGCGATGACGATGTTGATTATCGATGGCCCGATATTGGCGATCAGGATGACGTAGAGGACCAGCACCGGGAAGGCGAGGATGATGTCGGAAAGGCGGCTGATCACGGCATCGATCCAGCCGCCGTAATAGCCGGCGATCATGCCGAGCGTGATGCCGACGATCATGGCGACCGCGACCGAAAGCGGCGCGACGACCAGCACGGTGCGAGCGCCGAAGATCAGGCGAGACAGCTCATCGCGGCCGAGAATGTCGACGCCGAGCCAATGCGCCGCCGATGGCGTCGGGTCGGCTAGCGCCATCACATCCTGCTCGGTCGGAGAATAGAGCGGCAGCACCGGTGCGAGGATCGCCGCAAGCACCCAGAAGCCGACCAGGAACAGCCCGACCAGTGCGGTAGGCGAGCGCAGGATGCGCGCCCATTTCAGGCGTGCCCTGCCCGTTGCCTTGACGGCTGTCGCCTCCATAGCTCTTTGCTCGACCAGTGCGCTCATCGCAATCTTATGCGTGGATCGAGCAGCATGTAACCGAGATCGCCGACGAATTGCGTCGTGACCGCGATGGCGACGGTGATCAGCGTGGCCGCCTCGATGGTCGCGATGTCGCCGAAGAGGCTGGCATCGAGCAGCAGCCGACCGAAGCCGGGATAGGCGAAAACGAGCTCGGTCACCACCACGCCGCTGATCAGGAAGTTGATCTGCAGGAGCAGCACCGTGAACGGGGCGATCATCGCGTTTCGCAGGGCATGGCCGATGACGACCTGGCGTGTGCTCATTCCCTTCAGTACCGCGGTGCGGATGAAGGGCTTTTCCATCACCCCGATCATGGACACGCGGATCATGCGCGCGACATAGCCGAAATCATAGATGACGAGCACCGCCACCGGCAGCACGAGCTGCGAGGGAACGGACCAGCCGCCCTCTGTATCGAGCGGGCTGGTGCCCGGCAGCACGGGCCAGAGAATGACGAATAGGGTGACCAGAAACACGCCCGACGCGAATTCCGGGATCGAGGTGAAGGTTATGCAGATCACCGACAAGAGCCGGTCGAGCACGCCGCCTTCCTTCAGGCCGGACAGGATGCCGAAGACGATCGACAGCGGCACGATCAGCAGAAAGGCCAGCCCGGCCAGGATCGCCGTATTGCCGAGCCGGTTCCAGATGACGTCGTTGACGGGCAGCTTGTTCAGCGTCGAATAGCCGAAATTGCCGAAATACTGCGCGCCGCGCGGATCCTTGAAATTGAGCCCGGTGCTCGGGTCCTGGAGCGGATCCGGAATGATGCCGAGCAGCACGCCCGCCCAGCGCCCGTAGCGCACCAGCAGCGGATCGTCGGCCCTCAGCTTCTTGGTCAGGAAATCGACCTGCTCTTGCGTCGCGAAAGGCCCGAGCGATTTGCGCGCGACGCTGCCCGGGGTGAACTCGCAGACGGCGAATACCAGAAACGACGCCGCGACCATGGTGAGCAGCATCATCGCCAGCCGTTTCGCCACGAATATTGCCATCAGCCGGACGTTTCCGTTCTGGGTGCGAGTGGAAAGGAACGCCCGGCCGTTCTGTCGCCGGCCGGGCGCAGCGTGGTCTAGGCGGAGGCGACCGCATAATCCTTGGCGAAGATGTACTGTGATGGATGCAGTTCGAAGCCCTGCACCTTCTTGTCCATGACGGTCGAGAAGATGCGCCAGAACGGCTGCACGATCGGGCCCTCGTCCTGCATGATCAGCTCGATCTTCTCCATCACCTTGCTGCGCTCCTTCGGGTCGAGAATGCCCTCGGCCTGGGTGAGCAGCTTGTCGAATTCGGCGTTCGAGAAATGCGATTCATTCCAGGCGGCATTGGAGCGATAGGCGAGGCCGAGCGTCATGATGGCGAGCGGGCGGTGGCCCCAGGCGGTCAGGCTGAAGGGCGCGCTGGTCCACACTTCCCAGTACTGCGCGCTCGGCAGCGACTTGATGTTGGCCTTGATGCCGATGTCCTTCAACTGTTCGGCCATCGCCTGTGTCGTGTTAAGCTCCCAGATCGGGTCGGGCCGCGTCACCAAATCCAATTCGAAACCGCCGGCATGGCCGGCGTCGGCCATCAGCTTCTTCGCCTTCTCGACGTCGCGCGGCCATTTGGGCAGCGCAGCATATTCGGGGTGCGACGGCGCCACATGGTGGTCCTCGGCAGGCGTGCCGGCGCCGAGCAGGACGGTCTGGATGATCTTGTCGCGGTCGAGCGCATGGCGCATGGCCTGGCGCACGCGCTTGTCCTTGAACTGCTCGACATCGGGATGCATGCGCATGACGATGGTCTGCGTCGTCTCGACCTTGTGGACCGAGACATGCGGGAAGGCCTTCATCGAATTGATCTGCACCGCGTCGGCTTCCGACAGGCCATCGACCTGCTTGGACGCCATCGCGGCGATGCCGGCGCCGGGATTGTCGCCGAGGTCGACGAATTCAAACGTGTCGAGATGCGCAGCACCGCCCCAATAATCGGCCCGCGCCTTGTACTTCGCGCCCTTGCCGACCGTGTATTCGACCATCTCGAAGGGACCGGTGCCGTTGGCGCTCGGGCCGAAGGCGCCATTGTCCTTCGGATCGAGGATGAACATCGGATAATGGAAGAGATGTTCGGCGACCGCGATCTGCGGCGAGAACAGGTTCAGCCGCACCGTGCTGTCGTCGACCTTCTCGATCGCCTTGTCGGACCAGAGCCGGCTCGACTTCTTCGGATTGCCCTTGTCGTCCTTCTCGCCGGTATCGTACTCCTCGACGAGATAGCCGGTGAACAGGCCGAGCACCGAGGAGCCGACTTTGGGATCGCTGACACGCTTCAGGTTCCAGACCACGTCGTCGGCATTAAGCGCCCTGCCGTCACGCCATTTCACATCCTTGCGGATGTGCAGCGTCCAGGTCTTCAGGTCATCGCTGACGTCCCACTTCTCCAAGAGATAGGGGTGAGTGATGTTGTTGCGGTCGGTAAAGGTCAAATATTCGCAGACCTGGCGGATGACGTTGGATTTTTCGGCGAAGTCGGCCAGATGCGGATCCTTGATCTCCATGCAGCGCATGCCGATGCGCAAATTGCCGCCTTTCGGCAGGTCGCCGGCACGCGCTTGCGTCGCCGGGTCGATGATGCCGGCCATGGCATAGGCCGCGCCGGCCGAAAGCCCGAGCAGCGTCGACTTGCGCAAGAAGTCCCTGCGGCTGATCTCGCCGTCGTTAAGCTGATCGAGCAGTGTCGGAATATAGGGATGCGATGTCTTGTCCAAGGTCTTAACCTCCGAGTTGTCGCGATGCGCGTGCCGGACATGGCGCTTCGGCGCTGTCTTTTCGACTGATGCGGAACCGGTTTTGAAGGCCGCGGCGCGACCGCGCCGCCGGACCGTCAAGACGCATGGACGACGAGAGGCATGCCGGTCTGACCGGTCTGTATCCGCGCTCGGAATGCAGGTCCATGGCGGGTGGCTCCCATTGGTGGCGCCGCTGGTCGCGGCTGCTCAATTCCCCGCCAAAAGCTACACCCGGCCTCTATGCCTACAAACGAAGATTGATGTGGCTATGACCTCGTTTTTTTTGCTCTTAACTGCCCCGAAAAGCAGCAGCCAGCCCCAATAGCAGGCTTTACAGTCGTTTCCCGAGCTTTCTACATTGCCGGCGTTCGAAAAAGTGGGGTCATGTTGTCGGCACAAGAGCCAGCACGGACCCCTGTTGTTATCCGGCCCGTCGCCCGGCCGTCCGGCTCCGGCACACAGCCACAAGGAACACGTAAATGCGGACTCATGCCCAGGCTGTTGTGATCGGCGGCGGCCTGATCGGATGCTCGATCCTCTATCATCTGACCAAGCACGGCTGGAGCGATGTCGTGCTGTTCGAGCGCGACGAGCTCACCTCGGGCTCGACCTGGCATGCTGCGGCCAACATTCACGGCTTGCACGACTCGACCAATATCAGCCGCCTGCAGCATTACACCATGGCGCTCTACAAGGAGCTGGAGAAGGAGACTGGTCAGGGCTGCGGCATCTTCCAGCCGGGATCGCTTTATCTCGCCCAGACCGAGGCGCGTGAACATCAGCTCCGGCTGCAGGAAGCCAAAGCGCGCCGCTACAAGATGAACTTCTACGAGGTCGACCGCGCGGAGGCCGAGCGGCTGCACCCGCTCGTCGACTTCGACGGCATACGCTGCATCATGTACGAACCCGAAGGCGGCAATGTCGATCCTTCGGGCGTGACGGCCGCCTACGCGGCCGGCGCGCGCCAGCGTGGCGCCGAAATCCACCGCTTCACCGCGGTGACCGGAACGGAGCAGCAGCCGGACGGCAGCTGGATCGTGCGCACCACCAAGGGCGACGTCCGCACGCAATGGGTGGTGAACGCCGCCGGACTGTGGGCGCGTGAGGTCGGCGCGATGGCCGGGTTGGCGCTGCCCCTCATACCGACCGAGCACCAGTATTTCGTCACCGAGACCATCCCAGAGATCGCCTCGATGGGCCGGCGTCTGCCTTCGGTCGCCGACCGCGATGGCGAATATTACCTGCGTCAGGAGGGCCTCGGCCTGCTGATCGGCGCCTATGAGCGGGCGATGAAATTCTGGGCCGAGGACGGGACGCCGCAGGATTTCGGCCACGAGCTGTTCCCGGACGATCTGGAACGCATCGAGGAGAACATGATGCGCGCGATCGCCCGCGTGCCGGCGGTCGGCGCTGCCGGCGTCAAGAGGGTGATCAACGGACCGATGATCTGGTCGCCGGACAGCGCCGCGCTGTTCGGCCCGGTGCCGGAGCTGCGCAACTATTTCTGCTGCGCCGGCATCATTCCGGGCTTTTCGCAATCCGGCGGCCTCGGGCGCCTGGCGGCCGAGTGGATGATCGAGGGCGAGCCGACGCTCGACATGTTCGGCTGGGATCTCGCCCGCTTCGGCCACTGGGCGGGCAAGGCATTCGTCAAGGCGCGCGTGCAGGACCAGTACAGCCATCGCTTCAAGATCCATTTCCCAAACGAGGAGCGCGCCGCTGGACGGCCGGTGCGCACACGGCCGGCCTATTCCATGCAGAAGGAAAACGGCGCGGTGTTCGGCCTGAACTTCGGCTGGGAGCATCCGCTGTGGTTCTCGATCGACGGCGAGCCGCGCGAGGAGACGATCGGCTTCACCAGGCAGAACTGGTGGCACCCTGTCGGCCGCGAGGCGCGCATGCTGCGCGACCATGTCGGCATCATCGACATCTCCAACTTCGCCAAATACGAGGTGAAGGGGCCGGGCGCCGAGGCCTGGCTGAACGCGCTTTTCGCCAACAAGATTCCCTCGCGGGTCGGACGATCCTGCCTGACGCCGCTGATCGGCAAGCGCGGCGGCATCGCCGGCGACTTTACCGTCACCAAGCTGGCGGAGGACGAGTATCGCGTCTTCGGCTCCGGCATGGCCGAGCGCTATCATCAGCGTTTCTTCAAGATGCTGCCCTTGCCGGAGGGCACGACGTTCCGCTCGCTCACCGAGGACATGTGCGGCTTCAACGTCGCCGGGCCGAAGTCGCGCGCGGTGCTGCAGCGCCTGACCAATGACGATTTGACGACGGCGTCGTTCCCCTTCATGGCCTCGCGCCGCATCACCGTTGCCGGCCTCGATGTCATTGCGCTGCGCGTCTCCTTCACCGGCGATCTCGGCTGGGAGCTCTATTGCGAGGAGAAGGACCAGACCGCTCTTTACAACGCCCTGCTCGACGCGGCGCGTCAGGAAGGCGGCGGGCCGGTCGGCTCGCGCGCGCTGATGTCGCTCAGGGTGGAGAAGGGCTATGGCAGCTGGGGCCGCGAATACTCGCCCGAATATTGGCCGCAGGAAGTGAAGTTCGACCGCCTGATCAAGATGGATAAGGGCGACTTCCTCAACCGCGACGCCTATGCCGCGCTGGCATCGAAGCCGGCCCGCGACGAGCTGATCATGATCTCGATCGAGGCGAAGGATGCCGACGCCACGGGCGGCGAGCCGATCTTCCTTCCCGATGGCACGCCGGTCGGCCAGGTCACGTCTGGCGCCTACGGCTATCATGTCGGCATGTCGCTGGCGCTCGGCTATGTGAAGGCGGGCTCGGTGAAATCCGGCGATGCCGTCACCGTCGCGATCCTCGGCCGGCCGCACAATGCCGTGTTGCTCGAGAGGCCGCCCTTCGATCCCGATGGCAAGCGGCTGAGGGCCTGACCGGTGCTTGCCTGCCCGGTGACCCGCAACAGCACAGCGGCGTGAGCGGCACGAATGGCGCGGCGCTCGCATCAGCTGGTCGTAAAAGGCGGTAGGGTCGCTTTGGATGACGGTTGGCGGGATTGCGACGTCGGCATCGATGACGGCCGCATTGCGGCGATCGATTCAGGCCTGCAAGGTGGGCAAACCATTGACGCCGCGGGCCTGTGGGTGATGCCTGGCGGCATCGATGCCCACTGCCATCTCGACCAGCCCGTTTGGGGCGGGGCCGGTAACGCCGACGATTTTGAATCGGGCTCCATCTCGGCCGCATTCGGCGGCACGACCTGCATCGTGCCCTTCGGCATGCCGGGTCCAAATATGACCACGGTGGATGCGCTCGAACGGGCGATGGGCTGCGCGGCCGGCCGTTCCATCATCGACTACGGCCTCCATGCGGTGGTGACGATGGGGACCGGCGCCAACGTCGAGGCACAACTTAGCCAATTGGCCGGGCAAGGCATTGCTTCGGTCAAGCTTTTCATGACCTACCAGGGCTTCGCGGTCGACGACGACCTGTTCTTCACCGTGCTCGATACGGCGAGGAAGCTCGGCTGGATCGTCATGGTTCATGCCGAGAACGATGCCGCCATACGGCGCACGCGGCAGCGGCTGATCGAGCTTGGCCGCACCGAGATGCGCTATCACGCCGTGGCGCACAGCGAGATCATGGAGCGCGAGGCGACCCATCGGGCTCTGGCGCTGGCGGAGATGACCGGCACCCGCATGACCATCGTCCATGTGTCGTCGCGGCAGTCCGCCGAGGAAGTCGCGCGGGCGCGTCAGCGCGGCGTCGACGTCGCGGCCGAAACCTGCCCGCAATACATCTTCCTCGGTGCCGCGGACCTCGCCCGCCCAGGCAGGGACGCCGCCCGCTTCGTCTTTTCGCCGCCGCCGCGCACGCCGCATACCCGCGAGCATCTCTGGCGGCTGCTGGCGGACGGCGGCATCGACCTCTGGTCGTCCGATCATTCGCCCTATTATTTCGCCGACAAGATCGGCAAAGCGCCGCAGCCAGGTTTCACCACGACATTGAGCGGTATTCCGGGCCTGGAAACCAGGCTGCCGCTGCTGTTTTCCGAAGGGCTGCTGACGGGGCGCCTTTCGCTGCAGCGATATCTGGATCTGACCTCGCGCAATGCCGCCGCGATCTACGGTCTCGGCCACCGCAAGGGTCGCATCGCCCCCGGCCTGGACGCGGATCTCGCGCTCTGGGACCCGGCACGCAAGTGGACCATCAGCCACGAAATGCTGCACTCGCGCGTCGACTTTTCGCCTTACGAAGGCATGGCGGTGACGGGCAAGCCGATCACCGTGCTGCTGCGTGGTGAGCCGCTGATCGCGGGCGAAAAGCTGCAGGCGCAAGCTGGTTTCGGCGGCTTCGTCGCGCGCCGTCCGTCCGATCCGGCAAAGGCCGGCACGGCTGTGGAGGACACCACGCCATGGCTCGACCCCTGATTGGGCGACTTGGAGTATCGGCCTGGCAGAACGTCGGACTTACAGCTTGGGTCGCAAGGTCCGAAATGTGACCGAGTAGCGGTGTTCTGCGACCGGCGGAATGCTGTGCTCCCATTCGTTGCGCGCCGGACCGGCCATGAGATAGGCGGATCTCGGTTCTACCTCGATCGTCTGCCGGTCCCATGTCGCACCGTTGCTGCGGCGCAGCCGGAAACTGCAGGATGCCAGCAGGGAGACGCCTACGACGAGCTCGAAATGGGGCTTGTCGCGATGCCAGCCGATGCCCGCGCTAGGCCGGTATTCGTTGATCAGCACCTGCGAGAACTCCGACGCGGGCCGACCGGCGAAGTCGGCGACCTTGTCGCGAAGCGGCAGCAGGAAGTCGGGTATGGCCGGTGCTTCCACGACCTCGCGGCGGTCGTAGTCGTAACGCAGCCCGAAGCCGACAACCTGCCTGTTGGCTAGATGGCCGTGGAAGTCGAAGGGCTTGAACGGCAGGCCTTCGATGCAGCGCACCAACGCGCTTTCTTCGTTGCGCGTGATCAGCTCCGGCCGGTAGCGGAATCCTTCCGGCAGGCTGTTCGGGACACCGAAAAGATCTCCTTGGCGGACTTGCGCCGTGGCGCTCGATTTCGTTGACGGCATAAACCTCAGATAGGCAATTCGGCAGGTCTCGCAAGGCCCTGATCCGTCGGCAGCCGGTGCGACGGAACCCATTGACAGCTCCGGGAATTACGCATTGGCCAACGGGGCGCTCGTCATGCCTTCCACCGCCATCCGGAACATCTATTACGACCCGGCGACGTCCTTTCGGTATGGTTTGTCCCGAGCGGCGACCGCTATGACTATGAGCAGGTTGAGCCAGAGACCCACGCGGCATTCAAGGCTGCTCGGTCCAAGGGCCGGTTCTTCAACGAGTTCGTGCGCGACCGATACAGCTTCCATCTGGTGGCGCAAGGACCGCAGCATTGAACCAGAGCCCCGCTCCCATGCCCTGCTCGAAACCACCCCTCCTGTCGTTGGGCAGGGCCTGTTAGCCTTATTGCTCAGCTACGGTTCGACAACTGGAGAATTGGTATCTACCGGTGTGACTTTCGATCGGTTGTGCGAGCTTGCGCAGCGCCGGTGCGCACCGCCGCGTGGCAGTCAACCCCCCTTGCGCGGAACTTTCCTCTGCTGTCCCGGCGTGCTCTGCCTCCGACTTCCGTCGATGCTGTCACAGTCGCGTGAGCTTCCGGGCCTTCGCCTGCAAAATTCGGAACAATGCCCCCGTTGAGAGGTTAGCGCCCCATAGCCAGCCCCGATGACAGCCAGCCTGGGAGCGAGCCATGTCCCGAATTTTTGCGCCAAGCGCGACCGGCCTCAGCCGGCGAAGCTTCATGACAGCTACTGTCTCAGCCGCCGCGGCGGCGCCCTTGCTCAGCTCCCCAACGAGAGCGGAAAAACCGGCCGCGACCCGTTCCGGCTTGAGGGAAACGGTCGCGGTGTCCTTGCGCATCAACAAGCAGCCTTACGAGCTTTCGCTGGATGCCAGGACCAGCCTGCTTGACGCCCTGCGGGACCATGTCGGCCTTACCGGCACGAAAAAAGGTTGCGACCATGGGCAGTGCGGCGCCTGCACCGTTCTGGTGGACGGAAAGCGCGTGCTCTCCTGCTTGAGCTTCGCCGTGATGAACGACGGCAAGGAGGTGACGACCGTCGAAGGGCTTGCCTCGAGCGACGGCAAGCTGCATCCGATGCAGCAGGCCTTCATCGACCACGACGCGTTCCAATGCGGCTACTGCACGCCGGGTCAGATCATGTCGGCCATCGGCTGCGTCAACGAAGGCCACGCCAACTCCGAGGACGACATCCGCGAATATATGAGCGGCAATATCTGCCGCTGTGCGGCCTACCCGAACATCGTCGCCGCGGTCGTCCAGGCGCGCGATCAGGCGAGAGGAACCTGACGATGCGCCCCTTCATCTATGAACGGCCGACAGATGTCTCCACCGCGGCCGCCATCGCATCCCGCTTTACCACCGAGGACGACCAGCCGACACGGGCGAACGCGCAGTTCATCGCAGGCGGCACCAATCTTGCAGACTATATGAAACTTGGGGTGGCGGCGCCCAACCGGCTGCTGGACCTCAACCGGCTCGAAGAGCCAGGGCTGAGGCAGATCAGGGTTACCGACGACGGCGTGCGCTTCGGCGCCCTGGTGCGGATGGGCGAGGCTGCCGACCATGGCGAAGTCAAACGCCGCTATCCCGTCATTGCCGAAAGTTTGCGGCTGGCGGCAAGCGGCCAGATCCGCAACATGGCGAGTCTTGCCGGCAACATGCTGCAGCGAACGCGCTGCGAATATTTCCGCGAGTCCTCCTGGGCCTGCAACAAGCGGGTGCCGGGTTCGGGCTGCGCGGCGATGGAAGGCTTCAACCGCCAGCACGCGGTGCTGGGCGCCAGCGATGCCTGCATTGCCACCTATCACGGCGACTTTGCCCAGGCTCTGATTGCGCTCGATGCCGTTATTCGAGCCGAGGGGTCTCGCGGAGCGCGCGAAATTCCCTTTGCCAGGCTGCATCGGCTGCCCCGCGACACGCCGCATATCGAGACGGATCTGGCGGCGGACGAGATCATCACCGCCATCGAGGTGCCTGCCTTACCGTGGGCCCGGCGCTCGCGCTACCTGAAGATCCGCGACCGCGAGTCTTATGCCTTTGCGCTGGCCTCGGCGGCCGTTGCGCTCGACCTCGACGGCGACAGCGTCCGCGAGGCAAGGATTGCGCTCGGTGGGCTGGCGACGGTGCCGTGGCGCGCCGGCGAGGCCGAAGCGGCCCTGCAGGGCAAGAAGCTCGACGAGGCATCGGCAGGTGCGGCGGCGGACGCTGCCTTTGCCGGTGCCGAACCGCGCCAGCACAATGCGTTCAAGATCGAGCTCGGAAGGCGGACGCTGGTGCGCGCGCTGCTCGAAACGCGAGACATGAAGGTGTGACCATGGACCCAGCCGCTCCGAAGCCCAAGGAGAACATGGGCGAACCGCTGCCGCGCGTCGATGCGCGGCTGAAAGTCACCGGGCAAGCCCACTATCCGGCAGACCTGCCGACGGCAAACCTAGCCTATGGCGCGCTGGCCACCAGCAGCATCGCCAAGGGCAGGGTGACGAAGCTTCACCTGGACGATGCCCGTGCCGTGCCCGGCCTTCTCGACATCGTCACTTATGGCGACATGGACAAGGTCGAGAAGCCGAAATTCGGCAACGCCGGCGCGACCTCGATCGGACCGCTGCATGACAGGACGATTTTCCACGACGGCCAGATCATCGCCTTGGCCGTTGCCGAGACATTCGAGGCGGCGGAGGAGGCGGCCCAGTTGATCCGCGCCGATTACGAGGAAGAGAAGCCGTCCGCGAGTTTCGATAGTCCCGGCACCAAAACCATTCCCGCCGCCGGCAAGAGTCCGCTGTTCAAGGAGGATGTGAAAGCAGGCGATTTCGACGCCGCCTATGCAGCCGCCGCGGTCAGGATCGACGCTCGGTATTCAACGCCCACCCAGCACCACAACCCGATCGAGCTGTTCTCCACGACGGCATTTTGGCAGGGCGATCAGCTCATCGTCCACGAGCCGTCCCAGAACGTCACCGGCTGGAAGGCCAAACTTGCGAGAGAATTGAAAATCGATCCGGCCAATGTGCGCATCGTCAGTCCCTTCATCGGCGGCGCCTTCGGCTCAAAAGGACCGATGACGCCGCGCACCGCCATCGTCGCAGTAGCCGCAAAACGTCTCGGGCGTCCCGTGCGCTGCGTGACGAGCCGCATGCAGGCTTTCGGCACACAGACTTACCGGGCCGAAACCCGCCACCGCATCCGGATCGGCGCCGGCGAGGACGGCCGCATCACCGCTTTCGCGCACGAAGGATGGGAGGTGACATCGCGCCCTGATCCCTATGTTGTCGGCGGCACCTCGGCGACCGGCCGCATGTACGACTACGGCTCGGTGTTGACGCATGTGTCGCTGGTCCAGGCAGATCGCAACACGCCGGGCTACATGCGTTCGCCGCCCGAGACACCTTACGTCTACGCGCTGGAAAACGCGATGGACGAGATGGCGGTGGCGCTTGGCATGGACCCGGTCGAGTTCCGCCGCATCAATGAGCCGAAGGCGGAACCGATCGGCAAGAAGCCCTTCTCCAGCCGCTCGCTGATCCAATGCTATGAACAGGCGGCCAATGCCTTCGGCTGGGCGAAGCGGGACCCCAAGGTCGGCGCGATGCGCGACGGCGACTGGCTGATCGGCATGGGCTGCGCCACCGCCATCTACCCCACCGCGGTGGCACCATGCGCGGCGCGCGTGCGCCTGACGTCGGATGGCGATGTGCGGGTGCAATGCGGCTCGCATGAGATCGGCACCGGCGTCCGGACAGTGGCCGCCCAGATGGCCTCGGAACGTCTTGGCGTTTCGATCGACAAGGTGACCGTCGAAATGGGCGACAGCAGCCTGCCTCCGGCCCCGGTCTCAGGTGGTTCGATTTCCACCGCAAGCGTCTGCTCGGCGGTTCTGAAGGCTTGCGACGCCATCCGGGCGAAGCTCTCCGCCGGAGCCACGGCCGAAGGCGGCCCGCTTGCCGGCTCACATAACGAGGAACTGGACCTTGACGGCGGCAAGCTTGCGGCCAGGGGCGGAGCGTCCGCGAAGATCGAGGACGTCTTCAAGGCGATGCAAATTGGCGCGATCGAGGAATATGCCGAGTTTGCCCCGAAAGGCGCGACGCCTGAGGCAGTGAAGAAACTCTATGCCGGTCAGTCGGAATTCCATGGCGGCGATCAGGACGAGGACTCGGTGAAATACGCCTTCGGCGCGGAGTTCGTCGAAGTTCGCATCAACAGCTGTACTCGGGAAATCCGTGTGCCGCGCATCGTCGGCGCTTTCGCGGCCGGCCGCATCATGAACACGCGCACCGCGCGCAGCCAGCTGATGGGCGGCATGATCTGGGGCATCGGCCAGGCGCTGCATGAAGCGACCGAGGTCGACAGGCGCTATGCCCGCTACGTCAACCGCGACCTGCAGGATTACCTCGTGCCGGTCAACGCCGACATCAGGGACCTGCAGGTGATCCTGGTCCCGGAGGTAGACCACGCCGTCAATCCGGCCGGCGTCAAAGGCTTGGGCGAACTCGGCAATGTCGGCACCGCCGCCGCCGTTGCCAGCGCGGTCTACCACGCGACGGGCAAGCGCATCCGCGATCTGCCGATCAGGATCGACCAGCTTATCGCTTGACGATGCGGCGAGCGGCAGCGCACCGCGATCTGCTCATCAATCCGCTGATTGCCGAGCCGCCGGTGCAATGCGAGCACCCCCACCCGCATTGCACCGTCGGATAGCTTCCGTTCACAACCCGTCGAATTTTCCCTGCCCGCTTGCCAGCGAGCACCCCGCTTCGGTTTCGGCGAAGCAAAGGACAGAAAAGACTTCTTTTTGCGATCCGGCCCGGATGTTCTCTTGCCGACCCTAGAACACGCGAACGCTCGCCTGGGAGGCGACGCATAACGAGAGCGGCTCGAAATGTCCGCCCTTCCGCCGTTCGATCGCGCATCTGCGCCGTTTTGGCGAGGTGCAAGGTTGCGGGCGCCGGGTCCGGCAGCTATGTCGGGCCGGACATTCCCGGCGAGAAGGCAGAACCGATGAACGTCCTTTCCACGTCCAAATCGCACGGCGGCATCCAGGGCGTCTATTCGCACGCGTCGGAAGTCTGTGCTTGCGACATGACCTTTGCCGTCTTCGTGCCACCCCAGGCGAAGGACGGGCCTTTGCCGGTTTTGTGGTATCTCTCGGGGCTCACCTGCACCCATGCCAATGTCATGGACAAGGGCGAATACCGGCGCTTGGCGGCCGAGCTTGGACTCGTCGTCGTCTGCCCTGACACCAGCCCGCGCGGTCCGGACGTTCCCGATGAGAAGGACAATTGGCAGTTCGGCTGCGGCGCCGGCTTCTACGTCGATGCCACGCAAGCGCCCTACGCGAAGAACTATCGCATGTACTCCTACGTCACTGAGGAATTGCCGGCGCTCGTCGCCGCCAATTTCCCGGTCGACGTGTCGCGCCAGTCGATCTTCGGCCATTCGATGGGCGGGCACGGCGCGCTGACCATCGCGCTAAAGAACCCTGAGCGCTTCCGGAGCTGCTCGGCCTTCGCGCCGATCGTGCAGCCGACGACGGCGGGCTGGTCGCGGCCGGCGCTGGAAAAATATCTGGGATCAGACGAAAAGAGCTGGCGCGCCTGTGACGCCACGCTGCTCATCGAGGACGGCCATCGTTACGGCGAACTGCTCGTCGACCAGGGCAGCGCCGACGGCTTCCTCCAGGATGGTCTTCGTCCCTGGCTGCTCGAAGAGGCGTGCAAAAAGGCAGGCATCGCGCTGACGCTGCGCATGCAGGAGGGCTACGATCATTCCTACAATTTCATCTCGACCTTCATGGACGATCATTTGAAGTGGCACGCCGCGCGGCTGGCATAGGCAGCGCAAACGCCCGGCAGCCCTGAACCGGAAGTTGGATGGCCGCGACGCAAATCCGGCGATCCAACGCGTCTTGTCATTGCGGTGAATAGGTCTCTGGAGTAATTTAGAACTTGGTTGGATGAGACGCATGCCCGCTGTCGTTATGCATGCGGTCTGCTCTGGTCCCGGCAGATTGTGAACTCTTTAACAGACCTCGGCGCCGCAAGCTGCGTTCCTGTGGCCGACAGGTCATAGCAGTTAAGGATTTGCCATGCTGCGATGCTGCGCGTTCCTTGCAGCCCTGGTTCTCGTGAGCTTCACGGCCTTCGAAGCTCATGCGGAGCGCAGGGTCGCCTTTGTGATCGGCAATTCCGAATACCGCGACATCCCGGCTCTCAAGAACCCGGACAAGGATGCCGAGGATGTGTCGAACACATTCCGCCTGGCCGGCTTCGACGTGTTCGTCGCCAAGGATCTCACCAAGCTTCGGTTCGAGGAGCAATTCCGCAACTATCTCGCCGCGGCGGACGGTGCCGATCTCGCCGTCGTCTACTATTCGGGCCACGGTTTTCAGATCGGCGGCGAGAATTTCCTCATCCCGGTCGATGCCTCGCTAAAGGCCGCGGCCGACATCGAGGTCCAGGCGATCAAGCTCGACGACGTACTGGAGCAGCTGCGGGCGAAATCGAAGATCCAGGTGATCATCCTCGATGCCTGCCGCAACAATCCGTTCCCGCGCAAGGACTATTGGTTGCGGGACCAGCTGATTGCCGCGGGCGGCACCGGACTTGCGCAGGTGAAGAGCTCGCTGAACACGCTGATTGCCTTCGCCACCGAGCCGGGAGCCGTCGCCTATGACGGAGCGGATGATCTCAGCCCGTTCTCGTCCGCCTTCTCGCGCCGGGCGCTGGCGCCCAACCAGGAGATCCGCACGGTGATGGCGGCGGTTCGCCGCGACGTGGTCAAAGCCACCGATGGCAAGCAGGTTCCTTGGGAGAATTCGTCGCTGATCGACGAGGTGGTGCTGATGCGCCGCGCCAGTCGACCGGCACTGCCGCCGGTGCTGGAAAAGGTCGTGCCGTCGGGCGTCGGACCGGTGGCGCTTGACCTGCCGGAGCCGGTCGATGTCGACGGCGGCGCGGTCACCGTCAGCATCGAAAGGCCGCCGGCGCTTGGACGCCTGACGCTGGACGGCAAGCCTGTCGCTGTCGGCCAGCCGATTGCGGGCAAGGATCTGCCGCGTCTTAAGATGGACGTGCCGAAAGGATCCGGCGCGCAGGAAGAGGTCGACATGCTGGCCTATGCCACGCATGACAATTGGGGCGGTCAATCCCAAGGTATCCTGGTGTTTCGGGTCAAGAACGGGAACGCGGCCGAAGGGCAGCAGCTCATGGCTTCGCTCGAGGCCGAGCAGGAGCAGCAGGTGCTGGAGCGCGGCATTCACATCACCGGCGCCGCCGAGGCGATCGAGAACCGTGACGTAACCGTCCCGGTCGGTGTCGGCCCTGTGCCGCTGAAGCTCGTTTTTCCGACCAAGGATCCCACCGTCAGCGTGAAGCTTGCAAGCTATCCGGCAACGGGAACGCTGTCGCTGCCGGACCGGACCTTGTCTCCGGATTCAAGCCTGATGGCCGATGAAGTCGACCACTTGCGCTACGAACCCCAGATCGGCGCCGTCAAGCCGCTGAGCGTCGGCTTCGAAATAAGGGCCGACAACACGCCGTCGAAGCCGGCGACGATGAAACTGTCGCCAAGCGTCGACGCCTGTGACAGGGAGGCCGGCGAGCCTCTCGACCTGCAGGGCGTCGTCCCCGGCCTGCTGCCGAACGAAATCAGCAGCAACGCCGTGGATGTCTGCCGGGCAGCGGTGAAAGCCTATCCCGACGTCGCCCGCTTCCGCTACCAGCTCGGGCGTGCGCTGCTTGTTGCCGGCAAGGTCGACGAGGCCAAGAAGGCGATCCAGGAGGCTGCCGACATGGGGCATGTCCGGGCGGTGTTCGAGCTTGGCTATCTCAACGCCACGGGAACGGGAATGCCCGTCAATCGCAAGCAGGCCAATACCTTCTATGCCGCAGCGTCCGACAAGGGCGATCCGTATGGAATGACCTCGTGGGGTCGCGCTTTGTTCAACGGCTATGGCGTCGATCGTGATGCCACCAAGGGCCTGGACCTGCTGCTCAAAGCGGCGGCGATGGGGCACACTTATGCCATGAACGACCTCGCCGCGATTTTTACGGAAGGTCGTAACGGCGTACCTGCCGATCCGGCTCGCGCCGTGGCCTTCCTCAAAGCGGGCGTCGAACGGCAGGACATGTATTCGATGAACCTGCTCGGCCGAAATTATCTCGCCGGCACTGGGGTTGAGAAGGATCCCAAGAGCGCGCTCGAACTCTTCCAGAAATCCATGGATCTCGGCCAACCCTACGCTCCCGGCAGCTTGGCGCGTATGTACAGGGACGGTGTCGGTGTGCAGCAGGACCTTGCTGAGGCGCAACGCCTTTTCGAGGTAGCGACCGACCGCGGTGATCAGTCGGCCGCATATGATCGCGCGGCTCTGGAACTGCAGCGGGGCGACAAGGCGGACCAGCCTCTCGCCGTACGTTACCTTGCTTTCGCGGCCGCGCTCGATCTCCGCAACGAGTTGCCGAATGCCAAGGCGACGTTGGCCAAATTTGGAACGAAGGCGAAAACGGCCGCGCTCAAGAAGTTGCGCGGAGAACTCAAGTCGAAGATCGCCGCGAACGGTTCGATGGACGACCAACTGATCAAGGTGGCGCGAGCGGTCTGGGAACAGGCCAATCCGCGCCGGGATTTGTTCTGAGCAACAGGGAGGCAATTGTGGGCAGGGCATTGAAGCAAGCACTCATTGGAACAATGTTATCCGGCGTCCTCGCGACGCTCATGGGCTGCACGTCCCTGTTGCCCAAATCCGAGCCGACGCCGGTAGCCGCGCGGCCTCAGCCGACGGTGACCAGCACGACAACCGCGCCGACGGTCGTCAAGCAGAAGAAGGCGGCCTTCAAGAAGGTGACCAAGCCGGTTGAAGAGGAGCCCAAGCCTGTCGTGGCCCCGCCGTTGGGCGGTGGGGCTGGTGGCGGTGGCGGCTGGGGTTGATAACATTGAGGGGCGGCCAGTCGCAAGCCTAGGCATCGGCCGGTTGCTGCTGCGCCTCCATCTCCGCCATCTCGATGCCCATTTCGACGAAGGCTGAAAGCACGGCAAACCGGTCCGCGAGCGATACCCGCGCAAGGCCCGCCAGTATCCCCGCGCTGACGGCATGGGCGGTCGGAAATCCGGCTGTCGCCTGATCGATGGCCGAGCCGCCGTCGCGCCCGCCTGCTGCCAAAGCGATCCAGGAAACCGGCGTCGCGGGCGGCACCTCCACGGCCTGGGCCACCGCCTCGCGATGGTCGGGATTGCCGGGTTCGCCGACCCAGTCGCCCACGAGCGCCAGCAATTCGAGATCCTTGTCGCCGAGGAGCTCGGCAAGGTTGCTTAGGCACTCATGCGCCCACCAGATCGCAGGGCGCTCGGGCAGCAGATAGGCGCAGAAGGTGATTGCTTCCTCCGGCACGCGCCCGGCGAGCAGCGCGCGGCAAAACTCGATCGAGGGCTGGTCTGTCGGGACCGCTTTCATGTCCCGGGCAATGGCGGGGCAAGCGCTGAAGAGATCCCGCGCCGTCCTGAACTGGAGCCCCCTCGCCATGGCTGCCACGCCCTTATTAGGAATAGGGATACTGAAGCCCCGGCGGAGGCGCTGGTCAAGCGTTAGCTTTAGCAAATGACGGGCGCACGCAGCGTGTGTTTGTTCACAGACAATCGGCGCGAGATTTGCTATCGTCCGCCGCAGCGAAATCCGCTCAAACAGGGAGTAACGGTCATGCGGTGGGCCAGTTCAGCCGTTGCATTGGCGGCCGTGCTTTTTTCGACGCACGTTTCCGCTGATCCGCTTCAGAAATCCGAAGACATCGTGAAGTTCTTCACCGGCGCGGGCAATCTCGGCGCGACGCGCGGCATTTGCGTCGGCACTGAAGAAGAGTGCAAGAGCAAGAACGACCAGACCGCGGCCCCCACCAAAACCGGGCTCGACATGATGATCAATTTCGCGCTGGATTCGGCCCAGCTCGACCAGACCGCGCGCACCGAGCTCGACGAGTTCGCCAAGGCGCTGAAAGACAACCGGCTGAGTTCGTTCAGCTTCGTTGTCGAAGGCCACACCGATGCTTCGGGTTCGGATCGCTACAATCAGGAGCTGTCGCAGCGCAGGGCGAAATCGGTTGCCGCATTCCTGACTGCGAACGGCGTACAGGCCACCCGGCTCGAAGCGATTGGTCTCGGCAAGTCGCACCCGCGCGTCGCCAATCCCTACGATCCGGTCAACCGCCGGGTCGAGATGCGGATCAGGACGGAATAAGCCGCACGAATCACTCACGCTGCGAACAGCGATCGACGGTAGCGCGACAGGGCCTCAGAGGGTGGTCTGGATCGAGCTCATCAGAGCCGTGACGGCCTGCTTGTATTTCTCGAACTCCGGCGATGTCTGTCGGACCTGGGTCGTGGTCGTCTGCTGGTTCTGATCGGACGACGCCAAGCGGGTCACCTTCTGACCCATTTTCCGCTCGGCCCAGTCGACGACGTAGCTGGTGGTCTTGCCGGTAAGGAAAGGGTTGGCCTGGATCACGGCGGAGCCGAGCACTGCGCTCAATTGCGCCGAGCCGGGCGCCGCCAGCACCTGGGCAGCACCCTCCATGCCCAGGAAATGGCAGAGATAGAGCCGCCCGGCGGTGATCTGGTGGCCGCGGGCGCGAAGATAGGCTTCGCCCTCGCGCGCCAGATTACGCACCATCTCGCGCGACAATGTGGCATCGTAGCGGAGCGCGAGCAGGTCGGCGGTCGACAGCGAGCGGGCGAGATCGGGCCGATAGGTATTCATCATCCGAATCCAGGTCTTGGTGATGAACTGACCGGCACCGGTCGCCGAGGAGAGCGGGTTCTTGGCTCGCGCTTTGCCGCCGCTTTCGACATGGACGATGCGGTCGGTCAGCGTCTCGACGGCAGCATCGCCGTAGCCGCCGCCGGCGCCGCCGGAAGCATAGGTGGCGACCGTGGTGACCGTACCCAGCGGATCGATCGCCTGGCCGCTCTGGTAGAGCTCGAAATGCAGGTGCGGGCCGGTCGAAAGTCCGGTGGTGCCGATATAGCCGATGACGTCGCCGGCCTTCATCTTGGTGCCGACGCCGCTCGCGATGGCGAATTTCTGCATATGCGCGTAGCGCGTCTCGCGCCCGTTGGCATGAGTAATCTTCACCAGATTGCCATAGCTGCCGCCATCGCCCTGGAAGGTGATTTCGCCGTCGAAGGCGGCCATGATCGGCGTGCCGACCGGCGCGGCCCAGTCGACGCCTTTATGGATACGAACGGTGCCCAGGATCGGGTGTTTGCGCGGGCCGAACGTCGAGGTCATCACCCCGCTCACCGGCGTGACCATGCCGTTGGTGACGCTGAGCGAGCGAACCTCGTCATTGCCCGTCACGCACGCATACTGGCCATCGCTCTGCTGGAAGACGAAACAGTCGAGCGTCTTCTCCGTGCCCTGAACGCCGACATAGAGGACCCGTCCTGAGATTTCGCCCTGGCCGCGCGGCGTCTGCGAGTAGATCAGCACCAGCCGCTGGTCCTCGCTGGCGAAGGCGTCGAGATCCTGTCCTCGCGACAGATACATGATGGCCTCTCCGATCACGCTGGTCGGAACCTTGTTGCGGGCGGCCGTCGAATATATCGCATCGAGCAGGCGATATTGGCGCTTGGGCCCGCCTTCGTCGGATGCGCCTGAATAGTTGAAAAGGTCCTCCCGCACCCACGGGTCGACGCCCGACACGAACGCGCCCGCAGCATTGCGCGTCAGCGTGCCGACATAGACATTCCTGGCGTAGATCGAGACCTGCATAAGCGACATGGTGGTGGTCTCGCGGTTCGGCCTGAATCCGCGCATCGCCACGACAAAGCCCGCCCCCAGCCCGTCACGGTTGAACAGCGTCTTCAGCGCTTCGCCCGCCAGCTTCGCGTCGTCGGCGGAGAAATGCGCATCGGCGACGACGCTGTCCAGGCTGCGGTCGTTGAGGATTTTTACGAATGTGTCCTCGGTCGCCTCGAAGCGCTGGTATTCGCTGCTGACGGTCGCAACGGTCGTGTTGTTCTCGATCTGGGTCTTCTTGAAAGCGGGAAGGGCGGCCTCGCCCTGGTCGACGGTCTCGCTCCAGCCCGCTTCCGGATCATCGGCATCCGCCTTGGGCGCTGAACTGGCAGGAGCTTCGCTCTCGTCGGGTGCGGCCTGAAGGTCGTTCTCAAGATCGCCTTGCTGGTCGTCGGCTGCGCCCGGAGCGAGGGGGGCGGCTTGCCGATCCTGCGGCGCCGTTGCAGGAGATTTCGGCGCGGTCTGCCGCTGCGCCTGGAAGAAGGCGAAATCCTCCTGCGTCGAGGGGATCGTCGTCATGAATTTTTCGCTGGCGCTCAACATTACATCGGACAGGATTTCGATCTGCGGCGAGGCGCCGGAACTGTCGAGCTCGGCCGGGCGCGCGACGGTCTTGCCCTTGGCCGTGTCGGCATCGGGCGCCAGCGTGATCCACATCGGATCGCCGGCGAGGTCGATGATGGCCGGCACATAGACCGAAGCGTCGGGCGGCACGTCATCCATCCCCTCGACCGGATGCAGTTCCTCGTCCTCGTCGCCGAAGGACCAGTAATCGCGTGTGAGGTAGAAACCCGTGGCTGTCGAGACGAGGACGAGTGCCGCAACGCCGGAAAGAATCCAGCGCCACAGCTTGCGTCGGCGCTCGGCAAGGCGCGCCTGCTTCTTCAGTTTGAAGCTCGTGTCGATGCTGTGCGTCACGGGCCGTTCCCGCTCAGGAAATAGGTCCAGCGCACCTGCTCCTGCGTGTCGACCTCAACGAAGCGCGCCGCGATATGGCCGCGCTGCCAGCATTCGTCGATGCCGCGGATCGAGAAGCGGCGCCGGTCGATGCACATCTCGATCGATCCGGTGAGGATCGCATGGCCGAAGACGTCCGTGGCATAGATGTAGATGTAGCGGTTGGTCAGCTCCTCGCGGATGACGTTGACGCATTGGTTGGCGCCGATCGTCCACCAGCCGTCGGTCTGGTCGGCATCGTCGACCTTCTGTCCAACGGCGAGGTTGACGACGTCGAGCGTCTGGTTGCAGACGGTGAATTCGGCATGTGCCTTGTTGACGGATAGCATGGAGAGCAAAGCCATGCCGGCAAGCGCAGCAAGCTTCATGCGGCCGATGCGATCAGCAACAGGCCGGATCGGTCCGCGCTCCTTGCGTGACTGGGAAAGGGTGGAAGAGAGCAGGCGGCAGAGAACCATCGGCGTCCGCGCTATCCGCCAAGCCGGAAATACTTGGCGGTGGCCGAAAATCCGGAATCGTCCGTCTGGATCTCCTTAAGGATCCGGGGCAGCACTTCCGAGGCGGGGGTCGGGCCCGCGAACATCGCGGCCTGGACGTCCCGTGGCCCGGTGATCACCAGGATGACCTGAGGCAAAGCCTTGCCGGCCGCCTTGTCGTCAGCGGCGAGATCGATGGCGATCTTGAAGGTCGCCCTGTCCGGCTGCGCGACCATGCGGCTGTCGAGGTTGAAGGCGGTGCCATTGTGGTTGATCAGCAACACGCTGGAGATGAGCCCCCCGCGCGTCACCAGCGTGCCGCTGATCGGTGATCCGTCGGGCACCGACGTCCGGTCGAGCATGAGCTGCGGTCGTTCAGCCTCGCTTCGGTCGAGAAGGTGCAGGAAGGTGGGTACGCCGCATTGTGATGGGGTAATCAGGCGCACGCTGATGTCCGGCTCGACGTTGAACCTGGACTGGAACGCACCGAGCAGTTGCTCGAAAGGCTGCACGGCCGTTCCGAATCCCTCGATCGCCGCGGATGTGCCCGTTGCCGATGTCAGGGTCGCGTAGAAGCAATTGCCGCCGCTGAAGTCGCGCACCCAAGAGGCGCGCTGAGCCAACGCGTCGGTTTTGTTTGGCGGCGGCGGAACCTGGGGCTTTGGCAGATTGATTGCGACGTCGGTATTTTGAGATGGCTTGTTGGCCGGCGGTGGCTGCGGCAGTGGTGCCGGTTGTGTGGTCGAGACTTTCGGCCTTGCCGGCTGAGTAGCCGCTTCGGGCGCTGCCGGCTGGCGCGCAGTCGAAGCCGGCGCCTGATTTTGGTTTTCCGTAACTTGCGGCGCCGGCGTCTTCGACTTCGACAATTTGGACAGAGCGTCGACGAGGTCGGATGCGCTCGGTTTCGTCGCCGGCGGTTTTGCTTCCGGCGCCGCAGCAGCTTCCGCCGTCGGGCTCGACGGCTTTTGGTTTTCCGCTGCTTTCGGCAGGGGTGCCGGCAAGTTCTCGACCGACGGCTGAGCCGGTTCGGGCTCCGCCGGCTGCGAGGCTTTCGCCTGGTTGTTTTTGGCCAAGCTCTCTGAAGGGGCAGGCGGTGTCGGCTCGGATTTCTGTCCGGTCTCTACTTGCGCCTGTTTCTGGGCGGTCTTGTCCTGCGGTTGCGGCGCAGCCGATAGGGCAGGCTGTGTCGGCTTCTGCTCAGTCTCGGCCTGCTTCTGGACGGGTTGTGTCGTGTCTTGCGGTTGCGGCAGAGCCGGAGCGGCAGGCTTTGCCGGCTCAACGGTGGCTGAGCTGTCCGCCTTCGGTTCTTCCGGCTGCGGTTCGGCCGGCGCTTGCGGCCGAGGTTGCGGTGCTTCTGGCTGAGGCGTCGGTGCCTCCGCTACCGGCTGGGGCGCTTCCGCGACGGGTTTTGCCGCCGGCTTCGGCGTAAGAGGCCCAGGCATTTCAACGGCGGGCGGAGTGACCAACGCGCCGCTGAAATAGACGCCGGCCGCCGCCAGGACTGCCAGAACCGCGACGCCGCCCGTTATGGCCGGGATCCGCGAGGGCTTTCGCTCCGCAGGTCGGCTTGACGCACTGGCCGGAGCCGCCGCCGGCGCCGGCCTCGGTTGCGACAGGTGCGCAGGCCGCACATGCGGAACGAAACGCGGTTCGTCGGGAACAGCAGAAGCCGGGGGACTGGTGTTTGGCAAGGCCGTCCAGCCGGCGCGCGGCAAGCCGGATCGTTCCCGCGGAGCAAACGATCCGGGCGGCGGCAAGGTCGCGTCGAGATCGTCGTCACGCGTTGCCCTGGCGATCTCGGCCATGCTGGCGGGCCGGTCTTGAGGATCCGGCTGCAACATCGCTTCGATGAGTTCGCGGAAATCGGGATCGATGTCCGACAAGTCCGGCACGGTGCGGCGCTTCTCGATAACCTCATATTGCGAGCCGCTCATGTCGAGCGGCTTCCCGCGCAGCGCGGCGGCCAGCACCAGGCCGAGGCTGTAGATATCGGATTGCTCGCTGACCTCGCCGCCATAGAGGCCGAGCTGTTCGGGCGAGACGTAATTGTATTTGCCGGCGAATTTGCCGCCGATCAGCGTCTCGCCGCCGACATTCGCCGAGCGCGCGATGCCGAAGTCGATGATCTTGGCCCGCTCGACCCGGCCGCCCGGCAGGATGATGTTGTCGGGCGAAAGGTCGCGGTGGACCGCGCCGGCCTGATGCACGGCGCTCAGGCCCGAGGCGAGGCGATGGCAAAGCCGACGCACGTCCGGTGGCGCCATCGGGCCGCGCCGCATGACATCGAACAGCGACTGGCCGTCGACGAACTCCATCGCCAGGTAGGGGCGGCCGATCCCCGGATCGATGGTGAAGACGTGGTATCGCACCACCGCGTCATGCGACAAATGGTTGAGGATCGAGGCTTCCTTGCGGAACAGCGACAGAATGGTTTGGTCGCGCGCGAACTCGGGCAGCACTATCTTGATCGCGACATGGTCGCCGGTCTGGATATTGTGGCCGCGATAGACTTCGCCCATGCCGCCGGATGCGATGCGCTCGTCGAGCTCGTAGATGCCGCTGAGCTGCGTGCCGACGCCAGTATTTGCGAGGTTCGGCGAAATCCGCGTCCTGTCGTCGTCGCTCATCTGTCTCAGCCCCTGGACCGATCCGCATCGAGCGGTCCGTTGCGTCCGTCGCCGATCCTGACCAGCACGATGGTGACATTGTCCGTTCCGCCGCGCGCCAGCACCGTCTCCAGCAGCTTCTCGCACGCGGCTTGCGGCGGCGCGGACTTCACCGCCCCTTCGATCTCCGCGTCGCTGACATGCGCGGTGAGCCCGTCGGTGCTCAATACGAAGATATCCCCCGGCATCAGCTCGCCTTGCTGAAAATCGATCTCGAGTTCGTCGCTGACCCCGACGGCGTGGGTGATCACATTGCGGCGCGGCCAGGTGAGCGCTTCCTCGGCGCTGATCATGCCCCGGTCTAGCAGCTCCTGGACTTCGGTATGATCCCTGGAAATCTGCGAGATAGCGCCGCCGCGTACCAGATAGATGCGGCTGTCGCCGGCCCACAGGCCCGCGAACCGCCCCTCCATGGCGAGCAGGGCGGCGAAGGTGGAGCCGATGGTGATGCCGCGCGAACGCGATATGTTGCGGATCTCGGCATTGGCGCGGCTCAGCCGGTCCTCGAAACGGGCGCGAAGGTCCGGCGCCGAGCTCGCAATGCCGATCGTCGCCAGGTGGTCGACGATGCTGGCCGAAGCGACCTCGCCGGCCTCATGGCCGCCCATTCCGTCGGCCACCACCCAAAGGCCGGCTTGTTGCTCGACCAGATAGTTGTCTTCGTTGTGGTCGCGCACACAGCCTTTGTGGCTGACGCCGAAACTCTCAATGGAAAGGGCGACAGTGCTCAATTTGCCACCAAGCGCTTCGCGAGCGTCCTCTGTGACGAACGATGGGCCGCGTGCCCAGGCCAGTTTGCCACAAGCGCATACTTTAGAGTATCAAAATGAAGGCGGGAGACGGTGCTGCTCGGGAACGATCCGATCGACCATGACGGCGCCATCTCAGAATGCCTTCGGACAGCTGAACCGGGACAGCGCCGGGAGCAGGAAGGGATTGGCGCCAGAGCCGCTCTCCATCTTGTAGGCGACGTCGCGTCCGCCGATCACGAAGCGCGCCTCGGCGCCGGCGCCGTTGCTGGTGACGCTCGCCTTGTCCAGCAGGCGCTTCAGAGCCCATGGCCCTTCGAATTTGAGGGCGGACTCGCGGCCGGGCATCTCCGGCGTCAGGCTGAGGCTCGCGGATCCGGAAGCGCCGCCGCCCGGCCATGTCACCGTGCTCGGCGCATTGCCGGCCTGCGTGCTTTGCACCGTCTGCCCATCTATGTTGAGCACCGCGCTATCCACCTCGCTGTTCAGCGAGGAGGGCGTGAAGGTGATCGAGACCGACGGCGCCGAACCGCCGGAGGGGAAGAAGGCGCTGCGGATTTCCGCCGCCGACTGGAACGCCTTCAAGGTCGATTTGGCGAGGTCGCGGCTGGAGCGGGCCTCCTGCTTCCAGGTCCAGTCCTGGCCTGTCATGTCGATCAGCGGCGCCAGGTTCTGCGCAAAGAACCGGTCCATCAGGCCGCCCGGTGCGAACAGCTTGGCGAAATCGGCAAGAGAGATTTCCTCGCTGCCGTCGCCGGCAAAGGGATAGTGGCCGTTGACGGCTTCCTCGCAGGGGCGCGTGACCGTCTCGTCGAGCATCTGGTTGAGGTTGGCTACCGAAGTCTCGGCGACATTGCCTTCGAACTCGTCCGCCGCCGCGTCGACCATGCGCGCGAGCTGCTTGGGCAGGCGCGAGGCATTGGCGCGCATCGTCGAAATCTGCAGCTTCAGGTTCGCGTTGACGCGCTCCGTCTGCGCGGGGACATCCGCTGCCAGCTTCACGCTCTGGTAGATGTCGTGGAAGTTTTGCGTCAGCGCATCGAGCGGGCGGCGACCGCTGGAGCCGCTCACCAGCGCTTGGAACGGCCTGAACTGCGCCTCGACGGAGGCGCCGGCATTCTGCGTGGCGGACGAGCTTGCCCCGGCGCGGCTCTGCGACTTGCCGCCGGCGATCTGCAGACCGATGCGGGCGAGACCCTTGGCCATAACGACCGGGTCCTGCTGCGCCGTTCCGGTGTCGCCTGCGAAGGCGGCGCCGTCTTTTGTCAGGGCGGTTTCATCGGCAATGGCCGTGAACAGCCGGTCCAGCGGCGAGTCCGGCGAGGCGGCGGCCGAGAGCGTGATATATTGCGGCTTGTCCTTCAGCATCGCCTTGAATTTCAATTGGTCGAGCGCGCCGTTCCAGGCGGAGGCGAACTCCTTGCCGTAGCGATCGATGAGTTCGGGGCCGAGCCTGGGCAGGTCCTGATCGATGCCGCCCTGCTCGCCGCCGCCGCCGAGAACCCACTGGTCATCGACCAGCATTTGCGCGATGCGCGAGAGCTGCGGCAGGTAGAAACCGTTGAACCCCGCCTTGGTGTAGAGGCCGGGAACGCCAAGGTCGGCGAGCTCTGCGCCGTCCATGCGTTCGAACAGCAGCTGCGCCTCCGGACCGGCTTTGGCGGCAACGGAAAAATCCTGGAGCCTTGCCGCATAGACCGCCGATCTGATCAGCGCCGACGCGCGGTCGGCAAGGCTCATGCGTCCGAGCGATCGTTGCGCGGCCTCGACCAGCGGCTGGTTGAGCTCGAACACCGGGTCGTAGGCATCGTCGAGCGCCAGCATGGCGCGCAGATGCTTTTCGAGCTGCGCGCGGCCTTCGCGGTTGTTCTCGCCGGGGTAGCGGTTTTCCTCCCAATCCTGCTTCATCCAGGAGATGATCAGCTCGTCGTCGACCTTGGGCGCCTTGCCGCCCAGCATCAGATAGATCTTCAACGGTTCGTAGAGCGCGATCGGGTCGGCCATCTTGGCCTGGATCGTGCGCTCCGCCTGAACCAGCAGACGCGAGCGGAAGCTACGCTCCAGCGCCTGCCGATAGACGGATTTGGACGCCGACAGAAGCCTCTCCCGCTGGCTGAGCCCGAAACTCTCCTCGATCGGCTTGGTTTGGCCGGCGGTCTCATATCCCGCCGGCAGATTGCGCAGTTGATCGAGCGGGCCGATGACGTTTTCGAGGTCGACATCGGTAACTGTCGTGCTCCTGAGCAGCGAATCCGCGCCGTCCCGATACTGCGCCATCGCCTGTCTCGTGGAGCCGATCAGCGACTCGTTGGCAAAGTAGCTGAGGCCCAGCACGCCGAGCGCTGCAAAAGCTACCAATGCGATTGCGGCGAGGCTGCCAAACCTGGCGAGCCTGGCGCGCCGCTCCGCTGTCCTGTCGAACGAGACCCAGCCGGCCTCGGGGAAGATCACCTTCGCCAGAAGATCATGCAGGAAGAAGCTCTTGCCGGTACCGGAAAGATGCGCCTGCGAAGCGCTGCCGAAATTGCGGCCGATCGCGCCCAGCACCTGGTCGATCGGTGTTCCTTCCTGCGTGCCCGAAGAGAAATAAAGGCCGCGCAGGCTGACATTCACCTGGGCCCGCGAGGCATCGAAAAGGCTTGTGACGAACCGCACGACGCGGGTTCGTAGCGCGACGAACTGGGCCGGGAAGCCGAAGATCGCGATGCGCGCCACCGGATCGGCCTCGTCCTGCAGGCGGTCGGCGATCTCGCCCGCAAGCTGCCTGGCCAGCGCGTCGAACTCGGCCGAGGTTTCGCCGACCATGTTCCTGTTGCGGTCGGTGGTCTGGAACGTCGCGCCCCAGACCTTGCGTCGGCGGACTTCATCGAAATCGCCGAAATAGTCCATGAAGCCTGCGACGAGGTCCGCCTTGGTGAAGAGCAGGTAGACCGGAAACTGGATCTTCAGCGTCTCGTGCAACTCCCGCAGCCGGCTTCGTATCTCGGTGACATGCGCATCGAGCTGCTGGTCGTCGAAGCCGATCAGATCGGCGACGCTGATGGCGAGGATCACGCCGTTGATCGGCTGCCGGGTGCGGTACTTCTTGAGCAGTACAAGGAAACCGAGCCAGCTCGCCTTGTCGCGCTGGGCATCCGAATCCTGCGTCGTGTAGCGGCCGGCCGTATCGATCAGCACGGCATCCTCGGTGAACCACCAGTCGCAGGACCGCGTGCCGCCGACTCCGGCCAGCGGCTGGGCATTGCCGGAGCCGGCAAGCGGAAATTTCAGCCCCGAATTGACCAGCGCCGTCGTTTTGCCGGCGCCCGGCGGGCCGATGATGATGTACCACGGGATCTCATAGAGGAAGTTGCGCCTGCCGCTCGACTGCTTCAGGGTCGCGATGGCCTCGCTCATACGCGCCTCGAGCACCTCTGAATCGTCATTGCGGTCGCCGCTGCGTACGATGCCCGTTTCAAGCGCGTTCTGCGCCTTGCGCGCTCGCCAGAAGCGAATGCCGTAGAAGATTGCAAGCAGCGCAACGGCCGCGCCGATGATCGTTGTCCGGAGCCAGACCGGTCCGAGCGGGCGTGTATCGGCATACCGGATAAGCGGCCCCGCATACCAGACAGCAGCCGAGAAGCCGGCAAGTGCGAGCAGGCTGAACAGCCGCAGCACCCAGCGCATCAGTGCCGCTCCCCGCCGCGCGCGCTCACAACGTCTCCTCCTTCGGGATCATCACGTCGACGCGGCGGTTTTTGGCGCGGCCGTCCGCCGTCGCATTGTCGGCGATCGGTTCGTCCTCGCCCTTGCCGTCCACCGCGACCCGCGACGGGTCCTTGAGCTCGTTCGCCACCATCGCCTGTACGGCTTTGGCGCGCGCGACGGAAAGATCGAAGTTCGATTTGAACTGGCTCGACTTCTTCGGCTTCACATTGTCGGTGTGGCCGACGATCCATATCGGTCCGGGCTCGGCATTGAGAGCCGTGGCGATGTCCGCCGCGATGGGCTGGAACTCCGGCTTCAGTTCGGCTTGCCCGGGCGCGAACAAGAGCTGGTTGCTGATTTCGACCACGATGAAGTTGCCCTTGGTGCCGACCGTCAGCCCGCCGCCGGCGATTTCGTTGGCGAGCGCGGCGCGGATGCGGTCGATCTGGGCGATGGTGGGAACGTCGATCTGGGTTACGGTGGGAACGGCAGGAGGCGGCGGGGTGGCTTCCGGCGGAGCGGCTACAGCCGGCTCGGCAACCGGAGCGACGCTCGCGCGCTCGATGGTGACCGGCGTCGAGGGATTGAGCGCCAGCAATTCGCCGGCTGTTGCGTCGCCCTCGTCGGTGATCAGGATCCGTAGCCCGAAGAAGGCCGCCGTCACCAGCGTCGCCGCGGCGGCCGCGACCGCCCATAGCGGCAACCGCGCCCGGGGCTTTGACAGCGCCGCCGCCATGCCTTGCCAATGGGGCGAGATGTCGTCCCCGGCGCGCGGTTGAAAATAGCGGATCGTGTCGTAGACGTCGCGCCGGACGCGTTCGAGCGCGTCCCGTTCGCCGACCCTCCCACGATACTGGCCCTCGAACCCGAGCGACAGGCAGGCATGCATCAGTTCGAGGAGGTCGTGATGACCCTCCGGCCGGGCCAGGATATTGTTCAGCGCCTCGTAGAAACCGGCTCCCCCGGTGGGCTTTGTGTGGAAGAACCGCGCCACCAGGCTGTGCCCGATCCAGCCCTCGTCCTTCGGCCAGGGCAGGTTGCCGACCAGATCGTCGGCGGTTTCGCATAGAGCAAATTTAGCAATCCGCGCGTCTTCCTCGGCGATGCCGGCTTTCGCCATCTCCCGCTCGAATGTCTCGATCGCTTCGGTGATGTGTTCTGCCAAAGGGGCCGCCTGCCGCTCGACCGGCATCAGCCGCAGCTGGCTGAACAGCACCAGCAAGGGCGCCGCGGCCGCGAGGATTGGATTTGCCGCGGCGTAATTCACGCCATCCGCGGCACTAAGCAGGATTTCCTGTTGCAACGCGGGCGCCGCCGCTGCAGCGGCAGCCCCGGGAACCGGGTTTTGAACGACCACGGTTCCGGAGGACCAGCCTGTCGGCATCCGCCGGCCGACGCCGGGGTCGAAAACCGTCGATTCCCTGGCGGGTGTCGCAGCGGGCTCAGCGCCAGCCGAAGAGGAACGTGGCGCTCGGATGACGGTCTTGTCCGCCGGCCGGGAGGGATCGTCCTTCGAACTCATCGTCGATCCACCGTCGTGGCGCGGCGAACATTTCCTTGAAGGGAAATGAGGTCGGCTGCCGGCTTTTCAAGCCGAGCTTTGGGGGCGGGCCGGATGGAAAGGCTCATCTCGCCGAAACATGACATTGCTGCACACGCCCCAAGCCACGCCGCTTTGCCCGCCAGGCAAGCTTCCGTACGCTATCCTAACCGTACAGGCAGCTGATTGAAATCGGAAAGCAGGATGCTCGAAGCAGCGCTTTCTTCTGTGAGACCCGTCACATAGCCCGGGTCCACCTACTTCTGCTTGCTGGCCTTGGCATAGGCTTCGCTGAAATAGGCCAGGAAGACGTCGAGCATGCCGTTTTCATGCTTCTCCTCCATCGTCCGCCAGGTGGCGACGAGGGCATCCCACGCCTGGCTCTTCTTCGATGAGAAGGAGGCCGGCGGCAGCTTCCTGGCGATGGCCTCCGGCGACAGGTCGTCGAGCAGCCTGGAAAGCGCCGCCTGCATGGCGGCGTAAGTGGCCAATTCATGCGTCTTGAGGTCCCGGAAGGCGTCCTCGACGCTGTGCGCGGCGTCGAGATAGCCGGTCCGGCGTTTGGCGAACATGATCTCCAGTATGTCGTCGGTGCCGGGAACGAATTTCAGCGGGTTGTTGTTTTCGGCGCCGATCATCGTGCGGTTGGCGCTCTTGGCCAGCACCTTGGCCGCCGCGCGCGCCTTGAGCAGCAGCGACAGTTGCTCGACGGTGGTCCTCAGCACGGTACCGATCTCGGCGGCCACCTCATGCGGAGCGCGCGATTGAAGCAGGTCGGGCGAAATGCCGGCCGCCTTCGCGATATCCTGCAGCAGCATATCGGTTCCCGCCGGCTGGCCACCCGGCTTTGCCGGCGTTGGGGGCGGCCGCAGCGCCGAAGATGTCGATGCCGCTCCCGTCCCGGGCCGCTGTTCCGTCCGACTGAAGAAGGGCTCTTTGCCGAGCTCCAGCGGTCTGCCCGTCGATGGCGGCAGCTCGCGTTGCGTCGACGCTGGCTGGGTTCGCGGGTGGCCGGCGGCGGCGCCTTCCTCGTCAATTGAGACCGCAACGACATAGCGGCCGATCAGCATCCGATCGCCATGCGCCAGCCGGTGCGGACCGGCCATGCGCTGGCTGGAGCCGTTGACGAAGGTGCCGTTGCGAGAGATGTCGTAAAGCCAGAAGCCGCCCGCCTGGAAGCGGACTTCGCAATGCCGGCCCGAGATGATCTTGTCCGGATCCGAAAGCGTCCAGTCGCAATTCTCGCGCCCGATCTCGAAGCTGCGGTCGCGGGCGGCGTAGCTCGCGGCGGCGCCGGATGGCAGCCTGTCGACATTGCTGATCTGGAGCGAGATGAACATCCGAAGCGTCGCCGAACTTGGTCAACAAATGCTTATTTTTCACGCAACTCCGAACGGAAAACCGCTATGCGCGGTTCCGAGAATTGCTCTGGCATTCTAGCAGCTTGCGAGCGCGGCGGGAGAGGAGCGTTTCACACCGGCGTTTAGCCACAGCTGTTGTTTGGCCGCCACCAAACATGTGCTAGGCTGAAAACGGTCCGGTGCGGTGGGTGCGAAAAGTTCCCGAACGTGATGCGGTTAACATAGCGGGGGCTTCAATCCATCATACTGGCGGCCGCGTCCAGGAGGGGCACGACCCATGCCGAACGAACGCGCCACGGTTGTGCAGACGCCCGTTGGCGGCGATGTGCTGACCTTCACCCATCTCGTCGGGCGCGACGAGATCAGCCGTTGTTTCGCCTATACGGTCGGCTTCGTCTCCAAAAGCCACGACGTCGATCCGCTGAAGATGCTGGGCGGCGTCGTTTCGGTCGAGGGCGAATCCGATCCGAAACGCTGGTTCAGCGGGCTTGTGTCGGAATTCAAGCTCATCCGCATCGAGGACAGGCTCGGCTTTTATGAGGCGATGGTCAGGCCATGGCTCTGGTTCCTCGGCAACACCACCGATTGCCGCATCTTTCAAAATATGACGGCGGTCGAGATCGTCGAGAAAATCTTCTCGAAATACGGCATCGCGAAATTCGAGAAGCGGCTGCAAGGGTCTTACCCGCAGCGCGAATATTGCGTCCAGTATGACGAAAGCGATCTGGATTTCGTGCAGCGGCTGCTCGAGCACGAGGGCATCTTCTATTTCTTCGAGCATGACGAGGGCAAGCATACCCTGGTGCTCTGCGACGCGATGAGCAAGCTGAAGCCGGCACCCGGCTACGAGAAGGTGCTCTACAATTTCGAGGGCCAGGGCTCGCGACGCGACGTCGAATACATCACCGAATGGATTCCCGGCAGCGCGGTGCGGCCGGGGCCTATGCACACACCGACTATGATTTCGAGAAGCCCGGCGCGGATTTGATGGCGAAGTCCGCCCAGCCGTTCAGCCACAAGGAGGCCGCTTCCGAGAACTACCGTCAGCCCGGCGCGCATCTCGACGTCGGGCGAGGCGACACGATTGCGGGAATTCGCCGCGAGGAACTCCAGGCAGTGCACCAGCGCAGCACGGCGGTGGGCACCGTGCGCGGCCTTTTCTCCGGCTGCAAGTTCAAGCTGGAAAGCTTTCCGCGCGACGACCAGAACCAGGACTATCTGGTGATCAGCGCCGAATACCGGCTGTTCGACCCGGGCTACCGGACCCAGAACGAGGCCCATAGCGAGAATTTCAAGGTGGTGCTCGGCGTGGCGCCCACCAAATTGCCCTACCGGCCGCCGCGCATCACGCCGCGACCGATCATGCGCGGTCCGCAGACGGCGACGGTGGTCGGCCCTTCGGGCGAAGAAATCTTCACCGACAAGTATGCGCGCGTGAAGGTGCAGTTCCACTGGGACCGCCTCGGCAAGAAGGACCAGAACTCTTCCTGCTTCGTGCGGGTGTCGCAAACCTGGGCCGGCAGCGGCTGGGGCTTTATCCAGATCCCGCGCATCGGCCAGGAGGTGATCGTCGACTTCATCGAAGGCGACCCGGACCTGCCGATCATCACTGGCCGGGTCTACAACGCGTCGCAGATGCCGCCCTACGGGCTGCCGGGCAATGCGACGCAATCGGGCTGGAAGTCCAATTCCTCGAAGGGCGGCGGCGGTTACAATGAGCTGATGTTCGAGGACAAGGCCGGCTCCGAGCTGGTCAATTTCCAGGCGCAGAAAGACCACCATCTGCTGATCAAGCACGACCGCAACAAGCTGGTCCAGCACGACCAGTCCGACCGCATCGACCATGACGCCAAGCACTCCGTCGGCCACAACCTCGATGAGGACGTCGGCAACAACAAGACGGTCAAGATCGGCGTCGACCAGACCACCAACATCGGCAGCAACGACACCGAAACGGTGGGCGCGAACCGTAAGCTAACGGTCCATGCGAATGAGACCATCCATGTCGTGGCGAATTCGACGGAGAATATCGACGCCAACCACTCGCAGACGGTGGGGCTGGTGCAGACGGTGACGGTGGGGGCCGCGCGCGTCGATACGGTGGGGGCGGCTGAAGCGAGGACGGTGGGCGCCTCGCAGACGAACACGATCGGGGCGTCGCGATCTGTCACTGTGGGAACGGCACAGAGTCATCAGATCGGTGCCGATGACAGCTGGACGGTAGCGGCCAATCAATCGGTGGACGTTGGCGCAAATCAGAGCTTCAAGATAGGTGGGGCGCATGCCTCCGAGATCGGGAAGGGGCGGAACGCCAAGATAGCTGAGGACGATGCGACCGATGTCGGCGGTTCGCGGGCCTTGAAAATAGCGAAAGGCAGTCTCGTGCAGGTGGGTGAGGACGGAGCCATAAAGGTAGGCAAAACCCTCATCATTGAAGCTGGCGATGCCATCACCATTACATGCGGCTTTGCCGCTATCGCGATGAAGAAGGACGGCACTATCAATATCTCCGGCAAGGACATTTCCGTCAGCGGGTCCGGCAAGATCAATGTGAAGGCATCGAGCGACATCACCATGAAAGGCTCGGAGATAAAGCAGAACTGAGGGGCTTTGATGACGACGACCGTGGAGCGCATTGACGGCGTGGTGATTGGCATCTTCCTGGGCTTCGGCGAGGATGCGCCCCTTGTCGTCTTCCCGGGAAACCCTCGGGAGACAGCGGTGGCCGCGCGCAGCCTCGCTGAACTGACCTCCGACATGATCGGCGCGGAGGTAGCGCTGTTGTTTCAGGACGGAGATCCCGGTCGGCCGCTGATTGTCGGGCGCATCATCGATCCAGCGCACCGGTCAAATGTTCCGCACATCATCCGAGACGGAGAGCGAATGCGGATCACCGCGAATGACCGTCTTGAACTGCGTTGCGGCAAGGCTACGATCATCATGGAAAAGGATGGGCATATAACCATCCGCGGCACCTATGTCACGAGCCACGCCAGTGCCGCCAACCGCATCCGCGGCGGCTCCGTCAATCTGAACTGATGCCTGCGCCCATCCTTCGCCAGATTGTCCGCCAGCACGCGGAGATGGCCGCGTTCCTTTGGACGGTATACGACTACAACTTGCTCAATCCCGGCAAGAATCCGGACATGGATGAGGAACGGCTTGCTCGACTCATCGAGCGTCTGGAAGCACACCTTGATGGGCTGCGCATTTCGGGCGAGGTCGGTCGCGAAATCGCAAAGGAGCGCTACGCCGAGTATCCCGAAGCCGGCGAATTGTTCGTCCTGCGCATGCTGTCTATCAAAGAGGTATTGCGGGTTGTTGATCTCGATCTTGGAAGGGTGCGGGCTTACCTTGCTGCGAAGCCCAAACCTACTTCAAGCCGTCAGGTGTAGTCGGGCCCGACCCATTCAGAGCCGTCATATCTTATGGCGGAGTTGCCTCCCGCCAGTGTCAGATATTTGCGATTGGATGACAGCCGATAGACGGGGAAGCCGTGCTTCAGGGTGGAAACCGTAACCCCGTCGAACGTGAACACGCCTTGACCGCCACCGGCAATGTGTATTGCCTTTCGGTAAAACGCCATCTTGTAGAAGTCCCGACCACGTTGCGAAACATCGGTCCAGGCAAGACCGCCGCCTCGAAATAGGGTCCCTGCGCTGCCGGAGACCAGGGCGTCGGTCGCCGACAGTACCAATAGCCCAACCAAGATTGCGTTGGTCGGCAACTGGATCTGAGTCCACTGTCTACCGTCATAGTGCCAGAGAAGCGCTCCTTCGCCGGACACATAAAGGTTGCTCGGCGACGACCCTGCGATGCAGAGAATGGTGTTACCGAGCGCAGGGCTAACCGCGGACCAGCGTGCGCCGTCCCATCGATAGACAACCCCTCAGATCCACCAGCATAGACGGTGTTGTCGTCGAAGCCCCAGACGGTATTCAAGTGACGAGGCGAGACCTGGCTTTCCGTCCATTCAGTCCCCGAACCCGAATGCACTACGCCATTGTCGTCGCACACATAGAGACGACCGGAACTGGAACGCCATATATCGGTGAACCAACTTGGCTTTTCGTAAATTCGATCGGTCTGATTGTCGTCGCTGGCAACGTCGGATTCTGAGATGACGAACGAGTAGAAACTCTCTCCGTCGTAATACGCGACGGCGGAGAAAATGGTTCCATCATCCGCTGCAACGGTGCCGTTTACCGTTACGCTGTAGTCAGCCATGTTATCTCTCCTTAGCGTCTGCGAACCGTGCTCGATGGGGTAGGTTTGAACTTTCCGGTCGCTGGTGCGCGCGCCTCGGTGCTGTCCTTGTTTTTCTCAGGTCCGCTCATCATCTCCTTGAAGTGAATGTCACAAATCATCCTCAGGCATTCGATGGCGGGGTGCTCCTTGCCTCGTGGTCCGTCCGGGATGTTCTTGGCCTTTTTCATGGCCTCCATATTGGCTTCTCGAACTTCCTCGTAGGTTGGGTTCGTGCCTTTCGCGCGCTGTGCCTTTGCCCATTCGCCCTGAGCGGCTGTCTTGCGGCCATGCTCGGTGTTCGGATCGGTGGCGTCTTCCAGGCAGACGCAGGGCGCATCGTTCATCGTATAGCTGGGCGTTGTGCTGATGGCTTGGCCGCCGCGCGAATTCTGGAAACAGGCGTTCTGCAGGATGTGGTCCGATTGCTGGTTGGACGCGCATTCCTTGCTTGCGTCGCCATAGCGGTGCACCTTCATGCCGAGCTTTGCCAGGATCGAGGTGCAGGACTGCTTGCCAACTTTCAACTTTCCGATCTTCGGCCAAGGCGGTGCATTGCCGGTCGGTGAAGCATGATTGTTGGTCGACAGGTCAGTCATGCGGCTGACTGGTTCGCCATCCGCCTTCACGTCGCCCGACCAGGCGACGGCATACTCCTTGCCAGTGTTAACCGAGGTGATCACGCCCTTCTTAGCCGCGCACCCGGCCTCAGTGCCGCTGGTCTTGGTATAGTACGATTTGTTCTTCTGGGTGATGGTCTGGCCACCGATCTTGACGGTGCCGGTGCCATTGTCGGTGTCGGAATCGAGTCCGAACGAGGGATAGGGAATGGGTACGCCTGGCGGAGTTGCGGGATTTTCAGGTGGAGTGAAGCAGACGTCCGGAAAGGCAGCGATCACCTTGTTGGCTTGTGCTTTGCATGCGACCTCGAGGCCGTTCGCGTAGACAGTCATCAGGCTGCCCTCGCGGCCAGTATTGCCGCCCCGCAGGCACCGGCATCGTTCGATGCCTCGATCAGCACTGGATTGCCGGCGGCATATCCCTTGCGGGCGGCCGTCCAGGCCATGCCGATCATTAGTGGAACCACGGCTGCGCCGACATTGCCGAGGGATTCGCCAGGCGACCAGATGTCCTGAAAATCGTGACGCCCGCGTAGCAACCGCAGGCTCGCTAAAGCGCTCTGTTTGAACCAATATTGTTCGCCGATAAGGTCGGCGATCCGGTAGCCGAGCCGGTTCATCTCAATGCCGGTTTCCTTGAACGCAGCACTGTAAGCCGAAGTCATGCCGTCGGCACGCAACGGCAGATCCTCGGCATTGTAGATCGGTGCGGGTTCACGCGCCAAACCCAGTCCGAAGAGGCAAAGCCCATCGCTACGCGAGCGCGTGCACAGGACGGCGGCGGCAGCTTCACCCGGAATGAAGCCATTAGGATTATCGGCGGCAAGCAGACGATTTTCGCCGAGATAATAAGCGATCGTAGGCGCAGTCAGGTAGCTGTCAACGCCTGCGATCATCACATAGGGCACGTCACCGGACGAAATCATCCTCCGCGCCTGATCAAGTGCGATATGTCCGGCAGGCCGGCCATGCGCGACGATGCGCGAGCGAATGCTGGGTTCGATTTCCGTGATCTCCGAAACGCTGCGGAGCAAGCTGAAGCTGTCGCCGACCGGACGGCCCGGGCGATCTTCCTCGGCGAGGCAAAGGATAAGTGCGGTCTGGCCTCGCGCCTGCGGGACAGCGTCGAACGCCTCGCAAATCGCGGCCGCGGCCAAGTGCGCCATGCGCTTTTCGCCAATCCAGTCTCGCGGCAACGGCACGGGCGCGCCGATCTGAAAGTCGGTCCCGGATCCGACGAACCTTGTCTCTTGGAAGCCATCCAGGCGCGCGCGCATTGCCGCACAGGCCGACGGCGCATCGAGACCGACCGCTGTCACCATGCCGACCGAGGCAATGTCGAGCCTTATGCTCATGCGTCTTCCACCTCCTCGGGAACGGTCCCCTCACTACGGACATAGTCCCTACCGGTCGCACGCGCACGCAGCATCGACTCCGTGGGCGGCCCAACCCAGCATTCCGAAAAATCGAGAATCGTCTTGTGAATGCGCTGCGAAACGCGCCATACGAGCGAGAAGCGACTGTTCTCTGGGTCGAGCAGGACAGTGTCCGGATGGACGCTCTCCTCCAATGACTTCTCGCCGCCCTTGAACAGCGTCATCGGCAGCGCGGTCGAGGGCAGCCGGAAGCTTACGCGCCCTTCCGGCGTCAGGTTCACTAACACCACCTCTTCGCCACCACGCGGATGATCGATTTGCTGGTCAGGCGGCGCCATCTGGAAGTACCGCTCGTCGAAATCCTGCGGCAGGAATGGGAACACATTGTCGATCCAGTTCTGGTCATAAGTGCCGCCATACTCGATGCGGCCGGGCCAGCCTCGCCCCATCGGCCCGAAGCTCATCGGCTGGTAGTCGCCGAAGGGGGAGCGGATTTCTTCATCGACCGCCTGCGTGTTGGGCAGCCGCAGGCCTGGAATGAAACGCTGGTTCTTGGCGCGAGACCAGCCGGTGCCGACCGGGTTGTATTTGTAGCTGGCGGGAAGCTGATCCTCGGGGTCCAACCGGTCGACGCCGCCCCAAGCGAAATCGTAGGAGATCGGTAGTTTCAGGAAGGGCTGCGGTGCGGTTGCGGTGAAGACCGGACCTATGGCCCGCCACTCCCGGTGGCCGACCACTTCGAAAAGCTTTGACCAGTTGCCGACCTTGATGCCGACTGGCACCCGTTCCGCCGGGCGTCCACCCGGTGCATAGGCGCAGCCATTGGCAATCACGTCGCAGCGCGGCTTGCGGAAAGCAAAGTCGGTCTCCCACAGCGTCGCTGAGTAACCAGGCGCGCCGGTATGCGTGTCAGCCATGACCAGCGGAACTTGCTCCGCAGATTTCTGCACGAGGCCGCCGGGCTTCTCCGGAAAATCGAACGTGCCCTTCACCACGACCACGATCCACTCATGTCCGGCCTTGTCCATGCCCATGGTGAACTGATGCGGAAAACCCAGCTGGTTCCAGATCTGCATCAGCTGGTCTCCCAGCTAGCGGCGAAGATCCGCTCCACCGTCTTTTGCGGCGCCTGCGGGTCGACGTCGAAGATATCCGTGCGCGCGGTCCACATGACGAGGTCGTCGATGACATCGCCATCCTCATCGACCGCCGGGGCAGGCAGGGCGCCCAGCGCGGCATCCAGTTCGTCGGGCGTCAGTTCGCCCCGTTGCGCGGCGAAGGCCGCTTCCTCGATGCGGTCGAACCAGGCATCCGAATAGGCCAGCCTGAGCGGCGCCTCGGCAAGCCGTGCGACTACGCTGAGCGGGAACTGTCGGCCGACCTTGTCGGCGCTCTGCACGATGACGCCGGCCGAGGCGCCGAACGAGGCGGGGCCGGCGAGAAAGCGCAAGGCAGTGTCCGTCTGCCACGCATCGTGGCCAAACAGCGGGACGATCTGCTGCGCCAGCCAGCGGTCCCAGACGCGCACGAAATCGCCCGGCAGCCGCCGCGTCACGAAATCGCCGGTGGCGGGCATCTTGCCGTAGAAGCCGGTGCTCATATCTGCGGCGGACATGTGAACTTCTTGAACATCTCGAGTGTGTAGGGGTTCTCGACGCTGGCCGCCTTGAGCTCGAAATCGGCATACATGCCTTTCGTGCCGAGGCGCAGGCTATAGACGTCGGAAAGGTTGGTTCCGGCGAACTTGCCGCCGCGCAGCATCCTCAGCCACGCCCAGCTGCCGGTCTCGTTGAGCATCACCTCGGGCGAGCCGTCGACCGGTTGGAAGGCGAGCGAGATCACGCCGGTGCCGTCCTTGCCGGGCCACGTCATCGGCTGCGGCCGGGTCGCGTTGTTGTAGTAGACGAGGTTCTGGCCATCGAGGTTGAGCGTCACCCGCGCCACGTTGGGCGACAGATCCTTTGGCTCCAGCGTGAAGTTCATCACCGGGCCGGTGCCGCCGGGAAACAGGTCGTCGCGGATGTGCCGTGCCTGCTCGAACGCCGCCAGCGCGGCCGCGTCGAGGCCGAAATCGGCGCGCCATTTCCACGGCTGGCTGGCGGTGTCGACATAGTTGATCAGATGGTCGTTGATGAAGGCGTCGATCAGGCCGGCGGGGCCGAAGAGGCGCTGGAAGTCGCGCACATTGACGTCGACCGCGCTCTCCGGGCTGAACGGATAGCGGTTGTTGAGCGCCGCCTGGCAGAAGGGCAGGATGTCGGCGCGCCAGATGGCATTGAGCTCGTTGGTGACCGCCTTCTGCGACAGGCCGCTGGTGTCGCCGGCAATCCCGCCCAGCCAGTCGTTGATCGGCGAAGGCAGGATCTGCGCCTGTCTTGCGACCGCCCCCGTCAGCTCGGCCAGGCCGCCCTGCTTCTTGATGGCGTCCTGCGGGTCGGGGTTGGCCGACACGGTCTGCAGCACATTGGACAGCGCCGTCAGCGCCACCACGGCTGCGTCGAGCGCCGGCGGCTGGCCGTCTACCTCGGCGATCGTGCCTTTGAGCGGCTTGAAGTGTTCGGCCACCAGGCTGCCGGTCATGTCGACCTGCTCGGCCGAGCCCGCGCGCGGCAGTAATTTCGCTCCCGTCTTCACCACCTTGCCGAGTTTGCCGAGCTTGGAGAGCAGCTTCGAGCCGCTCTTGGCGGCGGCGCCGTTCTTGTTGTCAGCCGGCGCTTCGTCGGAACGGGTGAGATCGAGTTCCTGCACGACGGCGGTGAGGAGGCGTTTCAGCGCGGAATCGGCGCTCGAAAGGTCCTTGAGATTTTCGCTGGCGACATTGAGGTCGGTCAGCGGCGCCAGCCGCATGTCGCGCAGGAAGCTGTCCCACTGCGAAATGTAGTCGTCGTAGTAGAGCTTCAGAATGTCCTCGGACAGCGCCGAGACCGAGGTCTCGGCATTCTCCGAGCAGCCGCCGGCAAATACCGCGCGATCGAGCGCCGCCTGCGCCGCCACATCTTCGACGCGATCGAGAACGGCGTCGTGGAAGCCGGCATAGGTGTAGGCGCCGGGAACGCCGACGCGCAGCGTCTTGGCGGAGCGGCGCGCGAACACTTTGGCGCCGTTCGGGCCGGCGAAATTGGCCGGCACCCATTCCTTGACGGCTGCCACTTCCGGATCCGCGAGCAACTGCTTGTAGGCGCGCTCCGGCAGCGAGATGGTGCACACCGTCTTCAGCGCCTCGGCCACCAGCTCCTTGTCCGGGGCGATGTAGCTGTCGTCGACCGCCATGCGGCGGATCGCGGCAAGCTGGTGCTGTTCGGCGTCGGCGGTCGGGAAGGGCGGGGCGGGCGCGAATTCCGGCAGACTGTTCACCCACCAGTTCTGCACGAAGTCGGTGTCCATCTGCGACAGGCCGGTCATCATGCGATAGGTCTTCAGCGCGCCGAGCATGAAATCCGGATCGCGGATCTGTCGCCACATCGTGGCCTCGAGCAGCGCCACCATGTGTGGCTCGAGCACATTGCGCAGCGCGTGGTCGTAAGTGTCGGTCTGGGCGCGCACGAGCTCGGCCGAAGCGGTCGGGCCGAGCAAATTGTGGACAGCATCCGGCGGTGCGGTGCGCGCCGTCGCTACCGCATCCATCGCGGCCAGCGCCCCATCCATCGTCGGCTGCTCCACCGAAGCCGGCGTGGCGGAGACGTCGGTCAGCGGCGCCTGCAGCGCCTCGAACTGGCCGGCCTGCTCGGTGATCGCGTTGCGATTGTCGAGATAGGACCAGGTGAACAGTCCGCCCGCCAGAAGGGCGGCAAGCGCGCAAGCCGCAGCCGCGCCGCGCCAGATCCAGGCGCGGCGGCGCTGCGCTAACGGGTCGAAGGTGCCGAGACCCGCTTCCTTGAAGATGACCTCGGTCAGGAGATTGCGCAGGAAGAAGCTGCGCTTCTCGACGCGCGGCGCCAGCATCGCGCGACGCGGCGGCAGCCCGAAGGAGGAGGACAGCGCCGCCGTCAGCCGGTCGATCGGCGCGCCTTCCTGTGTCGCCGAGGTCAGATAGAGGCCGCGCAGCCAGGCGGCTTCCTCGTAGCGGCTTTCGCCGAACATCGCCTCGATCAGCACCTGGATCGGCTCGGAGAGGCTGGCGAGCTGGGCCGGGAAACGGAAGATTTCCGCGCGCGATCCGAGCTTGTCCTCGTCCTCCAGACGCGGCACCAGCCGCCGCTCCAGCTCCGTGGCAAGCGCGGCGAGCTCTCTTTCGACGGTCTTGGCATCGATCCGGGCATCGAGCGGAAAGGTCGTCCCCCATACCTGCTCGCGGGCGGCGGTCGAGAGACCGCCGAAGAAGGCCTCGAACCCCTTGATCAGGTCGGCCTTGGTCAGCATCAGGTAGACGGGAAGGCGGATTTCGAGGCGGTCGTTCAGCTCCGCCAGCCGGCGGCGGATCTTGCGGCCATGCGCCTTGATGGCTTCGTCCCCTTCCGAAAGCGCATCGATCGACAGCGCGACGATGACGCCGTTGAGCGCGCGGCGGCCACGATGCTTCTTGAGAAGATCGAGGAAACCCAGCCATTCCGTCGCGTCGACATCCGGCTGGCTCTCCTGTTGGACATAACGGCCGGCGGTGTCGATCAGCACCGCATTCTCCGAGAAGAACCAGTCGCAATTGCGCGTGCCGCCGACGCCCTGCAGATCGTCGGTGAGATCGATCGGGAAGTTGAGGCCTGACTGTCGCAGCGCCGTGGTCTTGCCCGTGGCCGGCGGTCCGACGATGACATACCAAGGCATCTCGCGCAGGAATTTGCGGCCGCCGAGCTTGCGTCGCTTGAGCTCCGCCATCACCTCGCCGAATTTGGCGCCGACCGCGGCAACGCTTTCCTCGCCAGGAGTGAGCTGCTTTTCCGTCACGGGCGCGGCGATCTCGGCGACGAACATGCGGTTGGCGCGGATCGCGCGGCGCTGCGCGATGATCAGCCAGATCAGCCACAGGATGATCAGCCCGGCGATGATGGCGATGCGCACATTGTCGGAATCGAACGGCGCATACGGGCCGACCTGGACGATCGGGCCGAACACCCAGATCAGCAGGGAAAGCAGCGCGATGCCGATCAGCGTCCAAAGGAAGCGCGAAGTGAGAACCGCCCAGAGGAAGCGCAGGATGAACATCAGAGCCTCTTCTCGACCAGGACCTCGACGCGGCGGTTGAGCGCGCGGCCCTCGCGCGTCGAGTTGTCGGCCACCGGATCGGTCTCGGCGCGGCCTTCGGAATGGATGCGCTCCTGCGGCACGCCGGCCTGCACCAGAAGATTGGCTATGGTCTCGGCGCGCGCTTCCGACAGCCGCTGGTTCGACGAAAGCGGGTTCGATTTCTGCAGGCGCACATTGTCGGTGTGGCCGACCACCGTGACGTTCCCGATCAGTTCCTGATTGGCGAGGATCACCTTGGCGATCGATTCGATTAGAGGCTCATAGCCATGCGTGAGTGTTGGCCGCGCCGACTGGAACAGTTCGGGATTGGAAGACTGGATGACGAGCTTGGCCAGTGACACGCTCTCGGTCCCGCTCAGCGCCCGCTTGAGACCATCCGGTGCCTCGGCCTTGAATTCAGGCAGCAGCGCAAAATCGACCGGTTCCGGCTGCGGCGCCTCGGGTTCGGGCGCGTCGACCTTGGGCGCGGCGCGGGTGACGTCGCCCCGCGAGGGCGGCGGCAAAGCGCGGACCAGGGCGGAGAGCTCGACCGCCTGGCTGCTCAGCCCCATCGACAGGCCGACATAAGCAGCGGCGGCGATGACCACGGCCGCCAGCGCCATCACCCAGATCGGTACGATGAAGCGCTGCGGCTCGTCCGAGGCGATCACGCCCTTCCAGTTCGGCGACAGCGGCGCATCTTCGGCGTCGGCATTGCGCAGGAAGCGCGCCGCCGCCACGCGAACGGCATTGAGCGAGCGGTCGCCGGCGCGGCCAGGCACGCGATATTTGCCGCGGAAGCCGAGCGCCAGGCAATAATATTGCAACTCCAGCATTTCGCGGTCGCGGTTCGGATGCCTCTCCAGTTCGTCGAGCCGCGAGAAGAACTGCGTGCCGGCATCGACGTCGCCGCGCAGCATCACCACCAACGGCTGGCGTGGCCAGGCGCTGGCGCCGCCCCAGGGCGTGTTGAGCGCGAGGTCGTCGAGCAAGGCCGCCACCGCCCAGGCGGCCTGATCGGCCCGCTCCAGCGACGAGCCCGCGGCCATCGCGGCGTCGCGTGCGCGCACGAGCTCCTCGAGCAGGCGCGTGCGCAGCACTTCCGGGTTCTCTGGCGCCAGCGCGCTTTCCAGCTCCGGCGCGAATTCGAGCAGCGGCGCGAAGCTATTGATCAGCACATTGGGATGGGCGCGCGCGCGCTTCACCGGCGCGCCCGGCGCCAGCGGCGCCATCGGCCGGGGCGAAGCGCCCGTCAGCCTGATGCGCGTGCGTTCGCGATCCTCCGACAGTCCGAAAGGATCATCCCGGCTCATGGCCTCACCTGTTCACCGAATAGCAGTCGACCTGCGGCTCGCTTGGCAGCACGCCGGAAACGCCGATGACGAAACCGGGGGCGTCGAGCAGCGAGGCCCAATGCTCGCTCTTCTGGTCCAGCTCCAGGCACAGCCGGTCGCCGTCATAGGGGATCTCGCGCGGCTGCGAATGCAGCGGCTTCAGCGGAATGCCGGGCAGGCGCGACTTCCACAGCCCCTCGAACTGGTCGGCGGACCCGACGGTGGCCTGGTTGACGAAGATCTTGCGCAGCGCGTCTTCCGACAGTTCGGAGCCGACGCGGATGACGATGCGGCTGGCCACCAGAAGTTTCGGGTTGTCGATGCGCACCTTCCAGACATTGGTGGCATGCCGCATGACCGGCAGCGCGCGCGATTTCGGCTCGATATACCGCAGGCTGAGGATCAGCGAGCGCAAGGCGTCCGCCAGGGCCATATAGGCAGGGCCGGGCGCCATGTGGTCATAGGCCGGCAGCTCGCCGAGCCGGCGCGAGCTGGAGCCATAAGTCGCCATTTCGCCGGCGAGGCCGGCGAGCTCGAGGTAGAGCTCGGCCGGATGGAAGACATCTTGCGCCAGCATGTGGGCGAGCCGCGGCTTGGCCGCATTGGCAAGATGAAGCATCAGCAGGTCCTCGACGCTGCGGCCGGGGCCTCCCATCACCATCTTGCCATGCGCTTCGGCGATCTGGTCGAGACCGGTGACGACCTCCTGCAGCAGTTGCCGATACCAGGCAACCGCGCCCGTGATCAGCGTCGGCGGCAGGAAGCTCTCGTCGAGCGAGACGCCGCCGTCGGCCCGCACGCCCTTGATGTCGGCGACCGGCAGCGCGGTATAGCCGCCGACCGATTTGCCGGGCGCAAGCAGCACCGCCTGCGGGCGGGCGATCTCGATCTCTTCCGGGTCGGCGCCGCCCTGCACGGAATCGCGCACCGACACGATCCTGCCGTGATAGCGCGCGCCGGTCGACGCGGCATGCGCCGGGTCGAAACCGACGCCGCCGGGCGGCTCGAGCGGCAGCGCGACCAGCACCGGCCCGGCGCCGGTATCCGCCGTGACCGGCAGCGGTTTCGGCGCGTCCATCATTTCCGGGATGGAGAAGGGCGTGCCGTCGGGGAAAATACCCCGGGCGGACACGATAGAAACCTGGCCTGCATCGAGCAGCGATTGATCGAGCGTTAGCTGCTGGAAGCCGAACGTATGGAGCTGGCCGGCCTGCAGCGCGCCCCGCACCATCGCCTCGAAGAACCGGTCCTGCTGCTGGAAATGCTGGGTTCTCAGGAAGAGCCCCTCGGACCATAGCACCCTGTTTGCGTCGCTCATGCCGCTGCTCTCTGCACTGCCAACTTCTGTCTCGCCGTCAGGCGGAAATACCGCCGCCGCCTAGCGTGACGTTGATGGTGAATTTCGATCCCGCCGACACCGACTTGGTCGTGCGCCAGTTGCGTCCGCCGGGTTCGCGGATCAGCGCGACGAAGCCGAGCGCCGTCGCGTTCGGTTCGACCGTGATGGTCTTGGCCGCCGTCTTGCCCGGTGCGACGGAGATCGAATCGGATCCGATAAGGTCGGCTCCAAGTGCGGACCCCGCATCGCCCTGCAGCGCAAAATAATCGGCCGAATTGAACTTGCCGGTGCTGGCAAGCCGCATCACCAGCACAGTCACCGGTCGATCGCCGCCGCCGGGTCCCGGATTCATGCCGGCGCCACCGGTCACGTTGACCGAGATAACCGATGGTTTCGGCGGGCCGCTCTGGCAAGCCGCAAGCAGCCCCGTCGCGCCGAGGGCAACGATGAATTCGCGTCGATCGATCATGTCCTACTCCTCTTCGTATGCATCCCTGAAGTCTGCGCCGATCTCGCCCAGGAAACTCGATTCCGCGCTTTGGGCGATGTCGCGATGGCGTTTCTGGTAAAGCTCCCACAGCTTGGCGTTGCGGCCGCCCGCAAGCAGGTTGCCGATCGCGGAATTGGATTTCAGCTCTTCCTCGATCGTCGCCGGATCGAACCGGTCGATCATGCGCCGCAGCGCTGCCTGAACGCCGCGCCAGGCGCGCACGTGATGCTGCGCGAGATCCTTCACCGCATCGCCGATCGCCGCCTCGCCGGAGAGGAAGCCGGGGCTGCGCTCCGAGATTATGGTGACGATGACATCCTCGACCGTCGGCAGGAATTTGAGCGGGTTGACCTCGGAGGCGCCGACCACCGTCTGGGCAACGCGCGCGCTGCCCTTTTCCTCGGCGCGCTTGCGCAGAAGCTGCATCAGGCCGTCCAGCATCAGCCGGTACTCGCGCCCGAATTTTTCCATCTCGGCGATCGCGTCGCGCCCGAGAAAATCGGCCTCCTCGACCCCCATGCCGCGCAGGAAGGCGGCGCGCAGCGCCATATCGCCGGGCACAGGCTGAACTGCACGGGACGGCCTGGGCGCGGGAGCCGGGCGCGGCGGAGGAGGCGGCTCGGGCGTGCGCGCCGGCAAGTTCCGCGGAGGAGCGACCTGCGGCTTTTCGGCTGGCTGCTCGCTGCGACGGGCCGTATGCGCGCCGTTGGCGGAGGCAGGCGTCGCGGCTGGGCCGAAGCCGAAGTCGTCGAAGCCGGTCGGTTTCGGCGCCGGCTGCGCCGTATCGCCGCGCGCGGGCATGTCGCCGAAGCCGAACGGATCGGACCGGCCAGTTGCCGAGTCGTCGTCCGAGGCCGGTGTCGCCACCGGGTCGAGGCTGAATGGGTCGTCGAAGGCGGGCGAACTGCGCTGGTTCGAGGCGCGGTCATACGCGCCGGGCACAGGCTGCTCGAACGGGTCCGGCAGATCGGCCGGCCGCGGCCGCCGCGGCTCCTCCTCGACCTTGGCCGAAAAGAAATCGTCGCCGCCGATGCTGGGCGAAGATCGCTGCTGAGGCGCCGACCAGGCGGCGGCGGAATGGTTGGCGGCCTCACCGACCGAAGTCTGGCTCGCGCTTGGCTGGACCTCGACATAGAGCACGTAGTCGCCCAGTCTCAAACGCATGCCGCTTTGCAGCCGTGCCGACCTGCCGGTGCCGAGCGGGCTGTCGGAATCGTCGATGAACAGCCCGCTGCTCGATGTATCGGTGACGAAGTAGCCGTCGCGGCCGCCGCTGATCTTGCAATGGGCGCGCGACACGAACATGTCCGGATCGTCGATCTGCCAGCCGGCATCGGCGCTGCGCCCGATCACCAGCTCGCCTTCGTCCAGCCGGGTCTGCCTGACCACCTGGGAGCGCGGGCCTTGTTCCAGCGTCAGCAGCAGGCTCATGCGGCCGCCTCCGCCATTTCCGGCCGCCAGCCGACGACAGTGCGGAGCTTGAGATCGTCGGCGTCTCCCTTCTCGGCGGGGCGAGCAAGCCAGGAGGTTCGGCCGAGCTGGACGGTGCCGATCTTCGGCGGCGGCACGGCGTCGCGCGCAAGCACGATGCGCAAATCGACATCCAGCGCTTCGCCGATCATGTCGCGCACCGCTTTCTTGAAGAGGGCGAGGCGCCGCTCTCCAGGCAGGAAGGACTTGAAGTCGTCGAGATCGAGCGGGCCGACGCGCAACTCGATCCGGCTCTGGCGGCTGAAGACGCGCGGGCCGATCGTCGCCCCGCGCCCGAGCGCCGCATAGGCCTTGCCGACGCGGCTCTGCAGTGCCGCCGGTATGGTGATCCAGGAAGCGACGAATTCCTTGATCTCGACCGGCACCTTGAAGGCCGTGGCAAGAAACAAGGTGAGCCGTTCCGGACCGTCGACCTGGCTGGCCAGCGATCCGGCCTGGCGCAGCCGCACAGCGTCGAGTTCGGCATCCTGGGTGCCGGGAAGGCCGATCCCCGACATTGCTTCCAGCATGGCGCGGACGCGTCCGCCGATCGAGCGCTCGACCTGCACCGCCGGATGTGCGTCGGCCCAGGCGCGGTAGTAAAGCGCGATCATCCGGTGCTGCAGGATGTTGACGAAGTCGACGAAGGTTGTGTCGCTGGTCTGCTCCGCTTGCGTGCCGGTGAACCAGCGCTGCGACAGCCGGTCGAGCACCCAGCGCGTCAGATGCAGCGGCATCGGCCCTTCGGGCCCGAGCAGTCCGAGATTGGCGACGGTCACCCGCGCCGGAGCCTTTTCGCCCGCCTCCTGGAATTTCATCACGTCCCTGGCCGAGAAGCTCAGGCGGACATGCTGGCCGAGCCGCGCCGGCTCGCGATTGGCCTGGCCGGAATAGCCGAACAGCCCGCCCCTCTGCTCCAGCCGGCGCAGAAGCTCGAAGAAGTCAAAGCTTTCCGACAACGCCCCGATTCCGTCTGAGACGGCTTCGCTCAGGGCGGGCCGCGCTAGATCAGGTAGCGATTGCCGGGCGTCAACGGCCATGGCACATCCTCCTGCTTCTGCAGCAGCCGCGTGCGTGTCCGCACGAAACCGTTTATCCCGGCATGGCGGGCAAACAGCCGCGCCAGCAGGGCCGAAAGCAAAAGCGTGCTTTGCCCCGCCAGCACCGACTGGTCGACATGCAGCGTCACTTCCGTGCCCCGCCCGAAGCACATCGGCCCGTCGATCTTGAGCCGCTCGATCACCGGGCGCGAGTCGATGCGGGTGATCGAATGCACGTTGCGGGCGAGGCTCGGGTCGCCGCGGTCGGCATAAAGATCGAGCAGCGCGTGCAGCGGATCGACGCCGCGGCCTTCCTTGGCGAGACTCAAGAAGTTGAGCGAGAGCTGCGCCACCAGCCGCCAGGCAAGATTGTCGGCGCGGGATTCGCCTTCGGCGCCCGCCGGCAGCGACGCCGGGATCGACGGCTGGGGCGGCCGCAGCGCGCCGAGCAGCCTGACGGCCTCCACCGGGTCCGCCGTCTCTAGCGTCAGTGTCGGTGTGTCGTCGAGGATCGGCAGGTCGCGATTGGTGCAAAGCGCCATGATGTCGAGGCGCTTGAGCGGCCGGTTGGCCGGGCTGCCGGCCGGGCGCGACACCGAGAGGAAAACGTCGTCTCCCGTGTAGGAGGTGCGGGTCAGGCCGTCGCGACGCTCATCTTCGGTGGCCCTGCGAGGGCGCCGCTCGGTCGAATACACCCAGCCGCTGCCGCGGTTCTGCCCCAGGCTGAAAAGCTCGGGAATCTCGGCCTCGCTGCCCTCCGCGTCGGCATCCTCCACTCGGGTGACGCGGAAGATCTCGAAATCGCGCGCTCTGGTTCGATCGGCATGCAGCACTTGCCTTGTCCTGCGCGGATCGATCTCGATGACGTTGCATTCGCGCTCGAAGAGATTGATCAGCGGCGTCACGAAGAGCTCGAAATCGGCCGGCGCAACGTCGGCGAGCTCGGGCACCGGGCGGCGGAACAGGAAGATGATCTCCATCCCCGCCTCGCATCTGCGCACCACCGGCTGCAGGCCGGCGACCCGCACATAGTGGAAGCGTTCGGGGACCATGAAATATTCGCGCAGCAGGCGGTAGCCCTCGAAGGTCGGGCGGGTGCGCGGCATCAGCGCCTCGTCGTCGCGGATGCCGACCATCTCGGGCTCGGGCAACGCCGATAGCGGATTGGTCTTTCCTTCCGCCCGCGCGCCGACGGCCGAGCAGGCCCCGAAGATCGCGTCGAACAGGAGCGGCGCCTTGGTGCGACCGGCGAAATAGAGATCGAGACGGTCGAGCGACAGCTCGCTGAGCTTGCCCTTTCCGGTGCGCGCAAGCGCGACGCGCAGCGCTGCCTCGCCGCGCGCGCCGGCGACTGGGCCGATGCCGGCGGCAGCCAGCGCGCTGCGATCCTGGAAATAGCTGACGGAGGTGATCGCGATCGGCCATAGCGTGATCTCTTGCGCGGTGCTGAAGGTTGACCGCGTCGACAGCCCCGGATGCAGGCTGGAGACCAGTCGTGTGCCGCGCGCGACTGTATGACCGGCGATCATCGACTGCACTTGCTGGCCGGGTTTCAGCACCGCCATCGCCGTTGCCGGCGCCGGGGTGACCAGGTCCGGGTAAAGCACGTCGAGCACGGCGCGCGAGAAGCGCGAGCGCTCGGCGTCGACCTTCAGCCGCGTGCGCGCGGCAAGGAAGGCCACGCCGTCGAGCAGCCGTTCGACATAGGGGTCCGGGCAGGGAACGGTGTCGAGGGAAAGATTGCGGGCGACTGCCGGATGCATATCGGCGAATTCGGCCGCGAGCGCCCGGATATGGGTCAGTTCTTCTTCGTAATATTCGACGAAGACCCGATCCATCTCAGGTCTCCCGGAATTCGGTTCGCGCCAGGCCGTTGTCGAGATTGATCGTGGTGCGCAGCCGCATGCGCTCCGGCGTCGGCGTCATGATCAGCACGGCGTCGATCTCGATCTTCAGGCCGACGCTCTTGTCGCCAAGGGTGACATTGACCGTCGTGGCGCTTTCCTTGAGCCGCGGCTCGAAGGTGGCGAGCACCGCGCGGATCTCGCGCGCCAGGGTATCGCGGTCGAAGTCCCGCGAGGAGCGGCCGGAGAAGGACGGCACGCCGTAGTTCACGACGCTGCGGCGCACCTCCGGAAAGTCGGCAAGCGACGGCAGCTCGTCCAGGGGCTGTTCGTGCTCGGCATCGGAAAGCATCGGAACGGACTCGAAGCGCTCGGTGTTGAACAAGGCTTCGATGTCGCGCCGGACGGCTTCCCTGAGCACCCGCGCCGACACCACCACGCCGCGGCTTTCGATCTCGGCGCGATGTTCGGCCTGGAACACCAGACGGTGCAGGCGCCGCTTTTGGTCGGGGGTGAGTTCCGCATCGGCATCGATGGTGCGTGCGCTGCCGGCAAGAAGAGCCTCGACGCGCTCGGCGCCGAGTTCTTCTTCCAGCAGGCGACGCAGCCCCTCGATCTCCGACGTCAGCCCGGGCAGGTCGTTGATGAGGCGGTCCCAGAGGGAGGGCTGGACCGCCTCGCGCTTTGCTCGCGAACTGCCGGCGAGCTGCGCCCTTGCGCCGGGCCTTTTGGCCTCACTTGCCGACATAGACATCCATTTCGATCTCGTCGTCCTTGTCGTAGACGAATTTGATCTTCTTGTAGGCGAAGCTCACTTCTTCCTCGATCAGGTCGGCCTCGTCATCGGCCTGCTTCATGTCGTATTCCATGATCGAGGCGTCGGTGAGCGTCACCACCAGATAATCGCTGGTCTCGCCGTCGATGGTGCGGCGCGCCGAAAACACCACTTCGTCGAGCGCCTTGTTGTCGAACAGCGCCTTCTTCAGGTAAGGCGACGCCTTGTCGTAATGCTTGGTGAACTTGATCATCCCCAAGGATACGCGCCCGCGGCGCGAGAGCGAGTTGGGATCGTAAGGCGCGATCATCTTGTAGTCGACGCCATGGACTTCGATCTCATCTTCGTGGCCGTCGCGCACGCTGGGACCCTTGATGTCCGGAACTTTCAGGAAACCATCGATCTTCATTGAAGGCATTGTCTTTCTCCACCGCTCTCAAACCAAACAAGATGACTATGCTTGCGATTTCACCCCTTCACTGACGGCAGTTCGGACACCAGCCGGAGCGAGGCATTGATGCCTTCCAGCTGGTAGTGCGGACGCAGATAGAAACGGGCGTTGTAGTAACCGGGCCGGCCTTCGACACTGTCGACCTGGACCTCGGCCGCGGCGAGCGGGCGCTTGGCGCGCGCCTTGTCGTCGGCAAAGGCTGGATTGGCCAGCACGTACCGGTTGATCCATTCGGTCAACCAGATCTGCATGTCGGTGCGTTCCTTGAACGAGCCGATCTTGTCGCGCGCGATCGCCTTGAGGTAGTGGGCGAAGCGCGAGACCGGGAACAGGTAGGGCAGGTTGGCGCTGAGCCGCTCGTTGGCCTGCGCGTCGGGATCGACCAGACGCCCGGCTCGGGTCTCGTCGTCCTGCAGCGAATGGGCGCCGATGAAGGCCGCAAGGTCGGTGTTCTTCCGGTGCAGGATCGGCATCAGGCCGAGTTTGGCGAGCTCCGCTTCGCGCCGGTCGTCGATAGCGACTTCCGTCGGGCATTTCATCGCGATCGATCCGTCGTCGGTCGGAAACGCGTGCACCGGCAGGTTGAGCACCGTGCCGCCGTTTTCGACGCCGCGGATCTGTGTGCCCCAGCCAAAAAGCTTGTGGCTGCGGTTGATGTTGACGCCCATCGGGAAGGCGGCGTTCATCCAGACATATTTGTTGTGGTCGCCTCCCACCTCTTCCTCGAAGGTGAAACCCTTCACCGGAACGGTCTCGGAGCCGTAAGGCAGGCGCGCCAGCACCCGCGGCATGGTGAGGCCGATATAGCGGGCGTCCTCGCTCTCGCGCAGCGACTGCCACGAGGCATAGGCCGGGTTGTTGACGATCATCTGCAGGTCCTGCGGGTTGGGCAGTTCCTGCCAGCTGTCCATGCGGAACAGGCGCGGCGAGGCGGCGGCGATGAAGGGCGTGTGCGCCGAGGCGCAGACACCGGAGATGTTGCGCAGCAGGCCGACGTCGCGCGGATGGTTCGAGAATTCGTAGGCGCCGAGAATGCAGCCGATCGGCTCGCCGCCCAGCATCGAATACTCGTCCGTATAGACCTTCTTGAAGATCGGGCTCTGGTCCCACATCTGGCCTTCATAGTCTTCCAGCGTGTCGGCCAGCTGTTCCTTGGAGATGTTCATCACCCGGATCTTGAGCTTCGTATCCGTCTCGGTGTTGTTGACGAGATACCAGAGGCCGCGCCAGGTGCCTTCCATCTCGCGCACTTCCGGCGCGTGCAGGATCTCGTTGACCTGCGTCGTCAGCATCTTGTCGATGCCGGCGATCAGCGACTTGATCGACTTGATCGCATTGGACGAGATGGTGGTGGTTTCGGAGCGCGACTGCGCCGCCAGCGCCAGGTTGCGCACCAGCTGCTGCAGCTTCTCGCTGTCGTCTTTCTTGACCTTGAAATCCTTTTCCAGGAGGCCGCTGAATTCGCCGAGGTCAATCGCTTCCGCCTCGGCGGTGGCGGCTGCGGTTTTTTGCTGTTCAGCCATGACTTACTCCTCGCCCTTGCCCTCAGAAATCGCCTGGCCGGCGATCTTACTCAGCAGCGGTTCGTTGTTCAGAAGCTGCGCGATGCGCTTTTCGGCGTCGACGCGGCCATCCATGAAGCCGAGCAACTCTTCGAGCTGCCGGCGCATCTTGAGGATCTCGGCCAGTTGCGGGACCTGCTCGGCGATCTTGTCCGGCGCGAAATCGCCCATCTTGGAGAAGGTGAGATCGATCGCGAGCTCTTCGTCCCGCTCGGCGCCCTCGGCTTGCGGGAGTGTGTTCTTTACTCGTGCCTTCACCCGCGGCCCCATGGCCTCCATGAACTTCGGGAAGCGGTTGGCGTCGGTCTCGACGAAGTTGCGGTCGAGCACTGACTTCACCGCTTCCTTGGTCTGTGAAGCGCCGGAAAGATCGGCCATCACGGCCATGACGAACGGCAGTTCGATCGTTGTCGGGCTGCCGTAGGTCTCGACGTCATAGGCGATCTGCACGCGCGGGGCGCGGTTTCTTTCGATGACCTTCGCTTTGCTCTCTGCTGGCATGCTTGTTACCTTTCATCCTTCTGGGCCGGCTTCTTCGGATCGGGGACACCGGCAAGCAGCCGGAACTCCTTCAGCCCCGATGGGGCGAGATCTTCCATCAGTTCCACGAAATCCATGTGCACCATGCGGCGCACGCGGCGGGCGAGATGCGGGATCGGGCTCGACGGCTCGGTGCGGTCATAAAAGGCGACGACGAGATCCAGGCATTTGACGACGTCGTCGCGCGAGGTGATCCGGTCGGGCAGCCCGGCGCCCGGTTCCGCATAGCTTGCGACACTTGCCATCGATTCGGCTCCCCTCGCTTCGGCGCCCATCCTTTCGGCACCATGGCCGTTTGGGCCGGGCGCTGCCGGTTCCGCCGGCTGCGGGATTGGCTTTGCGGCCCCGTTCGCCCCGGCACCGGCGGCGGAATTCCGCTCCAGCGTCGTCAGCAATCGCTGCAGGAAGCGTCTCAATTCCGGAATGGCGGGGCCATTGCCGTCGATGCGCTTGTTGAGGGCGGCGTCGACCTCGTCGAGAGCGGCGATCACCGCGCGGGCGTCGGCGAGCAGCGAGGTCATCGCCTCGCCGGCCTGATCGACTTGCGCCTTGCACCCGGTGCGCACCCGGTTCACCAGCTGGTTGTGGCCGCTCACCAGCGCCGCCTTTTCCGCCGCGCCCAGTCCCGAAGCAGCCTCCTGCAGCATGACGTGTTCGTCGAGGCTGCCCTTCTCCAGGTCCTCTCCCTTGATCGGGCCGACCGTGCGCGGCGCAAAGAAGACCATGCCGCGCAGATCCTTGAGCAGCCCGTCCTGGCTGTTTTGCAGGTCGATCAGCGCATTGATGCGCCGCAAGGCAGCCTCGCGCGGCGTGGCGCCAGAGCGCAGTGCCGGATGCATCGTTTCCCAATGCCTGTCGAAGGTTTGGGCGATCAGCGTCAGGCCTTCGGCGAGCCCGCCCAGCTGTTCTTCGTTGGCAAGGGCACGCACAACCAGGACGAGGAGGCGCAGGTCCCGCCCGTGCGACCGCAACTCCTCCGCCTTGGTGAGTACGACGGACCAGTCGACCGGAACATCGACTTCCGATTTGTTGTTTCCTTCGTATTCGACCTTTTTCTGCTGTTCGGTCAGGCGCTCCAGCTCATGAAAGGCCGGGTCGTTACGCAAGTCCTCTCCCGACGGATTTTCACCGTTCAGAGGATTCAGCCAGAGTGCGAGATCAATCACACTAACCCCCAGCCAGCGGCCCTGAGACCCTATGTGACGCAACGTTACCACCGGCCTCGCGCCACGACAATTGAGCAGCTGCTCAAAAACTAACGGATGCTAAACGCGACCGTTTCTTTCAGCAAAACCCATTGCGCGATTGCCGGGCCGGGTATGTGAAATGGCTCGCATAGCCCGCACCGCAATCCGGTATTTCTTGCACGACATTGCAGAGCTTGTGTAACCGGGCAGTGCCGCCCGGATGGATCCAAACGCCTTATCCGTCACACGGCTTTGTCAAGCCGCCGCTTATATGGCAGGGTACGGTTGGCAGATTGCGGGAGCAGGTTCGAATGGAACAGCGCCGGTCATCGCAGAGCTTCAAGCGTAAGGAACTGGTCGCCAAGCTCAACGCCACGGGGGTGCGCGCCTTCAAGGCCGCGGCCGACACGGCCAAGCTGCGCGGCAATCCTTATGTGGAGCTCGTCCACTTCATCCAGCAACTGGTGCTGTCCGAGCGCTCGGACGTGCAGATGATCATCGGCGATGCCGGGTTGGACGTCAGCCGGCTGACGGCTGACATGACCCGGGCCATCGACAAGCTGCCTTACGGCGCGACCTCCGTCGAGGAATTCTCCGATCACATCTTCCACGCCATCCAGGAAGGCTGGAACCTGGCGACGCTGGAGTTCGGCGTCGAGGAGGTGCGCAGCGCCCATATCCTGCTGGCCTGCCTGAGGACGCCGGTACTGGAAGGCCTGGTGTCGAAAATCAGCGCCGAATTCGACAAAATCGATGCCGACGGCGTCGTTTCCCGTTTCGCCGATGTCACCGAAGGCTCGCTCGAAGCCGGCACACCTCCCGCCTCTGCCGCCGCCGAACAGCCGATGAAGCGCGGTGCGGGCGGAGATTCGGCGCTGGCCAAATACGCGACCGACCTCACGCTGCGCGCCCGCGACGGCAAGATCGATCCGGTCGTCGGCCGCGACCCGGAAATCCGGCAGATCGTCGACATCCTCATGCGTCGCCGCCAAAACAACCCGATCCTGACCGGCGAGGCCGGCGTCGGCAAGACGGCGGTGGTCGAAGGATTTGCGCTCCGCATCGCCCAGGGCGACGTGCCGCCGACGCTTGAGAATGTCAGCGTGCGCATGCTCGATGTCGGGCTGATGCAGGCGGGCGCCAGCGTCAAGGGCGAGTTCGAGAAGCGGCTGAAGGCGGTCATCGACGAGGTTCAGGCCTCCGAGGTGCCGGTCATCCTGTTCATCGACGAGGCGCATACGCTGATCGGCGCCGGCGGTGCCGCGGGCACCGGCGACGCCGCCAATCTTTTGAAGCCGGCGCTGGCGCGCGGCGAGCTGCGCACCATTGCCGCCACGACCTGGGCCGAATACAAGCAGCATATCGAGAAGGACCCGGCGCTGACGCGCCGCTTCCAGGTGGTCAAGATCGAGGAGCCGTCGGAAGCTGTGGCCGTGCTGATGCTGCGCGGCGTCGCCGGCGTCCTGGAGCAGCACCACAAGGTCCAGATACTGGACGAGGCGATCGAGGCGGCGGTCGCGCTCTCGCACCGCTACATTCCGGCCAGGCAACTGCCGGACAAGGCCGTCAGCCTGCTCGACACGGCTTGCGCGCGCGTTGCGGTCTCGCAGCATGCGACGCCAGCCGAGGTCGAGGACATTCTGCGCCGCCGCCAGGCGCTGGAGGTCGAGAGTGGCATCATCGGCCGCGAGGCGGCGATCGGCATCGAGGTCGCCGACCGTCAGGCTCGCGTCGATGCCGGGCTGGCGGAAACCGAGACCACCTTAGCCGCCGCCCAGGCGCGCTGGGATCGCGAGAAAGCACTGGTCGCCGAGATTCTTGACCTGCGCGCTAAACTACGCGGTGAAGGCGTGCCGCTCGATGCGGCGGGGGGGGAGGCCGGGGAGGAAACCGTAGCGGCTGAGCCGGCTGCGTCCGAAACTCCCGAAGCAAAGGCGCCCGAGAGCAAGGCGGCTGAAACCAAGCCCGCGAAATCCAAGGGCTCGAAAGCCAAGGCGGCGAAGGGCGAGGCGGTCGAACCCGAGGCGGTCGTCGGAGAGACGATCGCCGAGGGATCGGCTGGTTCGTCTGCCGATCTCGCGCGGCTGCGCGAGCTGATGGCGGAGCTTGCCGCGGCGCAGGGCGAGACGCCGCTGATCCTGCCTTCGGTCGATCGCAATGCGGTCGCCGCCGTGGTGCAGGATTGGACCGGCATCCCGACCGGACGGATGCTGTCCAGCCAGACCGAGAAAGCGCTCAGGCTGGCCGCGACCCTTTCGGAACGCGTGGTCGGCCAGGATCACGCGATGGAGATGATCGCCAAACGTGTCCAGACCAGCCGCGCCGGCCTTGGCGCGCCGGAAAAGCCGGTCGGCGTATTCCTGCTCTGCGGCCCCTCCGGCGTCGGCAAGACCGAGACCGCGCTGGCGCTTGCCGAGACGCTTTATGGCGGCGAGCAGAACCTGATCTCGATCAACATGTCCGAGTTCCAGGAAGCGCATACCGTCTCGACGCTCAAGGGCGCGCCGCCCGGCTATGTCGGTTACGGCAAGGGCGGCATCCTGACCGAGGCGGTGCGCAGAAAACCCTATTCGGTGATCCTGCTCGACGAGGTCGAGAAGGCGCATCCGGACGTCCACGAGATCTTCTTCCAGGTTTTCGACAAGGGCATGATGGACGACAGCGAGGGCCGACGCATCGATTTCAAGAATACGCTGATCCTGCTCACCTCGAATGTCGGCTCCGACGTCATCATGGACCGCACCAAGAACGGCACCGTGCGGACCGGCATCGACGATCTCGACGCGGCCCTGCGCACGCCGCTGCTGAAAGTTTTCCCGGCCGCCTTCCTCGGTAGGGTGGTCACCATACCCTATTATCCGCTGTCGGATTCGATGATCGAGGCAATCGCCCGCCATCAGTTCGGCAAGATCGCGCGGCGGCTTAAAGCGACCAACGATGCCGAACTGGTCATCGGCGACGGCGTCATGGATCTGGTCAAGGCGCGCTGCACCGAGATCGAGTCCGGCGGCCGCATGATCGACGCCATCCTCACCAACACGCTGTTGCCGGAGCTCAGTCGCGGCGTGCTCAACCGCTCGCTGGAGGGTGCGAAGATGACGAAGGTCACCGTCGGCGCGTCCAAGGAAGGTTTTACCTACTCTTTCGAGTAGCCGCAGCAACTCCGGGGAAGGAGTGTACTCCCAATCGGGCCAAGCTATTTTGAAGATAGAGACTGGGAACTTTTGCTCCGCTGGCGATTTTGGATATGCTGCTGATCCGAAATGGCCGGAAAGGTGCCGCCGATGACGAAAAACCTTGCGATCTCCGCTCTCGTTCTGGCCACGGCCATTGGCGTGTCCGGCGTGGCGTTCGCCGGCGACCGGCAGCTCAAGCGCCCGGTCGAGCAGGAGCGCTACGTTCCGGCCGAAGGCGACCTCATCGACATCCTGTTCGGCGGACCGCGCTACTATGACGCCATGCTGGTCACCACGGCGGCGGGCGCGTGTTCGTACCACCGGACGGGACCGGACGCGAATGCGCTGAACAAAATCAACGACCATCATTGCGGAAAATAAGGTCTGCCCCGCGCCCGGCCGTCGGTAAGCCGCGACCGACTCCATTTCATCATGCCGCGAACTGATCGTTCGCCGAGGTGGCTGGCCGTTCGGGCAGCCCGTCCTCAGGCTGCCCCGCGGTTGGGCCGCTCTGCCGTCGCACACATTCAGCCGAAACATTGTATACAATAACAAAGAAATCTGTTGACAATCTCTCGCAGGCGACTTCCCATAGGCTATCCGCGCAGCCGATGAGCAAAAACAAAAGCGCGATAACCAGAAGGGAACCGATATGATCAACCGACGCTCGACTTTGAAATCGCTGGGGCTTGGCGCCGTCTCGACCCTGGCCATGGCCGCCATAGGCATCCCGTCCGCGCAGGCTGAAAACAAGGAACTGAAGATCGGCTTTGTTGGTGTCACCAGCGGTCCCGCCGCCGCCTGGGGCACGTCCAATGTGCGCTCGATGCAGACGCGCGCCGCCTGGCTCAACGAAAAAGGCGGCGTCAAGATCGGCGACGACACCTACAACATCAACATCGTCACCTTCGACGACCAGAAGGATCCCAAGCGCGCCATCGCCGGCATGGAGAAGATGGCGCAGGAGGGCATCCACTATGTCGTCGGACCCAATGTCGATGACGGCGCTGCTGCGGTGCGCCCTGTCGCCGAGGCCAACGGCATCATCTATTTCCCCTACGCCTTCCCGAAGGCGCTCTACCAGAAGCCGGCCTCGAACGCCGTGCTCGGCATGATCGCCAACTACCAGTCGGGCCCGGCGATCTATAAATACCTCAAGGAAAACAAGGGCGTGAAGACGATCGCCTTTGTCGCCGCGAACGAATCCGACCCGCTCAGCCAGCGTGACAGCGGCGTCGAGGCGGCCAAGGCGCTCGGGCTCGACGTCGTCGCGCAGAACGACACGTACCAGAATGACACCCGCGACTTCACGCCGGTGCTGACCCCGATCGTCGCGCTGAAGCCCGATCTGCTGGTGCTGTCCGGCGTGGCGCCGGCTAACGCGCCGCTGCTCATCCGCGCCGCCCGCGAGCTCGGCTTCGAGGGCTTGATCTCGACCGAGACGGCGCAGGACGCCAAGGTTCTGGAGGAGGGCGCCGGCGAATACGCCAACGGCTTCATCTCCGTCGGCGGTGCCTCGACGCCGGAGATCGCTTCCGACGAGATGAAGGAGTTCGTCGCCCGCTACACCAAGATGTTCGGCGAGTATAACGACGAGTCCAATACCAAGGTTTACGCTTTGGAGTACATCATCGAGACGATGAAGGCCAATCCGGCCGCTATCAACAATGTCGACGAATTCAAGAAGACCATGGACACCTTCTCGGCGCCCAACCCCTTCCTCAAGGGCGACGCCAAGCTGAGCTATGTCGGCGCGACCTCCTTCGGCCAGAAGCGTCAGCTAGCCGTGCCGATGGTGGTCAACGAATACAAGGACGGCGCTTTCCAGACCCTGTTCGTCGGCTCCGTCGACTAGGTTTGGGTTCCTAAGGTTACTTCCTCCCGAATGCCGGGGGTCCGGGCGATGCTCGGACCCCGCGGAAGATCGAAGAGATCCATGGAACAGGTCATCGCCAACGGATTGTATCTCGGCGCCCAGTACGCGCTGATCGCGCTCGGGCTAACCCTGATCTTCGCCCTGATGAACGTGCTGAATTTCGCCCACGGGCAGATGTACGTTCTGGGCGGGTTCATCACCTACACCGTCTACGGCCAACTCGGCCTGCCTTTCGTGGTGGCGCTGCTGGCCTCCGGTGTGACGCTTGCCGTCATCGGCGCGCTGATGGAGAAGTTCCTCTTTCGAACGGTCATCCGCCGCAGTCACCGCGAGGAGAGCACCATGCTACTCGCCGCGGCCACGGCCTTCTTCTTCGACGCCGTTATCCTGCTCATGTTCGGTGAGAAGCAGCGCGGCGTTCCCAAGATCGTCAAGGGCGTCTTCAACGAGGCCGGCATCATCATGCCTTATGACCGCCTGGTTGTTGGCGCTCTGGCCATCGTCTTCATCGCCGCCTTTGTCCTTTACATGCAGTACAGCCGGGTCGGCCGCGCCATGCGCGCGCTCGCCCAGGACCGGGTCGCGGCCCAGCTGATGGGTGTCAGGGTCGACCGCTATTCGATGATCGGCTTCGCGCTCGGCGCCATGCTGGCGGGCGTTGTCGGCGGCCTGCTGGTCACCATCACCGGCGTCAATTCCGGCATTGGCGGCCCGATCTCGATCAAGGCCTTCCTGATGGTGATGATCGGCGGCGCCGGCGTCGTCGGCGGGGCGATCGCCGGCGGCTTCATCCTCGGCATGATGGAATCGGTTGGCCTCACCGCGCTGCGCGAATATGGCGACGTCACCTATCTCGTCATCTTCGCCGCCCTGATGGTGTTTCTGTCGATCCGCCCCAACGGGCTGATGGGCAAGCCGTGGGGTTGATCGCGCCATGACCCGCAATCGCAATATGAAGATCGCTTCGGTCGCAGCCTTCCTGGCGATCGTCTTCATCGCCGTGCCGGCCGCGATCTCGGCCAGCGGCCGCATCGACCTCTACTACACGCTGACTTCGGTGGCGCTGCTCAGCATCGCCAGCGCCGGCGTGTGGCTCACCTTCTACATCGGTCGCATCAATATCGGCCAGGGCGCCTATGCGCTGATGGGCGGCTATGTCTCGGCCATACTGGTGATGAACGGCTGGTCGTTCTGGCTGACGCTGCCTGTCGCGGGTCTCTTCTGCGCCGGCGCGAGCGTGCTGATCGGTCTGCCGATCCTGCGGCTGCGCGGCGTCTATTTCGCCATGGTGACGCTGGTTCTGACCGAGGTCGTGCGGCTCCTGGCGCTGGCGCTGCCGATCACCAACGGCGCCAAGGGCATCGTCAGCATCCCGCTGCCCGGCGCGCTCTCGGTCTTCGGACTGACCATCATCCCGGACTTCGCCACGCTGCAGAATTCGCGGCTCGCGTTCTACCTGCTGGCGGTCACGCTGATGGTGGGCTGCTTCGCGGTGATGTATCGGCTGGTCAACTCGCGCATCGGCAAGCTCTGCCAGTCGCTGCAGCAGAACGAGGAACTCGCCTCCTCGATCGGCGTCAACATCGCCTATCTGCGCGTCATCGCCTATGCGGTGTCCTCCTTCTTCGGCGGTCTCGCCGGCGCCATCTTCGCCGCCATCTCGCAGTCGATCTATCCGTCGAGCTTCACGGTCACCGATTCCGTCAACTTCATGCTGAACTGCTTCCTCGGCGGCCTCGGCTACGTGTTCGGTCCGATGCTCGGCACGCTGGTGCTCTATTTCGGCTGGGACCTCTTGTTCCAGACCGGCCAATTCCAGCTCCTGATCTATTCCGGCCTGATGATCGTTTTGATGCTGGTGCTGCCCAACGGCCTGCTCAGCCTCACGGTTCCGACCCGGAAGAAGGCTTGAGCCATGGCCGAAATGCTCGAAGTTTCCGGCATCACCAAGCGCTTCGGCGGTCTCGTCGCGGTCAACAACGTCTCCTTCTCGGTGCGCGAGAAGGAGATTCTCTCGGTCATTGGTCCGAACGGCGCCGGCAAATCGACGCTGTTCAAGCTGATCTCGTCGTTCCTCAGGCCAACGTCCGGCGAGGTCCGCCTGAAGGGTGAACGCATCTCCGGCATGGCGCCGCATATCGCCGCGCGCAAGGGCGTCGTGCGCACCTTCCAGGAAACGACGATCTTCAAGAACATGAGCGTGCGCGACAACGTCATTATCGCGCATCATCTGCGCTCGAAGGCGAGCCTCGTCGGCTTCTTTCTCGGCACCGGCACGGCCAAGGCCGACGAAGCGGCTTTCGGCCAGTCCGCCGACGAGATCCTGGCGCTGCTCGGCCTGGCCTCGCTTGCCAGTGAGATCGCCCGCAACCTGCCACATGGCCATTTGCGGGCGCTGGGCATCGCCGTCGGCCTTGCCACCGATCCCTCGATCCTGCTGCTCGACGAGCCCTTTGCCGGCATGAATCACGAGGAGACGATGCGCATGGTGGCGATGGTGCGGCGCCTGCGCGATCTCGGCCTTACCATCCTGCTCGTCGAGCACGACATGCCGGCCGTGATGAAGATCTCGGACCGCATCGTGGTGCTCAATTTCGGGCAGAAGATCGCCGAGGGAACACCGTCGGAAATCCAGGCCAACGAGAAGGTCATCGAAGCCTATCTCGGCAGCGAAGACGAGGCGATCGGGCTATGAACCAGATCCTGAACTTCGCCGGCGTCGAACTCTATTACGATCACGTATATGCGCTGAAGGGCGTCTCGCTCGAGGTCAATGAGGGCGAGACCGTCGCGCTGATCGGCGCCAACGGCGCCGGCAAGTCGTCGATCCTGCGCGCCATTACCGGGCTCAACCGGATAAGGTCCGGAGAGATCCACTACAGCGGCAAGCGCATCGACGGTGCCGCTCCAGACGAGATCGTCAAGATGGGCATCGCCATGGTGCCGGAAGGGCGCCGCGTCTTTCCCTATATGACGGTCAGGGACAACCTTTTGATGGGTGCCTTCACGCGCTCGAGCAAGGCCGAGATCGCGGCGACGTTGGAGATGGTGCTGGGGCGCTTTCCCCGGCTGAAGGAGCGCTTCTCCCAAGCTGCCGGCACGATGAGCGGCGGCGAACAGCAAATGCTGGTCATCGGCCGCGCGCTGATGGCCAAGCCGAAGCTTTTGCTGCTCGACGAGCCGTCGCTCGGAGTCGCGCCAAAACTTGTCCAGGACATCGCCCGCTCGATTGTCGCCATCAACCGCGACGAGAAGGTCAGCGTTCTGTTGGTCGAGCAGAATTCCCGCATGGCGCTTCGCATTTCGCAGCGCGCCTATGCGCTGACCACCGGCAGCGTCGCCCTGAGCGGCAACTCCGCCGAATTGCTGAGCGACGACCGGGTCAAACGTCTTTATCTCGGCGGCGAGATCTGAGGCTGATTTTAATGCGCATACTCGTCATCAACCCCAACACGACCGCCTCGATGACCGGCAAGATCGGCAAGGCGGCGACAAGCGTCGCCTCATCAGGAACCGAAATCGTCGCTGTCAATCCGGCCGATGGTCCGCCGAGCATCGAGGGCTATTTCGACGAGGTGTTCGCCGTACCGGGCATCATTGCCGAGATGAGCAAGGCGCCGGCGGCGGATGCCTATGTGATCGCCTGCTTCGACGATACCGGGCTCGACGCCGCGCGCTGCGCGACCGAAGCGCCGGTCATCGGCATCGGCGAGGCGGCCTTCCATCTCGCCAGCCTTGTCGCCGGCAAGTTCAGCGTGGTCACCACGCTTGCCCGCTCAGTCCCCGCCATCGAGCACAACCTTGCGAAATACGGTCTTTCCTCGCGCTGCGCCAAAGTGCGCTCGTCGGAAGTCGCCGTGCTCGAGCTTGAACGGCCAGGCTCGAACGCCAGGCATCGGATCTCGGACGAGATCGCGCGCGCCATTCGCGAGGATCACGCCGAGGCGATCGTGCTGGGCTGCGCCGGCATGGCCGACCTTGCGCACAGCCTGTCGCAAGAGCATGGCGTTCCGGTGCTTGACGGCGTCGTCTGCGCCGTCACCCTGGCCGAGAGCCTGTTCAAGGTCGGCTTGAAGACATCGAAGATCGGCGGCTATGCCGCCCCGCGAGGCAAGCGTTTCGCGGGTATCTTCGCTTCGGCGTCTCCCCCGGGCGCCGGTTCGCCCGGCTGAACGTGGCCCCGGGAGATCGATCCCGCGGGATTGACCGGGGCGCGAGCGCCATTAGATTGGACCGGCCGCTGGCGATTTGGGGGCAGAGCGGGCCGCGTCGGGCCTGCGCATTGAAAGCATGTTGACGGTACTCAGAGAAGACGATCGCGACGACAAGCCGGCAGCGCGCTGGTCGCCGATCTACTATGGGCTGAGAGACGCCATCGTCAGCCATCGTCTCGCTCCGGGCACCAAGCTGCCCGAGGACGAGCTGGCATCGATCTATTCAGTGAGCCGCACCGTCGTCCGCGCCGCCTTGCAGGCCCTTGCGCATGACCGGCTGGCGCGGCTGGAGCCCAATCGCGGCGCCTTCGTCGCGCAGCCTTCGAAGATCGAGGCGCGCGAAGTGTTCGAGGCGAGGGCGCTGATCGAACCCAAGGTGGCGGCGCTCGCCGCCAAGGCGGCGGTACCCTCCGACATCGCGCAATTGCGAATGCATCTCGAGAAGGAGCATGAGGCGCTGCATGCCGGTCGCGATAGCGACGCCATCATGCTGTCGGCGCGCTTCCATGTCGGCATCGCCGAGATCGCGGCGCATTCGGTATTCACCAACTTCGTGCGCGACCTCGTCTCGCATTCCTCGCTGATCATCGCGCTCTACTGGAAACGCCGCGACGCGACCTGCGAGAAACATGCCCATCACGCGTTGGTCGACGCCATTGAAGCCGGCGACAGCGCCGACGCCGCGGCGCTGATGAACAGCCATCTGGTCGATCTGCTCTCGGGGCTCGATCTCACCGACAAGGTCGAGAAGTCCGACAGCCTCGCTGATCTGCTCCGCATCTGAGAGAGGCGTGTGCCCGGTCGATCGGTCTGATGCGTTAAGCCTGAGCCTGCCGTCCCCTCGGCCGTTTTCGGGTGGTCTCGGCGCCGCCTCGATACCTGATGTGATCGATGAATGCGCGCAGTTTGGGCAGGACCTGATGTTTTTCCGGATAGTAGAGGAAGACACCCGGCGATGTCGCGGCGAAGGCCGAAAGCAGCGTTTCGAGGCGCCCGTCTGCGAGCGCCGCGGCGGCAATCGGGCTTGGCACCTGGGCAAGCCCGGCGCCCTGGATCGCAGCGCCAAGCAGCGTGGGATAGTCGTGTGCAATGAACGGCCCGGAAACGATTGCCTCGACCGCCTTGTTGCCCTTGGTGAAGCGCCACGGCGCGACCGAACCGTTCGATCGGCGCAGGCGCAGGCAGGCATGGTGGCGCAGATCCTCGATGCGCTCCGGCGTTGTTCGCTGGCGTAGATAGCCGGGACTGCCGACGACCACCATCGGAAAGGACGGCGTCAGTCGAACCGCGACCATGTCGGCCGCGATGAGGTCGCCGAGCCGGATACCGGCGTCAAATCCCTCGGCTGCGAGGTCCGCCAGTTCGCCGCTAGCGACGATCTCCAGCTCAATCTCGGGATAGGCCTGGCAGAAGGATGCGATCATCGGCTCCAGCAGCGTCGGCACCACCGCAGGCGGAACCGACAGGCGCAAAAGTCCAGCCGGCCGCTGGCCGATTTCGCGCGCGACCTCGCTTGCTGCTATCAATTCCTCGAAGGCTGGCCGGGCGCGCGAGAAAAAACGCTCGCCGGCTTCGGTCAGGCCGACGCTGCGTGTCGTGCGGACGAACAGCGCGGCGCCGATGCGCCCTTCCAAAGTCCGCACCGCCTGGCTGATCGCCGACGGCGTGACGCCAAGCTCCGCCGCCGCCTTGCGGAAATTGCGATGCCTGGCGACGCTCAGGAACGCCTCGACGCCGTCGAGCGCGCCATGCCGGACTGTGAAGTTTTGCTTCATGACCCATGGAGATTATCGCGGATAGTTCCCGGCACAAAGCGGTCGTATCTGTGTTGTCGATTGGAAGGCTGAAGGGAAGTGGCAATGACGGACGATTTGGATCGCGTGCGGCTGCGGGCGTCGGGGCCGCCGCCTTCGCTAAATCTCGGCGTCGTCATGGGGCCGGGTTCCGCGGATTATGCCGCCAATCTTGGACGCAATCTGTTGGAAGGCCGTCTCGGTATCCTGACGGCGGTATTCGAAGCCGTTCCAGCCAATGTCTGACGGGAGACAAGAATGACGCCGGCCACGATCTTCAGCATCCATCTCCTCCTGGGCTACGTCCCGTGGCTGCTTTGCTTCGGCGCCTACATCTGGCCGAGGCTCAGGCTCATGGACCGCGTCGAGGCGCAGCGCGCCATCGCGACGCTGCACAGCTTCCGATTCTTCGGGCTGGCCTTCCTGGTTCCGGGCGTCGTTGGCCCGAACCTCCCGGCGGACTTCGCCGTCTTTGCCGCCTATGGCGATTTCGCGACCGGGCTGCTGGCCATGCTGGCGCTGCTTGGCGTGAGGCGGCCCTCGATCTTCTGGCCGTCCGTCGCAGCCTTCAATCTGGTAGGAATAGTCGACCTCGTCGGCGATTACTATCACGGCACCGTGCTTCATCTGCCCGAGCAGGCCGGGCAGCTGGGCGCCGCATACGCGATCCCGATCATCTATGTGCCCCTGCTGATGATTACGCACGTGGCCGCCCTTTATCTTCTGGCGCGACCTCAGCCCAAGACCGAGCCGGGCGCGGACAATAGGAAGGCGAGCGGTCTCAGTTCCCTTCGCTCTCCTTCATCCGTTCGATGATCGATCGGGCCGAAGCGCCGGCCTTTTCGACGGGCTTCGTCTGCTCATTCTGCACCATCGCCAGCGCCGTTCCCGGCTCGCCCTCCCACAGGATCAGGCTTGCCGCGCCGACCAGCCCGGCGCGGTCGCCGAGCTCGGCCGGCACGATCGGCACGTCGCGATATGCCTTCATGGCGCGCTCGTCGACCGTCGCCCTGATGCCGGGCGCCAGCAGGTCGAAGCCGTTGGCAAGGCCGCCGCCCATGACGATCAGGTCCGGCGAATAGAGATGCAGGAGATTGGTGAAGCCGATGCCCAGCCATTTCGCCTCGGTGTCGACCAGTTCGCCGGCGGCCGCGTCGCCGGCGCGCGCGGCATCCACGACATGCCGGGCCGAGACGTCGCCGTCGTCGGAAAGCCGTCTGAGCACCGAGCCGTCGCCTGGCTTGGTGAGCCGGGTCGCCCGGCGCCCGAGCGCGGTGCCGGAAGCAACGGCCTCGAAGCAGCCGACGTTGCCGCAGAAACAGCGGTCGCCTTCGCCGGTGATCGTCATGTGGCCGATCTCGGCCGCGAGCCCGCGCCTTCCATGGTAGATGTGGCCATCAGCAACCACGCCGCCGCCGATGCCGGTCGAGACGGTGACGAACACCAGCGAGCCCGCGCCGCGGCCGGCGCCGAAACGCCACTCGCCGAGCGCCGCGGCATTGGCGTCGTTCTCCAGCCGTACCGGCAAGCCGAACTGGCGGCTGAGGATGTCGATCAGCGGCACGTTGTGCCAGCCGGCGAGCGTCGGCGGCCCGATGACGATGCCTGCCTTGGGGTCGAGCGGCCCCGGCGCGCACATGCCGATGCCGCTGACCTTTGCCTGCGGGTGTTCTTTAAGCAGCCTGTCCGCAAGCGCGATGATCTGGCCGATGACCGCTTCCGATCCGGCGCCGGCAAGCGTCGGCGCCGAGACGCGCTTAACGACTTCGCCGCTGCGCTCGACCAGCGCGCCGCGCAGTTCCGTGCCGCCGAGATCGAAGGCAAGGGCGATCGTGCTCATCAGGCGGCGGCCTTCAGTCCATGCAGCCAGGCCATGCGCTGGGCGAGATCGGGATCGCCGAAAGCGAGCGAGCCCAGCACCACCGTGTCGGCGCCGGCGGCACGCAGCAGCGGCACCGTCTCATGGCGGATGCCGCCATCGGCTGCGAGCCGGATGTCGGCCTCGCGGCCGGCCTTCCTCATCAGCGCGCGAGCCTCGGTCAGCCTTGGGCAGGCCTCCTCGGACAGGCTCTGTCCCTTGACCCCGATCGAGGTGCCGAGCAGCGTCACGAAGGCCACGCGTGGCAGGAACGGCTCGATCGCTTCAAGGGGCGTCTCCAGCCGCAGCACCACGCCGGCCTCCGCGCCGAGCTCACGCGCCAGCTTCACGGCGCGCAAGCCTGCCGCGCCATTCTCGGCATGGATGGTTACGAGATCGGCACCAGCCTCGATGAACTGGCGCGTCTGAGCCTCGACGATCTCGGCCTCGACCATCAGATGGACGTGGATCGGCTTCGTCGTCAGCTTGGCGATGCGCGCCACCATGTCGGGGAAGAACAGGAAGCCTGGCGTGAAGCGGGCATCCGCCACGTCGATATGGTGCAGATCGACATGGGCTTCGATGCGCTTCAGGTCGCGCTCCATATTGGCGAGATCCGCCGACCACAGCGAGAATTCGCCGATAAGCCGGTTGCGCGGCAGTGCGGCTATTGCCGCGGGTCCGGAGACGGGTTTGGCGGTCATGACGGAATGAGGCTCCGGGCATTCGAGTTGGACTGGAGGAAGGAACTGATCTGCTCGTGCAGTTCGATGAAATGTCTGGCGCTGTTGCGCGCCTTCGGCGTGATCTCGGCGAAGACCGCGTGGGGCATCGCGGCGGCAAGCGTGTAGGCGCTCGACAGCGGATGCACCGCGTCCATCGGATTGCCGACGACCAGCGCAGGAATGTCGAGCGCCGCGACGTCGCGGTCGGAAACGCCTGGACCGTCGCTGGCGATGTCGGCGAGCACTTGCGCGAACCCCTTGGCGTCGGGCCGGTCGAAATAGCCGAGCAGCGAGGCCAGATTGTCGGGCGCCTCGCGGTAGAGCCGCGTGGCCGTGTCCGATCGTGCGAAGATCGTCCGCCCTTTGTCGGCCCCGTGTTCCAGGATGAGCTCGGCGGCCTCGGTGATCGGCCGCATGTTCTGCGGTGCCGGCGAAAACGTCCATGCCGGCCGCACCAGGACCAGGGCGGCGACGCGCCGCGGATGACGGCAGGCGAGGCGAAGCGCGATCGCGGCGCCCATCGAGACGCCGCCGGCAACGAAGCGGTCGAGGCCGGCACGATCGGCGGCGGCAAGCACATCGTCAGCGAAGATTTCGAACGAGAACGGCCGCCGCTTGCCAAGCCCAGAGCCGCCATGCCCGCGGCATTCCAGCGTGATGCGCCGGAAGCCTGCGGGGAAAGTCTGCGCGACCTGCGCCTCGCCGCCGCCGAGCCCATGCTGAAAGACGACCGCCAGGCCTTCGCCGGTGTCGGTCATATGCAGCGTGGCACCGTCGCGCAGCAGCGTGCCCATCACATGAGCCCCTTGAGGAAGCGGGCGACGCCCGGCGCTTCCTCGGCCGAAAGCCCGTGCGTCACCAGCGGCCCGTCGAAGCCTGTGGCCCTCAGGCGAGCGACGAAATCGTCGAAGTCGACCACGCCTCGTCCGGCCGTGGCGAAGCGCCCATCGGCGAAACGGTCCTTGGCGTGCGCAAGCGCGACATGACCCGCCGTGCGCTCGACCGCTTCGGCAACGATGCCGCGTGCCTCGTCGGCATTCGCTCGCTCGAACAGATTGGCGGGGTCGAGCACGATGCGCAGCCGGTTCGAACCCATTTCGGAAATCAGCCGCGCGGCGTCATCGGCGGAGGCGACGATGTTGGCTTGCTCCGGCTCGATGCCGAGATCGACGCCGTGGTGCTCGGCGAGCTGAAGCGCCTTCTCCATTTCCCGCGCCATGTCGGCCCAAGCCGAGGGATCGGCATTGTCGGGGTGGTGCGCCCATTGGTCCTCGGCGTTGCGCGTTCCGGTGCACAGTGTCACCAGCGGGATCGAAAGCCTGGCGGCTGCCTCAATGACCACCCCGAGCCGCCGCAGCCCGTCATCGCGCACCCGGCTGTCCGGATGCGCCATGTTGTAGGTTCCCGACAGCGCGACGAGACCGACGCCGCTAGCCGTAGCGGCGGCATCGATCGTACGGATCGCTTCGTCGGGAACATCGTCCGGCATCGACGGCAGGCCGGCGCAGGCAAGGTTGAACTGGGTGACTGCGAAGCCCGCTTCGCGAACGGCGGCGAGCACGCCGGCCGGCTCGCCGCCTGGAAAAGTCTTGGCGAACACCCCGACCTGCATCAGACCGCTCCGGTGACGCCGGCGAGCTCAACGCGCTGGCCGCTTTCGACCGAGCGGGCGATCGCCACCATGGCGCGGATCGAAGCGAGCCCGTCCTCCACGGTAGCGCCGCGCTGCGGCGCGCCGTTGAGCACCGTGTCGGCGAGGCCTTCCAGTTGGCGGCGGAAGAAGTGGCCGTCGGCGCCGAGCGGCTTGCGCGACGTCGCGTCCTTCTCATGAAAAATGTCGACCTCGCTGGCGCGGAAATACCAGGGATTGAAGGTCTTCGCGATCACCGAGCCGTTCTCGCCATAGAGCTGGAAGCCCTCGTGCCAGTCCATGCGCACCGCAACGGTCAGGTCGAGATGGCCGAGCGCCCCATTGGCGAACTCCGTCTCGACGAACCAGCAATAAGCGCCGAAGCGTTGGTTGAGCCGCGCGCGCACGGCGGTGATGTCGCCGCACAGGAAGCGCGCCGTGTCGACCAGATGCGAGCCATGCGCCAGCATGAAATACTGTCTCAGGTCCGCCTTCGGATTGCCGGCCGGCTTCCTCGCCAGCTTGCTGGTGACGGGCAGCGGCTGCACGGCCTCGGTATTGGTGTAGCGATGGGTGGAATCGCAATACCAGGCCTTCAGCGCCAGGATCTCGCCCATCTCGTCGCGCACGAAATCGCGCGCCGCCTCCAGCGCCGGGTCGAAGCGCTTCATATGCCCGACCTGAAGCACCTTGCCGGAGCGCTTGACCGCTTCCGCCAGCCTCTCGCCTTCTTCGACGGAAATGCCGATCGGCTTTTCGCAAAGCACGTGCTTGCCTGCTTCGAGCGCCCTGATCGACATCGGCACGTGGTAGGCGTCGGACGTCGCGACGATCACCGCCTCCAACTTGGGGTCGGCGAGCATCTCGTCATAGTCGCCATACATTTTTTGCGGCTCGTAGGTGGCGCTCATGCGCGCAAGCAGGTCGGGCGCCGCGTCGCAGATCGCGTAGAGGTCGGCATTGGCTGCCTTCACGCAGGATTCCAGATGCGCGAACTGCGCGATCGGCCCGCAGCCGAGCACACCTACACGAAGACGACGGTCTTGTTTGCGGATCATCGCCTCAAGCCCCGTAGCCGCGCATGGTCTGGCGATTGGTCTTCACCGCGCCAGCCGGATCGGCGGCGGCGGTTTCGGATTCCTCCTCCAGCACCAGCCAGCCGTTGAAGTTGGGCGCGGCGCTTGCGATCTCGATCACCTTAGCCGTGTCGCAGACACCCTGGCCGAGCATCGCCCAACTGCCGTTGGCATCGACGTCTTTCAGATGCACATAGCGAATGCGGTCGCGATAGGTGGTGAGCGTATCGGCCATGTCCTGACGGCCGCGCAAGATGTGTCCGGTGTCCGGCACCCAGCCGACCAGCGATGGGTCAAGCAGGGAGAAGATGCGGTCATAATCGGCGCGGTCGAAGAGCAGCGTGTTGTGATGCGAGCTCGGATGCACAGCCACCTGCACGCCGGCCTTGCGCCCAAGTTCGCCGGCCTTGTTGTAGACCTCGGCGGCGATGGCGAATTTGTGGTCGCGCGGGCCGTCGGAGACGACGGTTGCCGAGCCCATCGACACCAGCGCTCCCGGAAAGGCGGCGGCGAAGTCGATCCAGCGACCGGCGGTTTCGAGGTCCTCGCCGATTTTCTCCTTGAGCGTGAAGCCGCTCTTCGAGCCGAAGGCGAACGAGACCAGCATGAGGCCGGATGCCTTCAACGCGGCGGCGAACTCCGCAGGCTTGCCGGCATAGCGACCGATCATCGTGTCGGTGATCTCGATGCCGGCATAGCCGCCGTCGGAAATCGCCTTGATGAGATCGTCCGGGCCGCCGCCAAAACGGTCGCCGAGCATCTCCCAGGTAAAAGTCTGGCAGCCGACTTTGAGGTCTTTCACGTTCATTCTTTCATTCCTTGATACCGCCCATTCCTTGGTGTCGCTCTGCGTCTTCATGGGAGGGACGTCCTACTTGACCGAGCCCGCGGTCATGCCTGCGAGGAAGAATCTCTGGGCAACGAGGTAGATGAGCAAAAGCGGTAACGAGCCGAGCACGCTCATCGCCATCATCTGGTTCCATTCGAAGGCGTGCTGCCCCATCAACAGCTGGATGCCGATCGGCACGGTGCGCATGGACGTCGACTTGGTCAGCGTCAGCGCAAAGAGAAATTCGTTCCAGCATAACAGGAAGGTGTAGACCGACGTCGCCACGATACCAGGCAGCGAGATCGGGACGATGACCCGCCAAAGCGCTGTCCAACTGGTGCCGCCGTCGACAGCCACCGCTTCATCGAGATCGCGGGGCAAGGTGTTGAGATATCCCGTCATCAGCAGGATCGCGTAGGGCAGCGTAAACACCAGATAAGTCAGGATCAGCGCGACATAGGTGTCAAAGATGCCATATGACACGACAAGCCCGAAGAAAGGGATGAGAAGCGTGATCGGCGGAATCGTCTGCGTGCTGATGATGAGTGTGTTCAAGCTGCCCTTGCCGCGGAAGTTGAAGCGGCTGAACCCGTAGGCCGCCAGCAAGGCGATCAGCACCGTCAGCACGGTCACCGCTGCCGCTACGAAGTAGCTGTTGAAGAAGAAGCGCAGCTTTACCGGGTCGCCAACGATGGCTGCGTACGCTTCCAGCGTGAAGGCCTTCGGCAGGATGGTTGGTGGCAGGGCAAAGATTTCAGTATTCGATTTGAACGAGCTGCTGAGCATCCAGTAGATCGGGAAGGCCGCGAAAAAGAGTCCCGCGACAAGCGCTACATGGAGCGCGACGGTGATCAGCCTGTCTTTCGGCGTGTGCCTTTTCCTCATGGTGACTACCGAGCCTTTTGATAACGGATGTAGAACAGCGTCAGGCCAAGCGAGATCAGCAGGATGACCACAGCGCTTGCCGACGCCTGAGACAGGTTGTAGCTCGAAAACGCCAGCTTGTAGGTGTAGGTGCTGAGGACCTCGGTCGAGTAGATCGGGCCACCGCCCGTCGTTATCCAGATTAGTGGGAAGACCTGCATGGTCCAGATGAAGTCGAGCAGCGAGATGCTGATGATGATCGGCATCAACTGCGGGATCGTGATGAAGATCAGCTTCTGGTAGGCCTTGGCGCCGTCGATATCGGCGGCCTCGTAGAAATCCTTGGGAATGCCCTGCAGGCCTGCGAGCAGGCTGACCATGAAAAGCGGGTACCCTGCCCAGATATTGGCGAAGGTGACGGCGTGCAGCGCGGTCTCGGGCGAGGAAAACCACTCGACCTTGGAACCGATGATGCCCATCTGCATGAGAATGCTGTTCACGACCCCGTTCGGCTCAAGCAGGAGGCGCCAGATCACGGCGATAATCACCGCAGTGAACAGCCAAGGCAGTATGTAGAGCACGCGCAGAATATTGCGCAGCGTCGGATTGATGCGGTCGCTGTTCAGCATGAGTGCGAAGACCATGCCGATGGTCATGTGGAAAACGACACTCATGCAAGTGAAGTAGAGCGTGTGCCACAGCGAAGCCCAAAACACCGGATCGGCAAAGATCGCCTGGTAGTGTTTCAGTCCGGCAAAGGATGGGTCACGGCGCAGCACCGCGCTGTTCTGGAACGAATAGGCAATCACCGTCACCATCGGCAGCAGCATCAGAAGACCGATTATGAGGAGCGAGGGCGACAGATAGAGATAGGGTGCGACCGCTCGTTTCAGTCTGTGATGGGAGCGCTTCTGCGGGGTCATGTGCCAACCTTGAAATACGCCTTCAAGAGAAGGTGAGCTTCGGAACACGGGTCCACCGATCCGTTGTGGCCGGGTGGCCTGCCCGAAGTCAGGCCACCCGGTCGAGAAAGTGAACGGGGAACAGGCCGATCAGAATTTCGCCATCCAGCCCTTTTGAGCGTTGGCTGCGGCTTGTTCCGGAGACTGCTCGCCGGCAAGCATCTTCTGGGCTTCCACGTCGAACTGGGTCATCAGGTCTTCCGCCACCGGCAGACCCGTGAACTCGTTGGCGAGATAACCGGTCTTGAAGATTTCGAAAGCCTTTGCGAATGCCTTGTCGGACGTCACGAAATCGGGCTTGGCGTTGACGTTGCCCGGGAAGGCGTTTGCAAGCGACACGAGCTTGGCGTTCACCTTTTCACTCATCAGATATTGGACGAGCTTCCAGGCCTCCTCCTGGTGCTTCGAGCCGGCAGAGATACCGATACCCCAGGAGGCATAGGGAAGGCCGCGCTTGCCGTTGTAGTTCTCCACGACCGGGACCGGGATGAGGTCGAAGTTCAGCTTGGGATTGCGTTTGCGAATGAGGTTCACATGCGCGAGCGAGTCGATCATCATCCCGACCCGGTCGTTGACGAATTCCTCGACCTTCTCCTGTTCCGTCTTGGTGGCGATGCCGGGCGAGATGGTGCCGGCGTCGTTGAGCGATTTCACGAAGCTGAGCATATCCACCACCGGTTTGCCCTCGAGGTCGGGCTTGCCATTCGCCATCATCGACTGGCCCGAAGCCCAAACCCACGACATCATGTCGTTCTGAACGCCGGACGGCGTCTGCAGCGACAGCGGCAGCACCCAGCCATACTGGTTCTTGTCGGCATGGGTCATCTTCTTGGCGGCTTCGAGGAACTCCGCGCGGGTCGACGGCAGCTTGGTCACGCCTGCCTGGGCGGCGAGGTCCAGATTGACGAACACCGGATAGACGAACGAAGCGACCGGGAACATCACGGCCTTGCCGTCCACCTTGATGATGTCCGCGACCTGGGCTTTGTCGAACTTGCTCGCATCCATCATCGGGTTCATGTCGGAAAGCGCACCTTGCGCATTCAGATTGTTCACCCAGGCGCCATCGAGACCGACAACGTCGCTAAGCGTTCCGGTCGCAGCACCGACCGAGATCTGGTCTCGCGTGGTCGCATAGGGGCCGCTGACCAGCGTCACCTTGATCCCGGGGTTTGCAGCCTCGAACTCGTCCATGATTTTGCGCAAGGAGCCTGCGGGCAGCTCTGGCTCCCACCACTGCGTGAATTCCAGCGTCGTGTCCGCCATGGCGCCGGTTGCGCCGAGCAGCCATGCGGCCGCGGCCATTTTCAGCATCGCGGGTCGTATCCGAAACGTCATTTTCTCCTCCTTCTTAAGATCGACCGCACAATGCGGACAATCGTCTGCTTCATTCAGAAGTCTTCTTACGAGTACTTTCGCAGGCGCATCGCTCCTGCCTGCGGGCTCTGCGACAAATCTTCAGATCGCCAGATGCGTTTCGGGATCGAAGAAATGGAGCTTGGCGTCGTCTACGGCCAAGCGGATCTCCGAGCCGGGCAGGACTGTGCTGACCGGTTCGAATTTCGCCACCGCGTTCGAGGTCATGCCGAAATCCTGCACCGCGTCCGGATCGCCGGAGTCCACCCGCACCGCATCGATGCTGAGATGAACGATGTGTTCGGACCCGAGTTCTTCGATCGAGGTCACCTTTGCCGGGATCGTCTGATATCTGCGGCCGGATTCGAGACTGCTGTCATAGAGATCCTCCGGTCGGATCCCGAACACGACCTTGCGCCCTGCATACGTCCTCAAGGACGGCCTGCGCACGAAGGCTGCGTCCTGCAGCCGGATGGCGAAGGTGCCGGACATCAGTTCGTCGCCCGTCAGCGTCGCCTCGAACAGGTTCATCGAAGGAGAACCGATGAAGCCGGCAACGAAGGCGTTTACCGGCGATTCATAGAGTCTCTTGGGAGTGTCGACCTGCTGCAGCACGCCGCCTTTCAACACCGCGACCCTGTCCCCCATCGTCATCGCCTCGGTTTGGTCGTGGGTCACGTATATGGTCGTGACGCCGAGTTGCTTTTGCAGGCTGGTAATTTCGGCGCGCATTTGAACACGCAGCTTCGCGTCCAGATTGGAAAGGGGTTCGTCCATGAGGAAGGCGGCCGGCTCGCGCACCATGGCGCGGCCCATGGCAACCCGTTGACGCTGTCCGCCTGAAAGGTTCGCGGGTTTGCTGTCGAGCAGAGATGTCAACTGAAGGGTTTTGGCAATCTCGCCCACCCGCTTCTTGCGTTCGGCCTTCGGCTTGCCTGCCAGCCGCATCGAAAAGGCGATGTTTTCGAACACCGTCATATGTGGGTAGAGCGCGTAGCTCTGGAAGACCATCGCGATATCCCGGTCCTTGGGCGGCATGTCGACCACGTCGACTCCGCCGATCCGAAGGCTGCCGCTTGTCACGTCCTCCAATCCCGCGATCATTCGCAAGGCGGTGGATTTGCCGCAGCCGGACGGCCCGACGAGAATCAAGAACTCGCCATCCTCGACCGACAAGTTCAATTGGTCGATTGCATGAAAGTTGTTCCCGTAGGTCTTGCAGATATTCTCAAGAATGACTTCTGCCATCTTCCTCCCTCCACAAGTCTAAGCCGCTCGTTTTTATGATTATTGTCGGCCTATGGTCGCCCTGCGAAATCTTCCTCGGATAGTTTCAACTATGTTCCGGTATCGAGCTGCGCAGATTTCAGTTCGACTGCCGACGGGGCGTTCGTCGATGCCAGGAGTTCCGTGACCTGGCCCTCGGTCGGCAGCGCCTCGCGCCCGCCACGCCCCGTTATCGACAGGGCCGCGGCCGCGGCTGCGAATGCGACCCGGCCTGCGGTCTCGGCTCCGCGCGTCAATGCATGGGCATAGGCACCGTGAAAGCAGTCACCGGCGCCGGTCGAGTCGACGACGGCAACCCGGTGCGGAGGCAGGTGCCAGAGCCCTGCCTCGTCGCGTCCGCGATAATAGACGCCCCTGCCGCCGTCAGTCAGAACCACGGTGGACCGCGACGGCATCCACAATGCGTCGAGCATCTCGGCGGGCGATCGGCCGCCCGTGGCAGTCCGCGCGAAGCCGAGGGGAAGAATGAGATGGTCGCAGAGCCCGATCAGCCTCTCGGTGGCTGGGCCGCTGCTCCATTCGATATCGCCGAGGATTGCAAGGCCGAGATCGCGAGCCCGAGCCACGACATCCATCGACCGGATCGCGTAACTATCGACGATCAGGACGGCCGCGCGGCTGAGGACCTCGTCCGGAAAGTCCGACGCGGTGCCCAGCATCGCTTCGTCGTCATACGCGATGAACCGCTCGCCATCCGAGCCGACGGTGATCCGCGAGCGCACCGGGCGTGCCTGCGGGTGGCGCGGCGCGAATGCGGTTTCAACGCCGCTCGCAACGAGATCGCACAGCACGGCGTCGTCCGCGGCACTGGCTAGCCATCCGACGAACCCGGCGGTTCCGCCGAGCCGCGCGACGGCGGCAAGGGCCGTCGCGACATTTCCGCCGAAAGTTCGGGCAGTTTGCAGAACCTTCCCCTTGCCCGCCGACAACGGCTGATCGACATAGACGATGTCGTCGATCGCAATAGCGCCGAAGCCGAGGATTGAAGGGACGGTGGGCATCGTTCAGGCACCCGCCTTCGCCAGGGCGTCTTCTGCCGAAAGGCCGTCATGGATGACGCTCCGAAAGGCAAGTGCCGCCTTCTCCGGATCGCCGTGCCCCCAGAGATTGCGACCGACCACGGCACCGCGCGCGCCGGCACGTATGGCGTCCGCCGTCTGCTGAAGGGCGCCGAGCAGCGTCTCGGTCTTCGGACCACCCGCGATCACAACCGGCACCGGGCAGGTCCGGACGGTCTCTCGGAACGACTCGAAATCGCCCGTGTAGCCTATCTTGATCACGTCGACGCCGGACTCGTAGCCGATGCGCGCCGCATAGGCGATCTCGTCGGGGGTGAAGACGATTTTTGCTCCGTCGGCGAAATCGCGCGGGTAAATATGCGCCACCACCGGCATGCCGTAGCGTGCCGCCGCATTCACCGAGTCGGTCAGCCAGCGTATGTACTTACCCTCGGTCGCGCCGCGCACCGGAATGGCCACGGCCAACGCATCGGCCCCGGCGCGCACCGCATCCTCCGGCGTTGCAATCAGTTCGCTGATGCGATCGTCTGGGGTGAAGCAGCCCGCCTGGATCACCAGAGACGCTTTGCCCGCATATTGCGGCCACAGATGGCGCGCGGTGCCGGGCTGGATGCTGACGTAGTCGGGTTTGCCCATCATGACGCGCGCGAGCGCACCGGGCAGATCGGCAAGCCCGCCTTTGCGCACGTCGCCGTAGCCGACAAAGTGGTCGACCGCGCCGCCAAAAAGCTTCCCGGATGGATGCGAGAAGAGGCGCGCAAGGCGCACCTTGGTTCCTAGGCTCATGAGTGCAAAATTCCTCAATCGTTTTGAGCTGGCGGCCTCCGATGTCGAGCCAGCATTTTCACATGCTCTATAAAAATTTTACGCGCGTCAAGATTTAAAATGCGCTATAGCGAGTAGGGAACATGGTCCGCCGCCGTTGCAGCGGGTTGGCTGGGCGATGCCGCATTGGGAGGTCGGAAGGAAAATGCAAGCAAAGTCAGGAGCGAAGCTCGGTATCGGCGTTATCGGTTGCGGCAACATATCGATGACCTATTTGCGCAACGCAGCACTTTTCGCCGGCGTGGAACTGCGCGCCTGCGCCGATATTTCCGCCGACTTGGCCGCGCTACGGGCCAGGGAATACGGTATCCGCGCGCTGCCGGTCGATGCTCTGCTGGCCGATCCCGAGGTCGATCTCGTCCTCAACCTCACCGTTCCGTCGGCGCATTTCGACATCACCCATTCGGCGCTTTCCGCGGGCAAGCACGTCTTCACGGAAAAGCCTCTGGCGACCTCGGCCGGCGAGGGCCGCCGGCTGGTCGCGGAGGCGGCGAAGCGCGATCTGCTGCTGGGCTCGGCTCCAGACACCTTCCTCGGCGCAGCCGGGCGGCGTGCCCGCCGCCTAATGGACGAGGGCGCGATCGGCCGCGCCGTGACCGGCACCGCCTTCATGATGGGGCGCGGCATGGAGCATTGGCATCCCAATCCGCAATTCTACTATCAGCCGGGCGGCGGTCCAGTGTTCGACATGGGGCCATACTACCTGACGATGCTGGTCAACCTGCTCGGCCCGGTCGCCCGCGTCATGGCGATGACGACGCGCGGTCAGGACGAGCGCCTGATCACCGCCGAAGGCCCTTACAAAAACACCAGCTTCAGGGTCGGCACGCCGACCAACATCCTGTCGCTGCTCGAATTCCACTGCGGCGCCACCGTCACCTTCGGCGCCTCCTGGGACGTCTTCAAGCATTCCAACCATCCGATCGAGCTGCACGGGACGGAAGGCTCGCTCAGGCTACCCGATCCCGACACGTTTGGCGGCACGGTCTCGCTATCGGCGCACGGCGCCGACTGGAAGGATTTCGAGAGCGAAGGCGAGCTCTACGGCGCGCGCAACTGGCCCTATGCCGCACCGGACCGCGCCAACTATCGCATGCTCGGCGTCGCCGACTTGGCGCGGTCGCTGTTGGAAGGGCGCAGACCCCGCGCGTCCGGCGAACTGGCGCTGCACGTGCTCGAGGTCATGGAAGCGATCCTCGCCTCCGGCGAAAGCCGGAACTCCGTCGCCGTCGTCGGCTCGGTCGACCAGCCGCCGCTGCTCGGCGAAGACGAGGCGGCGAGCCTGCTTGCCTGAGGCGCCGTGATCGCCCAGCGGGAGTTCGGTATCCCTAGGCCGACTGGCGCATCACCAGCGTCGCGTCGAGATTGACCTTCGCCGCGACGGGCGCGCCGTCCTCGTCGAGCAGGGTAAGCAGCGTCTCGACGCTGCTTCCGGCCATCGCCGCGAAATCCTGCGCCATGGTGGTGAGCGCCGGGCAAGTGTAGCGGCTGAGCGGATGGTCGTCATGCGCAGCCACCCGCAGGTCGCAATCCGCCTTGCGGCCCACCTTCAGCCCTTTCGAGAAGGCGGCCGCCATCACGCCGAAGGCGAGACGATCGTTGGCGCACAATATGGTCTTGCCCAGCAGGCCGCCATTGCCGAGCAGCTTTTCCGTCTGTTCGTAGCCGATCCGTTCGAACTCCCATGTGTAGTCGTCGGTATTGCCGAAGACGAGCGGCTCCTGCCCGAGCCGCTTCATGGCATTGACATAACTCTCCACCCGCTCGAGCGAATTATGATTGACGTGCGGAATATCGAAATAGACCGGGGCATCGCCCGAGCGGCAGAGATAGTCGACGATGGTCGACATGCTCTGCACATTGTTGTTGCCGACGAAAGGCGTGCCGCCTTCGAGATAGGTGTCGAAATAGACAATCGGGATCGCCTGCGTCAGCTTCTCGATCGCTCGCTGGTCCGAGCGCCGGCCGAGCGGTGCTATCAGCGCGCCGGAGACCTTCAACGACAAGATCGTCCGCGTCGCCTCGGCTTCCAGTTCGCTCGATCCATGCGAGGAAATGACGATCGGCCAATAGCCTTCGTCGCGTAGCCTGAGTTCGATGCGGCTGACCATCTCGGAATAGAACGGGTCGGTCACCGTCGGCACGACGATGCCGATGCTGCGGGTGCGCTTGCGGTTGAGGTTTCGCGCGAACAGATTGGGCTGATAGTCGGACGAGCGCAGCGCATCCTCGATGCGTTTTCGCGTCGCCGGCTTGACGCTGGTCGGATCGTCGAAGAATTTCGACAAGGTCGGCCTGGAGACGCCGCAGGAACGGGCGAACTCCTCCATCGTCTTGTGAGTCATCGGCATCCAAACCCTCGCGGCATGGAACCTCGCTCCCATGGCGCTGCTCCGGCGCTCATACGGCGCATCGGCGTGCGCCTGCAAGTTGAAACTTTACAGGAAGCTCCGCAAGTTTCAACGCGTCCGGAGAAATTATTCCATGCGTAAATTTATTAATTGACGTGAAAAAGAGGGGGCCGTATTCCAAGCCCTAAAGCCATGCATGGCGAATGCCGGGAGGACGTGATGAAGAAGCTGGTCTCAGCCGGCGAGATCCTCGTCGAGATCATGGCGGAATCAATCGGCCAGAGCTTCCTCGAGCCCGGTCCGCTGGCCGGCCCCTTTCCGTCCGGCGCCCCGGCGATCTTCATCGGCCAAGCGGCGGCGCTCGGCCAGCCTGCGGGTCTCATCGGCGCCGTCGGCGGGGACGATTTCGGCCAGTTGAACATCGACCGGCTCAGCGCGCTCGGCGCCGACGTTTCGGCAATCGCCGTCCGTGAAGGCCATGCAACCGGCACCGCCTTCGTCGCCTACCGGACCGATGCATCCAGGCATTTTGTTTTCAATATCCGGAACAGCGCCGCCGGCCTTTTGGAAATGGACGATGCCGCCAAGCGGCTCTTGGCCGGAGCCGATCATGTCCATGTCATGGGCTCTTCGCTTTTTTCCGATCGCGCCACCGACGTCGCACTCGCCGCGATCGCGGCCGTGAAGGCCAAGAGCGGCACGGTGTCCTTCGATCCGAACATCCGTCGCGAGATCATGCAGGCGTCCGGCACGCGTCAGGCGCTCGATCATGTGCTCGCGCAGACAGATGTCTTCCTGCCGAGCGGCAACGAACTGTTCCTTTTCTCCTCCGCCAGCGACGAACAGGCCGCGGTCCGCGAATTGCTGGGGCGAGGCATCTCCTGCATCGTGCTGAAGAAAGGCGCCGATGGCGCCACTTATCACGACCGCAAGGGCACGCTCGCCATGCCCGGCTTTGTGGTCGAGGAAGTCGATCCGACCGGCGCCGGCGATTGCTTCGGCGCCGCCTTCGTTTCCTTCTGGCTGCGCGGTGCCTCGCCCGCCGATGCACTGCGCATCGCCAATGCCTGCGGCGCGCTCGCCGTTACCCGCAAGGGGCCAATGGAAGGCATTCACCGGCTCGCCGACGTCGAGGCCTTCATCGCAAAAGCGACCGCACGCGCATGACCGGCGCCACGGCAAGATTTGCTGGCATCGCCGCTCGCCGCGCGGCAGGCGCGAAGGGCGGCATCGCCTCGATCTGTTCGGCGCACCCGCTGGTGATCGAAGCGACGCTCCGCCACGGCGCGAGGAATGGCGCCGATGTGCTGATCGAGGCGACCTGCAACCAGGTCAATCACGAGGGCGGCTATACCGGCATGACCCCGGCCGCCTTTCGAGCCTTCGTCGAGACGCAAGCAGGCAGGACCGGCTTTCCGTTCGACCGGCTGATCCTCGGCGGCGATCACCTCGGCCCGAATCCGTGGAAGCATCTGCCCGCGGCGGAAGCGATGAACAAGGCGGCGGCGATGATCGACGCCTATGCCTCCGCCGGCTTCACCAAGCTGCATCTCGACACCAGCATGGCTTGTGCCGACGATTCCGTGGCACTCGCCGACGAGACGATTGCCGCGCGCGCGGCCGAGCTTGCGGCGGTTGCCGAGGCGGCGGTCGCCCGCTCGGGTGATGAAAAACCCGTCTACATCATCGGCACCGAAGTGCCGGTTCCGGGCGGCGCGCTGGAAGCGCTCGACCATATGCATGTGACCGAGCCGGCCGATGCGCTCCGCACGGTCGAGCTCCATCGCCAGGCCTTCTGCCGTCTCGGCCTCGATGCCGCTTTTGCCCGGGCTGTCGGCGTCGTCGTTCAGCCCGGCGTCGAATTCGGCAATGCCGAGATCATCGCCTATGCGCCCGAGAGGGCGACGAAGCTGGTCGCGGCCCTGGAAAGCCAGCCGCAATTCGTCTTCGAGGCGCATTCGACCGACTATCAGCCGGCGGAAGCTTTGGCCGCGCTCGTGCGCGACGGCTTCGCCATCCTCAAGGTCGGCCCCTGGCTCACCTTCGCATTGCGCGAGGCGCTCTATGGCCTGAGCCACATCGCCGACGCGCTCGCGCCCGATCCCTCGCGCGAAAGCTTGCCGACCGCGATGGAACGCATCATGCTGGCCTCACCCGGCAATTGGCAGAAATATTATCCGGGAACGCCTGACGAGCAGCGCCTGCAGCGGCATTTCTCCTTCAGCGACCGCATCCGCTACTACTGGCCATCACCCGATGCGCAGCATGCGACCGAAGCGCTGCTGGCGGCGCTCGGCGATCGCGAGATTCCACGCCCCCTGATCAGCCAGTATCTCGGCCATCTCGATGCCGAGGTCGGCGCCGGTCGGATCACGCCGACCGCGCATGAGCTTCTGATTGCCAGCGTCACGCGCGTCCTCGATATCTATCGCAGCGCCACGATCCCGTAAGCCGGCTAATTAGTAGACAGGCGTCGCCATATGTTTGGGTGCCGGCCATTCGGCCGTGATCTCTGGCTGCACCGGCCGTTCGAGATAGGTCGAAAGCACCACATAGCTGCGCGTCGAGACCACGCCCGGCGTCTCGTAGATACGAGACAGCAGGCCTTCCAGCGCCCTTGTGTCCTCGGTGCGCACCTTGAGCAGCATGCAGGTGTCGCCGGCGACTGAATGGATCTCTTCCACTTCCGGGCATTCCGAGATCGCCATCAATTCCGGCGTCTTGCCCCAGCCCCTGGTATCGATGTGCACGAAGGCGAGCAGCGGCTTCTTCACCGCCTTCGGATCGATGATCGCCGAGGTGGCGCGGATGGCGCCGCTGCGCCTGAGCCGCTTCACCCGCTCATGCGCCGCCGGCGGCGACAGGCCGACACAATCGCCGAGCTCGGCATAACTGATGGTCGCGTCGTCGACCAGAACGCCTAATATTTTTCGGTCGATCGGGTCGACCTCACGGGTTGGCTGCTTGTTCCGCTGAACGTCATCTGTTGCTGAGTCCATTTGGAAATTCTCCATTGATGCTGAATTCAATTCGGTCATTATGGAGATATGTCGAACAGTGATCAATCAGCGATTCTGACTGCGGCGTCCCGTGCACCGATCCCGGCCGCAGCCTACCTGCTGACCGGCTGCATCGCCGTCATCGGCTCCAACTCACTGGTTCTCGGGCCGATAGCGCCCGCCGTCGCGGCATCCTTCGCGGCAAGCGTGCCGGCGGTGATGACGGCCGCCGCTGCCTTCGGCCTCGGCACCTCGGCCAGCGCGCTTTTTCTTGCCCGCTATATCGACCGGATCGGCGCCCGCCGCATGCTGCAGGGCGCACTGCTGTTGCTTGCGCTGGCGCTGGTGGGCAGCGCGCTCGCGCCGACGGTGGCGGCGCTGGTCGCGGCCCAGCTCGTTGCCGGCATCGCTGCTGGCGTCGCCATGCCGGCGATCTACGCCAGCTCCGCAGCGATCGCGCCGCCCGGCCGCGAGAGCGGAACGATCGGCGTCGTGCTGACCGGCTGGACGCTGTCCATGGTCGCCGGAGTGTCGCTGTCGGCGGTGCTTGCCGATCTGATCCATTGGCGGGCCGTCTTCGCCGCTGTCGCGCTTCTCGCCGGAGCCGCCGTCGCCGGCCTGTCGGTCAGCTCGCTGCGCGACACCAAGAAAAGCGGTCCGGCACCGTCGCCGCTCGGCGCGCTGGCTGTGCCCGGAATCCTGCCGCTGCTGATCGCCTGCGGCGCCTTCATGACCGCCTTCTATGGCGTCTACGGCTATCTCGGCGATCATCTCCATGAAGGTCTCGGCGAGCCGGTCAGCGCCAACGGGCTGGCGGCGATCGCTTACGGGCTCGGCTTCGGCGCGGCGGCGCTGCTTGACGGCGTCATCGACCGTCTCGGCGCCCGCCGTGTCATGCCCTTCGCCTATCTGCTGGTCGCCGCCGTCTATGTGGCGATCGCCTCGGCCAGCGGCACCTTCGGCCTGCTGATGGCGACGATCGCCGTCTGGGGCCTTGCCAACCATTTCGGGCTGAACGTTCTGGTGATGCGGCTCACCGCGCTCGACGCCGCGCGACGCGGCACGATCATGGGCCTGAACAGCGCAGTCACCTATTTCGCCGTAACCGTCGGCACCGCCGGTTTCGGCCCGCTCTACACCGCCCTCGGCTTCGCCAACTGCGCCCTGGTCGCCGCCTTGCTGATGCTGGTGGCGGCATCGGCCGCGGCGTGGCGCTCTGCCCGGCAATAGGCTTGCGTGTCGCTTCGCTCCTTGGCTAAGGCTGGCTTCCGAACCGCACCGGAGCCACCATGAAGATGACGCTCGAGATCACCGCCGAGCCCTTGCCGCAGGATCTCGCCCGTGTCGGCGAGGGCTTGACCGCCTTCAACGACAGCGATGTCGGTGCCTCGGGCCGGAAGACGCTCGCCGTCTTCGTTCGCGACGACGCCGGCGCGATCGTCGCCGGCATTTCCGGTTACACCGCCTGGGGCTGGCGCTATGTGCAATGGCTCTGGGTCGACGAAACCTGGCGTGGCCGGCACATCGCCGCGAGCATGCTGGACGCAGCCGAACGGGAAGCGCTGGCGCGCGGCTGCCAGGCCGCGTGGATCGACACTTTCAATCCGGCCGCGGCCAAGGTCTATCAGCGCCAGGGCTACCAGCCGTTCGGCACGCTCGCCGATTTTCCGGTCGGCCGCAGCCGCATCTTCCTGCAGAAGAAGTTGTCTTAACCCGCGAGCTTTCCACCGCGCATCGGCTGCGGCACCCCGGTGGTGCTCGGAAAGCTGATCGGCAGGCCGCGCAGCACGCGCACCGCGAGGAACGCGAAGCATTCCGCTTCGACCGCGTCGCCCTTCCAGCCGAGCGTCTCGGCTTGCACCACTTCGACGCCGGCGCGCTGGCCGAGCATCGCCATCATGGTCGGGTTGCGGCGGCCGCCGCCGCTGACCGCCAGTCGTCTTGGCCGGCGCGGCAACAGATCGAGCGCCTTGCCGACCGCCGAGACGGTGAAAGCCGTCAGCGTCGCCGCGCCGTCCTCCGCGCCGAGCCCGTCGGCCATGGCCGCGGTGAAGTCGAAGCGGTCAAGCGATTTTGGGTAAGGCTTCGTCAGATACGGATGCTGCAGCAGCCGCTCTAGCCTTGCCTCGTCGACCGTACCCGCGGCAGCCAGTCTGCCGTCGCGATCCATCTCGCCGAGGCCCTTCGCCTTGATGAAATCGTTGACCGGCGCATTGGCCGGCCCGGTGTCGAAGGCGACGATGTTGTCTTTGCCGTCCCACCAGGTGATGTTGCCGACGCCGCCCAGATTGAGCACCGCGGTGTCGCCGCTGGCGTCGGCCTCTTTGAGCAGCGCCGCATGATACGCGGCAGCGAGCGGCGCGCCTTGTCCGCCGGCCGCCACATCGGCCGTGCGGAAGTCATAGGCGACTTTGGTGCCAAGCAGGGCGGCCATCAGCTCGCCGTCGCCGAGCTGGCGCGTGCGGCCGATTCGTCGCGGCTGCGGGGCGCGATGCAGCACCGTCTGGCCGTGGAAGCCGACGACGCCGATATCGGCCATCGTCATGCCCTGGCTTTCGACCAAATCCCTGACCGCCGCCGACTGCGCGCGCGTCAGCGCCTCCTCCGCCTCGCGAAAAATCGTCGGCTCCGGCCCCTCGAAATTCCAGACGCGTGCTTGGCGCAGGGTCTCTTCGAGCAGGGTGCGGATCGATTGCGGGTAGGGGGCCAGTGTGTATGTGCCGGTGTCGGCGATGCGCTCGCCGTCGGTTTTAATCAGCGCCACGTCGATATTGCCGTCAAGCACCGTACCGGTCATCAGGCCGACGGCCCAGATTGGTTCCATGGTCGTTCCTCGAATCGCCGCTGGACCACGTGTCGGACGGATCGGCGCGACAGGCAAGTCTTTCGGATGCGCCGGGACCTCTCACCGTGCACCGCCTTTGTGTCGCACTGCCAAAACGGAGCAACCTAGTCCTTGCCTCTTGCCGCCGAAGGAGCGAGCTTGTGCGATTATCGACCTCAACTGAACAACGCGTACTCGCAGGAGGAACGACATGGCCGCCAATGTCGCAGTGATCGCCGGCGCTGGAGCTGGCCTCAGCGCTTCGCTGGCGCGGCTCCTCGGCAAGCAAGGTTTTCGCGTCGTGCTGGCCGCCCGCAATGTCGACAAGCTCTCCGCGCTGGTTCAGGAGACGGGTGCGCAGGCGGTGGAGACGGACGTGTCGGATGCCGCCTCCGTCGCGCGGCTGTTCGAGGCGGCCGACAAGGCCGGCTCCCTCGAAATTGCCGTCTTCAACGCCAGCGGCCGCACGCGCGGCCCGATCGCCGAGCTCGATCCGGAGGCGGTCAAGCAGGCCCTGCTCGTCGGCGCATATGGCGGCTTCCTCGTCGGCCAGCAGGCGGCGCGCCGGCTTGTTGCGCGCGGCTCCGGCTCGATCCTGTTCACCGGCGCCACTGCGAGTCTCAAGGGCTTCTCCGGCTCGGCCGGCTTCGCCATGCCGAAATTCGGGCTGCGCGGGCTGGCGCAGTCGATGGCGCGCGAGCTAGGTCCGAAGAACATCCATGTCGCGCATTTCATCATCGACGGCCAGATCGAGCCGCCCGGGCAGGCGGCCGAGCCAGACCGGCCGGATCGCCGCCTCTCGCCGGACGCGATCGCCGAGACCTATCTCGCAGTCCACCGCCAGCATCGCAGCGCCTGGAGCTTCGAGGTCGAGCTGAGGCCCTGGGTCGAGACGTTCTGACGATCCATTCCACGAACCGTGCAATAACGCGCCCCGACGCGAGACCGCGTCATGGTTGCGGCGGTGGTGGTGCTGATCGTGCTGGTCTGCGGCATCCAGTGGTGTGACCGGCTGGTCGCGTGGCTGGATCATCGCGGATAGGCGAAACGCGAGAAGCGGAAGTCGAATGAACGCAATTTGCCGCGAAAACCCGGGAATTGAGCGGCGGCTTGCTCCGTTTGCAACGAGATTGGTTGGCGCGTTTCTTCACCTGCAATGACGCGCATGTCATCGTGCGGCGGGGTTGCTCGAGCAATTCCAGGAAAGTGCGCATCGGTTTTCCGTCCGGACTTGCGAAAAACAGAGAGTTGCCGCCAAGAGGAAGCTGTCCATGGCCAGAATAATCCCGGTGCTCGATCTCGACCGACTGGAGCAGGGCGAGTCGGAACTGCGGACCTTCTTGTTTGATCTGCGCACCGCCGCTCGCGATGTCGGCTTCTTCTATCTCAGCAGCCACGGCATAACGCAGCCGGACATCGACGCGGTGCTCGATGCCGCGCGGCGCTTCTTTGCCTTGTCGGAGGCCGACAAGCTGGCCATCGAGATGGTGAAGTCGCCGCAATTTCGCGGCTACACGCGTGCCGCCGGCGAGCTGACCAGGGGCAAGGCCGACTGGCGCGAGCAGCTCGACATCGGCGTCGAGCGCGCGACCATTTCGCAAGGGCCGAGCGTGCCGGCCTGGACCCGGCTGCAAGGTCCGAACCAGTGGCCGGCTGCCTTGCCCGAACTGAAGCCGGCGCTGCTTGCCTGGCAGACCAAGGCGACGGAGGTAGCCATCCGGCTGCTCAAGGCCTTCGCGCTGTCACTCGATCAGCCGGAGGACGCCTTCGACCCGATCTATGGCAGCGAGCCCAACCACCGCATGAAGATCGTGCGCTACCCAGGCCGCGACGCCACCGGTGACGACCAGGGCGTCGGCGCGCATAAGGATGGCGGTTTCCTCACCCTTCTGCTGCAGGACGAGAACAAGGGGCTGCAGGTCGAATATGATGGCAGCTGGGTGAATGTGGATCCGATTCCGCAAACGCTCGTGGTCAACATCGGCGAACTGCTCGAACTCGCTTCGAACGGGTATCTGAGAGCAACCGTGCACCGCGTCGTCACACCGCCGCCAGGCGTCGAGCGGATTTCGGTGCCGTTCTTCTTCAGCGCCCGGCTCGACGCGACCATCCCGCTGCTCGACCTTCCACAGGAACTGGCGGCTGAGGCGCGCGGGCCGGCCAGCGATCCCGACAATCCGCTCTTCCGCAACGTCGGAACCAATGTGCTGAAGAGCCGTCTGAGGTCGCATCCCGACGTGGCCCGGCAGCACTATGCCGATCTTCTGGAAAAGGCAGCGGCGGCCGGCTGAGCTTTGCCGCTGCCCGCGCGATATTTTTTCGCCTTTCGGCCAGTTTTTGGAATTCAGTTCGTGGAAAATATACCGCAACCGCCCCAAATAGAGGCCATCGCTCGGTGTTTTCCTCCCATTGCGCCGGGCGAATGTTCCCCTCTGAAGGTTATGACCTTCATTTCTTGGCCGGGCCGCTTTCGCGCCCGGCCTTTTTCTTTGGGGCAGCGCGCCGCTTGCAAATTCGCGCGGCCGGTCAGGCGAAAGCGATGCGGATCGCACCAAAGGGCCCGAAATCCGAGACGATCCGATCGCCATGCCGGCATTCGACCGGCCGGATGAAGGAGCCCGACAGCACCACCTGTCCGGCCTCGATTTGCATGCCGTATTGGTGAAGCCGGTTGGCGAGCCACACAATGCCCTTGGCCGGATGACCGAGCACGCCGGCGCCGAGCCCCGTCTCCTCCACCTCGCCGTTGCGCGACACGATGGCGCCGATTCAGCGCAGGTCTGCCTCGCGCGGGCTGGGGTGGCCGCGCTCCTCAAGCGCGCGCAGATAGATCGCGTCGCTGGTCTCGTCGCTCACCTGCAGGCCGAGCGTGTCGACATAGAACGCGCGCGATGACCCCCGTGAAGATCGCCTCGCCGGTCCGCTTCTTCTCCTCCGCGCTGCGGCCCCTGCCGATGCGGAAATCCATGTCGATGAAGCCGTTCTCGGGGAGCCGGTCCGCGATCGCATAGGGATCTGCACGGAAGGCGCGCACCCGCGCGGCGCCGGGCTCGAACAGGCCGCGTCTCGAGGATGATGCGTGAACGAGCGCGCAAAGCTCGCTCATCTCGAACTTCGCGTCGAGATTCGCCGAATATTCGATCCCCATGTGGGGCAAGGGCTTGGCGACCGAATGTCAAGTGCTTGGTCTCCATGTCGACTGGGTCGTCGGGGACGGGATTGCCGCTCTCGGAGAAATCGCGGATATAGCTGCGATCCGAGCGTTAATTTCTGTTGCGAGTCGTACTGGACTGGAACTTTCGGAGAGTTGACTCTGCTGCCGCCCAGCACCCGCCCTTCCCTGCCCATGGCTCTGCTTCGCGCCCGCGAAGTGATCATGGCGCATTTTCGTCCGATGCTTGCTCGCCACGACATCACCGAGCAGCAATGGCGCGTGCTGCGCGTGCTTGCCGAGACCGGTCCGCTGGAAGCGACCGAGCTCGCTAACCGCGCCTCGATCCTGCCGCCCAGTCTCACCCGCATGATCAAAGCACTGGACGAGCGCGAATTCATCACCCGCAACAAGGTCAAGGATGACGGCCGCCGCGCTCTGCTCGCCATCAGCCCGGCCGGCGTGGCGCTGATCGAGGAGCTGGCGCCCGAGCGCACCGCCATCTACGACGCCATCGAGAAGCGTTACGGCGCCGAGCAGTACGAGCGCCTGCTGGACATGCTGGAAAGCCTGATCGAGTCGGAGTCAGCGCCAGACTGACCGACTAGCCACCGAAACTCCCAGTGCGCTGGGCTGCATGTAGTTGCGCCCGACATAGAGCAGCGCCGCCTCGTCGCTGCCATGGCGGATGTCGACGACGCGGCCGAACATCACATTGTGCATGCCGGTGCTCGGCGTCATGCGCTTCGAAAGCGAGGAAGAGACGGTGCGCTTTGCCAACGCCACCGTCTATGGTCTTGCTTCTGCCGTGTGCACCTCGAAGCGTTCGACCGCGCATCGCATGGTGCGCGCCATCAATGCCGGCGTCGTCCACGTCAACACCTATGGCGGCGCCGACATCACGGTACCGCTCGGCGGCTTCAAGCAGTCCGGCTTCGGCAGAGACAAGTCGCTGCACGCGATCGAGAAGTACACCGACCTCAAGACGGCGTGGATAGCGCTCGGATAACCCTCCCGCTTGAGGGGAGGGTGGCCGGACTTTGTGGAGACGCTCGCCCAAGCCGGCACGGCCGGTGTCGGCGCCTGGTTGCGCCAAGGTATACCCGATGCGACTGTGCTGGGTCGCCGTTATCGACGCTTACGCGAGGCCAATCTAATGCTCCTGGCTGTCCATCATGTCGCAATCATCTCCAGTGACTATGAGACCTCCAAGCAGTTCTACACGAACAAGCTCGGTTTCGTCGTTCTGGCCGAAAACTGGCGCCCCGAAAGGCAGTCTTGGAAGTGCGATTTGCGTCACGGTCCCATCCAGATCGAACTGTTCAGTTTCCCTGATCCGCCAAGCCGGCCCAGCAGGCCCGAGGCCTGTGGATTAAGGCATATTGCATTCTCGGTCGCCTCGGTCGAGGCGACAGCCGAGCTGCTTCGGTCGCGAGACGTCGAGGTGGAGCCCATCCGAACAGATCCCTACACGGGACGACTGTTTACCTTCATCGCCGATCCCGATGGACTGCCGATCGAATTTTACCAGGACGCTGTTTGACGGTGAGGAATTCGGCCGCGAAATCCGCCGGTTGCGGAACGCGAAGCGACTGGTGGAGGAGGCAGATGATGACGCCAGCTGCCATCGGGACGGCGTCGGCAGCACCTAGCCATCTTCGTCGCAACGGGGGAGATAAGTCATGCCTCGCCGGTCAGCCGCGCCGAGATGAGCCGCGCCGCCCTGATCGCCGCCTCGCCCTGGGCGGCCGCGACCGCATCGTCGACGCGCGAGACAGGGGAGGCGATCGACAGCGTGCCGATCGGCTGGCCGTCAGCGCCGAGGATCGCCGCGCTTATGCTGTGCACGCCGTCCTGGTGGGTTCGCGCGCCTGACGATGAACAGGGCAACGTAACGTTAGACAGGGCGCCAACTTTTCAGCGGCTGGAGCTACACCAGCGCGCCGCAAACAGGTATCTATCGTCGCGACATCATGCTTCGGGGGTCATGAGGGAGCGGCTTGCAGCTGGATTTGAAAACAATCGAGGCGCTCGCGCCCGACCAGGCTTCGCTCGGCGCCGCCGCCAAGCTGACCAAGCGGTCGAACTGGCCCCGCCTCGAGACAAACGAACAGCTGGGCCTCATCTGGGGCGAATGTCAGGGCTCGGGATCGAATCCCTACCGCGTCGCATTCGATACCCGCGACCACGGCTACAAATGCACCTGTCCATCGCGAAAATTTCCGTGCAAGCACATACTGGGGCTGATGTGGATCGGCGCCACCGCGCCCGCCAGCTTCGATCGGGTCGACCAGACGCCGGAATGGGTCAATGACTGGCTCGGGCGGCGCCGCAAGCCGGGCCAGCCGCCGACGCCGGCGCCGGCAAGCGCGGAAAACAAAAGCATCGACGAGGCGTTGCGGCCCGAGCAAAGCGCTGCCGTAGAAGACGCCGCGGCCGCCGAACGCCGCGAGGCGGCGCAGCGCAAGCGCGCCGAGGACACGCGAAGTGCTGTGTCGGCAGCGCTCGACGAATTGGATCAGTGGGTTGCCGACCAGCTTCGGCTCGGCCTTGCCGGTTTTGTCGACGCCAGCAGCGAGCGCTGCCGCCGCATCGCGGCGCGGCTTGTAGATCTCAAGGCGACCGCTTTGGCCGGGCGTATCGACGAGCTGCCCGCGAAACTGATGGCGCTGCGCAGCGAAGAGCGGCCGGACGCCGCTATCCGAGAGCTGGGTAAGCTGGTGCTGCTCGCCAAGGCCTGGCGTGCCGCGCCCGACGATGCCGAGCTGAAGCGCCTGGTCTCGACATCCGAAACCCGCGACCAGATCCTTGCCAATCCGGATGCCGTCAAGGTCGAGAGCGACTGGGAGGTGCTGGGTGAGAAGATCGAGGCCCGTCGCGACGGCCTGGTCAGCCACGCGACCTGGCTGCTCGATCTGAAAAGCCCAATCCCAAGATTTGCCGTCCTCCTGGACTTCTTCCCGGCCTCGGCCGGGCGCCGCTCCGGCGCCTTCGCGCCGGGGGATCGCTTCAAGGCGAGGCTGGTGTTCTATCCATCCCGAATTCCGCTTCGCGCACTGGTCGCAGAACGCCTGGGCGATGCGTCGCCCGGCAATTGGCCCGATTTTGCTCCGAACGCTGCCGGCGATCCGCTGGCCGCCTATGCAGCTTTCCAGGACGGCGCGCCGTGGCTGTCCGACTGTCCGATCCTCCTGCCGGCGGGCGCGATCGCGCTGGACGAGAAGGATGGCGCCTGGTGGCAGGCGGCGAACGATTCGCATGGCATCGCCCTGCCTGTCGCCGGCTCCGTCAACCAGACCTTGCTTGGCCTCGATCTGACAGTCACGGCAGCGCTGTGGAACGGCGCCAGGCTCGAGCTTCTGGCCTCACAAAGCAGCATCGGGAGGCTCAATCTCTCATGAACGAGCTCGAGCAGGCAGGGCTGGCGAGGCTTCGCGACAACTGGATTTCGGGCGGCGCCGCTTTCGAATTGGCGCCCGCCGAATGGAAGGAGTTCGCGGCTGCCTCCAGCTCGGACGAGCAGGAACGTCGGCTCTTGGCGATCGCCGCGCAGGCGCTGGATGTCGCGCTTCGGCCGGCGGCGCCCAAAACCTTGAAACGCCGTCCGCCGCTGCCGATGCTCGCGCTGCCGATGCTTCCTGATTGGCTGCGACCGTTGCTGCGTGCCGCATTGAAATACGCCGCTGATGCGAGGCTCAAGACCCGCGTGGCCACACTCGTCGCCAGCCGAGGCTTCGTGCTGCATCCGATGGATTGGATGCCTGCTGCGTCGGATCAGGAAAGCCCAGATATCTATGCTCCCTGGGTCGACTGGCAAGCAGGCGCGGATGGCGACAGGCAGTCTCGACGAGGACAACTCACCGCTGAAACCTGGGATGATTTTTATCCTGCGGCGCGCCGTACAGCTTTGGTCGAATTACGGCGCACCATGCCTGTCTTGGCGCGGACGTTGATTGAGACCAAGGGAGCGAGCGAGCCGGCGGAGGTCAGGCTTGCGCTCGTGGAGCTGATGCGCTTCGGCTTGAGTGCCGATGACATTCCATTTCTAAAGAGCCTGTCCGCCGATCGCTCAGGCAAGGTGCGCGAAACGGCCGGCCGGCTCCTGGCAAGGTTGGGTGAACGTAGCGATCCAGCGGATGGCGCGTCGAAAGATCCGATAGCCGAGCTCGCCGCTTTCATTGAGGAAGGCAAATCCGGATTCATCCGCCGCCGCACCACCTACACGCCGATAAAACCCAAGTCGCCTGCGCAAAAGTCGCGTCGCGCCGACCTGTTCGCGTCCTGTTACTTCGGCGATCTCGTCGCCCAATTCGGCAAGACTGAGCCCGATTTCATTGGCGCATGGCAGTTCGGCGTCGATGAGGGTGCCGATCTCTTTCTCGTTCGAATGACCGCGGTGTCCGGCAGCGATGCGGCGGTCGCCTGTTTGGCGGATTTGCTTGCCGCCGCCGGCGGCAGGCTGGCGCTTCTCGTCCTCCAGCTCATGTCGCGTTTGGACAACGACAGGAAGCGTGTCCTGATCAGGCAGATCCTCGATGATGGGCAAAATCTGGCCGCGCTCAACCTGGTCGAAGGCGCGGAAGCGGGCTGGCTGGCATGGAGCGACCTCGCAAAAGGACAGACGATTCCAGCGCTGCGTTCCGCCGTCTCGGGTGACAACGACGTCATGAAACGAAGCGCCGAGCAATATCTCGAGACCCTGGGCTTTCTGGCCAATCCGGAGGCGGCGGAAAAATTGATCGACGAGGTGATCGCCGCCGGCCTGTCGCCCGCTTCCCCATCCCTCGGCCTGCTGCGGCTCAATGCGGCGCTGGCCGGAAACCCTTCGCAATCCGAGAGATGATGAACCCGGAGAAGATCGCATGAACGCAGCCATCCGCCTTCCGGCCGAGCAGGTCTATGCCTCCGAACTGCAGGCGCTCGCGCGCGACGACGACCGCCAGAAGCCTGCCGGCTGGAGCCTGTCGCCCAAGGCCGTCCTCACTTACCTGATGGGTGGCAAGGCGGGCGACGGCACGCTTATCACCCCGAAATATGTCGGACGTCGGCAATTGATGGAAACCGCGGTGGCGACGCTCGCGACCGACCGGGCGCTGCTCCTGCTCGGCGTGCCGGGAACGGCAAAATCCTGGGTCTCGGAACATCTCGCCGGCGCCATCATGGGAAACTCGACGCTGATCGTGCAATGCACGGCCGGCACCGATGAGAATCAGATCCGCTACGGCTGGAACTATGCGCAGCTCTTGGCAAAGGGGCCGAGCCAGGAGGCGCTGGTGCCGACGCCGCTCTACCGCGCCATGCAGGAAGGCAAGCTCTGCCGCCTGGAGGAACTGACGCGAATGGGCTCCGACGTGCAGGACACGCTGATCACCGTGCTGTCCGAAAAAATGATGCCGGTGCCGGAGCTGAACACCTCTATTTACGCGCAGCGCGGTTTCAACATCATCGCCACCGCGAACAATCGCGACAAGGGCGTCAACGAACTCTCCTCGGCGCTGAAGCGCCGTTTCAATGTCGTGGTGCTGCCGCTGCCGGAGGACATGGCGGAAGAGGTCTCGATCGTGTCCCGGCGCGTCGGCGAGATGGCCGGCGGACTGGACCTGCCGGTGCCGAAAAATGTCGGCGAGGAGATCGCGCGCGTGCTGACCATCTTCCGCGAGCTGCGCTCCGGCGCGACCGCCGACGGCAAGGTGACGCTGAAGACGCCGTCGGGCTCGCTCTCCACCGCCGAGGCGATCGCCACGATGATCAGCGGCCTCAGCCAGGCGGCCTGGTTCGACGGCGGCAAGCTCCACGCCGAAGGCCTGGCGCCAAGCCTGGTCGGCGCCATCGTCAAGGACCCGGTCCAGGACAAGGTCGTGCTTGAGGAATATTTGGAGACGGTGCTGAAGAAGCGGCCGGACTACGCCGGTTATTACGCGGCGCTCAACGCGGCCATCTGAGCCATGACGCAAGGCGGCATCAGCTATTTCGGCATTCGCCATCATGGGCCGGGCTCCGCCGCGAGCCTGGTTAGAGCGTTGCAGGAATTGCAGCCGGCCGCCGTGCTGATCGAGGGGCCGGTGGATGCCTCGCCCTTGCTGCCCCTGCTTGCCAGCCCGGACATGAAGCCGCCGGTGGCACTGCTTTGCTACCCCGAGGACGATCCCGCCGCGACGCGCTTCTGGCCCTTCGCCGAATTCTCTCCCGAATATCAGGCGGCGCTGTGGGCTGTCGCCAACAAGGCGGCGCTGCGTTTCATCGACTTGCCGTCCGCCGCGCGGCTTGCCGAGCACGGGCCCGAGGGTTCGACCGACGCCGATGCGGACGAACCGGAGGCCACCGAAGAGCAGAGCGAAGCAAGCTCACGGATCCTTGATCCGATCGGCACTTTAGCGCGCGCCGCCGGCTATGAGGACGGCGAAAGCTGGTGGTCCGATATCATTGAGCAGAATCCCGCACCCGGGCCGATCTTTGCTGCCATCGCCGACGCGATGACGACGCTGCGCGACGGCGAGACGTCCATTGGCAAATTCGAGGCCATGCGCGAGGCGCATATGCGGCTGGAGATCGCCGCTGCGCGCAAAGAAATCGACGGGCCGCTGGCCGTCGTCTGCGGCGCGTGGCATGTGCCCGCCCTGCAAGCTGCGCATACGCAAAAGAGCGACCAGGCACTGCTCAAGGGCATCGGCCGGCGCAAGACCACGATGACCTTCGCGCCATGGACCGGACCGCGGCTGGCGCTGGGTTATGACTATGGCGCCGGTGTCGTCGCGCCGGGCTGGAGCAAGCACCTGTGGCAGACGCGCGGGCAGGATGACGCTTCGGTGCTGTGGCTCGCGCGGATCGCTTCGGTTCTCAGGGCCAAGGGCCATATAATTTCGACCGCCTCGCTGATCGAGGCGGAGCGTCTGGCGCGGGCGCTTGCCGCCATACGCGAGCGCCCGAAACCGGGTTTCGAGGAACTGCGTGAGGCCTCGATCGCGGCGCTCTTCAACGGCGAGGCCTTGCTGTGGAAGATGGTCGAGGCCGAGCTGCTGCTCGGCGCCGATGTCGGCGAGATTCCAGCCGACACGCCGCTCGCGCCGCTGATCGATGATTTGCAGCGCAACCAGAAGGCCGCGCGGCTCAAGCCTGAAGCACTGGAGCGCGAGCTCTCCATCGACCTGCGCAGCGAGAGCGGTCTCTTTCGGTCGACGCTTCTGCACCGGCTGAACGTGCTCGGCGTGAACTGGGGCAGGCTGACGGATGTCGGCCGCAGCCGCGGCACGTTCCGCGAGCGCTGGCTGCTGGCCTGGCAGCCGGAATACGCCGTGCGCCTGGTCGAAAACCTGATTTACGGACCGACCATCGAGAAGGCCGCCAACGGACGGCTTGTCCAGATGATCGGCGCCGCTTCGACGCTCGATGCTCTGGCCACGCTGGTGCAAAGCGCGATCACCGCCGCCTTGAGCGAGGCGTCCGCGGCCGGCCTCGCCGCGCTCGAGGAGAAGGCGGCGCATAGCAGCGAATGCCTGGAGCTCCTTGCGTCGGTGCCCCCACTTGCCGACATCATCCGCTATGGCGAAGCGCGCAAAACCGAGACGCAGCGCCTTGCCGGCCTCTTGGAGCGGTTGGTCATCGAAGGCGCGATCGCGCTGCCTTACGCCGCGCGCGATCTCGACGCGCAGGCCGCCGCAGCGCTGATGGCGGCGCTGAGCAAGGCCGACGAGGCGATCAGGCTGGTCGAACCGGACGAGCATGTCCTGGATGCCTGGCGGAACGGCCTTGCGGCCGTGCTCGATTCATCGCGCTCGACGGCGCTCGTTGCTGGCTGCGCCGCACATCTGCTCTACGAGGCCGGGCACCTCTCGGCCGAGGCCACGGCCGGCCTTTTGGCAAAGCGGCTGTCGCCCGGAACGCCGGTCATCGATGCCGCCGCCTTTTTCGAAGGCTTCTTCAGCGGCGCCGGCCAGAGGCTGATCTATGACGAGGGGCTGCGCGGCGCTGTCGATTCCTGGCTGGCATCGCTCGACGAGGACGCCTTCGTTGCGCATCTGCCTTTGCTGCGCCGCGTATTTTCCAATCTCGACAGCATGGAGCGCCGCCGCCTGATCGAGGCCGTGCTCGGCCGCAGGGCGAGCCTGCCCGCCGGACTGACGCCGGCACCGATGGCGGCGAGGCCTGGCGCCGGCATTTTGGTCTCCTCGGCAAGCTGCTTACGGGGGAGCCCAACCATGGATGATGAAACGGTCGGACCCGATCTTCATCCGATCGAAGGGACGCGGGAGCGCCGTTGGCGCCTGGCGATCGGCGCCGACGATGAGTCCTCCTCGGCGCTGTCGCAGGAGGACCGGCGGCTTTCGGCAGCCCTCGATGCGCTCTACGGCGACGGCAGCGGCGACGCCGGCGATCCGCGCAAGCGGCGCGGCGGGCTTGGCCGTTCGGCGCCGCGCGTCGCGCAATGGATGGGCGATATCCGCTCTTTCTTCCCCGAGCAGGTGGTCCAGGTCGTGCAGAAGGACGCCTTCGAGCGCCTGAACCTGAAGCAGATGCTGATGGAGCCGGAATTCCTCAAGGCGATCGAGGCCGACGTCAATCTCGTTGCCGATCTGGTCTCGTTGCGCTCGGCGATGCCGGAAAAGACCAAGGACATTGCCCGCTCGATCATTTCCGACATCGTCGCCAAGCTGATGCAGCGTCTCGAGCAGAAAACCGCCGAGGCGATCCGCGGCGCGCTCGACCGTTCAAGGCGCACCAACAGGCCGCGGCAGCGCGACATCGACTGGCCGCGCACTATCGCGGCGAACCTTCGCCACTACCAGCCAGACCACAAGACCGTGGTGCCGGAAAAGCTCGTCGGCTTCATGCGCCGCCAGCGTCGGCTGGTCGACCTCGACGAAGTGACGCTCTGCGTCGATCAGTCCGGCTCGATGGCAAGTTCGGTCATCTACGCCTCGATCTTCGCGGCCGTGATGGCCTCCTTGCCGGTCGTGCGCACCAAGCTGGTCTGCTTTGACACCGCGATCGTCGATCTGACCGACGAGCTCAGCGATCCGGTCGAGGTGCTGTTCGGCGTCCAGCTCGGCGGCGGAACCGACATCAACCAGGCGGTCGCTTATTGCGCCGAGCGCATCGAGCGGCCGACCAAGGCGCATTTCGTCCTCATCACAGACCTCTACGAAGGCGGCAACGGTCAGGAACTGCTTCGTCGGCTGGCTGCGCTGGTGCGGTCGGGCGTCAATGTCGTTGTGCTCCTGGCGCTCACCGACCAGGGCCGTCCCGGCTACGACTCCTCCATGGCCGGCTCGGTCGCGGCGTTGGGCGTCCCGGTCTTCGCCTGCACGCCGGACCACTTTCCCGACATGATGGCGGCGGCGCTGCGCCGGGAGGACATCGGCGCCTGGGCGGCGGGAGCGGACATCAAGCTTGTTCGCCCGGATTCGGAAACGCCAAGCGCAGCCGAATAGGTTCGCCACCCTTCTGACGCTGATCAGGGCGCTTTCTCGCTGATCAATTCAAACCGCTCGATCTCGCAGTGTAGGCCGACCAGCGCCAGCACCTCAGTTGACGGCTCGACTGCATCTGGCTGCCGCCATTTGACTTGGAAGGAAAACACGAAGCGGTCGCGGTCGGCGTCGTGCTCCATGCCAACGAAGCGGGCATCGTATCCGAGCGGCCGTACGATCTCCTGGAGGTCGGGCGGGGCTGTCTTCGGCCATGCGACCGCAAGGATCGCCTTATGGTCGCGCGGGATCTTGAGGTCGACCCATTTCAGGGCCTGCAGCGTCACCAGCGTCAATACTGTAGCAATCGCGCCGAGGCCGAACTGGCCGCCGCCGAAGGCCAGCCCGATCATCGTCATGATCCACATGGTGGCGGCGGTGGTCACCCCGGTGACGAGATCGCCGCGTCTGAGGATGGCGCCGCCGCCGATGAAGCCGACGCCGGTGAGCACGCCGAGCGCAAAGCGCAGCACATCCATGCGCACGAATGAGTCCGGTCCCTTACCGGCAACGTCGAGCAGCATGTTGGCCTGGACCATGGCGACGCACGCCGCGAGGCCGACCAGGATGGTCGTCCGCAGGCCGGCGGAATGGCCGCGCGCTTCGCGATTCAAGCCGATGAGGAAGCCCGCGACCAGCGTCAGCAACAGCCGCGCAACGAGATCCGGCCATGTCGGATGAAGCGGCATGTCGCAGCAGAGCGGCTCGAGCATTTCCCGTCGGCGACGCCGGTCGGCGCACCCTCCATTGCGTCAGGACAGTTCAACTAAGCTCGGCCATGGATGGTTCCTTGGCCAATGCCGATGACGTGAGGTTCCGCGGGCCTGGTGCCGTGGGAGGGCGGGCGTGCTCCCGCGACCGGCTGGAACCCGGTCGCGGGAGGAGGTGGCTCAGCCGAACTTCGGGTCAAGGCTGCCGGCCTTGTAACGCTTGGCCATTTCCGACAACGGGATCGGCTTGATCTTCGGCGCGTTGCCGGCTGTGCCGAACTGCTCGAAGCGTTCCTTGCAGAGCTTCTTCATCGCCGCCATGGCCGGCGTCAGATATTTGCGCGGATCGAACTCGGAAGGGTTCTCGGTCAGCACTTTGCGGATCGCGCCGGTCAGAGCCATGCGGTTGTCGGTGTCGATGTTGATCTTGCGCACGCCGTGCTTGATGCCGCGCTGGATCTCTTCCACCGGCACGCCCCAGGTCGGCTTCATCTGGCCGCCATATTTGTTGATGATCTCCTGCAGCTCCTCCGGCACCGATGACGAGCCGTGCATGACCAGATGCATGTTGGGCAGGCGGCGATGGATCTCCTCGATCACGTTCATCGCCAGCACCGCGCCATCCGGCTTGCGCGAGAATTTGTAGGCGCCGTGGCTGGTGCCCATGGCCACCGCCAGCGCATCGACATGGGTGTCGCGCACGAACTGCTCGGCTTGCACCGGGTCTGTAAGCAACTGATCGTGGCTGATGGCGCCTTCGACGCCGTGGCCGTCCTCCTGCTCGCCGCCGCCGCTCTCCAGCGAGCCGAGCACGCCGATCTCGCCTTCCACCGAGACACCGCCCCAATGCGCCATATCGACGACGCGGCGCGTGATGCCTGAATTATAGGCGTAGTCGGCCGGCGACTTGCCGTCTTCCTTCAGCGAACCGTCCATCATCACCGAGGTGAAGCCGTACTGGATCGCGGTGACGCAGGTCGCTTCGTTGTTGCCGTGGTCGAGATGCATGCAGACCGGAATGTCGGGGTGAATCTCGACCAGCGCGTCGATCAGCTTGGCCAGCACCACATCGTTGGCGTAGGCGCGCGCCCCGCGGCTCGCCTGGAGGATGACCGGCGACTTGGTCTCCTCGGCCGCCTCCATGATGGCGAGGCCCTGTTCCATGTTGTTCATGTTGAAGGCAGGCACGCCATAGCCTTGTTCGGCGGCATGGTCGAGCAATTGTCTCAGTGTGATGCGAGCCAACGAATAGTCTCCCGTATCTGGTTCGAGCCCGTGTTTGAAAAGGCCGGCCCGGGCGGGCGGCCCCGTTGCTTCTGGCCGGATTTCTGACCTACCGCAACCTTTTGAAGCCCTTTCGGCCGCAATTCTTGTTGCAGGGCTGAAATCCGGCCCGAGTCGAGTCTAAGCAGCGATCCGCTCGCGCGCGGCAAGGATTTCGACGCAGGCCTTCGCCGCTTCCTTGCCCTTCACCAAAAAATGCTCGTGGGAGAAGCGGCGGTGCTCGGCGCTCTCATGATAGTTGTGCGGCGTGAGCACGGCCGAGAGCACCGGGCGAAGATTAGCTGCGCTCGGGAAACATTGCCTTCAGCGCCTCGCGCGAAGCCTTCGCCACGCCGCGCTCGGTGATCAGCCCTGTCACCAGCCGAGCCGGCGTCACGTCGAAGGCGGGGTTTGCCGCCGGCGTTGCGTCGGGCGAGACGCGCACCTGCGCGACCTTGCCGTCGGCCGTCCTACCCCACACCAGCGAAACCTCGTCACTCGCGCGCTCCTCGATCGGGATTTCCGCAAGCCCGTCGGCGACCGTCCAGTCGATGGTGGGCGAGGGGAGCGCGACATAGAAAGGGACGTCGTTGTCGGCGGCGGCTAAAGCCTTGAGATAGGTGCCGATCTTGTTGCAGACGTCGCCATTGGCCGTCGTGCGGTCGGTGCCGACGATCACCATGTCGATGTCGCCATGCTGCATCAGATGCCCGCCGGCGTTATCGACGATCAGCGTGTGCGGCACGCCGTGGCCGGCCATTTCCCAGGCGGTCAGCTGGGCGCCCTGGTTGCGCGGCCTGGTCTCGTCGACATAGACGTGGACCGGAATGCCGGCTTCCGTCGCCAGATAGATTGGCGCCGTGGCGGTGCCGTAGTCGACCGTCGCCAGCCAACCGGCATTGCAATGGGTGAGAATGTTGACCGCCTCGCCAGGCTTCTTTTTCGCCGCGATCTCCTTGATGATGGCAAGCCCGTTCTCGCCGATGGCGCGATTGAGCCCGACATCCTCGTCTGCGATCTCGGCGGCGCGCCGGTAGGCGGCCTCGGCGCGCTCTCCCGGCGCCAGCGGCTTCAGAAAACGCCGCATCTCGTCCAGCGCCCAGCGCAGGTTGATCGCCGTCGGTCGCGTTTTGTGCAGCGTCTCCCACGCCGCGTCGAGCGCTTCGTCCGAGGGATCGTCGGTCATCTGGATGGCGACGCCGTAGGCGGCGGTGACGCCGATCAGCGGCGCGCCGCGCACCCACATGTCGCGGATCGCGGTGGCGATGCCGGGAACCGTTCCGATCGTCTCGACGCGAAACTCATGCGGCAGCCAGCGCTGGTCGATGATCTCGACCGAGCGTTTGTCGTCGCTGAGCCAAATTGTACGATAGTGGCGTTCGCCGACGTTCAAAGGCTCTTCTCCTGTTCGACCAGCGCGGCCAATGCGTTGACCTCGTCGATGCTGTGGATCTGACGCCGGTTCACGGCGATGTGGCGGCCGAAGCGCAGCGCCTTTGCTTCACATTTGGCGCGAAGGTCTGCGTCGGCAATGGTCTCGAAATCGGCATTGTGGGCGAGACCGAGGATACGTCGGTGCACCTCGATGCCGGCGAAGCCGAGCAGGTCGGTCCAGATGCCGGAAAGCATGTGGTCGAGCGCCTGTTCGGAACCGAGCAGGTCGCCCTGATCCTCGAACAGGCTCTTCTGGTAGAGGATGCCGGTGCGCTCGGTTCGCCACAAATGCGAAAACTCGGCGCGGAACACCGCCCAGCTCTCGGCCGTGACCTTAAGCAGGTAGGCGCGCATCGAATCCCGGCTACCTTTCTGCTCATGGCCCCGCTGCGAGAAGAAGGCCATCCAGAAATTGGCGAGCAGCATGCCGACGTCGAAGGCGATCGGGCCGTAGAAGGCGAATTCCGGATCGATCATCCGGGTCTCGGTGTCGGTCACCATGATCGAACCGGAATGCAGGTCGCCATGCAGCAGTGTTTCGGCATTGGCGGCGAATAGGTGCTTCAGCCGCTGCGCCTCGACCTTGAGGTCGCGGTCGGCGCGCAATTCGGCCACCAGGCGGTCGAGCTGCGGGCTGGTGTGCCGGTTCATCTCGGCGTCGAAATAGGGATCGGAGAACACCAGGTTCTCGGTGATGTCGCAGAGCTCGACATTGTCGGCGAACAGCGCGAGATCGGCCTTGCGCTCTTTTGTCGGCATTGAGAGGTCCGAGCCGCGGAACAGCGTGCGGGCCATGAACAGGCCGATGTCGCGCGCAATGTTCGGCAGCTCGCGGCCGTCGATCAGCGCGCGACGCAGGATAATGTAGGGCGGCGCCAGATACTCCATGACAATAAGCGCCTGGTCCTCGTCGAAATAATAGATCGCCGGCACCGAGCCTGGCGCTCGGCGCTGTTGCCTCGTCAGCGCGTGATACTCGAAGAAAGCGCGCTTCAAAGGCAGCGGCCAGCTGTCGCCGACCAGGCGCACATAGGGCAGCGCCTGCTTGACCACCGCCGCGCCCTGGTCGCCCTCGACGATGAAAACGAGGTTCAGATTGCCGTCGCCGACCTCGCGTACTTTCCAGTGGCCGGCGTCCTTGCCAATGCGCTCGGTAAGCGCCGTGGTCTCGCCGAGCCGCTGCGGCAGCGTCTCCACCGACAATGCTTCGAACTTCCCGGTCATCCTCTCCCTCCTGCGCGTGGTGTCCCACGATAACGGAGCCACGGCGGCCGGGCCAAGCTAGGGAGGGCTCTGGCAATTGTCAATCGTGTTGACAATTGCCGAGTGAGCCCATAGCGTCATGGATCAGGGAGGAACGAATGGGCGCAGATGCCGTGTTCCGTGTGGACGGCCTGAGGAAATCCTTCGGCCAGAACGAGGTGCTTGGCGGCATCGCGCTGGATCTCTACGCGGGCGAGGTCACCGTGCTGATGGGCGCCAACGGCGCCGGCAAATCCACCCTGGTCAAGATCGTTAGCGGCGTCTGCGCGCGCGGCGGCGGCACGATGCGGCTCGCCGGCCAGGCCTTCGATCCCGGCTCGCCGGCAGAAGCGATCCGCGCCGGCGTCGTCACCGTTCATCAGAACATCAATGACGGCGTTGTCGCCGATCTCGACGTCGCCACCAACCTGACCCTCGACCGGCTGAGCGGCAAGGGTGCATCGCTGCTGTTCAAGCCCGCCAATGTCCGCGTCGAAGCCAGGGCCGTAGCCGACCGCATGGGGCTTACGCTCGATCTTAAGGCACGAGTCGCGGACCTCTCGCTCGCCGATCGTCAGATGGTCGCAATTGCCCGCGCCATGGCGCACCAGCCGAAAGTGCTGATCCTCGACGAGCCGACCTCCTCGCTGTCGAGCGCCGAGGCCGACCGGCTGTTTGCGCTGATCGACAGGCTGCGCGGGCAGGGTGTCGCGATCCTCTATATCTCGCATCGCATGTCCGACATCAGGCGCTTGGCAGACCGCATCGTCTCGATCCGTGACGGCGTCGTCTCCGGCGTGTTCGACCGGAAGCCGCTCGACTATGAGGGCGCGGTCAATGCCATGCTCGGCCGCAAGATCCTGCTCGACCGAGTCATTGCCAGAAGCTCGGCGCGCGCGGTCTTCACCGCCCAAGGCCTGCAGCTGGCGCCCGGCGCCAGACCGATTTCGATGACGCTCGGCGCCGGGGAGGTGGTGGCGATCACCGGCCTGGTCGGCGTCGGCAAGACGGCGCTCGCCGAAACTTTGTTCGGCGTGCGCAGGCCGCTCGCCGGCACCATGCATATGGACGGCAAGCCCTACGCACCGGGATCCGCGCGCGAGGCGATCGCTGCCGGTGCCTTCCTTGTGGCCAAGGACCGCGCGATGAGCGGCATCGTCGGCGGCTTCAACATCGAACGCAACATCAGCCTGCCGTTTCTCAAGCGCATGTCCGGCTTCGGTGTCATGAAGAAGCGGGCAGAACGGGCTGCCGCACGCCGCCAGATCGACGAGCTCGGCATCGTCTGCCGCTCCGAGAAGGACGAGCTTTCCGCGCTTTCGGGCGGCAACCAGCAGAAGGTGATGGTGGCGCGCTGGATGTCGCAGGCCTCGCGCCTGTTCATCCTCGACGAGCCGTTCCAGGGCGTCGATATCTCGGCTCGGCGCGACATCGCAACCAAGCTCAGGGCGAGCGCCGACGGCCGCGCCACACTGCTCTTCGTCACCGAGATCGACGAGGCCCTGGAGACTGCCGACCGCATCCTGGTGATGTCGGAGCACGCGATCGTCGGCGAGCACAGGAACGATGACATCGATCTCGATCGGCTGCTGGCTGAGGTGGCCGGCGGGCCGCTCACCAGCGCGGCGTGAGATCGTATGGATGACGAGACTTGGAGTGCAGGCATGAGTTCCAGTTTGGCGGAGAGGGCAGCAGCGCGGGGGCGTTCGATGACATTGCGCGACTATGCCATCCGCTATGGTTTCATCATCCTGCTGGTCGGGCTGATCGCCTATTTCGCGATCGCCGCCGACGGCTTCGCCTCGCCGCAAAGCGCCGTCTTCATCTTCCAGTCGGTCGCGATCACCGGCGTGCTGGCACTCGGCGTCACCGCGACACTTGTCGTCGGCGGCTTCGATCTGTCGATTGGCTCGGTCGCCACCAGCGCCATGATGGCGGCTTCCTATGCCATGGTTGTGCTGGAGCAGAACGCCGTCGTCGCCGTCATCGCCTGCCTCGTGATCGGCGCGGTCGTCGGCCTCATCAATGGCTGGCTCATCGTCTACATGCGCGTGCCGGATCTGCTCGCGACGCTCGGCATGATGTTCCTGCTGCTCGGCCTGCAACGCATTCCGACCGAAGGCCGCTCGATCGCCACCGGCATGACGATGCCCGACGGCTCGGTCGCCAACGGCAAGTTCTCGGAAGCCTTCCTGGCGCTCGGCCGCCACCGCATCGACTTCTTCATTCCGAACCTGATCCCGGTCTCGGTGGTGGTGCTCATCGTGCTCGCCGCGCTCATCTGGTTCTTCCTCGAATACACCCGCTTCGGCCGCATGATGTATGCCGTCGGCAGCAACGAACGCGCCGCCGAACTGGCCGGCGCGCCTGTCAAGGCATACAAGATCTGGGCCTATGTCATTTCGGGAGTTTTTGCCTCGATCGGCGGGATTTTGCTCGCTGCCCGGCTTGGACGCGGCGATATCGCCTCGGGTAATAATTTGCTGCTCGACGCAGTAGCGGCGGCGCTTATCGGCTACGCGGTGCTCGGCGCCGCCAAGCCGAACGCTTTCGGCACGGCCGTCGGCGCGGTGTTCGTCGGCGTCCTGCTGCAGGGCCTGACGATGATGAACGCCCCTTACTACACGCAGGATTTCGTCAAGGGCGCGGTTCTCGTCGTCGCCCTTGTCTTCACCTTCGCCCTTTCCGGCAGGGGCAAGAGATAGTTTCGACCGGGGCATTGAGAACAAAACGGAGGAAGACGAAGTGAGCATCACAAGGAGACTTTTAGGGAAGGCCGCACTCGGCCTCGCGGGCGCGGCGCTGCTCATGCAGGGCACAGCATTGGCGGCGGACCGTCCGGCGCCATTCGACAAGCCGGGCGTCAAGATCGCGCTGGTGCGCTATCTCTCCACCGGTGACTTCTTCCAGGCCTATCTCTCCGGCGTCGAGGCGCAGGCCAACGCGCTCGGCGTCGATCTGCGCGTGCTGGACAGCCGCCAGGACGCAGCGCTCCAGGCCGACATGGTCGACCAGGCGATCGCGCTCGGCGTGCAGGGCATCATCATCCAGCACGGCCTGACGGAATCGATGAAGGACGCCGCCCAGCGCGCCGTCGACGCGGGCATCAAGGTCGTCGCCTTCGACGTCAATGTCGAGAACCCGAAGATCCCGCAGATCGAGCAGTCCGACCGCGATCTCGCGCGCCTCGCGCTCGAACAGGCGGTCAAGGACAATGGCGACGCCTGGAAAGCCGGCTATGTCTATGTCGCCGGCATCGCCCCGCTCGACCGCCGCAACGAAACCTGGGTCGACGTGAAGAAGAAACATTCCGGCATCAGCGAGGTCGCCATGTTCGGCACGCTCGACAATCCGATCGCCAATTCCGTCGCCAACCAGGCGCGCTCGGTGCTGCAGGCGCATCCCGATATCAAGGTGATGTTCGCGCCTTACGACGAGTTCGCCAAGGGGGTGAAGATCGCCGTCGACGAAGCCGGCCTGAACAAGGGCATCAAGATCTACTCAGCCGACATATCGACGTCCGACATCGCCGCGATGCGCGAGCCGGACAGCGCCTGGGCCGCCACCGCCGCCACCAACCCGGCAGTCGTCGGCCAGGTCTCGGTGCGCGCGCTGGCGCAGCTGCTCGCCGGCGAGGATCCCGGCCACAACGTCATCGTGCCGCCGACGCTGATCACCCAGAAGGAACTTATCGACAAGGACATCAAGAACATGGAAGACCTGTCGGCCAAGCTGCCGCAGTTCGCCCATGCCGATGTCGCCATGCCGGCCTGGATGCCGAACCCCAACGCGAAGTAGGCCACGCGCCCGAAGGCAGAAGAGCGGCTCTCGGGCCGCTCTTTTTATTGCCGGAGTCGCTCAGGTAGATCGGGCGGCACGCGCCAGCCCATGCGCCACCAGCCGGTCGATGACTTCCGGGTAGCTGATGTCGCTTGCCGCCATTGCCTTGGCGTACATGCTGATGTCGGTGAAGCCCGGAATGGTGTTGAGCTCGTTGATCAGGAACGTCATGTCCGGTCTCACGAAGAAGTCGACGCGCGCCATCGCGTCGCAACCCAGCGCGCGAAACGCCTTCGCCGCCGTCTCGCGGATCTCGCCTTCGATCGTCTCGGGCAGTTCGGCGGGCACCTTAAGTGCTGCTCCATCCTTATCGATATATTTGGCGTCATAGCTGTAGAAGCCGTGGCTTTCGGACGGCACGATCTCGCCGGGACGGGAGACGAAGAGGCCACCTTCCGTGTCCTCAAGCACGCTGCATTCGATCTCGCGGCCGCGGATGAATTCCTCCGCCAGCAGCTTGCCGTCGTGCCTGAAGCCTTCGGCGAGCGCTGCCTGATAGCCCGTTTCGTCGGAGACCTTGCTGACGCCGACGGAAGAGCCCTGGCGGGCCGGCTTGATGAAGACCGGGAGTCCGAGCGCCTGCTCGATCTCCGCGAAGCCAGGCGCGGCCTCGGGCAGGATGGTGCTGGACCGTGCCGTGGGCAGGCCGGCCGCCTTCAGTAACCGCTTGGCGATATCCTTGTCGAGCGCCGAGGCCGAACCGAGAATGCCGCAGCCGGCAAGCGGCACGCGCGCCACCTCCGCCAGTCCTTGCGCGGCGCCGTCCTCGCCATGGAGACCGTGCAGGACGGGAAACAGAATGTCGATCGCGGGCAACTCGTAAGGCGGCCCTTCGGCCGGAACGGCCAGCATTCGGCCATGCCCGCCGGGCACCAGACAGACCTCCGCTCCGTTCGACGGTGTCGCCAGCGCGCCGTCCTCGAAGCGGCTGAGCAGCCATTGCCCTTCGCGGGTGACGAAGATCGGAACGGCATCGTACTTCCCCGGCTCCAGCGCGCCCATGACATTGTTCGCCGAAAGCACCGACACGTCATGCTCGGCGGACCGCCCGCCAAAGAGCACACCAATACGCAGTCTTTTTTCGGCCATCGACATCTCCACAATGCTCAAGGATCAGAAACCGACGGCGATGCCGCGCCGGGCGAAAAAGCGGTCGAAACTGGCGAGCGGTAGCGTGACGTCCGCCTGGCTCTGCCTGACGTGTCCCGAAGGGTTGTGGAAGCGGATTTCGCCTGGCGAGGCGGCCGTCACCAGTACCAGATGCCCGCCTTTCGACGGCGGCTCGCGCTCGGGCCAGCGGATGCCTGGATGAACCGAGGCGATGAAGTAGCGCCACTTGCAAAGCAGACCGGGCACCGTGGCCGCATCGACATTCGTCATCGTCTCGGCGAGCAGGCCGAAACGTTCGCGCACGAACCGGACGAAGGGCTCGTAGATCAGCCCCTTGATCGTACCGTGGCCTTCATTGACGACATAGCCGCCATAGGCCGTGCAGGCGCGGGCGAGCTCAAGCGTCGGATGAATTTCGCCGCGCGCGGCAAGGATCATCTTCAGGCAGGCCATGCCGCAGACATTCACGGCCCAGCGTGCATAATCCTCAATCGTTTCGGCGCCGGAATTGCGCCACAGCGGGTCGCGGTGCAGAGCCGATGGTCCCTCCGCCAACAGCGGCAGAGTCATGCCGGGCGATTCCCACTGGCTGAAATAAGGCACTTCCCTGGTTTGCATAGCGGCTCCAGCTTTGTGTCCCGCAAGCGAGGGGCAAGGCACCCCCTTAAAGCTGTTCGAGCAATAAGCAAAAGATTTGCGCGGATTTTGACCGGTTGGAGCAGTTTTCCAGCAGACGTGAAATGGGCTTCAGTCCTGACCTGGGTCGCGACACGGAGAGAGTGGTCCGTCGTTCGGGGAAAGCGACGGGCCGCTCAGGGAGATCTCCTTGTTTCTTCAGCGCAGCGCCGCGGCAATATTGCCGCCGTCCACCGTCGTCACGTCGGCCGTGGTGCGTTCGGCCAGTGCCTGATGCAGGAAGGCTTGCGCCACGTCGTCGGCCGTCACTTCCTGGCCGAGCAGATTGCCGGACATGTATTCCTTTTCCGAGACACCGCGCGCGCCCGAGCGGCTGGCAATCATGGCGTCGGTCAAAAGCCCGGACCGGATGCGGTCGGCGTTGACCGCGTTCGAGCGGATGCCGTAGGCGCCGTAGTCCAGGGCATACTGGCGCGACAAAAACAGCGTCGCCGCCTTGGGAAGGCCGTAGGCGCCGAATTTCGGACCGGGATTGACCGCCTGCTTGGAGGTGTTGAACAGCAGCACGCCGCCCGTGCCCTGTTCGAGCATGATGCGCACCGCGTTCTGCGCCGCCGACTGGTGGGCGAAGAAGTTGAGCTCGAAGCTCTTGCGCAGCAGCGCGTCGTCGATTTCGCCGATCCGGCCTTCCCAGGCCGCGCCTGCATTCGAGACCAGGATGTCGACGCCGCCATAGACCGCGACCGCCTTGTCGAAGGCGGCGCGCACCTCGGCCGGGCTGGTGATGTCGGCGCCGACCCCGATCGAATTGTTACCCGCCGCCTTTGCCGCTTCCGCGGCCTTGGCCGGATCGAGATCGACGATGACCGCATGCGCACCGTTTGCGGCGAACAGCTTCGCCGTCGCGGCGCCGATCGCCCCGGCGCCGCCGGTGATCAACGCCACCTGGCCGGTCAGCGGCTTCGGCTTGTTCGAGGCGAGCTTGGCCTGCTCCAATGACCAGTATTCGAGCGGGAAGAGGTCGGCCTTGGAGAGCGGCTGGAAATTGCCGATGGCTTCCGCGCCGCGCACCGCCTCGATCCACATCTCGCCGACATCGGAGGCGATTTTCGCGTCCTTCAGCGTGCGGCCGTGGCCGAACATGCCGAGGCCCGGCACCAATGTCAGCCGCGGCATCGGGTCGAGCATGGTGCGCTTGACGTCATCCAGCGCGTCGTTGGTCTCGAAATAGGCGCGGTAGTCCTTGGCGAAAGCCTCGACATGGCTGCGGACGGCGGCCTTGTAGTCGCCGAGCTTGTCGGCGTCGGGAGCCGGGACCGCCATCGGTCCGGTCTTGATGCGGATCGAAAGATCGGGCGTCGACACGCCGCGTCCGGCCAGCTCGGCGATCCTGGCCGAATTGATGAAATCGACGATCGCATCCGAGGTGCGGAAATCGCTGATCATGCGGTCGAAGCGGCCTTCGCCGCGCGCCACTGCGACAGCGCCGCGCAGAGTCGGCGCGATGTCGCTCGCCTTGGCGAGCTTTACCGGCAGCGCCGCCTTGGTCGCCTGCGGCTTGCCGTTCTTGGCGATATAGTCCTCGGCGATGGTCACATAGTGGATCATGCGGTCATAGGCCTGCTTGGCATCGTCGCCGAAGGTGAAGATGCCGTGCTTGTCGAGGATCAGGCCTTCGACGCTGGGGTCGGCGTCAAAAACGTCCGCCGCGACCTTGGCGAGCTCGAAGCCCGGTTTGATGTAGGGCACGTAGCCCATTTTGTCGCCGAACACCGTCTTCACCAGCGCCTTGCTGTTCTCCTGGTCGACGATGGCAAGGATCGCGGTTGAATGCGTATGGTCGACGAATTTAAGCGGCAGAAAGGCGTGCAGGAGTGTCTCGACCGATGGATTCGGCGAGGCGGGGTCGATGAGATTGGAACGCTGCAGCGCCACCATGTCCTCGTCGGAGAGCGTGTCCAGCGCGCGCGCCTTGAGCAGCGCGCCCATCTTCACCGCCGGCAAGCCTTGCGGCTCGATGACGGCCATGTCCCAGCCGCTGCCCTTGACGCAAAGCACGTCCCATTCGTCACCGACCAGATCGGTGGCCTTGGTCTTGCAGGAAGTATTGCCGCCGCCATGCAGCACCAGCCGCGGCTCTCCGCCGAGCAGGCGGGTCGTGTAGACGCGCAGCGCAAGGTCGCGGCGGACGCCCTGCTTGGCGTAGTCGGCAACCATCTTTTCCGCGTCAGCGTCGTTCCAAAGGTTCTTCATGTCGTTCCGTCCGATTCCGTATTTTGTCTGCTCATGAACAGGAAGCCGCGACGTCTTGATGACAGACGCGGCGAGGGTGGTTTCCTACGAGGCCTTTTTGCTGACCGCGCCGGCGTGATCGAGGAGGCGCCCCGCCATATGTGCGCCGACCACCAGATGCGTGCAGAGGCCGCCGGCGATTGCGGCCAGCAGCGGCTCGAACTTGCTGTCCTCCTGCACCACCATCAGCCGCTTCCCGATGGCGCGCAGCGAGGCGAGCTCGGCGGAAATGACCCGCCGGTTGTAGCTACAGTCGAGCGCCTCGCCGCTTGCATCGATGATCTGTCCGGCGATGACGCCGGCCGCGCCTTCCTTGCGGAGCGCGGCCATTTCGGCCGGCGTCAGCGCGCCGCATTTGACCAGATGGCTGTCGGCGTCCACGGCGCCGACGGAATAGAGCGCGAGATCGCAGTCGCCGATGCCGGCAAGCTGGTCGCGGATCACCGGCTCGGCGCGCAGGCCCTCTGCCAATTCTTCCGTGGACAGCACCAGCGGCGCGTAAAAATTCAGACCCTTGGCGTTCAGCCGCCGCGCGATCTCCATCGTGCACTGATCGGGTCGGTAGGAATAGGGCGCGCCGAGATTGCCGCAGAGCTGCACCACGGTGACGTCCTGCAGATCGGCATAGGACATGATGTCGGCGATGGTGTAGACCGTGCGGCCCCAGGCGACGCCGATGCGGTCGCCTTTACTCACCAGTTCCAGGAAGACGCTCGCCGCCAGGACGGCGATGTCGGTCGACGGGTCGGCGACATAGGCGTTTTCCGGCGCGATCCAGACGGCGTCGAGCTTGAAGGCGTCCTCCAGCCTGCGTGCCATGACATCATCGGTGAAAAGCTGCGTCGAGGTCGAGATGTTGACGATGCCGGTCTCGCGCGCCTTGCGAAGATACATGGCGACCGATGCGCGCGAAATCTTAAGCTGGTTCGCCACCTCGTCCTGGCGAAGGCCATGCGCATAGTAAAGCCAGGCGGCCTTGTGGATGAGCTGTTCTGCCGGTCGGATCGCCATGCCGCCTCCTCGGCTGACATTAGTCACGGCTCTCGACAAAAGTCAAATCCAGCCTGCTGGGTTATTCGTCCTCCGGCGCCGGCATGTTCCGGGCTGCTCTTCTACCGAGCGCTCATGTCATAGCATTTCCCGGTCGTTCAGGGGATGGCATGATCGCGGGCCTGCGGTTAGAAAGCTCGAAAAGACTTTTGGGGAGGATGGGATGGCCAATCCCTACGAACAGGATCTCGAACGGAACGCCGCCAACCACCAGCCGCTGACGCCGCTCACCTACCTCGAGCGGGCGGCCAAGACCTATCCCGACCATGTCGCCATTATCCACGGCAGCCAGCGCATCTCTTATCGCGATTTCTGGCGGCGGTCGCTGAAGCTCGCCTCGGCGCTGTCGAGGCATGGCATCGGCAAGGGGGATACGGTAACGGTGATGCTGTCGAACACGCCGCCGATGCTGGAGGCGCATTTCGGCGTGCCGATGGTGAAGGCGGTGCTGCATTCGCTGAACACCCGCCTCGATGCCGCCGTCATCGCCTTTCAGCTCGACCATGCCGACACCAAGGTGCTGATCGTCGACCGCGAGTTCTCGGGCGTGGTCAGGGCGGCGCTGGCATCGGCCAAGGCCAAGCCATTGGTCATCGACTATGACGACCCCGACTACGCCGCCGATGCGCCCTATCCGAAGGGCGAGCGGATCGGCTCGCTCGACTATGAGGACTTCGTCGCCGGCGGCGACGAGGCTTTTGCATGGTCGATGCCCGACGACGAATGGGACGCCATCTCGCTCAACTATACTTCCGGCACGACCGGCAATCCAAAGGGCGTCGTCTACCACCATCGCGGCGCCGCCCTGATGGCCTACACCAACACCATCCATGCGGGCATGGCCAAGCACGCCGTTTATCTTTGGACGCTGCCGATGTTCCACTGCAACGGCTGGTGCTTTCCCTGGACGCTCGCCGTGCAAGCCGGCACCCATGTCTGCCTGCGCTGGGTACGGGCAAAGCCGATCTATGACGCCATCGCCGACCACCGCGTTACCCATCTTTGCGGCGCGCCGATCGTCATGTCGGTGCTGATCAACGCGAAAGACGAGGATAAGCGCCAGTTCGCCCAGGCCGTCACCTTCAACACGGCCGCCGCGCCGCCGCCCGAGGCGGTGCTTTCCGGCATGGCCGATGCCGGCTTCGCCGTCACCCATCTCTACGGCCTGACCGAGACCTATGGGCCGGCCGTCGTCAACGAATGGCACAATGAGTGGGACGAGCTGGAGAAGCGCCCGAGGACGGCGAAGAAGGCGCGCCAGGGCGTGCGCTACGCTGCGCTGGAAGGGTTGATCGTGATGAACCCCGAGACGATGGTCGAGACGCCGGCCGACGGCCAGACCATCGGCGAGGTCATGTTCCGCGGCAACATCGTCATGAAGGGCTACCTGAAGAACCGCAAGGCCACCGACGAGGCCTTTGCCGGCGGCTGGTTCCACTCCGGCGATCTCGGTGTCATGCACCCGGACGGCTACATCCAGCTCAAGGACCGCTCCAAGGACATCATCATCTCGGGCGGCGAGAACATCTCGTCCATTGAGGTCGAGGACGCGCTCTACAAGCATCCGTCCGTCGCCTCTTGCGGAGTGGTTGCCCGCGCAGACGAGAAATGGGGCGAGGTGCCTGTCGCCTATGTCGAGCTGAAGCCCGGCAAGGTTGCGAGCGAGGCCGAGATCATCGAGCATTGCCGTGTGTTGCTCGCCCGCTTCAAAGTGCCGAAGGCGGTGGTGTTCGCCGAGATTCCGAAGACGTCTACGGGGAAGATCCAGAAGTTCAGGTTGAGGGAAATGGCGAAGGGCCTCTGAGTTCGTCATCCTAGGGTGGAGCAGTCGCGAAGCGACGTCGCGGAAACCCTAGGATCCATTCCGTGACCATGCGGCCATGTCCCAGCGGTTGAGAATAGCTGGCAGGTGGACGTCAGATGTATATTGGCGTAACCTATTGATACCGTTGTATTCTTTGACATAGGTCACGGAATGGATCCTCGGGTCTGCGCGCGTCGCTTCGCTCCTTGCTCCGCCCGTGGATGACGACGTCACAGGCGTCAATGGCTAGTCGTCAGTGTGACCCACGCCCACCCTCGCAACTGTCACCATCTGTCACCATTTTGTACGCGTATATCGATTCCGCGTTGACTCCGGGCCGCTTTCGATTTACGAGTGACGAAAATTGAAATTCGTCACTCGTAAATCGAAAGCACCATGTCAGAACCCGCCAACATCGTGGCCGACCCCGCCAGACAGGAGAATGTGACGCGCATTCTCGACTGTGCCGAGCGCCTGTTCCGGCATTACGGCTACGGCAAGACCAACGTTGCCGACATTGCCCGCGATCTCGGCATGTCGCCGGCCAACATCTACCGCTTCTTCGCCTCCAAGGTCGAAATCCACCAGGCCGTCTGCGGCCGCATGCTCGGCGCCAGCTACGCAATGGCCTACGAGATTTCGCGCCTGCCGATCAGCGCGGAGGAGCGGCTGCGCCGTTACGTTCACGCCCAGTACAAGATGACGCTGGAAGTCATGCTCGACGACCAGAAGGTGCATGAGATGGTGATCGTCGCGCTCGAGCGCGACTGGGGCGTCATCGACAAGCATGTCGACCGCATCCACGACCTGCTCGCCGACGTTATCCGCGACGGCATAGAGGCCGGCGAGTTCAGGAAGCAGGACCCGGTGATCGCCTCGCGCTGTTTCGGCGCCTCCACCGTCATCCTATGCCATCCGCAGATGGTCGCCCAGTGCCTTGCCAAGACCAACCGGGCAATGCCGGACGACCTCATCGACTACGCAATCAGAGCCTTGAAATAGCCGCTGCCCCGCCGGGTGCCGGTCGACGTTTATCTCCAGTTCGGGAGTGCTAAGGTGTCTTTGTCCAGTTCCATCCTCCGCAGGCTGCCGGCCGCCGGCCTCCCAGTCGTCGGCGTCGTTGTCGCGGCGCTCGGGCTTACCGGCTGCAGCCAAGAGAAGAAAGCGGAAGCCCAGGAAGTCATCCGGCCGGTGAAGGTCGTCGAGATCGGCGAGGCCGAGACCACGCGCCAGCTCGACTATTCCGGTTCAGTGCGCGCCCGCACCGAGATGAATCTCGGCTTCCGCATCGCCGGCAAGGTCACCGAGCGTCTCGTCGACATCGGCCAGCATGTGAACGAGGGCGACGTGCTTGCCCGCGTCGACCCCTCCGACTACGAGCTGTCGGTGAAGAGCGCCGAGGCGAGCCTCGACGCCGCCGAGCGGCAGGTCGAGACCGTCGATCTCGCCAGGAAGCGCGCCGAGCAGCTCTATGCCAAGAACTTCGCGCCTAAGTCGCAGCTCGATCAGGCCGTTTTGAGCTATGATCAGGCCGTGGCGACGCGCGATGCCGCCCGTTCGACCCTGGCCCAGGCGCAGAACCAGGTCCATTACACCGATCTCAAGGCCAGCAAGGCCGGCATCGTCACCGCCATCTCGGCCGATATCGGTCAGGTGGTCGGCGCCGGCACGCCGGTCATGACGGTTGCCGTCGACGGTGAGAAGGAAGTGCTGATCGCGGTGCCGGAAATGGACATCGCCGGCTTCCGCCCGGGCAAGGAGGTCAAGGCGAGCTTCTGGTCCGACGAGGCGCTGACCCTTGACGGCAAGGTCCGCGAGGTGGCCGGCAGCGCCGACCCGCAGTCGCGCACCTTCGCGGTCCGGGTGTCGCTGCCCAACGATCCGCGGGTGCTGCTCGGCATGACCGCCAATGTCGCGGCGATCGTTGGCAGCAAGGCGCAGCTGGTGTCTATCCCGCTGACCGCGATGGCTGAGAAGGACGGCAAGCACATCGTCTGGACGGTCGACCGCGCGTCCGACACGGTGCATCCGCGCCCGATCAAGGTGGCGAACTTCACCGCCGATGGCGTTGCCGTTGCCGAAGGCCTGAAGCAGGGCGACGTGGTGGTGGCCGCCGGCACACAGTTCATGACCGACAATCTGAAAGTGAAGCCTTCCGGCGATGACGCCCAGCAGTCCGCCTCGGCGGAGGATGACGTCGCCGCCACCAGCAGCCTGCGCTAACCAGGCGAAAGAACGCCTTTCCCGACCTCGCTGCGCGAGCCGCGAGCCGGGCAGGGCATGGGTTCCGGGCGGCGAAATCGCCCGATCGACGAGACGCTGCATTGGTATCCCCCGCACCACGGCCGCGTCGAGCGCGATTGCGAGTCTCTCTCCGCTTGAGGTGCTCGCCGCCCGGAAGCCCACCGAGAACTCATGAGCCGCAAGGCATGCTGCCTTGCCGCCAATTGAACTGGACCTGCGCCATGACCACGGACAGCAGCACTGAAAAGCGTCCCTTCAACCTCTCGCGCTGGGCGATCGGGCATCCGAGCATCGCGCGCTTCCTGTTTGGCCTCATTATCCTGGCCGGCGCGCTCGGCCTGATGCGCATGGGCCAGAAGGAAGACCCGGACTTCACCTTCCGCGTCATGGTCGTGCAGGCAGTCTGGCCGGGCGCCTCGATCCAGGACATGGAAGACCAGGTCGTCAACAAGATCGAGCGCAAGCTGCAGGAGACGCCGCATCTCGACTTTGTCCGCTCCTACACCCGCGCCGGCAGCGCCATCATCACGCTCCAGGTAAAGGGCGACACCAACGCCGAGGAGGTGAAGGATGCCTTCTACCAGGTGCGCAAGAAGGTCGGCGATATCGCCAACGAACTGCCGCAGGGCCTGCTCGGCCCCTATTTCAACGACGAGTTCGGCGACACCTTCATCACGCTGCATTCGATCAGCGGCGACGGCTTCACCTATCCCGAGCTGAAGAAATTCGCCGTTCAGGCGCGCGACATGCTGCTGGCGACGCCGGGAGTCGAAAAGGCCGTCATCATCGGCGACCAGCCCGAGAAGATCTATATCGATGTGTCCTCCAAGGCGCTCGCCGAGCGCGGCCTGACGGTGCTTGACCTGCAGAATGCCGTGAAAGGGCAGAACGCCGTCGATCCGGCGGGCTCGGTCGATACCGGCTTGCGCTCGGTTCGCATCTCGGTCGAGGGCGACGTCACCAAGGCCGCCGATATCCGCGAGCTGAGGCTGCGCGCCGGCAATCAGGTGACGCGTCTTGGCGACATCGCCACGGTCTCTTCCGGCCTCGAGGACCCTTATGAGCGCAAGTACCGCTTCAACGGCCACGAAAGCGTCCAGGTCGGCGTCGTCATGGCCAAGGGCTTCAATGTCAGGGACGTCGGTAAGGATGTCGAGGCGACCTACAAGCGCTTCGAGGAAGGTCTGCCCTATGGCGTTGCGGTCGACCAGATCTCCGACCAGCCGGAGGTGGTCAAGGATGCCGTCAACGAATTCATGGAGGCGCTCGGCGAAGCGTTGCTGATCGTTCTCGTCGTCTCGTTCCTGTCGATCGGCTGGCGCTCCGGCCTGGTGATCGCGATCGCCATCCCGCTGGTTTTAGCCGCCACCTTCGCCATCATGTACGAGATCGGCATCGACCTGCAGCGCATCTCGCTCGGCGCGCTGATCATCGCGCTCGGTCTGCTGGTCGACGACGCCATGATCGTCGTCGAGATGATGGAGCGCAAGCTGGAGGAGGGGCTGGTCAAGATCGAGGCGGCGAGCTTCGCCTATTCCTCGACCGCCTTCCCGATGCTGACCGGCACGCTGATCACCACCGCCGGCTTCATCCCGGTCGGCTTCGCGGCCTCCACCGCGGGCGAATATGTGCGCACGCTGTTCTATGTCGTCGGCATCGCACTGGTCGTGTCGTGGTTCGTCGCGGTCTATTTCACGCCCTGGCTGGGCTACATGATCCTGAAGCAGCGCAAGCACGCCGGCACCCACCACGACGTCTTCGACACCGGCTTCTACCGGCGGCTGCGTGCGACGGTCACCTGGGCCGTGCGCCACCGCATCATCGTGCTGGCGATGACGCTGGTCACTTTCGGCACCAGCCTCTGGGCCTTCCAGTTCATCCCGCAGAACTTCTTCCCGCAGTCGTCACGTCCGGAAATCCTGGTCGATCTCTGGCTGCCGGAAGGTACATCGATCAAGGAGGTCGAGAACCAAGCCAAGGCTCTCGAAGCGAAGATGATGGACGACGAGGACAAGCGCTTCATCGCTACCTATATCGGCGAGGGCGCTCCGCGCTTCTTCCTGCCGCTCGACCAGCAGCTTCGCAATCCGAACTTTGCCCAGCTTCTGGTGATGGCCAAGGATGAGCCGGCGCGCGAGCGGCTGATCGTCAAGATGCGAGGCATCCTCGCCAAGGACTTCCCGTCGATCCGCGCCAAGGTCGATCGTTTGTTCCTCGGGCCGCCGACCGGCTGGCCGGTGCAAATGCGCATCATGGGGCCGGATCGCCAGGAGGTGCGCCGCATCGCCGACGAGGTGAAGGCAAGGTTCGAAGCAAACCCGCTGCTCGGCGCCGTCCATGACGACTGGCTGGAGCCGGTGCCGGCGATGAAGCTGGTGATCGACCAGGACCGAGCCCGGGCACTAGGCGTCACATCGCAGCGCATTCGCCAGATGCTGCAGGCAACCATGTCCGGTGCGCCGCTCGACGATTTCCGCGACGGCGAAGAGACGGTCTCGATCGTCGCCCGCGAGCCGGAGGCGACCCGTCATCTGCTGTCCTCGGTCGACTCCGTCTACATCCCGACCGACTTCGGCGGCTCCGTGCCCCTGTCCCAGGTGGCGAAAGTGGTGCCCGTGATGGAGCAGGGCATCGAGTGGCGGCGCGACCGTCTGCCGACCATCAGCGTGCGCGCCACGTTGCCGGATGGCGTGCAGTCGAACGACGTCGTCACCAAGATGTACAACGACATGAAGGACCTGCGCGCCGGCCTTGCCCCCGGCTACAAGATCGAGATCCAGGGCGGCGCGGAGGACTCGGCCGAAAGCCAGGCCTCGATCGCCGCCAAGGCACCGATCATGCTGGCCGTCATCGTCATCTTGCTGATGGTCCAGCTGCAGCATTTCGGCAAGTCGATGCTGGTGCTGGCCACCGGCCCGCTCGGCATCATCGGTGCCGCGGCAGCCCTTCTGATCAGCGGCGCGCCCTTCGGCTTTGTCGCCATCCTCGGCGTCATCGCGCTGCTCGGCATCATCATGCGAAACTCGATCATCCTGGTCGACCAGATCGACCAGGACATCGCCGCCGGCATGGATCGATCGGAAGCGATCGTCGGCGCTGCGGTGCGCCGCTTCCGCCCGATCATGCTGACGGCGCTGACCGCGGTGCTTGCGCTGATCCCGATCTCGCGCGCCGTCTTCTGGGGGCCTCTGGCCTACGCCATGATGGGCGGCATCCTCGTCGCCACCGTGCTCACCATCCTGGTGCTGCCGGCGGGCTATGCCCTGTTCTTCGGCCGCGAGCCCAAGAAGGCCAAGACAGGCGAGCAGGCGCAGGAGCCGGAACAGGTCGAAGGCATCGAAAGACCGCAGCTGGCGCTGGCTGCGGAATAAGAAGGTGGCAACCTCGAATCATCCGCCATCGGAGAAAGCCGGTGGCGGATGATGCGCATCGAAAGAACGCCTCGCGCCGCCGCGGCGCGCTCGGCGAGGCGCCTACGCCAATTCCTCGGAATGCGCGACCGTCACGCCATACTCCGCGGCCGAGTCGAGCATCGTATGCCACAGGCTTTCGGCAAAGGTTGCGAATACCAAGAGGTTGAACACGGCCTGGCCGTCTTGTCGGTTCTTCCCGCGCCAGAGCGTCACGCTGGTATGGTCGATCGAGGTGGCGGCTGCCGTGCCGACCGGGAATATTTCGGGGTGCAGGTCGATCGACGACAGCTTGGCCAGCATCGTGCGCGCCTTGTCGCCGGAAACGCTGATCAACGCGCGCGCATGTGATTGATCGGAAAGCGAGGCCAAACCGGCAAACACGCGGGCAAGGGTCTCCATCCTTTGCCCGCCGCCTCTCGACAGCACCAGAAACTGGTCCGGTCCTGACCAGATCAGCGTCGCGTCGGCCGTGTCGGCCGCCTTGGGTGTTTCCGGTGCGGCGACGCCGAAGCGAGCCTTCGCGGCATTGACCGTCTCGGCCGCCTTGCCGCGACGCGCCATCACCTGAACGAGGTCGAAATTGCGGATCTCGGTCAGCGACACGCCGGCTTCGCCCGGCGCGCCATAACGGCCGGCGACCAGGGCGCGCTCGAGCGGGCTGCGGATGTTCCAGGAAAAATCAGCCACGCTGGCGCCCTCCATCCGGATCGTAGAAGACGGAATTGCAGAGCTCGACATCGTACTCCTCGCCACGCAGCGGATCATGAGCGCGCACGATCTCACCAATGCGCTCGCGGCCGCGCTCGAAGAGGCCGAGCCCGATCCACTGGTCGAGCACCGGCGAGAAGCAGACCGAGGTGATATAGCCCTGGTCGTTGTCTGGGCCGGGGGTCTGGCCCTTGGGATTGATGTGTGCGCCGGAGCGCAGGCGGCGCGCCTTGTCGGTCGGCTTGATGCCGACGACCACCTGCCGGTTCGGCGCGACGAGTGCTTCGCGGCCGGCCATGACGCGGCCGATGAAATCCTTCTTGGTCGACATCATCTTGCCGAGACCGAGATCGGCAGCCGTTGTGGTGCCGTTGAGCTCCGGTCCGGCGACATGGCCTTTTTCGATGCGCATCACGCCGAGCGCCTCGGTGCCGTAAGGCGTCACGCCGAACGGCTTTCCCGCGATCATCAGGTTGCGCGCCAGAGCCTCGCCGTAGCGCGCCGGCACCGAAATCTCGAACGCCATCTCGCCGGAGAAGGAGATCCGGAACAGCCTCGCCTTGATGCCGCCGCGCAGCTTGACTTCGCGCGCGCCCATGAACGGAAAGCCTTCGTTCGACAGGTCTTCGGCCGGATCGACGATCTCCTTCAGCAGATCGCGGGTCTTCGGACCGGCGATGGAGAATTGCGCCCACTGGTCGGAGACCGAGGTCAGCTGCACGTCGAGTTCGGGGAATAGGACCTGGCGGCAGAATTCGAGATGCTGCATCACCAGCCCAGCCTTGGCGGTCGTGGTTGTGAGGAAATAATGGTCCTCGGCCAGGCGCGAGGTGGTGCCGTCGTCATAGACGACACCGTCCTCGCGCAGCATCAGTCCATAACGCGCTTTGCCAACTGCGAGGCTGGAGAACGCGTTGATATAGACGCGGTCCAGGAAGGCGCCGGCATCCGGGCCGTGCACGTCGATCTTGCCCAGCGTCGAGACATCGCAGAAGCCGACGCCGCTTCGCACCGCCTTGACCTCGCGGGTCACCGATTCCAGCCAGTCTTTTTCGCCGGGCAACGGATACCATTGCGCGCGCTTCCACAGGCCGGTGTCGACGAACACCGCGCCCTGTTCGGCCGCCCAGTGATGCGACGGCGTCAGCCGCGTCGCATGGAAATTCTCGTCGCGATGGTGACCGGCGAAGGCGCCGATGGCGACCGGCACATAAGGCGGCCGGTAGATCGTCGTTCCGGTTTCGGGAATGGATTTACCCGACACCGCCGCCATGATGGCGAGGCCGGCGACATTCGAGGTCTTGCCCTGGTCGGTCGCCATGCCGAGCGTCGTGTAGCGCTTCAGATGCTCGACCGACTCGAAACCCTCGCGCTGCGCCAGCTCGACATCGGACGCCGTCACGTCATGCTGCTGGTCGACGAAGGCCTTGCCTTTGCCGGCGACATGCCAGAGCGGCGTCAGCGAAAAGGCCTCGTCGTCGGCGAGGGGCGCCGATCCGGCGTTGCCGCTCCGTCCCGTATCGCGCGCCGCTGCAACACCTGCCTCGAAACCTTCCCGCAGGCCGGCGCCAAGGCCGAAGGCGCCGTTCGCCGCGCCTGCCGCCACCATGCCGGGCGGCGCGCCGTCCGGCACGAAGGCGGCGATATCGTCGCGCCATTTCGGCCGGCCGCGATGATAGGAGGTGAGGCCGACCGCCGGGTTCCAGCCGCCGGAGACGGCAAGCCCGTCGGCCTCGACTTCGGCGCGCGCGCCGCCGGTGAGCGACACGGAAATCTTGCGCACACCGTTCTTGCCGCCGTCGACGCCGCTGACGGAGCCGTTGAGCACCGGGAAGCCGCCCTTGCCGGCCAGCGAGCGATGGGCCGGCGAAACGTCTGGCCGCCCATCGATCACCGCAGCGACCTGCAGTCCGGCTGCGATCGCCGCCTCCACGGTGCGCCAGCCATCCTCATTGTTGGTGAACAGCGCAATGCGCCGCGCCGGAGCCGCGGCGTAGCGGTTGATGTAGCTGCGCATGGCGGACGCCATCATCACGCCAGGCGTATCGTTGCCGGCAAAGACGATGGGACGTTCGATCGCGCCCGCCGCGACGACGCAGCGCTTGGCGACGATACGCCAAAGCCGCTGCCGCACCTGATGCTCCGGCGGTACCGGTAGATGGTCGTTGACGCGCTCGATCGCGCCATAGGTACCGCCGTCATAGACGCCGAACAGCGTCGTGCGCGTCATGATGCGAACGTCCGGCATCGCCGCGAGTTCGTCCAGAGAACGGGCAATCCATTCGGCCGCCGGCAGCCCGTCGATCGTACCGCCATCGCCCAGCAAGCGCCCGCCGAGGACAAAATCCTCCTCGCACAGGATGACGCGTGCGCCGCAGCGCGCGGCGGCAAGGGCGGCGGCGAGGCCGGCCGGACCGGAGCCGGCGATCGCCACGTCGCAATGCGCCCACGCTTTGTCATAGCGATCGGGATCGGGAATGCCCGCCGCGCGGCCGAGGCCGGCGGCGCGGCGGATCGCCGGTTCGTAGATCGCTTCCCAGAATTTCGCCGGCCACATGAAGGTCTTGTAGTAGAAGCCGGCGACGAAAATCGGCGCGAAGAGCTGGTTGACCGCCATGACGTCGAAATCGAGCGACGGCCAGCGGTTCTGGCTGGCGGCCTCGAGCCCTTCATAGAGCTCGGCGGTCGTTGCCTTGGTGTTCGGCTCGCGCCTCGCGCCACTGCGCAGCTCGACCAGCGCGTTGGGCTCTTCCGAGCCCGCCGTCAGGATGCCGCGCGGGCGGTGATATTTGAACGAGCGGCCGACCAGCTTGACGCCGTTGGCGACGAGCGCCGAGGCAAGCGTATCGCCCTGGAAGCCGGAGAGTGTCTTGCCGTCGAAGCGGAAGCTCAGCGGCGTCGAGCGGTCGATAAGGCCGCCAGTTGAGAGGCGATTGGCTTGAGAGGTCACGATGTCACCCTCTCGGTTCGATATCATGGTGAAGGGCAGCGCTGCCCCTCATCGCCCTGCCGGGCACTTCTCCCCGTATAGAGACGGGGAGAAGTGGGCTGGCCCCGATGCCGGCTCTTATCTTGCAACGCTGGCGATTGGCGAAACTGTTGGCGAGAGCGCCCCTCTCCCCGTCACTATACGGGGAGAGGATGCCGGCAGGCAGGTGAGGGGCGGCGCCGACCTGGAGCGTGAGACTCATTTCGCACCCTGCCTCGCTCCAACGCCGGCGGCGGCCTCAACCAAAGAAATCTCATGCGTCAGCGTGTTGCGCGTGACCTTCAGCCAGGCCCGGCAGCCGCCGCCGTGATACCAATGCTCGCTTATCACACCGGCGATGTTGTCGCGCAGGTAGACGTAGTCGTAGACGGCGTCTTCACCGGCATCGGCAGGCGGGCGCTGCGGCTTGGCGTCGCCGAGATAGGTGAACTCGCCGAGTTCGCGTTCGCCGCAGAAGGGACAGACTATGCGCATGGTCGGGTCTTCAATGGAGGTTCGGTTGGGCGCCCTGGCCCTTCTCGTCAATCATGGCGCCGCGCTGGAACCGGTCGAGGCGGAAGCGGGCGGCTTCCTTGTGCGATTGATCGCGGGCGATGAGATGAGCAAAGACGAAGCCGGAGCCAGGCGTCGCCTTGAAGCCGCCATAGCACCAGCCGGCATTGAGATAGAGGCCGTCGACCGGGCTCTTGTCGATGATCGGCGAGCCGTCCATCGACATGTCCATGATGCCGCCCCACTGGCGCAGAAGCCGCACGCGGCCGATCATCGGGATCAGCGCCATGCCGCCTTCGCAAACATCCTCCACGACAGGCAGATTGCCGCGCTGGGCATAGGAGTTGTAGCCGTCGATGTCGCCGCCGAACACCAGTCCGCCCTTGTCCGACTGGCTGACATAGAAATGCCCGGCGCCGAAGGTCATGACGTTGGGCAGGAGCGGCTTGATCGCTTCGGAGACGAAGGCCTGCAGTACATGGCTCTCGATCGGCAGGCGCAGTCCGGCCATCGCCGCGACGCGTGAGGAACTGCCCGCGACCGCCATGCCGACCTTGCCGGCGCCGATCCGGCCGCGCGAGGTCTCGACGCCGGAGACCTTGCCGTTGGTGTCGCGCATGAAGCCGGTGACTTCGCAGTTCTGGATGATGTCGACGCCGAGCTCGCTCGCCGCGTGCGCGTAGCCCCAGACCACGGCATCGTGACGCGCCGTGCCGCCGCGCCGCTGCAACAGCCCGCCCTGCACCGGGAAGCGCGCATTGTCGAAGTTCAGGAACGGCATCATTTTCCTGAGCGCCGCCTGGTCGAGCAGCTCGGCATCGATGCCGTTGAGGCGCATGGTGTTGCCGCGTCGGGCAAAGGCGTCGCGCTGCGCGTCGGAATGGTAGAGGTTGATGACGCCGCGCTGGCTGACCATCGCGTTGTAGTTCAAATCCTGCTCCATCCGCTCCCACAGCTTCATCGACAGTTCGTAGAAGCCGGTGTTGCCGGGCAGGCCGTAATTGGAGCGGATGATGGTGGTGTTGCGGCCGGCATTACCGGAGCCGATCCAGCCCTTCTCCAGCACGGCGACGTTGCGGATGCCAAACTCGCTGGCGAGGAACCAGGCCGTCGCCAACCCGTGCCCGCCGCCGCCGATGATCACCACGTCGTAGCGATCCTTCGGAGCCGCATCCCGCCAGGTCGGCTTCCAGGTCTTGTGGCCGGAGAGGGCGGCACGGGCGAGCGAGAAGATCGAGTATTTCATGAAATCATTCCGAGGCCGCTCGCCCACGCCGACTCTTCTCTATCGCATCGGATTGCACGGCCGACGGGCTTTAGATGTCCAGCGTGTGGTCGCGCTCCCACTGCGTGAAGTGCGAAGCATAGGAATTCCATTCCTGTTGCTTCAGCTTTAGATATGCCGACGAAAATTCCTCACCCAGCGCCGCCTTCAGCGATTTGTCCTTGTCGAACTCACGCAGCGCATCGAGCAGGTTGAGCGGCAGTTTCGGCGCATCCGTCACGGTATGACCGAACTGGTACATGTCGATGTCGTAGCGCTTGCCGGGATCGGCCTTCGAGCGGATGCCGTCGAGGCCAGCAGCGATGATCACTGCCTGCAGCAAATAGGGATTGGCGGCGCCGTCCGGCAGACGCAGCTCGAAGCGGCCCGGTCCCGGCACGCGCACCATGTGGGTACGGTTGTTACCGGTCCAGGTCACGGTGTTCGGCGCCCAGGTGGCGCCCGAAATGGTGCGCGGCGCGTTGATGCGCTTGTAGGAATTGACCGTCGGGTTGGTGATCGCGGCAAGTGCCGAAGCATGCTTCATGATGCCGCCGAGGAAGTTCCTGCCCTTGGCGGACAGGCCGAGCTCCTCCGAATTGTCGGCGAAGACATTGGTCTTGCCGGTCTCGTCCCACACCGAGATGTGCGCATGGCAGCCATTGCCGGTCAGGCCCTGGAAGGGCTTGGGCATGAAAGTCGCGCGCAGCCCGTGGTTTTCCGCAACTGACTTGACCATAAACTTGAAGAAAGAGTGCTTGTCGGCGGTCGCCAGCGCGTGATCGAAGGTCCAGTTCATTTCGAACTGGCCGTTGGCGTCCTCATGGTCGTTCTGGTACGGACCCCAGCCCAGCGCCAGCATATGGTCGCAGATCTCGGCGATCACGTCGTAGCGACGCATCACCGCTTGCTGGTCGTAGCAGGGTTTCGACGCCGTGTCGTACTGGTCGGAGATAGCGCTGCCGTCCGGCGAGATCAGGAAGAACTCGGCCTCGATGCCGGTCTTGACATGCATGCCGTCGCGGGCGGCCTCTTCGATCAGCCGCTTCAACGTGTTGCGCGGCGCCTGGTCGACGAGCTTGTCGTCCATCACGCACGTGGCCGCCACCCAGGCTACCTCCGGCTTCCACGGCAGCTGGATCACCGAATCCGGATCCGGCACCGCCAGCATGTCGGGGTGCGCCGGCGTGAGATCGAGCCACGTGGCGAAGCCGGCAAATCCGGCGCCGTCCTTCTGCATGTCGGCGATCGCCTGCGCCGGCACCAGCTTGGCACGCTGCCCGCCGAACAGGTCGGTGTAGGAGATCATGAAGTATTTGACGCCGTTCTCCTTGGCGAATGCGGCGAGATCGTTCCCCATTATAGTTTCCTCGCTTATGTGATCCTGGATGAAGTGTCCTAGAAGCCGTTCTTCCCCGGTATCCAGTTGGTGCCGGCAAGCGGCACGCCGGCCATGGCGGCTGCTTCGATGCTGAGCGCGACCAGGTCCTCGGGCTCGAGATTGTGCAGGCTGTTCTTGCCGCAGGCGCGGGCAATGGTTTGAGCCTCGAGCGTCATCACCTTCAAGTAGTTGGCGAGCCGCCGACCGGCGGCGATCGGATCGACGCGCTTCATCAACTCGGGATCCTGCGTGGTGATGCCGGCCGGGTCCTTGCCTTCGTGCCAGTCGTCATAGGCGCCGGCCGTGGTGCCGAGCGCGTTGTAATCCGTCTCCCAGCGCGGGTCGTTGTCGCCAAGCGCCACGAGTGCGGCGGTGCCGATCGACACCGCGTCGACGCCGAGCGCCAGCGCCTTGGCGACATCGGCGCCGTTGCGGATGCCGCCGGAGACGATCAGCTGCACCTTGCGGTGCATGCCGAGGTCCTGCAGCGCCTGCACCGCCGGCCTGATGCAGGCGAGCGTCGGCTGACCGACGTTCTCGATGAATACTTCCTGGGTCGCGGCGGTGCCGCCCTGCATGCCGTCGACCACGACGACGTCGGCGCCGGCCTTCACCGCAAGCGCGGTGTCGTAATAAGGACGGGCGCCCCCGACCTTGACGTAGATCGGCTTCTCCCAGTCGGTGATCTCGCGCAGCTCCAGGATCTTGATCTCGAGATCGTCCGGGCCGGTCCAGTCGGGATGGCGCGAGGCCGAGCGCTGGTCGATGCCCTTGGGCAGCGTGCGCATCTCGGCGACGCGGTCGGAGATCTTCTGTCCCAGCAGCATGCCGCCGCCGCCGGGCTTGGCGCCCTGTCCGACGACAACTTCGATCGCGTCGGCACGGCGCAGGTCACGCGGGTTCATGCCGTAGCGCGACGGCAGGTATTGGTAGACCAGCGTCTTCGAATGGCCGCGCTCTTCCTCGGTCATGCCGCCGTCGCCGGTAGTGGTCGAGGTGCCGGAAAGCGTCGCGCCTCGGCCGAGCGCTTCCTTGGCCGGACCGGAGAGCGAGCCGAAGCTCATGCCGGCGATGGTGATCGGGATCTTCAGCTCGATCGGCTTTTTGGCGTGGCGCGAGCCCAGCACCACGCTGGTGTCGCAGCGCTCCCTATAGCCTTCAAGCGGATAGCGCGAGATCGAGGCGCCGAGGAACAGGAGGTCGTCGAAATGCGGCAGCTTGCGCTTGGCGCCGGCCCCGCGGATGTCATAGATGCCGGTCGCGGCCGCGCGGCGTATTTCGGAAAGCGTGTAGTCGTCGAAGGTCGCGGACTTGCGTGGCGTCGTCGGCGGGTTGCGGTAGGTCATCTTGCCTCAATACGCGTCGGCGTTGTCGATATTGAAATTGTAGAGCTTCCGGGCCGAGCCGTAGCGCTTGAACTCCGAAGCTTCGACGTCGGTGACGCCGGCCTTGTCGAGCAGGCCCTGCAGCAGTTCGATATGCTCGGGCCGCATCTCCTTGGCGATGCAGTCGGCACCCAGGCTTTCGACCTTGCCGCGCACGAAGAGCCGCGCCTCATAGATGGAATCGCCCAGGGCGTCGCCGGCATCGCCCAGCACCACCAGATTACCGGACTGCGCCATGAAGGCCGACATGTGGCCGATATTGCCGTGCACGACGATATCGATGCCCTTCATCGAGATGCCGCAGCGCGAGGAAGCATTGCCCTCGATGACCAAGAGGCCGCCGCGGCCGGTGGCGCCGGCATACTGGCTGGCATCGCCTTTGACCACGATCGAGCCGGACATCATGTTCTCGCCGACGCCGGGGCCGGCCGAGCCATGCACGGTGATCGCGGCACCATCATTCATGCCGGCGCAGTAATAGCCGACGCTGCCGCGCACATCGATGCTGATCGGCTGGTCGACGCCGACGGCGACCGAATGGCTGCCTTTCGGGTTGAGCACTTCCCAAGCGGTCTCGTTCGAGCCGGGGGTCAGCTGATGAAGCGCCTGGTTCAGCTCGCGCAGCGACTGTTCTGCGAGGTCGAAGACCCTCGCATGGCCTTGCTCGCGCTGCGCCTTCGGCATGGGTGTTGCAGGCATGAACTCAATGCTCCCAGAAATAGACCGTTGCGGGCTCCGGCTCCCAGACCCTCGCATTGTCTATGCCGGGCAATTTTGTGAGCGCGCGATATTCCGAGCCAAACGCGACATACTGGTCGGTCTCGGCCATCACGGCCGGCTTGCAGGCGATCGGATCGCGCACAACGCCGAAGCCGTTCTTGGTCCCGACGACGAAGGTGAAAAAGCCGTCGAGGTCGGAGAGCGTGCCTTCGAGCGCTTCGCCGAGATTCTTGCCATGCGCCATCCTGTTGGAGAGATAGGCGGCCGCCACTTCCGTATCATTCTCCGTCTCGAAGGTCATGCCTTCACGCACCAGCTCGCGGCGGACATTGTTGTGGTTGGAGAGCGAACCGTTGTGCACCAGGCACTGGTCGGCGCCGGTCGAGAAGGGATGCGCGCCCATCGTAGTGACCGCCGACTCCGTCGCCATGCGGGTGTGGCCGATGCCATGCGTGCCGGTCATCGAGCGCACGTCGAAGCGATCGACGACGGCTTCCGGCAGGCCGACTTCCTTGTAGATCTCGACTGCTTCGCCGGCGCCCATGATGCGGATATCGGGCCGAAGCGACTGCAGCGCCTCACGCGCGGCGTCGACCTTGTCGGGCGTGGTGCGGATAACCGCATGCGTCGACTTCACCGCGACGCTCACCGGCGCGCCGACCGCCTTGGCGAGCTCGACGTCGAGGCCGCGGAAATCGCGCTCGGGCTTCGGCGACTGCACGGTGATCTTAGCCTCGTTGCCGGTCGCCGCGCCATAGATGGCGATGCCGGCGCTGTCCGGACCGCGGTCGCTGAGCGAGATAAGCATCTCCGACAGCATCGCGCCGAGCTTCGGCTCCAGCGTCTTGTCCTTGAGGAAAAGTCCGACGATTCCGCACATGTCAGCCTCCGACGTTTGTGGCTTCCAAATGGTGTACCGAATGAAATCCGCGAATTCAATGGCATGAAAGAAATTTTCCTCTGATTATATTTCCGTTCTCGCGCCGCCTGTAGCGTTGTCGCCGTCGGGATGGCCGTGGGCCCATATCGCGTGGCGAACGCGCGCTATCGTGTAGGCATCGAGGATCGACAGCGCATAGATCAGGAACCCGCCGGCATGGCGACCGATGAAGCTGGCATCCGCCGGCGCCACCTTGGTTGTGACCCAGCCGAGGATCACCATGAAGAACAGGAACTGCAGGCCCCGCGCCGGCAAGCCGAGCATGACATGTCCGCTGCCCGGCAGGACGATCGCGGAGGCCAGGACAAAATAAGGGTTCGAAGGCCGGGCGGCGGGTTCGGTGGCGTTGCTCATGCGGCCTGCCTTTCGCACTGGTTGATCGCGTCGCGAATCGAGGATGCGGCTTCGAGCAGTTTTTCGATCAATGTCGGATCGAGCCTCGCGTCGCCGAAAGCGGCTTGCCGGAACACACCGTAGCGCGCCCGATCGGCCTGGGCCAGCAGCCACACGATGCGCACGCCCTTCGGCGTGATCAGCAATTCCTTGGCGCGGCTTTCGCCGAATATCCCGGCATGCGCGGCGATCACCTCCTGCGGGAAGACGATGCCTTTGCGGTCTGTCCGCAGCACCGCCTCGTCGGGGAACGCCGCCGTCTTCGGCAGCGTGTGTTCGAGATGGTCGAAATTGGAGAAGCTCGTCGGCGATCCCGGCCGCATCATCATGTCGAAAACGCCCGGCACCGCCACCGGCTCGGTGATCGACACGCTGAGCCAGCGCGCGGGAAGCTTTCTGGTCGCGAGCGTGTCAACGATGGTACGCACCTGCGCTCGCTCGCCCTTGTGCGAACCCGCCCAGGTAGCGACGCCGGCCGTGCCGTCGGAGACGTCGATCGCGTCGCGAATGACGGCGCGAACGGCGGCCTCGTCGGTGGCGAGCGCCGCCCTGGCCCTGTTGCGGCTGGAGCGCGCAAGCCAGGCAAGGTGAAGGACGACCGCAAATACGATCGCCCCGGCAAACAAGACTGACGTCAACTCAGACATCTCGATACGCCAAGACCCGCCGCCAAGCGGCGGGTCTTTTTCCGTTCAATAGCCCTGCGGCTTCGGCCAGGGCATGGTGAACTGGTCGCCGCGGCGCACGAACTTGTAGCGGTAGAAGTGGAACCACAGCGAGATCAGGAAGTAGAAGGCGATCATCGCGATCAGCTGCGAGCCGAAGCCGAGGAAGATGGCGAAGAAGGTCACCACGCACAGGCAGAACAGCACGATCGCCGGCAGCGGATGGAAGGGATGCGTGTAGCCACGGCGGATCGAGCCGAGCGGCCACTTCTTGCGGAACATCATGATGTTGATGCTCATGAAGGTGTATTGCAGCACGCCCGACAGGATCGAGAAGGTGATCGCCTGGTTGAGATCGGCGATGAAGGCGAAGGCCAGCGCGATCGGCAGCAGGAACAGGATCGACCGATAGGGCGTGCGATACTTCGGATGCACCGCCGAGAACCAGCTCGGCAGGTAGCGGTCGCGGCCGAGCGAGAACCAGGCGCGGGCGGCGTCATTGATGCAGCCATTGGCCGAGGCAAGGGCTGCAAGCAGCGTCGCGATGAAGAGCAGGTTCTCGAGCAGCGGGCTGCCGGTCAGCTTGCCGGCGTCCCAGAGCGGATAATAGGTGATGCCGAGATATTCCCACGGCATCAGCGAGGCGCAGACATACCAGGTCATGGCGGCGGCGATCAGAAGCGTGATCATGCCGGCCATCGTGCCATAGGGCAGGGAACGCGCCGGCGAGCGCACTTCCTCGGCCGCTTGCGTGGTGCCCTCGATGCCGAGATAGTACCAGATTCCGAACTGGAAGGCGGCGATCACGCCGATCCAGCCATAGGGCAGCGCGTTGCCGGGAGTGACCAGTTCGTTGAGCTTCAGCACCGCCCCTTGCGTCCATGGACTGACCGAAAAGAACAGGATGACGATCGAGATATAGGCGATCGCCGTGATGACGAAGTTGACGTTGAGCGTCATCAGCACGCCGCGATAGTTGAGCCATGCCAGCACGACGATGGTGGCGGCGATGAAGGAATTGTGGGTCAATCCCTCGACACCTGCTTTGGCAACGATGGTGTCGCCGAGCAGGATCGCATCCGAGACTTCGAGCATCGTGTAGGCAAAGACCAGGAACAGCGCGACGTTGAAAGCCATCAGTGGCCCGACGATGTGCTTGGCCTGCGCGTACTGGCCGCCGGCGGCGGCGACCGTCGACGTCACTTCCGAATCGATCATGGCGACCGAGGTGTAGAGCAGTCCGACGATCCAGCAGACGATCAGCGCGGCGAGCGCGCCGCCCTTGTCGGCGGCAAAATTCCAGCCGGTGAACTCGCCGACCAGCACGATGCCGACGCCGAGCGCCCAGACATGGGCGGGGCCGAGCACGCGTAGCAGCGAGACCCGGTCGCCGTGGACCACCGTTTCTCTCGTTTCAACCGCGACTGTCATTGGTGAGGCTCCACTCAGATCCGGTGCTTTTCGGAGACGGCTTCAAGCTCGCCTTCGCGCGAGGAGGTCAGCGTCTCCTCGGAATAGGTCGTGTCGACCTTGAACCAGTCGTAGAGCATCCACAGCGCGAGCAGGATCGAGATGCCCCAACATGCGTAAGAGACTGTCATCCACATGATCGTGTTCCCGGGTTACTTGCCGTCGAACTTCTCGTTGATCACCTCGCGATATTCGCGATCGGAGGCGCGGAACAGGAAGACGAAATAGGCGATCAGCACCACCGCCATGATGATCAGCGTCGGCCAGTCGATGATGTAGTGGAAGCGGTTCTGGATGATGTCGTGGGCGGTCTCCGGCGTGTAGCCGAGCTTTTCCCAGATCGAGGCCATGGTCGCGTTCTGGCCGAGCGCTTCCCAGGTCTTGGCGTCGAGCACGTCGATCGATTTCGCAGCACCCGCGAGGCCGAGTTTCAGCGGCAACCAAAGCGCCACGAAAATGGCGACGACGACGACGGCGATGTCGAAGACCTGACCGGCCTTGCTCTGCTCCGGCGGAATGTAGCGGGACATGCTTTTTCCCTTCAGGACTGGCGGTTGCGGAACGCATCGGCGTTCTTGATGTCGAGGCCGTAGATGAAATCCTTGTCTTCCTTGTAGTGGTTGAGCATCGCCAGGATGGCGGCGGTGTTGAAGATCAGCACCGCGGCCGCGGCGATCACCACCACGAGCTTGATCCCGCTGTCGGGGATGTAGGCCCAGGTCATCAAGAGGACGAAGAGGATCGTCGCCCAAAGGCAGACGATCAGGAGCACGGATCCGCGCACGTCGGAACGGTACAGCGCTTCGATGCGCTGCTTAAGGTCGGACATCGGTTTTTCCCCTTTTCTCGACGTCCGGCCCCGCAATCGACCGGGCGTCCACTCTTTCAACAGAGTGAAATTTTTTTCATAAGTTCTGCCCGAACCGCGAAGTTGTCAAGCCAGTTTTCCGTTCGGTAAACGGTTTGGGGGTCCGCCGCAGGATTGCCTGTGGATAAAACTATTTGCCTGCAGGAAAATTACCGCGGACGGCACAACGCCGGCACGAGCTGGTGGAAATGCCACGGAAATGCTTCGCGAGGTCGGACCTTCGACGAATGCGTCACCGAACGATGTCCGGGTTCGGGTTGGTCAGGTCGTGCTGTTCTGCGGATAGCAGATGATGGAGAGATAGCGCATCGGCAGCTGTGTCAGTTCTTCCGGCCCATGCGGCGCATCGGCGTCGAAGAACAGGCTGTCGCCCGGCTTCATCGGATAGAGATTGCTGCCGTGCCGGTATACGACCTCGCCCTCGAGCATATAGAGGAACTCCATACCCGCATGCTGGAAGGTCGGGAACACGTCGGAGTCCTCGGTCAGCGTGATCAGATAGGGCTCCACCACCACGCCGCTGGTGTTGGCGCCGATATGGCCGAGCAGATTGTACTGGTGGCCGGCGCGTGTGCCGCGCCGCTCGACGTCGACGCCTTCGCCGGCCTTGACGAAGACGGCGGCGCGCTCTTCCTCGAAGCGGCGGAAGAAGGCGGTGACCGGCACGCCGAGCGCCCGCGACAGCGCCTGCAGCGTGGTTAGCGACGGCGAGGTGATGCCGTTCTCGATCTTCGACAGCATGCCCAACGAAATGTCGGTGGCGGCCGCGAGATCGGCGACGGTGATGCCCAGCTTCTTGCGGAAGGCGCGCACCTCATGGCCGATCGCCACCTCCAGCACTTTCTCGCGCGTGTCGCGGACGGCGTGCGGATTCTGCGTCAGCGGCGCGCGGATGGTTCGCACGGTTCGCCCGTCCGCCGAGACGCTCTTCGGCAACGGCTTGGCTTGGGCGCTAGCGCTGGAAGGCTTGGTGTCGGTCGTCTTCTTTGCCATGGCGCCCTCAACTTTCCGCCGATTTATTTCACTCGAGGTGAACATATTCGGTGGCGATACAGGAGCGCAATCACGGCGGCAAGCCGTCTTATGTCGCAGAACCTGCGATGAAATCGGCTGTCGCGACCCGGCTGCCTGGGTCGCAGTGAGGCTGGCGCCGCGGTCACTCAACGCATCGCAGGCCTTCTCACGACATGATCAGGCCGCCGTCGACATTGATGGTCTGTCCAGTGATGTAGGCCGCGTCATCGCTGGCGAGAAAGCTGACGAGGCCTGAGACGTCTTCGCCGCTGCCGGCGCGGCCCATCGGGATGTTCTTCACCCATTCCGCCATCAGCTCGCCCGGCTTGTAGTCGCCGAGCAGCTTGCCCCATGCGGTGTCGTTATAGGCCCACATGTCGGTATCGATGATGCCGGGGCAGATGGCGTTGACGGTGATCTTTTCCTTGGCCACTTCCTTGGCCAGGCTCTGCGTGATGCCGACAACCCCGAACTTCGACGCGGCGTAATGCGGCGTGTAGATGAAACCCTGCCGCGCCTGGCCGGACGCGGTATTGATCAGCCGGCCGCCTTGGCCGTGCTTGCGCATGCGCGCGATCGCTTCCTGGCAGCACAGGAACACGCCTTTCGTGTTCACCGCCATCACCTTGTCCCACTCGGATTCCGTCATCGCCTCGATTTTGGCGATGGTGATGACGCCGGCGTTCTGCACCGAAATGTCGACCCGACCGAATTCATTCTCCGCGAGATCGTAAAGCGCTTCGACCTCGTCCTTCTTCGTCACGTCCATGCGCATCGAGGCGACCTTCGCGCCCGCAGCCTTCAGGCCGGCGGCGACCTCGTCGACGCGCGGATCAATGGCGCTGATCACGACCGCCGCACCTTCCGCCGCGAAACGCCTCGCCATGGCCGCACCGATGCCGCCGCTGGCGCCTGTGACGATTGCCGTCTTTCCTTCGAAACGCTTCTGCACTTTTTCTTTCTCCTACCAGCAGACGAAGCCGCCATCGACGATGAGGTCGATGCCGGTGACGAAGCTCGCGGCCCGGCTCGCCAGGAACACGGTCGGCCCGACCATTTCCTCAGGCCTCGCCATGCGGCCCATCGGCGTGTCGCGCTCGAAGATCTTGACCTGCTCGGCGACCTCCGGCCGCATGTTCATCGGCGTCAGCGTGTAGCCGGGGCTCACCACATTGACGCGCAGGCCGCGATCGGCCCACTCCATGGCGAGGCTCTTCGACATGTGGATCACCGCCGCCTTGGACGAATTATAGTGCGCCTGCGTCAGGCCGCGGTTGACGATCGAGCCGGACATCGAGGCGATGTTGATGATAGAGCCTTTGCGGCGGGGCAGCATGACGCGCGCCTCGGCCTGGCAGGACAGGAACACGCCGCTGACATTGACGTCGTAGAGCTTCTGCCACTTCTCCATCGGCAGCGTCTCGGCGGGTTCGGCACCGGCGACGCCGGCATTGTTGACCGCGATCGTCAGCGCGCCGAGTTCCTTTTCGACGCGTTCGACCGTTGCCGCGAGATCGCTCTGCGATGTGACAGTTCCGGTCAGCACCAGCGCCTTGCGGCCGAGCGCCCTGATCTTGTCGGCCGTGTCTTCCAGCCCGCCCTTCGAGCTGTGGCCGAAACAGGCGACATCGGCGCCGGCTTCCGCCAGACCGATGGAGATCGCTTGACCGATGCCGCTGCCGGCGCCCGTCACCAGCGCCACGTCGCCATCAATATCGAACAGTTTCATCTTTCTCCCTCTCCCTGAAAGAAGGGGCGCCAGCCCTGCTGGCGCCCCGCGCGGTCCGGTGCTTGGGAGGCTATCACCTGCTGCGCTTTATTCCCATCTGCCGTGCCCTCAGCTCGTGGCGAGTTCCATCACGGCGACATTGCTTGCTTCGTCGCGATCGAGGATGCCGCGCTGGCGGCCGCGGCTCAGCACCAGAACCCGGTGCGAAAGCCCCAGCACCTCCTCGAGATCCGAGCTCACCACCACCACGGCCATGCCCGAGCGGGCAAGGTCGGCGATGACATCGTAGATCGCCGCGCGGGCGCCAACGTCGATGCCGCGCGTCGGCTCATCGAGGATGAACACCTTGGGCGGCCGCGACACCCATTTGGCGATGATCACCTTCTGCTGGTTGCCGCCGGAAAGTTTTGAGACCGCCTGGTTCGGCCGACCCTTGACGCCGAGCCTCGATATGCCGGCCTCGGCGAACCTCTGAACCGCTTTGGGAAACACCCAGCCCTTCGGTGCGACATGATCGAAATTGCCGATGGCGAGGTTCTCGCCGATCGTCTGCTCCAATACGACGCCCTGTTCCTTGCGGTCCTCCGGCACCAGCACGACGCCGGCCCTGATCGCCGCCGCGGGGCCGCTGAGATGAACAGGCTGGCCCGCCACCCGCACCGCGCCGGACGAGATTGGATCGGCGCCGGCGATCGCCCTGACCAGTTCGGTGCGGCCGGCGCCGATCAGCCCGGCGATGCCCAGGATTTCGCCCGATTTCACCGCGAACGAAACATTGTTGAAGCTACGCTCCGGCGAGGACAGGTTCTCGACTTCGAGCACTGTCTCGGTGCCCGGCGCCGACAGCTTCGGGAACATGCGTTCGACGCTGCGTCCGACCATCTGCTCGACGACCGTGCGCACGGGGATGTCGGCGCGCTCGTGCCGGGCGACGATGCGGCCGTCGCGCATCACCACCACGCGGTCGGCGATCTGAGCGATCTCGTCCAGCCGGTGGCTGATATAAATGAAGGACATGCCTTCGGCCTTGAGCTTGCGGATTTGCTTGAACAGCAGCTCCGTCTCCTCGCCGCCGAGCGCGGCGGTCGGTTCGTCGAGGATCAGAAGCTCGGCATTCAGCGTCAGCGCCTTGGCGATCTCCACCTGCTGCTGTGCCGCGACGCGCAGCGTGCGCACCTTGCGCTCCGGCGAGACGTCGAGGCCGAGGCGCTTCAATTGCGCCGAGGCCTTCGCGTTCATGGTTGCCCGGTCGATGCGGCCGCCCCGCATCGGCAGCCGCCCGACATAGACATTCTCCGCCACCGATAGGTCCGGCAGCAGCTTCAATTCCTGATGGATCATGCCGACGCCGGCCTCGATGGCCGCAGCGGGATTGGCGGGGGAATAGGGCTTCCCCCGCCAGATGATGGTGCCGGCATCAGGCTTGGTCGAACCGGCGATGATGTTGGACACCGTCGACTTCCCGGCACCGTTCTCGCCGAGCAGCGCCACGACCTCGCCCGGCCGCACCTCGAAGCTCGCATCGGCCAGGACCTGCACCGGTCCGTAGCTCTTGCAGAGGCCGTTGACGAAGAGCCCGTTATGCGGGCCTTCGCTATGGCGAGGTTCAGTGGACATCGTGGCGCTCTCTCAACGGTTGCCGCCTTACGGATGCTTCTCGATGAATTGCGAGACATTGTCTTTGGTGGTCAGGGTCGCGTCCTGCAGTTGCTCGGCCGGCAGCTTCTCGCCCGCCACGATCTTGATGGCCGAATCGACGGCTAGCCGGCCCATGCCCTGCGTCTGCTGGGTCGCGGTGACGTCAAACACGCCGGCCTTCAGCGCCTTGAGCGCCGCAACGTCGCCGTCGAAGCCGGCGATCCACACCTGGTGGTCGGGGTTGGCGACCTTGACCGCCTGCGCGGCGCCCAGAGCCAGCGCGTCGGCCTGGCCGAAGATGATCGAGACATTCGGATGGGCCTGCAGCAGGTCTTGCGCCAGCTTGAAGCCTTCGTCCTGGTGCCACTGATCGCTCCAGAGCTCGCCGACCACCTTGATATCCGGGTAGGCCTTGAGCGCCTCGCCGCAGCCCTTGGAGCGGTCGACTTCCGGCGTCGTGCCCTTCTGGCCATGGATGATCACCATCTCGCCCTTGCCGCCGGCCTGCTTGGCGATGTAGTCGCACACGCCCTTGGCCGAGTTGACGCTGTCAGTGGCGATGAAGGTGTCGCCGGGCGCGCCGTCGGCGTTGCGGTCGACATTGACCACCGGGATGCCGGCGGCCTTCGCGGTCTTGGTCGGCACGGTCGCGGCGGTGGCGCCGGCCGGGATATAGATCAGCGCGTCGATGTTCTGGGTGACGAGGTCCTGCACCTGGCTGACCTGCGTGGCCGAATCGCCCTTGGCGTCGACGGTGATGACCTCGATGCCCTTCTCCTTGGCATAGGCTTCGACCGACTGCTTGATCTGGTTGAAGAAGTCCGCCTGCAGATTGGCGACGGCAAGGCCGAGCTTCTTGGCGTCCTTGGCCGAGGCGGCATCGGACAGGCCGAGCAGCGGGACGATGGCCGCGGCCGCAAGCAGCAGTGAACGTTTGGTCAGCATGTTTTTCCTCCGTTGGTGTTCAATCTGTCAGCCTGCGCATCGCGGCGCCCTCGGCCGGACAGTCCCAGTCTCGGATCGACCGATCCGTTCCGCCCGGACATCCGGGCGAATTCCTATTGGCGGCGCCGCCGCCAGGTATCGGTGGCAACCGCCAGCGCGATCACCACGCCGATCACCACCTGCTGGATGAAGGGCGACACGCCGAGCAGGTTGAGGCCGTTGCGCAGCACGCCGATGATGAGAACGCCGATCGCCGTGCCGCCGATCGAGCCGATGCCGCCGGAAAGGCTGGCGCCGCCGATCACCACCGCGGCGATAGTGTCGAGCTCGTAGCCGACGCCCGAACTCGGCTGCACGGAATCGAGCCGGGCCGCGAGCACGATGCCGGCCAGTCCCGCCAGCAGTGCGCAGATTGCGTAGACCCAGTTGGTCAGCGACTTCACCGGAATGCCGGAGAGGCGGGCAACCTCGGCGCTGCCGCCGATCGCGTAGAGGCTGCGGCCGGTGGCGCGGTAATTGAGGAAGATCGCGAAGACGATCGCCAGCACGATCATCAGCCCGACGGTGACCGACAGGAAGCCGAAATGGCGCACGATCGAGAGGTTGGTGAACCAGTCGGGAAAGCCGACGATCTGCGAGCCGTCGGTGATCATGTTGGCGAGGCCGCGCGCCACCGACATCATGGCAAGCGTCGCGATGAAGGGCGGCAGTTTCGTCACCGTCACCAGCAGGCCCGACACCAGGCCGCAGAGGGCGGCGACGACGAGCGCCGCGGCGATGCCCGCCGGGACGCCGAGATTGAGATAGTCGGGATAGGCGACATAGCCCATCACCATCGAGGCCAGCGCCAGCACCGAGCCGACGGAAAGGTCGATGCCGCCGATCAGGATGACCAGCGTCATGCCGATCGCCATGATGCCGAGCACGGTCACCTGGTCGAGCACGTTGAGGATGTTGCGTACCGTAAGGAAGGTGTCGGTGGTCAGCGCCAGCGCCAGGCACAGCAGCACCAGCCCGATCAGCGGTCCCATCGTGCCGGCAAACAGCGCCGAAAGCTTCGCACCGGAAGCGGCCTGCGCGGCGCCGGTGCCAGCCTTCAACTCGCTCGTCTCGTTGCTCACGGCCACTTCGTCTCCTCCGTCAGCGGGCAGGCGTGCCTTGCCTTCCGCTCTTGTTCACCAGGCATCCTCCCTTGTGAACAATTTATCTTTGAACTGCAATTTTGTTCAGCTAAAACGTTCATCAGAAAATTGTCAAGTGCCGCGCAGCCATTCGGCGGCAGTTTGCGTGAACCGACAGTTTGCCATAGGGAAGTCGAGCGCATACGGAGGCATAAAGCATGGCGGTGATCGAGAACGACAAGGTCTCGCGTTTTCCGGATGCCGAGCTCAAGGCCCGAGCCGCCTGGCACTATTATGTCGAAGGGCTGACGCAGGAGCGGATCTCGGAGATCCTCGGCGTCGGCCGTATCAAGGTGCACCGGATTCTGTCGGCCGCGCGCGAGGAGGGCGTCGTCCAGTTCCGCATTCGCGACAGCGTCGTCGAATGCGTGCAGCTGGAGGAACGCCTGAAGCAGCGCTTCGGCCTCAGCCAGGCGGTGGTCGTGCCGTCGGCTGCCGACAGGAGCAACGCGCCGCTGATGATCGGCCATGCCGCCGCCGCCTATCTCGCCGACAACGTCAATGCGGGCGACGTTATCGCACTGGGTTGGGGCAGGACGCTGAAATTCGCCATCAACGAATTGCCCAGGCGGCCGATCGCCAGGACCACGGTGGTCTCGATGCTTGGCGGCCTCACCCATGCGCAGCCGCTCAATCCGACCGAGAGCGCCTGGGAATTCGCTGAGAAGATCGGCGCCGAATGCTATCTGCTGCCCGTGCCCGTCTATGCCGACAGGCCGGAGCAGCGCGATGCCTTCATGAGCCAGCGCAGCGTCCAGGATGTGGTCTTTAGGGCGCGGCGCGCCAACATCGCCGTGCTCAGCGTCGGCTCCTTTTCCAACGACAGCCCGATCGCCAATTACGGTTTCATCAAGCCCAGCGAATTGGAGGAATTGCAGGCGGCGGGCGCGGTCGGCGATATCCTCTGCCACTTCATCGATGCCGAGGGCCGCATCGTTGACCATGAGGTCAACCGCCGCGTCTGCGCCTACCCGCTGCAGGATCTCTCCGACATTCCGACCACCATCCTGGTGTCGGGCGGGCGGGAGAAGATCGCCGTCATGCGCGCCGCACTTGCGAATACGAAGGTCTCGGTGCTGATCACCGACGAAGACGCGGCCAAGGGGCTGCTTAGCCGGTAGTTCCGGTAATCGCGCCGAGCCGCGTGTGGATATCGCGTGTCGCGTGATAGAGATCACGATAGACTTCTTTGCGTGCGCGGTAGGTCGGAACAAGCGCCTCGACAGGATCGACCTGGCGTGCCGGCCGTGCCGCCATCGCCTTTGCCGCTTCTTCCGGTGACGCGAACCAGCCGATTGCCGAGGCCGCGAGCATGGCGGCTCCCAGCGCCGCTGCTTCGTTGACCGGCGAGACGAAGAGCGGGCGCTCGAGCACGCTCGCCATGATTTCCATCAGCAGTGCGCAATTGGTGCCGCCGCCGGCCGCGATCATCGCGTCGGCCTTGCCGGTCTGTTCCTCCATCGCCTCGGTGGCGATCGCCTGCTCCAGCGCTACGCCCTCCAGCACCGCGCGGAAGAGATGCCTTGGCTCGTGATCGAGCGACAGGCCGACGATGGCGCCGCGCGCCGAGCCGTCCCAGTAAGGGCTCATGACGCCGGCCCAATAGGGCATGACGAGCAATCCGTCGCTGCCTGGCGCGACATCCTTCGCAGCCTTCTCCAGCACCGCGGCCGAAGGCGCGCCGGTGGTGCGCACGATCCAGTCGACCAACTGCATGCCGGAACGCAGCACCGTCTCCAGCATGAAGCCGGAGCCGGTCGGCGAAACCAGCGTGCGGAATGCATCCGACGTCGTGACCGTGCCGGAATAATTTCCGCTGACGACGCCTGAGCCCAACGACAGATAGCTTTTGCCGGACCCGTAGACTCCCATGCCGAGGCCCATCGCCTGGCCGTCTCCGGCGCCCGCAATAACCGGCGTGCCGGCCTTCAGGCCGATCGCCGCCGCGATGCTTTCCGACAACGTGCCGCTGACCGCGCCAGGGGCTGCGAGCTCCGGCAGTTGCTCCGGCCGCAGTCCCGCCGCCTCGACCAGCCTCGGGTGCCAGACGCCATGCGCGATGTCCAGCAGGCCGAGCGGATCGGCGCTCGCCGTGCTGGTGACCAGTCGCCCGGTGAGCCGGTGGACGAAGAACGCGTGCACGTCGACCACCGCGGCCGCTTCCGCCAGCGCCTGCGGCCGGTGCTCCGTCAGCCAGGCCAAAGCGTAGAGCGCCGGCGTCGGGTCCGGCGGCTTGCCGCTCCAGTCGCGGATCGCCTCGCGGCCGAGTTCTTCCGAAAGCCGCGCCACCTGGCGGCGGGCGCGTTCGTCGAGCCACAATATGGCGGGAATGAGCGGCTTGCCGGCGTTGTCGATCAGCGTGAAGCTCTCGCGCTGGTGCGCGATTGCGATGGCTTTAACGCGTGAGGCATCGATCGCCTTGGCGACTTGTTGCTGCGCCGACAGCAGCGCCGCCCACCAATGCTCGGCGTCCTGCTCGAAATGGCCGGGCGCCGGATTGGAAAGCGGATAGGTCTCGCGTGCCTGGAAAAGCTCCGAGCCGTCGCGCGCGAAAGCAATCGCCTTCACGGCGGTTGTCGAGGCGTCGATCCCGATTACCACATCGTCCATCAGGCTGGGATCCGGAGGGTTAGAGCATGTCGCGCAAAAGTGTGCAGCGGTTTTGCGAAAACGAGATGCATAAAAACAAGGACCTAAAGCGCGTCGCCTGGATCCGTTTCCGCGCGACGCGCTTTAGGCCGCGTTGGTTACGAACCGTCCGTCCGACTGGTCGAGACGACGGCGGATCTGGGTTATCACCATCGAATCGTCGGGTACACAGTTTTCATAGGTCAGGAAGTCGCCGGCCTTGACCGGCTTCACCACCTTGGCGCGTTCGGCAAGCCCGAGCGGCAGCGCGCCCTTGGCGCGCGCGTCCTCCCAAGTCATGGCGAAGCCGCGGTAGTCGTTCTCGCCGATCATGCCGAGCGACTGGCCGGTGCCGAGACTGGTCTTGGCCACCGCCACCGCCTCGGCCACGGGATGGTCGAGCGGTTCCATGTCGGCGCGCTTGTAGACCACGGCGCGCGCCGCCGACAGCGGCACTTCCAGGCTGGTGAGGTGATAAGGGCGGAAGATCGTGAAATAGGGGCCCTTGCCGACCTTGAGGTCGATCATGCGCTCCAGCACGCGCGGATGCTTGGTTTCGATGATGCAGAACACGCCGGGCGCGACGCCCTTGCCGATCGAATAGTCGACAACGCCCTTGCGATGAAGCACGCCGCCATCCTCGCGCGGGCAGAGCACGCTGGCGAGTTCTTCTAGCGTCGCGGTAGGGCCGTGCATGCCCGGCACGTCGGGCACCAGTCCCGTCGCGTTGGCGATTGCCACCATCTCGATTGCCGTCTTCGAGCCGTCGACGAACTCGACCAGCATGCGCGCATTCATGTTGCGCTCGGCCGCCTCCTTCTCGTAGTCGGCCGGCACGGCGTCGAACTTCAGCGGATTGTTCTTGCCCTTGCCGGCGGCAACGATGTTGAAGCCGAGGCTTCTGGCGAAGCCGATGATCTCCAGCGTGCAGGCAGGCTCGTCGCCCGCCGCACCTGTGTAGACGACGCCGGCCTTGCGCGCCTCTTCCTTCAGAAATCGGCCGATCGTGATGTCGGCCTCGACATTTAGCATGACGATATGCTTGCCGTTCTTCATCACCTCGAGCGCAAACAGCGTGCCGACATTGGGATTTCCGGTTGCGTCGATGATCACGTCGATGCGGCCGGCGGCGGCGAGCGCATGCAGGTCCTCGGTGACCGCGATCTTGCCGCCCTCGATGGCGCGATCAATGGCCGGGGCATTGGGCGCCTGCACAATATCGGAGCGATCATGGCCGGCCAGCAGCGCCGCATCGATCGCCGCCTGCGGCCTGACCTCCGAAATGGCGCCGATGCGCATGCCCGGCATGAGTGCGACCTGAACGACGATATCTGTTCCCATCTGTCCGGCGCCGGCGAGACCGATGGTGATCGGTCCTTGTTTCTCAGCGCGCTGCAGGAGTTCCGCTGCGAATTGCGGATGGGACATGTCGCTTCCTCCGGTCCTTGGCGCCGCCCGCGCCGCGATCACTCTTTGAACATTCCTATGACCGTTTGAAAAATATTTCAACCCGCCATTTCGGCGGTCGTCTTAGGAATGAGCTAAAACGAGACTCCGAGACGATGCGGGGCGGGGGGGAGATCCGGCAGGATCGAGGCGCGAGGGAACCCCTATGCGGCGAAACGAGGTTTGCCGCCCGGCGGACGCCGTGGACGTCGCTGACGGAGGGCCGCGCCGGTGTCAGCGCGCTTGCCGCCCTTGCGCCAGCCATCGGCGCAGCGAATCCAGCAGGCGTTGTCGTTTGCTGGCGGCGACTATGCCGGCTCCACGGCCTTCGGCTTCTGCAGCCTTGCCAACTCCGCGAAAGGAATATGGCAGCGGATTGTGTGCCCGGGCTCGGCCTCGCTTAGTTCCGGCTCCTGCGTCTCGCAGATCGCGCCGATCTTGCGCGGGCATCTCGTGTGGAAAACGCAACCCGTGGGTGGGTTGGCCGCGCTCGGGATTTCGCCGTCGAGGCGGATGCGCGAGCTTTCCGTCCGGTCGAGTTTCGGAACGGCCGACAACAGAGCTTCCGTGTAAGGGTGATGCGGGCCGGAAAACACCGCTTCCGACGGTCCGAACTCCATGATGCGGCCGAGATAGAGCACCGCGATCTTGTCGGACAGATAGCGCACCACGCCGAGGTCGTGTGAGATGAAAATGTAGCTCACATCCTGCTTCGACTGCAGGTCGGCCAAGAGGTTGAGGATCGCCGCCTGCACCGACACGTCGAGCGCCGAGGTCGGCTCGTCGCAGACGACGATGCGCGGATCGCCGGCGAAGGCGCGGGCGATCGCCACGCGCTGCTTCAGACCGCCCGAAAGCTGCCGCGGCTTGACGGCGAGATGCCGGTCGGTGAGCCGCACCGAGCGGACGAGCTCTTCGAGGCGCGCTTCCAGCGACTTGCCGGTGAGCCCGCCCAACCGCTTCAAAGCGCGGCTGAGGATATGCCGGATCGAATGCGAACGGTTGAGCGCCGAATCCGGATTCTGGAAGACGATCTGCACCGCCTTGACCTGGTCCTCCGAGCGGCTGGCAAGCCGCGGCGCCAACTGCTTGCCCTCCAGTTCGATGCTGCCGCCCTCGTCCGGCGGCACGAGGCCGAGCAGCAGCCTCGCGAAGGTGGTCTTGCCGCTGCCGGACTCGCCGACCAACCCGAGCGTCTCGCCGGGCCGGAGGCTGACTGAAACGTCCTTCACCGCCCTCAATGCACGACCATGGCTGGCATAGGTCTTGTTCAGCCCCTCGACCTGCAGCACGGGCGGTGCGTGCTTCGGCGCGACGGCGGCAATCTCGGCGGGTGTCGCGCGCGGCAGCGACTGCGCCTTGTCGTGATAGTGGCAGCGCGACAGCCGGCCGCCTCCAAGCTCATAGAGCGGCGGCGGCTCGGTGCGGCAGCGCTCGGTCGCCAGCGCGCAGCGGTCGGCGAAGGCACAGCCGACGATCGTGGCGCCGATGCCGGGCAGGAAGCCGGGGATCGTGTCGAGCCGGCCCTGGTCCTTGCGCTGGCCGCCGCGCGGCAGGCAGCGCAGCAAAGCGACCGTGTAGGGATGGCGCGGATCGTTGAAGACGTCCTTCGTCGAGCCTTCCTCGACCAGCATGCCGGCATAGAGCACGCCGACCCGGTCGCACATGTTGGAGACCACGGCGAGGTTGTGGCTGATGAACAGGATTGAGGCCGAAAGCTCGCGGCGCAGTTGCGCGATGAGGTCGAGCACTTCGGCTTCGACCGTGGCGTCGAGACCCGTCGTCGGCTCGTCGAGGATCAGCATCGAGGGGTCGTTGGCCAAGGCCATGGCGATCGCCACGCGCTGCTGCATGCCGCCGGAAAGCTGGTGAGGGTAGCGCTGCATGACACTGGCCGGATCCGAGATGCGCACAAGATTGAGCATCGCGATCGCCTTGTCGCTCGCCGCCTGTCCCGACATGCCGGCAAGCTCGAAGATCTCGGTGAGCTGGCGGCCGATGCGCAGTGATGGATTCAGCGCCTTGCCGGGATCCTGATAGACCATGGAGACGCTTTCCGCACGGGCGCGTCTGAGCGCCTCGGCATCGAGCTTCATCACATCCCGGCCGTCGAGCGCGATCGAGCCGCCGGTGATCGAGCCGTTGCGCGGCAGGTAGCGGACCACGGACAGCGCCGCGGTGGACTTTCCGCAGCCGGATTCGCCGACCAGCCCATAGGCCTCGCCGCGGCCGATCTTGAAGCTGACATTGCGCAGCACCGCCCGGTTGCGGCGCCCGACGCGATAGGCGACCGAGAGATCGTTGAGCTCGAGCGCGTTCCTGTCAGTCATTGAACGCTCCATGGACGCCGTCGGCCACCAGGTTGACCCCGATCACCAGCGAGGCGATCGCCAGCGCGTCGAACAGCACCGTCCACCAGAAGCCGCCGCCGATCATGCCGTAATTGCTGGATATCGAGAGTCCCCAGTCGGGCGAGGGCGGCTGGATGCCGAAGCCCATGAAGGAGAGCGTGGCGACGGCGAAGATCGCATAGCCCAGACGCACTGTCGTCTCGACCAGGATCGGCGGGATCACGTTGGGCAAGATCTCGACGAACATCGTGTGCAGCGCGCCTTCGTGGCGAAGCTTTGCCGCCGCGACATAATCGAGCTCGCGTTCGGCCAGCACCGCCGAGCGCACCGTGCGGGCGATGATCGGTGCGAAGCTCAAGCCGATGACGACGATCACGGTGATCTTGGAGGTGCCGAGCGCGACGATGGCGAGCAGTGCGATGATCACCACCGGGATTGCCATGAAGGCTTCGAGGATACGGCTGACGATATCGTCGACGATGCCGCGGAAATAGCCGATGACGAGCCCGAGCGCGGTGCCGGCAATGGTCGCCAGAATCGTGGCCAAAGGTGCCACCATCAGGATATCGCGTGAGCCGACGATGACCCGCGAGAAGACATCGCGGCCGATCTGGTCGGTGCCGAACCAGTGCTCGGCCGACGGTGGCGCCAGCGCGTTGATGATGTCGTCGGCAAGCGGATCGTAGGGGACGAAATGCTCGCCGAACAGCGCGCAGACGATCCAGAGCAGGACGATGCCGAGCCCGGTGAGGAAGGTTCCCGATCGCAAGAGCGAATGCAGCACCTCGCCCCAGGGGCTGCGCTGTGTCGCGGCGTCCGGCGTTGGCAGGTTAGCGGGTGTGTCTGTCGCGCTCATTGCTCCGCTCCCAGCCGGATGCGCGGATTGAGCACCGAATAGAGGAAATCGGCGATCAATGTGGCCACCGCATAGACGATGCCGATGGTGAGGATGCCGGCCTCGAGCATCGGAAAATCCTTGCCGCGCGCGGCGGTGAAGATCAGCGAGCCGATGCCTTGGTAGCGGAACAGCGTCTCGATCACGACAAGGCCGCCGATGAGGTAGCCGGTCTGGGTTGCGATGACGGTGATGGTCGGCAATAGCGCGTTGCGCAGCACATGCCGCCAGATCACCGTGCGCCACGGCAGACCTTTAAGCACCGCGGTGCGCGTATAGTCGGAATCGAGCGCCTCGATCATTCCCGACCGCGCCATGCGAGCGATATAGCCGAACAGCACCAGAAACAGCGGCAGCGACGGCAGGATGAGATAATAGAGCTGGGTGAAGAAGCCGGCACCCTTCGGCCAGGCCGCCGCGATCGGCAGCCAGCGCAGCCAGACGCCGAAGATCAGGATCAGGATGATACCAGTGACGAACTCGGGCAGCACCGTCACCGACAGTCCGCCGAGGCTGATGATGCGGTCGAGCGGCCGGTTGAGGTTGAGCGCGGCGATCACGCCGCCGAGGATGCCGATCGGTACCACCAGCACGAAGGCGACAAGCGCCAGCTTCATCGAATTACCCAACGCGTCGATGACGAAGGGCGCCACCGGTGCGCGGAAAATGTAGGACGTGCCCATGTCGCCATGGAGAAAGTTCCAGATCCAGCTTCCGTACTGGACGAGCAGCGGCCGGTCGACGCCGAGCGAGTGGTTGAGCGCGTCGACGGCGCGCTGGTCGGCAAACGGCCCCAATATCGCGCGCCCGACATTGCCGGGCAGCACCTGGCCGCCCAGGAACACCATGACGCTGAGCAGGAACAGCGTCACAAGCGACAGAGCCAGGCGCCGGACGAGGAAGCCGAGGATGACGAATACTCCTATTGGAGCCGGCTCTCCGTCGAGAGCCGGCTGTCAAGGATAAGCTTGCTCCCTCGCGTCAGGCTTTCGAAGCCTTTTCGAGGAACAGCTGCGACATCGCGGTGGGCTGCACGCCCGCCACGCCTTTCGCCGTCGCCGTCAGATAGTCGTAGAAATAGCCGAAGATCACCGGCGTTTCCTCGAGCAGCAGCTTCTGGATCTTGCCGGCTGCAGCCTTCTGCGCCTCGAGGTCGAGGGCCGCGATATAGCTGGTCGCCAGCTGGTCATAGTCCTTGTTCTTGAAATGCGCGGCATTCCAGGTGCCCTCGCTCTTCAATGGCGCCGCGAGATAGACGTTCGGCACGCCGCGGTGGCCGTAGTCGGTGATGCCCATCACCGAATCCAGCCAGTTCGATTTGCCGAACACGGCATCGCCGTAATAGGCGCTCTGGTCGAGGATGTTGAGCTCGAGCTCGATACCGATCTCCTTGACCCAGTTCTGGATCAGCTGCGCGTATTCGGGGATTTCCAGATAGCGCTCGGTGGTCAGCGTTATTTTGAACCCCTTGCCGGCGCCGGCCGCTTCCATCAGCTGCTTGGCCTGCGCGATGTCCTGCTCGCGCTGCGGCACGCTGGTGTCCGTCGACGGATAGACCCCGGCGAATGGGCTGTCATTGCCCTCCTGGGCGCGGCCTTTCATCAGGCCGGCGACCAACTTCTTGCGATCGATGCTGAGCGCGATGGCGCGGCGTACCCGCGGGTCCTTCATCGGACCGTCGTCGCAGCGCAGATGCAGTTGCTGATGCGCCGACGATTTCAGGCTGATGACGTTCACGTTCGGATCGCTGAGGACGGCGACGCCCGCCAGCACCGGCATCTGATTGATGATGTCGATCTGGCCGCCCTGCAGCGCCAGGATCTGCGGCTGGATATCGGTGAAGAAGGTGAATTCGGTGCGCTCCGGCAGGGCTTTTTCGCCCCAGTAGTTCTCATTGCGAACGAAGGAGGCGCCGACTTTGGGCGTGTACTTCTCCAGCTTGAACGGCCCGGTACCGTCGAAGCTCTTTTCGTAATCGCCCTTGTAGCTCGCCGGGATGATGACGGCGTTGTAGTTGTCGGACGACAGCATGTAGGGGAAGTTGCCGTTCGGCGCGTCGAGGTGGAATTCCACCGTGTAGTCGTCGACCTTCTTGCTGGCGCCCTTCGAGAGGATGCCGCTGAACACCGACAGCGCGTTGGAGGAGTTGGCGGGATCGGCAAGCCGGTCGATGCTGGCCACCACGTCCTCGGCCTTCATCTCGCCGCCTGAGTGGAACTTGACGCCCTTGCGCAGCGTGAAGGTCCACACCGAGCCATCGGCATTCGGCTTCCAGCTTTCGGCGAGTGCCGGCTTGAGCACCAGGTCGGGGCCGTCGACGCAGAGGAATTCGGCTACCTGCTGCATGACGAGCAGGCCGCCGGCGTCGGCGATGGTGACCGGGTCGATCGCGGCGGCCGGCACGCTGCTGCCGACGCGGATGGTAGCGCCCGGCGCGCCCTGGGCGCGGGCAAGCGAGGGCGCGGCGCCGAAGCCGGCGGCCATGCCGATGCGGCCGAGAAGCGGCAGCGACAGGCCGAGCAGGCTGCCGTGGCGCACGAAATCGCGGCGGCTGACGCGGCCGTCGATGAGGCCGTCGATGAGGTGATTTTCGAGCGGCGTGCGGTTGCGCCGGATGAGGTCGAGGACGCGGTAGTTCTTGCTCATGGGTCTAAACCCTTTCCCCAGTTCTTGTGGTTGGCGAGTGCATTCCGGTTGACGACGTTCCGTGGAGTTCTCCGGTCCCGGCCATCGTCAAGAATTCAGTCGAACGAACTGTAACATGCAGTTTGGTCCGGTCCATCCGCTCGTTGAAGCGGAAAAGTCAGATTTTCTTGATGCATGCCTAGCTCGGGCGTGCGGCCCCGATCGAAATCGTGGCCGCCTCGATTCGATATTTGCCGGTCTCCTTTCCTTTTGGCGATCTCCCAGTTCAGCTCAGCGAAAAGCCTGCTAGCGCGATCGGCGTTGCGGCGCTGCTCCCGATCTTCATCTCAGCCGATCTCGAAGAAGGGCTTGCCGAGCAGGTCCGGCACCACGTCGATGCCGAGCCCGGGGCCGTCGGGAATGCCCATGCGGCTGCCCGCGACCGGCGGCTTGTTGGAGGCGGTGCGCACCGTCACCCATTCGTGGAAGGCGATGGCATGCAGACGGCGCTCCTCCGGTGTCGACAGCGACAGATGCGCCATCGCGGCGGTGTCGATCTCCGCGCCGCCGGTGTCTTCGATGGTGACCATGAAACCGAGCTCGACGGCGACGTCGCGGATCAGCCGCGTCTGCGTCACGCCGCCGAGGCGCGAGATCTTCAGCGTCAGCCCATCGGCCGCGCCACGGCGATGGATTTCCAGCATCTCGCCCAGCGATGTGACGGATTCGTCGAGCACCATCGGCTTGTCGAGCATGCGGCGCACCGACATATTCTCCTCGATCGTCGTGCAGGGCTGTTCGAATGTGTAGTCGATGCCGCGTGTGGCATCGGCGAACTGGCGCGCCTGGTAGGGCGTCCAGCCGGCATTGGCGTCGCAGAAGATCACCGTGCCCTTCGGCACGGCTGATGCGACGGCGCTCACTCGCTCGATGTCGTCGCGGACATTGCCGCCGACCTTGACCTGCAGCCGATGGTAGCCTTCGGCAACGATGCGCTTGGCAAGTGCCGCCATCTGGTCGACCGTGCCGTGGGTCACGACCCGGTAAAGTTCCGCCGTCTCGCTCTCGCGGCCGCCGAGCATCGCTACCAACGGCACGTCGGCCGCACGGGCGGCGAGATCCCAGCAAGCCATGTCAAGCGCGGCTTTGACGTAGGGATGGCCCTTGAACACCGTGTCCATCAACCTGCCGATGCCGGCCAGCCCGCGCGGGTCATGGCCGATGAGATGCGGCGCGATCTCCGGCACGCCCGCGCGCGTTCCCGCCGGAAACGCGGCCGAGTAGAAATTGCCGAGCGGCGCCATCTCGCCCCAGCCGGTCACGCCTGTGTCGGAAGTGATGGCGACGATCACCGCATCGAAACAGTCGGCGACCCGGCCCTTGGACATGCGGTAGGGCCCGTCCACGAAGGGCTGCACGACATGGTAGGCTTTTATGCTCTTGATCTTCACGTTTGTATCCGTTTGTCCGCGGGTTTGTCAGGCGCCCTTCGATGCGCGCTTTTCGAGGCTGCGCGCATAGGCAAGAAGCGCTTCGAAATCGTTGTCGATATGCTCGCGGGCATGGCGCTGGGCGGCGCGCATGTCCGTGCCCTTGAGCAGCGCCACATAGGTTTCGTGCAGGTCCTCGGCCGGCACCGGCTCGTTCCGCGCACGCTGGTGCAGGGCGAAATACATTTGCAGCCGGCTGGTCAGCCGCTGCCAGGTTTCGAGCAGCACCGAATTGTCGGCCCACTCATAGACCAGCCCGTGCAGCTGCAGCGCCGTCTCGATCTGGCGCGTGGTGTCGAGCGCCCGGGTCGCCTGCTTCACCGCTTCATGGCGGCGGTCGAGCTCGTCGAAGAAGCGCTGGTCGCGCTGCGGCCAGGCGAGCTCGATGGCGAAGTCGTCGAGCACCTTGTTGAGGGAATAGGCGTCGACGATGTCCTTGGCGGTGACGTCGACGACGAAGGTTCCGGCATAGGGAATGCTGGTCAGGATACCTTCCTGCACCAGCTCGCGCATCGCCTCGCGCAGCGGCGCGCGGCTTACCCGCATCTGCTCGGAAATGCGGAGTTCGTTGAGCTTCTGCCCAGGCTCCAGCTGGCCGGTCAGAATGGCGCGCCTGAGCAGCGCGACGATCTCGGCCCTGCGCGTCGTATCCGCGATCGGACTGAAATCCAGCTTTGACATGTGGGCCACTCCTGGATGAACCGACTGTAAGACAAGCAGATTGTCGACAATCCAACAAGAGGGTGGCTATCGATTTTTTCCCGGTTGCAGGCGCGCAAACAAAACGGCGCCCTCGATGTGGGTGTCGAGGGCGCCGTCGGACCGGGACTGATGGGGGATTATCAGCTGGCCGGTTTCGTTTCCGGCAAGGGAGAAACCGGCATTCCGGGTCCGATCTTCTGCAAATTGCCGGTGATCACCTGGTCGCTCTCGGAGATGCCTGAGGTGACGGAAATCAGGTCGCCGTCGGTCGGGCCGAGCGACACCAGCTTCTGGTCTACGGTGTTGTCTTTGCCGAGGACGTACAGGTATTTGCCGAGCTGGCTGGAACCCAGCGCCACCTGCGGCACCATCAGCGTATTGGGCTGCTCCTTCACATGCAGCCGGACGCGCACATACTGCCCGGGCAGCAGCGCGAACTTGGCGTTGCCGATCGTCGCCCGCGCCGTGATCGTGCCGGTCGAATGATCGATCGTGTTGTCGATGAAGGTGAGCTCGCCCTTCTGGCTGGGCTCGGTCTCGCCGGGCAACAGCACGTCGACCGCGATCGGACCGTTGGCCTTCGCTTGCTCGATCTCTACGAGGTCGGTCTCGCTCGGATTGAAGGTGACGTAGATCGGGTCGAGCTGCACCAGCGTGTTGAGAACCGTGCCGGCGACGCTCACCAGGGTACCGACCGAGGCTTGGTTGCGGCCGATCCGTCCGGAGAACGGTGCCTTGATCTCGGCATAGCCGAGATTGAGCTCGGCCGTCCGCACCGCCGCCTGGTCGACCGCGAGGGCGGCTTCGGCCGTGCGCAAGTTGCTGGTGCGCTGGTCGAAGCTGTCCTTGGCGAGGTACCCGGCCTTGGCAAGGTCGGTGCCACGGCCGAGGTTGGACCGCGCGTATTCGAGCGCTGCCGCGTCGCGCTGCACCTGCGCCTTCGCCTGGTCGAGCGCTGCCTGGTAGTCCTCGGGCGCGATCCGGTAAAGCAGGTCGCCCTGCCTGACGTCGCTGCCGTCCTGCGCCGTCTGCTCCTGCAGATAGCCCGGCACGCGCGCCTGCAGGGTGATGTTGCGGATCGGCTCGACGCGCGCGGCGTAGTCGAGATAGATCGGCAGCGTCTTCTTGACGACGTTGACCACCGGGACCGGCATGACGAACGCCTTGGGCGCAGGTGCCGCGCCCGCAGTGCTGGCGCTGAGGCTGAGATTGCCCATGTCGAGCAGGTGCACGCTTGCCACCGAGATTGCGCCCAGCGCGACCGCCGTTCCCAAAGCGATTTTCCATTTACGCATGTTGGTCTCCAATCCTATTCGGCCGCCTGGGCGAGCCGGACGGGCTCGGCGGTCGGTTCAATCTCTTGTTGGTGCGGGGCATGTTGAGGCCCCGCGGCAGGTTCGCTCTCGCCGCCGCGCTCGCGCAGCTTCTCGATCACCGCGTAGAAGACCGGCACGAAGACCAGCGACAGGATCGTCGCCGCCACCATGCCGCCGAAGACGGTGGTGCCGATCGACTGCCGGCTGGCGGCGCCCGCGCCGGTCGCGAACATCAGCGGCAGCACGCCGAGGATGAAGGCGAAGGCCGTCATCAGGATCGGCCGCAGCCTCAGCCGCGCGGCTTCCATCGCCGCCTCGACGATGGTCAGGCCTTCCTCGCGGCGCCGTCGGGCGAACTCGACGATCAGGATCGCGTTCTTCGCCGCCAGGCCGATCAGCATGACGAAACCGATCTGCGAGTAGACGTCGATCTGCATGCCGCGCAGCAAGAGCACGACGAAGGCGCCGAACAAGGCGAGCGGCACGGCGAGCAGCACCATGAAGGGCATCGCCCAGCTTTCATACTGCGCCGCCAGGATCAGGAAGACGAACACGATCGCCAGGCCGAACACGATCGAGGCGATCGATCCGGCCTGGAGCTCCTGATAGGTGATGCCGGTCCATTCATAGCCGAAGTCCCGCGGCAGCACGTTTGCCGCCGCCCGCTCCATCGCCGCGACCGCTTGTCCGGACGAGAAGCCTGGCGCCGCGCCGCCGTTGATGAGGGCGGATGCATTGTTGTTGTAATGCGGCACGGTCTCGGGACCGACGATCGGCACCAGCTTGCCCAGTGTGCTCAGCGGCACCATCCCGCCGGACGCATTGCGAACGTAGAGGCGCGAGATGTCGTTCGCGTTTCCGCGCGCGTCCTTGTCGGCCTGGATCGTCACCCGGAACGTGCGGCCGAAAAGGTTGAAGTCGTTGACGTAGAGGGAGCCGAGATAGATCTGCAGCGTGTTGAACACGTCGGGCAGGTTGAGGCCGAGCAGCTTCGCCTTGCTGCGGTCGAGGTCGTAGTTGAACTGCGGCGTCGAGGTCGAGAAGGACGAGAACAGCTGCTGCGGATTGAGCTCCGGCTGCTTGCGTGCTTCCGCGATCAGCGCCTGCGTGACCTCGTTGAGCGCGGCGCTGCCGCGGCCCGAAAGGTCTTCCACCTGGAATTCGAAGCCGCCGGTCGTGCCGAGGCCCGGGATCGAGGGTGGATCGAATGAGAGCGCAAACGCCTCCGGTATCTGCAGCAACTTGTTGCGCACCTCGGCGACCAGCTTCGATGCGTTCTGGTCGGGCCCGCGTTCGTCCCACGGCTTCAGGATGGCGAACTCCACCGCCGAGTTCGATTGCGCGGCGCTGGTGAGGAAGTTCAGGCCGCTGATCGAGCCGACGATGTCGACGCCGGGCGTGTTCTGCAGGATGTCGCGCGCCTTCTGCGCCACCGCGTCGGTGCGCTCCAGCGAAGCGCCGTCCGGCAACTGGATGACGACGAAGAAATAACCCTGGTCCTCCACCGGAAGGAAGGTCGAGGGCAGCTTCTGCCAGACGAAATAGGTGGCGACCAAGCCCGCCGCGAACAGGCCGAGCATGGCCCAGCGCAGCCGGATCAGAATGCGCACGCCATGCGCGTAGGCATGCGACAGCCAGTCGAAGCCGGCATTGAACCAGCGGAACAGCACGAACTGCGTTTCGCCGCGATGGCGCAGGAACGCGGCGCTCAGCGCCGGGCTCAGCGTCAGCGAGTTGAAGGCGGAGATGCCGACCGAGATCGCAACGGTAAGCGCGAACTGGTTGTAGAGCCGTCCCGAAACGCCGGGAATGAAGGCGACCGGGATGAACACCGCCATCAGCACCGCGGTGGTGGCGATGATTGGGCCAGTCACTTCGGCCATCGCCGCGCGCGTCGCGGCGAGCGGCTTGAGGCCGGCCTCCAGCTGTCGCTCGACGTTCTCGACCACGACGATGGCGTCGTCGACGACAAGGCCGATCGCCAGCACCATGCCGAGCAGCGAGAGCATATTGAGCGAGAAGCCCAGCATGTACATCACCGCCAGCGTCGCGATCAACGACACCGGGATGGCGATGGTCGGGATGATGGTGGTGCGCCAGCTCTGCAGGAAGATAAAGACGACAGCCACCACCAGCACCAGCGCTTCGCCGAGCGTGATCAGCACGTCATGCATCGAGGCCGAGACGAAGCGCGTCGTATCGTAGTGCATGGCGTAGTGGACGCCCTTCGGGAAGCGCGCCGACAATTCCTGCATCTTGTCCTTGACCCGCTGCTGCAGGTCAAGCGCGTTGGAGCCGGGCATCTGGTAGACGGCGAGCACCACGGTCGGGTCCTTGCCGAAGAAGGCCGATGACGAATATTGCAGCGCGCCGAGCTCGATGCGGGCGACGTCGCGCAGACGCACGAGCGAGCCGTTCTGCGAGTTGGCGCGCACGACGATGTCGCCGAATTCCTTCGGGTCGCTCAAACGGCCGACCGCATTGACCTGCATCTCGAAGGCGGTGCCGGCCGGCGCCGGCGATTGGCCGATCTTGCCCGCCGCCACCTGCACGTTCTGCTCGGAAATGGCGTTCTGCACATCGACGGCGGTGATGCCGAGATTGGCCAGTTTGTCCGGATCGAGCCAGACGCGCATCGAATAGCGCCGTTCACCGAAGATCTGCACGTCGCCGACGCCAGGCAGCCGCTTCAGCGGATCGACGACCTGGAGATAGGCGAGGTTGCTCAGCGCCACCGGATCGACCGAGCCGTCGGGCGAGGTGAGGTCGACGATCAGAACGAAGTTCGGGTTCTGCTTCTTGATCGTGACGCCGCCCTGGTTGACGATGGCCGGCAGGGAGGATGCGGCCTGCGAGACGCGGTTCTGGACGTCGACGGCCGCGGTGCTCAGCGGATAGCCGACGTCGAATGTGATGGTGATGGTCGAGGAGCCGTCATTCGAGCTCGTCGACGACATATAGGTCATGCCTTGCACGCCGTTGATCTGCTGCTCCAGCGGCGTGGTGACCGTATCGGCCACCACCTGCGCGCTGGCGCCTGGATAATGGGCGCTGACCACGACCTGCGGGGGCGTGATGTCAGGGAACTGCGAGACCGGCAGCAGGAAATAGGCGATCGCACCGGCGAGCACCATGATGATGGCGATCGCCGATGCGAAGATCGGGCGGTGGATGAAGAAGTTCACCATGACGCGGATGCCTCGCCGAACGGTTTTGCAAAATGGCGCAGGCGCCGGGCCCGGACGGAGCCGGAATCCTCCAAAAAGGATGGCAGGACATCGTCCGGCGCCTGTTCCGCGGCGCGCGAGCGCAGCATCCGTTCGAAGGCGTTGGGATCGACCCCATCAGCCTTCATCACCAGCCGGATCATCGGATCCCGGATGGCTTCGTCGATCGTCAGGTCTTTGCGCTTTTGCATAGGAGCGGCTCCTTGCTGCGGCCCGCATCGGATGATCACGGACCGCTTTTTTCTCGTTTTCACCGGCCGAAGCCGCATGACAGGCAGGTTTTCTGTCCTATCTCACTCTGGCAGGGCTATCGGTGGGCCTTGTCGTTTGACGGGGAGTGATATAGGTGTTACCAGTAAGTAACATCTGAAAGTTACAGACCGGTAACACCCTAGTCAAGAGGTGACCTCGGTTTTTTGGAAACGACGAAAGGAGAGCATGATGACTGACGGCGTTGCGGAACGTTCCCGCCCCCGGGATCGCATCCTGGAAACGGCGCAGGACATGTTCCACAAGCACGGGATCAAGGGCGTCGGCGTCGACGCCATCACGGAGGCTGCCGGCACCAACAAGATGACGCTCTATCGTCACTTCGAATCCAAGGACGATCTGATCATCGAATGCCTGCGCGCCACGGCGGCGAAGGCTTCAAGGATATGGGACGAGTTCGAGGCCGAGCATCCCGGCGACAAGCTCGCGCAGTTGCATGCCTGGGTCCGCAAGGCTTCAGAGCTGCTCAGCGCCGACAGTCGCGGCTGCGACATGGCCAATGCCGCCGTCGAGCTCACCGAGACCAATCACCCGGCACGGCGCGTCATCAAGGAACTGAAGGAAGCCCAGCGCGAGAAGCTGGTTGCGCTCTGCCGCGATGCCGGCATCGGCCAGGCCGAGTTGCTCGCCGATACGCTGTCGCTGTTGCTCGAAGGCGCGCGCGTCTCGATGCAGAGCGTTGGCGCCGAGGGCCCGAGCGCGCAGTTCGTGCGCATGGCCGAGAGCCTGATCGCCTCGTTCCGGGCACGCTGAAGGCGGCTTCCCCTGATGCGGCCGCTTCGCGGCCAGGCTAGCGCCGGCGCTGACCCGTCTCCTCTCTCCCCAGGAGAGTTCGGATTGCTCGAATTGCAAGGCAATTCGACTCGGCAATATCCGGGTGAGGGGCGCTCCGCCTAAGTGCAGGCAAAGAAAAAGCCCGCTGCCGGGAGGAGGAGGCAGCGGGCTTCGATTTCGAATACGGCGCGGGAGGAGGAGCACCGCATTCAGCGCCGGTGTCTGGGAGGAGGAAGACATCCGACGCCGCAATGATTACGATTTGCCCAACCATTCGGCAACTGCGAAACGTGCATAGCTGGTGTGCAGATTTGCCGGATCAATCGTCTGACAAATCAGTGAGGCGACGGCATGATGCCATTCGCGCCTACTGCACCGGCACGTTTTCCTTCATGATCAGCCGGGGCTCGATGAATTTCTTGGTCAGGTACGGCGCCGACGAGGCGATCGAGCCGAGCAGGCGGATCACTGCTTGCTCGGCAATCAGCCGGGCGTTCTGGTCGATGACCACGTCGGCGAGATCGTCGACGAGGTAGCGGCGCGTTTCCCTGGTCAGGTCATGGCAGATGAAGACGGGCTTTCTGCGCGGCTTGGCCTCGAGCAACGCCTTGGCCACGCCGGAGCGTCCGGCGCCGACGCAGTAGATGCCGAGCAGTTCCGGTTCGTTGTGCAAGGCCTTCATGGTCGCGCTGTAGCTGGCGTCGGGCTCGTCGTTGATCTCGACGGCGCTGGAGACGGTGAGATTGGGGAACTCTTCTGCGAGCACCGAGCGGAAACCCATCTCGCGCTCCTCGTGGCCGCGGTAGGAGCGCGAGCCAACGACCATCGCGAGGTGCCCGATCCGGCCGCCAAGGAAGCGGCCCATCAGCAGCGCCGCCGTGCGTCCGGCAACCCGGTTGTCGATGCCGACATACGCCGAGCGAGGGGCCGCCGGCACATCGGAAACCAGCGTGACCAGCCGGATGCCGGCCTCGACCAGCTCGCGCAAAATGTTGCGCGTGCGTGGATGGTCGACGGCGATGACGCCGACGCCATTGGCCTTGAGCGAGAGGTTCTCGATCGCGCCTTGCAGCGCGCCCGGCGATATGCCGGCGAGGTTGTGGATGCGGCAGGAGGCGACCAGCGGCAGGCGCCCTGCAAAGTCCTCGATATGATGGGCAAGGTCGGCCATGAAGGCGTTGCTGCCGATCGGCAGGAAGAATTCGAGATGCGCCGGCTTCGACGGCAGCACGACTTGATCGAGCGTCGGCAGATAGCCGAGCTGCTTTGCCGCCTCCAAGACGCGCTGCCGGTTGGCCGCGCTTGCGCCCGGCCTGTTGTTGAGCACTCGGTCGACCGTCGCGGTCGACAGGGCGCAGCTTCTGGCGATGTCGGCTACGGTCGCTTTCATGGGTCCGGTCATGGGATAGGATCGAGCCCCAGTTAAAAATCAAGGTCAGGCCAAATCAGCCATGCGGCTGCGGGCCGTCGGAAATCGCATCGCGGATCTCCTTGTCCGACATGCCGGTGATGACGCGTTCGACGTCCGCTACGGTGGTCTTCTTCGGATCGATATCATCGGCCACCACCTTGCCGCGGCGCATCACCACGATGCGGTCGACGACCTGGAACACGTGGTGGATGTTGTGGGCGATGAAGATGCAGGAGTGGCCGGAATCGCGGGCGCCGCGCACGAAGCTCAACACCCCTTGCGTCTCGGCGACGCCGAGATTGTTGGTCGGCTCGTCGAGGATGATGAGGTCGCTGTCGAAATGCATGGCGCGCGCGATCGCCACTGCTTGCCGCTCGCCGCCTGATAGTGAGCCGATCGGCGTCGTCGGCGGGATGTTTTTGGAGATGCCGACCTGCTTGAGCAGGTCGCGTGCCACCGTGTTCATCGCCTCCTGGTCCATGCGGTTGAGGAAACGCGGCGGTTTGATCGGCTCGCGCCCCAGGAACAGGTTGCGGGCGATCGACAGCTGCGTGACAAGCGCGGAGTCCTGATAGATCGTCTCGATGCCTTCAGCGATCGCGTCGCTGGTGCTGCGGAAATTCACCTTCTTGCCGCGCACGAAAATGTCGCCGCTGGTCAGCGGCACCGCGCCCGACAGCACCTTGATCAGCGTCGATTTGCCGGCGCCGTTGTCGCCGAGCAGGCCGACGATCTCCTTTTCGTTGACGTGGAAGCTGGCGTCCACCAGCGCCTGTACGCGCCCATAGGACTTGCGGATGTTCGTCATGCGGATCAGAGGCTCGGCCATCGTCTTCAAGTCCCTGCCTGGTGCCGGCGTTCGAGCCATGAGTGCAGCGCCATCATCCCGAGGATGATCGCGCCAATGAAGATGTTGTAGGCAAGTCCCGGAACGCCGATCAGCACGATGCCGTTGCGCATGACGCGCAGGATCAGGATGCCGAGCACCGTGCCGATAATGGTGCCGCGGCCGCCGGTCAGCGCCGTGCCGCCGATGACCACCATGGCGATGACCTCGAGCTCGTAGCCGGTGCCGCTGTTCGGATTGGCGGCCGAGGTGCGCAGCGACGAGATCACGCCGGCGAGCGAGGCCATCACCGCCGACAGGATGAACAGGCCGATCTTGACCCGGCTGACATTGACGCCGCGGGCGCGCGCCGCGTTGGGATTGCCGCCGGCCGCCTGGATCCAGTTGCCGGTGCGGCTTTGCGTCAGCACGTAACCGAGCGCGATCGCGGCGCCGATGAACCAAAACAGCGAGGCATAGATGCGGAACGGGCCGATGTAGAAGTCGCCGACCAGGATGTCCGCAAGCCAGCTGCCTTCGGCGCTCCAGGTGCGCTGCGGAAAGCCGTCGGTGACGAAAAGCGCGGTGCCGCGCACGACGAGCAGCATCCCGAGCGTGACCAGGAAGGACGGGATCTTGAGCTGCGTGACGAACCAGCCATTGACAAGCCCGATCAAGGCCGCGACCACCAGCGCGATGGCTAAGCCCATCTCCAGCGAGGTGACCCCGCCGTTGAACAGCGTCCACATCAGCACCGGCGAGAAGCCGAACAACGAGCCGACCGACAGGTCGAATTCGCCCGACGTCATCAGCAAGGTCATCGCCAGCGCGATCAGCCCAAGCTCGACGGTGAAGGCGAGGATGTTCGAGATGTTCTGCGGCGACAGGAAATCCGGATTGATGCCCCAGAAGATGACGAGTTCGACGATCAGCAGCACCAACGGCCCGAATTCCGGCCGCGCGATGAAACTTTGGATGAAGGAACGGTTTTCCATTGGGCCCGCGATATGAATGATTGGCGAGCCCGCTGCGATCAGTCAGGACTCGACGGTCCAGGAAGCGATCGCGGCCCGAAAGCCGCGACCGTTAATGTCAGCAATTACTTGCCGGACAGGATCTTGTCATAAACGCCGGCAGTATCCTTTTCATAGAGCGCGCCGGTGATGACGTTGAAGCCCGGAGGAATGCCGGCAGACGCCATCGCCGCCATCGAAAGTGCGATGTAGCTGGTCGCCTGCGGGTCCTGCCACTGCGCGGCGTTGACATAGCCGTTCAGCACTTCCTGGGTGGTGTCGAGCGAGTTGCCCCAGCCGACAACGGGGATCTCGCCCGGCTTGACGCCGACTTGGTCGAAGACGCGCTTGACCGAGCCTGTGACGAGGTCGCCGAGGCCGATGATCGCCTTCACCTTGCCCTTGTGGGCGGTGAGATAGTCGACCATGCGGTTGATCACTTCGGCCTGGTCGAGCGTCGCCTCGGTCACCTCATAGGTGATGCCGAGCGGCTCGAACACGCTCTTGATGCCTTCCTCTTCCTGCACGCCATAGGTGGCGCCGGGCACCTCCACCGGCATCCATACGAAGTCGCCCTTCTTCACCAGGCCCTTGTCGACCAGATACTGCGCCCAGTGCTTGCCGAAGGTGACGTTGTCGCCGCCGACATAGGCGTTGAAGTTGGCCTTCGGGTCGGGCGTGTTGAAGTTGATGATCGGAATGTTGGCCGCGCGGGCCTCCTTGACGATCTCGACGAGGCTGCCCGGATCGGGGCTGGTGGTGACGATGCCGTCGGCCTTGGCCGAGATGGCGGCGCGAACAGCCTCCTGCTGCGAGGCAACGTCGCCATTGTGGAACGAGGTGTTCACCTTGTTGCCGGTGTCGGTCGCCCATTGCTTGGCACCGGCCAGGAAGTAGGTCCAGACCGGATCGGCCGGCCCGCCATGCGAAATCCAGTAGAAGGTCTTGGCCTCGGCAATCGCCGGAATGGCGATTGCCGCGATCAAGCCAAGCACGAACAGTCTCAGCCTCGAAAGCATCGATTTCCTCCCATGTTGAAAACCACCTCCACATCAGGCGCGATGCGGTCCTCAAGGGTCGCATCTTCCTGCCCGCGCCGACCGGACGCCTCTAGAGCATTCCCTTTTTCGGCCGCTGGCAAGCCTCGATCGTCAATGGATGTTGGCACAGCTCCGCACGCCATCAGCAATCCCATCAGATTGCATCAGTTACCGTGATATTTTCCCGGCAAACGCCGCTGCGCTCATCAGCCTCCAGTGATGAGCAAGCGTATGCCGTTGTGATCCGCTGCTAGATCAGACCGGCTCTGGCGAGATCGCGCATCAGGTGGCTGGCGCCGTAGGTCCAGGGCGGGCAGTCGGGCGACAGGCGCACCCGGTTGGTCAGCGCGCCCAACTTTTCCGACGAGATGGTGACGATGTCGCCGACCTTGTGGGTGAAGCCCTTGCCCTTTTCGCCGCGATCCTTCGACGGCACGAACATGGTGCCGAGATAGAGCGCCAGCCCGTCCGGGTATTGGTGATGCGGTCCCATCGCGGCTCTGACCAGCTCTTCCGGCGAGCGGCTGATCTCGGCCATCGAGCTTGCGCCCTCCAGCGAAAAACCGTCCTCGCCCTCGACGCTTAGCCGCACCGTGGCGCGCTTCACGTCGGCGATGGAAAAGGTCTCGTCGAAGAGCCGGATGAAAGGTCCAAGCGAGGCGGAAGCATTGTTGTCCTTGGCCTTGCCGAGCAGCAGCGCCGAGCGTCCTTCGACATCGCGCAGATTGACATCGTTGCCGAGCGTGGCGCCGACGATGCGGCCCGAGCTGTCGGCGATCATCGCGATCTCCGGCTCCGGATTGTTCCAGGTGGAGACCGGATGCAGCCCGACATCGGCGCCGAAGCCGACGGAGGCCATCGGCTGGCATTTGGTGAAGATCTCGGCATCGGGGCCGATGCCCACTTCCAGATATTGCGACCAGGCGCCGCGCTGGATCAGCTTGGCCTTGATCTCCATCGCTTCCGGCGACCCTGGCTTGAGCTTGGAGAGATCATGGCCGATCAGCCCGGCGATGTCGGCGCGGATGGCGTCGGCCTTTTCCGCGGAGCCGCGCGCCTGCTCCTCGATGACGCGCTCGAGCAGGCTGACGACGAAGGTGACGCCGGAAGCCTTCACCGCCTGCAGGTCGACGGGGGAGAGCAGGATCGGCTTCTTGGCGTCGCGCTGAGACTCGAAGCTGTTGGCTGCGATGTCTTCCAGTGTGCCGATCGCCTTGGCCCGGGCCGAGCGCACGTAGGCGGCCGGGTCCTTCAGCTCGCAGAGGTCGCGCACGGTAGGCGCCGCGCTCGACGTGATGTCGATGACCTCGCCTGCGCGCACCGTGACCACCAGCGGATGGGAGGCTTCGCTGGTCCTGGCGCGGCCGACGAAAAGGCCGTCGCCAGGGAGGCGGGTTAAATCGGTCATGGTCTTCTGTCCTCTCGATTGTCGCGCGGCACTTTCCCCGCATTTAATGCAAACGTCTATCCCATCGATGGCGAGGTTATGAGCCAATGGCATGCTGTCACATAGCCAAGCGCCGACTGGCCCATCGGGTCCCCTTTCAAGCTCATGAAATCAGCAATAGGATTTTCACGAGCCTCCAGCGCCTCAGGTGACCCAATTGCCCGCAGCCTTTTCCGATCCGATCTGGCAAAAGCCCCCAACAGCTCCGGCGTTCCAGTCCGAGCTGTCGAGCGACGGCACGCTCGACGCGGTGATCGTCGGCGGCGGCATCATGGGTCTGTCGACCGCCTTGCACGCGGCCCGCGCCGGTCTTTCCGTCCAGGTGCTGGATGCCGGCGCGATCGGGCAGGGCGCGTCGGGCTTGAACGGCGGCCAGGTCATTCCCGGCCTCAAATATGATCCCGAATGGCTGATCGAGCACTTTGGCAAGGAGCGCGGCGAGGCCCTGGTCGACTTCGCCGCCTCGACGGCCGACGCGGTGTTCGATGTGATCCGTGACGAGAAGCTTGCGGTGCCGTTCACGCGGAACGGTTGGATCCAGGCCGCGCACACCGAGACCGCGCTGAAGGCGGCGGCGAACCGGGATCGGCAATGGCGGGCTCGCGGCGCCGACGTCAAGCTGCTCGACCGAGCCGAGATCGCCGCGATGACCGGCGCCAAGGGCTATCTTGGCGGCTGGCTCGACCGCCGCGCCGGCGTCATCGATCCGCTGTCCTACACGCTCGAGCTTGCCCGCCTCGCCTCGGACGTCGGCGTCGGGATCGCCGAACAGCAGCGGGTGGTGAGGCTCACCAAGAAAGCGGGCGTCTGGCGGGTCTCCACGCAAGGCGGCGCCGAACTGCGCGCGAAGGCGGTCGTGCTCGCCACCAACGCCTATACGGACGGCCTGCTCCCCGGGCTTGCCCGGACGATTGTGCCTCTGCATTCCTTCCAGATCGCCACGGCGCCGCTGCCGGCCGAGCTTGCGGCAAGCATCCTGCCCGGCGGGCAAGCCGTTTCCGATTCCCGCCGCATCTTGGTCTATTACCGCAAGGGCCCTGATGGCCGGATGGTGTTGGGTGGACGCGGCCGCATGGCCCTGCCTTCAAGCGCGGCCGATTGGGCGCATTGCGAACGCGCGCTGCTGCGCCTCTATCCGGCGCTTGCCGGCATCGCCGTCGAAAAGCGCTGGTTCGGCCGTGTGGCGATGACCCCGGATCATCTCCCGCACCTGCATGAGCCGGAAAAGGGCCTGCTCGCCGTGGTCGGTTGCCAGGGCAGGGGCGTCGGACCGATGAGCGCGCTGGGCAAGCGCATGGCGGATTACCTCGCGACCGGCGATGTCAGTCGATTGCCTTTCCCGCTGTCGCCGATCCGGCCGATCCCGTTCCACGCCTTCCGCCAGGTCGGCGTTGCCGCCACCATCGCCTGGTATCGGATGCTGGATGCCTTCGAGCGCTGAAGTTGAACGCGGCAGCGCATCACCGATTTAGCTTGACAGTTTCAGGAATATGAAAAATCATTAGCTGATTTCAAAAATCCGATGGGCAGCTAGCAGATGTCCACCATCGTTGCAGCGCGACGATCGCCGGAAACCCGCATCTCGCCGGTTTTCCGCTTTGCCATGCTGTTGCCCGGCGGGGTGGTCACCTTCTTCCTCATCCTCTTTGCCCTCGGCCTTGTGCTCTTCCTTGCCTTCAGGAGCAATGACGGCTCGCTGCTCGGCGCCGGCCTGACGGCGGCAAACTTCGTAACTGTGGCCACCGATCCGCTCTACTGGACGGTGACGCTGCGCTCGCTGGTCATCGCCGGCCTGGTGACGCTCGCCACCGTCGCTACTGCATATCCGGTCGCCTACTACCTCGCCTTCCATGCCGGCCGCCGGCGCAACCTGCTGCTCTTCCTGGTCACGCTGCCGTTCTGGACCAGCTACCTTTTGCGCGTCTTTGCCTGGAAGATCGTGCTTGCCTATAACGGCGTCCTGAACTCGGCTTTCATCGAAAGCGGCCTCTGGTCGGAGCCGACGCTCGCCTTCCTCAACACGCCGGCCGCGGTGGTGGTGACGCTTGCGCACGCCTACGCGCCTTTCGCCATCCTGCCCATCTACGTGGCGCTGGATACCATCCCGAAATCGCTGCTCGAAGCCGCCTCCGATCTCGGCGCGCGCCCGTTCACGTCGTTCCGCCGCGTCGTGCTGCCCAATTCGATGCCGGGGGTGCTGGCGGCGGCTCTCGTCGTCTTCGTGCCGACCGTCGGCGACTATGTCACGCCGGCTATGGTCGGCGGCCCGGCCAGTACCATGATCGGCACGCTGATCCAGTCGCAATTCGGCAAGGCCAATGACTGGCCGTTCGGCGCGGCCCTGTCGGTCTGCGTCATGCTGGTCATCCTGTGCGTGGTCCTGGTCGCGCGCGGCGCCGACCGCCGGTTTGGCAGCCGCACATGAGCGCGGCGCGCAAAGAGGCAAATGCGGGCGGTCGCTGGCTCGGCCTCTATGTGCTTGCCTATCTCGTCTTCCTCTATCTGCCTATCCTTTTGATCCCGCTGTTTTCCTTCAACGATTCCATCCAGGCGGCGTTTCCGCTGCAGGGCTTCACGCTCGGTTGGTACGAGACCCTCTACGGCAATCCGGCGCTGTCCGGCGCTTTGGCCAACAGTCTCGTCATCGGTGTCGTTGCTGCCTCGGGGGCAACGCTTTGCGGCATCACCGTTTCCTATATGGACCTCTACGGCCGCTCGCCGCTCGCGGCTACGATCAGTGCCATAGCCCGGCTGCCGATCCTAATCCCCGGCGTCATCGTCGGCATCTCGCTCTTGATCCTGGTCAATCTCATTGGCCTCGGCCCGTCGCGCGTTGCAATCGTGCTCGGCCATATCCTGGTGGCGCTGCCGACGACGGTGGTGGTGATGCGCAGTCGATTCGCCGCGATCCCAAAGACCATTCGCGAGGCGGCGCTCGACCTTGGGGCGTCGGACTGGACAACGTTCCGGCGCGTCATGCTTCCGCTCAGCCTGCCGGCGGTGCTGTCGGCCTTCATGCTCGCCTTCCTGACCTCCTTCGACGAGTTCATCGTCGTCTTCTTCCTCGCCGGCACCGAGCCGACGCTGCCGCTCTACATTTGGAGCCAACTGCGCTTCCCGCGTTCGCTGCCCACGGTGATGGCGCTCGGAACGGTGATCCTGGCCGTGTCCTTCGTCATCGCCACCCTCGCCGAGATCCTGCGCCATCGCGGCCTCGGCGCCGCGCGCCGCAATCCAGCCTGAACCACAACAAAGAAGAGGAGAACGAAAATGACAGTCCACCTGAAATCGATCACGGGATACAAGGCCCGCGCGGGTCTAGCCGCACTCGCCCTGGCGCTGTCGTCGACCGTCGCTTTGGCCGCCGACAAGCTGCAATATTTCACCTGGTCGGGCTACGAGCTGCCCGACTTCAACAAGAGCTTCCTCACCGCGCATCCGGATGGTGTCGAGGCCACGATCTTCGGCGATGACGACGATGCCTTCACCAAGGTCAAGGCCGGCTTCCGGCCCGACATCGCCCATCCCTGCTACGACAAGGTGGCGCGCTGGAACAAGGAAGGCCTGCTGCAGCCGATCGACACCAAGCGCATCAAGAATTGGGATTCGATCTTCCCGGTGTTCAAGAACCTGCCCGACTTGCAGGCAGGCGACGGCAAGGTCTGGATGGTGCCGTGGGACTGGGGCAACACCTCGATCCTCTACCGGACCGATCTGGTGAAGAACCCCGAGGCGAGCTGGAACCTTTTGTGGGACAAGCAATATGCCGGCCGCATGGCGACCATCGACGCCGTGCATGACACGCCGATCGTCGCGGCACTTCTGGCTGGCGTGAACCCCTTCGACATGACGCCGGAGCAGATGGAAAAAGTCGCGGCGAAACTGCGCGAGCAGCGGCCACTGCTGTCGAGCTACACCACCGACATGACCTCGGTCGAGCAGGCGCTGGCCAGCGGCCAGTTGGTCGCCGCCATGACCTGGAACGCGTCGGCCACGTCGCTCAAGAAGCAGGGCGTGCCGGTCGAGTTCATGAAGCCGAAGGAAGGCATGCTCACCTGGGCCTGCGGCTTCGTCATGCTGAAGGACGCCAAGAACGTCGATCTCGCCTATGACTTCATCAACAGCCGGCTCGACGCCGATTCGGGCAAGTACCTCATCCAGTCCTACGGCTATGGCAGCTCGCTTTCGACCGCCTTCGCCGGCGTGTCGAAAGACGAGCTGGACAAGCTGCAGCTGCCGGCGGATCCCGACGTGATGCTGAAGAGCACGATCTTCACCGGACCGATGAAGCAGAACGACGACGTCGCCAAGATGTTCGAGAAGGTGAAAGCCGGCGGCTGAGCGCACTTGCCTTCTCCCCTTGTGGGAGAAGGTGGACCGGCGCGCAGCGCCGAGACGGATCAGGGGTGATCCAGGGAACGCCGACGTCTCACTTCGCTGGAGCACCCCTCATCCGTCGCCTTCGGCGACACCTTCTCCCACAAGGGGGGAAGGGGGGCCTGGCGGCGCTGCGCCGCACCGGTGGAAAGACAACAAGGACTATTTGATGGACATTGTTGACGAAGCAAAACCGAAGGACGATGCCGACGTGCGTGTCGGCCGGCGCGTGCGGGCGCTGAGGCTCGAGCGCAAGCTGTCGCTGGCCGAGCTCGCCGCCAAGGCCGGCATATCGATCGGCGCGCTCAGCCAGATCGAGCGCGGCATGTCCTCCCTGCGCGTCAAGGTGATCTGGCCGCTGGCCGCCGCCCTCGACATCGAGCCCTCGGCCCTGATCGCCGACGGCGATGAAGCGGTCAACGACCTCTATTGCGTGCGCGCCGACAAGCGGCGCGCAATCCCGGTCAAGTCCGAGGGCATCGCCAAGGCGCTGCTCTCGCCGCCCGCCGCCACACTCACCGGAATGCTGGTGACGGTCGAGGCCGGCGGCGGCACCGCCGAAGCTTATGCCCATGCCGGCCACGAATTCGGCTTCGTGATGACGGGCGAGGTCGAGCTGGTGGTTGACGCCACGGCCTATGTGCTGAAGGCCGGCGACAGCTTTGGCTTCAAGAGCACGCTGCTGCATGCCTTCCGCAATCCGGGCGCCGAGCGCTGCCAGATCCTGTGGGTCAACACGACAAAACCCTCCGAGGTGCGCGATGGCGCCTGACGCGCTCGTTCGTCTAGAGAACGTCTCGAAGGTCTTCCCGGGCGGCGTGGTCGGGCTCGATGCGGTCGATCTCGACATTGCGGCGGGCGAGTTCCTGACCCTGCTCGGCCCCTCAGGCTGCGGCAAGACGACGAGCCTGCGCGTCATCGCCGGCTTCGAGAGCCCGACCAGCGGCAACGTGCTGCTCGAAGGCGGTGACATCACCGGTCTGAGGCCCTTCGACCGTCCGGTCAACACCGTCTTTCAGGACTATGCGCTGTTCCCGCATATGGACGTCGCGGCGAATGTCGGCTTCGGCCTCTCGCTGCGCAAACTGTCCGGCACCGAGCAGGCCAAGCGCGTCGGTCAGGCGCTTGACATGGTCGGCCTAGCCGACAAGCTGCGCGCCCGCATCTCCGAACTGTCGGGCGGTCAGCGCCAGCGCGTCGCGCTTGCCCGCGCCATCGTCTGCGAGCCGCGTGTGCTCTTGCTCGACGAGCCGCTGTCGGCGCTCGACGCGCATCTGCGTGAGCAGATGCAGGTCGAGCTCAAGCGACTGCAGTCCCGGCTCGGCACCACCTTCGTCATGGTCACGCACGACCAGACCGAGGCGCTGTCGATTTCCGACCGCATCGTCGTCATGAACAAAGGCCGCATCGAGCAGATCGCGCCGCCCGCGACGCTTTACGACCGTCCGGCGACGCGGTTCGTCGCCTCCTTCATCGGCACCATGAATCTTCTGCAGTCACGCTTTGTCGGGCGCGACGGCGAGCGGCTGCGCTTTACCGCCGGCGAGCTGCCGCTGGTGGCCATACCGGAGACCGGCGAGATACCGGCTGTTGGCGACGCACGCACCATCGGCGTTCGTCCGGAGGATCTTGTGGCGGCCACCGAGGCCGCCGAAGGCACCGCGCCGGCGCGGGTGAGTGGCATCGTCTTCCACGGTCGCACGTTGCGCCTTCACGCCGAACTGGGGCAGGGGACTGCAATTGTCATCGATGCTCCACGCCGCGCCGACGGTTTTCGATTCAGCATCGGCGACGTAGCGCACGTCAGCCTGCGGCGTGGCGCCAACTGCCCTGTGCTCTCGAACTGATCGCCGGCCTCACGAAGCCTTGGCGAAAAAGCCCTGATAATCGGACTTGGCCTGCAGCAGGCGCAGGATGTTCTCGCGCGAGCCGCGCACATGCGCGCGAGCGCGCTCGCCGGCCAAAGCGACATCACCGGCGCAGATCGCGTCGACGATGCCCGTATGCTCCTCGCGGGTGAGCTTCCACTCGTCCAGCCACAGAAGCTCGGTCCACACATATTGCTGGCATTTGTCGAGGATGCCGCAAAGCATGCCGTGCAGCATCTCGTTGCCGCTGATCTCGGCGATCACCCGGTGCAGATCGATGCCGACCTGCAGCTCCTCAAATTTCTCTCGTGTGCTGCGGTCGGGGATTGCCGCCAGCCGTTCGCATTCGGCGAGCATGTCGCGCAGCCGCGCCTTGTCGGCGGCGGTCGCGTTCGCCGCCGCCAGCTCGGTCGCGCGCCCGTCGAGCAGCTCGCGAATGTCGAAGGCCTCGCGGAACATGGTCAGGTTGAACTCGGCAACGATATAGCCCTGGCGCGGACGTCCGATCACCAGGCCGTCGCGCTCGAGACGGTTGAAGGCTTCGCGCACCGGCGTGCGGCTCACCTTCAGGCGCTCGGCGATCTCGTTCTCGGTCACGCGGCCGCCTGGCGGGATCTGGCCGGTGATGATCAACGCCTTCAGCTTCTCGAACACCGAATCGCGCAGCGTGTTCTTTCTCTCCTTGCTCAAGCGTCCCGCCTCCAACGGTCAGTCACGGATTCGCAGTCTAGTGCCTTTTGGCTCCTGCTTGAAACAGGGCCGTGTCAAACGCTCCCGACCCGAAGCCTCAACTCATCGCCGCCCAAAATACGCTCGGCACATGTTGACATCGGCTTCCGGAGAATTACACTCAAAATTGTATACAAATTCGCATACCAAATCAACGATAATGGGAACACCGGTTGGAGAAGCGAAAATGACGAAGAGACTTTGCATTCACGGTCTGGCCGTAGCCGGCCTGCTGGCCTCGGCCGCCGTTCCGGCCTCGGCCGCCGACACCATCACCGTCGCCTCATGGGGCGGCACCTATCAGGAGGCACAGACCAAGGCCTTCTTCGATCCGACGGCCAAGGAGCTCGGCATCACCATCAAGCAGGACACCACCAACGGCCTCGACGACGTGCGCCTGCAGGTCACCGGCAATGCGGTGAAATGGGACATCACCGAGCTTGGCGCCGACGAATGCGCGCGCGGTTCCAAGGAGGGCCTGTTCGAAAAGCTCGACTACAACGTCATCGACAAGAGCGGCATCAACCCGAAGCTCGTCCATGACGACTGGGTTGGCATCTCTTACACGTCCGTCGTGCTGATCTACCGAACCGATGTTTTCGGCGACAAGGGACCGAAGACCTGGGCCGATTTCTGGGACGTGGAAAAATTCCCGGGCCGGCGGGCGCTCTCCGGCAGCCAGGCGACGGAGACACTGAGCGTCGCGGCGCTCGCCAAAGGCACTCCGATCGACAAGGTCTATCCGGTCGACATCGACGGCGCGCTGCAATCCGTCGATAAGGTCAAGGGTCACATCGACGCTTGGTGGACCTCGGGCGCGCAGGCCATGCAACTCGTCAAGGACGGTGAGGTCGATATGGCGAGCATCTGGAACGGCCGCGCCGGCACCCTGAGGAAGGAAGGCGCACCTGTCAGCTTCTCCTTCGACCAGGGTGTGCTTACCGCCGACTGCATGGTCATCCCGAAGGGCTCGAAGAACAAGGACCTCGCGATGAAAGCGCTGGCCAAGTTCGTCAGCCCCGACCTCCAGGCCAATCTGCCGCTCTATGTCGACAACGGCCCGGCCAACGAGAAGGCCTTCGAGACCGGCAAGATCCCGCAGGAGCGCATCAAGGACATCAACTCCGCGCCCGACAACGTCAAGAAGCAGGTGCTTCAGGATCCCGAGTTCTGGCGCGACAACCTCGTCGAGGCGACGGAGAAGTTCAACAACCTGATCCAGCAATAACGACTGCGCGGCGGAGCGGCGCGACGAGGCGCTGCTCCGCCGCGCTATCAATGATCCGGAGTTGAAGGAGATGCTCTTGTCTCTTGCGCCGACAGCGCTTCCCATCGGCATCCACGGTATCGAGAAGCGCTTCGGCGCGCTCTCCATCCTGAGCGATCTCAGCCTCGATGTCGCGGCCGGTGAATTCCTGACGCTGCTCGGTCCGTCGGGGTCGGGAAAGACCACGCTGCTGATGATCCTGGCCGGCTTTGTGCGGGCCAATGCCGGCTCGATCACGGTCGGCGGCGAGGAGATCATCACCATGCCGCCACACAAGCGCAACATCGGCATGGTGTTCCAGAACTATGCGCTGTTCCCGCATATGAACGTCTTCCACAACATCGCCTTTCCGCTGAAGCAGCGGCGCGTATCGGCGGCGGAAACGGCCGAGCGTGTCGAGCGGGCGCTGGACCTGGTGCAGCTGAAAGGTCTCGGCGAGCGCCGCGTCGACCAGCTTTCGGGCGGCCAGCGCCAGCGCGTGGCTTTGGCCCGCGCCATCGTCTTCGAGCCGCGCATCGTGCTGATGGACGAGCCGCTGTCGGCGCTCGACAAAGGCTTACGCGAGCACATGCAGATCGAATTGCGCAACCTGCATCGGCGGCTCGGCATGACGACGGTCTACGTCACGCATGACCAGCGCGAGGCGATCACCATGTCCGATCGCATCGCGGTCATGAATGCCGGACGCATCGAGCAGATCGACCAGCCCGAGGTGCTCTACGCCCGGCCTAAGACGAAGTTCGTCGCCGGCTTCATCGGCGAATCCAATTTCATCCCGGTCGAATGCCGCAACGGCAGCGTCTGGTATGAGGATCGGAAGCTGCGCATGAATGACCCGGCGCCGTCCGCCGGTCGGCACTTGATGGTGGTGCGGCCGGAGAAATTGCGGCTGCTCGCCGACGCGGATCAGGCACGTCCCGTCAACGCGCTGCCGGCAACGGTCGGCGATGTCATCTATCAGGGCGACAGCTTCATCTGCTATGCGACGCTTCGCGACGGCCGCCAGGTGACGCTGCGCGACTATTGTCGCAGCGACGTGCTGGCGAAGCTGCCGGCGCCGGGCGAGCCGATCGCGCTCGGCATCGATGCCCAGGACGTCGTGCTGGTGTCGGATCAATGAGCGTCGGGTCCGCCAGTCTTGGTCACGCCGTCGGGCAGGACGGGGAACTCAACGCCTGGGCATTGCGCTCGGATGCCAGGCGCCAGGCGCTGGGGCTTCTGGCGCTGCTGTCGCCCGGGCTGTTCCTGGTATTCGCCGTCATCATCGTACCGATCGGCTGGCTGTTCTGGTTGTCGTTGTTCGACGAGAGCGGCCAGCTCAGCCTCGCCAATTACGCGCGCTTCTTCGAGCAGGCGTCCTACATCAAGACCTTCGCGACCACCTTCAAGGTTGCCTTTGTTGTCACTGGCGCCTGCGTGCTGTTCGGCTACCCGCTGGCCTATATGCTGTCGCAACTGCCGCGCCGCGCCGCCTCGATCTGCCTGATCTTCGTCATCCTGCCGTTCTGGACCTCGGTGCTGGTGCGCACCTATGCCTGGCTGGTCATCCTGCAGCGCAAGGGGCTGATCAACAATTGGCTGATCGATCTCGGCGTGATCGCCCAGCCGCTGCCGCTCGCCAACAATTTCGCCGGCGTCGTCATCGGCATGACCCACATCATGCTGCCCTTCCTGGTGCTACCGCTCTATGCTTCGATGAAGACCATCGATGTCGACTGCCTGCGCGCCGGCATGAATCTCGGCGCCAGCCCCGCCGCCACCTTCCGGCAGATCTTTTTCCCGCTGTCGCTGCCGGGCCTCGCCTCCGGCGTGGTCATCGTCTTCGTGCTTTGCCTCGGCTTTTTCGTCACGCCGGCGCTGATGGGCGGCGGCAAGGTCATCATGTGGGCGATGCGCATGGAGCAGGCGACCAGCCTCTACTCGAACTGGGGCGCGGGTGCTGCGCTCGGCGTCGTGCTGCTTGCCGTCACGCTGGCGCTGCTCGGCTTCTTCCAGTGGCTGCTCGGCGCGCGCGCCACCGGCGTTTGGAGCCAGCGATGAGCGCCGAAAGCAGCCTGCCTATAACGCATTGGCAACGCCTCTGGCTCTATCTGCTGGGCGGCCTCGTCATGCTGTTTTTGATCGCGCCCTCGGTGATTATTGTCATCATGTCCTTCTCCGGCTCGACGCTGCTGCAGTTCCCGCCCGAGCAATGGTCGCTGCGCTGGTATGAGAGCTATTTCGGTTCCGTCGAATGGCGCGACGCCACCATCGTCTCGGTGAAGGTGGCGGTGATGACCGCGATCGTGGCGACGCCGCTCGGCACCGCAGCTGCCTATGCCATCAACGCCGGCACGCTCAGGCTGACCGGCGCCATCAATGCGCTGCTCACGGCGTCGCTGATCATTCCGGTCATCCTGATCGGCATCGGCACTTTCTTTCTCTATGCCCGCATTGGCCTCAACAACACGCTGACCGGCCTCGTCATCGCCCACACCGTCCAGGCGTTGCCGCTGGTCGTGCTCACCGTCCTGTCGGGGCTGCGCTCTTACGACATGAACCAGGAGATGGTGGCGCGCAGCCTTGGCGCCGGCCGCTTCGCGGCCTTTTTCCAGGTGACCATGCCGCAGTTGCGCTTCTCGATCGTCTCGGGCGCGCTCTTTGCCTTCATCACCTCCTTCGACGAGGTGGTGGTGTCGCTCTTCATCTCGGGCGGTGAGACCACGACGCTGACGCGCCGCATGTTCAATGCATTGCGCGACCAGATCGATCCGACGATTGCCGCCATTTCGACTTGCCTGATCGTGCTATCGATCGTCTTGTTGTCCGCCGCCCAGCTTTTCGGCCGCGGACGTTGAGAATACAGGGATACCTCGAACAGAATGCGTGATTTCCAGTTTCCAGGCCGCTCGCCGGTCCGCGCCACCGAAGCCATGGCCGCGACCTCGCATCCGCTCGCCACACTTGCCGCCATCGACATGTTGCGGTCCGGCGGCAACGCCATGGATGCGGCTGTCTGCGCCGCGGCCGTGCAGGCGGTTGTCGAGCCGCAATCCACCGGCATCGGCGGCGACTGCTTCGTGCTCTACTGCCCGAAGGGAGAAGGCAATGTGATCGCCTTCAACGGCTCCGGCCGCGCGCCCCAGGCCGCTACGGTCGACTGGTATCTGGAGAGAGGTTTCAGCGAGCTGCCGAAGCAGGGCGCGCACGCGGTCACCATTCCCGGCGCCGTCGACGCCTGGTGTCGGCTGTTGGAAGACCATGGCCGAAAGGGCATAGCCGAAGCGCTCGCTCCCGCCATCCATTACGCCGAACAAGGCTACGTCGTACACGACCGCGTCGCCTTCGACTGGGAGGATCCGGAAACCGACCTGTCGGCCGACGAAGTGGCGGCGCGCATTTTCCTCCCGGGCGGCAAGCCGCCAAAGCCCGGTGATGTGCATCGCCAGCCGGAACTGGCGGAAACGCTGCGCATCATCGCTAAGCGCGGCCGCGCCGGTTTCTACGAAGGCGCTGTTGCGGAAGACATCGTCGGTCGGCTTCGCCAACTCGGCGGCCTTCATACGCTGGACGATTTCGCCGCGACGAAGGGCGACTACAAGACGCCGGTCAGCACCTCCTATCGCGGTCATGACATCCACCAGATGCCGCCGAACAATCAGGGCCTGACCGCGCTATTGATGCTGAACGTGCTCTCAGGCTTCGATCTCGGCGCGCTTGAACCGAATGGCGCAGAGCGCCTGCATCTGGAGATCGAGGCCGGCCGGCTGGCCTATCGCGACCGCGACAACCTGCTCGCGGATCAGGATCACGTTCGGGTGCCGGTGAAGGAACTCCTCTCCATCGCCTATGCCGACCGGCTGCGCGCCGAGATCGACCGGGAACGCGCCATGACGCATTTGCCGCGCGTCGATTTGCCGGGCAGCGACACGGTCTACATCACCGTCGTCGACCGCGACCGGAACGCGGTGAGCTTCATCAACTCGACCTATTATTCCTTTGGCAGCGGCGTCGTCGGTCCGAAGACCGGCGTCGTGCTGCAGAACCGCGGCACTTCGTTCCGGCTCGATCCGAAGCATCCGAACGCAATAGCGCCGGGCAAGCGGCCGATGCACACGATCATGCCGGGCATGATGGTGAGGGACGGCCGTGCCGTGATGCCCTTCGGCGTCATGGGCGGCGGCTATCAGCCCTTCGGCCATGTCCATCTTTTGACCAACATGATCGACTTCGGCATGGATCCGCAGCAGGCCTTGGATGCGCCGCGCGTCTTTTACAATCACGACGTCGTGGAAGCCGAGCGAAGCGTGCGTCCCGATACGGTCGAAGGCCTGCGCCGCCGCGGCCATCGTGTTGTCGAGCCAGACCATCCGCTCGGCGGCGGGCAGGCGGTGCTCATCGATTGGGAAAAAGGCACGCTGACCGGCGCCTCCGATCCGCGCAAGGACGGCTTGGCGCTCGGATACTGAGCAGCCCTTTGCTGGACATCGGCCGATCGTTCGAAACATAGTCTGGAACCATGACAACAAGCGAAAAACCCTTTGATCTTGCTCATCGCCTCGCGCCCGGCGCCGAAGATGCGCCAGCCATCGCCGCGCCCGACCGGACAGTGCTCTCGCATGGCGGGCTGCGGCGTCTGATCCAAGAGACCGTGACCCGGCTCAACACGCTCGGCATCGGCCGTGGCGACCGCGTTGCCATCGTGCTCCCGAACGGCCCGGAGATGGCAACGGCCTTCATCGCGGTCGCCGCAGCGGCGTCCACAGCGCCGCTCAATCCAGCCTACCGGGCCGACGAGCTCGATTTCTATCTCAGCGACATCGGCGTCAAGGCGATCCTTGTCGGCAAGGACGAGCAAGGACCCTCGGTCGAAGTTGCCGAACGCCTCGGCATTGCGGTGCTGCGGCTGGCGGTGCCTGAAGGCGCGCCGGCCGGCATCTTCACCATAGAGGGCGGCCCGGTCGGGCCGCCGGTTGCCTCCGGCTTGGCCGAAGACAGCGACACCGCTCTCCTTCTGCATACCTCCGGCACTACATCGCGGCCGAAGCTGGTGCCGCTCAGCCACGCCAACCTCGCCGCCTCGGCCGCGCATATCGGCGCCACGCTGGGCCTGGGCTCGGCCGACCGCTGCCTCAACATCATGCCGCTGTTTCACATCCACGGGCTGATCGCCGCGGTGCTATCCTCGCTCGCCGCCGGCGCCAGCGTCTTCTGCACGCCGGGCTTCAACGCGCTGCGCTTTTTCCAATGGCTCTCCGAAGCGAAGCCAACCTGGTATACGGCGGTGCCGACGATGCACCAGGCGATCCTGCCGCGCGCCGCGCGCAATCCCGAGCAACTGGCCGAAGCGAAGCTGCGTTTCATCCGCTCGTCGTCGGCCTCACTCCCGGCGCAGGTCATGGCAGAGCTGGAGGCGACTTTCGGCTGTCCGGTGATCGAGGCGTACGGCATGACCGAGGCTGCGCACCAGATGGCGTCCAACCGGCTGCCACCCGGACTGCGCAAGCCGGGCAGCGTCGGCGCCTCGGCCGGACCGGAAGTGGCCGTCATGGCGCCGGATGGAAGGCTGCTCGAGCCCGGCGAGATCGGCGAGATCGTCATTCGCGGCCCGAACGTCACCGCCGGCTACGAGAAGAATCCGGACGCCAACGCCAGCGCCTTCGCGCATGGCTGGTTCCACACCGGCGACCAGGGCGTGCTGGACGAGGACAATTATCTGCGCGTCACCGGCCGGCTGAAGGAGATCATCAATCGCGGCGGCGAAAAGATCTCTCCGCTCGAGGTCGACGGCGTGCTGATGGATCATCCGGCGGTGGCGCAGGTCGTCACCTTCGCCATGCCGCATGACAAGCTCGGCGAGGAAGTGGCTGCCGCTGTCGTGCTGCGGGAAGGCCAGAGCGCCAGCGAGGCCGACATTCGCGGCTTTGCCGCGACTCGGCTCGCCGATTTCAAGGTGCCGCGCAAGGTGGTGATCCTGGACGAGATCCCGAAGGGCGCCACCGGCAAATTGCAGCGCATAGGCCTCGCGGCAAAACTCGGTTTGAGCTGATGCGCATTACAGTCTTCGGCGCCGGCGCCATCGGCGGCTATCTCGCCGCCAAGCTGGCGATTGCCGGCCGCGTCGATCTGTCGATCGTCGCGCGCGGCGCGCATCTCGAAGCGATCCAGGCCGATGGCCTACGCCTCATCGAGGACGGCAAGGAGACGATCGCCCGGGTGAGAGCAGCGGCCACGGCCGAAGAACTCGGCATTCAGGATTACGTGGTGCTGGCGCTGAAAGCGCATTCTCTGGCGCCGGCGCTGGGCGAGATTGCACCGCTGCTGGGCGAGGGGACAGCCGTCGTCACCATGCAGAACGGCGTGCCCTGGTGGTACTTCTACAAGGCCGGCGGCGCGCTCGAAGGCACGCGGCTTGATGCGGTCGATTCCGGCGGAAGGATCTGGGAGACCATCGGGCCTGAGCGCATCATCGGCTCCGTCGTCTATCCGGCCGTCGAGGTCGATGCGCCCGGGCGGATCCGCCATGTCGAGGGCACGCGCTTTTCGCTCGGCGAGCCTTCGGGCGAAAAAAGCGAGCGGGTGACTGTGCTGGCGCGCGAGATGGTCAAGGCCGGGCTGCAGGCGCCGGTCCGCGAGGACATACGTTCGGAAATCTGGGTGAAGCTTTGGGGCAATCTTTCGTTCAACCCGATCTCGGCGCTGACCGGCAGCACGCTTGCGGCGATCGTCGCCGATGAAGGCACGCGGGCCGTCGCCCGCGCCATGATGCTGGAGGCGCAGGCGATTGGGGAGCTCCTCGGCGTGCGCTTCGTGATCCCCGTCGACCGGCGCATCAAGGGGGCCGGCGACGTCGGCGAGCACAAGACCTCGATGTTGCAGGACCTCGAACGCGGCCGCCCGATGGAGGTCGACGCGCTGGTAACGGCAGTGCAGGAGCTTGGCCGCCTGACCGGCCAGCCGACGCCCGCCATCGACACCGTGCTGGCGCTGGTGCGCCGGCTGGCGATCCAGCGCGGCTGCTGTTAGCAGACCGGCATTCGATCCTGACACGATTTGTCAGCTACCGACGCTTCGGCGATGGCAGGTCGCTCCCTATCTCGGGTCTGTCCAAACCGGGAGGAAATCATGACCACTGCCGAAGTCGCCAAGCATTTCACCGAACTCCTCAAGCAGGGCGACAACCGCGGCGCTGCCGCGAAATACAATGCCGATAACATCGTCAGCTACGAGGCGATGGAAGGGCCCATGGCCGTTTGCAGCGGCAGGGACGCCGTAAAGCAGAAGGGCGAATGGTGGGAAGCGAACCATGAGGTTCACGGCGGCTCGATCGAGGGCCCCTACGTCAATGGCGACCAGTTCGCCTTGCGCTTCACCTTTGACGTGACGCCCAAATCTACCGGCGAACGCGTCAAAATGGATGAGGTTGGCCTCTATACGGTCAAGAACGGCAAGATCAGCGAAGAGCGCTTCTACTATTGAAGCCGATCGGCGTCTGGCATTCCGAATCTTCGTTGCAGGATCTGAAAATCAGACATGGCGGCCAAGATGATATTCCGGCCGCCATGGAGAGCGCCAAATCGTCTTCACGTAGTCACGCTGGCAAAGCGGGCAAGGCAAGCCTAGGATTCGGCCAGATTCGCAATCCATCCGCCCGAGGTCCGAATTGACGATCACCATGTACGGCATCACCACCTGCGACACGATCAAGAAGGCGCGCGTCTGGCTGGAGAGCCGCGACCTTCCCTACCGCTTCCATGACTATCGCGCCGAAGGGATCGAGGCGGAAAGGCTGAATGGCTGGGTCGATAAGGTCGGCTGGGAGAGACTGCTCAACAAGGGCAGCACGACTTTTCGCGAACTGCCGGAGAAGGATAAGGAAGCGCTCGACGAGAAGAAAGCGAAGAAGCTGATGCTCGCCAAGCCCACTATCATCAAGCGGCCCGGGTGGCCGCATCTTGGTTGGTTTCAAGCCGGATGTTTATGAAGAGGCGGTGAAGTAGGATTCGGCAGGCGCGGCACACTATCCCTCGTCATCCTAGGGCGAGCAACGAGCGAAGCGACGCGCGCAGACCCTAGGATTCCATGCCGCGACGCTAAAGCGTTGTGGCGGTTTAAGAGTTCTGCTCCGTTGCGTCCTTCGGTGACAGTCACGGCATGGATCCTCGGGTCAAGCCCGAGGATGACGACGAGAGAGAGGTTACTCCCTCCGCAAATACCCCATCAACGCCACCGCATTGTTATGCGCCTCGTCATGCGCGCCGAAGAGCAGCGTCACCTTGCCGTGGCGCAGCAGTTCTCGCAGCTGCGCCACAGCCTCCTCGTTGCCGTCCAGCTCGGCGCAGTACCGCTTCTGGAACTCCGGCCATCGTTCGAGATCATGCCCGAACCATTTGCGCAGTTCGGTGCTCGGCGCGATCTTCTTCAGCCAAAGGTCCAGCGCGGCGTCCTTCTTGGAGACGCCGCGCGGCCAGACGCGGTCTACCAGCACACGCTGGCCATCGCTCCTCTCCGGCGCTTCGTAGACGCGCTTTACCGCCACGTCCAAGGCTGTCTCCGCGTCGGGTCTCTCAGGCCCACTCGCCCTTGCGCATCACCGGCACGCGGCTGCCGTCCTTGCCGACGCCGTCGATGTCGATCTTGTCCGAGCCGATCATCCAGTCGATGTGGATGAAACTCTTGTTGCCGCCGCGCTCGGCAATCTCGTCCTGGCTGAGCGAGCCGCCGTTGACGAAGCACTTCGAATAGCACTGTCCGAGCGCGATGTGGCAGGCGGCGTTCTCGTCGAACAGCGTGTTGAAGAACAGCAGGCAGCTCTTCGAGATCGGCGAGGAATGCGGCACCAGCGCCACTTCGCCGAGCCGGCGCGCGCCCTCGTCGGTGTCCAGCACCTTCTTCAGAACGTCCTCGCCCTTCGAGGCCTTGGCCTCGACGATCCGACCGCCCTCGAAGCGCACCGAGATCTCGTCGATCAGCGTGCCCTGGTAGGAGAGCGGCTTGGTCGAGGAGACATGGCCTTCGACGCGCCTCGCATGCGGCGTGGTGAAGACTTCCTCGGTCGGGATGTTCGGATTGCAGGTGATGCCGTTCTTCGCCGTCGAAGCGCCGCCCATCCATTCATGACCTTCCGCCAGGCCGACGGTGAGGTCGGTGCCCGGTCCGGTGAAATGCAGCGCGTGGAAATTGTGCTCGTTCAGCCATTTCGTGCGCTCGGCCAAGGCCGCGTTGTGCGCCTTCCAGTTGCCGATCGGATCCTCGACATCGACGCGCGAGGCCGAGAAGATCGCGTCGGCGAGCCTCACCACCGCGACATCGTCGGGCTCGCCCGGGAACACTTGGCGAGCCCAGGCAACATCCGGATATGCGACGATGTTCCAGTTGATGTCGAAACCGGTGATCTTTTCGAGCGCCGGCTGGTACGCCATCGAATTCGCCTTGTTGGCCCGCGCCACCTTGGCCGGGTCCTGCGCCGACAGCAGAGACGGATCCTCGCCGCGCACCGCAAGCCGCGCCGCATTGTTGGCGAAGGCTTTCGCCATGCCTTCGTAAAGCCAGCCGGCGGCGCGGTCGAAGCCGGCGTCGGCGCCATAGCGGAAACGCGCCAGCGTGATCTCGTCGTCGTTGAAGATCGGCGTCACCAGCCCGGCGCCGGCCCTATAGGCATGCTCGACGATGCGCCGGGTCAGCGGCAGCGCCGCGATCGAGGACGTCAGCACCAGGTCCTGTCCCGGCTGCAGCTGCAGCCCGACCTTGACGGCGACTTCGGCCAGCCTGTCGAGCTTCACCGGGTCGATGGTTGCCGAGACGCCGCGCGAATGTGTGGTCATGATCCTGCCTGCCGTGATTGTGGGGTCTGATCCTTACATAGACCGCTGCGCCCGGCCTTTCCACCGCGATCGACTGGGCCTCCAGGCATGATCGCGAAAAGTGCATGGCGGCGTTCGGACAAGATCATGCTCAAACGAGCTCAGGCGGCGCTGTCGAGCGCCCGGAACTGCGCCTTGGTCGCTTCGATCTCCTCGCGGACCCAGGCCTTGAAGTCGCGCACCTTTCGGCTTTCGCTTTTGGTGGCCGAGGTCACCATCCAGTAGCCGAGCCCGCTTTCAGCTCGCACGCCGAAAGGGGCGACCAGCCGGCCATCGGCCAGCGCATCGGCGGTCAGCAATTGCCAGGCGAGCATCACGCCATGGCCGGCGATTGCAGATTCCAGGCAGAGCATCGGATCGGTGAAGCGCGCGCCTTTTTGGAAAGTGACCGGCTCGACGCCGGCCGCCTTGAACCAGCTATCCCAGCTGATCATTGCCCGCTCGTCGGTGATGGCGCAGGTCCGCGCCAGGTCCTCGATCGACTTCAGCTTGGCCGCGATCGCTGGTACGCAGACCGGAAACACTTCCTGCGCCAAAAGCAGTTCCGCGTTTACTCCCGGCCAAGCGCCGTCGCCCATCCGAATCGCAATGTCGATATCGGAATGGTCGAGATCGGCGAGCCTGCCTGAAGCGTCTATGCGCAAGAGCACGTTGGGATGGCGGGCAAAATGCCGCGACAGCCTGGGCAACAGCCATTTCGAGGCGAAGGCGGGCGCCACCGACACCACCAGGGTGCATTCCGTTGCCTCGTCGGCCAACGCCACCGCTTGCGCAAGCTCGCGGAAGCCGGCGCTCAGCCGGGCCGTGAAAACGACGCCAAATTCCGTCGTCACGAGTCCGCCGGACGTCCGCTCGAACAGCGCCTGCCCCAGCTGTTTTTCCGTGCGCTTGATCTGCTGGCTGACGGCGCTGACCGAAACATTGAGTTCGGCAGCCGCCGCGGCAAGCGATCCAACGCGGGCAACGGTTTCGACGGCACGCAAGCCATTGAGGTGGACACGGTTCAGGATCGTCATCCAGTTTTTCTAAACTTGCTGGTCTCAAATCTCAATTGAAACGTGCCGAAGAAAAGCGGATTCTAGCGAGGCAAACCGGGCTTGGAGGCAGGTCGATGAAGATTTTCTCTTTGCTGAAGGGGCTTTCCGGCGCTGAGCCAAGACAGGCTTGGCAGGACGACGGCGAGATTGCCCGCTGGACGGTCGATCCTCTGTCGCATCCGGTGCTGGACTCCATGTCGGAGCGCGAGCTCGGCGATATGCCGTTCCGGCTCACGGCCGGCCGCACGGTGTACGAGACGGCTTGCCGCTGAAGGCGGGCCAAGCCGGCCTGGCCCAACGCAATCGCATTGTTTCGCACGTGCACACATTTATGCTGCGCTGCAATGAAAGCCGCTTCGCCATCTCCCTTGCGCCTTGCCCTCGCCGGCATGACGGCTCTCGCCGTCGCCATGGGCATCGGCCGCTTCGTCTACACGCCGATCCTGCCCGGCATGATGGAAGAGTTGCACCTGACGCCGGCAGACGCCGGCTGGATCGCTTCCGCTAACTATCTCGGCTATCTCATTGGCGCGCTCGCCGCGGCCGGCGGCTGGGCGCATGGCCGCGAGCGTCTGCTGATGTTCGCAAGCCTTGCCGCGAGCGCCGTGCTCGCGGCTCTGATGGGACTGAACGAGACGATGGCCGCTTTCCTCGCCATTCGTTTTCTCGCCGGCCTGGCCAGCGCCTTCGTCATGGTTTTCATGTCGTCGATCGTCTTCAGCCATCTTGCAAAGGCAGGCCGCGGCGATCTGCAAGCGCTGCATTTCGGCGGTGTCGGCCTGGGCATTGCGGCGTCCTCGGCGCTGCTGGCCATCCTCGTCACGGCCCATGCCGGCTGGCCCGCGGGCTGGCTATGGTCGGGAGCAATTTCCGCTGTCGGCCTGCTCCTCGTCGCGATCCTCGCGGGCTCCGCCACGCCCGCCAATGGCGTCGATGGGCCTGAACCGGCGTTGCCGAAGGATAGATCGCTGACGAAGATAATCCTTGCCTATGGGCTGTTCGGCTTGGGCTATGTGGTGACGGCCACTTTTCTGGTCGCCATCGTTCGCCAGGACGGCGGCGGACGTGTCTTCGAGGCCTCGGTCTGGATGATCGCCGGTCTTGCCGGCTTCCCCTCGACCTGGTTCTGGCAAAAGCTCGCCGGCAGGATCGGGCTTTATACGGCCTATGCCGTGAGCTGCCTGGTCGAAGTGGTCGGCGTCATCGCCAGCGTCGTCGTCAAAGGTTTCAGCGGGCCGCTTCTGGCTGCCGTATTGCTCGGCGGCACGTTCATCGCCATCACCGCGTTCGGCCTGCAGGCAGCAAGGCAGCTTGCGCCGCAGGCGCCGCGCCGCATCTTCGCGGTGATGACCGCCGCCTTCGGCCTCGGCCAGATCATCGGTCCGATTGCCGCCGGCTTGCTCGCCCAGGCCTCGGGCAATTATGTGCTCGCCTCGATCATGGCGGCTGCCGCTCTGCTGGTCTCCGGCGTCGTTGCCTGGTCGGCTGCACCAAAATCGCCATGATTTGTGGTCTTGTTCGGTGCCGAGCGCCGGGCCGGGCATTTTCTTTCCCAGTAATGTGTGACCTTATGCCCGCCGAACAGCAACGCCGCTGATTTGCGGTCAGACCGAGGAAACCCGCCACAGTGTTCGTATCCTTCTTCCCGCAGCCGAAGCTTTTCTTCACCTCGGCCGCCCTCTGGAGCCTTGCGGCGATCCTGTTCTGGTTCTTCGGCGGCGAACAGCTGGGCGCCATCCTCGGCATGCCGCCGGCGGCTGCGGATGCGCCGCCCATCATCGGCATCGCGGTTCTATGGTCGAAGCCGTTCTTGTGGTTCTACATGTACTTCGTGGCCTGTGTGGCGATCTTCTACGCGTTCTGGAGCTGGTATGCTCCGCATCCGTGGCAGAACTGGTCGATCCTGATGACCGCCGTCATTCTCTTCTTCATCTATTTCAACGTGCAGGTCAGCGTCGCCGTCAACAACTGGTACGGACCTTTCTTCGATTATGTCCAGGGGCTGATGTCCGGAACGACGCCATCGACTGACATCGAGTTCTACAGGGGGTTGGCCGACTTCTCCTGGCTGGCGCTGGTCGGCATGAACGTGCAGGTGGTCAACGCCTTTATCGTCAGCCACTGGATCTTCCGCTGGCGCACGGCGATGAACGACTACTTCATGGCGAACTGGGGCCGGCTGCGCCACATCGAGGGCGCTTCGCAGCGCATCCAGGAAGATACGATGCGCTTCTCGCAGATCATGGAGGACCTGGGCTCGAGCTTCGTCCAGTCGATCATGACCCTCATCGCCTTCCTGCCGGTGATGATCCAGCTGCAAGCGCACATCACCGAGTTGCCGATCCTGGGCGCGGTGCCGCAGCCCCTGGTCGTTGCCGCGCTGGGGTGGTGCATATTCGGCACGGCCTCGGTGATGCTCGCCGGCATCAAGCTGCCGGGCCTCCAGTTCCGCAACCAGCGCGTCGAGGCCGCCTATCGCAAGGAACTCGTCTACGGCGAAGACCATCCCGACCGGGCGCAGCCGGCGACGACGACGGAACTGTTCGACAATGTGCGCCGCAACTACTTCAGGCTCTATTTCCACTACATCTATTTCAACGTCGTCCGGTACACCTACCTGCAGGCCGACAACATCTTCTCGCTGCTGATCCTCGGGCCCTCGCTGGTTGCGCACAAGATCACCTTCGGTGCGCTGAACCAGATTTCGAACGCCTTCGGCAAGGTGACGAATTCGCTGCAGTTCCTGTTGAATTCCTGGTCGACCATCGTCGAGCTGCAGTCAGTGCACAAGCGCCTGCGCGCCTTCGAGGCGACGCTGGAAGGCGAGCCGCTGCCGGACATCGACCAGCGTTATCTCGCGCGGCAGAGCGCGGAGGATCCGGCCTGAACTCGGAACAATTGCGGAGCGCCTTTCCGTCCGGAATTGCGCCCAGGCAAGAGATTGGAAGTGGGCGGCTCAGCCGCCCACGGCAACCCGTGCATCGCCGGAGCGCTGCCGCTCGATATAGTCGCGGAAGCTGATGCATTCGACCTGCTCCATGACGCAGACTTCACCGGCAACGCGCTCCAGCGCGTTCCAGTAGGCGCCGGCATTCATCTGCGTGAAGTGGAAGCCGAGCCCCAGCGGAAGTCGTTTGCCGTTGTATTGCGCATCGAAGGCTGCGCGAAACGCCCGATAGGCGCGGTCGGCGAACACGCCCGCCATCGACGGCTTCTCGAAGCCGCCCGAATGGCGAACATAGAGGTTGTAGTCCATGGCGACCACCCGCTTCGACTTCGGCCCTTCCGGAATCTGCGGCAATGCAAAGCGGGTGGTGCCGTTCTTTGCGCGCGGCAGGGCAGGGCCGTTCGAGACACCGCTTGCGTCATATTGGAAGCCGGCCTTGGGCAGCGCTTCGTAAAGCGCCTTGCCGGTCGAGAGGTACGGCGCGCGAAAACCGATCACGGCATGGCGGGCGAATTCACGCCAGCCAGAGGGCTCGGGCGAAATGCCGTTGATCGCATAGGCGTTTTCGAGGACGCGGCGGAACGCTGAGAACTCGGCCAGCCAGTCGGCCTTGCTCCAGCCCTTGCCGTCGAAATGTCCGCAGGCATGACTGCCGATGTCGTGACCTTCGGCGGCCGCGAGCCGGATCTGTTGCAGCCGGTCCGCGACATCCTGCTCCGAGGCGGCGAAGCCGATATTCGATTTGCCTGCACCCTTGCCGGGCGCGACGTACTCGGCGCGCGTTTTCGGCGAGAGCAGGAAGACGCAGGACAGAAAATACGTGAAATGCGCGCCGGTGCGCTTTGCCAGCGCGCGGCTGCGCTCCCATTGCGAGATCTCGCGTGCGCTGTCGAAGGAGATAAGCACGATCTGCTTTGGTTTCGCCGCCATCGGTTTCGGCGGATCGGCAAGCCCCGTGCCAACGGAGCCAAGCCAGGCGAGGCTGAACGCAAGGACGCGGAACGAACGTGGCACTGGCAACCTTTTGGGCAACCTTTGGGGCTGTAGGAAAGCCGTCTATCGCCCAAATGTAGCATCGATGCGTTCCGGCAAGGCCTGTGGGGCACTGGGAGCTCCGCCGATTTTCCGGCGATCCCTCTTCCATGCCGACGAAATTTCGCTAAAACGCGGGGCTCAAGAAGCGCTCCGTTCCGGGGCCGCAATGGTTTTTGATTGATGTCGGACGACAGTTTTATCCGCGAAGTCAACGAAGAGATTCGTCGCGAGCAGGCGCAGGCGCTGTGGGACCGCTTTGGTCCGGCCCTGCTCGGTGCCGCGATCCTGATCGTGGTGGCGACTGCCGCCTTCGTCGGCTACCGCTACTGGGACGAGACCCGCGCCAACCGGTCGGGCGATGCCTTCTCGCAGGCGCTCAAGCTCGCAAATGACGGCAAGAACGACGAGGCGATCGCCGCTCTCGATCAGCTGGAAAAGGATGGCTATGGCGCCTATCCGCTGCTCGCCCGCATGCGGGCCGCGACCGTCAAGGCCGACAAGGGAGACGTCGACGCCGCCGTCAAGGATTTCGATGCGGTCGCGGCCGACAGCGCCATTCCCGCAGGCATCCGCGACATGGCGCGATTGAGAGCGGCGCTGCTGCTGGTGGATCACGGCTCGTTTGCCGATGTCTCCAGCCGTGTCGAGGCGCTCACCGCCGACACCAATCCGCTGCGCAGCTCGGCGCGTGAGGCGCTCGGCCTTGCCGCCTGGAAGGAAGGCAAGTCGGCGGATGCGCTGAAACTGTTCGACCAGATCGCTTCGGATGACGGCGCCCCGCGCAATGCGCGCCAGCGGGCGCAGTTGATGTCCGAGCTGATCCGCGGGTCGGGCAACGCTTCGTGACCCCGGATGACGTTCAAAGTCGCCATCATCGGCCGGCCTAATGTCGGCAAATCGACTCTTTTCAATCGGCTGGTGGGAAAGAAGCTGGCGCTTGTCGACGACACGCCGGGCGTGACGCGCGATCGTCGCGTCCATGCCGCCAAGCTTTACGATCTTCACTTCGACGTCATCGACACCGCCGGCTTCGAGGATGCGGCGGCCTCGACGCTGCCCGGCCGCATGCGCCAGCAGACCGAGATCGCCATCCGCGAGGCCGACCTGATCTTCTTCACCGTCGATGCCAAGTCGGGCCTGATGCCCGACGACCGGACCTTCGCCGACGTGGTCCGCAAATCCGGCAAGCCGGTGGTGCTGGTGGCCAACAAGGCGGAAGCGCGAGGCGCGCAAGGCGGCATGCTGGAAGCCTGGGAACTCGGCCTCGGCGAGCCGATCCCCGTCTCGGCCGAGCATGGCCAAGGCATGCCCGATCTGCGCGATGCGGTGATCGCGGCACTCGGCGAGGAACGCGCCTTCGGCGAGCACGCGCAACAGCCGGGCGATGAGATCGCCGTGAGCGAGGTGCTTATCGGCGAGGATATCGCCGACCCCGACGCCGAGCCGGCCTATGACGAGACCAAGCCGCTGCGCATAGCCGTGGTCGGCCGCCCCAATGCCGGCAAGTCGACGCTGATCAATGCGCTGATCGGCGAGGAGCGGCTGCTGACCGGACCCGAGGCCGGCATCACCCGCGATTCCATCTCGGTCGACTGGGACTGGCGCGGCCGCCGGATAAAGCTGTTCGACACCGCCGGCATGCGGCGCAAGTCCAAAGTCCAGGAAAAGCTCGAGAAGCTTTCGGTGCAGGATGGCCTGCGCGCTATCCGCTTCGCCGAGATCGTCATCATCGTGCTCGACGCGACCATCCCCTTCGAGAAGCAGGACCTGCAAATCGCCGACCTGATCATTCGCGAGGGCCGCGCGCCGGTGATCGCCTTCAACAAATGGGATCTGATCGACAACCCGCAGGAGCTTCTGGCCGAGCTGCGCGAAAAGACCGAGCGGTTGCTTCCCCAAGTGCGCGGCATTCAGGCGGTGACGGTCTCTGCCGAGACCGGGCGCGGCCTCGATCGGCTGATGGACGCCGTCATCAAGACGCACAAGGTCTGGAACAGCCGCGTCTCGACCGGCAAGCTCAACCGCTGGCTGGAAGGCATTCTGGCGCATCATCCGCCGCCCGCCGTCGCCGGCCGCCGGCTGAAGATCAAATATGTCACGCAGGCAAAAACCCGGCCGCCGGGTTTCGTCGTCTCCTGCTCGCGCCCGGACGCGATGCCGCAATCCTATGTCCGCTACCTCTCGAACAGCCTGCGCGAGGCTTTCGACATGCCCGGCGTGCCGATCCGCATGGCGCTGCGCACCTCGGAGAATCCTTTCGCAGGTCGGGCGAAGAAGCGCTGAGCCCTTTGTGGGAAAGGGTCGGCAGCGCCCCTCCCGTCGTCATTCACGGGTCTGTGCCGTGTCGCTTCGCTGCTTGCTCCGCTCGAGGATGAAGAATAGCGTGGAATCCTACGCGACCGCTGGCAAGCCCTCGCCGAAACGCGCTCCCTCCGGCAGCGTATCCAGCGCCGCCTCCAACAATATCTCTGCCAGCCGTGCCGCCACCGGATCGAGCTCGGCATCCTTCTGGTGCAGATGCAGCGCCATCATCGGCAGGAGCGGCAGCCCGAGCACGCCCGGCGCGATCGCCCTGACAGTGGCTGGCAGGCCGATATCGGTGCGGATCGTCAGCCCGAGACCCGCGGCGACCGCCGCCCAGATGCCGCCGAGGCTGGGACTCGAGAACGCCATGCGCCAGGCGAGGCCGGCGCGGTCGAGCGTCTCGGTCGCCACGGTGCGCAGCAGGCATGGCGCCTCGAACAACACCAGCGGCAGCGCTTCACCATTGTGGCCGGCTTGCATCGGTTTCGCCGGGCCGATCCAGCGCGCCTGCACCTCGGCGACATGCCGGCTGTAGGGCAGGATCGTGCCGTCGTGCCAGGCCAGCGCGATGTCGAGGCTGCCTGAGACGACGCGCTCGGCGAGCTCATGGCTGCGTCCGATCCGCGCTTCGATCCGGATCTTGGGATGCGCACGGGCAAACCGGCCGAGCACCTCCGGCAGCACGGCCTCGCCGAAGTCCTCCTGCAGGCCGAGCCGCACCCAGCCTTCCAGCTCGACGTCGCGGATAGCTGAGCATCGTCTCGCCGGCTTCGGTAAGCGCCAGGCCGCGCCCCGCCTTGCGGAAGACCGGGGTCGCCGCCTGTTCTTCCAGCTTCTTCAGCTGCGCGCTGACGGCAGAGGTCGAGCGGCCGAGCCGCTCGGCCGCCTTGGCGAAACTGCCAAGCTCCATGCCGGTGACGAAGGTCCTGAGCACGTCGAGGTCGAATGTGACGCGTCGCATGAGATCGTCCTTATTTTCAGGATTATCGATCAAAAACTTGCTGATTTTCTGGATGAAGCTATGGCGCTACATCCGACCGGTCAAGACCGATCGACCGGCGCAGAGGGAATACGAGATCATGTCCGCCATCGTAACTCGCAACGATTGCCGTCGGCCCGCGGCAGGCGCCGCCGCTTCGGCTGGCCGCGCCTTCGGGCCCACCCATCGATGGAAAGTGCTCGGCATCGGCGTCGCCGCCAATGCCGGCTTCTCCGCTACCTTCTCCGGCATCCCGGCGACGGCTGTGGTGATGCGCCAGGGTTACCATCTCGACAATGCCTCGCTCGGCGCTGCGCTCGGTCTGCTCGGCCTCGGCGTGGCGCTCAGCGAACTGCCCTGGGGCGTGCTTACCGACCGCTGGGGCGACCGCCGCGTGCTGCTGACCGGGCTCGGCGCGACCGCCATGTGGCTTTTTGCCATGGCAATCCTCGTCGTGCCGACGAAAACAGCCGCTCCCGGTGTCGTGCTGCTTTCGGCCAGCCTGCTCGTTGCAGGCCTGCTCGGCGGCAGCGTCAACGGCTCCAGCGGCCGCGCCATCATGGGCTGGTTCGGCGAAGACGAGCGCGGCTTCGCCATGAGCATCAGGCAGACGGCGGTGCCGCTTGGCGGCGGGCTCGGCGCGCTCGTCCTGCCGTGGCTAGCCTTGGGCTTCGGCTTCGCCGCCGTCTTCGGCCTGCTGGCGGCTCTCTCCGCGCTCTCGGCTTGCTTTGCCCGGCGCTGGTTGCACGAACCGCCGACGCAAGGCGACGCGCATGCCGCCGCCGTCACGACCGGCCCGGCGCCGCTGCGCAACATCGAGGTCTGGCGCATCTCGGCAGCCATCGGCCTGCTCTGCTTCCCGCAGGTGGCGGTGCTCACCTTTGCCTCCGTCTTCCTGCACGACTTTGCCGGCACGGGCACATGGGTGACCAGCGCCACCCTCGCCGCCGTGCAGACGGGCGCCATGGTGATGCGTGTCTGGAGCGGCCGCTACACCGACCGCCACCGCAACCGAAGGCCGTTCCTGAGGTTCTGCAGCGCGCTGAGCGCGCTGGCCTTCCTGGTGCTATGGGTTCTGGCCATCGCTGCGGCCAGGCAGCCGTCGCTGCTGTTGCTCCTGCCCCTTATGGTGATCGTAGCCGGCATCTGCGTATCGGCCTGGCATGGCGTTGCCTATACCGAGCTTGCGACACTTGCCGGTGCCGGCCATGTCGGCACCGCGCTCAGCCTCGCCAACACTCTGGTCTTTGTCGGCTTCTGCCTGGTGCCGATCGCCATTCCCTGGCTTCTGCTTCTCTTCGCATGGCCGGGCGTGTGGCTGGCGGCCGCGATCTGCGCGGCGATCGCATGGCCGATTTTTCTGCGCACGGCCTGACGTTTTCGCCGGCTTTCCACAGCTGGCGGAGGCCGGCTTATCTGCAACATGAAAAAAACACGATCGGTGCCGTTAACCCCCCATCAAGGTTAATGCTTCATTTTGGCTCTCCGGGGTCAGTAGCGTTTCTGGAGAGTTCCGTGCATCGACGCGTTCTTACGCGGCTCGTCGCCGCCGCCGTTGCGAATAAACGTTCCTTCCTTCCTCCTTTGGTTCTGGGGCTCGGCTTCTGGGTCGGCTTTCCGTCCGTCGTCGCTTACCAGGATATGGCAAGCCTCGTGTCCGGGCTGGAGTCGCCCAGCCATCGCTGGAATGCCTATGTCGAAAAATCCGTCGCCGGCTCGGTGCACGCCGCCGAGATGCCGTTCGTCGATTCGGCCGCCACGGGCTCGATCTCCGGCTCCGGCGTGGACCTGCCTGGCGTCGGCACGGTGGCGCTCCGCGGCAAGGGCAATGTCGCCGGCGCTACGCCCGATGAGGACCGCGTCGTGCGCGCCGACAAGAAGGGCCGCCTCGTCCAGGTGTCGCCCGTTGCGCCGCCGAAGAATTTCAGCGCCGGCTCCATCTTCGAGCGTACCTCCTCGCTGCTCCGTCCGGCGATGGACAGCGGCCTGAAGCTGACTTTCGCCAAGCCCGGCATCAAGGGCAAGGAAATCCAGATCGCCCAGGCCTTCCACATCCGCGAGGACAAGAAGCCCGATCCGGATCTGCCGGCGGCTCTCATCGCTCTCGTCAACAACGACAAGCCGGACATCCTCGCCACCGCCTATGCCCAGTCGGCGCCGGACTATGCCAAGGCCTCGCCCTTTGAGGCTCTGCTGCAGGACGATCCGAATGACGGCCGCTTCATTCCGCCAATGGGCAAGGGGGATCACGCCTGGATGCAGAATCCGCTGCCGGCGGCCGTCTTCTCCAAGCCGGAACAGGAATGCCTCGCCAAGGGCATCTATTTTGAGGCGCGCAGCGAACCGGTGCGCGGCCAGGCCGCGGTGGCGCAGGTGATCCTAAACCGCGTCCGCAACCCTGCCTATCCGAAGACGATCTGCGGTGTCGTCTACCAGAACGACAACTGGTTCAACCGCTGCCAGTTCTCCTTCGCCTGTGACGGCAGGAAGAAGCGCATCAACGATCCGGTCGCGTACAAGACCGCCCAGGATGTCGCCATGGCGGTGACCGCCGGCAAGATCTTCATCCCCGAGGTCGGATCCTCGACGCATTACTACGCCAATTACGTCCATCCGGGCTGGGCGCGCGCCATGCAGCGCATGACCAGGATCGGCCTGCATATCTTCTATCGCACCTATGGCGGCGGCTGGAGCTGAGCCGTTTAGGCGGCTCGAACTGAGCCGCTTGATCGGCACCCCGCGGCAACGCTCTTTCTCGTTTGCTGCGCGCACCGATCAGCGCGGCTTGTCGCCCGGATTCGCGCCGAGTCCTCGCACAGGCGTGACGGGCACGATGTCGCACCCGGATAAGCCATTGATTTGAAAGCGGAAAATACATCGCTTTGAAGTTCGGCCCGTGGCTTGACGGGCGCGGACCCGCTAACTATGTTGCCGGCGACTTTAGAAGCGGACGGACGGTGATCGTCTGCCCGGGCAGGGGGGTTGCGATGGCCGACAAAAACGGGCCAGACGGAACCGGAGAAACCGGCCGCGGCAGGCAGCCAGAAGCCACCATCCGCGACGACGAACTTGAGCGCCGCCGGCGCGAGCTTGAAGCATCGCTTGCGTCAAGACGCACGGACCGGCTCGAGGGGAAAGACGAAGCGAAAGCTGCGACCGGTTACGGTCAGGCCCTGAAACTGTCCAGCGAGTTCATCGCCGGAGTGGTGGTTGGTGTCGGCCTGGGCTGGATCATCGACCGCTTGGCGGGAATCGCGCCCTGGGGTCTGATCGTCGGCCTGCTGCTGGGTTTTGGCGCCGGTATACTCAATGTCCTGCGTTCGTCGGGACTTGCATCGGAATTCGGCCAGGGCGGCAAGCCGCCCGAACCGAAGGACTGAAGTAAGGCGCCGCAAGGCGCGAAAGAAACTTAAGAAGCCGGTTGTGGCTTTGACGGGGATTTAAAGTGGCTGCTGCTGACCAGGTCGATCCGATCCACCAGTTCCAGATCCATCCGATCATCCCGCTTCATATCGGCGGCTACGACATTTCTTTCACCAACTCCGCTCTGTTCATGGTCGTGACGATCGCCGTCGCTTCCGCTTTCCTCTACATGAGCACCGCCAGCCGCGCCCTCATTCCTGGCCGCCTGCAGTCGGTCTCGGAAATGGCCTATGAGTTCGTCGGCAACATGCTGCGCGATGCGGCGGGCAAGCAGGGCATGCAGTTCTTCCCGCTGGTGTTCTCGCTGTTCATGTTCGTGCTGGTCGCCAACCTGATCGGCCTGTTCCCTTATTTCTTCACCGTCACCAGCCACATCATCGTCACCTTCACGCTGGCGATCCTGGTCATTGGCACCGTCATCGTCTACGGCTTCGCCAAGCACGGCCTCGACTTCCTCAAGCTGTTCGTGCCGCATGGCGTGCCTGGCTATCTGATGCCGCTGGTGGTGGCGATCGAAGTCATTTCCTTTGTCTCGCGTCCGGTCAGCCTCTCGGTTCGTCTTTTCGCCAACATGCTGGCCGGCCACATCACGCTGAAAGTGTTTTCGGGCTTCGTCGTCAGCCTCAGCGCGCTGGGTGCGGTCGGCATCGCCGGCTCGGTCCTGCCGCTCGCCATGGCGGTTGCCCTGACGGCGCTGGAACTGCTGGTCGCCTTCCTGCAGGCCTACGTCTTCGCGGTGCTGACCTGCATGTATCTGAACGACGCTCTGCACCCGAGCCACTGATCGATTTTCACCGGCGCCCCGGCGCCAGCATACCCAACGTACCAACCGCAACGATTACGAAAACCACAGGAGTTTTGAAATGGACGCAACTGCAGCAGCTGCTATCGGCGCTGGTATCGCCTGCATCGGCATGGGCGGCGCCGGCATCGGCCTCGGCAACATCTTCGGCAGCTATCTCTCGGGTGCGCTCCGCAACCCGTCGGCCGCTGACGGCCAATTCGGCCGCCTGATCTTCGGCTTCGCCGTGACCGAAGCGCTGGGCATCTTCTCGCTCCTCATCGCGCTGCTGCTGGTCTTCAGGTAAGAACCACGCGCTGACGAAAGGGGCCGCATGGTGCGGCCCCGCCGTATGGACAGGGGAATGAGATGTTCGTGACATCTGCCTTTGCGCAAGAATCCGCGCCGGCCACGGCCGAGGGCGATACGCATGCGGGCACCGCCGTGCCTGCCGAGGAGCATGGCACGTTCCCGCCGTTCAATGCCGAGACCTTCCCGTCGCAGATCCTGTGGCTCGTCATCACCTTCGGGCTCTTCTATCTGTTCCTGAAGCGGGTTGTGATGCCGCGCATCGGCGGTATCATCGATGTCCGCAACGATCGCATCACCCAGGATCTCGACCACGCCGCCAGGCTGAAGGGCGAGGCGGACGCTGCCGTTGCCGCCTATGAGCAGGAATTGGCGGAAGCTAAGGCCAACGCCAACAAGATCGGCCAGCAGGCGAGCGACGCCGCCAAGAGCGAAGCCGAAAGCACGCGCAAGAAGCTCGAGGCGGAACTCGAGAAGAAGCTCGGCGAAGCCGAGGCGAGCATCGCCTCGATCAAGGCCAAGGCGATGAAGGAAGTCGGCACCATCGCCGAGGACACCACGTCGGCCATCGTCGAGGCGCTGGTCGGCGGCAAGACCGACAAGGCCGAGATTTCGGCCGCGGTCAAATCCGCGACCCGGTGAGGAGGCCATCATGGACGCCACATCACTTGCCACGCTCTGGGCCACCATTGCCCTGATCATCTTCCTCGGCGCCGTCATCTATCTGAAGGTGCCGGGCATGCTCGCAAAGTCGCTCGATTCCCGCGCGGCCAAGATCAGCAGCGAACTCGAGGAAGCGCGCCGCCTGCGCGAAGAGGCCCAGCAGCTGCTCGGCCAATACCAGCAGAAGCGCAAGGAAGCCGAGAAGGAGGCCGCCGACATCGTCGCCGCCGCCAAGCGCGAGGCCGAGCTCCTTGCTTCCGAGGCGCATAAGAAGACCGAGGACTACGTCGCCCGGCGCACGGCGCTTGCCGAGCAGAAGATCAGCCAGGCCGAGCGCGAAGCGATCGGCGAGGTGCGTGCCAGCGCCGTCGACATCGCCGTCGAGGCCGCCCGTGCGCTGCTTGCCGCCAAGGTCGACGCCAAGGCCGGCGCCGATTTGTTCAAGTCGGCGCTGCAGGACGTGAAGGCCAAGCTGAACTGAGCGGCTCTGCCGTTGCTGACATGAAGCCGCCTGGGCAACCGGGCGGCTTTTTTGTTTTGGGCGCGAATAATCTCCCCTCTTGAGGGGGAGATGTCGCCGAAGGCGACAGAGGGGGTCGTTGCGCGTAGAGCTCAACCCCTTGTGCGACTAAAGAGGGCGTCGGTGCTTCACGCGCGACGACCCCCTCCGCCTGCCGGCCATTTCCTCCTCAAGGAGGAGATTAATCTATTCCCTCGAAGCTCTCTTCCGCTTCCGCCACCTCGACGCAGCCCAACCGGAACGGCGCGAACGACGCCCTGTGCAGTCGCGCCACCGGGCCGTGCGCCTCGATCGCGGTCCGGTGGCGGACCGTCGCGTAGCCCATATGCATTTCGAAGCCGTAATGCTCATGATGGCCGCCGCAGCCGCACATCATGCGGTCGCGCATCACCTTGGCGACGATCGAGGCGGCGGCGATAGATTGCGAGCGCTGGTCGCCCTTGATCAGCGCCCGGCCCTCGCAGGTGAGCCCTGGCGGCACGTCGCGACCGTCCGCCAGCGCCAGTTTGGGCGGCAGCGACAGGCCAGCGGCGGCGCGGCGCATCGCTTCCAGGCTGGCTTTCAGAATGTTGCTGTTGTCGATGCCTTCGGCGCTGATCGAGGCCATCGAGACGCTGAGCGCCGAGCCCAGGATTTTGAGGAACAGCGCCTCGCGCTGCAGATGGGTGAGGCGCTTGGAATCGTCGAGCCCTTCGGGAATGTTGGCCGGGTTGAGCACCACGGCCGCCGCCACCACCGGACCGGCAAGCGGCCCGCGGCCCGCCTCGTCCATCCCCGCTACCGGCCACAGCCCCTCGGCCATCGCTTTCGTTTCAATCGAGAAGTCGGGCTTCTCGACCATTTCGAAGAGAAGCGGAGAATCGGAACGCGCGCGAGCCATGGTGCGGCGAGGTTCGCATCGGCTCCGATTCTCCGCAAGTCCCTCCGGGTCGGATGGGGCGTCGGACCGGGAGGGCACCGTCTCACGGCCGGGGACTGGGCCGGACGGGATTCTTGAGCAATTCCAGCAAAAGTGCGTAGCGGGCTTTCCGTACGAAGTTACATCAAAACAGAGGGTTAGCGGATCGCAATCCGGGCGCAAAACTCTGCCTCCCGAGTTGCCTTGGCGCCGGCCTTCGCGGCCGGCATTGTCTTCACAGCAGCATCAACTGCTCGCCGACGCCGGAGCCTGCGACGAATTGGTCGGTCCGAAGCTGCCGCCGCTCGGCATTGAGGCCGAGCCGCTTGGCGGCGATCTCGAAGCGCCGGCCGATCTGCCAGGCATAGGGTCCGGCGCCCTTCATGCGCTTGCCCCATTCCGAATCGTAGTCCTTGCCGTCGCGCATCGAGCGGATCAGCGACATCACATGCCGGTAGCGATCCGGATAATGGCGCAAGAGCCAGTCCTTGAAGATCGGCGCCACCTCGAGCGGCAGACGCAGCACGACATAGCCTGCCTCCCTGGCGCCGGCGGCACGCGCCGAATCGAGGATGCGCTCCATCTCCGGATCGGTGAGGCCGGGAATGATCGGCGCCACCATCACCGAGGCGGGGACGCCGGCATCCGAAAGCTGCCTTATCGCTTCCAGCCGCTTTGTCGGCGTCGAGGCGCGCGGCTCCATGGTTCTCGCCAGCATGCGGTCGAGCGTCGTCACCGACAGCGCCACCTTGGCGAGGCCGCGTTCGGCCATGCGCGACAGGATGTCGATATCGCGCGTCACCAGTGCCGACTTGGTGACGATGCCGACCGGATGGCCACGCGCCTCCAGCACCTCCAGGATCTCGCGCATGATCCGGTATTGCTTTTCGATCGGCTGGTAGGGATCGGTGTTGGTGCCGATGGCGATGGTGCGCGGCTGGTAGCCGGGCTTCGACAATTCCCTGTCCAGCATTCGCGCCGCATCGGGCTTGGCAAAGAGCTTGGATTCGAAATCGAGCCCCGGCGACAGGCCCATGAAGGAATGCGTTGGCCTGGCAAAGCAATAGACGCAGCCATGCTCGCAGCCGCGATAGGGATTGATCGAACGATCGAAGGAAATGTCCGGCGACTCGTTGCGCGTGATGATGGTGCGCGGCTTCTCGACCTGCACCTCCGTCTTGAACGGCGGCAGTTCCTCCAGCGAGTTCCAGCCATCGTCGAACACATGCCGGCTGACCGGCTCGAAGCGGCCGGACGGATTGATGCCCGCGGAGCGTCCGCGATTGCGGTCCGGCCGCACGCGCATGCCGCTCTGTTCTATCATTGCATTTGCTATCTCGGCTCTGCCTGCTCCGAAAGCGGCAATGTCGGCGCGCACGATCTGTTCCATTTTCGCCCTCTCCCAAGGACTGTCGGCAGGCTGTCGAATCGCTCTGTTCATGAAATTATTCCTATTTTGCCAATGAGAACAAAGCAAGAACTTTTTCGTTCAGAACGCGCAACTGGCGCAGCGCCGCGCTTTCCGCTATTCGGCTAAAATGCTCAGCGTCCTCATCGAAACCAGGAACGACGAAGAAGGCCTTGCCCGCACGCTGGCCTCGCTGATCGGCGGCGCGGTCGAGGGCGTGGTGCGCGACGTCATCGTCTGCGACACCGGCTCGACCGACCAGACGCATCGCGTCGCCGAGCATGCCGGCTGCCACCTTGTCGCCGGCGGCATCGCAACAGGCATCGGCCAGGCCAAGGGCGACTGGCTCCTGCTTCTGGAACCCGGCGCCCGGCTCGCCGAAGGCTGGATCGACGACGTCGTCGCTCACGCGGCGAGGCAGACGATGCCGGCGCGTTTTTCACGCGCCCGCGGCAATCGCACGCCGTTTCTGGTCCGGGTTTTTTCGGGCAACCGGGCTCTGGAGGAAGGGCTTGTCATCAGCAAGCGCCAGGCCACGGTGCTGGCGAAAAGCGCCCGCAGCGCCGAAGCCCTGGCGCGGGGCCTCGCCACCAGAAGGCTGAATGCCGAAATCTGGGTGGCGCCGCCGAAGTGAGCGCATGCCCTCCTTCTCTCCAGAAGGCGAAAAAAGAGAGAAAAAGGCCGCGAACTTTGCCGGCCCATTCTATTGTGCATTGCACAAAAACCTGCAGTGGATTAGCATCTGCTTGAAGCGGGACAATCGGAATTGGGTGACGATGAAGCGGCAGACGGCTGGCGCTTCGTCGGACGCCGTGCATACGAGGAACCCGATGAACCTTGGTACTCCAGACAATTCAGGCGCGGCCAGCCTGGAGGCGATCGCTCGTAATGGCAGCCTGTTCAGGCGCATCGCCGTGCGCATCCCGACCTATCTGAAAGATCTACGCGAAAATCCGGCCTGGCTGCCGATGTTCGTGCTGGCGCGCACCATGCCGGGGCGCCGCATGCACTGGCTAGGCGCCAGACGCGTTCGCCCGCTCGACAATGCGGGAGAGACGATGTTTGCCGGCGTCGATCGCGAGGCGGTGGTCGCGGCGCTTCGCTCCGATGGACTGTTTTCGGGGTTCACGCTGCCGTCGGCGATCCATGAGGAGATCGCCGTTTTTGCGCAACGCACGCCCTGTTTCGGCAATTTCGACCGCCGTCTCGAATTCATTCCGGGCGACCATGCCGAGGCGGAGAAGCGTTTCGGCCGCTCGCTGCTCAGCGGGCATTATTTCGAACGCATTCTCGATTGCCCGGCGGCGCTTGCCATCCAGCGGGATCCGCTGCTCCTCGAGGTCGCGCAGCACTATCTCGGCGGCCAGGCGAAACTGATCACGACGCGCGTGTGGTGGAGCTTTCCGACCGGCAAGGCCTCGGATGCCGACAAGAATCTCGCCTCGCTCGGCAAATACCATTTCGATCTCGACGATTGGCGGATGCTGAAATTCTTCTTCTATCTGGTGCCGGTCGACGCCGGCACCGGCCCGCATGTCTATGTCCGCGGCAGCCACAGGCGCCGCGCGCTCAAGCACCAGCTCACGCTTCTGGTCGGCCACCCCGCGGAAGACGTGCTGGACGTCTACGGTCCGGAAAGCGCTGCGACGCTGACGGGCGAGGCGGGCCTCGGCTTCGTCGAGGATCCGTTCGGCTTCCATATGGGAACGGTGCCGACGCATACGCCGCGGCTGATGATGGAAATCGGCTTCGGCGTCTCGCGGCCGTCGCGCCGTCGCTTCCACGGCGAGCCGGTCATCCGCTGAGCCGGACGGGGCCGCTACTCCGGCTTGCCGCGGCGCCTGAGGTGCTCGTCCAGCCGCGGCATGATCTCGACGAAGTTGCAGGGCATGTGCCGGTAGTCAAGCTGCGCCTTGATGATGCCGTCCCAAGCATCCTTGCACGCGCCGGGCGAGCCCGGCAGCACGAAGATAAAGGTGGCGTTGACGACGCCGCCGGTCGCCCGGCTCTGGATCGTCGATGTGCCGATCTTGTCATAGGAAATCCGGTGGAAGACTTCCGAAAAGCCGTCCATGCGCTTTTCGAAAATCGGCTCCAGCGCTTCCGGCGTTACGTCGCGGCCGGTGAAGCCGGTGCCACCCGTGGTGATAACGACGTCCACCGTTTCATCCCTCGACCAGGCGAGCACTTTTTCGCGGATCTTCTCGCGGTCGTCGGTGACGATGTCGCGAGCCACCAGTATATGGCCAGCCTCTGCGATGCGGTCGGCCAATATCTGCCCGGATTTGTCCTCGGCCAGGCTGCGCGTGTCGGAAACGGTCAGCACCGCGATGCGCACCGGGATGAAGGGGCGGCTTTCGTTGGCCATCAGTCGGTCTCCATGCTGCGCGTCGCGGCCACGAACCAACTGGGATGGCGGCGGCGGATGTCGATCGCCGCGCGCTTGGCGACATTGCCAGTCTCGAACAGGCCGAAGCAGGTAGCGCCGGAGCCCGACATGCGGGCAAAGGCGGCTCCCGCTTTTTTCAGCGCCTTGAGCGCATCTCCGATCGCCGGTTGGATGGCGCGAGCGGCAGGTTCGAGATCGTTCCGCGTCGTGTCGAGCCAATTGCGCATGCTGTGAAAATCGAGGCGGCCGGGCAGCGGCGGCAATGCCTCATTGTCAGGTTTGGAAAGCGCTTTGAACACTTCGGGTGTCGAAACGGCCACGCCCGGGTTGACCAGGATGAGCGCCAGCGCCGGAAACTCCGTCAGCGGCGACACTTCATCACCAATGCCGCGCGCAATGAGCGGCCTTGCCTTGAGGCACATCGCCAGATCGGCGCCGAGCGTCAGCCCGATCCGCGCCAGCCCCGCCTCCCCGATGTCGAGCTTCCAGAGGCGCGAAAGGCCGTTGAGCGCCGCCGCCGCGTCGCTCGAGCCGCCGCCGACGCCGGAAGCGACCGGCAGGTTCTTCTCCAGCCGGATGGCGACTGGTGGCGCCTGTTGCGCGCCGGCTTCCCGCCGCAACGCGTCGCGCGCTTTGAGTACCAGATTGTCGCCATCGATTGGCACGCCGGCGGCGAAGGGACCAGACGCCGAGAACGCATCGTCTTGCGCCAGCTCGATCTCGAGCCGGTCGCCGAAGCGCGTGAACACGGCAAGGCTGTCGAGTAGGTGATAACCGTCGGCGCGCCGTCCGGTGACGTGCAGCGCGAGGTTGATCTTGGCAGGCGCAAGCCATGTCCGGGACTTGGCCTCGGCCTCCAGAATGTCGGCTGCTGGCGAGATGGTGTTCAGTCCTTAGCCAGACGGTACTCGCCGGTCTTCGGATCCTTGACCAGCGTTCCCATCGTGCCGTTGGCCGCCTGCTTCTCGGTGCGCCGGATCTTGGCCGTCACGCGCTCGGCCTCGCGTACGAAAGCGCGATAACCGAAATAGGCGGCGGCGCCGACGACAACGAAGAAAATGATCTGCGGCATCTCACAACTCCTCCCGCGTTTCTCGCGGCAAGGCCGGCCGGATGGGTCGGTCAAGCGGCCATGCTAGACGCAATCATGGCTTTTTCAAAGCCCGAAGCGCGCCCACAGCGCGCGCTCTTCCGCCGCATCGATGACGCCGCTGGCCGCGGCCGCGGCGATGTCCGGCGCCGAAAAACGCGATCCGAACAAGCCGAAACGGCCGAAAAGCCCGCGCGGCGCGGTGATCAGCCTGAGCTGCGTCTTTTCGCCGAAACGGGTCTTGAGCACGCTGCGCATGTCGCCCAGCGCATCGACGAGGCCGAGCTCGAGACCCTTTTTGGCGGTCCAGAACAGTCCGGTGAACAGATCCGGGTCGTCCTTGAGCTTGGTGCCGCGCCGTTCCTTGACGAGATCGATGAAGGTCTCGTGCACTTCGAGCTGCAAGGCTTTCAGCCGCTCGACGTCTTCCCTCTTTTCCGGCTTGAAGGGGTCGAGCACGGCCTTGTTCTGGCCCGCGGTGTGGACGCGCCGCTCGATGCCGATCTTCTTCATCAGCTCCGGGAAGCCGAAGGAGGCGGAGACGACGCCGATCGAGCCAACGATCGAGGAAGGGTCGGCGAAGATCTCGTCGCCGGCGATTGCGATCATGTAGCCGCCGGAGGCCGCCACATCCTCGATGAAGACGAGCACTCGTCTGTCCTTCTCTGCCGCCAAGTCGCGGATGCGCTTGAAGATCAGCCGCGACTGCACCGGCGAGCCGCCCGGCGAGTTGATCGAAATCGCAATCGCCGGCGCGTCGAAGCCGAACGCCTTCTCGATGAGCCCGGCCGTCGAGGCGAGCGACAGGCTTGGCCGGAACTGGCCGCCGCCGGGCATGATCGTGCCATGCAGCCGGATGACCGGAATGGTGACGACTGTCGAGCGCCAGGATTTCGGCAGCAGGCGGTTGAAGAAGCGTTTCACGAAAGCTTGTCTCCACAAGAGATGCTAGAGCAAGGTCAGACCTCATCCTTGCTCCCGGGCATGTAGGAATTCGCCGCGCAACGGCAATGCCGCATCGCCGGCCTCTGATCAATCGCCGAACAGCGACGCCAGCCCGTTGTTGATCATTTCGGTCCGCTCCGTCGGCTCGTTGCCGGATGCGCCGTGCAAGGTGAGCGGAGGCCGGATCGACAGTTTTCCGCGCGCGCCGAGCACCGCCCTGACGACGATGCGGATCGCCGCCGCGTCTGGGCGCGGGTGCACGCAGAGCATCTCGGCATCGCCGAAGCGGCCTTCCATCGCATCCAGGATGGCGACAAGCTGCTCCGGCCGCGCAATCGCCGCCAGTCCGCCGCGCGGCTTGACGACGGCGGCCGCACTTCTGATCCAGCGCTCGAACAGGCCGTCCTCCGCGACATGCGCTTCTCTGCGCAGCGCGTCCGGCGTTGCGCGGTCTTGTGCCGCGTTGAAGGGCGGGTTCATGACGACGAAGTCGAACGAATTGTCGGCAAGTCCGGCTCCGTGCCGTGCCCGTCCCGCAAGCGTGACGTCGGCCTTAAGCACCGAGGCGCGGTCGCCGAGATGCGCGTTGCCGGGGTGGGCAAGCGTGGCGGCGGCAAAGGCCGCCATCTCCTCGGAACGCTCGACCAGAACCGCGTGTGCCTCAGGGCAGCGCGACAGCACGGCGAGCGTCGCCGCACCGGCGCCCGCGCCGAAATCGGCGAGCCGGCCGGAAAAGCCGGACGGGACGGCAGCAGCCAGCATCATGGCGTCCATGCCGGCACGGTGGCCTTGTCGCGGCTGCACCAGCCAGAAGCGCCCGCGATGGAAGGCGTCGACCGTGTGGGCCGGCGTGTCCGGGGCGAGGGCGGTTGATGCTGCCATTATTGCCGGCGGATCTCGTTCTCGATGCCGGCATCCTTCAGGATGCGCCGCGCGGCATCGGCTTTCTCGGCATCGACCATGACGCGCCTGGGCAGGATGCCGATCGATCCGTCGAGCACGCTCATGTTCTGGTCGGCGACGAAGCAGGCGATGCCGGCGTCGCGCATGAGCGATTCGACGAAGGAGATGAGGACGGCGTCGTTGGTGCGGACAAGCTCGATCATGGAATGAAAATCGCAGGTTGCGGCGCTCATGTAAACGCCAGGGCAGCCCAGCGCCAGCCAAACCGCGCCAATTCGCCTCTTGCCGTGCGCGGTTGTGCCGACCTAGAGTCCCACCGGGACCAGGGTGTTGTCGGGCGCGTCAATGAGACGGGAGTGATCGTGGTGGGTGTCGTTCTGAATATCGAAGGCAAGCGGGAACCTGCTTCCATCCAGGATCTCATCGACCTGACGGCAGCCGACATGGGACGGGTCAACGAGCTGATCCTGTCGAAGGCCGGCTCCGACGTCGAGATGATCCCGGAGGTCGCCAACCACCTGATCTCGTCCGGCGGCAAGCGGCTGCGGCCGATGCTGACGCTCGCCGCCGCCCAGATGTTCGGCTATGCGGGCGAGGGGCACGTCAAGCTCGCCACCGCAGTCGAATTCATGCACACCGCGACGCTGCTCCACGATGACGTCGTCGACGAGAGCGCGCTTCGCCGCGGCAAGAAGACGGCGCGCATGATCTGGGGCAACCAGGCGAGCGTGCTGGTCGGCGACTTCCTGCTCGGCCAGGCTTTTCGCATGATGGTCGAAGTCGGCTCGCTGGAGGCTCTCGACATCCTGTCGAGCGCCGCCTCCATCATCGCCGAGGGCGAGGTGATGCAGCTTGCGGCTGCCAAGAATCTGGAGACCACCGAGGACGAGCACTTCGCCGTTATCAAGGCCAAGACCGCCGCCCTGTTCTCGGCCGCCGCCGAGGTCGGTCCGGTGATCGCGCTCGCTTCCCGCACCGACCGGGCGGCGCTGCGCTCCTATGGCATGAATCTCGGCCTTGCCTTCCAGCTCATAGACGACGCGCTGGACTATGGCGGCTCCAGCAAGGATCTCGGCAAGAATGTCGGCGACGATTTCCGCGAGGGCAAGGTGACGCTGCCGGTGATCCTCGCCTATCGGCGGGGCACCAAGGCCGAGCGCACCTTCTGGAAGCGCGCCATCGAGGAAAATGTCGCCGACGATGCCGGGCTCGAAAAGGCGATCGGTCTGATGACCCGCCATGGCGCCATCGCCGACACGATTGGCCGCGCCCGTCACTTCGGCGAGATCGCCCGCGACGCGCTCGCGCCGCTGGAGGCGACGCCGCAGAAATCGGCGCTGATCGACGTCATCGATTTCTGCATCAGCCGCGTCAACTGAGCGCCTGTCGGTTCTCCTTGGCATCGCCTGGCGTCCGCCGGGCGGGCGCCTGTGATTCCGCTCTGGCCGTCTCGACAAACGGCAGCTCAGCAAATTATCTATAAAACATGGCCACCACAGAGGACACGATCGCCGTCCGCATCAGCAAGGAACTGGCGGACCGCATCATTTCGGGCGCTATCGAGCCCGGATCGCGGCTGCGCCAGGATCATGTCGCCGAGGAATTCGGCACCAGCCACGTGCCGGTGCGCGAGGCCTTCCGCCGCCTCGAGGCGCAGGGTTTGGCGATCAGCGAGCCGCGCCGCGGCGTGCGTGTGGCCGCTTTCGATCTCGGCGAGGTCAGGGAAGTGGCCGAGATGCGCGCCGCGCTCGAAGTGTTGGCGCTGCGCCACGCCGCGCCGCATCTGACGCCGGCGATCCTCGACCGCGCCGAGGAGGCGACCAAGGCGGGCGACAAATCCCGCGATGTCCGCTCCTGGGAGGAGGCCAATCGCACCTTCCACCGCTTGATCTTGACGCCCTGCAACATGCCGCGCCTGCTTTCCACCATCGACGACCTGCATGCCGCAAGCGCGCGTTTCTTGTTCGCCGCCTGGCGCTCCGAATGGGAGACCCGCACCGATCAGGACCACCGGGCGATCCTGAGCGCGCTGAGGCAAGGCAACACGGAATCGGCCGCCGCCACGCTCGGCCGGCATGTGCAATGGATCGGCCAAAAACCGGTCAAGACCGCTTCCGGCAGGACTCGCGACGCCTTCGCCATCGTCGGCTAGCGCGAGAACGCAGACACAGCTGCCTTTCTGCGCTCAATGGCAGTCAAATGTCGGTTTTGGGCGCCCCGATTGCCCATGAATGGCTCAGCCTCATTGCCCTCCGCAAGGCAGCGCTTGCCATCTCCGCAAAAATATGGATTCGATAATAGATCGATTGCAGGAATTATCTATAATTTCAACTCAACCAGGGACCTCACCGTGACAAACATCGCCGTTTCGACCCGCCAGTCTTCCTTCAGCCCGCTCCAACTGCACAGCCGCTCCGTTGCCTGGCAGTTCGGCGCCGTCGTCCTCGGCTCGCTGTTCCTGGCGCTGTCGTCCTACATCGAGGTGCCGATGGTGCCGGTTCCGGTGACCATGCAGACCTTCGCGGTGACGCTGGTCGGTGCGCTCTATGGCTGGCGCTTCGGCGCGCTCACCATCGCGGCCTGGCTTGTCGAGGGTGCCGCCGGCTTCCCGGTTCTGGCCGGCGGTGCGGCCGGCGTGCAGCATTTTATGGGCCCGACCGGCGGCTATCTCTTCTCCTTCCCGATCGTCGGTGCGATCGTCGGCTGGCTGGCCGAGCGCGGCTGGAACGGCAATCGGGTGATGCTTGCCTTCGCCGCCATGCTCATCGGCAATCTTCTATGCCTGGTTCTCGGCACGGCCTGGCTTGCCGCCATGATCGGCGCCGAGAAGGCCATCACCTTCGGCTTCCTGCCCTTCATTGTCGGCGGCCTCTTGAAGTCGGCGCTGGGCGCCGCGACGCTGAAGCTCTTTTCCACCTATCGGGCCGAACCGCGCGACCGCTCGTCAAAGACGCAATGACTGTCAGGCTGCGCGCCCACCATCTGCTCTGCCTGCTGACCTATGTCGGCAAAGGCTACTCGCCCGCCTTCACCGCCAATTACGACAAGGTGGTGAAGCGGCTGGGCGACGGCGAGGCGGTCCTGATCGTGTCCGGGCCGGACGACATCTGCACCCCGATGCTGGTCGAGCCCGAGCCGCACTGCCTGGGCGAAGGCGCCGCCGAGCGCGACGGGCTCGCGGCGCGCGACGTCGGCGCTCTCCTCGGCCGGTCCGTCCGGGCCGGCGACCGGCTCGTGTTGGATGCCTCCAGCCTGGCGCCGATGCGCAAGGCGTTTTCCGCCGGCCTGACGCGTCAGGCGTGCTCGGGCTGCGAATGGTCCGACCTGTGCAGCGCGGTTGCCCTCAGCGGATTCCAAGATACGCGTCTTTAGGCGGCGCTGTCTGCGGCTTCCCGCGCCGGACTTTTTGGACAAACGCCGTATTTTTTAAGCCCGATGATTGCATTGTGATTCGCTGCGGATTGAAGCCTGACCCCAAAAAGGCCATGCTTTGTCGGGAAAACATCGACTCTGTGGGCGGTCCGCCAAGGGGGATCGCGTCTGGCTGAAAGGGATACAATGCGGCAAGGACGTGCGCGCTGGCTGACGAGGCTGGCATTTTTAACGGGTGTGGCGCTGTCGGTGCTGCCTGCCCATGCCAAAGAAAACTCCCAACCGGTCCAGATCACGTCCTTTTCGGGCGCCTATCTTGCCGCCCATATTGCCGAAAGCGACAACGATCTCGACAATGCCATCGCCTATTACAAGCAGGCCCTGGCCTTTGCCCCCAATGACACCGAACTGCAGCAGAGCCTCATGCTGGCGCTGGTCGCCCAGGGCCGCTTCGAGGAATCGCTGGTCTATGCCGACAAGCTCAAGGAAGTTCCCGATGTCGAGCGCTTCTCACGTCTGGCGCTTGCCATCGACTCCTTCCACAAGAAGGACTACGCCAAGGCTCAGTACTGGCTGAAGCTGTCGCTCGAATCCGATCTCGACCGGCTGCTCTCCGGCATCATGGACGGTTGGGCCAAGGAAGGCGCGGGCGATGCCTCCGAGGCGATGGCTTCGATCGACAAGCTCAAGGGTCCGGACTGGTTCGGCCTGTTCAAGTCCTTCCATCGCGCCCTCATCGCCGACGCCGCCGGCCTTTCCGCCAAGGCCGATGAGATCTACGCCGCCACCCTGGCCGATACCGCCGCCGGCGGCTCCGCGCCCGAGACGTGGATGCGCAATGCCCAGGCCTATGCCTCGTTCCTCGCCCGGAAGGGCGACAAGACAAAGGCGATGGCGGTGCTGAACCAGGCCGAAGCCTTCGCGCCTGGCAAGCTCGAAATCACCACGCTGCGCGACAGGATCAGCAAAGGCGACAAGATCGAGCCCCTGGTCGCTACCCCGGCCGACGGCGCCTCGGAAATCCTGCTCGACCTCGCCACCGCGCTCAACCGTGGCGGCGGCGAGCCTTTCGTTAGGCTCTATCTGCAATATGCACTGGCGCTGAAGCCGGACAGCGACGCCGCCCTCGTGCAGCTGGCCGCCGTCGCCGAGCAGCTGAAGGACGGCGAAGGCGCGATCGCGCTCTATCGGCGCATTCCGGCCTCCTCGCCATTGAAGGAGCTTTCTGAGCTGCAGCTTGGCCTGAACCTTGCCGACATCGACCGTCACGACGAAGCCATCGCGCATCTCAAGGGCTACGTCGATGCGCACCCGACCGACATGCGCGGCTACCTTGCGCTTGGCGGCGTCTACTCCTCCAAGGAGGACTACCGTTCGGCTGCCAATCTCTACGACAAGGCGGTTGAACAGCTGAAGACGCCGACCGCCGCCAACTGGAACATCTTCTACCAGCGCGGTATCGCCTATGAGCGGCTGAAGGAATGGCCGAAGGCCGAGCCCAATTTCCGCAAGGCGCTGGAGCTGCAGCCCGACCAGCCGCAGGTTCTGAACTATCTCGGCTATTCCTGGGTCGACATGAACATGAACCTCAAGGAAGGCCTGGCGATGATCCAGAAGGCCGTGGATCTCAGGCCAAGCGACGGCTACATCGTCGACTCGCTTGGCTGGGCCTATTACCGCCTCGGCCGCTTCGACGACGCCGTGCGCGAAATGGAGCGAGCCGTGTCCCTGAAGCCCGAGGATCCGGTTCTCAACGACCATCTGGGCGACGCCTATTGGCGCGTCGGCCGCAAGCTGGAAGCGACCTTCCAGTGGACCCAGGCACGCGACCTGAAGCCGGACCCGGACGTGCTCGCCACCTTGCAGCAGAAGCTGCTGAAGGGCCTGCCGCCGATCGAGTCCAACACGGCGCAGGAAACGCCGAAGGTGAAACCGGTCCCGCCGGCGGCGCCGAAGGGCTGAGGCGCACAATTCTGCAGTTTTGGCGGGGCCTTTCGGGCCTCGCAACGTTTCAAAACATCTTGCGGTAGACGACGAATCCCGAGCGCTCGCCGATCCTGTCATAGAGCAGCATGGCGGTGTGGTTGGTCTCGTGCGTCAGCCAGTAGACGCGACCCGCGCCCGCGGCTTTGGCGCGCTCGTAAACGCCTTCGATCAGCGCCCGGCCGACGCCTTGGCCGCGCGCGGCTTGTGAGGTGAAGAGATCCTGCAGATAGCAGTTCGGCGCGATCGCGGTGGTCGAGCGGTGGTAGAGATAATGGACGAGGCCGAGAAGCTTGCAGTCGCGCTCGGCCACCAGAGCATGCACCGGCTCGTAAGCGTCGAAGAAGCGCGACCAGGTCATCCGGGTGATCTCGCCGGCAAGCGCGGTCTCGCCCGAGCGGCCGTAGAATTCGTTGTAGCCGTCCCAGAGCGGCAGCCACTGCTCGTAATCCTGCTGGGTGACGGGGCGGACGGTGAGTTGACCGAGCATGGCGGGAACCTTTGTCGTTGCGGCTCGCCGAAGCAAACGGCCCGCGTGAGCGGCCGGCAATGGGCCACCCGCCGGCAAAGCGTTCAACCTCTCCTCGATGCGGCGCCCTGCCTTGACGCTTGCCGGCCCGGCAACTAGGGAAAGCCCACTCCCAGCGCTTTCCGAGGCCGCCGTGACCGTCGAGATCCCTGCCCACATGCATCCCAGCCGCTCCTTCCAGGGGCTGATCCTGACCTTGCACAACTACTGGGCAGCTTACGGCTGCGTCATCCTGCAGCCCTACGACATGGAAGTCGGCGCCGGCACCTTCCACCCCGCCACCACCTTGCGCGCGCTCGGCCCGTTGCGCTGGAACGCGGCTTACGTGCAGCCGTCGCGCCGGCCGAAGGACGGCCGCTACGGCGAGAACCCGAACCGGCTGCAGCATTACTATCAATATCAGGTGATCCTGAAGCCGAACCCGCCGAACCTGCAGGAACTCTATCTCGGCTCGCTGGAAGCCATCGGCGTCGATCCGCTGCTGCATGACATCCGCTTCGTCGAGGACGATTGGGAGAGCCCGACGCTGGGTGCCTGGGGCCTCGGCTGGGAGTGCTGGTGCGACGGCATGGAAGTGTCGCAGTTCACCTATTTCCAGCAGGTCTGCGGCATCGAATGCGCGCCGGTGGCGGGCGAGCTCACCTATGGGCTGGAGCGCCTCGCCATGTATGTGCAGGGCGTCGACAATGTCTATGACTTGAACTTCAACGGCCGCGAAGGGCCGGAGAAGGTCACCTATGGCGACGTGTTCCTGCAGGCCGAGCAGGAATATTCGCGCCACAATTTCGAATTCGCCAACACGGCGATGCTGCTTCGGCATTTCGAGGACGCCGAAGCCGAGTGCAAGGCGCTGCTCGCCGCCGGCGCGCCGGCGTCGAACGACAATTCGTCGATGCATCGTCTGGTTTTCCCCGCCTATGACCAGTGCATCAAGGCAAGCCACGTCTTCAATCTGCTTGACGCCCGCGGCGTGATTTCCGTGACCGAGCGCCAGAGCTACATTCTGCGCGTGCGCAACCTTGCCAAGGCTTGCGGAGAGGCGTTCCTGCAGACGCGCGCGGGCGGCCTGGCGACTTAGCCCAAAGTCACGCTGGCGATCTCGGCGGCGGCTGCCATCGGCAACGTGATCTGGACTGTCGCGGCATCAATCGTCCGCAGTGCCTGTCGCACGCCCGGCATCGAGAATGTGCCATGCATCTGGGCGGCGAAGCAGGCGCTCAGTGCCAGGATCTGCAGGATTCTCGATGCCGTCTTCATGGTCGTTCAGCCAATAGTTCTCCGTCTGAGCGTTGGTCGCTTCAGCACTGCGTTTGGTTCATGGGGTGTCTGTTCTTATGACGGGTGGGCTCGCGTCGTCCCGACAAAGAACTGAAAATTTCCTGAAATAGCTCGAACTGCCGACCGGCAGGCAGGGTGACAGGCGCGAGCCGAGTTGCTATGCGCCCTCTACCTCCCCTTGATGGGGGAGGTCGCCGCGAAGCGGCGGGTGGGGGTGACGGGCGCTTCCCTATGCCAAAACTTGATCGGTTCAAGCTGCAGTCCGCACGAAGGCTGCGCGCGGCAATGACCGAGGAGGAACGCAGGCTGTGGCGGCACCTCTGGCGTATTCCGGTCGAAGGAACGCACTTTCGTCGACAAGCGTCGGTTGGCGGTTACTATCCTGACTTTATCTCCCATCGGCTGAAGCTGATCATCGAGGTGGATGGCTTCCAACATGGCTTTGATGGCCAGCAGTGCCATGATGCAGTCCGAACGAGATGGTTTGAGAGCCAGGGCTATCGCGTCGTCCGCTTCTGGAACCACGAGCTAAAAAACGAACTGGATTCCGTTCTCGATACAATCTATGCGGCTGTGGAAGAACGAAAATCACACCTTGGTCTGCGCGATGGTGCCGAAGGTGCTGGCGGCTGAAACGCCGCCACCCCACCCCGGCGCTGCGCGCCGACCCTCCCCATCAAGGGGAGGGTAAGGAGCTAACTGATGCCTGACCTCCTCCTAGAACTCCGCTCGGAAGAAATCCCCGCGCGCATGCAGCGCAAGGCGGCCGGCGATCTTCGCAAGATGCTGACCGACGGCTTGATCGAGGCGGGTCTGACCTATGAGGCGGCGCGCGAATACTGGACGCCGCGACGCCTGGCGCTGGACGTGCGCGGGCTGACGGCGCGCTCGAAGGACATTCGCGAGGAGATCAAGGGCCCCTCGACCACGGCGCCCGAGCAGGCGGTGCAGGGTTTTCTGCGCAAGGCCGGCCTTTCATCGATCGCCGAGGCGCATGTCCATTCCGATCTCAAGAAGGGCGACTTCTACGTCGCCCACATCCCCAAGCCGGGCAGGGCGGCGGAAGAGATCATCGCCGAGCTGGTGCCGGGCATCATCAAGAACTTTCCCTGGCCCAAATCGATGCGCTGGGGCGCGGCCTCGGCCAAGCCCGGCTCGCTGCGCTGGGTGCGGCCGCTGCAATCGATCGTCTGCACCTTCGGCCCGGAGACCGAGGAGCCGGTGGTGGTCGATTTCGAGATCGACGGCATCCGCTCCGGCAACGTCACCTACGGCCACCGCTTCCATGCACCGGGCCCGATCACCGTGCGCCGCTTCGACGACTATGTGGCGAAGCTCGAAGCGGCCAAGGTCGTGCTTGATGCCGACCGGCGCAAGGAGATCATCCTGGCCGATGCCCGCAATGTCGCCTTCGCCAACGGCCTCGATCTCGTCGAGGACGAGGGCCTGCTGGAAGAGGTCTCCGGCCTGGTCGAGTGGCCGGTCGTGCTGATGGGCGAGTTCGAGCAGGATTTTCTCACCATCCCGGCCGAGGTCATTCGCCTGACCATTCGCGCCAATCAGAAATGCTTCGTGACGTCGCGCCCGATCTCCCCGCTAGAGGGGGAGATGTCGGCGAAGCCGACAGAGGGGGGTGCCGTCCCGCCTTCCTCTCAGCGCGAGGCGCCCCCCTCTGCCCTGCCGGGCATCTCCCCCTCAAGGGGGGAGATTGGCCAATCGCCACTCTCCGATCGCTTCATCCTGGTTGCCAATATCGAAGCGAAGGACGGTGGCAAAGAGATCGCCTACGGCAATGGCAAGGTGGTGCGGGCGCGTCTCTCAGACGCGCTCTATTTCTGGAAGACCGACCAGGGCGATCTGCCCGACCTCGGCACGCTGCAAGAGTCGGCGGCGAAGTTCGAGCTGGATCTGAAGAAGCCGCTCGACCAGCGCATGGCGCGCCTTGACCATCTCAACGTCACCTTCCATGCCAAGCTTGGCACACAAGGGCAGCGCGTGGCGCGCATCAAGCGCTTGGCCGAAGAATTGGCGCCGACGGTGGCGAAGTCGATCTCCCCCCTTGAGGGGGAGATGGCCGGCAGGCCAGAGGGGGTTGCTTCGGCTGGTGCGACGCATTCTGGCCTTTCGAAGAGGGAAGAGGTTGGCACTCCACGCGAGACGACTCCCTCTGTCGCCTCTGGCGACATCTCCCCCTCGAGGGGGGAGATTACCGCGCTCGTCGCCCGCGCCGCGGTGCTCGCCAAGGCCGACCTGCAGACCGAGGTGGTAGGCGAGTTCCCGGAATTGCAGGGCGCCATGGGCTGCAAATATGCGCTGCTCCAGGGCGAGCATCCGTCGGTGGCCGCGGCCGCCGAGGAGCACTACAAGCCGCAAGGCCCGTCCGACCGGGTGCCGACCGACCCGGTGTCGGTTGCTGTCGCGCTGGCCGACAAGCTCGACACGCTGACAGGCTTCTGGGCGATCGATGAAAAGCCGACAGGCAGCAAGGATCCGTTCGCGCTCAGAAGAGCTGCACTCGGCGTGGTCCGGATCCTGATCGAGAACCGCATTCGCCTCGGACTGACATCGGTCTTCGCCAACGCCTTTGCGAGCTTCGCCGGCGATGCCGCACAAATTTCGGATCTCCTCGGCTTCTTCCATGACCGCCTCAAGGTATATCTCCGCGAGAGCGGTGCACGATACGATCTTATCGACGCCGTCATCACGCCGCAGTCCGACGACCTTCTGCAGATCGTTCGCCGCGTCGAGGCGCTGGGCAAGTTCCTCGACACGGAGGATGGCAAGAACCTGCTTGCCGGTACCAAGCGCGCCGCCAACATCCTGGCTGCCGAGGAGAAGAAGAAAACACGGGTCGCCGAGATTGTTGAGCCGGCGCTGTTCCGCGAGGATGCGGAAAAGAAGCTGTCGGCCGCGGTGAATCAGGCCGAGAAGGAAGCCGGCCAAGCGATTCAAAACGAAGATTTTTCCGCCGCCATGCTGACGCTTAGCGTCTTGCGTGAACCAGTTGATTCATTCTTTGAAGGGGTTCTCGTGAATGATGAGGACCAGGCCGTGCGCGCCAACCGCCTGGCCCTGCTTGCTCGCATCCGCGCCGCCACCGACCAGGTCGCCGATTTTTCAAAAATCGTCGGCTGACAACCAGAATGCCGGTCGGAAGCTGCATGCTCCATAAGGCGCGGGAGGCCGTCGCGCCTACATCGCCTTGCTGAACCGCGGCGGCGTCGGGGCAGCTTCCGGTTGGGCTTCCGGTTGGGTCTCGCCGTCAGACGCGGTTGCCGTCGTGGCGGGGTTGTTCTCGGAAGCGTTGGTATCGCCGTTGGCGGCAGCCTGAGCCGTGCCGTTGGGGGGCGTGGCCGCAGCCGTGCCGTTGGGAGGCGTGCCGGCGGGCGCGGTGCCGTTTGCCGGTGTCGCGGCCTCCTTGGCCGGGGCAGCCGCCGCGGGCGTCGCCGAGGCGCCGCCGACGATGCCGCCGCGAATGATCGTCGGCGGCTGCGCGTGCCTCTGTCCGGATTTCTCCGGGATCGCGGCCACTTTCTCATCGGTGACGGCTGGCACCGGCTCGCCGAGCGCCACAACTGACGGTGTAGCCTTGCCGGGCTCGATCGCGGCCAGCCTGACAATGGATGGCGTCGAGGTCGCCGCGCCGAGCACGACGATGGACGAAGCCTGTGCCAAGCCGCTCGTCGTCAGAAGACCGATAACGACCGCTCCTAGAGCAATTCCAGGAAAGGGACGTAACAGCTTTCCGTTCGCAATTGCATCAAAGCAAGACATACGCATCACGACAACTCTCCGCCCACCAACCGGAAATCCGCACCCTAGCGTCGGCGAATTGATGCCGACTTGCGCGGAAACTTAACATTTTAGGGATTGATAAATCGCCAATGCGCGCCCTTGCCCCTGCTGCCATGCCGTATTACGGGACCGGCATGTTCAGGATCGGTGGTGAATTTGGCTGAGATACTTGGCGTCGGCGAGGCGATGGAAAGGGCGCTGGCGCTGCTCGAAGGCGGCGATGTTGTCGCCATCCCGACCGAGACCGTTTACGGACTGGCAGGTGACGCCACCAATGGGGCTGCCGTGGCGCGTATCTTCGAGGCCAAGGGGCGCCCGCGCTTCAACCCGCTGATCGCCCATGTCGCCGACCTCGCCATGGCAAACCGCATTGCTACATTCGATCTATTGTCAACAAAGCTGGCGGAAGCTTTCTGGCCCGGTCCGCTGACGCTGGTGTTGCCGCAGCGCGCGGAAAACGGCATCCATCCGCTCGTCACAGCCGGGCTTGACACGATCGCGCTGCGCATGCCGAGAGGCTTCGGCGGCGAGCTGATCGCGAGATTGGGCCGGCCGCTCGCGGCGCCGAGCGCCAATTCCTCCGGCAGGATCAGCGCCACGACGGCCGAGGCCGTGTCGGCCGATCTCGGCGGGAAGATCAAGCTGGTGGTCGACGGCGGCGCGACGCCCGTCGGCCTGGAATCGACCATCGTCAAGATCGAGGACGGCAAGCTGCGTCTGCTGCGACCCGGCGGCATCGCTGCCGGGGACATTGAAGAGGCGGCCGGCGCAAAGCTGATGCGCGGTGCTGCCGGCATCCAGGCGCCCGGCATGCTCGCCTCGCATTACGCGCCCGGCGCATTGATGCGGCTCAACGTCGGCAAGATCGCAAGCGGCGAGGCGCTGCTCGCCTTCGGCCGCGCTCGCGCTGAAGGCTGGCAGGATGCCGTGGCGCTGCGCAATCTTTCCGAGGCGGGGGATCTGCGGGAGGCCGCCGCCAATCTGTTCGCCTATATGCAGGCGCTCGACCGCAGCGGCGCGGCCACGATCGCCGTCGAGCCGATCCCGGCCGACGGCTTGGGCGAGGCGATCAACGACCGGCTCGCGCGCGCCGCCGCCCCGCGTGACAAGATCGACTGAGCCTATCTCTTTGTTTTGACGCAATTCCGGACGGAAAACCGCTTCACACTTTTCCTGGAATTGCTCTAGGTTTGGGCGCATGAACGACCAGCCCTTCGACCTCGATCCTGCCCTCATCGACCGCTTCGCTGCCATCGTCGGCGACAGATACGCGCTGCGCGATCAGGCTGACATCGCGCCCTACATCGCCGAGCGGCGCGGCCTCTGGCATGGCCGGACACCGCTGGTGCTGAGGCCAGGCAGCGTCGAGGAAGTGAGCCGCATCATGCGGCTCGCGACCGAGACCGGCACGCCGGTCGTGCCGCAGAGCGGCAACACCGGGCTGGTCGGCGCCCAAGTGCCGGACAAGTCCGGCCGCGACATCGTGCTCTCGCTGTCGCGGCTGAACCGCATCCGCGAGATCGATGTCCTGTCGAACACCATCACCGCCGAGGCCGGCGTCATCCTGCAGACGCTCCAGGAAGCGGCCGACGCTGCCGACCGGCTGTTCCCGCTGTCGCTTGCAGCCCAAGGCTCCTGCCAGATCGGCGGCAATCTCTCTTCCAACGCCGGGGGCACCGGCGTGCTTGCCTATGGCAATGCGCGCGAGCTTTGCCTCGGCGTCGAAGTGGTGCTGCCGACCGGCGAAGTGTTCGACGATCTGCGCAAGCTGAAGAAGGACAACACCGGCTACGATCTGAAAAACCTCTTCGTCGGCGCCGAGGGCACCCTCGGCGTCATCACCGCCGCGGTGCTGAAGCTCTTTCCGAAGCCGAAGGGCAGGGAGGTTGCCTTCGCCGGCCTGTCGTCGCCCCAGGCAGCGCTCTCGCTGTTCAGCTTGGCGATGGATCGCGCCGGTGCTTCGCTCACGGCTTTCGAGCTGATCGCCAAACGGCCTTACGACTTCACGCTTAAGCATGGGCAAGGGATCACCCGACCGCTGGCGGATGACTGGCCGTGGTATGCCCTGATGCAGGTCTCTTCAGGTCGCTCGGAAGAAGATGGCAAGGCGCTGATCGAGGAGATTCTTTCGGCCGGCCTCGATCAGGGTATCGTCGGCGATGCGGTGGTGTCGGCAAGTCTTGCCCAGGGCGACGCCTTCTGGAATTTCCGCGAGACGCTGCCAGAATGCCAGAAGCCGGAGGGCGCCTCGATCAAGCACGACATCTCGGTGCCGATCGCCTCGATCCCGGAGTTCATCGAAAAGGCGGCAGGCGTGGTCCAGACTGTCTGTCCCGGCGCCCGCGTCGTCTGCTTCGGCCACATGGGCGACGGCAATCTTCACTACAACATCTCTCGCCCGCTGGATTGGCAGGACGACCCGTTCCTTGAGCTCTACCACCCGATGAACAAGGCCGTGCACGATGTCGTGCGTTCCTTCCACGGCTCGATCTCGGCCGAGCACGGCATCGGCCAATTGAAGCGCGACGAGCTGATCGCCACGGCCCCGCCAATGGCGATCGATCTGATGCGCCGGGTGAAGGCGGCCTTCGACCCGGCCGGCATCATGAATCCCGGTAAGGTTATCTAATTCTTCCAACATCTTGTGGCTGGTCGCATTCCGATAACCATCGGCTCCGATCAGCAAAATTTAACTGACTTTCTTAAGCGCGGCGGTAAGAAGCGAGCGCTAATGTTTCCCGCATAACGAGGCCGGAAAAACCGGCCCGGAGAGAACCGGAAAACGGCCCTCAGGAGAAACAGGAAGGCATTCGAATGAACACTGGACTGAAGCCAGTCTGGGCGGGGCGCAACATGCGTCTCGACCCGTTTCGCCTGCCGCAGATGGTAAGCTATGCCACGCGCGACGACTATGGCGATGTAACCTTCACCATCGACCCGCGCGGCGCCGTCATTCGCCGCACGCTGGAGATGAGCGGCGTGCCGGCGATCATCGCGCTGCCCGCCAATGCCTTCCGTGGTGTCGCCGCCCGCGCCATGGAGGATCCGGACGGCAATGTCACCGTGACTTTGGAACTTCTGCACAATGATCCGATGCTGTCGGTGCCGCTTTTGGTCGCCGACGATCTCGACGACGTCGCCGCCGACTGGCGCGCCTGGGCCGACGCTTATCGCCTGCCGATGCTTCTGATCGAGGCCGACGGCGTCGCCCGCACGCTGGAGGAATCGCTGGGCGCCGCAATCAAAGCGCTGCCGCCGCAGGAACGCCGCCAGGGCCGTGTCTCCAACATGCGCCGCCCGCGCTTCCTCGCCCGCCGCAGGACCGGCAATCTCGGCCTGCGTCTCGTCGTCGGCGGTGAGGAGATTATCGCGCGCGAATAGCAGCGACCCTTCCCTTCTCCCCCTTGTGGGAGAAGGTGTCGCCGAAGGCGACGGATGAGGGGTTCTCCAGGAAACGCCGAGCTCTCACTCCGCTGAAACACCCTCAACCGTCTCGGCACTGCGCGCCGATCCACCCTCCCACGACAAGGGGAGAAGGAGAGGCGCTACACCAGCGGCTTCAGCACCACCCAAAACGCCCCGCCGATCAGCCCCAGAAAAATCAGCCAGCCGACCTGGTTGTTCGACTTGAACAGCTTCAGGCACTGATCGGGATCGTTGATGTCGAGCCGGATGATCTGGCGCGCCATATGCGCGCCGGCGGCAATCAGCCCGGCCAGCGCCGGCATCGGCACTTGAGCCGAGGCAAAGGCGATGGCGAAGCAGGCAAGCGTGCCGCCATAGAGCCCGGTGAGCCAGGTCTTCGTGTTGTCGCCGAACAGGCGTGCCGTCGAGCGCACGCCGACGATGGCGTCGTCTTCCTTGTCCTGATGCGCGTAGATCGTGTCGTAGCCGATCACCCACAGGATCGAGCCGATATAGAGCATGATGGCGGGGCCATCGAGATCGCCGAACTCGACCGCCCAGCCCATCAGCGCGCCCCAGGAGAAGGCGAGCCCGAGCACGAATTGCGGCCAATTGGTGATGCGCTTCATGAACGGGTAGATCGCGACAATGGCCAGCGAGGCGATGCCGAGCGGAATGGCGAAGCTGTTGAACTGCAAAAGCACTGCGAGCCCGACCAGCGCCTGGATGATCAGAAACGCCCAGGCCTGGCGGCGCTTCACCTTGCCGGCCGGCAGCGGCCGCGAGCGGGTGCGCTCGACCTGGTTGTCGATGTCTTCGTCGACGATGTCGTTGTAGGTGCAGCCGGCGCCACGCATGGCGACGGCGCCGATGAAAAACAGGAACAGGTACCAGGGCGCGGGCAACAGCGTCAGCAGCGGATCCGTCGGCCGCGGATAGGCGCTGGCCGCAAGAGCCGCCGACCACCAGCAGGGCCACAAGAGCAGCTGCCAGCCGATCGGCCGGTCCCAGCGCGCAAGCTGCGCATAGGGCCACAGCCAGCGCGGCAGCACCCGGTAAACCCAATGGCCGCTCGGCGCGTCCGCGACGCGGCCTTGGGCTGCTTTCGACTGGATGGTTTCCATCGTGCTGGAGTGGCAGCAGCGATGGGCGCCGTCAAGCAGCCGCGTTGTCGCTCAGGCAGTGAAAACATCGTGACTGGCGAACCATGCTTTCGCTGTCTCGATGAAGGCGAGTGCCGCCTTCGATAGGCGCAGGCGCGCGTCGCGGGCGAGAACAATGCGCTGCATGGGAAGCACATCAAGCCCGGCCAGAAGTTGCGCGAGGACTGGTTCCCTGTCGTTTTCCGGAGCTGAGTCGACTTTGGATTGGGCCGGGCGGGATCGGTTTCCCATCGGCAAATTGCCTCATTGCGTCTTGATGTGGGCAATCTTCCCGTGTGCAATCGCCCCCCGAAACGCCAAGATGCCTTGACCCGTCGCCCTTGGACCAATAGCGGGTTCGGGGAGACGATCAGCAAGAGGTGGCCATGAACGTTCTTCTTCTCGGCTCCGGCGGCCGCGAACATGCGCTTGCCTGGAAGATCGCCGCGTCGCCGCTGCTGACGAAGCTCTATGCTTCGCCCGGCAATCCCGGCATCGGCCGTTTCGCCGAACTGGTCAAGCTGGACATCGCCGACCACTCCACTGTGGCCGCCTTCTGCCAGGAGAAGAAGATCGACCTCGTCGTGGTCGGTCCGGAAGGGCCGCTGGTGGCTGGCATTGCCGATGATTTGCGCGCCTGGGGCATCCGCGTCTTCGGCCCCTCCAAGGCGGCGGCGCGGCTCGAAGGCTCGAAGGGCTTTACCAAGGATCTTTGCGCCAAGTTCAACATCCCGACCGCAGCCTATGGCCGCTTCGGCGATCTCGCCGCGGCCAAGGCCTATGTCGAAAAGATGGGCGCGCCGATCGTCATCAAGGCTGACGGCCTTGCCGCCGGCAAGGGCGTCACCATCGCCATGAAGCTGGAGGAGGCGCTTGCCGCGCTCGACGCCTGTTTCGACGGCGCTTTTGGCTCCGCCGGCGCCGAGGTCGTCGTCGAGGAATATCTGACCGGCGAGGAGGCGAGCTTCTTCTGCCTCTGCGACGGCGCCACCGCGCTGCCCTTCGGCACCGCGCAGGACCATAAGCGCGTCGGCGACGGCGATACCGGTCCGAACACCGGCGGCATGGGCGCCTATTCGCCGGCGCCGGTGATGACGCCCGAGATGACCGAGCGCACCATGCGCGAGATCATCGAGCCGACGATGCGCGGCATGGCCAATCTCGGCGCGCCTTTCGCCGGCATCCTCTTCGCCGGTTTGATGATCACCGACCAAGGCCCCAAGCTGATCGAGTACAACACCCGCTTCGGCGATCCCGAATGCCAGGTGCTGATGATGCGGCTGAAGGACGACCTGCTCGTCCTGCTCAACGCCGCTGTCGACGGCCAGCTCGCGCACATGTCGGTCCGCTGGAGCGACGACGCGGCCCTGACCGTGGTGATGGCGGCGAGGGGCTATCCCGGCACGCCGGAAAAGGGCTCGGTCATCCGCGGTCTCGACGAGGCCGCCAGCGACGGCGCCGAAATCTTCCACGCGGGCACCGCCATCAATGGCGGCGCGCTCGTCGCCAATGGCGGCCGCGTGCTCAACGTCACCGCAACCGGCGCAACCGTCGGGGAGGCACAAAAAAAGGCCTACGGGGCGACCGATCATATCGACTGGCCGCAGGGTTTCTTCCGCCGCGACATCGGCTGGCGCGCCGTCGAGCGCGAGCAGACCGGCAAATAGGGCATTTCACCGTTTCACGGAAACGGCGAAATCTCCCGTCTATTTGTTTTGACGCAATTTCGGACGGAAAACCGCTTCTCACTTTTCCTGAAATTGCTCTAATCAGGCAGCCTTGCTCTTGCCTGGTCGCGCCCAGGCCGGCAACCAGTCCCCATGCGCTGCAAGCAGGTCGTCGACCAGCGACCAGATCTGATCGAGATCGAGCTCGGCCGCCGTGTGCGGGTCCATCATCGCCGCGTGGTAGATGTGCTCGCGGCTCTCGCTCATCAGCGCCCGCACCGTCAATTCCTGAACATTGATGTTGGTGCGGATCAGCGCCGTCAGCTGCGGCGGCAGCTCGCCGATATAGGTCGGCTGGATGCCGGAAGCATCGACCAGGCACGGCACTTCCGCCGCGCAGTCTAAAGGCAGCGAGGTGATGCAGCCATTGTTGCGGATATTGCCGTAGATGACCGACGGCTCGCCGGTCCACACCGAGTTCATGATCGAGGAGGCATATTCCTTTGACTGCTCGACCTCGATCCGGTCGGCCAAGCGGTAGGCCTCCGCCTGACCCTTCCAGCGTTCGATCTGCTCGATGCACCGCTTCGGATATTCGTCAAGCGGGATGCCGTATTTCTCGATCAGGTCGGGGCGACCTTCCTTGATGAAATAGGGCGTGTATTCGGCGAAATGCTCCGAGCTTTCGGTGACGAAATAGCCGAGCCGGGTCAGCATCTCGTAGCGCACCTTGTTGGGGCAGCGCGGGTTCCAGCCGGGCTTCGGCGCGCGGCCTTCGCGATAGGCGCGGACAAGGTCGGGATAGAGGTCGCGGTAGGAGCCGTCCGGCTGGCGATGCTCGAACTTGAGGTAAAACGCCATGTGGTTGATGCCAGCTGCGCGGTAGCGGATCTCCTCATAGGGAAGGTCGAGGTCGTGCGCCAGCTCCATCGCCGTGCCCTGCACCGAATGGCAGAGCCCAACCTGTTTGATCTGGGGGAATTTCGCGGCGATCGCCCAGGTGTTGATCGCCATTGGGTTGACGTATTGCAGCATGATCGCGTCGGGGCAGACGGCGAGCATGTCCTCGCAGATCCTCCACAGATGCGGCACCGTCCTCAGGCCCCGCATGATGCCGCCGACGCCCAGCGTGTCGGCGATCGTCTGGCGCAGGCCATATCTCTTGGGCACCTCGAAGTCGGTGACGGTGCAGGGCTCGTAACCGCCGATCTGGAAGGCGACGACGACGAAATCGGCACCGGACAGCGCCTTGCGTTGGTCGGAATAGGTCTCGGCCTTCGCCTTCACGCCGAGGGTCGCGATCAGCTTGTTGACGACGATGGCGCTCTCTTCCAGCCGCTGCGGGTTGATGTCCATCAAAGCGATCGTCGCGCCCGACAGCGCCGGGCGCTGCAGCACGTCGCCGACAATGTTCTTCATGAACACCGTCGAGCCGGCGCCGATGAAGGTGATCCTGGGATTTCTTGCCACTGTGAGCCTCCGGAATATGGTCACGCCACGTCGAAAGCGGCCCGGACGAGCCGTTCGGTGTAGGCGGTCTTGGGACTGGTGAGGACCTCGTCTACGGGCCCCTGTTCGACGATCTTGCCGTGCTGCATGACGATCACGCGGTGGCAGAGCGCCCGCACCACCTTGAGGTCGTGCGAGATGAAGAGATAGCTCAAGCCGCGCTCGTCCTGCAGCTTGCGCAGCAGGTCGATGATCTGCGCCTGGACGGAAAGATCGAGCGCCGATGTCGGCTCGTCGAGCAGGATGAATTCCGGCTCCAGTGCGATGGCCCGCGCGATCGCGATGCGCTGCCGCTGGCCGCCCGAAAATTCGTGCGGAAACCGCGACAGGATATCGCCGGGCATGCCGGCGCTGACCAGCGCCTCACGCACCCGCTCGATCCGCTCGCGCCGTGTGGCCCCGATCCTGTTCACGACCAGGCCTTCCTCGATGATCTGGCCGATCGTCATGCGCGGGTTGAGCGAGGAGAACGGATCCTGGAAGACGATCTGCATGCGCGAGCGCAGCGGCCGCATCTCGGCGCGCGTGAGATCCTGGATCGGCTGGCCATCGAAGCGGATCTCGCCGCGCCTCGCGTCGAGCAGCCGAAGCAGCGCCTGACCGAAAGTGGTCTTGCCGGAACCGGATTCGCCGACCAGGCCCAGCGTCTCGTGACGGCAAAGTTTGAGGTCGAGATCGTCGACCGCAACCAGCTCGCGCCAGTCCGGCTTAAGGAACGTGCCGTGCCGCAGCGTGAAGCAGACGCGCACGCCGTTCGCCTCGAGGATCGTGCTGGACTTATCGGGCAGCGGCTTCGGCCGGCCGTGTGGTTCGGATGCGAGCAGCCGCTTTGTGTAGGGATGCTGCGGATCGGCGAAGAGCCGCTCGGTGACGTTATGCTCGCGCATCTCGCCATGCTGCATGACATAGACATAGTCGGAGAACTTGCGCACGACGGTGAGATCGTGCGTGATCAGAACCACCGCCATCCGCATTTCTTTCTGCAGATTGCGGATCAGGTTGAGGATCTGCGCCTGGACGGTGACGTCGAGCGCGGTGGTTGGCTCGTCGGCGATCAGTACATCGGGCTCGTTGGCCAAAGCCATGGCGATCATGACGCGCTGCCGCTGGCCGCCGGAGAGCTGGTGCGGATACTGCTTGAGGCGTGCTTCGGGTTCGGGAATCTGGACATGCCGCAAAAGCTGAAGCGCTCGCGCCCAGGCCTCTTTGCGGCTCACCTTGCGGTGCACCCGGATCGCTTCGACGATCTGGCTGCCGACCGAATAGATCGGGTTGAGCGAGCTCATCGGCTCCTGGAAGATCATCGAGATGCGATTGCCGCGCAGCTTGCGCCGGGCGCTCTCGGCGAATTTCAGGATATTTTGCCCGAGATAGTCGACGCTTGACCTCGGCGATACCGTCGCCCGCCGCGACAAGAGCCCCATGACGGTGCGCGCCGTCACCGATTTGCCGGATCCGGATTCGCCGACGATCGCGATCGTCTCGCCGCGATAGAGCTGGAACGAGACGTTCTTCACCGCCTCGACGATGCCGTGCTCGACCTTGAAGGCGACTTCGATGTTGCGGGCGTCGATGACCGGCTGGTCCTGGCGTCCGTCATGGTCGAGCCGGACGGCGGGAGCGAAGGATTCGGCAAGCGCGATCGTCGTCATTCCTGCCACCTCAATAGGGATCGACGGCATCGCGCAGGCCGTCGCCCAACGCGTTGAAGGCAAAGACCGTGATCAGCACGAAGCCGACCGGCGACAGAATCCACGGATAGGTGCCGATGACCGAATAGGTCGCGGTGTCCTGCAGCATCAGGCCCCACGAGATCAGCGGCGGCTTCACCGCGAAGCCGAGGAAGCCGAGGAAGGATTCCAGAAGCACCACCGTTGGGATCGCCAGCGTCACGGCGACGATCACATGGCTCATCACATTGGGAAAGATGTGCTGGATGATGATCCGCCGATCGGTGGCGCCCACCGCCATGGCCGCGCGCACATAGTCGATGCGCGCCAGCGCCAGCGTCTTGCCGCGTACCTCGCGCGACATCTGCGCCCAGCCAAGCGCCGACATGACGATGATGACGAAGGCGAGAAAGACATTGGTCGGCGCGGTGACCGGGATCAGCGTCGTCAGCGCCAGGTAAAGCGGCAGTTGCGGGAAGGCGAGCACCAGTTCGACGAAGCGCTGCATCCAGACATCGAACCGGCCGCCGAAATAGCCGGACACCATGCCGACACTGGTTCCGATCAGGGTGATGATGAAGACCACCGTCAGCGCGATCATCAGTGAGACGCGCGAACCATGGATGGCGCGCGACAGCACATCACGGCCGAACTTGTCGGTGCCGAGGAAATGCACCGGCTGGCCGTCCATCGAGCCGAAGAAATGCCGGTTCGCCGGGATGAGGCCGAAGAGTTTGTAGGGCGCGCCCTCGACGAAGAAGCCGAGCAGTCGTGGATGATCGTAATCGGGGCCGACGATCGGCTGGAAGGTCACGGGGTCGAGGTCGGTCGATTCGGCCAGCGCGTAAATTCTTGGCCGCGCGACGAAGTTGCCGTCCTTGTCGTGAAAGCTAGCCATCTGCGGCGGCGCGAAGGCGATATCGGTCGCTTTCGGGTCGAGAGGCGCGAGGAATTCCGCGAAAAGGGTCATGAGAAGCAGCAGCACCACCAGGCACAGCCCGGCCATGCCGGTCCAGGAGCGCTGCAGCCGTCGCCAGACAAGCGCGATGTAGCTCTCGTTGCCATGCGCGGCCGAAATCGCGGCTCCTTCGGCGGGTGGCGGGGGTGAGGGATCGCGGGCCAGCATCTAGTGCTCCCCAAACTGGCGCACGCGGGGGTCGAGCAGGACCAGCAGCATGTCGGCGATGATGTTGCCGACGATCAGCGTCGCCGACAGAACCATCATGAAGGTTGCCGTCACATAGACGTCGCCCACCGCCATCGAGCCCACGATCGCCGGCCCGACGGTCGGCAGCGCGAAGATGATCGCCGTCTCGATCTCGCCGGTCAGCATGTAGGGCAGCACCACGCCTTGATACATGACCAATGGATGCAGCGCGTTGGGCACGGCATGGCGCATCACGACGGCGCCGCCGGTCAGGCCCTTGGCTTTGGCCGTCTCGACATATTGTGCGTTGAGCGTGTCGAGCAGGTTGCCGCGCATGACGCGCATATTGTAGGCGAGCCCGCCGAAGGTCGCGATTGCCACCACCGGCCAGACATGCTTGACCAGGTCGAGGAATTTCGCCCAAGACCATGGCGCGCCGCCATATTGCGGCGAGAAGAAGCTGCCGATCTCCGACACGTTGAATTGGAAGACCAACAGATAAACGATGATCAGCGCCATCAGGAAGCGCGGCACCGTCATGCCGAGGAAGGAGATGGCCGAGAGCGTCGAGTCGATCCAGGAATACTGGCGGGTCGCCGCCCAAATGCCGAAGCTTATGCCCAGCACCGAGGCGAGCAGGTGGCAGACCAGCGCCAGGAGCAGCGTGCGCGGCAGGCGCTCGCCGACCACGTCCGCCACCGGCCTGTTGTAGTAGAGGCTGTAGCCGAAATCGCCGCGCGTGACGATGCCGCCGATCCAGTTGAGATACTGAACGGGCAGCGGCTTATCGAGGCCGTGTTCTTTCCGGTAGGCCTGGGCCTGTGCATCCGCCTCGGCATAGGAGGCGCCGCCCTGGTTGATGAGCTGCGATTTGATGTAGTCGGCATAGTCGCCCGGCGGCGCCTGGATGATGGCGAAGGTGACCAGGCTCAAGATGGCGAGCACGGGAAGCGCCGACGCTATGCGCATGAGCAGGAATCGCAACATGGATGGTCGGCTTCCTTTGCTGGCCGGTCGCTCCTTGGGCGCTACCGGAGATTTGGCTTTGTCCGGCCGCGCCAGCTGGCGCGACCGGAGTTCTCTTCGTCGGAGGTTAACTAGTTCATCGGCCCCTTGTCTCCGGGCTTGCCGGGAAGCTCGTCGGGGAAGAGCTCATATTTCGCCTGTTTGTCGGCTGCGACGAAGACGCGTTCGCGGATGATCGAATCCTCGGCCCAGTTGAACATGAAGATCGGCGTTCCCTGCGGGATGTTGGAGAAGCGCTTGTTGACGATCAGCGCGCCGGGATATTCCGTCAGCCCGACATTATAGACGTGCTCGGTCGAGATCTTCTGGAACTTCTTCATCAGGTCGGCGCGCTGGTCGTTGTCCTGCGTCGTGACGAACTTGTTCACGATGTCGACGAGGTCCTTCTCGAACGGCATCAGATCGACTTCGCCGCTTTCAGGCGCGCGATGGTTCCAACTGGTCTTGGGACCGACCGGAGCGAGTTGCTCCGTGTTCTGCACAACGGAGGTGAGCTCCTGGTCATTGCGCCGGATCAGCCAGTCGAAGCGGCCGGAATACTGGATCGCGTCGCGCTGCGTGCCGTTGACCCCGTTGAGCACGACCCTCAGCCCAAGCTTCTCCATCTGCGCCACGACGCCCTCGGCAAGGCTCTTGTCGGTGGTGTAGTCATTGTTGACCAGCATCACGATCTCGACATTCTTGCCGCCGGCGGTGCCCGCCGGGAAGTTCACGAAGCCGTCGCCGTCGGTATCCTTGAGACCGGCCTTGGCGAGCTCGGCCTTGGCCCCTTGGAGATCGAACGGATAATAAACCGTCGACTTGCGGTCATAGAAGCTGGTGCCGGAGGAGAAGCCGCCGGGATAGATGGCGGTGAACGGTCCCTTGACCAGCGAGTCGCCGAGCGCCTTGCGGTCGATCGCCATGGTCACGGCCTTGCGGAAATCCTCGTTGCGGTTCAATTCGCGGATCGCTTGGCCGCGCTCGTCCGGGTTGCCCCAGCCATTGGCGGAAAAATTCATACGCAGATTGTAGCCGATGAGCCGCGGACCGAAGGCAAGCCGTGCCGGCGCGTTCTTGTCAGCCGCGCGCTTCAGCGAGGCGACGAAGTTCTCGGGCTGCTCGAGATTGGAGAAGTCGCCCGAGCCTGCGACGGCCTGGACGTCGCGATCTGCCCAGGTCGAGAGCTTGTATTGCAGCTCGTTGAGATAAGGCAGTTGGTTTCCCTTTTCGTCGACCTTCCAATAGTAAGGGTTGCGCCGCATGACGATGATGTCGTCCGGGCGGTATTCGACCGGCACCCAGGCGCCCATCACCGGCATGTTCATGTATTCCGGCGGGAAGGCGTTCTTGAACTGGTCGTAGGTGTTCTTCGAATATTTCGGATGCTGCGGCTTCAAAATGTGCGCCGGGCCGGGGCAGAAGGTGCCGTAGGCCATCGCGTAGAGATATTGCCTCGGAAACGCTTCCTTGAACGTCCATTCGACAGTGTAGTCGTCGATCTTCTTGAGCGTCGTGCCGACGCCGAAGGTTTCGGGCGTCGCCCCGTTGAGCGGCGACACGTTGGGGTCGACCACCTCGTCATCCCAGTAGAACATGACGTCGTCGGCGTTGAAGGGCACGCCGTCCGACCATTTGGCGCCTTCGACGAGATGCATGGTCAGCTTGTGGCCGTCTTTCGACCATTCCCAGCTCCTGGCGAGGTTCGGCAGCGGCTCGGTGTCCTTCGCGTCGACCTGGAACAGCGGCGCGGTGCGTGTCAGGCATTCGGAAAGCGCGATGTCGATGCCGCCCCAGCCTTGCGTCTGGCCGGCAGCGTAGTTCCAGCCTTCCGGCCTGCCGCCGATGACATGGCGCATCGTGTCACCATAGACGCCGATGCCGTCCGGCATGTTGGCGGTCTTGAAGACCAGCGGTTCCTTGGGCAGCCTGTCCTTGAGCGGCGGCAGCTTGCCGGTCTTGACGTATTTCTGCGTCACCCAGTCCGGCTCGTGGTAATCGGGCAGCGCCTTGAACTCCAGGATGGAGTCGCGCGCCACATAATGGATCTTGCCCTCGGCCGGGAATGTCGCCGGCTCCGGCGGGATCGTCGGTTCCGAAGCGAAAGCGGTGAGCGCCGGAATAGAAACGCCGAGCGCCAGTCCGGCGGCAATGCCAATTCTGTGTAAGTTCCTCATTGTCTCCTCCCAAATGTTTTGAACGTCTGCTGCTTGCCCGCCGCTTGATCTTTATTTTGGGGACCGTTTCGGCTGACCTGCCTCCTGCAGGTCCGCCTACCCGAAATCTCAGCCGGCCTGTTTCAGTGCCGCCTTTTCGGCGCGCAGTTCATCGATCGAGCGGACGTTGCGCCGCGCCGCGCCCGCCCATTCGCGGGTCTTGACCTTCGACTTCGCAAGCCGCTCCTTTGCCGCCGGCACGGCGTCGGCATATTGCGGCAGCCAGGCGGCCTGGGCGACGACCATCTCGTCCACCATCTGCCAGACCTCCTCCGGCGTCGACACCGCGCCGACCAGCGGATCGTGCAGCATGGCGAGCTTCAAGAGATCGATGTCGCCGGCGATCGCGGCATGCACCGACATGCGCTGGACGTTGATCGAGGACATGCAGGTGGCGGCGCATGCCTCGGGCAGTGTGATGCCGGCGGCCATGTTGATGCCGAAGCGATCGACGAAGCCGGGCGACTCGATGATGGCGTCCTGCGGCAGGTTGGTGATCACTCCGTTGTTCTTGACGTTGAAATGGCCACGGTAGACGCGGTTTGTTTCCAGCGCCTCGAGAATGTGGCTGGCATGCTCGTTGGAGCGCCTCGCCGGGTCGATCGGCTTCGACGCCGCTTCGAGGAACTGCGGATACTCGGTTTCGAACCATTTGCGGGTCTCGGTCGAGTAGCGCAGATAGCCGCCGGTCTCGCCATGGATCCAGTCCGACATGTCGATCCAGCGTGTGATCTCGTCGGGGCGCTTGCGGTACCAGGGCAGGTATTCGGACAGATGCCCGTTGCTTTCGGTCGAATACACGCCGAAGCGCTTCAGCACGTCGATGCGCAGCTTCTCCTGCTTCGAATAGACCGGATGCGCTTCGAAGGCGGCGACCAGCTCGTCCTTGCCGATCGCGCGGCCGTTCAGCCTGAGCTCGATGAACCAGGTCTGGTGGTTGATGCCGGAGCAGACATAGTCGAGCTCCCTGGGCGACTTCGCGCCGAGCACCTCGGCGATCTGTTCGGCGCCGTGCTGCACGCCGTGGCAGAGCCCGACCGTGTCGATCTTGCCGTATTCGATCGCGGCCCAGGTGTTCATCGCCATCGGGTTGGCGTAGTTCAGGAACTTGGCGTCGGTCTCGGCGACCTCGCGGATGTCCTTGCAGAAGTCGAGGATCACCGGGATGTTGCGCTGGCCGTAGAGGATGCCGCCGGCGCAGATCGTGTCGCCGACGCATTGGTCGATGCCGTATTTCAGCGGGATGCGGATGTCGTCGGCATAGGCTTCGAGACCGCCGACGCGCACGCAGCTGATGATGTAGCGCGCGCCTTCCAGCGCCTTGCGGCGGTCGGTCGTCGCCGTCACTTTGGTCGGCAGCCCGTTTGCTTCCACGATCCGATCGAGGATCGCCTGGATCATCCCGAGATTGTGCTCGCTGATGTCGGTCAGCGCGAATTCGATGTCCTTGAATTCGGGCACGCAGAGAATGTCGGTGAACAGCTTCTTGGTGAAGCCGACGCTGCCGGCGCCAATAATAGCGATTTTGAAGCTCATCACCTTCACCTCGATCCAATCGAATGTTAGGCAAGGAGCAGCAAGGGAGGATATGGCCGCGCGCCGGCAGGCGCGCTCGCCATGTGGAGCCGGAAATCCAGCTCTTTCTCCTCCCGCCCGCTCCTCGACCGCGGGTCTTTCCCGTTCTTGAGTGAGCCGGATTATGCGCTTATTCGCCGGCGCGGCCAGAGAAGGATTATGCTTTCGAGGGTAATTTTGTGCTGCAGGATCTGATCGCCAATGGAAAGCTAATGCGCACGATCTCGCTGCCGCGCGGGCGCCAGCGCCTGCACGCCATGCCGACCAGCACCGGCTACGAGGTGCGCGAGGACGAGACTTACGACTGGGACGGGCGAAAGCGCGGCCAGATCCCGTTTACCGTGCTCCAGCATACGATCAGCGGCACCGGACAATTGCGCTATGAAAGCCGCAATTACCGCCTGCAGGCGAACGATACGCTGTTGGTGCTGGTGCCGCACAACCATCGCTACTGGCTGGCCAAGGGCGACCGCTGGGAATATTTCTGGATATCGATGAACGGCGAGGAGGCGCTCCGCGTCCACAAGTCGATCCTCAGCGTCTCAGGTCCCGTGTTCCGGCTGCAGCCGGCGACCATCGATCACCTTGCCGATTGCAGCCTGCGCCTGATCAAGGGCGCCGCCTCGCCGGGCGCGGCCTCGGCGATCGCCTATGAGGCGGCGATGGCGCTTTACGACGATGTCTTCGGCTCGCACGCCTTCGCCGAGAAGCAGAGCGCCATGCAGCCGGTCATCGATCACATCAACGCCAATCTCGACAAGCCGCTGCCGGTGGCGGAGCTGGTCGAAATCAGCGGCCTCAGCCGCGCCCATTTCTCGCGCTGCTTCGCCGAGAGCGAAGGATTGCCGCCGGCCGAATTCGTCCTGCAGCAGCGGCTGCAGCGCGCCGCCAAGTTGCTGACCAAGGCCGATTTCCTGCCGGTAAAGGAAGTCGCTGTTCTGTGCGGTTTCGACGACCCGAACTACTTTTCCAAGGTGTTTCGCCGCTGCTACGGCATCACGCCCACACAGTTCCGCACCACCGGCATGTATGCCAGCCTGGGCAATCATCGTTGACGCTGCCGTTGACTACTGCCTGCGGTGGTCGAGCGTCGTCGATGCAGTGCTGACCGGATCGGCGGCCGCGAAGGCGGCGTCGAGCTGTTCGGGCGTGCGCTGTCCGGCCCGTTTCCAGGCGACATATTGCACGATGCCGAAGCTCGGGCGCTGCGGCACGGTCTTGACCACCGGCATTCGGAATCCGTCGCGGAATTTCTCCCAGCGCGCGCCGAGCACCGCGACCATTTCCTCGATGGTCGGCGGCGTCGCCACATCGGCATAGGTGATGGTGACCTTGCCGGCGAGGCCCGCTTCGCGCGGGATCGGCACCGGGATCGAGGCGAGGTAATCCGCCGGCACGTCGATCAAGCCGCCAAAGGCCCATTGCTGGCGCAACGCATCGGCTTTCATCGGCGCGACGCTGACGTCGATGTCGTTGGGCGTGCCCGGCACGCGATAGGGGCAGCTGAAGCGGCCGCAATTCGCCTTTGCCGCGAACTGCCAGAGCGCGTAACCCTGCCAGTTGCCCATCGGGAAATGCACGTCGATGTCCGGCTTGTAGCGCGCATACCAGAGCGGCAGCCGCGACAACAGCCGGTAGGTGTAACGGTTGTCGGCGATGTACTGGGCGGTCTTGCCGTTCGAGTAGAGCACCGGGAAGCGACCGAGGCGGCGATGCACCTGGCGCACGAATTCTTCCGCGTCCTCGAGCGACATCCATTGCGCGGGATCGATGCCCTCGATGTCGAGGGCAATGAGATCGTCCGGCGCCGGCTCGGCGAAATCGATGAAATTGTTGGCCTGCTCGACCGGATTGCCGGGGCGGGCGAGGTGATAGGCGCCCCATTTCAGGCCGAGCGCCTTCGCCACCACCTTGCGCGTCTGGAAAAGCTCGCGCGTCACCGCATGGCGCTTCCACAGCGCCTTGCAGAGCTTCTCCTCTGTCTCGTCGCCGAAGCAGAAATAGGGCGGCGGCAGCCCGTCGGACGCCTTGTTGATGAAGCCGACGATGCGCTTGTCGGTGGCAAGCTCAGCCCAATCGATGGAGTTATATTCGTAGGCGTCGATCACCAGCGCGCGGTCGGCATTCTTCCACGGCTCGGAGAAATCCGAGGCCTTTGCCGCCGTGCCCAGCGCAACCGCAGCCGCGAGAAGCGCCAGGCGGCGAAGAGGGCGCGCCGGCTTTTTCAATCAGGGTGTCCCCACTGACCAGAGGACGATCCTGAACCGCTATGGTTAAGGAAGTGCTGTCAACCCGCGCGCCGGAACAGCGACTGAATCTCGAACTGATCGGGCCCGGCTCCTGCGGCAGCGTGCCGTCGGCCGGCGCGCTTCTTGTGACGCGCCAGCGACCATTCTGGTGGTTCACCGGTGGGAAGGGACCGGGCCATGCCACGGCCTGTCCGCAAGTACGACCAGGGATCCACTCGGGTCCCCTTCCCACTTCAAACCAGACACCGGACCAACACACACGATCCTCGGGTGGTACGCGTCCGCTTCGCTCCCGCTCCACCCGTGGATGACGAAGTCTACGCTTGCAAAATCCGCGTGTTTGACGTTTACGTAAAAAGAAGGGCGTAGGCCGCCCGAAGAATGGATGGCCTCGCTTCGGCTGCGCGACTACGGTTGGCCGCACTGGAGGAGAAGCAGGCACAATGTATCGCGCACCGGTCGAGGACATCGCCTTCACGCTGAAGCAGGTGGCCGGCCTGAAGCCGGCGCTGGACGCCGGCACCTTCGGCGACCTCGGCGAGGACCTGGTCGACGCGATCCTGGCCGAGGCCGGGCGCTTCGCCAGCGAGGAGGTTGCGTCGCTCTACAAGATCGGCGACGAGCATGGCGCGGTGCTTGTGGATGCCGCCGTCACCACGCCGCCGGGCTGGAAGGAGCTTTACCGGCGCTGGATCGAAGGCGGCTGGAACGCGCTGTCCGGGCCGGCCGAATATGGCGGCCAGGGCCTGCCCACGATGCTCGGCGTCGCCGCGCTCGAAATGTGGAACTCCGCCGCCATGGCCTTCGGCATCGGTCCGACGCTCACCATGGGCGCGGTCGAGGCGCTCGACAAGCACGCCTCCGAGGCGCTGAAGGCCAAATACCTCGCCAAGCTCGTCTCGGGCGAGTGGATGGGCACGATGAACCTGACCGAGCCGCAGGCCGGCTCGGACCTCGCCGCTTTGCGCACCCGTGCCGAGCCTGCCGGCGACGGCACCTACCGCATCTTCGGCCAGAAGATATTCATCACCTATGGCGAGCACGATTTCACCGACAACATCGTGCATCTGGTGCTGGCGAGGCTGCCCGACGCGCCCGCCGGCACGCGCGGCATCTCGCTCTTCCTGGTGCCGAAGTTCCTGGTCGATGACGATGGCTCGCTCGGCGCCCGCAACGACGTCTTCTGTTCCGGCCTCGAGCACAAGCTCGGCATCCATGCATCGCCGACCTGCACCATGATCTATGGCGACGGTTTTGAGGGCATGAGGCCCGGCGCCATCGGCTGGCTGGTCGGCGAGGAGAACAAAGGGTTGGCCTGCATGTTCACGATGATGAACAACGCTCGTCTCGCGGTGGGCATGCAGGGCGTTGCGGTGGCCGAAACCGCCACGCAGAAGGCGATCGCCTATGCCAATGAGCGCCGGCAGGGCAAGGCATCTGATTATTCAGGGTCCGGCATGGCGCCGATCGTCCGTCACCCGGACGTGCAGCGCAATCTTCTCACCATGCGGGCGCTGACGCAGATCGCGCGTGCTATCGCCTATACCTGTGCGCACGCCATCGACCGTGCCCGTGTCGCCGAGGGCGAGGCCGCCGCCAACTGGCGCGACCGCGCTAATCTCTTGACGCCGCTGGCAAAAGCCTTTTCGACCGATGTCGGCGTCGAGGTCGCTTCGCTGGGGATCCAGGTGCATGGCGGCATGGGCTTCATTGAGGAGACGGGCGCGGCGGCGCTCTATCGCGACGCCCGCATCGCGCCGATCTATGAAGGCACCAACGGCATCCAGGCGATCGACCTCGTCTCGCGAAAACTGCCGCTCGGCGGCGGCGAGCACGTGCATCGCTATATCGGCGAATTGAAAGCGATGGCCGATGCGGTGCGCACCTCCAACATCGAGGGTTTTGGCCGCACCGCCGACAATCTCGATCGCGCGCTTGCCGATCTCGACGAGGCGACGCGCTTCTTGCAAAGGCTGATGGCCGACGGCAAGGCGGATGCCGCGATGGCTGGCGCCACGCCCTATCTGCGCCTGATCTCGCTCGCCGCGGGCGGCGCTTATTTGGCGCAGGGCGGCCTAGCCGACCGCGGCCGAGTCGCGCTTTGCCGCTTCTTTGCCGAAAACCTCCTAGGCGAGACGCGCGCGCTCAAGGAGCGCGTCATCGACGGCGCCGAAAGCCTCGCCGCCGCCGGCAAGGCGCTGATCGCCTGAACAGCCAGTCAGCCGAAGGAACCGATCGTGACCGACCATATCCTCATCGAGCGCCGGGGCGCCGTGCAGATCATCCGCATGAACCAGCCTGAGAAGAAGAATGCGCTGACACGTGCCATGTACGCGAAAATGTCGGCCGCCCTTTCTGAAGGCGATGCCGATCCGACCGTTCGCGTCCATGTCTTTCTCGGGGTGCCCGGTGCCTTTTCTTCCGGCAACGACCTTGCGGATTTCCTGGTGATCGCCACCGGCGGCGAGGGCGGCAACGAGGTGTGGGATTTCCTGATGGCGCTGGCCAAGGCGGAGAAGCCGATGGTTTCGGGTGTCGACGGCATAGCGGTGGGCATCGGCACCACGCTCAATCTGCACTGCGACCTGACCTTCGCCACGCCGCGCACGCTCTTCCGCACGCCCTTCGTCGACCTCGGCCTCGTGCCGGAGGCCGGCTCGAGCCTGCTCGCGCCGCAGGTCCTCGGCCGCCAGGGCGCCTTCGCGCTGCTCGGTCTCGGCGAAGGTTTTTCGGCTGAGCGCGCCAAGGCCGCCGGCCTGATCTACGATGTGGTCGCGGAAGACGAACTGGAAGGCGCGGTGCTGGCTGCGGCGGCCGAGATCGCCGCCAAGCCGCCGCAGGCGCTTAAGATTGCCCGCGATCTGATGCGTGAGCCGCGCGCGGAAATCGTCGCCCGCATCAAGGTCGAGAGCGAGCATTTCCGCGAGCGGCTGAAGTCCGACGAGGCGCGCGCGGCGTTGACCGCCTTCATGACCCGCAAGAAAGGCTGAACTCTTCGCTCTCGGCGATCTCAGGGGTAGAGCCGCGTCTTGTCCCAGCCGCCGGCGTCGTTTCTCGAGAACACGATGCGGTCATGCAGCCGGAACGGGCGGTCGTGCCAGAACTCGATCGTCTGCGGCAGGATGCGGAAGCCCGACCAGTGTTTCGGCCGGGGGATTTCGCCGATCGCATAGCGCGCCGTGTATTCGGCCACCGCCTTTTCCAGCGCGAAGCGGCTTTCCAGCGGCCGCGACTGTTTCGAGGCCCAGGCGCCGATGCGGCTGCCGCGCGGCCGCGTCGCATAATAGGCGTCGGCCTCGGCGTCGCTGACGATCTCCACCGGCCCGCGCACGCGCACCTGGCGGCGCAGCGATTTCCAGTGGAAGCACATCGCCGCCTTCATGCTGCCAAGAATCTCGCGGCCCTTGGCGCTCTCGAAATTCGTGTAGAAGACAAATCCCCGTTCGTCGAACCCCTTGAGCAGCACCATCCGCACATCCGGCATGCCGTCGGCGTCGACGGTTGCCAACGCAACGCCGTTGGGGTCGTTGATCTCGCTCTTGACGGCGTCGTCCAGCCACTCGGCAAACAGCCGGAACGGCTCCAAAGCCTCGGCGAAGTCACCGCTTGTTAACTCGCTTTCGTTCATAGTTTTCCAAATTTTTAACGTTGCGGGAGGAGTTCGCCGATTGTCGCGTATCGCGCAAGCTTTTGACAGCGGGCAATGGAGCGTTATTGCTTCGGCCAGCGCCAAGGCTGCGTTGCTGACATTGGCGCTTCCGCTCGCGGCCTGTGGCGCCGGCGGCTTCAGCCTCGAGAAGGCGGAGGTTGACCGCTCGATCATCACCTCCAGCGCGCCGTCCGCGCCCGCCGTGCCGGCAAGCAGCGACAACGACTCGGACCAGACCACGATCGGCAATGCGGTGTCTTCCGCCGACATCCAGGAGCTCGGCGGCCAGGCGGTGCCATGGGCCAATGCCGGCACCGGCTCCCGTGGCTCGATCACCGAGCTGGTGGAACTCAAGGATGGCGGCTTGACCTGCCGACGCTTCAACGCGACGCGGGAAAGTTTCGACGGCGTCGCCATGTACCAGGGCGAGCTCTGCATTGCCGACGCCGGAGGCTGGCGCATGCAGGAGTTCAAGGCGCTCTAATTTCAATCGCCATCGGCATCTTGCACTACTGGAATTTCTTCCTATGCGAGCGCATATAGAAGGCAACTGTGGACCCAATCTCTCTTTCAGGCAGGAAGCATGCGCGACCCCTATGAGGTGCTGGGCGTTGCCAAGAACGCCTCGGCCAAGGAAATAAAATCGGCGTACCGCAAGCTCGCCAAGCAGCATCATCCGGACCAGAATCCGAATGATCCGAAGGCGAAAGAGCGTTTTGCGGCCGCCAACCAGGCCTATGAGATCGTCGGCGACGAGAAGCGCCGCGCAGCTTACGATCGCGGCGAGATCGACGCCGACGGCAAGCCGAGATTCCAGGGCTTCGAGGGCGCGGCCGGTGGCGATCCGTTTGCCGGATTCCGCCGTCAGCAGGGCCCCGGCGGGGCGCATTTCGAATTCCGCACCGGTCGTCCGGGCGGCGATCCTTTCGACGGCAACAGCGACATCTTCAGCCAGATCTTCGGCGAGGCCTTTTCGGGTGGGCGCGGTCCAGGCCGTGGCGACCGTCGCCAGCCGGTCCAGGCGCCTGACCTCAATGTCACGCTGGACATCACCGTCGAAGAGGCCGCCACCGCGGAGAAGGTGACGGCGATGTTCCCTGACGGCCGCAAGATGGCGGTCAAGCTTCCCACCTATGTCGAGGAGGGCCAGACCATCCGCCTGAAGGGTCAGGGCGAGCAGGGGCCCGGCCAGCCGGGCGACGCGCTGGTCAAGATCCACATTCGCCGCCATCCGCGCTATCGCATCGAGGGCCGCGACCTGCATGTCGACCTGCCTATCGAACTCGCCGACGCGGTGCTCGGCGCCAAGGTGGCCGTCGAGACGCCGACCGGCAAGCTCGCGGTCAACGTTCCCGCATGGTCGAGCTCGGACAAGGTGTTGCGCCTGAAGGGCAGGGGCCTGCCGGAAAAAGTAGGTGGCCATGGCGATCTCTACGCCCATGTGCGGCTGATGCTGCCGGAGGGTGGAGACGCCGATCTCGAAGCCCTGATGCGCAAGCGGAAAGGCTGATCGAAGCGGTTTTCTCCTCAAGCCAGTCTGTTTTCGACGCTTGAAGGGGCCCTGTGCCTGTGCGATAGGGCTCCACAAAGCAGACATTCTTGCGGAGAATTGCGCACATGGCGGGTGGACAGGGCCTGATGGCCGGTAAGCGAGGCCTCATCCTTGGCGTCGCAAACAATCGGTCGATCGCTTTCGGCATCGCCAAGGCTTGCGTCGATCACGGCGCCGAAATCGCGCTGACCTATCAGGGCGAGGCGTTCAAGAAGCGCGTCGAGCCGCTGGCGGCGGAACTCAACGCGCATGTCGCCGGCCATTGCGACGTGACCGATCCGGAAAGCCTGGACGCAGTCTTTGCCGACATCGCCAAGCACTGGGGCAAGCTCGACTTCCTCGTCCATGCCATCGCCTTCTCGGACAAGGACGAGCTGACCGGCCGTTATGTCGAGACGACGCGCGATAATTTCCTGCGCACCATGGATATTTCGGTGTTTTCCTTCACCACCATCGCCAAGCGCGCCGAGCCGCTGATGAGCGAAGGCGGCTCGCTGCTGACGCTGACCTATTACGGCGCCGAGAAGGTTATGCCTCACTACAACGTCATGGGCGTCGCCAAGGCGGCGCTCGAGGCCAGCGTGCGCTATCTCGCCGTCGACCTCGGCGCCAAGAAGATCCGCGTCAACGCCATCTCGGCCGGCCCGATCAAGACCCTTGCCGCCTCCGGCATCGGCGACTTCCGCTACATCCTCAAATGGAACGAGTACAACGCGCCGCTCAAGCAGACGGTGACGCAGGAAGAAGTCGGCGATTCCGGCGTCTACTTCCTGTCGGACCTGTCGCGCGGCGTGACCGGCGAGGTCCATCACGTCGATTCCGGCTACCATGTCGTCGGCATGAAGGCGGTCGACGCCCCCGACATCTCGACCGTCAAGGACTAGTTCTCTCCGCCTGTCTATCGTCCAGGCCCTGGCCCGACCTCCGGAGACCTGATGTATCCGCTCGTCTACATCGCGCGCCACGGCCAGACGCAGTGGAACGCCGAGGGTCGGCTACAAGGCCAGGCGGATACCGATATCAACGAACTTGGCCGCGAGCAGGCGACGCAAAACGGCCGACGGTTGGCGGACCTTATCGGAAACGCCGCGGATTTCGATTTTGTCGCCAGCCCGATGCGCCGCACGCGTGAGACGATGGAACTGATGCGCGCGGCGATGGGTCTCGACCCGCTCGCCTATCGCACCGATCCGCGCTTGGTGGAGCTAAGCTTCGGCGACTGGCAGGGTTTCACCTTTGCCGAACTCGAAAAGCGTGTCCCGGGTTCGACCAAAAGCCGCCGCGCCGCGAAGTGGGATTTCCAGCCGCCCGGCGAGGGCGCCGAAAGCTACGAGATGCTGCTCGAGCGGATAAAACCCTGGTTCGACGCGCTTCGCCAGCCGACCGTCTGCGTCACCCATGGCGGGATCATGCGCTGCTTCTTCCGCTTCGTCACCGGCATTTCCAAGCAGGAAGCCGCCAGCCTCGACGTACCGCAGGACCGCCTGCTACGGCTCGAGGGCCGCACCCTGGAGTGGCTGTAGGGCCTGCGTTTCAGGCCGTGTGTTGGAGGCAGGCCGAAGGCCTCGAACGTCGCCATCCGGGAATCTGCGTTTGCGTCGCTGCGCCCCTTGCTTCGCTCCAGCATGACGAAGCGTTCGGCGCTCGGACATTGGCAAAGGTGTCCTCTACCAACGTACTGCTACAACGTACTGCGCCGTCCGCCAAGACCTCGCGGCGCGGATGATTCTAGTCGCTGTCCGGCAGCTGCATATCGGTCACGACATTCTCGCCATTGGTCACGTCGTAGGCGAGGACGATATCCATGCCGGGCTTCAGCGCGTCGAGATCGGTTTCGGCGTTGAGCTTGTAGGACTTTCCGTCGTCCAGCGTCAGCGTCAGCGTGTCCTTGTCGACCTTCTTGATCAAGCCTTCGGTCTGGCCGGCGAACGCGGCAGCGGTGGAAATGAGCAACATGGCGCAGGCGGCGCCAATCAGGGTACGCATCGTCGTCCTCTTTGGTCATTGCGCCGGCATGAGCAACGGCGGATCCTCAACGGCGGATGGAAGAGAGCAGAAACCAACCGAATGTGTCAAAACTAAATCCTCCAGATCACAGATTGATGCATCCGATCACCGTTTGACCGCTGTGGAAAACGCCAATAGAAGGCACGCTTGAACCGGCGAACCGGGTCCGCGCCGGGCAGGGCGTTTTTTCCATGTCTCACAACACCTTCGGCCATCTTTTCCGCGTCACCACCTGGGGTGAAAGCCATGGCGCCGCTCTTGGCTGCGTTGTCGACGGCTGCCCGCCCGGGATCCGCTTCAAGCGCGAGGACATCCAGGCCGAGCTCGACCGGCGCCGCCCGGGCCAGTCGCGCTTCGTCACCCAGCGCCGCGAGCCGGACGAGGTCAAGATCCTCTCCGGCTTCATCCTCGACGAGGACGGCGAGACGATGATCACCACCGGCACGCCGATCTCGATGCTGATCGAAAATGTGGATCAGCGCTCCAAGGATTACGGCGAGATCGCCCGCCAGTACCGGCCGGGCCATGCCGATTACACCTATGAGGTCAAATACGGGTTGCGCGACCATCGCGGCGGCGGCCGCTCCTCGGCGCGCGAGACGGCAGCCAGAGTGGCGGCCGGCGCGCTGGCACGCAAGGTAGTGCCGGGCATGGTGGTGCGCGGCGCGCTGGTCTCGATGGGTGAAAAGTCGATCGATCGCGCCAATTGGAACTGGAGTTTCGTCGGCGATGCGGAAAACCCGTTTTTCACCCCCGACCCGGCCTCGGTTCCGGTCTTTGCCGCCTATCTCGACGGCATTCGCAAGGCCGGCTCGTCGGTCGGCGCGGTGATCGAGATCGTCGCCGAAGGTGTGCCGGCGGGCCTCGGCGCGCCGATCTATGCCAAGCTCGACCAGGACATCGCCTCCGGCCTGATGTCGATCAACGCCGTCAAGGGCGTCGAGATCGGCAACGGCTTCGAAGCCGCCCGCATCACCGGCGAAGAGAATGCCGACGAGATGCGGATCGGCAATGACAGCAAGCCGGTGTTTTTGTCCAACAATGCCGGCGGCATCCTCGGCGGCATCTCGACCGGCCAGGCGATCGTCGCCCGCTTCGCCGTCAAGCCGACCTCCTCGATCCTCACGCCGCGGAAATCGATCGACAAGGACGGCAAGGACGTCGAGGTCATGACCAAGGGCCGCCACGATCCTTGCGTCGGCATCCGCGCCGTGCCGATCGGCGAGGCCATGGTTGCCTGCGCGATCGCGGATCATTATCTGCGCCATAGAGGACAGACGGGAAGGCAGTAGGGCAGTAGGTGAGTATGTTACGTCGCATTCGGCGACGCCAAACTTTTTCCGTTCCCCTACTCCCTTACCGCCCTATTCCCCAAGCGAGCTAGCGAGCGTCCATGCCATACGACCAGAAGAAGATCGTCGAAGCGATCCGCGCTTTCGAGCGCGGCGAGATCGTCGTCGTCATGGACGATGATGGGCGCGAGAACGAGGGCGACCTGATCGTTGCCGCCGTCCACTGCACGCCGGAAAAGATGGCCTTCATCGTCCGCAACACCTCCGGCATCGTCTGCACGCCGATGCTGCGCGAGGACGCAAGGAGGCTAAACCTTGCGCCCATGGTGGCCGACAATGATTCCGCCCACACCACGGCTTTCACCGTCAGCGTCGACTTCAAGCACGGCACCACGACGGGTATTTCGGCGGACGACCGCACGCTCACCGTGCGTAACCTCGCCAATGGCAATGTTGGTGCCTCCGACTTCGTGCGGCCCGGCCACATCTTCCCGCTGATCGCGCGCGAAGGCGGTGTCTTGATGCGCTCGGGCCATACGGAAGCCGCGGTCGACCTGTGCAAACTCGCCGGGCTGCCGCCGATCGGCGTCATCTCCGAACTGGTCAACGACGACGGCACCGTCAAGCGTGGACCTGAGGTGCAGGCTTTCGCCGCGCAGCACGGGCTGAAGCAGGTTTCGGTCGCCGATCTCATCGCCTATCGCCAGCGCAAGGAAACGCTGGTCGAGCGCGTCGCCTGCTCCGACATCGAGACGCCCGGCGGCAAGGCGCAGGTCTTCACCTACACGCTGCCCTGGGATTCCATGCACCATGTCGCGGTCGTCTTCGGCGACATCCGCGACGGCGAGGAGGTGCCGGTGCGGCTGCATTCGGAAGACGTCGTCACCGACGTCTTCGGCACCAGCCACCGCTTGGACCACATCATGAAGGCGATGGGCGAGCGCAAGCGTGGCGTCATCGTCTACCTGCGCGAAGGCTCGGTCGGCGTCGCCCATCAGGAGCGCAAGCGGCCACAAAGCGGCGACCGCGAGGATCACGAAGAGGCGCGCCGGCGCGAGAACGAGTGGCGCGAGATCGGGCTCGGAGCGCAGATCCTCAAGGATCTCGGCATTTCCTCGATCAACCTGATCGCCTCGCGCGAGCGCCACTATGTCGGCCTCGAAGGATTCGGCATTCACATCGCCAAAACGGAAATTCTCTGACGTTTCGGCCGACAGGCGGCGGAGAAAAACGATGGCCGCGCCATTGCCTGTCAGCCAGCAGACCGAACGATTGCTGCTGCGCCGGCCCAAACAGGCGGATCTGGAGTTTCTGGCCGATCTTTTTTCGCGCCCCGAACTGGTGGCGCATCGCCCCGACCCGACGCCGGACACGCCGCAGCAGAGCGCTGCAAGGCTCGCTCGCGACATCGATCATTGGGACAGGCACGGATTTGGTCGCTGGGCGGTCGAAGCCAACGAGAGGCTGATCGGCTTCGGCGGTGTCACCTTATCGAGCGATTTCGATGGGCTGAACCTGTCCTATCATCTTCATCCCGAGACCTGGGGGCATGGCTACGCGACGGAACTGGTCCGGGGGACCTTGCACGCGGCTTTCGGCCCCTTGCGCGCCGATCGGGTGATCGCACTGGCGCGTCCCGCCAATCCGGCATCGCGGCGCGTGCTGGAGAAATGCGGCTTCGTCTTCGAGCGGGAGATCATGCTCCATGGCGCGCCGACGGGGCTTTACGCAGTCCCGGCGGCGAAGTTCGTTCAAAAGCAGGACATATAGCCAGCCAGAGCCGGATGCATCGGTATCATCCAGCCGGAGCAATCGCCGCTTCGCATTCATTCGGGTCGCAGTCCGGCGTCGCCAGCCGACACTGGCCGGCGAGCACGGTGACCAAAGCGACTGAGCCTGCCGCCACCGACACCCAGAACCCGTTCTGCGGTCCAAAAGTGTCGACCATCCAGCCGGCGGCGAAGGAGCCTAGCGCCATGCCGATGCCGATCCCGGTGGTCACCCAGGTCACGCCTTCCGTGAGCATTGCCGGCGGCACGTGGCGTTCGATCAGGCCAAAGGCGGTGATGAAGGTCGGCGAGATGGCAACGCCGCTGACGAAGACGGCTAGCGCCAGGGTCGGCACCGTGTCGGCAAAAAGCAGCGGCAGCGTGGTGAGCGCGATGACGGCGACAGCTATCGCGAGTTGGCGTTGCAGCGGCGTGCGCAAACTGAGCGCGCCGACGATGATGCCGAGCACGAAGGATCCCAGTGCATAGACGCCGATGACGAGGCTGGCTGCTTCGGGCTGGCCCAGCTCTTCAGTAATGGCAACGGTGGTGACTTCCGCGGTTGCGAAGGTCGCGCCGACAAAGATCAGCGCAAAGGTGATGATCTGCACCGGCCGCAGGCGGATCGCCGAACCGGCCGCGCCATCCTCGGCCGGGCGAATGGGCGGTTCCGTCGAACGCTGCAGCAGGAATGCCGCCGAGCCGAAGGCGAGCAGCAAGGTGCTCACCACCATCCCGGCTTCCGGGAATAGCGCGGCGCTCAAGCCCACCGACAGCGATGCCCCAGCGACATAGACCAGCTCGTCCGCGGCCGATTCGAAGGCGAAGGCCGTATTGAGCTCGGGGCGGTCGCGAAAAATCTCGGTCCAGCGCGCCCTGACCAGCGCCGGGATGCTGGGCATTAAGGCGGCAAGCAGCGACGATAGGAACAAGGTCCACACCGGCCAGTGCTGGTTGGCCGCGACGATCAAGGTCGCGAAGGCAAGCGCCGAGACAAGTGTCGTCGGCACGGCAATCCGGCTCTGGCCGAGGCGGTCGACCAGCCGCGAGACCTGCGGCGACAGGAAGGCGTTGACCAAAGCGTATGTGGCCGAGACGGCGCCGGCCAGCCAGTACTCGCCATGCGTTTGTGACAGCATCGCCACAATGCCGATCGGCGCCATGGCGATCGGCAGCCGGGCGATGAAGGCTGCCGCGGCGAAGCTCTTCGTGCCAGGAGCCCGAAAGATTTCCGAATATGGGTTTCGCATGGTCCCGTTCCTCGACAAGGGAAGGCGCCGCAATTACATACGCAGCGTATGAATGTCAGATAGTTCATACGTCGCGTATGTCAATTAGCATACGACGCGTATGTGAATAAGACCAGGAGCCATGCACAAACCCCGCAAGGAGATGATCGCCGAGACGCGCGCCAAGCTGATCGCGGCCGCGCGCCATGCCTTCGGCACGATCGGCTATGCCGAGGCCTCGATGGACGATTTCACCGCTTCGGCGGGTCTGACGCGCGGCGCGCTCTATCATCATTTCGGCGACAAGAAGGGGCTCCTGCAGGCGGTGATCGCCGAGATCGACGCCGAGATGGCGGCGCGGGTGAACGAGGTGGCCTCGCGGGCGCCTACTCGCTGGCAGCATTTCGTCGACGAATGCACCACCTATATCGAGATGGCGCTTGAGCCGGAAATCCAGCGCATCATGTTCAGGGACGGCCCGGCCGTGCTCGGCGATCCGGCTCAGTGGCCCAACGCCAGCGCCTGCACGGCTTCAATGACCGATCACCTGTCAAAGCTGCAGGAGGAGGGCGTCGTCGTTCCCGATCTCGACCCCGAGACCGCAGCGCGGCTCATCAACGGCGCCAGTAGCCAGGCCTCGCAGCGCATCGCCAATGCCAAGGATCCGGAAGCGACGTCGAAGAAGGTTGTGGCGGCGTTCAAGCAGCTGCTGGAAGGCCTGAAAACCAAATAGCATCCGGTCGCGGCGTTCCGGGCAATCACTCGGGTCCGCGCTGCCTCAGACAATTGTCCCCCGCTCAAAATCCCTCCGACATTGACTTTGGCAGGAGCGAGCGCATCCTCTCCCGCCAATTCTCTGAGGCGGAGGGTCGGGGCCATGTGGGACTTCAGCATCGGCCGGTCGGTGTCCATCATGATGCGGACATGGCCGTTCATCGTCTTTCGCATCATCGTCTATTTCGGCATCACGGTGGCCTACATAACGGCGACCGGCACCGGCGCCAGCGTCGGTTACGGCGTCGGCCACATCTCGACCGATCCGGACGGGCCGATGTCCTTTGCCTTGTGGGGTGGGGTCGTCGGCTTCGGCGTGGTCTCGATCGCCGTCTACTGGATCCGCGAATACATTCTCTATGTGCTCAAGGCAGGCCATATCGCCGTCATGGTCCATCTGATCGACGGGCAGGACGTTCCCGACGGCCAGGGCCAGATCGCCTATGCGCGCGAAGTGGTGACGAAGCGCTTCGCCGAGGCCAACATCCTTTTCGTCGTCGACCAGCTGGTGAAAGGCGCCATCCGCGCCATCACAGGGCTGATCGGCGGCATTGCTGCGTTCCTACCCATTCCAGGCTTAAGCGGTCTGGTGAGCTTCATCAATACCGTCATCCGCCTGTCGCTGACCTATGTCGACGAGATCATCCTCGGCTACAACATCCGCACCAATTCCAACTCGCCTTTCGAGACCGCCAGGCAAGGCGTCGTGCTCTACGCGCAGAACGGCAAGTTGATGGTCAAGAACGCCGTCTGGCTGGCGGTGATCATGTGGGGTGTTTCCTTCGTCATCTTTCTTTTGATGCTGGCGCCCGCCGCCGCGATCCTCTGGGCCATGCCGGGCCAGCTTGCCGGCTGGGCCTTCGTGTTGGCCATCGTCTTCGCCTGGGCCTTCAAGGCGGCTTTCATCGAGCCCTTCGCCATCGCTTCGCTGATGCAGGTCTACTTCGCCACCATCGAGGGCCAGGTCCCCAATCCGGAATGGGACCGGCGCCTGGCCGAAGCCTCGTCCAAGTTCAGGGAGCTGCGCGACAAGGCGCTCAGCCCCTTCGGCGGCTCGCGCTGGGATTCGCCAAGGACCGCTTGACTAGAGTCAGAGAAGATGCCTCGCCAATGGAAGGATCGCCGACAGCATCTGGCGCGAACGCCAGTCTAGCAGCGGCCTTGTCAAGCTACTTGGGCGCCGCGAGTGCTCGGGCGAGCTATTCACGTGCAGGGCTGGCGTCAGGAGTGCTTGAGTTAGCGCGGTCTATATGCGCCCTGAGTAACGCCACCGGCAGGTTGCGTATCGAGGTTTGACGCCGCAGAGAACACCGTCGACGATCAACGCTAGATCGCCGATGCTCGGCTTCTATCGAGATAAATTTGTCGCAACCGCCGGGTGACTACGCCCGGCAGCCCGTTGCCGATCGGCGCACCATCCATCCTGACCACCGGGTTCACCAGCCCGGATGATGACGTTGAAAACGCCTCCGTCGCAAGTCTGGTCTCTACTACTGTGAATGGGCGCTCCTCCACCCGCAGATGAAGTTCACTTGCGCACTGCAGAACGACTGCCCGGGTAATCCCGTGCAGGATATCGCTCGAGAGATCCCGCGTGACGATCGTCCCATCCGAAGTCACGATATGGGCGTTGTTGGAAGAGCCTTCCGTGACGTAACCATCCCTCACTAGCCATGCGTCATCGGCGCCGCGTGATTTCGCCTGCATTTTGGCCATGGAGGGATACAGGAGTTGCACCGTTTTGATGTCGCAGCGCCGCCACCGGAGATCTTCCACGGTTATGACGTGCTGGCCGCGTATGGCGACCGGATTTTCGACAAATGCCTTCTCTTGTGTGAAGAGCACCACGGTGTTGGGCGTATCCCGAGTAGGAAATATGAAATCGCGGTCGGCCGCGCCCCGGGTGATCTGCAAATAGACAAGTCCCTCGGATACATTGTTCTGTCCAATGAGCTCCCTGTGGATCTTCAAAAGATCTGCTTCGGTCAGGGAGAACGGCATATCGAGCTCACGGAGCGATCGCCGCAGGCGCGCCATGTGACTGGCAAAATCGACGAGCTTGCCATCAAGAACGAGCGTGACCTCATAGACTCCGTCGGCGAACAGGAAGCCCCGATCGAAGACCGAGATACGGGCCTCGCTTTCCGGTAGATAGGATCCACTCACGTAGACTTGGCGCATTGATCGACCTCAAAAATGCAGACCACGCTCACCGCCTTGAGCGAAACTATTGAACTCTTGTCAGGGTGCAGGCCTGGGCAGCTTTAAGCGCAAATAGCGGCGCTGCCATCCTGCACCCCTCGACTGCGAAAACGCTATTCGCCAGACAGCAGACGGCTAAGGTCGGGCACAGCCAGAGAAAATTCGTCGGTTCACTCCACAGCGCTTCGCAGCGCGGCGACAAAGGCATCAAGATCGCGCTTAAGCATGTAAATGTGTGGCGAAACCCGCAAACCCTCGACGTGCTCGACCTTGCGGTATTTCACGTGGACCTGGTGTTTCTCGCGAAGGTCGCGCTCGAGTTCTTGCATGTCGATGCTGTCGATCGAAAACAGACTTATCGCAGCGAGGCTGTCCGTGTCGGTCGGCGTATGGAGCCTGAAACCGGGAATGTCCTGGACGAGACCTACCCAATATCGGGTGAGTTCGCGCAGTCGCGCATGCATCCGTTCCGCGCCGATCGCCTTGTGGAATTGAATTGCGGGCGCGATTCCTGCCTGGACAGCGGAATTGTAGGTGCCGAGATTCCAATGGTCGAACCTGTCTATGTGCACCGCGGGCTGGTCGAAAGGTGCAAGCAATGGCCAGGTGGTATCGATCCGGCGTTCGCTGACGACCAGCATCCCGTTGCCGATAGGAGCACCGAGCCACTTGTGCAGGCTGGTGACAAAAAAATCGCAATCGAGTTCGCGGAAGCTGACCGGCATCTGAGCAAAAGTCTGGGCACCGTCGACGACAGTCATGATGTCGCGCTCCCGCGCGATTTCGCAGAGCCGGTTCACCGGCAGGACACGCCCGTTCCAGTGGTACATGTGGGTCAGCTGCAGGACGCGGGTACGCGGGGTCATCGCCTGAACATAGGATTCGATGATGTCGTCGTCGCTGTCCATGAGGTCGAAGGTGCAGTTTACAACCTCGATGCCCTCGCGCTGTTGCCGCTGCAGCCAGCCCGCACGAACGCTGGGGTAGTCCCAAGGCGAGATCAGCACTTGATCGCCCTTAGTCAGCGGTATTCCGAAGATCGCTGTCGAAAGACCCTCCGACGAATTCCGGTTCAGCGCGATCTCTCCGGGGCTGCAATCGATCAGTTCCGCCAGCTCGCGTTTGATATGAGGAAGTGCTGTGTCGAGCTTGCTCCACATATTGTAGTCGGGATTGCGACTGATGAAGCGGTAGGCGTCAACCGTCGCTTCCTCGACAACAGTCGGTGGGGGACTGACCGCGGCGTTGTTCAAGTTGAGGAATGGTTCTTGCGGCGGGTATTTTGCGCGGATGCGCTCCCATTCCGCTTCGTCCTCATGTTCGGCGGACCGATCTATTGCAAAAAAATTCATGGGAACACGCCGGGTCTCATCTATCGCCCGACAATAAGCGCCGTAGCCCAGCTCAATCTGCCTATTCACATGAGAAGACAGAATTTAATTGCGAACGCCGGTGAATTCGCCAGACGTTGAAGCCCGAGAACGACATCGCTTGGCACAGGGTTAGCCGTGAGGAAGCGAGTGCGGAGATCCGGCCCAATCACGCCAGGAAGAACCGTCACGTTGTCGAGCGATGCGCGAACAATCCCCGGTTTTCTGAGCGGGCAACGACGGTCAGGCATTTCCAATGCGCCATTGCGCAAACGCGAAGCGCGATGGCGCGTTGCGGTTGGGGCGGGTCTATGGAACGCCGAGCGGTTCTAAGGCTTTAATCGTTCTCCGAGACGAGCGATCGCCGATTTGAGCGGCGCCTCGCCGGCGCCGCAAAAGGTCTCGCTCATCACCAGCTCGGGCAGCGGCAGGCGCTTGCCCCAGCCATGCGCTTCGAGGTCGGGCCTTGGAGCGAATTCCGAGACGCGGCCGACGCAGAGATAGGCGATCGGCGTGACGTGCTCGGGGATCGACAGCAGTCGCTTCAGCGCTTCGGGCTCGATGATGCTCACCCAGCCGACCCCGACGCCTTCCGCCCGCGCCGCGAGCCAGAAATTCTGCACCGCGCAGACGGTGCTGTAGAGGTCCATCTCCGGATTGTGCCAGCGCCCGAGCGGCGAGTTCTTCGAGCGCTGGCGGTCGCAGGTGATGCACAGGTTGAGCGCGCTTTCGCAGATGCCCTCGAGCTTCAGCTTGCGGTAGAGCGCCTGCCGGTCCGCCTCGATCGCCGGCAGTTCCTGTTCGCGCGCGGCCAAAAACAGGTCGCGCACCTGCCGCCGCCTTGTGGCGTCCCGGATGATGATGAAGTTCCAGGGCTGCATGTAGCCGACCGACGGCGCGTGGTGTGCCGCGGTGAGCAGCCGCGCCAAAACGCTGTCGTCGAGATCGTCGGCAAGGAAATGGCTGCGCACGTCGCGCCGGGTGAACATGGCCCGGTAGACGGCGTCGCGCGCCAATTGGTCAAAGTCATCGCCGCCGGCGGCGGCTGTTCGTGCCTGCATCGCTTGTCCCCTTGCGATAAGCAGTCCTCCGCCTGACCATGCGGATGACCATGTCTGCCGGGCCGGTCTTCTGGCTCGGGATCGACCCGCATCCGGCGCCTTCCCGTCTGGGACAGTGGCGTTTGCCGGCGCGGTCCCCCTCACAGCGTTGGGCACGCCACGGATTTCAACCGTGTTCCCGATTCTCCCGCGTTGCGGGCACCAGGCAGCGACGCGACCTTATCGCGAAGCCGAAGCCGGGCCAATGCCGCCAGCGACACGATTGGGCGCGATTTCCCCAATCATTCGGCGCTGAAACATGGCTATCCGTGCGACAGGTGCCTAGATTAGGCGCCATGACCACTCGTCTTTACACTCATCCGGTATTCCTGGAACACCTCACGCCGCCCGGCCACCCCGAGCGGCCCGACCGTTTGCGCGCCATCGAGCGCGTGCTCGACGACGAGGCTTTTTCGGCCCTCGACCGCGTCGAGGCGCCGGAAGGCGACGAGGCGACTATCCTTTACGCGCATCCGGAGGATTTCGTCGGCCGTGTCCGCGCTGCGATTCCCGAGACGGGGATCGTCTCGATCGATGCCGACACCAGCGCCAGCCCGAAAAGCTGGCAGGCCGCGGTGACGGCGATCGGCGCGGCGAACGCCGCCGTCGACGATGTGTTCGAGGGCCGTGCCGCCAATGTCTTCGTTGCCGCGCGTCCGCCCGGCCATCACGCCGAAAAAGCGACCGCGATGGGCTTTTGCCTGTTCAACACCGCGGCGATCGCCGCCCGTTATGCGCAGGAGAAGCATCTGGCCGAGCGCGTCGCCATCGTCGATTGGGATGTGCATCACGGCAACGGCACGCAGGACATTTTCTGGGACGATCCGTCGGTGCTCTATTGCTCGACCCACCAGATGCCGCTTTATCCGGGCACCGGTGCCAAGAGCGAGACCGGCGCCGGCAACATCGTCAACGCGCCGCTTGCGCCGAGCACCGGCAGCGACACGTTCCGCGACGCCTTCCTGTCGCGCGTGCTGCCGTCGATCGACGCCTTCCAGCCGGATCTGATCATCATTTCCGCCGGTTTCGATGCGCACCATCGCGATCCGCTGGCCGCGATCAACCTGACCGAGGATGATTTCGACTGGGCGACCGGCCAGCTGATGGAGCGCGCCGGGCGCCACAGCGGCAACCGGCTCGTCAGCCTGCTGGAGGGCGGTTACGATCTGCAAGGATTGGCATTTTCGGTCGCCGCCCATGTCGGGCGGCTGATGAAGGGATGAATGATGGCTGATGAAGCTAACCAAGACGTCAAGGCGATGAGCTTCGAACAGGCGCTCGACGCGCTGGAGAAGATCGTCGATGATCTGGAGCGCGGCGACGTTCCGCTCGACCAGTCGATCAAGATCTACGAGCGCGGCGAGGCGCTGAAGGCTCATTGCGACCGCTTGCTCAAGGCCGCCGAGGACAAGGTCGAGAAGATCAGGCTCTCGCGCGACGGCAAGCCGGTTGGAACGGAGCCGCTCGACGCCGAGTGAGGTGTATTGATATTCAGGTGAGGCCGCCTGCAAACGCGGCTTTCTGCGGTTCCGGTGCTCACGTCCTTCAAGTACGCTCCGGTCCGGTTCTCGGAACCCGCCATTTTCGGCTCGGTCTGACCTGAATCTCAACACACCTCGGTGCACAATGTCAGACCGGTTCGGGCAGAAAGCAGGTAAGGAGTTAAAGCATGTGCCGAAACATCAAGACCCTGTTCAACTTCGATCCGCCGGCGACCGACGACGAGGTCCATGACGCGGCGCTGCAGTTCGTTCGCAAGCTGAGCGGCGCGACCAAGCCGTCCAAGCGCAACGAGCATGCCTTCAACCACGCCGTCGAGGCGATCGCCGCCGCCGCGCGCGAGCTGCTTGACAGCCTCGAAACCACCCAGCATCCGCGCAACCGCGAGGATGAGGCCGCCAAGGCGAAGGCCCGATCCGCGCTCCGCTTCGCCTGACGCCGGTCATGAGCTTCTTTCCGGGCAACGATCCTGAGGCCGGCGACGCCTTCGCCTGCGACCAGATCGAGTTGATGGTCATTCCGAACGCCAAGGACATTGGCGGCTTCGAGGTTCGCCGCGCCTTGCCGACGGCGAAGCGCAGGCTGGTCGGTCCGTTCATCTTCTTCGACCGCATGGGTCCGGCCATCCTGCGCGCCGGCCATGCGATCGACGTGCGCCCGCATCCGCATATCGGGCTTTCCACCGTCACTTATCTGTTCGACGGCAAGATCAGGCATCGCGACTCGCTCGGCACCGAAATGGTGATCGCGCCGGGCGACGTGAATTTGATGACCGCCGGCCGCGGCATCGTTCATTCCGAGCGCACGCCCGAGGAATTGCGCGGCGCGCCGATGTCGATTTCCGGCCTGCAAACCTGGCTGGCGCTGCCGGACAGCAAGGAAGAAATCGCCCCGGTGTTCGCGAACACGTCGGTCGTCCAACTGCCCGAAATCGATGCCGAGGGCGTTAGCGGCCGCGTCGTCATCGGCGAATTTTCCGGGCTGCGCTCGCCCGTCGCGACCGCCTCGGAAACGCTCTATGCCGATCTGCGGCTGGCGGCGGGCGCCAGCGTCAAAATCCCCGGCGACGCCGAGGAACGCGCCATCTACACGCTGGAGGGCGAGGTTTCGATTGCCGGCGACCGTTTCCCGGCCGAGCGGCTTTTGGTGTTCAAACCGGGCGAAGAAATCGTCGTGTCGTCCGAGCGCGGCGCGCATTTCATGCTGTTCGGCGGAGCGTCGCTGGGCTCCAAGCGCTATATCTGGTGGAATTTCGTTTCGTCCTCGAAAGAACGCATCGAGCAGGCCAAGGAAGAATGGAAGACGGGCCGCTTCGATATCGTTCCTGGCGATGAGGAAGAATTCATTCCGCTGCCGGAAGGTTAGCGCAGGATGGACATTCTGCGCCAGGCGCGTCACTGACACGCATTTACATTGGCGCGCCATCAGCCTATCTCGCGCATAGCAAAGCGCATATTTGAAGGTTAACCCAAGGTTAAGTTGACAGGCCGTCCCAGAGTGAACCCGAAGCCTGACACGCCGCTCCTCGACAAAGTCCGCATCCCCGCGGATTTGCGGACGCTTGATGAAAGCGAGCTGCCGCAGCTGGCGACCGAACTGCGCGCGGAGCTGATCGATGCGGTGTCGCACACCGGCGGCCATCTTGGCGCCGGTCTCGGCGTCGTCGAGCTTACGGTTGCGCTGCACTATGTCTTCAACACGCCGGAAGACCGGCTGATCTGGGACGTTGGCCACCAGGCCTACCCGCACAAGATTCTGACCGGCCGCCGCGACCGCATCCGCACGCTTCGCCAGGAAGGCGGTCTCTCCGGCTTCACCCGGCGCGCAGAGAGCGAATACGACCCCTTCGGCGCAGCGCATTCCTCGACTTCGATTTCGGCCGGCCTCGGCATGGCGATGGGCCGCGACCTTGCGGGCGGCCGCAACAATGTCATCGCCGTCATCGGCGACGGCGCCATGTCCGCCGGGATGGCCTACGAGGCGATGAACAACGCCGGCGCGCTCAATGCCCGCCTGATCGTCATCCTCAACGACAACGACATGTCGATCGCCCCGCCGACCGGCGCGATGAGCGCCTATCTGGCGAGGCTTGCCTCCGGCAAGACCTATCTCGGCCTGCGCGATTTCGGCAAGAAGCTGACCTCCTATCTCGGCAAGCGCGCCGACAGCGCCATCACCCGCGCGGTCGAGCATGCGCGCGGTTACGTCACCGGCGGCACGCTGTTCGAGGAGATGGGATTCTTCCACATCGGCCCGATCGATGGACACAATTTGGAGCACCTGATCCCGGTGCTGAAGAACGTCCGCGATAATGGCGACGGTCCCATTCTGATCCATGTCGTCACCCAGAAGGGCAAGGGCTACGCGCCGGCGGAGGCCGCCGCCGACAAGTATCACGGCGTCAACAAGTTCGACGTCATCACCGGCGCGCAAGCGAAAGCGCCGGCCAACGCGCCGAGCTACACCAAGGTCTTCGCCGAGAGCCTGATCCAGGAGGCGCGCGAGGACGAACGAATCGTGGCGATCACCGCCGCGATGCCGAGTGGCACCGGCCTCGACCTCTTCGGCGAGGTGTTCCCGGCCCGAACCTTCGATGTCGGCATTGCCGAGCAGCACGCGGTGACCTTCGCCGCCGGCCTCGCCACCGAAGGCTACAAGCCCTTCGCCGCCATCTATTCGACCTTCCTGCAGCGCGCCTACGATCAGGTGGTGCACGACGTGGCAATCCAGAAACTGCCGGTGCGCTTCCCGATCGACCGCGCCGGCTTCGTCGGCGCCGACGGCGCCACGCACTGCGGCGCCTTCGACACGACCTTCCTCGCCTCGCTGCCTGGCTTCGTCGTCATGGCCGCCGCCGATGAGGCGGAGCTTCGCCATATGGTGCGCACGGCAGCCGACTACGACCGCGGCCCGATTGCCTTCCGCTATCCGCGGGGCAACGGCGTCGGCGTCGACATGCCGGAGCGCGGCTCAGTGCTCGAGATCGGCAAAGGCCGCATTCTCAAGGAAGGCACCAAGGTGGCGCTGCTCTCGTTCGGCACGCGGCTGCAGGATTGCCTGCTGGCCGCCGAGGAGCTCGGCGCCGCGGGCCTTTCGACCACCGTTGCCGACGCTCGCTTCGCCAAGCCGCTGGACGAGGATCTCATCCGCCGCCTGGCGCGCTCGCATGAGGTTCTCGTGACGGTCGAGGAGGGCGCGGTCGGCGGCTTCGCCAGCCAGGTGCTGCATTTCCTCGCCCATGAAGGCCTGTTGGAAAACGGCCTCAAGGTGCGCCCGCTGGTCTTGCCGGACGAGTTCACCGATCACGCCAAGCCTGAGAAGATGTATGCCGACGCGGGCCTCGACACGACCGGCATCGTGCGGACGGTCTTCGCCGCACTCGGCCATGGCATGCAGGCGCAGCGCGCCTGAATCGAAAACTCACCTCTCCGATTGAGTTTGTCGGCTTGCGGCTGCAACTGTTTGTTTAGGTTTTCATTTGGCCGTTCGGTTACCTTGTCTTTTGGCCGATTTTCAACGGGCGCCCTGCTAAGACCCTGGTCCTAGGCAGGGGATAAGAACAATGAAATCGTTCCTTTGCGGCATGGCCTTGCTGAGTGCCATGGCCGCGCCGGTGGCAGCCGGAACGCGTTACGACCGCAACCTCGAAAAGGCGGTGATGGACATCGTTGCCGGCAAGATGGGCAACATCCGCGGCGGCTTCTCCTACAAGCAGACTCCCCAACTGGTGGTGCCGCAGGAAGTCGCGCCGACGGCGCCGGCTCCTGCTGAGCCGCGCGAGCAGGCCTCCCACAATGACGGCCTGATGCCGGCGGTCGAGCGCCGGGTCTCGCGGACTATTTTCTAAAACCACATATCGCGCACGCAGCGGCCGTCGCGCGGCAGGTCGTCGAACGTTTCGAGGCCGTCGAAATGCTCGATCGGCAGGTCGGCGACCGCCTCCGGCGGGGCCAGCCTGACATTGACGGCGATGCGAGTGCGGCCGCTCGAGCCGGGAAGCAACCCGCGCCAGGCGAGCACACAGGCGCATTTCGGACAGAACAGGATTTCCAGCGCGGGCTCGGCCACCTCGACCCTCCTGTAGGAGCTCGTCGGACCTGCGATGCGGATGCGCTCGTCGACATAGTCATAGGCCCAGAGCGTGCCGTAGCGGCGGCAAAGGGTGCAGTTGCAGGCGGTGATCGATCCCGGATCGCCTTCCAGCGTCCAGTGCGCAGCGCCGCAATGGCAGGTTCCCTTCAGCATGGCTCTTCCTCGACCGGGTGAGCGGACTTTCGGCGCCGGCATTCTGCCGTGCCCCGCGCCATATTCAACAGGGCTGCCATTGCCTTCGCCGCCGGCTTTCGCCAATGAAGGCCGATGAGTTCCTCTTTGCCCGCCAGCGCGCGTCCGCGTCTCGACGAACTGCTCGTCGCACGTGGCCTGTTCGCCAGCCGTTCCCGCGCCCGCGACGCGATCGAACGCGGCACCGTCACTGTCGACGGCGCAGTCGCCCGCAAGCCGGGCCAGCCCGTCGCGCCACACTGTGTCGTTGCCGTCGACGATCCGGCGCAGGCCTATGTGTCGCGCGCGGCGCTGAAGCTGATTGCCGGCCTCGACCATTTCGGCCTCGATCCCTCTGGGCATGAGGCGCTCGATATCGGCGCCTCGACCGGCGGCTTCACCCAGGTGCTGCTCGAGCGTGGTGCTACCCATGTCACGGCGATCGATGTCGGTCACGGCCAGATGCACCCGGAAATTGCCGCCGATCGGCGGGTCACGGTCATTGAAGGGCTGAATGCGCGGGACCTGACCGCCGCCGATCTTGGCGACCGCGTTCCGGATTTCCTGGTCTGTGATGTCAGCTTCATCTCGCTGAAGCTGGCGCTGCCGCCGGCGCTGGCCTTGGCGGGCGAGGGCGCCAGGGCGCTGCTTCTCGTCAAGCCGCAATTCGAGGCGGGTCGCGAGGCGATCGGCAAGGGCGGACTGCTCAAGGACCCGAGCGAGGCCGAGCGCATCGCCGCCGGTTTGCGCGACTGGCTTGCCGGCATGCCGGGCTGGCGCGTGCTTGGGCTGCATCCATCGCCGATCGAGGGCGGCGACGGCAACCGCGAGTTCCTTCTCGCCGCGATCAAGGACGCGGCATCGCCATGAGCGCGCGCTTCACCATCACAAGGCTCGGTTCGCAGGGCGACGGCATCGCCGGTGCCGATGGCGGTGAGGTCTTCATCCCGTTCACGCTGCCTGGCGAGACGGTCACCGCCGCGCGCCAGAAGGACCGCGCGACGCTGATGTCGGTTGTTGAGACTTCACCGCTTAGGGTTGATCCGCCCTGCCGCCACTTCACCGAATGCGGCGGCTGCGCGTTGCAGCATTTCGAGGCCGACGGCTACCGGCAGTGGAAACGCGAACGGGTGGTGCAGGCGCTCAAGATCAAGGGCATCGCTGGTCAGATCGACGCGCTGGTGCCTTGCGCGCCGCACACGCGCCGCCGCGTCGTCTTCAGCGCTCGGCGCACCGAGGCCGGCATGCTGCTCGGTTTCGTGCGCGCGCTCTCCTCCGAGATCATTCCTATCGAGGAATGCCCGATCTCGCTGCCGGCAATCGTTGATGCGCTCGATCCTTTGCGAAGACTGGCAGGACTGGTCTGCGCGACGCCGAAAGCCTTCCACATGACCGTCACCGCCACGGCGTCCGGCCTCGATGTCGCCGTCCATGACGCGGGCAAGCTCGGCGAAAACCAGCGCCGCATCGCTTCCAATTTTGTGATTGCCGCGGGCCTGGCGAGGCTTTCGATCGACGGCGAGGTGATCGTGGAGCCGAAGAAGCCGGTGGTGCAGTTCGGCTCGGTCGCCGTCGCCCTGCCGCCCGGCGCCTTCCTTCAGGCGACGGAGGCCGCCGAGCAGACGATGGCGGGTCTCGTCTGCCAGCACCTGTCGCGTGTCAAGAAGATCGCCGACCTGTTCGCCGGCTGCGGCAGCTTCGCGCTCCGGCTGGCGGCGAAGTCGGAAGTGCATGCCGTGGAGGGAGACGCCCCAGCGCTGGCCGCGCTCGACCGTGCTTTCCGCTTCGCCAGCGGCTTGAAGCGCGTGACCAGCGAGCGTCGCGACCTCTTCCGCAGGCCGCTGACCTTCAAGGAGTTGAGCGGCTTCGACGGCCTCGTCTTCGATCCACCGCGCGCCGGCGCGGAGGATCAGTCCAAGCAGATCGCCCGCTCAGACGTGCCGCTGGTCGCGGCCGTCTCCTGCAATCCGACGACGCTGGCGCGGGATCTGCGCATCCTCATCGACGGCGGCTATCAACTGAAGAGCGTGACGCCGATCGACCAGTTCCTGTGGTCGCCGCATGTCGAGGCCGTCGCGCTGCTGGAGAAGCCGAAGCGGCGCCGGTAGTCCGCGAGAGCCGGTTCGCAAGAAACTTGAAGCCTCTCTTTTCCGAAATTTGCGCCCTAAAGCCGCCTTCTTGCAGGTCTTAGTTTTGCGCTGTTAGGGAAACATTCCTGCTCTTTCGGCGTTACTGAAATAAGCGGATGGCGGATCGCGGATAACGGACAGCGCATTGCCATGCAGACGCTTCTAAAATTCCTCAGCCTCATCGTTCTCATCGCTTTTGGCGCCGCGTCCGCGACCGGTGCGCTCGCGCAAGAGCAAAAACGTCTCGCCTTCGTCATCGGCAACGGCGCCTATCAGTCCGGCGAGCTCGCGACTGCCGCCAATGACGCCGGCCTGATCGCGCAGACCCTGCAGGCGGCAGGGTTCGACGTCGTCGGCGCGCGCGATGTCGATCAGGACTCGCTGCGCGGCGCGCTGCGCGATTTTCTCGGCAAGGTTTCCGCCGCCGGTCCCGATGCGATCGTCTTCGTCTATCTTGCCGGCCACGGCGTGCAGTTCGAGGGGGAGAACTACTTTCTTCCAGTCGATGCCCAGATCGCCAGTCCCGCCGACGTGCCGCTTCAGGCGATGCGGCTCTCCGATGTCACCCGGTCGTTGGCCGGATTGCCGACGAAGGTAAACATCGTCGTGCTCGACGCGGCGCGGCCCAATGCCTTGCCGAAGATGAGCCAGCCCCTGGCCGGTGGTCTCGCGCTTGTCGATCCCGACCCGAACATGCTGATTGCGTTCAACGCGGCTCCGGGAACGGTCGCGCCGGAAGGCAAGGGCCCTTACGGCGCCTATGGCCAGGCGCTCGCCGAAATGATACGCGAGGGCGGGTTGTCGCTTGACGAGGTGTTCGACCGCACGCGGCTGCGCGTCAACGAGATGACGCAAGGCGCGGAAGTGCCGTGGCATGCCTCGAAGATCACCGCGCCTTTTGTCTTCTTCGACCGTGCCGCGGACGCGCCCGCGCCAAAGGTTTCGGAGGCCGAATCCCGCTCCAACCGGACCAGGGCGATCCAGGATTTCGACGCTCGTGACGCTTATGTCGCGGCTCTCGACCGCGACACGATGCGCGGCTACGAGGATTTCCTAGTCGCCTATCCACATGATCCGATGGCTGAGCGCGTGCGCGCCATTGTCGCTGCGCGGCGCGAGGCGATCACCTGGCGCGAGACCTGGCTCGAGGACACGCCGGAGGCCTATTGGTCGTATCTGCAGCGCTATCCGCGTGGCCCGCATGCCTGGGACGCGCGACGGCGGCTCGAACAGTTCGACGCTGCCCTGGAGCCGCCGGAGGAGTTCACCGTCTATGAGTATGATTTGCCGCCGCCGCCGGAGGAGGAAATCATCTATATCGACCGTCCGGTGCTCTATTTCGACGATCCCGATTTCGACTTCGAACCGCCGCCGCCGATCACGGTGATCTTCCTGCCGCCGCCGCCGCCGGATTTCATCGTGCTTCCGCCACCTCCGCCGCCGGTCGACGTCTTCATCCTGCCGACGCCGGTCTTCGTGCCGATCCCCGTATTCATCAACCCGCCGCGCCACGTCGTGCCGCCGCCGAACGCCATCATCTTCAACAACATCCACAACACGACGGTCATCAACACCATCAACACGACGATCAAAAACGAGACCATCGATCGGGCCGCGCAGCCGAGCGCCCGTGTTCAGCTTGACCGCCGTACAGCCCAGAAAACGATGGAAGGCGCCGTTGGTGGCCGCGCCGATGCGCTGGCGGCCAAGGTTCCCCTGCCGCCGCTTCTGCAGAAGAGGGCGGCCAAGTTCCGTCAGGCCACATCCAATCAGCAGCAACAGGGCGCCCTGCCGCCGAAGCCTGGTCAGCGTGTTATCCAGCGCCAGCAGCCTGACACCTCGCCGGAGACCTCGTCCAGAACCGGCAAGCTCTCAACCGATCACGCTTTGCCTGGAGCCGATGGCAAGAGGCTGCCGCTGGTCAACGGCAAGCCGGCGCCCGACGGCCAGAACTTGCGCGGCAACAAATTGAAGAGGCAACCCGGCAGGCAAGGCATCTCGGGCGGCAACCAAGAGGCGATCGGAAATGCCGGTCCTGACCGGACCGGGAAGCAGGACACGGATCGGAAGAGGGGCAAAAAGCTCCGCAACCTGCCCGCCGTCAACGGCACGCCGGCCGACAACGGGCAGAGCGCGCGGGAGAAGTTCAGGCAGAACAATCCCAAGGCTTTATCCGAACGGAGCGGTGGCAAGCCGAGGAAGCTGACGCGCAAGGATTTGTCCGCAGGCCAGTCCGTGGTCGAACCGAACGAACAAGGTTCGGCCGCCGCGAGCGACAAGGGCAGGAAGGTCCGCAAGCTGCCTACCGTCAACCGGATGCCGGCCGAGAACCGGCCGAGCGTGCGCGAGCGGCTCAGAAAGAACACCCCCGAAATGTTCTCCGATGACAACCAGGGCTTGGCCAAGAGCAAGAAGTTCCGCAGACTGCCGAGCGTTAGTGGTGGGCCAACCGACAATGGACCGGCCGTGCAGAAGCGGCTCAGGAGGAACAGTCCGACCCTGTTCTCCGACGAGAATCAGGGCTCGGCCAGCGGGAACGACAGGCGCAGGACGTTGCGCCGGCTGCAGAACGAAGAAGGTTCCGCCGGCCGGGATGTCACCGTCCAGCGCAACTTCAAAGTCAACAGGCCGAACGACAATGCGCAGCGCCAGTTCAGGCAGGAAAGGCCTAACGAGCAGGTGCTGCGGCGGCAGAGATCGGAGCCTCGCCCGGAATTCCGTTCGCAGCCGAGGCCGCAGATGCAAGAGCGGAGTGTCCCCCGGGAGAAGCCGCAGCCCAACAAGAAGCTCTCTTGCGGACAGCAGGGCGAGCCGGCCTGCAACCAATAGGTTGGCGCGGTCGAGCCCTGCGCCTTACCTTTGCGAGCCGATTTTTCGGCCATGAACGTGCAAGGCAGGGGGCGCCGGTCTGTAGGGCGTATCAACCGTCAAAGCGGGATGCCTCGGCTGTCCAGGCCGTACGAGCCTGGCGGCATCCGTCAGGTTTTCGGCGTGCCGCCGCGCTGATTGATCGATACCCAAATATTCGGGTTTTGCTGCGACTGGCGCTTCAGGAAATAATAGCCGGTCGCGTTCCAGGGCCGGACTTCGTCGACCAGATTGTCGAGCACGAGATCGCCCTTGTCGGTCTTCACGGTCAGGATGGTGTGGCCTTCGTTGTTCAGGTCGCGCACGACCGTCATCAGCAGCGCCTGGCGGGGAAATCCCGCTTCCATGAGAAGCTTGCGCTTGTAGAGCGCGTAGATCTTGCAGTCGCCCTTGCCGTCCACCGGATAGTCCCAGTGGTCCATCATCGTGCCCCAGTGATCATAGTTGCTGACGGGCTTGATGGCGCGGTTCGCCTTCTGGTTTATGCGCTTGAGGGTTCGCATGTTCTGCGCGGTCAGCTTGACGTTCGCCGGCTGCAGGGCAGGCACTTTGCACTCATTCGGCCGGCGGTGGCAGAAATCGATCCAGCCATAAGGGACGCTGGTACGTCCTCCCACTGTGGCGGAGCGCAGGTCGACCGGACTCGATGGCCGCTTGAACAATGTCGACTGCGCCGCCGCCGTGTCGACGCAAAGCGACGTCACACCGATCAATGAGCAAAGGCCAAGGAGGAATAAAGAGGTCAGGACGCCAGGGGAACGCAGCACTGCCAACACCACCGCAACGAGAAGACTGCTGATAGTTAAGTCGGAAGCGTCGGCCAAAGCAATTGAACAATTAATAATCTGCTAACACGATTGTGTTCGCGCTCCGGCGGGTAGCTAGGTGTGAGCTTTCCGGCCGGATCGAGGTGACCGTTCAGGATGGTCGTTCGTCAGGTATCTGACGACAAGGTTGGGATCAATTGCGAGCATGGCGCCGCCGCGCTTCGGCAAAGACACTCGCGTTCATCTCTTCAAGCGTCTTCTGCTTGCCGCGGTGCGGCAGCAGGCCAACCACGTCTTCCGGTTGCGTCGGGGTGAAGGCCGGCACTTGCTTCAGAAGAACACCGTCTGGTGTGTCTTCGACCTGCAGACGTGTGCCGGCACCCCAGTCCCTCCGTTTCCGGATCGCGCTGGGGAGGATCACTTGTCCCTTGGTCGAGACGGTGGTTATGAGTTTTTCGGCACCAGCTATCGCAAGCTTACCCCATGTAAGACACGGGTAAGATACTCAAGCGGCGGAGTGCTATTCAAATCTGCCGGATTGAGCGTGCTCAAACCCTAGTGCCGCCCACCGTCATCTGGTTCATCCTCAGATGCGGCTGGCCGACCCCGACCGGCACGCCCTGTCCGGCCTTGCCGCACATGCCGATGCCGTTGTCGAGTTTCATGTCGTTGCCGACCATGGTGACGCGGTGCATGGCGTCGGGCCCGTTGCCGATCAGCATTGCGCCCTTGATCGGCTGCGTCACCTTGCCGTCCTCGATCATGTAGGCCTCGGTGCAGCCAAACACGAACTTGCCTGAGGTGATGTCGACCTGGCCGCCGCCGAAGGAGACGGCATAGATGCCGTTCTTGACCGAGGCGATGATCTCTTCCGGCGCGGTATCGCCCGAGGTCATGTAGGTGTTGGTCATGCGCGGCATCGGCTGGTGGGCATAGCCTTCGCGCCGGCCGTTGCCGGTCGCCTTCATGCCCATCAGCCGCGCATTCTGGCGGTCCTGCATGTAGCCGACCAGCTTGCCGTCCTCGATCAGCACATTGCGCGCCGAAGGCGTGCCTTCGTCGTCCACGGTAAGCGAGCCGCGCCGCTCGGCGATCGTGCCGTCGTCGACGACGGTGACGCCCTTTGCCGCTACTTGGCTGCCCATCAGGCCGGCGAAGGCGGATGTTTTCTTGCGGTTGAAGTCGCCCTCGAGGCCATGGCCGACAGCCTCGTGCAGCATCACGCCCGGCCAGCCGCTGGAAAGCACGATGTCGAATGTGCCTGCCGGCGCCGGGACGGCTTCGAGATTGACCAGCGCCTGTCGCAGCGCCTCGCGCGCGGCGTGCTTCCAACTCTCCTCGGTGAGGAACTCGCCAAAGCTCTTGCGGCCGCCCATTCCGTAGGAGCCGCTCTCCTGGCGGTCGCCATCGCCGACCACCACCGAGACGTTCATCCTGACCAGCGGGCGGATATCGCGCACCACTTGGCCGTCGCCGCGCACGATCTCGACATGCTGCCACGAGGCGGCCAGCGAAGCCGTCACCTGGCGCACGCGCGGATCGGCGGCGCGCAGCCAGGCGTCGATCTCCTGCAACAGCTTCGCCTTGGCCTCGAAACTGGGCGAGGGGATGGGATTCTCGTCGCCGTAAAGATGGCGATTGGTGCGCGCGGGCGCTGCGGCAAGCGTTCCGGAATAGCCGCCCTTCACCGCGGAGACGGCATCGGCGGCGCGCAGCAGCGAGGCTTCCGACAGGTCGCTCGAATGGGCATAGCCGCTCGCCTCGCCGGCGACGGCGCGCAGCCCGAAACCCTGGTCGGTGTTGAAATTCGCCGTCTTCAGCCGGCCGTTGTCGAACATCAGCGCTTCGTTCTCGCTGTATTCGAGGAACAACTCGCCGTCGTCGGCGCCCTTGATGGTATCGGCGACGATCTCTTTGACGCGGTCGTCGGAAATGTCGAATTGGCCGATCAGGCTGTTCATGGCAGGGCTGTCCGCTGGCGGTTTCGCATTCCCCCGATGTAGGGGCGAAGTGAGGTCAAGACAATCGCCGGCCTTCACACGCGATCGTCATCGCCCCGAGCCGACTGGCGGCCGCGTTGCCGCCGCTGGACTTAGGGCAGAGCCGAGAAGCCTTCGGCGAATCCCTTCAGATCGACCGGAATGCCGATGCCTTCCTCCGGCGTCTGGAACACGATGAAGGTGGCCGACGTGCCGTTCTTCAGCGTGTCGAGCAGTGGCTTCTCGAGGATCACTTCCGCGTAGCAGCCGTCCTGGAAGCAGCGCACGAAATAGGCGCGGCCGATGTCCTTGCCGTCGACATTGAGGCCGAGCCCGTTGGGCAGGAGCACGCCGAGCGGTGCCAGCACCCGCAGGATCTCCGCCTTGTTGTCGGCGGTGCGCAGCACCACGACGGAAAGCCCCATCTCCGGACGGTCCTCGGCGACGACGTTCTGCATCATCACGCATTGCTCGGAGGTTGCGCCGGCCGGCGTGTCGCAGATGATCGACCACGCGCCATGCGTCGACTTGACCGTGCCGCTGGGCGGCGCCGCGGTCTGCGGCGGCGCGGCGTTCGCCACGCTGGCGCTAAGCGAGGCGGCAAGGAAGATAACCTTCGCCAAGGGTCTCGAAAGCCAGGAAGTCATAACGGCTCCATTGCGAATCACGGCACTTTAAGCTGCGCCAAGGCCAAGTAAAGGACGAGACCGTCGCCAGCCCGCCCAGATACCGGCAATTACGCGCTTTTCCAGAGCAAATTCGCCCGAATTGCGACCGCCCGGCGCGGGGGCGGCGATGGTCGGGGATGCCCTTCGGGCTGCGCGCAAAAATGCCGCACGGTTTCGCCCGCTCCTTCCTTGCGGAGGGAAATAGAGTATGGTTTGAACCACCTTAGGGACAGACCGGGATTCCCCATCCCGGCGTCGTTCGTTATTGGTGCGATCCGATTGCAGGAAGTGGGAGACGAGAGGGCGATGAGAAAATTCATGGCAAGCGCCAGACTTCTGGCAGGTGCTGCGGCCGCGGGCACGCTCCTCTCCAGCGCATCCGCCTATGCGGATCAGCCGCGGCCATGGGAAACCGCCTTCCAGGCGCCTGCGACCGACATGATGCGGCAAATCGAATGGTTCGGAAACTACACCTTCGTATTCATCGTGGTCATCACCCTGCTGGTGCTGGTCCTGCTCGCCTATGTCATCCTGCGGTTCCGCGCGAGCGCCAACCCGGTTCCTTCCAGGACCAGCCACAACACGCTGATCGAGGTGATCTGGACCGTCGGCCCGGTCATCGTGCTGCTGCTCATCGCCATCCCCTCGTTCCAACTGCTCACCGCGCAGTATACCCCGCCGGAAGAAGCCAAGCTGACCGTCAAGGCGACCGGCAACCAATGGAATTGGGACTACGAATACCAGGTCGACAAGAGCTTCTCCTTCAACTCGGCGATCCTTCAGGACGGTGACCGCGCCAAGGCCGGCAAGGAAGACCGCAATCTCTATCCGCGCCTGCTCGCCGTCGACAATGAGCTGGTGGTGCCGGTCAACACCATGACCCGCGTGCTGATCACCGCCACCGACGTCATCCACTCCTTCGCCGTGCCGTCCTTCGGCATCAAGATGGATGCCGTGCCCGGCCGCACGAACGAGACCTGGTTCAAGGCGGAGAAGGAAGGCCTCTATTACGGCCAGTGCTCGCAGCTCTGCGGCAAGGATCACGCCTTTATGCCGATCGCGGTTCGCGTCGTCTCCGACGCGCAGTTCAAGACCTGGCTGGAGACGGCCAAGACCGACGTGCCCGCCGCCAACAAGGCGCTGATGGCCGAGATCGATAGTACCAACAAGGTAGCGGCCGCCGGCAACTGACGCCGCGGGTTAGCAAGAATTAGGGAACGGAGCGGAATATGGCAGAGGCTGCAGCTCACGACCACCACGACCACAGGCCGCATGGCTGGGTCCGCTGGGTCTACTCGACCAACCACAAGGACATCGGCACGCTCTACCTGATCTTCGCGATCATGGCCGGGATTATCGGCGGCGCGCTTTCGGTCGCCATCCGCATGGAGCTGCAGGAGCCCGGCATCCAGATCTTCAGCGGTCTGGCGCAGATGGTCTACGGCATGCAGGGTGATGCCGCCATCGACGGCGGCAAGAGCATGTACAATGCCTTCGGCGCCGCGCACGGCCTGATCATGATCTTCTTCATGGTGATGCCGGCGCTCATCGGCGGCTTCGCCAACTGGATGGTGCCGATCATGATCGGCGCGCCGGACATGGCCTTCCCGCGCATGAACAACATCTCTTTCTGGCTGCTGCCGCCGGCCTTCCTCCTGCTGCTCGGCTCGATGTTCGTACCGAGCGCGCCCGGCGCCTTCGGCGTCGGCGGCGGCTGGACGATCTATCCGCCGCTCTCGACATCCGGCCAGCCTGGCCCCGCGATGGACCTTGCGATTCTGTCGCTCCACATCGCCGGCGCCTCGTCGATTCTCGGTGCGATCAATTTCATCACCACCATCTTCAACATGCGCGCGCCTGGCATGACCATGCACAAGATGCCGCTGTTCGCCTGGGCGGTGCTGATCACGGCCTTCCTGCTGCTCTTGTCGCTGCCGGTCCTGGCGGGCGCCATCACCATGCTGCTCACCGATCGCAACTTCGGCACCGCCTTCTTCGTGCCGGACCAGGGCGGCGACCCGCTGCTCTTCCAGCACCTGTTCTGGTTCTTCGGCCATCCCGAGGTGTACATCCTGATCCTGCCGGGCTTCGGCATCGTTAGCCATATCGTCTCGACCTTCTCGAAGAAGCCGGTCTTCGGCTATCTCGGCATGGCCTACGCCATGGTCGCGATCGGCGCGGTCGGCTTCATCGTCTGGGCGCACCACATGTACACGACCGGCCTGTCGCTCGACACGCAGCGCTATTTCGTGTTCGCCACCATGGTCATCGCGGTTCCGACGGGCGTGAAGATCTTCTCCTGGATCGCCACGATGTGGGGCGGCTCGATCTCCTTCAAGCCGCCGATGCTGTGGGCGCTGGGCTTCATCTTCCTGTTCACGATCGGTGGCGTCACCGGCGTTCAGCTGGCAAATGCCGGCCTCGACCGCTCGCTGCACGACACCTATTTCGTGATCGCCCACTTCCACTACGTGCTGTCGCTGGGCGCCGTGTTCGCCATCTTCGCCGGCTGGTACTACTGGTTCCCGAAGATGACCGGCTACATGTACTCGCCGGTGATCGCCAACACCCACTTCTGGGTCACCTTCGTCGGCGTCAACCTGATCTTCTTCCCGCAGCACTTCCTCGGCCTTGCCGGGATGCCGCGCCGCACTGTCGACTATCCGGATGCGTTTGCCGGCTGGAACATGATCTCGTCCTACGGCTCCTACATCGCCGCCGTCGGCGTTGCGATCTTCCTCTATGGCGTGTTCGAGGCCTTCCAGAAGAAGCGCGTCGCGGGCGCCAATCCGTGGGGCGAGGGTGCCACCACGCTCGAATGGCAGCTGCCGTCGCCGCCGCCGTTCCACCAGTGGGAACAGCTGCCGAAGATCAAGTAAGGCCGCAGATACAGGACCGCCTGCTCGCCCGGCGGTCTTGGCCAACGGAATGATGGACTTTAAGTACGCATGGCCCTTGCCGACCACAAATTGATGGAGGAAGTTGGCTTTCGCATGTCGGAAGCCACCGCGGGCGATTTCTTCGCCCTCCTCAAGCCGCGCGTGATGTCGCTGGTCGTCTTCACGGCCTTTGTCGGCATGGTCGCGGCGCCGGTCGCCATCAATCCGCTGCTGGCGGTGATCGCGATCCTGGCGATTGCCATCGGCGCCGGCGCCTCGGGCGCGCTCAACATGTGGTACGACGCCGATATCGACGCGGTGATGACCAGGACAGCGAGCCGTCCGGTGCCGGCCGGGCGCGTCACGCCGGGTGAGGCGCTGAGCTTCGGGCTCGTGCTCTCCGCGCTGTCGGTGATGACGCTGGGCGTGCTCATCAACTGGCTGTCGGCGGCGCTTCTTGCCTTCACCATCTTCTTCTACGCCGTCATCTACACGATGTGGCTGAAGCGCTGGACGCCGCAGAACATCGTCATCGGCGGCGCCGCCGGCGCCATCCCGCCGGTGATCGGCTGGGCAGCGGTGACCGGATCGGTCAGCCTCGAAAGCCTGATTCTTTTCCTGATCATTTTCCTGTGGACGCCGCCGCATTTCTGGGCGTTGGCGCTGTTCAAGTCGGACGACTACGCCCGCGCCGGCATCCCGATGATGCCGAACGTCGCCGGACACGCCTCGACCCGCCGCCAGATCTTTGCCTACGCGCTAGTCCTGGCGCCGGTCGGCATGTTGCCATGGCTGCTCGGCTACACCACCGCCGCCTATGGCGCGGTTTCCGTCCTGCTCGGCCTGGGCTTCGTCTGGTATTCCTGGAAGGTGCTGGGCATGAGCGATGCCGACCGCGCAATGAAGCCGGCCAAGGCGCTGTTCGGCTATTCGCTGCTCTATCTCTTCGCAATCTTTGCCGCCTATCTCGTCGACAGCGTGGTCGGGCGTGCCCTCGTCATGGGGGGAGCATGACCGTGGCCGACAAGAACCTCGAACTGGTCACCTTGACCGAACGCCAGCGGAAGGCGCGACGCAGCCGCTCCGTTGCCATCGGCGTCGCGCTGGCCGCGCTCGTCATCATCTTCTACATCGCCACCATCGTGCGCTTCGGCCACCATGCCTCCGGCCTGATACCGACGAATTTGATGTGAGGCGGCGATGAGCGGCGAGACCGGACCCATCGGGAAGAACAGCAACCGCATCGTCGTGGCGGTCTGCCTTGCCTTCTTCACTGGCATGGTCGGCATGGCCTATGCGGCGGTCCCGCTCTACAAGATGTTCTGCCAGGTCACCGGCTATGGCGGCACGACGCAGCGCGCCGAGAAGCAATATGCCGGTCGCGTGCTCGACCGCGATATCACCATCCGCTTCGACGCCAACACCAACGGCATTCCGTGGCAGTTCGAGCCCGTCGCGCGCTCGGTTACGATCAAGATCGGCGAGACCACGCAGGCGCATTACAGCGCCACCAACAAGTTCGATCGCCCCATCACCGGGCGCGCCTCCTTCAATGTGCAGCCGGAAATGGCCGGCGCCTATTTCAACAAGGTGGAGTGCTTCTGCTTCACTGACACGACGCTCAAGCCCGGTGAGACGCTGGACATGCCGGTCGTGTTCTATGTCGATCCAGACATCGTCAACGTGCCGGAACTGAAGGACCTGAAGACCATCACCCTGTCCTACACCATGTTCCCGGTCGAAAAGAAGCAGCCAGTCGCGTCGTCCGCGCCGACCGCTGGCAGCAGCAACAAAGTTCCAGATTCCGAAGCAAGCCTCGGGGTTGATATGGCAGACGCGCACACAAAACCGAACCACGACTACCATCTCGTCAATCCCAGCCCTTGGCCTTTCCTGGGCTCGATCGGCGCATTGGTCACGGCCGTCGGCGGCGTTTGCCTGATGCAGTATCTGAAGGCCGGCAGCTTCCCAATATTCGGCCACAACATCGCCAATCCGTGGCTGTTTTTCATCGGCCTGATCATCGTGCTCTACACGATGTTCGCCTGGTGGTCGGACACTATCAAGGAAGCGCATGAGGGCCACCACACGCGCGTCGTGTCGCTGCACCTGCGCTACGGCATGATCATGTTCATCGCCTCCGAGGTGATGTTCTTCGTCGCCTGGTTCTGGGCCTTCTTCGACGCCAGCCTATTCCCGGGCGAGGCCGCGCAATATGCCCGCACCACCTTCACCGGCGGCGTTTGGCCGCCAAAAGGCCTGGAGGTTCTCGATCCCTTCCACCTGCCGCTCTACAACACCATCATCCTGCTTCTGTCGGGCACGACGGTGACCTGGGCGCACCACTCGCTGCTGCACGGCGACCGCAAGGGCCTGATCAACGGCCTCGTCCTGACCGTCGGCCTCGGCATGCTGTTCACCATGGTGCAGGCCTACGAGTACATGCACGCTCCGTTCGGCTTCAAGGACTCGATCTACGGCGCCACCTTCTTCATGGCGACCGGCTTCCACGGCTTCCACGTGATCATCGGCACCATCTTTCTGCTCGTCTGCCTGATCCGGGCGATGCGGGGCGATTTCACCCCGAAGCAGCATTTCGGCTTCGAGGCGGCCGCCTGGTACTGGCATTTCGTCGACGTGGTCTGGCTGTTCCTGTTCACCGCGATCTATGTCTGGGCCTCGAGCGGCGCGGTAATCGAAGCCCACTGAGACCCTTTGGATTGAGTTCACGAGGCGGCTGCGGCGACGTGGCCGCCTTATCTTTTTGACCGAACGGGTCTACGGTGCGGACATGAGCGAGGACAAGGCAATCTGGCCACCCGTCGACCCGATCTCGGCCGGGCTGCGCGGCCATTGCCCGCGCTGCGGCGAGGGCAAGCTGTTCTCCGGCTTCCTCACCGTCGGCAAGCGCTGCTACAATTGCGGCCTCGACTATTCCTTTGCCGATGCCGGCGACGGTCCGGCGGTCTTCGTCATCCTCATCATCGGCTTCATCGTCGTCGGCCTGGCGCTGTGGATGGAAGTGACGCTGAGCCCGCCGCTCTGGCTGCATTTCATTTTGTGGATACCGCTGGCGCTGGTGCTGAGCCTGGCGGCGCTGCGCCTGATCAAGGGCGTGCTGATCACCCTGCAATATTCCAAGAAGGCCGCGGAAGGCAGGCTGGACAGCGGCCAATGAGCGATGCGACCTCCTCGACTGCCGGCGCTTCGCGGCCGCGCTCGGCACTGCTGCTTGGGCTCGGCCTTGTCCTGTTCGCCATTCTCCTCGGCCTCGGCACATGGCAGGTCCAGCGCTTGCACTGGAAGGAAGGGCTGATCGATACCATCGACAAGCGCACCCATGCGGCACCGTTGCCACTGACCGATGTCGAGAAAGAATTCGCCGCCACACACGATGTCGACTACACGCCGGTGACTGTAACCGGCACTTTCCTGCACCAGGGCGAACGGCATTTCTTCGCCACTTGGGAAGGCGACACGGGCTTCAATGTCTACACGCCCCTGCGGCTCGACGACGGCCGTTTCGTGCTCGTCAACCGCGGCTTCGTCCCTTACGATCTCAAGGATCCGGCCAAGCGGAAGCAGGGCGAGGTCGCCGGCACGGTGACGGTGACCGGGCTTGCTCGCAATCCGCTGCCTGAAAAACCCTCGATGATGCTGCCCGACAACGACGTCGCCAAGAACATCTTTTACTGGAAGGACCGCGACGTCATGGCCTCGAGCGCCGGTCTGCCAGCGGGAGCCGTGCTGGTGCCCTTCTTCATCGATGCCGACAAGACTCCTAACCCCGGCGGTCTGCCGGTCGGCGGCGTCACCATCATCGATCTGCCGAACAACCACCTGCAATATGCCGTCACCTGGTATGGCCTTGCCGCCGCCCTTGCCGCGGTGCTGATCCTCAGGCTTCGCCGCCCGGCGAAGGAGGAGTGAGCGCCGCTCTTGACAGGGCAGGGGTGCACGCCTCATTTCGCCTTCAGCTTTCCGACTGAACCGGCCCGTTTTGATGATTGAAAAAAAGCCACCGCTGACGATCAGGCTTTGCCAGCCGCGCGGCTTCTGCGCCGGCGTCGACCGCGCCATTCAGATCGTCGTGCTGGCGCTGAAGAAATACGGCGCGCCGGTCTATGTCCGCCATGAGATCGTGCACAACCGCTACGTCGTCGAGGGGCTGCAGAGCCTGGGCGCGGTGTTCATCGAGGAATTGTCCGAGATCCCGCCCGAGCATCGTCAGTCGCCGGTCGTCTTTTCCGCGCATGGGGTGCCGAAATCGGTGCCGGCCGACGCCGAGGCGCGCAACCTGTTCTACCTCGATGCCACCTGTCCGCTGGTGTCGAAGGTGCACAAGCAGGCGATGCGGCACCAGCGGCTCGGCCGCCATGTGCTCCTGATCGGCCATGCCGGCCATCCGGAAGTGATCGGCACGATGGGCCAGTTGCCGGAAGGAGCCGTGACCCTTATCGAGACGGAGGCGGATGCGGCAAGCTTCGTGCCGGCAGACCCGGCGGCGCTTGGCTTCGTCACCCAGACGACGCTGTCGGTCGAGGACACCGCCGGCATCATCCGGGCGCTGCAAGAGCGTTTCCCCGAGCTTCACGCCCCGGCCGCCGAATCCATCTGCTACGCCACCACCAACCGACAGGAGGCGGTGAAGGAGACGGCCGCCGGCGCCGACCTTTTCCTCGTCGTCGGCGCGCCGAACTCGTCCAACTCGCGGCGTCTTGTCGAAGTGGCGGAGCGCGCGGGCGCCGCGATGTCGCTTCTCGTGCAGCGGGCCTCCGAAATTCCGTGGAATGAGATCGGCAGGATTTCGACGCTCGGCCTGTCGGCCGGCGCCTCGGCGCCGGAAATCATCGTCGACGAGATCATCGACGCGTTCCGGCAACGCTTCGACGTCACCATCGATCTGGCCATCACGGCCACGGAAACGGAGGATTTTCCGGTGATGCGGGTGTTGCGCGATGTCGAACTGACGGCGGCCGACATGGCCTTCGTCAACGGAGCCGCGTAAACCCAGATGGCCGTCTACACCGACGTCAACGAAAACGAGCTCAGCGCGTTTCTGAAAGCCTATCCGGTGGGCGAGCTCCTGTCCTACAAGGGCATCGCCGAAGGGACCGAGAACTCGAATTTTCTCGTCCATGCTTCCACCGGTTCCTACATATTGACGCTCTACGAGAAGCGCGTCGACAAGGCCGATCTGCCCTTTTTTCTCGGCCTGATGGGCCATCTCGCGCGAAAAGGCATTTCCTGCCCGCTTCCGGTCACCGCGCATGACGGAACCGTCATCGGCACGCTCGCCGCGCGCCCGGCGGTCATCATCACCTTCCTCGAGGGCCTGTCGCTGAGGCGCCCGACGGCAGCGCATTGCGGCGAGGTCGGCAAGGCGTTGGCCGCGCTCCATCTCGCCGGGCGGGATTTCCCGATGAAGCGGCCGAACGCGCTTGCCATCGACGGCTGGCGCAAGCTCTGGGCGGCGTCGCGCGACCGCGCCGACGAGGTCGAGCTGGGGCTCGCGGCCGAAGTCGACGCGGACTTCCTGGATTTTGAGCGCAACTGGCCGACCCGCCTGCCACAAGGCATCATCCACGCGGATCTCTTCCCGGACAATGTCTTCTTCCTTGGCGAGAAGCTGTCGGGGCTGATCGATTTCTATTTCGCCTGCGACGACCTCTATGCCTATGATGTCGCCACTTGCCTCAACGCCTGGTGCTTCGAGAAGGACTTTTCCTTCAACCTCACCAAAGGGGCGGCGCTGCTTGCCGGCTACCAGTCGGTGAGGCCGCTTGAGGGCGAGGAAAAAGCGGCGCTGCCGATGCTGGCGCGCGGCTCGGCGCTACGCTTCATGCTGACCAGGCTCTATGATTGGCTGACCATTCCCAACGGCGGGCTGGTGATGAAGCGCGATCCGACCGAATATATCCGCCGCATGCGCTTCCACCGGGCGATCAAGTCTCCATCCGAATACGGACTGACATGAACAAGCAGATCCAGATCTTCACCGACGGCGCCTGCTCGGGCAATCCCGGGCCGGGCGGCTGGGGCGCGGTGCTGCGCTATAACGGCGTCACCAAGGAGCTGTCGGGCGGCGAGGCCGAGACCACCAACAACCGCATGGAGCTGCTTGCCGCCATCAGCGCGCTCGATGCGCTGAAGGAGCCGTGCACGGTCGATCTCTATACCGACAGCAAATACGTCATGGACGGCATTTCCAAATGGATCCATGGTTGGAAGAAGAACGGCTGGAAGACCGGCGAGAGGAAGCCGGTCAAGAACGGTGAGCTCTGGCAGGCGCTCGACGAGGCCAACAGGCGCCACAAGGTTATCTGGCACTGGGTGAAGGGCCATGCCGGCCACCCGGAGAACGAGCGCGCCGACGAACTGGCAAGGCAAGGCATGGCGCCGTTCAAGCCGAAGCAGGCGCGGCCGGCACCCGTTGCGGCTGCGCCGCAGAAGGCTGGTGCTCCGGCCAGGAAGCCCGCGCCCCGACGCTCGACCCAGAGCTATTGACGCGCCTGACGTTCTCTACCGGATCGCCAGCGCCGTGGAGAACAGGCCGAAGGCGAAGACCGTGTGCGAGACGAGGTTGAGCGCGCGCACCAGCATCGGGTTGGGCGTCCTGGATGCTGCCCAGCCGGCACCCATGCCGGGCGCCAGCAGGAACCAGCCGGCGCCGACGGTGACGATGCCGAGAACGAAGGCCGGCAGGAAGGTCGGCGCCGCCAGCCAGCCCGTTCCCGCCAGCACGACCAGGATCACGCCGTAGAGAATTCCGACGAGATAGTGGAATGCCCAGCCCAGCGCCTTTTCATGCGTATACGGCGCGGCCTGACTGATATCGTGATGGAAGACCTTCTCGGGCAGATGCCGGACCCAGCGGCCGACCATGCCCCAATTCGGCCGCGGCAGCCCGAACGCCTTGTTGAGGATAATCGCCCAGACGTCCATGAAGACCGTGGCGCCGATGCCGATCGCGATGGCGCGCCAGACAATGTCGAGCATCAGAGCTGCTCGAGGATCTTGGCCGCCCCGCTCTCGTCGACACCTGGCTTGGCTTCGACATTGAGCGCCACGACCTTGCTGTCATCGACGATCATCGAAAAGCGCTTCGAGCGCAGCCCCATGCCGTTCGCGGAAAGGTCATTGTCAAGTCCGACCGACTTGGCGAAGTCTCCGCTGCCGTCGGCGAGATAGAGGATCTTGCCTTCGCCACCGCTGAAACGTGCCCAGGCGCCCATGACATGGACGTCGTTGACCGAGACGACCGCGATAGTGTCGACGCCGCGCGCCACGATGGCGTCGTGGTTCTCGAGATAGCCCGGCAGATGATTGTTGCTGCAGGTTGGCGTGAAGGCGCCGGGAACGCCGAACAGCACCACCTTCTTGCCGGCGAAAATCTCGGCGCTGGTCATCGGCTTGGCGCCATCGGCGGTCATCACCTTGAAAATCGCTTCGGGCAGTTTTTCGCCAACCGAAATGGTCATGGTTTCCTCGTTTGGGAGATTGGGAAGGATCTGTGCCTGCGATATCGAACCGGGCCGCATTCCGCAACCGTTCAGAGCAATGCCAGGAAAAGTGCCCAGCGGTTTTCCATCCCGAATTGCGGCTCCACGACGAATTGGCTCAAGGGAAAGGCAGCAATCCGTCCACCGCACCTTCGGCGCTTGTCAGCGTGTAGTAGAGCCCGCCGTCCGTGGGCGTCGCCGACGGCCGGTCGAGGATCGGCACGGTGAAAACAAGCTTGCCGTCCTTCTCGCTGCGCACCGGCGCGCCGAACATATAGTCGCGCTCCCCCGCGATGAAAAAGTCGACGGACTCGGCATCGCCGGGCGAATGCGCCTCGACGATGAGCGTCTCGTGATCGCCGGGCAGCACGCGGATGCCGAAATCAGATCGCGCCGGGCCGGGGAGCGTTGTAAGCGCAGTCTTCACCAGCGCCGCGTCGGTGGCGTTGTTCGGATCGGAAGCAGGATCGAGGCTGAGCCGCGTCTGCACCGGAATGCAGATCGTCTCGCATATGCCGAGAAAGACGTTGGCATCGATCGTCGCCGGCTGGTCGGGCGCCGACAGCGTGAAGGTCACCGGCAGCGATACGGGACGGTCATAGCCGGCCCATTTGCCGTAGCCGTCGTCGTGGCGCTGCGGCGGCGGAAACGACAGCTTTGCATCTGCGATGTTGGTGCTGGCCGAGATGTCGATCTGCGGCGGCACACCGGCGTCGCCGGGATCGCGCCAATAGGTTTTCCAGCCTGGCTTCAGCGCGATGTCGAGCACGCCGTGGATCTTGCCCGCCTCGTCCGGCTTGCCGCTGGTCACCAGCCGCACCTTGCCGCCTTCGCTGTTGTACCAGGCCGAGGATGATGCCTCGGCCGGCTGCCCCGCTGCCAGGCCGACGACCGCGCCGAGCGTCACAATATTCAGGTATCGCATGACCGGTGATTTGATCGCCCGTTCTTGGCCGCGCAATGATTTCATGTTCCTGCAGGTATCATATTTGCGTGACATCGGGCAGCCTGACCATCTTTTCGGCGCCGCGGAAACGGGTTACCCTCAGCTCCATGGACTTGTTGCGTCACAAAAAGAAGACGGCCGGACGCGGCTTTCTCGACGATCAGTTCCTGATTGCCATGCCCGGCATGAAGGACGACCGCTTCACGCGCTCCGTCATCTATATCTGCGCCCACAGCGACGAGGGCGCCATGGGCCTGATCATCAATCAAACGCAGCAGATGCTGTTCCCCGACCTTCTGGTGCAGCTTGGCATCGTGAACGAGCAGGAAGCAATCCGCTTGCCGGCGCATGCCCGCGATTTCGTCGTGCGCAATGGCGGGCCCGTCGACCGCAGCCGCGGCTTTGTGCTGCATTCCGGCGACTATCGCGTGGAATCCTCGCTCAACGTCTCCGACGACATCTGCCTGACCGCCACGGTCGACATCCTGCGCGCCATCTCGACGGGTCGCGGGCCGCGGCATGCGCTGATGGCGCTCGGCTATTCCGGCTGGGGCGCCGGCCAGCTCGAAAGCGAGATCGCCGAGAATGGCTGGCTGACCTGCCCGGCGACGCCTGAGCTGCTGTTCGACGCCGACATCGAGCGCAAATACGATCGCATCCTTGCCTCGATCGGTATCGATCTCGCCCATTTGAGCGCCGCCGCGGGGCACGCTTAAACGCCTTTGCCGACCTGCGGGATTGGTCGAACCCGCCTTAGCTTCGTCATCACCTCTGAAGAATGGCGGCGCTCTGAGCGTTTAGGGTGATAACGAGTTGGAAGGTCGCCGCAGTTCGTAAGCGCCGAAGCAACGCCCTCTAAGCCTGCGTGAGAGGGTACTGCTCCCTCAGCGTCTTCAGCACCAGTTCGCCGGGCATCGGCGCGCCGAACATGAAGCTCTGGACATACTCGCAGCCCATCTGGCGCAGCTCCAGCGCGTCGCTCTCGTCGGAGATGCCTTCGGCGACGACCGACAGGCCAAGCTCATGGGCCATGTTGACCATGGACTTGAGCAGCACCGCACGTTTCGGCGTTGCGTCGTCGACGAAGCTCTTGTCGATCTTGATCGTGTCGAAGGGGAAGCGCGTCAGGTAGGAGAGCGATGAATAGCCGGTGCCGAAATCGTCGAGCGACAGTCCGATGCCGAGCTGCTTGAGCTTGGTCAGCACATGCGCGGTCTGCTCGGGATTGTCCATCACCAGCGATTCGGTGAGTTCGAGCCGGAAGCAGCGCGGCTTCAAGTTGGCCCGCGCAATGACGGAGCGCACGTCGCTGACCAGGTCGCGGCGGATGAGCTGCCGGCTGGAGAGGTTGACCGAAACCGACAGCGGCGCGTCGCCGATCTGCTTCTGCCAGGCCGCCAGATCCTCGGCCGCCTGCTGCATGGCGAACAGACCGAGCTGCACGATCAGGCCGCAATTCTCAGCCACAGGGATGAAGTCTCCCGGCGGGATCATGCCGCGCCGCGGATGATCCCATCTGAGCAGCGCCTCGAAGCCGGCGACGCTGCCATCCTCCAGCCGCACGATCGGCTGGTAGGCAAGCGTGAATTCGCGCCGCTCGATGGCGCGGCGAAGATCGGATTCGAACTGCAGCCTGTCGGTGCCGACGGTGCGAAAGGCCGGCCGGAACGGCTCGATCCTGTCGCCGCCGAAACGCTTGGCCTGATGCATAGCAAGCTCGGCGTCCTTGACCATGTCCTCCGACGAGGTTTGCGCCGTCGTCCAGGTGATCAGGCCGATCGAGGCGGTGAGCACGATCTCGCGCTTGGCAAAGGTGATCGGATTGTTGATCGCATGCTTGATGGCATCGGCCATGGCGGCGATGCGGGCCGGATCCTGTTCCGACAGCAGCATCAGCGCGAACTGGTCGCCGGCAAAGCGCGACAGCGAATCCTTGGGCTTCAAGAGCCGGTGCAGCCGGCGCGCGATGGTCAGCAGGATGGTGTCGCCGGCCGAAATGCCGAGCCCGTCATTGACCTGCTTGAAACGGTCGATGTCGATGACGAAGACGGTCGGGCGCACCTTGTCCTCGGTGCGGGCGATCGAGATGATCGCCTCCAGCCGGTTCATGAACAGCTCGCGGTTAGGCAGGCCGGTCAGGTTGTCGTGCACGGCGTCGTGCAGCAGCCTTTCCTCGGATTTCTTCTGCTCGGTCACGTCGACCATGGTGCCGACACAGCGGATCACCTCGCCATCCGACCCGATTACGGGGCGGGCGCGCAGCGCGAACCAATGATAATGCCCGTCGGCGCCGCGCAGGCGGAAATTCTGGGCCACGCGGCCGCGGCGGTGCTCCAGCACCACGTCCAGCGTTGTGCGGAAGGTGTCGCGGTCGTCGGCATGCAGCACCGGCAGCCAGTTGCGGGCGGCGCCCGAAAGGCTGTTAGGGGCAAGGCCGAGCTGCAGGCTGATGTCGGGCTTGGTCACCACGCGGTCGCGCAGCACGTCCCAGTCCCACACGATGTCGCCCGAGCCGGCGACTGCAAGCGCCTGGCGCTCGAGGTCGGAAAACAGGCCCTGGTGCAGCGCGCCGCCGGCAAAAGCGTGCTGCATAACGGTGAAGCCGATCAACAGGATGATCAGGATCAGACCGCCGCCGAGCGCCGGCTGGGCGATGTCGTTGTCCAGCATGCCGGTGATCGCCATCCACGAGCCGCATAGCCAGAGCAGCACCATCACCCAGCTCGGCACCAGCATGATCGCGCGGTCATAGCCGCGAATTCCGAGGAAGATGATGAGGCCGAGGCCGGTGAGCGCGGTGGCGGCAAACGAGATGCGGGCGATGCCGGCGGCGACCGCCGGATCGACGATGGCCACGCCGGCAATCAGCAGCAGCCCGAGGATCCAGACCAGCGCGCCATAGCTGAAATGGCCGTGCCATCGGTTGAGGTTGAGATAGGCGAACAGGAACACCACGAAGGTACCCGCCAGCGCCACCTCGGTACCGGCCCGCCACATCTGCTCGTTGCCGGGCGAGATTTCGATGACCTTGTTGAGGAAGCCGAAATCGACGCAGATATAGGCGAGCACCGCCCAGGCAAGCGCGGCGGTGGCCGGGAACATCGAGGTTCCCTTGACGACGAACAGGATGGTCAGGAACAGCGCCAAGAGGCCGGCGATGCCGATGACGATGCCGCGGAACAGCGTGTAGGAATTGACCGAGTCCTTGTAGGATTCCGGGTCCCACAGATAGACCTGCGGCAGCTTGGGCGAGGCGAGCTCGGCGATGAAGGTGACGACCGTTCCGGGGTTGAGCGTCACTCGGAACACATCGGCGTCGGGGCTGGTCTGGCGGTCGAGCGCGAAGCCTTCGCTGGGCGTGATCGCCGCGATGCGCGTCGAGCCGAGATCGGGCCAGAAAATACCGGAATTCACCAGGCGGAAATGCGGCGCGACGATCAGCCTATCGAGCTGCTGGTCGGTGGTGTTGGCGAGCGCGAACACCGCCCAGTCGCCGGTCGAGCGCGCGTCATTGGCCTCAACCTCGATGCGCCGCACGATGCCGTCGGGGCCGGGCGCGGTCGAGACCTGGAAATTCTCGCCCTGGTTCCGGTAGATCTCGACTGCGCCCGAAAGGTCGAGCGCCTTGTCGTCGCGGGCAATCTTGATCGGCTCGACGGCCAATGCCGGCGCAACCGCTGAAAGCGTGACGAAGAGCGCCAGGATGAGGGCGAACAGCGACGCGATTCGCGAAAAAGTCGTCACATATCAGCCCTTCGTTCCATCACCCGGCGGATCGTCCGCGATCCGGGCGTAGAGGTAGTGATCCTGCCAGATGCCGTTGATCCGGAGATAGGATCTGAGAAGTCCTTCGCGCCGGAATCCGGCTTTTTCAAGCACGCGGATCGACCGTGCGTTGTCGGGAATACAGGCAGCCTCGATCCGGTGCAACCGCAGCGTATCGAAGGCAAAACGCGACACCACCTTGACCGCGTCGGTCATCAGTCCACGGCCGCCGAAGCGCTCGCCGATCCAGTAGCCGATGTGGCCGCTTTGCGCGACACCGTGGCGGATGTTGCCAAGCGTGATGCCGCCGGCGAGCTTGCCGCTCGACTTCTCGAAGATGAAGAAGGCAATGGCCGTGCCTTGCGCATAGTCCTCGCGGTAGCGGCCGATGCGCAGCCGCCAGGCGGTGCGGTCGAGCTCGTCAGGCTGCCAACGCGGCTCCCATGGCTCCAGAAAGGCGCGGCTTTCGCCGCGCAGCGTCGACCATTCGCGGTAATCGTTGGTCAAAGGCACGCGCAACGTGACTTTTTCGCCCTTCAGTGCCGGCAGGTCGCGGCGAAAGAAAGGAAGCGCGAACACGACTTTGGAACGAAGGTTAGACGGCGAGCCTGCGAGCCGTCGTCTGCGGGCCCGCAAGCGATTCGAGGATCGCCTCGTAGGGCGCCAGCGTGCCCACGGGGCCGACCGCCGTCAGCGTCGGCTTGGTCGAGAACAGCCGCGAGGAGAGATCGGTCAGCCGCTCGACGGTCAGCGCCGCCAGCCGCTCCATCAACTCCTCCTTGGCGATCGGCCGCCCGAACAGCAGCAACTGCCTGGCGATCTGCGAGGCGCGGCTTGCCGGGCTTTCGGCCGACATGATGAGGCCGGCCCGATATTGCGCGCGTGCGCGGTCGAGCTCATCCTGCTGGATGCTTTCCCCGGCCTTCTGCAATTCGTCGATGATGACCGGCACCAGCTTGGCGATATCACTCTGTCCGGTCGCCGCATGCACACCGAAAATGCCGGTGTCGGAAAAGCCCCAGTGGAAGGCATAGACCGAATAGCACAGGCCGCGCTTCTCGCGCACTTCCTGGAACAGCCTCGACGACATGCCGCCGCCGAGGATCATCGACAGCACCTGCGAGGCATAGAAGTCGCGCACATGGTAGGCGCGGCCCTCGAAGCCGAGCACGATCTGCGCATCCATCAGGTCGCGGTCCTCGCGGAAGTCGCCGCCGACATACTGCGCATATTGCGGGATGTTGCTGGTGGCCTTGGCGCGGAAGCCGCCAAGCTGTCTTTCCACCTCGCGCACGAAATTGTCGTGCTTGATGTCGCCGGCGGCCACGATCACCATGCGCTCGGCGCCATATTGCCGTTCGATGAAATCGTGCAGCTGCCTGGAGGTGAAGGATTTGACCGTCTCCGGCGTGCCGAGGATCGAGCGGCCGATGGTCTGGTGGCGGAAGGCGGTTTCGGTGAAACGGTCGAAGACGATGTCGTCGGGTGTGTCGTGCGCGGCGCCGATCTCCTGCAGGATCACATGCTGCTCGCGCTCCAGTTCCTCCGGATCGAACTCCGATTCCTGCAGGATGTCGGCCAGGATGTCGACCGCGAGCGGCACGTCGGCGGAAAGCACCCTGGCGTAGTAGGAGGTCGTCTCGACGCTGGTGGCCGCGTTGATCTCGCCGCCGACATTCTCGATTTCCGAGGCGATCTCGAAGGCGCTGCGCCGTTTCGTTCCCTTGAAAGCCATGTGTTCGAGCAGATGGGCCATGCCGTGCTCTTCGTCGCGTTCATTGCGTGCGCCCGACTTGACCCAGGCGCCAAGGGCAACGGATTCGAGGCTTGGAAGGGTTTCGGTGGCGACCGTCAGGCCGTTCGACAGACGGCTTACCTCAACACCCATATGGCAACTACTCCCTAACGGGCCGCCCGCGTGTGGCGGCTCACGTATTCTTCCACCATTTTCAGCTCGGATGGAAGTATGGTGTACTTTTCGTCGGCTGTCATCAAGCCGGCGAGCCAGGCCGGCAGCGCTGGCGTAACGCCGCTGGCGGCCTCGACCGCCGCCGGGAATTTGGCCGGATGCGCGGTGCCGAGAACCACCATGGGCACGGCGCCCGACATATAGCCGGCCGCAACGTGCATAGCGGCGGCCGTGTGCGGATCGAGCAGATAGCTGCTCGCTTCAAGCGTCTGGCGAATGGTTGCCGCGACCTCGTCGACGCTGGCGCGGCCGGCGTCGAACTCCGCACGCATCCTCGCCATTTCGCCCGCTTCGACGGTAAAGGCGCCGGACTGCTTCAGCCCGTTCATGTAGCGCCTGACCGTCGCGGCATCCCGGCCCGCCGCCTCGAACAGCAGGCGCTCGAAGTTCGAGGACACCTGGATGTCCATCGACGGCGAGGTGGTGGCGAACACGCCCTTGGTGCGATATTCGCCGCTTGCAAGCGTGCGTGCCAATATGTCGTTGTCGTTGGTGGCGATGATCAGCCGCTCGACCGGCAGCCCCATTCGCTTGGCGGCATAACCGGCGAAAATATCGCCGAAATTGCCGGTCGGCACGGTGAATGACACCGGCCGGTCGGGCGAGCCCAGCGACAGCGCCGAGGAGAAGTAATAGACGATCTGGGCCATGATGCGGGCCCAGTTGATCGAATTGACACCCGACAGCGACACCCTGTCGCGGAAGCCGTGGTCGTTGAACATATCCTTCACCAGGCCCTGGCAATCGTCGAAATTGCCTTCGATCGACAGCGCGTGCACATTCGCGGCGCTCGACGTCGTCATCTGCCGCTGCTGCACCGGCGAGACCTTGCCGTTGGGGAAGAGGATGAAGATATCGGTGCGGTCGCGGCCGGCGAAGGCGTCTATTGCCGCGCCTCCGGTGTCGCCGGAGGTGGCGCCGACGATGGTCGCGCGGTTGCCCCGTTCAGCCAGCACATGGTCCATCAGCCGCGCGAGCAGCTGCATCGCCACGTCCTTGAAGGCCAGCGTCGGGCCGTGGAAGAGCTCGAGGATGAAGGTGTTTTTGCCCGTCTGCACCAGCGGGCAGACCGCATCGTGCCGGAAAGTCGCGTAGGCTTCACGCACCAGCCGTTCGAAGACGGGTACGGCTATCTCGCCGCCGAGGAAGGGTGTCAAGACGCGGATGGCAAGGTCGGGATAGGCGAGGCCGCGCATGGCGCGAATATTGGCGGACGAGAACTGCGGCCATTCGCGCGGCAGGTAAAGCCCGCCGTCGCGCGCCAGTCCGGCCAGCACCGCGTCCGAAAAGCCAAGCACGGGCGCATCCCCGCGGGTACTCACATATTGCATCGTCAAGAACCCATTGCTGCCGGCCGCGTCATCCACGGCAAATTGGTTTATTTTCCGAGCCGGCTCAGTCGCATTTTCGCCGCGGCGTTGATATACGTCACCGGCTTTGTGAGAGGGAAGTGCAGTTCATGAGGTTTTATTCGGTCAACCGCCGTGTTGTCGCGGGTCTGGCGCTCACCGGCTTTATGCTTGCCGCCGCAGGCTGCCAATCGAGCGACAATGGCATTTTGAACTTCGGCTTCAGCAAGAAGGACCCGACCGCGCCGCCACCGCCGCAGGACCCCAAGGTGCTTGCCAGCCAGTTGCGCGCCTACTGCCCGAAAGTGACGCTGCGCGACGGCACCGCCTTCTTCAATACCTATGCCAAGGGCGCCGCCACCAAGACGAAGAAAAAGAAAGTCGATGCTGCGGCGGACGCTGAAGCCGAGGCAGCCGCAGCCGCACAGACCGGACCGAACGGTCAACCCGTCGACCCCAATCGCGATCCCGCCAAGATCATTTACCAGGCCTCGATCACCGACGTGACGCGCGACTGCACTCACGAAAACGGCCAGCTGACGATGAAGATCGCGGTGGCCGGCAAGGTCGTGCCGGGACCGCTGTTCACGCCCGGTACCGTGACGATGCCGATCCGCATCGCGGTCCAACATGGGCCTGACGTGCTCTATTCGCAGCTTCATCAGTATCAGGTGCAGGTCACCGATCCGTCTGCCGCGACGCAGTTCGTCTTCACCGACACCAACGTCGTAGTGCCGGAGCCGACCGCCCGCGACTACCAAGCCTATGCCGGCTATGACGAGAACGCGCCGGCAGCGACGGACAAGTCCAAGGCCAAGAGGAAGAAGCGCGTCGCCGCGGCGGCGACAAACTGATCTGGTTCGCCGTCAATCGCGCTTCCGCGGTTAAGCGTCCTCCGACCACTCCGACAATGCCGCAATCGTGCTGCCGAGTTCCGCCAAACGGCGGATGACGGTTTCGGCGCCCGCTTCGGTCAGCGAGTCGGCATGGCCGGGATAGCTGTGCCCCGCGCCGGTGAAGCCGATGACGCGCATGCCCGCCGTCCTGGCGCCGCTGACGCCGTGCACCGAATCCTCGATGACGAAAGTGTTCTTCGGGTTGGCGCCGAGCTGTTCGGCGGCATAGAGGAACACGTCCGGTGCCGGCTTGGTCTTCTTGCTGGGGATGTCGAGCCCCGAAAAGATGCGGCCGGCGAAGAAGGGCAGCAGGCGCACCTTTTCAAGCATGAACTCGATCCGCTCGGTGCGCGAATTGGAGCAGACGGCGCGCGGCGTGGTCACCGCCGCCACCGCCTCGCGTGCGCCGTCGATGATGCGCACGTCGCTGCGCAGCTTGCGATCGACGAGTTCCTCGGCGCGGTCGATGAGCGAGGCTTGGAAGGGAAGGTGAGATTTTTCCTCGACCCGCATCAGGATGTCCTTGAAGGTCAGTCCGGCATAGGTCTCGGCAAGCTCCTCCGGCGAAATCTCGTATCCGGCCGATGTCAGAAGCTCGGCCTCGACGCGCGCGGCGATGATTTCGGAATCGACGAGCACGCCGTCGCAATCAAAGATGACAAGGTCTGGCTGGGGCATGGCAATCCGAAGCTGGGAGGAAAATGGCCTGACTGGCCCAAGCGGCGCGGCATACACCAATGGGCCGATGTTCGCAAATCAGTGGCGCAGGCTCTCGCCCGACCTTCACCGAATGTTTACGCTGATCGGTAACCATAACGGCCAGTAAATCGTAACGCGTGCTTTGGGTGTTTTGATGTCTGCCGTGCGTCTTCTCGACGAGCTTTCCCACGCTCCCCAGCAGTCCGAATGGCTGGACACGATCCTCAAAGGCGACTGCGTCGCCGCCCTCGACAGGCTGCCCGAAAAGTCGATCGACGTTATCTTCGCCGATCCGCCTTACAACCTGCAACTCGACGGCGACCTGCATCGGCCCGACCAGTCCAAGGTGGACGCCGTCGACGACGACTGGGACCGGTTCGAGAGTTTTGAGGCCTATGACGCCTTCACCCGCGCCTGGCTGCTTGCCGCGCGACGCGTGCTGAAGCCCAATGGCACGATCTGGGTGATTGGCTCCTACCACAACATCTTCCGCGTCGGTGCCAGGATGCAGGATCTCGGCTTCTGGATCCTGAACGACGTCGTCTGGCGCAAGACCAACCCGATGCCGAATTTCCGCGGCCGCCGCTTCCAGAACGCCCATGAGACGATGATCTGGGCCTCGCGCGGCCAGAAGTCCAAGGGCTACACCTTCAACTACGAAGCGCTGAAGGCCTCGAATGACGATTTGCAGATGCGCTCGGACTGGCTGTTCCCGATCTGCACCGGCGCCGAGCGCCTGAAAGACGAGAACGGCAACAAGCTGCATCCCACGCAGAAGCCGGAAGCGCTGCTGGCCCGCATCATGATGGCCTCGACCAAGCCGGGCGATGTCGTGCTCGATCCCTTCTTCGGCTCGGGCACCACGGGTGCGGTCGCCAAGCGCCTCGGCCGTCACTTCGTCGGCATCGAGCGCGAGCAATCCTACATCGATGCCGCCAATGAGCGCATCGCCGCCGTGCGCCCGCTGGATGAGGCCGACCTCACCGTGCTGTCCGGCAAGCGCGCCGAGCCGCGCGTCGCCTTCATAAGCCTGATCGACACCGGCCTGGTGGCGCCGGGCGCCACACTTTACGACGCCAAGAAGCGCTGGGCGGCCAAGGTGCGCGCCGACGGCACGCTGGCCATCGGCGACAGCGCTGGCTCGATCCACAAGATCGGCGCCGAGGTGCAGGGTTTGGACGCCTGCAACGGCTGGACCTTCTGGCACTATGAGCGCAGCGGCGGCCTCACCCCGATCGACGAATTGCGCCGCATCGCCCGCCTCGGAATGGAGCGGGCAGGCGGCTGATCCGCTTGAATCGAAAGCTCAACCGATTGCCGCAAGTGATTCAGTTCAGGCCGCAATCCCGAGCCGTTCAAGATCCGCTTGAAGCGCCTTGGCATCGGTGAACAGCACCGCCTGCCAGCCGGCGGCCTTGGCGCCGTCGACATTCTTCTGGCTGTCGTCGATGAAGAGTGTGGCGGCCGGCTCCAGGTCGAAGGATGCGACGTGACGGTCGTAGATGGCCTGGTCCGGCTTGATCAGGCCGATCTCGCCCGAGACCGTGACGCCGCGCGGCCGATTGAGAAAGTCGAAGCGCCGGCGGGCTTCGGCGAATGTGTCGGCGGCGAAATTGGTCAGCATGGTCACATCGCGGCCCCTGTCGATAAGGCCGACCATGATGGCGACGCTGTCGTCATAGGCATGCGGCACCATCTCGTGCCAGCAGCGGCGGAAGTTGCGGATGTTCTCGGCGTGATCGGGGTGTTCGGCGATCAGCAGCGCCTCGGCGTCTTGCCAGGTGCGGCCGCGATCCTGCTCGATGTTCCAAGCGCTGGTGCAGACATTGTCGAAGAACCATTTCCGCTCCTCGGCATCCGGGATCAGCCGGCTGAACGGAAGGTCCGGATCGTAGTGGATCAGCACCTTGCCGATATCGAACACGATGTGGCGGATTTCAGTCATTGCGGTCCTTTCAACGCGGGCGCAGCGGGGCTTGCTTTTTGGTTGCGCCCGGTATCGCTCCCTCGATTACCTTTTTCATGACGGTGGGCAGCGCTTCCCCGGGAATTTCGTGGGCTAGCGACCAGAAATGCCCGTTGGGCGCATCACCCCTGATGTGGGCATGGAAGACGTCGAGTTCGAGCGCGAAATGGGTGAAGACATGGCCGATCCGCCCGGCGCGCCGCCAGTCGGCCGAAATGGGCGCTGCGTCCGCCGTCGTAGCGCCGTCGGCCCGCGCCGTCCACGCCGTGGTCGGCACCTCGGTCATGCCGCCGAGCAGCCCCTTGTCCGGCCGTTTGCGCAGCAGGATGGCGCCGTCATCGCGTTGAGCGACAAAGGCAGCACCGCGCCTGAGCGGCTTGTCGCCCTTGGGCAGGCGGACTGGAAAGCGCTCCGGATCGCCTGACAGGATCGCGCTGCAATCCTCGCGCAGCGGGCACAGCATGCAGCGCGGCCGCCGCGGCGTGCAGATCGTTGCGCGGAGATCCATCATCGCCTGGGCGAAATCGCCGGGCCTTGCACGTGGCACGAGCTTCTCGACCAGCGCTCGGATTTCCGGCTTGGCCTCGCTGAGCGGCGTCTCCACCGAATAGAGCCGCGAGATGACACGCTCGACATTGCCGTCGACGACGGCGGCAGGCCGGTCGAAGGCGATCGCCGCGATGGCGGCCGCCGTGTAGGCGCCGATGCCCGGCAATTCCTTCAATCCCGCCTCGGTGTCGGGAAAGCGGCCGCCCCGCTGCGCCACGAGATCGGCGCAGGCTTTGAGATTGCGTGCCCTCGAGTAATAACCGAGCCCGGCCCAGGCCTTCATGACGTCCTCGGCCGGCGCTGCCGCCAGCGCCTCGACGGTCGGCCATTTCTCGACAAACGTCCGGAAATAGGCTTTCACCGCCTCGACCGTGGTCTGCTGCAGCATGACCTCGGAGAGCCAGACGCGATAAGGGTCGGGTTTTGTCCCACGCGAGAACGCACTCGGCGTCACGCGCCAGGGCAGGTCGCGGTGATGCGCGTCGTACCAGGCAAGCAGGCGGACGGCGATGCTGCTATCTCCGGATACGCACTTCTCGGCTGCGGCCTTGCGGGTCTGGTCTTGCGGTGCCATTGATCGGGTGAGTTAGGATCGGAGAACGCACATGGCAGGGAAAAGGCCCTTCGGCAATCCCGTTCCGGTGAGCGATCTCGCGACCGAGATCCTCGATCCTGTCCTGAAGAAGCGCGCCGGCATCTCGATCGGACTGGTGCAGTCCTGGGAAGAGATCGCCGGGCCGCGCCTGGCCAGCCACTCGCGCCCGGAAAAGATCCAGTGGCCGCGCCGCCTGCATGAGGACGATCCGTTCGAGCCGGCGGTGCTGATCATTGCCTGCGAAGGCATGGCGGCGCTGCATCTTCAGCATGAGGCGGGTGAGGTCATCAACCGCGTCAACGCCTTCCTGGGTTTCAACGCCATAGGCCGCATCAAGATCCTGCAGAAGCCGGTCCTTTCGGCGAAAGCGCGGCCGAAACCGCAACCGCGGCCTCTCAGCGAGGCCGAGAAATCGAAGCTGGCGCGAACGGTCGGCAAGATCGAGGATGATGGCTTGCGCGCTTCGCTCGAGCGGCTCGGCGCGACCATCCTCGGACAAAAAAAGCCCTGAGCATGTCTCCCGAAAGTTCCGGCGGTTTCGGGAAAAGTCGTGGAGCGCGCTGCAAAATTGTCGTCAATATCGCATATTCGTGATCGCGCCCGAAAAATTTGGCGATTGGATTGGGGATGCCGATGCCTTAATTCGCGCCAACTCTCGCCTTTTCTAGCCCTTGCATTGCAAAATCCAACCGATATCAGGTGATTCGCATGAACCGCTCTTTGTCTCGCAGAAACCTTCTGACCACGCTGGCCGCCGTTCCGGCAGTGGCGCTGCTTGCCGCGTGCAGCGACTCGGGTGAAGAGGCAAAGGCGGCCGATGTGAAGCCCGCCAATCCGTCGACGCCAGCCAAGCCTGCCACGCCCGCGGCCGCTCAGGTGCCCGAAGCGCAGGGCACCGTCGACATGGCGGAACTGCTCAAGCCCGGCGCTTTGCCCGACAAGCAGCTCGGCAAGGACGACGCCAAGGTCACCATCGTCGAATATGCCTCGATGACCTGCCCGCATTGCGCGCATTTCAACGACACAACCTTCCCTGAGCTGAAGTCGAAATACATCGACACGGGCAAGGTGCGCTATATCCTGCGCGAATTCCCCTTCGACCCGAGCGCCGAGGCCGGCTTCATGCTGGCGCGCTGCGCCAAGGACAACTATTTCGCCATGGTGGACGTGTTGTTCAAGCAGCAGCCGAGCTGGGTCGGCGTCAGCAACACCAAGGAAGCGCTGCTGCAGATTTCCAAGCTCGCCGGTTTTACACAGGAGTCATTTGAGGCCTGCTTGACGGACCAGAAGCTTCTGGACGATGTGAGAGCAGTCCAGAAACGCGGAGCGGACGAGTTCAAGGTCGACTCGACGCCGACCTTCTTCATCAACGGAAAGACCTACAAAGGGGCGATGTCGATTGAGGAAATGTCGGCCATCATCGACCCTCTGCTCTGACGTCCAGGCCGCGCCGAAGCTGCTTGGCTTCGGCATATTGGTCTTTGCGGAGCGGCGCGAATGAAGTTTTCGCGCCTTCGCCTCCTCGGTTTCAAGTCCTTCGTCGAGCCCGGCGAGTTCGTCATCGAACGCGGGCTGACCGGCATTGTCGGGCCGAACGGCTGCGGCAAGTCCAACCTTGTCGAGGCGCTGCGCTGGGTGATGGGCGAAAGCTCCTACAAGAACATGCGCGCGTCCGGCATGGACGACGTGATCTTTTCCGGCTCCGGCGCGCGGCCGGCGCGCAACACCGCCGAAGTCACGCTCTTCCTCGACAATTCGGACCGCACGGCACCCGCCGCCTTCAACGACGCCGATGAATTGCAGGTGTCGCGCCGCATCGAGCGCGAGGCGGGCTCGCTCTATCGCATCAACGGCAAGGAAGCGCGCGCCAAGGACGTGCAGCTGCTCTTCGCCGACCAGTCGACCGGCGCTCGCTCGCCCTCCATGGTCGGCCAGGGCCGCATCGGCGAGCTGATCCAGGCAAAGCCCCAGGCGCGCCGGGCGCTGCTCGAAGAAGCCGCCGGTATCTCCGGCTTGCACACGCGCCGGCACGAGGCGGAGCTTCGGCTGAAGGCGGCCGAACAAAACCTCGAACGGCTTGACGATGTCGTCGGCGAGTTGGAAAGCCAGATCGACAGCCTGAAGCGCCAGGCGCGCCAGGCCTCGCGCTTCAAGAACCTGTCGGCCGACATCCGCAAGGCCGAGGCGACGCTTCTGCATCTGCGCTGGACGCTGGCCAAAACCCAGGAAGGCGAAGCGCGTTCGGCGCTTGCCGTTGCCACCACGCTGGTCGGTGACCGCGCCGCAGCCCAGATGGCCGCTGCGAGGGAGCAGGGCATCGCCGCCCACCGCCTGCCCGACCTGCGCGACGCGGAAGCGGCCGCGGCGGCGGCCTTTCAGCGCCTGTCGATCGCCAAGACGCAGATCGAAGAAGAGGCCGGCCGCATCCGCTCGCGCCAGGCGGAGCTGGAGCGGCGCCTTCAACAGCTCGATGCAGACATCGCCCGCGAGGAGTGGATGGTGCGCGACAATGCCGACATTCTCGAGCGTCTCCGCGCCGAGGAAGCCGAGCTCAATTCGGGCAATGCAGGTGCTGCCGAGCGCGAAGCCACCACCCGCGCCGCCTTCGAGCAGGCCGGCGCGACGCTTTCGCAGAGCGAAGCCAGGCTTGCCGCGCTGACGGCCGAACGCGCCGAGGCGGCCGCCTCGCGCCACCAGATCGAGCGCACTTTGCGTGAGACCGCCGAGCGCCGCGACCGCTTCGCTCGCCAGCTTGCCGAGGTCGATCGCGAGCTCTCCGATATTGTGACGCGCATTTCCGGCCTGCCCGATCCCGCCGAGAAGCGGCTGCTGGTCGAGGACGCGCTTGCCCGGCTGGAAGAGAGCGAGCTAGGCGCCATCGCCGCCGAGCAGGCGGTCGCCGAAGCGCGCGCCGCCGAAAGTGCCGCCCGTCCGCCTCTGCAGGATGCCAAGGCCGAATTGCAGCGCATCGAGACGGAAGCGCGCACGCTGGCCAAGATACTCAACGCCGCGAGCGGCGATCTCTTTCCTTCGGTGCTGGAGCAGATCAGCGTCGAGCGCGGCTACGAGACGGCACTTGGCGCCGCGCTCGGCGAGGACCTCGAGGTGCCGCTCGACCGCAGCGCCCCGGTACATTGGGGCGAGAGCGCGGTCCAACCGGGTGACGCGGCCCTGCCTGAAGGCGTGAGGAGCCTGGCGAGTGTGGTGCGCGCGCCGGCGCAGCTTGCCCGCCGCCTGGCGCAGATCGGCATCGCCGACGCCGCCGATGGGCGTCGCCTTCAGGCGCAGCTCGCGCCCGGCCAGCGGCTGGTCAGCCGCGACGGCGCGCTCTGGCGCTGGGACGGCTTGACGGCCAGCGCCGATGCGCCGACCGCTGCCGCGCAGCGGCTGGCGCAGAAGAACCGCCTGGCGGAGCTCGATGCCGAGGCCGTGCAGGCGACCCGCGTCGTGCGCGAGGCCGAGGACGCGCTGGCGCGTGCCGAGCAGGCGATGCGCCAGGCGAGCGAGGCCGAGCGCAACGCGCGTCAGGCCGGACGCGATGCCCAGCACGCACTGGACGCCGCCCGCAACGCGCTGGCCGAGGCCGAGAAGGCCGGCGGCGAGCTGGCGAGCCGCCGTGCTGCCTTGGATGACGCCCGCGCGCGCATCGTCGACAGCCATGAAGAGACGCAAGCCGCTTTCCTCGAAGCCGAGGAGATGCTCAGGGACGCGCCCGATCTCGGCGACCTGCAGCTCCAGCTCGAGCAGGCCTCCGCCAGTGTAGCTCGCGACCGCGCCACGCTTGCCGATACGCGCGCCGTGCATGACGGCCTACGGCGCGAGGCCGAAGCGCGCGTGCGCCGGCTCGACGCGATCGGCACCGAGCGCAAGAACTGGCTGGAGCGGGCCGAAAACGCCTCGACGCAGATCGCCGCGCTTGGCGAGCGCAAGGCTGAGGCCGAAGCTGAGCGCGAGCGGCTGGCCGACGCGCCCGACGAGATCGACGCCAAGCGCCGTGCGCTGTTGAGTCAGCTTTCCGAGGCCGAGGCGCTGCGCCAGGCCGCCGGCGATCGCCTGCAGGAAGCGGAGACCAAGCAGGCCGAGCTCGACAAGGCGGCGACCGCGGCGATCCAGTCGCTTGCCGAAGCGCGCGAGACCCGCGTCCGCGCCGAGGAGCGGCTGACCGCGGCCGACGAACGCCGCGCCGAGGTCGAGGCGCGCATCCAGGAAGCGTTGAACACGCCGCCGCATCTCGTCATCAAGCATACCGGGCTAGAGACCGACGATCCGACGCCGGACATGGCCGAGGTCGAGCGCCAGCTCGACCGGCTGAAGATCGAGCGCGAGCGGCTCGGGGCCGTCAATCTGCGCGCCGAGGAAGAACAGAGGGAGCTGTCGGACCGCCTGGAAATCATCGTTTCCGAGCGCGAGGACATCATCGAGGCGATCAGAAAACTGCGCCAGGCGATCCAGAGCCTCAACCGCGAGGGCCGCGAACGCCTGCTGTCGGCCTTTGAGGTGGTCAACGGCCACTTCCAGCGCCTGTTCTCGCATCTTTTCGGCGGCGGCACGGCCGAATTGCAGCTGATCGAGTCCGAAGATCCGCTGGAAGCCGGCCTCGAAATCCTCGCCCGCCCGCCGGGCAAGAAGCCGCAGACCATGACGCTGCTCTCCGGCGGCGAGCAGGCGCTCACCGCCATGTCGCTGATTTTTGCCGTCTTCCTTACCAATCCGGCGCCGATCTGCGTGCTCGACGAGGTCGACGCCCCGCTCGACGACCACAATGTCGAGCGCTTCTGCAACCTAATGGACGAGATGTCGAAGACCACCGAGACGCGCTTCGTCATCATCACCCACAACCCGATCACCATGGCGCGCATGGACCGGCTGTTCGGCGTCACCATGGCCGAGCAGGGCGTCAGCCAGCTGGTCTCGGTCGACCTGCAGGCGGCTGAGGCGATGCGCGAGGCGAGTTGAGGGCGGCTTGGCGTCCGGAACCGACTGAGTTACCTCTCCGGTGCCGTGGCTGGCGCCGTGTAACGCCGGCGCACGGCCTCCAGCACGCGCTTGCGGCTGTCCTCGGGCGATAGACGCTTGTCCTTCTCGGCCTCTGCCGTCTCGCGGGCGAGTTCCTTGTCCCTGATCTGTTGGCGGAACCATTTGGAATAGTCGCCGGCGCGCAGGTGATATTCCCAGGTCTTGTCGTCGATGCCTTCCGCCATTTGGGCGAAAATAATCAGGTTGTGGGCTCTGAGGTTCATCGCCTTTTCCGGCCCCGTGAAATAGAAACTGCCGGCCTCGTCGAGCTCGCCTTCGGCATATTTGCGGCTGTGCCGCTTCAGCGATTGCTGGGGTTCGATCGCCTTGACCGTGAACGGCTTCTTGCCGTCCTGCGGCCGCCACAGCAGAACCCGGTCACCCTTCGGCGAAGGAATGCTCTTGGGCGCCTCCAGCCCGGCCTCCTTGCAGAAGGTCTTGATCACGCTCTTCGCCTTCGGACCGAGCGCGATGACCGCCGTCACCAGGCGCAGGACCCCGGTCGAAATCGCTTCCGGATGCACGGTGATCAGCACCGTGCCCGGCAGCTCGAGCGACAGCACCGCGCGCGTGTCCTCGCGGCGCCTGGGCAGAAGGTGATGCGCCTCGTCGATGATCAGCCAATGCGGCCTTGCCGTGCGGTAGCGGACGCTGCCGAGGCCGGGCAGCAATTCGGCAAAGAAGTCGGGCCGCTCGTCGACTTTCAGCGCCAGCCCGTTGACCACGATATTGGTGCCAGGCTTTTCGATCAGCTCCAGCAATTGTTCCTTGCTGGGCGTAGTCGAGCCATCACCCAACGGAACGGCGCCCTCCAGTCCGTCATAGTCGCCCTCGGGATCGAAAATGCAGAACTGCAATCCCTGTTCGGCAAGCCGCTCGGTGAGCGCTGTGGCCAATGTCGACTTGCCGATACCGGAGCTTCCGGCGATCAGAACGGTCTCGACGGGCGACAGATAGACCTTCTTGCCGTTGGCAGTTCCCAGCAGGACGCCGCGCAAGCGCTTGCGAGCTATCAGATGATCCTGCTTTATCAGCTTGCCGATCAGTTCTTCGACACCCTTGCCGCGCGCCTCCCTCGTGACGAGGTCGGCGGTTTCCTTCACGGCGGGCAATGCGTTGGCGACGGCGATGCTGCAACCCGAAGCCCTAAGGAAGGCGTGGTCGTTCTCGGCATCGCCGATGCCCACCACATTATGCGGCGACAATCTGAGGTCCTTGAGCGCAGCCGCCAGTCCGGTGGCCTTGTTGATGCCTGAGGGCAGGATCATCACCGCGCCCTTGTTAAAGATGATCTCCAGCTCAAGGCCGAGCTCCTTGATGACGTCGAGCACGGTGGCCTGGTGCGGCTCCCAGGTGGCAACGATCGAGCGGCCGACCGAGAGCGGCTTGACGCCGCGCTTCTTCAGTCTGTCGACGAAATCGGCGGAAGGCGAGGGCGAGATTGTTTGCTCTTCTTCGCTCGCCGGCGTGTAGATCAGCGCGCCGTTTTCGGCCACCACCTTGTCGAATAGCCCGACCTCCGGAAACACCTCTTTGAGATCGGGCAGTTCGCGGCCGGTGACCAGGATGAGCTTGCGGCCGGACTTCTTCAGCTTCTTCAGCGCCGACAGCGTGCTGGCGGTGACCAGTCCGTCATGCGCCAGCGTGCCGTCGTAGTCGGTGGCCAGTGCCATGAAATACATCGGGTGATCCTCTCCGCTGCCGGTCGCTCGGTCCGTCTGGAACAAACAACGTCTGTCGGCGGAAAAGGTTTAGGCCGGCGCTTTCGCCTGCCTGGCGAGAAACCTGGCGTGGAGAAATGCAACTCATCGGAAAGAGAGAAAGGTTGGCTGTGTTCTGGAAAGGCGGGGCGTTTCTGGTCTTTAGGTCTGTTTGGGGTCGGCGCGTTGTTCCTGTGCCCTCTTGCAGATCTCATCCAATTTTTTTCGGACCCGGTCGTTATCGAACAACAGCTTGGCGCGTGAGAATCCTCTGCTACGAAGCTCCCATTCGATGGCAAGCCATCCTTCATAGTCGCCAGATAACGCAAGTTTCCCGGCTTCGCGCCACATAAGCACGTCACGCTCTCGGGACACACCCTTTCTCCGTGCTTTTGCGCGAAGCATATAGGAGGTCGGGCCGATATTGTCGAGGGACCTGCCCCACAGCTCGCCGCGACCAGAGCACGGACTTCCACTTCATATTGAGAGAGCGTGATGTCGAGCTGACGCAAATATCGGTCAGTTCATTGCCGGGCGCTCGACATCCCGGCGTGCGTTCTTGCCCCATAACTCACGGACGAATTTGATCGTCTCGCCAATCGTCCGGATTTCGATGATTTGCAACGATGGAACCCGTGCGCACCGTCTCCGCTCATGGACTGCTCCTGCGAGGCCGGTGGGTTTTGGAGGTGGCAAGGGATCGAAAGCCGCGTTGAGACCACTGAAGAGAATCCGCGCTGAAATCGCCGCGCCACCCAATTCCCGCGAGAGATATATTGTTACATTTTGAGACACTTTTTTTAAATTTTGTGATTTGCTCCATACCGCTAACCTGGGCTCTTTTGGCCGCGAGCCATTCGGGCTTCAGGCATGTTGGGCAGAAAGGGTGGGGGTGTGAAAGGTCGCCAAGAATGGCCGATACGAATACCATTGTCTTGAGCGGTGACTACGGCTACCGCCAATATAAAGCATCCGGTCTCCCCGCCGACACCACTATCGATGCCAGCAAAGCCTCGTGGATTGTCGCCAATCAGGGAAGCTCCACCAACCTCTATCCCTTCGCGGTCGTCAACCCCGGCGACAACCTCGTGGCGTCGGGCGGCACGATCAACGGCACGGTCTCCCAAACCGGCGCCTGGGAGGACGTTTACGTCAACTCCGCCGCAGTCCGCGTGAATTCAGCCCACAACTTTGTCATCGACGACTGGACGATCACCAAGCCCTGGGATGGCATCCGTGTCGGCGGCACTGGCACCTTCCTCATCGAGGATACCTATGTCGGCTACTCACGAGACGACGCGGTCGAGGACGACGACGTCATCGGCGGCACCATCCGGGATTCGCTGTTCGACCACGTGTTTTCCGGAGTGAGCCTTGGCGACGGTGACGTCGATGGGTCTGACAACACGGTCACCATGGATGGCATGCTTCTAGGCATGGGAGAGTATCTTCGCAAAGGCGAGATGACGCACGGTTCGCCGTTCAAACTGGACAAGGGCACAGGCGCTGACGATATCGTTCCTAGCTTGCGCTTCATCGACTGCGTGGTGGCGATCACCGACGTTGACCACAACGGCTTGGAGCGGGTGCAACGGGCCTGGGACAAGACGGTCGAGTCGCACGGCAATTACTATCTCAACCTCTCCGACACGCCACTGCCGGCGGATTATCCAATGCCGCCCGCCGGCTGGACGGTCCTTCAAGGCCAAGCGGCCCGCGATTACTGGGCCAACGCCAAGGCGGCCTGGCATGCAGCCCATGACGGGACGGACCCGCTGCCGTCATCTCCGACCGTGCCGACCGACCCGCTACCGTCATCTCCGACCCTGCCGACGGACCCGACCCACGGAACGACCGGGAACGATACATTTGTCGGCACTGCCGCGGCCGATACCTTTGATGGCCTGGCTGGCAACGACACATTGCGGGGCAAGGGTGGCAACGACGTGCTGACCGGCGGCGCGGGCCACGACACCTTTGTGTTTGACACCGCCTATGGCGCCGGCAATGTCGACACGCTGACCGACTTCGACGCGGTAAATGACGCGCTCTATCTCGACAACGCCGTCTTCACCCAACTCGGCGCCGGTTCCTCGTCCAGCCCGACGCAGGTGAACTCGTCGTATTTTGAGTTGCGAGAACACGCCACCCATAGCAACGATCACCTGCTCTACAACCGGGCCACGGGCGTCTTGTCCTATGATCCCGACGGCTCGAGATCGGCCCCGCAGGTGGAAATCGCCCACCTGGAGCCCGGAGCGGCACTGACCTATCACGACGTATTCGTCGTTTGATCGTTCATGCGATCGGACCATGGCATGGCGAGGGGCGGGCGCGCCCCCCGCCGTGCCTGGTTCCGACGGTCACCGATCAGAAAGGCGGCGGACGCCGATCAAGTTGCCATAAACGTCGGCCGCATTGATCGCCGCGGATGCGCATGCGCTGGCCTTTGCGGTCGGCGCTGCCATCACCAATTCCAAACCGATCGGGCCGATGGCGGCGACACCATTATCGGCGGCCAGCTTGCTGCGGCGGCGGCGCTATTATTGGAAAACATGTAGCAACCAGAGTTTCACGCCGCCTCGTTCGCAGACGTCATTTTCACTGCCAGCAAACGATTGGCTGACTAGGGCAATTTCGAGGTTTGGACGATTCAATTCTCTGCTTGAGAATCAGACGCTTAGCGCCATCCTGGATTGGTGGTTCCTGGCGTCCCAGCCGAACTGGATGCCCGGTGGATAACTTCCGGTGAAAGTGAGGCTAGGCTGTCAAAAGGTCGCAAGCGATAGCGCGGCTGCTTGGCATGATATATAAACATTGTCTAAAATGATCGCTTAACCAAAAGAGACGATTTCGGGGATGCCCAGTTACACGAATAGAAGGGTGCTGTCGAAGAGCGTGGTCGAAATGGGCCTGTTCTCCGCGGTGATGAACACCCTGGTGCTAGTTCTGCCTCTCTACATGCTGCAGGTCTATGATCGGGTGTTGCCCGCCGCCAATTTGGACACGCTCACCTATCTAACATTGCTTGCGCTTTCGACGCTCTTGCTCTTCGGCGTGCTCGAAGTCGTGCGGGGTGTATACGCAAGCCGGCTCGCGGCGCGACTGGATGTCTCTTTGGGCACATCGTCTTTTCTCGCTGCAATGAGTGGCCCTCGCGCTGGCCTCGGCGATGTTCAAGCCTTGCGCGACTTGGCCACCGTGCGAGGCTTCATCGCTTCGAGAACGATTTTCTTTCTCTTCGACCTTCCTTTCGGGCCGATCTTCGTAGGCCTGCTCTATTTCATCCATCCGCTGCTCTTCCTCGTGACGGTCGTCGGGGCGGTTCTCATGGTCGCCATCGCCATGCTGAACCAGGTCGCGAGCTCGCGACCTGGCAAGGAGGCGGCGGAGAGTCTCAACGCCTCGATGAATTCGGCGCAGGCTTTCGCCCGAAACTTCGAAACCGTTCGCGCACTTGGCATGGTGTCCAACGCGATAGAATTCTGGGGCACCCGTTTTTCCGGCTCTCTACACGCCTCGGATGGGCTCGCTCGCATCAATTCGTTTTATGGCGGTGTATCGCGCACCACTCGTTCGACACTGCAGATCGCGATATTGGGGGCCGGCGCTTATCTGGTTCTGCACAACGAGATGACCGCCGGTATGATATTTGCGTCCTCGATGATTTCGGCGCGCGCTCTGCAACCTCTTGATCAGATCATTGGGAGTTGGCGGCAGATCATCGACGCCAATCTTGCGTGGAAGAGGCTTTCGGCTCTCCGGTCCGGGCTCGACAACCAGGAGAACGTAGCATTGCCGGCTCCTGAAGGAGCGCTAAGCGTGGAGCAAATAGTCTATCATCTTCCGGGCGCGGCCGATGGCTCGCTGCCGCTGATCAAGCGCTTGACCTTTGAGGTCGCCGCCGGCGAGACAGTCGCGATCGTAGGGCCGAGCCAGGCTGGAAAATCGACTTTGGCGCGCCTCATCGTCGGTGCGATCGCGCCCCGCTCTGGGGCGATCCGGATCGACGGCGGCGATATTCGGAACTGGGACCCGGAACAACTCGGCCGCCATATTGGTTACCTGCCGCAAGATGTGGAACTCTTCCCGGGAACCATCGCGCAAAATATCGCGCGGTTCGAACCGAATGCGCCCAGCGAGAAGTTGGTTCAAGCAGCCCAGCGGGCCCAAGTGCATGAGCTCATCCTGGGTCAGAGGGATGGCTACTCGACGCTGATCGGCCCGACCGGCGTTCGCCTTTCGGGTGGCGAGCGTCAACGCATCGGGCTTGCTCGGGCCTTCTACGGCGATCCCAAGGTGCTGGTTCTCGACGAGCCCAATGCAAATCTCGATTCCAACGGCGAAGCCGCGCTCGAGCGCGCGATTAGCGGGGCGCGTTCACGAAAAACGACCGTGCTTGTCATAACCCATCGGCCCTCTCTCGCTTCCAAATGCGATCGCGTATTGATGCTACGCAATGGCCAGGTCGAGATCTACGGTTTGACCAAGGGCGTGCTCGATAGACTTGTCGAGCGACGCGCCCAAGCGGGGTGGCCCGCAGCCTCTCAGTCGCGCGAAGGAGTGGTGCCTTTCCCCTCATCTGCTCGAGGCGAGATAAAGGTCGCTAATGACTAGCCAAGCTATCGGCGCCAGGACGTATAGCTGGCAGCGCAACGTCGACACACGCACAGATCGCATCACGCTCGCGGGGTGTGCAAGCGTGTCCGTTTTCTTGCTTGGCTTCGTATTCTGGGGCGCAATGGCGCCGATTGCCGGAGCAACGATCGCGCCAGGAGTGATTGCAGCAGCTGGACAGAATGTCATGATCCAGCATCTCGAAGGTGGCGTGGTCAGCAGCGTCAAAGCTCGAGAGGGTGACAGAGTCTTACGAGGGCAGGCGCTGATCGTGCTCGATCCAACGGTGGCGCAGTCGCAGCTCAACCGAGTCCTCAAACAGTGGGTCGCACAAAAGGCTGAGATCGCGCGGCTCGAGGCAGAACGGGATGGCCTGGAGAAAATCGTCCTGCCCCGCGATTTAGGCGCCTACTCAGACGCGTCCGAATTCAATGACGTCTTTGCAGAGCAAACCAAGGAGTTCCGGGCTCGGCTAGCGCGCTATGGCGCAGATCAGGAGATCCTTAGGGAACGGGTGGCAGCCCTTCAGGAAGCTGTTGCCGGCTTGAAGGCGCAAAAGGATGCTGCGGCAAACCAGCTCGCGATCGTCAATGCCGAGACGGAACGCAAAAAGCACTTGCTCGACAAGGGACTGACAAATCGTTCCGAATACACCGACCTTCTGCGCAGCACCGCCGAGTTGGTAGGTCAGGAGGGATCGCTGGAGGCGCAAATCGCCAGCGCGGCCACCCAGATCGTGGAAGCGCGCCAGCAGATTGAAAGACTAACAACCACCCGGGTCGAGGATGCTGTCACCGAACTGAACAAAGCCCGGGTAGAGGTGGCCGACCTTGAGGAACAAATCAACGCCGCTCGATCGGTCCTGGTGCGAACGACCATTCGTGCCCCGGCGGACGGCATCATCGTCCGCTCTCTGTACAATTCCGAAGGCAGCGTCATTCGTGCTGGCGAGCCTGCGATGGAGCTTCTGCCGACGAAGGAACTTATCGTCGAGGCAAAGATCAAGCCTGAAGACATCGATTCTATCCGAGTCGGCCAAGGCGCGAACATGATGTTCACGGCCCTGAACGCACGGACAACACCAAAAGTGCCGGGAAAGGTCTTCTACATTTCGGCGGACCGGCTGACCACTCCCAGCACTGGACAGCCCTATTACACCGTGCGGCTTAAGATGGCCGACAAGCTGCCACCGCAGGTCAAGCCCGAGCAGATCTACCCAGGCATGCCGGTCGAAACCTTCATTTCAACCGGCGAGCGAACCTTTCTGAGCTATCTGACCAAGCCGCTGGTGGACTCGTTCCAGCGCGCCTTTCGGGAAAGATAGCCCGATCCTGCCTCCTGCGGCCTTCAACCTTACCCGAAGTGGAACTCTTCCGCCGGATTATGCGCAACCGGGTTCGGCCACTCACGGTTCTCGGTTTTCATGGCCAAAACGTCGCACGCTCGTAGCGCTCGAGGCGACGGGCTTTGTGATGGCTGCCTCGCCACGTGATCGAGGGCAAGGGCGATCACTTATTGGGTCTGCGGTCGCCTTCCTCCCTCCTTGCCATGGTGAGCTGGCCTCGAAAGGATAAGCGGGATGATCCCGCCCATCGCGAGAGTGTCGATCTCGAAGTACCGCGGTCCCTTGCACCCGGACGGCATCGAGATGCATCTCGACGACAGCATCTATCTCGGCGACAAGCGGGAGTACCGTCTGCGCCGTGGCGACTTCGTCGCCAAGGCGCACGGCGCGCGGCAGCTTGCCTCGGGCAATGTATGGGCGCGGATCCCTGCCGAGAGCGTATGGGTCTTCGCGGCGGCAGCCCCGAAATAGTCATCGGTACCAACGCCGCTTGCTCTCGGGGCGGCCTCGTTTATCATTCGGTCTCGCACAATGACGTCACAGCCTCGCATTGCCCTGATCCATGCCACGCCCATCTCGATGGAGCCGATCAGATGGGCGTTCGAAGCGGGATGGCCTGGCGCCGAAACCGTCAATATCCTCGAGGACAGCCTGGCAGTGGACCGCGCCAAAACCGCTGACCTGACGAGCGACATGGTCCGGCGCGTCGAGGCCTTGGCCAGCTATGCCCGTTCGATCGGAAGCGATGCCGTGCTGTTCACCTGCTCGGCGTTCGGGCAAGCGATTGAACAGGCCGCGGCGAAGCTGGACGTTCCGGTTCTGAAACCGAACGAGGCCATGTTTGAGACGGCGATCCGCCGTGGCGGTCGCACCGCAATGCTCTACACTTTCCCGCCGTCGAGGGAAGGAATGGAGCAGGAGTTCCGGGACGAAGCCGCCCGTATGGGCCAAGCTGCCACCATCACGAGCTATTTCGTGCCGGGCGCGATCGAGGCGGTGCGTGCAGGAGACGTGGAAACCCACAACCGGCTGATCGCGGCTGAAGCCGCCAAGCTGAAGGATTTCGATGCGATCGTCTTGGCACAGTTCTCCATGGCGCGCGCGCGGGATTCGGTCAAAGCGGCGACGAACATCCCCGTATCGACCAGTCCGGATGCGGCCGTCGCGAAGCTGCGCGTCCTTCTTGGCGCGGACCAACCCGCCTGACCAAAAGAAGGTCCCACGGAGCGCTCGACAGCTGCTCCGGTGGTTATTTCCAGATTTCCCGGGCAAGGCGCATGAAGTTGCCGCCTATGACGTCGCGGACCGCTCCTTCCGGCTGACCGCGACGAAGCAGAACCTCGGTCAGCTCTTTCATTTGGGCTGGTGCCGAATAGGTCGTTTCTCCCGCATATTCGCTCTTCGGCCAGAAATGCGGATTGCTGGCGATGATGTCGTCGATGCCTTCGATCTCGACCGGGAAAGCATGGTCGAGGCCGATGCCAACATGGCGTGGGCCAGCGAGATCGATCAGATATTCGACATGGTCGGCCAGCCGTTCGGAATCGGTGCGCGCCTCGCCAAGGAAACGACTGAGCCCGACAACGCCGACGATGCCGCCGGTGCGGGCGCAGGCCTTGATCTGCTCGTCCGTGATGTTGCGACCGTGGGCGCAGAGCGCTTTCGGATTGGAGTGCGAGAAGATGACTGGCCGGTCCGTGTACTCCATCACGTCCATGGTGGTGCGATAGCCGGTGTGGCTCACATCCACGAACATGCCGAGGCGGTTCATCTCGTCGATCACCTGCCGACCGAACGCGGTCAGACCCTGGTCTTCGTCATGGCATCCGCCGCCGGCAAGGTTATTGCGGTTATAGGCGAAAAGCATCTGGCGCACGCCAAGGCCATGGTAGAACTCGACCATCTCAATCCGGCCGTCCAGGGCGTTCATGCCTTCGATGTCAAAGGTGACCGCCAGCTTGCCTTGCGCCTTGGCAGCGAGGATTTCGTCGGCCGACGAGACGAGCACGTAGTGGGCGGGACGCGCCAGGATCCAGTGGCGGAAGCAGCTGAGATTGGTCACCGTCATTTCCCAGGGCAGCAGATCGAACCCGACATCGATGGACAGATAGTCGACACCGGCGTCTCGCCAGATCCGCAGGTTGTTCAAGTCCGCGGCAGGATCCGGCATGAAGCCGGAATGGGCGTCCCAGACGACTTCGCTATCGAGAATGGACCGGGCTCTGGTTTGAAGGTTCATTGCCGTTCGTACCGGAATTTGCACCAGCCCCAATCTCTACCATATTGGCTAGAATGGGGAAGTTGCGTCCGGTACGCAGAGCAGGTGCAAACTGCCTGAAGCTGGAACTGCCGTCACGCGCAACGGAATCCGAATTGGCCTTCGCCAGCATCTTTCTGCCGAATGACTTCCGGCAAAAACGGGTTGCAGATAGGACCGCCGACGATCTTGTCGGCTCACGAATGGCTCAAACAAATCGAAATTCGCCCTCGCGAGCAAAGCGCCCGCAAAACGCGGACGCTCGCAGCCGGCAGCAACCTGTGTCGATCGTCCGTTACTCTTCCGTCTTGCCCTCGAAATCCAGAAGCTTGCCAACAGGCACGTACTTCTGCCCGTCGAACTGATAGAGCTGCAGTGCCTCAATCGGGAAAATATCGGAGCCGGCTTTGGTGTTCAGCTTGATCCCGTCCAGCAACAGTGGATCGTCCCACTTCTGCATGTTGAAGACGGTGTCGAGGAGCTCAGCCCGGGTCGGCTTCTTCATGTGCTCGAGCGCCTTCACAAGAGCATCGCCGGTCGCGTAGCCGACCTGTCCGATCGTGTTGGCGAAGACGAAGTTGACCTTGGCCGCGGCGATATCGTCCAGATACTGGTCGATACCCGCATCACCGGTTTTTTCCGGGCTAACGATCGGTTTCAGGAAATTCGAGGTGATGATGCCCTTGGCGTTCTCGAGCCCCACCGCCTGCAGGATCGGGTAGGCCGAGGAAAGGTTGGTGACGAGCGTCAGCGGCTTCCAGCCGCTCTCGGCCTGGAAGCGGATTGCTTCACCGCCTTGTTGCGGCGCGGCGATGATCACCAGCGTATCGGCGCCGGAAGCCTTGAGCGCTGTCAGTTGCGTTTCGACGGTCGGATCCTGCGAAGTCACCGGTTGCCGATCGACGACCTTGACGCCTGAGCCGTCGATGGCCTGGTCGAAGGCCTTCATGAAGGTTTCGCCGGTCTCGGTGTTGAGATAGAGGAGCGCGACCTTTGCCTCGGGCTTGTTGTCCTTCAGATAAGTGGCGAACGACGCCGCCTCGGTCGAGAAGGCCGGGACGAACCCTATTTCCTCGTGCGGCGCGTTCAGCTTGTGGACGCCTGAATACATGAAGACATTGGGCACTTTGCGTTGTTCGATATAGCGTCCGATGGCGACATTGTTCGGCGTGGCAGCCGTGCCGACAAGGGCGAAGACTTTGTCCTGCTCCACCATCTCGCGCACATTCGCAAGCGTTCGCTGCGGATCGAGCATGTCGTCCTTGATCACGAGCTCGATCTTGCGGGTCTTGCCGTCGGACATCTTGACGCCGCCCTGGGAATTGGCGGCCTCGATCCGGGCGCGGATGCCTTCTGCGACCGCGCCGACGACGGCGACGGGACCGGTGAGCGGACCGGTGATGCCGATCTTGACGGTGCTGTCGGTGATGCCCGGTGCCTCGTCAGCTTTCGCCGGAGCGACACCGACGGCTAGCGCAAGTATTGCCGCCGTCACAAGCATTCTTGGCATGCGTAAACATGGTCTCATAACTTCCTCCCTAATTGGCTGATTGATCCGGCTTTGCCGTTGGCGTTCGACCGCGCCGTCAAGGCAGCGGCAAGTCTCTCCAGCAGACCGGCAACCCCTCCGCGCGCCAGAAGCATGATGCCGATTAGTGCCAGCGCGTAGATGACGTTGCCGAGTGCGAGATTGATGCTGGACGTCCAGGTCGGGACGAAGGTGATGAACAGCCCGCCGATGAAGGCGCCGACAATGCTTGTCGAGCCGCCTACGATGCTCCCGATCACGATGGTGATGGAAAGTGGGGCGAGAAAGGACTGCGGGCTGATGAAGCCATTGAGGATCGCGAAGACGCCGCCGCCAAGTCCGGCGAGCGCAGAGCTGATGGCGAACGCCCACAGCTTGGCCTTGGTCAGATTGACGCCGAGAGCCTCCGCGATCTGCGGACTGTCCCGTTGCGCCTGGAGCGCGCGGCCGACGTCGCCGAGGAGAACGAGATAGACGATGAATGCCGCGACGCAGGCGCACCCCAGCGACACCAGATAGAGCCAGAGCTCGGAGTAATCGGCCAGGAACGCAGGCGGCTCCAGGGAATCGATCGGCAAGCCGGAGACTCCGCCCGTCCAACTGCCGAGCTTCAACAGAAGCTGCGGAAAGGCCGCCGCGACACCAAACGTGATGATCGCAAGTTGCAGCCCCTGCAGACGCAGGGCCGGCAGTCCGACGACGAGACCGGCCAGCGCGGTAAAAACAGCTGCCGCAGGCAGGGTCGCCAACGGGTGGACGCCATAGGTCGCGTTCAAGATGGCGGTGACGTAGGCGCCGATGCCGAACAGCGTCCCCTGGGCGAGGCAGATCTGCCCGGCAAACCCCATAAGCAGGTTGAGGCCAAGAATGGCGACCGCATAGGAGATGGCGATGCTCACCTGCTGCAACTGGAAGCCTGACAAAGTGGCCGGCAGCAATGCGGCGACTAGCACAAAACCAGCGGTTGCCGCGACCGTGCGCCGAATGTCGTTGCTCATAGCTTGGTGACCTTCTGTGAGCCGAACAGACCGACCGGCTTGACCAGCAGGACGAAAAGGGTGAGCCCGATCGGGACCGCGATGCGCATGTCCGCACCCAGAAAGCCGATGTAGTTGGCGCCAAGGCTCTCGCTGACGCCCACCAGAAGGCCTCCGGCTATCGCGCCGAGCGGACTGTCCCAGCCGCCAACGGTTGCCGCGGCAAGGCCGTAGAATAGGATCGGGGTCATCATGGTCGGGCTCAAAAACAGCCGTGGCGCGACCAGCACCGCCGCGATCATTCCGATCGCCGCGGCGAAACCCCAGCCGAGCATCAGCATGCGCTCGACGTTGATGCCCACCAGAACGCTGCGAACGCGGTCGAAGGCCGCGGCACGCATGGAGAGCCCAAGCCTTGTGAAGGCGAAGAGGGAGGCGATGGCCGCGGCCAGGACAATGAGGATCAGCAAGGTACCGGCCGACGAAGCCAGCACCTGTACCTCACCGAGGCTGAAGCTGCCTTCGGGAAAAAGGCTGGGGAACGGCTTCTGCTCGGCGCCCCAGAGCCACGTCACCATCGCCTGGAAGAGCACAAACATGCCGAGCGTGACGACCACTGTCGCCTCGACTGGTGCTGCCAGGAGCGGGCGGACGAAGACCCGAAACGCCAAGATTCCCAGCACAAAGGAACCGGCCAAGCCGATTGCAATCGAAAGCCACAATGGCAGGCCCCACAGGCATAGCTGCCAGGTGCAGTATGCCGAGAAAGTCGCCATTTCGCCTTGACCGAAATTGACGACGTTGGTGGCGCGAAAGATCAACACCAGTGCAAGGGCAAGAGCCGCATAGATGGCGCCGGTGGCAAGACCGCTGAGGACGATTTGCAGGAAAAGGGTCAAGCCCAGCCTCCCAACTGCAACGCCGAGGCCGTCGACCTGCGCGCCTTCGATCCGAGAGCCTTGGCCAAGGGAACCCTGGCGTTTGAGGACGGGGAAATGGCGGTTACCACCATCAGGAATGGCAGTCCGGCGGTATCGTGAATGTCGATGAAGGAGGCTGCATCGAGGCGGTCGGCCGACGCCCGCCTTGTAAGACGCGAGACCAGCACGAGGGCAATGACCAGCACGGCGTAGACTCCGCCTGGGGCAATGCCGCAAACAATGATCTGGTAAAACGTCGCCACGTTAGTCCCCAAGGTAAGATTTCTGGATATGCTCATCTGCAAGTATCGCGCCGGCTGAGCCGCCGGCCACGATATGCCCGGCCTCGATGACATAGGCGCGGTCGGCGAACTTGAGCGACAGGTCCGCGTTCTGCTCCACGACCAAGAGCGTCAAGCCATCGATGTCGCGGAGTTCCTTGAAGATCGCGAATATTTCGCGCGTGATGACGGGTGCGAGACCCAATGACGGCTCGTCGCATAGCAGCAGTTTTGGCCGCGACATGAGCGCTCGCGCAACCGCGAGCATCTGCTGCTCGCCTCCGCTCAGATTGCCGGCCAGTTGGGAGCGTCGTTCGCGCAATCGCGGAAAGCGATCGTACCACCGCTCCTTGTCCTGTCGGACCTGGCGGGCATCGGAGACGATTGTGGCGCCCAGCGTCAGATTCTCGTCGACCGTGAATTCCGTGAAAGTGCCTCTGCCCTGGGGAATCTGCGCTAAGCCGCGTTGCAGACGCCGTTCCGGCGCCATCTTTTGCAAGTCGCTTCCCCTATAGGCGATTTCGCCGGCCGAGCGGATCGTGCCCGAAAGGGCGCGCAGCAAAGTGGTTTTTCCCGCGCCATTGGCGCCGAGCAGGACGACGAATTCGTTCTGCGCGATTGCGAGCGAGCAGTCAAAAAGCGCCCGTACCTTGCCGTAGGAGGCCGAGAGATTGCGGACGTCGAGCAGTCTCACGTGCTCCTCCCGAGGTAGGCGCCGATGACGGCTTCATTGGTCCTGATTTCTTCGGGGCGTCCTGACGCCAGATTTCGACCCAGGTGGAACACATGGATCCGGTCGCACAGGCTCATGACCAAGCCCATGTGATGCTCGATCAGGAGGATCGAGAGCCTGCGGCTATGCCGGATCGTATTGACGAGGGCGCCGAATTCGGTGACCTCGCCATGGGTCAGTCCGCCGGCCGGCTCATCCAGCAACAGGAGCTTGGGCTCGGCCGCCAGGGCGCGTGCGATCTCCATCCGCTTTTGCAAGGGATAGGGCAGGGAGTCGGCGCGCACGCTCGATAATGCGGCCATTCCCAATTCATCCAGAATTGATTCAGCCTTGCGGCGGACCGTCTTCTCCTCGGCCCACGCACCGAAGGGATTGAGAAGGGCACGCGCGACTTTTCCACCCATCTTGTGGTGTGCGCCGAGCATGACGTTCTCCAGGACGCTCAGCGAGCCGTATACGCCGACATTTTGGAATGTCCGAGCGATCCCGAGACCGATGATGTCGCGCACCGCCGAATTGGAGATTATCCGACCCGACAGCTCTACGGTGCCGCGTTGAAGGCGTGCAAGGCAGGTGATGGCATTCAGGAAGGTGGTCTTGCCCGCGCCATTCGGGCCGATCAAGCCGCAAATCTCGCCATCGCCGACGTCGAGCGAGACATTGTCGAGCGCCTGCACGCCTCCGAAGCTGACCGATACGCCATCCGCCGCGAGCACCGGCAGATAGGCTTTGATATGTTCCTGCACAGCCACGCACTCCTCCCAGGCGTGTCAGCGGAACCGGCGCTTCCGCGTCTGTCCCACTTTAGATACCATATAGTATTTGAAGTCTGAGTCGTATGTCAACCGACTTCGCCGGTGCACCTGCACTAAGGCGAGGCGGGTTCCGGCCAGCTGCCCAGTCGGATTGACAAGGTTAGTGAGATACGCTTTGGTATTTGAAATCTGACCGGTATCCGGAAGGGGCCGGTCATGGAGAACTCAGACCGGGGAGGACGGTGTGACTTCATCCTGCCGCAAGGTGCCGCGAGCGTGTGCCCGCTATCCTGTAGCCAACAACGGTAATGCGACGTGATTGGCGTTGCCCGATCGCCGCAGGAGGCCGTTATGCTGGCGGTCGCCATTTGCGGCCTTTTGTCGTTCGCCTTGAGCGGCCTGATGCGATGGGGGCGCGTCGATCGCCGTTGGTACGATCTCTTGATCCCGCTCGGCTTCTTCCTGTCCTACTGGTTGACCTACAATCGCCTTCCCTCCTTCCCTCCGGTCGGCGCCGTCAACAAGGTGTTCTACCTGGCGGCGGTTGGATCGATCCTGGGCGTGGCGACGGAATGGACAGGCAGCCGCAGGCTCGGACAGTTGCTGTTGGCGGCAATGCCGGTCGCCTCAGCAGCTTACATCGGCGATACGATTGCCCTGGCGCAGCCTCTCGACCTGGTTGTCGCCGCTCTGGCCGGAGCGGCAGCGCTATATGCACTTCATCGGGAAGCTGACTATCCCGATGAGGGATCAGGCCTGCGCCCTGCGATCATGCTCGCGGTTGCCAGCGCAGGCTTTGCTCCCATTGCATTCATGGGGGCTTCATCATCCAGCCTGCAACTGTCTCTTGGCGTCGCCTTTGGCATCGCCGGCATCGTGGTTGGGCACCTGTCCCGGCCGAATTACCGCTTCGGATGGGCATCCTTGCTCGGCGGAGCGGCGGGCATGATGGCTGTGGCGCAGACCGTCGCGCTGATCACCCGCAAGATCGACCTTCTCGCCCTTGCGGTGCTCCTGCTGCTTTTCCTGGTCTCTTCGGCCTGCCGCGTGATCCTCGATCGTCTCGATCAGAAAACCCCTGCACTCGCCACGTTCGTCTTCGCAGGGTTTTGCCTGGTGCCGGCCGTCGCGGCAGTCGCAGTCATGCTGGCCCGGAAGGGGTTCAGCCTTCCGCTGTGAATTCGCTTTTCGTGCATCAACAAAGGAGGATGGAATGAACTACAGACTGAAACTAGCTTTGCTAGCTGCACTCGCAACGGCGCCAATCGGGCCGGCAACCGCACAGCCGATCACGTTCGACATCGATCCGGTTCATTCCGGCATAGTGTTCTTCATCAATCATCTCGGCTTCTCCAACGTCATCGGCGTCGCAAAAGAGTTCTCCGGGGAATTCACCTTCGACAAGGACGCGCCTGAGGCCAGCAAGCTGCAGGCCAAGGTCAAGGTGTCCAGCATCTCCACCAACAATGCCCAGCGCGACAGCGACATCCAGGGCGCCGACTGGTTCAATGCCACCGAGTTTCCGGAGATCACCTTCGTCGGCGCCAAATTCACCAAGTCCAGCGACAAGCAGGGCACCATCACGGGCGATCTCACCATCGCCGGTGTGACCAAGCCGGTGACGCTCGACGTGACCTTCAACGGCCAGGGCAAGAACCCGTGGGACGGCAGTCTTGAGGCCGGCTTCAGCGCGACTGCCAAGTTGAAGCGCAGCGACTTCGGCATGACGGCCAATCTTCCCCTGATCGGGGACGAGGTCACGCTGCGCATCGAAACGGAGGGGCGCGGCCGCAGCTGACGGCGGCTTCGCGTTGTCCTGAGCGCGCCGGACGTCCTCGCGGATGTCCGGCGGTGCTGACTGATAGGCTGCGTGGCAATCGTGCCGCAACATTCGCCCATGTAGCGGCAACGAGAGACCATGGCGCGCCGACGATCGGCGCGCCATGGTCTGGCTCGGCTCTCGGGAGGTGGCTGCGCGCTTAAGCGATCGACGAGCGATCGTCGGCTTCGAGGCCTTGCCACGAGCCACGCTCGTAGAGCCACCTGGCCGTATTCTTGATGCCGCCAAACGGAAAGACATGCAGCTGCGCGATTGCCGACTCCGGCTTTGCCCGCAGATGGTGCTCGATCGGGCCGACGAAGCTCTCCGGCGAGTGACTGGTGGCAAGGGCGGCAAGCGAGGCGCTGCGCTTTTTCAAGAAATTCAGCGAATTGCCGACGCCGCACAAGGCGGCGTATTTTAGCAAGGTCGTGATCTTGGCAGGACCGGCCACGCCAAGATGGATCGGCAGGTCCACCCCGGAAACCGCCAGGCCGTCCGCCCAGGCGATGAACTTGTCCGCGTCGAAGCCAAATTGGGTGACGACACGCATCTTTGCCCCGGTCCGCTCGGCCCAGGCGCTCTTCATCCGGAGCGCTGCAATCGCCGCCTCGTCGCCAAAGTCGCGACTGCCTTCCGGATGGCCGGCTATACCAACCTCGGTGATGCCGTACTTGTCAACGAAACCAGTCTGGAGCACCTCGAAAGAGGAGGAAAATGAACCGGCTGGGGTAGCCACGTCGCCGCCGATGATGAGCAAGTCGCGGACACCCGCTTCCTCAGCCAAAGCCTTCACCCGCGTTTCCAGCGCTTGGCGCGTGGTCAGTCGGCGAGCGGCCATATGGGGAACCGCGGTGTAGCCAAGGTCCGCGACGCGACGCGCTGCCTTGACCAGGGTCGGCGTGTCCGCCAGGCCGATATCGGTGATGTAGACCCGGACCCCCGACGGGAAAAGGCCCGGCAGGTCAGGGGAGTCGATCACCTGGCTTGGCGCCATCTCGATCGAGGCGTCGATAGAGGAGGGGCGGATAGCAGCTTTTTCCATGCGCGTGGCTCCGTTGTTAGGCGAAGACGACGGTCTTGCGTCCATTGAGCAAGACCCGATCCTGAAGGTGGAAGGCGACCGCGCGGGCCAGCACGCGGCGTTCGATGTCCCGACCCTTGCGAACGAGGTCCTCGGGCGTGTCGGCATGGGTCACATGTTCGACGTCCTGGGCGATGATCGGACCCTCGTCCAAGTCTTCGGTGACGTAGTGCGCCGTTGCTCCGATCATCTTCACGCCGCGCTCATGCGCCTGGTGATAGGGCTTGGCGCCCTTGAAACCCGGCAGGAAAGAATGGTGGATGTTGATGCAGCGGCCGGAGAGATAGGCTGAGAAGTCGTCGGATAGGATCTGCATATAGCGGGCCAGCACGATAAGCTCGGCGCCGCTATCTTCGATCACGCGCTTGATCTTCGCCTCCTGGGTGGCCTTGGTCTCATGGCTGATCGGGAAGTGGTGGAAGGGAATGGTGTCGTCGGAGGTTAGGTTGAGACCTTCTCGCGGATGGTTGGAGACGATGGCGACAACCTGCATGGGCAACTCGCCCAGTCGTTGGCGGTAAAGCAGGTCTACCAGGCAGTGGTCGAATTTCGAGACAAGCAGCAGAACCTTGCGGGGCAGGTTCTGGGGCCGCAATGTCCATTGCAGGCCGAAGCGGTTGACCTCCTCGGAAAAACGCCCGGCGAGATCATCGAGGGGCGAAGGCAAATCGAACGCTACCCTCATGAAGAACCGATCCGTCTCGGAGTCGTCGAATTGCTGGGCCGCGGTGATGTTGGCGCCATGTGCTGCCAAACGGCTCGCCACGCCGGCGACGATGCCCGGCCGGTTCTTGCATTGGAGCGTAAGCAGATAGGACTTTTCCATACCCGGTCTCCGGGTTGACGGCCGAGCTGAAGGGCAAGGCGGTTTCTCGCGTCGCAAGGCGACACCGGCAGGAGGTCCCGCCAGTCTGTTGTCGTCGGGTGCGGTTGCCGTGAGGAGAGGGCGGCCGTGATGCCGCCCTCGGTTCAGGCGTGCGGCTTAGGCGTTCTTGCGATAGCTGGTGCGTGCGTGCGCGTCGATCGGCGCCGGGTGGACGGTGGCGCGGATCTTGAACTGCACGTGGTCTTCAACCTGCACCTTGGAGGATGGCTTGGGCTCGCCCCAGACCACCACCAGTTCGGTGCCAGGCTCTGCCACTGCCGCATCCACGACCGCGATCGACATCATCGAACGGTAGTTGGCCGAGTATCCGGTATGAAGCGAACGCCCGGCCAAGCTTCCGTTTGGCGCCTCGACCCGGTCGTAGTGATAGGTCGCGTAGTGGGCGATCGGAAGGTTGATGAACTTCGCTCCGACACCTGGCTGGTACATCGAGGCCCACGCCTTGGCGACGTCGTCGCCGTTCCACTGCAGCGTCACCTTGCGGTTGGCCGTGGTCTGGCCGTCGGCGACCTGGGCCTCGAGGGCCTTGCGGCCGATGAAGTCGTGGTAGAATTTGACGATCTTTCCGTAGCCCACGTCGTAGGGCGAGAAGTAATAGTCCTCGATGTTTTCGGAAAAGAAGCTTCCGCCTAGAGACACATTGGCATCGATCTCGTCCGCGCTAAGCCACTTGCGGAAGCCCGCCGTGCTCTTGCCCGAGTAGAACGCCGGCAACGGGCGCGGAAGCCATCCGGACTCGAGCGAGTTGGTCAGGTAAGCCCGGCCGCCGACCTGAATCATGTTGTGCTTTTTGCCCGCCTCGAGCAGAGCGGCCCGAACGACCTCATGATCGGCCCAGGGCCCGACGAACTCGAAGCCTGGTTCGCCCGCCATGCCGTGGCGAAGCGCGCGGACCATCTTGCCGGCGATCGTGAAGCGGGTGCCGTGGAAGAACTTCACATCCGGCGGCTCGCCGCCGATGAGTTCCCGGATCACGTTGAACGCGCCAGGTCCCTGGATCTCGTAGCGGTAGCACAGCGGATTTCCCTTGCGGGCATAGGACGGATTGTCCCGCACAAGCTCGACGTCGTAACCGCCGGTCTCGGCATGATACTGAAGCCAGTTGATCGTCGGCGGAATGCCCACCGCCTGGAATTCGTCTTCCTCATAGCGGAACAGGATGTTGTCGCCGATGAGCTGGCCCTCGTCGTTGACCGCTACATACTGCTTCGCGGCGTTGACGGGAAAGTATTCAACGCTGTTGATCGCCGTGTCGCGGATGAGCTTCAGCGCATCCTTGCCGCGGATGTTCAGGTCGGCGAGATGGTGCGACTGGTCATAGAGCACGGCGTTGCTGCGCCAAGCGAGCTGTTCGTCGCGCCAGTTGGTGAATTCCGGCGTCACCGGCGTGCTGACGATCGGCGGGCTCTGCGATTCCCAGAGCATGGTTTGGGCGCTTCCAGCGTCAGCGATCTTCTGTTCGAGATTAGCAGCCATTTTCAATCCTCCTGTGCAGCTCCTTTCCGGCTAAGCCCTTGCAGGACATCTAACAACCCAATAGGTTCGATACAGGTGATCGAAATTTTGCATAGAGAGTAGGCGCCATGCTGTCGGAGGAACTTGCCCAGATCGACCTGAGTGCTTTGCAGGCATTGGTCATGGTCAACGACTGCCGGTCCTTTTCAGAGGCGTCGGAGCGCCTCGGCGTCAACCAGTCGACGATCAGCTATTCGATCAAGCGGCTTCGAAAGGCCTTCAACGACCCGATGTTCGTTCGGCAGGGCAACTCGATCCTGTCGACCGACAAATGCCGTCAACTCGCCCAGGAAGCGCGCGATGTCCTCGAGCGCATGCAGGCGTTGTCCTCTCTGCAAGGTTTTGATCCCGCTACGTCCACGGGCAGCGTGACGATCTCCTGTAACCATCACGAGCGTATGTTCCTGATGCCGGCCTTCGTGCGCCAGGTCCAGCAGCAGGCGCCCCAGATCGCGGTCAACATTTTTGAATCCGCCGTGCACGGCAAGCAGCAGCTCAAGGAAAACATTTGCGATATCGTGCTCGGCCCGGTGGCGATTTTCGGCGATATCTACTACCGGCGTAAACTCTTCACCGACCGCTACGCTTGCATCATGGATTCCAGCCATCCGCTTGCGGCCGGCGAACTGACGATGGATCGCTACCGGCAGACGCGGCATATCGCCGTGACCCACAATGGCCAGTGGGAGGCGTTGTACTTCGCGGCGCTTCGGGCAATCGACGTCAGGATTACGCCGAGCGTGATCGTGCCGAGCCACGACAATCTTGAAGCATTGATCCGGGGCACGGAGCTGGTCGCGACCATTCCCTATCGCCTGGCCCGCCGGCTTTCGGACAAGTTGACGTTAAAACCTTTCCCTCTCGAGGTGCTGATCCAGATCGACATGTATTGGACCGAGCGTTCTCACTATTCGGGCCTGCATGCGTGGACGCGCCAGATCCTCGCCGACGTGGCGGCAACGATCTGAGCGGTCCGAAGCCCAGCCGAGGCTGGTGTGGTCTCTGGGATGGTAACCGCCGCGTCAGACAGTGGCGCCGAGCATGATCACGGAGATCGTCGCCGGCTGGTCGCCTGGATTGCGCCATGCGTGACGAGTGCCCTGCTGGACTACGGTGTCGCCGGCATTTAGCTCGACAGTCCTGCCGTCATCGAGTTCCAGGATCAGTCTGCCCTTGACCACCGTGACGTAGTCGACGGTCGGGGTCTGGTGCATGCCAGGGCTGTCCGGCTCCATCCGCTCGGCAATGCCAGGTGACGCCTCGATGAGTTCGGGACCAGCTACCGCGGGGTTCCATTCCGATGACATGTAGACGCTGTCGGGAGGGAAAGTAATGATCCAGAACGATGATCCGCCTGCCGGCATGACCATGGTGCCGGTCGTCTCCATGGGGTCCTTGTTGTCGATGCTCCCCAGCTCTGGCGCCCCCTCGATTTTCCACTGTGGCGACGATACGAAACCTGGCGTGTGGCGCAGGACCATTTCCCCAGGGGAGGGACCGTCACTGACGACCACTGACTTACCGGCGTTGTCCCTGCCAGTGACGATGCGCCGAACCTGCATATCAAACCTCCCAGGTAGATGTTCAAAGTCACAGTGCCGAGATGAGGCAAGCGAGCGCCCAAAAAAGCGGGAATTCCGGTCCCATCTGCTGCCAGCGCCATTTGGCGCCGTTGATCTTCACCACTGCGTAGGCTGCTCCGAGCAGCACGACGATCGCGCAACCGGTTGCTGCTTTCGAATAGACGTTGAAAATCATGCCGAGCGCGGCAAGTACCTCGAGGACGATTGTCAGGACAAGGAATGCCTTGCCAGGCTTCAGACCGGCCTTCTCAAATGTGACCGGCGCCTTATCGAAGTTCCTGACCTTCCCGATCAGATGCGGCAGGAACCAGACTCCACATAGGATCCTCAGGCAGTCCTGAGGCTGCAACTCGAACGGCATTGTACGTCTCCTCCCCAGCAGCGTGACGGCTGCAGTCGTTGTGAGCGGGCCCGGTTTTGGCCGCCAGCCACCCTGCGAAATCGAGCGTAGGCCCGAGGGCAGCAGCGATGGTTGGTACCGGCACCGCAAATCGGGTCTTGCGTCTCCCAATCCAGATACTGTACGGTATCCACAGTCCAATCGGAATGTCAACTCGATCCGGTTGGCGGTATTTGAGGAGGAACATCGTGACAGTGATGATGCGCGCCGCACGGTTGCATGCGGTAAACGAACCAATGCGGATCGAGGAGATCGCCAAGCCTCGAGCGTGCGGAACAGATGTCGTGGTCGAGGTCAAAGCCTGCGGTATGGTCCCGAACCTCGCCAACGTGCTGAACAACTGGGAGAACTGGTATCCTCACCAGCCGCTGCCTCCCAAGCCCGCGACGTTTGGCCTTGACCCCGCCGGCATCGTGCACGAAGTGGGCGAGCAGGTCGTTGCCTTGAAGCCCGGAGACCGTGTCTACGTCAATCCGTTGCGTTCGTGCGGTGCCTGCCACGCCTGCGCCAGCGGCAACCAGATGAAGTGCGACTACTTCACCTTCGCCGGATATTTCGGGTTCAATCGCAACAGCCTGGAAATCTACAAGCGCTATCCCGGCGGCGGCTTCGCTCAATTCATGCGCGCGCCCCAGAGCGCCATCGTCAAGATACCCGACAATATGACGTTTCCGCAGGCTGCCCGCATGGGCTATCTCGGCACGTCCTATTCGGCGCTCAAGAAGCTGGGCAACCTTGCGGGCAAGTCGCTGATCATCAACGGCGCGACCGGGACGCTGGGTGTCGGCGCCACCATGTTCGCGCTCGCCATGGGGATTTCCACCATCTATGCGGTCGCGCGCGGCAAGCCATTGCTGGAAAAGCTGAAGCGCCTCGCGCCGAACCGGATCGAGATTTTTTCCAGCCTGGACGGCAAGGTCGCGGACTGGGTGCGCTCCAAGCACCACTCCGGCGCGGATTTCATGCTCGACAGCCTTGGCGCGGTGGCTGACGTCAACGCCATGAGGGACGCGATGATGGGCGTCAAACGCGGCGGCACCATCGTGAACATCGGCGGTACGGGCGCCGACATGCTGTTCAACACCAAATGGTGGATGGACAATTCGATGGTGCTCACCGGTTCGGCCTGGCTCAGCACCGCGGAGGGCATCGAGATAGCGGAGCTGGTCCGGTCTGGCGCGGTCGACCTGTCCGTGCTGGAAGCCCGCACCTATCCGCTGGACCAGATCAATGAGGCGATCAACGGCGTAGCCTCGGGCGACGGTGGCTTCACCAACTATGTGCTGGAGCCCTGAGCTGCGGTTGGAGAATGCCATGATAATCGACTGCCACGGTCACTACACCACCGAGCCCCCGGCGCATCATGCCTATCGCAAGGCCCAGGTGGCGTTTGCCGAGGGCCAGCGGGACGCAGGTCCGGTCTATCCCGGCATAAGCGACGAGACGCTTCGCGCGACCGTCGAAGACAACCAGCTTCGTCTTCAGCAGGAGCGCGGCTCGGACCTTACAATTTTGTCGCCCCGGGCCTCGGGCATGGGTCATCATGTCGGCAGCGCTGCGCTGAATGCCGAATGGTCCCGTGTCTCCAATGATCTCATTGCGCGCATCGTGGACCTGTTCCCGCTGAACTTTGCCGGTGTCTGCCAGCTGCCGCAGTCGATGAGCGGTGACCTCGCTCCTGTGCTGGCTGAACTCGAGCGCTGTGTGGACGAGCTCGGCTTCGTCGGCTGCAATCTCAACCCCGATCCGTCCGGCGGCTTCTGGTCCGCGCCGCCAATCTATGACCGCTACTGGTATCCGCTCTTCGAGAGGATGGTCGAGCTCCAGGTGCCGGCCATGATCCATGTCTCGGGCGCGTGCTCGGCCTGCCTGCACACGACCGGTGCGCACTACATCAATGCCGACACCACGGTGTTCATGCAGTTGATCCAGGGCGACCTGTTTCGCGCTTTCCCAGACCTCAAGCTAATCATTCCCCACGGCGGCGGCGCGGTTCCCTATCACTGGGGCCGCTATCGCGGGCTGGCAATCATGATGGAAAAGCCGGATCTCGCCACGCACCTGATGCGCAACGTCTATTTCGACACCTGCGTCTACCACCAGGCGGGGATCGACACGCTGTTTCGCGTGATCGGTCCGGACCACCTCCTCTTCGGCTCGGAACTGCTGGGCGCGGTCAAGGCGGTTGACCCGCTGACCGGCTTCAACTTCGACGACACGCGCCGTTACATCGATGCTTTGGGCCTCGACGAAGCCGACCGCGCGGCGGTGTTCGAGGGCAATGCGCGCAAAGTCTACCCGCGGCTGGACGAGAGGCTCAAGCGACAGGGTCGCTAGCGAGGTCCGGCCGGCACGAATCTCTGGAGATATCAATGGCAAAAGTCGTGACAAACACCGAACGTACGCCGATCGAAGTGTGCGACGCACTGGGCGCGCTGGGGGTGGCAACCGTTCACGAGGCCCAGGGACGCAAGGGGCTGCTGGCCTCGCGGCTGCGTCCCATCTATGACGGCGCCAGGATCGGCGGCAATGCGCTTACCTGCGAGGTGGCGCCGGGCGACAACTGGACCATTCATGTTGCATTGGAGCAGGCGCGGCCGGGCGATGTGCTCGTCGTGACTCCGATCTCTCCATGCGAAGACGGATTTTTCGGCGACCTTCTGGCTGAATCGGCGATGGCGCTCGGCATCCGAGGCCTCGTGATCGATGCCGGCGTGCGCGATGTGGCTGCTTTGCGAGCGATGAAGTTCCCGGTCTGGTCGAAGGCGATCTTCGCTCAGGGAACGGTAAAGGAGACGCCGTGCGATTGCCAGGTTCCGATCATTTGCGCCGGTGCCCGCATCTGCCCTGGCGACGTGATCGTCGCCGATGATGATGGCGTCTGCGTGGTGCCCCGTGCCAATGCCGAGTTGGTTGCGAGAACGGCACGAGAGCGGGAGGCGGCCGAGGAAGACAAACGTCGCCTCTACGCTGCAGGCAAGCTCAGCCTAGACGTCAACTCAATGCGCGAACGGCTGCGCTTGAAGGGACTTCTCTACGAATAGGCACCCGACGTCCACGAAGGAGAATCGGTCGGCCTTCCAACGTGGCGTGGCATAGTTCGCGTCAGGACGCTGCAGTCCGCTTGCGCACGGCCTTTCCGTTCTTATGCCTAAAAAGATGAGCCTCGTGCATCGACGTCAGCGCGACCCGCACCATTTCGCCGGGCGCCCTGTCGTCCATAAAACTCGACATGCCGCCATAGACGAGTTCGAGGACGATACCGCCGACATAGAGTGGCCGGGGTTCCGCATCCCCATACGGAAACAGCTTCTCCGACAACAGCCTGCCCAGCCCTTCCCACTGGTCCCTGAACAGGCGCAGGTGCCGATCCTCCAGCGTGTTGTCGCGGCGCGCGATGCGCAGCAGGTCGATGGCCAGCATTCCCCAGCGCTTGTCCTTGGCGCGTTGGTTGGCCCATTCGCAAATGGATTCGATGACATCCTTCGGCTCGTCAACGCTGCGAAGCCTTTCGGTCAGTTCGACCACATCTCCGCCGGCGTTGCGCTCCAGCAGTTGCAGGAAGATGTCTTCCTTGTTCGTGAAATTGGAGTAGAAGGCCCCCTTCGAGAAGCCGGCCTCCTCTGCGATCCGCTCGATCGATGCGCCGGAATAGCCGTCTCGGGCCACCATCTCGCTGGCCGAAGCCAAAAGCTTTTCGCGCGTCAAGGCTTGGCTTTGTTCACGGGTCAGTCGCGCCATCTTTGATCATCCAATGAACGTATCGGGATACCCAGCGTATCTGAGCAAGCAACTTAGGGTCGTCGACCTCCAAGGGCAAGCGAAGGTGAGGGGTCAGTTGCGGGATTGCTTTGGTGCACGGCAGGATGGGTTCAGCCGACAGTGGTGCAAGCGGCGTCCAGGTAAGAAGCATCGAAGGCGTGCAGCGCTTGGCTCCGAAGGGCCTCATCGAGCAAATGCGCGCGGATCATCAGGTCGATCGTCGTGCGCAACGCGTTTGCCGGCACGGCCAGCTTGTCCGGCCACATGCCCATGTCACGCATGTATTCTAGACCACGATTGGCCAGGGTGGCGCTTTCCGGCGTGGTGATGCGTTGGAAGATCGGCAATGTTACGTCCTGCCGTGCCGGTTCATTGGTGATCGCATGGGCCTCAATGAGGGCGTTGATGAAGCGTATGACCACATCTCGATTGGCTTGCAGCCACGATGATCGGCCGATGACCGCGGTGAAGAGGATCTCGGGTATGAACTCATTGACCTCGCCGATCAGCTTGTAGCCTTGGTCCTCGGCCAGGAAGTTCCACGGCGCGGGCTGGGGAGCACAGTCGACTTGCCCGGCCTGCAGCGCCTCCCACCGTTTGGTATGAATACCCGCAAGCACGAATTCGTAGTCGGCGGGGTAGTGCAGTCCTTGGGAAGCCAGCACAATCTGCGTGTAGATCGCAGTACCCTCGGTGAGCGAGGACGTGCCGATCCTCTTTCCTCGAAGGTCCGCCAGGGTGGCGATTTCTGGCCGCGCCACGAGAGACATCGGCAGCCGCACTGCATTGGCCGCAACAATGCGCAGTTCTCCACCGTTCACGAAGTCCGCGACTGCTCCTTCTGGCGGCGTAATCGCAAGGTCGGCCTCACCCTCAAGGACAGCTCCCGTTGCCTTGTCGACGCTGCCGAAGCGCTTGTATTCGATGGCAATGCCGTGCTTGCCGAATAATCCCAACTCGTCTGCAAGGAAGACCGGAAGCCAATTGAACCCCTGCGCTCCGCCCGCGAGGCAAAGCTGGGCAGGCGTGGAAGGATCAGCTGTCGTGTTTTCGGCCATTGGCTCCTCCCGCCGTATTCAGCACTGGGCGTTTAAATACTATAGGTATTGGAATTCCAATCGGTATGTCAATCGGCCACGCTTTTTTCCTCGCAGCCCGGCTGACTGAGCTACCGTGAACAATTGCTCCGCGTGCTCTCGATCGCGAAAAGCGGCCAACAGGGGCTACGGCCTTTGGCACCATACCGCACATGCTATCGTGAATTCGAAGCGGTCCTAAACGGCGCCGCTTCTCTTAAGTCCAGTTCCGGACGCCAGATTCTTGCTGCCGGTCCACGCATCCAAGGCCCTAGCCGAGTGCCCTAGACGAAGACCTGATCGATTTAGCTAAATCATTGAATAAAAGATAAAAATGGTTGGCTGGGGCGCCAGGATTCGAACCTGGGAATGTCGGTACCAAAAACCGATGCCTTACCACTTGGCGACGCCCCAGCAGCCGGGCGGTGCCCGCTGCGCGCGGCCTTATAGGACGAGCCGGTCGAAAGCTCAATGCTTGGACCGCTAACATCCAAAGTAATCTTGCCGCATGTCTGCGCCGGCGGATTGCCGCCGCGTTCGGGCGTAATCTGGAGGGGAGATCGATCCGGCGACCGGAATTGCGGGCTATTCGCCCCACACGGCCAACTCGTTGCCGGCCGGGTCGGTGAAGTGGAACCGCCTGCCGCCTGGGAAGGAAAAGATCGGCCTGATGATGCTGCCTCCGGCATTCTCAACGGCCTCCAGCGTCTCCTCCAGGTTTTCGGAATAGAGCACGGGCAGCGGTCTGGCGGGCGCTTCGCCCGCATCGGCCTGGAAGCCGCCGTCGAGCCCCTCGGCAAAAGCGGAGTAAGTTGGCCCGTAATCGGTGAAAGACCAGGAAAACGCCGCGCTGTAGAAGGATTTGACGCTGTCCAGCGTGCCGCCGGTGGCCGGAAGTTCCAGATAGTCGAGTTTTCCCTCGAGTTTCATCGCGCTACTCCACTTTGTTCTTGTTGTGTTCTATCTCGCGCAACTCACACCGGCAAGTCTTTTTGACGCAGCTTTTGCTTAATCGATTGTAGTCGCGGCGCTTGCTTTGCCGGCGCTTGCCTTTCGCAATGCAGCATCTTATCGCTCGGATCGGAAGGGCGGGGACCGGGGCCTTGGCCCGGGTGTTGTCTATCTTCCAAGGGACCTGGAGGGCATGCATGACCAAGTGGGTTTACACCTTCGGCGACGGTGCCGCTGAAGGCCGAGCCGGTGATCGCAACCTGCTCGGCGGCAAGGGCGCCAACCTTGCCGAGATGTGCAGCCTCGGCCTGCCGGTGCCGCCGGGCTTCACCATCACCACTGAAGTCTGCAATGCCTATTACGCCAACGGCCGCACCTATCCGACATCGCTTGAAGCGGATGTCCTGGCGGCGCTCAACCATATCGGCAGGCTCACCGGCCGCAATTTCGGCGATCCGTCGAAGCTGCTTCTGGTCTCGGTGCGCTCCGGCGCCCGCGCTTCGATGCCAGGCATGATGGATACTGTGCTCAATCTCGGCCTCAACGACGAGACGGTGGAGGCGCTTGCCGCCGATTCCGGCGATGCCCGCTTTGCCTATGACAGTTACCGCCGCTTCATCCAGATGTATTCCGACGTCGTCATGGGCCTCGATCACGAGGTTTTCGAGGAAATTCTCGAGGACCAGAAGGCGAGCCTCGGCCATGAGCTCGACACCGAACTGACGGCCATCGAATGGCAGGGTGTGATCGCGCTCTACAAGGCCAAGGTCGAGGAGGAGCTCGGCAAGCCGTTCCCGCAGGACCCGCGCGAGCAGCTTTGGGGCGCCATCGGCGCCGTGTTTTCGAGCTGGATGAACAACCGCGCCATCACCTACCGTCGCCTGCACGACATCCCGGAAAGCTGGGGCACGGCGGTCAACGTCCAGGCCATGGTGTTCGGCAATATGGGCGACACCTCCGCCACCGGCGTTGCCTTCACCCGCAATCCCTCGACCGGCGAAAAGCAGCTCTATGGCGAATTCCTGGTCAATGCGCAGGGCGAGGACGTGGTGGCCGGCATCCGCACGCCGCAGAACATCACCGAGGCCGCGCGCATCGCTGCGGGCTCCGACAAGCCCTCGCTGCAGAAACTGATGCCGGAAGCCTTCCAGGCCTTCGTCGATATTTCCGACCGGCTGGAGAAGCATTACCGCGACATGCAGGACCTCGAATTCACCATCGAGCGCGGCAAATTGTGGATGCTGCAGACCCGCTCCGGCAAGCGCACCGCCAAGGCGGCGCTCAGGATTGCCGTCGAGATGGCCAAAGACGGGCTGATCACGAAAGAGGAGGCGGTCGCCCGCATCGATCCGGCCTCGCTCGACCAGCTCCTGCATCCGACCATCGATCCCAAGGCGGCGCGCGACGTCATCGGCGTCGGCCTGCCGGCCTCGCCGGGTGCGGCCACCGGCGAGATCGTCTTCTCCTCCGGTGAGGCCGAGGATGCCAAGGCGCAAGGCCGCAAGGTCATTCTCGTGCGCGTCGAGACCAGCCCGGAGGACATCCACGGCATGCATGCCGCCGAAGGCATCCTCACCACGCGCGGCGGCATGACCAGTCATGCCGCCGTGGTGGCGCGCGGCATGGGCAAGCCCTGCGTCTCGGGCGCCGGCTCGCTGCGAGTCGACTACAAGGCCGGCACGCTGATCTCGATGGGCCAGACCTTCCGCAAGGGTGACATCATCACCATCGACGGCGGCAACGGCCAGGTGCTGAAGGGCGCCGTCGCCATGCTGCAGCCGGAGCTGTCCGGTGACTTCGCCGCCATCATGGAATGGGCCGATGCCGCGCGCCACATGAAGGTGCGCACCAATGCCGAGACGCCGCTCGACGCGCGCATGGCGCGCTCCTTCGGCGCCGAAGGCATTGGCCTTTGCCGCACCGAGCACATGTTCTTCGAAGGTGACCGCATTATCGCCATGCGCGAGATGATCCTGGCCGACACCGAGAAGGACAGGCGCTCGGCGCTCGACAAGCTTCTGCCGATGCAGCGTTCGGATTTCCTCGAGCTGTTCGAGATCATGGCGGGCTTGCCGGTGACGATCCGCCTGCTGGACCCGCCGTTGCACGAATTCCTGCCCAAGACCGACGCCGAGCTCGCCGAGGTCGCGACCGCCATGAATGTGCCGGCGGACAAGCTCAGGCAGCGTACCGAGGCGCTGCATGAGTTCAATCCGATGCTCGGGCATCGCGGCTGCCGTCTGGCGGTCTCCTATCCCGAGATCGCCGAGATGCAGGCACGCGCCATTTTCGAGGCGGCGGTTCAGGCCGGCCACAAGGCCGGCGCGCTGGTGGTGCCCGAAATCATGGTGCCGCTGGTCGGCCTCGTGAAGGAGCTGCAATACGTCAAGGCGCGCATCGATGCCGTCGCGCAAAGCGTCATGCAGGAGACCGGCACCAAGATCGACTATCTTACCGGCACCATGATCGAGCTGCCGCGCGCAGCCATCCGCGCCCATGTCATTGCCGAAGCGGCCGAGTTCTTCTCCTTCGGCACCAACGATCTGACCCAGACGACTTTCGGCATCTCGCGCGACGATGCGGCCTCCTTCCTTGAAACCTACCGGCAGAAAGGTATCATCGAACAGGATCCGTTCGTTTCGCTGGACATCGACGGTGTCGGCGAACTGGTGCGGATTGCGGCGGAAAAGGGCAAGGGAACACGACCCGACATCAAGCTCGGCATTTGCGGCGAGCATGGCGGCGACCCGGCCTCGATCCGCTTCTGCGAAGAGGTCGGCCTCGACTATGTGTCATGCTCGCCTTACCGTGTACCGATTGCCCGGCTGGCTGCGGCCCAGGCGGCCGTGGAGGCCGCGAAGGGAAGAGCAAAGCGCGCCTGAACGGCGCGCTCCATCTTACGATTTCGTATGGAAACTCACGCGAACGTGCGCGCGCTGGTTCTCAATCTCGACATCGTCCCTGGGCAGTTTCTGGTTCCGAATTACTCGGGGCGTGAAACAGATGTTGCAGATTTCCCCCACCTCTTTCCGATCGATCCTGATCATGCAGACCAAGTTCATAGGCGACATCGTGCTTGCCTCTGCCTTGGCGAAGAACCTTCAACTCGAATATCCAGGTGTGAAGGTCGTGTTCCTGTGCGATGCCAGGTTTGCTGGATTTCTAACAGCGCATGGCATCGCAGCGGAGGTCGTTTCGTTTAGCCGTGCCGGCATGCGCGGCACGCCGCTCCAGCGCGGGCGCGAGCTTGTCCGGGTTGTGCGAACTTTGCGGCGGCACCGCTTCGACATGGTCATCGACATCACCGATTCCAAGACTTCGCGGCTGGTGTCCGGATTGGTCCGTGCCCCGATTCGTGTCGGCCACTATCCGACGGAGCGACCTCTGCGCTGGCTTGAGCGCCAGCCTGCCAATGTCAGGATGAAGCCGTACGGATTCGGCGAAAAACATTATCTCTTCCGCTATTTGTCGCCGCTCGAGGTGCTCGGCGTCGACCTGCGCGTCAGGGCACCGGCTATCCGCCCGCTGCCCTTCGAAACGACGCAAGCGCTCGCCTTGCTGAGCAAACATCATTTGCGGCCAAATGCCTTCGTGGCGGTGCATGCGGGGGCGAGCTTCATCGGGCGTCGCTGGCAGCCGGAGCGCTTTGCGGCCGCGATCGAACGGATATCGTCCGAAACTGGCCTGGACGCTGTGCTGATCGGCGGCCCTGATGAGCACGAGGCGGCGGACAAGATCATGGCGGCAGCGAAAACGCCGGTCGTCAATCTGGTCGGCACGCTCTCGCTCGAAACGTTGCTGGCGCTGCTCAAGGAGGCCAGGTTATTCCTCGGCAATGAGAGCGGCCCGATGCATATGGCGGCCGCAGCCGGCACTCCGGTCGTCGGTCTGTTCGGCCGGACCAATCCGGTTCGATGGGGCCCGGTCGGCGTCCCCAGCATCTCGTTGCGCCCCTCCATGCCCTGCGATTGCGTCGGCGGGGACCTGTGCCGTCGGACCGATTCGAGCAAGGCATGCTGTGTCTGGCGCCTTGAAGTGGATTCCGTGGTCGAGGCGGTGCGCGAACTTTTGGCGCGTACCGACGTGGCGCTTGAGCAGGCGGTCTAGCTCAAGTCTGCTAAAGGCGTGTTGAGCTTTTGCAGCTACTCTCCATGCAAATTGTCGCGCGGTGGCTTTTCGGATGCGAACCGTTCCGATTTTCGCCTAGATGCGCGTCTTGTTGACGCCATCTTGCGGTTGAGCGGCTTGACGGGCCGGGCATGGGAATGACGGGTTTGCTTCAAAAATCTCTTTGCGCGATCGCGCTATCGCTTGTCGTGGTCTCGGCTGGCAATGCCGGGACGCTGGTCGAACCGACGTTGCATCTGACGCCGCAAGGCGGCGGTGGCCGTGTCGCGCTCACGCTGGACGCCTGCGGCGGGAAGACCGATACGCGCATTCTTTCGGCCCTGGTAGAAAACAAAATTCCCGCGACTATCTTCGTCACCGGCATCTGGCTGAAGCGCAACGCCGCCGCTGTCGGGATCATGCGCGCGCATCCTGATCTGTTCGAACTGGAAAACCACGGTGGCCGCCACATCCCGGCGGTCGACACGCCCCGCAAGATCTACGGCATCAGCAGTGCCGGCAGTCCTGATGCCGTTCAGGCCGAGGTCGAGTCGGGTGCCGCGGCGCTTGCGAGCGCCGGCGGCCCGCCGCCGAAATGGTTTCGCGGCGCCACCGCCGAATACAGCCCGTCGGCGATCGCCATGATCCGCAAGCTGGGCTTCAAGGTCGCGGGCTTTTCCGTCAATGGCGACGGCGGCTCACTGCTCGGCGCCAAGGAAACCGCCCGGCGCATCGCCGCTGCCAAGGATGGCGACGTCATCATCGCTCACATCAACCAGCCGACCCATGCCGCGGGCGAGGGTGTCGTCCAGGGCCTGCTCGCCCTGAAGCAGAAGGGCCTGACCTTCGTTCGGCTGGACGACGCCGACGACGGCAACGACGGCACCACGGATTGATCCGTGGCGGAGGTTGATGACGACGGCTGGAAGGCTCAGCGACCTCGGAGATCCGCGATGCTTTCCGCCGCAGTCTATCACTCCGGCTTAGTCTCGACCGTCACCTTGCTCGAATAGAACGCGCCGTGATCGCGGATCTCGACCACTTCGTCGAAAGGCTGCTCATAGGCCCACATCGCGTCCCTGCCGCTGTCGCCGGCCGGCAGCACGCTCCAATAGCTCGCGTTGCCCTTGTAGGGACAATGCGTCGAATGCTCGGTCCTGGCGAGCTTGCTGAGATCGATATCGTCGAAGGGAATATAGAAAACCGCCGGGTAGGGCGGTTCCGACAAGAGCCTGGCCCGGGTAGACCGGGCGATGACGACGTCGCCGGCGCTGACCGTGACGGTGCCGCGATAAGGCTCGATCGTTATCACCTTGTCGGGATTGCGCTGAAAGCCGGGGGCGGGGTTGGCACGCTTGTCCAAGACGGGTCTCATCGGCAGTTTGAGGAAGGTGCGTGGCGGTTTTTCCGTTCGGAACCGCTTCTCGTCCGTCAAAGGTGGATCGGCCCGACGCCTCGCGCAAGGCGGCGCGATGACGCGTCGCGTGCAGCGAAATAATGTTCTAACCGCCGACAGTCAGGCGGCGGCCTTGAATGCGTCCATGAGGCCGGCATAGGCGGCAGCGATGCCGGCGACCGGATTGCTGCTTCTCGCCGCTGTCTCGACCTTCAGCGCGCCGCCGGCGGTCGGCAGCGTGAGCAGCAGGAACTGGCGGTTACCGCCGTCGCCGACGCTTGCGGCGGCGACATACTGGCCTTCTCCATCATTCTCGACGCACATCTTGAACAGCAGCGTTCCGCCGACGGCCTCCAGCGCGCCGCCGACGACTTCGGCAAATTCATCGTCGGAAACGGTTTTGGAGTCCGGCGTCAGATCGTCCAGACTTTCGGCAAGCGTGCTTTCGAGGGCTTTTTCATCGAGCTGCACGTCCATGCGAATCTCTCCATTCGCCAATCTCACCCAGCCCATTAATGAACCTTAACGGCGACGATGGCCGGATTATGGCGGGTTTCACGGGTCATTCCGCCCATCCGACCGCCTTGGACTTATGGTGGCTGGACAATCCGCCGGATCATTCCACAATGCGTGAAACAATGACGCGAAAGCGCGAAAAAGGGGAGGAGCCGAGATGCTCGGACTGATGCAGGAATGGCCGCTGCTCTGCCATAAGCTGATCGATCACGCCGAACGCCAGCACGGCGGGCGCGAGGTCGTGTCGCGCTCGATCGAAGGCCCGATCGTGCGCACCACCTTTGCCGACATCCGTCATCGGGCGCTCAAAGTAGCGCAGCGGCTGGAGCGTGACAGCTTCGGGCTCGGCGACCGCATCGCAACGCTTGCCTGGAACACCGCCCGCCACATCGAGGCCTGGTACGGCACCATGGGGATCGGCGCGATCTACCACACGCTCAATCCGCGCCTGTTTCCCGAACAGATCGCCTGGATCATGAACGACGCCGAGGACAAGGCGATCTTCGTCGATCTGACCTTCGTGCCGCTGCTGGAAAAGATCGCCGGCCAGGTCAGGTCGCTCAGGCAGGTGATCGTGCTGACCGACCAGGCGCATATGCCGCAAACCTCGTTGCCGAACGCTGTCGCCTATGAGGAATGGCTTGCCGAGGCCGACGGCGCCTTCGCCTGGAAGACATTCGACGAGAACACGGCTGCCGGCATGTGCTACACGTCGGGCACGACCGGCGATCCGAAGGGCGTCGTCTACAGCCATCGCTCGAACGTGCTGCACGCCATGATGGCCGCCATGCCCGATGCCATGGGCGTTTCGACGCGCGACGTCGTCCTGCCCGTCGTGCCGATGTTCCATGCCAATGCCTGGGGACTCGGTCAGGCCGCGCCGATGATCGGGGCCAAGCTGGTGATGCCAGGCTGCAAGATGGATGGCGCCTCGATCTACGAATTGCTCGACTCCGAAAAGGTAACTTTCAGCGCCGCTGTGCCGACGGTATGGATGATGCTGCTGCAATATCTCGAGGAGACCGGCAAAAAGCTGCCTTATCTCAACAAGGTCGTCATCGGCGGTTCCTCCTGCCCGCGCGCCATCACCGCCAAGTTCCAGGACAAATACGCGGTTGAGGTGGTGCATGCCTGGGGCATGACCGAAATGTCGCCACTCGGCACGTTGTGCACCATGAAGCCGGAATATGAAGGGCTGACCGGCGATGCCAGGCTCGATATCCAGGGCAAGCAGGGCCACCCGCCCTTCGGCGTTGAAATGAAGGTGACAGACGACGAGAACAACGCGCTGCCCTGGGACGGCAAGACCTTCGGGCGACTGAAAGTTCGCGGCCCGGCGGTCGCGCGCGCCTATTACGGCGGCGTCGGCGCCGAGCAGTTCGACGCCGAGGGCTGGTTCGACACCGGCGACGTCGCCCATATCGACGCCAGCGGCTATATGCAGATCACCGACCGCGCCAAGGATGTCATCAAATCGGGCGGCGAGTGGATCTCCACCATCGATCTGGAGAACCTGGCCGTCGGCCATCCCGATGTGGCGGAGGCGGCCGCCATCGGCGTGCCGCACTCCAAATGGGGCGAGCGCCCCCTGCTGGTGGTCGTGCGCAAGCCGGGCAAGGAGCCGAGCAAGAGCGATATCCTGACCTTCATGAGCGGCAAGGTGGCCAAGTGGTGGATGCCCGACGACGTCGCCTTCGTCGGCGAGATTCCCCACACGGCGACGGGCAAGATCCAGAAGACCACCTTGCGCCAGCAATTCAAGGAGTATCGGCTGCCGACGGATTGAGGATTGTTAAATCTTTCGGCTTCAAGGCTGGCGCAAAAAGCTCTAAGTCTCGATGCGGACTGGGGTAATGCGGCAGACGATGGCTACAATTCCTGAACGGCAGACGTCGAGGGCGGCCGGCTGGTCGCGGCGGATCGGGGCATTCTCGCTCGTCCTTTTGCTGACCGTCGTTGCCGGCTACCGGCTCGACTTTGTCGACACCCCGCCTTTCCTGTGGGTGCTGGCGCTCGTTGCGCTGCTTGCGGCGCTCGCGCTGCTGCTCGCCGGGATTGCACTGTCGAGGCTGTGGAATTTCGGCGACCGCGGCGGCCGCGATCTCAGCGTCGGCGCCCTGCTGGCAGTGCTGGTGCTTGCGCCTTTCGGTGTCGCCGCCTACTGGGCGACCATCTATCCGCCGCTGCGCGACATTTCGACCGACGTCGACGACCCGCCGGCGCTCGACACCAGCGACCGGACGAGCGACATGAACGCGCTGTCACCGCCGACGCCCGGCGAGCAGAGCCTGCAGGCGGAAGCATATCCGCTGGTTAGCGGGCGGAGCTACAACCTGCCCTTCGAAACCGTGGTCGATGCTGTCGAGACCGTGCTCGACCGGCGGGACTGGCAGCTGACCGCGCCCTATCCCGACATCAACGGCCAGAGCGAGGCGACGATCACCGCGGTCGCCAGGGGCTTGGTGCTCGGCCTGCCGGCAGATGTGGCCATCCGCGTCGCCGACGACGGCGATTCGGTCGTCGTCGACATGCGTTCGGCCTCGCGCTACGGGCGTCATGACTTGGGCGACAATGCCGACCGTATCACCGATTTCCTCGCCGAGCTCGATCAGGAGGTCGCCGGCCAGGTCGGCGCGGCGCCGGCCGAGTGAGTCAACCGGCAGGCCTGAAAATCCCGTCGATCGCCGGGTCGCCTTCGCTGGCGACGAGACCGCGGGCCACCAGGTCCTCGAGATGCGCGAGAACCGAAAGGCCGGCTGCTCCGTGCAGCCGCGGGTCGGTGTCGCGATAGATCGCCGCGACCATCTCCTTGATGGTTCGGTCGCCGCTCAGGATGCGTTCCAGGATCGCCTGCTCGCGCATCTTGCGATGCGACTTCAGCCCGCGCATGAAGCTGCGCGGCGCGGTCACCGGTCCGCCATGGCCGGGCAACAGCAGGCGGTCGTCGCGCTCGATCAGCCGGTCGAGCGATTTCATATAGTCGGCCATCGCCCCGTCGGGCGGCGCCACGATGGATGTGGCCCAGGCCATGACATGGTCGGCCGAAAACAGGATGCCTGTCCCCTCCAGCGCAAAGGCCGCGTGGTTGGCGGTATGCCCTGGCGTCAGCACGGTGCGGATCGCCCAGCCGTCGCCATGGGTAAGGCTGCCGTCCGCCAGCGCAATGTCGGGCACGAAGCCCAAATCGGCACTGGCATCCAGCGGATTGATCTCGCCGATGCGCAGCCGCCGCGCCGGCCGATGCGGGCCCTCGGCGAGCACGGGAGCGCCCGTGCGTTCTTTCAGCCGCGCCGCGAGCCGCGAATGATCGCGGTGGGTATGGCTGACGAAGATATGGCTGACCGGCCTGCCGCCTATTGCCGTGAGCAGCGTTCCGAGATGCTCATCGTCGTCCGGACCTGGATCGATCACTGCCAGCGTGTCGCGGCCGACGAGGTAGCTGTTGGTGCCGTGGAAGGTGAACGGGCTCGGGTTCCTGGCCGTGACGCGCTGGACGTCCGGAGCGACCGTGACCGCCTGGCCATAGGCAGGATCGAAGCGTGCGTCGAATTCAAGTGTCATGCCGGGTCCTGCTGCTCGCGGCAAAATGTTTGCCGCATCCTGCCGAAGCCAATATAGGAAAATCAATGCATGTCGCCCAAAACTGCGCAGCAGTCTTGGGAGAACGACACGCATCAGGACGAAATCTTGAAGCGCGCCGCCTGAACTCGTTTCTCCGCGACGCGCCTCAAACACAGCAAATCAGCCACGATGGGGAAGACCATGGCAACTGCAACCACGATGCGCCCGCTCGTTTCTCTCGCTCTGCCCGACCAGGGCGCGGCCCGGCTTGCCAGCCAGCTCTTTCTGGCGCTTGCAGGAACCCTCCTGCTCACCCTGTCTGCGAAGACGAAAGTGGTGTTGGGCCCGGTCGACATCTCGCTGCAGACGCTTGCGGTGCTGCTGATCGCCTCGGCCTTCGGCATGCGTCTTGCCGTCGCGACGCTCCTTCTCTACCTCGCCGAGGGCGCTTTTGGTTTGCCGGTGTTCCAGGGCACGCCGGAAAAGGGCCTCGGCATCGCTTATATACTGGGCTCCACCGGCGGCTACCTTGCCGGCTTCGTGGTGATGGCGGCGATCGCCGGCTGGGCCGCCGACCGCGGCTGGGACCGCCACCCCTTCAAGCTGTTCGGCGCCATGCTTGCCGCCGAGATCGTCATGATGGCGATGGGCTTTGCCTGGCTGGCGGCGCTCATCGGACCGGAAAAGGCCTGGCAGTTCGGCGTCGCGCCGTTCATCGCCGGCGACCTGATCAAGGTGGCGCTGGCCGCGAGCCTCGTGCCGGCGGTCTGGGCGCTGCTGCCGAAGCAGTCCTGAAAATTCCGTTCCAACAGATCAACCATAAGCCGGCGCTCACGCGCCGGCTCAGACTGCTGACGAACCCCGTCGATTTTCGGCGGGGTTTTGTTTTGCAGATTGATTGCGCTTGGGAAATTGGTGGCGGGAGCGGATGTCAGGAGGCCGCCGACGCAGATTTGGCCTCAGGCGAGGACCGGTTTGGGCTTTGGCCAGAGGCTGATTGCGATCTTTTTCATGTTCTGGGCGGCGGCTGCGATCAGGCACTGGCAGGCGACGCGGGTTCGCCCTCGGAAGCGGGCGTAGCGATGGCCGAACAGCTGCTTGGCATCGGCGAAGGATCGCTCGACCGTCTCCTTGCGACGCCGGTAGATGGCCTTGCCCCAAGCCGTGAGCCGGTTGGCATCGACGCGCTCGCGTTGATCCTGCCAGACATGGCGTGTGATGGTGCGCTCGGCCTTGGCGTTTGAGGTGCAGGAGGCCAGCAGCGGACAGTCGCGGCAGATGGCCGGATCGCTTCTGTAATGACGATACCCGCCGCGATCGGTGCTGGCGTAGGTGAGCAACTGGCCCTGCGGACAACGATAGCCGTCCCGATCCGGTTCATGGACGAAGGCGCTCTTCCTCATCTTGCCGGGCCTTGGCGGGGTCGGGTTGCGATAGCCGATGACGCCCCGGATGTTCCTGTCCTCCAGCCCCTTGGCGATGCCTGGCGTGGCATAGCCGGCATCCAGCCCCGCCGCCGCCACAACGAAGCCGAAGCGCTCCACCTGGCGGTCGAGCCGGCCAAGATAGACGATCGAGTCATGCATGTTGGCCGGCGTGGCGAAGGTATCGGTGATGATGCCGCAACGACCGTCCACCGTGCGGTGATCGAGATAGAAGAAGCCCTTCGGCTTGCCCTCGCGCACCATGTAGCCGGCCTCCGGATCGGCGCGCGAGACCTTGGTCTGCTTGACCGGCGGCTTGCGCTCTTTCTGCTTCAGCGGCTTCTGACCGTGCAGCGCCCGTTCCGTCTCGATGGCGCGGTCGAGCTCGCCCCAGTAGTCGGCACGCGACTTGGCGACCATGGCAAGGTCGTATTTGCCCTTGTTGGCGTTGGCCTTCAGGTGCGTGCTGTCGGTATACAGCACCGTCCCGTCCACCAGCCCCGCAAGGATCGCCTGCTCCACGATGCGGTCGAAGATCGCCTGCGCGATCGTCTCGTCCTGGTAGCGCCGACGACGGTTCTGCGACAGCGTCGAGGCGTCGAACACCTTGTCGGTCAGCTTCAGCCGCAGGAACCAGCGGTAGGCGACATTGACCTCGATCTCGCGCACCAATTGCCGCTCCGAGCGCACTCCGAACAGGTAGCCGATGAACAGCGCCTTGAACATCAAGGTCGGGTCCAGCGGCGGGCGGCCATTGTCGGCGCAGTACAATGGCGCCGTCAGACCGTGGATGAACGAGAAGTCGATCGATCGATCGATCTTGCGCAACAGATGATCGGCCGGAACCAGCTGATCCAACGTCACCATCTCAAGCGCGGTCTGTTCAGGGGCGGGTCGCTTCAACATGACCCAGTGAATCAAAAACCCCCGGCAAACGCCAGGGGTTTGTCAGCAGTCTGAGCCGGCGCTCACGCGCCGGCTTTTTATTTCGACGGTGTTGAGGCTTCGCTCTCTGGCATCTGGTGTAAATGGCGAAGCCCGCTGTGTGTAGGTTCAGCCAGAGATTGACAAGCCACTTCGCGAAACATAAGCACGAGCAGCTTGCGGGGCCGGGGGGCTCGGCAATTCAAGGAGACCTTCTTGAAAGGCGCTATCCTTGCAGAAGGCAGAAGAGCGTTCCTCTGTCCAATAATGTTAGAAGTATCTAATATTAAATGGAAATATACGGAAGGCCGCTCAGGTGACCTGATCTGTAGAGATGCGTTATCTGATGCTCCGCATCTGCCGTAATGCTCGGCCGGCCCGCGCGAAAACGATGTCAGTTTGCCTAACTTGCACCAAGCCAAATTTCTTCGGAAAGGGTCGCAAAGGGTGACTGTGAAGTTTGGTACCAGTGGACTGCGCGGCCTAGTCAGCGAGCTTCGAGGTACGCCGGCATTTAGCTACACCGTCGCTTTCCTGCGCATGCTCCAGAATCGGAACTTGTTGAACGAAGGCTCGGAGGTTTTTGTCGGACGTGACCTACGCGCCTCCAGTCCCCAGATCGCGCAACTTGTTCATTCAGCGATCGCCGCGTCCGGACTTGTGCCGGTCGATTGTGGAGCATTACCCACGCCCGCGCTTGCGCTTTACGCTACCGGCGAGAACGCTCCAGCAATAATGGTCACTGGCAGTCACATTCCCGACGACAGAAATGGGCTCAAATTTTACCGGGCGGACGGGGAGATCGATAAGCGCGATGAACGCGACATCGTCGAAATCCACGCAGCCATCGGGGATCCCGTTCCGCTCCTGTCGCGAGTTGATCCTGTGCGGGTGGGCGCCGAGCCGTTCCAGTGCTACATGGACCGCTTCCTGGATTTCTTTGAACAAGGCAGCCTTTCTGGCCTGCGCGTCGGCGTCTACCAGCATTCATCCGTGGCAAGAGACGTCGTCGTCGATATTCTTCGCGGACTGGGGGCTGAAACGGTACCTCTGGGCAGGGCCGAACATTTCATTCCGGTCGATACAGAGGCGCTCAGGCAGGAAGATGTAGCGCTTCTCAAGGATTGGGCGGCAGCGGAACCGTTCGACGCGATCGTGTCCACCGATGGCGATGGCGATAGGCCGCTCGTTGCGGACGCCAGCGGTACTTTCGTGCGCGGCGATCTGGTAGGTGCAATCACCGCGAATGTCTTGGGTGCCGACTGTGTTGTCACACCGGTCAGTTCCAATTCCGGTCTGGAGCGCTGCGGTCATTTCGCAAGGGTCGTCCGCACACGTGTGGGCTCGCCCTATGTCGTCGAAGGTATCGGCACCGCTCTCGCCCAGGGCGCAAGATGTGTCGTGGGCTTCGAGGCGAATGGCGGGGTTCTCCTGGGTTCGTCCGTCGAGCGAGGTGGGCGCAGCCTCCCGGCTTTGCAGACGCGGGATTCGGTATTGCCAATTGTCTGCACGCTGGCAGTAATCGCAAAGAATGTTCGCCCTCTCGCCGAGATAGCGGCCGACTTTCGCTTTCTTGCCGCCGCAAGCGGTCGGCTCGAGGGGGTGCCGAGCGAGAATAGCGCCTCCTTTCTTGGCAAGTTGGCGGCTGACGCAGCCTATGCCGACAACATCTTCGCGGATCTCGGGGGCATCGGGAATATTGACAACCATGACGGCGTGCGTATCACCGTCCCTAACGGAGAAGTTGTGCACTTCCGTGCGTCAGGTAACGCGCCCGAATTGCGCTGCTACGTCGAGGCAAAAGCGGAATCCCGCGCAGACGAATTGCTCGGTTGGAGTCTCGCTCTGGCCGGGGCTCAGATCTTAGAGAGTTGACGTTGACCAATATCGTCCCTGTCATCATAAGCGGCGGCGTCGGTTCTCGGCTCTGGCCGATTTCCCGCGCAATGCATCCGAAGCCCTTCATCCCGCTGCCGGAGGGCGGGACGTTGATTCGAAAGACCTACGCGCGCGCCGTGGAGCTCGAAGGCATCGATCATGTCGTGACGGTCACCAACCGCGACCTGCTGTTTCTTACCGCCGATGAATATGCGGAGGTGGCGGCTCCAGGCGTGAAGAACACATTCCTGCTGGAGCCGTTCGGCCGCGACACGGCGGCCGCAGTTGCGCTCGCGGCAGTGCACGTCGCGCACGAGAACCCGGACGCCGTCCTAGTCGTGCTCCCTGCTGATCATCTGATACTGGATCAGGCCGGCTTCCGCGCGAGTGTCGCGAGAGCGGCGGCGCTTGCGGCCTCAGGTCAGATTGTCACATTCGGCGTGAAGCCCGACCGCCCCGAAACGGGCTTTGGCTACGTCGAGGCCGAGGGGGATAGAGTTCTTCGGTTCGTGGAAAAACCGAATGCGGCCACCGCGGCCCAATTTATCGCTACCGGCCGTTTCTTCTGGAACTCAGGGATGTTCTGTTTCACGGCCCGCTCGATGCTGGAAGCCATGCGGGACCTGTGCCCGGACATCTTGGCCAGTGCGCGCACAGCCCTCGAGAAAGGCAGGACAGCGGATGGCACGGACCGGCTCACCGTCGAGGTGGATAGGGACAGCTTCGCGGCTGTTCCCGCTGTTTCTATCGACTACGCCGTGATGGAGAAGGCAAGGAACGTGGGTTTTGTGCCCTGCGGTTTCGATTGGTCGGACATCGGCTCATGGTCGGTGCTGTCCGAACTTGTTTCGGCCGACGACAAGGGCAACCGCGCCACCGGCGAAACAATTCTGCACGACGCGGCGAACTGCTACGTGCATAGCGAAGATCGGCTGGTCGGTCTTGTCGGCGTTTCAGATCTCTTGATCGTGGACACGCCGGACGCGCTTCTGGTCGCGCGCAAGGACAAAGCACAGGAAGTGAAGGACCTCTATAACCGCCTCAAGGCGGAGGGGCACGAGGCGGCAACACTGCACCGCACGGTGCATCGCCCGTGGGGCACCTATACCGTGCTGGAGGAAGGGCACCGCTTCAAGATCAAGCGCATTGAAGTGAAGCCAGGCGCCCGCCTGAGCCTCCAGGCGCACCATCATCGCTCCGAGCACTGGGTGGTGGTGAGCGGAACTGCCAGGGTCGTTAATGGCGAGAGCGAAATCCTGCTCACGATCAACCAGTCCACCTATATTCCCTGCGGCCACAAGCATCGTCTGGAAAATCCGGGCGTCCTTCCGCTTGTGATGATCGAAGTGCAAAGCGGGGAGTATCTTGGTGAAGACGATATCGTGCGGTTCGACGACGTTTATGGTCGGGCCTGAGGGTTCATCGGCTGGCAGAGCGGATCATTAGATAGTATCGAGAGCATTGATGACAAAGACAGCCTTGATAACCGGCATCACCGGGCAAGACGGTGCCTATCTGGCGGAACTCTTGCTTGCGAAGGGTTACGAAGTTCATGGACTTGCCCGGCGCTCAAGCACAGCCGACGTTAATACTACGCGCCTGAAATGGCTTGGCATCGAGAAAGACATTCGGATCGTGGACGGAAATCTGACGGATCTGTCCGGTCTGGCCCGGACGATGCGCGAAATCAGACCGGACGAAGTCTACAATCTTGCAGCGCAATCCTTCGTCAAATCATCTTGGCAGCAGCCGATTCTGACGGGCAACGTTACGGGCATGGGTGTTACCAATGTGCTCGAGGCGCTCCGCCTTGAAATCCCCGAGGCACGCTTCTACCAGGCCTCGTCATCGGAAATGTACGGCCTCATTCAGGAGCCGATGCAGTCGGAAACTACGCCTTTCTACCCCCGCTCTCCCTATGCGGTCGCGAAGCTGTACGGGCACTGGATCACCGTCAACTATCGTGAAAGCTTTGGCATCCACGCCTCCAGCGGCATCCTCTTCAATCACGAATCGCCGCTTCGCGGCATTGAATTCGTGACCCGCAAAGTTACGGATGCGGTGGCGCGGATCAAGAAAGGCATGGCCAAGGAATTGCGGCTCGGCAACATCGACGCCAAGCGCGACTGGGGCCATTCGAAGGACTATGTCCGCGCCATGTGGCTGATGCTGCAACAGGATCAGCCGGACGACTATGTGGTGGCCACGGGCAGGACGACGACCGTCCGTGACATGTGCCGCATCGCCTTTGAGCATGTTGGGCTGAAGATGGACGACCACTTTGTGATCGATCCGGATCTGTTCAGGCCGGCGGAAGTCGAGATCCTGCTCGGCAACCCGGCAAAGGCTAAGCAGAAGCTGGGGTGGGAAGCTACGATCTCGCTGGAAGAGATGATCTGCGAGATGGTGGATGCGGATCTGGAACGTCATTCCAGCCCGCCGAGGCGCTGAGTGATCGCAAAGACTTTTTCGCGAGAGTGGTCGGTACGTTGACGCATCGCATCCTTGTAACCGGAGCCAGCGGGTTTGTCGGCACGGCACTGTTGCAGTTGCTGGAGCGGGAGCACGCCGGCTGCAAGGTGTTCGCGTTCGGTCATGGCGAAGGGCAACGAAACCCGATCGACCTGCGAGACCGGGATGCCGTCGACGACGCCGTCCGCGAAATCCAGCCCACCGCGCTGGTCCATTTGGCGGCGGTGGCCGCGCCCTCGGATGCACGTAATGCCCCACGGCATGCCTGGGATGTCAACGTCACGGGAACGATGAACTTGGCGGAATCCGTGATGGGCCATGCTCCGGAGGCCAGATTCGTGTACGTTGGCAGCTCGGAAGCCTACGGAGCCTCTTTCCAGAACCCGGCTGGTCCCCTAACGGAAAACGCACCGCTCCGGCCGGTTAACGTCTACGGTGCCACCAAGGCAGCTGCCGACCTTATGATAGGCCAGTTGTCCTATGAGGGTCTGCGCGCCATTCGCTTTCGCCCGTTCAATCACACCGGCCCTGGCCAGTCCGACACCTATGTGGTCTCCGATTTCGCACGCCAAGTCGCCGAAATCCTGTCGGGCAAGCGCGAGCCTGTCATTCATGTCGGAAATCTCGAAGCCGAGCGCGATTTCCTCGACGTTCGCGATGTCGTGCGCGCCTACGCGACCGCCGCGATCCGGGTCTCCGAGACCGGGCCCGACTGCGTCTACAACATCGCGTCGGGACGACCCCGCAGAATTCGGGATATCCTAGACGCATTTATTGTACAGTCGGGCATCGACATCGAAGTGCGCGAAGACCTGGCAAAGCGTCGACCGAACGAAATCCCTATCGCTTATGGTGATGCATCAAAAGCACGCGCAGAGCTGAACTGGACGCCTCTGGTGCCGTTTGAGCAAACATTGGCCGACGTTTTGGGGTATTGGCGTCGGGCATGTAGCCCCCGCTGACGACCGCGCGCAAAAGGTCAAACCTATGTTCCGAAGCCTGTGGCAATATCGCCATTTCATCATTTCCTCGATCAAAGGCGACCTGAGGGGACGCTTCGTGCGGTCGCGTCTGGGCGGCCTTTGGTTCATCCTTCACCCCCTCGCGCAGGCGGTGATCTTCTCGATCGTGCTTTCAGAACTTCTTAAGGCGCGGCTTCCGGATACGGAAAGCCCGGCAGCTTATCCGATCTATCTTCTATCCGGCCTGGCCGCTTGGACGTTATTCAGCGACATTCTGACACGCAGCATGACTGTCTTCATCGAACAGGCGCCGGTAATGAAGAAGATAGCCTTTCCGCGTCTATGCCTGCCGCTCATCGTCGGCGGCACGGCGCTGATCAATCACCTGTTGCTGCTGCTAGCACTTTTCATCATCTTTATCTTCCTCGGGCATCTGCCAGGCCGCGCATTGATCCTATTGCCGGTCGGGATCGTGCTGATTGCGGCTATCGGTTTTGGGCTTGGCGTCATCCTCGGGGTGATGAACGTATTCATCCGCGATGTTGCCCAGGTAACGACGATAGTGCTGAATCTTTGGTACTGGCTGACACCGGTTGTTTATCCGGCCAACGTCTTGCCGGAGAAATACGGTGCCGTGTTCAATCTCAACCCGCTCGCGCCATTGGTAGCGCTGTATCAGGATGCACTTCTGTTCGACCGCTGGCCAAGCGCAGATAGTCTGATTATGCCGGCGGTTCTGGGGCTTGTGAGCATGGCTTTGGCGGTCGTGTTCTTTCGCCGGGCAAGTCCCGAACTCATCGACGTGCTATAGTGATGACCGTTCTTTCCGTCAGTTACCTGTCGAAATGCTACGCGAGCTATGCAAGCAACCTTAAAAGGTTCGCAGGCTGGTTCGGCGCACCTGTCAAGCCGACCGAGGAATTCTGGCCGGTCAAGGACATTTCGTTTTCCCTCTCAGCCGGTGAAGCGCTCGGACTGATTGGACAAAATGGCGCCGGCAAGAGCACGCTTTTGAAGCTGATCACCGGCACCGTGCGACCGACCGAAGGCACCGTGCATGTCGGCGGCCGCATCAGCGCCATTCTCGAACTCGGGCTAGGCTTCAATCCTGAATTTACGGGGCGACAGAATGTCTTCCATGCTGGCGGCCTTATGGGCTTTTCGCAGCAGGAGTTAGCGCAAATGATGCCCGCGATTGAAGACTTCGCCGAAATAGGCGAATTTTTCGATCAACCAACTCGGGTTTACTCAAGCGGAATGCTGGCACGTTTGGCATTCGCGCTCGCCACCGCAAGGCGTCCGGAAGTTCTGATAATCGACGAGGTGCTTTCGGTCGGCGATAGTTATTTCCAGCATAAAAGTTTCGATCGTATCCGACAATTCAAGGCAGAAGGGACCTCAATTCTCCTCGTTACTCATAGTTTGGCCGACGTGCGAGCGTTGTGCGATAGGGTGATCCTGCTGGACAAGGGGCGTGCCATTAAGGACGGGCAGCCCGACGAGGTGGTTGACTATTACAACGCGATGATCGCGGCCAAGGAAAACGAGAAGCTGAAAGTAGAGCAGCGGCGAGAGAAAGACGGCTGGGCATTCACCAGGTCGGGGACTTTTCAGGTCAAGGCGTCAAGGCTGCAACTTCTCGATGTGCAGAGCCAAGAATTAGTGAAGGTCGCGCAAGTGGGACAAACCCTGGTGCTGAAGTTGGTGGCGGAGGCAGAGGCGAATGTTTCCCCCCTGGTGCTGGGCCTTATGCTACGCGATCGCACCGGCCACGTCGTGTGGGGCACCAACACCTGGCACACGCGGCAGGTCCTTCGGGACGTCAAGGCAGGCGATGAGATTGAATTCCAGTTGCCTTTCACCTGTACTTTGGGCCAAGGCTCCTATTCGTTCTCAGTGGCGCTGTGCAGTTCAGATACACATCTGGAGAACAACTACGAGTGGCAGGATAATGCGCTCGTTTTTGATGTGATAAATGCTGCTCACCCGTTTTTCATCGGGACGTCCGCACTTGACGCGAGGTTCGTTATTCGGGGGACTACTGCGTGAACGAACTCGAACGGACGATAATGACTAGCAGCTGCAACGATTGTGTCAGCGTCCCGAAGGTACAAGACGCGGGACGCATTCTGGACACGCCGAACGGCCCTGTCCAAATGATGCACAACGGCGTGCGGGTTAGGGCGGGCGGATACCATGGCGACTGGATGGCGCAAATCATTCGCGCATTGCGAGGCCATCACGAGCCGCAGGAAGAGTTGGTTTTCCACCATCTCCTGCGCTACGCCCGCCACAATTCGTTGATCGTGGAGCTCGGTGCCTTCTGGTGCTACTATACGTTGTGGTATTTGCATGAAATTGCGGGTGCGTCGGCGATCTGCATTGAACCAGACCCGAACAATCTTCAACTGGGTCGGGACAATGCGAGCCTGAACGGGCTCGAACATCGTATCAGCTTTCACAATGCCTGCGTTGGCGGTGACGGTCTCGAAAGCCATGAGCTGCGATGTGAATCGGACGGACAGCTTCGCATGGTGCCTTGCCTTGATATGGCCGGGGTATCCAGATTGACGAATGACCGGACCATCGAGGTGCTGCATCTAGACGTACAGGGAGCGGAGTTGCCGTTCATTCGCTCCATGGCACCGGCGGTTGAGCGGCGAAGCCTGCGATTTGTGGTCGTGTCGACGCACCATAGCAGCATCTCCGGCTCACGAACCACGCACGCCGATTGTAGGGAAGCGTTGCTGGATTTCGGAGCCGTAATATTGGCGGAGCATGACGTACAACAATCATATAGCGGCGATGGACTGATTACCGCTAGTTTCTTTCCCGAGGATCGGCGCATTGAACTTCCGCCTGTGTCGCTGAACAAAGCCGCTCTTTCATTGTTTCCTGAACGCTGATGATCACGTCCTACGCACAAAACTTCGAAGATGTGATTTTGTGGCGCGCCCTCAAGTCAGTAAAGCACGGGTTCTACATCGATATTGGCGCCCAGGATCCGGTAGAAGATTCCGTAAGCCTTTCATTTTACGAACAGGGTTGGCGTGGCGTGCACGTGGAGCCATCCACCCTCTATGCTGCTAAAATACGCGCCGCCCGACCTGACGAAGAAGTGATCGAAGCAGCAATCGGCCTGGATACTGGCCTATTAACTTTCTATGAGTTTTCAGGAACTGGGCTCAGTACCGGCGATGCCGCCATTGCAAGGCGGCATGCGAAAGCCGGATTCGAAATGAAAGAGCGGGCGGTGCCGCTTGTCAGTCTTGAGAATCTTTTGGATCGCCACGCAGAGAAGGATATTCACTGGCTCAAGGTCGACGTCGAGGGTATGGAAGCTGGTGTTATCAAGAGTTGGGGCTCTTCCAAGGTACGTCCTTGGATTGTTGTGGTCGAAAGCACTTTCCCGCTTTCGACGAAAAAGAGCCATGAGGGATGGCAATCCTATCTCGGAAAGCTCGGTTATAAGTTCGTCTATTTCGATGGCTTGAATCGCTTTTACGTCAGCGAAGAACATCCAGAGTTGAAGGTTTCATTCGGGCCTGGCCCGAATATCTTCGACGAATTCGCTTTTCCCGTTTCCAGCAATTCCGGACTGCTTGCTCCCATGAGGCAGCGATTGGAAGCCATAGAGGAGAAAAAAGCGGAAGTACAAAAGCGGCTGGAAGCGGCGAATGCAGAAGTCACCTCGCTGAATGCCAAGCTTGTTACTCTCGAATCCGATATACATAACTTTGAGGCGGCGCGAATTGCCGAGAAGGCTGCAGCGAATCGCTTGCACGAGGCGGTAACCAGCCTGGAAAGGCATGCGCAGCGGGAAGCTGAAGAATGGCGAGTACAAGCGAAGCGGTATCGAGACCAACTGGAGGAAGTCTACCGGAGTCGCTCTTGGCGTCTAACCTGGCCATATCGAGCGATCGGACACGCGGTGAAATCAGGCAGGACGGTCGCTCGCGCGGCAGCAATTAGCGTGATACTGCTGCCGAGACGAGCGGCAGCGGGCGTCTTCTCAAGAATGATCCGACTTGTACTAACCCGGCCTGCGCTAAAACGGCGGGCTATTGCATCTCTACACGCGTATCCTGCGATACTTGGCCATTTACAGGCATTCGCCCGTTCCCGCGGTATCATCGCCACTCAAGCGATAGAGCACAATCCCGGGGCGATGAATATGGCAGTGTCAACGTCCGACCCTCCCGTCGCCGGGGTATTTATGGGCGTCATTCCCGAAAGGGTGAGCAAGCGAATAAGTTCCCGATCCAAACGGATTTTGGAAATGCTTGAAACTCGTCGAAAGGAATATCAATAACAATGCGCATCGTTATCGACATGCAAGGTGCGCAGGGGTCGAGCGCCAAGCGTGGCATTGGAAGATATACGCTGGCGCTCGCGCACGCACTAATCAAGAGCGGCCGGCATCATGAAATTCTGCTCGCTCTGAACGGTGCCAACACCGAACTAACCTTGGATATTCGTTCCGAATTTGCGGGGATCCTCCCGGAAGAAAACATTAAGGTTTGGCATACTCCTAAGAATGTTTCCGAGCTCTTCGACGGCAAACCATGGCTCCGAACATCTGCGGAAATGCTGCGCGAGGCATTTCTGGCAAAGCTGCAGCCGGATGTTCTGCTCGTATCAAGTCTGTTCGAGGGACTCGACAGCAGCACGGTCACAAGCATAGGGCGGCTTACGACACGCATTCCGACCGCTGTCATCCTTTTCGATTTGATCCCTTATCTCCATCGCCTTCCGTATTTACAGAATCGAGCCATCGAGAGTTGGTACGAACGGAAGCTCGATGATCTCCGTCGAGCCGATGCATGGCTCGCGATTTCAGAGGCAACGCGAAGTGATGCCATAAGATGGCTCTCCCTGCCGCGTGATCGAGTCGTCAATATATCAAGCGCAGTTGATGATTCCTTCAGAGTCGTCGACTTGGCTAAGGTCGACATAGAGCGGATCAGGGAAAGATATCGCCTGTTTCGACCCTTCGTGATGTATACGGGGGGTATAGACCATCGAAAAAACATCGAAGGGCTAATAAAAGCTTTTGCGAAGCTACCCAGGGACACGCGCAAAGCTCATCAATTGGTCATCGTCTGCAGTATTCAGGACGACAGCAGGACGATGCTTTCCCATCTTGCCTCCAGCATTGGACTGGATAGCGACGAACTCGTGCTGACTGGATATGTCCCCGAAGACGACCTTATCGGGCTATACAATATGTGCTCTTTGTTCGTTTTTTCATCCACCTATGAAGGATTCGGCCTGCCAGTATTGGAGGCGATGCGGTGTGGCGCAGCAGTGATAAGTGCGGACACGTCGAGTATTCCGGAGATTATCGGTTGGGATGAGGCGATGTTCGATCCCCGCTCCGAGGACTCCATTTCGGCCAAGATGTTGAAGGCGCTTTCTGACGACGGCTTTCGATCGAAACTCATTGAAAATGGCTCTCGGAGGGTCAAGTCGTTTTCATGGAAAGCTACAGCTGCCCGTGCCTTGGATGCCATCGAGGAGCTACATCGCTCAACTGCAAAGAAAGCGCGCCATCACAGCGAAAAATCCAGGCCGAAACTTGCCTACTTCTCTCCCCTTCCTCCGGAACGAAGCGGCATTGCAGGTTTCAGTGTCGAACTGCTTCCCGAACTTGCGCGCCACTACGACATTGATGTGATCGTTGCACAAAAAACGTGTCCGACACGTGGGTGCAGGCGAACGTGCCGGTCCGCAACGTCCAGTGGTTCGAAAAAAACGCCGCCTCCTACGGTCGAATCCTCTATCATTTTGGCAATTCGATGTTTCACGAGCATATGATCGATCTGCTCGAGCGATTTCCCGGCGTCGTTGTCCTCCATGATTTTTTCCTTAGCGGCCTGCACAAAGATCGGCAGATTCATGCTGGGGTGGAGAATGCTTGGAACCAGGAGCTCTTCCGCTCCCACGGATATCTCGCTATTTGGGAACACTTGCGAACGAATGTCGATGCGGTTCTGAAATATCCTTGCAGCCAGAAAACCGTGGAAAACGCCTCGGGCGTGATCGTGCATTCGACCTATTCCGCGAAACTTATCAGAGAGCACTACGGGGCTGCGTCCCAAATCAATATGCGGACCGTGCCACTCGCCCGTGCCGCTGTGCAACTCCCGTCGAAACAAAAAGCTCGAGCGGAGCTGGGGATCGACGAGGATGCCTTCGTTGTCTGCAGCTTCGGCATACTGGCGCCGACAAAGCTTAACCATCGATTGATGGATGCCTGGTCGGCATCTACCCTGTCCGGAGACGAACGTTGCAAACTTGTATTCGTCGGTCTTAATGGGTGGCCAGAATATGCGGCTCGCCTTGAGAAAAAGCAGAAGAAGCGACGCGCAGAAATTACTGGCTGGGTAAGCGAAGAGACATACCGGACATACCTTGCCGCGGCCGATGTCGCTGTTCAGTTACGGACAGATTCGCGCGGGGAGACCTCAGCCGCAATTCTCGATTGCTTGAACGCAGGCTTGCCGACGATCATCAACGCGAACGGATCGATGGCTGAGATCGACCCGGAAGTGGTCATTCAACTTGACGACATATTCATCGACAAGGATCTTGTCGATGCCTTGGACCGGTTGTTTGCAGACGCCGGCTTGCGAAGAACACTCGCGAAGCAAGCACAAGACTACGCTGCCATCCGCCATTCACCCCGCCTATGCGCGGACATGTATTCGGATTTCATTGAATCCGTCTACGAGGGAGTGTCGATGCAAGACGTCCTTGGAGCCGTCGCGGCGATTCCGGAAGCGCCGCGTGACGAGGAAGACCTCGTCACGTTTGCGGAGTCCGTCGATAAGTCGCTTCCCCGTATGGCACGATTGCCCAATCTGCTGATCGATGTCTCCGGCCTTGTTGGAAAAGATCACATCAGAAAGCAGGAGTTAATAGGGGCCGTACGCGACCTTCTTCTTGACCCGACACGAGACCGCCGCGTGGAAACGATCTTTTTCGATTCCGACATCGGTCGATTTCGATACGCTCGTGATTTCACGTTCTCTATGTTGGGGTGTCCAATTGCGTTGGGGGAAGATGGGATTGTGGACGTTCGTAGCGGGGATATTCTCGTGGACGCTGATCCGTCGGTATCTAGCGCTGATGCACGTCGGAACGAAATTGTGTTAGACTGGAAAGCTCAGGGAGTTAGTGTTGGGCATAGACTTGCTGAATGGGCAAAGCCAGCAGTTGCGTAATTCAGACGCAACTACGACTTCCTACGTTCTTCTCTTCTAAACTCGGCTCTGAGAAACCGTTGAAAATCGCCATCGATGGCAGAAACCTCGCATCGGCCACCGATGGAATCGGCCGATTCGTGCACAATGCGATCAAGGCTCTGGCGGCGCAGGGCGCAGACGTTGCGGTCTATGCGCCGGATGCGGTCAGCGCGGGTTACGACATTCCGCCTGGCGTTTCCGTGCGGCTTGCCGGCTTTAAGGGGCCTCTCGCCAGGACCTTTTGGGGACAGTCGGTGCTGCCGTCGCTGACACGGCGCGACCGCGTGGAGGTTCTCTGGGGCCTTCGCATCGGCTGCCTTTCGGGCTCCACAGCCGCATCGCACGCGTGATCACCATCCACGACCTCGTCTGGCTGCACGCGCCGGAGACCATGCGTGCCCGGACCTTCATTGGCGAGCGCCTGCTGATGAAGCCGGCGTTGAGGGCCGCCGATGTCGTGGTCGCGGATTCGACGGCCACGGCAAGCGCGTTGACAAGCGCATTTCCCTGGCTGAAATCGCGGGTCAGGACAGTCTTTCCGGGCACGGCCACGCTGCCGGCTCCCGGCGATGGTTCGAGCTTGGGGCCGCTCGGGATCACCAAGCCCTACGCGCTTTTTGTCGGCACGCTCGAGCCTCGCAAGAACCTCGCCAATCTGATCAAGGCCTATGGCCTGCTGCCAGCCGGCACCCGCGCGGGCTGCGACCTAGTCATCGTCGGTGGCAAGGGATGGAAACAGAGGGGTCTAGTCGATCTCGTGCGCAGCAGCGGGCTCGAGACGAATATCAGGTTTACTGGCTTCGTCGACGACAGTGTGCTCGCCACGCTATATGCGAATTGCCTGTTCCTGGCGATGCCCTCGCTCTATGAGGGATTCGGCTTGCCGATCGTCGAGGCCCACTCCTTTGGCAAGCCGGTGCTGACGTCGAACACATCGTCGATGCCTGAAGTCGCTGGGGACAATGCCGTCCTTGTCGACCCGAACGACCCGGCGGCGATCGCCGCGGCATTCGGCCGGCTCTCGATGGATGCTGAGTTTCGCAGCCAGATTGCCGCCGGCGCGCGCAACAATGCCGGGCGATTCACCTGGGAGAATCACGCCAGGGACATGCTACGGATCTTCGAGCAGGCCATCTGGCAAAGACGAAAGACCGACGCGTGAAAGTCCTGCATTTCTTCAAGACATACTGGCCGGACACGTTCGGTGGGGTGGAGCGGACCATCCATGCCATCGCCGAGAGCACGGCTCGGCACGGCGTCGAAACACAGGTGCTCTCGTTGAGCAGCACGCCGGAAGAAAACACGCAACGTCTTGACGGCCATGTTGCCCGCAAAGCCAGGCTGGATTTCGAGCTTGCGTCCACCGGATTTTCGCGCGAGGCCTTTCGTAAGTTCGGTACGCTCGCCAGACAAGCCGATCTGGTCCACTACCACTTTCCATGGCCGTTCATGGACGTCGTGCATTTTCACTCCCGCCACGGCAAGCCGGCTGTCGTCACCTATCATTCCGACATCGTCAAACAGAGGCTTATCCTGCCTTTTTACCGGCCCTTGATGATGCGCTTCCTCGGGGCTGTCGACGCTATCGTGGCGACATCGCCGAACTATCTCGACTCGAGTCCGGTTCTCAGAACATTCAGGGCCAAATCGAAGATCATCCCCATCGGCATCGACGAAGGCGCCTATCCAACGCCAAGCGCGGCCGACGACGTCTGGTGCCGATCGACGGTCGCGGAGCCTTTCGTGCTGTTCGTCGGCGTTCTGCGCTACTATAAGGGGCTGGATGTCCTGATCCATGCCGCCGGCCAGGCGCGGTGCAAGATTGTCATCGCCGGCTCTGGACCGGTCGAGCGCGAGCTCAGGCAACAGGCCGAGACGCTGGGCCGCGATAATGTGATTTTCCTTGGCGAGGTAGCCGAACCCCGCAAGATGGCTCTGCTACGCACCTGCCTCGGCTTCGTTTTCCCGTCGAATCAGAGGTCCGAAGCTTACGGTCTTTCACTCGCCGAGGCAGCCATGTGCGGCAAACCGTTGATTTCTTGCGAAATCGGAACGGGCACAAGCTATGTTAATGAAGCCGGCCGGACCGGGCTCGTTGTTCCGCCATCGGACCCGGTACGCCTCGCCGAGGCAATCAACCGGCTGGTCGATTGGCCGACCGAGGCCGCAAGCTGGGGACGAGCCGCGCGCGATCGCTACGTTCGCCTGTTCACGGCGGAAAGGATGGGGCAATCCTATGCCGAGCTCTACCGCCAGCTCGGTGGCCGCAAAGGCTGAACAACAAGACCGTGCACCATCCTGCCCGGTTCAACGAAGAGTCTGTCATTTTACTTACCGCTGAGTTCATGACACTTGGCGGATCGGTGCTCGCCCAAAAAAACTCTGGCGATGCTTCCTACTCCGCGCTAATGCCATAACCGGAGACGGGGTTGGGGATTTGCAATCTGGAGTCGCGGGTGGACGGTGTTCTGTCCCGCGCCGCTCTGATAGTATTCCCGCGCCTGGAGTTCAGTACTACCCTATGACCACCTATGTAGAAGCCGTATCGGGCCTCCGACCGAAGATGCGGCGCGCCATCATCATGGTCCAGGACCTCGTCATGGTCCTGATCGCGGTGGCGCTCAGCCTCACGCTCTCGCAGTCGCGGCTTTCCTTCGATGCGTTCTCCTCCGGCGGGCTGGCCTGCTGGGCGCTCATCGTGCTCCTCGCCCATCTCCTGTTTCGCACCTGCGGCCTCTACAGCACCGTCTGGCGCTTTGCCTCAACGCCCGACTTCTTCAACATCCTGAAGGGCTGCGGCAGCCTGACGGTGGTTCTCTATCTGGCCTCGATTGCCTACCGCTCCTTTTTCCAGCCGGTCGCCGGTCTCAACGAGCGCCAGTTCATCGTCTTCTTTCTGGTCTCCTTCACCATCATTTCGGCACCCAGGCTCTACTATCGCTTCCTGCGCGACGGCGCGTCCTGGCGCATCCTGCGCCGCGCCGCCGGCGATGCGTCGATCAAGCAGGCGCTGTTCATCGGCCGGCTGAGCGAGGCCGACGTGATCGTCCGCTTCACCCGCACGGCGGTGCCGGCCGAATATGCCATCGCCGGCATCATGGCTACGGAGGCCGGCGCGCCGCTCGGCACCCAGATCCAGGGCGTTCCGGTCGTGGCGCTGCGGCCGCGTCTGGTCGAGGTGCTGGAAGAGTATGTCAAGGGCACGGAAAGCCTCGACCTTCTGATCTTCGGCAAGGGGGTCGAGCGCGAGATCGAGGACTATGCCGAGCTGGTGCGCGTCGCCCGCCACAGCGGCATCGCCGTCGTCCAGTTCTCCGGTCTTTCGGAGCTGGGGCAGGGCGGCAAGCTGGTTCTCGATGCCGTCGAGATGGAAACCATCATGCGCCGTTCGGCGGTCGCCACCGACATCGCGCGCATCGGCGTCTTCGTCGGCGGCAAGCGCGTGCTGGTCACCGGCGGGGCCGGCTCCATCGGCCGTGTGCTGGTCAAGCGCGCGCTGGAGCTCGGCGCCGAGGCGGTGCTGGTGGCCGACAATTCCGAGTTCGGCATCTTCCAGCTCGATCAGATCATCGACGAGAAAGACCGCGACCGGCTGGCCAGCCGCATCGTCGATGTCACCGACCGGCCGCACATGATGCGCCTCGTCAGCGAGTTCAAACCCGCCATCATCTTTCACGCCGCGGCGCTGAAGCATGTGCCGCTGCTGGAAGAGAACTGGGAAGCGGCGATCGAAACGAATGTCTTCGGCACGCTCGCCTGCGCCGAGGTCGCGGCCGAATGCGGGGTGCCGCAGTTCCTGCTGATTTCCAGCGACAAGGCCGTCGACCCGAGCTCGGTGCTTGGCGTCACCAAGCGCGCGGCCGAGCAGATCGTCTCCTCGCTGCATGAAACGCACGCCGCGCCGTCGCCTTTCCCTGCCGGCGGGCTGAACGGCCGCCATGCCGGCGTCCCAACTGTGCGTCGTCCCGGCACCAAATTCATCGCCGTGCGCTTCGGCAACGTCTTCGGCTCCAACGGCTCGGTGGCGACCATCTTCCAGGCGCAGATCGAGGCCGGCGGGCCGGTCACCATCACCGACCGGCGCATGACGCGCTATTTCATGACAGTGGCCGAGGCGGTCGATCTCGTCATCATGTCGGCCGCCGATGCCGAGCGGCGCCAGGGCAGGGACGACTATGCCATCTACATGCTCGACATGGGCGAGCCCGTGCCGATCCTCGAAGTCGCCGAAACCATGATCCGCATGGCCGGCAAAAGCCCCTATACCGACATTCCGATCCGCTTCACCGGCATCAGGCCCGGCGAGAAGCTGCACGAGGCGCTGCATGGCGAAGGCGAGGAGGTCGTCAAGCTCGACATCGCCAAGATCTTCGGCCTCAGGACCGACGTCGTCGAGTGGCGGAGGATCGAGGCCGCGCTGCCGGCGCTGGTGGCCGCCATACGGGACCAGGACAAGGCCGCGGCCCTCGCGATCCTGGCCGGGCTCAACCGGGCAGGGCAAGGCATTGGCGGCGCGCCCCAGCGGGCGGTGCCGAAAGCGGCCGGACAGATCAGTTAGCCCTGTGCCGCCCTCCCGCAATTGGCTATTGAAGCCTGTTCGAATGCCCTGCGGGTTCTGAAGCAGTGACCGGAAAAGATCAGCGCGTGGCCGTTCTCATGGGCACGAGGGATGGCGCCGCCTATATCGGCGATCAGTTGCAGTCCTTGCTCGACCAATCATGGCCCCATGTCGATCTCTGGGTTTCCAACGACGGCTCGACGGACCCCACCCTCGCGATCATTGAGGCGTGGCGGTCCCGCTGGAACAAGGGCTCCCTTGCGCTGGTGCAGGGCCCGCGAAACGGCTTCGCAGCCAACTTCCGCTCGATGATCATCGAGCCGCGCGTCGATGCCGATTACTACGCCTTTTGCGACCAGGACGATGTCTGGGAGCCGGACCGGCTGGAGAGCGCCATTCGCTGGATGTCCTTCCGCAACGCCCTGGTGCAGAGCATCGCCGGCGGCAACACCATGCTCTTCAACCGCGCGGCGCGCGACCTCCTGGCGAAGGCATCGGCAAGAACCGAATTCGTCAGCCATGACTGGTGGGCCTATCTCGTCGTGACCGCTGCCGGCGGCAAGGTCCGCTACGAGCCGCGGCCGCTGGTCAGATACCGGCAGCACGGGGCGAACCTGGTCGGCGCCAACGTCTCGTGGAAGGCGAGGCTTTCGAGGCTCGGGCGGCTGTTCCAGGGCCAGTTCGCCACCTGGACGGACAGCAATCTCAGAGGCCTTGCCGCCAACCGCGACCTCGTTACACGGGATGCAGCACGTTGCCTTCGCCTGTTCATCAGGGCGCGCAAGGGCAGCGCTCTCAGGCGCTTCAGCCTGCTCGGCAAAAGCGGCGTCTACCGGCAGACCCTGATGGGCACGCTCGGCCTCTACCTTGCCTTTCTTTGGCGACGGATCTGAGCCGTGACGGCAAAGCGGGCTTTCGACCTGACTATCGCGGCCGTCATGCTGGCGGTTACGGCGCCTGTTGTGCTGATCGCCATGCTGGCGGTCAGGGCGACGTCGTCCGGACCGGCCATCTTTTCGCAGCCGCGCGTCGGGCGCGGCGGCGCTGTCTTTGCCTGCCACAAGCTGCGCACCATGCATCGCAACACTCCGTCCTTGCCCACGCACGAGGCGCCTGCCGGGTCGGTCACCGCGGTGGGCAGGGTGCTGCGCGCGACCAAGATCGATGAGCTGCCGCAGCTCTGGAATGTGCTCAAGGGCGAGATGAGCCTTGTCGGTCCCCGTCCGTGCCTGCCGACGCAAACGGAGCTGATCGGCCACCGGCGGCGGCTGGGCGTGCTTTCGGCGCTTCCGGGCATCACTGGGCTGGCGCAGATCAAGGGCATCGACATGTCCGATCCGAAACTCTGCGCCGAAACCGACGCTGCCTATCTGAAGGCCGCTTCGATCGGCCTCGACCTCAAAATATTGCTGGGGACATTCTACCGGGCCTGAGCGGCTTTCTTTCGCGCCAGTTCCTCAAGCCGGCCGAGCGTATCGGTTTCCGGCATCCAACCTTCCCCGGCCAGCAGTGACGGATCGCAGACCTGGGTCGCGGTCAAGGCTTGCCATGATGCCTGCCTGCCGAGCAGCCTTGCCGCCAGCCGCAGCGGCATCCCAGGCATGGGAAAAAGCCGCGGCGGACGGCCGAAACCACGCCGGAACGCGGCAATGATTTCGGACGTCGCAAGAGGGGCGGCGTTGCCCGCGACATAGGCCGAGTGGAGCGGTCCCGGACGGCTGACAAGGTGCAGCACCGCGCCCGCCGCGGTGTCGGACGCGATCAGAGAGCGCACACCCGCCAGCACGCCGGCCGGCAGCGGCAGGGCGGTGTCGGCAAGCCGCATCAGCGCTGCCATGTTGCCCCTCATGCTCTCGCCATAGACGGGCGGCAGGCGCAGTGCCGTGGCATCCGGGCGTCCGGCGTAAGCCTCGATCATCCTGATCTCGCCTTCCCGCTTGGAGCGGCCATAGGCGCATTGCGGGGCAGGGGCCATCGCCTCGTTGATCGTGCCGCTGAAGCCGGGACCCGCCACGGCCCGGATCGAGGAAAGATAGATGAAGCGCCCGCTGCAACCTGCAGCCGCGGCCTTGGCCAGCCGCGCGGTCAGCGTCGCATTGGCGGCCTGGTGGTCGGCGTCGCTGAAAGTCCGATCGTTGTTCAGCGCCGCGCAGTGGACGACATGGCTCACCTCGCGCATCAATGCCAGGAAGGCGTCGTCCGGCGCATCGGCGCCGGGCAGCGCAAAGACCTCGCCCGCAGCCTGCAGTCGTTCCGGCCGGCGGGACGCAATGCGCATGTCGAAGCCGGCCTGACGCAGCCGGCCGGTCACCTGGCGTCCGATCAGTCCCGTCGCCCCGGTGACCAGGACCTTCATGTTCGCCGGCCGGCGGCCGAAGGAATGGCTGCGCTCTTGCCGGTCGGCGGCACCGTTCGTCCGCAAGCCAGATAGGTTCCCGAAACCAGGAACACCATCAGCGTCGAATCGAGAAGGTCCTGGCCGACCAGGATACCGGTCAGCCCGCCTATCAGATAGGTGACGACCGTGACGATGATCATCGTTGCGCCGAACCGTTCCGCTGGGCCGGCGCTGCGGCGCAGCGCCCTTGCCGCGTTCCAGGCCGCGACGACGAAGATCGCCGCCAAGGCGAACGCCCCTAACAAACCGGCCTGCACCGCCGCGGTCAGAAAACCGTTGTGGTAATGGTTGTAGCCTGCGTCCATGCCGAATTGATCGTGAAAACCCTGTTTCATCAGCGCCCGGCTGCCTGTGATGCCATGTCCGAAAATCGGAGCCTCGTGAAACGCCTTCGTGCCGATCTCCCACATCGCCACCCGCAGCCCAAGAGCCGTCGCATGGTCGTTCTTGGTGGTCAGCGCATCCAAGTCGCTGAAAAGGAAGTCAGCGCGATTGGCAATGACGGGAAACGCGATCGCGGCGAGCAGCAGGCAGGCGCCGCCGGCAATCAGCGCAATGCGCGCGAGTTTCAACCCGCTGAGCCGGCGCCGGTTGATCGAGAGCACGGCGATGCCCGCAAGCAGCAGCGCCAGCCAGATGATGCGGGAGCCCGAATAAAGCACCGCCAAGCTGCCCGACAGCGCAGCGAGAGTCAGCAGCTTCCAGCGCTTCTCGATCCCCGACAGCGCGCCTGCGAGGCTCATCGCCGCGGCCAGGCAGGTCACCGTCGCGAATACGATGGCATTCCCGGCACCGCCTTCGGCCCTGGTGCCGAGCCAGTAATACTGAACCACGGCGAGCAGCAGCGCGCCGAAACATGCCGCGGCGCTCGCCAGCACGACGATGCGCACAAGCACGGTCTTTTCCGTGATGCTCCAGGTCGAATAGGAGATCGGAAAGAAGAGGAAAGTGATCAGCGGCAGGAACAACCGCAGATCCGCCGCCAGCGTGCCGTTGACGATCGAAGCAAGGACGATGGCCGCGCAATAGGCACAGATCGCCACCGTCATGGCCAGCATCGGCCGGTCGATGTTGAACTGCCGCCGTTTGATGGCGAGCAGGAACACGGACCAAAGCGCGCCACCGTTGAAAACGAAGCTGACCACCGATCCCAGCACCGGCGGCGAGAAGAAGCAGACGATCGAGAAGTAGATGTTGATCTGTGTCGGCGTGAGATGCCGCCGAAGCGATGTAAACGGGTCCAATGCCTTGCTTCGCAATCTTCCAGGTTGTGCGCAGACCCGCCGGGGTGCCGAACAATTGGCCTTGACCGATCCCGTTCTGCCGAGCCTCGCCCCGTTCCCGCGCCGGTATAGCGGCTGGCTCCGATCTGCGATAGGGCGACCGAAGGATGTCCAGCCAAAAATCCGCGGCGTGGACGAAAGCTCTTGGAAGTCAACCTAGCCGATCGAAGCAAATGGGTTTGTTCGGCCCCTTTCAATTGCTCGGCTTGTCTGGGAGAATTTTCCGACTTATCAAGCTCACTTGGAAAATTCATTCCCAAAGCGCTGTGCCCGGCGCGGGTCTTGCATTGTTGTGGGCGATGGCGATCTGCTAGAACGCCCGCGACAAGTGTCCAGGGCTTGACGGGCTGTTTTAGCAAACCGCGCCAATCGCCTGCTGCAAGGCCTGGCCGGCACGAAAGAACGCTCAATAGCTTATGAATATCGCGCTTACCCATCTGCAGCGGCTAGAGGCCGAATCCATCCACATCTTCCGTGAGGTTGCGGCCTCTTTCGCCAAGCCGGTGATGCTCTATTCGGTCGGCAAGGATTCCTCGGTGCTGATGCATCTGGCGATGAAGGCCTTCTATCCCGCCAAGCCGCCATTTCCCTTCCTGCATGTCGACACGACCTGGAAATTCCGTGAGATGATCGCCTTTCGCGATCAGATGGCGCAGAAGCTCGGCTTCGACCTGCTTGTCCATGTCAACGAAGACGGCGTGCGCGACGGCATCAACCCCTTCGATCACGGCTCGAACACCCACACCCATGTCATGAAGACGGTGGCGCTGCGCCAGGCGCTCGACAAATACGGCTTCGACGCGGCCTTCGGCGGCGCCCGTCGCGACGAGGAGAAGTCGCGCGCCAAGGAACGCATCTTTTCCTTTCGCAATGCCCAGCATGCCTGGGATCCCAAGAACCAGCGGCCGGAAATGTGGAAGATCTTCAACACCCGGATCGCGCCGGGTGAATCGATCCGCGTCTTTCCCCTGTCCAATTGGACCGAGCTCGACATCTGGCAGTATATCCTGCAGGAGAACATCCCCATCGTGCCGCTCTATTTCGCCAAGGAGCGGCCGGTCGTCGAACGCGACGGCATGCTCATCATGAAGGACGATGACCGCATGCAACTGCGCCCCGGCGAGAAGATCGAGAACCGTCTCGTGCGCTTCCGCACGCTGGGCTGCTATCCGCTGACGGGCGCCATAGAATCGGATGCCGACACGCTCGAAGCCATCGTCGGCGAGATGCTGACCGCCCGCACCTCCGAGCGCCAGGGCCGCCTCATCGACCGCGACGAGGCAGGTTCCATGGAAAAGAAGAAGCGCGAGGGGTATTTCTGAGCATGCGCCACATCCTGGCCAAGAGCCTCGCCCCAACCGATTCGATCCGCGACTACATGGCCGCACAGGAGAAGAAATCGCTGCTGCGCTTTCTCACGTGCGGCTCGGTCGACGACGGCAAGTCGACGCTGATCGGCCGGCTGCTGTCCGATACCAAGCAGATTTTCGAGGACCAGCTCGCCGCGTTGGAGAACGATTCTCGCAAGCACGGCACCACCGGCGACGACATCGACTTCGCGCTGCTCGTCGACGGGCTGGAGGCCGAGCGCGAGCAGGGCATCACAATCGACGTCGCCTACCGCTTCTTCGCCACCCCGAAGCGCAAGTTCATCGTCGCCGACACACCCGGCCATGAGCAATACACGCGCAACATGGCGACGGGCGCTTCGACCGCCGACGTCGCCATCGTGCTGATCGATGCGCGCCAGGGCGTGCTGCGCCAGACCCGGCGCCATTCGATCATCGCCTCGCTGCTCGGCATCCGCCACATCGTTCTTGCCGTCAACAAGATCGACCTCGTCGGCTTCGACAAGACCGTGTTTGACCGGATCGTCGCCGACTACGGCGACTTCGCGCAAAGCCTGGGCTTCAACAGTATCGTGCCGATTCCGATGTCGGCGCGCTTCGGCGACAATGTCACCAGCCGCTCGGAGCGCACGCCCTGGTATTCCGGGCCGTCGCTTATCGAGCATCTGGAAACCGTGCCCGTCGACGAGGCGGCGATCGAATTGCCGTTCCGCTTTCCCGTCCAGTATGTTAACCGTCCCAACCTCGATTTTCGCGGCTTTGCCGGAACCATTGCATCCGGTTCCGTTTCCAAAGGCGACGAGGTCGTGGTCGCCAAGTCGGGTAGGGCCTCCCGGGTCAAGCGCATCGTCGCGCATGGCGGCGACCTTGAGCAGGCTGTTGCCGGCCAGGCCATCACGCTCGTCCTCGAGGACGAGGTCGAGGTTTCGCGCGGCAACATGCTGGTATCGCCGGCCGCACGTCCGCAGGTCGCCGACCAGTTCGCCGCGAATCTGGTCTGGTTCGACGAGCAGGCGCTGCTGCCCGGCCGGTCCTATATCCTGCGCACCGAAACCGATCAGGTGAGCGCGACCGTCACCGATCTGAAATACCGCGTCAACGTCAACGATTTCGCGCATGAAGCGGCGAAGTCCCTCGACCTCAACGAGGTCGGGGTGTGCAACCTGTCGACCCGGGCGCCGATCGCCTTCGATCCCTTCGCCGAGAACCGCACGACCGGCGCCTTCATCCTGATCGACCGCATCAGCAACGCCACCGTCGGCGCCGGGATGATCCTGCATTCGCTGCGCCGCGCCGAGAACATCCATTGGCAATCGCTCGACGTCGGCAAGCGCGGCCGCTCTGACCTCAAGAACCAGCGCCCGGCGGTGTTCTGGTTCACCGGTCTGTCCGGTTCCGGCAAGTCGACGATCGCAAATCTTTTCGAGAGGAAGCTGTTCGCGTCCGGCCGCCACACCTACATCCTCGACGGCGACAATGTCCGCCACGGCCTCAATCGCGATCTCGGCTTCACCGACGCGGATCGCGTCGAAAACATCCGCCGCGTCGCCGAAGTGGCCAAGCTGATGGCCGATGCGGGCCTGATCGTTATCGTCTCGTTCATCTCGCCCTTCAGCGCCGAGCGGCGCATGGCGCGCGAGTTGATGGGCGAGGGCGAATTCGTAGAGGTGTTCGTCGACACGCCGTTCGAGGAATGCGCCCGCCGCGACCCGAAGGGCCTTTACGCCCGCGCGTTGAGCGGCGAGATCAAGAACTTCACCGGCGTCGATTCTCCCTACGAGACGCCGGAGCACCCCGAGATCCACCTCAAGACTCTCGGCAGGACGCCCGAGGAGATGGCGGAAGCCCTGGAACACTGGCTGACGGAGCGCGACGTTGCCGAAGAGCAGTATGACGATGGCGGCGGCATCTGACGACGCGGCAATGCTTGGCGTGTTCGAGCGCCTCGCGCTCGATGCCGGCCGCGCGGTGATGCGCGTTTTCCACGAAGGCTGCGCCGTCGACAGCAAGTCCGACTCTTCGCCGGTGACGGAAGCCGATCGCGAAAGCGAAAAGATTATCCTGGCCGGCCTGCGCGCCGCTTATCCGGACATCCCTTGCGTCGCCGAGGAGGAGATTGCGGCGGGTATTGCCACGCCCGACCTCGACCGTGCCTTCTTCCTCGTCGATCCGCTCGACGGCACCAAGGAATTCGTCAACCGCCGCACCGATTTCACCGTCAACATTGCGCTGGTGCGCCACGGCGTGCCGGAAGTCGGCGTCGTGTTCGCGCCTTGCACAGGACGTTTCTTCTCCGGTCGGGCGGGGACGGCGGAAGCGATCGACGTTGACGGCGACTATCGTATCGCCGGCCGTCGGCCAATCACCGTGCGGGCAGGCGGCACGCCGCTCGCCGTCGTCGCCAGCCGCTCGCACAACACGCCGGAAACCGAAGCCTTCATCCGCGATCTCGGCGCCACCGAAATCGTCTCGATAGGCTCGTCGCTGAAATTCTGCCTGCTCGCCGCCGCCGAGGCTGACGTTTATCCGCGCTTCGGCCGCACCATGGAGTGGGACACGGCCGCTGGCGATGCGGTGCTGCGCGCCGCCGGCGGCATGACCCGCACGCTGGACGGCCAGCCGCTCGTCTACGGCAAACGCAACCAGGCCACTGACACGGATTTTGCCAACCCGTATTTCATTGCAACGGGGAAGGGCGTGGAGGTTTAATCTCCCGCTCAAGGGCCGAGATCAGGCAGCCGCGACCTGCGCCGAGTTGGAGCCGATATAATTGCGGATCGTCTCGATGATCTCGTCCTGGTCGGCTTCGCTGAGGTAGGCGTGCATCGGCAGACAGAGGATCTGCTTCGGCAGCTTTTCCGAAACCGCAAGACCGGTCGGCGTACGCGGATAGTCGCGGTAGGCGATTTGTTCGTGCAGCGGCTTCACGTAATAGATGACCGACGGGATGCCTTTTTCGCTGAGATGCGCCTTCAACCCGTCGCGCTTCGGCGTCTCGATGGCATATTGTGCCCAGGCCGAGCGGCCGTGGCCGAGATTGCGTGATGCTTTGACGATGTCGCCAAGCCCATTGGCGTAACGGTCGGCGACCGCCTGGCGGGCCACCATCTCTTCCTCGAGGATGGCGAGCTTCTCGATCAGGATCGCCGCCTGCAGCGTATCGAGGCGCGAATTGATGCCGACGTGGATGTTGTCGTACTGCGTCTCGCCCTTGCCGTGGAAGGCGAAGGAGCGCAGCTTGTCGGCGAGCGCAGCATCGTTGGTGAACATCGCGCCGCCGTCGCCGTAGCAGCCGAGCGGCTTGGCCGGATAGAAGCTGGTCGAGCCGACATGGCCGAAGGCGCCGCACATCGTGCCGTCGGCCGAGCCGCCCATCGACTGGGCGGCGTCCTCGATCACCAGCAGGCTCTCGCGCTTTGCGATCGCCATGATCGCCTCGTAGCCGGCGGCAAGTCCAAACAGGTCGACCGGGATGATCGCCTTCGGCTTCAGCCTTCCTTGCTTCTTGATCATGTCGATCGCCGCCTCGAGGCTGGCGATATCGATGTTGTAAGTGTCGGGATCGACGTCAACGAAGACAGGCTCGGCCTTGGCGAGCGCCACCACTTCGGCCGTCGCGGCGAAGGTGAAGCTTGGCACGAACACGGCATCGCCCGGACCGATGCCGGCCGCAAACAGCGGCAGAAGCAGCGCATCGGTGCCGTTGGCGCAGGCCACCACATGCTTGACGCCGACGTAAGCCGCGAGCTTGTTCTCGAATTCTGCGACTTGCGGGCCGAGGATGTAACGGCCGTCTTCGACCACCGTGTCGATCGCGGCCTTCAGCCGGTCGCGGATTCGTTCGCGCTGCGCGCCAAGATCGATGAACTGCATGTCGGCCTCAGATGCTGCCAGTAAACCGGCCCGCTGGTACCAGACTTGCCACGGCTGAAAAAGCCGCCCATGGCCAGGGCGAATTGCGCAAGTGTCGCAGCCTGTTACCGTTTTTTGCCTGCGCATTGCCAGAAGAAGCCGGAAATCCGGGCTTCCAAGCGTATTCGAAGCGGCTCTTGTCGCGCTGTTCCGGCCCTTCGAAACATAAAGTGATCGCTCGGGCACGGATCGCCGGCGGGACCGGTCAGCCGATCAGGCGATTTCGTGCCCCCATGGCGGGTTGGCGCCGGCCCGAGATACCGTCACGGCGGCCGCCTTGGCGCCAAGCTCCAGCGCGCTGCGGATGGCTTCCTCCGAGAGGCCGCCGATCGCTGCTTTGGTGAGCAGACCCTGCTCGTGCAGCGAGGCAAGGATGCCGGCATTGAAGGTGTCGCCCGCGCCGACGGTGTCGACCACCTTCACCTTCCGCGGCACCACCGTGACCTTGTGCTCCCTGCTGTAGCCGACGGCGCCTTCGCTGCCATGGGTGACGACGATCAGGCTGGGACCGCGGTCAAGCCAGTTGCGCACGACCTCCTCGAGCGAGCCCGCTTCGTCGAACCAGTTGAGGTCTTCGTCCGACAGTTTGACGATGTCGGCCATCGCCATCATCTCGCGGATGCGCCTCAGATGCTTGGCCTTGTCCGGAATGAAGTTGGGCCGGATGTTGGGGTCGAGCATCATCACCCGGCTGTTGTGCTCGCGCCGCATGAACTCCTCATAGGCCGTTCCCGCCGGTTCCGAGATCAGGCTGATCGCGCCGAACAGCATCGCCTCGATCTCGGCGCCGAGCTTCGGCAGGTCCTCGATGGCGAGCATGCGCCCGGCGGTGTTCTCGTCGTAGAACGTATAGGTCGCCTGGCCATCGGTGAGCCGCACGAAGGCGAGCGTGGTCGGCTTGGGCGAGGTGTGCGCATAGGTCGAGCTCACCTTGCTGGCTCCCAGCGCCTCGCGGAGCTGGCCGCCGAACAGGTCGGAGGAGAGACCTGAGAAGAAGCCTGCCGGAGCGCCCAGCCGTCCGAGCGCGACCGCCGTGTTGAACACCGCTCCGCCGACATAAGGCGCGAAGGCCGCTTCGCCTTCCGCCGTCGTGCGCGGCAGCATGTCGATCAGGGCTTCGCCACAGCAGAGGATCATTGTGTCTCGGTCTCCGGCGGATGGATCACGCCCTTACGGATGATGATGTTGGCATAAAGCCTTGGCTCGCTGGTCGCGACGATCGCATGCGCGGCCTTGACGCGTGCATAGAAGTCGGCCCCCGCCAGCGCAATCACCTTGCGGCCCGGCGCGCGTTTGGCGCAGACCGCTTCCATCTCGTGATGCACGGGATCGGCGAGCGCCGGATCGCCTTTGACCGAGGCGCGGAACAGGGCCTCCGGCACCGCCTCATCCACCGGCAGCACGCTCAAAACGGCGTCCAGCACCGAAATGACGGCATGGCCGTCGGCGCGGATCAGCCTGCGCGCCTGTTCCTCGGCCGGATAATTGCCGTCGACGATGGCGATCTCGTCGCCATGGCCCATGGCCCTGAGCGTCGCCAAAAGCTGCGGACCGAGCAGCGACGGAATGCCGATCAGCATGGTCAGGCACTCCTGGAAATCGTCGTCGGTCCGATCAGGAAGCGTTCGGAAAGCGGCAGGCTGGCGCCGCCAAGCGCCCGCGCATGGATGCCGACCGTTCCTTCGCGTACGACCGGCAGCTTCAGCCCCTCGGCGTCGATACCGGTGATCGCGTCCGTCACCGCATCGACAAGCCTCCGCCGCACGTCGAGCGGCATCCAGCCGTCGATCACCGCGGCCTCGAAATCGATGACCGACGAGGCGGCAACGATCGCATAGGCCAGCGCTTGTGCAGCACTTGCGATCCAGTCGTCGAGCTCGGCGCCGATCTCGCCCCATTCCTGCGGCGAGGTCCACAGATAGGAGCCGTCGATGCCCTTGGCGCTCAGCGCCTTTTCCAGCATGGCGATCGAGGCGACATCGATAAGCTGTGTCGGCTTGCCGTCCGGCCCGGGCACCGGCATCGAACCCAGGGCGCCGGCATTGCCGGTCGGCCCGCCGAACAGGCGGCCGTTGAGCACGATGCCGCCGCCGGCAAAGGCGCCGATATAGAAATAGACGAAGTCGCGCGCCGCGCCTGCCTGGCCGAAGACGAGCTCTGCCCCGCAAGCGGACGTGGCATCGTTCTGCAGATAGACCGGAAAGTCGCATTGGGACTGGATGTCGGCGCGGATGTCGCGATGGCGCCATTCGTCCATGATCTCGCGCGGCGCGCCGGCTGTGTCGGCCCAGCTCCAAAGCTCGAACGGCATGGCGATCCCGAGCCCGGCGATGCGCTTGTCCTGCGCCGGTGTCAGCTCGCCGCGCATTTGTTTGATCCCAGCGCCGACGAACTCCACCGTCTCGCGCGGCGCCGGATAACGATAGGAATTCTGCAGCATCGATCGCACATTGCCGAGGAAGTCGATCAGCACCAGCTCGGCGCTGCGGCGGCCGATCTTGAGACCGATGAAGAAAGCTCCTTCCGGATTGAGCGCCATCGGGATCGACGGCTGGCCGATCTTGCCGCGCAGCGGCGCCTGGCGCACGAGCAGCTTGTCCTCTTCCAGCTCCCGCATGATGACGGATACCGTCTGGGCCGACAGCCCGGTCATGCGCGCGATGTCGGATTTGGCGAGGCTGCCATGCTGGCGCACCAGTGACAGCACCAGCCTTTCATTGTGGTCGCGCATGCCGCTCTGGTTCGTGCCGCGATGCAGCCGGCTCTCCAGAGCCTCGGGCGAACCGTGCCTCGCAATGCCGGTCTCCACCCTGTTCCTCCCGTCGTTTCCCCACACTGGCTTTTCGTTCAGAATGAGTGAACAGCGCAAGTCTGTCAATAATAAATAAGAGTGATTTAATTATTGACAGATGATGCGGACTGGTGTCTTTTGGGGTGGCGTCCACGCTGGGAAAAATGGTTGGATGCGCTCGAGGCGCCGGGTTGGCCGGCGTCCGGAATGGTTCCATTGGGAGGAAATCGTGACCAAGAAATCGCTGCTGAAGTCCACCGTGTTCGCGGCGGCCGGGCTGGGCCTGCTCGCATTCGCCTCGTCCGCATCGGCTGCGGGCGTCGGCGCCTGCCTGATCACCAAGACCGACACCAATCCCTTCTTCGTGAAGATGAAGGAAGGCGCCACCGCCAAGGCCAAGGAACTCGGCGTCGACCTGAAGACCTATGCCGGCAAGATCGACGGCGACAGCGAGAGCCAGGTCGCGGCGATCGAGAGCTGCATTGCCGACGGCGCCAAGGGCATCCTGATCACCGCCTCTGACACCAAGGGCATCGTGCCGACGGTGAAGAAGGCGCGTGACGCCGGCCTGCTGGTGATCGCCCTCGACACGCCGCTCGATCCGATCGACGCTGCCGATGCGACCTTCGCCACCGACAATCTGGAGGCCGGCAAGCTGATCGGCGCCTGGGCCGCCGCCACGCTCGGCGACAAGGCCAAGGACGCCAAGATCGGCTTCCTCGACCTCACTCCTTCCCAGCCGACCGTCGACGTTCTGCGCGACCAGGGCTTCATGATGGGCTACGGCATCGACGTGAAGGATCCCAACAAGATCGGCGACGAAGACGATCCGCGCATCGTCGGCCACGACGTGACCAACGGCAACGAGGAAGGCGGCCGCAAGGCGATGGAGAACCTCCTGCAAAAGGACAACACCATCAACGTCATCCACACCATCAACGAGCCGGCCGCAGTCGGTGCCTACCAGGCGCTCAAGGCCGTCGGTCTGGAAAAGCAGGTGCTGATCGTTTCGGTCGACGGCGGCTGCCCGGGCGTCAAGTCGGTTGCCGAGGGCGTTATCGGCGCCACCTCGCAGCAGTACCCGCTGCAGATGGCGGCGCTCGGCATCGAGGCGATCGCCAAATTTGCCAAGGACGGAACGAAGCCGAAGCCGACCGAAGGGAAGAACTTCTTCGACACCGGCGTCAATCTCGTCACCGACAAGCCGGCCAACGGCGTCAAGTCGATCGACACCAAGGAAGGCCTCGCCAAGTGCTGGGGCTGACGCTCTGACGGTTCACAAAGCTTGCGGCTGGGGGCTTGATCCCCGGCCGCATCGGGTGGACGATGCGCCTTCGTCAAGCGCGGACAATCCTGGCGACAGACCGGAAGAGGCGTCGACGGCGCGCGCAGCAATGAGAAGGCTGTGCGCATACGGGAGGATACATGTCTCAGATTCAGGAATTCGAGAAGGTACTTTCGGGCAGCGACAGCAGCGTCGCGGCCTTCGACGAGCACGGCAAGTCGTTCGTCAAGCGCGCCCAGCATTTCCTGCACTCCACGCCGGCGGCGGTGCCGCTGATCGTGCTGGTGCTGTCGGTCATCATCTTTGGCGTTGCCATCGGCGGCCGCTTCTTTTCGTCCTACACGCTGACGCTGATCCTGCAGCAGATCGCCATCGTCGGCATCCTGGGCGCTGCCCAGACGCTGGTCATCCTGACCGCCGGCATCGATCTTTCGATCGGCGTGGTGATGGTCATCTCGGCGGTGGTCATGGGCAACTGCGCCATCACCTATGGCATGCCGACAATCCTGGCCGTGGTGCTTGGGCTTGGCGCAGGCGCGGTTTGCGGCATGCTCAACGGCTTGTTGGTCGCCTATATGAAATTGCCGCCCTTCATCGTGACACTGGGCACCTGGAACATCGTCATGGCCACCAATTTCATCTACTCGGCCAATGAGACGATCCGCGACGCCGATGTCGACGCTCAGGCGCCGCTGCTGCATCTCTTCGCGCTGAGCTTCAGGGTCGGCTCCGCCGTGCTGACGGCCGGCGTCATCGCCATGGTCCTGTTGGTGCTGCTCTTGTGGTATGTGCTCAACCACACGGCGTGGGGCCGCCATGTCTATGCCGTCGGCGACGACCCGGAAGCGGCGAAACTCTCCGGTATCCAGACCAAGTCTGTGCTGATGGCCGTCTATACGCTTGCCGGTCTGATCGCCGCCTTCGCTGCCTGGGTGTCGATCGGCCGCAACGGCTCGATCTCGCCGTCCGCCGCCGTCACCGACTATAATCTGCAAGCGATCACCGCGACCGTGATCGGGGGCATCTCGCTCTTTGGCGGCCGCGGCTCCATCCTCGGCACGCTGTTCGGCGCCATGATCGTCGGCGTCGTCTCGATGGGCCTCAACATGCTGGGCGCTGACCCGCAATGGAAAGTGCTGCTCACCGGTGTCCTGATTATCGGCGCCGTGGCGATCGACCAGTGGATCAGAAAGGTTTCGGTGTAACCATGACCCAGCAGGCTGTTCTCACCGCGCGCGGTCTGACCAAGCGCTACGGCCGCGTGACCGCGCTCAACAACTGCGACTTCGATCTCTACCCGGGAGAAATCCTGGCCGTGATCGGCGACAACGGCGCCGGCAAGTCGACGCTCATCAAGGCGATCTCCGGCGCCGTGCATCCCGATGAAGGGGTGATTGAGCTGGACGGCAAGCAGGTCCAGTTCAAATCGCCCATCGAGGCCCGCGAGGCGGGGATCGAGACCGTCTACCAGAACCTGGCATTGTCGCCGGCGCTGTCGATCGCCGACAACATGTTTCTCGGCCGCGAGATCCGCAAACCGGGTCCGCTCGGCAGCTGGTTCCGCATGCTGGATCGTCCGGCGATGGAAAAGCGCGCCCGCGACAAGCTGACCGAACTCGGCCTGATGACCATCCAGAACATCAGCCAGGCGGTGGAGACGCTTTCGGGCGGCCAGCGCCAAGGCGTCGCCGTGGCTCGCGCCGCCGCTTTCGGATCGAAGGTGGTGATCATGGACGAACCGACGGCGGCGCTCGGTGTCAAGGAAAGTCGCCGCGTCCTCGAGCTGATCCTCGACGTCAAGAAGCGCGGCCTGCCGATCGTGCTCATCTCGCACAACATGCCGCATGTCTTCGAGGTCGCCGATCGCATCCACATCCACCGGCTTGGACGGCGTCTATGCGTCGTCGATCCGAAGCAGATTTCGATGTCGGATGCCGTCGCGCTCATGACCGGCGCCAAGAAGCCGCCGGAGGACGCGCTGGCGGCCTGATCTCCGCCCCACCATGGTAATTGGCCGCAGGTGCATCGGATGGACACTCCGTCCTAAATCGATTTAACAATATATGCTGCAGCGCGGCAAACTGGGGTAGGAGAAACGGTGAAAGCCGCTATGATCAGGCCAACCGAACGAGAGGCGATATGAAACCCGCCATGACGATCGAAGCCCCCGCTCTCGACCACCCCGATCCCAGGACGCTCGCCGAGGAAGTCCTGATGTCGCTCAAGTACCGGGTCGGCAAGGACACCACCGTCGCAACGCCATATGACTGGCTGACCGCCTCGATCAAGGTGGTGCGCGACCGCGTCGTCGATCACTGGATCCAGGCGACCAAGGAAGCCTACGACCAGCAGGAAAAGCGCGTCTACTATCTCTCGCTCGAATTCCTCATCGGGCGCCTGATGCGCGACGCCTTCTCCAATCTCGGCCTGATGGAGAACATGCGCGAGGCGCTGGCATCGCTCGGCGTGGATCTCGACTTGATCGCCGGCCTTGAACCGGACGCAGCCCTCGGCAATGGCGGTCTCGGCCGGCTCGCCGCCTGCTTCATGGAAAGCATGGCAACGGTCGATATTCCCGCCCACGGCTACGGCATCCGCTACGCCAATGGCATGTTCCGGCAGGAGATCCATGACGGCTGGCAGGTCGAGCTGCCGGAGACCTGGCTCGACCACGGCAACCCGTGGGAGTTCGAGCGGCGCGAACGTTCCTTCGAGGTCGGCTTCGGCGGCTCCGTGGAATCGATCACCTCAAAGGACGGCCGCCTGGAGCGCCATGTCTGGAGGCCCAATGAGCATGTGCTGGCAGTCGCTTATGACACGCCGGTGGCGGGCTGGCGCGCCAAGCGCGTCAACACGCTGCGGCTCTGGTCCGGCATGCCGATCGACCCGATTCTGCTCGACAAGTTCAATGCCGGCGACCACATCGGCGCGCTCGCCGAAAGCAACAAGGCGGACGCGCTGTCGCGCGTTCTCTATCCGGCCGACTCGCACATGGCCGGGCAGGAGCTCCGGCTGCGCCAGGAATATTTCTTCTCGACTGCTTCGCTGCAGGACATCGTCCAGCGGCATCTCAGCCAGTACGGCGACCTGAGATCGTTGCCCGACAAGGCCGCGATCCACCTGAACGACACCCATCCGGCCGTCGCCGTGCCGGAGCTGATGCGGCTTCTGATGGACGTTCACGGCATGGATTTCGACCTTGCCTGGGACATCACCAAGCGCACCTTCGCCTACACCAACCACACGCTGCTACCGGAGGCGTTGGAAAGCTGGCCGGTGCCGCTGTTCGAGCGTCTGTTGCCGCGCCACATGCAGATCGTCTACGCCATCAATGCCCAGGTTCTCCTGGAGGCGCGGGCCACCGGAAAATTCTCGGGCGAGCAGATCGCCCGCATCTCGCTGATCCAGGAAAATGGCGACCGCCGCGTGCGCATGGGCAATCTCGCTTTCGTCGGCTCGCATTCGATCAACGGCGTCTCGGCGCTGCACACCGATCTGATGAAGGAGACGGTGTTTGCCGATCTCCACAAGCTCTATCCCGACCGCATTAACAACAAGACCAACGGCATCACGCCCAGGCGCTGGCTGATCCAGTGCAATCCCGGCCTGACCGCGCTTGCCCGCGAAGCGATCGGGAACCGCTTCATGGACGACATCGAAGCGATCAAGGATCTCGATCCTCTTGCCGGCGACTCCGCTTTCCGCGAGAAGTTTGCCGCCGTGAAGCGCCAGAACAAGGTGAGGCTTGCAAACCTGGTCGCCGACCGGCTCGGCATCAAGCTCGATCCTTCAGCGCTGTTCGACATCCAGGTCAAGCGCATCCACGAATACAAGCGCCAATTGCTCAACATTCTGGAGGCGATCGCGCTCTACGACCAGATCCGCTCGCATCCCGAGCGGGACTGGATGCCGCGGGTTAAATTCTTCGGCGGCAAGGCGGCGCCGAGCTACCACAACGCCAAGCTCATCATCAAACTGGCCAACGACGTCGCCCGGGTGATCAACGGCGATCCCTCTACGCGCGGCCTGCTCAAGGTTGTGTTCGTGCCGAACTACAATGTCAGCCTCGCCGAGGTGATGATGCCGGCGGCCGATCTTTCCGAGCAGATCTCGACCGCCGGTATGGAGGCTTCCGGCACCGGCAACATGAAGTTTGCCCTCAACGGCGCCTTGACCATCGGCACGCTCGACGGCGCCAATGTCGAGATCAAGGAGCGCGTCGGCGACGACAACATCTTCATCTTCGGCCTCACCACCGCCGAGGTCGCCGAACGCCGCGACAACGGCTACAATCCGCGCGGCGTGATCGCGTCCTCGCCGGAGTTGTCGCAGGCGGTGTCGGCGATCTCCTCCGGCGTCTTCTCGCCTGACGATCCCAACCGCTACCGCGACCTCATGAACGGCCTTTATCAGAGCGACTGGTTCATGGTGGCGGCCGATTTCGACTCCTACGCCGCCTGCCAGCGCGAGGTCGACGATCTCTGGCGCAACAGTCCCGACTGGTACTCGCGCGCCATCCGCAATGTCGCCCGCGTCGGCTGGTTCTCGTCCGATCGCACCATTCGCCAATACGCGAAAGAAATCTGGAACGTACCTGTCTGATGTGATTGCATGAGGCCGCCGACAACGTGGACGTGCATGTCGCCCAAAAGTGCCTAGCGGTTTTGGCCAACATATGCACAAACCAGAATAGTTCCCAGGGAGGGACGCCGCCTGATGAGGAAGCCGCGCGCGACCGCTGCACCAAGCGGGCCGGACGGACTGGCGCCAGCCGGCGATGTCGCGGCCATTGTCGCCGGAACGCATGGCGATCCCTTTGCAATTCTGGGTGTGCACGCGGCCGGCAAGGGCTTAGTCGCCCGCTGCTTCGTACCCAATGCCGAATGCGTCACCGCCTATACGCTCACCGGCAAGGAAGCCGGGGAACTCGTGCGCAGCAACGATGCCGGCTTCTTCGAGGGCAAGCTTTCGATCCGCAAGCGTCAGCCGTTGCGCTATCACGCGAGGAATGCCGGCGGCGACTGGTGGCTGACCGACCCTTATTCCTTCGGCCCGGTACTAGGCCCGATGGACGACTACTACATGGCGGAGGGCTCACACCTGAGGCTCTTCGACAAGCTCGGCGCCCATATCATCGAGCATGAGGGGGCCACCGGGGTGCATTTCGCGGTATGGGCGCCCAATGCCCGGCGCGTCTCGGTGGTTGGCGCCTTCAACGACTGGGACGGCCGCCGGCACACCATGCGCGACCGCAAGGACACCGGCATCTGGGAGCTGTTCATTCCGGACCTCGGCGCCGGCCAGCCTTACAAGTTCGAGATCATCGGTCCCGACGGCGTGCGCCTGCCCCTCAAGGCCGATCCGTTCGCCTTCGAGTCCGAGCTGCGCCCGGCGACCGCTTCGGTGACGGCGCCGCCGATCGCGCATCAATGGGGCGACGAGGCCCATCGCAGCTTCTGGCAGAAGGCCGATCCGCGGCGCGAGGCGATCTCGATCTACGAGGTCCATGCCGGCTCGTGGCAGCGCCGCGATGACGGCACCTTCCTCACCTGGGACGAGCTCGCCGCGCAGCTGATCCCCTACGTGGTCGAAACCGGCTTCACCCATATCGAGTTCCTTCCGATCTCGGAGCACCCCTACGATCCGTCCTGGGGCTACCAGACGACCGGCCTTTATGCGCCGACCGCGCGCTTCGGCGATCCCGATGGCTTCGCCCGCTTCGTCGACGGTGCGCATCGTGCCGGCGTCGGCGTCATCCTCGACTGGGTGCCGGCGCATTTCCCCGTCGACGAGCATGGGCTGGTGAAGTTCGACGGCACCGCGCTCTACGAGCATGCCGACCCGCGCCAGGGTTTTCACCCCGACTGGAATACCGCCATCTACAATTTCGGCCGCCGCGAGGTGGTGTCGTTCCTCGTCAACAACGCGCTGTTCTGGGCCGAAAAATACCATGTCGACGGTTTGCGCGTCGACGCTGTCGCCTCGATGCTCTACCTCGATTATTCGCGCAGGTCAGGCGAGTGGATCCCCAACGAGAAAGGCGGGCGCGAGAATTTGCAGGCGGTCAGCTTCCTGCAGAAGATGAACAAGGAGCTTTACGGCCATCATCCCGGGGTGATGACGATCGCCGAAGAATCGACCTCATGGCCGAAGGTATCGCAGCCGGTGCATGAAGGCGGGCTCGGCTTCGGCTTCAAATGGAACATGGGCTTCATGCACGACACGCTGGAGTATTTCTCCAAGGAGCCGATCTACCGCAAGCACCATCACAACGACATCACCTTCGGCCTTGTCTACGCTTTCTCCGAGAATTTCGTCCTGCCGCTCTCTCATGACGAGGTCGTGCACGGCAAGGGCACGCTGCTCCACAAGATGGCAGGCGACGACTGGCAGAAATTCGCCACGCTGCGCGCTTACTACGCCTTCATGTGGGGTTATCCCGGCAAGAAGCTCCTGTTCATGGGCCAGGAATTCGCCCAGCGCCGCGAGTGGAGCGAGGAACGCGCGCTCGACTGGAATCTGCTGGAGCACGCCCCGCACCGCGGCGTCCGGCAGGCGGTGCGGGACTTGAACTACCTCTATCGTTCGCGCCCGGCGCTGCATGCGCGCGACTGCGAGCCGGAAGGCTTCTCCTGGCTGATCGTCGACGATCGCGACAATTCGGTCTTTGCCTGGCTGCGCAGCGCGCCGGACGGCAACCCGATAGCCGTCATTTCCAACTTCACGCCGGTGCCGCGCGAGAACTATCGCGTGCCGCTGCCGAAGGCGGGCGAGTGGCGCGAGATCATCAACACTGACGCCGCCGAGTATGGCGGCTCCGGCATGGGCAATGGCGGCATGATCGTGGCGAGCGGGGAAGGGGGCGGCACGTCGGCGACGATGCTCTTGCCGCCGCTGTCGACGATCATGCTGGAATTCGTCGCGGACGAAGCAAAGGTCCGGACAGCTTAGGAGGGAGGCAAACGATGGCAGAGATCAAGAGAACCCAGCCGCTGGCGCGCGATGCCATGGCCTATGTGCTGGCCGGCGGCCGCGGCAGCCGCCTCAAGGAGCTGACCGACCGGCGCGCCAAGCCCGCCGTCTATTTCGGCGGCAAGACGCGCATCATCGATTTTGCGCTGTCCAATGCGCTCAACTCCGGCATTCGCCGTCTCGGCGTCGCCACCCAATACAAGGCGCACTCGCTGATCCGCCACCTGCAGCGTGGCTGGAACTTCCTGCGCCCCGAACGAAACGAGAGCTTCGACATCCTGCCCGCCTCGCAGCGCGTCTCGGAAACGCAGTGGTACGAGGGCACGGCGGATGCGGTCTACCAGAACATCGATATCATCGAGGCCTATGGCCCCGAATACATGGTCATCCTAGCCGGCGACCACATCTACAAGATGGATTATGAGCTGATGCTGCGCCAGCACGTCGATGCCGGCGCCGATGTCACCGTCGGCTGCCTCGAAGTGCCGCGCATGGAGGCGACCGGCTTCGGCGTCATGCATGTCGACAAGAAGGACACCATCATCTCCTTCATCGAGAAACCCGCCGACCCGCCCGGCATACCGGACAAGCCGGACCATGCGCTGGCCTCGATGGGCATCTATGTCTTCAAGACCAAGTTCCTGATGGAGCAGTTGCGCCGCGACGCGGCCGAGCCAGGATCCAGCCGCGACTTCGGCAAGGACATCATCCCCTACATCGTCCAGCACGGTAAGGCGATCGCCCACCGCTTCGCCAAATCCTGCGTCCGCTCCTCGCACGAGTCGGAGCCTTACTGGCGCGACGTCGGTACGGTGGACGCCTATTGGGAAGCCAATATCGACCTGACCGATGTCACGCCCGAACTCGATCTCTACGACCGGGATTGGCCGATCTGGACCTATGCCGAATTGAAGCCGCCGGCCAAATTCGTGCATGACGAGGACGGCCGTCGCGGCGAGGCGATCTCCTCGCTGGTGTCCGGCGACTGCATCGTTTCCGGCGCATCGCTGCGCCGCAGCCTGATCTTCACCGGCGCGCGCATCAATTCCTATGCGAAGCTCGAGGAAGTGGTGATGCTGCCCGACGTTCAGGTTGGGCGCAACGCGCGCCTCAAGCGCGTCGTCATCGACCATGGCGTCCACATACCGGAGGGGCTGGTGGTCGGCGAGGATGCGGCACTCGACGCCAAGCGCTTCCGCGTTTCGGAAAAGGGCATCTGCCTGATCACTCAGGATATGATCAACAAGCTGTCAACCTGATAGGGTTGATCGGCAAGTTGTCAGTCTGATCAACAAAGCTGTCACTTTAGCCGTGGATCTTAGGCGCATGCAGGTTCTGTCCGTCACGCCCGAAATCTTCCCGCTGATCAAGACCGGCGGGCTTGCCGACGTGACCGGTGCCCTGCCGATCGCGCTCGCCAGCAAGGGCGTGGCGATGCGCACGCTCATCCCCGGCTACCCGGTGGTGATGGACGCCTTCAAGAAAAAGAAGGCCGTCTATCAGTACCCGCTGCTGCAGGGCGGCAAGGCTTCGGTTCACGCCGTCAAGATCGGCGAGCTCGAGCTCTTCGTGCTCGACGCGCCGCATCTTTTCGACCGCCAGGGCGGGCCCTATGGTACCGCCTCCGGCTCCGACTGGCCCGACAACTGGCGGCGCTTCGCGGCGCTGAGTCAGGTCGGCGGCGACATCGCCGGCGGCGCGATCTCCGGCTACCAGCCAGACCTCGTGCATGCCCATGACTGGCAGTCGGCAATGACGCTCGCCTACATGCGCTACGGCAATGCGATCGGCGTGCCGTCGCTGATCACCGTGCATAATCTTGCTTTTCAGGGACAGTTCGGCTCCGGCATTTTCGGCGAGCTCGGCCTGCCGGGCGTGGCGATGCAGCTCGATGGCGTCGAATATTATGGCGGCGTTGGCTTCCTCAAGGCCGGCCTGCAGGCCGCCTGGGCGATCACCACGGTGAGCCCGACCTACGCGCAGGAAATCCGCTCGCCGGAATTCGGCATGGGCCTCGACGGCCTGATCAACATGCGCGCCGTCGACCTCTACGGCATCGTCAATGGCATCGATGTCGACATCTGGAACCCGGCGACCGACAAGCACCTGGTCGCCAACTATTCGGCCGAGACGCTGGAAGCGCGCGACCTGAACCGCAAGGCCGTGGAGGACCGCTTCAGCCTCGAGCCTGACGACAGCCCGATCGTCTGCGTGGTCAGCCGTCTGACCTGGCAGAAGGGCATGGACATTTTGGCTGCCGTGGTCGACGGCGTCGTTCAGCGTGGGGCACGACTGGCGGTTCTGGGCTCGGGCGATGCCGGCCTCGAAGGCTCGCTGCTCGCCGCGGCCGCGCGGCATCGCGGCCGCGTCGGCGTCGTCATCGGCTATGACGAGGCGCTCTCCCACATCATGCAGGGCGGTTGCGACGCCATCGTCATCCCTTCACGCTTCGAGCCCTGCGGCCTGACCCAGCTCTATGGATTGCGCTATGGCTGCGTGCCGGTCGTCGCCCGCACCGGCGGCCTCGCGGACACCATCATCGACGCCAACGAGGCGGCACTTTCGGCCGGCGTTGCCACCGGTTTCCAATTCGCGCCGAACAATGGCGGCGCCCTCCTGCACGCCATCCGTCGCCTCGTTGAGGCGCATGCCAGACCCGCCGCCTGGGCCTCGATCCAGCGCCAGGGCATGAAGGCCGACGTTTCCTGGGACAAGAGCGCCGAGAAATATGTCGAACTCTATCGCTTGCTGCTTTCAAAAAGGGCTGCCTGAGGCATGATCAAAACCGTCCCTACCAAACCCTATACCGACCAGAAGCCCGGCACCTCCGGCCTGCGCAAGAAGGTGCCCGTCTTCCAGCAGGAGCACTATGCCGAGAACTTCATTCAGTCGATCTTCGACGCGCTGGAAGGTTTTCAGGGCAAGACGCTGGTGATCGGCGGCGACGGCCGTTTCTACAACCGCGAGGTCATCCAGACGGCCATCGCCATGGCCGCTGCGAACGGCTTCGGCAAGGTGATGGTCGGGCAGGGCGGCATCCTGTCGACGCCGGCCGCGTCCAACATCATCCGCAAATACAAGACCTTTGGCGGCATCATCCTGTCGGCCAGCCACAATCCGGGTGGCCCGCACGAGGACTTCGGCATCAAATACAATGCCGGCAACGGCGGCCCTGCGCCGGAGAAGATCACCGACGCGATCTTCGAAAAGTCCAAGACGATCTCGAGCTTCAAGATCGCCGACATCGGCACCGTCGACATCGACACGATCGGCACCTTCCAAGCCGGCGGCATGACGGTCGAGGTGTTCGACCCGGTCAAGGACTATGCCGAGCTGATGGAGAGCCTGTTCGACTTCGACGCCATCCGCGCGAATTTCAAATATGGCTTCCGCATGCGCTTCGACGCCATGCACGCGGTGACCGGCCCCTATGCCAAGGAGATCCTCGAGCGTAGGCTCGGCGCCCCGGCCGGGACCTGCCGCAATTTCAAGCCGCTGCCCGATTTCGGCGGCCATCACCCCGATCCGAACCTGGTCCATGCCAAACATCTCTATGACGAGATGATGGGGCCGGACGCGCCGGATTTCGGCGCCGCTTCCGACGGTGACGGCGACCGCAACCTGATCATCGGCAAGGGCATCTTCGTAACGCCCTCGGATTCTCTGGCGATGCTGGCCGCCAATGCGCATCTGGCGCCCGGCTACAAGGAAGGCCTGAAGGGCATCGCCCGCTCGATGCCGACCAGCGGAGCGGCCGATCGCGTCGCCGAGAAGCTCGGCGTCGGCATCTACGAGACGCCGACCGGCTGGAAGTTTTTCGGCAATCTGCTCGACGCCGGCATGGCGACGATCTGCGGCGAGGAAAGCGCCGGCACCGGTTCCAACCATGTGCGCGAGAAGGACGGGCTGTGGGCCGTGCTTCTGTGGCTCAACATCCTCGCTGTGCGGGGCGAGAGCTGCAAGGACATCGTCACCAAGCACTGGGAAAGCTACGGCCGCAACTATTACTCGCGCTACGACTATGAGGAGGTCGAGACAGACCGCGCCAACGCACTGGTCGACGAATTGCGCGCCAAGCTCGGCTCGCTGCCCGGCACCAGCGTGCGCGGCATGAAGATCGCCAGCGCCGACGACTTCGCCTATCACGACCCGGTCGACGGCTCGGTGAGCAAAAACCAGGGCATCAGGATCCTGTTCGAGGGCGGCTCGCGCGTCGTGCTCCGGCTCTCCGGCACCGGCACTTCCGGCGCCACGCTGCGCGTCTATATCGAGCGTTACGAGCCCGACAAGGCGAGGCATGACCTCGACACGCAGGAAGCGCTCGCCGACCTCATCGCCGCCGCCGACGACATCGCCGGCATCAAGAGCCACACCGGTCGCAACAAGCCGAGCGTGATTACTTGAAAGTGGTGAGGATTTCCCCTTCTCCCCCTGTGGGAGAAGGTGGCCGAGCGAAGTTCGGACGGTTGAGGGGTGCTCCAGCTTGGCGCAAACCCGTGTCCAGAACATCGACGCCTCTTTCCTTCCAACGCCCCTCATCCGTCTCGGCGCTGCGCGCCGATCCACGTTCTCCCACAAGGGGAGAAGGGGAGAGGCCCGCATGACCCTCGGCGCCAGCATCACTCCCGAAGGCATCCGCTTTGCCGTTTGCTCCTCATCGGCCAGACGTCTTTGGGTCTCGCTCTTCGACGATAGCGGCGCGCGCGAGATCGACCGGCTGGAACTCAACCCGGAAGGCGAGGGCGTGCATGCACTCCTTGTCCCCGGCCTTGGGAACGGCACGCGTTACGGTTTTCGCGCCGACGGCGACTATGCGCCGGAGCGCGGCCTCTGGTTCGATCCGAACAAGCTTCTCATCGATCCGTATGCCGTCGAGGTCGATCGTCCATACCAATATCACTGGAGGCTGGCCGCCAAACGCAATGAAGGCGCCGACACGTCCTCGCTCATGCCAAAGGCAATTGCTCATTCCCTGCCCAAACCGCAGCCGCCCCAGCCGCCGCTGTTCCGGCCCGGCGGCCTGATTTACGAACTCAACGTCCGCTCCTTCACCATGCTGCATCCGGACGTCCCCGAGGCCCAGCGCGGCACCATCGCGGCGCTTGCCCATCCGGCTGTCGTCGAGCATCTGAAGCGTCTCAGCGTTTCCGCCGTCGAGTTGATGCCGATCACGGCCTCGATCGACGAGCGCCATTTGCCGCCGCTGGGGCTGAACAATGCCTGGGGCTACAACCCCGTCACCTTCATGGCGCTCGATCCCCGCCTGGCACCGGGCGGCCTGAGCGAATTGCGCGATACCGTCGCGGCGCTGAGTGAAGCGGGTATCGGCACGATCCTCGACCTCGTCTTCAACCACACCGGCGAAAGCGACCGGCTCGGGCCGACACTGTCGCTGCGCGGCCTCGACGCCCGGACCTATTACCGGCACATGCCGGACGGCCGACTGGCCAATGACACCGGCACCGGCAACACCGTCGCCTGCGACCACCCGGTCGTGCAGAGGATGGTGCTCGACACGCTGCGCCATTTCGTCCGCCATGCCGGCGTCGACGGCTTCCGCTTCGATCTGGCGCCGGTGCTCGGCCGCGTTGACGGCACGTTCGATCCGGAGGCGCCGCTTCTCGAAGCCATCGCCGGCGACCCCGTGCTCGCCGACCGCGTGCTGATCGCCGAGCCATGGGATATTGGCGCGACCGGCTACCAGCTCGGCAATTTCCGGCCGCCATACCTTGAATGGAACGACCGCTATCGCGATGACGTCCGGCGCTTTTGGCGCGGCGACGCGGGCGCGATCGGCGCTTTAGCCACGCGGCTTGCCGGCTCCTCCGATGTCTTCGGCAGGGCGGGCCAGCCGGTGAGCCGCAGCGTCAATTTCATCGCCGCGCATGACGGCATGACGCTGGCCGACATCGTTGCCTATGAGAAGAAGCACAATGCGGCCAACGGCGAGCACAATCGCGACGGCCACAATGACAATCTGTCGTGGAACAACGGTGTCGAGGGCGAGTCCGATGACGCCGAAATCGCCAAGGCCCGGTTCGATGACCAGCGTGCGCTGCTGGCGACGCTCTTTGCCTCGCGCGGCACCATCATGCTGACCGCCGGCGACGAGTTCGGCCGCACACAGAAGGGCAACAACAACGCCTATGCGCAGGACAACGCCATCACCTGGCTCGACTGGGCCGGCCGCGACCGGGCGCTGGAGCGGTACACAGCAGCGCTTGTGCAACTGCGCCGTGCCTTTCCGCCGTTATCCGACACGAATTTCCTGACCGGCAAAGCTGCAGACGGAATGGAAATCCCCGACGTCGAGTGGTTGACCGAAACCGGCGTGCCGCTCGGCGAGAGCGACTGGAACGACCCCGGCCGACACCGCCTCGTCATGATCCTCGGCGATAGCCAGCGCGGTCGCCTTGCCGTCATGGTCAATGGCGACCGCCGCCAATGCGTCTTCACCTTGCCGCTGCGAGATGGCTACGAGTGGCGTTCGGCGATCGAGACGCAGGCGATCGACCTGGCGCGGCCGCTGCCCGGCCGCACCGTCAATTTCATGATCGAGCGCAGGGCGGCCGGAAACGCCCACGCCGGGAAGGGTTCGTAATGGCTGGTGGGAATGCCGAATGGTGGCGCGGCTGCGTGGTCTACCAGATCTATCCGCGCTCCTTCCAGGATACGACCGGCGACGGCAGCGGCGATCTCAAGGGGGTAACGTCGCGTCTTGCCCATGTCGCTTCGCTCGGCGTCGACGCCGTCTGGCTCTCGCCCTTCTTCAAGTCGCCGATGGCCGACATGGGCTATGACGTGTCGGACTATCGCGATGTCGATCCGATGTTCGGCACACTGGAGGATTTCGACGCGCTGGTCGCCGAGGCGCACCGGCTCGGCCTCAAGCTCATCATCGACCAGGTGATCTCGCATTCGTCCGACAAGCACGAATGGTTTGTCGAGAGCCGCGCCAGCCGTGACAACGCCAAGGCGGACTGGTATGTCTGGGCCGACGCCAAGCCGGATGGCAGTGCGCCCAACAACTGGCAGTCGCTGTTCGGCGGGCCGGCCTGGGAGTGGGACGCCACCCGCCGGCAATACTACATGCACAATTTTCTCGCCTCGCAGCCGGATCTGAATTTCCACAATTCGGAGGTGCAGGATGCGGTCCTTGACACCGTGCGCTTCTGGCTGAAGCGCGGCGTTGACGGGTTCCGGCTGGATACCGTGAACTACTATGTCCACGACCGCTGGCTGCGCGACAACCCGCCGCTGGCTTCAAGCGTCGCCGGCACCAACGTCGCCACCACCACCTACGCCTTCCAGGAGCATCTCTTCGACAAGACGCGCCCCGAGAATCTCGATTTCCTGAAGCGCTTGCGCGCGTTGCTCGACGAATATCCGGACCGTGCCGCCGTCGGCGAAGTGGGCGACGAGGAGCGCTCGCTGCAGACGCTCGCCGCCTACACCTCCGGCCGCGACAAATTGCAGATGTGCTACACCTTCGACCTGCTCGGCCCGCAATTTTCGGCCGCCCATGTGCGCGGCTGCGTCGAGGCGTTCGAGAACGCGGTTGCCGACGGCTGGGTCTGCTGGGCCTTCTCCAACCACGACGTCATGCGCCATGTCAGCCGCTGGACGCAGCCGGGCGAAAATCCTGATGCGGTAGCGAAATTCGCGATCGCGCTGCTGTCCTGCCTGCGCGGCTCGATCTGCCTCTACCAGGGCGAGGAGCTTGGGCTGGAGGAAGCCGAGCTTGCCTATGAGGACCTGCGCGATCCGCTGGGCATCCGTTTTTGGCCGGGCGTGAAGGGCAGGGACGGCTGCCGCACCCCGATGGTGTGGGAGGCCGGGGCCGAAAATGGTGGCTTCTCCGTGGGCAAGCCCTGGCTGCCGGTACCGCCGTCGCATCGCGCCCGCGCGGTCGATGTGCAGGAGGGCGAGGACGGTTCTGTCCTTGCCGCCTATCGCTCGATGCTGGCCTTGCGCAAGCGCCATCCGGCGCTGATCGCCGGCTCGATCCGGTTCCTAGAGGCGGCGGGCGATGTGCTTGCTTTCATCCGTCAGCACGAAAACGAGAACTTGCTATGCGTCTTCAACTTCGCCGGTGAGCCGGCGAACTGGACGCTGCCGGCCGAGATCAGCGATGTCGAGATAACGGTTCTTGCCGTAGACGTCGCCGGCGTTCTTGGCGGTGTTCTCGGAGAAACTGCGCTGGCGCTGCCGCCTGTGGGGTGCTTCGTCGGGAGAATTGGCTGACGGTCGCTACTGGACCAGCACCGAGCGTCCGCAAGTCGCGCCGGTGACCCGCACATAGGCCTCGCCGACATGCACGCCAAGCACCGCAAGCACATTGTAGACGAGGTTGTCGACCGGCGCGGTGACGCCGTTGAGCAGCGTCGTCACCGCCGGCTTCACCGTGCCGAGCAGGGTGGTCGCGTCGAGACCGAGGCCGAGCGCGTTGACCGTCAGCGACAGGTTGTTCACCAGCGAGGTGGTGAGCGACTGCGTCAGGTTCTTGGTCGACACTGTCTTGATCGCCTTGTTGGCGATCTCGGTGGCGCTGAAGGTCAGATTCGTCGGCGCCATCTTGGTGACCGAGAAGGCCGACGATCCCTTGATCTGCAGCAGATTGAGGTTGATCAGCAGCATCTTGAGGCTGACGTCGGCGATGTCGGCGTCGCTGAAGGATTGCGGCTTGCCGAAATCTGCGAAGCCGCTGGCGTTGCTGTCGGCGAGATGGGCCGCGACGACGCCCGGCTGCGCGGCGATTGAGACCTTGATGCTGGAGGGGCCGGTCGGGCAGCTGATGTCGGTCAGCTTGGCTTCGGCATAGGCGACCTCGATATTGAGCGGCAGGTTGACGGCAAGCAGCTTGACGCCGCCGCCCAGATTAATGCCGGCTGTGCCATTTCCGGTGCCGTTGCCGAAGCCATTGCCGTTGTTCCCGTTTCCAATCCCGACGCTGGCATTGAGCTTGATGCGCGTCTGCGCCGTGCGCACCACCGTGCCCAATTCTCCCACCGCCAGCCATGGCAAGGATTGCATGGGTTCGCCGATGGCGACCTGGAGCGTCGTCGATGTCAGTCCCGGTATCGTCGCCCCGAGGTCGACCGTAACCTGGTTCGTGCCGTTGGCGAGCGCCGCGGCTGCGCTCAGCATGCTCATGGCGCTGGCGCTGACCGAAAGCCCGGCGGGCTTCTGTCCGAGCCCCAGACTGCCCACCGAGCCGAGGTCGACGAGGTGGCTAAGCGGGATCTTGACCGAGTTGGTGGCGCTCGAGGCCATAGTCTGCAGCGCGAGCTTGGCGGTGCGGTCGAGCCCGGGCACGTTGGCCATCGCGGTGGCGATCTGGCCGACCGTTGCCTTCGAGCCGAGCACGTCCGAATAGGTAACACCGGTCAGACGCAGCTGCGTCGCCAGCGCATCGGTGAAGGAGAGCACGTCGACATCGGCCGAGATCAGCGAATTGTAGTCCATCACGCTGAGCGAGAGGTTGCCGCCCAGAAGCGCGCCGAGCAGCGCGTTGAGGACGCCGCCATTGACGCTGGCGAGGCGCGATCCGACCGAGAATGCTGCTGCGGGCTGGGCGCTTGCGGTGGCTGTCGTGCCGATCACCGGCGGAGCCATCACCGAAGCGGCGAAATAGAGCGTGCCGAGCTTCTTCATCGACACCTGGACGGCATTGTAGGGCAGCTTGCCCGCTTCGAAGCGGCTGCCGGCCGCGATGGAACTGACCCCCGAATAGCGTCCGGGCACGACCTCGACGACCGCCTTGCTGCCGGTCGGCTCGATTTTGGTGCCCTGCTGCTGCACGGCGACGGACGTGATTCCGTTGTCCCTCAGCGTCGTCAGCACGGCTTGCTGGGCTTTGTTGATGTTGGCGGCGGCGGTGATCGCGGCGAGGTCGACGATCGACTGCGCGGCGCGGCGTTCGTTATAAAGCGAGCCCTCATCGATCGCGAACGCGGTCAGCGTCAGCGCCACTGGCGTGCAGAGCGCGGTCATAACCGCGAAATTGGCGCGCCGGTCGGCGATCAGCCGTCGCGCAGCGTCCATCACTCTCCCCGCGGAGTAGCGCATCATATGCCTCCGACCCGGATCGTCGACTGGCGCTGGATCGTGGTGCCCGGCAACGGCAGCGTCCGGAACAGGCTCCAGATCGGCAGGTCGCGCGCGTCATAGCTGACTGAGACGATGAACTGGCTGCCGTCGACGGTACTGTCCTTGGCGTCGACCGTCAGCTTTTTCGGGTCGACAAAAGCATAGCCGGCGACGTCATGGCTGATGAAATCGGTGACCAGCGCCTGGCGCTCCGTCTGGTTGAGGCCGGCGATCGCCGTTCGCGCCGCGTCGGCGGCGATCTGCTGGACCGAATGGCTGGCGCCGAAATAGATTCCGTATGCAACCATTCCGAGCAATAGCAGGATGAAGATCGGCGCCAGCATGGCGAATTCGACCGCAGACGTGCCCGCGGCGTCAGCCCGGAAACGGAACCAAGGAGCAAGGAAATTTCGGTTCTTCAGCATGGGCCGGAGAATGCCAAAACCTGCTTGCAAAAACAGAAAACGGCTGGAACAACCGAAAGGTGCACACAGTTGAACGGGGACGCCTAAGCTTTAGAGTTCGCTGTTTTAGCGAAACGCTGCTCACTCAACGTCAAGCAGCGGGCAGTTGAAATAAGATATTCCTCTGTCTAGTCTCCCGCCACCAGCCGCCGGAAGGGAACCGGCGGCGCGCTCAAAAGGGACCCGTTGACGGTTCCGGGGCGTCAACACTCAAGGCGTGGTTGAGGGGCCGCGCCAACAAGGGAGAGACTTCATGCTCAAAAACCTGCTGAAGGCGACCGTGTTCGCCACCACGATGGTTTTGGCGACCGGTGCTTTCTACACGCCCGCCTTTGCCGAGACCGTCTACAATCGCGGATCCGCTGCCGAGGCGGAGACGGTCGATCCGCACAAGACGTCGACGGTCTACGAGGCCGATATTATACGCGACCTGTTCCAGGGCCTCGTCATGCATGACCCGAAGACGAACCTCATTCCGGGCGCCGCCGAAAGCTGGACGGTGTCCGACGACGGCACTGTCTACACCTTCAAGCTGCGCAAGGACGGCCTCTGGTCGGATGGCAGCCCGGTGACGGCGGACGACTTCGTCTATTCGTTCCATCGGCTGGAAGACCCGGCCACCGCTGCAGAATACGCCTCAATGCTGTATCCGGTGAAAGGCGCCGAGGACTTCAATACCAAGAAAGGCAAGGCCGAGGATATGGGCGTGAAGGCGATCGACGCCAACACCCTGCAAGTCACACTGAAGGCTCCGACGCCCTACTTCCTGGAGATGCTGACCCACCAGGCGACCTATCCGGTCAACAAGGCTTCGATCGACAAGCTCGGCGCGGACTGGATCAAACCGGGCAAGCTGGTCTCCAACGGCGCCTATACGCTGGCGGAGTGGGTTCCCAACGACCACATGAAACTGGTCAAGAACCCGAAGTTCTGGGACGCCGCGAGCGTCAAGCTCGACGTGGTCAACTACATCCCGACCGAGGATCGCTCGTCCGCGATGAAGCGCTTCGAGGCCGGCGAACTCGATAGCTATGGCGACCTGCCGACCGAACAGCTCGCCGATCTCAAAACCAAATTCGGTGACCAGATCCGTGTGGGGCCATATCTCGGCACCTATTATTATGCGGTCAAGACCGACAAGGCGCCTTGGGACAACGTCGAGCTGCGCAACGCCATCTCGATGGCGATCGATCGCGACTTCCTCGCCGAGAAGGTCTGGCAGAACTCTATGCTGCCCGGCTATTCGATGGTGCCTCCGGGCATCGACGGCTACACGCCGGCACTGGCCAAATACGCCGACATGTCTCAGATCGACCGCGAGGATGCGGCCAAGAAAGTGCTGGAAAAGCTTGGCTATACACCCGAGCATCCGTTGAAGATGGAGATCCGCTACAACACCTCGGAGAACCACAAGAACACCGCGGTCGCCATCCAGGAACAGCTGAAGCCGCTCGGCGTCGAGGTGACGCTGCTCAACACCGACACCAAGACCCACTATGGCTTCCTCGAGCAGAAGGGCAACTACGACGTCGCCCGCGCCGCCTGGATCGCCGACTACAAGGATCCGGAGACCTTCCTCGGCATCTCGCGCAAGGCGAGCGGCAACAACTACTCGAACTACAACAGCCCTGCCTATGAAGCCGCCATGGACAAGGCGGCCGCCGCCGGCGGCAAGCCTGAGGAGCGCATGAAGGACCTCGCCGCAGCCGAGCGCATCCTCGTCGACGATGTCGGCCAGATCCCGCTGCTCTACTACAGCTACCACGACATCGTTTCCTCCAAGCTGCATGGCTTCGAGGACAATGTGATGGACATTCATCCGTCTCGCTTCATCTCCAAGGACTGACAAGGAACCTTGGCCGTGCCGCCGCTCTCTTTTAGGGAGCTGCGGCCGCGGTCTGTCGTCGTGCCGGGCCGAAAGTCGCATTGGATTTTCGGCGATCGCGGTGCGAAGATCAGAGATGCCAGCGCGCCACGATCTCGTCTGGAGAGCCGTCGCCCTGGCTGAAGCGGGGCGCCGATGCTGCGTTATGTCTTCCGGCGGCTATTGACCGCCATCCCGACGCTGTTCGTCATCGTGACGGTGGCGTTCTTCCTGATCCGCGTCGCGCCAGGCGGCCCGTTCAACCAGGAGCGGGGCTTGAGCCCCGAGATCAGGGCCAATCTCGAAGCCCAGTTCGGCCTCGACGATCCGCTCTGGCTGCAATATCTCCACTATCTCGGCAATCTTTTGCGCGGCAGTTTCGGGCCGAGCTACAACCTGCCGGATTTCACCGTCACCGAACTCTTCGCCAAGGGCCTGCCGATCTCGGTGCAGATCGGTACCTCGGCGCTGGTGCTGGCGCTGCTGCTGGGCTCGATCCTCGGGACGATCGCGGCGCTCAACCAGAATAAAATAGCCGACTATTCGGTGATCGCTCTAGCCACCGCCGGCAGCACCATCCCCACCTTCGTCACCGCGCCGGTGATCCAGCTCGTCTTCGGCCTTTCCTGGAAGCTGTTGCCGATCGGCGGCTGGGGCGACGGCGCCTTAATCAACAAGGTCGGGCCGGTTCTGACGCTCGCCCTGCCGCAGATCGCCATCGTCGCCCGCTTGATGCGCGGCTCGATGATCGAGAGCCTGCGCTCGCACCACATCCGCACCGCCCGCGCGCTCGGCCTCTCCGACTGGTCGGTGGTGGTCAAGCACGCGCTGCGCGGCGCCGTGCTGCCGATCGTCTCCTTCACCGGTCCGGCGGCGGCGGCGCTGCTCACCGGCTCGATCATCGTCGAGACCATCTTCTCCATTCCAGGCGTCGGCCGCTACTTCGTCGACGCCGCGCTCAACCGCGACTACACGCTGGTCATGGGAACCGTGGTGGTGATCGCGCTCTTCACCATCGTTTTCAACCTGATCGTCGATCTTCTCTATGCGGTCGTCGATCCGAGGGTGCGCTATGACTGAGCTTGCCGTAGCCGCTCCGGAGCCGATCGTCGGCCGCTCGCTCTGGGGCAATGCCTGGGCGCGGCTGAAGCGCAACCGCGCCGCCATGTTCAGCCTCTACTATCTGGCATTCATTGCCGTCATCAGCGTATTCGGCCCTATGGTCGTGCCGCATGAATACACTACCATCTACGGCGACTATGTGCGCACGCCGCCGAGCCTGTTGGCCTATCCGAAACCCGACATGATCCAGGGCGCGCTGAGCGACGCGATCAAACGCATGCGCGTCGACATCAAGGAGTGGCACCAGGACGGCAGCCGCGTCGTCGTCACCGTCACCTCCAAGAAGCCGATCGACGACCGCAATATCCGCTATCTCGACCGCTCCGACGCCTTCGACGACACGAAGATCGAGAGCAAGTCGCCCGATGGGCTCGAAATGACCATGAGCTCGGCCGTCAAGCAGCAATATTTCTTCTTCGGCACCGACAACACCGGGCGCGATCTCTTGTCTCGCACGCTGATGGCCGGGCGCATTTCGCTCGCGATCGGCCTGCTTGCCGGTGTCGTCGCCGGCGTCATCGGCGTGATCTACGGCGCGACGGCCGGCTTTGCCGGCGGCAGGGTCGACGAGGTGATGATGCGCATCGTCGACGTGCTTTACTCGCTGCCCTTCATCTTCTTCGTCATCATGCTTGTGGTGTTCTTCGGCCGCAACTTCGTGCTGATGTTCCTGGCGGTGGGGGCGGTGCTGTGGCTCGACATGGCGCGGATCGTGCGCGGCCAGGCGCTGTCGATCCGCAGGCAAGAATACGTTCAGGCGGCGGAAGCGATGGGCGTCGGCCAGCGCGGCATCCTCGTGCGCCACGTCATCCCCAACCTGCTCGGGCCGGTGGTGATCTACATGACGCTGCTGGTGCCGCAGGTCATCATCCTGGAAAGCTTCCTGTCCTTCCTCGGGCTTGGCGTGCAGGAGCCGATGACCAGTTGGGGCGTGCTGATTTCGGTCGGTGCCAAGAACATCGGCTATGCCAACTGGCTGCTGTTGTTCCCGGCCTTCTTCCTGGTTTCGACGCTGTTCGCGCTGAACTTTGTCGGCGACGGCCTGCGCGACGCGCTCGACCCCAAAGATCGATAAGGATGGGGATCGCTGACATGGCTTCCGAAACGATCCTCAGCGTCAAGGACCTGCGCGTCCGCTTCCAGACCCTCGACGGCACGGTCGAGGCGGTGAAGGGCATCAGCATAAAGGTCAATGCCGGCGAGACCGTCGCCGTCGTCGGCGAATCCGGATCCGGCAAGAGCCAGACGATGATGGCGGCGATGAGCCTGCTTTCCTCCAATGGCGAAGCGACCGGCCAGGTCGATTACCGCGGCCGCAACCTGCTGGAGATGACCAAGAGCGAGCTCAACAAGGTTCGCGGCCGCAAGATCAGCATGATCTTCCAGGAGCCGATGACCTCGCTCGATCCGCTCTACACCATCGGCAACCAGCTCATCGAGCCGATCCGCCGCCATCGCGGCCTGAGCGCCCAGGCCGCGCGTGAAGAGGCGCTGAAGCTGTTGAGACTGGTGCACATCCCCGATCCCGAGCGGCGGATGAAATCCTATCCGCACGAAATGTCGGGCGGCCAGCGCCAGCGCGTTATGATCGCTATGGCTTTGGCGAACGATCCCGACATCCTGATCGCCGACGAGCCGACGACGGCGCTCGACGTCACCATTCAGGCGCAGATCCTGATGCTGCTTGCCGAACTGCAGCGCAAGCTCGGCATGGCGATCGTCTTCATCACCCATGATCTCGGCATCGTCCGCCGTTTCGCCGACCGCGTCTATGTCATGCGCCAGGGCGAGGTGGTGGAAGAGGGCGAGGCGGAAGCGCTTTTCGCCAATCCGCAGCACGCCTACACCAAGATGCTGCTCGCCGCTGAGCCGACCGGCACCAAGGCGGCCGCGCCCGCCAATTCGCCAGTGTTGCTCGAGGGCCGCAACGTCGAGGTCGTCTTCAAAATCGGCGGTGGCTTTCTCGGCGGCGAGCCGCTGATGCTGCGGGCCGTCGACAAGATATCGATCCGGCTGAAGCGCAACCAGACGATCGGCATCGTCGGCGAGTCCGGCTCCGGCAAATCGACCCTCGGCCGCGCGCTGCTGCGGCTGCTCCCCAGCGACGGCGTCATCCGCTTTGGCGACCGCGACATCTCAGAGGCCGACCGCCACGCGATGCGGCCGCTGCGGCGCGAATTGCAGCTCGTCTTCCAGGATCCGTTCGGCTCGCTGTCGCCTCGCATGACGGTTGGCCAGGTCATCACCGAAGGGCTTTTGGTGCACGAGCCTTCGCTGACGGGCAAACAGCGCGACCAGCGTGCCGTCGAGGCGTTGCGCGAGGTCGGCCTCGACCCCAACGCGCGCAACCGCTACCCGCATGAGTTCTCCGGCGGCCAGCGCCAGCGGATCGCCATTGCCCGCGCTATGATCCTGAAGCCGAAAGTGGTGGTGCTTGATGAGCCGACCTCGGCGCTCGACCGCTCGGTGCAGAAGCAGATCGTCGAGCTATTGCGCAAGCTGCAGTCGGACCACGGACTGTCCTACCTCTTCATCAGCCACGACCTCGCAGTGGTGCGCGCCATGGCCGACTACATCATCGTCATGAAGCAGGGAAAGATCGTCGAGGAAGGGCCGGCCGAGGAGATCTTCGGCAATCCGCGCGAAGCCTACACGCAGACACTGATGAAGGCGGCGATCGATACGACCAGGTTCCGCATCAGCGCTTGAGATTTCCGCTGCTCGGCGACGCCCTGCTCACTGCGAGGACGGGCAGCGGCTCTTCCTGGCCGCGATGATCGCCTGCTGCTGTTGCTGCAGCCGCTCGATCCTGGCGGTATCGCGATTGGCCACGACCGTCTTTACGCGCTCGCCGCCGAGCAGCCAAGTCGGCACGCTGGTATTGGCGACCTTGCCGCGGCTGATCGCCGTCCGCGAAATATCGGTGGCGGTGTCGCCGAGCGCGCTGTTGAGGTCGGCGCAGCTCATCCCGTGGTATTTCGCCGGATTGATCGACGCAACACTCGACGAGCAGCCTGCGATCAAGGTCAACGGCAAGAGAGCCCGCAGCGTGAACTTCATACTCTTACCCCGGTCTCGCCGTTCCAAAAATCGTCCAGCAGCTCTCGAATGGGATCGCGGCAACCATTAGGCCAAAGTGAGGGCCTATTGTCGACCATTTATCTGATCGATTGATTGACGGCAGGCTTTTGCCAGGTCGCGGCGGCGGCGGAGGGGCCGTGGCGTGATATCGATGCGGACACGCAGCCACAAAAAATCCCGGACAGAGGTCCCTCCGAATCGAGAGCCGTAAAATTGTATTGCGGTCCGTTACCGATCCTTAGGCATGGTTGAAACTGCTCTGCGGCGTTAACGCCACGGTTGCGCTGCGTCTGCGATATTGCCGGCTGCACAACGCAAGGGTGGGGCCTCCATGATCGACCAGATACGTTCGCTGCTCGAGCAGCATCCGATGATTCCGCTGAATTTCGGCGCGCTCGCCGACGACGCCAATCTCTATGACGCGGGGCTGACCTCCTTCGCCTCAGTGCAGATGATGCTGGCGCTCGAAGAGGAGTTCGACATCGAATTCCCCGAGACGATGCTGACGCGGCGCACCTTCTCTTCGCTGGCCAGCATCGCGGATGCGGTTTCGCAGTTGACGCGCAAGGCGGCGTAGCCATGAACGTGTTGAGAAAGATAGAGGCGGCCTCGCTCGCGGAGGCGCCCGAAGCCGCGACCGAGCGCATGCGCCGCGTCGCCGAGATCGCCGCCGGCCATGCCGACCCCGTCGACAAGGAGGGGCGTTTCCCGGCGGAGACGATCGAGGCGCTGAAGCGCGAGCGCCTGCTCGGCGTGGCGATCCCGATCGAGCATGGCGGCGAGGGGCTCGGCACGATGCAGATCGCCGACCTCATCGTGCAGCTCGGCCAGGCCTGCGGCTCGAGCGCGATGATCTATGCCATGCATCAGATCAAGACGTCGAGCTTTGTCACTCACGGAGGCGCCAGCGATTGGCACCGCGCCTATATGCGGCGCATCGCCGACGAGCAGCTTCTGATGGCTTCGGCGACGACGGAGGCCGGCATCGGCGGCAATTTGCGCAATTCGATCTGTGCGGTCGAGGTCGCCGGCGGGCGCTTCGCGCTGACCAAGGTAGCCACCGTCATCTCCTATGGCAACTATGCCGACGCCATCCTCGCCACGGCGCGTCGCGCCCCGGATGCGGCCAGCTCCGATCAGGTGATGGTGGTGATCCCGGCCGACGGCAACCGCACGCTTGAGCGCACGTCGGTGTGGGACACGCTCGGCATGCGCGGCACCTGCTCCGACGGCTTTCATCTGGTCGCCACGGGTGACGCGGCGCAGATATTCCCGAAGCCGTTCTCCGAGATCGCGGCGCAGTCGATGCTGGCCAGCTCGCACATCTTCTGGGCGGCGACCTGGTTCGGCATCACCGCCGACGCCTTCAATCGGGCGCAGGCCTTCGTCAAGGCGGCGGCGCGCAAGCAGCCCGACTCCATGCCGCCGGGCGCGCTGAGGCTTGCCGAAGCGGCCGCCCTTTTGCAGGAGATGAAAGGCCACCTTGCGGCCGCCATCCACCGCTTCGAAGCGGCCGCGGGCGACGACGACGCGCTGTCTTCGATCGGCTTCGCCGCCGAGATCAACGCGCTGAAGGTCGCGGCCAGCGAGAAGGCCGGCGCCGTGGTGCGTCTCGCCATGCTGGTCAACGGCATTCTTGGCTACAAGAACGGTACCCCGTTCAGCGTCGGCCGGCACCTGCGCGACGTGACCTCGGCGCCGGTGATGATCTCCAACGACCGCATCCTTTCCAATACCGCGACGCTCATGCTGATGAGCCGCTTCGACACCGGCCTGGGGAGCTGAGATGGACGCCAAGACATTCGACTCCAAGTCGCTGCTCGACAGCCTGTTCGAGAACGGCATCCTGTTCGAATCCGGCGTCGACGGCCTTTATGGCCGTTCGGGCGCGTTCGAGGACGTGATCGAGCAGTTCGAGCATCTCGTCACCCGCCTCGGCGCGCCCGACGAGGCCACTCGCATCCATTTTCCGCCGGGCATGAGCCGCGCGACGCTGGAGAAGAGCGGCTACATGAAAAACTTTCCGCAGCTTGCCGGCTGCGTGCATTCCTTCATGGGCGGCGAGCGGGAGCATGCGCAGCTGCTCGGCATGATGGCTGACGGCGGAGACTGGACGGAGCTGCAGAAGGCGACGGACCTCGCGCTGACACCCGCCGCCTGCTATCCGCTCTATCCCACAATAGCTGCGCGCGGCCCGGTGCCGGCGCAGGGCCTTCTTTTCGAACTCTCCTCCTACTGCTTCCGCCACGAGCCGTCGAAGGACCCGGCGCGCATGCAGCTCTTCCGCATGCGCGAGTTCGTCAAGATCGGTACGGCCGAGCAGGTGCGCTCGTTCCGCGAAAGCTGGCTGAAGCGCGGCAGGGCCATGATCGAGTCGCTCGACCTGCCCTGCGAGGTCGATCTTGCCAACGATCCGTTCTTCGGCCGCGGCGGCAGGATGATGGCCAACAACCAGCGCGATCAGGGCCTGAAATTCGAGCTGCTGATTCCGGTGACCAGCATCGAGAAGCCGACCGCCTGCTTGAGCTTCAATTGTCACCAGGACCATTTTGGCCAGACCTGGGGCCTGAAGTTCGCCGACGGGGAGTTCTGCCATTCGGCCTGCGTCGGCTTCGGGCTGGAGCGCGTGGCGCTGGCGCTGTTCCGCCACCATGGGCCGGACACGGAAGCCTGGCCGGCGGCGGTCCGCGACGTGCTCTGGAGCGTGTGAGATGCTGAGGGCTATCGCCGGCCTCGATCCGGCCACCTACCGGCCGCACTGGCTGCACGATCCGCAAAGGCGGTGGCCGCAGACCAACTGCTATGTCGACCTTCTGATCGAGGTTCTGCACGCGACCGGGCACGATCCGGTCGCGGCGCTCGGTTTCACCGCGGCGCAGGATTTCGAAGGTGATCAGTTCACGTTCTTCAAGTTCCCGACCGCCGACCTGCAGAGGCTGGCGGGGCTGGACATCCAAGAGCTGGCGGTCTTCGACCGGCTGGAGACGCATGTGCTGACGCAAGTCGAGCTCGGCCGGCTGCCGCTGGTCGAGGTCGATGCCTTCTACCTGCCCGACACCAAAGGCCTCACCTACCGCAGCGGCCACTCCAAGACCACAGTCGGCATCAATGCGCTCGATCCCGAGTCGCGGCAGATGCGCTACTTCCACAATGACGGCTACTTCGCGCTCGAGGGCCAAGACTATGACGGCATCTTCGGCCAATGGGATGGTGTGTCGGCGGGCGACCTGCCGCTGTTTCCTTACGCGGAATTCGTGAAGCTCGACGCCACGCGCCCGGCCCGCGACGCGGTCGGGACCGCGGCGGCGCTGCTCGCGCATCACCTGAAGCGGCGGCCGAAGCGCAATCCGCTCGCCGCCTATGCGGCCGCGTTCGGCCGCCACGCTGAAAGGCTGGCGACGAAGTCGCCTGCCTATTTCCACACCTATGCCTTCAACACGCTGCGGCAGGTCGGCGCGAATTTCGAACTTCTTGGCAGTCATCTCGAATGGCTGGGGCAGCACGGCGAAACCTGCCTGGCAGAGGCGGTGCAAGCCGCCGGCAGCATTGCCGAGGGCGCCAAGGTCATGCAGTTCAAGCTCGCCCGCGCGATGGCGCGGCAGCGCTTCGACGGCTTGACCGAAGCAATCGCGCCGATGGCGCAGGCCTACGAAACGGTGATGAACGTGCTGGACGCCCGCATGGCCGGTGTCGCCTCCAAGGCGGCCTAGCGGGCCGGCCGACGCGCATTTGATGATGGGTGGGGGAATGGACGCCACGGTGTCGATCGCCGGCACTGCCGGATTGCTGGATCGGGGGTGGCGGATGGCCATCTCGGCGGCAGGTGCCTGGGCTTCGCCGGATGACATAGACGCAAATGCCGAATGGCTGGACGCGGCCTGTCCCGGCACGGCGGCCGCCACGCTGGAAAAGCATGGCCGCTGGGACCGCAAGCAGCCAACCCGGCTGCACGACCGCGATGTCTGGTACAGCCGCAGGCTCGACGCGACCGGTCCGGTGCGGCTGGTGTTCGAGGGGCTGGCGACTGTCGCCGAGGTCTGGCTTGACGATCGGCTGTTGTTCACCTCGACCTCGATGTTCGAGCGCCATGAGGCTGCGGTAAGCCTTTCAGGGGGCGAGCAGCTCGCCATCGTCTTTCGCAGTCTCGACCGCCATCTGGAAACGGCGATCGGTCCGCGCGCCCGCTGGCGCCCTCGCATGATCGACGATCAGCGGCTGCGGCTGGTGCGCACGACCCTGATCGGCCATATGCCGGGCTGGTGCCCGAGCTTCGATGTCGTCGGGCCGTGGCGTCCCGTCAAGCTGATCCACGAAAATGGCGGGCAGCGCATCCTCGATGCCGACATGCGCGCCAGGCTCGACGGCACGACCGGGCATCTTGCCGTTGCGATAACCCTCGCCGAACCCTTCGACAATGCGCAAACGGCGCATGTCAGCTGTGCCGGAGTGCGCGCGCCCCTCAAGTTCGAGACACCCACCCGGCTGACGGCGGAATTGGCCATTGCCGATGTCGCCCCATGGTGGCCGAACAGACATGGCGAGCCGGCGCTGCACGAAGTCATGGCGACGCTGGGCACGGTGCGCAGCCGGCTGGGCCGAGTCGGATTCCGCCGCATCGAGATCGATCGCGGTGCTGACGGACGCGATTTTCGCCTGGTCGTCAACGGCGTGCCGGTGTTCTGCCGCGGCGCGGTCTGGACGCCCTCCGATCCCGTGCGACTGCCCTGCGAGCGAGCCGAAATCGAGCCCGACCTCGATCTCGCGCGCCAAGCCGGCGTCAACATGCTGCGGGTCGGCGGCACCTTCGCCTATGAAAGCGATGCCTTCCACGAGCTGTGCGATGAGATGGGCATTCTGGTCTGGCAGGACTTGATGCTTGCCAATTTCGACTATCCGGCGAAGAGCGCGGCCTGGCGGGCGGCGCTGTCGGGCGAGGTGGAGAACCTGTTGGGGCGGCTTCGGCATTCGCCGTCGCTGGCGGTGCTGTGCGGCGGCAGCGAGGTGGCGCAGCAGGCCGCGATGCTCGGCATGCCGGTGGCGATGGATCCGACACCCTGGTTCGACGATGTCGTGCGTCCGGCCGCGCAGGCGATCCTGCCCGATCTGGCGCTCGTGTCCTCCTCGCCCTCCGGCGGCAGCCTGCCCTTCGCCGCGGATGGCGGCCCGACGCACTACTATGGCGTCGGCGCCTATTGCCGGCCACTGGAGGACGCGCGCCGCGCAGAGGTGCGTTTCGCCAGCGAATGCCTCGCCTTCGCCAACGTGCCGGAACAGGCGACGCTCGATGAGCATCTGCCCGTTCCGCCCGGCCACGATCCGCGCTGGAAGGCCGGCGTGCCGCGCGATGCAGGTGCGTCGTGGGATTTCGAGGACGTGCGCGAGCATTATCTGGAGACGCTGTTCGGCGTCGACGCTCGCCGGCTGCGCATGGAGGATCCAGCGCGCTACCTCGACCTCTCGCGCGCTGTCATTGCCGAGGTGGTTGAGCGCACGATCGATGAATGGCGCAGACCGGCCTCCCCGACGGCGGGCGCGCTGGTGTTCTTCTGGAAGGATCTGCTCCCGGGAGCAGGGTGGGGCGTCGTCGATTCTGCCGGTCGGCCGAAATCGGTCTGGCATGCGCTGAGACGCGCCTTCGCGCCGCTCCGGCTGACGCTGAGCGATGAGGGCGTCAACGGGCTGAGCGTCCATCTCGTCAATGACACGGCAAGGGCAGTCGAGGCGACGCTATCGCTTGCCTGCCTGCGCGACGGCGTCACCCCGGTGGTGGCGGCGCGCCGGCCGGTCACTCTGCAGGCGCGCGGGACGCAGTCGCTTGCGGCATTCTCGCTGCTCGGCGCCTTCTTTGATCTGTCTTATGCCTATCGCTTCGGCCCAGCGGGGCACGAGGTAACCGTGGCAAGGCTGGAAGACCGCGACGGCGAGATCCTGGCCGAAGCCTTTCATGTGCTTCCCGGCGTCATGACCGCGCGACGCGATGTCGGCCTGTCGGCAGGGCTGATGCGCGGCAGAGACGGCTGGCGCCTGCGGCTCGCTTGCAAGCGCGCCGCCTATCACGTCGCCATCAAGGATGGGCTGTTCTTCCCGCGCGAGAACGGCTTCCACCTGATGCCGGGCGCGGTGAAGGAAATTGGCCTGGATGGGCCGGCCTCTGCCACTCCGGCCGGCGTCGTGACGGCGCTGAATGGCGATCGCGAGGTGGCCTACGATGCGCCGCAAGCCGACAATGTAGAGACCAGGGCGGAGATCATGCGTTCGTTGCGGCCTGCCGGGAGCGTGGCATGAAGGGGGTCGTCTTCGCCGACACGATCGGCTGGCTTCATGAAGGCAGGGGAACCGGGCGACGCGGCCGGGGTGTCGTGATCGCCGGGGCCCATGGCCACGAGGACCTGTGCAGCCGGCGTTTCCTGCGGCTTCTGGCTGACAAGGTGGCCGAAAACGGTCTGCCGGCGCTGCAATTCGACTATCCCGGCTGCGGCAATGCCGCCGAGGATCATTCAACGCCCGGTCAGGTGCAACGGTGGACGGCGAGCATAGGCGCGGCGATCGATCGGCTGAAGCAGGATTGCGGCGTGGCGGACGTCATTTTGGTCGGCTTCCGGCTTGGTGCCCTGCTGGCCCCGCTGGCGGCGGCCGGACGCGACGACGTGGCGGGTCTCGTGCTGCTCGCGCCGCCGTCCTCCGGCAAGGCCTATGTTCGCGAGGTCACAGCCATGTCGCGCATGATCGACGCGCCGCTGGCCAGCCGTTCGGCGGGCGAAGGGGTTTTCACCGAGGGGCGCGAGGCCGCCGGGTTCCGAATTTCGCATGAAACGCTGGCCGATCTCTCGGCGCTCGATTGGCGGCATGCCGCGGCTGGCCTTCCATCCCTGCCGATGCTGGTGCTTACAAACGGCAAGCCGCTGGCTGCCGAAGAGGTCGGCGGCGACACGGCGGGCGCTGCGGAGATCGCGACGGCCGAGTTCGATGGCTATCCTCTCTTGATGTGCGACCCGACCGCCAACCGGATTCCGGCCGCCGCTCTCGATCGCTGCGCCGCCTGGATCGCCGACCAGCCCGGCAAAGCGGCAGCGGGAAAGGCCATGCCGCGCGATGTGTCGCAGATCCTGGACGGTCCGCATTACACGGAAAGCCCGGTGCTGATCGGACCGGCGCCGATGATCTGCGGTGTGCTTTGCCGACCGCGCGAACGCCAGACCGAGGCCGAGCCGGTGATCTTCCTCAATGCCGGTGGCGTGCCGCATGTCGGCTGGGCGCGCGGCACGGTGGAAGCGGCGCGAGCCCTGGCGGCGGAAGGCGTAGCCTCGCTGCGCGTCGACCTGCCCGGACTTGGCCTCAGCGATCCGACCGAGGAAGGGCGCCTGTTCCTTTATGACCGGCGCACGCGCCATGATGTAAGTCGTGCGATCAACTGGATGGAGCGAGCCGGCTACCCCGGGGTCGGCCTGGTCGGCACCTGCGCCGGCGCGTTTCAGGCTTTTCACGCCGCGCGGGCCGATCGGCGGGTACGGATGCTGACCATGATCAACCCGCTCTGCTTCGCCTGGAACAGTTCCTACGCGCTGGAGATGGCGGTCTGGAAGACTTACGAGACCTCCAAGGCCGTGCTCGGGCAGAACGCTGGCGCCATGCAGGAGAGCCGCGAGCCGGCCGCCCCCGCATGGCGCGGGATCGTTTCGCGATGCGCCCGGCTGATCATCCGGCGCGGGCTGGAGGCGATCAAGTCCACATTGTCGATGCTGCATCCGGCCGCGCTGCTTGGACAGCGGCGGGTGGAACGCTGGATGCGCGACCTATGCGGCCGCGGCGTGCGGGTCCTCCTCGTAACCTCGGAAGGCGATCTGAGCCTCAAGGAGATCGCCCGCCATTTTGGCTCGGAGGAAGAGCGGCTCGATAGCATTCGCGGCGTGACCAGGGTCTCGCTGCCGAATGCCGACCACACGCTGACGCCGTATCACGCACGGCGCGCCGTGATCGCTCGCCTGATCGACCATGGCGGCATCAGGCGTGACGGTTATGCTCGTTCCGAGCCGGTGCGCGCGACGGCAAGCCCTTCCTTCCTGGCGCCGTAGGCGATCATCAGTTCGGCTTGAGCATTGATATGCGGCAAGCGCGTCGCGTCTTGAAGCATCACGCAGCGATACGGTTCTCTGCGCGAAGCCGAAAGGTTTGAATAATCAGGGAAACTAAAGACTTTCGGGAGATTTCGTTCTGGTCGGAGTGGCAGGATTTGAACCTGCGACCCCATCGTCCCGAACAAGCTGTCTTGCCAGAAGAAGCCCGGAATTCCGGGCTTTTGCCATTAATGATCGGCCGCTTTTGGGGCCTTTGTTCACGTTTGTTTCCGGGGTTTCAGGTGGGTTTCAGGTGGGAGACACCCGATCGGACGATGTTGCTCTTCTGGCGCGGCGCCGGCGCCTTGGCGGTGATCGCCGCGGCGGCGTCGGCCTGGAAATCGGGGTGATGGTGGTAGTAGTGCTTGCGCAGCACGGCTTCCGTCATGCCGCAGAAGTCCGCGGCCTTGGAAAGCTCGACCCCGTTCTGCATCAGCCATGTCGCAGCGGTATGGCGCAGCGTGTGCGGGGTGACATCTGTGACAAAGACTTGTGTCTCGATGCCTTTGACGATCCGCGGCTCGTACCAGCCGAGGCCAGCGATCTCGCAGGCCGACTTGAACGCCTTGCGCACCGATCGAACCGGCCCGCCTTCCCATTCGACGATGAATTCGTGCGCGATCATGCGGCCGATCGTGCGGCTTTTGCCGCGTCCCTTGGTCTTGATGTCAACCGGGGTACGCGCCCAGCGGCGCATGTGCGCCAGCAGCCGGTCCGGCAGCCTGACCGGCGGCTGTCGCTTCCTGGTCTCGACCATGTCGGCGGCTCGCCTGAAAAAGACGCCGCGCTCAAGGTCGACGAAGCCACGCCCCATTGTGGGCCGTGTCGCGGCGCCGCAGATGGCGGCGGATCGCGTACCGGTGTAGAGCCCGGTCAGGATGAAGCGCGCCACGTGCCGGCCCGTCCGGCGATCGCTCTCTTGCCCCTTCCAGGTCTGCCGCATCTGCCAAGCTGCCCAGAGCAGCCTCGCCGCTTCTGATCGCGTCAGCGCGCGCTTGGCCTTCTCGGATCGCGCCGGCAACACGATCTTCGGCACGGCCGTGATGTATTTTTCGGCGTGATAGTGATTGATGGCCGCGCGCAGATCCTCGAGCTGCCGGCGTGCCATCGCCGCCGTAGGCAGGATCCGGCCCTTCTTGGCCGGGCCGTTGACATATTCGCGGCAGAGCGCGCCTGAGATGTCGGCGACCGTGCCGGTGAAGAATGTCAGAATGGCGAGCAGGCGCGCGGCCGCTTCCTTGCGATAGCTCTGCGACGGATTGAGCGCGACGACGTCCTCGGCATAGACGTTGATGACGTCGGCGATGTTTACTTGGTCCGGGTCGCGGTTGCGCTGGCGCGTCGGCTGATGCTTTTCGCTGATGTAGTCGGCGAGCTGCCTTTGAGCTTCAACAAGCTCGCTCTTGCCGCAGCCAGTGGGATGCCGTCTTCCGGCGTCCTCGATGTACCAGCCGGCCTTGCTGCGCAAGCTGCCGTCGGCCTTTCGGCTCTCGGACCGCCAGACGAGTCTAATTCCCTTGCTTGGACGCGGCATAGTTTTCTCATTCTCCCGATTGCTGCGAGTGTGGTGTATTCCTTGCCGGCGATGATTTCCGTCTCTAGCCGCCCGCGGTCGCGCTCCTTGCGCAAACCGGCCGGGCCCATCGAGCCATCAGGGAAAGCAATCCGAGCCGCGATGTCCAGCCGCAGCGGCGCGTTTTCCGTGTACTCATCGGACCCGTTCATGGAGTGCCGTTGCCGCTGGTGTTCATGGCGAAAACTGCACGTTCAGCAGGCCCGCGCCGCGATACCGAGATAGCGCTGCAGGCGGTCGATGAAGGCTAGCTCCGCTTTCATGGCGCCCCACGGCTCGATCGTGCCGACAAGCTTTGGCGGAGGCAGCGAAACGCGCGGCAGGCAAGCGCTGTTCGGCTGGGCGCCGAACAGCGCCGCGGCCTCGGCAACCAGCATGCGATCGTCCATGTCGCGGATCTGACGGCCATAGGCCGGCACGGTATCGATGTTGGGCAATTCAGCCGCCTGGTAGATCGCAACGTCGATGCTGCGCTTGACCGACGCGATCGCGCGGTGGGCGAGCCGGTCGATGAAATCTGCATCCAATCCTGCGTCGGTCGCCAGCCGGCCGATGTGATGCTGGATCAGGTCGACTGCCGGCCTGGTGATGTCGCCGAGCGCGTATTCATGTCCGTCATGAAGAAGGAAATAGCCGGCGGCCACGCCGTCGCCGGTTTCGCGGAACAGCGCGTCGGCACCCATCACCGAGTGCTGCGCCACAGAGTAGGCCGGGCAGCGATAGAGACCATTGAACCGCGCGAGCTTGGACAGCGTGTTGGCCATATCGGCGAAGCTGATGTCGGACGCCTTCGGCTCGAGCAGGTCGAAGGCCGACCCGTCCGGCTTGAAGGTTGGGATGATGGCGGGTCTAGCGCTCGGCGCGTTGCTGGCGGGCCTCATTGGTGAACCTGCGGCATGGCTGCTTCGACGGCGGTGAGAACGCTCGAGCGAATGGCCGGGAAGATCGGCAGCCGGTCGAGATAGCCCGACAGCACGGAAATGCAGCGCTCGCGTTGACCCGACCAGGGGTCGAGCAGCAGGGCAGCACGGGCGGCACAATACTGGCCCCAGGCCACGATGAGGCCCTGTGTAGGCTGCGCGCCGCCTGGCAGCGGTGGCCGATTGGGCGCGGCGTGCCGGGCCTTCTCAATCATGTCCGCAAGCAGATCCGGGCGAATGGTGATCTGCTTGGTGCTGGCGAGCAAAGCCAGACGTGCGGCGCTGTCCTGAAATTCGATGATTTCGGCGCTTGTGAAGCCGGCCCCGACCAAGTCTTCAAGCCGAACGCCACCGCCAACAGCAAACAGATCGCGCATTGCCTCTGCCATTTCCAGGCAGCGTGGATGGGCCTCGCCCGGAGCTTCCGGAAACTCTCGGCGCGCTTTTGAACGTTGGACTGTATCGAGCAAGACGGGTCTCCTTGGGGTAATCAGAGCGCGCCGGCCGTGACAGCGGCGCAGAACAGGGTGGCGGCAATGAAAGCAGCGGCAGCGAGCCGCTTCGCGACGGCTTCGTCCTTGTGATAGCGTTCAAACCGCGCATTGCGGGCAGGGGGTATTGGATGAGAATGTTGGTGCGAGCTGCCGTCTCGTTGTTTGCCCTGACCGGTTCGGCCTTTGCCTACAGCGATGGGCAACTGGCCGTTATGTCCCATGTCGGGCAGGCAATCGCCGGCACCAAGATCTGTCCGAAGCTGGAAATTAACGAAGGCGCCATGGCGCTGATGCTCGCCGCCGAGGACGTCAAGCTCGACGACCCAACGGTTGCCGCGGCCGTTCGGGGCAAGATTGAGGAAACCGTCCGGGCATGGGAGGGCAAGAGCGAAGACCTCGCCTGCGCGGCAGTGCTGATGCTGTACGGCCCAAGCGGAAGGATCGCGGGACTGCTGCGCTTGAGTGACTGATTCCACCGTCCTTCTCCAGTTCGTAAGGGCAAACAGTAGGTATCACCTACCTACTCTGTCAAGGTAGGTATGTTACTTCTGCAGCCCTGGGCTGTGGATTTGTCGCACTGGCCCGCCAGGTTTGTACTTGTTTTGTTCCAATGGCTGAGTCAGATTGACGCGGCGAAGGAGGCGGCATTGCTCACGTATTTTGTGGTTCAGAGTTTCAGGCTTACGCCAAAAGGGGCGATCACGCCTGGAGACGCGACAGAGGTCCAGGACATTGAGCACGCTCTGCGACTGGCAGAAAAGCTTGCGGCGAGCTCTGCCGGCGTAGTTGCGTTCAGCCGGACCGGGGATCCTTCCACCGGAGAGTTCGAGGATGCTGTCATCCTCTACGCCAACGGGGCGGTGCCGCTCCTCGAGTCTGAACTGGCCATTGCGTGTTGAAGCGGCGGATTGGCATAGTCGTCGGTGGGCTAGATAGAGCGAAGAGCAGCAACAGCAGCAAGAAGCTTCGCGGGCTCCACCGGCTTCTGCAGGCATGGAGTGCTTGCAAACTCTTCCGGAATGATCTCCGCGTCATAACCGGTCAGGAAGACAAAAGGTATGTTCCTCGCCCTCAAAGCGAAGGCCAATTCGAAGCTGGGCCCGCCGCCGAGGTTAACATCCAACAGTGCACAGTCAGGTCGCTTTTCTTCCAAAATGGCGGCAAGGGCATCCTGGGGGCTGCTAACGGGACCAGAGACGAACGCCCCGGCACTCTCGAGGATTTGCTGGGTATCGTCGGCCAAGTAAAAATCATCTTCGACGATCAGCACCGTACGGCCGGCGAGCAGCTCGACGCTCATGAACTATTCCTGCTGGCACTGAGGAGGTCAGCGGGCACGTCAGTTTGCAGGACGCTTTCGCTCGGCTTGAGCGGGAGGGCAATGCGGCAATGAAGACCGCCGGCGGTCAGGCGCATCTCGCCCGTGCCCTTCAACTCAAACGGGACACGACGCGTGATCAGCTCTGTTCCGAATCCCTTTCGCATGTCTCCACGCGGTGAGATCTCCATACCGCTTTCTTTCCAGTGGAACTGCAGCCAGTCTTGGCCTTTTCGCTCTCTGCGCTCCCAACGCAGGGCGATTTGGCCACCGGGCGCGCCAATAGCGCCATATTTCGCAGCGTTTGTGGCGAGTTCGTGGATTGCCAATGTCAGCACTTCAGCGGCTTTCGGCATGAGCAGGACGTGCGGCCCCTCGATTGAAATTCGCGAGGGATCGGCGGCTTGTGCCAGCAGTTCGTCGCGCACAATGCTATCCAGAACGACACCTTCTCCGGCCCAGCGTGTAAGCAGGGTCTGGGTGCGCGCCAACGCGGCAATGCGACCGCTTAGCCGTTCTCGAAACTCCTGCGTTGTTCCCCCGGTGTCGCCCCTCTTCACGAGGGAGGCGACCGTCGCCAGGACATTGCGGACGCGATGCTGTAGCTCGGCGGTCAGCACCGCCTGGCGCTCCTCATTGCGCTTGCGCTCGGTTATGTCCTTGCCGATCTTCAAGAACCCTCGGATAGTTCCATCGTCATTGCGAAGTGCCACCGTCTGGCCGTCAAGAAAAACGCGCCCTCCGCTCTTGCTCTTATGCCAGCGAATATTGGGAGCGACGCCGTCGGAGCGAGCGCGGCTGAGTTCATGCTCCGGCACGCCATTTGCCTGGTCCTCGGGCGTAAAGATGGAGGAGGTTGGCTTGCCAATCATTTCGTCTGCGCTCCAGCCGAACACAGCGGCCGCGCCCGGCAGCCAGTCGGTGATGGTGTCGTCCGGATCGCTGAAAATGATCGCATAGTCGCGGGCGTTTTCCACGATCAACCGGAAGCGTTCATTTCCATGCTCCAGTTCGCTGAGCAGCCTTCGAAGGTCATATTGGCGTTGACGCCCGCGTAGCGCTGCACGCGTGGAACTGGTCAGAGTAATCGCCTCAACAGGGCGTTCCAGCAGCGTAACGTTGCCGAGCGATGAAACAAGATCGGCTCGCCAGGCGGCGGCCCGTTGGTGGGCCAGATGGCTCGTGAGAATGATGAATGGCAGGTCTGACCAGACCGGCTGGTTCTGTGTCCAACTGATCAACGCGGGAATATCTCGGCCAAACAGGCCTTCTTCCGTGGCGATCACGGCAAGGCATTGCGGTCCTAAACGTGTGACCAAAGCGGAAAAGTCGGCACACACGATCGCCGCAATTCCGATGCGCGATAGAATTTCCACTGCTGCCGGTCCATCCCGCCCGATGGGAGCCAGCACAAGGACGGCGCTGCCGTCCATGTCAGCCCCGATCCCTGGTAACGCGCACCGTTGGTAGCTCCTGATCGCCATTGTAGATCGGTGTGCCCGAGAAAATACCGGAGAATTGCGTCAGCGGCGGACCGAGTGCAATGCCCGTCGGCGTCAGCTGGAATTCACGGATCGTATGCTCGTGATTGCTGCTCCGCTTCTTGACCACAGAAAGTGCCCGTCGGACCGAGCCGCCGAATTCGAAATAGCGCAGCATAAGCACCGCGTCGCTGAGATAGCTGATGTCGAGTGGAGTAGCCATGGGGCCAACCAGGCCATGCTGAGCCAGTATCAAAATGGTCGTTACTCCCTGCTGCCCGAGATACGTCAACAACTCGTGCATCTGCAGGATCAAGAAGCGCTCATCGGGCATCGCATTGAGGTAGCCGTTCAAGCTGTCGATCACGACGATCCGGGCACCGTCGCGCTCGACGCTCGCCCGTACGCCTGCGGCGAATTCGCCGGGGGACAGCTCAGCGGGGTCGATCTGCTGGAGCCGTATTTTTCCGGCGGCCAATGCCTCCTCCAGCGGCATTCCCAACGTTTGCGCTCGCCCCTCTATAGTGCCCAGTCCCTCATCAAAAGCGAAATAGACGGCGTGCTCGCCACGGTCGGCTGCAGCCAGCGCAAATGTCAAAGCCAGTGACGATTTCCCCACCCCGGCGCCGCCGATGAAGAGGGCATTGGTTCCCCGCTCGATCCCACCGCCGAGCATTTTGTCAAGTTCTGCGTTGCCGGTCGGAGTGGGATCTCCCGCAAACTTGGTATGGTGCTCGGCTGCAATAAGCCGCGGGAAGATCCTGAGCCCGCCCTTGACGATCGTGAAGTCATGGTAGCCGCCGCGGAACCGAATACCGCGCATTTTGATTACGCGGATGCGACGGCGCTCGGCCCCATAATCCAAGGCGAGCTGTTCGAGGTTGATCACGCCATGGCAGATCGAGTGCAGTTGCAGATCGGAGTCCGCCGATGAGAGGTCGTCCAGCAGCACCACCGTGCAGCGGCGCGCGGCGAAAAAGTGCTTGAGCGCGAGAACCTGGCGTCGATACCGCAACGAGTTCTGTGCCAGCAGACGCAACTCGGAAAGGCTGTCGAAGACGACTCGCGAGGGATTGAGGGCCGCAACCTTCTCGAACACAAGGTTCGTTGTTTCGCTGAGCTCAACTTCGGCCGGATGAAGGATCGTCAGTTCGCGTTCGGGATCGAGAGAAGTTTCGGGCGGGACCAACTCGAAAACCTCGATTCCGTCCAGCGTCCAGCCGTGCCTCTTGGCGACCAACGCCAGCTCACGACGTGTCTCTGACAGGGTGACGTAGAGGACGCGCTCGCCAAGCTGCACGCCCTGGAGAAGGAATTGAAGCGCGATGGTTGTTTTGCCGGTGCCGGGGCGGCCTTCGTAGAGATACATCCTGTCGGGATCGAGTCCGCCGCCCAAGATATCGTCGAGGCCTTCGCTGCCTGTGGACACCCGCTCTGTGCCTATCTCCTCCGCTCCGAAGATTTCCCCCTCAGCGATGTCATTGGCCGCCACGTCTTCGTCCCTCACATGCAAGCGACGGGATACGCTGGCCCGCCCAACCGAAAACGGCGAAACCAAGCTCTGGTTCCCCTGGCTCCTCTGTCTGCCGCTCGGCCGAAAGGGCGGCCGGGGCCGCCAACTTCGTTTGTTGTCAGCTAATGAAGCTTGCTAGCGTCCGACCCGAATGGTCTGGTTCCTGGTTGACTCCGGCGTGTGGAGTTGCACCTGGTTACGGCCCGCTTGCTTGGCCAGATAGAGCGCTGCGTCGGCGTGACGCTGTAGCTGCTCCGGTGAGATGGCCTGGTCCGCGCTCTGAACCGCTACTCCAATGCTGAGGGTGACGCGGCGAACGCGAGACCCTGGGTTGGGAATGGCTGCGGCCTCAATGCTCTTTCGAATGCGTTCGGCCACCGAGGTCGCCTCTTCCTCGGTCACCCCAGGCAATAGCACGAGGAACTCTTCGCCGCCGTAGCGGGCCAGGAGATCGTGATCGCGCCTGACGTTTTCCTGGATAATTCGGGCGACCTCGACCAGACAGCGGTCGCCTTCGGAATGGCCGAGGTGATCGTTGAGCTTCTTGAAGTGGTCGATGTCGCACATGAGCATTGCGGCACCGTCAAGGCAGCGTTTGTCGCTTCCCCAGATGCGGCCGAGCGTTTCCGTCATCCAGCGCCGGTTGGCGATGCCGGTGAGCGGATCGGTCCTTGCCAATGTTTCCAACCGCTGGTTCGCTTTAGCCAGTTCGGCAACCCGGCGGCGATCGCGAAGCTCAAACAGGAAAGTCTTCTGAGCCAGAATTGTCATGATGCGTCGCGCGGCGACGGTTGCGAAGATACCACTGGCGAAGAACAGTGTCGCAGCCACGGCGCTTCCCAAGCCGATGGCCGGGTTCTGCAGCTGAAACACGAGATACAGCCCGAGCGCCAGCCCGGCGATGGCCACCGTCCAGGCCAGCGGGATACCGAAGATAATGATGGCGGTAATGGCAACGAACAGCATGACATTCAATTGCCGTTCATAGAACTCGCCACCAGCGCTTACGCCGACCAATGCGACGGACAGCAGGATGAGGAACATGCCCGCAATCAGGGAGGTTCCTTGCAGCCAGGCCGCCTGCGGTTTTCGCCAGGCGAAAACAACGGCCACTGCCACGGGCGGGATGATGGCGCCCGGCAGCAGCATGGAGTGCGCGACAGACCTTGGCAGCATCAGCATGTTGAGCGCCAGGGTTAGCACGTCAAGCAAGGCCACCCAGGTCATCCAAGAGCGAATGATTTTCGCCGTTTGCGGCCAGACACGTGCCCGAAAGCGGTTCTTTATTTCGCCTTTTAGGCGGATGTCGCGCGTGCGGCGCGCCAGAAGCCGGTCGACTTCGGCGGCGAGGGCAGGGCTGTCATGCCCATCGAGGTGCATCGGATCTGACACGGCCGCTAAGCTCTAGAATGCTTCATCGTCGAACTCGTCTGACCCATTGGGCCGCTAAGAGCGCGCTAGCATGCTTGGTTAAGATGAAGATTTGATTTCCAGCGGCGATCGCACGGCAATCAGCTCCTGAGCCGCGATCTGCTCATCCCTTTTTTGCGAATGCCCACACCATGACCGGGTACTCCTCGTCATTGCTGAGATCCCGCCACAGGCCGTAGGCCCGCACCGGCCCGCCGATGTGCGCCCTCGCGCAGGCCTTGTTGCCCCAGCCGAAGACCTGCACGTCATTTTCTGCGAAGCCGCCCTCGATCATGACCTGCTTCAATCCCGCCGGCGTCCAGCGGTTGTAATCATGCGGCCGTGCATGCACCCGGAACAGGAAAGGCGTGGCGACCATCGCCCAGCCGCCTTGCTTGGTCATTGCGTGGATGTTGGCGGCGGCCGCGAGCGGCCGCTGAACGTGCTCGAGCACCTGGTCGGCGATGACAATGGAAAATTGCTCGTCAGTGCGGTCGCGGCAGATGTCGAACTCGGGGAAATCAACCGAGCGGTAGTTCGGGCACATCGACCGCCAGTAGCGGTTCCAGCCGGGTGAGATTTCGATGACGTCGCGGGATTTGCGATTGGCCGCTTCGAGGAAGGCCGTGAAAGCTTCGATCTGGCGAATGCGCAGCCAGTTGCGCGAATCATAGCCGATCAGCCGTTTCACCGCGCGCTTGCCACGGTCCTTCAGCGCGCCGGCAAGGCTCGTCGTCATTTCGGCCTCCTCCTTAGCCCGCCGCAACTGGTGCTACATCGCAAAGAGTACAAAAGAATGACGCGAGCGAACGCAGCCTCTCTTTGGGTCGTGCGCTGACGATGAGGTGCAGCCGCCTTCCAAGCCGCTGCCTAGTCGCGATATTTGCGCGGGAGCTAATCCACACTTGTCGTTCGTCAGCTTGGGGGTATGGTTGCAACGTTGGGACAAACAGGGGACGCGAGTTTGCCTCGTCGATCGGCACGAGCCCATCTGCTTGGACTAATCGCGGCCGCCGTGTTGCCGGTCTGGCTGTTTGCTGCCTACCTGTTCGTCGCCTACGCCCTGCATGAGCAGCACCGCATCGAGCAGGAGGCGCTTTGGACTGCTCGTCAGGTGTCGCTGATCGTTGACGGCGAGCTAGCAATCATCAAGACGAGCCTCGATGGCCTCTCCAAGTCTCCTGGTCTCGCCAATGGTGATCTGCCCGATTTTGCCAACGAGGCGAGGCGCCTCGTCCAGGGTACGGATCAGGTAGTCACGCTGCGTGATCTCGCTGGCCGCGTCTTGGCAAGCACGCAATCAGCCAAGGGCTCCGAGCCTTCGGCCGAACCGCTGACGCCCGAGGAGCGCGAGCACCTGGATCTTGCTGGCGTGCTGGTCAGCAACGTGTTCGCCGCGCCGGGATCGAACGAATATCGCATCGCAGTCACCAGACAAGTCTCGGGCTCAAAAGGCCAGCCGCTGCTGCTTTCGATGTCGGTCCCGACTGAGCGTGTTCGCCTCGTCATGCTGCCAGCTGTACCGCAAGGGTGGACGGTCGGTGTCGGTGATCGTGAGGGCAATTACGTTGCGAGATCGAAGCTGCACGATCAGTGGACCGGCAGGCCGGGTCTGCCCGAATATGTGAATAAGATCGTCGGCCGCTCCGGTACTTTCCGGTCCAGCAATTTCGAAGGCACCACGCTGCTGGCCGGTTACTACCGATCGCCGTATTCGGACTGGTTCTACACCGCCAATGTTCCGCTCTCAGATGTTCAGGCGCCTCTGTGGTGGTCGCTCGCACAGATTGGCGCAACAGGCCTCACCGCGCTGCTTGTTTCGCTGGCTCTGGGCTACGTGGTCGGTAAAACCTTCACCAAGGCCACAGTGGACCTCGCCGCGCGCGCCGATGCGCTCGGCGCAGGGGGCGAGGTCGACCCCATGTCGACGTCTGTCGCCGAGTTCGACTCGGTTGCACAGGCGATGATCAAAGCCGGGCGCGCAATCGCGGAACGCACGCGCGAGTTGGAAACAGTTCTGGAAACGGTGCCCGCAGCGGTCTGGTTCACTTATGACCCGGAGGCCCGCCAGGTGATACGCAATCGGTTCGCTGCGGAATTGATGGGGCTGCCGACAGAGTCTCGGAAAACCTTCGGCAGGCCTGAACTCGTGATCGACACGCTGGCCTATAAAGACGGCCAAAGTGTCAGCCGGCAGGATCGCCCGCTGAGCAGGGCGATGCGCGGCGAAGAAACCGACAGCGAAGAATTCGCCTACAAGCTGCCATCGGGGGAGCAACGTTACCTGCTTTCCAGCGCCCGGCCTATCCGCAGCGCGGAAGGTTCAATTATCGGCGCGGTGCAGATCAGTCTCGACATCTCCGAACGCAAGCGCGGCGAGGAGCAGCGTCAACTGCTGGTCAAGGAGCTGAACCATCGGGTCAAGAACACATTGGCCGTGGTTCAGGCGATAGCGGGGCAGACCATCCGCAACGCCACCAGCCTTGCCCAGGCGGGAGCGGCACTTTCCAGCCGGTTGATCTCTTTGGCCAAGGCGCACGATCTCCTTACTCGGGAGAACTGGAGCGGCGCCGATCTCCAGACCCTCATCGCGGCGTCGATCGAGCCCCACGCGCCGCTTGCCCGGTTCGATCTCTGCGGCGAGGAGGTTTGGCTGGCTGCGAATATCGCGCTCTCCCTCGCGCTGGCCCTTCATGAGCTCACGACCAACGCCATCAAATATGGAGCACTGTCGAATTCGACGGGATCGATCTCGATCTCGTGGAAGGTCGTGGAAGGCGAGACGAGCCGGTTCCTTGAACTGGATTGGCATGAGAAAGGTGGCCCGCCCGTTGCCCGTGGCAAACGTGGGTTCGGCACGGAGCTGCTGCACAGGATATTCGAGTATGAGGGCGGCGACGGCGTTACCTTGAACTACGAACAGTCAGGTCTGCATTGCGCTTTTCGCGTGAGCCTCGATCGTGGGAAGGGGACGGTTCCACCGGGGACCGAAGCCTTGCCGGCTGATCTCCCCAAGTAAGGAGATCAGCCGATCGGCGATATCAATAATCGCCGCGGTAATACCGGTCGTCGCAGGGCGCGGTGTAGATCTGGCCGTAGCGGTCCCGATAGCGGCAGAGCTGCTCGCCGCGGCGCTGCGGGGTCGTGGCGCTGCCGACGACGGCGCCGAGCAGCGCGCCGCTTGCCGCGCCAATCACCGTCGACTTGGTGTTGCCGCCGATCGCCTGGCCGACCAGTGCGCCGCCGGCGCCGCCGATCAGCGCGCCGGTGGTGGCACGCTGCTGGCCCTCGGTCTGGGTCTCGCATCCGGCAAGTGCCGCGGTCATCAGCACCGCCACAAAAACCTTCTTGATCATCATCTCCAGAACTCCTTCAAGCCCCAAAGACCAACTAAAACAGGGGCGTACCTGGCCGAAGTGGGCTCGCATTGCGGCGGAACGGCGGCGGAGCCTGCTCACGAAATGAGTCAGGGTTTCCCGGTGGTTGAAGGCCATGGTTGCCAAACGGCAAAGGCGACCCTCTCGGCAGTAACCCTTCAGCGGGTCCTCAATGGAACAATGATGGTCGCGAGCTCCTGATTGTCGGCGTCAGCCATGATCTGTTCAAGAGAGCTAGGTTCTGGGATGGCCTCGCCATCATCAATCAGACCCCCAACATGAAAGGCGAGAGCCTGTTCGGCTAAGTGCGCGCTTCGCCGAGGCTTGCGCCGGCGGTAACGACGCCGGGGAAGTCAGGAAAGGACACTCCGTAGTCGCTGGCGTCTTCTTTGTGGATCAACCCGATGTACTGGCGCATCGTTTCCTCTTGCCGCGCGGCGGCCGGCCCCTAGCTTAGAAACACCCGCACGACGGTGCAAGGCGATGGACAAGTTTCCGGCGTCTGACAGGCCTCCTCCAGGGAGGCCAAGGATCCGTGCGGCCGAGTATCTGCGCATGTCCACAGACAGGCAGATCTACTCGATCGACAACCAGAGAGATGCGATCCGCAATTATGCGAAGGTCATGGGTTATGACATTGTTGCGACCTATGAAGATCCCGGGCGAAGTGGCCTCAGCCTCGTCGGACGCCCAGGCTTGCGGCGGCTGTTGGAAGATGTCGAAAGCCGGCGAGCCGATTTCGAAACCGTCGTTGTCTACGATGTGAGCCGTTGGGGGCGCTTCCAGAATACCGATGAAAGCGCCACCTATGAATACCGGTGCCAGATGGCCGGAGTGCGGATCGAGTTCTGCGCCGAGCTGTTCGTGAACGATGGGAGCATCGGGTCCGACGTCCTGAAGGCAATCAAACGCAGCATGGCCGCGGAGTACAGCCGCATGCTGTCGAACAGGGTCTTCGCCGGTCAAAGCCGCATCGTCGCACTGGGTTTCAGCGGCGGTGGCCCCGCCGGCTATGGCTTCAGGCGCCTTCTTGTTGACGGCTCCGGAAATCCCAAGGCGATGCTTCATCGCAACGAGCGAAAAGGGCTGGCAAGCGATCGCGTCATTCTAGTGCCGGGGCCAAAAGAGGAGGTCTCCACCGTAAGATGGATGTTCAATCAATTCGTGACGAAGGGAAAAACGGAAGCCGAAATTGCGACTGCATTAAACGCTCGCGGCTTGGTTACTGAACGCGGCCGACCATGGACCAAAGCATGCGTGGGCACGATACTGACGAGCGAGAAGTACATCGGCAACAACGTCTGGAATCGAATATCCCATAGGCTTCTGCACGACCGGGTAAGAAATCCGCCAAGCGCATTTGTTCGCGCCGACGCTGTCATCGAGCCGCTCGTGACCCGGGCGCTTTTCGATCGTGCGCAAGCTATCAGGCGCGCGCGCGCTTACCTTAAGCCCGATGAGGAGCTGCTTGCCGATCTGACCAAGCTCCTGAAAGAGCGGGGGAAGCTGTCGAGCCCAATCATAGACGCCGCCCCCTTCTGTCATTCAGCTTCCATTTACGCGCACCGATTTGGAAGCATGAAGGCCGCCTACCAGTTGATCGGATACGACGCCTCGGCGAACTATCGGAAACTCGATGTCAGCAACCGGCTCAAACAGATCCGGCAGCAAGTCGTCGAGCAATTGATGTCGAAGATTGACAAGGTCGGTGGTTCGGCACTGTACGATCCCAAAACAAAGCTTTTGCGCGTCAATGACGAATTCTCCATCGCGATATGGATCGCGCGCTATCGGATTATCGTCACCGGCTATCCACGCTGGATATTTTGGAACCGCGGTCTCGTTGGGCCAGATGTGACGATTTTGATCAGAATGGAGCCTGATCATCAAACTGTTCGTGACTTCCTCATTGCGCCCGCGCATCAAGCGCAATCCGCCCTTCGCATGCTCAACGCAAACAACGGCGTGCGCCTTGATGCCTTCCTCTTCGCTTCGCTCGATCCTGTCGTGGAGATGGCGAGACGAGAATCGATTTCGGCGATCACGTGATAGTAACCAGGGCCGAGCTTCGTCGCTTCGTCGAGAACAACCGGCATGCCGCCCGTTTTACGAGCGATTTGCAGGCGCCGCAGAATCCATTGCGTGGCCCGGCATTCTTGCGGACCTATAGACGCCAATTCGATCGGATGCAGGATTTCATCAGAGAAGCCGTCGCAGCGCGGCATCAACTGGAAGTCGTCGTCAATGCCACCGGTCAGATCCTGGCCAACGCGGCGTTCCGCGCCTTGCTGCAGGCGCATGATCTCGGAACGCTGCCTTGGATCCTGACGCGAGTTTCGCCAACCGGACCCGATTCCCGTTCTGAAGAACAGCACGGCCCGTCGTGCTTCACAGCCGAGCCGCAGCTTGTTGGCGGTGTCTGCCTCGAGGCTCTCGACCTCCTGAACGATTTCGGCGCCCCCTTGAAGATTTTCCCCTTGTTGCGAGAGGTCGTGCCGAGCCGGCAGGTTGAAATCGTGCGTCTCATGCTAGCGTTGGAGCGGGTGCAATTTCGAGTGGCGAGAGTGTTGATCGCGCTCACACCACGATCGCAGCTCACCGATCCCTTTGCGCGCAGAAAGCAATATGAGGGCATCTCCCCGACGCGCTTGGCTGCCATGGAAACCGACCTGGCCAAGGTCAGCCGTGAATATCTGAGCGCCGCCAGCACCCATGGCGCAACAGTGCTCAACCTGATCGCCGTTACGAGTTATTTCGACAGGTTGTTGAACAATCCGAAGTTGGTGCGGTTTATGGCGCGCAATTTTGCCGGGCACCTTGAGGTGTATCAGGAATTGCTCGACTTTCGCGAAAGTGGGTTTCAGAAACGTGCACCGATCGCTGAACGAAGCGCGTGGATTTGAGCTCTCCCTCTTGCCGTCGAACTCGTTGTCTTGATCACGGGCTGGCGCTGCACTGAGCCGTGTGCCCTGCGCCAGATCCCAGGAAGCAATCCGGGGCTCTTGCTTAACTGATTGTCTGGCCGCATCTTTCTCTTGGGGAGAGAGGGCTTGGACAAGGCTCGATATAACAATCGCTCTGACCGGTGGCGAGGGCGGCGCGCAGGCGCGAAACGCTCGCGCGCCAGGCGATGGGCAAGCGTGCCGCTTCGTCTTGTGCTCGTGACGGTGGCTGCGTTTTCTGCCTTGCTCACGCAGTTCGTCATGCACAACAGCGGATCGCTTCCGGAAATCAGCATGCAGAACATCATCAAGCCGAGGCCGGCATCAATCGCCGGCGTCGCCTCGGTCATCGACGGCGACACGATCGAGATCCACGGCCAGCGCGTGCGCTTCAACGGCATCGACGCGCCGGAGAGCCGCCAATATTGCGACGATGTGAAGGGCTTCGAATATCCCTGCGGCCGCCGCTCCGCCGAAGCGCTGGACAAATTCCTGGCAGCCTCAAGGCCGGTGCAATGCGCATTCGTGACCTGGGACCGCTACGGGCGCTTTGTCGGCGACTGCACGCGCGCCGACGGAACCGATGTGGCCGCCTGGATGGTCGAGCGTGGGCAGGCGCTGGACTGGCCGAAATACAGCGACGGTGCCTATGCGGCGCAGCAGGCCAAGGCGCAGTCGGCGAAGCTCGGCCTATGGGTTGGCAACTTCCAGGCGCCTTGGGACTGGCGGGCGCAGCACAGCGACGATGTGCGGGCGCCATCGACACCAACCTTCGCGCTGGGCAGCGGCAACGCCGGCTGCAACATCAAGGGCAACATTTCGGCCGAAGGCGAACGGATCTATCACGTGCCCGGGCAGAAATACTACGGCGTGACCATAATCAACCAAGCCAAAGGGGAAAGGTGGTTCTGCTCGGAAGGCGAAGCCGTTGCTGCAGGTTGGCGGCGTTCCAAGCGCTAGCATTTCCCAAACGTTATCGAACTGCCGGTGAACCTAGGCTCGCCCAACATGGTCGCGAATTGCGGCGGGCCTCAACTGTCCACACCAATATTCGGTCGGACCCTTGCCATTCCAGTTGGCTTGACCGAGCTTGCGCAGGGGTAAAGGGGGAAGAATTGACAATTGAACTTGACCGTCTCATTCAGAATCTCGATGTAAAACGTACGGTCCTCTTTTTCGGTGCAGGGTCGTCAATTCCGTCAGGTTCCCCAAGTGCTGGCGATCTTGCTACAGCTATAGCAGCTGAGTTCAAGATTGACGCCAACGGTTTTTCGTTGGCCGAGATTGCCGAACTGGCTGAGCTCGAACGAGACCGAGCGTCTTTGATCCGCTTCGTTCGGCAGCGGTTTCCTCGGCCAAATCCAACTGGCGGAATATTGAATATTCCCCTTTACAAGTGGCGGGGCATATACACGACAAATTATGATGAGCTCCTAGAGAGAAGTTATCAAATCCGAAACCAACCGGCGCACGTTATCACTACAAATTATGACTTCTCCAAAGATGTTCTGCCCGACGCGCAACCGATATACAAGATACACGGCACGATTGGACAGGACTTTGTGGACGGCCATAAGAGCCGAATGATAATCACCCAAGCCGATTATGATCGTGCAACAGACTATCGGGAATATCTGTTTACCCGGCTCGCGAACGACATGGCTGGCGGTGACTTAGTTATCATTGGATACTCCCTCTCCGATCCAGATATAAAATCTGTGGTAGATCGAGTGCTCGCGATACAAGGCAAGATGAGCGGCGCCGGCGGTGCCGTTTATCTAGTCCTCTATCAACGAGACGAAGCGCGCGCCCGACTGTTTGAGTCTCGCGGCGTTAGGGTTGCCTTTGGGGGGATCGACGAATTTTCGGCTGCGTTGACCAGAAAGGGTCCAGCAGCAACTGTCGTCGAGTCGTCATCGGACGATCCCGTGCAGGATTCGCAAATTCTCAGCACAATTACCATTGACGTGCAGCATTCAATCGGAGCGTTCCCTCCGAACGCTGTTGCGATGTTCAACGGATGGCCAGCTACTTATGCAGATATCGCCTCCGATCTGACCTTCACGCGAACAGCGGCCAACACAATAGCCGCAACCCTTGCCGCCGGGACAAAGCAGTTCGTGGCAATGATAGGCGCTAGCGGAGTGGGCAAAACGACGGCTGCCCGCCAAGTCGCGGTTCAACTTGAACGGCAAGGTTGGCGCTGTTGGGAGCACAAGACCGATTTTGAGCTTGTGGCGGATGAGTGGATTTCGGCAGCGCAGAAGCTTCAGGCGATGGAGCGGCACGCTGTCCTCTATGTCGATGAGGCCCATTTGCACCTGTCATCGATCAATGAAATTGCGGAAGAACTTGTCGAGCAGAAATTATCGAATCTTCGAATTTTGATGACCTGCGGAAGATCGCAATGGCAATATCGCACGAAGTCACCATACCTATCGAAAAATATGTCGGAACTGGTGCTAAGCAAGCTTGCGAACCACGAGATTGACAGGTTAATATTGCTCGTCTCCAGCGATAATAGCATCAAGCCCCTGGTCGAGGGGACGTTCTCGGGATTTTCCTTTCAAGAAAAAAGACGCCGTCTCGCGGACAAATGCGAAGCTGATGCATTTGTTTGCCTTCGCAACATATTCGCTCAAGAGAAGTTCGACGACATTATCCTACGCGAGTACGCGCAGCTGGGCACCGCCGATCAAGAAATCTATAGGGTAGTGGCAGCGCTAGAGTATGCGGGCATTCGCGTACACCGGCAGATGATTTTGCGCTTGACCGGCATTGCTGCTGGAATGGTCGCTGCGGCCTTGACGAATCTCGTCGACGTGATTTCTGAATATGACATTTCTGAGAGGTTCGGAGTTTATGGCTGGAGAGTCCGCCACAAAGTGATCGCGGGCATTGTTGCTAAATACAAGTACTCTGATCCCGCAGCCATGGTCGAGCTTTTCGATCGCGTTATAGATAATCTTTCGCCGTCGTACCGGATAGAGCGCGATTCTATCAACGAAATGTGCAACCTTGATACAGGTCTGCCTAGCATTTCGGAAAAAGATATACAGAATCGGCTGCTCCGCAAGTTGATCTCGGTCGCGCCGGGGGAGCCAATACCTCGGCACCGGCTCATTCGCAACCTGATTGACCTTGAGAAGTTCGATCTTGCGGAAACTGAAATCCGAGTGTTCGAGTCCGATCTTGGGACGGACGGTCCCGTAGCCAGATATCGCATAATCCTTCTGCTGGCTCGAGCAATCTACACTCCGGGAATTATGGACGAGGATCGGGTAGTTATTCTTAGGAAGGCAGAGGCACAGGCATCGGCCTCGGCGGCTCGTTTTGAAAACAACCGCCATGTTCTATCCGCTTATTGCGAAGTCGGGCTGGAGCTCCTGAAGAGAACCCGGGATAGTTCCACTTTCGACGCGGCCCTTAAAGGGCTTAGGGCGGCAGCCCATCGTATGAGTGATGAAGAGGCAACGAAGGCCGTACGGAGCTACGAACGTCGTTACTTCGAGTTCAAACTGTGAACGAATCTATTTCGTGAAGAACGGTTAATTCATCTCGCGTTGTACTTACCCACCACCCGATGACAAATCGGCCAGTCCACGCGGCTCTCGGTAAACGTCTTCGCCGGCCGGTATTGCTCCAGTGTCCACTCGCGGTCGTTCATGCCGACCAGGCGCTTGATGATCGCTTCCTCGTCGCCGCGTTCCTTGGGCGGAGTGTGGAAGAACACGGCGTCCGAATCGCGTGCCGGCTGCAAATGCGGGTTCACCAGCGCCGTGTCGCCCGGCCAATAGGCGGGGATCATCGATTCCCCACGCACCAGGATGCCGTAGCCGCCGCGGACATTCTGCAGCACCGCCGGGCGCTTTACCCAGTCGATCGCCTCGAAGGTGACGATCATATGGCCTTCGCCTCCCATGGCGGCGGCATAGATCGGCAGGTCGCGGCCGCCGACCAGCTCGTCGCCGGGGATGATCGGCGTGCGCGATGCTCTCGGCTTCGGCTCGCGCACGATCGGTACAGGTGCTGCGCCTGAGGCGTCGAGCAGCCAGGCGACATCGGTCTTGAGCAGCGCGGCAAGTTCGGGCAGTCGCTCCATCGAGGGGCGGGTGGTGTCCGCCTCCCATTGCGTGACTGACACGCGCTTGATGCCAAAGTGATCGGCGACGTCGTTCTGCGTCAGGCCGGCAGCTTCGCGCGCCTGGCGCAGGCGCTGGCCGAGTGTCGTCGAGTCGGTGCGTATCGTCGCGATCATGCCAGCATAGTAATTATTGCTTACTTTTTTGCAAGCGATTGCGTGTTGACAGAGTAGGTAGGTAATACCTACCATTAGGCCATGATCGAAATCGTCAGAATCGCAGCCGCCAAGGTTGGCGGATTGGGTGCGCTCGCCTCGCATCTGGGCATCCGCCACCAGGCCTTCTATTCCTGGAAGCGGGTGCCGGCCGAACGCGTGCTGGACATCGAGCGCGCCACCGGCATCTCGCGCCATGCGCAGCGGCCCGACCTCTTCGGTCCCGATATCGTTGACGGTCGCGCATCCTCCCAAGCCATGACCGGCAATGGCGAGGAGGCGCCGCGATGAGCTGCGCCTCCTCGATCAAAATGCCGGCAAATGGCCGAGATTGTCAGAAGGCGTCGGTGGATTTCACGCTCTTTGCGCTCTTCCTCGAGGCCCGACGCATCCATCGCCGCAAGTCGCCGACGCGCGTGGCGAGAGAGGCGGACGTCGAGGTCGACGCCGTCTTTCGCGCCGCGCGCGGCCGCGATCCGGGCGCCGACGAGTTCCTGGCGCTCTGCGCCTGGATCGGCGAGGAGCCGTCGCTGTTTCTCAAAAAGGAGGCCAGGCATGGTCAGGCTCGCTGCCTATGACTATCGCGAACTCGGCAAGCTCTTGCGGGCGAGGCTCGAGGAAGACGGTCGCGGCTGGCGCGTTTGCGCCGCCGACATCGGGGTAAGCGCTTCCGACCTGTCCCGCATCTGCAACGGCCAGAACGTCTCGGCGCCGAAGGTCATCGCCGTCTGCGACTGGCTGAAGCTTTCCTTCCGCGCCTTTTACCTGCCGCCGCCAGTTGATGCCGGCGCGATGTTTCACGGGACGAGCACTGAAACAGGGAGCACCTGTGATGCTGGATAGACCTGCAAAAGCAATCTTCGGAACACCCGGCAGCATCGACGCGGCGACGCTCTTCAAGCTGCCTTTGCCGATGCAGGCCGAAGGCGTGCGGCTGCTGTTCGAAATGGGCCAGAGCCTCGAGCAGGTGCGGGCGCGGCTGGGGCTATCCGCGCGGCAGTTGCGGGCGCTTGCCGCGGAGGAAGGCACGTTCTCGCGTGGCGGCGAGGGGATCGGAAAAGAGTAACAGGAGCCGCTGTTTTGAGCATGCAGTCTGGTGGCTTCGTCATTGAACAGTTCGTCGAGGAGGCGCGCGCCGTCTCGATCGACGCCGCCGCCAAACGGCTCGGCCTGAAATTCACCGGCCGCCGGCACGAGCACCCGCAGCCTTGCCCGCATTGCGGCGGCACGGACACCTTTGCGTTCAACACCGCCAAGAACAAATGGAACTGCCGGGCCGGTGGCGCCGGCGGAAATGATGGCATCGGCATGGCTGCCCACTGCGAAGGCCTCGACCTGCATCGTCGCGCGGCCTTGCTGGAGGCGTGCTCCATTTTGCTCGACCGACCGGTTCCTAGCCAGGCGGGAACCGAAAATGCCGACGCGGCGAACGCTCGACGCAGGCGTCTCGAAGAACGCCGGCGGCTGAATGAAGCTCGAGCGGCTGAACGCGCCGAACGGCGGGTCGACTATCGCGAGCGCGAACGGCAAAAGGCCAGGTCTATTTACGAAGCCGCGGCACGCGTCGGCCGGTTCGGGCGGCTGGTCCCCGAATATCTCGAGGCACGCGGCTGCGGGCGCATTGGCGCCTCGCAATGGCTGCGCTACGCATCGGAGCTGGCCTACTGGCACGGCAGCGATGAGCGCGGTCGGCCGAGTGAGCTCCATTCTGGGCCGGCGATGGTCGCGCCCTTCCTCAAAGCCGACCTGGATGCGATCGGCTGCCACATCAGCTGGATCGATCTGGCGCGGCCGCCGAAGTTCCGGCCGCTGCTCACCGATCCGGCGACAGGCGAGCCCCTGCCGACCAAGAAAATGCGCGGCTCGAAGAAGGGAGGGCTTATCCCGCTTTTCGGCGATCCTTCCGCGGCACGCTGGGTCGGCGGGGAGGGGATCGAGAACGGCGCGGCCTTTGCCTGTTGGGAGAGCTGGCGCGAGGACACGTTCTATTTCGCCGCCGGCGATCTCGGCAATCTTGCCGGCCCGGCCGATCCCGCCTCGCGGTTCGCCCATCCAGAATTGAAGAAGCCAGATTCGAAAGGCGTGCCGCGACCGGTGATGATTGCCGGCCCGATTCCTCGACCTGGTCAGGACCCCGAGGACGCCATGTGGGTGGGCGAACAGGTCACCGAGCTCGTGCTGCTCGCCGATGGCGACTCCGAGCGCGTTGTGACCGCGGCGGCGATGGCGCGCGCCCGTGCCCGGCATGCGCGGCCGGGAAGGGCGATCCCGATCGTCTGGCCGCGGCCTGGCTGCGATTTCGCCTCCATGGCTGCCGAAGCCGCGAAGAGGGTGGCGTGAGCAGCAAGAAGCCCGCCATGCCGGACCAGGTGGCCGCCGTGCTTGAGGAAGCTCAGCGCCAGGCGGCCGCCTATGGGATAGAGTCCCGATCCCCTTTGTTTGGCGTGAGTGAAACGTGGCGGCAGCTTCCCGAACAGCCCAACGAGCAGTCGGTGCTGAGCGACTGCGCCTCGGAACCGGAAACGGATATCGGCAATGGGCGCCGTTTCCTGATCCGCTACGGCTCGCGCGTGCTGCATGTGGCGCGCGTCGGCTGGCATGGTTTCGACGGCACGCGCTGGAAAGAGGACGAAGACGGGTCGGTGGTCCGGCCCTTGGCGCAGAAGACCGCGGAATTGATCTCGGCCGAGGCCGCGCTGCTGAGCGCGACCGAGGATGAGGAGAGGGCCCTGGAGGCGGGCCGGAACGCGCGCCTGGAGCGCAAGCGCTTAGGTCCGGCCAGGAAGGACTGGGACGCCGAGAAGCTCGGCCGGCTGATGGAGCTGGAAGAGATCATCGACGCAGCCGATGAGGCGCGGAAGAGTGCCAATGCGAGGAAATCGTCACGGCATCGTCACGCGAAAAGCTCGGCCGGTTCGTCGAAGCTGGACAACATGATGAAGGAGGCGCTGCCGCATGTGGCCCGAATGGTGGGCGACCTCAACAGGGATGTCTACGCCTTCAACTGCCGTTCCGGCACGCTGCGGTTTGTGCGGATGGAGCATGAGGAGTCGGATCCGCAGGATCCTGTCTACGAGTGGCAGGCGCGCCTCGATGTTCACAACCCCGTCGACCTGATCTCGAAGAGCGGCGAAGCCGAGTATCGGCCGGGTGCCGCGGCGCCGGTGTTCGACGCCTTCCTGAAGGAAGTGCAGCCCGACCCGGAGATCAGGGGCTTCCTGCAGCGTTTTGCCGGCTATTGCCTTCTCGGCCTCACAGTCGAGCAATGCCTGGTCTTCTTCTACGGCGCCGGTTCCAACGGCAAGTCGACCTTCGTCGACCTGCTCTGCTCGATCTTCGGCGATTTCGCCGTGACGCTGTCGATCGACAGTTTCGCCGGCGACACCAGGCGAGGGGGCAACGAGGCGACGCCGGACCTCGCGCGTTTGCCCGGGGCGCGGCTGGTCGCGGCATCGGAACCCGAAATGGGCGTGAAGCTGAAGGACGCGCTGATAAAGACGCTGACCGGCGGCGAGAAGATCGCGGTGCGGCGGCTGCACCAGGATTTCTTCGAGGTGGTGCCGCAGTTCAAGATCCTGCTTTCGGGCAACCACAAGCCGCGCATCGACGACACTTCCGACGGCATCTGGCGCCGCGTCTACCTCGTACCGTGGGAAGTCCAGATCTCGAAGGACAGGATCGATCGTGATTTGCCCAAGAAGCTGCGCGCCGAAGCCGACGGCGTCTTCGCCTGGCTGGTGCAGGGGACGCTCGACTATTTGAACTATGGGTTGCGACCACCGGAAAGCGTGCTCGCCGCGACCCGCGAATATCGGGAAGAGAGCGACCCGATCGGCGCCTTCCTGCGCAACGCCTGCATCGTCACCGGCAAAGAGGAGGACGAGACCTCGCCGGGCGATTTGCATCTCGGCTACGCCAACTGGGCAGCCCGCGAGGGTGCGGCCGAGTTCAAAGCCTCTACGTTCTCGCGCAAGCTTCCCGACTACACCCGGCTGACATGGCGATCGCCTGAAGGCGCGATGAAGCGCTTCTGGAAGGCGAAAAGCGGCACGACGATCTACCGGGGCATCAGGGTCAAGGACGAGTTCGTGCGGCCGCCAGGTCGCGACCCTGGGCCCGCGCCGGAGGCATACGGCTTTGAGGGCTGACCCTTTCCCCTTTTCGGCGCCAAGGCCGCGAGGGACGGTAGATTGCGAGTTGGGGAAGGGAGCCGGACTGAAAGGGTTTGGGAAAGCAGCAGGTTAGGAAGCAAGGGACGCTGGGGTCGATTTTTCTCGGTTCGTCCGTGCGCGGATGAGATCAAACGAAGGACAAAGAGGCATAGCGGGTGTTTCATGTATGGCGCGGATTTCATCGTCCCTTTCGACCCTCCCGTCCCGACATCCCGGCTATCCTGCTGCTTTTGTTCGCTTTGTTGGCTTTTCGATTTGGGACGAAGAGCAGCGAGTTGGGTCGATAAGAGAAAAATTGGGACGAAGGAGTGAAAGCACATGAAGACGGTGAACATAGAAGAGCTGTTGACCTGGGCCTTCGTCCATGAGCTGCCGAAGGGGGGTGGCGTGGAAGGTCTGGAAAATCCGCATTCGGCCTGGCGCATGTTGCAGGCTTCTTCCTGGGGCAAGATCACCAGCTTTGGCGAGCTTGGCGCGCTGATCGATGGAGGCCGCAAGGACTACGACAATTTGTGGATCGAGCAGGGCGAGCCGCACGAGGATGCGGTGACCGTTGGCCGGGCGGTCGCGGCGCTGGCCGCTTGCGAGGTCGTCATCCCGCAGGGCTGGAATGCCTTGGCGAATTGGCCGGATACGCACGGTTTGGCCGAACTGTACGTTGCGCGCGCAGTTGAGCGCTATCGCGCCCGTTCGCACGAGCAACGCGGCGAAGGCATTGTCAGCCTGGTCGTCGGAACCGCGATCCTCGGGCGGGAGCCTGACTGGGGCGCGGACCCTGCCAGGGTTCGGCTGGCCGAGCGCGGCGGCAAGCCGGCCTGGTTCGTCATGAAGCGCGTTACGGACAATAACGGCCAGACCTACGACATCGAGGTGCATGGCTATGACGAGCGCCTCAAGCGGCCGGCGAAGGGCGCTTACCGAAAGTACGAGTTCTCGACCGATCCGAGCGGCGACATCATGGGACGGCTCGACTACCAGATCTGGGTCGCGGCGCTGCGCTGGCTCGAGGCCGAGCTCGGGCCGCAGCTGATCGCGCATCGGCTAGTGTCCTCTGATCGCACGATGACGCCATGGCTCGAGGAGGACAGACCTGGGGTTTGGTTGGCACACAACGATGCGGATCAACGCGCGAAAAAAACCGCCTCCGTCCGTTGACGCGCGGCAGAAACTTGACATAGACCTGATCACGGTAAGAAAGAACTCGCCCCGGCGCTCCTCGCGACCGGGGTTTTTCATTTTGGGAGTACGAGCGTGAACGGCCTGCTGACGATCAGGTGGGCCGATCTGTCTGGTCTCAAGCGGCTGGACAATGCGCTGGGCCGCTTGAGCGAGATGCAGCGCAGCTTGCTGCTTGCGCGAGCCGTAAATCATGTCGGCGATCGGTTGCGCACCAAGCTGACGCGGACGCTCGCGAACCAGACGGGCCTGCCGTACCGGACGATCCGCAGGGCGATCAAGGTCGAGCGGGCCAACTATGGCGAGCTCGCCTATGCCATGCGCACGCAGGGCGGCGACGTCTCGCTCAAATACTTCAAGCCGCGCGAGACGCGGGCTGGCGTGACCGCTTCGCCCTTCGGCGCGCGGCGGCTGTATGCCGGTGATTTCGCCAAGGCAGGTCGGTTTCCAAATCGCGTCACCGCCAAGGGCTTGGGCGGCCACGTCTACGCGCCGGATCGCTCGTCGACCAGGTGGGGCAGGCCGGTTTCGCTCGTGGATTCAGGCGTCATCATCCCGGCCGAGATGGTCAAGGGCGACACGGCTCAAGAGTTTACAGCCTTCGCCAACCGCGAGCTGCCGCCGAGGGTCATGCACGAGATCAGCTTCATGCTCCCTGGCTTCTTCGACTAACTGGGCAAGACAGCCGTGCCGCCACCCAAGGTATAGGGACCGTACCGCGCCCCTCGACCTCAAACGGGCAGACCCGCCCCTGGATTTCCGCCAGTCGCACCATCGAAAAAGTTGGGTTGTCAGGGTTGTCAGCGGCTCGAAGGAAGTTGTCTGGATGCCGTCTGAAGAAACCGTGATGGCGACGCCCGCCGAGATCGCGGCGCGCGATGGCGTCACGAAGCAGGCCGTCACCAAACTGGTGCGGCGACTGGTCGAGGAGCATGACCTTCCGGTCGAGCGCGACGCTCGCGACCGGATCATGCGGTTTTCGCTGGCGCACTACGATCACTACCGCGGCGAGTTCGCTAGCTCCGAGAAGATTGCGGCCGCTCGCAAGGACGCGCCGTCGGCTCCGTCGGCCAACTCCAGCACGTCGCGCGACGAAGCGCTTCGGCAAGAAGCTTGGCTCAAAGTCGGACGCGAGAAGCTGCGTCGGCAGGAGCATATCGGCCAGCTGGTCCGCGCCGACCGGATGCGTGAAGCCCTGACCGTCTGCGGCCGTGAGATCCAGTCGAGCATCGCCCGTCTGCAGAACAAGGCCGACGACATGGCTTTGGCAGTTTCGCGAGAAGGCGCCCATGGGCTGCGCGTGCTGTTGCGCAGCATCGCTTTCGAGTTGAACACCGAGATCGCCGATCGGCTCGGCGCCATCGTCGAGAAAGCCGCGGAGCATGACGAGGTGCTCGAGGACGAGGAGTTGTGAGCGTCCATTTCGGGCTCGGCCATCCCGGCGCGCTGCGCCTTGCCGGCATGGCGCTTGCGGAGGCGATCAGGCCTCGCCCGCCGGCGCGCTTTCGCGAGTGGCTGCCCGACAACATCGTGCTTGTCGACGGGCCTAAGAAGGGGGAACTCTGGGCGCTCGAAGACGCGCCATATCTAGGCGAGATCGCCGACTGCCTGTCGCTCGAGCATCCCTGCAATCTGGTGACGGTGCGCAAATCGCAACAGACGGGCGTCTCGATCCTCGCCCTTGCCTGGTCGCTCTACATCGCCGACACGGCGCCGGACAACACCATCTACGGCCTGCCGTCGATCGACTTCCTGCAGGACATGAACAGCCAGAAGCTGCAGCCGCTTATCGAGGCCTGGCAGGCGAAGACTGGCAAGCAGGTGATCTTCCCGGCCGTGAGCCGGTCCGGCTCGGGCTCGACCATTTACGAGAAGCGTTTCGCCGGCGGATCGCTGATGCTCGCCAACGCCAACGTGGCGACCGATCTCTCGGGCAAGACGACGCGCTACGGCGTCAAGGACGAGGTCTCCAAGTGGCAGACCCATGTCAGCGGCGACGATCCGGAAACGCTCTTTTTCGGTCGCTTCACCGCCTTCCGGCGCACGAAGGCCTTCAAGATCTTCGAGCTGTCGACGCCGGAGATCGACACCGGCGACGACCTGGGCGACCTGCCGGCGCATTGCCGGATCGACCGTTCCTTCAAGCGCTCCGACCAGCGTTTCTGGAACATTGCCTGCGTTGAATGTGGCGGAGAGTTCGTCCAGGCCCACGAGGGGTTCCATCTCGATCGACTGCATCCGCACAAGAGCTTCTATGTCTGCCCGCATTGCGGGCACATCATCACCGAAACCGAGCGGGTCATCGGCGTCCGCAATGGACGCTACATCGCCACCCTGACCGGTCCTGACCGGCACCCCGGCTTCCACGTCGATGCCTTCATCTCGCTGATGATGAGCTACGAAGCGATCGCCGAGGACATACTCAACCACTCCAAGGCCGGCGGTCTCGGCGACAAGGGGATTTTCAATCTGGTGTACGGCCTTCCCGCAAAGGTGAAGGGCAACGCGCCGGAATACGAGCGGCTGATGGAGCGCCGCGAACCCTTCGCGGAAATGAAGATCCCTGCCGATGGGCTCATTCTCGTCGCCGGCGCCGACGTGCAGCACAATGGCATCTGGACCCTCGTCGTTGCCTTTGGCGAGGACCGGCAATGCTGGGTGCTGGGCGTCCGCTTCTTCGAGGGTGCGACGGACAACGCCGGCGAAGGCGCCTGGACGAAGCTCGGTGAGTTCTTCGCCAAGCCGCTCCACGACGCTTTCGGTAGCTGGCGGCGGATCGAGGCACTGGCCGTGGACGGCGGCGACGGCGGCCGCACCAATCAGGTCCTGGAATGGTGCCGGCGGCGCCCCAATGCCTATGCTGTCAAGGGCGTCGGCGGACGCGGTGTGCCGGCAATCAGCGTCCCGGCCAAGAAGTCGGTCACCAAGCGCGGCAAGCGCAAGCGTTTCGGCAGCGCGATGCTATGGCCGGTCGGCACATGGGGCCTCAAGTCGGAACTGTTCGCCAATCTGCACAAGCCCGGCCTGCGTTCCGGCGAGCCGGCCGATCCGCCGGGCTACGTGCATTTCGGCGACTTCCTGCCGAAGGAATATTTCCTGCAGCTCACGGCGGAGGCCTTCGTCGCCGAGGTCGTGCGCGGCAAGTTCCATGAGGAATGGAAACGCCTGCGGCCGGACAATCACTGCCTCGACGCGCAGGTTTACGCCATGGCGATGGCGGAAATGCTCGGGCTGTCGACCAACAGGGCCGACGACTGGGCGGCCCTGCGCGAGCGGCTGAGACCGGCTTCGGAGCCGGACCTGCTTCACGGCCTGCGCCATGCCCCGAAGCCTGAGACCACGGACCCGACGGAATCGACGACGGACGAGGTCTCGCAAGCCCGTCGCGAGAAATGGAAAAGGCGCGCATGAAGTTGCTGGAGCGGATATTCGGCAGGGAAGGCGCGTCCGCTCCTCGTCCGTCCGCAAATGCCGGGTATCTGCGCGACAGCCGTTCGCGGATCCTGTCAACGCGCGGCACCGCGCTGCGCGATCATCGCGACGAGGTTCGCACCGCGTGGCGCCGCGCGGCCGGCCTTGCCATGGACATCATCCAGAATTCCGGCCGTCTGAGAGGCGCGGTCGACCAGGTCATCGCCGACACCGTCGGAGTCGAGCTCATCCTCAATCCGATGCCGGACCTAGCAAAGCTTGGTTATGACAGGAAGGAGACGGACGATTTCATCAAGCTGTTGAAGGCCGAGTGGAAACGCTGGGCGTGGAACGCGCGCGAATGCGACCTTAAGGGCAAATTCATCGTGCCGCAAAAGGTGGACATCGCTCTGCGCCATGACGTCGTCTTTGGCGAGGCGCTGATGCTGATGGACTATATGTCCGCCGGCGTCCGCCGCCGCTACGGCATCACGTCCGGAACCAAGATGTGCCTGACGACGCCTACCGCTTTGGTGCAGGACACCAGTGAGTTCGAGGGGCTGTATCAGGGCGTTATCCACGATCCGAACGGCCGTCCTGTCGCCTACCGTCTCGCCGAGAAAGAAACCGGCATCGTCGTCAAGCGCGACCATCGGGCCTTTGACGCGCAAGGGCGCCAGATGGTCGCTCATGTGTTCGACCCGGTCGACGGCAACGACGTGCGCGGCATTTCTCGGCTCGTCGCGGCGTTTCGCGAATACCTGCAATGGGAGACGCTGGTCGACGTGACGATCCAGACCGGTATCCTGCAGACCGTCTTTGCCCAGGTGCTGACCAGCGAAAAGCCTTCGGCAGAGGCCTTCGAGGCTCTTGAGGCGCTCGGCGAGAGCCAGGACGGCAAGGAGCTGCGCGCCCAGTTCCGCGACTATTTCCTTGCCGTCATGGACAAGGCGGCCGAAAGCGAAATCTCGGTCGGCAGCGATCCGAAAATCTCGCATTTGGCGCCCGGAGAGAAACTCGACCTGATGTCGACCGGCATTCCGGGGCCGCAATTCCTGCCCGTTTCCAACGAGCTGCAGCGCGGCATGGCGCGCGCGATCGGCATCAGCGTTGCCAGCTACACGATGAACTACGAGGGCGCGACCTATTCCTCGACCCGAATGGAAGGGGCGTCCCTGCACCCGGTTGTCACCCGCCGCCGCGATCGCATCGCTTCGCCGATTTGCCAGATCGGCTTCGAGCATCTGGTGGACGAGCTGATCGGCACCGGCCGGCTGCCGTTCAAGGGTGGCTACGCGGCTTTCTCCGCAAACCGGGACAGGGTGCTTTGGGCAATGTGGCAAGGCCCGGCCAAGGCCACTGCCGACGACCAGAAGAGCGCCAAGGCGGCGAGCGAACGGTTGCTCAACGGGACGTCGACGCTTGACATGGAATGCGCGGAGATCGGGGCCGACGCGGAGGAGGTCTTCGAGCGCCGGCTCTACTGGCACAAGCGCTATGTCGAGGCGGGCATGCCGTCGCCGTTCGGTCAGGGGCCGGGCGACGCGAAGGACGACGTCATCCAGGACGAGAAGGCATCGAAGAAAAAGGAACTTGCCTGATGCCGGCCCTCGTCACCATCAACGGCGTTGCCGTCGACCAGGATGACCCCTGCGCGCTCTATCAGGCGCTCTATGCGGTAAAGCTGCGCGCGCTTACCGGCGAGCATGTCGAGGAACTTTCCATCCAGTCCCCGGTGACCCGGGAGCAGCTTCGTTTTTCCGGCGCCGACATCAAGGCGCTCGACGCCGAACTGATGCGCCTTGCGGCCGCCTGCTCGGCAAAGAACGGAAAGCGTTCGCGCTACGCCAAGACGATGCGGTTCATCCGCTAGGAGCTTCCATGACATCGCTGATCCATATCGCCGACCGGGTGCTGAACCGGCCGCTGCTGATCACGCGTGACAAGGCCGAGGTGGTGCTTTCCGTCCTTGCCGGCAGGCTCGGCGTCAATGGGCCCGAGAGTTCCCGATTCGAGGGGGGATCGGTCGTCGAGGACGAGAACGGCGCCCGTCGCGCCGTGCCGTATCGCGTCACCCGCGACGGGGTTGGCATCATCACGATCACCGGCTCCCTGGTGAACCGCGGCGCCTGGGTCGGTGCCAGCTCCGGTCTGACTTCCTACGAAGGGATCGGCTTCCAGCTGAAATCGGCAGCTGCCGACCCGGCTGTCAGGTCCGTCATCCTCGACATGCATTCGCCAGGCGGCGAAGCCGTGGGCGCCTTCGAAACCGCGGCCCTCGTGCGCGATCTTGCCGCAAGGAAGCGGACCGTCGCGGTCGTCAACGGCATGGCGGCTTCGGCCATGTACGCCATCGCGTCCGGCGCCAACGAGATCGTCACCACGGAAACCGGCATAGCGGGCTCGATCGGCGTCGTTCTTCTGCACGCCGACTTCAGCCGGCAGCTGGACCGCGACGGCATCACGCCGACGCTCATCCACGCCGGCGCCCACAAGGTCGACGCCAACCCTTTCGAGCCGCTTTCCGACGCCGTCCGCGACGACCTGCAGGCCGAAGTCGACGCCTTCTACGGCGCATTCCTCGCCACGGTGGCCAAAGGCCGGGGCTCCAGGCTCTCCGCCGCCGCCGCGCGCAAGACGGAAGCGCGCACGTTCATTGGCAAGGCTGCGGTCGACGCCGGCATCGCCGACCGGGTCGGTTCGTTCGAAAGCGTACTTGCCGAACTTTCCCGCGCCTCCACGCCGAACGGCGGGCGCTCAACCCCGCAGAAAGGGAGCACATCCATGAGCGAGACCACCGGCGCGCCCGCAGCCTTTGAAGTTGCCGGCATTCCGAAAGCCGATCACGACGCGGCCGTCGCGGCTGCCGAGACCAAAGGTCATGCCTCCGGCGTGGCGGCCGAGAACAAGCGCCTGACGACCGCCCTTGGCGCCGAGGGCGTCAAGGCAGATGGCGGCCGCATGGCGGCGGCGCTCGACCTAGCGACCAGGTCGCCTGCCATGACGGGTGAAGATGTCGCCGCGTTCGTCGTCGCCAACGTCGCGGCGTTCAACCCGGTAGACGCAGGCGCCGAGGTCTATGAGAAATCGCGCCTTGCCGCGGCCGGCCTCGCGCAGCCCGGCGCTGGAAAGTCCGCGGCGGCATCGCAGGAAGCGGCCAACCGGATCCTGGCCAATTACCGCGCCTCGACGGGGGCACCGGCCAGGCAGGGCTGATGCCTCGCACCATCCAACCGCAACTCCTCACCTGAAAGGGTCGATCATGACCAGCATTCCCTTTGCGCAGCCGGGCATGGCGGCACGGGACGTATCCGAGACGTTCACCTCCGCCGAAATCTTCAATTCGGCCATACCGCACCCTGTCACCGAGGACTTTCCCGTGGCAGGGGATGTAGCGCTGCCGGCTTTCTCGGTTGTCGGCCTCGCGGCCACGGACACCCTGGCCATGGCGACTTTTGTCCATGTGCCCGGCAGCAAGGCGACCGGCCGGCTGGTGTTCTCCGGTGTCGGAGCAGTTGACGACGCCATCACCATCGGCGCGACGGTCTATACCTTGAAAGCTGCGCCGACCACTGTCGCCGGTCAGGTCAAGATCGGTGCGACGGCGGCGGAGACCGCCAGCAATTTGATCGCGGCGATCAATGGCGGAGCTGGTGCCGGCACCGCATACGGTTCGCTCACCACGCCCCATCCCGATGTCAGCGCTCAGTCCGATGCCGCCGGGATCGTCGGTATCGTCGCCAAGACCGCGGGAGCGCCCGGCAACGCGATCGCAACCATCGAGACCGGCGCGGCCATCGCATTTTCGAACACCACCCTCGTCGGCGGGGCGGATCAGATCGGTGTGGCGCCGCTCGGCATCACGACTGCCCCGGTGGTCGACACCGATGTCGCTCAGCGCGTCGCGATCTACCGGGCCGGCAATTTCAATCCGGATGCGCTCAATTGGGATGTTTCGTTCAACACGGATGACAAGCGCGAGGCGGCTTTCCGGAGCGCGCCGGCGCCCACCAACATCCTCGTCCGCAAGCGGCTCTGAGCGCAGGGCGCAAAGCCTCAACCCAATCGCGGCCTCGGCCGCATCTTTCACAAGGGCCACGACCATGGCGGATTTCGACAACTACGAACTTTGGGATACGCACACCCTGCTCGGTGTGTTCCGCGAACTCGACATCGTGCCGAGCTACTGGCTCGATCTTCTCTTCCCCAACCAGATGTCATCGACCGACGAATATATCGACCTGGAGAAGATTCCGCGTTCGGGGCGGAAGCTCGCGCCATTCGTCGCCCCAATGGCTCAGGGCCGGGCGATCTACGAGGAAGGCGCGCGCGTCGAGCGCTTCAAGCCGGGTTATGTCAAGGCCAGCGATCCGGTGTCGCCGCTGCGGGCTCTCACCCGCCGCCCGGGCACCTTGCTCGGTCCCAATTCGCAGAGCCCCGCGGCGCGCTACGATGCGGTCAAAGCCGACATCCTGCAGTTCCATCGCGTTGCGGTCGAAAGGCTCTGGGAATGGATGGCCGCCAAGGCCGTCATCGACGGCAAGGTCGTCATCGAAGGCAAGGACATGCCGCAGCGGCTGGTCGACTTCGGTCGAGCAGCCGGACACACCGTGGTGCTCGGCGCCGGCGCGCGCTGGGGCGATCCCGGCGTGTCCATCCTGGACGATATTCAGGGCTGGGCCGACATGATGCATTCGGCCGAGTTCGGCGGCGCGCCGAACCGCATCACCGTCGGCACGGATGCCTGGGGTGTCATGCGACGCGACAGCGAGATCCTTGCCGAGATGGACTTGACCCGGCGCGGCAATGCCGACCTGACGATCAAGACCGGCCTCATGAGCACCGGCGAGGTCCGCTATGGCGGCACGCTCGGTGGCGGTATCGAAGTCTGGGTCTATAAGGACTACTACACCGTCAACGGCTCGGTCACTCCGTTCATGTCGCCCAAGGATGTCGTGCTGACCGGTCCGAACGTGCAGGGCTATCGCTGCTTCGGCACGATCGTCGACGTGCATGCGCAGTTCGAGGCGCTGCCGATCTTCCCGCGCAACTACATCCCTGAAGGCGATGTGGCGATCGAGCAGATCCTCACCCAGTCGGCGCCGCTGATGGTGCCCGTCAATCCGAACGCGACGCTGAAGGCGACGGTCCTCGGCTGATTGCCCCGGTCCGGCATCGTTCTCGGCATTTCAACATCATTGGAGAAAGCATCATGGTCAAAGCCGTTGCTTTGAGCACCGTTCACCTGTGCAAGTCGCCGGGCGAGAAGAGCCTGGAAGGCAAGACAATCAAGCGCGCAGAAATCGAGGTGAAGGCGCCTGGATCAATCATCGACGTCGACAAGAAGCAGCTCGACGATCTTGTCGCAAAGGGTGCCGCGCGCCCAGCCAGCAAGGTTGACCTCGTGAAGGCGGACGAGGCCAGCCAGATGGACCTCGGCCAGGCCTGAGGCCTCACCTTTTCGGAGCCTTTCATGGATATTCGTGCAGCCCGATCGCGCCTTGTCCATGAGACGCGCTCCCGCATGGGCGACCTGATCACCATCCGCGCCAAGCTGCGTGGCGAGATGTCGGTAGCCGACGATCCGTCGCGCCCGGCCATGCTCGGCCTGAAAGGCCGGTTCGACATCGATCCGGACCTGGAATTCCTCGGCGGCCGCGATCGCGGCATGGCCCCGACCCGCTACGCCGGCCGGCTGTGCACCGCTTCGATCCCGCGCGCCGATATGGCCTGGCTGCCGAAGACCGGCGATCAGTGCGAGGTCACCAGCCGCCCGGCCGAGCCGATCTATTCGATCGAGCGCGTCGTCGATGACCTGCCCGAGGTGATCGTGTTCTATCTGTCGAACCTGAAGGCGGCGCCGTGATCTCCGCCGAAGGCGGCAACCGCGCGTCGGGCACGTTTGCCCGGCCGTCCGCAGCGAGCGGCGAAGCCGCGGCGAGCCAAGAACAGAACGGATGAGCCTGGTCAACGCCATGCTGCGCATGCTTGCAGTGCAGGCGCTGCGCGGCAACACCATCGCCGCCGACGGCGTCACCGATTCCTCGATCGAGGCGCTGTCTTCGATCATGAGCGACCGACAGGCGCCGGTCATCCTCGTTCGCATCGACGAGAGCAAGTATGCCGGCCAGAACGAGGGTTTCTTCGTCACCTCCGGCACCGTGACCTTCGCGCTCGACCTGATCGTTGCCTCGAGCGTCACCTATCAGACGACCGACGGCCAGGCGGTCAACCAGATCGAGATCGCGCCGACCGATGCCGGTCTTGAATTCTCGCTCGACATGCTCGACCGGCAGTGGCGGCGCGTGCTGTCCGATCCCAACAATGCCTTCGCGGAATGCTTCCGCTCGCTTGTCGCCGCGATCGGGCCGGTGAAGGCCGCTCGCGGCGTCGATCCGGAAGGCGGCCGCAAGCACGCCATCCGCATGGTCGAGATTGAGATCGAGCCGGTCTGCGATCCCGCTCCGGGCGCCGAGCTGCCTCCCGTCATTGACGCGGCACTGACCAAACTGGCGACGGTCCCGGACTACCAGTCTGCGGTCGTCATCATGCGCGGCGAGTTCGCCAAGGGCTTCGACCTGATGAGCTGGCAGAAGATCCAGTCGACCCTGATGACCACGGCCGCGGTGCCGGCCATGCTGGGCGTCGCACCGCCCGATGCCGGCGAAGTCGTCGGGTTCGACCAGGTCGGCACCGTCATCAACGGCGAGCAGACCGAACTGACGGACGATATTCTGCCCGATCCCGATCTCGGCGGGTCCGCCTGATGCATGACACGGAACTGGTGAAGGTCATCCTCGGCCTGCAGGCCGATATCGCCGCGCTAAAGCGCATGGTCGCCGGCAACCTGCGGTTCGGCACGGTGAAGAAGGTCGATCACGACGCCAAGCGCGTGCAGCTCTTGCTGTCGGACGCCAATGGCCGCGAATTCCTGTCGCCGCTGCGGCCGTGGGGCGAGATCGCCGGCACCGAAAAGTCCTGGCGGCCGCCGACGCAAGGCCAGCAGATGATGCTGGTCGCGCCGCATGGCGACATGCGCCAGGCGGTCGCGCTGCCGATGACCTATTCGGACCAGAACGCATCCCCGTCGTCCGATCCGGGGACGCGGATCCTGTCGACCTTCGGCGGGGCGACGATGCTGTTCGACGGCGGCGGCTACCGCGCGGAACTGTCGGCATCCCGCGTCGACCTCGGCGCGGCCGAGGGCAAGAAGGTCGCCCGCATCGGCGATCGCGTCCATGTCATGTCGGGATCTTCGACCGGCCTTTGGCCGATCGTCGAGGGCTCCTCGAAAGTATTCGCCGCCGACTAGGAGGCCCCCATGAAACTCGTTGTCACCAAGCGCGCGCCGCACCTTGGCGTGGCCGGCACCGCCGTCGAAATGACGCCGTCGCAGGCGGCTTATGAGCGGCTGCGCGGCCATGTCGTCGAGCCGGCGCAGCCGAAGGCTGATGGATCGGGCGACGCTCCGGCGAAGGGCAGACGCGGGAAGCGCAAGTGACGCAATTCGGCATGGACCGCTCGACCGGGCTGCGGCAGAGCGGCTGGGACAACGTCATCCAGGCGATCGAGATCCTGCTGACGACACGCTATTTCGAGCGCGTCTTGCGTGAATATGTCGGCAGTCCGGTCCCGGCGCTGCTCGGCGAGCTCGCCAACGTCCAGACCGTCATCCGCTTCCAGTGGTCGGTCGCGGCCGTGATCCTGCTTTTCGAGCCGCGCCTCACGCCGACGCGCATCTCGCCGCTGACACTCGACCGCGCCGGCGCTTCCGCCTGGGTCATCGAAGGCATTTACCGGCCGCGCGCCCATCTCGGCGACTTCACGCCGGCCGGCACCGTCTCGCTGCGCCTCGGTCAGGCCGGCGGCCAACTGATCGTAACGGGGTAGCGATGCTCGATCTTTCCACGCTCGAGGGATTGCCGACACCGCAGGCGATCACCGTCACGTCGGAGGCCGACGCTCTCGCCGCGATCAAGGCCGTCTTCATCGACCTGGCGACCAGCTACGGGCTAGACGTCACCGGCATCATCGATCTCGAGGGAGAGCCCGGCAACATCCAGCTGCAGGTCGGCGCCTTTCGCGAGGTGCTCTACAGGGCGGCGATCAACGACGCGGTCAAAGCCAACCTGCTGGCCTTCGCGGCCGGCGCCGATCTCGATCACCTGGCTGCGTTCTATGACGTCATCCGCCTGACCGGCGAAACTGATGCCAGGCTGCGCGCCCGCACTGTGGTCGCCATTTCCGGCCGCTCAACAGCCGGCTCCGAAGACTGGTACAAAAGCGCCGCCTTCCGGGCCAGCATCCGGGTCAAGGATGTCGCCGTCTATCGCGTCGGCACCGGACCGGACATCCGCATCGCCGTGCTTGCGACCGACAATTTCGGCGAGCCCGACGCAGCGCTTCTGGCGGGCGTGAACAACGAGGTGCAGAAGAACAGCGTCCGCGTCATTTCTGACCGCGTCACCGTGGTTTCCGCCACCAGCGCCACGGTCAATGTGGCGGCCGACATCTGGCTTCTGCCGACGACGCCGATCACAGTGTTCGACAGTCTCGAAACCCTGCTTCGGCAGGCGATGGCCGAGGAGGGCGGTCTCGGCTTCAACGTCACGCGCTCCTGGCTGACAGCCAAGCTGCAGGCGCCGGGCGTGCAGAGAGTGTCGCTGACCGTTCCGGTGACCGACACGACCGTGGATGACGGCGCCGCGGTGAAGCTTGGCACGGTGACGCTCACCTTCAAGGGCCGCGACCGGTGAGCGAACGGCAGAACCTGCTGCCGCAGAACGCGACGGCCTTCGAGCGCGCGCTCGCGGAATCGCTCGACCGGCTGCCGGAGCTTGAGCCCGGTTTCGACGAACTGCGCGGCTTCAAATTCGCGCCGGTGCAGCCCTCGATCCTGCCCTGGCTCCTCGTGGAATACGGGCTCGGCGCGATTACGCAATATCTTCCCGATCTCGCCTCGGTTATCGAATACGGTCTCCGCTGGCAGCGCGTGAAAGGCACGCCGCAGGGTGTGGCCGAAAGCCTGACATGGGTCGGCTACGCCTTCTCGACCTTCTACGAGGCGCCGGTGCGCCGCACCCGCTGGCACTTCTATGAACTTGAGCTCGACCGTTTCCGCGACGACGAGGATGATCTCGGCACGATCGAGGCCGTGGTGCGCCTGTCGGACCCGGTCCGCTCCGAGTTCTACCGCGCCTGGAACGGCTACAATGTGCGCGAGCACGACTGGGCCTACACCAGGTGGGGCGACGGCATCTGGGGCGACAACTCCGGCGTGTTCCTCCACGCCGGCGGCGTCAAATGGTCCTTCGGCCGCACCTTCGATGCCGGCCAGCACGATCTGACGGAAGCCGAGCTGACCGCGCTTGGCGCCTGGATCGAGCCGGTCGAGGGCGGGTCGATCGGCTGGGGGCCGTTCCCCTGGAACACGCCCGGCCTGAAATGGGTCTCGGACGCCGCTCTGTCGCGGGCGCAGATCATCGCCACCGCGCTGCTCGCCAAGTCGTGCTGGATCGGCGTCTATCGTGAGGACGGCTCGCCGATCGGCTTCCGCAAGGCGCGGGTCTACCGGCCGGTCAACGCTTCCTTCGGCGGGTACTACCAGGCCGCCGGGCAAAGCTGGGTCGTGGCAAGCGGCGCCGGTCCGAACCTTTATGTCGAAGCCATGATGGATTTCGGCGAAGGCGAGGGCGAGACCATCCAATCCTGGAGCGTCACGCTCGGCGGCGTGCCCGTCGGCGCACACCCCGCCGGTATCCGCTGGCTGCCCGGCGCCGCAATCGCGGGTGGCGCCATGGTCGGCGGCTTCGATATCGCGCCGGCGCTTCTCGGCAAAACCTCGCGCGAACGCTTTCGTGCGCTCTTGAAAATCAGCTGAGGCAAAATGGCTTACGAGCACGAGTCGAACCTGACCGGCGCCTATGACCGCGCACCGCAGTTTCCGCTGTGGGACAGCGTGCTCAACCGTGAAGGCAAGATTGGTCAGGCGGCCGAGATGGTCGAGGCCCAGACCATCCTTCAGCGGAAGATCCGTTCGATCGGCAATCTGGTCGCGCGCGACGGCGACCGCGTCGAAGGCGCCGACATCATCATCGATGTTGCGGCGCAAACCGTCACGCTGATCGCCGGCAAGCTCTATGTGGCAGGCCGTGTTCTCGACGCGCCGGCGGCGGTGCTGACAGACGTGCCGATGACAGGTGCCGTGCACATTGGGGTGCGCCTGCTCAAAACTTATGTCACCGAGCTCGAGGAGCCCGCTCTGCTGGGCCTGATGCCGGGCTCGCTGTCCGAGGGGGAAGCGGGCGCCGCGCGCGTCGTGTTCGCGCTCGCCTGGGGCTTCTCCGGCGACGGCGGCGAGGGCGATCTCTATTCGGTCTACCTGTTGAAGGACGGTGTGGCGATCGACCAGACGCCGCCGCCGAACCTGACCGGCATCAACGCGCAGCTCGCGATCTACGACTTCGACGCGAACGGCAACTATATCGTCTCCGGCTGCTCCGTCTCGGCGCTGGGCAAGGATGGCGCCGACCAGGTCTTCTCGATCGCCGAGGGCGTCGCCAACATCAAGGGCCAGAAGCGCACGCGCTATGCGGCGCTGCGCCACCGTGAGACGGAAAGCTTCGATCTGTTCCGCATCCCGACCGAGGTGCACACCTTCGGCACGAACCCGACTATCGTCACCCTCAATCACGGGCCGATCGCCACGATCCGCGAAGTTCTGGTCGAGAAGGAAGTGACCGAGACCGTTGTGCGTGGCGGCACGCCGAACGGCTCGGACGCGCTCACCAACACCGGCGTCACCGCCATCCTCGAGGTGAAGCAAGGCGCGACGACCTATGCGACGCCGGCCGACTATACCAAGGCCGGCGACCTGGTGTCCTGGGCGGCCGGCGGCGCCGAGCCCGCGACCGGGTCGAGCTACACCGTCAAATACCGCTATCTAGGCATCGTCTCGGCAACGGATATCACCCAACCACCATCACCGTCGCCGGCGGCGTCAATGGCGGGCAAATCCAGGTCGACTATGACTTCAAGCTGCCGCGCGTCGACGTGCTCGGCTTGGATAGCGACGGCAATTCAGTCTACCTGAAGGGCGTTTCGAGCCGCACCAACGCGCTGCCGCCGACGGTGCCGGCCGACGTGCTGCCGCTCGCGCTGGTCGAGAACATCTGGACCGGCACGCCGAACGTCACCAATATCGGCGTGCGCGCCTACACCATGGCGAAGATCGACCGGATGTATAACAGCCTGGTCGACGCTCTGGACCTGATCGCCCTCGAGCGCCTGCAACGCGACATCGACAGCCGCGAGCCGATCTCGAAGAACGGCGTCTTCGTCGATCCCTTCACCTCCGATCGCTACCGTGACGAGGGCGAGCCGCAGACCGCGGCTGTGTTCGGCGGCCTGCTGCGGCTGGCGATCGACCCCAGCTTCCATTCGATCAACCTGGCGGGCGTGACGCTGCTCGGCTGGACGGAAGAAGTGGCGGTCGAGCAGGCGCTGGCCACTCGCTGCACCAAGATCAATCCCTATCAGAATTTCACGCCCCTGCCGGCGTCGATGACAATCAATCCGCCGGTCGACTACTGGACGGAGAGCGCCACCGAATGGGCCTCCGACAGCGCGGCGGCTCTGTCGTCGCCGGTTGTCATCACCACGTCGAGGTCGACCGCCGGCCGCACCACGACAACCACGACGACCACGCAGAAGGAGACCATCGAGAGCTCGACCCGCGAGGAGACGCTGGCCTATCTGCGCCAGATACCGCTGCAGTTCACGATCAAAGGCTTCGGTGCGGGCGAGAACCTGACCAAGCTCGAATTCGACGGCATCGACGTCAACCCTGGCGGCCTCGGCGCCGACGGCTCCGGCCAGATCGTCAGCAGCTTCACCATCCCGGCCAATGTGCCGGCGGGCTCAAAGGGACTGGTCGCGCAGGGCGCCGGCGGCTCGAAAGCCGCCGCCATCTTTGTCGGCCAGGGCACGATCGACGTCGAGACGCTGCGTCGCGTCGTCACCACCACGGTGCAGCAGACCTCTGTCACCGCGCCGCGCGAAACGGGCGGCCAGACCGGCGGTGGCGGGAACGGCGGCAGCCGTTCGGATCCGCTGGCCCAGACCTTCACATTGACCGAAGGCCGGCACATCGCCGGCGTCAACCTGAAGGTCTGCCTGGTCGGCGATCCCGACAATCCGATTGTGCTCGAGCTTGTCGAGGTCGCCAACGGCATCCCGACCGTCAACGTCATCGCCCAGGCGTTCTACGACATGAACGCAGCGGTGATCGGCCAGTGGACCGAGATCCGCTTCCCCTATCCGATCTGGCTCGCCGGCGGCATCGAATACGCCTTCGTCGTCAAGACCAACGATGGCAACCATTCGATAAAGACCGCCAAGCTCGGCGACTTCGATGCCGACCTGCAGCAGCCGGTCGCCGCGCAGCCCTATTCGGTCGGCGTCATGCTGTCGTCGTCGAACGCCGTCACCTGGACGCCGCACCAGGACGAGGACATCTGCTTCCGGCTGGTTGCGGCTAAATTCGCGCCGGCGACCAAGACCGTCAATGTCGGCACCTTCGCGGTCGCCAACATGAGCGATCTCCTGATCCGCGCCGAGGTCGAGCTGCCGACCGCGGCGGCGGCGATGCATTTCGAGGTCGAACTCGACGACGGCTCGATCACACTGCTCAATCCCGACCAGGCGTGGGAACTGCAGTCGTTCTACACCGGCAACGTCCAGGTGCGGGCAGTGTTGTCGGGCGCGGCCAAGGTCTCGCCCGTGGTGTTCCCGGTGATCCTGGCGATCCAGGGTGAGCTGCAGACGACAGGCACCTATGTGACGCGCGCCTTCGACATGGGAACACTCGTCGACATCCTGGCCTACCTTAAGACCAAGATCCCGACCGGAGCGACGATCGCGCTGCACGTTGACGCCGCCAACGATGTTTGGACCCCGGTTCCGCAGGTGACGCAGACCCCGCTTCAGGACGCGGGCTGGGTCGAGCGGAAGTACAGTCTCGCCGGCTTCACCGCGAACCCTGTCGGGCGGCTTCGGATTACGTCGAACGGCACGCCGGCGGCGCGGCCGATGGCCTACGACTTCCGGGCGATCTCTGCGCCTTGACTGCCTCGCGCCGCGCACCGGCGCCGCCTGCGGCTCCGGCGGGGCGGCGAACGATCGCCGGCCCGCGGTCGCGGGCTTAACCTTCAAACTGGGACCGCCAAATGGCCGTTGAAAACACCACGCCGAACCGGAACTACCAGCTTCCGGACGGCAGCAACAACCTCGTGGACGACGTTCTGCGGCTGATCGCGGCGCTCTCAGCGATCGACCTCGACATTGCCGGCCTGCTCGTCTCGGTCGCGCAGCGCGCGCTGCTGGTCCACAGCCACGTCATCGCCGACACGACCGGCCTGCAGGCCGCGCTCGACAGCAAGCAGGACGGCTCGGAAAAGGGCAACGCGAACGGCTATGCCAGCCTCGACGCGACCGGGAAGGTGCCGGCTGCGCAACTACCTTCGACGCTCTTCGGCTCGCTCAATTATCAGGGCGACTGGAACGCCAACACCAACACCCCGACCATCCCGGCGGCCGCAGCCGGGAACAAGGGCTGGTACTACATGGTGTCCGTGGCCGGCGCGACGAGCGTCGGCGGGATCACCGACTGGAAGGTCGGCGATTGGGTCGTCTCGGACGGCACCAAATGGGTGAAAATCGACAACACCGACGCCGTGGCGTCGGTGGCCGGCCTTTCCGGCGCGATCAGCGCTGCCAGCCTGAAAACGGCCTTGGCGATTGCCGTCGCCGACATCACGGACGCCTCGGCGAACGGCCGCTCGCTGATCTCAGCCGCCGACTATGCTGCGATGCGGACCTTGCTTGGGCTTGTGGCCGCCGCAACGGCCGCGACCGCGAACACTCTCGCGCAACGCGATGCCTCGGGCGACATCACAACTCGCCTGTTCCGCTCGACCTATGCCAATGGTGCCGATGCAGTGACGGGCTTTTTTGGGCGCATCTCTTCGGACGGAACCGGCGACAACTACGCCCGCCCGCAATCCATTGCACAGACAAAAGCCATTCTCGGCATCGGGACCATGGCGAGCCGATCGCTGACGATCTCGACGTCCGCGCCAAGCGGTGGCGTTGATGGCGACGTTTGGTTTCAGGTGTAGGTATGGCCGCTTTTGCGAGGGACGCCGGTATCTGGAAGCCAATCGCCCCCAAATGGACCAGGCGTGCCGGTGTTTGGCAGAAGGTGAGAAAGGGCTTCGCAGATGTCGCCGGCATCTGGAAGCCTGTGTGGAGTTCCGACATCGCGGTTGCCTACCACGGCGCGGGTGATCCGGGTTTCACCTTCTCCGGCGTTCCGCTGCCCGAGGTCGGTCAGCAACGGGTCATGGTCGTTGCTTGGGGACAATTCAACGGCGGCAGCTTCTCTTCCGGCAATGTCATGGGGGTGGCGCTTACCCCGCTTGTTGAGTTGGGGAGCGGGCAGAGCCGCGCAGGCATAGCTGCCGCAGTGGTCAATACCGGCTCGTCTGGAACGGCATCGGTCAGCCTTACCGCTGGCGCATCAGGTGGCCATGATCTCGGAGTGTTCAGTCTGTTGGGCGCTGACATTACGCCTCTCACAACGGCCAGTGACGCCACGTCCCCGATCAATATATCCCTCGATGTTGCCGATGGCGGCGTGATTATAGGCTGCGCAATGGGCCGAGGAACTCTCACCGCTGGCAATGGGTGGGCATGGTCCGAGCTTGTCGAGGATTTCGAGCGAGATACGCTCAGCAACGACTATGTGACCGGAGCACACAAAGCCTACGCTTCCGCAGCAACCGGAGTGGCGATCACCGCAACGGCATCTGGCTCCGTCGCGGACAGCGCCGGCGTCGCTGTTTCGTTCAAGCCTCAGCCTTGAGGCATCTAGTCCGAACCGTCTTCGGGATACGTCTGTGGCAGGAAAGCAAACCCTATAAAACCCGCCAGAAGGATCAGAGCGATCACGATTGCTAAGATCAGGATTGCTGTGCCAGCCATTTCCCCACCCCTTCCCCGAGAGAAACCATGCAATTTCTAGTTCTACTTATCGATGGCACTCGTTTGGTCAAGGGGCATCCCGGTTGGCGGATTGGGGACACGCCGGAGACGGCTCGGCTCTTGACCGACGACGAACTTGTCGCTGCAGGCTTCGGACTGAAGCTCGTGGATCAGCCGCCGACGTTCGATCCGGCCAAGCAAACGCGGCAGCTCGCGCCGATCGAAGAGTGGGAAGTCACGGATAGCACGGCGACCTTGGGATACGTCGTCGCTGATCTGCCGTTTTCCGCCGTTCGCGACCTTAAGCTTGCCGCCTTGGCCGACAAGCGCTGGCAGGTCGAGACAGGCGGGATCGTGGTCGGGGGGGCGCCGGTTCGCACCGACGCCAACAGCCAAGCCAAGATCACTGGGGCGGTAGCCTTGTTCCAGAACGACCCCGGACTCGACACGATCGATTGGGAGGCGCAGCCTGGTGTTTGGGTAACGCTGGATGCGGCCAGCATCACAGCGATAGGCATCGCCGTCGGGCGCCATGTACAGGCGTGCTTCAGTCGAGCGAGGACGCTTTCGGAAGAGATTATGGCTGCGGCGAATCTTGCGGCGCTCGACGGGATCGATATCGACGCAGGCTGGCCGTCTTAGACCAGACTGGAGGCCTCTGTCTTCGCTGCCCGCCTTCGCGGGCTTTTTTGTTTCAACCCACAGGAGAGACTGTCATGACCGACCCCGTCTTCGGGATCACAATCCGCCGCGACGCCAACGAGGCGGCCGTGCCGTCGAATGCGCTGATGAGCGTCGTTGGCATCTGCATGCCCTTCGCCAAGGCGCCGACGGCTCTGCAGGCGGCTTTCGACGCGGCATTCCCGGCCGGTGTCGCCGTCCGCCTGAATTCGAACGACACGACCAAGCTCGCGCTCTGCGATCCCGATTCGCTGTTCGTCGACGCCGTGGAAGGCATCAATGCGCAGCTCGGCCCCTACCAGGTCGCCGCCCAGCTCGTGGTCAACCGCGTCGCCGAGGGCGCCGACATCGCCGCCACCATCGCCAACATCGTCGGCTCGTCGGTCGCCGGCACCGGCATCAACGCTTTCGTCAATGCCGGCGCCGATCTCGGCGTCTATCCGCGCCTCATCCTGGTGCCGGGATACACGACGCAGCAGTTCGGCGCGCTGACCGGCCTGACGCTGACGACACAAGGGTCCAACATGACCGTCGCTCCGGCCGTCGAGTTCACCGGCGGCGGCGCCGATCCGAACAAGGTGCTGCCGACCGCGCATGCCGTCATGGGCATCGGCCCCGACGCCCAGAAGGTGGCTTCGCTCGTCATCGACACGCCCGGAGCGTACCTGTCCGCGCCGCTCAACGTCTCCTTCAGCGGCGGCGGCGTCGACGCCGGCAAGGTGCTGCCGACCTCGACGGCAGAAGTCGAGGAACTCGCCAACGCCGTCTGCGCGGCGCTGCCCGAGGTGCTGAACAAGATCCTCGCCGTGGCGATCGTCGATGGGCCGAACGGCCTTGCCGCCTTCACACAGTGGCGCGAGACGCTGTCGTCCGACCGTCTGATCCCGGTGACGCCCGGCATCAAGCGCCTCGACGCGTCCGGCGATGTCGTAACCCGCCCCGCCGCGCCTCGTGTCGCCGGCGTCGCCGTGCGCCGCGACTATGAGAATGACGGCCGGCCATTCCGCTCCTGGGCCAACCAGGCGCTTTACGGCATCGTCGGGCCGGAGCAAAACTATCGCTTCTCGCTCACCGACGGCTCGACGGAAGGACAGGAAATCCTGGCCGCCCAAGGCGGCATCATCGCGCGCGGCGACAGCGGCGACGACTTCGCCATCGCCGATGGCGGCTTCGTCTATATCGGCACCGACAATCTGTCGGACCAGACGATCTGGCAGCAATATCACAAGGTGCGCGGCCGCGACTTCATCGAGCTGACCTGCCTGCGCACGCTGCGCCAGTTCCTGGGCAAGTTCAACCTGACCACGCAGACGATCCAGTCGGTGGTCAACACCGTGCACGACATCCTCGCCAAGGCCGAGGCGAACGGCGACATCCTCGGCTTCAAGTGCCGCTTCGATCCGGAATTGAACAACGCGCAGGATCTGCGCTCCGGCCATATCTATATCGACGCGCAATTCGAGGAAGCGCCGGTGTTCCGCCGCCTGACCATGACCAGCCGTCCCTATGCACCGGCCCTGCAGGCGACGATCGACGAGCTTTTGGCTCGCCAAAATCTCGTTTCTTGATCTGCCTCACGCCGCGCACCGGCGGCTTTGCCGCCTGCGGCTCCGGCGGGGCGCGGCACGAGCCGCGACGCCCAGTCGGGCTTGCGGGCTTCGCCCGTACACTCTGAAACCTCTCAAAAGGAACGCCAGTCATGGCCGAGAAACTGCTGCTGCTCGAACAGGTCAACCTCTTCGTCGGCGACCAAGACCCGGAAGATTCGAACCACATCAAGCTCCAGTCGCTCGGGCTCCCGACGCTGGAGCAGGTGACCGTTGCCCATCTCGGCGGCGGCGCGCCCGGCGAGGTCGAGTTCGGCATGAACGCCATCAAGGCGCTGCAGCCGACCTTCAAGCTCGCCGGCTTCGCCAAGTCGAGCTATCGCGCCATGGGCGTCGGCACCAACCAGCCGCTGAACTTCACCGGCTACGGCGTCTTGAAGAACAAGCAGACCGGCGACGCCTTCCAGGCGAAGACGGTCATCCGCGGCATCGTCAGCCGCATCGCGCCCGACGCCTTCGACCGCGCCTCGGCTTTCGGCCATGATCACCAGATCGGCGAGGTGACGCACTACGAGCTCTCGGTCGACAACGAGGAATGGTTCTACTGGGACTATTTCACCACCCGCCGCCGCCAGTTCGGCGTCGATGAACTGGGCAAGGCCCGCGTGCTGCTCGGGATCGAATAATGGTCGACAAGAACGCGATCGAGCAATTCATGACCGGGATCGACGAAGCTGCGCCCGTCGCAATCGGTGCGGGCGCACACGACGAGGCACAGGTGGAGACCGAACTCGCGGACGCTGACTACCGGTCCCTGACATTGCGGCTCCCGATCACGCTCAATGGTGAACGCCTCATGCGCATCCGGATGCGGCCGCCGTTTCTCGAAGACATCGACGACTGGTCGAATGCCGAGATCAGCAACCGCGATCTGCTCGCCCGGCTCTGCGGCCTGCCGGCGGCGGCGCTCAAGAAGCTCGTCTGGAATGACGCGGAGGCCTTGATGGAAATCTTCCATCAGCTCGTGCCGGAGTTCGTCTTTGCAGCTGCGAAGGATGACGCCTGATGGCCAGGATGTCGGCGGAGCTGATCGTCAGCCTGATCGACCGCGTGTCGGGCCCGGCTGCAAAGGCGCGGACCAGCCTGACCGCGCTGCAGCGCGCCGAACGCGATGTCTACCTGGCGCGCAACAACACGCGCCTGACCCGCACGCAGGTGGCCGAGGAGCGGCTTCTGGCTGTGCAGGATGCCGAACGGCAGAAGCGGCTTGCGCAATGGGCCACCTTCGGCAAGGCAGCCGGTGTCGCGACCGCCGCTGCCGGTTATGTCGCGATCCGTACGGCGCGCGACTATGCGCAGCTTGAGCGCACGATCGGGCGCATCGTCATCAATGCCGACAAGCCGGCGACCAGTATCAAGCCGACGATCGCCGTGCTGCAGGAGCTTGCGGACAAGTCGAAGCTGCCGTTCGACAATGTGGTGCAGGGCCTCGAAACGCTGATCGCCTCCGGCAGGTCGCTCGAGGAGGGGCTGGCCTTCCTGCCGTCGGTCGCCCGCACGGCGCAGGCCTCAGGCTCCGAAATGTCGGACATCGCTCTCACTGCGGACGCGCTCGCCAATTCGCTCGGCATCACCGCCGACAGGATGCAACAAGCCTTCGACATCCTCGCTTTCGAGGGCAAGGCCGGCAAGTTCGAGTTGAAGGACATGGCGGCGGAGCTGCCGGCGATCGCGCCTGCCTTCGCGGCGCTCGGCTACAAGGGCACCGAGGGCCTGAAGCGCCTGGCCGCCATGCTGGAGATCGTGCGCAACCAGACCGGATCTTCGGCCGAGGCCGCGACCAATTTCTCGAATATCTTGCAGAAGGCCTATGGCAACGAGGTGGCCAAGAACTTCAAGAAGTATCATATCGACATCCGCAAGGAACTCGACCGCACCAGAAAGGAGGGCGGCGACGTCATCCAGACGCTGGTCGAGCAGACGCAGAAGGCGCTCAAGGGCGACCTGTCGAAGCTGCCGCTGATCTTCACCGACATCCAGATGCAGCAGGGCATGCGCGCGCTGCTGACGCAGATGCCGGAGCTGCAGAAGCACCTCGACGCGCTCGGCAGCTCGGCCGGCACCGTGGCAAAGGATTTCGCCCAGATCACCGGCGATGCCGAAGGCAACTGGCAGCAGCTGATCAACAACATTCAGGAAACGGGGAGGGCGCTTGGCGACCTCTCCGGCAGGGCACTCAACCCGGTCCTCGAAAAGGTCAACAGCCGTCTGTCCGACATGATGGCCGTCGACAAGGGCTATGAGACGCTGCGGGCAAGCGGCCGCGATCCGCTGGCCTATATGGGCGAGTTCAAGGATCGCTACAACAAGCAGCATCCCGAGCTTGGGTTCTTCGATCGCTTCACCGGCGCGCCGGCCGAGAAGGCGTTCCGCGATGCGCTGGCGCAGCTCGGCCGCGGCGAGATCAAGAGTGTCTTCGATGCGCTGCAGACGAAGATCCTCGAAGATCGCCAGACGCGCGAGCCGAACACCGGCATGCCGGCCTCGAGCACGCCGATCCCCACGCCACGTCCGAGGAACTGGGCAGAGATGACCCCTGCCGAGCGGCAATTCCAGGTGTACGCCGAAGGGCGTCATGCGGCTGCCAGGGGTGGCCAGGCCTATGTGCCGCCGGCACCAGGTCTCCCGGGCATCGGCCCGAACGTCGCCGGCTTCGACGCCGATGAATTCGAGCGCCGGCTGCAGTCCGGCGGCGCGGATGCCGGCGCCAAGATCGCCGAAGGCGGCACGCAGGCGGGCCAGAACGCCGCGCAAACGTTCAGCTCCGGCGTCGCCGGGGCCGGGTCGGCCTTCGGCAAGAGCGCGGCCGCGGCCTTCATCGCCGGCGTCAGCGGCTTCCTGTCTTCGGCCAGGGCCGATCTGATGCGGCCGGTCGGCTCGCTCGGTGGCAGGACGACCGGCCAGCAGGTGCAGGCCGATACACGCGGGCAGGCGATCGATTTTGGGGGACCGCGCTGATGCTGATGAAGATCGGTCTGGTCGAGTGCGATCTCTCCTTCAACATCGACACGCATGGCCGGGAGACGACGCACGACTATGCGGAAAAGCCGGTGGTCGGCGCGAGGCCGCCCCTCGAGGATGTGGGCGTCGGGTCGGAAACGCTCACCGTCTCCGGCCGCCTGATCCCGTCGAAGCTTGGCGGTTTGGGCACGTTAAACATCCTGCGCAACGCGCAGCTCGCCGGCACGCCGCAGCTGGTCACACGTGGCGACGGCAGCGTGTTCGGCTTCTATGTCGTCCAGTCGATCAGCGACGAGCACGCATTCCTCGATCGCGACGGGGTCGGCCATATCGTCGATATCACAGTCAAGATGCAAAAATCGGCGGCGCCGGCGGCGAGCGATTTCTTCGCAACGCTGTTTTCGCTGCTCGGCTAAAGGCGCGCGAAAACGATTACTTTCCTTGGAACCGAACCGCTGTCGAGAGCGTAGTAGACCAAATGAGGGAAGGGACCTTATGGGCGGCGGCACGATTCTGGTCGTTGAGGACGAACCTCTCATCCTCTTGGAAATTGAAACCGCATTGGAGGAAGCTGGCTTTGCCGTGTCGGGCTTGACCAGTGCCGAAGCTGCATTGAGCGCGTTCGATGCGGCGCCTGAGACGATCAAAGCCCTCATTACCGACATTCGTCTGGGTCCGGGGAAATCAGGTTGGGATTTGGCTCGCGAAATCCGTGCGGTAAATGCTGCCATGCCGGTAATCTACATCAGCGGCGACAGCGCCGTTCATTGGCCTTCCGAAGGCGTCCCCAACAGCGTAATGATTGCGAAGCCGTTCTTCATGCCGCAGATCACGACCGCACTGGCCACCCTGCTCAACGATCAGCCGCCCGGCGAAAACACTTAGCCGCTCGGACACGATTCTGGATTGGAGCCCATGACCGAGACCGTCACCGTCAGGGCGGAAGGCACGACGCTGTCCACTCTTCTTGCAAGGCACTATCGCAAGGTCTTCTCGGGCATGGTGGCGAAGACCTTCGCCCTTAACCAGGATCTTGCCAGGTCCGGTCCGCAGCTTCCCGTGGGTTTAGTCGTGACCGTGATGACACAGGCGGAAATGGCGGCTGAAGGCGCGGCCCCCAGGCCAGTGATCGATCTCTTCGAATGACAGCGGGCAAAAGCCCGCAAGCCCGACCGGGCGTCGCGGCCTATGCCGCGCCCCGCCGGAGCGCCTGCGGCGCGTGAGGCAAAATGAGAAAAGGTCATTTCCGCGTCGTGGTCGGTGGGCAGGATGTCACCTCCCGTTTCGTGCCGCTGCTGATCTCGCTGTCCATCACCAAGAGCGGCACCGAGGCGACGCATTCGGCGACGTTCACGCTCGACGATAAAGATGCGACGGTCCGGTTTCCCAAGACGGGCACGCCTGTCTCGATCGAGCTCGGCTGGGAAGGCGGCGCGATGCGCCGCTTTGAGGGCGAGGTCGACACCTGCGACTGGTCTCTTGATCGCGGCTCCGGCAGCGTTCTGACGGTCACTGCGCGCTCGGCCAGCCTCAAAGGCAAGGTCAAGCAGCCGACCGACCGCCATTGGGAAAGGACAACGCTCGGACGGGTCCTCGAGGACGCTGCCGGCGACGCCGGTCTGTCGATCAAGGTGCATTCCTCGCTTGCCGGCCGGCAGCTGGAATATGAAGCGCAGGACAATGAAAGCTTCTTCGCCTTCGCCGACCGGCTTGCGCGCGAGCACGGCGCGACGTTTGCCATCAAGGGATCGCAGGCTGGCTTCGTGCCGCGTAACCAGGGCGTTTCGGCGACAGGCCAGCCGCTGCCGACCATCGTCATCACCCGCGGCATGGTGATTTCGGCAAGCGGCCTGACGCCGGCGACCGACCGGCCGCGCTTCAAGAAGAAGAAAGGCCGCTGGTACGACTTGCATAGAGCCAGGCAGGTGATCGAAGAGGTCGAAACCGGCGACGACGTCGAGCCGGAGGACGTGCTGCGCTTCATGCAGCCGGACGCGACTGCAGCGCAGACGCGCGCCGATTCCGATCGTATCGACGGCGCGCGGCAGAAGGGCGCCGGTTCGATCACGATCGAGGGCGAGCCGACGGCCGAGCCGGAAGGCACTGCCATCATCCAGCTGCGCGCCGGCGTCGACGGCAGCTACACAATCGCCTCGATCACCGATACGCTCGACCGCGGCAGCGGCTACACCACGCAGATCTCGTTAGGCAACCCGCAAGGTTCGGCCGGAACGGACAGCCGTTAGGCCGAGAGCAACTTCACCATCGTCAGCCGCCTACGCACCAACCGTCGTGCTGAGTCTTGAAATGCCTCGCGCTCGGCTTCGAGCACGAAATCCAGGGTCATCATATCGAGCAGGAACTCGTCGACCGCCTCGGCCAGGCCCTGCGACTTATCTTTGAGTTGAGCGAGAAGCGCACGCGCCTCTCCCACCGCGTTGGCGCCGCCGGCGTCGATCAGCGCCTCAAGCTTCCTGAAACAATCCAATCCTGAAATCCCCCTTGCCGCCGGCCTCAATCCCCGGCCGGCAGGAAGGTTCCCAAGCGAAAGGAAAAATCATGACCGCATCTCGCGAGCAGGAATCGCTCGCCCGCGTGCTCGCGCATGAGGGCGGCTACAGCAATCACCCGGCCGACCCGGGTGGCGCCACGATGAAGGGTGTGACCCAAAGGATCTTTGACGCCTACCGCAGCAGCAAGGGGCTGGCGCCTCGGTCCGTGAAGAGCATCACCAGCCAGGAACTCTTCGAGATCTACGATCGCCAATACTGGGACGCCGTGAAGGGTGACCGGCTGCCCGCCGGGGTCGACTATGTCGTCTTCGATGGCGCTGTGAACTCCGGTCCGAAGCAGTCGATCATCTGGCTGCAGCGCGCGCTCGGGCCTCTTTACAAGGGCCGGCTCGACGGGGTCATGGGGCTCGGCACGATCGCGGCCGTCCAGGCCTGCAACGACCGCGATGCCCTGATCGACCGGATCTGCGATCAGCGCCTGACCTTCCTGCAGCACCTGAAGACGTGGCCGGTGTTCGGTCGCGGTTGGTCTTGTCGCGTCGCGGAGGTCCGCTCGATCGGCCAGTCCTGGGCAACCGGCCTCACGCCGCGGACGGCGAGCTTCGTCGACGGCGGCCAGGCGAAAGGCTTTATCGAGGATGCCAAGGCTGCCTCATCGACCGCACCGGCCGATGCGGCAACCGGTGCCGGTGCCGGCGGGCTTGGCCTCTCCGGCTATCTGTACGATCTCCAGAACCAGCTTTCGCCGTTCTCCTACACCAGCGATTGGATCGGCAAGGTCGTCGTCATCTTGGCCGTCGCTAGCGCGCTGCTCGCAATCGGCGGTCTCGCCTGGCGCTGGTATGCGAACCGCAAGGCGAAGCGCCTCGCCGCGGCTCTCGGGGCGAAGGCGACGTAATGGAAAACCTCGCCTCGGTCTTTGCCGTGATCCTCGATCGCGCCCTGCGCTTAGGCGGAGCCGCAACCCTGGCTGTTATCGCCGGCTTCCTGATCTGGTTGCTGTTATGAGCGTTCTCATCAGCCTGCTTGTCGGCCGCCTCGGCACCTCGCGCCTGTTTGCGGGCGCTATCGCCTGGGCGGCCAGTGCGGCGCTCGTCTCCGGCGCCGCTTTCACCGTCTACGAACTGATCAAGCACCGCGGCGCCGAAGAGGTCCGCGCCAAGATCGAAAAGGATAATCAAGATGCGATCACAAAGGGCATTGATGCTCGCATGTCTTTTGACGACTGCATCGACACTGGCGGCGTGTACGACTTCCGCCGTCAGCGGTGCGCCGGCGCTGCGCTCGGCCATTGGTAGCAGCCTCGCCGGCGCGCAGGGCAAGACGATCACCGATCAGAATAAGATCGACAAGACGATGGCGCCAGGCTGCGCGATCGGCCTTTACACGCCGGCGGAATGCGACCGCCACACCAAGGCCAGCGCCGAGCGTCGAGCTGAACTGGGGAGGGGCGAATGAGTGACTTCAATGCGAACCTTGCCTTCTTGATCGCCGTCGTCAGCGCGGTGGCTGGCCTATGGTGGCGCATCGAGGCGTCTATCAAATCGGCTCGGGACGAGGTCAAAAAGGATGCGCGCGACGCACATGCCAGGGCAGACATGGCGATCGGCTCGGTATCGCTGCTTGCCGAGCAGCTTGCCGCGCACAAGCTGCACGTTGCCGAGACCTACATCACCAAGGCCGGCCTACGCGAATTCCGCGACGAGGTGATGACTGGTGTCCGCGACTTGAAGGGTAGCGTCTCGACGCTGCACGAGCGGATAGACCGTTTCATCGAGGGCGATAAGATCGGCCGAGTGCGCTCGTCGGCAGACTGACGGACCCTACAGTGACATCACGTTTTTTTGGTGCAGGTAGGTCGTGTAAAAGTCTCCTGCACGGACCAGCCCTTTCCAGTCGAGCGCTTTGAGCCTCGAGCCCGAGGTGGATATGAGGCCATCGCGGCGAAGTTCTTGAAGCACTCGGTTGACGTGAACGGTGGATAGCCCCACTGCGTCGCCCAGCACTGCCTGGCTTACTGGAAATTCCGCCACGTGGTCCTGAATTTGGCCGACTGCATGGAGACGGACGATGAGCTCACACAGGAGGTGAGCCATGCGAACATAGGCGTCCCGCCTTCCGACATTGGTGACCCACTCTCTATATATCGCTGCGTCGATCAGCGTTGAGCGCCAAAACACGTTGGCGATGGAGGGGTGTTTGGCACAGATCGCGCGCAGCGCATCGTGGCGCATGAACCCCACTCTGGCGGGCGTGAGTGGTGCGAAGGTGCAATCCATAACCGAAAGATGAATTCCGTGGAGATCCGGGATGTCTCCCGGAACAAAGATTGACGTGATCTGTCGCTTTCCCTCGCCGGTGAACTTCGCAGATGCCACCAGGCCGTCCAGAACAGCGAAGGAATGAGAGGGTCGGTCGCCCTCGCGCACGATATCCTCTCCTGTCTGGTAGTCGCGCTCCTGAACCGCGATACTCTCCAGAATCGCAATGTCGGCTTGAGTAAGGTCAGAGATGATCTGGAGCTTACGGATAATCAGGTCAGAGGAAGAACCCGGCAACACTGAGCTGATCGACATAAGCCCGAACCTCTATCGGGCCCCAATGTTCCCGTGCGGTGAGGATGGCTCTTTGACCCCCAGGTTGATTGCGCCTCGAGCCCCTAGCCATGGCCGAGTCCGACCGCTTGGAATGATTTTTGCTCATGACGAAGGAACACCTTTTAGGATCGCAGGTTGGGAGCCCGGCGGCACAGCTATGCTCCCCTCTGCTTCCAAAGTGCCGTCGTGTCGAAGGCCCGCCTGCAGGCGTGTCGGGCGGGCCCGCTTGGCAGGAGGAGAAAGCCATGGCTTCAGCAAGACTGGCGAAAGGCGCGTTCACACCTGTCGATGTTGAATTTCTTTGCCAGATTCTCGAACGCGGCTCAGTCGCAAAGGAAACTGCAGCGGAGCGAGAGCGCCGCGCTTTGCGGATCATTGCCAGCTATATGGCCGGCGTCACCGATGAAGGACAGCTGATTGAGCTTTCTCGCAAGCCGTTGGGACGATAGCAGTGAGTTATTTGCGGGCGGCCAAGCCGTTCGGGAAAGCCGAGGGGGCCCCGTCTGTCCAAGTCCTCCGACCCGTCCGGCAGCCCGGCATCCGGGAGGTACGTTTGGCGGACTACCAGTCGACGGATCGATTGGGCGATCCGATCCTTCAGGCGTCCTGCACAAGCGGTTCGTGTGCGGGCCTTTGATGCCAGATGACTTGGCGCAAGTCGCGCATAGCATTGGCTTGGCGCCACATGGTGGCACAGATGGAAATGATCGACCTCGCTCGCAAGCTCGCCCCGCGCCCGATTTCCGACAATCGGCGAGGCTAGATCACGGCCGTAGCTTTCTGGCCTCGCGCTCCACGGCTTTGCGGCTGTTGCCGTGCTGGCGGATCAATTCCCTGACTGCTCCAGGCGAAATCCGGTGCCGCTTGGCGAAGTATTCAATCTCGTACTCTTGATCCGCTGATACCCGGTCGCGATCGCCGCCGCGCTTGCTCTTGTCGTCTGCCATAGCGCATACCTCCTGAACTCGACCAACCGGATCACAAAGAAAATGTTCCGGGGCCGCGGAACACCTTGCATTCAACGAGGTTTGGGGCGCGGCGGCGCACCTCCCTCCCGATCCCCGTGCAGAGCCGCCAGCGGAGCCTCCCCTTCTCCGCAGGCCCGCTCCAATGGCATCAGGGGCGGGCCGTTCTTTCGCGGGGCGCTCGCGGAAGGCTGCCGGCGGGATCCGGTCAGGTCCGCTCGATGGAGCATTGGCCGGTACCTGTGCTACTGTGCAGCGATGGAACAGAAGACCATTGATCGGGCGATTGTCCTGCTCAAGCAGTATCGGGACATCCTTGTGGCGAGTTACGTGCCGATAGGCGCCGAGGGCGTTCCTGAACCAAAAACGCCTGAGCAAGCCGCGGATCCGTTGGAAATCGCCGCACTGGAAGATCTTGCGGCGCTTGATGCGGTGATCAAAGACATGTTGGCTTAGGTTCTGGAACACGACTATCATGGGCGGCGACGGACAACCACGCGGCAGCACAGATCGCTCAAGTCGGCTTGTCAACGAGTGGCGTCTTTCGCGTCGGCGGCTTGTAGGGCGTGACCAGCCTAACCGTGTCGGCATTCAAGGTGACGGGAATGCCCAGGTCGATTGTCACCTTGTCCTCATCCACCCGGGTGACGTCACCTCGCAGCTCGATTTCCTGACCCTGTTTCACCTTCGCTGTTCGGTCGACGATGGAATGAGGCTGCCCGTATGACGGGATCGATACGCTGACCCGGTCTTCTGTGACTCGACGGCCCACTTTCGCGGTGATGGCGACCTCGTCGCCTATCTTCAAGCCCTTGGCCATACGCCTACAACTCTGACGCGGCAAATAGGTTCTCAAGCCTTCTCTAATGGAACCTACCGACGGATATTGGGTGCGGTCTCGCGGTGCGCGTTGCCAGGCGAGGCGCCGTTTGGGGGTATGTGGTGGCGTTCCCCGGAGCCCGTTCGGCCCTTCAGGCTGGCGGGCTTCTGGCCGTTTCGCGGATTGCCGAGGAGAAGCCAAGACGGGACTGCTGAATCCTGCTATGATCAGTCTGCAATGCCCCGCCGCGAAACCCCGTTGGAAATGGCGCAGCGCCACGTTCGAGAGGGCGCGGAACGCATAGCGCACCAGCGAGCGTTGATCGCCAGAATGGAATTGCGTGGCCAATCCATAGGCGAAGCCGAACACCGGTTGCGGGAGTTTCAGGCGGCTCAACGCCAACACACCGACCACCTAAGGCGTCTCCGCGATAGCTAGCCGCCGGTTATGGAACCTTCGCCCGGATCCGGATCCACGGCCAGAGGAGACCTGAGGGCCGAGAGCAAGAAAGAGCACGACGAGCGCATCCAGGCGATGAAGGTTTTCGAGTGCGGTTCTCATGCGCGAACCGGTATGCTCGAGGCGCAGGCGCGCGAGCTCATCGACCTGATCGGCAACGACTCGAGCTCTCCACTTCGAGAGGCGCGTCTCCTAGCGAGAGAGATAGACGCGGGACAGCCAGGTGCTGTTCCTTCGCGGTGAGCACACGCTGCGCCATGCGACCTGCAGGACTTCGAGGAAGGAAGCTGACAGATAGCTTCTTCGTCAAACGGTTGTTGATGGAACTTTTTAACCGTCAACCGGTTCGAGCTTCACGGCGAGTGTTCTGGCGGCTGTTATGGCTGGGCCGCCCAAGCCACGCCGGGCGGGGAAAACGCCTCCCCCGGAGCCCGTTTGACTTCCCAGGGCCGAGCGGGCTCTCCTATTCTCGAAAAAATCGTCATTTGGTCCAACTAGGTCGCATCGGCCGGAGGGAACAATTCCATCAACATCTCGTTGGGTGTCGCGGCGTGTGTCCCCGGCCAAGGTTCACCGCGCCGCGTGGGGGCATTTCCCCCGGAGCCCGTTCGGCCCCCTCAGGCGAGCGGGCTCTTGTTTGCCGGGATGAGTGCCGGAACGGCCCGCGCGTGATGGCGTTAGGATCAATGGCGCTTACAGATGACATCCGCATGGTGCGCGGGCATGTTAGCCTGGGTAGACGGCACCTCGCTGAGCAGCGGGAGCGCATAGCCGAATTGGAACGGCTCGAACTGCCCATCGCCAAGGCGCTCGAATTCCTCGAACTTCTCGAAAGCATGCAGGAGCTTCACGAACTACACTTGTCGCGCTTGCTAGAGAGGGCGGCGTGGCACATAGCTTAGATACGGGCGCCCGGCCTGCCGAAGGGGTCGAGGAGACCTTGGGCGCACAGCCCGGGCTCTTACCCCGATGCCAACCGCGGCGGGGCAGAGATGCTTTATGCGCCACCGTTCAGTGGTAGGCATCCACGTTTTTAGTGGTAGCGAATGAAAAGCCCGCCGCGGCTAATTAGCGTAAGCGACGGGCTTTTTAGGTTGCCACTGAGACGGCTACATTCCTGCCTTTGGTTAATGACTGAGGCTTAAATCCGTTCCACACTGGGACGTTCTGTGAGATAATGGCAGATGCCTTCCCGAGGGCGGCGCTCATGTCGTTGTCGCGTTGGAGTGGCGTCTACGGGCCCGCTGATCTGGACATGCACCAGCGGGTGTTTAACCGGTTGTGCGACGAGCGACGACTAGCCAAGAAGGATCGCGAACAGCGGGAATATTTGGCTAGGGAAATCCTCCAAGCTTTTGATGACGGCATCACCGACGAAGCTGACCTGCCACGAGTGCTTTCTAAGCGACGGAGAGCGTAGCGCGCCTGCGGCCTCGGATCATTCGCGTGGGAAAAAGTCAACGTTGGCTATGGCTGAACGCTTGTCTAGCTCGGCGGCTTTCTCGGCTAAGCCTCAGGTCGGCCCCAATTGGAACGGCTACACGCCCCAGAGAAGGTCCGACAAAAAGAGCCCTCACACCGGCAGGCTCTTTCAATGTGGTCGCAACGCTTTATGAAGAGCTTTCCAATGAACAGACACCGTTGAAACGATGTCGGGACTGCGAGCCTCGTCCAGGTCACCGCACTGTGCACTAATGCCTTCGGCCACGGTCACCTCGGGCTCACGCTCGCACCGATCACTGCCGGCTAGTCGGCAAGGTCCTTTCACGGAAAGCATCGCACGCCTTTGGCTCGTCCCGGTTCTGAACCCGACTGGGTAGTCGAAATCGCTAACCAGGCAACCGCCTGTTCGGTCGCGACAGGCGGTTTCTCTTGCGCACGCGAAACGACGTTCTTGAGGCTCCATGCAAAGGCTACCTGGTTTTGCGAGCTGCGGCGCCCGCCCGCGCCGGCGCCTCCTGGATGTTGGCGGCGCCGCCCATGTCACCATTCTTGGTGCGGCCGGCCCCCGGCCCTGCTCCAATATCGGCGCCCGTCATCGGATCGGAAGCCGGGTCCGAGAGTGTCCGCTCCGCCATATTGGCCGCGACCTTCTTGTCCTTGGCATTTAGCTTGACAGTCGCCATGCCGTCGCCGCCGTCGGCGGGCATCACCTGTTCGAGATTGTCGATGCGGTCCCATTCGCCTCCCGAGTTCCAGGGTCCCGTGGCGTCTCCTTCGCCCTGCGAGGTGTTGACGTACATGCTGGCATATTTCTCGATGCCCGGCAGTTTGCCCGTCGGGAAGTTGTTCTCTATCGCGTACAGCGCTTTCTCGAAGGACTTTTGGTGGGCGACTTCGCGCGTCATCAGAAATCCGAGGGCATCCTTGACGCCGGGATCATCGGTGATGTTGATCAGTCGCTCGTAAACGATCTTGGCACGAGCTTCGGCCGCGATGTTGGAGCGAAGGTCCACCGTTGGCTCGCCGCGAGAATCGATGTAAGCGGCGGTCCAAGGCACTCCGGCCGAGTCGCACAATGCGGGTCCGCCCCCAAACAGGATTGACTCCTTGGCCGTTGTGCCGCTGGCGCCAACCATCAAATACAGCTCGGCTTCCTTCATCTGTCCCTCGGCAAGCTGCGCCTTGAGGCCCTTGTTCAGCATTGTGACAATAGATCCGACCACCTCGAGGTGGCTTAGTTCTTCGGTCGCAATGTCGAGCAACATGTCTTTCCGACCGACATCATCCTCGCCCAGCCCTTGGGTGAAATAGCGCATAGCGGCGGCCAACTCGCCATCGGCTCCGCCGAATTGCTCCATTATCATGCATGCCAGTTTCGGATTCGGCTCCGACACACGGACGGTGTATTGCAGTCGCTTATTGTGCATGAACATGAGGGTTCTCCGGGGTTGGGATACGCCCGAACCACTTTGCATCAGGAATGTTCCTTGACACCGCGATGCCATACCTTGGCGCGACGAGGCGGCGAGCGTCATGCCTTGAACATGCAGCCAGTTCACTCGAACATTTCGAAGATCGCACGAGCTTTAAGGACCGGAGCACCCGCCTCATCCCGAACATCGACGAAGAGTTCGAGCCGGTCTTCGATTGGAACAACCTCGGCCGCCATCTCGGCCAACGCCGTCGATGCCTCCCGCCTTACCGCCTGCATGTCATCCAGTTCCGCGCCGGTTTCATCGGTCACGTGAGCTGAGCCGTTGAACGTGTCGAAGAAGTAGCGGCTCATCGAGTGCCTAGCGCCTTTGCCTCACGCTCTAGGGTCTCGCGGTCATTTCCATGCCTGGCGATCAGCTCGCGGACCTGAGGGATCGAGAGTCCGAACTTGCTGGCGAAGTAGCCGACCTCATACTCCTGATCCCCCGACACACGGTCGCGATCGCGCGAATCGCGTTTGCTTTTGTCGTCCGCCATGGTTCTCCTCCTCTCTCCGGACTAAAAGGAAAGACTGACGAGGCGAGAATGTTCCTTCTATCCGCTTTCGGCGCTGCGCAGCAGCATCGACAAGTGCTCTCGATGCATCGGGGCGTCCAATCGCGTCGCCAAGCAGTTGCTGAAGTTTTGTTCACGACATCGTGAATTGGACCTACAGGCAGCGATCCCTTTGGGGTGTAGCCGTCAGGTGGCAACATGAAGCCCGTCGCGTACGCTCGTTGGCTGCGACCGGCTTTTAGCGCTTAAAGTCCTGGTGTCAGCGGCGAAAGGCGGCGCTGCAGACTTGCCCGTGCCCAAACGGGGCCAAAGGCCCGGCCTGCCAGCTATGGTCCCCGACGCCGCAGTCCGGCACCCTGAGAGCTGTCTGCTCGGCTTTTTATTAGCTAAGCCTTAGAAATGTTAATGTCAGTCGCTGCAAAGGGGCACATAATCTATATCTGCCCCGGCCCGTGACGGGGTAAGAGGCCCGGCCTGTTCCGCTCAAGTCGTCCCCCGACTCCCCCGCACGCAGGCCGGGTCGCCCTGTCCTAAGCCGAGCCCAGCGCCGTCTCTCCGATTTCTCTGTCCCGAACGGGAACATCCGGACCGGTAAGCGGTTGGGCCCCCCGCGGCACGGTTCGTTGTCCCAGTTCTATCGAGCCGTCTGATAAGCAAGCAGCGTAGCCCACTCGACCTCCCCTCGCGAGCGGGCTCTTCCATTTGTGGCGGTCTGGATGACCGTAACGGCTGGACGCAGCAAGAACTGATCGAGGGGCGAATGTCTATCACCGACGGCTGTCTTGACTCCCTTCGCCATCAGGTTTTCGGAGAACTTGAGAAGGCGTTTGAGCGACCCGGGCCCTTCTTCGGAGGAATGGCGAGAGGGTCCGCGGCTAGTGAAGCCTGCCCTTGGCAGGTTTGGCCGCCGACCCGCTGAAGATTTCTTTAAGTGCTTCCTCCAGCTCCAGCCCGAGCCGGAGCACGGGCTCAGGAATAGAGATCAGCTGCGTCTTCGCCGAAAACACCGAGCCGGCTTGTGAACCGGTCGGCTTCGACAGCAGTCGCGAAAGGTGTTTTCGCCGGAAGGCGTGAACTTCTTCCAACAGGCTTAAGAATCTCAGGGCGTCCGCCGTCGGCAAGTTTTGGCTCCTCAATCGGGCAATCCGCTCGCGCTGACGCGCAATGTGCCACTCGCCGTGTCGAACGAGCCGCTGCAACATGCTGATATGATCGTGGAGAAGCATCGCGCATAACGTCAGGGTACCGATGTCGTTCCAGAGGCGGCCCGGCAATCGCCCTTAAACACCACGGGTCCCATTTCGGGACACCAAATTTCGCCGGGACCGGGCTCGCATACCAAGCCATTGCCGGTTGATCCCGGTAAGCTCGTCGGGCTTGAGGTTGTTGTTGGGAGCCTCGCCCGGCGAGTTGGGAAGTTAGGAAGGGATTGGATCTCGTGAGGCGTCCAGATCGGTCTCGCTCAGAAGCGGAACGGGTCGATCATTACGCCGTTACGACTGATGACGCTTGCTGACGACATTGAGATGGTGCGGGGACACGTTAGTCTAGGCAGACGACACATCGCCCAGCAGCGCGAGCGCGTAGCCGTGTTAGAACGCCTCGAATTGCCTGCTGACAAGGCGCTCGAACTGCTCGATCTTTTCGAACGCATGCAGGACCTTCACGAAGTGCATCTGTCCAGGCTGTTGGCAAGAGCGGAGGATAGGAAAGCGGCGAAGATGCCGCCGCACATTTGTTGACCTCTCTGGGTACCACTGAAAGAACCGTTCCGCTCGGAGGTTCCCTCGTTCGGAGATCAGAAACCGCGCAGGACTGTAGCGAGACCGGTATGTGCAACGACTACGAGCAGCATGTCGCTTGGGCAGAGTACTGCCGACTGATGGAGTCGCTGGCTCTAAAGATCCCAATCCATCAGACCGAGCTCGATCTGCCGCAGGCTGACGACATCCGCGTCAACGACCCGGCTCCGATAATGCGCGTTGCCGGCGATGCAATCGAGCTGGCCTCGATGACATTCGGCTTTCCGCCGACCGGTCCCAAAGGCGGGCCGGTTTTCAATTTCCGCTCCGAGGGCCGACAGTTTGGCAACAGCAAGCGCTGCCTGGTTCCCGCTTCCGCATTCTTCGAATTCACGGGAACGAAATATCCGAAAGCGAAACACCGCTTCACCCTGAACGGCGGGCCGTTCATGGCAATTGCGGGGCTTTGGCGGGAGGCGGCCGGCAACAAGCCGCCCAGCTTCACGATGCTGACGACAGATCCTGGGCCGGACGTCGCACTGTATCACAATCGTCAGGTCGTGATTCTTCAGCCGGAGAACTGGTCCGCCTGGCTCAACCTGACAAGGCCCGAACGTGAGCTGCTGCTGCCGCTTCCAGCCGGGTCGCTCGCGGTCGAGACGGTGAGGCCGGAGAGCTATTAGTTCAGATCGCCCGAGGGTTCGCGGACATGCCCGGGAGCCTCGCGCCTCTTCTCACGCAAGTGCCTGCACTGTTCGAGCGCGACCTTGAATGCCGCGGCAGCGAGATCGCATTTGTGCTTAGATGGGCCGTTGCTCTGGATCACAATTTCGGCCTGTCTGATTGTCAGACCGTGCCTGCCCGCAAACTCGTCTAGGTCGTAGTCTTCCTTCCAACACGACCGCTTCAAACCTTGCATTGTCGCTCCCATGATATCGAAAGGTGACGAGGCAACGCGAGACCGCTGATTAGGTTTCAGATTGGCGAAAAAAGGTGCCCGGCGCGTCTGACCTGTAATCCTTGCCGCTCTACAGGTAGCCTTCCCCTTCGCCGCGGTGCTCGAAACAAAACCAGTGCGACGGCTGTCTCGGGCGCAGCAAACCCCCAGCCGGCATCTTTCTCGCAGCCCTGGTGCTCGCAGACATGACCGAGAGGACCTCGCTCGTGTGTCTGGACAGCCTCGCCGGGGCGTGTCGGCTCATCGCTCATTCGCCGGATCCTGTTCGAAATACTCGAGGATGATGATGTAACCGGATTCGACCCAGACCTTCAGGTCGTCGGGGAATTCACGGTTGGTGATTTCACGTTCCGGCTGCCAAATGACATTGACCACACGGCCCCCATTTTCTGCGGCCTCGTTGAGTTTCATGTGCAGCACCTTCGCGTCGTCGGGACAGGTCTCGATCGAATAGCGAGTCGGCATGGCATTCTGCTCTGTGTGACTTGGGAGACATACCTAAAAGATTCCACAGGCGGTCTTGACGATCAAGGAAAATGTTCCTCATTTGTTCCCATGCCAGAGACCTACGGCCCAAAGCGACGGGACTTTCCGCTGTCGAGCCTGAACGACACCATGCGCCTGGTGCGCGTGCGGTGCCGCTGTTGCAAGCGGCAGCACAACTACCATCCGTCGGATCTGATCCAGATCTTCGGCGATGTCGACGTCGACTCGCTCGCCTACCGCATGAAATGCGAGAACGGCGTCGACCACGGTATGCTCGATGTCGAGGCCTTCGTCCCGACCGGCCGCGAAGGCGTCGGCTTGCGCATCCGGCGCCTGGTGGCGATTAAGATCAACCGGTGCCGGTTTGGAAGGAGGAAGGTCCGAATTGACGAACGACCAATTCGAACGCGCGCTTGAGGCTCTGCTCGCGGCCGACCCCGGGCCGGTGTCGATCAAGGCCGGCGTAGCCGCGCTGCGCGCGATCGGGAGCGAGGAGCCGGATGGCGAGCTGCAGTCGCTGGTCGGAACGTTCGCGGCCGAGCGCCGCAGGGCGATACGCTTTGACCTCTGAAGCCAGCAGGGCGACGACCGTCATCGGCCTGACCCTGAGTTTCAGGTGGGATATCAGGTGGGAGGTAAAATCGAGAGGAAGCTAACTGATTGTTTTTTCTGGTCGGAGTGGCAGGATTTGAACCTGCGACCCCATCGTCCCGAACGATGTGCGCTACCAGACTGCGCTACACTCCGTGACCAGACGGCGGGCTTATAGCCGCCACTTTCCGATCCTGCAAGCGTCAATGGCTGCACTTGTGTCGCATTTCTCGGCTTTCACCAATCTTGCCCGGATGGCATGCGATTTAGCCGTCGGATAAAGCCCGGCTTAAAGGCTTTCGTGATAAGCCGCGCCCTCTATAAATCGGCATTCCGGCTCTCTGGAGTTTCGACCATTGACCTTCACGATTGTTGGCGAAGCCCGGCCCAACAGCTTCGAATTCGAGACCTCGGCGCTGATCAAGGCGTCGGGCTTTCGCGAGTACGACGCGCGCTGGTGGGTCGGCCATCCCGGCTCGACCAAGGCGCCGGAGCTCAATTTGATCGGCGTCCAGGCGCTCGGTATGGGTCTGGGCACGCTGATCCGGCGCCTGGGCGTTGGGCCGGATATCGTCACCGGCCATGATTTCCGCTCCTATTCGCTGTCGATCAAGCTGGCGCTGGTCTCCGGCCTGATGGCGGCGGGCGCCCGGGTGAAGGATATCGGCCTGGCTTTGTCCCCCATGGCCTATTTCGCGCAGTTCGCGCTCGATACACCCTCGGTCGCCATGGTCACCGCCTCGCATAACGAGAATGGCTGGACCGGCGTCAAGATGGGGGCGGCGCGGCCGCTCACCTTCGGTCGGGAAGAGATGGGCGCGTTGAAGAAGATCGTGCTCGAAGCCGACTTCGACCTCCGCGGCGACGGTGCCTACGAGTTCATCTCCGGTTTCCGGGAGCTCTATGTCGATGATCTTACCAAGGGCAAACACATCTCGAGAAAGCTCAAGGTCGTTTGCGCCTGCGGCAACGGCACGGCTGGCGCCTTCGCGCCGGAAGCGCTGGCGCGTGTCGGCTGCGAGGTGATCCCGCTCGACGTCGAGCTCGACCATGCGTTCCCGCGCTACAATCCCAATCCCGAGGACATGCAGATGCTGCGTGCCATCAGCGAGAAGGTGCTGGAGACGGGCGCAGATGTCGGACTGGGCTTCGATGGCGACGGCGACCGCTGCGGCGTCGTCGACAACGAGGGGAACGAGATCTTCGCCGACAAGGTCGGGCTTATGCTCGCGCGCGATATTTCATCGTTCCATCCGGGCTCGGCCTTCGTCGTCGACGTCAAGTCGACGGGGCTTTTTGCCACCGATCATGTGCTCAGGGCGAACGGCGCCACAACTGACTATTGGAAGACCGGCCATTCCTATATCAAGCGCCGCGTTGCCGGGCTGGGTGCCGTCGCCGGCTTCGAGAAATCCGGGCATTTCTTCTTCAACCCGCCTATCGGCCGCGGCTATGACGACGGGCTGATCACCGCGATCGTCGTCTGCCAGATGCTCGACCGCAATCCGCGGAGCTCGATGGCCGATCTCTGCCGCGCGTTGCCGCTGACCTACGGTACGCCGACCATGTCATCGCAATGCCCCGACGAGGTGAAGTACGGCGTGGTCGACCGCGTCGTGGCGGATTTTCAGACGATGCACCGCGAAGGTGCTGACTTTGCCGGCCAGAAGATCGTAACGCTCATCACCGTCAACGGTGTGCGCGTCGTTGCGGAGGACGGCACCTGGGGCCTTGTGCGCGCCTCCTCGAACAAGCCCGAGCTTGTCGTGGTGGTGGAGAGCCCGGTATCGTCCGAGCGGCGCCGGCAGATGTTCGAAGCCGTCGACGCCGGTGCTGCGCCGCAGTCCCGAAGTCGGCGCCTACAACCAGACCTTCTGACAGGGCAGCCATGAGCCAGCGCATCGTCAGTTTCGTCATGAGCGGCGGCTCGCGGTTATGGCCCCTGTCGCGCGAGGACAATCCCAAGCAATTCCACGACCTTTCCGGCGACGGTTCGATGCTGGCCAAGACCTTGCGCCGGCTGGCCGCGCGGCCTGAAGGGCAGACGCCGATCTTTCTCATCGCATCGGAGCGCCATGCCGACCGCGTCCATGCCGATCTTGCCGGCATTGATCTCGCCGGCGGCGGCCCATTGTTCGAGCCCACGGGGCGCAACACCGCCGCTGCCGTGGCGCTTGCCAGCCTGCGCACCCTCTCCGAATTTGGCGATGAGCTTGTTCTCGTGGTGCCCTCCGACCACGAAATCTCCACCGCGCGGCAGTTCTGGCGGAGCGTTGAAGCGGGTGCTGCGGCGGCAAGAACCGGTCGCTTGGTGGTGTTCGGGATTAAGCCGACGCAGCCCGAAATCGGCTATGGCTATATCGAGGTCGCGGCCGATCGCGACGGCGTGTTCGACGTCTCGCGCTTCGTCGAGAAGCCCGACCTCGCCACCGCGCGGGCTTATCTCGACGCCGGCAGCTTCTATTGGAATACCGGCATTTTCCTGTTTCGCGCCGGCGCCATGCGAGATGCCTTCGCCGCCTTCGAGCCCAGGATCTGGCAGGCGACGGAAGCCGCTTATCACGCGGCGACCAACGATCTTTCCGGGCTCTACATGCCGCTGGAACTTTACTCGGCGATCCCGTCGACCTCGATCGACTACGCTATCATGGAGCGGGCCAAGGACATCGCCATGGTGGCGGCCGGATTCCGCTGGAACGATCTCGGTTCGTGGCAGTCGCTGCTCGATGTCGGCCCGTCCGACAGCCACGGTAACGTCATTCTCGGCGATGTCGTCGCCATCGATTGCGAGAACTCCTACATCCGCGGCGACGGCCGGCTGCTGTCGGCCATCGGCATGAAGGACGTGGCCATCGTCTCGACGGCAGACGCCACCTTCGTGGCGCCGGTCAGCCACAGCCAGCACGTCAAGAAGATCGTCGAGCAGCTGGAGAAATCCGGCCGGCTGGAGACGAGGTTCACGCCGGCGCATGACCGCGTCATCGAGAGCGGCGCCTGGCGGCGCCGCGTTCGGCACTGGCTGTTCGAGGAGACGCTGCCGCTGTGGTCGAGGTCAGGTGTCGATGAGCGCCATGGCGGCTTCCATGAGGCGCTGGGCTTCGACACCGCGCCGTTGATGAAGCCGAAACGCATGCGCACGCAGGCGCGCCAGATCTATGCCTTCGCCGTCGCCAAGGAGCGCGGCTGGGACGGCCCGGCGGATCGGCTGATCGCTCATGGCCTTGACTTCATGGCAGGCCGGGGCCGCACCGACAAAGGCGGCTGGGTGCGCACGCTCAATATCGACGGCTCGGTCGCCGATCCGGTCGAGGATGCCTACGACCATTCCTGCGTGCTGTTGGCGCTTGCGCACGCGCATATGTCGGGTCATCCCGATGCGTTGCGGCTCGCCGAGGAAACCTTTGCTTTCCTCGATGCTCATCTCGAGGACAGCCGCATGACAGGTTTTCTCGAAACCTCCGACGGCGAGGGCGAGCGTCGCTCCAACCCGCACATGCATCTGCTCGAAGCCTTTCTCGCTTGGCACAGAGCCACTGGCGAGCGTGCCTACCTGCGCCGCGCGGCGCGCGTCATAGATCTCTTCCGCAGTCATTTCTTCGATGCCGAAAGCTGGACGCTGGGCGAGTATTTCGACGACGGCTGGAAGCCCGTGGCGGGCGAGAAAGGAACATGGACCGAACCCGGCCACCATTTCGAATGGGCCTCGCTGCTCGTCGATTTCGCCGCCCGCAGCGGCCAGGCCGAACTCACCGGCTTCGCCCGCAAGCTCTATGCCTCGGCTGTCGCGAACGGCCTCAACCGCGCCACCGGCCTTGCCTATGGCGCCGTCTCGCGCCAGGGCCTTCCGCTCGACACGGTCTCGCGCAGCTGGCCGCAGGCCGAGGCGATCAAGGCTGCGATCGCGCTCGACGGCTCGGGTGGGCCGGACCTCAAGCCGGAGATCGAGGCGCGCGTCGGCCACCTGTTCCGCTGGCACATCGACCCGGCGCCGCTCGGCCTCTGGATTGACCGAATCGATGAGCGCGGCCGGTCATTGGCGAGCGACGTGCCAGCCAGCATCTTCTACCATCTGGTTTGCGCGCTGACGCAGTATCTGGAGGGGACGGCCGAGAAGGGGTGAGGGGGCAACTGGCGGCAACGCAGAAGCTGCCAATCTCTACCCTTGCAGAGGAGATTGCTGTCACTGCGGGCTTTTGGCCAATCGCCAAGTCAATACGGGCTCGCCACATCCCCCGTCTCGACATAGACCGCCTTCAGCTGCGAATAATGCGCCAGCGCCGCCAGCGAGTTCTCGCGGCCGATGCCGGACTGCTTGACGCCGCCGAAGGGCATTTCCACCGGCGTCAGATTGTAGGCGTTGATCCAGCAGGTGCCTGCCTGCAACTCGGCGATCACCCGATGGGCGCGGGGCAGGTCGCGGGTGAAGACGCCCGCAGCGAGGCCGAATTCGGTATTGTTGGCGCGTTCGATCACCTCGTCCTCGCTATCGAATTTCAGCACGCTCATCACCGGTCCGAAGATTTCCTCGCACGCGATGCGCATGCCATCGGTCACGCCGGTGAACACGGTCGGTTCGATGAAGAAGCCACCTTCGAAGCCCTGCAGCGACGGCACGTTGCCGCCGCAGGCAAGCGTCGCACCCTCCTCTCTGCCGGCGGCGATGTAGGAAACAACCTTTTCCTGCTGCGCCTTGTTGACCAGCGGCCCCATTTGCGTTTCCGGATCGAGTGGATCGCCGATGCGGATTTTTTTGGTGCGCTCGATCAGCCGCTCGACGAAGCGGTCATGCAGGCCCTTCTGCACGAAGACGCGCGTGCCGTTGGAGCAGATCTGGCCGGTCGAATAGAAATTGCCGAGCATGGCGCCGCCGATGGCGTTTTCGAGATCGGCATCGTCGAAGACGATCAGCGGCGACTTGCCGCCGAGCTCCATCGTGGCGTGCTTCATTTTCGAACCGGCAAGCGACAGCACCTTGCGGCCGGTCGGCACCGAGCCGGTCACCGAGACCTTGGCCACGACATCATGGCCGACGAGTCCGGCGCCGACATCGCCATAGCCCTGCACGACGTTGAACAGCCCGTCGGGCAGGCCCGCCTCGCTGTAGATTTCGGCCAGCGCCAGTGCCGAGAGCGGCGTGTTCTCCGACGGCTTGAACACCATGGCGTTGCCCATGGCTAAAGCCGGCGCCGACTTCCAGCCGGCGATCTGGATCGGATAGTTCCAGGCGCCGATGCCGACGCACACACCAAGCGGATCGCGCCTTGTGTAAGCAAACGGTCCGCCGAGATCGATCATCTCGCCGTTGAAGGCCGCCACTGCGCCGGCGAAATATTCGAGGCAATCGGCGGCCGAAGGCGCGTCCGCCACCAGCGTCTCCTGGATCGCCTTGCCGGTGTCCAGGGTCTCGATGCGCGCCAGGTCGGCATTGCGGGCGCGCAGGATGTCAGCGGCGCGGCGCAGGACGCGGCCGCGCTCGACCGGCTTCATCCGTGCCCAGGCCGGCTGCGCCGCGCGCGCGGCCTCGATCGCCAACTCCAGCACGTTCGGCGTCGCCGAATGCAGCGTGGCGATGGTCTCGCCCGTCGCCGGATAGATCACCGGCAGTGGCGCGCCGCCTTCGTCCTCGATGTAGCGGCCGTTGACGTAGTGCGATGCCGTTGGCTGGGCGCGCATGGTCTTCTCCGTTCGTAATCGCCGGGGCGGGGAGGGCGCCCGCCGGATCATGCGCTATCTGTCTGCCACCTGCCAGCGCGGATTGATCCAGGGTTCCTGGTTGGATGGCGCGAGCGGCGTGCGGCCAAGGATGTGGTCGGACGCCTTCTCGCCGGTCATGATCGACGGCGCGTTCAGGTTGCCGTTGGTCACCCGCGGGAAGATCGAGGAATCGGCAACGCGCAGCCCCTCGACGCCGATCACCCGGCATTCCGGATCGACGACGCTGGTCAGGTCGTCGGCGCGGCCCATCCTGCAGGTGCCGCAAGGGTGATAGGCGCTCTCGGCGTGATCGCGGATGAAGGCGTCGAGCTCGTCGTCGGTCCGCACATGGGCGCCCGGCGAAATCTCCTTGCCGCGGAAGCCGTCGAAGGCCTTCTGGCCAAAAATCTCGCGCGTCAGCCGGATGCAGTGGCGGAACTCGCTCCAGTCGTCGGGATGCGACATGTAGTTGAAGCGGATCACCGGTTTCGCTTTCGGATCGGGCGAGCGCAGGCTCACCGAGCCGCGCGACTTCGACCGCATCGGCCCGACATGCGCCTGGAAGCCATGCGACTTCGCCGCCGCCTTGCCGTCATAGCGCACCGCCGCTGGGATGAAGTGATACTGGATATCGGGGTAGTCGACACCGGCCTGCGAACGCACGAAGGCCGCCGCCTCGAAATGGTTGGTGGCGCCGAGGCCGGTCTTGAAGAACAGCCACTGCGCGCCGATCATTGCCTTGGAGAACGGGTTGAGCACCGAATTCAGCGTGATCGGTCTGGTCGCTTCCTGCTGGATATAAAGCTCCAGATGGTCCTGCAGATTGCGGCCGACACCCTGCCGGTCGGCAATGACCTCTATGCCGTTTTCCTGCAGATGTGCGCCCGGACCGATGCCGGACAGCATAAGGATCTTCGGCGAATTGATCGACGACGCCGCCACAATCACCTCACGTCGCGCCTTAACGACCTGAATCTGTTTGTGAGCTTCGATCTCGACGCCGACTGCACGTTGATTCTCGATCACCACGCGCCGCGCGAAACCTTTGAGCAGGCTAACATTTTTTCGTTTGAGCGCCGGCTTCAGATAGGCATTGGCCGCGGACCAGCGGCGGCCGCGCCAGATGGTCTGCTCCATCGGCCCGAAGCCTTCCTGCTTCGATCCGTTATAGTCGTCGGTGAGCTCGAAGCCGGCCTGCCTGCCCGCCTCGAGGAAGGCGCCGTAAAGCGGGTTCTTGCGCGTGCCGCGCTGCACATGCAGCGGGCCGCCCTGACCGCGCCAGCCGTCCTCGCCGCCGTCGGAATCCTCCATGCGCTTGAAATAGGGAAGCACGTCGGCGAAGCCCCATCCGGCAGCACCCTGTTCGGCCCAATGGTCGAAGTCGCGCGCATGGCCGCGAACATAGACCATGCCGTTGATGGAGGACGAACCGCCGATCACCTTGCCGCGCGGGGTGGCGAGCACGCGGCCGCCGAGATGCGGCTCCGGCTCGCTGGCGAAGCCCCAGTCGTAAAGGCTCATATTGAGCGGGATCGACAGCGCCGACGGCATCTGGATCAGCGGCCCCATATCGGTGCCGCCGAACTCGATGACGATCACCGAATGCTTGCCGTCTTCCGACAGCCGGTAGGCCATGGCCGAGCCGGCGGAGCCGGATCCGATGATGACGAAATCCGCTTCAAGCATTGTTCATATGCGCCACAAAGTCGGCGAGCGAGACATTGCCGCCGGTAGCCACCACAAGAACGGTTTTGCCCGCCACATCCACCTTGCCGCCGAGCAGCGCGGCAAGCGAGGCCGCGCCCGAAGGCTCCAGCACCAGCTTCAGCCGCTCGAACGCGATCTTCATTGCACCCCTCACCGCGGCATCTTCAACGGTGACGCCGCGAACCCCGGCAGCACTCACCGCCGCGAAGGGCGCCTCGCCTGGCTTGCGCGCCATCAGCCCGTCGCAGATCGATCTCGGTCCGATCGGCATCGTCTCGATGGCGCCATGCGCCAGCGACGAGCCCATGCCGTTGAAGCCTTCCGGCTCGACGGCGATGATCTCGGTTTTCGGCGACAGATAATGGAAGGCGAGCGACACGCCGCCGATCAGGCCGCCGCCGCCGGCCGAGCAGAACACCAGGTCGGCGTGGGCCTTCTTCGCCGCCAACTGGTCGAGCGCTTCCAGCCCGGCCCCTGCCTGGCCGGCGACGATCTCGGGATCGTCGAAGGGATGCAGCAAGGTGAGCTGCTCGGTCTCGGCGATCTCGCGCGCCTTGGCGGCGGCGACTTCCTCGCGGGCACGCTCGCCATGATCGGTCAGCACCACGCGCGCGCCATAGCCGGCGGTCGCGTCGCGCTTGGCGGCAGGCGCGTCGATCGGCATGACGATGGTGACGGGAATGCCGAGCGCCTGGCCGGCAGCCGCAAGCCCTTGCGCGAAATTGCCGGAGGAATAGGCGACCACGCCCTTCCTCGCTTCGTCCGGTGACAGCCGCTTAAGGCGCCAATAGGCGCCGCGCACCTTGAAGGACCCCGCCCATTGCAGCGATTCCGGCTTGACGAACACCCGCGCGGCGCCGGCTTCCCTCGCAAGTGCGGGCGACTCCAACAGCGGCGTGACTTGCGTCGCCGTCGAGGTCACCGCATAGGCCTGCTTCAGGCGGTCGAGGGTGGGAACCAGAACGTCTGCCATCATTCGCCTCGCGGATATCGTTTGCTCTCTTCGAGGTTGTCGAGATTCATGTGATTGCGCATGTAGCGCTCCGAGGCTTTCTGCAGCGGCTGGAAATCCCAGGGGTAATAGGCGCCGTTGCGCAGCGCCGGGTAGACGACCCAGCGGCGTGCCTGGCTTTCGCGCACCGCGGCATCGAACGCGGCCATGTCCCAGCGCGCCCGGACCTTTTCCATGAACGCCGCCACCAGGGCAGCGTTCGCCGGATCCTCAGCGAGGTTGTTCCGTTCGAGCGGGTCGGCCTCCAGGTCGAACAGCTGCGGCGCGTCGAGCTCGCAATGGACGAATTTGTATTTGCCGTCGCGGATCGCGGCCAGCGGCGCATAGGAGCCTTCGGCGGCATATTCCATGACAACGGGTGCGGTGCGCGGCTTGCCGCCGAGCAGCGGCAGCAGCGACTGACCGTCGGTCCACGGCGCGATTGCAGCGATATCAATGCCGGCGAGGTCACAGAGCGTCGGCGTCACGTCGAGATTGGAGACGGGCGCCTCGATGAGGCCGGCTGGCACGCCGTTGCCGGCGATCATCAGCGGCACGCGCGCCGAGCCCTCGAAGAAGCTCATTTTGAACCACAGGCCGCGCTCGCCCAGCATGTCGCCGTGATCCGAGCAGAACAGGATGATGGTGTCGTCAAGCATGCGAGTGCGCTTGAGGACGTCCAGAAGCTCGCCGAGCTTATCGTCGACATAGGAAATGTTGGCGAAATAGCCGCGCCGGGAACGGCGCACCTGCTCGGACGTGATCTCGAAGGACTGATAGTCGCTTGCCCGGTAAAGGCGCTGCGAATGCGTGTCCTGTTCGTCATGCGGGATGAACGGCGTTTCGGGATCGAGCGTCTGGCAGTTCTCGTAAAGATCCCAGTACTGCCTGCGCGCGACATAGGGATCGTGCGGGTGCGATAGCGAAACGGTAAGGCACCAGGGCCGATGTCCCGCATCGTCCTGCTCGCGCGAAAGCTGGTACAGCTTTTGCTCGGCCAGAAACACCACCTCGTCGTCATACTCCATCTGGTTGGTGGTCTCGGCAACGCCGGCGCCGGTGACCGAGCCGAGATTGTGATACCACCAGTCGATGCGCTCGCCGGGCTTGCGGTAATCCGGCGTCCAGCCGAAATCGGCCGGATAGATATCGGTGGTCAGCCGCTCCTCGAAGCCGTGCAACTGGTCCGGTCCGACGAAATGCATCTTGCCGGACAGGCAGGTGTAATAGCCGGCGGAGCGCAGATGATGCGCGAAGGTCGGGATCGAGGAGGAGAATTCGGCGGCGTTGTCATAGACCCCGGTGCGCGACGGCAGCTGGCCGCTCATGAACGAGGCCCGGCCGGGCGCGCAAAGCGGCGAGGCGGTGTAGTTGTTGGCGAAACGCGCCGAGCGGGCGGCGAGCGCCTTGAGATGCGGCACGTGCAGGAAATCCGCCGGGCCGTCGGGGAAGAGCGTGCCGTTGAGCTGATCGACCATGACGATCAGGAAATTGGGTCGTTCGGTGGTCAAGGCAGGCTCCGTCCGCTGAGCTTGGTTTCGAGATAATCTTCGACGAGCGCGATCGCTGTCTGCGCATCGGGCACGCCGTCCTTCAGCGCGCGCCGAATGTAGAGTCCGTCGATCAGCGCCGCCGTCGCTTCCGCAGCGCGCTCCGCTTCGGCCCTCGGCAGAATGCCGGTCAGCCCGCTCATCAGGTTGGAATTGAGCCGCCGCGCATAGATACGAAGCAGCCGCCGCAACTCGGTCGATTTCTGCGCCTCGACATAGAAGGCGAGCCAGGCCGCGATGATCTCCGGCTGGAACTGCTCGTCGGAGAAACTGACCGCAACGACGGCCGAGACGCGCTGGCGCGGTGTCGCGGCGACGCGAAGCGCTCGTCTTGTATCGATGTTGAGCTCGGCAAGGATGTGCCGCATCGTGGCGAAGAGCAGCTCGTCCTTGGCGCCGAAATAGTGATGGGCGAGCGCCGACGACACGCCGGCGCGCCCGGCGATCTCCGACATGGTGACGTCCAGCGAACCGCGCTCGCCGATTGCCGAGATCGTCGCGTCGATCAGCGCCTTGCGGCGCAGCGGTTCCATTCCGATTTTCGGCATGCGAGGGGTCCGGTTCGAAGCGAGATTATTTTTTATTGACGCATCAATCAATAAAAAATCGGCATCGGATCAATCGATCGTATCGCTCTGGCCCCATCCCTTCGGCTGGAAAACGGTTCACTATTGAACAATATTGAATGTCATGCCGCGACCGGACGTGCTAGGCTGCGCGGCAGATGGAGGCTGTCATGACCGCATGCATCGTCGGCTGGGCGCATTCGCGTTTCGGCAAGCTCGAAGGCGAGACGCTGGAGGGCTTGATCACCAAGGTCGCCGTGGACGCGCTCGATCATGCCGGCATCGGCCCTGACGATGTCGACGAGATCGTGCTCGGCCATTTCAACGCCGGCTTCTCACCGCAGGATTTCACCGCGAGCCTGGTGCTGCAGGCCGACGACCGGCTGCGCTTCAAGCCGGCGACGCGCGTGGAGAATGCCTGCGCCACCGGTTCGGCTGCCGTGAGACAAGGCGTCCGCGCCATCGATTCCAACGCCGCCCGCGTCGTGTTGGTGGTCGGCGCCGAGCAGATGACCACCACACCTGGGCCCGAGATCGGCAAGAACCTGCTGAAAGCCTCCTACCTGCCCGAGGATGGCGAAACGCCGGCCGGCTTTGCCGGCGTCTTCGGCAAGATCGCGCAGGCCTATTTTCAGCGCTATGGCGACCAGTCGGATGCGCTCGCCATGATTGCCGCCAAGAACCACAAAAACGGCGTCGACAATCCCTATGCCCAAATGCGCAAGGATTTCGGCTACGAGTTCTGCCGTCAGGAAAGTGAGAAGAACCCCTTCGTCGCCGGTCCGCTGAAGCGCACCGACTGCTCGCTGGTCTCGGATGGCGCCGCCGCGCTCGTGCTCACCGACACCGCGACGGCGCTGAAGATGCGCCGCGCCGTGACCTTCCGCGCCAATGAGCACGTCCAGGATTTCCTGCCGATGTCGAAGCGCGACATCCTTTCCTTCGAGGGCTGCGAGCGGGCTTGGGGCCAGGCGCTGAAGAAGGCCGGCGTCACGCTCGACGACCTCTCCTTCGTCGAGACGCATGACTGCTTCACCATCGCCGAGCTTATCGAATACGAGGCGATGGGCCTGGCGGAGCCCGGCGAGGGCGCGAAGCTCGCCCTGGAGGGCGTCACGGCCAAGGACGGCCGGCTGCCGGTCAACCCGTCCGGCGGGCTGAAGGCCAAGGGCCATCCGATCGGAGCCACCGGCGTCTCCATGCATGTGCTCACCGCCATGCAGCTGACCGGCGAGGCCGGCGGCATTCAGGTGCCTGGGGCAAAACTCGGCGGCATCTTCAACATGGGCGGTGCTGCGGTGGCCAACTACGTTTCCATCCTCGATCGGATCAGGTAGAAGCGGCCCGCATTGAAGCGGCGCCCGGCGCGCGCGTGCGGGAGGCAGCATGGCAAATCCGGTTCTGGTCGAAGTCACGCGGGGCGCGGTGGTCGAAAGCGCTCATCGCGGCGCGGTTTCTGTCTTCGACGCCGACGGCAAGCCTGTCTGGGAGATCGGCGATACGGCGCGACCGGTGTTTCCACGCTCGGCGGTGAAGGCGATCCAGGCGCTGCCGCTGCTCGAATCCGGTGCTGCCGACGCCTACGGCTTCGGCGATCGCGAATTGGCGCTGGCCTGCGCCTCGCATTCAGGCGAGCCGGCGCATGTCGAACTGGCGCAAGCAATGCTCGCCAAGGCCGGTCTCGATAAGACGGCGCTCGAATGCGGCGCGCACTGGCCGTCGAGCCACGTTGCGACGATCGCGCTGGCCCGCGCCGGCAGCGCGCCCAACCCGCTCCACAACAATTGCTCCGGCAAGCATGCCGGTTTCCTCTGTACCTGCGTGCATTCCGGCATTGCCCATGGCGGCTACGTCAAGGCCGGCCATGCGCTGCAGGAGATGGTGCGCGACGCGATGCAATCGGTGACCGGCGCCGCGCATGATGTCGACCATTGCGGCACCGACGGCTGCTCGATCCCGACCTATGCCGTGCCGCTGAAGAGCTTTGCGCTGGGCTTTGCGCGTATGGCGACGGGCAGGGGCTTTGCGCCCGAACGCGCCAAGGCGGCGAAGCGCCTGCTCTCGGCCTGCATGGCCGAACCGTTCCTGGTGGCCGGCACCGGTAAGGCGGACCTCGCGCTGATGCGGGCCGCGCCCGGCCGCATCTTCGTCAAGACCGGCGCCGAGGGCGTCTATTGCGCGGCCTTGCCCGAGCTCAGTCTCGGCATCGCCTTGAAATGCGATGACGGCGCCAGCCGCGCCTCCGAGGTGATAATCGCCGCCGTGCTGGCCAAGCTGCTGCGCAGCGACGAAGCGCTCGCGGCAAAGCTTGCCGAACTCGCCCATCCGCCGGTCGAAAGCCGTATCGGCGCCAAGGTGGGCTTGCTGCGGCCGACGGCGGCGCTGGCCTAACTGACCTTGTTCCGCTCGACGGTCAGATGCGCGTAGCCGGTAAAGGTTGATCTTGCCAGATCGCCCGTCACCGGATTGGCCCAGCGCTGGCCGATGATGGCGCCGTTCTGCGCGGCGTCGATGATATTGTCCGAAATGACCGCGCTGCCGGAACCCTCGACGACGCTGACGACGATGCCCGTGCCGGACTTGCGGATGATGTTGCCCGTTGCAACCACATTGCGCAGATAAGGACCCCAGCCGAGCTGCATGCCGTAGAGGGGCGCGTTCTCCACGACATTGCCGCAGACGGAGGTTTCGGCCTCGGCGCTGATGCCGACGCCGAAGCCCGGCGGGTCGGCGGTGTAGGGGCCGACCGTCGAGAGGTTGCGCACGATATTGTTCGAGCACACGGCCATGCGGCCGCCTTCGTTGAAGTTTGCGATCGAGATGCCGTTGGCGGCACCGTCGACCAGATTGTTGCTGAGGATCGCGCCCTCGAAGGAGAATTCCGAATAAATCCCCGTCTCGCCCGAGCGCGAGCAGGTGTTGCCGGTGATCTGCAGATTGCTGGAGCTGTTGGCGCGGATCGCCGAGAAGGCGCAGTCCGACACGACGTTGGCGGAGATAATGACATTGCCGGCGCGGAAGGCGTTGATACCGTTGCCGTTCTGGCCGGTGCCGCCGCTCCTCGCGCCGATGCGCTGCACGCGGTTGCCGCTGACGATGGTGCCGTCTTCCGCCTGCTGCCAGCGATGCACGAGAATGCCGCCATTGGCGCAATCCGAGACGGTATTGCCCGAGATCTCCAGCCCGCCGGCCTCGACCGAATAGATGCCGGCGTCTGCCGCGCCCGAAACATCGCAGCGCCCGATGCGGCCTGAAACATGTTCCAGCGCCAGCCCGTTCTTGCCGCTGCCTGTGACCTGGCAATTGTCGATGGCGAGATGCGCGACGCGGCGCAGATCGAGCAGCCCTTGCGTATAGTCGGCCAGCCAGCGGTTGCTGCCGTCCAGCACCAGCCCGCTGAGTTCGATATGCTCGGCCTGTTCCGCCATCATCAGGTGGCCGTTGCCGCCATAGACGATGCGGGTCGCCCCCGGGACGCCCGAAAGGCGCACGCGGGCAGGCAGCTTCAGGTTGGAGACAAGATAGGTGCCGGGCGGAAGAAACACCGGCGCATCGCGGTCGCTGGCGTCGCCGAGCATCTTGGCGAAGGCCTTGCTCTGGTCGTCCAGCGCGCCCGGCTGCGCGCCGATTTCGATGGCGTTGATCGAGCCGCGCATCGTGGCCTTCTCGATGCCGGGCAGCATCTTCGCCGATGCCTTGCCGGCAAGGAGGCCGGCAGCGGCGAGGCCGGTGGTGTGGGCAAGCAGCGTTCGTCTGTTCAACATCGGCACAGGTCCTGGCGTTTCGACCGCTCCGTCGCAGGAATCGTGCCAGGGCAGGCTCGCAGGCAAACCGCTTGTGCAGTTGCCTCACCAAGCTTAAGTTCATGTTATGAGTAGAGCTTTCACCCGCGAGGAAGACAGTGAAAACGCCATTGCCGGGGTCGGCGAACGGCCGATCAGTCCGCACCGCAATCTGGTAACGGAGCGGGGACTCGCGATGATCGAAGAGAATCTCTCCGAATTGCGAGATCAGATGGCCAAGGCCGAAAGACGCGGCGATCGCGAGCGCCTCGCAATAGTGTCCCGCGACCTGCGCTACTGGACCGCGCGGCGCGAGAGCGCGGAGCTTTCGGTGCCGGAGTCCGGCAGCAATGTGGTCCGCTTCGGCATGGGCGTCACGTTGGAAAACGGCGACGGCAAGAAGGTCCACTGGCGCATCGTCGGCGAGGACGAGGCCAACCCGTCGAAAGGCAGCATCTCCCATGTCTCGCCGATGGCGATGGCCCTGTTCGGCAAGAAGGTCGGCGAGGTCGTTGCCGTCAACGGCAAGGAGTGGGAGATCGTCAAGCTGTCGGACAAGGCCGAGAACTAGGCCTTGAGCTTGACTGTATGGTCGCGGAAAAACGCCGCGGCTCCGGTCTCATCGATTTCGCCTGCGGCGACCATCATCACCAACTGGATAACATCCTGCTGTTCGGCTTCTACGCTTAACCCGTTGAAATAGAGAAACAAATCGGCCGCGGCAAAAGCCGTGCGCTTGTTCCCGTCAACGAAGGGGTGGTTCTTCGCACTGCCGAAGAGATAGGCCGCCGCGAGTTCACAAAGATCGGGCTCGCCATACGCTTCCTTCTGTTGGGGGCGGGCGAGGGCAGATTCCAGCATGCCCTGGTCGCGTATACCGGAGGCTCCGCCGTGGAGGCGCAACTGCTCAGCGTGCATCGCCTCCACGAATTCTCGCGAATGATGCTCGGTCATTTAGCGAGCGCGCGGTAGGCAACCTCGTATTTCTTCATCCGTTCGCGCGCGATCTTCATCTTACGCTCGAATTCTTCGGCAGAGTCTTCAAGACGGCGCAAGCGCAGCTCCTGGCCCTCCTGAACGACAATGACGTTGTCGCCCGCCTTCAGGTTTAGCCGGTCGAGAAGCTCTTTCGGCAAAATCAGACCTTCGGAGTTGCCAATCTTTCGAATGGTGATGTTCATGGTAGGTCGTCCTGCAACGGCAATTATAACTGGAGGGCCTGTTGTTGCAACGGAAATTATAACAACCGATTGGGAACTACCGACATGGTCGCCATCAAGAAGCGGGTTGAGGACGGGATCCTCTTCCTCTCTCGATTGGCGCATTAGCTGTGCGGATAAGCCTTAAGCAACGAGTTGCGTTTGACCAGTCCCGACACAGGGTATTCACTCGACCGACAGCAGCCTGTCCATCAGCCTGTCCGCCGCTTGCGGGATGACGGTCCCGGGCGGGAAGATTTCGGCCGCTCCCGCCTTCAGCACCGCATCGTAGTCCTGTGGCGGGATGACGCCGCCGGCGACGATCAGCATGTCGCCATGGCCGAGCTTCCTCAGCGCCTCCTTGAGCTCGGGGATCAGCGTCAGATGTCCGGCCGCGAGCGAGGACGCGCCGATGATGTCGACATCATGCTGCACCGCCAGCTTTGCGATCTCCTCCGGCGTCTGGAACATCGGTCCGACGGTGACCTCGAAGCCGAGATCGGCAAAGGCGCTGGCGATCACCTTCTGGCCGCGATCATGGCCGTCCTGGCCCATCTTGGCGACCAGGATGCGCGGCTTTGCACCGGACTTCTTCTCGAAGGCTTCGAGCTTGTCCTTGAGCCGATCGACCGCCGGATTGTCGCCGAGCGCGTCGCGATAGACGCCGGAGATGGTCTGCACGGTGGCTGCATGGCGCCCGAACACCTTCTCCAGCGCCAGCGAGATCTCGCCGACGGTCGCATTGGCCCGCGCCGCGCGGATCGCGAATTCGAGCAGGTTCTCGCCGCTTTCAGCCGCCCGGGTGAGGGCGGTTAGCGCATCCTCCAGGGCCGCGACGTCGCGCGTGCCTTTGAGCCGCTGCAGCTTCGCCAATTGCCGGGCCTTGACCTCGGCATTATCGATCTTCAGCACATCGACCTCGATGTCGGCTTGCGGGCGATGCGCATTGACGCCGACCAGCACCTGCTCGCCGGAATCGATGCGTGCCTGGGTGCGCGCCGCCGCTTCCTCGATGCGCAGCTTCGGAATGCCTTTCTCGATCGCCGCCGCCATGCCGCCGAGGTTTTCGACCTCCTCGATATGAGCGAGCGCGCGGGCCGCCAGATCATGTGTCAGCCGCTCGACATAGGCCGAGCCGCCCCACGGGTCGATCATGCGCGTGGTGCCGGATTCCTTTTGCAGGATGAGCTGCGTGTTGCGGGCAATGCGGGCCGAATGGTCGGTCGGCAGCGCCATCGCCTCGTCGAAGGAATTGGTGTGCAGCGACTGGGTATGTCCCTGCGTTGCCGCCATCGCCTCGATCATCGTGCGGGTGATGTTGTTGTAGGGATCCTGCGCCGTCAGCGACCAGCCCGATGTCTGGCAATGGGTGCGCAGCGACAGCGAGCGCTCGTCCTTCGGCGCAAAATTCTTCTTCATCAGGCTCGACCAGAGCAGCCGCGCGGCCCTGAGCTTGGCGACCTCCATGAAGAAGTTCATGCCGATCGCCCAGAAGAAGGAAAGGCGCGGCGCGAACCGGTCGATGTCGAGACCCGCGGCGACGCCGGCGCGCGCATATTCGATGCCGTCGGCGATCGTGTAGGCGAGTTCGAGGTCGGCCGTCGCGCCCGCCTCCTGCATATGATAGCCGGAGATCGAGATCGAATTGAATTTCGGCATGTGCCGCGAGGTATAGGCGAAGATGTCCGACACGATCCGCATCGAAGGCTTCGGCGGATAGATGTAGGTGTTGCGGACCATGAACTCCTTCAGAATGTCGTTCTGAATGGTCCCGGCGAGGTCCTTCTGCGCGACACCCTGTTCCTCCGCCGCCACGATATAGAGCGCCATGATCGGCAGCACGGCGCCGTTCATGGTCATCGACACCGTCATCTCGTTGAGCGGAATGCCGTCGAACAGCTGGCGCATGTCGAGGATGGAATCGATCGCCACGCCCGCCATGCCGACATCGCCGGCGACGCGCGGATGGTCGCTGTCATAGCCGCGATGGGTCGCGAGGTCGAAGGCGACCGACAGGCCCTTCTGGCCGGCCGCGAGGTTGCGCCGGTAGAAAGCGTTGGATTCCTCCGCCGTCGAGAAGCCGGCATATTGCCGGATCGTCCAGGGCTGCTGGACATACATGGTCGGGTAGGGGCCGCGCACGAAGGGCGGCAGGCCCGGGTAGCTGTCGAGATTGGCCAGGCCCTTGAGGTCGCCCTGCGTGTAGAGGTGTTTCACGGCGATGCCTTCCGGCGTCATCCGCTGGCCCTTGAGCTCGACCGGCCCGCGGCGCGGCGCCGACCAGCCGATCTGGCTGAAATCCGGGATCATGAGCCGGCTCCGATCGACTGATCGATGCGAACTGGAAACAGCGGCTCACAGGTCGCCACGCCCTCTGTCAGCGCGGGCCGGCGTTCGGCTTTCAATGTCTCGACGCGGCGCTCGCTGCCGGTGCGGAACAAGGTAGTGCCGATGATGCCGCGTTCACCGGCCCGATAGGCGACATTGCGCTTCGCGGCGGCCGTCTGCACACGGTTCTGGATATAGCCCTGCTGCAGGCTGTTGAGCACGCCGCCCTCGGCCTCGATGCGCTGGAATTCTTCCCAGGCCGCCGCGCAAAGACCGTCGGTCAGCGCCTCGACCGCTCCGGAGCCGCTGGCCGGATCGGCCACGTGATGGAGATGGCTCTCATGCGCCAGGATCAGCTGCGCGTTGCGGGCGACGCGGCGCGCAAAACCGGCCGGCAGTCCATGCGCGATGGTATGCGGCAGGATCGAGACGGAATCAGCGCCGCCGGTCGCCGCGGCAAAAGCGGCAACCGCGGTGCGCAGGATGTTGGTTTCCGGATCCGCCATCGCCATCATGCGATAGGAGGTCTCGGCGTGCACGTTTGCCGTCGAGGCCGGGATCGAGCAGGCTTCCTGGATCCACGCCCAAAGCTTGCGCAACGCCCTCACCTTCGCCATCGACAGGAACTGGTCCTGGTCGACGCTGAGGGCAAAGCCGATATAAGGCGCGGCATAGACCAGCGGCTGGCGCGCCTTCTCGAACATCCTGAGATAGGACACGGCGGAAGCCATCATCGTGCCGAGCTCCTGGGCCTCGGTGGCGCCGGCATTGTGGAAGACGCGGCCGTCCGCTTCGAGCAGCACGCCGGGCACGCCCATCGAGAAGAAATGCGCCAGCGATTGCGGCATTGACTCCTGCAGCGCCTCGATCGAGGTGCGCAGCCGTCCGGTACCGGCGAAGATCGCCGCCGGGTCGATGCCGAAGGAAAGGTTGAGCTTCGCCGGATCGGAGCGGCGCCGGGTCAGAAAGGCGAGCAGCCAATCCGCCACGGCGCGGCTCCACGGATGCGCATCGATGCGCACCTGGACCCGGTTGAGCGGCACGCCGTCGAGCACCGTTTCCAGCGCCTCCGCGGTTCGCGGCAGGCCAAAGCCGAAGGCATTCGGCGCACCCTCGAAAACCAGCGACAGGCCGGTCGCGCCCTCAGCGATGTCCTGCAGCGCCTGGGCGCTGGCGCGGGCGATATCGGGATCGTCGATGCGCTGGCTGACGATCCATGGCGACTTCGGATTGGTGCGCACCAGCGGCTCGGCTGTCGTCGAACGCTCGCTGAGCGGCTCGATGCGGATGCCGTCATCGGTGTGCGAAACAAGCTTCTGTTCGAAAGAGCCGCCGGCAAGCGCTTTTTCCGCCAGCGCCAGCCAGCGCTTGGCGTCCGGGTCTGGAAGGTCGACATCCCTAGTCAAGGCGCCGGCGCCCATCGCACTCCTCGTCTATCGGCCGCATCAGCCACCAGTCTATGGTCCCCCGCCGCATATCACAATGCGACATCCGTCGCGGTTGTTCCGGCAGCCGCTAACCGATTGCCAAACATGCGCAAAATCCGCAAGCTAAGTAAGGTGGTTTCGCTGCCAGGGTCAAATTCGAATAGCGCCAAATTTGATGGTGGGCATTGTCGCCCGCCGATCGCGTTATTATCCTCCATGAGACCGGGCGTTTTTGGCGGAAGAGATTGCGGAGACCGGACATATGGCTGACCACACCAGCATCTTCATCGGCGCCAGCCGCAAGCCTGATGATTCCTACCAGCGCGCCGAGGAACTCCTGCTGCGCTACGGCAACCGCCACGGCCTGATTACCGGCGCCACAGGCACCGGCAAGACGGTCAGCCTGCAGGTCTTGGCCGAGGGCTTTTCAAATGCCGGCGTCCCGGTCTTCTGCGCCGACATCAAGGGCGACCTTTCCGGCATCGCCATGATGGGCGAGGCCAAGGATTTCCTGGTCAAGCGTGCAGAGCAGGTGAAGCTCGATCCCTATCAGTTTCAGGAATACCCGGTCATCTTCTGGGATCTGTTCGGCGAGCAGGGTCACCCAATCCGTGCCACCATCTCGGAAATGGGGCCGCTGCTTTTGTCGCGGCTGATGAACCTCACCGAAGCGCAGGAAGGTGTCATGAACATCGCCTTCCGCATCGCTGACGAAGAGGGCCTGCTGCTGCTTGATCTCAAAGACCTGCAGGCGCTGCTCGCCAACATCGCCGAGCGAGCCGACGAGCTCAGCGCACGCTACGGCAATGTCACCAAGCCTTCCGTCGGCGCCATCCAGCGCACGCTTCTGGTGCTTGAGCAGCAGGGCGCCGCGAACTTCTTCGGCGAGCCGGCGCTGCGCATCGCCGATTTGATGCGCACCACTCGCGACGGCCGCGGCGCGATCAGTGTTCTGGCCGCCGACAAGCTGATGATGAATCCCAGGCTCTACGCCACTTTCCTGCTCTGGCTGATGTCGGAGCTGTTTGAGGAACTGCCCGAGGTCGGCGATCTCGAGCGGCCGAAGCTGGTCTTCTTCTTCGACGAGGCGCATCTTTTGTTCGAGGACGCGCCGAAGGTACTGGTTGATCGCGTCGAGCAGGTGGTGCGGCTGATCCGCTCCAAGGGTGTCGGCGTCTATTTCGTCACCCAGAACCCGCTCGACATTCCGGAAAAGGTTTTGGCCCAGCTCGGCAACCGCGTGCAGCACGCGTTGCGCGCCTATACGCCGCGCGAGCAGCAGGCGGTGCGGACGGCGGCCGACACCTTCCGGCCCAACCCGGATTTCGACTGCGCCACCGCGATTACCCAGCTCGCCACCGGCGAGGCGCTGGTCTCGATGCTGGAGGATAAGGGCGTGCCGGCCATGGTACAGCGCACATTGATTCGCCCGCCGTCGTCGCGGCTCGGGCCGATCACACCCGACGAGCGCCGCAAGGTCCTTGCCGAGAGCCCGGTCGCCGGGCAGTACGATCAAGCGGTCGATCGCGACTCGGCCTTCGAGATACTGCAGAAGAAGACCAGGGAGGCGCAGGAAGCCGAAGCGCAGGCGCAGCAGGCGGGCACCGGCGGCTCGCGCTGGACAATTCCGGGCTTCGACGATGTGTTGGGAGGGTCGGGCCGCCGGTCCTCCAACCGTCAGACAGTGGCCGAAGCCGCGATCAAGTCGGTGGTGCGTTCGGTGGGCTCTTCCGTCGGCCGCGCGATAGTGCGCGGGATACTAGGCAGCCTGGCGCGCGGGCGGTAGAGCCCAACTGAGGCGCGGCAATCAGAGGGCAGGGCGCTTGGCTACGGCAAGGCCGATGCCCAGCGCGATCATCGCGCCGCCGGACGCCTCCCGGAGCCGAGGTATCATGCCGGACCGGCCTGCCGCGCCATCCCTGATGCGGCCGGCCGCGAATGCTACCACGACATCGGCCAGCGTGTTGAGCGTCACCGACACGAAGCCGAGCACCATGAACTGCAAGGCGACGTGGCCGGCGCCGAGATCCAGGAATTGCGGAATGAAGGCCAGGAAGAAGGCGGCCGTCTTCGGGTTCAACGCCTCGACCAGCACCCCTTCGCGAAACGCTCGGCCAGCGCCGACCGCAGGCGTCGGCGCGCCACCTTCCAGCATTGTCTTTGCCTCGCGGCGGGCGGACTGGAAGGTGCGCAAGCCGAGCCAGACGAGGTAGACGGCGCCGATCAGCTTCAGCGCCGTAAAGAGTTCGGCGCTCGCGAGCACGAGGGCGGAAACGCCCAGGCTTCCGGCAAGCACATGAACCATGCCGCCCAGGCCTGTCCCGAAACTGGAGGCGATGCCTTCAGCGCGGCCTCCGGCCAGGGTGCGCGCGGCGACATAGAAGATGCCCGGTCCGGGCGTGATGGCGAGCAGCAGCGCCGCGGCGAAGTACAAGGCGAATTGTGTCAGGTCCGGCATGAGCGGCTCGCTGGCAATTGGACTGGGTCGGATGTCAAGACGGGATCAGTTGGGCGACGTCGCGATCCGAAGGCCGGTCGCTCGCTGCTAGACCAGTGGCGACACCGGCGCGATCGGCCGCGTTGCGGTTCTGGCTCATCTTGCGCTTGCCTTGGAGCCGCGTGATCGGCATGCGCAAGCCGACAATGCCTTTGAGTTGCGCCTGGATGAAATCCGGCGGCGCATCCGATACGGACCAAGGCGAGGGGCGTCCGCCTTCGTGGAGATTGGTCAGGCGCGTGACGATCTCGAGCAGCCTGTCGGCGTCCTCGAAGAAGTCGATCGGCCCATAGGCATGAACGGCCAGGTAGTTCCAAGTCGGCACTACCTTTCCGGTCTCCTGCTTGGTCTGGTACCAGGCCGGCGTCACGTAGGCGTCGGGGCCCATGAAGATCGCCAGGCCATCGCCCAGCACCGGTGCGCGCCACTGCGGATTTGCCTTCGCGACATGGCCGTAGATCGTTCCATGCTCGCCCTCGCTCTCGTTGAGCAAGAGCGGCAATGGCGTCGCCTGCGGTCCTTCCGCCGTGGCGGTGACCAGCGTCGCCAGCCGTGCTGCGCGGATCGTCGCCATGAGGCTCTCCCTGTTGTCATCGCGGAAGGCGGGCGGAATGTACATGGCGGAAACTCCTTGCATTGCATTTAAAGATGCAGGAAAGCTGGCTTGCTTGGAACATCCAGTTTTGCAGGTTTTCGATGGTCCAGTTGGAGCAGGAAGGCGTGGCGCGCCGGATCATCGCGGCGATCAAGGCGCAAATCCACAGCGGCGTTTACCGGCCCGGCGATCGGCTGCCGTCGTCGCGGGCCTTTGCCGCCGAATGGGGCGCGTCGCGAACCACGGTGACGGCGGCCTACAACCAGCTCGACGCCGAAGGCTATCTGATCATTCGGCAGGGCGCGCGTGCCACTGTGGCTCCGGGACTGGAGCGGTGGTCAGGGGCGACCCCAGTCGCGGCTGCCTCGCCACGCAACCTCTCGACGTTCGCGCGCAGGCTGCTGGCTTTGCCTCCGCCGGTGGAACAGCAGCCGGCCAAGGTTGCGGATTTCCGCTATGGCGACCTGTCCGGAGCGGACTTCCCGGTCCTGGCTTGGCGACGGGCCTCGAACAAAGCCATTCTGCGGCGCGGCGCACGGTTGCGCTATGGCGACCCACAGGGCTCGCTTGCTCTTCGCAGCGCCCTTCAAACCTATCTCTGGCGCGCACGCGGCATCAGCTGCGCGCCGGACCAGATCGCCATCGTCAACGGCTCCCAGCAAGGGCTCGACCTCTGCGCGCGGCTGCTGCTCGACTCCGGCGACCCGTTCGTGATCGAGAATCCGGGCTATCTGCTGGCCCGCCATGCCTTCACGGCCGCGGGCGGCGTCGCCGTGCCAGTTGCGGTCGACGCTGACGGGCTAAGGACGGATGCGCTGCCGCCGGCCCGTCTGGCTTACGTCACGCCATCGCACCAGTTTCCGCTCGGCGGCGTGCTTTCGGCGACGCGGCGGCATTCCCTCCTGGCCTGGGCCACGGCATCAGGCGCCTATGTCGTCGAAGACGATTACGACGGCGAATACCGCCACGACATAGCCCCCATCCCGCCTCTGCAGACGCTCGATCCAGGCTCGGTCATCTATGTCGGCACGCTGTCCAAAACGCTCTCGCCCACCTTGCGGCTCGGTTATCTCGTCGTCCCCGCCGGCCTGCGTCGAGGCTTCAGCGAGGCAAAGCGCCTGACCGACCGGCATGCTCCGATGCTGGAGCAGGACGTATTGGCCGACCTGCTGACGAGCGGCGCTTACGAGCGCCACGTCCGCAACATCCGCAGGAAAAATGCCGAACGCAGAGAGGTCCTGCTGCGGGCGCTGGCCGATCATATCGGGCCAAAGGTGACTGTTGCTGGGGCCGACACGGGCCTGCACGTCGTGGCCTGGTTGAACGGCATCGATTCTGGATGCGAGCCGGCGATCATAGCCGACGCACGTGCTGCGGGGATCGGCCTCTATCCGGTATCGCCGCTCTATGATCCGGCCGAGCGGCGGCCCGAAACGACGGGCTTCATCATGGGATATGCTGGTCTCGACGCGGAGGCGTTGCGCCGCGGCGTTGCGGTGCTGGCGGACATCCTCGCCAAGCACCGCTGACGAACGCCGGATCAAAAGATCTCGTCACTCTCCTGCGGCACCGGCCCCAGCAGGACAGAGTCGTCCGGCACGCCGTTGTCGATCGGAATGGCCCGGCGCTCGGGCATATCGGCCATCGGCTGGCCAACATCTGCTGTGACAACGACCGGCGTCTTGTTGGGCACGCGGTCATAGAGGTCGATGATGTCCTGGTTGATCAGGCGCACGCAGCCCGACGAGACCGACTTGCCGATCGACCACCATTCCGGCGACCCGTGCAGACGATAGAGCGTGTCCTGGTTGCCTTTGAAGAGGTAGAGCGCACGCGCCCCGAGCGGGTTCTTGAGCCCGCCGGGCATACCGCCGTTCTTGGCGCTGTATTCCGTCAGTTCCGGCTGGCGCGCGACCATCTCGTCCGGCGGCGTCCATTTCGGCCACTTCTGCTTCCATTGCACCACCGCATCGCCCGACCATTCGAAGCCGGCGCGGCCGAGACCGACGCCGTAGCGGATCGCCTGGCCACCCTCACGCACCAGATAGAGGAAGTGGTTGGTGGTATCGACGACGATGGTGCCCGGGCGCTGTCCGGTCGGATCGGGAACGATCTGGCGCAAATATCTGTGATCGATCTTGTTTACCGGGATGGCCGGCAGGTCGAAGCCGTTGTCGGACATCGGCCCATACATGGTGGCGTAGTCGCCGAGCGGCGGCTCGACGGAGGCCGGCGGTGGCGGCTGCACGGCTGCCGGGCGAGGACCGGTGGTGGAGCAGGCGGAAATCGCCGAAGCAGCGCCAAGGGCCGTGAGATTGAGGAAGCCACGGCGGCTGATGCGGAAGGAAGCGTCTGACATGGTTGCCTTTTCTAGGTCTTGAATTCGCAAGAATGCATGAATCCGCTGGCCGGCGCCGACAGCTGCAATAACAGTCGGCGGTGATAGGCGGTTCCAATTCTGGCCTCAGGGTGGACAAACAAAGGCGAAGCTGTGACCGCGACACATCTGTTGCGCTGCAGCAACAGCACCCTCAAACGCCTGCCAGAAGGCCTTCGAGCGAGGGCAGGATCAGCCCCGGCGGAAAATCCCGGTATTCGTCGGGCTGATTGGCGCGATTGATCCAGACGGTGCGGAAGCCGAACCTGGCGGCGCCCGCGACGTCCCAGCGGTTGGAGGACTGGAACGACACCGCCCCCGGATAGAGCCGCCAGCCAGTGACCACCATGTCGTAGACCGAAGGATCGGTCTTGAAGCGCTTGATCTCGTCGACCGAGAAGACGTCGTCCAGGATCTGGTCGAGGGCGGCCGATTTCACCGCCGCCCGCAGCATTTCCGGCGAGCCGTTGGACAGGATCGCGAGCTTCGCTCCCGCTGCTTTCAGCGCCTTCAATACCGCCGGCACTTCCGGATAGCAGTCGAGCCGCCAATACGCTTCCAGCAGCCTTGCCCTGAGCGCCGGATCGGCCGACGGCACCTTGCGCAGCGCGAAGTCCAGCGCCTGCTCGGTCAGTTGCCAGAAATCGGCATAGGCGCCCATCAGCGTCCGCACCCAGGAATATTCGAGCTGCTTGGCGCGCCAGATTTCGGAGAGAAGCTGGCCGTCCGGCCCGATCTCGCCCGCATGGCGGCGCACCGCGGCGTGCACGTCGAACAACGTGCCATAGGCGTCGAAGACATAGGCTGCATGGTGCATAGGAAGAGTTTTGCGGCGCCCGGCCCTGCCGCGCAAGCGCTGATTGCGGTTAATGCATGTCGCCCAAAAGTGGGCAGCGGTTTTCGGAAAGGATCGCATAACACAAAAACCCAACACACATGGCCCATCCCTTTCCGTGCGCCGTGCTTTAAGTGCCTCTGGCCTCAAGGATTTTTTCCGATGTCGGTTGACGCCGGCCGTCAAAGCGTCGTCCTATGGAGGCCGGAACTCATCCATACGGACGGCAAACGATGACACTGGCGGCGGCGGCGCAGTCCGCGACATGGACCTATGTGGACGGCGACTGGTACGAGGGCAATGTTGCCATTCTGGGACCGCGCAGCCACGCCATGTGGCTGGGCACCAGCGTCTTCGACGGCGCCCGCTGGTTCGAAGGCGTGGCGCCCGATCTCGATCGTCACGCCGCGCGCGTCAACGCCTCGGCGATCGCGCTCGGCCTGAAGCCTTCCATGACGACGGAGCAGATCGTCGGGCTGACATGGGACGGCCTGAAGAAATTCGACGGCAAGACCGCCGTCTATATCAGGCCGATGTACTGGGCCGAGCATGGCGGCTATATGGGCGTGCCGGCCGACCCGTCCTCAACCCGCTTCTGTCTCTGCCTCTACGAAGCGCCGATGATTCCGCCTTCGGGCTTTTCGATCGGCGTCTCGCCGTTCCGGCGGCCGACGATCGAGACCATGCCGACCAACGCCAAGGCAGGCTGCCTCTATCCCAACAACGGCCGCGCCATCCTCGAGGCCAAGATGCGCGGCTTCGACAACGCGCTGGTGCTCGATATGCTGGGCAATGTCGCCGAGACTGGCACCTCCAACATCTTCCTGGTCAAGGACGGCCATGTGATGACGCCCGCCGCGAACGGCACCTTCCTCTCCGGCATCACCCGCTCGCGCACGATCAACCTGCTCGGCGACTATGGTTTCAGGACCACCGAGAAGACGCTGTCGATCCGCGATTTCCTCGAGGCGGACGAGATCTTCTCGACCGGCAACCATTCGAAGGTAGTGCCGATCACGCGCATCGAGGACCGTAGCATTCAGCCTGGACCGGTCGCCAAGAAGGCGCGCGAGCTCTATTGGGATTGGGCGCATTCGACTTCCGCCGCCTGAGCGGATAAAAAGGCGTTCGGCGCTTCGTTCCGGAGTTGTCCCAACCCATTCCAGACCTATCTTAGTCCGGTAGTTTCACCGGACTTTTCCTGAGGGAGTACCATCCATGGCTTTTGAGTTGCCCGCTTTGCCCTACGACTACGAGGCCTTGCAGCCTTACATGTCGAAGGAGACGCTGGAGTATCACCACGACAAGCACCACAAAGCCTATGTCGACAACGGCAACAAGCTGGCCGCCGAGGCCGGAATGGGCGACCTGTCGGTCGAAGAGGTCGTGAAACAGTCCTTCGGCAAGAATGCCGGGCTCTTCAACAATGCCGCCCAGCACTACAACCATATCCATTTCTGGAAATGGATGAAGAAGGGCGGCGGCGGCAACAAGCTGCCGGGCGCGCTGCAGAAGGCCGTCGATGCCGATCTCGGCGGCTACGACAAGTTCAAGGCGGACTTCGTCGCCGCCGGCACCACCCAGTTCGGCTCCGGCTGGGCATGGCTTTCGGTCAAGGACGGCAAGCTCGCGATCTCGAAGACCCCCAATGGCGAGAACCCGCTGGTTCATGGCGCTTCGCCGATCCTCGGCGTCGACGTGTGGGAGCACTCCTATTACATCGACTACCGCAACGCGCGGCCGAAATATCTCGAAGCCTTCGTCGACAGCCTGATCAACTGGGATTATGTCCTGGAACTCTACGAGAAGGCGAAAGCTTGATCGACCCTTCCGAAAAGCCCCGGCATGACCGGGGCTTTTCTTTTGCCGGCGCAGGAGGGCAATTCCAGTCAAGAAAATCGTTGCGGCGCGGAGGGAATAATTCCACTGCATCGCCCGTTAACGTCTAGTCGCGAACTCTCTTCACCATGGAGCCAATTGAATGAGAAAGCTTGTCATCGCCATCTCTTTGCTCGCTTTTGCCGGCTCGGCCGCTTATGCCGACCCGATCAAGGATCGCCAGGCCCTGATGAAGGAACGCGGCAAGCTCGCCGGCCAGTTGTCCAAGGTCGTCAAAGGCGAGGAGGCTTTCGACGCCGCCGCTGTGCTGACGGCGCTAAAGGCGCTGGAGGCGAACGCCGAAAAATTCGATGCCGAGAAACTTTTCCCGGCCGGCAGCGACAAGGGCGACACCACGGCGGCGCCGAAGATCTGGGAAGACATGCCAGGCTTCAGGGCGGCCGGGGACAAGTTCCTGGCCGACGTCAAGGCGGCAGTGGCTTCGCCGCCGGCCGATGTCGATGCGCTCAAGGCGCAGCTCAACACCATCGGCGGCGACTGCGGCACCTGTCATGAGACCTACAGGATCAAGAAGGGCTGATCGCCTGATATGGCGTGGCTGAAGAAGCTCGTCGGCGCCGTCATCGTGCTGGGCGGCGCCGGCGCGGTCGCCGGCTGGGCGTTGTCAGCGCCCGTCAGGCTTGATGCCGCGACGGTCGCGCAGCTTGGCCCCGGTGATGCTGCGAAAGGCAAGCGCATCTTCTTTGCCGGCGGCTGCACATCCTGCCACGCCAAACCGGGATCCAAGGGTGATGCCCGCCTGGAGCTTGCCGGCGGGCTGGAGCTGAAGACGCCGTTCGGCACCTTCGTACCGCCCAACATCTCGCAGGATCAAAAGGACGGCATCGGCGCCTGGAGCGAGGAGGACTTCGCCAATGCGATGCTGAAAGGCGTTTCGCCCTCCGGCGAGCATTTTTATCCGGCCTTCCCTTATGCCTCTTATGCTCGCATGAAACCGGCCGATATCGCCGACCTCTATGCTTTTATGAAGACGCTGCCGGCGGTCGCCGGCAAGGCGCCCGGCCACAAACTCTCCTTCCCCTTCAACATCCGTCGCGGCATTGGTCTTTGGAAGCGGCTCTATGTCAGCCCTGAACCGGTCATTGCCTTGCCCGGGGGCGCGCCCGACAAGGTGCTGGCCGGCCGCTATCTGGTCGAGGGCCCCGGGCATTGCGGCGAATGCCACACGCCGCGCGACTTTGCCGGCGGCGTCAAGAAGGCCGAATGGCTGGCGGGAGCCGTGGCCGCCGAGGGCTCGGGCGTGGTGCCCAATATCACCCCGCAGGGCGGCACGAAGGACTGGTCGGAGGCCGACATCGCCAACTATCTCGAAACCGGCTTCACGCCGGATTTCGATTCCGTCGGCGGTGCCATGGTCGACGTGCAGCGCAACATAGCTCAGTTGACGGCCGATGACCGCGCCGCGATCGCGGCCTATCTGAAGGCCGTCCCGCCGCATCCCAACAGCTATCCGGCGCGCAAGCCGGCGAGCTGACCGATGCATATCGGCTGCGCGACACCATCGATGCGATCTGCCTGTGATGTCTCAAGTCCATATTAGTTGACTTTAATAGTCATGTATCATACGCGCTTCGGCCAGTTTCCAGGCGAACCGAAGCCTTGCCCATGCACTCTCTCGACCTTGTGTCTGAATTCGCCCGTGGCGAGCAGCGCGCAGCACTTCTCTTCGCCGACGGGCGCAGCCTGTCTTATGCGGAGCTTGACGACCTTGCGCAGCACTTCGCCACACGTCTGGGGGATGAGGGAAAGCAGCTCGTCGCTATCTCAGCGGAACCCTCCGAGCATGCGGTCGTCGCCTATCTTGGAGCCCTGCGGGTGGGTCATGCGGTGGCCATGCTGCCGCCTTGCGACAAAAGGGTCTGGGACGATTTCCTGGCAGCCTTCCAGCCGGATTTCACCTATCGCCGAGCCGATGGCCGCTGGCGTCTCGTGAAGGAAGCCTGGCCCGCGAGGGACATTGAGCCGCTGCATCCCGATCTCGCGCTGCTGCTGATGACGTCCGGCAGCTCGGGCGCCGCCAAGGCGGTCAGGCTCTCCTATGCCAATCTCGAAGCCAATGCGCGCGCGATAACGACCTATCTCGAACTCTCGTCCGCCGACCGGGCCGCTCTCATGCTGCCGCTGCACTATTCCTACGGACTGTCGGTTCTCAATTCGCATCTGATTGCCGGCGGCAGCATCCTCTTCCCCGGTGTTTCCGCAATGGACGGCGATTTCCTCCAGATAATCGCCGACGGTGGCTGCACCAATCTGTCCGGCGTCCCGTATTCCTACGAACTCCTGGAACGGATGCGTTTCCGCGACGCTAAGCTCAAGGGTTTGCGCATGATGACGGTGGCGGGTGGACAGCTCAGCCCCGACGTCATCCGCCTGTACAGGGATCATTTGCGCGCCGTGGGCGGGCGTTTCTTCGTCATGTATGGTCAAACCGAGGCGACGGCGCGTATCGCTTTCGTGCCGCCGGAGAGCCTGTCCGACCGGGAGGAGCGGATCGGCGTCGCGATCCCAGGCGGCAGCCTCGGCCTTGTCGACGACAAGGGGGAGCCGGTCAGCCGCTCGGGCATCCCGGGAGAACTTGTCTATCGCGGCCCGAACGTCATGATGGGTTACGCCGAGCAGCGTTGTGATCTGGCGCGCGGGGCTGAGGTCGAGACACTGAACACCGGCGATATTGCCGTCCAGGACGAGCAAGGTTTCTTCCGCATCGTCGGGCGCAAGAGCCGCTTTTCCAAGATTGCCGGCCTCAGGATCGGCTTCGATATCATGGAGCAGGCGCTAGAGCGGGCGGGCATTGCGGCCGCGGTGCTCGGCGACGATCGAGGCCTACAGGCCTATGTGACCGGCCCCGGCTCGGCAGGCAGGGCACAGCGTATCCTGGCCGAAGTCAGCCGCTTGCCCGCCAATCTGGTTCGAGTTTCGACGCGTGTCGACCTTCCCAGGCTAGCCTCGGGCAAGATCGACTATGGCTGCCTGCAGCGCGAGATGTTGCTGGGACGGGCCGAAATCCGCTCCGAACGTGGCGGCGTGCCTGGAGCCTATGCCCGCGTGTTCTATCCACTTCCGGTCGGCCGCGCTGACAGCTTTGTCTCCCTCGGCGGAGATTCCCTTCGCTTTTTGCAATTGGCTCTGGAACTCGAACGGCTCGGCTTGGAACTGCCGGACGGCTGGGAACGACTAAGCGTTGGAGACCTGACAAATCTTTATTCGGCGAAACGGTCTTTCATGCGGGACCAGGCAAACGAGACGCCTGTCGATATCGTGCTGAGGGCCTTCGCCATCCTGCTGGTGGTCGTGCATCACGAGACCCTGTGGCCTATCCCGGGCGGCTCCGGCATCATGATGCTGCTTGTCGGCTACAGCCTTGCGCGTTTTCAGTCGGTCCATTTGCTTGCCGGTCGGATCCGGCACGCGCTGAAACCTGCGATTAGCGTCCTGATCCCTTATTTTCTCATAGTCGCCGCTTACTCCCTCGCCTGGCAGGCGATCCCTTGGGCCTCGATGACCCTTACCGGCAACTTCGGCTATGCCGAACCGGAACGTCACGAGATGATCCCGTATCTCTACTGGTTCATCGAGGCCTATGCGCAGACGCTGTTGGTCTTCGCCCTCGCCTTTGCCGTTCCGGTTCTACGCAAGCTCGCCCAAGCTCGACCCTTTGCCTTCTCGATCGGACTATTGGCGTTTGCCGCCGCTGCGCGCTTTGCAGTCCCATTGTTCGTGGACTTAGGCAGCCGCCAGATCTTCGCGATCTACTGGGTCTTCCACCTTGCGGTCTTCGGCTGGTGCGCCGGTTTGGCCGACACTCCCGCCAGAAAACTCCTCGTGACCGCATTTGCCACTGCCGTATTGGGGTATCTAGCCTTTTGGGAGTCGGTCTGGCTGGGGACGACGGTCAAGTATTTGACGATCTTCGCGGCGCTCTCGGCTCTTCTTTACCTGCCGCGTGTTCGCCTGCCTGCTGGGGTGGGGCGGGCGGTTACGCAGGTCGCCGTCGCGGCTTTCCCGATCTACTTGGTCCATCGCTTCGTCCCGGAGCTTTTGATGGCACCTGTCGCAGGCTGGCTGCCGGCTCCAGGCTTCCAACTGCTTGCGATCGCCGGCGGCGCCGCTTTAGGCGTCATCGCCGGCAAAACCTTGGCCGCCATTCGACACCTGCGCGGCAGATTGGCCATGGAGCGCTTGCCGGAATTGCTCTCGGCGTGAGACGCTTCGACCGCGGTCGCTCCGATTACGCGTGGCGGTCGCCCAAAAAATCGAAGCCGTTTTCGAAGAAATGGTTGTAGTCGCAGGTCAGTTCCTCGCCGGGCGCGATGTCGCGCAGCGCGTAGGTTTCCTCCGGCGAGGAGACGTCGCAGTTCGGCTCGTCGGCATGGTTCATGTAGCGCGCATCGTCCGCTTCGAAGACGATATAATTCCGGTCGCGCCTGTCCGGATAGGAGTACCGATCGAGGTAGGACTTCACCGGGCCGCTTTCGTTCTCATAAGTGTCGACCGAAATGCGGCGGTCGAATCTTGGATCGAGCTTCCAGATCAACGTGCCCTTTGGAATGCGGTGTTTGGCGAAGACACCGATGCCCTGGATGGGCGATTTGTCGAGATAGACGTCGACGAGCAGCATGACGAACCCTGCGAATGACGGATGGCGCGGCCCGAACCGGCCGCGACCAAAAACGAGGCGCATTGCGTAGCGCGAGGTGCTCGCGATTGCGAGGGAAAAATCAGGCCTTGCCGGTCACTTTCAACGCAAAGGCGTAGATATACGCGATCTCCTCCAGGCGCGAGAACCGGCCCGAGGCGCCGGCATGGCCGGACTCCATGTTGATCTTGAACAGCACCGGATTGTCGCCCGCCTTGCGGTCGCGCAGCCGCGCCACCCATTTGGCCGGCTCCCAATAGGTGACGCGTGGGTCGGTCAGACCTGCCAGCGCCAGGATCGGCGGATAGTCGAGCGCCGCGACATTGTCGTAGGGCGAATAGGCCGCGATCGTCCCGTAGTCCTCGGCCGAGGCGATCGGATTGCCCCATTCGGGCCATTCCGGCGGCGTCAGCGGCAAGCTGGCGTCGAGCATTGTGGTGAGCACGTCGACGAACGGCACCTCGGCGACGATGCCGCCGAAGCTTTCGGGTGCCATGTTGGCGATCGCCCCCATCAGCATGCCGCCGGCCGAGCCGCCCTGCGCGACGATGCGATCGTGCGACGTGTAGCGCTCGGCCACGAGATGGCGCGCTGAGGCGATGAAATCGGTGAAGGTGTTCATCTTGTGCCGACGCTTGCCATCGTCATACCAGCCATAGCCCTTGTCCTTGCCGCCGCGCACATGTCCAATGGCGTAGACGAAGCCGCGGTCGACCAGCGACAGGCAATTGGTGTTGAAGGCGGCGGGAACCGTGATGCCATAGGAGCCGTAGCCGTAGAGCAGGCAGGGCGCCGAGCCATCAAGGGGCGTATCGCGATGGTGGATCAGCGAGATCGGCACCAGCTCGCCGTCGGCAGCCGGCGCCATCAGCCGGCGCGTGACATAATGCTCCGGATCGTGGCCCGATGGCACCTCCTGCGTCTTCAAGAGAACGCGCTCGCGGCTGCGCATGTTGTAGTCGAACACCTGTGCCGGTGTCGTCATCGACGAATAGGTGAAGCGCATGACTTCGGTGTCGTATTCGTAGGAGCCGGAAAGGCCGAGCGAGAAGGCCTCCTCGTCGAAGGCAATGAGGTGCTCCTCGCCGTTTGCCCGATCGCGCACCACGATGCGCGGCAGGCCCTCCTTGCGTTCCAGCCTGACCATGTGGTGCCTGAAGCCGAGCACCGACAGGATCAGCCGGCCGGGCTCGTGCGGCACTAGTTCCTTCCAGTTGGCCTGCACCGGATCTTCGACCGGCGCGGTCATGATCTTGAAGTCCTTGGCGCCGTCGGCATTGGTGAGGATGAAAAAGACGTCACCACCTTCCTCCAGGTCATATTGCAGGCCGGTCTCGCGCGCCGCCACCAGCTTCGGCTCGGCGAACGGCTCGTCGGCGCGCAGAAGCCGGTATTCGGAGGTTTCATGATCGTTGATGCCGATCATGATCCAGTCGTTGGAACGCGTGCCGCTGACGTCCATGAAGAAGCCGGCATCCGTCTCTTCGTAAATCAGCCGATCGTTCTCCGGATTGTCGCCAAGCGCGTGGAAGAACACTTTTGACGGGCGGTGGCTGTCGTCGAGGCGGGTGTAGAAAAAGCCGTCGTCTCCGGCATTCCACACACCGCCGCCACCTGTATCCGGAATCCGATCGGTGAGTTCCTTGCCGCTGGCGATGTCCCGCACGCGCAGCGCGAAGAACTCCGAGCCCTTGTCGTCGAAAGCCCAGAGCAGCTTGCGATGGTCGGCCGAATGGTCGAATCCGCCAAGACGGAAATAGGGCTTGCCTTCGGCTTCCGCATCGCCGTCGAGCAGGATCTCCTCAATGCCGCCATCACGCGGCGTGCGGAAGTAGCGCGGTTGCTCGCCGCCGAGCTTGAACGACGAGCCATAGGCGTAGGGACCGTCCTTCATCGGCACGGTGGAGTCGTCCTCCTTGATGCGCCCCTTCATCTCGGCGAACAATTTGCGGCGCAGCTCGGCCGTGTCGGCCATCAGCGTTGCCTGGTAGGCATTCTCGGCCTCGAGATGAGCGCGGATCGCGCCGTCGAGCAGTGCAGGGTCCCTGAACATCGCCTGCCAGTTGGCGGCCCGCATCCAGGCGTAGTCGTCGGTGCGGGTGATGCCGTGATGAACGTCGAAGATGGGGCGTTTCTCGGGCCGCGGCGGGATGGCGGTCGGGAAGACGGAGGTTCTGGTCATTGCGTCTCGCTGTGGAATTGCCTGAAATTTGCTTGAATGGCGAATGAACGCGTCGCTCAGCAGCGGTTCAAAGGGCGGGGTTCAAGGTGGTCTACACAAAGTAAGTCGAAAGGGGAAAAGATGAAATCCTATGTTCGAGCCGCCGTGGCTTTCGCTGTCGCTTCGGCGGTCCTGGCCTTTTCCGGCCAGTCTCATGCAACCGTGTTCGCGGCCTGGCAAGTGGCTGGCGTGCCGTTCGGCGACACGCTCAACGCGCGCAAGTATCCGTCAAACACATCGCAAAGACAGGCGGCCTATCCGAATGGCACCGTCTTGCAGATGACCGGCCGTTGCACGGGCGGGATAGATCTGCTCGACATTGCCGGCCAACCGCACTGGAAGCAGCGGCAGGCGATCCGCTACCGCTGGTGCGAGGTCTGGCACGATCCGGCGCAGAACGGTCATTTTGTTACCAGCTGGGTCTACGGCAAGTACATCAAACCCCACTGAGAGGTTCGTCGAGGCGACTTGGCTGTTCGACGCGAGGATGAATGTCCGCGCCATGATCCATAGGATTCTTCGCTCACCGGGCGGCCAAACATTAGTTTAGCCAAGCATAAAGAACCTGTTTTGACGCGACCAGAGGTGTAAAAGCGTGCTTGGCGCCACGTCAGGCTGCACTGGTCCGGCCAGAAAAATCTCGCTAAGTTACACGGCACACGAATTTTTGAAGCTGAATCGGCAATATTTGATGAATATCGCCGAATATAATTCAGTAGGTGAATTGACTTACTTGCAGCACAGGGTCATTAAGATGACGCGACGCGAATCGCAGGGCTTGCCTGCATGAATTTCGCGCGATGCCCGATCCAGAAAAAGGGCGCAGTCTAGAAAACAAACTCTCGTTGGGGCCTGAGCACAATGGATATCGTCGAAACACCTTCAAGGAATGGGGACGCGCTAATCGAGCTGACTGCCGATGTCGTCGCGGCCTATGTCAGCAACAACCCGGTGCCGGTCGGCGAACTGCCGAACCTAATTGCCGACGTTCATGCCGCGCTCGGCCGCGTCGGCGGCACGACGGAGCAGCCTTCGGCCGAGAAGCAGAAGCCGGCCGTCAACCCGAAGCGCTCCGTCCATGACGACTACATCGTCTGTCTCGAAGACGGCAAGAAGTTCAAGTCGCTGAAGCGCCACCTTATGACACATTACAATCTCACCCCGGAAGAATACCGCGAGAAGTGGGGCCTGGACGCCAACTATCCGATGGTTGCTCCCAACTACGCAGCCGCCCGTTCGCAGTTGGCCAAGAAGATGGGCCTCGGCCGCAAGCCCAAGGGTCGCCGGTAGCAGCTTCCGCAAGTCGGCAAAAGCGACGGCGCCCGCGGGGCGCCGTTTTGCTTTTGAGGTATTTCAGGGATGTCTTGCTGCGAACGGGTGAACCCGCCGCAGTGCGGCTTGTTGCCGGGCTTGGGGCAGAGTCAGGCGGTTTGCTTCAAGGCGGCTTCGGCGTCGCGCTTGATGCGCTTGACCATCGAGCGAAGGCCGTTGGCGCGCTGCGGCGACAGATGCTCGTCGAGGCCGAGCTCTTTCAGCGTCACTTCCGCATCGGTGTTCTGGATTTCACTGGCCGGCCGGTCCGAGAACAGCGCCAGCATGATGGCGACAAGGCCGCGCACGATGTGGGCGTCGGAATCGCCGCGAAAGCTGACCACCGGATCGACGCCTTCTCCCTGCTCGGTGGTCAGCCACACCTGGCTGACGCAGCCCGGCACCTTGTTGGCCGGTGTGCGTTCCGCCTCGGGAAACGGAGGCAGCGCCTCGCCCAGCTCGATCACATAGCGGTAGCGGTCCTCCCACTCGTCGAGCAGGGAGAAATCGTCGCGGATCGTTTCGATCGAGGTCGTCATTGCCCGCATATAGTGACCCGGCGCCGCCACGTCACGGAAAAAGAAAGACGCCGCGGGCGTCGAGAGGTCGGGCGGGCCCGCGGCGTTAGAGCATTTCCAGAAAAAGCAATCTCACTTCTTCGCCGTCAGCATCGCCGGAATGTTGACCTTGGCGGGCAGCACGATGTCCTCGGCGACGCTGCCGGTGGTCTCGCCAGACGTCTGCGCTGCCTTCGCAGCGGGCGCGGCCGTCTTTTCCGACTGCTGGTCATCAAGCATGGCGGCGGCGATCTTGGCTGTCTCCTTGGCGCGCACGGTGATGGTGTGCATGGCCGATTTGCCGGTCTCGCAAACATCCGGCTTGCGCTCGCAGATGCCGGCGATGTCGCCGACCGCCTCGCGCGCCGCAAACAGCGCCTGGATCGGCCCGACTGCCTCGCGGCCATCCTCGTCGGGGCCGACGCTGAGCGGCAGCGCCAAGAGCACCAGCGAAAACCAGAAAGCCATCCTGATCAGAAAGCCCATCTCGATGCCTCGTCGTGATCGGATCATGCATCCATCGGCATGACCTCTTTTTATGGACATGACAATGGCACGAAGGCGCGAAGCGTGGCTTGCGCCGAAGCCGCGAATTTTCTTCAAATTTTAGATGAATTGGAAAGGATTGGTTTTCGCTATTGATCTAACTCAAATCTGATCCACTGTATTAACTTTGAAATAGCCATCTATGCGGCTGTTTCAAAAGAAAAATTCTGGAAAGGGCGAGCATCGGCACTGGGTTTTCAGGAAGCCAGGCGAGCCGCGCTGTGGCTAACGCTCCATTTACCATGGCGGCAGATCGACGGGCTTTGGGGTGTCGGCCTCCCGATATTTGCCGCGGGCAGGGCGCTCGCCTTCTCTGCCTTATCCATTCCTTAAACGCTGGATGCGACTTTCAATCCAATTAAGAGTCACCTGCAGAAGCAGGGCAATTCACGACCGGGTCCGAGTGCGTTGAGTTCGATTACGGCCAGATACGTTCCTCTGCCTGGCGCGGTTGCCGCCGGCTGCGAACGCATGGTTCATCCGACCGTCACGGACGAGGCTGAGCGCCAGCGCCAGCGCCGCTTCATCGGCGTCATGCTCGCCACTCCCTTCCTCGCCGCGGGTGCGGCGGTGACGCTGGTCACCTCAAGTCTGGGCGCCGCCGTTACCGTGGCTGCGATCTTCGGCGCTTTCGGTCTGTGCTGGTTCGCAGCGCTTCTGGTTGCCGCCACCGGACGCATGACGCTCGCCGGCCGTGCCTCGGTGGCGACGGGCGGCCTCGCGCTTGCTGGCGCAATTGCCGCGGCGGGTGGTCTGGCGTCGCCGGTCGCGCTGCTTGCCGTGGCTTTGCCGGTCGAGTCTTGGTGGATCGCCGGGTCGCGCCGCGCAGCAATTTCGGGCGCGCTGGCGGCATTCGGCGCCATCCTGCTGCAGCCTTTCGCAAACCAGTTCCTGCCGCTCGGCGAGTCCGCGATCGCCGGTTGGCACTGGCTGCTGCCGCTTGCCTGGGCGCTTACGCTCCTGCCGCGCGCGGCGGCCTTCGCCAATCCCGCCGACGCGCGTCAGGCTGAGCCTGCGGTGGACCGTCTCGAAGAGACGATCGATGCCGTCGTGCTGCGCGTCGGCCGCCAGGGCGAGGTGCTCGACGCTTCGGCCAAGGCGCGTTCCATTCTGAAGTTGGCGCCGGAGCTTCTGCTCGGCGCGGGCTTGTTCGAGCGCGTCCATCTTTCCGATCGCGTCGCCTATCTCACCGCGCTCGCGGACATGCGCGAGGGCGCGCCGAAGCGCCGGCTCGACCTGCGCATCCGCTTGCCGCGCGACGGTGGCGGCTCGGCCGACAATTTCCGCCCGTTCCGCCTTGAATTGCTGCGCGGCGCGCGAGAGCAGGACATCTTCACCTTCGTCCTTCGTGAGAATGACGAGGTCGCCGCGCTCCGCGAAGAGCTTGCCACGGCGAGGGAGGCTGCGGCTGCCGCCGAAGTGGCCAAGGGGCGTTTCCTGGCGGTGGTCAGCCACGAGCTGCGCACGCCGCTCAATGCCATCATCGGCTTCTCCGACATGCTGCTGCACGAGATGTTCGGCGCCTTCCGCGATCCGCGCCAGAAGGAATATGTCGCCCTGGTCAGGGAGTCCGGCCAGCATCTTTTGTCCGTCGTCACCTCAATCCTCGATGTCTCGCGCATAGAGGCAGGCGCCTATGCCACCGAGCTCGAGCCGTTCCGCTTCGCCGATGCCGCCGACATGTGTCGCTCGATGATGCGGCCGCTGGCGGAGGCCAAGAGCATCGCGCTCGGCGCGCAGATCGCGCCTGACGCCGGCGAGATCAATGCCGATCGCCGCGCCGTGCAGCAGATCCTGATCAATCTCGTTTCGAACGCCTTAAAGTTCACGCCTGACGGCGGCAGCGTGGTGATCGGCGCCAAGCGGGTCGGCTCGCGGCTGCATTTCTGGGTGAGCGACACCGGCATCGGCATCGCCGAAGAGGATATGGCCAATCTCGGCAAGCCGTTCATGCAGATCCAGAACGGCTATACGCGCCGCTTCGAGGGAACCGGGCTCGGCCTGTCGCTGGTCAAGGGGCTGGTGGCGCTGCATGAGGGCACGATGTCGATCGAGAGCGCCCCGGGCGAAGGCACGACGGTGACGATCAGCCTGCCGGTGAACGGACCGAAGCGGCGCTCGGGCGCGCCGGCCGACGTGCTGCCGGTGCCGATTGCAAAGCCGAAGGGGGATGCAAATGGGGACAGCAATGGCTCGCTCCGCAAGACGGCCTAAAGTGGTCGAACCCGAGCGCGGGTTGCTTGCCGAGAGCGCTGGGGCGCTCGGCCAGATGATCTCGCGCAATCCGGTTCTGGTCGGCGGCTCGACCGCCTTCCTGGTGACGCTCTTCTACGTTTCGGCCAACGCGCTCTGGTACCAGCCTTTTCCGCACACGGGCGCCTTCTTCGCCACCAGGAGCATCGAGAATTTCCCGCATGCCGTCTCGGATGAGCCGGAGACCACCATCAACATCGTGCGGCAGGCGCAGCCCGCTCCCAAGCCCGATCCGGTCGTCCAGCAGGTGCAGGGCATATTGAAGGACCTCAATTTCTACGACGGCACCGTCGACGGCCTCACGGGCCCAGCCACGCGCAAGGCCATCCAGGCCTATCAGCTCAAGGTCGGGCTGCCCGCCTCCGGCGATGTCGACGGCGCGCTGCTCGATCAGCTTGGCGCCAGGCAAACGACTGCGGCCATTCCGCATCCGGCCCCGAGACCGGCCGATAGGGCGACGGCCCAGGCCGCCGGACCAGCGGCCATTCCGGTCGCCGCCCAGGCCAGCGGCGCAACGCAGGCGCCCGACGCCCGCATCGTCAAGATCCAGGCTGGCCTGAAGGCCTTCGGCAATGACGATATGCAGCTCGACGGCGTCGTAGGCGCCCGCACCAAGTCTGCGATCAAGGAATTCCAGGCGCTGTTCGGCCTGCCCGAGACCGGCGAGCCGGACGAAGTGGTCTATGCCAAGATGCGCGAGATCGGCCTGACAAACTGAGGGCTGCCGGCTTTTCGGTTCCATTGCCGATGCTGTAAGGAACCGGGCATGCCATCCGGAACCCTGCCATGCGCGTGACTACCGATCTGTGGGTATCGGCCCTTCTGCGCCGTGTCTTCACCGCCGGCGGTTTTGCTGCCGTGGTCAAGCGCGGCGCGACCGAGGCCGGCGCCGTCTTCGTGTTGTCTCGCGGCCGGCTGGGCGAGGTGGCTCTGTACGGACCGGCGCCGCAAACGAGCTACGATTCGGCCAAGCCCGACGAGCGCTTCTTCACCTTGCTCGATTCTGGCGACGATAGCTCGGCATTTGATGCAAGGCTGGAAAAGGAAAAGAGATTCGATCCCGACATCTGGGTGGTCGAGATCGAGGCCGGCTCCGTTCCGGTCGCGGAGCTTGTGTCCGTGAAGGCGGAATAGAGGCGGCGGCCCGCGTCCCGACCGGCCACGGAAACGCTGTGCACTTCCCTGGAATTGGGTCAGGACGCCTTGCGGCCGGCGGCCTTGTCATCGCTGTTCGATGCGTGGCGCCCTGTCTCGATGGCATTGCCGCGGATCGCCCGAGACAGCGTTTCGGCTTTCCAGGCCCGCACCTTGTCGAGCGCTGCCTCGCGATGCAGCAGCCGATAGCGGTCGAGGAACAGACGGATTGCCTGGGGATGCGGAAACTCGCCAGGATGGACCGCGACCGCGATCAGGAAGGCCCTGTCTTCGCTTAGGTCGAGCGCCTTGAGCGCCGCAAGCAGCGCTGCGTAGCCCGATTGCTCGGTGATCGAGCGGGCTGTGGCAAAATCGATGTCGAGCGCATCGGCAAGCGCCGTCTGGAAGAAAGCAAGGTTGCCCGTCAGCGCCGTCTCGCGCAGCTTCAGATAAGTCGGCTGTCCGAGGAACAGGTTGACAGCGGCACTTTCGCCGGCGGGCCGCATCATCGAGCGCAGGCGTCGCCGCGCGCTTTCCTCAGACACGCCGGGATCCGGGCGGTTGTCTTCTGTTGCGGAAGCGGCCGGTTTCACCGGCGCGATCTTCGTGACCGTCTCCGGCGGCCGCGTGTTGACCAGCGTCGGCTTCTCCAGCGCGCGGATCAGGTGGGCGATGGTTGCGTTGAGTTCCTTGCGGCGAGCGATTGCGCGCGCGTGCGGCAGGCCATGGCGGCCGATCAGCGCGATGAGGTCGATGTCGCTCAGCGCGTTCGAGCGGGTAAGCAGCGGCGCCGCGATCTCGACCGGCTCCTCGGCCAGCCGCCGCACCAACGCGGCCGGCGCATATTCGCATTCGGAAAGGGCGGCGGCGACATAGCGGCGCGATTCGACCGACACTTCGTCGAACAGCGGCAGCGTCAGATCCTCGAGTTGGGCGATTTCGCGCCGCGACGGGCGCGTCAGCGAGCAGAAGGCCGACACGGCGGCGCGGAACAGCCTTTCGGCTTTTCCCGCTTCGGTCCGGATAGCGATGTGCCTGAAATCCGAAGAAGACACGGAGGATACGCCCGATACTCGACACAGACCCGGCCCCGCGCCTCCGGCCGGGCCGGTTTCGCGTCTCCAGGGAACAAACATCAAATTAGCCGCGATCCGTTAGCGCTCCGTTAACCCTCTGCCCGCCTTAATCGACTTTGGAGGCGTTGCGTTGTGCTCCGGTCAAACCGAGAGGAATACGCGAACCATGGGCATGGTCTTGTCTTTCGTGCCGCGAGCGGCACCCGTCAATCGAGTAACCCACGACACCGACACGGCAGCGGCTGTCATCATCTTCCCCGGCGTCCGCTATGAGCCACAGCCGCAGGTCGGCGCGGCGCGTCCGGACGGCCCGGACAAGCCTGGGTCGCCACGGCCACTAGTGCCGCATCACTGAGCTGACTCTTCAGTATTCCTGCAGCTCGCAGGCACTCTGTTCGAGAAAGCGCGACACGATCGGCTTCCAGCTATCGTCCGGCACGAAGGCGCGGACGACAAAGATTCCCTCCTCGATCGGCGCCTCGACAAAGATCGCGCCCTGCAAGTCCTCGGGAAGATCGCGCCGCACGTCGATCATCTGCGCCGGTGTCAGCACCACGGCATCGAGCTTTTCGCTGTTCGCATTGTGGTCGTTGAAGGAATAGATGTTATGGCCGCTGCGGTCATAGACCGAAGCCGACCAGAACGGCACGTTGCCGGGCGCCCGGATCCGCACCAGCCCGTCGGCGAGATTGAAGCGGCAGGCGGCCGCGTAGAACATGGGGTCGACCGACTTCACCACAGGTGCACCGCCGGCCTCCGCGTCCAGGCGCGTCATCTTGTAGAGGTCGGAGGCCATTGCCAGCCGCGACCAGGCATCGCGCTCGGAAAATTCCGGCACCAAAAACAGCACCGCGATATGCACGATGCCGGCGCCGAGCAGACCGAGGACCAGGGCGTGCAGCAGGCTACGCATGGCAGCCCGCCTTCAAAATGCGCGGCAGCGTCACGTCGGAAAGCCCGGTGCTGCTCGCGATCGGCGTGTCGTAGAAGGTCAGCACGAAATACATCTTGCCGAAGCCGGCCGTCAGCAGCCAGTTGCCCGGGGCAGGGCGGTCGCCGACGGAGATGACGACCGAATTGTCGGGCCGGCGCAGCACTTCGTAGGATTGCAGGGCCGCCTGTCTCGCCTTGCCGGTGTCGATGACGCCGAGCGACTGGTCGGCGGCATAAAGCGTCCAGAACCGGGCCGTCGGGTAGCCGCCTTCGATCGAATAGGCGCATTCCCGCTTCAGCGGCTGGCCGGCTGCGTCGCGCTCGGCGACGAAGGACAACCCCTCCGCCCGGCCGAGCGCCAGCACGCCCTCACGCGCCACGCGCGCTTTGGAGTAGGGGTCGGAGCCTTCCGTGCCGATTTCAGGAAAAGCTGTCCATTGGCCGATGCGGATCGCGCCGACGCCGTCCTGCGCGTTGAGCGCGTACCAGACGCTGCCGCCGCCAAGGCCGATGGCCATGGCAAGCGAAAGCAGCGTGAGGGAGACGGTCTTGAGCATGGAAGGCCGGAACTGAGGAGGTTGCCCGGGATATCGCGGCGCGGGGCCTCGTGGCAAGCCGGCTTGCCTTGGGCATGGCGATATTCAGGTGGTTGCGGCCTGCAGTAGTATGACGTTCCCATGTCGGCGACCGGCCTGTCACGGACAAGTCCGCACCGCGCCCCTTCTGATTCTCGGCGGCGCTGCACGTGGCCATCCAATCACTGACTTGTCAGGCGCCGATCCGATGCCTGTGCTTGCAGCCGCCGCCATTTCGTTCCACATCGGTCGGGATGAAGGGCGAGACAGGAGAGCGGCGTCGGAATTTGGCGTGGGCTTTGCCCGCATCGCTGATGCTGCATGCGCTGATCGCAGCGTTTCTGGTCTATACCTTGCCCAAGCCCGCCCAACAGCCGGATGAGGAACAGCCGGTCAATGTCGCGCTTGTGCCTCCGCCCGAGCAACCTAAGCCGAAGCCTCCGCCCGCACCGCAGCCGAACGAACTCAAGGCCGAGAAGCCCCCGGAACCGAAAGCCGAAAAACCGCCCGAGCAAAAAGTCGAAAAGCCTCCAGTGCCGGAAAAGCAACCGCCGAAGCCACCGCCGATCGCGGTGCTAAAGCCCGTTTTCCAATACGGCAACAAGGATACCGGCCCCAGGAAATCCCTGGATGGAGCCGGCAACCGGGACAACACGCCGTCGCCGGCCAAGGACAACGATACGAAGCCGCCTGCCGTGGCGAAGCCTGCACAGAAGCAATCCGCCGCGCCGGCCGATGCCGATCAGCCGGCAGATCACAGCACGGCTGACGAGAAGCCGGTAACCGCCGCGACGGACGCCGAGCCCGCCCAAAGTGAGGAGAAGGCAGCCCAGGACACGGACAAACAGCAGGCAGCCAAGCAAGAGGCAGGAGCGCCAACCGCCGAAAAGCAAACAGCCGCGGCGCCGACGCCGATGGATGCCAAGAGCGGTGGTAAAGTCGATCTTCCGGCGCCGGCCGAAAAGCAAAAGCCCAAGCAAGCAAATGCGCTGAAGTTCAGGCCCGCAAAGGTCTCGAAGTCCCGAAGCAAGAGCGCCGGAACGCCAGGTTCTACCAACGCCGCCGTTCCTGCGTCGCCGATCTATTCCGGCCTTCCGGGTGTTCGAAAGCTCTATTCGCAGGGCGCTACCGGCGATGCGCTGGCCACAAGCTCTATGAGCGAGGTGCCTCGCGACCAGCGGGTTGCCAACCTTTGCGGCAGCGTTTTGAACGAGGAATTGCAGGGCGCCTCCTATTCTCCCAAATGGCTGCCATCCATTCCGCTGAAGGTGGGCAATGTTCTTAACCCTCCGGTGGCCGCCTTCAGCACGGCAACCACATGGTACCGCCTAAGCTTCCGGTGCGAGGTCGACGCCGATGCGACAAGGGTCTTGTCGTTCAACTTCCGTGTCGGGGCTGAGATCCCACCCGGCGAATGGGCCGGGCTGAGATTGCCTAGTCTCCGCTAAGTATTTCACTCGAAAGTGGGACCGGTTTCGGGGCAAGCGCATGCGTCGAACGAAGGTTCAAAGCGCGGACAGCGTCTCCGGCAGGGTAGGTGCGTTGAGAGCGGGTGCCGCCTGGAAGGCTTTGGTCATTGCCCTCAGCGTCTGCGTGGTGCGGCTGGAAAGCACTGGCGGGCGCTCGGCCTCTGCCTGCGCCGCGGCATCGGCGGCCTCCTTCTTCGCCTCTTCCTCGGCCTTGGCCGCGACCTCCGGGTCGACCCAGGGATGATCGAGGCCAGGGATCGGCTTCAGATCGATGTTCTGGTGTGCATAGGCCATCAGCCGCTGCCAGACCATCGCCGGCAGCGACCCGCCGGTCATGTTGTTGGTCGGCGTGAAATCGTCATTGCCGAGCCAGACGGCGGCCGTGTAGTTGCCGGTGAAACCGACGAACCAGGCGTCTCGGTAGGACTGCGTGGTGCCGGTCTTGCCCGCGACGACGATGTTGGGAAGCTGCGCGCGCCGCGCCGTGCCGATCGCCGGCACCGCGGCCAGCATGGTGTTCATGTATTTCAGAGCTTTTTCCGACAGCACACGGTGCGGCGGCGGCGCGTCCTTGGCCCAGTCATAGACGACGTCGCCGGTGCGGGTAACGAGCTGCGTGATGCCGTGCCGGGAACCGACGAAGCCGTTCTGCGCGAAGACGCTGTAGCCTGTCGCCTGGTCCATCACCGTCATGAGGGACGTGCCGAGCACCATGGTCTTGTGCGATTCCAGCGGCGATTCGACACCCATGGATTCGGCCATCGCCTTGATCGGCCCGATACCGAGATAGTCCTTGGCGAGCCGCACCGGCACGGTGTTGATCGACTTGGCGATAGCCGTGAGCAGCGTGACGTTGCCGGCCGAGCCGCCATTGTAATTGTGTGGCGACCAACTGCCCCAACTGACGGCGCCGCCGGAAACCACCGAGTCCGGCGTGAAGCCGTGCTCCATCGCGGTGGCATAGACATAAGGCTTGAACGACGACCCGGTCTGCCGCAGCGCCTTGGTGGCGCGGTTGAACTGGCTGGCGCCATAATCGCGGCCGCCGACAATGGCGCGCACCGCGCCGTTGGTCTCGATCACCACCACCGCGCCCTCGGTAACGTTGTATTCCTTGCCGAACTGGCGGAGATGGAATTCGACCGACTCTTCGGCCGCTTTCTGGATATTGGCGTCGAAGGTCGTATGGGCGACCAGCGAGTGTTGGCCGGGCTTGGCGATCTTCTTGACCTCGTCGAAGGCCCAGTCGAGGAAATAGTCGGGGCTCTTCTGCTCGCCGCGGTCGACGACATCTGCCGGATGCAGCCGCGCCTGCAGCACCTGGCCTTCGGTCATGAAGCCGGCGTCGACAAGGTTGGAGAGCACCACATTGGCGCGCGCACGGGCGGCCGGCAGGTTGATGTGCGGGGCGTATTTGGTGGGCGCCTTGAACAGGCCGGCCAGCATTGCCGCCTCGGCGAGGTTCAGGTCCTTGACGCTCTTGCCGAAATAGAAATCCGCCGCCGCCTCGATGCCGAACGTGCCGCCGCCCATATAGGCGCGGTCGAGATAGAGCTGGAGGATCTCCTTCTTGGAGAGATTGGCCTCCAGCCAGAGCGACAGGAAAGCTTCCTTGATCTTGCGCTCCAAGGTGCGCTCGTTGGACAGGAACAGGTTCTTGGCCAGCTGCTGGGTGATGCTGGAGCCGCCCTGGACCACCGAATTGGCGCGCACATTCTCGAAGATCGCGCGAGACAGGCCGAGAACGTCGATGCCGTAGTGATCGAAGAAGCGGCGGTCCTCGGTCGCCAGCACCGCCTTGATGACGATATCCGGCATCTCGTCGACCGGCACGGAATCGCGCTGAATGATGCCGCGCTGGCCGATCTCGTTGCCGTAGCGGTCGAGGAAGGTGACGGCGAAATCGCCCTGGTTGCGCCAATCGCCGGCGGTGATCTCAAACGCCGGCATGGCCAGCGCCAACAGCACCACGAAGCCGCCGGCTCCCATGGTGAACCCTTCACTCAGCACCTCGATGATGGCGCGCCGCCAGCCATGCAGGCGGAAGCGGCGGGAAAAGATGGTTGCGGCCTCCCAGAATTCGCGCGCTTTGAAGCTGATCTCGTAGAGCGAGGAATCGAGCCACGCATCGACGGCAAGAGCCGCCGAGGCGATCCGGCCTCTTCTCTTGCGTGGTTTCGAAGGAGTTGGCATTCCAGACTTCCGCCCCAATGCGCTTTCGCCCGAAAACAGCATGCGGGCAGTTTCAGGTGGCACCCTGCCAAACTATTCGACCATTTTATCACTGCTCACAAGGGCAGCGAAGCCACAGCACAAGCTTTGTTGAATGGAGGTCAATCGGCCGTGAACGGCGGGTAGTCATCAGCGCGCCGCGATGAAGCGCATGAAATGCGCCACATCCGCTTCGGTCGGCTCCTGGCCGGTGAAGGAGCGCAGATAGGCGGCGAGATGGCTGACGCGGGCCTCGACCGGTTCCTTGAGGTCGAGCACGTAATAGCCGATCTGCATGTAGTAGAGCACACGCGCTCGGATGAAGGCGTCCTCGTCGTCGTAGCCGTGCCGGCGGTACATGTCGCGGATGGCGCTGAGGCGCTCGTCGTCGGCCTTGTCGATCATCTGCCGCACGTCTGCCGAGCGCCTCGCCCATTCGCGCACGGCGAAATCGAGCCTCGGGTCGAAGAGGCGCTCGTCGGCCCAGCATTCGAATACGTTCATCACGCCCATGATGATGGTTTCGGCGGGGCGCCGGGCGCGCTCGACGATCGCAGTGGTGTTGGTGTCGTGCCAATGCTTGAGCAACTGGTCGAGCAGATCCTGCCGGCTTTCGAAATACCAGTAGAAGCTCGAGCGCGACACGCCGAGCTTCTGGCCGAGGGTGAGCACGCGCACGCTCTCGATACCGTCTGAAACCAGCGTCTCAAGCGCCAGATTGATCCAGTCCGAGCGCGTGACCTTGATGTTGCCGAGAACCGGTTCGGCCTGCGGGGCGGTCATGATCATGGCCGCACAATAGGCATGGCGGGAAGCGGCGCGCAAGCGATCTGTACACTTGTGTCTAGACACTCCTGTACAGGACGTGTATCGTAAGGCTCTCCAACGAGAGGGAGAGGCTCGTGAAATCGCATTACCGGGCAGTCGTCATCGGGGGAGGCGTGGTCGGCGCCTCGGTGCTCTATCACCTGACGCGCTTCGGCTGGAGCGACGTGGCGCTTATCGAGCGCGCCGAGTTGACGGCCGGCTCGACCTGGCACGCGGCGGCCGGCTTCCATGCGCTGAACGCCGATCCCAATGTCGCGGCGCTGCAGGACTACACGATCAAGCTCTACCGCGAGATCGAGGCCGAGTCCGGCCAGAATGCCGGGCTGCACATGACCGGTGGCGTCAACATGGCAAGCGATCCGCAGCGCTGGGAATGGCTGAAATCGGCCTGGGCGGTGTTCCAGTCGGTGGGCATCGAGACGGCCCGCCTGGTGACGCCCGAGGAGATCAAGGAGATCTGCCCGATCGTCGATGTCAGCGATGTGCTGGGTGGCCTTTACGATTCCAACGAAGGCCATCTCGACCCTTACGGCACGACGCACGCCTATGCGGGCGCCGCAAAGAAGCGCGGCGCCGATGTGATCCTGCGCAACCGCGTAATCGAGCTCAGGCAGCGCGCGGACGGCGGCTGGGATGTGGTTACAGAGAAGGGCGCGATTGTCGCCGAGCATGTCGTCAACGCCGGCGGCCTGTGGGCCAAGCAGGTCGGCCTCATGGCAGGCGTCGACCTGCCGGTGACGCCGATGGAGCACCATTATTTCGTCACCGAGGACATTCCGGAGGTCACTGCCCTGGACAACGAGCTCGGCCTTGCCGTCGATCTCGACGGCTTCTCCTATCTTCGGCAGGAGCGCAAAGGCGTGCTGCTCGGTGTCTACGAGCAGAACCCAAAACATTGGAACATGGACGGTGCGCCCTGGGACTACGGCATCGAGCTGATCCCCGAGGACATCGACCGCATCAGCCCGGAGCTTTCGAAGGCGTATCAGCGCTTCCCCTGCCTGGCCAAGGCGGGCATCCGCAAATGGGTCAATGGCGCCTTCACCTTCACCCCCGACGGCAATCCGCTGGTTGGCCCGGTGCGTGGCTTGAAGAACTACTGGGTCGCCTGCGGCGTCATGGCCGGCTTCAGCCAGGGTGGCGGCGTCGGCAAGTCGCTGGCCGAATGGATGATCTACGGCGAGCCGCAGGCCGACATCTTCGGCATGGACATCGCCCGCTACGGCGCCTTCGCCGCCAACCGCGAGTATCTCAGGCAAACCACGCGCCAGTTCTACGCCCGTCGCTTCGTCATGACCTTCCCCAACGAGCGGCTGCCGGCGGGCCGGCCGCTGAAGCGGCCCGGCGCCTATGACGGCATGAGCGCGGCCGGCGCCGAGTGGATGGCCTCATGGGGGCTGGAAATCCCGGCCTATTTCGCGCCAATGGGTTTTCGCGAGGAGACGACGCTGAAACGCTCCAACGCCTTCGACATCGTTGGCGATGAGGTGCTGCAGGTGCGCCGCGCCGCCGGCCTCGTCGACACCACGGCCTTCTCGCGCTACGCCGTGTCCGGTCCCGGCGCCGAGGCCTGGCTCGACCGGCTGCTTGCCTGCAAACTGCCGAAGCCTCGGCGCGCGAAGCTTGCCCCGATGCTCGGCCATGACGGCAGGCTGAAGGGCGACCTTACCGTGCTCAACTGGGGCGGCGGCGACTACTGGATCATGGGCTCCTATTACCTGCGCGAATTCCACATGCGCTGGTTCGAGGCGCACACGGCGGACGGCGTCTCGGTTAACGACATCTCGGACGCGATGTCCGGCTTCCTGGTGACCGGGCCGAATGCAAGGAAGGTCGTCGAACGCACCACGCACCAGGACGTCTCCGCCAAAACCCTGCCGTTCATGGCCTGCGCCGAGTTCGACATCGGCATGGTTCGCGCCCGGGTCGCCCGGCTGTCGATCGCCGGCGAGCTCGGCTTCGAAATCAATTGCCCGGCCACCCTGCACGGGACGCTGCGCGAGACGCTGCTCGCCGCCGGCGAAGATCTTGGTCTCGCCGAGATCGGCTACTACGCGCTCAACGCGCTGCGGCTGGAGAAGAGTTTCGGCATCTGGTCGCGCGAGTTTACCCAAGGCTACACGCCCGGCCAGACCGGCCTTGACCGGTTCGTCGCCTTCGACAAGGGCGATTTTGTCGGCCGCGAAGCAGCTCTCAAGGAGCACAAGGCGGGCGTCGCCCGGCGGATCGTGACCCTGGAAGTCGATGCCGTCGACGCCGACGCCAGCGGTTTCGAGCCTGTCTGGCACAAGGGCCGGCGCGTCGGCTTCGTCACTTCCGGCGGCTACGGCTACACGGTTGGCAAGAGCGTCGCCCTGGCGTTGCTCGATGACGATTTCGCCGGGGAGGGGACGCAACTTTCCGTCCACATTGTCGGCGTCGAACGGCCGGCGCGCGTCATCGCGGCCTCGCCCTACGACCCCAAGGGCGAGGCAATGCGGCAATAGGGAGGATTGGGCATGATTGATGAGGCCGCACGCGATCAGAGGCGCGAACGCCGGCGCGGACGCACCGGCGAGGCCGGTAGCGAGTCCAGCCGCCGCCCGAACTATCGTTCGCTGAAGAACCCCTTCCTGCCGCAGCCGGTCTTTTCCGACGATCAGGTCGCCGCAATCCACGACACGGCGCTGCGCGTGCTGGAAGAACTCGGCATCAAGGTGCTGCTGCCGGAGGCGCGCGCCATTCTTGCCAAGGCCGGCGCCCTGGTCGACGAGGACAGCCAGATGGTGCGGATCGGCCGCGACATGGTCGAGGCAGCCTTGGCGTCCGCGCCGCGCTCGATCCCCGCCTATGGCGGCGCCAGCTCCCGTGACCTTATCCTCGAGCTTGGGTCCATGACATTCCTCGCCGGCTCCGGCGCCCCCAACGTTACCGATCTCGAGCGCGGAAGGCGGCCCGGCACGCTCGCCGCCTTCGAGGAATTCATGAAGCTGCTGCAGCATTTCGACGTGCTGCATATGCTCGGCCCCTGCATCGAGCCGCAGGACGTCGACACGCGCTTTCGCCACTTTGCCACCGGCCGCGCGCAGCTCACCTTGTCCGACAAGTTCCCCTTCGTCTTCGGCCGCGGCACACCGCAGGTCGAGGACAGCTTCGAGATGGTCCGGCTGGCGCGCGGCCTCTCGCAGGAGGAATTTCGTAACGGCGCCTACTGCTACACCGTCATCAACACCAATTCGCCGCGCCAGCTCGATATCCCGATGGCGCAAGGCATCATCGACTTCGCCAGGTTCGGCCAGGTGTCGATCATCACGCCCTTCTGCCTAGCGGGCGCCATGGCGCCGATCACGGTCGCCGGCGCGCTGACCCTGCAGCATGCGGAGGCGCTGGCGGGGCTGACGCTCGCCCAGATCGTGCGCCCCGGCGCTCCGGTGGTCTATGGCTCGTTTTCCTCAAATGTCGACATGAAGTCGGGCGCGCCGGCCTTCGGCACGCCGGAGCACATCAAGGCGACCTTGGGCGCCGGCCAGCTCGCGCGCTTCACCGGCTTGCCTTGGCGTTCCGGCGGCGGCAGCGCCGCCAATGTCTCCGACGCGCAGGCGGCGCATGAGACGCAGTTCGCGCTATGGGGCTCGGTGCTTGCCGGCGCCACCGTCTGCATCCATGCGGCAGGCTGGCTGGAGGGCGGCTTGAGCGTCTCGTTCGAAAAGCTGATTACCGACATCGAGGCGCTGCAGACGGTCGCCGAGCTTTGCGCCACGACACCGGGTGATGCCGACGCCATTGGTTTCGACGCCATTGCCGAGGTGCAGCCCGGCGGCCATTTCTTCTCGGCCGCCCACACCATGGTCCGCTACCGCACCGCCTTTTACGAACCGCTGGTGGCCGACTGGTCGAATTTCGGCAACTGGACGCAATCCGGCGGCAAGACCGCGACGGAGCGCGCCACCGGCATCTGGAAGCGGATTCTTTCCGATTTCCAGCCGCCCGCATCCGCTGCCGCCACCGCCGGCGTGCTCGACGATTTCATCGCACGTCGCACCGAAGAGGGCGGCGCGGCACCGGTGTCGTGAGGTCAAGGCAGCAGGGCAACCGCTGTACGCGAATGGGTCTTGTCGCTGACTTGATCGAGCATGAAGGCCGCCACGTCGGCGCGCGCCAGCGTCGGCAACAAGGATCTGGCCCGGATGCCGTGGCCGTGGCGGAACCGGCCGATGGCTGGACCGTTGCCGAGCTTTGGCGGTCGCACGATCGTCCAGTCGAGGCCGGACTGCGCGATGAGCCTTTCCTTCGCCTCGTGATCCGCCGCTTCATGGCGCAGCACGAGCGGCACGACGATGCCGCCGAGCAGTGGCCCCAGTTGCCGCCGGCTGTCGCGGACGCCGAGGAAGGACTGATAAATGAGCCGGGTTGGCCCGCTCCGTTGCATCGCCTCGACGATGAAGCCGATACCGGCAATCACCGCCGCGTCGTGCTTCAGTGGCACGCCGACACCGAGGCAGCTCAACACCGCGTCGTGACCGGCAATCGCGCCCTCCACCGCCTTGCAGTCGGCGACGTCTCCGACGATCACGCTCAGACGGTCGTGGCTGATGGCGAGCTTGCGCGGGGTGCGGACGAAGGCGGTGACCAGATGGCCTTCCGCCAGCGCCGCCGAGACGAGCGCGCGGCCGGTCGCGCCCGAGGCGCCAAAGATCAGAAGTTTCATCTCCGGCCTCCCTGGCCAGTCTGCCCCGCTCGTCTGTCAGGCTTGCGCCCTGCGGCGAAAGCGACCGGCGCCCCAGCCGGGCAGCAGCCTTGTGTAGACGTAGTCGCATTGCTCCACCAGACCCTGCGCGGCGCCTTCCTCAAAAACCGTGTCGCCCCACATCGTGACACGCGTGATGCCCTGCATGCCCGCCGAACGGAACCGCGCATGGTGCGGCTCGCCCCCGAAACTCTCGGCAGCCGCCCGGTTTTGCTTGTCTATCGCCGCGAGATCGGTGATGAGGCGCCTGTGCGCCGTCATCCGTTTCGTAACTGTGGTGATCAGGGATCAGGCAACGGTGATCAGCGGCAAGGCTTGATGGCATTGCCTCAAGACGCCGTCCGACGATCTGGCGAAACGGGTGCAAGGCGGCTACGCTGCGATGAGGACAAGGCAGGCGAGAGGAACCACATATGACGGCGCCTGGCGATTTGATGCAGGCCTTGTTCCTGCGACTGAAGACCGATGCGTCGCTGTCGGCGCTGCTGGGCGGCGCCGGCCTGCTCGAGCGCGCCGACGCCAAAGCCGCATTTCCGCACGTCACCTATGGCCGCACCAGCGCCTTCGACCTGGACACCGGCGCCGACGACAACGACGACCAACTCATCACGCTCCACATCTGGTCGAAGGCGCAGGGAGAGGCCGAGACGCGGCTCATCATGGACAGCATCAAGGCGCGCCTCGACGGCGCGGCCCTCTCGATCGGCCCGCGTGGCCAGACGCGGCTGTCGCTGGAATTCGCCGAGGCGCGCTATGACGACGACCTCGCGGTGCACCACGGGCTGCTGCGCTTCCGCGCGCTGACGCAAGAAAGTGTCTGAGAGACCAGCTTTTCCTTGTGCAATTCCAGGAAAGTGCGCACCTGTTTTCCGTCCGGAAGTGCGGAAAAACAAAGAGTTAGAGCAATTCCGCGTTTCCTTGAAGCGATGAACGTCTCTAGAGCTGGCCCTGGATGGCGGCCTTGTCGATGACGGACCAGACCTCGCGTATCCGCCCGTCCTGGATTTCATAAAAGACGTTCTCCGCGAAGGTGACTCGCCTGCCGTTCACCGCTAGGCCGAACAGCATGCCCTTGGGCCTGCAGTCGAAATGCAGGCGGGCCGCCACGCGTGGTGGCTCTGAAACCAGAAGCTCGATGTTGAAACGCAGATCGGGAATGGCCTGAAAATCGCCTTCCAGCATGCGGCGATAGCCCGAAAGCCCCACCGTCTCGCCATTATACTGCACCTCGTCGCCGATGAACCGGCCGAGATTGTCCCAATCCTGTTCGTTGAGGCAGGCAATGTAGTCCTTGTAGAGACTGGCAAGGTCGTCATGGCTCATGGCATTCTCCCCGTCCTCAACTGCTTCACGGCGCAAATTAGAGCATATGCAAGCCGCGAAAACCGTAGCCGCGCCCGTGATTTTCCGGCTATCAATCCATGGCTGGTCCTGATGGGCCCAGGCAGTTGGACTCGCATTTGTTCGTCTCGCGGGCAGGGGGTATGGCGGGCATGGATTTTCGGCCGTTCACCGTTCATTTCATGTTCAGCACAAATGCGTTAGTACCGTGATCATGAAAACGTTCCGCTCCCTTACTCGCGCCGCGACGCTGGCGCTTGCCGCAGCCGGGATTTTTGCGTCGCAGGCGACGGCGATGCCGCTCGTCGAGCCATCGGTCGATCAGCCGCTCGTGCTTGCTGCCAACGACTGCTATGCAATCGGCCAACAGATCGCCGCGCAGAACGGCGGCACGCTCGCCAAGGCCTCGCAGGCGACGCGCGGCGGACAGCAGGTCTGCGTGATCGTGGTACTGGTCCCGGGCAAGGAGGGCCAGCGGCCGCGCCGTACCGAGATCGTGGTGCCGCTGGACTGACGCCCAATTCCCTTTAACAGGCTTGAGTTTCCTGGCCGGCGGAATCGGCCTATACCTCCACCCTTCAACAGGCTCCGAACCATGCGCGTGCTCGTCGTCGAGGATGACAAGGATCTCAACCGGCAGCTTACGGATGCGCTGGTCGATGCCGGCTATGTCGTCGACCGCGCCTATGACGGCGAAGAGGGGCATTTCCTCGGCGACACCGAGCCTTACGACGCCGTCGTCCTCGACATCGGCCTGCCGCAGATGGACGGCATCAGCGTCGTCGAGCGCTGGCGCCGCGGCGGGCGCAAGATGCCTGTGCTGATCCTGACCGCGCGCGACCGCTGGAGCGACAAGGTTGCCGGTATCGACGCGGGCGCCGACGACTACGTCACCAAGCCTTTTCACATCGAGGAGGTGCTGGCCAGAGTGAGGGCGCTGATCCGCCGCGCCGCCGGCCATGCCTCATCCGAGCTCACCTGCGGGCCGCTGAGGCTCGACACCAAGGCCTCCAAGGCCGACGTCAACGGCGTGCCGCTGAAGCTCACTTCCCACGAGTTTCGGCTGCTTGCCTATCTGATGCATCATATGGGCGAGGTGGTATCGCGCACCGAATTGGTCGAACATCTCTACGACCAGGACTTCGACCGCGACTCCAACACCATCGAGGTGTTCGTCGGACGGCTTCGCAAGAAGATGGGCATCGACATGATCGAAACCGTGCGAGGCATGGGCTATCGCATGCGAGAGCCGGAGGCGTGACGCGGAACCGCTGAAGCCGACGATGAGAACGTGGCTTTCAAAGCTGCGGCTCTGGCCGCGCTCGCTGACCTTCCGCGTCATCGCCTTTTCGACGATTTGGGCGATCCTGACGCTCGTCGTCATCTTCACGCTCATAACCACGCTCTACCGCCAGGCCAGCGAGCGCGGCTTCGACAGTCTGCTTTCGGCGCATCTGTTCAACCTGATCGGCTCCGTCGGCATTTCCGACAATGGCGCGCTCATCGGCTCGCCCGACCTTGGCGATCTGCGCTTCTCGGAGCCGAATTCCGGCTGGTACTGGTCGGTCGAGCCGGCCTCCGAAGACGTTCACGGCGAACTCCATTCCTCCTCGATGACCTCCTCGATCCTGTCGCCGAGCGTCGCCGAGGTGCCGTTCAACGCGAACTTCCAGCGCAGCTATTCGACCGAGGGCATCAAGGGCGAGGAGTTGGAGGTTTTCGAGAGCGAGTTCGTGCTCGATGCCAAGAACCGCGCCGCGCGCTTCCGCGTCATGGGCAATCACAGCGAGCTCGAGCAGGAGATCGCGAGCTTCCAGCGCCGGCTGCTCACCTATCTGTCGCTGTTCGGCGTCGGCATGATCGCCATCAACGCCATCGCCATCCTTTTCGGCTTGCAGCCTTTGCGCCGCGTGCGCAATGCTTTGGCGATGGTGCGCGAGGGCACGGCGCAGCGGCTCGACGGGCGCTTTCCGGCCGAGATCGAGCCTCTGGCCAGCGAGACCAATGCGCTGATCGAGAACAACAGGCGCATCGTCGAGCGCTCGCGCACCCAGGTCGGCAACCTCGCCCATTCCCTGAAGACGCCGCTTGCCGTCCTGATCAACGAGGGCCGCGCGCTCGGCGGCGCCAAGGGAGAGCTCATCGCCGAGCAGGCTGCCTCGATGCAAAAGCAGGTCGACCATTATCTGCAGCGCGCCCGCGTCGCTGCCCAGCGCGACAGCGTCGTGTTCCGCACGCCGGTGGCGCCGCTGGTCGAGCGCATGGTGCGCGTGCTGCGCAAGCTCAACCCGCAGACACAGCTTTCGCTGTCGCCGCCGGCCACCGGGATCGTCTTTGCCGGCGAACGCGAGGATCTTGAGGAATTGCTCGGCAATCTCCTCGACAATGCCATGAAATGGGCGAAAAGCGCCGTTGCCGTCTCGGTCGCCGCCGTTCCGGGAAGCCCCAACCTTTTTGAAATCGTCATAGAGGACGACGGCCCCGGCATTCCCGAGGACAGCGCGCGGGAAGTGTTGAAACGCGGCAAGAGACTCGACGAGACGAAGCCGGGAACGGGGCTTGGATTGGCCATTGTCGCCGACCTCGTCAACGAGTATGGAGGCGCCCTGGCGCTGGAACGGTCCAGCATGGGCGGCTTGAGGGCAGTGGTAAGATTGCGGAGCCTTCAATAATGTTTTTATCGATTTCCGTGCGGCCGCTCGCGGCCAAATTTCCGACAAATATCAATACTATGGGCTCGCTATCCTTCCCGCTGGCGCGGTTCCCGATCCATCTCGCTCCAGAAGTGCTTTTCGCCCAAGAAGCCCATCCCGCTCAAGAGAACCGGTTGCTGGCATGAAGATTCGCGTTGCGCTCGTTTCCGCCCTGATGGCCGTGTCGGGCTGCACCACGCTGGGCAGGACCGGCCCGACCTCTCCGGTCACGCCCGTCGCCACGCCGCCGGCCGCCGGTAAGGTGGGAGCCGGCATCGTCGCGGCCATGAATGGCGGGCTCATCGGCGGCTCGATCGGTTCGGGTCTGAGCGATGCCGAAAAGCGCAAAGGCCTCGAGGCCGAGTACAAGGCGCTGGAATACAACGCCAGCGGCCAGAAGGTGACGTGGAACGGCGACAGCTCGACCCATTATGGCGAGGTCGTTGCCGCCCAGCCCTACCGGGTCGGCTCGCAGGACTGCCGCCAATACACCCACACCGTTTACACGAGCGGTTCGGGCGTCACGGCGCGCGGCACCGCCTGCCGCAATGCCGACGGCAGCTGGACGCCGCTGACCTGAATTAGCAACGATCGGCGCAATTTGACATTGATCAAGGACGGCCGGCGCGTCTGCCGCCAAAGCGTCGCAGGGCGTCCGTGTTGGCAGGGCAGGGCTCTGCCTTTATTGGAATAGCCATGCTGTTCTGGGTCATAGCTGCAATCCTTACGCTGGGCGCCAGCCTGGCGGTGCTTTTGCCGCTGGCCGGCGGCACGAAAGCCGCATCGACCGCCGGCGATCACGATCTCGAAGTCTATCGCGACCAGCTTTCGGAACTCGACCGCGACATGGCGCGCGGTCTCATCCAGCCGGGCGAGGCGGAGGAAGCGCGCGCCGAGATCGGCCGCCGCATTCTGCGTCTCGGCTCGCACAGCCAGGCAAGCGCGCGAGCGCCGCGCCCTGCGCGCGCCGCGAAGCTGGTCGCCACCGCCGCCGTGCTGGCGGTGCCGCTGGTTAGCTGGGGCTTTACGGCTCACTCGGCTCGCCGGATCTGCCCTCGCAGCCGCTGGCCGAACGGCTGGCCAAGAACCCTGCCGAGTCCTCGGTCGACGAGCTGGTTGCCCGCGCCGAGGCGCATCTCGCCGCCAATCCCTCGGACGGCAAGGGCTGGGACGTGCTGGCGCCGGTTTATCTGCGCCTGCAGCGCTACGCCGACGCGGTGACCGCCTATCGCAACGCCATCCGCCTCGACGGCGACAGCGCCGTGCGCCAGGCCGGCCTTGGCGAGGCGATCGCCAACGCTGCCGGCGGGATCGTCACGGCCGAGGCTCAGGGCGCCTTCGACGCGGCCTTGAAGCTCGATCCCGCCAACGCCAAGGCCAATTTCTATCTGGCGATGGGCCTGGCCCAGGAAGGCAGGAAGGCGGAAGCCGCCGCCGCTTGGCAAAAGATGCTCGGTCAGCTTGCGCCCGATTCGCCCTGGCGCAGCGCCGTCCAGCAGGCGCTCGCCGAAACGGCCGAGCCGCCGGCGGCGGCAGGCAAGCCGGCGACCGGCCCGGATGCCGGGCAGGTCGAGGCGGCGCGGCAGATGGCGCCGCAGGACCGGCAGGCAATGATCGAGACCATGGTCGCCAGCCTCGACGACCGGCTGAAACAAAATCCGCGCGACGAGGAAGGGTGGATGCGGCTCATTCGTTCCTATGTCGTGCTCGGCAAGGCCGACCGGGCGCGCGACGCGCTCGGCCGCGCGGTTGCCGTCTTCGGCGCCGACAGCGAGCAGGCCAAGAAAATCACCGCCTTTGCCGCCTCCCTCGGCGTGACGGCGACGGAGTAGGCCATGACGCGCAAGCAGAAGCGATTGTCGGTGATCCTCGCAGGGTTGGCCTTCCTCGGCGCTGCTGCCGGTCTTACCTTCTACGCGCTCGGCCAGAAGGCTTCGTATTTCTACATGCCCGCCGACCTCGCCGCCGCAACCGTCCAGCCCGGACAGCGCATTCGCCTTGGCGGGCTCGTCGAAAAAAACACCATCGTTCGCGGTCAGGGCGCGACCGTCGCCTTTTCGGTCACCGACATGCAGAAATCGGTCAAGGTCACTTATACCGGCATCCTGCCCGACCTCTTCCGCGAGGAGCAGGGGGTCATCACCGAAGGCGCTTTCGGCCCGGACGGCGTCTTCGTTGCCGATAGCGTTTTAGCCAAGCACGACGAGCGCTATATGCCCAAGGAAGTCGCCGACCGCTTGAAAGCCAAGGGCGTGTGGCAGGAGAGCAAGAGCCAATAATGGTTGAGACCGGACATTTCGCGCTCGTCCTCGCCTTCGCGCTGTCGCTGGTGCAGATGCTGGTGCCGTTGGTCGGCGCCCGCACCGGCAACCAGCGGCTGATGGCGGTCGGCGGCCCGGTCGCGGTCACCGGCTTTGCGCTGACCGCGCTGTCCTTCACCGCTCTTGCCACCGCCTATGCCGGCTCCGATTTCTCGGTGGCGAGCGTCTGGGAAAACTCCCATTCGCTGCAGCCGATGATCTACAAGATCACCGGCACCTGGGGAAACCACGAAGGCTCGATGCTGCTCTGGGTGCTGATCCTGACCTTCTTCGGCGCGCTCGTCGCTGTCTTCGGTTCCAACTTGCCAGCGACGCTCAAAGCCAATGTTCTGGCCGTGCAGGGCATGATCGGCGCCGCCTTCTTCCTGTTTATCCTGGCGACGTCCAATCCCTTCATCCGGCTGAACCCGGCGCCGATCCAGGGCCGCGATCTCAACCCGATCCTGCAGGACCTCGGCCTCGCCATCCATCCGCCGCTGCTCTATCTCGGCTATGTCGGTTTCTCGATCTGCTTCTCCTTCTCGGTCGCAGCCCTGATCGAAGGCCGCATCGACGCCTCCTGGGCGCGCTGGGTGCGGCCCTGGACGCTGGTCGCCTGGATGTTTTTGACCGGCGGCATCGCCATGGGCTCCTATTGGGCCTATTACGAGCTTGGCTGGGGCGGCTTCTGGTTCTGGGACCCGGTCGAGAACGCTTCCTTCATGCCCTGGCTCGCCGGCACGGCGCTCCTCCATTCGGCAATCGTCATGGAAAAGCGCTCGGCGCTGAAGATCTGGACGCTGCTGCTTGCCATCCTCACCTTCTCGCTGTCGCTGCTCGGCACCTTTCTTGTCCGCTCTGGCGTGCTGACTTCCGTGCATGCCTTCGCCACCGATCCGGCGCGCGGCGTCTTTATCCTCTGCATCCTGACGCTGTTCATCGGCGGCTCGCTGGCGCTGTTTGCGCTGCGCGCTTCCACCCTGACCGCAGGTGGCCTGTTCCAGCCGATCTCGCGCGAAGGCGCGCTCGTGCTCAACAATCTGTTCCTGACCACGGCGACCGCGACGGTGCTCGTCGGCACGCTCTACCCGCTGGCGCTTGAGGCCATCACCGGCGGCAAGATCTCGGTCGGCGCGCCCTTCTTCGACCTGACCTTCGGCCCGCTGATGCTGCCGCTGCTCGCCATCGTGCCGTTTGGTCCGCTGCTTGCCTGGAAGCGCGGCGACGTCCTTGCCGCCTCGCAGCGCCTGATGGCGGCCTTCGGGCTGGCGATCGCCGCGATGCTGGTCACCGGCCTGTTTATCGATGGCGCCTCGGTCTTCGCTGCGCTTGGCGTCGGCCTCGCCGTCTGGCTTGTCGCCGGCGCGCTGACCGACCTTGCCGTCAAGTCGGGCATCGGCTCGGTGGCGCCGGCCGACGTGCTGAGACGCTTTGCCGGCCTGCCGCGCTCGGTCTTCGGCACCGCGCTTGCCCATCTCGGCCTCGGGCTCACCTTGCTCGGCATCGTCGGCACGCTTTCGTTTGGCACGGAGAAGATTCTCACCATGCGCCTCGGCGAGACGGTGGAACTTTCCGGCCACACGCTGCGCTTCGAAGGACTGTTTCCTCAGAAAGGCCCAAACTTCACCGAGGAGCGCGGCCGCTTCCTGCTGATTGGCGCCGATGGCAATGCCGATGGCGAGATCACCTCTGCAAAACGCTTCTATCCGGTGCGGCAGACGGTAACGACCGAGTCCGGCATCAGGACGCTGGGTGTGAGCCAGCTCTATCTGTCGCTCGGCGATGAGGGCAAGGACGGCTCGGTCGTCGTGCGCCTGTGGTGGAAGCCGTTGGTGACGCTGATCTGGGGCGGCGGACTGGTGATGATGGCGGGCGCCGCCGTGTCGCTGCTCGACCGCCGCCTGCGCGTTGGCGCCCCCGCGAGGCGCCGCAAGCCGGCTGCCGCTGCCTTACCCGCGAGCCCGACATGAAAGCGAAGTTTTCGCTCGCCTCGCTGATCCTCCTGCTGGCGTTGGTCTTCGCCGGCGCGGCACAGGCGGTGAAGCCCGATGAGGTGCTGCCCGATCCGGCGCTGGAGGCTCGCGCACGCGCGCTTTCCGAAGGCTTGCGCTGCATGGTCTGCCAGAACCAGTCGATCGACGAATCCGACGCCGATCTGGCCCGCGACCTGCGCGTCCTCGTGCGCCAGCGCCTCGTCGCCGGCGATACCGACCAGCAGGTGATGGATTACATCGTGTCGCGCTACGGCGAGTTCGTTCTCTTGAAGCCGCGCTTCAGCCTGCGCAACGCGCTTTTGTGGGGCACCCCGGCGCTTTTGCTTCTGGCCGGCGGCATCTTCATCGTGCTCAGCACCCGTTCACGCCGCGCGCCGGGCAGCACGCTCAGCGCCGAGGAACAGGCGGCGCTGGACAAGCTGCTGCGCGATTAAAGCGCCAACATTACAAAATTTTCATATATCGGAAATGGCGCCGTAATGTGCGCCTCACTAAGTCTCTTTTCCGAGGATGCTCTCCTGAGCGCATCCACTTCGAAAGAGGAAACGAGACCCATGAATATTGCCCCCGATTCATATTCAAGCACCCGCAAGCGCCTGATGGCGGCTGTCGCGTCCCTGGCCGTGATTGGTGCTGTCGGCGCAGGCGCGCTTGCCACCGGCACTGCGCCCGTGCTGGCCGATGCTGTGCGTGTCGAGGCTCCGCAGGTTCCGAGCTTCGCCGACGTCGTCGAGCGCGTCTCGCCGGCGGTGGTCAGCGTCAAGGTGAAGGCCAAGATCCAGCCGACGGCCGATGACGGCTCCGACGATCAGAACGGCTTCGACAACCTGCCGGATAATCCGCAGCTGCGCCGCTTCTTCAGGGAGTTCCGCGGCTTCGGCGATCAGGGCGGCCAGTTCGGCATGCCCCGGTTCAACCACCGCAACCACGGCAATGGCGAGCCGCGCCCCGTGGCTCAAGGTTCGGGCTTCTTCATTTCTGAGGACGGCTACCTCGTCACCAACAATCACGTGGTTTCGGAAGGCTCCGACTTCACCGTCGTCACCAATGACGGCAAGGAGCTCGACGCCAAGCTGATCGGCACCGATCCGCGCACCGACCTCGCCGTGCTGAAGGTCGATGGCGGTGGCAAGTTCACCTATGTCGACTTCGCTGACGACTCCAAGATCCGCATCGGCGACTGGGTCGTGGCGGTCGGCAACCCGTTCGGCCTCGGCGGCACCGTCACCGCAGGCATCGTTTCGGCCCGCGGCCGCGACATCGGCGCCGGCCCCTATGACGACTTCATCCAGATCGACGCCTCGGTCAACCGCGGCAATTCGGGCGGTCCGACCTTCAACCTCAACGGCCAGGTGATCGGCATCAACACCGCCATCTTCTCGCCGTCGGGCGGCAGTGTCGGCATCGCCTTCGACATTCCGGCCTCGACCGCCAAGCAGGTGGTCGAAGACCTGATGAAGAACGGCTCCGTCCAGCGCGGCTGGCTCGGCGTCGAGATCCAGCCGGTCACCTCCGACATCGCCGAGTCGCTCGGCCTGAAGTCGGACAAGGGCGCGCTGGTTTCGAGCGCGCAGGACGCTGGTCCCGGCAAGAAGGCAGGCATCGTCGCCGGCGATGTCATCACCCAGGTCGACGGCAAGGACGTCGCCTCGCCGAAGGAACTCGCCCGCATGATCGGCGCTTATGCGCCGGGCAAGTCGGTTGATGTTACTGTCTGGCGCAACGGCAAGAACGAGACGGTCAAGGTGGACCTCGGCACACTGCCTTCGAGCGACAAGCAGGCCTCGAACGAAGACGGCAACAAGCAGGCGGCTCCCGCCAAGGCCGATACGCTTGCCGATCTCGGCCTCACCGTCACCAAGTCGGAAAACGGCAAGGGCCTGGTGGTCACCGATGTCGATCCGGACAGCGATGCGGCCGACCGCGGCATCCAGCCCGGCGACGTCATCACCTCGATCAATTCGAACGAGGTGAACACTACCGACGACGTTTCCAAGGCCATGACCGATGCCTCCAAGTCGGGCCGCAAGGCCGTGCTGATGCAGATCACCCGCGACGATAGCAACCGCTTCGTCGCGCTGCCGGTCGGAAAGGGCTGATCTGAGAGAGCGGTTCAATCGCTCCTCGAGAACGCAGAACCGCTCTAACTCTCTGTTTGACGCAATTCCGGACGGAAACCCGCTTCACGCCTTTCCTGGAATTGCTCAGCGACTTTTCCTTGCGGCGGTTTCAACACCCCCGAGCCGCCGCCGGGAAAACATGGGGCCGAGCACGTCAGTCAGTCACCGTGTTTCGCTCCTGCGGCAGCGGGTTTCCCATCACCCGCTGCCGCTTGCCAAGCACGGTGCCCGCAAGTGGGTACCGGTCTGGGATCACGACATGCGGCTGGCGAACGCAAAGGCGCTGAGTCATGGCTGCCCCTCAACCTTCCAGTGAAATCGCGTATAACGGCTCCATGAAGATTCTCGTCATGGAAGACGACCGCGAGGCTGCGGACTACCTGCAGAAAGCCTTCGCCGAGGCGGGCCACACCGCCCATGTCGCCGGGGACGGCGAGACCGGCTTCGCGCTTGCCGACGCCGGCGACTATGACGTGATGGTGGTCGACCGCATGATGCCGCGCCGCGACGGGCTGTCGGTGATCGCAGCGCTCCGCTCGCGCGGCAACACCACGCCGGTGCTGATCCTGTCGGCGCTGGGCGAGGTCGACGACCGCGTCACCGGGCTGCGCGCCGGCGGCGACGATTATCTCACCAAACCCTACGCTTTTTCCGAATTGCTTGCCCGCGTCGAGGTGTTGAACCGTCGCGCCGGCGCCCGGGAAACCGAGACCGTCTACCGCGTCGGCGATCTCGAGCTCGACCGTCTGTCGCATTCGGTCAAGCGCGCCGGCCGCGAGATCACGCTGCAGCCGCGCGAGTTCCGCCTGCTGGAATATCTGATGCGCCACGCCGGCCAGGTGGTGACGCGCACCATGCTGCTGGAAAATGTCTGGGACTATCATTTCGATCCGCAGACCAACGTCATCGACGTTCATGTCTCGCGCCTGCGCGGCAAGATCGAAAAGGGTTTCGACAAACCGATCCTGCACACCATCCGCGGCGCGGGCTACATGCTGAAAGGCGGCTAGAGCATGATCCCAAACCGAAAGTCAGGGAACGTTTCGGAAAAGATGCTGCAACAAGGGGTTACCGTGCAGCCAATCGTCATCCTGATCTAGGCGCACATGGCTCTTTCCCTGCCGGCCATCATGAAGACGACGGCGGCCCGGCTCTCGGCGCTTTACCTTCTGCTTTTCGCTCTCTGCGCCGTGCTGCTCGTCTTTTACATGACGTCGCTCTCGGCGCGCATGCTGACGGCGCAGACCCAGGACACGATCAATGACGAGATCCTCGGCTTGGCTCGCGCATACAAAAATGGCGGCCTGCCGTTGCTGGTGCGCGTGGTTGAAGCCCGCTCGCGCCAGCCTGGCGCCAACCTCTATCTGATCGCCGACGCCAACGGCCAGATCCTGACCGGCAATGTGCAGAGCCTGGAGCCGGGAATCATCGAAACCGAGGGCTGGACGACGGAGCCCTTTTCGTACCATCGCTTCGGTGAGGGCGAACTCGACCGGTTGCGTGGTGGTGGCACCGATCAGAGCGCGCCGTCCCCGGGCGACAGCAGCGCTCGGTCGGAAGGCGAAGAAGGCCACAACGCTATCGCGCTGGTGCTGCGACTGCCCAATCAGATGATCTTGCTGGTCGGCCGCGATCTTGGCGAGCCCGAGCGCTTCCGGGCCGTCATCCGCCGCGCGCTGATGCTGGCGCTAGGCATGATGGGGCTCGGCGGCCTCTTGATCTGGTTCTTCGTCGGGCGCGCCGCGCTGAAACGCATCGACAGCGTCTCCGACGCAAGTCGCCGCATCATGGGCGGCGACCTTAGCGGACGGCTGCCGGTGACCGGCGCCGGTGACGAATTCGACCGCCTGTCCGAAAACCTCAACACGATGCTTGCCCGTATCGCCATGCTGAACGAGGGGCTGAAGCAGGTCTCCGACAACATCGCTCACGATCTGAAGACGCCGCTGACCAGGCTGCGCAACCGCGCCGAAGCCACCCTTGCCGGCAAGCGCAAGACGACGGACTACCGTCAGGCGCTGGAGGGAACGATCGCCGAGTCCGACCAGCTCATCAAGACCTTCAACGCCATCCTGATGATCTCGCGGCTGGAGGCCGGCTATTCCTCCGAGACAACCGGCCCGGTCGACCTCGCCGCCACGGTGAGCGATGTCGTCGAGCTCTACGAGCCGGTGGCGGAAGAGGCGGGCGTCGTGCTGGAAACCGCGGTGCCGGAAGCGGTGACCATCAACGGCAATCGCGAGCTGATCGGCCAGGCGCTGTCGAACATCGTCGACAACGCCATCAAATACTCGACCGGCGCCGCCGAGAGCCCGAAGGTGCGGGTCACGCTGGAGCGCATCGGCGGCGAGGTCAAGCTCGCCGTTTCCGACAATGGCCTTGGCATTCCCGACGATGCCGACCGCGCCAGGGTCACCGAGCGTTTCGTGCGGCTGGAGAAGAGCCGTTCGCAGCCGGGCTCGGGCCTGGGCCTTAGCCTCGCCAAGGCGATCATGACTTTCCACAACGGCAGGCTTGATCTTCTGCCCGCCAATCCCGGATTGTCCGTAGTCATGAGTTTCCCGGCCCGGGAGACGCATTGATGGCGGCAAGGATGGCAAAAAAGAAGATCGATACGGAATGGCAACTCCGACCGACGCTGGCGCTTCGCCCGCTCGGCGGCGACCATGCCCGGAGGGAATTGTCCGAGATCGCTGACGCGGCCGAGCAAGACGGCCTTCCGCGTCTGGCCGCGTTCCTCGCCGGCCAGGGAGCACTGCAGGAATTGCTCGCCGCCATCTTCGACCTGTCGCCGTTCCTGCGTGATACGGCCCGCCGCCGTCCGGCCATTCTCGACAAGCTGTTCGACCAGACGATCGAAGCGCGTCTCAACGAGATCGGCGAGGCGGTCGATCGCGCTGCACGGGCCGACAATGTTTCGGAATCGAGCCTGATGATGGAACTCAGGCAGTTCAAGGCCGAAGCGCATTTCCTGATCGCGCTGGCCGATCTGTCCGGCGAGGCCGAAACCGCGCTGACGGTGCGCCGTCTGAGCGACCTGGCGGATGCTTGCACACGCGCCGCCGTCGATTTCCTGCTGCTCGACGCGCACGGGCAGGGCAAGCTCAAGCTGCCCCATCCGGAAGACCCGGCTCGCGGCTCGAGCTGGATTGTGCTCGGCATGGGCAAGCTCGGCGCGCATGAGCTGAATTTTTCCTCCGACATAGACCTCGTCGTCTTCTTCGATCCGGAGGCGCCGGCGGTGGTCGATCCGCTCGATGCGACGGAGCTGTTCTCGCGCCTCACCCGCCGTCTCGTGCGCATCCTGCAGGACCGCACCGAGCATGGCTATGTCTTCCGCACCGATCTGAGGTTGCGCCCCGATCCCGGCTCGACCCCGCTGGCGATCCCGGTCGAGGCGGCGCTTCGTTATTATGAGGCCCGCGGCCAGAACTGGGAGCGCGCCGCCATGATCAAGGCGCGGCCGGTGGCCGGAGACCTTGCCTCGGGCTCGGCCTTCCTCAAGGAATTGCAGCCCTATGTCTGGCGGAAATACATGGATTACGCCGCGATCGCCGACGTCCATTCGATCAAGCGCCAGATCCATGCCCACAAGGGCCACGGCGAGATCGCGGTGAAAGGCCATAACGTCAAGCTCGGCCGCGGCGGCATCCGCGAGATCGAGTTCTTCGTCCAGACGCAGCAGCTGATTGCCGGCGGCCGCTTCCCGGAACTGCGGGGCCGCGAAACGGTGCCGATGCTGGACGCGCTCGCCGCACGCGGCTGGATCACCGCCGATGCGCGCGATGCGCTCACCCGACAATACTGGTTCCTGCGCCGTGTCGAGCATGCCGTCCAGATGGTGGCCGACGAGCAGACACATGTCCTGCCGGAAGAGGACGAGGAACTGGAGCGTATCGCGCTGATGCTCGGCTTCACCGGCGAGGCGGAATTCGCGGAAGCTTTCCGCGCCTCGCTGCAGCAGGTCGAGCGCCATTATGCGGCGCTGTTCGAGACGGCACCCGAACTGTCGGCCGGCGTCGGCAATCTGGTCTTCACCGGTGATGTCGACGATCCCGACACGCTGCAGACCTTGCATCGCCTCGGCTTTCAGCGGCCGAGCGACATCTGCCGTGTCATTCGCGGCTGGCATTTCGGCCGATACCGCGTCACCCAGTCGGCGGAGGCGCGCGAGCGGCTGACGGAACTGACGCCGGCGCTGCTGAAAGCCTTCGGCCAGACGCGCCGCGCCGACGAGGCGCTGATCCGCTTCGACGAGTTCCTCGCCGGCCTGCCGGCTGGCATCCAGCTCTTCTCGCTTTTGCAGTCCAATCCGGCACTGCTCAAGCTGATGGCGACGATCATGGGCGCCGCTCCGCGGCTCGCCGCCATCATCACGCGCCGCCCGCATGTGTTCGACGGTCTGCTCGATCCGGCGTTGCTCGCGGAACTGCCCGACCGCGCCTACCTCTCGGCGCGGCTTGCGGCCTTCATCGAGGGCGACCGCGCCTATGAGGATGTGCTTGACCGGCTGCGTATCTTCGCCTCCGAGCAGAAATTCCTGATCGGCGTGCGGCTGCTTGCGGGCTCCATCGATCCCGGGCGCGCCGGTCGCGCCTTCTCCGACCTGGCCGACCTCACGATCGAAGCGGCGCTCAACGCAGTCATCGCCGAGTTCGCGTTGCGCCATGGCAGGATTGCCGGGGGCAGGGTCGCGCTCCTCGGCATGGGCAAGCTGGGCAGCCGCGAGCTCACTGCCGGCTCGGATGTCGATCTGATCCTGCTTTATGACCACGATGCGGATGCGGAAGACTCCGATGGCGAGAAGCCGCTGGCGCCCTCACACTACTACACCCGCATGACGCAGCGGCTGATCGCCGCCGTCTCGGCGCCGACGGCCGAAGGCGTCCTGTATGAGCTCGACCTTCGCTTGCGCCCCTCCGGCAACAAGGGGCCCGTCGCCACCCATGTCGACGCCTATAAGAAATATCAGCGGCAGGATGCCTGGACCTGGGAGCATATGGCGCTGGCACGAGCACGCGCCATCGGCGGTGACGCAGCGCTTTGCGCCGAGGTCGAAGACGAGGTTGCGGCGGTTCTTGCCCAGCCGCGCGACGGCGCCAAGGTGAAGGCGGATGCCTCCGAGATGCGGGCGCTGATCGACACGGAAAAGCCGCCGCGCGATCTCTGGGACATCAAGCTGATCCCCGGCGGCCTGATCGACCTTGAATTCATCGCCCAGGTCGCGGTCATCACCGGCGCGGTCGAGGCTGGTAGGCGGGCAACCGCGACGGCGGAAGTGCTGGCGCGGCTGGCCCCCGGTTACGCGGCGCCTGATGTTCGGCAGGAGCTTTGCGAGGCCTGGAGGCTCTATCTCGCGCTGACCCAGATGATCAGGCTCTGCCTTACCGGCGAGTTCCAGCGCGACGATGTTCCGCCTGGGCTTTCTGATCTGCTTCTGGCGGCCACCGACCTGCCGGATTTCGGTGTGCTCGAAGCACATCTCAAGGAGACGTCGCGAAAGATTCGGAAGGATTTCGACCTTCTGCTTCGCGCAGGAGCGTCGATCTCGCGAGGGTAATCCACGCGTCATTCCTTGACGCCGGCGTTTCGAATTTCAGCGCGCCAGCTAAGCCGCCACCTTGACCATGGGCGGCGCCTTCTTCAGCGGGATGCGCACCGAAACGATGGTGCCGACGCCTTCGGTGGAGCGAATCTTCAGCGCGCCCCCCTGCAGTTCGGCGAGCGAACGCGAGATGGCGAGGCCCAGGCCGGAACCGGTGTGGTTCTTGGAGAACTGGTTTTGCACCTGCTCGAACGGCCGCCCGAGCTTGCTCAGCGCCTGCTTCGGGATACCGCAGCCATTGTCCTCGATGGTGAGCACCAGCGCGCCTGAGGCGCTGCGCGCCCTGACCGTGATCTTGCCGCCCTGTCCGGTGAACTTCACCGCGTTGGAGAGCAGATTGATTGCGATCTGCTTGATCGCGCGGCGGTCGGCGTAGAGCCGCATCGCATCGGCGATGCGCGTCTCTACCGTGATCGACTTCTCCGCCGCCTGCAGCGAGATGACGCGAACCGTTTCCCTGATCAGCGGGCAGAGGTCGATTTCCTCGCGGTCAAGCGAGAACTGGCCGGCCTCGATCTTCGACATGTCGAGAATGTCGTTGATGACGCCGAGCAGGTATTTGCCGCTGCCGTTGATGTCGCTGGCATATTCCTCGTAGCGCTCCGAACCCAGCGGTCCGAACAGGCCTTGCTGCATCAGCTCGGAGAAGCCGATTATGGCGTTGAGCGGTGTGCGCAGTTCATGCGACATATTGGCGAGGAATTCGGACTTCGCCCGGTTGGCGGCCTCGGCGCGCTCGGTTTCCTTCATGTATTTGCGATTGAGCTCGACAAGCTCCTTGGCGCGTTCCTCCTCGGCCCGGCGGGCGAGGCTAAGATCGTGGATGGTCGCCATCAGGCGGCGCTCGCTGTCGACCAGCTTTTCCTGATGCAGCTTGATCTGGGTGATGTCGGAGCCGACCGAGACGATGCCGCCGTCTCTGGTCCTGAGCTCGTTGACCTGCAGCCAGCGTCCGTCGGCGAGCTGGCGCTCCAGCGTCACACCGCCATGCGGCCCGTTGGCGTTGGCCAGCCTGCGCTCCGAGGCGAAGGCGAGCATGCGCTCCTCCAGCATGTCGCGGGTTGCGCCCGGCATCACGTCGCGGTCCGAGAGCCCGTTGTCCTGCTGGAATTTGGAGTTGCACATGATCAGCCGTTCGGCGGCATCCCATAGCACGAAGGATTCGTTGATGTTCTCGATCGCCGTGCGCAGCCGCATGTCCGCCGCTTCCGAGCGCAGCGCGAGATGCCGCTGCTCGGTGACGTCGACGGCGATGCCGATCAGCTGGATCTCGGGCGCTTCCGGGTCGATCACCTGGGCGCGGGCGCGCATCCACACCCACTGCCCGTCGGCGTGGCGCATGCGAAACACCTGGTCGATATGGTCGATCTCGCGCTCGACGATGCGATTGGCGAGCTCGAAGAGGTCGCCGTCGTCGGGATGGATGATCTCGTCGACCTCGCCGAAGGACAGCATCGTATCGCAGGGCTCGTAGCCCAGCATGTCGTACATCGAGCGCGACCAGTACATCTTGCCGCGCACCATGTCCCAGTCCCACAACCCGCAGCGGCCGCGCACCAGTGCCATGTCGATGCGCTGATGCGCTTCGAGATAGATGCGGTCGGCCGCCTGGGCGCGCGCCGCCTGGCCGAAATAGGCGTAAAGGATGACGATCAGCACGCCGGCCGTCAGCACGAACAACGTGACGTTGAGCGACACCGTCTTGCGCCAGCTGTCGAACACCGCCTCCTTGGGCACCAGCACCGCCGCGGCGTTCTTGCGGTCGCCGGTGAGGCTGACGGCGGCGAACCAGTCCTTGCCGCCGATGCTGACATCCATAACGCCGGCGCGGTCGCCGAACATGAACAGCGGCTGGCCGCCGAGCACGAGGCTGTCCAGCGAGCGTCCCTGCCAGCCGGTCGACAATGGCGATACCGCGACGATCTTGAAAGCGCCGTCGGTGATGGCCAGCACGTGGCTGCGACCCATGGCGCCCTGGCGGCTGGTCTTCTCCAGAAGGTCCGTCGCATTCACGCCGGCTGCGTTCGGGTCGGCCGTAATCGCCTGTGCCATCTGGCCGGCGGCTAACGCCAGCACCGACTTGGCGTCGCGTTCGACCTCGTCGCGGTCGTTCACCAGCGACAGGAAGCGCAGTGCGGCGATGACGATCAGGAAGATGATGATCAGTGCGGGGATGGAGCGGCGCAGCAGCGGTTCCGCCGCCAGCAGCCGCTGGTAGGCGGGTTCGGCGATCAGACGCGCATTGCCGGCAGGCCCGCCGCTCCTTGCCTCGCGACGCGCAAAAGCTCTCCCTCCGGGCGCGCCCCACGCGTCCGTCTTGGCCATAAATGGCACTCCCCGATTTGCCGCATACTTGACGATCCGGCTACGCCGCACGTCCGAATCGTCAATAAGGAATCAAAGGTGATTCGCCTTGTCCAGAGGCGCGGCCAAAAAAGATTAAAAGTTGATTGAAATTCGTCGAAACTGCTGATCTCCCCCACGAGGGGGGAGATTTGCTAATCACACCAGCGTCCGCTCCACGATGTCGCGCAAGTCGGCCGACAGGTTGTCGGCGTTCGCGATCTGCAGCAGTGCCTGCCTTGCCTTGTTCTGCCGGACCGGTTCCAGCGAGCGCCAGGACCTGAGCGCCGTCGCCAGCCGTGCTGCCACTTGCGGGTTGCGCTTCTCGACCTCCAGCACGGTCTCGGCGAAGAAGCGGTAGCCTTGGCCGCCGGAAAGATGGAAGCCGGTCTGGTTGGCGCTGGAGAAGGTGCCGATCAGCGAGCGCACCCGGTTCGGATTTGCGATCGAGAAGGCAGGGTGCTGCATCAGCGCGCGCACGTTTTCGACGGTCAGCGGTCCCGGCACTCCGGCCTGGATCTGGAACCATTTGTCGAGCACCAGCGCATCGCCGCGGTATCTCATCTCGAAGGCCGACAGTGCCGCCTCCGCTTGCGCGGAGCCGGCATGACGGTGCGCCAGCACGGTCAGCGCCGCGGCGCGGTCGGTCATGTTGGTGGCGGCGTTGAAATGCCGCGCGGCAAGCGCCGCGCCATCGGGCAGGAGCGACAGGTAATCGAGCAGGATGTTGCGCAGCGCGCGGCGCCCAGCGCTTGCCGAGTCGGGCGTGAACGGACCGTTGTCGGCCAGGCTGGCGTAAAGGGCCGAGAAGATCTCGCGATTCGCCATGGCAATCGTCCGCGCCAGCGCCTCGCGGGCGACGAAAATGGCGTCGGGATCGATGCCCTGGCCGATGTCGCGCGCAATATCGGCCTCGCCGGGCAGCGACAGAGCCAGCGCCCGGTAGGCCGGCTCCAGCGTCTCGTCGCGGGCAATGCTTCCGGCAAGCTCGGCGAGCTTTGCGTCGAAGGCCGACTCTTTGCCGCCCAGCAGCTGGCGGAACGCCGCTATGAGCGCGTCGGTGAGCAGCGTGTTGAAGGCCTGCCAGCGCGAGAAAGGATCGCTGTCATGGCTGGCCAGGAAGAACTGGTCGTCGGCCTTCTGCTGCACCGAGAGCGTGATCGGCGCCGAGAAGCCGCGGTTGAGCGACACCGAAGGCCGCTCCGAAACCCCCGAGAAGCGCACCGTGTGCCGCCGCTTTCGGACATGGATGATGCCGTCCTCGACGGTGGCGCCATCGACGGCTGTCCAGGCGACAGGCTTGCCGCCGGCGCCGACCAGGCCGAAGGCGAGGGGAATATGCATCAGTCGCTTGCGGCTTTCCGACGGCGTCGGCGGCACCGACTGTTCGATCTCCAGCGTGAATGCCTTGGCCGCCGCATTGTAGGAGGAACTCACCGTCAGGTTCGGTGTGCCGGCCTGATGGTACCAGAGCGCGAACTGCCCGAGGTCTCGGCCCGAGACGTCCTCGAACACTTTGAGGAAGTCCTCGATCGTCGCCGCTTCGCCGTCATGCCGCTCGAAATAGAGGTCCATACCGGCTCGGAAGGTTTCCGCTCCGAGGATGGTGCGGATCATGCGCACCACTTCCGAGCCCTTCTCGTAGACTGTTGCCGTGTAGAAGTTGTTGATCTCGCGGTAGCGGCGCGGCCTGACCGGATGCGCCAATGGTCCCTGGTCCTCGGGGAACTGATGCGCGCGCAGCGTGCGCACCTCGGCGATGCGCTTTACCGCGCGCGAGCGCTGGTCGGCCGAGAATTCGTGGTCGCGGTAAACCGTCAGCCCTTCCTTCAGGCAGAGCTGGAACCAGTCGCGGCAAGTGATTCTGTTGCCTGTCCAATTGTGGAAATATTCATGCGCGATGATCGCCTCGATATTGGCGAAATCGGCATCGGTCGCCGTCTCCTCGTCGGCCAGCACATATTTGTCGTTGAAGATGTTGAGGCCCTTGTTCTCCATGGCGCCCATGTTGAAGTCTGACACGGCGACGATGTTGAAGACGTCGAGGTCGTATTCGCGGCCGAAGACCTCCTCGTCCCATTTCATCGAGCGCTTCAGCGCATCCATCGCGTAGCCGGCGAGCCGCTCCTTGCCGGGCTCGACATAGATGCCGAGCTCGACCTTGCGGCCGGATAGGGTGGTGAAGCTTCCCGCGACCTTGCCGAGCGCGCCAGCCACCAGCGCAAAGAGATAGGAAGGCTTCGGGAAGGGGTCGTGCCAGACGGCATAGTGCCGGCCATCCGCGAGCGCCCTGCTTTCTACGGGGTTGCCGTTGGACAGCAGCAGCGGCGCCTCGTTGTGCGGCGCCTCGATGCGCACGGTGTAGACCGAGAGGACGTCTGGACGATCGAGGAAATAGGTAATGCGGCGAAACCCCTCCGCCTCGCATTGGGTGCAATAGACATTGTTGGAGCGATAAAGGCCCATCAGCGCCTCGTTGCTGGACGGCGCGATCTCGGTCTCGAGACGAAGCTCGAAGCGCCGTGCCGCCGGCGGCGTCGGAATGATCAGCTGGTCGGGCGTAGCCTGATAGTCGGCTTCCGGGAGTACCTGCCCGTCGATGGCAACGCTGAGCAGCTTCAGCCCGTCGCCGTCGAGTGCCAGCTGCGTAGAAGCGGCGACCCCCTGGCGTCGCTCGACGGTGAGCACGGCAGTGACGCGGGTGGCATCCGGAGACAGACGGAAATCGAGGCTGGTCCGCGGAATGAGATAGTCGCTGGGGCGGTAGTCTTCGAGCTTGAAGACATGGCCGGTATCTGTGCGCATTCCGTCGTTTTTCCTATCAATTCGGGTGGGCAGTAGGCTTTGCTGGTGAGGGAATTCTAAAGTCCGCGCTCTTTACACCAAACGGTCACTCGACAAAACTGCGCCAAGGTCTATTTCTGGGCTTCGTTTTCCGACCATCGTCACGAGGCAAGATGACCGTCGATCATGCCGTCGGCCACAATATGCTGCGCGGCATTGCGCTGAAGATTGTCTCCGTGGCGGTCTTTGTCGGCATGCAGACCTGTATCAAGGCGGCCGGCGCCGTGCCCGCCGGACAGATCGTCTTCTTCCGCTCCTTCTTTGCCATCTTGCCGATCATCGCCTTTCTGGCCTTCAAGGGCCAGCTCGCCACCGCATTCACCACGAAACGGCCGTTCAACCACATCGCGCGCGGCGTCGTCGGCGTCGGCGCTATGGGGCTCGGCTTCTTCGCGCTGACCAGGTTGCCACTTCCCGAAGCGATCACGCTGAATTATGCCCAGCCGCTGCTGGTCGTGGTGTTCTCTTCGATCTTCCTGGGCGAGACGATCCGCGTCTATCGCTGGAGCGCGGTCGCCTTCGGCCTCGTCGGCGTGTTGATCGTTTCCTGGCCGGAACTGACGCTGTTGCATTCCGACGAGGCGCTCGACGACCAGGAGGTGCTTGGCGTCATGGCGGCGCTGATCGCCGCGGCGATCTCGGCCGTCGCCATGCTTCTGGTACGCAATCTCGTGCAGACCGAGAAGACGGCGACCATCGTGCTGTGGTTTTCCTCGACGGCGAGCGTGCTGGCGCTGCTCACCCTGCCTTTCGGCTGGCAGATGCTGACGCCGATGCAAGCCGCGCTGCTTGTCATGGCCGGCTTCTGCGGCGGGCTCGGTCAGATCCTGATGACGGCCGCCTACCGCCACGCCGAGGCTTCGGTCGTGGCGCCTTTCGAATATAGCTCGATGATTCTCGGCGTCGTCATCGGCTATCTTGTGTTCGGCGATGTGACGTCGCTCAACACGCTGATCGGCGGCGTGATTGTGGTTGCCGCCGGCATCTTCATCATCTGGCGCGAAAGGCAACTTGGCCTCGAGCGCACGCGAACCCGAAGGGCGACGCCGCCGCAGGGGTAAGCCTACGAAGCGGCCGTCCGCTCCTTCGCCAGCCGCACCAGCACGGTCCGCGTCTGGTCGTCGGCGGGGAAGAAGGATTCGATCGCCAGCTCCGACAGCGTCACGTCGAGCGGCGTACCGAAGACGGTGATCGTGCTGATGAAGGACAGCACCTGATCGCCATGCGCGAGCCTGAGCGGATGGACGATGCCGCTTGGCTCGACCGGCGCCGGCCGGCTGCTCCTCAGCCCGGACGGATAGCCGCGCAATTCCTTCTCCAACTCGATCAGCATGGAGTCGCCGGTGGCGTCGTTCTGGTGCTTGAGGCGCTCGAGCAGATGCGCGCGCCATTCCGCGAGGTTGACGATGCGCGGCGCGACGCCACCGGGATGCAGGCTGAGCCTCAGCACATTGACCGGCGGCTTGAGCAGCCACGGCTCCGAGACGTCGGCCAGGAACGGGCCGATCGCCGCGTTGGCGCAAACGAGGTTCCAGTGCCGGTCGACCGCCAGCGCCGGGAAGGGCTCGTGGCCCTTGAGCACCGTCTCGACCGCAGCCATCGCCGGCGCCAGCGTCGTATCGGTCAGCGGCCTTTCGCTGAAGCTCGGCGCGAAGCCGGCCGCGAGCAAAAGCTGGTTGCGCTGGCGTAGAGGAATGGCAAGCTGCTCGGCCAGATGCAGCACCATCTCGCGCGAAGGCTGGGCGCGGCCGCTTTCGACGAAGGAGAGATGCCGCTGCGAGATATCGGCTTCCATGGCGAGGTCGAGCTGGCTCATGCGCCGGCGCGTGCGCCACTCACGAATGAGGCTGCCGGCGGAGACGTCGGGTGTTGTCATGGGGGATGAGTAGGCCGGCGAGGGGAGTAATTCAATTACCTTAGAGGTTATCGCTCCCCTTCTCCCTTGTTGTGGGAGAAGGGGAGGTGCTTCACCCCAACGCCCTCAGTTTCGCCTTCACCTCGAGAAAATCCCGCCACGCCAGCTTCTTGTGTGCAGGCGTGCGAAGCAGATACGCCGGATGCAGCGTCGGCATCGCTGGAATGGCAATGCCCGACTGGGTGGTGTGGACGCGCCAATTGCCGCGCAGGCGCAGGATGCCCTCGGTCGTGTTGAGCAGCGTCTTGGCGGAAGGGCCGCCGAGATTGACCAGCACCTTCGGATTGACCAGCTCGATCTGCCTTTCGATGAACGGGCGGCAGATCTCGGTCTCGTGCGGCGTCGGCGTTCGGTTGCCCGGCGGGCGCCACGGGATGACGTTGGCAATATAGGCCGATGTCCGGTCGAGGCCGATCGCTGCCAGCATGCTGTCGAGCAGCCGTCCGGAGCGGCCGACGAAGGGCAGCCCTTCGAGGTCCTCGTCGCGGCCCGGCGCCTCGCCGACGAGCATCAGGTCGGCATTCGGGTTGCCGTCGGCGAAGACCAGGTTCTTGGCGGTGAATTTGAGATTGCAGCCGTCGAACGCCGCCATCTGCTGGCGCAGTTCGTCAAGCGTCGAGGCGCTCGCCGCCAGCTGCCGCGCGAGCTTGATCTGCCCCTCGTCGGGGACCGTGGCGGTGGTGAGCGTCGGGCGCCGCGGCGCATCGGGCACTTGGCTTGCGTCAAGTCCCGTCGATGCCGCCGGCCGTTCCGCCGCCCGGCCTGCCTCCAATCCGGGCTCCGATGCCGGCCGCTCCAGGGGCATGCTTTCACGCGCGGTTGCGGCCTGCGCCGGCGCGCGCTCGGCTTGCTTCGGCTTGGCCTCGGCGAAGCGGTTGACAGGTGTGTCTTCCAGCGCCTCGTCAACGCCGGCGCTGGCATAGAAGGCCAGCAGCTCTGCGATATCGATCGGGTTGTTGGGGGAGGCGGCAGTCATGGCGCCACCATCGTCCGCGCGGCAAAGATTTGCAACCGCCGGGAATTCGCCATTCAGCGCAATGTCTGTCAGCCCGTCGGTATGCGCGGATCCTGCACCAGGAAGAATGTCCAGCGCGGCGTGTAGTCGGTGATCAGGAACTCGAACGTCGCCGTCTTCAGCGGGTCGACCTTGCCGTTCTTGAACAAGAGCCGGTCATAGGGTTCGAACTGGCGGTCGAAATCGGCGAAGTTGCTCGAGACGATGTTGTCGGGATTCTTGTTGCGCTGGTCGAAGGAGAGACCGTCGCCGAACACGCTCGGCTGGTCGAGGATTTCCTGCAGCTCGAACTGGAACTCGACCCAGGGCAGGGAGCTATTGTTGAGCACGTCGATGCGCATGTACATAACCCCATTGGCCACGTTGCCGGCCCTGCCGAAGGCTTCGATCGGCCGGATCGCGCGGATGGTCAGCGTCACTGGCGTCGCCGAATTCAGCTCCTCGGTGATGACCAGCGGGTCATCCTTGGTGCCAATTCCGGAAGCGCCGGTGATGCGGAAGCCGCCGAGCTCGTCGGAAAAGGAGTAGGCGCCGGCCGCCCAGACTTTTTGCGGATCGGCCTGGGCGGCGCCGAGCGAAAAGAGGAGCGGAAGAACCGCGCGGCAGAGCACGCCGAGCGTGAAGAGTAAGCGCTTCAATGAAAAGCCGATTGGCTCGGGAGTGCGCATGGGGCCAAGTATTGCCGATAAGCAAGCCGTCGAACAATTAAAAACGTGCCGGACAGGCCTGGCCTTCCAGATGCATGGCCCTGGCCTATGCTTCGCCGTCGCCTGTCCGATGGCCGTTTCGTATGGAACACCGCGACTTTTTGTCGAAATCGGCTTTGTCACGTCAGCGCCGGTTTCGCGTCGCGAATTGATGCGCTATGCAGCGCGTGAGCCAGCAAAATGCGAGAATAGGGCAAGCCAGCGAGGGGCAGATGAGCGAAATCGAACGCGAGAGCATGGAATTCGACGTGGTCATCGTCGGCGCCGGTCCGGCCGGCCTTGCCGCGGCGATCCGTCTGAAGCAGCTCAACCCCGACCTTTCCGTCGTCGTGCTGGAAAAAGGCGGCGAGGTCGGCGCCCATATCCTGTCCGGCGCCGTCGTCGACCCGATCGGCATCGACCGCCTTTTGCCGGGCTGGCGCGAGGAGGAAGGGCACCCTTTCAAGACGCCTGTCACCGACGATCATTTTCTGGTGCTCGGCCCCGCCGGGTCCTTCCGCCTGCCCAACTTCCTGATGCCGCCGCTGATGAACAATCACGGCAACTACATCGTCTCGCTCGGCAATGTCTGCCGCTGGCTGGCGACCAAGGCCGAGGCGCTCGGCGTCGAGATTTATCCGGGCTTTGCCGCGGCGAGCCTTGTCTACAACGAAGCCGGCGCCGTGACCGGCGTGATCACTGGCGACATGGGCGTCGAGAAGGACGGCACGCATGGCCCGGCCTACGCCCCCGGCATGGCGCTGATGGGCAAATACGTGCTGATCGGCGAGGGCGCGCGCGGCTCTTTGGCCAAGCAACTGATCGACAAATACCAGCTTGCCGACGGCCGCGAGCCCGCCAAGTTCGGCATCGGTCTCAAGGAACTCTGGCAGGTCAAGCCTGAGAACCACAAGCCGGGGCTGGTGCAGCACTCCTTCGGCTGGCCGCTCGACATGAAAACCGGCGGCGGCTCCTTCCTCTACCATCTCGAAGACAACCAGGTGGCGGTCGGCTTCGTCGTCCATCTGAACTATAAGAACCCCTGGCTCTCGCCCTTCGAGGAATTCCAGCGCTTCAAGACTCATCCGGCGATCAGAGGCACCTTCGAGGGCGCCAAGCGGATCGGCTATGGCGCGCGCGCCATTACCGAGGGCGGCTGGCAATCGGTGCCGAAGCTTTCATTCCCGGGCGGCGTGCTGATGGGCTGCGCGGCCGGCTTCGTCAACGTGCCCCGCATCAAGGGCTCGCACAATGCGGTGCTGTCGGGCATGCTGGCGGCCGAGCATGTCGCGGACGCCATTGCCGCCGGCCGGGCCAATGACGAGCTCGCCTCCTATGAAGACGCCTGGCGCGGCAGCGACATCGGCAGGGACCTGAAGAAGGTGCGCAACGTCAAGCCGCTGTGGTCGCGCTTCGGCACCATCGTCGGTGTCGGCATCGGTGGTCTCGACATGTGGCTGAACACGCTGTTCGGCTTCTCGCCCTTCGGCACGCTGAAGCACGGCAAGGCCGACTATGCGACGCTCGAGCCCGCCTCCAAGCACCAGAAAATCGCTTATCCGAAGGCGGATGGCGTCTTGACCTTCGACCGGCTCTCCTCGGTGTTTTTGTCCAACACCAACCATGAGGAAAATGAGCCCGTGCACCTCATCGTCGGCGACATGGCGCTGCAGCAGCGTTCCGAGCACGACGTGTTCGCCGGGCCATCGACCCGCTACTGCCCGGCCGGCGTCTATGAGTGGGTGGACAAGGACGGCAATGCCGCTGCCGACCCGTCCGCCAAGGACGTGCGCTTCGTCATCAACGCGCAGAACTGCGTCCACTGCAAGACTTGCGACATCAAGGACCCGAACCGGAACATCAATTGGGTGCCCCCGCAAGGCGGAGAGGGGCCGGTCTACCAAGGCATGTGAGCCCCACGTCTGGCCGCGCCGGCTCGCCAGCCGCCATCCTGCGGCTGGCGAGAGCCGGGTAACAGGCGGCACCTACGAGCAATACCGGTTGCGACGGCGCAACCTCAAGGCTGTTGAATCCGCTGCCTGCTTGTGTTCCCTTTCCCTAAGGATAGGGAGGAGACGGTTATGCGCATGGCGGTTCTGACATGCCTTGTCGCTCTCGGCGCGCTCTGCGCGCCGCAGGCTTGGGCCGGCACCAGGGTGCTGGTCCAGACGCGCACCTATGACATTGCCGGCAATTCGGGCGCGGCGCTCATCGAGGCGATGGGCAGCAGGGGTCCCAAGCACGGCTTCATGACGCATGCCATCGCCCAGACCGCCTATACGGCCGACTGGGAGCTTGGGGTTATCCAGGACAAGGGCTCGTGCCGGATACGGCAGGCAAACGGAACGCTCAGTCTCTTCTACACTTTCCCCCGCTTGGCGTCGCCAGCCACGCCTGCATTGAAGAAGCGCTGGAACCGGTTCTTCGCCGGCGTGCGCGCCCACGAGGGAACCCATGGCCGCATTGCCCGGGAAATGATGCGCGTCACCGATCGCTCGATCACCGGTCTTAGGGTCGCTAACGACCCCTATTGCTACAAGGCGCGCAGCGAGGCGCGCCGGCGCATCCAGGCCGTCTATGCCGAATACGAGGCCAGGCAAAATGCCTTCGATGCCCGCGAGCACCGCGAAGGCGGTCATGTCGAGCACCTCGTCGCTGCTTTGATCAGGCCTTAGCGGCACAAGCAGAAACCGGCGATGCGGCGGGAAGCAATGCGACGCTAACCGCCCGTGTTGCCAAGTTGTGCGTTTGCCGCCAGCGCCGACTGATGCTCGTGCTCGGGCTGTCGGCCGTCGGACCGCAACGAGAACTCGATCAGCACCGGCAAGTGGTCGGAGCCGGCGTCTTCCAGCCGCGTCGCCGAATGGATCGTCACGGCCCCTTTGCTGAACACCTGGTCGATCGGCAGGCCGGCGAAGCGCCGGATGAAATCCGGCAGCTTCCGATGGATCCAGGTCGGCCCGGCCGACGGCATCACGCTCAGTCCGCCGAGCGAGGCGACACGACGCACCGCAGCGCTCCACGGCGCGGCGTTGCAGTCGCCGGCCATGATGGCGGTTTCGCCGAGCGCGGCAAGCGGCTCCGCCAGCTCGCCGATCTGCCAGTACTGCTCGCGCGGCCACGGCCAGCTCAAATGGATTGCCGCGACATCGACGCCGGTGCCGCCGAAATCGATCGTGGCGGTAGCCATCGCGCCGCGCGGCTCGCAATGCGGCGCCGTGCCCGGGGCAAAAGGCCGCCGCGAGAGCAGCGCGACGCCGAACACGCCATTGGGGTAGGGGCAGAGGATGCGGTACGGATAGGCGCCGGTGATATAGCCGAGCTCTCTAGTCCACATTCCCGACAGCTCGTCGAGGGTGATCACATCAGGGTTGGTGCGGCCGATCAGCGACAGCACCTTCTTGGGCGTCGGATTGTCGAAGCGAAGATTGATCTGCAGCAGGCTGTAGACGATACGGTCGGCAGGTTTGGCGACCGCCTGCTGCGGCCACAACCTGGGCAGCGCGCTGGCCGTCGTGGCGAGGCAGGCGAGGGCGAAGAGCAGCGCTGCTGCCGCCTGCAGCCGGTAGGAACTGGCAAGCAGCGCCACCGCCAGCAGTGCCGTGAGCACGCTCAGATGAATACGAAAATGCGAGAACGAATCGAGGGCTGGATGCAGCGCGCCGAGGAATCCGGCCAGCAGCGCGGCCGTGAGTGCCGTCATCGCCAGGAATGCCACCCCAGCCGTCATGTTTGAGCGCGCGCCGCCTGTTGTCATGTCAGTCGTGTTCTGCCGAATGTCGCCGGCATCTTTTTGCAGCGACATAGTCTCGCTCAGGCCTGCTTATCGGCAAAATTGCGGCCCGGGCAAGACGATGAGTTGCCTCGGCTACTGGAAAGCAGTCTCGGAGAAGCTTCTCAACTTGCGCGAATGCAGCCGCTCCATCGGCATTTCGGCCAGCTTCTCCATCGCCCTGATGCCGATGGTGAGGTGCTGCGCCACCTGCCGCTTGTAGAATTCCGTCGCCATGCCGGGCAGTTTCAGTTCGCCATGCAAAGGCTTGTCGGAGACGCACAGCAGCGTGCCGTAGGGCACGCGGAAGCGGAAGCCGTTGGCGGCGATCGTCGCCGATTCCATGTCGAGCGCAATGGCGCGCGACTGCGAAAGGCGCTGCACCGGTCCGCGCTGGTCACGCAGTTCCCAGTTGCGGTTGTCGATGGTGGCGACGGTGCCGGTGCGCATAATGCGCTTGAGATCGTAGCCGGAAAGTCCCGTTACCTCGGCGACCGCTTCCTGCAGCGCCACCTGGATCTCGGCCAGCGGCGGGATCGGCACCCAGACCGGCAGGTCGTCGTCGAGCACATGATCCTCGCGCACATAAGCATGGGCCAGCACATAGTCGCCCAGTGCCTGCGTATTGCGCAGGCCGGCGCAGTGGCCGAGCATCACCCAGGCATGTGGCCGAAGCACCGCGATATGGTCGGTGATGGTCTTGGCGTTGGACGGGCCGACGCCGATATTGACCATGGTGATGCCGCCATGGCCCGACTTCTTCAGGTGGTAGGCCGGCATTTGCGGCAGGCGCTGTGGCGGGGTGCCTTCGCTCGCCGCGCCGGCCCCGGCCTGAGTCACGAGGTTGCCCGGCTCGACGAATTCGCTGTAACCGCCGCCGCCGCTCTCCATCAGCTCGCGGGCCCGCGCCACGAACTCGTCGATGTAAAACTGGTAATTGGTGAACAGCACGAAATTCTGGAAATGCTGCGGGCTGGTCGCCGTGTAGTGCGTCATGCGGTGCAGCGAATAGTCGATGCGCTGGGCCGTGAACGGCGCCAGCGGCCTCGGCTCGCCGAACGCCACCTCGAAAGTGCCGTTGGCGATCTGGTCGTCCGTGCCGTCGAGATCCGGCACGTCGAACAGGTCGCGGATCGGCCGCCTGATCCGCTCGGCAGCCGTGACATCGACATAGGTGCCCTCCAGGAAGGCGAAATGCAGCGGGATCGGCGTCGTCGATTCCGACACCGTGACCTGGACGCCGTGATTGCGCATGATGAGCCGAAGCTGCTCGACGAGATAGTTCTCGAACAGCTTTGGCTGGGTGATGGTGGTGGCAAAATGCCCGGGCGTCGGCATATGGCCGTAGGCCTGGCGCGAGTCGATCTGCGTGAACGAGGTGGTGGTGACGCCGATCTGCGGATAGAAGGCCCGGTAGCGCCTGCTCTCGTCGCCGCCGGCGGCGAGCTTGGCGAAGGAATCGCGCAGGAATTTGGTGTTGCGGTCGTAGAGCGCCTCCAGCGCCGCGACCGCCTTCTTGGCGTCGTCAAAACTCTGCCTGCCGAAAGGCTCCGGCATGACGACCGATTCGATGGCTTGGGGGTAGATTCGCTTTTCCATGGCCCAATATAGGGATTTGGAAGAGCGCTTGGGAGGGGGAGGTGGGCGCGAAGCCCGCCTTGCGGAGTATTTTTCTCTGGCCGTGTCAGCCACGCTGCAGGCTGACCAGCAGCACGAAGCCGATGCCTGCCTTCTTCGGCGTTGGCGCCTCGATGACCGAACCGGCGTCGGCGCGCATCATCGGCACCGCCAGCACAGGAGCGGCAAGCACCATCAGGATGAGCATCGCCCGCGGCAGGAGCCGAAGAGCTTTGAGGGTGGAGGCAGCGATGCGGTTCATGGTGGTCGTTCCGGTTTCGAGTATTGGTCGTTTCAGCGGCCGAAATGGTTCATGCAGTCCAGCCGGCAGGTATCGGCCATTCGCGGTGAGCGCGCCGGACGGCCGGCTTCGGCCACGAGGATGGCGAAGAACATGCCGAACAGGCTCATCAGCAGGCAGACGATGGTGAAGCGGCGGACAAGCATTGGTCTCTCCTTCAATGGCGAGGAGAATGCCCGAACGCCTCTGAACCGGTTCTGAGACCGATATTCATCTGCGGTTCAAATTGGCTGATGGGGTCATGACCGGCCGAAGGCCTGCGAAGTGCCTTGTCCAGCGCTGCGCTCAGAAACGGCGCTCAAAAAGAAAACGGGGCGCCGGGCCCCGTTTTTGCATCGTCATCCGTTCGACTGTCAGAGCTTGTGCCAGGTCTGGGTCTTGCAGATCAGTCCGCCCAGAACGCAGCCGCTCATCTTTAGCGAGGTGCCGGAAAGCGTCGCCTTGCCGGAATAGGTCTTGTCGGTTTCCGGGTCTGTTATTGTGCCGGTGTACTTGTTGTCGCCGGTCGCCTTGAAGGAGCCGATCGTCTTGCCGGCATATTTGCCGGACTTGAGCGTGATGGAAAACGCCCCGCCGCCGGCGATCGCCGCTGTCGATCCGGCCTGCGTCTTCCAATTGCCCTCGATCGGGTCGGCCGACGCGGCGCCTGCCATCATCAAGGTGGCCGCCAGGGCTAGGCTGACTTTTCGAAACATGCTTGTCCTCCCTTTAGGGTTCCGGCGGGCCTCGTTCCGCCTCTCTGTCCCTTACGCAAACGTAAAGCTAATCCAGCCATCGCCAAAACGAAAGCGGTGCCGCGACGGAAGCTTGTAAGGATTTCGGCCGCGTCGGTCGCTGGAAATGAACGGATGGCGAAAAAGGCTTCGGTTTCCGTGGTTAGCGAAGTCTTGATTCCCGCGCCTCAAATTTTCGACGAATTTGGCGCAGATCGGCTGAATTGCTGGATTCCTATGCTTAACGGTTCTTCGCGTTTACCTCTTGTTTTACCTTTGTTTTCTTCAAATTAAGCAAGCCATTTAACGACGGATTCAAGGCGAGCCGTCATCCTCGAAAGCATCGAAAGAGCGGCCCGCCCAGGGGAATTCCAGGGACAGAAGGAGGCAGCTCTCGGGAGCAGACAGGGGATTGAAATGGCACGCTTTGAAATGCTTGAAGCCGGCTTCGGCGCCATGGGGGCAACTGCCCAGGCCGACATTCTTTTCGAACTGGGCATGATGTATGCGACCGGCCGCGATTGCGAGACCGACGTCATTGCCGCCCACAAATGGTTCAACATCGCCGCGATCAAGGGATCGCTCCGCGCCGCCGAGCTGCGCTCGGAATTGTCGGCATCGATGTCGAAGGCCGAGATCGCCAAGGCGCTGCGCGAAGCGCGCGAATGGATGACGATGCACTGATTTTGCGGGGTAAGGGCCGGAAGCTCTTAAGGGACAAGGCCGCAAAAAGACGGCCGGTTAACCAGACCAAGAACGCGGCAGGTCAACGAACTCAAGCCGTGCGACAACACAGGGAAGCGGGGTTCAGGCGCGCGGGGCGCCGGGAAGCTCGACTGCAAAAGCCGCGACCGGCCGGGACAAGGCCGGCGCGGCTTTTGCATTTGCGCAGTCTCCGCCTGTATGGGAACGGCGGCTTGGCCCAAGAACTCCCCGTCGGAATGAACCAAATCCCGATACATTGTGCTCTCGACAGTTCCGGCGAAGGGTGAAATTGTCCCGGCTCTCTGGAAGAAGCGTGGCCGGAACGGCCGCGCGCAAGTGGAGGAGTTCTATTGTCATGAAAAGATTGGGTATTTTGAGCGCGGCCGCATTGGGCCTGACGATGAGCGCATCGGTTGCCTTCGCCGACGACATCACGATTTCGGTGGTCGGCCCGATGACCGGGCAGCTCGCCAACATCGGCGACCAGTTCAAGCAGGGCGCGCAGGCCGCGGCGGATGCCATCAATGCCGCCGGAGGTGTCAACGGCAACAAGATCAAGATCGACATCCAGGACGACCAATGCGATCCGAAGCAGGCCGTGTCGGTCGCCAACCGTATCGTTGCCAACGGCGTCAAGTTCGTCGACGGCCATGCCTGCTCGGGCTCGAGCATTCCCGCTTCCGCCGTCTACGCCGAAGCCGGCACCCTGATGATGAGCCCGGCCTCGTCGAATCCGGAACTGACCGACGCCGCGGCCAAGGCCGGCTGGCCGACGATCATGCGCCTCTACACGCGTGACGATGCGCAGGGCGCTTTCATCGGTCCATGGATCGCCAAGAAATATGCCGGCAAGAACGTCGTCGTCCTGCACGACAAGAGCGCCTACGGTCAGGGCGTTGCCGATGCTGTCAAGGCGACCATGAATGCCGGCGGCCTCAAGGAGGTCGACTATGAAGGCATCAATGCCGGCGAGAAGGACTATTCGGCTTTGGTCACCAAGCTGAAAGAGCTCAAGGCCGACGTCGTCTATTTCGGCGGCTACCATCCGGAGGCCGGCTTGATCCTGCGCCAGGCAGCGGAGCAGAACGTCAAGTTCCAGCTGATCATGCCGGACTCGATCGCCTCGCCGGAATTCTGGCAGATCGCCGGCCCGGCCGGTGAAGGCACAATGTTCGTCTTCCCCTCGGATCCGCAGTCGAAGCCGGAAGCGAAGGAGGCCGTGGCCAAGATCAAGCAAGGCGGCTTCACACCGGAAGGTTTCACGCTGTTCTCCTATGCAGTGATCCAGGCGGTGGCCGAAGGCGTCAAGCGCGCCGGCACCGACGACCCGGCCAAGGTCGCCGAGGCGCTGAAGGACGGCAAGCCGATCAGCACCGTGGTCGGCGACGTGATCTTCGACGAGAAGGGCGACCTGAAGAACGCCAGCTACGACATCAACCAGTGGCACGACGGCAAATACGCGCCGATCAAGCCGTAATTCGTTCTGCAGATCGATTGGAAATGGCCGGGATTTGTCCCGGCCGTTTTCGTATGTGCCTTGGCACTGATTTGGAGACCAGTTCGGCGCTCTACGGCGCCCCCCTGGAGTCCTGCCGCCCCAGCCAGTTTGTCCCGTTGCCGATCCAAGGCGACCGGCAGCTCAGCCCCGTGCGTCCTCGAACCGCACCAGCACCGTGCCGTCGCTCACTTGCGCGCCTTCGGCCGCGATCTCGGCAATCACCCCATCATGGGGTGCGGCGATCGTGTGCTCCATCTTCATCGCTTCGAGGATTAGGAGCGGCTGGCCCTTGATAACGGTATCGCCCGCTGCCGCGCGCACCAGCTTGACCAATCCCGGCATCGGCGCGCGCAGGCTGTCCGACGCGGCCGCGGCCTCATCCGCCTTGGCCAGCGGATCCGGCACCGTGAATGTATATCCGACCGCTCCTTCGAACACCGTGACATGGCCCGGCCAGCGCGCGCTGCGCGGCATGCTCCTGAGGTCGTGCGCGTTGATCGCGTCATGCGGCGCCTCCAGCGCCACCTGGAAGCGGCCGTCAGGCCGCGCCGATACCCGGGCCAGGATGTTCTCCTCGCCGTAACGCAACCGGGTGCGGCGCGCCAGCGTATGGAAATGCGCATAGCCGGCGAGCGAGGACCACGGATCGGCGGCCGGACCCGCCGTGCTTGCGTCGGTCGCTGCCAGCGCCGCCGCGGCGATCGCTTCATCGCTTGGCGGGGGAACAGCGACGAGAGCATCCTGATGCCGGCCGATCAGGCCGGTGTCGATATCGCCCGCCGCGAAATCGGCGTCGGCGGCGAGTGCTGCAAGGAAGGCGGTGTTGACCGTCGAGCCGGCAACTTCGGTTCGGGCCAGCGCCTTGCGCAGCGCGCCAAGCGCGGTGGTTCTGTCCCTAGCGTGCACCACCAGCTTGGCGATCATCGGATCGTAGAAGGGCGAGATCGCATCGCCGGCCCGCACGCCGGTCTCGATGCGCATGGCGGCATCCTCCGGCGGCGTGTCGGGGAATTTGAGATGATAAAGCGTGCCCGTCGCCGGCAGGAATCCCTTGGCCGCGTCCTCGGCGTAGATGCGCGCCTCGAAAGCATGTCCGGCAAGGGCGATCTCGTTCTGCGCCTTCGGCAGTTTTTCGCCGGCGGCGACACGAAGCTGCCATTCGACCAGATCGACGCCGGTGACCATCTCGGTGACGGGATGCTCGACCTGCAGCCGTGTGTTCATCTCCATGAACCAGAAGCGGTCGGCTTTGAGGGCCTCGGAAGCATCGACGATGAATTCGATCGTGCCGGCGCCCGAATAGCTGATTGCCTTGGCGGCCTTCACCGCCGCTTCCGTCATCGCCTTGCGCAGCGCCAGCGTCATGCCGGGGGCGGGCGCCTCCTCGATCACCTTCTGGTGGCGGCGCTGCGCCGAGCAGTCGCGCTCGAAAAGATGCACGACATTGCCGAAATTGTCGCCGAACACCTGGACTTCGATGTGTCGCGGCTTGTCGACATATTTTTCGACCAGAACGCGGTCGTCGCCGAAGGCAGCCTTGGCCTCGCGCCGCGCTCCGGACAGCGCCTCGGAGAAGTCGTCCGGATGGTCGACGCGCCGCATGCCCTTGCCGCCGCCGCCGGCGCGCGCCTTGATCAGCACCGGGTAGCCGATCTCGCGCGCTTTTGTGGCAAGCAGCACAATCTCCTGCGCTTCGCCGTGATAGCCGGGCACCACCGGAACGCCGGCCTTTTCCATCAACCGCTTGGCGGCATCCTTCAGCCCCATGGCGCGGATCGAGGCGGCGGACGGGCCGATGAAGATGAGGCCCGCCGCCGTCACCTGGTCGACGAAGTCGGGGTTCTCCGACAGGAAGCCGTAGCCGGGGTGGATTGCCTCGGCGCCTGTGGCAAGCGCCGCGGCAATGATCCTGTCGCCGCGCAGATAGCTGTCACCGACCGGCGAGGGGCCGACATGCACCGCCTCGTCGGCCATCTCGACATGCAGCGCTCGCGCGTCGGCCTCCGAATAGACGGCGACTGTTCGCACGCCGAGCTTGCGCGCGGTGCGGATGACGCGGCAAGCGATCTCGCCGCGATTGGCGATCAGGATCTTGCCGAACATGAAGCCTTCCGAGTTTGCGACGGGCAGCGCCAATTCGGCAGGCGCGGGCCTACTTCGATGCGGCGATCTCGCAGGCGCCGCCCGTAGTCACCTTGTAGTGCGCGCGCGTGGCCAGGCAGGATTTCATCGCCAGCTCTTCCGCAACCTTTTGGGACGGCGCATTCAGGTGTCCACCACAGATGATATAAGACGACATGATCCGGGCATAAGGCGTGGTCGCGTAGGCTGAATGGCCGCTCGCCGCCAGATAGGCCTTGTACGCCCTGTTGCACGGATCCTTGGGATTGCGTGGGATGTAGGGTGGAAAGCGCTTGTCCCCCTCGCTTCCAGCCAGCGACCCGGCGACGACAGCGCCGCACGAGGCGCATATAAGCATTCCTGCAAGTATCGACGCGGATGCTTTCCGCAGATATTCTCGTGTCATTTTTACCCCATCCCCATGAGACAATGCAGGATGAGCAATATCGAATATTTGCCGGCGTCGCTAGATGGTCACTCAAGAATCTCGATCTCGTGAACGGGTGGAACGTCTTTGTCATAAAGTTCAGGCTCCCCCAATCGCAGCAACGGCTGAGCTGTATAGTCTGGCAGTCAGATCGTCGAAGCAGCAGAAAGTGACGGTCTCGGGGATGGCGTATTCGCCTAGAAAAACAGCAACCGTGCCGACGGCTACTTCGGTAGCCTGATCTTTCGGATAGCCGTAGATGCCGGTCGAGATCGCCGGAAATGCTATCGTTCGACAGTCCTTACCGGTGGCAATCTCCAGCGAGCGCCGATAGCAGGAGGCGAGCAACTCCGCCTCGCTCTCGCCCCCGCCGTGCCAGACCGGGCCGACAGTGTGAATGACATAGCGCGCCGGCAGCCGGTAGCCTTTCGTCAGTTTGGCATCCCCGGTCCTGCAGCCGTTCAGCGTGCGGCATTCGGCGACCAGCTCCGGCCCGGCGGCGCGGTGGATAGCGCCGTCGACACCACCGCCGCCGAGCAGCGAGGAATTGGCGGCATTGACGATGGCATCGACCTTAAGCCTGGTGATGTCGCCGGTATGCACGCGGATCCTATCGCTGACGCCGCTCATCGTCACATCCTGAACACGCCGAACTTCGTTTCCTCGACCCCGGTATTGAGCGCCGCCGAGAGGCTGAGCGCCAGCACCTCGCGCGTCCTGGCCGGATCGATGATGCCGTCGTCCCAAAGCCTTGCCGAAGAATAGAGCGGGTGACCCTCATGCTCGTATTTCATCAGGATCGGCTTCCTGAATTTCGCTTCCTCTTCGGCGCTCCACTCACCGCCCTTGCGCTCGATGCCCTCGCGCTTGACCATGGCGAGCACCGTCGCCGCCTGCTCGCCGCCCATCACCGAAATGCGCGCATTCGGCCACATCCACAGGAAGCGGGGCGAATAGGCGCGGCCGCACATGCCGTAATTGCCGGCGCCGAACGAACCGCCGATGATCACCGTAAGCTTCGGCACGCGTGCCGTGGCGACCGCCGTGACCAGCTTGGCGCCGTCCTTGGCGATGCCGCCGGCCTCATACTTTCGCCCGACCATGAAGCCGGTGATGTTCTGCAGGAAGATCAGCGGAATGCCGCGCTGGCAGCAGAGCTCGATGAAATGCGCGCCCTTCAGCGCGCTTTCCGAGAACAGCACCCCATTGTTGCCGAGGATGCCGACCGGCATGCCGTGCAGATGCGCAAAACCGGTGACCAAGGTGGTGCCGTAATTCTGCTTGAACTCGTCGAACTCGGAACCGTCGACCAGACGCGCGATCACCTCGCGAACGTCATAGGGCTGGCGCAAATCAGTCGGCACGATGCCGTAGAGTTCATGCGGATCGTGAAGCGGTGATACTGGTTTCTGTAAGTTCAGGCTTACGGCCTTGTTCCGATTCAGGTTCTTGACGATGCGTCGGCAAATGGCCAGCGCGTGCTCGTCATCCATGGCATAGTGGTCGGCGACGCCGGAAAGCCTGGTGTGGACCTCGGCGCCGCCGAGCTCCTCGGCGCTGACGTCCTCGCCGGTGGCAGCCTTCACCAGCGGCGGGCCGCCAAGAAAAATGGTCGCCTGGTTGCGCACCATGATCGTTTCGTCCGACATCGCCGGCACATAGGCCCCGCCCGCCGTGCAGGAGCCCATGACGCAAGCGATCTGCGGGATGCCGGCTGCCGACATGTTGGCCTGGTTGTAGAAGATGCGGCCGAAATGCTCACGGTCGGGGAAGACCTCGTCCTGGTTGGGCAGGTTGGCGCCGCCGCTGTCGACCAGGTAGACGCAAGGCAGCTTGTTCTGCAGCGCGATCTCCTGCGCGCGCAGATGCTTCTTCACCGTCACCGGATAATAGGTGCCGCCTTTCACCGTCGCGTCGTTGACGACGACCATCACCTCCCGGCCTTCGACACGGCCGATGCCGGTGATGATGCCGGCCGACGGAATATCCTCGCCATACATCGACCATGCCGCGAACTGGCCGACCTCGAGAAAAGGCGAGCCGGTGTCGAGCAGTTGCGCCAATCTTTCGCGCGGCAGCAGCTTGCCGCGGCTTTGGTGGCGCTCGCGCGCCTCGTCCGAGCCGCCGCGCTCGATGCCCGCCGCCTTCTCGGCGATATCGTCGACCAGCGCCCGCATGCGCTCGGCATTGGCGCGGAAGCTTTCCGAGGAGGGGGAGATTTGGGTTTGGAGTGTGGCCACGTTATTCCTCACACCTCTTGATGCCGCAACGCAACCAGTGTAACAGCCCGCACCCGGATGCTGCGTGCGCAGCGCGGCATCTTTTGTACGAATGACACCTCAGGAGGCGACGATGAAAGGCATCGATATGCGTTTCACCAAATGTCTCCCCTCGGCCATGGCCTGACGCCGCTGAAGGGCGGCCTTCCACGTCCCGGATTCGAGCAAAAGGAACACGGCGCCTGCAAGCGCTGTGGGTGTCACTATGTATGTGCGGTTTGTAACGCCGCTGATCCATCCGAAGAGCCGGGTAGAGAGCGGCTTTTTCCATGCGTCCTGGTACTTGTACCGGAATGGCTGCCCGGACTGGATCCATGGCGAACTGGAGGATCAGTTCGACTGGTTCAATCGGCATTTGCCCATTCCTGGCCGGGTTGGGCGGCATTTCAAGCGCCGTGAGCCGATTTGGGGCGTCTGCTGGTTCCACCCGAACGCCAAGGAAGCCATCAGCCGTGCGCGCTATTGCGCCTGGCTGATCGAGGAGGGCGGCTTGCCTGTGCGCTCGATCACGTCCCGGCGCCAGCGTGAGGTTCTGTGGCGCGATGAGCATCAGATCGTCGCCAAGCCGACCGACGACCTGCCCAAGGCGTTCTGCTGAGGTGACGGAGGGAGACATCACACTCCCTCCGCCATGATCTCGCGGCCGATCAGCCAGCGGCGGATCTCGCTGGTGCCGGCGCCGATCTCGTAGAGCTTGGCGTCGCGCAGAAGCCGCCCGGTCGGATAATCGTTGATATAGCCGTTGCCGCCGAGCAGCTGGATGGCATCGAGCGCCATCTGCGTCGCCTTTTCGGCCGCGAAGAGCACGCAGCCGGCGGCGTCCTTGCGCGTGGTCTCGCCGCGGTCGCAGGCACCGGCCACGGCGTAGACATAGGCGCGCGCCGCGTTCATCGTCGAATACATGTCGGCAAGCTTGCCCTGCACCAGCTGAAAACTGCCGATCGGCTGGCCGAACTGCTTGCGCTCATGCACGTAAGGCACCGCCACGTCGAGGCAGGCCGCCATCAGCCCGATCGGCCCGCCGGAGAGCACGGCGCGCTCATAGTCGAGGCCCGACATCAGCACCTCGACGCCGCGCCATTCCTCATGCAGCACATTCTCGAACGGCACCTCGACATTCTCGAAGACGAGCTCGCCGGTGTTCGAGCCGCGCATGCCGAGCTTGTCCAGTTTTTGGGCCACCGAAAACCCGGCAAAGGTTTTTTCGATGATGAAGGCGGTGATGCCGCGCGAATTGCGCTCCGGATCGGTCTTGGCATAGACCACCAAGGTCTCGGCATCGGGTCCGTTGGTGATCCACATTTTCGAACCGTTGAGCACATAGCGGTCGTTGCGCTTTTCGGCGCGCAGCCGCAGCGACACGACGTCCGAGCCTGATCCGGATTCCGACATCGCCAGCGCGCCGACCTTTTCGCCCGAGCAGAGCGCAGGGAGGTATTTCTCCTTCTGTGCCGGCGTTGCCCAGCGGTTGATCTGGTTGACGCAGAGATTGGAATGCGCGCCGTAGGAGAGGCCGACCGAGGCGGATGCGCGGGAAATCTCCTCCATCGCCACGACATGCGCGAGATAGCCCATACCGCTGCCGCCGAACTCGGGATCGGCGGTGATGCCGAGCAGGCCGAGCTCGCCGAGCTCCCCCACAGATGTGCCGGGAATTCGTTGGAGCGGTCGATATCGGCCGCGATTGGCGCGATCCTGTCTTGTGCGAAGCGCCTTACGGTATTGCGCAACGCCTCGATGTCGGCATCAAGCCCGAAGTTCAGCGTATTGGTGTACATGGCGTTCCTCCCGGCGCATGACCCCGAAATCGACTTCGATAAGGATAATGCGCGAAATCAAAGTGCCGCGGCCTCCTTTGCGCGTCGGACGGGACGCGTTGCGCTGCCGGCGCCGATCTTCGCGCCGACGAGCCGCCTTGTCATCGAAAGATATGTCGTGGTGACTTCAGAGATCGACAGCCGCTCGCCCGGACGGAACCAGACGATGACGCCGGTCATCATCTGGATCAGCGCCATGGCGGTCAGGCCGACATCGTCGATCTCGAAGATGCCGGCGTCGGCGCCGTCGCGCAGGATCGCGCGCAATTCCTTCTCATAGGCCGTGCGCATCTTGAGGATCTGCGTCAGCCGCTCATGCGAGAGGCTGCGCAATTCCATGTTGGAGACATGGGTGGCGCGGCGCCGCTCGATATGGAAGGCAATGTGGTTCTCGACATAGGCGGCGAGCCGCGCCGCCGGATCGGCCGCTGCCGGGCGCGCGTCATCCCAGGCCTTGAGCAGGCCTTCCATATGCTCGCGCATCAGCGTGAACAGCAGATCCTCCTTGGTGGGAAAATAGCGATAGAGCGCGGCGGCCTGCACGCCGACTTCGGTCGCCAGCTGGCGCATCGACATCGCCTCATAGCCGAGCCGCGCGATCAGCCCGACCGCCGCCTCGCGAACGGCCGCCTCGGTTTTTTCGCCATCTGAGCCCGTGGTGCGTGCCATGTTTGCCTCTGCGAAGCAGATAATAAAACGAACGTCCAATTAATTCAAGCAAGCGAAGGTGTTCAGGCCGAAGGGCAATGGCCTGCCATCGGTCTGACGCAAGCCTCGGCTGGATCTGTAGAGCGGAGCGACTTAGTCGCCGCGGAAAGCGCGGCTCGCCTGATCGGTCAGGGGCTTAAGCAGATAGGAAAGAACTGTGCGGTCGCCGGTTCTCAGGAACACCTCCGCCGGCATTCCCGGCTTCAGTTCCAGCGATCCCGCCTGTTTGAGGCTGCTTTGCGTCAGCACGATGCGCACCGCGTAATAGGCGACCCCGGCTTTCTGGTCCTCGATGAGGTCGGGCGAGATACGGTCAACCTGGCCCTCGACTTCCGGCGTGATCTGCTGGCTGAAGGCCGAAAGGCGAAGCGTGGCGTTCTGTCCGATGCGCACCTGGTCGATGTCCTGCGGCGCGACGCGCGCCTCGACCACCAGCGCGTCGGCGCTCGGCACGATCTGCATGATCGCCTCGCCGGGCGCGATCACGCCGCCGATCGTGTGCACGGCCAGCTGATGCACCCGGCCCGATTGCGGGGCGCGGATATCGATCTGCTTCAGCGTTTGCTCGGCCGCGATCTGACGCTCGCGCAGTTCGCTCATCTTGCCGTCGATCTCCCTCAGTTCGCCCGCCACTTCGCTGCGCAGGTCCTGATCGATCTGGATGATCGCCAGTTCCATCTCGCTGATGCGCCCTCGCGTCTGCGCGGCGGCGGCGATCAACTGCCCGTTTTCGCCGTCGAGCCTTGCCTCGGCGCGTTCGCGATCGGCCAGACGCGAGATCGGCACCAGCTTCTTTTTCCAGAGGTCCCGCATGCCCTCGAGCTCGATCTTGGTGAGGGATATCTCCTGCTGCTTGCTCCTGAGCTGGGCCTCGATACCCGCGATCTCCTGACGGAACTGCACGATGCGCTCGCGTAGCTGTGAAATCTTGCCCTCGCGCGCCTGCCGCCGCAGCGCGAACAGCCTGTTCTCGCCGTCGATGAGATGACCGATCTGAGGGGCATGCGCGTTTCCCGACAGCTGCTCGGGATAGAGCACCGCCTGGGCGCCGTCGCGTTCGGCAATCAGCCGGGCGCGGCGGGCAGAGAGCTCGTCGAGACCGTTGTCGACGATGGCGAGATTGGCACGCGCCACCGTGTCGTCCAGCCGCACCAGGACATCGCCCGCCTCGACCGTGCTGCCGTTCTGCACGTTGAGAGCGCCGACGACGCCGCCTTGCGGATGCTGGACGGACTTCACGTTCGAGCCGACGACCAGATGGCCGCCTGCGACCACGGCTCCGGCAAGACTGCTTGATGCCGCCCAAAGGCCGAGCCCGCCGACAAGCAGCGCCGCTGCGATTGCTCCCGCCCGGACGTTCCTGCGAATGGCCTGACGCAAGCGCTGCTGCTGGGGCGAAGCACCTTCGATCGGCTTCGAACCGCGGTCGAGCAGCGCGATCGCGCGCGCCCTGGCGGACAATACGATGTCGCGCACCACGCGCAACGCATCGGCTTTGAAATCGGGAGTTGCCGACCTCATCTCAGCCCGCCGATCCGACCGCATGCAGCGGTTTCGTCACCGGCTGCAAAGCCTGCCGTGCGATCTCGCTCTTCAGCCCGAATGCCTGCTGCCTGCCGCCATTCAGCACCAGCAAGTGGTCGAGCGCGGCGAGGGCGCTGGGACGATGCGCGACCACGATGACGATGCCGCCGCGCGCTTTGATGCCTTCGATGGCACGCGTCAGCGCTTGGTCGCCCGCGGCATCGAGGTTGGAATTCGGCTCGTCGAGCACGACGAGGAACGGATTGCCGAACAGCGCGCGCGCCAGGCCTACACGCTGACGCTGTCCGGCGGAAAGTGCCGCGCCGCTCTCGCCGATCTCGGTTTGATAGCCTTCGGGCAGGCGCAGGATCATGTCGTGCACGCCGGCAGCCTGGGAGGCCTCGATGATCGCCTCCGGCATGGCGTTCTCGTCGAAGCGGCTGATGTTCTGGGCGACCGTACCGGCGAACAATTCGACATCCTGCGGCAGATAGCCGATATGGCGGCCAAGCGCCTGCGCCGGCCACTGCTCGATTGCAGCGCCGTCGAGACGGATCTTGCCGCGCATCGTGGGCCATACGCCGACGAGCGCGCGCACGAGCGAGGATTTTCCGGAGCCGCTCGGGCCGATCAGGCCCATGCCGGAGCCGGCGTCGAGCGAAAAGTCGATATCCTCCAGCAGGATGCGCCGTCCACCAGGCGCCGTCACCCCGACGGTTTCCACAGCGAGTGTCGCGTTTGGCGCCGGAAGCTCCATGCCGCCATCGTCGACCGGAAAGGCGGCAAACAGATCGACCAGCCTCTGCCAGCTCTGGCGCGCGCTGAGGAAGTGCTTCCAATACGCGGTGGCGAGCTCGATCGGCGCCAGCGCCCGCGATGTCAGGATTGAACTGGCGATGATGATGCCGGGCGTGGCCTGCTGGTAAATGACCAGATAGGCGCCGAGCGCCAGGACCATCGACTGCAGCATCATGCGCATGATGCGCGAAGCCGCACCCAATCCGCTCGTCAGGTCGCTCGCCTGCGCCTGCGCCTCGCGGAAGGCGTTGTTTGCTTGGCTCCAGCGCCCGGCCAGCCTCTCGCCCATGCCCATGGCGGCCAGCACTTCGGCGTTGCGGGCGCTCGCCTGCGCGATCGCGCCGCGCCTTGTGCCGAAGCCCGACATTGCCTTGGTCGGGGCGCGGACCAGGCGATCGGTGAGCCCCGTCAGCGCGATCAGCAGCAGCGCGCCGATGAGCGCCGCGACGCCGATCCAGGGATGGAAAAGAAAGCAGATCACAACATAGAGCGGCATCCATGGCAGATCGAACAGCGCACCCGGGCCGGGGCTGGAAAGGAAGCCGCTGACCTGGTCGAGATCGCGTAGCGCCTGCAGGCCTTCGCCGCGATCAGGCGTTCTGAGCGGCAGCCGCACGAGGCAGTTGAAGACGCGGCCGGCGATGAGCTCGTCGATGCCGGCGCCGATGCGTGTCAGCACGCGCGCACGGATCGCTTCGAGGACGCCCTGGAAGGCATAAAGCACGGCGACCAGAATGATCAGCGCCACCAGCGTCGGCACGCTGCGGCTAGGCAGAACGCGGTCATAGACCTGCAGCATGAACAGCGAACCGGACAGCATCAGCACGTTGATGAGGCCGCTGAGGCCGGCGACGGCCGCATACGGGCCGCGGAAGGAGGCGAGCGCCTTGCGAAGCTCGGAAGGTTTCAGGTCAGCTAAAGGCGAGCGTGTCAGATGGTTACCCCCGAAAAAACCGCGCCCGGCTTGAGGCGGGTTGGCGGGCCGCGATCGAGGCGCGGCCCGCGGTGAATGGATCAGCCGACGAGTTCCGTCGTTTGATGGTCGGAATGGCCGGCAATCTGCGCCAGGATCTTGGTGATCGCGGACTGCGCCGCATCGGCCGCGTCGGCAAAGACCGGATTGTCGGCCGGCAGGTGGTCGTGCAGCCCCGCTGCCGCCCGTTCCACAGCCTGCTGGACATGGTCCGACGGATCCGGCGCGTTGTCCGGATTGGCGTGCGAGGCGTGACGGAACAAGAATTGGTCGCTGTCCAAGGCCACCGCATCATGCTTGGGCGCGTCGGTGGAGTCGGTGAGACCAGGCGTGCCCCGGTCGCCAACAGGATGCTTGCCGAAGAAGTCGGCGAGCCAGTTTTTGGTGCCGTTGCCCGTGTTCGGTCCGCTGGTCGGCGCGGCCGGGGCGTGGCCTGAATCGGATCCTGAATCTTCTGCCGATGCCGTCGCCGCGAGCGTGCCCGATTTCATTGCCGGGTCGATCAGGTCGCGCTTGACGTTCTTGGTGCCGATTGTCGCCGTCTGCGTCGAAGTGGCGATATTGGCGCCAGAAAAAGTGACGTTATAGGTGCCGGGCTTCAGCGCTAGATCATAGCCGCCGGCGGCCGAGGTCGTGGTCTTAAAGGTCTGGCCGGCTGAGTTCCTGGCGGTCACAGTGATGGTGCCCAGCCCTTCGCCCGGATCGTAGAAACGGTCGCCGTCCTTGTCGTCGAAAGCGACGCCGGTGAGGAAGAGATCCGTGCCGCTCTTGGCGAAATCCTCGGTGACGAAGGCGCTGCTGCGGCCCTTGTAGTCGCCGACCTCGAAGGCGAGCCCAACTTCACGGAAGTTGGAATTGAGGATGTTGGCCCGGTGCCCGGGAGAATTCATCAGATTGGTGTGGAGAAGCTTGACCTCGTCGACATAGCCGGTCGGCGCGCGGGTCGTTGCCCAGGCGATGTTCTCGCCCGTGGCCCATGAGCCGCTCAGCGTATAACCGGCATTCGTCATGCGCGTCGTCGGCGACGAACCCCCAGAGCCGGTGTGGGAGAATGTGTCGGTGGCCAGCATCCACTTGTCGTGGCCCTCGGCGGCTTCGCTGAGATCGTTGTCGAAGGCCAGGGGCTGGGCGCCGGTCTTGGCGCGCTCAGCATTGATGAGCTCGAGCAGATACTGCTCGTTGGCACTGTGCTGCGGCATCGGATATCCCCGTTGATACTGTTTGGTGAGCCCCCTGATCTCCGTCACCCGCCTTTCCGGCTATGGAGCAAATATGTTCATCATGCGGCGCTAAAGTAACAAATCGGAATATACGCACATATCGTGTGCGTATCGCACCAGAAGCAATGTCGGACGGTTTGCCGATCGGTGGATGGAAGCTGATTTCGGCGGACTTGCCTAGGCGATGATCCTGAAGTCGATAGGTGCACTATCGTCCGTGCGTTCTTCGACCTCGACCCTGATGACCGTCGCGCCCCTAGGCCCCCGCCACAGCCGATCGACCATCGAGTCGATCGCTGCGTCGGCGCCGGCGATGAGCGCCGTGACCGAACCGTCGTGCTCGTTTCGCACCCAGCCCGTCAGTCCGAGGCGCACGGCTTCGTCCCGCGCCCAAACCCGGTAGCTGACCCCTTGCACCTTGCCGGAGATGCGCGCCCGAACGGTTCTATTCTGCTCGACCATGCTCGTCTCCGCCTTCGAAGCCTTACGGAATCCGGCTCGGCGCCGCGCAAACGCAACGGCTGTGGATCGCCGTTAGTTCCCCCGCGCCGTCGCCAGCGCGCCAGGCAATTCCTCGGCGAAGATGTCGAGCTCATGGTCGAGGCCGACGCTGACCCGGATGCAGCGGTCGAGCCGCGGCGCCATCGGCTTGCGGATGAAGACGTCGCGCGAGAGCAGCGCCTGCATCACCTTCAGCGCGAAGGCGCCGTCGCGGCCGCAGTCTATGGTGACGAAATTGGTCGCCGAGGGCAGCGGCTTCAGACCGTTTTCCTCGGCGATGGCCGCAATGCGCCGGCGCCCCGCGGCCACGCGCGCCACCACCGAATTCAGATAGTCCTGATCGGCCAGCGCCTCGAGCCCGGCGATCTGCGCCATGCGGCTGACGCCGTAGTGGTTGCGGATCTTTTCGAAGTCGCGGATCACTTCCCGTTCGGCCACCGCATAGCCGCAGCGAATGCCGGCAAGCCCATACGCCTTGGAGAAGGTGCGCATGCGCACGACGTTCGGCCGCGCGACGTCGATTGGCGGCTGCGCCGATGCCGGTCCCAGCTCGCCATAGGCCTCGTCCAGCACCAGCATGGTGGTTTCCGGCAGCGCCTCGATGAAGCCGACGACGTCCGGCGCCTCCCACCAGCTTCCCATCGGATTGTCCGGATTGGAGAGATAGACGAGCGGCGCTCGTTCCCTGGCGACAGCGGCAAGCAGTCCGTCGAGGTCCTCCTTGTCGTCGGCGTAGGGAACCGTCACCAGCCGGCCGCCGACGCCGGCGATGTGGAAGTTGAAGGTGGGATAGGCGCCAAGCGAGGTCACCACCGCGTCGCCCGGCGCGACATACATGCGCGCCACAAGGCCGAGCAGTCCGTCAATGCCTTCGCCGACCACCACGTTCTCGACGCCGACATTGTGATGCGCGGCCGCCGCGACTTTGAGGTCGAAATTGTCGGGGTCGCAATACATCCACTGGTCGCGCGCGACGCTCTCCATGCGGGCAATCACGCGCGGCGAGGGCCCAAAGCTGCTCTCATTGGCGCCGATGCGGGCGCGGAAAGGCCGCCCGCGCTCGCGCTCTTGCGCCTCCGGCCCGACAAACGGCACCGTGGTTGGAAGCGCGCCGACGATCGGCGTAAGGGAAGGGCGCGGGCGCATGGCAAGGGCTCGGTTGAGAGGAGCTTCTTGGTAGCGTGGGCGAGGGGTGGGTGCAAGCTGCGCGAGAAACAACGAAGACGCACCATAGCCGGACTAGATTCTCCCGCCCGCTTTTGCTAGCGACGCAGGATGAGCAACCGATTGCCGCCTTCCTGGGCAAAGCACCTGAAAACTCAACCCTCGGCTAAGGCGGCACCGCCGAAAACCGTAGCACCCAAAGCACAGCTGAGGTCCGGTCCGTCTCGCGTGCAAGCCGACGACATGCTGTTGAGGCAGGCGCTCGAGTTTCAGAAAGCTGAGCAATTGCCTGAGGCGGAGGAACTCTGCTTTCGTGTCCTGGCGCGTACCCCAAACCATCCGCTGGCTTTTTACATCCTGGGAACCCTCGGCATCGGATTCGACAACGAGAAGGCTTTGCGGTACTTCGCCCGGGCGGTCGGAGAGGAGCCACGAAATCCTTACTACCACCTTAGTCTCGGTGAGACCTACCTGAAGCTCAGCGAGTTTACGCCGGCAATCAGGCACTTTCAGCAGGCCTTGGCCTTGAAACCGGATCTGGTGGAAGCGCTTTGCGCCCTGGGCGAAGCTTACAAGGCGTTTGACAAGGGAGAAATGGCGCTGCCGCTCTTTGAGAAGGCACTCAAGATCGACCGGGATCATCCTGTGGCCCGGTTGGGATTGCCGGGTGCACTCGCGAGCCTCGGTCGTATGGACGAAGCCGCGGTTCATCTGAAAGAGGCAATAGATCGGCGCATCGCGGTACCGGCTGCCTACAATGCACTTGTACACACGCGCAAATTCACCGAAGAGCCGCCAGAACTCGCGGCAATCCTCACCGAGCTTCGAGATCCGGACCATGGGTCGGAGGGAGCAGCATCGCTCCATCACGCGGCCGGGAAGCTGCTCAACGACCTCCGTCGCTACAAGGAGGCGATGGACCACTTCAAGAAAGGGAATCAAGTCAGGGGCCTAAAATTCGATCTGGAAAACTACCGTCGCTTGGTCGATGCCGTGATCGAGACCTTCACACCCGAACTGGTGGCGTCAATGGCCGCTTACGGCGATCCGTCTGAGGTGCCTGTGTTCGTCGTCGGCATGCCGCGCTCGGGCACGACGCTGACCGAGCAGATTTGCGCCAGCCATCCTGATGTTCATGGCGCCGGCGAGCTCAGCAAGCTTAGACGAATGGCCAATGGGCTAGGCCTCAAATACAGCTCCGACACAGACGTCGGCAAATCGGTCGCGGCGATTACTCCCGAACTGACCAAGACGCTGGCATCGGAGCATCTTGCCTATCTGCGTGAGCGTGCGCCTGACGCGCTTCGAATCGTCGACAAGATGCCCCACAATTTCGAGTTGATAGGGCTGATCGGCATTCTGTTTTCCAACGCGCGCATCATTCATTGCCGCCGCGATGCCATCGACAATTGCATCTCCTGCTTCGTGCTGCAGTTCAATGAAACGCACAACTACAGCGCAGATCTTGAGACACTGGGGCTCTACTACAGAGAATATGACCGCCTGATGCGGCACTGGAACAAGGTTCTTCCGGGCCGCATCTTCGAAAACCGGTATGAGACCTTGATTGAAGATCAAGAGGAGCACTCGCACCGTCTCATAGATTATCTCGGGTTGCCTTGGGACGATGCGTGCTTGCGCTTTTTTGACAGGGACGGCTCAGTAAACACCTATAGCAATTGGCAGGTGCGCCAGCCGATCTACAAGTCGTCCGTCAAGCGTTGGAGGAACTATGAAGGCGAGATCCAACCGCTGATCGAAGCCTTGGGCAACTTGGCTGAGGTTGACCTGTAATTTAGTTTCCTACTAGAAAAATTCTGGCCGGAAGGTACACCGCAAAATCGCTCGTGTGGCGATTGGCAGAACGTTCATTGTTTCGTCGTTCTCTGGCGAAGCAAGGAGGGAAGCGGCACGGCGGAGACCAGGAGCCGGGGCGTGAACGGCGGATTTCTGCCATCTTATCGAGTGCAGCACTGCGCAATGGTGCTTTGAGGAACTGCCCGCAGAAAAGAAAAAACCCGGCAGTTGCCCGCCGGGTTTCGATTTCAGTTGGACGCTGCTGATTAGAACGAACGCTGGAAGCGGAGCATACCGCCGACGCTGTTCTTCTTATTGGCGTTGGTCCAGTTTCGGTCGTCCAGGTCGCCGAATTTGCCATCGTGCAAGTAATCGACCTCGGCCGTAACCGTGAAGCCAGGCACAATGTCGTAGGCGACGTTGGCTGCGACGCCGTAGTTCTTGGCGTCATCAGCAGAGGCCTGGAGGTTGAACGAGGTCTTCTCGTTGAACTTGTAGGTGCCGCCGCCCCAGACTGCCCAGTTTCCGCCCCACTGCTTGTAGAAGTTTCGGTCGATGTGGTCGTCCGACCCGTAGCCGGCCATGAGGAAAAGCGACAGCTCGTTGGTCGCGTTCACATCCAAGCGGACCTTGCCTGCCCATTCATCCCAGGCGCTGTCATAGGCGACGACGCCCGTGATGGCGCCCCAGCCCTGGGTATACTTCACGCCGCCGACAACATGCGGAACATAGCTGTCGATGGTGTCATTGCCCGAACCGGCATTGTAGAGGTAATTGCCAACCCCATCAACAACCGGGCCGCCAGCGGAACCGGACCCTTCTTCCAGCGAGACCACAGCCGAGAAGCCGTTGCCGGCGTCAAAGTAGTACTGGACGACGTTGGTGTCGAAGCCGCCATAGGGAACCAGCGTATCGTTGATGACGTTGCCGGCGTATCCGATGAACGTGTTGAAGGCCGATTCGTCCTTGCCGACGCGCAGGCCGCCGAGCTGGATCCAGGCGAAATTCAGCGTGATGCCCTTGTTACCGGCGGGATTGCCGATCGGCTGGCCGCCGGCGGTGACCGAATCGCCATAGCCGTTGGAATTGCCGAAGTTGATGCGCGTCTCGGTGTAAGTCTTCAACGTGCCGAGCTCGGTCTCCTGGCCAGTCCAGGTCTTCAGCGTAAAGCGGGTGTTCTTGTACCAGGTACCCTGGTCGCCGCCATTCCGCACGTCGAGGCTGCGCGCGCCATCGAACGAACCGACATCGCCGAGGCCAATGTCGTAACGGACATAGCCGCCAATGCGCAGGCAGGTCTCAGTGCCGGGGATATAGAAGTAGCCCGAGCCGTATACGTCGCAGATCTTGACGTATTCAGCCGGTTCCGGCTCGGCGACGGTCACCGCGTCGGCGGCGCGAGCACCGGAAACTGCGATCAGGGCCGCAGCTGAGCCGAGAAGAAGGCTCTTGATGTTCATTTTCTGACCTCCAGTCAAAAGTTAAAAAACGGGTCTGGGTATTTTTTGCTGAAGGACAGCGTTCCCTGCCCCATCCCCACTTACCGAAAAAGATGCGCACCGCGCCGCTCCTTCGAACGTGACCTTTACCCAGGCGGCGGCAGCGTTCAACCACGATCGTATCGGCAGAAGCCCCATCCGGGCGCTATCCCCGGACGTTGTTGCACAAATGACACGATTTGGCCTCACTCCGAAAGCTCTCGTTAACCAATGAGGCCCGCCGCCCGGCCGAATCCGGCAGTGAGGGGCCGCAATTGCGGCGTGAGGCCCGAGTCAGTGGTCAGGGAATCGCCATGGAATCGCCGCATGGGAACACTCATCCTGCTGCCGGCGTCGAATTTTCAGCGATTACGGCGCGGGCTTGTTGATTGTGCCGGCGCTTTTCTTTATCCACCGGCGCGACGGAGAGGTGGCCGAGTGGTCGAAGGCGCTCCCCTGCTAAGGGAGTAGAGGTCAAAAGCTTCTCGTGGGTTCGAATCCCATCCTCTCCGCCATCCTGCTTCGCTCTCCGAGCTACGCAGGACAAGCCCCAACCGTTCGTGCGAAGCAGGATGGCGGAGAGGATGCCCTCCGAAGCCTTGGCGAAGGAGGGCCGGTTCGTGTGGTACGTCTATCTGCTTGAGAGCGAGGCTTCGGACGGCGAGCATCCTGCTTCGCTCTCCGAGCTACGCAGGACAGGCCCCAGCCGTTCGTGCGAAGCAGGATGGCGGAGAGGATGCCCTCCGAAGCCTTGGCGAAGGAGGGCCGGTTCGTGTGGTACGTCTATCTGCTTGAGAGCGAGGCTTCGGACGGCGAGCGCTATATCGGCATAACATCGGACCTGCGGCGACGAATTGCTGAGCATCACGCAGGAAAGTCCAGTCACACTTCCAAATTTCTGCCGCGGCGAATCGTGACCTACATGGCCTTTCAAGCCGAGCAAAGGCGACTTCGTTCGAGCGCTATCTCAAATCGGGATCCGGGCACGCGTTCGCCAGCAAACGTCTGTGGTAGCGGCTACCCGGCAAAAAAATACAGCAATAACAAAGCACTGACACCGGTGACAGTCGAGTGAAATCGACGCTGCCGTTCGATTCTGACTGGAGGTCAGAAAATGAACATCAAGAGCCTTCTTCTCGGCTCAGCTGCGGCCCTGATCGCAGTTTCGGGCGCCCGCGCCGCCGACGCGGTGACCGTCGCCGAGCCGGAACCGGCTGAATACGTCAAGATCTGCGACGTGTACGGCTCGGGCTACTTCTACATCCCCGGCACCGAGACCTGCCTGCGCATCGGCGGCTATGTCCGTTACGACATCGGCGTCGGCGACGTCGGCTCGTTCGACGGCGCGACGTCTGCCGATGTTGAGGATGGCGGCAGCAACGACACCTTCTACAAGAATGCTCGCTTCACGCTGAAGACCTGGACCGGCCAGGAGACCGAGCTCGGCACGTTGAAGACCTACACCGAGACCCGCTGGAACTTCGGCAACCGCAACGCCGATCTGGGCGCGGACGGCTCCGTCAATCCGGCCTTTAACAAGGGCACTTCGCTGAACTTCGCCTGGATCCAGCTCGGTGGCCTGCGCGTTGGTAAGGACGAATCGGCCTTCAACACGTTCATCGGTTATGCCGGCAACGTCATCCAGGATACGCTGGTTCCCTACGGCGACTTCGACACCAACGTCGTCCAGTACTACTTCGACGCAGGCAACGGCTTCTCGGCCGTGATCTCGCTCGAAGAAGGCGCGGGCGGCGGCACGGATGGTTCCTACGGCGTGGGCACGATCGACAGCTACGTTCCGCATGTCGTCGGCGGCGTGAAGTGGACGCAGGGCTGGGGCGCCATCACCGGCGTCGTTGCCTACGACAGCAACTATGAAGAAGTCGCCACAAAGATTCGTTTGGACGTGAACGTCAACGACGCGATCTCGCTGTTCATCATCGGCGGCTACGGCACCGATGACAACCTGTCGGACCCGACCTATGCCTTCGCAGCTGGCGGTCGCGGCTTCTACAAGCAGTGGGACGGCAACTGGGCAGTCTGGGGCGGTGGCACCTACAAGTTCAACGAGAAGACCTCGTTCAACGCCCAGATCTCGTATGACGAAGGTGAGAACCTCGGCATCGCCGCCAACATCGCTTACGATATTGTCCCGGGCCTGACGGTCACGGCCGAAGTCGACTATGTCAATGCAGGCAAAATCGACGAGCTCGATACCCGTGGCACGAACCACAACTGGACCGGTATTACTGATGGCGACGACGCGATCGGCGGCATGCTCCGCTTCCAGCGCTCCTTCTAAGGGCTGGACTGCTACATCTGAAATCCGGCCCGGGCGTCTCCACGCCCGGGCCGTTTTTGTTTCGCGACTGGATCAACGCAACGAAAGGATGGGGGTGAAAACGGTAAGCTGATCGGGTCTGTAGGGCGACTTTGTGGGATCCGCCGTCGGTGGATGGGGTCGGCCGCCAGATTCGAAAACTCTTGAAAGGACGCTCCCGAGCGGTTACGGCTGAACGCTTAACCACAGGGGGTGTGGCTAAAAATGTCGAACGAAGCGATTCAAGAGGGGGAGCCCTCTGGTCATTTTGCGGTATTTTCTTCTCAGAATTCGAAGTTTAGGTACACCTACAACAAGATCCGGGAAGTAAAATCGTACAGGGTCAGTGAGCTCTTTACAGCATACCGGGACATACTCTGGGATGATGGGCGGCATAAATACAATGTCAGCTCATTCATCGGTGAAATAGACGAGATCCTTCTGGGAGAGCGTTTCAGCACCTTTGACCAGAACACCCTGGACAGTCTTATCGGTACCTTGCGCCAGCGCGGGAACAGCAATGCAACCATCAATCGCAAGATGGCTGCCCTCAGCAAGTTGCTGCGCAAGGCTCATAAGATGGGAGATATCCACAGCCTGCCTGAGTTTCGCCGCCAGAAGGAGCGGGCGGGTCGGATTCGTTTCCTCGAAAGGGACGAAGAGGCAAAGCTGTTCGCCGCGATCCGCAGCCGCAGCGAGGATGCTTACAGGCTTTCCGTCTTCCTGGTCGACACCGGATGCCGTCTCGGCGAGGCGCTCGGCCTGATCTGGAACGACATCCAGGAGCACCGCGTCTCGTTCTGGATCACCAAATCCGGCCGCAGCCGCACCATCCCGATGACCGAACGGGTCAAGGAGGTGATCAAGCTGCCGCCGACCACAGAAGGGCGCCGACCGAAGGGTCCGTTCACCAAGCTCACCCAGGCGCAGTACCGCGCCATCTGGAATGAGGCCAAGGCCGAGGTCGGTCTTGGTGCCGATGAGCAGGTGGTGCCGCATATCCTGCGCCACACCTGCGCTTCGCGACTCGTCCAGGGCGGCATCGATATCCGGCGCGTGCAAATGTGGCTCGGTCACCAGACGCTTTCGATGACCATGCGGTATGCGCACCTCGCCACCAACGACCTCGATGGCTGCGTCGTGGTGCTGGAGAAGCCGCGTGCCGAAGAGGCGCCGTGGCCCGCAGAGAACTCGGTGTTTGCGTCCCCGTTGACCACGCCTTCATCCGCCAAAGCCGCCCGCAAGGAGAGCGGCTCGGAGCCGGCGAAGGCAGGCCGCAAGAGCTCGAAGGGCAAATAGGCGGCACGCCACGCGCCGGGAATCTATTTCAAAAACAAGCCAGGGGCGGAGTTAGTCTCGGGCTTTACTTTACGTGGACTTGACTTCGGCGCGATCGAGGAAATCCGCAATCTTCTTCGGCAGGTTGCCGGTTTCCAGCAAGGGCGCGTGTCCCTGGCCTTCCATCGTGATCGTCTCCATGCCGGGATGACGCTCTGCCATCTCCTCGAGCGTCGCGGTGGAGAGAAGCGTCGAATTGCCGCCGCGTATGGCGAGCAACGGCACGGCGGCAAGCGCGTTGAACTGTGGCCAAAGATCCGGCAGTGGCTTGCTGAAGTCGACATTGGCCAGGGTCTCGACCAGGGCAGGATCGAAATCGGGCACCAGCCCTGCATCCGTGTCGCGGCAGATGGCGCCAACCATACGCGCCCAGTCGGCATCGGTGAGCGCAGGGAAGCCGGCACCATGCACGCGCCGCTGCGTGTCGACCGCCTCGGCGAATGTCTTCGGCCTCGGCGCGCGATCGAGATATGAGCGGATATGGGCCAGACCTTCCGCCTCGATCACCGGGCCAATATCGTTGAGGACAATGGCTTTCAAGGCGGCCGGCTTCAGCGCGCCGAGCACATGGATGATCAGTCCGCCGCGCGAGGTGCCGATGAAGCCAGCCTCTTCGATACCCAGCGCTGACAAGCCAGCGAGCACGTCGCCGGCTTCGACGCCGACATTGTAGTGGCTGATGTCGGGATCGTAGTCGGATCGGCCACGGCCGCGATAGTCGAAAGCGACGACCTTGCGCGGCGTCTTCGCCTTGCCGGAGAGGTAAAGCGCGAGCTCATGGAAGTCGCGCGCATTGCGGGTGAGGCCGGGCAGGCAAACGACCGGCCAGCCACCGTTCGCCTCGCCATAAATCCGGGCATGCAGTTTCAGCCCATCGGGTGCGGCATAGAAGAAGTCGGAGAAACTGTCGCTCGCCATCCGGATGCTGCTCCTCGCTGAGGTGACCGACAGCTACAGGCGAGGGCGGCCGCGGTCAAATCGCGGGAAGGCACGTTACACAACCTTGCCACGCTGGCGGGACAGCATATCGTCTGTTCTGTCGGACATCTCCCCGCAAGGGGATTGACTGTCATCTAAGCTTTTACCCATCGCCAAAGCGGCATGAACGAGCCGGCAGCGAAACTGCCAATCTCCAAGTGCGGGGGCTGTCCGGCAGGACAGGGGGCGCGAAGGATCGCCAACCTGAGGCTTGCATACGCCCCTCGGCGATCAACTCCGCCCGTTCACCAGATCCCCGACGATGTCGTATTTGCCGGAAATACGCATCCTGTAGGCTTCATAATTCTCCATCACGCGCTGCACGTAACTTCTTGTTTCCGTGTAGGGGATCCGCTCGACCCAGTCGACGACGGCGTCCACGTCCTTGCCGCGCGGATCACCGTATTTCGCCACCCACTGGGCGGCCCGGTTTGGGCCGGCGTTGTACCCGGCGAAGGTCAGCACATAGGAGCCGTTGAAGCGGTCGAGCTGCTCGCCGAGGAAGGCTGACCCCAGCGTCGCGTTGTAACCGGCATCGGTCGTCAGCCGCGTTTGCGAGAAGGTCATGCCGGCCTTCTTCGCCAGTTGCTTGGCGGTACCCGGCATCAACTGCAAGAGGCCGCGCGCGCCCGCGCTGGAAATCGCCGCGACATTGAACTCGCTCTCCTGGCGGGCGATGGCATAGGCCAGCGCCTTGCCAGAGCCGGAGATATCGGCCGAATCGGGAATGACACCCAACGGATGCGAAAGCGCACCCACATCGATGCCGCGCTGGGCGGCGATCTTGCCGACCTTCAGCGCCATGAAATGGTTGCCCTGTTTTTCGGCAAGCCCCGCCAGCAGCGCAAGCTCGCCGGGGCTGGTCAGCTGCCCCGCGAGGTCGCGGTAGAGCGTCTCGGCATAGCGGTCATACCCTGCCTCCTGCAGCCGCTTGATCGCTTTCACCGCCTCGCGGCCCTCGAAGCTTTGGCGGTCGGCCGCGCTGGGCGTGGGATGGACGATGCTCAAGGTTCTGAGGCCCACACGCTCGCCGGCAAGCTGGCCGTAGAAGGTGGTGCCGTAGCTGGCTGCCCGGGTGAAATAGTCCTTGGCGCTGCCCGGGCCGCCGACTTCCGCGGCGCGGCCAAGCCAGTAATAGGCGCGCGACAGCGACACCGGTCCCTGGGCGAGCTCGGCGATGCGTGAAAAATGCGAGGCGGCCGCTGCCGGGTCGTTGAGACCGCGCAATGCATACCAGCCGGCATGGAATTCGGCTTCCGCGGCGCTGGCCGCGCTTTCGGCCGCATGCATGGAGGCAATCTTGTAGGCGGTCTTTATGTCGCCCTGATCGACCAGCTCGCGCGAAAGAACGCGCCGCTCCACCCACCAGGCATCGGGATCGACCAGCGCGTCGCGATTGGTCGGCGCCTTCATCACGACTGCCGCGGCATCGGCAAGTTTTTGCTGCTTGCGCAGATATTCTGCCTCGGCGAAGAAATAGCCGGCCGAACGCTGCGCCGCCGGCACCGCCTTCAACAGTTTCGCCGCGTTTTTTTCGCCTTTATCGACCGCCACCCAGGCATCCGCCAGTTGCTGGGCGCCGGCAATGCCGGCGACGCGCAGCGCCGAGGACGGCCGGTCGGCATAGAACATGCGCTCCATGCGATAGCGATGATCGGCCGCAGGGATCAGCGTGCCGAATTCCTTGATGATGGAAGTTTCGTCCTGGGCATCCAGCTTCTCCGTGCGCCAGAAGGGCACCAGCACCGCGCGCGCCGCCGCTTGATCGCCCAGCGCCACCTGCGAGCGGGCAAGGATGATCACGCCTTCCGGCGTCAGCGGCTGGCTGCGGCCGAAGGCCCGCACCACCACTTGCGGCGGCGGGTTCTCGCGATAGAGCGCGCGCTCGCTGTTCCTGCGCAGCGCGATCGTGCCCGGCCATCCAGGCAGCATCTTGGCGGCATCGGCGATTTCGCCGCTCGGCACCTGGTCGCCGCCATAGAGCGCGATCGCCCAGGCCAGAATGTGCCGGTCGAGCGAAGTGGAGGGCAACGTGTCGCGGGCATTGCGCGCCGCGGCGATGTTGTTCACCGCGAGCGCGTCGAGTCCGCTCTTCAATTGCCCGATGCTGGACGGAGGCTGAAGCTGCTGCGCCTGGTCCGCGGCCGACGGCGAGCCCGGCGCGGCAATCGCCGCCGTCACGCGCACGTCGACGCTGCCGCCGATCGCCATACCCGGTATCAGCGCGACGGCCGCGCTCAAAAGCGCGAACAGATGAGGCCGACTTGTCGGCATTGTTCCACCCCGGCACATTGTCAGCAGGCAGGGCCTTCGAGGCCGACCCGGAGCCTAAACTTAGGTCGTGAAAGGCTCGTAAACAAAAGGTTATCGAGGCCGTTCGAATTACGCTTGCTGGCACTACAGCAATGCTTGCCGCTGAACCGTGTCGAGACTATGGTGCGCGGCTTCGCTTTCGATTAGAAGGCGCGGGAATTTACGCATCGACAAAACGCTGATGCATGTCGCCCAAAGTGGGCACCCGGCTTTGGGAGAACGACATGCTTGGACCAACAAAGTCCCAAGGAGTTTGGACAATATGCTGAGAGGCTCCCTGACTGCGCTCGTGACACCGTTTGAAAAGAGCGGGCGTTTCGACGAGAAAGCCTTTCGCGCGTTTGTCGAATGGCAGATCGCCGAGGGCACCAAGGGCCTCGTGCCCGTCGGCACCACCGGCGAGTCGCCGACGTTGTCGCATGACGAGCACCGCAATGTCGTCAAGGTCTGCATCGAGGTCGCCAGGGGCAGGGTTCCAGTTGTGGCCGGTGCCGGCTCCAACAACACCGAGGAAGCCGTCGGCCTGGTGCAGTATGCCGAAAAGGCCGGCGCCGATGCAGCCCTGGTCGTCACGCCTTACTACAACAAGCCGACCCAGCGCGGCCTCTACGAGCATTTCGCAGCCGTTGCCAGGGCAACCAAGCTGCCGATCATCATCTACAACATCCCACCGCGCTCGGTGATCGACATGACCCCGGAGACGATGGGCAGGCTGCGCCACGACTTCAAGAACATCGCCGGCGTCAAGGATGCGACCGGCAAGGTCGAGCGCGTCTCGGAACAGCGCATGACCTGCGGCAAGGATTTCATCCAGCTTTCCGGTGAGGATGCGTCCGCGCTCGGCTTCAATGCGCATGGCGGCGTCGGCTGCATCTCGGTGACGTCGAATGTCGCGCCGCGCCTTTGCGCCGAGTTCCAGGAAGCCACGCTCTCCGGCGACAGCGCCAAGGCGCTAGAACTGCAGGATCGTCTCCTGCCGCTGCATAAAGCAATTTTCGTGGAGCCCGGCGTATCCGGCGCCAAATACGCCCTGTCGAAGCTGGGCAAGGTCGAGAACGTGGTCCGCTCGCCGCTGGTGACGGTCGAAGCTTCGACCGCCGAGAAGCTCGACGCGGCGCTGAAGCACGCCGGCTTGATTAATTAGGGATGAGGCGCCACCTCTCCGCATTATGAATCAAGTCAAGAAAGCCGACCCCAACAACAGGACGGTCGCCGAAAACCGCAAGGCGCGCTTTTCCTACGAGGTGCTCGACACGATCGAGACCGGCTTGGTGCTGACCGGCACCGAGGTCAAGTCGCTGCGCCAGGGCCAGGCGAACATCCAGGAGAGCTACGCCTCCGCCGAAGGCGGCGAGATCTGGCTGATCAATTCCTATCTGCCGGAATATCTCCAGGCCAACCGCTTCAACCACGAGCCGCGCCGGCGCCGTAAGCTGCTCGTCAGCAAGCGCGAGATGGCCAAGCTTGCCCAGAGCGTGGAGCGCGAAGGCATGACGCTGGTGCCGCTGAAAATCTATTTCAACGATCGCGGCCGCGCCAAGCTCCTGCTCGCCATCGCCCGCGGCAAGAAGCTGCACGACAAGCGCGAGACCGAAAAGCAGCGCGACTGGTCGCGCGAGAAGGGGCGGCTCCTTAAGGAGCGCGGATAAAGCCACCTTCGATATGCGGGCAAGGCGAGCAGGGAGCCAAGGCTTGAGGAACGGCTTGATTGCCCTGGCCCTGGCTTTCGTGGTTCTGGCGCTTGCCACATGGGCAGAGGGCTTTTTCCGACCCCGTGCTTTCCCGCCGGATCGCAGCGAATTCCCCATAAGGGGCATCGATGTTTCGCATCACCAGGGCAGGATCGACTGGCCGCGCGTCGCGGCCGACGATGTCGTCTTCGCCATCATCAAGGCGACGGAAGGTGGTGACTATGTCGACGATGCCTTTGCTGAGAATTTGCGCCAGGCCCGCGCGGCGGGCCTCGCTGTCGGCGCCTATCATTTCTTCACCTTCTGCCGCCCGGGTGCCGACCAGGCCAGGAACTTCATATCGGTCGTGCCGCGCGGCGAGCAGCTCTTGCCGCCGGTGGTCGACATCGAGTTCCACGGCAATTGTCCGCGACGCCCTTCGCCCGCCGAGCTGAACGCCGAACTGCTGGCATTCCTTGGCCCGGTCGAGGCGGCTTACGGCAAGCCGGGCATTCTCTATATAACCGATGAGACGGCACCGACCTATGCCGCTCATATCGCGGTACGCCAGCGCTGGCTGCGCTCTGTGCGGGGGCCGCTGAACGACGACGACTGGGTCTATTGGCAATATCTCGACACAGGCCGTGTCGACGGCATCGACGGCGACGTCGACCTGAATGTGCTGAAGGGCGGGCCGGCGAGGCTGTCGGAGTTGTTTGCCGCGGCGCCGGACCCTAGCTCTTCAGGAAGGCTGCTATCTCCTTGAAGACATCGACGAACATCGCTTCCGTCAGGACACCGGTGTTGGTGTTGTAGCGCGAGCAGTGATAGCTGGAGAACAGCGTGATGCCGCCGGCCTGCTGGCGTCCGCCGTGGCGGAACGGAAGGGTGGCGACGCGCCCGCCCAGCGCCCGCACCGTCGATTGATGCGCGATCGAGCCCAGCGTCAGGATGGCCCGCAGATTGGCAAAGCGCGCGATCGTCGGTTTGAGGAAGGTGCGGCAGGTGGCGATCTCGGCGCCGACCGGCTTGTTTTCCGGCGGCACGCATCGCACCGCATTGGTGATCGCGGTGCCGACGAGCTCCAGCCCGTCATCGGGCCTGGCCTTGAATTCCCCGCGCGCCAACCCTTGAGCGATCAGCGTTGCGTAGAGCAGGTCGCCGGCATAGTCGCCGGTGAAGGGACGCCCGGTGCGGTTGGCGCCGCGCAGGCCGGGCGCCAGCCCGACGATGAGGAGCCTGACCGAGTCCTCGCCCTCCGGCGGCAGGAAGGTCGGCACCGGTGCATTGAACCAGCCCGGCTCGCGCTGGCGCCAGGCGGCGATGAAGTCGTGCAGCCGCGGGCAAAGCGGACAATCGCGGTCAGGCTCGGGGGAGGGCGCGGCGCTCAAGGCTGCCGCGCTCAATAATCGTCCTCGTCGGCTTCAGCAGGCTCAGGCCGGCGGACCGGCCGTTCCGATGGATCGCGGCCGACTTCGTTCTTCAGCGTCATGAGGTCGATGAAGTGGTCGGCCTGGCGGCGCAAGTCGTCGGAGATCATCGGCGGCTGCGAGGCCATGGTCGAGATGATCGAAACCTTGCGGCCACGCCGCTGCAGCGCCTCGACCAGCGTGCGGAAGTCGCCGTCGCCGGAGAAGATGACATAGTGGTCGACGACATCGGCAAGCTCCAGCGCATCGACGGTGAGCTCGATGTCCATGTTGCCCTTGATCTTGCGCCGGCCGGTCGAGTCGGTGAACTCCTTGGCTGGCTTGGTCACCACCTTGAAGCCGTTATAGTCCAGCCAGTCGATCAGCGGCCGGATCGAGGAATATTCCTGATCCTCGACCAGCGCGGTGTAGTAATAGGCCCTGAGCAGGTAGCCGCGTTTCTGAAAGCTCGACAGAAGCTTGCGGTAGTCTATGTCGAAGCCCAGCGCCCGCGAGGTGGCGTAGAGGTTGGCGCCGTCGATGAAAAGAGCGATCTTTTCACGGGGATCGAACATTGAAAAATATCCCTTTTCAAAAATTTCTGTCGTCTAAAAGGACGTGACGGGTAGGCCCGATAATGGTCCCTCTTCCCGCCCCTTTCGAGATAACGCCAGATTTATGGATATCCAAGGGCAGGGCGCGCATTGCAAGCAATTGTGATCGGCACCAGGTAAGCAAGGCGAAGTCCGATATTGAGCCGGGCAGGGGCTCGTGCTTCGGCGGTGCCCGCCATAAAGCTTGTATTTCGGCGGCGTCCTTGTTATGGAGCCCGCCAGTTTTCCATCAAATCCACGCATGAAAGGGGGCAGTCCATGGCCCGCGTAACCGTTGAAGATTGCATCGACAAGGTCGACAACCGTTTCGAGCTCGTGCTGCTCGCCGGCCACCGTGCCCGCCAGATCAGCCAGGGCGCGCAGATCACCGTTCCTCGCGACAATGACAAGAATCCGGTCATTGCGCTGCGCGAGATCGCCGACGAGACGCTGTCGCCGGACGACCTCAAGGAAGACCTGATCCACTCGCTGCAGAAGCATGTGGAGGTCGACGAGCCGGAGGCCGAGGGCGAGGCCATCGCCGACCAGACCGGCGCTGCCACCGCTGCTGCCGACACCGACGATGCCGAAGAGAACATCGCCTTCGACCGCATGAGCGAGGAAGACCTGCTCGCCGGCATCGAGGGTCTGGTGCCGCCGGAAAAGAGCGACGACTACTAAGCTCTTGGACACGGGCCTGGATCAAGCATCCGGGACTTCCGTATCGTCAGTTTCGTGGCTATCTATGGGATGCGTCGCACGCCGGTGCGGCGCATCAATCATTTCATCACCGCGAGATTTCGCCCATGATGCGTCAGTATGAGCTTGTCGAGCGCGTGCAGCGCTACAAGCCTGACGTCAACGAGGCGCTGCTCAACAAGGCCTATGTCTACGCCATGCAAAAGCATGGCCACCAGAAGCGCGCCTCGGGCGATCCCTATTTCTCGCATCCGCTGGAAGTGGCGGCCATCCTCACCGAGATGCATATGGATGAGGCGACCATCGCCGTTGCCCTGCTGCACGACACGATCGAGGACACGACCGCCACTAGGGCCGAGATCGATGAATTGTTCGGCCCCGAGATGGGCAAGCTGGTCGAGGGACTGACCAAGCTGAAGAAGCTCGACCTCGTCTCCAAGAAGGCCGAGCAGGCCGAGAACCTGCGCAAGCTGCTGCTGGCGATCTCCGAGGATATTCGCGTTCTGCTGGTCAAGCTCGCCGATCGCCTGCACAACATGCGCACGCTCGACCATATGCCCGAGTCCAAGCGCTTGCGCATCGCCGAGGAGACGATGGATATCTATGCGCCGCTCGCCGGCCGCATGGGCATGCAAGGCATGCGCGAGGAACTTGAGGAGATCGCGTTCCGCTACATCAATCCGGAAGCCTATCGCGCCGTCACCGCGCGGCTCGCCGAAATCTTCGAGCGCAACAAGGGCGTGCTGGACGAGATCGAGAAGGCGTTGTCCGGCCTGTTCGAAAAACACGCGATCAAAGCCGGCGTCAAAAGCCGGCAGAAGAAGCCTTGGTCGGTGTTCCGCAAGATGGAGGCCAAGGCGCTCTCCTTCGAGCAGCTCTCCGACATCTTCGGCTTCCGTGTGGTCGTCGACACCGTCGAGGACTGCTACCGCGCGCTTGGTGCCATCCACACCACCTGGTCGATGGTGCCTGGCCGCTTCAAGGATTACATCTCGACGCCGAAGCAGAATGACTACCGCTCGATCCACACCACCATTGTCGGCCCCTCGCGCCAGCGCGTCGAACTGCAGATCCGCACCCGCGAGATGAACAAGATCGCCGAATACGGCGTTGCCGCGCATTCGATCTACAAGGACAGCGGCGGCAAGCCGAACGGCGCAGCGCACGCGATCTCCAAGGAGACCAACGCCTATGCCTGGCTGCGCCGCACCATCGAGCAACTGGCCGAGGGCGACAATCCCGAGGATTTCCTGGAAAACACCAAGCTCGAGCTGTTCCAGGACCAGGTGTTCTGCTTCACGCCCAAGGGCATGCTGATCGCCCTGCCGCGCGGCGCCACCCCCATCGACTTCGCCTATGCCGTCCACACCGATGTCGGCGACACCTGTGTCGGCGCCAAGGTCAACGGCCGCATCATGCCGCTGATGACGGAGTTGAAGAACGGCGACGAGGTCGAGATCATCCGCTCCAAGGCGCAGGTGCCGCCGGCAGCCTGGGAATCGGTCGTCGTCACCGGCAAGGCGCGCGCCGCCATCCGCCGCGCCACCAAGAATGCCATCCGCAAGCAATATTCCGGGCTCGGCGCCCGCATCCTCGAACGCGCCTTCGAGCGCGCCGGCAAGAACTTCACCAAGGAAAGCCTGAAGCCGGTTCTGCATCGCCTGGCGCGCAAGGATATAGAGGACGTGCTGGCCTCTGTCGGCCGCGGCGAGCTTGCCTCGACCGATGTCATGAAAGCAGTCTTCCCCGACTACAAGGACGAGCGCGTCACGGTCGCGGCGCCCAAGCAGCGCGAGGAAGGCTGGTCCAAGATCCGCAACGCCGCGGGCATGCTGTTCCAGATGCCCGGCCGCGCCGCGCGCAAGGGCAAGGACCAGCAGCGCGACGGTGCGGTGCCCATCCGCGGCGTGCGCGGCGACCTGCCGGTGCGCTTCGCGCCGGAAGGGGCGGTGCCCGGCGACCGCATCGTCGGCATCATTCAGCCAGGAACCGGTATCACCATTTATCCTATCCAGTCGCCGGCCCTGCAGGCTTTCGACGACCAGCCCGAGCGCTGGATCGATGTGCGCTGGGACATCGACGAGCGTACCAAGGAGCGCTTCCCGGCCCGCATCTCGGTCACAGCCATCAATGCGCCGGGCTCGCTCGCCGACATCGCGCAGGTCGTCGCGTCTAACGATGCCAACATCCACACGCTGTCGATGGTGCGCACCGCGCCCGATTTCACCGAGATGCTGATCGACCTCGAGGTTTGGGACCTGAAGCACCTCAACCGGCTGCTGTCGCAGCTCAAGGATAATTCGAGCGTCAGCGACGCACGGCGTGTGAATGGGTGAATAGTAAACAGTGAATAGTGAATTAGGTTGCCTATCACTACCATTCACCATTCACTCATCGCTATTCTATTCACTACTCATTACTCACCACTCGCCAAGAGCATGGAGCGAACAATGAACACCGATGAAGTGCTGGGCATTTTCCGCGAGGCGGGCGCGGTTCTCGAGGGGCACTTCATCCTGACGTCCGGACTGCGCAGCCCGATCTTCCTGCAGAAGGCGCGCGTCTTCATGCATGCCGACAAGACCGAGCGCCTGTGCAAGGCGCTGGCCGAGAAGATTCGTGAGGCGGTGCCGGGCAGGATCGACTATGTCGTCGGCCCGGCGATCGGCGGCCTGATCCCGGCCTACGAGACCTCGCGCCATCTCGGCGCGCCGGCGGTCTGGGTCGAGCGGGAAGGGGGCGAGTTCCGACTGCGTCGCTTCGAGATCGCAAAGGGATCGCGCGTCGTCATTGTCGAGGACATCGTCACCACGGGTCTCTCGATTCGCGAGACCATCGACTGCCTGCGCCAGCTCGGCGCCGAGGTGGTGGCGGCCGCCTGCATCATCGACCGCTCGGCCGGCAAGACCGATGTCGGCGTGCCGCTGATTGCGCTCGCCGAATATGAGGTGCCGGCCTACCCGCCCGACCGCCTGCCGCCGGAACTTGCCGCCATCCCTGCCGTTAAGCCGGGAAGCCGAAATATCTGACCTGGCGATGAATGAAAACAAGCACCTGAGGGTGCCGGTTGAATCTCTTTGCCAGCGAAGCGCGCAGAGGCCCCATGATAGCCGGCATCGATCATTTCGTCCTGACGGTCCGGTCTGTCGAAGCGACTTGCGACTTCTATCAGCGCGTGCTGGGCATGGGGCGGCTGGACGAGCCGAGCCGGCCGACCGCGCTTCTGTTCGGATCGCAGAAGATCAATCTGCACGAGGTCGCTCGCACCTTTGAGCCGAAGGCGAAGGCGCCGACGCCGGGCTCCGGCGATTTCTGCCTCATTGCTGCGGTGCCTCTTGCCGACATCCGCGCCAGCCTCGAAGCCAACGGTGTGGCGGTCGAAGTCGGACCTGTCGAGCGCACCGGTGCTCGCGGCAGAATGATGTCGGTCTATTTCCGGGATCCCGACGACAACCTGGTCGAGGTCAGCGAATATCGAACTTAGCTGAAAAGCCCAGGCTGACCGCGTCCGATACCTCGGCGCCGCGGTCGCGCAAGGACGAATGGCCAAACATGCTTTGCCCAGTCTTCCTCAGTTTCGCCAGAATGGCGCTCATGTAAGAGCCTGCGGCAGACCATCGCGGCGACGTTTCGCTGTTCCGTGGTCTGGCAATCGCCGCTATAGCAAAGTTTTGTTGCCTTCCTGCGCCGGTGAAGCGCAAGATAATGTTGGCGCGACCCGGCTGGCAGGGAAGCGTGTGTTGGACCAGGAACCGAAACAGAGTGCTTTTTCGACGCCGAGAGCCTGATGGCCTCCTGGAGCGGGTGCGTACTTACCTATGGCCGCGCCGCTCGTTCTCGCGCTCCGTTCAGTATTTCTCCAAGCGCATTCTGCGGCTGAAAGCGACGCCCCATTCGGTGGCCGCCGGAGTCGCGGCAGGCGTTTTCGCCTCCTTCTTCCCGCTGGGCTTCCACTTCATCATCGCCGCCGTGCTCTGCTGGGTGATCGCCGGCAATCTGGTGGCGGCAGCCCTCGGTGCGGTGTTCTTCGGCAATCCGCTGTCCTTCCCGCTGCTCTGGGGCGCGTCCTGGGAGACTGGCAAGCTCATCCTGCATGAACATCTGCCCAGGCATGGGCCGCCGGAGCATCTCGGGGAAATGATGCACACGCTTTCCTTCGCCAAGCTGTGGCACCCGATCCTGGAGCCGATGCTTCTCGGCGCGGTGCCCCTCGGCTTGGTCTTCGGGCTCGTCTTCTATGGTGTCACGCGGTGGGGCATGACCGCTTTTCGCGCGCAACGGCAGCGGCGAATGACCGAGCGAGCCAGGAAGGCCCGGCAGGGCGGACGGGAAGTTCCCGCGGAATGATCATCGGCATCGGCAGTGACCTGATCGACATCAGACGTATCGAGAAGTCCCTGGAACGGCACGGCCAGCGCTTTATCCAGCGTATCTACACCGAGGTCGAGCAGGCCAAGTCGGAGAAGCGCGCGGCCCGTGCCGCTTCCTACGCCAAGCGCTTCGCCGCCAAGGAGGCCTGCGCCAAGGCGCTTGGCACCGGCATGGCCGAGGGCGTCTTCTGGCGCGACATGGGCGTGGTCAACCTGCCCAGCGGAGCGCCCACCATGGCGCTCACCGGCGGCGCTGCCGCCAGGCTGGAAAAAATCCTGCCCAAGGGCCACCATGCGCTGATCCACCTCACTATCACCGACGATTTTCCACTTGCTCAAGCCTTTGTGATCATCGAGGCAGTGCCCGCCGAACAAGCGCCACATTGATTCCATCTGACCACGGGCGGCATGACGTTGCCCAGCGCGCGCCGAGACTCTATACCAACCAACGCACAATCGAGGACGACATGAGCGTGGCTGAAAAATCGCAGAAGAAATCCGGCGGGCTTGGGGAAACCTTTTCCGTCATCATCCAGGCTCTGCTGCTCGCGCTTGTCATCCGCACGCTGCTGTTCCAGCCCTTCTCCATCCCCTCCGGCTCGATGCGGCCGACGCTGCTCGAAGGCGACTATCTGTTCGTCACCAAATGGGCCTATGGCTATTCGCGCTACTCGCTGCCCTTCGGCCCCAACATTTTCTCCGGCCGCATCTGGGGCTCTGAGCCCAAGCGCGGCGACGTGGTCGTGTTCAAGTTCCCGCCGGATCCGTCCGTCGACTACATCAAGCGCGTCGTCGGCCTGCCCGGCGACAAGATCCAGGTCAAGGACGGCCAGCTCTTCATCAACGGCACCGCGGTGCCGCGCGAAAAGGTCGGCCAGATCGACAACCCCGACATCACCGAGGTCGACCGTCCCGTCGACGTCTATCGCGAGACGCTGCCCAACGGCGTCAATTATGACACGCTCGATCTGACGCCCAATTCGATCGGCGATAACACGCGCGAGTTCGATGTGCCGCCCGGCCACTATTTCATGATGGGCGACAATCGCGACAATTCCTCCGACAGCCGCTTCACCGTCGGTTTCGTGCCGGCCGAGAACCTCGTCGGCCGCGCCAACGTCATCTTCTTCTCGATCGCCGATGGCGCAAGCCCGTTGGAAATCTGGAAGTGGCCGTCGCTGATGCGTGCCGGCCGCCTGTTCCATCTCGTCCACTAAGGTTATGGCGGCGACCAAGCGTTTGACCGCCGATGCCCTTGCCGAAGCGCTTGTCGAGCGCACCGGCCACGCCTTCGCCGACCGCCAGCGTCTGCAGCGCGCGCTGACCCATGCCAGCGCGCGTTCGACGCATGCCGGCGTGGACTACGAACGCTTCGAATTTTTGGGCGACCGCGTTCTCGGCCTGGTCGTGGCCGACATGCTGCTCGCTGCCTTTCCGGATGCCGCCGAGGGCGAGCTGTCGCTCCGCCTCAACGCGCTGGTCAATGCCGAGGCGCTCTCCGAGGTCGCCGAGGAGATCGGCCTGCCGGAGCTGATCCGCGCCGGCTCCGACGTGCGCAATCTCGAAGGCCGCAAGCGAACCAATCTGCGTGCCGACGCGCTGGAGTCGCTGATCGCTGTGCTTTATCTGGATGGTGGCCTTGAGACCGCCCGCGCGTTTATCCACCGCTACTGGCAGCCGCGCTCGCAGGCGATCGGTGCTGCCCGCCGCGATGCCAAGACCGAGTTGCAGGAGTGGGCGCACCAGGCGGCGTCGGGCGCGGTGCCGGCCTACCGGGTGGATGCTCGCGAAGGGCCCGACCACGACCCGCTGTTCACCGTCAGCGTCAAGGTCGGCTCTTTCGCGCCGGCGATCGGCAGCGGCCGTTCCAAGCGGGAAGCGGAGCAGGCGGCGGCGGCCGCGTTGCTGCTGCGCGAAGGCGTATGGAGCGCTGCATGACCGCCACCGAAACCTCCGAAACGCCTCCTACGCGCTCAGGCTTCGTCGCCCTGATTGGCGCGCCCAATGCCGGCAAGTCGACGCTGGTCAACCAGCTGGTCGGCGCGAAAGTGTCGATCGTCACCCACAAGGTGCAGACCACGCGAGCCATCGTGCGCGGCATCGCCACGCATGACAACGCGCAGATCGTCTTCGTCGACACGCCCGGCATCTTCAAGCCGAGGCGGCGGCTGGACACGGCCATGGTCAGCACCGCCTGGGGCGGCGCCAAGGATGCCGATGTCGTGGTGCTGCTGATCGATGCCGAACGCGGCATCAAAGGCGACGCCGACGCGATCCTCGACCGGCTGAAGGACGTCAAGCAGCCGATGCTGCTCGTCCTCAACAAGGTCGACCGGGTCAAGCCGGAGACGCTGCTTGCTTTGGCCGCGGCAGCGAACGAAAGAGTGCCGTTCAAGCGCACCTTCATGGTCTCGGCGCTCACCGGCTCCGGCTGCAAGGACCTGCTCGATTATCTTGCCGAGACCCTTCCAGCCGGTCCCTGGTACTATCCGGAAGACCAGATCTCCGATCTGCCGATGCGCCAGCTCGCGGCCGAGATCACGCGCGAAAAGCTTTATCTGAGGCTCCATCAGGAGCTTCCCTATTCCTCGCATATCGAGACCGAGAAGTGGGAGGAGAAGAAGGACGGCTCGGTGCGCATCGAGCAGGTCATCTATGTCGAGCGCGAGAGCCAGAAGAAGATCGTGCTTGGCCACAAGGGCGAGACGATCCGCGCCATCGGCCAGGCCGCGCGCGCCGAGATCGCCGAGATCCTCGAGCAGAAGGTGCATCTTTTCCTGTTCGTCAAGGTGCGCGAGAACTGGGGCGACGACCCCGAGCGCTATCGCGAGATGGGATTGGAGTTTCCCAACTGATCCATGTCGCCCAAAAGCGACGCAGTTTTGGGATAACGACATGCACAGCCCGAAGATGGATATCGGCACCGCTCTCGTGCGGCGGCTCGTCGACGCGCAGTTTCCCGAATGGCGGCATCTGCCTGTGAAGCCGGTCGCGTTCGGCGGCTGGGACAACCGCACCTTCCATCTCGGCGACACGATGGCGGTCAGGCTGCCAAGTGCTGCTCACTATGCGCTGCAGGTCGAGAAGGAGCATCGCTGGCTGCCCAAGCTCGCGCCGCTTCTGCCGCTGCCGATTCCCGAGCCGCTCGCCATGGGCGAGCCGGCGGCGGGCTATCCCTGGCACTGGTCCGTCTACCGCTGGATCGAAGGCGAGACGGCGAAAACCGGGCACATCGCCGACCTTCGCGCGTTCGCGGTCTCGCTGGCTGAGTTCCTCGTTGCCCTGAAACGGATTGATCCGACCGCCGGCCCGGCACCTGGCCAGCACAATTTTTATCGCGGCGGCCCGCTGGCCGTCTATGACGGCGAGGCGAGACAGGCCATCGCTGCGCTTGAAGGCCGGATCGATACGCAAGCCGCCACTGCCGTCTGGAAGGCGGCGCTTGCTGCCGGCTGGCACGGCTCGCCCGTCTGGTTCCACGGCGATGTCGCCTCAGGCAATCTGCTGGTCGAGGACGGCCGTCTGAGCGCTGTCATCGACTTCGGCACGTCGGGCGTCGGCGATCCCTCCTGCGATCTGGCGATTGCCTGGACGCTGTTCGAGGGCGAGAGCCGCGAGGCATTCCGCGCGCGCATCGCCGTCGATGACGCGACCTGGGCGCGCGGACGCGGCTGGACGCTGTGGAAGGCGCTCATCACCGTTGCCGGTCACGACGCCAACCAGGCCGAGGTCGGGAGGCAGCGCCGGGTGATCGACGAAGTGCTCGCCGATCATCGCAAATGGGGATGACGGCGCCGAGCAGGCGCCCTCACCGGTCGAGTATCCATGCAGTGGCAAGTCGCTTCGCAGGCCGCCGTACAAAGCTTTCCGTGCCGTAATAGGCAACGATCGCGACCGCGATGACCGCCCAGATCGCGACGCCGAGCCATTGCTGCTGGATATGGTCGCCGTCGACGAACACCTTGGCGAGGAAGCGTACGCTGTTCTGGTGTGAGACATGCATCAGGATGGCCAGCAATACGCTGCCCGTGTTCTGGTAAAGCCAGGTGAAGACGATCCCGGCCAGCACCACGTTGATCGTGCTGTAGAGGCTGAGATCGCCGAGCAGGCCGAGCGGCAAGTGCCAGATTGCCCATATTACGCCGAGGATCAGGCTGCCGGCGAGCGCGGGGCGACGGCCAAGAAGATGCGGGGTCGCGAAGCCGCGCCAGCCGGGTTCCTCGCCCAGCGGACCGCTGAATACGGCATAGAGCGCGATCATGGGCGCCACCTCGGAGAAGGTAGGAATGTTCCCCCACGACGGCTCCGCCGAACCGAGGAACGGATTGATCAGGATCGAGGCGAGCTGTGTCCCGAACGGTAGGCCGACCGCCACCAGATACCAGATCGGGCGAACGCGCCATTTCACCATCGAGGCGAGGATGGTCTTCACCGCGCCCCAGCCGCCGGCGAGTGCCGCGACGGTGAAGCCCGAGATTGCCGGTCCGAAGGTGAACCAGGGAATGCTCTCGCCATACGACAGATAGAAGGGAATGAACGCCAGCCATGTCAGGCCGAGCGCCAGCGAAAAGAAGATGGTCAACTGGTGCCCGCGCACCACGCCCAGGAAGGAGCTCATATCGATCCTCTCATCGGGCCATTGTAGCGAGTGGTCGCCTGCCCGAGAGGTCGACGCTTCGGGAAATAGCCAGCCGAGCCGCTCGGCGGTCTGCGCCGGTTCATCCGGTCAACGCGCCGATATTTGGCGCTGGCGCGGCCGAAAAATCCCGAACGGTTTCTGAGAATTTTCCGATATTGCCGCCGCGGCGGCAGCGGCGGATGTTGCCTGCCATCACTGTCGGAACAGATTATGGGTCACGGGCGGCAATCTTGATTTCGCCGCCCAACAGGTGAAAAGCTCGACGTATGGAATGGCGCGACGAGGGAATCATTCTCGGCACCCGCAGGCATGGCGAAACCAGCGCCATCCTCGAGGTGATGACGCGCGCCCATGGCCGGCATCTCGGCCTGGTGCGGGGCGGCCGCTCGCGCAAGCAGCAGCCGGTGCTGCAGCCCGGCAATCGCGTCGACCTTTTGTGGCGGGCACGTCTCGACGAGCATCTCGGCATCTTCCAGGCCGAGGCGATCGAGATGAACGCCGCCCGGCTGATGGACAGCGCAGTCGCCGTCTACGGCCTGCAGACCATGGCCGCGCATCTCAGGCTTCTGCCCGAACGCGATGCCCATGGCGGCCTCTACGAGGCTCTTGCGGTGATGATCTCCCATCTGGGCGATGCCGATGCCGCGGGCGAGTTGGTGGCGCGCTTCGAATTGCTGATCCTGGATGAACTCGGCTTCGGCCTCGACCTCAGCCAGTGCGCGGCGACCGGATCACGGCAGGATCTCGCCTATGTCTCGCCGAAATCCGGACGCGCCGTCTCGCGCGCCGCGGGCGCGGCTTGGCACGACAAGATGCTGGCGCTGCCGGCCTTCCTGCAGCGCGGCACCGGCGTGCGCGCCGATGCCGCGGCGCTCGAGGACGCCTTCCGGCTGACCGGCTTCTTCTTCACTCGCCACGTCTATGAGCCGCGCGGCATCGAGCCGCCCGACGCCCGCGCTGGATTCCTCGCGGCGCTGCGCCGGCATCAGGTGGCGGTGAAGGTGATTGCCGCGAATGAGGCGAGGATCTAATCGGCTCGCCGTCGTTCCAGAAAATCGTCGAGGATGGGACGCTGGCCTTCCAGGATCTTGAGACCTGCCTCTGGGAGCGAGAACCAGCCGGCTTTGTCCACTTCGGGAAATTCCTTCATGGCGCCCGACCTTGGCGGCCATTCCATGGTGAACATGTTGCTCCTGACGGCATTCACATCGATGTCCGCTTCGACGCTCCAGGCGATCACGATTTTACCGCCCGGCTGCTTGTAGCTGCCGACTGGCTGGAAATCGCCGTCGATCGCGACGCCTAGCTCCTCCTCGGCCTCACGCCGAGCGGCCACGAGATCGTCCTCGCCATCGTCGATCAGCCCCTTCGGGATCGACCAGGCCCGTTCATCTTTCCTTGCCCAGAACGGTCCGCCGGGATGGACCAGCAGGAACTCGAACACACCGGCGGTTTGCTTGAAGATCAGCAGGCCCGCGCTTCGTTGCGGCATCGGTCATCCTCTTGTTAATTCCCGCTAGCGTTCGAGGATAGCACGAGTGGTCCGCGGCGAGCGGCCGGCAATTTGCGGCCCGAGCCTCAGCCGCTTCGACGTATCGCCGTTGGATAAAGCCTGCGGTCGCTGGCAATCGGCGCCGAAACATGCTCGATCTTGCAGGCCGGCAGGGCGCTGATTGGGTAGCCGTCTCATCGCCGCATTTGTCGGCCACGACTGGCACGGTTTTGAGGGGAAACCGCCATGTTTTTCGGCCTGATCGCCATTGCCGCCGTCATCGCTCTATTCGTTATCATTTCACGCCAGCAAACGCGCCTCGGACTGATCGAGCGCGAGCTTGGCGCGCTGCGCAGCTTGGTGCTTTCGGGCATCCCGCAGCCCGCGCCCCGGCCTGGCGAGGTCGCGGAAGCTGCTGCAGGCGAAGCTACCGCCGTGATTGCCGCAGCGGCCGCGCCGTCGGCAGGTGAAGCAGCCCCGCAGGCCACAGCCGCCGCGACGCCCGACGAACCAAAAGCCGAAGCGCCAGCCCAAGCGGGCGAGGGGAGTCCGTCCGAACCCGCCGGAGAGGGACAATTGACGCAACCTGCCGCGCCGGCCGAAGCGGCAGTACCTGCAAGGGCCGCCCGCGATGTCGAGACGGCCCTCGGCACGCGTTGGGCGGTCTGGGTCGGCGGCATCGCGCTGGCGCTGGGTGGCCTGTTCCTGATCCGCTACACGATCGAGGCCGGCATTTTCGGCCCCGGCGTGCGACTGACCATGGCCGGCGTTCTCGGTCTTGTGTTGCTTGCCGGCGCCGAGTTCATCCGCCGCACCGGCTTCCGGGTGCCGGTGCAGGGGGCTGCCGGCGCCTACATCCCGGCGATTCTGACGGGCGCTGGCGCCTTTATCCTGTTCGGCACCGTCTATGCAGCCTATGGCATCTACGGCTTTATCGGCCCGGCGCTCGCCTTCACGCTGCTCGGCGCGATCGGCGTCGCCACCATTGCCGTCTCGCTGGTCCACGGCCTGGCGCTGGCCGGCATCGGCCTCATCGGTGCCATGGTGACGCCGGCGCTCGTCGCCTCGGAGGCGCCGAACCCGTGGGCGCTGTTCGTCTATTTGGCGATCGTGCTTGCCGCCACGGCGGCTATCGCCCGCATCCGCGATTGGAAGGCGCTTGTGGCGGCAGCCTTTGCCGGCACCGGCATCTGGACCATCGTCTACATGACCAATGCACCGGAGGTGAATCTCTCGACGGTGCTGTTCATCAGCCTGGCCTCGCTTGCCGTGCTCGCCTTCGTCTGGCTAGCCGATTTCTTGACTGCTGGCCGCGACGACGCGGAGCCCGGCTTCGACTGGCCATCAATCGCGCCCGGCTTCTTCGTTGCGCTGACCGCGCTCGGGCTGTCGGTCGATCCGGTGTTTGCCAAGGCGGGTTATGCCTCGCACGGCGCGGTGCTGCTCGCCGCGCTGCTGGCAGTGGCGCTCTACCGGCCGCGCGCCTTGCCGCTCCTCTTCGCCGCCGGCCTGGCGACCGCGCTGATCTATCTCGGCATCATCCCGCCCGCCACCATCGGCGCCGATGCGCTGGATGTCGGCCTGGGCGCCGAGCCGCTGGCCGCATCCGACACGCTGACCTTCCGCCTCGGCATCGCGCTTGCCCTGGTCTTCGTCGCAGTCGGGTTCTGGGCCGCGCGCCGCTTTGCGGCTGCTGCGCCCATCCGCGCCGCGTCCTGGGCGGCATGGGGTGGCATTGTGCCGCTGGTCGTGCTCACCGCGCTCTGGCTCACCTTCGGCGACATCGACCGCGATTTTGGCTACGCGCTGCCGGCCCTGCTTCTGGTGCTCGTCTTTGCCGCCGGCGGCGAGTGGATCGCGCGCGCCGAGGAACCGCCGCTCCGCGGCGGCCCCGCCGTCTCCTTCGCGCTCGGCGGCGGCGGCGTCGCAGGCTTGTTGATGCTGCACATGGCCTTCGGCTCCAGCTGGACGACGGTGCTGCTCGGCGCCGCCGCCGTCGTGCCGGCGCTCGCGACGCGCTGGCGCAGCTTCCCGGTGCTGGGCTGGATCGCGGTCGGCGCGGCGGTCGCCGTGCTCGGCCGCGTCGCCTTCGATCCAACCATCGTGGGCGCGGCGGCACTGTCGACGACGCCGGTCTTCAATTGGCTCTTGCCGGGCTATGGCGTTCCGGCGCTCGCCTTCGGCTTCGCCGCCTGGCAACTCGCGCGCACCACCAACGGACGGCCGCGTCTTGCCATGGAAGCGGCCTCGGCGCTGTTCGGCCTGCTCACGATTGCGATGCTGGTGCGCCATGCCATGCATGGCGGCGTCATCGACACCGGCCCCGTCACCCTTGCCGAGCAGGCGATCTACACGCTGATCGCGCTAGGCGCCGGCGCCATACTGGTCGCTATCGACCTGCGCTCGCCGAGCCCGGTGTTGCGCTATGGCTCGATGGCCGCCGGCGTGCTCTCGGTCGCCTTCATCCTCATCCGGCACTTCGTGGTGCTGAACCCGCTGCTGACGGATGAATCGACCGGCGCCGTCCCGTTCTTCAACCTGTTGTTGCTCGCCTATCTGCTGCCGGCGGTCGCAGCAGGAGCATTGGCGCTTTATGTCCGCGAGAGGCGCCCGAGATGGTATGCCGCGATGCTGGCGCTGGTCGCTTCGCTGCTCGCCTTCGCCTACGCCACGCTGTCGGTCCGGCGCCTGTTCAAGGGCGAGTTTATCGGCCTGTGGAGCGGCCTCGGCCAGCTTGAGACCTATACCTATTCGGCGCTCTGGCTGGTCATCGGCGTGGCGCTGCTGACCGCCGGCGTCTGGCTGAGGTCGCAGGTGCTGCGCATTGCCTCGGCCGTGCTCATAGCGGTCGCCGTGCTGAAGGTCTTCCTCTTCGACATGTCGGAGCTGGAAGGCGTGCTGCGCGCACTCTCCTTCATCGGTCTGGGCGCCGTGCTGATCGGCATCGGACTTTTCTATCAGCGTCTGCTGACAAGGGCGGCGAGGTTAGGAGCCGAATAAAGGTCAGGCCAGATCGGTCTGCGAGAAGTCGTTGCCTTTGTAGAGCAGAGGTACGCGATAGGCTTTGGCGCATGCGTAGCTGAAGCAGTCGCCGAAATTCAGTTTGGCTGGGTGGCCCACATATCGACCATAATCTTGCGCGGCCCTTACAGCGAGTTCTCGGATCCGCGTGTCCAGCGGGACCTCAACGGCCTTGAGTTCGGCCAGGAAACCCAAGACGATCATTTTACATCCTTCGATCAGGGCGGGTGGTGTCGGAAGCTGGTCGCCGTTTTCCGCTACGGACTTCCTGCGAGCTATCCCAACAATCGCCTCGAATGCGGAACTCGGCGAGAAATAAAGCTTCTCGGCGGCTTCCATTTTCCTAAGAAGGCGGTTCGCATCCGGCTCTTCTGATATGATAGCGATGATAGCGGAAGCATCGAGGAACATCAGAGGTCATCCCATCCTTCGTCCATGAATTTCTTCATGTTGAAGTCCGGGTCGTCCGGACCGAGCGCCCTCGCTGCGTCCTGATACTTTCTAATGCGCTCGCTTAGTGGGAGGACGGCATGTGCCCGTTCGAGCTCACGCTTGAGCGCGATCCGCACGGCTTCAGTCTTCGTGGGCGCCTTGATCGCGGACTGCAGCTGACGAGCCAGCGCGTCAACCTCGTCATCGCGGATATACAAAGACATTGTCGAATTCCTCCGGCGTATATTCTAAGATGAATATGCAAGATATTCAATGACGAATATACGATGGCCGGAACCGGTATTCAACCTTGGTTCCGCTTCCGCTCGCGCCGGGAATAAACCGGCATCCGCCGGCGTTATCCAGGTGCTTGGGTACCGGAGCGGGTGGTCCGCTTCGTGCTGGCTGCTTGCGCCGCGCCGGGAAGGCGCGTTCAATCGAATGGAAGACGACCACGAAACAAGCGGTCATGGACGACAAGAAGGCAGCGATCCTGAGCGAGATACCGCGTCTGCGCCGCTACGCGCGCTCGTTGCTGCGCGACCGCGATTCCGCCGACGATCTCGTCCAGGACTGCCTCGAGCGGGCGCTTGTGCGGCTCGACAACTGGCAAACTGGAGAAAGCCCCAGGAGGTGGCTGTTTACGATCATGCATCATCTGTTCATCGACCAGATGCGCAAGGTTAACCGGCGAGGCGAGGCGGCAATGTTGCCTCTGGAAGCCGGCGAGGCCCAGGCCGCGCCCGCCGATCAGGTCGAAAGCATAGCCTCGCGCGAGATCATGGATGCCCTGCAGGCGATCGGCCCCGATCGGCGCGCGGCATTGGTCATGGTCGCTATCGAAGGCTTTTCCTATGCCGAGGCCGCCAACATCCTGGGCGTGCCGGCCGGCACGCTGATGTCGCGCATCGCGCGCGGCCGCGAGGAACTGCGCGGCCTGCTGGACGACTCCTCGCGCCGCCGCTCGATAAGGATCGTCGAGCGATGACCCGGCGCGATTTCACCGAACGCGATATCCACATGGCCCTCGATGGCGAGCTGCCGGGCGAGGAGCGCATGGCCTATGACGCCTGGCTCGAAGCCAATCCCGAAATGAAGGCGAAGAGCGCCCGTTACATAGCCGACCGTGCGGCGCTCCGCGCCGCCCTGGCCGGCGTGATGGACGAACCGGTGCCGGCAAGGCTACGGCACGCGGTGCTTGGCGAAGCGCCGGCGCGGACGCCTGCCTGGCGCTCGCGCTGGTGGCTTTCGGCGGCGGCGGCAGCCGTGCTGATGGTCGGCGGGTTCGGTGGCTATCTCGCCGGCATCGACGGCATTGGCCGCAGCGGTCAGAGCGACGACCAACTCGCGGAGCAGGCGATTTCCGCCCATCTCATCTACGCCGCCGAGAAGCGTCACGCGGTTGAGGTGCCGGCAAGCGACAAGGACCATCTGCAGACCTGGCTGTCCAACCGGGTAGGGCTGAAGCTGGTGGCGCCCGATCTCGCGGCCGAGGGCTTCGCACTCGTCGGCGGCCGGCTGTTGCCGGCGGGCGAGCGTGGCAAGGCCGCGATGTTGCTTTACGAGGACGCCAAGGGCGAGCGCATCTCGCTCTTCGTCACCGCCGAATCATCGCAGACCACCAAGGGAACCTATACGGCCGAGGCTGACGGTCCGGAAGCGGTGTATTGGCTGGACAAGGGCTATGGCTGCGCCGTCGTCGGCACATTGCCGCCGGAGCGTCTGTCGGAGGTCGCCAAGAGCGCCTATGGCCAGCTTCTGGCCGGTATTTCGAGCTGAGGAGGCGGCTGTTTTCAACGGCCTACGCTGTTTCGAATTAGTGGTTCAGTTCAAAGCCGTGGTGCTTTTCTGCCGCCGCGGAACCTGTCACAATTCGGCCCTAATCAAGGAGCGATAGCGCTTGATGAAGACCGGCGCTTCGGCCGGGGTGCTGCTTTTGACCGGGGCCGTTTCCTTTAATCCAATCGAGGTTCTCCCAAACCCCGCATGCCTGCCGAGATCCGCAAGGCCCGCGCGTCGGACGTCGATGACCTCGCCGCCATCGAGAAGGCTGTTTTCTCAAGCGATCGCCTGTCGCGCCGCTCTTTTCGCCAGTTGATCGAGCGTGAGACCGCCGAGATGCTGGTGGCCGAGAATGACGGCCATGTCGCCGGCTACGCGGTGGTCTTGTTTCGCAAGGGCAGCGGCGTGGCCCGGCTCTATTCCATCGCCGTCGGTCCGTTCTTCGGCAATCTCGGCATCGGCCGCCAACTGCTGGCCGCGGCCGAAGAGGCGGCTTATGAACACGATCGCATGATGCTGCGGCTCGAGGTTCGCGAGGACAATCAGCGCGCCATCGGCATCTACGAGCAGGCAGGCTACCGAAAAATCGGCCGCGAGCCCGACTATTACGAGGACGGCGCCACCGCGCTGCGTTACGAAAAGACGCTGCGCGGCGATGTCCCGACCAGCACCGGGGTGCCGTTTTACCAGCAGACCTGCGAGTTCACCTGCGGTCCGTGCTGCCTGATGATGGCAATGGCCAATTTCGATTCCGGCTTCGTGCCCGATCCGGTCATGGAAATACGCCTGTGGCGCGAGGCGACCACGGTATTCATGATGTCGGGGCCGGGCGGCTGCGAGCCTTTCGGCCTGGCGGTTGCCGGCTATGAAAGCGGGCTCGCCGCCGAGATCTTCGTATCCTTTCACGGCGCGCTGTTCCTGCAGTCGGTGCGCAGCGAGGAAAAGCGCCGGGTGATGGAGCTCGCCCAGGTCGACTTCCGCCGGCGAGCGGAACTTTACGGCATCCCGGTGAATTACCGTCCGTTCGGCATCGACGACATCCGCGCCGCCCTTGCCGAGGGCAAGCTGGTGCTGGTGTTGATCAGCGGCTTCCTGATGTTCGGCAAGAAGGTGCCGCATTGGGTGCTGGCCATCGGCGACGACGGCGACCATATCCTCATCCACGATCCTTGGGTCGAAGACGAAAGGCAGGAAACCATCCTCGACGCCGCCAACATTCCCGTGCCCTATGGCATCTTCATGAACATGGCTCAGTTCGGCCGCGACGGGTTGCGCGCCGCCATCAACCTGGGAAAACGCTGACACAATGACCTGGGTCATCCTTACAGGCAGGCAGAACGATCTCGACCAGGTGGCGACGCCGCACAAGATCATCACCAACCGCGACTATCTCGCGCATCCGGCGCTGTTTCGCGGCCAGCGCCCTAAGGTGATCAACCTGTCGAACAACTACGGCTATCAGAGCCGCGGCTATTATGCCTCGCTGCTCGCCGGATCGCGCGGCCACAAAGTGATCCCGACCGTCGAGACCATGATCGATCTGTCGGAGCGCAAGCTCTATGAGCATGCGTTGCCGGAACTCGAGCTCGCTCTCAACAAATGCCGCAAGGATCTCGACGGAACCTTTCCGACGAAGGTCGCAGTCTTTTTTGGCATCGGGCCCTCGAAAGTTTGGGACCGGTTCACCAAGCTTTTGTTCGACTGGTTTCGCGCGCCGGCGCTCGAGGTCCACATCAAGGACAGCGCCGAATGGGCTTCGATCCGCAAGATCGGCTTCCTGCCGCTCGCGCGCATGAGCGAGGAGCAAGAAGAAGTCTTCCTGCAATGCCTGGAGACCTACACCAACCGCGAGTGGCGCGACACCAAGGGGCGCACGCCGGCGCGCTACACGTTCGCGACGCTCGTCGATCCGCATGAGGAATTGCCGCCTTCGGAGATTTCGTCCCTGCGCTACTGGGCGAGGATCGCGGAGAAGATGGGCGTCGAGGTCGAGCCGATCACCAGGAAGGATTTGGCCAAGCTCGCCAATTACGACGCGCTGTTCATCCGCGAGACGACATCCATCTCCAACCACACCTACCGCTTCGCGCGCCGCGCCCAGCAGGAGGGCATGCCGGTGATCGACGACCCGCTGTCGATGATCCGCTGCACCAACAAGGTCTATCTCAACGAGCTGATGACCTACAACAAGGTGCCGGTACCGCCGACGGTGATGATTGCCGGCACCTCCGATCTGGAGCTCGCCGCCCAGACGCTGGGCTTTCCGCTGGTGCTGAAAATCCCGGACTCATCCTTCTCGCGCGGGGTCAAGAAATGCGAGAACCTTGCCGATCTGACAAAGCTGGCGACCGAGTGGCTGGAGGATTCCGACCTCCTCATCGCGCAGAAATTCATCCCCACCGAATATGATTGGCGCGTCGGCGTGCTCGGCGGCCAACCGCTGTTTGCCGTGCATTACCTGATGGCCAAAAAACACTGGCAGATCGTCAACCACAAGGCCAACGGCAAGCCCGATCAGGGCGGCATCAAGACCTTCACGCTGAAGCAGACGCCGCCGCACGTGGTCGAGACGGCGGTCAAGGCGGCGCGCTGCATCGGCGACGGGCTCTACGGCGTCGACCTCAAGGAAACCAAGGACGGCGTCTTCGTCATCGAGGTCAACGATAACCCCAATCTCGACCATGGCTGGGAGGATTCCGGCGAGAAGGACGAGCTCTGGGTGCGGCTTACGCAATGGTTCCTGGAGCGGCTGGAGCGCACTGGTCGCTAAAGCATTTTGCATCCGGACGGGATCGCCTGGCGTCGCTGAATCCGGCTAAGACAATCAACTGAATGGGGGCAAGATGCTGTTTTTCGTTGTCGAGGATTTTCGCGGCTGCGACCGCAAGGAAATCTACCGGCGGTTCCGCAATCGGGGCCGGCTGAAACCGGACGCGCTTGTCGTTCACCATAGCTGGATCGCAGGCGACATGAGCCGCTGCTTCCTGCTTGTCGAGGCCGATGACGTCACGCTGCTGCAGCGTTGGGTCATCGAATGGGCCGATCTGGTGGAGTTCGAGATCGTTCCGGTAGCAACCAGCAAGGACATGGTCGCGGCCCTGGCCGGGCATCTCTGACTGCTAGGCACCGAGCGCCGGCGACCTGACCGCGCGCACGCATTCCGCGATCAGCCACTCGCGAAACGCCGCCACCACATCGCGCCTTGCGCTGCGTTCAGGGATCGTCAGGCAATAAGGCTGGCGCAATTCCAGCGCTCGGGCAACCGGCCGGACCAGCCTGCCGTCTTCCAGCGCCCGGGCGCAGTAGATGCCTTGCGCCAGCGCCACGCCCAATCCCGACATGGCGAGATCGAGTGCGGCCCGCGACGAGTTGGCCGAAAGCCCGCGCTGGGCCGACCGGCCCGGCGCGATGCCCCCCGCCTCGAGCCAGTTGCGCCAGGACGGAAAGGCAGCACCGGTCGGCCCCCAGTCGGTGTGGATCAACGGCAGGCCGGCGAGAGTTTCCGGCTTGGCTGCGCCGGCAAGGCTGGGCGCGCAGACGGGATAGACCGCATCCCGGGCGATCTCCTCGGTCGGATGCTCGCGATAGTGCCGGCCGTAGGATAGCCGGATGTCGACCATCTCATGGTCGAACGGCACAGGGTCGTCCTCGCCTCTCAGCGAAATATCCGCGGCGCCGTGGCTGGCGACAAAGCCGGCGAGGCGTTCGGAAAGCCAGCCCATCGCCATCGAAGGCGGCACCGAGATGACGAGCCTCGGCCGGAACGCATCGCCGCCTACATCCCGCGCGACGCTGCCGATTTCCTGGAAGGCCATGGTAAGCCTCGGCAACATCTCGACGCCGGCTTCGGTGAGCAGGACGCGCCGGTTGACGCGGTGGAACAACTTGCGGCCCATCTGTTCTTCCACGGTGCGGATGAGCTGGCTGACCGCCGCCGCCGAAATCGACAGCTCTTCCGCCGCTGCGGCAAAGCTGCCGCTGCGCGCCGCCGCCTCGAAGGCTTGAAGTCCGCGCAGGGAGGGAAGTGCGACCATGGCGACCCGAAAAGATAAGCTAAGCTTATCTATTTTGCAGAATTCCTCGTTTTTCGAAAGCTTTCTTTCTGCAGTACGGTAGCCTCATGAGCGCCATCGACCACACCATCGACCACCGCGACGTCATCGCCTCGCTGACCAATGAGGAGCGCAGCCGGCTGACCGGCAAGTCCGATCTGCCGGGCATCATCCAATTCGCCGTCCATCTCGGCGCCATCGTCGCTCTCGGCGCGCTGATCGCGGCCAAGGTGCCGTACTGGCCGGTTCTGATGCTGCCGCAGGGCATCCTGATCGTGTTCCTGTTCACGCTGCTGCATGAGACCGTGCATAGGACGGCCTTCGAAACGCAGTGGCTGAACGATGCCGTCGCGCGGCTCTGCAGCCTGGCGATCGCGCTGCCGGCCGACTGGTTCCGCTATTTCCATTTCGCCCATCATCGCTTCACTCAGGACCCGCAGAACGATCCGGAGCTGGCTTTCCCGAAGCCCGAGACCTTGCGACAGTACATCGTCCATGTGTCTGGCCTGCCGGTGTGGTGGGGTCATTTCAAGACGCTCTACAGAAATGCCAGCGGCCGCTGCCGGGACAGCTATGTGCCGTCGAAAGGCTTGCCGAAAGTCCAGGCCGAAGCGCGGGCGATGATCGCCTTCTACCTCGTCGTGCTGACGCTTGCGATCTCGCTCAAGGCGACAGTGCTCCTCTACATCTGGCTCGTACCGGCGCTGCTCGGGCAGCCCTTTCTCAGGCTTTATCTGTTGGCCGAGCATGGCCGCTGCCCCTTCGTCGCCAATATGCTGGAAAACACCAGGACGACGCTGACCAACTGGTTCGTGCGCAAGCTCGCCTGGAACATGCCCTACCATGCCGAGCACCACGCCTATCCGGGTGTGCCGTTCCATCAATTGCCGGCTTTTCATCGGCTGATCGCGCGGCATCTCAAAGTGGTAGAACCCGGCTATGTGAGCTTCCACGAGAAATATTTCGAGACGCTGCGCTGACCGGTGCCTGGCATCAACCGGATCGGCGAAGCTTTTCCTGCGAGCGCAGCAGGCGGCTCATCTCCGAGGCCCTGGCAGGCGCGCCGATCAGAAAACCTTGCGCCTCGCCGCAGCCGGCCTTGCGCAGCATGTCGAGCTGCGCTTCGGCCTCGACGCCTTCGGCGGTGACGGTGATGCCGAGCTCGGCGCCGAGCCCGATAACCGTGCGCACGATCGCCGCCGTGTCGCGCTTGTCGAGATCGTGGATGAAGGAGCGGTCGATCTTGATCTTGTCGACCGGGAAGCGCCGCAGATAACCGAGCGAAGAATAGCCGGTGCCGAAATCGTCGAGCGCGATGCGCACGCCGAGCCCGCGCAATTGCCCGAGCGTCCTCAGCACGCTGTCGCTCTCGTCCATCATCACCGTTTCGGTGATTTCGAGTTCCAGCCGGCTTGCTGGCAGGCCGGAAAAGGCGAGCGCCGCAATCACGCTGCGGGCGAAGCCGCCGCTCTTGATCTGGGCCGCCGAGACGTTGACCGCCATGCGCACGTCCTGCGGCCAGCCCGCCGCCACGCCGCAGGCCTTGCGCAGCGCCCAGTCGCCGAGCTGCACGATCAGCCCGGTTTCTTCGGCCGCGGCGATGAAGTCTTGCGGCGGCACCAGCCCGCGCGACGGCGAGCGCCAGCGCATCAGCGCTTCGGCGCCGACGATCTCACCGGAGGCGATGTCGAGAATCGGCTGGAAATCCAGTTCGAACTCGCGCCTCGGGAGTGCAGCTTCGAGGTCGGCCTCGAGCGCCAGGCGCTCCCGCACCATGGCATCCATGCCCGGCTCGAAGAAACGGTAGATGTTGCGCCCCTCGCTCTTGCCCCGGTAGAGCGCCATGTCGGCATTGGTGAGCAGCGTATCCGCATCCTGCCCGTCGCTGGGATAAAGCGCGATGCCGAGGCTCACCCCGACATGCATTTCGCGGCCCTTGTCGCGATAAGGCTTGCCGATCACCTCGATAATGCGCTTGGCCAGCTTTTCGGCGTCGACCGCGTTTCTGATATTGGATTGAATGATGGCGAATTCGTCGCCGCCGAAACGCGCCACCACGTCCTTGTCGCTGCGCAGGCAGCGCTGCAGGCGCTCGGCCACCCTTTTCAGCAGCCAGTCGCCGGCCGGATGCCCGAACGTATCGTTGACGGCCTTGAAGCGGTCGAGGTCGAGCGAGAAGATCGCCACCGGCGCGGCTTTGGCCTCGCTCAATGCCTGGTCCAGGCGCTCGCGGAACATCGAGCGGTTGGGCAGGTTGGTCAGCGTGTCGTGATGCGCAAGATGCGTCATGCGCTCTTCGGCGCGGCGACGCTCGGTAACATCGTCGAAGGTCACGACCCAGCCGCCGCCGCTCATCGGCTGCCGAACCACCAGAAAAGTCCTGCCGTCGGCAAGATAGCGGTAAGCCGACTGCATTTTCCCTGCTCGCAGGCAGGCTTCGGTCCTGGTGACTTCGCTGTCGACGTCGATCTTGGTGTAGATGCCGAGTTCCAGCAGTCGTTTGAGCGCGTCGCGGTGTGTCGTTCCAAAAGGGAAATCTGTCGCGGCGACGTTGTAGAGCTCGAGAAAGCGCTGATTGCGCACGATCATCTTGCCGTCGGCGTCATACATCAGCAGGCCTTGCGACATGTTGGCCAAAGCGGCGTCGAAGCGGCGATGCTGCTCCTTCAGTTCCTCTTCGGAGCGCCGCTGCACGGTCACGTCCTCGTAGATCGACACCCAGCCGCCGGAGGCCAGCGGCCGATGCGAGATGACGATGATGCGCCCGTCCGCCAGCGTCTCCTCATAAGTCGAGGGCTTGGCGCCGTCGATATAGGGTTTGCGGACGGCGTAGAGCTGCTCGGCGGTTTGCGAGGCGATGCCGATTTCGACGCTGTGCTGCAAGATGTCGAAGAAGCGAATGCCGGGCTTCGTGACTTGGGCGTCGAGGCGGAAGAGGTCGATGTAGTTTCGGTTGCAGATGATCATGCGCTCGTCGGCGTCGAACATGCACAGGCCATGCGACATGTTCTCGACGGCGGCCGAAAAGCGCTCGTTTTGTGCGCGAAGTTCCTCCGCTATTCGTCGAACCGGGCCAATACCGGTTGCCTTCCGCCTGACTGCGGCCGAACCAGCCTTGACATGAGCAACGGACATGAGCGCGCCTGCCGACCGTGACTGAACAGTTTACTGTCGTGGCCGCCGGTTAATTTAGCGTTCTTTTATTTGACGGAATTGGCAGCGAGAAAAGGCTGGCGTTTAGCTTCCAGCGCCGCGAATCGTTTCAGAAATGCCGCCTGCGCCCAGGTCACCGAGCGTGGAGTGAAGTCGAAATGGTCGGCGGAAAAGCTGCGCGGCCGGCCGAAATACTCCGTCGCCTCCGCGGTCGAGAAGCCGGCAAGCAGCGTCGCTTCGTAATAGGCGGCGATCTGGTCGGCGCGCTTGATGTCCTTGCGCAAGGTGGAACCGAGCTCGGCCGGCAGCGAGAAACGTTGATGGATGGCGCGCTGCAGCCTGAGCTCGCAGTCCTTGTAGGAGCCGCCCATCACCGATTTGAAGGGGGAGATCATGTCGCCGATGACATATTCGGGCGCGTCGTGCAGCAGCGCCGCGAGCCGCGCCTCGGCGGAGGCGGCCGGCACCAGCTCACCATAGAGTGCCTCGACCAGCAGCGAATGCTGAGCCACCGAAAAGGCGTGCTCGCCGCTGGTCTGGCCGTTCCAGCGGGCGACGCGGGCGAGGCCATGCGCGATGTCGGCGATCTCGATGTCGAGCGGCGAGGGGTCGAGCAGGTCGAGCCGCCGGCCGGACAGCATGCGCTGCCAGGCGCGCGGCGGCGCTCCCGCCCTGTCGGCCGCCATCAGGCCTCCTCCGCGCTGACGGTGTCTTGCGGGAAGGAGAATTTCGCCCAGCCCGGGATGGCGAGCGTCACCGGGACGTCGCCGGCCATGATCGGGTCGCGGGCATCGAGCGCTGCCTTGACGCGGTCGATGCGGGCGATGGCGAGGCCGCGTCCGCCGCTTACCGAACCCAGCGTGCCGACCGGCCGGCCGGCGACGGTGAGCTCGGTACCGGTCGCAGGCAGGGAACCCCCGGCTGTGGCGACCAGCACGCGGCGTCGCGCGGTGCCGCGATGCTGCATGCGCGAGACGACTTCCTGGCCGACATAGCAACCTTTCTTGAAGCCGACGCCGCCGGTCTCGTCGAGCAGAACGTCATGTGGGAAAGCGTCACCGAGCTGGTAGTCGCTGCCGCTTTCGGCGATGCCGTTGGCGATACGCAGGGCCTGCCATGCGCCGGCATCGCCGCTGTCCTGAACTGCGCCCTCATATTTGCGCCTGACCTCCACCTCGCGGAAGCGCGTGTCGGCGAGGGAAGTTGAATTGGCAAGTGAGGCGGTTGAATCATCGCCCCATGCAACCGTGACAAGCGCCTGATCCTGCTTGGCAATCTCGGCCTTTGCCCTCAGCCGGTAAAGCATCAGCCGGCGCACGAAGTCATCGGCTATGTCGGTCCGGCATTCCAGCCGGAAGCCGTTCTCGCCGGCGCGAGAGATGAGAAAATCGAACAGGATCTTGCCTTGCGGCGAAAGCAGCGCGCCGGGCTTTGCCTCGCCGGCGCCGAGCGCATCGAGATCGGTGGTGAGGATGTTTTGCAAAAAATGTTCGGCATCCTGGCCTGACACGGAAATGAGCGCGCGGTCTTTCAGCAGGGCAAAGGGCATGGGCGTGAAGTCGGCCTGATCTTGCAAAAATGATGGTCATTACGTAAGCCGGCCACACTCCCCCCGCAAGAGATTGGACCAGTCCATGGCAACCACCTTCGACCTCATCCTGACAGGCGGCACGGTAGTCAACCATGACGGTGAAGGCCGGCGCGATGTCGGCGTGAAGGCCGGGCGTATTGCCGCGATAGGGGATCTCGGCCAAGCGTCGGCCGGCGAGACGATCGATTGCACGGGCCTGCACATCCTGCCCGGCGTCGTCGACAGCCAGGTGCATTTCCGCGAGCCGGGACTGGAGCACAAGGAAGATCTGGAAACCGGGTCTCGCGCCGCGGTTTTGGGCGGCGTCACCGCGGTCTTCGAGATGCCCAACACCAATCCGCTGACCACCAGCGAGGCGGCCCTTGCCGACAAGGTGCGGCGCGCCACCGCCCGCATGCATTGCGACTTCGCTTTCTGGGTTGGCGGCACGCGCGACAATGCCGGCGATGTCGGCGAGCTCGAACGCCTGCCAGGAGCTGCCGGCATAAAAGTCTTCATGGGCTCGTCCACCGGCGACCTGCTGGTCGAGGACGACGAAGGCGTCGCCTCCATCCTGCGCAATACCCGCCGCCGCGCCGCTTTCCACTCCGAGGACGAGTTCCGTCTGCGCGAGCGGCTCGGTCTGCGCGTCGAGGGCGATCCCTCGTCGCATCCTGTCTGGCGCGACGAGATCGCGGCGCTGCGCTGCACCGAGCGCCTGGTGCGCATCGCGAGACAGACGCGCGCGCGCATCCATGTGCTGCACATCTCGACGGCCGAGGAGATCGTTTTCCTCGAGCGGCATAAGGACGTCGCTACATGCGAGGCGACGCCGCATCACCTGACGCTCTCAGCTGACGATTATGCGCGGCTCGGCACGCTGATCCAGATGAACCCGCCGGTGCGCGCGGCGCGCCACCGCGACGGCGTCTGGCACGGCATCGAGCAAGGGATCGTCGATGTCCTGGGGTCCGACCACGCGCCGCACACGCTGGCCGAGAAGGCCAAGCCTTATCCTGCCTCGCCTTCGGGCATGACGGGCGTGCAGACGCTGGTGCCGATCATGCTCGACCATGTCAACGCCGGCCGGCTCACTTTGCAGCGTTTCGTCGATCTCTCCAGTCACGGTCCGCAGCGCATCTTCGGCATGGCGGGAAAGGGCCGCATTGCCGCCGGCTACGACGCCGATTTCACCGTCGTAGACCTGAAGCGCCGCGAGACCATCACCAACGCGCAGGCTGGCTCCAAGGCGGGCTGGACGCCCTATGACGGCAAAGAGGTCACCGGCTGGCCGGTCGGCACCATCGTGCGCGGCAACCGGGTAATGTGGGACGGCGAGATCGTCACGCCCGGCCAGGGCAGGGCGGTGGAGTTTTCCGAGGCGCTGGCGGCTTAGGCCACGTTGGATTTCTTAAGCGCGCCCTGCATTATGAGTGCCTGCAGCTGCGAGAACTTGCCCTGGTCGATTTTCTTCTTGCAAATGCCGACGGTGGGAGCCGATGCGATTCCGGCTCTGCGAGAGGAGGCAAACCGCATATGGCCGCAGACCAAAATTGGCAAGGGATGAGCTTCTGGCTCAATCCCCGGCGACGAAGAACAGCCACTGGCCGGCGGGCGTGATGCCGACGCGATAGAAGATATAGGCGCCGAACTGCTTCATGTCGTCATAGTCGCTTGCGGTGACGAGTTTGAACAGCTCGACGCGCTGCCTGGGATCCAGCTTGTCGAGCGGCAGCGCGAAGAAATACGGCCAGACATAGAGCTCCTGCGGCGTGCCGGTGTCGACATGGACATAGCCGGCGCTGAGCACCTCTTCCAAAATGGCGAGAATCTCTTGGCCGTCGCCGTCGCCGGAGAGTCCCTTGAGGAAAGCGACCGGGTCGCCCTCGATGTCGCCGAGCGATAGCTGCGTCATGGATTCGCCCGAGCCGATCAGCGGCCGAAGTTTCTCGATATCGCCGCTCTTGCAGGCCTCGATGATCAGGCCGTGCATGCGTTTGACCGGCTCGGGAAGCTTGTCGAGGTCGTAGACGACGGGCGGCGGCGGCGAATCCGGGTCGGAGCGCGGGCTGGTGATGCCGCCGCTGCCGGTTGGCGCTTCGGGCGCGCTCTTGTCCGTCTCGTCGGCCGGCTGGCTGTTGTCGGAGGGTTTGGTGCCGGGCGCGGCCGGCATTGGCACGGTGGTCCCCGGAGCGGTCGTTTCGTCACTGGTGGACGGAGTGACCGGCGAAGGCAACTCCTCGCGTTGGATCTCGCTTAGCGCATAGCAAGGCGTGCTGGCGAGGCAGATTGCCAATGGCCCGGCGCAGGAAGCAGTGATCCAGATGCCGAGGGCCAGCCCGCGCGGCCTGCCTGCCAACGAAAATCTCACCCCTTGCCTCTCCATGGTTCCGGGCTCGCTAGGGCAATTCCAGAAAACTGTGCAATGGTTTCCGTCCGGAATTGCGAAAAACTAATGGCTAGGCGGCGGGTATGATGCCGAAACGGCGCGTCGCCGTCAAAAGCAGCCAAAGCGGGCGGGCTAGTGCCTGAGCCGTTCCGGCTCGAACGCGCCGGAGATCACCTTTTCGCGCATGCGGTCGAGCAGGGCCAGCGCTGAGGTCTCACCATTGGCGCGCAGCATCTCGCCGAAGGCGGTTTCCAGCGCAGCCTCGGCGATGATTTCGGGCTCGATGCCGGCCGACAATCCTTCCGCCCAGGCTTCACTGTGGCTCTCCACGGCGGTCAGGCGCTTTTCTTCCCTGACCAACGCGTCGATGTCGCTGACGCCATGTTCCATTGCGATGTCCACCTTTTCAAGCGTCGGTCCGGCAAGGCACCGGGCTTGACTTGCCAGTTCATGCGCTGCTCGTACAAGTGCTTGTAAATACGACATTTCTGCAGTCGCAATCTACATATCGAGCAAGGCTGCGATCAATTCCGACCGAGCTTAGCCGATTAGACCAGCTTGCGGCATTAAAACCTTCAGTTTGAGTTAATTCCGCATTTGTCCACTAACGTTTCATTAACATTGTTGCACAAGCGCAACAGATGATTGCACCAAGGCGCAGCCTGATACAATAAGGCCGGCCACATTGGAGCGATTTGTCGGTGGATAGTCGCGATCGATGCCGGTCCTCAATTCCCGTAGCGGGAAGCGATATCGCGCGACAGCGTCTCGCCTTCCTTCATGTAGCGGGCAATGGCCTCGGTGGCCGAAGGCGTGCACTGCGTGTAGGTGCCGCTGAAGGAGCGGTAGCCGCGATTGAAGGAGGCGATGAAGCGGGCGCGCCGGTTGGGATCGGGATTTTCCGACTCGAGCAGCTTTTCCATCTCCAGCCGCCACTGGTCGCCTTTCTCGCCGCAGAGATTGCGCAGGAAATGCAGCGAACCCAGCACCTCGGCAAGCCGCATCAGCCCGGGCTCGAACGGCGCCTCGGCCGGCGACGCCGGCTGCACCGTGACGGCCATGCTGATGGCGAGGCTTGCGGCGAGAAAGGGGGAGGCGCGGGTCATCAGGGCCTTGCGATGGAAGAGCAAGGCTTTGTGGCGAAACATTTTGTCGCCTGCAAGGCCATTCTGGGGTCACCGCTCGGCGGCTTGCACAGGGCCAAGCAACTCCTCGGCAACTTCAAACACATCGCCCGCCAGCGGCATCGCCGCCATTTCCGCCAGCGTGTAGAACGCCGCCGTCTCGGCGTCATCGCTCGCTGCCGGCTCGCCGCCGACATAGGCCGCGCCGAACACCGTCAGCAGATAGTCGACCGCGTGGTGCTCAGCGCGGCCGTCGATATGGATGTCGCGCAGCGGGTGGTAATCCTTCGCCTGGAGCCCCGTTTCCTCCTTGAGTTCGCGCGCCGCGGCTTGCGCCAGCGTCTCGCCCGGCTCGACCTTGCCGCCGGGATACGCGTAGAGCCCTTGCGAAGGCGGCCGCGCCCGCTTGACAAGCAGCACCGTCTTGCCGCGCACGACGGCGACGGAGACTGCCGGGATAATCTTGCGAACCTTGTTCATGCGTTGCGAATCGCGCCGGCTGCCGGCTTGGTTGTGGACCGGACAGCTTTAGCGGTTGCGGCGCGGCGGTTCCATCGCCACTTTCATGGCGATCCCGACCGAAGAGCCAATCCATGTGCGGACGCTTTGCCCTGACCGCCTCGCCGGACCAGACCGCCGCCATTCTTGGCCTGGCGGAGCTGGAGGCGTTTCCGGCCCGCTACAATATCGCTCCGACGCAGCCGGTGCTGATGGCTTTCGCCAGTCCGCCAAGAGCGCCAGGCTCCAACCTGCCAGACCGCCAGGCGATGCTGGTGCGCTGGGGCCTGATCCCGACTTGGGTCAAGGATACGAAGGAATTTCCGCTGCTCTTCAACGCGCGCTCGGAAGGCGTGCTGCAGAAGGCCTCGTTCAAGACCGCCATGCGCCATCGCCGGGCCCTTGTGCCGGCCTCCGGCTTTTATGAATGGCAGCAGTCGGGTAGCGCCAAGGGCCAGCCCTACTGGATCCAGCCGCGGCGGGGCGGGGTGATCGCCTTCGCCGGTCTGATCGAGACCTATGCCGAGCCGGGCGGTTCCGAGATGGACACCGGCGCGATCCTCACCACGCGGGCCAACGCCGGCACCGCCCATATCCACGACCGCATGCCGGTGGTGATCGAGGAACGCGATTTCGCCCGCTGGTTGGATTGCCGCACGCAGGAGCCGCGCGACGTGCTCGACCTCCTCAAGCCCGCCGAGCCCGATTTCTTCGAGGCGATTCCGGTTTCCGACCTCGTCAACAAGGTCGCCAACACCGGGCCGGAGATTCAGGAGCGGGGCATGGTCGGGCCTCAGCCCGACAAGGTCAGGCGCCAGAAACCCGGCGCGGACGAAAACCAGATGACCCTGTTTTAGCGAAGGCTGCTAGCGGAGGCCTTCATCTCCAGGGCGAGCATTGGCGTCGCCCTCATTGCCGGCACCCCGATCATCGGAGACTGCGCCGGTCCTGCCGTTTCAAGCGGCGCGCGGCGAGATGATCTTCTGCGCCGGCTTCTTCTTCTTCGCGGTGTGAAGAAGGGCTGCGACGATGGCCGCAGGGCCGATCGCGCGGTAGTGGCTGGCGAGCGGCTGCTGCGCCGGTCGGCTTTGTTCTTGCTTACTTCGAGGCATTGTTCTCTTCCCTGGTAACGTTTTCGTGTCTGGGTTTGGTGGTCGATTCGGACCAAATCGTGACGTTTGGCGGTCTAGTCCGATAATGTTTCATCACTGTGCCGAGATGCTTAATAAAATGTTTCGGCCCGTTTTTACCTGTGATGGAACGACAGCTTTCCCGAGTTGAGCGACTTGACGGCAACACCTGCGGACGCGATAAAGCCGGGCATGAAAACGTCTTTCGCCATTTGTGGCATTTGCATTATTGGCTAGCCTCGCGCTGGTCCGGACGTTTTCGCCTTATCTTCCCCTAGATTGGACAAACGCCCCGGCCAGCAGGCTGGAGCCCGATTTGCGCCCGCGCGCGGGGAGGCTCCGTCCAACATAAGGGATCGGAAGAGCACGAATGTCTGACGCATCGAAGGGCCTCAGCCTTTACAACACGCTGACGCGGGCGAAGGAGCGTTTCGTTCCGATCGATCCGCAAAACGTGCGCATGTATGTTTGCGGCCCGACGGTCTACGACTTTGCCCATATCGGCAACGCGCGGCCGGCGATCGTCTTCGACGTGCTGTTCCGTTTGCTGCGCCAACTCTATGGCGAAAAGCACGTCACGTATGTGCGCAACATCACGGATGTCGATGACAAGATAAATGCGCGCGCCCTGCGCGATTTCGGCGCCGAGATCGAAGTCGGGACGCTTTCGCTGAACGACGCGATCCGGCGCGTCACCGAAAAGACCGCCGACCAGTACCACAAAGATGTCGCGGCACTCGGCTGTTTGGAGCCGACCCACGAGCCGCGGGCGACCGAATTCGTCGCGCCCCGCGCCGACGGCAAGGCCGACATGCTGTCGCTGATTGCGCAGCTGATCGAGCGCGGCCACGCCTATGTCGCCGGGGCGAGGTGCTCTTCGACACCGCCTCGATGCCCGATTATGGCGAGCTTTCGAAGCGCAATCTCGACGAGCAGCAGGCCGGCGCCCGCATCGCGGTCGACGCCCACAAGAAGAACCCCGGCGATTTCGTTTTATGGAAACTCTCGACGCCGGAAGAGCCCGGCTGGGAAAGCCCGTGGGGCAGGGGCCGTCCGGGCTGGCACATCGAATGCTCGGCCATGTCGGCCGCCTATCTCGGCGAGATCTTCGACATCCATGGCGGCGGCCTCGACCTGATCTTCCCGCATCACGAGAACGAGATCGCCCAGTCGCGCTGCGCCCACGGCACCAAAGTCATGGCCAATGTCTGGATGCACAACGGCTTCCTTCAGGTCGAGGGCCAGAAAATGTCGAAGAGCCTCGGCAATTTCTATTCGATCCATGAGCTCTTGGAGACCGAGACTTTCGGCGGCAGGAAGTGGCCGGGCGAGGTGCTGCGGCTGGCGATGCTGATGACGCATTACCGCGAGCCGATCGACTTTTCCGTGCGCAAGCTGGAGGAGGCGGAAAACACGCTGCGCAAATGGAAGCGTGCGGCCGATCTAGCGCCCGCGGCGGCGAGGGACCTCCCGGCAGACGTGCTGGAGGCGTTGTCCGACGACCTCGCCACCTACGCTGCCTTCCAGCGATTGACCCAGCTTGCCGGCGAGGCGGTGGAGTTCACTGGCGCCGGCGAGAACGCCGCCGCGGCTTCGCTGAAAGCGGCGCTTGCCTTCCTCGGCTTCGACGTCGGCGCAGCGAAGGTGGACGAGGAAGCGATTGCTGCGGCGATCGCCAGGCGTATGAGGTTCATCGCCGATAAGAATTGGCCCGAAGGCGACCGCATCCGCGACGAGCTTCTGGCGCAGGGCGTTCAGCTCAAGGACGGCAAGGATCCTCTCACCGGCCAGCGGGTGACGACCTGGGAGATCAAGCGGTGAGGGTGGCGCAGGGGATCGTTTCAGGACTGGCGGAGGCGCCGGTGAGGTCCAATCTCCCCCTTGCGGGGGAGATGTCCGGCAAGACAGAGGGGGGTGCGAAGGAACTCCAGGGTTTGAGTTTTCCCACTCACACACCCGCTATTTCCTAGGAGGGCAGCACTCTCTCGTTGCTGCGTCGGCGGGACAGCACCCCCTCTGTCCTGCCGGACATCTCCCCCGCAAGGGGGGAGATTAGCTCGGGCGTGCGATTTCGTTAATCGCAAACGTGAGGGCGTGTAGCTATGGGCCACGACCTCGTTCCATCCCGTCAGCGCAATAACGCCAAGTCCATGCGGCGTGCCATGACGGATGCCGAGCTGAAACTTTGGAACGAGTTGCGTGCCCACCGCTTGATGGGCATGAGCTTCCGGCGGCAGGTGCCGATCGGACCTTATATCGTTGATTTCGCGTGCTCGGCCCATCGCCTCATAGTCGAGGTCGATGGCAGCCAGCATGGCGATGCGGAACACTTAAACCGTGACGAGGCAAGAAGTGGCTATCTAGCTGCAAGCGGCTGGACCATCCTGCGCTTCTGGAACGACGACGTGATCCGCGATATCGACAATGTCTGCCAGCACATCATCATTGCGGCCGGCCTGGCCGGCGCCGAAGTGCCGGAGACCGCAACGCAGGAGCTCGTTCCATGATCGATCATCTCGGCATCAGCGTTTCCGATTTCGAAAAGTCCAAGGCGTTCTACGACAAGGCGATGGCGCCGCTTGGCGCTTCGCTGCTCTACATGGTGCCGGAGGAATATACCGCCGGCGCCAAGGTCGGCGGCTATGGCCGCGACCGGCCGGTGTTCTGGCTGAGCGCGGGCAAGGAGAAGCCGAAGGACCATCAGCATGTCGCCTTCACCGCGCGCAGCCGCGCCGAGGTCGACGCCTTCCATGCCGCGGCCCTTGCGGCCGGCGGCAAGGACAATGGCGGGCCGGGGCTGCGTCCGCATTACCACCCCAATTATTACGGCGCCTTCGTCTTCGATCCCGACGGCAACAATGTCGAGGCGGTCTGCCATGATCCGGAGTGAGCTCGATGGGAGGGATCGATGAGCCTTGATAACCGGCCGGTCTATACGGGCGGGTGCCAGTGCGGCGCCGTGCGTTTCCGCGTTGAGGGCGCCCTGGGCGATGCCTCGGTCTGCCATTGCCGCATGTGCCAGAAGGCGAGCGGCAATTTCTATCTGCCGCTGGTCTCGGTGCGCGGCGCCAGGCTGGACTGGACGCGCGGCGAGCCGAAGCGCTTCCGCTCGTCCAGCGCGGCATGGCGCGGCTTCTGCGCCGAATGCGGCACGCCGCTGACCTTCGAGGCGCCGGACGGCGTGGCGCTGGCGATCGCCGCCTTCGACGACCCGGCCGGCATCGCGCCAACCATCCAGTGGGGCGTCGAAGCGAAGCTTCCCTATGTCGACGGCGTTTCGAAACTGCCCTCCGAGGAGACGATGGGCGATATTTCGTCGGCGCCTTATCTCGCCGAGCTCGTCTCCTATCAACATCCCGATCACGACACGGACCAATGGCCGCCGGAGGAAAAACCATGACCGATGAAATTCGAACCGGCGGCTGCCAGTGCGGCGCCGTGCGCTTCCGCGTCCACGGCAAGCTCGGGCGCCCGTCCATCTGCCATTGCCGCATGTGCCAGAAACAGTTCGGCAATTTCTTTGGCGCCCTGGTGACGGTGCCGAAGGATGGCATCGAATGGACCCATGAGGAGCCGAGCTATTTCCAGTCCTCGGTCAACATCGATCGCGGCTTCTGCCGCCGCTGCGGCACGCCGCTCACCTACCGCCAGCCGGGCGGGCTGGAGATCGCCATCGGTGCCTTCGACGATCGTTCGGACTTGGCGCCGCAGATCCAGGTCAACTACGCGGTGCGGCTGCCCTGGGTGGAGAAGATCTTCGAGGCGCCGGTCCACGACGACCCCGACTACTATCGACGGCAGGAGCAGATCATCTCCTTCCAGCATCCCGATCACGAGACGGCCAACTGGCCGCAGCAGGGACTGAAACTATGACGATCCACAGCAGCTCCTTGCGCACGCTCTATCCCGAGATCGAGCCGTCCGAAACAGGCATGCTCGATGTCGGTGATGGCCACACCATCTATTGGGAGCGCTGCGGCACCAAAGGCGCCAAGCCAGCCGTGTTCCTGCATGGCGGCCCTGGAGGCACGATCTCGCCGAAACACCGGCGGCTGTTTGATCCGAAACTCTACGACGTCATCCTGTTCGACCAGCGCGGCTGCGGCAAGTCGACGCCCAACGCCTCGCTGGAAGCCAACACCACCTGGCATCTCGTCGCCGACATCGAACGCCTGCGCGAGGTGGCGGGCTTCGACAAATGGCTGGTGTTCGGCGGCTCGTGGGGCTCGACGCTGGCGCTGGCCTATGCCGAAACGCATCCCGAGCGCGTCAGCGAGCTCGTCGTGCGCGGCATCTATACGCTCACCCGCGCCGAGCTCGAATGGTACTATCAGTTCGGCGTCTCCGAGATGTTTCCCGACAAGTGGGAACGTTTTTTGGCGCCGATCCCCGAGGCCGAGCGCGGCGACATGATGGCCGCCTACCGCAAGCGGCTGGTGGGCACCGACCGCAAGGCGAAGGTCGAGGCGGCGCTTGCCTGGAGTCTGTGGGAAGGCGAGACGATCACGCTTTTGCCGGAGCCGGAAACCAGCACGCCTTTCGGCCAGGACGACTATGCCATCGCCTTCGCTCGCATCGAGAACCACTATTTCGTCCATGCCGGCTGGCTGGAAGAAGGACAGCTGCTGCGCGATGCCTGGAAGCTGAAGGACATCCCCGGCACCATCGTCCACGGCCGCTACGACATGCCGTGCCCGGCGCGCTATGCCTGGGCCCTGCACAAGGCCTGGCCGAAGGCGGATTTCCACCTCATCGAAGGCGCCGGCCACTCGTATTCGGAGCCGGGGATTCTGGACCGGCTGATTCGGGCGACGGATAAATACGCCGGCAAATAACCATGCAGGTTTTGTGCTCTACGGCGCCCCCGGCGCGAAGGATCGCGACTTTTCGAGCTATAGCCATGATGAAGCAACGCCTCTACCTCTTCGACACCACGCTGCGCGACGGCCAGCAGACGCCGGGCATCGACTTTTCCGTCGAGGACAAGATCGCGATCGCCAAGCTGCTCGACGAATTCGGCATCGACTATGTCGAGGGCGGCTATCCCGGTGCCAACCCGACCGACACCGCCTTCTTCCATCAGAAGCGCACGGAAAGCGCGAAATTCGTCGCCTTCGGCATGACCAAGCGGGCAGGGGTTTCGGCCTCCAACGATCCGGGGCTGGCGGCGCTGGTGCAATCGAAGTCGGACGCGATCTGCTTCGTCGCCAAGAGCTGGGACTATCACGTACGCGTGGCGCTTGGCTGCACCAACGAGGAGAACCTTGACTCGATAAAAGTCTCGGTCCAGACGGCCGCCGCCGCCGGCAAGGAGGCGATGGTCGACTGCGAGCATTTCTTCGACGGCTTCAAGGCCAATCCGGCTTACGCGCTGGCCTGCGCCAAGACGGCCTATGATGCCGGGGCGCGCTGGGTGGTGCTATGCGACACCAATGGCGGCACGCAGCCTTCGGAAGTGCGGGCCATCGTCGAGAAGGTGATCGCGGGCGGCATCCCTGGCGACCATCTCGGCATTCATGCCCATGACGACACCGGCCAGGCGGTGGCGAATTCCCTTGCCGCCGTTGAGGCCGGTGTGCGCCAGATCCAGGGCACGCTGAACGGCATCGGTGAGCGCTGCGGCAACGCCAATCTGGTCACAATCATCCCGACGCTCGCGCTCAAGCCGGCCTTCGCCGATCGCTTCGAGACAGGCATTTCGGCCGAAGCACTGACCGGCATTTCGCGGCTCTCCCGCGCTTTCGACGAGTTGCTCAACCGCGCGCCGGAAGCTCAGGCGCCCTATGTCGGCTCATCCGCCTTCGCCACCAAGGCGGGTATCCATGCCTCGGCGCTGGCCAAAGAGCCGGCGACTTACGAGCATGTGCCGCCGGAAGCCGTGGGCAACCGCCGCCGTGTCATGGTCTCCGACCAGGGCGGCAAGGCCAATTTCCTCGCCGAATTGAAGCGGCGCGGCATCGACGTGCCGAAGGACGACAGCCGGCTCGACGCGCTCATCGCCATCGTCAAGGAGCGCGAGGCCGAAGGCTACGCCTATGAGGGCGCCGACGCCTCCTTCGAGCTCTTGGCCCGCAAGATGCTGCACGGCCTGCCGGAGTTCTTCAACGTCACCTCGTTCCGCTGCATGGTCGAGCGCCGCTTCGATGCCAATGGCAACCTGAAGACCGTGTCCGAGGCGATCGTGAAGGTGATGGTCGACGGCGAGGAGAAGATGTCGGTGGCCGAAGGCCACGGCCCGGTCAACGCGCTCGACATCGCGCTGCGCAAGGATCTCGGCAAGTATCAGAACGAGATCGTCGACCTCGAGCTCGCCGACTTCAAGGTGCGCATTCTCAACGGCGGCACCGAAGCCATCACCCGAGTGCTGATCGAATCGCACGATTCCACCGGCGCCCGCTGGTGGACGGTCGGCGTATCGGAAAACATCATCGACGCCTCCTTCCAGGCGCTGATGGATTCAATCATCTACAAGCTGATGAAGAACCGCGAGATGGCAGGACTGGTCGCGGCAGAGTAGGTTGAACCATCATCAAAAGTCCATTGATCCATCAGAATTTTGCGATGGTCTTGGACGATCCGCTGGGCCATAGCGTTGGGCCATGGTCACCGCAACAGCCGATCTCGATCAAGATGCCAAGGCCCGCCGCGGCTTCCTTTTGGCGCTCGGCGCCTATTTCCTCTGGGGGCTGTTGCCCTTCTACATGAAAGCGGTGGCGCACCTGCCTCTGATCGAGGTGATCTCGCACCGGATCGTTTGGTCGGTGCCGATCGCCGCTGCCGTGCTGGTTTGGGCCGGCCGCACCGCCGACTTTAAGGCCGCGATCCGCTCGCCAAAAAGCCTCGCCATGGCGGCGCTGACGGCGACGCTCATCTCGGTCAACTGGGGCATCTATGTCTGGGCGATCGCAGTCGACCGCACGGTCGAGACGGCGCTCGGCTACTATATCAACCCGCTGGTCAGCGTGGTGGTCGGCGCCGTTCTCCTCGGCGAACGGCTCGACCGGCTGCAGATCGCGGCGGTGGCGCTGGCCGCCATTGCGGTGACCGTGCTTACTGTCGAGGCCGGCAAATTACCCTGGGTATCGCTGGCATTGGCCTTCTCCTTCGCCGCCTACGGCTTCTTCCGCAAGACGCTGCCGATCGGGCCGAGCCAGGGCTTTCTGCTTGAAGTTCTTTTGCTGTCGGTGCCGGCGCTTTGCTACATTGCCTACCTGATCGCCGCGGGACAGGACCATTTCATCTCCAGCACCGGCGCCGACACCGCGCTGCTGATCGGCTGCGGCCCGGTGACCGCGGTGCCGCTTCTGCTCTTTGCCTTCGGCGCCAGGCTTTTGCGCCTCTCCACCATCGGCATCATGCAATATATCGCGCCGACGATGGTGTTCCTGATCGCCGTCCTGATCTTCGATGAGCCGTTCGGCACCACGCAGGCCATAGCTTTCGCCCTTATCTGGACTGCGCTGGCCATGTACAGCTGGTCGATGTTCAGAGGGCGCGAGGTTCGCCAGGCGGGTCCCGCGACGAGGTGAGGGCGGCAAATGTACCAGCTTTATATCGGCAACAAGAACTATTCGTCCTGGTCGCTGCGGCCTTGGCTGCTGATGCGGACCCTCGACATTCGCTTCGAGGAGCGGCTGACGCCGTTCCCGACCGGTTCAAGTTTCAGCCTCTTCCGGTCATTCTCGCCGAATGGCCGCGTACCCTGCCTGGTCGACGATGGCTGGGCGGTGTGGGATTCGCTCTCGATCGTCGAATATCTGGCAGAGCGTCATCGAGGCGTCTGGCCGGCCGATGCGAAAGCGCGCGCATGGGCGCGCTCCGCCGCCGCCGAAATGCATTCGAGCTTTACCGCGCTGCGCAATGACTGCCCGATGAGCTGTGGCGTGCGCGTCAAGCTGGCATCGATGTCCGATGCGCTGAAGCACGATCTCTTCCGCCTGGGCGACTTGTGGAACGACGGCCTTGCGCGCTTCGGCGGACCGTTCCTAGCCGGAGACCACTTCACCGCGGTCGATGCTTTCTTCGCTCCGGTCGTTTTCCGGGCACAGTCCTATGGACTGGCATTCGAGGGCGCCGCCGCTGCTTATCCCAAGCGGTTGCTCGATCTGCCTGCCATGCGCGAATGGTATGCGGCCGGTCTCGCCGAGACATGGCGCGAGCCGGACCATGAGGCGGAAGTCCGCGCGGCCGGTACGGTCGTCGAGGATCTGCGCGCAAGCGCATAGGACGCTAAACCCGGCCCAGCCGCCGCACGACCATGTAGACGATCCCGGCGACGCCGAGCGCCGTGTCGACCAGCGGCAGCCCCCCGCCATTTGACGCCGAACAGGCCGGAGATGATGGTCATCGGCAGCAGCACCGCGGTCATGACGGAAGGATGTAGAGCAGCTGGTTCGACCGCTCGGTCAGCTTCGCCATTGACTCGTCCTGCAGCTGCTCGCCGTCATGATGCAGCGGATGCGCGCGGCCTTGCCGCCATATCGCCGATCGCTTCCGTTAGGATAAGCCTCCACGTCTGAGCGAGCCGCTGCCGCTCAGACCAGATAAGATGGGCCGCCCATGAAAGGGAAAGCCCGCCCCTGGCAATCTGGGACGGGCTGGCCTTCGCTAGCAGCCTTCGGTGGTCTTTTTCATCTGGCCAGGCGCGGCCGTTTTCGCATCGGTATCCTGCTGTCCGGGAGCTGCCTGCTTCGCGCTGCCGGTCTGCTGGCCAGGCGCGCAGTCCTTTGCCGAATTGGTCGCGCCCGTGGTGGTCGAGTCGGTGTCCTGTGTGCTGGGTGTCGTTGTCGTGGTGGTCGTCGTCGTGGACGATCCGCTGGTGGTGCTGCTGGATTGCGCCATCGCAAGGCCGGCGGACATGGCCACAATGGCTGAAGCGAGAAGAAGCCGTTTCATTCATCATCTCCTGGAAGCGGCAATGTCCCTTCTGTTATGAAACAGCGAAAGGAAGCGGCGGTTCCCTTGGCTGTAGCCGGTGGTGACCAGGAAGGAGCCGGTGCTCTACCGGACGAGGCCGAGCGTGACCCGAGCGCCGGCAGGCGCCTGCGCGAAGGCAAGTCCAGCCCGCGGCTGGCGCCAGTGATAAAAGCATCGAGACTGAACAGTCCTACTCCTGCTGTCCCGCCAACGCCGCCTGAACGGCCGCCATTCCGGGATCGCGACCCTTGAGCAGATCGTCGATCGACCATGGCGCGGCAATGTCGGGCTCCAGCGTCTTGAGCGCAACCGGCTTGCGGCCCTTGCCTTTGTCGATGGTGGCGACAAGCACGGGCGTCGTGCCCGTGGCGGAACTCGGTTGCGCCATGCCGACGAAACAATCGGCGTAGGCCTTGCAGCCGTTTTGAAGGTCATAGCGCTGCGTCGCGGACTGCAGCACGACGCCCGAATGCGGCAGCGTCACCTGCTGCTGATCGGCGAAGAACATCATGCGGTCGCCGGGCGCTTCGCCGACCAGTGTGACCCTGTCCCCGCCAGCCTGCTTGAGATAGGCGACGTCGACAATTCCCGCCGAAAAGGTAATCGGGCTTTCCAGCACGAACAGCCGTCCCGGTGGGCTGACGCGGGACGGCCAGGAACTGAGCGCATCGCGGGTCAGCATCAAGTTGCCGCCGGTGTTGAAGCGCATGTCGAGGACGAGGTTCTTGCGGCCGAGGCGGACCCGGGCGGCTTCGACCTCAGCCAGGAAATCGGCGATCTTCCCGGTCTTGCCGTCGACGTTGCGCCTGATCTCGGCGACGACGCCATCGAGTTCGGGCGCATCGCGCCAGCGGAACGGCTGTTCCTGATCCTGCAGCGGCCAGGGCGCGCGGCCCTTGGGAAAAATCTTCACCCAGTCGCGGCGCTGCGGCTCCGGGTTGAGCTTGCGGTCGATGATGCGGCCGTCGGGCGTCTGGAAACGAAAGGTCGCGTCACCGGCGGCATTGGCGAGCCCGAGCGCATGGAGCAGGTCGGGCCGGACGATCGCGTCGGTCGCCTCGATGTCGCGCCATGCCGCCACGCCGCCATGCAGGCTGCGCAGCGCCGAGGAGACTTCAGCAGCCGGATGGCCGTCGATGCCGGCGAGTCGGCTGCCCAGCAGATCGCCGTTTTGCGGACTGGCCGCTATGACGTAGAAGGCGCCGCCGATCGGCAGCAAAGACATCGCCACACCATTGGCGCGCGGCAGCTTGCAGGTCGTGTGACCATTGTCGGCCAGCGCCGCGATCTGGCAGAGATGAACGGTGAACATCGCCGCATCGATCGAGCCCGCAGCTGCGTCCAGGGCCTGCAGGCGAAGTTCCGCTTCCGCGCGGGCGGCTTGCGAGTAGGATCGGTCGACCTCGAGAAAGTCATGGCGGAAGACTTTCAGATCCTCGACCTGTGCGTCATGCGAGGTGACCCCGTCCGGACTTTGCGCGGTCGCGTGGCCGAGCGCCAACAGGCTGAGCAGGGGCAAGGCGAGCAGCCGGGCAAAGGTCATGGCTTCCCTCTCGATCGCGATCCGGCCCGCTGCCGATAAAGCTGAGGAATAGGGCAGCTTCGCACGTCGCTGCGTTCACATCTTTGCGAGCGGGCTGGAGTGGGGTCCCGCTCGGAGGCTGCGGTTTTGCGCCGGGACGGGAACGACGTCCGACCGTCGAAAGGCGGTCCGCCGCGCGGGCCGGGTTCACCCCGTTAAAGCCTTGTCATCATTGGCCGGCGCGGCGCGGCCGGTCACTCTCACGCGATGGGGGCACGGTCCCCGAACAGTTCGCCCGGGCGCGCATTTTTGAGTGTGGTCTTCAACCTAACCCATTCAATTCTTACGGGAATTTAATGTCGGGCGCAATTGCATGGCCAGGTTCCGGCGTTATGTTCCCGGCCGGATTGCGTCTTGGGCCAGTGACGCTGGCCAAGGACGTGGTCGACCTGGCCGCTTGCGGTTCGATGGATAGGTGACAAAGTGGACGACGAAGTCGCCAGCCGGTTACAGCCGCTCCGTGAGCCGATGGCAGACATCAAGCCGGTGGTCGTGCGTCGCCGGCGCCGCGGCTGGATGGTCGCGCTGCTGCTGGTGGCGGCTGGAGCGGGCGTCGCCTTCTGGCTCCATCCAGCACCGGTGCACCAGCAAGGCGCGCGCGGCGGCCAACGATTCCGGGGCGGCGATCTCGGCGCGCAGCCGGTCGCAGTCGCCTCGGTGACGCAGGCCGACATCCCGATCACGCTGGAGGCGCTGGGCACGGTGACCTCGCTGTCGACGGTGACCGTGCGCCCGCAGGTCAGCGGGCAGATCACCGCGATCGCCTTCACCGAAGGGGAAATGGTGAAGAAGGGCGATTTTCTTGCCCAGGTCGACGACCGCACTCTCCAAGCCTCGCTGCATCAATTGCAGGGCCAATTGAAGCACGACCAAGCGCTGCTGACCGATGCCAGGCTCGACCTCGACCGCGATCTGAAGCTGACCTCCAACGCCATCACGCAGCAGGCGGTCGACCTGCAGCGCGCGACCGTGCAATCCGACGAGGGCACGGTCATGTCCGACCAGGCGCAGATCGAGGCCGTCGAGGTCAATATCGCCAACAGCCATATCGTTGCACCTGCCGACGGCCGCATCGGCCTCAGGCTGGTCGATCAGGGCAATTACGTCACGCCTTCCGACAGCACCGGCATTGCGGTGATCACCGAGATGCAGCCGATTTCGGTGCTGTTCTCGCTGCCCGAAGACACCCTCGCCGAAGTGCTGGAACAGACGCATGGCAATGCCGGGCTCAAGGCCACCTTGTTCGACCGCAACGACACCAAGCAGATCGCCGAAGGCACGCTGCAGACGATCGACAACCAGATCGATCCGACCACCGGCACCGTGAAGCTGCGCGCCGTGTTTGCTAACGCCGACGGCGGGCTTTATCCCAACCAGTTCGTCAACGTGCATCTCCTGGTGCGCACGCTGACCGGCGTGACGGTGCTGCCCAACGCCGCCATCCAGCACGGCGCTCCAGGCACTTTCGTCTATCAGCTCAACGACGACAGCACTGTCTCGGTGAAGACCGTTTCCCTTGGCCCCGGCGACGCGTCGGTCACGCAATTGCTGTCGGGCCTTCCGCCGGGCGCCAAGGTGGTCGTCGATGGCGTCGACCGGCTGAAGGACGGCGCCAAGGTGACCGTGCCTGACAACAGCGCCGCGCCGACCGCCGGCGCTGGATCTCCCGCGCAGCCGCAAGCGGAGGGTAGGGGCAGCGGGGCCGCCGCGACCAGCAATACGTCTGCCGTCAACCCCGGCAACGCGCCCGCGATCTCGAGCAGCCAGGGCCAAGGCTCGGCAGGCGGCGGCGCGGACGCATCGGGCGATGCCGGCCGCAAGCACCACCGCCACCATCGTCGCGACGGCAGCGGCAATAGCGGTAGCAGCGGAAATGGTGGCGACACCGGCGAAGCCCAATGAGCACGCCGAGCGGTCTCGTCTCCGGCTGGCTGAACCCGTCGCGGCCCTTCATCCTGCGGCCGGTGGCCACCACGCTGATCATGGCGACCATCCTGGTGGTCGGCATGATCGCCTATCTTTTCCTGCCGCTCTCGGCCTTGCCTGAGGTCGACTACCCGACGATCCAGGTGCAGACCTTCTATCCCGGCGCCAGCCCGGAGGTCATGACGACTTCGGTCACCGCGCCCCTGGAGCGCCAGTTCGGCCAGATGCCGGGGCTGGAGCAGATGTCGTCGGGGAGTTCGGCCGGCGCCTCGGTCATCACGCTGCGCTTCAGCCTCGACCTCAGCCTGGATATTGCCGAGCAGGAGGTTCAGGCGGCGATCAACGCGGCCGGCAACCTTCTGCCCGCCGACCTGCCGGCGCCGCCGATCTACGCCAAGGTGAATCCGGCCGACGCGCCGATCCTGACGCTGGCGATCACCTCGAAGACGCTGCCGCTGACCGAAGTCGAGAACTATGCCGAGACGCGGCTGGCGCAAAAGATCTCGCAGCTTCCGGGCGTCGGGCTGGTCAGCATCTCCGGCGGCGAGCGGCCGGCCGTGCGCATCCGCGTAAAGCTCAAGGCGCTGGCCGCCATGGGGCTCAACATCGACGATCTGCGCACCACCATCGGCACGCTCAACGTCAACACGCCGAAAGGCAGCTTCGACGGGCCGGCGCGTTCCTACACCATCAACGCCAACGACCAGATCAGCGATCCCAAGACCTATGCGGATATGGTCGTCGCTTACCGCAACGGGGCGCCGGTCAGGCTGGGCGAGGTCGCCGATATCATAGAGGGGCCGGAGAACTCGAAGCTGGGCGCTTGGGAAAACCGCTCGCCGGCGATCCTGCTCAACATCCAGCGCCAGCCCGGCGCCAACGTCATCCGCGTCGTCGACTCGGTGAAGGCGCTGCTGCCACAGCTTCGCGCCGGCTTGCCGGCGGCGGTCACCGTCGAGCCGCTGACCGACCGCACGACCACCATCCGTGCCTCAGTCCATGACGTCGAGTTCGAGCTGGCGACGGCGGCGCTTCTGGTCGTGCTCGTCACCTTCCTGTTCCTGCGCAACATTCCGGCGACGATCATTCCGAGCCTGTCGGTGCCGCTGTCGCTGATCGGCACGTTCGCGGTCATGTATCTTTGGGGCTTCAGCCTCGACAATCTGTCGCTGATGGCGCTGACCATCGCCTCCGGCTTCGTCATCGACGACGCCATCGTCATGATCGAAAACATCTCGCGCTTCATCGAGCATGGTGACGATCCGGTCACCGCCGCGCTCGAAGGCTCGGCCCAGATCGGCTTCACCATCATCTCGCTCACCGTCTCGCTGATCGCGGTGCTGATCCCGCTTCTGTTCATGGGCGACGTCGTCGGCCGCCTGTTCCACGAATTCGCCATCACGCTTGCGATCGCCATCGTCATTTCGGCCATCGTCTCGCTGACTCTGGTGCCGATGATGTGCGCCAGGCTCCTCAAGCCGCCGTCCGAACGCAGGCAGGGCGCGCTGGCGCGCGGCGCCGAGGCCGGCTTCGACGCTGTCGCGAATGGCTATGCCGCCGCCTTGCGGTGGGTGCTCGACCGTCAGGCGCTGACGCTGCTGGTCGCCGCAGCCACGCTTGCGCTCACCGTCTATCTCTATGTTGTCATCCCGAAAGGCTTCTTCCCGGTTCAGGACACCGGCGCGATTTCGGCGGTCACCGAGGCCGCGGGCTCGGCCTCCTACGCCGACATGGCAGCGCACCAGCAGGCGCTCGCCGATGTCATCCTGAAGGACCCGGATGTCGCGAGCCTGTCATCCTTCATCGGCGTCGACGGCCAGAACATGACCGCCAACAGCGGCCACATGCTGATCAATCTCAAGCCGCGCGACGAGCGCGCGGCCGATGCCAGCGCGATCATCCGGCGGCTGGCTCGGGAGACCGACGTCGTGACCGGCATCGCGCTGCACATGCAGCCGGTGCAGGACCTGCGCGTGGACTCCACCTCCAGCGCGTCGCAGTACCAATACGTTCTGCAGGATTCGGATCCGGCCGAGCTGGCGACGTGGACATCAAAGCTCACCGATACGCTGGTGGCACTTCCCGAGCTCGCCGACGTAGCCAGCGACAGCCAGCAGAGCGGGCTTGCGGTCGACATCACCATCGACCGAGCCACCGCGGCACGCTTCGGCATTACGCCAGCGACCGTCGACAACGCGCTCTACGATGCCTTCGGCCAGCGCATCATCTCGACGATCTTCACCCAGTCGAACGAATACCGCGTCATCCTTGAAGCCGATCCCTCGGTGGGCCAGACGCCGGCTTCGCTGGGCTCGATGTACCTGCCGTCCTCCGGTTCCGGCCAGGTGCCGCTATCGGCGATCGCCAATATCAGTGTCCGGCAGGCGCCGCTGCTGGTGAACCACCTCGCCCAGTTCCCGGCCACGACCATATCCTTCAATCTCGCGCCCGGCATCTCGCTCGGCGACGCCACCGCGGCGATCAGCAAGGCGGAACATGACATGCAGCCGCCCGCCGGCCTGGTCACCGGCTTCCAAGGCGCCGCGCTTGCCTTGCAAAGCTCGCTCTCCAACGAGCTGCTGCTGGTGCTTGCGGCAGTCGCCACCGTCTATGTCGTGCTTGGCGTGCTCTATGAGAGCTTCATCCACCCGCTGACGATCCTCTCGACGCTGCCCTCGGCAACCGTGGGCGCGCTGGTGGCGCTGATGCTCGCCGGCCACGATCTCGACGTGATCGGCATCATCGGCATCGTGCTCTTGGTCGGCATCGTCAAGAAGAACGCCATCATGATGATCGACTTCGCCCTGCAGGCCGAACGCCTGCAGGGGCTGGACCCGCGCGAGGCGATTTACGAAGCCTGCTTGCTGCGGTTGCGGCCGATCCTGATGACGACGATGGCCGCGCTGTTCGGGGCGCTTCCGCTCCTGCTTGGCGGCCTTGCCGGCTCGGAATTGCACCAGCCGCTCGGCATCACCATCGTTGGCGGGCTGATCGTCAGCCAGGTGCTGACGCTCTTCACCACGCCGGTGATCTACCTTGCCTTCGATAGACTGACGCGGTCGGGGGCACGTGAAGCGAGAGCGCCGGCCGGCGGGCTCACGCCGTGAATCTCTCCGCGCCCTTTATCGCCAGGCCGGTCGCCACGACGCTGCTGGCCATCGGATTGGCGGCGGCGGGCCTGATCGCATACGTCAATCTTCCGGTCGCGCCGCTGCCCAAGGTGGATTTCCCGACCATCTCGGTGCAGGCTTCGATGCCGGGCGCCAGCCCCGACACGATGTCGACCGATGTCGCGGCGCCGCTCGAACGGCATCTCGGCCAGATCGCCGGGGTTTCCGAGATGACGTCGCGCTCCGGCACCGGCTCGACCAATGTTGTGCTGCAATTCGACCTCGATCGGGACATCAACGGCGCCGCGCGCGATGTTCAAGCCGCCATCAACGCCGCGCGCGCCGACCTCCCGTCCGACCTGCGCAGCAACCCGACCTACCGCAAATACAATCCCGCCGACGCACCGGTGATGATCCTGGCGCTGACCTCGCGCACACTCACACCCGGTCAGCTCTACGATGCCGCCGCGACCGTGCTGCAGCAGCGCCTGTCCCAGGTCGAGGGTGTCGGCAATGTCGACCTCGGCGGCTCGTCGCTGCCCGCCGTTCGGGTGGAGCTCAATCCGGGGGCGCTGTTCCATTACGGCATCGGCCTGGAGGATGTGCGCGCCGCACTTGCCTCGGCCAATGCCCGCAGTCCGAAGGGCTTCGAGGAGGACGGCGCGCTCCGCTACCAGCTCTACACCAACGACCAGGCGAGCCATGCCGCCGACTATCGCGACCTGGTGATCGCTTGGCGCAACAGTGCGGCGGTGCGCCTCGCCGACATCGCAGATGTCGAGGACTCGGTCGAGGACGTGCGCAATCTCGGCCTCGCCAATGGCGTGCCGGCCGTGCTTTTGGTGCTCTATCGCGAGCCCAACGCCAACATCATCGACACGGTCGACCGCGTGCGCGCGCTGATCCCGACACTGCAGGCTTCGGTGCCGGCGGATGCGCGCCTCAGCATCGCGTCGGACAGCAGCCTCACCATCCGCGGCTCGCTGCGCGACACCGAGCTGACGCTGGTGCTGGCGGTGCTGCTAGTCGTCTTTGTGGTGTTCTGCTTTTTGCGCGACTGGCGCGCGGCGCTGATCCCGAGCGTGGCGCTGGTCGTCTCGATCCTCGGCACCTTCGGGGCAATGTATCTGCTCGGCTACACGCTCGACAATCTGTCCTTGATGGCGCTCACCATCGCCACCGGCTTCGTCGTCGATGACGCCATCGTGGTGCTGGAAAACATCATGCGCCACATCGAGGACGGCGTGCCGCGCGGCCGGGCGGCGCTGGTCGGCGCTCAGGAGGTCGGCTTCACCGTTCTGTCGATGAGCGCTTCTCTCGTCGCCGTGTTCCTGCCGATTCTGTTGATGGGCGGCATACTCGGCCGCCTGTTCCAGGAATTCGCCATGACCTTGTCGCTGGCCATCGCCATTTCGCTGGTGCTGTCGCTGACGGTGACGCCGATGATGTGCGCCCATTTTTTGCGCGCGGGTGCAGTCCGGTCGGAGCGCCGTTCCATCCTCGCCCGCTTCGGCGAAAGCGTCTTCGAGCGCGTCCGCGCCGGCTACGGCCGCTCGCTAGCCTGGTCGCTCGACAATGCCGAGGCGATGCTCATCATCCTGATCGCGGCCGTCGCGCTCAACGTCTACCTCTATACGATCGTGCCGAAGGGCTTCTTCCCGCAGCAGGACACCGGCGAGCTGATCGGCGGCCTGCGCGCCGACCAGGCCATTTCCTTCCAATTGATGCGGCAGAAATTCGAGCGGCTGGAGACGATCCTGAAGAGCGACCCGGCGGTGGCGAACGTCGTCGGCTATATCGGCGGCCGCCAGACCAACTCCGGCTTCGTCTATGTCAACCTGAAGCCGAAGGGCGATCGTGCGCCGCTGCAAGCGGTGCTGGGGCGGCTGCGCGCGCAGCTCAGGCAATTGCCCGGCGCGCAGCTCTTCCTCAACCCGCGCCAGGAGATCAGGGTCGGCGGCCGCCAGAGCCTCGCCACCTATCAATACACGCTGCAGGCCGATACGACCGCGGATCTCGACGAATGGGCGCCGAAACTCGTCGAATTGCTGAAACAGGCGCGGGAGCTAACCGACGTCAATTCGGATCGCGACGAGGCCGGGCTCGAAACCAACATCACCGTCGACCGCGAGAGCGCGGCCCGGCTCGGCCTGACGCCGGCGAGCATCGACAACACGCTTTACGACGCCTTCGGCCAGCGCCAGGTGTCGACCATCTTCAACGCCCGCAACCAATATCACGTGGTGATGGAAGTCGCGCCGCGCTATCTGCAGGATCCGAGCGCGCTCAACGGCATCTATGTCAGCACCTCGGGCGCGGCGGCGAGCGGCACGCAGAAGACCAACGCGCTGGCCGGCAGCCTGTCGGGCTCGCTGCAGAATCAGGCGACCAATGCGATCGCCGTCACCGGCCACGGCAGCGCCTCGAGCGGCGCCGCCGTCAGCACCTCGGCCGAGACCATGGTGCCGCTCGCCGCCTTCAGCACCTACGGTCCGGCGACCACGCCGCTTTCGGTCAACCACCAGGGCCACTTCGTCGCCACGACGATCTCGTTCAACCTTGCCGATGGCGCCACGCTCGGCGACGCCTCGGCGGAAATCGACCGCGCCATGGCGGAGCTGAAAATGCCGGTGTCGATCCACGGCTCGCTTGCCGGCACGGCACTCGCCTTCCGCTCCAACCTGCTCAACGAGCTCCTGCTGATCGCTGCCGCGCTCGCCACGATCTATGTCGTGCTCGGCGTGCTCTACGAAAGCTACGTGCACCCGATCACCATCCTGTCGACGCTGCCTTCGGCCGGCATCGGCGCGCTGCTCGCGCTCATCGTCACCGGCATGGAATTCGACGTGATCTCGCTGATCGGCATCATCCTGTTGATCGGCATCGTCAAGAAGAACGCCATCATGATGATCGACAGGGCCTTGCAGGCCGAGCGCCAGGAAGGGCTTGCGCCGCGAGAAGCCATCCACAAGGCGAGCCTCCAGCGCTTCCGGCCGATCATGATGACGACCTTTGCGGCTTTGCTCGGCGCATTGCCGTTGGCGCTCGAGACCGGCACTGGGGCGGAGCTGCGCCAGCCGCTCGGCATCGCGATCGTCGGCGGCCTCATCGTCTCGCAGCTTCTCACGCTCTACACCACGCCGGTCGTCTATCTCTATCTCGACCGGCTCAGCGCCCGCAGACCGATGCTGCGAGTGGCGCCGGCGGAGTGATCGGGCACCGCGACCTTGGACTGTTCGACCGCGCGAAGCGAAACAGTTCGGCCTGGCGCGCCTTCATCTCCCTCAACGCTACCCGAGGCGGTTGATCGTGAGATCTGGGCCATCGCTTGGTGAACTGGCAAGATGCTTCATCATCGGATGCGCCCTCGAAGGGCGCGACCAGTTCCTGCTCACCCGGCCATTGCCCGAGCGCTACACCGGGGCGTCGCGAGCGGGCCTTTTGCGTCGCATCTTTGGTCTATAGGTGCTGCCGGGTGAGCGGCAGCACCTCTCTTCATGCCGGTCTCAGCGCTTCGGGCCGAAGCCGGGATAGGGATTGAGCGGCACGATCGCCGCGATGTCCATCATTCCGGCCTCGACCAGCGGCAGGGTGGCGAGATGGCCGCGCACCTCCTTGTCGTCGGCAGCCTCGAACATCATGCCGCTGCCGGGGATGTCACCGCGGTTCCAGACCTGGCGCACGGCGCCTTGCGCATAGAGCGTGCGCCGCTGCTCGGCTTCGCCCGGAAGCAGCGGCGCGAAATCGCTATCGCTGAACTTTTCGGTGTTGCGGGTGAGAAGGGCAAAGAACTGCATGGCGGTCTCCTTTGTGGCCGGTTGATGCGGAAGATATCGCGCCGGCTGGTCAGACTGTCCAAGACTGATTAGGATAAAGGTCAGACCTTGAACGACTTAAATCATAGAGACGCAGAATGCTCGACCTGCGGCAGATCCGCTATTTCGTCGCCGTCGCCGAGGCCGGCAATGTCGGCCGCGCCGCCGAGCAGTTGCATATCTCGCAGTCCCCCTTGAGCCGGCAGATCATGCACCTCGAGGAGCAACTCGGCGTCACGCTTTTCGAGCGATCGAAGCAGCGCGTCCATCTCAACGCCGAGGGCAGGGCTTTCCTTGCCGAGGCGCGCGCTCTGCTCGTCAATGCCGCGCGGCTGGAGGAGCTCGGCCGCAAGCTTGCAAGCGGCGCGACCGGCAGCCTCGCCATCGGCTACGTCGAGGGGGCGGTGCATGCCGGGCTGATCGCCGCGATGCTCAGGGAATTCCGCCGCGAGCGGCCGGATTTTCATCTGCAACTGAGAAACCGCCGCACGGCCGCGCAGTTCGAGGATCTGCGCCAGCGCGTGCTCGACCTCGGATTCGTCTACGCGCCGACGCCGCAAGGCGATCCGGATATCGAGAGCATGCTGGTGCGGCGCGAACCGCTGGTGCTGGCGATCCCCGAAGGCGATCCGCTTGTCGATGCGAGCGACATCAGGCCCCGCCATCTTGACGCCCGCGTCTGGATCACCGTCGTGCGCCAACCCGATGACACCAACCGCGCGCAGTTCCTGACGGCCTGCATGGAGGCCGGTTTCGTGCCCGACATCGCCTACGAGACGGCCGATCCCTTGACCTCGCTCGGCCTGGTCAGCGCCGGGCTGGGCCTGGCGACGGTACAGGAAAGCCTGCAAAGCGCTGCGCCGGCCGGCATCGTCTTTCGCGACCTGCCATGGTTCAAGCGCAGCGTTGAAATCCATCTCGCCTGGCGGCGCAATGACCGGAGGGCGGTGATTGAGGATTTGAGGAGGACGGTGAACGGTGAATGGTGAATAGCGAATAGTTACTATCTGGCGGTGGACAGATTTCGGCTCGCGCGATCCGCACTATTCACCATTCACCTTACATTTTGTCGATCACCGCCTGCACACCTTCCGTCGGCGCGTCGACCGACGAGCCCGCCACCATGATGGCGGCGACGATGGCCTCGGGGTCGTTGACCACCAGCGGCTTCACCCTATGTGCGGTGTGGATGAAGCCTTCGCCCGACATGTGCTCGATGAGCGCCAGCATCGGGTCCCAGAAGGCCTTGATGTTGGCGAACACGATCGGCTTGCGGTGATGGCCGAGTTGCGCCCAGGTCATGATCTCGACGATCTCCTCGACCGTGCCGATGCCGCCCGGCAGCGCCACGAAGGCGTCGGATTTCTCGAACATCCTGTGCTTGCGCTCGTGCATGTTGTCGGTGATCACCAGCTCGTCGAGCTTGTCGAGAGCGGTCTCGGTCGCCTCCTTGTTGATCAGGAAGCGCGGGATGATGCCGGTCACCTTGCCGCCGGCCTTGAGTGCCCCGTCTGCGACGGCGCCCATGATTCCCTTGGTGCCGCCGCCATAGATCAGGCGCAGGCCGGACTTCGCCAGCGAGCGGCCGAGCAGGTGGCCGGCCTTGACATAGGCCTCGTCGCGGCCCGGAGACGAACCGCAATAGACGCAGACGGATCGAATCGTGTTCATGTCATGATTGGTGATAGGGACGGTTGGCGCGGTCAAGCCCAAGGACGGGCTTTTTCTTGTGAGCTTGGTGAAAACACGCTAGACCGGCGTTAGGTGGCTAAGGGGCAGAAAAGATTATGGCTATCAATTCTTCCAAGGCGTTTTTGTTCGCGGCGGGCGGCGTTGCCGTCGTCGCGGCGGTCGCCTACGGGTCGGGCGCGCTCGACCCATACATCAACAAGCAGAATCCGCCGCAGGTCGCGTCGCTGCCGCAGGCAGGCACGAAGCCGGCCGAATCCTCAAGCACCTCCACCGAGGCGCGCGTACCGCAGGCGCAAGCCCCGGCCAATACAATGGCGCCGGCCAACAACACGATGGCGCCGGCCAACAAGATGGCGCCCGCCAACAATGCAATGGCGCCTGCCAACAACGCGACGGCCCCGGCGGAATCCGCCCCGGCCGCTCAGGCGCCGGCCGCCGCAGGACCCACACTGCCAACCTTCGATGTCGTGCGCGTCGAAGGCAATGGCTCGATTGTCGTCGCCGGCAGCGCGGCGCCCAATGCCAAGGTCGAGGTCCTGAACGGCGGCACGGTGCTCGGCTCGACCGATGCCGGTCCCGATGGTGCCTTCGCCATTGTGCTCGACGATCCGCTGAAGCCCGGCGACTACACGATCACGCTGCGCTCGACCGCTGGCGGCGTCGCCGTCGCCTCGGCGCAGACCGCCGTCGTCTCGGTGCCGCAGAGCCCGACCGGCCAGGTGCTGGCGATGGTCGAGGAGCCGGGCAAGCCGTCCGAATTGCTGACCATTCCGCAGCCCGCGGCCAAGCCAGCGGCACCTGCCGCCACCGGTCAGGCAGCCGACCCGGACGCGCAGGCCCCGGCCGCAACCGCGCCGGCGGCGTCTGCCCCGGCGGCGGCGCCGGCTGCAACGGCACCGGCAGCTACGGATCAGGCTTCGGCTCCCGCGACCCAGAACGCCGCCGCAGACGAACCGAAGATCGCCGTCGAGGCGGTTGAGATCGACGGCGGCAAGATCTTCGTCGCGGGCAGGGCCGATCCCGGCCGCAAGGTGCGCGCCTATGCCGACGATGTACTGCTTGGCGAGGCGAAAACTTCGCCTGACGGCCATTTCCTGATCGAGGCGGCGCGCGACATTCCGGTCGGCAACCACACCATTCATGTCGACGGCCTGGCCGACGACGGCGTCAAGGTCGTCGCCCGCGCCGCTGTCCCGTTCGAACGCGAGCCCGGCGAGTCGATTGCCGCCGTCGCGCCCAACCAGACCAAGCCCGCCGACAGCAAGCTCGCCCAGGGTGCGGGGTCCCAGCCCGCGGAGGCGAAGTCCGGGGCGGCCAATCCCGCCGAGACGACGGCGCCGGCCACCGCTACCGAAGAAGCGGGCAAGCCCGCCGCGACCGCCGACACGTCGGCCGAGGTCGCCGAAGCGAATCCTGCGGCCGACGTGCCTGAAACCATGGCGCCGAAGCTCGAACACGTCGATGGAGCCGTCATCATCCGCCGCAACGATACGCTCTGGCGCATCTCGCGGCGCGTCTATGGCCATGGCGTGCGCTACTCGACCATCTATCTCGCCAACCAGGATCAGATCCGCAATCCCGACCGCATCTGGCCCGGTCAGGTCTTCAAGGTCCCCGGCAAGTCGAAGGAAGGCGAGCCGGCCGACATGAAAGCCATGGGTGACCAGATGACGGCGCCAAAGACGGAGTAAGAGCGCAATCCCCTCTCGTGGGGTGCCCGGCAGGGCAGAGGGGCGCTGCCCCGCCGGCGTTCGACATTCCCACCTGCTGCCCATCCGCCTGGCTTGCACTCCCATCCTCCATCGTTTATCGGCGATGAACGATGACCGAATCCCTATCCGACAACCGCGCCCTCAATAGCCGAGCCCTTGACAGCCGCGGCATCGCCACGCGGTTCGCGGCACTGTCGCATCCGGCACGCATCGAGATCCTGAAGCATCTCTCGGCTACTAGCTGCTGCTCCTGCCGCGAGGTGGTCGATCATCTCGATCTCGCCCAGTCGACCGTTTCGCAGCATCTGAAGATCCTGGTCGAAGCAGGGCTCGTCCGCTTCGAGGCGGATCGCCAGCGTTCACGCTACGCGGTGGACCGCGCTACGCTCGCCGAGGTCTCGGCGTCGCTCGCGGCCCTGGTCGATTCCTGCTGCGGCGAAAGCATGAAAGAAAGCTAAGAACAAAATGGCCGACAAGACCGTCTCCGCCGAAACCGGCACCCTCACCACACTGCGCAATCTGTGGCCCTATATGTGGCCGGCCGACCGTGCCGACCTGAGAGCCCGCGTCACCTGGGCGACGCTGCTTCTCGTCGTCGCCAAGGTCACCCTGGTCGCCGGCCCCTATTTCTTCAAATGGGCAACCGATGCGCTAGCCCACGCCTCGAAGACGCCGCCGCCGCTGCCCGCCTTCATGCTCGCGCCGGTGATGCTGGTCATTGCCTATAATGTGCTGAGGCTGGTCCAGCTCGGCTTCAACCAGCTGCGCGACGCGCTGTTTGCCCGCGTCGGCCAATATGCGGTGCGCCAGCTTGCCTTCCGCACCTTCGTCCACATGCACCAGCTGTCGCTGCGCTTCCATCTTGAGCGCCGCACCGGCGGTCTGTCGCGCATCATCGAGCGCGGCACCAAGGGCATCGAGACGATCGTGCGCTTCGTCATGCTGAACACGGCGCCTACCATTCTCGAATTCGCGCTGACGGCCGGCATTTTCGCCTACACCTATGGCTGGAAATACGTCGCCGTGGTCGCGGTCACCGTGTGGATCTATGTCTGGTTCACGGTCAAGGCTAGCGACTGGCGCATCTCGATCCGCCGCGACATGAACGACAGCGACACCGACGCCAATACCAAGGCGATCGACTCGCTCTTGAATTTCGAGACGGTCAAATATTTCACCAATGAGCGCATGGAAGCCGAGCGCTTCGACCGCTCGATGGCGCGTTATGAAACCGCCGCCACCAAGACCTGGACCTCGCTCGGCTGGCTTAACTTCGGCCAGGGTCTCATCTTCGGCCTCGGCACGGTCGTCGTCATGTGCATGTCGGCGCTGGAGGTGCAGGCCGGCACGCAGTCGGTCGGCGATTTCGTCTTCATCAACGCCATGCTGATGCAGCTTTCGGTGCCGCTCAACTTCATCGGCTTCATCTATCGCGAAATCCGCCAGGGCTTGACCGATATCGAGCACATGTTCGACCTGCTCGACGTGCCTCAGGAGATCGTCGACAAGCCGGACGCCAGGCCGTTGAAGGTGAGTGCCGGCAAGGTCGAGTTCCGCGACGTGCACTTCTCCTATGATTCAAACCGCAAGATCCTGAAGGGCGTCTCCTTCGAGGTGCCGGCCGGCAAGACGGTCGCCATCGTCGGCCCCTCCGGCGCAGGCAAGTCGACCATCTCCAGGCTTCTGTTCCGCTTCTATGACGTGCAGCGCGGCCAGGTGCTGATCGACGGCCAGGACATCCGCGACGTCACGCAGGAGAGCCTGCGCGCGGTGCTCGGCATGGTGCCGCAGGACACGGTGCTCTTCAACGACACCATCGCCTACAACATCCGCTATGGCCGCATCGGCGCCAGCGAGGAGGAGGTGCGCAAGGCCGCCGAGCTCGCCCAGATCGGGCCGTTCATCGAAAAACTCCCCGACGGCTACCGCTCGATGGTCGGCGAGCGCGGCCTGAAACTGTCGGGCGGCGAGAAGCAGCGGGTCGCGATCGCCCGCACGATCCTGAAGGCCCCGCCGATCCTGATGCTGGACGAGGCGACCTCGGCGCTGGACACCCAGACCGAGCAGGAGATCCAGGCGGCGCTGGACCTCGTCAGCAAGGGCCGCACCACCCTTGTGATTGCCCACCGGCTGTCGACGGTGATTTCGGCCGACGAGATCATCGTGCTGAAGGACGGCCAGATCGCCGAGCGCGGCACCCACGCCGCGCTCTTGCGCCAGCAGGGCCTCTATGCCTCGATGTGGGACCGCCAGCGCGAAGCCACCGAAGCCGAGGAGCGCCTGCGCATTGCGCGTGAAAGCGACGAGTTCGGCGTGATCGTACGGAGAAGGACGTCGGAGGTGAGCTAGCGCCTCTTCCTTCTCCCACAAGGGGAGAAGGAGAAGTCGGCGCAAAATCCCCTTGACCTCAACCTAGCTTGAGCTTGCAAACCGGCTCCGAACCCCTGCGAAGCAAGCCTTCCAAGAACGGAGACCGATCGATGAATAATAAAGATCAACGCGCTGGCAGCGTGTTCCGGGTCGACAAATTCGTCGTGCCGGCGGAAGCGCGCGACGAGATCCTCGGCAAGGTCAGGATGACGCACGAATTGCTGCGCCAGCAGGACGGCTTCGTGCAGGACTTCCTGCTCGAGCAGTTCTCCGGCCCCGGCGAATTCAACATCGTCACCATGGTCGAATGGGAAAGCCAGGCCGCGGTCGACAACGTCGTGCCGATCGTCAAGGCCGCGCACGAGCGCATCGCCTTCAGCCCTCAGGCAACGATCGCCCGCCTCGGCGTCAAGGCGGATATCGCGCACTATCAGCGCGTGCCGGAGGTGTAAGACGGCCAGCCTGCGCCGGGTGCAGGCGCGGCGACGCCCAGTACCTGGCCGGTGCGGGCGTCGCCGACCATGTTCTCGAAGCCGCGCCATTCGGCGGCGGTGATGAACAGCGTCCTGCCGTCGGCACCGCCCAGCATGCAGGCAAAGCAGCCCCGATCGACCTCGACCTTGTCGATTTCGCACCGCCCTCGCGCACCCTGACACAGGCCGGCGCTAAAATCACGGCTATGAGTCCCTCGCTATTCGCCTCTCCCATTGTTGCGTTGCGGGGAGGGGGCTTTCCGCTATTCAGACCGGACCTGAAACAGCGACCGCCCCAAGCCCTATGACTCTTCTCGATACGATCAAGAATACGTTCGTTCCGATCCATCGCGAGGGCTATCCCTTTATCGCCGCCTTCGGCGCGGCAACGCTGTTCCTCGGCTATTTCTCCTCGATCCTGTTCTGGCTCGGGCTGATCCTCACCGGCTGGTGCATCTATTTTTACCGTGACCCAGAGCGCGTCACGCCGGTCGACGACCGGCTGGTGGTCAGCCCGGCCGACGGCGTGGTTTCGGCGGTCGGGCCTGCCGTGCCGCCGCGCGAGCTTGGTCTGGGTACGGGCGAAATGACCCGTATCTCGGTGTTCATGAATGTCTTTTCCTGCCATATCAACCGCGCGCCGGTGCGTGGCAGGATCACGCGGATCGAGCATCGTCCCGGCAAATTCCTCAATGCCGAGCTCGACAAGGCAAGCTCCGAGAACGAGCGCAACGGCCTGGTCATTGACAGCCCCAACGGCACCATCGCCGCCGTGCAGATCGCCGGCCTTGTGGCGCGCCGCATCGTCTGCTGGGCCGAGCAGGGCGGCTCGATCGGCATCGGCGAGCGTTTTGGCCTGATCCGCTTCGGCTCCCGCGTCGACGTCTTCCTGCCGTCGAACGCCGTGCCGCGCGTCGCCGTCGGCCAGACGGCGGTAGGCGGCGAGACGGTGCTTGCCGAGTTCGGCGGCGCGGCGGTCGCCCCGCTGGTCAGGATTTCCTGAGCGGTGGGCGCGCCTTTCAAGAAGTTCGAGGCACACGCCAGCGGCGGCCCGCGCATCCGCGAGATCCCGATGCGCATGGTGCTGCCCAATCTGGTGACCGTTCTTGCGATCTGCGCCGGCCTTTCCGGCATCCGCTTCGCCTTCGAGGACCGCTTCGAGCCGGCGGTGGTCATGGTGCTGCTCGCCGCTTTCCTCGACGGCATCGACGGCCGCTTGGCGCGCATGCTGAAGGCGACCTCGAAGTTCGGCGCGCAGATGGATTCGCTGGCCGATATCGTCAATTTCGGCGTCGCGCCGGCGCTGGTGCTCTATGCCTTCCTGCTCGACCGCGCCGGCTCGCCGGGCTGGATCGCGGCGCTCCTGTTCACCATCGCCTGCGGCATGCGGCTCGCTCGCTTCAATGTGCTGGCCGACGACACCGATCAGCCGGCCTGGCAAACCGAGTATTTCGTCGGCGTCCCGGCGCCGGCGGGCGCGGTGCTGGTCATGCTGCCCTGTTATCTCTACTTCCTGCGGCTCGGCCTGGAACCGACCCGGCCGGCGGCCTTCGTCGCCACCGGCTTCACCGTGCTCGTCGCCTTCCTTTTGGTCAGCCGGCTGCCGGTCTATTCGGGCAAGAGCGTCAAGGTGCCGGGAGACAGAGTGCTTCCGGTCATCCTCGGCGTGGTGCTCTACATCCTGCTGTTGATGGCCTATCCCTGGTACACGCTGACGGCATCGGTCGCCGGCTACCTCGTCTTCCTGCCGTTCTCGGTGCGGGCCTATTCGAAGCGGGCCATGCGCGAAGGCGAGAAGGTGCCGCCTTCCGATATCGGGTAAGCACTGCGCCCTATCTCCCCCGTTGTGGGGGAAATAGCCATTTCAACATCTTAGCGAAGCTAAGTGTTGGAAATCGCAAGAGAGGGGAAAGCGCCTAACATGAGAAGTTGGCGCTCTACAAGAAGCAGCCTCCGCGCCCTACGAGACCCCCTTCTCCGGTATTTTCCAAGCACTTGCTCGGGGACAAGCCCGCTCGCGAATGCAGGAAAATGCTTTCTCCCCCACAAGGGGGAAATAACCGCGCTAGGCCGCTACCCCCAATCCCAGCCGGTCGATCGCCAGCTTCCGCGCCGACACGTAATCCGTCTTGCCGGAACCCAGCACCGGGATTTCTTCCACCTTGATGATGTCATTGGGCACCATCAACTCGGCCGCGCCCGCCTTCTTGCCGAACTGGCGCAGCTCTTCGGCATTGGCATCGTCGGCCGTGGTGACCAGCACGATGCGCTCGCCGCGCCTCTTATCGGGCACCGCCACCGCGGCATGGCGCTGTTCCGGCCATAGCGACTGCACCAGCATCTCGACCGCGCCCAGCGACACCATCTCGCCGGCGATCTTGGCAAAGCGTTTTGCCCGCCCTCGGATGGTGATGAAGCCGTCGCGGTCGACCGAGACGATGTCGCCGGTGTCGTGCCAGCCCTCGAGCGGCTGCAACTCGCCGGGGCGGTCGGCGGTCATGTAGCCCATCATCATGTTCGGCCCGTCGAGCCAAAGCCGGCCGCCCTCGCTGATGCCCTCGACCGGCTCAAGCTTCATACGGATCGCCGGCAGCAGCCGGCCGACCGTGCCGTCGCGATTGTGGATGGCGGTGTTCACCGCCACCACTGGCGCCGCCTCGGTCAGCCCAAAACCTTCGATGATCGATGCCTGGAAACGGTCACGGTAGGTGCGCCTTGTCTCGGGCTTTACCGCTTCAGCGCCGGCAACAACGAAACGCAGGCTGGAGAAATCGCCGTCCTTGGCAGTGCGGGCATAGTTGGCGAGGAAAGTGTCGGTGCCGAACATGACGGTCGGCTTCACCTTGCGCGCGATCTCCGGAATGATCTTGTAGTGCAGCGGCGAGGGATAGAGGAACAGTTTCACGCCGGTTACCAGCGGCAGGATAGTGCCGCCGGTCAGCCCGAACGAATGGAAGACGGGCAGCACGTTGAGCAGGATATCGGCCGGCGAGATCGTGATGCGCGCCTCGGCCTGCATGGCGTTGGCGAGAAGGTTGCGGTGCGACAGCACCACCGCCTTCGGCGTTCCTTCCGAGCCCGAGGTGAACAGGATCACCGCTGGTTTCGACGCCTGCTGCCGCTGCAGCGGAAAACGCCAGAAAAGCGCCGCCGCGACCTTGTCGAGCAAGGTCACGCTCTCGCGCACATCCTCCAGCCACAGCATCTTGGCGCCGCCCGCCTCGACGGCGGCGACGATGTCGTCGATGGCGGCCTTCTCGATGAACGCGCGAGAAGAGACCACTGTGCGAATGACCGCCGTGCGGATCGCGGCGGTGACGCTCGCCGGGCCGGCGGTGTAGTTGATCACCGCCGCGATGCGGGCCGCCGAGATAAGCCCGACAAAGGAGAGCACCACGCCGTTGGCATTGGGCAGGAGCAGGCCGACCGCTTCGCCTGGCGCCGTCACCGCTTCGAAGCGGCGGCCGAGCACGCGCGCGCCGATGAACATCTTGCGATAGCTGAGCGCGCCCGAAATCACGTCCTCGATGATCGGATGCGAGGCACCGACGCGATCCGCCGCGTCGCGCATGGCCAGGAACAGGCCGCGGTCGAGATTGCTGCCGTAGAGCCGCGCCTCGGCAAACCGGTCGAACAGCGCGTTGGTGTTCGACGCCATGTCGGGGTTGCGAGCCACCAGCTCGGCCACGGTCATCGGTTCCAGCACGCTGAGCGACAGGCGCGGGAACCAGCGGCGCGGCGCCTTGTCGGCCGGCGTCAGCGACATCGGCAGGTCGCGCGCACCGACTACGAAGATCGGCACGATGCGGGCGTCGGCCTGCATTGCGATGCGGGTGATGGCGCGGAACAGGCGGAACGACTTGACGTCCGGCTCGACGTCGTCGGGCAGATAGACCGCAAGCCGGCCCTTGCCCTTCAGCACGCGCACCAGCCGCCGGCTGACGAAGAGATGTTCGGCATTGAAGGCGATGGTGCGGGCAAGCTCGCGCCACGGCTCCAGCCAGGGCGAGCGGGCCGAGGCCTCGTCCAGAATGTGCAGCGTGTCGTCAGGCAAGAGCGACAGCATCAGCGCCGGCTCGATGCGCGATTGGTGCGAAACGACATAGATCACCGGCGTGCGGGCATTGCGGGCAATGCGGATGCGGTCGTCGGCAATACGGTAGGCGAGCTTGAACGGCACGTAGAGCAACGCCTGGGTAAAGCGCAGATCGAGCCGGAACCTTTCGATCACGCCAATCAGCAGCCAGGCAAAGACAAGACCGGCAAGCAGCGCCAATGTCAGGATCATGCCGCTCTCTCCCAACGTCCTCCACGGTGCGGCTCTTGCGCGGCCGCTTCGGTGGCAGAAGGTAGCGGAAGTGGGGGCAAGGTCAATGTGGGGCTGGTAGGGCGCTCCCTTCTCCCCTTGCGGGAGAAGGTGGCCGAGCGAAGCCCGGACGGATGAGGGTATTGCACGGATCGCTTCGCTGGAGATGTAAGTACCTGAAAGCAATCGATTCTTCCAGGCCGTGCTTCTTCCAAAACCTCTCATCCGTCTCGACGCTGCGCGCCGACCCACCGTCTCGCACAGGGGAGCGGGGAAAGGCGTGCCGCTACGCCACCTTCAGTCTCCCGCTGATGAAGCGGAACTCCTGGCTCTTGCCGCCAAAGCCGTAGGCCGCCGCCGGAACCTCATGCACCAGCGCGTAGCTTTCCTCATGGACGCCGCCGAGCAGGCGGCCGAAGGCGTCGAAAATCGCCTTGAGATAGGCTTCGAGCTCGAGCTTGGTGTTGGTGCCGTCCACCACCTTGATGTCGAGCCAGAAGGTGCTCGTGCCATGCTCGGCCAGCGACTTGCCGCCGGCGAACCAGTGCTGCGGATCGACGTAGCTGACCGCAACCGCGGTGATAGTCGGGTCCTTGCGCAGATGCGTGGCCGTAATCTCGGTGATCTCCTTCGCGATCGCGGCGGAACGCTTTGCGTCGGGCTCGCCAGTGACGCTGACATTGATGATCGGCATTTTTCTCTCCTTCGCTTCTGACGGCTTCGCGCCGCCGATGAAGGGACCATGCCACTAGCCATGCGTCAAAAAATCGAATTGTTTTGACAATTACTTCGATATTATCGAATTATGGAAACTCTCGATCCTGACCTGCTCAAAACCTTCCTCGCCTTCGTCGATGGCGGCTCCCTGGCCAGGGCGGCGTCCGCTGTTGGCCGCTCCCCATCCGCCGTCACGGCGCAGATGCAGCGGCTGGAGGAGGTCGTCGGCGAGCCGCTGCTTGCGCCCCAGGGACGTGGGCGCGGGCTGACGCCTGCCGGCGAGGACCTTGTCGGACACGCCAGGCGCATCCTTGCCGTCCACACCGAGGCCTGGCTGGCGCTGAAAGGCGCGCGCGTCGGCGGCCGCATCGCCATCGGCACCACGCAGGACTTTGCCGATCATGGCCTGCCGGAGCTGTTGCGCGCCTTCGCCGCCAGCCATCCGCGCGTCAGGATCGAGCTGCGCGTCGGCCGCTCCCTGGAGCTCGGGTCAGCCTTGCAGGCGGGCCAGCTCGACCTTGCGATCACCATGCGCCATGCGCCTTCCCCGGATGAAGCGTTCCTGATCAGCGAGCCGATGCTGTGGCTCTGCTCGGAAAAAGGCTTGGCGACGCGGCAAGACGTGGTGCCGCTGGCGCTGCTCGATCCCTATTGCGGCTTCAGGGAGGCTGCTCTCAATGCACTCGACGCCGCCGGCCGCCGCTACCGCATCGCTGCCGGCAGCTCCAGCCTTGCCGGCCTGCGCAGCGCGGTCAATGCCGGCATCGCGCTGACGCCGCGCACCCGGCGTCTTGCCCATTCCGGTATCGTGGAAGCGTCCCCCGATCTCGACCTGCCGCCGCTGCCAATGGCCGGCTTCGCCATCCGGCTCTCCCGCGAGGCGGCTCGTCCGGCGCGGGATCTCGCGGAGCTTCTGGGCACCGGCCTGGCGCTGCCGCCCTGAACGGCAAGGAACGCCCAAAGAAAAAGCCGACCTTTTTGCGGGTCGGCTTCTAGTCGGACGGGTCGAGGGGTTTGGGGGGACTTGGGGGGTGACCCGTCGATCTAACAATGCCTGAGTCGGGTGATGGTTCCGTGACCGCGAAAAAAATTTACGAACGCGTCGATTTGGCTCTCGACCAGTCGCGTGCGGCATGCGCGAAAACCGCGCAAAGCACGATCGCGCCGCCGACGATGCTGGCCAGCGGTGGGAATTCGCCGAGGAACAGCAAGGCGAACAGGATGGCGAACGGCACTTCGGCCGAGCCGAGCAGGCCGGATTCGGCGGCGGGGATAAGCCGCGAACCTTCGGTCCACAGGATCGAGGCCAGCGCGAAGGAGCAGCCGAAGGTGGCAAGCAGCACCATATCGCGGGTCGAAACGGCAACCGGGTCGGTGACGAACCAGCCGAGGACGAAGAGCAGGAAGGCCGACACCGCGCCGGCCCAGACGACGGGCGAGTCGCGAAAGGCGCGCACCATGATCATGTAGAGCGCGCTGCCGGTGGTCATCAAAAGCGCCAGCCCGTCGCCGAACAGGTGGCCGCTGCCAAAGCCGCCGCCCACCATGACGGCGACGCCGCATAGCGACACGGCCGCCGCCAGCATCGTCTGCAGCCGGAATTTTTCCCGCACCAGCAGCAAGGCAAGCAGTGCGGCTATGAAGGGTGAGGTGGCGTAGATCACCGCGACATTGGCGACATAGGTGTATTTGAACGCCGCGATGAAGGCGATGCTGGCGGCAGCCCCCTCGACCGCAAGCAGCCAGCCGCGCCAGCCGAGCCTGAGGCTCTCGCGCCCGCCCGAGCGGCGGCGGCGCCACAGCACGTAGAGAGCAATCAGGATCGAGCCGAAGAAGCCGCGCCAGCAGGTGATGGTCAGCGGATCGGCATGGATCGACTTGGTCAGCACGCCGGTGAGCGCGAAGGCGACGGCCGAGGCCGAGACTAGCACCACGCCCAGCATGCGCTCGGCTGTGGCGTCGGCGGTGCCCTTGGCAAGCTTTTCAGGCATGTCGACCGTATCCGTCATGGTACCAGACTATGCCGCTCCTGCTGACAGCCTTCTGTCATGAGTCCTCGACCCGTTTGCGGAAACGCTCGTTGCCGACGATCAGCAGGCCGGCGCCGATGATCAAAGCCGCGCCCATGAAAACTTCGGTTCTCGGCACGTCGCCCCAGATGGCGAAGCCCAGCGCAAACGCCCAGACCAGCGACGTGTATTCGAATGGCGCCACGATCGACACCGGCGCCCGTTTCATGCCCTCGAACAGCATGTATTGCGCGACGCCGCCGAGCGCGCCGACGCTCATGAGAAGCATGAGTTGCGGCGCGTCGGGCATGCGCCACCAGATCAGCGCCGGCACGGCCGAAAAAAGCAAGAAGTAGAAATTGTTGAGCACCAGCTGGATCGTCGTGCGCTCCTGCATCGCGGTCTTGCGCAAGAGCACCACGGCGATGCCCCACAAAAGCGCTGCCGCCAGCACAAGCAGCACCGGCACGGAGAAGCCGAGACGCGCCGGGTCGCAGGCGATGAAGACGCCAACGAATCCGACGAACACCGCCGCCCAGCGCAAGAGCGGCACGGTCTCGCCCAGCATCACCACTGAAAGCACGGTGACGATGATCGGCGCGGCGTAGTAGATGGTGGTGAGCTCGGCGAGCTGCAGCGAGCGTGCCGCGTTGTAGTAGCAGAGCCAGGCCGCGAGCGTGAACGCGCTGCGCACCAGCATCGGCCGCACGATGGGCGAGTTTGCGGTGTCGGCGAACAGCGTCCGTCCGCCGATCGCGCCGCAGGCGGCAAGGACGGTGACCGAGCGGAAGAACATGATCTGCCACACCGTCATGCCGGCCACCAACAGCTTGATCGAGGCGTCCTGCGCCGAAAACAGGAAATAGGCGGCCGCGGTGAACAGGATGCCGGCCAGCACCCTTTCGCGGCTTTCGAGGACGACGACATCGGCCATGCGGTATCGATTTGCCAGCGTGGAGGCGGCTCCGCCCCATCGGATCCACTTCTGCCAGCTATACGGGCGAAAGCTTCTACGGCGCTGTTCCAGCGCGGCGCTTGCGTTGGGGCAGAGCCCTCGTGGCCGATCGAGAAGCGCTTACTGCGTCGCCTGGTAGAGCTCGGAGGCTGCCTCGTTCAGCGCGCGCCTTCCGTCGGGCCTGAGGTACATCATGTGGCCGCCCTCCACGACATCGAGCCGGATCGGTTTGGCGTCGGCGAGTGAGGGAAGCTGGTTCACCAGATAGCGCGAAGCGAGATAGGGCGTCACCAGGTCGGTATAGCCGTTGATTATGACGACGCCGAGCGAGGGGTTGAGCGAACGCGCCCGCTGCAGGTCGTTCATCGCCCCGGCATAGCCTTGCCCCGAGGTGCCGTACTCCCAATTGCGACTGATCTCGCCGTTGAGCAGCCGGTAGCTGACATCCGTGCGATAATTCAGTTCGTTACGGGCGTAAGCGACAAAGGCCGAGGTCAGCACCGGCACACTGCGGTCAAGCACCGGGTCCGGGCCTTCTATGCGGGCGCTGCCCGGCGAGATATCGGCGGTGCTGATCGTGGCATCGTAAGGGCTGAGCACCTTGCCCTTGGCGCGCTGGAACTCGCGGGTGAACAGGCCGGTAGGGACACGGGCGAAATTGCGCTCGACGAGATCGAGCGGCAGGCCGGTGATTTCCGCCACGCGCCCGCTGGCGAGCTTGCCGCCTTGCTCCAGCCCGCTGGCGAGAGCCGTCAGATAGTCGCCAAGCGCATAGCGTTCGACCTCGGCCAGTCTGTCGCGCAGCGCCTCGCCGCTGACGCCGTCGGCGCGAAGCCGCACCGCCGCCAGCGAAGGCAGTTCGAGCGCCCAATGCAATTGATCGAATTGGTCCGGCCGCACCAGCATGAACTCCAGCGCCGGCGAGATCAGCACGATGCCGGAGGGGCTCAAGCCGACATCCTCCTGCAGCGTCCTGGCGAGCAGCGCGGCGCGAAAGCCGCCATAGCTTTCGCCGGCGAGGAAGAGCGGTGAAGCGGTGCGGCCGTTCTGCGCCAGATAGAGCCGTATGAAAGCGCCGACCGAGCTGGCGTCCTGGTCGACGCCCCAGAACCCTTTCGTGTCCTGGCCCGGCGCTTCGCGGCTGTAGCCGGTGCCGACCGGATCGACGAAGACGAGATCGGTCATGTCGAGCCAACTGTCCGGATTGTCGATGAGCCTTTGTGGCGGCGGCAGGAATTGGCCGTCGGCAGCGGTCGCAACGATGCGCGGGCCAATCGCGCCGAGATGCAGGTAGGCGGAGGCCGCGCCCGGCCCGCCGTTGAAGACGAAGGTGATCGGCCGCTCTTTGGCCGGGGCAGGCGACTGCTGCGTGTAGGCGACGTAGAAGATCTCGGCCGTGACCTCGCCCTTGCCGGAAAGCAGCGACAGCGTGCCGGCCTTGGCCTGGTAGTCGAGCTTGCGCCCGCCAAGGGTGATCGAATGCTCGGTGACCTGCGGCGGCGGCAAAAGCGACAACACGCCGCCGGCCGGCGCCGGCCGTTCAGGTGTTTCGGCGCCGACTGGCTGCGCAAAGGCTGTGAGCGCCAGGAGGATGAAGGGCAGGAGCTTCAACTTGGGACGCATGCGACCTCCGCGGGAATGACCCCCGCAAAGGTATGGCCGGGGCGGCCGAAGTCAAAGGGGATAGGCTTGGCGCTGCGTTGGAACTTCGATCTCTCCCGTCGCGGGGGAGATTGGCAGCTTCACCCCCCAAACGCTCGCTCCAGCGCCGCGACATCGATCTTCACCATGCCCAGCATCGCCTCGGTGGCGCGTTTGGCGCGTTCGCGGTCGGGATGTGCGGCCATGTCGCCGAGGATTTTTGGCACGATCTGCCAGGACAGGCCCCAGCGGTCCTTCAGCCAGCCGCATTGCTCGGGCTTGCCGCCATTGCCGAGAAAGGCGTTCCAGATGCGGTCGATCTCGGCCTGGTTATCGAGCTCGACGAGGATCGAGAAGGAATGGTTGAACGGATCGAGCGGACCGGCTTCGAGCGCGACGAAATTCTGGTCGTCGAGCACGAATTCGATGATCTTGACGCTGCCGGCGGGGCCGCTCGGATTGTCCGCCGGCACATCGGTCGTGCGGCCGATCGCTGAATTGGGAATGGTGGCGACATAGAATTCCACCGCTTGCCGCGCGTCCTTTTCGAACCACAGATGCGAGGTCACCTTGGCCATGCTGGATCTCCTTCCTGTCTGGCAACGGCCCAAGGACGATCGAGTTTCGCTCGACCCGACAGGGTATCTCGCTTTCGAGTTTGGAAATCGGCGACGGTGTCGTCCGATGCCCGGCGGGGCAGAGGCGCGCTGTCCCGCCAGCATCTCCGTGCTGTCAAGGCACCGAAAACTGCGGAAGGGATGCAAATGGACGCCACCGCATCTGCAGGCACCGCTGAAGGAGGCTCGACCAGGTCAAGGCGCTGATCACACTCGGGGCCAGAGGCAGGCTCGACGGTCAGTTAATCGCCTGCAAGGTGGAGGCGCTTGCGGTGGCGGAACTCCATTCGGCGACAGGAGCCGGCGCGCCACGCGCGACGACCCCTTCCGGCCGCTTCCCGGCCACTTCCTCCTCACAAGGGCTCACGAGGGGGAGATCAGCTGGCGCTACTGTGCCGATGGCACTTCCGCATCCCCTTCGTCGGTGAAAGGCGAGGCGCTCGGCACGCACTGCACGGCCCAACCCTGCGGCGTCGGTTGCTTCTGATATTCGGCAATCGCGTTGGTGCACTGTTCGCGGGTGTCGAAGGTGCTGGGCAGCACCGCCATGCCGCCCTGCGGGCCGGCGATCACAAGATACCAGACCAACGCTACGCTGGGGGTGGCAGCCATGGGAATTCCTCTTTGCTGGATGTCGGAGTCGGGTCGATGCTAGCAACTCCCAGCAAATGGCGAAAGCAGGGCGGCGGCATACGCTCCCCCGCCCTGGTCACAGACCCGTGAACGACCGCTGGCCGGACGCTTATTCGACAGCGAAGCAGTAGAACAGGCCGTCGCCGCCCGTGCCTCTCAGCGCCTCCTGGCTGCAGCCGCCGCGCGAAGCATGTGAGGAATTCCACGACTTCGCCGCGGCCGATTCGTCGAGGCCGACTCGGTCGTGATGGCCCGTCATGGCTGCCCCTTCCGCGCCGCTCATCGTCCAGTCGCCGCAGGTCTGGTCGGCGATCTTGGTGCCATCGGGCTTGGAGCCGGTCAGCACGTCGTGGCGGTTGGGCTTGTCGCCGCGGCCGTTGACGACTTCGCCCTTCTCGGTAAGCGCCGTCTGCTTGCTGATGGCGTTGGCGTCGCTGTGCAGCGAGGCGACGTCGTCGGCGATCTTCTCGCCCTTGGCATTGAACCAGGGACCCTTGCCGATGCGGTCGCGCGCATCCTCGGCGCTGGAGGAGAGATAGGCGTGCCAGGTCTTGCCGGTGACGCCGGCCGCTTCTGCCAGCGAGGCGCAATGCGCGTCCGCACCCTTGAGGCCGCCGAGATCGGCGCCCTTGCCGGAGCCGACGCTGGTGACGAAGAAGCTCATCTTGGCGTCTTGCGACAGGGCCGCGCCTGCCGTGGCGGCGAGTGCGGCGGTAATGGCGGTGGCGGCAACGAGAAGAAGTCTGCGCATGTCGGTCCTCCGGTTTCGAATGTTCTACATTCGAAGAACGTAGCCGGAGGCCTGTTTCATCCGCCTTGAGGCAGGTTTATTCCGGTTGCCGATAGGCGACGAAACGGTTGTGCCTGGCCTGGAAGATCAGCCCGGTTTCCTTCAAGTCCGGGCTTGCCAGCGGCACGATGCGTTTGGCGATCTCGGACGGATGCGGCAGCGTCTCGGGATCCTCGCCCGGCATGGCCTGAGCGCGCATTGCGGTGCGGGTGGCGCCCGGATCGGCGGCGTTGACCCGAAGCGGCAGGCTCTCGGTCTCATGCGCCCAGGAGCGCATCATCGTCTCCACCGCGGCCTTGGAAGCCGCGTAGGGCGCCCAGAAGGCGCGCGCCGAGTGCGCCGCGTTGGAGGACATGATGATCGCGCGTCCGGCGTCGGAGAGCCGAAGCAACGGATCGACCGAACGGATCAGGCGCCAGGTCGCGGTGACGTTGACGGTCATTACCTTATCGAAGGTTTTTGCTTCGACATGGCCGATCGGCGAGATCACCCCGAGTATACCGGCATTGGCGACTAGGATGTCGAGCTTTCCCCAGCGCTCGTGGATCGCGCCGCCCAGCCGGTCGATGCCCGCCATGTCGGCGAGGTCGAGCGGCACCAGCGTGGCCTGTCCGCGGCCGTCGGCCTTGATCGCATCGTCAAGCTCTTCCAGCCCGCCGACGGTGCGGGCGACCGCGACGACATGCGCGCCGGCGGCAGCCAGTTCCCTGGCGATGAAGTAACCGATGCCGCGCGAGGCGCCTGTGACGACCGCGACGCGGCCGGAAAGGTCGAGGGTCATGTGAGGGATTCCGTGGGGTGGACCGGCTTACGACCCGCCGCTCGCCAGCAGCGACAGCGTGCGCACGTTGTCGTGGCCTTCGAAGTCGAGCAGGCGGGTAGGGTACTGGCCGGTGAAGCAGGCGTCGCAGAATTGCGGCTGGTCGTTGTCGCGGCGCGCCTCGCCGACGGCGCGGTAGAGCCCGTCGATCGACAAAAACCCGAGCGAATCGACGCGGATGAACTCGGCCATCTCCTCGACCGACATGCGCGATGCCAGAAGCTTCGATTTCTCCGGCGTGTCGACGCCGTAGAAGCACGATGCGCTGGTCGGCGGCGATGCGATGCGCATATGCACTTCCTTCGCGCCGGCGTCTCGCACCATCTGCACGATCTTTTGGCTGGTGGTGCCGCGCACGATGGAATCGTCGACCAGCACCACGCGCTTGCCCTCGATCATGCGGCGGTTGGCGTTGTGCTTGAGCTTCACGCCCATGTGGCGGATGGAATCGCCCGGCTGGATGAAGGTGCGGCCGACATAGTGGTTGCGGATGATGCCAAGCTCGAAGGGAATGCCCGCGGCCTGGCTGAAGCCGATCGCGGCCGGCGTGCCGGAATCCGGCACCGGCACGACGATGTCGGCCTCGACCGGGTTTTCCTGCGCCAGCTCCGCGCCGATGCGCTTGCGGACCTCATAGACGTTGCGGCCCTCGACCGAGGAATCCGGCCGCGCGAAATAGACATATTCGAAGATGCAAAAGCGGGTCTTCTGCGGCTCGAATGGGAACAGGCTCTCGATGCCCTTGGAGGTGATGACCACCATCTCGCCCGGCTTGATGTCGCGCACGAAACGAGCGCCGATGATGTCGAGGGCGCAGGTTTCCGAAGCGAGTATCCAGGCGCCGTCGAGGTCGCCGAGCACCAGCGGACGGATGCCGAGCGGATCGCGGCAGCCGATCATCTTCTTGGCCGTCATCGCGACCAGCGAGAAGGCGCCCTCGACCTGACGAACGGCGTCGATGAAACGCGAGTTCAAATCGCGCTCCTTGCTGGTGGCGACCAGATGCAGCAGCGTCTCGGTGTCGGAGGTGGAGGAGAAGATCGAGCCCTGTTTCTGCAATGCGCGCTGGACGGTGAGCGCATTGGTGAGGTTGCCGTTATGGGCGACGGCAAGGCCGCCTTCGGCCAACTCGGCGAAGAAGGGCTGGATGTTGCGCAGGCCCGCGCCGCCGGTGGTGGCGTAGCGGGTGTGGCCGATGGCGCGGTTGCCCTGCAGGCGATCGATGACGTTCTGTTTGGTGAAGGTGTCGCCGATCAGCCCGACATGACGCTCGACGTGGAACTGGGTGCCGTCATAGGAAACGATGCCGGCGGCTTCCTGACCGCGATGCTGGAGCGCGTGAAGCCCGAGTGTGACGATGGCTGCCGCGTCCTGCCGGCCGAAAATGCCGAACACGCCGCATTCGTCATGGAAATGGTCATCGGCCTCGGCGGAAAGGACTTTGCCTGCGTCTGCCGTTGAGTCTGCCATCTGGGGCTCAAGCTCCGCTAAAACCGCCATATAAGGCGATCGCTCATCGAACGCAACGCATGCGATGCCGCATCCATAACATGCCCCAGGCCAGTGCCGGAACTGGCCTGGTTTCAGTTTGCCGGCGCCTCAGTTTGCCGGCGCCGGGGTGGCGGGAGCCGGGGCGGGAGCCGGCTCATTGTCGGCCGGCGCTGCGCCTTCGCTGTCGTCGGGCGCCGTCGCGCTGTCGTCGCCGGTCGCCGGCGGTTCGGCCGCGGGCTGGTCGGTGGTCGCCGGCGCGCCGGCCTGGGGCGTGCCCTTACGCGTGTATTTGTTGACCAGCTCTTCCGTGTTCTCGGGCAGCACGCTTTCGAGCTTGGCGCCGATCGTCTCGAGCAGCGGCCGCGACTTGGCATTGGCAACCCAGGCGGGCGCCTTGGCGCCGGCCAGCCAGTTGAAGAACAATAGCGCCACCGCGACGACCAGGATGCCGCGCGCCGCGCCGTAGAGGAAACCGAGCGTGCGATCGAGCGCGCCGATGCGCGAATCGATGATCCAGTCGGCGATCTTCATGGTGATCACCGAGACGACGATCAGCGCGATGACAAAGACGATGCCGGCTGCCGCGGCAATGGCGATCTTGTCGTTGTCGACATATGGCTGAACGTAGGGCAGGACCGGCTTGTAGAAGAAGAAGGCCGCCGCCGCCGCCGCTACCCACGACACCACCGACAATACCTCGCGGGAAAAGCCGCGCACCATGGCAAGCATCGCCGATACGAGGGTGAAGCCGACGAGAATTCCGTCAAGCAGCGTAATCGGCATATCTTTCGCCCCACATCATGAGCTGCATCACTCCCCCTCGTCGGCGCGGCTGCGCCGTGAGCCGGCTATGCGCGCCACCAGGTCGGCAAGCTCGGTGGGCTGGAAAGCGCCGGCCGCGATTCCCCCGGCCCCATTACCGCCAACGACTTCCTCGCTGCCGAGCGGCAGCACCGCGCTTCCGAAACCCAGCTTTTCGGCCTCTTTAAGGCGCTGCTGCGCATGCGCAACCGGCCTTACCGCGCCCGAAAGGCTGATTTCGCCGAAATAGACGCAATCGGCGGGAAGGGCAAGACCAGTGAGCGACGAAACCAATGCTGCGGCGACCGCGAGATCGGCCGCCGGTTCCGAGATGCGGTAGCCGCCGGCGACATTGAGATAGACGTCGTGCTGGCCGAAGCGGACGCCGCAATGCGCTTCCAGCACCGCCAGCACCATGGAGAGCCGCGCGCCGTCCCAGCCGACGACGGCGCGGCGCGGCGTGCCGAGCGAAGAGGGCGCCACCAGCGCCTGGATCTCGACCAGCACCGGCCTTGTGCCTTCCATGCCGGCGAAGACGGCGGCGCCGGGCGACTTCGCATGCCGCTCGCCAAGAAACAGCTCGGACGGATTGGCGACCTCGCGCAGGCCCTTGTCCGACATCTCGAAGACGCCGATCTCGTCGGTCGGCCCAAAGCGGTTCTTCACCGTGCGCAGGATGCGGAAGTGGTGGTTGCCTTCGCCCTCGAAATAGAGCACGCCGTCGACCATGTGCTCGACGACGCGAGGGCCGGCGATCTGGCCTTCCTTGGTGACATGGCCGACGAGCACGATCGCGGCGCCGGTGGATTTCGCATAGCGGATCATCGCCTGGGCGGCCGCGCGCACCTGGGTGACCGTGCCGGGCGCCGAATCGGCAAGATCGGTCCACAGCGTCTGGATGGAATCGAGGATCACCAGATCGGGCCGCTTGCCGTCGGCGATTGTCGCGAGGATGTCCTCGACATTGGTCTCGGCGGCGAGTTCGACCGGCGTCGAGGCGACACCGAGGCGCTGAGCACGCAGCCTGATCTGCGCGACCGCTTCCTCACCCGAAACATAGACGATGCGGTGGCCTTTCGAGGCCAAAGCGGCTGCGGCCTGCGTCAGCAGCGTCGACTTGCCGATGCCGGGATCGCCGCCGACCAGAAGGGCGGAGCCGCGCACGAAGCCGCCGCCGGTGGCGCGGTCGAGCTCGCCGATGCCGGAGACGATGCGCGGCGCGTCCTCGATGTCGCCGGAGAGGCTGGTGAGCACCACGGCGCGGCCCTTGCGCACATTGCGGGTGTTGGCCGGCCCCGAGCCGATGCCGCCCGCGGTGCCTTCCTCGACCAGCGTGTTCCACTCGCCGCAGGCCTCGCATTTGCCGGCCCAGCGCTGATGCACCGAGCCGCAATTCTGACAGATGAACTGAACGCGCGATTTGGCCATTAGCGTTGGGCCGATCGCAAATTTTCGAAGGCCGGCGTTCCCGCCCACCCCCTCTGGCCTGCCGGCCATCTCCCCCGCAAGGGGGGAGATCAGCAGCTTGGCCGCCGGTGCTCTTCTTGCAACGGCGGCGATTGGCGAAGGTCGTGGCAACAGCCAATCTCCCCCCTTGCGGGGGAGATGTCCGGCAGGACAGAGGGGGGTGTGATGGAGCGCTGACGTGGGCCAAAAACTACTCAAACCTCTCCGGCAAATGATGCTCCTCGGCCAGGTCCGAGAACCGCGTGAATTCGCCATGGAAGGCGAGGCTGACGGTGCCGGTCGGTCCGTGACGCTGCTTGGCCACGATGCACTCGGCCTTGCCGCGCGCCTCGTTCATCTCGTTTTCCCACTTGATGTATTCGTCGGTGCCGAGCTTCGGCTCGCGGTTCTTGAGGTAGTATTCCTCGCGGTAGACGAACAGCACCACGTCGGCGTCCTGCTCGATCGAACCGGATTCGCGCAGGTCCGAGAGCTGCGGCCGCTTGTCGTCGCGGCTTTCGACCTGACGCGACAGCTGCGACAGCGCGATGATCGGCACGCCGAGCTCCTTGGCTAGAGCCTTCAGGCCCGTGGTGATCTCGGTGATTTCCTGCACGCGGTTCTGCGAGGCGCGCGCGCTCGAGCCCTGCATCAGCTGGATATAGTCGATGACGATCAGGTCGAGGCCGCGCTGGCGCTTCAGCCGCCGCGCCCGCGCGGAGAGCTGCGCGATCGAGATGCCGCCGGTCTGGTCGATGAACAGCGGGATCTTCTGCATCGTCTGCGAACAGGCGACCAGCTTCTCGAAATCCATCTCGGAGATTTCGCCGCGGCGGATCTTCGATGACGAGATTTCGGTCTGCTCGGAGATGATGCGGGTGGCGAGCTGTTCCGACGACATTTCGAGCGAGAAGAAGCCGACCACGCCGCCATTGGCCGCCTTGAAGGTGCCGTCGGCCTGCTGCGCCGGTTGATAGGCCTCGGCGATATTGAAGGCGATGTTGGTGGCCAGAGAGGTCTTGCCCATGCCGGGGCGCCCGGCAAGCACGATCAGGTCGGAAGGCTGCAGGCCGCCCATGCGGCGGTCGAGGTCGCGCAGCCCCGTGGCGATGCCTGACAGATGGCCGTCGCGCATATAGGCGGCGTTGGCCATGTCGACGGCGGTTTTGACCGCGTCGTTGAAGCTCTCGAAGCCGCCGTCGTAGCGGCCGGTCTCCGCGAGCTCGAACAGGCGCCGCTCGGCGTCCTCGATCTGCTCCGAGGGCGACATGTCGACCGGCGCGTCATAGGCGATGTTGACCATGTCTTCGCCGACGGTGATCAGCGCCCGGCGGGTGGCGAGGTCGTAGATGGCGCGTCCGTAATCGGCGGCGTTGACGACGGTGACCGCCTCGACGGCGAGCCGCACGACATACTGCGCCACGGTCATGTCGCCGACCTTCTCTTCCGCCGGCAGGAAGGTCTTCAGCGTGATCGGCGTTGCGATCTTGCCCATGCGGATGAGCTCGGCCGCGACCTCGAAGATCTTGCGGTGCAGCGGCTCATAGAAATGCGCGGGCTTGAGGAAATCCGAGACGCGGTAGAAGGCGTCGTTGTTGACCAGAATTGCGCCAAGCAGCGCCTGCTCGGCCTCGATGTTGTTCGGTGCCTCGCGGTAGAGCGGTTGCTCCGCCACGCCGAGCTTGCGCGCTGCTTCAGCCATGATGTCCCCGATTTCGATCCCGCTTCCTCGATATCAGAACTGGAAAAATCGGTGCTGACTTATCTGCAACAGTGAGGTTCCAACCGGCTTCGATGCTCGCGATTCACAACCGAAATTTTTCCGTGGAAAGAATCGTCATTGACTCGAATCGAAGTGCGCAACCCTAGCGGGCCTCGAACGAGAACAAAACAGGAAAATGCGATGCCGGCTATGTCAGTCGTGGCAAGCTTGTCTGCGCCGTGTAGCCTCGCCCCTGAATCACAAGCGGCTCAGCCAAGCGTGTCGCCCCAGTCCGCCCGCCTCGCCGCCTTGAAGACATCGCCGTCGCGCCTGCTGGAGAGGCGCTCGCCGGCATGGCCGTTGGGCTGGCAGAGCTTGAGCACGACTTTGCCCGAACCGCCCTTTGGCGGCGCGATCACCCGTGACGCGCGCGCCGGCGCCGGCAGACGTGAGGCGGCGAGGTAGATGAACTTCTCGTCCTCCCACGGCACGTCGGCGTCCTTGGCGAGCCGATGCAGCCGCGAACGCGCGACGCGGCGCGAGAAATGGCACCAGTCTGGCGGAGCGAGCGGGCAGGGCGCCTCGTGCGGGCAGGGCGCCGAGACATGCGCGCCGGCTTCGATGAGCTGCCGGCGCGCGGCAAGGATACGCTGCCAGCCGGCCGGCGTGCCGGGCTCGACGATCAGCAGCGTGTCGGCCGTCAATCGCCAGAGCCGGTCGACGAGTTTTGGCAGCGAGGCCGGCGCGATCTCGTCGAGCACATAGGCGACGCTGATCAAGTCCGCCGGGTCGAGACCGTCGAGATCGATGGTGGCGTCGCCGGCTACCCAGCTCGCGCGGGCAGCGATCGCGCCGGCGGCCAGCGACTGGCCGACCTTGCGCACCGCCGCGCTTGCCTCGACCAGAACCGCCCGTTCGAGCTCGGGCCAGGTATCGGCCGTGGCCCAAAGCATGGTGCCAGGACCGGCGCCGATATCGAGCAGGCTTTTCGGCTGGAAATCCGGACGGGCGTCCGCCAGCGCGTCCAGGCAAGCGCGAACGGCGGCATAGGTGGCGGGCAGCCTGGTCGCCAGGTAAGCCTTCACCGCCATGTCTTCGCCCATATGCAGGCGGCCGTCACGCAACTCGGCGCGATAGCGTTCCGAAAGCGTTCTCGCGGCCTGTTTCAGCGCCGGCAGCGGTACTTTTTCGAGCAGGCTGTCGACGCCTTGCCGGAGCGCGGTGGGCAGTTCCAATTCAGGCTCCTCTTGGCGCGAGCAGGATCACCGAGGCGCCGACGATCGAGAGCGCGGCTCCGGCGAGGTCGAAACGGTCGGGGCGCACGCCTTCGGCTAGCCAAAGCCAGCCGAGCGAAGCGGCAATGTAGATGCCGCCATAGGCGGCATAAGCGCGACCGGCGGCGCTCGTGTCGACCAGCGCCAAAAGGAAGCCGAACAATGCCAGCGACGCCAGACCTGGCACCAGCCAGAGCGGCGACTTCCCCAGCCGCCACCAGGCCCAGAAGCAAAAGCAGCCGGCGATCTCGGCAAGTGCCGCCGCGATGTAGATTAGGTAGTTCATGAAAAAGGCCTCGCGAACGAGACCTTTTTCGTGGCGTCAGGCCGCAATGGCAAGCGGCAATCGCCGCCGTTCTATTCCACCTTCTTGCGGCGGGTCGGCTTGACGGCGGGCGTCGCCGGCTCCTGATGGCCGAGGTCGCGCAATTCCAGCGCCTTCTCGCATTTGGCCATATAGTCGCGCGTCATCGGCAGCGTGTCGTTCTTCTTGGCGATCTGGAACTGGAAGATCACCAGATCCTGCCAGCGGAAGGCGGCTTCCGAGGCCGCAAGGTAGAACTCCCACATGCGGCAGAAGCGCTCGTCATAGATAGCCTTAGCCTTGTCGCGGTTGGCGGCAAAGCGCTGGCCCCAATGCTTCAGCGTGTCGGCGTAGTGAAGCCTGAGAATCTCGATGTCCGTGACGATAAGGCCCGATTTCTCAATCGCCGGCAGCACTTCCGACATCGACGGGACGTAGCCGCCCGGGAAGATGTATTTGCGGATGAAGGCGCTGGTCGCCCACGGCACGCCGGACCGGCCGATGGTGTGGAGCAGCATCACGCCGTCGGGCTTGAGCAGCGTCGCCGCCTTGTCGAAGAAAGTCCGGTAATGGTTGACGCCGACATGCTCGAACATGCCGACCGAGACGATGCGGTCGAAGCGTTCGTTGAGCGCGCGATAATCCTTGAGGTCGAAATGCGCGCGGTCCTGCAGGCCCAGTGCATGTGCGCGGTCGGTGGAGACGCCCTGCTGCTCGGTGGATAGCGTCACGCCCTGCACGTCGACGTCGAAGGCCTTGGCGAGATAAAGCCCGAGGCCGCCCCAGCCGGAGCCGATATCGAGCACCGTCTGGCCGGCTTTGAGTCTCAGCTTGGCGGCGATGTGGCGCTTCTTGGCGACCTGCGCTTCGTCCAGCGTCATGTCGGGCTGTTCGAAATAGGCGCAGGAATACTGCATGTCCTCGTCGAGGAAGAGCTTGTAGAGTTCGCCGGAGAGGTCGTAGTGGCGCTGCACGTTGCGGCGAGATCTCGACGCCGTGTTGATCTGCTGCAGGCGGCGGAAGGCATGGCGCAGACCTTCGATGGCCTTCGACCAGGTCACGTCGATGCCGCCGCTGCCCATGTTCTGGAAAGCGATCCGCATCACCCCGAGGACGCCGCCCTCGGGGATGTCCAGTTCGCCATCCATATAGGCTTCGGGCACGGCCAGCATCGGATCGAAGGTGATCGCGCGCTCGGCATGCATGGTCTTGATGTGGATGTGTACCGGTTCGCCGCTGCCGTCGCCGAACTTATGCGTCGTGCCTTTCGGCCCGGTCACTTTGAGGTCGCCGGTCCGCACCAGCCGTTCGAGAACGTGTTTCAACAGGATGTTCATGACCAAATGTCCCCTCAGACGGACCATCCGGCAGTCGGACCGAATGCCAAATCGAAAGTGCCACACCGCATCGCCCGCGTCCAATCGACGCGCTACGCCGTAATCTGCAACAAGATATGGGGATTAGAAAAGTTCCTATTGGCACAAAAAAGCCCGGGTCGAAGACCCGGGCGTTGGTCCAGTCGGCGCTGGACGCAGGAGGAGCCGGAGCGCGGCTCCTGCCTTGTCGATCAGGCGTTGTCCTCGCCGCCTTCGAATTCGGCGTTCGGATCGAAGAAGTTTTCCGGCCGGGCGTTGTCGTTGATGTCTTCGCCATAGATGGCTTCGGCCGTCGTCAGCGTCTCGCCCTTGGCCTGGCGCTCCGCCTCATCGGCCGAGCGGGCGACGTTGAGCGTCACCGTGACCTCGACTTCAGGATGCAGCGCGATCGCCACGTTGGAGAGGCCGATGGTCTTGATCGGCTGGTTGAGCTCGATCTGGTTGCGGCTGACGGAGAAGCCCTCGGCGGTCAGCAGTTCGGCGATGTCGCGGGTCGACACCGAGCCGTAGAGCTGGCCGGTCTCGCCGGCCGAGCGCACGACGATGAAGCTCTTGCCGTCGAGCTTCTCGGCGATCTGCGCAGCCTCCGACTTGCGCTCGAGGTTGCGGGCTTCGAGCTGGGCGCGCTGGCCCTCGAACTTCTTCTTGTTGGCTTCGTTGGCGCGCAGCGCCTTGCCCTGCGGCAGCAGGAAGTTGCGGGCGAACCCATCCTTGACCTTGACGGTTTCGCCCATCTGGCCGAGGCGGGAAATGCGCTCGAGGAGAATGACTTCCATGGTTTCGTTCCTTTGGTTGGCGCCATCGCGCATGACGGCGGATTCTTTGGGAACAGGTCAGGAAGCAAATGGCGTCTTCGCCGGTGTCGCTGTCCTGCCTGTTTTGGCAGTTAGAGGTTTATGGCCTCAACTCGGGATTTGAGCCTGCCCGTTGCGGCGCCCGTCGCCGTGGGCCGAAGCGGGCGGCAAGCCGCCCGCATCAATAGCTTAGCGAACCACGTAGGGCAGCAGGCCGAGGAAGCGGGCGCGCTTGATCGCCTTGGCGAGCTCGCGCTGCTTCTTCTGGCTGACGGCGGTGATGCGCGACGGCACGATCTTGCCGCGCTCGGAAATGTAGCGCTGCAGCAGACGCACGTCCTTGTAGTCGATCCTCGGAGCGTTGGCGCCGGAGAACGGGCAGGTCTTGCGGCGGCGATGGAACGGACGCCGGGTCGGGATCTGGTTGATGTCGACCATTATTCTGCACCCCCTTCAACGTTTTCGCGCGGGCGGCGCGGACCACGGTCGCCGCCATCACGGTCGCCGAACGAGCGCGGGCCACGGTCGCCGCGGTCGCGGTCGCCGAACGAACGCGGGCCACGGTCGCCACGGTCGCGGTCGCCGAAGCCGCCGCGCTCGGAGCGCTCTTCGCGCTTCTGCATCATCGCCGAGGGGCCTTCCTCATGCGCCTCGACCTTGATGGTGAGGAAGCGCAGCACGTCTTCCGACAGGCCCATCTGGCGCTCCATTTCGTTGAGCGCGGCTGGCGGGCAGTTGATGTCCATCAGCGTGTAGTAAGCCTTCCGGTTCTTCTTGACCCGGTAGGTGAGGGACTTCAGTCCCCAGTTCTCGATCCGGCCGACCGATCCGCCATTGGCGGCGATGACGCCCTTGTACTGTTCGACAAGCGCATCAACCTGCTGCTGCGACAGGTCCTGCCGGGCAAGAAACACATGTTCGTAAAGAGCCATTATGTTTTTCTGCCTTTCTTCGTTTCTCTCACCGGCCCTCGCGGCTAAGCCTCTGCAACTTGTCTGACCCGTTCGCGAAGGAGCGGGGAAGAAAGGAGCATCACGAGACGGTCGAGAGCGGAGACACGGGAGGCCCAAAGCGCTTCTGGCTTCATGACGTGGCCCTCAAAGGCCACGGCCCTCCGTTCAGCCCCCAGCAAGGACCGGCAGATTGCCGGCGTCTATACATCAATTCGTGAGGAAGGCAAGGGCGGGAGAGAGGGTCGGCGGCTCCGCAGTGTCGCAGGACTGGCGGCGCTTGTGGGAATTGGCTGACCCGCCGGCCGCAGGTCAGCCATTTCGTCGGAAGGCGATCCACTCAGCTCATATGCGCGACGAGCGGGACTACCGTCTCGGGGAAGAAGTCGGGCGCGACCCGGCGCTTGCCGAACATCATATCGTACTGGATCAGCCGGAAATCGTTGATCTTCGGATCGATCTTTTTCTGCCGCGCCCAGTCGGGCGTCGCCTCGCCGGAGGGCGACAGCAAAAGGTTGCGGTCAACCACCCGGTAGTGCTCGCGCAGCGCGCCGAGGAAGCCGGTGTAATAGGGGTGGGTGATCCCGGCCGTTGTAAGGATATGATAGGGCAGGAAGGCGGGGCTCACCGAGCCCAGATTCTCGACCGGACCGGAGCGGTTCGACCAGATGATCAGCGGCGTGTCGTGATGCTCGAGCGCCGCCTCGGGCGTCGGCTCCTTGCGCGGCGCGACATTGTCCTTGAGGAAGCCGGTCTCGACATAGACGGGGCCGAGCGGCGGCAAGTGGTCGCCGAAGAAGGCGATGATGGTCGGCCGCTCGCGCTTCTTCGCCCAGTCGATCAGGCGCTGCAGGCCGCGATCGGCGTCGGCCGACCCTTCGGCGTAGGAGAGCAGCGATTCCCGCGCCCAGGTGCTGATCGGCGCGTCGACGCTATGTGTCGGATTGTAATAGCGGTAGGGCTCGTAGGGCCCGTGGTTCTGCAGGCTGACCGCGAACAGGAATACCGGCCCGTCGCTGGCATCGGCCTCGCGCATGATCTCGTCGGTCATGGCCGCGTCGGAGGCCAGCGGCCCGCGCTTCTCCATCGGCGGCAGCGTCTCTTCCGAGCGGAAGTCGCTGAAGCCGAAATCGGCGTAGACGGCGCCCCGGTTCCAGAACCAGTTGGTGCCCGGGTGGATGGCGCGCGCCCTATAGCCTTCGCTCTTCAGGAAAGTCGCCAGCGACGGCGTCGGCGTGCGCACATATTGCTGATAGGGAATCGAGCCCGCCGGCAGGAAGGCGTTGGAGAAGCCGGTCAGCGCCTCGAACTCGATATTGGCGGTCATGCCGCCGAATTCCGGCGAGAACATCGAGCCTGAGCGCAGCGCGCGCACCGTCGGGATCGGGTCGGGCTTGATGCTGACGCCGGGAAGCTCCGTCGGATCCCAGAAGGATTCGCTCATCACCACGATGATATCGGGCTTCTGGTCCGGCACCGAGGCGGCAACCCCGGGACGCGCGATCGCATCCATCGTCTTCTCGGAATAGCCGGGCGGGGCCGAGACATGCGCCATTGGCACGTTGAGCGCGAAGGCGAGCGCGAAGCCGTTGGAGGCATAGTTCTCCTTCTGGTCCCACATGATCGGGATGATCTGCAGCCTGTCGCGCGTCCACGAGAAGGTGGCGTAGTCCATGATCGAGACGAAGAAGGCGAGCAGCGGCACGGCAAGCGTCAAGCGCGCCAGCCGTCCCTTGCGGCTGAGGATCGGCACACGCCGGCGCCAGAGCCGCCAGCCATAGACGAGCAGCGCGAGGCTGGCGACGATCGCTGCCGCAAGCAGCACGGCCGTCCAGGGGCGCTCGCGCACCAGAAGCGGCATCAGCGCCATGATCTGGCGGGCATAGAGGAAATCGGTCGGGTAGAGCGGATCGCCCAGATAGTGCGATTTCTGGTGACCGACAAAGGCCAATGCCAATGTCACCGGCGCGACGATCATCAGGCTTTGATGGCTGCGGCCGAGAATGGCGTCGAGCCCGATCAGCACCAGCGAAAAAACGATGATGGTGGTCCAGCCGGGCTTGAAGGGCTGCAGGAAGAAATCGACTGTGCCGAAGAAGTCGCCGCGCACGATCCATTCGATGGCGAACACCAGAAGGGCGGAGGCAAGCAGCGTCGCCAGGCCATAGCGGACAATCGGCCATCTGCGCCCCGGCAGATAGCCCGTGGACGGATCGTCTTCCAAAAATTGCGGCGCGGGTTTGGCCGCGCCTTTCCTGATCCTAGCCACTTTGCTTCCCCGGCCCATGTCACGCGTCTTCCACTCGCGTCACGCCACTGTCATCGAAATGTCACACAAAGCTAGCGCCTGTGGCGGAAATAAGAAGAGCCAGCAAACGATTCGTGAGCGGTTTTCATCAGGTGTGATCGCCAAAAAGCCTTTCAGAACAGGGAACTCGGCCGTTCTCCCGGCTGGAACAGCCGCTGAACTGGTGCTTGCGGGCTTGACTTGGCCGTCCGCCTTGCGCCAGAGGCAGGGAAAAACCAGCCGCTGGAGACGCTAACATGGCCGTCGCATTCACCTTTCCGGGACAGGGCAGCCAGGGCGTCGGAATGGGCAAGGACCTCGCCGATGCCTTTCCCGAGGCGCGCCATGTCTTCGAGGAAGTCGATGAGGCGCTCGGCGAAAAACTGTCGAAGCTGATCTGGGAGGGGCCGGAGGAAACCCTGACGCTGACGGCCAATGCCCAGCCGGCGCTGATGGCGGTGTCGCTGGCGGCGGTAAGGGCGCTGGAATCGCGCGGTTTTTCGCTGAAGGACAAGGTGGCTTATGTCGCAGGCCATTCCCTCGGCGAATATTCGGCGCTTGCCGCAGCCGGCTTCGTTTCGGTGGCCGATGCCGCGCGACTGCTGCGCACCCGCGGCAACGCCATGCAGGCGGCGGTGCCGGCGGGCGAGGGCGCCATGGCTGCCATCATCGGGCTGGAGCAGGCTGATGTGGAAGCCGCCTGCGCCCAAGCGGCACAAGGCTCTGTCTGTCAGATCGCCAACGACAATGGCGGTGGCCAACTGGTGATTTCCGGCGCCAAGGCGGCCGTCGAACTGGCGGCGAAGCTCTGCACCGAAAGGGGTGCCAAGCGGGCGTTGATGCTGCAGGTCTCGGCACCTTTTCACTCGGCATTGATGACGCCGGCCGCCGATATCATGCGCGAGGCGCTGGCCGGGGTCGCGAAAAGCGCGCCAGTGGTTCCCATCGTCTCAAATGTTTCGGTCACGCCGACCAGCGACCCGGACGAGATCGCCCGCCGCTTGGTCGAGCAGGTCGTTGCCCGCGTGCGCTGGCGCGAGACGGTGGAATGGTTCGGCGCCAAAGGTGTCGCGACGCTTTACGAAGTTGGCGCCGGCAAGGTGCTGTCGGGCTTGGCGCGACGCATCAACCGCGATATCGCGACCGGCGCCATCGGCACGGCGGCGGAAGTCGAGGCGGCGCTGGCAACTTCAGGATAAACAGGGAACTCTTGCTGGCAGGTGCGGCATTCCTACTTCCATCCGTCTTTCTCCCGAAGTCGAGCATCGCCTCGACGATCTCGTGGCGATGACTGGTCGAAGCAAAGCCGAATACCTGCGTGACTTCGTTGAGCGTGGACTCGAAGATCTCGAGGACTATTACCTGGCTGCGGAAGTGCTGGAGCAGATCAGGCTTTGTGAAGAATCGGTCGTGAGCGCCGAGAACTTCTGGTATGGCCTGGACAACATGACAAATGCGGAACGAGGGTCGCTCGCGGGGCGTCCGGAAGAATGAGGTTGAAGCAATGTTCGAACTGACCGGCCGTAAGGCGCTCGTCACCGGCGCATCGGGAGGCATCGGCGAGGCGATCGCCAGGGTGCTGCACAGCCAGGGCGCGATCGTCGGCCTGCACGGCACCCGCGTGGAGAAGCTCGAAACGCTGGCTGGCGAGCTCGGCGACCGCGTAAAGCTCTTCCCGGCGGATCTGACCAACCGCGACGCGGTCAAGGCGCTCGGCCATAAGGCGGAGGCCGATCTCGAAGGCGTCGACATCCTGGTCAACAATGCCGGCATCACCAAGGACGGCCTATTCGTGCGCATGTCGGACGCCGACTGGGATTCCGTGCTCGAGGTGAACCTGACCGCCGTGTTCCGGCTCACTCGTGAGCTCACCCATCCGATGATGCGCCGCCGCCATGGCCGCATCATCAACATCACCTCGGTGGTCGGCGTCACCGGCAATCCCGGCCAGACCAATTACTGCGCCTCCAAGGCCGGCATGATCGGCTTTTCCAAGTCGCTGGCACAGGAGATCGCCACCCGCAACATCACCGTCAACTGCGTCGCCCCAGGTTTCATCGAATCGGCCATGACCGACAAGCTCAACGACAAGCAGAAAGAAACCATCATGGCGGCGATTCCCACCCGGCGCATGGGCACCAGCGCCGAGGTTGCCTCGGCCGTCGCCTATCTCGCGTCCAATGAGGCGGCTTATGTCACCGGCCAGACCATCCACGTGAATGGCGGCATGGCGATGATCTAGGGTATTTGAGATTCAGGTGATGCCGGCCTGCAAACGGCGGCTTCCTGCGCTTCCGCTCCGGCCCTCGAAAGCCGCCATTTTCGGCTCGGCTTGAGCTGAATCTCACACACCTGGGCGACCGAGCCCCGGGCGCCTGTGAAAACAGCCATTTCGGCTTGGACGCCCGCTGTTTTTCGTGTAATGCGGCCGGCAACCCGGCGGTTCGGGCAAAAACCGGTCCTGTGGCGTTGCGTTTCCCACAAGACCATCTTTCAGCTTGATTAGCGGCATTCCGCCCGCTAACGAAGACAACACAACGTAAGACGAGGCCCCAAATGAGTGACACCGCAGAGCGCGTCAAGAAGATCGTCATCGAGCATCTCGGCGTCGATGCCGACAAAGTGACGGAGCAGGCGAGCTTCATCGACGATCTGGGCGCGGACAGCCTCGATACGGTCGAACTCGTGATGGCGTTCGAAGAAGAGTTCGGCGTCGAGATTCCAGACGACGCCGCCGAGACCATCCTGACTGTCGGCGATGCCGTGAAGTATATCGATAAGGCCTCGGCCTGAGGCTTTCCGCGGGTATCGCCGGGGAGGACCTGCGATGAGGCGAGTCGTCGTCACGGGCCTTGGCCTGCTTTCGCCGTTCGGCATGGGTGTCGAGCACAGCTGGAAGGAACTGCTTTCCGGCCGCAGCGCCGCCTGCCGCATCACCGAATTCGAGGTGGACGACCTTGCCTGCAAGATCGCCCACGTCATTCCGCGCGGCGACGGCTCGAACGGCACCTTCAATCCCGAGGCCGTGCTCGAGCCGAAGGAACTGCGCAAGATCGGCGACTTCATCCTCTACGGCATCGCGGCGGCCGACGAGGCGCTGGCCGATTCCGGCTGGAAGCCCGAGACGCATGAGGACCAGTGCGCCACCGGCGTGCTGATCGGTTCGGGCATCGGCGGCATCGACGGCATCGCCGAGAACGCGATGATCCTGAAGGAGCGCGGCCCGCGCCGCATCAGCCCGTTCTTCATCCCCGGACAGATCATCAACCTGGTCTCCGGCCAGGTTTCCATCCGGCACGGGCTGAAAGGCCCGAACCATGCTGTCGTAACCGCCTGCTCGACGGGCGCGCACGCCATCGGCGATGCCGCGCGTCTGATCATCTGGGGCGATGCCGACGTCATGGTGGCCGGCGGCGCCGAAGCGCCGATCACCCGGCTTTCGATGGCAGGTTTCGCCGCGTGCCGCGCGCTCTCCACCGAGCGCAACGATGCGCCCGAGATCGCTTCGCGCCCCTATGACCGCGACCGCGATGGCTTCGTCATGGGCGAGGGCGCCGGCGTCGTCGTCCTGGAGGAGCTCGAGCACGCCAAGGCGCGCGGCGCCAAGATCTATGCCGAGGTCACCGGCTACGGCCTGACCGGCGATGCCTATCACATCACCGCCCCGGCCGAGGACGGCGACGGCGCCTTCCGCTGCATGGCGGCGGCGCTGAATCGGGCGAAGCTCTCGCCCGCCGACATCGACTACATCAATGCGCACGGCACCTCGACCATGGCCGACACGATCGAGCTCGGCGCCGTGGAGCGGCTGGTCGGCAATGCCGCTTCCAAGATCTCGATGTCGTCCACCAAGTCGTCGATCGGTCATCTGCTGGGCGCTGCGGGCGCCGCGGAAGCGATCTTCTCGATCCTCGCAATCCGCGACAACATTGCCCCCGCCACCATCAACCTCGACAATCCGGAACGCGAGACGGCGATCGATCTCGTGCCGAACAAGCCGCGCCAGCGCCAGATCGATGTGGCGCTGTCGAACTCCTTCGGCTTCGGCGGCACCAACGCCTCGCTCGTCTTCCAACGTTACGATGGCTGAACATTCAGCCTACCGGCAGGTCCGCCGCCTGCCGTCATTTTTGCCAAATTTGCCCCTACACTTCGGCTAGGGGATTCGTTGCAAGATCAGACGGTAGGGCGCCATGAATACAAATCCGGGCGGCGGTGGAGAATTCGGACAGCGTCAGGCGCAAGGACCGATCGTGCCCAAGACAGCCGCCGAGGCGCTGCGCCCCGAGGCTGGCACGCCGCCGCCGTCAAAACGCTCGCGCGCGTCGCGCAGCCAGGTCGTCGTATTCCTGAATTTCTTCCTTTCGTTGGTCATCCTGGTCGTGCTTGCCTCGGGTGCCGCACTCTATTTCGGCATGCAGGCCTTCATTGAGCCGGGTCCGTCGGCCAATGGCGACACCTTCATGGTCAAGCCGAACACCGGCGTTCAGGAGATCGCCGACCAGCTGGAGCGGCGCGGCCTGGTCAGCGATGCGCGCATCTTCAGGCTGGGGGTGCGTGCCACAGGCAACGATTCCGCGCTGAAGGCCGGCGAATACGCCATCAAGCCGCGCGCCTCGATGCGCGACATCATGGAGCTGTTCAAGAGCGGCAAGTCGGTAATGTATTCGCTGACCATCCCAGAGGGGCTCACGGTTGAGCAGGCGCTGCAGCGCGTGGCCGAGCAGGAGGCGCTGACCGGCGACATGCCGGCGGCCATGCCGCCCGAGGGCAGCATCGCGACCGACACGCTGCGCTTCACGCGGGGCGCCACCCGGCAGCAGATGGTCGACAAGCTGGTCGCGGACCAAAAGAAGCTGGTCGAGGACGTCTGGACGCATCGCGCGCCCGACCTGCCGATCGCCAATATGGAGGACTTCGTCATCCTGGCCTCGATCGTCGAGAAGGAGACGGGCAGGGGCGACGAGCGCTCGCGCGTGGCCGCGGTCTTCCTCAACCGGCTCGCCAAGGGCATGCGGCTGCAGTCGGATCCGACCATCATCTACGGCCTGTTCGGCGGCAAGGGCAAACCGGCCGACAGGCCGATCTATCAGTCCGACATCGAGAAGCAGACGCCGTATAACACCTATCTGATCAAGGGCCTGCCGCCGACGCCGATCGCCAATCCGGGCCGCGCCGCACTCGAGGCGGTGGCCAATCCGTCGAAGACCGACGACCTTTATTTCGTCGCCGACGGCAATGGCGGCCATGTCTTTGCCGCGACGTTGGAAGAGCACAACCAGAACGTCGCCCGCTATCGGGCGGTGCAGAAGAAGCAGGCCGATGCGGCGGCCAAGGCCTCCGGCCAGACGACGGCGCCGGCCACTCCCGACGACGGTGCCAGTGCAGGCGCCAGCGGCGAAAATGGCGACGCGGCCCAGTAGGCCGCGCTGATTGCCGGATCTGGCCCGCCTCCTTTGACGCCGGGCCGTATTCATGTTTTGAGGGGACATCCGACGCTGGCCAGAGGTCCGGCGTCTTGCTAGGGGCGCATGCTCGGGCAATCGCGCCGGGCCTGCGTCAAGGGGTGACACGCATCATGAACGTGCAGAGCATGACCGGTTTCGCGCGAGCCGTCGCTGAGCTCGACGGCACGTCGATCGCCTGGGAAGTCAAATCGGTCAACGGCAAGAGCGTCGAGGTCAGGCTGAGGCTGCCGCAGGGTTTCGACCGGCTGGAGCCCGCTGTAAGGCAGACCGTGCAGAAGCGCTTCGCGCGCGGCAATTTCCAGGCAACGCTGACTGTCGCGCGCGCCGCCGCCCAGCAGGCGCAGCCGGTGGTCAACGAGGCGTTCCTGAAGGACCTGGCGGGACTGGCCAAGCGCCTCCAGGAGCAGTTCGGCACCGCGCCGGCGACGGCTGACGGTCTGCTGGCGCTGCGCGGCGTGCTCGACATCCTGGAGACGGTCGAGACCGAGGAGGAGCGCGCCGCCCTCGACGCGACGATCCTGTCGGCGCTGGACATGGCGCTGGCCGGATTGGAGCAGGCAAGGCAGAGCGAAGGTGCCGCGCTGCGCAAGTTGTTGTCCGGCCATATCGACGCCATCGAGGCGCTGACGCTGAAGGCCGAGGCCGACCCGTCGCGCGAGCCGGCGGCGATCCGCGAGCGCATCACCGAACAGGTCCGCCTGCTGATGGATGCGTCGGCCAATCTCGACGCGGTCCGTCTGCATCAGGAAGCGGCCTTCCTCGCCACCAAGGCCGATATCCGCGAGGAGATCGACCGGCTGAAGACGCATGTCGCATCAGGCCGCGCGCTGCTTTCCAGCGGCGGCGCCGTCGGCCGCAAGCTCGATTTTCTGGCGCAGGAATTCAATCGCGAATCGAATACCTTGTGTTCCAAGTCGAATGCCGCCGCGGTCACCGCGATCGGGCTGGAGCTCAAGGCGGTGGTCGACCAGTTTCGCGAGCAGGTTCAGAATCTGGAGTGACGGGGATGGTTGCCAAGGAGCCTACGGCCTCCAGGGATCTGGGGTCCCGCATCCGCCGCCGCGGGCTGATGCTGGTGCTGTCGTCGCCGTCGGGCGCCGGCAAGTCGACGATTGCGCGCAATCTTCTGGAAAGCGATTCGAGCCTGGAGCTGTCGGTCTCCGTCACCACCAGGCCGCGTCGCGGCTCGGAGATCGAGGGCGTCCATTATCTTTTCCGCACCATGCGCGAGTTCGAACGGCTGCGCGATTCCGACGCGCTGCTCGAATGGGCCGAGGTGCACGGCAATTTCTATGCGACGCCGCGCGAGCCGGCCGAGGCAGCACTTGCCGAAGGCCGCGACATGCTGTTCGACATCGACTGGCAGGGCGCCCAGCAGCTTAAGGAGAAGATGCGCGCCGACATTGTCTCGATCTTCATCCTGCCGCCTTCGATGAAGGAGTTGAAGGCGCGCCTGAAGCGCCGCGCCGAGGACCAGGAGCAGGTCATCGAGACCAGGCTGAAGAATGCCCGCGTCGAGATCGAGCACTGGAAGGAATATGACTTCGTCATCGTCAACGACGATCTCGACCGCGCCTTTGCCGAGGTGCGTGCAATCGTTACAGCCGAGCGCCTGCGCCGCGACCGTCGGCCGGGCCTGTTCGATTTCATCTCGGGCTTGCTGGACGAGAAGACGGAGTGAGAGGCAGTGCCTCCCCTTCTCCCACAAGGGGAGAAGAAGGCCGGCGGGCTACAGCGCGTTCGTCAACCTTACGAACTCTTCCACACTCAGCGTCTCGGCCCGGCGCGTCGGGTCGATGCCGGCGCGGGTGAGCAGGGCCTCTCCGCCCAAGCTCTTCACGCTTTGCCGCAGCATCTTGCGGCGCTGGCCGAAGGCGGCTTCGGTGATGCGCCCCAGCCTCTTGCCGTCGGTGGGCAGGGGAGATGCACGCGGCACCAGATGCACCACCGAGGACGTGACCTTCGGCGGCGGAGTGAAAGCCTGCGGCGGCACGTCGAAGACGATCTTTGCCTCGGTGCGCCAGCCGGCAAGCACGCCAAGCCGGCCATAGGCGTCGCTGCCCGGGCTTGCTGTGATGCGCTCGGCCACCTCGCGCTGGAACATCAGCGTCATCGATTGGTAGAAGGGCGGCCAGTCGGCCGTCGTCAGCCAGCGGATCAGAAGCTCCGTGCCGATGTTGTAGGGCAGGTTGGCGGCGATCTTCACCGGGCTGCCGCCCGTCGTGCCGGCAAGCGCGGCAAAATCCGTCTTCAGCGCATCGCCGGGAATGACCTCGAGCCGGCCGGGATAATGGCCGGACACCTGCGCCAACGCTTCCAGACAGCGCTCGTCGCGCTCGACGGCGATCACGCGTTTGGCGCCGTTGAAGAGCAGCGCCCGGGTCAGCCCGCCGGGGCCGGGCCCGACCTCGATCACGGTCGTCTCGCTGAGGTCGCCGGCCGCGCGCGAGATCTTGCTGGTCAGATTGAGGTCGAGCAGGAAGTTCTGACCGAGCGCCTTCTTCGCCTGCAAACCGTGGCGCTCGATCACCTCGCGCAGCGGCGGCAATCCGTCGATGGTCGTGCGCCCCCCGGTCAAATCGAGCCTCATGCCGCCGCAGTCCGGCGGCCGCTGTCGGCGAGGCGGCGAGCCAGCCTCAACGCCGCGATCAGGCTGTCGGCGCGTGCAATGCCCTTGCCGGCGATGTCGAACGCCGTGCCGTGGTCCGGCGAGGTGCGGATGAAGGGCAGGCCGAGCGTCACATTGACAGCCTCGTCGAAGGCCAGCGTCTTGGCCGGGATCAGCGCCTGGTCGTGATACATGCAAAGGGCTGCGTCATAGCCGGCGCGTGCCTGCGGATGGAACATCGTGTCGGCCGGCAACGGCCCGACAGCATCGATGCCCTCGGCCTGAAGCGCCTCGACCGCAGGCAGGACAATCGACAGATCCTCCGTGCCCATCGCGCCGCCTTCCCCGGCATGCGGATTGAGCCCGGCTATGGCGAGCCTGGGCCGCGCGATGCCGAAGCGGCTCTCGAGGTCGGCCGCGGTGATACGTCCTGTGGCCACGATCAGCTCGCTCGTCAGAACCTTCGGCACCTCGGCAAGCGCGATGTGGATGGTGACCGGAACCGTGCGTAATTCGGGCCCGGCAAGCAGCATCACCGGCGTCACCTCGGCGCCGGTGTGGCGCGAGGCCAGATGCGCCAGGTATTCGGTGTGGCCGGGAAAGCGAAAGCCGGTGTCGTAGAGCGGCTTCTTGGCAATGGGACAGGTGACCACTGCGGCGGCGCGGCCGGCGAGGCAGTCGGCGACGGCGCGGTCGATCGCTTCGATGGTGCCCGCGGCATTGGCCGAATTCGGCTTTCCGGGACTGTCCAGATGCCGGGCGTAGAGTGGGACAACGGGCAGTGCGCGGGGAAAGTGATGTGCCGCTTGCCCCGGCAAGGTCTCCATGATCGCCACGTTGGCCCCGATCTCGCGCGCCCGCGCCTTGATCAGGGCAGGGTCGGCGAGCAGGTAGAAGGGCGGCACGCCGGCGCTGTCGCCCGCCTGCCAGGCGGTGATGGCGATCTCGGGCCCGATGCCGGATGGATCGCCGACGCTGAGCGCCAGCGGCGCATCGGTCCTACCTGCGCTCATGGCGTCACGCGGGGCGCCATACCTGCTTCGAAGCAGGGCGGGTGACTCGAGCCTTGTTCTGTCATGCGCCGAAACGGCCTATCGCTCGACGATGGTGGCCTTCTTGCGCAGTTCCTCGACATATTTCTTGCTGAGCTCGTCGGCGTCCTTGTCGTTGCTGCCGCCTTCGGCCTGGAACACCATCTGGGCGGCCTTGTCATCGGAAACCTCGCGCGAGGAACAGATACCGATGAACTCGACGCCGCGTTCGGTCTCGCGCGTCGGCGTCGCCCCTCCGACCTTGGTCGCCTTGATCTGTTCGGCCCAGTCCGACGGCAATTGCGGCGCCAGCACGCGGCCGAGATCGCGCACCGTGACGTCGATCAGCCCCTTGGCGAATTCGCGCGTGGTGTTGCAGCCATTGAAGCGGGCACGCATGGCGTCGGCCTCGCGCTTGCGCTTGGCGAGCGTGGCCGAGCGCTCGGAAGCAGGCACCACGAAGATGACCTGCTGCAGCATATATTCCGTGGCGCTCGGCTTGGAGCCGCCCTTGTCGAGCATGCGGCGGACCGCGTCCTGCTCGGTCACCGAGCCACCCTCGCCGGAGCGGTAGCGCGCGCCAAGCGCCTGGTTCCAGGCCATCTGCGCGCGGATGAACTCCTTGAAATGCTCCTTGGTGACGCCCGACTGCGCCATGACGGCGTCGAGCTTCGCGAGCGGCATCTTGTTGTTGGAGGCAAAACGCTGATAGGCGGCGTCGACCTGCTGGTCGGTGATGCGGATGCCGAGCCGCTTGGCCTCGGCAAGCCGCAGCGTCTGGTCGATCATTTCCTTGGCCGCGTCGCCTTTCTTGCGCTGCAGCTTGAAGAATGCGGCGCGATGGGCGATGTCGCCGGTGGTGATCGGTATGTTGTTGACGACATATTTGATCTGGCTGGCGAATGCCGGCGGCGTCATTGCCGCGATCGAAACCGAGGTCGCCGCCAGCAGCAGCGCGAATCCTGCCGAAAACAGGTATTTCCTCATCTCACCTTCCCAATTCCTATCCGCCACGACGGCGCCGCACGTCCTCCGAACGCATGCGCTACGTGGTCGACCCCATGCCCGTCCTATGCGGCGAAACAATGTCGCCGGCGCATGACCCCGAGAATCGGCCCCACTTTCGAAGGATCACGCGCCAAACCAAGCTTCACGCCAGCGACGGCGCACGCCGTGACCGGCGCTGCCTCCGCTTACTGGATCGTGTCGACGCCGCTGGTCGACGAGCCGAAATCGCCGAGCGTGCGGAACGACAGGTTGAAGCCGATATTCTGCGACACCTCCTTGGTGACCGTATCGCGCGTCTGCGAGAACGTCATCACATAGGTGAAGCAGGAATCGTTATAGGCGAAGCCGACGCCGTCCTTAACCAGGACGCTTGTCTCCAGGTCGTAGGTGCCGGTGCCGAAGACCCGCCAGCTCTCGGCCAGGTGCGTAGAGGCTCCGAGCGTGACCTCGTGGCGGTCCGTGGCGAAGCCGTAGAGCGGCTGCGCCTGGATGAAGGCATATTTGGCGCTGAGCGAAACCGGCAGGCCGGAATAGGCCGCCTTGATCTCCGCGCGCCTGACCTCGAATGTCTGCTCGTCGAACCGGCCGCTGAGCGAGCCGGAGAAGCCGCTCGGGCTGTTGAAGCCGATGAGGCCGACATAGTCGGACTTTGCGGTCTGCAGGCCCGAATAGGCGCCGACATTGACGAGGTCCGGCGCGTCGAAGGAGTTCTCGCCGCCCAGTTGGTAGGACTGGCCGAAGATGGCGTTGGTGCCCCAGCCGTTTCCATAGGCGCCGGAGTAGCGGAAGCCGACATTGGCGCGCGTGCCGCCTTCGATGCGATCGTAGCCGGAGAACTTGTCGCGTTCGAACAAGGTCGTGGCGTCGAAGACGAAGCTCTGCGCGTCCTCGTTCGGAATGGCCAGCCCGCCGACATATTGCTCGTTCGGCCGCACGAAGATCTGCGCTGTCGGCTCCAGGACATGACTGGAGTTCGACATCGAGAACAGGAGCGGCCAGCGCATCTCCAGGCCGAGCGTGGCCATGTAGCGGGCGAGCGAGGAGCGCATGTCGACATCCTCGCCGAGATTCGCCGCCATCTGGTTGACCGCCGCCAGCGATTCGGATGTGGTCGACACATAGCCGGCGTCGCCACGGAAGGCGAGCAACGGCGTCAGCTGTAGTCCGTCATCGGTGGTGAAGGTGCGCTTCCATTCGGCTTCCGCCGTCAACCGGCTGGACTGGCCCTCGAGGCCGCGCACGTTGTTGATGGAATTGTCGTCGAGCGGATCGGCCAGCACCGCGTCCAGCCGGTCGCGGCTGATGACCCGCGCATTGACGTTGAGCGACAACTGCCCGCCCGCCACCGACATGTCGGGAATATAGGCGTAGTCGAACGACGGCAGGACCCAGGGCTGCTTGGCGGAGCGCGCCGTCGGGTCGCTGGACAGTGTGTCTTCCTGCACCTCGAACCGCATTGCCCTGACGTCGAAATAATTACGGTCGCTCAGGCCCGTCAGATAGATCGACGACTGGTGGACGAGGTCGTTGTAGCCGTCGATGTTATAGGTGCGCGAAAAATTCTTGTCGGTCTGCAGCAGCACGTCCCAGCCGAAGTTCCAGCGCTCGTTGATGGCGAACTGGCCCTTGGTGCCCATCATGCCGCGGAACTTATTGGGATCGTTTGGCTCTCCCGAATCGACGGTAAAGCGATTGCCCGTGCCGATGAAGGCGTCCGGATCCTGCTGATTGATGCCGGCGATTTTCAGGCTGTATTCGCCATTGTTGAAGCGCTGACGCCATTCGGCCTCGCCGAGGAAGCCCTGCTTGGTGAAGCCGCTGCCGGTGACGGTCAGATCATAGGTCGGCGAGAGCGCGAAATAGTAGGGTACTTTGAGCCCGACGCCGAGGTTGTTGTTGTAGACGATGCCGGGGATCAAGAAGCCGCTCTTGCGCTTGACCGTCGGGTCGGCGATTTCGAAGGCTGGCAAATAGGCAAGCGGATAGCCGAAGAACTCGAAATTCGCATTCTCAAAGCGAACCGTCTTCTTCTCGCCGTTCCAGATGATCTTTCTCGCCTTGACGCGCCATGTCGGCGCCGAGTCGGGCTTGTCCTCGCAGGGCTCGCAAGCGGTGTAGATGCCGTTGTGGAATGTCGTCAGCACGCCGCCCATGCGCTCGGCGCTTTCGGCGGCGAAATAGGCCTTCTCGACGGTCTCGACGCGCAGCGCGTTCACGAAGCCGTCGGCGAAATCGTCGGTGATGTCGATATGCTCGGAATTGATCTTGGTGCCGTCGCTGTTGATGAGCTCGACGGCGCCGCTGGCGACGAGGCGCTTGGTGTCGCGGTTGTACACCACGCGCTGGGCGACGAGCTTGTTGCCGCCATAGTCGATCTGCACGCCGCCGACGGCCGTCACCGTGTGCTTGTCGTTGTCATAGACGAGCGTATCGGCGGCCAGCAGCATCTGTGTGCCGGAGGGAACAGGCTTCGCCGTGATGGTCTGCGCCAGCGCCGGCACCGTCGGTACCACGCAAGCGAACAAACATGCCAAGGCTGTCGCCCCATAAAGGCGTGCCAGGCCGGCCTGCCTATGGCTGCGCAAACCAGCCTCCCTCACTAGCCGTCTTCCTTGTATAGCAGAAAAGTCACCCCGAAGAACATAGCCACGACAACCGGAACCCATGCAGCCACCATTGTAGGCACGAATCCGGCGACCCCGAATGCCTTGACCAGTACCGAAACGACATAAAGCAGAAAGCCGGCCAGGACGCCACCCAGAATCATCGTCGCCGACTGCCCCATCCGCGCAAATCGCATTGAAACTGTTGCCGCAATCAGCGTCATGGCGACGAGGAGGAACGGCAGCGCCACCAGCGAATCAAACTGCATGGCGAAGGCATTTGCCTTGAGGCCGAAGGAGCGGGCAACCTCGATCTTTGCCGGCAGATCGTAGAACGGGATGGTTTCCGGGCGCGCCAGGCGTTCCTGCACGAATTCCGGCTTGAGGTTGGTGGCCACGCGGTCGGAGGTCTCGGCACGGATGTTGCCGTCCTTGAACAGCTTGACGTCCTGCAATTCCCAGTAGCCGTCGCGCAGGAAGGCGCGCGCGGCGTCCTTGCGCTCGACGATGTTGCCCTGCTGGTCGAGGACGAAGAATACCGCGTCCGCCATCTCCAGTCCTTGGTTGAGGATGGCCCGGGCGCCGATGATGGTGTCGCCGGAGTTGGTCTTTTGCCTCAGCCAGGGCGTCGTGTCCTCCGCGACGGAATTCGACTTGCCGGCGCGCAACTGGTTTTCCATCTGCTCCGACCAGGAAAAGCCGTGCGCGGCGATCGGGTTGAGCACGCCGACCGACAACAGGCCGAACATCAGCGCGCCGACGCAGCACGGGAACAGGAACTGCCAGGCCGAAACCCCGGCCGAGCGCGCGATGACAAGCTCGTAGCGGCGGTTGAGCGACACCAGCGTTGCCATCGCCGAAAACAGCCCGACGAAAGGCACCGTCTGCAGCATGATCATCGGCATCCTGAGCGCCGAAATAGCGAAGGCGGTGCCGTAGGTGAAGCCCGGCAGTCCGGTCGTGCGGCCCGAGAGTTCGGTGAAATCAATCAGGAACACCAGCGCCAAAAGGCCGAGGAAGAACCAGATGGTGATCGACACGTAGCGGAAGAAGAAATAGCGGCCCAGCGTCCAGCCCATCGTCAGGCTCCCTGGCCGGAGGTGCCGCGCCGGGCGAGCCACAGCTTGAGCGCCGTCCAGCCCTCGCTGACGCGGCCGGCGAGATTCGTCATCCAGTCGGCCCAGGCGGCGGGCAGTTCCATGCTCCGCGACGATACGATGAACCAGGCGGAGACCGCCGACGCCACGATCGGAACGGCGTAGACCATATAAGCGTAGTACCAAACCTTGTCGGCCTTGCCGGCGGCGAAGAAGCCAAGCCAGCGGACGAAAAGGGCAATTGCGATTGCGGTGATCAGCGGATGGATGCGCGCCTCGCGGTGCGAGCGCGCGTCGCCTGCGACCGCAAGCGCGATCAGCGCGAAGACCAGCGAATAAGACCATTCGGAGAAGCGCTGGTTGACCTCGGCCGTATAGCTGCCCGGATTGCGCTGGTACATCTTGTCGTTGGGATCCGGGTCGAGCAGGTATGGCGTCGTCCGGTCCTTGGGCAGCAGCGTGATCTCGTTCGCCGCCGACATGAAGGCCGACAGGTCGAAGGCGTAGGAGGTGAAACGGATGACGGAAAGGTCGCCGGTCACCGATTTGCGGTTGATGACGCCGTCATTCATCATCAGCACCTTCTCGTCGCCTTTTTCGACGATGCTGCCGGTCTTTGCGTAATAGGTGAGGTTGGCGCCTTCCTCGCGCGAATCGGCGACGAAGATGCCGCCGAGCTTGTTGTCGGGGAGCCGTTCGCCGATCTGCAGGAACAGGCCGTCGTCGATCTTACGGAAGGTGCCTTCCTGGATGATCAGTGACAGAAGGTCGGCGCGCGAGGCCGCCACCAGCTGCCGGTTCTTCTGCCTGGCATAGGGATCGACGCCGTTATCGACGGCAAAGGAAAAGACGCTGGCCGCCAGCGCCAGCAGAAGGATCGGCCGCGCGATCGCCCAACGCGAGGCGCCCGCGGCGTTGATCACCGCCAGCTCCGAATCCGTGTTCATGGCGCTCAGCGTCTGCGCCACCGCGACCACCAGCGCGAACGGCACCACGATCGGGACGATCGAGGGGATGATCAGGGCCGCGACTTCGAAGAAGGTCAACGCCGACTGGCCACTGTCGGTGACCAAGTCGATCTTGGCGAGCACCTGCGTCGTCCACACGATCGCCAGTGTCCACGCCAGCGCCGCCAGGAACATCGCCGTAGCGCGACGCATGATGTAGCGTTCAACGACCTTCATGAAGGCTTTTCTCGATTGTGCCGAACGGCATCATGCCCGCCGACAACGTAGTCATCCGCCGACGCCTGCACAACCGCGTCCATAGGCGGCTCATCTGGTTTGTCCTCTCCACGCCACGCGCCCGGCGCGGCGGAGTCTCCGCGTCAATGAATAAGAAATGGGAAACATTGATGGTTAACAACAGGTTGCGGCATAAAGCTTGCGTTCCGCCGCGACGAATCCTTGGTTGGTTTCGGCGCCGATATAGACAGCGATTTCGGCCAAAGTCTTGCCAAATGGCCGAAAACGACCAAATGTCGCGCACGCTCAAAAGCCGGTTCGCGGCGCCTCACCCCGGAAGCAGGATCTGATGACTTCGAGACCTTCGATTGCCTTCGCCAAATTCGCCGCGCCCAAAAAAGGCAGCGTCTTCGTGCTTGCGGCCGACGGCGGCGGCCTTGGCGATGCCGCGAAGGCCTGCGACCCGGCTGGCGCATTGGCGCGCGCGTTTCCGGTCGCCGATTTCTCCGGCAAGTTCGCGAGCTCGGTGGAAGTGCTGGCACCGGAGGGAACCTCTGTCGACCGGCTGGTGGCCGTCGGCGCCGGCAAGGTCGCAAGCCTCGACGACTACGCCTGGCTGAAGCTCGGCGGCGCGGTTGCCGCCGCGCTGCGCAAGGCTGTGGAAGTCGCTGTCATCCTCGATCTTCCGGACCTCCAGCCGGACGGCAGGCAGGCGGCGCACCTTGCCGCCGGCATCCTCCTGCGCAGCTACGGCTTCGACAAATACAAGACCAGGAAGGACAAGGAAGACGGCCAATCCGACGCGAAGGGGGCGGAGAGCAAAAAGGCCGAAACCGCAAAGCCGGCCAAGATAACCATCCACTGCGCCGACCCTTCCGCCGCCAAAAAGGCCTTCGCCGCGGAAGAGGCGGTTATCGAAGGCGTGCTGCTTGCGCGCGATCTCGTCAACGAGCCGGCCAATACGCTCGGTCCGGTCGAGTTCGCCGCTCGCGCGAAGGAACTGGAAGGGCTCGGGGTCGAGGTCGAGATCCTCACCGAGAAGGAGATGAAAAGGCTCGGCATGGGCTCGCTGCTTGGCGTCGCGCAGGGCTCGCCGCGCGGCGCCCGCATGGCCGTCATGCAATGGAAGGGCGGCAAGGCCAAGGACGCGCCGATCGCCTTCATCGGCAAGGGCGTCACCTTCGACACGGGCGGCAATTCAATGAAGCCGGCCTCCGGCATGGAGGACATGAAGGGCGACATGGGCGGAGCCGCCGCGGTCACCGGGCTGATCCGTGCGTTGGCCGCCCGCAAGGCCAAGGCCAATATCGTCGGCGTCATCGGCCTGGTCGAGAACGCTGTCGACGGCCATGCGCAACGCCCGGGCGACATCGTCACCTCGATGTCGGGCCAGACCATCGAGGTCTTGAACACCGACGCAGAAGGCCGCTTGGTGCTCGCCGATGCGCTCTGGTACACCAACGATCGCTTCAAGCCGAAATTCATGGTCAATCTGGCGACGCTGACCGGCGCCATCATGGTCGCGCTTGGCCAGCACTATGCCGGCCTGTTTTCCAACAATGACGAGTTGGCCGGCAGGCTTTTCGGCGCCGGCCAAGCGACGCAGGAGCGGCTGTGGCGCATGCCGCTTGGCGCCGAATACGACAAGCTGATCGAGTCCAAGAACGCCGACATGAAGAACATCGGCGGCCGCTATGGCGGCGCCATCATCGCCGCGCAGTTCCTGCAGCGTTTCGTCAAGGACACCCCCTGGGCGCATCTCGACATCGCCGGCACCGCGATGGGCGCGCCGGCGAGCGAGATCAACCAATCCTGGGGCTCCGGCTTTGGCGTGCGGCTGCTCGATAGGCTGGTACGCGACCATTACGAAGGGTAAGGCTGTCGTGGCCGACATCCTGTTCTACCACCTGACCGAATCGACGCTTGAGGAAGCCCTGCCGGGCCTGCTCGAGCGCAGTGTCGAGCGCGGCTGGCGCGCGGTCGTGCAGACCGGCACGGAGGAACGGCGGGACGCGCTCGACCAGCATTTGTGGACGTTTCGCGACGACTCCTTCCTCGCGCACGCCACCGACCGCGAAGCCTATCCGGCCGAGCAGCCGATCCTGCTCACCACGGGGGAGGGCAACCCCAACGCTGCCCAGATACGCTTCCTGGTCGATGGTGCGCACCCGCCCGAGCTTTCCGGCTACGAGCGCGCCGTCTTCCTGTTCGACGGCCACGACGCGGCGCAGCTCGAAGGCGCGCGCAGCCACTGGAAGACGATGAAGGAAGCCGGCCACGCGGTGACCTACTGGCAGCAGACGCCCGACCGTCGCTGGGAGCGCAAGGCGTGAGGGTAATCAGCGGTCGCTGATCGTCGCCTTGTTGATTTTCGTGCTGGGCGGAAGGTCCTTCGCCCGTCGGTGGATTTGGCCGGCGATATGCACTTGACCCTCTAGACAAGTCTTCTTGATTTGCTCGACGGACATTTCCCCTCCGAGCACGGGTGGCGTCAAAAGTCGTAACATTCGCCGGCGGCAGGCGCGCTACATCAGCGATGCGGTGGCCATGCGATTTTTGGCGGTATTCGGCTTCTTGTCGCCGACATACTCAACATTCGTATCGATGAGGCGGTCGCTGTCGATGCCAATCGCGGTCATGATGTCCATGATCGCCTTGATCCGTTGCTTGGCCAGGTCCTTGTTCGTCTTTGCCGCATTGGCGCCCGTGATCTCCTTGGCGGCCAATGCCGTCAGTTCCACGTTGCAACGCGTATCCTTGATGCTGTTGGCGAACTTCTCGAGGTCGCGTTTGACCGGGGGTGAAATCACCGAGGATCTGCTGTCGAAGAAGAGGGCGACCTGGGCAGGGCTTCGCTTTTCATACTGCCGGCAGGAGATCCCTTGCTTCGGCAAGGTATACAGGATAGCGCTCCGCGCCTGGTTCCTATCGCTGGCGCGATCGTCGACCCAATGAGAAAGCGCCAGCACCATTTCGGGCTTGACGCCCTGCGCTTTCAAAAACGCGCGTGTGGCGTTCAGCCTTTGGCCGGCAATGCTGTCCGCCTTGTCGTACGCGCCTTCCTTGCTGGCCGTCGCGTAGAGCCGGTAGCCGCAATCGCGACCGGCGTCCTTGACGAATGCCGCCAGCCCTTTCGCGGTTTCGTCGGAAATCTTGCTGTCGCCCTTTTTGAACAGGACGCGGTACGAGTTCCACTGGGTGCACTTCGGCCCGACGTCGCGCTCCTGGGCGGCGGCTGTGAAAAATGCGGTGCTGACGGGAATGATGAAAAGGCCCAGGACAAGGCCGACAATACTTTTCATTTCTTTGGCGCCCTTCCAAACTGACCCGATCTGTTCTTATCGCACTTCGCACTCTTGAATCGCACCCATGAAAGGTCACGTTCGCGCGATTGGCGGGCTCCCGCCCTTCAGTCCCAGACGAGCAGCAATTTGCGCCAAAAGGCGTTGGACGGCATCGGCTTCGAACCGCGCGGCAGTTTGATGGCCAGATAGATGGTCAGCCATTTGCGGTCGATCTCCCGGACGGAAACCTTCAAATCGTGCAACTCGAAAGGTTTCGAAATCCGCGTCCATCCGGAGAATGCCAGCGCGCCGACCGGCGTGTCGTTTTTCCAGCCCAGTTTTTCTTCCGGCCGGCCCAGCGCCATGGCGAATTCGAACGGCGAGGCATCCTCGTGGGCGATCTCCACCGTAGCGATGACACTGCGGGCAAAGGTCGGGAAAGTCGAATTGAGGGCGGCGACAACCGGGCCATGGATGCTCGGCCGCAAAAAGATACCGCCATTGTCCCCGGCGACCAGCAATGCCGGCAACTCGGACGGATAGTTCGTTACAAGCGCTGCGCGCTTCAGCTCTTCGCCGGTCAGCCGCCGCATGCGTTGACGTTCTTGCGGCGCGTTGAGACGCGGGTGCTTCCCGCCGGTCGAAACCACATTTCGGACCTGAATGCTTGAAAAGCCCCCGAGCACCCGAGCGTCCGGCCGATTGCCGCCGCATCTGACGGCGAGCAGCAGGTCGCGTCTGCCGGGAGCAGGCGAGTGGACGCCCGTTGCGATCTCGCGTGGTTCATGCGGGCGGCTGACATCGGCCCAACCGTTCCCGTCGCCATCCTCGAGGAGCCGGGCGAGCTGGTCAAAGGTCTGGTTTTCCGCGTCCACGATCGCGATCTGGAACTGCGCCGGTGCGGTCAGTGCCTCATCGAGATAGACCCAGCAGCTGGCGCTGATCGTCCCCGCCGGACAGACGCCCTTCAGCAGCGCCATTGAGACGGTGCCGGCGGTGGCTTGGACAAACAGCTGGTCCGGCGACTGCTCGACATAGCTCAAGAGATCCGCATCGGCAGCCGGATGCGAGCCAACATAGGCGCGGCGCAGGGCTTCGACCGGGAGGTAGCGCTCGCTGTAGAGCGAGGAATGGAGTTCCGGCACTGTTTCTTCAGCGGCGGCGTTGAGCAGTTCGACGACGCCCAGCGTGAAGTCGGACCGTCCGGCGTGAGCGAGCAGCGAAATGGCCGTGTCGGCCCTGCCTTCTCGCGCCGCAATCTCGGCCAGCAACTGCACTGCGTCCGCGGAGTTGGGGGGGGCTGCGCTCAGCCGCAGATACCGTTCGTCCTTGACGCGCAGTTCAAGATTCCAGAGGTTGAGGTCCTTCTCATGATCGGCAGTGTTCGAGCTGATGCCGAGCTGTACGAACATGTCGGTGTGCGCGAACTTGTGCTTTCGAAACACATCGATGATCGGCCGGCGATTCCTCAGCCACTCGGCATTGCGGTTCATGCCGGCCGGCGAAGACCGGTACCAGTACAGCGGCTCCGGAACGGTGACGATTTCCAGACCCGCGAGATCGGCGCGCAGGAAGAATTCCCAATCGCTCGCCGAAAAGCCGCGCTCCTCGTTGAGGTAGCCAACCTTGTCGAACACCTCGCGCCGGAACATCGCGTTGGCGTCGCCATACGGATTGGTAATCAGCGCGATGTCCGGCGGACCGCCGACCGGAAAGTAGAGCATATAGCCGCTCTTGGTGTCCGGCGGCACGAAAGGCTCGTTGAGCCATTTGGCGAAAGTCGTGCAGATATCGGCGCCGGACTTTTGCATGCCGGCCACAAACGTGCTGACGGCGTTGGGGAAGAGAGCGTTGTCGTCGTCCAGGAACAGGATAAAGGACCCCTTGGCGGCGCGAATACCGGTGTTGCGCGCTTTGCCGAGGAAGCCGTTCTTCTGCCAGATGATCCGCCAGCCGCGCTGCTCGAACTCGGGCTCGATGTCATTGAGCAGCCGAATTGCATCCGGATCCGTGCTGCCGTCATCGACGACGATCAGTTCGATATTGGGGTAGTCCTGGCGCCGGACCGAGGCAATCGCCTGCGGCAACAGCCGCGCCCGATTGTAGTGCGCCGTGATGATGGATACCAGCGGCGGTCGGCTGCGGTTCCGGCTTGGGCCGTCGGCTCTGGCCGGATGCCGGCACAATTTGACGTGCAGTTTGCTCCAGGCCTTCTCGCGCGCTTCCCGGTCAAGCAACGGTTTTGCCGGACCGAACGAGCGGCTCTCGAGCACGGATTGGATCTTGGCCGCGATCGCGGAGGGGGATGCCTCCACCATGACCGCCTCGGCGGACTCCGGCTGAAGCAGCCCGCGCATGCTGCCGACGTCCGTCGTGACGAACGGGATCTTCTCGTCAAGGCACGTCACCACATCCAGCGGGAGCTGCGCGGCCGAGTGCGTTATTGCCACCAGCGCATGGGTTTGCCGCAGGTAACGAAAGATCTCGGGCTCGTCCCGGATGGGCAGCAGTTTCAGCTTGAAGGGCCAATGCCGGGCGCGCCGCAGGATCATGCCGCCCGAATGCTCGCCGAGCACATGACCAAATGCGCCGACGATGGTCACGGCCAGGTCCGTCACGCCATTCTCGGCCAGGCGATCCAGTGCGTCGCAAAACAGCGTCAGTCCGCTTCGCGTCTTGGTGCCCGAGAAATGAACCACCTCGGCGGCCGGTTTTTCCCGGGGCCGGTAGTGATCGACGGCGAAGTTCGAACGCCACTCCTCGGGCTCCAACGGCGTCGCGATGTGCTGGCTGGCCGGCAGTCTCCACCCCGCCTTGTTCATCCAGTCGAGCAGGGACTGGCCTGTGACGACGAGATGGTCGCAGGTTTCGGCGGAGGTCCTCTCCATATGGGCGACGGTCATCTGCTCCTTGCGTTCGATCGCCCTGGCGTTAGCCTCCAGATCCCACATGAGCGGCCCATGCGCGAGCACCACGAGGATGGGAGGGTCGGCAAAGACACCCGTGCGCTTGGCGACGGTGGGGAAATGCGCCAGCCCGCCTTCAAGCGCGAAATAGACGACATCGAAGGGGTTCTGTTTGAGGTAGTGGTAGACGGCTACGGAATTCTTGTCGCTGGACTCCAGGCCACGCAGCAATTCGGGTGACCGCGGCAGCAGCTCGAGGCGCACCAGGAAATTATCGAAGCTCCATTTGGCGAGCCTGTCGATCTCCTGCTCGTCGGGCTGGCTGCCGAGCGGGCTCGGCACCCATAGCAGCGTGACTGTGTCGCCGATTTTCGCCAGGTGCTGCGCCAGCGCATACGTCGCCGACCCTGGATCAGCGGTAACCGTAGAGCCGAACTCGACTTCGGAAACGACACACACCCTGCGGGGTTTGTGGCTTGACTGCCGCTTAGGCGTAGAGATTGCGCCCGTCTTCGAACCAACCTTCAATCGGTCCCCCTCGATCCTCAGCCGCAGCAGTCTTGCCAACAGGTGGATAACACTTTGATAATCGTCTGACCGGGATAATCATCGCAAGCCTGTCCAGGCTCCTCGCGCAAACCGTATTGATTGGCGTTCGCATGCTTGCCCATCGACCTCCAAAACACCTTGAGCGGCTGGACCATAGGCCGCTTGACGTGCGCAAGGACGAGATTCTGTGCTTCGTTGCACTGCGCAACGAGAGGACGTTGCTGCCGCATCTTCTCGAACATTATCGAAGGCTCGGAGTCGACCGGTTCTTCTTCCTGGACAACGGCTCGACGGACGGGACGCGAGAACTAGTCCTGGAGCAGCCGGACAGCCATTGTTTCCACACGGAGGGGTCGCATTTCGCCGAGAACATCACCCCGCCGCGATGGATCAACACATTGATGCGCGTGTTCGGTTCCGGCCACTGGTGTCTGTCCGTCGATGCCGACGAGCTTCTTGTCTATCCCGATCTCGAGCGCGTGAGCCTGCGCCGGCTTTTCAATTATCTCGAGTCGACCGGCGCCGAAGCTGTGATCGGATCCATGATCGACATGTACCCGGACGGACCGTTGGCGGAGTGCAGCTACGACGGCAGCATCCCTTTGGTGCACGCATCCTCCTATTTCGATCCGGAGCCGGGATGGCTGCGCGCGCGGGATGGACTTTATCCTCCCGAGCAAATGTTCGGCGGGGTGCGCGAGCGCGTTTTCTGGCGCGGCCGCTTCAAGCAGACCTTTCCACCGTGCCTGACCAAGGTGCCGATCGTGCGGTGGAGCAGGGACACACATTATCACGCGGCGCAGCACACCATCAGCAAGGTGCGGTTCAGCGAACTCCGCGCCGCGCTGCTGCACTTCAAATTTGTTTGGGGCTTCCAGCAGAAATCGGCATCCTCGCTAGGCGAGAATGCGCAACTGAAAGAAAAGACGCTCGAAGAGCGCGCCGCCTATATGGAGGCCTTGGAGCGCAATCCGAAACTCTCGCTTCGCAACGACCGGTCCGTGCGCTATCGCGGCGACACTACCCAGCTCGTGGAACTCGGCTGGATGAAAACCTCGGATCGCTACGCCGAATTCGTCGCGACGGGCTGGCCGCGGTTACAGGAAACCGCGGCCAGCTGATCTGACGATCTATTGGCGAAATGCCGCCGGCAATTATCCGCCGTAGCGGCCGCCGCCATCCCCGCCATTGCCGTTCCCACCGCCCCCGGCAAACTGCGACAAGCTGTTCAAAGCAAGCGCTTTGCAGGCCGTTGGCGCATTCGGATAACGATGCAGGTAGTCCTCTAGCGCCTCGATGGTGCCGATCTTGAGGGCCTGCTCGCAGGCGAGCTCGGCTTCCTTGATTGGAGCAACTTCGATTTGCGCTTGCGCCGCATTCGAAAACGCGACGCTCAACCCGAGCAGACTGAGTCCGCCCAGAAGTAGCGACTGTATCTTACGCATTACGCCCACCCTTGCCACTACATACCCCATAGGCTGTTGATACTATTGATTTGTTAGCAATTTGTCAACCATATCGGAAGAAATCGGCTTGAGAGATGGTTAACTTTGAGCGGCTGCTTGGGCCTGTGAAGGCTATTTCTCGCCGACGGGGCTGAATCGCGTCGTGGCCGCAGAAATGCGGCGCCGAAAAACAGGCGAACCGGCAGCATGTCGAGTTCAGATTTCGAACGTCCTGCTTTAGTCGCTGAACACCGTCAGCGTCCGAAAGAAGGCGTTGCTCGGAGCACCGTTCGGTCCTTCCACGAAGCGCACCGCGAGCACGATCGAAAGCGGCATCTTGCGCCTGACATTGACCGTCGCCGCCAAGGCGTGGCGCACGAATCTGTCGCGGACCGTCATCCAGCCGGAAAAGCCGATTGTCTGCGCGCCGACATCCTGCTGCCAGTCTATAGGCCGGTCCGGGCGGGCGAGCGCCAGGCCGAACGCGATTGCCGGAGCCTCGGCATGGGCGAGTTCGATGGCGGCCTCTATTCTGCGAAAGAAGGGCGGGAATTGATGATCGATCGATGCTGCGACCGCACCCTCCGCATGCGGGCGCAGGAACACGCCGCCGCCGTCGGGCGCCACCAGCAACAACGGCAGCGCTGCAGTGCGCGGCGTAAGCAGCCTTGCGCTCCTCAGCACGTCGTAAGCGAGCGCGCCTGAAGCGCCGGCCGCCACGGCTCTGCCTGATGCGTCTGGCTGCGGCCTGGCGAGACCGTCTCCAAGCAAGGCGGTGGCAGTATCGTGGCGGCCGACAGAAGCGGCGATGCCGGCGAGCGTCTCGATCGCTGCCTCGCCGTTCGGCTCGAGGTCGCTGAGAGCCAAATATTTGCGATCGGCAGGCTTATATTTCAGGTTCTCGCGCGCGCTGTTGACTTCGGAACGCGCCGTGTTCTGCGCGATGGCCATTTGGTGGATCAGCCGGGTGTCATCGGATCGCAGCGTCCGCAACGCCTCCAGGACAGGCAAGCGGTTGTCGTACCAATTCGACGTGCGGAACATGCCGTCCGGCTTCGACCGGTACCAGTAGAGCGGCTTTGGAATGGGCCTGAGCTTGAGCCCGGCGAGTGACGCCCGCGCGAAGAACTCCCAGTCGTGCATGGCATAGCCGGGATCCTCAAGCCAAAATCCGATCTGCGAGAAAACAGACCGGCGCACCATCGCATTGGCGTCGCCATAGACGTTGTGGATCAGGCCCAGCGCGTCGGGGCCGCCAAGCGGCAGATACTGGATCAGGCCGTCGGCCCGGTCCTCGGGCACGAAATCCTCATAGAAGAGCAATTGGAAGGCCGTGCAGATGTCCGCGCCCGATGCCGCCATGCCACGGACGAAATGCTCGACGGCTTCCGGAAAAAGCGCATTGTCGTCGTCGACAAACAGGACCAACTCGCCGCGCGCGGCGCGCACTCCGGCATTGCGGGCGGCGCCAAGATGCTTGTGCGGCCGGCGCAGGATCCTCCATCCGCGCTTACCGAAGCCTGGTTCCAACGTATCCAGCAATTGCCTGGCTTCTTCCAGATCGCTTCCGTCGTCGACCAGCACCAGTTCAAGATTGCCGTAGGTTTGCGCCTCGACCGCTTCGATGGCCTGTTTGAGATAGAGCGGCCGGTTGCGATGCGCCATCACCACCGAAACCAGGGGCGCCGGTTGGGGCCGCTTGCGAATGCGCTTCCGGGCAGCGGGCAGAGGGCGCGTATCCAGCCATGCCTTGCGGCCGGGCCCCGTCATATCGATCCGCCGTGGCCGGGGCGGCTTCTCGAGCGCCGCCAGCATGGCGGCCGCCAATTGCGCCGCGTCGGGCTCGACCAGCGGCGGCTGGCCGGCTTCAGCCTTCCAGGCTTCGGCATTCGCGCCGGCATTGGTTGCGACGAAGGGCAGCCCTGCCGCGGTGCATGCGCCAACGGCCTCGCCGGTCGATGCGGCAAGGCTTGGGACAACGGCCAAGGCGCCGCTGCGTGCGAGGTAGTCGAGCCTCTCCTCGAGGGTCGCGCGCGGCAACAGCTTGAGCCGGAACGGCCAACGTTCGGCGCGCCGCAGAAGCAGTCCGCCGCTGTGCTCGCCCATGATCTTGCCGAATGGACCGAACGCGGTGAGGGTCAGCCCTTCGGGCGCCGATTGCGCGAGGACGTCGAGCGCGTCGCAGAGCAGCGTCAGCCCGTCACGAAAGCGCGATCCGGCCAGGGCGGCAAGCTCACGCGCCTTGCTCGCGATGGGTGGCTGCGGCGCTTCGGTCCGGACGGCCCGAAGCGGTGGCGGCAGCACCGTCGCCTTTCTCACCTTCCAGCCTCTCGACAGCATCCATTGGCGCAGGGCGGCGGATGCACAGACCGTCCTGTCGGCCATCTCGGCGCAGTACTTTTCCATGTAGGCCGTGGCGATCGCCTCTGTGCTGCCCATGAATGTTTTGTCGGCCTCATGCGCCCATTCTTGCGGAGCGCGGGCAAGGAGGACGATCGGCGGCGTGGCGAAGGCATCGGTCTCAGCCGCGAGCAGGGTGAAGTAGGGCAGGCCACCCTCCAGCGGCGCGTAGACCAGATCGTAACTGCACCGCTCGAGATAATGCAGCAGCGCAGCGGAGCGGCTTTCGGGCGTCGCCAGCGAGGGAAGCAGCTGGTCGGACCGGTCGAGAACCTCCAGTTTGACCGAGGCGGCCCCGAACTCCGCCCGGCGGGCAGCTACCTCGTCCGTGGATGGCACGTCCCGGCCGGCAACCCACAGCAGCGTGACGTCGTCTCCGTTTTCGGCGAAGAGCCTTGCAAGTTCGCCGGGCGCCGAGGCATCGTCTTTATCGGCGTCGCGCCGGATCGCAGGCGTGACCACGCAGATGCGGCGACGACCGCCTTCCGGCTTCGGCTTGCTTCCAGCGGTCATTGAACGTTCCTCTGACCCAAATCGACCGGCAAGGCTTCCACGCTTCTCTGGTCTTTGACCATGCCGGATTTACTTTTCAGTGATCATCCTTCTGCGGCGTTGATAAATCAATGCAATCAAGCGGCTCCTAAAAAGACTGTGCAATCAAGCGATTGTTACAAGTTTATCGACACGGCATAACCAATCTTTACGCGTCCCGGCTAACCGTTCACGGCATAGCAGGAGGCGCGAATGAAAACGATATTGAAGTTTCTCGCTGCGCTCGCCTTGACGGGCGCGATGATTTCGACGAGCTCGGCAGACCAATTGCTGCGTCCGCGCATGAATCTTGGCAAGGGCTACGTCAAGACGATCAGCGGCGACCGCGGCGGCTATGTAATCGACTATGCCATCCGCATGCTGAAGATGCGCCGCAGCGGCGGTTTCGTGCGCTTCAACGGTGCGTGCGATTCGGCCTGCACGCTTTACCTGGCGATGCCCAAGAGCAAGGTCTGCGTTACGCGCAACGCATCGTTCGGCTTCCACCTGCCGTATGGCGCCGGGGCGCGCGGCAACCAGGTCGCGGCCGACTTCATGATGAAGAACTACCCTGGCTGGGTTCGCGGCTGGATCGCCAAGCGCGGCGGCCTGAAGAACTCCGTCACCACCATGACTTATGCGGATGCGAGCCGGTTCCTGCCGACTTGTCCCGCCGAACAGCGATCGACCATTGCGAGCCTCAGCCCAACGCGCCTGCGCGGCGGTTGAACCCCGCAGCAAGTGCTGGGACACCGACGACGGCGGGTGCTTCAGGGCGCCCGCCGTTGCCGTTTCAAGCGGCCGCGCACATTTGAACGGAGAGGTCGTTTGTGTATGTTCGGGCAAACTCCAACGGGTGTGGCGTGAATGCAGTCTTGTCAGAAGTTCGTGCTGATCGCTTCGCCACGAACCGGTTCTCAAGCGCTCAATCGCCATCTCAACCAGTATGACGGGATGGTCCTGCACGGCGAAATCTTCAATCCGAGCTTCGTCGGCTTGCGCCATGACTATCACGAGAAGATCGATCTGCCGCGCGATCGGGTCGATTTGCGAGATGCCGAGCCGGAGCAGTTCACCGCGCGCATCTTCGACGATCCGTCGGCTCGCTTCGTCGGTTTTCACATATTTCCCGACCAGACGCGCGCGGCCATACTCCCCGTGTTGGAAGATGAAAGCGTCAAGAAGCTCTGGCTTGTCAGGAATCCGATCGCGTCCTTCGTCTCGCTGCTCGAAGCGGAAGCATCCGGAGTATGGACAGTCCATGCCACCGATCGGTTCGCAGCCGACAGCCCCAGAAAGAAGGTGCATTTCGACATAGAACGTTTCAACGCGTTTCTGCGCGAGCTGAATCTGTTTCGCGCAAAGATCAGATCCGTGCTGTTCGAGACCCGACAGCCGTATTTCCCGATCCACTATAGCGACATCGGCGATCCACTGGTTGGCAATGCAATCATTGCCTATCTCGGCGGTTCCCAGCGACTGGACCACTTCGAGACCGAGATCCTGAAGCCGCCGCAGCGGCCTTTCGTCGACCGCATCGAGAATTACTGGGAATTCGTGACCTATTTCAGGGCAGTCTCGACGGACGATCTGTACGCGTTCGGCTGACGTCGGAATGAAGCCGGGCCGGCCCGCAACACGGTCTCAGCCTTCTTCGCTGCCGCAAGTTGGCCGCTTCCATGCTGATCGGCGCTTTGGCAAGCCCATCGTCTTTCAATGTTTGCGGTTAACCAGTTCTGAAGAGACGTCGTTAACGCACACTTGATTTTGTTGACTCTTTCCTGCCCCGAACCGATTTTGCGCACGAGGTTTGAAAGCTGCCGGCCGTGGTTTCTGGCCGGAGCACAAACTGGCGGTGGGCAATCTCATGAGTATCGGCGGCGGTATGGGCTCGGCGAGCCGGTCCGAGGGCGGCCAGACGGGATCGAGGACGAAACCTGCATTGACGCAGGAACTTCGCTTCACGCGGACGTCCTTGCGCGTCATTTGCACCAGCCTGTGGTTATGGCTTCTGCTGGGCATCTACCGGGCCGTAATCGTCGATCCGCAAACGACATTTCAGGGAGGCCTGGCGTCCATTCCCATGGGATTGGCGGCAAGCTATTACGACCTGATACTCATCACATCGGTGACGGCGGCAACGCTGATCCTGCTCTTCCTTACAAAGTCAAGCCGGCTCGCATCCGCGGCAGTCGCCTCCCTTTTCTATCTCGTGGTCCTGGTGTCGCTCGGCTGGGGATTTGCCAACATCAATCTCGTCAAGATGCTGGGTGAGCCTTTCACCTTCCAGTGGCTGGTCTATGGCGACTTCCTGCAGAATGCCGACGCCAAGAGCGCGATGGGCGACGCCCTCAACGTGAGGGATGCCGCGATCCTTTTCGGGTCCATCGTTCTGGTGCTGGCCCTCGGCTACGCCGCGGGCAGTTTGTGCCAGCGGCTGAGTTCCGCAGGCCGCAAGAGGTTTCTCATCGCTGTGGTTCTGTGCGTTGGCGCGGCCCTGGTCGGCAGCGGCTATCATGTGCGCGCTCAGTCGCTGCCAGCATCCAAGGTCGACAATCCTATCGTGTATTTCGCTCAGTCGGCGTGGTTCAGTTCGACGCCGGTGACTTTTGCGATGAGCGCCGGCGGCAATGATCCCGATGTCGCCAGCGTCGGGGAGCGTCCGGCGGAAACCTCAAGCCTCAAGGCGCCGACGCCAAATCCGATCAAGAACGTGCTGATTTTCTTGATGGAGTCGGTGCCGTCGAAATACATTGAGACCTTTGGCGGCCAGTATCCGATCACGCCAAACATAAAGAGCTATGCCGGAGATTCCATTCGGTTCGACAAGATCTATGCGCATGCGCCTTCCACGCACTATTCGATCTTCTCGCTGCTGACCTCGATGTACAACGACATCTCATTCTACGGGATGACTGCCAAATATCCGTACCTGCCGCTGGAGACGATCTCCAACGCCCTGTCCAAGCATAATTTTCGCACCGGGTTCTTCTGGAGCGCCGATTCCCGTTTCCAGCGTGTGGACGAGTTCCTGCTCAACAAGGGACTGGACGTCATCCAGGACTATCGGGGGCAGAAATGCGCCACCCCGACCTTCAAGCTCAGTACCGAGCAGTGGAAGAACATGGACTATAACAGTGACCTCTGCACGGCCCAAATGATCATCGACTGGATGAGGAAGGATCCGCAGAAGCCCTTCTTCGGCATCATGTTCACGGCCATGACGCATTATCCGTACATCACCGGCAGCCCGATGTTCTCGAACATGGTGCCTTCCGCCAAAGACATCGGGCCGGTGCGCTACGTCGATGACGAAAAATTCAATGCCTATCTCAACGCCCTGAAGGTCGGCGACGCGGCGTTCGGTGAAATCCTCGATTCACTGAAGCAGTCCGGCAAGCTCGATTCGACGCTGGTTGTCGTCCTTGGCGATCATGGCGAGGCGTTCGGAGAACATGGCGACTACGTCCATGCCACCGCGATTTACGACGAGAACGTCCACATCCCGCTGATCATGATCAACAAGCACCTTTTCCATGACGAAGTCGCGCATCCGGTCGGCGGCATCATCGATATCGCTCCGACGATCATGGACATACTAGGGCTGCCTTTGCCCGAGCAGTGGCAGGGCCGCAGCCTGTTCAGCGAGCAACGGCCAAACAGGACCTTCTTCTTCAATCCGTGGGCCGGCTCCTTGCTCGGTTATCGCGACAATGATCGAAAGGTGATCTTCAATGCTACCACCGGCAGGGTCGAGGAATACGACCTTAAGGCCGATCCCGGCGAAAAGACGAACCTATTCAATGAAGGCTCGAGCGATCGAACGGCGCTGCTGCAGCCGATTGCCGGCTGGGTGCAATCGCAAAAGCGGCGCATAGCCACACTTGTCGCCAACGCGGCCGGAGACGCGGGGCACTGCACAGCCACAAGCTTGGAGATCGACGCGGCCGGCACCGACTACCAGGGTCAGCCTCGCTTCGACGTCTTCGCCGACGGCAAGCGCCTTGGCGAGATCGCCGTCCAGGGCAAGGAGAGCAAGGCCTCGACAGGCGAGCAGCGCGTGGCGGAACTGACGGAGGCGGCCGTCGAGGCGCAACCGTTCCACATCGACCTTAGCGGCGTGCCCAATCCAAAGACGATCGAAATTCGTTATGTCAACGACGAGTGGGCCGGAGACGGCCGGCCCGGCGATCGCAACCTTTTCATCAAGAGCATAAAAGTGAACGGGCAGCTTGTGCCCAACAGCAAGCTGCACGTGGACGAGCAATCCCATGGCTACACCGACGACAGCGGAACCGCCATGTATACCAACGGCTCGCTATGGGGCAGCGGTCCGTTTATCGAAGGATGCATGTAGGGCAGCGCATCGGCGGCAGCGCTTCGCTTTACAGCTTGCCCTCCGGCCGCCATTCCCGCCGGTACCAGTCGACGAATTTCGCCAGTCCTTCCTCGATCGGCACTTTCGGCTTGAAGCCGATGTCGCGCTCGAGCGCGCTGGTGTCGGCAAAGGTCTTCTCGACATCGCCGGGCTGCATGGGCAGATCCTCACGGATGGCCTTCACGCCGAGCAGCCCTTCCAGCGTCTCGATGAAGCGGCCGAGATGCACCGGCTGGCTGTTGCCGATGTTGTAGATGCGGTGGCGCTCGCGGCCGGCCGCCGGCGGCTTGTCGAGAACCGCAATCACGCCCTCGACAACGTCGTCGACATAGGTGAAATCGCGCCACATCTCGCCATGGTTGAAGACGCGGATCGGCTTGCCGGAGAGCATCGCCTCGGTGAAGATCCAGGCCGCCATGTCCGGTCGACCCCAGGGGCCATAGACGGTGAAGAAGCGCAGGCCCGTCTGCGGCAGCCCAAAGAGATGCGAATAGGTCGAGCTGATCAGCTCGTCCGCCTTCTTGGTCGCCGCGTAGATCGACACCGGATTGTCGACGCGGTCGCTTTCCACGAACGGCACCTTGGTGTTGCCGCCATAGACCGAGCTCGACGAGGCATAGACCAGATGCTTGATCTCGGGCGATGCACGGCAGAGCTCCAGCACCTCCAGGTGGCCGGCGATGTTGGCGTGGATATAGGCGCGCGGATTTTCGAGCGAATAGCGCACGCCCGCCTGGGCGCCGAGATGCACGATGCCGCTCAGCAGCGTTCCCTTGAGCGTCGCCGCCAGCGCGCCCGGCTCGGCTATGTCGAGTTGCTGGAACGAAAATCCGTGCCGGCCGGAAAGCCGAGCGAGCCGTGCCGCCTTCAATGCCGGGTCGTAGTAGGCGTTCATGCTGTCGACGCCGACAACGGCGTCGCCGCGGGCGAGCAGGCGCTCGCAGACATGGCTGCCGATGAAGCCGGCGGCTCCGGTCACAAGGATGGTCATGCGCGGACCTCGGATGAGGGCAGGGGCGGGATCATTTCCGTCTCGGGGCTTTCTTGGCTTGCGCCGGCGGGCTCGGCCAACGCCAGCCATCACCTTCGCCAGGCGCGGGCTGCGGGCGCGCCACATAGGCGAGCGAAACATTGGCCTCGAGATAGACGCGCGACAGCATCTCGGCGAGTACGCCCGACGTTACCATCTGCAGGCCGGCGATGACCAGGAAGAAGCCGGTGAACAGCATCGGGCGCGTTCCAATGTCCTGTCCGAAAAACACCTTCAAGCTGAACAGGTAGGCAAGGATCAGCGAGCCGAGCACGCCGAACACGATGCCGATGCCGCCGAAGAAATGGCCGGGCCTGGTGCGGTAGCGCATGAAGAAGAACATGAAGACCAGGTCGAGCACCACGCGGAAGGTGCGCGAGATGCCGTATTTCGACTGGCCGTGGATGCGGGCGTGATGCGTCACCACCTCCTGGGCGATGCGGCGCGGCGTCGTCACCGTCGCCAGCCAGGCCGGGATGAAGCGGTGCATTTCGCCATAGAGCCTGACGCTGCGGATGACGCTGCCGCGGAACACTTTGAGGCTGCAGCCATAGTCCTTCAGCCGAACCCCGGTGACGCGCGCGATCAGCGAGTTGGCGATGCGTGACGGCAGCCGGCGCATCCAGAAACCCTCCTGACGGTTCTTGCGCCAGCCGGCGACGAGGTCGAGGTCCTCGGTCAGCAGTCGATAGACCATGCGCGGTATGTCGAACGGATCGTTCTGCAGGTCGCCGTCGAGCGTCGCTATGACATCGCCGCGGGCAGCGTCGAGGCCGGCCTGCATGGCCGCCGTCTGCTTGAAGTTGCGCACCAGCTCCACAGCGTGCACATGCGCACCGTATTCGGCCGCCAGGCGGCGAATTTCATTCGGCGTGGCGTCGGTGCTGCCGTCGTCCACCAGCACCACTTCCCAGGGCTGGCTGTAATTCTCCATCGCCTGGTGGATACGCACGATCAGCGGCTCGACGTTGTCGGCCTCGTTATACATCGGGATGACGATGGAAAGCTGGTGCTCGGGCATGACGGCACCGGCAGGCAGCCCCGACTGAGGAATGGGAAGCATGTCCAGGGCGGTCATTTCCTTGCGGGTCCCGTAGCCGGCGTCTCCGGCAGCGTCGATTTCGAGGGAAACAGCCAGGCGATCGCACCGGTGGCAACGGCCGAGCAGAGGATGAACAGATGCAGCGCCAGCGCCGCCTGCAGCCCGTCCTTCATGGCGATGCCGGAATAAAGCAGCGCCGCTGCCGCGCCCGCCTCATAGGTACCGAAACCGGCGACACCCTGCACCGGCAGGATGGCGGCGGCCTCGGCGCCGACGGCGCCGGGAAAGGCAGTCTGGAAGGAGGTGCCGAGCAGCATGGCGAGCAGCCATCCCTGCACGGCAAGCTTCAGCGTCCAGTTGGCGACCGTCCACCACCAGCCGTAGCGGGAGCGCCCCGTGGCCTCGGTGAAGATATCGCGCAGCTTGCCGAGCTTCGACACGATGCTGCCGCGCCCGGCCCAGTCATGCGGCGCGCGCGCCCAGCGCGGCAGATACCAGGCGGCGGCAATCAGCGCCGCGATGGCCGCAGCCCTGAGGGCCGGGTGAAGACCGGGCCACACCAGGCAGGCGAGCACACCGACGACGAAGGCGTCCTGCAGCCTGAACCACAGGAGCGAAGCGCCGGCGCGCACGATCGAGATGCCGAACACCTGCCGCAACAGCAGCGGGAAGGCGGTCTCGCCGCCGCGGAACGGCACCACGTTGATCATGGCGTTGTGAATCAGGATGACGCGCAGGCAGGCGCCGAAGCGGCCGTTCACCTCGTCGCGGAACTCGTCGCAGACCCGCAGCGCGCGCAGCACATAAGTGACGAACAGCGCCAGCGTCACCGCAGCGAAGGCGCCGGGCGTGATGCTGGCGAAGGCGTCGCCCACCATCTTCCAGCGCGAGTCTGCCGCAAGCCAGGCCAGCAGCGCCAGTGTGACGATTATCGAGAATGCTTTTTTCAACCAGTTCTCCGAATGGCGCCGACCGCCGCACTCCGGGTAATTGCTTCGATTTCGAAATCGGGCGCACGGAAGGTGACGGCTCCAGGCCGCCGGCTCCCTTGCCGGCTTCCAATGGCCTGGCGAGGCGCCAAGATTCCGAGCCCTTCCGTGGTCGCCGGCCCGTTCAACGTTTCTGCTCCATCATAAGCGGCCGATCCTATAAACCAGCGGCTTGCCCATCCACAAGCTTTGGCGCGGCCGCAATCACCGTCCGCGGGCGATCTTGGCTCGCTGCGACGGGAAGGTTGACACCATTCCTCGAGCGGCAGTTAATATCACGTGGGGGCGGTAGCTGCGCATTGGGATCGAATACCCAATCTGGGTAGTGACGCCAGATCGAAAGGCGTCGTCGAAATGTTATCGCTCATCATTCCTGCAGTTCGAAAAATATTGCCGTCCAGACCAGCGCGGAGCGTGAGGTGCCGTCGTTCTGCGCGGCGCGCGGACCTGATGCTTCTGCTCTTCTGCGGTGGAGTGGCGCTGTCCGGCGTTGCTCACGCAGCCGGCGCTGGGTCTCCGGCAGCGGCACAAGCAGGCACCACGCCGACGGCATTTGAGTTGCAGTTGTTCTATGCCGACCGCACCTGGAACTGGGAGGACGGAGCCGCCTATTTCGCCCAGGACAGGCGCATGCGTGCCTGGACGTCCAAGCCTGGTTCAACGTCCTTCGCCGAAGGTACATGGCATCTCAGCAATGATGGCAAGATGTGCATGGAGCTCGTCTGGCGGTCCACGGCCTATACGGCACAGCCCATCCGCACCTGTTTCAGCCATCGCGTCCTGAACGGGACCGTCCAGCAACGGAGGGATCCGGATGGCCGGTGGTACAGCTTCAGGCACGCTTCGGACAATTCGGCCGACGAGTTCAAGAAAATTCAGGCGGGCGATACCAGGAGCGTCGATTTCGAAAAGGCCCGCAAGTTGGTCGATCCCAAGAGTTAGTCGCTGCTGGCGCACGTCCAGAAAAATGCCTAGAGCGGCTGGCCGTTTCACGGAAACGCCGACCCGCTCTATCTCTTTGCTCACGCAATTTCCGGACGGAAAACCGCTGCACACGTCCTGGAATTGCTCTAGCAGTTTCCGCTCGGAATTGTCCCGGCGTATCAAATCTAAGAGGCTCGCTGAGACAAGCCGTCAACCCAGCTCAGCGAGCCCACGCCCCGACACAGTACTCACAGGGACGACTGCCAGCCGTGCAGGCTGGCGTTTTTCCGCGGCGTTCATGCCGCGCGGCGCGCGCTTCGCGCGCGAGACGCCGGCGGACGCTTTGAAAACCTTCGGCTTCAGGGCCGGTCGGAGCCCGAAGAAGGGCGCTGCCGTCCTGACGATGGTGTCTAGATCGGAAAGTTCCGCCACAAAGCCCAACTGCTCTTGTGCAAGGCTGGGATCGGCGAACAGCCCGGCCGGGTCGCCGGGCCGGCGCGGTTTATAGGCGACCGGGACCGTCCGGCCGGTGACGCGGCCGACGGCCTCGAGGATCTCCTTTATCGAGATGCCTCGGCCGGCGCCGAGATTGACGGACAGGCTGTCGCCGCCGGCCTCGAGATGCATCAATGCCATGAGATGCGCGCGCGCGAGGTCGCTGACGTGGATGTAGTCGCGCACGCATGTGCCGTCCGCCGTCTCGTAATCGGCGCCGAAGACCTCGATCGCCTCGATCATGCCGGACGCCGCCATCAGCACCCTCGGAATGAGGTGGGTTTCGGGTGTATGCCACTCGCCAAGCTCGCCTTCGGGATCGGCGCCGCAGGCGTTGAAGTAGCGAAGGATCGCGTATCTCGTTCCATAGGCAGCGGCATAGTCCCTGATGATTTCTTCGCCCATCAGCTTGCTGCGGCCATAGGGGCTGATCGGCTTCTGCGGCGAGGCCTCGCTCACCGGCAATGCTTCCGGCACGCCATAGGTCGCGCAGCTCGAGGAAAAGATCACCTTGTCGATGCCGCTTGCCCGCGCGGCGTCCAGTACGGCGATGGTGCCGCCGACATTGGTCGCATAGTAATCCGCCGGCGCGCTGACCGACTCGCCGACATAGGCAAGGGCGGCGAAATGGATGATCGCCTGTGGTCTGTGAGTCTCGATCGCCCGCCGCAACGCTTCGGGGTCGCGGATGTCGCCGACGACCAGCGGCCCCCAGGCGACGGCTTTCTCGTTGCCGCGGCTCAAATTGTCGTAGACCACCGGCAAGTAGCCCGCCGCCGACAGCAGCTTGCAGGCATGGCTACCGATGAAGCCGGCGCCACCCGTCACCAGAACGGGGCGCCGGGTCATCATGCCGTTGCCTCCCTGGCGGTTGATGCCTGGACCCTGCGCGGGGCGATGAACCGGCGTCCGCCTAGGACGGCGTCGAAATAGGCAGTGGTGTGGGCGAGGCCTTCGCTCAGCGCAACCTTCGGCTCCCAGCCGAGATGCTGCCTGGCAAACGAGATATCGGGCTTGCGCTGCCTGGGGTCGTCGACCGGCAGCGGCCGGTGCACGATGCGCGAGCGTGAATTCGTATAGTCGATGACCAGCTCGGCCAATTCCATGACGGTGAACTCGACGGGGTTGCCGAGATTGACCGGGTGCTGGGGGGCCACGGCGGCGTTCATCAGGCGCACGAAGCCTTCGATCAGGTCGTCGACGAAGCAGAAGGAGCGCGTCTGCGCGCCGCTGCCGTAGACGGTGATGTCGTCGCCGCGCAGCGCCTGGACGATGAAGTTCGACACCACGCGGCCGTCGTCGGGCCGCATGCGAGGGCCATAGGTGTTGAAGATGCGCGCGACGCGGACATCAATGCCGTATGTCCGTGAGTAATCGAAGAACAGCGTCTCGGCCGAGCGCTTGCCCTCGTCGTAGCAGGAGCGCGGACCGTGCGTGTTGACATTGCCGAAGTAACCTTCGGGCTGCGGATGCACCAGCGGATCGCCATAGACCTCCGAAGTCGAGGCTTGGAAGATCTTGGCGTTGTGTCGCCGCGCGAGCTCCAGAAGGTTGATCGAGCCGAGCACGCTGGTCTTGAAGGTGTGGATCGGATCGGCCTGATAATGCGGCGGAGAAGCCGGGCAGGCGAGATTGTAGATCTCGTCGACAGCCAGGTCCGTCGGCAGTTCCTCGACGATGTCGTGCCTGATGCAGGTGAAAGTCGCGTCACGCGCTATCGCTGACAGGTTGTAGCGCTTGCCCGTGTGGAAATTGTCCAGCGCGATGACTTCATATCCATCGGCAAGCAGCCTTTGGCACAGATGAGAACCCAGAAATCCTGCTCCGCCGGCGACCAGCGCGCGTCCTTGATCGGCACGCCTCCGTCCCGGCTTGGTGTCCAGCTTCAGAACCTTGATGACCCTACCCATGGCGACCTCATACTCGCACACACCCACGCATCATCGTTCCGGGCCGGGGCAACAGCGTTGCCCGACCAGGTGAAATCATGGCGATCCCTCCGCATGCGCGGACTCGCCAGAAACGTGTGTTTTGTCTGAGTAAGCGGGGTCGTTGCCGTACGGCTTTATGTGCTGCCGCTCAGCGTCCCTTTGCCCCTAAGTCGCGATCCACGAACATGGTTGCCACCACCGCGGACTGCTCGCCCAAATTGCACACCCAACGTATAGAAAGATATACCTGTGCGCCGCATAGTCAACTAATTTAGGGATTCGTTAACGTTACTCTTTTGCTGTTGGTTAACTGTAGGCGTAGGCAGGCGCGCCTTTTGCGTCATAAAAAGGGCGGTTCCGTCCGGTTTTCCCGCGGTAAACACCGCGTGCCGCGGTCTTCGCAAAACTCGTCGAGCGTTAGGGCGGAAGGCTTCAAGGTGAAGAACAAGGAACGCGTCTGGCGCCGTCTCTCGGGCTCTGGCATTTCTTGCGGCCGGTCTTTCGGGCTAGAAAATTGCGCAAGTATATCTTAGCTCGCCAACAGGTAGATATGGCGAGCCCGCAGGCCCTGTCTGCGAAACGCGCTTTCCGAATTGATCGGGGCTAGGCGGCCGTGGTGACGACGGCTCCGCAGCCGTGCTGTCCGGCACGCCGAGATGGCCTCCCGGCATCGCCACCACTCTGAGGTGCACCAAAAAGGGGAGCACAAGGAGCAGCGCAGGTTGGACAACTGGACGCCGTGCATTCCTGTTTCTACTCCTCATAGCCTCTCCCTATTCTCCGCCCATCTCCTTCTTGAACTGGGCGAAGTCGACCTGCATGCCGTTGAAGATGGTGCTCCAGTGGCGGGTCAAGGCGGCCAAGGCGACTGCCTCCTGGATCTCCTCGTCGGTGGCGCCGGCGCGTTTGGCGTTCTCGGTGTCCGACCAAACACAATAATTGCAGGGGATTTGCGCCGCGACCGCCAGCGAGATCAGCGACTTCACCTTCGGCGGCAGCGCTGTCTTGTCGCTGATCTCGATTGCCTTGACCTCTGCCCACGCGCCGGGCAGACCGGCTTTCGGGAACTGCTTCATGAAGCCGGGCACGCCCCCAATGGCCGACTGGATGTCCTTGATGGCGGCGTCGTAGTCGTCGGCGCCGGCAGGCATGGTCAAGGCCGCGGTGAACGCGATAGCGGCGAGCAGCGAGGCGGAGCGAAGGCAGGAGTGCGCGCTTGAGATGATGCGAATGACAGGCATGGTGTTCTCCTCTGGTTTTTGTTAGCCTTACGGTGTAAGGTGATTTGGAACATGAACCTTACAGTGTAAGTTGTCAAGCGGCGCCATGGACTCACCGAGCAAGAAAATCCGAACCCGCGGAAAATTGTCCCGCGAGATGATCGAGGACGCGGCCTTTGAGGTAATCGAGCGGGAAGGGCTCTCCGGCTTCTCGATGCGCAAGCTCGCCGCCAGGCTCGGCTGCGAGGCGATGAGCATCTACCATCACTTTCCCTCGCAGGCGCATCTCTACGAGGCGCTGGTCGATCGCCAGATGAGCGGGCTCGTGATCCCCGATGACAGCCTTCCTTGGCGTGAGCGGGCGCGCATCGGTATGCAGGAATTCCGGCGTGTGGCGACGGAGCATCCGGCCTTCGCGCCGTTCATCGTCGTCTATCGCATGAACTCGCCGCCCTGCCTCGCCAAGTTGAACGCCATCATCGGCCTGTTCGAGGATGGCGGCTTCGGACCTGAGCTCAGCGCCCGTCTGTTCCGCGCCGCCGGTTATTATCTGATGGGCGCGATCCTCGACGAGACCGCCGGCTACGCCAAGGGGCCGTCGGCGGTCACCACGGTCAGCGACGAAGAATTGGCGCGCGACTATCCCAGTGTCGTGACGGCCGCGGCTTATTTTGGCACAAGCGGTTTCGACAAGACTTTCGAGCTTGGCCTGGAGATGTTTCTGGACGAGATGGAGCGGATTCGCGACGCTGCCCGGGACGAGGCCGCCAAAAGTGGCGATCGCGCCCGCAAGAAACTCTAACCAGGGCTTTCAATGCGCTTCCTCTCGGTTCTTGTCCTCATCGCCGGCGCTGCCATCGGGGTCTTCTATCCCTGGGCGGTGAGCAATTTCTCCGGCCATGCGATCGGCACCTGGCGCGTCTACGAGGGCGGCCGCTTCCGGCCGGCGACCGTACGGCTCGCTGCGCGCGACGCGCCTGTTCGCGTGCTGGTCGACCTCACCGCGCGTGCCGAGCGCGTCGCCTCGCAGCAGCACACGGTGCTGACGCTGACCGCGGCAAGCGGCGGCCGCACGGCGCTCGCCTCGACGCTCTCCTTCAACCACACCGACAATCCACGCCAGGTGAGCCCGCAGCTGCCCGACAAGATCTTTCGCGACGAGGCCGGTGTGATAGAGACGGTCACGCCGGGCGCTTACGTCTTCACTGTCGGTCCGGGCGATGCGGACGGGATCGACATGCGCGCCGTCGACCTGATCTTGCGTGCGGGCACCGGCTCGGTCGACGAACGCGCGCAGCCGGCCGGTTACACGCTGATGGGAGTCGGCTTGGCTGGACTGGTGCTTTCGCTGGTCTTTGGGCGCGGCAACAAGCCGCCGCAGAATCCCAACTCGCAGCCCCCGCCGCCGCGCTGGGGCCGCGGCGGTTCGCAAAGGTGAAGGCGGCATGAATTATCGCCACGCCTACCACTCCGGCAATTTCGCCGATGTCGTCAAGCACGCGGTGCTCAGCCGGCTGGTCGAGTATCTGAAGCAGAAGGACAAGGCCTTTCGCGTTATCGACACTCACGCCGGCATCGGCCGCTACGATCTCGCGTCGGTGGAGGCCGGCAAGACGGGTGAATGGCAGGGCGGCATCGGCCGGCTATCCGAGGCCGCGCTCGAGCCTCGGACGGCGGCGTTGCTTCAGCCCTATCTGGAAGCGGTGCGCTTGGAAAATCCCGACGGCGGTCTCCGCCGCTATCCCGGCTCACCGCTGATCGTGCGCCATCTCCTGCGCCAGCAGGATCGGCTTACGGCGATCGAGTTGCATTCCGAGGACGCTGCGCGGCTCAAAGCCGTCTTCGCCGGCGACATCCAGACCAGGGTGATCGAGCTCGACGGCTGGTTGGCGCTCGGCGCGCATCTGCCGCCGAAGGAAAAGCGCGGGCTCGTGCTTGTCGATCCGCCCTTCGAGGAGGAGGGCGAGTTCCAGCGTCTCGTCGAGAACCTGCGCCGAGCGCACCGGCGCTGGCCGGGCGGCATCTACGCGCTCTGGTATCCGATCAAGGATCGCAAGGCGGTCGCCGCCTTCCGCGCCGCGCTGAAGGAGACTGGCATTCCAAAACTGCTCGACATCGGCTTCGAGATCCGGCCTGCCTCGAGCGAACCGAGCCTCGACGGCAGCGGCCTTCTGGTGGTGAACCCGCCCTTCACGCTGGAGGCCGAATTGCGGCTGATGCTGCCGGCCTTGCATGGAGTGCTTGCCGTCGAACAGCCGTCGCGCTGGACGATCGAATGGCTGGCCGGTGAGTGAGACCGGGACCAGCCGAAGACTGACCTACGCCAGCGCCGAGGGTGTCACGCCGGTCAGCCGCCGGGTTTCGCGGATCAGATGCGCCTGGTCGGCGTAGCCGGCCTCGATGGCGAGCAGCGCGGTCGAGGCATCGCTATGCCGTCGCTGCAGGCGCCGGAAGCGGTGGAAGCGCAGGATGCGGTCGAGCGTCTTCGGACCATAGCCGAAAGCGTCCTCGAAACGCCGGCGCAGCGTCCGCTCGCTCATGTTGAGGCGGTTGAGCAGACAGGGAACCAGCGGCATCTCCGGCGACAGGCCTTCATCAATGAGGTCGAAGGCCCTGCCCATCAGCGCATCGAGCGCATCGCGCCCCTCTGTATGCGCGCCGACTTCATTTTCCAGCTGCCGCACCATGCCGGCGAGGTCGGGCGCGGCCTTGACGCGATCCGACAGTTCGCGGGCACGCGTACCCCATAAGTCCTGGAGGCTCAGCCGCCCGCCGACGATTTCGCCGGCCGGCACGCCGAGCCACCCGGCGGCCGCGCCCGGCCGGAAGCGGAAGCCGATGATCACCGACCCGGGGGGAAGGCGCTCGATCTGCGGCTCCTTGTCCGGTCCGGCCACGCGGAAGCGACCTTCGATCCATTGCAGATCGATCGTCGCGTCCGGCGTGACGACGATTGGGGGGACGTCCTGCTTCGCCATGCGATGCACCCAGACGGCGGAGAAGGCGCCGGCCAGGCCTCCCGGGGCGGGCCGTTCCCGAAAGAAGCCGGTGGTCTGCGCCAGGACCGCTTCCATATCTTCTCCGATCTGCTTCGGCGTGCTCTGGCGGGTCCGCTTCGGCCATTTTGGCCGAAATCTTCAATGCGGGTCGCTTCCGCCGTGGCAAAACGGATGCAGCCTCTTGGCGCGTCCAGCGCCTTCACCGCGCCGCATCCGGTCGCGGATGTGGTCACGAATATAGAAGGGAGTGAGAGAAATGAAAGCTCGCATCACCGTCTTTACCCTTGGCGTCGACGATCTGGAGGCGTCGCTCAAATTCTACCGCGACGGCCTGGGCCTGCCGACCGAAGGCATCATCGGCCGCGAGTTCGAGCACGGCGCCGTCGCCTTCTTCGAGCTTGCCGGCGGCTTGAAATTCGCGATCTTCGAGCGCGCGAGCATCGCCCTCGACGCCACCGTGCCGCAGAGCAGCCGCAGTCCGACCGAGTTCACCATCGGCCACAACGTGTCGAGCGCGGCCGAGGTCGACGCTGCGATGGCCGAGGCCGTCAAGGCCGGCGCGCGCGTCGCCAAGCCGGCGCAAAAGACCTTCTGGGGCGGCTATGCCGGCTATTTCCAGGATCCCGACGATCATCTCTGGGAAGTCGTCTACAACCCCGCTTTCATCCCGAAGGATTGACCCGGAAGCCTGGCAGGAGGTCGACATGTCGATCGATACCGTTCAGGCGATAGGCGCGCTTCTCATCGGCGGCGTGTTCGTCTTCGCCGGCATCGAGCACTTCCTGAAATTCAAGGCGATGTGCGACTATCTGGCGAGCCGGAAGTTTCCGGCTCCCGCTGTCATGCTGGCAGCCGGCTCAGCGCTCGAAGTCGTCGCCGGCCTGATGCTCGCGCTCGGCCGTGCCGTGCCTTTCGCCGCCGGCGCGCTTGTCCTGTTCACGCTGGCGACGAACGTCGCGCTGCTGCGCTTCTGGGAGTCCGAAGAGCCGGAGCGGCAGGTGCTGCGCAGCGCCTTCCTGATCAACCTGGCCGTCGTCGGCGGACTGCTGGTGGCGGGAACCGTCTGACAGCCGGACCGCATCTGGAACGATGATTTGGGAAACCATTGTCTTCACAACCGCTTGACCACCGTCAAGCGAATCCGCACAGTGCGTGCAACCGACCTTGAGAGGCTGTCATGACTCGCTTCGCCCATTCCGCCCTTGCCGCGCTGATTTCGCTTCTGACGCCGCTTGGCACATCGCTTGGTTTCACCCAGGCAGCGCAGGCTGCCGACCTTGCCGTTTTAACCGAGGATGACGGCAGCGTCTGCGCCGAGGCCTGGGTGCTGAGCAGGATCACCGATCGCTTCAGCTATCAGGTTCATCATGTGCCGCACCTGCCGGATGTCGCGATCACCGATTTCCATAACATCCGCCTGCATCGTTATCTGCCGTCGAGCGAGAGATGGCCGATCGGCCGGCACTATTGCCGCGCCACCGTCAGCCTGTCGGACGGCCGCGACCGCTCGATCTTCTACCTGATCGAGGAAGGCCAGGGCTTCGCCTCGATCGGCGACAATGTCGAGTTCTGCGTCTCCGGCTTCGACCGCTGGATGGTTTATAACGGCCGCTGCCGCGTGCTTCGGTAAGAAGCCGCCGATCCATTCCCCGGCCTGCGGCCTTCAGGCCCCAGGAACACTCAGTGCGGCCCGCCGACCGCATCAGTCCGATCGCGAATATTGTGAGCTTGCCGGCTATCGCCGGAAGCAAATCGGCTAATCGGCCGCCGATTGACAACTGTCGAACTGTCGCCTAAAAGAGACAGACCTGTCTCATCACCAGGCAGCAGAATGCCCTCATCGCCCTCCGCCAAACGCCAGCATGTCGTCGACACCGCGTATTCGCTGTTCAAGCGCGACGGCTTCCACGCCACCGGCATCGACCGCATTATCGCCGAGGCCGACATCGCCAAGATGACGATGTACCGCCACTTCCCGGCGAAGGACGATCTAATCGTCGCGGTGCTGGAGCACCGCGCGGCGCGTTTCGAACGCCAGCTCGACCGGCTGGCCGCGTCGGCGGACACGGCGGAAGCGAAGATCTTCACGATACTGGACTGGCACGAACGCTGGTTTCGCGATCCGGCTTTCCACGGCTGCCTGTTCGCGCACGCGCTCGCCGAGTTCGGCGATCCCGATCATCCGGTGTTCAAGGCAGCCAGCCGCCAGAAGAAGGGTTTGCGGGCGCGCCTGCGCGCCATCCTGGAAGAAGAGATGCCGCCGGAGCGGGCCGAGGGCGTCGCCACGGCGCTGCTGATGCTGATCGAGGGCGCGACGCTGATGGCCCAGATGGGGGAGGCTGATGCCGCCATCGCCAATGCGCGCAAGGCGGCTTCCGCCATCCTCGCCGGCGCGCGGGTCCCCCAATGAACGCGACGGTCGTTGGGCTCGCGCTGTCCGCGGCCATTTTGCATGCCAGCTGGAACGCCTTCCTACGGACCGGGGTCGACAGGCTGTGGACGGTCACGGTCATGAGCTTCTCGAGCACTGCCGCTGCTATTGTCCTGGCGCTCTTCCATCCGCTGCCGGCTGCGGCTGCCTGGCCCTATGTCGTGCTATCGGCCGTCCTTCAGGTCGGCTACAGCGTGTTCCTGGTTGCCGCCTACCGCTATGGCGAGCTCGGGCAGGTTTATCCGATCGTGCGCGGCAGCGTGCCGCTGCTGGTGGCGCTCGGCGGCTTCCTGCTGGCCGGCCAGCGGCTCGCCGCGCCGGAACTCATCGGCGTCGCGCTGGTCGCCTGCGGCATTATGGGTCTGTCAGTCGGGCGGGGCAGGGCCTCAGTGACATCGATCCTCTACGCGTTGGCCACCGGCGTCATCATCGCGGCCTATGCGACGGTCGACGCGATCGGCGTGCGCGTCGCCGGCGACAGCGCCGCCTACACCGCCTGGGTACTGCTGATCTACGGTGCCCTGCTGCCGGCGGCTTTCGTCGGCCTGCGCGGCAGGCTCACTGTCGACCTGCGTGCGCCGGAAACACGCAAGGCCTTGAGCGGCGGCCTATTCGCGCTGCTGGCCTATGGCGCGGTGGTCGCCGCCTTCGCGCAGGGGCCGGCCGGGCCGATCACCGCCATCCGCGAGACCAGCGTCGTCTTCGCGGCCTTCATCGGCCGCTTCTTCCTCGGCGAGCAGTTGACGCCGCGCCGTATCGGAGCCTGTGCCGTCGTCGCGCTGGGCGCGATCTGCCTCGGCTATCGACCCTGACGGCGTCGGTATCGCGCTGGTCACGCTCGCGCGCCCTGGCCGGACAGATAGGCGCAGATCAGCTCGCCGAGCTGCTTCTGCAGCTCCGGCGCATCGAGCATGTTGCGGCGCGCCGCATTGTGGATCACGCCCTCGACGGCGGAGGAGAGCACGCGCGCCACGGTCTCGGTATTCTTCAGGCGCCGGCGGTATTGCGCGACGGCCGCCGCATAGTGCTCGAGATAGCGGGCTTGGAACGAGGCATGCGCGGCGCGCGAGCCGCGGTCGCCCGGCGTCTCGTCGAGCAGCACCTGATGCAACGTCGGGTGAATGCTGTGCGCGGCGATCATGCCGCGCACCAGTTCGCGCGCGAATTGCCTGAGCGGCTTCTCCTCGGCCGCGGCTTCGCGAATGACGGACAGCACATGGTCGAAGTGGCGGCGTCGGATGGCGTCGACCAGCGCAAGCTTGTCGGGGAAATATTGATAGAGCGACCCGATGCTCACGCCCGCGGTCTCGGCCACCTTGTTGGTGCTGAAGCCCGCCCAGCCGATCTCGCTTAGAACGCGGGCACCTGCTTCGATTATCGCCTCGACGGTGGCGACCGAGCGCGCCTGGCGCGGCTCCTTGCGCATGCGCGGGGCTGGCTTTGCAATGCGAGTAGACATCCCCAACCTGCCTCCCGAGAATATAAGCAGGATACTCACATTTGGCCTGAGAGCAATTCCAGGAAGTGCGAAGCGGTTTCCGTCCGGAATTGCGACCAGGAAGAACAGCAATTCCAGGACTGTGCGCAACGGTTTTCTCCCCCCGGAACTTGCGAGGAGCATGGAACGGCGGAGTCCTCACGCCGTCTGCAGTGGAGCCTGAGCGGATCAAGCTCTCCAGCGGCAGTTTTTTGAATGTGAGCTGTAAGCTCGCTTTTTGCCGCGCAAGCTTTGCCCCTTCGCCGGTTCGGTTCTGCTCCGCCTTGACTTGTAAATCTTTCCGCTGGACAAGATGAGGTGCTTTGTTTGGTGTGCGTTGTCCATTATGAGCAATGCGCTCACATTCTACGCTCTGCGCAGCATCAAGATGTCTGGATGATCCGGCGATAGAGAGCATCGGGAATTCTCGACGGCGCATTTTCACTTCGAAGGGCAAAGATTCTCTGTCGTTTTTTTCGCCGATGCCCTTGTCAACGCGTCTTGCGTAACCAAAATTCAATAACTGAAATTCATTGTGTTGCTTCGCTGGCTAGATAGCCGCGAGTCAGATATGCATGAGCACGCCGGGTCACTCACGACCTTGGGCAAAACGCAAGGGGCATCGCATGGCAAAGACGACAACCAAGGCGCCGGCGGCGAAAGCGCCGGCAAAGAAAGCGGCACCGAAGGCTGCCGCGAAACCTGCAGCAGCGAAGAAGGCAGCGGCACCGAAGGCAGCCGCCAAGGCTCCGGCCAAGGCAGCGGCAAAGCCTGCGGCGAAGCCGGCCGCGAAGGCGGCAGCCAAGCCCGCCGCGAAGGCGGCAGCGAAGCCCGCCGCCAAGAAGCCGGCAGCGAAGGCAGCGGCCAAGCCCGCCGCCAAGGCGCCGATGAAAGCAGCAGCCGCCAAGTCGACGGCAGCCGTGAAGAAGGCAGCGCCTGCCAAGAAGGCGCCGGCCAAGAAGTAATCGCGTAACTTCGCTCGCGAGCCTGAACAGGCGAGGGTGGGTGCCGTCGAGGCGCCCCTCTCGCCAGTTCGGCGAGACAGCGGGCGAAGTGGATGGCAAAGGCCTGTCCTGAAAGCTCCTGGAAATTTGCCGCCCGGCAAACTTCCGGGAGCTTTTTTATTGCGCGACCGGCTCGCATCGTCACGATCCGTTCTGGTCCGGGCGATGTCGGCTGCTGCCGCACGTCGATCAGGTAGAAAGGGTTGATCATGGCTTTGTGGCTTGGAATTCGACGGGCAGGCGAGGGGGATGCCGAAGCGGTAAGCCGGGTCATTGTTGCCGCTCTGCGGAAAAACAACGTCAGGGATTACGGGCCGGAAATCATCGCCCGCGTTGAGCAGAGCTTCAGCCCCTCGGCCGTGCTGCAACTTTTCAAGAAGCGCCAAGTCTTTGTCGCCATTTGCGGCGACAAAGTTGTAGGTACCGCGGGGCTGGACGGAACAACGGTTCGATCTGTGTTCGTCGATCCTGAATTTCAGGGACGCGGCGTCGGCAGCCGGCTGATGCTGGAGATCAAGGAAGCAGCGCGGGCAAACGGCGCGACGGTGCTGACGGTGCCGTCCTCGGTCACCACGGAGCGATTTTATTTCAGACTTGGCTTCCGCGCGCTCCGGGACTCCTTCCACGACGACGAACGAACCATCATGATGGAGCGGTCCCTGAAGTAGCGGCGGCACGCGCCGCTCGAACAAGGTGCGGCCAACTGGCGGTAGGTTTTGGCGACGCTGGCCGTTGCTCTGGCAAGAGCATTCGGTCAACAGTGCGCGCGGACAATCAGGAACCCGATCCATGCCGAAGCTGCTCTACGCCTCCACCTCTCCCTATAGTTCGAAGGTCCGCATGGCCGCCGCCTATGCCGGCATCGCCATCGACCTCGTGCCGGTCAAGACGGAGGACAAGCCGGCGGAGCTGATCTCGGCCAATCCGCTGGGCAAGATCCCGGTGCTGGTGCTGGAGGACGGCCGCACGATCCACGACAGCCGGGCGATCACCCAGCATCTCAACCGGCTGTCGAAGAACGTGCTGTTCCCGCGCAACCCCGACAAGCGGCTCGAGGCCGAGGTGCTGGAGGCGCTGGCCGACGGCATCTGCGACTGCGCGCTGTCGATGGTCTATGAGCGGCGCACGCGCCCCGACGCCATGGTCTATCAGCCCTGGCTCGACCGTCAGTGGGCGAAGATCACCGCCGCGCTCGACCTGCTCAACGCCAACCCGCCAAAACTGCCCAAGAAGATCACCGCCGGCCAGCTGGCGCTGCGTGCCACCCTCGGCTATCTCGCGCTGCGTTTCGGCGGCCAGTGGGAAAAGGGCCGCGGCCGGCTTACACGCTGGGCCGCGCGCTTCGACGAAAAGTTTCCGGAACTGAAGGGCTGCGTGCCGGGGTGAGGACTGCTGATCTCCCCCATGAGCGAGGAGACTGGCGGTTCGCGCGCCCATCTTGAACCTCGACCCACTTCCATGCTTGCCTGATGCCGCGCAAATCGCGGAGGGCTGAGCATGGCGAAGGCAGTCACCAAGAGCAGCACCACTCCCGATCCGATGGTCGAGCGCCTGCGCGCGGCCCTTGGCCGGCGCGCTTTCACGGAACAGAAAATGTTCGGCGGCACCTGCTTCATGATCAACGGCAATATGCTGGTCGGCACCTCGAAGCGCGGTTTGCTTGTGCGTGTCGGCAAGGACGGGCACGCGGCCGCAGCCGCACGGCCCCATGCGCGGCCGATGGAAATGGGCGGGCGTTCCATGGAAGGCTATGTCCATGTCGCGCCGGAAGGCACTGCAACCGAGGCAGATCTCGCCGAGTGGATCGATCGTGCGCTGGCTTTCGTCGAGACACTGCCGCCGAAGGGCAAACCGGCCAAGGTCGCAAAGCGGCCAGCCTGAACAGATCGCGCCGCCTATCCTTCACATCGGCGGTGAGATCCACGTTCACGCCGCGACCATGACCGACCCGGCCGACTACCGTCCGGACGCCCAGGTCTTCACGCGCTCGCGCGCGAATTGGCTCGACCAACTGCAGTCGATTTCAGCCCATGAGGCTTTCCAGCAGGCGCCATCCACCGGGTTGCGTTGAAGGCGTGGCCAAACGTGTCGGCCTGGGGCAACGCCAACCACAAAAAAAGCCGGGCGCGCGGCCCGGCTTTTTCCGTGTCGTGGCTTGGACGACTTAGAACTTCATACCGACGCCGAAGAGGACGCGGTTGTCCTTCGACTTGACGTTGCCGACATTGTCGAAATTCTTGTCGCCGTAGTCGGTGTAGCGGTACTCGACACGACCGAACACGTTGTCGGTGATCTTGATGTCGGTGCCGACACCGGCCGTCCAGCCCAGCATCGCCTTGCTGTCGCTGCTGACGCCGTCGTCGATCTTCTGGTTCTTGGCGGCGAGACCGCCGGTGCCATAGAGCAGGATTTCCGGGGTCACGGCATAGCCGAGGCGAGCGCGCAGCGAGCCTTCGAGGCCGCCCTTCGCATTGATGCCCGCGCTGTCGCCCTTGACGCCATTGTAACCGAGATCGGCTTCAGCGCCGTAGACGAAGTTGTCCTGCTGCCACTGGTAGCCGCCGAAGACGCCGCCGATGAAGCCCTTGGTCTTCACATTGACGCCGGCGTCGCGGGCGTCGGCATGGCCGCTGAAGCCGTAGCCGAGGCTGATACCGGCATAGGGGCCGGCCCAGGAAGCGACGGGGAGTTCGGCGACCGGGGCCGGTGCCGGCGGCTCTTCGGTGACGGCGTCTGCGGCATAAGCGGTACCACCGAGGGCGAAGAGCCCGAGCGCAACCGCCAGCGGCCGCGCAAACTTGAGATTAGCTTGCATTGTTGTTTACTCCTTAAGCCACAAGACACGAGGCTTTTTATGTTCATGAATGCCCCCGGCCCGTCCGGGGGGATAAACGGGCCTGGCGTTCAACGGTTCCAAATGTCGTGCTGAAATACGGCTGAAGCGAACCTGAACTTGGGTAATTCCCTGGCGCGAATGAGGCCAAAAGATGACGTTGCATCTTCGCAACAGCGAATGTCAGCACGCTAGTCATGTTGCGCTGCACACCGCTTGGTTCAAGGGGTTCGGGGACATATATTGCATTATGAACCTTCCGCAATCCGGGTCGGCAGCGTGCGTACGGGCCGCTTCGCCACATTCCTGCCCCGGGTAAAAATGGCATTTAACGCTTGGCCCGTCATATTGTGCCGGCTCCCCGGAATCGTGAAGCCGATAGAGGATTGACGACATGAAAGAAGCCTTTGGCGTGGTGCTGGTGACGGGTGGAGCGAAAAGGATCGGCAAGGCGATCGTCGAGGACCTTGCCGCGCACGGCTTTGCCGTGGCCATCCATGCCAATCGTTCCGGAGCCGAGGCCGAGGCGCTGGCCAGCCGCATCAGGAACCAGGGCGGCCGTGCCGCCGTGCTCGTCGCCGACCTCACCGATATGAAAGCCGTCGGCGATCTCGTCGGCCGCTCCGAAGCTGCCCTTGGCCCGGTCACGCTGCTCGTCAACAACGCCTCCTTGTTCGTCGACGACCGTGTCGAGGATTTCGACTGGCAGGCCTGGGACCGCCACTTCGCCATTCATCTGAAGACGCCGGCGCTGCTGGCGCAGAACTTTGCTCGGGCCTTGCCGGAAGGCGCGGAGGGACTGATCGTCAACGTCATCGACCAGCGTGTCTGGCGGCCGACGCCGCGCTATTTCTCTTACGCGCTGTCGAAATCGGCCCTGTGGACGCAGACCCAGATGCTGGCGCAGGCGCTGGGGCCGCGCATTCGCGTCAATGCCATCGGCCCCGGCCCGACACTGAAGAACAAGCGCCAGGACGACGAAGATTTCGGCAGGCAGGTCGAAGGGCTGATTCTGAAGCGCGGCCCACAATTACCGGAATTCGGCGCCACCATCCGCTATCTCTGGGAGGCGCGCTCCGTCACCGGCCAGATGATCGCGCTCGACGGCGGCCAGCATCTTGCATGGCAGACGCCCGATGTGACAGGCATGGTGGAATGAGTCCTGCCCATAAACACAGCCCCCTCGGCGCCGCCGATGATTTGCCGCCCGATCTCGACATCGAGGACGAGGCGTCGGAGGAAATCGTCGAGCCGGAGGCGGTTGCCGCCGGTCCCGACGTCGCTTTCACCGCGATCGACTGGACGCCGCATGCCGGCGACGCCGACGGCATGGTCGGCGCCGAGGTGATCCAGACTTTGGTCAAGCGGCTGCCCAACCAGCCGGGCGTCTACCGAATGATGAACGCCGCCGGCGACGTGCTCTATGTCGGCAAGGCGCGCAGCCTGAAGAAGCGCGTCACCAACTATGCGCAGGGGCGCTTCCACACCGCCCGCATCGGCCGCATGGTGCGCGAGACGGCGACGATGGAATTCGTCGTCACCCGCACCGAGATCGAGGCGCTGCTGCTCGAGGCCAACCTCATCAAGCGGCTGAGGCCCCGCTTCAACGTGCTGATGCGGGACGACAAGTCGTTCCCTTACATCCTGCTTACCGGCGACCATGTCTCGCCCGGTATCTATAAGCATCGCGGCGCGCGCTCGCGCAAGGGCGACTATTTTGGGCCCTTCGCTTCCGCCGGCGCGGTCGGGCGCACCATCAATTCGCTGCAGCGCGCCTTCCTGCTGCGAAGCTGCACGGATTCCTTCTACGAGAACCGCACGCGGCCCTGCCTGCTCTACCAGATCAAGCGTTGCGCCGGTCCCTGCACCGGCGAGATATCGCATCGGGGCTATGCCGAGCTGGTTGCCGAGGCGAAGGACTTTCTCTCCGGCCGCAGCCAGAAGGTGAAGACCGAGATCTCGGCCGCCATGCAACAAGCCTCCGAAGAGCTCGATTTCGAGCGGGCCGCTATCTACCGGGATCGCCTCGCGGCGCTATCGCATGTGCAGGCGCATCAGGGCATCAACCCGCAGACGGTGGAGGAGGCGGATGTCTTTGCAATCCACCAGGAAGGCGGCCAGACCTGCATCCAGGTGTTCTTCTTCCGCACCGGCCAGAACTGGGGCAACCGCGCCTATTTCCCCAAGGCCGATCCGGCGCTGGAGCCGGCCGAGGTGCTGGGCTCCTTCCTCGCGCAGTTCTATGACGACAAGCTGCCGGCGCGTACGCTGCTTCTTTCCCAGCCGGTGCAGGAGCAGGAGCTGCTCGCCGAGGCGCTGTCAACCCGCGCCGGGCGCAGGATAGCGATCTCGGTGCCGCAGCGCGGCGAGAAGAAGGATCTCACCGATCACGCGCTGCAGAACGCGCGTGAGGCGCTCGGCCGCAGGTTGGCGGAAACGTCGACGCAGGCGCGGCTATTGCAAGGCTTTGCCGAGACCTTCGGCCTCGCAAGGCCGCCAGTGCGCATCGAGGTCTACGACAACTCGCACATCATGGGCACCAATGCGGTCGGCGCCATGATCGTCGCCGGGCCGGAAGGTTTTGTGAAGAACCAGTACCGAAAGTTCAACATCCGCTCGACCGAGATCACGCCCGGAGACGATTTCGGCATGATGCGCGAGGTGATGGAGCGCCGCTTCTCGCGGCTCCTCAGGGAGCATGGCGACGTCCAGCCTTCAATCGGAGCGGGCGCGGAGGCCGAGGACGATGCGGCCGAGGATCTTGTCGAGGGAAACGGCAGCTTCCCGGCATGGCCGGACGTCATCCTGATTGACGGCGGCCAGGGCCAGATGACGGCGGTGCGCAAGATCCTCTCCGATCTCGGCATCGAGGACCGGGTCGTCGCCATCGGCATCGCCAAGGGCCAGGACCGCGACGCCGGGCGCGAGCGCTTCTTCGTCAAGGGCAGGGACTCTTTCACGCTGCCGGTGCGCGACCCGGTGCTCTATTTCGTCCAGCGCCTGCGCGACGAGGTGCATCGCTTCGCCATCGGCTCGCACCGCGCCCGCCGCAAGAAGGAGATGGTCAAGAGCCCGCTTGACGAGATCGTCGGCATCGGCCCAGGCCGCAAGCGGGCGCTGCTTCACCATTTCGGCACCGCCAAGGCGGTCAGCCGCGCCGCGGTCGAGGACCTGGTCAAGGTCGATGGCATTTCCGAGCACGTGGCGAAGCTGGTCTACAACCATTTTCATGACACCTGACCATTCTTGCGCCTATTTTGGGTTGACCAATCGAATCTCGCCTGTTGACCCCCCACATTGGCTTCTGATTTGAGTAGGCAGGCGGAGAGAGATCCCGATCAGATATGGCCCAGCGCGCGTTCAACCTGCCGAACATCCTCACCTACGCCCGCATCATCGCGGTGCCGCTGGTGGTGCTGTGCTTTTTTCTCGAGGGCCATCTGAAGTCCTCCGACTTTGCCCGCTGGTCGGCGCTCGCCATCTTCCTGCTCGCCTCCATCACCGACTATTTCGACGGCTATTTCGCGCGCGCCTGGCAGCAGACCTCCAACATCGGCAAGATGCTGGACCCGATCGCCGACAAGCTCCTGGTCGCCACCTGCCTGCTCTTGCTCGCCGCCGACACCGACCGCCATGCCGGCATTGCCGGCTGGTCGCTATGGGCGGCGATCATCATCCTGTGCCGCGAGATTCTTGTCTCGGGCCTGCGCGAATATTTGGCCGCGCTGAAGGTCTCGGTGCCGGTGACGCAACTCGCCAAATGGAAGACGACCATCCAGATGGTCGCCATCGCCTTCCTGCTCGTCGGCCCGGCCGGCGACAAGATCTTCCCGCTGACCACCCAAATCGGCCTGGTGCTGTTGTGGATCGCGGCACTTGTCACCCTCTACACCGGCTACGACTATTTCCGCGCCGGCCTGAAACACATCATGGACGAGTGAGATGTCGACCAAGCTCATTTATTTCGCCTGGGTGCGCGAGCGGATCGGCAAGCCGGAAGAGCATGTCGAACTGCCCGCCGGCGTCGAGACCGTCGCCGACCTGTTGCGCTGGCTGAAGTCGCGCGGCGAGGAATACGAAAACGCGCTGCAATATCCGGACGTCATTCGCGTCGCCATCAACCAGGAACATGTCGGCCACCGCGAGAAAATCGCGGGCGCGCGCGAGATCGCGCTGTTTCCGCCAATGACCGGGGGCTGAGATGGCGAGCACGGTCGTGCCGGCCATCCGCGTCCAGCGGGAGGATTTCGACGTCGCCGCCGAGATTGCCGCGCTGACCGAAGGCCGTGCCGACATCGGCGCCGTGGTCACCTTCTCCGGCCTCTGCCGTGACGAAAAAGGCGCGCTCGCCGCCCTCGAGCTCGAGCACTATCCCGGCATGGCCGAGGCCGAGATCGGCCGCATCGCCACTGAGGCCATCGGGCGTTGGCCGCTGCAGGGGCTCACCGTCGTACACCGCCATGGAAAAATCGCGCCGGGCGAAAACATCGTGCTGGTGGTCGCGGCCTCCGCACATCGCCAGGCGGCCTTCGAGGCGGCGAATTTCCTGATGGATTACCTGAAGTCGCGTGCGCCTTTCTGGAAGAAGGAGCACCGTGCCGACGGCTCCGAAGGCGGCTGGGTCGAGGCCAAGGAAGCCGACGACGAAGCCGCGGATCGTTGGAAGACCCCGGACAAGTAAGCCAGGACGGCATTGCCTTGGCGATCGCCCCATCTGGCGCGCTTCGCAGCACCTTCTCCCCTTGGGGAGAAGAGGGTCGCCCCGAACTGCTCTTCGCAATTTCGGTTGGCAATCCGCCTGAGGGACAAGCCGGCGAAATTTCCTCCCCAAGGCCATCGAACGACCGCAATCCTTCCCGACCTTGCAAATCGGTTTGATTTGCTGGGCGGGAGCAATCTTATGCTGGACAGGATCGCGGAATTTTTCATCTTCGGCCTTGTGCCGCTGGTGGTCGGCGTGCTTGCCGTGCCGGAGTTCACCAGTGCCGCCGAAAAGACGATTGCCGGCGAGGTGACCTATCGCGAGCGCATCGCGCTGCCGCCCAATGCCGTGCTTTCGGTCGAACTCGCCGACATCTCGCTGGCCGGCGCGCCGGCGACGCTCGTCGGCCAGCGCAAGATCGTCGTGGCCGGCCAGGTGCCGATCAAATTCGAGATCGGCTTCGATCCCAAGGCAATCCAGCCCGGCAGGGCCTACGCGCTGCAGGCCCGCATAACGGTCGATGACCGGCTGATCTTCCTCACCGACACTCGCCACCAGGTCGATCCGCTGGACGGCAAGCCGCAGACCATCGTGCTGAAGAAGGTCACGTCGTAGCCTGGTTCGCAAAATTTCCGACACGCCGGAAACGCATAGAGACGAGGGATCGCGGCCGCTTCTGCGTCAGCCCCGGGAGTTCCGGTCTCTCGTCCGCCACCGCGTCCGCCACCATAACGGATTCGGCAAATGTTAACGGGGCGCGAAGAAGCGCGTCGCAACCATAGTGGCCCCGATTGACCGCGACCCCGCGACCACCTAGTTTCCCTCGTCAAATGGGGATGGGGTTCCCCCGAAACCGCCCGAGCTTTTCGCATCTGGGCTGATGACTCCTGCCAGGCGTGCTTTCGCGCGGCAGGATTTCTTTTTCCGCTCGCACACGCCTGTCTTGATGGCGCGATTCCCGCGAGGAATCGCTTTGTGGAAAGGCAAAGAAGCGATGAGCCTTGCGGCCTGCGCCCTGGTCCTGATCGGCGGCTTCCTCGGCGGTGTTTCCCGCTTCTTCCTGTCGGGCCTTGTCGGCCGCAGCGTCGGCGAGACCTTTCCCTGGGGCACGCTGGTGGTCAACGTCTCCGGCGCGCTTGCCATCGGCGCCTTCGCAGGCGCGGCGCGGGCCGTCGGCGGCATCTTTTCCGCCGAACTCGTGCGCGACCTGATCGTGGTCGGGCTGTTCGGCGGCTACACCACGGTTTCGTCCTTCTGCCTGCAGACGCTCAACCTCGCGCTCGACGGCGAGCGGCGGCTCGCCGCTCTCAACATCGTGGCTTCGGCGGCGCTCTGCGTGCTTGCCGTCGCCTTTGGGTTTTGGACCGTCGTGCGGATGGCGGGGTAGGGCGCATGTTTGGAAACGATAGACAGACAGCCATGCGGCTTTATCTGGCGGTGGGCTGCGGCGCGGCCATCGGTTCGCTGGCGCGCTTTTTATGCGGCTACGTCGTCGTCTCGCTGCTGGGCTGGAGCGCGCTGCTTGCAACGGCGTTCGTCAACGTCGTCGGCTCCTGGGTCATCATGTTCTTTTCCACGCTGACCCGGCCGGATGGACGCTTGATGGTCGGCCCGGCCGGCCGCCAGTTCGTGACCGGCGGCTTCTGCGGCGGTCTCACCACCTTTTCGTCGATGAGCCTCGACACCTTCATCCTGCTTCTCGAGGGCGACCTCGGCCTTGCGGCGACCTATCTTGTCAGTGTGGTGGTGCTGTCGCTTGCGTCGGCCTGGCTCGGCTATCTCATGGCGACCAGGTTCAACCGCTTGCCGATCACCAGGTGATCAGGGAGGAGAGCATGGCACTTCTCGCCGGCTCGGAGGCCTCCGGCGCAGCCGCGGGCATCGCCCGTTCCTAAAGCCTGCACGGCCGGCCCGCTCCAACAAAAAGGCGGCCCGAGAGCCCGCCTTGCCGGGACCGAAGCGTCTCAGCCGACGATCTCGGTGTCGGAGAACCAATACCTGATCTCCTGCGCGGCGGTCTCCGGCGCGTCCGAGCCGTGCACCGAATTTTCGCCGATCGACAGCGCATGCACCTTGCGGATGGTGCCCTCGGCCGCATTGGCCGGGTTGGTGGCGCCCATCACTTCGCGGTTCTTGGCGATGGCGTTCTCGCCCTCCAGCACCTGCACGACGGTCGGGCCCGACGACATGAATTCGACCAGCTCGCCGAAGAAAGGACGATCCTTGTGGACGGCGTAGAAGCCTTCGGCCTCGCGGCGGCTCATCCATACGCGACGCGACGCGACGACGCTGAGGCCCGCGTCTTCCAGCATCTTGGTGATGGCGCCGGTCAGATTGCGCTTGGTGGCATCCGGCTTGATCATGGAGAAGGTGCGTTCGATCGCCATTAGGTCGTCCTTATTCTGGGAATGGAAATTGGAGTGGCGGGCTCTATACAAGCCGCTTGGCGGCTTGCCAAGGGGAGGCGGCTTCTGGTCAAGGCCGGCTGTTTGCGGGATAATTGGACGGCTGAGAGCGCGCTTCGCGTGCAGTCCGGAGCGCCGCGGCAGCGGAGCAGGAGGCGATGAACCGGCTCTACCTCAAACGCGACGATATCGCCGGCATTTTCTTGATGGCCGTGGTCCTTGCCGTGATCGTCTTCGTCCTGCTGTTCTTTCCACAAACCGGACAGCAGAATTTCGGCTTCGGCCCGGAATGGCAATGCGCCCGCATGGGAGAGGGCGATCCGATCTGCGTCAGGCTGGTCGAAAAGGATGAAGCCGGAAAATTCCCGCCTTGAGGGGGAGATGGCCGGCAGCACAGAGCGGGGCGCCGCGCGTGAAACGCCGACTTCTTCTTTCGCAAGTAGGCGCCGCAGCTGTTGAGGCGCCCACTCTGTCACCTTCGGCGACATCTTCCCACAAGAGGAAGATTAGCGCTTACGCCGCCGCGGCGACCTGCCGGCCGATTCCGCCATGCAGGTCGAGGCAGCGTTCGAACCATTCGGCAACGCCGTCGCCCGTCTCGAGCAGCTGGTAGGGCGAGGCGACGCGCGCCCATTGCAGCGCCCCGAACACGATGTAGTCGGCAAACAGCGGCGATGTCCCGCCGATGAAAGGCTGATAGCTGAGCATCGAGCGCAGCGGCTCGAGCGAGGCACGAAAGCCGGCAAGCCCCTCGTCGCGGCCGGCCACCACCTCTTCGAGCCGCTTGCCGAGCCGCTGCTCGCGGCTCTCGCGGAAATAGGCGCGGTTCGCCTCGTCCTGCATGCTGTGCAGATCGGTGAGCAGCACCGTCATGAGGTAAGGATGGATGGTGAGCTGCGACCAGCGTTCGATGAAGCGCGCCGTCGCCTTGCCGCCTTCGCCGCCGAACAACGTCGGCCGCTCGGGGTAGGCTTCGTCGAGATAAAGGGCGATGGCGAAGGAATCGGCCACCACGCGCTCGCCATCGCGGATCACCGGCACCGTCTTCGACGCGCCGCCTTCCACCTTGGGGACTTCCAGGAAGCGCGTCGGCACCTTGGTGGCATCGAGCCCTTTGTGGGCCAGCGCCATCTTCGTCTTCCAGCAATGCGGACTGAAGGGGCGTTTTGCGTCGTGGCCGACGAGATCATAGAACAGAATGGTCATTACGGTTCCTGCGGGTTACGAAGAGCCGGGATTCGTTGCGAGCCGGGTGGAAGAATGAAACAGCATTTCATGATGTTTGCGGCCTACAATCAATGGGCCAACACGCGCATCTATGATGCCGCCGCCGATCTCAGCGAAGAGGAACTCGGCCGCGATGTCGGCGCCTTCTTCGGCTCGACGCTGGCCACGCTCAATCACCTGCTCGTCACCGACCGCGTCTGGATGAAGCGCTTTACGGGCGAGGGGGACGCGCCCTCAAACCTTGCGACGATCCTCTATCGCGCCTTCCCGGGCTTGCGCCTGGCACGCGAGGCCGAGGACAGGAGGATCGTCGACTGGATGGGCGGCATGACCGATAAGGCGCTCACCGGGCGATTTTCCTATATGACCACCGACATGCGCACCGTTTCGCAGCGGCTGGCGCCGGCGCTCAGCCATCTCTTCAATCACCAGACCCACCATCGCGGCCAGGCGCATATGTGCCTTACCGTCCTCGGCAGACCCTCGGTGTCGCTTGACCTGATGCAGTTCCAGCGCTCCGAAGAAGGCCGCGCCTACGCCTGAAGCTTGCAGGGATTCCGGTTGGCCGATTCCGGAAAACTAAAAAACACGACAATTTCGTCTATATTTTAAAGCAGAAGCATCGTTTTGGAAACTATGATTCGTCATATGCGAAATAGCTAAAGAAACCGAAAGGGCACTCTCGGCGTATTTTTGTCTCAAAAGCTACGCGCTCTAGAAAAGCGCAACAAATGATGCAAGGCGGAAATACAAAACCACAGGGAGAGTGTCATGGCCAGTATCGTAAAAAGGTTCGCCAGCACATTGGCGAGTGGTGCAATCGTCGTTGCTCTTGCCATGCCGGCGAACGCCCAGAGCGTCGGGGTCGGCGGCCTCGGCGGCGTATCCGTAGGCGGCAACAGAGCCGACGCCAATGCGGGCGGCCCAAATGGGGCTGACGGAAATGCATCCTTCGGCGGCAGCAACAACAGCGCCAGGGTTTCGATCGGCGGCGCAAGCGGAGGCAGCGGAACCGTCACCATCGGCGGCAGCAGTTCCACGGCCACGGCATCGATCGGCGGGACAAACGGGGCTGGAGCCGATGCGACTTTGGGCAACGGCACCAATAGCGCGCTCAACGTGACGACGGGCGGCGCGAACGGCGCTGGCGTCGCCCTCGGCGCTGGCGCCGCCGTTCCTGGAACCGTCGGCGCGACGCCGGGAACGACGAACCTGTCCTCCGCCGTCGCGCAAATGTCGAGCAGCCAGTTGTCGCGGATGAAGAAGCGCTGCGTCGATGTGCTCAGCAGCGATGGCACCTATGATCGTGATCTGAGGGCGCTCTGCCTGATGATTTCGCGTCGTTGACGGCGCGCTGACGAGCGCCTCTGGCCAATCGCAAAGCCCGCCGCTGCGTCGGCGGGCCTTCTTCAGCTGGTATCGCGGTGCGGCGCGCTCGACGCCTGGTTAACCACATTCCCATTGAAGCCAATATATTAGGACTTCGTTTGCGCTCGCGCTCCACAATAGGCCAGTTGTAGTGGGAGCAATGCCATGCGCATCGATTTGTCCCCCACCAGTTGGGGCAGGGTCGCGCTGGTCACCGTTGCCGGCACGGCATTCTTCATTGCCGCGGCCTTCTTCGTCGATTCCTTCAACTTCGCCTCGCTGTCACCCGAAGCGCTGCTCTGGGCCAAGCTCACCGACCTGTTCCTGCCGCTCATCCTTGGCGGCTCCTTCCTTTTCTTCCTAATGTGGAAGATGCGCCAGCTGGCCATCGCCCAGAAGGAGCTCAGCATCATTGCCGCGACCGACAGCCTGACGGCGGTCTTCAACCGCGGCGCTTTCTCGATGCTGGTCGAGGCCTATCTCGACAAGGCCCGCAGCCACGCGGTGGCCGAAGCCGGCGCGCTGCTGATCGTCGATGCCGACCATTTCAAATCGATCAACGACCGGCTCGGCCACGATTGCGGCGATCAGGCGCTGAAGCTGATCGCGAGCACGATCCGGAGCCAGCTCCACGGCGCCGACATCGTTGGACGCATCGGCGGCGAGGAATTCGCGGTCTTCCTTCCGGGCGCCGACGCGACACGCTCCTTCCTGGTCGCCGAGTCGATCAGACTGCGTATCCGCGAGGCCGAGTTCGCGCCGGGCGGGCAGCCGTGCCCGCTTTCGGTCAGCATCGGCGGCGTCGCGTTCAGCGGGCCCACCACCTATCACCACATGTTTCGGGTCGCGGACAGGCATCTTTACAAGGCGAAGTCGAACGGACGCGACCAGGTGAGCTTCGAAAGCCCGCGCAGCAGGCTATCCGGCGAGGCCGCCGGCACGTTCCACTGAACGAACCCGCGCAGCAGGGAACGGAGCGCCCTCACCAGCGGTGGGGCTGAGTAGGAGTGTCGTCCCGCCTTTGGGTAGGCGTCTATTTCCACATGCCGCGCATGCGCGCGCCGAGATCGACCTTGACGCCCGGCTTTTGGCGCGGGTCGTCCGTGATCGCCGCGCTCGCCCAGGATGACTGTTCGAAAGCCGAAAGCATCGAGGCCGGGATAAAGCGGGTGCGCGAGGCATAGACGTGACGGTCGCCGCGGGCCGGCTGATTGTGCGGATAAAAGCGCTGCGGCACCACCAGGTGCAGGCTGTCCTTGGCGCGCGTCATCGCCACATAGAGCAGCCGCCGCTCCTCCTCGATATCCTCCTTGGTACCGACGCCGAGATCGGCCGGGATGCAGCCGTCGACCGTGTTGAGCACGAAGACGTTCTTCCACTCCTGGCCCTTGGCCGAATGGATCGTGGACAGGATCAGGTAATCCTCGTCGCGATGCGGCGGGCCGGCCTGGTCGCTGGTGGCGTCGGGCGGGTCGAGCGTCAGCTCGGTCAGGAAACGCTCGCGCGAGGGATAGCCCGACGCGATCTGCTCGAGCTGCAACAGGTCGGCCCGGCGCGTGATCGCGTCCTCGTGGATGCGCTCCAGATGCGGCTCGTACCAGAGCCTGACCCGCTCGAGGTCCGCCGGCCATTTGGCGCCGGCGCGCAGCCCGCTGTAGATGTCGAGGAAGACCGGCCAGTCTTCGGCCGCGCGCTGCGGCGGCCGGAAGCGTGCAAGGCCGAGCGTCTCGTCGAGCGACGTCGCCATCGCCTCGACGATCTGTGAGGCGGCCGAAGGCCCGATGCCGGGCATCAACTGCAGCACCCGGAAGCCGGCGATCCTGTCGCGCGGGTTCTCGGCAAAGCGCAGCATCGCCAGCATGTCTTTCACATGCGCGGCATCGAGGAATTTCAGCCCGCCGAATTTGACGAAGGGGATGTTGCGCCGCGTGAGCTCCACCTCCAGCGGCCCGCTGTGATGCGAGGCGCGGAACAGCACGGCTTGCGCCTTGAGCGCCGTGCCGGCCTCGCGCTCGGCAAGGATCGCCTGGCAGACATAATTGGCCTGCTCAGCCTCGTCGCGCACGCTTACCAGTTGCGGCCTGTGCGACGACCGGCGTTCGGTCCAGAGATTCTTGGTGAAACGCTCGCTTGCCTCGCCGATTACTTTGTTGGCGGCGGCTAGGATCGGCTCGGTCGAGCGGTAATTGCGCTCCAGCATGACGATCTCGGTGCCTTGCGCGAACTGTTTTGGGAAATCGAGAATGTTGCGCACTTCCGCGGCCCGGAAGGAATATATCGACTGTGCGTCATCGCCCACCACGGTCAAGCCCGCGCCGTCCGGCTTCAGCGCCAACAGAATAGAGGCCTGCAGCCGGTTGGTGTCCTGGTATTCGTCGACCAGCACGTGGTCGAAGCGGGAGCCAAGGTGAGCGGCGATCTCCGGCTCGGCCGCCATCTGCGCCCAGTAGAGCAAAAGGTCGTCGTAATCGAGCACGTTCTGCGCCTGCTTGGCCTCGACATATGCCGCGAACAGCTCCTTCAGCTGTTCCGCCCATCCTGAGCACCAGGGAAAGGCCGAGCCCAGCACCTCGCCGAGCGGCGCCTGGGCGTTCACCGCCCGCGAATAGATCTGCAGGCAGGTGGCTTTGGTCGGAAAACGGCTTTCGGTCTTGGAAAAACCGAGCTCGTGCCGGGCAAGGTTCATCAGGTCGGCCGAATCCTCGCGATCGTGGATGGTGAAAGCCGGATCGAGGCCGATCTGCTCGGCATAGTCGCGCAAGAGTCTGGCGCCGATACCGTGGAAAGTACCGGCCCAGGATAGCGCATCGGCGATGATCGCGGCATCGCGGCCCAGCACCTCGCCGGCGATGCGCTCGACGCGCTTCGCCATTTCAGCCGCGGCGCGGCGCGAAAAGGTCATCAAAAGGATGCGGCGCGGATCGGCGCCCTTGACGATGAGGTGCGCCACGCGATGCGCCAGCGTGCTGGTCTTGCCGGAGCCGGCCCCGGCGATCACCAGCAGCGGCGCGGCCACCTTGCCGTCGCCATGCACCACCGCCAGCCGCTGCTCGTCGTTCAGCCGGGCAAGATAGGCAGGAGTTTCGAAGGACGAATCACGGGCGGCGATGTTCATCGCCCATCAAGCATCGTTTCCGCTTTGTTCGCAATACAGCTAATCTCGCCCAAAGGCGGCCAAGTGGGGGGCGATGCCCGGCAGGGCAGAGGGGACGCTGTACGCGCCGGCATGTGCTGGATAGGCCGGCCATCTTCCCAACAAGCGCGAGAACGGCCGATCTACCTTTTCGGCTCGACGCCCATCGCCGCCGACTGGCGCCGCAGCGACCGCCGATCGTCCGGCGGCGCGAGATCGCCGGACGCCTCCTCGATGATCCTCATCGTGACGCGATAGGCCGTGTAGCCGAACAGGCCGACGAGCAGCAGACGGATCATGACATCTCCTCGTGAGTTAACGAGGTTCAACCGGAGACAGGCGCGTTGGTTCCCGCCGGACGGCGCAACCAAACCGCCGCCGCCTCGTTTGCTTCGAAGAAAGGGGCGAACGAGAGGAGGTCGTCATGAAGAAACTTCCTGTGCTGCTGGCTCTCGCGGCAGGGCTCGGGCTCGCCGCCTGCGACAACAGCGTACAGCCCACCAAGGCGCCAAGCGACACCGTCGACAAAAACCCGCAGGTCGACAAGAACCCGGTGCCGCAATCGACCACCGGCGGCGACCAGCCCGGCACGCCGCCGAAGCAATGAGAGCGGACGATGTTGTCGGGAGACGAAGCGGCGGCGCCGCAGAAGAAGGCCGGCGCTGCTTGGGAGGAAGCTGGAAAGCGCCGGCCAAGCGGGAAAATCAGGCCCGCCGCAGGATCAAAGATAGCTGAGTCTCTCCGCCGCGTCATGGGGCGATCGCGCTAGCCGGCTACAGGTATCCGTCCAAACGCTTTGTCGGCCTTCAAAGATCGGAGAATCTCAGGGGTGTGTTTGCGTCGCTTGCGCCGCCGCGTCACGCCATCGCGGCGCGCGCCAGCGGCACGTTGGCGATCTCCAGGTCCAACTGGCGCTGCGTCAGCGCCGCTTCGGCCATGATCCACTGCTTGAACAGCTCCACCTTGCGGGCGCCAAGCGCCTTGATGGGGCTGACGAAATACCAGCCGGCGGTGTTGGGATGGTGGACCGCGAAGGGGGCGACCAGCCGCTCGGCTCGGATGTCGCTTGCCATATAGGCGCGGTTGGCAACGGCAAAGCCCATGCCGGCATTGGCCGCCTCGTAGGACATCATGCAGGAATCGAAATAGATGCTCTTGGTCTCGCCAAGCACGAAACTCGCGCCGGCAAAAGCCAGCCACGACTGCCAGTTCTGGGTGCAGGTGTCGGAGTGGAGCAGGGTGAAGTGCCTGAGGTCCTCCGGCGTCACCTTGGACAGCGGCTTGTCGCCCAGCACCTCGCGGAACAGCTTGCGGCTGCACACCGGCGTCAGGTCCTCCTTGAACAGCAGCACGGAGTTGAGGCCGGGGAAATTGCCGTCGCCATAGCGGATCTCGAGATCGTATTCGGAGGTCGCGAATTCATGCGTGGCATAGGAAGTCGAGACCCGCATCTCGATATCCGGATACTGCCGCTGGAAGGTGGCAAGCCGCGGAAACAGCCAGCGCGCCGCGAAGGTCGGCAAGACGCAGATCTTCAGCACATGCGCCTGGGATTGGCCGGTCGCCTCCATGCTGGCAGCCACGATCCGCTCCAGCGCCTCGCGCACGCGCGCCACGTAGGTCTCGCCTTCCGGCGTCAGCGACACCGCGTTGCCGCCGCGCTGGAAGATCTTGAAGCGCAGCTGGTCCTCCAGGCTCTTCACCCGCTGGCTGACGGCTGAGGCGGTAATGAACTGCTCTTCGCCCGCGCGCGTGAAGTTGCGGTGCCTGGCGGCGCTCTCCACGATTTTCAGCGAGTTTAAGTTGACCTGGCTGAGCAGACGCACGGGGTTCGACCTTTAGCTATGCTTAAAGTAGCACCAGCATTCCTAAATTTACAGGGGCGGGTGCTCAATCGACTGTTTACCAAGTGTTGCCCCCACCTTGGAGAAGTAGAATGAACGCCCATACAATCCCCGAACTGCGCTATGCGATGAGCCGTGAAGCCATCATCGGTCATGATACGGCGTGGAAAGTGTCGAGCTTCGGCGTCGCCCAGTATCTTCACGGCTACGACCCGCAACTGCTCGCCGCGATCGAGGAGGCGGCGCTCAAGCTCAAGGCCAGCCACGCCGTGCACAAGCATCTCGACCTCACCTTCATCACCGGCGCGGACCGCTACATTCCCGAGATCAAGGAACTGCTCAACGACAAGCTGCGGCTGGAACGGCTGTCCGACATGATGGGCACCAAGCTCGAACCCTATCCGCTGTCTATCGTCGGCTCGACCGTCACCTTCATGAACCCCAAGGACGGCGCCGTCGACTGGCACTGCGATGGCGTTCCGGTGACGGAACTCATTCCGCTCTCGATCAGCGATCCTCTGATCGGCGGCCATCTTGAAATCTATTGCGACGATTCCGAGACGGGGCGTGCCATCCTCGAATCCGGCAGCGACCTGCCGCGCAACAGGGTCATGCGCATCGACCACAAGATGAATTACGCCACGCTCGGCCAGTTCCTCGGCGTGCTCCATCGCACCGCGCCGATCCAGCTCGGCTCGCGGGTCACCCTGGTGCTCAACCAGCGTTCGGTGGCGAAGCCCTATGTCGACGACAACCGCATGTTCTACCTCGCCGCCGACAACGACCAGGACCGCGGCTGGGTGAACGAACTGGCCGAGGACGTCTGGACGAACCAGCTGCCGGCCTATCGCCGTCACGCCGAAGAACATCCCGTGCCGAAGCCGGCTGTCGATCCGGTCTCCGGCGGAGCCAGGGAATCGTGGTAGTGGCTGACGATCCGGCCGGTCGCCAGCCGCCTTCAGCATCGCTGAGCCTTGGCCCGCTCACCGCCGAAAGGCGCAGCGACCGTTCCAGCGCTGCTCCCCCGGTGGCGCTGGCCTTTGCCCTCGGCGCCGTGGCGCTCTGGGCGACTAACGCTTTCGTCGGCAAGACGCTGCTTGCCAATCACCCGGTATCGGAGGTGCAGTTCCTGCAGTTCTCAGGCGCCGCGCTGGTCTTTGCGCTGATCAGGTTCTTCCCTTCTCCCCTTGTGATCAAGGGGGCCGGACGGATCGCCGACGCAGGAGTTTCTTCCAACATCTCTCATCCGTCTCGGCGCTCCGTGCCGATCCACCTTGTTCCCCAAGGGGATAAGGGGAGAACCATGCGCGCCTGCGCCGTCGGCTTCATCGGCCTGGTCGGCACCATGGCGTTGCAATACATCGCCTTCGCCTCGATGCCGGTCATCGAGGCCAATCTCGTTGCCTACACCTGGCCGCTGATGGTCGCCGCCGCCGTCATCGTGCTCGGCCGCCCGCGACGGCCGCTGCTGCTTGGACTGACCGCCGCGCTGGGCTTCACCGGCGTCGCGCTGGTGATCTCCGGCGAGGCGCGCATGCCTGGTTCGGAGGTAGCCCCGTCGGTTATTGCGCCGCCTTCGGCTCGGCACTTTGCATGGCCTTCTACTCGCTTGCCGTCGGCCGCCTTGCCGTGTCGCCGGATCGGCTTCTGCTGCCTTCGGCCCTGATCGGCGTGGCGCTGACCTTCGCATGGTGCCTGCATGACGGCGTCGCCGCCTGGGCGGCTTGGACCTGCTGCTCGGACTCTATCTCGGCGCCGGGCCGATGGGCTCGGCTATTATTCTGGTCGCGCGCGCTCAGCCTCGATCAGGGTGGGCGGCTCGCGGTCGTGGCGTATCTCACGCCGATCGCTTCCACGCTTTTGCTGGCGCTGTCGGGCGAAAGCCTGTCGATGACGCCATGGCTGGCGCCGTCCTTGTCATCGGCAGTTGCATTGCTGTCGGCATCGAACGTCCGGAGGGCTGAAGACCATGCCAGGGATCGTACCAGGAAACATGCCAGGGAGCGGGCTTGACGACGACGAACGCCGGGCCAGACAGGAGGCGCATTGGCTGGTCAAGGAATTCGGCGCCGAGGCGCAGCTCTATGCCGCCATGAAGGCTGAGAAGGCCATCGAGCAGAAGGATTTCGGCCGCTGCGCCCGCTGGAAACGCGTGCTGGAGATTCTGGCCGACGGCCCGACCGATCTCCGGCGCGGCGTTGCCGCGAAATAAGCGACTTGCCCTAACGAATCGGGCATGATCGATTGATCAGAGAGCCAGCGCTGCTCGCAATTATTGGCTTTCCGTCCAGAATTCCAATTTTTGCAGGAATTACTCGTAGAAATTGAAGTGCTGTTGCGTCATTTCCTCGCCCGTGCAGAGCTTCGGTGCTGTAAAGTGTTTGTTGTAGGTATTAGAATTCCTAACTTGCGCGGTCGCGGCCCTCGGTGAAAACATACCTTCGGTATTGAGTCTCGCACGTTTACTGACTCTGGACGTCCGTTGGGGGACAGGTCCAATAAGATACCTAGACTAAAGTCTTAAAAACAGCTGGTCATTTGAGAGCCAGCAGAAGGTGAAAAAATTGTCCAATATCGACGACAAGACTGCAATCGAGCTGACCGCCGACATTGTTTCGGCCTATGTGGGCAACAACCCGCTTCCGGCATCCGGCCTGCCTGATCTGATCGCCAGCGTCAGCGCTTCCGTGCGCAAGCTCGCCGGGGGCGCCCCGGTGAAGGAAAGCGCGCCGCAGACGCCGGCCGTCAATCCGAAGCGTTCGGTATTCCCCGACTACATCGTCTGCCTCGAGGACGGCAAGAAGTTCAAGTCGCTGAAGCGGCACCTGTCGACCGACCATGGGCTGACGCCGGACGAATATCGCGCGAAATGGGGCCTGCCGGCGGACTATCCCATGGTGGCGCCCAGTTATTCGGCCACTCGCTCGGCGCTTGCCAAGTCTTCCGGCCTGGGCCGGAAGCCGGCCGCGGATTCCGGCAGGGGCAAGCGTAAAGCCAAGGCCTGAGCCGAAGGTCATGCTGCCCGCTACGGACGGCGCCACGCCGTCGGCCGACCGCTTTGCCGCGCTCGACGCGTTGCGTCGCAGGGTGGCCATCCAGTCTTGCGCCGATGCCGGCGAGGGGGTCAAGGCGCGGCGCGTCCTGTTTCATTGGACCTGCCGGCCATCGATCTGCGTACCGCGCTCGACGCGCTCGACAATTTCGAGCGCGCCATCGTCGAGCATGACGACCGGCCGGTCGTCGCTGCGCGACGGCTGAGATGCCTCGCGGTCCTGGACGGCATCGTCGGCGGCTGAAAAGGCGCATGGTCAAGGCGGTTCCGAGACAACCGCGCAGCGGTTTTCCGGAATCCGGGAGGAGCGGTATTCCAGAGCGGAGCTGCGCCGCCGGCCTATCGGTCATTGCGTAGGCGAAGTCTGGGATTGTTTCCAGGATAAATTTGGATCAGCAGGTGTTTCGTCGCGTCCGCCTCTGGCCTGCCGGTCATCTCCCCACTTGGGCGGAGATGGCAGCGTCGGCGCCGCGCTTGCCGGGTCGGTTAAGGGGAGCACTGCAGCCGTCTCGCCCTCAAACAGCACCACCTGCGTCGCCAGCGCGGCGGTCGTGGCGACCTGGAAGAAGATGAAGGCGAGGGCGAAATAGCGGATCACGGGGCTCAGAACGCTTCGGCCGGCAACTGGTTCCCTGATTGGGCTCGGGACCGGCGCCCGGAACACGGCGAGCCGTCCTCCAGGCCTGGCTCTTGCGAAGCGCCGACGTCCGGTGCAAAAGCCCGCCCATGCTTATCATCAACGACCTCTCGCTGCGCATGGCGGGGCGCCTGCTTCTCGATCATGCCTCGCTGACCTGCCGGCACCAAGGCCGGTCTCGTCGGCCGCAATGGCACCGGCAAGACGACACTGTTCAAGGCAATCACCGGCGATTTCCCCTCCGAGACCGGCTCGATCAGCCTGCCGAAAAACACCCGCATCGGCCAGGTCGCACAGGAAGCGCCGGGCACCGAGGAGCCGCTGATCGACATCGTGCTGAAAGCCGATGTCGAGCGGCAGGCCTTGCTGGAAGAGGAGAAGACCGCGACCGATCCGCACCGCATCGCGGAAATCCACACACGGCTCGCCGACATCGATGCGCATTCGGCCGAATCCCGCGCCGCCACCATCCTTGCCGGCCTCGGCTTCGACGATGCGGCGCAGAAGCGCCCGGCTTCGTCCTTCTCCGGCGGCTGGCGCATGCGCGTGGCCTTGGCCGCCGTGCTGTTCTCCGAACCCGATCTTCTGTTGCTCGACGAGCCGACCAACTATCTCGACCTCGAAGGCACGCTCTGGCTCGAGAACTATGTCGCAAAGTATCCGCACACGGTTTTGCTCATCTCGCACGATCGCGACCTGCTCAACCGCGCGGTCAATTCGATCGTCCATCTCGACCAGAAGAAGCTGACCTTCTGGCGCGGCGGCTACGACCAGTTCGAGCGCCAGCTCACCGAGCAGCGCGAGCTGCAGGAAAAGAGCCGCGTCAAGCAGGAAGCGCAGCGCAAGCATATGGAATCCTTCGTCGAGCGTTTTCGCGCCAAGGCCTCGAAGGCCAGGCAGGCGCAATCGCGGCTGAAGGCGCTGGAGAAGATGAAGCCGATCGCCGCGGTGGTGAACGACACGGTGCGGCCGTTCTCCTTCCCCGAGCCGGTGAAGACGGTGGCCTCGCCGATCGTGGCGCTCAACGGCGTCAATGTCGGCTACACCGAGGGCAATCCGGTGCTGAAGAAGATGACGCTGCGCATCGATGCCGACGATCGCATCGCGCTGCTCGGCGCCAACGGCAACGGCAAATCGACGTTCGCCAAGATGCTCGCCGGCCGCCTCAAAGCCGAGACCGGCACGATGACGGTGGCGCCGGGCCTGAAGGTGGCGATCTTCGCGCAGCACCAGCTCGACGATCTGCGTCCCGAGGAAAGCGCCTATGAGCATGTGCGCCGGCTGATGCCCGATGCGCCGGAAGCCAAGGTGCGCGCCCGCGTTGCGCAGTTCGGGCTCTCGACCGAGAAGATGAATACCGCGGCGAGAGATCTGTCCGGTGGCGAGAAGGCGCGTCTCCTGATGGGGCTCTCGGCCTTCGAGGGGCCGAACCTCTTCATCCTCGACGAGCCCACCAACCACCTCGACATCGACAGCCGTGAATCGCTGATCCATGCGCTCAACGATTTTTCAGGCGCGGTGATCCTCATCTCGCACGACCGGCATCTGCTCGAGGCCACCGCCGATCGCCTCTGGTTGGTCAAGGACGGCGCGGTCAATCCTTATGACGGCGACCTGGAGGATTACAAAACGCTGGTCACCGGCGTTTCCTCCAATCGCCGCGAGCAGAAGGAGGCAGACAGGGCATCCAAGGCCGACCGTCGCCGCGAGGCCGCCGCCCGGCGCTCGGCGCTCGAGCCTCTAGCCAAGGAGATCCGCGCCACCGAGGCGCTGATGGACCGCATCCGCAAGCGCATCGACCTGATCGAGGACGAGCTCGCCAATCCGGCGATCTACGAGAAGGACCCCTCGACCGCGACGCGGCTGGCCAAGGAGCGCTCGCAGCTTGCCCACACACTTGCCCTCAACGAGGACAAGTGGCTGACGATGTCGGCGGAATATGAGGAGGGGATCGCGGAGTAGGGCGGTTCCCCTTCTCCCCTTGTGGGAGAAGGTGGATCGGCGCGAAGCGCCGAGACGGATGAGGGGTGTTGGATGGAGTGACGCGCCGAACAACAGGCGGCTTCGATCGCCCATTTCTTTGTCGTAGCGATCCTTCCAACACCCCTCATCCGACCGAGCTTCGCTCGGCCACCTTCTCCCACAAGGGGAGAAGGAGGAGCCCCATCTGGCCCTACACCTCTCCCGCAAAACCCGCTACACACCCTGGCATGAACCAGCACGCCAAGCTCGGGATCGGCCATTCGGCCTGTCCGCATGACTGTCCTTCCACCTGCGCGCTCGAGGTGGAGCTGCTCGACAATAACCGCATCGGCCGCGTCCACGGCGCGAAAGCGAACAGCTACACGGCAGGAGTCGTTTGCGCCAAGGTCGCGCGATATGCGGACCGCGTCCATCACCCCGACCGGCTGCTGAAGCCGCTGGTGCGCGCGGGCGGCAAGGGGGAGGGCGCCTGGAAGGAAGCCAGTTGGGAAGCGGCGCTCGACCTCGTCGCCGAGAAGTTCATCGCGGCCGAAGAGAAATACGGCTCGGAGACGGTCTGGCCCTATTTTTACGCCGGTACGATGGGATTGGTGCAGCGCGACGGTATCGAGCGGCTGCGGCACGCGAAGAGATATTCGGGCTTCTTCGGCTCGATCTGCACCAATCTCGCCTGGACCGGCTGGATGATGGGAGCGGGCGCTCTGCGCGGCCCCGATCCGCGTGAGATGGCGAAGTCCGACTGCGTGGTGATCTGGGGCACCAATGCCGTTGTTACCCAGGTCAACGTCATGACCCATGCGACGAGGGCGCGAAAAGAGCGCGGCGCCAAGATCGTCGCCATCGACATCTACGACAACGCCACCATGAAGCAGGCCGATCTCGGCCTGGTGCTCAAACCCGGCACCGACGGCGCGCTGGCTTGCGCGGTCATGCATGTCTTGTTCCGCGACGGCATGGCCGACCGCGCCTATCTGGAAAAATACACCGACGATCCGCGCGGGCTGCAAGAACATCTGAGGACGCGCACGCCCGAATGGGCGGCGGCAATCACGGGTCTGACAGTCACCGAGATCGAGACCTTCGCGCATCTGGTCGGCACAACGAAGAAGACCTACTTCCGCCTCGGCTACGGTTTTGCGCGCCAGCGCAACGGCTCGGTCAATATGCATGCCGCCTCATGCATCGCGGCGGTTACCGGCGCCTGGCAATATGAGGGAGGCGGCGCCTTTCACTCCAATTCCGGCATCTTCAAGCTGAATCAGGATGTGCTCGAAGGCACCGCGATGCGCGACCCGAAGGTGCGCTATCTCGACCATTCGCGCATTGGCCCGGTGCTGACCGGTGCCGAGGATGCGCTTTATGGCGGTCCGCCGGTGACGGCGATGCTGATCCAGAACACCAATCCCGCCAATGTCGCGCCCGAGCAGCGGCTGGTCAGAAAAGGTTTCCTGCGGGAGGACCTGTTCACCTGCGTGCACGAGCAGTTCATGACCGATACGGCCAAGCTCGCCGACGTCGTGCTGCCGGCGACGATGTTTCTGGAACATGACGACATCTACAAGGGTGGCGGCAACCAGCACATCACGCTCGGCCCCAAGCTGATCGAGCCGCCGGAGGGGCCGCGCACCAACCACTACCTCAATGAGGAGCTCGGCAAACGGCTGGGCGTCGGCGACCGGCCGGGCTTTGGCCTGACCGAGAAAGAACATATCGACATCATCCTCGGCAAGCGCGGGCTAGGCAGCTTCGACAGCCTGAAGGAACAGAAGTGGGTCGACCTGCAACCCGATTTCGACGACGCGCATTTCATCAACGGCTTCGGCCATGCCGACAAGAAATTCCACTTCCGGCCCAATTGGACCGGGCAGTCAGCGCCCAACCGGCCGCCGAAGAGCATGGGCTTGTTCGGACCGGTCGAGCGTCTGCCCCAATTCCCCGACCATGTCGAGCTGATCGAGGTCGCGGACGAAGAGCATCCGTTCCGGCTGGCAACTTCGCCGGCGCGCAACTTCCTCAATTCCAGTTTTGCCGAGACGCCGGTGTCGAAAGCCAAGGAAGGCAGGCCGGAGCTTTTGCTGCACCCGGAAGATGCCGCGGCGCTTGGCATCGAGGACGGCGGCCGCGTTGAGATCGGCAACCGGCGCGGCGACGTGGTGCTGCATGCCAGGTTCTTCGACGGCGTGAAGCGCGGCGTGGTGATTGCGGAAGGCATCTGGCCGAACAGTGCGCATGAGCGCGGCGAAGGCATCAACGTGCTGACCGGTGCCGACGCCCCGGCGCCGTATGGCGGTGCTGCCCTCCACGACAACAAGGTCTGGCTCAGGGCGCTGTGATGGTCTGTGGCGCGAGCTCGGCAGGTCACATGCCCGGGAGATTAGCCGAAAACGCCCGTTGCTTCGTCATCCAAGGACGGAGCAAGGAGCGAAGCGACGGGCGAGGTGTCCCTTGCCGCAACAGCCATTGAAAATAGCCATCGCCGGCGCGCTCGGCCGCATGGGCCGGGAGATGACGGAGGCGGTGCAGGTCGATCCGCGGCTGGAGCTTGTCGCCCGCTTCCATCGACCGGGCAGCACGGGCGAGGGGCTGGTCGCGCGCGACGCGGCGCTGGCGCTTGCCGACGTCGTCATCGACTTTACCACGCCGGCGGCGTCAGTCGAACTAGCAAAGGCATGCGCGGCGCGCGGCGGTCCGGCGCTGGTGATCGGCTCCACCGGCTTAGATGGTTCCGAGCTGGAGACGATCGCCGACGCGGCGAAGACGATCGCGATCGTGCGCTCCGGCAGTTACTCGCTGGGTCTCAACATGCTGACCGGGCTGGTGGAGCAGGCGGCGCGGGCGCTTGGGGCTGACGATTGCGACATCGATATCCTGGAAGCGCACCACCGTTTCAAGGTCGATGCGCCGTCCGGAACGGCGCTGATGTTGGGCGAGGCGGCGGCGCGCGGACGCGGCGTCAGGCTGGACGAAGTGGCGCGGCGCGCTCGAAATGGGATTGTCGGCACACGCCCTGCCGGCGAGATCGGCTTCGCCGTGCTGCGCGGCGGCAGCATCATCGGCGAGCATTCCGTCAGCTTCCTCGCCGAGGGCGAGGCGCTGACGCTCTCGCACTCGGCTGGCGACCGCTCGATGTTTGCTCGCGGCGCCATCGCGGCGGCACTCTGGGTGGCCGGACAGTGTCCAGGCGAATACGGCATGCACGATGTGCTTGGCTTCGCCGCTTCGTGACCAGCGATAGCTGCGGAATTCGCTCTTTCGGCCGCTAAAATGACTGAAAGCCAGCTGAAAGCTTGGGCATGCCATGACATTTTTGCGGCGTTCGCCGCGGGATCGGTCCGGGAGCGGGCCGGCAAGGAGGAAATGCGGCGTGGCCTGGTGGCACGCCGCCCAGGTGGAGGAAGTTACGTGACCGGTTTCATCTCGAAGTGCGTCTTGCGTTCGGCGGCGCTTTCGTTTGCCATCGTCGCCGCGGGCGCCACGGCGGCATCGGCTGCCGACAAGATCACTATCATCGTCGGCGGCATGGAAAAGCAGATCTACCTGCCGGCCGTGCTCACCCAGCAGCTCGGCTACTTCAAGGATGAGGGGCTCGATGTCGAGCTGGTCAACTCCCGCGCCGGCGTCGAGGCCGAGAATGAGTTGCTGGCCGGTGCCGTGCAGGGCGTCGTCGGCTTCTATGATCACACCGTCGACTTGCAGTCGAAGGGCAAATACATCCAGTCGATCGTCCAGTTCAGCCAGGCGCCGGGCGAGGTCGAGCTGGTTTCGGCCAAGCATCCGGAAATCAAATCGCCGGCCGACTTCAAGGGCGCCACGCTCGGCGTCACCGGTCTTGGCTCCTCGACCGATTTCCTGACGCAGTATCTCGCCGTGCGCAACGGCCTGAAGCCGGGCGACTACACGCTGCTGCCGGTGGGCGCCGGCAACACTTTCATCGCCGCCGTCAAGCAGGACCAGATCCAGGCCGGCATGACCACCGAGCCGACCATCGCCAAGCTGCTTCAGACCGGCGAGGCCAACGTGCTGGTCGATATGCGCACGCCCGAAAAGACCAGGGAAGCGCTGGGCGGCGACTATCCGGCGGCATCCTTCTATGTCCAGTCCGCCTGGATCGAGAGCCATAAGGACGAGGCGCAGAAGCTCGCCAACGCTTTCGTCAAGACGATGAAGTATATCGCCAGCCATTCGGCCGAAGAGATCGCGGACCAGATGCCGAAGGATTATTACGCCGGCAACAAGGACCTCTATGTGCAAGGGTTGGCCGGCGGCAAGGCGATGTTCACGCCTGACGGCCGCATGCCCGCCGATGGCCCGGAGACGGTGCTGAAGGTGCTGTCGACCTTCTCGAAGAGCCTGCAGGGCAAGCAGATCGACCTGTCGAAGACCTATACCACGGCATTCGTCGACGCCGCCAAGTAGCGCCGACAGGGAGCCGGGCCTGCCGGCTCGGTCGTTGAAGAACAACAAGTTGCGCCGCTTGCCTGAATCAATTCGGCAGCGGCGCCTTTCCGGATACCGAGGCGCGGCGGGCCCATGGGCTCGAGCCCCAGTCATCCTCGCACCATCGCTACAGGAGTGTGCCATGCAGTTGCAAACCATGGCGGCCGAGAAATTGTCTCCGGCCGCGCCGCCGGCTGATGCCGCGATCGCCATCGACGATGTGACGCTGCGCTTCGTCACCCCCGACGGCCACATGATGACGGCCATCCGCGATTTCACCATGACGGTGGCGCGCGGCGAGTTCGCCTGCGTCGTCGGGCCGACCGGCTGCGGCAAGTCGACGACGCTTAACCTCGTCACCGGGCTGCTCAGGCCGACGACCGGCAATGTCCGCGTCATGAGCAATCCCGTAACCGAGATCAGCCGCGACATCGGTTTCGTCTTCCAGGCAGACGCGCTGTTTCCGTGGCGCAGCGTCATCGACAACGTCGCCGCCGGCCCGCTCTATCGCGGCACGCCGAAGGCTCAAGCCTATGACCGGGCGCGCGACTGGATCGCCCGCGTCGGCCTTGCGCGTTTCGAGAAACACTATCCGCACCAGCTCTCTGGCGGCATGCGCAAACGGGTCGCGCTAGCGCAAACCTTCATCAACCAGCCAAAGATCCTGCTGATGGACGAGCCGTTCAGCGCGCTCGACATGCAGACCCGCACCGCCATGCAGGACGAGCTGCTCGGCCTCTGGTCGGAACTCAAATCCTCCGTCGTCTTCGTCACTCACGATCTCGAGGAGGCGGTGGCGCTGGCCGACAAGGTCTATGTGCTCACCGCCGGGCCGGGCACGGTGAAGAGCGTCTACCGCATCGACCTGCCGCGCCCGCGTGTCATGGCCGACATCCGCTACGATCAGAAATTCATCGAGATCGCCAAGGTGATCTGGAACGACCTGCGCGAGGAAGTGCAGCTCGGCCAGAGCCGCGGCCTGCAGACCGGCCATTGAAAGGAGACTTGCCATGACCGCCATCTCTCCAGCCTCTCACCAAGCCGCCCGCGCGACCTCGATCGTCGCCGCGGAAGCCCGGGCGAGGGCGCGGCTGCGCCGCCGCCATGCCTTGGTCATCGGCCTGCGGCTCGCCATCCTGATCGTCTTCCTCGCTCTTTGGGAACTTGGCGCCGATCTCGGCGTCATCGATCCGTTCTTCTTCTCAAGCCCCTCCGGCATCTGGGAGCAGATCTGGTCCTGGGTCACCGAGGGCACCTCGCAGGGGCCGCTCTGGCTGCAGATCTATGTGACGCTCGAGGAAACTTTCCTCGGCTTCGCCATCGGCGCCGTCGGCGGCATCGCCGCCGGCATCATCCTTGGCCGCAACAAGCTCCTGGCGGATGTCTTCTCGATCTACATCAAGATCGCCAACTCGGTGCCGCGCGTCGTGCTGGGCTCGGTCTTCATCATAGCGCTCGGCCTCGGCATGGCCTCCAAGGTGGCGCTGGCCGTCGTCATGGTGTTCTTCGTGGTCTTCGCCAACGCCTTCCAGGGCGTGCGCGAGGCCGACAGGGCGATGATCGCCAACGCCCAGATCCTCGGCGCCTCACCCTATCAGATCACCACCACAGTCATCATTCCCTCGGCCATGAGCTGGATCCTGGCGAGCCTGCATGTCAGCTTTGGCTTCGCGCTGGTCGGCGCCGTGGTCGGCGAGTTCCTCGGCGCCAAGCAGGGCATGGGCTTGCTGATCTCGACCGCCCAGGGCGCGTTCAACGCCAATGGCGTCTTCGCCGCCATGATTATCCTGGCGGTGATGGCGCTGGTGGTGGAGTTCATCATCACCCGTTTCGAGAACTACGTCGTCAAATGGCGTCCGGCGCCGTTCAACGAGCAGGGGGCCTGACCGCTCCAGTCGGCCTGTCCTGGGGCGCGGCGAGCGGCAGCCGGACCTCGACCCTGAGCCCGCTGCCGGCGGCCCCGCCAAGCGCAACGCTGCCGCCGGCATTCTCGACCACCTCGCGTACGATCGCGAGTCCGAGCCCGCTGCCTTCCTCGGCAGCACCGGCAATGCGGTAGAAGCGCTCGAAGACCTGCTCGCGCTCTTCGGCCGGAATGCCGGGACCGGTGTCGGTGACCGTCAGCACGCCCTCGCGACCGATCGCGGCCAGCTGGACGGTCACCGTGCCGCCGGCTGGCGTGTATCGCAGCGCGTTGTCGACCAGGTTGACGATCATCTCGCGCAGCATGGTGCCGTCGCCGATGACGGGAACAGGTCCGGCTTCCTCGAGCCCAAGATCGATGTTGCGCTCGACGGCCTTCGGCGCATGTGTTTCCAGCACCTCGCGGGCGGCTTCGGTGAGGTCGATGCGGTCGGCACGCGGCCGGCTGCTGCCCGGCTCGGCGCGCGACAGCGTGAGCAGCTGTTCGGCCAGCCGCGCCAGCCGGCCGGAGCCTGCCTGTAGGGCCACCAGCGCCTCCTCGCGCCGGTCGGCGGCGCTTTCGCGCAGCACATAGCTCGCCTGTGTCGACATGAGCGCCAGCGGCGTACGCAGCTGGTGCGCGGCATTGGCGATGAAGCGGCGCTGCGCCGCCATCTGCGCCCGCACGCGCTCCATATAGGCGTTGAGCGCGTCGATCAGCGGCCGGATCTCGCTTTGCGCGCCCGGCACCTCGACCGGGTCGAGATCGCTGCGATCCGGCGAGCGCACCGTATCGCGCAGGCGCATCAGCGGCGCCAGCCCGCGGCGCAGGCCAAGCAGCACGAAGAGGCCGGCGATCGCCACCAGCGCCAGCTGCTGGGCAAAGGCGCTGAACCACAGCCGCTGCACCATCGCGTCATGGCCGGCGAGCGTGACGCCCACCGTGACCCTGATCGGCGAATCCGTGCCGGCGCCGATCACGGCATGGCTGAGCGTTGTCAGACGCAGCCGACGATCGCGATAGGAAGCCTCGATGCTGCCGCTCTGCGACGCCTGGGGGAGGTCGGGATATCCGGTCAGCAGCCGGCCGTTGGCGGTCTCGACCCGGTAGTAGACGCTGTCGCGGTCGCCGGTGTCGAACATCTCGATCGCCGCCGGCGGAATGGTGGCGTCGAGCACGCCTTCGGCCATCGCCACCCGCTCGGCGATCGCGCGCGCCGAGCCGACCAGCATCCGGTCGGTGACCAGATCTGCCGTCGCCAGCGCGTTGCGCTGGCTGGTCCACAGATTGACCGTCACCAGCGCGGTCAGCGGCAGCACCACCCAGGCCAGCAATTGCAGGCGGAGGCTGCTAATTTTCATGGCCCTAATCTTCATGGCGGAGCAGATAGCCAAGGCCGCGCAAGGTGGCGATCTGCACGCGCGAGCCTTCCAGCTTCTTGCGCAGCCGATGCACGTAGATCTCGATGGCGCTGGGATCGGCGTCGGTGTCGAAGTCGTAGATCGCCGTCGAGAGTGCCGCCTTGCTCACCGTGCGCCCCGCCTTGACTACCAGCTGTTCCAGCACCGCATGTTCGCGCGGCGTCAGCGAAAGCGCCGCGCCGCCGAGCGAGAACAGCCTTGTGTTGGTGTCGAAGACGAGGTCGCCGCAGGAGATGACGGGCGCTGTCCGGTCGTTGGCACGGCGCAGCTGCACGCGGATGCGCGCTTCCAGTTCCTCGATCTGGAAGGGTTTAGCCAGATAGTCGTCGGCGCCCTCGTTGAGGCCCTTCACCCGGCCGTCGAGACTGGCGTTGGCGGTGAGCACGATGACCGGCACCGGGTTGCCGCGTGCCCTCAGCCGCTTCAGCACCTCCATCCCGCCCATGCGCGGCAGGGCGAGGTCGAGGATGATCAGCGCATGGTCGCCGGCCGCCAGCGCATGCTCGACGTCCTCGCCGTCATGTACCACGTCGACGACGTAGCTCGCCTGGCGCAGCGTCTTGCTCAGCCAATCGGCCAGTTCGCGATTGTCTTCGACAAGCAGGAGCCGCATCGTCCATCGCTGTTCGGCAATGCCTCCATCCGGGTGGCGCCGGGCTTTCGCAAGCGCGGCCCGGCGGTCCGAACGGACAGTTTGAAAGCAATCGATAGTCTCGATCCGCGGACAAGGCAAACGCCGGCTGAAATCGGTTCCGTCGGTCAGCCTGAAGGCCCAATTCGCTCGCGCGATGGATAAAACCGAACGGTTCGGTTCAATTTATGTTGACGGTTCGTGTAACTCAGGTGAACGCTGGCTCGTTGTCCAGACCGTGAAACCTCGTCGGCTAACACTGCAAGTAGTTGATATTCAAACAAAAGAATGTGGCAGCCGCGCTGTTCACGCGATTTCAAGGTCGAACCGAACGGTTCGATTTGCACATCTTCGTGATTGGAAATGGCAATAGGACCGACCCATCTCGGGGTGGTCCGAGCGACGCGAATTTCCATTACGGCACGCCACTTGACGGACAGAATTTTGAAAATCTGGAGTACCTAAAATGAACAAGATTGCTCTTACCGCCGCGGTCCTTCTCGTTGCCACGGGCAGCGCCTTCGCCGGCAGCGACCATTACGGTTCCGACAACGTCAACCAGCCGGCCGTCACCCAGTCGGTTGCGCCGCGGTCGGGCGACAACATCGACCGCAGCATCACCGGTTCGATCCGCAAGTTCGAGCAGCACGATCTCAGGATCACGCCCGATCAGAACCAGCCGGAATCCGGCCAGGGCATTTGGGGCCGCTAGGCCTCCGTCCCGAACCGATCAGAACCACAACTCTCAAATCTGGAGTAACTGAAATGACCAAGATCGCTCTTACCGCCGCTGCCCTTCTCGTTGCCACTGGTGCTGCTTTCGCCGGCTCCGACAACTACGGTTCGGCTAACGCCAACCAACCGGCTGCTTCGGTCGACACCTCGTACACCGCTTCGGTCAAGAAGTCTGATGCGAATGTCCAGAAGCCCGTCACCCAGGGCAGCGACCGCGACCTGTTCGGCAACCACTAACCGGCCGCCAGCCCGACCTCTTCAAACTCACCCCTCAAATCTGGAGTAACTGAAATGACCAAGATCGCTCTTACCGCCGCTGCCCTTCTCGTTGCCACCGGTGCCGCTTTCGCCGGTTCCGACAACTACGGTTCGGCCAACGCCCACCAGCCGGCTGCTTCGGTCGATACCTCGTACACCGCTTCGGTCAAGAAGTCTGATGCGAACGTCCAGAAGCCGGTTACCCAGGGCGCCGACCGCGATCTGTTCGGCAACCACTAGACGGTCGATCGTCGATAGACCTGAAAGCGGCGGGTTTGTCCCGCCGCTCTGCTTTTATGGAGCCGGCTATCCGCAGGCCGGCTTGTGTCGTGACTATAGGCCCGGCTGCGCACAGAGGCGCTCTATTCCAAATCCTTCGGCCTGACGAAATGCGTCAGTCGCGCTCCGCCGAAGTCGAGGTTCGCCCAATCCTCCTTCACCGTGAACCGGGCCAGTGCCGCCGTCGGAAACTTCGCTTCGACTTTTTTGAACACGCCCTCATCCGATCCGGTGCCGGCGAGCCGCAGCACGAAATTCTGCAGGCCGGGATTGTGACCAATCACGATCAGGCTGGTGGCTTTCGCCTGCCGCACGCACGCCAGGATGGCGGCCGGCGCCGCCGCGTAGAGCTCCTCGGCGAATTCCGCTGGCCCATGCTTCGGCAATTCGGCGGCGACGAGTCGCCAGGTGTCGCGGGTGCGCAGCGCCGGCGAGACCAGTGCCAGATCCGGCAGCCAGCCGCGCCGCGAAAGCTCGCGCCCGATCAGCGGTGCCGTCTTCAGCCCGCGCGGGGCGAGCGGACGGTCGAAATCGGCGAGCTTGGGATCGTCCCGGCTCGACTTGGCATGGCGCAGCACAAGGAGTTGTCTGGGCGTCGCCATGGCAGTCCTACGGCGTGATGCGCGCCAGCTGTTCGAGGTCGGTTTCCTCGCGCAGCGGGTCGGGCGCCATCACCACTGAAGTGGCGTTGTCGGCGTCGTCGGCGAAATGGGCAAGCACGGTGTGGCCCTTTTCCATGCGCGCCTTGCCTTCGGCGACCAGCCCTAGCGCCAGCGGATAGAGCCGGTGCTCCACCTTCAGCACCCGCGCGGCTAAAGTGTCCTCGTTGTCGCCGACCATCACCGGCACGGCGGCCTGGGCGATGATCGGGCCGTCATCCATCTCGGGCGTGACGAAATGCACGGAGCAGCCATGGATGCGCACGCCCGCGCGGATGGCGCGCGCATGCGTGTCCAGCCCCTTGAAGGCAGGCAGAAGGGCAGGGTGGATGTTGACCATGCGCCCCTGCCATTTTTCGACCAGGCCGCGGCCGAGGATGCGCATATAGCCGGCCAGAGCCACGATCTCGGCGCCGAAGCCGGTAAGCGCGGCATCGATCGCAGCGTCATGTGCGTCCTTGCTCGGATGGTCGGCGCGCTGAATGACCTTGGTGGCGATGCCGCGCGACTGCGCGAGGCCGAGGCCCGCGGCGTTCGCACGATCGGAGATGACGCCGACGATCTCGGTCGGATAGGTCGGGTCGCTGGCTGCCGCGATCAGCGCCGTCATGTTGGAGCCGCGGCCCGAGATCAGGACGACCGTGCGTTTCCTGCTCATAGTTCGATCGAGCCCCGGTAGATGACGCCGGCGTCGCGGCGCGGCACGATGCGGCCGATCGGCGTCACCGTCTCGCCGGCTTCCTGCAGCACCGCTGCCACCTGCGCCGCCTGGCCGGAAGCAACGGCGAGGATCATGCCGATGCCGCAGTTGAAGGTGCGCATCATTTCTTGCGGCGCCACGCCGCCGGTCCTGGCGAGCCACGAGAATACAGGCGGTACGTCGATCGCTTCGAGGTCGAGCTCGGCGGAGAAATCCTTGGGCAGCACGCGCGGAATGTTTTCCGGAAAACCGCCGCCGGTGATGTGAGCCAGCGCCTTGATGCCATGCGTGTTGCGGATCGCCTTCAGGATCGACTTCACATAGATGCGCGTCGGCTCGAGCAGCGCTTCGGCGAGGCTGAGCTCATCGTTGAACGGCGCCGGATCGCTCCAGCCAAGCCCGCTGGCGTCGACGATGCGGCGCACCAGCGAAAAGCCGTTGGAGTGGAGGCCGGAGGAGGCGAGGCCAAGCAGCACGTCGCCCTCGACGATGTCGTCGGTGGGCAGCAACTGGCCGCGCTCGGCCGCGCCCACGGCAAAACCGGCAAGGTCGTAATCCTTGTCGTGATACATGCCGGGCATCTCGGCGGTCTCGCCGCCGATCAGCGCGCAGCCAGCCTGACGGCAGCCTTGCGCGATGCCGCCGACGATGGACGCGCCCTGGTCCGGATCGAGCTTGCCGGTGGCGAAATAGTCGAGGAAGAACAGCGGCTCGGCGCCCTGCACGACGATATCGTTGACGCACATGGCGACGAGGTCGATGCCGATCGTATCGTGCTTGCCGGAATCGATGGCGATCTTGAGCTTGGTGCCGACCCCGTCATTGGCCGCGACCAGCACCGGATCGGTGAAGCCGGCGGCTTTCAAATCGAACAGGCCGCCGAAGCCGCCGATCTCGCCGTCGGCGCCCGGCCGGCGCGTCGCGCGCACGAGCGGCTTGATCTTCTCGACCATGAGATTGCCGGCATCGATATCGACGCCTGCCTCGGCATAGGTGAGCCCGTTCTTGCGCTTGGCCTTGTCGCCGTTGCTCATCTTCGGCTCATCCCTGTTTCCATTGCGGGCTCATCGCATGAATGGTTTCGAGGGGCAAGGCGCGTGAGAGCCAATCTCCCCCTTGAGGGGAGATGTCGCCGGAGGCGACAGAGGGGGGTCGCCTCGCGTGGAGCTCCAGCGCCTTGTGCGCCAGAGATGGAGGTCGGCGATCGACGTGAGGCGACCCCCTGTGGCCTGCCGGCCATCTTCCCCCTCGAGCGGGGAGATCCGCAACTCCTCCCTTGCGTGCGCCTCTCATCTCCATCAACTATCTTCCAACAAAACCCATGATGGGACATCACGTGACCATACCCAACATGATCACGATCATGCGGCTGCTGCTGGTGCCGGCCGTGGTGCTGGCCATGCTGCAGGCGCGCTGGGACTGGGCCTTTACCGGCTTCCTCGTCGCCGGCATCTCCGACGGCGTCGACGGTTTCATCGCTCGCCGCTACCGGTTGTTCTCGCGGCTCGGCGCTTATCTCGATCCGGTCGCCGACAAGCTCCTCCTGGTCTCGGTCTTCGTCGTCATGGGTTATGCCGGGGAACTGCCGCTCTGGCTTGTCGTGACCATGGTCTCGCGCGACGCGCTGATCGTCTGCGCGGTGCTTTTGTCCAGCGTGATGGCGCAGCCGGTCGAGATGAAGCCGCTCTTGGTCTCCAAGGTGAACACCGCCGTGCAGATCGCGCTGGCGGCGCTTGTGCTGGGCGAGCTTGCCTTTTCCATGCATCTCTATCCGCTCCGGCCGGCGCTCATATTGCTCTCCGGGGTCTTGACCGTGGCTTCGGCCGCGGCCTATCTCGTGGCCTGGCTAAGGCATATGAGTGGCTATGGCGAAGGCTCCCGGACGAGCAACACCAAGTCGGGCAATTCCAGCACGGACACCTGACGGCGAAGCCTGGACGGCCGCGGCCTCGACCGCGTTGCGCCGGCAGATCGCATTCTGGCTGATCGTTGCCGTGCTTCTGGCGCTGTTCCTCTATGTCTTCTCCGGCATCCTCTTGCCCTTCGTCGCCGGCATGGTGCTCGCTTATTTTCTCGATCCGGTGGCCGATCGGCTGCAGCGGCTCGGCCTCTCCCGGCTGATGGCGACGGTGGTGATCCTCATTGCCTTCGTCGTCGTCGTGGTGCTCGCCTTCGTTATTCTGGTCCCTGTGCTGGCCACGCAGATGGCCGATTTCGCGCGCAAGCTGCCGGAATATCTCACCCGCCTGCAGTCGCTCATCACCAGCTTCGACCCGAAGTGGCTGGAGCAGCGTTTTGGCGTCAACGCGGCCAGCCTGCGCGAAGGACTGAACTCGCTGCTCACCACCGGCTTCGGGCTGCTCACCACCGTCTTCACCTCGATCTGGAGCTCGGGCGTGGCGCTGGTTTCGGTGGTCAGCCTCTTCGTCGTCACCCCGGTCGTTGCCTTCTACATGCTGCTCGACTGGGACCGGATGGTGGCCGTGGTCGACAGCTGGGTGCCGCGAGATTATGTCGAGACGGTCAGGGCGCTTGCCCGCGACATCAACACCGCCACCGCCGGCTTCGTGCGCGGGCAGGGCACGCTCTGCCTTGTGCTGGGCGCCATGTACGCTACCGGCCTGACGCTGACGGGGCTGAACTTCGCCATCCTCATCGGCTTCTTCGCCGGGCTGATCTCCTTCATCCCCTATGTGGGCTCGCTGACCGGGCTGGTGCTTGCTGTCGGCGTCGCCTTCGTCCAGTTCTGGCCGGATTGGACGATGATCGTGGCGGTGGTCTGCGTGTTCTTCGTCGGCCAGTTCATCGAGGGCAATATCCTGCAGCCGAGGCTGGTCGGCAAAAGCGTCGGCCTGCACCCGGTTTGGCTGATGTTCGCGCTCTTTGCCTTCGGTGCGCTGTTCGGCTTCGTCGGCCTGCTGATTGCGGTGCCGGCTTCGGCGGCCATTGCCGTGCTGGTGCGCTTTGCGATTGCCCGCTACCTCGAATCGCCGCTTTACAACGGCCATGCCACAGAGCCAGCACCTCCTTTGCCGGCGGATCGCGGCGGCGGCCGCCGCTCACAGCCGCGTGGCTGAAATGACTGGCGAACGAACCGATCCACCGCGCCAGCTGCCGCTCGATCTCGGCCACGGTACCGGCTACTCGCGCGACGAGCTCGTCGTCTCCGGGGCCAATGCGCAGGCCGCAGCACTGGTCGACCGCTGGCCGGACTGGCCCGCGCCGGTGGTGGTGCTCGCCGGCCCTCCCGGGTCCGGCAAGACGCATCTTGCCCAGATCTGGCAAGCGCATGCGCACGCTGTCGCCATCGCTCCCGACAGCATCGGCGAGCACATTGGCGGGCTTGGCGCGAGCCCCGCGCTGATCGACGACATCGACAAGCTCCCGATCGACGAGCAAGGCCTGTTCCACCTGATCAACACCGTGCGCGGCGCCGGCTCCACGCTGCTTCTGACGGCGCGGCGCTTTCCCTCTGCCTGGCGCGTCGTGCTGCCGGACCTCATCTCGCGGCTGAAAGCGGCTGCGACCATCGAGATCCACGAGCCGGACGACCTGCTGCTCGCCGGCGTTATCACCAAGCTCTTCGCCGACCGCCAGGTCGAGGTGGAGCCGCATGTCGTGCAATATCTGGTGCGGCGCATCGAACGCTCGCTGGCGACTGCCATGCGGGTCGTGGAGCGCCTCGACCGCGCCGCTCTCGAGCGCAAGACGCCGATCACCCGAGCGCTCGCCGCCGAGACCGTCAGCGCCATGGACGAGGGCCAGGGCGAGTTCGATATTTAGGATGTCGAGGAAGGCTGTTCCGGGATTGTGCGCTCTCTACGCCCATAATCCGGCCAGATGCCGAGCCAGCAGATAGACCCCCGTATGCGTCGCCACGTAGCATGCGGCGACAAAGACGAAGAGCACCAGGCTGGCGATCCGCGACGGGGCGACGCTGCCATTCTGCCTCTTGCTCGGCCGGTTGTTCCAGACCCACAGAGTAGCGCACAGGATTGCCCAGGCGACCGCGACCGGAACCGCGAAGCCATAATAGGCCAAATAGGCCGGGCCGATCAGCGACAGCAGCGCCTCGAGAATAGGCATCCAGAGTCCCCCTTGCCCCGTTTGCCCGGAGTCTAGAGCAACTCCGGGAAAAGTGCGTAGCGGTTTTCCGTCCGGAGTTGCGGGACGATCGTGGCTGTCCCATTTCGAGCCATTTCCCTGGCATCCATCTTGCAGTGTGGAAGAGGCCGGTTGATCCCGGTCCCGGTCACATTGCAGATCGGGTTGTAGGCTCGCCGGGCTCGAGGTTGTTGGGGACTCGCCCGGCGGGTTTACTCGGTTCCACGCCGACGGCTCCCTACAGAGATCAAGGCCTGTTGCTCGATGCTGGACACCTTCAGCCCGTCTTGCCATGGCTGGTGAGCAAGCGCAGCACTTGCACGCTCTTCGGCAGCTCGATCAGGAATTCCGCGTCGCGGTCGAGGTGGTGGACCTGGGTCGGCCCGCCGCCGGTGAAGCGCGCCATTGCCTCGATGCTCTCCCAATAGGAGATCGTCACGAACTCGGAATGGGTCGCCGTGTCCTCGCGAAATGTCTGGACGCCGACTGCCTTTTCGATGAGCGGCTTGATGCCGGTCTCGTAATTGTAAGCTTCATAATCGTCGGCTTTTTCCGGCAAGGTCCGGCCGCGCCAGATGCGGGCGATGGTGGGGGTCCTTGGAGTGTCGGCCATGGCAACAGAACTTCTGAAGGCCGACAGGGTTCCCGAAGCGCGGGCTCTAAGATGTTCAGGAAACTGGTCGGAGTGGCGTGATTCGAACACGCGACCCCCTGATCCCAAATCAGGTGCGCTACCAGGCTGCGCTACACTCCGAACGGCATCCCCATAGGGTTCCGAACCATTTTGAGCAAGCCCCAAAATGGAAGAGCGGAACGAACGGCGTACATTGGCAGAGTTCGGCACGCAAAGGTCCCACGGAAAGTCCCACAGTGTTGCCCAGTCGTTCCCCCTCCTGCTTTCGAGCCGAAGGTCAAAAATGTAATAAGTCTCGATGTCGGCTGCGGGCGATGGGCAGGCGCAGATACGCGGCGGCGTACGGATGCGCGCCTAGCAACATCTCTATCGACCGCGCCCGCCGTTGAGCTTCGCGTCACCACACATCCACGTAACGAGGCCAGAGTCCTGTCAAATTGATCAGCAGGCCTAATGGCGGGTGGGTCACGGCCGCTATTCGCGTCGGTACCCATGCGAAACTAAACGAACATCATAACGACGGTTGCCCCGATAATGATTCAGGACAAGCCCGCCGATCAGCATCGGCAGCAAGCTGCTGTCACGGTTAATGTTAGACTCGAACTGCCTTGAAACTGGCTTGTCGTTTTTCTTCGGCTTAACCATTCTCGTCTACTTCCCAGAAAGAGCGCTCTTCCCATGCGGTAGTGTGACACCCGTCCAGTCGAAGCCTAGACTGCACCCAATTGTCCACACGCAGCCATCTCACGTAGTTCCAGCGTTCCTAGTGGCCCCGCTGGCTCGCCCGTCGCCAATACAGCCGGGGAACGGGGGGCCTACGAGGAAGTTTTCGGGCATCATCGCGGTGTGTAGCGGTCAGGGGTGCTCGGAAATGAGGCCATCGCACCGCGCCCCGCAAGGCAGCGCTGCATCCCCATACGAGACAACTCCAACCCCTCCGGGGAAATATGCAAATTGGTGGAACTCGGGAGCAGCTGAGTTTCGAGAACCGTCAACGCCTCATCTGCGGATTGTGCAAGGCGGAGCCGCTCCCGAACCTGAGATGCTGCCGCAGCTCGGCTTCGTCATCAATGCCGTGCCCGCCGGCATACTGGCGCTGTCGCTCTGCTACGGCGCCTACATGACCGAGATATTCCGCTCCGGCATTCAGAGCATCGATCGGGGCCAATGGGAGGCCTCGCGCTCCATGGGTTCGGCTTCGCCTTGACCATGCGCCGCATCATCCTGCCGCAGGCATTGCCGGTCATCATTCCGCCGACCGGCAACCAGTTCATCTCGATGCTGAAGGATTCTTCGCTGGTCTCCGTCATCGGCGTTTGGGAGCTGATGTTCCTGGCACGAACGCTCGGCCAGAAGACCTTCTAGCACATGGAAATGCTGATCTCGGCCGCCATCATTTATTGGGTGCTGTCGATCTGCCTCGAGCTGATCCAGTCGCGGATCGAACGGCACTACGCCAGGAGCAAAGTGCGATGAGCGCGCGGGTTATCATTGAAGCCAGGGCAGTTTCCAAATGGCACGGCCAGTTCCACGAGCTGAAGGACATCAACCTGACTGTCCACAAAGGCGAGCGCATCGTCATCTGCGGGCCGTCCGGCTCGGGCAAGTCGACACTTGATCCGCTGCTTCAACCGCCTCGAAGCGCATCAGGGCGGCGATATCGTCGTCAACGGCGTCGCTCTGCATGGCAAGATGAAGAACGTCGCCGCCGTCCGCTCCAATGTTGGCATGGTGTTCCAGCACTTCAATCTGTTTCCGCATATGACGGTGTTGATGAACTGCATGGCCGGGCCAATGTGGGTCAAAGGTGTTTCCGCCATGGAAGCACGCAAGACCGCTATTCAGTTCCTCGAACGGGTCCGTATTCCCGAGCAGGCGAACAAGTTCCCGGTCCAGCTGTCGGGCGGCCAGCAACAGCGTGTCGCGATCGCCCGCAGCCTGTGCATGAAACCGGACGTCATGCTTTTCGACGAACCGACCTCTGCCCTCGACCCGGAAATGGTCTCGGAGGTGCTGGAGACCATGACTGGATTGGCCCGCGACGGCATGACCATGGTGTGTGTAACGCATGAGATGGGTTTTGCCCGTGCAGTGGCCGACCGCGTCATTTTCATGGACGCTGGGCAGATCGTCGAAGAGGGCACGCCCGACGAGTTTTTCAGTCACCCGCGCCACGAGCGAACGAAATTGTTCCTCAGCCAGATCTTGAAGCACTAGCCTTCCGGGAGAAGGTGGCTTTTCGACTTTCTTGCAGAAGCGGACAGCCCGCTCTCGGCCCCCAAGTCGGACATCCCTCCCATCGGTCGCACGGCCTAAGGAGGGGAATCCATAAAGGTTCAACGCCGGATCATCGACGATAGCGCGAACGCTGTGAGGGTGTCTCGCACACCGGGCAATGCGGAAATCTCCTGCCAGATCTGCCGTGTGCGATCGGCCTCCGTCGCCTCTACACGGACGACCAGGTCGAATTCGCCGCTCATCACGTCGCAGGCGACGACCTCTGGGATCCGTCGCAGTGCTTGAATGACGTCGGCCCCCGCATCCGGTCATTGCGATAAACAAACATCAGTGCCGCAATCGTTGAAGTCGCGATGCGTCCTTCGCCTGCAACGATCGTATATCCCCGAATTAGGCCATCCCGCTCCAGGCGTTCAATCCGCTGGCGGACGGCGTTGCGAGAAAGATTGACCCTCGCGGCCAGGTCCGCATGCGAAATACGCGCGTTCCTGGTCAGTTCCATAAGAATACGCTCGTCTGCCCGGTCAAGAAGCCTTTTCATGCGGCACCAATAGGAGTTTCTCTAGCTGCAAACAGGCTTTGCGCTGATAGGAACGCGTTCTCGGCACGAACCCGTAGATCAATACTACCTTCCGAAACAGCTATAAAAGTCGCAGCCGCAGCGAGAGCAAAGGCCGCCAGTGCTTGGCGCTCGTTGTCTTGCAACTGGCGGACGCGGCAATATCCCTTGAGAATTGCCTCCGCGCGCTCCCCATCCAGCGCCCCGTTGCTCAGCATCGTCCATCGAACCAACACGTCTGCCAGTTCTGCGATCAGGACATCGTCATGGCGAAGCCTGAAATTGATGATGCCACTGACGCAATCGCCGAGAAAAAACACATTGTCCGGAAACAGCGCCCCATGGATTGGTCCCCTTGGCAGTCCCTCCCTCTTTTCGGGAGAGGCAGGCATCAGCGTTCGATGGATCTGCGCGAGGCGCCGCCCGAGATCGAAACACTGGGCCGGGCTTGCGCAAGCCGATTGCGTGCCCTGGACAAAGCCGACCACCGCCACGAGCTTCCCGGACAAGACGGATCGTCGCCCCGCCCGTTTCGGTGCGGAACGTTTTAGGGCAGGGAACACACGCGGCCGACAACAACTCCATGGTCCGAAACGCGCGTTCAAGATCGAACGGCTCAGCGCCGTTTTCAAACAGAGTGACGATGTACTCGCCCCGCTGTGACCGGAAGAGATAGGTCGTCTCGGTATCTCCGTCGGCAATGCCAATCACCGAGGTCAGCGGGGCTATGCCGTAGGCGACCGAAATCGCTTCGCGGTCATCGTCGGAAAGCTGGGTAAATACGGCCATGGTCGATTCGGGAGTTAAATGCGTTTCAGCACAACAGAGGAGGACTGCGCGACGCCGAAAATCTGATCCAGTTGTGCACGGCTGAACGAGCCATCGGCCTCAGCAGCCTGGCGAAGGCTTGTGCCGGAAGCGAGCGCCGCCTTGGCCAAGAGTGCAGCCTTGCTATATCCGACAACTGGATTGAGCGATGCGGCCAGAATGAGCGACTGATCATAGAGAAAGCGGCAGCGATCGGCATCCGCCTCGATGCCGTCGACGCAACGTTCGCGCAGGATATCCATGCCGCGCGCCAGAAGTCGCATCGATTGCAGGATGTTGAGAACGATCACGGGCTCCATCGCGTTTAACTGCAATTGTCCAGCGCTCGCCGCCAGTGTCACCGTCAGATCGTTGCCAATGATTTGAAAGCCAATCTGGTTCATCATCTCGGGAATGACTGGGTTGACCTTGCCCGGCATGATCGACGAGCCGGCCTGTCGCGGAGGCAATCTGATTTCACCAAGGCCAGCCCGAGGGCCACTGGAGAGCAGCCTCAAATCGTTACATATCTTGGAAAGCTTGACAGCGATCCGCTTCAGCGTGCCCGAAAACGACACAAAGGCTCCGGTGTCGGACGTTGCTTCCACGAAGTTGCGTGCCGGAACCATTTCAAGCCGAGAAATTTCCGAAAGATGACGGCAGGCGCTGACTGAGAATCCCTCGGGCGCATTTAAGCCGGTGCCGATGGCGGTGCCTCCGAGGTTCATTTCCCGCATCAGTTCCATGGCTTTTCGAAGCTGGATTATGTCTTCGTCAATGGTCTCGGCAAAAGCGTCGAACTCCTGACCAAGGAACATTGGAACCGCGTCCTGCAACTGGGTGCGTCCGACCTTGGCGATATTAGCGAATTCCTCACCCTTTCTGCCAAAGGTATCTCGCAGCCTTCGCTGCGCTTCGAGCACGACGGCGCAGCCGCGCATCACCGTTACCCGGATGGCCGTCGGATAGACATCGTTAGTCGACTGGGACAGGTTGACATGGTCATTGGGGTGAACCGCGGCGTAGTCGCCCGGCACCTTGCCTATCTCCAGAAGCGCCAGGTTCGCGACCACCTCATTGACGTTCATGTTGGTCGAGGTCCCGGCGCCTCCCTGCATCATGTCGATCGGGAAATGGTCGGTGAGGTCCTCGCAGGTGATCAGTCGATCGCAGGCTCGATCGATTGCATCGGCAACATCGGGAGCCAGTAGTTGCAGCTCCTTGTTGGTTCGTGCAGCCGCCTTTTTGACCATGGCAAGCGATTGAACGAATTCCGGGAAGTCCCGCAGGCGGATTCCGGATACGTCGAAATTCTCCGCTGCCCTCAGCGTGTGGATGCCGAACAGCGCGTCGGCGGGCAGATCCCGCTCGCCGAGCATATCGGTTTCGGTCCTCTCAACGGTCATCATATCCCCTCGCGCAAGAGCCTTAGGCACGCAGCGCCTGGTCAAGATCCTCGATCAGGTCGTCCACCGACTCCAGGCCAATGGAAAGGCGAAAGACGCCGTCTCCCGCGAAGGCGCGGTAGTCGTCGAGCTGAGCGCCCCGCAGACCGTAAGTCGATTTCATCATTTCGTTCGTATCGAGAAGGACAACGATGCTGCGCTGGTGACCAAGCGAAAAGGCGTAGTGCGCTACGCGGAGCCTGTCAGCGAGTTGGGCTGCCATCGCCTGCGGGTCGTCGGTCTGGAAGGTCAGAACTCCCCCGAATACATCCATCTGACGTGTTGCCAAGGCACGCTGCGGATGGCTTTCCAGGCCGGGGTAGGTGACAGACCTGATTTTTGGATGCTTGGCGAGAAAACGGGCGATCTGCATCGCAGAAGCGGACATGGTCCGGAGCCTGGGAAAGAGCGTGTCGATCCCGCGCATGATGAGCCAGGCATTCTGGGCAGACAAAGAAGCGCCGAGATAAACTCCAGTACGAGAGCGGATTTTTTCCACCAGATCCTTGCGCCCGCACACGGCGCCACCCAAGGCGTCGCCGTGCCCGTTGATGAACTTGGTCAGGGAGTGAATGACGAGATCGATGCCGAGTGCGGCCGGGCGGGTCGCGACCGGCGTGGCAAGCGTGGAATCGACGGAAACCAGCGCGCCGCGTTCGTGTGCCAGCTTCGCGACTTCGGCCAGATCGGTCAGGCGCAGGATTGGATTGCAGGGGCTTTCGCAGTGGACGAGCCGCGTGTTGGGTCGGAAGGCTGCGACAACGTCGCCAATGACCGACATGTTCACGGCGCTCACCTCGATCCCGTACTCGGGCAATATGCGGTGTGCCAGTTCGTAGGCGCCGGCATAGCAGACGTCGCTGATGATCAGATGGTCCCCCCTTTGAGAAAGGTCAGGAAGGTGGCTGCGATCGCGGCCACGCCGGTTGCTGTTGCGAGCGCATCCTCCGCACCTTCGAGTGCGGCCATGCGCTGCTCGAGTTGCCGCACGGTCGGATTGGTCCAGCGGGCATACAGAAACGGCAGAGCAGTCAGGTCTGATACCCCGTCCGCGGAAAAGGCGCCGTCACCAGGAACCAACATGTTGTTGACCGACATTGAGATGTTGGGCGCGATAGCCTTCGTGATCGGATCGATGATCAGTCCGCCGTCGAGCGCCAGGGTTTCCCGACGTAGGACGACACCGCCGCTTACGGGCGGCAACAGCGTCATGCGTGCATTCGAGCCCCAACTGTCAGTTGCGAAGGGAGTAGAGATGTTCGAGGACATGGAAGACCTTCCTGCAGAATTCCTGGAATTTCATCGTCTTGGGGCCGAGCTGATAATTCAGCTGCGAACCGGGATTTGCGCCTCGACGAGCCTGAAGGTGCGGGTGATCAGAAGCGTCAGCAAGATGTAGAACACCGTGACGATCATCAGCGGTTCATAAACGAGCAGGGTGTCCTGCCTCACCTTGTACGCGACGGCGTAGAGATCCATCACTGTCACGGTGAAGGCGAGGGGTGTCGCTTTCAGTTGCAGAACCACCTCGCCAGCTATCGTCGGCAGTGCGATACGTATGGCGCGAGGCAGCCAGATCCGTCTCAACAGCGTCCAGGAAGTCATACCGAACGAGCGACCTGCCTCGAGCTCGCCTTTCGGGACGGCGAGAAGCGCACCCCGCAGGACTTCGGCCTCATAGGCGGCGTAGTTGAGCGTGAAACTGAGCGCTGCGAAGAAGAAGCCCTCCCGCACTATCGGCCAGAGGAAGCTCGCGCGCAGCCCTGGTATCATCGGCAGCAGCGAACCGATGCCGTAATAGAGCAACCACAATTGGATCAAAAGTGGCGTGCCGCGAAGGCAGGTGCAGTAGCAACGGGCAAGCCATTTCAGCCATCGCGGACCGCTGACCTGCGCGAGCGCAAGACCGATCGCCAGAATGAAGCCGACCCCGACGGAAATGACGAGAAGGAGGACTGTCTGAACCGCGCCTGCGGCAATGAGCGGCCAATAGGACGATACCCATGAGAAATTCATCGCGAGCGTCCTAAGCGGTTTTCGGCTGCCCGCGTCGATAGCGGCTCTCGAGGAGGCCGAAGACGACGTTGGAGACAAGCGTGATGACGAGATAGACGGCAGCGGCGACCAGGAAGAACAGAAAATAGTGCTTCGTGTTGCCGGCCGCGATCCGCGTGGCGAGCGCCAACTCCTGATAGCCGACGACCGCGATCAACGCACTGTCCTTCGTCACCGACATCCAGAGGTTGGCAAGCCCAGGCAGGGCATTCGGGATCAATGCCGGCAGAGCGATACGGCGAAACCTCAACCATGGGCGCATGCCGAAGGAACTGGCGGCCTCGATCTGTCCAACAGGAATCGCCAGGATTGCGCCACGAAACACTTCGGTCATGTAGGCGCCCTGGACGATTCCGAGCACTGCGATTGCCGCGACAAACCCGTTGATCTCGACATTGGGAAGCCCGAAGCTCGAGAGAATTCGGTTCAGACCGTCAGTGCCGGCATAGTACAGACCGATAATCAGGATCAGTTCGGGAATGGCCCGAACCGCAGTCGTATAGACGTCGAGAAGAAGCAGGACCGGCGGGTTGCCCTTGAGTTTGCCAAGAGCCCCGCCAAGACCAATCAGCATCCCGAGAAGGTAAGCACCCAACGATATCGAAATGGTAGAAAGCGCGCCTTTGAGAAGCACGCCGCCCCATCCAGGCGGATAGGGGGAAAGCATTTCTAGGATCGACTGGGAGGTCGACATCTGAGTTCAACCTTGATTTTTGGGCGGGAACGAGAGCCGCGAAGCGCGATGCTTCGCATCCGGCGAACAACGCCGGCGGTGCACCGGCCAATGACCCGAGACATAACCGGCGGACAAGCGGGCTACGGCAGATGCGCTTACGTCGTCTGCCGTAGCCACACTCATTCACCGTACGGGTCGAAATCGAAGTACTTCTTCGAGATTTCCGCATACTTTCCGTTTGCTCGGACAGCCGTAATTGCTGCATTGAGCTTCTCGCGCAGTGCCTGATCGCCTTTTCTCAGTCCACCGCCGATGCCCAATCCAAGGATGGCCGGATCGTCTTTCACATTTCCCATGTCCTTGCAGCATTCCTTGCCGAAGTCGGATTTGAGGAGTTCCGACAGCGGTATGGAATCGCCGAAGACGTAGTCGATCCGGCCAGCGGCAAGATCCTGGAACGCCTCATCGAGCGTCGTGTAGGTTTTTTCCGATGCCTTGTCGGCGAAATATTTCTTGTAGTATTCGGACTGAATGGTCGACACCTGGATGCCGATCGTCTTTCCCGAAACATCATCCGGCGAAGCTCCGGTCGTGCCATCCTTGGCGCCAATTAGTTTGCTCGGCGTGTTGTAGTATTTGTCGGTGAAGTCGATCGTCTGCTTGCGCTCGTCGGTGATCGACATCGACGACCAGATGACATCGAATTTTTTCGCCTGAAGCCCTGGAATGAGGCCGTCCCAGGACATGTCGACGACAGAGCAGGTTTCCTTCATCTCGGCGCAGACAGCATCCATCAGCTCGATTTCCCAGCCGACCCACTTGCCGGAGGGGTCTTTGGTGAAGAAGGGCGGATAGGCTTCGTTCATGATGCCAAAGCGAACTTCGGCACTCGCAGTGGCGATTGACAGGGCGAGCGCGGCCCCTGTCAGCAGGATGGACAGCAATTTCATTCAATTCCCCTTTCTTGAGTTTTCGTCAGGTTGGAAACAGGGAGGGTCAGCCGCTCAACGCGCCGGTAAATTCTCGGCAACGGGCAGTTATCGGCGCACCGAAGACTTGATCCGGCGACCCTTCTTCTTCGACGCGCCCCTGATGCAGGAACATCACGTGACTGGAGACGTCGCGAGCGAATTTCATCTCATGCGTCACGAGGAGCATCGTTCGGCCCTCGTCCGCGAGATCTCGGATAACCTTCAGGACCTCGCCGACAAGTTCAGGATCCAGGGCGGAAGTAGGCTCGTCGAACAGCATCACGGCCGGGTCGACACAAAGGGCACGAGCGATGGACGCGCGCTGCTGTTGGCCGCCCGACAGGAAGGCCGGATAGGCGTGCCGTTTCTCATAAAGTCCGACCTTCGCAAGCAAAGTGTCGGCCCGATCGATCGCCTCGCTGCGGCTCACCCCCAGCACATGAACCGGGGCCTCGATGGCATTCTGGAGCACCGTCAGGTGGGGCCAGAGATTGAAACTCTGGAACACCATGGCCAGGCCGGTCCGCATACGCTCGATCTGCCGCCAGTTGGCCGGATACCCCCGTCCGCCTTGGCCGGACTTCATGAGAACCTCTTCGCCATTGATGACAAAGCGGCCGCGATCCGGAATCTCGAGAAAGTTGATGCACCGCAGAAAGGTGCTTTTGCCTGACCCCGAAGACCCGATGAGCGAAATGACATCGCCCTTCTCAGCCGACAGCGATATCCCTCTGAGGACTTCATGGTTGGCATAGCTCTTGTGGACATTGTCCACGAGCAAGGCAGGAGGGGCCTTTTTCGTCATGCCTGTAGTTCCCTGAGGAATTCTTATTGGGTTTTGCCGGATAGTAGCCGGCCCGGTATGCGGCCTTCCCGCGTATTTGTTATCAGATACGCGGAAGATGAGCGCTCAACCAAGCTCTTATGCGGAAAAGCCAGCCTAGGCGCGATTGATGCAGATGACTTTTGGCTGTGTCATCTCTTCGTAGGCAAAGCGAACGCCTTCACGCCCCATGGCGCCATACTTGAAACCGCCGAACGGCATGGCATCAAATCGATAGTCGGAAGAGTCGTTGATCATCACTCCTCCTGCCTCGATCTGCCCAGCGGCATCCAATGCGTCGCCGATGTTGTTGGTGAAGACGCCTGCGTGCAGGCTGTATTCGGGATCGTTCGCCATCACGATTGCATCGGCGAGTGTATCGAAGCATTGCAGGAGGACGACGGGCGCGAAGACTTCCTCCACCCACAATCGACATGTCTTCGGCACACCTTCCAATACGGTTGGCTGATAGACTGTTCCTGCTCGACAGTGCCCGCACAGGAGCTTTGCTCCCTCCGTAATGGCGACGTCGACCATCGTCTCCGCGCGTTTGGCCGCCTGTTCCGAAATCATCGGGCCGACGTCGGTATCCTCGCGCTCTGGATTGCCGGCAAGCAGGTTGCGCGTACCAGCCACGAACGCTTCACGGAACCGCTCATAGACCGGCGCCTGGATGATAATCCGCTGGGTGCCGATGCAATTCTGGCCGGCAGCCCAGTACGCGCCCGACACGCACGCATTGACCGCCTTGGCGAAGTCACAATCCGCCAGGACTACGACAGGTGCATTGCCGCCGAGATCCATCGCGAGCTTCTTCAGCCCTGCTGTCCTGGCAATTACTTCTCCGGTCGCAAAACCTCCGGTGAACGACACCATTCGGACATCGCGCGCCGAGACGATCGCGCTGCCGAGGTCGGCGCCGCCGACAGCGACCGTGACGATCTCCTGAGGCAACCCGGCTTCGACCAGCGTTTCGACAAGGCGGATCGCCGAAAGCGGGGTCAGTTCGGACGGCTTCAGCAAGACGGCGTTGCCGCCAGCGATTGCCGGCCCGAGCTTATGGGCGACGAGATTGAGTGGGTCGTTGTAAGGAGTAATCGCTGCGATGATCCCTAGCGGCTCCCGCGTGAACCAGCCTTGACGCGCCTCGGAACCGGCGTAAGCGTCGAACGGAATGACCTCACCGGCGTTGCGTTTTGCTTCTTCCGCGGAGAGCTTCAGCGTGTTGACGCACCGAGAGGCTTCCTTGCGGGCCTGGACGATGGTTTTGCCGGCTTCCCGTACAATCAAGCGGGCAAAATCCTCGTTCTGGCGCTCGACGGCGCGGGCGGCCTTTTCCAATATAGTCGCTCGCTGGTGTCTCGGCAGCGCTCGCGACAAGACAGCTCCGGTTTTGGCGCGATTTATGAGCGCCGCAATCTGGTTGGCAGCCGTGCTTTCGACGCTGCCGATCACCGTTCCATCATAGGGATTTCTGACGGCTATCTGCTCGAACACATCGGCGACACGCAATTTTGCAGCGGTCATCACGCGGCCTCCTTCTTGTCGGCGGAAGGGCGGCACTGATGGATGGTGATGATGTCCGAGAGGAGCGCATAGGCCGTCTCGACCCTGCCTGCGCCGGGTCCGGTCACCGTCACCGCGCCGAGAAGGTCTGTCTTGAGCGAGATGGCGTTGATCGCCCCGCCAACGGCGGCGAGCGCATGATCGAGCGCAAGGCGCTGCGGTCCCACACGGGCTGCGATACCACCGTCCTGGCGAACCGAGGCCGAGCCGATCAGCTTCCAGCGATAGCCTTCTCGCGTCGCCGCGTCGATATCGGCCACGGTCAGGCCCGAAATACCCTTGCAGTCCACGTCCTGCGGCGTCAGCTTTCCACCGAGTAGTTCATTTGCGAGGATGACGACTTTCAACCGGACATCGTGACCTTCAACATCGGCAGTAGGGTCGGCTTCCGCATAACCGAGGTCCTTTGCTTCTTTTACCGCCTCCGCGAAGGAAAGCCCGCCCTCCATGCGGCCAAGAACAAAGTTCGAGGTGCCGTTCAGAATCCCTTCGAAACCATGAAGCCCGGCGCCCACGAGCGTCCTTTGGGCCATACGAATGACCGGGGTGCCGCTCATGACAGCCCCCTCATGTTCAAACATCACGCCGTGCGGTGCCCCGAGTGCCTTCAGCTCCGCGGCCGCCAGGGCAACCGGGCCCTTGTTGGTTGTGACGACATGCTTTCCGCTTTCGAGTGCCCAACGGCAATGGGATACGGCCGGCTCGCCATCGACCGGATTGGTGAAGGTCGCCTCGGCGACAATGTCAGCCGGAGCCTGCTTGATGACCTTTTCGTTGTCGGCTTCGGCACTGCCGCCGGACAGTTGTGCGAACCCGCCCCTCGCGAATCTGGTTTCCACCAGCATGCGCGCGTCGATGCCGTTGGGAGAAATGACTGAGCCGAGATGGAGATCGGTAACAGCGACGATGTTTAAACGGAAGCCGAGTTCGGCATTCCAACGATCATTGCTTCCTGCGATCAGCTCGGCCAAGGCGCGGTTGACACCGCCGAAACCGATAAGCGCGATATTGTACTGTGTCATGCCAATTCCTCTCGTGAGCGAGGGATCGATGATGGACGAGCCGAGAGGCAGGTCGAAGCTCGCAGAATGGCCAAAGAACTGGTCAGCCTGCACGCTGAGCCGGCAAAATGCCCGGAACGCGCAAAACGCATCAATTGTCGCGGGAGAAGCGAGCATCGGCCAAATTTTGACGATTGACCGCGATTGGGAACTATAGTCAGCGGAAAGTCTCAGGTGCGAGGAGAAAATGGCGGAGTTACTGGATCAGTTCGACCGAACCATCCTTGAGATCATGCAGCGGGATTGTCAGATGAAGGCGGAAGCCATTGGAGAGATGGTTGGCCTCTCAGCGTCCGCTGTTCAGCGTCGCATTAAGCGGATGCGGGAGGAAGGGATCATCTCCGCGGAAATCGCCCTTGTGGACCGCAAGGTTGCTGGAAGTCCGATGACGTTCATTGTCGGAATGGAGATCGAGCGCGAAAACTACGATGCTCTATCGAAATTCCGGACTTGGGTGGAGAAACAGGACCACATCCAACAGGTCTACTATGTGACTGGATCAGTGGATCTCGTTGCAATCATCACGGCACAGGATGTGGAGCAGTACGACGAGATCACCGCGCAGATCATGTCCCAAAATCCACAGATCAAGCGAATGCACACCAATGTTGTCCTCAAGGACATAAAAACAGGGATGTTTGTCCCAGTATCGCCATAGCAAATGCGACCGTGGTGATGTTTACAGTCTCGGCAATGCTTGCCGGCGTGGCGGTGATCGTGACCGCGCCGGTAGGCTTCGTTGGTACGCGAAAGCTGTCGGTGCGCTGTCGGAGCATCTGATCCGGGGAAATATGCGAATTGGTGGAACTCGGGAGCAGCTGAGTTTCGAGAACGGTCAACGCCTCATCTGCGGATTGTGCAAGGCGGAGCCGCTCCCGAACCTGAGATGCCCGAAGCAGCCGGCATATTCGCGAAAGGGCAGGGAGGAAGGCGGAAGAGGCTGAGCGCGGCCAAAGGATAGTGTAAACGAGATCGACTGGGTCGTCGTCGGGACCGTCGAAATCCACAGGCGGGGCCAAGCGTGTCAAAGACGCGACAGGCGAGCAGATGTTCTCCAGCAGAGCGTGCGGGATCGCCACGCCACGACCGATGCCAGTCGAGGCGAGGCGCTCGCGGTCGAAAAGACCGCGGAGAACCACCTTCTCGTCAAGTCCACTCCTTCGAGCGATCCTGATCGCGATTTTCGACAAGGCTGATTGCTTTCCTTTTGTCACAAGATCAAGCGAGATGTCTTCTTCCGACAAGATGGGGGAGATCATCAGGGTCAAACCTCCGCGTCGATCCAAACGCAAGCGACAAATGAGTGTTCAGCCGCGCTGCTTAGGCAGAAGCCGAAATCACTTTCGAATGAAGTTGAGATCCTGGCCGTCCCGGACGCGAAGCCAGGACATTCTCGCGTCCGGGTTAATGGCCCGTTTTGAGGCGTTTCGGCATTCGCCGGAAATCGAGGTTAAAAATATGCATAGCAGTTTGAAGGTAGTGAAAGATTTTTCGAAATCAAGCAAACCGTACGCGATCTGACGAGCAAAAATAGTGCACTGAGACAACAGTTAATTTCGTTTGACGACCGGAACAGTCTCCTGCTTGCTGGTTTGGACGCGATATGCCCGTCTCACCAATGAATATCGGTTGTCCACCTTCCTATAGATCAACGGTGGTCGCATTTTTAGTTCAACAAGGAGATACCGTGATGAAAAAACTCATCCTCGCAGTTGCCTTCACAGCGGGCAGTTCGCTTTGCGCCATGGCGGCGGATGAGGTCACCAAAGCCCCACCAGCGGCTCCTTACGAACAGGTCAGCAAGCTCGTGAAGCTGCCCGACTTCCTGCCGGGCATGGGCCAACTTTTCGTCGATCCGACGACATTGCCTGCCGGCCCGTTCCTTGCCTATGACCATGACGGCAAGCTTGTCAGCACCATCTATATGCTGCCGATCAAGGATCTCAATCCGGACAAGCGTTTGGACGACCTCAAGGCGCCAGGCGGCAATGTCGACCATGTCGACATCTACTACAATGCCGGGCATCCCGGCGTTCCGGAACCGCACGTCCACGTCGTGTTGTGGCACGTCTCTACCGCCGACGAAGCACGTGTCGCCAAATGAGCTTCACACGTCGTCAGGTACTGGGCGGGGGTGGCGGGCTTGTGGCTGCCCTTTCCCTCTCTCCCCAGGTCGCGTGGGCCGACGAGGTGGTGGAAATCAGAATGCGAGGCCGCGACGACGGCTCACAGGTCTGGTTCGACCCGATCGGCATCCTGGTCGAACCGGGACAGACGGTGCGCTGGACGAATCTCAATTCCGGCAATTCGCACACGACGACTGCCTACAGTCCGACGAACTTCGGGAGACCGCGCCGCATGCCCAAGGCGGCAAAACCGTGGGATTCCGATTACCTCCTGCCCAACGAGAGCTTTTCGGTCATTTTCATCGAGAAGGGGGTCTATGACTACTATTGCATCCCGCATGAGCACGCCGGAATGGTCGGACGTATCATCGTCGGCGCGCCCGAGGCACATGGCTGGAGCGAGCTGGTTGGCCCGAATGGCGATCTGCCGGAGGCGGCCCTCAAGGCATTTCCGAAAGTCGAAGACATCATGACACGAGGGTTCGTCCGGCGCGATCAGACCATGCCTACGGGACCGGGCTGAAACAAGGAAGATTGGATGCTGCGTCAGACCGGGGCACGAGTTCCCGGCTGTCGTCGATTGGGGAGGGCTCTCATGACAGGCGACGTGCATACATGCGAAAATCAGTCGCGGTCTCAAGCTGCGCGAGGCGGGCGCTCTCAGCTGCTGGACGCTTCTATCGATGGCTGGGCCGTAGTCGAGGGACGCGAGCGTGCGAGGAATCGCCTTGCTGCATTGGGCGAGATGACTGGCGGCATTGCGCATGACTTCAGGAACCTGCTGGCGGTCATCGAGTCCGGCCTGAGGTTTGCCGAAGCAAGAGCCGACGAGCCCAACCGTGTGAGGGCCTGCATCACGCTGGCGCGGGAAGGAATCAATCGCGGGATCGATTTGACCTCGCAGCTCCTCGCCTTTGCAAAGCACCAGGAACTTGATGCTCATGCTGGCGACGTGAATGAATTCCTCAGATCCTTCGCGCCTTTGCTGAGGTACGGCGGCGGACCCGATGTGCGCGTCGAGCTTGAACTCGGTGCAGAAATTCCCGACTGCCTGATCGATCCCGCATTGTTCGACACCGCAGTGCTTAATCTCGTCGTCAACGCGCGCGATGCCATGCCAAATGGCGGCGAGATCAGGGTCATCACCGGGCCCTTGGTGCAGGAGACCGCGACACCCGACCCGCCTGGGCCGGGAACCTATGTCTGCGTTAGCGTCAAGGACCAAGGTTGCGGCATGACCGCCGAAGTGTTGCGAAACGTGTTCGATCCTTTCTTCACCACGAAGGGTGAGGAAGGTACCGGCATGGGGCTGCCGCAAGTGCGCGCATTGATGCGTATGATCGGCGGCCATGTTCGCATCGCGAGCGAGCCGGGGATTGGGACGACAGTCGACCTGCTGTTCCCGTCAATCCGATCGGATGTAAAAGCAAGAATGACTAGAATTTAACGTCGCCGCCTGCAACGGCATGTAATCCTGACAGGGCAGGACCTACTACGCTTCCATCCGCACTTGCGGACTGCACCGCATAGACCGGATAGGAGAACTTGGGCATTTCAGGCACAAGATGAAGCCGGCCGGCTTCTATGTGAGGTTGCACGGAGCTCATTCGGAAATATCCGGACCCGCCAGCGGCCAGAACATAGTTCAATCCGAGCGGACCGAGGTCGAAGGAAAGATCCGGCGCAGCACTCGGGAAATTCACGCCGTGATGAAGCTCAAAATCCGGCCCCCAATCCATATAGACATAATCGGATCCGTCCAGGAGTTGCGCTTCGGGGTTGGTGGTCGCGAGAACCAGTTTTTCCTCAAGAAGCAGATCGATCTTCAAGCCCGGTCTGTGTGGGGGCGCGTACATGATGGCTATGTCGACCATTCCCGAGGCGACCTGGTTGATCAGGTCCTGTGGCACGTCGACGTGTACTCGCAGCGCGATATCCTGAAGCGAGCGGCGCATCCAGCGGACCCAGTCGAGCAGAAGAGGTTGCGCAAGGCTGACTTCGCTGCCGACCGTCAGGACGGCCCGGCGTCCCGGAGGCACGGCAACCTGGTGAAGGGTGCGTTGCCATAGTTGGACGAACATCGGAGCGTGCCGCAGAAATTGCTCACCCGCGGGCGTGAGCGAAGCGCCGCCTTTGTGGCGAACGAAGAGTGATCGGCCCAATTGTTGCTCGAGGTTGCGGATCCGTGCGCTGACGGTCGTCTGGGCGACGTTCAAGCGCTCCGAGGCGCGAATGAAGCTCCCGGTCGAGACGATCTCAATGAAGGTGCGAGCGAGTTCAATATCCATGACCGCTAATAGCATAAAAATTGCGCTTAAATGTCAATGAATTTCGTTTGCCACATAGTGGGCGCGAACATTAGGCTCTCCGAATACTCACCGGATTGAGCGCTGAACGCGGCGCAGCGCCGGGATGGAGCGGGCATAGGCCTCTCCATCCTCACCCCCTCGTTTGCCCGCGGTGTCACAGGAGCGATCATGTCGACGAATGAAAAGAACGGCCAAGGCGATGTCGGACGTCGTGACTTTCTAAAACTGTTCGGCGCGGCCGGCGCGGCAGCGGGCACCCTGCCGTTTGGCGGATCCGCATCGGCGGACGAGATCGTGGCAGCGGCCGCCACGGACACGAAGCACCATCACGCCGCCGAACCTCGTGCCCGAGGCGGTGGCTACGAATTCTTCAATGTCGACGAATCCGCCTTCGTCGAGGCGGCGGTCGACACGCTCATTCCAAACGATGCGGCCGGTCCCGGAGCCAAGGAGCTTGGCGTGGCGACATACATCGACCGGCAGATGGCCAGCGGATACGGCAAGGGCGACCGGCTTTATCTGGAAGGGCCGTTCGGCGAGGGTACGCCCGGGCAGGGATATCAATTGCCGATGACGCCCTCGGAGCTGATCCGGGCGGGAATCGCCGACGTCAATGCCGTCGTACAGAAAAGCCACAAGAACAGCTTCGCGGCCCTTTCGGCAAAGGATCGCGCCGCCACTATGGCGGACCTTGAGGCCACGAAGACCGAGCTTCCAACGGTGCCCGCTGCAACCTTCTTCAGCCTCCTTCTGCAGCTCACGATCGAGGGTTATTTCGCGGACCCGATGTACGGCGGGAACAAGGACGCGGCTGCCTGGAAGATGATCGGCTTCCCCGGCGCAGATGCCATGTACGCGGACAAGATCGAGCCGTTCCGGAACAAGCCCTACAAGGCTGAACCGAAGGGCATCCAGGACCTCATTTGATCGCCGCAAGAAAAAGGAGACTTTGACATGGCCACCAAACTGAACCCGGTCGATGTGCTGATTGTCGGTCTTGGATGGACAGGCGGCATCATTGCCAAGGAGCTTGCATCCACCAAGCTCAAGATCGTCGCCCTTGAGCGGGGAGGCCCGCGTGACACCAATCCGGATTTCATCGATCCTGAAATCCACGACGAACTGCGCTACGCCGCCCGCCACGACCTCATGCAGAACGTGCGGCGGGAAACCATCACATTCCGCAATAGTGCATCGCAAACGGCGCTGCCGATGCGTCAACTCGGCTCGTTCCTGCCAGGGCAGGGTGTCGGCGGTGCCGGCGTGCATTGGAACGGCGTGACCTGGCGCTGGCTCGAATGGGATCATCAGGCGCGCACCCGGACCGTCGACAAGTACGGCGAAAAGATCATCCCTTCGGACATGCACCTGCAGGACTGGCCGATCACCTATGACGATCTCGAACCTTATTACGACAAGTTCGAAAAGACCTGCGGCACCTCCGGGAAGGCCGGCAATCTCAACGGCAAGAAAATCGACGGCGGCAATATCTTCGAGGGCTCGCGCAAGGAAGATTATCCCAACCCGCCAATGATCGCCGCGCAGAGCATGGTGATGTTCGAGAAGGCGGCCCGCAACCTCGGCTACCATCCCTTCCCAAACCCCTCGTCCAACGCGTCTCGCGATTACGTCAATCCCGATGGCGTGGCGTTCGGCCAATGCCACTACTGCGGCTACTGCGAGCGTTTCGGCTGCGAGGCGAATGCAAAAGCCAGCCCGCATTTCACCGTTATTCCGCTGGCGCTGAAGAATCCGAATTTCGAACTGCGCACAAATTCGATCGTGCTGAAGGTCAATCTCGATTCGACCCGCAAGAAGGCCGTCAGCGTCAGCTATCTCGACGCTCGCGGGCGAGAATTCGAACAACCTGCCGACCTCATCATCCTGTCGGCCTACGCGCTCGGCAACGTCAACCTGCTGCTGCAGTCGGGGATCGGCGTTCCTTACGATCCCGCCACGGGTAAAGGCGTGGTCGGCCGAAACTATGCCTACCAGTGCGGCGGCGGGGCTACCGCCTTCTTCGACAAGAAGACCATCCTGAACCGCTTCATGGGCGCCGGCGCGCTCGGCACCTGCATGGATGATTTCAACGGCGACAACTACGATTTCGTGAAGGCCGGATACATCGGCGGCGGCGGTATCAGTTGCAGCAACTCGGGCGCCCGGCCTATCCAGTCACATCCGACACCCCATGGCACGCCGCGCTGGGGCTCGGACTGGAAGAAGGCAGTGGTCGACAACTATGACCATGCTGCCAACGTTGGCAATCAAGGCGCGGTGATGGCCTACAGGCAGAACTATCTCAGCCTCGATCCAACCTATACGGACATCTTCGGACGTCCGCTGATGAGGATGACGTTCGACTTCCAGGACAACGAGGTTAAGCAGATGAACGGCCAGGCTGACATTTGCGTGAACATCGCCAAGGAGATGGGTGCGATCAGGGTCGATCGGAGCATTCCGCCGGTGCCCTATTCCATCGTTCCCTATCAGAGCACCCACAATACCGGCGGGGCCGTTTTCGGCGCCGACCCCACCACCAGCGTCCTGAACAAACATCTTCAGGTCTGGGATGTCCCGAACGTATTCGTCACCGGCGCCTGCGTGTTCCCGCAGAACGCCGGGAAGAATCCGACCGGACCGGTGGGCGCTCTTGCCTATTGGGCGGCGGACGCGATCAAGAATTATCTGAAGAACCCCGGCCCATTGGTTCCCTCCTGAGGCAGGTCTGCCGGGTCCGGATCCACGCTTCGGATCCGGCAGACTGTGCGTTTCGAATACCGACATAACCAGGGTGGCTTGGCGACAACCAAGCCGCCCCTGATTGAAGCACGCGAAGATGAGATCGACGATTCTTGGATTGACGACCGCGGTTCTCACCGCAGTCGGCTCTGCGCAGGCGCAGGACAAATCTCCTGGCAATGCTGACGCCGGCGCCTCGGTCTTCAAGAGATGCATGGCCTGCCATGCGGTCGGGCCCGACGCCAAGAACGGGGTAGGGCCGGTATTGAATGGCGTCGTTGGCCGTGCGGCAGGCACTTACCCTAGTTACAGCTATTCCGCGGCGAACAAGAATTCGGGCCTGACCTGGGATGAACCGACGCTGACCACATATCTGCACGCGCCGCGCAAGTTGGTGCCCGGCACGAAGATGACATTCGCTGGTCTCAGCAAAGACCAGGAGATCGCCGATGTGATCGCCTATCTGAAACAATTCAACGCCCAAGGACAGAAGGCCTCTCCCTGAGCCAGGGACGATCTGTCCGGCTTGCAAAGCACAATCTTATGAAATTCCTCCTGCATCAGGGCCTGGGGTATTCGACCGTTCATCAGATCGGCGACTACCTGCGAAGCCACGGAACCGGCCATCACTGGATCGAACGGTATCGGGGCAGCATCTTCGTCATCGTATCCGATCAAGCCGACGAGATGATCCTTCGAAACGAGTTCTCCGGGCTTCTCGATGCCGTCAACGAAAGGAGACGGACGGATGAGCGGAAAAGCCATCGACGAGAGCATAAAACTGAAGCGCGCCTATGAGAGCCCAGCTGCCGACGATGGCACGCGGGTGCTGATTGACCGGCTTTGGCCGCGCGGGGTCAAGAAGATCGATGCCGGCATCGACTGCTGGATGAAAGAACTCGCGCCAAGCACCGAGCTTCGGAAATGGTTCGGACACGATCCCGCCCGCTGGGACGAATTCCGTCGGAGATATGCGGCGGAAATCCACGCGCATGGCGATGAGCTCGACCGGCTCCGCGACCTGATACGACACGGCCCTGTCACGCTCGTCTACTCGGCTCATGACGAGGCCCACAACGATGCCGTCGTCCTGAGAGAGATTTTGCTGGGACATCGCTAGAGACGTCGCGCCGCCCTGCCTTTGTGCCATCAAGGACATGGGGCGTGTGACCACTACAGCGGGTTCAAATCACTTTTCTGGAACCAAACCGAGCAAGGTTCATCAAATCATCGAGGAGACGCACAATGAAATTCTTTGTCGATACAGCCGATATATCTGAAATTCGCGAGCTTGCCGCGGCAGGCTTTGTCGATGGGGTGACCACGAACCCGTCGCTCATCTCGAAGACCGGTCGGCCGATCAGGGATGTGATCAAGGAGATCTGCGGGACGATCGAAGGCCCGGTTTCAGCGGAAGTCACCGCGACCGACTTCGACGGCATGATTGCCGAAGGAGAGCGTTTGGCGAGCATCGCGACCACCGTGGCCATCAAGGTACCATCCACCTGGGATGGGTTCAGGGCTTGTCGGGCGCTCGCTCGCCTCGGCCACAAGGTCAATGTCACGCTGTGCTTTTCCGCAAACCAAGCATTGCTTGCGGCCAAGGCGGGCGCGACGTTCATTTCGCCCTTCATCGGCAGGCTCGACGACCTCGGATTGGACGGCATGGAAGTGGTCCGGGAAATCCGCGCGATCTACGACAACGACGCATGCTACACGACGGAAATCCTGGCTTCTTCAATACGCACTCCACTCCATGTCAAAGCTGCGGCAATTGCAGGCGCCGATATTGCGACCATTCCCCCAACTGTACTTCGGAGCCTTGCCAAGCATCCACTCACCGACAAGGGGTTGGCATCCTTTCTCGCGGACTGGGGCAAGACCAGGCAAGCGATCCTTTAAAACTTGCTGGCCGGCGGTCCGACTTGAGCCGTGAGCAGTCCAAGGGACGGGCTGGTCGAGAACACGCGCCGTGGTGACACCGACAGCCTCAAAGTGGCCGGCATGTTCACTTTGTCCTCACTTCGTCCGTCCATCACATGCTCCTGGAATCCAACACAAAAAATGCATTCAATCGCTCACTAAATTCGTTTGCATGGTGCCCTGGATGGCAGGAGACTGGGACGTAGCGGTTCCGCTTTAGTCGGGAGCTCCGGTGAAAACGAAAGCGTCGGTCTGAAGGCGCGCCTGGATGGAACATGTTCAGGGCGTGCGAAGTCTATCGAGGCTCCAGTTATCGATCTTGCGCTGAGAATCGCCAACGGAGACGAAAATGGCTGGGAGCCATTCGAAGGCAAACGGTCCGGATCTGGTTCAGGGCATCGCGATCGCCGATCTTGAGGATGGCGGCAAGCTCGTCGGCCATTGCGGCGACGAGCAGGTGCTGCTGGTGCGCCGCGGGAGCGAGGTATTCGCGGTCAGCGCGACATGCACGCATTACGGCGGGCCGCTCGTCGACGGTCTGGTAGCAGAAGACACGGTTCGGTGTCCGTGGCATCACGCGTGCTTCGATCTGCGCACGGGCGAGGCGCTGCGCGCGCCCGCCTTCAGCCCGCTCGCCTGCTGGTCTGTGGAACAGCGAGAAGGCAAGATATTCGTGGTCGAGAAGCGTAAACGAACGGCACCGGTGGTGCGAGATGGCGGTGCGGCTCCGGAAAGAATTGTCATTGTCGGGGGTGGCGCGGCTGGTTTCGCTGCCGTCGAGACACTGCGGCGTGAGCAATACCAGGGCAGCATCACCATGATCAGCGATGACCAGGCGCCGCCCGTCGACAGACCGAACCTCTCAAAGGACTATCTCGCCGGCAGGGCGCCGCAGGATTGGATTCCGATGCGCGGCGAGAAGTATTATTCGAAAAACAACATCGACCTGCGTCTCGACACAAAGGCCGACCGCATCGACCCGCGGTCCCGCGAGGTTGTGCTGTCGGATGGCAGCACGATTTCTTACGAAAGGCTGCTCCTTGCCACGGGGGCCGAACCAGTTCGGCTTGCTACCCCCGGAGCCGAGCAATCATTTGTCCACACGCTGCGCTCTTTCGCCGACTGCAAGGCGATTATCGAGCGGGCCGCGAATGCGCGACGCTGCGCCGTGCTCGGCGCCAGTTTCATCGGCCTCGAGGTTGCGGCGGCGCTGCGCTCGCGCGGCATCGACGTTCATGTCGTAGCGCCGGACAGACGGCCTATGGAGCGGGTCCTGGGTCCGCGGATGGGCGACTTCATCCGCGCCCTCCATGAGGAGAAGGGTGTCGTCTTCCATCTCGAGGCGACTGCGGCCAGCATCGACGGCAACAAGATGAAGCTCAGCAGCGGCGGCACGTTGATGGCGGATTTCGTCGTGGCCGGCGTCGGCGTCAGGCCACGCATAGGTCTCGCCGAAAAGGCCGGGCTCAAACTCAATCGCGGCGTTGCGGTGAACGCGTTTTTGGAAACAAGCGCGCCCGGAATTTTCGCGGCCGGCGACATTGCCCGGTGGCCCGATCCGCATAGTGGCGAGAATCTTCGGGTAGAGCATTGGGTGGTTGCGGAGAGACAAGGTCGCACCGCCGCACTCAACATGCTTGGCCATCGCGAGAAGTTCGCGGCTGTGCCGTTCTTCTGGAGCCAGCATTACGATGTGCCCATCAACTATGTCGGCCATGCCGAGCGATGGGACGAGATCTCGGTCGATGGAGACGTCGCGGCCAGGGATTGCCTGCTCCGATTCAAACGGGAGGGGCGCACGCTCGCTGTCGCCTCGATCTTCCGCGACCTGGAAAGTTTGCAGGCCGAGCTGGAAATGGAGCGCCAAACGGCAAGCTAGAACGCGCTCTCGAGCACGGGTGGGAGCGCACCGAGAATGACGCAGCCGAGCATGTCACCGTGACCGAAAGGAGACCGATCTATGTCCGCATTGCAACAGGACGTTGCCAGGGATTTGCAAATCATTGCGCCCACTCAGCATCATTCAAAGATCGTCGAGTTCGCCAAGGAGGTTGCCGAACAAGAGTCCCATCAGATGCCGACGTCGGTCGCAATCTTCTCCGACAGCGGTCGTTGGTACTGCCAGGTCCGTCGCGGCAATGAAAAGACCCGGCCGATGGGCCCCTATACCAAACGAGAGGCTGAACGGGTTCAGGAAGTTCGCAGAGCCTTGATCGCCAAAAGAGGCACCGCTCGGATTATGTTCGAGTAGGCGGGGACCTGACGATCGCGCCGGCCGGCGAACTCCTCACTCCAACCATCGTTCGTCCTTGAGGTTGTTGAAACCTTGCCGGATCTCGCGGCGGGCCCTGTTGACGTTTGCGTTCCGGCGCCGCGATCAACCGCAACCAACGGAAGGAAAGCCAACATGGGCTACAAGTCGATCGTTCTCAACCTCGACATCGACGGGATGGTCGCTCCTGTTGTCAAGCTCGGAGTCGATCTCGCCCAGCGCTTCGACGCGCGCCTGATAGGTCTGTCGGCCGCCGACGTTCCGCCGCCGGTTGTAATGGAAGGTGGAGTGGCCTTCGAAGGCGAGAGCATGATGCGCCAGCGCAAGAACATCAAGCGACGGCTCGAGGACCTCCACGCGCAGTTCGAAAGCATTGCTGGCACGACGGTTCATACGCAATGGCGTGGGACCGTGGGCAATCCGACCCGCTCGCTAATTGAATCGGCGCGGTTGGCCGATGTCATCGTCACAGCATCGCCGGAGGGTGCCAGTTTCGACGACGCGTATCGGTCGACCGACCTCGGCAATCTGATCCTTCAGGCCGGACGGCCCGTATTTGTGGCAGCGACCAACCAGGAGAATTTCCGCATCAACAAGGTTCTGGTCGGATGGAAGGACACGCGTGAAGCCAGGCGCGCGGTTCTAGATGCCATGCCCTTTTTGCGGATGGCTCAGGAGGTTCGGGTCATTACGATCGACGATGGCCCAACTGACCAAACCTGGAACGGGCTGGACGATGTTGTCGCCTTCCTGGACATGCACGGCGTAGAGGCCAAGGCGGAGGTGTTTCCGGAAAAATCCAATGGCCGAACGATCGCCGACGTCGCCGGCGCAATGAACGCGGATCTCGTCATATCCGGCGCCTATGGCCACAGCAGGTTCAGGGAGTGGATCTTCGGCGGCGCTACCCGCTCGCTACTTGAAGCTGATCGGCTGAACCGGCTCATGTCGAACTGATCGCCGGCACCGATGGCGGAGTGCATCCCACCTGCTGACAGATTTCGCGAACGCATCCCAGCCCGCTGGGTTGGTGCTCGTTAACCGTGACAAGCCTGCCGCCGGACCCTATCGCAAGAACTCAGGCTTGTTGTTGTTCGCCCTCGGTGGCGATCAACATCCAGTTCCGCTTCCTTGACTGGGTTTGACAGGCGAACGTCCACGTATCGATCATCTCAACGATCTCCCGGGGATCGCCGGCGACGACTGCATTGTCGGCAGAGCGTGTAACGCTGACCACGTCGGAAACGTATCGAACAACTATCTCAGCGGTGCCATTCTCCACGAAAGCATCGACAACCTTCGTTTCGTCTGTCCTGATGAAGGTGAGTTCCAGCATCTCTTGCCGATCGCGGCGTTCGACGATCACTCGCTCGAAGGCATCAAGCACTTCCGGCCCGACGAGGCGCTGCAATGTCTGGATGTCACTCTCCGCAAACGCCCGCAGTATCGCTTCATAGGCCCTCCTGGCGCCAGCCAGAAATGCCGCGGGATCGAAATCCGGGTCGATCTTGCGAAGCGCATCCTGGGACATGTCCGCACAGGATGTGTGTTCGGCACTTTCGTCCCGCCGCGCCGCTGCAGTGTCCCGCTTGGCCCTCTCGTCGTTCCAGCGGGAGAGGAGCTGGCTCCAACTCCCAAGCATTGCCCAATAAAGCGCGAGAATCGCAACGAGAAGGATCTGGCTGGTCGGGTCTGAAGTCTCGCTCATGACATTCACCCATCGACTTGTCGAAGATGCCCATATCAGTGGATCCGGGGCAGCCTTTCCCACTGATGGAATGGCGGCGGCGACGGCAGCTGCCATTCAAGCGTGGTCGCCCCTTCGCCCCACGGGTTGGCGCTGGCAGGGCGCTTCCGGCTGAAAGCTTCTGTGACCGCGACGAAGAAGATGAACAGCCCCGCGGTCGAGATGTAGGAGCCAATCGAGGACACGAAATTCCAGCCGGCGAAGGCATCGGGATAGTCAGCGTAGCGGCGCGGCATGCCGGCCATGCCGAGGAAATGCTGCGGGAAGAAGACGAGATTGACGCCGATGAACATCGTCCAGAAATGCAGTTTCCCGAGCGTCTCGCTGTACATGTATCCGGTCATCTTCGGGAACCAGTAGTACCAGCCAGCGAAGATGGCGAAGACCGCGCCCAAGGACAGCACATAGTGGAAATGGGCAATCACGAAATAGGTGTCGTGCAACGAGCGGTCGATGCCGGGGCTGGCGACCATGATCCCGGTGACGCCGCCGACGGTGAAGAGCAGGACGAAGCCGATAGCCCACAGCATCGGTGTCTTGAACTCGATCGATCCGCCCCACATTGTGGCCAGCCACGAAAACACCTTCACGCCTGTGGGAACGGCGATGACCATCGAGGCGAAGGCGAAGTAGCGCTGGCTGTCGAGGGAGATGCCGGTCGTATACATATGATGCGCCCAGACGAGGAACCCGATCAGGCCGATCGCCACCATCGCATACGCCATGCCGAGATAGCCGAAGATTGGCTTCCTGGCGAAGGTCGAGATGACGTGGCTGATGATGCCAAAGCCGGGCAGGATCATGATGTAGACCTCCGGATGGCCGAAGAACCAGAACAGGTGCTGGTAGAGGATCGGGTCACCTCCGCCGTCGGGAACGAAGAACGTCGTGCCGAAGTTGCGGTCCGTGAGCAGCATCGTGATCGCTCCGGCCAGCACCGGCAGCGACATCAGCAGCATGAAAGCGGTCACCAGCATCGCCCAGGCAAGGAGCGGCATCTTGTGCATCGTCATTCCTGGCGCGCGCATGTTGAAGATGGTCGTGATGAAGTTGATCGCTCCGAGGATCGATGACGCTCCCGCAAGGTGGATCGAAAGGATGACGAGATCGACCGCGGGACCAGGCTGGCCGGAGGTCGAAAGCGGCGGGTAGAGCGTCCAGCCGCCGCCATGGCCGAGCGTGCCCGGCGCTCCCGGCACGAACATCGAGGTGATGAAGAGGATGAACGCCATCACCAGCAGCCAGAACGAGATATTGTTCATGCGCGGAAACGCCATGTCGGGTGCGCCGATCATGATCGGCACCATCCAGTTGCCGAAGCCGCCGATCAGCGCCGGCATGAGCACGAAGAAGATCATGATGAGGCCGTGGGAGCTGACCACGACATTGTAGGTCATCGGATCACTGAATGTCTGCAACCCGGGCTCCTGGAGCTCTATCCGGACCAGGACCGAAAGCGCGGTGCCGAGAATCCCCGCCAAGATCGAGAAGATCAGATAGAGCGACCCGATATCCTTGTGGTTGGTCGAGTACAGCCACCTGACCAGAAACCGGGGCTTGTGGTCTTCCATCGCTGCCGCTGGATTCGACATGGTGCGCTACCTGCCTTTCATTGCAGGCAAGCCTGATGGCTCTCGCGAGGGACGGCATTCATCCGCCGCGATCGGAGAACCAGGCGCTGTCTGCTTCGTGTTTTCAGTCGTCCGTGACATTGCGTCCATCGCAATGTCGTGGGCTTTGGAGCCGATCGGGCGTAAGCCGATGGCCAGCGGTCCGCCTGTGCATGGCCGCGAGCTTTCTGTCGAAGAAACCGCCGCCACATTCCGAGGCGCCAGCTCCGTACCGCCCCAAACGTGCTACGGAGGGAAGAGAAAGGCAAACGGAATTAAATGCCGCGTAAGTGCAAATTTATTGCTCTTGCAAGCGAGCCGGTGGGAGGGGCGGGTCTTTAGGGATCAACAACCACAACGGAGCACAACTATGCCGGCAATTTCGACATCGGCGCCGAAGCTCGCCATATTTGAGGCAGGTAAGCTCGAGGTCACGCAAGGCGCCGGAACTCATCTATTCGGGGGCATGCAGCGGGAGAGAGCGGACTGCGGGAGGCTAGGCGGATTTAAAGCGACGTTGTGAAATGATCGTTCCCCCCAGGCGCGAAGCCACATGGCTGGCAGGTGGATCGACAAGGAAAAAATGCCTTATCCGTTTTACACTATCGGTCATTCGACCAGGTCGATTCCGGAATTCGTTGCCCTGCTGCATGTGGCAGAAGTCGCCCTGGTAATCGACATAAGAACCGTCAGACGCTCGCGGGCGAACCCGCAATTCAACACCGAGGTGCTTGCGGAAAGCCTGGCTCCGTCCGGCATTGGATATGAGTACATTGCCGAGCTTGGCGGCCTGCGGGGCAAGGCGCATGACATTCCACCAATGCTAAACGCGTTCTGGATTAACCAGAGTTTTCACAACTACGCCGACTACGCGTTGTCGGCGGAGTTTCATGACGGCCTGGCCCGGCTTGTATCGCTCGGCAGGGAGCGGCAGTGTGCCGTCATGTGCTCGGAAGCGCTGTGGTGGCGCTGTCACAGAAGGATCGTCGCGGACTACCTGATCAGCCGCGGCGAGTCCGTTTTTCATCTGATGAGCCATGACAAGGTCGTGCCGGCGAAACTCACCGACGGCGTGAGGGCAGGAGCCGATGGAATGCTTGTCTACCCGCCTTCACAGCCTTCGGCATAGTCGAGCCCTCAGGCAGCCGACGGCCCCGGGTCGTCGAACCCGGCGTTGAAAGCCGCCGCAACCTTGTTCTGAACTTCGTCGTGCGGTTCATCGGAACGATGGACGGCCCGCGGACCGTGTCCATCCAGCCGCAGCGAATCCGATGCAGCAACTCCCGCCAGTTTCAGTCTCTCGCGCCTTGCGGCTTCTGGTTGGTAAACCACTTCATGCACCGTCAGCGTTTCAAGCATCCCGTCCGCTGTCGGAATGGACATCGACTGCCCCTTGGCCAGACCGAGCAACGCCAGGCCTCGCGGATTGGTGATAGGCAAAAAGCATGCCAACCAGACCGCGCATCTGGTCATGTGCGACGATGCGGGTTTCGGCAGGACCGTCGTTCACCCGATAGGCCACGCGGCTGCTGAGTGTCACGACGTTCGCTGGGATGTCATCGCGAAACATGACAACTGCGCTCGAAATCTTCCGCTGGAGAACTAGTCGAGAGAGGTTTCGTCGCGGATCGGATGGCGTTCCCGTATCACTTGAAGAATCGTGTAATCCTTGGTGGTCAGTTGGCAGGTGTCTATATTGGGCATGGTACGTCTCCAGCCGGCCCGCACAAGGCGATCCGGCAACTGCAGTTGATCGGATGTGAGGAAGTACCCCTGTGCCGGACCGAGATGAGCCGGCGCAGGGGTCAGACTCCCGCGATCAAGCTGCCTGCATGATTGAGGAGACGGACGGAGACGCCCATGTCAGACGCTCGCCGCCATCGTTGGAGACGCAGGTGCGAGCTGACTGACTCCATCACCTTGCGGGGCGGGCTGGGTCACACCAAGCACCAACAGTTCGTGCCGGCGCCCGTCTCGGGCGGTCCACATGATTGACTGTCCAGCCGAGAGGCCGATCAGGGCTGTGCCAATCGGTGTAAGAATCGAAACCTTGCCTTCGGAGATGTCAGCATCGCCAGGGAAAACCAGCGTTACCGTTCTCCGATCACCGGTGTCGGGCTTGAACGTCACAGTTGAACCCATCCGGACGGTACCGGCGGAGACCCAACCATCGGCGACGATCCGCGCGCGCTCGAGCTCGGCGAGCAGCTCATCGGAAGCCTCCGGATATCGTGCGGCGAAAGTGCTCGCGAGCACCGATAAGCGCGCATGATCCGACTGCGAGATGCGGATATTCGGCTTGCGCCGGATTTTCGAGTTTTTCTGCATCTAATGCTCATATTTCTACTGGCTCAGCCGCCATCAAAGGTGGCGGACAGGCGACTTCGGAAATTGATCCCAGTGCGCCAAAAGGTTGGAGCCCTGCTGATCCTAACATGTCGATTAAGCGTTACCCCTCGGCTCGGGGCGCATTGGCAGCCGGGCCGGGGGTTAAGATCCCGCGATGGGGCAAACCCGGAAAAGAAAATCACGACAGAATTTGGCTGCGGCGTTCATATAGGTATAGTTGGTGACGTAATTCGTGAAGTCAAGGCGGACAATGGCAGGCTCAGCCGCAAGACCTGCCAAAAGCGGCACTTTGAAACAGTTGAGCCAGCGCCTGGGGTGACTCGGCGGACAAACGAGACCATCGTCACTTAGATCATTACCCAAAGTCTCCCGAAGGAAGGGGATGGTGATCTCATGGACGAGGAAGACGGAACCTGGCATGAAAATCCTTGCGGCGACAGATTTTTCCACCCGGTCACAACGGGCATTGCGGCGGGCCGGCCTTCTGGCCCGGAACGTTGCCGCGGAACTCACGCTCGTCCATGTCGTCGACGACGACCAACCCTCAGCCATAGTCCGGCTCGAAACCCGCGAGGCCCGAAGATATCTTGCAGAACAAATGACCTCGATCGCCGAGTTGAAGGGACTCCAATGTGATTTCGCAGTCGTGACTGGGAATCCGTTCCGCGGCATTTTGAATGCGGCCGAGGCGCGCGGGGTCGATCTCATTGTCATGGGCGCGCACCGCAAGCAATTGCTCCGTGATGTCTTTGTGGGAACGACGATCGAACGTGTGATCCGCACCGGACAATTCCCAGTGCTCATGGTGAATGCTGAGGTAGAACATTCCTACAAAAAAGTGATGGCTGCCGTGGATATGTACGAGCCGTCGGCGCGCGCAATAAGCACGGCGAAGGAAACCGGATTGATAGGCGAGGCCAGTTTTTCGCTGGTCCATGGGTTCGATGCCTTCGCCAAGGGAAAAATGTCAAATGCCGGAATAGGCAAGGACGAGTTGGCGAGCTACGTGGCGACAGAACGTTCGCAGGTGGAAAAAGAACTCATAGCATTTCTGGAAGCGAACGACTTTGACGTCGACAATTGGTCGCTGCAAATTAGGGAAGGCGGCCCGGTCGAGGCGATCATGGAGGCAATTAACGAGGTGGCGCCCGATCTTCTGGTGATCGGAACGCATAGCCGTTCGGGCTTCATCAAATTATTTCTGGGAAGCGTGACAGAAAGCCTTCTGCGTTCGGTCGACGTGGATGTTTTTGCGGTACCGCCTATCCGAAGTTGATCAAGGTCCGCATGGATCATCATCGTTGTTCGTCTTGGGAATCCGCGGTCACCACGAATTGAGCGGGACGCCACCATGCCCTCGCTGCGGTCCCGTGAAGCGCCGCGCGTGCCATGAGTTTCCCGCAAACGACCAACGCTAAGAGCAGACTGTTCAAAGTGTACCCAGAAGCAGCGGTGGGCTCGCTGATTTCGATTACATCGCCTCGCGCGCGGTGTACCGTTGAGGACCCTGCCCAGGATCTATGGAACGGCATCCGTGCCAACGATGCCCCCCTCATTCTCGAGAACGCTGATCCGCCTGACCTCGGAGCGGTTTAGTTTCAGGCGAACCCCGATACCGCCGCCGTTCTCGGCAATAAAAAAGGCGCCGGCGCCTTCGAGCGCGATTTGGAGCCTATTACAGACTTCGTAGTCGGGGAGTGTGATCCGACGTTCGAATTCCTCGATGGCCAGCGCATCCACGCCTGAATTGCTGGCGAGCTTTTCACGGGTCCATTCGACCAGCGCGCGAGCAGCGCGGCATTGAGCTCCAGTGATCGTCATAAGTTACCCTTTCAGACGCTTTCGGGAGCGACATCGCTGTCTGCTGAAAGCCAGTATGCTCCGGCGCGATGGCTCGACCCGTCAGAAATGGATATCGAGTCCGAAAAAGGGAAGGGCCGATGCCGTTGGCTGGTGTCGAAATTGTGAAGCTCCCGTTCCGCTTTCGGCCCTTTTCAGACATCCAGTCTCATATTCAGTTGGTAACCGTGTTCGCCCCTACAACATAACTTAGCCCGGCAGCACGCGATCGGCTTGTGCCCAGTCGGACGAATACCATTGTTCCGCGAAACCTGCCCCCCGGCTGTAGGTCAGTGTCAAAAGCTAACTGCGCGAGGCCATACAGCTGGCAGCTACGTCCTTGGCGAGGCCTAAGAATGTGCATGCGAGCCATCCGCCTCACCACGGACGGGTGAGTGGCCAAACCCTAGCATTCGCTCGAGCGCGCTGAAGCCGAAACTGCGACAAATGCCATTAGGATGACGGATAAGCTGCCGACGAGCGACGAAATCTGAGCAATAAAACCCAACAATCCAGGCCCAAGAAGCAATCCCGCGTATCCCATCGTCGTCACGATCGACATTGCCCGAGCAGCAGAAGTGCCACCTGCACGCCCGGCGGCGGCGAAAAGTGTGGGCACGACGTTTGCTAGGCCAAGACCGCATATGGCGAGCGCAATCAGAACAACAGGAAGATTGCCGCCCATCAGGATCATTGTGAACACCGAGCCTGCGCAAACTATTGTGCAATAGCGCAACATCGGCATCTGGCCGATCCGCTTAACGATGGCGTCACCGAATAGGCGGCCGGTTGCCATCATGGTTGCAAATGCCGCAAAACCATAGGCGCCTGTGCTTTCTGCTCCTCCGGATCGGGTCACGATGTAAATAGCGCTCCAATCCATCATCCCGCCCTCGGCCAGCATCCCTAAGAATGCCAGGCCACCAAGCAGGTAAAGATGCTTCCTTATTGCATTATCGAATTTGCCATCCGTCGCCTCAATGGAGTCGGCAGGATCGTCGAACCGGCCTGAATTGTTCCATCCTATGCAGGCGACGACCGCGACTGCCGCAACACCAAGTCCCGCCACCCCAAGACAAACGGCCAAGGCGCCGCCGTTGGACAGTATCTGGCCGACAACGAATGCGCCGATCAGGCTTCCGAAACTGAATACGGCATGAAAAGAGGACATTGCTTGCCGACCCATGTGACGCTCCACTGTCGAGGCATCAATATTCATCGATACGTCGAGCGTCCCGAAACCGATACCGGCAAAAAACACAATCAACGCCAGCCAATAGGTGCCACCGGCGTACGGGAGGGCCAACAGCGCTGCGCCGAACGTTAGAGATCCCAGCAAGCTGAGCACACTGCTCGGGGCAATGGCAGCCAAGCGACCGATATTGGTCATCATCACAATTGCGCCCAGAGCGAAGCCAATCAGGATCCACCCGAGTTGCGCCTTGTCCAGTTCCATTTGAGCGCTGAGGACTGGAAGTGAGGACGCCCAAGCTCCGATGCCGACGCCTGCTCCCAAAAAGAAAAGGCTGCAAAAGAAACGGCTGCTTCGGATCGCAGGGGAGATCGTCGAGCTGTAGTTCACTATCGCTATTCTCTCTGGTGTGGCGTTCAAATTGAGACACCGGTGATTGGAGCGAGGCCGTCATGGTTGGTGGTGGCCAAGGCAGGCCACCGCGGGCGCCGGCTAATCTTTGAGAGGGAGCAGGGTCGCGCGTTTCTACTTGCCATGCTGGACAAAGTTCGCAGTCCTCTCGCCGATCATAATGCACACAGCGTTGGGATTGCCGGATATGAGCGTTGGCATGACCGACGCATCCGCCACGCGAAGGCCTTCGATACTGTGGACGCGAAGCTCGGGATCAACCACTGCCATGCCGTCCTTGCCCATTCGGCAGGTGCCTGCAGGATGCAGCGCCGGATGCGCGACCTCTTGGCAGAACTTTCTCACCTGTAGTGGCGTCGCTGTCCCGGCGGACGGGATCTGCCTTGAGGCAATGTAGCGGCGGATGGCGGGTCGCTCCATGATATCGAACGCCCCCATCGTTCCTTCAACCACCGCATCGAGATCATAGGGGTCGGAAAAATACCGCGGGGCCACGCGTGGGTTGGCGTAAGGATCGGCACTTTTCAGCGTCACTTCCCCTCGAGACCGAGGCCGGATCTGTCCTAGGTTTATCGTGCAGCCGTTTCCGCCCGGGACGGCGTCGACGCCTTCCTCGATGCCCGCACCCACGACCATGAAATATTGCACATCCGGGATCGCTTCGCTTGTGTTGCCCCACCAGAACGCCCCTCCTTCGATCAGATTGGAAGAAGCCGGGCCATCCCTGAACAGTAGATAGTTCAGGCCAGCCGCGGCTTTCCAGTGCGGCTTCTTGTATTTGTCGTAGCTGTGGGGCCCGTTCAACTGATAGACGAGCGATATCTCGATATGGTCCTGCAGGTTCTGTCCGACCCCGGGCAGATCGGCAACGACAGGAATGCCATGTCCGCGCAAAGCGTCGGCCGGACCGATCCCTGATAACATCAGCAATTTCGGCGAGGCAATCGCACCTGCCGACAAGATTACTTCGCGACTGGCCATGAGGGCCCATTTGCGGCCCTTCGCTACATACTCGACCCCGACGGCCCGCCCCTTTTCGACAATTATCCGCGTGACCGTGGAACCCGTTCGAACCTGGAGATTAGGTCGGTGGCGGGCGGGTTTGATGAAGGCCGTTGCGGCGCTGCTGCGCCGCCTGTTTTTGGCGGTGATCTGGTAAAGACCGCAGCCGGCCTGATCGCCGGAATTGAAATCAGGATTATAGGGCAGCCCAGCCTGCTGGCACGCCTGCAGCCAGGCGCGTGTGAGGGGGTGGATATGGTCGATGTCGGAAACGCCTAGCGGTCCCCCTACGGCGTGGGCCTGGTTGCAGAACCGGTTGTTGTCTTCCGACCGCCGAAAGTAGGGCAACACATCATCATAATTCCAGCCATCCGCGCCGAGCGCTTCCCACCGCGCATAGTCGGATGGCGCGCCGCGGATATAGATCATCGCGTTGACGGAACTGCCGCCGCCCAGCACCCGGGCCTGGACCATCGTCGGCTGCTCGACACGGGATTGGGCTGCGGTTGGTTCCCAGGGAATCCTTTTCAATAGGGGCCCTTGTGCGGTCTTATAGTAGGCACCCGGGATATGGATGTAGGGATTGAAGTCGCGTGGGCCTTCCTCCAGCAGGAAGACCGAGGCATCAGGATCTTCCGAAAGCCGCGCGGCAACCACGCATCCAGTCGAGCCGCCGCCAACGACTATGTAGTCACAGTTGGTCTGCATAATTTCATCCCGCGGTCGGATGCCCAAGAGCGCCGAGCCATACTTTGTCATGGGTCGAGATCCTCTGATCGAGCTCCAGCCTGAGGTCGGGTTTCATGCCGGATTTTGGCGCGGCAGATCTCCTGTTCGATCATCGATACGACGCAATGTCGAAGCTGCCTCTGCCAATCTCGCCCAGTAGGCAAACATCGAGAGCTCATGACAAGTTCGCAACGCATGGAACATGGAAGCAATGTGACGCGCCGAGCGAGAAAGTTCGCTGTGGTGAGGTCACTCTTTGCCTGGCATCGCTGGCGCCCTGAGAGCCAGTCTTTCGAAGACACCCGATTGCCGGCTTACCCACCGGGACCGGCGCACTTCGCAATATGGCGCAGAATTGACGTCAAGTTACGACAAGAATCGTCCAGACGCGCACTTCTTTTGGCGTCCGCATTGTGGTGTGGTCGGGCTCAGGTTACCCTGATGATGGACGACAAAACCGTGCCGAACCAGACGAGAGACCTTTCGTTTGCCGACGACTTCATCTTCGCCAAGCTCGTCGAAGATGTCCACGACTATCCCGTTGAAGACGCTGTCGTTGTGAATGTCAGCCCCAGCGCGATGATCACCGGAGATGAGCATCCGGCGATCGTGCCTGCCTGGAAATCGACATGGCTGAAGGGCGGGCAAATCAAATCCGCGGAACGGGCGGCGCTTCTGAAGGTGCGAAAAGCCACCAATCTCGGCGGCTGCATATTTCGTGGCTGGGACTGGCTTGGCAATCGAATCAAGAGCTTCCCACGCGACACGCCGCTGTTCATTTCCCCGCAGGATGAGATCGGCACGGTCAGCACCGATCCTTTGGTATTCACCAACGAGCGCGCAGCACCCGGCACCCCGCAGACGTTCACCCTCAAGCTGAACCTTTGGTGGTCGCCGGGAGACACTGACTGCTTCATTCACAATGAGCATCGCTTCCTTGAAACACACACGCAAATCCACGGCTCCGGCCGGATGCAGAAGTTTCGACTTCGTGACGAAACGACAATTTATGAAGACGTTGTGATGCCGGTCGGTTATTCGCATGACCCCTTCTGCAGGGTCAGCGGCAAGAATGAGTGGGCCTACCCATGGCACCGCTACTACGCGGATACCGATTCGGTGTGGCTCGCCATAGAACTCCACCCCTGAATTCGGCGATCCTTGGCGCGCTTCGCGGGCGGTATCAAGCATTGGCGCCGAGTGCCGTTCTCAGCGCTGTTTAAGCCGGTCAAAACCGGCCGGCTCTCGGCGGAATTTGTTGAAGTGAAGGAAAAAACATGAAGCTCGACAGCATGCGCGTTGAGGGGGCTGACAACGGCTCCGCGGCAATCGAGAACGCCTCGGTGCGGCTGCGGGCCAACGCGAACACGGACTGGTTCTTCGCCCCGAGCGGCAAAAGCCGGGCCGCGAATGTCACGCGATTGGTGCGCGAGATCGACGAGCAGCATTTTGCGCTGTCTGCCCGGGTCTCCGTCGACTTCGCCTCCGCTTACGACGCCGGCGCGATCTTCATCGAATGCGACGACAACAATTGGGCAAAGATCGCCTTCGAATTTTCTGCCGCGCGTAAGCCGACCATCGTGAGCGTGGTGACGCGCGGCACATCCGACGACTCGGACGGTCCTCGTCATTCGGGCGCCCACGTGTGGCTGCGTGCTTATTGCGATGGCGAGACGGTCGCGTTCCATTTTTCGGAAGACGGCAAATACTGGAATTTCCTGCGCTGGTTCACTCTGCCCGGCGTCGAAAGGCGGCCGGTGCGCATAGGATTGGGCGTTCAATCGCCGACGGGCGAGGGGACGACCGCCGTCTTCTCAGACGTCAGGCTTTCTGTCGCCAAGATCAGCGATCTGCGCAACGGACAATAGCTGACCGTACTTTGGCCGTTGAGGACAGCTGCCCCAGTTCGTCTCATATCATCGATCTCGGTCGGGCAAACAGCGACTGACCGTCCTTTATGGTCGTCCGCATCGCTTTCCCTGCCAGACGCCGACGGTGATGCGAGATGGGGCAGGACACTGTGATCGGGGTCACGGATGTCACGCCGTCGCGTTACGGGAGTGGCCTGTTTCCAGGTCGCAAGAACAGTGATCCTTACGGATCGGCCGAGGTACGGGGCCTAGAGCACAAGCGCGATCGCCGCGCCAGGAGTGCAAAGGTCGCAAAGGGTGTGGTGCGGGATTTGGTTGCCACCAAGCCCGCGCACCTCATGCCATGACCCCGCTGTGTGCATTCTCGTCTTGCGCCACAAGATCGGTGCTCCGACCGCGTCGCATTATGGCCGGCTTCACTGCTTCCCGCACGAAGATGCCTGTTGACCAGCGAACGGGTTCGGCGGGCTGAAAACCAAAGCGCAGCAAGCCTGTCTCGGGCATTCAGCGCCGTCATTGCGAAATGCCCTTGACAAGCTCCGCGCTTCGCAGGATGTTCATTCAGTAATAGTGACTTTCACCAGGTGAAATAAGGAACTGCAATGGCGACTGTGCTTCAAAAGGACGAGATCAAGGGGATCATCCCGCCGCTCGTTTCGACGTTTAGACCCGATGGTGATCTCGACCTGGATCTCTTCAAGGGTGAGCTTCGGTTCATGGAAAGCGCTGGCATTCGCCTTGCCGTGGTCGGCGGAAGCACCGGTTCGGGCGATGAGCTTTCCGCAGAGGAACTCGAGCTCTTGGTGGAAACAGCCACGGCCAACAGCAAGCTGCGCGTAATCGCCGGGATAATCACAACCACCACCCGCGACGCCATCAAGCGTGGTCTGCTCGCCAAGCAGGCCGGCGCCTGTGCGCTGATGCTTGGGCCACCAATCTATAATACCCCGTCGGGCGATGGGCTGGACAAGTTCATCCAGGATGTTGGGGCGGCGACCTCTCTACCCATCATCTACTATAACCACTTCTTCAACCCCCTGCCGTCATGCAGCGCGTAGCCCAACTGCCCGAAGTCATCTGCGTGAAGGAAGTGGCGCTGGAGCCGGTGACGGAACTCGTCCAGACCGTCGGCGACCGGGTCGCCATTGCCGCTGGGGCGGACAGCGTGAACATTGCGAGCTTTCTGTTTGGGGCGCAGGCCTCGATTTCCGGCATCAACACCGTCATCCCGAAACAGTACGGGGAGATCTTCGCCGCCCACGCAGCCGGCGACTACGTCCTTGGCCGGAAGCTGACGGACAAGATCGCGCCGCTCGCACGGGAGATGACCAAGAGCGTGAATTTCCCCGCCCGCATCAAGTTTGCCATCAACGCTCAAGGCCGCAAGGTGGGTGAACCGCGCAAGCCCAATGGCAACCTGGCCAAGCAGGACCAGGAAAACATCCTGAAGGCCCTCAAGCTTGCTGGACTGCTTGCCTAAGCCGTGGCCAGGCGCGGGCGCTCCGCCCATTGGTTGAATGAATAAGCCGAAGAAAACCATCTAAACAGGAGGGAATGTGGAATGAGCAAGGACATAAATCGCCCAAAGGCAGATTCGACGCTTATCGGGCGGCGCGATGTGCTGAAGACAGGCTTGTTGTTGGGCACCGGTATGATGCTTGCCGGGGCGGGGCTTCGCCCGGCCCTGGCCGATGAACCGAAGCGGGGAGGGACGCTCCGCGTCGGTCTAGGCGCAGCCGGGGCGAAATCGTCGCTCAACCCCTTCATCTCGACAGGCGATATGGATTTCGCCGTCGCCCAGTCGATCTTCGACCGGCTCACCGACTTCGACAAGGATGGCAATCTCTACAACAAGCTGGCGGATGACTTCACTCACAACGCCGAGGGCAACGTCTGGAAAATCAAGCTCAAGAAAGGTGTGGTCTGGCATGACGGCGCGCCTTTCACGGCCAAGGACGTCGTCTACACCATCCAGTACATCCTCAATTCTGACAACAAGGCCGATGCCTACCCCAACCTGGCGCCGCTCATGGAGCCGAAAGGGGTACGCGCGCTCGACGCCAATACGGTCGAAGTCGAATTGAAGCAGCCCTATGCGCTGCTGCCGCAAGTGCTGGGCAGCAAGGTCATGTTCCTCATGAAGGACGGCACGACCGACTTCGACAAGCCGATCGGGACCGGGCCCTTCAAGTTTGTGTCATGGTCCCGCGGTCAGCGGGTGACGCTGGCACGCAGCGATAACTATCGCACGCCCGACCAGCCATATCTCGATGGGGTCGAATTCATCGCGATCAACGACCCGACCGCGCGCATGAATGCGCTGGTGGCCAACCAGGTCGATGCCGTGGCTCAGCTCGATGGAAGTCTTGCGCGCCTGATTGAAGCAAATCCCGCACTCACCCTGCTGCGCTCGAAGAGCGGTGCCACGACCGACCAATTCATGATGACGAACCTGAAACCCTTTACGGACGTGCGCGTCCGCCAGGCGTTCCGGCTCATGATCGACCGCCAGCAACTGCTCGACAACGCATTGTCGGGATATGGCAGGATTGGCAACGACCTGCATTGCATCACGGATCCAGACTACGCCTCCGAACTGCCGCAACGCGCTTACGACCCGGATCAGGCGAAATCGCTGCTCAAGCAGGCGGGCTTTGACAATAGCCAGGCGATCACCCTCTACACCTCGGATGCCGCTCCAGGCATGCAGGCGTCGGCTACGCTCATCGCCAACCAGGCCAAGAAGATCGGCGTCAACATCGAACTTCTGGTCGTGCCGCCCGACAGCTACTATTCCGGCCCGAACTTCAAAAAGACGCAGATGGGTAGTTCGGATTGGGGACAGCACACTCTCGAATCCCAGTTCGGCCAAGGCTATGCCCGGGGTGCCTACTGGAACGAACCGGATTGGACCAGTGACGAGTTCGACAAGTGGGTAAGCAAGGCAAGAACCACGTTCGATGGCCCCAAGCGCCGCGAATATTATGTGGAGGCTCAGAAGGTCCTGTGGAACAAGGGAGCTTACATCATCTGGGGCTTCCGTGATCTTCTCGACGCCGCCAGCGCCAAGGTCAAGAATATCGTTCCCTCCACCCAGAGAAATCTCGGCTATTACCAGTTCGAAAGCGTCTATCTCGGGTAAACTGCAGCCGCCGTGGCCAGCCAAGCCGCGGCGGCTCCCTTTCTCTGAAGGTGAGACCCCTTGAATAAACCCTTGCTGCAGCTTTTGTTGACAAGAATAGTCCTGGCTGTCGTCACTCTTTTTGCCGTCTCCATTGTCGTCTTTGCCGCGACCCAATATCTGCCGGGAGATCCGGCCCGGGCAGCGCTCGGTCCCAAGGCGGACCCTTCGGCGGTGGAGGCGCTCAGGCGCGAGTTTGGCATGGATCGGCCGGCCGTCGTGCAATATGCCAGCTGGATCGGGGGCGCGCTCACCGGCGACTTCGGCCGGTCAATTCCGTCCGGCCGGCCAGTCTGGGAGACGATTGGGCCGAGGGCCGTCAACACCCTGATACTGACGGTCACATCGCTGCTCCTGCTGATACCGCTCTCCTTCGTGCTCGGCGTTGCCGCGGCGATCTACAAAGACAGATTGGCCGACCACCTAATATCAGTTCCGACAATCGTGACCGTTGCCCTGCCTGAGTTCGTAATCGGCACGGTATTGATTGTGCTTTTCGCGGTTTATCTTCGTTGGTTGCCGCCGGTTTCGCTGATCAACGACAGCCTTCCGCTTTCATCTCAATCGACCCTTTTCATTTTGCCGGTCCTGACCCTGCTCGGCACAACGCTGGCCCAGATCGTACGCATGGTGCGGGCGGTGGCACTCGAAGTGTTGAACGCCGAATACATCTATATGGTACGGCTGAGGGGCATAAGCCCCGCGCGGGTGCTATTACGTCATGTTCTTCCCAACACGATCACACCCAGCATCCAGACGATCGCGTTGAATGCGGCCTGGTTGGCCGGCGGAGTGGTTGTCACCGAGTCCGTCTTTCAACTGCCGGGCATCGGCAGCGCGCTCTCGGAAGCGGTTATCAACCGAGACATGCCGACAGTGCTGGCCATCACGCTGATCATCACGGCGACCTATGTGCTTATCAACCTGGTGTCCGAAGCGCTGATCCTTCTTCTTAATCCAAGGCTGCGCGTGGCGCGCGGCACGACCTAGCCGGAGAGATTGACCGTATGCGCCGCTCCGTCCTGCGCCTGACCCTGGCGAAGCCAGCAGCTCGCATCGCTCTGGTCCTGGTCGTCATCATCGTTGCCCTCGCCTCGTTCGGACCATTGTTCAGTCCGTACGCCTTCGATGAAATCGTCGGGGCTCCCTTCGCGACCATAACCCACGAGCATTGGCTCGGAACCGACTTCCTGGGGCGCGACACTTTCAGTCGCTTTCTCTATGGCGGGAGGACTGTGCTCGTCGTCGCGCTTTGCGCGACCGTGGCGGCCTATGTAGTCGCGGTGCCGCTTGGCATCTACTCGGGCATGCGGCGAGGCCCGCTGGATATTTTTCTGATTGCCATTTCCGACGTGATCTACGCGCTCCCGCCGGCCATCTTTCTTCTCGTCCTTCTCGCCTCGACCGGGCCAAGCCTGCCCACAGTCATCATAGGGATTGTGATCCTGCATTCACCCCGCATCTTCCGTATCGTGCGACTGATCACGATGGACATATCAAAGAACGAGTACGTCGAAGCTGCCTTCGCGCGCGGGGAAAGCTGGGCCGCAATCTGCTTCCTTGACATCCTGCCCAACGTGCTGACACCGGTCCTGGCCGACTTCGGGGTCCGACTTTGCGGGTCGATCATCCTCTACGCTTCGCTAAGCTACCTGGGCCTGGGCCTGCCACCGCCGGCGGCCGACTGGGGTCTGATAATCAGCGAAAACCGGATTGGCATCACGATCTCGCCATGGATCGCAATCGCGCCAGCTCTGGCAATTGCTGCCTTCTCCGTTGCCGTCAACGTGCTTGCCGACAGCTTTGCGCGCTCGGTCGGTCGGTCGAAAGAGATTTGAAATGACCGAAGCAATCCCGCTCGTTGTGCAATCGCTTTTCATGCATGACCTCAACGGCCGCGAAATCGTCAGCGACGTCTCCCTTCATGTGAAGCGGGGTGAAGTCCTGGCCATCATCGGTGAATCGGGATCTGGAAAGACGTCAGTCGCCTTGAGTTTGTTAGGCTTTGCGCGGCCGGGAATGCGCATTTCCTCCGGCAACATTTTGATTGGCGGCACCGACATCCTCTCACTCTCGGGCCGGAGGAAACGTGCCTTCCAGGGCGGCAAAGTATCGCTGGTTCCACAGAATCCGACCACGAGCTTCAGCCCCCGCATGTCAGTCGGCAAGCAAATGGCCGAGCTTCTTGCGGCGCACGGCCATTCGGGCACCGGCATGAAGCAACTGATGCGTGACGCGTTGCGGAGCGTCGATCTCCCAGACGATGAAAAGTTTTTGAGACGCTATCCATTCGAGCTCAGCGGCGGTCAACTGCAACGCATCGCAATTGCCATGGCCTTCGTCACGGCTCCGCAGGTCATCGTGATGGATGAGCCCACCACGGGCCTGGACGTATCCACCCAGCAAACGATCCTTGAGTTGATAGCGAGGCTGGTCAAGTCCAGCAGCGCCAGCGTGGTCTACGTCACCCATGACCTTGCGGTCGTGAACGTCGTGGCCGACAGGGTGGCCGTCATGCTTTCTGGAAGGATCGTCGAGCAGGGGAGCCGCAGGCAGGTCTTCGCAGCACCGAGCGACGACTATACGCGCATGCTGCTCGACGCTATTCCACGACTGGTAACCGATGGTCCTGCGGCGGCGTCCGAGGCCGACGGTGCCAAAATCCAGACCGTCCTCGAGGTGAAGAACCTGCGCGCGGCTCATGGCCACGTCGAGGTCGTGCACGGCGTTTCATTCTCGGTCGGCAAAGGCGAGTGCGTCGGCCTTGTCGGCGGCAGCGGCAGCGGCAAAACCACTACGGGCCGATGCGTGACCGGTTTGCACAGCAACGCTTCGGGCGGCTTGTTGTTCGAGGGGCATTTGATGCCGTTCGCCGTCTCAAGTCGCTCCAAGGCAGATTTGAGCGCCATGCAGATCGTCTTCCAAAATCCTGACCGCTCGCTCAACCCAAAGGAATCGATCGCGCAAAGCATCGCCCGCGCCGTTCGCCTGACGGGGCTGGCTGACAAAGCAAGGGTCGGTGCCGAAGTGCGGTCGCTTCTTGACCGGGTTCGATTACCGCAACGGGTTGTCAATCTTTACCCGGGCGATCTATCGGGAGGTGAGCGTCAACGCGTGGCCGTGGCCCGCGCGCTCGCGGTCAAACCTAAGCTTCTGGTGTGCGACGAAATCACTTCGGCTCTCGACGTGTCTGTGCAGGCGGCCGTGGTCGAGCTTCTGCTCGATCTGAAGAAGGACGGCCTTGCGATGCTTTTCATAACCCACAACCTGCCGCTGGTCTCCGAAATTGCACAATCCATCATAATCATGAAGGATGGAAGCATCGTTGAGGCGGGACGAACGAATGACGTCCTGCGTTCGCCAAAGCACTCTTACACAAGAATGCTGTTGGACGCCGCGCCGCGACTTAATTGACGACCGGTTCGACTTGGAGCACCAAGGGGGCGATTGCCACGGGATTCGCTGGAACGATCTTGCCAAACGACCTGTTCACTGACGAGGAAAAAAGTGCCCGCTTCGACGCTGTCGATCGGGCGGTTGCAGTCTTGCGCGTTCTTGAGCGCTCTGATCAGCCCATGTCGATGTCGATGATCGCGCGCGAGGTCGGGCTGGGACAGCCAACCACGTCACGTTATGTGGCCAGTCTCGTCGGGCATGGGCTGATCGAAAAGGTGAATGGAAATCGCTATGTCCTGGGCATTGGGCTTTATATTCTTGGGCAGAAATCACTCCACCGCAGGGACGTTCGGACGGTAGCCCACCCCTATCTGGAAACCTTGCATGAACAGTTCAACGAGACGGTAAGCTTCGCACTTTGGCTGCGCCACGAGGTTGTTGTCGTGGATTGTATCGAGGCCATGCAGACGTTGCGTCAGGGAGCATCCGTGGGAGTAGTCAACCCATGGCACGCCACTTCCCTCGGAAAGTCGATTCTCGCCTGGCTTGATCCGCATGAAGTGGACGTGCTGCTGAAGCAGCCGGGGCTGCCCCGTTACACCTATAACACCCTCACCACAGTCGACCAATTGCGTGCCGAATTTCCACTTATCCGGGAGCGAGGCTATGCGATCGACAACGAGGAGTCCGCCATAGGAGGACGCTGCATCGGTGCACCCGTCTTCGATCAATCGGGGCGCCCGCTCGGCGCCATCAGCATCAGTGGACCAATCGCGCGTGTTACCGACGAGAATGTCCCCTCGACCGGAGGGCGAATTGCCGAGATCGCAGGGCAGATCTCCCGTGCAATGGGGTATTCGGGGAAGCCATCCCGTGACACCAGGCAGGTCTAGGCCGCTCTTGCTCCTCGCTTTCTGGTGCGGGTCACTGGCCCGCAGCATCCTGTGCAGATTGATCTCGCTTAAGGAGGCCCCTCGTTGGCTGACCTCCTTGAACTGTGGCGGTGCGGCGCTTCGAGGCGGCCTTAGCCAAAGCCTCCGCGGCGCGCAGGGCGACGACATTATCTGACCCCCGTGCCAGCCAAGTCAGCCTGCGCTCCCCGGCGCTGACAAAGTCCTCGACTGCAGCAACATGCGAATCCCCGTCGCGAACCGGCACGAGCTCGTTCTTGGCTGCGTGCCGACGCATGAGCGTACCCGAAGCCTTGCCATTCAGCGTACCGTGGGCGATCAGCGTGCCGCGATCTCCAGCCACCACAACCGTGCTTTCCAGGTCGGCGATCGCAAAACTTTCGAATGCATGAAACAGACTGCCATCGTCGAGTTGGAAGGAATAGGAAATCTGGTTGGGTCTGCCATCGGCAACAGTGCAAATGGCCGAGACTTCGCGCGGTTCTCCACCCGTCAGGAACCTGGCAAGGTCGATGTCGTCGACGGACATGTCGAGATAGATGTCGCCCTCGTTGTCGAGATCGTCCTTTCTGCGCTTGGCAGCGGGCTTGTACGGTCCCTCGCGGGTAAGAAGGATCGATTGCACCTTCCCGATGTCACCATCCAGGATCAGTCTGCGCATCGTCTGGTGGATGGCCGACGCACGGAATGGTTGATGTACCGCAAGCACAATCCCGGCGCTGTCGCACAGACGCACAAGCTCAGCGGCCACTTTGCTGTTTTCGGAGATCGGTCCGTCACAAAGGACGTTCTTGCGAGCTTTGGCCGCGGCGGTGATGTAATGGGCCCGCCGCCTCAATCGCGCGCTGACATAGGTGAACTCGACGTCAGGATCGCCGAGAGCCTCCGACGGGTTGGTCGTCCATTGCGGAATGTCGAGATCCTGAGCGAAATGAGCTGCATCCATCTTTCGGCGGCTGACCACCCACAACGGAGTATGCCCCTGCGCTCTGATGCCCGCGACCATCTGCTCCGTGGCAATGGTGCCGGTCCCCATAACTGACCACCCAGTCTTGCCGTGAATTGCCATGCCGGGCGCTCCTGATCTGGCCCCAAGTATGGGCGCATTCGCCTCTGGCAGCCAACTTCGCATCTCGTTGAAGTCTGCATTAAACTGACGTACAGATAGCGTCTGTTCGCGTCATAGGGGAGGCGATCGAGGTGAACCACATCGCGGGGGATACCGCCGCGCTCGCGGCAAATTTGAGGACCTTGTGCGATCGCCACGGGTCTGTCGCCGCTGTTTGTCGCAAATTGAACGTCAATCGGCAACAATTTAACAAATATCTCTCTGGCGCCCATGTGCCGTCCAGCGCCAATCTGCGCACGATCGCTAACTTCTTCGGATTGAGCGTTCCGATCCTCTTCTCCGACCCCGAGGAGTTCAGGACGCTCATTGATGGCAACTTTTTTCATGCGATGTCCACGGCGCGCCATCTGCCGGAGTTTGTCAACTTCCTCTCGAATATTGTCTTCGACGGTAGTGTGCAGGATTCGGAGATCCTGGGTGTCTATGACCGATATCAGTTTTCATCGATCTATAAAGGTTTCATTCTAAAATCGGCATTCTGCCTCTATCGAAATAACAATTTTCTCCAGCATTACTATATCGAGCGGTTCCCGAGCTTCGACCGGCCGGGAAGAACGGAATACGTCTTCAAGTACTACGGGTTCAGCTTCCCAGTTGCGGACCGGCTGTTTACGGCCGATTTCGAAGGCATCCAGAGCAATGAGCTCACCTTCGGTGTCTATGCCCAGGTCAAGCGAAATGCGAAGCGTTTCATGTTCGGCATCGCCAGTGGCATTGCCGCCAATGCCTTCCGACAGCCCTATTCGACGAAGGTCGCCTTGCACTACAAGGGGCCGGGCCTGCTCCAACGCAGTCACCTCAAGGAACTTACCGTGATTGACAGGAGCGACCCAGGCATCCCGAGGGAAGTGCTGCAATATCTGGGCGACGGTTCGGACATGATCCAGATGTGAAATGCGAACCGACTAAGAGCATTACTCGTCGGCCCTATATTCGGCTTTGACGAACCCGACTTTCACGCTACCCGTTCAATCGCTTGAATGTCTTGCAGTTTAGGTGTTCAGGACGAGTTCATTCAGTGCCAACCGATGCAGCGACGGCGTCGCGGCGGCAAGGACGGGGCCTCCTTCCTCAGCTCGGCCGCCGTCGAGACGAGTGATCACACCACCTGCCTTCTCGATGATCGGGATCAGCGCGACGATGTCGTAGGGCTGCAGGGAAGGTTCAACCGCCAGATCGATCCGGCCCGCCGCTAGCATGGCGAAGGCATAACATTCCCCACCGTACCGAGTCATCTTGACCGCGCTGTTCAGCCGCTCGAAGCCAGCTTTGAGATCGCCGTGAAAATGTTCGGGGGAGTTGGTGTGGAGAATGGCGTCGGAGAGGGTGTCGATGCCACGCGTCCTGAGTGGCTGGGGCTCACCGGCGCGCTGGCGCCATGAGCCTGTTGCGTCCGCCCAGAACCGTTCGCCGATATAGGGCTGGCTGAGCATCCCCATCTCGGCGCGCCCGCGAACCGTCAGACCGATGAGCGTTCCCCAGACGGGGATGCCGCAGATAAAAGGTCGGGTTCCGTCCACGGGATCAAGCACCCAACGCCAGTCGCTACCGCCGCCCGTCTCGCCGAATTCCTCTCCAAGTACAGCGTGATCCGGGAACTCCGCCATTATGGCGGCACGCAACGCGATTTCTGCTTCTCGATCAGCCTCGGTCACCGGATCGAATCTATATCCGGGCTTCGGCTTGGTATCGACGGCAAGCTCGACCATATAGCGGGGCAGCGTCTCGGCATCCGCCAAATCAGCGAGACGGTGCAAGAATGATGAGTCCGGTGGCTTTGACATGTGTCACCTTGGCAAGGATTTAGAAGATCATTGGCTCGTCTGCTCGGAGCCGGGGAAGGCAATCCACGATTTGGAAGCTGAAGAACTGACGCTGATCTCGGAAAGCAGAACGCCCCGCAGCCCTTCGTAAACGTCTGCGATTGGCACCGGGAGCGCACCTCGCCAGTTTCGGCCGGCTTCAAGCGCAGTCGCATAATCGCTGTATAGAACGGCGAGTGCCTCGAGGTAACCTTCAGGAGAGCCCGCCGGCAGACTGGTCGCAAGTTGCGCATCCGAGGACATGTCGCCGTGGCCGCGACGATAGGTAAGGTCGCCTTCGCTGAGGCGGGACACAGTGAGTGTCTCCGGTGCCTCCTGCCGCCACTCGAGGGTGGCCTTCGAGCCGACGATCTTTAAACGCAGGCCGTTGCGGTGGCCCGGAGCGGCAAGAGAGGACCACAAGAGGCCGTTGGCGCCACCCTCGAATTCCAACTGGATCACGTCAGTGTCGTCTAGCCCGAAGGAGTCAACGGTTCGCATCAAATTGGCGTTGAGTGCGGTGCACCGGAGTCCGGAAACAAATTCGAGGATGTTGAAGGCGTGGGTTCCGATATCCCCCAGCGCGCCCGTCGGTCCCGCCTTTGCCGGGTCGCCGCGCCATACCCCGCCCTTGCCCAACTTCGAGGGGTCGTTGACCAACCATTCCAGCAAGTACTCTACATGCATGAAGCGTACCTGCCCGATTTCGCCCGCGCGGATGCGAGCGCGGGCGTCTCGGACCATTGGATACCCTGTATAGGTGTATGTTACAGCGAAGAACGTCTCGTTTGCGGCAGCGATCCGCTGGAGCTCGCGTGCCTCTTCAGATGAGTGGACCAGTGGCTTTTCGCAGATGACGGGAATCCCCGCTTCGAGAAACAATTTGCATGGCTCGAAATGGAGATGGTTGGGCGTAACGATAATCGCGACTTCGATGGCATCATCGCGCGCCGCTTCCGCCGCTGCCATGTCACTGAAGCTGAAGTAGGTGCGGTCCCAAGCCACTCCTAGGGCCTTGCCGGCTTCAATGCAGGCGTGACGGTCAGACGAGAACGCGCCTGCCACCAGTTCGAAACGATTGGTTAGCCGCATGGCAGTTCTATGCCGGCTTGCGAAGAACGATCCTCGCCCTCCTCCCACCATACCCGCGCGAAAGCGAGGTTTGCGGGGGATGTCATTTGTCAGAAGGCTCATAAATATCCTTGCGCATTCGGCCCAGCTCTGGACCGGTCGGGAGACCGGTGCCGCACTCGCTCAATCCGACAGCCGGCTGCGCTGCGGAACGATTGGACGCATCCTTCCACTCGCTCAATCGAGCGACAAGTTCGCACGGCGCCAATGAGTGACGCACAGTGATGCGATCGGTGAGGTCGTCCGATCCGCCAGAAAATGGGAGTCGAGATCTCCCTCACCATCACCGCAACGGCGGAATGGAATCGCGGCAAGGACGCCGGGCGTCACTGAGAAGTCAACGCGCGTTCTGACCATTTGCCCGCAGGCAGAACCCAGCAACGCGCCAGACCGAAGCGGTTGAGACCCCGTCGTAGCTGCTTGAAGTCTATTTCCATAGCGCGTCGGCAGGATTGGCTAGCGGCGTGCCGCAGGGGGTGCTCTAGTCGTAGACCAGGCGCGATGCCGGTCCACGATGACATTGCAGCGCGAGGCTCTTGGGATTTATATCCGCTGGCCTGAACCAAAGAAAGTCGCACATCATCGTCTCAAGGATGTTCGAATGATGCTTGCAGAAGAACGCCAGGTGATCATTCGCGAGAGATTGGCCGAGCATGGCAAGGTCCTGGCCAACGCGCTGGCTCTTGAATTTCGTGTCTCTGAAGACACTGTGCGCCGCGATCTACGCGATCTTGCCAGAGCCGGACTTTGCCGCAGGGTCTATGGCGGAGCGCTGGCAAGGGCATCGGAGGCCAAGACCGGGCCCGAGGCGGTCGAGGTCCTCGACCATGGATCTCGCACCGCTGGCTGCTGCCGGAGCGAAACTCGTACAATCCGGCGCAACGATCATGATGCACCATGGAGCCCTCAGTGTTGCCTTCGCCGGCGCCTTACCCCGCGACATGTCTTTAACGATTGTGACGAATTCCCTACTTGTCGCGACTGCGCTGGAAGGGCATCGTCAAGCGAGCGTCGTTCTTTTGGGCGGCTTGTACGACCAGGAGAAGGGATGCTCTGTTGGAACTACCGCCCTTTCGCAATTGGAGCAGTTCAACGCCGACATGTTCTTTGTCGCCGATTGCGCGGTCCATGCTTCCGTCGGATTGACCACCTTTGACCTTCCCGACGCCGAAATCAAGCGCGTTATGTCCCGCCGAAGCGCCGCGAGAGTAGTTGTCGCTACGGTCGAGAGCATCGCGAAAACCGCCCCCTTTCAGGTTTCGGGACCTGACGCGATCGACCATATGCTCGCTGGGCGCCAGCTTGATGCCGAGACCCTCGAACCGTTTCGACGCCAAGGCACAGTTATCCACCGAATAGCCTGAGGACTGCGACAAAATCTTTCGCAAGCCGTCGGTCCGATGTTGCCGGATGATGGATCGCTCAAGACTAGGAGCCGACAAGATCCTGCATCAGGATTTTCAACTCGCGCGCCACATCGTAGCTGTCCATCTGGTGCTGCTTTTTGCAGAACAACTCGCAACTCCACCAGCTGTCGTAGCCGGTGGATTTCACTGCAGCCACCCACTCTCTCAGGTTCAATACGCCCTTGCCGGTTTCGACGTCGCGAAGAACAGGCTCGTTAGGGATGCCACCGCTGAACGCAAGAGAGTCACAAATGTGAACTCCGTAGATGAGGTCTTTGTCCAATTGCGAAATGCGTTCCGGGCCGTCGCCGGAGGTGTAACAGTGCCAGAAATCGACGACGACGCGTATGTTGTCGCGTGCCGCTTTCCTTATGGTCCGAAGCTGCCTGTCAATTGTATTGAGTGGGGTCCAGGACAGCGCCTCATGGTAGATGACCAGGTTGCGTTGAGCAGCGAGGTCGGCGACGGCTGCCAGCCCGGACGCCGTGATGTCGATCTGCTCCTCGATCGGCAGCCCGACGACGCCTCGGTAAAGATCCGGGTGCCTCTTGCTGGCCTCGGGATCGAGAGCCGCGAGACTGATTGGACCGGTGATGACCTGAATGCCCTTCGCTCCAACCGAGACGGCGAGTTCTATCAACTCTTCCGCGTCCTTCAGCAATGCTTTGCGGGCATTGCCGTGGCGCTCCACATCGAGAAGAAATCCGATGCCTGGAATGAACATGTCATCGATCAAGCGGCGCAGCTCCTGGAAAGTGAACCCGGCATCCAGAAAAGCGCGGATCTTGGCCCCAGAGGCTTCCAGTCCGTCGAAGCCGAGCTCGCGCGCAATATCCACATCTAGGGCCAGCGTGCCGTGTCGCGCCACGAGAGCATGCAGAATTAGCTGGTTGCGCTTCGTCGTCATTGCTGTGCCCGTCGCTTGACTACCGGATTATGTCCAATGCCAGGTCCCTGCTGGATCACGACGGTGGCATAGAGCCTCGCTGGCTCTGCGGCGCCAGGCCGATAACCACTCTGGTTGCTCATGGCTTTCACCATCGCGAGCCGATTACCCGCGCAATCAAGACATATCGCATGCCGAGGGGAAACTGCGCGGCAGCCCGAATTCGTGCGCGACCTAAGGTTCCGGTCGCGTCACATTGCGCCAAATTCGCTGCTAAGGGGGCAAAATGGCTTCGATTAAAAACGAGCCCGCTATGCGGCTGAGTTCGCAGCCCACGGGAACTGACCGATCCCATATGTCGCAATGCTTCTTTCTCAGCGCGTCACATCGCGTCTATTAAAGCTACCCTGCGAACTTGTCGCGCAGCCACAGATGACTGCTTACTAGGCGCATGGACGAGGAGCATATCCACAATCGCCTCGCCAACAAAGACAAGAGGGTCGAACAATGAAACTGACCGGCGGGCAGATCGTCGCGAAAGCGCTCAAGGAATATGGCGTCGAATACGTGGCTGGTGTTCCCGGCCATGGCATCTGGTCTCTGTTCGATGCCTTCCTGGAGGAAGGCTCGCAATTGCCCTTCATCCAGGTCATGCACGAACAAAGCGCCGTTCACATGGCGGACGGTTATTTCCGTGCAAGCGGCCGGCCAATGGCATGTTCGACATCGGTCGGGCCAGGTGCGACCAACACAATTATTGGCCTCGCCACAGCCTATTGCGATTCCACCTCGCTGTTCTACGTCTCCGGCTCGCCACAGACCTACATGCACGGCCATGGCACCATGCAGGAGATCGAGCGCCAACAGGACAATGCTTTCCCGCGCATCACCGAGCAGGTGACAAAACGGGCATGGCAAGCCCAGTCCGTGCAGGTCCTGCCGAGCATTATGCATCGCGCCTTCAACGCCATGCTCACCGGCCGCCCGGGTCCCGTGCATGTCGAGGTGCCGATGGACGTTCAGGTCGAAGCGGCCGATGTCACCATTCATCCGCTGGAAAAGCGCCTTCCCATTGGCGTGGCCTATCCCGATCCGAGCGCGATCGAGGCCGCGGTCAAGGTCCTGTTGAGTGCCGAACGCCCGGTCATCGTCGCCGGTGGCGGTGCGATCACGGCCAACGCGTCGAGCGAACTGACGCGTCTGGCCGAGCGCGTCGGCGCCGCCGTTTCGATCACCTGGAACGGCAAGGGCGCCATCTCGGAAGATCACGAGCTCTTCATTGGAGCAGTCGGCCAGACCGGCACGACCTGCGGCAACAAGATCACTGCTTCCGCAGATGTGGTCGTTTCGGTCGGCTGCCGCTTCACCGACTGGTCGGCATCTTCCTTCGCCAAGGGCGTCTCGTTCTCGATCCCTCCAGGTAAGCTGATCCATATTGACCTCGACCCGCGCGAGATCGGCAAGACCTATCCGACCGAGGTGGGGATCGTATCAGACGCAAAGGTGGCCTTGGAGGCGATCCTGGCCCTCATCTCGGAGGGCGATGCTAAGAAGGCTCTGGGCAAACGCGAGCAGTTCCTGGCCGACGTTCAGAAGGCCAAGGCGGACTGGATCGCTCAGGTGTCGCCGCGCGAAAACAGCCGCGAAACGCCTTTCACCTCCCAGCGCCCGCTGGTCGCTTTGCGCAAGGTACTCGATCGCAACGGTATTGTGGTTGTCGGTTCGGGCAATACCCAGGGCTCGGTGAAGCAAAGCTTCCCTGTCTACGAGCCTCGCACCCACCTGACCTCGGGCTCCTATTCGCCAATGGGCTGGGCGGTGCCGGCGGCGTTGGGGGCAAAGCTCGCATGCCCGGACCGCCAAGTCGTGGCGATCGTTGGCGACGGTGACTTCATGATGTCGCTGCCCGAAATGGGTACTGCCGCGATGAACGGCATCAATGTGGTCTTCCTCGTGCTGAACAATTCGGGATATATGTCGATCCGAGGCGGTCAGCGCAAGTTCATGGGCCGTCACATTGCTTCCGAATTCAACCATCACTCAGGCAATGGTCAGCCTTATTCGGCCGATATCACGGCTTCGGCGCGCGCGTTCGGGCTCGAGGCCTGGAAAGTCGAGAAGGATGAAGATCTCGAAAGCAGCCTGAAGGCAGCCTTGGAATGCGGCGGGCCCGCTCTCGTCGAAGTCATCGTGTCGCGTGACGCTGCGGGGCCGTTCGCCACCGGCTGGTGGGATTTCCCGTCACCAGCCTACTACGAAAAAGAGCAGGCTGCTTACGCCCAGATGCGTGCACGCGAACAGCACCTCTAGCAAAATTGACGCGAGGGTTGGTCATGCGCCGCCCTCGCATTTCGCCATCCACCACATTGATGATGCGGCGCGCAAGCGCCCGCAAACCAAGAGTTGTTGCCATGATACGCACGGTCAAGCCCGCCAAAGGCAGTGTCGCAGACGATGGCCAGCCCGCAGTAACCGCGACAGTCCAGGCATTGCTGGCGCAAGTCGAGAAAGGGGGCGACGCGGCAGTGCGCGATTTGTCCATCCGCTTCGACAGGTTCGACCGCGACAGCTATCGCCTGACCAAGGCTGAGATTGACGGATGCATCAACGCGTTGAGCAAACGCGAGCGCGAGGATCTCGATTTCGCCCAGGACCAGATACGCAAATTCGCCGAAGCCCAGCGGGCCACACTTCGCGATCTGGAGATCGAGACGCTACCAGGCGTTATTTTGGGGCATAAGAACATACCGATCCAGAATGTCGGATGTTATGTACCGGGCGGCAAATATCCGCTGCTTGCCTCTGCTCACATGACGGTCTTGACCGCTCGCGTGGCAGGCTGCGAACGCGTCATCACTTGCGCTCCGCCGTTTCGAGGCAAGATCGCCGACAAGATCGTCGCCGCCCAGGCCCTTGCGGGCGCGGACGAAATCTATTGCCTTGGTGGTGTCCAGGCGATCGCGGCCATGGCCTATGGCACTGAGACGATCGCTCCCGTGGATATCCTGGCCGGCCCCGGCAATGCCTACGTCGCCGAAGCGAAACGGCTGCTGTTCGGCGAAGTTGGCATCGATCTGTTCGCCGGTCCGACCGAGACCTTGGTGATTGCTGACGACAGTGTCGACGGTGAGATCGTGGCGACCGACCTGCTTGGCCAGGCGGAGCACGGCGTCAACTCTCCCGCCGTTCTGATCACCAATTCTGAGAAACTTGCCCGCGATACCCTCGATGAGATCGAGCGTTTGCTCAAAATCCTGCCGACTGCGGCTGTCGCCGGCAAAGCCTGGGAAGACTACGGCGAGATCATCCTGTGCGACACGCTGGATGAGATGGTGGCGGAAGCGGATCGCATTGCCTCCGAGCACGTGCAGGTCATGACACGTGATCCGGACTATTTCCTTGAGAGGATGAAGAACTATGGCGCTCTGTTTCTGGGCGCTCGCACCAACGTCTCTTTCGGCGACAAGGTGATCGGAACCAACCACACGCTGCCTACGAACAAGGCAGCCCGATACACAGGCGGTCTGTGGGTCGGCAAGTTCCTTAAAACCTGCACCTACCAGCGGATCGAGACCGATGAGGCGTCCGCCTTGGTCGGCCAGTACAGCTCGCGCCTCTGCATCATGGAAGGTTTCGCCGGCCATGCCGAGCAGTCCAACATCCGCGTCCGCCGCTATGGCCGGCGCAACGTTCCATACGCATCGGCAGCCGAACCGCTCTGATGCGCAACACGCCCCGGCACGCGCCCCACAGGATCGAGCCGGACCATCAAGCCACCAACGCAAGCAACAAGGGGAACTACAATGAAGCTCACCACCATCCTAGCCGCCTCGATCGCCTTCATGCCGGTTGCGGCAATGGCCGAAAGCAAGGGCAAGGTCGAAGGCATTCATCACTGGGTGTCCGAAAGCGAGGTCAAAGCGCTCAAGGTCATCACCGATAAGCTGGCCTCCAAGGGTTACACCTGGGAAGATAGCGCGGTCGGCGGTCTCAGCGGCGCCAACGCGCTGCAGGCATTGCGCACGCGTCTTGCCGCCGGGAACCCCCGGCAACGATGCAGTTCCTTGGCTATGAAGGGCTCGACTGGGGCAAGCAGGGCGTCCTGCGCTCTCTCAACGATCTCTACACCAAGAACGGCTGGGACAAGGCGCTCGCCCCGCAGCTGCTTGCATTCGTCAAAAACGGAGACGACTTCATTTCCGTGCCGATCAACATGCACAGGCAGAACTGGCTTTGGGCGAACAAGGCCGTTTTCGACAAGGCCGGCGTCAAGGAACCGAAGTCTTGGGATGAGCTGATCGCCGACGGAGACAAGCTCCGGGCCGCCGGTGTGGTCCCGCTCGCCATGGGTGACGAGAGCTGGCAGATCCTCGAGGTCTTCGAGGCAATCCTTGTCGACGTGAACGGGCCCGAATTCTACAAGAAGGCAGTCATCGACCTGGACGAGGGCGCTCTTTCGAGCCCCGAAATGATCGCGACGTTCGACAAGCTTAGGAAGGTCCGCGGACTTGTCGATGACGGCTTCACCGGGCGTGATTGGGCCGTCGCAACGGGCATGGTCGCGGATGGCAAGGCCGCCATGCAGGTCATGGGCGACTGGGCCAAAGGCGAGTTCCTTGCCAAGGGCCTCAAGCCCGGCGTCGATTTCCTCTGCTTCCCAACGCCGACCGACAAGCCCAACTTCAAGTTCGTGATCGACGCATTTGGCATGTTCAAGGTCGATGATGCCGTGACCACAGCAGGCCAGGACGCCTGGGCAGAATCGATCATGGATCCCGAGGTGCAGAAGCAGTTCAACCTGATCAAGGGTTCGATCCCGGCTCGCTCCGACGTTCCGGTCGACAGTTTCGATGACTGCGCGAAGCGTAGCTATGCTGACCGCGAGGCGGCGGTGAAGAACGGCGCGATGCTCGGCGGCCTCACGGAAGGCTTTGCTGCCCAGCCTCAATTCGCCGGCGTCTTCACCGACGTCGTCGGCAAATTCTTCGTCACCGACATGTCGTCCAAGGATGCTGTTCAGGCCCTGGTCGACGGGATCAACAACGCCCGCTAGTCCAAGCCATCAAAGCCCTGCCGGCAATCGTGCCGGCGGGGACACCGTCCGCAACAATGCTCGGCAATAGCGAGGTTGCTCAGTCCCATGTCGCTCAAGAACAAATTGGACCTATGGCTGCCGCGGCTCGTCCTGTCGCCCAGCCTGCTGGCCGTTCTGATTGCCGTCTATCTCTTCATAGTCTGGACGGCCTGGATCTCGCTATCTTCGTCCCAGATGGTCCCGAAGTTCGACTTCGTCGGGCTCGAGCAATATGTCCGTTTGTGGTCGACCCCGCGCTGGCACACTGCAGTCGCCAATCTCTTCATCTTTACGGCGTTGTTCCTGGCGATCACCATCGCGCTGGGCTTGTTCCTCGCGATTCTGCTCGACCAGAAGGTGAGGGCGGAGGGCTTTCTGCGAGCCGTCTACCTCCATCCCATGGCCTTGTCATTCATTGTCACGGGCACAGCCTGGAAATGGATCCTGAACCCGGACCTCGGCCTGCAGAAGGTCGTCAACGAGCTCGGCTGGACCGGTTTTGTCTTCGATTGGATCACACAACCAAGCTTTGCAATCTACTGCGTGGTGATCGCAGCGGTCTGGCAATCGACGGGGTTCGCGATGGCCATTTTCCTGGCCGGGCTGCGAGCGATCGATACTTCGATCATCAAGGCCGCGCAGATCGAGGGCGCCAGCCTGCCGCGAATCTACCTCAGCGTCATCGTGCCGATGCTGCGTCCGGCATTCCTGAGCGTCATCGTCCTACTGAGCTATATCTCGATCAAGAGCTTCGACCTGGTTCTGGCCCTCACAAATGCCGGGCCTGGCAGCGCCACCGAAATGCCCTCGACCTTCATGTTCGCCGCGACGTTCAGGCGCAACCAGATGGGCGTAGGTGCCGCCAGCGCCATCATGATGCTGATGACGGTCGCGGCCATCATCGTTCCCTACCTCTATTCGGAATTGAGGGAGGACCGCAATGCGCACTGAAGCACGCTCGGCGCGTCGTTCACACCAGATCGGCCGCCTGTTCATCTATGGCTCGCTGATCGCGCTCGCCGCCTTCTACCTGATGCCGCTTTGGGTGATGATCGTCACCTCGCTCAAGTCGCTGGATGAAATCTATGGCGGCTCCTTCATCGGGGTGCCCCAGGCGATCACCTTCGAAGCCTGGAACAAGGCATGGCAGGAGGCCTGCATTGGTACGGCCTGCACGGGACTGCGGCCATACTTCATCAATTCCATCCTCATGGTCGTGCCCGCCGTCATCCTGTCCACGGGGATAGGCGCGATAAACGGCTATATCCTCACGAAGTGGCGTTTCGCCGGGGCGAACGCAATATTCGGACTATTGCTGTTCGGCTGCTTCCTGCCGTTCCAGGCCGTTATCTTGCCCATGGCGCAGCTGCTTGGTCGCCTCCACCTTTCCGGCACCATTCCGGGTCTCGTGCTGGTTCACACCGTATACGGCATAAGCTTCACGACCCTGTTCTTCCGGAACTATTTCATCACGATCCCGGACGAACTGACCCGCGCGGCTCAAATCGACGGAGCTGGGTTCTTTCGGATCTTCTTTTCAGTGATGTTGCCGACCGCGCTTCCCATCATCGTGGTCTCTTGCATCTGGCAATTCACGCAGATCTGGAACGACTTTCTTTTCGGCGTGTCGTTCACCGCAGGGCAATCATCGCCGATCACCGTGGCGCTGAACAACATCGTCAACGTGACGATGGGGCGCAAGCAATACAATGTCGACATGGCGGCCGCCATGATTGCCGCCATCCCCACCCTTCTCGTTTACGTCGTCGCGGGACGCTACTTCGTGCGCGGTCTGACCGCCGGCGCCGTGAAAGGCTAGTGCTATGTCAACGCTTGAAATCGATCGGGCCCGCAAGCTCTACGGTGACCTCGAAGTCCTGAAGGAGGTCAGTATCTCCATCGGCACCGGCGACTTCCTGGTGCTGCTCGGCCCTTCGGGTTGTGGCAAGTCCACACTGCTCAACATGATCGCCGGCCTCGAGAACATCTCAGGTGGCGAAATCCGCATCGCCGGCAGGGTTGTCAACGACCTGTCGCCGAAAGACAGGGATATCGCCATGGTGTTCCAGTCCTACGCCCTCTATCCCACGATGACCGTGCGCCAGAACATCGAGTTCGGCATGAAGATCCGCGGCGTGCCGCAAGCCGAGCGGGACAAGGCGGTCAAGACGGCGGCCGACCTGCTCCAGATGACGCATCTTCTGGACAGGAAGCCCTCGCAACTCTCGGGAGGCCAGCGCCAGCGCGTGGCAATGGGGCGCGCGATCGTGCGCCAACCCAAGCTGTTCCTGTTCGACGAACCTTTATCCAACCTGGACGCCAAGTTGCGCGTCGACATGCGAACCGAGATCAAGCGTCTTCATGCACGATTGGGAACCACAATCGTATACGTCACGCATGACCAGATCGAAGCCATGACGCTCGCCACGCGCGTTGCCGTGATGAAGGACGGCGTGGTCCAGCACCTTGACGATCCGCAGTCGGTCTACGACCGGCCGGCGAACGTATACGTGGCCAAGTTCGTGGGCTCGCCCTCCATGAACATCGTTCCGGCGAGACTTGACGTGGAAGACGGTCGGCCAGTCGCGGTGATCGACGTCCCAGGTGGGGCGGCTGCCCGCCTCTCAGGCATCGCTTTGTCTTCACAAGCGGCAGCCAAATACGCTGGGCGCAGTATTCTGCTGGGCGTTCGTCCGGAGTTGTTCAGCGTCGCCGGCGAGCAAGCCGCGCAAGCGGTCACGGTAAACATCGACGTTGTCGAGCCTACGGGCCCCGATACGCTTGCTCTTTTCCAGGCAGGCGGGGTCGAAGTCACAGCTCGTGTGCCGCCAAGGGCCGTGGCAGCCCGCACTTCGGCGACCCTCGCGGTCGATACTGGCAAGATCGTGCTGTTCGATGCCGACAATGAGCAACGCATAGACTGAGGCATCGACGTGGATCAAACAGCTGATATCGTCATTATCGGGTCAGGCATAGGAGGCGCTTCCCTGGCCCATAGCCTGGGCGGCACCGGCAGGCGCATCGTGATTCTGGAACGTGGCGAGCACCTGCGCGACGCGCCCCAGGCGCGCGACGACCGGGCGATATTTCTCAAGGGCTTCTACCGTTCGACCGAAGAGTGGGTTGGCACCGACGGCCAAGCTTTCCTGCCTGGCAATTACTATTATGTCGGAGGCAATTCCAAGTTCTTCGGCGCGGTCATGTACCGCTACAGGCTGGAAGATTTCTCGCCGCGCCCTCACATGGACGGCGCCTCACCTGGGTGGCCGATCACCTATCACGAGCTCGAGCCTTGGTACGAGCGAGCCGAGGCGATTTTCAAGGTGCGGGGTGACCCCACGCAGGATCCCACCGAGCCGCCGCGCACCGGTCCTTACCGTTTTCCGCCGGTACCCGACGAGCCGGCCATAGCGGCCGTGCGCGCTCGCTTGAAAGAGGCGGGGATCCATCCAGCCAGCCTTCCCCTGGCTATCGACATCAATGAGTGGCTTCGCCGCGCAAAGACCGGTTGGGATGCGTTTCCCAACACGGGTTCCGGCAAGATCGACGCCGAAGTTGGACCGCTGACTGCCGCGTTGAACAGCAGCAACGTCAGTCTCGTGACCGGGGCCAATGTCGTGCGGCTGGAAACCGACCCGATGGGTCGCAAGGTGACTGCCGCAGTGTTTCTAAAGGATGGTGTTGAGCGGCGGATCAGCGCTGGCGTCTTCGCCGTTGCGGCTGGTGCGGTCCAAAGCGCGGCACTCTTGCTGCGGTCGGCGAATGCCGCGCATCGGCGCGGGCTGGCCAACGGCTCCGACCAACTCGGCCGCAACTTCATGAACCACAACACCACCGCCATGCTGGCGATCGATCCGCGGTCGGCCAATACGTCGGTCTACCAGAAGACCCTGGCATTCAACGACTTCTATAACGCCGATCCGGAAACAGGTTTCCCGCTTGGCAACGTGCAATTGCTTGGACATATCACGGGTAACATCCTCAAGGCGAACGCGCCCTTGCTGCCACGGTGGCTGGCGGGGCTGATAGCCCGCAATTGCTATGGCTGGTTCTTGACCAGCGAGGACCTGCCCAATCCAGAGAGCCGGGTCACGGTTCAGAATGGCCGCATCGTCATGCATTGGGTTCGCAGCAACATGGGAGCGCACGAGCTGCTGATCCGCAGGACGCGAGGTGTGATGCGAAGGGCGGGCTTCCCCATCGTTCTTACTCGAACCTTCGGCAGAAAGACGACTTCGCACCAGTGTGGCACTGCCAGGCTTGGAAGCGATCCGGAGACGTCGGTTGTGTCGCCTGATTGCCGTTCCCACGAAATTGCAAACCTCTATGTAACCGACGCTTCTGTGCTTCCGACATCCGCGGCCGTCAACCCGGCACTGACTATCGCGGCGCTCGCCATCAAGGCTGGCGCCGTCATCAGCCGGTCGTGAGGACCTCATCTTAGTATCCAGACTTGTGAATCTTGCACCTGTGTGGGTGACGCCCGAGGTCTTGGCTGAGCGGAGTTAGCAACCATGATTGCCGACCGTATCGAAACGGATCTGATCGGACCGCTCGCTGTACCGGGCCACGTGCTCTATGGCGTGCACACCCGTCGAGCAGAACAGAACTTCGATGTGTCCGGGCTGCGGCTGAAGGATTTTCCCGAGTTCATCCAGTCGATGGCGATGGTGAAAAAGGCTGCTTGTCTTGCAAACATGGAACTCGGACTGCTCTCGCCCGAAAAGGCCCAGGCTATCTCAGATGCGTGCGACGATATCATCGAACTGAAGGGGATCGAAGAAAACTTCCCGGTTGACATGATGCAGGGAGGGGCCGGTACGTCGACAAACATGAACGTCAACGAGGTTGTGACCAACCTGGCCCTGATCAAACTCGGCGCCAAAATTGGCGATTACGCAAGGCTGCACCCCAACGACGACGTAAACCTTTCCCAGTCGACAAACGATGTGTATCCGACCGCAATCCGTCTGACGGTTTTGCGGGCCTGCGACGGGCTCGTATCGGCACAAGTCAATTTGCGTGATGCGTTTCGCGCCAAGGCGCTCCAGCACGCGAATGAGCTCAAGGTTGGCCGAACTCAGCTTCAGGACGCGGTGCCCATGACAGTTGGGCAGGAGTTCGAAGCCTTTGCTGAACTCATCGACGAAGATATCGTCCAACTTCAGTCGGTCGCGAGATTGTTGTTGGAAATCAACCTTGGGGGCTCGGCGATCGGCACCTCGATTAACGTGCCCCGCGAGTTCCCAGGCATCGTTTGCGGTCATCTGTCGCGAATATCGTAAGCGGTGTTCTCAGGCCACGGCCTTGAGCTCGAGCTTGTTGATGTAGACCCAAGGCAGGAGATCGTCGATCTGGCTGTTGGGGTGGCCGTTGACGATCCTGGTGAGGACATCGGCGAGATAGCCGAGCGGTTCGACACCATTGAGCTTGCAGGTTTCGATCAGCGAGGCGATGACTGCCCAGTGTTCGGCGCCGCCGTCAGAGCCTGCGAAGAGCGCGTTCTTGCGGTTGAGCGCGATCGGACGGATCGAGCGTTCGACGGTGTTGCTGTCGATCTCGATGCGGCCGTCGTCAAGGAAGCGCGAGAGGCCTTCCCAGCGTGAGAGCGTGTAGCGGATTGCCTCTGCGAGCTTGGTCTTCTGACTGATCAGGCCGAGCTTCTCACGCAGCCAGGGTTCGAGATCGGCGACGATGGCGCGGCTTTTGTCCTGACGCATCGCGCGGCGCTCGTTGGCCGATCGGCCACGGATGTCATCCTCGATCTTGTAGAGTTCGGCGATCCGTCTCAGCGCCTCGCTGGCGATCGGCGCGGGACCGGCTGCTGCCAGTTCATAAAAGCGCCGACGGACATGCGCCCAGCAGAAGGCGAGCGTGACGCCGCTTTTGTCGGCCAGCACGCGATAGCCGCCATAGCCGTCGACCTGCAAGATTCCGGTGAAGCCTGCGAGATGAGCGATCGGACGCTCGGCCTTTCGGTCCGGCGCATAGACATAGGCGACGCCCGGCGGGTCGCTCCCCTCCCATGGTCGGTCATCGCGGGCATAGGCCCAGAGTTGACCTGTCTTAGTCTTGCCGCGGCCGGGATTGAGCACCGGCGCGGTCGTCTCGTCGGCGAAGAGTTTTGGCGAGGACTTCAGCTTGCCAAGCAGCCGCTCATGCACCGGACGCAGGTGCCAGGCGGCGCGGCCGACCCAGTCGGCGAGCGTAGAGCGATCGAGATTGATACCCTGCCGGGCGTAGATCTGCGCCTGACGATAGAGCGGAAGGTGATCGGCATATTTTGAGACCAGCACCTGGGCGACCGTTGCCTCGGTCGGAAGACCACCCTCGATCAGCCGGGCCGGCGCGGGAGCCTGAACCACGACGTCCTCGCAGGCGCGGCAGGCATATTTGGGCCGCCGCACGACGATTACACGCAGCTGCGCCGGAACGATGTCGAGCCGCTCGCTCACGTCCTCGCCGATCCGATGCAAGCCATTGCGGCAGCATGGGCAGGCATGGTCCTCGATGTCGACGATCATTTCCACCCGCGGCAGATGGGATGGCAACGCGCCGCGGTTCGTCCGGCGCTTCCTGGCGCGCTCCAGGCGCTCTGCGGGAGATGCTTGTTCGTTCTCTTCCTCGTCGGCGGCCTCGATCTGCTCGGCCTCTTCGAGCCCCAGCAGCAATTGATCCTCGGGGAGCGTCTCGGCACGCCGGCCGAAGCGGTGACGCTGCAATTCCTTGATGATCTGAATCAGACGGGCATTCTCGACGTCGCGCGCCAGGACCATCGCCTTCAGCGCGTCCGGATCGTCGGGAAGCTGGTCAGCCGTCATCGCCATGAGCGGATCAGACCATATTCGCCGACAGCCCGCGACAGCGGAATCCAGGCTGATTCACTTCGTCGCGGGTCAGCCCGCCTGGGCTGGAACGCGGGTCCGGCGCGCCTCGTGGACTCGCCGCCAGTCGAGACCTTCGAGTAGCGCCGAGAGCTGCGCGGCCGTCAGCCGCATCATGCCGTCATGCACTTTCGGCCAGCGGAACTCCCCATCCTCCAAACGCTTGGCATAGAGGCAAACCCCGGTGCCATCCCAGAAGATCAGCTTGATCCGGTCAGCCCGCTTCGCCCGGAAGACGTAGACGGCCCCGCTGAACGGATCGGCCCCCATTGTCTCTCGCACCAGCGCCGCCAATCCCTCCGCACCCTTGCGGAAGTCGACGGGCTTCGTCGCCACCATGACCTTGACCGCACCCGTCGGCCCGATCACGACGTCGCCTTCAGCGCGCGGATCACTGCGGCCACCGTCTTGGTATCGGCGCCCCGGCCGACGCGCATCGCGACGCCGTCGATCTCAAGCTCGATCATGCCGGCATCTCGGGTGGCTTGCCGTTTCCGCTGCTTCGGTGAACGGCTGGCTACAGGTTCCGCCGCCGCCACAACCGCCGGCACAAAGGCAGGAGAATCTTGCTGCACCGAAGCGACCTGTTTGCGCGCTTCGCGGCGCCAGGCGAAGACCTGCTGCGGCCTGAGACCATAACGGCGGGCGACCTCGGAAATGATCGCATTCGGCTCCAGCGTCTCTGCGATGATCCGCGCCTTGTCATCCACCGACCAGTGACGCCGACCGCCGGCACCGTTGATCACCTCGAAACGCCGAAGCTGCCGCTCCGGGTCAAGCGTAAGGTCAAGTCCAGACACAAGCCGATCTCCGATCCCAATACAGGATCGGCAACCTCACAGATCGCGACCACTCCCGAAAGGTGGTCAGGAAACACCGCTTACCGAATATCAGGCATTCAGCTTGTTGCTGCCCGTAATTTCATCGAGGCAACGTCGGACACCGGCGGCTTCGTTTCCTTTTCGGGCATGCTGAAGCGCATCGCAGTCAAGCTGACCAAGATCTGCAACGATTTGCGCCTGCTTAGCAGTGGGCCGCTTGGCGGACTGGGCGAGATTCGATTGCCACCCGTGCAGGCCGGCTCTTCGATCATGCCGGGTAAAATCAATCCCGTCATTCCTGAGATGGTGAACCAACTCAGCTTCCAGGTGATTGGCAACGATCTTACCGTGACACTGGCCGCAAGCGCGGGCCAGCTTCAGTTGAATGCAATGGAGCCGGTGATCGTCTTGAACATCCTGCAATCCATGCGGTTGTTGACGAGAGGAATGCGGATTTTCAAAGAGCGCTGCGTGGACGGGATCGAAGTCGATTTTGATCGTTGCAGAGCGCTGCTTGATCAATCCCTCGTTCTGGCAACGCCCTTAGCAAAACTGATCGGCTACGGCAAAGCAGCCGAATTGTCCAAGCGCGCTTTGGCAGGGAAGAGGACCTTACGCCAAGTCGTTGAAGAAGCGGGGGTTCTGCTTCCCGACCAGGTTGAGCATATTTTTGGCAACAGCGCTGAGTTCGCTGGTCTCCCCGACGCCTCCCCGGCTTGAAGATTGGAAGACTGTCTCGGAAGTGATGACCGGGACATCCCGGTCGTCGGGCTTGGCGCAGCGGATGCCGTTCGCACAGCGCCAAATGGGTAAGGCGCCGCTCGCAAGAGACTGCTGGCCCTTACGTCAGCTGGTCAGGACCTGTCGTGGACGGCGATGACAGCCTTGATCAGCCCAGCCTTCTCGCGTGACCAGCGCGCAATGTCGTGAGGGCTCTTGGCCAGAGTGGTCCGGTGGGTCACGAGCCTGGTAATCGGTATTTCGCCGTCCCGGATCGATGCGGCGACCTGATCGAAATCGCTCCTGGTGGCGTTACGGCTGCCGATCACCGTCATCAAGAGCAGAGCCGAGATCGTGCCTCACTTACCCGTCCATTCGCGAATACGGCGCACGACCTCAGTTGTCGAGATGCCGTACCGATCGTGAAGTGTCGGCAGAGCACCGGCGTCCAAAAACTCGTCGGGAAGGGCGATCTGCCGAAAGGCGGGTGTCACGCCCTCGCGCATAAGCAATGCGGCGACACTTTCACCCAGTCCGCCTATGACGGTGTGGTTTTCCGCCACCACCACCAGCCGGCCAGCTTGGCGCGCGGCCGCAAGAATTCTCTCATTGTCCAGCTGAGATTGCCTCGGATAGTTTGTCGAACCCAGCCTTCTTCCCCGAAGCCCGTCGGCAGACAAGGCGGACCCGGTATTCCCTGGTCCGCCTTTTTGTGTCCTTCTAATGGCGGGTTCGCGGGTAAGCCTTACGTCTTCGTTTCGGGGGAGAAAATGGAAAAGCGAAACGAACGGCGTACTGCGGCAGGAATCGGTGCAGAAAGGCCCACGCAAAAGTCCCCACATCTTCGTCAGTCGCTCACTCCCCGGCGGGTGTGTACGCGCTGGCGACCTTGTTTGATATCGCCACCCCGCCGGACATCCGCTCGCCTTCCAACTCGGAATTCTCCTAGGAGCACGTCATCCTCCAAGCTTTCGACCTGACGTTCCAGCGTCTTCCGTTACCGTGCTGCTCGAATGAGAAACTCGGTGCTGCGTCGAAATTGGTACAGATGGCGATACTTGCTCGATTGCTAAAATAGTGAAATTTTCGCCTCGAGTGCCTGGAAGCAGGATTGGGGAGATGTACTTTCCTCAGTTTCTGGTCGGAATGCTGATCACGTCGACCGTAGTCGGAACCTGGGCCTATGAGGCCACGGGGTCCGTCTGGATGAGCATTGCCTGGAGCCTCCTAGCCGCGCTTCTGTTGCAGGTCGGCTATCTCGCGATTGTGTTCAGGCTTGTATATGGTCGGCGACACTCCGAGCCGAAGGCGAAGGAGACCGATCCGGACGCTGCCAAGCAACAATCCCTTCCACATCAGCCACGACATACGGACGGCCGCTGACCAACTGCCGGCTTGGGCGTTCTCGTCCCTGCTTTTTTGGAGACCCGTAGCGTCCGCGCAGGCCCCCGTATGTGTCCGATCACAAGATTCCCGCCACATTGCCGAGCTTTGGTTAGCGTCGCTCCCGGGTAACATGCAACAATTGCTGGAGTCGGACCGGCAGGTGCGGCGAGGCGTGCAATTCGGTACAGCTCTTTTTCCATCGGCGGAGATATTCGGCGATTGGAACCCCGCTGCGGCCAGGCCAGCGGTTGAGCGCGCCCAGCGCCTCAACGCAATCGGGAACCTGTTCGTATTCTGCGAGAATGGTCGGGCACATTGCTTGCGCGAACGGATTGAGACCTGGAACTTCGATCTCGTTTCGGTGGTCGGCGAACCACGTCGCAGCATCTCGGGTAAGTCCCTGGCTGTCGGCGAGCGCGGTATAGCGTTTGATTATGTTCCCACGATATTCGGCAATGGCGTCGCCGAAAGCGTTGTCACCTGCGAAAGGCGGGTCCTGTTTCCAGTCTTTCGCCAGGCGTCCCAGGCCTCGCAGCGAGAAGGCCTCCACCATGGCTTCCTCCAGCCATTGGCAAGGCGGTGCCGGCTTCGCATCGGCCTGCCAGCTGTTGGCAAGCACATGGCCGAGTTCATGGCCGAACTGGTAGGCAAGCTTCGACCAGTCCCGTTCGCCGATGTCGACAATGATCCAGGCCATACTGCTGCCGTCGGGATGCAGCCAGATCGCCGGCTGTCCGGTGCCATGGCGGTCGACGCGGAGCCTTGCCGGCTGGCGATCAGACAGCAGTCGGACGCCGTCTAGGCAGGCGCGCCGCGCCTTTTCAACGACCTGTTCTGCCGCTTGCGGGAGCATGCGGCCCCAATTGCCCGCGAGTTCGAGCGGGGCGGACAGAAGCGTCGCGGGTGTCTTATTCCGGGGGGATGGCATAGCTGCATAGCCCGGGTCCAGGATGGCCGAAAACTTTGCCATTGCGGTAGCCGATGCTGCCGCAACGATGATGCCAACCGCCAAATCTCGGCGCCTCATAGCCTCTCCAGTTGGCGGACGCAAATCCTCCAAAAGTTCGAATGCCTGGTCCAAGCCGTCTCGCCAGCTACCACTGATCCGGCTAGACTTGAAGTTCTCTCAAGTGGAGGCCGGGGCGCAAGCTGGTTCGCTCGATGCAAAGTGAGTGAATGGACGAACCATCGCCAAAATGGGGCTAAAAGCGTCATGTCGGAGATTTATGTAATCAATCTCGATCGAAGTGTCGGGCGGCTGGATAAATTTCGCAAGTTGAACTCGCACCTGCCGGAAGTCCGGAGGTTCTCCGGATTTGACGGAAAATCCATCGACCGCGACAAGCTGATAGAGCGTGGGGTTATCAGTTCGGATTTGGAGTATGCGCCTGGGAGTCTGGGCTGCGCCATCTCGCACGTGACGCTCTGGAGAGAGGCCGTCGGTCGGCACAAGGTGATAACGGTTGCCGAAGATGATGCGATCTTCTCTCGCGAGTTCGAACGACATACGAACGCGCTCTTGGCGAACATCCCGGCCGATTGGGATTTCATCCTGTGGAGTGCAAGTCTGCGATGCTATGCTTGGCTAGATGCCCTTCCTGGCGGAACCGGTGCCAGGCTGGAGTTCTTTCCGGGCGAAGTCATGACGCATATTGCTGACTTCCAGGAGGCGGCAATCGAACCTGCTCTGCTTCGAGCGCGCTATCTGCTCGGCACGGTTTGTTACTCCGTCTCGCCACGTGGCGCGCGCGCGCTGTTGGAGTGGTGCCTTCCGATACGGCCGATGATCGTGGATTTTGCAGGCTTCGGCCTAAGGCTGAACAATGCAGGCATCGATTGCATCATGGCGGGCGTGATGCCCTCGCTCAAAGCCTATGTGTGCTTGCCACCGCTTGTCATCAGTGACGAACGGGCGGAGGAATCGGTACGGATCAATACGTGAGCGACAGGCTGGCGTTGACCGCAGTCGGCCAGTCCGTCCCGTCAGGCAACCGATAGCCTTCACCGAACACCTTCTTCGCCGAGCGGCGCTGCTCGATCTTCGTGCCGGCGCCGAATGAAGAAATCGAGGTTGTTCCTGAGACGCTCATTGCCCGGGTCAAGCTCGAGCGCCATCTGCCCCCATTCCACAGCACGGTCCATCGCATTCAGGTGCCATGAGGCGATGGCGCCCAGATCAAACAGCCGAAAGCCCCAGCAGTTCGGGTCATCGAGATAGCTTCCGGTGCGACGGGTGTTTTCGATTCCGTTGCTGCACGCCCAGAACAGATTCAACCAGTCGGCCCTGCCGTGGAGTTCCTCCGCAAGGTCGGCCCAGATCTCGCGCCGATGCGGCGCTTCCATTCGCGCTTTGTCCAACCACACCAATCTCTGGTCCGGCATCATGCGTGCGATGTAGCGCATCGCTTCTGACCGTTCCTCGCCCCAGGTGCTTGTCGGCAAGCCAAGGTAGCGCTCAAGCAATTGAACGGCCTCGTCGGGCCGGTTGGCCCACATCAGGTCCCGCCCGAGCCAGAAACACATCTGTGCGTCGTCGGGATCTTCCTTGTAGGCAACCTCCATCAGAGGCAGGTAGCTGCTCCTGGTTGGCTTGGCCAGGTCCTGCACCTCGAACATGACCAGGTCGTTGCTGGTCGTGACCACCTCCCTTTCTCCGGTGAAGACGAGGGCCTCATGGACGGGGCGCTTGAAGCGATATCCCCAGCGATGGTGAAAATTCTTGGTGGCCCATTGCCGCAACGGTCTGGGGTCGTCGACACTCGCTCTATAGATCGTCTGGCAATAGAGGGCTGTCGTTTCGGGTCTCCAGGCCGCCTCCAGCTTGGGGCGCCAGCCGGGCTCGAGGAAACGGTCCATGTCCATCGTGCAGCACACGTCGACGTCGGCGGGGATGAGTGCCAGGGCGGCATTTCGGGCGTCATCGAAGCGCCATGGGCGGACCGCGATCCGGTGCACGGTGACGCCGGCGTTGATCAGTCGGGATACCGTGTCGTCGGTGCTGCCGGTGTCGGCGACTATCCGATAGTCGGCGCCGACGGCCGAATTTGCCCACCTCTCGACATGTGCGGCTTCGTTCAACGCGATGGTGTAGACCGCTATCTTCAAGGAAGGGGTCCGCGATTGGACGCAGTCGCTAAGCGACCTCCCGCTGAACGGCTGGACTCGCCCGAACCCGACCGCACCGCCCTGTGACGCTCATCGAACAAGGCCGACGCCTCCGCGCTTGCGGATCGCCACTAGCCCTCCGAGCAATTTTGCCTGGCTAAGCTCGAAGTGGCTGTCGAAGAACCGGATTTCGGCAAACTGATCGGCAAGGTCGCTGATACCGACCGGGTCGATTGATCGGGCCGTGCCGTGCTGTTGGATTTCTCGCAAGATATGCTTGGTGAGTGTGATTTCACCGGCATTTTCGCCTGTTGGCTGCCAGTCGAGGTCTTCGATGAAATACCATCCACCCTCTGCGAGCAGCGGGAAGAATTCGCGCAGCGTCAGTTGCTCGTCGAACGAGGCGTGGCTGCCGTCGTCGATAATCACGTCAAGCGAGCCCGGTTCCAGCTTCGCCGCGACGGAGCGCAGATCCTCCAGCTTGGATTGATCGCAAACGAAAGACTTGAACCTCTCATTGTTGAACTGAGAAAAATCCGTCAGGTCGACACCGATCACCTCGGCGTAAGGAAAATAGGACTGCCAGAGCGCGACCGAGGGCGTCTCGGACTGGTTGCCTTCCGCCGCGATGCGACAGAGGCCGATCTCTAATAGCCTCCGCATGGAAAGTCTCCGGCTCGACAGCAGCCGCTCGTAGACGCGTGCGTAAGCATGCCGGTTGCCGGTATGGCGGTTCTTGTCGGTGTTGAAGCGATCAGCAAGATCGATGAGTGTGGGAAAGCTCCGCAGCGGCTCGACCAGCAAGGAGATGAGCGGCGCTCCTTCCCCGCCCGAGCGAGCCTCATTTCGTGCCGTCCACAGGTGTGTTCCGAAGACACGCTCATCATTCAGGTAGACAGCCACATCGGCGAGCGGCTTTTCGAACTCGCCTATCTCGGTCCAATCGATCGCGTTAAAGAACATTGGCCCGAAGACCCAATCGCGCAGCTCGGCGCCTTGATCCGAAGCGATGTAGTCGGAGAGCAGTTTCGGGCCGATCTCGCCGAACCCCTTGCCGCTTGCACCGAAGAAGCGCTCGATTGACATCTCGTAGAGCGCTCTCAAATGGGGGCTGAAGGCTTCGGCATAGATGACGTTGCCGCAGACGAAGTGGCCTTGGTGCCCGCCGCGCCATTGCAGATTGAAAAAGTAATCGCCGCGGAACGGAAACGGTCGCAGCATGACCACGTCGCAATCCATCCACAACCCGCCATGTTCGTAAAGCACGGCGTAGCGAAAGGCGTCGCTGAAATAGCGGATCTCGGAGCCGGCGACCATTCGCTCGAACAAGCTGCGCGGCATCACGTCATCCGCGGCGCGTACCTCGACGCCGAGCGGCACGAGGAATTGAAGCTTGTTCGGCGAGTAGCTCCAGACCCTCACGGGATGGCCTGCGGCGCGCATCGACGTGGTGGCGGCAATCAAGGTCAGATGCTTCGCAGTGTCGGAAAGCACCTCGTAAAAGCAGTGGATCTGAGGCAGCGCGGCATCTCCCCTGTCCAGGAAGGGGGCTATCCGGCTATCGAACGCCCAGGATTGATCGCGACGCTCATGCGGCGAGTCTGCGAAGCGAAGGAACGGCGCCAGCTCGAGCAGGACCTCCTCTGTGCCTTTCGCATTGCCGGAGAGGACAATCCTGCTCGCCTCCTTCGGGAGTCCGCTGTCAGGCCGGGTTTGTTGATGGAGGTCGCCGGGTTCTTTGCGCTGCTGAGCCGCCGCAATTTGTATGGTCGCACCGTCCGCCGACGTCGTCGCAAGTGAGCTCCAATATGCCTCGCTTGCGAACAAATAGTCGGTCCTCTCCAGCAGCGAGCTTACCTCCGAGGCATCGACGGCGGCGATCCACGCTTCGCTCTCGGCGACGCCGTACGAAATCAGCAGGCGCTCGTCTTTTGGGTGCCAGGCTAGGCCGGCGGCAAATTCACCCCCCTTTTCATTGAAGAAGAACGGCCGGCTGATCTTTGCCAAGCAACCTGTTTCGTCCAACCAGACGAAGCGGTGCTGGCAGTATGGCTGAGCCCCGTCCGGCCTTGCCCGCGTCTCGTGCGCGAGTGTCAGCCATCCGCCTTCGAAGGCAATCGCCTGGGTGCCTCCCTTGAGCTCGTCGGCAGCGACGGAAGACGGCTTTTCCGATATCGTCTGCCCTTGATCGCCGACAATGCGGATGGAATCACCCACAGAAAGGAACTGCAGCCGCTCCCGGTCGGTGCCGATGCCAGCCGGCTTGACGAGGGGGAGCCAGTTGTTGCCGTTCATCTTCGCACCGATCGGCCGGAGCACTCGCCAGTCAGTCATCCGGTATGGTGCAGGCCCGCCATGGTCGATGCGCGCGATGACTGGTTCGCCTTCTGCGGCCGACGCGCGCATATAGGCGCTGCTCCACAATTGCCCCTCCCAGGCAAACGGACGCATGGCCTCGAGGCCGCAGCCGTAAGCAGGTCGCGGCAAGTCGGTCGGCTGTGAAATCTCATCGGCCGACGCGATCCCGAATTCGCTGTCGATGCGCAGCAAGAAATTGCGTGTGTGCACCGCCGCTCGATCCGGCGCTCGAGCCCGGAGGTTCTCTTCCGCCGCCGCCAAGGTGATGGCCCCTGCAGCACTACGATCTGGTTGTCCCAGCGAGCCACGGAGGGGTTTGAGAGCCGATAGCCGTCGGGCGGCACGAAGCCGACCGGTTGCGCAGTGAACGATGGCATCATCGTCTTGGCGGGCTGGATGTAGAAGAACAGGTTGGAGCGCGCCAGATCGCGGGAAACGTCGGCGATGCTGCGGCTCAGCGCCAGCCAATTGCACACTGCGAACCCGCGGTCCTTGCGCAATGGATCGCTCGCGTAGTTTGCCGCGATTGCGTATTCCTCGCGAAGGCCCGTCGTGTAGATGAAATCCTCGAGAAACAGGATGTCTTGCTCCGGTTTCCTGATCGCCAGACCGGCTTCCGAAAACAGCACGCTGGCGTCGTTCATCCCCTTCTCGCGATGGAACCGCGCGAGGTCGTAGAGGGGTTCGGTACGTTGCGGGCGCTGATTGAAGGCAGCAAGCGCCTGGCGAATGAAGCCTGCGTCGTCCCCGAGCTTTCTTAGGCAGCGCGCCTCCTGCAGCCGGGCGTTCCATGCTTCCTCGTCCCAGCCGCCCATCGCCGCGCGTTTGGCGTAGGCCACCGCCGCCTCGGCCGTGCGTCCGGCGTCGCGGTAGGACTGCGCCAGGTAAAACCAGTATCGGTGGTTCTCCGGGTCTTTCTCCAGCGCCTCCAGCAGGAGCTTGATGTCGCGCTCGAACTTGTCGACGCGGTTCGATCCGGTGGCGTGGTCCTTGTACCAAACGCCCTGCAGTTCCTTCACGTCGCCGGGAACGTCGAGATATTCATGCGTCACGCCACGGTAGCGGGCGCCGGCATCGCGCCTGACGATGCGGGTGTTCCAATAGGCGAGGTCGGAACCGGAGCGCTGGAGCAGCCGATAGCCGGGACAGTCGAGCTGCGCTCGGAAGCTCGCGTCCTCGACGACCAACTCCATGTCGGCGTCGTCAAAAAGCAGATAATCATAGACGAGCGACGAAGCATACGCATGATCGAGCGCGGCGTTGCGGGCCTGCTCGAAATTTTCGAAAGGGAACTGATGCAACTCGCCGGGCAGGTCGCGATCGGCGAAGAAAGCCCTGATGTAATCCTGGGTCCCGTCGGTCGACCCGGTGTCGCCGATGACCCAGCAGTCGATGTGGTCGACAACCGCCCCCAGACAGCGCTGCAGGTTCGCCATCTCGTTCTTGACGATCATGTTCAGGCAAAGTCGCTTGCCCGTGGTCATCCGTGAAATTGCCATCTCTCGCTCTGACGTTGCGCGACGTTCAAGCAATGCCATTCTCTGCGTGCCGCGGATGAATTCGCGGAGCCGTCCCGAAGCTCCCGTTGTCTACTTGTCCCGCCACCGGAGCGGCTAACGATCTCCGCCCACTTCACCGTCATTTGCCAAGCGACGTCAAGTTCGACGAAGCGGTAGTTGGCGTCGACCCCATCGCGACGCCCCAACGGGGATGACAGTGCTCAAGCTCGATCACGTTTCTGGGTTTGACGCAGATTCCTGGGTGCGGGTTAAGTTCTGGATTTCAAAAATATTTTCTAGAGTTTCGGTCTGTAATAATTCACGACCTAATACTTTAGAGGTAGGTCAGTTTAGTCGCCTCCACAGTTTACAGATCGCTAATTTTCAAATTTACTAATTTGCTGCTGTGGGGGGGGCCCACAGGTCGTGGGTAGCTGGCATTCTGCGGAAGTCGTAGGGGAGTCAAGCCAGAGGGTTTCGGGAGTAGCAAGACCAAAGTCGCGGACGACTAAGCACGTGCGTTTGGTGAGCGCGCGGCCGTGTGAGCGTTTGTCTTTTTTGTTCGGGTCGAACGGGTTTTCCACTCCGGAACTCTTTCGCGAGTTTTCGCCAAGAGATCGGCGTCAGCTGTGACGGGAGTGGATCGTGTATCACGTGATATCACGTGCGTTTCCCAGGGAGTTTGAAGCCCGCCGCTTCGACAAACTTCAAGCATATCCGCAACTGAGCGCCGCTGGCCGTACCCATCTATGCGCCGGCGGGAAATTTGTTGCTGCAAGGTGCGGCGGATTGCTCCCGTGCCCCGCATCCAAACCAGATTTCAACAGAGCTGTTCAAACCGAGTGCCGTCGGAAAACGGCGCCGTCTGCGACTTCCTGCCCGCCGATCGGACCGGGAGTCGTCTGGAGCAAAGGCTGCAGCCCATCACGTCTTCGCGCGCGAGCTTTCGTGCGGCCTTGCGGCCAAGCCCGTCGGGTCGGGGGCAGCACTGCGGTGATTGAAAATCAAGTGTCAAGCAGGAGAAGCCGCGGCACCTGCCGCCGCCAATCGGGGAGTGCATGATGACGTACGCAACTTCGTCTACTGCAATGGATGTGACCGTTAGGGGCGTTTTGCCCATCGGCGACGCCACCGAGCATATAACCTATTTCATTCTGGATGCCGCCAAGAACGCGATCGTCGGCCAGGTCATTCTTCCCGCCGCCGTCAAGCGAAGCCACGCTGTCGCTATAACCGTCAAGGTTCCGAGCACCGCCGGCTCTCTCGCGATCGGCACATTTGACGATGGCGGGAATTTCCAAGCCTCCGGCTTCCTCCGTGTGGAGACTCCCCTCGTTGGCCGCCCAAGCGGCGCCATCGGGCCGTCCGGAAGATGACCGCGGCCAAGCGCCATTTCCGCGCCGCTCGCCGACTAAGCCGGTGGGCGGTTTCCCTTTTGAAATGAATTGGAAGCGAACAGGAGCCAGTCATGGCCCGTGCCTCTGAAATTCTCTTTGTGGATCCTTCGATCTCCGATCTCGAGACTGTTCTGAGCAACGTCCGGCCGGGGGTCGAGGCCATCCTGGTCGATGGCCGTCAAGCGCCGGCGGCGCAGATGGCTGCGGCGCTGAGAGGGCACGAAGAACTGCACGCGGTCCACATCATCGCGCACGGCGCACCTGGTCGGGTTGTTTTCGCTTCAGGAGAATGGTCGGTCGGGACGTTGAAGGGGGCGGCTGAGGAATTCGCCGCAATCGGCAGGGCGCTCGCTGCGGACGGTGAACTGCGGCTATGGAGCTGCGAGACGGCGCTGGGAAAGGCGGGCGATGCGTTCGTCGACGCTTTGGAAGCGGCCGTCGGCGTGGATGTCTGCGCGTCCAGTTCGCTTGTCGGTGCGGCAGTCCTGGGCGGTGCGTGGGAACTACCCGCACGTGCGGGCGCGTCGGCGCCCCTGCCGCCGCTGACCCCAGTTGGCGTAGCAAGTTACATCGGGCTCCTGGTGGCGGGTAATCTGACGCTTACCGGCACTGTAGCCGATGGCAACAGTAAAAGCATAAATACGTTTTATCTTATTGATACTACTGCCAATCCAGATACCATTGTTGGAAGTTTCGTTCTTCCTCAGTCGAACAATGGAGTGGCGTTCAATTTTGCAATAACTATTACAGTACCTGATACAACCCATACTTATCAAATTTACACCAGCGGATTCGAGCTATACGGTACGCTAACGCCTGCCGCCGGTAATACTTACAATTTTGCGACCGACGCTGGTAACAATGGTGACAATGGCGATACATTCAATGGGGGCAGTCTCGCCGTCACGAGTCAAGTAGGCCCGACCGGCCCGGCTGGCGCGACCGGCCCCACGGGTGCGACCGGCGCCACGGGCGCGGGTGCAACGGGCGCGACCGGCGCCACCGGAGCAACAGGCGCCACGGGCGCAACCGGCGCGGGTGCGACGGGCGCCACGGGTGCGACCGGTGCAACGGGCGCCACCGGCGATACCGGAGCTTCGGGTGCGACCGGCGCTACTGGTGCGACTGGAGCAACCGGCGCAACCGGCGCTACAGGTGCGACTGGCGCTACGGGTGATACCGGAGCAACGGGCTCGACTGGAGCGGCCGGCGCTACAGGTGGGACCGGCGCTACGGGTGCGACCGGCGCCACCGGCGATACCGGAGCAACAGGCGCCACCGGCTCGACCGGCGCGACGGGAGCAACCGGCGCCACAGGCGCGACCGGCTCCACGGGTGATACCGGAGCAACGGGCGCCACCGGCTCGACAGGTGCAACTGGAGCGACAGGCGCTACCGGCGATACCGGAGCAACAGGCGCGACCGGCTCGACAGGTGCGACCGGAGCAACCGGCGCCACAGGTGCGACCGGCGCCACGGGTGATACCGGAGCAACGGGCTCGACAGGTGCGACCGGAGCAACAGGCGCGACTGGCGCCACCGGTGATACCGGAGCAACCGGCTCGACCGGTGCGACCGGAGCAACCGGCGCGACGGGTGCGACCGGAGCAACCGGCGCCACAGGTGCGACCGGCGCCACGGGTGATACCGGAGCAACGGGCTCGACTGGCGCGACCGGAGCAACAGGCGCGACTGGCGCTACCGGCGATACCGGAGCAACAGGCGCGACCGGCTCGACAGGTGCGACCGGAGCAACCGGCGCCACAGGTGCGACCGGCGCCACGGGTGATACCGGAGCAACGGGCTCGACAGGTGCGACCGGAGCAACAGGCGCGACGGGCGCCACCGGTGATACCGGAGCAACCGGCTCGACCGGCGCGACCGGAGCAACCGGTGCCACAGGTGCGACCGGAGCCACGGGTGCGACTGGCGCCACCGGCGATACCGGAGCAACGGGCGCAACCGGCTCGACCGGAGCAACCGGCGCCACAGGTGCGACCGGAGCCACGGGTGCGACTGGCGCCACCGGCGATACCGGAGCAACGGGCGCAACCGGCTCGACCGGAGCAACCGGCGCCACAGGTGCGACCGGCGCCACGGGCGATACCGGAGCAACGGGCGCAACCGGAGCAACCGGCGCCACAGGTGCGACCGGGGCCACGGGTGCGACTGGCGCCACGGGCGATACCGGAGCAACGGGCGCAACCGGCTCGACCGGTGCGACCGGAGCAACCGGCGCCACAGGCGCGACCGGCGCCACGGGCGATACCGGAGCAACGGGTGCGACCGGAGCAACCGGCGCCACAGGTGCCACCGGCGCCACCGGTGATACCGGAGCAACCGGCTCGACCGGTGCGACCGGAGCAACCGGCGCCACAGGTGCGACCGGCGCCACCGGCGATACCGGGGCAACAGGTGCGACTGGCGCTACCGGCGATACCGGAGCAACGGGAGCAACCGGAGCAACCGGCGCCACAGGTGCGACCGGCGCCACCGGTGATACCGGAGCAACCGGCTCGACCGGTGCGACCGGAGCAACAGGTGCGACTGGCGCTACCGGCGATACCGGAGCAACGGGAGCAACCGGAGCAACAGGTGCCACCGGCGCCACGGGCGATACCGGAGCAACGGGTGCGACCGGAGCAACCGGCGCCACAGGTGCGACCGGCGCCACCGGTGATACCGGAGCAACGGGCTCGACGGGTGCAACAGGTGCGACCGGCGCTACGGGTGCAACGGGTGCGACCGGCTCGACAGGCGCAACCGGCGCGACTGGAGCTACTGGAGCTACCGGGGCGACTGGAGCAACCGGCGCCACAGGTGCGACCGGCGCTACGGGTGCAACGGGTGCGACCGGCTCGACTGGAGCAACGGGTGCGACAGGCGCAACCGGCGCTACGGGTGATACCGGAGCAACGGGCTCGACAGGTGCGACCGGAGCAACAGGTGCGACCGGCGCCACCGGCGATACCGGAGCAACGGGCTCGACGGGTGCGACCGGAGCAACCGGCGCCACAGGCGCTACCGGCGATACCGGAGCAACGGGCTCGACGGGTGCAACAGGTGCGACCGGCGCTACGGGTGCAACGGGTGCGACCGGCTCGACTGGAGCAACGGGTGATACCGGAGCAACGGGTTCGACCGGGGCCACTGGGGCGACTGGAGCAACCGGCGCCACTGGTGCTACGGGCGATACCGGCTCGACAGGCGCAACCGGCGCGACTGGAGCTACTGGAGCTACCGGGGCGACTGGAGCAACCGGCGCCACAGGTGCGACCGGCGCTACGGGTGCAACGGGTGCGACCGGCTCGACTGGAGCAACGGGTGCGACAGGCGCAACCGGCGCTACGGGTGATACCGGAGCAACGGGCTCGACAGGTGCGACCGGAGCAACAGGTGCGACCGGCGCCACCGGCGATACCGGAGCAACGGGCTCGACGGGTGCGACCGGAGCAACCGGCGCCACAGGCGCGACCGGCGCTACCGGCGATACCGGAGCAACGGGCTCGACGGGTGCAACAGGTGCGACCGGCGCTACGGGTGCAACGGGTGCGACCGGCTCGACTGGAGCAACGGGTGATACCGGAGCAACGGGTTCGACCGGGGCCACTGGGGCGACTGGAGCAACCGGCGCCACTGGTGCTACGGGCGATACCGGCTCGACCGGCGCTACGGGTGCGACAGGAGCAACTGGCTCGACAGGTTCGACCGGAGCCACCGGTGCGACTGGAGCAACGGGCTCGACTGGAGCGACCGGCGCTACGGGTGCCACGGGCTCGACCGGCGCAACCGGTGCGACCGGCGCGACTGGAGCAACGGGCTCGACCGGAGCCACGGGTGCGACTGGAGCAACTGGCGCGACTGGAGCAACGGGTGCGACAGGTGCGACCGGCGCTACGGGTGCCACCGGCTCGACTGGGGCGACCGGCGCTACCGGAGCTACAGGTGCGACCGGCGCCACGGGTGCCACTGGCGCTACCGGCTCAACTGGAGCAACTGGCGCGACCGGAGCGACCGGCGCTACCGGTGCGACCGGAGCCACAGGTGCCACGGGCTCGACGGGTGCGACCGGCGCCACGGGTGCGACCGGCTCGACCGGCGCCACGGGTGCCACCGGCTCGACTGGGGCGACCGGCGCTACCGGAGCTACAGGTGCGACCGGCGCCACGGGTGCCACTGGCGCTACCGGCTCAACTGGAGCAACTGGCGCGACCGGAGCGACCGGCGCTACCGGTGCGACCGGAGCCACAGGTGCCACGGGCTCGACGGGTGCGACCGGAGCCACCGGCTCGACCGGAGCAACGGGTGCTACCGGCGCGACTGGAGCAACGGGTGCGACGGGTGCGACCGGCGCTACGGGTGCCACGGGCTCGACCGGAGCAACGGGTGCGACTGGAGCAACGGGTGCGACAGGTGCGACCGGCGCCACGGGTGCCACCGGCTCGACTGGGGCGACCGGCGCTACCGGAGCTACAGGTGCGACCGGCGCCACGGGTGCCACTGGCGCTACCGGCTCAACTGGAGCAACGGGTGCAACCGGCTCGACCGGAGCGACCGGCGCTACGGGTGCAACCGGCTCGACAGGTGCGACCGGAGCCACCGGTGCGACTGGAGCGACCGGCGCTACGGGTGCCACGGGCTCGACCGGTGCGACCGGAGCTACCGGCTCGACTGGAGCTACCGGAGCAACTGGCTCGACTGGGGCGACTGGAGCAACGGGTGCGACCGGCGCCACCGGCTCGACCGGAGCGACAGGTGCAACCGGAGCAACGGGTGCTACCGGCGCAACGGGTGCCACAGGCTCGACCGGAGCGACCGGCTCGACAGGTGCAGCCGGCGCAACCGGCTCGACGGGTGCTACTGGGCCGGGCGGCGCAACGGGTCCGACCGGAGCGACCGGCCCCGGCGGTGAGACCGGTGATCGCGACAAAGGCAACAACGGCCACGGCAATGATCCTGACCGCAGCGACAGCAGCAATCCTGGGAAGGGACATTCCAACGATGGCACCGATGCCGATGGCTCGCCTGGCCATCGCACCGCCGCCGTCACGGCCAACTCGCTCGGTCTCAAGGACACGACGCAGTTCCTGCAATCCGGCTCGACCGACAGTGATGCCGTCAGCCATGCGTCGTTCCGTCAGCTTGTCAGCCAGGCCGCCGGTTCGGTGACGACCGACCTCCTGAATGTTCTCACCACGATCAGGGGATTTGGTCAGAACCAGAACAAGCCGTTGGGTGCAAGCACCGACCTGACCTCGGATCAGAACAAGCAGGGTGCCGGCTTCGCCAACAGCGACGACACGGTGAAGAAGGCGCTGAAGGACATTCTGAAGCCGCATGACTGAGCATGAGTGAAGAGGAATGGCGACCGGACAGACGACGATAGAAGCCGGTCCAAAGCTGAGAAGCGGGCGCGCGGGCTTTTGCCGAAGGGCAGGGCCCGCGCGTTCGGCCTTTCCGAGTGGTTAAGGGGCTCGCGCGACCGACCGCCGTGGAGTATCATCAGCGCCCCCAGAGATTCCGGCGGAAATGGTCCGCCCCGGGCAATGTCGAACCACCGCCTGCCTACCCGAAGGGGAGTCCATGGTGAACGTTCCTGGGAGTGCTGAAATCCAGCCTGTGGAGCTGCGTGCCGGGACCGCGGCCGACCCGACCGGCATGCCCGGCGGCACCAGCGAAACGGGGCGGAGCCCCGGTGGCCCCGCCGAGTTCGACCAGGTCGGGCCGCGCCTCAAGGCGATGCTCCGGGTCGCCCGCTATCACGGTATCGAGCTCGATCCGAACGAATTCAGGGCAGCGAGCGCAGGCCCGTTTCCAAGCGCTACCGACCTGTCGGAATGGGCGCAGAACGGCGGCATGTGGTCCCGGGCAGTGCGTGTTCGCTGGTCACACCTGTTGCGCTTTCAAGATACCGGACCAGTCGTTCTCTTGTTCAGCGATGGCGGCGCCGGTCTCCTCACCGGGGCGAGTGCCGAGCGCAACGTGGTCTTCCTCAAAAGTCCGGAAGCGCCCGACGATGGTCCATCCACCGCTGTCGACGAGTTGCGCCTGTCGCAGGTGTGGACGGGCGAGGCGGTGCTGCTGCGAAACGCGCGATCCTATGTTGCCGCGGATGCGCCTTTCACCCTTCGCTGGATCGCCGAACTGGTGCGGCACGAAAGCCGGCCGCTTCGCGACGTGGCCATCGCCTCCTTCACACTCAGCGTTCTGACGATTTTGCCGCCGCTCATCGTCATGACGGTGGTCAACAAGGTATTGCAGTTCAACAGTGTCTCGACGCTGTTACTCTTGTCGGCCATAGTCGCTGTCGTCTTCGCATACGAGACGCTCCTGGGCCACGCGCGGCGACTGATCATCAACGTCGTCGGAGCCCGCCTCGACACCAAGCTGCAGCTGCACGTTTTCAGCCGCCTCTTGCGTCTGCCGCTCGACTATTTCGAGCGCCACCCCGCCGGCGAGACAATGTACCACCTCGCGCAGGTCTATCGAATCCGCGAGTTTCTGACAGGCAAACTGCTCAGCACGTTCCTGGACCTGATCACCCTGTGCGTGCTGCTGCCGGTGATGTTCTATATCAACGTGACGCTTGCCTGGATCGTCGTTGCCTGCGCAGCGGTGATCATGCTGATCATCCTTGCCTTCCTGAAGCCGCTGCGCCGAAGGTACCAGCGGGTGATCGAGGCCGAGACCTGGAAGTCGGCGGCGCTGGGCGAAACCGTTGTCGGCATTAAGACCGTGAAGGCGCTTGGTCTCGAGCCGCAACGCAAGGCGCTTTGGGACGAGCAGGTGGCGGAGGCGGGAAGCGCGCGCCTCTCCTTCGGGCAGTTCGCCAGCTGGCCGCAGACCCTGGTTACGCCCATTGAACGCGTAATGGTGCTCGGCACCATGCTGATCGGCGCCTATCTCGCGATGAGCGACAGTTCCGGCTATATGGTCGGCGGTCTGTTCGCCTTCATGATGATCTCCCAACGCGTCGCCCAGCCGCTGGTCGGGTTGGTGCGGCTGATCGAAGACTACGAGGAGGTGGGGGCGGCAATCGGCGAGGCGGCATCCGTCCTTAACCGGCCGTTGGAGACGAGTTCGAACTCCCTAGGTCTGCGGCCAAGGCTCCTCGGCGAAGTTACGTTCAGCGATCTGACGTTCAGCTACATCGGTACCAAGACGCCCGCCCTCGACCGGGTCAGCTTCCACATTCCGGCTGGGACCATGTTCGGCATTGTCGGGCGGAGCGGGTCGGGAAAATCGACCATCGCGCGGCTGCTGCAGGGGATCAACCGGGATTACAGCGGGTTCCTGAAGCTGGACGGCGTCGACCTCAAGGAAATCAACCTGCGTCATCTTCGCCAGGGGCTCGGCGTGGTCCTCCAGGACAATTTCCTGTTCCGCGGGTCGATCCGCGACAACATCATCGCCGGGCGCGCAGGCTTGACGCTGTCCGATGCCATGCGTGCCGCGCATCTGGCCGGCGCGGAAGAATTCATCGAACGCATGCCGAACGGATACGACACCTACATCGAGGAAGGTTCGCCCAACCTTTCGGGCGGTCAAAAGCAACGGCTGGCGATCGCGCGCGCCCTCATCCACGATCCGACCATCCTCATTCTCGACGAGGCCACCAGTGCTCTCGACCCGGAAAGCGAAGCGGTCGTCAGCGCCAATCTCATGCGCATCGCCAGCGGCCGCACCATGATCATCGTCTCACATCGGCTGTCCTCGCTCACCGACTGCGACCAGATCCTGGTCATGGAGCAGGGCAAGGTTCTCGACGTCGCTTCGCACACCGTCCTGCTCGAACGATGCGCGCTCTATCGCCAGCTGTGGTCGCAGCAGAACCGACATTTGGACAATCGTGGCGGCCGGCCGGCGGCCGTACCGCCGCGATTGGTTTGACGATGTGGTGCCGCAACGGGGTCGAGATTGAAATGGTGGTTCTCGCCAAAGATGAGTTGGATAACAAGGGCCGGTAAGCCATGAGTAGCACCTCGCTCACCGTCCGCCAGGCTCGCTGGGGCCGAGCGAAAACGAACGATCCGACGACGCCGGCCATACTCGAGTTCCAATGGCCGTCGACAGCAGTCTCGAATGCGCCGATTCCTCGGGCGGCGCGCGGCATCGTATGGATGATTTCGAGCCTCGTGATCGTCTTGATCACCGTGGCAGGACTGATACCGGTCGACCAGGTCGTGACGACGAGGGGGCTCGTGGTTTCACAATCGCCCAACATCATCGTGCAGCCGCTGGAGACGGCGATCGTCCGCTCGATCGAAGTGCGCGAGGGACAGCATGTGCAAGCCGGCCAATTGCTTGCACGTCTCGATTCGACCTTCGCCTCGGCAGACCTGCAGGCCTTGGCCATGCAGGTCTCTACGCTTGAGGCCGAAGTGGCACGGTTGAAGGCGGAGGCCGACGGCAAGGAGTTCAACTATGACGGCCTCGACCCCAGCTGGACCCTGCAGGCCTCGATCTTCGAGCGCCGCAAGGCGGTCTACGAGGCTAAGCTGGAGAATTTCGATCGGCAAAGCGATGAACTCACTTCCGTGATCTCGCGCGCGCAATCTGATGCCGCTGGCTACCGGCAGCGGCTCTCCGTCGCGGCATCGATAGAACAGATGCGCAAGCAGCTGGAAGAAAGGCAAGTCGGGAGCCGCCTCAATACCCTGCTGGCCGAGGACAATTCGGCCGAAATGTCGCGCGCGCTCGGCAACGCCGTGCAGACGGCGGAAGCTGCCAGGCGCCAGCAGGCTGCGGTAGCCGCCGACCGCGCCGGCTACATTCAAGGCTGGCGCGCGGAAGTCTCGCAAGGTTTGTCGGAGGCGAGCTCTCGCATGTCCGACGCGCGCGAGCTCTTCAACAAGGCAAAGCTGCGCAAGCAACTGGTCGAGCTGAAAAGCGAAGGCGATGCCATTGTCCAGTCCGTGGCAAAGGTGTCGGTCGGCTCGGTCCTGCAGTCGGGCGAGCGCCTGATCACGCTGGTGCCCGCCAAGGCGCCGCTCGAGATCGAGACAAATGTCGTCGGCCGAAGCAGTGGCTTCGTCCATGTCGGCGATCCTGTCGTCATCAAGTTCGATACCTTCCCCTATTCGCAATACGGCCTCGCTCACGGCACCGTGCGCACGCTCAGTCCGGATTCCTTCTCCGCTCAGGAGCAAGCCCGCGATCCAGACAGTTCGCTGGCAATGCTGCCCTCGAACACAGAACCGTTCTATCGGACGCGCATTTCCATCGATCAGGTCGCGCTGCATGACGTACCCGCCGGGTTTGCCCTCACCCCCGGCATGCCGGTGACCGCCGACGTTCAGGTCGGCCGGCGCACGGTGCTCAAATACATGCTTGGGGTGATGCTCCCGATCGGTCAGGAAGCGATGCGCGAGCCGTAGTCTGCAGCTCAAGAGGAACCGGAGCAGCCAGAGGCTGACATCGATGACAATCCTGGATCGCCTGACTGGTTTGGCTAGCCCATCCGTAGCATTGCGCAGGGCGATCCAGCTTGCTGAAAATGGCAAGCCCACCGAGGCCTTTCCGCTCTTCGCCACGGCTGCGCGTGCGGGCATAGGCCAGGCCGAGTATCGGGTCGCGCGTTGCTATCTCGAAGGTTCCGGCGTGCCGCCCAGCCGGGCAGAGGGGACGCGCTGGCTGCGGCGAGCAGCGGATCACGGGAGCGCTGATGCGCAGGCGCTTCTCGCCGCACTCTACGTGACCGGGATGGCGACAGCCGAGACTGACAAGGGCTCCGAGTCGGAACGCCTGTTCGTGGAGGACACCACGAGCGAGCCAGACTTTGCGTCAGCGCTCGACCTTGCCACGAAGGCGGCCGAGGCGGGCTCCGCCACCGGCCAGGCACTCCTCGGCTACATCCTGACCAGCGGTCCCGAACCAATGCGCGATGCGGATGCTGCCTGTAAGTGGTACGAGCGGTCGGCCGCGGCCGGCTGCGCCGAAGGAAGCCTTGGTTTTGCCCTGGCGCTGGCACGGCGGGGTCTGTCGGCAGACCGGTCCAGGATTGCCGATGAGGTCCGGCGGGCGGCGGACGCTGGCTTGCCGACGGCAATCTATCTTCTCGCGATCCTGACCGAACACGGCCGCGGCGTCGCAGGCGACATTGCGGGTGCGGCGCGATTATACCAGTCAGCTGCGGAGAAAGGGCTTCCTGCGGCCCAATTCCGATTGGGTCTGGCGCTTGTCGACGGGAGCCTCGGAGATCAGGATCCTGTGACCGGAGAGGCCTGGATACGGCGTGCGGCATTGGCGGGCAATTTCGAGGCGGCGAATCTTCTCGGCGATCGTAACGTGAAGAGCCGGCCGCCGGACTTTTCAGAGGCGGCAATTTGGTATCGTCGTGCGGCCGAGGGGGGTCACCAGGCCGCCGCTCGCGCGCTGGCCTCTCTCTACCTGACGGGAAACGGTGTCGCCAGGGACGAGCAAGAGGGGGCGCATTGGCTGCGCACCGCCGCAAGCAGCGGGAACCGGGCAGCGCAAGTCGATCTGGCCAATCTTGTTCTGCAGGGAGTCGGCGAGCCGGACGATATCACGAGCGTAGCGGGGTGGTTCGAGGCGGCCGCATTATCGGGCGACCTTATCGCCGCCTTCAATCTCGGGCTGTGTTTCGCCAAAGGCGTCGGCGTGCACCAGGATGAAACTCGCGCCGCGCAATGGCTGAGGCGCGCGGCTGAAGGCGTGGCTGAGGCTCAGTACATGTATGCGCGCATTCTCAGGGACGGGCGCGGCGTGGCTGCCGACGCGCAACAGGCTCGTGCCTGGTTTGCCCAAGCGGCCGAAGGCGGCATGCTCGATGCGCAAGTGGCACTTGCTGAGATGCTGCTCAATGGCAGCGGAGGCAAACGCTCTCCCGAAGCCGCAATACAGCTGTTCCGACGGGCTGCTGCCGACGGACATGCCGGCGCAATGTTTGCTCTCGGAGCGCTGCAGAGCTCCGGCGAGGGACTGCCGGTCGATCACGTGGCGGCGCAGAAATGGTTTGCGGCGGCGGCCGAGCGTGGGCACGGGCAGGCCCAACTGATGCTCGGCCGATATTTCTCGAAGGGCCTAGCCGGAGAGCACTACCCGGCAGTCGGCCGCCTTTGGCTCGAGCGAGCGGCGGCGCAAGGTCTTGAGGAAGCGGCCGACGAACTTTCCGAATTGGCCGGCTGAGGCGTTCATTGCCAAGGTTGCACCGGCATCGGCCGCGCCCGACTACTGCGCGCCGGGCGTCCACTCAGGCAGCGGCGCAAGGCTGTGGTTGAACTGTTTCCACCACATGGACTTATCTATCTCGCAGCAGGCGACAAGCAGGGCGTGCGCCTTCTCGAAAGCCTGGGTAGCGATTTCATCAAAGGTCATCTGCGCGTCGTACGGGACCGACACCACCAGTTCCTGACCGGTTTGTGTGCCGCCTTCGTCGACCTGAAGATAAAGCCAAACGACGAAATGCGCGCCCTGGCCATTCGCGTCGGCGTTGCCGATCTTGATGCGGTCGATGCCTGCTGCAGTGACTTTCATGCCGAAGTCCTTCATTTTGGGATTCATGGAATTCCAGAAGTTCGCAGCAATCAGAAAGGTTCCGGGACCGCTGTTCCTATGGTGAAGCATTGATAAAGAGGTACCACCTGGCTGCCGGGCGGGGCGCAAGCGGCCACGCGCGCACAAAGCCCTGGTCGCCCGATCGTCGCCGACCCAGCAGCGGTCGTTCGCCGATGCGCGTTGCGATGGCCGCTGACGGCGCGATCTAAGACAATCCAGCGTCTTGCCCTGCTGGCGGCGCCGTCTGATGGCGAGCCAGGAACGCGCCTTGCCAGCGAAGTTTCGCGCGTCGCCCCCGTCGACCCATCAACCGCGCTGCGAAGGCTTGTTAGCGGTCATTGCAACGCACTGGGATGGCGCGCGTTTTATTGATTGGCAGGGCGGTGACCAATGTGAGCGCCGCTTCATAGGCTGACAAGTCGGAGGCGATTAGGTGGCTAAGTTCAAAGAAGCCCTTGAGCGCGGCAAGAAAGCTCCTCGCCATGAAGAGGAGGATGCGAACGCCACGGCGCCGGATTTCGGCACCGAAGCCAGGGCCTGGCTGGACGATGTCGTTGTTGCGTCGTTGGTAGCGGCCAAGGCAGAGGTGTCGGGCGAGATGACCATCGACATAGACACCGTTCCGCGGGGCCGTGACAAAGCGCTGACGCCCTCTGTTCGGTTTCGAATCTACCGAAAGCCGGAAGTGAAAAACACCGCCGGAAGGGTATTCACCGTCAACGTTCACGTCAGTGGGGAGGTGTCGGTTTCGTCACCCGGTATGGTCGCCGAGGATGTTGGAAATATAGGGAACAGGTCCGGCGAGAGGTTTCGCAATTTGGTTGTCAAGCTGATCGAAGACGCCGCTAGGGACATGAGCTAGCCCGACTGTCATGCTTGATTGGTCGACCCGGCCGAGGAGATCCCCACCTCAGCTCGGCCTTCTGGTCGTCAGGCAGAAAATCTTTCACCGTCAAGCGTGATCTCGATAGTGACGCCGGCCGGGTCCCAGTTTCGCTCGACTCGGCCCAACTGGCTCGCGGCGACGCGGACCAGGCGGCTCCCGAAACCTTCTTCTTCGGTTGCGACGGGAGGTGGTCCTCCAACCTCTCGCCATTGAATAAGCACCTTGCCGTCCCGATTGGCGCAAGCGATCTCTATTGAGCCGGCGGCCGCCGAGAGGCTGCCATGTTTGGCGGCGTTGGTGGCGAATTCGTGCAGCAGGAGGGAAAGTGGCGTGATCATTGCCGCGGGCACGGGAATATCGATGCCGGTGATCGCGAAGCGGGGATGCTCATCGGCCGCATGGCGGTATGGCGCGAGGATCGCGTTCACCAATGTATGCAGGCTCGCGGAGACCTGAGCAGAGCGGCCATCCGACGTGAGCATCGTCAGCGCATGCGCCCGCGCCAAGGCACCGAGGCGGTCAGACACGATCGAGGCGAGCGCCGCCGGCGTTTCGGCGGTCGAGGCGCTCAACTTGATGATCGAGCTTGCGATGGCGAAGAGGTTCTTCACCCGGTGGTCCATCTCGCGGAGCAGTATCTCCCGCTGCTCTTGTGAGCGCAGCCGCTCGGAGATGCCGCGGGCGATCTTGGAAGCACCGACAATTGTGCCCGACGCGTCCGCGATGGGGGAAACGGTCAAAGAGATGGGAACGATACTGCCGTCGTTGCGCAGGCGAACGGTCTCGAAATGCTCGACATGCTCTCCATCCCGAATGCGCGCCAGAATCTCCCGGTCCTCGTTCTGGCGATCGGGCGGTATCAGCAACATGAGCGAACGACCGATAATTTCCGCGCGGGGGTAGCCGTAGAGACGCTCGGCGCCACGGTTCCAGTCCGTGACGATGCCGTCCGGATCCGTCGCGATGATCGCGTCATCTGAGGATTCGACAAGCGCGCTTAGCCGCGCTGCAGTGGTTTCCGCCTGGTCCCGTTCGATCGCAAACCCGAGCTGGCGGGCAATGGTCAACGCAAGTTCGCGTTCACGATCGGTGAAGCTATGGGGTGCTGGGTAGTAGACCATGAACTTCCCGATGAGCTCGCGGGAGCTGGCAAGCGGGATAAAGGCCAGCGCCTCGATGCCTTCGCCGAGGACCGTTTCGATGAGTTGCTGAGATTCACCGCTGAACCGAATATCCTCGACAAAGATCGGCCCGGCGTTGCGCTGATCGCTTGTCCACGGCGTGTGGCCGTTGACAGCCTTGCGGTATTCTTCAGACAGTGAGCGCCACGCGACGAAGCTCATGACGCCGTGGTTGTCAAATCTCAGGATCGAGGCGCGCGACGAACCGAGGGCGTCGCATATGGCATCCAGGGCCGCATCGTAGATCTCGACGAGGCCATGGGCGCGGTAAAGTCGGTCGGTGAGGCGAAAGAGGACGGTTTGCTCGCGGGCAATATCGCCGTCGGCTTGCTCACGCTGGCCGCGCCCTGTGGCCGTAACACTCATAGCCCCTTGCTGCATCGAGTCCTTGACCCAATCGCCTAACGCAGCACCGCGTCGATCGCCTCTTCGACCGCCGGGTACGATCCCCGACCACGCTCGACAATATGCGCTTTGCGCGGTTTCGCAATAGGACTTGTCGCCTTGCGGCGCGGCGGCTGGTGTCGCCGACGAGCCGCGAGCGGCGCCCGTCTAGCGGCTTTAGCCAAATGGCAATTCGCCTAAGCCCCGGCGGTCCCAAATCAAGGTGCGCTACCAGGCTGCGCTGCACTCCGACGCTCGCGGCATTTAAAGCTTCCGGGGCCGGCCCAAAACGGAAGCCTCGCGCGCAGACTAGCGCCTCAGCGCCTTTGCTTGGCAATCCTGCCGGCGATCGCCGCGCCCTGGATGCGCGCATTGGCGAAGCAGCCGCGAATGCTCGGCCGCATGCCGGTGAACCAGAGGCCGGGCAGTTTCGGGTCGTTCGCCGGGCCGTTGAACAGCGGCACTCCCTTGGCATCGAGCACGCCGAGCCTGCCCACCATCGCCTCCAGCCCGGTGCGGTAGCCGGTGGCGGCAATGACGATGTCAGGCGCGATCGACTGGCCGCTTTCGAGAACGACGCCGTCGTGCCTGAATTCCTTGACCTGCGGCACGACGATGATGCGGCCGGCCTTGATCGCGTCGACCGCACCGTCATCGGCGGCGATCGCCGTATAGTCCGAGCCGAGGCGGCTGGCGCCGCCCGACGGGGCGGGGGGCAGGCCGTACGTCCCGAGATCGCCGAAGACCAGCCGCTGCGTCGCCGCCATCACCGCATCGGCGAGCCGGGCAGGCAGTCTCGCCATGACGGGCGAGAAACGATGCACGGCGATCTTGCCGATGCGCTTGGGCAGCAGCGACGGCCCGTTGCGCGCCGAGAGCCACATCTGCCCGGTCTCGACCCCGGAAAGATGGTTGAGCGCGTCGAAGCCGGAATTGCCGGCGCCGACCACCAGCACTTTTGTCCCAGCATAGTCGCTCGCCCGGCCGAAATGCGCCGAATGGACGATCTTGCCCGAAAAATCCTTCATGCCTTTCCAGGCCGGGATGAAGGGTTGTCGGTCGCGCCCGGTGGCGATCACCACGTGGCGCGCCGCTCGCGGTCCCGTGCTGGTCTTCAGCAGCCAGTGATCGCCGCGGAAATCGATTTCCTCGACGACGACGCCGAAGGCGATCGGCAGCCGGTGCGTCTGGGCGAAGTCGTTGAACAGGCGGATCACCGCGCTGCGGTGCGGAAAGGCGGGCGTGCCTTGCGGAAATGAAACGCCGGGCAGCGTTGAGAGGTCGCGATGCGTGTTGAGATGCAGGTTCTCATGGCGGTGGTGCCAGGGCTCGGCCAGCCGCCCCTCGCGCTCGAGGATCTCGGTGGCGATCCCAGCCTCGATCAGGGCGTAGGCCGCCGCCAATCCGGCCGCGCCGGCGCCGATCACGATCGCGCCTTCGAGGATCGCCGGCTCGCCGGTCCAATCCGACGAGATTTCCGCTTCCATGCCCATTCTTGTCTTTATCGTCGTCATGGCTCTCACGTGCCACGGCCATGTATCCGACATATGCCGCTGACGAGGCAATGGGAATAGGCCGTGGTTGCAAAGAGCCCGGCATTGTGTCGCGGATAGGGAGATTATCCGTTGGCGGGGTCGGCGTGGCGATGCACAAGCTTGAACGCGCCGTCCTCCAGCCGGAACACTTCCGTCACCCGCAAGGTCATCTCGGCCGGCTGTCCGTTCTTGCCCATGCGCGCCTTCGCATGCTGCAGTCCAGTCCAGAAGGCGAGATCGCCGCTCGCGGAGGCCTGCAGCACCTCGATGTCGGTGCTGCCGCCTTCGTGGAAGCTGGCGGCGTCGCGCTCGTATCGGCCGGCAACGGCATCGGCGCCTTCGAGATGGTCGCCGCGCGGCGAAAAGAAGGTGGCCGGCTCGCTATGCGTCACGATTGCCTTCAGCGATGCAGCGTTGCCGTTGACATAATCCTCGGCGATCTTCTCACGCTGCTTCATGAAGGCGTCGAAGGACGAGCCGCCCGGCCGCACGGTTCTGATCCACGTCTCCAGCGCCTCGATGAAATCTTTCAGGAGGGCGGCCGTGTCGCTGTTCTTAACCGCGCCGCTGTCGTCGAGCAGCTCGGCGACATTTCCGATATAGGCCTCCGGCTGCTGCATCACCGGCATGTCGAGGAAGACGAAGGTCTGCCTGAGCGCCTGGTTGGAACCGAAGGCGCCGATCTTGCCTGGGCTGACGCTGACGACGCCGGCGGGCAGGCCTTTGAAGACGCTCTTGCCAGAGGGGCGTGAGCCGACGTCGAGGGCGTTCTTCAGGCAGCCCGGGATCGAACGGTTGTATTCCGGCGTGACGAACAGCACCGCGTCGCATTCCCCGATGGCGGCGCGGAACGCCGACCAGGCGGCAGGCGGCGTCTCGCCGTCGAGATCCTGATTATACAAAGGCAGCTCGCCGATCTCGATGAAGCGGCAGCGCAACGAATCCGGTGCGCGGGCCGCCAGCGCCTTGGCGATCTTGCGGCTGTAGGATTGGGCCCGCAGACTGCCGACAAGCAGGGCCAGCTGCAGGACGGGATGTTCGGTTGTCATGGTCATGGCGAACTGTCCAGGCTTGTTGAGGGGGATGGCGACGCGAGGCGGACATAACGAAGGCCCCGCAACCTTGGACCTTTGGTCGGAGCGGCTGTGCTGGTCGCCTCTCATTTCGGTTAATGTCCGGGCTGGCGCGAGGTTCCGACCTCCGCTGGCCAAGCCGTGGCTGCGTATGGCCTTGCCGCCGGCGCCGTTGCACAGTATTGACGGGCTGGCGCGTGGCCTAAGGCTCCCATTCGGCCTTTTGGCGCGCGCTAAATGATTGCCCGGTCTTCGGGCGGCAAAGAGGTGGCCATGTCCGCGCGCATTTTCAGCCCAGCCAAAACCGCGATGCAGTCCGGCAAGGCCAAGACCGGCCACTGGGTGCTGGAATTCGATCCAGCCCAGCGCAAGAAGATCGACCCGCTGATGGGTTACACCTCGTCCGGCGATATGCTGAGCCAGGTGCGGCTCACCTTCGATACCAGGGAAGAGGCGGTCGCCTATGCCGAGAAGCAGGGCATTGCCTATCGTGTCGAGGAGCCGAAGGAGCCGAAGCGCCGGCAGATTTCCTATTCGGACAATTTCCGCTATGACCGCAGGACGCCCTGGACGCATTGAGCAATCCGAGCAAAAGTGCTCAGCGGTTTTCCGTCCGGAATTGCGTAACAAAATCGGAGCGGATCATCCTTTTAGATCCATCCGCATAGTCGCATCAGCCGGCTCCGGCCGGCCAGCGGTCCCGTAGCTCAGCTGGATAGAGCACCGGCCTTCTAAGCCGATGGTCGCAGGTTCGAATCCTGCCGGGATCGCCATCAATTTCAACCACTTAGCTGCTATTGCTTTGAAAAGCTCCAACTCGCCAACAAGGCGAGTTCCAACTTTTCATCTTGGTCGTTCTCACGGATGGCAGAGGCGGCGGGCACGTGCTTGATTGCACCCTGCGTGGGAACCAAGATCAAGCGGACCACATGCGTCGCTGGTGCCATAGGTCTACGGGAGTTCGCCAAAGACGATATCGAGCGGCTTTTGCGATTTGCTGGGCAATTGTCGCGTCGCCGTAGAGACTGAAGAATTGACGAACACGCTGCCCGGCGAACAGCTTTTTGCCCCGCGTGTTGTAGTTCCTGATTTTCAGGCGATGCGGACTGACGGTTCGGCCATCTTGGGATAAGGCGATGCCAATGCAGAACTGCTCAGCAGCATCTATCTTGGCGATCTCGTGAACGGCGAGCATCGGAAGATAGGCATCGAGCAAGGCAGGAAGGTTGTCGCGGTGCACGCCAAGGACGCCACTATTCCACATCGGTTCATGGCCGGTCACAACATGGTCGCCGACCCGAACACCTTTGCCCTCCAGCCGCGGGCACCACGCATGCGGCCCCTCGCAAAGACGCATGATTGAATGGCCGGGCCTAATAGCCCCGAAGGCTCGGGACAGGTCTCCGACCGGGTACATATCCGTGTCCATGAAAAGCAATCGGTCAGCGCGCTTCAAAAGCTCGATAAGGCCCCCAGCCTTGATCCCGAAATGATAGCGCCAATCGAAGGATAGCTCCTTCTTCTTCTCGGCGCTCACTAGGATAGTCTCAAGCGGGTATCCGCGGAAGAATGCCGGCTTGTCAGTTGCCACGATAATCCTGGCTTTCGGGCTATGGTGCAAAAGCTTGAGTGCGCTGAGTAGCGCACCGAGGTGATAAAGCTCGTTATCGCCATAGGCGATATAACCAAAGACGTCATTCATTCAGTCAAGTCGTCATTCTGTTAAGTCGAAGGGGCGGTTCGCTCCACTAGCAACACTCGCGGCCCCAATCCACCGCAAACACAACACCAACAGAGGAAAAATGCGGCGATCAAAGTCTTCGGCAATCTAGTCTCAAACTGAAGACCACTCGCCCGACTTTGGGAAATTCCTGAGCTTGTGGATTGGGCCCATCTGCGGCTATGTCGCTATGGTGCTGGAGGCGGGGCTTCAGAATGTCCGTATTGTCCACCTGGTTGAGGAACGCTCGGTCGAAGCTGCCGGAACACGTGACCGTGGGACGCCACACTTATGGCTTGTCACGACGGAAGGTCTTTTTTCCCTCGAAGGAGGCCCCGCTGACGGTCGGGGCTTTCTGCTCGATCGCGGGTGACGTGCTTTTCATGTGCTCCGGCCAGCATTTGACCGATCGCGCCACGACATTTCCGATCCACAGCCGGATGCTGAAGCAATCAGATCCCGTCCGAAATGGCGGCAGACCGAGCGGCGTCACGATTGGCAATGATGTTTGGATTGGTCACGGCGCCATAATATTGCCAGGTGTGACGATCGGCGACGGCGCAGTGGTCGGCACCGGGGCCGTGGTCACCAAGGACGTGGCGCCTTATGCGATCGTTGGGGGCTCTCCGGCCCGACTGATCAGATATCGTTTCTCTGAGGATGTAATTTCGAAGTTGCTGGCAATCCGGTGGTGGGAATGGGACGACGAAAAGATCAAAAAGGAAGCCGGCGCGCTCACCGGTCCCATCGAGGCTTTCACCGGCAGGCATTTTGTGGCAGGCATCGCCTCAGTGTAGTGCGGCTGGGATAAACATTCGGCGGCTCAGCCGGATATTCACGGTCGATCTTGAAAGACCCTTGGTACGAAGCTCGATATTACGGAGGTAGGCTTGCAGCGCCCATGCTACTTCTTGGCCGCGGATAGCAAGTATTTTCCCTATGCATGCCTGGTAGCGCGCCGGATACTGGATGTTTCCGCGCCAATCGATGGCTTCATTCTCCACGTGAAGGCTGATGAGAGCGATATCCAAGTCGCGAGGCGGTTGCTTGGCGACAGAGTAGCGTTGCTCGACGTGTCCGACTTCATGGAACGCGTTGGCTTCCGCTTCGGTACCTACAGCATCGCCGCCTATGTCCGCCTGTTCGCGGACCTGCTACCGCAATTCGACGGTTATGGTCGGATCGCCTACACCGATTGTGATGTCCTGTTCAATCGTGACATCAACGACCTGGCCTGCCAGGAGCTCGACGCGCCGCTGCTGGCGGCGCACGACGACTACATGTACTTCCGGCCGTCGTATCGCAGAACCTTCAGGATGCAGCCGGGCGCGCCATACTTCAATTCCGGCGTGGTGGTCTTCGACATGGATGCGGTGCGCGTGGAAGGCCTCCTGGAACGGACGCGCCGGACCGCGATCCATCGACAAATGAACGACCAGAACGCGCTTAATGTCGCCTTCGAGGGCAAATGGCAGACGATGCACCCGAACTGGAATCTGATGTCGAACGGCGCCCGGGATTATCGGTTTTCTCAGGCCTATGCACGGCATTTCGCGGGCGGCAAGCCTTGGGGCAGCCAGATTGGAGTCGAGCTTGAAGCCCTCAAGATCTGGCGCGATCTGGCAGAGGATACGCCTTGGAATAAGCCCTTCCGGCAGCGGCTGCCGTTCGAGCGCGGGATAACGAAACGCTTCCTCCGCCGCTTCGATGCCGTCGGCGGTCTCTTCGGTAACGACGTGCATCGCCGCCGCGCGCGTTACGACGCGGCGAAAATGCACCAGATCTACGCAAGGCAAGCGGAAGAGGGCGCGATGGCCGTACAATTCCCGGAGGTGCTCGGCGGGTTTGGCTGATCTTCTTTCCAAATCGACCGCATCCTGTGGATATTAGCCGCCCGTTCACCATGCCTCTCGCTTCGCATTGAGCGCCGGCGGCCGGCTCGTTGAAATGATACGGCCTGAACAACAGGCGCCCCGAAAGTCCAGCGGCCGGCGTTTTCATGTATCCCCGTCAGGATGTCCGCAAGGGCGTGCTGAAAAGTATGCGTCGGTCGCTGCCCCTCACTCGCTGGGATGCCGCGCAACCAATACCGCACAAAATCAAGCCCGCCCCGGCGATGGGAAGCCGGAACGGGCTCGGCTTGGGTCTGGAACCCGTGTAGTCAGGAGACTACGGAGAAGTAACAGGTCGGCGGCTGCAATGTTCCGAAGTTTCTGGCTTACGGGCCGCCGGGAGCAAGTCCTTAGCGGTAATTCGAGACGATCCGGGTGGCGGATTTTTCCGCACGGGATCGCGACACGCTTCGGGCCAGCAGGCCGGCGGCCTTCGCTGCCTTGCGCAGGGTTTTGCGGGCTTCGGTAGGACTTCTCAAGCCGTCGAGCGCGTCGCGGCAGACGCGGCTTGCCGACCGCCAGGCGCGGTCGCGCGCCCGCCTTGGCCAGCGCAGGTCGAGGCATTCGACTGCCTCGAAGCAGCTTGAGACCTTGCGATGTCCGCTTGGTTCGAAATCGATCACGACCGGCTCGGAAAACCAGACGTCGTTCATCACATGCTCCGTTCATATGTTGGTCTTTTGATAAGCAACGGCGCCGGCAGGCGCCTGTTGGGATGCGGGCCCCGGATGATCGGCGGACCCGCGCATTAACCAAACACTGCCGATAATGTTCCGGAAAATTTTAGAGATTAGCGATGGGCCGGCCGGAGTTGCTCACGTAGCGGATTCATTGCGCCGGCGCGCCGCGCAAAAACATGTGACAACGTCACTGGCCGCGCTGTCGTCCGCGGCGAGATCGGAGCCGACAGGCGGATGAACGCGTCAGGCAGCGGTTTCGGCCGGCGCGGAAGCGTCCGGTCAATTCGCGCGTCGTGTCGCTCTTCTACAGAAGACAGGATGCCGCCTTGGCACTATTCGACCAGCACATGCGCTTCGCGCGCTGCGCTGATGAAGACTTCCCTGGCATTGTCGGCCGGAACGTCGCCGCTCATTGCCCGGCGGCAGGCGCGCAGCGCCGCGCCATGCTGCGCGCTGCCGGCGTCGCGCCATTGGCCCGTCAGCAGCTCCACAGCCTGCTGGGCGTTGGAAATGTGTCGGATCGAGCCTGCCACGCCGACGGCGACTTCGACCGGCCTGGAAAACCATCCCTGGATCATCGCGAAACCCCTAATGCGTTGTGAGCGGATGATAAACGCGCCACCGCGCGGCAAGTTTCATCCCGATATTTCAACAGGATGTGAGCAGCGCGCCGGTAACGGGCGTGGCTGCCGGCTATCTTCCGAGCGGCTTGCGGGACAGTTCGATGAGTTCCGTCTCATCGGTGATGCCGGCCATGTAATTGGCGATGATGCGGGAGGCGCGCGCCTCCTTCTGCTCTTCGGTTTCTCCATCGATGCGGCCGCTCTCGAAGACACGCCCCAACAGCGCCGTCTCGGCGGGCGTGAATGTGTTTCGCGACATGTTGGACACGGGCTTCTTCCTCCAGCTCATGTCCCCCTTGCTCCCCGGCTAAACATTAGCACGGGTTCGGAAACGGGCTGAGTCCTCAAGGAAACGGCGACAACATGCGTCTTTCGCGGCGCCCGGCCGGTCAGGTTTTCGTCTCGTTGTCTGCTCGACGGCATGCCGGAGATGGGGCCAGCTTCGCTATCTTGCTGAAAGTACGAAGCGCTGATACTCATTAGCGGCGCGGAATTATTCCGAGTCTGCGCCAACTTGCGTCGCGCAACAACGCGGCGCAGGCTGTCCGAGACCAAGATCCCGACGTGGTGGCAACCGGGTTACGGAGGGTTTTGGTCGAACAAAGAAGCAGGGCAGGTTCCGACTGCGTGTCGGAGCAGGCCCATCAAATGCTCTGGAATTCCGAAGCCATTGCCCCCGTGGCCTCGGAAGAGCATGAACATGGGGAAACCGATGGTGACCAAGAAACTTACCGCAAACGCAGAAAGCGCGGCAGCCTTTCTTGCGGTAATGGGCAACGAGAAGCGTTTGCTCATCATGAATTACCTGGCCGAGGGCGAATTGTCTGTCGGCGCGCTCGCCGACAAGGTTGAACTCAGCCAGTCCGCACTCTCCCAGCATCTGGCCAAACTGCGCAGGTTTGGCCTGGTCGACACCCGCCGCGACCGCCAGATGGTCTATTATTCCTGCAAGTCGTCCGCGGCGCGTGAGCTCCTCGTTCTGCTCGACGGGCTGCTGACCATGGACAGGCCGCTCGCCGGCCCGGCCCGGCAGGCTCTTGTCGAAAGAATGCGGCCGCCGCAGGCCGCTTGAACGGCTCCGACCGCAGGCGAGGGCGAGCAGCCTTCGCCTGCTTCGCCTGCGCGGCGCGCCCTCTGAAGGCGCGATGCAAACAGGATGGCAATGCGCCGGCCGGCATACCTGCCCTGGCGGCACTTTATGATCACTTCATTCGCCGGGACGCGATCCTGGCCAAAATGCTGCTGCCGGGGAAACCGGTAGCGGCCGGATTTCGTCATGTCGTCACGGGCTGGCCGTCGTCGCCGATCGGGCTCGACTTCTCGCGCTCTTCCCATCACTTTTGATTGAAGGATGCTGCGCCGGCGCGGTCGCGGATGCTCGCAAGGCGATGATATTACGTCTCTTTTCTGCCTCCGCCGCTCGCTCAGGTGGGGCGAAGTTTACGGATTTGTAAATCGCGCGCCGGACTTCGGGTGGCTAGACTTTACGCGATCCACACCCCCGGATCACCACGGGCCAGACTTCCACTTTGGCACCGTCAGAGGCTCGCCGCTCCCGGCGGGCCTCTTTCGTTTTGGGACAAAGCCGCGGATTTACGGTGCGGCTCGCCGGCGCGTAATCACGCTTCGCGCGGCGAGCACCAGCACGGTGATGATGATCAGGATCACCGAAAGGGCTGCGATCGCCGGATCGATGTTGTCGCGCAGGCCCATCCACATCAGGCGCGGCAGCGTGATGGCGTTCACCGAGGTGATGAACAGCGTCACGCCGATCTCTTCCCAGGAGAGCACGAAGGAGAGGAGCGCCGCGGTGACGATACCGAACTTGATGTTGGGCATGATGACGCGCGTCGCGCGCTCCCACACGCTGGCGCCCAGGCCTCGTGCGGCGAGGTCGATGCGCCGATCGAGCTGGCTGAGCGAGACCAGGATCAGAACGGTGGCGAAGGGCACCGTCATCACCGAATGCGCCATCGCGACACCCAGCCAGGTGTCGTAACCGAAGAAGGACGAGATGCCGGAGACCGAGGTGAGCAGGAAATAGAGCGTCACCGCCGAGACCACCGGCGGCACCACCATCGGCAAAAGCACGAAGCCGACCAGGGCGGCGGTGAAGCGCGGCTGGAACATCCACACACCGAGGCTGAAGGTGAGCGCGAGCACCGTGGAAAGCGCGCTGCTGACCACACCGATGCGGATCGAGAGCAGGATGGACTCGAGCCAGCGCGGATCCTCGATCAGCGAACGGTAGTGGCGCAGCGACAGTTCGCCGGTCGGCATGGTCAACATGCGGCTCGGCGTCAGCGACACCGGGATGACGGCGAGCAACGGCATAAGCAGGAACAGCGCCACCAGGACGGCGAGGATGAGCGAGACGGGGCCAGGGCGGTAGGTCGGCATCGCCCTACACCAATTGCCTCGGTTTGACGTAGCGGAACAAAAGCGCCATCAGCGCGCCGACGAACACCACCAGCACGACGCTTATCGCCGCGCCTAGGCCCCAGTCCGGGCTCTGGAAGATGCGAAGATAGATGAGTTCGGCGATCATCACGCTGCGGCCGCCGCCGAGGATCGCCGGCGTGACGAAGAACCCCAGAGAAAAGACGAAGGTGATCATCGCCGAGCCGATGATGCCCGAGCGCGTCATCGGCACGAACACCGTCCAGAAGGTGCGCATGCGGCTGGAGCCAAGCCCGCGCGCCGCGAGCAGCACGCGCTCGTCGAGGCTGCGCATGGCCGAAGCCAGCGGAAATACCGCAAAGGGGATGAGGAAATGCGACATGCCGACGATGACGCCGAACTCGTTGCGCACGAGCGTCAGCGGCTCGGAGATGAAGCCGATCGATTGCAGCCAGGTGTTGACGAGGCCGCGGTTGGACAACAGCGCCACCCAGCCGAAGGCGCGCGTCAGCACCGAGATCCAGAACGGCACCAGGATGCAGAATTCCGCAAGCACGCGCTGCACCGGGCTGCCGCGCACCCAGACGACCGTGATCGCATAGGCGGCGGTGACGGAAACGATGGTGACGATCGCCGCGATGCGCAACGTGCGGACGAATACCGACTGCACCAGCGGATCGCTGACCAGCGCGCCATATTGGCCGAGTCCCGGCGTCGGCAAGGTGAAGCTCCACTTCACCACGCCGAGGAAAGGCCAGGCATAAGCAAGGACCAGGAACAGGAGCAGCGGCGCCATCAACAGCGCCGCGCCCGTCCTGTCGGAGAGGGTGCCCCTCATGTCAGTTCAGCATCTCCGCCCGCTCAAGCCGAGATGATCTTGGTGTATTCGTCGAGCGCCGCGCCGTAGTTCTTGGCGTACCACTCCATGTCGAGCGGGATCTGCTTCTTCATGTTTTCCGGATCGACCGGGTTGATGCGCTTCTTGTCGGCCGGGATCAGCGCGTCGGCGGCCGGGTTGGCCGGACCCTGGCCGAGCTTGTCGAACATCACCAGTTCCTTCTGCGGATCCTGCGTGCTGGCGATGAACTTCATCGCAGCTTCCTTGCCGCCGGGATTGTTTTTCAGAACCGCGAGCGCGCCGGGCGAGATCAGGCCCTGGTCCCAGATGAACTTGATCTGGCCGCCCGAGTCCTGCTCGATCAGCGAGGCGCGCGTCGACCAGACGATCGCCATCGAAGCCTCGCCGTTGAGCAACACGCTCTGGCTTTCGGCGCCACCGCCCCAATAGGAGACGACGTTTTCCTTGAAGGCGGCGATCTTGTCATGCGCGCGCTTGAGGTCGAGCGGGTAGAGCGAGGCGGGCGCCACGCCGTCGGCGAGCAGGGCGGCTTCCCAGCTCGACACGCCCCATTTGTAGAGCGAGCGCTTGCCCGGGAATTTCTTCACGTCGAAAAAGTCGGCCATGCCGGTCGGCGCATTGGAGCCGAACTTCTGCGAGTCGTAGGCGATCACGTAGGAGAAGAAATAGGTCGACGCGGCAAACTCCCAACCGAAGCCCGGCCGCATCTTGCTCTTATCGACGATCTTGTAGTCGATCGGCTCGAGCATGCCCTGGCCGCCCAGCGTAATGGCCGAGAACGGATCGACGTCGACCAGGTCCCAGGTCGGCGCGCCGCTCTTGAACTGCGCGGCGATCGCGCCCTCGGTCGGGCCCGAGCCGTCCATCTTCACCGGGATGCCGGTATCCTTGGTGAAGGCCTGGCCGTAGGCGGCGTCGTAAGCGGTGATGGCGTCGCCGCCCCAATTCACTAGCACCAGCCCCTTGGTCTCGGCTTGAGCATGGGTCGAGCGCAGCAGCATCGGCGTGCCGGCGAGCACGAGGCCTGCAAGCTGCGCGAATTGCCGGCGCGAGATCTCGCCGCGTTTTGCCCTCTCTGCGAGGGAGTCGATGGTCTGTTTCTTGGTCTCGTTCATGTCAGTTCCCCTTGTTTTAATTGATCTGATCCGGAAACCGACGCGGCGAATTCACGCCGCTTCGGCGCTCATTGTCCTCCGTCCGGCAGGAGGAAGCCCTTTTCCGCCGGCCAGGTCAGCCAGACGGAATTGCCCTTGCTCAACGCTGCCGCCGCCACCTCGTTCGGCACCGAGACGGTGACCTTCGCACCCTGGCGCGTGGTCAGGTCGAGCTTGGTCGCCGCACCCAGATAGGTCGAAGCGACAGCAGTGGCGGCGATGCCGTTTTCGCCGGCCGCTGCCTCCGGCGCGATCGACATGTGTTCCGGCCGGATTGCCAGGATAGCGTCGCCGCGGACCTTTTCTGCTTTGCAGCGCATGTTGACCGCCCGGTCCTCGCAGACACCGGTGGCGCCATTATCGGCGGGCTTGACGCCCTTCACCGGCAGCATGTTGATCTCGCCCAGGAACTCGGCGACGAAGCGGCTGGCCGGCCGGTCGTAGACCTCGTCCGGCCTGCCGACCTGCAAGAGCTTGCCGTGATTGAAGATGGCGACGCGCGAGGAAAGCGCCAGCGCCTCGCTCTGGTCGTGAGTGACGAAGACAAAGGTGGTGCCGGTCTCCTGGTGCAGCCGCTTCATCTCGGCCTGCATCTGGCCGCGCAGGCTCTTGTCCAGCGCCGAGAACGGCTCGTCGAGAAGCAGCACGCCCGGCTCGAACACCAGGGCGCGGGCGAGCGCCACGCGCTGCTGCTGGCCGCCGGAAAGCTGCGCCGGCAATTTCTTCTCGTGGCCTTTGAGACCGACGCGCTCGATCATCTCGCCGACACGGCTTTTGATCTCGGAAGCGGACTTCTTGCGCACCTTGAGCGGAAAGGCGATGTTCTGTTCCACGCTCATATGCGGGAACAAAGCATAGCCCTGGAATACCATGCCGGCAGCGCGCTGTTCGGCCGGCCGGTCGGTAATGTCGGTGCCGTCGCTGAAAAGCCTGCCCTCGCTCGGCTGCACGAAGCCGGCCAAGATCATCAGGAAGGTGGTTTTGCCGGAACCGGATGGCCCAAGCAGCGTCAGGAACTCGCCGCGGCCGATATCGAGCGTGAGATTGTCCAGCGCCCGGAACGAGCCGAAGCTCTTGCCTATCCCGTTCGCCTTGATCTCTGCGGCCCGGCCGGGTTGCTGCATCCTGCCTTCGTCCTCACGCTTGTTTCAAATCGTATGCACGGCGCGCGTTCACCGCAACCGAATAGTTTTCGTCTGTTCGGCAAATTTGATTCACGGATGGGCAGGTGGCGGGAGCGTCTCCCAAACTTGGGCGTTCGGCGGGCTCGCCAACCTTCGCGATTGGCGAAAGCGTTCATGCCGTCGTCATTTCAGGGCGGAGCAAGGAGCGAAGCGACGCGCGCAGACCCTGGTTGCCATGCCGTGACCTCTGGGAGCTGCAACGGTGCAAAATTCTGATCAAGCGTGCCTTTCGCGATCGCCACGGAATGGATCCTCGGATCAAGCCCGGGGATGACGACCGGACGGTTGGCACTCCGAGGGACATCCCAAGGCGTGCCGGCGTCCCCGCCTTCAATACTTCGCCAGTCTGCTTTCCAAAAGCTTCGCCCGCAGCCAGTCGCTGAAGGCATTGAGTACCGGGTGGCCCGCCTTGGCATGCTCGAAGACCAGATAGTAGGAGCGCGGCGAGGGCACCGTCGCTTCGAACGGCTTGACCAGCCTGCCCTCGCTCAGCGCCCGGCGGCCGGTCAGCTCGTCTCCCATGGCGATGCCCTGGCCGGCGATTGCCGCCGAGAAGACGAGGTTCATGTCGGAAAAGAAGATGCCGCCTTCGGTGTCGGGATTTTCCACCTTGGACAGCGCCAGCCAGCGCGCCCAGTCCTCGGTATCGCTGAGATGCAGCAGGTTGGCGCGCAGGACGTCGGCGGGCTTGGAAAAGCCGCCCACCTTGTTGAGCAACGTCGGGCTGCAGAGCGGCGTGAAGGAGACCTCGCAAAGCAGCTCCACCGCGCGGTTCGGCCAGTTGCCGACGCCGAAGGCGATGAAGGCGTCGGCCTCCGGATTGCTGACATCGTCGAGCCGCCGCGGCGTCAGCACCGAGAGCGCGACGTCCGGATACATCTGCTGGAACTCGCCGATATGGGTGCATAGGAACATCGAGGCGAAGCCCGGCGGACAGGAGATACCGAAGGAGCCGCCGACGCCGGCGCCGCTGTTCTGCGTCCCCGCGTCGCCGAGCACGGTCAGCGCCTTCCTGACATCGGCGGCGTAGCGCTGGCCGCGCGGCGTCAGCGCCACGCCCTTGCCGATGCGCTGCAAGAGATCGAAGCCGAGGTCGCGTTCGAGCAGCCTCAGCTGATGCGAGACGGCGCTGCGGGTGAGGTGGAGTTCATCGGCCGCGCGCCACACGCTGCCGTGACGAGCAAAACTGTCGAGGGCGCGAAGCGCCTGCGTGGAAGGTATGCGCAAGAGGCCTCAGGTGAACCGAATTTGCACGAGCCGGGAAAACATATCACTTTTTGAAGAGCCGCTTCACTGCTTTCTTTGCGGCATGGAGAAACCGGTGACGACATCAGCGCAGGAAACGGCACTGGCCTGCATCGACGGCATCCAGCCGCTCTTGTCGGCCTGGACGCGCACCATCTTCGACATCGGCGAGACCGCCTGGCGCGAGTACCAGTCCGCAGCCTGGTATGTCGACCGGCTGAAGCGTGAGGGCTTTTCGGTGGAAGAGGGCTCGGGCGGCATGCCGACCGCCTTCTGCGCGCATTGGACGAATGGCGAAGGACCGACGATCGGCATGTATGCCGAATACGACGCGGTGCCCGGCAACTGCCAGGATGCCGTGACGGTCAAGCAACCGCGGGCGGGGCTCAGCGTCGAGGCGGGTGGCCATACCGATCCGCACTCGGGCCTCGGCATTGGCAGCCTCGGCGGGCTGCTCGCCGCCAAGGCCGCGATGCAGCAGCATGGCATTCAAGGCACGCTGCGCTTCACTGGCGAGCCGGCAGAGAAGGTGAGGGGCTCGAAGCCGATCCATGCCGCCAAGGGCTATTATGACGGCCTTGCCGGCATGATCTCCTTTCATCCCTTCTATATGCTGCCGCTCTGCAACACCGCGCGCTGGGACACGCATTGCGGCGCGGCGTATTCGATGATCTACCGCTTCATTTGCGACGAGCCTCAGAACTGGGGTCGCGCAAGCGATGGCGCCCCGATCCCGCAGGCGCATTCCGCGGTCAGGGCGCCAGGTGCCAACGACGCGCTGATGATGATGTACATGGCTTCCAAGGCGCTGCGCGATTCCATGCTGACCCACCAGGGCGGCTGGTCGATCAGCGAAGCGATCCTGACCGCGGGCCAGGCGACCGCCGACAATCTGCCGGCGGGTCTTGCCGAGATCCAGTACATGATCCGCGTGCCGACCATCGCCATGGCCGAGCAGGTGACCGCCGTGCTCGACCGAAACGCGGAAGCCGCCGCCAGGATGAGCGGCTCCCGCTACGAACGCCACTGGGTGTCGAAGTCGCGCCCGGGACTGGCCAACCACGCCATGGCCGGCATCACCTATGAAGCGCTCTCGACCGTCGGTCCGCCACAGTGGAACGAAGAGGCGAGGGCGATCGCCCGCGAGGTCCAGGTCAATGCTGGCGGCGAGGCGACCGAGAATCCGTTCATCGACGAGCTGGAGCGCCTTATCACGCCGCAGGAGGCCGAGGCGATCCTGCGGCGCGACCTGCCGCCCTCGCAGGTGAACTCGACCTCGGACGACTATACCGACATGAGCTGGCACGCGCCGACATCGCGCTTCTACGTCGCCCGCCCGGCGCTGCGCTCGGCCAACGGTCACGCCTATCCCGCTTGGGTGATGAACGCGTTGGGCGGCATTGCGGCCACCATCGACCCGATGGTGACCTGCGCCTCCAAGACCGTCGCGCTCACCGCGCTTCGCCTACTGGAAGACAAGGCAGCGCGCGATGCGGCCATGGACGAATTCGTCAAGCGAACCGGCGGCGGCGCCGGCGGCTCGAACTGGATCGCGCCGCTTTGTGACTACGAGCCGCCGATAAACTTCCGCTGGCCGGAATATGTCACCACCGGGCGCGGGCGCGACTGGTGGATACCGAGCAGCCAATGATCTCAAGCAGACCGACCCCGAGGAGAACACCATGACCGTCCATGACCGCATCGTCGCTGAGCCGTTCTCGCTGCAGCGCCGCAATCCCAATGGCGGCACCAAGCCGCTCACTGCCTGGGGCTTCGCCAACGAGACCGACGTTCTGACCGACGTGCTGCTCGGCTCGCCCAATTTCCTTCGCCATCTTTCGACCAGTTCGCTGTCCAGAAAGCATCTGCGCGAGGCGCCCTGCAACATCCAGATCGCCCAGGCGCAGCACAAGGACCTCGTCGCCGCTTACGAGCATTTCGGCGTCACCATCCACTGGCACGAGCCGACGCCGGAACTGCCGATGCAGGTCTATTCGCGCGACTCCAGCGTCATGACGCCCTACGGCGCGTTCATAACCGCCATGGCCAACTGGTGGCGGCGCGGCGAGAACTACGCCGCCATCCGCACCTATGAGAAGCTCGGCATCCCGATCTACGACATGGTGACCGCCGGCACCTTCGAGGGCGGCGACTTCAACGTCATCGAGGAAGGCGTGGTGCTGATCGGCTGCGGCGGCGCCCGCACGCAGGAGGAGGGCGCGCGCCAGGTGCAGGCCTGGTTCGACAAGGAAGGCTGGGAGACGCGCATCGCCTTCATCGACGAATACTACGTGCACATAGACCTGATGGTGGTGCCGATCGCCGAAAAGCTCACCGCCGTCTGCCTTGCCTGCACCGAGCCCGGCATCGTCGACTGGCTGAAGGGCAAGGGCCACGAGATCATCGACGTGCCCTTCCAGGATACGATGGCGCTCGGCTGCAACTTCATGTCGCTCGGCAAGGACAGGGTGATCGCGCCGACCTCGAGCAAGACGCTGATTGAAAAGCTGAAGGCACGTGGCTTCGAGGTGGCGGCCGTCGACATGAGTGAGATCTCCAAGACCGGCGGCGGCATTCACTGCATGGCGCAGGCGCTGAAGCGGGTGAAGGCATAGGAGCACGGCGCCGAAGCTGCCAATCTCCCCCCTTGAGGGCCCTTGAGGGGGAGATCTCCAGCAGGACAGAAGGGGGCGCGAAAGAGCGTCGATCTGTCCCGTTTCGCTCCCGCTCTACGCTGCGCCGGTCCACTCAGCGTATCGCCTCAGGCCCATGCCGGCGAACAGCATAATCATCATGATGGTGAAGAAGAAGGCCATGCCGAGGTAGAAGAAATTCGCTATGGGCGAAATCTCGACATAGCGCACCTGCTTGAACGGCACGCCGCTCGGCTTTGTCGCCGCCAGTCCGAGCCAGAAGAAGAAGGTGACGGCAACGAGCATGCCGATATAAGGATCCATCCAGTCCGGCACTCTGACGAAGCCGAAATTGAACGCAAACGCCCGGTTCGCTGACAATAGCAGCACAGACGATATCGAACAGGCAAACAACATGCGTTTCATGCGGCGTTCCCCTATATCCGCAGCGCTAATCTCTCTTGATTGAAAGCCTGTTATTCCTGCCCGTCAAGATTGCTGGCAACGCGCGTGCCGTTCTTGCCAATCGTTTGTTGAGCAAGGCCCGCACGGCCGGCTCGCTGCCCGCGATAACTTGCGGGATGCCGAACATGAGCGCACACTAAAATTCGGGCGGAGGGGGCTCATCAACAAGAACGGGAGGAATTCATGAATGCCATGAGCTTCACTGCCCTTGAGGGCGGCAAGACCACGGTCGACGCCGCCGCCCTGGAAACGCTTTCGACGCAAATACGCGGCACGGTTCTGCGGGAGGGTGACGCCGGCTACGACGGCGCGCGCAGCATCTGGAATGACATGATCGACCGGCGGCCCGGGCTGATCGCGTGCTGCGTCGGCGCCTCCGATGTCGTTGCCGCGGTGAATTTCGCCCGTGAGAACGGACTTCTCGTCTCCGTGCGCGGCGGCGGTCATAACATTGCCGGCAGCGCCATCTGCGAGGGCGGCCTCGTCATCGATCTCTCCATGATGAAGTCTGTGCGGGTCGATGTCGCGGCGCGGCGCGCCTGGGTCGGACCCGGCGCCACGCTTGTCGATGTCGACCGCGAAACGCAGGCCTTCGGGCTGGCGCTGCCGACCGGCATCAACTCGACCACCGGCATCGCCGGCCTAACGCTGGGCGGCGGCTTCGGGTGGATCACCCGCAAATACGGGCTGACCATCGACAATCTCGTTTCCGCCGACGTGGTAACCGCGCACGGCAAGCTGCTGCGCGCCAGCGAGACCGAGAACGCGGACCTGTTCTGGGCGCTGCGCGGCGGCGGCGGCAATTTCGGCGTCGTCACGGGGTTCGAGTTCAAACTTCACCGGTTCGGGCCGCAAGTGCTGTCGGGCCTTGTGGTCCATCCCTTCGCCGATGCCGGGAAGGTGCTTCGGGAATACCGCGCCGCGCTCGAAACCGCTCCCGACGAACTGACCTGCTGGGTGGTCATGCGGCAGGCGCCGCCGCTGCCCTTCCTGCCGGCCGAATGGCACGGCAAGGAAGTGCTGGTGCTGGCCATGTGCTATTGCGGCGATATCGAGGCTGGCGAAAAGGCGACGCAAAAGCTCCGCGCCATCGGCACGCCGATGGCCGACGTCGTCGGTCCCAATCCGTTCACGGGCTGGCAGCAGGCCTTCGATCCGCTGCTCGCGCCTGGCGCCCGCAACTATTGGAAGAGCCATGACTTCACCGAGCTTTCCGACAGCGCGATCGAGATCACCACGACCGCGATATCCAGGCTTCCGGGTCCCGAATGCGAGATATTCTTCGGCCATGTCGGCGGCGTCGCTGGCCGCGTCCCGGCGGATGCGACGGCGTTTCCGCAGCGGAGCTCGCATTTCGTCATGAACGTTCACGCCCGCTGGCGCGAACCGGCCATGGACAAGGCCTGCATCGAATGGGCTCGAGACATCTATGAAGCATCAAAGCCTCATGCTGCCGGAACGGCCTATGTGAACTTCATGCCGGAGGATGAGATCGACCGTGTCGAAGCGGCCTATGGCGGCAATTATCGCCGGTTGCTCGAGATCAAGCAGCGCTACGATCCGCAGAACCTGTTCCGCATGAACCAGAACCTGCGTCCGAAGGAAGGACTGCGGGCCGCCTGACGGGGCAGCATGCCTCAGCCGCGCCGTCCCGACGCGTCTCGTTGACGAAGCCTTGAAGCCTGGAGCGCGTCGAGCCGTTGCTGGAGATGGCCGTTGAACACGATCATCTCCTTCAGCGCCTTCACCGGGTCGCCCTTGTGCCAGGCGATGAACCGCTCGGCGATTGCCTGAAGCGCCGCTTCCTCGCCGCTGTCGAGCCTGACGATGTGATCCATCTCGGGTGCTCCGCAGGTTTCCACTAGCATGTGAACAAAAAGGGAACAAAATTGTCAACGACGAATTGACTCAGCGAGGAACGGGTTCCTATTTTGTCAGCAGATGGGGCGGTTGCTCAGGATCACGGAGAGCCGGGTTGGGCAGACGGAAAAGCCGCTATGACAGATTGTTCCGGTCGGACGCGGAGGCGATCATTCGCGATGCGTTGGAACTGCGCCAGACCGTGCTGGCGGCGCAGCTCAATCTCAAGACCAACGGCGAAATGTACTGGCGGCTCAACGGGTTGGTGGAGAGGCTGCATGAGGTGATGAGCGCGGTGGCGGGCAGGGACCTCGATTTCCGCGCCGCCTGGCTCGGCCTGCTGCCGCTGCCTGAGGATTATTCAGACCGGACATGAGAAATGGCCGGACCCATGGACAGCGTCGGCCGGGCGGCCAAGGCCAACATGCTGCTCGTAGTCGAATGCCGCCACTGCTACCACGCCGGCCGCTTCAAGGCGAACGACGTGGCCAAGGTGGTCGGCTGGAACAAGCCGCTCGAAACCATCCGCTTCCGCTGCAAGCGCTGCGGCCGCAAGGACACTGAGGTCAAGACCCAGTTCATCGACCAGGATCACCCGCCCAAGGGTTATATCTGGGTGCTGCAGAAGGCGAGGGGATAGCAGCTGTCACTCAACACGCGAGCTATTTCTGAGACCTGGTTTTACCGCGTTCGGGATCGACGGTGTCCCTGGCCGAAGCTACAGTGGCGGCCCTCGACACCATCGAGCCTGCCCGGAGCGCCCATGGACAGCCGCCTCGACCGCATGATCGCCCGCCTCACCACCCAGCGCCGGGCGCTGGAGCGGGCGGCGGAGGAGACCCGGGACTTGCCCGGCCCGGTGCTGGAGATCGGCCTGGGCAAGGGCCGCACCTACAGCCATCTGCGCAAGCTGTTCCCGGACCGCCGGATCATCGCCTTCGACCGCGACCTGCACGCCCCGGCTGATGCGGCGCCGGCCGGCGCCGACCTTGTGCTGGGCGATTTCCGCGAAACGCTGTCCGCCTTGTCCGGCTGCGCGCCCGCGGCCTTGGCCCATGCCGATTTCGGCAGTGAGGACCGCGCCCGCGACACCGCCAGGCCGGCTGGCTGGCGGCGCTCATCGATGCGTTGATGGTACCGGGTGGCCTAGTGGTCAGCGACCGGGCGATGCAGTCGCCGCGCTGGACCCCCTTGCCCTTCGACACGCCGGACTGGCCTTATTTCCTCTGGCGCGTGAACTAGCCGCCACCACAGCTCACTTCACATCCGGCATCCGTTTCCGCGGCTTCGTCGGCCGGGCGGTCAAGGCCAACATGCTGCTCATAGTCGAATGCCGCCACTGCTACCACGCCAGCCGCTTCAAGGCGAACGACGTGGCCAAGGTGGTCGGCTGGAACAAGCCGCTCGAAACCATCCGCTTCCGCTGCAAGCGCTGCGGCGGCAAGGACACTGAGGTCAAGACCCAGTTCATCGACCAGGATCACCGCCCAAGGGTTATATCTGGGTGCTGCAGAAGGCGAGGAGCTAAAACAACGACCCCTGCGCCGGCGGTTCCGCCGGAAACTTGATCTGCGTCGCCGGCTTGTCCACGATCACCAGCGCGTCGTCCGGCGCCGGCCGCTGCAGCGTCTTCGCCTCCGACCACGGCGCTGTCAGCCACAGCTCGGTCTCCTCCTGAGTGGTCAGGATCACCGGCATCGCCTTCTCGTGGATCGGCTCGATCAACGCGTTCGGCCTGGTCGTCAGGAAGCCGTAGAGCTCGTGGTCGCCCGGACCTTCCTTCACCTTGCGCACGCCATGCCAGGGCGTCCACAGCCCGGCGAAGAAGAACAGCGGGCGGTCCTCGCCGAGCGCGAACCAGAAATTCTTCTGCACGCCGGTTTCAGCATCCTTGTCGCCGGGCTTTGGCGAGGGTTCGGCAAAGCTCGTCACCGGCACCAGGCAGCGGTTCTCGACGCCGAGATAAGGTAGCCAGTGGGCATATTGGGGGTTGCGGATGTTGGTCGTGCCCGGATCGGCATTGCCGCGCACGCGTTCTTGCGGCGTCGGCATGCCCCAGCGCAGCCGGGCGAGCTCGCGGCTGCCGTCGGCGGCATTGCGCACCACCGGCGCCGGCTGGTTCGGATAGATGTCGACCGAAGGTTCGAGATTGCCCGAAATGTCGCGCAGCGCTCGCGTCCACTGGCGGATCGCTTCCTGGCTTGTGGTGATGTTGTAAAGATTGCACATCGGCAGCATCCCCGTCCCGCCGATTGTTCCCATATTTTCCGCGGAGCGCAAACTGGTTGCCGGTGAGGCGATGGCAAGCCACACGAAATTGAGGATATCGGGCGCTCAGCGTCTGCGCCCGCCGCGCCGCTTTGGCTCGGCCGGCTCCGCGGCCGGCGGCTCGCCCGGCAGGCCCAGCCGGTGGCGTTCCTCCTCGGCGAAGGCTTCGGCTTCCGCGTGGATGTTGAACAGTTGATGGGCCAGCCGGCCGCCTTCGACGACGCGCACCAGCCATTGGCCGTTGATGAATTTTACGCGGACACTGTCTGGTTCGCCTGCCACCATGTGCAGCTCCAGCTCGTCGCCCTAAGAATTGCATCCTCGAACAGCAATACGATTTAACGCACGAAGGGTCGCCGCAAGCAACCGCTTATTATCCTCAGCAGGAGAATAGTTGCAAGGCACGAGCACACTTGATGTCGAAAATACAGATTTCCGGTAAGGGCCGTTCAAAATGGATAAAATCCAGACACTGAAAGCTTGAAGGACACCCTAGGTAGAATTCGACTTCGATGCGGCGCCCGGTCCGCGCAACGATACGCCTCTCGAGCGCTTTGGAGCGATTGTGAGCGCGTGCAGGTCCACCGCGGCAGCAGCGCTGGTTACGGACCCATCGGTGGTGTGGAGGGCTTGCTTGCAAGGCGCGCCGACGGCCCGGCAGCCTGGGGGGGTGTTTTGGGTTCGGCGGCCGGGCCTGACCGGAGTTTGCGAGCCTGCCGGCTACTTCGAACATGCGCTTGTACTAATGCAAGGGCAAGAACGACCTAGGCCCTAGGACCAAAGCAGTGGGAGGGGCGCAAACGGCCGAATACGAGCACCGGCCCGCGCGAGGCTCCGGCCCGCCTCCACAGAACATTTGCCCAGCATCAGAAACCGAAGAACTGCTTGCCCACGAGGTAGCCCAGCGCCACGACTGCCAGCGGGAACAGCGCCGGCGCTATCCTGCCGAATGGCGAGGATCTTATCTCGCCCGCAGGGGCGTTGGGCTTGGCGTTGCCGAGGTTCTTGGTCATGGGTCCGTTACCGGAATTCGCTGCCGGGTGACCAACAATATTAGAAAGCGCTGATTAATTTTCTCACAATTCGATTGATGCAATTTGCAGCTATCGCCGGTAGTCGCTCTTCGCCCGGGGGTGCGCTTCCCGCTTCCTTGCCGATACCGTCAATGTCGGACCGGGCGAGCGTTCTACCCGCCTGGGAACCCTTCCCGCCCTCGCCAGGTTGATATGCGAGGCGAACCACCATGCTAGATAGGCCCCCTGCCGAAAACCCGGGAAGGACCCTCGCCATCGTGCTGGCGGTCGGCCTCACCATCATCGCCTTGTTCTTTATCGGCTTCAGATATTCGGAGCGCGATCAGGGAGCCTTGATCGTGCCCGGAACGGTGCAGGGCAGCAAGTGATCGAGCCGAAATCCTTGCCTGCTGCTAGGGCGCGGAAAAGGCTGTAACACTTTGATTTGCCTATCATCCCCTTCAAATCTTTTAGTTTCGGGATCATACGCCAGGGGAAGAAACAGGTTTTCCGAAACGTTTATCGAACAGGCAACGGTCAGCGCTTGGCGCCTGCCAAGGCGCGCTCATGAGCAAGGAACCCCTCCGGCAACAGCGCGCACCGCGCCGAGGCCCAGGGAGACAGTACATGTCCGCTAACGCCTACATCAACCGGATCGCGACGGCGGTTCCCCAGCATGAAGTCCACCAGTTCTACCTGCGCTACGCGGCCTCCATGCTCTGCAGCGACCGCAGGAAACTATTCGAACGCATGGCCGGGCTTGCCGGCATTGACCACCGCTTCTCCTGCTTTGCCCCGGCTCTCGACCCCGAAGGGCCGTCGGTCGATCTCGGCGGGATCTTCAAGCGCGGGGCATTTCCCGGGACGGCCGCCAGAATGGCTATGTTCGCAGAGGCCGCCCCCGCGCTGGCGCAAAAGGGCGTCGACGGGCTGCATCTCGGCAACGAGGCTTCGCGCATCACACACCTCATCGTCACCACCTGCACCGGTTTCTCCGCGCCCGGCATCGACCTCGACCTGGTTCAGCGCTGCGGCCTTGCGGACGGCGTCGAACGCACGATGATCGGTTTCATGGGCTGCTACGCTGCGGTCAACGGCCTCAAGCTTGCACGCCACATCGTACGCTCCGATCCGGGGGCAAGGGTACTGCTGGTCAACATCGAGATCTGCACACTACACATCAGGGAAACCACCGAACTGGAAAAGCTGCTCTGCTTCTGCCTCTGGGGCGACGGCTGCGCTGCGAGCATCGTCACCGCCGAGCCGCCCGGCATCGAGCTCGACTCCTTCCGCTGCGCCGTCGCGAACGAGCAGCGCGAACTGATGACCTGGGATATCCGTGACCAAGGTTTCGACATGGTTCTTTCCGGCAAGGTACCGGCCGCTGTCCAGGAAGCCCTGCGCAGCAACCGGGACGCGATCCTCGGAGGCCGGGCGCCGGAAGCGATCGACCTCTGGGCTGTGCATCCCGGCGGCCGCAGCATTCTCGACGCCGTCGAAAGGGCGTTTGAACTCGAGCCCGCCGCGCTCGAGCCGTCGCGCGAGGTGTTGCGCCAATATGGCAACATGTCGTCGCCAACCGTCATGTTCGTGATGGAGAAGATGCTGAAGAAGCCGGGCGGGCTGCTCGGCTGCGGCATGTCGTTCGGGCCCGGGCTGACGGCCGAGACCATGCTGTTCAGGACCGTTTCATGAGTGCGCTCGCTGAACGCAGCCTCGTTCCGGAAATCCTGGACGGGCTCGCGGCCGACGATGCGCGGGCAATCCGCTCGCGCCGCGATCTCGCCCGCATCAACGCGCTGATGTTCCAGGCGCCGATCATGGCCTCGCTCATGCGGAAATTTTTGACGAGGCCGCCGGGCCGCATCCTGGAGATCGGCGCCGGTGACGGCACCTTCATGCTCAAGGTGGCGAGGCGCATGGCACGCGATTGGCGCCAGGTGGAGCTGACGATGCTCGATCGCATCGGCCTCGCCACGCCGAAGCTCGCGGCGGATTTCGCCGGGCTGGGATGGACGATCGAAACCATCACCGCAGATGTCTTCGATTGGGCGGAGAGGGCGGATGGCAGGGCCTTCGACGCGATCACGGTCAACCTGTTCCTGCATCATTTCAACGATGCTGCACTGCTTCGCCTGTTCTCGCTATTGCGGCCCAAGGCGCCGCTCATCCTGGCGACGGAACCGCTGCGGGCGGGCTTTGCACTGGTCGCGGCCCGGATTCTGCCGGCAATTGGCGTCAACGACGTCACGCGACATGATGCGGTTGAAAGCGTCCGCGCCGGCTTTCGCGGCCACGAGCTTTCCGATCTTTGGGCTGCCGCCGGCGGCAACCCGCTCGAGGAACGGCGCGCAGGGCCTTTCTCGCATGTCTTTGTCGGGGCCTCGGCGATCCAGGTCGGGGATGCGCCCAGGGATAAGCCGTGAAGCGCGCATCCACCCACGATGCGATCATCATCGGCGCCGGCCCGGCGGGCACGTCGGCGGCGCTGGCGCTCGCCCGGCGCGGATGGGCTGTCGCGATCGTGGAGAAGAGCGCGTTTCCGCGCCGCAAGGTATGCGGCGAATACATCTCGGCAAGCAACCTCGCGCTCCTTGACCGGCTGGGTATCGGCGATGCTTGGCGCGGCGAGGCCGGTCCGGAAATACGCCGGGTCGGCCTCTTTTCCGGCAATGCCAGCATCGAGGCGCCGATGCCGGGCGCGCGATCCAGACCCGCGGCAAGAAACGGCTTCGGCCGCGCGCTTGGCCGCGACATACTGGACACGCTGCTGCTCGACGCGGCCCGCTCGGCTGGCGTGGAAGTGTTCCAGCCCTGCCGTGCCGTCGCCATCGAAAGGGATGGCGACCGCCAGGCGGTGCGGATCCAGGCTACAAGCGGCAGTCCCGGCGAGGAGGGGATGACCCTGCGGGCATCGGTAATCGTCGCTGCACACGGTTCGTGGGAGCCGGGGCCGCTGCCGAGCCAGCTCGGGAAGCAAAGCCGCTCCTCGGACCTGCTCGGGTTCAAGGCACATTTCACCGGGTCGGCGCTGCCGCCCGATCTGATGCCGCTGCTCACTTTTCCCGGCGGCTACGGCGGCATGGTGCTCGCCGACCGTGGCCGCCTATCGATCTCGTGCTGCGTTAGGCGCGACGTGCTTGCCCGGCTGCGCGGCAGCCTTGCCCGCGAACGCGGCGGCCATGTCCCGGCGGCCGAAGCCGTTGAGCGTCACATCATGGCGACATGCCGGGGCGCGCGGGACGCGCTGGCGGATGCCCGTCTCGATGGTCCGTGGCTCGCCGCCGGTCCGATCCGGCCGGGCATTCGCGCAGGCTACGAAGCAGACATCTTCCGCGTCGGCAATGTCGCTGGCGAGTCGCATCCGATTATCGCCGAGGGGATATCGATGGCGCTTCAGTCCGGCTGGCTTGTGGCTCAGGAACTCGGCGGGGCGGCGAGCGGGCGGGCGGGACGGGAAGCGGCCGGCAAACGCTACGAGGCGGTCTGGCGAAGATTATTCTCCACGCGGGTCCTGGCCGCCGAAGCCCTGGCTCGGTTAGCCCTCGGCCCCGGCGGCGCCGCGTTGATGGAGGCAGTCGTCCGCAATTTTCCATGCACGCTCACCTTTGGAGCGCGGCTCAGCGGCAAGACGAAACCTGTCCCCGGTTTGGCCGATGCGCGCCTGGCTCGATAGGTTGGCCTAGAGTTCAGCCACGATGATGTCGACTGAATTTTGGCGGCGACCTCACCGCTGCCGTGCCTGTCAGCAATCACCGAAGTGGCGTAATCCGTTGCTGCTCCAGTTTTGCCGATCCCTGGCTTGGATTTCGTTGCGAAGAAGAGTGCCGTGACAATAAGCCACCGCCGGGATGCGTGGCATTGGATCACGCGCGACAAGAGCACACTATCGTTCAGCTCGCTTTCGACTCGAGCCCACACTGGCATACGCGCCTATAGCGGTGCGTGAATTCCGTCCCGCGCAGCGCAGTCGGGTTATGGAACATTCCGGCTCAACCGGAGTTTGCATATATCCGGCTTTCTGCCGCCGAGCCCCTGATGCGTTGTGATGTGGCCTGAGGGCGGCGCTCGCCACGCCTCGAGGAGGCCCTACGATGGTCCAGCACACGATCCCTCGCAATCCGCACAGCACGGCAAGCATTGCCGGCCATCCTGTTCATGCAATGCTGATACCGTTCCCGATCGCCTTCTTCGTCGCGACCTTCGTTTGCGACCTTATCTTCTGGCGAACCGGTAATCCGGGCTGGGTCACCGCTACGCTCTGGCTGCTGGGGGCAGGTCTGATCATGGCCGTGCTGGCGGCTCTTGCCGGCTTGACCGATGTTCTGGGGGACACCCAGATCCGCAATCTCCAGGACGCATGGCTTCACGCCGGCGGCAACGTGGTCGTCGTTCTCATCGAACTCTACAACTGGTACTCGCGATATGCCGACGCGGAGGCAGCGGTTGTGCCGGTCGGCCTTGTCCTGTCGCTGATCGTTGTCCTCATCCTTCTGTTCACCGGCTGGAAGGGTTGGGGAATGGTCTATCGGCATCACGTCGGCGTTGCCGACGATCCGGACCAAATGCGCTGAATGCGCCCGTTTTTCCGGTGATTGAAGCAGCTCCAGGATTTCGCTGGAAGCTGTGTAAGAACAATCAGTTGGATTGGGCAAGCGATTCAAAAGTTGAACAACTCCAAGGCGCCCCGCGACGTTGGCCGACGGAAGCGGGTTCAGCTTGAACAGTCCGATCTACGACTACGACGGAATCGATAGGCCGGCCGGAAAGGTGTAGGATGCCTTGTCGTCCGCACCCAGACGAGGCACACGGACGCTTGAAAGAGTAGATCGCGCTTTCGCCCATGTAAGGGGCAGGGAGGCGTCATGGCTTTCACCAAACACAGCGGAATATTCACGCCAGTCGAGCTGGAGCTCCTCCAGAAAGTATTCGATCAGTTGTGCAACGATCGCCGTCTGGCGTTAAAAGACGGGGACCAAAGAGAACAGCTTGCCTCCGACGTGCTCGAAGCCTTCCAAAACGGCTTCAGCGCCGAAGCGGAGTTGTTGCAATCGCTTGCGGAGCGCCGCACCGCACCGTCGCGACGCAATCCGGCTCGACAGCTCCGTCCTTGATTGTCTGGCGCGGCGAAGGCTGTCTTCCCGCATCGGGGTTGACGTTGCGATCTGCCGCCCTGGAAGAGATGCCGCAGCTGGTCGCGCCAGGCTGTTCCTGCCGTTTTTTAACCTCAATCCGTTCTTAGCTGGCGATCGCCCGAAAGGGTAGAACCTTCGCGCTTGCTTGACTCGGCCCGCAAAAACGGGCAGCAGAGCAGCTGAGGGAGAGCATTTTTACCGTGGCGGAGACCATGGAGGGCTCTTTTTTCGTATGGACCGTCGCCACAATGGCGATTGGTGGAGGGATTGGTTAACCATCTTTGTCCATCTTTTGAATCAATCGGCAACAGACGCGTGAAGGTGCAGGGGGCACCAGGCGAGCTGTAATCGTGACGGGTGCCAGGTCCGCAAACCGGCACGCCGATTGAGAGTGGTCGTATGGCGTTTTTGCGTTTGAAGAACCGGGGTGACGCTCCTGAAGAGGGGGTAACTTCGAAGAAATCTGGTGGTCATCGTTGGGTTGTAGTGCCTGCTGTCGGCGCTGCCCTGGCCCTGTGGTCGGTCGCGACCATGGCCGGCCTCTATTCCGTGAGTACCTCGCTCACCGCCGCCTCCAACGGATTGCCGCAGAGCATGCTTGCGCCGCGCAGCATCGTGCTTGGCGACCAGCGCCGCAAGGTCGCGAACGCCTGGGCGCCGCGCCTTGCCGCGAACGGCGCGCACAAGACGGGCTCGCTCACCCGCGGCTGCGATGCCGGCTGCCTCAGTCTCGCAGCCAGCTTTGCGAGCTCCACGCCAAACCCCTCCAGCTTGGTGCATGACGGCAAGGCCGCGCGGCTGAAACCGGCACCGGATAGCGTATCGCATGAGAAGGTTGTCGCGGCTTCCGCCGCGGACGTCGCCGACCGTTTCGACAGCGTCATCAAGCGCGCCGGGCTTTCGCCGCAGAAACTGGCCGATGCCTTCCGGCGCGCCGAGAACGCTCCGGTCCTGCTGGCGAGCTTGCCGTCGGCAAGCCGCTTCGGCGGCGCGGCCGACAGCGGTTCGGCCCGGAGTGGGCTGACCTTGAGCGGCCCGGCCGAGTCACGCTTTGGCGGAAATCAGGTCGACGTTCAGCGCGCGTCCGAACTGGCGCTGGCGCTTGCCAATGTCATGCCCGAAGAGACGGTCGACGTGCCGACCGCCGTCGCGCTCGCCAGCGGCGACGCGCCTGAGATGACGGCCGGCGCTTCCGGCGACGACGGACAAGCTGAAGTGCAGGTCGCTTCGCTGCCGCCGCAGGATGATTTGCCCGACAGCATCGCCGTGCCTGGTTTGAGGCCGCGCACCGCCCTCGGGCGCGCGACGGAAGCGCCTGAACAGAATGCCGCGAGGAAGCCGGAACCGGCCAAGCCGCAGGCAAGCCAGGCGGCAAGGCCCCAAATTGCCAAACCGGAGTCGGCCAAACCGCAGCCGGCCAAGCCGCAGCCGACCGTTGTCGACTCCGCCGAAGGTGCGCAGACGCCGCGCTCGCTGAGGAGCTCCGACCAAGCGCTTCCGGGTGTGCAGGGTGCGAAGCCGATTGAGGCCGCGCCGGCCAAGCGCAGCAAGGCGCAAGCCTCCGAGATGCTCGCCTACGCCAAGCCGGACACGCCCGAGCGCGGCGGTCTCGGCAACGCCTTCAGGGGTCTGTTCAACAGTCCTTCGACGGGCAATGGCGTCGCCGTCTATGACATCTCGACGGCGACGGTCTACATGCCCGATGGCTCCAAGCTGGAGGCGCATTCGGGGAAGGGCGCCATGGCCGACCAGCCGCGCTTCGCCAACCGCAAGAATTCCGGCCCGACGCCGCCCGACACCTACAATCTGTCGCTGCGTGAATCGCGCTTCCATGGCGTCGAGGCCATCCGGCTGACGCCGACCAGCGGCAGGAACAAATATAACCGCAACGGTCTGCTCGCCCATACCTATCTGCTGCGCGGCGCCCCAGCCCAATCCAGCGGCTGCGTGGCCTTCAAGGATTATGGCCGCTTCCTCTCTGCCTTCAAGAAGGGGAAGATCAAGCGCCTGGTCGTTGTGCCGCGCCTGAACGGGTCGCCCACCCAGGTCGCCCAGGAAGGCCGCCAGGGCTGACCCCGCCCGCCACTATGCCGGCAGCAGCTTGTTGCCGGTAGGCTGCCTTTGATTTCTTGACGGTTTGCGGTCCTTACCGCCGTTGACGCGCGGCGCGGTCGACGCACGCGCTTGATGTCTTCGCCACGTCTCTTGCAACAGCGGCAGTGACCGGTTCCATCGAATTGCGGATGAGGAAAGGGAGAACTCCCTCTCCCAGAAAGCATATATGGCGCAGCCCGGGCTTGCGGCAAGCCCCCGGCAATGCCGTATGTACGCTGCCCTTGACCTCAGTTTAGGAAAGGGAGTTTGCATGCGGATTTTACTGTCGACTTACGGTTCGCGCGGCGATGTCGAGCCGGTGGTGGCGCTGGGCGAGCGACTGCAGGCGCTCGGCGCCGAGGTGCGGGTGAGTGTCCCCGGCGATGAAGAATTTGCAGCGCTGTGCGCCCGTGCCGGTGTGGAGCTGGTGCCGGCCTTCGCACCGGTGCGCGAATGGGTAAAGGAGATGACGCGGCGCAGGGCATCGGAATCGCCGAAGGACGTGGCCGCGCTGATCTCCGGCCAGGCGGCCGAGATCCTCGCCAGGCAATACGATACGCTCATGGCGGCCGCCGAAGGCTGCGATGCCGTGGTGGCCTGCGGCCTGTTTCCGTCCTGTGCCGCCGCGCGGCTTGTCGCCGGGCAGCGGCACATGCGCTACATCCTTGCCACCTTCTGTCCGATCTGGCTGCCGTCGGCGCACAACCGGCCGCATGAATATCCGGGACATCCGCTTCCAGCCGGGGTAACCGACAACCGGCTGCTGTGGGAGACGGATATCGCGACCAAGAACGCGCTGTTCGGCCAAGCGATCAACAGCTGGCGCGCGTCGCTCGGATTGCCTGCGGTGGAAAATGTCCGCGATTATGTCTACGGCGATCCGGTCCTGCTCGCCTGCGACCCAGCGCTCGGGCCGTGGCTGCCTTCGGACCTGACCGATGCCAGGCAGACCGGCGCCTGGATCCTGGCCGACGAGCGGCCGCTGCCCGACGGGCTGGAGGCATTCCTCGAAGCCGGCCCGCCTCCGGTCTATGTCGGCTTCGGCTCCATTGCCGTGGCCAAGGAGGCCGGCCGTGCGGCCATCGAGGCGGTCCGCGCCAAGGGCCGGCGCACGGTGATCGCGCGTGGCTGGGCCGAGCTTGGCCTTACCGACGACCGGGACGATTGCTTCGCCGTCGGCGATGTCAACCAGCAGGCGCTGTTCCGCCGCGTCGCCGCGGTCATGCATCACGGCGGTGCCGGAACGACCGTCGCCGCCGCGCGGGCAGGAGCGCCGCAACTGGTGGTGCCGCAGATCGGCGACCAGCCGTACTGGGCGCGGCGGGTGGCCGAGCTCGGCATCGGCGCAGCTCATGACGGCCCGGTTCCGACAGCGGGGTCATTGTCGGCGGCGATGGAGACGGCGCTGGCGCCCGAAACCCGCATCCGTGCGAGCGAGGTTGCCCGTTCGGTCCGCGCCGACGGCGCGGCGGTGGCGGCGAAGCTTTTGATCAAGATGTTCGGTCGTGCCTGACCTTCACTGCGTCAGTTCCGCCAGCGCCCTCTGCAGGGGCGCCGGCGAGACCTGGATCGGGCCGGAGAAGGGGCTGTCCATGTCGACGATCAGATAGATTGCCGCGGCCACCAGCGCCCCGGACATGAGGCACGTGAAGATGATGGTTCCATTGCACGGTGCTCGGAAGCCGAAGCTGGCGAAGATCAGCGTCAGCCAGGCAACGAGCAGCGCGATCAGCGGCGCGGGGATGGCACCCTCGGACTGCTCGGCCAGAATCCAGCGCTGCGCGATCACCTTCTGCAACTGCTGCGTCGCCGCCTGTTGCATGGCGGTCTGCCTGGCGTTCGCAGGGGTCAATCCGCCCACGATATCGCCGACCTGATTGAGCAGCAGTTCCGACAGCCTGTTCGGGGCGACCGTCGTGTCGCTGTCGGCGGTCGAGGTATCGACGACGCGCTGCACATAGGCGGTGAGCGATTGCCGGGCGCCGTCCGCCTCCGGTCCATAGTGTCGGAGCGTTCTGTCGAGCAGAATGAGATCGGTGGCGAAGGTGTGGACGTTGACGTTGATGGATTCGAACGTGTTCTTGGCCGAGTTGATCATCAGGCCGAGGACCAGCGAGGACATCACCATGAAGAGGTTCGCGGCGAGCCGCACCACCGCGCTGGTATCGTCGCCAAGGTGGTGAGCAGGGAAGCGCTCATGCACCATCAGGCTGACCAGCGACGCCCCGGCCAGACAAGCAAAAATCGCCGCCCCTATAAGCACTTCGCCCATAGCTGATATTGCGCACGGGAAAGGACGGTTGCCAATTGGGTGGAGGTGGTTGAATCAAAGCGGAAGCATACAGGCGTATGTGGTTGTTCGCCAACGATGCTTTCTGGCTCGTCGTCATGTGCAGCGGAGCGAAGGGCAAAAACCGCTTCCAATGCCGGCCGAAGACGCTATCTATTGCGCCGGGCGGCTCCACCCTCTCACCATCACGAGGCAATCCATGACAATTCGCGCTGTCGTCTGGGGCGAGAACATCCATGAGCGGACCAATGAGGTGGTCGCCGGCATCTATCCGGAAGGCATGCACACGGCCATCGCCAACGCGCTCAACGCCGACAAGGCGATCTCCGCCTCGACCGCGACGCTGGAGCAGCCGGAGCATGGGTTGCCTGAATCCCGCCTCGCCGAGACCGACGTGCTCGTCTGGTGGGGTCACAAGGACCATGGCGCGGTGGCCGACGATGTGGTCGAGCGCGTCGCACGCCGCGTCTTCGAAGGCATGGGACTGATCGTGCTCCACTCCGGCCATTTCTCGAAAATCTTCAAACGGCTGATGGGCACGCCCTGCACGCTCAAATGGCGCGAGGCCGGCGAGCGCGAACGGCTCTGGGTGACGAGCCCCAGCCATCCGATCGCCGAAGGCATCGGCGAATATTTCGAGCTCGAGAACGAGGAGATGTATGGCGAGCAGTTCGCCGTGCCGGAGCCGCTGGAGACAATCTTCATCTCCTGGTTCCAGGGCGGCGAGGTGTTCCGCTCAGGCCTTACCTACCGGCGCGGCGCCGGCAATGTCTTCTACTTCCGCCCGGGCCACGAAACCTATCCGACCTACCACGACGCGACCGTGCACAAGGTGCTGCGCAACGCAGTGAAGTGGGCGCACAACCCGCAGGGCAGGAATTCCGCCATCCTCAAAGCACCCAACGTGCCGGTGGAGAAGGCGCTGGAGCCGATCGTCGAACGCGGCGGCAAGCTGCATGCGCCCGGCGAGGCTGGTTTCCGCTAAACCGTTTTCTGTTTGGGATTGCGTACAAGCAACAATTAGATCGCCCGCCTCATATCATTGAATCGAACCAATTCCTCTGGAGGAGCAAAATGCGGCTTTTGATACTCGGTACCGGCTGGATGGCGCAGGAGCATGCCCGCCGCTTCGGCGCTATCGAAGGCGTCGACATCGTCGGTGCCGTTGATGTCGATCCAGCCCGCGTCGGCGAGTATGCCGACGCCTACAAGATCCCGAAGCGCTTCACCTCGCTGGAGGCGGCGCTCGACTGGGACGGTTTCGACGCGGTCGCCAATGTCACGCCCGACCGCATCCATCACCCGACCACCATGGCGCTGATCGCCGCCGGCAAGCCGGTGCTTTGCGAAAAGCCGCTGGCCGAGAATTTCGGCAAGGCAAGCGAGATGGCCGATGCGGCGGAAGCCGCCGGCGTCGTCAACATGGTCAACCTCACCTACCGCAACGTCGCGCCTTTGCAGAAGGCGCGACAAATGGTGCAGGCCGGCGAGATCGGCACGGTGCGCCACGTCGAGGCCTCCTATCTGCAGAGCTGGCTGGTATCGAAATTCTGGGGCGACTGGCGAAGCGACCCCAAGTGGCTCTGGCGGCTCTCGCGCGGCCACGGCTCAAACGGCGTGCTCGGCGACGTCGGCATCCACATCCTCGACTTCGCCAGCTATGGCGCCGCCCTCGATATCGACCACGTATTCTGCCGGCTGCGCGCCTTCGACAAGGCGCCGGGCAACCGCATCGGCGACTACCAGCTCGACGCCAATGACAGCTTTGCCATGACGCTCGATTTCGCCAACGGCGCCTTCGGCGTGGTGCATGCCAGCCGCTGGGCGAGCGGCCATCTCAACGAGCTCAGGCTGCGCATCTATGGCGACAAGGGCGGCATCGAGGTGGTGCACAATCTCAATGGCTCGATGTTGAAGGGCTGCATCGGTGCCAATGTCGAGGACGCCAAATGGGAAGAGCTCGACGCCGGCACCGTGCCGACCAACTACCAGCGCTTCGTCGAGGCGGTGAAAAGCGGCGTGCAGGCCGAGCCCAATTTCCGCCATGCGGCTGGTCTGCAGAAGGTGCTGGATCTGGCGGTGGTGTCGGACGAAAAGCGCGCCGAGCTGAGGGCCCACGCGGACACGCAGTGAGGCCGAAGCTGCCGATCTCCTCCCGCAACGGGCCCGCAACGGGGGGGGCTGTCATCACACAAATCTTTCAATCATTTCTTGAAGCCTTGATCTCGCCTTTCGTGATTTGATGCGGCCACAAAGCTCGGGAGGGTTCATTGACCGACTATATCGGGTTGCCGAAGGCCGAAGTGCACATCCACGTCGAGGGCTGCTTCGAGGCCGACGACGTGATCAGGAATTGCGAGGAGGCTGGCATCCCGCTGCGCGCGCCGCGCGACAGGCTCTTCGAGGCGCATGATCTGAAGAGCTTCCTCGAAATGCTCGACTGGCTGTGCGGCACGTTTCGTACGCGCGAGCAGCTGGCCATCACCGCCTATAAATTTGCGCGGCGCATGGCCAAGAGCGGCGTGCGCTACGCCGATGTCATCGTCAATCCGACTCACTGGCCGCACTGGCACCGGAACATCGCCGGCATGATCGACGCCTTCGATGCCGGGTTCGCGGCGGCCGAGCAGGATGGATACCCGCCGGTCGGGCTCTGCATCAGCCTGCTGCGCACCCAGTCGGCCGAGGACGCCATCGAACTGGTGGAGTTGCTGAGCAGGATCAGGCACCCGCGCGTCGTGGCCCTTTCGATCGACGGCAACGAGGCGGCCGCCGGGCGCACCGGTCCGCGCTTTGCCGAGGCGTTCCGCCGCGCCGCCACGGCCGGATTGCGACGCACCGTCCACGCCGGCGAGTCGAGCGGTCCCGAGGGCGTTCGCGACGCCATCGAGCTGCTTGGCGCCGATCGCATCGACCATGGCGTTCGCGCGATCGAGGAGCCGGCTCTGGTCGACCTGCTCGCACAGAGGCGAATTCCGCTCGGCGTCTGCCCGATCTCCAACATCGCACTCGGCGTCTATCCTTCGCTTGCCGAGCATCCGATCGACGCTCTGCGCAAAGCCGGCGTTCCCGTCTCCATCAACACCGACGATCCGGCGCTGCTCGGCACGACGCTCGAAGCCTCTTACGCCGCCTGCGCCGAGACCTTCGCCTGGGACAGTGAAACCATCCGCCAGCTCGCCGCGACATCGGTGCATGCGAGCTACGCCGACCCGGCGGTGAAGGCGCGGATACTGGCGGATCTGACGGCCTGGCAGGGGTAGGCGACGCTCGGCGGATAGGTGCTTTCACCACGCCGCCGAACTGCATAAGGTGCCGAGACTCGGTCGAAAGGAGCCAGCATGGTCACGCGACGCGCCGAATGTTCCTGCGGTCAGCTGTCGGCCACCTGCGCGGGCGAGCCGGTGCGCATCTCGGTGTGTCATTGCCTCGACTGCAAGCGGCGCACAGGCAGCGCCTTCAGCTACAATGTGCGCTTTGCCGAGGCCGATGTGACGATAGACGGGCGCGCGCTGCAGTTCACGCGCACCGGCGAGCAGGGCGGGCAGATAACCTACAGCTTCTGCCCTGATTGCGGGACCACAGTGCACTATCGCATCGACACGCAGCCCGGCCTAACTGCAATTCCGGTAGGGGCGTTCGCGGATCCGTCGTTCCCGCCGCCCTTCCAATCCTTCTACCACCGTAGCCGGCGCTGCGAATGGGTCGAGATAACCGCCAAGCCGCTGACGAAGTTCGGCTGACTTTTGGCCTTGGGTCCTCCCCAGGGGGCGAGGAGCCAAGTCAAGCCCGGCGATAGATCCTCACCGCCGCCTTCACCAGCGCCGCATTCCCGTCCGCCACCGTCCCATCAGGCAACTCCTTACCGTCCTCGAGCCCGACACGGGTCGAAAACTTCCGCGCCGCCGCCCGCTCGACGAAGGGCCACACGGTCGCGTTCTCGCCATGCAGCAGGATCGAGCGGTGAATGCCTTCGCGTTGCAGCAGCGTTTCGATGCCGTCGGCGACGGCAAAGGCCTCCTCCAGCGTCTGCTCGGAAATCTCGATCAGGACGCGCAGCACCCGGCGGCCATGATCGAGGCTGGCCAGCCTGAGCGCATCGCCGATCGACGCCAGCCCGGCCTCGATGCCGACGCCGCGGTTGCGCAACGCTTCCATCACTTCGGGCGCCGCCGCCTCGCTGAGATTGACCGAGGCGTAGTCGGGCAGCTCATGCCAGCCGGCGATGGCGGCAATCGTGCGCCTGTCGTCCTTCTCGATCCAGGCGCCGGTCGAAATGCCGATCAGCGTGCCGGGGCAGGCGCGGCGCAGCGCCGTCACCGTCCGGTCCATCGCTTCCGGGGCAAGGCTTTCCTGCCGGTCGGCGCCGCGCGCATGCACATGCAGTTCGACGGCACCCGCCGCAACCGAGGCCGCGCCGTCGCGTGCCATGGCATCCGGGTCGAGCGGCAGGGCGGGGTGGAAATCCGCGCCGCGGGCGCCGTTGATGCAGGCCTGGACGATCATGGCGGTCGATCCTGTTCAGGCGGAGTCTAGCGCAGGGGAGCATAGACGGGAAACGGAACCTGCGGGCAGGATCTTATCGACGCCGCGATCCTTCGCCGTAGAACTCGACTTTGGGCAATTGGCGGCGTGGAACGCCTTACCCCAAATGCTCCTTCCTCAACCTCTTCTTCATCCGCTCCAGCGCCGGCTGGCCACCTGCCGCTAGTTCCTTGGAAACCCGCGCCAAATCCTCATCCGCCTTTCGATATTTGCTGCCCCAAGCGCCAAGCGTGGCGAGTATCGGCAAAAGGTCGATGCCGGCCTCGGTCAGCCTGTAGATCGCTTTCAGCCTGTGGGTCGGGTCGTCGCTGCGGGTGAGGACGCCTTCGTCGACCAGGGTCTGCAGCCGCTCGGCGAGCGTGCGCGACGAGATGCCTTCGTCCGACTGCAGGAACTCGCGAAAATGCCTTTTCCCGGCGAAGGCCAGGTCGCGGATGATGAGCAGCGTCCAGCGGTCGCCGATGAGCTCGAGCGACAGGCTGATCGGGCAGCCGGACCTTTCCTTGGTCGACATGAAATTAGTTCCATTTGTAAATCACTTTTCAATTGACATCATTCCATTCGCGCGTCAAATGATTTCAAAAGTAAACCGTGGTTGGAGATGCGAGAGGACCGCGCAATGAAAAAGCTCATCCTGCAAATGCAGATGTCGGTCGACGGCTTCGTCGGCGCCGACGAGAACCGTCGTTGGCAGCTTTGGGAATGGGGCGACGAGAGCGACTGGGACGACGAGCTCAAGCAGGACTTCAATGCCGTGTTCGCAACCGTCGACACGATTCTGCTCAGCCGCAAGATTGCCGAGGAGGGCTACCTCAATCACTGGGGCAATGCGGCGAGGAAATTTCCGCGAGACCGTTTCTATGCCTTCGCCCAGCGTATCGTGACAGCTGACAAGGTGGTGCTGAGCGACAGGCTGAAGGCGTCGCGGTGGGAGCGTACCAGGGTCGCGAGCGGCGATCTGCCGCGCGAGATCAATGCGCTGAAGGCGGGCGAGGGCGGCGACATTGCCGTGTTCGGCGGCGCCGGCTTCGCCTCGGCGCTGATCGCCGCCGGGCTGGTCGACGAGTTCCAGCTCTTCATCAACCCGGCGGTGCTGGGTGCCGGCCGTCGCATCTTCGACCAGGCGGGCTTCGCCAAGCTGAAGCTCACCGGCTCGAAGGCCTATGCCTGCGGCATGGTGGTGAACCGCTACGCGCCGGCCGGGTGAGGCACTTGAATCAATCTGGCAGCACGCCGTCTCAACCGCTTGTTCGCTTGTCGTTTCCCGGCGAATTGCGAACCGTCAGTGCCATGCCTTATTCGCCTGGATGCGACGCCAGCGCGTTGGTTTCCCGATACCCCGCTTCATCGTTGGCCGCGGCGGCGAACCGCCGGGCTTCGTGCGACGTGAGACCGATGAGCGCGCGCCCGGCATGTTCGGCGGGCTTGTCATTGGCGATGTCGAACACCGCCCAACTATGATGAGGCGGTTCTTGCACCGCTACGAATCTCATTTGAGCCCCCGCTCTAACGAGATGCTAATGTAGCAGATGCTTTCTGTCGGTCTGTGACGGAAGCCACACAAACAAGACGCGTCCACCGATTATTTCGGCCGGGGAAGTCCGCAGTGAGCTTTTAGCCGCCCTACTGCCCGGCCTGGTCCGCGTCGGTCAGCGTGCCGAGGAAAGCGACGATGTCGTCGATCTCGGCGTCGGTCAGCGCCGGCTTCTCGCCTGGTTTCCTGCCGTTGAAGGGCGGGTCGGTGTTGAGGTTTCCCCAGTAGGCCTTTGGCAGATCGTCGAATTTCTCGACCGTGCCGTCCGCGTTCTTCGGATACCAGCGCCCCGGATCTGTGTCGCGAGTGGCGTAGAAGGCGACAGCCTCGCGCAGCGAGTGGACATAGCCGTTGTGGAAGAAGCTTTTGCGCAGCGCGACATTGCGCAGCGTCGGCGTCTTGAACAGGCCGCAATACTCGCTCCGGCCCTTGAAGTCGGCCCGCAGCGGCCCGCACAGCCCGAGGTCGAGATAATTGGGATCGGCGTTGGCCGGGATCGCCTGGTTGCGCGGCACGGCGATGGCGATCAGGCCGTAATCGGTGAATTGCGGCGGCTCGCCGTCATTTGCCGGCTCGCTCAGATGGCAGCTCGCGCAATTGCCTTTGTTTGCGTCCTCGAACAGCGCACGGCCGCGCAACTCCTGCGCGGTCAACTGCGCCTTGCCGGCAAGGAAGGCGTCGTAGCGGCTGGAATAGGGGTAGAAGTCGGCGCTGCTCTGCTCGAAGGTGCCGAGCGCCTCGACCGCCGCGTCGAAGGCATCCTGCTGATGGTCGAAAATATCCGCGCCGAACGCCGCCTTGAACGCGTCGGCATAGGGCGCTTTGCGCAAGGCGGTGACCACGGCGGCTTCATCCTTGTTGCCCATCTCGAACGGCGACAGCAGCGGGATCCTCGCCTGGTCCTTGCCGTGGTCGGCGCGCCCGTCCCAAGTCAATCCGCCGGTCGGGCCATTGTCGACGCTTTCGTCGCCCTCGTCCTCGGAATCGTAGAAATGCTCGGTGAAGGCGGGCGCCGCCTGCAGGTAGCGCAGCGACGGCACCGCGCGCAGGCCAGGCCGGTCGAGGTTCGGCCCGCCCATCTCGACCGGCGCGGCGGAGGCCGGACCGAAGGCGTGGTTGGGATCGTGGCAGGACGAGCAGGCCTGTCTGCCCGAAGCCGACAGCGATGGGTCGAAGAACATTTTTCGCCCGATCGCCGTCAATGCTTCGGCACGTGCGAAGGCTTGCGTGCGCGACATCGGGCCAGGATGGACGCCATCTGCCGGCTGGTCGGCGGCGGGCCAAAGAACAGCGACGGCGAGAGCGGCGAGCGTGGCAAATTTCCGTGGTGTCATGACCCTCAATCCCGTTTGCCATTGGCCCAGCAGCGCGGTGCCGCGGATTGTTGACTGGCGGAGGCAAATTGCCAAGCCGGAACGCGGCAGATCAGCCCTTCCACGGACCACCTCGCACGAAGAAAACCGCAGCTGTGCCCTGGATGGTTGCCGAGATAAATTCCCGTCCGCTATCAATGGCCTCCAAACCCGGACGATGGACTTTCGATGAGCGAGCTGAAGATCAGAACCCGTGCTACCGGCGCCTGCGCCGTGCTGCCGCCGGGCGGCTTGCCGGCGGTAACGACGCCGACCGGCGGCACGGTCGACGTGGTGACTGCGGTCAGCGCGCCGGGCTTCAACCCGCTCGACCTGCTCTATGCCTCCTTGGCCGCCTGCATGGTGCTGAGCGCCCGCATCGCCGCCACCCGCCTCGGCGTCGCCGACCGGCTTGGCGAGGTGAGGGCGGATGTCGGAGGCGAGAAGGCGAAGGACGAGCCGTCGCGGGTGGAAAGGTTCAATATCCGGTTGGAGATTGCCGGCGACCTCGACGCCGCGACCAAGCAGTGCATCGTCGAGGATGCCGAGACGATCTGCACCGTCTCCAACACGCTGCGCGGCGCGCCGGCGCTGCACGCGACGCTGGGGTGAGGGGCCGTGGCGCATCTCTCTGCGATCGACTATGCGACCGCCTCCGACGAAATCCGCGTCGAGCATGACCGGGAGCTTGCGCTGCGCGGCCGCTTGACCAACATGAAGCGCATCCTGCTTCACTCCCCGGCCGCGCACCGCATCTACGCCGAATGGTTCACGCTGCGCGATCTCCTGCGTCCGACGCTCGACGACCGGGCGATCTGGCTGTTTTCGAAGGCGATCGCCGAGACGATGCGCGCCGAGATCCCGGTTACCTTCTTCCGCCGCGCGCTGATCGACTTCGGCCTCGATCCGGACGCGATCGAACCCAGCCCGGACGAAGCGCTGCTGATGTCCTTCGGCAAGGCGCTCGCCGCCGACGCCAATGCCGTTGCCGACGAGACCTGGGCCGCGCTGAAGGCGCGCTACGACGAAACGCTGCTCGTCAACCTCGTCGCCTTCGCCGGCATCATGGTGGCGACCTGCGTCTTCACCAATGGAGTGAAGGTGGATCTCGATCCGGAACTGGAGGGGTACCGCCGGAACGCTTGAGGTGAAGGACCCCGGGGCTGGCCGTTGCCTTGCTCTGCCTGCTGCGCATAGACTGAGGCCGGGAACGGGCGATCGGGGGGACCTCGATGCGTTGGCGTGTGGGCTTGCTTGTGTTGGCAGCAGCGCTGCTGGCCGGATGTGTCGCCAATGATGTCGAGCCCATCAACACCCATGTGACGCAAGTCGGGCCTGGCTCGCCGGACTACATTCCCGATGCTCCCGCCGACGGGTCGACCGTGGTCGCGCTGTCCTTCTCTGGCGGCGGCACGCGCGCCACCGCCTTCAGCTATGGCGTGCTTCGGGCGCTCGACGATGTCGTGGTCGGCAGCGGCGGGCGAGCGCATACGCTGATCGACGACGTGCGCGTCGTCGGCGGCGTTTCTGGCGGTGCGGTGACGGCGGCCTATCTCGGCTACAAAGGGCGTGGTTATCGCGAGCTTCGCGAGCGCTTCTTGCTGCGCGATGCCGAGAGCTCGCTGCACACCGCCAAGCTCGCTCCGGCCAATCTGGCGCGGCTGTGGAAAGGCGGCGTCAACGACCGCAGCACCTTTGCCGCGTGGCTGGACAGGAACCTGTTCGACGGTGCCACTTACAGCGCCTTCAGACGTCCCGGCGCCCCGCTGGTCTGGATCCACGCATCCGACATCTACAACGGGACGGCCTTCGGCTTCACCTACGACCGCTTCGCGGCCATCTGCAGCGATCTCGACAAGCTTCGTATCGCCGATGCGGTGGCGGCCTCGGCGGCGTTCCCCGCGGTGTTCGCGCCGGTTGTCGTCTCGACGACCACGCCGACAACTAGATGCAACTACAAGCAGCCGGACTGGATCGAACGCGGTCTCAACGATCCGGAGGCACCGGAACGGGTCAAGGCCGCGGCTCGCGCCATGGAGTCCTACCAGAACAACGACCGCGTCAACTACATCAAGCTGCTCGACGGCGGATTGACCGACAACATCGCGGTGGTCGGCTTCGCGGAATCGCTCGACATCGCCGGCAGTCCGCACAGCCCGTTGTCGCCGCAGGCGGCGGTGAGGATGCGAACGCTGATCATGATCGTTGCCGATGCGGGCCGCAGGAAAGAACCCGACTGGGTCAAGGTCAAGCAGGGACCGGGCCTAGTCGACATGATCGACGCCACCGCCGGCACCTCGATCGCGTCCTCGGTGCGCGACGAATTCGATTCCCTCAAGCTCGAATTCCGGCTGTGGCGCGAAAAGCTGGTCAAATATCGCTGCAGCCTGCCGGCGGCGGTGGTAGCGCGCTACCGCGGCAACCTGTCCGGCTGGAAGTGCCGCGACGTCCAGATGGTGGTTGAACTGGTCTCCTTCGCCGACCTGCCGCCAGACGAGGCAGCCGCGCTGAACGTCATCCCGACCCGGCTGAGGCTGACGCCGGAGCAGGTCGAGCGGACCATCCAGGCCGGCCGCGACGCGGTGCGCCTCAACCCGCGCCTGCAGCAGGCATTCCGCCGCGCGCAGGGCCGCTCGAGCTTCGTTGCGGCTGGTTCGCCGTAAAGGTCGCGCCATTTCCGCAGGAATCGGGTGGCCGCCGCTTCGCCTCCGCCCCACTTTGATGGCATCAAAGGAGGCGCTCATGACCGTCCATTCCCTCAACACCAAACGCGCCGGACGCTCCGCCGAATCCCGTGTCGCCGCGCAGGACTGGCACGCGCTCGTCTCCGAGCTCAACGCCCAGGGCTGCGCTGTCGTGCCCGGCCTGCTTTCGCCGGAGGAATGCGCCGAAATCGCCGCGCTCTATCCGCACGAAGAACATTTCCGCAGCCATGTGGTGATGGCGCGCCATGGCTTCGGCAGGGGCGAGTACCGCTATTTCCGTTATCCGCTGCCTGATCTGATCGAGGGCCTGCGCACTGCGCTTTATCCACGGCTCGCCGGCGTTGCCAACGACTGGAACGAGAAGATGGGCGCCGCGCGCCGTTACCCTTCCGACCACGCCGCCTTCCTAAAGCGTTGCCACGACGAGGGCCAAACCAAGCCGACGCCGCTTCTGCTGCAATACGGCCCCGGCGACTTCAACTGTCTGCACCAGGATCTCTATGGCGCGCTCGCCTTTCCGCTGCAGGTGGCGATCCTGCTCTCCGAACCCGGCAAGGATTTCACCGGCGGCGAATTCGTGCTGACCGAGCAGCGCCCGCGCATGCAGAGCCGCGCCGAGGTGGTGCCGCTCAAGCGCGGCGACGCGGTGATCTTCGCCGTGCACAACCGGCCCGTGGAGGGCACGCGAGGTTACTATCGCGTCAACCTGCGCCACGGCGTCAGCCGCCTGCGCTCGGGCAGGCGACATACGCTCGGTATCATCTTCCACGACGCGAGGTGACACCCCTCCGAGGCGGCTTTTCTCGGCTCTACGTTCCAGGCCGCCGATAACGGATCGCTTTCGCCCTGCTTAGCGCGTCCATCGTCTCCTCGACGCTGAGGAGGACGGTGGTCTCGCAGGAGCTGAGTGCCCCTCCGGCACCGATGGCGATCACGACGGACGCCATCGAAACATTGTCCGGCGCCTCCCACAGGTTCCACCCGTCGTGTTCGCCGAACGCGTACCAGAACCCGTGCAGCTTTCCGCCGACCGATTCTATGTATGAGCTGGCTGCCTTGCGGCGATCCTCGGGGTTTTCGATCATTCGCGCCCAGGTCTCGGGCGTGTAGCTGAAGCGCGTCAGGTACATGGCCATGGTTGACCTCCCTTGCCAGAGCCCATCAAGTGGTTGGCTCCAGCACTAAGCGCTCGATCGGTCGGCGACGCCAATCAATTTCACCGCGGCTGGGTTCTGCCTCGAAGGAATAGCCGAGCGCGCGGATGCGGCGCTTCTGCCTCTTCCCTCCGCAGCCTCATTCGCGTATGCCCCGGGCAAATCCCGCCATCTCAGCGCAGTTTCCCGGACCGCCCCATGATCCGTCTCGAAAATATCGGCAAGCAGAACGGCCGTCAGATCGTCTTCATCGAAGCCTCGGCCGCCCTGCAGAAGGGCGAGAAGGTCGGCCTCGTCGGCCCGAACGGCGCCGGCAAGACGACGCTCTTCCGCATGATCATCGGCCAGGAGCAGCCGGACGAAGGCCAAGTCTCAGTCGATCGCGGCGTTACCATCGGCTATTTCAGCCAGGATGTCGGTGACATGGAGGGGATGAGCGCCGTCGCCGAGGTGATGGAAGGCGCCGGCCCGGTGAGCGCCGTCGCAGCTGAGATGCGCGAGCTCGAGCACGCCATGGGCGATCCCGACCGCGCCGACGAGATGGACGCGATCATCGAGCGCTATGGCGAGTTGCAGCACCGCTTCGAGGAACTCGACGGCTATGCGCTCGACGGCCGCGCCCGCGAGGTGCTCGACGGCCTCGGCTTCTCCCAGGAGATGATGGACGGCGACGTTGCAAAACTCTCCGGCGGCTGGAAGATGCGCGTCGCGCTCGCCCGTATCCTGCTGATGCGGCCCGACGTCATGCTGCTCGACGAGCCGAGCAACCATCTCGATCTTGAGAGCCTGATCTGGCTGGAGAAATTCCTCAAGGACTATGACGGCGCGCTGCTGATGACCTCGCATGACCGCGAGTTCATGAACCGCATCGTTTCGAAGGTGATCGAGATCGACGCCGGCGCGCTCACCTCCTATTCCGGCAATTACGAATTCTACCAAGAGCAGCGGGCGCTGGCTGACAAGCAGCTGCAGGCGCAGTTCGACCGCCAGCAGGCGATGCTTGCCAAGGAGATCGCCTTCATCGAGCGCTTCAAGGCGCGCGCCTCGCACGCCGCCCAGGTGCAGAGCCGGGTGAAGAAGCTCGACAAGATCGACCGCGTCGAGCCGCCCAAGCGTCGCCAGACGGTGGCCTTCGAGTTCCAGCCTGCGCCGCGCTGCGGCGAGGACGTGGCGACGCTGAAGGGCATCCACAAATCCTATGGCAGCCGCTCGATCTATGCCGGCCTCGACTTCCAGATCCGCCGCCGCGAGCGCTGGTGCGTGATGGGCGTCAACGGCGCCGGCAAGTCGACGCTTTTGAAGCTCGTGGCCGGCGCCTCCGAGCCGGATGAGGGCTCGGTGGCGCGCGGTCCGAGCGTCAAGATGGGCTATTTCGCCCAGCACGCCATGGAACTGCTCGACGGCGAGCGCACCGTGTTTCAGACGCTGGAAGACAATTTCCCGCAGGCCGGCCAGGCGCCGCTCAGGGCTTTAGCCGGCTGCTTCGGCTTTTCCGGCGACGAGATCGAGAAGAAGTGCCGCGTGCTCTCGGGCGGCGAGAAGGCAAGGCTGGTCATGGCGCTGATGCTGTTCGATCCGCCGAACCTTCTGGTGCTCGACGAGCCGACCAACCACCTCGACATGGCGACCAAGCAGATGCTGATCGAGGCGCTGGCGCAATATGAAGGCACGATGCTGTTCGTCTCGCACGACCGCCATTTCCTGTCCGCACTATCGAACCGCGTGCTGGAGCTCACGCCGGATGGCATCCACACCTATGGCGGCGGCTATACGGAATATGTCGCCAGGACGGGGCAAGAGGCACCGGGGCTGAGGGGGTAGGGCGGCGCTCTGACCTCCGAGCGTAGTAGCGTGGAGAAGCCTTGACCCGTCGGCAGGACAGAGGGGGGCGCGAAGGATCGCGACCGATCTCACCCTTGCGCCGCCTCCTCGTGAGAAGTCACGGCAGGATCCGGGCTTCGTGAGGCGCCCAACGCCCCACTACTCCCTCGCCAAACCGCGCTCGATCAGGCGAGCAAGCCGCGCCGAAAACGCCCTGGCATCGGCCGGCTTGTCGCCGTCCAGCACGCGCGCCTCGTCGTAAAGCAGATGCGCGGCGTCTTCCTTGAAAGCGCGCTCGCCGTCGCCGAGCTTCGCCAGCGCCGTGACGCGCTCGTGCCGCGGGTTGATCTCGAGGATCGGCTTGGCCGCCTTGTCGAGGCGGCCGGCGGCGTTGAGCAGCCGCTCGAACTGGCGGTCGGGACCGTGCTCCGGTGCGACCAGGCAGACCGCGCTTTCGGTCAGGCGGTCGGAGGCCTTCACGTCCGAGACCTCGTCTCCCAGCGCCGTCTTCACGAAGGCCAGGAAGGTCGCGATTTCGGACGAGATTTCGGCATCCGGCTTGGACGCGGTGTCGAGCAGCGGGATCTCCGACAGTTCGGCCGCGCCCTGCGTCACCGATTTGAACGGCTTGCCGTCGAATTCCGGCGCCATCGTCGTCCAGAAACTGTCGACCGGATCGGTCAAAAGCAGCACTTCGATGCCGCGCGCCCGGAACCCTTCGAGCTGCGGCGAGACCTCGAGCCGGGCGCGGTCTTCCCCGGCCATGAAGAAGATCGCCTTCTGCCCTTCCTTCATCGCGGCGACATAATCGGCCAGGCTGCGCAGCGTCTCGCCGGAAGCGGTCGAGCGGAAGCGGGCGAGCTTCAGCAGCTGCTCGCGCCGCTCGTAGTCCTCGTAGATGCCTTCCTTGAGCACGACGCCGAAATTCTCCCAAATCTTGGCGTAGGCCTCGGCAGCGTTATCGGCGAGTTTGCCAAGATCGCCGAGGACGCGGTTGGTGACACCCTTGCGGATCGCGGCGAGCAGCGGGCTTTCCTGGATCATCTCGCGCGAGACGTTGAGCGGCAGATCGGCGGAATCGACCAGGCCGCGCACGAAGCGCAGATAGCGCGGCAACACGTCGGCATCGTCGGTGATGAAGACGCGCCGCACGTAGAGCTTCATACGACCCTTGCGGTCCTGGTCGAAGAGATCGAACGGACGCGAGCCCGGCACGAAGGCAAGCGCGCTGTATTCGTGCCGACCCTCGGCGCGGAAGTGGATGGTGGCGGCCGGCTCGTCATACTGGCCGGCGATGCTGCGGTAGAAGTCGGTATATTCCTCGGGCTTTATGTCGCTCTTCGGCCTCACCCAGAGCGCCGTGCCGTCGGCGACATCGCGCGGCTCGGCGCCCGGCTTCTCAACAAGCGTGATCGGCACCGGCACGTGGCCGGACTGCGACTTCGCCAGCCCTTCGAGCCGGTAAGGCGTGGTGTAGGAACTCGCATCGTCCATCAGATGCAGCACGACGCGCGTGCCGCGCCTGGGAGCTGCCGCAAGCGGCACGGGAGCGATCTCGTAGGTGCCCTTGCCGTCGGAAGACCAGCGCCAGGCTTCCTCGCTGCCGGCCTGCCGGCTGATGACATCGACATGATCGGCCACCATGAAAGCGGAGTAGAAGCCGACGCCGAACTGGCCGATGAGTTGCGAGTCCTCAGTCGCCTTGTCGGCCTCGACGCGCTCGATGAAGGCACGGGTGCCGGAGCGTGCGATGGTGCCCAGAGCCTCGGCCATCTCCTCGCGGCCCATGCCGATGCCGTTGTCCTCGACGGCAAGCTGCTTGTTGTCGGGGTCGGCCGAAATGGTGATGCGCGGCTTTGCGTCCTCGCCCAGCAGCTCGGGACGGGTGATCGCTTCGAAGCGCAGCTTCTCGCACGCGTCCGCGCCGTTGGAGATCAGCTCGCGCAGGAAGACGTCCCGGTCCGAATAGACCGAATGCACCATCATGTGCAGCAGCCGCGAGACATCCGCCTCGAATGTCCTGGTTTCCGTCGTCTTGGTATCCGTCGTCATTCAGAATCTTCCCACATAGTAACTCTGGCCCGTCGCGCCGCGGCGTGTCGAAGCTGCCGATCTCCGCCGATGAGGGGAGATGTCCGACAGGACAAAGGGGGCGCGTCCCGCCAGCCGATCTGTCGCGGAGTGCTTTCTCGCTTTTCCGGTTCTTGTCAATTCAGAAGCGCGCCGTTTCCCTCGCGCTCCCTTTTGCCCCTGCCGACCAATCTCCCCCAATTGAACCCTGTCGGGGGAGATTGGCTGTGTCGGCGCCGCGCCTCCCCAGCGTCCTAGAAGTCCATGCCGGCGCCGGCGGGCATGGCGGGTGCCGCTTCTTTCTTCGGCTTCTCGGCGACCATCGCCTCGGTGGTGACGAGCAGGCCGGCGATCGAGGCTGCATCCTGCAGCGCGGTGCGCACGACCTTGGCCGGATCGATAACGCCCTGGCTGAAAAGATCGCCATATTCGCCGGTCTGGGCGTTCCAGCCATAGGCGAAATCGGTCTTCTCGCGCAGCTTGCCGACGATGATCGAGCCTTCCGCCCCGCTGTTCTCGGCGATCTGACGCGCCGGCGCCTCGATGGCGCGCCGCACGATGTCGACGCCGAATCTCTGGTCGGGGTTGTCGGCAGCCACCGCGTCGAGCGCATTGGCGGCCCTGAGCAGCGCCACGCCGCCGCCCGGAAGAATGCCTTCTTCGACCGCCGCGCGCGTCGCATGCATGGCATCGTCGACGCGGTCCTTGCGCTCCCTGACCTCGACCTCCGTCGAACCGCCGACGCGGATCACAGCCACGCCGCCGGCGAGCTTGGCCAGACGCTCCTGCAGCTTCTCGCGATCGTAGTCCGAGGTGGTCTCCTCGATTTGCGCCTTGATCTGCGCGACGCGGCCCTGGATCTCCTCCTTCTTGCCGGCGCCATCGACGATCGTGGTGTTCTCCTTCTCGACCACCACTTTCTTGGTGCGGCCGAGCATCTCCAGCGTGACGTTCTCAAGCTTGATGCCGAGATCCTCGCTGATAGCGGTGCCGCCGGTGAGGATGGCGATGTCCTCCAGCATGGCCTTGCGGCGGTCGCCGAAGCCCGGAGCCTTGACGGCCGCAACCTTCAGGCCGCCGCGCAGCTTGTTGACCACCAGCGTCGCGAGCGCCTCGCCCTCGACATCCTCCGCGATGATGAGCAGGGGCTTCGCCGACTGAACCACCGCCTCCAGAACCGGCAGCAGCGCCTGCAGGTTGGAAAGCTTCTTCTCGTGGATCAGCACATAGGGCTCTTCGAGCTCGACGCGCATCTTATCCTGATTGGTGATGAAGTAAGGCGAGAGATAACCGCGATCGAACTGCATGCCTTCGACGACTTCCAGCTCGGTCTCGGCGGTCTTGGCTTCCTCGACGGTGATGACGCCCTCGTTGCCGACCTTCTGCATCGCCTCAGCAAGGAAACGGCCGATCTCGGCATCACCATTGGCCGAAATCGTGCCGACCTGGGCGATCTCGTCATTTCTGGTCACCTTGCGGGCGTTGGTCTTCAACTCCTGAACAATAGCCTCGACGGCTTTGTCGATGCCGCGCTTCAGATCCATGGGATTCATGCCGGCGGCAACGGCCTTGGCACCTTCCCTGACGATGGCCTGGGCGAGAACGGTCGCGGTGGTCGTGCCGTCGCCGGCGATATCGCTGGTTTTCGAGGCGACCTCGCGCACCATCTGCGCGCCCATGTTCTCGAACTTGTCCTCGAGCTCGATCTCCTTGGCGACAGTGACGCCGTCCTTGGTGATGCGCGGAGCGCCGAACGACTTGTCGATGACGACATTGCGGCCCTTAGGGCCGAGCGTGACCTTCACCGCGTCGGCGAGGATGTTGACGCCGCGCAACATGCGGTCGCGGGCGTCGGAATGGAATTTCACTTCCTTGGCAGCCATTGGAACACTCCTTCAGCAGGCACCTTTCATTGACCGATCGGGTTGGGCCGGTTCAAGCCGCTTTTCCCAACGCCGATGTCTGCTCGACCACACCCATCACGTCGCTTTCCTTCATAATGAGCAGGTCTTCACCGTTGAGCTTGATCTCGGTGCCGGACCACTTGCCGAACAGGATGCGGTCGCCGACTTTGACGTCGAGGGGAATGAGCTTGCCGCTCTCGTCGCGCGCGCCGGAACCGACGGCGATGATCTCGCCTTCCTGCGGCTTCTCCTTCGCCGTGTCCGGGATGATGATGCCGCCGGCCGTCTTCTCCTCGGCCTCGACGCGGCGGACCAGAACGCGGTCATGCAATGGATGGAACTTCATATCGTTCTCCTTCGGGACAAACAGATTTTGAGAGGTTCCTCCACTCCGGACCGGAAGGACCGGAGCGGGGCTCGCGATCCTTTCGGCCTCGCGCATGTGGATTTGGTTTTGCACGCGCCGGTTTCAAGAGGCCGCAAGAAATTTTTTGGCACTCGCAACAGCCGAGTGCTAGCGCCGTGAAAACAAAGGTAATTATGCAGCTTTGACGGGCGCGCCCCGGACCTCTTGACGGCAAAGGAATCAATTCCCAAATCGAACCTGCCGGCGCCTGATGTGGCCGGCAAGGTCAAGGAGCGCCGCTGCCTTGGCGCTCCTCGTATCTATGTTGCTCAATGGAGGATGTAGCTATGAGAACCAGTTTCGACTTTTCTCCCCTGTTCCGGTCGAGCATCGGCTTCGATCGAATGCTGAACGCGCTCGAGACCGCAAGCCGCATCGAAACCGCTGACAACTGGCCGCCCTACGATATCGCCAAGAGCGGCGAGGACGACTACCGCATCACCATGGCCCTGGCAGGCTTCAGCCAGGACGAACTGGCCATTACCCAGGAGCAGAACATGCTGATGGTCTCTGGCCAAAAGGCAGGCGAGGACAACGGCGAGTACCTGCATCGCGGCATTGCCGGCCGCGCATTCCAGCGTCGCTTCGAGCTTGCCGATCACGTCAAGGTCGTCGATGCGAGCCTCGTCAACGGTCTGCTGACAATCGACCTCAAACGCGAGATCCCGGAAGAAATGAAGCCGCGCCGGATCGAGATCACGGCGGACAAATCATCGCCAACGGCCGCGACAAAGAAAATAGAGGCCGACAACAAGGCGGCCTGAGCCTTCTCGCCGCGCTTTGCGCCAAGCGCCGGGTGATGTTCCCGGCGCTTGTGGGCCTTGTCTTCCGGATGAACAGAAAGGAGGAAAAAATGAGTGTTCGTGATCTGATTCCCTGGGGCCGAAACAATGGTAACAAGGTTCCAAGTGTCTTCCGCGACGGCGAACGCGATCCTTTCCTGTCGCTGCATCGCGAGGTGAATCGGCTGTTCGACGACGTCTTCCGGGGTTTCGGTTCCGGCTTGCCATCCCTAGGCAGCGTATCAGCCTTTGGTGCCGGCTGGCCGAGCGTTGAGATCTCCGACAACGAGAAGGAGATCAAGGTGGCGGCCGAAGTCCCGGGCCTGGACGAGAAGGACATCGAGGTGCTGCTTGATGATGGCGTGCTGACGCTGAAGGGTGAAAAGCGCTCCGAGACGGAGGACAAGGAGCGGCAGTTCTCCGAGCGCATCTATGGCCGCTTCGAGCGTCGAATCCCGCTGGGCTACGAGATCGAAGAAGACAAGATCGATGCCCGCTTCAAGAACGGCGTGCTGACGGTAATGCTGCCCAAGACCGCGAAGGCGCAGTCGCAGGCCAAGCGTATCGAAATCAAGAGCTGATGCCTGGATGCAGGGGTTGGATCGACGGGTCCGGCCCCTGCGGCATGACGGAACCTCGGCGCTAGATGGAACGGCCAACGCTGGCGTAGGTGCTGGCTGGAGCGTGGAACGGCTCCCTTTCCAACGAGTGATCCGCCCGCAGCGGGCGCCAGGTGCTCGCTTGCGGCTCGATGACGTGCGGCCGACGCAGGCCATTCTAACCGTTTACCGCGCTGAGCGCAGATGCCGCTGACGGAACACCGCGCAAGCCTCTGGAAATCCGCGATAACCTTAATTCCTTCCTTCTTTTGGTCAGGCTTCCCGTACGGAACGTTAAGGGCTAGATTAGCAATTCGTTAAGTAATACGGCGGGTGTGAGCGTAAGAGGTGTGCCGTTATGAATTTCAAATCCCTGATCAAACGGGCCGAGGACGTAGACAAGGAATTTCAAGAGCTCCAGTCGGATCTGGCAGAGGCTTTCGAAGAATGTCTTTCGGCTGACGAAGAGACGTCCCCGGGATACGATTCTGCCGCCGACCTGGCGGCAAGCGAGGAGGATCCGCCGGGCGAGACTCAGTCCGAGGCTTCCGCCTCCCGGCTGACGCCGCACACCCAGACACGGTTGGCCGCCTTGGAAGCCGTTTCCGGACTCTTCCGCGACGGACAGGGTCATCTGGAGGAGATCGGGTCAAGGCTGGCCGAGATCGCCACAGCGCACCACATGACGCGCGATATCCTGAACGCCCTGCATCGCGATGCGCTGCGCGCCAATGAGCTGGAGCTGGAGAACGCCGCTCTGGGCGCCGAACACAAGGCCTTGTCGGAACAATTGCTTGACGCTACGCGCAAGCAGCGCGAACGCGACGGCGCGGCCGAGGCCTGGCAGCAGCGCGAGGCAAGTCTCGTCCAGGACAGGGAGTCGCTGCGCGAGGCGCTTGCAGCGGTGCGGCTCGAAATGGTCGAGATGGGCAATGAGAGCGCCAGGCGCGAGGCTGAGTTCGGTGAGATCGTCAAGACCCTGACGGCCAAGACCGTCGAAGCCGACAGGCGCGCTGTCGAGAACAAGCTGCTGCGCGAGAAGCAGGTCGGGCTTTCGATCGAGCTGGAGCAGGCGCAAAAGCGCGAGGCCGAGGCCCGGCACAAATTCGACGAGTTCGCGGCGACCCACGCCAACGAAGCCACGCGGATTGCCGAACTTATGGCCCAGCTCGGCAGCCACGAGAAGGAGGAGGCCCGGCTGCAGAAATCGTTGGAGACGACGCAGGCCAAGCTTGCCGAGGTAACCGAAGCCGCCCGCATTGCCGAAAGCGATGGCGCGGCGGAGCTGGCGCGGAGCCGGGCAGAGCTGCGCGGCTTGCGCTCCGAAATCCAGGAGCTGCAATCGCGGCTCGAGCAGGCCTCCATCGACAAGACCGATGCGGTCGCCGAGGCGACAGGACTGAGGGCGCAGTTGAATGACGCCGTGACCGAGCGGCAGATCGCGGAAGAGAAGCTTGCCGTTCTCAGGAACGAGAGCGAATTGGACAAGAAGAATTTGTCGGTGATCAGTACCAACCTCTCGCAGCTATCGCTGCAGCAGGCGTCGGAGCAGATCCAGCTCGATATCCAGAAACAGGAATGCGAGGACCTGCGCGCCGAGGTCGAGACGCTGAATGCCCGCATCAAGGAGCTGCTGCCTTACGAGCGGCTGCACAGGGTGACGGACGCCCGGGCCCGGCAGGATGTTGTGCCCGTGACGAACGGGCATGTCACCAACGGGCATATCGTGGAGCCGGCGCGACCCACCGCCAGGCGCCGGCGAAACATGAGGGCCGCCGCGAGCTGAGGAAGGGTGTCTAGCCAGCTCAGCGCTTCATCGCTCTGGGCCTACTTGCCGGTCATCCGGTCAGCAAGCTGCTGGGCCTCGGCAAGCAGTGCCGGGAAGCCCGGATCGCCCGGCAGGCGCTCGCCCATGCAGGCGCGATAATCGCCGTCGCCTTTTTCCCAGGCGGCGTTGGCGGAATCATAGGCCTGCTGGTCCTTCAGGTCCGAGTTCTGATAGGTCTGCTGAAATTTCTGGGCAGCCGCGTCCGCCGCGGTCCAAAGCGCCTCGCAGGCCGCGATCTTCGGCACGGGCGGGGACGCGGGCGCCTCGGCGACCAGGACGCGGTCGCCCTTGACGACCGCGACGACGACCTGCTGGTCGTAGATCGGTCCGACATCCTGGGTCCAGCCGCCGAGCTGCGCGACGGCGATATCGGCGCCTTCGGGCTTCTTCAGTGAAAAGTCGAGCGTCTTCACGAATGCGGCGTCGCTGCCGATCGCCTGCGTATAGAAGGCGTCTAGCTTCAGCGCCCCGTCGATGCCGGCGGGCAGCCGGAGGCCTTCATCGTCCTCGTCAGCCTTGGACCGCAGCCAGCGCTCGACCAGCCCGCGGGTCGTCGCGACGATGCTCGGGCCGGCGTCGCTCTTGGCGTAGCGCAGCCCGTCCAGCATGCCGAAGCCAATATCGGAGGCGCTCAGGCTCTGGAGATTGATCGTGCCGGTTGCCGGAAAATCCTTGACCGCAAGCGGGCCGAGAATGGCGGAAAGACGCTTTTCCAGATCGGCCAGCGCCTTGGTGTTGGCGCCATCGAGCGCCTCCACTTCCGCGTTCGAGCTCTCCTGCGCCGCGATGTCGGAAATCGCCTTGTCGCGCGCGGCGATATAGTCGTCCTCCGGCGATGCCGCGAAAACCACGCCGCTCGCCAGCGCAAACAAAAACGTCCAGACCAGCCGCATGCTATAACCCCAATTCAAACCAAAGCCCGTGTGGCCTTCGCCTGACTTGGCGGCTTTTGCGTGGCGGAATCCCGGGGAGAACCCGAATTTAATATCCGGCCTTTCGCTTCTCTACCTCCGCCTTCCTCAGCAGGAACCGCTGGATCTTGCCGCTCGATGTCGGCGAGGAGGTGAGGCACGCCGCGACAGTTGCGCTCTACGGCGCCCCCCCTGTCCTGCCGGACATCTCCCCCACGAGGGGAGAGATTGGCAGTTCCGCTGACGGCTCTCCCTTTGCACCGTCGATGATTGGCGAAAGCCGGCGCCACATCTGATCTCCCCCCAAGTGGGGGAGATGTCCGGCAGGACAGAGGGGGGCGCGAAGGAACGCAAGCTTTCGTGTCCAGAGCACAGCCATGATGTCGGGGACGGCCGGATCTTCTAAGGCGGGCGCAGGCCCAGAGGTGAGGGACGCACCCGGCGCCACACCAGTCGATTGGGAGAATGATCAGGGCCGCGCAAGACTTGGCCAAGCCGGTGCCTGCCTGTACAATCTTAGGGTGAATGCAGGGAAGGGAGCGCGCGATGCGGCTTGGTCGGGATCTCTGTCATTTGACGGTTTTGGCCTTCATCGCCGGACTGGCGCTTTGGCCGCACGCGGCATCGGCCGATCCCGTCACGCCCGCGCGCATCGCCGCCGCCTTGCCGAAGCTCGAAGCGCTGGCGCAAGCCGCCGTCGCCGATGGTGCCGTCCCCGGCCTTGCCATCGGCGTCGTGCATGACGACAAGGTGATCTTCCTCAAGGGTTTCGGGCATCGCGAAGCCGGCAGACCGGAGCCGGTCGACGCCGACACGGTGTTCCAGATCGCCTCCCTTTCGAAGCCGATCTCGGCTACCGTCGTGGCCGCGCTGGTCAGCGACGGGGTGGTATCCTGGGATTCGAAGATCGCCGATCTCGATCCGGCCTTCCGCCTTGCCGATCCCTATCCCACCGGCGAACTCACCATCCGCGATCTTTTCACGCATCGCAGCGGCCTTCCCGGCACTGCCGGAGACGACCTTGAGGGCATCGGCTACGACCGCGCCGAAATCCTTCGCCGCCTCCGCTTTGTGTCGCCATCGTCGAGCTTTCGCGCCGGCTATTCCTACAGCAATTTCGGGCTGACCGAGGGTGCCGTGGCGGCCGCGAAGCCGACAGGCAAGCCCTGGGAGACGGTCGCGGAGGAAAAGCTCTACCGCCCGCTTGGAATGGCCGCGACCAGCTCCCGTCACGCGGACTTCGTCAGCCGCGCCAATCGCGCCGCGCTGCATGTCAAGATCGACGGCGTCTGGGCCGCAAAGGTCAAGCGCAATGTCGATCCTCAGGCGCCGGCGGGCGGCGTGAATTCCAGCGCGCGCGATCTCATGCAATGGATGCGCCTGGTGCTCGGCGACGGGGTTTATGCCGGCCGGACGCTGATTGCTTCCGATGCGCTGCGACAGACGCATCTGCCTCAGATGGCGCTCGGCCGCAATCCCGTAACCGGAGGCGAGTCTTTCTATGGCCTCGGCTGGAATATTGATTTCGGCCGGCACGGCCTGAGCTGGGGCCATGCAGGCGCCTTCAGCGTCGGTGCGCGTACGGTGGCGACGCTGTTTCCGCAGGAGAAGCTTGGCATCGTTATCCTTACGAACGCCTTCCCGACCGGTGTCCCGGAAGGGTTGTCCGACAGCTTTGCCGATCTGGTCTTCGACGGAAAAGTCGAAAAGGACTGGGTCGAGGCCTGGGACGGAATCTATGCCGGGATGCTGGGTCCGGCGATCGCCGCGGCCAAGGCCGAATATGCCGCGCCTCCGTCTCCGCCAAGGCCGGCCCGGCCGGCCAGCGCCTATTCCGGCCGCTACGGCAATGACTTCATCGGCGGCGTGACCGTGTCGAGCGCGGGCGACGGCCTTGTGCTCGAGGTCGGACCGGCCGGAGCGCGGTCCTATTCGCTGACGCATTTCGACGCCGATCTGTTCCTGACCCATCCCGACGCCGAGACGCCGGACCGGCCGGCGGGCGTGAGCTTCGTCGTCGGCCCCGACGGCAAGGCCTCGGCGATGACGATCGAGTTCCTCGACGACAATCATCTGGGCAGGCTGCAGCGGGTGGGAGACTGATCGCTTCACCCAGAGCCGTGCGGCGATTCTGGGTGAACGACATGTATCAAGCAAAGACCAGCGGGCTCAGGATGCCTGGCCGTAGCGGAGCAGCTTGAAGCAGTCGCCGCTGCCCGACTTCGTCTGCGTCAGCACCGATTTCGCGCGGTCGATCCATTCCTGCTGCGATTTGGTGTCAGTCTCGATCGCATCAACCGGTGCAAGGGCGACGAAACTCTTGCCCTTGCTGAAGAGCCAGCAGGCGCGGGCGAGAAACCGCCTGCTGCGCTGGCGCAGCAGGTCGGCGTCATAGAGGATGTCGAGCACCTCGTGCTTGATCTTCGGTTCCTTGTCGGGCTTGGCGACCGCGGCCTCCACCGCCTCGTCGCCGATCGCGTCATACAGGTCCTTGTAGTCGAGGGCTAACTGCGTCGTCGCGTATTTGATCTCGTTCTCGTCGCGCACGATGTTGAACCACAGCGTCGGATCGATCTCGTTGACGACAAAGGTGGCTTCGAGGTCGCGCGACAGGTTCAGGATTTCGAAGTCTCGAACATCGACATCACGTTCGACCAGCAGGATCTTTTCGACCTGCTTGGCGAGCTCCGTTCCCCTGGCGGTGATCGCGGCGTTGCTTCCGCCGTGTTCGGGGCCGACATAGGCGCCGCCCTCATCCAGTATCTCGTCGAACTCGCCCAGCGTTTCGATGACGGGGGCGCCGCGGGCAACGCGCGCCGCCAGCTTGGCGAGAACCTGCTGCAGCTCGGTCTCGCGCTTGCGCTGGTCCTGATAGTTCTGCTGGAAGAAGAAGATGAACAGCGAAACGCCGATGCCGATCAGGATCACGCCCAGCTGCGAAAAGATGTTGCGATAATATTCCAGCAGCTTTTCGCGATGGCGCAGTTCGTCGCGCACGCTGTGCGCCACGCGCAGATTGACGATGAGCGAAATGATCAGCAGCCCGGCGCCGACCAGGATGAGCCCACCGATGAGAAGGTAGCCATGGCCTGCGCTGAAATCCATTCGTCTCGCCCCCGAAGCCTGCGCCAAATTAGCGCCAATTTCGTCGCGCTCAAAGCCACGAGACAAGCCGGGCATCAGGCCCGGCCGGTCTCGCGCGCCACTCCACCGCTCTGCGGCAACCAAAACGATTGACCCGGCCATCCATCCGGCCGATATCCCGCGCAAGTTCGTACCGAGACCCCAATGACCTCAAATACCGATCTCAAGGAAGCCGCGCGCGGACCCGACGCCGCCTGGCAGGACGACGTGCGTGCCGGCGTGCGCCATGTGCGCGACCTCGCAGCCCTGCCGCTCTCACCGGCCGAGCGCGCCGCTGCGCAGCAAGCCGCCGCCGCCCACAAGGTGCGCGTGCCGAAAGCCTATCTCGACCTGATCGACTGGAACGATCCGAACGATCCGATCCGCGCGCAGGTGATCCCGTCGCCGGACGAGTTGATCACTGCCGAGGGCGAGCTCGGCGATCCGATCGGCGATCACGACTTCAGCCCGGTGCCCAGGCTGACGCATCGCCATGCCGACCGCGTGCTCTTGTTCCCGACCTATCAATGCGCGGTCTATTGCCGCTTCTGTTTTCGCAAGGAATCGCTGACTTCGATTGGCCGCGGCTATACGCGCGAGGCGCTGGAGCCGGCCCTCGCTTACATGGACCAACATAGCGAGATCCGCGAGGTGATCCTGACCGGCGGCGATCCGCTGTCGCTGCCCGACAAGGCGCTCACCGAAATCCGCGCCCGCATCGAGGCCATCCCGCATGTCCGGCTCCTGCGCATCCACACCCGCGTGCCGGTGGCGCTGCCGTCGCGCATCACGCCCGGCCTTGTGGCGGCCCTGCAAGGAAGGCTGATGGTGACGGTGGTCACTCACTTCAACCACCCACGCGAGATCACGCCGGACACCGAAACGGCCTGCCGGACCATGCGGCAGGCGGGTTTTGTTCTGCTTAACCAGAGCGTTCTCTTGAAGGGCGTCAACGACAAGGTCGAGGTGCTGGAAGAGCTCTGCCGCGAGCTGATCTATCGGTTGGGCGTAAAACCTTACTATCTTCACCATGGCGATCTGGCGCCGGGCATGGCGCACCGCCGCACCACGATTGTCGAGGGCCAGGCGCTGGCCGCGGATCTGCGCCAGCGCCTCTCCGGCATCTGCAACCCGACCTATGTCATCGATTTGCCCGATGGCGGCGGCAAGGTGCCGCTCGGCCCCAGCCACATCGAGGGCCGGGACAGCGAGACATGGCGGATTCGCGGGCAGGACGGGAAGGTGAGGGAGTATCGCGAGGTGGTCGCCTAGTCGCTCATCTCGAGAGGCGGCAGAGGAACTCCCATCCCGCCCCCCGCATTGTATAGCGGGGGCTTGAAGGAGAGCAGCGTGAAGGCATTGTTGGGAATCGTCGGCGGCTTCGTGCTGACCCTGGCCGTGTTTGCCTCAGGGCTCGCCTTCGCCACTTGGCTGCTGGCCGCCAAGCCGGTGCGCCAGGCAACGCCGGCGATCGGCGTTTCGGAGCTCTGGACCAAGGACGTCAGGCCCGTCGATCCGGCGAAGCAGGATCTCGAGCGCATCCCGGCCCAGCAGGCCGCCGGCGTGTCCGTTAAGGCGGACGAGGGGGCCAAAGCGGCGGATACGGCCACGCAGACCGCAGCTCTCCCAACGCCGCAAGCCGCCGCGCCGCGGCAGTTGCAGCCGTTGCCCGAGGTCTCTCCGCCAAATGGTTCACAGACGGGCCAGGCCGATGCGGCGGAACAGCCTTCGGAGCAGGCGCCGGCCCAGCAGGCACGATTGCCCGACGCGCATCTCGAATGGTGCGCCAACCGCTATCGGAGCTACCGCCCGCAAGAAAACAGCTACCGCTCCTACAGCGGGGAGATCCGCCCCTGCATCTCGCCCTATTTCGATCCGGGCCGCGATCGCACAGCCTCGACCGACGGGCGCCAACCCGATCAGCCCTGGATGAACGATCAAGGCGAGGTGACTGACGACCAGGCCGAGGTGGAAGGCTACGCCACGACACGGGACGGCTACGCGACGACTTATGGCGGCCCGCCGGAAGAGATTTTGCCGGAAGACCAGCCTCCCAGGGATCGGCTGCTGGGCCCGCAGATGTCGGGCGATCATATCGACTCCTGCTTCAGCCGCTATCGCTCCTACGATCCGCAGGACAACACTTACCAGCCCTATGACGGCGGCCCGCGCCGGCAGTGCGAGTAGGGCAGGCCCACGTTCCTGCGAAGTGACGCTGGGCTCCTGAAGGCCCCCCTTGGGGGGAGATGGTCGGTAGACCAGCGGGGGGTGCATATCGAATGGCTAACGTTAGCGCCGCCCTTCGGCACCTTCCCGCCGCGAACGGGAGATGATCGGCTCAATTCAGCACTCGGCCATCAATCTCCGCGACGCTCGTTGTCCCGGTCAGCGCCATGGTGACGGACAACTCCTTGCGCAGAATGTCGATTGCCGTCGCCACGCCCGCCTCGCCGCCGGCGCCGAGGCCGTAGATATAGGCGCGTCCGACCAGGCAGGCTCGGGCACCGAGAGCCAGCGCCCGCATCAGATCCTGGCCTGAGCGCACGCCGCCGTCGAACAGCATCTCGACATCGGAGCCCACCGCGTCCGCTATCCTCGGCAGCATCGAGATGGTTGACGGCGCGCCGTCAAGCTGCCGGCCGCCATGGTTGGACACCACAATGGCGTCGGCGCCGGCCCTGCTGGCGCTGCGCGCGTCGTCGACATTGAGGATGCCCTTGAGGATCAGCTTGCCCGGCCAGATGCTCCTGATCCAGTCGACATCGCTCCAACTCAGCGTCGCGTCGAACTGATGCGCCACCCAATCCGCCACCGCCTTGATGCTGTCCTCGCCCTTCACATGGCCGGCGAGGTTGCCGAAGGTCCAGCGTTTGGCCGAAAGCATGCGGGCCGCCCAGGCCGGGCGGCTGGCGATGTCGACGATCGTGCGAAGTTTGAGCGCCGGCGGCACCGAAAGCCCGTTCCTGACATCGGCGTGGCGCTGGCCCAGCACTTGCAGGTCGACCGTGAGTACCAGCGCGCTGCAGCGCGCGGCGTCGGCGCGTTCGATGAGCGAGCGCACGAAGCCGCGATCCTTCATCACATAGAGCTGGAACCAGAATGGCTTGCCGACAGCTTGCGCCACATCTTCGATCGAGCAGATCGACATCGTGCTCATCGTATAGGGAATGCCCGCGGCTTTTGCTGCCCGGCAGGCGAGGATCTCGCCATCGGCCCATTGCATGCCGCCGAGGCCGATCGGTGCAAGGGCTATCGGCAGCGACACCTTCTCACCGAGGATCGTGGTTGCCGTGTCGCGCTGCTCGACATCGACCAGGACGCGCTGCTTGAGCGTGATGCGCTCCAGGTCGGCGCGGTTGGCGCGCAGCGTCTGCTCGGCATAGGAGCCGGACTCCGCATAGTCGAAGAAGACGCGCGGCACGCGGCGGCTCGCGGCCCGGCGCAGGTCCTCGATGCAGGTCATGCCCTTGAGCAGTTGCGGCGCCGCCGATGTTGCCCTGATCTCGTCGGGCAAAGTCACGATGCCCGTCCGAACATCGAGTGGGGTGGGGACTGCTCGTTCCATCGTCGTCCTCCCATAAAATATTAGCGAATGCTGATTATTGAAGGTCGCGTGGCCGCTGATGTAAATTCACTAGCGAGTATACTTACGGCAACGGCAGCGCGCCCCATGCCCAGAGCGTCCGACGAGACCAGGCCCGAGATCCTCCAGGCAGCTTACAAGCTGTTTCGCCGCCGGGGCTTTTTCCGCGTTGGCATGGACGAGATCGCCGATGCCGCCGGCGTCACCAAGCGCACGCTCTACTATCATTTCGACAGCAAGGACGCGCTCTTGACCGCCGTGCTCGCTTCGCAGCATGAGCGTATATTCGCCGACTTCCAGAATTACGGCATCGAGTTTTCGGGCGGCGCGGACGTGCTGATCGACAAGCTTTTCGAGGGGCTGGTCAAGTGGTCGTCCAAGCCGCGCTGGGCGGGCTCCGGCTTCACCCGGCTGGCGATCGAGCTTGCCGACCTGTCCGGCCACCCCGCGCGCGTGATCGCGCGCCAGCACAAGGCGCTGATGGAGCGTCATCTGGAAATGCTGCTCGCCGAAGCGAAGGTGCCGTCGCCGAAGGAGCGGGCCCGCGAGCTATTCCTGCTGATCGAGGGCGCCATGGTGATGATCCTGATCCACGGCGACCAGAGCTATTGCAGCGCCGCGGCGGATGCGGCGAAGCGGCTGATGGTAGCCGAGGTGGAGTTTCCGCAACACGATACCGGCCCAACACACGCCTGAAACACACCCGCTCCACAACCGGCATGCCAGCGAAACGCTCGCGCCGGATGTTTGCAGCCTAGCAAATGCGGAGTAGCACGCCGATGACACCCGACCAGATCAGGCTTGTGCAGGACAGTTTTCGCGAGGTCGTGCCGATCAAGGAGGCGGCCGCGGCCTTGTTCTACGAGAAGCTGTTTGCCATCGACGCCAGCCTCAAGGGGCTGTTTCGCGCAACGGACATGAGCAGGCAGGGCGCCAAGCTGATGGCGGCGCTGGGCTTCGTCGTGCATGGCCTTTCCCGCGCCGAGACCATCCTGCCCGCCGTGCAGGATCTCGCCAGGCGCCATGTCGGCTATGACGTCGAGGAGCATCATTATCCGATCGTCGGCCAGGCGCTGATCGAGACGCTGGAGGCGGGCCTGGGCGAGGCCTTCACGCCTCAGGTCCGCGAGGCCTGGCAAGCCGCCTACGGCCTGCTCGCCGGCGTCATGATCGCCGCAGCCCGTGAGGTGGAGCTGGCGGCTTGAGCTCTCGTCAGGCTGGAGCGCGAAGCCGAGCGCGGCAGGCGATCTCCTGGGCCTTGTTCATGGCCCGGAGGTCGCGGCGAGGCGCCCGTCGCCGCCCTGCCTGCAAGCCCGGCGCCGACCTGGGCGACAGGGCTCGAGCCATTGGCTGCGCAAAACCGCGACCGGCCCGTTTTACGGTCGCACAGACTTCGCCGAGACAAAGCCACATCGGCTGCTTTCAGGAACATTCTGCCTTCTGCGAAGTTTGGCGGCTGGCCCGCTCATTGAGGCCAAACCGGTTGACAGGCGGGCTTCGGGAGGAAGCTATGACCGCTGTCACGCCTTCACTTCATGTTTGTCGCCGCCGGGCACTGCAAATCGGTTTTGGAGCGACCCTTGCTTCAGCGGCCGGCGTTGCTTCGACTTCGTCTGCTGCCGCGCAGGACGACATAAAAGACGAAGACATTTTCCGCTTCGCGCTCAACCTGGAATATATGGAGGCCGAATATTACCTCCGCGGCACCACGGGAAAGGGCATCGAGGACTCGGACATCGGTTCCAAACCCGGCGACGTCGTCGGCGGCAAAAAGGTTGCCTTCGATACGCCCGCGCTCGGTGAATTCATGCGCGAGGTCGCGGAAAACGAACTTGCCCATGTCAGGTTCTATCGCAAGACGCTGGCGTCGAACGCGGTGGACCGGCCGGCGATCGATTTCGATGCCGGCTTTGCCGCGGTCGCCAAGGCGGCCGGCCTCGGCGACGATTTCGATGCGTTTGGCAATCAGATGAATTTCGTGCTCGGCGGTATGCTGTTCGAGGACGTCGGTGTGACGGCCTACGCCGGTGCGGCGACTGTCCTGAAGAACAAGGAATTCCTCGCTGCCGCGGCTGGAATTCTCGCGGTCGAGGCCTATCACATGGGAATGGCGCGGTCGTCGCTCTATCGCATGGGCGAAAAGGCCTGGAAGGCCGCGAATGCGGTTTCCGACGCACGCGACAAGATCGATGGGAACGAGGACAAAGACCAGGGCATTCAGGTCGACGGCAAGGCCAACGTCGTTCCTTCGACGCCGGATGCGATTGCCTTCACAAGGACGCCGCAGGAGGTGCTGCGCATCGTCTATCTGACCGATCAGTCGGGTGTGAGCAAGGGCGGCTTTTACCCGAACGGGATGAACGGAACGCTCCAGAGCACCTAGCCGTTAGGGTGGAGCCGGTCACGATGATCTGCAACCCGCGCCGAGCAGCATTCGGCGCGGGCATCTGATTTCGTTTCGACGAGGCAGGCAATGAACGTCAGCAGCGAAGCGACCAGATCTTTTTGGACACTCGACACCAGCTTGCCCAACGCGCCTCGCGTCGAGCAGGATGAGCATTGTGACGTAGCCGTCATCGGCGCCGGCATCGCCGGCGTTTCCATCGCCTACGAACTGGCCTTGGCGGGACGCAGGGTGGTGCTCGTGGATCGCGGCCCCTTGCTCGGCGGCATGACATCGCGCACGACCGCCCATCTGGCACCCATCTGCGACGACGGCTTGAGCGCGCTGATCGACATGCGCGGCGAGGCTCTGGCGCGCGGATTCCAGGAAAGCCAGCAGGCCGCCGTCGACCGCATCGAACGCCATGTCGCCACGCTGGAGATCGACTGCGATTTCCGCCGGCTGGACGGCTTCCTGTTCCCGGCCGCATGGATGGACGAGAAAGAGGCCGCCAGAGAATGCAACAAGGAGTATGCGGCTGCGGCAAAGATCGGCGCCGAAGCTGAGCATGGCAAGGGTGTGCCGCTCAAGGGCCATGAATCGGCGCCCATCCTGCGCTATCCAGACCAGGCGACCTTCCACCCGCTGAAATATTTGCGCGCGCTGCTGGCCGATTTCGAGAAACGAGGCGGCAAGGCATTCGCTGACAGCGCCGTCACCGAAATCGAGGAGGGGGACAAGGTTCGCCTGAAATGCGACGGCGGCTCCACCGTAACGGCTTCGAACGCAGTGTTTGCCACCAATTCCCCGATCAACACCTGGGTCAAGATCCACAGCAAGATGGCGCCTTACCGCACCTATGCAATGGCTTTCGACATTGCCAGGGGAACCCTCCCGGATGCGCTCTACTGGGATATGGACGATCCCTATTATTATGTCCGCCTCAATCCCGGCCCCGGCAAGACGGACTGTCTCATAGCCGGCGGCCGCGATCACAAATCGGGCGAAGCGGATGACGGCGCGGCGCGCTTTGTCGCGCTCGAGGCCTGGATCAGGGCATTGGTGCCCGATCTTGGCGGAGAACGAGCGCGATGGTCCGGCCAGGTCCTCGAAACGATCGACTTTTGCGGCTTCATTGGCCGAAGCCCCGGCAACGGCAACGTCTTCATCGCCACCGGCGACTCCGGCCAGGGCATGACGCATGGCGCCTTGGCCGGACTGCTCATCCGCGATCTGATCGTGGCCGGATCGAACTCCTGGGAAGCCGTCTACGCCCCCGACCGGACGCCGCCCGCCGCGCTCGCGCACTACGTCAATGAGAACCTTACGACGGTGAAGAACCTTGCCGGCTATTTGCTGCCCGGTGAGGTCAAGTCGGCCGACGCCCTCGAGCCCGGCGAAGGCGGCATACTTCAGGACGGCTTGAGCAAGTTCGCCGTGTGCCGCGATCGCGACGGCAAGCTGCACCGGCATTCGGCCAGTTGCACGCATCTCGGCTGCATCGTGCACTGGAATTCGACCGAGCAATGCTGGGATTGCCCCTGCCACGGCTCGCAGTTTGCGCCGGACGGAGCTGTCCTCAACGGCCCGGCCATCCGGCCTTTGGGATAGTTCGGCTGGAGGGCATTGGATCGGCGATCCCCAGCCGCGGGAACTCGAGCCGTATCGCGTCGGGAGAAGTAGACTTCCCCAAGACCTCCGTCGCTATTTTCGCCTTGCCGGCTTCTTCTTTGGCTCCGCTTCAACCGGCCCGCGGGCGAGCCTGGCCGCGCGGAGCCGTTCCGTCTTTGCCTGCCGCGCTGCCGCTTCGCCCTCGATTATCGTGCGCGCCGTCTTCGTGGTGGCTTCGCTCTTGGCGTCGCCCTTCGGCTTGAACACACTGGTTTCGGCCATGGTCTACCTCGCAATTTGAAACGAAGAAGGCCGGGCAAGCCCGACCTTCCAAAGCATATCTCCCGAAATCGGAAACCGGTTAGGGGAAGACATGCGTAAAACCCCAAAACATGCTGCCCGAAATCGGGAGCCGGTTTCGGGACGAAGACATCCGCAAGATCAAAGTGCTCCAAGGCCAATGCCGGTACATCCGCGGTCAAAGGCCATGGATGCACGGCATCAGCCCGCCTGGATATTCTCCGCCGAGCTTTTGCCGTTCCGCTGGTTCTTCACGATGTCGAAACTCACCTTCTGGCCCTCCGCTAGCGAGCGCATTCCGGCGCGCTCGACGGCGGAGATGTGGACGAACACGTCCGGCTGCCCATTGCCCTGCTCGATGAAGCCGAAGCCTTTCGTGGCGTTGAAAAACTTCACGGTTCCAGTAGTCATACGATTTTCCTTTCAAATCGACGCAAATCATCGCCGCCTGGCTGCGTGCCAAACGTCGCAGTCTTCGAAATTGAGAGGGAAGATCGTCAGGGCGCCAAGGCGCAGAAACAACATTCGTTCAACAAGTTCGATTTGAAAAACATAGCGCTTAACCGAAGCGGCGACAAGGCGAGGCGAAATAATATTGTCGGCGCCGTTGTCCTGAAAAGCTTGCCGGCGACTAAATTTCGCTTGACGCGCGACGCCGTCCGACTCCTATGAAGGGCTTCCGCGTGGCGCCGAAGAAAGAGCCGAGATACAGATCTTGGTGCCTCCGCCGACAAGAACCGAAATGCCGAGCATATTGTTGGCCGTTAGGCCCCGCTGAGCGTTCCTTGCCGGCTCACGCCATGTGTCGAATTGTGTGCTGGATAGACGCTGCGGCAGGCACTGTGACCACCCCGCCACAAAACTTAGCTGCGCCAGTTCCTCAGCGGCCGCCATCCGCAAAATTAACCTTTTGTTAACCATTCGCCCGGCACCCTTTAACCATTGAGTAAGGATTCGTCTGGCCGTGACCTTCGCCGCCCCTTTGCACAACAAATCCATCCGCTTCCGCGCCCGCTCCTTCGTCGCTTTCACGCTGACGCCGGAGGCGCCGATCGACGAGTGGCTGGAGGGGCTCGATCACTGGATCGGCAACTCGCCGGGCTATTTCAACGGCCGCCCGGTAGTGTTGGATCTCAATACTTTGAAGCCGGGCCCGGAGGAGATCGCTGCACTTGTCGGCACGCTCGCCCGGCGCGGCATCCGCGTCTATGCGATCGAGCTCGAGGGCGCCGAGCTCGGCCCCGATTTGCCGCCGCTGCTCGCCGGCGCCAAGGAGGCGACCGCCGAGGGCCTGCTGGGCAGGGCCGCGCGCAAGGCGAAGGCGGAAGAGATCACGGTCGAGACGGCTACGGTCGAGGACGTGCAGCCGGGGCAAATGAGGGCGCCGCAGGATGAACTGGCGAAGCTCGATGCGCAGAACGCGCGAGCCGCCGAAGCAGCCAAGTCGGAACCGGCCGGGTCGGGGCAGGGTGCTGTACCTGCACGGCACGAGCCTTCCGCCGGCACGCTGATGATCAAGGCGCCGATCCGCTCGGGGCAGTCGGTCTTTCATCCGCATGGCGACGTCATCGTGCTGGGCTCGGTCGCGTCCGGCTCGGAAATCGTCGCCGGCGGCTCGATCCATGTCTACGGCACGCTGCGCGGCCGGGCGATCGCCGGCTCGGAAGGCAACACATCGGCGCGCATCTTCTGCCGCAAGAATGAGGCCGAGCTGCTCGCCGTCGACGGCTGGTACACCACGGCCGAGGAGATGGAAGGTGTTTCGCGCGGCAAGGCGGTGCAGGCCTTCCTCGAAAACGATGCGCTGTGCGTGGTGCCGCTCGGCTGAGTCTTTGGCCGCGCAAGCTTCGGACCGGTTTCGCGTGCCATTGTCCTTCATGAGTCCGCCGTGCCCGGCACGGCCAGAGAATAAAAATCGCCAACGGAGGCTGGATATATGGGCAAGGTAGTCGTGGTCACCTCGGGCAAGGGGGGCGTCGGCAAGACAACCTCGACGGCCGCGCTCGGCGCTGCCGTGGCCAAGACCGGCAAGAAGGTTGCGCTGGTCGATTTCGACGTCGGCCTGCGCAATCTCGACCTCATCATGGGCGCCGAGCGCCGCGTGGTGTTCGACCTCGTCAACGTTATCCAGGGCACCGCAAAACTGTCGCAGGCGCTGATCCGCGACAAGCGGCTGGAGACGCTGTATCTGCTGCCGGCCTCGCAGACGCGCGACAAGGACGCGCTGACCGAGGAGGGCGTTGCCGAAGTCATCGCCCGGCTGCGCTCGGTGTTCGACTATGTCTTCTGCGACAGCCCGGCCGGCATCGAGCGCGGCGCCCAGCTTGCCATGCGCTTCGCCGACGAGGCGGTCATCGTCACCAACCCGGAAGTGTCGTCGGTGCGAGATTCCGACCGCATCATCGGCCTGCTCGACGCCCGCACCATGAAGGCCGAGCAGGGCGAGCTGATCCAGAAGCACGTGCTGGTCACGCGCTATGACGCGACGCGCGCCTCGCGCGGCGAGATGCTGTCGATCGACGACGTGCTGGAGATCCTTTCGACGCCGCTGCTCGGCATCATCCCGGAAAGCCAGGATGTGCTCAGGGCCTCCAACCTCGGCGCGCCGGTGACGCTCAGCGAGCCGATCAACACCGCCGCCAAGGCCTACCTCGAAGCGGCACGGCGCCTGGAGGGCGAGGACCTGCCGGTGGTCGTCCCCTTCGAGCGCAAGGGTTTCCTCGAACGGCTTCTCGGAAGGAGGGCGGCATGAGCATTCTCGACCTCTTCAAGCGGCGCACCAGTGCGCCTGTGGCGCGCGAGCGGCTGCAGCTGCTGCTCGCCTATGAACGCCAGAGCCGTGGCCAGCCAGACCTCGTCTCCATCCTGCGCGAGGAGATCATGGCCGTCATTGCCAAGCATGTGCAGATCGACCAGGACTATCTCCAGGTCTCGATGGATCGCGGCGCCACCATGTCGACGCTGGAGATCGACATTCAGATCCCCAACAAGAGCGCCGCGCCACTGGCGATGGCGGGGTGAAGCTGGTTTAGAGCCGGCGGGACAGCACCCCCTCTGTCCTGCCGGACATCTCCCCCGCAAGGGGGAGATCAGATGTCGTCGCCGCTTTCGCCAACTTCCGACGGAGCAGGAAGAGCGCGGCAGCCGGAGCTGCCAATCTCCCCCTTGCGGGGGAGATGCCCGGCAGGGCAGAGGGGGGTGTCTCGCGCCTACCTTCGCCACTTCCCTCGCAAAGAAAGCCCTCACTCCGGCTGGTACAGCTCATCCATGCTGCGCGCCGCCAGTTCCGCGAACGGCGCCTGCTTCTTCACCCGCCCATGCTCCAGGATCACCAGGTCGTCGCAGAACGCGATGGTCGAGTGGTGATGGCTGATGACGATCGTGGTGCGGCGGCCGGCGCGCGATTTCAGCGTTTCCACGATTGCCGCTTCCGAGAGCCCGTCCACCGCATTTGTGGCTTCGTCGAGGATCAAAATGTCGGGGTCGCGCAGCAGCGCTCGCGCCAGCGCGATGCGCTGCCTTTGCCCGGCCGACAGGTTGACGCCGCGATAGCCGACCACCGTCTGGTAGGCCTGCGGCAGCGTCTCGATGAAGCCATGCGCCTCGGCGAGCTTGGCCGCGCGGCGCGCCTCTTCCGCGCTGGCCGTGTCCTTGCCGTAGGTGATGTTGTCGAGGATGGTGCCGTCGACCAGCTCCAGCTCCTGGCTGGCCAGAGCGATATGCGCCCGCCATTGGGCCGGGTCGATCTCGCCGAGCGGCGCGCCGTCGACGAGGATGCGGCCGCCATCAGGCTCGACGAAGCGGCAGAGCAGGTTGACGATGGTCGTCTTGCCGGCGCCTGAGCGGCCGATCAGCGCCGTCGAGCGGCCGCTCACGATGTCGAAGCTCGCCGCATGCAGCACCGCCGCGCGCTGCTCCGCATTGGCATAGCTGAAGCTGACGCCCTCGAAGGCGATCTTCTCGCCGAGTCCCGCGAACGGGCGGCTGCCCGTGGGCGGCGCGGGCTTGCCCTCGGGGTCGAGCAGCCAGGTCACCTCCTCCAGCGAACCGGAAAGCCCCTGCAGCTGGCTCCAGGTCATCTGCAGCGCGCGCACATGCGGCTGCAGGCGGTAAAGCAGGATGAGGAAGGCGGCGACCAGCGGGAAGCTCAAGCCGGCAAGCCAGGCGCCGATCACCACCGCCAGGAACAGCACGGCGTGCAGCACTTCGGTGAGCGGCGCCAGCGCGCCCTGGCGGTTGGAAAGCGTGAAGGCCGCCCGCCGCACGCTGTCCGATGCCTTCTCGAACGCCGCCTTCTCGCGCGCCTCCTGGCCGAAGATGCGGATGAGACGGCCGGCATGCACCAGGTGCAGCATCTGCGAGGCTAAAGCGCTGTTGCGGGCCGCGACGCTGCGGCTCGGGCCCTTGAGATGCGCCGACAGCGCCATATGTGCCGCTTGCACCAGCGCCAGCCCCAGCATCACCAGCAGCGTCATCTGCCAGGATAAGAGCAGCAGGAAGGCAAGCAGGATAACCGCCGCCGAGGCGCTGACGATCGCGCCCAGCACCCCCTGCATGGCGTCCGACGCCCGCCAGGATTCGTTGGAGATGATGTTGAGCAGCCGCCCTGGGCTCTCCTTCAGGAAGAACGGATAGCCGACGCTGAGCAGGCGTTCGGCGAGCGCGCCGCGGATCGATTGACCGGCCTTGCCGTAGATATGCGCGGTCAGCACCGCATTGGCGAAGGCAAGCAGGTTCTTGAGCAGGATCGAGCCGAGGATCGCGGCCGAAATCGCGATCAGCCGCTCGCGCTCGCCGAGCCCGGCGCCGACCTTCTGCAGCAGGGCGGAGAGTCCGGCCATGCCGGTCGCCTCGCCATGTCCCATGATGATGCCGAGCAGCGGAATGATCAGCCCGATGCCGAAGCCTTCGAGCGCAGCACTGGCAAGCCCGAGCGCGACCACGACGGGCAGCAGGCCGAGCTGACGGCGGCCGAGCGCCCGCCGCAGCATCGCCAGAGTCGGGTGCCCGCTCATGGCGCGCCGGCCTCCGTCCTGGCCTCGGCGGCTTCCTGAGCGTGCCGCGGCTGCCGATCGGGCCGCCCCGCCAGCACGAGCGTCATGAATTTCGCCGCGCCCGCGAGGTTCATCAAAACGATCGGCCAGTGCGAGAGCCTGAGATCCTGGTCGAAGCGCGGGCCGCCGATCAGCTCGCGCGTGGCGGCACGTGCCGCCCAATAGAAATGGCGAAGCAGCCATGGCGCGCGGCGGAAATGCTTGAGACACAGCGCGCCATTGCCGAAATGATAGTCGCGGTGCAGCCGATCGATCGCCTTGCGGCCACGCCGGCCGTGGTGATGGAAGATCGTCATGTCGGGCACATATTCCACCACCATGCCGGCGAGCATGGCGCGCACCAGGTAGTCGGTGTCTTCCGCCGAGCGCAGCGGCCCGCCGGCGCCGAAGCGTTCGTCGAAGGGGCCGATGCGAGCGGCGACGTCGCGATGCATGGTCATGTTGCAGCCGAGCACGAAGCCGCCCGGATGCACGGCGGGCGTCAGCCGCTGGCGCTCGTCGCAGCGCTTGATGGTGAAGGGCAGGTCGCGCGCATCGCCGAGTTCGACGCGGCCGCCGCGGATCAGCCATTTCTCACCGCTTGCATAATGCCGTTGGAGGTCGGCGAGGTAGTTGCGGTCGAGCCTGCAGTCGTCGTCGTTGAAGACCAGCACGTGCCCGCGCGCCCGCGCCAGCCCCGCATTGCGCGCCGCCGCCAGCCCGGGCCGCGGCTCTGAGATCGCCGTAAGTGGAATGTCGGAGCTCGCGGCGATCCGGGAAAGATATTCCGCCGTGCCGTCGCGCGAGCCGTTGTCGACCACCACCAGTTCGGCGGCGAAGGCGGGATGCGCAAGACAGGCGGCACGGATCGAATCGATGCAGGCTTCAAGCACCGCCGCGCGGTCACGCGTGCAGACGATGAAGGAGACCTGCGGCCGCTGCCTGGGCCAGGGAGGCGCGGGCAGGGCCGGGTGCCGCGGCAGGGGATGGCGCGCGTCGTTCATGGAGAGGGCTCAGCGCTGAGGCTGCTGACCTCCCTGCTTGTGAGGGGAGATTGGCTGTCGCGCCGGCTTTCGCCGATTTCCACCGCCGGCGAGTGGACGCGGCCAAAGCTGCTCATGCCGCCTCCATCCTGTAAGGCGCCAGCACCGATGCCGCCGGCGTGGATTTGAAGCGGTAGGCGAGCCTGTCGGCCTGCTTGCCGGCCCACATCGAAGCCTGGCTGAGCCACGGTGCCCAGGCCCCGGGGCGCAACGCATATTGCTCGCGGCGGCGGATCGCGTTCCATTTCGCGGAAAGCGTCAAAAGCTCATGCGTCAGCGCGGGTTGCTCCTCGTCGTTGACGAGCTGGTAGAGGAAATAGAAGAGGTTGAGCGCGCCGGCCTCGAAGCTCGGGCGCGCCGCCGCGGGCAGCGCGGTAATCCGCTCTTCCAGCGCGCGGATGAAGGCTGCTACCCCGGCCACCGTCGCGAAGGAGACTTGATCGCCGATCGCGCGCAGGTCCTTAGTATCGTCTGTCAGACCCTCGCGCTCGAGGTTTTCGCCCACGATCCTGAGATGTGTGCGCCGCATCTCCTTCACGTGCCGGCTGGTCACGCTGCCGGAATGCACGCGGTAGACCAGCAGGCTCTCCTCCATCAGGGCCGCCGGATAACGGTCGGCGAGCCGGCGGAAGAGGTCGAAATCCTCGGCATGCCGGTAGGCGGCGTCGTAACGAAGGTCGGCCTCGCCGATCACCCGGCGGTTGTAGACCACAGTCGGGTGCATGAAGATCGTGAAGAATTTCGCGAGCGCGGCAAGGTCGAGGCGGAACACCGGGTCGAGCCTGCCAGGCGCAATACGGCCACGCACCAGCATGTCGACGATCGAGCCGCAGAAGCCGAGGTCGGGGCGCGTTGCAAACAGCGCCGCCTGGCGCGACAGCCGCCAGGGATAGGCGAAGTCGTCGGCGTCCATACGCGCGACCAATTCGCCTTGCGCGCTCGCCAGCCCCTCATTGAGGCTGGCGACGAGACCGCGATTCTCGCGCGAAATAAGGGATACACGGCTATCCGCCTTGCGGCAGCGGTCGAGGATCTCCAGCGACCGGTCGGTCGAACCGTCGTCGATCGCGATGATCTCGAGCCGGCTGTAGTCCTGCCGCAGGATCGATTGGATTGCAGCGCCGACATAGGGCTCGGCATTGTAGACCGGCAGCAGCACGGAGATGAGAGGAGTGGCGCTCGCCATCATCGCCTCGCCTCGGTTCGCTGCAGGTCGAGCGCGGACACGCTGGCCGGCGGGCCTATCCAGCTTGTCTCGCCCGCCATGCCCGCGCGCGACCGCGCGACATAGGGGAAATAGCGCTTGAGACTGTTGAGCGGCTTTTCGAACAGCGCCCAGGAGAGCGAGGCGACAAGCAGCGTGGCGGCACCTGCGACAAGGAAGCGGCCAGGCCCTTGCTCCGAGACGTTGAGCGGGATCCAGGGCTGCGCCTTGACGGCGTAGGCGAGAAGGATCGGGTGGTAGAGATAGACGCCGTAGCTGATGCGGCCGAGGAAAAGCAGCGGTGGCAGTTCGGCCAGCTTGCCGAGCCTGCCGCCGAGGCCGTTGGAGCAGGCGGCGACGATCGCCACCAGCGGCACCAGCGGCAGCACCTGCACCAGCGCCCAGTGCCCCCACTCCCATGCCGAGTTCGCCGGTCCCGGATCGGACCAGACGACGAGCAGGAAAACGACCGCGAAAGCCGGCCAGCCGAGCCGCATCCAGCGCGGCACATCGGCGCTCCTGGCGCGGCGAACGGCAAGCAGGGCGCCGCAGCCGAGCGCGTCCATAGAGGCCGGCGGCAACAGGTCCCGGGCGAGCGCCGGGTTGGCGGTGAGCGGCCAGTAGAAGCGGTACGCGAACGAGAAGAGGATGACGCCGATCGTGATCGCCTCGATACGCCGGCGCGGCGCCAGAAGCACGATCAGCGGCCAAGCGAGATAGAACTGCTCCTCGATGCTGAGGCTCCAGAAATGGCAGAGCAGCCAGGGGTTCCAGTCGTTGCGCAGCGCATACCAGAAGTTCGAGAGATAAAGCGCATGCCAGGCAAGCGACGAGCTGGACTGTTCCAGATTGGTGAGCCAGACCAGGGCCAGCACCGCGAAATAAGGCGGAAAAATTCGGATCACGCGCCTTGCATAGAAGGCGCGCAGGGCCGGCCCGGAAGCGAATGCGTTGCCGTCACGCGCGTCAAGCAAAAGCCGGGTGATCAGGAAGCCGGAGAGCACGAAGAACAGCCGCACGCCGAGATGGCCGAGGAAGGAGGTGCCGTTCGGCGCAAGGAAATGCGCGTAAAGCACCAGCGTGACGGCTACAGCTCGCACTGCATCAAGCTGGATGTCGCGCTGACCTGTCATTGGCGGGGCCCCCAGGCTCCGTCGTAAGATCCTGCGCTGGACCTGCAAAGCACGCCGACTCCGCCTGTCGACGAATCTCCGTCCGGGGCGAGAGTGCCGTCCTTGGCTGTCAGCGGACTGCCCATTCGGCTCAACGTAGCGGCATCCTCCACTGCCCATGTTGGTTAACATCTGTCTCCGCTTATGTTGCGGCGCAACACACAATGCTTACGAGTTTGAAATAAAGCTGTGATTTGGAGGGTTGCAGACGACAGTTGACTTGGGAAGTTTGGCCTATGGTCCTATATGGTGATGGTCGGTTGGTCTGATTTTTGAAGTATTTATCGCTACGGATGCTGTGACGCATTGCGACAACCGTAGCGGGTGTTTTGGCGATATTGACAGTAACGCTCCATTTAGCCAAAGACTATTCAAATCGCGTTGTGAAAAGCATATTGAATTTCAAAGTCTTGTGCGGCGCAGCAATCCAGTTGCGAGACTTGAAAGGCCTGTCCCAGCATCCGGTCCCCCCGTTGCCTCACGACAGGGGCAACGCCAGTCTCTATCGCCGCCTCGGACCGGGGCGCGGGGGGTGGAGGAGAAGTGACGTCGACGCCGAGTGCAAAACCGCAGGCGCAGCTGGGAGCCTTGCCCGTCCTCGGCCTGCTTGGTGCCATCCTTTCGGTGCAGGTTGGCGCGGCCTTCGCCAAGGGCCTGTTTCCGGTCCTCGGGCCGGACGGCACAACAATGCTGAGACTCCTCATCGGCGCGCTGATGCTGGCGGCAGTGCTCAGGCCATGGAAAGTGCTGCCGACACGAAAGGGTCTGCCTTGGCTCGCCGTCTATGGCGTCACCGTTTCGGTGATGAACCTGCTCTTCTATGCCGCGCTCGAGCGCATTCCGCTGGGCATCTGCGTGGCGCTCGAATTCACCGGCCCGCTTTTTGTCGCCACACTCGGCTCGCGGCGCCTTCTCGACCTCGTCTGGGTGGTGCTTGCGGTCGCCGGCATCGTGCTGCTCTCGCCGTTCGCCGATATCAGCCGCGGGCTCGATCCAATCGGCGTGCTGCTTGCGCTTGCCGCCGGCGCCTGCTGGGGGCTCTATATCATCTGTGCGCAGAAGGCCGGCGCCGAGCTTGGCGCCCGCACCTCGGCCTATGGCATGGCGATCGCCGCGCTCGTCGCGCTGCCTTTTGGCTTCACCGCAGCCGAACCTTATCTCACCGACTCGCATGTCATGGCGGCCGCGGTCGTCGTCGGGCTGTTCTCCAGCGCGCTGCCCTTCTGGCTGGAGATGATGGTGCTCGCCAGAATGCCGGCGAAAGTCTATGGCATGATCGTCTGCCTAGAACCCGCAGGCGCCGCGCTGACCGGGTTTCTCTTCCTGCACGAGAGCTTGAGCGTTTTGCAGTGCGCCGGTATTGGCGCCGTGATTGCCGCCGCGTTCGGCGCGGCCGTAACGGCGAGAGCGCCGGTTCCGTCACCCTGTTAAGGATCAATGCCATATCGCCTGAGGGCGCGGCGGTTTTGGGAGAGCATAGAACAACCACTCGTAGCGCGTTGCGCGAAGCCGTGCACGCGGGTATCCACGCCAGAAAAAGCCGTGCACGCAGCCGGGCCCGATCACATCTGGTGGTTGAGATAGGACTTAGGTCCGACATCGCTGCGAAAAAGGTCTTAAAAAGCAAGACAAGGGTCGTGGGCCACTTCCCCACGACGGGTTGATTGGGGATGCTGATGTTGCGACATTGCCGGTGGGGTAGTTCGGCCGAAGGGTCGGATGGCTGGCAAGGGGAGATTGGGATGCGCGTATCGCGCATGGGCTGCAGGCATGTCTTGCGGGCGCTCGTTGCGCTGGCGCTTGTTGTCGCGCCTTTTCATCTCTCCTTCGACGGTCCTGTCGTGGCCAAGGCCTATGCCGGCAAAGGCGGCAATGGAAACGGCAATGGCGGTGGGAACAGCGGCGGCGGCAACGGTAACGGCAGCGGCGGCGGCAACAGCGGGAACGGGAACGGCAACTCGGGCGGCAACAGCGGAAACAGCAACTCGGGCGGTAACAACGGAAACGGAAACAGCGGCAACAGCAAGGGCGCAACGAACACTGCAGCAACCGGCGATGTCGATGATCATGTGAATGCGGCGACCGGCGACAAGGTCGAGGTCAGTGCCAATAGCATCCAGGTCACGCACCGGAACGGAATGAAGGAGAGCATCGAGAACGGCCGTTTCAGGATGGAGGACAAGTTTGGTCGCACCATCGTCGAGCGCAAGGCCACAGTGGCCGATCTCGATCGCCTAAAGAGTTTGTGAGAGCGAGGTTCTATCTGGATTAGATCTTAAGGGGCCAAAAGCCAGCGCTGCAAAATCAGGTTGCCACCTTTTGCTTCGTCTCTTCGGTCCTGATCGTCTTACGACAGAACTCCCGCTGCTCACCTTGCCCCCGCCTTTTGGCGGGGGTACTTTTTTGGGGCCCTTGAGACGGCTGCCGGATAAGGCGGGCTCTTGGCGCATGCCCCCGCAGTCCGGGGAAACATTTCATGCGCAAACCAAAGGTTACGGCGCTTTTTCGTCCAGGAGGGCGCATGCGCCGTAGCATGCCGCGGTTCGTTGAGTGTCCGCGCCGTTCTCGCGTGCGACAGTCATAATGAATTGCTGGCCGCTTTCCAAGCGATTTGGTTAACGCGACGGCAGTCGCAGCTTCCAGTTGTGTTCCCGGCTGGTGCGACAATGGTCCCCAAGTGACTGCAAAAAGGTCCGACCGGACATGGCATGGGTCGTGGGCCGCTTCCGTAACCTTACCAAAGCGTGAATCTTGTCTGGTCAAGACACCGGTTCCGCCTTGGCGGGCTGAGAGCGGAACTTCGGCAGGGCCGAGGCGGAACCGGCATGAACCAAGGACGGCATGCGCGAACCCGCCTCAAAAAGGTTTGTCCGCCTTACGCTGCGCGCCGCGGCCGCGCTGGCGCTTTTTGCCGCGCCTGGTCATTTCACGTCCAATAGCCTCGCCAAGCTTCTGGTGGCCACCGCTTATGCCGACAACGGCGGCGGCAACGGCAATGGCGGCGGGGCAACAGCGGCGGCGGAAACGCTGGCGGCAATTCTGGCAACAGCAATGCCGGTGGCGGCAATGCCAATGCCGGTCCTGGCAACAACAGCGGCAAAGGCAACACCAGCCCCGGCGGCAAGGCCGCCAGCCGTGTCAATGCGGCGACGGGCGACATAATCGAGATCGACGGCAACAGGATCACCATCATCCACCGCAACGGCATGAAGGAAGAGATCGAGAACGGACGCTTCGAGATGAGCGATGCGCAAGGCCGCACCATCGTCGAGCGCCGGGCGACCGAGAAGGATCTGGCCCGTCTGCTAGGCTTGTGAGGGCCGAGAGAAGCTACCCCCTTTTCCCGCGCCTTCGCATGTCACCCCCGCCTTCAGAGGCGGGGGTGATTTGCTTTTGAAGTGACGGTGAATGGTGAATAGGGAACAGTAATCAACGAAACGCACTTCACCGAATGGGAACGCGCCGACGCTTCACCATTCACTGTACTTTCCACTATTCACTAATTCCTCTCTCTCGCTTCATGCATCAGCAGCGCCGCCTCCGTCCGATTGCGCACGTTGAGCTTGGCGAGCACTCGGGTCATGTGGTGCTTGACCGTCTTTTCCTGCAGCGACAGCCGCATCGCGACCTCCTTGTTGCTCAGGCCCTCCGCCACCAGCCCCAGGATCTCGGCCTCGCGGCCGGTGAGCTGGCTGAGCGGGTCGGGCTTGCGGCTGGTGGGCTGCAAGAGATCCGACAGCAGCCGGGCCGAAAGCGTCGGCGAAACGTAGCTCTGGCCGTTGGCGACGTCGCGCAGGATCTCGGCCAGCGACTTGGAGCCGACGCCCTTCAGCACATAGCCCCGCGCGCCCGCCTTCAGCGCCTGGGCGACATCGGCATTGGTCTCGGACACGGTGAGCATGACGATCTTTTGCTCAGGCGCCGCCGAAAGGATGCTGGCCAGCGCATTGAGGCCGCCGCCGGGCATGCTGATGTCGAGCAGCAGCACGTCGGGCGCGCTGGCGCGGACCAGCTTTTCGGCGTCCTCGGCGCTGGCGCCTTCGCCGACAAGCTCGAAGCCGCCGATCTCGCCGAGGCTGCGCGCCACGCCCTCACGAAACAGCGGATGGTCGTCGACAATAGCGATGCGGATGGGTGCGGTCACGGCTGCTCCTCGACAGACAATGTGATTACCAGTCTCGTTCCCCCCGGCCCGAAAGCGTCTCGAATTGCCCGCCAATGCTTTCGATACGCTCCCTGAGACCGGCGAGCCCGAGGCCTTCGCTTCGCGCAGGATTGAAGCCCGGGCCGGTGTCCTGCACCTCGACCAAAAGCTTGCCGCCCTTCATCGTGGCTCTCACCTGCTGGCCCTTGCCCTTGCCGTGCCGGAAGGCGTTGTTCAGTCCTTCCTGCACGAAACGATAGATGCTGATCTTCTCTGAGGTGCCGAGTTCCGGCAAGCGCTCTGGCAGCGTCAGCAGCACTTTGGTGTCGGTGCGGCGCTCATGCTCGGCGACCGCCAGCCGCAATATGTCGGCCACCGCCTGCGTCTCGATCTGCGGCAGCACCAGGCCGTTGCAGATGCCGCGTATCTCGCTCATCGCTTCGCCCAGCGTCTTATGGATGCCGGCGATTTCCGCCTCGCGCTGCGGTTTGGGCGTGGCGGGGTCGACCAGCACCGGACTGTCCATTCTGAGCGCGGCAAGTGCCACCAGCTGCGCCGGGCCGTCATGCAGGTCGGCGCCGATGCGCCTCAGGTAGCGTTCGTTGATGGCAGTGGCTCGCCGCGAGGCGCGCTGCACGCGTTGGCGTAGCGACGAGTTCTGCGCCAGCGCCTCCTGCAACTCGCTGACCTTGGCTTCCAGCGCGGCACGCTGCGTCTGGATGGTGCGGCTGCCGCGAAACACGATGCCCGACAGCAGCGCCAGCGAGGCGGCGGTGGCGCCGGCCACCACCAGCCAGGTCCATCTGAGTGCTGAATTCAGCGTCTCCTGGAAATCGTCGGCGACTTCGTAGAATTCCGACACCGCCACCACTTCGCCCGACCAGGGTTCGCGCACGGGGTTGTAGATCTCGAACAACGGCGCGGTCACCGCTTTCTCTTCGCTGGTCTCAGGATCGTCGGCGAGGTTGTTGAATTCCGCCACGACATTGCCGGCAAAGGCCGAGATCAGATTGGGGTTGGGCGGAAACGTCTTGCCGATCAGCTTCGAGTTATCGGCGTAAAGCACCGTGCCGTCGCGCCGCCACAGCTTGAATGACACTAGCCTCTTGCCGAGCGCGCCCTGGCCGAGCGTCTCGTCCAGCGCCCGTTTGACCGTGTCGTCGAGCTCGCGGCTCTTGCGCAGGTCCGGCAGCAGCGGCGCGATCACGCTGTCGACATAGAGCGCCGTCGTGGTGGCGGAGTTGTGCATCACGCCTTCGCGGATTTGCGACGTCACCCAGAGGCCAACCACGAGCATCACCGCCAAAAGCCCGATGCCGCCGGCAATCACAAACTGCCAGGCCAGCGACAGCCCGCTCCAGATTTGCACAAGTCGCTTCAAGGTCTCCCTGAGCATTCGCGCGATTCACCCCACCACGGACAAAGAGTATAGGCCAGCCGCGGCAATTGCGACACCGACCTTGGTCCGGCCTTCAGGCGAGCGGTTAACAGCGCGGCCGTCGAGGCTGCAGAAACCGCTTCCAGGTGCCAAAGAACGCCTAGTCCGGCCCCCGGCACAGATGCGGGCGGAACATTAGCAGTTTCTAAGTGTTGAGGTCTTTGCGAGGGCTCCCGAAAGAAACTTCGGCCTATGCCCCTTGGCAGGCGCGTTTCCTGACCGCTGACATGTGGAGAGGACCATGAACAACATCATCTGGATCGTAGGTGCTATCGTCATCGTGATCGCCATTTTGAGTTTTCTGGGTCTGCGCTGATTCAGTCGGGCCGCTCGTAGCGATGGCGGCGCGAATGAAACGTGCGGCGGCTTGGGGTGGCCTTGGCCATCCGGCTTTTCGGTCGTGCTCGCGGGTATGATCACCGCACTTGTTTTCAGGCGGATGGGCTGGAACGCAAAATAGGGCGACCGCGTTTTGTCTCGCTATGTCGAGGAGTTCTCACCTTCACAAGGCCGAGATGCCAGGCTTGGCCTCGATTGCCGAGGCGGAGCGCCAGGCGCGCGCCGAAAAGAACGCAAGGCTGAGGGATCTTCGTATGCATACATCGTGGCTGGTGCTCGATCCCAACGCGCTTTTCCTGGACGAGATCGACTGCTCGGCGCTGTTCGGTGAAGTGCCTGGGCTAAAAATCGTCGGCTAGGAAAGGCCTCGGCTGTCAGGCCGTCTGAAGCCGTCCGACAGGTGCCCCGCGCGAGATCGCTATAAGCCGCGCAACGGCCAATGGCGCCAAGAACATGAAAACCGTCGTGATGCCGAGGAAGATCGACCAAGCCAGATCGATCACGCTGTGGTCATAGCAGACTGCGAATTCCATGGCGCCTTACCCTTTTATCCACCCGGCTGCGCATCAGGTTGCCACGCATTGGGCCAAGCATGATCCTCATTTTCAAGAAATACAAGAGATCGCTAATTTGGGTAGTGGGTCGGTTTGAAAGTCCACCCCAATCAGAATAGGCGCTTTCGCCTAGGCCCCGTCCGGAAACAGGCGGAAGCGGGCGTCACCGACAAGCGTTGGGAGAAGCGCGATCATCGTTGCGCTTGTCGAAGCCGAGAAGCCAACAGTGCGCCGCCCTTACAAAAAAGCGCGTGACGTAAAAAGAGAAGGGCTCGCGGCGTTTAGGCGCGAGCCCTTTTCCTTGCTGAGAGCGACATTGTTGGGTGTGCTCTGGCGGTCGGATATTCATCACAATCACGGGTTCAGAGGAAGCTGGGGATCATTCACATTCGCTCAATAGAGCGTGATGGACGGGGAGTTTGGCTAACCCGCGATTTCAAACCGGCCCACTATCCTAGTTGGGGTGGAAATTTCACCGGCCGGCCGCGTCGTAACGAAACACCAGCGGCTTGTCTTGGTAATCAGCCAGCGTGTGGAGCAGATCGCCGATGGTCAGGTCCGAGGATCCAATGGAGGAGCGGGGACGATATTTCTTGTCAGGAGTGAGCATGTCGGATATGCCTCGTTTCAATATTTCAAGGATTGTTGAAACGTGGATGAGCGACAAGCCCTGATGGCCTTTGGTGCGCTGTCGCAGGAAACGCGGCTGAAACTGCTTCGGTTGCTGGTGGTTGCCGGGCCGGACGGCATCGCCGCCGGTTCGCTTGCCGAACAGGTCGAGGTATCTCCGTCCAATGTCAGCTTCCATCTCAAGGAACTGGAGCGCGCCGGCCTGGTCGGCACGCGCCGCGACGCACGCTCGATCGTCTACAGCGCGGAATACGATGCGCTTTCCGCTCTGATCCGCTTCCTGATGGAGGATTGCTGCTCGGGCCGGCCGGAAATCTGCGCGCCGGCGCTCGCCGCCCCGTGCTGCCGGCCGGGCGAGGGGCCCCGGCAATGATCTCTTACGATCTGCCGCGACGTGCCGTTGCTGAAGCCCTGGGCGCCGGCCTGCTGGTGGCAACGGTGGTCGGTTCCGGCATCATGGCGGAGACGCTGACGCATGACACCGCGCTGGCGCTGCTCGCCAACACGCTCGCGACCGGCGCCATGCTGGTGGTGTTGATCACCATCCTCGGACCGATCTCCGGGGCGCATTTCAATCCGGCCGTCTCGCTCGTCTTCTGTTTGAACCGGTCGCTCCCGCCGCGCGATCTGCCTGCCTATCTCGCCGCGCAGTTCGCCGGCGGCATCGCCGGCACGATCGCCGCGCACCTCATGTTCGCCCTGCCGCCCTTGGAGATCGCGACCAAGCTGCGCGCCGGACCGGCGCAATGGTTTTCGGAGATTGTCGCGACATTCGGCCTGGTCGCTGTGATTCTCGCCGGCCTGCGCTTCGAGCGACGGGCTGTGCCATGGCTAGTAGGCCTCTTCATCACCGCCGCCTACTGGTTCACCGCCTCTACGTCCTTCGCCAATCCGGCCGTCGCCGTGGCGCGTGCGCTCACCGACAGCTTTTCCGGCATCAGGCCGGCCGATCTCCCGGGTTTCATCGTCGCCGAACTGCTCGGCGCCTTTATCGCGCTGGCGCTGATGGGATGGCTGCTGCGGCCCGAATCCATCGAGCAATCCGAGCCACTGAAAGCCGAGCCATGACGGTCACCATCTACCACAACCCCGCTTGCGGCACCTCGCGCAACACGCTTTCCATGATCCGCGCCAGCGGTGAGGAGCCGATGGTGATCGAATATCTGAAGGCGCCGCCGAGCCGCGAACGGCTACTCGAATTGATCGCGGCGATGGGCATCACCCCGCGCGACCTGTTGCGGGAGAAAGGCACGCCCTACGCGGAGCTTGGCCTCGCCGATCCGAAATGGAGCGACGACGAGCTGATCGGTTTCATGCTCGCCCATCCGATTCTCATCAACCGGCCGATCGTGGAGACGCCCAAGGGCACGAGGCTCTGCCGGCCGTCGGAGGCGGTGCTGCCGCTGCTCGACAACCCCGTGCGCGAATTCATCAAGGAGGATGGCGAGAAGGTTGCCTGGTTGCCGCAAACCTAGAACGCCAGATGCTTCATGAAGTAGATCGAGGCTCGTGGTTTGCGAACGGGTCGACAAAGTGATGCGGCACGACACCGACTTCTTGCCAGTTTCTGCATAAGGTCCGCCGCTATCGGAGCTTGGCGATAGATTTGTCGCGCGGCGAACCCATGGCGGCGATCGCTACGCCGGCAGCCGCTCAGGCGCAGTCCTTCAACTCGACCACCTCGACGCCAAGGCGGAAGGCCTGACCATCGGCATAGGAGCGCGCATATTGCTCGGCTTCGAAAGGGAAGGTCATCGTTGTGCCGTAGGCGGTGACGCGCACCGTCCACCTCTGGCCCTTGACGAGTTCAACGCCGTGAAGCTTGGCCGTCGCCATCTCACCCTCCTCCAGTCCGGCATGCTCGCGGACGCAAAGACTAACGCCGCGGAAGTCGTTTGAGTACAAATAATCCGACCCAATCGTGTCGCTACCGCGTCGATTCCGACATTCGGCGCGGCGCTTCCGTGAAATGGATCACGTTCGCTGCTGGAACCCTGGACAGGTCGAGTGGATTAGACTTACGAGCAGAGGAGGTGTCCCATGATCCGCAAGCTGAAGTCCGGCGACTACCGGCTCTATTCGCGCAAGGTGGATCCGAGGACCGGCAAACGCCGGAATCTCGGCACCTTCAAGTCGCGCGAGGCTGCCGAAAAGCACGAGCGCGAGGTGCAGTATTTCAAGCGGCATTAGCGGCATGCGACAAGCTCGTTCGGTCCGGCGCCGCCTGTGCCGAAACGGATCGGCGGGTGGGCAGTGATTAGAAAACGCTAACGGAACGGAAACACGTCCGCGCTAGGGTGGTGCGTCGGGCGATTGAGTTTGAGCCCGCCGGGCAAGTTTCGGGACCAGTGCATCATGGCCACCTTTCCCCACTTAGAGCGCCGTCTTCATTCACGAGAATTCGTGCTGAAGGAGGCCACGATCGTCACCGGCGACGCCAGCATCAAGTGCTCCGTGCGTAACCAGCACGAGCATGGCGCCGAACTGCGCGTCGGGCCGCAGGTGGAATTGCCCGACCGTTTCACGCTCATTGTTCCCGATGACGACGCCGTCTATCGGGCCGTGGTGCGCTGGCGCCGCAACGAGCGCGTCGGCGTGCAGGTCTACAGCAATTCAATGAAGGGCTGACGCCAACGCCGGGGCCCCGCTCATGCGCCGATGAGCGGCAATTGGGCTAGCAACTTCCGTGTCTGGATGGCGTCCCAGGAGATGTACTCAGTAATGGCAAGCCCGACGATGTCGCAGGCGCCCGCGACATGGCCGAGCAGCCGCAACACATGCTTCGGCTCAAGCCGGCCGCGCGGAACACCGGCAAGGAAGCCATCTCCAGCGCCGGGCTTGTTGAAGAGCATCGGCCGAAAGCTCTGCGGCCTGATGGCGTCGACGTCGAAGTGGATCGCTAGGTACTCGATGCCTTCCTGCTCGATCCATTTCAGCACCGAGGAAGAGCTCTCGGCAAGCTCGGCCGATCCCGTGCGCCGCAGGCCCATGCGGACGAGAAACTCGTTTTCGGGCGGCGACCACTCGTCCAGCCCTGCATACATTACTTTCGTGGGGTCGACGGGAACGTCGACTTCGGCGAGGAAATCCGGATCACCTTCGCCAAGCAGCATTGCCAGCACCTGCGAATTGCCTTGATGGAAATCCTTCGGCGTCTGCACATCTGGATGGGCGTCGATCCAGAGCACCCCGACAGTGCCGCGATAGTGCTTGTTGAGGTAGGCGATGGGCGCGAGATCGACCAGGCAGTCGCCGCCGATCGTGAGAATCCTATCCGGCCGATGCCGTTCGATGGCGGCTCGCGCCGCGCGCGCCTGATCGAGCAGAGCTTTCCTCGCGAGGATGCCGTCCTCGATCGCCGGCGCCGGACTGTCGCCGGGAGAGGGGACCGGCACGATCTCCTCCGGTCCTCGGGATGCGGGCAGCAGCCACGACAGCACTTTCGAACTGAGATGATACTCCTCGAGATTCCCGCCCTGCCATTGCGGCATATGCAGTCGCAGCGTTTTGCCGTTGGTGGCCGTCATCCTCGTTTCCAATCAGGTCCCGATTGCCGCCTTCAGGCGAGCGCCGCTCTCAGGAGGCTCGACCAAGCGGTCCGTTGTCAAGATTGACTGGCGCGCTGCGGGATCGAGGATGGCCGCCACCTTGAGGCAAGAGGCATCGCCTCAGAGTAGCGGCGCACGCTCGCCCAGTAGGCCCGGTGGGCTCGCCGAACTTGCGCTTCAGAACGCCGCGGCACCACGCCGGAATGCAGCATGAGAAGGCCGGGATGAGGACGCCCCAACATGTGTCGGCTCTCGCCGGACCCTTCCCGTGCTCAGTCGTGATGCTCGGGCATCGACTTCAGCTGGTCCTTCGTCCATCTGGTCACGGCGTGGACGTCGCCGTCCTCGTCGCGCATGAAATCCAATTGGTTGGCGCTGACGGCGACCGGCTTTGCACCGATGCCGAGGAAGCCGCCGACATCGATGACGACCTGGCTGCCATGCATGTGGTCGACCGAGCCGATCTTTTCGTCGTCCGGGCCGTAGATGGTCGCGCCTTCGAGAATGCTGGGAGTCAATTCGGCGTTTGTCAGCCTCACGTGGTTGGTATGATCCATGACAGGTCTCCTGTGGTTAGACAGGAGGAACTGTCGATGGCAACGAGGGTTCCGCCGACGTCGAATGCCGGCAACGTCGCACGCGTCTGGGTTCCTGACCTACAGCCCTTTCCGTGCCCGGATGCTCCGCGCCGCCTGCTCGATCGCGGCGCGGTCGCTGCCCAGCCTGTCGAGCAACTCCTGCGCTTCTTGGGCCGATATGCCGGTGCGTATCGCAAGCGCCTCGACCGTCAGCACATCCGCGCTGTCGATCTCGCGCGTTCCAGGCAGCGCATCGTCTGCCGTGAGCGGCAGCGCCGCCTCGCGATCGATCTCCATCTCGGCCTGGCGCCAGTGCCGCTCATGGTCGCCATGCAAGCTGCCCTCGCGCTGCCAGAGCTCATAGGCACGCTGTCTGATCTTCTCGGTCCGATCATCATCCATTGCCGTTCCTCCCTTTGCGTGCCACTCAACGCGGGATGAGGCGGAACGATCCGCGAGACCCAAGAAGTGATCGGCTGGGCCGGCCAAAGCCTGGCCGGTGGTCAGGCTCCGTAAGTCGCCAGCGGCTTGCCGAATGTCCCGGGTTGCGGTTTGACGCCCAGGCCCGGCCGCTGCGGCACGGCTATGAAGCCCTTTTCGATCACGACCGGGTTCTTCCGGTCGAAATGCCCGTCGATATATTCCTGGGCGATCCAGGCTCCCTCCATCCGGCGCGGCTCGACCGTGGCAGCAAGATGGACACAGGCCGCCGCGATGATGTCGCCGCCCCAGGCGTCGTCGCAGCTGTGCGGCAGCGAGCGAATGGCGCAAAGGTCGCGCACGGTTGTCATCTTCGTGAGGCCGCCGAGGCGCGTCACCTTGAAGCCGAAGCCGTCGGCGATGCCCATGGAGATCGCTCGCAGCACCGCGTTCTGGTCCTCGGTGCTCTCGTCGAGATAGACCGGATGCGTCACGCGGCCCTTCAGCGTAGCGACTTCATCCATGGTGTTGCAGGGCTGTTCGAAGACGAAGGGGATGGCGTGGCAAAGCCGGTCGAGATGGATTGCCGACGCGATTGTCAGGCCCCGGTTGCCGTCGACCGCGATGCGCGCCTTGCAGCCGACAGCTTCCCAGACCTTGTGCACGACGGCCACGTCTTCTTCGAGGTTGCGCCCGCCGATCTTCACTTGGAGGCGCGGATAGCCGGCCTTCACCTTGTCGGCGGCGATCCTCGCCGTTTCGTCCGGCGGACCTACGATCAGCGAATAATAGGCCGGCACGCGATCGGTCAGCGCGCCGCCCAGCAGCGTCGAGACCGGCACGCCGAGCTTTTGGCCGAGCAGGTCGAGAAAGGCCATGTCGAACGCGGCCTTGGCATAGCCATGTCCGTTCAGGCGCTCGTCCATCTGTTTCGCAAGCAGTCTGATCGAAGCGATCTCCGCACCGATCAGTCCCGGGGCGATTTCGGCGATCGCCGCGCGAGCGCCCAGCGCATGGTGCGGCTGATAGACCGGTCCGATCGGGCAGGTCTCGCCCCAACCGGTCAAACCGTCTTCGGTCACGATCTCGACAAGCGTCGAGTCCAGCGACTCCACGTCGTCGCTGGCCATGCGGTAGACGCCGCCTTTGACGGGCAGCTGCGCCGAATAGACGTTGATCCGATCGACGCGCATCACATACGCGCCCTGGCCGAGGTCGGATCGTAAGGCGAGTCCGCGATCACCTCGGCGATCTTCCATTCTCCCAAAATGGCGACCTCGAGCTTGGTGCCGGGCTTGCTCAGACGCTCCGGCAGAAGGGCCAGCGCCACGTCATGGCCGAGCGCATAGCCGTAGCCGCCCGACGTAATGCGCCCGACAAGTTCGCCGTCGCTATAAAGGCCCTCGGAGGCAAGCGTGCTCGCGCCGTCGGTTTCGATCTTGAGCGTCACCGACCGGCGCTGGTCGTTCCTCGCCTTGTATTTCAGCACCGCCTCGCGGCCGACGAAATCGCCCTTGTCGAGGCGGATGAAGCGCTCGAGCCCGCTCTCCAGCGCGTTGAGCTCAGGGTTCATGTCGCGATACATGGCGCGATAAGATTTTTCGAGCCTGAGCGACTCCAGCGCATGCAGCCCGACAAGCCGCATGCCGTGCTTCTCGCCCTCTTTGAGGATGGCATCCAGCAGCTGCCGCTGATAGGACAGCGGGTGATAGAGTTCCCAGCCGAGCTCGCCCTCATAGTTGACGCGCAGCAGCCGCACGTCGCTGGCCAGGGCGACGCTGCCGGTCGCCACGCTGAACCACGGGAACTTTTCGTTCGAAAGATCGATCTCGGTTAGCGGCTGCAGCACTTCGCGTGCCTTGGGCCCGACGACGGTGAAGCAGCCGCGATCGTTGGTGACGTTCTTCAGTGATATGCTGCCGTCGGCGGGCAGCAGCCTTGAGAGATCGTCGAAATTCCAGCGCTCGGCGCGCGGCGTCGAGATGAGGTAGAACAGGTCTTCTCCGAGCCGCGCCACCATGTACTCCGCCTGCACGCCGCCGCCCGCAGTGAGGTGATGCGCCAGCGTCACCTTTCCGACCGCCGGCAGGCAATTGGCGATGATCCTGTCCAGCCAGGCGGCGGCGCTCGGTCCGGATACCTCGAACTTGGTCATTGGCGTCATCTCGACCAGGCCGACGGCAGTGCGCACCGCCTGTACTTCCTGGGCGACGAGGTTCCCCTTCGGCGTCCATCGCCAGCTATACTGGTCCTTGGCTTCGACGCCGTCGCGTGCGAACCAGTTGGGCATCTCCCAGCCATTGAGAACGCCCCAGACGGCGCCGAGCTCGGTCAGCCTGTCATAGGAAGGCGCGGTCTTCTGCGGCCGGGCGGCGGGCATGTCCTGTCCCGGATATTTCTGCTCCGCATGTGTGCCCCAGGCCTCGCGGACCTTTTCGCGCGTCCAGGCCTTGTTGGCGTAGTCGCCGAAGCGGCGCGGATCGAGATCCGAGGTGTCGAGGCTGTTGCCGCCTTCGACGATCCGTTCCGACAGGTAATAGCCGATCGTGCCGCCCCACAGGATGCCGCCCGGCACGCCTTCGGCCAGCCACACATTCGGCAGGCCCCAGGCCGGCCCCATCAAGGGAAGCTCGTCCGCGGTCATCTGGAACGGTCCGCGCACATTGGCCTTGATGCCGACGCGCCCCAGCGCCGGCACCAGCTGCAGAGCCTGCTCCCAGTTCCACGACACCGCCTCGAAATCTTCTTCGACGAGGTCGGCGCCGAACCAGGAAGGGACGCCGTCCTCGGCGAACAGTTTCAGGTTCGCCGTGCGCTCGTAAGGCCCGAACATCAGCCCGTCGCCTTCTTCGCGCAGATAGCCCTCGAACCCTTCGTCGCGCAGGATCGGCATTTCGGGGCGGCCCTGCCTTTTCCGCTCGACGATTTCCGGCACCACTTCGGTGATCCAGTACTGATGCAGGATCGGGATCGCCGGGATATCGAGGCCGAGCAGCGCGCCGGTCTGGCGCGCATAATTGCCGGTCGCGGAGATCACGTGCTCGCAGGTGATGTCGCCCTTGTTAGTCTGGACGAGCCATTCGCCGCCGGGCGTGCGCCTGAAGCCGGTGACCTCGGTGTTCAAGTACACCTTGGCACCCAGATCCCGCGCGCCTTTGGCCATGGCGATGGTCACATCGGCCGGCGCGATATGGCCGTCATCGGGATGATAAAGCGCGCCCAGCATGTGGTCGTTGTCGAGCAGCGGCGCCAGCTGCCTCGCTTCGCCCGGCGTCAGCAACTCAGCGCGCATGCCCTGGACGTCGGCCACGCTCATATAACTCTTGAATTCGTCTAGCCGGTCGCGGCTGTTGGCGATGCGCAGCTGGCCGCATTTGTGCCAGCCGACCGGCTGGCCGGTTTCGGCCTCCAGCCCTTCATAGATCTCGGTGGTCTTCTTGATCATGCGGCCGACATTGATGTTGCGGGTATAGGACGGGATCAGGCCCGCCGCATGCCAGGTGGAGCCGGCCGTAAGCTGGGTCCGCTCGAGCAGCGCAACGTCGGTCCAGCCGCGCTTGGCCAGGCCGTAAAGGATGCCGGCGCCGACGCATCCTCCGCCGACGATCACCACTCTCGCATGTGCTTGCATCGAACCACCAATTCCAGATCGTTTTCAAAAGCGCGCCGCCGAAGCGATCCCGCCTTGGCGGCTCGCTCCTCCCGGCGTTTTTACTGCGCCTGCCCGTCCTGCGCCGTCTCGTCCTTGAACTCGACTTTCGTGCCCGGCTTGACCATAGCGGCGAGGTCTTCGGCATCCCAGTTGGTCAGCCGGATGCAGCCATGCGAGTAGGTCGTGCCGATTTTGCCGGGATCCGGCGTGCCGTGGATGCCATAGCTTTCGATCGAGAGGTCGATCCAGACCGATCCCACCGGATTGTTCGGTCCCTTGGCGATGGTGAAGGGCCGCTTGCTCTTGACCCCTTGAAGGCGAATTTCGGATTGTAGTGATAGGTCGGATTGCGCACCACGCGTTTGACCTCCGCGGCGCCGCTCGGCGCCGGCTTTTCCTCGCTGCCGATCGAGGCCGGATAGACCGCAACCGGCTTGCCTGATGGATCGAGCGCGCGGACCTGGCGGGATGCCTTGTCGACCTCGATGGTCTCGATCTCCGCCGGGGCGTCGCCCCGTCCGAGATCGGGCACTACGAGGCTCACATCTGCCTTCCGGAACCCGACGCGCGGGTTGAGCGTCTTCAGCAATTGTTCGCTGATGTGGAAACGCTCGGCCAGCCTCTCCCGCGCGTTGCGATAGCCGAGGCGCTTCAGACGAGCCATCCGCTCCAGGCGGGTGGGAATGCGCCTGGTAAAGGGGCCGCGCACGTCCTTGACCGTGACCTCATATGCCACCAGAACCGGCTCGGCGGAGCTCGCCGTCAGCTTGTCCCAGGTCTCGCGTGTGAGCTTGCCGTCGGAAGCCAGTCCGTTTGCCGCCTGGAACGCCGCCACGGCTTTGGCAAAATTGTCGGAGAGGCGACCGTCGATCAGGCCCGGCGAGAAGCGGGCGCGATCGAGAAGGATCTGCGCCTTGAGAAGCATCGGACTGACGTCCTTCGGCTCGCCCTCGCTGAATTGCGCCTGATTGACCGCGTCGAGGTCAAGCCTCGCCGCCTGAGCTCCGCTGCATGCGAGCGCGAGCGCCACGGCAGCGACAACGAAGAGCCGGACCATCGACTTCACTCCCGGGTTACGACAGAAACCTGTCTTTATGACGCGGGCGTGCCGATCTGGTTCCTGTCGCAGCGCCGGCGTGAAAATCATTAGAACGTGCACCTTTGGGCGTACGATCTTGAATTTTATGCCGAAACCAGTTCCCAAGAGCGAAAAATGCTGGCATGATCATATAAGGGCCTATGCATTTTCTGATTAGATGGGCCCTTGCCTGGTGACCGGCGGCTCCCCAACGCCCCCGCCCATGCCGCCGGTTACTTCATTTGAGGCCTCCCCCAGGCAATGCCGTGGCCGACCCCATCCCGGCCGTAGCGCTTCACGCACATATTAGCGGTTTGGAACATTCCTGCCTTCCCGGTGTTCGTTTTGCCAGGAGGAGCAACCAATGGCAGACGTCAAAACGAAGCGCGATTTCCGGGACCGCGACCGTGTGTCGGCGGACGACGATTACGAGGTTCGCTACTTTGCCAAGCAGCATCGCATCACGCCTGAACAGGTTCGGGAGCTGATCAGCGAGCACGGCAACGACCGTAAGATTTTGCAACGTGAGGCAAGGAAGCTGGGTGACAAAGCTTTCTGATTTGGGACCGCCGATCTTTGCCCGGTTGCGGGTCAGAGCAGCCGCCAACGAAGAGGACCAGTTCCGGATATGTCCCGCCTGCGGGCAGGCAGTGGACTGGGGCGACCTCCGGCAGGTGATCTGGCATGAGCAGCCGGGACACACGAAGCTGGAAATTGACAGCTGAAAAGCCCTAGGGGAGACCCCTTGATGGATTTGACGCCAGAGGAGTCGCGAGCCGCACGAGAACTCCTGCATTGGTCGCAGGTGCGCCTCGGCGCCAAGGCCAGCCTAGGCGAAGGGACCATTCGCGACTTCGAGAACGGGATCAGAATTCTGCGGGTCGAAAAACGAACCCGCATCCGTCGCGCTTTTGAGGCGGCGGGCGTCGTGTTCACGGCGAAGGGGCCCTCGCTTTCGGCCCTCAGGCCCGAAATGAATGGCTATCGCCATAAACAGCGTCGCTAAGCTAGTCCCGCTGCCGAGCGCTGCTGGCAGCGAGCTAACTGTCCACGCAAGCCGGAGGTCGCGTCCTCCGTGAGGCCTGTGAGCACTCGTGGACGTTTGCCGGAGAGCTTCGACTTCAAGCTGGTTCAACCTCGACCAGGCAAATGAACGACGCGTATGGCTGACTTGTTTGCAGGGCAGGACCGCGGCCGCGCGTTGCCGCATTCCCGAAGGGGAAGTCAGAGACTCCTCGATCTTCGAGGCGGCATCAACTTTCCGGAAAGCCGTATCGCAGCTTTTGGCCGGTGCCCGGCTGCTTGACAGCGTCAAGTCCCAGTCGGGTGTGTTCGTGCTTGGCAAAAGCTTTCGCGTCCGCTTCGGAACCGAAACCCTTGATGGTGACAACGCCATCCTCGATAACGCGCACGTAATACCTGTCTTCCAGCGTGTCGATCTCGACCGAATCCATTACGATTGACTTGTTCATTGACGGCCCACCTGAAGAAGATTCACCCCGCAGCCAAACGTCGCCGGCTAAGGATTGTTCCGCACTCAACTAATAAAACATCTACTCAGATAATCGGAGCACTATGCGGGTCGGAGGGCAACGCGTTGCCTTTGCGAGGCCACGCTTGGCCAAGTCGGACAAACATACGATTTTACTAAAATGGAAGGAACTGATGGGACTGCTCCGGCTTGAGTCGCGGTTCCTGGAGTCGCGCGTGCATGACCAGCGGCAAAGACCGGCTTTCCTTCATCGAGTTCCAATCGCCCACCTTGGTCGAGAAAGCTCCCGAAGGCGGCGAATGGCTGCACGAGATCAAGTACGACGGTTACCGAACCCAGCTCATCGTGGAAGGCGCAACAGCGCGAGCCTTCACGCGCCGCGGCTATGACTGGTCGCATCGCTACAGGAGGATTGTCCAGGCGGCGGCGGGCTTGCCGGTGAAATCTGCGATCATTGATGGCGAGGCTGTCGTTCTCGGCGACACCGGCTTGCCTGACTACCAGGCGCTGGAGCGCGAGTTGGGCAACGCAAACTCTTCGAGATTGATCTTCTATGCCTTCGACCTGCTGCACCTCGACGGTCGCGATCTGCGACAGCAGCCGCTGGTCGAGCGCAAGGCAGCGCTCGAAACGCTGCTGAAGGACAGCGCGCCGACGCTGACCTATGCCGAGCATCTGGAGGTGAGCGGCAGGGAGATGTTCGATCATGCCTGCCGGATGGGCCTGGAGGGGATCGTGTCGAAGCGCGCGGACGCGCCCTACCGTTCCGGCGTGCAGACGAGCTGGGTCAAGGTCAAATGCATCAAGAGCGACACCTTTCCGATCGTCGCGTTCGTCGAGAAGCTTGGTGCTGAGCCGCGCCGGATCGCATCGCTCTATATCGGCAGGCGCGAGGGCGACCGGCTGCTTTATGCAGGCAAGGCTCAGAGCGGTTATACGCTTGAAGTGGCGCGACGCGTTCGCGAGCGGCTCGATCCGCTGATCATCGGCAAATCGCCTTTGTCGGAGCCCATTGTGAAGCCAAAGGCGACCTGGGTGAGACCCGAAGTCCTGGCCGAGGTGCAGTTCAGCGGCGTTACCGATCGCGGGATCTTGCGCGAAGCCGTGTTCAAGGGGCTCCGCGAGGACCTGGTGACGGTCCCGCCAAAGCCGCCGGCGCCGTCGAAACGAAGAGCGGACCGAGATCACGGCGTGCCGCGTGAGAATATCTTGCAGCTGCTGCCCGATGCGGTCTCGCCTTCCAAGGATGAGCTCGTTCGCTATTGGAGTCTGGTCGCCGATCAGGCGCTGGTGCACCTCGGCCGTCGCCCACTGAAGCTCGTCCGTCATGCCTTCGGGGCAACTTTCTACCACAAGGGACCGCTGCCCGAGATCCCGGCAGCGGTGCACCAGCTGCGCGTCGAGAAGCGAGAAGGTGGGGAGGGCACTCGGGTCTGGGTCGACGACCTCGACGGCTTGCTCGGGCTGGTCGAAATGGATGCGGTCGAGCTCCACCCGTGGAATGCCACGGTGGATGATATAGAGCATGCCGACCGGATCGTGCTGGATCTCGACCCGGGTGAGGGCGTGGAATGGGCGCAAGTGACTGAGACCGCGCTGGCGCTGCGCGACATCATGGCAGCGTCAGGTCTGGAAAGCTGGCCGAAGGTCACGGGCGGCAAGGGCATTCACTTGATGGCGCCGCTGGCGGCGAAGATGACCCACGACGGCGCGCGGCAGCTCGCCAGGTCGATTGCCCAGGTCCTCGCCGACGCAGAACCCGACCGCTACTTGCTGTCGGCAGCGCCGGTGGCCCGCAAGGGCCGCATCTTCATCGATTATCTGCGCAACGGACGCGGCAACACGGCCGCCGGCGCTTTTTCGCCGCGGGCCCGCGCCGGCTTCCCCATCGCGCATCCCGTTACTTGGGTGCAGGTAGAGCGGAGTATCCGGCCGGATGCGTTTACCATGGACCATCCGTTCAGGGCGGCTCAGCGAAATGCGGCGTAGCGGGCGAGGCCCGTGAAGATCATCTCGAATCTGCGTTCTTAGGCATAGGCGATTGAATTTTCGGGCGGAACCAGTTTCCAAGAACGCAAATTGCTGGCATGATCATATAAGGGCCTATGCATATTTTGATTCGATGGCCCCTGTTCCTGGTAACCGACGGCTCCCCATCGCCCCCCGCCCATGCCGTCGGTTGCCTCATTTCGAAATCCCAAATTAAGGACGCAGCCCCGACCGGTCGAGCAGGGCTGTGGTACGCCGCAAGGTCTTTGGCCTTGTGGCCGACGGCAATCACGAGCCGAACCAAAATAGCGCCAGAAGGGCCACAAAGATTGCGGCCGCGGCGACGGTGCCCCACATGAAGACCCTGCTGGTGCCACGCTGCTCCTCCTCGCGGGATAGGTTGTTAGCCATGTCAAGTCTCCTTCGCAGTATCTCCGCACAAGTGCGAACGCCCGTCAGCGGCTCGCCACCGCCCTTGCTTCGCGCTCCAGCGTCGCACGATCGTTTCCGTGCTTTTTGATGAGGTCGCGAGCCTCGGGGATTGTCAGCTGGAATTTCCTCGCGAAGTGGGCGACCTCATATTGCTCATCGCCTGACACGCGGCCGCGGTCGCGGAAATCGCGCTTGGTCGTGTCGTCTGCCATGGTTGTTCCTCCTGGATAGGAACAAAACCGCCTCCCTTTGGGAATGTTCCAGCCTCTGGGAGTTTGGTATGCGGACGTGGCTTCCGTCCTGTCAGCGACGCTTTTCGAGGAGCCGCGGGCCTGCTGCTCGTCATGCCCACTCCCGTCACTCTCGCCACGGAACAATCCGCAGTCCTTGTGGTTCGGGCGCACCCAAACAGGAGGAACAAACTATGTCTGAATCACGCGAATGGCTGATCCAGTGGCTGAGGGATGCTCACGCAATGGAAGAGCAAGCCGAGACGATGCTGTCCGGCCAGCTGGGCCGGCTCGAGAGCTATCCGGAACTCAGCGAACGCATCCGCGCTCACCTCGCCGAGACCAAGGAGCAGGCGAGACGATTGAAGTCTTGCCTGGATGGCCTGGAAGAAGGTTCGTCAACACTGAAGGACGCAGGCGGAAAACTGACCGCAATGGCGCAGTCGATCAGCGGCGTGTTCGCCGGCGACGAGGTGATGAAAGGCTCTCTGGCCAGCTACACCTTCGAGCATATGGAGATCGCTTCCTATACGATCCTCATGGCTGCCGCTGAAGCCGTGGGTGAAGCCGAGATTGCTCGGGTCTGTGAGCAGAACCTGCGCGAAGAAGAAGCGATGGCGGAGTGGCTGAAGGCCAATCTTCCGCAGGTCACCGAGACATTCCTCGCCCGGGCCGATGCCGACAGCGACAGCGCCAAGCGCTAGTTCGCGTCCTACAGGTGAAACGAGGCGGCGTTGGCCGCCGCCTCGGTCCCATCAAGCGTGCTTCGGCTGGGCTGCCTTTCCAGTTGGGAGCGGAACTGCTCCCTCCTCGATGAGGATGTCCTTCCGGCGGGCAAAGGCAACGAAGACGCCTCTCGCCGTTTCTGCGTCGATTTCGCCGGCCAAGGCGGCCTTGCAGGCACGCATCGCCGCCTTCTGCTCAGGGCTGTTGCCACACCAGTCGGCGACGAACTGATAGGCATCTACGACAGTGTTCAGCTGACGCGGAAATCCCAGTCCGACCCAGACGCGGATCGGCTTTTCGAACGGTTTTGCAAGCATCGTGACTGCCTCCTTTTTGCGGCTACGCAGTCACGCCGCTGCCTGGGCCCTTGCCGGTCATCCAAGGCAAAGTGACACTCACGTCCTCGTGGATTTTGACCGACTTTGCGAAGCCGCAGAACGCGTCTCTGGCCGCCGTTAGCGGATAGTCGCTGTCGAATGCTCGCTGACAGGCACGCAGGGCGGTCTCGTAGATGGTGCCGCGTCTGTTCTTGGGCCATTCGTAGAGAAATTCCAGGGCGTCATCGAGGCACGCGATTTCCTGGATGAGGCTGTTCCCGCTCTTCACGAAAACAGGGCTGTCAAACATCCGATCGTTCATAAGATCCTCCAAGTCGAACGAACAATTTGAGTTCTGAGACGGGCCGGAACCTTCAACGATCCTGGCCTGGCTGCGATATGGGTTTGCGGTTTTTGGCCGTCAAGATGAGGGCGCGTGCGGGAGCGTTCGGCTCGATGGGAACCTTCCGCGGGTCTTGCTGTTCGGTACGCAGCGGCGGGGCGAACCTTTGCTCCGAAATGAGGGCCGCCATCCGTGAGCGAGTCATGTGGCCGCTCTTGCGAAAACCCGCCCGCGCTCCTCCCCGGGCGGGTTTTTGCCGGCGCAATTCTAGAAAGCGTGACTCGGGTTTCCGTCCGGAACTGCCGGCAGGCACAGTCTTCCTTACGCCGGCCGCTGAACCACCGGTGGCTTTCGCGCGGGAGGCTTGCTGGTGGTCACCAGCCTGACCTTGTCGATGTCCACTGTAACCGGTACGCCGAGCTTCACGGTCACCCGGTCCCCATTGACGCGCGTTACATCTCCGACGAGCTCGATCGGCTGGCCTCTCTTCACGGTCGACGTGCGGTCGATGATCGAATGCGGCTGCTCATAGGAGGGAATCGACACGCTGACGCGGTCCTCCGTCACCCGCCGGCGAACCGTTGCGGTGATGGCGACCTCGTCTCCGACCTTGATGCCTCTTGCCATAGACGCAAGACTGGTGCGGTCGGCGGATTCGTCAAGCGATCGCTAATGTATCTTTGCGCACTTTCCAGCGCGTGCCTTGGCACGCGTGCAAGAAAACCGGATCTGGCTCGTCAACAGGCTACTTCCTGAACGACAGTGCCTTCGCCTCGCGAACGAGCGAACCCCAATTCAAGCCTAGGAAAGAAACAAGTTCCAACGCCTGCGCTTCGGTAATGCCGATCTCCCGGACAAGCCGTTGAACAACAGCTTCCTGTGACTGACTGTCAGATGTGAGCGCCATGGGAAGTCCCCTATGGCGGCGCAACGTTCAAGTCAGAAATTAGTTCCCGCCAATTCCGGGCTTGGCTGCCACCGGCGGTTCGTTATTGGCTGGAAGCGAGCTTCTGGATACGCCCTTTGTCCAGACGGAACACCCCCTCGGTGCCGCCCTGGCGCTCGAAGTCGGTCTGGAGTTCGTCCCACGTACCCAGATATTTGCCGCATTCGGCACAATGGATTTGGGTAATGGGTTGAGCATCGATGGGGATCTGCAACCGGATCACACCGCAATACGGGCATTCCAATTTGTGATCCAGATACCTACCGGCGATCATCGCCCACCATCTCGCAATCGGCAGGTCTGCGCAAGCCGCCGATTCTTGTGCATGCCGCCAGGAGGCACAAGCGATTCTGGGGCAACGAGACGCAGCAACCAACGACTAAAAGCGCTTCGCCACGCCCTCCGACATCGCGCGCCCGCCTGTCTGTATCTTATGCAGAACGCGTTCATGACCGGCGAGACCATCCAAAACGATGGCTGGTGTGAGCGGGCGAGGCAGACGGCTGCCGTGCCGGGCCTTCGCGATGCAATGGCATTTTCGGCGCAACGCTAATATACATGACGCCCGAATGAGCAGCGCCTCCGCACACGAGGAATGCCATGCGAAGGGTCATCTTCACAGCCATGTGCATTGCCGCCGCAACAGGCGCCAATGCGCATGATTGGTACGAAGACAAGATTGACCCGGTAACGAGATTCAAGTGCTGCGGCAGTCAAGATTGCCGCGCCATCCCTCAGTCTTCGGTGCGGTCCAGAGCCGACGGCGGCTATACCTATTTGCCCGACGGTTTCAACATCCCGCGAGACCGGGTTCAGGAATCACCGGATGGCCAATATCATATCTGCGAAAACAACTACGTGATAACCAATCAGCCCTATTTGCGCTGCTTCTTCGCGCCGCGGCTCAAGGTTTCTCGGCTGGTCGCACGCTGAGGGGATGGCCGTTTTTCGGAAAGGTCCATCGACCGGCTCAAGCGGCGGCGTGAACTAGACGCCCGAGTGCCTCGCCCTGATGATTCTGGCTTCCCGCAACAGCGCAGGACGATCGCGTCCAACCGCTTTTATCAGCCTCCTGGCTTGCGCGTCCGAAATGCCTGTTTTCTGTTTCAGCAAAATGACGAGCTGCTTGTCGTCGATCCGGTTATGGGAACTGCTTTCGCCGGGTTCGGTCATTGTTGGATCCTCCTCCGACCGAACGGAAAGAAGCCCTGAAAGGTTTCATCGCGTTGTTGCTTTTCGTAGGCGATTGGTACCGCCGATCGCATGGCGGCAAATCAGCCTTCGCCAGGCCGTCTGAAACGGCAAAACGGCCTTTGGTCCTCAACTGCATCACATTTGCAGCGGTCGGCCGTTCCGGTCGGATGTCGGATTTGAGCGCATTGCAGACCGACGCCGGCCGCCTCCGTGCGTGCGCTGCTCTAAGCGGCCTCTGCATGCTTCATCAGGTAGCGCTCTGGCGTTCCATCTCCAATTCGGCCTTCAGGCTTTCGATGTCGCGAAAAATCGAGGCGACCGCCAGTGTGCGTCCCTTGCGCTTGAAACGCAGGAGGCAATCTTTGGCGGCGATGTCGCCTTCCACCGCGATCTCGTCCCATCGCTCCGCATGTCCAACGTAGTTGATCGGGACGTCATAATGCTGGCTCCAGAAGAACGGCACGGCAGTGTATTTCTCGCGCTGTCCGAGCATGTTCAGAGCTGCCGTCTGTCCCTGCCTTTCTGCGACCACCCAGTGCTCGACCCTGATGTTTTCGCCGGAGTGGGCATCGGGCCATCGCGCAATGTCGCCTGCCGCGAAAATGCCCGGCGCGCTCGTCTCCAGAAAGGCGTCCACCATGATGCCGCGGTCGAGCCTGAGCCCAGCCTTTTCGGCAAGCCCGAGCCGCGGCCGCACGCCGATGCCAGCGACGATGAGATCCGCGGTCAGCGTAAGGCCGCTGCTCAGTTGCACGTTCGTGCCGTCGATGGCGGTCGCGGTGTCCTTGAGATGAAAGACGACGCCATTTTGCTCGTGGAGGCTGCGGATGAAGTCGCCCATCTGCGGCCCGAGGACCCGCTCCATCGGCCGTTCGTCGGGCGCGACGACATGAATTTCGATGTTCCGCGCACGCAGGGACGCGGCAACCTCGAGGCCGATGAAACTGGCGCCCAGCACGATGGCGCTGCGGGCCGTCTCGGCTTCCTCGATAATCGTGCTGCAGTCGGAGAGCGAGCGCAGCGTATGGACCTGTGGCTGATCGGCGCCCGGGATCGTGAGGCGGACCGGTTCGGCTCCCGTAGCAAGCAGCAAACGGTCGTAGGCAGTTCGGTTCCCGTCTGCGTGCACGACCTCGCCGGACCGGACATCGATGTCGGCGACGCTGGTCTTGAGGCGCAGATCAATGCCGTTCTTGGCATAGAAGCTTTCCCCGCGCAGCGGAACCCAATCCGACGGCGCCTTGCCGGCGAGGTAGTCCTTGGAAAGGTTGGGGCGATCGACGGGCGGCGCCTCGTCGTCGCTGAGCATGACGATGCTGCCCTGATGGCCTTCGCGCCGTAGTCTTTCGGCGGCTGCGAAACCGGCCGCGCCGCCTCCGACGATCACGATTCTGCCGGCAAACTGGCCAGCGCCTCCGCTGCCGGGCGTTTGAGCCGCTCGCTTGCGCTTCTCGCCCACGAATATGCGATCGCCGCGCTGTTCCACCGACCAGCAGGCGAGTGGACTGAACGCAGGCGCACGCACGGCTTCGCCGGTGCGCAAATCGAAGCAGGCGTGGTGCCACGGACATCGAACGGTATCCTCCACGACAAGACCGTCGACCAGCGGCCCGCCATAATGCGTGCACGCCGCTCCGATTGCGAAGACCTCTGTCCCGCGGCGCACCAACAGCACCTGTTCATCGCCACATTGACCGACCAGCTTTGCGCCATCGGCAAGGTCGGCTAGCGCAATGCCTTGGGCCAGATCCGGTCCGTTCGATTTAGAGTGGTCTTGAGCCATCTTCTTTCTCCCTGCGCTATTCGATTGGAGTCCGACCGAGCCAGACTGACTCCCGACGCTGGTTTGGGCAAATCAACGATCGCCTGGCCTGCTTTGCGCCAGTCGATGGGCAAAGTTCGAGGCCTGTCACGACATCGACACCCATCCTTTGGTGACCGTAGCGGCCGACGAATGATTTGATGGAGTTTCGTCAGATCGGTTTCCAAACGTACCCAAAGATTTTCGCAAACTCCCGCCACACCGGGGTGGATCGAAGCGCAGAGGCAGCGTGGGGAACAGTCCGTTCGGCTGGAGTTGTGGACAGCCTCGACCCCGATGGGGAGGCGGGCCGGACCGTCGCGCTCGCCTATCCATGACTGCGGCGTAAGTCGCTGAAATCCTTAACGCGATTTTCATTCCGCTCGTTTAGCCCCTAGGCATGAGAAATTCCGACCAGCCCGGCCCAGGTTCAGCCCTTCAGGGGCAAAGCGAAGCCGTGGAAGCGGGAATTCTGCGGGATCAGTTCGCTGACCTGAAGAAGGGCCTTTTCATCTCGATGCCCATCGGCACCGTTCTCTCGGCCCTGATCCTGGCCGTGCAGATGCTCTCGGGCGGTGGCCCGGCGGCGGCGCTGTGGTTTGTGGCGGTCACCATCATCAACGGCGCCCGCATAGGACTGGCCCTCACCCAGCCGGAAATTGCCTTTAATGGGCCCGATGGCCGGTCGAGGCCGGTCGATGCGCGACTTTCCGTTTACGGGCTGTTAGCCCTGGCATCGGGCATCGCCTGGTCTTTTCTGGCCGTGCTGTCGGATGGATACACCACTCCCCAGGCGCCGCTCTATCTGATCGTGCTCGCCGGCCTGTCGGCCGGTTCGGTCACCTATGGTGCGTCATACGCGCCGGCTTCGATCAACTTCTTGACATTGCCGCTTCTGATCGCCGCAGGATGCGTGTTGGCGAAAGGCAATATCGAGAACTACGTCCTCGGCCTCACGGTCCTGCTTTTTCTTGGAGGCATGATCAGAAGCTCGCTGCTCGGGCAGACCCGCTTCAAGGAGACGAGCCGCCTCAAATACGAGGCGAGGGCGTTCGCAGCCCGGATGGAACGAAACTCCAGGTGCGATCCGCTGACGAACTTGCTCAACAGGCACGGGCTCGAGCACGCAATCGGCGAGATGGGTTTTTCCGACGGTCCGTTCGTGACCATGCTGATCGATCTCGACGGCTTCAAATCCGTCAACGACACCTATGGTCACAATATCGGCGACGACCTGCTGGTCCGGGTCGCGCGCAGGATAGAGAACCACGCGCCGCCGGGGGCAACGATCGCGCGCATCGGCGGCGACGAGTTCGTGCTGCTCTTTCCCGCCGCAAGCTCGCAGCACTCGATAGACGAGCTTGCGTCCTTGATCATCGCGGCCATCGCCAATCCGGATCCGGCATTGAAATCGGTGCGTGTCGGCGCCTCGATCGGTATATACGTATCGGAGACACCGCGACTGACGGAGATGCTGCTGCGCGCCGACTTCGCGCTTTACGCGGCCAAGCGCAGCGGCAGGAACGAATACTGCCTCTTCGATGCCGAGCTCGATCAGGGGCTCGAACGCAAGCACTGCATCGAGCGCGACCTGCGCGCAGCCATCGAGAGAGGCACGCTTTGCTCATGGTTCCAGCCCATCGTGCGGCTGGACGCGCAAGCGGTCGCCGGCTTCGAAGCGCTGCTGCGGTGGCAGCATCCGGTTCACGGCGCCATTCCCCCGCCGGAGATCGTGACAGCGGCACGCGAAACCGGTCTGCTTTCCTTGCTGACGGAGAAGGTCTTTCTCAATTGCTGCTCCATGATCGAGGAACTGGCGAGGAAAGGGCGCCAGGATGTGCGCGTTGCGATGAATCTGTCGCCGCGTGAACTCGAGGCAGGCAATGTCGACGATATGATGCTGGACATCCTGAAGACGAGGAATGTCCCCGCGGCCATGCTCGAGATAGAGATTACCGAAGAGGCGCCCGTGGATCGCGCCCGGGTCGACGAAAAGCTGGAACGCCTGGCGGACGCGGGCATATCGATCGTGCTGGACGATTTCGGCACCGGCTTTTCGACCCTGGTTTCGCTGAAGGACAGTCGGATCCGCAAGATCAAGATCGACAAGGACTTCGTTCGCGATCTGGCCAAATCCGTGGAAGATCAGGCGCTGGTCAAGGCCGTCATCGATCTCGGACGAACGCTTGGCATAGAGGTCATGGCGGAGGGGGTCGAGACGGACGCCGATCGCCTGATCCTGCGCTCGCTCGATTGCATGATCGGGCAGGGCTTCCTCTTCTCGGCAGCGCTTCCCATGCACGATGCGCTGGCCTTCGAGCCGAGGCATTTCGACACCTCTGCCGCTGCAAATGCCGCCTGTGATCCCGGGCAACTCCCGTCGCGCCGAACCGGCAGCGCCGCCTAAGGGGTGGGCGGCTGCGGCTGCCCAACTCCTGTGTCAGAGAGCCTCGAAGGACCCTGTCGGCGACTTGGATATCAGGCCGGCAGGCCGTTTTGCTTTCGCAGGCTCTTGTCGAAGGCGGATTCGGGAACGAAACGGCGCAGCAAGCTGATCTGGCGAGCCATTTTTCCGGCAGCATAGCGCCTCCGCGGAACGGAGGCGGTCGCCGCTTGCAAGACCGTCTTGGCCACGATCTCGGGCGCATCGCCTGTCTCGATGGCTTTCCGCAGAACCACATCCATGCCGGCGCGCGCGGTGCCATAGATGTCCAGCAACTGATCGGGCCTTGCGAGATTTTCTTCAAACGACGTGCGGGTGTAGGCGGGCTCGACCAGCACCACGCGAATTCCGAACGAGCGCAGTTCATGGTCCAGCGATTCTGAATAGCCTTCGATCGCATGCTTGGTCGACGCATAGAGAGCGGAATAGGGAGCCGGAATCAGGCCCAGCACGGAACTCAAATTCACGATTCTGCCGCTCCGTTGGCGTCGCATTGTCGGCAGCACCGCGTTGGTCATCCGGATGACACCAAAGACATTGACATCAAACAGCGCCTGAGCCTGCGCAGTCGAGGATTCCTCCGCGCCGCCGAGCAGGCCGATGCCGGCATTGTTGACGAGCAGGTCTATGCGTCCGGTTTCGGCCAGCACCTCTTCGACCAGCTTCGATACGGACGCGTCGTCGGTCACGTCGCCGGTCAGCATGGTAACGCCGTCGGACTGTTCGGAGATCGCGCGACGGCTGGTTCCGAACACGCGAAAGCCCGCGTTCCGGAGGGCTGCGGCTGTTGCGCGCCCGATGCCCGAGGATGCCCCTGTGACGAGGGCGACGCCAGGATTGGTCTTGGTCATGAGATCACTTTCTTGCGGCTGGAATGGGGAAATCGGAAGGCGGAAGCAAATGCGTCAGCCAGGAGCGGCTCGACCGTTCGCGCCGTGCCCGTCCCAGCGCCGGAACAGCGCGCTGGCGTTCACACCTCCGAAGCCAAAACCATTGGAGATCGCGTAGTCCATTTCCATTGGCCGGGCTTGGTTCGCGACGAAGTCAATCCCGTCGCCGGCCGGATCGGGCGCGCCCAGATTGAGGGTTGGCGGCGCCACCTGGTCCCTGAGCGCCAATATCGTGAAGATCGCGCCGAGCCCGCCGGCGGCGCCGAGCAGGTGTCCGGTCGCCGACTTGGTCCCGCTGACGGCGATCGAGAAATCCGCGCCGAACACCCTTTTGATCGCTTCGATTTCTCCCAGATCGCCCACCGGCGTGGAGGTCGCATGCGCATTGAGGTGGCGGATCTCGCGTGGCGAGATGCCGGCCTGGGCAATCGCGATCTCCATGGCGCGTCGCGCGCCATCGCCGTCCTCGGGGCCGGAAGTGACATGATGGGCATCCGCCGTGGTGCCGTAGCCGACGACCTCGGCGAGCGGTTTCGCGCCGCGAGCCAGCGCATGGCTCAATTCCTCGATGACCAGGATGCCGGCGCCTTCGCCCATGACGAACCCGTCCCGCGACAGGTCGAACGGACGAGAGGCCTGATCGGGACGGTGATTGAAGGAGGTCGAAAGCGAGCGTGCCGCTGCGAAGCCGCCCAAGCTGACGGTGTTCATGCATGCCTCGGTGCCGCCGCACAAAGCGACATCGGCCTCATTGGCGCGGATAATGCGAGCCGCATCGCCGATCGCCTGGATGCCGGCGGCGCATGCGGTTACCGGTGCGCCGATGTGGCCTTTGAAGCCGTAGCGGATCGAGACGTGGCCAGCCGCGAGGTTCACCAGGAAAGATGGCACCGTGAACGGCGAAAGGCGCCGAACGCCGCGCTGGTCGACGGTCCGGACAGCCTCGGTGATGGCGGGAAAACCTCCGACACCTGAAGCGATGATCGTCGCTGTGCGAACCCGATCCTTTTCCAAGGCCGGTTTCCATCTCGCCTGGGCAAGCGCCTCTTCTGCTGCGGCCAGCGCGAACAGGATGAAGCGGTCGACCTTACGCTGATCCTTCGGAGTCAGGAAAGCGTTCGGATCGAGGCCGGCTTCGGGATCTTCTTCCAGGGAGGGAACCACGCCGCCGATCTTCGCCGGCAAATCTTCCACCACCTCGTCCGCAAGCCTGCGGATACCAGAGCGGCCGGCCAGGAGACGCGACCAGGACGTCTCGACATCCGCCGCAAGCGGCGTGACCGCGCCCATGCCCGTTACAACGATCCGTCGCATCTATTCTCCTATCAATCCCGGTCGTCAGTCCCGCGCCGTTCAAGCCGTGACTGCGTCGCGAACCTGTTCGGTGGCCGCATCCAGAAAGGCCTGAGCGAGGTCGGGGTCGTTGACGACGCGCGACAACGTTAGCGCGCCGACCATCGTCGAAAGAATGGCCATGGCCTTGCTGTTGGGCTCTTCGCCATCGGTCGCGGCGATCAACCGGCCGATGATTTCGAGATACTGCTTGATGCCGGCTTCGAACGACCCTTTCACGTCGGCCCCCTGTCTCGCGGCATCCGAGCCGAGCGCCGCGACCGGGCAGCCGTCCATCCTTTGCTCGCGATGGCCCATGCTGAGGTAAAATGCCATCACCGCCCCAAGCGGATCGCTGGGAGTGGCTGCGGTCGCCGTCGCCCATCGGGCAGCCGTACTCTCCACCGCCCGTCTGGAAGCCTGTGCGACCAAGTCCTCCTTCGACGCGAACTGCTTGTAGAAGGCGCCTTGGGTCAGCCCGGCACCCTTCATCAGATCCTTGAGGCCGATGCCGTCGAACCCATGTTCCCGAAAAAGGCGGCTGGCCACGTCGATCACGGTCTGCCGATTCTTCTCAGCCTGAATGCGGCTCACGCGCATGATCGGCCTCCATATTTAGATTGCGTACGAAATCTATATGCCATTTAGAGACTGAGCGCAATCTATTTAGGATCCGGGATAGGCGGCTCGTCGGGGGCTCAGGTTTGCTGCAGGCCAAATGCGCCCCGCCGACCGGGATTCCGTGAGCTTCTCGTTGCCGGGCCACCGCGAACAGCTCTACGCGTTGTCGAGATCCGGTGGGGAGGTGATCCACCGGGGCCGACAAGCATCTGCGCGCCAACACGCTGCCGGGCTAACCGCCACGCAGCGTGCAACTGCCGGCACCAGAGGATCTGTTCGAAGGCTGTGCGGCAGCGTCCCGGCGAACACCGCCGTCGCCGGCCCGAATCGCCGGCGTTGGGCGTCACCGCCTTGCGAAGCTGAAGGCGAAATGGCTGCCGCGATGATAGACAGCGGCATAGACGACCGGTGTCCCGGTCGCATCGAAACAGGTTTCCGTAATGAGCAGCGCCGGCCCAAAATCGCGCAGGTCGTTGCGTTGCACGATTTCGTCCGGCAGCGTCACGGCTGAAACCGAGGCGGCCGACATACGCGGCTGATGGCGGTTTTTCTCCAACAGCGCGAGCAGCGAACCACTCCATTCGATGTCGAAAAGGCGGCCGGGCAAAAGGCCGCGCGGCACGTAATCCAGCGAGTAGATCAGGGGCACGTCGTTGTGCAGCCGCAGCCGTTCAAGCCTTATGACGCGCTCTCCGTCGGCCAGCCGCAATTGCTGCTGGATCACCGGATCGGGCGTTTCCTCGGCGATCGACAGAACCTTGTTGATGGTGTCGTAGCCATAATGGCGCGACATGTCGGTCACGCTTTCGAACATGGTGATCGGCCGGTCGACCTGCACGGCAGAGTTCGCCGTGACAAAGCGGCCGAGGCCGTGGGTGACGGAAATGGCGCCGTCCTGTTCGAGAAGTTTCAGCGCTTCGCGCAGGGCAGGGCGCGAGATGCGGAAGCGCTGCGTCAACTGCGACTCGGTCGGCAGCCGGTCGCCGGGCTTGAGCCCCTCGCTTCTGATCAGGTCGGCAAGGCGGTCGCGGAGCTGGACCGCCAGTGTGCGCGCATCGCGAAGCGGCTCGTCCAAGTCCTTTATCCCCATTGTGCCAACTCTCCTTTTGTTGTCGGACAATCGCGGCTAGGTCAAGCGGGGCATGTCGTGGCGCCTGACTTTGCTGCATACGCAAATGGACCGAAGCCGGTCCGCAAAATTTCTCTTGAAATGCGCTCATTGAGATGTCAGTTGTCTTACAACAGAAGCGATCGAGGGAACGATGCTCAATTTCGACGAAGCCCGGTTTGTACGCATTCAATCGGGGGCGGTGGCTTTGCGGGAGCGCATCGAAACCGCCGTTGCGCAATGTCTCGCCGCCGGGGCTCAAAACATCTTCTTCCTCGGCACCGGGGGCGCGGCGATTCTGATGCATCCGGCCGCACAATTGCTGCAGCGCCGGTCCGGCTTTCCCGCCTTCGTCGATATCACTGCCGAGCTGCAGCTTGCCCAATCCGTGCACCTGACCGAGAAATCGATCGTCGTGCTGCCTTCGCTCTCGGGCACCACCAAGGAAAGCGTGGCGCTGCTGGCTAGGATCAAGGAGATCGGAGCGACGGTGATCGCGCTGGTTGGGCATGAGGAGACGCCGCTCGGCAGGGGCGGGGACCACGTCTTCGTCAACTTCGCTGAGGACGACACCTCCTGCGAGTCCTTCTACCTCCAGTCGCTGTTCATCGCGCTTTCGGTGCTGAAGCATCGCGGCGAGCTGGCCGAATCCGAACGGATTTTCGCCGAGCTGGCGCAGTTGCCGCGATTGCTGCTGGAGGTGAAGCGGAGCTATGAAAAGCAAGCCGCCGACTTCGCCCAAAAACTGGCCGCCTCCGACTATCACATCATAACCGGCGCCGGGAACGTCTGGCCGCAGGCTTGGTATTACGGCATGTGCATCCTGGAAGAGATGCAATGGATCCGGACCCGTCCGGTGCATGCCTCCGATTTTTTCCACGGCACGCTGGAGCTGGTGGAAAAAGACGTGAGCGTTGTTCTCTTCAAGGGCGACGACAGCGCCCGGCCGCTGGCCGAGCGGGTCGAGAATTTCGCAGCTAACTACACGGACAAGACGACGGTGCTCGACACGGCCGCCTTCGAACTGCCCGGCATTTCTGCGGACGTGCGCGCGCTGGTTTCGCCGGTCGTGCTGGCCACCGCCCTCGAACGCGTCAGTGCTCATCTCGAGGTAATCCGCAACCACCCGCTGACGACGCGCCGCTACTACAAACGCGTAGCCTATTGAGCGCGTGCCTTTAGCGGCAGCGCTTCATGGCGTAGCAGAGGGGATATGACGGCTCAATTTCGATTTGCCGCCGTCGGCGACAATTGCACTGACCGCCTCGGCTTGCCGATTGGGCGCTCGCTGGTCGGCGGCAACGCGCTCAACGTCGCCGTCCAGCTCGCCCGGCTTGGCAATAGGAGCTTCTATTTCGGCGCCGTCGGCCGCGACGCCGAAGGCGAGCGCACCCGCGCCGAGCTCGAAGCCAATCGGGTCGTGGTCGACCACCTGCGAGTCGGCGACCGCAACACCGCCTGGACCGACATCAAAGTGTTGCCGTCAGGTGAGCGGCTGATCGCCGCCGAGGATTTCGGCGCCTGCGCCGGATACGCGCCGCACGAGGCCGAACTTGCCATCATGGAGGCGATGGATCACGTCCATATCGGCTGGCTGGATGACGGCGGCGCCTTGCGCAGGCGCCTGTCGCGGGCAGGCGTCAGCGTCTCACAGGACATTTCGGTCAACGCCGATCCGGCCAATCTCGGCGTCGAGGGCCTGAGCATAGCCTTCTGCTCGACCGGCGAACCCTATGGTGCCGCGGCGGCGATGGCGGTGGACCTTCTGTCGCGCGGCGCAGGCTGCGCCGTCGTCATGCGCGGTGCCGAGGGATCGATGGCGGTGACGGCCCGCGAGCGCGCCGAGACCGGCATCCGTCCGGTCGAGGTCGTCGACACGACCGGCGCCGGCGACAGTTTCATTGCCGGCTTTCTCCACGCCTGGCTGGCCAAAAAGCCGCTGTTGCAATGTCTCGAAAGCGGCCGCGATCGCGCCGCGCTGACCTGCTGCCATCTCGGCGGCTTCCCCCAGGAGGGAATGCCGCACTGAAGTTCAGCGCTTCAGCGAGCGCCCGAACCGTTCCTCGATGCGGGACTGCAGGAATTCGAGCCCGATCGACAGCAGCCAGTAGATCATCGAGGCGGTGATCAGCATCTCGATGTGCCGGAACTCGGTCTGGCCCTGCGTGCGCGCCAGATACATGATCTCCCATACGCCGACCACCGAAATCAGCGAGGAATCCTTCAGCATCGCGATGAACTGGTTGCCGGTCGGGGGAACGATGACGCGCATCGCTTGCGGCAGGATCACCAGGAACATCGTCTGGTTGGGGCTGAGGCCAAGCGCGGTGGCGCCCTCGGTCTGGCCGCGCGGAATGCTTTCGATGCCGGCGCGGAAAATTTCGGTCATGTAGGCGCCGTAGCAAAGCGACAGCGCCATGATGCCGGCGGGCACGGCCCCGATCACGTAGCCGACCTGCGGCAGGCCGAGATAGATGATGTAGATCTGCATCAGCAACGGCAGCCCGCGGAACAGCGAGGTGTAGAACGTTGCCAGGCCATAGATGACGCCGTTCTTGGAGAGCTTGGCTATGGCGCCGATGAAGGCGATGACCGTGGCGATGGCGATCGAAATGGCGGAGATGTAGAGCGTCGTCACCACGCCCTGCGAGACGAGGAAGCCGATCTTCCTGCCAATGAAAGAGAACGACAGGTCGAAGGAATAGAAGAACAGCATCAGCAACACGAACAGCTCGATCCACACCGCCACGATCTGCTGTTTGCGCCCGAGTTGCTGCAGGGCTTTCCAGTTGGCCGCCGCGATCAGCGCGATCAGCACCGCCGAAACGCCCCGCGCTGCCGCGGGATTGGCGGCAAGCCATTCGAGGGAGCTCGGAACCAGCTTGCCGATCCAGTCGGCTTTGATGCCAAGCCCGTAGAGGCCTGCAGCGAACGCGGCGAGCGCCAGGCACATGCCGATGCGACGCGCGGCGTCCGGATAATTGAGCAGCAGTCTGCCGATCACCTGTCGATCTCCCTGTGGTCAGCGGGGGCGTTCGCGCCACCAATCCTGCGCCTGTAGCTTCCAATAGGTGAGTTGCGCCGCGGCAAGCCCGACCGGCCCGCCCGCCCAGGTCAGTCCGAACCGTTCGAACAGCCGGTAACGGTCCGACTGGCCGAGTATCGCCTCGGCCACCACCTTGCCGGCCATGGCGGTGGTGTTGATGCCATGGCCGCCAAACGCCGTGAGATACCAGACGCCTGGCTGCAGCTGTCCGATCTGGGGCATCAGGTGCCGGGCGTAGGCCATCAGCCCCGACCAGGCGAGTTCGGTCTTGAGCGCAGCGAGCTGAGGATAGGTTCCGACCATCTCCCGGCGCAATTCCCTGGCCAGCGCTGCCGGCGAAGCGGCCCGCGTGGTGATGCGTCCACCCCAGAGCAGCCGCCGCCCGTCTTCCACGACGCGGTAGTAGTCGCCGGCGCGGCGGCTATCGCCTATGCCGTCGGTCGTCGCGATGGCGCTGGCGATGAGTTCCGGGGCCTCCTCGGTCAGCATCACATAGGTCGCAATCGGCAACATGGCCCGCCTCAACTGGCCGAGCAGCCGTCCTGTGTAGCCGCCGGTGGCGAACACCGCCTGCCGCGCGCGTACTTCGCCGTTTGCTGTGCGCATGGTCTTTTGCGGGCCGTCGAGTCTCGCCTCGACGGCGCTCGTCGCCTCGTGGATCCTGCCGCCCAGCCTCTCGATCTCGTCGGCGACGGAGCGCAGATAGTTGAGCGGATGCATGTGGAAGGCGTTGGGGTCGCGCAGGCCCTGATAGTAGCGCTCGGACTGCAGCACCGCGCGCACCTGGTCACGCTCGAGATATTCGAGCGGATAGTCGAAATCCCGCGCCAGCCGTTCGGCGTGGCCCTTCAGTTCGGCGCCGCCGTCATGGCGAAGCACGCCGATAATTCCGGGGCGAGGCTTTGCCGCCTTGATGTCGAGATCCTTGATCGTCTGCCGCACGAATTCGACGCCTTCGATCGACACTCGGTGCAGCTTCTGTGCCGCCGCGGTGCCGGCCATCGCGGCGATATTGTCGCTGCCGGTGGCGAAGCCGGGGCTGACGAAGCCGCCGTTGCGGCCCGAGGCGCCGAAGCCGACGCGCTCGGCTTCGAGCAGGACGACTTCGCGCCCGGCGCGGGCCAGCTGCAGCGCCGTCGTCAGACCGGCCAGTCCGCCGCCGACAATGACCGTGTCGCATTCGGCCAGACCGGCCAAAGGTGGTCTGACCTTCTCGTCGGCAAGCGTGCGGCGATAATAAGTGTCGGGATAGGTCATGATGAATCGCATGAGAGCGGGCGGCCTTCAAAGCCGCCCGCGACGAACGTCATTCGGCGCTGTAGTTCTTGCCGTACCATTTGGTGGTCAGCGTGGCGAGTGTGCCGTCTTTTTTCATCTGGTCGATGATGCCGCCGATCTTGGTGGTCCACTCGGCGTCACCCTTGTCCGCGATCACCACCAGCGGCTCGCGGAAGGCGTAGTCGCCCTCGAGGATGCGCAGCGGATACCCGTTCTTGATGGCGTTCTGGGCGGTCTGCTCGGGCGCGATGACTGCGTCGAGCCGCACGCCGTCCCCAAGTCTCAAATCGTCGAATGGCAGCATGGAATCGGCAAAGGTCCGGATCTCGCCCGGTTGCAGCTTATATTCGACTGGCGGAAGGCCCGGAGCGTCGATCTCCAGCTGACGGCGGATGAAATCTTCCGAAGTCGTGGCGGTTTCGACACCGATCACCTTGCCGTTCAGGTCGTTCACGGACTTCGCCTTGCTGTCCTTGTGGACCACATAAACATAAGGGCTGTAATAATAAATGCCGGCGAAATCGATCACCTTGGCCCGGGCCTTGGTCGGCGTCACCGAGCCGACGCCGAGGTCGTAGCGGCCCTGCCAGTGGCCGCCAGTCATTGTGGCCCAGTCGGGCGTCTCGAAGCTGACCTCCACGCCCAGACGCTTGGCGATCTCTTTCGAGACGTCGATATCAAACCCCACCAACTGGTTGCTTTCGTCGAGAAAGCTCTGCGGCGGCCAGCCGCTGTTGGTCGCGACCACCATGGCCTTCTTGGATGTGACGCGATCCAGGGTTTCTCCCGCTCGCGCTGCCGACACGAATGCGAGCGCGCCGGCAGCCAGCGCGAAACAAGCGATCAATCTCCTCACGAAACCTCCCTCTCGTATGTAAGATGTCTGACAACGCAATTGTCCGGAAGGGGCAGGGCGAGTCAAGCATCTTTTGTCGGGCATTGCCGAGTTGAGCCTGCAATGGGCGTCCAGGCGCTGGGCGCTCGTGCCGCCCCCGGCCCCAGGCTCAACTCCGATGCCGAAGCGCCTCGACGACGACTGCCATCGCCGGAGAAAGCTGCCGCCGGCTCGGATAATAGAGGTGATAGCCCGGAAAGGGCAGGCTCCAATCATCGAGCACGAGCGTCAGCCGCCCGTCCGCGATGTGGCGGCTGACGAGGTTTTCCGGGACATAAGCGATGCCGTAGCCGCTTAGCGCCGCATCGATCATCGGCAGGGTCGAGTTAAAGGTCAGCTGGCCATCGACCCGGACCCGAAGCTCGCGGCCCTTCTTCTCGAACTCCCAGGCATAGAGCCCGCCAAACGTCGCCTGCCGCAGGCCGATGCAGTCATGCCCGACCAGATCCTGCGGTGTCCTCGGGACTGGGCGGCGGGAGAAATAATCCGGCGAGGCGATGGCCACCAGCCGCCAGTCGGGGCCGATCCGCACCGCGATCATGTCCCGGTCGACGCTCTCGCCAAGCCGCACGCCGGCGTCGAAGCGCTCCTCCACGATGTTGCGCATGCCGTTGTCGCTGTAGAGCTCGACGCGCAAGTCGGGATAGTCGCAGAGCATCGGCTCGAGCTTCGGCCAGACCGTCGTCTGCAGCGCATGGTCGGACAGCGTGATGCGTACCGTGCCAGCGGGCTTGTCTCGGAAGGCGACCAGACCCGCGAGATCTGCCTCGATCTCCTCGAAGCGTGGGGCGAGCGACTGGTAGAGCCGCTCGCCGGCTTCCGTCGGCGCCACGCTTCGCGTCGTGCGCGTAAGCAGGCGAACGCCGAGGCGAGCTTCCAGCTGCTTGATGGTGTGGCTGAGCGTCGACTGTGACGTGCCGAGTTCCGCCGCCGCCCTGGTGAAGCTGCGCTCCCGTGCGACAGCCAGGAACCACAGCAAATCTTTCATGTCGCCGCGCTGCATGGAGAACCTCCTGGTCGATTTATATCACAGGTCGATAAGTCCATACGGATTATCTGCTCTAATCGAATTGGTTGCACTGCAATATCTTCCGGGCAGGTCGCGGCGGCCGTGGCCGATTCCGGCGCCCCGTTTGCAAGGATGCCCCCGAATGGAAATCACTTACGACATAAGGCTTGTCGAAGACCGCGCCATGCGGGGGGCGGTGCTCTCGATGGCGCTTTGCGTTTCGGTGCTCATCGCCTCGGAGTTCATGCCGGTCAGCCTGCTGTCGCCGATCGCGACCGATCTCGGTATCACCGAGGGTCGGGCGGGCCAGGCGATCTCGATTTCGGGCATTTTCGCTGTCGTGACCAGCCTGCTAGTCGCCGGCCTGACGCGCCGCACCGATCGCAGGCTGGTCGTCACCGGCTTCACTGTGCTTCTCATCGCGTCCGGGCTTGCCGTCACCTTCGCCCCCAACTACGCGTTCCTGATGGCCGGCCGCGCGCTGCTCGGCCTGGCGATCGGCGGCTTCTGGTCGATGTCGACCGCGATCGTCATGCGCCTCGTCCCCGAGGAGCAGGTCCCTAAGGGCCTCGCCATGCTGAACGCCGGCAACGCCGTCGCGGCCACCATTGCCGCGCCGCTGGGCAGCCTGCTTGGGGCCTATGTCGGTTGGCGCGGCGCGTTCTTCCTGGTCGTGCCGCTCGGGTTCCTGGCGCTCGTCTGGCAGTGGCTCAGCCTGCCGCCGCTCCCGCCGCGCCGGCGGAAGGGGCTGGGCAACAGCCTGGCTCTTCTCGGCCGTCCTCCGGTCGCCGTCGGCATGGCATCGGTCATGATGCTGTTCATGGGTCAGTTCGCGCTCTTCACCTATCTGCGTCCCTTCCTCGAAAGGGTCACCCAGGTCGACGTCGCGACGCTTTCGGCGATCCTGCTGGTCATGGGGCTCGCGGGCGTCGGCGGCACCTTGTGCATCGGCCGGCTGCTGCGCGCGCGTCTGTTCAGCATCCTGATCGTCATTCCGCTGGTCATGGCCGTGCTTGCGCTCGCGCTCATCGCCCTCGGCGCAATACCCCTTCCCACGGCCCTGCTGCTTTTCGTCTGGGGTTTCTTCGGCACGGCCGCGCCCGTCGGCTGGGGCACCTGGCTCAGCCGCACGCTGCCTGAAGACGCGGAGGCCGGCGGCGGGTTGCAGGTGGCCGTCATCCAGCTTGCCATTACCGGCGGCGCCGCGATCGGCGGCACGCTTTTCGACACGGTCGGCTGGTGGGGAGCCTTTGCCTTCGGCGCGGCGCTGCTTTGCGGATCGGCGCTCGCCGCGTTCGCCGCATCGCGCATGGGCGGGAGAGCCGTGCCATGACGACCGGCCATCCCAAGCTCAGTCGCCGCGCATTGCTCGGCGCCGCGCTCGCATCAACGCTCCTGCCGCGGCGCGCCCGCAGCCAGCAGGGCAGGGGCCCGGCCAGCCAGGAACCCGCCGACATGAAGATCAGAATGACATTCGATGGCCGAACCATGACGGCCACGCTCTACGACAATCCTTCGGCACGCGATTTCTTTTCCATGCTGCCGCTCGATCTCACGATCGACGACTACGCGCGTAACGAGAAGATCGCCTATCTGCCGCGCAAGCTGACCGAAGAGGGCAGCGGCCCGTTCGGCAACGAGCAGCCCTATGACCTCTGCTACTTCGTGTCCTGGGGCAATCTGGCGATGTTCTACGCCGACTACCGCCATCCCGGGCTGATCAGGCTCGGCCGCTTCGACGGGGGCGAAGAGGCCCTGCACATACCCGGCGAGTTCCCGCTGCGCATCGAACGCATGTGAGAACGCAAAGGAGATCACCATGGACATTCTTCGCGCTGGCACGAGGCCGTCCGGCAAGGGGCCGTCCGACTGGTTCACCGGCACGGTCCGGATCGATCCGCTCTTCAATCCCTTCGATGCCGCGCGGGTGCAGGGCGCGCAGGTCACCTTCGAGCCCGGCGCCCGCACCGCCTGGCATACGCATCCACTGGGGCAGACGCTGATCGTTGTCTCCGGCCGTGGCCGCGTGCAGCGCGAGGGCGGGCCGCTCGAGGAGATCCGCCCCGGCGACGTCGTCTGGTTCGCGCCCGGCGAGAAGCATTGGCACGGCGCGTCGCCCGAGACGGCCATGACCCACATTGCCCTCCAGGAGGTCAAGGACGGCAAGGTCGTGGACTGGCTGGAACATGTCAGCGACGCCGACTACGGCGCCTGATCACCGATCGAACGAAAAGGAAAGCAAAATGCTCGCAACTGTTCTTCATAAGCCCGGCGATATCCGCTGCGAGGAAATCGAGGACCCGAAGATCCTTCGCCCGACGGACGCCATCATCAAGCTCTCGGCGAGCTGCATCTGCGGCTCGGACCTGTGGCCGTATCGCGGGCTGCAGCCGATCGATCGCCCGATGCATATGGGCCACGAATATTGCGGCATCGTCGTCGAGGTCGGCGCGGAGGTGCGCAACGTGCGCCCCGGCCAGTTCGTCGTCGGCTCCTTCTGCCTCTCCGACAACACCTGCCCGCATTGCCGCTTCGGCTTCCAGTCTTCCTGCGTGCAACGCGAGTTCATGTCGGGCGCGCAGGCGCCTTATGCCCGCGTGCCGCTGGCCGACGGCACCGTGGTGGCGACTTCCGAGGTTCCGCCGGCCGACCTGGTGCCTGACCTGTTGGCCGTCTCGGATGTGCTCGGCACCGGCTGGTATGCGGCGGATGCGGCCGAGGTGCGCGGAGGATCGACCGTTGTCGTCGTCGGCGACGGCGCCGTCGGCCTGATGGGCGTGCTCGCGGCGAGCGAGATGGGCGCGCAGCGCATCATCGCCATGAGCCGGCACGAGAGCCGCCAGAAACTCGCGCGCGAATTCGGCGCGACCGACATCGTGGCCGAGCGCGGCGAGGAAGGCATCGCCCGCATCAAGGAACTGACCGCGGGCGTCGGCGCGGACTCGGTGCTGGAATGCGTCGGTACGGCCGAATCCTTCGACCAGGCGCTGGCCTGCTCGCGCCCCGGCGGCACCATCGGCTATGTCGGCGTGCCGCATGGCGTGAGCTTCGACGGCCAGAAACTGTTCTTCGGCCAGAAGCGCATGCTGGGCGGCCCGGCGCCGGTGCGCCGCTTCCTGCCCGACCTGATGGAGCGCGTGCTCAAGGGCAGGATCAAGCCCGGCAAGGTTTTCGACCTCAAGCTGCCGCTGACCAAGGTCGCCGAAGGCTACCGCGCCATGGACGAGCGGCGCGCGATCAAGGTCATGCTCGAGGTCTAGGCGCCGGCGATGGTCGCGACGGGCACTGCAGCCGATGAAAGCTGGACGATGGCGAGATTGGTGCCGATCATGGCGGCGATCTTTGCCGGCTTCCTGCTCATCGGCCTGGCGCTGCCCGTCCTGCCGCTGCATCTGCATGACAGGCTCGGCTTCGGCCCGTTCGCCGTCGGGCTGGTGACGGGCAGCCAGTTCGTCGCCTCGCTGCTGTCGCGCATTGGTGCCGGAAACTATGCCGATCTGCGTGGCGGCAAGCGCGCCGTCGTGGTCGGCCTTGTCGCCGCCGCGCTGGCCGGGCTATCTATCTCGGCTCGCTGGCCTTGCTCGCTCAGCCGACCGCGTCCGCGACGGTGCTCTTCGTCGGCAGGGCGGTGCTGGGCGCGGCCGAGAGCTTCATCATCACCGGCGGCGTCGCCTGGGGCCTGGCGCTTGCCGGCGGACAGAACTCCGGCAAGGTCATCGCCTGGATCGGCATGGCAATGTTCGCGGCGCTGGCGCTCGGCGCGCCGATCGGGTCCGCGCTCTATGAAGCCGGGGGCTTCGCCGCGATCGCTCTCGCCACAATGGTCCTGCCCCCTTGCAATACTGCTCGCCACTCTACCGATGCGCGGCGTCAAGGCCGCCGGCAGCGCCGCGCGGCAGTCCTGGACGAGCGTCGCGCAAGCGGTCTGGCTTCCGGGCGTCGGAGCGGCCCTCAGCAGCCTCGGCTATGGCGCGATCCTGTCCTTCGCAGCGCTGCTCTTTGCCGAGCGCGGCTGGCATCCGGTGTGGCTTCCCTTCACCGCCTATGCGGCATCGCTGATCGCGGCAAGGCTGTGCTTCGGCCACCTGCCGGACAGGCTCGGCGGCGCCCGCGTCGCCGCCATCTTCGTGGTGGTCGAGGCGGCGGGCCTTCTATCGATCTGGCTTGCACCGGGGCCGCTCGTCGCGGCCATCGGAGCGGGCCTGACCGGGCTCGGCTGCTCGCTGGTCTATCCGGGCCTCGGCGCCGAGGCGGTCGCCCATCTCCCCGGGGGCAGCCGCGGCCTTGCCATGGGGCTCTACACCGTCTTTCTCGACGTGGCGCTCGGCTTCGGCAGCCCGGCGCTCGGCCTGATCGCCGCGTCCGCCGGGCTGCGGTTCGTCTTCCTCGCCGCCGCCGCGGCGGCCCTTCCGGCTTTGGCCATCGCGCTCTTGCTTCGCCGCAGGTCAGCCCGGGCAAGGATGTAACGGCAAGCGCGCCGCCGCTGCGCCGTTTCTGCAGGTCGTCGGATCGGCTCTTCGGTCAGCTTCAGTGCCGGGGCACTTCGGCCCACAACCGGGCTGCAAAGCCGCGCTTGTCGAGCACCCAGGTCTCGCCGGTCACCACCGCCTTGCCGTCCAGACATTTGTAGGAATAGACCGCGTCGTGACCGGTCGCGAAGGCTGGCACGACGTCGGCATTCGGGTTGGCCTTGCAGAATTCGGCCGCGCCGGGATTGTCGCGCGCGGCGTTCATTTTCGCGCAGGGCAGGTTTGCCCCGACGAAGCAGGCCAGCACCTTGCCGTTCATGCAGCGGTAGTTGGCCTGCGCCTGCAGTTCCGATTCCGCCGGCGCGCCCTTGGCGTCCGGAAAGAGCTTCCTGAACGCCTTGACCGTGCCGCCGTAGAGCTTGTGCGAGTAGGCGCGGATCGTATCGTCGTTCTTCACCTGGCGGCACAGTCGATGGAGATTTTGGCCCTTCGCCGCGCTGCCTGAAGCGAGGACCGGGAAGGCGGATGCCGCAAGCAGCACCGAAACGAAAACGCCGATGGTCGAAAGGCAAAATGCACGCATTTTGAACTCCTCGGGAAGGGCGCGCGGCCATTGCTGGCGTCGCGCATGGACGCCGGCAACCTCCCGCAGCTTGACCGCTGCGATGCCGGGAAGCAATGGGGGTCGCTCGTGCCGCGATCGTGCGTCGCCAACCTCTGGAACCAAGGCCGTCCCCACGGGTTGAGTTCAGTCGGCCGAGGTCGCAAGGCGTTGCAAGCGGCACTTATGGAGGGCCCGGCTTTGAGCATTGTCGAGAGCATCAAGAAAGCAGCGGAGAAGCTGACTGGGATCGCAAGACCGGGCACGTCCAGGCTCGCGGATCTGGTAAGGCAGAGGAAAGCCAATGCCTTCCGCTTCAAGGACGACGGCCTGGTTCCGAACCATCCGTCCTGGCCGCTGATCGTTTACCGCGGCGCCGTGACGTTGCCGGACGATCTCGATCCGGCAGCCGTCTTCGAGGAGCTATTCAAGGCGAATGGCTGGGGCGGCAGCTGGCGCAACGGCATCTACGACTATGTCCACTACCACTCGCGCATCCATGAGGTGCTGGGCATTGCGCGCGGCACGGCCAAGGTGCGCTTCGGCGGCGACAAGGGCCGCGCGCTCACGGTCAAGGCCGGCGACGTCGCGGTCCTGCCGGCCGGCACCGGTCACCAGCGGCTCTCGGCTTCCGACGATTTCCTCGTCGTCGGCGCCTATCCGCCCTCCGGCACCTATGACGAATGCACCAAGCCCGAGCAGCACGCGGAAGCGCTACGCATGATCCCGAAGGTGAGCCGGCCGCGCAACGACCCGGTCTATGGCCGCGACGGACCATTGCTGAAGGCGTGGGGCGAACGCTGAATGCAAGCATCCATCAAGCGTGGCCATCCCCACCTGCGCCTTCAACAAGAAACAGCGGCCGCCGATTTGCAGGCGTAGCGGCGCGCTTTCGCCTACGGATATTGCGTCTTCGTCGGCGCGTAGGTTGCCGGATCGAAATCCAGCTCCTTGGGCAACGGCTGGCTGGAGCATTGCAGGTGCACCTGGCGGGCAAGAAGCCGTCGCTGTTGCTGCTCATGCTCCTTCACGGCTGCCACCATCCCCATGCTGTACGGGCCGAGCAGCACGCCAAAACCCCAGCCGGGGTGCTCCTTTTCGCGCGCGTCGTAGTCCGAGGCCGCAATGCGGGCCTGCTGGCAGTCCGGCGAGGCCCATTTCGGGTCCTGCTGCGACAGCTTCGCTCCGTAGTCGACCGGAGAGGTCACGCATCCAGCCAGCGCCGCGCTGAGCGCGAGGATCATTGCGATTCGCATCCGCAAGCCTTTCCTAATGTGCGGGCGAGAAAACACACACGGAGGCTTCGGGCAAGCATCCGTCGACGGGAACCAAAATCGCTTTCGAGCTGCAACCGGCCTGCGGGACGCGCGTTGTCGAAGCAGCTTACCTCATGGAGCCCACACCAATGCCCGCCAAGCGTTTCTCTCAGCCCGTCGCAATCTTCGTCGGGCTCGGCTTTCCGCGCGAGATAAACACCGTCTTCGAGGCCTATCAGTTTCTCGACGAATGGACGGGCAGCCGCAGCCCGACCTACGCAACGACCATCGCGCTGTGCCGGGCGGCGGTCGCGGGTGAACAGGATGCCGAAGCCGCACGCGTCGCCTTCGAAGCGTTCGCGAGGTCGCGCGGCATTCTCGCTGCCGAAGCGATGGAACTGGCCGCGGCGCGTGCCGCGCAGGAATGGATGGCGGCGTGATCGATCGCTATCGATCTGTCAAAACTTCCGGCTGACATAAGGCGATCCGCCGAGGCCGAACCGCCACTGCGCCTGCACGCCCTTCGTGATACCGATCCTGCGTCCGCTCAGGATAGCGGCCGCGTTGGTTTCCGAGGCGGCAAACTCGAAGGGCGGCGCGATGAGCGACAGGCCGTTATGCGAGCCGTCGACGCCCATCGCCTGGCAGAGCTTGCCCGGGCCGGAGCAGAGCAGCCTGTCATCGTCGGTTCCCCGCCTGTCGCGCATGGCGGCGATGCCGGACTGCGGCTGGATCGCGCGGATCAGCACCGCGCTGCCCGGCAGGCACACCGCATTCAGGCACCAATGCAAGCCGTAGGAGCGATAGACATAGGCCGTGCCGGGGGCGCCATACATCGGCGCGTTGCGCGGCGTGCGGCCGCGATAGCTGTGCGAGGCCGGATCGTCGGGGCGATAGGCCTCGGTCTCGACAATGATGCCGCCGACGCCGGCGAGGCCGAGCCGCGCGCCGATCAAGGCGCGCGCCACAGTTACGGCTTCGCGCGCGAAGAAAGTGTGGTGCTGGTCGGCGTGAGCGCTAGGCGGCATGGCGGTCAACGCTCGTCAGATAGGCCATAATCATCCTGCGGCACTGGCCCATCGCGCGTTCGCCGGCGACGCTGGCCGGGTGCCGTTCGATGGCGCGGTGGACCACGTTCTCCAGGAGCGTCTCGATGAGCGCCGCCGCATCGCCCAGATCGAGGTCGGGCGCGATCTCGCGCCGGTGCCGCGCCAGCTGGTTTTTGATGATCCGGTCGCCGACCTCGCGGACCTTTTCCGCGCGATAGCGCCGCGCCAGCGAAGAACCCCAAGCGGGTTCCGCGCGGCTATTGCCTGCGCTGCCGTGCCGGGATTCAAATCCTCGGACCTGCCGAACGATCGACGGCCCTGCTCGCGACGGCAAACACAATCCGCGCCAAGGCAATCCCAATGAGCCCGGCCGCCGCTTTCACGAGCGCATCCTGGAGCCGGGCATGCCGGCCGGGATCGACCGCCTGCAGCAATTCCAATAGGCCGGCCGCGGCGCAGACAAACAGCATTGCGTGCATCAGGCGGGCGCGGAATCCGAAGGCCAAGGCAAGGCCGAACAGGGCATAGGCCAGAGCGCGTTCCATGTTCGCCTCACCGAGGTGCGGCCGCATTTGGACGGGTGAGAGGGTGGCAAACGTGATGGCCGCCAGCAGCACGAGGGCGGTAAGACGGGAGATCGAGGTCATTCCCCGCTCATACAAGCGGCAAGCCGGCATAACAATACAGGGCGCTACGCGGCACACGCAAACCGCCAGCGAAAGCTGTCCGGCCGGCCTGCGCACCGTCTCAGTTCAGCGTTTCATGGAAAAGGTGAACTGCCCTGTCTCTCTGTTCCGACGCAATTCCGGCCGGAGAATGCGCCTCCTTTCCAGCCCGCTCACCCCAGCAGATTGCGCGCCGCGCGCATGAAGATCTTCGAACCGATCGGGATCAGGTCGTCCGGGAAATCGTAGTCGGGATTGTGCAGCGCCGGGTAGCGCTCGCCGGCTCCGAGGAAGAACATCGCCGACTTGGCGCTGTGGCCGAAGATGCCGAAATCCTCCGAGGCGCGCATCGGCAAGGCTTCCTCGCCGCGCGACACGCCTTCCTCGTCCAGCGCGCGCTCGAGATGCTCCACCGCGTCCGGCGCGTTGACGCTGGCCACGAAAATCTCGTGGTAGTTGTGGCGGACGGAAAGGCCGTGTTGGGCGGCGATTCTTGCCGCCAGCGCCTCCGCCGCTGCAACCAACTCCGCCATGCGCTCGTCGCGGCGGGTGCGCAGCGTCGCCCACACCTCGGCATAGCCGGGCGCGATGCCGAACACCGCTTCGCCCATCGAGCAATGGGTGACGGTGACCATGGCGAAATCGTCGACGGCGAAGGTGCCGCGCCCGAGCGTCGGCAGCTGCGGCATCAACTCACTGACCGCCAGCATCGGCGAGCTGCCGGTTTCGGGCATGGAGGAATGCGCGGTCTTGCCTTCGAGCACGATCCGCATGCCGCGCGAGGCGCAATTCACCACGCCGGGTTTGAGCCTCACTTCGCCGAACGGCACGCCCGGCAGATTGTGCAGCGAGAAGGCGAAGTCAGGCTGGATCTCGGAAAAGCGCGGATCGGCAACGACGCCCGCCGCGCCATTGCCGGTCTCTTCCGCCGGCTGGAACATCAGCACCACGCGGCCGCGCGCCGGCCTCTGGCGCCCGAACTGGCGGCCGAGCGCAGCCAGGATCGCTGTGTGCCCGTCATGGCCGCACATATGCGACTTGCCCGGCACCTGCGAGGCATGCGCGACGCCCGAAAGCTCATGGATCGGCAACGCGTCGAGCTCGGAGCGAAACAGCACCGTCGGCCCGGCTTGCCCGCTGTCATAGACCGCCGCCACGCCATGGCCGCCGAGCCCGGTCAGCACCTTGTCGGGCCCGGTATCGGCGAGGAAGTCGACGACCTCCTTCGCCGTCTTCTCCTCTTCGTTGGAGATTTCCGGCTGCCGATGCAGCTTGCGCCGCCATTCCGTCAGCTCGACCAGGTCTCGGTTGGTCAGGGTCACGTTCGTCTCCGCGTGGTTTGCAGCTCACACAAACACAATAGGGTTCTGCTCGCGCCGTGCCATGCCGATCAATTCAAATAGTCCATGGGTGAATTCGCTGACGCAGCTTGACACATCCAGCGACTATCCCAACGATTTCCGTTGCCAAAGCTCAAAGCGCTACTAGTCGCGGCGCGCTTGGTCGGGGCGTAGAAATGAGCGGTGCGGGCGAAAACCTCGATCTAAAGGAAATCAACGCAATTCGCGCCTTGCTGGCGTCGAAGCCGCGGCCGGTGGGCTGGGACGAACGCCGGGCGCGGCTCGACGAGGTCGGCTCGTCCTCGCCGGTCGCGGCCGGTATCCGATGCGAGGCGGTGACCTTCAACGACCTCGCGTCCGAGTGGTCCTTGGCGCCCGGGTCCGACACGGACAAGGTGCTGCTCTTCTTCCATGGTGGCGGTTACTGCTCCGGCTCGATCAAAAGCCATCGTCGAATGGTGACAGAGGCCGGCCGGGCAATGAGAATGCGCACGCTTGCGGTCGGCTATCGGCGCGCGCCGGAACATCCCTTTCCCGCGCAGCACGAAGACGCGCTCGCGGCGTGGCGCTTCCTCGCCGAGCAAGGAATCGCGCCGGATCGCATCGTTGTCGGCAGAGACAGTGCCGGCGGCAATCTCAGCCTGTCACTGGTCGGCCGGTTGCGCGCGGCGGGCGAGCGGTTGCCCGGCTGCCTTTGGCTGGTCTCGCCCTGGACGGATCTTTCGATGTCCGGCACGACATTGTCAGCCAAGGACGGGATCGACCCCATCATCCACCGGGCCTATCTGGAGGAATTGGCGGGCGCCTATGTTCCGCATGATGTGGACCGGCGCGATCCGCTGATCTCGCCCTTGTTTGCCGATCTGACCGGATTTCCTCCAATGCTGATCCAGGTCGGTTCCGCCGAGACGCTGCTGTCGGACGCGACGCGGCTCGCCGAGGCCGCCGGCATGGCGGACGTCGAGGCACGCCTCGAAATCTGGCCGCATATGATCCATGCGTGGCCGGTCTGGAATGCGCAATTGAGCGCCGGGCAGCGCGCGCTTCTGAGCGCGGGCAGGTTTGCCCGCGAATTTGTGTAGCCACCGGCGGCCAGGCAGGATTGGCATGTTCCCGACCTGACCGCTTTGATGCCGCGCCTGGCAGCTCGATGTCCCGCCCACTCGCGCCCTGCATTTCGACCATTCAGGTAGAGCTTTGGTTCGCGTGTGAGTTCGCCGAGCCCGGCTCGTCGACGCGAAGTTGTCGGCCGCGAGCCGCTAAGCCTTGAAGCTGAACAACCGGAAAAGGTTCGAAGGACTCCTGTAGTGCTCACGCACCTCGCGGAAGCCGGCCCGCCGGCCAAGATTCCGCCAGGAAGACGCCGTCTCAGGGTAATCCATGCTATGCACGTGGGTGGCGAGCAGCAGCCATTCGAGGCTGCTGAGCGCTGAAAAATCTTTGCGCTGCCGTTCCCATCGTCTCATCCAGCCGGCCCGGCTCTCCCACATTTTGCATGTGTTCTCGTAGACCAGAAGCGTCCCGGATGGGCCGACAAGGCGCCGCAGCTGGTGCATGACCTCGAGTTTCTTGTCGAAGCGTAAATGGTGCAAGGACAGGCCGATCCAGGCGAAATCGACAGGCTCCTCCGACGCGGTCAGCCACTCTACGAAATCCCCGCGCCGCAGTTCGGCGGCGCATGACAGACCGGCGACATTGGCGGTTGCCTCATCGAGCGCTGTCCGCGACAGGTCGATGCCGACATAGCGACCGACGGGCAAGCCCTCCAAGGCAGCCGCACTGAACGAGGCGTCTCCGCATGCAAGGTCCAGGAAAGAGAAGCCAGGGCGTTGGTTTTGCAGCAACTGGCGAAGCACCGCATAAGCTTCACGGTGAAACAGGTAGTTGTTGTCCAGAACCTTGCGATAGATGCCCCACATTTCTTGGAACAGGGCAGAGGGGGGCACGGCAACTTCGATCTTGGTGGCGGCGGTCATGGGATCGCTCCTCTCGGTCAGGAGCAATCAAGGTGAAATGCGGGCCGCTAAATGTAGCGAACCGAGGTGCTAAAACTTCCGAAAACTTCCAAAAAACGCCTCATTGCATTAGCGTGAGCTGATGGAGGAGCGGCGCTACAGTTTTGGTCCTTTCTTGCTCGATGCGGGAGCGGGAATGCTTTACCGACGCGGAGTGCCGATTTCGGTAGGCTACCGGGCCATGCTGCTTCTGGAGCGCCTGCTGCGCTCGGCCGGAGTCGTGGTCGGTAAGGACGAACTGCTCGATGCAGCCTGGAACGGACTGGCGGTCGAGGAGGGCAACCTGTCGGTGCAGATCGCCGCCTTGCGCAAGGTCCTGGGCGAGGGACCCGACGCCTCGCATTCGATCCTGTCGGTCGCGCGCGTGGGCTACCGGCTGACCGGCGAGGTGCGGCTTGACGCAAGCGATACGCGAAACGGTGCAGCCGAATCGGACGAAGGGCCGTCCATCGCGGTGACCCGTTTTCGCCTGATCGGCGACGATCCCGAAAAGTCCTACTTTGCCGACGGCCTGTCGGAGGACATCATCACCGGCCTGTCGCGGTTGCGAGGTCTGCATGTGCGTGACCGGAGTTCTTCCTTTGCCTATGACCCGCAGCACATCGAGCTCGATCGCCTGCGCCGCGAGTTGAAAGTCCGCTACGTCCTGCAGGGCAGCGTGCGCCAGTCCGGGCAGGCCCTGAGGATCACGGCGACGCTGAGCGATGCCAGCGCGGGTACGCAGGTGTGGGCGGAACGCTTCGATGTCGAGAGCGGCGATTTCCTGGCGTTGCAAGACCAGATCACCCACAAGGTCATGGCTTCGATCGAGCCCCAGCTTTACGAAGCCGAGCGTCTGCGCCTCCATAGCCGTCCCGCCGAGAGGCTCGACGCCTGGGGCTTTGTGATGAAGGCCATGCCCCATGTCTGGACGTGGGGATCCGAGAAAGACCTCGACATGGCCGAGGGTCTGCTCGTCAAGGCGCTTGAGATCGATCCCGATTATGCCCGCGCCAACAGCCTTCTTGCCTGGACGACCGGCGCGCGGGCAGCGCTTGGCCTGACGCCGAAACCCCGTGAGCTGTTGGCCTCCGCTTTGACGAGGGCACAAGCGGCGGTCGTGCGCGATCAGGACGATCCCTGGGCGCATCTTTCGGCCGGCTATGTTCACATGGTGTCGCGAAATTTTCGCTCGGCGGTAGACGAATTGCTGGAGGCGATCGAACGCAATCCTGGGCTCTCGCTCGCGCACTGCATTCTGGGTTCCACCTATGGCTATGGCGACATGGCGGAGGATGGCTTGCATCACCTGGCGATTGCCGCGCGGCTCAGCCCGCGGGATTTCATTCAGGCGGCGATCTTTTCCACCATGGGTATCTGCCACTTCACCGCGGGACGGTTCGATGTGGCGGCCGATCTGGAGCGCCGGGCCGTTCAGCTTCGGCCGGCTTTCGGCACCGCTTGGCGGACTTATGCGGCGACGGCTGCCCTTGCCGGCGATGTCGCCACCGCCGCCGCGGCGTTGAAGGAGGCCCTGCGGCTACAGCCGAACCTCTCGGTGGCCTGGGTCGACGAGCACCACCCCATCGTCAGGCCCGAAAAGCGCGCTCTCTACATCAGCGGACTTCGCATGGCGGGGTTGGCCTAGCTTTGGCTTCAATTGGGTCTTGGTGGTCACGTCGCAGGCCTCGCCTGGCCGATTGCGCACTGCGCCAACAAAGCCATACGATCGAACCATGCCGCACTATCCAGACGCAATGCCCCTGTCGAAGACCCTGTTCGAACGTGCCAGGAAGGTGATGCCGGGCGGGAACACGCGCACCACGGTCTTTGTCGATCCGTTTCCGATCTATGCCTCGCGAGGCGAGGGGTGCAGGGTCTGGGATGTGGACGGCAACGTCTATTACGACTGCATCAACAATTTCACCTCGATGATCCATGGCTACACGCAACCGGATGTGGCCGCCGCGGTGATCGACCAGCTGCCGTTCGGCACGGCCTTCGGTGCGCCGACGGTCAGCGAGATCGAGCTTGCCGAGCTGCTGGTCGAGCGCTTGCCCTCGGTCGACCGGATCCGCTTCGCCAACTCCGGGACCGAGGGGGTGATGATGGCCATCAAGGCCGCGCGCGCCTTCACCGGGCGGCCCAAAATCGTCAAGATCGAGGGCGCCTATCACGGCTCCTACGACTTCGCCGAAGTCAGCCTTGACAGTACTCCCGCCAATTGGGGAGACATGCCGAATTCCACGCCCTATGCGAGGGGCACGCCGCGCGGGGTGCTGGACGATGTGATCGCCGTGCCGTTCAACGACAGCGAAGCGCTGCGCGCGGTCTTCGCCGCTGAGCGCGATACCATCGCCGGCGTGCTGGTCGATCCCATGCCGAACCGCGCCGGCCTCATTCCGGCGCGGCAGGATTACCTGCACGCCATGGTCGAGATCGCCCATGCGGCGGGTGCCCTGGTCATCTTCGACGAGGTGATTTCCTTCCGCCTCGGCTATTCGGGCGCGCAGGGGCTGTGGGGCATCGAGCCCGACCTGACGGCGCTGGGCAAGATCATCGGCGGAGGCTTTCCCGTGGGTGCCGTCGGCGGCCGGGCCGACATCATGGCGGTGTTCGATCCGACCCAGGGCAAGCCCGCTTTGCCGCATGGCGGCACCTTCACCGCCAATCCGGTGACGATGCGCGCCGGGCTGGCCGCGATGCGGGCGCTGACCAGGGAAAGCTTTGCCCACCTCGATCGCCTCGGCGCGTTGTTGCGCGACGGCATCGCCGCCTCATTGGGCAAGCATGGTCTTGCCGGCCAATGCGTCGGCCTGGGCTCGCTCTTCAAGGTCCATTTCACGTCGCATCCCGTCACGGATTACCGCTCCGTCTATCCCGGCCAGGCCGAACGCAGGAAGCTCGATGCCTTCCACAAGGGCTTGCTTGGCCGCGGCGTCTTGTCGGCCAGCTATGGCCTGTTCGCGCTGTCGACACCGATGACCGAGGCGGACGCCCGCGCCATTCTGCAGGCGATCGACGAGACCCTGGGCGAGATCGCTCGCCAGTCCTGAGACAGGCCGACAGGAGGATCACGGATGACAGCTTCTCCTCATGTGGTGGTGATCGGCGCCGGCACGTTGGGTTTGTGCTCGGCCCTCCACCTTGTCGAACAGGGCGCGCGCGTAACCGTGCTCGAAGGCCAGTCGATCGCCTCCGGATCGAGCGGCAGGTCGGTTGGCGTGGTCGGATCGCAATTTACCGATCCGTTTGAGATCATGCTTCGCGTTCATGCGCTGCGCCGCTTCCGCCAATGGGAGAGCCAGGGGCTTGGCTTCAACCATATCGGCTATCTGCGGCTGGCGCGCACGCAGAAGCAGATGGAACTGTTTGCAAAGTCGGTGGAAATTCAGGAAGAGGCCGGCCTGCGCTCCCGACTCTATCGTGCGAACGAACTCACGGAACTCGTGCCGCATATCAACCCGGGTGGGCTGGAGGGTGGGCTGTTCGGGCCCGACAATGGCTTCCTCGACCCTCACGAGATGTGCACTTTCCTGGCGCATTCGGTCCGCACCCAGGGCGGCGAAATCCGCCAGTATCGCAAGCTGCTCGGGGTAAGGCGGCGGCCGGGCGGCTACACGCTGGAGACCAGCGGCGATCCGATCGATTGCGATGTCGTGGTCAATGCGGCAGGAGCCTGGGCGCCTCAGGTCGCCGAACTCTTCGGCCAGCGCCTGCACATTTGGCCCGAGCGTCACGAGGCGGTCGTCATCCATCTCGACGAGCCGCTCGGCTACACGATGCCGATGGTCATGGATCTGGTGAACGGCGAAGGCAGCGGCCTCAACTTCCGCCATGAGAAAAGCACCGAACTGATCGCCGAGATCCACAAGGTCGACTCGCTCGCGCCGGAGGATCCCGACGATTATAACGACCAGTGCGAGGAAGGATCGAAGGTCAGACTGGCGGAGCTTCTCCTCGAGCGGCTGCCGGACCTGCCGGGCGCGCGGCTTGGCCGGGGCTGGGCCGGCCTTTACCCGGTGACCGCCGACCATCGCCCCTTCGTCGGCCCGATCGATGCTTCCGAGCCGACATTGGTGACCGCTGCCGGCGCCGGCGGCTATGGCATCCAGCTGGCACCGGTGATCGGGCAGATCGCGGCCGACTGGGTTCTTCACGGCGCCCCGGTTTCCGCGCCCGGCACCGAGAGCCTGCTGCCGTCGGCAGCGCGAAACATTGCTCTTAGGTGATTGAGCGATGGAGCTTGGCGGGATGTCGAAGTCCGTGTCACGCGCCTAGGAGCGCGCCGGCATTCTGCAGGCTCGAAACACTTCTTGGGCCGTCGGCGCTTCGCGCGGAACCATCGGATCGAGAGCAGGTTGGTTGTGCATCTCAGTTTGAGAGACAGTCACAGCTCAAGGGAGAACCCGATGAAACTTCCGTACAGAACCACAGCCGCCGCTGCTGCCTTGCTTTTCATGAGCTTCCCGGTCCTTGCCCAGACAAGTGCTGCGCCGGAGCCCACGCCGATTCCGCAGAAGCCTGGACCGACCGCGACACCGGAAGCCAACGCCCAACCCGCAGGTCCGACGCGCGAGGTGATCCGCCAGATGATCGACGACGCGCTCCAGGAGAAGCTGCAGGAAGATCGTTCGGCTGAACAGGGACCCCGGCATGGCGGACGTTGGCACCGCGAAGACAGACAAGCGCGGCGCGACGGCGACAGAATGGCTGGCAGGCCTGATCGGATGGGACCGCGCATGATGCACCGCGCCCGTATGCAGGTCATGTTCGCGATAGTGGATGCCGACGGCGACGGCGCACTGTCGCAGGGCGAAGTTCAGGATATCGTCGGCAGGATCTTCAACGCCGCCGACGAGGATGGCGACGGCAGCCTCGACCTGGACGAGCTGCAGTCGTTCATGCATGGCTCCGGTGGCGGGCGCATGCGGTAGCGGCGCCGAAGCACATCCAGCCAGAGCGAAGCATCTTGGCCGCCGCTGTCCATGGAAGCGCATATATGTGACGGCCCGGGATTGAGATATATTGCCGCCATCCTTGGGCGCTGACGTTCTTTGAACGGGGGCATGACATGCAGGCGGTGCCGATAGCTCATCCGACGGAACAGTCCGCCGCCGCCTCGATACCTTCGCTCTCCGGCTATCCGGCCGCGGTGCTGTGCTGGCTGCTGTCGGCCGGCGTCTATATCGCGGCAAAATGGGTGGCGCCGGAAATGCCGCCCTGGGGACTCTGCTTCTGGCGGCTTGCGCTCGCCTGCGCCATCCTGCTGCCGATCGTGCATCGCCATCACGGCGCGATGATCGCGCTTCTCAAATCCCGGCCGCTCGAGATCGCCGCCGTCGGAGCGATCGGCCTGACGCTCTGCCAGGGCATGATCTACCGCGGCCTCGCCGACACCGACGCGACCACGGCCGGCATCATCATGGCGCTGTCTCCGGTCATGACGATGGTGCTCGCGCGTTTCGTGCTCGGCGAGCCGCTCGGGCTTTGGCAGGCGCTCGGCGCGGTCTTTGCGCTCGCCGGCATGCTGGTGATCGTCGCGCATGGCGACCTGGCGGCGCTGCTTCAGCTCCAGTTCAACCTGGGCGAATTGTGGATCGTCGGCAGCGCGTTCTGCTGGGCGCTCTACACCGTGCTGGTGCGCCGGTCCAAATTCGGCATCGAGCTGTTGCCGCTGGTGGTGCTCCTGCTCGGCGCCGGCGCGCTCGTCGCCCTGCCTTTCCATCTGTGGGAACTGGTCAACGACGAACGCTCCGCCTTGAACGCCCATGGCTGGCTCGCGCTCGCCTATCTGGCGGGCCCGGGCGGCGCCCTGATGTACTATCTCTACAATCGCAGCGTGGCGACGCTCGGCGCCAGCCGGGCGAGCATGCTGCTCTATCTGCAGACGATGTTCGTCGCCATCCTCGCCTATCTGCTGCTCGGCGAGAGCCTGCATGACTACGATCTCATCGGCGCCGCCTTCATCGTCGCCGGCATCGTGCTTGCCACGATGTTGAAGCCGCATGCGGCTCGCGTCGCGTAGCCCGGTGATGGCAAGTGCAAGGAGAGTTTACCGCATCGGCGCGGTCGATCGCCCATGCCCGATGTCCTTGGGGGTTCGAATGACACGGTCTGTCGACACCCTGACACGGGAGCGGCCCGGAGCCCTTGTGGGTTTGGTGGCGAAAGGCAAGGGCCACCGGGCCTAACCGGCGGGGACCTAGTACGGGGACTTCGCTAAGAGGGCACCGGCTGATAGAAATATGCGCTAATGCTAACACAATTGAAACGCATCCCTAAGGACGATGGCCAGACTGGCCAGCTTAGGTAAATATCGGCCGTGCGCTTCGCATGCTCGGCCATTCGGACGACCGAGGCCACGACAAGGCAGCGAAGCAAGCGCCTACCTGATCTGGAATCCGTGGGCCAACGGATCGCGGTCGTCCACAAAGATCGTATTGTGGCCAATAATTTGCGCCCATCCGCCGACGCTTGGCCGAATGCCTTTGAAAGGGCCAACGTCAACCTCCGCCTCGACACGGCCCTCGAAGACAGTGCCGATCAGGCTTTCCTGGCGGAAGCTGTCGCCGACTTTCAGGCGGCCCTTGCCGCGAAGTTGCGCCATGCGCGCCGACGTTCCCGTGCCGCCCGGCGAACGGTCGATCGCCTTGTCGCCGTAGAAGACCGCACCGCGGCCGTCGGCATCGCTGCCCAAGGGTTTGTCGCACCAGATGGCGTGGTGGACGCCGCTTATTCTCTCGTCCTCGGGGTGGGCCGGATTGCAGACAGTCGCCAACGCGTCGCGCAGACGCCGGCTGAGGTCGACGATGTCGCTGGCCGACATGCCCTCCAGACCCTGCCAGTTTTCCTGCGGCTCGACCACCGCGTAGAAATTGCCGCCATAGGCGATGTCGACCACGAGCCGGCCGAGCCCTGGAACATGGACGCCGACATCGGCCGCATGCAGATAACTGGCGACATTGAACATCCGCACGGAGTCCACGAATTCGCCCGGCTTCTCGTATTGGATGTCCACTCTTCCCGCCGGCGTCTCGATCGACAGCCTGCCCGGGATGCGCGGCGTAACGAGCCCTTCTTCCAGCGCCGCCGTAACCAGGCCGATCGTGCCGGCGCCGCACATCGGCAGGCAGCCGCTGACCTCGATGAAGATGACGGCGAAATCGCAGTCCTCGCGGTAGGCGGGATAGATGATGGCGCCCGACATGATGTCGTGGCCGCGCGGTTCGAACATCAGCGCCCGCCGGATCCAGTCATGCTCGCGCACGAAGAGCTCGCGTCGCTCGGCGATCGGGGCGTGCGGCAGCAAGGGTCCGCCGCCGGCGACCAGCCGAACCGGGTTGCCGCAGGTGTGGGCGTCGATGCAGAAGAAGCTGCGGCGCATGATCTCTCCGTTCAGGCAGGCTTGGCCGCACCGGGTGCCCGGCTGCGCTCCAGCGCGCCCCTCGACAGCCGGTCGAGGAAGATGGCGATCGCCACGATCGACAGGCCGGCCCGCAGGCCGAGCCCCATCTCCATGCGGGTCAATCCCCGCGTCACCTCCGCGCCGAGGCCGCCCGCTCCGACGAGGCCGGCCAGCACGACCATAGCCAGTGAGAGCAGAATGCACTGGTTGAGGCCGACCAGCAGGGTCGGCGTGGCGGAGGGGATTTCTATCTTGAACAGGATCGATCGCGGCGAAGCCCCGGTGGCCTGGCCAAGCTCCAGAAGATCCTTCGGCACCTGGTTGAAGGCGAGCGTCGTCAGGCGCAGCATCGGCGGTATGCCGTAGACGATCGTCGCGATGATCGCCGGCACGCGGCCGAGGCTGAAGATCATGACGGCTGGGATGAGATAGACCCAAGGCGGTACCGTCTGCATGATGTCCAGCACCGGCCGGATCGCGGCCTCGAAATTCTTGGAGCGCGATGCCAGGATGCCGAGCGGGAACGCGATCGACACCGAGATGATCACCGCCACCGTCACCAGCGCCAGCGTCTGCATCGACGCGGCCCAGAAGCCGGCCAGCAGGCAGAAGAGAAGCGCAACGGCCGTCACGACGGCAACCCTGGTGCCGACGAGAAAGAAGGCCAGAGCAACGGCCAAGACGATCGTCACATAGGCGGGCGGGTAGAGCAGGGCGACTTCGATGCCGCTGAGCACCGCCTCGATCAGTTTGGCCACGGCGTCGAAAAACGGATGGAAGTTGGTGTTCAGCCAATCCACCGCGGGGGCAAGATAACCCCCCGGCGAAAAGCGGAGCAGATCGAAATTCATCTTGCGCCTCCCTTGGCGCGGCTGGCCGCGCTTTGCGTGAGCCTGTCGAGCACCATGGTCAGTATGACGATGGCGATGGCGGCGTTGATAGAGGTTGCAATGTCGAGCGTGCGCACGGCCGAATAGATTGTCTCGCCGAGACCGCCCGAACCGACGATGCCGGCGATGACGACCATGCCGAAGGCCATCATCAGGCTCTGGTTGATCCCCGCCATGACGCTCGGGATGGCGAAGGGGAGCCTGATCTTGACGAACATCTGCCAAGGGGTCAGGCCGGTCGCGTGTCCCAGCTCCACGAATTCGCGCGGCGTCATTCGGATGCCCAGCGCAGTGAGCCGGATGGCAGGAGGCATCGCGACGATGAAAGTGGCCACGAGCGCGGTCGCCGGTCCGTAACCCAGCAGCGCGATCGCCGGAAGAAGATAGATGTAGGGTGGCAGCGTCTGGATCAGGTCGAGTATCGGCTCGAGGAAACGGTCGAACGCCCTGCCGAAACCCGCCACGATGCCGATCGGAATGCCGAAGAGCAGCGCCAATATGGTGGCGGTAATCACCAGGGCGAGCGTGCTCATGGTCTCGGCCCAGAGCCCCATGACCGCGCAGAAGACCAGGGCAAGCCCGGCGAGAACGCCGGCGAGGGCATTGATCAGTCGCCACGCGAGCAGCGCCGCGACCATCGCGATCAGGTAGAACGGTGCGAGCTGCAGCAGCCAGAGGACGCCGTCATAGGTTCCTTCAAGCCCGGCCCTCAGCGTTTCGAACAGCCAGTCGCCATTGTCGCTTATCCAGCCGAGAGCCGTGTCGGTCCAACTGTCGAACGTGTCGGTGATGGTCGAGATGTCCATAGTGCTCCTCCCGAGCTATGCCGCCACGAGTTCCCCCGCAGGCTTGCCGGCGACACCGCGCAGCAGGCCGCGGATGGTGACGACGCCGACGACCGTTTCGCCCTCGACCACCGCGACCGCATCGCGATCGGACTGGGTCGTGAGGTCGATGAGCGCGCCGATGTCGGCCTCGGGCGACGTTTGGGGCAGGGCGTTCACGTCGCTATGCGGTTGCGCACTCTTGTATTCGCCCACTGGCGTCATCACGGAGTGCGCCTTGACCAGGTGAATCCTGGAAATGCCCGCCACGAAATCGGAGACGTAATCGTCTGCGGGTTTTGTCACGATGTCTTCAGCCGTCCCGACCTGGACGATGACGCCGTCCTTCATGATAGCAATACGGTCGCCGATGCGGATGGCTTCCTCGAGATCATGCGTGATGAAGACCGCCGACTTGCCGAGCGACTTCGTCAGTTGCCGGAACTCGTCCTGCAACTGACGGCGGATGAGCGGGTCGAGCGCGCTGAAAGGCTCGTCCATGAGGATGATTTCCGGGTCTGCCGCCAAGGCTCGGGCGAGGCCCACGCGCTGCTGCATGCCGCCGGAAAGCTCCGAGGGATAGCGCGATGTCCAATCGGCGAGCCCGACCTTTCCGAGGGCAGCACGGGCGATCTTGTTGCGTTCTTCCTTGGCGACGCCGCGCACCTCGAGGCCGAAGCCGGCGTTTTCCAGAACCGTGCGGTGCGGCAGGAGCGCCACGCTTTGGAACACCATGCCGATATTGCGGGCGCGCATGTCGCGCAGCTCGGAGGCATTGAGTTTGGCGATCTCCTTTCCCTTGACCGTGATCTTGCCGAGGCTCGGCTCGATCAGGCGATTAAGCAGACGGATCAGCGTCGACTTGCCGCTTCCCGAGAGGCCCATGATGCAGAAGATCTCGCCGCGGCGGACCTGGAGGCTAGCGTCGGCAACACCGACCACGCAGTTGAACTCCTGCAGCACCTGCTTTTTGGGGAGCCCGCGCTCGGAGATCGCCTTGACCGCGGCCGAGGCGCGGCTCCCGAACACCTTCCACACGGATTTGCAGTCGACCAACACTTCGTTGGGGGCATTCACGGTCATGTTCATTGCCTTCCCCATGGGCCACCAAATGGCTATCGTGTTTGGAGGCGGGCAGCCGGTTCGGCGGCCCGCCGTTGGTGTGATTACTCGCCCTTGATGTTTTCCCAGCGCTTCAGGAGATCGGCGTGAGCGTCGGTCCAGGCCTTGACGGCTTCATCCATCTTCTTGCCGTCGCTGACCGCGCCGTTGATGGCGGTAATATCAGCGAGCGGCACATAGACCGAGGCGATGACCTCGCGGGCATGCGGATGGTCGGCCGAGAAGCCCTTCTTGGCAATCCAGTAGTAGCTCTGCGGCGGCGGGAAGATGCCCTTCGGATCCTTGAGGAATTTCACGGGATACTTCTGCATCATCCAGGACGGCTCCCAGATGGTGACGGCGATCCATTCCTTGCGGTCGACGGCCGACTTCAGCGCGGCGGTCATCGCGGCGGTGCTGCCTTCGACCAGCTGGAGCTTCAGGCCGTATTCCTTGACCGCATTGGCGGCGTCGCGCATCAGGCCCGAACCCGGCTCGATGCCGACGATCTTGCCGCCGAACTTGTCGGCGTTGTCGTTGAGCTGCTCGGTCGAATCGATGGTCACGTAGTTCGGCACGGCGATCGCCTGGTAGAGGCCGTGCGAAACCGGAGAGATCTTCTCGAGGCGCTTCTTGTTCTTGTCCCAGTAGTCCTGCGCGACATAGTCCGTCTGCGAGGCGAGCAGTTGAATGTCGCCCTTGGTCAATGCGGCGTAGGCGATGCCCCATTCGGAAAAATCGACCACCTTGACGGTGTAGCCGGCGTCCTCAAGCACCTTCTTGGTGATGCCTGTGATGGGGGTGAGATCCTCCCACGACATCGTGCCAACGGTGATTGTCTTTTCTTCCGCCTGAGCGGACAGCATGGTCATCCCGACCATCGCGGCAGCGCAGAGCGCTTTCCACAACGTCTTCATGTTTCCTCACTCCTTAGTTATCGTTTCCATTCCCGTTCGAAGACTTCGCGGTCTGCTCGGTCTTCACATTGCGCGGCGAGAGCTCATCCCTCGCGGCCAGCACGCAATTCCTGCAAACGGATCACCGTGTTGATGCCCATCCACGCGAACGGTTCGGGAGGAAGCCGCGCGGGTTGGGGTTGATCCGTATATTTGTCGAGCATGTTCGACCGGGTGCCGGTCGCGAGATCCGCGGCCATGATGCCCGCGAGCGTGCTTTTCACGGTCCCAAGGCCGTTCTCGCAGCACGCCGAATAAAGGCCGTCTTCGATCTCGCCGAAGGCGGGCACGTGGTTGCGGCTGAGGCAAAGCCGTCCGGCCCAGACATATTCGAACGGCACATCCTTGAGGTCCGGAAACCTGGCATCGAGTGACGTCCGCTGCTCGGCGGCGATGCCGGCCAAGCGCTTCTCGCTGACCCGCACGGGCCAGTCATAGGTGAACCGGGTCCGGATCACGATCCGCGAGAGCCCGTCGTTGGTTATCTTCCGGACCGTGGCGCCCATCGGATCGGCCGGCAGCAATGCCCACCGGTCCTTGTCCGTCGACTTCGCGGTGAATGGGGCGGTCATCGATGCATAGGTGAAGATGTGCATCAGGCGGCCGCGGAAGTAACCGAAATCGTCGATATGGCCGTTGACGCCGAGGATGACTTTCGGCGCGGTGACGCTTCCGGTGCGCGACACCGCCTTCCAGGCTCTTCCGGCCCGGGTGAGCTTGAGCACCGGCGAGTGCTCGAAGATGTCGACCTTCGGTGCGAGCCCCGCCGCGAGCCCCCGGATATAGTCGGCAGGCTGGATCATCACGGCGCCGGGCGTGTAGAGGCCGCCGAGATAGTAGGACGACCCGGTGATTTCCCGCATGTCGCTCGCGTCGAGGAAGCGATGCTCTTCGCCGATCGTGTTGAGCGAGCGGCCGTAATTGGCATTGAGTGTCATGCCGCGTTCGGTCGCCGCGGCATTGATCTTGCCCGAGGGATCGAAGGTGCGCGCGGACATTGCGTATTCCGCGGCCGCCTCGGCGGCGAAAGCGATCGCGAAGCGATTCTCGGCGATCTCCGCCTTTGTTTCGGCCTCACCGGCGACGGAATATTCGCCCGACGACAAATTGTGCGGGGTGTCGATCATATAGCCGGAATTCCGGCCGGCGGGACCTTTGGCGACCTCTCCGGCTTCCAGCAGGACGATCCTGTCGCCCGGCCGAAGCTTTGCGAGCCGCCGGGCGGCGGAGAGGCCGGCGAAGCCGCCGCCGATGATCAGCCAGTCGGCCTTGATGTCGCCGTCGAGCGTGCGGACGGGGAAGCAGCGTCTGCTGATCGCCTCCCAGCCAGAGATTCCGGATTCAGCCGGAAGCCGCTTGACGACGAGATCGCTCACCGGACGGTCTCATCGACCGAACGGTCGGAGACGTCGATCCAGACCGTCTTCAGTTCGCAGTAATTGTCATGCGCGAAGACCGACTTGTCGCGCCCGCCGAAGCCGGATTCCTTGTAGCCGCCGAACGGTGTCGTCGCGTCGCCTTCGCCGAAGCAGTTGACGGTGACGACGCCGGCGCGGATCTCGCGGGAGAGCTTGATCGCCTTGCGCAGGCTCCCCGTGTAGACGGACGCGGTCAGGCCGTAATTCGTGTCGTTGGCGAGCGCGATCGCCTCGCCCAGCGAGTTGAACGTCGTCACCGACAGGATCGGCCCGAAAATTTCCTCCTGGAAGAGGCGGCTCGCAGGCGTGACACCGTCGACGACGGTCGGCTCGATATAGGCGCTCTTATGCGTGGCGCCGCCATGGGCGACCGAGAGCTTTTCGGTCTTAACGTCGCCGAGGAAGGATTTCACCTTCTCGAAATGGGTCTTGCTGACCAGCGCGCCGATGCGGTTTTCAGGGTCGAGCGGATCGCCGGTCTTCCATTCGCGCATGTAGGCGCCGATACGCTGCAGCAGCTCGTCCTTGATCTTGGCGTCGACGATGAGCCGCGAGGTGGCCGAGCAGTTCTCGCCCATGTTCCAGAACGCGCCGTTGACCACCTGTTCGGCGACGAGATCGAGGTCTTCGGCGTCGTCGAGAACCACGGCCGGGTTCTTGCCGCCGCATTCCAGCACGACGCGCTTGAGGTTGGAGTCGGCCGCGTAGCGCAGGAAACGGCGGCCGGTCGGCGTCGATCCGGTGAAGGCCACCATGTCGACGCCCATATGCATTCCGATCGGTTCGCCGACCTCCTTGCCGCCCCCCGGCACGACATTGAAGACGCCGGCCGGAATGCCGGCCTCATGGGCGAGCTCCGCGACACGCAGCGTGGTCAGCGTCGTCTCCTGGGCAGGCTTGACGATGACCGAGCACCCGGCCGCAAGCGCCGGGCCGATCTTCCAGGCCAGCATCAGCAGCGGAAAGTTCCACGGCAGGACGCAGCCGACGACGCCGACCGGTTCGCGCACGACCATGGTCAGCGCCTTCGAACCAACGGGCGCGATGTTGTCGTAGAGCTTGTCGATCAGCTCGGCATGCCAGCGGATGGTATGGATCGTGTCCGGCACATCGACGGTCTGGCATTCGCGGATCGGCTTGCCGCTGTCGAGGCTCTCCATGACCGCGAGTTCGTGGCGGTTGCGCTCCAAAAGCTTCGCGAACTTCAAAAGCACGGTCTTGCGCTCGCCAGGCGCGAGATGCTGCCAGCGGCCGTCGTCGAAGGCCTCCCTGGCCTTGGCCACGGCGAAGTCGACATCTCTGGCGTTGCAAGCCGCGATGTCGGCAAGCACCTCGCCGGTCGCCGGATTGGTCGTCCTGAACGTCTTGCCGGAATTCGCCGGACGGAAGGCTCCGTCGATGAAGGCATTGGTCGGGAATTGAATCTCGGCGGCGAGCGCCTTGTATTCGGCGGCGGTCAAAGGCTCATGCATTGGTTTGCTCCCGACGTGATCTGGGCGACCGTCCGCTTCAGCGTGGCGACGACAGTCTGGAGGGATCGCTTTTCTTCCGAATTGAGAGGCCGCAACGGCGCCCGCACGCCGCCTGCCTTCAGGCCGATCAGCTCGCATCCATGCTTGATCGACTGGACGAACTTGCCGCATTCGAGAAAGTCCATCAGCGGCAGCATCGCGCTCATGATGGCGCGGCCCTTGTCGAAGTTCTTTTCGAGCACGCAGGCCTCGTAGAGCGCGACGTGCTCGCGCGGCAGGAAGTTCGAGCCGGCGCAGACCCAGCTCCTGGCGCCCCAGGCGAAGAATTCCAGCGCCTGGTCGTCCCAGCCGCAGGAAAGCGAGATGTGCGGGAACTTGCGGGCAAGCCGGTGCAAATTGCCCATTTCGCCGGAGCTTTCCTTGATGGCGACGACGTTGCGGGATTTGCCGACGCGGGAGAAATACTCCTCGCCCATCATGACGCCCATGCGGGCCGGATAGTTGTAGAGCATGATCGGAAGGTTGGCCGCGCGGTCGACGGTGAGCGCATGAACCGCGTTCTCGCGCTCCGTCGGCAAGGCATATGGCGGCGACGAGACGAGGATCGCGTCGGCGCCGATCTCCTTCGCCGCCTTGGCGTATTCGACCGAATCTTCGGTCCTGGTAGCGCCTGTGCCGATGACCAGCGGAAGGCGGGTGCCGATCACCTGCTTGGCGTAAGCACCGAGCTCGAAGCGCTCCTGGGCGCTTTGGGCATAATATTCACCGGTCGATCCACCAACGATGATGCCGTGCACCTTGGCTTCGATGAGCGACTCGAGAACGTCGGCGAAGGCCGCGTTATCGATCTGACCGTCCGGACCGATCGGCGTCACCGCCGGCGTGTAGATGCCCTCAAACTTCAAGACATTTCTCCATCGATGGAGTGGCCGTTTCGACCAATGCGTCATTCGGCAAAACGGAGGCCATCCGCGAATTCCCAAGCGGGGATTCGCAGCGCTCGAAACCGGTTGATCGCGTTTGATAACGCGAAAGATTGCACGTCAGCATCCGAGAGTCAACAGATTGTATAATTTACGTACACATAAAAAATATGGCACGAGTACAATTCTGGGGAGCGCGCCCGTCGCGCATTTGCGGATATGGAGCAGGTATTCGGTGGCGTCGCCGCAGTTTCGCTGCCGGCACCGGGCCCGGCAGCAGGCGTTCTTCCTATCCCGGCCGCAGTCGCTTTCCTAAGCGGCCGTCAGTTATCGCCGACCAGCGCGTCCGCCTTCATTCCCTGCGGCGCGATGAACATTTCCATGTTCTCGCGCGACAGTTCCCAGTGCTCGAACACCAGGTCGACGACGGCATCCTCGTCATGCGCGCCGATGGCCGAGATGAAGCCGTCATGATGTTCGACCGCCGTCTGCAGCCGCTTGCGCATGTCGTCATTGCGTGGGCGGAAGAAGGTATGGCCGATGCGGGCGTGGTCGATCAGCAACCTGCCGAGGCTGGGCTGAAGATAGGTGTTCGCAGACATCTCACCGATGATCTCGTGAAACCTGTTGTTCTCGACCACCATGGAAAGCGCGTCGCCTGACTTGCTGGCGGCGCGGAAACGCTCCTGCGTGTCCTTCAGGTCTACCATCTGCGAAGGCTTGAAATTCTGCACGGCCAACCGGCCGATGGCGGCGTAGACCATGGGGGCGACCAGGAAGAATTGCCGAAGGGTCGAATGGTTCATCGGAACGACCCTGGCGCCCCGGTTCGCGCGGATCTCGATGTAACCTTCGCCCTCCAGCCGGCGGAAGATTTCCCTGACAGGGGTCCGCGACAGGCCATAGCGCTCACTCAGCGCCACCTCGTCCAGATCCTCGTCAGGATCGAGTTCCATTGTCAGGATGCGACGTTTCAGATCGTCATAGAGACTGCCCTTGCTTCCCTTCATGGCGCACCTTCGGAATCATCTCTGCCAATCGACATACCTGGCACGGTTGGAAGAGTCGCATGCACTTGCAAGTGAGTCAACGGATTGTATTTTCTTGGTACACAATATAAGACCGGATGGATCGGTGGCACAATGACAGCCCGGACGGCGATCTTGTCTGAATGAGCTTCGGATAACGCAAGGGACAGGTCCGCAAAGCATGGCCAAGAAGTTTGCGTTTCTCCTGGTGCGCGATTTCACTTTGTCGCCGCTGTCGCTTTTCATCGACACGCTGCGGCTCGCCGGCGATGAGGGCGATCGCAGCCGCAGGGTGGAGTTCGACTGGCAGATCGTCGGCGAGCGCGGCCTGCCGATCCGGGCGAGCTGTGGCGTCGAATTGCTGCCGACCAAGGCGATCGGCAATCCGGAGGACTTCGACAACGTCGTCGTGGTCGGAGGCCTGCTCGACACCAACCGCAATCTCAGCGCTGAAAAGGAGGCGTTCCTTCTGCGGGCCGCCGACAAGGGCGTGCCGATAACCGCGCTGTGCACGGGAAGCTTCGTGCTGGCCCGCTATGGCCTGCTGGACGGCTACAGTGCCGCCGTCAGCTGGTTCCACATCAAGGATTTTCGCGCCGAATTCCCCGATGTGAATGCGCATGCCGACAGCCTCTATTCCGTCGACCGCGGCCGCGCGACATGCGCCGGCGGCACCGGCGCGGCAGACCTTGCCGGTTATTTCGTGTCGCAATTCATCGGTCAGAAGGCGGCGGAAAAGGCCGCCAAGATCCTCGTGCTCGATCGCATCCGCAACATCCGGGACGTGCAGCCCGTCGGCGATCTGTTTCCCGAAGCGTCGAGCCGTGCGGTGAAACGGGCCTTGCTGCTGATGGAAAGCAGCCTGCAGGAAAAGATATCAGTCACCGAGATCGCAAGCCGGTTGAATTGCTCCCGGCGCCAGCTCGAGCGTCTTTTCGCGACCGAGCTGGGCACAAGTCCGATGGCCGCGTACCTGGCGCTCCGGGTTCACTACGCCAAGTCGCTGCTGGAAGGCAGCGACCTGCAGATAGGCGACATCGCCTACAGGTGCGGCTTCGAAAATGCCGGGCACTTCAGCCGGGTATTCCGCCAGCACACCGGCATCACGCCGACCAACCTCAGGCATCCAGGCCGCTTGGCTGCTCAAGCGGCGAAGCAGTGAATTCCTTAAGGCCGATGCGAACAGGGGCTTGGTAGGCTACGAAATCCGCTGCCCGTTCTCGTCCAGCAAAACACAGCCGCTCGGATCGAACCCGACCTCGATGATCTCGCCCTCCCGGACGATGCGGCCGTTGATCGGCGCGTTGGCGCGGATGCTCGTCTTGCCGCCGAAGTCGATCTCGTAAATGGCGCTGCCGCCGAGATAGGAGGTCGAGACGACCCGGCCGGAGAGCCGGTTGCCACCTGCTGCAGGACCGACCGAGAGTTTCTGCGACCGCACCACCACGGTGACCTTGCTGCCCGGCGCCAGCGGCCGCGGCGACGTTACATGGACGGTCTGGCCGGCGGCAAGCGTCACCGCTATCTGCCCGTCGGATCTGCTGACAGTGCCGGCAAGCATGTTGGCCTTGCCGAGGAAATCGGCGACGAAGGCGGTGGCGGGCCGCTCATAGACCTCCTCCGGCGTGCCGATCTGCTCGACCGAGCCGGCGTTCATCACCACGATGCGGTCCGACATGGAGAGCGCTTCTTCCTGGTCGTGGGTGACGAAGATGGCGGTGATGCCGGTTGCCTTCTGGATCTTCTTGATCTCGACGCGCATCTCCTCGCGCATGTTGGCGTCGAGCGCCGACAGCGGCTCGTCGAGCAGCAGCACCTGCGGTTCGAAGACGATGGCCCGCGCCAGCGCGATGCGCTGCTGCTGCCCGCCCGACAATTGTGAGGGCAGCTTCTTCTCGCTGCCCGGCAGCCGCACCATGTCGAGCGCCCGGCCGACCCTGCGCGCGATCTCGGGCTTCGGCACGTTGCGATACTTCAGGCCGAAGGCGACATTGTCGAACACGCTCTTGTGCGGGAACAGCGCGTAGCTCTGGAACACCAGGCCGATGTTGCGCTTGTAGATCGGCACGTCGTCGACCCGCCGCCCATCGATCATGATCTGGCCGCCCGAAATGTCGACCAGCCCGGCGATGGAGCGCAGGATCGTCGTCTTGCCGCAGCCCGACGGCCCAAGCAGGGTGACGAAACTGCCCTTGCGGATCGACAGCGAGAAGTCGCGCACCGCGACGAACTTGCCATAGGCGATGTCGATGTCGCGGAACTCGACCGCTGGCTGCTCCGCACTCATGTTGGGAGCTGTGCCGGGTGCCCCGGCCGAGACCGGCCGGGGGCTGAGTGACGCTTCGCTTCTGTCAGGCACCTTTCGCGATCCTGTCCCACTGCTTGGTCCAGGCGTCCTCGTTGGTCGCCCAGTAGACCGGATCGGCGAAGGTCAGCGCCTTCATCGAGCCGGTCTTGTCGAAAGCCGGCAGCTTCTCGATCTTCTCGGTTAGCTTCACCTTGGTCGGGTCGAGCGACGGCGGGTAGCTCTGGCCCTCGGCCACCGCGATCGAGGTCGCCGGATCGAGCATGAAGTTGATCAGCTCTTCGCATTCGGTCATCGGCGAGCCTTTCAGGATCAGCATGTCCTCCATCCAGGCATAGGAGCCCGCCGGATCGAGATAGCCGATCGGATGGCCCTGATCCTGCAGGGCGGCGACGCGGCCCGACCAGGCGTCGGTCACCACGATCTCGCCCTTGGACAACAGGTCCATCAGTTCCGCGCCGGAGCTCCAGAATTTCTTGGCGAGGTCGCGCGTCTCGCGCACCTTGGCCCAGATCGTATCCATGTCCTTGATGTTGTTGGGATCCTGTCCGGTGGCCAAAGCCGCGTACCAGACGCGGGTGGTCATGTCGGCATAGCCGCCGACCTTGCCGGCGTATTTCTTGTCGAGCAGCAGGCCGGCACCCTTTTCCTTCGCCTCCTCGGGCGAGATCACCTTGGTGTTGTAGGCGATGCCGGTGGTGCCGTAGTCGTAGGGCACCGCCGAGAGCTTTGGCGTCAGCTTGCGGAACGGCTCGATCATCGGCTGCAGCACATTCGCCATGTTTGGAATGTTGGCCTCGTTGATCTCCGAGTTCATGCCGGCATTGACGTATTTGATGTAGTAGTTGACGCCGGACGAATGCACGATCTGGAAGTCGCCTGGCTTCGCCGTCTTGATCTTGGTGATGATCTCGTTCTCGTCGCCGAACGTGCCCTGGACCACCTTGATCTTGGTCTTGGCTGTGTAGGGCTGGAAGGCGTATTTGTCGATCGCCTCCTGCACGGTTCCGCCCCAGCCGTCGAAGCGCACCTGCTCGACCGCGGCGAGCGCGCGGCTCATCCACGGCATGGAGAGGCCGGCCGAGGCCGCGGCGGCGGCGGTCAGGCTCAGAAAGGTGCGGCGGCTCAAATCGCCGTTCACGTAGCGGTCATGCAGCCGTTCCAGCCGCTTGGTGGTGGATAGTTTCATTTTGCTTCCTCCTTTGGTTCGCCTCGTCTTCTCAATTTTGTCAGGCTTTGCATGAGAATGCCGCCAATCAGCGGGATGCCGACGGTCACCAGGATCATGACCGTGCCCAGCGCATTGATCTCCGGGCTGATCGAAATCTTCAGCATCGAAAGGATTTGGGTAGGCATGGTCTCGACGCCGGCCGGCCGCCAGAACAGGCTGGCCGAGGTGTTGTCGAACGAGATGGTGAAGGCGAGCAGCGCGCCGGCAACGACCGCCGGGATGAGCAGCGGCAGCGTGATCTCGCGGAAGGACGAGAAGCGCGAGGCGCCGAGCGAAAGCGCGGCCTCCTCATAGACGCGCCGGATGCCCACCATGCGCGCCTGGGTGATCAGCACCACATAGGGCACGGCGAGCAGAATATGGCCGAGCACCAGGAGGAGCAACGTTCGCGGCTGGTCGACCGCCTTGATCAGCACCAGGAGGCCGACGCCCAGAATGGTTTCGGGCACCAGCGCCGGCAGGATCACCAGCGTGCTCAGCGTCTGCTTGCCGGGGAACTCGAAACGCACCAGCGCGAACGAGGTGACGACGCCGATCGCCGTGGTGGCGGCCGCGGTGACCAGGGCGATCCACAGCGACGTTCGGAACGCGGCCAGCACCGCCTCATTGGCCATCAGCTTGCCGTACCATTGCAGCGAAAAGCCGGTCATCGGGAAGCCGCCGAACATCGAGGCGTTGAACGACAGGATGACGGTCGCCGCAATCGGCGCGAACATGAAGATGTAGACGCAGAGCGTGACGAAGCCAGTCAGCCGCCAGGCCCATCTGCCTTCCTCTTTCCGGCGTGCAGGCTTCATCCGCCCAATCCCCTCATCCTCCAAGGCCTTTGACGATCTGCGACATGCCCATGTAGCGGGTGTAGATGGCGGCGAAGAAACCGAGCACGACGAACAGCACGATCGAAAGCGTGGCGCCCATCGGCCAGTTCAGCTCGCTCATGATGGTGTCGTAGATCAGATTGCCGAACAGCGCGTCGCGGCCCGAGCCCAGAAGCTGCGGCGTCACATAGCTGCCGGCGGCAAGCACGAAGCAGAGCAGCAGGCCGGCCGCGAGGCCGGGCAGCGAAAGCGGCAGCGTCACCTCGCGAAACGCTTGCGCGCTGGTGCAGCCCATCGAGCGGGCTGCCGCAATCAGCGTGCGGTCGATGCTTTCCAGGCTGACATAGACGTTGAGGATCATGTAGGGCAGCAGGAAATGCAGCAGCCCCATGATCACCGCGCCCTCGGTGTAGAGCATCGGCAGCGGCTCGCTGACAATGCCCAACTTTATGAGCGCCACGTTGATGACGCCCTGTTCGCCGAGAATGTTGATCCAGGAAAAGGTGCGGATGGTGAAGCTGATCCAGAACGGCACGATCAGCAGGAGAAGCAGCAGCCACTTGTGCCTGAAGCTCGTCGCCCAGATGAAATAGGCTGGAAAATAGCCGAGCACGCCGCAGAGCAGCGCGGTGACGGCGCCGACCCGCAGCGTCTTCAACAGAAAGCCGTGATAGTAGCTGTCGGTGAGGAATTCGTGCCAGTTCGCGGTTGTCAGCGCGCTGGTTTCCACGCCGGCGGTGACGAAGGTGAAGAAGGTGTAGACCGACATCACGGCGATCGGCAGCACCAGGAAGAAGATCAAGAGCAGCAGCACCGGCGCGATCAGCATCCAGGCCAGCCGTGGATCATACAAGGTCCATCGATTTTTCATGCGCACCCGAAGGTCCGCGCTTTCTTTGAAGCGCTTCTGTTCCCGCGGGTCAGATTGGGTGATTGGGAGCGCGATGTCTACAGGCGGCGATTGAGCCAGAGAGCCTCCGACTGTTGGCGATGGCGTCGTGCCGTGCCCCCACGCAAACAGTCCAGGCAAGCAAGGGAAAGGGCCCGACGTCGGGCCCTTCCCATTCTACCGGGCATTCGGTGCGGCTGGATCAGGTAGCGCCAATCGGCGGAGGGAATGACCGCTTTGACCGCCCCTTATTTCAGCCCGATGGTCATGCCGCTGAGATCGGCATTGATCTGCAGGCCTACCTGCCGGCCTGTGAGCTGGAGCTCGGCGCCCTTGTCGTTGGTCATGACGATCACCTGAGCGCCTCTGCCGAGCGCGCCGCCGCCGCCCGCCGCGCCGTACACTCCCGCCACGTCGCGGGCGCGGCGAATGTGGCGCACTGTGCCTTTGAAATAGGTCTTGGAAGCCCCGAAGGCGAGGCCGCCCGAGATGCCCCCGATCGAGATGGGATAGTTGCGACCACGGAAGGTCAGCGTCCCTTCGCCGCCGGCGCCGCCGATGAAGAAGGCCGCCTTATAGATGGAGAAGCGGATCGTGCCGCTGTCGGCGTGAGCAGCGCTGGCAAAGCTCACGCCGACAGCGGCGATGACCGCAATCGCGGCTGAACGAATTCTGGACATGGTGAGACTCCTCGAAAGCGCCGATTGCCCAACCGGCAGGGCACGTCAGCGTTGTATCAAACGATAGCTGAACAGTCTCGCAGGTCTTTTGGTTCCAAGGCTGGCGGATTGAATCCGGTTGCGAGAGGACGCCACGAAAGCAGGCGGCATAACGTCGTGTAGCTATCTCGGGGTCTCATCGGCTCGGTCAGCGCCTCCTCCGCGCGCTGCGGACTCAGGCGCCCAATTCTTGCCTGTGCGCGTTGACGAGGTCGGCCATGCTGTCGAAGCGGAAATCCACATTTGGCATGTCGCCGGGGTGCATCGTGGCGCCGAAGCCCTGGTCGGCATGACGGCGATAGATCCAGCACGATGCCAGGCCGACGCGATTGGCGGGAGCGTGATCATGGAACATGCTTTCGGCAGTGTGCAGGACTTGGCTTTTCTCCACCCCGATCGTCGCCAGCTTTTCGAGCATATAGTCGAAGTTGCGGGCGGAAGGTTTGTAGGAGCCGATGTCCTCTGCCGTGTATATCGCGTCGAAGTCGACGCCGAGCTTCTTGTTGCTGAACGAAAAGCTCTTGTTGTCGACGTTGGAAAGGATGATCAGCTTGTAGTGCTGCTTGAGATACCGCAAGGCTTCCGCCGAGTCGGCAAAGGCCGGCCAATCCTTCACGCTTTCGCCATAGGCCGTGCATTCCTCTGCGGTGGCGACGACGCCCCATTCCTCGGCAAGCCGCTTGTAGACGATCGGCAGAAGGTCGCGGTAGCGTCTTGCCGGAGTCCATTTCTGCTGGCTGGATTCGTGCCGGGCATGCGCCTCGAGGATGTCGTCGCGGCTCAAACGGCGGCCGGCGCGCTCTGTCAGCGGCTTCAGGCCCTCGATCATGCCGGATTCCCAGTCGATGAGCGTGCCGTAGCAGTCGAAGGTCAGGGCCTTGAAATCGGTCAGCTTCATGGAATTGCACTCCTTGTTGGTGTCGCGTGATTATCCGGCAGGCTGCTCGCATGAGCTCAGACGCGCTTTGTCCTTCGATGCAGCGCTCCTCGATGAGGTCAGCCAGACACCGAACAGGGTCACCGCCAGGCCGAGGAACATCGCTCTCGATAGCGGTTCGCCGAAGATCAGCCACGCCCAGAGCATCGTCACCGGCGGGCTGAGATAGACCACGCTGCTGACCTGTGCGGCGGTGTAGTGACGCAGGCTCATATAGTAGACGCCGTAGCAGAAGAAGGTCGAGAACAGCACCAGCCACGCCATGCCGAACTGGAAACGCCCATCGAGCGGCGGTGTCAGGCCGCCGTTCCATTCGGCGCAGGCGGCAAAGAGGATCGCCGCCGTCAGGCATTGAATGCACAAGCTCTGATGGATGGGCATATCGATCGTCCTGATCCGCTTCTGCACCACGGTCGCCAGGGCGAACACCAGCATGGAAGCGACCGTGAGGACATAGGCCCAGACCGGTGCTTTGCCGAGACTGAGGCTGTCCAGGGAGACGATAAGGACGCCGCTCGCGCCCAGGGCTGTTCCGATCCATTGTCTTGCGCTCAGCCGGAGGCCGAGAATGGGCTGCGACAGCGCCGCGATGGCGAGAGGGACAAGATCGGAGATCAGCGCGACAAGGCCGGTCGGAACGCGCTGGCCGATGGCAAGAGCGAATCCGCCTAGATAGAGGAACATCGTCGCCACGCCGAACGCCATCTGCTGCGCCAAGGCGCGCCCGCTGATGCGCTGCCCGATCAGCAGAGCAAATGGCAGAAGGATAAGTCCGGACAAAAAAGTCCGCCAGAACAGGACCAGCATGACGTCGGCGTTCTCGCTGGCGTAGCGGATGCCGACGAAGCCGGAGCTCCAGCTTAGGACCAGGGCTGCCGCCACGGTCGGCCATACCAGAGGATGAGGCTTGTTCTGCAGAAGCGTCATGGGCTGTCTTTATTCGAGCGGTGCGCCATGCTCCTGAAGCGGATCACCAGCGCTGTCTGGCGCAGACTTATGGCTGCACACTCGCTGCCTTGCACATGACAAATTTCGATAGGCTCATGAAACAGCCACGAACAATGACATAAGGATTTGCCCAAAAGCCTGCTCTGTGTCAGAGCTTTGGCCGCGTTGCTTCATTGCGAGCGAGGATTGTCATGGCTGGAATTATGAGCCGCCGCCTGGATGTCGATGCCCTGCGGGCGCTGGTCGCGATCGAGAAACATGGCGGTGTCACCCGTGCGGCCGAGGTTCTGGGTTTGTCGCAATCGGCCGTCAGCCACAAGATGAGGCGGCTGGAAGCGAGCCTCGACTGCGAAATTCTCAGCCGGAAGCCAAACGCGCCGCTGTTCACCACGGCCGGGCACGATCTCCTGGGTTATGCGCGGCGCATCCTGGGTATTCATGACGAGGCGGTACTGAGCCTCTCGAAAAGCACGCTGCAAGGCAAGATCGCGCTGGGAATGACCGAGGATACGACCTGCACGGATCTCTCACGCATTCTTGGCCGGTTCCGTAGGCTTCATCCCGAGGTGAGCGTCCGTACGCAAGTGCGCATGAGCCTCGTCTTGCGGGAGCAGCTCAGCCAGGGGGCCCTTGACGCCGCGATCGTCCAGCTGTTCCAGCACGAGGTTCGCCCTGCCGACATCGTCCTCTACCGCGAGACGCTGCACTGGGTGAAGTCGCCGGATCTGGTCCTGTCGAAGGAAAAGCCGATCCCGTTCCTGTCCTTCGACGAGAACTGCTTCTATCGGCGCTGGGGCCTCGATCTTGGGCAGGACGAGGGAACGGTGTTCGAGACCGTGTTCGAATGCTCCAGCGCAGCCGGGATCGTCGCCGGCGTGACCTCCGGGCTCGGCGTCGCGCTCTTGAGCCAGCGGCACCTGCAACCCGGCATGGAGATCGTCGACAAACACTTCCCCAAGCCGCCGGACCTGGCCTATGTGATCAGGCGCGCACGCAACTCCCGAAATCCCGCGCTGGAGACTTTGGTCAGGGAGATCGAAGCCGAAGTCAAACGCTACGGGGCGCTTCAGATCGCCGTTTGAACAGTCGTGCTGGCCAGGAGCGTGACAAGGCCGTCACAGAGCACGCAGCGGCGCGATTCACTGGTATCCTGAAAGAATGCTGGGATGGAATTAGCATGGCGAAGCTCGTCTTCGGAATGAATCAGTCACTGGACGGCTATGTCGACCACGAGGCATTTGCGCCCGATCCCGCGCTGTTTCGTCACTGGATAGAGCAAGTGCGCGGCCTGACGGGCAGCGTGTACGGCCGTCGCATGTACGAGGTCATGCGCTACTGGGACGAGGACCGTTCCGAGTGGACCCCTGAGCTCCGCGAATTCGCGACGGCGTGGCGGAGCCAGCCGAAGTGGGTCGTGTCGAGCACGCTGCAGTCCGTTGGCCCCAACGCCACGCTTGTCGAAGGCGGCCTGGCGGAGATGATACGTGACCTGAAGGCTCGGCTCGCTGGGGAGATCGCCGTTTCCGGACCGGACCTGGCGCGAAACCTGACCGACCTCGGGCTTATCGATGAGTATCGTCTCTACATCCATCCCGTCGTGCTTGGTCACGGAAAGCCATTCTTCGCCGGCCCCGGCCGCCGCTCCGCCTCGTGGCCAGTGATTTGATCGGGGAGGAAGCGATCAGGTTGACTTATGTTCCTGCGTAGGCACGCAACTCCCGACGGCGCCGTCGCGTCGGGCGGAGCGCCCGCTCACCTCTCCGCAAACGCGCGGGCGAACGAATCCACCATCGGCCGCGCCAGATACTCAAAGAAGGTACGGTCGCCGGTGTTGATGAAGGCTTCGACCGGCGTTCCCGGATAGAGTTGCTCCGGCTTGACGCCGGGCGGGAGCGCGTCGGCGATCTTCAGCTTGGCGCGGAAATAGGGTTCGTGGGTAGCCTGGTCGATCAGCCGGTCGGCCGAGATCTGCGTCACGGTCGCCGATACCTCTGGCGTCAGCCGCGTGTTGAGCGCTGACAGCCTGAGCTTCGCCGGCTGGCCGACGCGCACCTGATCGACGTCTTTCGGCCGCAGCTTGGCATCGACGTTGAGGCCCGATGCGGTGGGCAGGAGCTCCATGATCTTTTCGCCGGGCGCGATCACGCTGCCTTTCGAATTATAGGTGGAGGACACCACGATGCCCGCCGCCGGCGCCTTGATCGTCGTGCGCTGAAGCACCGCTTCGGCTGCCCTGATCTGCTCCTCGATGTCGGCGAGGTTGGTGCGCACCTCGTCGAGTTTGGTCAGCGCTTCCTCCACGCGCTGCGTGGTCAGTCGCTCGACCTGCACCTGCGCCTCGACGATCTGGCTGTTGGCCCCGGCAAGATTGGCCTCCAGCGCGCCGGCCTGGCCGACGAGATCGGCTTCCGAGCGCAGCAGCTGCGAATATTCGGTACGGTTGGTGAGGCCCTTGTCGAGCAGGCCTGTCTTGATGCCGAGCTCCTTCTTCACGACATCGGCCTGCTGCTGGATGGCGAGCTTCTGGGCGTTCAAGCCCACGACCGACTCGCGATGCATGGCGACCCGCTGCGCCATGATCGATTGCTCCGACCGGAACCGGGCGAGCCTGGCGTCGAACTCCTTCTGCTGCTCGCGGATGAGGTTTTGGAAATCCTGCTGGAACGGCGCCGGCGCTGCCTCGGTGATCGGCGCGAGCCTGTCCAGCCCGTCGCGCTCCGCCTCCAGCCGCGCCATGCTCGCCTTGAGCGCGATCGACTGCCTGGTCAGACGGTTGAGCTCGGCTTGCGCTGCCGTCCGGTCGAGCAGGATGAGGTCCTGGCCCTGCTGCACGCGGTCGCCCTCGCGGACCAGCAGCTGCTGGATGATGCCGCCCTCGGGCTGCTGGATGAGGATGTTGCCGCCCGTCGCCGAGATCGTGCCCTGCGTGATTACCGCGCCGGACAGCGGCGCGCTTACCGCCCAATAGCCGAAGCCGCCCGCAAAGAGCGCGATTGCCGCATATCCTATGAAGGCCACGCGCCGGAAGTCGGTGCGCGGCTGTCCATCCCAGGCAAGGCTCTCGATCGTCATCGTCTAGGATCCGAAGCGGATGCCGTGCGTGCGGATCATCGGCGCGAATGATCCGGTCACCACCGTGCCCTGCTGGGCGGCCGGGGCGTTGCCGGCGCCTCTATCGACAGTGGACCGCCGCAGCACCTCGGCGCTCGGGCCGAAGGCCTCGATCACACCACCGCGCAGAACCATCACGCGGTCGCAGGCCGTTGCGATGGACGGCCGATGTGTGATCACGAGGATCGTGACGCCGGCCGCCCGCGCGGCGACCAGCACCACTTCGAGCGCCGCCTCGCCGCTGCCGTCGAGATGGGAACTGGGCTCGTCGAGCACGAGAATGCGCGGGTTGCCGTAGAAGGCGCGCGCCAGCCCGATCCGCTGCCGCTCGCCGCCCGAGAGCGTCCTGTCGGAAGGGCCGATCATCGTCTGGTAGCCGTCGCGCTGCGCCAGGATCAACTCATGCGCCTGGGCGCGCCTGGCGGCCTCGACGATCGCGGCGTCCTCGGCCTGCGCGTCGAAGCGGGCGACATTGTCGCCGATCGTGCCGGGAAAGAGCTCCACCTCCTGCGCCAGGTAGCCGATCTGTCGCCCCAGCTGTTTTTCGTCCCACGTCCTGAGGTCGGCGCCGTCGATCCTCACTGCGCCCCCGGTCGGCTGCGCGGCACCGACAAGCAGCCGCGCCAGCGTCGATTTGCCGGCGCCGCTCGGCCCCACGATCGCCACCGCTTCGCCGGCGCCGATCTGGAAATTCAGCCGCTTGAGGATAGGTTCGGTGCCGGGCTGTGCGTTCGGCGCCATGAAGAAAACGTCCTGCACCGAAATCGCGCCTAACGGATCGGGGAGCGCCAGTTTCCGCTTCTCGGCCGGGTGCGCAGCAAGCGCCGTCTCCAGCCGCTTCCAGGCCCGCTTTGCCTCGACGATTTGCCGCCAGGCGCCGATCAGCTGGTCGAGCGGCTGCAGCGCGCGCGACGACACCAGCGAGGAGGCGAAGATCATGCCCGCCGTCATCTGCCCCTCGAGCACCAGCCAGGCGCCGGCGCCGAGGATGGCCAGCTGCAGCATCATGCGCAGCGCCCGCGAGGCGCCGCTGAAGATCGCATTGGCGCTCGAGGAACGGTCGTAAAGCGTGAGCGCTGCCCCGACATGCCGCCCCCAGACCCGAGCGGCGTTCTCGACCATGCCCATGGCGCGCAGCGTTTCGGCATTGCGGGCAAAGACCTGTTCCGCATGGCTCGCCAACGCCGAGCGTTCCGCGGACATGGCATCGTTCCGGCCAATGGCGAGCTGGTTCGCGACGACAAGGACGAGCAGAAGCACCGCGCCGGCGACTGTCACCCAGAACAGCACCGGATGGATCAGATAGAGCAAAGCGAGGAAGACGGGCGCAAAGGGCAGGTCGAACAGCACCGCCACGCCGCGCGACCGGACGAAGGCGCAGACCGAGGCGAGATCACGCAGCGGCGACAGGCCGCCGGCATATTTGGGCGCCAGCGAGAGGGCGAATGTCCTTGCCCCGAGCTTCCTGTCGACGGCGGCCGCGACGCGCTGCGTGTAGACGGCGCGGATCGCGTCCAGCAGACCGAGGAAAGCGAGCGCAAGAACCGCAATCGCCGACAGATAGACCAGCGTCTCGACGCTGGAGGAGGGCAGCACGCGGTCATAGACCTGAAGCAGATAAAGCGGGATCACCAGAAGCAGGATGTTGATCAGCAGCGAGAAGAGCCCGACATCGCCGACGGCGCGCAGGAACACCGCCCGCAGGCTCGACGGTGCAGTCATATCGGCCGCCGCTAAATCATCCCGGGACATCGAACCGATCGCCTGAAAATCTTAAGCGTGGCCCCCAAACTCGGAACCGTGATGCAGCGTGCTGCTGCCGAAGCTGTGCGTGGCAGTGCTGTGCGTTGCGGTGGTGGTGCTGCTGGTGGCGATCAGGGGGTTAGCCTCCACAGCGTCCAGCGTATAGGCGCGGATGTAGTCGATCTTCATCTCAGCCGGTGTGGCAAGATGATCCGGCGGCGCGCCGGCCTGGCCGCCGATCGCAAGATTGACCAGCATGTACATGGGCTTATCCATGTCCGAGGGCGTCGCCGCTTCCGCGACCTGCACGCCGTCATAGGTCCAGACAAGCTTGTCCGGCGTCCACAGCAGGCCATAGGTGTGGAAACCGGCAGTATCCATCGCATTCACCGTAGACCCGACCATGGTGTGCGTACCCGTCTCCATCGTATGCGCGGTCATCAGAAGCGAGTTCGGGGTCTGGCCGTATCTTTCGATAACGTCCAGCTCAGGCGGCCACGAGCCGTCTTCCGGCAGCAGCCAGAAGGCCGGCCAGGCGCCGGCGTTTTCCGGCAGGTCGGCGCGCATTTCGAAATAGCCGTATGTCTGCGAGAAGCTGTCGTGCGTGGTCAGGATGCCGGACGTGTATTCGTAATTGTTGATCAGCGGCTTGATGTCCGCCGGCGCTTGCGCCGCGGTGATGGTGAGCACGCCGTTGTTCACGCTGAACGGGTGGACCGAGCTCGTCGGCGCGTAATTGGCGTCGATATACCATTGCAGCTCGTTGTTGGTGGCGAGCGTGCTGCCGTTCGGCGCGCCCCACCAGAAGTTGGTATCCCACGTGCCGCCTTGGCTGTTGTGGAGGTTCAGCGCGTTGAAGTCGTCGCTGAAAGACAGCGTCATGTCGGACTTGTCGATCGGCAGCTGGAATTGGCTGGGCTGCAGCTTGTCGATGGTCGTGTCCTTGAACATGAGGATCTCGCCGGATCCGAGGTTCAAGATGACGTTCGGTCCCGCCTGGATCATGTTCGAGTGGATGGCGTCGAAGGAAGTGAACCCATAGCCATCGAGACGGACGCTGTCAGTCGCGGCAAAATTGGCGATCAGGTCGCTTCCGTTGCCTTTCGCGATGATGAAAGTGTCGTAACCGCCGCCGCCATCGATCAGCACATCATTGCCCTTGCCGCCGTCCAGCGTCTGGTGGCCGGCCTTGGCGGTGATGATGTTGTCCAGGTCGTTTCCAAAAGCGTAGTTCTTGGCGTTGGTGACGATCAGGTTCTCGACATTGTCGGGAAGCGTGTAGCTCATCCATGTGCTGATGGTGTCGATGCCTGCCCCATAGCCCTCGGCCACCTTGTTGCCCGCGGCATAGAGATAATAGATGTCATCGCCGTAGCTCCCGTGCATGGTGACATTGACGCCGGAAGCTCCATAGAAGGTGTCGTTTCCGGAGGTGCCCCACAAGTCCGGTCCGGACCCCGCCGCCGAGTACCAATGGTTGGACGAGCCGCTATAGGGGAGAGGAACGCCTACGGCATTGACGAAGCTGCTCATCGGACAACCCTCCTCGCAATACACGGCTTGCTTGAATCGGCATGCGAACTCAACCGATCGCTAGCGGGTCAACTTGTAATTCCGGGTATCGTTCCAAGGAATTGTGTAATAGTACAGAGAAAATTTGCCGTTCGGCGATCAATTATTCGCAAGAAAAGAGAGTGAGAACGCCCTAATACAATTTGCACGCGAGGGCTCACTCAGTTTTACACAATATTACTAATTTCTTTTATCAAAAATTAAGCATCGCGGCGCGAGGAGTTCGCGTAGGCGGCACGACTCACCTGAGCGGCGGGGCCCGATCCGGCGGATGCTCGCCTGATGCATTCCGCGCTCAAAGGGCGGCGTCGTCGGCTCACGCCTTGCCCATCGCGATCGACTTGAGGAACGCGGCCGCCAGTCCCTTGGCAACGGCCTGGTCGAAGCCCGCTTCGCGCATCGTCTCGATCGCGGCCGCTGTCGTGCCGCGATAGCCGAGAAAGGCCTCGACCGTATCGGCCGGTGAAGCGTCGTTGAGCTCCAGCAGCCGGCCGGTTCCGGTGAGCACGGTGTTGACCGCGCGGCGCGCGACCTCCGGCTTGAGGCCGAAGGCCACGGCGTCGCGCATCATCGCTTCGGCGAGCAGGGCAGGGAAGGCGGGCCCCGAGCCCGTCAGCCCGGTGAGATAGTCGATGTCGCGCTCGCTGCCGACCTCATCCTCAACGCCGCAGGCTCCGAAGATCGCGCGCACGGTCGCGCGGTCCAATTCGGTGGCGTCGCCGCTCGCGATCCACGGCGTGTACGATTTGCCGACCTCGGCAGCCGCGTTGGGCAGCGTGCGCACCACGCGGCCGGTGCCGTGCTTCTCGCCGATCTCGGCCATCCGGATGCCGGCCATAACCGAAATCACCAGCTTGCCCTTGGCATCCAGCTCGAGCGACGGCCAGTCCTGCGGCCGCACGGAAAGCATGATGACGTCCGAGCGGTCGGCGAGCGCCTGGTTGTCGTCGCTCCAGAAGACGCCTGGAAAGCGATCCGGCTTGGTGCTCCGATAGGAGAGGGCGAGGTTCTCCGCCCGCACCACGCCGGCCGAAAGCGCGGCACCCGCGATCGCGCCGCCCAGCCAGCCGGCGCCGCCGACAATGCCCAGCCTGAGTGAAGCGCTCATTCGTGTCTCCCTTGCAGTCTTAACGGTGCGGGAGGCGACGGCCATTGTCCAGCGGTCAGCCGCAGCCGCGTACCGGCGAGCGACAGCTGTGCCTGCCGAAACGAGCCTCAGTACCCCCGCATCAATCCACCATCGACGCGGATGTTCTCGCCGGTGATATAGGCCGCGCCGTCGGAAGCGAGGAAGGAGATCGTTGCCGCCACTTCCTCGGATGTGCCGTAGCGCTTCATCGGCACGCTCTGGCGGCGTTCCTCTACGCCGGGCAGGCTGTCGATCCAGCCCGGCAGCACGTTGTTGATGCGAATATTATCGGCCGCATAGGTGTCGGCAAAGATCTTGGTGAAGGCGGCGAGCCCGGCGCGCGCCACCGCCGAGGTCGGGAAGGCGACGCTCGGCTCGAACGCCCAGGCGGTCGAGATGTTGATGATGACGCCCGCCTTCTGCTTCTGCATCACCGGCGTCACCAGGCGGGTCGGGCGCACGACGTTGAGGAAATAGGTGTCGATGCCCTTGTGCCAGTCCTCGTCGCTGATCTCGATGATCTGCGCGCGCGGCCCGTGGCCGGCGCTGTTGACCAGCACGTCGATGCGGCCCCAGCGCTCCAGCGCGCCGTCGGTCAGCCGCTTCAGATCCTCGTTCGACTGGTTGGAGCCGGTGACGCCGAAACCGCCGAGTTCGTTGCCCAGCGCCTCGCCCTTACCGGAGGAGGAGAGCACGCCGACCTTGAAGCCGTCGGCGGCCAGCCGCTTCGCCGCCGCCGCGCCCATGCCGCTGCCCCCGCCGTCACCAGAACTACTTTTTCTCCTGCCATGTCGCTGTCCATCCTTGTTGAAAGCGCCTCTGTTAGCACGCGGCGGTGCAGGGCACGAACCGGTTTGGATTGCGCCACGATGGCGATTGGCGAAAGCGGACGCGGAGTCCGAACGCCATGCTCACACCTTGAAACCGCTCATCAGCGCCTTTGACACCACCGCACAGCGTCCGGGCTTCACGTCGCCCGCCTTCAGTGGCACGCCCTTTCCAGCCGGCACCGCCGGCCGGTACCAGCTCTGCAGCGCCTGGTCGCTGGCGCAATAGCCCCAATTGACGAGATCGATCGTCTCCTCGCTTCCCAGGAAATGAAGCGACGTGCCGATATCGGCAGGCGCGATTGCCGCGCTTTGCACGAAGCTCGGCTCGGCGGCGTCAGGCTTGCTGGCGATCGACCAGTAGACGCCGCGGGTGGCGGCATAGTCGGGCCGGGTCGCGTCATTGGGCAGGCCCTGGTCGTCGGCATCCTTCGCCGCCTGGAAGCGGGCGATGAGGTCGCGCCGCCGGAGCGAGCGCACCTGGTTGTCGGTGGTGTCGAGCACGTGCTTCAACTGCGAGAACCAGTTCCAGTAGCCGGAGCCGGACGCTCGCCAGGGCGCGCCGGCGTCGCTGACCAACAGCCAGCGGCAGCGCTTCAGCGCCGGCTCGATGCCGTGATTGTCATAGACGCCGCCATCGGTGAGCACGGCGCGGCCGGCCGGGACCGGCGGGCCGACGCTCGCGTCGAGCTTGTCGTTCTCCCACGCGAACTGAGTGAGGTCGAGCCTGAGCGGCGACAGAAACGGCGGGAAGGCGGACGACGCCGCGACCGCGGTCGCGACCGGCAGGTCCGCATGCTTGGCCATGCCGATCCGGTAATCGGCAATGTAGCGGTTGGACATGCGAAACAGCGAGCCGGTGCTGAGATTGCTCGAGCAGAACACGAACCACGGACGCCGGGTCAGGCTCTTCAGCGTCGGCACCTTGCCGTCGAACAGATGGCGCTCGTAGCAGGTGGCGACTTCGCGCGCCGCGCTCGAAAACGGGTTGAACACGCCCTTGAGGATCGACGGCGCGTCAAGGAAGACCTGCGAGAAAGCGAGGATTTTTTCGACGTAAAGCTCGCGGAAATTCGTGGCAACGCCGTCGGCAAAGCTGAGGCGCGGCCAGAGAACCGCAAGCAGCCCGGCGGCGATCGAGCCGCCCGAGACCGAACTGACCATGTCGATTTTCTGAAGCAGGCCGGCCTCGTTCAGCCGGCAGAGCACGCCGGCATGGAACAGCATGGCGCGATAGCCGCCGCCCGACAGGCAGAGGCCGAGCTCGTAATGCTCGACCTTGTCGTCAGCCGGTGACGATCCGGCTGGAATCGGCTCCATCGCGCCCCCTTCTGCCTGTCCGTTCGGCATTCGAGCTCGGCTTTGCTCAATCCAGCCCAGCGCAGCGATTCTGGCAAGCGGGGGAAACGCGTAACGTCGCGGATTGGAAATCGGGCCGCGTGCCGGCCGCTCCGTCGCGGCCGGCTGCATAGACCCTGCGATCGATCTTTACTGACTGATCTCGGGCTCGACGAGCCTTGCCAGGTTCTTGAGCGACTCCTGCCAGCCGAGATAGCAGGCCTCGGCGGGGATGGCGTCCGGAATGCCGGCCTGGGTGATCTCCATCTCCGTGCCGACCGAGACTTTCTTCAACGTCACCGTCACCTGCATCTCGCCGGGCAGGTTAGGATCGTCGAACTTGTCGGTGTAGCGCACGAGCTCACCCGGAACGAGCTCGACATAGTCGCCGCCGAAAGCATGGCTTTCGCCCGTGGTGAAGTTGCGGAACGACATTTTGAAGTTGCCGCCGGCCTTTGCATCCAAGTGATGCACCGTGCAGGTGAAGCCGTTCGGCGGCAGCCATTTCGCCAGCGCGTCCGCCTCGATGAAAGCGCGATAGACTTTTTCAGGTTTGGTGGAAAGCACGCGGTGCAGGCGGACAGTGCTGGGCATTTCGTTTCTCCTGTTGATTGCCGGTCTATGCTCCTATGACGAACGGTGATTGGCCAGTCCGACATCGATGGTGAAGTTTTTTGATCGCTGCTGCCGATCTCTCGATGGGGAGATTATCCGAACCGGTTGCCTTGCACGCCGCGCACGCCGGGCCTGAGCGCGAACAGGCCGCCTTCGAAGGGGTTGGCGTCGAGATGCTCGGCGCTCATGGTGAAGCGCGCCGAGGTGACGAACAGCGTGTCGAGGCCGGGGCCGCCGAAGGCGCAGCTCGTCGGCCAGCTGCAGGGCAATTCGGCGATCCGGTCCAGCCTGCCGTCGGGCGCGATGCGGGCGAGGCAGCTTCCGCCAACCACCCGGCAGTTCCAGATATAGCCCTCTGCGTCAAGGCAGGAGCCGTCCGGCAGGCCGCGCTCGAAGCTGGTGAAGAAGGGGAGCGCCCGGCCGAGCCGTCCCGCCTTCTTGTCCCAGTCATAGCTGTAGAGCGCGTTCTTCGTCGTGTCGGCGGTGACGAAGCGTCCGTCGGGCAGCCACACCATCGTGTTGGTGATGCCGAACCGGTCTTCGCTGAGCGGCGTCGCTTTGCCCTCCCGGCCGACCCGGTAGAGCCGACCTTCATCGCTGGCGATGGGCACCGGCGCGTCGTCCGGGCCGATGTTGTTGGCCATCGTTCCAACCCAGAACGAACCGTCCGGCGCCACCACGCCCTCATTGAGCCGCGTTCCCGGCCTGTCGTCCTCGATCGTCGCGAGCGTCCGGAACGGCCCATCGAAGTCCCATAGCGCGATCTCCTTGCGCAACCCGACGATCGCGCCGCCGTCGTTGCGCAGGCCGACCGAGGTCACGAGATCGGGCGTCTGCCAGCTTTCATGCGCGCCGCTCACCGGATCCAGCCGATGGATCCTGCGGCCGATGATGTCGACCCAAACCAGCCTTTCGCGGCGCTCGTCCCACACCAGGCTTTCGCCGACCACGTCGCGCGCATCGAAGATCAGGCCGGCTTGCTTCTCGTGCATGGGGCGCCTCGGGGCAGGGTGTCAGAAAATCAGCTTGACATATATCTTTAAGCCGAAATATGAGCAATTCAACATCAACCTGTCATACAGGTGTTGAGGAAACGGATGCAAGAGCAGACGGACCCACCGGATGAACCGAGTCCTGGCCTGGTCAGCACGGCGATTCAGGCGATAACCCAGCACATCCGCTCGGAAGGCCTGGCGCCCGGCGATCCGCTGCCCAGCGAGGCCGCCATGACGCGCCAGCTCAACGTTTCCCGCACGGTCGTGCGCGAGGCCTTCCGCTCGCTGTCGGCGATGCGGCTGATCGACATGAGCGCCGGGCGCCGCGCCACCGTCGCCAAGCTCGACACCGGCGCCATGTCGATGGTGATCGAGCATGGCATCACCACCCAGCAGATCAGCGTGCAGCAGGTCTATGACGTCAGGCGCACCATCGAGATGCGCACCGTGGCGCTGGCCGCGCTGCGCCGCACCAACGCGGAAGCCGCGGCGATCGCCCAGTCGGCCCGGCTGATGCGCGAGAGTTGCAAAAGCCCCGAGACCGTCATGGAGCATGACATCGCCTTCCACGAGGCGATCGCGGCGGCCTCGCACAATCCGGTCTTTTCGCTGATCGTCACCGCCTTCAGCGGCGTGACGCGCCGCACCTGGGTCATCGGCTGGCGAACCCGTTCCTGCGACGAGGACCAGCTCAAGATGATCAAGGGCCATGAGGACATCGCCGACGCCATCCTCAAGGGCGATCCGCGGCTTGCGGCCGAGCATATGGCCGAGCATTTCGACAAGAGCGTCAAGGCGCTCATCGACGCGGGGATAGCCTGATGAAGATCCGCGCCATCGAGACCGTCCGCATCGAGGAACGGCCCAACCTGCTCTGGGTCGAGGTTCATACCGACGAGGGCATCACCGGGCTCGGCGAGACGTTTTATCTATCGCGCACCGTCGAGGAATATCTGCACGAATATGTGGCGCCCAGGGTGATCGGCCGCGATCCGCTGGAGATCGATCTTTTGGCCGCCGATCTCGTCGGCTATCTCGGTTTCCGCTCCAGCGGCGCCGAGGTGCGCGGCAACTCCGCCTTCGACATCGCGCTGTGGGACATTTTCGGCAAGGCCACCGGCCAGCCGGTCGCGCAGCTGCTCGGCGGTTTCAGCCGTCGCTCGATCCGCACTTACAACACCTGCGCCGGCACCGAGTATATCAAGGACGCCAAGGGCCAGACGACGGCCAATTACGGCATCGGCGCCGGGCGCGATTACGACGATCTCAACGCTTTCCTCACCCGCGCCGGCGAGCTGGCCGAGGAATTGCTCTCCGACGGCATCACCGCAATGAAGATCTGGCCGTTCGACCACGCGGCGGAGAAGACGCGCGGCAACGACATCTCGGCAGCCGACTTGAAGGCGGCGCTCGAGCCTTTTGAAAAGATTCGCAAAGCCGTCGGCGACAGGATCGACATCATGGTCGAGTTCCATTCGATGTGGCAACTCTTGCCGGCGATGAGGATCGCCGAGGCGCTCAGGCCCTACGCCACCTATTGGCACGAGGACCCGATCCGCATGGACAGCCTCGGCGATTTGAGGCGTTACGCCGCCGCCAGTCCGGCGCCGATCTCGGCCTCCGAGACGCTGGGCAGCCGCTGGGCTTTCCGCGACCTTCTGGAGACCGGAGCGGCCGGGATCGTCATGCTCGACATCTCCTGGTGCGGCGGCCTGTCGGAGGCGCGCAAGATCGCTTCGATGGCCGAGGCTTGGCGGCTGCCGGTGGCGCCGCACGACTGCACCGGTCCGGTCGTGCTCGCAGCGTCCACCCATTTGTCGCTCAACGCGCCCAACGCGCTCGTCCAGGAAAGCGTGCGCGCCTTCTACCGCACCTGGTACCGCGACTTGGTGACGGCGCTGCCCGAGGTGAAAGACGGCATGATCACCGTGCCGCCGGGGCCTGGGCTCGGGCTGGCGCTCAGTCCCGATCTTGGCAAGGCCTACACCGTCCACCGCCGCGTCAGCAGCCAGACGGACATTTAGCCCAAGACGCACATCTAGGATCCATAGGGAGGAACAAACATGAGAAAACTGACAGCAATACTTCTGCTCGGCGCCGCCCTTATCGGCGGGCAATCGGCCGCCAAAGCCGACGGGCTCAACATCGTCTTTACCCATCATTCGTCGGCCTCGAACACATTCTGGCAGGCGGTGAAGAAAGGTTTCGACGATGGCTGCGCCAAGGTCGAGGCCAACTGCAACATGGTCTTCACCCAGACCGAGGGATCGATCGAGCAGCAGGTCGCGAACATGCGCGCGGCCCTTGCCGCCAAGCCCGACGCGCTGCTCACCTCCATCGTCGACGACCATGCCTTCGACGATGTCATCAAGGAGGCCCGCGACGCCGGCGTGGTGGTGATCGCCGTCAATGTCGACGACACCGAAGGCGCCAAGGGCAATGCGCGCCAGGCCTTCATCGGCCAGGGCTTCAAGCCAGCCGGCTACTCGCTCGCCAAGGCGATTTCCGAGAGCTTCCCGAAGGATGGTCCGATCAAGGTGCTGGTCGGTATCTCGGCGCCAGGCCAGAACTGGTCCGAAACCCGCGGCGCCGGCGTCATGCAGTTTCTCGAGGAGTACAAGGCCGCTCATAAGGACCGCGACGTTTCGTGGGAGCGCATCGACAGCGGCACCGACCTCGCCATCACTTCCGACCGCGTCGGCGCCTATCTCAACGCGCATCCCGACACTACGGCCTATTTCGACACCGGCTTCTGGTGCGCCGGCGTGGCGCGCGTGCTGGCCGATCGCGGGGTCGCGCCCGGCAAGGTCCTGCTCGGCGGCTTCGATCTCGTGCCGGAAGTGCTGCAGCAGATGCAGAAGGGCTATGTCCAGGCGCTGGTCGACCAGCAGCCCTACATGCAGGGCTTCATGCCGGTGATGGAAGTCTATCTCAACAAGAAGCTCGGTCTTGCGCCTTCCGACATCGACACGGGGCAGGGCATCGTGCGCCAGAAGGACGCCGATGCGATCATGGCGCTGTCCGCGCAGGGCATGCGCTGAGGTCGCATGCCTTTGAGATTGGCCGAGACGCCCGTCACCGAAATGCTGGCGGGACATCACCCCCCTCTGTCCTGCCGGACCGTCCGGCAGGACAAAGGGGGGTGTGAAGGAACGCGGCGCCACAGTACCTTTCACAATCACCGCACCGGAGCCTTTCATTGAAGCGCCTGTTCAAGACCTATCTCGAGAAGCCGGAACTGGCCGGGCTGATCCTCCTGGTGCTGCTCATCGTCCTGTTCCAGGTCCGCTCCCACGGCGTGTTCCTGAACCAGGACAATCTGCGCGGCATTCTCGGCATCCTGCCGGAGGCCGGCCTCGTCGCCATCGGCGTTACCATCCTGATGATCAGCGGCGAGTTCGACCTGTCGGTCGGTTCGGTCTTCGCGCTGATGCCGATGACGATGGCGGTGCTGATGGTGCAGGGCTGGCCGTTCCCGCTGGCGCTGCTCGCCGGGCTGCTCGTCTCGGCGGCCATCGGCTTCATCAACGGTTACGTCACCATCCGCTTCGCCATCCCGAGCTTCATCACCACGCTCGGCATGCTGTTCATGGCGCGATCGCTCACCGTTGTCGTTTCCGGCGGCTTTCCGCCGCTGTTGCCCGCCGACCTGCCGACTTGGCTGTTCACCTCCTTCGTCGGGCCGGGCAACATGTTCCGCATGTCGTTTCTGTGGTTCGTGGCGGTCGCGGTGCTGACCTCGCTGATGCTGTCGCGCACCAATTTCGGCAACTGGATCAAGGCTACCGGCGGCTTCCTGCCGGCCGCCGCCGCGATGGGCATCCCAACGGCCAGGGTCAAGATCGTCTGCTTCATGCTGTGCTCGGTGCTCTCGGGCTTCGCCGGCATGCTGCAGGTGCTGCGATTGGGGTCGCCGCTGCCTTCGATCGGCGAGGGCATGGAGCTGCAGGCGGTCGCATCCGCCGTCATCGGCGGCGCCTCGCTCGCCGGCGGCATCGGCACCGTCATGGGCGGCATCATCGGCACGACGCTCATCCGGGTCATCGACAACGGCCTTGTGCTCAGCCATGTCGACGCCAACTGGTTCAAATTCGCCATCGGCTTCCTGACCATCTTTGCCGTCGTCGCCAATGCCTGGATGCGCAAGCGCGCCAAGGCCATCAAGATGGAGGGCTGAGTCGTGCGCGACGCCATCATCTCGGTGCGCAATCTGCACAAGTGGTATTCCGGCGTGCATGCCCTCAAAGGCGTCACGCTCGACTTCAAGCGTGGCGAAGCGCTCGGCCTGGTCGGCGACAACGGCGCCGGCAAGTCGACCTTGATCAACATCCTGTCCGGCGTCCACCGTGCCGACCAGGGCGAGATCAAGGTCGAGGGCAGGGACGTCCGCATCGCCACCCCGCGCGACGCGATGGATCTCGGCATTGAGACCATCTACCAGTACAATTCCATGGTCCCCACCATGTCGATCGCCCGCAACCTGTTCATCGGCCGTGAGCCGACCCGGTTTTCGATCCTCGGCGTCGGCATCCTCGACCAGAAGAAGATGGCCGAGGAAAGCGTGCGCGCCATCGCCAATGTCGACCTGCATCTGCGCTCCCCCGACGCGCTCGTCGGCGAGCTCTCCGGAGGCCAGCGCCAGGGCGTCGCGATCGCGCGCGCCATGCACTTCAAGTCGAAGGTAATGATCCTCGACGAGCCAACCAATCACCTCTCGGTCAAGGAGACCAACAAGGTGATCGGCTTCGTGCGCGGCCTGAAGGAACAGGGGGTGACAGGCGTCTTCATCAGTCACAACATGCACCACGTCTTCGAGTGCTGCGACCGTATCGTCGCGATGGCGCGCGGCGAGATCGTGCTGGACAAGCGCATCGGCGACACTTCGATCGACGAAGTCCATTCTGTCCTGTGAGGGGTTAGGCAATGAAGGCGCTCGCTGGTCGTAAAGTGTTGCTGACGGGTGGCCTCGGCTCGCTCGGCCGGGCCCAGGCGGTAACGCTGGCGCGGGCCGGCGCGCGCGTGCTGGTGCTCGACCGCCCCGACATTAGTGAGGGCGAGCAGACGGTGGCGAGACTTGCCGGACAGGCCAGGGGCGATATGGCCTTCGTCGGCTGCGATCTCAACCGGCTGGCCGATGCGGAAGCGGCTGTTGCCGCGCTGGCGGCGAAGGAAGGTGGGATCGATATCCTGATCAACAACGCGGCGCTGATCATCAACCGGCCGTTCGAGCAGTTCTCGCTGGCCGAATATGAGGATCAGATCCGCGTCAATTCCTCGGCCGCCTTTGCGCTGGCGCGGGCCTGCGCGCCGGGCATGAAGGCGAAGGGCTACGGCAAGATCGTCAACTTCTGCTCGATCACGCTCAACGGCCGCTGGGACGGCTACGTACCCTATGTCGCCTCGAAGGGCGCCATGCTCGGGCTCACCAAGTCGCTGGCGCGCGAGCTCGGGCCGCATGGCATCCGCGTCAACGCCGTGTCGCCGGGCGCGGTGGTCTCGGAGGCGGAGGCGCGCGTCTTCGGCGACCGGTTGAAGCAGTACAATGACTGGATCCTCGAGAACCAAAGCCTCAAGACGCGCATCGAGCCTGACAATGTCGCCGAGCTCGTGCTGTTCCTCGCCTCACCCGCCTCCGACATGATCAGCGGCCAGAACATCGCCATCGATGGCGGCTGGTGAGGATATGGCCGGCGCGGTCAAGCTGAACGACGGGCAGGCGAGGCTGGTGCTGGCGCCGGAGAAGGGCGCGGCGATCGCGCGCTATGACGCGCTGGTGATCGGCAGCGCGCCGGTTCCGCTGCTGAAGCCCGGCGATGGCACCGGGACGTCCGGCTGCCAGCTCCTGGTGCCGTGGTCGAACCGCATCTCCGGCGGCGGCTTCACTTTCGACGGCCGCTTCCACGCGGTCGCGCCGAACGTTCCGGGCGAAGCCTTTCCGATCCACGGCGACAGTTTCCAGAAACCGTGGCGGCTTGCCCGCCGCACGGACACCGAGGCGGAGCTGGTGCTCGACGAGGGCGCGATCGGTCCTTACCGCTATGCTGCTACCGTGACCTATGCGCTGCGGGACGGCGCGCTGGAGGCGCGGCTGACGGTGGAGAACCGCGCCGGCATGCGCCTGCCTTACGGCCTCGGTTTCCATCCGTGGTTCCCGCGCGGCGACACAACCCTGCTCGAGGCCAAGGCCAGGCGTGTCTGGCTGGAGGACGAGCGCCATTTGCCGGTCGGCGTGGTGCCCGTGAGCGAGCGCCCGGCCTGGGATTTCTCGCGCTCCATCCCGCTGCCGTGGGACTGGGTCAACAACGCCTTCGACGGCTGGAATCGTCGCGCCTCGATCGCGCAACTCGAGGAGGGGATCGGGGTCACGCTCACCGCCTCGCCGGAGCTTGGCGTCTATATCCTCTATTCCCCGTCATCCGACGCCGACTTCTTCTGCTTCGAGCCGGTGTCGCACCCGGTCGATGCGCATCACGGCGAAGGGCTGACGGTGCTTGAAGATGGGCAAACGATGAGCGCGGCGATGCGGCTGGACTGGGCGGTGGCGGGTTGAGGGCAGCCGACCGAGCGCGTGATCTCAACCCTTGAGGGGGAGACGGCCGGCAGGCCAGAGAGGGTCGTCTCACATAGATCGCCAGCATTGTCTTCGTCGCCGACGACGCCGGCGCTTCACGCGCGGCGACGCCCTCTGCCGCCTTCGGCGACATCTCCCCACAAGGGGGAGATCGGACGGCGCGTCGGCTTTCGCCAATCTCCAGCGCCGCAGAGCAGATGCCGAAGCACCTCCCTCACAGCTCCTTCTCCGCCAGCTCCCTGAATTCATCCGGCACCGAGCGCGCTGCTTGCAGCGCGACGGTGCCGTAGCCGACGGCCTGCTTGCCGAAGCGCTGGCGGATCTTGTCTATGGCGCGGTCGGCGCCGAAGCGGGCGAGGCCTTTGCGGCTGCCGGGCTTCAGCTTCTCGTCCGCCAGGCCGAGCGGCAGTTCGAGCTGCAGCTCGGCATGCTCTTCCAGATGCGAGACCGAGATCGCCAGCAGCGAGATTTCCCGTTCGCCCGGGTGAGCGGCGAGCACGCCTCTGACCAGCTCTTCCGCGACGTCAGCGAGCATGGTCGTCGCCTGGATCGGCTGCTCCAGCGTCACCGAGCGCGTGACCGCGCGCATGTCGGCAAAGCGCACGCGCACCGTCACCGTGCGGCCGGGCCGGTCCTTGGCGCGCAGGCGGCTGGCGACGCGATCGGCGAGATGCAGGAGCGTCGGCACGAAGACGCGCGGCAGCGCCGGTTTGCGGCCCAGCGCCGACTGCGCGCCGGCGGAATGGGCGCGGCGATGCGTCTCCAGCCGGCGCGGGTCGCGGTTCCAGGCAAGGGCCGCGAGCTTCTGGCCGGCGGCATGGCCGATCAGCCGCTCCAGCGCGCCGCTATGCGTGCGCGCCAATTGCCCGATCGTCTCGACGCCGATCTCGGCGAGCCTGGCTTTGGTTGCCGGACCGACGCCCCACATCAGCGACACCGGCAAATCGTGCAGGAAGGAAAGCTCGGTGCCAGGCTCGACCACCACCAGCCCGTCGGGCTTGGCCACCTGCGATGCGATCTTGGCGAGATGCTTCGTCCGTGCCACCCCGATCGAGATCGGCAGGCCGAGCTCGCTCTTCACGCGGCGGCGGATGGTTCGCGCAATTTCGTCCGGCGGTCCGAACAGATGCGTGCAGCCGGCGACATCGGCGAAAGCCTCGTCGATCGAGATGCGCTCGACCAGCGGCGTGAAATCGTCGAGCACCTTGATCGCGGCGTCGCCGAGACGCTGGTATTCGCCGAAGCGGCCGCCGACGAAGATGAGCTGCGGACAGAGCTCGCGCGCCCTGCGGCCGGGCATGCCGCCGCGCACGCCAAAAATCTTCGCCTCATAGGAGGCGGCAAGCACTACGCCGCCGCCGACTGCGATCGGCTTGCCGCGCAGCGACGGGTCGAGCAGTTGCTCGACCGAGGCGTAGAAGGCGTCGAGATCGGCATGCAGGATCGTAGCGGCCGAAGCGGCGTTCGTGGCGGCCATCCCGCTCCCGGCTCCATCCATCCGCTTTGCGGCATCGCAGCATTAGCAGCAACTGTTGTAAGCGGTAATGCGTATGAACATAAAGAGAACAAAAGGAGTTTCCTGTCAAGCCGGCCAGCTGGGTATGAGAACATCTGCAACCCGACACAACCAAGGGCTTTGACCGGTTGCGCCGGTGTGCTCCCCTTTGACGGGTTGACCGCTGACCAGGGAGGGGCGCGAAGGATCGCGGCCCAAAACTGCGTCATGCCAGGACGAAGTCAGGAGCCGAGCGACGCGCGAAGACCAGGATGACGAAGTGCGGCCGAGCCGGAGATCCAGGTTCTGAGACGATGGCGGGACAGCGCCCCCTCTGATCGTCCCACATGGGGGATCGGCTGTCCCTTGGCCGACAGCCCCTAGACCGGCTTGGCGTATTGCTCGGCGCTCAGCACCTCGATGCATTGGAACGGCTCATTGCCTTCTACCCAGGCGTCATGCCCGGGCGGGATTGTATAGGAGGTGCCGGCCTCGAAGGTCTTCTGCGTCCCGTCGTCCATGCGTATGGTGATCGTTCCGGACACGACATAGCCGACATGCGAGACCTGGCAGCTGTCAGTCTTGACCACCGGCTTCACGCATTCGGACCATCTCCAGCCCGGCTCCATGTTGAGCCGCCCGAGCGTGTAGCCCGGCAGCCGGACCACTTCGACGCGGGTCTTGGCGGGCGAGCGAACCTCGTCGGGATTGTTATGCGACTTGGATTCGAGCTTGGTGACCTTCATTGCAGCTTCGGCCATGGTATCCTCCCATTTCCAAGGATTGCAAGCGGGGCCTGACGCGCGATCGTCGGCGACCGCTGCCGGATTGATACGCCTTTCAATGAATGATTGCTAATCTAAGTTGCTTGGCGCGGCGCGAAATCGATTTTGCCGCGCAGGCCCTATTGCAAGCACGCTCTGCCGGTGTTTTGCTGTTCCTTGCGCCTGGCACGACGGTGGTTGAGGGGCCACCCCGTTTCTCGCCCTTGGGGAGAATCCTGTGAACCCTCGGCAAGTGAATTTCGCCAATAGCGCCGCGGCAAAGCCAGGCCCCGTCCGCGATAGTCCATTTTCATTTCCGCTCGCGGGCGCGCGCTCACCGCGCCCATCGAAACCGCCATAGGCGAGGCCAAGCCGGGTGGAAGGCGATACTCGAAAAAATCAGAAAAACTGGGAGGAATCGATGCTTCATCAGGTAGGAAAAACGGAAACCCGTCCGCCGGTCGGGGCAGTGCGCCGCACTCCGCCGGCGCTTCGCCAGTGCTGCGACAACTATATCTGTCCGACCTGCGACCAAGTCGTCGAGCTGACGGATTTCCGCCAGGTCGTCTGGCATCAAAGGCCGGGCCATCGGCCGATGGATTTGGATGACTGAGCGGACCTGCCCAAGAAAAAAGGGCCCGAGAGAAAAAGGGCCCGCGCCTACCAGAGGAATGCGCGGGCCGAAGCTGGAGTAGCCATTCGATAAACGCGCAGCCGGCCTACCGGTTGCGCCAGGCGGATCAACCGCCGTTAGCCGGGGCCGGAGCCGGAGCGGCAGGCGCGGGTGCCGGCGTCGTCGACGGTGCCGCAGGCGTCTCCACCTTGGGCGCCTCGACCTTCGGCGCATCGAGCTTCACATTGACATCCGTCGATCCGCCACCGCCGGTGCGGCCACCGACATTGATGATGCCGGTAAAGAACAGCAGGGCCACGATCGCGATGATGGCAAGAACGATCGCCACTGCTGTGCCGGCGCCGCCCCCGCCACTGGTGTTTACAACTGTAGGTCTGTCGGCCATGGTTTCCTCTCCTTTGCCGATTGGGATGTCGTGGCAACGGCGCCAAAGCTGGAATGTTCCTGCTTTCGGGCCACGGTCCCTTGTCAGGCGGGACCTGAGGCCGCACCTTTGAGCGCAGAGGTCCGAATGGGCGATTTCTGGAAACAAGTAGGACCACAACTCATTGTGGCACAACCGTCGAGTAACGTCCCTTCATCGGCGGTTTGAAAGTGGAGTTGCCCGCCATTTCCTGCGATGTGGCGGGCAACTCCCACAATCCCGCAGTATGCCGAGATTCGCGAACCTGTTCGCCGCGCTTTTGCCGGTCGATCCAAACGACCACAGGCGTGCGCGACGTACTTTTAAGCCCTGCCTGCCGCTTCGCTCGATCTCAGCGCGGGCCGCCCAGGCTGTCGCCAAATCATGATGCACCACTCCGAGCGGAACCCGGCCGCCCGTCACGCCGTTGACTTCCGCGAAGGGATCCTGTGGGCGGAGGCCGCCATGGACAGCTTCGAACTGATCGATCTTCTCTGCGTCGTCGACGCCTGCGCCAGCGATGGCGCGGCTGGGCGCCTTGTTTCAATGTCGAGAGCCGTCGAGGAACTGCGCGTCTTGACCGGTGACTTCGTCTCGTCCGACGAAGCGGCGGCGAACGCGTTGAGCCAGGTGGCGCTGCAGCGCGGCTGCGCGGTGTTGTTCGACGAACAGCCGGGCGCCGATATCGTCGGCGAGTGCTGATTTCCCCTTGAAGAAGAGCGGCGCTATTTCACCAGGGTGATCATCCTGCCGGCATACATCTCGCGATTGCCGAGCTCGGCCGCGCAGTCCGATTTCACCGCCGAGTTTCCGGTCATGCCTACGGTATTGCCGACCAGCCGCAGGCAATTGCCCTGCGCGTTCATGTCCGAATTCCCGGCATAGGAGATCGCCGCGTCGGGGGCATAGATGAAGCCGCTGACCACCGAGCCGGATCCGCCGTTGATCGTCAGCGCCGAGGTGTTGCCCTTGGCCTGGAAGATGGTGATGCCTGCATAGGCGCCGCTGGCCGGCGGCGAGAGGTTCACCTGCTCATTGGCATTGATGTAGAGCTGCGAGCCTTCCATCAGGAAGATCGTCACGCCCTGGCCGGTGAGGCTGCCGTTGCCGCCGGGCTTTATGGTGACATTGCGCAGGATGTAGACGCCCGGATTAAGCGTGATCTTTCCTGACCAGGTCTTGTCGCAATAGGTGCCGGGCGAAAGCGTGACCGTCTTGCCGTTCGGCATCGATTGGCACATGCCATAAGCGGGCGGGGTGACATTGGCCAACGGGTCGAACGATGCGTACTGGTTTTCGAGCGGTGCGTCGCACGAGAGTGTTGCGTTGGGCGGCGTTATCCCCGAGGTCGAGCCGACCGTCGAGACGCATGCCGCGCTGAGCAGGGCCGAGCCGCCGCGGTCGATGGCGTCGGCCGCGTCCGAGTTTGCGGCGATCACGCAGCCGTTCATCGCGACATTGGTCGAGCCCTGCAGGTTGACGGCGGAGCCGACATGCGGATCGAGCGCCAGAACGCACGCTTGCGCCCCGGGTTTGACCTCGACGGAGGCGGAGCGGGTCGCCTGCCAGGCCGGCGCGCCGCTGATGAAAGCCGCACGGCTGATGCTCGACGACAGGGCGATGGTGTAGCCGCTCGGATCGCCGCTGGCCGCTGCCTGGAAGGCCCCGACGCTGCCCGAATATTCGCCGGCATCGGCGACGCTCAGATTGGCTGAGAAGAAAGTCAGGCCGAGCTGGCGCACATCGCCGGCCGACATGGTCGGTTGGTATTTCGTGCCCACCGCCAGCCCGGCTGCGTCCAGCGAGTTCTGCAGTTGCGCCGCGTCGTCGCTCGTGCCGGCCACATCGACGGCGCCGGCCACGACAAGCATCAGCGGCACCATGGCGATTGCGGTCGCCAGCGCGAAATTGCCGCGCGTCGAAGCCCAGAACCGTCTGATCATGGCAGCACCCCTCGCCGGAAACGGCAGAGACACTACTCCAGCCGTCTCTACGACCGATTTCCGAAAAAGATAAAATGCAGCAAAAGCTAAAATCGCTGATTTATCCGCAGCTTGACCTAACGTCCTATATAGAGTGGGACCTAAGTCTGAGTCGTGGCCGCGCAGGGCGGTAAATATGCATGCAAGGGTCTGAAAATCGCAAGTCGAGGAAAAAAATTAGCCATTCGTTTATCGCCGGGTGTTGAACGTGGTGGCTGGGATAGCTTGGGCGCGCTCGGCCATGAACACATTCGGTCGGATTTTCAGACAGTTCGTCTCCCGCCGCCTGCGGCGCGGCGAGAGCGGCAATGTTGCGACGATCTTCGCGCTCACCCTGCCGATCGTCGTCGGCGGGGCAGGGCTCGGCGTCGAGACGTCCTACTGGTACTATTCGAGCCTGAAGCTGCAGGCGACGGCGGACGCCGCCGCCTATGCCGGCGCGCTGGAAAAGATCCAGGGATCGGACACTGCGACGATCACGGCGGCCGCGACCCAGTCGGCGACCGACAACGGCCTCGGCAATGGCACCATCACCGTCCACACGCCGCCCACCTCGGGGCCGAACACGGCCAAGAAGGCAGTCGAGGTCATCCTCAACCAGAACCTCGACCGGATGTTCACCTCGATCTTCACGCAGACCAAGGTGCCGGAGCAGGCGAGGGCGGTGGCGCTCATTACCGATGCTTCCAAGGCCTGCGTGCTGGCGCTAAATAAGTCGGCCTCGCAGGCGGCGCTTTTCTCCGGCAGCACCAGCGTCAAGCTGACCGGCTGCTCGGTCATGTCGAATTCGAGCGCCGCGGACGCCATCAAGGTCCAGGGGTCGGCAGGGCTTCAGGCCGACTGCCTGATCTCGGTCGGCGGCGTTTCGCTGAACAACCCGGTGACCACGACCTGCAAGTCGCCGATAACCCAGGCCTTGCCCGCGTCCGATCCGTTCTCCAGCCTGCCGGCGCCCTCGACCAGCGGCTCTTGCCAGAATGTCAACAGCGGCAAGTCAACGCAAACAATCCAGCCCGGTACCTACTGCAATGGTATGAACCTCAACGGCAATGTCGCGCTTTCTTCCGGCACTTACGTTGTCCAGGGCAATTTGAAGATCAACGCCGGCGCGGTCATCACCTGCGCTGCACCCTGCACCAACGGCGTAACCATCTATATGACGGGCAGCAACACCATAAGCATGAACGGCAACGCCACGGTGACGCTCAGCGCGCCGACCTCGGGGACCTATTCCGGCGTGCTGTTTTATGGCGACAGGACGGGCAACGCCGCACAGAGCACCTTCAACGGCACGGCGACTTCTTCGCTGACCGGGGCAATCTATTTCCCCAAGCAGCAGGTCAATTATCTCGGCAATTTCTCGGGCGCGAACGGCTGCACCCAGGTTGTGGCCGACACCATCCAGTGGTCGGGCAATTCCACAATCAACCAGAACTGCTCGAGCCTTGGGCTGCAAGACATCCCCGCCGCCCCGTCTGTTGCGATTGTCGAGTAGCCGCGTGGCGCCGGCAGCGATCCGCTTCCGCAAGAATCGCTCCGGCGCGGCCGCGGTGGAATTCGCGCTGGTGTTGCCGGTGCTGTGCGTCGCGCTGTTCGGAATCGCCGATGGCTGGTCCTATGTCACCAGCTCGATGGCGATGCGGGCGGGTGTGAAGACGGCGGCGAATCTGCTGCTGGCCGGCGGGGGAGACGACACCGCCGTTCAGGCCGCCGCTCTTGCGAGTTGGGAGAAGAAACCCTCCGATGCGGCGATCACGGTGACACGCACCTACAAATGCGGAACGACCGTGGTCACGTCGTCGACCACCTGTGCGGGATCGAAAGTACCTTCCATCTATGTCCAGATCCAGGCGTCGGGCACCTGGGTTCCGCCGTTCACCTTCGGCGTCTTCCCGGGCAATAGCGCGCTCAGCCATCAGCAGGTGGTCCGTGTCCGCTAAGCAAAAAACCAGGCTGTTTGCCAGCAACGCCTCTGGCGGCGCCGCGATCGAGTTCGCGCTGATCGTGCCTTTCCTGATCATGCTTCTGTTCGGCATCTTCGCCTTCGGCTGGTCGATGAACAACGAGTCCAGCGTGCGCTATGCGCTCGAGGCCTCGGCGCGCTCGCTGCAGCTTGACAGGACGATGACCCAGGCTCAGATCCAGGCGATCGCGACGCAGAAACTACAGGCGCTCGGCTTGCAGAACGTGACAGTTACGATCACCACCGACCCGCCGAGCGGCGGCTTCAAGATGGCGCATGTCAGCGCCAGCTATGCCTTCGTCATCAACTTTCCCTATTTCAGCGATTTTCCGATCAATTACTCGACCACTGTCACCGTGCCGCTGATCAACAGCTGAAGCACGTCTCCCCAAAGTGGGACTTCGTTTCGGGTCAAAGCCAGGGCTAAGCTTAACAAGCTGTGTGGGCCGAAAGATTGCGACACGCTTCAGGGCATGCCGAGGAAGAATATATAAGTATATATCTGGGATTGGCCGCAAAGCGGGATAAGAACACCTCGGTAGCGCGCCCCAAGCGCTGGTGGCATCACCGCTCCCGCGGGTTGCCCGAAACGATGCCGCGCACGTCCGAAAATCGCCTTTATAAACAGGCGTCTTGTACTCCTCGACGGACGCTGGCCGCATAGCGTTGGGCCCATGGTCCGACGGGAGGTGGGCCTTCATTGTTCCAGAGGGCGGACCTGGCCTTAGCCCATTTATTTACGCAATAATTTCAGCAAGTTAACAGGTGTTCAGCAGGATTTCCGGAGCTGCTTCTCGGGATACTCTCTTGCCGCCACCGAATTTGTTTAAAAGTTACTCCAAGCCGTTAGGGAAATCTCATATGACGCGATCTAGCGGTTGGGCATTGGTGGCGATTCACCTGCGGAGAAACATGATGACAATCCGGAAAACACTTTTGGCTTCGCTTGCCATTCTGGCGCTCGCGGCTGCTCCCGCACTCGCCGGAGCCGGCGGCAATGGAGGTGGCAACGGCAATGGCGGCAGCCATGGCGGCGGCAACGGCAATGGCGGCGGTAACGGCAATGGCGGCGGTAATGGCAACGGCGGCGGCAACGGCGGCGGCAAGGGCCAAAGCAGCAACAGCGGCGCCTCGCACGGCAAGTCGGCATCGGCAAAGGCCGCCAAGTCGCAGGTCGACGATGCAACCGATGACGACACGACGGACGATACCAACACGGCCGCCACCCCGAAGGAGAAGAACATCCATGCCAAGCTCGGCCGGCTGAACTCGCTCCAGCGCAACATCAATGCCTACATGAATTCCAAGAGCAAGAAGTTCGCGGGCATTCAGGCTTATGTGACCCAGGCCGCCGTAGCCCAGAACGCGCAGGCCAAGCTTGACGCGGCAAACGCGAAGCTGGCCGCCGACCAGGCCCAGCTCGGCACGCTCACCCAACAGCTCGCCGACCTCAATGCAACAGACACGACCAACATGACGGCCGAGGAAAAGGCGGCTTTCGATGCGCAGGTTGCCGACGTTCAGGCGCAAATCGACGCCCAGAACGCCGCGATCGCCGCTGACACCCAGGCGGTCACGGATGCCCAGGCCGCGGTGACCGCTAACCCTGCGCCCGATGACGCCACGCTCGACGCCGCCCTGCAGGACATGGCCAACAAGCCGGTCGATCAGGAGGTGACGGACTGGGCCAAGGACGTGCTGGCCGACAAGATCGACCAGGCGGCCGCGGCGACGTCCACGCCATAAGGCACACGCGGCGAACCTGCCGCAGTGGAGTGCATGCATGCCGCCGGGGCGACCCGGCGGCATTTTTGTTTGGCTTGACGGCAATGCATTCGCACACGGCAACAGACCAAGTGAGGCCAGGGGGAATTCTGGTTGCGGCGAGCAGAAACCCACGCCGAGGCACAGGCGGAGTTCAAAAAAAGGCTCGCCCTTGAGGCGAGCCCAAAAGTAGCAAAAGCCGAGGTGGTCAGACGGCTTCTACCCGCGTCCGAAGGTTAACATGCGGGGGTGTACCGACCGAATAACATTAGTTAAGGAATAGCTAAAAATCCCTCGGCGTCCGCACCGCTGGAAGCCTTTCGTCGGTTTTGGTCGGCGTTGTGCCACGTGTTTGAAACGGTGGCAGAACCGACGGCGGTGACGCAGACCGGGTAGTCGAAAATCGGCGCGCCGAAAACGAGTTTGACCGGGAGCTGCGTGGTCAGCTCCCGGCCCCCGGTTGCCACCCCCGAGATCTCGCTGTGAATGTCGTACTACGATATAAAAGCCGGCGTTGGAATGGGAACGGGCAATTTCTTTTGCGAGCCGCCCTGCATTGGGGAAAACAACTGCAGGCCCGGGAGCGCTGCCCCGCCGCCGCCGACCTTGCGAGTCTTTTTGCCTCGCCTGACGCTGTGCGCAATGCACACCAAAACGTCGCTGTCGTGTGGCTAATATGCATTGCGGTGTGTAGACTTAGCGGGTGAGGGATTTCACAGGGCATTGGGAGGACAACAAAATGCCACGGGTTTCGGAGCTTTTCTTCAAGACGGCCATCGTCTTTCTCATCCTGGGCATAGCCGCCGGGCTGCAGATGGCGATTTCGGGCGACCACGGCGCCTTCCCGGCGCACGCCCACATCAACCTTCTCGGCTGGGTGACCAGCGCGATCTTCGGCGGTTACTACGCGCTCAATCCGGCCAAGGCCGAGCGCCGCATCGCCATGATCCACTACGGTCTCTACACGGTTGGCCTCGTGATCATGCTGCCGGCGCTCTACTGGATGCTGGCCGCAGGCCATCCGGAGATCGAGCCGGTCGTGGCGATCGGCTCGCTGATCGTCGCCGCCGCGGTGCTGACCTTTGCCTTCATCGTCTTCTCGTCCGCAGAGACGGTGCGCTCGGCCACGGTCGCTCCGGCGCAGTAACGGTGCACCCAACAGCGCGTCGCCTGAACCGGCCTAGTGCGACGCGCTCAATTGCTCGATCGCACGCGGCCAAGATCGGCCGAAGCGCCTCTTCGTGTCCTGTGTGGCGGAGCAGGGAGCGAAGCGACGCGGCGCAAACTGCAGGCCGTAAGCTCAGAGCGTTACGACGATGCAGGATTCTGCCGCGCTGCGTTCCTCGACGAGGTCACAGCGTGGGTTCTCGGGTCTTTGCTCCGCTTCGCGTCGCTACGCCCAACGATGACGGCGTTGGGGCTTCGGCCGGACGCTGAGCCGCCTTACGGCAGCAGCCTCGGGAACAGCCGCGAGATCAGCGCGTGGACGATGCCGTCGCGCTCGAAGGGGCCGGGCAGCTTGGCGGGGGCGCCGGCGTCGCTCGCCTTGCTCTCGTCCGTGGCCCGGCCTTCGGCTTGCACGAGCCACAGCACGGCCACGAAGTAGCCTGCCTGCAGCACCACGCCCGCCAGGAACGTCCAGCCAAGCGACTGCCAGACGGACCCGGTGGACATGAAGGTCCAGCCGAGAACCACCAGAAGCGTTGCCGTCATTCCCACAAGAAACTGCGGAAAATACATTTGCCCAACCGAGCGCCGCGACCAGTTAGGGTCTTCGACGATCTCGCCCATTGCTCTACCCATTTTGACCCTTGCACCTTTTCCGCCAGGATCGCAAGACTTCACGCAGACCCCTTGCCATAGGTCTTAATTCCGGCCCGCCAAAGGACCTACGCCTGAGGAACCCAGCCGAGGCCGATTCCGTTCCCTCGCGGAACGATGATCAGGAGTAGCTAATGGCCGGCAGCGTGTACGAGGCGCGCTGGCTTGTTGCGCCTGCTTTTGGAGCGCGCATCGTCTTCGCCGCTGCCGCAATGCTGCTGAGCTGACGCCCTCTGACGATCGCCGCAGTGCCCGCCCGCCGAGCACGTCCCTTCATCGGCGGGAGGCCGGCCTCTCCGCCTTTCCGCGAAAGGAGTGGAGGGTTAGCCCTGACCCCCATTTCGGCCGGATCACGTCGCGGCCGGCTAGGGGCCGGCCCACCGGCTATCGGGATTGGGGCCTTGGCTGCACCATTCTTGTATCGAAGGCGTCGGGCAGGCGAACGTGCGCCAGTGCCCTGACCGATCCCGTTCTCATGGCATCCGGCGGCAAGAGGATGACCATCTTGGCCTCGCGATCCGGCCAGAGTGGTCTGCCGCCGGTGAAGAACACAAGCGCCACAACGCAGATCAGAAGAACGGCGGCGAACAGGTTCGCAATGATCTCTCCGAGTTGCATGCAGCACCCCCAAAAGGAGCACCCGCCGCATCGCAGGTAGCGGCGGGTGCAACAGCAACCGACGATGAAGGGACCTATGCTCGCCAGTCATGACTCCAACAAGATAACTGCCTGTATGTTTCGAGAGGGGGACCAATGCCCTGCCAAACCAGACCTCAGTCCGACGGCTGTGTTGCGGCGAGGGCGGGCGATAAGGCTTGGACGGGGCTGCCCCGGCCTCGGGAAGGGGCGTTTGCGCCCGCGGCTGAAGCGACATAAGAAAAGCCCGCCATGCCATGCGGCACGGCAGGCCTCCTGTCTGAAATGCTGTCTGGATCAGGCCTCCAGGATCACGACGATCTTGTAGGTGTCCGGATCCACGATCACGATGCGCCCGTCGGCCAGCACGAAATACATATAGGTTTCGTAAGCCGGGACGATCTTGACGATGCGGGCCGGCAGGCGATGCAGCCGGATCTTTTGCCGCGGAACCTCGACCCCGATCGAGATGTCGAAGCTGACATCGCGAACCGGCTGGACGTTGGTCTCGCGGATGATCTGCGTGATCTGCGTCCGCTGCTCGACCGTCACATTGGTGATCGAGGCCGTCTTGTCCTGGTCGGTCTGGACGTTGCCCTGAGCGTTCTGCTCAGTGGTCGTACCGGTCTTGCCCTGAGCGTTCTGCTCGGTCTGCATCTTGGTGGTGCCCTGGGCGTTCTGGTCGGTGGTGGTGCCGGTCTTGCCCTGAGCATTCTGCTCGGTCTGCACCTTGGTGTTGCTGTCAGCATCCTGCTCGGTGCTGGTGCCGGTCTTGCCCTGGGCCTGCTGTTTCTTCTTCAGCGTGGTATTGTCCTGAGCGTTCTGCTCAGTCTTTGTGTCGGCCTTGCCCTGCGCCTGCTGCTTCTTCTTCAGCTGCGTATTGTCCTCGGCGTTCTGCTCGGTGCTGGCGCCAGCCTCGCCCTGGGCATTCTGCTCAGTCTTCATCTTGGTGGTGCCCTGAGCATTCTGCTCGGTCTGAGACTTCATCTTGCCTTGGGCCTGCTCGCCTGCCTTGCCGCCCTTCGGGCAGTCGGCCTGGCCGGCGGCACAACTATCGCCGCCGCTCGGCTGCACGGACTCGGTCTGCGCCACCGCGGCGCCGCAACCGACGCCGAGCGCGATCATGCTCGTGATCAGAAGATGCTTCATCTGATTTCTCCTCGGAAAGTCGGTCCCTTCGTTGGTTAAACACGACTTGGAAGGCATTGTTCCGAGATTGTTTTGCCAAGCGGCGGCGGCGTTCTTACGCCGGCGGATGTGCGGAATTTTGCAGGAACAAGCCGTGGCCCTCGGCGTTAGGACGGTGCCGATCGGCTGTGGAAATCGCAGGCGCAGCAGAGGAGGCGATTGACCACACAAAGGAGACGACCATGAAAATGCACATCACCACCGCCGCCGCGGCCCTCCTGCTTCTCGCCGGCGCTGGCGCCGTCGCTGCGCAGGACACCGTCGTGATCGCGCCCGAGCAGGAAACCGTCATCAAGGAATATGTGCAAAAGCAGCCGCTGGCTTCGGTGAAGGTTCCCGGCATCGAGCTGAACATCGGCAGCACGCTTCCCGAGACGGTCGAACTGCACGAGGTGCCGAACGTCAAATATCGCTATGTCGTGGTCGATAACCGGACTGTGATCGTCGACCCCGGCACGCGCAAGATCATCAAGGTGCTCAATTAACCGATAGCGTAATCGGCCGAACGGATGGCCCGCCGCCGGTCACGGCGGCGGGCGGTTAACGGAAAATTATTAATTTACGATATCCTAACGGAACCTTTGACCCACACCCAAGTTGGGCGCTTTGGGTCAAATCTGTCTCATAGGCAACACAAACCAGTGGCAGAAACAAACCTGTCTCATAGGCAACACAAACCGGTGGCAGAAAGCAGAATCGGGCGGCGGCGAACAGGCATGGGCAGGGGCGAGGAGGACTAGTTAACATGTCGAAACGAGAAATCGGAACATCCCGCTCGCTCGGGATGCGCGTCGCCGAGTTGCGGGCCAGGATGGAAGACGCCCACATCACCGCACATGAAATAAAGACCTTCCAGAAGGTCGCGGCCATAATGGGGGGCGGCGATGGCTCCCTACGCATCGATGCGGACGATCTGATCGCCGCATCTTTCCTCACCGAGACGTGCGAAGCTTCGCTGAACTGACAGCCGTTATCGATGTCGACTGGCTGCCGTCCAGCACTGGGCGGCAGTGAGCGGCGGTACGCGACAAAAGCCTTCGGCCGCGAGGGCTTTTTCGATGATGCTTGGTTCGATAAGCCCGAACTTCAGCAGCCTGTCACGCCAGCGGCCATTGCCGGCGCTGCTGGCTTATGCTCCTGGCCTTGAGACGTCTGATCTTGGCTTCGCGTAGCGCGGTGACGGGGTCGACGCCGGTCCACAGAATGCCGGCCTTCTGAGCGAATGCCACGAAGGCCTGCCGCGCTTCCCCGAGTTTCCTCTCGCCTGTCCGCGCCTCCTCACAGGTCTGCACGGCCGCGGCATAACAGTCGCCGCGCATTGCCGGCGGCCATTCTTTGAGGAAATTCTGCATCGCCGCCAGGGAAGCGATCTCGCGCTTGAAACCGGCCCCGACTGCGATCGCCACCGGCGCGCGGAGCGGCATGTCGCTTGTGATGTGAACTGCAGTCATGGCGGGCCTTTGCTGGTCGAATTTATTCAATTCAAACAATGCGAAGCTGCCCCGGCGGTTCCGCCGGCAACAATCAATTAGGCGCCGCAGGCGGAACAAGACCCCAATGCACGCGTTTGCCCCGGGAGCTCCTATGTTCGACCTGCCAGGTTTCCGCGACGGCGGAGGCGGGCGGAGCTCGCCAACACAACAGGAGACTTATGATGAAACGCACCCTTATTCCTGCTGTTGCCGGCCTTGCTCTGATCGCCGGCGTAGGCTTTGCCGCTGCGGACCAGATCATCGTCACGCCGGAGCAGCAGACTGTCGTCAAGGAATATGTCCACAAGCACCCGATCGCCTCGGTCAACATACTGGGGCTGGAACTGGGCGTCGGCTCGACGGTGCCTGACACGGTCGAGCTGCGGGAGGTGCCGGACGTTCAGTACAGATATGCCGTGGTCAACGATCGCACTGTCCTGATCGATCCTGGTACACGCAGGGTCATCCACGTCATCGAGTGATCTTACGCTTACGAGCCCCGATCCTCCCGCCATGCCGGCGGGGGGATGCCGGCTCCTAGGAAGGAGTCGCAGCCATGCATCACCCCCATGTCGAATCAGTCGACTGTGCAAAGGCGGTCGACCAGCTTCTGGCCGAACGCCGCACTGGCCTCTTATCGATGAAGGAAGCGATTGGCCTGCTGCGCAGGCGCACCGGAACCGAACGCTCTGACGCCGATTTAGCCGCATTGATTACAAAGAAGGCGGCGTATCTTGGCGTTGCGATCGTCTCCGACGTGCACTGAAGAAATCGCTGCCGAAGTTCAGGCACCTACGCGTCGATGCGCAAGACGCCACCGGAAAATTCAGCTAATGTTTCCGTCGGGGAGCGGCCCCACTCAAAGGAGGCGACAGTGACGGACGACAGGCAGGAACGCATTCGCCGGCGGGCGCACGAGATCTGGGAGCAGGCCGGCCGGCCGGAAGGCGCGCATATGGAGCACTGGGACCAAGCGGCCGCCGAGATCGACGCCGAAGTAAAGCCGAAGTCCAAGGCCGCGCCCAAAACGACGGCCACCGCCAAGCCGAAGTCGGCCAATGCCGAAACGCCCGCCAAAGCCCCCGCGAAGGCCAAGGCTCCTGCCAAGCCGAAAGCCAAGGCCTGACCCCAGCGGCCGTTCCGCCGCTGCCATCCGCACAATCGAAATGTAGCAAGCCCGCGCCCGAAGATTTAGGGCGCGGAGGTGGAGGCTAAACGGCTATCGCCTCCCTTGCTTTCTGGCGTATTGCGCAACGGCGCAGAGGAAAGCCAGCGCGGCGGTATCGCAGGCCGCCCGCGACGGCGACGGACCCTTGGCAAAAAGCACCGCGTCCGCGATCGGGATCGTCAGCCCATGCTTCCTGGCGAATGAGGTGACTTCGTAAGGCTGATCGTCGGCTGGTGCGCCGATGTCGATTTGCTGGTCTATCAAACGAGTTCCTCCCTGGTACGCGACTATGCCTTTTCGCCCGAAAGGAATTAACTACCGGCCGCTCGCCCGCGTCCACCAATTGGCAATTGTGTGAAACGATACATTTGTCGAGGTGCATCCGAAAGTTGCAAAAGGGAATTCTCTGCACCCGGCGCGGGCGGAAACCGTTCCGCCGCCGCGCTCCTTCGCGCCCCCTCTGTCTCCTCGCGATTGGTGGTCTTCTTCCGCGAAGAAGGAAGACATCTCACTCCCAAGCATCGCTGGATTTTGCAAAGCGCACGCCCGCCGCAGTCATCGCGCACTCGCATTCGCTGATCAGCCTGAGGTTCCTCAAATATCGCGCGATCGTTTCGGGCAGCCAGGCCGCGCAGGCCTCGACATAGGCGCGGCCGTGCACCAGCGTGCCGGTCGATAGCCGGTCGTCCTTCTCCGCGATCACCTTCAGATATTGCCGGATGAAGCGGATGTCGTCGGCGATGTCCTGGCTGGCCATGCGCCACGCGCCGGCCAGGCGTTCGCGCTCGGCGAGCGGCAAAGGCGAGAGCAATGGGCGGGAAAGGTCGGCGAAAGCGGCATGGTTCGCGGTGTTCAAGAATATCCCCTCAACGAACGGCAATATCGTACTTTATGTACGAAAGACGGTCAAGACCGGTTTCGTACAATTTGAACGATACCTCACCTGGACCGTCTCATGAAACCGTCGAGCTCGATGCGCGCTTCGTCGAGCGCCCTGCCGAGGACCAGGTCCACCATCTCGCGCCTGTCCGGCTGAAGCAGTTGCAAGCCTTTGCGCAGCGCCTCACGCCATGCTTCGCCCCGGTTCCACGCTTCCGCGAAGGCATGGGCGAGGTCGTCTCGCCGACGCGTGGTCTCGAGCGCCTCGACCAGCAGGCCCGCTTGATGCAGGTCCTTTTCCCGCTTGGCGGCAGCGCTTCGTTCGCGTCGCGCCGCGACGATCAGCTTGTGGACCGCAAAGCGTTCGGGAGAGGGGACCAGCACCGGCACGCCGGAGCGGTGGAGCAGCACTGCCCGCACCGGGTCTCGGATCAGGAAATCGAGGAAGCGCAAGGGCTGCGCCGAGGCGCCGCCCAGCGACGGCATCGGGCTGGCATGGTCAGCATGCTCGTCGCTGCCTCGGTTCGGAGTGAGGAATTCTATGCGGTAGCGCGAAGCATTCTCGAACTGCGTCGTGCGCCCCGCATCGGTTCGGTGCGGGATTTCCCGGAATGTCGGGTCGACCGCCTTCAGCACCTCGATGAGCGGCGGCATGCTGTCGTCGACTTCGGCCGAGACGGAATGGAACTGGGCAAAGTCGGCATCGCCGGTCTGCAGCGCGGCTCCTGGCAGTTTGACGCCGAGATGCCCTGCATAGGTCTGGAAGGCGACGGTGCCGACGAGCACCGCGCGCAGGCGGAAGAGCCCGGCCTTTTCCAGCGCCTCGACGACGTCGCCACTGAAAGCATCGGGCGCCGCCAGGCCGGCGTCGCGAACCAGCGTGGAGACCAGCTTGCGGCGAGCTCTGAGATCGTCCTTGATCTCCTTGAAGGCCGCGACCCGTTTGGCGATCTCGGGATCTTCCGCCGGGCCGACATAGCGCCTGGACTTTTGCGGCCGCGTCTCTTCGAAATACCAGTAGTCGCGGCCTTTCACCGGCACGCGCACGAAATTGCCTGCCGTCGAGAAATCGGTCTCGAAGGAGGCATCCAGGCTGCGCTGCACCAGCTCGGCATAGAGGGTACGATAGGCAAGATCGATGGTTTTCATGGCCGCTCCCGGGCGTGCGCAGCGTTATAAGAAACATGAAGTTTTCTTATAACTGGGCCTTATTCGGCGAGATTTCAAGAGCGTTATAAGAAACTGGTAAAAATCTTATAACGACCGGCATCTCCTAAGAGAGATGGGCCACTCTTCTGCGGATTGGGGAAACGGTTTGCCCGGTGCGGTCGACGTCACGCCCGAAGACTCGACCTAGAAGGCGTTGAGGCCGGGCTTGGAAGCTTGGAGCAGCGCAGCTTCCGTTACGCCGATTACGGCTGCCGGACGAGCAACCTTGATCATTTCCGGAAACGCGTTCCTTGGCGCCAACCGACAAGCCGCCGCTGCTTTTTTCGAGGGACGCGGGCCGGCTACGCCTTCGCCGTCGACCGCGCGAAGCACGCAGGCGACCCGCTGGTCGCGGCGAACAAGGACACGCTCACCAACCCGGCGCTGAACGACCGGCATTTTTTGAAGGGTGCTAACGGCGCCATCGGCACCATGGACATGGCGAAGATGGAAGCGATGGGCGGGTATTTGTTTGCCTCGGGAATTCTGCTCGACCGCAACGGCAAGGCGCTGAAGGAAAGGCCATACTTCGAGACATAGCGCAGGTAATTGTTGCAGTGGCCGGCGTTTCGCGCGCCATGACATGATTGAGCATGTCGAGTTGCGCCGAAAGCGCTTGCGAGACCGCGCTGTCCGGAGCTGAAAGCAGGAGCGGTGCATATCTGTGCCGCAGATCGGCGACCGACTGTCTGCTGGTATTGCGCACTTCTGTTTGGCTTCCGGTCTGGGCGGCGGCAGTGATCTTGCGCAGCATCGCATCGTAGTCGTCCGGAAATTCGCGTGCGATAGCCTCAACGATCTGGAGATCCTGCTTCCGGATCTAGGCATCGATGTAGGCGGTGGTCACAGGCTGGGGCGGCTTCGCCACCGACTCATGGTGATATCTGCCGCCGCCGAACATCGCTGGTAGCACTTTTGCCTCAACGAAGCTCAAAGGGACGACTGCCACCACCTGCAACCATTTCCAACGCGACATCCGCCCCTCTAAAATGCCTGTCTAGTTCAGTCCGAGGCTCAGCGCCTTCTTGCGGTCGGCCTCGGCGCGCTTCAAATCGCCCTTAGCTCTCCAGGAATGTGCCCTCAAATCGTAGGCGTCGGCATATGTCGGGTCGATCTCGATAGAGCGGCTGTACTCGGCGATGGCGCCATCGTGGTCGCCTTGGCTTTCCTTGATTGCACCTAGACCGAAATGGGCGCCAGCGCTCTTCTTCCGGTCCAGGCTGATCGCCTTGTTGAAGTCTCGCGTTGCGCTGTCGATGTCCTTTTTTGCCGCATAGGCAAAGCCGCGATCGATGTAGAAGCGCGCGACTTTGGGATCCAGTTCGATCGCCTTGTCGAAGTCTGTCATCGCACCCTCGTAATCGGCCTTCTCCAGCCTTTTGGTTGCCCGTCCGTAATAGGCCATGCTCCAACTCTGATCGATGTCGAGGCCTCGGTCATAGTCGGCTAACGCCCGGTCAAGCTCGTTTTTCTTCCCCCACAAAGCGGCACGCCCAAAATAGGCATCGCTGCTCTTCGGCGCGAGTTCGATGACCTTGCTGAAATCGGCAATGGCGCCATCATAGTCATGGGTGTCGGTGCGGACCATCGCCCGTCCGCGATAGCCGGCGGGGTTTTTCGGATCGAGCGCGATGGCCTGTTCGAACGCGGTGGTGGCGCGTGCATACTTGCGTTTCTTGTACCAGACGTAGCCGTGGTCGACGATGGTCTTCAACTTGCTCTGGTCAGAGCCGACAGGTTCGCTTCCGGCTGATTTGCGTTTGGCCGCCACGGCGAGCTTGCGGCCCTCCTCGGCTAGGGCCAGCCTTGGATCCAGCCTGAGCGCCTGGTCGTAGTCCGCAATCGCCTGGTCGTAATCGCCGTTGGCGAGCCAGGCGCTGCCACGCCCGAAATAGATTGGCGCAGAACTGGGGTCGATCTTGGCCGCGCGGCTGAAATCGGCGATCGCTCGATCCAGTTCGTTCTTCTTGCTCCAGGCGACGGCGCGGCCGAGGTAAGCTTCGACGTAGGCAGGATAGAGTTCGATCACCTTGCCGTAATCATCGATGGCCGCGTCATACTTGCCCTTCGCTACCAGCGACATGCCGCGCCCCAGATATGCGGACGCCATTTTCGGATCGAGCGTGATGGCTTTGTTGTATTCGGCAATGGCGCGATCAAATTTGTGCCTCTTGTAGAGGGCATCGCCGAGATCGATGAAAGCCTTGAGCTTCTTCGGATCAGGCCCGCCGGCTTCGGCCGCGACATCGCCTTTTCCTCTTGCCGCGTCGGCCGCCTTGCGGCTGACCAGGTAATCCGGATTGTGCGGGTCGAGGTCGATTGCCCGGTCGAAATCGGCGATGGCGCCGTCATAGTCCTTCCTGTCGGCCCGTGCCATGCCGCGCCCATAATAGCTGGCGGCGTCTTTCGGATCGATCGCGATCGCTAATGAATAGGCCGTGATCGCCCGCCCGCCGTCGCCCTTGGCGTGCCAGGCCATGCCCTTGCAAAAGAACGCGTCGCGCGCCTTCGGGTCGAGCGTGGCGGCATGGCCACAATCGGCAAGCGCGCCCTCGACATCGCCCGACATGGTTTTGGCCATCCCCCGGCGAATATGGGCCGAGACCAGATCCGGAACGAGCTGGATCACCCGATCGTAGTCGGCGATCGCCAGGTCGTAGGCGCGCTTGGCGGCCAAGGCCTTGCCGCGGCCGAAATAGGCGAATGGGCTACTGGGGTCGAGCGCGATCGCCTTCTCATACTCTGCGATGGCATGGTCATATTTGCCCGCGTCGGAAAAGGTGTCGCCGCTCTGCACGGCGCTCAGGACACGTGGGTCGGTCGCCTCGGCCGCCTCCAGCATCTTTGAAGCGGACAGTATTCGCGTTGGGCTCGCTTTGCCTTGGCCGAGTTGCTTGGCCAAGGTTTCAACGGCGGCCGCAACAGAGGGCTGCAACTGTTGCATGCCCACTGGCGGCGCCGGCCTGTTTTCGCCAACGGCAGCCTGCTCGTCACAGCTTCCAGTCCGCTTCAGGTCGAGTTCGATGGCACGCCGGCAATCGACTGCCGCGCCGGCCTGATCGCCCTTGAGCATCCGGGCGCGGCTGCGACCGAAATAGGCGTCGGCGTTTTCGGGATCGAGGCTGATGGCCTTGTCGAAATCGAGCAATGCGCCGTCCACGCCATATTTCGACAGCCGCATCTGGGCGCGCTCGAGCAGGATCCTGGCGGTCGCCGGATCCCTGCCTGGCTTCGCGGCGGTCGGCTTGCCTTGCTCGCCGGGCAGGTGTTCCCTGCACGTGCCTGCCCGCTTCGGGTCGAGCTCGACGGCTCGCCGGCAGTCGCCGACGGCGAGGTCGAAATTGCCAAGCAAGGCCTCCGCGATGGATCGGTGGTAGTAGGCATCGGCGTTGTAGGGATCGAGGCCGATGACAAAGCTGAATGTATCTATCGCGCCCTTGGGGTCGACCTGCATCTGCTGCAACCCCGATTTCATATTCCAGTCGATGGCGGCGGAATTGTCGCGCTTGGCATAGAGTTGCGGCGGCTCATACGTGGGAGGCGCGATAGGCTTGGCCGCCTGCGGCTCAGCTGGGATTGGGACATGAGCCTGACTGCTCGTAGCGCCCGGTGACTGCAGCACGGGTTGCCCCTCGGCCCTGCGCTTGCCAATCTGGACGCTCAGTCTTTCCTTTCGGTAGTCCGCGTTGGCCGGGTCGAGCGCGATTGCCTTGTCCAGGTCCGCTATTGCCTTATCAGGATCGCTCGCCTCCCAGACAAGCGCCCTCTCGAAATAAGATTTTGGATCGTCGGAACTGATGGAAATCGCTTTGTCGAGATCGGCAAGCGCCTCTTTCGAATTGCCGACTCGAGCCATAGTCATGCCGCGCACGCGGTAAGCCGGGGCGTTGGCCGGGTCGCGGCGTACGGCTTCATCCAGATCGGCGATAGCGCGGGCATAGTTCTTCTTTAAGCCCCAGCTCTTGGCGCGGTTGAAGTAGAATGCGGAACTTGCTGGATTGAGCCGGATCGCCTCGTCGAATGCGGCGATGGCGCGGGTATGGTCGCCCTTTTCCTGCCATTCTATGCCGACCGCATTTTGGGCGGTGGCGGTTTTCTCGCCACCTCCGTCGCGCGGCTCGCCAAAAGCCTCGGCGATCCGGCGTGAGCAATCACGCCCTTTGTCCGCATCGACGCCGGCGATGTGCTTGCAATCGGCTTCCGCGCGCCTGCGCTCGCCCTTGGCGATCCATGAAAGTGCGCGGTCATGGTAAGGCGTGATGGGGTCCGCGCGGACGCTCTCTGCTTTGTCATAGTCGGCTTGGGCCCGCGTGGCGTCGCCCTTGTCCTCCCAGGCGACGCCGCGCACGCCATAGGCCATCTCGTTGGCGGGATCGATGTCGATCGCCTTGTCGCATTCGACAATCGCACGGTCGTGCTCGCCTTTCTTGTTGAGTGCCCTGGCGCGGTCGGCATAGAGGTTGGCATCGTCCGGCGTGAGCGCGATTGCGCGAGTGTAGTCCGCGACGGCTCGCTCGAAATCTGCCTTGCTCTCCCAGGCAATGGCGCGATTGGTAAAGGCGGGCACGTATGTCGGATCAAGCGCGAGCACGTCGGTCATGTCGGCGATGACGGGGTCGATATCGTTCTTCTGCGTGTAAGCCAGGCCACGCCAGAAATAGGCGTTAACGCGAAGATCGGGAATCTCGGCGCTGTCCTCGGCGATGGGCGTGCAGACGCTAATCTGCTGGTCGGCGGAGAGGGCGCCGTCGCTGAAGCAAGTAGCGTAATCCTTGCTCTCTGCGAGGGCCGGACTGCGAAGCCCGCCAAGCGTCACCACTATTCCCGCCGGCGCCAAAAGCGGGCCAAATGAAAGCCATGCAACGAATGCGCGGGTGAACGCGCCGGTGCGGCGTGACATGTTTTGATCCTCCCCCCGGAGTTGCCGCGGCAGCGGCTGCAATTGCCTATATAGTTCCGTTTTTGTTCCGAAATGCAAGCAGAAATTGCGAACGCTATCCTGTGTTCGCTCTCGGCCAAAGAACGCAACCCTCAAAGCCTGGCAACGCGACGTTCTTCTTGTTCTTCGTTGAGCGACGGTTTCTCAGCGAGATTGTCTCTCACATATCGATCATTGAGCGCTTGACCCGCCCGATGATGGTGATCGCGCCTTCGAGCTCCGGCGGCGGGATGTCGAGATAGGACGCCGGCTGGAAGGGCGGGGTGTCGTTCGGGCGGTAGCGCTTGTAGGTGGCGCGGCCGGTTTCGTCGGCGATCACATAGCAGCCATTGGTCACCAGCCGCTTGTCGCGCAGGTTGACGAAGATGATCGAATCCGGCGGCGAGATCTTGTTCATCGACGGTCCGTCGACGCGCAGCGCAATCCACTCGCCTTCCTCGAGATCGGCGGTGGGGATGGTCGGGTAGTCCGAAAGGTTGACCACGCTGTCCTGGCTGCCGAGTTCGCCGGCGCTGATCCACGATACGATCGGCACGTCGATGGTGATGGGCGAGGCGGCGAGGTGCACAGGCGCGGCTTCGACGCCGTCGGCGTCAAACAAGAGCCAGCCCGGGTCGACGCCGAACAGCCGGCCGTATTTCTCCGCCGCCTTGCGCGACAGCGGCCGGTTGCCGTTCTCATGGCTGATAAGCGTGTTCTTGTTGATTTCGCGCAAGGCCCGAGCGGCATCGCTGGGCGAGGCATAGCCGGCCTGGGCGCGCGCCTGCTGCAATCTGTGCCGAGAATCCATCATCGTACAAAATGCCTGAAAATTATCGTCCAAATTGTACGATTTCGCTTGCGCGTCATTCGTACATAACGTACGCTTAGCGCATGAATGAGCCTACCGCAAGCGTTTCCGCATTCCCTGCGAGCATCTCCGCCGCGAATGTGCCGGGGCCGCCCACGAGCATCTCGGGGCTGCCAACGAGCATCTCGGGGCTAATTGATTCCTGGCAGAGTATCGGCGCCTTCGCCGCAGATGTCGGCTGCGGCTATGAAGCCGCCCGCCAGATGCGCCGTCGCGGACGCATCGCGCCGCAGCACTGGCCGCATGTGGTGGCCGCGAGCCGCAGGCGCGGCATTGCCGGTATCAGCTACGAATGGCTGGCGGGCCATCGCGCCCCGGCCGCCATGCAAGGGGAGGCGGCATGAACGCGCTTGCCTCGCCTGTCGAATTCCAATCGTCCGGACTGACCTCCTCCCCGGTCCGGACGCTTTCCGGGGCTTCTGCCTCGGATCCGGCTGAACCGTCCGCACCCCGGTTCACCGGAACGGCCGGAGCCGCTCCTCCCCCGGCTCCGGCCCCCAATTCGGGCCGGCTCGTCTCCTGCATCCGCACCGAGGACGGCACCGTCATCCTGTTCGACCGCAAGGCGGGCCTGGCGGTGTCGGGCCTGACCCGGGCCGCCGCCGAGGCGGCCCTTCTTCGCCTGCTTGGTGCGGCGCCCGGCGCCGCCTGATCTCAACCCTTTCCCGGACCTGACCAACCGCCCCGCGGCCGAACCCTGGCTCTTGGCTTCAAGTCGAGCGCTTCGCAACCTTCGCAAGCAATGGAATGAGACATGGCTGCCGCCTACACCGAAAAGGAAATCGACGAGATCGCCGCCTGGCTGAAGGAGGGGCTATCGGCCTCCCGCATCGCCGGCCGCTTCAGCGCGCTGCGCGGCAGCCCGGTCTCGCGCAACGCCATTATCGGCATCGTGCACCGCAACGCCGGCCTTCGTGCCATCGGCTTCGCCAACCCGAAGGGTGGCCGCGCCGGCGGCAGGCCGCGGAAACATGCACGGCCGGACCGGCCGGGCCGGCGGGGCAGGGTGGCGGCTGGAGGTGTCACGCTCTCCGAGCCGGCAGCGCTTTCCAGGCATGCCGAACTGATTGAGGGCGCCGGCGCCGCAACTGCCAATCTCCCCCCTTGCGGGGGAGATGCCCGGCAGGGCAGAGGGGGGTGCTGTCCCGCCAACCTATCGGCTGTTGAGCTATCCACGGAGCCGGATGCCCGCACTCCCCCCAAACCCAAAAAATCCAAAGCCCGCAAACCGGCGCGCAGCATGCCGCCCGCCTGGCTTTCCCCCGGCACCCGCGAGAAATCCGACGTCCAGCTCTACAAGCTCCCCGCGCCGCCGCCCCCGGTAAACCCCGGCCGCCAGCCGCATGTCGCGGCGATGCGCTTCCTTGATTGCCTGTTCAAGCGCTGCCGCGCGCCGGTCGATCTCGCGTTGCGCGAGGAGGCGGACGAGGATCCCGTCGGCGCGCGGCCCGGTCCCGACATGCTCTGCTGCGGCCTGCCGACGTCGGCCACGCGCTCCTACTGCGCGCATCATCATGCGCGGTTTCACGGCCATCGCGGGAGGGGGATGTGAGAGTGGCAACAATGAAGGCGCCGGGCAGCGGCAGGTGGCTAATCTCCCCCCTTGCGGGGGAGATGTCCGGCAGGACAGAGGGGGGTGTGAAGGAACGCCAGCCTCGCCAATCCTTTCAGGGTACGACAGCAGTACAATGGGCAAAGTGGAGGACAAGCAGAGCGGATAGGCTGGCGGGACAGCACCCCCCTCTGGCCTGCCGGCCATCTCCCCCGCAAGGGGGGAGATTAGCCACCTGCCGCTGCCCGGCCTCTCATCAGGCAATCCCATGAGCGGTACGACCTGGTCGAAGTTTTTCTGGTCGGATTGGGAGTCCGATCCAAATCTGCGCCTCTGCTCGCTGGCGGCCCAAGGCCTGTGGATGCGGATGCTCTGCATTGCCGCCGCGCACGAGCCGGTTGGCTATGTCGCCATCGCCGGCAAGGGGCTGGAGGAGGCGGCGCTCGCGCGCCTTGCCGGCTGCAGAGAAATGGAGCTGGGATGCCTGCTTGCCGAGCTCGAGCAGAACCGCGTCTTCTCGCGAGACCGGCATGGCCGCATCTACTCCCGGCGCATGATCGCGGATGCGCGTAAGGCGCGCGTGGTGCGCCGCAACGGCCTCAAGGGCGGCAACCCAAGCCTTTCGAAAGAAAGGGCGTTTTCGCGCTTGGATAAGCGGCGGGTTAAGTCAGGGGATAAGGGGGAGGATAAGCCCCAGAGTCCAGAATCCAAGAATCCAGAATCCAACAATCCAATAGCCATAGATCCATCGGGAGAAAACGCCCTGGCGTTTTCTTCCCGGGCTGCCGCTCCGCGGCAAAAGAACGAGAAATTATTTTCGGGCCGTTCAGCCGGACAGAACTGGCATCGCCGCAAGACACATGTCGATGCCGCCAACGCCATCATCGAGGAGATCAATGACCGCAGCCGAATTGCAGCAGGCGGCGAAAGCGCTGGCCGCGATGTTCAGTTGCTTCCCGCAATCCGCGCTCGCTGATCCCGAGATGCAGCTGCGCGGCTATCTCGCAGCCGTGCAGGATGCCGAGCTTGCCGATGTGCAAGCCGCGATCCAGCGCTTCATCCGCGGCGAGGCGAAGGTCGACAACGCCCAGTTCTGCCCGTCCAGCGCCCAGCTTTCGATCGAGGTGCGGGAACGGCGGCTGATGCGGGAGCTGTTGGCGAAGCGGGCGCTCATTTCTTCGCCGCCGCGAAGTGGGGGGTCCGAAGGACGGGCGAGACCCGTGGTTCGCCCCGGCTAGTCGCGCGGCGCAGCCGCGACGGAGGGGGAGCCGACAATGATCGATATGCCGGCGGGACAGCGCCCCCCTCTGTCCTGCCGGACATCTCCCCCACAAGGGGGAGATCAGACTTCGCCACCGCTTTCGCCAACCTCCACCCTCGCAGGTCTGAGCGGGGGCGCCCAAGCTGCCAATCTCCCCCAAGTGGGGGAGATGCCCGGCAGGGCAGAGGGGGGCGCGAAGGAACGCAGCCTCTCCCGTTGGCCACTCACACCACCCACCACAAAGGACACCGCCCATGCCCCGCAAAGCCGCCAAGAAACCGCAACCCCCGAAACTCCCCAAGGGCGAGGCCGAGCAGGTGCGCATCCGCCGCGAGATCGGCCATGATTTCGCGCTGAAGGCCGACGCCTTCGGCCGCCAGCGCCTCACCCCCGGCACGGCCGAGGCGCGCCGCGTCTACCAGGTGTCGAACGGCGGCTACACCTCGACCGGAGGCATCGTGCGCCTGCGCAATGTCGATCCGCTCACCGGCATCACATCGCTCACCCGCCAGCAACGCGAGGCGGGCCAGCGTTTTCGCGACGATTTCGAGCGCTCCGCCCGCGAGGGCCTGCAGCCGCAATCCTGGAGCGAGCGCGTCGACGGCGGCCGCCTCGGCGGCGGCGTGCCCGACCGCGTGCTCTCAGCCGGCCGCGCCCACGCCCACGCAGCGGCCGCGCTCGCCCACTGGGAGGTGGCGGAGGTGGTGCGCAAGATTTGCCTCGAAGGCCAGTCGGTGAAGGCCATCGCCGAACGCACCGGCGACGGGCGCGACGTGGTGGTCAAGCTGCTGAAGCTCGGGCTGGATTTGTTGGCGGTGCATTACGGGATGATGATGGGGAGGAAGGTAGGGTGAGGGGAAAGCGATGTGCCAAACTTGCGCCGGATCGAAAGCTGGTTATGTGACTATGCAACTGGAGTGACTGAATGCGTTTCATTAGACTTGTTTCCGGTTCAATGATGTTCATGATCGGCCGTCGCTGCAGTAATTGCGACCGTGTTTAACGCCCATCCTGTTCTCAACACCGCAATGTTGATGACACTGCTGTTTGTGCTTAAGGCGGCCTGGGGGCACCTGAAATCGAGCTGGCGATGACCGTTAATCCACTGATCTCCGGATTGAAGATGACCCGGCCAGCCGACCACGACCACCTCGCTTCGCAGTGACCATCCAGTCTAGAAGAGGCGGATGCGATTTACTGGTTCCGTCGGCTTGGCTCGTGGGGCCTGCTGGTTGTCGAGGAAGGCGCCGATCCAGCAACACCCTACCAGCTTATGGTTGCAAAGCCTATGCCACTGGGGCAGACGGGGTGAGAGCCGACGCCGGCGAAAGTTTGAAGTGGCTGAAACTGGCCGCTGAAGCTGGAAGCAGGAGGCGGCTGCGGCTCTCTCCCAATCCCAGCACTGATTAAACCACGTGCCGAAGGACAAATTCGCATTGTTATTCATTCCGACGATTCACTGCGAAGAGCGTATTGAAAGACGACCGCGCAAAAACTTCTGGCCTCGGCGCTGCCCCTCATCCGCCTGCCGGCACCTTCTCCCCGTATAGTGACGGGGAGAAGGGGATGGCCGCGACGCTGGCAGCTATTCCGCGACGTTGGCGGTTGGCGAAAGCGGCGGTGACAGCATCTTTCTCCCCGTCACTATACGGGGAGAAATGCCCGGCAGGGCAATGAGGGGCAGCGCCGATCGATGCGGTTATCTGCGCGCTTTGCGTGACGCCGTTTCAGCCGTGTCTCAAGCGCCTTTCTTCAGCGGCTTCGGGTCGCTATCAGGTGGTGGTTCCCACCCAAACACGCTCCGCCCTCCGAGCAAATGCGACTGGTCCATTTCCCCCGCGACGATCTCCTTCAGGCTCGGCCCCGTCACATAGCGCTCCATCCGGCGTGACTCCCCGTCCAGCCGCTTGAGCGCCTGCAGCTCTTCCTCGCGCCCGAGCCTGGCCTTGCTCACCGCCGATTTCAGCACCGAGATCGTCTCGTCATAGACCTTAAGCGGCACGGGGAAGGGGTGGCGGTCCTTGCCGCCGTGGGCGAGCGAGAAGCGCGCCGGGTCGGAGAAGCGGCAGGGCGCGCCGTGCACCACCTCGGAGACCATGGCGAGCGCGCGCACCGTGCGCGGGCCGACGCCGGGCACCAGCAGCAGTTCGGGAAAATCCTTCGGGCCGCTCTCGATCGCGGCGGCAATGTTGCCGTGCAGGCGGCGCATGACGATGTCGCTTTCGCGCACGTCGTGATGCGCCGGCATGACGAAGTTGGGCAGCAGCGGCTGCGCGGCCGGCTCGGGCGCTTCGGCTCGCGGCTCCAGCACGGCAAGCTCGCTCAGGATCTTTTCCGGGCTCATCGTCTTCAGAAGCGCGATCTGCCCACCGCGGGCTTTCTCCGCGCGGTGGTCGGTGAGGTTGACGATCTCGCCTTGGCGTTCGCCCTCGATCGCCGCATGCGGCTGGTCGACGAAGCTGGTCAGCCCCTCCGACAGCCAGTGGTAGCGGCGCGCCTGGCGGGCGTCGCCGTTCATGCCCTGCTGCACCACCACCCAGCGCCCGTCATCGCTGACGATGAAGCCGTGCAAATAGAGGTCGTAGCCGTCCTGCACGGCGGCGCTGTCCACCTTGGCGACCAGCCGGCTGGCAGTGGCAAGAGCTTGGCCGTCGAGGCCGACATGGTCGCCGATCGCCAGCAACTCGCCCGGCGTCTTGCGCGAGTGTGCGCCGCGCCCGCCGCAGACATGGATGCCAAGCTCGCCGGCCATCGGATTGAGGCCCCGCTTCAGCGCGCCGATGACCGAGGTGGTGATGCCGGAGGAATGCCAGTCCATGCCCATCACGGCGCCGAAGGACTGGAACCAGAAGGGATGGGCCAGGCGCCGCAAAAGCTCGTCGCGGCCATAATGATGGATGATGGCTTCGCACAGCACCGCGCCGAGCTTCGTCATGCGATCGCCCAGCCATTTCGGAACCCGCCCGCCATGCAGCGGCAGGTCGGCGCTGCCGCTTCGCTGCGTCACTTTTGCTTTCCTTATGAATGCCGGGCTTCTAGATGGCATTTTGGCGGGAATTTGCAAGGCGGCGCAACCGCAGCTCGCTGGTCGGTCAGCGCCGGCAGATGCGGATATTTTCGATGACGCGGTGGCCATGGCGCCAGTGCTTCACGATCTTGATCCGGCAATGATCGCGATAATACCGGTTATGATAGCGCACCACATAACGCTCGCGATAGGGAGTGTAGTAGTCGTCATCGTAGACGTGTCGGTAATAGCGGTGAGGGTAATGCCCGCCATAGTAGTCACCATAGTAATCGCCGTAGCTGGGGCCGACGCCGATGCCAAACTGAACGCTACCGGCACTCGCCGGCGCGATCGCAAACGCCGAGGCGATAGCGATCATCGAAGCAAGCAGAAGCTTTTTCATCGCTGCCTCCTTGAGGTTCGATGGTTGCCCCTTCAAGGCACAAACGGTTTCGGGACGGGTGGTGTTCCGAGAAAATTAGGCGGGGATCCTAAGGCCGAGCAAGGAGCGAAGCGGCGCCGAAGCTGACGATCTTCGCCCTTGCGGGGAAGGTCACGCTTTTGTTCGCCCCGCTGTTTTCGATCTTCGGCGTCGCCATATCGCCACCTGCTGTCGCCGTGCAGCGCGTGCGCGCGCGGCGTCGTCGTCTATTGCCACGTCCAGCCAATCCCAACCGCAGGAGCCTGCCATGACCAAGCCCACCATCCTGAAATTCGGCCCCATCGAGCATGGCGATGGCGGCGATCTGCCGGGCTGGATCGCGGTCGAGGGATCGCCGACCATGCAGACGACCGTCCAGCACACCAGCGAGGACGGCAAGGTAATGTCCGGCACCTGGCGCGCTTCGCCCGGCACCTATCACGCCACCTACACCGACTATGAATTCGTCCACATGATCGCCGGCCGCATCCTCATCACGCCCGATGGCGGCGAGCCGGTCGAGGCCGGCCCCGGCGACGCCTTCGTGGTCGAAGCCGATTTCAAGGGCACCTGGAAGATCCTCGAGCCGGTGACCAAGCATTTTGTGGTTGTGGCGGAGTAAGCAGAAGCTGCTGATCTCCCCCCGTGCGGGGGATGTCTGGCAGGACAGACGGGTGTGAAGGAACGCCGACGCTCGCACGGTCGCAATCCTCGGGCTTGACCCGAGGATCCATGCCGTGACCTTCGGCGTGAAGCGCTACGGTGCAGAATTCTGTTACTGCTGCAACGCTTTAGCGTCACGGCATGGATCCTAGGGTCTGCGCGCGTCGCTTCGCTCCTTGCTCGGCCCTAGGATCACGAACGACAGGGGCGGCGCCCTACCTTCCCACCTTCGAGATCACGCGCCTTTCCACCTCCGGTTCCAGCGATTCCGCGAATGGGGTCGCCAGATGGTGCTGGTCGCGGAAGGCGAGCTGGCCGTCGATGAAGACGTGGCAGGTTGTGGCGTTGCAGAAGCGGTCGGTGAGGTCGACGTAAGTGGCATTGGGCACGCTGGTGACGATCTCGCGCTCGACCGCCGCCATCTGGTCGTTGGCGGCATAGGCGCGGCTCTGGTCGCAGAGCGATGGCGCCTTGTCGCGCCACAGCGCGCGCGACACGCAGGTGTCGATGTTCTCGTCGTTGAACGGCACGTCGCGGATGAAGGCGATCTTCAGCCCGGCCTTGCTCAAGCTGGTTAGTGTCGAGCGCAGGCCGGCCCGCCATACGGCGTCCGGCGTGTCCGGCTCGCCCTTGCCCGCCGCCATCTTGCGCGAGGAGGTCAGCGCCAGTTCGGAGATCACCACCAGCGAAGGCCTGGCCGCGATGATCTCCTTGATCGCCTGTTCGCGCCACTGGTCGCATTCGCGGTAGTCGCGGTTGAGCTTCGTGACAAAGTAGGAAAACCGTGAGGGCCGGCACGAGCTCTTCAGCCAGGTCTCGACGCGGTAGCCGTTCTTCTTTCCTGCCTCGATCAGCGGTGTCGACCAGTGATCGGCGTGCGAATCGCCGAACAGCGCGATCACGCGCTGGCCATTGCCGAACACGCAGGGTTTCGGCGTTACCGTGTCGTAGCCCTCGACGCAGGCCTTGGCGCGCGCGGTGGCCGGCTCGGCCGCACTTGCCGCGATCGCGCGCTGCTCGGGGTCCTCGGCGCGCACGGCAAGCGCTGCGTTGCCGTAGGCGGCTGCGACGCCGGTGCCGGTCAGGAGGAGGGCCGGCACCAGCGCCCGCGCCGCATTGGCCATAAGCCAGCCATTGCGGCGGATTGGATTCTCGATGAAATGGTAGCTCAGCGCAGAGAGCGCCAACGTCAGCCCGAGGCAGGCGAAGCGTTGCGCAAAAGTCAGCTCCTCGACCAGCATGCCGGCGTAGAGGATCACCGGCCAGTGCCAGAGATAGAGCGAGTAGGAAACCTTTCCGATCCACTGCAAGGGCGGCAGCGCCAGGGCGGCATTTACGCAATTCGAGGAAAAGAGCCCCGCGGTTTTCCGTTCGAAATTGCGTGCAAGAATGCCGTCCCTGACGCCGGCCGCGCCCGCCAGCAAGAGAAGGACAGTACCGGCCACGGGCACGAGCGCCAGAAAACCGGGGAAGGGAGCCTCCTCGCTGAAGGTGAGGTAAGCGAAGGCAATGAGGACCAGCCCGCACAGGCTGAACGCCGTCCCGAGCCGCGGGCGGTTCTGGAGCAGCCATGCCGGCGCCATCGAAGCCAGCCCGCCGGCGGCGAATTCCCAGGCGCGCAGCGGCGAGAAGTAGAAGGCCCAGGGCTGCGAAATGGGGGTCAGCCAGGCGCAGACCGCGAAGGAGACCAGGCCGGCAATGCCGATCGCAAGCATGATCGTCCGCTTGCCGGGCTTCAGCCAGGCCGCCAGCATCAGCAGCGCCGGCCAGGCGAGGTAAAACTGCTCCTCCACCGACAGCGACCAGTAATGGATAAAGGGGTTGTTGGCGGCATCGCTGGCGAAATAGTCGAACGACCAGCGGATCAGCCACAGATTGATCATGTAGGCGGACGCGAACATCGCGCCCTTGGAATAGAGCGCCTGCTCCTCCGGCGACAGAATCAGCGTGCCGACGGCAAGCGTGGCGGCGATGACGAACAGCGCCACCGGCAGCAGCCGCCGCGCGCGTCGGGCATAAAAACGAAGGAGGTCGAGCCGGCCGGTGAGCGAAATCTCGCTGACCAGATGGCGGGTGATGAGGTAACCGGAGATGACGAAAAAGATGTCCACGCCGGCAAAGCCGCCGGGCAGGGCGGTGAAGCCGAAGTGGAAAGCGACAACGCCCGCCACGGCGAGCGCCCGCAACCCCTCAATATCGGGCCGGAAGTCCGGCGATGGTGCTGACACGAAGGCGAACCTCGCAACGGTCGTTCGTATCCCGCCTTGGGAAAGCCTCGCGCCTATGGGCTCATACCGCAATGCAACAAATCTAACGCAGTGCAACATAAAGGGAGGCGGCAGCAACGCCGGCGGCAGCCGACGCTTCGGCACGCCAGGGTCTGCGCGCCTCGTTTCGCCCAGGATGACGAAGGAGCTCAGCCGCCGGTTTCGCCAGCGTTCGAGAGCATGGAAGGACATTGGCGAACGCTAAAGGCAAATTGTCCGCCTGCAGGTAATCTGGTAGGATCAATGCACCGACGAACGGCTCTGGGACGCCGTGACGTCCGACATCATGCACAAAGACATCAACTCGAACCGGAGAACGGCCATGAAACGGCTTCTGACGGTCGCTGCGCTGTTGGCAGCGGGCAGTTTGATTGCGATGCAGGGCGCAGCTGCCGACGACGCTGCGCTGATCAAAAGCGCCGAGTCCGCCGCACCCGCCGCAGTGGCGAGTGGCGCTGCGGTCTACGCCATGGATGAAAAGGGGAACATGCGCACCCTGCGCGAGGGCAAGACCGGCTTCTGGTGCATGCCGGACAATCCGGCCTCGCCCGGTCCGGATCCGATGTGCGGCGATGCCAACTCGATGGAATGGGCGATGGCCTGGCTGGAAAAGAAGGAACCCCCCAAAGGCAAGGTCGGCTTCATGTATATGCTGTCCGGCGGCACCGACGGCAGCAATACCGATCCTTATGCGACGAAGCCCGAGGCAGGCAACAATTGGATCGAGACGGGGCCGCATGTGATGATCGTCAACGCGATGGACATGATGAAAGGCTATCCGACCGATGCCAAGCCCGACACGTCCAAGCCTTACGTGATGTGGCCGGGCACGCCCTACGCGCATCTCATGATCCCGGTAAAATAGCCGGGCACGAGCCTTCTGGTGCGGCGGCGAGCGCTTCAAATCTCCCCTTGTCCGCAAGGGGAGATTTGCATCAGCCGCTTCATCCTCCCTCCAACTGATCGCGCCTCGCAACCATCCTCCGATCCGCGCGTTGCACGCCGGCGAAAGCCAATCATGGCGGGCAGGGTGGAGACTCACGGTGGCGGATAATCGTCAGAACGGCACGCGCGAGCCGGAACCGGGGCTGGCGGGCCTGCTTGCTGCCTCGCGCAGCCATCCGCGCACGGCGCTGCCGACGGTCGCAACCGTCGTCGCGTCGGTTGCGGCGCTCTATTTCGGGCGCGAAGTGTTTTTGCCGATCGCAGTCGCGCTGCTGTTGACTTTCGCCATCGCGCCGCTCGTGTCGGCGTTGAAACGCGTCGGCATTCCGCGCCTGCCTGCCGTGATTGCCAGCGTTTTGGGCGCCTTTGCCGCGCTTGCGCTGTTCTCCTTCGTGGTGGCCACGCAGGTCAGCGACCTCGCCCAGAACATCCCCGTCTATCAGATCAACATCCTGACAAAGATCCGCGCGCTGAAGGAAAACGGGCTGGGCAACGGCATCATCTCGCGCTTGAGCGGCGTGATCGAGCGCGTCGGCCAGGAATTCGAGCGCCAGGAGCCGCAACTGCCGTCCGCCGCCCAGACGCCGAAGCGCGATCCGATCCCGGTCGAGATCGTCGCGCAGGAAAGGCCGCTCGAAGTGTTGCAAAAGGTCATCGAGCCGCTGCTCAGCCCGCTCGGCTCGGCCGGCCTTGTGGTCGTCGTCGTCATCTTCATGCTGATGGAGCGGGAGGATCTGCGCGACCGCTTCATCCGTCTCGTCGGCTATGGCGATCTCCACCGCACCACCCAGGCGCTGCAAGATGCCGGCAAGCGGGTCGGCCAGTATCTGTTGATGCAGCTGGTGGTGAACGTCATCTACGCCATCCCGATCACCATCGGCCTGTGGGTGCTGGGCATACCCAATGCGCTGCTTTGGGGCATGCTGGCGCTCGCCCTGCGCTTCGTTCCCTATATCGGGCCGATCATCGGCGCGCTGCTGCCGCTGTTCCTGGCGCTGGCGGTGGCGCCCGGCTGGTCGCTGCTTCTGTGGACCGGGGCACTGTTCATCGCCATGGAGCTGATCACCGGCAACGTCATCGAGCCATGGCTCTATGGCTCGCGCACCGGCCTCTCGCCGCTCGCCATCATCGTCGCGGCGATCTTCTGGACCTGGCTCTGGGGGCCGATCGGCCTGGTGCTGTCGACGCCGCTCACCGTCTGCCTCGTCGTCCTCGGCCGCCACGTTCCGCAGTTCGAGTTCCTCGACGTGCTGTTCGGCAACGAGCCGGTGCTCGAGCCTCATGCGCGTCTCTATCAGCGGCTGCTTGCCGCCGATCCGGACGAGGCGACCGACCACGCCGAGGAGATGCTCGAAGAAAAATACCTGTTCGAGTTCTACGACCAGGTGGCGATTCCGGCGCTGCTGCTTGGCGAGCAGGACCGCATGCGCGGCGTCATGGATGACGAACAGCGCAAACAGGTCGCAGCGAGCGCGCTGACGCTCGTCGCCAATCTGGACGCCAGCGCCCAGGAGGAAGCGGAGGAGGCGGAAGCCGAGGAGGAAGAGGACCAGCAGGCAGCCACTGCCTCGGCCGAGGCCTCGCCGGGCAAGGCAGCCTCAGCCAAGATCACCGCGGGCAAGGCTGCTGAAGGCAAGGCGAACGATCGGAAGGCCGGCGACGGCAAGGAGCCTCTATCCGAGGAGGTCGATCTTCCGGATGGCGTGGGCTTCTCCGTGCTTTGCGCCGGCGGGCGGGGCGAGCTCGACGACGCCGCCGCCGCGATGCTGGCGCAGGTGCTGGAGGTGCAGGGCGCCGAAGTGTCGAGAGCGAGTTTCATTGACCTCGAACCTGCCGGGATCCGCCGCCTCGACCTGAGCGGCGTCGATACGGTGGTGATCGGTTTCCTCAACCGCGACTCCACCAAGCACGCGCGCTTCATGGTGCGGCGGCTGAAGCGGCTGAAACCGCGTCTCAGGGTCGGCATCGTGTCCTGGTCGGAAATCGGCAACAGCGACGCCAAGGCCGCGGCCGAACTTGCCGCTGGGCTTAACGCCGATTTCGTCGCCCATGGCATGGTCAGCGCCGTGACGGGCGCCCTGTCGAGCGAGCCGCCGGTGATGCTGAAGCTTGCGCCGCAACGCCGGCCACGCCGCCGGCCGGCCCGCAAGAAGGAGCTGCAGGCGGCTGGATGAGGGAGGCGACTTTCCCCCTCAATTGACCGGCCCGAAGGCCCGCGCGAACCGCGCGGCTTTGCGATCCGCGCGGGCAGGCGCCGGCCCCGCCGGCGGCGCCACGCCCCAGCCCTCAGGCTGGCCGGGTGGCTGTCTGGTTCGGCCCTTGTCCGGCCGTTTCTGTTCTGCCTCGCCGATCCGGGCAGAAGCCCGGATCCTTCGGAGCGCGCTAGAAATGCAGGTCCAGTGCAGGCGGATGGCTTGGCCTGGATCGTCTTGCGGCGCTGCTGCGGAGCCGGCGGGACGGCTTGCTTGCTCCTGGTTGCACTGCCCAGTGAGCTTGCGGCGGCCGTGAAAGCATGATCTTCGCTCGAACAAGAGGCCAATCCCGATTCTGTCGGGACGGAACAGGTGCAGCCGGATGGCACTGAACATCGCGCAGAAGTTACGACTGACTTCGGTCGTGCTGGGAACCGCCAGCCGCAAGGATCTGGCGGCGGCGTTCCGAGCGGTCAATCCGAAGACGGCTTTCGATATCGGCCGCGCCGACAAATGGCTGCAAGGCCGCGCCCAGCCTCGCGAGCACAGCGTCTACGAAGACTGGGCGAAAGTGCTGCGCCTCGAGCGACCCGGCGCCTGGATCGCCGAGAGCGATCTGCCGAGCTTCACGGCCGCGATCGCGGCCCGGCACGGCATCGACGCGACGGAGCTCGAACGCCGCGCCCACGCGCAGGTCGAGGCCTCGCCCGGGCATGACGACAAGGGCACCGGGCTGGCGCTTGCCGGGACCTATGCCTGCTATTCGCGCGCCTGGTCGCCTTACTATCGCGGCCAACTCATCAGGGGCCGCCTGTCGATCGAGGCCGGACCCGGCGCGCATGCGTTCACCGCCACATATCGCGAGACATTGCCGACCGGGCAGTTGCAGCTCGGCGGGCCGGTCACGCCGGCAAAGCGCAGCCTCTACCTACATCTGAAGGAGGTGGGCGGCGAAGCGCAGTTCTTCCTTTGCCTGTTCCCGCAGACGCAGCCGGTGAGCGTGCTCGGCGGCTATATGGTCGGCACCGCCATCATCGGCCCGGAGGCGCAGCCCTCGCTGACAAGAATCCTGCTGGTGCGCCTGCGCGATGCGCCAGCCGCCGAGCAATGGGGCGGGTACCTGCCGCCGGGCACCTCGATCGCCGCCGATCTCGCGAGCCTCGGCATCGTCATGGAGCACCCGGAAGCGGTCGACCGGCAGCTCGGCCAGTTCCTCAGTGCCGACAGCGACGGCGGCGTCAACCAAATCCCGCCGTCCGAGTACCGCGCCATCCTCGACGTGTTCGACCGCCATTGGCTGCAGCACGCGGGCTAGGAACGAACCTCAGCAGGCTCGATGTTGCCGGCTCACCATAGCCTGCCCGCATTCGGTTGCAGCCGGCTCGCTTTGCACGCATCTCACGAAAACGTTTTTGACAAAACGGCACTTCCCTTGCGTCTTGAGGCGGCAAATTGGGCAAGGGGCATATCCATGAAGAAGATCTATGAGAAACCGGTGCTGGTGAAGCGCCAGAAGCTGTCGAGCGTCGTTGCCGGGTCGTCGGCCCCGCTCCCGCCGCGCTGACCTAAGCAACAGCCAGCAGGGCAAGCATTCCCGGGCTAAGCTTGACAGGGCGGCCGCATCGCGTTCACCTGCGCAGGTCGTTGACCCGCCCAGGAATGGACGATGAAGAAGACTTACGAAAAGCCGCGGCTGCAAAAGCGCGGCAGGCTGTCGGCCGCGACCGCCGCCGCGCCGTCGTCCGGCTTTACCTTCTGAGGCGAGCCAGGCCGCCCTGCGGCACTCCTTTGCGGCGGTCCGAGATCGGTCGAAACTATTGGCTTTGCCACGGCGCACCAATCGGCGTACCCTGCCGTATCGCTGGTAACCACCCACCGGACACCATTGGCGACTGAGAGACGTTGATCCGCGCTCCCATCTGAACAGGGAGAGCGGCATGCTCGAGAACAAGAATCCCCACTTGCCCGCGCGGGCACGCGGCCGCAGATTTCCAGGACCAACTGATAGAGGAGAGCAGAAGGGCGCTGATCCGCTCTTACGACCTGTTGCGTCGTACGGAGCGCCTGGTGAACGCTTCCGGCCGCAAGCTTGATGGTCGCTCCCCGGCGGCGCTCGCCCACGCGAAGCGTCTTCAGGTGGGAATTGCGATCAAGAAGACGTACAGCAAGCCGACGCTTGAAAAGCTGGCAACGGTTCGTCAGTAGCGGTCTGGGCACCCTTTCTGAGCCTCGTACGCGAAACCTCGCGCCGCTGCCGGCCAGGAGCGGGCGGTACACTACGCAAGTGCCCGCCCGTCCGGCGCCGCCGCCAAGCTGCTGAAACCCCGTCCGTCCCCAACAGCAACGGTCATGGCGTAACCAGTCACTGCGGATTGCCATTGGCCCGGCTGGCTGTCAACGTCGGCGGCGGCGCCTCCGGAACAGCGTTTTTTTCCGTTGTGCAATGCCGAAATCGGGCTGCCGCATTTCCGCGGTTGCCGCGCCGGCAGGCTCCGAAATGGCGGATTTCCGGGCTTTTCGGCCGTTGCGGCAAGCGACACGAATGTTGCCGCCTACACGTTTGAATAGGCTGGTTTTTCACTGGTTGAGGCGTTTTGAGGTCCGGTTCTCAACCTGACTTTTTTTGGGCGCATTTCGGCAACGCAGCATTGGCGGGCAAACGGCAGTGAATTACCCGTCGCGCTAGCGGTTTCGTCGCCCCTCAAAGACTGCGGAGAGGAACGCTGCCGCTCTGTGAACCGCTTCATGATGCGCACATGCAGGGATGCTAAAATTCGCCATCCGATGAGGGTGGGCGATCGGTTGCTCGAAGTGTCCCGGCGCAGGTCCTGGCCGGCAGATCGGGCAGAGGTGCTCGCGCAGCGACGGAGCGGGGGTTCTTGTTGGGCGTCCCTCCGCTCCGTCCCGGCGTCGCCAAGGAACCTGTCTCCACACTTTGTTGGGGCCAAAATCTGGTCTGTCGGCGCGGCGTTCCTTCGCGCCCCGCCTGCGTCCCGGTCGCCGCGAAAGGAGATCGGCTGTCTCAACGCCCTCCGCAGATCTCCCTCACCAGGCCCCGCAGCCAGCGATGCGCGGGGTCGGCGTCGAGGCGCGGGTGCCATAGCAGCGAAATGGTGAGCCCGGCGAGCTTCACCGGCAATGCGAAGGTGAGCAGGCCTTCGCGCAGCTTGCCGGTATAGCGCTCGGGCACCGTGGCGATGAGATCGGAGCCGCGCGCCAGCGCCAGCGCTTCCGCGAAGCCGCCGACCACGGTGGCGATTGTCCGCGTCAGCCCGGCGAGTTCCAGCGCGTCGTCGATAGGCCCGCGATCCAGCCCGCGGCGCGAGATCAATATATGCCGGCCGGCGGCGAAGCGGGCGGCGGTGATCTTGCCGTCGCACAGCGGATGGCCGCTGCGCACCACGCCGACGAAACGGTCGCGGAACAGCGCCTGCGCCCGCACCTCGGGGCCGGTCGAGCCGCCGATAACGCCGGTCTCGAGATCGACACTGCCTTCGCGCATCGGCGCGCTGTCCTTGTCGGGCTTCGGCACGAAGCGCAGCTGCACGCCCGGCGCTTCCTCCGCGACGCGCGCGAGAAGGGAAGGGCCGAAATTTTCCACAAAACCATCGCTGTTGCGCAGCGTGAAACTGCGCGTAAGCCGCTTCAGATCAAGGCGTTCGGCGGGGCGCAGCACAGCCTCCGCCTCCTTCACCAGCCGGCCGACATCCGTCCCGAGCTCGATGGCGCGCGGCGTCGGCACCAGGCCGCGCCCGGCGCGGACCAGAAGCGGATCGCCGGTCACCTCGCGCAGTCTTGCGAGCGCGCGGCTCATTGCCGACGGGCTGAGCTTCAGCCGCTGCGCGGCTTTCGCGACACTGCCTTCGGCGATGAGCACGTCCAGCGTGACGAGCAGGTTGAGATCGGGTCGGGACATGGCGCGATCTTAGCACGTCCTCGATGCAGTGATATGGCGTTTCATGCACTATTCGAGTGCAAATGCTGCGCGTTCCGCCGCATCGGCCAGGCACCTATTCTCCCGGCAAGTTCCACCCGAGCCGGAGAAGAACCATGGCCGATATCGCAGATCCACGCACCGTTCCCGCAAGCCGCTCGGCAAGCGGCGCGCTGGCCAGCCTGTCGCTGGCGATGCTTTTGTCCTCGCTCAGCACCAGCATCGCCAATGTCGCGCTGCCGACGCTGAGCACCGCCTTCGCCGCATCTTTCCAGGCGGTGCAATGGGTGGTGCTTGCCTATCTGCTTGTCATCACCGCGCTCATCGTCAGCGTCGGGCGTCTTGGCGATCTCGTCGGCCGCCGGCTGCTGCTGGTCGCCGGTCTTGGCCTGTTCAGCGCCGCGTCGCTGGCGGCCGCGCTTGCGCCGTCGCTGCCGCTGCTGGTCGCCGCCCGCGCCGCTCAAGGCCTCGGCGCCGCGGTGATGATGGCGCTGACCATGGCCTTGGTCGGCACGACGATGCCGAAAGTGCGCACCGGCAGCGCCATGGGCCTGCTCGGCACCATGTCCGCGATCGGCACCGCGCTTGGGCCGTCGCTTGGCGGCGTGCTGATCGCTTCCCTCGGCTGGCGCGCGATCTTCCTCGTCACTGCCGGGCTGGGTGTCGTGGCGATGATCCTCGCCCGGCGCTTCCTGCCGGGCGATCAAACCGCGACGTTCCTCCGCAATGAGGCGCAGGGCGTTGGCCCGCGCTTCGACGCGCTGGGCACACTGCTGCTTGCCTTGACGCTCGCCGCCTATGCGCTGGCGATGACGACAGGACGCGGCCATTTCGGCGGCACGAACATCGCGCTGCTCGGCATGGCCGGTCTCGGCGCCGCTCTGTTCCTCTATGCGCAGCGGAGAGTGGCGTCGCCTCTGGTCAAACCAGCGCTGTTCAGCGATCCGGTGCTGGCGCCGAGCCTTGCCATGAACGGGCTGGTCTCCACCGTGATGATGGCGACGCTTGTCGTCGGGCCCTTCTTCCTGTCGCGCGCGCTGGGCCTGGGCGAAGCGCAGGTCGGCGCCGTGCTGTCGATCGGCCCGGTCGTCTCGGCGCTGTGCGGCGTGATTGCCGGCCGTATCGTCGATCGCCTGGGCGCGTCCGCCATGGTCGTTGCCGGGCTGGTGCTGATGACCATCGGCTGCGCCGCGCTCACTCTGCTGCCGGCGCTGTTCGGCATCGCCGGCTACGCGGCGGCGATCATGCTGTTGACGCCCGGCTATCAGCTCTTTCAGGCGGCGAACAACACCGCCGTCATGGCCGATGTCGATAAGAACGAGCGCGGCGTGGTCTCGGGCATGCTCAGCCTGTCGCGCAATCTCGGCCTGATCACCGGCACGGCGGTGATGGGCGCGGTGTTTGCCTTCGCAGTGGGCACTGGCGAGATCGGCGCCGCGACACCGGAAGCAGTCGCGGGCGGGATGGGGTTTGCGTTCGCAGTGGCGGCGGGTTTGGTCGCCCTGGCGGTGGCAATTGCGTTGGTTGGAGGTTTGCGAAAGCGTCGGTGACATCCAATCTCCCCCCTTGCGGGGGAGATGTCCGGCAGGACAGAGGGGGGTCGTCTCACTTGGATTGCCAACGCCGTCTGATGTCGGGGGGAGCGCTGGCGCTTCACGCGAAGCGCCCCCTCTGTCACCTTCGGCGACAGCTCCCCTCGAAGGGAGAGTACGCATCGCCGCCAATGTAACCCATTGCACATTCCCCGCGCCCGTCTTGCCGTATCGGCTTCCGTAAATTAGCCGATTTTGATATTCCGTTGCGGTCTTCTCCCGCCGCATCGACGAGGAGCCAGATGGCAGTGGAAGGGTGCCCGGCCGGATGACCGACGCTCCGCATAAGGGGCTGCTGGACCTGTGCGTGCTCGGCGACTTCCAGGTGGTCCGCGACGGCGCGCTGCTCGACCTGCCGCCGTCGCGCAAGACGAGAGCCTTGCTTGCCTATCTCGCCGTCACCGGCAAGGCGCATCAGCGCGAGCGGCTCTGCGAAATCTTCTGGGACATTCCCGACGATCCGCGCGGCGCCTTGCGCTGGAGCCTGTCCAAGATCCGCCAGGTGCTTGGCGACGACGAACCCGCTCTGGTCGCCGACCGCAACACTGTCTCGCTGAAACTTGGCACGGACTATGCCCGGCTGCTGCCGCTGGTGAAGGCCGATCTTTCCATGGCGTCCACGGAAGAGCTGGAGGCCGCGGCCGGTTCGATCCGCGGCGATTTCCTTGCCGATCTTTCGCTTGAACGCTGCTTCGAATACGAGGCCTGGCGCGCGGGCGTCGCCAGCGAGGTCGAGATCGCCGAGCTCGGCATGTTGCGCGAGCTGATCGAGCGCCTGGCCGGCGAGCCGAGGCGTGCGCTGCCGCTTGCCAGGCGCCTGCGCCGGCTGCTGCCGGAGGATATCGGCCTGGCGGAAGAGATCGCGGCGCTGGAAGAGAAGGTGAGGGCGGCAGCCGCCCAGCCGACGGGACGCTCCGCGCAACGCGGCGCCACGGACGTGGCCCAGATGCAATCACCTTCCACTCAGCTTGCCAACCGCCCGACGCCCGCGCAGGATCCCGGCCGCGCCGTCCATTTCTGCCGGGCTCGCGACGGCACAAGGCTTGCTTTTGCCAAGACCGGCAGCGGCCCGCCCATCCTGCGCGCCGCGCATTGGATGTCGCATCTGACCTTCGACTGGGACAGCCCGATCTGGCGGCACTGGATGAGGGAACTGTCACGCCGGAACCAGTTGGTGCGCTACGACGAGCGCTGCAATGGCCTGTCGCAACGCCACGTGGCCGACGTCTCGTTCGACACGATGGTGTCGGATCTCGAATGCGTCGTCGAGGCCGCGGGGCTCGATCGCTTCACGCTTCTTGGTCTGTCGCAGAGCTGCGCGGTTTCGATCGCCTATGCCATACGCCACCCCGAGAAAGTCTCGGGCATGATCCTCTACGGCGGCTACGTCAAAGGCTGGCGGGCGCGCGGCGACCCCGGCGAGATCGCCACGCGCGAGGCCGTATCGACGCTGATGCGCGAGAGCTGGGGCAAGTCGAACCCGATGTTCCGCCAAGCCTTCTGCTCCATGTTCATCCCCGGCGCCACGCACGAACATTTCGCCTGGATGGACGATCTGATGCGGCGCACGGTTTTGCCGGACGACGCCTGGCGCCTGCAGACCGCCTTTTCCGTGATCGATGTCAGCGAGCTGCTCGAAAAAGTGCGAGTGCCGACCCTGGTGCTGCACGCGCGGGAAGACAATGTTGCCCCGGTCGAGTCCGGCCGCACCATGGCGGCAGGCATTCCCGGCGCCAGCTTCCTCGAGCTGGAAAGCCAAAACCACATCCTGCTTGAGGGCGAGCCGGCCTTCGACGAGTTCGTCGCCCACGTCCGGGCCTTCGTCGCCGGTACAGCAGGTTCCTAGGAAATCTCCTACCGCGATCGCGTAATTTAATCTTGGCGTGGGACGCCTATCTTTGGGTGGCGGCGGTGCCCATTCCGCCCCCTTCGGCCGGTGCTTCAGCTACCCCAACGCCCCCCGCCCGCTGCGGCACCGGCCTCATTCGTCTCGTTCTGCGATGCCGCCTCGGCCGAGCCGGCTTCCGCTTCGCGCTCCAGCTCGACCAGCTTCGACTTGATCTCTTGCGTGTCCGCATGCTCGAGCCCAACCACGTCATTGCGTGTCTGCCGCAGCGCGATCACGATCTCGTCGAGTTTGGCGTGGATGGCCGCCGTGTCCCGGTACCCCTGGATAAGCACGATCCCCGTGATGATGATGGCCGCTGCCGACAGCGCATAGGTCACCGTGTTGGTAAGTCCGAAGGGTACGAGCAAGGTGCACGCAACCATCGCGATAACCATCGCATAGAAGCCGGGCGGCCTAGACAGAAAATCGGCGAGGATGAAGAGGAGCCGATTCATGGGCGACGCTATGAAAGCAGGAACCCGGCTATCAGCACGGTGAGGACCATCGAGGCCGGCACGGCAAGCAGCCAGCGAGCCTCCAGGACACTGTTGGTAGGGTCTTCCATATTTATCCTCCCATCGGCGAATTGCTTGCCGGCAAACGGCGACCAAGAGCGTTCGTTCCACTCATCGGCCAACCGTCCGAAGCGCCGTCGGACTGAAGTCCGGAAAGCAAAGAAGAGGATCGACCGCCGCAACCTAAGTCATGCTTCCGCATTTCTGACGCGCCATTGCATCGGGAGGCGATATATGACCGACGGACTCGCGGACGATCTGGAAGACCAGCCCTATGAAACAGCGTCCTTCGCCAGCAAATACGGGCTCTCCGACAAGCTTGCCAAGGCCATGTTGATCGCGAACGGACCGTCGCGACGCGCCTGCGACGCCGCGGCGAGCACTTACCTCAGATATGTTGCGCTGCGGCGCGAACACCCGAAATGACCTTCGCTGCGTTGCTGCCGGGCAGCCCGATCCAGGCCGGAACCAAACAGCCCGGCAGGGGTTTATCCGGCGAAGGGACGCTCCACCAGCCAGGAATATTGCAATGAAAACAGTGCTTCTCGCAGCGTTGGCGCTTTGCGTCGCGGCACCCGCCGTCGCATCCGCCGCCGAGGCCGATGTGGTCATCACGACGCATCACAGGCACCATTACCATCACCGTCCCGCCATCGTCATAAATGAGGAAGGCCACCGCCTTCATCATCGCCATCACGGCACCGTCGCATTCTATGACAACGGCCGCCGCGCCTGGCGTCGCCATCACCGCTCGGATACCGTCGTCGTCACGAGCTCAGTCGAGCGCCATCACCGCTACCACCGTCGTCCGGTCACCGTCGAAAGCGACACCGACTATTGACCGCTATCGGCCCGGCTCGAGAACCGACAGCCGGGCCGAACCGTTGCCGGCGATCATTTGTCCGGCTCGCCCCCGGCGAGCGGCACGATGAACACCGTCGCGGTGCCGGTGAGACAAAGCTCGCCGGCCTCGTTGCGCACCGAGGTCTCCAATTTCGTGATCGGCTTGTCGGCGCGCACGTCCTTGACCTCGACGCGGCCGGTGATCAGTTCGCCGACACCGACCGCCTTGACGAATTTCCAGGAGACTTCGAGGAACACCGAGCCGGGCCCGGGAAGGTCCTCCGCGACCACCGCGTTCAGGATGCCGGAGGTGACGCCGCCCTGCACGATGAGCTTGCCGAACGCCGAGGCCTCGGCCAACGCCTTGTCGTAATGCAGCGGATTGCGGTCGCCGGTCATCTCCGCGAAGGCGTCGATATCCTGCGGTTGCGTGCGCCGCGAACGCTCGGCGACGGCGCCGACCTGCGGCCGCCCCTTGATGACGCCTATCCACCCGTCCTTCATCAAATGTACGGTGATGGTCTTACTCCCGTTCGGTTGCGATAGAGGCTCAAGCCCGCCATTGCCTGCGGTTCGTCCTTGTTTGCCGGCTCTCGATAAGTCGCCAGCCCGCTCATGGCGGGCACGGCGCGGCGGACCGGGATCGCGTGTGCGGCGAGCGCCCGAACCTCGGCCTTCATCACCGCGCTGAAGCGGCGATGCCGCTCGCCGATATCGGCCAGCGACCAGTCGAAGCCGGCAATGGCGTCAGTGGTGTCGAGGATCTGATGGGCGAAGAGATCGCGCTCCTGCTGCCAGGTCGCGAAGGCTGCCTCCGATCCGTCCAGGATCGCCCGCGCCAGGCTCTCGGCGTCGCGCAGCGCGTCGGCAATGCCATGCGAGGTGAGCGGGTCGCGGAAGAAGCCGGCATCGCCGACCAGCGCCCAGCCTGGGCCGTGGGCGCGGCGGATGTAGCCCGGCACGCCGCGGAACGCCTGCAGGCGGGCATCGTCGGGCGCCGGGCTCGCCTGTTCGGCCAGTGCGGGCGAAAGCGCCTCCAGCACCTCCATCCGGGCGCGGAAATGATCAAGGCGGAAGCGCTCGTCGAACAGCTTGGTCGGCACCGAAGCGACGATGCAGGCCAGCCCGGCATTGGTCGGAATGAGGGAGCCGGCGATGCCGTCGCGGAAATACCAGTGATAGCCGGCGCCGGGTTCGACCGGCGCGTAGCCATAGACATGGGCTGCCGAGACCGTGCCCCTTCTGAGCACTTGTGCGTCGCAGCATTTCGCCACCGTGGAGCCGATGCCGTCGCCGCCGATCACGATGTCGGCGCTTAAACGTAAGGCCGCGCGGCCGGCGCCGCGGATCTCGACGCCGCGCACGCGTCCGCGCGTGTCGGCAAAGAGGTCGCCGACCGCCACGTCGTGCAGGAACTCGGCGCCGGCCTTGCGCGCGGCATCGACGAGCATGCGGTCTAGCACGGTGCGCCTAGGCGCGATCAGCCCGGGAAGATCGGGCCCGGCATTGAGCGGAATCGTGATCTCCTCCTCGCCATAGTGGAACGTCGTTGTCTCGATCAGCGGCGTGCCGGCCCTGAGCAGCGGTTTGAGCAGGCCCCAGCGCGACAGCTGCAGCACGGCGGGCCGCATCAGCGCGTGCGTCGACAGCGTGTCTGAGCCGTAGGGCCGGCGCTCGATCGTCAGCACCGTCAGGCCGGCGCGGGCAAGCAGCAGCGCCGTCGAGGCGCCGGCGCAGCGCGCACCGACGATGATGGCGTCGTAATGGGCGCGCTTGGGCGTGGGCGGCAGGGAAATCGCGGTCGTTGGCATCTTCGGTGTCCTCACGGCGGCCTCTCAGGCGGCTTGGCGACCTTTGCGGTCGAGATAGATGGAGACCTCGGCGGCGATCGCTTGCGCGTCGACGCCGGCGCCGCCGATGAAGTTGGAATCGCGCTTGCGCAGAAAGCGGAAGCCGAGCGCGTAGAGTCCGGGAACGCTGGTGATCCCGCCGCGGTGCGCCAGCTCGCCATCCGGCCCAACCGCCGACGGCTCCAGCCAGTCGAACGAGCGGGCATAGCCCGTCGCCCAGATCACCGTGCCGGTCGCCCCCTCCGACAGCGAAAGCCGCTGGCGGCGCGCAGAGGGCGTCGCCACCGGCTCGCGCCGGCCGGGCCGCGCGGCGCCGGCGAAGCGGTCGATCTCGGCAAGCAGCCGCCCCTGCTTCGCGTCCGCCGCCGCGATCTGCGCGGCAAGATCGTCGGCAAAGGCAATCTCGCGGTTGGCTATGCCGCGCACGCGGCCGGTGAGCTCGACGCCGAGCGCCTGCAGCGTGGCAAGGTCGACATCGGCCTTGTCCGGTCGTCCGGCGAGTTGCAGCGAGGGCTGCCGCCTGGCGCTCTCCGGATTGGCAAGTCCGTCGAGCGGCTGGGCCATCACGCCCATCTGACAGAGCCAGAAGAAGATGTCCTTGCCGCGCCACAGTCTCGGCAGGCGCGTATGCTTGCCGACGGACAGCATCACACGCCGGCCGGCGCGCGCGAGCTCGTCGGCGATCTGCACGCCGGAAGATGAGGCGCCGACGATCAGCACCCCGCCGGGCGGCAGCTCGCCGGGAGAGCGATACTGCGAAGCGTGGATATTCAGCGGTCCGCCTCTGGTCTCGGACACAAAGGGCATCATCGGCCGGTCGCAATGCCCCGTCGCCACCACTACGACCCTGGCCGACCAGTCGCCGGCGCTGGTGGAAAGCGCGAAGCTGCTGCCGGTCCGCCTGCAGGAGGTGACCTCGACGCCGCATTCCACCGGCACCTGCCAGCGGCTTGCATAGGTTTCGAGATCATGGACGAACACGTCCTTTGTCCTGAAGCCGTCGGGGTCCGGGCCGTCATAGGGCGAGCCGGGCAGGCCGTTCAGCCAGTTCGGCGTCAACAGCCTCAGCGATCGCCAGCTCTGCGTGCGCCAGCGCTCGCCGATGCGGCCGCGCTCCAGCACGACATGGTCGATTCCGGCGCGGCCAAGGCAATGGCTGAGCGCAAGCCCGGCCTGCCCGCCGCCGATGATGACGACGTCAGCATGTTTCATGGCTCTGTTCCGAGGCCCTGGGAGAGACGGTCCGGATTTCTCCGAACCGTCGCTTCAGCTAACGCATTTCGCCCAGAAGTGTGCAGCGGTTCTGGGACAACGACATGCGTCAAAACAAAGAACTAAGGCGCGTCGCCTGAACCGTTTTCAGGACGACGCGCTTTAGGTCACTGGATGGTCTTGATGCCGACCGTGACCGGCACGCCGTTGGTCAGCACGTCGAACACGGCCGAGCGTGCGCGGGCCTGCTCGACCAGCTGCTCAAGCTTCTCGGCCGGTGCGTCGCCCTCGACCTCGAACGACACCTGGATGTTCTGGAAGCCGTTGCGTACCTCGTCCGAGATGCCGAGGATGCCGCGCAGGTCGATGTCGCCGTCGACCGAGCACTTCACGCTGGTGAGCTTGATGCCGCGCGCGGCGGCGATGTTGGCGAGCCCCGCCATCAGGCAGCTCGCCAGCCCATGCAGCAGCCACTCGACAGGGGTCGGGGCGTTGTCGGCGCCGCACAGGATCGCCGGATGGTCGCTGTCGGCATAGAAGGGCTTCTCGTGCTTCTGCTCCTGGCCGGCACCGTGGAAGCCATGCATGACGCTCTTGCTGTGGGTGCCTTCGATCCATTCGTTGTGGGCGCGGAACTGGAACTTCGCCAGCTCCGGCTGACCGGCGACGAAATTGATGGTCGCCAGGAGGTTCGGTGTGTCGACGCCGTTGAGCGGAACGCGGGCAGGTTTGGTGCTGGGTTGCATGTCACTACTCCGAAGGTTGCTTTGCGGCTTGGTTGCCGTGACGGCTTCCTTTCTGACGCCGATGCGTTTGAACGAGAGTGGATGGCAGCGTGGAATTTCTGATACGCCCACCGTGGAAATTGCATCGCCCGTTTCATTTGGGCGGGCAGCCCGCGACCGGTTCCAATGCCGGCAGTGCTTCGCGCCGGAACGCGAAAACCCCGGCGAGCCGGGGTTTTCACCAGCCTTCCGGCCGGCCGCCGATGCAGTCGTTCATCCGCTTCAGGCATCCGTCCTGCCGGCTGCGGCGAGCGCGGCGCGCGTGGACGTGTAGTGCTCGATCTGCGAGCGGCTGATGCCCATGTCTTTGAGCAAATAGTCCGGCATGGCGCGCAGCGCGGCGCGATCGCTGCGCATCCGCATGGCGTGATAGGCCAGCCGCAATCCGCGGCGGGCAGAGCCGAACAGGTTGAAGCCCGTGCGGTCGGTTTCGTACTGCAAACGATCCATCGTCGTCATTGTCGTCTCCATTGTTGCGAGCGCGTTCATTCGCGCCGTCGATGGGGACAATGACGTACGGGCGAGGGAGCCAGCGTTGGAGGCGACGTCGAAATTGCCGTGGAATCGTGAGGAGGGAGATTACCCGCTCCGCTGCCCTCATTGGACTTGCCCCGGCACAACCCCATATTGAATCCCAAGGAGCTTTGAGGCGTGAAACTCGCGCGGGTGGCCCTTCTGGCAGCGGCTTTCATGGCCGCCGCGGCGGTTTTCCCCTTCTCCTCGGCCGAAACGGCGGGGGAGAGGATGGCCTTGAGCATCGCGATTGACGGCGCCATCGGTCCGGCGAGTTCGCGCCAGCTCAAGGAAGCGCTCAAGACCGCGGCCGAGCGCAACGCCGGGGCTCTCATCCTTCAGCTCGACACGCCCGGCGGCCTCGTCACCTCGATGCGCGAGATGATCGCCGATATCCTGGCGTCCCCCGTTCCCGTCATCGGCTATGTCGCGCCCGCCGGCGGTCATGCGGCGAGCGCCGGAACCTATATCCTTTACTCGACCCATGTCGCGGCGATGGCGCCCGGCACCAATCTGGGCGCCGCGACTCCGGTCGAGATCGGCGGGCTGCCCTCGCTTCCCGGCGGTGAGAAGGACGACAAGGACACCGGGAAGCCAGCCGGGGACCCGATGACGGCCAAGGCGACCAACGACGCGGTGGCGCTAATCCGCTCCCTCGCCGAACTGCGCGGGCGCAATGGCGACTGGGGCGAGAAGGCGGTTCGCGAGGCGGCGAGCCTCTCGGCAGGTGCGGCGCTGCAGCAACATGTCATCGACTTCGTCGCCCGTGACACGGCGGAGCTGCTGCAGCTCGCCGACGGCCGCACCGTCGACGTGGCCGGCAAGAAAGAGGTGCTGGCGACGAAGGGCCTGGCCGTCGAGGTCCTGGATCCCGGCTGGTTCATCCGGCTTCTCGCGGTCATTACCGATCCGAACGTTGCCGTCCTCCTGATGCTGATCGGCTTCTACGGCATCGTCTTCGAGGTCACGAGCCCAGGTGCGGTGGCGCCTGGCGTCATTGGCGCCATCTGCCTCGTACTCGGCCTCTACGCGCTCGATCTCTTGCCGATCAACTATACCGGTCTCGCCCTGATGCTGCTCGGCGTCGCCTTCCTCATCGTCGAGGCTTTCAGTCCGACAGTGGTGCTGGGTGTCGGCGGCGCGGCCGCCTTCCTGCTCGGTGCGGCCATGCTGCTCAAGGTCGAGGGGCCGGGCTTCGCCATATCGTGGGCGGTCATCGGCCCCGCCGCGGCGCTGACGCTGGGCCTCGCGCTGCTGGCCGGCAGCTATCTTTGGGCGGCGCGCCGCAATCCGCCGCGCGTCGGCGGCGGGGCCATGCACGGTCTTTCCGTGGACGTTCTCGACTGGGAAGGCGGAGAAGGTCATGTGCTGGCGCTCGGCGAGCGCTGGCGCGCCAAGGCCGAGGAGCCGATCGCGCCCGGAGATCGTGCTGAGGTGACCGCCGTCAGCGATCTCGTGCTGACGGTGCGGCGGCGTGGTGCAGGTCACAACGGAGCGGGAAACGACGGAGCAAAACGATGACGCTCGGCTATGTCGCCTATCTGATCCTCGCGCTGCTGGTGATCATGTTCCTGTCGGCGGCGATCCGCATCCTGAGGGAATATGAGCGCGGCGTGGTCTTCACGCTCGGCCGCTTCACCGGGGTCAAGGGGCCCGGCCTCATCCTGCTCGTTCCCTTCATCCAGCAGATGGTGCGCGTGGACCTGCGCGTTGTGGTGCAGGACGTGCCGCCGCAGGACGTCATCTCGCGCGACAATGTCTCGGTCAAGGTCAACGCGGTGCTCTATTTCCGCATCGTCGACGCCGAGCGGGCGATCATCCAGGTCGAGGATTTCATGACCGCCACCAACCAGCTGGCGCAGACCACGCTGCGCTCGGTGCTCGGCAAGCACGAGTTGGACGAGATGCTGGCCGAGCGCGACAAGCTCAACAGCGACATCCAGGACATCCTCGACCAGCGCACCGATGCCTGGGGCATCAAGGTCTCCAATGTCGAGATCAAGCATGTCGACCTGAATGAGAGCATGGTCCGGGCCATCGCCAAGCAGGCAGAGGCCGAGCGGCTGCGGCGCGCCAAGGTCATCAACGCCGACGGCGAGCAGCAGGCGGCGGCCAAGCTGGTCGAGGCCGGCGGCATGCTGGCGGCCGAACCGCAGGCCATGCAGCTGCGCTATTTCGAGGCCCTGCACGACATCGCCGGCGAGCGCTCATCGACCGTGGTCTTCCCGCTGCCGATGGATCTGCTCAGCCAGTTTTTGAAGGGCCAGAGCCAGGGCAAGTGATCTCCCCCCTCGAGGCGGAGATGCCCGGCAGGGCAGAGGGGGTCGGTCCGACTGGACTCGGCCTATTGCGACGGTTGTAGGTTGGCGCCCCACGCGCGGCGACCCCCTCTGTCGCCTTCGGCGACATCTCCCCCTCGAGGGTCCCTCGAGGGGGGAGACAAGGCCGGCGCTAAATCAGCTTCTCCAGCGTAATCGGCAGGTCCCGCACCCGCTTTCCGGTGGCGTGGAACACCGCATTCGCAATCGCCGGCGCCACGCCGACGATGCCGAGCTCGCCGACGCCCTTGCCGCCCAGCGCCGAGGAATGCGGGTCGGGGATGCCGACCGAGATCGTCTGGATATCCGGGATGTCGGCATTGGTCGGCAGCATGTAGTCGGCGAGATTGCCGTTGACGATCCGGCCATGGCGGCGGTCGACGATGCCTTCTTCCAGCAGCGCCTGTCCGATACCCATGATGATGCCGCCCTTCCACTGGCTCTCCGCCAGCTTGGGGTTGTAGAGCCGGCCGGAATCGAGCGCCGACACGACGCGCGACACGCGCACCGTGCCAAAATCCTCGTCGACGCGCACCTCGACGAAATGCGCGCACCAGGAGTGGCGGGAATAATCGCCCTCGGTGTGCGGCAGCGCCATGGCGATGGTAGTGTAGTTGTTGTAGCGCTGCTCCGGCGTGAAGCTGGCCGGAACCGTGTCGCCCTTGGCCTCGATCTTTTCGCGACCGAGGGCGCGCATCAGCTCGGCGATCGAGAACTCCGGGCCGTCACCGCGCGGCGAGGCGATGCGGCCACCCTTCACTTGAAGCGTGTTCGCCTGCAGCCCATGGAAGGGCGAGCGCGGATCGGAGAGCGCCAGCCCGATCAGCTCGTCCAGCGCCTGGCCCGCCGCCTTGTAGACCGCGCCGGTCATGACACCGGCAAGCCGCGAGCCGCCGGTGACGCCGGCGCGGGCGAAATGGGAATCCCCCAGCCTCACCGACACCTTCTCCACCGGCACGCCAAGCGTCTCGGCCGCGGTCTGCGCCAGGATCGTGTAGGTGCCCTGGCCCATGTCGATGGAGGAGCTTTCGACCTCGACCGAGCCGTCGGCCAGGAGCTTCACCACAGCCTCGCCATAGGCGCGCCTAACCGGATAGGTGCCGGCCGCTACGCCCCAGCCGATGAGCTGGTGGCCGTCGCGCATCGAGCGCGGCTCACGCGAACGCTTGGCCCAGCCGAAGGCTTCCGCGCCGGCGGCAAAGGCCTCGCGCAACTGCCTTGTCGACCACGCCTTCTTGGCGTGGGAATCCTGCTCGGCATAATTGATCAGCCGCATCTCCAGCGGGTCGATACCGAGCTCATGGGCGAGCTCGTCGATGGCGCATTCGATACCGAAGGCGCTCGGGTTCTCGCCCGGCGCGCGCTTCGCCCCCGGCACCACCGTGTTCACCCTGACCACATTCTGTTTCGAGGAGAAATTCGGCGTCGCATACATGATCGAGGTGACGGAGCCGAGCGGCTCGACCCACATGCCGTCGACCGCCGTCTCGTTGACGCCGCGATGCACGATCGACTGTATGCGGCCCGCCTTGTCGGCGCCGATCGCAACCGTCTGGCGCGTCGCGGCGCGGCCGCCATAGGAGGTGAAATTCTGCGGCCGGTTGAGCACCAGCTTCACCGGGCGTCCGAGCATCTTTGCCGCTGCCGCCGCCACCGCGCTGTGCGCGAGCGCCAGCGCCTTGGAGCCGAAGCCGCCGCCGATATAGGGCGAGACCAGCCGCACGTTCTGGAACGGCACGCCGAACCATTCGGCATAGGTGCGCGCCATGCCGTCGAGCCACTGGCTCGGTTCCCAGATGGTGAGCTGGTCGCCCTCCCAGCGCGCGATCAGCCCGTGCGGCTCCATCGCCGCCTGGAACTCGCGCGGCGTGTTGTAGGCGGCGCAGACGCGCACCGGTGCCTCGGCGAAGGCGGCTTCGGGGTCGCCCCATTCCTTGGTCATGGCGTCGACCGGAATACCGTCGCTGCCGTCGCTCAGGTCGACGACTGCCGGCGTCTCGTCATAGCTGACCTTGACCAGCGCCGCGGCGGCGACGGCCTGCTCGAAGGTCTCGGCCACGACGGCAGCAACGTGCTGGCCGGAAAAGGTGACCTCGCGGACGAGCGGGCAATAGGTTTCTTCGGACGGCTGTCTGCCGAACCAGTCCGATGCCGAATTCAGGTCCATGATGGTGTCGGGCGTCAGCACCGCGAGCACGCCTGGCGCGGTTTCCGCCGCGCGCGTGTCGATGCCGGTGACCTTGCCGGCGGCAATCGTCGCGCCGACCAGCACCGCATGGGTCAGGCCTTCGAGGTGCTGTTCGAACGCGTAACGCGCGGCGCCGGTGATCTTGGCCGGGCCGTCGACGCGCGACAGGCGCCCGCCCACCGCTTCGAGGCGCGCGCTGTCGGAGCCTGCGTGTTTCATGTCATGAACGGTCATGCCGTTTCTCCCAATTTCAGGATGGCGCGCGCGATCACGCGGGGCGCCAATGCAATCTTGTAGTGGTTGGCGCCGTGGTCGACGGCGCCCTCCATGGCGAGATCGCTCGCCTTGCGAACGGACGCTTCGTCGAGCGGCTTGCCCTTCAGCGCCTCTTCGACTTCGCGCGCCCGCCACGGTTTCGTCGCGACGCCGCCGACCGCGACGCGGATGTCGCGTATGGTGCGGCCGTCGCCCTCGAGCTCCAGTCCGACGGCAGCGCTCGCCGCCGCGAACTCATAGGACTGGCGGTCGCGGACCTTCAGATAGGTCGAGCGCCGGGCCGCGGCCGAGCCCGGAATCTCGATGGCCGTGATCATTTCGCCCGGGCGGATGTCGTGCTCGCGTTCGGCCGTTGCGCCAGGGGCGAGGAAGAAGTCCTCGACCGTCAGCTTCCGTTCGCCGAGATCGACCTCGGCGTCGAAGGCGACCAGCGCGATGGCAAGATCGCCCGGATAGGTGGCGATGCAGGCTTCGCTGGTGCCGAGCACCGCATGGCCGCGCGTGACGCCGCCGATCGCCGAGCAGCCGCTGCCCGGCTCGCGCTTGTTGCAGGCCGGGAAGTTCTGCGGATCGCGGAAATAGGGACAGCGCGTGCGCTGCATCAGGTTGCCGCCGATGGTCGCCATGTTGCGCAGCTGCGCCGAGGCCGCCTGCCACAACGCTTCCGAAACCGCCGGGAAGTGGCTTTTCACCTCGGCGTTGTCGGCGACATGGCTCATCTTGGCCAGCGCGCCGATGACGGCGCGGTCGGCGGTTACATCAATGGCGTTGAGCCCCTCGATACGGCTGATGTCGATGACGGTGGCCGGTTCGGCGACGCCGCATTTGGCGAGATCGATGAGCGTCGTGCCGCCGGCAAGCAGCATGGCGCCGGGAAGGGCGGCCGCGTTGCGCGCGGCCTCGACGCTGTCGGCGCGAAGATAGGAAAAGTCTCTCATGAGCGGAGCTCCCTGGCTGCCTGGCGGACGGCGGCGACGATGTGCGGATAGGCGCCGCAGCGGCACAGATTGCCGGCCATGTATTCGCGGATCTCCTCGTCGGAGCCGGCATGGCCCTCGCGGATGCAGGCCACCGCCGACATGATCTGTCCGGGCGTGCAATAGCCGCACTGGAAGGCGTCCTGTTCGAGGAAGGCGGCCTGCACGGCGTGCAGCGTGCCGTCTTCGTCGGCGAGCCCTTCTATTGTCGTGATCGAGCGTCCCTCGACCTGGGCGGCGAGCGTCAGGCAGGCCAGCACCCGCTCACCGTCGACATGAACGGTGCAGGCGCCGCACTGGCCCTGGTCGCAGCCCTTCTTGGTGCCGGTGAGGTGGAGCCGCTCGCGCAACGCGTCGAGCAGGGTAACCCGCGGCTCGATATCGAGCGCGTGGTCACGGCCGTTGATGGTGAGGTGGATGGACAAGGTGGTGGGGCTTGCGCCATTGCTGGCCTGGCCGTTCCTGAAATGGCCGTCTTCGGGAGGATCGATGATCGTCTGGCTGGTCATGAGGCGTCGGGCTCCGATTGCTGGACGCTAGGGGGAGGGAAATGGGGCTTGGGAGGAGAGGGGCAAGGCGTCGAAGCAGCTAATCTCCCCCTTGCGGGGGAGATGCCCGGCAGGGCAGAGGGGGTCGTCTCACGTAGAGCGCCAACGTCCTCGCGCCTCGCGCGCCAGCAAGGCGTTTCACGCGCGGCGACCCCCTCTGTCGCCTTCGGCGACATCTCCCCCTCGAGGGGGAAGATTAGGCGCTTACCCCGTGACATATCGCTTCCCCTGATTATATGATAAGACAACTCCACTAAAACGGAGGCGCCTCCGTTTATTTACGTGGGGGCTGACCCGCATGGGTTCAAGCCCCATATTGCGACAGTGGAGAAAAAACTGACTGAACAGCCCTCGGAGCCTGCCGAAAAGCCTGAAACGCCGGCGCCAAAGCCGCTGCGCGCCGACGCGCGGCGCAACCGCGACAAGCTTGTCGAGGCGGCGGCGCAGGCATTTGCCGCCGAGGGTGTCGATGCCTCGCTGGAGGAGATCGCCAAGCGGGCAGGAGTCGGCATCGGCACGCTCTACCGGCATTTCCCGACGCGCGAGCATCTGGTCGAGGTGGTCTACCGCCGCGAGGTGGAAGCGCTCTGCCATGCGGCCGAGGAACTTGCCGGCGCTCATCCGGCCGATGTGGCGCTGGAACTCTGGATGCAGCGCTTCGTCGACTATATCGCCACCAAGCGCGGTCTGGCGACAAGCCTGCGGCTGTTGCTCACCACCAACTCGACGCTGTTCTCCGATACCTCAGGCCGCGTATCCGGCGCGCTGAAGGGGCTGGTCGAACAGGCCGCAGCTGCGGGGAAGATCCGCGCCGACGTCGATGCGTCGGACGTGCTGCATGCGCTGGGCGGCATCTACTCCGCCCCCAACACGCCCGACTGGCGGGACCGCTCGGGGCGGCTGGTGAAGCTCTTGATGGATGGGCTGAGGTTCGGGGCATCGGAGGCGGCGAAAGCCGGCTGAAGCACCGCTAGCTGGGCGCGCTTCGTCTGTCCGGTTCCAAGCTGGTGATCCAGTCCGCAAAGGCCGACATCGCGGCGGTCGGTTCCCTGGACTTCAGCTTGGTCAGCCAATAGCTGCCGAGCGATATGGAGGCCTGGAAAGGGCGCCTTATCGACCCCTTGCTCAGTTGTCGCGAAAACATCAGCGCCGGAGCCAGCGCAACGCCTGCCCCTTGTTCGGCGGCTTCCATCATCGCCAGTGAAGAATCGAAGACGATCGCGCTCGCGAAGTTCGCAGGCGCTTCCATGCCGGCGGCCTCGAACCAGCGGCTCCATTCGTCCTGACGGTAGCTGCGCAGCAAGGTAAGCGCGCCGAGGTCCTGCGGCGCGTGAAGCGTCGCCGCCAGTTCCGGCGTGCAAAGCGGCGTCAGAGGTGCTTCGAAAAGTTCCGTCGCATCAAGTCCATTCCAGGCGCCGTTGCCGAAGCGGATCGAAAAATCCAATCCCTCGGCCGCCAGGTCGACGCGGTTGTTGTTGGTGGACAGGCGCAGCTCGACGAATGGATGGGTGCGCCGGAAGTCTTCCAGTCTCGGAAGCAGCCAGCCGACGGCGAAGGTTCCGACGGCGCCGACGACGAGCGGTTCGCGCAGTTTTCCAGATCCGACCCGCTCCAGCGATCGCGCCAGGCGGTCGAAGGCGTCGCCGACGATCGGCAGCAGAGCCTCGCCTTCCGCCGTGATCTTGAGGCCGCGAGGCAACCTGCGAAACAGCTGCACGCCGAGCCGCTGTTCGAGCGATCGAACCTGCTGGCTAACGGCGGCCTGCGTCACCGCCAGTTCGATGCCGGCACGTGTGAAGCTGAGATGCCTGGCCGACGCCTCGAAGGCCCGCAATGCATTGAGCGGCAGGTAAGGTCGAACCATCGATGCCCAAGATTATCTTATAGCTGTTGCGATTTATCATCGTTTGTAGCCGGTTCGAAGGGGTCATAAACCCGCAATCGTCCGATCCAGAGGGAGCAGATCATGTGCAGCCGGCTTCGCTTCACCATCGCCGCCGTCGTCCTCGCCTGCGCGCCGGGCAGCCTGTCGGGCGCTCGTGCCGCCGATCAGGACGCCAAGATAAGGCAGCTCGTCGATGAGGCGGTGAAGCCGGTGATCGCCCAGTACGACATTCCGGGGATGGCCGTCGCCGTGTCCGTGAACGGCGAGCGCTTCTTCATCGACTATGGCGTGGCCGAAAAGGACACCCGGGCCGCCGTCACGCGCGATACATTGTTCGAGCTCGGCTCGATCAGCAAAACCTTCACCGCGACGCTCGCGGCCTATGCCGAGGTCGAGGGCAAGCTCGCACTTGGCGACAAGGTCGGCAAGTACATGCCCGAGCTTCAAGGCAGCGCGCTGGGCGATGTCAGGCTGCTCGACCTCGCCACGCACACGGCCGGCGGTTTCCCGCTGCAGCTGCCCGATACGGTGAAGACGCAAAAACAGCTCATCGCCTATTATCGCCAATGGAAGCCGCAATTCGCGGCCGCCACCACCCGCACCTACGCCAACCCGAGCATCGGCCTGCTCGGGATGGCCACCGCCAAGGCGATGGGCGCGAGCTTCCCGGCGCTGATGGAAAAATGGCTGCTGCCGGAACTCGGCTTGCGCCGAACTTACGTCAACGTCCCGGCCGCACAGACGAAATCCTACGCCTGGGGCTACAACCGCAACGACAAGCCTGTCCGCGTCACCCCGGCATTGCTCGCCGAAAAGGCCTACGGGATCAAGTCGAACGCAGTCGACATGATCCGCTTCATCGAGGCCAACATGGGCGTCGGCAAGGTGCCGGACGATGTCGCACGCGCGCTCGAAGCCACCCACACCGGCTATTTCCGTGCGGGCGAACTCATCCAGGATCTGATCTGGGAGCAGTATCCCTATCCGGTCGACCTGGCGAAGATCGTCGCCGGGAATGCGCCCAGTATGCTGCAGCCGATCCCTGCAACTGCGATCGAGCCGCCGATGGCGCCACGCGCCGACGTGGTGCTCAACAAGACCGGCTCGACAAACGGCTTCGGCGCCTATGTCGCCTATGTCCCGTCGAGGAAGATCGGCATCGTCATGCTGGCGAACAAGGCTTACCCGAATGAGGCGCGAGTCAGGGCGGCCTACCAGGTGCTGTCGCGGCTCACCGACTAGCCGCGCGTGCGATCGCTTCGGCGCTCCTGGGCCAATGCACTTTTCACCGGCGCTCCGCCTGCGCCCCAAAAAACCTGCCCAAAATGGAGAAACAGATGACCTCGATCACCCGGCGTTCAGCGCTTGCCGGCGCATTCGCATCCTTGCCGATCGTGCGTATCCAGGCGGCGACGCGGCCGGGCAAGCCCGATGTGATGGCGGCGACCAAAGCGGTCGAAGCGCTCGAAGCCAGGAATGGCGGGCGCCTGGGCGTCATGGTTCTCGATATCGGGACCAACGCCGCGATCGAGTACCGGGCGGACGAGCTGTTTCCGATGACCAGCACCTTCAAGTTCCTCGCCGCCGCGGGCGTGCTCAAGGCCGTCGATGACGGCAAGGCCAAGCTCGACGACCGCATCGTCTATGGACATCGTCGCAATCCTTTGGCCGCCCGAGGGCGCACCCATTCTCGCAGCCGTCTACTACACCGGATCCACCGCGCCGCGGGCGTCGCGCGAGGCAGTCCACGCCGATATGGCCCGCATCATCGTCGAGACGTTCGCGGGATAGCGCGGCCTGGGCGGCGTCGAGGGCTGAAGGGCTCTTGCAGGCGTTTCGGCGAATACACAGACCCGTTATCGGCTCGTATTGCTGAAAGCGCAGCCTAGATAGAGCGAGGCAAGAAACCGCACAGAAGGAACCTCTCATTGCCTGAACAGCTCAAACTGAACGACGGCTCGACCATTCCTCAGATCGGCCTCGGCGTGTGGCAGGTCGATCCTGATATTACCGCCAAGGTCGTCCACTGGGGCATCGAGGCCGGCTACCGCCTGATCGACACTGCCGAGGGTTACCGCAACGAGGAAGGCGTCGGCGAGGCGATCCGTTCGGCCGGCGTGCCGAGGAACGAGCTGTTCATCACCTCGAAGCTGCGCAATGGCGGCCACCAGCGCGACGCGGCGTTGCGCTCGTTCGACGACACCATGCAAAAGCTCGGCATCGACCAGATCGATCTCTTCCTGATCCACTGGCCGGTGCCCAGCCAAAACAAATATCTGGACGCCTGGAAGGCGCTCGTCGAGCTGAAGGAAGCCGGCCGCATCAAGCCGGTCGGCGTGTCGAACTTCGAGCAGGACCATCTGGAGCGCATCATCGGCGAGACCGGTGTAACGCCCGCCGTCAACCAGATCGAGCTGCACCCGCGCTTCCAGCAGCGCGACAAACGCGAGTTCACGAGAGACACAACATCCGCATCGAAAGCTGGAGCCCGCTGGGCAGCGGTCGGCTGCTTGCCGACCCGACGCTTCAGGCGATCGCCAAGAAGCACGGCAAGTCGGTGGCGCAGGTGACCATCCGCCGGCATCTGCAGGAAGGGCTGGTCGTCATCCCGAAATCGGTCCAGCAGGACCGCATCGCCGGTAATTTCGACGTCTTCGATTTCGAGATGGATGGCGAAGACATGCAGACGATCCGCCGCATGGACTCCGCCGACGGCCGAACGGGGCCAAACCCGACGACGGCGGCGTTTATGTTCTGACGAAAGTCACAAGCCTGGCGGAGCGCCAGTGACGGCAAAATACTGGAGCGCGCCCGGCAGGCCGCTTGCTTTCATCTCACCTTGTTCATCGAAGGTCAGGCCGGAGCCGACGACGAGGTCGCGCATCGTCCGCGATGCGATGATCTGGCCCGGCTGGGCATGGGTCCAGCAGCCGCGACGTGACTTCGATTGCGATGCCGGAAAGGTCATCGCCACGCGCCTCGCACTCGCCGATGTGAATTGCCGCGCGAATTTCGACGCAGCATGGCTTCAAGCGGTTGGCGATCGCCATTGCGCATTCGATCGAGCGCGTCGGCCGCTGGAACGAGGCAAGCAACCTGCCGCGCGACCGCCTGATCTCCGCGCTGCCGCCAAGCAGCAATTCGTCGCGAACGATGTCCGCCTGCTCGGAGGCTTTCCCGCCCTCGGCCGCATCGACGATGGCGAGCGCCAGCACCGATACGAGCACGCGCTCGCCGGGCGAAGCGGGCAGGGCACCGGTTACGAAGGCCTTGATCTGCTCGACCAGGCCGTCGCTGTCCTCGCCCCAGATCACGTGATCCCTGCCGGCAAGCTCGACATACCGGGCGCCCTCGATATGAGCCGCCAGATAGCGGCCTTCTTCCTGTTTCACCCAGCGATCACCCGTCCTCTGCATGACAAGCGTCGGCACATGAATGGCCGGCAGGATGTCGCGCACGTCGATCTCGGTGCCCCAGCGCCAGAGCGCGATGGCGTCGGCCGGCGAGGCCGAATTCCTGAGATAGGCGGCGTACCACTCCCGCTCGGCCATGTTTTCCATTAGGCTCGGAGCGGCGTTGCTCATGTCGGCGGGCTTGCCCCACTCTCCTTCGACGATATCGATATCCTGCTGCACCTCTTCGACAGTTCGCGCCCAGGGATAATCCTTCGCCCAGCCACCTTTGGCATAAGCTCCGGTGAGCACCAGCGCCGTGCGCTCGGGATAGGTGGCGGCAAACAGCATGCACATAGGGCCGCCTTCCGAACTGCCGAACAGTACCGTGCGATTGGAGCCGGCAGCGTCCAGCACGGCGCGCACGTCTTCCATGCGCTGCTCCAGCGTGGGCAGACCGACATTGCGGTCGGACAGGCCGGTGCCGCGCTTGTCGATGCGGATCAGGCGCGAGAAGGAGCCAAGCCGCTTCAGCACACGGGTGAAACGCGGCGATGCCCAGGCAACATCGAGATTGGAGACCCAGCCCGGCACATAGAGGATGTCGACTGGCCCATCGCCGGTAACCTGGTAAGCGATGTTGACGCCCGACGATTTGACATAGTGGGTCGGTGGGCGCGAGAACTCGGATTCGGCGCTCGAAGCCAGAGGCCGGGCAGGTGATGCAGTACGGCGGGCGCGCAGCTCTTCATGCAAGTTCCGAGTTTCGGCTTCCGGCATCAGCCGCAGCTCGCGCTGCAGCGCCTCGCGGCAGAGCTCATATTGCTTCAGCGCGAGGTTGATGCGCCCTTGCGCCGCGTAGCTTCGCATCAGGGCACGATGAACATCCTCGCGCAGCGGCTCCATCGTCAGCAGCCGCATGGCGGCACGCATGCAGGCGGCGGGATCACCGGCAGCTGTGTAGTGATTGATGAGCCTGTCCAGCACGGAGACGGCAATCGCCCGCAAGCGCTCACGCTCGATCCGCAGCCATTCCTCGAACGGCTCTTCCCGCAGACCTAGCCCGTCGAGCAGGTCGCCGCGATAGACGGCGACGGCTTGTTCGAGATCTTCGGGCTTGGGGCTCGCCACCAGCGCCTGGAAGCGAGCCACGTCGAACTCGAAATCGTCGAGACGCAGCGCGATGTTTGCGCCCTCGGTCAGGAGGCGGCCACCGCCCGAGACGCTCATTGCCTTGCGCACGGACGAAACTGCCTGCCTCAGGCTCGAACGAGCCTGGGTCTCGTCGTTGAGACTCCACAGCAGCGCCGCGAGTTTCTCGCGCGACTGCGCCTGGCCGGCCTGTAGCGCAAGATAGGCCACCATGCCGCGCGCCTTGCGGCTGAAGGCGGGAGCCGTTGCCCCGACGCCGACAAAGTCGAAACCGCCCAGCAGGTGAAGATGAGGCGCCGTCATCGGAAGCCACCCCTGACCATGATCGAGGCAATTCTTTCGCTTAGCTGTCGCTAATTCAACTACGATCTCGTGCGGTCAGCGCTTTTCACGATTTGATCACGCCGGTTGTTGCGTGTCTCTCACGGACCTCCAGCAGATTGTCCGCGCTGGACACGATCTCAGGAGCATGCCGTGCAACGCCCAAGCGAATGGCCAATCTGGCATGGCTACGACCTATCCGGCGGCGGGCAGGACATCAGCGCGCCGTTTCGGAATGTTATCACCTTGGCCCACTATCTCGAAAAGCAGCATGCCCATCGGAGGGCTGCCCTTCGCAGAACAGGCTTGTCGACCGCAGCGGCAAACGCGGTTCCCTTCGCATTGCGTATTCTTCAGTCGACTGTTCTGGCACGCAAGGCCATCGAGCGGATCGGCGAGGTCGGCGTGTACCTGTCGAAGACTCACCGGGAGTTCAGCACTCCAGATAAGCACCGCTGACCTGTACGGCCATCTTCTCGGGCAAAGGCAGAACGGCTAGGCTCCGTGCCTCAGCACCCCCAGGAGCCCGCCCATTCCAAAGCCCACCTTCCTCGAAATTGCCCGCCGCGCCGGGGTCGGCACGGCGACGGTGGAGCGCGTTTTGAACGGCAGGGGCGGGGTGCGCCCCGAGACGGTGGAGAAGGTGGTGGCGGCGGCGCGCTCGCTCGACTATCCGCGCCGACTGCCCGAAGCGCATCGCGGCGTCATCCGCATCGAGGTGATCCTGGTCAGGCCCGACGCCACCTTCTTCGCGCGCCTCTCCCGCGCCTTCGAACGCATCGCGGCGACGCTCGACCGCTCGATCGCCGTCCACCGCACCTTTCTCGACGAGGCCAATCCGGCGGCGATCGCCAAGCGCATCCTCGAACCGGAGATGCGGCGCGCCGCGCTGATCCTCGCCGTGCCCGACCATCCGCTGGTGAGCGCGGCGGTGGCGAAGCTGGAGGCGGAAAACATCCCGACGGTGCAGATCGTCACCCAGATCTCCGGCACCAAGAGCACCTATGTCGGCATCGACAATTACGCCGCCGGCCGCATGGCGGGGCTGCTGATGGCGAAGATGCAGCGGCGGCCGGGCAAGGTGGTCGCGATCTGTCACAGCCAGATCTATCGCGTCCACCGCGACCGCGTACGGGGCTTCTTCGACTATCTGAACGACGGGGGGCGGGATTTCGAGCCCATCGCCACCCTGTTCGGTTTCGACAACGGCGACCGCAATGCCGAGCAGTTGCATGAGGCGTTTGTGCGCTGGCCCGACCTTGCCGGCCTGTACAATGCCGGCGGCGCCAACACGGCCCTGAACGAAGTGCTGCGCCGGCACCCACGCGGTCGCGACGTCTTCTTCGTCGGCCATGAACTAACCGAGCGCAGCACGCGCGGCCTGCATGACGGCACGATGGACGTCGTGCTCGACCAGGCGCCGGAGGCGCAGGCGCGCCGCGCCATCGACCTGGTGCTGGCGGCGCTCAACCTGCACGACCTGCCGGTCGATAACCCGCCGATCCGCTTCATCACCTTCACTGCCGAGAACCTTTGATCTGATTTGATCAAGGTTGCGCGAGCCTTGGCCGGCATCGCGGTGCTAACTCGACCGCGAACGGGAGACGAGCATGTGCGAATTCTCCCCCTCATCCGGCCGCTGCGCGGCCACCTTCTCCCGAGCGGAGAAGAGGGCCGGCACCGACGCAGCCTGGCTCCTCTCTCCCTGGGGAGAGGTCGGATGGCCCCGAATTGCGCTTCGCAAGTCGGCTGCCAATCCGGGTGAGGGGGACCTTTCACAAGCCTGATCGTCCGCCCGCGAACGGGAGGATCATCGGTGGCAAGACGCTTGACGGCCTACGACCTGCAAAGCGCCAAGGGCAGCAGGAAATGGCTGCAGCTGCATGTCGACACGCCGGCCGAGGCGGCGGCCGCGGTCGCCTGCGACATCGTCATCCTCTCCTGCGAGCCCGACCACAATCTGGAATCGATCCGCCAAGCGGCGCCTCACGCGTTCCTCTCCGTCGGCATGCCGCATGGCGCGGTCGCGTCGCCGGACGAGGCGGTGCGGCTGGGCTTCGCCATGATGAAGCGCGGCGCCGACGCGGTCTATTCATCGCACTCGCCGCGCTTCATCGAGGCGATGGCGGCGGAGGGCATTCCCGTCACCGGCCATGTCGGCCTGGTGCCGAACCGCGCCACCTGGACGAATTTCCGAGCCGTCGGCCGCACGGCGGAAGAGGCCTTCAAGGTGCTGCGCGCGGCCAAGGACCTGGAGAATGCGGGTGCGGCCTGCATCGAGGTCGAGGTGGTGCCGGTCAGGCTCGCCGACCACATCACCCGCTCGACGCCGCTGATCACCATGGGCATGGGCTGCGGCACTGCCTGCGACACGCAGTATCTCTTCTCCTGCGACGTGCTGGGCACCCACACCGGCCACTATCCGCGCCATGCCAAGCGCTATGCCGACTTCGTCACGCTGGAGGCGGAGCTGCAGGAAAAGCGCATCAGTGCCTTCCGCGCCTTCGGCCGCGACGTCGCCGAAGGCAGCTACCCGGAAGCGAAGCACCAGGTGGACATGGACGATGCCGCCTACGACCGCTTCCTCACGCTCTCTCAATCGCTGTGAGACCAGCCATGGACGACCTGCAATACGGCACGCGCAACAAGAGGGGCGATTGGGCCCCGAACGAACCGGCCGGCACCGCGCCGCTCTTTGCGTTTCCGCCGCGACCGCTGGCGTTGCTGAAGTGGCTGCCGCATTATTTCCTGCCCTACAACCTGCTCTTCGCCCTCTCGGCAGTGGTGTGGTGGCGCTACGTGCTGCCGGACGTCGAGACGATGAAGACGCTCGCCATCGGCTGGATCCTGCGCCTTTTCATCGTCAACTGCGCGGCGCTGCTTATTTTCTTCGGCGCTTTCGAGCTTCGACTCTACATTATGAGAGCCCAGGGCAACCGCTTCAAATACAACGGCAAATGGCCCTCGGAGCAGAAGAGCAAAGCCTTCTTCTTCGAGAACCAGAACATCGACAACATGCTGCGCACCTTCGGCACCGGCATGCCGATCTGGACGGCGATCGAGGTGGCAATCCTCTACGCCTACGCCAACGGCTACGTGCCGTGGCTGACCTTCGCGGAGGATCCCGTCTACCTGTTCTGTCTGGCGCTGGTGGTGCCGATCATCCACGAGACGCATTTCTTCCTGCTGCACCGGACGATCCATTGGGGGCCGCTCTACAAATGGGTGCATTCGGTGCACCACAACTCGGTCAACCCGTCGCCCTGGTCGTCGCTGTCGATGCATCCGGTGGAGCAGCTCGGCTATCTCGGCGTCGCCTTCTGGCACCTGATCATTCCGTCAAACCCGCTGCTGGCGCTCTACCAGCTCCACTATGCCGGCTTCGGAGCGATCCCGGGCCATGTCGGCTTCGACAAGGTGGAACTGACCGAGGACAGATCGGTCGATAGCCACGCCTATATCCACTACCTGCACCACAAATATTTCGAGGTGAACTACGGCGACGGCCTGATCCCGTTCGACCGCTGGTTCGGCACTTTCCATGACGGCAGCAAGGACGGCGAGGCGCGCATGCAGGCCCGCTACGAGAAGAAGAAGGCGCGCGCCAACGCCGCCGCGAAATGACAGCTGCAGAGAAAGCCACGTGGCCGGCCTGAGCCGCCCGCTTCAACGATCCCGAAAGGGCCGGCGAACAAGACAGGAGTGAGCCGGCACTCCAAATCCAGAGGGAGGAAACCCGTGAAGAAGCTTCTCATCTCGACGGCGCTCGCCGCTTTGATGGCGACCGCGTTCGCGGCTGTCTCGACCGGCGCCTTCGCCGCCAAGCTCGGCGTCTCGATCGTCAACTTCGACAACAATTTCCAGACGCTGCTGATGCATGGCATGCAGGCGCGCGCCAAAGAGAAGGGCGCCGAGATCCAGGTCGAGGACGCCCAGAACGACGTCGCCAAACAGCTGGACCAGGTCAAGAATTTCATCGCCAGCGGCGTCGACGCCATCATCGTCACGCTGGTCGACACCAATGCCTCGAAGACCATCAGTGAGGAAGCCGCCAAGGCCGGCATTCCGCTGGTCTTCGTCAACCTCGAGCCATCGGACATGAAGAACCTGCCGGAGAAACAGTCTATGTCGGCTCGAACGAGGTCGAGTCCGGCACGCTGGAAGCCTTCGAGGTCTGCAAGATGCTGCGCGCCAAGGGCAAGTCGGCCGGCGCTACCGCCTACATCATTATGGGCAGCTTGGTGCATCAGGCGGCGCTCCAGCGGACCAAGGATGTCGAGCAGATCTTTTCGACCGACATGTGCAATTTCATCAAGGTCACCGACAAGCAGTCGTCCGAATGGTCGCGCGACAATGCGCAGAACCTGATGACCAACTGGCTGACCGCCGGCCCGGCGCCCGACGCCGTCATAGCCAACAACGACGAATCCGCCATCGGCGCCATCCTGGCGCTCAAGGCCAACGGCGTCGACCTGAAGAATGTCGTGGTCGGCGGCATCGATCCCACGCAGGACGGGCTCCAGGCGATGAAGGCCGGCGAGCTCTCGGTCACGGTGTTCCAGAACGCCAAGGGCCAGGGCGGCGGCGGTGTCGATGCGGCGCTCGCGCTTGCCAAAGGCGAGAAGGTCGACCGCGTCGTCTATGTGCCGTTCGAACTGGTGACGCCCGCCAACGCGGCGGAATACCTGAACAAGAACTAGACCCGGATCATCGGGGCGGCCTGCTTCGCCGCCCCGATGGGTTCGCCTCGATCTGAAGGCAAGACAGATCTGAAGGGAAGAAAAATGACCGGTTGGATCAGGGCCTGCGGGCTCGACGACATCGAACAGGAAGGCGCCCGCCGCTTCGACCATGGCGGCAAGACCTATGCCGTCTTTCGCTCGCCCGACGACCAGGTCTTCTGCACCGACGGGCTTTGCACGCATGAGGCGGTGCACATCGCCGACGGCCTGGTCATGGACTACGAGGTCGAATGCCCAAAGCACGCCGGCGCCTTCGACTACCGCACCGGAGCCGCCAAGCGCCTGCCGCCATGCATCAATCTCAGGACCTATCCGGCGAAGGTCGAGGCGGGAGCGGTGATGGTGGCGGTGGGCTGAAAAGCTCCCCCTTCTCCCCTTGTGGGAGAAGGTGGATCGGCGCGCAGCGCCGAGACGGATGAGGGGTGTTCCAGCTTGGCGGCCACGACGACAGCGCAGCGACATTCCCCAGCGCCTCACTCCGTCCAGCCCCCCTCATCCGTCGCCTTCGGCGACACCTTCTCCCACAAGGGGAGAAGGAAAGAGGCGCTAAATCCCCTCGCCATCCACCAGCGGCACGTCGTCGCCTTCCCAGGGGCTCGGCAACGAACCTCGCCCCGCCGTGGGCAGCGGCATCCAGCATCTGAGCTCCGGCTCGGCATATTCGACGATGCGTCCGGGCGATGAATCCGACGCCCGCCAGCCTTCCTCGCCGAACTGGTCGGCGCGCGACCAGTAGGCCATGTCGACCTCGGCCGGTCCCTGTTCGGACGAGCGCACCGTCACCAGGATGCGACTGCCGTCCCGCGGCGCGCTCGCCATGTTGCGCCAGTGGTCGGTCTCGTCCATGTGGTCTCCTCCCAAGAAGCTTCGTGGCAATAGTCGCCGCCCGCCGGGGAGGGGTCAACCCGAACTTGGCGCGAGACAGAAATATCGTTCACAGCTAATATGTTCGCCGACCGCAATCGGACGGACGACCATGGACCAAGGGTTGCCTCAAGCCACCCGTCTCGGGCCGGTCCATCTCAGGGTGACCGACATCCCGGCTGCCTTGATCGTCTGGCGCGACACGCTCGGATTGGCGGTCCTCGGCGAGGATGCCGCCACGGCGGAGCTCGGCGCCGGCGGGCGGAAGCTTATCGTGCTCCACGCCGGAGCGCAGATCGCCCTGCCGCAGAAATCGCGCGATCTCTTCCACGTCGCCATCCATGTGACGAGCCGCCGCGACCTCGCCCACACCGCCGCCCGGCTTAAGGCTTCCGGCTTGCGCTACAGCGCCCAGGACCACCTGGTTTCGGAATCGCTCTACGTTTCCGACCCGTCGGGCAACGGCATCGAGATCTGCTTCGACACGCCGGAACGCTGTCTGCGCCGCGAGGTGTCGGCCGATGGCCGCGTGGCGCTGATCGGCACCGACGGCAGCGCGCATTCCGGGCTCGAGCCGCTCCATCTCCCGGGCCTTTTGCGCGACCTCGGCAATTCCGGCCATGTCGAGCAGAGGATGGCGAAGAACGCCTTCATCGGCCACATCCATATGCGCGCCCGCGCGCCGGAAGAACTGATGGAATTCTATGTCGGCGTGCTCGGCTTCCGCCCGCACATCCAGTCGAGAAGTTTCGGCATGTTCGACTGCGGTACCGGGAGCCGGCCGCATATGGTCGCCTTCAATATCTGGGCGCGTGACGAGCTGCGCGAGCCGCCGCCGGGTGCCGCCGGCCTCGACCATTTCACTGTTGAGCTTGCATCGGTCGAGGAGCTGGCTGCGCTGGAACGCAGGCTCGATGCCGCCAACCTGCCGCCGAAAAAGATCGGCGGTGCCGTGGAAACCGCGGATCCGGAAGGCAATCGCTTGCGGTTCGTGCTTCGGGAAGATTGATCGCGCCGCAGCGGACGATTGGGGATGACAAGTGGGAGAAGGGGAGAATGACCATCAGGGTGATAGGAACCGGCTTCGGCCGCACCGGCACGGATTCGATGCGCGAGGCGCTGACCATGCTCGGCTTCGGCCCGTGCCATCACATGTCGGAGGTCATGGCGCATGCGGAGCAGAAGCGGCTCTGGCGAGCGCTCGCCCAAGGCGCCGCGCCGGATTGGAATCGGCTGTTTGCCGGTTATAAATCCTGCGTCGACTGGCCCTCGGTGCATTACTGGCGCGAGCTGATCGAAGTCTTTCCGCAAGCGCGCGTCATCCTCACCTGGCGCTCGCCGGAAAGCTGGTGGGAGAGTTTCGCAAAAACCATCCTGCCGGCCGTCATTGACAGCCAGGATCAGGAGTCGTTGGGCGTCGCCCTTGTCACGAAGCAGGTTTTCGGCGGCCGCCCGCAGGACCGCGCGCATGCGATTGCCGTCTATGAGGCCAATATCGAAGCGGTGCTGAAGACGGTGCCGGCCGAGCGCCTGCTGGTTCACAAGCTGGGCGACGGCTGGGCGCCGCTCTGCGCCCATCTCGGCGTTCCGGTGCCGGACGAGCCCTATCCCAACCGCAACACCACGAAGGAGTTCCGGACGGCGCTTTCGTTGAATTGAAGGGAAGGGAGGGGAATAGGGGAAAAAGGTATTGGCATCCGATGTGCGGAGTTCACGAAGTCTGATCTTCCCTACTCCCCTACTCCCCTATTTCCGTTCCGCAGGAAGGAACACCACCATGACGAGCCATTTGGACACCACCTTCCTGACCGCCTCGCAACTGGCGGCGGCGATCCGCGAGGAGAAGGTCGGCGCTGTCGAGGCGATGGAGGCGCAGCTTGCCCGCATCGCTGTCGTCAACCCGCTGCTCAACGCCATCGTCACCCTCGACGAGGAGGCGGCCCGCGCCGGAGCGAAGGCCGCGGATATGGCGGTCGCGCGCGGCGAGGCCGTCGGTCCGCTCAACGGTGTGCCGGTCACGCTGAAGGACGGCCATGCCACAGCCGGCATGCGCACCACCGTCGGTTTGGAAGCCTTTGCCGATCATGTCCCGCCGATGGACAGCACGATTGCCGCGCGGCTGCGCAAGGCCGGCGCCGTCATCATCGGCAAGACCAACGTGCCGCCCAGGCTGCGCGACCTGCAGACCGACAATCCGATCTTTGGCCGCACCGTCAATCCGTGGGACGTTACCCGCACGCCCGGCGGCTCCAGCGGTGGGGCGGCGGCCGCGGTCGCCGCCGGGCTGGTGCCGCTCGAGATCGGCAGCGATGCCGGCGGCTCGATCCGGATGCCAGCGCATCTGTGCGGCGTTTTTGGCTTCAAGCCGACGCAGGCGACGGTGCCGATCACCGGCAGCTACGCCGATCCGCCCGACCTGCCGCGCAGCTTCCGCCTGCTGTTCGACATCGGGCCTTTGGCCCGCGACGTCGACGATCTCATCCTGGCCCACCGCATCATCGCCGGGGCCGACGGTCTCGACACCGAAGTGCCGCCGGTGGCGACGGACGAGGCGCCGGAGCCGCCGCTGGGGACGCTCAGGGTTGCCTTCGCGCCCGAATTTCCCGGAGTGCCGACCGCGCTCGACATCGCCGACGCGATCGCAGGCTTCGCGGGCGCCATCGAGGTCGGCGGCGCGCGGGTAGGGCAGGCATTGCCGCAGCACGATTTCGCGGCCGAGCGGGCGCTGTTTTCCGATCTCATCACCTGGTATTCGCAGGTCTTCCGGCAGCCGCGCGAAACCTCGCCCTCGCTGGCCGCCTATCTCGAGGCGCTCAACCAGCGCGACGAATTCATCGCTGCCTGGGAGCGGTTCTTCGACGGGTGGGACGTGCTAGTCTGTCCGGCGATGATGTGCACGGCCTTCCGCCACCGCGAAATGGGTGCGCCGATCCCCGTAGACGGCATCGAGACGCCCTACTGGAGCGGGCTCAGCCACGCCTGCCGCTTCAACCTGACCGGGCATCCGGCCGCCGTCATTCCAATCGGTGTCGACCGGGAGGGCCTGCCGATCGGCGCCCAGCTGGTCGGCCGCCGCCATTCGGACATGAAGCTGCTGGCCGTGGCGAAAGCGCTGGCGCGTCTCACCGACGGTTTCGTCAGGCCACCGGGATTGTGAGCGCGTGGAAACGGCGGGCTGCCTGAAAGACCAAGGGCCGCCGCCCCAGGCTCAAACATGCACGTCGCCGAACGACAGTTCGCCGTCGTCGGCGCGCATCAGGAAGGCGGCGGCAAGCATCGCGAGATAGAATACGACGACGCCGCAGACCACCACGACGCCGGGGATGGGACCGAGCGTCGCCACGCGAAAGGTGTCGAGCAGCGAGGCGCTGAAGCCGATCGGCGAGCCTTCGCGCTGCAGGCTGGGCGTGGTGATCTTCAACACCCAGGCAAGCATCAGGATCGTATACATGAAGACGTAGTTTCGGCGCAGCCTCCGGACCAGTGCCGCGCGCTGCGAGATGAGGAAGCGCGGCGAGCGCAGGCCTTCGCCGAGGATGGCGAGCCAGTTGGAGGCGAAATCCGGCTGCGGCGAAAAGATCTGCGCAAAGTAGTAGCGCTCGAACTGACGCACCCGCGCCCGATAGACGTCGAAGAACCGGTAGCGCCGCGCTTCGATCCATAGAAGCAGCGTGATGAGCAGCATGGCGAAGAGCAGCACGCCGTGATGCGCCGAGGGCGTCGACAGCGATACGGACAGCATCGCCGCCACCACGGTGATCGCCCAATTGCTGGTGCGGTCGAGCCGGTCGCGCCAACCCGCCATGCGCCCGATCTCCGCGCGGTGGAAATGCGACATGGTGGTTGCGAATTCGGAGGAAGTGAGCTTCAGCGCGAATGCATCGGAGCCCCTTGGCGGCGCCGCTGCTTCGGCTGGCTTTACGGTCTGGACCTGCGACATCCCCTTGCCACGTGCCTCCCGCCGTGGCCGGCCGTTGAGCCGGCCACACCCCTATAGCACAATGTGGGGCCGGCAGAAATGTTCCTGCTGACGCTCTCCGACGGAAGCTTTTATGCGCTCAGCCAGACCCGTTCGGCCACGCGATGATCGCTGAGCAGGAAGTTGGGGTTGGGAACGAAACCCCTTACCTCCTTGCGCGCCGCGTCGATCCAGTTGGCGAAGGCCGGGATGATGGTCGGGCACTCGTCATGGATCATCTGCTGCAGCTCGAAATAGACCTCGCGGCGTTTTGCCGGATCGGCCAGTGAGCGCGACTCCGTCAGTCGTCTGTCGAAGCTGTCGTTCTTCCAATGCGTCTCGTTCCACGGCGCGCCCGAGGCGTAGACGGAGGAAAACATCATGCTCGCCGATGGCCGCCCGGCCCAGAAGGAAGCCACCCATGGCTTCTTCAGCCACACGTCGCTCCAGTAGCCGTCATCGGGCTCGCGCTTGACATTGATGGTGATGCCGGCGGGCTTGGCCGATTGCGCGAAAAGCTCGGCCGTGTTGACCGCCTGCTCGAACGCCACGGGGCGGCGTGCAGCTCGAGGGTAAGATCGCTCTTGCCGGCTTTCTTGAGGTGAAAACGGGCCTTGTCCGGATCGTAGGCGCGCTGCGCGATGTTAGGATTGAAGCTCGGATCGCTGGCAGCGATCGGATGGTCGTTGCCCACCCGTCCGAAGCCGGCCATCAGCAGCTTCACCATCTGCTCACGGTCGAGCGCGTGCTTCAGCGCCAGCACGACATCGGGGCTGTTGAACGGCTCCTTCGTGGCGTCCATCGGCAGCGAGAAATGCTGCTTGCCTTCGGTGACCAGCAGATAGGCGCGGGGGTCCTTCTTGAGCAGCGGTGCGATCTTGTAGTCGACGCCGTTGACGATGTGCACCGAGCCGCCTTGAAGAGCCGAGACGCGCGCCGCGGCGTCGTTGATAACGACCGTCTCGACCGTGTCGACATGGCCGCGATCGCTGCGCCAGTAGGTCTCGTTGCGGGCGGCGGTGGCGTGCACGCCGGGCTGGAAGGCGGTGAGCTTGAACGGACCGGTGCCGATCGCTTTCGACCAGTCGGCGAAGCCTGCGGGCACCATGGCGAAATGCAGATCCGACAGCACATAATCCATGTCGGGATTTGGCGATTTGAGCAGGATCTCGACTTGCGTCGGCGAGATGGCCCGCACTTCCGCGACGTCGGCGACCAGCCCTTTGGCCTTCGACTTGGTCTTGTCGCCGATATGCAGGCCCAGCGAGTATTTGACGTCGTCGGCGTCGAACGTCTTGCCGTTGTGAAACTGCACGCCCGGCCTGAGATTGAGGATCCAGCGCTTGTTGCCGTCGCTGGCTTCCCAGCTTGCCGCGAGCTCCGGCGCCGGCTTGCCGTCATCGCCGATCTCCACCAGCGTGTTGTAGACCTGCCGCGAGACGTTGATGGAAAAAGTGCCGATCAGCTGCGTCGGGTCCAGCGTGTCGGCGGAGCTGCCGCCGTTGAGGCCAAGGCGCAGCGCGCCGCCTTTGCGCGGCGCCGCGGCAAGGCCGGTATGTGGAAACGCCGCCGTGGCGAAGGCAGCCGCAGCGGCCGTCTTGATGAAGCTGCGGCGGTTCATGCTGTCCAGGCTAGAGAAGACGCTTCTGTCGTTCATGTCATTCTCCCATTGGTTCAATAGGCGCCAAGGACTTCGTTGACCATCAGCGGCTGTGGCGGCAGGCGCCGGTCGAGAACCGCGCTCAGCGCGCGCGCCTGCGCGCCGAGTGCTCGCTCGGGAAACAGGTTCCAGTGCTCCCAGGGGTCTTCGCGAAGATCGAACAGCTCCCCCCAGGCCGGCTGGTTGGGATAGCGGGTGAACCGCCACTCCTTGGAGATGATCGACTGGTTGTAGAGGCAGGGGTCACGTCGCGGATGATATTCACCGAACAGGAAGTCGCGGACGTCGGCGACCCGGCCGTCGATCAGCGGCTTGAGATCGGTGCCGTCGGTCGCGGGCGCCGGCAGGCCGAGCAGCGATGCGATGGTCGCGAACAGGTCGAGGTGGCTGGTCAGCGCATCGAGGCTTGTTCCGGCGCGGATGCCTGGACCGCTAAGAACCAGCGGGACCTGCAGCAGTTGTCGGTAGGGTGGTGGCCCCTTGCGCAGCAGCCCGTGGTCGCCGAGCAACTCGCCATGATCGGCGGTAAACAGCACGAAGCTGTCGTCGAGCACGCCAACGTCGTCCAGTGCGACGAGCAGCCGCCCGACGGCATCGTCGATCATCTGGATCATGCCATGCGTGTGGGCGATTGCGATGGCCAGCGTTTCGTCGGAGATATCGTCGGTGCGCAGGAGGAAGCCCTGCTCGCGCGGCTGCTCGCCGGAGGCGATGTAGGGCACTTTGGTCGGATCGTCGCCTTCGCCGAGATAGGCCGGCATCCGCTCCAGCTCGCCCGCCCGGATAGTCGGCCTGGGCATCCGCTCCGGTCGGAACAGGTCGCAATAGGGCCGGGGCGGGGCGAAGGGGTGGTGCGGGTCCGGAAACGAGACGAACAAGCCGAACGGCTCTGCCTGCCTGCCCTGGCGCTCGATGAAGTCGATCGCCCGATCCGCGATCCAACTGGTGTAGTGCAGCTCGGGCGGCACCGCGCTTTTCCAGACTTCGTTCAGATCCTGCGCCCGGCTGTCGGGACTGGCGTCGGGCTCGTAGAGGTCCACCACTTCGGGGTGGTTGCGCTTGAGCCAGGCGGCGTAGTGGCCGGCGCGAGTGGCTTCGTTGGCTTCGCCCATGACGAGGTCGACGGCATCGAAGCCGAAATAGGGACCGTGCCAGTCCTCGCAGACCGGCCTTTCCCAATAGGCAAGCGATTCCGGCATGTCGCGTTCGACGGGCGCGAGCAGTGGCTGAAAGTGCAGCTTTCCGACGCCTTTTGTGGCGTATCCGGCAAGCGACAGCGCCTGCCACAGATTAGGGAGCCGATCGTCGAGCGCCACGCCGTTGCGCCACAATCCGTGATGGCGTGGATAGAGCCCTGTTGCCATGGTCGCTCGGCTTGGCGAGCAAATCTGGTTAGGCGTGAAATGCCGATGGAAGGTTGCGCCGCGCGCGGCGATGCGGTCGATGTTTGCGGTATGGGCGACGCGGTTGCCGGTGACCGAGAGCGCGTCGTAGCGCATCTGGTCGGCACAGATGAAGATGACATTGGCTCGCTTCACGACGGCTCCGTCCGTTTCTGCCAAGCTTGCAGCTAGGGCCCGAAACGCAGCGAAATCAAAGATCAAGATTTTGGTCCGGTATGTGCTAATCCTATACCGGGAGGAAGAGATGCGTTTTTCCGGGCTCAGCGTTCGTCAACTGGAGGCCTTCGAGGCAACGATGGTGGCCGGCTCCGTGTCGGGCGCTGCGGTCGCGCTCAACGTCTCGCAGCCGAGCGTCAGCCGGCTGCTGCAGGAGCTGGAGATCGATACCGGCCTCAGCCTGTTCGATCGCTCGCACGGTCGGCTGGTTCCGACTGAGCAGGGCCTGCTGTTCTACGGCGAGGTCGGCAAGACCTTTCATGGCGCGCGCAACCTGATCATGGCGGCGCAGGAGATCAGGGAACTAAAGCGCGGCGTCGTGCGCATCGGCACGCTGGCGGCGATGTCGTTCAAGATCGTGCCGGAAGCGATCCAGCAGCTTCGGACGCGCTTTCCGGAGGCCAGGACCACCATCGCGGTGCGGAGCTCGACGGAGATCGTCTCCTCCGTCGCCTCGCGCCTGACCGACGTCGGCCTGGTGGACGCGGGCGTTTCCTTCCTGGATGCCAAATGCGTCGCCACTTTCGAGCGCAATAGCGTCTGTGTCATGGACCAGAGGCATCCGCTTGCCGAGAGCGAGCGCGTCCGGTTGGAGGATTTTTCCCGCTATCCGTTCGTGTCGCTGGGCGAGCTCTATTTCCGCCGCAGCCGCGACGGCGCGAGGCTGCTCGAAGTGACCGCGGCCAACACCGTCGCCGACATCTTCCAGTCATTCTTGGCTTGCGCGCTGGTCAGGGGCGGCCGCTCGCTGGCTGTGGTCGATCCGTTCACTGCGGGCTTCTATTCCGAGTTCGGACTGGCACTCAGGCCAATCGAGTTCGACATTCCGTTTCGCATCTCGATCATCGTCAATGATCGGTCGGCGACGGGGGCGGCGGCCGGCAAGGTCATCGAGGCGATGACCGATCTGATCGGCCGTTAATCATCATTGCCGGCCGCCGGTCATGGATGCTTCCTATCGCTGAGCGGCTGATATCGGAAACGGCACCACTTCGGCCTCGGGCCGGGCATAGAGGGCGGTCGCGACCGCCTCGATCACAAGGTCGAGCGCCGCAAGCGCCGTGCGGCTGGTCTCGTCGTCGCCGCGCAGATAATGGCAGGCCCTGTCGAGGTGCAGGTGGGCGGCGGCAAAGTCGCTTTTCATTAGCTTCTCCTTATTGCCCCGCCGTGCAGCGACCATGCGTGAGTCGCTTTACCGACAAGCAAAGATGGGCGGCAGCATTTGAATCGAATTGTACGCGACGTCGAAGCTGCTTGAGAAAGGCGGCCGGCGCCGGAGTTGCCACTCTCTCGCGTTGTGAAGGAGATGTCCGGCAGGGTAGAGGAGGCGCTGTCCCGCCGGCATCCCAGCCCTTGCAGGCACCTCCATGACGGTTAAAAGTGGCCTGCTTTGGGGATAGGTTGAATCGACGTTGGCTCTCCACGGCGCCCCCTCCGTCCTGCCGGACATCGCCCCCACAACGGGAGAGAGTGGCAGTTCCACCGCCGTGCAACCGATGCATGTGCGAAACCGTTATGGCGAGGATAATCGAGGGGTGCGGCAATTGTCCTTCATGCCCAACCGGCGCCGGCCGGTTTCTCTCGCGCTTGCCGCGGCGGCGCTTGCATCGATGCCGGCCGCCGCCTTCGCCGCCGAAAAAACCGGCATGTCGAGCGAAGGCATCTTCGTTCTCGAAGTCATCTTGCTGCTCGTCGTCGGCCGAGGCATCGGCGAATTGCTGGAGCGCCTCGGCCAGCCGGCGGTGATGGGACAGCTGATCGGCGGCATCCTGCTCGGGCCCTCGCTGCTCGGCTGGCTATGGCCCGCGGCCGAGCGGCTGGTCTTTGCCGGCGATGCCGCACAGAAGTCGATGATCAACGCCATCGCCCAGTTCGGCGTGCTGATGCTTCTGCTGCTGACCGGCATGGAGACGGACCTGAGGCTGGTGCGCCGCGTCGGCCGCGCCTGCTTTTCCATCTCCGCCACCGGCGTCGCAGTGCCTTTCGCGCTCGGCTTCGTGGCCGCGCAGTTCATGCCGGCCTCGCTGCTTGCCACCGGCAGCGAGCGCATCGTCTCCGGCCTGTTTCTGGGCACCGCGCTTTCGATCTCTTCGGTCAAGATCGTCGCCATGGTGGTGCGCGAGATGAACTTCATGCGCCGCGACCTCGGCCAAATCATCGTCTCCTCGGCCATCATCGAAGACACGATCGGCTGGGTGATCATCGCCATCACCATCGGCATCGCCACGCATGGTCGAATCGAGCTCGCCAGCCTCGCCTTCACGCTCGCAGGGGTCGCCGCCTTCATGGCCTTTTCCTTCACGCTCGGCCGCCGCATCGTCTTCGACGCCATCCGCTGGACCAACGACACCTTCCGCTCGGAATACGCGGTGGTCACCGTCATCCTCGCCATCATGGGCGGTATGGCGCTGGTTACCGACTTGATCGGCGTGCATACGGTGCTTGGCGCCTTCGTCGCCGGCATATTGGTCGGCGAGTCGCCGATCCTGTCGCGTCACATCGAGGGGCAATTGCGCGGCGTGATCACGGCACTCTTCATGCCGGTCTTCTTCGGCGTCGCCGGTCTCTCGGCCGACCTGACAGTGCTCGTCGATCCCGAGCTTGCACTGCTCACCGTGGCGCTGGTGGCGATCGCCAGCCTCGGCAAGTTCGGCGGCGCCTTCATCGGCGCGGAGGCCGCGGGCATGAGCCGCAGCGAGGGCATCGCCGTCGGCTGCGGCATGAATGCGCGGGGCTCAACCGAGGTCATCGTCGCCTCGATCGGTCTGTCGATCGGCGTGATCTCGCATACGCTTTTCACCATGATCGTCACCATGGCCGTCATCACCACCTTGGCCATGCCGCCGACATTGCGCTGGGCGCTGGGACGGCTGCCGATGGGCGAGGCGGAGAAGAAAAGGCTGGAGCGCGAGGAGGTCGACCAGCGCGGCTTCATCACCAATCTGGAGCGGCTGCTGGTGGTGGTCGACGAGGGCGTCGTCGGCCGCTTCGCCGCCTACCTCGCCGGTGTCATCAGCGCCGGCAAGCCGACGACCGTGCTCCATACAAGCGGCGAAAGCGAAGCCGACCCCGTCGAGGCGGCGCATCTGGACGAGATCGAGAAAGGCGCTGAGCAGGGCCGCGAGGCGGCGAAGGAAGCCGACGAGGAGCCCGCGCATGAAGCCCCCTCACGCGTCGCACGCATGACGCTCCGCTCTCCGCCGAGGCGGTCGCCAAGGAGGCGCGCAAGGGCTACGGCATGCTGCTCATCGGCCTCGGCCGGGCGATGACCGCGAAGGGCGGCTTCTCGCGCCGGCTCAACGAGGTCGCGGGCGCCTTCGAGGGCCCGCTCTGCCTAGTGCTTAAGCCGGCCGGCGTCGGCCGGCAGATGCCGCGTCTTGGGCCGGGATCCGGCAGGATCCTGGTGCCGGTCAACGGCACGGCGAATGCGCGCCGCGGCGCGGAACTCGCGCTTGCCGTCGCCTCCGTCACCGGCGCGCCGGTCAAGGTCCTCTATGTCGCGCGTCCGGGTCGCGACGAACCGCGCGACACCGTCTCGCATCGCCGCAGGGAGGCTGTGCTGAAGGACATTGTCGCGCTTGCCGACCGTTATGGCGTCGAGATCGAGACTGCCATCCGCTCGAGGGCCGCCGCCGCCGATGCCATTGCCCGTCAGGCGGGCAGGAACGTGGCGCTGATCGTCATGGGCGTGGCGCGGCGGCCGGGCGAGGAACTCATCTTCGGCGAGACGACGAGCGGCGTGCTGCAGCGCTGCCCATGCCCGGTGATGCTGATCTCCGACGCGCGGCTGCGCCGCGACGACGAGGGCAGGGAGGCGCTGAGGTCAGGTACGGGCACGGGCTGAGGGCAGCTTCGGCCTGACGGTTCCAATGGCTGACGGCCGCACTTCACTTGCCTTCGAAAAAGCGATGGATCGCGGCGTCCAGCTTGCCGATGAGCTCGGCGTTGCGCGTGCTGCCGGCCCAGATCAGCGCATTGAGCCGCATGTCCTTGTTGAGGAAGTTCACCTTGCGGGATTCCAGCAGATATTGCGCGACTTCGAAGTGGCGTCCCTTGATCGCCTCGATGAGCGCGCTGTTGCGTCCCGTCTTGTCGGCGAGATTGACGTCGGCGCCATGCTCGACCAGCAGCTTGACGATATCGAGATGCCCGTTCCTTGCGGCTTCGATGAGCGGCGTCCTGCCGTAATAGTCGGCGCGGGCGTCGATATCGATCTGTGGATGCTTCAGCAGCGACTGGATGCAGGCGAGGTGACCCCTGGCCGCGGCCAGGCTCAATGGCGTGCTCTTCCATTTGTTTCTGGAGTTCACGTCGACCGCCGGGTGGCCGATCAAGGTTTCGAGCACGGCGGTGCGGCCGTTATGCGCGGCAAGGTGCAGGCTTGACCAGCCGTCTTCATCGGTCTGGTTGATATCCGCGCCCGCTGCGAGCTCCGCGCGCGAGGCTTCGGCATCGCCGCTCTCGGCCGCGACCAGCAGGCGGGACCAATTCCTTGCTTCTGCGGCTTCCAGGCCTGTGTCCACTGCAATATCCCCGACCGCGGATGGCGCCGGCCCGGCCGGCATTCAGATGCAGCGTCTTCTCGCGCGGAGAGTTTCACACTCGCCGTCGTCGGGCAATGGATTTCGCGTCGGCGGTGCGGGCAATCTACCCTCGAGGGGGATGCCCGGCAGGGCAGGTCCTGGCGCGTGGATCGCCGGCGCCCCAAGCGACAGAGAGGGGCGTCGGCCAGTCACGCGCCGTGACCCCCTCTGCCGCCTACGGCGACATCTCCCCCTCGAGGAGGGAGATTCATCTCGCTATGCCATCTGCAGCCGCTGCCGGCTCGGCTGCGGCGGGAAGGCGATCGCGATGCCGGCGGCGCCCAGGCCGACCAGCGCCGAGCCGATGAACAGCCAGGAATAGCTGGCATAGGCGTCGTAGATCATGCCGCCGGCGAGCGGGCCGAACGACATGCCGAGGCTGGAGAGCATGGTGGCGGCGCCGAACACCGTGCCGATGATGCGCGGCCCGAAATATTCGCGTGCCAGCACCGCATAGAGCGGCATGACGCCGCCATAGGTGGCGCCGAAGATGACGGCCAGCACGTAGAACTGCTCGAGCCGGCCGACCGCGAGATAGGCGGCGATCACGGCGGCCTGGATGGCAAGGCCGGTGATCAGCACCGGCTTGACCCCCAGCCGGTCGCCGAGCACGCCGTAGAGCAGGCGTCCGCCAAGGCCGGCAAGGCCCTCGACGCTATAGATCGAGACGGCAGCCATCGGCGCAACGCCGCAGGCCATCGCATAGCTGACCATGTGGAAGATCGGCCCCGAATGCGCCGCGCAGCAGGCGAAGAAGGTCATGCCCAGCACCAGGAACTGCGGCGAGCGCAGCGCCTGGCCGACGCTCATGCCGGGGTCGTCGGCGGCACGCGCCGGCATGCCGCCGTCGGCCGCCGCGCCGGCCGCCGGCGGCTGGCGTACCAGGAAGACGGCGGGCAGCAGGAGCACCCAGGCCATGACGCCGATGTCGAACATGGCGGTCCGCCAGTCATAGGCCGAGATCAGCCAGCGGGCGAAGGGCGAGATGGTCATCGGCGCCACTCCCATGCCGGCCGAAACCAGCGACACGGCAAGGCTTCGGTTGGTGTCGAACCAGGCGGTGGTGAGCGCGATCATAGGCGCGAAGAACGCGCTGGCCGCCAGCCCGACGATCACGCCGTAGCTGAGCTGGAAGATCAGCAGCGAGTTGGCGCGGCTCGCCACCACCAGCGCCAGCCCGAGCAGCACCGCGCCGGCAAGCACGACGGGGCGGGCACCGACGCGGTCATAGATCGCGCCCCAGGCGAAGCCGCCGATGCCCATCACCAGAAAATTCAGCGTCATGGCGCTGGAAATGCCGGCGCGCGACCAGCCGGTGTCGATCGACATCGGCTCGAGAAAGATCGCCAGCGAGAACATCGCGCCGAGCGCCACACAGGTCATCAGCGCGCCGGCCGCGACGATGACCCAACGATAGGAAGGATTCATGATTTTCTCCCGTGCCCAACGGCATCCTGTTTGATGCGGCACGGTTTTTCCAGGTCCATCGCGCCGCTTGCGTCCGAAGGACGCCGCTGCGGACACCGATCCTACAATCTGGTTGCATTTTTTATCCGGATTTTTGGGGGATGTTGGCCGATCGCCTTATGCTGGCGTTCCTTCACACCCCCTCTGTCCTGCGGGACTGTCCGACAGGACAGAGGGGGGTGCCTCGCGCCGACCCTCTTTAACTGTCAGCAGTCTTCCGCACCCACATTGACCATGTACCAGGCCCTTCTAGATTGAGCCGCAGCAGTCGGGAGGAGGCAACACGCCATGCAACTATATCGCGGCCGGCTCATCGACCACCTTCATCTGGTGGTGCGCGACGTCAAGGCGAGCCGGCGTTTCTACGGCGCGGTGCTCGAGGTGCTGGGCGTCCCGATCGGCGGCGAGGCCGAGGATTACTTCTGGGCGGACGAACTGTTCGTTTCCAGCGCCGATAGCCGTGCGGCCCAGGGCGTGCTGACCGGCCGTCACCATCTCGCCTTCCAGGCCAAGGACCGCGCCATGGTCGACTCCTTCTACCAAGCGGGCCTCGCCGCCGGCGGCAAGGACAACGGCGCGCCGGGCGAGCGTCCCTACCACCCCGGCTACTACGCCGCCTTCCTGCTCGACCCCGACGGCAGCAACATCGAGGCGGTGTTTCATGGCGAGGCGAAGCGTAGTGCGCCGGCGGTGGAGGTGAGTTTTTAGCGCGGCGGCGGGCGCCGTTATCTCCCCCCTAGCGGCCCCTAGCTAGCGGGGGAGAAAGCGCGACGCACCACCCCCTCGGCTACTTGCTCGCCACCCCGTCGGAGCATCGGGGCTGGGCATCGACGGGCATGAGTTCGAAACCGGCGGCGATGAGTTGCAGCTTCGTTTTCTCGAAATGCCGCTTGGCGCCGCTGTCGATCGCGGCCGGTGCTATCCCGTCACCAATCCGGACGCCATCCGCGTCATCCGCGAGGCTGCCATGCTGGTGCCGATCCGCTAAAATCCATCGCTTGGCGGGTGCCTCGCGCAATGGCCACCAAGCGGAAGCTATTCCTTCACCGCGCCCGTCATCGAGGAGACGTAGTGCTCGACGAAGAACGAATAAAGCACCACCACCGGCAGCGAGCCGATCAGCGCGCCTGCCATCAGCGCTCCCCATTCATAGACGTCCGAGCGGACGAGCTCGGTGAGCACGCCGACCGGAACCGTCTTCTTCTCCGACGACTGGATGAAGGTCAGCGCGTAGATGAATTCGTTCCAGGACAGCGTGAAGGCGAATATGCCGGCCGAGATCAGGCCCGGCACCGAAAGCGGCAGCACGATCTTGGTCAGGATCTGCCAGCGGGTGGCGCCGTCGATAAGCGCGCATTCCTCCAATTCGAAGGGGATCGAACGGAAGTAGCCCATCAACAGCCAGGTGCAGAACGGGATCAGGAAGGTCGGGTAGGTGAGGATCAGCGCGAAGGGCGTGTCGTAGAGACCGAGGTTGAACACCATCACCGACAGCGGGATGAACAGGATCGAGGGCGGCACCAGATAGGCGAGGAAGACGGCAAGGCCGACTTGGCGGGCGCCGGAGAACCGCAGCCGCTCGATCGCGTAGGCGGCGAGCACCGCAGCCGCCAGCGACAGGAAGGTGGCCGCCGTCGATATGATCACCGTGTTGAGCAGCCAGCCGGGGTAGGAGGTCTCCAGGAGCAAATAGCGTATGTGCTCCAGCGTCGGATGCACGACCCAGAACGGATTGTAGTTCACATAATCGGTCATCTCGACATTGGGCTTAACCGCCGTGATCGTCATCCAATAGAATGGAAACAGCAGCACGATGAGAAACACCAGCAGCGGCAGATAGACCGTGACCACCCGGCGCGGCAGGCTCTGCAGGTAGCCCATGCCGCCTTCGTCGGTGTCCAGGCGCTCGACTTCTCTGATCGCGGCCATATCAGTCTCCGCCGCCTTGCTGCCACCTGCGCCGTTGCAGGCCGAAATAGCTGAACAGGATCGCCGCCAGCAGGAAGGGGATCATGGCGACCGCGATTGCCGCGCCTTCGCCGAGCTGGCCGCCGGCAATGCCGCGCTGGAAGGACAAGGTCGCCATCAGGTGGGTGGCGTTCACCGGCCCGCCGCGGGTCAGCACATAGATCAGCTGGAAATCGGTGAAGGTGAAGAGCACCGAGAAGGTCATGGTGATGGCGATGATGGGCGTCAAAAGCGGCAGCGTCACATGGCGAAACAACTGCCAGCGGCTGGCGCCGTCCAGCGTGGCGGCTTCATAGAGCGACTGCGGGATGGTCTGCAGGCCGGCAAGCAGCGTGATGGCGACGAACGGGATGCCGCGCCAGACATTGGCCGCGATGACGGAAGCGCGCGCGTTGGTCGGATCGCCAAGGAAGTTGATGCGGTGGTCGATCAGCCCCATCTGCTGCAGCGCCCAGGACAGGATCGAGAACTGCGAATCGTAGATCCACCAGAAGGCGATGGCCGACAGCACCGTAGGCACCACCCAGGGCAGCAGCACCACCGCGCGGAAGAACGACTTGAAGGGCAGCTTCTCGTTGAGGATGAGAGCCAGCCAGAGGCCGAGCACGAATTTCAGGATCGAAGCGCTGACCGTGTAGAGCACGGTGTTGAAGACCGACAGCCAGAACACGCTGTCGCTCCAGAGATATTCATAGTTCTCGACACCGATATAGATGCCGGGCCGGCCGATGCGTGTGTCGGTGAAGCCAAGCCAGACGCCGAGTCCCAGCGGATAGGTGAGAAAGACCAGGAGCAGCGCCGCCGCCGGCAGCATGAAGCCGAGACCAAGAGTGTTCCGGCTCTCGGCAAGTCGCGAAAGCATCGACGGACGCCGCTGAACGGCAACGGATGACACGGCCATGGGCGCGGATTCCTCGCAACATGCGGTGGAGTGGTGGTGGCCGCGTGGTCCTTCCGTGCCCCGGAAGATCCCGACGCGGCCACCCTTGCTTCAGGTGCCCGGCAGGATCAGACGCGATAATAGCGGTTGGCGCGCTTTTCGGCCTCTTCCATCGCCTCTTGCGGCGTCGCCTGTCCCGTCACCGCCTTGGCGAACATGTCGACCAGCACATAATCGGCCATGGTCGCGGCCGAGGCATAGCCGAGCGGCCCGGCATAGCCGTTGGGTCGCAGCGTCGCCGAAGCTTTCGCGTAAGCGGCATTGTTCGGGTCGGCCTTCCACACCGGATTGTTGTCGAAAGCCTTCAGCGTCTGGCAGCAATAGCCGGCCGACGACGTGATCCAGTCCGACATCTGCGGGTCCTCGAACATGAACTGCAGATAGGCTTTGGCCGCATTGGGGTAGGGCGTGTAGTTGAAGATGACGGCCGTGGTCACCTGGAACAGCTCGACCGATTTCCCGACCGGACCGATCGGCAGATTGGTGGTGCGGATGTCCTTGGCTATCTCGGCCAGCTTCGGGTCGTTGTCCTTGTTGACCTTGGCGGTGTTGTAGGCCGAGATGCCGTTGGCGATCACGCTTATTTCGCCGGCCAGGAAGGCGCGGTTGTTGTTGACGTCGAGCCAGCTTTCCGTGCCGGGGATGAAGGTCTTGTAGAGCTCCTGCGCATACTGGATCGCCTTCAGCGTCTCGGGGCTGTTGATCGTCACCTTGCCGGCTTCGTCGACCATCTGGCCGCCATGGCTCCATAGCAGCCAATGCGCATAGTTGTTGCCGTCGCCGACGCCGTGGCCATGGGTGAACCCGGCGGGATGGCCCTTTGCCTTCAGCGCCTTGCACAGGTCGAGGAAACCCGCCGTGTCCTTCGGGAATTCCGAGAAGCCGGCCTCCTTCACCCAGCTTTCGCGATAGACGATGGCGTTGCCGATGGTGGCGAGCGGCAGGCCGAGGAACTTGCCCTCGCGCGTCGCATACTGCTTCGGGCCGTCGTGCCAGCCGCCATACTTCTTGCCGAGATGGTCGCCGAGTTCGGTCACGTCGAGCAGCTTGTCGGGATATTGGTGCGGGTCATCGAACCAGACGAACATCAGGTCGGGACCGGAGCCGACATTGGCGGCGACGGCCGCCTTGGGCCGGATGTCTTCCCAGCTCTCCTTGTCGACGCGCACCTCCACGCCGGTCGCCTCGGTGAACCGCTTCGTATTCTTCAGCCATTGGTCCTCGTCGCCCTGCACGAAAGGCGACCAGCGCAGCAGCCGGAGCTTGGCCCCTTCCTCCGGCTTGTAGGTCAGGCCCTCCTGGGCGAAGGCGCTCGAGCCGACGAAGCGGCTGCCCAAGGCCCCGGCGGCCGCGCCGGCGGTCGTGCGGATCACGTCGCGTCTGGTGAACTTCATGCTCGTCTCCTCCTGTGGGTTTCCTCGTTGCGTGGTCTATGGCGCCGCTTCGATCCGCTGGCCCGTTTCGCCGTGAAACAGATGAATGGGGCCGGGTTCCACCGACAGCCGGATGGTTTCTCCCGGCGCGAAGGAATGGCGTTCGCGGAAATTGGCGACGATATCCTCTCCGCCGGCCGTCCGTCCGATGATCTGCACTTCCGAGCCGGTCGGCTCGATCACCACCACGGTGACCGGAATGCCGTCCTCGGCCAGCCGCAGATGCTCGGGCCGAACGCCGAGCACGACGGCTTCGCCGTTGCCGATCGCGGGTGGTTTCGACAGAGGCACGGAGACGCCACCCGCGCCCCGGAACGACGACGGCGCGCCGTCATTGGCGAATGTGCCCTTGAGCAGGTTCATGGCCGGCGAGCCGATGAAGCTCGCGACGAAGAGGTTGTTCGGCCGGTCGTAGAGCTCGAGCGGCGGCCCGATTTGCTCGACGAGGCCGTCATGCATGACGACGATCTTGTCGGCCATGGTCATGGCCTCGATCTGATCGTGCGTGACATAGATCGTCGTCGTCTTCAGCCGCTGGTGCAGTTCCTTGATCTCGGCGCGCATCTGGACCCTCAGCTTGGCGTCAAGATTGCTGAGCGGCTCGTCGAACAAAAACACCTGCGGATTGCGCACGATCGCCCGGCCCATGGCGACGCGCTGCCGCTGGCCGCCCGAAAGCTGGCGCGGATAACGCGACAGAAGCGGCACCAGCCCGAGGATCTCGGCCGCCCGCTTCACCCCGGCATCGCTCTCCGCCTTGGCCACTCCCTTCAGCATGAGCGAGAACGCCATGTTCTCGGCAACGGTCATGTGCGGATAGAGCGCGTAGTTCTGGAAGACCATGGCCACGTCGCGCTCCTTCGGCGCAACATCGTTGACGACACGGCTGCCGATCGAAATATGGCCGCGGGAGATTTTTTCCAGCCCGGCAATCATCCGCAGAAGCGTCGATTTTCCGCATCCCGACGGCCCGACCAGCGTGACGAACTCGCCGTCCTCTATGTCGACGCTGACGCCGTGCAGGATCTGGGTGGCTCCGAACGACTTGTAGACATCGCCAATCGCGACAGACGCCATCGAACTCCTCCCGATGGTCCCTGCGGGTTTCGCGGGGAGCCGTTTCCAATCAAGGTGTGGCTGAAACGGATGCCGGCAAGCATCCACCACTGGCGTCGGCGACGTTTGCCCCAGCTCCCCCGGGTCACGCGACTGTGAAACGGTAGCGCTACCAAACCCGCCTGTAAAGCTGCGGCGCATGCCCTTAGACTTTCGTCTCAAAGGACAAATGAGCCAAGCCTGCCGTGAGCTAAGTCAATCCAGGGCCGTGCCGCGTGGCCGCCGATCAGTCGGTGAAGAGCGCTGAATGCGCATTAGCAAGTACTAAGGTGTAGATTTCAACCTAGCCGAGAAAGAGCCGACAGTGCCCGTTTCCGCGCAGACGGGATTGGCAGCTGTCCCATTCGAGATGCGGTAATGCTGATAGCGGTGCTTCCGGTGTGGCCCTGCTGCCACCGCGGGAAGGGCGCGGCCGCTCCTTGGCCGTGTTCACCCGCCGATCAGAAACGCCGCAATCAGCTTCTGCAAGTTCCCGCCCGGACCGAACTCGACCTTGTCGAAGTCGCCGCTGGCCCGGCGCTGCGCCTTGGAAAGCTGGTCGAGATAATTCGTCAGCTCCGCCCTGATCTTGGTGCAGCCGGGGTCGTCGGCAACGGTGAGGCCGGTGCTGAAGGCGACGATCTTGTCCACCATGTCGACGATGCCGGCGCCGTGGACCTTCTCGTGTGCGGCGAGGCCGGCGGCAAACGCGTCCCACCGCGCCTGCACGGCGGGGGCAAGTTTTGCGGCGGGCTTCGGCAACGTGTAGGTGATGATCAGCTTCGGGCGAGCGGTCTTCAGCACGCAGGCGTCGCCTTCAGTCTGATAATCGCGCTGCCAGGTCAGCTTGAAGTTGGTCTGCGCGATTGCCCGCCGCCCGTTGCCGGCCGAGTCCCTGCCGATCACAGGGCCTTTCTCGCCGATCGAGACATAGAGCGCCTCCACGCTTTGTCCTGAGATCGCATAGGTCTCGACCTTCTCGCTCGGCTTCCATTGGGCGAGGGCGGGTGAGGAGAGGAGCAGGGCGGAAAGCAGCAAGACGGATTTCATGAGGACTCGGCAGAATTCCGGGACGAGCCTCCGTGCATAGCGGTTGTCGGGGCAAGAGCAAAGACCGCGCGGCGCTTTCTCCCACAAGGCGGAGACAACGCCGTCGGAACCCGCTCCACCCGTCCGCCGTTTCCTTGTCATCGTTCCGCCCCAGGGAGACAAGGATGACCCGCAACGAGATCATTTCCGTTCTTGGCCCTGTCGACGAGGCCGTCATCGCCGACGTCGCGCTCACCGGCGCCAGCCTCGAGGAATTGCGCGAGGCCTTCGCCTGGATCGGCGCCGACGAGGCGCTGATGAACGAGGGTCGCGCGATGCCGGGCGCCAGGGTAGCGCGGCTGATCGAGATTCTCGAACCGCCCGAGGACGAGGCCGAAGCGCCGAGCGGGACGGAGTAGAGCGCGAATCCTGATCTCCCCCCTTGAGGCCTGAGGGGTCGTCTCACGCAGATCGCCGACGTTGTATTCCTCCGCGCAACGCGCCGGCACTTCACGCGCAGCGATCCCTCCGTCGCCTTCGGCGACATTTGCCGATAAGGAGCGAGATAAGACTCCGGCGCCTCGCTCGGCCATTCATCCGATTTCGCTCGGTGCACCCTGTCCCGCAAGTCCAGGTGATCCCCTACTTGCTCCTCCGACACCTCGGGCATAGCTTCTTCCTGCCTTGGGGGAGGAGGTTGCCTTGGATACCAATGTCGTCATTGTCGGCGCGGGACCGGCGGGGCTGGCTGTCGGGGCCTGCCTGAAGCGGGCCGGAGTCGATTTCATCATCCTCGAAAAGGCGAGCGAGCTGGCGCCGGCCTGGCGGCGGCATTACCGGCGGCTGCACCTGCACACGGTGAAGTCCTTCTCGTCACAGCCTTTCCTGCCGTTCCCGAAAAGCCACCCACGCTACGTTCCGCGTGAAAAGGTGGTCGCCTATCTCGACGCCTATGCCGCGCGTTTCAGCCTAGAGCCGCGCTTCGGCGTCACGGTGAAATCGATCCGCCGGGCGGGCGAAAAAATCGTGGTCGAGACCGATGCCGGTCCTTTCAACGCCCGCAAGATCGTCATCGCCACCGGCAATAACGCAGAGCCGATAACGCCGGCCTTTGCCGGCATCGAAACCTTCAAGGGAGAGGTGCTGCACAGCGCCGCCTACACCGAGGCCACGCCCTATACGGCCAGGAACGTGCTGGTCGTCGGCATGGGCAACACCGGCGCCGAGATCGCGCTCGACCTTGCCGAGAGCGGCGCGCATCCGACGATCTCGGTGCGCAGGGGCGTCCACATCGTGCCGCGCCAGCTTTTCGGCGTGCCGATCCAGATGGTCGGCATCGCCAGCCGGCCGATGCCGCGGGCGCTGAACGACTGGATGTTCCCGAAAATCCTCGACCTTGCGCTGGGCAGGCTGGAGCGATACGGCATCGTCAGGCCGAAGGAAGGCATCCTCAAGCAGATCGACGCCGGCCGCATTCCCGTCATCGATGTCGGAACTGTAGCAGCGATCAAGGCGGGCAGGATCGGCATTCTCCCCGATATCGTCAGCTTCACCGAGGACGGCGCAACATTCGCCGGCGGGCAGGAACAAAACTTCGACGCCGTAATCTTCGCCACCGGCTACCGTCCTGGCTATGACGGCATCCTGCCGGCGGAGCTGCTGCCGGGGAAGAGTGGAGTGAATCCACGGGCGACGGCGCTGGGTGTCTACCTCGTCGGCTTCTACAATCCGGTCACCGGCCTGCTGCGCGAGATCGGCATCGAGGCGCAGGCGGTGGCGAGGGATATCGCGGGGTGAGGCGTGGCGGAACTGCCGATCTCCCCCCTTGAGGGGGAGATGGTCGGAAGACCAGAGGGGGTCGCAGCGCCTTACGCGGCCCGCCACGAACACGACGCTGGCGATTCACGGGAGACGACTCCGTCTGTCGCCTTCGGCGACATCTCCCCTTGCGGGCCCTCAAGGCGGGGAGATCACGCATAAATCGGGTGGCGTCCGCGCATGCCCCATGCGAAGCCAGCCTGGCCAAGGAGGGGCCCAGCCATGCTCACGCTCTACGATTATCTGCCGTCGCAAAATGCCTGGAAGGTTCGAGTCCTGCTCGGCCTGCTCGGCATCGCTTATGAAACCCGCATTGTCTCGATCTTCGAGGGCGAGAGCCGCACGGAAGCCTTCCTGAAGCTCAATCCGGCCGGCGCCGTTCCCGTGCTCGCCGTGGAGAATGGTGCGGCGATCGCCGAATCCAACGCCATCCTCGCTTGCGTCGCGGAGGGGACGCCCTACCTGCCGGCGGACCGGCTCGCGCGCGCCAAGGCCATGCAGTGGCTGTTCTTCGAGCAGTACTATGTCGAGCCGGTCATCGGCTCGCTGCGCTTCTGGTCGCTGACCGGGCGGCTGGACCGCAATCAGCCGATGGTGGCCGGCAAGCGTGAGGCGGGCGCCCGCGCGCTTGGCGCTCTCGAGCGCGGCCTGCAGGACACGCCGTTCCTCGTCGGCGGCTCGCTCACCATCGCCGACATCGCCGTCTATGCCTACGGCCATCGCGCCGAGGATTGCGGCTTTTCGCTTGCCGACTATCCGGCGGTCAGCGCCTGGATCGATCGGGTGGGCGGGACGATCGGCTCAGGCTATCCCGTGCATCCCTACAGCATCGACCCGCATTCGGGCGGTTGATGGGCACGAAACGGGGTGCCGCTTGTCAGGCGCTGCCCCGGAATGATGTAGGGTGTTTCAAAAGTATTCATTAGCCATTTGAACTTACCGTCTCGTATTGTTTGTTTGCTATTGCCTGGTCGAAATTGGCGGAGCGCAATAGCGTGCAGGAAGACGACGCGAAGTCATCGGAACAATGGCGGAAGATTGCCCGCTATGCGGTGAGCTGCCCCAGCCCGCACAACACGCAGCCTTTCCGGCTCCGTATCCTAAACGATCGCGAGGCGGAGATCGTGTTCCTGCCGCGGCGTGGACTTTATGTGGCCGACCCGGAGGGCCGCTTCACTTGGCTCACCGCTGGCATCTTTGCCGAGATATGTTCAATCGCAGCGCATGGCCTGGGCTTCGAGCTCGACTGCGCAACCGACTTCTCTCCGATGTACAAGGGTGGCGACACCCAGACGCCCCAGGTCATATCGAGGCTGACGCTGCGCCCGGCGATCGCGCCGATTGCGGATTTCGATCCCCTGCTGATCCTCGACCGCCACACCTCCCGGCTTCCCTATGACGGTCGCGCGATCCCGCAGACGCTGCTTGGCGAGATGCAGGCCGAAGCCCTTCGAACCGGCCATCGCTTCGAGGCGCGCAACGACGCCGAGGCGATCGACTGGGTGATCGAGCTCAATCGCCAGGCGCTTTTCCACGACATGGAGAACGTGCCCATCCGCAAGGAACTGGTGCGGTGGCTGCGTTTCGGCACGCGCGAGGAAGACATCACCGGCGACGGCCTCTCGGCGCGCTGCCTCGGCTTCTCGGCGTTTCTGCTCAAAAGCTTCTTCACCAGGCCTGGCTTCTGGACCCTGCCCGGCATCAAGAGCCTCGTGGGCCTCATCTACGGCCGCAGCATGAAGGGCGTCGGCACCATCGGCTGGCTGCGCGGTCCTTACGTCACCATGGAGGACTGGTTTCGTGCCGGCACGACCATGTTCCGGCTGTGGCTCATCGTTACTCGCCATGGCTATTACTGGCAGCCTTATGGCTCGGTCATCACCTCAGACGAGGCGCGCACCAACATGATCGGCTATTTCAGGATGCCGGACGAAAAAGGAGGCGCCGACATGGTCTGGCTGCTGCTCCGGCTGGGCAAGAGCCAGCCGCCGCCGCTGAGCTACCGGCTCCCCTACGAGGACATCATCCTATGCGGCTGATCAAGCGGGCGGTACGGCCCTTCTTCCTTGCGCTTGTCGCGCTGGTCAACGTCGTCGAGTGGGCATTCGCGTCTTCGCGGCATGCTTACAAGATATTGCTCATTCCCGGCTTCGAGCGGCTGCGCTGGGGCATCGGCGCGTGGCGCGCCTGGGCGAATTTCTATCATGCCTACAGGCGGGTTCCGGCCTATCGAGACTATATCGACCGGCTCGGCGGCAAGCCCGAGATCATGCTCGATCATGTGACGAAGCCCGACCTCAGTTCGATTCCGGAGATGGACAAGGAATCCTACGTCAAGAAATATCCGCAGGAGGAACGTCTGCTGGATGGCAAGCTGCCGTCGATGGGCGTGATGGTCGACGAGTCCTCCGGCAGCAGTGGCATGCCGACCAGCTGGGTGCGCGGCAAGACCGAGCGGATGATCACCAAGCAGATGATGCAGATGACGTTCCTGCGCATCACCGGCGAGGACGAGACCCTGTTCATCCTCAATGCGTTCGCGCTCGGCGCGTGGGCGACAGGCATGAATGTGGCGATCTCGCTGACCGACACGACAATCCTGAAATCGACGGGGCCGAACCTCGATAAGATCGTCAACACCATAAACGAGTTCGGGCCGCGCTTCCGCTATGTTGTGATGGGCTATCCGCCGTTCCTGAAGACGCTGGTGGACGACCCGCGTTTGGACTGGTCGAAATATACCATCGATGCGGCCTTCGGCGGCGAAGGCGTCTCGGAGAGCCTCCGTGGCTATCTCTTGAAGAAATTCCGGCGTGTGATCGGCAGCTACGGCGCCTCCGATCTTGAGGTCAACCTGGCGCTCGAAAGCGAACTCACCATCAACCTGCGCCGCGCGCTGCTCGGCGACGAGCGGCTGCGCAAGGCCATCGTGCGGACGGAATACGGCGTCACGCCGATGATCTTCCAGTACAATCCGCTGGCCTACTACCTGGAGGAGAACGCCAGGGGCGAATTGGTGGCAACCATTTCTCGGCCTTACAACATCTCGCCCAAGATCCGCTATAACATCCACGATCGCGGCCACGTGCTGCGCTTCAGCGAGTTGAAGCGCATCCTGCGCGAAGCCGGGCATAGCAACATTTTGAAGAACAGCGGCCGTATCCTCGACCTGCCGCTTTTGTTCATCTACGGCCGCTCCGATATGTCGATCGAGTATTACGGAGCCAAGGTCACGCCGGACAGCCTGCGAGAGATCCTGTTCGGCCTCGACGTGCTGGCGCCGATACTGTCGACCTTTCGCCTCATTTCCTACGAAGACGCCGCGCACAACAAGCGCATGGAGGTGGCGGTCGAACTGGTGGAGGGCGCGACGCTGCCGTTTCCCGCCGAGATGTTGCAGGAGACGGTGTTCGAGAAGCTGGCCGCCATGAACGGCGATTTTCTCAACGCCTGGAAGCGGACGGCCACTGCCGACAACATGCCCGAGCTCAGGGTGTTCGCCTTCAACACCGGACCGTTCGAAGGCGGCCAACGCCGACTCAAGAACGAGTACGTCGCCTCGAACATCAAATACGACAAGCTTTGAGAGCCTGGCAGTCGTCGCCGGGCAGCTGTCTCGGCTGCCGGGTTCGTCGAAGCCGCACAGCGGTTTCATCGGCAAAGGACAAAACGACGTTGCGAGCCGCGCGATGATTCAAGGTCCGAGCCGCACCGGCGTCAGCAGTAAAGCGGCCTCGTCAGGCAGTGCACACCGCCGGTGGCCTTGGCGATCTCGGTCCCCTTGACTCGCTCGATGGTCACGCCTGCCGCCTGCTCCAGCGTTGCCTTGAGTTCTGCCGGCATGTCGAACGCGAGGTAGCGGCGGTTGCCCAGCGGCAGGAGGTTGCAGCGTTCATGGGCGATGGCGACGGCCTTGTCGCAGCGCACGATTGAGCAACCGAGCGCTTCGGCATAGGCGAGCGGATTGACGGGGTTGAGCCGCCGATTCTCATCGATCAGGAAGCCGGCGCCGAACATGCCCGCGGCGGCCAGGATCACCTTGTTGGGCAGCACGGTGAAGCCGGTGTCGAGATGCAGCAACGCCGGATCGTGCGAGAGGCCGATGATGTAGTCGACATGGTCGGGGATGAGATCGAGCGCAAGTTTGATAGCTGCCGCCTTGGTCGTCCTGACGCCGAAGCCGACGAGCAGCACGCGGCGCCCGTCGAAGGTCACCGGAAGGACGTCGCCGCCTTCAAGATATTCGTCGTTCTCCAGATGCGTGAGCGGGGCCATGCCGAGCCGCTTCAGCGCATGGCTGACGATCCCGGCCTCGGCAGCCCGGCTGGGCAGAGCAGGGCGTGTGGGTATGAATTTCGTCGGCGCCCAAGGCAGGGTCACTGAACTGTCGCGCATGAAGATCAGATTGGGGTTGACGGATGACTCGGATCGGTACGGCACGTGATCGCCGAGCACGTCCTCGAGGTAGAGCGTCTCGACATGGTTTGCGACCAACGCGGCGAAGGCATCGTACTCGGCATAGAATTCCTCGACATGCGGCAGGTCGAGGAAGTTCAATTCGACCAGCCGCTCCTGCGATAGTGCCCTCAGCGATGAGCCATGCCGCGGATGGTGCATCAGGATGCGTCGCGGCGGGACATGGTACTCGGAAAAATCGTCGACGAGGGCGTGCACGTGAAACCTCTGGTTGCCTCGCGCGGAGGTTAGGGCCGATATCCTCACAAAAAGTTAGATTGGACGCCAGCATGCGGGCGTGTGACTCCCGAGATCACGGCTGAGCCGGAACAGAAGGCCCGGGGAGGGCGTTTGCCCAAGGCAGTGTGCTGGCTTCGTCGACGAACGGCGCCGGCAACTCCGGCCTGCTTTCCAGCAACCGACAATGGAGGCCAGGAATGGTTCGCACCGTCGCTATCGCAATCCTCGCTACCGGCATTGCCAGCCTGCCTGCTGTCGCGGCCGAGGAATGGTGGGTCGCCAGGGACGCCGTTTCGAAACAATGCGAGATCGTGCCGAAGAAGCCCGACGGAACGCTTGTCGTCGATCTGGGCAAGAAGAGATACGCCAGCGAGGCCAAGGCCAAGAAGGCGATGGCGGCGCTGGCGGATTGCAATAAGCAGTAGGATCGACCGAGTTGATCTCCCCCTCGAGGAGGGAGATTAGCTGAATGCCTACCGATCCACCATCGACATCGTCCGCTCGTTATAGCGCGGCCCCGATACCTTCTCAGGCGTCAGCGCCATGTCGAGCCCCAGCAACTCGGTGGCGTCGAGCTTGATGTCGGCGGCGGCGACATTCTCCTCCAGATAGGTCCGTCGCTTGGTGCCGGGGATCGGCACGATGTCGATGCCGAATTCCGGCCCCTTGGCCAGCAGCCAGGCGAGCGCCACCTGGCCGGGCTTGACCCCCTTGGCGACCGCAATCTCGCGGACCGTAGCGGCCGCGGCGACATTGGCGTCGAAATTTTCGCCCTGATAGCGCGGGTCGCCGCGCCGGAAATCGCCTTCGGGATAGTCTTCCGCCCGCTTCACGTCGCCGGCGAGAAAACCGCGGCCGAGCGGCGCGAACGGCACCAGGCCGATGCCCAGTTCCGCAAGCGCCGGGATGATGTCGGGCTCGAGATTGCGCTCCCACAGCGAATATTCGCTTTGCAGCGCCGAGACCGGGTGCACGGCATGGGCGCGGCGGATGTTGGAAACCCCCGCCTCCGACAGGCCGAAGAAGCGCACCTTGCCCTCCGCCACCAGCTCGCCGACCGCGCCCGCGACATCCTCCATCGGCACATCAGGGTCGACGCGGTGCTGGTAGAGCAGGTCGATGCGGTCGGTCGCGAGCCGCGTGAGCGAAGCCTCGACCACCTCGCGGATATGCTCCGGCCGGCTGTCGCGCCCGGTGCCATCCTGCTTGCCGTCGACGATGCGGAAGCCGAATTTTGTCGCGATCGTCACCTCGTCGCGCCGGCCCTTCAGCGCGCGTCCAAGCAGCTCCTCGTTGATGAAAGGCCCGTAGACCTCGGCCGTGTCGAGGAAGGTGCAGCCAAGCTCGATCGCCCGGTGGATCGTCGCGATCGACTCCGCTTCGTCGGCCGGGCCGTAGGATTGGCTCATGCCCATGCAGCCGAGGCCGATGGCCGACACGACGAGCCCCTGGCTGCCGAGTTTCTGCTTGCCGAGGCTCATTCATCTGTCTCCGGTAAGAAATTAGCGCCCGCGAAATTATAATGCCGGGACGCGATGCGTCCAGCGCGGCCTCAAGCCATCGGCAGCATTCGGCGCATGATCAGCGAGGCATGGCCGCCGACGCCATGTGCGGCCGGCCGGCGCTCGGCCACCTCGAAGCCGTGCTTGCGGTAGAAGGCGATCGCCCGCTCATTGCCCTCGATCACCTCCAGGGCGATGCTTGGAATGCCGGCATGGGCCGCAAGCACCGCGTGCAAGAGGTCGACGGCGAGGCCGCTGCCGAACTCTTCCGGCTCGATATGCAGCCGGTCGAGCATGACATCGCCCCTCTCGTCCATCGCTGCCATCGCATAGCCGGCGATCGAGCCGTCGGTCCGCTCGGCCACGAACGACATCTTGTTGTCGTCGGCGAGCTCTTCGGCGAGCTTGTCGGGCGCATGTTTTTCGTCGGAGAGCCGGGCCACGGTTTCCTCACCCATGATCGGCGAATAGGTCCGCCGCCAGGATCCTCCCAGCAGCCGCGAGACGGCTGGCAGATCGTTCTTCGTCATCGCCCGGATGTGAGACATGTGCTTCCCTCGTTGCACTCCAAGATAGGGCGCGGCGCTGGCGACAGCCAATCTACCCCTTGTTGTGGTGGGAGATGCCCGGCAGGCAGAGGGGGCGCTGTCCCGCCGACGCATCGTAGTTTTTTGTTCGGAAATCCATAGCAACAAAGCGGCGGCCCTTATTGGCTCAAACGCCTCGTTCCTTCCGGTGCCTCTCTGGTCTGGCCTGCCGGCCGTCTCGCCCGCTTGACGGGAGCTTGGCGCTCCGTCGCCCCGCCAAATTGACTCGCCCCCCGCTCTCATTCATCCTTAGAGACTGTTCAGCGCCAGCGTCTACAGAGTGAGCCATGGCCAGTCCCGTCGCCAGAGAAAAATCCCGCCGCGCCGCGGTGAAGAAGGCGCTCGACCGCCATAAGGTCTACGTCACCGCGCAGAGCTTTTCCGGCGGCACCTACAGCGCCCGCGTGCTGGTCGACGGCGAGGCCTATTGGGTCGACGAATTCCGGCTGAGCCAGCTGCGGCAGGGTCTGACGCCGGCCGAGCTGGAATTGACGCCGGCGACCGACGATTGAGTGGAGTGCCTTCGTCATCCCAGGGCGGAGCAGGAGCGAAGCGACGTCGCGGAGACCCTGGGATCCATGCCGTGACCTGGACGCGTCACGACGGTCCAAGTTCTGCTCGGCTGCACTCGGCGGTAAAGGTCACGGCATGGATCCTCGGGTCAAGCCCGAGGATGACGATCGCGCGGGCTCGGGGGCGCGAAGGATCGCGGCCCTTGCCACTGTCGGCTACGCGCTTCGGCACTTAACCCATGCCAGCTCCCCAACTCAAAACCTACCGCGCCAAGCGCGAATTCTCCCGCACCCCTGAACCCGCGGGCGGGCCGGAGGTCGGCGGCGGCAATCGCTTCGTCATCCACAAGCACCACGCCACCGCCGATCACTACGATCTGCGCCTCGAAGTCGGCGGCGTGCTGAAGAGCTGGGCGGTGCCGCGCGGGCCCTCGCTCAATCCGGCCGACAAGCGCCTCGCGGTCGAGACCGAGGATCATCCGATCGAATATATCGACTTCGAGGGCGTCATCCCCGAGGGCGAGTATGGCGGCGGGCCGATGATCGTCTGGGACACCGGCACCTGGGCGCCGATGGAGGATGTCGAAAAGAGCCTGCGCACCGGCGCCTTCAAGTTCCGCCTCGCCGGCCAGAAGCTCAATGGCGGCTGGATGCTGACCCGGCTGAAGCCCAAGCCCGGCGAGGACGAGAACAAGAAGAACTGGCTGCTTTTCAAGGAGCGCGATCTCGCCTCCGACTCCGAGCTCGACATTCTCGAAGCGCGGCCGGAAAGCGTCAAGTCGGGCCGGCGCATCGAGGAACTGGCGGCGCCGCCGAAGAAGCCGCAGCGCCTGCCGCCGAAACCTGGCTCGCTGAAACCCGGCGCGCTGCCCGGCGCGGTCAAGGCAGACCCGCCAAGCCGCATCGAGCCGCAGCTCGCCGCGCAGGTAAGCGAGCCGCCCGGTGGCGAGGACACCGGCACGCTCTGGCTGCACGAGATCAAGTTCGACGGCTACCGCACCATGGCGCATGTCGTGGACGGGAATGTGCGGCTGATCACCCGCGGCGGCCTCGACTGGACCAAGCGCTACGGCGACCTGCCGCAGGCTTTTTCGCGGCTGCCGGCCAGCCGGGCGATCATCGACGGCGAGATCATGGTGCTGGACGACAAGGGCATCTCGCGCTTCGCGCTGCTGCAGGACGCGCTGGCCCAGGGCGCCGGCTCGAAGCTGCATTTCTACGCCTTCGATCTCCTGCATCTCGATGGCTGGGACCTGCGCAGGGCGCCGCTGCAGAAGCGTAAGGCGCTGCTTGCCGAACTGCTCGCCGGCCAGGCGGCAAACTCCGCCATCCAGTACAGCGACCACGTCGAGGGCGATGGGCGCGGGCTTTACGACCAGGCCTCGGACCTTGGGCTGGAAGGCGTCGTCTCCAAGCGCGCCGATGCCATCTACATGAGCGGCCGCACCAAGAGCTGGACCAAAGCCAAGGCGCAAAAGACGGATGACTTCGTCATCGCCGGCTACACCGTCTCCGACCGGGCGGAAGGGCTTGCGGCGCTCGGCATGGCCGAGTTCGTCGACGGCGAATTGCACTATCGCGGCAAGGTCGGCACCGGCTTCGACCGCGACATGGCGACCAACCTGCTGACCCGGCTGGAGCGGCTGACCGCCGGCGCCACGCCGCCCGAAGGCGTGCCGCGCGAGATCATGCGCGAGATGCATTGGGTGAAGCCGCTGCTGTCAGCACGCGTCCGTTATTCGAACCGCACCGCCGACAATGCGATCCGCCACGGCGTCTTCCGCGGCCTGCGCGATGTCGGCGGCCTGACCACGCCGGTTGCGGTCAAGCGCAAGCGGCTGATCGCCGAGTCCGACCTCGCCACCATCTGGGTCACCAATCCGGAGCGGCGGTTGTTCGGCAAGACCGGGCCGACCAAGCTCGACATTGCCGTCTATTACGCGCTGGTCGGCGATTTCATGCTGCCGCACATCATCGGCCGCCCGGTGTCGCTGGTGCGCTGCCCGACGGGGCGGCCGCAGGACTGCTTCTTCCAGCGCCACGCCTTCACCGGCATGCCGCCTTCGGTGGCGGTGTTCGAGAGCATCAGTTCGGAAGGCGAGCCCAAGACCTACCTCTCGGTCGAGGACGCCAAGGGCTATCTGGCACTGGCGCAGTTCGGCGTCGTCGAGTTCCACACTTGGGGCACGCACCGCACCAAGCTCGACAAGCCCGACCAGATCGTCTTCGACCTCGACCCGGGCGAGGGGATTTCCTGGCGCGAGGTGGTCGAGGCGGCCGTCCACATCAAGGGCGGACTGGAGAGCCTCGGCCTGGTGCCGTTTGCAAAGACGTCCGGCGGCAAGGGCATCCACATCACAGTGCCGGTGACGCGCAAGCAGAACTGGAAGAAACTGCACCAGGCCTCGAGCACCATTTCCACTTTGCTCGCGGCAAGCGCGCCCGACACTTTCGTCACCGTCATGGGCAAGGAAAACCGCAAGAAGCGCATTTTCATCGACTTCCACCGCAACGCCCGCGGCCACACCTCCGCCGCTCCCTATTCGCTGCGCGCCCGCACCAACCTGCCGGCATCGACCCCGATGAGTTGGACCGATCTGGAGGCTATCGACGCGCCCGAGGATCTGAACTACGCCTCGCTGCCGGGACTGTTGGAGACCTCGGGCGATCCCTGGGCGGAGATCGACGAGGCCGCCAGGGATTTGCCGGTGGTTGAGGGAAAGTAAACCGCAGGCGTTGGCGATCCGTCACACCCCCCTCTGTCCTGCCAGCGTTCGGTTTCCATCTCCATCGACGCTTCCTACAATTTGAATTATCCTCCGCGCCAACCGGCCCAAGAACACTTCGTCAGCAATTTGCATGTACCATCAAGGGTCGGTGTAGCATTTCCGGAGCGCCAACCGTCCTTCGGACGAAGCGCCGGAGCATGATCCCGAAAAGTGGGAAACCGGTTTTCGGCAAAGATCAGGCTTCCAAAAAAAGTAAAACTGTCAGTGCATGGCCGCGTAGGAGTTCATCATGGCGCCCAGGGCAAGTTGGAAAGGTTACCTCAAGCTCAGCCTCGTCAGCTGTCCGGTCCGGCTTTATCCGGCCACCAGCGCGAGCGAGCGCATCTCGTTCAACCAGCTGCACAAGAAGACCCACAACCGCATCAACATGAAGCCGGTCGATCCCGAACTCGGCCTGGTCGAACGCTCGGACCTGGTCAGGGGCTACGAATATGAGGACAAGCAGTACATCATCATCGATGATGCCGACCTCGACGCGGTCCGGATCGAGTCCAACCACACGATGAACATCGAGGCCTTCGTCGACGAGAATGAGGTCGACGTCATCTACCAGGACTCGCCCTATTACCTTGCCCCGGACGGCGCCATGGCCGAGGAGACCTTCGCGGTGCTGCGCGAAGCGATGCGCAGATCCGGCAAGCTGGCGATCGCCCGCCTGGTCCTTTCCAGCCGCGAGCGCGTGGTGACGATCGGCCCGCGCGAGAACGGCATGTTCGTCTGCACCTTGAGGAACCCCAACGAAGTGCGCGGCACGGCTGAATATTTCGGCAACATCCCGGCCGGCAAGCCGGATCCGGAAATGCTCGATCTCGCCCAGGCGCTGATCAAGCAGAAGGAAACTCATTTCGATCCGAAGAATTACGAGGATCGCTACGAAGTGGCGCTGATGGGGATGATCCGCGAGAAGCTCAAAGGCCACAAGCCGATCATCGCGGCGGCGCCCGAACGCGGCAATGTCATCAACCTGATGGATGCGCTGAAAGCGAGCCTGTCGCAGTCGGCCAAGCCGCCGGCCAAGTCGAAGAGCAAGGCCGAGGAGGCGCCGGCCAAGCCCGCCAAGAAGGCGGCCGCCGGCGGCGGCGCGCCTGAGAACCCGCTGAAAGCGAACCTGTTGAAAGCCGTCGGCAAGAGCAAGAAGTGACGGGAGGGCCGGTGATCCTCCCCGGCGCCGTGTTCGGCGCCGTCGGCCCGCTGGCCGCGTTTCCGCTCAGGCTCGCCGCGCGCGAGGTCGAGCGCCGCCATGCCGAGTTGAGGCGCGGCGTCACCCGTCGCACCACCCATGTCGTGTTCGGCCGCACGCTGCTGGCCAAGGCGGCCACGGCAAGAACGGGCGATGGCGACATCGAGCGCCGCGTGCAGGCCGAGCGCGAAGCCGGGCGCGAATTGGTCAGCGAAAACGGCTTCCTGCGCTTGCTCGGCTTGTTGAAGGCGCCTCAGGCGTCGTCGCTGTCCCGGCAGTCGCTGATCGACCAGTCGCGGCTTGCCGCCAGCGATCTCGACATGCTGTCGCTGTTCGACGCCTTCGAACATGACGGCGAACCCTATTCCTTCCGCGACCTGATCCTGGCCAGAAAATTTGCCGGGTTGATCGCCAGCGGCGCGACATGGGGCGCGATCGCGCGCTCGGTGCATCGCTCCGGTCCGGTCGCCTCGCTCACCGCCAAGTCGCTCAATCTCGGTTCGCAGCATGGCCGGCCGGACGCGATCTATCTCGACGAGGGCCGCAGCGAGCTCGACGGCCAGCTTCTCTTCGACCTCGGCTCACCGGAAGACGACACGCTCGAGGAGCTGTTCGCCGAGGCGGAAGCCGCGGAAGAGGAGGGGCGGCACGACGAGGCCGCAGCGCTCTACCAGCGCTGCATGGCGATCGATCCAAAAGATGCCATCGCCGCCTTCAACCGCGCCAACTGCCTGCGCGGCGTCGGCCGCGCAGCGGAAGCCGCGCATGATTATGCCCGCGCGATAAAGCTCGATCCCGGCTTCGTCGAAGCCTGGTTCAACCTCGCCGGCTTGGTGGGCGACGAAGGCAAGGTCGCGTCGGCGCGGCGGCACCTGCAGAAGGCGATGGCGCTCGACAAGGCCTATGCCGACCCGGTGTTCAACCTGGCCCGGCTTGAGTTCGACGCCGGCAATCTGGCCGACGCCCGCCGGCTTTGGGCACGCTATCTGGAGCTCGACGCGGAGTCCGAATGGGCAAGACTGGCGCAGAAGGGGATCCAGTTCGTGGATTTGCACATGGCTGGCGAGCGAGATGTTCGGGCCTGAGCACCCCCCTCTGGCCTGCCGGCCATCTCCCCCGCAAGGGGGGAGATCAGCCGTCGCGTCCGCTTTCGCCAATCACCAGCGTAAGAGGTCAGGCGCGGCGCCAAAGCTGCCAATCTCCCCCCTTGCGGGGGAGATGCGCGGCAGCGCAGAGGGGGGTGGGACGGAGTGCGGCCTTGCCAGGAAGCCCGCCCGATGACCTACTTCCTCTTCGACGGCCCCGACTCCGCCCCCGTCACCATTCTGCTCGCGCACGGCTCGGGTGCGGCGATGGACTCTCCCTCGATGACCGCCACCGCCAAGGCTCTCGCCACCGCCGGCTTCCGCGTCGCGCGCTTCGAGTTCCACTACATGGCTGCGCGCCGTTTTGGCCATCGCAAGCCGCCGCCGCGCGCCGAGACGGTGAACCCGGAATATGTCAAGGCGATCGGCGATCTGCGCGCCAAAGGCTTGACCGGCAAGCTCATCATTGGCGGCAAGTCGATGGGCGGGCGCGTCGCCTCGATGGTCGCCGACGAGATGTTTGCCAAGGGCGAGATCGCTGGCCTGGTTTGTCTGGGCTACCCCTTCCATCCGCCGGGAAAGCCGGAGCAACTGCGGACAAAACATCTCACCGACCTGAAGACCCCGACGCTGATCTTCCAGGGCACGCGCGACGAGTTCGGCACCAGGGACGAGGTCGCGACCTACGGGCTGTCAGCGGCAATAGAGGTGGTCTGGCTGGAGGACGGCGACCACGATCTCAAGCCCCGCAAGGCGGTGTCGGGTTTTTCGGTGGCGGATCACCTGAAGACGGTGGCGGAGACGATAAAAGCTCGGATGGCGCCTCTCGCTTCGTCATCCTAGGGCGAAGCAAGGAGCGAAGCGACGCGGCGCAGACCCTAGGATCCATGCCGTGACGCTAAGGCATTGCAACGGCTCAGAATTTTGCCCCCGCAGAGTTCCACGGCGATGGTCACGGCATGGATCCTCGGGTCAAGCCCGAGGATGACGAATGAAGAGGCGTCTTCGGCAAATGAAACTCGCCACCTTCAACATCAACAACATCAACAGCCGGCTGGAAAACCTCTTGGCTTGGCTCGTCAAAGCCAAGCCCGACGTCGTCTGCCTGCAGGAACTGAAATCCCGCGACACGCAGTTTCCGCTGACCCGGCTGGCGAAGGCCGGTTATGGCGCGGTGTGGAAGGGGGAGCCGACCTGGAACGGCGTCGCCATCCTGGCTCGCGGCGCCGAGCCGGTGCTGACACGCGACGCGCTGCCCGGCGACGATGCCGACCGCCAGGCGCGCTACATCGAGGCGGCGGTCAACGGCATCGTGATTGCCTGCCTCTACGCGCCGAACGGCAATCCGCAGCCCGGGCCGAAATTCACCTACAAGCTCGCCTGGCACCAGCGCTTCGCGGCGCATGCGAGCGAATTGTTCGACACCGGCCTGCCGGTGGTGCTTGCCGGCGACTTCAACATTGTGCCCGAGCCGCGCGACATCTACGCCACCCGCTCCTATGACGACAACGCGCTGGTGCAGCCTGAAAGCCGCGCCGCCTTTGCGGCGCTGATCGATCAGGGCTGGACGGATGCGCTGCGCAAGGTCTTTCCGAAGGAGGAGAAGCTCTACACGTTCTGGGACTACCGCCGGAACCGCTGGCCGCGCGACGCCGGCTTACGGCTCGACCACATTCTGTTGTCGAAGAAGCTGGTGCGGAAGCTGAAAGGAGCGGGCATCGATCGGGAGGTGCGTGCCGAGGAAAATGCCAGCGACCATGCGCCGGTGTGGGTGGAGTTGGCGACCTGACCTTCTTCCACAACAAAGGGAGAAGATTACGTCAGCGCTGCCCCTCGCAAATAATGGCTGTGCAGCAACGACGGCTCGCGTTAGCTTTCGCAGGACTACGAGGGGACGCGGACCTTATGCTTTTCAGCTTGAGTATTTTTCTCCAGCCAACGCTCTCCCGCCGTGGCTGACAACGCCCTCGTTCTCTTCATCTCCGTCCTTGTCATCGCCGGCGCCATTGCCCTCATCGCGCTCGCTTTGCGCCGGCGGCGCAAGCGCCGCAGGGCGCGCGGCAGTGCCAATCCGGCCGGCGACTATGCACCCCGCACCGCCTGGGGTCCGACATCCGGCAAGCTGAACTTCTCATCCTTCGTCTTCATGGATGTCGACGGCGATGGAACCTATGGTCAGGCCGACCGCCCGATTGCCGGCATCGTGGTGCGGCTGTTCGACGAGTCCGGCCGCTTCATCGTCGCGGCGCAAAGCAACGCTGCCGGTTTTGCCAACTTCCCGATGTCGTCGAAGCGGCGCAGCGCCGTGATCCGCTCGCCTGGAACCTTTCGCTTTTCAGTCTCCGTGCCGCCCGGCTGGCGCGCCAGCGGCGCCAACGAGAACCAGTCTGTGCGCGTGACGGATGCGCCCGGCTCGCTCGTCGGTTTGGCCGGAGAGGGCCTGCCAAGGCCCGTCGGCCTTACCCCTGCGCGCATGGTGAGCGGCAGGACGCCGGCCGCGGCCACCGCAACCCTATCCGTGATGGGCAACGGCCAGCTGCTCGAAAGCCACCCGCTCGGCGCGGCCACCACCTTCCGCTTCCCGCTCGCCGCCGAGGCCGATCAGGTCGTGATCGCCGGCGGCGGGTTCGACCGGCGCCTCGCGCTGTCGGCCTATCCGGCCGACCTCGGCTTGCTTGCGTCCGGGGCGCTTGAGCCCGACGCGGCGCTCAGCACCATCGGCTTCGACGACATCACCACGCGCGGCCTGAGCAAGATTCCTTCCGGGTACGCCGGGCTCGACTGGTACAATCTCAACGCCATGTCGCGTGACCACACCAGGAACAGCGAAGGCTACGTCAACGGCAACGTCTCGGGCGCCTATATCGCCTATACCAGCAGCGGCCATCCGGCAGAGTTCGGCCGTGCGGCGCCTTTCGGCTTCCATTCGGTGATGCTGAACGCCGCATGGCTGCGCTCGGAAGGGGAGAGCGCGCTGGTCGAAAGCTGGCTGGGGGACGAGTTGATCGCGCGCGACGAGGTCACGCTGTCGGCGCTGGCGCCGGTTCAATACGCGCCGATGCTGAAGGCGGTGACGCGCGTGCGTCTATCGACCAAGCATCACTGGCAGATGGTGTTGGATGATCTCGTGCTGGCGCTCTGATGCATGTCGGCTAAAGCGCGGCGGCTTTGCGGGGGACATGTGTCAAGCAAAGGCGAACTGGGTCGCCCAGAGGATGCCGCAGCTTCGGGAGAAGAAGTGCATTAAAACAAGGAATTGCAGCGCGTTGCCTGAATTGCGGTGCAACGCGCTGTAATGGTCAGAAGGTGAGCGAAGTGGCGCCGTTGGCGGTGACTGCCGAAAGCCTGCCCTTCTTGACCAGCCTTGGTTTCTCATAGGTTTTCTTCATGGCCGGTTCCGCGAATTTCCTGGATCGCAAGAAGGAGCCAGGGTCGGCAGGCATCAACAGCAGATTGTCCGGCAGATCAGCTCGCCGGGCTGCCGCCATTGATAACAGTAGAAGGACCGCCGGCGACAATTGTCGAAAGCTTGCCTTTGCGGACCAACACAGGCTTCTCGTAAGTCTTCTTCATGATTGAACCCCCGTTAACCATTCGAACTGACACAAGACGATAATCAGCCGCCTTGTCACGCAACAAGCCAGGATGACAGCTGGCCTCAAACATCAATGAAGCTGATCGAGCTGTCCCCGAATCAACCCGGGACCGGTGTCGAACCCGCGACGACCATCGAAAGCTTGCCTTTGCGGACCAACACAGGCTTCTCGTAAATCTTCTTCATGCTGTGGCTCTCCTGAAAATCCCGGGCGGATAATGTCATAAGAGCGTTTGCTGTCAACCAGCGCGGGTAGTCGAGCTTGCTATTCTTGGGGAGTGTGGCTTTCTGCTCACGGGCCGCTTGTTTATGGAGCGAAAGACATCACGCTTCGGTTCTGAGCATCGGGATATTGGCCGGCCGGCTGAGTAAAGCCGAAATTCGGCCGGCGGCGGGATTGAAGAAGTCACGCCGCGCCAAAGCACGTTTACCTTTCTTCGTGTGATCTCTTGCACTTAGCCCCGGCGAAAAGCTCGGCTAGAATGGCCGATGCGCCTTCCGCCAGTTGGAGTGGAGGCGCCTGGGGGATGCCGATGAAAAGATCGACCGACAGGCTGTTGGCGCTGGCGATGCTCGTCGTCGGCTTCGCTTGCTTCGCCAAGCTTTATCTGGCGCTGGGGGGCAAGCCCCCGGCCACGACGAGCGCCGGGATCTTCGGCGCGGCGGGCATGCTTTCGATTCTCGCCGGGCTTTCGTTCCTTGCCGGCCTGCTGCCGGGCGCGCCAAGGCATGAGCCTTCGGCGCCGCTGTTCGGCCGCGACGCTGCGACCGTGCCGGCCGGGCGTCCGCGGCTGCGCCGCATCGCGCTTGCCGTGCCGCTCATTGCCCTTGTCGTCATCCTCGCCGACCAGTTCGGCCGGTGGCGGGAAACAGGGGGCGATGCGGCCGCGCCGGCCAGGGAAGTCGCCTTCGCTCCGGCGGAGCCTGGGACCGAGCCGGCCTCCGCGCCTGTCGCGCCGGCGCCCACGGCCGCATCGTCCGAGCCGGCGGCCGCTCCGCCGCAGCCCGCCGCACCGGCGCAGCCTGCAACCACGCCGGCCCGGCAGACCGCGCTGGCGCCGGCCACGCCGCCGCAGACGCTGGCGCCGCCTCGGCCACCGCCCCCAGCCCAGCCGACCGCGCCGGAAGGCCACCGCGATGCCGTCGTCTGGCTGGCGGTGTCGGCCGACGGCCACCAGATCATGAGCGCCAGCACCGATCGCATGATCAAGCTCTGGGATATCGACGGCAAGCGGCTGATCCGCGACCTCGGCGTCCACAAGGACATGGCGCGCAGCGCGCTCTTCATGCCCGACGGCAGAAGCGCGCTCACCGCCGGCGACGACGGCGAGATCGTGCTGCGCCAGCTTTCCGATGGCACAGTGCTGCATGTCTTCTCGTCCGGAGCGAACGGCGGCGTCCGGCAACTGAAGATCAGCCCCGACGGCAAACTCGCCGTCAGCGGCCACGACACCGGTTCCGTCGTCGTCTGGGATTTGCAGAAAGGCACGGTGCTGCATGTCCTGCCGGGCCACGATTGGTCGGTGAGTTCCGTCGCCATCTCGCCAGATGGCGCCAGGGCGCTCACCGGCAGCATCGACGGCGAACTGAAGCTCTGGGACATCCTTGCGGGCAAGCAGCTGCGCAGCTGGCCCGGCCACGATCGCGGCGCCTATGGCGCGCTCTTCCTGGCCGACGGCCACCATGCGGTGACCGGCAGTGGCGACTACACGATAAAACTCTGGGACCTCGACACCTTCAAGGAGGTGCGCCGCTTCGACGGCCACTCCGGCACCGTCTATGCGCTCGCCTTATCGGCCGAGGGGAAACGGCTCGGCTCCGCCTCGCTCGACGGCACGGCGCGGATCTGGAATATGGATACGGGCGCCGAGATCGCCGAGTTCGACCCCGGCACCGGGCCGATCTACTCGGTCGCCTTCGCCGCCGACGGCACGCTTTTGACCGGCGGCATCGACCGCACCATTCGCGACTGGCCGGCGGCAGGAGGGAGGGCACGGTGCTGTTCGCCGGCGCGCCGCAGTAGCAAAGTAGGAGACTGGCGACAGCTTGGGCGACATCCAATCTCCCCCCTTTGCGGGGGAGATGCCCAACAGGGCAGAGGGGCAAGCGAAGGAATGTGGCCTGTCTGAAGAAAGCCTGTACAAGTATTGTCCAAGCAGCCATCGTCACCATGTGAGCAATACTGCCGAATCCATCTATTTTGTCCTGCAGGAGATCGATCCTGCGACCGGTTCGGCGGTCGCCGAAGCCCGAATTCGCGTCTCAGACCTGGAAGAGCTTCGCGCGGTTCTGGCGTGCGACAGTCCACAGCTATCCGGTTCATGGCATTTGGACCCGGACGACCTCGAGCGACTTGGCGCGATATGCATTCCACCTCGCGAGCTTGATCGAAGGCTCAACCGCATCGAGTCCTGGCATCCAATCCGTGAGGTCCCGTATCTCGTTCATACGAATTTCGAGCTGCCGCTGATGCTGGAAGGTCGCAAGCCGCTGGCAGTCTTCCATGACGCCTATCCGGCGGAATGGCTGTCGGAAACGTTGGCTCGCTTCGACCCGTTTGTGCGCTCGGGCCGGTTGGTGCGTCATGTCATCGACACTCCCTTTACCGAAGCCGAGCACGCCCGTTTCCCCGACTTCCAAGGGTGGCGGCGCGCCTTCTTCTCACTCCCCGGGGAGGAATGGCGGATAGACGCGTTTCTGCTGTTATCGAAAGTGTTCGCCAAAACCGGCTGGAACGAATCTCTCGAGCGGATGGAGGGCTCGCTTCTCGGCTATGAAGATTGGCAGAACGACTGGTGGATCGAACGCAAGTCAAAACACCGAACTAGCACCTCTTCGATCGTCTGAATTGTCGGCAGGACAGCGCCCGCCTCTGGCTTGCCGGCCATCTCCCCGACCTTTGGAGATCAGCAGATCGGCTACGGGGCCCTCCCTGCAACGTCGGCGGTTTGGCAAAAGCTTGCGCGACATCCAATCTCCCTCCTTGCGGGGGAGATGCCCGGCAGGGCAGAGGGGGGTGTGACGGATCGCGGCTTACGAATTTCGAGCCAACCTTCGCCGGACACGTGATTGCTGACAAGAGGTTCGCCAAGCCATGAATATAGTCGAAGCCTCGATCGCCGACCTGCGCCGCGCGCTGGAAGACGGCACAGTCACAAGCGTCGAGCTCACCGGCGCGTACCTGCGGCGCATCGCCCATTACGACCGCCACGGCATAGCGCTGAACGCCGTGCCCATCCTCAATCCAAAGGTGTTCGAGGAGGCGGCAGCTTCCGACCGCCGACGCCGCGCGGGCAAAACGCTTGGACCGCTGGACGGCATCCCCTACACCGCCAAGGACAGCTACAAGGTGAAAGGCCTGACGGTCGCGGCCGGCTCGCCGGCCTTCGAGCATCTGATCGCCAGCGAGGACGCCTTCACGATTGCCCGGCTGCGCACCGCGGGCGCGGTGCTCATCGGCCTCACCAACATGCCGCCGATGGCCAATGGCGGCATGCAGCGCGGCGTCTATGGTCGCGCCGAGAGCCCGTACAACAAGGATTATCTCACCGCCGCCTTCGCCTCCGGCTCGTCGAACGGCTCGGGGACGGCGACGACCGCGTCCTTCGCCGCCTTCGGGCTCGGCGAAGAAACCTGGTCATCCGGCCGCGCGCCCGCCTCCAACAACGCGCTGGTCGCCTACACGCCGTCGCGCGGCGTGATCTCGGTACGCGGCAACTGGCCGCTGGTGCCGACCATGGATGTGGTGGTGCCGCATACGCGGAGCGTGCCGGACATGCTGGAGCTGCTCGACGTCATCGTCGCCGACGACCATGACACGCGCGGCGACTTCTGGCGTGTGCAGCCCTGGGTTTCGATCCCGAAGGCATCAGCGCTGAGGCCGGCGAGCTATACCGGGCTTCCCCTGCAAGGCGCGATCGAGGGCAAGCGGCTCGGCGTGCCGAAAATGTATATCGGCAAGGATCTCGGCGCCGACCGGCCGATCGAGACGCGCGCCTCTGTGCTGGAGCTCTGGCGGCAGGCCGCGCATGACCTGCAGGCGCTCGGCGCCGAGGTGGTCGAGGTCGATTTCCCCGTCGTATCGAACTATGAGCGCGACCGTCCGGGCGCGCGCTCCATGGTTGATCGCGGCCTGGTGCCGGAGGAATTTGCAAACCGCGAGATCTGGGACCTGTCAATCTGGTCGTGGGACGATTTCCTGCGCGCCAATGCTGATCCTGCGATTCCCGATCTCGCCTCGGTCGATGGCCCGAAAATCTTTCCACAGCCGCCGGGTACGCTGCCCGACCGCTATGGCGACGACGGCTTCGACCTGGCGGACTATGTCGAGCGGGCGAAGAACGGGGTGAGCCCGCTCGAGGCCATCCCCACCATTGTGGACGGGCTGAAGGGGCTGGAAGAGACGCGCCGCATCGACTTCCAGAACTGGCTCGACGCCAACCGCCTCGACGCCGTGGTGCTGCCGGCCGTCGCCGATGTCGGCCCGGCCGATGCGGATGTCAACGAGGCCTCCGCCGATCTTGCCTGGCGCAACGGCACCTGGGTCGCTAACGGCAATCTGGTCTGGCGGCATCTCGGCATCCCGACGGTGACGGTGCCGATGGGCACCATGGCCGATATCGGCATGCCGGTCGGCCTCACCTTCGCCGGCAAGGCCTATGACGACGTGGCGCTGCTGATGATGGCCGGCGGCTACGAGCGCGCCACCAAGCGCCGCACCCTCCCGCCACGCACGCCGCCGCTGGCGGATGATGTGTTTGCAGCGGGCAGGGGAGCGGCGGGTGCTGGCGACGCGCCGCTTGCTCTGGCGCTGAGCGCCGAGACAATCCATGCCGGCGACAGCGACGAAATCGCGATCACACTCGAGATCGATGCAGACGACGCAGGACTGGATACGGCAGCCGTGAAAGTCCACGTCAACGGCGAACCGGTCGCCATGCAGGGAAGCGGCAACCGCCACACCGGCCGGGCCGTCGTGCCGGCTGCGACGCATCAGGGCTTCCACAGCGTCTGGCGCGGCGCTTACGGCTCGATCGTCACGGCGATCGTGAGGTTGGCGGACGGGCGGAGCGCCGGCGCTTATGTGGTGACGGGCGGGATTGGCTGAGGCGGGGGAATCGCAGATCTCCCTGACAACAGGGGGACCACGCTTCGTCCCCGTCCTTGACCCACCCCCACCTCCGCTATCTTCGCGCCCATGCCAGATACCGCTCCCTCGGCCGCCGCTCCGCTGATCGTCATCGACCTGCAGACCGGCATGTTCGACGGCCGTTTCGATCCGCCGATCCATGATGCCGACGTCCTTGCCGAGCGCGCGCGAAAACTGATCGATTGGGCGCGCAAAACCGGCCGCAAGGTGGCCTTCGTGCGCCATGACGGGCCGGCGGGCGATCCGCTGGCGCCGGGCGCTTCCGGCTGGCCGGTATGGCCGCAGCTCGGCCAGGCGGCCGGTGAGCCAACCTTCGGCAAGAGCGTCGGCAATGCCTTCTCGAACGCCGAGCTCGGGCAGTGGGTCGCGGGGCAGGGCGTTCGCGACGTGGTGCTCATCGGCGCGCAGAGCGATTTCTGCGTTGCCGCCACGGTGAAAGGCGCTCTTGCCCAGGGCCTCGGCGTCACCATCGTTTCGGATGCGCATTCGACGCTCGATTCCGAGGAGGAGAAAGCGCCCGACATCATCATCCGGCACAACAAAGCCTTCGCCGAGCAGGGCGCGCGGCTGACGACGACCGCGGCGCTGATTGGGGGCTGAGGGCTTGGCTCCTCCTTCTTCCTTGTGGGAAGAACGTGTCGCCGAAGGCGACGGATGAGAAGGGAAAACCAACCAAGGAGCGCTCATGCCAATCCCCTCCCTGCCCTCCGAAGGTGGCTGCCGCTGCGGCCGCGTGCGCCTCAGGATCTCCGCCAAGCCGCTGCTCACCATGGCCTGCCATTGCACCGGCTGCCAGAAGATGTCGTCGAGCGCTTATTCGCTGAGCGCCGCCATTCCCGCGGATGGCTTCGAGATCACCAAGGGCGAGCCGGTGATCGGCGGCCTGCACGGCGCTTCGAAACACTATTTCTGCGGCTACTGCATGAGCTGGATGTTCACCCGGCCGGAGGGGCTCGACTGGTTCGTCAACCTGCGCCCGACCATGCTGGACCACCCCGCCTGGTTCACGCCTTTCGTCGAGACCTGGACCAGCGAGAAGCTGCCATGGGCCGAGACGCCCGCCCTGCACAGCTACGCGGCCCTGCCGGCCTTCGAGGAATATGACGGGCTGGTCGCGGAATACGCCAAGTCCCAGGCCTGATGGCCCAAAACAAAACGGCGACCCGGGTCAGATCGCCGTTCAGTACAAGGTCGACGCGGCCGTTGGGGGCGACATTGTTGGGGATGTGCTTGGGCGTCCGCGTCGACCAAGGCGGCCTCGTACCGCAGCCTGGACTATGGCATGTTTTTCTCGTGCCGAAACTTCCGCGATAGCGGAATAGGCAGGGAGCAGGGACTTCCCCACCGCCGCTTGGAATTAAGGTTAACGGCGGCGCAGCCGATCGGGCACGCGCGATCTGCCAACCGCGGGTGACCGAGAACTTGGGCGAAACACTTTCTATCCCGATCCGCATTGACCTCTGCCGGCCGAGGGACGACGACTGATGCATCATTGCTGATGGATTGCATCTTGCCCCGCTTTCTCAACGCAAAACTCGCCGACGGCTCCCTGGCCGACCTCACTGTTGCCGACGGCCGCTTCAACGCCATCACGCCCGCCGCCAATGCCGCCGGCGCGGCGCCAGGCGCCGTCGATCTCGCCGGCCAGCTCGTGCTGCCGGCCTTCGTCGAGGGCCACATCCATCTCGACACCTCCTTCTATGGCGATGCCTGGCGCTCGCACATTCCCTGCACCAACGGCTTCGATGTGCGCGAGCGGGTCGCCTTCCAGATGCGGAACCTCGAGCAGGCCGCGCCGATGGAAGAGCGCGCGAAAAACCAGCTCGAGCTTTGCATCGGCAATGGCAGCCTTGCGATGCGCAGCCACGTCATGGTCGACGCCGCGGTCGGGCTGAAACATGTCGAGACGATCCTTGCCGTGCGCGAAAAATATCGCGAGCTGATCGACATCCAGCTCGTCGCCTTCCCGCAAAGCGGCATCCAGTCGTCGCCCGGCAACGCCGAGCTTCTGGACGAGGCTTTGAAGCTCGGCTGCGATCTGATCGGCGGGCTGGACCCGGCAAGCTTCGACCGCGATGTGAAGGGCCATCTCGACGTCGTCTTCGGCCTTGCCGAAAAACACGGCGCCGGAATCGATATCCACCTGCATGACGGCGGCACCCTCGGCCTGTTCGAGATCGAGGAGATCGCCGCGCGGACCACGGCACTGGGCATGCAAGGCAAAGTCGCTGTCAGCCACGCCTATGCGCTGGGCGACATTTCCGCCGACGCGCTGGCCGAAGCCGGCGAGCTGCTCGCCGCCTCCGGCGTCGCCATCATGACCAACGCGCCCGGCAACCATCCTTTCCCGCCGGTGGCGGCATTGCGCAAGGCGGGCGTCACGGTCTTTGCCGGCTCCGACAACATCCGCGATTCCTGGTGGCCTTACGGCGATGGCGACATGCTGAACCGCGCCAACATGATCGGCTACCGCTCCGGCTTCTACGAGGATTGCCAGCTGGAAGCAGCCTACGACGTGGTGAGCCATGCCGGCGCCAGGGCGCTGGGGCTCGAAGGCTATGGCATCGCCGTCGGGGCCAAGGCCGATTTCGTCGCGCTCAGGGCCGAGCATGTGCCGGAAGCGGTGGTGGCGGTGCCGAAGGAGCGAACCGTGTATCGCGCAGGCAGGGAAGTGGTCAGGGACGGGAAGGTGGTCGATCGGGCCCGCCTCACCGGCCTGCCATCCACCGGCCTGCGATCTGCTTGACAGTCCGATAGCCGTACCGCATTTTTCCGGCGAGGCAGGGGACATTTCGCCATGAAGAAAGAATATACGAAGCCGACGCTCGTCCGCAAAGGCCGGCTCTCGGCGCAGACCGCGCAGCAACTTCCTTCCGGTAGTACGGACTAACGCCTGACGCCTGTCTTGGCGAGCAAGGCAGTCAGCAATTGTGCGCCCGTCATAGCCGGCAGCGCCGCCTGTTGGCGCTCGCCACTAATGCCGCGGCGTCGAAACCCAATTTAATTCGCACACAAATGTTTCAGGCCGCTCCGGCTTCGTGAAGCATTCACCGTCTGCGCGCAATCGCCTGGTTACAGACGCACCTCAAAAGCGGCGCCCGGAGGGCGGCCGCCAGTTCTGCCGCTGCTTTGTGGAGGTTGCGATGTTTAAGAGCCTTAACCGAATCCGCGCCGCGTTCGCGCAGGCGAGAAGGCGCCGCAGAACGACGCGCGAGCTGAACGAACTGCCACCGGAGATCCGCAAGGACATCGGATGGCCCGATACGGCCCGGGACGACGAGATTCGATTGCCGTTCTAATGCATGTTGCCCAAAGTGCGGAGCGGTTTGGGGATAAGGGCATGCATAAGCAAAGCCTCGGCTTGCGGTGACGTGATGCCGGCAGCACGGGACGACGAACGCGCCGTCCCTGCTGCCTGGCCAGGCCGTCAGCCGGCGGGCTTGTAGGCCCCGGCAGCCTTGTTGGCGACCGCGAGCACCGCCTTCATGTCGAGTTCTTCGAGGACGACCAGCTCGCTCAACGAGCCGCTCGCGCGCACGGCAAGGGCCATGCCCATCCCGGCGACCTGATCCGGCACCTCGCCATTGACGACGACGTCGTAAATGCCGCGCGTGAACATGACGCTGCTCATCCTGCCGCCGACGCTTTCAAAGAGCGCCTGGATTGCAGCTTCGCGGTTCGATCCCTGCATCAGCCCTTTGGCGGCATGGGGTTCGTAACTTGCCAGTATGGTGACCTTCATGGCTATCTCCTCCAAATATCATTGCCTCAGGCTGCTCAATGGTTTGAGCAGCCGAGGTGATTGTTGTTTCACTGACATTTGACTTGGTCACGGACCGCCCGGGCACCATGGCCAACAGGCGGTTCAGCCGGAGCACGGCTTCGGCTTGCGACAATATGCGCCTATTCTAATATTACGACAATCCCGCGATGAGCGGACCGCCGTCGTGTCAGATATCTCCGTCAGGATATGTGGGCCAAATGTCGTCGGAGCGATGCGCCATGGCCGTTTTGTGTATTCACGCGACGGACGTGGCCTGATAATAGGTCAACGAAGCTGACCTAAATGCTAAGACCCTGAACGAAGCACTGCGGGAGGTGCGCTTTGACCCTGTTGAACCTTCTGGCCTCGCGCTCCTCGCGCATGAAGGCCTCGGAAATCCGCGAGCTCCTGAAGCTGCTCGATCAGCCCGACATCATCTCGTTCGCCGGCGGTATTCCCGATGCCTCGCTGTTTCCGGCCGAGGCCATCGGCGACGCCTATCAGGCCGTGCTCGGCGGCGCGGAAGCGGGGGCCGCGCTGCAATACCAGGTCAGCGAAGGTTTCCTGCCGCTGCGCAAATGGCTGGCCGGCTATATGGGCGGACTCGGCATCCGATGCGACGAGGGCAACATCTTCATCACCTCCGGCTCGCAGCAGGCGCTCGATTATCTCGGCAAGCTGTTTCTGTCGCCCGGCGACACCGCGCTGGTCACCTGGCCGACCTATCTCGGCGCGCTGCAAGCCTTCAACGCCTACGAGCCGCGTTACGACCGGCTGAACACCGCCGGCGGCAACATGACGCCGGAGGCCTATCGCGCGGCAGCCGCGGGCAACGGCGGCAAGGTGAAATTCGCCTATCTGGTGCCGGATTTCGCCAACCCGACTGGCAACACGCTGGATAGCAAGCAGCGCGAGGCGGTGCTCGACCTCGCCGGCGAGCTCGACATCGCCGTCATCGAGGACGCCGCCTATCGGGCGCTGCGGTATGACGGCGCGGCGGTGCCGCCGATCCTGGCGCTGGATTGTGCCCGCTCGGGCGGCATCGACAATGCCCGCACGCTCTTTTGCGGCTCCTTCTCCAAGATCCTGTCGCCAGGCATGCGCGTCGGCTGGGTCTGCGCGCCGCGCCATGTGGTGGAAAAGCTGGTGCTGATGAAACAGGCCTCCGATCTGCACAGCCCGTCGATCAACCAGATGGTCATGCATCGCGTTGCCGAGACCATCTTCGACGCCCAGGTGGAGAAGCTGATCGGTGCCTATCGCCGTCGCCGCGACGCGCTGCTCGGCGCGCTCGAGGAAAACATGCCGGACGGCATTTCCTGGAGCCGGCCGGAAGGCGGCATGTTCGTCTGGCTGACGCTGCCCGAAGGCAGTGACGCCACCGCGTTGCTGGCGCGTTCGGTAAAAGAGGCGCGCGTCGCCTTCGTGCCGGGCAACGCCTTTTACGCCGACGGCACTGGCCGCAACACGCTGCGCATGTCCTTCACGCTGGCCGACGACCGCGCGGTGGGCGAGGGCGTGCCGCGATTGGCGAAGCTGCTGAGGTAGCCAATTCCCTCAAAGAGAGATCGACAGCCGGCTATCACCTCCTTCTCGCGCAGGCGTGATTGGTAGTGCGCAGCCGTGATTATAGCCCCGCCGATTCTTCGGCTAGGGTCGCGGCCGATCCAACACCCCCTGGATCGGCAGGCAGCGAAGTCCCACCTTCAAGGCCTCAACGAAAGGGCCCCGACGGCTTCCACCGGCGGGGCTTTTTTGTGTCGGCGATCCGGCGCGAATCGAAACCGCCCTACTTGTTGCAGTTCTGCATGTTCGAGGTCGTATTGCCGCTGGCCGTGTTGTTCTCGGTATCGTTAGCGCCCGTATCCTTGCAGCGATCCTGCATACCGGCCGGCTGGTTCGTCGAATTCGTCGAATTCATGGAATTCGTGGAATTCGTGGTGGTCGTATCCGTGCCAGGGGTTGTCGGCGTGGTGACCGTGGCACCGCCCGTCGCACTGCCCGAGGCGCCGCCAGTCGTGCCCGAGACGCCGCCCGAAACGCTGCCGCTGGCGTCGCCGCTTGCACCGGCTGTCTGAGCCATGGCGCCCGAGGTCGCGAGCGCCAGGGTAAGAACGGAAGCTGCGAGAATCTTCTTCATCATCAGGAAATCTCCATTGGTTTGCATCGTTGACTAAGTTTCCAACGGAGCTTTCCAGGGGATGTTCCGGCTGAAAAAATTCGTGAAGAACCGCATAGCTCTGTTGGCCTAACGGCAAGATCGGGTGGCGGCACCTTTAGGAAGGGCCGCAAGGACAAATCGGGTCGCCCGCGTTGGCGAGAGGGGGATAGTATGGACTCGCCGCCGCGCGTGACACTGCTCGTCGGCAGTGCTCCGGAACTCCTCCTTGTGGGGGAAATCGGCAGCTCCGGCGCCTGCCGGCCGTCACGCAAAGTTGCTCGGCTCCGGCGCGCCTTTCGGATAGACTTTGGGCAATCCAAGTAGAAGGAGTGAAGCCATGACTTCGCGCCTCAGCCTGATTGGACTTGCCTTCGCTGCCTTCGCGACCCAGGCATCCGCCTTCGAGATCTCCAGCCCATCGGTTTACAACGACAAGTGGGACGCAAAATATCTCGGCGACAAGCCCGGATGCGGCGGCAAGAGCGTCTCGATCGCGCTTGGCTGGAAGGACCCACCGGCGGGCACCAGGAGCTACGCGCTCACCATGTTCGATCCCGATGCCAACGACGGCAAGGGGTTCTGGCATTGGCTTGCCTGGAACATCCCGGCAAGCGCCAAGGGCCTCGCCGAGGGCGCCGGCTCCAAAAGCGGCAAGCGCCTGCCGAAGGGCACAGTGTCCGGCACGGGCAGCGTCGGTCGCACCGGCTATTTCGGCCCATGTCCGCCGCCCGGCAGCGGCACGCACCACTATGTCTTCACGCTCTATGCGCTGAGTGAGGCAAAGCTGCGCACGCCGGAAAATCCGTCGCCCGAAATGGTGTCGGTCGCGGCGAAGAGCCAGGCGCTGGCGGAGGCCAGTGTGACGTATACCTACGGGAGGTAGCTGATCTCCCCCTTTAAGGGCCCTCGAGGGGGAGATGTCGCCGAAGGCGACAGAGGGGGTCGGCGCGCACGATGCGCCAACTTGCCCTCTTGTTGTTCGTCGGGCGTCGGCGCTCCACGCGCAGCGAACCGCTTTGGCCTGCCGGCCATCTCCCACGCAAGGCGGGGAGATCAGCAGCTCACTCCGCCGCTTGCAACCTGTCCTGCGTCTTCGTCTCGAAATCGCTGGCGTCGTGGCGCTCGTGCAACTGATAGGCCGGATCGCCGGAGATGCGGTTGACCATGCGGCCGCGCCTTACCGCCGGCCTGGCGTCGATCGCGTCGGCCCAGCGCTGCACGTGCTTGTATTCATGCACGGCGAGGAACTGCGCGGCATCGTTGTAGCTGCGGCCTTTGGCGAGCCCGCCATACCAGGGCCAGACCGCCATGTCGGCGATGGTGTAATCCGGCCCGGCGAGATACTCGCTTTCCGCCAGCCGCCGATCCAGCACGTCCATCTGCCGCTTGGTTTCCATGGCGAAGCGGTCGATGGCGTATTCGATCTTTTCCGGCGCATAGGCGTAGAAATGCCCGAAGCCGCCGCCGAGATAGGGCGCCGAGCCCATCTGCCAGAACAGCCACGAGAAGGTTTCGGCCCGCGCTGCACGCTCCGTCGGCAGAAACTCGCCGAATTTTTCCGCCAGATAGGTGAGGATCGAGCCCGACTCGAACACGCGCACCGGCTTCGGCTCGCTGCGGTCCATCAGCGCCGGGATCTTGGAGTTCGGATTGACCTCGACGAAGCCCGAGCCGAACTGGTCGCCGTCATTGATGCGAATCAGCCAGGCGTCGTATTCGGCGCCCTTGTGGCCGCGCGCCAGCAACTCCTCCAGCATGATCGTCACCTTCTGGCCGTTGGGCGTGGCCAGCGAATAGAGCTGAAGCGGATGCTTGCCGACAGGCAATTCCTTCTCGTGCGTCGGCCCGGCGACTGGCCGGTTGATGGAGGCGAAGGTGCCGCCATTCGGCTTGTTCCAGGTCCAGACTTTCGGCGGGTTGTACTGGTTCATCTCGGGAGGCCTTGTTGCTGTGAGCGGGATGCGGGGTTCGTTGGCGCAAGATTTAGGTGCGGTTGCGCGGGCGTCAAAGAAAAAAGTTCAAATTTCGTTGAACTAACGCTTGGGCCAGCAGCGCCCCGCCTTCTCCGTCAGGGACAGATGCCCTTGCACCGCGTCCCTTTGGCCATACTTATAGAAAAAGACCCGTAATTCAGGATCGACGATGACCATCGAAAAAATCTCGCGCTCCGTCGTGGCCGTGCGCGCCACGGTTCCGGACGACGCCTTCACCGCCGATGCGCTGGGCACGCGCCGCGAGGGCAGCGGCGTGGTGATCCGCGACAACGGGCTGGTTCTCACTATCGGCTATCTCATCACCGAGGCCGAGGAGGTCTGGCTGACCGACCAGGACGGCCGCGTGGTTGCGGCGCATGCGCTGGCCTATGACCAGGAGACCGGCTTCGGCCTGGTGCAGGCGCTGGCGCCGCTCGGGCTGCCGGCGGTCAAGTTCGGCAACCCCAGGAAGGCCAATATCGGCGACGCCGTGACGCTTGCCGACGGCATCGGCCAGCAGGTCGACGCCCACATCGTCACCAAGCAGGAATTCGCCGGCTATTGGGAATATCTCATCGACGAGGCGATCTTCACCGCGCCGGCGCATCCCTCGTGGGGTGGTGCTGCGCTGTTCGACCGTGACAGCAAGCTGCTCGGCGTCGGCTCGCTGCGCCTGCAGATGAGCCGCGCCGGCGAGGTCGCCGACGTCAACATGATCGTGCCGATCGACCTTCTGACGCCGATCCTCGACGATCTGGTCAAGCGCGGCCAGGTCGGCAAGCCGCCGCGCCCGTGGCTCGGCGCCTTCTCGGCGGAGTCGAACGGCATGGTGGTGGTGATGAGCGTCGCCGAAGGTGGTCCCGCGGCAAAGGCTGGCCTTCGCCAAGGCGACATCATCTCCGACGTGCGCGACGGCGAGGTTGACGGTCTCGCCGACTTCTATCGAAAACTCTGGCAGAACCCGGCCGGCGCGGAAATTCCGTTGCGCGTCGTGCGCGACGGCCGTGAGACCTGGCTTCGCGTAAAATCGGCCGACCGCAACTCCTTCCTCAAGAAGCCGCAGCTGCAGTAACGTGCATCCAAGGCTGCTGAAGACCTTTCTCGCGGTCGCGCGCACACGCAAGGTCACGCGCGCGGCGGGCGAGCTCAATCTCGCACAGTCGAGCGTCAGCGACCAGATCCAGGCGCTCGAGGCCGAGCTGGGCGCGACGCTGTTCATACGGTCGCGGCAAGGGCTGGACCTGACGCCGGCCGGCGAGGCGCTGCAACCTTACGCCGAGGAATTGCTGGCGCTCGCCGACGACGCCCGGGCCGCCATCGATGCCACCAAGGCCGAGACGGCCGGCAGCCTCACGCTCGGCGCGCTCGAGACGATCGCTTCGGCAAAACTTCCCGGCTGGCTCGCCGGTTTCCAGGCCGTTCATCCCGACATCGACATCAGGCTGAAAATCGCAGGCAGCGGCGAGTTGCGCCGCAGGCTGGGAGAGGGTGGGATCGACGTCGCCTTCTGCTTCGACAGACCGGGCGCCAGCGAGCCCGACGAGCGCTTCGCCAGGCGCCCCGTCGCGGCCGAGCCGCTGGTGCTGATCGCGCCGCCGGGCGAGAACCGGGCGGATGTCGATCTGGGGGAGCTTGCCGAAAAGCGTTTCGTCGCCACCGAAACCGCATGCGTCTACCGCGTCATGGTCGACACGACCTTCACCGAGGCGGGCCTCGGCGGACCGAAGCTCGCGGCCGAGGCTGGCAGCATTGACGCCATCGCCGGCCTGGTGGCGGCCGGCGCCGGCTTCGGCCTTGTGCCGCGGCTGGCGGTCGCCGCGGCGCTCGATCGCGGCGAGGTGGCCGAGATCGCATGGCCGGGCCCGATCCGCTCGGCGGAGCTGGTCATGATCTGGCGGCGCCGGCGCGTCCAGCCGCCGGCGCTGAAGCTCTTGCTCGCGGCGATGGGCGAAAACTTCGCGCTCGTCAGACCAGCCGCTGCCCGCCCTCGACATGCAGCGTCGTTCCCGTCGTAAAGCCGTTGCCCATCAGGAAGCGGATCGCGTCCGCAATGTCTTCCGGCCGTCCGACCCGTCCCGCCGGCAGGCGCTTCGCCATCGCGGCAAGCGTCTCGTCCTTCGCATCGCCGGCAACGAATTGCCAGATCGGCGTGTCGACCCAGCCGGGCGAGACGGCATTGACTCGGATCGGCGCCAGCTCGATCGCCAAGGCCCGCACCAGCCCTTCGAGCCCGGCGTTGACGGCCGCGACCACCGAGCCGCGCGCGGCCGGGCGGTAGGCGGCAATGCCGGAGACGAAGGTGAGCGAACCATTGGCCGAAAGTTTCGGCGCGCCATGCTTGGCCAACAGCAGCGGCCCGTAGAACTTGCTGTCGACAACCTTTTGCGCCGCCGAAAGCTCGATCTCGGGCAAAAGCCGGTAGGCGCCTTCGATATCGGCCGCCGTGCTGACGATATGCTCGAGCCGGCCGATGCGCGCGAACAGCGCCGCGACCTCGGCCTCGCGGCTGATGTCTGCCATCGCCGTTGCCAGCGCGGCCGGGCGATCGAGCTCATCGCGCGCGGCGTTCAGCCTCGCTGCATTACGCCCGGCGATGATGACGCCGGCGCCTTCGTCGAGGCAGCGCCTGGCAAGCGCCAGCCCCATGCCCGAACCGCCGCCGACGATCAGGATTTTTGTCTCGTCCATGTCCATGCCTTTCCTTTGCATGGACGGTGATGTGGCAGGCCGGCACCCGCAGGGGAAACGGAAGAAACTGATAGTGTTATCGGAGAGTCCGATGGTTGGCTGGCGCGGCTCTGATAATTCAGCCAGCAGGGCAGACGGCGCGCGAAGGAACGCGGCCTTAAACTCCCCACGACTATAAGCCAAAGCGGCGACGACGACTCGACAGGATTGGCGCGACAGCGCGCCCTCTGGCCTGCCGGCCGTCTCCCAACAAAGGGGAAGATCGGAGCCTCGGCTCACGCAAAAGAAGGAACACCGATGGCCCCCATCAAGGTCGACCCGAGCAAGGTCCACGAGTTCTCGGACGCTGAAACCTTCTACGCCTGGCTCAGGCAAAACCACGCCGGCGAAAGCGAGGTCTGGGTCAAGATCCACAAGGTTGGCTCTGGCCTTCCTTCGATCACGCCGAAGGAAGCGATCGACGTCGTGCTCTGCTTCGGCTGGATCGATGCGGTGCGCAAGTCGCTCGACGAGAAGAGCTTTCTGCAGCGCTACACGCCGCGCGGCAGGAAGAGCATCTGGAGCAGGATCAACGTCGACAACGTCGCGCGCTTGATCGAAGAGGGCCGCATGACGGAGCATGGCCTGCGCGAAGTCGAGGCGGCCAAAGCCGATGGCCGCTGGGACCGCGCCTATGGCGGCTCGAAAGAGATGACAATTCCGCCCGACCTGCAGGCCGCGATCGATGCCGAACCGAAGGCCAAAGCGATGCTGGCAAAGCTTTCGGCGCAGAACCGTTTCGCGCTCGCCTTCCGCGTCCACAACATGAAGACCGAGGCGGGGCGCAAGAAGAAGATCGAGACGTTCGTCGAAATGCTGAAGCGCGGCGAGACGATCTATCCGCAGAAGAAGTAGGGCACGATCCGGACCGGACGACCGCGCCAGCGACCCGGTAAGCAAAAACGCCGCCTTTGAGGGACGGCGTTTCCGGGAAGCGATGATCCCGAACCCTGTTGAAGCGGTCCGGGATCATCCGGTCATGAAGTCTTTGGCCAATTGCTGAAAAGCCAAAAGCCGGCGACGCGCCTTATGCGGCGAGCTTCTTGCCGTGCTTCTTGTGGGTACGCTTCTTGGTGTGGTGCTTCACATGATGCTTCTTGGCGTGATGCTTCGAGTGCTTCTTCACGTGATGCTTGCGGGCGTGACGGCGATGATGCTTGACATGCTTCTTGTGCGGGCCGTTGGCGTCCGGCTTGGCCGTCTCGGTGGCCGCAGCCGGAGCCGCGGTGGTCGTCGTGGTCGCAGCCGTCGTGGTCGCGGCAGCGTTGGCTTCGGTAGTGCCGAGCGCCGGCACCGCGAAAGCAAGCGCGACCGCCAGGCCGAGAACGGAGAGAAGGGTCTTTTTCATAAGTCGGCATTCCTTTTCGAAGATCGATATCAGGTTGTCGCTGGCCGTAGTTCGGCTGCTCCGGTGCCGCTTATGACAGCCGGTCTTTTCGCGAGTTTTTCCGGGCTGTTGAATCTTGTTTCCGGATTGTGTCTGGCGGGGAGGGGGCGCTTGCTGGTCAATTCGACCTGCCCCGGCTGGGTCGCGACATGGGCGGTGCCGGCGGCCGCCCCGTCGCGCAAGGCGCGGCCGGCATCGTCTGCGCCGCAACCTTGCCCGACGGTCCGACCGGCGGCTTTTTAGCGATGGCAAGCGGCTGCCCTGGTGAAGGGACACCATGCTGCCCCCAACCCATCCGCATGCTACGAAAATAGCATTCCCGGCCAGCGAAATGTGATGCTAGGCTCGCGCCCGTGCACCCAAGGCGCGCGGCGGCCCAGCCGCAAACGAGCAGGCCCGCAAGAATAGGAGTGGCAGGCGGGATCGAGGCCTCAATCCACAATCCGACGGAACTGTTGAACCATTGCGAGGTCCGCCGCGTTTCCCGTGGTTGACCACAAGGGAGGAACTACCAGTGAAAGCATCCTATCTCGTCTCCGCCGCGCTCATTGCGGTATCCGCAATGCCGGCGGCGGCTGGCGAAATCTCGGACGGCAAGGTCAAGATCGGCATCTTGAACGACCAGTCCGGCGTCTATGCCGATTTCGGCGGCAAATGGTCGGTAGAGGCCGCCAAGATGGCGGTCGAGGATTTCGGCGGCAAGGTGCAGGGCGCGCCAATCGAGATCGTCAGCGCCGACCACCAGAACAAGCCGGACATCGCCTCCAACATCGCGCGCCAGTGGTACGACACCGAGCAGGTCGACGCGATCATGGAGCTCACCACGTCTTCCGTCGCGCTCGCCGTCCAGGGGCTTTCCAAGGAAAAGAAGAAGATCGACATCGTCACCGGCGCCGCCTCCACCGACCTCACCGGCAAGCAGTGCTCGCCCTATGGTTTCCACTGGGCCTACGACACCCACTCCCAAGCGGTCGGCACCGGCGGCGCACTGGTGCAGCAGGGCGGCGACAGCTGGTATTTCATCACCGTCGACTATGCATTCGGCTATTCGCTGAAGGACCAGACCGCCAAGCTCGTGGAATCCAGTGGCGGCAAGGTGCTGGGCGAGGTGCGCTATCCGCTTGGCTCCACCGACTATTCCTCCTTCCTGCTGCAGGCGCAGTCCTCCGGCGCCAAGATCATCGGCCTAGCCAATGCCGGCCTCGACACCTCGAACTCGATCAAGCAGGCGGCCGAGTTCGGCATCGTCGCCGGCGGCCAGCGGTTGGCGGCGCTGCTCTTCACGCTGGCCGAGGTGCATGGCCTTGGCCTGCAGGCGGCGCAGGGCGTTGTGCTGACGGAAGGCTATTACTGGGACCGCGACGATGTGAGCCGCGATTTCGCGCAACGCTTCTTCAAGCGCACCAACCGCATGCCAAACATGGTCCAGGCCGGCACCTATTCGGCGGTGACGCAGTATCTGAAGGCCATCGACAAGGCCGGCACCGACGAGACTGAAGCGGTGGCCAAGCAATTGCATGAGATGCCGGTCAACGACGTGTTCACGGTGAACGGCAAGGTGCAGGCCGACGGCTCGATGGTGCACGACATGTATCTCTACCAGGTCAAGAAGCCGGAGGAGAGCAAGAAGGACTGGGACTACTACACCTACCTGGCGACCATTCCCGGCGACAAGGCCTTCATGAAAGCCGAGGACAGCGGCTGCCCGCTCGTCAGCAAGTGACGCTCGACACCGCCACCGCCGTCCGCCGGGACGGCATCGACCAGACGCCGCGGGTGGTGCTTTCCGCCCGCGGCCTGCGGCGCGACTTCGCCGGATTCGTCGCCGTGAAGGATGTCGACCTCGACGTCCACCACGGCAGGATCCATGCCTTGATCGGCCCGAACGGCGCCGGCAAGACCACCATCTTCAACCTGTTGACCAAATTCCTGCAGCCGACCAGCGGCACCATCCAGCTGCTCGGCACCGACATCACCCGCACGCCGCCGGCCAAGGTGGCGCGCATGGGCCTTGTACGCTCCTTCCAGATATCGGCGATCTTTCCGCATCTCAGCGTGCTCGACAATGTGCGCGTCGCGCTGCAGCGTCCGGGCGGGCTGGGCTATCAGTTCTGGCGCCCGGTCTCGGCGCTGGACCAGCTGACGCCCCGGGCGCGCCAGCTGCTAGCCATAGTCGGGCTCGACGACGCCGCGCATCGGCTGGCGGGCGATCTCTCCTATGGCAGGAAGCGTGTGCTGGAAATCGCCACCACGCTGGCGCTCGATCCAAAAGTTCTGCTGCTCGACGAGCCGATGGCCGGCATGGGGCATGAGGATGTCGGCACGATCTCAGGCATCATCCGCTCGCTGGCGAAAGACCGCGCCGTGCTGATGGTCGAGCACAACCTCACCGTCGTTGCCGATCTCTGCGACTGGATCACCGTCATGCAGCGCGGCCAGGTGCTTGCCGCCGGCGACTACGCGACTGTGAGCCAGGACGAGCGCGTGCGCGTCGCCTATATGGGGACCGAGCATGAGTGAGCCACTGCTTGCCGTGCGCGACCTTCATGCCTGGTACGGCGAGGGCCATGCGCTGCACGGCGTCAACCTCGAAGTCCTGCGCGGCGAGACGGTTACGCTGCTTGGCCGCAACGGCGTCGGCAAGACGACGACGCTGCGCGCCATCATGGGCCTGATCCGCAAGCGGACAGGCTCCGTCACTTTCAATGGCAAGGACCTGATCCGCCTGCCGTTGCACCGCGTCGCCCATCAGGGCATCGGCTTCGTGCCGGAGGAGCGCGGCATCTTCGCCACGCTCACCGTCGACGAAAATCTGATCCTGCCGCCGGTGGTGGCCAAGGGCGGCATGAGCGTGGAGGAGATCTTCGACCTCTTCCCCAACCTCAAGGAACGTCGCAACAGCCAGGGCACGAAGCTTTCCGGCGGCGAGCAGCAGATGCTGGCGATCGCCCGCATCCTGAGGACCGGCGTCGAAATGCTTTTGCTCGACGAGCCGACCGAAGGCCTTGCGCCGGTCATCGTCCAGCGCATCGGCGAATTGTTGGCGACGCTGAAGAAGCGTGGCATGACCATCCTTTTGGTCGAGCAGAATTTCCGCTTCGCCGCCCGCATCGCCGATCGCTTCTACCTGATGGATCACGGCAAGGTGGTGGAAGGTTTCCCGGTCGGCCAGCTTTCCGCGCACACCGACAAACTGCACGAGGTGCTGGGGGTATGATGGCCAAATGACCATGATCTTCGGTATCCCCATCCAAGCCTTGCTCGGCCAACTGCTTGTCGGCCTGATCAACGGCTCTTTTTACGCCATGCTCAGCCTCGGGCTGGCCGTCATCTTCGGGCTCTTGCGCATCATCAATTTCGCCCATGGCGCGCTCTATATGTTCGGCGCCTTCATCGGCTATCTGCTGCTCGTCCATCTCGGCATCGGCTACTGGCCGGCGCTGATCATCGTGCCTTTGGCCGTCGGCCTGTTCGGCATCGTGGTGGAGCGCGTAGCACTGTCGCGGCTCTACCGGCTCGACCCGCTTTATGGCCTGCTTTTCACCTTCGGCCTTGCGCTGGTCATCGAAGGCGTGTTCCGCTTCTATTATGGCGTCTCCGGCAATCCTTACGCGGTGCCGACCCTGCTTGCCGGAGGCACCAATCTCGGCTTCATGTTCCTGCCCAATTACCGCGGCTGGGTGGTGGTGGCCTCGCTCATCGTCTGCATCGGCACCTGGCTGCTGATCGAAAAGACCAGGCTCGGCTCCTATTTGCGCGCCGCCACGGAGAATCCCGAGCTGGTGCAGGCTTTCGGCGTCAACGTGCCGCTGCTGCTGACGCTCACTTATGGGCTGGGCGCAGCACTTGCCGGGCTGGCCGGCATTCTTGCGGCGCCCGTCTACCAGGTCAGCCCGCTGATGGGATCGGACCTCATCATCGTCGTCTTCGCCGTCGTCGTGGTCGGCGGCATGGGCTCGATCCTCGGCGCCATCGTCACCGGCTACATGCTCGGCCTCGCCGAGGGCCTGACCAAAGTTTTCTATCCGGAGGCCTCGAACCTGGTGGTCTTCGTCATCATGGCAATCGTGCTTTTGCTCCGCCCCGCGGGCCTGTTCGGAAGGGACGCGTAAGATGAGCGAGGCGACCCTTCACGCAGAGCGCGCCGCTGCCTCCGTCCGGCTGGAACGGGCGCTTGTGGCGCTGGGGATCATGGCGCTCGTCGCCGCCCCGTTCGTCATCTACCCGATCTTCGTCATGAAGATGCTGTGCTTCGCGCTGTTCGCCTGCGCCTTCAACCTGCTCCTCGGCTACACCGGGCTGCTTTCCTTCGGCCACGCCGCCTTCTTTGGCGGCGCCGCCTATTTCTGCGCCTATGCCGTGAAAGCCTGGGGCTGGCCGCCCGAGGCCGGCATCCTGCTCGGCGCTGCGGGCGCGGCAGGCATGGGCCTCGTCGTCGGCTTCCTCGCCATCCGCCGGCAAGGCATCTATTTCGCCATGATCACGCTGGCGATGGCGCAGATGTTCTATTTCTTCTGCGTGCAGGCGCCCTTCACCGAAGGCGAGGACGGCATCCAGGGCGTGCCGCGGGGCCATCTCTTCGGCATGCTCGACCTCAACGTGCCGATGAACATGTATTTCTTCGTGCTCGCCATCTTCCTGATCGGCCTCTTCGCCATCTGGCGCATCGTCAACTCGCCCTTCGGCATGATCCTGCGCTCGATCCGCGAGAACGAGAACCGTGCCATTTCGCTCGGCTATTCCGTCGGCCGCTACAAGCTCGCCGCCTTCGTCATGTCGGCGGCCCTTGCCGGCCTCGCCGGCGCGGTGAAGGCGATCGTCTTCCAGTTCGCGACCCTCACCGACGTCACCTGGCAGATGTCGGGCGAGGTCATCCTGATGACGCTTCTTGGCGGCATCGGCACCATGGTCGGCCCGGTGGTCGGCGCCGGCCTCGTCGTCGGCCTCGAGAACACCCTTGCCACCTCCGGCTTCCCGGTGACGATAGCGACCGGCGTGATCTTCATGGTCTGCGTGCTGATCTTCCGGCGCGGGATCGTTGGGGAGATCTATGCGCGGTTGCTGGGGAGGGAGGGCGGCAAGAGCTCTTAAGCAGCCGCCTCGAACCGTTTAATTTCCTTGAGCTCTTCCTGCAGCGACGCGCCCTCCACGGCCAGGTCGTAACTGGCTTGCATGTTCATCCAGAACTGTGGCGTGGTGCCAAAGAATTTGGCGAGACGCAGAGCGGTGTCCGGCGTAACGGGCGTGGTCTCGTTGGCGAGGCGCTCGATGCGGGTACGTGGGACGTGAAGCTTTTTCGCCAGGGTGTAGGGCTTCAGGTCGAGTGGCTCAAGGAACTCGGCCCGCAATATCTCGCCGGGATGAATAGGCTTATCGAGGTTGATCATTGGTTCCGCTCCTGTCGGACAGAGCTGGTTGGTTTAGCTAATGGTAGTCGGTGATCTCCACATTGTCCGCTCCTCCATCGGTCCACCGAAAGCAAACACGAAATTGGTCGTTGATACGGATTGAGTACTGACCGTCGGGATCGCCCTTCAGCGCTTCAAGCCGATTTCCCGGTGGGACTTTGAGGTCGGCCAGTTCGGCTGCGTTGTCCAGCATGAACAGTTTCCGCTGAGCGACACGAATGAGATCTGCCGGAAATCCTTTCGGAGCCTTGCCTGTCGAAATCGCTTCAGTGGTCTTGTCTCTGAACGAACGTATCATCCACCACTGCCCCTCGTAACGTATCTTTGCATGATACGTCTCCGAGATCAAGCGCAGAGTATCATGCCGCGATACGAAATGCCCCGAGGGATCATGTTGAGTGAGGTGCGCCCACCGGCACCTCCAGCCCGACCTTTACCCGATCCATCGCAACGAACGTGCGAAACCGCCTGACGTTGTTGTTCTCAAAAAACAATCGCCGGGTCAGCGCCTCGTAGTCGGCCATTGTCGCCACGGTGACGACCAGGATGAAGTCGGCCTCGCCGGTCACGTAATAGCATTGCTGCACTTCCGGCACCGCGGCGAAGCCACGCTTGGCGGCGTCGATCAGCTCGGCCCGCTCGCTCTCCACCTCGACCTCGACGAAGACGGTGATCGGATGGCCGACCTTGGCCGGATCGACCAGCGCGACATTGGCGCGGATGACGCCCATTTCCTTCATGCGCTTGATGCGCCGCTGCACGGCCGGCGCCGAGAGGTTCACCGTCTCGCCGATAATGCGCTGGGGCGTGCTGTTGTCCTTCTGCAGGATGGCGAGGATGGCGCGGTCGAAGGCGTCGAGGTCGGGCAAAATGGACATGACAGCATCTGAACGAAACAAACTTGCATTTCAGGTGCCGAAACAGAGCGCCTTTCTCACTGGACTTGCAATAAATTTCAGCCAACAAGACAGAGAAAGCCGATCCATGTTCCTGCTCAACCACCACCCGAGCCATCGCCAGCCGCTGACCGAACAAGACGCCGCGACGCTTGGGCTCGCCGGAGCCGCCGACGCCGAGCGCTTCCTGGCCGCACGCGACAACCATGCCGAGACGCCGCTGTATGCCTTGCCGGCGCTGGCCGGCGAACTCGGCGTCAGCTCGCTGTATGTCAAGGATGAGGGCAAGCGCCTCGGCCTCGGCAGCTTCAAGGCGCTGGGCGGCGCCTACGCCGTCATCCGACTGGTGCTGGAAGAGGCTGGGAAACGGCTCGGCCGCGCCATCGATGTCGCCGAACTGCATGGGCCCGACGTGAAGGCGATTGCCTCGGGCATGACCTTCGCCTGCGCGACCGACGGCAATCATGGACGCTCGGTAGCGCAAGGCGCCGGCCTGGTCGGTGCGCGCTCCGTCATCTTCGTCCATTCGGGCGTCAGCAACGAACGCGTCGCGGCGATTGCCCGCTTCGGCGCCGAGATCGTGCGCATCGCCGGCGATTACGACCAGTCGGTCAGGGAAGCCGCCCGTGTCGCCGCCGAGCGCGGCTGGACCGTCGTCTCCGACACATCCTGGCCGGGCTATGAGCGCATCCCGGGGCTGGTGATGCAGGGCTACACCGTTATCGTGCGCGAAACGCTGAGGCGCTTGCCGCAGCCGCCCACCCACGTCTTCCTGCAGGCCGGCGTCGGCGGCCTTGCGGCGGCGGTGGCCGGCCATTTCGCCATCGTGCTTGGCGAGGATCGCCCTGCGGCAATCGTGGTCGAGCCCGCGCGGGCGGCGTGCGTCTACGCCACCGCGAAGGCGGGGCGTCCAGTCGCGATTGCGCACAGCAAGCCCACGGTGATGGCGATGCTCGAATGTTACGAGCCGTCATTGGTCGCCTGGCGCGTCCTGTCGCGGCTCGGCGATGCTTTCATGACCGTGGACGAGGACGACGCGGTTTCGGTGATGAACCGCCTGGCGCGGCCTTCAGGCACTGATCCGGCGATCGTTTCCGGCGAGAGCGGCGGGGCGGGGCTCGCCGGGCTGATCCGCGCCGCCGGCGACAAGAAGATGCGCGGGGCTCTCGGCCTCGATGCCCAGTCGCGCGTGCTCATCATCAACTCCGAAGGCGCGACCGACCCCGGCCGCTATGCCGAGCTGGTCGGGATGGCGCCTGACGAGGTTGCGCTGGCGAGGCAGCCGGCATGAGCAATCTGACGATCAATGCCGACCGTCTGCTTGGCCGTATCGAGGAGCTCGGCAGCCTCGGTCGCGATACGCAGGGCCGGCTCGTCCGCGTCGCCGCCTCCGACATGGACAAGCTTGGCCGCGACCGCCTTGTCGGTTGGCTGGAAGAGGCAGGGCTCGACGTCGCCATCGATCGCATGGGCAACATCTTCGGCATCTGGCAGGGCGACGCCGAGGCAGGCCAGGAAGCGGTGATGCTCGGCTCGCACATCGACACGGTGATCGACGCCGGCATCTATGACGGCTGCTACGGCGTGCTTGCCGGCCTCGAAGCAATCGAGACCCTGAAGGAGGCAGGATTTGCGCCGGCGCGCCCGCTTGTTGTCGCCGCCTTCACCAATGAGGAGGGCGTGCGCTATTCGCCTGATATGATGGGCTCGCTGGTCTTTGCCGGCGGCCGGGACATCGAAGAGGCGCTGGCCTCGATCGGCACCGACGGCTCGGTGCTGGGTAAGGAGTTGGAGCGCATCGGTTATGCCGGCCGACATCAGCCCGGCTTCCTCAAGCCGCATGTCTATGTCGAGCTGCATGTCGAACAGGGGCCGGTGCTGGAGCGCGAGGGCATCGCCATCGGCGCGGTCGAGAACCTGCAGGGCATTTCCTGGCAGCGCATAACCATCGACGGCGTGGCCAACCATGCCGGCACCACGCCGATGTCGATGCGCCAGGATGCCGGCGTCGCCGCCGCGCGGGTGATCAGCTTCCTCGCTGACCGAGCCAGCGTCGCCGACGCCCACGGTCGCCACCGTTGGCACCATTGCTTTCGAGCCAAACGCGATCAACGTCATCCCGTCGCGGGCGATCTTCACCATCGACCTTCGCGATCCGAACGAAATGCATCTTCGCGAAGCCGAAGCGGCGCTCGCCGCCTTCCTCGACGACCTTGCCGCAAGCGCCGGCGTCACCATCCATGCCGAAAGCCTGGCGCGCTTCGAGCCGGTGACGTTCGATGCCGGCATCGTCTCGCTGATCGAGGATGGTGCCAGAGCCGCCGGCCTTTCGTGCCGGCGCATGACGTCGGGCGCGGGGCACGACGCGCAGATGATTGCCCGCATTGCGCCGTCCGCGATGATCTTCGTGCCGAGCCGGGGCGGCATCAGCCACAGCCCGGACGAGTTCACCGCCGCCGACGAACTGGTTGCGGGCGCCAATGTCCTGCTTGACGTCGCCGCCCGGCTGGCAGCCGACTGATCGCGGAACCAAACGGTATGTTGTCGACGGCAGATGCCGCCAAGGCGAAACACCACCAAAAATAGTCATCTCGAAACGTTGCGTGCCACCAAGGCGGGAATCCGGCGACATCTGATCGAAACAAACTTCAATCACTAGCCAGATTAGGGAGCGCGATTCTCGCGCGCGTCAAAAAAGTTCAGTGTATCGAAGAAAGAATAGCATGCTGCTCATCAACCAGCGCCCCGAACACAACCAGCCGCTGGTGCCGGCCGACGCTGAGTCCCTCGGCCTGGCGGGCGCCGACCGGGCCGAGCATTATCTGAGGGCTCGCGACGACCATGCCGAAACGCCTCTCTATGCGTTGCCGGCGCTGGCCAATGGCCTCGGCATCGCAGCACTGCATGTCAAGGACGAGGGCCAGCGTCTTGGCCTTGGCAGCTTCAAGGCGCTGGGCGGCGCCTATGCCGTCATGCGGCTGGTGCTGGAAGAGGCCGGCAAGCGCTTCGGTCGCGAAGTCGATATCTGCGAAATCAACGATCCGAAGCTGCGCGCTATCGCCGCCCAGATGACCTTCTGCTGCGCCACCGATGGCAACCACGGCCGATCGGTCGCGCAGGGGGCGGGCCTCGTTGGCGCGCGTTCGGTCATCTACGTCCATGCCGGCGTCAGCGCCGAGCGCGTGGCGGCCATCGCCCGCTTCGGCGCCGAGATCGTGCAGGTCGAGGGCGGTTATGATCAGGCGGTCCGCGAAGTCGCCCGGGTCGGCGCCGAGCGCGGCTGGAAGATCGTCTCCAACACCTCCTGGCGTGGCTACGAGCGCATTCCGGGGCTTGTCATGCAGGGCTACACGGTGATCGTGCGCGAGGCGCTGCGGCACATGGCCGAACCGCCCACGCACGTCTTCCTGCAGGCCGGCGTCGGCGGTTTTGCGGCGGCGCTTGCGGGCTATATGGCAATTCTGCTCGGCGAGGGGCGGCCGAAGGCCGTGGTGGTCGAGCCGAGGCGCTCGGCTTGCGTCTACGCCTCGGTGGAGGCCGGCCGTCCCGTAACGATCGCTCCTCAGCGGTCGACGGTGATGGCGATGCTGGAATGCGCCGAGCCGTCCCTGATCGCCTGGCGGGTGCTGGCCCGCGTCGGCGACGCCTTCATGACCGTCGACGAAGACGACGCGGTCGCGGTGATGAACCGGCTGGCCCGGCCCTTGGGCAACGATCCGGCCATCGTTTCCGGCGAGAGCGGCGGCGCGGGGCTTGCCGGGCTGATCCGCGCAGCCGGAGACAAGGGCATGCGCGCGGCTCTCGGGCTCGATGCTACGTCGCGTGTCCTCGTCATCAATTCGGAAGGCGCGACCGACGCCGGCCGTTACACCGAGCTGGTCGGGGCGGTGCCGCGGGAGCTGGAGCTGCAGATCGCCTGAAGGATTTTCAGGAAAGCGGGCTTCCCTCCGGAATCGATGGAAACGAAGCGCAGCGTCGGGAAGACTCGCCTGGAACGAGCGCTGGGGAAAGAGAAGATGGCTGACCTCGACCAGCAGCAGCTGCATCGCGCGATGACGGCCTGGCGGCGCGACCTCCACGCCCACCCGGAATTCGGCTTCGAGGAAAAGCGCACCGCCGCCTTCGTGGCGGAGAAGCTTCGCGCCTTCGGGCTCGAAGTCGCGGAAGGCATCGGCGGCACGGGCGTTGTCGGCACGCTGGCCAGGGGCAGCGGCAATCGCGCGATTGCGCTGCGCGCCGACATGGATGCGCTGCGCATCGCCGAGCAAGGGACGCGAGCCTGGACCTCGCAGACGCCCGGCACCATGCATGCCTGCGGCCATGACGGCCACACCGCCATGCTGCTCGGCGCGGCGAAGCTGCTGGCGGAAGAAGGGGGCTTCGACGGCACGGTGCGGTTCATCTTCCAGCCGGCCGAGGAGTGGGGCAGAGGCGCGCTTGCGATGATCGAAGACGGGCTCATCGAACGCTTTCCCTTCGAGGAAATCTTCGGGCTGCACAATATGCCGGGCTTGCCCATCGGCCACTTCGAAACCCGGAGCGGTCCGATCATGTCGGCCGAGGACAATTTCGAGATCGTGCTGAAAGGCTTGGGCGGCCACGCCGCCAGGCCGCACGACGCTCGCGAGACGCTGATTGCCGCCTGCGCGCTGGTCGTCAACCTGCAGACCATCGTCTCGCGGCGCCTGAGCCCCGTCGATATCGGCGTCGTCTCGGTCACCGAGCTCATCACCGACGGCACCCGCAACGCGCTGCCCGGCCTCGCCCGCATCCTTGGCGACTGTCGCAGTTTCCGGCCCGAGGTGAGCGCGGCGATCGAGAAGGAGATGGGCCTCATCGCCGAAGGCACGGCGCAGGCCTATAACGTAGCGGCTGAGGTCACTTACACGCGCGAGTTCGTGCCCTTGATCAACGACGCGGCGCTGGTGAATGAGGCGCTTGCTGCGGCCCGAACGGTGCTGGCCGGCGATGCCGTCGGCATCGCCGCCGAGCCGATGACCGCCTCGGAGGATTTCGCCCGCTTCCTCACCGAAGTGCCCGGCTGTTTCGTCTTCCTCGGCAACGGCAATTCCGCCCCGCTGCACAACCCGGCCTACGATTTCAACGATGAAGGCCTGCTGCATGGCGCGCGTTTCCACGCGGCGGTGGTGCGGCGAAGGCTGGCGGCGGGGTAAGGGCGTCTGCGATTGGCGAAAGCGGCGGAGCTTCTGCTTCGTCATCCTCGAGCTTGACCCGAGGATCCATTCGATGACCTTTGGCGTAGAGTTCGGCAGCGCAGAATACTGTAGCTGTTGCAACGCTTTAGCGTAACGGCATGAATCCCAGGGTCTGCGCGCGTCGCTTCGCTCCTTGCTTCGCCCTCGGATGACGAAGCAGATGGGCCGCGATCCTTCGCGCCCCTCTGTTCTGCCGGACCTTTCCTCCAAAATGCGGGGAGATTGGCAGCTTCACCCCAGTAACCCTTTTTTGTCAGCTTTCATGCACTATGCCCGAACGGGGACGGCAAGAACGAGGGCATGGCGGACGACACCAAACGCAACGGCGAATTCTGGGCGCTGGCGCTCGATCGCGCCCAGCTCGGCCTATGGGACTGGAATCTCGCGACGGGCGATTGCTACTATTCGCCGACCTGGTGGAAGATGCTGGGTTATGCCGAGGGCGAGCTCGATACCTCCGATCTGTGGCTGAAGCTCACTCATCCCGACGACTGCGAGCGAGCACTGGCGAGCGGCGACCGCCATATCGCTGGTGACACCGAGTCGATCGAGACGGAACTACGGCTGAAGCACAAGGACGGCCGCTGGGTCTGGGTGCTTGACCGCGGCGGCATCGTCGAGCGCGATGCCGAGGGCAAGCCGCTGCGCCTGATGGGCGTGCAGACCGATATCACCAGGCAGAAGGAGGCCGAGGCCGCGCTTGAGCAGGTCAATGTCCGCTTGCGGCTCGCGCTCGCCGCCAGCGGCACCGGCATCTGGCACTACGATATCGGCACCAACAAGAGCTATTGGGACCCGCGCACCAGGGAGATCTTCGGCCTGGTCAGCGATACCGACGAGGTGACGGCCGATCTCTGGCACACCTATCTCCACCCGGACGACAAGGAGGCCACCGAGCGCGCGCATCTGCCGCCGCCAGGCTCGAAAAGCGTGACCGCCACGCAATACCGTATCGTCCGGCGCGACGGCTCGGTCCGCCATGTCGAGTCGCTGGTGCGTTTGATCGCCGGCGCCGGCTCGGCCGGCCAGATCCTCGGCACGGTACGCGACATCACCGACGAGACGAAGCGCGCCGAGGAGCTCGCTTACGCCGCCCATCACGATGCGCTGACCGGGCTGTGGAACCGCTCGGCCTTCGACCGGCTGCTCGCCGAAAACATCGGCGCGGCGGACCGGCTGCCGCTTGCCGTCTTTTATGTCGACCTCGACTACTTCAAGGCGCTGAACGACTATGCCGGCCATGCCGCGGGCGATATCGCGCTGAAGAGCGTCGCCGGCGGCATCCGCGCCAGCCTGCCGCCTTCGGCGCACGCCGCGCGCCTCGGCGGCGACGAATTCGCGCTGCTGGTTCCGAACTGCAGCGACGCTTGCGCCGAGCGGCTGGCGCGTGCCGTGCTCGCCGCGGTGCGCGACGCCGATCTCGGCTCCGCCGTGTCGTCCCGCAGGCTGGCCGCCAGCATCGGCATCGCCTTCGTGCGCGATCCCCGAACGACGGTAACCGATGCGCTCGCCTGCGCCGACGATGCCTGCTACGCCGCCAAAGCCGGCGGGCGCGACCGCTTCGCCGTGTTCTCGGCCGAAACAGCTTCCGGAGCCGGCGGCCTCAACGCCGCGCGGCTTGCCGCCGATCTGGTCGATGCCATGGAGGACAGCCGGTTGAAGCTGTTCGGCCAGGAGATCCATCGCCTCGGCAGGCCCTGGCAAGACAGCCGCCATGTCGAGGTGCTGGCGCGGCTCGAGGCGCGCAACGGCAAGCTGATCTTGCCGGGCGAGTTCATGCCGGTGGCCGAACGCTTCGGGCTTGCCGCCCGGCTCGACCGCTGGATCATCCGCACGGCGCTGTCGCGCCATGGCAGGGCGATGCTCTCCGGCGCCGTCTCGCTCGGCTTCAACCTGTCGGCGCAGACGCTCTCCGATCCGCAGCTTTGGGATTTCGTCGACGCGGCGATCGCCGAGAACGGCGCGCCGCCGTCTGCAATCGGCTTCGAGATCACCGAGACCGCGGCTGTCACCAATTTCGACGCAGCGGAGGAATTCGTGCGCCGGGCAAGGCTGCGCCATTGCCGTGTCAGCCTCGACGATTTCGGCGCCGGCATGAGCTCGTTCGAATATCTGCGGCGCTTTCCTATCGATGCGATCAAGATTGACGGCTCCTTCGTCCAGCACATCGCCGACAGCCGCTTCGACCGCGAGATCGTCTCGGCAATCGCCGGCATCGCCCGCTCGATGGGCTGCGCCGTCGTGGCCGAGAAGGTCGAGGGGAAAAGCGCGCTGGAGATCCTCGTCGGCATGGGCGTCGGCTATGGCCAAGGCTATTTCCTGCACCGGCCAGAGCCGCTGGAGGCGATCGTGGCGCGGGCCGCGGCTGAGAAGCCACAAGCCCGGGTGGGTGTCGCAAATTAAGCCACGGCTAAAATTGCGAGCACCCTCCGCGATTGCCGAGATCGAACAGCAGCTCGGCCTGGATCAGCTCGGCATTTTCGCCCGATACAATGGTCCCGCGATCATCGACCCGCAGGACCCCGACCCGCTGGACCGGCGCTGGAAAAGCATCTGGGCTGGATCAACGAAACCGCTTCGATCGCGTCTGGCGAAATTGGGGTCTACGGCAGTTGATGCGATGGAGAGCCAATCTCCTCCTTGGGGGAGATGCCCCGGCATGGCAGAGGGGGGCCGCCGGCGTTTACCCCATCACCACCGCAATACCCCGGCCGAAGCCACGCCGATGACCACCGTCGGCAGCATCGACAGTCTTGTCGCCGCGAGCAATGTGATGACGAGCGCCGCCAGATCGGCCGGATTCTTCGGCACGAAGTCGGGCGCGATCACCGAGATCAGCACGCAGCCGGGCGCGGCTTCCATCACGGCGGTGGCGCGTGGGCTGAGCGTGCGGTTCCTGAGCACGACATAGCCGCCGATCCGCGTCAAATAGGTGACGCCGGCCATGGCAAGGATGGCGAGAACGGTCCAGGGCTCGATCATTTCTCACCTGCCAGAAGCCAGGCGGACACCAACCCGGACAGCGCGCCTGTCGCCACGTACCAGGCGCCCGGAACGACCAGATAAGTTGCCGCCGCCACCACTAGGCTGACAAGCCAGGGGCGCGCCGCGGCAAAACCCTTCCACATGCCGCGCAGCAGCACCAGGAACACTGCCGGGAAGGCCATGGCGAAGCCGTAGCGCTCGACGTTGCCAAGCACCGGCCCGAGCGCCGCTCCGCAGGTCGTGAAAATCACCCAGGCAAGATAGAAGGGAAGGGCAGTTCCCGCATAGTAGGCGAGGCTGAAGGCTGGCCGCAGTCCGCTGGCCGCGCGGCGCTTCGCGTCGTCGAGCCCGAGCGCAAAGCTCTCGTCGCACATCAAGAACAGCGCGGGCAGCGCCTTGCGTTTGGGCAGGTGGCGCAGGAACGGCGCAAGTGCCGCGCCCATCAGGAAATGCCGGCTGTTGACGAGCAATGTGATGGCGGCGATCAACAGCACATGCGGCGGCGAGGTCCAGAGCTGGATGGCGGCAAATTCGGAGCCGCCGGCGAAGTTGAGGCCCGTCATCAACGGCACCTCGACGATGCTCAAGCCCTTCTGCGCCGCCTGCGCGCCCAGCACGAGTGCGTAGGGGACAATGCCAAGCAGCACCGGCGTCGAGGCGGCGGCGCCCCGCCGGAATTCGGCGCCGCGTGCTTCGGCGGGAGGGTGGCCCAGGGTTATCTCGGAAACGCTCATGGCTCTTCTTCGGCCAGCCTTGCGGGGCGGCCTTCTCCGGTTGCTCGATGGTCGGTTATCGCTGGCCACCATAGCCGAAATGCTCCGCAATCGGGTTGCGAAGATGCGCCGTTTCTGCCAAGGTTTGGCATTGGATAGCGAGAATTAAGCCAATATTGGAATCAGACGCCATGAAGCTGGATGAGATCGACAAGCGGATCCTGCGCGCCCTGCAGCGCGACGGGCGCATGGCCAACAACGATCTTGCGAGAGAGGTCGGCCTGTCGCCGTCACCCTGTCTGAGGCGCGTAAAATTGCTGGAGGAGGCTGGCGTCATCGACCGCTATGTCGCGGTGCTCAACCCGGCCAAGATCGGTCGCGGTCATACCTTCTTCACTCGCATCTGGCTGAAGCAGCAGGACGAGGACACGATCGAGCATTTCGCCAGGGAGGTGGCCAAGCTGCCCGAGGTGCTGGAATGCTATCTGATGCTGGGCGATTGCGACGCTATGGTGCGGGTTGTGGCGGCGGGCATCGAGGACTATCGCCGCTTCCAGTCGGAGCACTTAAGTCGCATCAAGGGGGTGCAGAACGTCAAGACCGACGTGCCCAGCCAGACGGTCAAGCAGACTTCGGAGATGCCGCTTTAGATCTTCCCTTTTCCGTTGAGGGAGAAGGTGGCCGCGAAGCGTCCGGATGCTGCTGGAAGGACCGCCGCGCGGCAATGAGGCGCCACTTTCCCAGCGCCTCGTTTCGTCCTCATCGTCTCGGCGCGGCGCGCCTGTCCGCCGGTCTCCGGCAAGGGAGAAGGCGAACCCCCGCCTAGCTCCCGCCTAATGATGCGCGTGGTGCTCCGCGTTGCGTTTGCGCGTCGCCGCCGCCTTCTTGGCGGAAGCAGAACGCTCGGCCGCCGAGCGCGAGCTTGATGCTTGGCCGCCGGCCTTGCCGCCCTTGTGCGCCGCCGGATGGCCGGTGTGCTTGCCGCGGCCCGAGCCGCCCGCCTTCTTGCCGCCGCCATCGTCCTTGTTGACGGTCGCCCAGGCCCGGCGCTCGGCTTCCTTCTCGGAGACGCCGCGCTTTTCGTAGCCCTCGGCGATATGGTCGGCCTTGCGCTCCTGCTTGTCGGTGTATTTCGATTTGTCTCCGCGTGGCATTTTTCTTCTCCTGTTGGGCTGAGAGGAGCCGCCCTACGGCTCCTTCTTCGTTTTGACCGCGTCGCCGAGATCGGACCGCTCGGGGTCCTGGTTGTTCTCGCCGGCCGCGTCGCGATCCTTGTCGGGATCGTCCTTGGCTGGCAGATAACCTCTCGGCCGATTGGCTTTCGGACCTTCCCAACGTGGCCATTGATCGGATGTGCCTGGACGTCCCGTACGGGGTGAGTTGCTCATCGTTGCCTCGCTTTCAGAGAGCCGGTCAGCCCTCGGCCTTCATGGTTCGTGCGATTTCAAGCAGCTTGTCGCGGTCATGCCCGTGCTCGCGGATCAGCTCGCGCGCCTGCTTCGGTGAAAGGTCGGTGTTCTCGGCCAGGAACCGCACGTCCGGATCGTCGCCGCCCTTGGTCGGCAGCCTTGCGTCTTGTGCCGTTCGGCCAGCGCCCGGGCGATGTGGAAGTTTGCTTTTATCCATCGTTTTCTCCTTCCGATAACCAACCCTTGGCGAAAGGACTGGTTCCTTCGCCGAGCTGGCGACCGCGATGAGGCAGGGCGCCTGAAACGGGCGGCTGCGGGGCTGGGGCTACGCCTTCTCGTTTTCGTGCCCGCGCTCGGCAGCTTCCTTCTTGCGGCGCAGCACTTCGTCGGTGCCGACGATGTCCTTCGCGCCACCGCTGATGGCGGTGGAGACGACCGCGGGCGGATCACTCGCCGGGAAACTGTCTTCGAGACCGGACTGCAATTGTTCTTCCAGCGTGTCCGGGTTCTCCGAGCGTCCTTGCGTGCGGCGGCCGTCGATCTGTTCCACATCCTGTTTGGCGTCGGGATGCTCGCGCACATTGCGCATCGTGGACACGACGAGTTCGATCGCGAACTCCTTCATTGCCTCGACGTCTCCCGTGACGACGTCCGCTTCTTCGATGACGCGGATGAGGGACGCCTCGACCTTGTCCATCTCGCTCTTGCCTTGGCAGCGCGCCAGCTTCTGGCTCAGGGCGGTGATGAGCAGCGGAGCGAAGGTCGAATAGGCCTGCATACGTGTCTCATCGACACGTTCGGGGTGAAGTGTGCGCACGGACATTGTTGCCTCCGTTCAAACGTCCTGCCGACGGCCGAGCCGCCGGGGTTTCGGAGGAACCAAGGGGAGGGGAAGAAGTTCCAAATTGGATGTTCTGGGCGGCGTCCCGCGAAGGGATCGCGGGACGCCTGCTTAAAGCTCAGCGCTGGCCGCCCTTGCGGCCGGCTTCGGATGCACGTTCGCGGTCTTCGGCGAAGTTGCCGCTGCCGCCCCGGTGCTGACCTGAATCCTGCTGACGCATGTTGCGGTCCTCGGCCTGCTGCTGGCCGCGGCGCTGATCGTCGCGGTTCTTTTGGCTCTGCTGGCCTGCTCTGACGTGCTGTTGGTGAGTTCCGCCTTGATTAGGCATATCTGCAGCTCCGTTGTTGGGGATTGGTCTTCGGGGTTTGATTCAAGGAGGTTCGACCGCCTTGAGCAATGAGAACCGCTGCCCGCGATCGATGTTCCCCCACGAAATATTTCGTGAATCCCTTTTAGCCCGACCATGCCGCGACAGCCTTGTCGTGCGTCGCCGGTCCGCGCGGGCGCCAGGGCCCGGGGCCACGGTCGGTCTCTTTCCTACGACTGAAGTCGGAGCGGCTCGCGCATTGGGCCCTTGACGGCAACCAAAGCGGAGGCTTCGAGTTGGTGGGCGGTCGTCGATGAAGTCCCCTTCGTCGGCGCCGTTTTGGGTGCCCGCCGTTTCCGCGCAAATGGCGGGCATCCAATAGCATCCACAATCATCGGAACCAGAAGTCGCGCGGCCGGCTTCGAAAGCGAGACGACGTTTTGACCTTTATTTCTGCCAAGCCCAATCTGCGAGAGCCCGAAAGCCTGCCCGCGAACGACAATCGCCTCTCCGTCCTCGCCGACACCTCGATTCTCCAATTCCTCAACGACGACGACGATGTCACCGACATCGCCCGGCGCGCCGAGCGCCTTGGCAATGCCGTGGTGATTGTGATGGCGCTTTGCCTGATCGTTGCGCCGGCGATCTACCTCACCCTGGCCTACGGCCTGTAGCCGGCAAAAAACTCGCCGAGCCTTGCGGCTGTCTCGGCCGGGGCTTCTTCGGGAAAGAAATGCCCGCCGGGCATCGTCCCACCGCTGACCCCGCCGCTGACGTCGTCGGCCCACTCCCGCCACAGTGCCAGCGGACCGCCCTCTCGCGCGTACCATTCGGCGAGCGCGCCATGTCCGCTCCATAGCGCAAGCATCGGGCAGCCGATGCGCCGGCCGGCTTTGCGGTCCGCCTGGTCGTGCTCACGGTCGAGCGTCGCTGCCGCACGGTATTCCTCGCAGATGGCGTGCGCGTGGGCTGGATCGCGCAAGGCCTCGGCATAAGCCTGCCGGACCTCGGCGGGAAAGGCGGCAGGCGAGGAACCCCAGCCAGCCAGCGCGTTGTCGACGATCGCATCCGCGGCCGCCGTCATGATCGTCTCCGGCAGCGGCTCGGCTTGCGCCAAGAGCGACCAGGGCCAATAGCCCAGCGCCAGCCGGGCGTCGGCCCTGTCCCAGACATCGGCGGTGGGTACGATGTCGAGCACGGCAAGCTTCTCGATGCGGTCCGGGTGGTCCAGCGCCAGGCGATACGCAACGCGCCCACCGCGATCGTGGCCGGCAACCATGAAGCGGGCAAAGCCGAGCTTCGTCATCAGCGCCGCGAGGTCGGCAGCCATGGCGCGCTTGGCGTAGGGCGCATGATCCGGATCGGATGGCGGACAGGAGCTTTTGCCGTAGCCGCGCAAGTCGGCGCAGACGACGCTAAAGCGGTCGATCAGCTTCGGCGCCACGTCGCGCCACATCAGATGCGTTTCGGGGAAGCCGTGCAGCAGGAGCAGCGCCGGGCCGCTGCCGGCAGTCCGGATGAATGTCCGTGCCGCGCCCGTATCGACTTCCGCGCTTTCGAAACCGCCGAACATGCTTTGTACTCCACAGGCGGAACGGCCGCGGGCGGGATGGTTGCTCGGGCCGCGGCTTCTCTCGGCTGGCGCCTTCCGTGGTCAGTTCCAGGCGGATTTGACTGTAAGGGACGCCTCGAATATCTGGCCTCTCTTGTCGGTGCGCATTTTGATGGTGATCTTGAGGTTATCACTGTTCGGCATCTCGTCGCGCGCGACATCCTGCAAGATCCTGAGCGCCTCCTTTCGCGCGTTTTCTGGTGAGGAGAAGAGCTGCCCCTCGCTGTCCATTTGCGTGTGCACGGTGTTGTACAAATCGAAGTAGAAGCGTTCCATCCGCGAAAGCATCCGCCGCAACCTGGACGTTCAATCCCTGCGCGCGATCATGGTTCCAAAGGACCGTCTTGGCCGGGGACTGCTTTGCCGGCGGCCGGCGGTGTGGTGGTCCGCTGCAACCCGGCCCGGCTCTACAACGTTAGGCCCTTGCAAAATCACAACGGGCGGCCGCGCATGCTGGAACCCCTTTATCTGAACCTGGGTCAGCACGATGCTCTCTCCGAAAGCGAGAAGGCGTTGCTGGCCAGCGCCACATCGGTGGAGAAGTATTTCGTCGCTGGCGAGGATCTCGTCGCCGAAGGATCAAGGCCGACTTTCAGCACCCTCATCGTCGACGGGATTGCCGCGCGCTACAAGGTGCTGGAGGACGGCGGCCGGCAGTTCACTGCGCTCCATGTTGCCGGCGATTTCGTCGATCTGCACGCTTTTCTCCTGAAGACCATGGACCATGGCATCGTCGCGCTGTCGCCCTGCCATATAATTGCGGCGGAGCACAGCAAGTTGCGGGAAATCACCGAAAAGGCCCCGCATTTGACGAGGCTGCTCTGGTTGGACACGCTGGTGGACGGCGCCATCCACCGGGAATGGATCGTGGCCATGGGACGCCGCTCCAAGACCGCGCATCTGGCGCATCTGATATGCGAACTCTTCGTCAGGCTGCAGGCCGTGAAGAAGACGCGGGTCATGAGCTTCAATCTGCCGCTTTCGCAGGCCGAACTCGCCGATGTGCTCGGTCTGTCCGTCGTCCATATGAATCGGGTCATCGGCACGTTGCGCCGCATGAACGTCATCAACTGGACCAACCACCTGATCGACATCCTCGACTGGAACCGTCTGGTCGCCATTGCGGAATTCGACCCGACCTATCTCAGCATGAGGAACGAGCCAAGGTGAGGACGCGTCAGCGCGGCGGCCCTTGGTCGTCGCCAGACCACAGCGCGTCGAGCATCGAGAGTGCCGCGCTCGGGTCGGCCGTCCTCAGCAGGCCCTGCCGGGCGGCGGCCTGCTTGAAAGCGTCGAAGGCGACCGCCGGACGGCAGATGCCTGCCATGGCGTCGTCCACCAGCCGCGCCGCCGCCAAATAGTCGGGCGCTTCCTTGTTCTTCCAGGCTCCGTCCAACGCCTTCCTTGCGTCGGCGATCGACGAAACCACCATTGAGCCGCCAGTGACGAAGCGGATGGTGAGCGGCAGGAATCTACTCATCCCCGGTCACCATCCAAGCCACTGTTGCGCCCGCCAGGCGAGGCCGGCGAAGGACGCCGCGGTCACCGCGGCTGCCGCCAGAATGAAAAGATGATTGTTGGTCCGAACGGGTCTCATCGTTGCCACCACATGTTTTTGGATCGTCATAACGAGGATGCCGCCGACCGGTTGCACGGGCAGGCGCTGAATAAGCGGCAAGCTAATTGCTCGCCGGCCGGCTGGGCGGCTGCGGGCGGCACGGCGGGCGCGGACGCGGCCTGAGCGGCACGTCGGCGCGCAAAGACTGGATCGGCCACGGACGCCGGGCACCCTGGCGCAGAAATGACCTGGACAGTGTGCCGATCAGATCTCGAATTTCCATGGGACTCTCCTCGTAGAGTCCCCCCAAGCTGCGAGCGACTAGCACTCCGGCAGCATTCGCGCATTTAACTTTGATGTACGTGCGCCACGCCCTGCCGAGACCGCAGCCTCTACCGAAAGCCAACCTTTTCGGCCGGCATGCGTTGTCTCTCCGATAGCGTTGTCTCGAGAAGAGGATGACGAATGCCCCGGTGCCCCACCGCCACCCGGTGGCGAACACGGCGAGCGGGGCCAGAGTCGACGTCGGCCTGCGAAGGCGAACGGCTCTCCCCGATCGTCGGCGGTTGCCGAATCCATAAGGAGGATCCAATGAAGAAAGCACTTCTTGGCTTCGCCATTGTCATGATGTCGGGCCAAATGTCGGGAACGACTGCCGCGGCCCAGACCCAGCTGGAGAATCCGCAGATCGAGGATTGCCAGGTCAAACCGGACGCCCGCGCGACCCCTAATCAGACCGGCGAGCAGCCGAAAGCGCAGGCCCCGAAAGCGCAGGCCAATGATCAGTCCAACAACCTGACCGCCAGCCTGGCGCCTTGCGACGGTGTGCTGAAGCCTCCGCCCACGGGCGACAAGAACGCTACCGCTCCGCCGGCCGACACCAGCCAGATGCCGGTGATCAAGCCGGGCGAGGTCCCGCCGCAGCCGTCGAAGTAGAACGCATGATCGGTCTGGCGGGAAACTTTTCCCGCACGGGCGAGTTACTGACTGTGCAGTTCCCGGATACCCGAACTGCTTCCCACAATTGCCGCCCCGGTTCTCCCATCCGGGGCGGTTTTTTGCCGGCGGCGGGCCCGGCACGGCCTGCCTCGGTGCCTTATCTTCTCGGCTCCGAAGCACGGAACCATCGGGCCCGCGCCGAATTGTCCTCAGCGGGCCGCGTCAGCCGGACCTGGTGGTAAAGAGAACAGGGTTTGGTTTCTCCGGCTTCACACCCTGGCCAACGAAAAGGCAGACAAGCTCTTGTCCCACCCGGCCCGCCCAACTCGGGCGTGGGCGCATGGCAAACAGCACAGATTTCAGCAAGAGCCCTGAGCCGCGCAAAGGCATGCCGAGCCCGCGTCTCGGCGAAAGCGAATTCAAGGCACGCTATCTGAGACAATTCTACGATCCGGCCTTTCAGTCGGAGGCGGATGCCATTGGCAGGCTGGCCGAGATCGCCTGGCAGGCCTACAGCGAAGAACGCAAGGCACCGATCACCAGAAAGGCGGGACAGGGCTTCCACGATCCGGACTATGATCTCTCCGTCGACTGGTTCGCCGCGCACGAAGCGGTCGAAGCGGCACAGCGCCGCTACGAGGACAAGACCGCGCCGTCCCGCATCCTGCTCATAAACGGCTCCTCGCGCAGCGAGCACACCTGCCCGGGCGAAATGTCGAAGACCTTCCGCCTTGTCGAGTTGGCGCGCAGCGCCATTGCAGCAAGTCCGGGCTTCGCGATCGAGGTTCTCGACCTCGCGCGGCTCGCCTCCGAATACGGCCGCCGGATCTTTCCCTGCAAGGCGTGCTTCTCGACCGCGGCTGCGCTCTGCCACTGGCCATGCTCCTGCTACCCCAATCATTCGCTCGGGCAGGTCAATGACTGGATGAACGACATCTACCCGCTCTGGGTCGAGGCGCATGGCGTCATGATCGTCACGCCGGTCAACTGGTATCATTCCTCCTCGCCGGTAAAGCTGATGATGGACCGGCTTGTCTGCGCCGACGGCGGCAATCCCGATCCTTCGCTGACGCAGGGCAAGGATGCCGCGCTTGCCAAGAAGGTCGAGCTTGCCGGCTGGGACTATCCGCGCCATCTCGCCGGCCGGCTGTTCTCCGTCATCGTGCATGGCGACACCGAAGGTGCCGGAAGGGTGCGTCACAGCCTCGCCGACTGGCTGCGCTCGATGAAGCTCGATCCGGTGGGCGAGGCTGCCGAGCTCGACCGCTACATTGGCTACTGGAAGCCCTATGCGACGAGCCATGACGAGCTCGACGCCGACCATGCCGTGCAGACGGAAGTCCGCAATGCCGCGCTGGCGCTCGCCGAAGCCGTCGAGAAGCGTCGCGCGGGTTCGTTCCAGACCATCGGAGCCGGGCTCGAGGATCCGCGCCCCAAATAGCCGCCGAGGAGAAACAGCCGACGGGAAGGAAGATGCAGCGCTGGTTCCAGGAAGCCTGGGTTGTGCTGAAAGAGAGCATCACCGGCTATGTCAACGACAATGCGCTGAGCCATGGCGCGGCGATAGCCTTCTACGCCACGACCTCGCTGGCGCCGATCCTTCTGATCGTGGTAGCGATCGCGGGCATCGTCATCGGCAACGACGCCGCGCAGCTCGCGCTTTCGGCTGAGTTCGCGGGGGTGATGGGCTCGCAGAGCGCCGAACTGCTCACGGCGGTGATCGAGACCGCCGCGCATCGCGGGTCCAGCACGCTGGCCACCCTCATCGGGCTGATCACGCTGCTTGTCACCGCCTCCGGCGTCTTCGGAGAGATGCAGCAGTCGTTGAACGAGATATGGAAGGTCAAGCCCAGCGGCGTTTCGCTTTCGCGCCTGGTGCGGGCGAGGGCGGCAAGCCTCGGTCTGGTGGCAGCTCTTGGCTTCATGCTTCTGGTGTCGCTCGCCGCAAGCACGGCGATCTCGGCGCTGAGCGAGGTCATCAACCAGCACCTGCCGTTCGGCGAGCTGATCGTGAGCGCGATCAACACGATCGTCTCCTTCGTGCTGATCGCACTGCTCTTCGCGGCGATCTACAAGGTCCTGCCGGACCGCAGGCTCAAATGGCGCGACGTCGGCGTCGGTTCCATCGTCACCGCGCTGCTCTTCACCATCGGCAAGTCGCTGATCGGCTGGTACATCGGCACCAGCGCCATCGGCACTTCGTATGGCGCTGCCGGCGCGCTGATGGTCGTGCTGGTCTGGGTTTACTACTCGGCACAGATTTTCCTCTTCGGTGCCGAGATCACCCGCGCCTATTCGGTGCGGAGCGGCAGCCGGCAGGATCTCGCGCCGGTGGTGGCGGCCAGCGACGAAACGGCAAGGTCAGGCAGGTCACCGCAACCGGGCGTGCCGGACGGCGAGGTCGTCAGATGGATCGTCCTCAGCAGCCTAATCACGGTGCTGATCTCGGAGTTCCGGCGCTGGCGGCAGGGGTGAGGATGCTGGCCGCCGGTTCGAGGGTCGGCCGTTCTCTACCTGTCGCTCCTGCTGACGCTTTTCGACTTCGTAGGAAAGCCAGCGGCAGAACATCCCGATGATCGAAGTGGCGGCGCCGCCAAGCAGGCAGGCAATCAGCAACGGATTTTGCGAAACGTGCTCCCAACTGACGATCGCCAGCAGCATCACGCTTACCGTTGAGATCGAATAGCCTATGCCCTTGAGCAGATGCAGCGACGATATGGTCATCCCGGCCCGCCTTTCAGGTGCAACAATCAGCGGCAACCGAAGTTCCATGCACCCAGTGCCAGGCGCTTGGCAGCGGTTTCGCCGCTGTGTGCGAGCCGTTGAAACCTTGTCCAGCCGAATGCGTTGCCTCACGTATCAATCGCGGGAGGAAGTCGTCACGATGCCAAAGACAGGGCCAGGTTGGGAGCAGGCCTATCAACCGCTCGAATTCGCCCAAAAGCACGGCCTGACCCTGAGGCAGGCTGAGATCGTCATCCAGACCAATGGACCGTCCAAATACAAATGCGATCTGGCGGCTCCGATTTTTCTCAAAGCGCTGAAGCAGCTCGCAAAGAATCGCGGGACGCCTGGCCGGCAGGCAGCATCAGTGTCGGCTTTTGAGGAACCGGGCTTCGCGCAGCAGCGAAGGCCAGTCGGTTCCGATTAGCTTGATCAACTCGCGGGCATCGTTTTCCGAAATGTCCGCGTCCTTTGCCAACCGGTGGGCGAGCATTTGGACATCGGCCTCCGTTTGCTGCACCTGCTTTCCATCATTTCCAACCATGGCGCGCCTCCTCTCAGACAAGAACTTTCGAGGTGGCCGTATGTTTCATTTTGGCGGCAAGAGGCAGGCCGCTGGCGAACCTAAAGTTCGCGCCGGCTTGCGCTACTTGCGTTTGGCCTTGAGCTTTTCACTCAATTCGACCGGATCGCGGCAGCCGTTCTCAAACAAAATCAGCGCGTGCCTTGCCGCATGAAGCCGCTCCTCACTGTCCGACGGTATGCGAAATGTCGAGAGCGGCTGCGAGGATGACCAAATCCTCGGGGTCGAGGAAACCCAGAAAAAACCATTGCTCTCCCTCCCGTTGACAGGTGAAAGTGAAAGCGTGGTCGGCGCTTACAAACGCTGGCCTGGGTTTGGGAGTTGCGGATAAGCGCTGGCGGCGGGGTCACTTGTTGTGTCACCCTGCCATCAAGCGGAACTTTCTCGCGTCACGGACGGAGCGGTTTGGACCCCGGGCTTTGCCGCCGAGCACAGCACTGTGCGATTCTGGCCGAAGTCCGCTGCGGGTTCGAGAAAGATGGTATCCGATCGCCCGAGGCGATGCGCCTAGCGCTTCCGCTTTCCGGCGCCGGCAGGCTTAGGCCCCACGGTCACGAGCGCCTCGCGCATTATCCGCAGGGCTTCATCGGGGGTAAGGCCGCATTTGCGGGCAAAATAAATCGCTTCGGAAGCCTCCGATCGCGAGGCTGCGGCGATAACGGACAAGGCCGGTCTCGATTTCTTCTTGGCCATCGGTTCACCGTGCCACGAATCGCTTAGTCAACTAATATAACGTCCCTGTTCTGAAATCAAAATTCTGGCTTTCGACGCCGCAGCCCCGATCGGGGCTGCGGGCTCATTTTATCCGGCGGCGGATCTTACCAGCCCTGGCGACTCGCCCAGTCGTCGATGTCGCGGCGGATGCGATCCTTCTCGATGCCGTAGCGCTCTTGGATCTTGCCTTCGAGCTGCTCGCGGTTGCCGGCGATGCGGTCGAGGTCGTCATCGGTGAGCTTGCCCCACTGTTCCTTCACCTTGCCCTTGACCTGCTTCCAGTTACCTTCGACGCGGTTCCAATCCATGGTGCAGACCTCCTTTGTGTTTGCGTAAATGCTAACGACTGCGCGGGCCGCGGGTTCCTGTTTTTCGGCCGGACACGAGGGAACATTTGAACGCTGCTCATGTTCTGCCGCAGTATGGCGCGCCGTCCCCTGCAAGGCGTGCCGGCGGACCGGTCGGGACCCAATCCTGCCCGTCTCGTTGTCCCGTTGGGGCGGGCTTCCAATAGATCGAGGAGATCATGCTTTACCAGGCAGCGAAGATCGCCGAAGAGGCCCATCGCGGCCAGAAAGACAAGACCGGCCGTCCCTTTATCGAACATCTGAGACGCGTCGCCGATGCGGTCGAAACGCTTGACGAGAAAACCGTCGCCTACCTGCACGACGTGGTCGAGAAAGGCGAGGGGTGGACGCTCGATCGGCTCGAGGCCGAGGGCTTCGGCTTTCCGGTCGTCGCCGCCGTCGACGCGCTGACGAAAAGAATGGACGAAAGCGAGCACGACTTTGTCTGCCGTGCGGCGTCCAACGAGCTTGCGCTGCCTGTCAAGCAGGCGGACCTCAAGGACAATCTCTGGCAGGCGCACCAGGCGGGCATCGACCCCGAGAAGTACGAGAACGGACTGCGCCTGCTCGACGAGTTGACCAGCGAGTGACTGGATTGCTCTAGCCCTTGTCGCTCACCTGCAGCAGATCCGCCGACTCGGGTGAAAGGAGCGAGCGTTCTCGCAACGCCTTTTCCAGGTCGTTGCGGCTGTCAGCCGGGCAGGCGTCGGGCAGGTCGAGCGCCGTCAGCGCCTCTTCGTCGAATTCGATGGCCCCGCCATAGAGCTGAGCCACCTGCATCACCAGAGTCTCGATATCCTCGCGGGCAATGTTCTCGCCGAGATTCATCAGCCTGATTTCTTCCGACAATTGGATGATGTTGACGATGCCGTTTTGCCGCAAAGCCCGCTGGACCTTGTGGTGAGCGTCGTTGCGCAACCGGTCGGAAAATCCTCGTAACATCGGAAAAACCTCCTTTCGCGGCGGTTCATCCCTCTGCCGGCGATAATGCGCCGACCTCGCTCGGTTGGCAACTAAAAAATGGAAAAGCTGTAAAAAAATCAATAAGTTAGCATAGAACGGCAAATGCGGTGTAGCCATATCGTTAGCACCGCCAGCGTCCCCCGCCTTTGTTGTCTCGCATGACCTTGACGTCTTTTGAGCCGAATCCTACTTTTACTGGCAGTGAGTGTCATACTCATTCGTGTCATGACCTGCGGGAGGCTAGGGTGGTTGAATTGGAGCGGCCGCAAAGGCTGCAGATCATGTTGACGGAAGAGGAACTGGCGGCAGTCGAGAACTGGCGCTTCGAGAAACGCATGCCGAGCCGCTCGGCCGCCGTGCGCGAGCTTCTGCGAAGGGGGCTCGCATCCGAAGGTTTCCTGACAGCCGAGACCGGCATGAAGTCGCAGGATTTCGGCGTGCTCTCCAGCAAAGGGGAATGGCGAAAATCCTGACCCCTCCAAGGCTTAGCCGCTTGCTATGAGATTCGGCCGCGCTAACTAATGCCCATGGTGACATCCGGGGGCAGGGAATTTGAAGATGCCAGCGCCAATGCGCGTCTGGCCGCCATTGTCGATTCTTCCTTCGATGCCATCATCGGCAAGGATCTGAACAGCACCATCACCGACTGGAACCGCGCGGCAGAACGCATGTTCGGCTACAGCGCGGAGGAAGCCATCGGCCAATCGATGCTGCTCCTTATCCCGGAGCATATGCACGACGAGGAGACCGACATTATCAGCCGCATCCGCCGGGGCGAGGGCGTGGCAAATCTCGACACGATGCGAAAGCGCAAGGACGGCTCGCTCGTTGCCGTTTCGGTAACGGTGTCGCCGATCAGGAGCCTTGCGGGCGAGATCGTCGGCGCCTCCACGATCGCGCGCGACATCACCGCCGCCAGGGAAAATGAGCGCCGCATCCGGCTCCTGATGCGCGAGGTCAACCACCGTGTGAAGAACCAGTTCGCGGTGATCCTGTCGATGGTCAGGGAAACCAACAAGCGTTCTGCCAGCCCCAGCGAGTTCGAGGAGATGATCCGGGCCCGGATCATGGCGCTGTCACGCTCGCACGATCTGCTGGTCACCTCGGAATGGGCAGGCGCCAGTCTCTTCGACCTGATCCAGGAACATCTGAAACCGTTTGGTCATGAGGAGCGGATCTCGCTTTCCGGCCCGCTTTTGACGCTGCAGTCGAATGCCGTGCAGAATCTCGGCATGGCCTTCCACGAGCTTGGCACCAACTCGTCGAAATATGGCGCGTTGGCAGGCGAGGGCGGGCATGTCGAGATCACCTGGACGGTCGAGACCGGCCCGAAGGCGCAGCGCCACTTTCACCTTGTCTGGCAGGAGAGGTCGAATGGCCATGCCAATGGCGAGCCGGACGAGACGGCGCGCAAGGGTTTTGGCACCGTGGTGCTGCAGCGGGTGGCGCCGCAATCCCTTAGCGGCTCCTCCAGTCTCGAGCGCTCGTCCGGTGCGTTGAAATGGTCGCTGACGGCACCGCTAGAGGCCATTGTCATGCCGCAGCTCGGCGCCGAGAGCGGAAGCGACTTCTACGGATGACAGTCCGTTCCCCACCTCGAAGGGCTTTCCCGTAAAAGGGACGGCCCGGCCCGATCCAGCGGGAGCTTGTGCGGGCCGCCACGGCGCGCAATACGGCTGCCGCGGAAGGTTCCCTTGTCGCTCCGTAAAAATGTATTACATCATGTAACATAGCGTGCGCATTGCACGCGATTGCAGTTGCTTTGGTCTGGCTTCATCGATGGAGGTTGTCATGGCAAGCAAACTGATGGAAGAAAGGAAGAGCAAGGACTGGGTTATCCTGGTCCTCGCGATCTGCCTGTTCATCTCACCCTGGGTCATCGGATTCACCGCGGCAATGATGCCCGCGTGGAACGCCTGGATTGTTGGCGTCCTGCTCGGTGCGCTGGCGCTCGCGACGCTTTCGGTGTTCGCCGAATGGGAGGAATGGGTAAATCTCGTGCTCGGGCTCTGGCTGATCGTGTCGCCCTGGCTGCTGGGCTTCGCGGCGGACAGGAACGTGATGCTCACGCACGTCATCCTTGGCGTGCTCGTGGTCGCGGCATCTGCCTGGGCCGTCTGGGACGTCCGTCATCCCCACGCGCATGCGTGAGCGGTGATTAAGGGAGCCCGCCGCGCAAGCGGCGAGCTCCTTTGAAAAGACAATTCCAGGAAAAGCGTGCAGCCGGTTTTCCGACCGGAACTGCATGACCAATCGGGGCACGGGGCTGAGCAACGGTTGCGACCTCACGCAATTGCTGCAACCGGAAACCTTTTCGTGCATTCTTGGGAATGGCACCGATGCTCCATCCCGATCAGCCTGCCAAATGCTGCTCCTATTGCGGCGGCCGCGATCACGAGTTCGAGGCGTGCCCGAAGCGCAAGGCCGACGCCGAGAAGGAAAAGCCGCTGCGGCAGCCCGAGCCGGCCGGCCTGCTTCAGGCTGACCTGAGCACCGCCAACCTGCCAGGGCAGTCTAGCGAGCCTGGCGCTTTAGTTTCGCGGCCTTGCGCAGATCGTCGTTCATCCGCGTCTGCCAGCCGGGACCTTGGGCGCGGTAAGCGCTGACCACATCGGGGTCGAGCTTCAGCGAAACGGCCACTTTCTTGACTTCGGCGCGCGGGCGGCCCGGCTTGCGGCGCGGCAATGTTTCCGCAGGCTGCGCATCCGGATCGGCCAACGCCGCCGCCCTGATCGCCGCATCTTCCTGTTCGGACATGCGCGAAAGCGCGGCCCGGGCGATGCCGAGGGCTTCCTCGCGGGTGCGCCTCGGCGGGATTGCTTCCCGGTGCACGGGCGCGGAGCGGGAACGACTAGAGGTTTTCGACATAACTCTCGATCTCCTTCTTCGTGGCCCGTCGCAGCGAAATCACCCGGATCGTTTCGCCGCGCTCGACATAGACCATCACACAGACTGACAGGCCGATGATCCCGGTGGCGACCAGGCGTTCCTCGCCATAGTCCGTGCTGTCGTCGATGGCGACGACCGCGTTGGCGAATCGAATTCCGGAGCGAGCTCGAAATCGATGCCGTGCTTGGCCTTATTGATCTTAGCCTTTGCGGCATCCCATTCGAAACGCATCGCCCCCGCCCGTCTCGACAATTAAGGTATATACCGAAATTACCTTTGATTGCAAATATTCTTGTAATCATTCCCTTAGCGCATGCGCCGCTGCATCGGCGAACGAGATGTCGCCCTTGATCTCGCGCATCGCCATCGAGGTGACGGTGCGGCGCACGCCGGGCAGCCGGCTGAGCTCCTCGCGCAGCATCCTGTCCAGCGCCCGCATGTCCACGGTGACGATCTGCAACAGATAGTCGGCCTCGCCGGTCGTGGCATAGCAACGGCGGATCAGCGGGTGCTTCCTCACCGCCGCCTCGAAGGCGTCCGACACCTCGAAGTCGATCGACACCTGGATGAAGGCCTCGATGTCGAAGCCGATCGCGGCCGGATCGATGCGGGTGGAATAGCTGCGGATGATGCCCTGATTCTCGAGCGCCTTCACCCGTTTCCAGCACGGCGTCTTGCTCAGTCCCACCTCTTCGGCCAACTCGCCGAAGGAGATGCGCGCGTCGCGCTCGAGTGCTGACACTATCTTGCGGTCAAGGGCATCAAGCATAGTCCGTTCTCCGATGTCGCGACAATGGGCGCTAATCGTACTCCAATTTCCGCTATTTGGATAACAGAAAGGAACAATGTTCAAGCCGGAAGCGCTATCCTTGGCTGCTTGCCGAACATGCCCGCGCGAGGAGGATGAGCCATGGACAAGTCGGACTATCACGCCCGCATCGAGGCGCCCGAAATGCGCGACTACGGCGTCTATCTCAAATGCGACCAGCTGCTCGCCTGCCAGAAGCCGCTCTCGCAAATGGTCAATGCCGACGAGCTGCAGTTCCAGATCGTGCACCAGGTCGAGGAATTGTGGATGAAGCTCATCGCCTACACGCTGGTCGACGTGCTCGACTATCTGGAGAGGCAAGACACGCACCGCATCATCACGCTGATGGGCCGCGTGCACCGGCTGGTGCGCATGATGACGGCGCAGCTCGATCTGCTGGAGACGATGTCGCCCAAGGAGTACCAGCAGATCCGCCTCGAGCTCGGTAATGGCAGCGGCCAGGAATCGCCAGGCTTCAAGCTTATCCTGCGCCTGCCGCCGGACCTCTGGCGAGCCTTCAAGCATTCCTATCTCGACGGCCGCGGGCTTTCCGTCGAGGACGTCTACGACGCTCACTACGACCATGGCGATGCTTATGTCGTGGCCGAGGCGTTGATCGAGTTCGACGAGCTGTTCCAGAAATTCCGCGCCAACCACCTCTATCTCATCCACCGCTCGATCGGTCTTGGCGCCAAGTCGCTGAAGGGTCGCCCGGTGGAGATCCTGGAAGGCGGCGCCCGCCACCGCTTCTTCCCCGAGCTCTGGGACATACGCTGCGACATGACCGACCGCTGGGGTGCGGCCTACGGCACCGTGCGCGACTCGATCAGCCACCCGCCGCACGCGAAGGCGGGCTGAGCTTTCTCGCCCCGCGCGAACAGGGGAGAGGTGGCGCGGCGTAGCCGCGAGGGAGAGCGCCCTCGTTGAGCGCCGAGCTTGGCTGTGGGCTCGCCGTCTGGCGGTTCGTCCCGGCGTCGCCGGCGCCTCACCGGCTGCTGCGCGGCGACTCTCCTCGGCCTGCAGTGGGGGTGAGGAAACAAGTGAAGCAAAAATTCCAGCCCCCTGTCGGAATCATTGCCCTTCCTCCGTCCTTGGGGCATCAACAGCTTCGAACCGGAGGGACAACGTGGAAACGCAATCGGCCTGGCAGACCGCCGCCATTCTCATCGCTCGCCTGATCTTCGCCGCCGTCTTCGCGATGGCCGTGACCTTCAAGTTCATGGATATGGGCGCCACCGCTGGCTACATCGCCGCCGCCGGGTTTCCGTTCCCGCTGTTTCTCGCCTGGTGCGCGGCGATCCTGGAGGTGCTTTTGGTGATCGCCTTCCTCACCGGCGCCTTCTTCACGCCGGCGGCGCTGGTCGCGGCAGTTTATGTGATCTTCCTCGGCTTTTCATTCCACGGCCCGTCGCACTGGACCGGCAACCAGGCCGAGTTCGGCTTCTTCGTCGATCATTTCACTTTCCTCGCCGGCCTTTTCTTCGCCGCCGTGCATGGGCCGGGCAAGTTGCTCGCCGTCCGACAGGGTTGGCCGGGCCGGGCGTGAGGCGCCGCCACTTCACATCTGATCGTTATAGGGTTCCTTCATCTGCCCGACCATGCGCGCCAGCTTGGAGAAGGAAGGCATGTCCGCTTCCGGCTGGCATTGGTTGGCGAGCTCGAGCAGGCGGATCGGGAAGTTGATCGCATCGCGGTTCGACGCCGAAATCGCCTCGGACCGGTCCTCGCCTGTCTCGACGGCCTCGGCCTTGCGCAGCGCGATGTCGATCTCCTCGACCGTCAGCACCCCCTTGCGCACCAGAGTATGGTTGATTGCCGCGACGGCCATCAGCAGGCCCTCGAGTTGCAGATTGGCGACGTTCATGGCGCTTCCTCCCATTGACCTCGCTTGAAAACGCATGAGCGGCGTTTCCGATCCGGGACCGCCTTAGGCCTCCATCAGGCGCACGCCGTATTCGGCCCAGAGCTGCTTGATCTCGCGGGCGCCCAGCGGCGGCGTCGAGCGATCTCCATAGGAGATGGCCACGGCGCTCAGATCATATTGGCCGTCTGCCTCGGCGATGAAGCGGATGGCTTCGCCAAGCGGGCGCGAATGGAAGACCGGATCCGCCTGGCCTCGGCCAAGACTGCGAACGCCTGAAATACCTGCTGGCGCATGCCGCATCCGAAAGACCGATGCCATGGCGGATTTGTCCATGCCCGCTCTCCGCGATTCCCCTTAGGGAATGATTCCATAAGGTCCGGCTAATGACCAGCCCAACCGGGCACACCAACGACAACCGGGCACACCAACCCGCCGCTATGGAAAGGCCGGGCTCTGGGCCCGGCCTCCTTCAGCGGCCTGCGCTGCGGCGGCCGTGGGGCGCGATTGCTCTATCGGGTCCAGGGGCGGGCCCAGTCGTGGTCTGTGTCCGAGTTGCGCGCCATCGCCATGCCGATCAGCAAGCCGACCAGGCCGCCAAGAACCATGGCGGTGGAAACGGTGCCGGGATTCTGCTGCACGGTTTCGGAAACGCTCTGGGCCTGGCTTCGCAACTGCCTTGCCGCGCGTGAGGCGCGATCGCTCGCGCCGCCGTAGAATTCAGAAGCTCGGTCGGCCGCGCCGCTGTAGAGGCCGGAGGCCCGGTCGGCCGCGCTCTGGTACCACCCTTGCGTCGCACTGGCGGCTTCCTCGGCCTGATCGGCAAGCGCGCGGTTGAGCCGGCTCACCTCGCGCTTCAATTCGGCGATCTGCTTCCTCATCGCCGCTTCCGAAGCGGCTGAAGATCTGGCGCTGGTGCGCGAAGCGCTGCCGCTGCGGGCAGCGCTGCTGCGGCTCGGATTGCTTCGCTCTGTGCCGCCGCCCTGGGACGTCGAGCTGCCGTTGCGCGCGGCTGCTGCGTTCGTGTCCTTACCCTGGTTGGTTTCATCGTCTGCCATGGGTCTCTCCTTGCTGAACTCTGCAACGGCTCACGCCCGACCTTGCAACGGCTCACGTCCGCCATGGTTCCCTTCCAAGCAAAGGGCCGTGGAGCGCAACTCCACGGCCCTCGCGCGACGAAACTGCCGCGTCTCGTTACTACTTGCCGCAATGATTATCGTTGACCGACGGCGATGCCGTGCCAGGCGACGTGTGAGTTGCATCCGGCTGGGCGCCCTGCGGCGTCGCGGGGCAATTCCGATCGGCGTTCGAATTCATGCCGTCCGTGGTGATGCTGCCTGTCGTGCCTGTATCGGGCGCCATCTGATCAGGCGGCGGATTGGCAGGCGTGGTGGGGTCCACCGTGATGCTCTGGCCGCTGCCCGCCGTGTCGGCGGTACCGCCCGTTGCATTCTGAGCCATCGCAGCCGTAGCCAGACCGATGGTCAGAGCCGATGCCGCAAGAATCTTGATGAGCATGATCTTCTCCTTCTTGTGCGAGATCGTTTCTCTTTTCGGGAGTCTGTCGCGTCGCGACTAAGGGGTGGAACCCCTCGGCCCGGAGGTGGTTCCGAGAAAAAATTTCTGGAACTTTCAGACCTGGGCCACAATTTATCGGTGCGCGAGCGAAAGTCGCTTCCCGGCAAGGCTGCAGACAAGCAGCTAGGAAAATTTACCTAAGAGCATTTGTCAGGTGAGGGCAGCTCTGCTATGATTTTATCCATGGTGCTGATTTGCGCCAACGACCCGCCAGCCGGCGGGTTTTTTTGTGGCTCCTCACCTTGGGGGCTTCGCCAGTTGGCGAGGCGACGGGACAGCATCCTCCTGTGGCGTGCCAGCCATATCCCCCGCAAGAAGGGGATCGATGGTCCCCCTTGCGGGCGAGATGTCCGGCAGGACAGGCGGGGCGGGAACTCGACCTTTTTAGTTGAATCCAATCTGCGGAAGCTCTGCATGCCACGCTATGCCACCATCATCACCGGCGACGACAGCGCCGAAATCGTCAGCGCCATCGGCGAGTTCGCATCGTTCGGCGAGCCGCCCCGCACAAGCCGCGTCGAGGCAGTCGCGCCGGGTGTGCGCATCGGCATGGTGCGCGGCGGTCCGGTCGACGCGATCGCCGGCTTCGGCTTTCCGCGCCAGGGTCTCGATCCGTCGGCCATGAGAGCCGCCGCGGCGAAGCTGAAACGAACGGAGCCGTTTTCCGGACAGGTCGATCAGCCCTCCGCGCCGAAGGCCGCCCGCGCCAAGCCGCGCAAGAAGCCGGCGCGCAAGCCCGCCAAGTGGCGTGCGGTTCGTTCCGCCGGAACGCCGGCAGCCGATGCAGCCGTCAATGGCTGACTGCGCAGGCAAGGCGCGGCGCGCCGGCGCCCGAACCGCTGGAGCGAAGGCTGAGCCGGCCGCCGCGCCGATAGCCAGGCGCTCGAAAAAGACGCTGGGCGACGATTTCGCCGCGGCGCTGCGCGCTGATTTCCGCGCCCATGGCGCCGGCGTCATCGCCGCGGTCAGGGCGGAAAAGCCCGACCAGTATCTGAAGGTCGTACTGACGATGCTGCCCAAAGAGTTCTCGCAGGGTCTCGATGCGAACCAAAACAGTCTGGGCCAGTTGAGCGATGAGGAGATCCGCAGCCGCATCCGCTGCCTCGAAGCGAGGCTGCGGCCGTTCCTCGATGATAGCGACCTATCTGGCGCTGCTCGAGGAGATGGACCGACGCCGTCAACGTAACCTTCTTGCTGCCTACAGGCCATACGAAAGGCAGTCCGAGTTCCACGCGGGGGGAGGGCAAAAAACCGCGAGCGCCTGTTCATGGCCGGTAACCAGCTCGGCAAGACCAGGGCAGGGGGCGCCGAATGGGCCATGCACCTCACCGGCCGCTATCCGGACTGGTGGAGGGGCAAGGTGTTCGACACGCCCGTCCGGCTCTGGGCCGCCGGCGTCACCGGCGAGGGCACGCGCGACAATCCGCAGCGTGTGCTGGTCGGCCCGCCGCAGCGACAGGCGGAATGGGGCACCGGCATGATCCCGGCCGACGCCATTGCCGAAACGACGATGGGCCGCGGCGCCCCTGGAGCGCTGGACAGCGTCGTCGTGCGCTGGGGCGGTGGCGGTGATGTGCAGGCGGGCGAAAGCGTGCTCTCCTTCAAGTCCTACGAAAAAGGCCGCGAGAAATGGCAGGGCGAGACGCTGCACGGTGTCTGGTTCGACGAGGAGCCGCCGCTGGACATTTATTCCGAGGGTCTGACCCGCACCAATGCGACGGGCGGGATAACCATCGTGACTTTCACACCGCTGCTCGGGATGTCGGATGTGGTGCTGCGGTTTTTGTCGGCGGAGGCGGTTCAGGGCTTGGGTTCCTCGCCCCCGCAAGGCGGGGTGGCCGCGAAGCGGCCGGAGAGGGGGTCTTCGTAGGGCGACAAGCTTACAGTAGCTTTCCGCTCTTGCATCGACAGCCGGCGCTGCCCCCGCTCCGTCGCAGCTTCCGCCGCGCCACCTCCCCCACGTTCGTGGGGCGAGGAATTGGAGCCAAAAAATACGGATGAAATCTGATCAGGGATATTTGCTGCCCGCAAGCTGCCTGGCGCGAGCCTTAGGGTCGGTCGCTTTCCGGGTTAGCGGTTGGCACCATATCCTTTCGTCACGAGTAATTGGATTGTACCAGACATTGCATACTTTGTTCGGTGTGTCCGGGATACAAACTTTGCGTTGGAACCCCCTGAACTCGTGCATCCCGCAGGTCTGCTTGCTCGTGTCATAGGGCACGTTCGACTGGCAGGCTGAGGCGCTCGCGGCAATGGCCACGACGATTGCAATGCGGATCATGTATCTCCCCCGTTTCATCAGGAACTTCGCATTGATGAACAGTATTATCAACGACAATAGTTGGTTGGGGCAGATAGTTACGACGAGACTAATATGTCCCGACACGTGACCTTCATGACCATCGAAGATGCCGGGCACTATTCGCCCGAGCAGCGCGCGGAAATCATCGCCGCCTTTCGGACATCGTGTTCGAGGTGCTGGTGCGGCGCTTCAGGCCCGCACCAGAAGAATGAGCGGCGCGGAATGGGAGCCGTGCCGATCAGTCCCGAGCATTGGCGACACCGGCCGGCAAGAATTCTGCCAATCGCGATGAACCAATTCGCGTCGCCATGCGACGCATCGGTGCAAATGAACACCCGTGTATCCATGGAGATTTTCGATGCCTGCAATCCTTCGCAATGCACTTCTTGCCGCCCTGGCCGTATCCACCCTGGGTGGATCCGCGATGGCCGGCCAGCAGATCTACGAATGCGACAACACGCCGACCAACAAGCTGTGGGCCGGCCGCTGCTGCGGGGTCGGCGACGCCAATTGCCTCGGTGGTGAAAGCCATGGCCATGACCGGGGGAATCCCGGCCGGGGCAACAATGGCGGAGGCGACAACGGCAGGGGCGATAAAGGGCCCAAGTGAAGCTGGCGCTCAGCCCGAGGCTCGCCGGTTTGCCCGACCGGCGAGCAATCGGCGCAGACTGAGGCACCGTGGTTCGGTTAGTTTCCCTGCCAGTCGCCCTTTTCCAGGCGCCTTTCCCGTCGCCTTTTTCAGGCGCCCTTTTCCAGGCGCCCTTTTCCAGGCGCTTGAGCCGCTGGAAGAAGCGGGCCACAATCCCCACTTATGGAGAAATCCAAGGAGGTTTGACATGGCTTCTTCCGAACGCGCGGTCCTTGCCGGCGGCTGCTTCTGGGGCATGCAGGATCTGATCCGCCGCTTGCCCGGCGTGATCTCCACCCGTGTCGGCTACAGCGGCGGCGACGTGCCGAACGCAACCTACCGCAATCACGGCACCCATGCCGAGGCGATCGAGATCGTCTTCGATCCGACCAAGACCAGTTTCCGCACGCTGCTCGAGTTCTTCTTCCAGATCCACGATCCGACGACCCGGAACCGTCAGGGCAACGATGTCGGCATGAGCTACCGCTCGGCGATCTTCTATACCAGCGACGAGCAGAAGCGGGTGGCCGAAGACACCATCGCCGATGTCGACGCCTCGGGTCTCTGGCCGGGCAAGGTCGTCACCGAGCTCGCTCCGGCCGGTGCCTTCTGGCAGGCCGAACCCGAACATCAGGATTATCTGGAGCGCTATCCCAACGGCTACACCTGCCATTTCGTCCGGCCGGGCTGGAAGCTTCCCGTCCGCGAAAAGGCCGCCGCATCATAAAAATAGGGCTGCGCAGCCCTTCATTCAGGATCCCGCCCGCCGTGCCGAAAGGCATGGCGGGCTTTCTTGCGTTTCGGGCGCAAGCCCGCACCTCGCCGGCATGCTCCGGCTGGAACAGTGGCCTTAGCCCTTGGCCCGGCGGTTCTCGTTTTCATGGCCGATCCAATGGGCTCGGATGCGGTCGCTGGCTTCAAGGTAAGCCATGTCGATGAGATAGGTCAGAAGCTTTTCGCCGTCGGCCTCAGCCTTCTGGCGAAGCTCGCGCAAGATCCCCTGCGCAAACTGCAGGTTTTCCATTTTGCTCGGCTGGTCCATCGGTGCCCCCAATGTCTGCGTGGAAGTTTGGCTGACTATACTTGTACGAATGTTGTCGGCTCGCTCGCGGCCAGGCTGCGCCCGGTTGCACCTGCGCTCGATCAATGAAGCTGTTGCACATCGCGCGAAAATGTCGATATTTTACGCCCCCAATCGGATGGCGAATATGCATGAAGACGAGGGCAGCACTCCCGACAAGCTGCAAGCCATGCTTGACGTGATTGCCAGGAGCGAGCCCGCGCGCGGGAGCGGACAGGCCGATCTCGGCAGGCTGCAGGCCGATGCCGCCAAGGCCGCCAACGTGCTGATCGAATTCTACGGCGACGCTGCCCTCGAGCGAGCCAAGCTTATCGAGCGCCGCTCGCCCCACTCGCATTTCGCGCGCATGGTGACGGCCGAGATCGGCAGGCGCGGCAGGCTTCCGCCCAGAAGCTAGCCCGGAACCCGGCCGAGAAACCGACAAAGATCGCCTCAGGACGATTTGCGCCTCCTCGATCTCTCGCCAAGTCTTTGCAGGATCTCTTCCTCGATGTTGTCCAGCAGGTAGGAAAGCATGTCGTCCTCGATCGACTGCGCGATTTCCCTGGCCTGCTCGACATGGTCGTGGATTTCGCGCAGCGAGTGATCCTCACCCGCGGCATCCTGCGTCAGGTCGATGAACCAGCCGGGATAGAGCGCTGCCTCGCCCATGTCATCGACATAGCACTGGCCGACGGCAAGGATTTTGCGCAGCCCCATCTTTTCCGAGCGGACCTTGTAGACCTCGCGGAAACCTGACCTGCGCTCGATCGCCTTGCGGATCGCCAGCCGAACCCGCGGCCGATCGTCCCGCTCTATGCTTTGCATGCACCGCTCCAGCGGCGCGCCGTGCGAGAACTCCTCGAGCGTCAGGTCGAAATAAGCGGACAGATTCGCGTCCCCATAGATGCGGTCGCGCTTGATGTCCCAGGTCCAAAACCCGTCGATCGGTGGATACCGCATATGCAGGTTGCGGCTGCGTTGAGGCGCCAGTGTCATGAAAACCGCCCCGTTCGGTTTCAGGATTCGCCAGTACTATGTCTTAAAATCAAAAAGAAACAAAGGTGAGTTTTTGTACAAGGCAGGAAAATGATTGGGCCTGCCGCTTGCTTGCATAGCTACGCCGCATAGTTGGCATCATCCAGGAAATACGTTTCGTGAAAAATTTTCTCTGGCCGAAACAATTTTCATTTCCGTGTCGCAAATGAAGCCGGTGCTTCACGCGAGAAGGAAGCTTTCGAACTTAAACAGCATCAAAAGTTGTATTCGCCCGGACGTAACGCCTGGGCTGGACATACTGTCCATCTTGTAAGGCCGGCGCGGCAATGCTGGTGTTGCCTGAGCCGCGCCGGCCGAAGCGGCCTCCAAAAGGTTTTCGCCGCGCCGGGGATGCTAGCGGCCGCTGCCGCGCCGGCAAACCGACCGTTGGTTGAAAATGCCCGACTTCCAGAAGAAGACAAGGCCCTCGCGGTCAGCGTCCGGTCGTTTACGGGCATAGGCGCCGGCTCGCTGGACCGATGCGTCCTTGCTCTGCGACTTAAGCCTTACTGCCATTCAGCATTTAGGCTGATTTGCGATACGGCTCGCGCACGGTCTCCGGCTCGGCATCATCGGCCGCCGACTCAGCGACGGTCCTGTCATGCTCGAATTGGCTCGCCTCGGGCAGAGGATGCAACCACTGCTCGCGCCGACCGATCCACAATTCGTAGCTGGGCTCAAGCCCTTCGGTCGGTACGACATCCAGGCTGCCGATCATCACCTCGGCCTCGTCCTCGCGAACCGACGGCAAGCGGCTGCCGCAGGTTGGACAGAAGCTTCGCCCGCCATAAGTGCTGGTGATACCCGCGCTTTCGAATGCCTGGCGCGGCCATATGGCAAAGGCCTGATACGCCGATCCGCTGGTCTTGCGGCAGTCCTTGCAATGGCAAAGTCCCACCCTCAGCGGCTCGCCGGTCACCCGGAACTGGACACCGCCGCACAGGCAGCTGCCGCTACGCATGACATCGTCGAACATGGCCGTTCCTCCTGCAGCCGGGACATTGGTGTCACCATCCGGTACAATTCGCATGCTGCCTCAACTGTTCCACAGCGCGGTCGGAACGTCGCTCAACCGGGAAAGTCGAAGACCGGTTCCTCGCAGCGGTAGACGCGGCATGGACCGTCACGGGTCGGAACCGCGACCGACATCGGGACTTCCGGCCAGTCGCACTCATTGCCGAATTGGCGCACGAAACGATCATAAGTGTTGGGCCCGGTGGTCAGCACCGCGGCATGCCGGCGCTGGATCAGCGCCTGCGTCTCGCCACAAGTCATGGCGCGTGTGTCGGGCCGCGCATCGGCGGCGCCCGCAGTCCATAATATCGTGCCGGCTACAAGGGCGGTCGTCAGGTTTTTCATGGAGGCGCCAGCTTTCAGTGATCGCTTTTGCGGTACGAATATGGCTCGCCGCCGGAACACCGCAAGGCTTTTGAACAGCAAAACGACGCCGATGAGGATGTCTGCGCAACCGGCCTTGTCGCGGTCGGACGGACGACGAAGCGACCGTCAGCGCGACGTCGGTAAGAACCCGGTCAGGCATTCTGGCCTCCCGATCCGCCGCATTCCAGGCAGATCACACTGTGTCCCGGACAGCTCAGCCGGTGCGTTCCTTCCGGGCAGCAATGGCCGTTGGAGGCGACCCAGCGGTCGCAAATGAAAATTTTCCTGGCGCCATGGCAGCGCCGGCATTCCGCCGAGGGCATCAGATTCTCGTTTGGCGAGACGCGATGCTCCGCTTCAACGACCGCGTTCATCCATTTAGTCCCCAACGACTGGATTGTCGGTCCTGTTTTTCTCAAGACATTACATTAGCCATCCGAGATATAAAAGCCCCGGGCGGATGACGAAAGTTTCATCCCTCGACCCTTTCCCTTTGCGCTGCCGTTGCTAAAGCTCGTCCGGCAAAGGGCGCCCGAGCAGATTCCGTCGGGCGCGGGCAGGCAACGGGATTTCCTGCAATGACATGGACCGGTGCGGGAGCGCTTTTCATCCTGGTAGCCACTTATGCCGGCGTTGCCGTCGGCCGTATTCCGGGCTTCAGGCTGGATCGCGCCGGCATCGCGCTGCTCGGTGGCGCCGCCATGATCGCGATCGGCGCGATCGGCATGGAGGATGCCTACCGCGCCATCAATTTCGACACGATCACGCTTTTGCTCGGCATGATGATCGTGGTCGCGCATCTGAAAGTGTCGGGCGCGTTCCGGGCGCTCGGCGGCTTCGCTATTGAGCATGCGCACGCGCCCTTCATGCTGCTCGTCATGGTGACGCTTCTGACCGGAGTGCTTTCGGCCTTTCTGGTCAATGACGCGATCTGCCTGGTGATGGCGCCGATCGTCGTCCACGTCACCCGCGTCATCCGGCGCAACCCGGTTCCCTACCTGATCGCCACCTGCACGGCCTCCAACTGCGGCAGCGTCGCCACCATCACCGGCAACCCGCAGAACATGGTCATCGGCGCGCTTTCGGGCATTTCTTATCCGGCCTTCACGGCGGCGCTCGCGCCGGTGGCGCTGTTCGGCCTTGTCGCCGTCATCGTCATTGTCCGCATCGTCTACCGCGGCGAATTCTCTCGCCCCGCCGAGCTCAGCCCCGAGGTCTATCGCGGCCGCATGCTGCCGGGACAGGTGCTGAAGGCGACGATCGTCTGCGTGGTGCTGGCGTTCGCCTTCTTCGCTGGCGTGCCCGTCGCCAAGGCGGCGCTCATTGCCGGCGCTTTCCTGCTCGTCACCCGCGCGATCAAGCCGCACCGCATCTACCGCGAGATCGACGGCCCGCTGCTCTTCATGTTCGCCGGACTGTTCCTGGTCGTGGCGGGCGCGGAGCGCACGCTGCTCACCCCCGACATGATCGCCGCGGCGAAGAATATGGGTCTCGACGATGTTTGGCGGCTCTCCGGCTTCACCGCGGTCCTTTCCAACGTCATGAGCAATGTGCCGGCGGTGCTGGCGTTGAGGCCGTTCATCCCGGGCCTCGAAAACCCCCACCGCGCGTGGCTGGTCGTGGCGATGAGCTCGACGCTCGCCGGCAATTTCACGCTGCTCGGCTCGGTCGCCAACCTCATCGTGGCTGAGCAGGCAAGAGCGGCGGGCAAGGAGCTGTCTTTCGCAGCTTTCTTCAAGGTCGGTTTGCCGCTGACGCTGTTGACGCTGGTCTTCGGCACGGCGTGGCTGGCGCTCACTTCGTAGCCGTTGGACGCCAAGCAGCTGGCGGGGAGAATAGGGCAAGGTTCTGCTGTGAGTGCGACAATGTTTTTCCGGCTTAATCGCCTACGCCGACGCGATCGCACCCAACGTAAAGGCGCCCCATGGAGCCTTGTTTTTGTTTTCAGGCCCGGTTAAGCCGCCGCGCAACCAACCGAAGGACGACATAAAGTGAGCGAACCGACCGTGGCCGAAGCGACCGAAAGCATCTATGCCTCGATCCGCGCGGACAACGCCGACATCGATGCGCATATCGCGACGCTCAAGGCGGCGATGGCGCGGGAAGGGCTGAAACAGGCGGTGTTCGAGCCGGCCAAGCTGGCGCACAACAACCGCGCGGGCCGCAAGCTGATGCAGGCCTATTTCCGCCAGCGCGGCGTGACCGTGACGTTTTCGAGCTAGGGGCCGTGCGCCGACCGGGCGCCGCTGTTGCGACGAGGCTCCGCAAGAGGCCTTTTTGGGGCGTCGCGGCACCGCGCGGCTGCCTAAGGGCAATCGCATATGGCGCGCCCGATGTGATTGGCTGCCGAGTTGGCTTCGCTCATGTCGGGTACGCGGCCGACCCTTGCCTGTTCAGGTCAATCGCACGCCGCCACGGTCTTCAGCGTCTGGGCGCGCGAAGGTCCGGGCAAATTCCCGATCCTTCGAACGGCGGCGTAGAACCTTGGATAGTCGCCGGAGCACAAGTCGAACAGGCGAAGAAACGCCGGAACCTGTTCGCCATAGACGGCAGTCGCGGCGAGCTTTGCGTTGTTGATCGGGCTATCGAACCAGGCGTCATAGCCCCGGTATCCGGCCCAGCGCGTATCGCGCATGCGCCGGTAGCGCATCCGCAGCCTGTCGATCGTGGCTGCTTTGGCGGCAGCCATCTGCTGTGGGCCACGCGGACTTCCATAGACTTGGCGCAACTCGTCCCGGGTTTTCGCTATCAGTCCGAGAAAATCGGCGCTGCGCTTGCGATTGGCTTCGTAGCGGCGCAATCCCGCGCGATTGCCGGTGGCGCGGAGCCATTTCCTGACGCCGGTGGTTTCGACCGAGACCGCGAAAGCCTCGTTGAACGCGGAGTCGCCGTTCACATAGATTTTCTGATGCGCCAGCTCATGGAAGATCAGGCTTGCGAGATAGGTGTCGTCCTGGCGCAGCATGGTGCTGAGCAGCGGATCGCTGAACCATCCGAGCGTGGAATATGCGGTGACGCCCGAGACGTAGACGTCCAGCCCCTGCCGCTGCATTTCGGCAGCGCTCTCTGCCGCCGATTTCCGGGAAAAGTAACCCCGGTACGGAACGCAGCCGAAGACCGGAAAGCACCATGTTACGGGCGTGAGCGAGAATTGCGGCGCGGCAAAAACCGCCAAGGTCACAGCGTCCCGGCCGATGTCGACATAGCTGCGGTAGCTGCTGTTTTCGGGCAGCGCCAGTTCATCCGTGGCAAAGCGGCGTATGGCGCTCGCCGACGTCAGCTTGACGCGCAATGCCTCCGGCGTTGCGGGGTCGCGGATCAGCTTGCCGACATTCTTGCGCGCCGCCATGATCTCAACATGGCCCTCCAGCGACTGCGCGTAGTAGGAAATGCTGGTGCACCCGGCCACGCCGGCCGCCAGGATCGCCGCGGCAAGCAATCGAAAAACGCGCCTCACAGCCTGCCCACCGCCTGTTCATCTCCCCGTGAAGCAAGTGTCCCCATTTGACCCCGAGTCTCAAACAGGCCCGCAGATCTTCGTCAAGACCTGGTGGGACGTCACGGTTGCCGATCCTGCCAAAGTCTGACATCGGTGCTGACCAGGTCCATGCCGCTCACGAGATGCAACGCATCAATCGTCGGCGGCATTCAAGCTTGGAGCACGATGCAGGTATCGAGTCCTGATGCGAAGATGCCAGCCCTTGGCCTCGCCACGACGACAGATAGGGCGTATAGTTGAAGACCGCCGGCTCGGACCTGACACGCCGGCGCATTGAAAGCGGGAGACGTCGCTTCAACTAGGGCGCACTTCCAACTCGGGGGGTGTTCCACGCGCTCTCATCATTGCCCGCAGCGTCCGGCTTCTGCTTTGCGCGATCGCGGTCGCTATTCGCATTTACTCACTGAAGGAGAACTGAGCTTTTCACTGGAGGAGAAGTGATCATGCATTACCTTCCCAGACGTGAATTCATGGTTCGAGGAGGGGCAACCCTCGTGGCGCTGGCGTCCTTTCAATCGCGGATTGCCTATGCTTTTCCAACCCGGGCCGGCGAGGAAGTCATCAAGTGGCTCGATCAGCTGCCGCCGAATCCGGTTCCGCAAGTCATCAAAAATCAGTTGGTGTGGGAGGATCTCGATTCCTGGGTGACGCCCAACGACAAGTTCTTCTCAATCGCGCATTTCGACCGGCCGGTCATCGACGAAAGCACGTGGAAGCTCGAAATTGGCGGGTCCGTCAAAAAGCCGACTGCCCTGACGCTCGCCGACATCAAGGCTCGAACGCGCCAGGAAGTCACGTTCACGGTCGAATGTTCGGGCAATACTGGCCTCCCGTTCTTCAATGGCGGGATTGGCAATGCTCGCTGGGCGGGCACGCCGCTCGCCCCGATCCTTATGGAGGTCGGCGTCCTCGACAGTGGCATCGAGGTTGTCTTCTGGGGCACCGATAAAGGTGAAATCAAGCGAGCCGACGACGTCAAGTTCACGCAGAACTTTGCGCGCAGCATGTCGCTCGCCGACGCCTTGGACCCCAAAAACATCCTCTGCTACGAGATGAACGGCACTGCCTTGCCTGCCGATAACGGGTTCCCGCTGCGGCTGATTGCGCCGGGCTGGTACGGGATCGCGAACGTGAAATGGCTCAAGCGTATCGAAGTGAGGGACCAACGCTTCGTGAACCAGTTCATGGGACGCGATTATGTCACGCTGCGCGAGGAGGAGCACAACGGAGAGACGGTATGGATGGAAACCTCTGTCGGGAGGGCGCGCCTGAAGTCTGCGCCGGCCCGGGTCACTCATATCGGCAATGATTACCGGATCGTCGGGGCGGCCTGGGGAGCGCCGATCGAGCGGGTCGATGTGAAGATCGATGACGGCCCATGGATGCCGGCGACCATCGATGAAACCGAAAAGGCGGACTTCGCTTGGAAGATATGGTCCGTCGACTGGCCCAAGCCCTCCGCCGGGGAGCACACAGTCACCTCGCGCGCCGTTAGTACCGGAGGGCAGGTCCAACCCGCAATGGACGATCCCGTCATCGCCAAGAAGCACACTTACTGGGAAAGCAACGGTCAGGTGACGCGACGCATCGCCATTCACTGATCGGCGGAAGCCTATCAAACCTCTCACATCGATGTGACCCCATGCTTTTGGCATGGGGTCATGACGTCGATCGGGCCGGCTGTGACGGTGGCGACCCACGCGGGAGAACGCCTCTGCCGGCGGGTTGAGCCGCCTTATGGCATCATCCTGGCCTGATGGGCGCTCATCGGAGGCATGTTCAGGTTGAGATGGGCCATGATCCAGACCGAGCCGATCACGACCAGCGCGACGATCAGCACGCCGAAGGCGAGCGCGAGCACGTTGTTGGTGTTGTCGGGCCCGGTGGTCAGGTGCAGGAAGAAGACCAGATGCACGCCCATCTGCGCGATCGCCAGCACCACCAGGGCCGAGATCACCGCCGGCTGGTAGATCAAGCCGGTCTGCGCGGCGAGGAAAGAGGCGATGGTCAGCAGGATCGCGAGGCCGAAGCCGAGCAGGTAGCCCGACAGCCCTCCCGCCAACTCGTGCTCGGTGATGCGCTCCTCGCCCGGCGCCGAATCGCGGCGGTCGAGTTCCTCGTCGGTCCGGCTGTCGATGTCGCTCATGGCGACGCTCCCAAGAGATAGACCAGGGTGAAGATGGCGACCCAGATAATGTCGAGCGCGTGCCAGAACAGGCCGAAGCAGTGGAGCCGGCGCAGTATTTCCGGCCGGAAGCCCTTCACCCAGAGCTGCGCCATCATGGTCCCGAGCCAGAGCAGGCCGAGCCCGACATGGGTACCGTGGCAGCCGACAAGGGCGAAGAAGGCTGACAGGAAGGCGCTGCGCGAAGGGCCTGCCTGCTCGCTCGCCATCACCGCGAATTCCTGCACCTCGAGGAACAGGAAGGCGGCACCGAGCAGGCCGGTGACCAGAAGCCAGAACTGCGTGGCGGCCATCGACCGGCGATGCGTCGCGAGCGTCGCCAGCCCGCCGGTGAAGCTCGATGTGAGCAGCAGCCCCGTTTGCGCCGCAACGCGCGGCAGCTCGAACAGCTCCTTACCGGATGGCCCGCCGGCGGTCGCCGTCGACAGGACCGCATAAGCCGCGAAGAAAGCCGAGAACATGATGATGTCGGACAGGAGGAAGATCCAGAAGCCGTAGGCCACGGTGACGAACTTCGAGGCCGGGCCGCCCTGGCCGTGGCCGGTCGCCGAGAGCAGGCCATGGCCGTGTCCCGCATGGCCGTGACCCCCATGACCGTGTCCCCCATGGCCATGCCCGCCGGACCGTCCAACCCGGTAGGGATCGCGCGCCGCGCTGCCGGCCGTGATGTCGCTCATGCCACGCGCTCCCGTCTGCGCAGCCAGGCAAGCTGTGCGGCCCTGCCGTCGCGGTCTATGCGCTCGACTTCCTCCGCGGAGACTTCGTAGTCGCCGTGCTCTCGCCAGGCGAAGACGACGAAAGTGATATAGGCGCCGATGAAGCCTACGATCGCCAGCCACCAGATGTGCCAGATCAGGGCGAAGCCGATCAGCGTGCTGAAGAAGGCGGTGACGAAGCCGGTCGGGCTGTTGCGCGGCATTTCGATCGGCTCATAGCTTTCGTCCTCGCCGGGCCTTTGCTCCTCCATCGCCCGCTGCTTGATGGTCCAGTAGGGTTCCTCGTTCTCGACATGCGGCAGCCGCGCGTAGTTGAAGAAGGGCGGCGGGGAGGATGTCGACCATTCCAGCGAGCGGCCGTCCCAAGGGTCGCCCGTTTCGTCGCGCAATTCGTCGCGATGCCTGATCGAGACGACGAGCTGCGCGACCTGGCAGGCGGCGCCGACGATCATCACCGCTATGCCGAAGGCCGCCACGACCAGCCACGGCGTCCACAGGTCCATGTCGATATGCTGGAGACGGCGGGTCATGCCGAGCAGGCCGACGATATAGAGCGGCACGAAGACCAGCACGTAGCCGGCAAGGGTGAACCAGAACGCGGCCTTGCCCCAGCCCTCATGCAGCCGGAAGCCGAAGGCTTTCGGGAACCAGTAGGTGAAGCCGGCGAAGGCGGCGAACAGCACGCCAGAGATGATCACATTGTGGAAATGCGCCACCAGGAAGAGCGAATTGTGCAGCATGAAGTCGGCCGGCGGAACGGCGAGCAGCACGCCGGTCATGCCGCCGATGATGAAGGTGGTGACGAAGCCCAGCGCCCACAGCATCGGCGTGTCGAAGCGCACGCGCCCGCCATACATGGTGAAGAGCCAGTTGTAGATCTTGACCCCGGTGCCGACGGCGATGACCGAGGTGGCTATGCCGAAGGCGGCATTGACGTCGGCCCCGGCGCCCATGGTGAAGAAGTGGTGCAGCCAGACCATGAAGGAGACGATGCAGATGAACAGCGTCGCCGCGACCATCGACCGGTAGCCGAAAAGCGGCTTCGATGAGAAGGTCGAGAAGATCTCGGAATAGATGCCGAAGGCGGGCAGCACCAGGATGTAGACCTCCGGATGGCCCCACGCCCAGATCAGGTTCATGAACATCATCTGGTTGCCGCCGGCTTCGTTGGTGAAGAAATGGAAGCCGAGGTAGCGGTCGAGCGTCAGCATGGCGAGCGTGGCGGTGAGGATCGGGAAGGCCGCGACGATCAGCAGGTTGGAGGCGAGCGATGTCCAGCAGAACATCGGCATGCGCAGATAGCCCATGCCCGGCGCGCGCATCTTGAGAATGGTGGTCGCCAGGTTGACGCCGGTGAGCAGCGTGCCGACGCCGGAGATCTGGATCGACCAGAGATAATAGTCGACGCCGACGCCCGGCGAGTAGGTCGTCTCCGACAGCGGCGCATAGGGCAGCCAGCCGGTGCGGGCGAACTCGCCGACGACGAGCGAGATGTTGACCAGGAGCGCGCCGGTCGCCGTCAGCCAGAAACTCACCGAATTCAGCGTCGGAAAGGCGACGTCGCGGATGCCGAGCTGCAGCGGCACGACGAAGTTCATCAGCCCGATGACGAAGGGCATCGCGGCGAAGAAGATCATGATCGTGCCGTGGGCCGAAAAGACCTGGTCGTAATGCTCGGGCGGCAGGTAGCCTGGCCCGTGGATGGCGAGCACCTGCTGCGTGCGCATCATCACCGCATCGACGAAGCCGCGCAGCAGCATCAGCGCCGCCAGGACGATATACATGACGCCGATGCGCTTGTGGTCGACCGAAGTTATCCATTCGTCCCAGAGATAGGGCCAGTATCCTTTCACCGTGACCCAGATCAGCACCGCGGCGGCCGCCAGGAAGACGACGAGCGCGGCGCCCAGCGGGATGGGCTCATCGAGGGGAATGGCAGACCAGTCGAGCTTGCCGAGCATCGTCATCCTCCCGCTTTCGGCTGCGGCTGTTGGGCAGGCGCCGGCGTCCCGGCCTTGGGCTGTGCCTTGGGGCTTACCTGCGGTTCGCCGGCGGCGGTTTCGGCGGGACCCGGACCGGGCGGCAGCGTCTGGCGCACGATCGCGTCGAACAGGCCGTCCTGCACGACGCCGAACGAGGCCGGCGGCACGTTGATGCTCTGCCTGGCAAGCTCGCCATAGGCGCGGGCGTTGAGCACGCCGCCGGCGCCATGCAGCGAAGAGGCCCAGCGCGCAAACTCGTCGGGCGGGACCGCGCGCACGCGGAAATTCATGTCGGAGAAGCCATCGCCGCTGAAATGCGCCGACAGGCCGAGATAGTCGCCCTCGCGGTCGGCCTGCAGGTTGAGCTCGGTCTGCATGCCGTTCATGACATAGATCATGCTGCCGAGCTGCGGCACAAAGAAGGTGTTCATCACGCTGGCCGAGGTCAGCTTGAAACGAACGGGAACGCCGGCCGGGATGACCAGCTGGTTGACCGTTCCGACGCCCTGGTCGGGGTAGAGGAACAGCCATTTCCAGTCGAGCGCCACCACCTGGATGTCGAGCGGCGGCTGGCTGGAGGCGATCGGCCGGCGCGGGTCGAGATGGTAGGATCCGTAATAGATCAGCCCGCCGAGGAAGAGGATGGTGAGCGTCGGGATCGACCAGACGATCAGCTCGATGCGGCCCGAATAGGTGAATTCCGGCTCGTAGCGCGCGTTGCGGTTGGAGGCGCGGAACATCCAGGCAAACAAAAGCAGCGCCACCAGCGTCGGAATGACGATGACCAGCATGACCGCCAGCGAGTTGAGCAGGATCGTGCGGTTGCCCGCGCCGATCGGGCCCTGCGGGTCGAGCACCCCGCCCGCGCAGCCGGAGAGCGTTGCGATCAGGCCTATCCAGAGCGGCGAGCGGCCTCGCCTCGGTCTAGGGAAGGAAAGCACTGGAACGGATCATGCTTGGCGCGAACGGATCGGCGGGACGTCTTGACTGTGGGCGGCGCGTCGTCGGCGCCGCTGGGCCGCGGCACGGCCGGAAACAGACTTCGCGGCCAGTCCGGCTGGGCCGTGATCCTTCAAAAGCTCGCGCCTGCGAGGGTCGCGTTCTGCGGCAGCTTTCATCTGAAGTCTCCCCGTGTGCAGAGGCACTTCCGCCATATACCGTACGACTGCTGAACACGGCTGCCAACCCAAGCAGTTGCCGCCTGTTCCGCAAAGGCGGTGTTTTGCCCGATGGCTGGACGGGCCGCGGAAGACATAGGGCGCGGCTCCAGCCTGACCAGACGCCGTCTCGGCATGCTCGCGCTCGCCGATCGCCCGCCAGGATGGTGACAAGGCGTGCGGCGCGTGCATTGTACTGCGCAGGGAATTGCAGCCGACCTGCGGAGGAAGCCTTGTCCGAGATTGCAACCATCCTTTCCATCCTTGGCGTTTTCCTGCTGGGGGCGATGAGCCCGGGGCCGAGCTTCGTCGTCGTCTCGCGCATCGCGGTGGCCGGCGAGCGTACGGATGGCCTGGCGGCGGCGATCGGCATGGGCATCGGCGGCTTCATCTTCGCCATCATCGCGGTCGCGGGCCTGACCGCGCTGCTCGTCCAGATCGCTTGGCTGGACATTTTCCTGCGCATTGCCGGCGGCGCCTATCTGTTGTGGATCGGCATCAAGATCTGGCGCGGCGCCAATCAGCCGATCGAGATCGCGAACGATGCCTCGGCGCGCGCCGGCTCGTTCTGGCGGGCGCTGCGTCGCGCGCTTCTGGTCCAGCTCGCCAATCCGAAGACGGCGATCTTCTACGCCTCGATGTTCGCGGCCATGCTGCCGGCCTCGCCGCCGCTCTGGATGCTCTTGGTCCTGCCGCCGCTGCTCTTCCTCAACGAATTCGTCTGGTACGCGGTCGTCGCCTTCGCCTTTTCCTCCAGCCGGCCGCGCGCGGCCTATCTCGGCACCAAGCACTGGATCGACCGCGCCGCCGGCGCCGTGGTCGGCGCGCTCGGGATCAAGCTGATGTGGGAAGGCATGGCCGCCGCGCGGCGGGGTTTTGCCGGGTGAGGTGAGGTCGAGGCCCGAGCGGGCAGGCAACATCTCTCGCCGAGATCGTGAAACCTTCTGATTTTTGAGCCGTTGTCGGCTGATGTCTGAAGCAAAGCTCAAGCCAAGATCGGCCGACGGCGCCCAGCCGCGCGGTGCCGGGAAGTCGCGCCCCGCAAAGACGGGCGCAGCGAAGGCACCCCCGGGCAAGACGCGGCCGGAAAAGTCGCCGCCGGAAAGCTTGCACCCGGAAAGACCCCGCGAAGAGAAGTCGCAACCGAAGCAATCGCCCGAGCACGAGGAGCCGGCCGAAGCCACGCCGGAGGCCGTCGGCGAACCGGCGCCGCCGCCGCCGGAATCCGTCGAGCCCGGTCCGAAGCTGACGCCCGAGGAGGCCGAGCAGGCGCGCAGGAAGTACCTGTTTAGGCGGTTCTGGATCAGCGGGCGCGGCTATTGGGGCCGGAATGGCGACAAGCTCGCATGGCCGTTTACGATTGGGCTGTTGGTGCTGATCTGCGTCAATGTCGGCTTCCAGTATGGCATCAATGTCTGGAACCGCGCCTTCTTCGACGCCATCGAGCAGCGCAATGTCCACACCGTCTATATGCTGAGCGCCGTCTTCGTGCCGCTGGTTGCCGGAAGCGCCAGCCTCGTCGTCGTTCAGGTCTACCTGCGTATGACGATCCAGCGCCGCTGGCGCTCCTGGCTCACCACATCTGTCATCGCGCGCTGGCTGGCCAGCGGCCGCTACTATCAGCTGAACCTCGTCGCCGGCGACCACTCGAACCCCGAAGCCCGTCTCACCGAAGATCTGCGCATCGCCACCGAGTCCCCCGTCGATTTCATCTCCGGCGTCCTCAACGCCTTTCTGGCGGCCTCGACCTTTATCGTCGTGCTGTGGACCATCGGCGGCGCGCTCACCTTACCGCTCGGCCGCGAGAGCATCACCATCCCCGGCTTCCTCGTCGTCACCGCGGTCATCTATGCCGCCATCACCTCGACCTCGATGGTGGTCATCGGCCGCCATTTCGTGCAGCTTTCGGAGCGGAAGAACCAGGCGGAAGCCGAATTCCGCTATACGCTGACGCGCGTCCGCGAAAACGGCGAAAGCATCGCGCTGCTCGGCGGCGAGGCGGAGGAGCGCAGCGGCATCGACAGGAATTTCGGCCATGTGCTGAGGCAATGGGCGCTGCTGACCGGACAGCACATGCGCACCGCGATTGTCTCGCAAGGGTCGATGCTGTTCGCGCCGGTGGTGCCGGTGCTGCTCTGCGCGCCGAAATTCCTCGAAGGCTCGATGTCGCTCGGCCAGGTCATGCAGGCGGCCTCCGCCTTTGCCATCGTGCAAGGCGCGTTCGGCTGGCTGGTCGACAATTATCCGCGCCTGGCCGATTGGAACGCCTCGGCGCGCCGCGTCGCTTCGCTGATGATGTCGCTCGACGGGCTGGAGCGCGCCGAAGAGAGCGAGTCCTTTGGGCGCATCCGGCGCGGCGAGACGCAAAACGGCGCCATGCTCAGCCTGGACGATCTCTCCGTCACCCTCAACGACGGCACCGGCGTGGTCAAGGAGACGAAGGTCGAGATCAACCCGGGCGAGCGGGTGCTGGTCGCGGGCGAATCCGGCACCGGCAAGTCGACGCTGGTGCGGGCCGTCGCGGGCCTGTGGCCCTGGGGCGGCGGCAGCGTCAATTTCCATGCCGGCAAGCGGCTGTTCATGTTGCCGCAACGCCCCTACATCCCGACCGGCACGCTGCGGCGCGCGGTCGCCTATCCGGCCGCCGCCGACAACTGGACGGTGGACGAGATCGACGCCGCCCTCGACAAGGTCGGCCTCGGCTACCTGCGGGACAGGATCGAGGAAGAGGCGCCGTGGGACCAGACGCTCTCCGGCGGCGAAAAGCAGCGCCTCGCCTTCGCGCGCCTGCTGCTGCACGAGCCAGACATCGTCGTGCTGGACGAGGCGACCTCGGCGCTGGACGAGAAGAGCCAGGACAAGATGATGCAGACGGTGATCCAGGCATTGCCGAAGGTCACCGTCATCAGCGTCGCCCACCGCGCCGAGCTGGAAGCTTTCCACAGCCGCAAGATCACGCTGGAGCGGCGCGAAGGCGGCGCGAAGCTGGTCAGCGATGTGGAGCTGGCGCCGCGCAGGGGCAAGCGCAACGTGTTCGCGCGGGCGCTGTGGGGGAGCGGGGCGAGAGGAGGGCCGGCGCGCTGAGGGCGGCATCAAGGGCAGGCAAGAACGTCCGAGATGGTGATCGGACCGCAGGGGTCGCGCTTCGGCCGGATGGCAACCTTGACGTCACCAGAGGCCCCGGTCTGTAATCGCCGCAGGCCAGGGAGAGGCGACCCCCATGGAAAAGATCATCCTCGACTGCGATCCGGGGCACGACGATGCCATCGCCATCCTGCTTGCGGCCGGCAACCCGAACATCGACCTTCTCGGCATCACCACGGTTTCGGGCAACCACAATGTCGAGAACACCACGCGCAATGCGCTCTCCGTATGCACGGCCTACGGCATAAAGGTGCCGGTGGCGAAGTCCCGGCCCGCTGATCATCGACCAGGTGCTGGCCGTCGAGATCCACGGCGAGACCGGGCTCGATGGCCCGGAGCTGCCGCCCGCCTCGTTCGAGCTCGACAAGCGCCATGCCGTCGACTTCATCATCGAGACGGTCATGGCGCATGAGCCGAAAACCGTCACGCTGGTGCCGGTCGGGCCCTACACCAACATCGCTCTAGCCGTGCGCAAGGAGCCGCGCATCGTCGAGCGGGTGAAGCGGGTCGTCGCGATGGGCGGAAGTTTCACGCGCGGCAACATCACGCCCGCGGCCGAGTTCAACGTCTATGCCGACCCGGAGGCCGCAGACGTGGTGTTCCGCGCCGCTTGGGACGTCACCATGGTGGGGCTCGACCTCACGCACCAGGCCTTGGCCACCCCCGACCTGCAGGACAGGGTGCGCGCTGTCGGCGGCCCGATCGCCAAATTCATTCTCGATATCTGGGAGTTCATTGCGACCACGCATGGCGGCCTGCTGCAGATAGCCTATCCCGCCGTCCATGACGCCTGCTGCGTGGCGGCGATGATCGATGCAGGCGTCTTCACCACCGAGAAGGCCGATATCCGCGTCGAGCTTGCCGGACGGTGGACCAAGGGCATGACGGTCTGCAATTTCGAGAAGCTGGGCGGCATGCGCCATTTCGGCGGCACGGCGAGCGAGCAGGTCGATTTCCGCCATACCGTGGCGATGAAGCTCGACCATGCGAAATTCTGCGACCTGATCGTCGATGCGCTCGAGCGCCTCACCAGTCAAAAGGCGTGAGGCGCTCCAGGGGCAAGGCCTAGCCGGCCCTCACAGCAGGAACGATTGCCTGTCGCGCAATGTGGCGCTGATGGCGGCGATGCCGGTCTCGATCTCGCGCTTGTTGGCCAGGATCGCATCGCCGGCCGCACCCTCGACCATCGATCGCAACAGGTCGGCCTGGCCGACCAGCACCGCGTCCTTGTCGGCCAGCGCGACGAGCGTTGCGGCTTCGAGCCGGTAGCGCGGGCGCCTTGCCGCCCTGGGCGACTCTCAAGCCTCCAGGCCCGCGCACGCCAGGAAGTGGGGGAGAATTGGCCCGGCGAAGGCGAGACGGCCATTTCGACGAGAGCCCGGCGTCGGCATCAGCAACCGGCGCTGGCACGGTGGTGTCCTTGTTCTGTTGCATTTTAGTTGAAACTAATTTGAAAGTTACCCGTTAGCAGCGCGTAGGCGAGCTCAAACTTGCCCTGCTGTCGACAGCTAAGTTGAAAGGAGAGGTCCTAAGCCTTTTTCAGTGCTTGGCGTTGCCGAGACCGCTTTTCTATCATTCGTCTTTCGAGCGGCCTCCAGCCGCGCCGGTCACCGCCGAGGCCGATGCCTGGCAAGGCGAGAAGTCGCCATCGCTCGGCACGCGTTCGCGCGACGAAGGCTTCGCAGACCGCTGTCGAGCGGACGCTCGATGAGGAGCCACACAAGGTTGGCCTTGGAACAAAGGTCTGGCCATGAAAAAATACCTAGCAGCCGCGCTGGCGATCGCCATCCCGATCGGGTATGCCTCGGCGCTTGACGTCGGCGTGGGCGGCAAGGTCGGCGGCATCGGCGTGGGCGCCGGATTGGGCGCCGGTTCGCAAGGCGTGTCGGCGGGCGTGGGCGCCAGTGCCGACGGTGTCGGCGGCGCAAACGTCGGCGCATCGACCGGCGGCGGATCGCTCGGCGTCAATGCCGGCGGCAATCTGGGCAGCACCAGCACAGGCGTGTCGACAAGCGTGGGCGGCGCCGCCGCGGGCGACGATCCTTCCGCCGTCAGCGGATCGGCTGCCTCTGCGCAGAACCCGGCCGCGGTGCCGACAGCCCCTGCTTTGGCCAAAAGCGCGACGCAGACCATTGTGCTGCCTCCAGTGCTGAGGCCCTCCAGATCCGCCGGCGGCGACCTCCGGCGGGTCACCAAAGGCTATCGCATCGCGCCGCTGTCACCTCCGAAGGCGATACCCGGCACGCCGGCCGCCGTAGTGCGCGCCTGTCGCGCCGCGATCGCGGCGGCCGCCAAGCCCCTCGGCGCCGTGCGTGTTTACACGGTCAGCGCCGGCCCCTTGCGTCAACGCCGAAGCGGGCTCAACGCGCCGATCGAGGTGCGCATAGACTATGACGGGCGAGGCGGCATCGAAGTGAGGCAGGCGAAAGTCGGCTGTCGCCTAAATGCGAAGGGCGCGGTCACCGCGGTGATTTAGGGCAAAGGCAGAACGGCCGTTGCCATCCTTCCTGCCGGTTGCAACCTCGGCGGTTTGGCAATTCCTCGCCCCCACAAGGTGGACGGGAGAGGTGGCTCGGCGCAGCCGAGACGGAGCGGGGGAGCGCCATATCCGATAACCCTGCCGACCGTAGGCGCGGACCTCGGCCGGCTGCAGACAAGGCGCCCGCGCTTCGGCTAGAGTTCCGCCGGGCGCAAAAAAATCATCGAAGGGGAGCATCGCGATGAACGAAGTCAGGCCGATCGCCGAGATCGCGAGCTATCACGCCCATATCTACTACGGCGGGGAGGCCGAGCGGCAGCACGCCGAATGGCTTCGCGATCGCATCGCAGAGCGTTTCCGCGTGCGCCTGGGCAATTGGCGCGACGAGCCGGTCGGCCCGCACCAGCAAGCCATGTACCAGGTCTCCTTCGCCACCGAGATCTTTGCCACGCTGGTTCCCTGGCTGATGCTGAACCATGGCGGCCTGAGCATCCTCATCCATCCCAACACCACCAACCCCAAGCGCGACCACCTTATCGACCCGATTTGGATCGGCCAGGCGCTGCCGGTGAAGGGCGACGTGCTTGGCGAAGAGGACGAGGCGGAAGAGGCGCTGGAGGTGAATACCGAGCCGACGCTGGGGGTGTGAGGGGGGCGCGGCGATCTCGTCACGATGGCGTGAGAGGCGGCTGGCCGGCGGAGTTGTCGATTGACTGACCAATCGCGGTGTGGCGAATTCGCGCTGATGGTTCCCTTCGGGGATCAAAAGGGAACGCGGTGCGGAGAAATCCAAAGCCGTGGCTGCCCCCGCAACTGTAAGCGGCATGCCGGTTTCACGATGCCACTGGCTGCATGGGCCGGGAAGGCGAAAGCGGCGGGAATCCGCGAGCCAGGAGACCTGCCATCATGGACGTCAAAGCAGAACATCGGACGGGGTGATCCGGTGTGCGCGCCTGGCCGGAGGGCGGGGCGAGTTCCCTGCGATGACAGGCAACGTCAAAGGCAGAACCATGCTGACCCAACTATCGAAAATGCTGAACAAAACCGCGCCGGACCTGAAGGCCAGGCTGATTACAATCTACGGGGCGCTCGCCATTCTCAACGTCGGGGCGTGGCTGTGGGCTTTCGTCGCCTTCCACGACAAGCCGACATTGCTTGGCGTCGCTCTCGTCATTTATGGCCTCGGCTTGCGCCATGCCGTCGATGCCGACCACATAGCGGCCATCGACAATGTCACGCGCAAGCTGATGCAGAACGGCAAACGGCCGGTCTCCGTCGGCTTCTTTTTCGCACTCGGCCATTCGACGATCGTCGTCATCGTCGCTGCGGCTATCGCGGCGGCAACGTCCCTGCTCGGCCGCTTCCAGAGCTTTCAGGAGATTGGCGGCACGATCAGTACCGGCGTTTCCGCACTCTTCCTGCTCGCCATCGCGGCGATGAACATCGTCATCTTGTTCTCGATCTACAGAAGCTATCGGCGGGTGCGGGCCGGTGAGGCGTTTGTCGAGGAGGACCTGGACCTGCTGCTCAACAATCGCGGCTTCCTGGCCCGCGTCTTCCGCCCGATGTTCCGGCTGGTGTCGCAGAGCTGGCACATGTTCCCACTTGGTTTCCTCTTCGGCCTTGGCTTCGACACCGCGACCGAAGTCGCCATGTTCGGCGTGTCCGCGGCACAAGCGGCCAAGGGCGTGCCGTTCGAAGCCATTCTGGTCTTCCCGGTGCTTTTCGCGGCCGGTATGTCACTGGTCGACACGACCGATGGTGTGATGATGCTCGGCGCCTATGAGTGGGCCTTCGTCAAGCCGATCCGCAAACTGTACTACAACATGACGATCACCCTGGTGTCGGTCCTTGTCGCAGTACTGATCGGCGGCATCGAGGCGCTCGGCCTGATCGGTGACAAGCTCGGTCTGTCGGGCGGCTTCTGGAACGGCGTCGGCACGCTCAACGACAATTTCAACAATCTGGGCTTCGCCATTATCGGCATCTTCATCGCCGCCTGGGCGATCTCCTACCTCGTCTACAAGGCCAAGGGGCTGGATGATGTGGAGAGCGCATCCGCAGCAAAGAATTCATAAACCGCCGGCTGCGGCTGGCTGCAGCAGACCAGCCGCATCTCTCTGCCATCAGACGCCGGCGGGCTGCCAGCCTGCCTCCTTGAATGCCTCGGCATCGGGAAGCCGATGACGGCAAAGGTCGATCGCCGCCCCGTCAGCGGTGCTCGCCTTGACATTTTTGTTCCTATTTTGTTCACTGTTGGCCAGACAGCAACAGGAGATAGCCGGCCCGTGCGCACGCGCTTCAAAGGCATGCTGAGGACCCGTAGCCCAAGCCTTTGGAAGTGTGACGGAATTCTGCGCTTGGATAAGCCAGGGGTTAAGGCCTGGGATAAGTCCCATAATCCATAAGCCAGTATCCAGTCCAAATATCCAGAGTCCAGAACAGAAAAGCTGGCGCTTTTCTGTTCTAAAAAAGCGGGGAAGGGGAAAGCAAAAATGGGAGCAGCGCAAGCCATTCGGCGTACGGCGCTACGGCGAGGGCTCGGCGGCGCCAGCGAGCTTCCGACGTGGCGGCGAGCCGCCCTGTTCGGTCTCCCAGGATGCAACCGGCCTCACGTCAGCCCGGCGATCTGCTCATCGGGGTCGAGCTCCGCCCCGCCGGCGACGACCACGTTGGCGAGCGGCGCCGAGAGCGTCCAGCGAACGAGGCCGGGCAGCCGTTCCATGGAGGCGCTGCCGGAGAGGCTGGTGGGGACGACGCGCTGGAGAACGACGCTGCCGAAGCCTTTGTGCGGCTCGGCATCGGCGGCCGCGGCAGGTTCGGAAAAATGTTCCTCCCAGACCAGCTCGAAATCGCTGCCTTCGGGGGCCGGGGCTACCCGCCAGTCCATTCGCACGGTTCCGGCGTCGCCGGCCAGGGCGCCGTATTTCGTCGCGTTGGTGCCCAGCTCATGCAGCGCCATGCCGATGTTCTGCACCGCGTTCAGCCGCAACGTCACGTCCGGCCCGCAAGGCGAGATTCGCTCTTCGTGTCCGAACGGCCGCAGATGTTCCCGCACAAGGTCGGCCATGCCTGCGCCGCGCCAGTCGTTCAGCACCAAAAGGTCGTGCGAGCGCGACAGCGCCATGATGCGTTCGCGGATCTGGTGTTCGAACGCGCGCGGGTCGGTCGCGCGCTTGCTCGTCTCGCGGATCATGGAAAGGATCACGGCGTACTGGTTTTTGACGCGGTGGTTCACCTCGCGCATCAGAAGCTGGATCTGCTGTTCGCTCGCCCGTTTTTCGGTGATGTCGGCCGCCATGCCGAACCATTCCAGGATGCTGCCAGTGTCATCGACGATCGGGATTGCCCGTGAGGTGGTCCAGCCGGCGGACCCGTCGGCGCGCCGCACCCTGTGCTCGAGCTCGAACACGCCGCGCTCCATGATGGCGCGCTCGATCGCCGCCTGGATGCTCGCCTGGTCTTCCGGGAACAGGTATTCGTCGCGCCAGCGGATCGCCGGCCCCTGGGCGCTCGACAGGAAGCCGCGGCCGTCCAGCTCATGCATTTCCTGCCAGTCCGGGCTCATCCGGTAAACCACGTCGGAGCTGGCATTGACCAGCGCGCGAAACCGCTGCTCGCTTTCGCGCACCTTTGCTGCCGCCAGCACCCGGGCCGTGGTCTCCGAAACGATGCAGAGCACGGCTTCGACCGTGCCGTCCTGCGCCCGCACTGCGGAATAGGAGATGTCGAAATAGACCGTCTCGCCGACCAGGCCGGATCGTTCGATGTAGAAAGGCCGGTCCCTGGCCGAGAAGGTTTCGCCGGTTTCGAGAACTCCGCGCAGCAGCGGCTCGAGGTCGGTCCAGAGCTCGGACCAGTTTTCCTCGGCGGGACGGCCGAGCGCGCGCGGATGCTTGTCGCCAATGGTCGGCGCGTAGGCGTCATTGTAGAGCGCGACAAACTCCGGCCCGCAGAAAAGCACGATCTGGGCTTCGGCGGCGAGCATCAGGTCGACCGTCGTCCTCAGGCTGAGCGTCCATGTCTCGATCGGCCCGAGCGGGCTTTCCGACCAGGGATATTCGCGAATGAATCGCGCCATCTCGCCGTTTCCGCGAGGCCACGATTCACGGAAGAGCCCGTCAGCCATAGGCGCATTAACGCGCGACGCCGTTTATGTATCCGTCTCCGTCACGCAAAATTTTAGCCATCGTGAATAGACCCCAGGCTGCCGGTCCGCCGGAGGAATATTTCGGGCGCAGTTTCGTTAGTTCCTCATACGATGCCGTTTGAGGCAAAGTGCATATGTCCCGCAATCACGCATTGAAGCCGCCAGAGCGGCCGGCTCTGGCCCAACGGAGGTACCAGAGATGAAAACGGCTGTTTCGACCTCTCTTTCGAGACGAAGCGTCGTCGCCGTGCTGGCGGCGGCGGCCATGTCGACCGCCATATTGCCCGCCGGCGATGCGCTGGCGCAGACCAAGCAGACCGCGCCGGACAAGAGTCTATACGATCGGTTGGGAGGCGTGTTCGCCATCGCAGCCGTGGTCGATCACTTCAGCGACGCCGTCGTGAAAAACCCCATCGTCGGCAAGAAGTCCAAGAACCCGCAACTGCGCAAATGGCACACCAAGAACCTCGAACGGCTGCCGGGCCTCAAGTTCATGCGTACGCTGTGGGTGTGCGATGTTTCCGGCGGCCCCTTCAAGTTCGTGGCCACCGAGCCGGGCGCGACGCCGCTCGGCCTCGAGGAGGCCCACAAGGACCTGAAGATTTCTCCCGCCGAGTTCGACGAGGTCGCAGCGGAACTCGGGCGGACGCTCGACCGCTTCAAGGTTCCGAAAGCCGAAAAGACCGAGGTCCTGGAAGCCTTTGCCGCGCACAAGGATGAGGTCACTGCCGGCTCTGTCAAAAAGGGGTGAGGCTCAGCGCGAATCCGGCGAAGGCGGTCCGCCGCTCCGCCTATCCACCCGCCAGCCGCGGCAGCAGGAAAATCTCCGCCCCCGGCGGCAGTTCCTTCGACCACGTGTCGCGATAGATCGTCCCGTCGATCGCGACCGCGATGCCGCGATCGAGCAGGGGTTCGAACGCGGGATGCTGTTCCGCAAGCTTGCGGAACAGCTCCCTGATGTCCTTGGCCTCGATGTCGAGCTTGTCCTTGCCTCCGGCGGCGGCGCTGAGCGAGCCCCAGAGCGTGACTTGGACCATTATCGCCTGATCCTCATTGGACCGTGACGTGAGCTGAAAACCGCTTCGCGCTTTTCAGCATGCTAGCCTTCCCGTTCGGCCTCGAGCGCTGCAAGAATCCGCGGCGGCGACATCGGGATGTGGCTCATGCGCACGCCCACCGCGTTCGACACCGCGTTGGCGATCGCCGCCAGCGGCGGCACGATCGAGGTCTCGCCGACGCCGCGCACCCCGTAGGGGTGGTTGGGGTTGGGGATTTCCAGGATCTGCGTGTCGATCATCGGCAGGTCGGAGCAGACCGGGATGCGGTAGTCGAGGAAGCCTGGGTTCTGCAGCCGCCCGTCCTTGCCGTAGATATACTCCTCGTTGAGCGCCCAGCCGATGCCTTGCGCGGCACCGCCCTGGTACTGGCCCTCGACATAGGTCGGGTGCACGGCCTTGCCGGCATCCTGCACCACCGTGTAGCGGATCACCCTGGTCGAGCCGGTCTCGGGATCGACCTCGACGTCGCAGATATGGGTGGCGAAGGAGACGCCGGCGCCGTCGGCGACGAGCTCGCTATGGCCGGCGATCGGCCCGCCGGTCTTGCCGGACTGTGCGGCGATCTCCTTCAGCGACAGCTTGCCGAGATTGCCGTGCTTCTCGCCCTTGGCGACCGCGTGGCCTTTTTCCCAGGCAACGTCGTCGACCGAGATGTCCCACATCTGCGCGGCGCGCTCGCGCAGCACCTTGATGGCGTTGCGGGCGGCCGAGATGGTCGCCATCGAGGAGGAGAAGGTGCCGCGGCTGCCGTCGGTCATGTCGTTGTAACCGAGGCTGGAAGTGTCGGCGACGATCGCCTTCACCTGGCTGTAGTCGATGCCGAGCTCTTCCGCCGCCACCAGCGACAGCGACGCGCGCGAACCGCCGACGTCGACCGTGCCGACGGCGAGCGACACCGTGCCGTCCATGCCGATGTTCAAGTCGGTGCAGGTCTGGCCGCCGAAGTTGAACCAGAAGCCGCAGGCCATGCCGCGGCCCTGGTTCTGAGCCAGCGGCGCGCGCATATGCGGGTGCTCCTTGACCGCCTCGAGCGTCGGTCCGATGCCGATCGGGCCGTAGACCGGGCCGTAGGAGGCGCGGGTGCCTTCCTGCGCCGCATTCTTGATGCGGAACTCGACTGGGTCGATACCGATCTTCTTGGCGAGCTCGTCGACAGCGCTTTCCACCGCGAACGCCGCCATCGGCGCCGAAGGCGCGCGATAGGCCGCGGTCTTGGGCCGGTTGACCAGCACCTCGTAGCCGACGGTCTTGACGTTCTCCAGCTTGTAGCAGGCGAATGCCGTCATGGCCCCGATCTCCGCCCACATGCCGGCATAGGGGCCGCAGGTGTAGCGCAGCGTCGCTTCGGCGGCGGTGATGGTGCCGTCCTTCTTCGCGCCGATCTTGACGTCGATCGAGGTGGCGCTGGTTGGCCCCGAGGCGCGGAACACTTCGTCGCGGGTCATCACCAGCTTCACCGGGCGGCCGGCCTTGCGCGACAGGGCCAGCGCCACCGGCTCGGCCCAGACATGGGTCTTGCCGCCGAAGCCGCCGCCGATCTCGGAAGAGGTGACGCGCAGCTTCGAGACTTCGAGGCCGAGCAGCTGGGCGCAATGCTGGCGATAGACGAAATGGCCTTGCGTGCAGACCCAGAGATCGGCCGTGCCGTCGGGATTGACGCTCGCCACGCAGGCATGCGGCTCGATATAGCCCTGATGCGTCTGCTCGGTCTTGAAGGAGCGCTCGACGACGAAATCGGCCTGGGCAAAACCCTGGTGGACGTCGCCATGGCCGTATTGCGTGCGCTTGGAGACGTTGGACGGCTTGACCGGCTTTTCCTCCAGCCCTTCGGTGAAGATGGCATCGTTGATGAGCGGGGCGTGGTGCTGCATCGCCTCGTCGACGTCGGTCACATGCGGCAGCACCTCATAGTCGACCTCGATCAGCTTCAGCGCCTGCCTGGCGGTGCGGGCATCGATCGCCGCCACCGCGGCCACGGCATGGCCGTCATAGAGCGCCTTCTTGCGCGCCATGCAATTGTCGAGGGTGTCGAACATGCCGGCATCGCCATCGGTCAGGTCCGGCAGGTCTTTCGCCGTGATCACCGCCTTCACGCCGGCGAGCTTTTCGGCTTTCGAGGTGTCGATCTTCTTGATGATCGCGTGGGCGTGCGGGCTGCGAAGCACACGGCCGACCAGCTGCCCGGCCATGTTGAAGTCGGCGCCGTAGCGGGCGCGTCCCGTCACCTTGTCGACGCCGTCGGGGCGGAGGGGGCGCGTGCCGACAGATGAGAAGCTGCGTCCCGAGTAGCGCGGATCGAAATTCATCTCAGGCTCCCTTCATCACGTTTGCCGCGTCCTGGACGGCGCGCACGATCTTGTCATAGCCGGTGCAGCGGCAGAGATTGCCGGCGAGCCCGAAGCGGATTTCCTCCTCGGTCGGGGAGGGGTTCTTCTCGAGCAGATCCTTCGCCGCAATCAAAAAACCTGGCGTGCAGATGCCGCATTGCAAGGCGGCGTGCTCGAGGAATTTCTGCTGCAGCGGATGCAGCTGGTCGCCATGCGCCATGCCTTCGATGGTCTCGATCTGGCGGCCTTCGGCCTCGGCGCCGAGCACCAGGCAGGAGCACACCAGCCGGTTGTCGACGATGACGCTGCAGGCGCCGCAGTCGCCGGTCCCGCAGCCTTCCTTGGCGCCGGTCAGTCCCAGCCGGTCGCGCAGCACGTCGAGCAGCGTCTCGTCCGGCTGGCAAAGATATTCGACGTGGTCGCCGTTGATTGTCGTTGAAACCGCTACACCGGCCATCATTTGCCTCCTGCACGCTCATAGGCGGTGGTGGCGACACGCTTCGCCAGCACACCCGCAACTTTCCGTCTGAATTCGATGGTGCCGCGCTTGTCGTCGATCGGTCGGCAGGCGCCCGCGCAGATCTTGGCGAGCCGCTCCAGCGTCGCCTCATCCAGCTTCGAGCCGACGAGCACCTCGGCCGCCTCCTCGACCAGCAGCACCGTGGGCGCCGCGGCGCCCAGCGCCACGCGGGCCGACTTGATCGCGCCCGCCTCGCCGAGCGTCAGGTTCACGCCGGCGCTGACCACGGCGATGTCCATCTCGGTGCGCGGAATGAAGCGCTGATAGGCGTCGCCCGCATTTGGCGCGCGCTTGTCGAGCAGGATCGCCTCGATGATCTCGCCCTTGGCCAGCGAGGTACGGCCCGGTCCGGTCGGCACGGCTTCCACGGGGATCGTGCGCCTGCCGTTCGGCCCGGCAACCACGGCCTCGGCGCCGGCAGCCACCAACGCCGGCACGCTGTCGGCGGCGGGCGAGGCGTTGCAGAGATTGCCGACGATTGTGCAGCGTCCCTGCACCTGCTTCGAGCCGATCAGCTTGGCCGCCTCGACGACGCCCGGCCAGGCCTTCTTCAGCGCCGCGTTCTCGCCGAGCACCGCGCAGGGCACCGCGGCGCCGATGCTGAAGCCTTCTGCCGTTTCCTTGATTTCGCTAAGGCCCGCGATCGCCTTGATGTCGACGATCAGCTCGGGCTCGATGAAGCCGCCCTTCATCCTCACCAGAAGGTCGCTGCCTCCGGCAAGGATCGCGGCCGGGCCGGCCGCGCTGGCCAACAGGCCGGCGGCCTCTTCTATTGATTGCGGACGTATGTAGCGCATCGTCTCCCCTTGGTGGTCATGATCAGATCGACCGTTATAAAGACTCTCCTTATAATGACCATCCGCTTCCTGCATTGCACCACCTAAGTCAGGCGCATTGCCCTAATTCCTACCCCTAAATTTTGTAAGCCTAGCCGCTAGAACTACTCGTTTGCGCTCGGCCGGCCAAGCCTCCACCATGCCCTGACGAGCCGGACATCGCATCCGGCAACAGGGAGGCTTCGATGACCGCTCTTGCCCGCAGGCCCTGGGTTCCCACGCACTGCGAGGATTTTATCCAGGCGCTGGCGACGGCCACAAGCGGGCAGGGGAACGACGCCGTGCTCGCCGCGATAGAGGGCGGCATCGCGCTCAACCGGCGAATCCACGAGGCCGACTGCATCAACCTCAATCCGGCGACCAATGTGATGAACCCGAAGGCGGAGGCCGCGCTTGCCGCCCGGCTCGGCTCGCGTCCGTCGCTCGGCTATCCTGGCGACAAATACGAGATGGGGCTGGAGGGCGTCGAACGCATCGAGGTCATCGCCGCCGAGCTGGCGGCGCAAGTCTTCGGCGCGAAATACGCCGAAATCCGCGTCCCTTCCGGCGCCATCGCCAACCTCTATGCTTTCATGGTCGCGGCGCGGCCGGGTGACGCCATCATCGCGCCGCCGCCGGCCATCGGCGGCCATGTCACGCACCATATGGCGGGCTGCGCCGGCCTGTACGGGCTGGAGATTCATGCCGCGCCCGTCGATGCCGGCGGCTACACGGTCGATATCGAGAGGCTGCGCGCGCTTGCCCTTAAGATCAGGCCGAAGATGATCACCATCGGCAGCAGCCTCAATCTGCTGCCGCATCCCATCCAGGAAATCAGGGCGATCGCCGACGAGGTCGGTGCGCTGGTGCTGTTCGATGCCGCGCATCTCTGCGGCATGATCGCCGGACAGGCCTGGCAGCAGCCGCTGGAGGAGGGCGCCCATCTGATGACGATGAGCACCTATAAGAGCCTCGGCGGCCCGCCTTCGGGCCTGATCGTCACCAACGACGCCGAGATCGCCGAAAAGCTCGACCGCATCGCCTTTCCCGGCATGACCGCCAATTTCGATGCCGCCAAGGCCGCCGCCCTGGCCATCACCATGCTCGACTGGAAGGCGCATGGCCGGGCCTATGCCGCCGCCATGGCCGGCACCGCCAAGGCGCTGGCAAGCGCGCTGGCTGAGCGCGGCCTGCCGGTGTTCTCGACCGCCAAGGGGCACACCGCCTCGCACCAGTTCGCCATCGAAGCGGCGGAGTTCGGCGGCGGCCAGGCGGCGGCGAAGCGGCTGAGGCGTGCAAACATCCTCACCTGCGGCATCGGCCTGCCGGTCACGGCGGTCGATGGCGACATGAACGGCCTGCGCTTCGGCACGCCCGAGATCGTGCGCTGGGGCATGACGGAGAAGGACATGCCCGAGCTTGCCGCCCTCATCGCCAGGGGACTGCGTGGCAACGATGCCGTGGAGGATGTCGCGGCGGATGTGAGTGCATTCCGGCGCCGGTTCACGAAGCTGCATTTCGTCAGCTGAGCGCCTGAACCCGCGGGCAGGGAGCCCGCTTCGTCAAAAGCAAGGGCCGCGGGCGAGAAGCCCGCCTTCTTCAACAAAGGGGAATGACCATGCGCATGATTCTGCGATTGATGACTGCTGCCCTGATGGCCGCCGCCGCCGGCGTCGCCAGGGCGGATATCGTGCTGGGCGTCGCCGGCCCGATGTCGGGGCCGAACGCCGCCTATGGCGAGCAGTACCGCGTCGGCGTCGAGACGGCGATCCAGCGCATAAACGCCAATGGCGGCGTGCTCGGTCAAAAGCTCAGCGTCTCGGTTGGCGACGATGTCTCCGACCCCAAGCAGGGCGTGTCGGTCGCCAACAAGTTCGTCGCCGACGGCGTGCACTATGTCGTCGGCCACTACAATTCCGGTGTCACCATTCCGGCCTCGGAGATTTATGCAGAAAACGGCGTGCTCTTCGTCACGCCCACGGCCACCAACCCGATGGTGACTGAGCGAGGCCTATGGGACGCGTTCCGGGCCTGCGGCCGCGACGACCAGCAGGGCATCATCGCCGCGAAATTCGTGCTCGAGCGTTTTGCCGGCAAGAAGGTCGCGATCGTCGACGACAAGTCAACGGCCGGCAAGGGCCTCGCCGACGAGATGGCCAAGGCCTACAATTCCGGCGGCGGCAAGGAGGTGCTGCGCGAGGAGATCAACCCGGGCGAGAAGGACTACAGCGCGCTTGTCGCCAAGATCAAGGAGTCGGGCGCCGACCTTGTCTATTATGGCGGCCAGCACACAGAGGCCGGCCTCATCGTGCGCCAGATGCACGACCAGGGCGTCAAGACGGTCCTGATGGGCGGCGACGGCATATCCAACAGCGAGTTCGGCGCCATCGGCGGCGATGGCGCGGCCGGCACGCTGATGACGTCCTTCCCCGATCCGGCGAGCTTTCCCGAAGCCAAAGACGCGGTCGCCGACCTGAAGGCGAAGAACGTGCCCACTGAAGCCGTCACGCTCTATGCCTATGCCGCCACCCAGATCCTCGCCGAGGCGATCGCCAAGGCCAAGGTCGACGACCCGAAGGCGGCGTCCGACTATCTCCATTCGGGAGCGCCCATCCCGACCGTGCTTGGCACCATCTCCTATGACGACAAAGGGGATATCAAGCAGCCGGGCTTCGTCGTATTTGAGTGGCGGAAGGTCGACGGCAAGCTCGTTCCGGTGGCCCTCAAATAGACTTGAGGTCCTGGAGGCGAGCGCAGGCGGTCGCCGTTCTTTCGCTCGAAGCATTGCCGCGCCGTCATGGCAGGCGGCGCGGCATTGGGAAAGCTGCAGATGGCCGTCAATCCGCCGCGACCGCGCATGCCGCCGCTCAACGCCCTCAGGGCCTTCGAGGCGGCGGCACGCCATGAAAGCTTTGCCAAGGCGGCGGACGAACTCGGCGTGACCCCCGCCGCCGTCTCGCATCAGGTGAAGGCGCTGGAGGCTTGGCTAGGCTCTCCGCTATTCGTGCGTCACGCGCAAGGACTGCACCTCACCGATGCTGGGCGTTCGGCGCTGCCCTCGTTTTCCACCGCCTTCGACGCCCTGGGGCTCGCCGTGCAGGAATTGCGCATCTCGGCGCCCCGGCCGCAGGTCAGCGTCGCGGCATTGCCTTCGATCGCGCAGCTCTGGCTGGCGCCGCGGCTGCCGGCCTTGCGCGCGGCGCATCCGGCGCTGCGCCCCTCCATCCATGCGCTGGAAGAGCCGCCGGACTTCCGGCGCGAGCCTTTCGACCTCGCTATTTTCCTCACCAGGTCGGGCGCCGGCCGATCCTTCAAGCTCTGCGACGACGTCATCTTTCCTGTCTGCGCGCCGGCGCTGGCCAGGCAATTGAAGACGCCGGCCGAACTTTCCTCGCAGCTCCTGCTCTGGGACACCACCTGGACGGAGGATTGGAGCCTTTGGTTCGAAGTCGCCGGCGTGAAAGGCCCTTCGATCGAGACGGGCTCCGAATTCTCGCTCTACAGCATGGCTGTGCAGGCCGCCGTCGACGGCGCCGGCGTTTTGATGGGGCATGAGGCGCTCGTGTCGCGCGCTCTCGCCGCCGGCTCGCTGGTGGCGCCGTTTCCCGAGTTGCGCGTGCCGACCGGCCGCGCTCTCTCGATCTTGGCGCCCGACCGTCCGCCCGCGCCCGCCGCCGCCATGATCGACTGGCTGCTGGCAGAGGAGGGGGCAGCGCGCGGCTGAGGCCGCCGGACTCGCCCGTCGCGGTCCACGGGGTCAGGACGCCGGGCGAGGTCTACGCCGCTGCCATCCGCGCCCGCACCAGCGTCGCGGCGGCGTGGCCGGCGGCGGTGATGTAGTCGGGATTGTGATGGATCAGCATGCTGGAAAAGGCGCCGTCCATCAGAAGCACGATCTCGCGCGCCAGCATCTTCGGCTCGCGCACGCCATGGCTAGAAAGCTCGCCCGCCAGCCATTTCTCGAAATTGCTCTTATGGCGCGAGCCCGCCTTCACCGCCGGATGGCCGGGCATCGCGGCGAGTTCGGCGGCCGTGCGCAGGAAGCCGCAGCCCTTCCATTTGACGTGCCGCGCCACGCGCGCCAGATGGGTGAAGATCGCCACGACCTTCTTGTCCGCGCCGCCTTGCGCCGCCTCGAACCAGCCGGCCATCTGCTTGAGGTTCGGCTGGTCGCGGCTGTCGAGATAGGCCGTGATCAGCTCGTCCTTGCTCTTGAAGTGGTAGTAGAGCGTGCGCTTGGTCAGCCCCGCCTTTTCCGCCACGGCATCAACGCTGACCCGGCCGATGCCTTCGGCATAGAAGAGTTTTGCAGCCGCGTCGACGAGGCGTTTCCTGGTTGGATTGGGCTTCTCGGTCATCCGTCAAGTATACCGACTAGTGAATATACAAACAAGCCGGAAGCTGATCCCTTGCAGCCGTTCCACAGAGCAATTCCAGGAAACTGCGCAGCGGTTTCCGTTCGGAATTGCGGAGAAAACGAACGGCTAAGGAGAACACTATGACCGAGCCCGTGCTTTGCGACATCCGCGACCGCGTCGCGGTGCTGACGCTCAATCGCCCCGAAAAGCTCAATGCCCTAAATTACGGCCTTATCGACCGCCTGCTGGCGATCCTCGACAGGATAGAGACCGACGATGCCGTGCGTGCCGTGATCCTCACCGGGGCAGGGGAGCGCGCCTTCTCGGCCGGCGGCGACATCCACGAATTCGCGTTGAGTGTGGCCGAAGGCACGGATGTCGCGCTGCGCGATTTCGTCATGCGCGGCCAGCGGCTGACGGCGCGGCTGGAAGCGTTCCGCAAGCCGGTCATCGCCGCCGTCAACGGCCTTGCCTTCGGCGGTGGCTGCGAGATCACCGAGGCGGTGCCGCTGGCGGTCGCCAGCGACCGCGCCCTGTTCGCCAAGCCGGAAATAAAACTCGCCATGCCGCCGACCTTCGGCGGCACGCAGCGCCTGCCGAGGCTTGCCGGGCGCAAACGCGCGCTCGAACTGCTGCTTACCGGCGAGCCTTTCTCGCCCGCGCGGGCGCTGGAACTCGGGCTGGTCAACAAAGTCGTGCCGCATGAGGAGCTGATGCCGGCCGCGCTCGATCTTGCGAACCGCATCATCCGCCATTCGCAGGCGGCGGTGGCTGGCATTCTCACCGCGGTGGCGCGCGGCATCAGCCTTAGCATCGCCGAGGGCCTGCTGGTCGAGGCCGAGCAGTTCGCCCGCATGGCCCCGACCGCCGACCTCGGCGAAGGGCTCAGCGCCTGGATCGAGCGGCGCCAGCCCATCTATGACGGCTCATGGACGCACGTCACCCGGCTCAGCGAGGCACGGCGCGCCTCGCTTCGGCGCGATCCCGCGGCGGACTAGGGCGCCACGTTGAGGTGCCCCTTCATGTTGGGATGGAAGCGGCAGAAATAGTCGACCGCTCCCGCTTGCTTGAGCGTGATCCTGCCTTTCGATTTCGGCGGGATCATCACCTCCCAGCCGCCCTTCAATGTCGCGGTGTGGGCGATGACGTCCTTGTTCACCCACTCGATCGTGTCGCCGACCTTGGCCTCGACGCTCGCCGGCGAGTAGACCAGCCTGTCGATGGTCACCTCGATGGTGGCGGCGAGCGCCGGCGGCGCGACAAGCGCCAGCGTCAGCGAGCCGAGCAGCGATAACGCGCCCGCCCTCATTTCAACGTGCCGGCGACATGCTCGGCATGCTGCTCATGTCCCTGGAAGATTTTCAGCCCCGTCTCGAGCAGGCTCTTCAACTCGGCATTGCTGGCCGAAGGAATGAGCAGGGTTTCGAGCGCGCCGTTGACCTGCTTGTGATACGCGACCTCGTTCTCGATATAGGCCTTGTCGAAGGCAGTGCCCTCGAGCTTCGCCAGCTTGGCGCGCTCTTCCTTCGCCGCCTTGGTCAGCGCCTGGCTGGTGGCATTGTCTTCCGGCTTCACCTTCAGCTTCTTCACCAGGTCGAGAGCCTGCTTGTTCACCGCCTCGTGGTCGCGCTCCATATCCTTGGCAAAGTCGACGACCTCCTTGGTTTTCGACTTCTGGATCGCCAGCTTCGCCGCCTCGATGTCGAGCACGCCGGCTGTATAGGCGATATGGGCGATCTGCGGGTCGGTCGGCTTCTCGGCGGCTCCAGCCAGCGGCGCTGCGCTGACGAGGAGGAAGGCTGCGAGGGCTGCGGTCGGTCGGATAAACATGGCATCTCCTTCGCCCGGCACAGAGGCACCGGGCTTCATTCTCAGTTGACGGCCATTGGATGCGGGAGAGGGCGAAACGTTCCCGGGAAAAGTCGCGGGACACATACTCATCACTTCGTCATCTTAGGGTCTGCGCGCGTCGCTTTGCTCCTGCTACGCCCAGGATGACGAGGCGATGGCGGCGATGCCTATCCTCAACGCGGGCTTCGCAAAATCTGAACGCGCCTCAGGCCTCGAACCCCAGCCTCTTCATCACCGCCTGCGTGAGCCGTTCGCAGCGCCGGCCGGCGAAAGGAAAAGCGTCGAGCAGCACCGGGCCGATCTCGTCGTCCAGCGCCTTGCGCACCAAGGCACGCGCCCGGTGCAGCCTTGTCTTCACCGTTTCCGGCCTGATGCCGAGCAGGTCGGCGGTTTCCTCGATGCTCAATCCCTCGATGACGCGGGCGACGAAGACCGTGCGATAGACATCGGGAAGGCTGTCGGTCGCCCGCTCGACAAGCCCGAGGATCTGCCGCTGCGCCATTGTCCGCTCCGGATCGTCGCCAGGGTTCAGGTCATTTGAATTCAACGGAAACCGGATGATCTGCGCGTCAGGGTTTTCAGGCATTGCCACGATGCGTTTTCTCTTGCGCAGCCGGCCGAGCGCCTCGTTGATGACGATGCGCGACAGCCAGGTCGAGAGCGAGGCATCGCCGCGGAAGCTGTCGAGGCTGGCGAAGGCGCGCATATAGGCTTCCTGCACGATGTCCTCGGCCTCGGCGTCGTTGCGTACCACGCCGCGCGCGATGCGGTAGAGCCGCTGGTTGTGCGTCTTGATGATCAAGCGAAAGGCGCCCGGGTCCCGTGCCAGGGCCCGGTGCACCAACGCCATCTCGCCGGCCTCCGCCGCCGAAACCGCGGCGGCCTGACTTGCTGACTTCATCATCGCGCCCCGATCTCCCAACAGGCGTTGCATCCGGGCAATTGGACGCGCCTGCCGGCAAAAGGTTCCCGGATTTTCCCGATCCAGTCGCGCGCTATGCTACAGCTTTCAGCGGCGGCCTGTCTGCAGCCTGCGCGCGGGCGGCGGCGGCAAGCAGATCGGTCTGGGTGATGAGTCCGAGAATATCCCGTCCGGCGCTGCTGACCGACGGGCGCAGCCATGCGGTGGTGATCGTCGACGGCAGCAGGCTCATAGCCGGCGTCTCGGGCGAGGCCGTGCCGGCCTTCGACATCACGCCCTTCACGGTGTCGGTCGCTTGCGTCAGTTCGCGCAGGCCGACGGCGCCGACCAGCCTCGCCTCGGCGTCGACCACCGGCAGGGTGCGGATATTGTGGTCGAGAAGCTGCTTGCGCGCCTCGTCGGCGGTGGCGTTCTCCGACATCGAGATCACGTCGCGGGACATGATGTCCCGGCAGAGCAGCGTCCGATGCGCGCGCACCATCGCCTGCAGCTCGACCTGGCGCAGCAGCCTTTCGATGTCGTCACGGTCGATGTCGAAGGTCTCGTCGAGTGCCGCCAGGGCGGCATCGACATCCTCGGGCCTGAAGCCGACGCGCTCCGCCGGCGGCCGGTCGGCTGTGCCGTGGCTGTTGGCGGCAGGCTGAGGCACATGCGGATAGTTGCGCCGCGACAGCTTGTGGAACAGGAAACCGAGCGTCACCAATATGATCGAGTTCAGCGCTACCGGCACGAAGGTAAACAGGAAGCCGGCGCTGATCACGGCCGGCCCGCCAAGCACGCCGGTGAGGGCTGCCGCACCGCCCGGCGGATGCAGCGAGCGCGTGAAAGACATGGCTGCGATCGCCAGCGCCACCGCCAGCCCGGAGGCGATCACCGGGTTGTGCACGAAATGCGCCACCGTCACGCCGACCAGCGCGGAGATCGTGTTGCCGCCGATGATCGACCAGGGCTGCGCCAACGGGCTCGACGGAACGGCAAAGAGCAGCACGGCGGACGCGCCCATCGGCGCCACCAGCATCGCCACATGCTGTCCGTTGCCCATGGCGAGCCCGCTGATCACGCCGGTCAGCGCGATGCCGATGGTCGCGCCGATGCAGGCAAGCAGCCGCTCGCGCAGCGTCGCGCCGGCAAGGATCGGAACGAAGAGGCGGAACGCCATGGCAGCCCCAGGTCGAATGGCTTGAACTGTCGAATGGTGGAATTTGCGCTGCCCGAAATGCCGCCGAAGCCACGGATTTGGAAGCCAAACCAATCCGTATATTCGCGACTGGAGAGAATATTATTGCAGCGCGGATCGCCTGCGAGATGCCGCCAGCGGCCTCGGCTTTCTCAATCGCGCCAAGGCTTTACGGCCGTCCGCGGATTCAGTTTGGCAACAACATTTAGCACCGTCGCTCAGGCCTCGGCCGCGGCGGCGAGGCCGCGCTGGATGTCGGCCTTGAGGTCCTCGACGTCTTCCAGCCCGATCTGCAGGCGGATCAGCGGCCCGGCATAGGAGCCCTTGGCGATGGTGCGGTCGCCGAGGAAAACCGGCACCGCAAGGCTCTCATAGCCGCCCCAGGAGTAGCCGAGGCCGAAGATGGTCAGCGCGTCGAGGAAGGCGTGCTGCGTCTTCTGTCCGCCGCCATTGAGAACGATCGAAAAGACGCCGCTCGAGCCGCAGAAATCGCGCTTCCAGAGCGCATGGTCGGGATGGCTCGGCAGCGCCGGATGCAGCACCTGCGCCACGCCCGGCTGCTCCTCCAGCCAGCGCGCGATTTCGAGCGCGCTCTTCTGGTGCTGCTCCAGCCTCACCCCCATGGTGCGCAGGCCGCGCAGCGTCTGGTAGATGTCGTCCGGGCCCGAACAGCAGCCCAGCGTGCAGAACCCGTCATAGAGCTGGTTCCAGCAAGCCTCATTGGCCGAGACCAGGCCGAGCAGGACGTCCGAATGGCCGGCTGGGTATTTGGTTGCCGCATGGATCGAGATGTCGACGCCGTGGTCGAGCGGCTTGAAGTAGAGCGGCGTCGCCCAGGTGTTGTCCATCATGACGATGGCGTTTGCCGCATGCGCCGCCTTGGCGATCGCCGGAATGTCCTGCACCTCATAGGTATTCGATCCCGGCGACTCGGTGAACACCACCTTGGTGTTGGGCTTGATCAGCGATGCAATTCCGGCGCCGATGCGCGGATCGTAATATTCGACTTCGATGCCGAGCCGCTTCAGCATCGTATCGGCGAAATTCCGCGTCGGGTGATAGACCGAATCGACGATCAAAACATGATCGCCGGCCGAGACGAAGGTGAGCAGGGGAATCGTCACCGCAGCCAGTCCCGACGGCACGGCGATCGTGCCGGCCGACCCTTCCAGCGCATCGACGGCGAGCGTGAGCGCATCCATCGTCGGCGTGCCGCGCGTCCCGTAGGTGTATTTCTGGCTGCGCGAGGCCATCGAGGCGGCGTCGGGGTAAAGCACCGTCGAGGCATGCACGACCGGCGGATTGACGAAGCCGAAATAGTCGCGCGGGTTATTGCCGGAATGGGCAAGCCGCGTGTTGATGCCGATGTTGCTGCCGTCTGTCGCCATAGTTCGTCGCTCGTTGCCCATAGTTCGTCGCTCGTCGCCCATAGTTCGTCGCTCGTCGCAGTGTGTCAGGGGCTCAGCCATAGAGCGATGGAACTGGTCGCGCAACCGCTGCGAACCCGCCAAGCGATGGTGTTTGGCTGGGCCAAATGAGAGGTCGCCGGCTCATCTTTCGTGCTCTTTGCAGGCTTCCGGCGACGATGCGCCGGAGGCAGCCTGGCGCGCCTTTCTTCGCTACGAATCACGCCAGTCCTTCCATTGCCGCCAACAAGTAGTAAGAGGCGGGAGTTCAGGTAATGGCCAAAATTTCGATGGCGCCGGACTTGCCGGTCCCGGCTGCAGCTCTTGGCCAATTTGCGGGCGCTTTTGGCTGCAATTCGGTGATTTGCGGCAATCGGTTTTCAAACGTGTCGCAATTCGGTCATTTCCCTTGACCTCACAGGAATAATCGCCTTCGATGCGTTTCGTGAATGGGAGGCAGTGCATCGGCGAAACGATGCGGGTCCGGGAGCGGGCCCAAGTGGGAGCTGCATTCACAAACGAAAAAAGATCAAGCGTCGCCTGCAATTAGGGGCGCCTGTAACAGAAAAGGGTCTGTGGGTCATGAAACACATTGCATTGGGCATGCTTGGCGCCGCCGCGCTCGGGCTCATGGCGTCCGCCGCTTCGGCCGGCACGCTCGACACCGTCAAGCAGAAGGGCTTCATCCAGTGCGGCGTCTCGACCGGCCTCGCCGGCTTCTCGGCGCCGGACGACAAGGGCGACTGGAAGGGCATCGATGCGGATTTCTGCCGCGCCGTCGCGGCCGCCGTCTTCGGTGACGGCTCCAAGGTCAAGTTCACGCCGCTCAGCGCCAAGGAGCGTTTCACCGCCCTGCAGTCGGGCGAGATCGATATCCTCTCGCGCAACACCACCTGGACGAGCAACCGCGACAGCGCGCTCGGCCTCGATTTTGTCGGCGTCACCTATTATGACGGCCAGGGCTTCATGATCAACGCCAAGAAGCTGCCGGGTGTGAACTCCGCGCTGCAGCTTTCGGGCGCCGCGGTCTGCGTGCAGAGCGGCACCACCACGGAGCTCAACCTCGCCGACTACTTCAAGAAGAACAAGATGGAGTACAACCCCGTCGTGTTCGAGAAGCTGGAAGAGGTCAACGCCGCCTATGATTCCGGCCGCTGCGACGCCTACACCACCGACCAGTCCGGCCTTTACGGCATCCGCCTGACGCTCTCCTCGCCCGCCGACCACGTCGTGCTGCCCGAGATCATCTCCAAGGAACCGCTCGGTCCGGCCGTGCGCCAGGGCGACGATCAATGGGCCCATATCGCGCGGTGGACGTATTTTGCGCTGCTCAATGCCGAGGAAGCCGGCATCACGCAGGCCAATGTCGAGGAGATGAAGTCGTCGACCGATCCGAACATCCAGCGCCTCCTTGGCACTGAGCCCGATGGCAAGTACGGCGCCGATCTCGGCCTCTCCAACGACTGGGTTGTCAACATCATCAAGGCGGTCGGCAACTACGGCGAAATGTTCGAGCGCAATGTCGGCTCGGGCAGCCCGCTCAAGATCGCGCGCGGCATCAACGCTCTGTGGACGAAGGGCGGCCTGCAATATGGTCCGCCGGTTCGCTGATTGAAATGTGATCCGGGAGGCAGGTCGTCTGCCTCCCGGTTTCTCTTTTCAGGGGATCGTCTATGGCTTCGCAGGAAATCCTTCGGCAGGAGCCGGGTCGCGGCTCCTTCATCAATGACCCGAAAATACGCGCCCTGTTCTTTCAGACGCTGGTCGTAATTCTTCTGTTCGTCTCGATCTGGTGGATCGTCAACAACGTCATCGAGAACCTCCAGCGCCTTCACATCGCCTCAGGCTTCCAGTTCCTCAGGAACAGGGCCGGTTTCGATATCTCCGACACGCCGATTGCCTATACGTCGGACGCAACCTATGGCCGTGCGCTCATCGTCGGCCTGCTCAACACAATCATCGTTGCCGCCGCCGGCATTGTCCTGGCCACCATAGTCGGCTTCATCATTGGCATCGGCCGGCTATCGCAAAATTGGCTGATCCGTAAGATCTGCACGGTCTATGTCGAGATCTTCCGCAATATCCCGCCGCTGCTGGTCATCTTCTTCTGGTATTCGGGCGTGCTCGCGGTGCTGCCGCCGCCGCGCGAGAGCTATCACCTGCCGTTCGGCTCCTTCCTCAACCAGCGCGGCTTCTATTTTCCGCGCGGCATCTGGGGCGACGGCTCCTGGCTGATCCTGGTTGCATTTGTCGTAGCGCTGGCCATGGCATGGTTTGTCGCGCACCGGGCGCGCCAGCGGCAGATGGCCACCGGCCAGCAATTCCCGGTGTTCTGGACCTCGGTCGGCCTGATCGTCGGACTGCCTGTGCTCGCCTTCCTGCTCGCCGGCATGCCGCTTACCTTCGACTTCCCGAAGCAGTCGACCTTCAATTTGACGGGCGGATTTCAGATCAAGCCTGAGTTCCTGTCGCTCCTGCTGGCGCTTTCCTTCTACACGGCCGCCTTCATCGCCGAGATCGTGCGCGCCGGCATCAAGGGCGTCAGCAAAGGCCAGAGCGAAGCGGCGGCTGCACTCGGCCTGCGTTCCGGGCCGATCCTGCGCCTGGTGGTGATCCCGCAGGCGATGCGCATCGTCATCCCGCCGCTTACCAGCCAGTATCTGAACCTCACCAAGAACTCTTCGCTGGCGATCGCCATCGGCTACCCCGATCTGACGGCCACCGCCGGCACGGTGCTCAACCAGACCGGCCAGGCGGTCGAGGGCGTGTTCCTCATGATGATCGCTTATCTGGTGCTGAGCCTCGTCACCTCTGCGGTGATGAACGTGGTGAACGCCAGAATGGCGCTGGTGGAGAGGTAGAGCCATGCAGGAACACGACATGTCCTGGGTGCGCACCGAGATGACGCTGGCGCAGCCGGCGCCTCCTGGCGAGCGCGGCGCCTATGCCTGGGTGCGCAAGAACCTGACCGCCTCGGTTGGCGACACTATCCTGACCATCCTCGGCATCGCCATAGTCGCCTGGATCCTGCCGCAGGTCATCAACTGGGCCTTCATAAACGCAGTGTGGACCGGGCCGGACCGCACGGTCTGCGCCACCGTCTCGCAAGGCGGCATCCAGCCCGACGGCTGGACCGGCGCCTGCTGGGCTTTCGTCAACGCCAAGTTCGGCCAGTTCATGTTCGGCACCTATCACATCGAGGAACGCTGGCGGCCTATCCTGGTCGCCATCCTGTTCGTGGTGTTGCTGGTGCCTATGCTGATCCCGCGCGTGCCGCGCAAGGGGCTGAACGCCATCCTGCTCTTCCTCGTGCTGCCGGTCGTCGCCCACTTCCTTTTGGTCGGCGGCGTGTTCGGCCTGCCGCATGTCGAGACCTCGCGCTGGGGTGGGCTGCTGGTGACGCTCAGTCTCTCCTTCGTTGGTATGGCCGTGTCGCTGCCCCTGGGCATCGCTCTGGCGCTCGGCCGTCGCTCCCAGATGCCGATCGTCAAATGGCTTTGCGTCGTCTTCATCGAGACGGTGCGCGGCATTCCGCTGATCACCGTGCTGTTCTTCGCCAGCGTCATGCTGCCGCTTTTCCTTCCCGAGGGCGTTACCTTCGACAAGTACCTCAGGGCGCTGATCGGCGTGTCGCTGTTTGCCGCCGCCTATATGGCGGAAGTGGTGCGCGGCGGCCTCCAGGCGATCCCGAAGGGCCAATATGAGGGCGCCGATTCGCTCGGCCTCGGCTATTGGCAGAAGATGGGCTTGATCGTGCTGCCGCAGGCGCTGAAGCTGGTCATTCCCGGCATCGTCAATACCTTCATCGGCATGTTCAAGGACACCAGCCTGGTGCTCATCATCTCGATGTTCGACCTGCTCGGCGTGGTGAAGCAGAATTTCTCCGATCCCAACTGGGCGACGCCGCAGACCCCGAAGTCCGGCTTGATCTTCGCCGCCTTCGTGTTCTGGCTGTTCTGCTTCGGCATGTCGCGCTATTCAATGTATACCGAGCGCCGGCTGGACACCGGCTACAAACGATAAAAAGGGGAATTGGCCATGGCCACCGAAAACGCCGTCAGCGCGGAAGACCTCAAGGTCGATGCCAAGAAGATGCACATCTCGACGACAGATGTCGCCATCGACATCGTCGGCATGCACAAATGGTATGGCGAGTTCCATGTGCTGAAGGACATCAACCTCAAGGTGATGCGCGGCGAGCGCATCGTCATCTGCGGTCCGTCCGGCTCCGGCAAGTCGACCATGATCCGCTGCATCAACCGCTTGGAAGAGCACCAGAAGGGCAAGATCATCGTCGACGGCAAGGAACTCACCAACGATCTGAAGAAGATCGACGAGGTGCGCCGCGAGGTCGGCATGGTGTTCCAGCACTTCAACCTGTTCCCGCATCTGACAATCCTGGAGAACTGCACGCTGGCGCCAATCTGGGTGCGCAAGACGCCAAAGAAGCAGGCCGAGGAAATCGCCATGCATTTCCTGAAGCGCGTCAAGATCCCGGAGCAGGCCAACAAATATCCTGGACAGCTCTCCGGCGGCCAGCAGCAGCGCGTGGCGATCGCCCGCTCGCTCTGCATGAACCCGCGCATCATGCTTTTCGACGAGCCGACCTCGGCGCTCGACCCGGAAATGATCAAGGAAGTGCTGGAGACGATGGTTGGCCTTGCCGAAGAAGGCATGACCATGCTGTGCGTCACCCACGAGATGGGCTTTGCCCGCAAGGTCGCCAACCGGGTGATCTTCATGGATCAGGGCCAGATCGTCGAGCAGAACACGCCGGCCGAGTTCTTCGATAATCCGCGCCATGAGCGCACGAAACTGTTCCTGTCGCAGATCCTGCACTGAGCTTCTGACGCCAATTCGAGAAGCCCGGCCGCCAACGGCCGGGCTTTTGAGCGACCGGTTGGTGAAGCGCGCTGCCGGTCTCGCCTTCCATAGTTGTCGAGGCGCGGTAGCATTGGCGGTCGTGCAGGACACCGCTGCAGCGAACGCCTCACCGCCTGTTCCGCTCCTCCCAGCCATAGAGCCAGTCCAAATCTCCCGCGAGCTTCTCCGCCGGGCGCGTCGCCAGCACCAGGTTGCGCGCGATCGCAACCGGGCCCCATGCGTGCCAGGCCATGCGGTTGAGTGCGCCGCGTCTGAGCACCTTCTCGATGCGCGGCCGCCTGAGATTTTCCCATGTGGTGAGGCTCTGCCGCGGATCGCCGTCGAATTCGGCGACCAGATCGGCGAGCATCGCGGCATCCTCGATCGCCATCGCCGCGCCCTGCGCCGCGAACGGGGTCATGGCGTGCGCCGCGTCTCCGATCAGGGCTACGCCCTGCGGCATCGTCCAGCGACGTTGCTCGACGGTGTGGATCGGAAACGCCGTCCATGGCCCGGCAAGCCCGGCAAGCCTTGCCAGCGCCGGCGACGTACCGCGCATGGCGCTGGCGAGGATGGCGGGGTCCGCATGGCCGGACCAGCCTTCGGCGATGCGCTCGCCCTTGGTGAAGGCGGCCAGGTTGAAGGCGCTGCCCTTGCTCACCGGATACGCGACCATATGGAAGCCGGGATGGAGGAAGGCGGTGATGCAGTCGCCGGCGGCGATTGCTGCAAAAGCCTGGCCGGCGGCGCTTGTCGCTGCAACCGTTGCGCGCCAGGCCAGCTCGCCCGAGAAGCGGTTCTTCCCGAAGGCCGGCTCTCGACCCGCAAGCAGCCTGCGAACCGACGACCAGACGCCGTCCGCGCCGATCAGCAGGCCGCCGGCGGCCTCGATGCTGCCGCCATCCGTTTCGGCGGCGACGGCGATGTCTTGCGGGTGAACAGCGACGTCCGTTACCCGCGCGCCGGTGACGAGTTGGATTTCAGGATGCTCCGCCATCCGCGCCGTCAGCGCCGCCTGCAGGTCGGCGCGGTGCGCCACCAGATAGGGCGCGCCCCAACGCTCTTCGCCGGCCTGGCCGAGCGGCACGCGCGCCAGTTCGCGCAAGGTGGCAGCGCCCTTCAGCACCACCGCTTCCGGGCGGATCGCGCTCAGCCGCAACCGGTCGAGCGCGCCGAGCCGACTGAGCATACGGGTGGCGTTGGGGGAAAGCTGGATGCCCGCGCCCACCGCTTCGAGCTGGCTGGCCTGTTCCAGCACCGTGACGGCATGGCCGTGTTCGGCAAAGGCAAGAGCTGCTGTCAGTCCGGCGATACCGGCCCCGGCGATGACGACCTGCCGGGACCGCGCCTCCTCCATGGTCTAGCGGTCACCCAGATCCGCGATCAGGCGGCCTGGTCGATATAGAGGCAGCCGGCAGGCTCGGTTTCCGTCGCCTTCAGCTTCGGCGAATAGCGGTAGAGCGTCGAGCAGTAAGGGCAGACCTTTTCATTGTCGTCGCCCATGTCGAGGAATACATGCGGGTGGTCGAAAGGCGGGTTGGCGCCGGTGCACATGAATTCCTTGACGCCGATATCGATCGCCGGATGGCCCGCGTCGTTCTGGAAATGGGGAATGGTACCGCCTGCCATCGTCGTCTCCTTCAGTTCGGCCCGTTTGCATCTGGATCATAACCGGCCGGTTTGCAAGATCGATGAAATGAAACTGTCGCAAAAGGCTGGCAGAGGATAAGTTGAGCCGGTTAAGCGCATGAGGCCGGAAACGAAGCGATTCCGTGACATCATGCGTCATAAAAGCGTGTTAGAGCGTGCATAGCGCGTCCGGCGGCGTATGGCGCTCAAAGAACGACGTTGTGGCCAAGAGCAGGAACCATGAACGAACTGAAGCCGGTGCAGAGCGAGTTCATCACCGTCGAGGCGGCGAGCCCGGACGGCGGCAATCCAGACCGTTTCGTCAACCGCGAGTTTTCCTGGCTGCAGTTCAACCGCCGGGTGCTCGAGGAATCGCTGAACGAGCATCACCCGCTGCTCGAGCGCGTCCGCTTCCTGTCGATCTCGGCCGCAAATCTCGACGAGTTCTTCATGGTGCGCGTCGCCGGCCTCGCCGGTCAGGTGCGCGAGGGCATCGCGTTGAAGAGCCCGGACGGCCGCACGCCTGAGCAGCAGTTGGAGCAATTGCTGCGCGAGGTCGAGCGCCTGCAGGAAGACCAGCAGAAGAGCCTGTCGGCCCTGATGGAGCTGCTCAACAAGGAAGGCATCGAAAGCATCCCCCGCGATGGCCTGACCAAGGACGAGAAGGCGTGGCTGGAGGAGCATTTCCAGGATCAGGTTTTCCCGGTGCTGACGCCGCTGTCGATCGACCCGGCGCACCCGTTTCCGTTCATCCCCAATCTCGGTTTCTCGATGGCGCTGCAGCTGCGCCACCGCAAGAACGGCGAGGAGATGAGCGCGCTCTTGCGCTTGCCGGTGGCGCTGCGGCGTTTCATCCGTCTGCCCGACCGCAAGCATCATGTCCGCTTCATCCCGCTGGAAGAAGCGGTCGGCCTCTATATCGGCAAGCTCTTCCCTGGATATGAGGTTAAGGGCTCGGGCACGTTCCGCATCATCCGCGACAGCGATATCGAGGTGGAGGAGGAATCGGAAGACCTCGTTCGCCTGTTCGAGACGGCGCTGAAGCGCCGCCGCCGCGGCTCCGTCATCCGCATCGAATTCGACACGCTGATGCCGGCCGAGTTGCGCGACTTCGTCGCCGGCGAGCTCGGAGTGTCGTCGAGCCGCATCAGCGTGCTCACCGGGCCGCTGGCGCTCAACCAGATCTCCGAGATCGTCGCCATCCCGCCCGACGACCTCAAATTCACGCCCTATAACCCGCGCTTTCCCGAGCGCATCCGCGAGCATGGCGGCGACTGCCTGGCCGCCATCCGCGAGAAGGACATCATCGTCCACCACCCCTACGAATCCTTCGACGTCGTGGTGCAGTTCCTGCGCCAGGCGGCGGCCGATCCGGAAGTCGTCGCCATCAAGCAGACGCTCTACCGCACCTCGAACGACAGCCCGATCGTGCGGGCGTTGATCGACGCGGCGGAGGCCGGCAAGTCGGTGACGGCGCTCGTCGAGCTCAAGGCGCGCTTCGATGAAGAGGCCAATATCCGCTGGGCGCGCGACCTCGAGCGCGCCGGCGTCCAGGTCGTGTTCGGCTTCCTGGAGTTGAAGACCCACGCCAAGATGTCGCTGGTGGTCCGCCGCGAGGACGGCCGGCTGCGCAATTACGTGCATCTCGGCACCGGCAACTACCATCCGGTCACCGCCCGCATCTACACCGACCTGTCCTTCTTCACCACCGACCCGACGATCGCGCGCGATGTCGCGCAGATCTTCAACTTCATCACCGGCTACGCCGAGCCTGCCGAGGAGATGCGTCTTGCGGTGTCGCCGTTCACGCTGCGCGACCGCATCCTGAGGCACATCGCCGAGGAGATCGCCCATGCGCTCGAGGGCAGGCCGGCCCGTATCTGGATGAAGATGAACGCGCTCGTCGATCCGACCGTCATCGACGCTCTCTATAACGCCAGCCGCGCCGGCGTCGAGATCGATCTCGTCGTGCGCGGCATCTGCTGCCTGAGGCCGCAGGTGCCGGGTCTTTCCGAGAACATCAGGGTGAAGTCGATTGTCGGCCGCTTCCTCGAGCACAGCCGCATCTACTGCTTCGGCAACGGCCACGGTCTGCCGTCCGACGAAGCGATCGTCTACATCTCCTCGGCCGATATCATGCCGCGCAATCTCGACCGCCGCGTCGAGACCCTGGTGCCGATCACCAATCCGACTGTGCATGAACAAGTGCTTGGCCAGATCATGCTCGGCAACATCATGGACAATCAGCAAAGTTTCGACGTATTGGCTGATGGCACCTCCCGGCGCGCTGCGCTCGAGGAGGGCGAGGAACCGTTCAACGCGCAGGAATATTTCATGACCAATCCGAGTCTTTCCGGACGGGGTGACGCGCTGAAATCGCATGCGCCAAGGCGCATTGCACAGTTCAAGCGCCGCAAGAAGAACGCCGCCGCGTGATTTCAGTCTCCCAGGGCCGGCTCCAGGACCGGCGGCCGCTGTCGATCATCGACATCGGATCGAACTCGATCCGCCTCGTCGTCTATGAAGGGCTGGCCCGCTCGCCGACGATGCTGTTCAACGAAAAGATGCTGGCCGGCCTCGGCCGCGGCATCGTTTCGACGGGCAAGCTCGATCCCGAGGCGGTGACGCGCTCGATGGAGGAGTTCCGCCGTTTTCGCGCGCTTTCCGATCAAGCCGGCGCCGAGCACATCTATGTGCTGGCGACCGCGGCCGCGCGCGAGGCGGTCAACGGCCCGGACTTCATCCACCGCGCCGAGGATGTGCTGAAGACCGAGATCCGCGTGCTTTCCGGCCGCCAGGAAGCGCATTATTCGGCGCTTGGCATCATTTCCGGCTTCTATCCGGCCAACGGCATCGCCGGCGACCTTGGCGGCGGCAGCCTGGAACTCGTCGACATCAATGGCGAGGCGATCGGCGACGGTATCACGCTGCCGCTCGGCGGCCTGCGCCTGCAGGACATGGCGAAGAACTCTCTCGTCCAGGCGCAGAAGATCGCGCGCCAGGAGCTGGCGCGGGCGAGGCTTTTGAAGGGTGGGCAGGGCAGGGTGTTCTACGCCGTCGGCGGAACCTGGCGAAACCTCGCCCGGCTGCATATGGAGATGACCAACTACCCGCTCGGCGTCATGCATCATTACGAGATCGCCGCCGACAGCGCCCTGAACTTCCTTAGGCAGGTGGCCAAGGGCGAGGTCGAAAAGGTTAAGGGCATCGAAGGCGTCTCCAAGAACCGCCGCTCGCTGCTGCCTTACGGTGCGGTCGTGCTGCAGGAAATCATGGCGGCAATGCAGCCCTCGAAGATCGTCGTCTCGGCGCAGGGCGTGCGCGAAGGCTTCCTCTATTCGCTGCTCGACGCCGCCGAGCAGAAGGCCGATCCGCTGATCTCCGCGGCGGAGGAACTGGCGCTGCTGCGCTCGCGCTCGGTCCATCACGCGCATGACCTCGTCGAATGGACGGACAAGGCTTTCAAGGCCTTTGGCATCGACGAGACGGTGGATGAGGCGCGCTACCGCCACGCCGCCTGCCTGCTTGCCGATATCGGCTGGCGGGCGCATCCCGAATATCGCGGCCGGCAGTCGCTCAACATCATCGCGCATGCGTCCTTTATCGGCGTCGACCATCCTGGCCGCGCCTATCTGGCCCTGACCAACGCCTATCGCCATGACGGCATCTTCAACGATGCGATCGCGCCCGAGATCAAGACCCTGGCGCCGCCGCGCATGCTCGAGCGCGCCCGTGCGCTGGCGGCGATGATGCGCGTCGTCTATCTGCTGACGGCGGCGATGCCCGGGGTCATGCCGCGGCTGAAATGGGAAAGCCGCGGCAACGGTGCGCTTGCGCTGGTGCTGCCGGCGTCGCTTGCCGACCTCTATGGCGAACGACCTGCCGGGCGGCTGGCGCAGCTGGCGCGCATCACCAACCGCCGGCTGGTGCTGGCGGTCGAGGGCGGGCCGAGCATTTCCGTCAAGTGACGGATCAGGTGATCTCGGCACCGACGCCAAAAGGGCGGCCGTCGGCCGACCATGCGCCGGCGCCGGCCATGGCGAGCGCCAGGAAGCCCCCGGCAATGGCAATGTCCTTCATCAGCATCTGATGGTGCATGAAGGTGAGGGTCGCATCCTCGCCGCCCTGGCCGAAATGGCCGATGAAGCCGGCGACGATAGTGAAGGCGGCAAGCAGCAGCGCCGCGATCCGCGTCTGAAAACCGACAAGGATCAAAAGTCCGGCGATCAGCTCGAACAGGCCGGTGCCCCAGGCCGCCAGGGTCGGTAGCGGCAGGCCGAGGCCGGTGAAGTAATCGATCGTGCCGGATAAGTTGGTCAGCACCTGGAAGCCCGAGGGCACGAACAGCGCGGCAAGCAGGAGCCGCGAGGCGAGAAGCAACGCGTTGCGGTTCATGGCCCACCTCCCTTGCCGGTATCCGGGAATGCACCGGCTCTCGGTGCAGTGTACGCCTGCAATCGAAAAACGAAAAAGCGGCGCGAAAAATTCCGCGCCGCCAATTTCAGCTTGGGAGGGGAAGGAGATCAGCCGCGCTTGGCGTCGATCGAATAGGCGCCGGCGCCGGAGGAGGCGAGCAGGATGAAGCCGCCGGTGATGGCGAGGTTCTTTAGAAACTGGATCATCTGCATCTGGTCGGCCCAGCCGGTGTGAGCAACCAGGCCGGTAGCGATCGTGAAGATGGCGAGCAACCAGGCGGCGATCCGCGTCTGGAACCCGACGAGAATGGCAAGGCCGCCGAGCAGCTCGATGAGGCCGACCACGACGGCCGTCACGGTCGGAAGCGGCAGGCCGAGGGCGCCGAAATAGCCGGCGGTGCCGGAAATGGCGGTAAGCTTGCCGAAGCCGGAAAGCAGGAAGATGACGGCGAGCAGGATACGGCCGAGCAGGATGGTGGTGGAACTGTTGGACGCGATGCTGGTACCGGCGGCGGAAGTGTTGATGGACATTGGCGAGTCTCCGAACGGGTTGAATGCCCAGTGAGATAGACGATGAAGACTGTTCACCAAAGCCGCCGATGCGGCGACACATTGTTCACAGGCAGTATGTTTCGGTGACCGGCGGACGCGCGCGAAAATCGTGTCGGCGGATTGGGATTAACGAGTAAATTGTGCCCCCGCAAAATAGCCAAACTATCGGTTGGGGTTGCAGTCGCAGACCTCGGGGACTAGCCGAAACGCCCGATCGGGTCGTCTTCGCCCTGGTACGACGACCCCTTTGGCCTGTCCGCGCCGCGAGAACTACCCCGGATGCGTCATGTCCTCGGGCCGCACCAGCCGGTCGTAGTCGGCCTCGCTGACCAGCCCGGTGGCGAGAGCTTCCTCGCGCAGCGTGGTGCCGTTCTTGTGCGCGGTCTTGGCAATCTTGGCGGCGTTGTCGTAGCCGATGGTGGGGGCGAGCGCCGTCACCAGCATCAGCGAGCGCTCCAGCGCCGCCTTGATGTTGTCTTCCCGCGCCTCGATGCCGACGACGCAATTGTCGGTGAAGGATACGGAAGCGTCGGCAAGCAGCTGCACCGACTGCAGGAAATTATAGGCCATCAGCGGGTTGTAGACGTTGAGCTCGAAATGGCCCTGGCTGCCGGCGAAGGTTAGCGCGGCATTGTTGCCGAACACCTGCACGCAGACCTGCGTCAGCGCCTCGCACTGCGTCGGGTTGACCTTGCCCGGCATGATCGACGAGCCCGGCTCGTTCTCCGGCAGCGACAGCTCGCCGAGGCCCGAGCGCGGGCCTGAACCGAGCAGGCGGATGTCGTTGGCGATCTTGAAGAGCGCCGCCGCCGCCGCGTTGATCGCGCCGTGCGAGAACACCATGGAATCGTGTGCTGCGAGCGCCTCGAACTTGTTCGGCGCCGTCACGAAGGCGATGCCGGTGATGGCAGCGATCCGGTCCGCCACCTTTTCCGCAAAGCCAACCGGCGCGTTGAGCCCGGTGCCGACCGCGGTGCCGCCCTGCGCCAGTTCCTGCAGGCCGGGCAGCGTCTGCTCGATGCGCTTGATCGACGACGCGACCTGCGCGGCGTAGCCGGAGAATTCCTGGCCGAGCGTAAGGGGTGTGGCGTCCTGCGTGTGGGTGCGGCCGATCTTGATGATGTGGTTGAAGGCGCGGGCCTTGGCGTCGAGCGCTTTGTGCAAATGGTGTAGCGCCGGGATCAGGTGATGCGCGACCCGCTCAGCGCAGGCGACATGCATGGCCGTCGGATAGGTGTCGTTCGACGACTGGCTCATATTGACGTGGTCATTCGGGTGCACGGGCTTCTTGGAGCCCATCACGCCGCCGAGCATCTCGATGGCCCGGTTGGAGATCACTTCATTGGCATTCATGTTGGACTGCGTGCCCGAACCGGTCTGCCAGACCACGAGCGGGAAATGGTCGTCGAGCTTGCCGTCGATCACTTCCTGCGCGGCGTCCACGATTGCCTTGCCGATGGCTGGATCCAGCCGTTTCAGCTCCATGTTCACTTCGGCCGCGGCGCGCTTGACGATGCCCAGCGCGCGCACGATCGAGGCCGGCTGCTTTTCCCAACCGATCTTGAAATTGCCGAGCGAACGCTGCGCCTGCGCGCCCCAGTAGCGGTCGGCCGCGACCTCGATGGGACCGAATGTATCGGTTTCGGTTCTGGTCTTCTCAGCGCTCACGGGAAATCTCCGGTCTGTCGATTTGCGCAAGGGCGTATCGCGTTGCACAAAACCCTTCAAGCGGAGATTGCGGGCGAGGAAGATGCAAATTGGTTGAAGGGGGTTGCCGATCTCCCCCCTTGTGGGCCAGATCAGCCCTCCATCGGCGGTCCAACAATGTCGATGCCGTTCTCGGCGCAGAGTCTCGTCAGCGTCGCCATCATCTCGGGCGTCGGCGCCCCCGGCTGCGGCAGGTCCGGCCGTTCGGCGGGGCGGCTCGCCAGGCGCACCATCGTCTCGAAATCCGAGCCGCTCGTGACGGTGAGCGTATGCGCGCCTTGCGGAGATTCGACCCTGTATGTATGCGGTAGGCCCTTCGGCGCGATGACGGTTTCGCCCGCGCCCACGACCCGCTCATGGCCGTTGATCTGGAAACGCATTTGTCCTTCGAGGATGTGAAATACCTCGTCTTCGTTGCGGTGCATATGCAGCGGCGGGGAATCGCCATAGGGCAGGCGATGCTCGATGACGCAGATGCCGTCCTCTCCGTCGGCCGAAGAGACCTGGATGGCGACGAGCGTGTTGTTGAACCAAAGGAGTTCCTTGCCTGCGATGGTCCGGTTGATCATTGTCATAGTGTCTCTGCTTTGTGTTGGGCCGGCGAAGCGGCGTCGACGGCGAACTAACCAGCGACGCGTGGGAGATGGAAATCGAATGATCATATGGACTGAATTGATGCGATGAATTTGAACGCGCTCGATCTCAACCTGGTGAGGGTGCTCGACGCGCTTTTGCGCGAGAAAAGCGTGACGCGCGCCGGCGAGCAGATCGGCCTCAGCCAGCCTCCGGTGAGTGCCGCGCTCAACCGCCTGCGGCATACGCTCAACGACCAGCTCTTCGTGCGGCGCGGCAACGACATGGTGCCGACGCCACGCGCCGAAAGCCTGGCCGGGCCTGTGCGTGCCGCGCTGCGCGAGATCGAGCGTGCTTTCCAGCCGGCGAAGGACTTCGATCCGGCCAGGCTGGAGCGGACCTTCACCTTCATGGGCGCGGATTTCTTTTCCATGCTCCTGATGCCGCCCTTTGCCGCGCGCATCGCGGCGGTGGCGCCATCAGTGTCGTTCCGCTTCCTCGACAGCGCCATCGGCGACGTCTCGAAACTGTTGCAGGAGGACCAAATCGACGTGGCGCTGGAGCGTCCCCTGGAAGTCGCCGAATGGGTTTCCAGCGTACCGCTGTTCGGCTCGCCCTTCGCCGTCATCGCGGCGAAGGGCAATGCAGCGCTCAATCGGGCCGGCATCGCCGAAGGCGAGCAGGTGCCGCTCGATCTCTTCTGCGAGCTGCCGCACGCGCTGCGCTCCATCGACGGCTCGATGTCGGGCTTCACCGATGACGCGCTGGGGAAGATGGGCCGGACGCGCCGGGTCACGCTTGCCTTGCCGCATTTCCAGGCGGTCGCGCTGGCCGTGGCGAGCGGACCCTATCTGGCGGCCGTTCCAATGCAGTTCGCGGCGGTGGCGGCGAAATCCTTGCCGCTCGGCATCTACGGGGCGCCAATCTCGATTCCCTCGCCGGCGGTCAGGATGTACTGGCACGCCCGCCATGACGACGAGGCGCCGCATCGCTGGATCCGCGAGCAGATCCTGGTGGAAGTCGAGGCGCTCGGCTTCCGCAACCTGGAGGATGAGGTCGGGGAGTAGACTCTGTTATCCGGCCGCCAGGCCGATGGCCGCGGGCTGGCGCAGCGCGAGCCGCCCCGCGACATAGTCCTTGACCTGGCGGACCGCCTGCGCGCGCGACACGCTGCCCGGCTGCAGGCCAAGCCTGAGCCACAGCCCGTCGATCAGAGCGGTGACGCCGAGTACGATCTCCGCGGCCAACTCCGGCGATGCGAGGCCGCGCAGGCCGGACAACAGGTTCGAGCGCATGCGCGCGTGGATCACTCGCTGGATGCGCGCCAGCTTCTCGTCGCGCGGCACCTCGGCGCAGAGCGACAGCCAGGCGTGACAGAGCGGCGGCAGGAACAAATGCTCCTCGAAATTGCCCTCGATCACCGCGTCCAGCCGCTCGATCGGCGTTCGCGCGCGCTTGAGCCGCGCCACCACCGCGTTGCACAGCACTGCATTGGCCTCGCGCATCGCGTGCTCGAACAATTCCTGCTTGTTGCGGAAATAGTGCAGCACGATGCCCTTCGAGGCGCCGGCCTGGGCCGCGACCTTTTCCAAGGTGGCGCCGGCAATGCCCTCGCGCTCGAGCACCGCAAAGGCCGCTTGCCGCAACTCCTTGCGGCGTATGTCGCTGAGACGTGTGAGCTTCACCGGATCGATCCATGTTTGCGAATCCATGTTGACATTTTCGCCCGCTCAGATCAATCATTGACCACTGGGACAATAACATGACCAAATGGTCAACAGAGGAGAACCGGAATGGTGCGCTTGCTTGCGAATGGCGTCTGTCTCGCTGCCTTGATGGTGGCCGCTCAAACCGTTCAGGCGGCCGAGGCGGAGGAATGTAAGGTGGTGCGAATGGCCGAGCCCGGCTGGAACGATCTCGCCTTCACGACGGGCGTGGCCAAGGTCCTGCTCCAGGCGCTCGGCTATGAGCCGCAGAGCGACGTGCTTGGCATCAACGTCATCTACGAAGGCATGAAGAACAAAGACCTCGACCTGTTCCTCGGCTACTGGGATCCGGCGATGGTCACTTATTACGAGCCTTACAGGAAGGACGGCTCGATCGAGAATGTGCGGGTCAATCTGGTCGGCGCCAAATACACCTTCGCCGTGCCGACCTACGTCTGGGAAGCCGGCGTCAAGGATCTCTCCGACCTGCACAAATTCGCCGACAAGTTCGGGAAGAAGATGTACGGCATCGAGCCCGGCTCGAACCAGCTGATGATGGATGCTATCGCCGATCCTCAGTTCCAGCTCGACGGCTGGCAGGTGGTCGAATCGAGCGAAGCCGGCATGCTCTCGGAGGTCGGCTACGAGATCAAGGAGAAGCAGTTCATCGTCTTCCAGGGCTGGGCGCCCCATCCGATGAACACGATGTACGACTTCAAGTATCTGACCGGCGGCGACAAGTTCTTCGGCCCGAATTTCGGCGCCGCGACGGTGACGACCCAGGTGCGCAAGGGATTCCTGCAGGAGTGCCCGAACGTGGCGCAGTTCCTGAAGAACCTTGCCTTCGACATCGATCTGGAAAATGTCGGCATGGGCTACCTCATCAATGACGGCATGAAGCCGGAGGAAGCGGCGCTTAGGTCGATCACGCTCAACAAGGATCGTGTCGACGCCTGGCTTGCCGGCGTCACCACCTTCGACGGCAAGCCCGGCCTCGCCGCGGTCAAGGAAAAGCTTGGACTGTGAGGCCCGCGGCATTGGATCTGTCGGGACAGGGGGGCGAGCAGGACGCCTGGGCCGGCCGCAAGCGATTCGTCGATGTCGGTGGCCTCGACCTCGCCTATGTCGAGGTCGCCGGCTCGGAACCGCCGCTCGTCCTGGTGCACGGCTTCACCGACACCAGCCGCAGTTTCTCGTTGCTGGCGCCGCATCTTTCCGCGCGGCGGCTGGTCATGCCGGACCTGCGCGGCCATGGCGCCTCGCAGGCGGGCAGGGGCTTTGGCATCGCCGATTTCGCCGACGATGTCGCCGGGCTGATCCGCAACCTGCGGCTCGCCCGGCCGGTCGTTCTCGGCCATTCGCTGGGTGGCATGGTCGCCATGCAGGTGGCCGCGCGGCATCCGGAACTGGTCGGCGGGCTGGTCATCCTGGCCGGGGCGCTGAAGGCAGATTTCGCGCCGGACCATCCGTTGGTTGACGGCGTGGCGGAACTGCGCGACCCGATCTCGCCGACTGATCCGTTCTACGACTGGTGGCACGCCTGCGGGTCCGGCGTGCCGCGGGCCCTTCTTGCCGGCCTGGCGGCGGACGCTTCGGCGATGCCGGCGGCGCGCTGGCGCGCCATTCTCGAAGAAATCCGCCGCACGGATCTGACCGCGGCGGCGCGGGCTGTGCGGGTCCGGACGTTGATCATTGCCGGCGCCTGCGATCCCCTCTTCGGCCAAGCGCACCAGGAGGCTTTGGCCGAGGCGCTTGCCGGATCGCGTCTCGTCTGGGCGCAGGACTGCGGCCACAATCCGCACTGGGAAGACCCGGCCTTCGTCGCCAAGGCAATAGCCGACGTGCTGCCAGCCGAGTGACTACCGCAACAGCGATCGGGCCGTCGGCGTGAGGCGCAACGTCTCTGCCGGCTGCGTCGAAGCAGCCTGCATGGTTTGGCGAACCGCCTGCCATGCCGGAGAAGCGCCAAGGCCGGACCGATAGTTCGCATGGGCGTCGCCATCGTCGAAACCGATGACTGCGATGAAGACATTTTCGCCGGCTCGCACCGGCAGCCGCGAAAAAGTGTTTTCGGCATGCTCGCTGACGAAGGCGCCGAGCAGCCGGCCCCCGCTGGCCGTCAGTTGCGGAACCATTTCCGCCCGGAAACGCTCGGCAAAGCCGGTTTCCATGCCGTGGCGCAAATGATGAATCGAAATCTCAACAATGCCGTCTAAGTGAGGCTGCGCACTTTTGTTTTCGCCTTCGCTCACGGTCGACCGCTCCCGCCTCGACAGGTCGAAGCCGGCGTCCGGCCACGCGGGCTTCAGCAACAGCACGTCGTCGGAATCGATCATCGTCGCATTGGCGGCGTCGCGATGCTCGGCCCACACCGGGCCCTCATAGAAGGCGGTGAGCGCTTTCCTCCTGGCCTCCATGTCGGCGAAGCCGCGCAGCCAGACGAACATGTCGGGACGATCGAGGTCGCGGAACTGGCCGATAACGGTCATGCCCACGGCTTCCTGGCTCTCGATGAACTCCCGGTCGAACAGCGCGATAAGCGTTTCGCGATCGCCGGGTTTCAATGTGTATTGCCTGAGCTCCACGATCGGCGACGCAAGGCGGGAAGGTCTGTTCATGGCTAGACTCTCGAAAACAGGGTGTTCATCCTGTTTATAAACAGACCGGTTGTCCTGTTTTGTCAATATGCTACGTTCTTCCCCTTCTCTCCGACGGGGAAAGGTGGAGGTGGCGATGCGCAAGAAGCGCACCAACGATCCGCAGGGCATGCGGCGGCGCGTGCTCGACGTGGCGGAAGATTGCTTCCAGGCGCGCGGCTACCACGCCTCGAGCCTCGGCGACCTGATGGCGGCGGCCGGCGTCACCGGCGGCGCGCTGCACCATCATTTCCCGACCAAGAAGGCGCTGGCGCTGGCGGTGATCGAGGAGCGGGTGGCGGCCGCGGTTGAGGAGACCTGGATCGAGCCGGTGCGGGCGGCGCCTTCGGCGCGCAAGGGCGTGCGCGCCGTGTTTGAGGCGGTAGCGGCCGCGCTCGAGCAGCAGGGCTATGTGCGCGGCTGCCCGCTCAACAATCTGGCGCATGAGCTGTCGCTCGCCGATCCCGATTTCCGTATTGCGTTGGCCGATATCTTCGCCGGCTGGCGGCGGGCGATCTCCGACAAGGTGCGCGCCGATCAGGAGGCCGGCCGGGAAGGTGGGACCGATCCCGACCGCTTTGCCGCGCTGACGGTGGCGGCTTACTCCGGCGCCATGTCGATGGCCAAGGCCGAGCAGGATGCCGGTGTGTTGCGGCAGTGCCTGGGGGGTTTGGAGCGGGTCGAGCCCCCGCCATCACAGAACGGTTCGCCCGCCAGACGACGCCGCAGGGTGGTGCGGCAGCAGGCAATCCGCTGATGCCGGTATGAGGATCATCGTAAGTCCCTGACTGAAAGGCAGCCTTCACTCCCTCAGCGGCTTGATCGTCTCGAACCCCACTTCGCTCTGCGCGCTCGTCCCCTCGTCGTAGCGCCGCGCCAGCACCGCTTGCAGGTCGGGCGAATAGAGCGCGGTGAAGCTGTCGATCACCGTGCCGGAATCGCCGGTCAGCGTCTCTTTCACCGTCAGCACCGTGTATTTGCAGTCGCCCAGCTTGTAGGTGTCCTTGCCCTTGACGCTTAAAGCCAGTGTTTCGGTGCCCTTCGGCGCCTTCTTCGCCGAAAGCCGCACGAACTCGGTCTTGCTCTTGGCACCGGCCTTCAGCGGGAAGAGCTTTTTGAGGTCGCCGAGCGGGATCATTGACAGCCGGCCCGTGTCGCTATCGCGGAAAATCTCGATCAGCCCGGCGTAAAGATATTGCGTCTGCGGCGATTGCGACTGGTAGTTGTTGGCGACCGCGACCATGCCGCCCGGCGCCGGCCGGAACTCGCTGCGGATGCCGGGCTTCTCCAGCACGAAGCCGGCCTTGGCGGATTTGGCGTCCACGCAGTCGGCCGCCTCGGCGGCGCCGGTGAGGGCAAGCATGGAGAGGGCCACACAGGTCGTCACGGGTTTCATGCCTTCTCCCCTGGAAATGTGTTCTGGAAGGAATGACAGACCCTCTCTGCGCTGTCGACCCAAAGTGCCCTTCACGAATTCAACCAATGCTTGAAAAGAGCCGCCAATCTGGACGATCCGGCGCTGAAAATGTTCCAATGGCGCGATGATGAATCGCTTATCCTCAGCATTCTTGTCCCGGCGCGATTTCCTGGCCCGGGTGGCCGGCCTTGCCGCGACCTGCGCCCTGCCGGACACCACTTTCGCCCAGACCGGCCAGCCTATCCAGCCGATTGACGCCACCTTTTTGTTCATCGCCGATATCCATGCCTGCCGCATGGCGACCGGGCTCAGCCCGCATTGCGAGCAGGAAGGCAAGACCGATGCGGCATTGCTGCGCAATGTGGCCGCGCTCAACGCAATCGACGACAAAGAGTGGCCGGCCGAGATCAACGGCGCTGCCACCGGCCTGCGCTCGGCCGGCACACGCATCGGCACGCCGCTCGGGGTCGTCACCGGGGGCGACATCACCGACGATGGCGGCGGCCAGATCACTGAGCCGAGCGAAGGCACGCAGCTTCTGCAGTTCAGCCAGCGCTACCAGCAAGGCATCGGCCCTGATCGCGTGCATGTCCCGGTCTATGTCGGGCTCGGCAATCACGATCTCGACCAGAATGGGCCGACGCGCCATGTCGACTGGTACCGTCGCGAGATGCGCGACTATGTCGAAGTCAACCATCGCCCCGGCGTTTTCTTCAAGCCGCCGGTGCCGGCGACCAATTACGATGTCGACACCGATTGCTATTCCTGGGATTGGGGCGGCCTGCACCTCGTCCAGACGCATCGCTTCGCCGGCGACACCGGCCATGACGCGACGGGCAGCCTGCCATGGCTGAAGCAGGATCTGGCGACCTATGCCGGCGACGGCCGTCCGGTGATTCTCTTCCAGCACTATGGTTGGGACACCTTCTCGGTCGAGCGCTGGGATCCAGTGAAGCGCACCTATGGCGAAGGCGGCGCCGGCCGCCCGCACTGGTGGGGCGACGCCGACCGCCAGGCGCTTCTCGCCACGCTGAAGGGTTATAATGTGATCGCCATTTTTCACGGCCATCAGCACGCAGTGCCGATGATCTACCGGCGCGACGGGCTCGACCTCGTCAAGCCGAAGGCGGCCTTCATGGGCGGCTTTGCGCTGGCGCGGGTGACCGATGACCACATGGACGTGGTCTTGGCTGAGGCGGCCGGCGACCATGGCGAGGTCGTTTTCACCAACGCCTTCACCAAAAGCTGGGCCACCTGAAGGGAGAAAGCGCGCCGGGTAGAGTTGTCCAGGCCTGTTGTTCGAGCTGTTCTGCGGTGTTGAGGCCGTCGGCGCTCAAAGACGAACAGGCCGGCGCGCGGGTCGGCCATTGCCTCGCGGCGTATGGAGTCAGAGCGCCTTGCGAGCCTTGTCCTTCACGTCGCCATAGGCCTTGCGCACCCTGCCGGCGATTCTTTCGGACATGCCTTCCACCTGCAAGCGCCGGCTGCCGGTGGCCTTGCCGGCCGCCTGCTTCAGCCTGCCTTTTACCTGCTTGGCGATGCCGGCAACTTGATGCCTGTTCACCATATCCGCATCTCCTGGGCCTGGAATAGGAGCGGGATGCGCCAACCGCATCCGCCACGACAACGAACGGGCAATGTTTGAGTTCCGTGCGGCCGGCCGCATCACGCCGCTGTCGGCATGACGGACAGCCCGTGCCGGGCGTTCGAGATCTGACCGCGGGGCCTGCTGGTCACATCGCTTTTTTGAGCATGGCTTTCATGTCGCCACAGGCCTTCTGCACCTGGCCTGCCGACTTGTCCGCCATGCCCCTGATTTCCATCGGCCGGTTGCCGGCGGCCTTGCCTATGGCTTGCCGGATCGAACCTTTGATCTGCTTCGCCAAGCCCACTATTTGGTCCATGTTCACCATCTCCGCATCTCCCGGAGATCCAATTCGCGAGGAGAAACGGGCCGGAGTGCTTCGCGGTTCCGTTGCGCCAAAGCACACCGGTCGAGGATAATTGACCGGCGACCGAATTCGGCATAATATGTAACCAAATGGATACGCATTATGCCGCAGGCTGAGCACGACCGTTCCGTCTTCCGCGCCATCGCCGATCCGACGCGGCGCGCCATCCTCGACCGGCTGCGGCAGGGCCCCGCGCCGGTCAACGAACTGGCGTCCGCCTTCTCGCAGAGTCGGCCGGCCATTTCCAAGCATCTGAGGATACTGCGCGAGCTCAACGTCGTTTCCGAGCAGCGGCAGGGCCGCGAGCGAGTCTACCGGCTGGAGCCGGCGGAATTGAAGGATGTCGCCGACTGGATCCTGCCTTACCGAGACTTCTGGCAGCACAGCCTCGGCAATCTCAAATCCTACCTGGAGAATGAATGATGGCCATCCAAGACAAGCCGCGCGCGATCGCCGACATTTCCGCCGGTACCATCCTTGCCACGGTGACGATCGCCGTGCCGCCGGAGCGCGTCTTCCGCGCCATTACCGCTGAGGACCAGATCCCGCTCTGGTGGGGCGCCGACAACATGTACCGGACGACGAAGCACACGGCCGATGTCCGGCCGGGCGGCGCCTGGCGCTCGGAAGGCAAGGGCGCGGACGGGCAGGACTTCCATGTCGCCGGCGAGTATCTCGAGGTCGAGCCGCCGCATCGTCTGGTGATGACCTGGAAGGCGCCCTGGGACGGCGATAACCTCACCACCGTCACCTATACGCTCGAAGCCGTCGAGAACGGCACCCGGCTGACGCTGCGCCATGACGGCTTCGGGTCGCGACGGGACTCCTGCCGCGATCACGGTTCCGGTTGGGAGCGCGTTCTGGGCTGGTTGGACGAATTCCTTGCCAAGGAGACGGCTGCCAGGTCGCCTTCGGTCTTCCATTGCCGGCTGATTCCGCCGCGTCCGGATTTCGCCTTCACCCTGACAGATGAGGAGAGGGCGCTGATGAATGCGCATGCCGACTATCTGCGCGGCCTGCTTCGTGAAGGCAGAATGATGATTGCCGGCCCAGTCGCCGATCCAGCCGGACCGTGGGGGCTTCTGATCCTGCAGGTCGGCACGGAAGCCGACGCCAGGGCGGTTACCGAAGGCGACCCGGTGGCGCGTTCCGGCCGCGGCTTCCGCTATGAAATCCTGCCGATGATGAGCACGATCATGTAAGGCGAATGGAAAACGCCTCTCGCGCTTTTCAGGGCGCGGGAGGCGTCTTTTGTTATCAGCTTTTCTCGATACTCGTGAACTGCCGATAACAGGGACAAAACCGCCCCGGCAAAAGGGTTCCCGGCAAAACAAAATTTTTTGCTCGGCCGGATGCGACGCATTTCCCGGCTCCGTGCTAAAGGCACTTGCCAGCATGAGGATAGCCTTGCCGCACGACCGACCCTGCCCGACCCTGCTTGACGCATCAGCCGCCTTCGACTGCCAGAGCTGCGGCGCCTGCTGCGCCTATTCGGCGGACTGGCCGCGCTTTTCGACCGAAGAGGATGCCGAGCTCGACCGCATCCCCGACGAGCTGGTCGCGACCGACCTGTCAGGCATGCGCTGCGAGGACGGCCGCTGCGCCGCGCTTCGCGGCGAGGTGGGCAAGCAGACGGCCTGCGCGATTTACGAAGCCCGCCCGCATGTCTGCCGCGCCTGCATGCCCGGCGGCGACGACTGCCTAATGGCAAGGGCCGCCCATGGGCTGGCGGCGGAGAGCGTGATCTCCCCCTCGAGGGGGAGATGGCCGCGAAGCGGTCAGAGGGGGTCGTCTCACATAAATCGCCGACGTGATCGCGCTCTACACGAGGCGAGCCCCCTCTGTCGCCTTCGGCGACATCTCCTCGCGAGGGGACCACAAGGGGGAGATTACTTTCTTTCCCCGCTTGCCCACGCTCGGACCTCCCGATACCTTCCCCGCCGTGCAGGCCATGGAGGAAACCGTGAGCATCGAATTCCTGTTGACGTCGCTGATTATCGTCGCTTCGCCCGGCACCGGCGTTCTCTACACGCTGAGCGCCGGCCTCTCGCGCGGCACTCGCGCCGCGATCATCGCCGCTTTCGGCTGCACGCTGGGCATCATCCCGCACATGGCGGCGGCCATCACCGGCCTTGCGGCGGTGCTGCACACAAGCGCCGTCGCCTTCGAGACTCTGAAATATCTGGGCGTCGCCTATCTGCTCTACATGGCCTGGAACACGCTGAAGGAGAAGGGCGGCCTTGCTCTCGATCAGAACGCCGCGCCACGCTCTGCCCGAAAGGTGATCACCTCCGGCATCCTGGTCAACATCTTGAACCCAAAACTGTCGATCTTCTTCTTCGCCTTCCTGCCGCAATTCGTCAGCACCACGGAGCCGCACGCTTTCGCCAGGATGCTGGAACTGTCCGGCGTCTTCATGCTGATGACCTTCCTTGTCTTCGTCGTCTACGGCGTGTTCGCGGCTTCGGTGCGCAGCCATGTCGTGTCGCGGCCGATGGTGCTGACCTGGATGCGCCGCACCTTCGCCGGCGCCTTCGTCATGCTGGGGCCAAGCTGGCGCTGGCGGATCGGTAAGCGAACCGTGATATAGCCCATCGCCTCGACTATCGCCCGTCCGCGACGCGGATCAGGTTGACGCAGGGATGGCCGAGCGCTGACGCTGGCGCTGCTGATCTCCCTCCTTGAGGGGGAGATGTCGCCGAAGGCGACAGAGGGGGTCGCCGCGCGTTGGAGCGCCAGCGCCTTCGTTGCAAGGGAGTCGTCGCCGGAGCCTTATGCGCGGGACCCCCTTTGCCCTGCCGGGCATCTCCCCTCAAGAGGGGAGATCGGCTGTTGCGCGGGCCTTCGCCAATCGCAACACTTCGCAACAGTATAGAAGCCCGCCTTTGGACCGGCTGCCCGCATGCCAAACAAAAAGGGCGACATGTCTGCCGCCCTTTCCATATTCGCTGTGGGACCGGACTTCTTAGAAGTCCATGCCGCCACTCAAGCCCGCTTGCGGGCTTGAGCAATGTTAGTTGATGGGCGTGCTTTATGGACTTCTTAGAAGTCCATGCCGCCCATGCCGCCCATGCCGCCGCCAGGCATACCGCCCGGCATACCGCCGGCGGCTTCCTTCTTCGGAGCCTCGGCGATCATGGCTTCGGTGGTGACCAGCAGGCCGGCGACCGAGGCCGCGTCCTGGAGAGCGGTGCGAACGACCTTGACCGGGTCGACGATGCCCATGCCAATCATGTCGCCATACTCGCCGGTCTGGGCGTTGAAGCCGTAGGTCGCAGCCTTGTTCTCGAGGATCTTGCCGGCAACGATCGAAGCCTCGGCACCGGCGTTGGCCGCGATCTGGCGGGCCGGAGCCTGCAGCGCGCGACGAACGATGGCGATGCCCGCGGCCTGGTCAGCATTGACGCCGGTCGCCTTGACGGCGTGCGAAGCGCGCAGCAGCGCGACGCCGCCGCCGGGGACGATGCCTTCTTCAACGGCCGCGCGGGTCGCGTTCAGAGCGTCGTCAACGCGGTCCTTCTTTTCCTTGACCTCGACCTCGGTCGCGCCGCCGACGCGGATCACCGCGACGCCGCCCGCGAGCTTGGCCAGACGCTCCTGCAGCTTCTCCTTGTCGTAGTCCGAGGTGGTCTCCTCGATCTGCTGCTTGATCTGGGCAACGCGGCCCTGGATCTCGGCCTTCTTGCCGGCGCCGTCGACGATGGTGGTGTTCTCCTTGGAGATCGACACCTTCTTGGCGCGGCCGAGCATGTTGAGGCCGACATTCTCGAGCTTGATGCCGAGGTCTTCCGAGATGACCTGGCCACCGGTCAGGATGGCGATGTCTTCCAGCATGGCCTTGCGGCGGTCGCCGAAGCCCGGAGCCTTGACGGCGGCGATCTTCAGGCCGCCGCGCAGCTTGTTGACGACCAGCGTGGCCAGAGCCTCGCCTTCGACGTCTTCCGAGATGATGAGCAGCGGCTTCGAGGTCTGAACGACGGCTTCCAGGACCGGCAGCATGGCCTGCAGGTTGGAGAGCTTCTTCTCGTGCAGCAGGATGTAGGCGTCTTCCAGATCGGCGACCATCTTGTCGGCGTTGGTGACGAAGTAGGGCGAGAGATAGCCGCGGTCGAACTGCATGCCTTCGACGACTTCCAGCTCGGTCTCGGCGGTCTTGGCTTCCTCGACGGTGATGACGCCTTCGTTGCCGACCTTCTGCATCGCTTCCGCGATCATCTTGCCGACCGACTCGTCGCCATTGGCCGAGATCGTGCCGACCTGGGCGACTTCCTCGGAGGTCTTGATCTTCTTGGCAGCCTTGCCGAGAGCGGTAACGACTTCGGTGACGGCGAGGTCGATGCCGCGCTTCAGATCCATCGGGTTCATGCCGGCGGCAACGGCCTTGTTGCCTTCCTGGACGATGGCCTGGGCGAGAACGGTCGCGGTGGTCGTGCCGTCGCCGGCGATGTCGTTGGTCTTCGAAGCGACCTCACGCACCATCTGCGCGCCCATGTTCTCGAACTTGTCCTCGAGCTCGATCTCCTTGGCGACGGTGACGCCGTCCTTGGTGATGCGCGGGGCGCCGAACGACTTGTCGATGACGACGTTGCGGCCCTTCGGACCGAGGGTGACCTTCACCGCGTCGGCGAGGATGTTGACGCCGCGCAGCATGCGCTCACGGGCGTCGCGGGAGAATTTTACGTCTTTTGCAGCCATAGTAAGCTCCTGACAGGGGCTCGGACAGAGCCCGAAAATTCAGTTGATAGAGAGAGGCCGATGATCAGCCGATGATGCCCATGATGTCGGATTCCTTCATGATCAGAAGGTCTTCGCCATTGAGCTTGACTTCGGTGCCCGACCACTTGCCGAACAGGATGCGGTCGCCGGCCTTGACGTCCAGCGGCACGAGCTTGCCGCTTTCGTCGCGGGCGCCGGAGCCGACGGCGATGATCTCGCCTTCCTGCGGCTTCTCCTTCGCCGTATCCGGGATGATGATCCCGCCGGCGGTCTTGGATTCGGATTCGACCCGGCGAACGACCACGCGGTCATGAAGCGGGCGGAACTTGGACTTTGCCATGTTGTCTTCCTCGAATGAGAACGGTGAGAACTGTTCCTCCATCCGGCGAGGCCGGATATAAGTTAGCACTCACCTAAGGCGAGTGCTAACGTGGCGCTGAGATAGGCTGGTGGCTTGCGAGAGTCAAGGCGCGCGGGGAGGGGCAATGGCGCAAAATTTTTTCCATGTACCGACGTGGTTCTGAAACACAGTGGTTGCCCCACGACTACTTGGCAGAAATTGCTCGTGAGTTCGATGGGACGGCCGAGCATCGGCTGCTTAATATCCAAGCCGCAAGCCGATCTCCTGAGTTTCAAGATCGACGAGCAAGCTGTTTCTTTCAAAATACCGGATACCGACGATATTACGTTCAAGGCCAGGGACAATTTCCACCTCAGGCTTGTAGGTGGTTGTAAAATTCCAATCGTCCTGGCCTTCGGTTTTCACCACCACCTTGGTGCCGACATTCAATGATGCATACGGTTTGGATGTATCGGTTGGGACCATTATGGTTGAGTTGCCCGTGTCGTACAGCGTCGGCCGACAAACCGGCTCAGAGCCCCATGAGAGACAGGAGTCAAGAGTGGGGAAATTGTATCGCGGGCTGGCCTGTTTCCATTTTTGTATCTTGAAATTCTTCTTCACGTCATCTGGGATGCCGACGTGGAGGGCTTCTACCTGTGGGCAGTTGCCGGCCTCATTTGTGCAGGCTTTCCACTTACTGCCGATCGCAGAAAGGTAGTAACCTCTATGCAGGCCGGGTCCCACGCTCACTGCGTCCATTGGCGATTTGATCATCTGATGTGGCCCGTCGCCCCCAATGGGCGAGATGCCAAAGATGCCTTTTGGCCAAAGCGGGCCGCCGACAACTTCACCTGTGTCGCGCCTGACTTTCTTGTAGCGGATTAGGAACGATATTCGCCTGTCCGTGGAGGCCAGCGCGCCTTGACGAACCAAAAGTCACACGCGCCGAAGCGATATTTCCATACTCATCGTAGGTGCCATAGTGCATGACCACTTTTTGGGTCGTGACAATTATACCGTCCAATTCCAGGGTTTTCGCAACCTTGATACCGTTCTCGGAGCATAATCCGGCGGGGAGCGTCGAACGACAATCGATCGTCATTCCGCTTGAGCCGGTATCCAGCAAAAGAGGCTGATTGATTTTCCGGTTTCCGAGAGAGAGAATTCTCACATAGAGCATACGAATATTCTTAGGGCTCCCCGGATACTCAAGTTTTATCAAGGGAATGGTTGCGGGAGTGCCATCGGCTCCGGCAGGAGAGGACGGATAGAGGAGTGCGCACAACAGGATCGACAGCAATGCCGCAAGTATCTTCATGCCCGAGCCCATCTTTTTGGCCGATAGATTTCGACGTGGCGAAGATGAATTATTGCAGGGCGCTTTGCAATTTTTGCGTCACAGCTCTGCCTGTAGATTTCAGCGGTTAGGTGGCCCCAGCACCAGCAGCGGACACCGCTCGGCGAGCCCGTAGCTTCCGGTCGAGGCCAATCGGACGGCTTTGAAGAAGACCTCGGCTTCCTCGATCAAGACGGCCGCCGGCGCAAAACTATAGACGGCGGACGAGTTCCGGTAGACGTCTATGGTTCCGATGACCGGTAGTTCCCATCCGGTTCGGGCCGACAGCTCCTCGCGGTCGGGAAACACCCTTTCGAAGTGTTCGAGGATGGCTTTGACCGGGATCGTGTAATCCGGCGCGTCGCCGATCGCGGTCATGGCCACGCGCCATTTGAGCTCATGGAAAGTCGAGACGCCGCCGCTTAGTGCCAGAGCGCGGACATCCTTCGGGTCGTCCGGCGTTGCGGGAGAGGCGTAAAGCCTGATGCCGGCGCGGCCGTCGGACTTGAGCGCGCGCGCGATCGACGCAAATAGGGTGCGCCTGAGGCCGGCGGCGCCGATGACCGAGAGACATCCGTCGCCGATCAGCGCCTCGACGCTTGCATCGGCGAACGGCAGATCGAACCAGTCGCCCTGCACCGCCTTGCGCGTATCGGTGTCGCCTGGCCAAATGCCGGCAATCATGTCCGAAGACTCGTCGACCGCCGTCATCGTGGCGCCGAGCCCGGCGAGCTCGGGTGTCACGCCGAGCATCACGACATCCGACGGGGCAAGGCCGAGCTCGCGATCGTAGGTTTCGATAACCTCCGCCGGCGGCCGCAGGGGTGAGCCGAGCAACTGCCAATGTTTGCGAATTGCATTCCAATGCTCGGTCATGCAAACCCCAGCCCGGTAGCGCGTTGTATCCGATCGAATAGTGGACGACGCTTGATAGGCCAAGTGGGGAACAATGGCACGCATCGCCGTTATCACGCATGAGTTCGACCGCTTCCAAAGCCGGCGCGGGCTGCTATGGCGCCGGGACAGCCCGTACATGCTCTTCGATCTGCTGGAGGAACTGAAGCGCCGCGGCCATTCGGTGCAGGTCCTCAGCGGCACGTCGGCGAAGCCGGCCGCCGATATCGCGGTGCTGCATGTCGATGCGACCGTAACGTCGCCCGATTATGTCGAGTATGCCCGCGCCTTTCGCTTCTGCCTCAATCTCGGCGCCGCCGACATTTCCAAGCGCCGCATCAGCGGAGCCGTCGTCGGCAAGGACGACGGCTGGAAGGGGCAGGTTATCGTCAAGAGCAGCCTCAACCATCGGGGAACGCCGGAACAGCAACTGAATCGGCGCCCGCGGCGCGCCGGCAAGCCGATGCCGTTTCCCGGCGTCGAATCTTTCGACCAATACCAGATCCATGCCTCGCTCGCCGACGTTCCGGCCGAGCTGTTCGGACGCGAGGACCTCATTGTGGAAAAATTCATTCCCGAGCCTGAGCCGGATGGCTTTGCCGCCCGTTTCTGGCTGTTCTGCGGTGAGCGCGAGCGCTGTACACGCCATGTCTCGCCGCAGAGCCTGGTCAAGGGCGACGACACGATCCGTCGCGAGGCGGTTCCGGTGCCGGACGAGCTTCGCGCGCTAAGGCGCAAGCTGGGCTTCGACTACGGAAAGTTCGATTTCGTCATGCATGAGGGCAGGGCGGTGCTGCTCGATGCCAACAAAACGCCTGGACGCGCCCGCAATCTGTCGAGCTTCATCGCCGCCGGCAATGCCAATCTTGCCGATGGCTTCGAAGGGTTGATCCGCCAACACGCTTAGATATTCATGCCGCCCGAGACCTCGATGCGCTGGGCGTTGACCCAGCGATTGTCCTCCGACAGCAGCGAGGCGATCATCGGCCCGATATCGTCGGCGACGCCGGCGCGGCCGAGCGCCGTCATGCCAGCCACGACGCGGTTGATCTCGGCGTCGTCGCGCACATGGCCGCCGTTGAAGTCGGTGGCGATGGCGCCGGGCGCCACGGTGTTGGCGGTGATGCGGCGCTGGCTGAGCTCCTTGGCGAGGTAGCGCGTGAACACCTCGATGCCGCCCTTCATCATCGCATAGGCGGCCGAGCCCGGAACCGAGAAGCGCGCCAGCCCGCTCGACACGTTGACGATGCGGCCGCCATCGTTGATCAGCGGCAGCAGCGCCTGGGTTAGGAAGAACACGCCTTTGAGATGGATGTTCATCAGCGTGTCGAATTCCTCTTCCGTCGTCTCGGCGATCGGCTTGCGCAGGCCGGTCCCGGCATTGTTGACGAGATAATCGAAGCGGTCGCGCTGCCAGGTTCCCTGAAGCGTCTTTCTCAATGCCGCGACGAAAGCCGGGAAGGTGGTAACGGCGCCGGTGTCGAGCTCGAGCGCCGCGGCGCGGCCGCCTGCGGCCTCGATCTCGGCGATCGCCGCCTTCGCCTCGTCGGCGCGCGAGCGGTAGGTGAGGATGACGTCGACGCCCTTGCGGGCGAGGTTGAGCGCTGTGTTGCGGCCGAGGCCGCGGCTGCCGCCGGTGATGAGGGCAATGGCGCGAGTGGTCATGGTGAAAATCTCCGTCTTGGCGATGGTGATCCATATACTCGCGCGAATGACCGATATAATCTGGCATGGATTGCCAACTCTATTCAAGATTTGCGAACAATCCGCGATGGACAGGTTCGACAGCATGCGGCTCTTCACCCGCGTCGTGGAACGGCGCAGCTTCACGGCGGCCGCTGCCGATCTCGGCCTGCCGCGCTCCAGCGCCACCGCCGCGATTAAGCAGTTGGAGGAGCGGTTGGGCGTGCAGCTGCTGCGTCGCACCACGCGCCACGTCACCACCACGCTCGACGGTGAAGCCTATTACCAGCGTTGCATCGGCATCCTCGCCGACATCGAGGATGCCGAGGGCGGCTTCGGCGCGCATGAGGTGCGTGGGCGCCTCAGCGTCGACGTCAACGGCCATATGGCGCGCACCTTCCTGCTGCCGGAACTGCCGGCGCTGCTCGCCCGATATCCGGGCCTGACCGTGCATATCGGCGAAGGCGACCGCCTCGTCGACCTCGTGCGTGAAGGCGTCGATTGCGTCATCCGGGCCGGCACGCTTCCCGACAGCGACATGATCGTGCGGCGTCTCGGCATCGCGCGCGAAATCACCGTGGCCAGCCCCGCCTATCTCGAACGCCACGGCGTGCCGCGCACGCCGGACGACTTGGCTGGGCACATGATGATCGGCTTCGTGTCGTCGCGCACGAGGCAGGTGATGCCGCTGGAATTCACCGTCGACGGCATGGTTCGCGAGATCGTCCTGCCGTCGCGGGTCACGGTCGCCAATTCGGACACGAGTGCTGCGCTGGTCCGGCTGGGCTTCGGGCTGTTCCAGGCGCCAAGGCTCCGATATGCGGACGACCTCGAGGCAGGCCGGCTGGTCGAAGTGCTACCCGATTTTCCGCCGACGCCCACGCCGATCTCGGTGCTCTATCCGCCGAGCCGGCAGTTGTCGCCACGGGTCAGGGTGTTTGTCGATTGGCTGGTGGAGATCCTGGGGCCGAAGCTGGATGCGGGGTAAGTTGGCAATCGCGGAGGGGATCGTATCCAGCGGTCGTCATCCTAGGGCGGAGCAAGGAGCGAAGCGACGCGCGCAGACCCTAGGATCCATGCCGTGACGCTAAGGCGTTGCAAGGATTGCAGAATTCTCCGCCGTTGCGCTCTATGACGGAGTCGCGGCATGGATCCTCGGGTCAAGCCCGAGGATGACCACCGTTAGGGATGCCTACAAAAACAGCCGCAACTGCGCGTGGATGATCGACCGGTAATCCTCGATCGTGCGCCGGCCTTCCGCCTCGTCCTGCGTCAGCGCCAGCCGCACGACGCCGCCGGCGAGCTGAAAGATCAGGAACACCACGCGCCCGAACGCCTCGCGCTGCTTAGGCTTCAGCATCGGCGCCACACGGTCGCAGAACATCTTCGCCTGATGCCGCGTCTCGGCGATGTCGAGATGCTGCAGCGCCTTGTCGGCCTGGATCGCGTTCTGCAGATCCTGGATCGCCGGATCCGCCGCGACACGGCCGTAGTAATCGTCGAGCAGCCGATCGGCTGCAGCGGTCACGTCATCCACTCCCCGGATATCGGCGATGATCGCGCCGAAGCGAGCCCGGCTCTCCTCCGAGAAACGCTCGTAGAGCATCGCCAAGATCGCCGACTTGCTTGGAAAATAATGATAGACCGTGGCGATCGGCCCGCCCGCCAGCGCGCCGACTTCCTTCATCGTGACCGCGTCTATGCCCTTCTCGCCGATCAGCCGCATGGTCGTAGCGAGGATCGCGTCGATGCGCTCGCGGCTGCGCTCCTGCTTGGGCCTGCGTCTGGGTGCCGTCGCCGTTTGCCTAGTTTGCCTCATCTCGCGCGGGCAGTCGTTGATTCTCGGTTGACAGGAAACTGATCAAGTATCAGTTTCGTGAATGCTGACAACTTGTCAGCTTTTTCACCGGGCTGCAAGGGAGGGCGCCTCGTGACTGCAACCGATGCCGCGCATGCGGAAAATGGCGACTGGCTGGTCGGCAACCCGACCGGCCTGCAACTCGCCGCGGCGCTCTGGATCGGCTCGGTCGGCCTGCTCATCCTGGGCTTGCAGCCGGTGCTGCTCGGCGCGCTCTACAGCGAAGGTCATGTCACCGGTGACGAGCTGGCACTGGTCGCCACCGCCGAGATGATCGCGATCGCCATCGGCTCGGCGATCGTGGCCATGCTCCTCCCGGCGCGCAACATGCGCTGGAAGAGCGCCGCGCTTTTGGTGCTGCTGGCGCTCGCCAATTTCTGGACCGCCTATGCGATGAGTTCCAATGCGCTGATCGGGGCGCGCACGCTCGCCGGGCTTGCTGAGGGTGGCTTGGTCGCCGTGGCGACCGAATTGATCGCCCGCTCGCGCCGGGCCGAGCGCATCGGCGGCTATTTCGTCACGCTGCAGACCTTGGCGCAATGCGCGCTGGCGCTGCTGCTCGCGCTTTATGCGGTGCCTGCCGCGGGCGCGGCCGGCGGCTTCGTCGCGCTAGGCGTTGTCTGCCTGTTGTCGCTCGTCGTCGCGTGGATCGTGCCGGACGACTACGTCGACCTGCCGAAGGACGAGCATTTTGCCAATGTGCTCACCGTGCCGGCGATCACGGCGCTGCTGTCGATCTTCTGCTACTTCATGTTCTTCGGCGCCGTCTGGGCATTTCTGGAGCCGCTCGGCGCCGAGTTCGGCATAGACGGCCGCACCGTCGGCCTGATGGTCTCGACAAGCCTCGCCGCGCAGGTCATGGGCGCCATGACCGCCACTGTCTTCGAAGCGCGCATCGACTACCGCTTCGCCATCACCGTCATCGGCGCCATCGCGACGATCAGCTCGGTGCTGCTCGCTTCCGGCCCTGGGCTTTCGGTCTTCTGGTCGGTGGCGCTGGTGATGGGCTTCATCCTGCTCTTCATCGTGCCCTACCAGATCCGGCTGGCGATCACCGCCGACGAGACGCGCAATGCGGTACTGCTTGTGCCGGCGGCGCAGCTCTTCGGCCTCGCCATCGGCCCGGTGGCCGCTTCGCTGCTGATCGACGGCCAAAATTTCCGGCCGGTGCCGGAATTCGCCGCGGCAAGCGCGTTGGCCAGCGTGGCGCTGCTCGGCGTCTTCGTGCTGGTTGCCGGGCGCCGCGTTCCAGCCTGAGCGGGAGGTGACCATGGCAAACGCCTGGAGCAACTGGTCGGGTTTCGTGAACGCCGCGCCGAAGCTGATCGGCACGCCAGCCGATGTCGGCGAGCTGGCCGATCTGGTGCGTTCCGCGCCCGGTCCGCTGCGCGTCGCCGGCGCCGGCCATTCCTTCACGCCGCTGGTGCAGTCCGACGGCACCATCATCTCGCTGGCGAAGATCGAGGGGCTGGTTTCGCATGACGCCGCAGCCAATCGGGCACGCCTGAGGGCGGGGACAAGGCTTGGCGCGCTGATGCACATCCTGCAGGACATCGGCCAGGGCCTGCCCAATATGGGCGACATCGACAAGCAAGCGATCGGCGGCGCGCTGGGCACCGCGACGCATGGTTCCGGCCCGACGCTCGGCGCCTATCATACGCAGCTCGAGACGGTGCAGTTCGTCGACGGGCAAGGCAAGCTGCGCGAATACAGCCGGGCGGGCGACCAGGATATGATCCATGCCACCGGCGTCGCGCTCGGCGCTTTCGGCGTGCTCACCGAAGTGACGATGAACAACATCCCGACCTACCGGCTGCGGCGCCGCAAATGGGTGTTGCCGATCGGCGAAATGCTGCGCGACTTCGAGACGATGATGGGCGCACACCGTTCGGCAGAGTTCTATTACATCCCGTTTTCCGGCTATGCGCAGTTCATCGCCAGCGATCTCAGCGACGCAACGCCGACGTCGCGGCCGACCGAGGATGACGAGGAGGGCCTGGCGACGTTGCGCAAGCTGCGCACCGTGCTGCGCCGGCTGCCGGCGCTCCGCCGGGCGCTGATCAAGGGTGCGGTCAAGAAGGTGCCGGCCGAGGATTATGTGCAGGACTGGCTCAACGTCTACGCCAGCGACCGTCGCACCAAATTCAACGAGATGGAGTACCACCTGCCTTACGAGGACGGTCCCCGGGCGCTGGCCGAGATCATCGCGCTGACCGAAAAGCATTTCCCGGAAGTCTATTTCCCGATGGAGGTGCGTTCGGTCGCCCCGGACGAATTCTGGCTCTCGCCCTTCCACAGGAGGCTGACCTGCTCGATCGCCATCCATCACGACGCGGCGAACGATCCGCTGCCCTTCATGCGCGCGGCCGAGCCGATCTTCCGCAAATATGGCGGGCGGCCGCATTGGGGGAAGATGCACAGCTTGACGGCGGCGGATTTCAAGAAACTCTATCCGCGCTGGGACGACGCAATGGCGGTGCGCCGCGACATCGATCCTGGGAACCGCTTCGTGTCGCCCTATATGGCCGGCCTGTTCGGCATCCAACAATGAGCGCCTATTTCGCCGAGCTGTCGAAGGCGCTCAAGGCCGCCGAGATCTTTCGGCCCTGCCTGGTGCTCGACCGCGACCGGCTGGACGCCAACATCGCGCTGGTGAAGCAGAGGCTGGCGCCGGGTCTTGCCGTGCGGTTGGTCGACAAGTCGCTGCCTTGCCTGCCGCTGCTTTCGCATATCGCCAAGTCGCTCGAAACCGGCCGCTTCATGACCTTCCATCCGCCGGTGACGCAGGCGGTGCTCGACGCCTTTCCCGCGGGCGATCTCCTCTACGGCAAGCCGATGCCGGTGGGTGCTGCGAAAGCGGCGCTGGCTAGAGGCGGCGCCGACTGGTGGTCGCGCGTCTGCTGGCTGATCGACACGCCGGAGCGCCTGTCCGAATACGGTGCGCTCGCCGCAGCGTTCGGCACCCAACTGCGCTTCGCTTTCGAGGTCGATGTCGGTCTGCATCGCGGCGGCTTTTCCGGTCCTACCGAGATCGGCTCGCTGGCCATACCGAAGGGCCTGCGCTGCGAAGGCATCATGGCCTATGAGGCGCATGCGCCGGAAATTCCCGGGCTGTTCGGCGGCGCGGCCGGCGCGCTGAAAAAGGCCTCGGCGAGGGCTGCCGAGTTCGTCGCGGCCCTCGACGCGGACCAGCGCCGCATCCTCAACATCGGCGGTTCCAAGACGGCGCTGCTGCATGGCGGCGGCGTGGCCAACGAAGTGTCGATCGGCTCGGCCTTCCTGCTGCCCCGAGACTTCGACACGCCCGGCCTCGACGGCTTCCGGCCGGCCGCTTTCATTGCGTCGCCGATCCTGAAGGCGCTCGATCCGGTGCTGCCCGGCCCGGCGGCCATTTCCCGCACGCTCAAGGCGCTCGGCCTCTTCCCGAAGAAGGGCTGCTATCTCTATGGCGGCAAGTGGATGGCCGAACCGGTGTTCCCCGAAGGCATGAAGCCGAACGGCCTGATCGGGCTGTCGTCCAACCAGCAGTTCATGGGACTGCCGGCGGGCGCGGAGGTGAAGCCCGGTGACTACGCCTTCCTGCGGCCGACGCAGAGCGAGGCGGTGCTGCAGCATTTCGGCTCGCTCGCGGTGTTTGCCGGTGGGCGCATCGTCGAGTCCTGGCCGGTACTGCCGATGGGGTAACGGGCGCCCCAACTGTCTTCGTCGCGATCCTTCGCGCCCCCTCTGTCCCGTCGGCCTAAATTTATTTGACTAAGTCAACTAATTGGTCGATCCTGTCCGCGACAGGAGGAACTCCCCATGACCATCCACGATCACCCCGGCAACAAGCGCATCGATGCCGTGCGCGCCTTCAACCGCTTCTACACCCGCCAGATCGGCCTGCTCGACGAAGGCCTCCTGAAGAGCCCGTTCTCGCTGACCGAGGCGCGCGTGCTTTACGAGCTTGCCCATCGCGACGGGCTGGTCGCCAGCGACCTGGTGCGCGACCTTGGTCTCGACCCCGGCTATGTCAGCCGGCTGCTGAAAAAATTCGAGGAGCGCGGCCTGGTCGAACGAGCCGCCACGGAGGCCGACGCGCGGCGGTCCTCGATCGCGCTGACGCCCGCGGGCAGGGAGGCGTTCGCGCCGCTCGACCAGGATTCGCACGACCAGGTGCGCGCGCTGCTCGATCGCCTGGCGCCGACCGATCAGGAGCGGCTGGTCAAGGCGATGCGCACGGTGCAGGACCTGCTCGGCGACAAACCCCAACCCAAAGTTCCCTATATCCTGCGGCCGCTGCAGGTCGGCGACATCGGCTGGATCACGCATCGCCAGGGCCTCATCTACGCGCAGGACTATGGCTGGGACGAAACCTACGAGGCGCTGGTTGCCGAGATCCTTGGCGAGTTCGTCAAGAACTTCGTTCCGCAATGGGAGCGCAGCTGGATCGCCGAGCGCGAAGGCGAGGTGGTCGGCTCGGTTTTCGTCATGCGCAAGTCGCCCAAGGTGGCGAAGCTCAGGCTGCTCTATGTCGAGCCGTCGGCGCGCGGCCTCGGCATCGGCCGACGGCTGGTAGACGAGTGCATCGCGTTCTCGCGCGCCAAGGGCTACAAGACGCTGACGCTGTGGACCAACGACATTCTTGGCTCGGCCCGCCGCATCTACCAGGCGGCGGGCTTCAAGCTGGCCGAGGAAGAGCGCCACCATTCCTTCGGCAAGGATCTTGTCGGCCAGACCTGGAACTTGGAGCTTTAGCACCTCTCCTTCTCCCCTTGTGGGAGAAGGTGGATCGGCGCGCAGCGCCGAGACGGATGAGGGATGTTCCAGGGGACGCCGGCGTCTCACTCCGCTGGAACACTCCTCATCCATCGCCTTCGGCGAGACCTTCTCCCGCAAGGGGAGAAGGAGAGGGGCAGCGTCTCAACCTTCGATCGGCACCCAGATCTCCAGCCCGCCATTGCCGCTGCGCGGATCGAATTCGGGGCCGTAACGCTCGAAGTCCGGGGCGTCGGCGATCTCATGTCCGGATGCAGGCAGCCACTTGTTCCAGATGGTGTTGACCGTGCGTCGGATGGTCGAGATGTGTTCGCGATGCGCAAACACGGCATATTTCTGCGCCGGCACTCGAACCCGGTAAAAATCCTCCGGCAGATCGGAGAAATCCGACACCTCGACGCCGGCGACATAGTCGAAATTGCCGGCATCGTCGCCATTGGTGCAAACGCCGTAGGCGACGTCAGGAACCTCGCCGGGAATGTTGCCGATATAGGGTCCGAAGCGCTGCCACAGCATTGGGATGCCGGCGCTGGTCGCGCAGCTGTAGCGCTCGCCGAGCCCGGCGATGAGAAACGCCCGGCTGGTCTCGAAGCGCGGCGGCTCGAGCGCGGTGAGAAGCGAACTGTCCATGAGGATGGGCTCCACGAGGTCGAGGTTTTGGGTCGAGCCTCCAGCGCGCACCAGTTCCGGCGTGGTGCCGAACTGGTCGCGGAAGGCCCGTGTGAAAGCCTCATGCGAGCCGTAGCCGGCATCGAGCGCGACCGCCAGGATGTCGCTCGCGCCGCCCGCGAGCTTGCGCGCCGCTTCGCTGAGCCGCCGCGCCCGCATATAGCCCATGACCGACCGCCCGGTGGCGGCGCCGAAGGCGCGCGTCACATGGAAGCGCGACACGCCGCTGCTTGCCGCGACATCGTCGAGCGAAATCGCATCCGGCAGATGGCTTTCGACAAACCACAGCGCTTTCTCGGTCGGGTTCATACGGCTCCTCGCATTTGGCGCGGCCACACTAGTCGGCGCTCCGACAGGCAGTTTGATCGAAATTGCGCAGTGAGCAATAATAGCGACGCGCATGCCGGGTCGAGTGGAATCGACTTGGCACTAACGGCACGCGCGAAGGGGTGTCCCGATGACGACGGCGACGGCCGATCAGGTGTTCCGATTTGGCGGGTTCACGCTCGACCTCGCCAAGGGAACGCTGCGCGGCATCAACGAGCCGCTGTTCCTGCGGCCGAAAGCCTACGCGCTGCTTTCGCATCTCGCCCGCAATATGGGCCGCGTCGTGCCGAAGTCGGAGCTGATGGATGTCGTCTGGCCCGGCGTCTATGTCACCGAGGATTCGCTCACCCAGTCGGTGCGCGAGATCCGCAAGGTGCTGGGCGAGGACATGGTGCGCACCGTCTCCAAGCGCGGCTATATGCTTGCCGCAGAAGCCGAAGCGGCGCCCGAGATCAGCAGCCAGCCGATCGTGGCGGTGGTGCGCTTCCGCAACGAGAGCGGCGATCCGGCCGACGAGGCGATGGTCGACGGCTTTGCCGAGGATCTCATCAACGGCGTGGCGCGCTTTGGCACCGTGACGGTGCTGGCGCGCAATTCAAGTTTTTCCTTCGCCTCTTTCGGCCGCGCGGAGTGGCCGCAGATCCGCGCTCGCATCGGCGCCGATTATCTGGTGGAGGGCTCGCTGCGCCGCCAGGGCGAGCATGTCGTAGTGGCCGTCAGCCTCGTCGACATCGCGAGCGCCAGCCAGCTCTGGGGCGACCGCTACCAGTCACAGGGCGCCGGCCTGTTCGCGATCGAGCGCGACATCGTCGAGCAGATCGTCAGCCGCCTGGTCACGCGGGTCACCAACGCCGGCCTCGAGCAGGCCTCGCGCAAGCCGGTGACCAGCCTTGCCGCGTACGAGCTCCTGCTGCGCGGCTTCGCGCTGCTGCGCGATCCCGCTCAGACCGACCAACGCGGCGCCGAGGCCTTGTTCGAGGCGGCGATCGCAAAAGATGCGAATTACGGGCTTGCCTATTCTTATCTCGCTTTGGCGCGCTCCCTGGACGGCGAGTTCGGGCGCGCCAGCGATGCTGTCCTGGAAAATGCGCGCGACCTTGCAGACAAAGGGCTGGCCCTGTCGCCCGACCAGCCGACCGGCCACCGCGTGCAGTCGCTGATCCGCCTCTATATGCGCGATCACGAGGCGGCCGAGCATCACATGCGCATCGCCTTGCAGCTCAACCCGTACGACGCCGACAGCATCGAGCAGATGGGCATGCTGCTCACCATGCGCGGCCGGCCGCTCGAAGCGCTGACCTGGCTGGCGCGCGGCATTCGCATCGATCCGCTGCATCCGCACTGGTACCAGTTCGACCGCGCCCTGGCGCTCTACATGATGGGCGAATATCGGCAGGCGGCGGAAGCGCTGGAGCTCGCGACGCGGCCGGCGCCCTGGATCAGGACGAGGCTGGCCGCCTGCTATGCCCAGATGGGCGACAGGGACAAGGCGCGGCGGCAGATCGCCCTCATCGAGGAGGGCGCTTCCTTCTCGCCGCTCGACTATGCGCTGCACGGCGTGCCGTTCGAAAATCCGGCCGATGCCGAGCATCTCTGCGAAGGCGTCAGGCTTGCCCTCGGCTAAAACATCTCGCCCCGGAAGTGTGCAGCGGTTCTGGGATATCAAAACAAAAACCTAAAGCGCGTCGCCCGAATCCGTTTCAGCGCGACGCGCTTTGGGCTGTGCCCGAGCCGCCTCAATCGACGACGACCACGATGTAGCGGCCTTGATAGGGCCGGTAGTAGGTCCGGCCGCAGCGCCAGACGTCGAAGCCGTTGACCTTGGTGCGAACGCAGCCTGCCGGCAGCGTGGCGACCCAGGCGGTGGTGTGCCTCAGCACACGCCATGTCGTGGCGCGCCGAGCGACGCCCGCGGCGCTGTGCGGTGTCCAGGGCGCCCCGATGCGGGCTTCGGCGGTACCGACCAGCGACAGGGCCGGCACGGCCATGCCGACAATCTCGACGGCGGCGAGGCCGATGGCGAGCAACGCAGCGGCCGAGCGCATTTTCCTGAAAGATTTCACAGGCATTTTCGTTTCTCCTGAGGTTGGTGTTCAGTTCTAGTGGGAGGATGAAGCGGCCAGCCGGGTCGAACCCGTCAGCGCCGCCAGGTGAGCAACCACGAACAGCCAGTGCGCCGCGGTTGTTACGTAGCCGACGACAAGCACGTCGGCGGCGATGAAGAACTGCCAGAACAGAAGGTTGGCCGTTCCGAGCAGCACATGCACGGCAGCCAGCACGGCGTGCCAGTTGCGGGAGTAGGCGATGCGCCAGAGCGTCACGCCGATGATCAGGGCCAGCCCGTGCGCCTCGATGAAGCCGATGCCGGTGCCGGGTGCGTTGTTGAGCAGCACGGCTTCAGCCCCGCGCCCGAAGAACGAGCCGGCAATGTCGGTGGCGAGCCCGCCTGCGGAAGCAAGGACCAGGAAGCCGGCATTCACGCGAACGAGAAGATTTCCAAAGAAGGGTGTCATGATCGTTCCTTTCCGTTTTGGGTGATAAAGGTCGCCACGGCGGCGTTGGCCGCCGTGGCTGCTGGGAGGAGGCAACGCTCAGGCCACCAGCGGCCGGGGCTCGGCTGCGGCCGCGGTCGGTTCGGCCGCGGGGGTGCTCTCAGCCGGCGCCTTGATGCCGAACCAGGTGACGTAGAGCGTCGGCAGGAAAACCAGCGTCAGCACGGTCGCCACCAAGAGGCCGCCCATCACCGCATAGGCCATCGGCCCCCAGAACACCGTCGGCGCGATCGGGATCATGCCGAGGATGGCGGCCGCCGCCGTGAGCAGGATCGGCCGCAACCGATGCGTGGTGGCGCTGATCACCGCTGCCCATGGTTCCTCGCCGGCGGCGATGTGCTGGTCGATCTGCGCGATCAGGATCACCGAGTTGCGGATCACCATGCCGATCAGCGACATCACGCCGAGGATCGCGACGAAGCCCATCGGAGCGCCCGAGAGGAGCAGCGCGCCGGCGACGCCGATGATCGCAAGCGGAGCGGTGAGCAGCACCAGCACCAGGCGCTGGAAGCTCATCAGCTGCACCATCAGGACGGTGGCCATGATGAACAGCATCAGCGGGAACACCACGAAGATCGAGGCCTGGGCCTTGGCGCTGTCCTCGATAACGCCACCCTGCTCGACGCTGTAGCGCGCCGGCAGTTCCGCCTTGAAGGCGGCGATGGCGCTCTCCAGCCGCCGCGTGACCAGCGTGGCATTTTCGCCCGGCGCGACATCGGCCTGGACGGTCACGGTCGGCAGCCGGCCGCGGCGCCAGATCAGCGGCGGCTCGGTCTGGTAGGTGAGCTTCGCCACCTGCTCGAGCGGCACCCGCCGTCCGCCGGACGCGCTGATCGTCAGGCCGCGCAGCGTGTCGATGCTGGCACGTTCGGTTTCCACCGCGCGGGCAACGATGTCGACGAGGTAGATGTCGTCGCGCATCTGCGTGATCTTCGAGCCGGAGAGCACCGCGTTGATGGTCTCCGATAGCTGCTGCGAGGAGATGCCCAGCGCGCGCGCCCGGTCCTGGTCGACATCGACCTTGATGACCTTGGCCGGCTCGTTCCAGTCGTAGTTGATGTTGCGCACCGAGGCGTCGCTGCCCAGCACCTGGGCGAACTGCTGCGCGAGGCCGCGCGTCTTGTCCGGATCCGGACCGCTGACACGGAACTTCAGCGGCCAGCCGACCGGCGGGCCGAGCTCCAGCGGCGTGACGCGGGCCATGACGTCGTCGAAGCCGGTCGACAGCTGCTTCTCCAGCCGGTCGATCACCGCCTGGCGCACGGCGTGGCCCTTGGTCACGACCACCGCCTGGGCGAAGAAGTCGTTGGCGAGCTGTGCGTCGAGCGGCAGGTAGAAGCGCACCGCGCCCTGGCCGACATAGAAGCTCCAGTGGTCGATATCTGGATCGGCGGCGAGCAGCTTCTCGACGCGCTCGACCACGGCATCCGTCGACTTGATCGAAGCGGTGCGCGGCAAGGTGAGGTCGAGCATCACCTCGGGCCGGTCGGACTTCGGGAAGAACTCCTGGCCGACGAAGCCCATCGCCACGACGGAGAGCGCGAACAGTCCGGCCGTCGCCGACAGCACCAGCCACTTCGCCCGCATCGCCATCTCGAGCAGCGCCTGGAAACCGCGGCCGATGCGCGAGGGCTGATGGCTGCCACCATGACCCTTGATGCGATCGGGCAGCAGGAAGACGCCGGTGAGCGGCGTGAACAGCACCGCGACCACCCACGAGACGACGAGCGCGATCGCCACGACAGCGAACAGCGAGAAGCAGTATTCGCCGGCGCCGCTCTTGGCGAAGCCGACCGGCACGAAGCCGGCGATCGTCACCAGCGTCCCGGTGAGCATCGGGAAGGCGGTCGAGGTGTAGGCATAGGTGGCGGCCGAGATCTTGTCGTAGCCTTCCTCCATGCGCGAGATCATCATCTCGACCGCGATCATGGCATCGTCGACCAGCAGGCCGAGCGCGATGATCAGCGCGCCGAGCGAGATGCGCTGCAGCGAGATGCCGAAATACTCCATGGTGACGAAGGTGATCGCCAGCACCAGCGGGATGGCGACCGCCACGACGACGCCGGGACGCCAGCCGAGCGCCAGCAGCGAGACGGCGAGCACGATGGCGATCGCCTCGCCGAGGCTCTTGGTGAACTCGCCGACGGATTCTTCCACCACATGCGACTGGTCGGCGACCAGGCCGAGCTCGGCGCCGAGCGGCAGCTCGGCCTGCATCTCATGCATCTTCTCCTTGACGGTCTCGCCCAGCGCCAGCGCGTCGCCGCCCGAAGTCATCGAGATGGCGATGCCGACCGCAGGCTTGCCGTTGAAGCGGAACATCGGCTGCGGCGGGTCGGAATAGGCGCGCTTGACCTCGGCGACGTCGCCCAGCCGGAAGTAATGGCCGTTGGCGTAGAAGTTGATGGCCTTGAGGCTTTCCTCGGAGGTGAAGCTGCCGGAGACGCGGATGGCGATGCGCTCGGGGCCGGCATCGACCGTGCCGCTCGGCGTCAGCGCGTTTTGCGCCTGCAGCGCCTGCGACAGCGTGCCGACATCGAGGCCGAGCGCCGCCACCTTCTGCGTCGAGAATTCGAGATAGATCTTCTCGTCCTGCTGGCCGATGAGGTCGACCTTGGCGACGTCCTTCACCGTCAGCAGCCCGGCGCGCAGGCTGGTGCCGAGATCCTTCAACTCGCGATGGCTGAGGCTGTCGGAGGTGAGCGCGTAGATCAGCGAATAGGTGTCGCCGAACTCGTCATTGTAGAACGGGCCCTGCACGCCGGACGGCAGCGTCGGCTTGATGTCGTCGAGCTTCTTGCGCACCTGGTACCAGAGCGGCTGCACCTGGTCGGCGGCCACCGTGTCCTTGAGGTTGACGAAGACGACGGATTCGCCGGGCTTGGTGTAGCTCTTGACGTAGTCGAGGTCCGGCAGCTCTTCGAGCTTCTTCTCGATGCGATCGGTGATCTGCTCCACCGTGTCGCTGGTGCTGGCGCCCGGCCACATCGTCTTCACCACCATGGTCTTGATGGTGAAGGGCGGGTCCTCTTCGCGGCCGAGGCCGCCATAGGCGTAGAGGCCGGCAAGGGCGGCCGCGATCATCAGGTAGACGATGAAGCTGCGGTGCCGCAGCGCCCATTCGGAAAGATTGAAGCTGGTCATGATGCGGTTCCTTTTCAGGGCGCGCGCAAGCGCGCTCCGCCGGCGCCTGCCGGCTGGCCAAAACAAATGACGGTTTGGGTTCGGTCAGCGCCCGCCGCTTGGCGGGCACTGTCGCAATTCAGGCCAGGCTGTGCATGGTGCCCGGCACACGGTAAGGCGCGCGCTCGGCGGTTCTCGGCCTGATGGCGAGGCCCGCGAGATAGCGCTGAAAGGCGGCTGCCTCCTGGACTGGCGAGGCGAGCGCGACATGGCCGTCCGGCCTCACCAGATAGGCTGCGTCTCGCTGCAGGCCGGCCTTCCCGGCTGCGTCTGTCCAGGCGAACGCATGCACTGCAATTCCTGTCGGTGCGAGCATCGCCCGAAAATCGCAATTGACCTCGCCATAGACATGGACCTGCCAGTCGAGCGAGCGCAGCGGCTCGAAATTGTCGCCGCCCGCGCCCATGACGTTGCCGGCGACATAGGGCAGGCGGTCGCCGCCGCTGACCCTGCCCGCCATGCCCGAGCTGATCGGCCCGGCGCGGTACTCGATCGCCGTCTGCGAGATCACGCCGAAGAATGCGCGAGACCCGAACGATGTGTGGAGCCCGATGTTCATGACCTTCGGCATCACGTAACGCCGGAACAGGCCGACCAGTCGCGAGCGGTTGGTGATGAAGCGGAACACCTTGTCGGTGCTTTCGATCAGCTTGTGGGCAAAGGCGATGCGCTCCGGCTCGTAGCTGTCGAGCAGGCGCGGATCGGCACGGCCCTGCACCACGGCGCCTAGCTTCCACGCGAGGTTCACAGCATCGCCCATGCCGGTGTTCATGCCCTGGCCGCCGGCCGGGCTATGGATGTGTCCGGCATCGCCGACGAGGAACACGCGGCCGGCGCGGAAGCGCTCGGCGACGCGATGATGGACGCGATAGGTCGAGAACCAGTTGACCTCCTCGACCGTGACGCCGGTGTCGCGCTCGACATCGGCGCGGATCGCCTCGAAGCTGATCGTCTCGTCGGCCTCATGCGCCTTCGGCACGATGCCAATGAGGCGCAGCGAGCCCGACTGCCGGACCGGCATCACGATAGCGAAGCCATAGGTGCTGATGGTCGTGTCCATGCCATTGCGGGTGACGTTGCCCGTGCCCTTCACGTCGGCGACGTAGAAGGCCTGCTCGTAGGTACCGCCCGGAAAGCCGATGTTCAGCCCATGGCGAACCGTGCTGCGGGCGCCGTCGCAACCGGCAAGATAGGCTGCGCTGACGGTCTCGGTCTTGCCGTTCCGCGAAAGAGTCGCGATGACCGCGTCACCCTTGTCCTGGAAAGCAACGAGCTCCGTTCCGCGCTCGACCTCGACGCCGGCGCGTTCCAGATGCGTGATCAGCACGCGTTCATGGATATCCTGCGGCAGCGCGAAGGCGAAGGAGTACGGGCTGATGCCGCGGCCGAAATCGGAAAGCGGCAGCCGCGCTGCGACGCCGGCCGGCGTATGCAACGTAAGCCGTTCCAGCCGGATGCCCTCGGCAAGGATGTCCTCGACGATGCCGATCTGGCGATGGAACTCCAGCGTGCGCGCCTGGACGGCGAGCGCGCGCGAGGTTTCGCCCGGACCGGTGGCCTTGTCGAAGATGCGGACCGGGACCCCGAGCCTGGTCAGCCAGAGAGCGAGCGTCAGCCCGGTCGGGCCGGCGCCGGCGATCAGGACCTTTGTCTTGGACATGGTCATTTTTCCTCTCCTTCAACGATACGCACTTTTTCGCGTTCCCGCAGCCGGTTCACGCCGGCGGTGACGACCAGATCGCCCTTGGCGAGGCCGCCGCTGACCACGACACGGTCGGTCTCGTAGCGGGCAACCGTGACCGGCTTGAGCTCCACCGCCGACGAGGCGGACACGACCCACACGGCCGGCTTGCCGTCCTTGTCGAACAGCGCGCTGCCCGGCAGCACCATGACCGGCGCGCCGCCCATCTCGGCGCGGCCGGAAACACTTGCGCCGAAGCGCATCTCGTTGGGCGCATTCTCGATCGAGACCTTTACCTGGAAGGTGCGGGTCGCGGCGTCGGCCATAGGTGCGATTTCGCGGATGGTGCCGACCGCGGTGATTGCCGGATTGCTGAGCAGCGAGACAGTCACTTTTGGCGGGTGCTTCGTATCGGGCGCGTTGGCGAAGACAGCTTCGGCGATCGAGAACACCGCGTCGCGGCTCTCGGGATCGGCAACCCGCACCACCATCTGTCCGACATTGACGGACTGGCCGGCTTCGGCACCGGTGGCGGTGACGATGCCGTCGAATTCCGCATGCAGCTCGGTATAGCCGAGTTGGTCCTTGGCCATCTCGAAGGCGATGTTCGCCGACTTGAGCTTGGCCTGCGCCGAACGCAGATTCTTCAGTGTCGCGTCATAATTGGCTCGGGTGGTAAAACCCTTGCCGAGCAGCGCACCGATCCGGGCCTCCGCAGCTTTTGCTTCGACAAGCACGGCCTGTGCCGCCGCGACATCGGCCTCGGCGCTGGCGAGCCGGTTGCGATAGTCCTGGTCTTCGATGCGGGCCAGCACCTCGCCTTTCTTCACCGTCGAACCGATCTCGGCGACGCGTTCGAGCAGCTTGCCCGACACGCGGAAGCCGAGGTCGCTTTCTAGCCTCGGCCGGATCTCGCCGATGGCGATGCGGGTATCGGCGCTGAGCATCGGGACGGCCGCGATGGCCTTGACAAGCTTTGTCTCGGCTGCGGCGGGCTTCACGTTCGAGGCCTCGCTTCTGGCGCCGTGCCAGACCATGGCGCCGCCGCAGGCAAGAACGGCGATCGATCCGGCGACAAGGCGGCGCCGCAGCGGCCTGTTATGAAAAAGTGCAATCATGTTGTCTCCATGACCAAGGTTGCGGCCGCGCTGGGAGGATGCGGCGACCGGGAAATCAGTTGGCTGGAGAGGGAGATCGGGCTTTGCGGCCTGTCTTTTCGCCAGCCCGATCTTCTTGGCGCTTCCGGCTCCGGAAATCCCGAACGGTTTCTGAAAATTTTCCGATGTTTGGGTGAGGCGACCTTGGAATTGCGCAGGGAAGACGCCGATGCGCGGACGCTCAAACCGTCCAGAAATAGCGCACCAGGTGGAAGAAGATCGGCGCGGCGAAGACCAGGCTGTCGGTGCGGTCGAGCATGCCGCCATGGCCCTCGATCAGATGCCCCCAATCCTTGACGCCCTGGTCGCGCTTGATGGCGGAAGCGACCAACCCGCCGAGAAACCCCATCGTGCAGGCGACGAAGGCGACGGCCGAGGCCTGCAATGGCGAGAACGGCGTGATGAAGGCGAGCAGCGCGCCGAGCAGGCTCGAGGCGACGAGCCCGCCGATCAACCCCTCCCAAGTCTTCGACGGCGAGACCTTTGGCGAGAAGCGGTGCTTTCCGAACAGCTTGCCGAAGATGTACTGCAGCACGTCGCTGCCCTGCACGACGATGATCAGGAAGGCGACGAGCAGCAGGTTGCGGCCCTCGAAGCCGGGCACGTTCAGCGTCAGCAGAGCAGGGACGTGGCTGACGCAATAGACCGCGATCATGATAGCCCATTGCTGCGCCGACACGCGCTCCAGGAAGCGCTCGGTATCGCCGTGCAGCGCCGTGATCGCCGGCATCAGCAGGAAGCAGTAGACCGGGATGAAGATCACGAACAGCCCGTACCAGGCCGTCCACACCAGCCAGTACTGGAACGGAATGACGATGCCGAACATGCCGAGCAGAACCCAATGGTCGCTGCGGCGGCTGTGCGTCAAGGTCACGAACTCGCGCAGCGCCGCGAACGAGATCAGCGCGAACAGGATGGTCATGCCGTAGCGGCCGAAGAAGAAGGCGACCGTCATCAGCGCCACCATCACCCACCAGGCATTGATGCGCTGGGTGAGGTTGGTGAGCGTCGCGCTGAGCGGCTTCGGCGCGCGCGCCGACAGCACGGCGGCGGTGGCGCTGGCGGTGGTCAGCACCACGAAAAGGCCGATGATCAGGATGCTGATTTCGTGGCGCATCATTCGTCTCGATCAGGGCGCGGATTGAGCGCCAGAAGTTCGGCCCGGGCGCGTTCGAGGAAGGCGCGGCGTTCCTCGCCCGGCGCCACCGCCACCGGCGTACCGAAGACGACGCGGCAAAGCAGCGGCACCGGCAGGAACTGGCCCTTGGGCAACACGCGCGACATGTTCTCGATCCAGCACGGGATCAGCTCCACTTCCGGCCGCGCCATCGACAGATTGTAGAGCCCGGAGCGGAACGGCAGCAGCTCGTCGCTCATGTTGCGCGTGCCTTCCGGGAAGATGATCAGCGAATGGCCTCGGTCGAGGACGGAAAGCATCACGGAGATCGGGTTCTCGTCCGGCCTCGTCCATTGCCGGCTGATCAGCACGGAGGACAGCATGTCCTCGGCAATGAAGCGGCGCAGCCGCGACTTTCGCCAATATTCGGCGGCGGCGACCGCATGTGTGGTGGCGCGTTCTCTTTCGCTGAGGCAGGCCGACAAAAGGATGAAGTCGCCATGGCTGGTGTGGTTGGCGAAATAGATGCGCTGCCCGTCCGATGGCTGGCAGCCGCTCCAGATCGGACGCACGCCGGTCACCGCCCGCGCCAGCGCCGACAGGCCGACCGAGGTCGCCGTCTGCAGCAGCGTGAAGGTCCGGAGCGACAGCTTGTTCATCCCGGCATCCAGAATCCGGCTGTCAGGAACGCGATGATGAAGATCGCGAAGGCGATGCGCTGCCGGGCAAGCAGGCGGCGCGTTCCGGCGATGCGGTCGTCGAGCGGGCGCGGAGACGAGGAGGCGGGCTTGAGCCGCATCCGCGCCAGCATGTCGTCGACCGCGGCGCATCCCGAACGCTCATTGTCATGGCTCGCCATCAGCCGGAACAACAGCGCGTCGAAGGCGAGAAGCGCCGAAAACCCAAGCACCACGACGGCGCTTGCCGCGGCGACCAGCAGCGCCAGCACCGCGATCGGCGCCTGGAGCGCGCCGCGCGCCGAAGCGACCAAAGGCGCGAAGCCGTCGCAGACGAGCACGATCGCGGCCGGCCATGCGGCGTGCTTGATCAGCATCGCGGCAAAGGCGGCTGTCCGCTGCTGATAGGCTTCGTCCGTCATGCCGGCTCGTCCAGTCCGACCTGAAGATGCACCGGTCGTCCGGACGCGGCGAGCTGCTTGCGCGCCTGTGACGGCGTGTGCGAGCGGCCGCTCGCGACGAGCCATCCGGCGATGACGGTGGCACTGCGCTGGAAGCCGAGCGCGCAGCAGATCAGCACCGTGCCATGCCGGCGCGCCGGCTCGATCGCCGCCACCGCTTGGTCGAGCGTGTCCGCCGGCGGCGACAGCAGATCGAGCATGCCGAAGCTTTGCCAGCGGCCCGGCGCGTCGCCCGGCCGCTCAAGCTCGGCGGCGAGATCGATCACCGTGCCGAAGCCGTCAGCCTCGGCGGCGTTCGGGAACCGCCCAAGGAAGACGCCGTCGCTGACCGGGACGACCGGTGGCAGCTTGCGCGTCCATGCCCAGACATTGACCCTGGCGCCTAGGCGATAAGGCCAAAGCAGGATGCGGCTTGCCAGCGACACACGGCCATCCGCCGTCTTCTGGAACACTTTCGCGCCGGCCCCGGCATAGGCGAAGGCGACAATGGCCAGCGCCAGCGAGGGCCATAGAAGCAACAAGGCGAGGGCGGAGAAGAAGGCGCCGACCGCAGCGCCCGTTAGCGCCAGGGCGGCGCCCAGCGCGTAGTATAGCGCAAGCCGCCGTGCCTTGCCGTCGGCAGTCAGGCGGAAACCGGCGAACGGCAGCTCGCCCTGTGCCGGAAAGAGCCACAGGGCCAAGAAGCCGAGCAGCGCGCCGGTCGGGATGTCGATGAAATGATGCTGCCAGGTGGTCAGCACCGAGGCGCCGATCAGAAAGCACCAGCCGTGCCAGAGCCCCAGCAAAGGACCGGCGAGGCGCTGGCGCCCATGATCCCAGATGATCACCAACAGCGCGATATGCAGCGACGGCGCCTGGTTGAACGGCTTGTCGAAGCCGCCGAGCACCGCAAACAGGAAACCCGGCAGGCCGCTCGATTCCGGCCGCACGAAGGTGGCGGTCAACGGAAACAGGATGTAGCAGGCGACGGCGACGATCTGCGCGGTGAGGTAGCGGCCGGCAAGCCGGTCGACGCCCTGGCGGCTGTCGTTGAGCAGGAGCGACAGTCCGTAGAACAGGTTGATCGACCAGTAGGGCACGATCGTCCAGGCGACGAACGGAACATGGTGTTCCCAGGAGAACACGATGCTGCCGACATGGTCGCGCGTCGAGGCGAGCCAATTGGCGAAGCCGTAGGTCGAATAGAAGAACGGCGCGAGGAAGGCGAGCCACAGCGCTGCGCGAAGGACGACATGCCCATAGGGCTCGGCGCTGGGTGAAAGTGGCGGGGGCTCGGCACTGGAAGGCATGCGGCGGTGGTCCTAAAGCCGCCTTGCCAGCGAGACGGTGAAGATGCCCCATTGGTCGATGCGCTGGTCGAGCTTCTCGAAGCCTGCCGCCTCGACCAGCTGATCCATCTCGGCTTGCGTGCGCCGCCGCATCACCCAGGCCTGGCCGCCGCGATGCGAGGTCAGGCTGCGCGCGATCATTTCGAGCTGCGGGTGCCAGGGCTGGTTGGTGTAAATGAGCAGGCTGCCTGGCTGCATGGCACGGGCAAGGCCGCCGAGCGAGCGCGCAATCAGCGCATTGTCCGAGAAGAGCTCGTAAAGGCCGGAGACGATGGCGAGGTCCGGCGCCGGATCGAGCGCGGCGAGCCCGTCGCCGTCGAAGGCGTCGGCGCGCTGGAACGACACGCTGGCCGGCAATTGCCGCTCGGCGATCAGCTTGCGGCCGAGCTCGACATTGAGGTCGGAATAGTCGCGCAGCCGAACGCTGGTCGGTTGCTCCCGGCTCATGTCGATCGCATCGAGGACGTAGCGGCCGTGACCAGACGCAATGTCCAGGATGTTGGTCGGCCGCCCAGCGGCCTTCAGCATTGCCAGCGCCGAGCCGATCAGCTCTTCGATGTGAAGCTTGCGCTGGCGGATGCCGCGCCAGCCGATGGCGTGGAGGAAGGTCCGGTCGACCATGCGGCCGATCGGCCCCAGGCCGCGCGGCTCGTTCTCATAGACATAGTCGAGCGTCGAACCGGAATCGAAGCCGGTGGTAACGCCGACCTTCATGCCTTGCGAGAACCAGCTGCCGATGCGGATGAAGGCGCGGCTCATCGCCCAGTAGAGGCCCCTGGGCGAAAGCAGATCGAGCGGCGAGGCGAGGCGGTCGGCCTCGTCGCGCGTGTAGCCGGCGATGTCCGCCTGCTTCAGGTCTACAGCTTCCGCGGGTGCCGCGAACTGCGCTTCGAGGAACGGCCGGATCAGGTCGAGCGCCTTGGCGCGGTCGCGCTCGCCCAGCGTATCGTGGAAGAAGCCCGGCAGCACGTGGCGCTCCTTCGCGCGGCTGCCGAGATTGACGAAGAACTCGTGCTGCGGCGCGTGCCGCACCACCCAGTCGCTGCCCGACAGAAGAAGCTGCGTCGGCACGGTGATGGCGCGCGCATCGGCAACGATGCGCGCCGCGTGCTGATAGAGCTCGACCAGGATGTTCGAGGCGATCGGCCTTGTGATCAGCTTGTCGTTTTCGAAGGAAGCAATGCGCACAGGGTCATGAGTGAGAAGGTTCGCCTTGACGTAGGAATTGACGAAGAAGCGCCCCTTGATCTTCTGCCACAGCGCGATGCCTTCCTTGGCGAAAGGGACATAGAGTTTCACCGAGAAGGCGGGCGAGGCGAGCACCATGGCGCGCAGCTTGGGCGCATAGTCGTGCACCCACGCGGCCGCCAGCACCGCGCCGAAGGACTGCGCGATCAACGCGATGTCCTGCGCGGCAAAGCCGTCCCTGGCGGCGATCTCGCGAATGAAACAGTCGATATCGCGCACCAGCGCGGCGAAAGACGGAGCGTAGCCGCGCTCGCCGGCGGAGCGGCCGTTGCCGCGCGCATCCCAGGCATAGAAGGCGTAGTCGGGCAGGCTGAGTTCGTCGACGAGATGCGCCATGCGGCCGCCATGCTCGTGTCCGCGATGGAAGAGCACGACCGCGCCCTTGGCCGTGGCCTGCATCGCCGGCCAGTAGCGGTAAAAGATCTGCGTGCCGTCATGGCTGCGGAAGGTGCGTTCCTGCGCCTGCCGCGCAAGGCTTTGCGCCGGCGCGCTGGCGACCTGTTCGTGAAGCATGGTGGTTCCCCCGGACGGCATGGCGAGTCTCGGTGCTCAGCCGGTGCTGCCAATAAGACCGGCGCGTATCCGGTTTATGGCGGTCAGCAGCGAAAGCGTAGCCATGGCCGGAAACACAAACGGCGCGATTGCCTCAGGCCAGAGCCCGGCGGCGGCGAGCACGGCGACCACGCCGAGCGCCAGCGCCCTGTCGCTCTTGCCGAACGGCCCGGCATAGTTTCGCCCGATCCCGGCGGCGATGCCGAGCACGCCGGCGAACTCGGTGAGCGCCGCGGCAATGGCAAAGGCGACGACACCCCAGGCGCCGAATTGGGGAAGGGCGGCAAACGGCAGGATCAGCGCAAGGTCGGAGACGACATCGCAGATCTCGTTGAGGTACATGCCGAGCGTCGAGGCCTGGCCATGTTCCCGCGCCAGCATGCCGTCAATCGCGTTGAGCGCCATGCGAAGGAAAAGCACAAGGGGGATGAGGAAGAGCAGCGGGCTCCAATCGGGGAGGATCGCGATCGCCGATCCAGCCGCGATGGACAGCAGCGCAGCCGCGACCGTTATGCCGTTGGCCGTCACACCCATCGCCGCCAGCCTGTTGACCAGCGGCCGCAGCCTGTCCTGGAAAGCCGGCTTCAGCGCATAGAGCGTCGGCATTGCGATGATCCCCCGATCCTCGCCGCCAGATGTATCACAAACATGCCGAACGGCACCAGCACAGCTGCTAAAACACTGTGAATCCTAGACAGTTGGCACCATGCCATGCACCCATTGCCTGAAGACGACGCCGGAGCCGGCGCTCTGTGGCGCTCTCATGCCGCCTTGGCGAGCTTCGACCATGCAGCCCTGGCATGGCCGCATGCGGTTGCCGGCTTCTGGAACAACGCAGCCACTTGAATAGTAAGCACGCTTATTATATATGCCGCTCATGGTTTCAGATGGCATCGACAGATTGGGATTTTTGATCCACGACGTGCAGCGCCTCATGCGCAAGCGCTTCGAGGCGCGCGCCAGCGGGTTGGGCCTTTCCTCGGCGCAGTGGCGGCTTCTCGTCCGCGTCGCCAAGGAGGCCGGTGTCGCGCAGGCGCGGCTCGCCGAGCTGCTCGAGATCGAGCCGATCAGCGTCTCGCGCCTCGTCGACCGGATGGAGGAGGGCGGCTGGATCGAGCGTCGCGCCGATGCGGCCGACCGGCGTGTGCGCATGATCTTCCCGACCGAAAAGGCCAACGCGGCCTACGCCGATGTCAAAAGCCTCGCCGGCGAGGTCTATGAGGAATCGCTCACCGGCGTATCGCTGGAGGACCGTCGCATCCTGATCCGGGTGCTCGACACCATCGTGCAGAATTTGACCGACGGCGAGACGTCGTCGCTCGAAAAGATCAAGAATACGGAAGGGCGGGCAGCATGAACGCGGCAGCCAAGAAAGCAGACGACAACGTCACCAAGCTCGAGATCGAGGCGCCGGCGAAGCCGGAGGCTGCGCCAGTCTCCGCGGCAGCGGAGCCGCAGCCCGCACCGGCAGCACCGAGGAAGAAGCGCCGCACCGGCCGCTTCCTTTTGATGGTCGCCCTGCCGCTGGCGCTGCTCGCCGGCGGCGCCTATGTCTGGGTCACCGGCGGTCGCTACCAGGAGACCGAGAACGCCAACCTGCAGCAGGCCCGGATTTCGATCGCCTCGGATACGGCCGGCCGCATCGTCCAGGTCGGCATTGCCGACAACCAGACGGTCAAGGCGGGCGACCTTCTCTTCGTCATCGACCCCGAGCCTTACAAGATCGCGCTGGCCCAGGCCGACGCGGCTGTCGCCGCCGCGCGGCTCAATGTCGAGCAGCTGCGCGCCGCCTATAGCCAGGCGATGGCGCAGCAGAAGTCGGCCAAGAGCGAGGTCGACTATGCGCAGTCGCAATATGACCGCGCCGCCGATCTCGCTGAGAAGGGCATCAATGCCAAGTCGTCGCTGGACGAGGCCCGCAACGACCTCGACAAGGCCAAGCAGCAGCTCGCGGTCGCCGAGCAGGGCATCATCAGCGCCAAGGCCGCGCTTGGCGGCAACCCCGACATCGAGACCGACAAGCATCCAAGCGTGATGTCGGCGCTCGCCGCGCGCGACAAGGCCGCCTACAACCTCTCGCAGACCACGGTGAAGGCGCCGTCGGACGGCATCGTCTACCAGGCCTCGTCCTTCAAGATCGGCCAGTATGTCTCCGTCGGCACGCCGCTGTTCGCGCTGGTCGAGACGGACGACACCTGGATCGACGCCAACTTCAAGGAGACGCAGCTCACCAATATGAAGCCGGGCCAGAAGGCCGAGATCGTGGTCGACACCTATCCGGGCCGGACCTTCGAGGCGACCGTCAAGGCGATCGGCGCCGGCACCGGCGCCGAGTTCTCGCTGCTGCCCGCCCAGAACGCCACCGGCAACTGGGTCAAGGTCACCCAGCGCATTCCCGTGCGCCTGGAACTGACCGACCCCGACGCCAAGATGGCGCTGCGCACCGGCATGAGCGCGACGGTCACCGTCGATACCGGCGTCGCGCGCGGATTGCCGTCGATCTTCGGTCACGCCACGGCCGGCGAGCACGCGCAATAAAGCAAAGTGAAGCCCGCGGGCATGAGCGGCCGCAAGGGAATGGTCTGAAGGGTTGGAGGGAAAGCCGAGCGTTTGAGGCGAGCCGCGTCGCGGGTCGATCCAAGGCAGAGGCTTTCGACACGGATACGTCGGTCCTCAGGTTTCCGGGCGGCAGGCATCCGCTCCAACAGAGACTTTCGCTCGATGTAACCCCCACATCGATCCTCGCGTCCCACCGCGACGAGGGTCTCAAAGCAAGGCCTCGCCGCCCGGAATCCCAATGTACCCGTTTTTGTTACCTGCTGGAAGTTCAGCACCATGAGCACGCCCGAACCCTTCAAGGAAGTACCGCACCGCGGGCTGATCACGGTCGCGCTGATGCTGGCGACGGTCATGCAGGCGCTCGACACCACGATCGCCAATGTCGCGCTGCCGACCATGACCGGCGACCTCGGTGCCTCGCCTGACAACATCAACTGGGTGCTGACCTCCTATATCGTCGCCGCCGCCGTCATGACGCCGGTCACCGGCTGGCTCGCCGACCGCCTCGGCCGCAAGGAGCTGTTCCTGGCCTCCGTCGTCGGCTTCACCATCTTCTCCATGCTTTGCGGCATGGCGTGGAGCCTCGAGACGATGGTGCTCTTCCGCCTGCTGCAGGGTGTGTTCGGAGCGGCGATCGTGCCGCTGTCGCAGACCTTCCTGCTCGATATCAATCCCCGCGAACGCCACGGCCAGGCCATGGCCATCTGGGGCGCCGGCATCATGCTGGGGCCGATCCTCGGCCCGACGCTCGGCGGCTGGCTGACCGAGAATTTCAACTGGCGCTGGGTGTTCTTCATCAACCTGCCGGTCGGCATCCTCGCCTTCATCGGCATGGCCGCCTACCTGCCTGTCGTCGCCAAGCGCGTGCGCAGCTTCGATTTCTTCGGCTTCGCCATGATCTCGCTCGGCGTCGGCGCGCTGCAGCTGATGCTCGACCGCGGCGGCGAGGTCGACTGGTTCTCCTCGACAGAGATCTGGATCGAGCTTGCGCTGTCGATCACCGGCTTCTGGGTGTTCATCATCCACACGGTGACGTCCGAACGTCCCTTCATCGATCCGAAAATCTTCCTCGACCGCAATTTCGTGACCGGGCTCGGTTTCATCTTCGTCATGGGCGTGCTGATCCTGGCTTCGATGTCGCTGCTGCCGCCGATGCTTGCCAACATCTTCGGCTACCCGACCGTCACCATCGGTGTCGTGCTCGGCCCGCGCGGTATCGGCACGATGATTTCGATGCTGTTCGTCGGCCGCATCATGCACAGGATCGACGCGCGTATTCTGGTCGCGATCGGCTTCCTGCTCACCGCGCAGTCGCTTTACACCATGGCGAGCTTCACGCCGCAGATGGACAACTGGCTGATCATCTCTTCGGGCGTCATCCAGGGCCTCGGCATGGGCATGGTGTTCGTGCCGCTCTCGGCGGTGGCCTTCGCCACGCTCGACGCGCGCTACCGCACCGACGCCACCTCGCTGTTCAGCCTTGTGCGCAATCTCGGCTCATCGATCGGCGTCTCGGTGGTTGCGGCGCTGATGGTGCAGAACACGCAGGTCAACCACAGCGAGCTCGGAGCCTTCATCAACCCCTACAACCCCAACCTGTGGGCAGCCTCGCCCGCGGCGGCGAGCGGTGATCCCATGGCCCTTTCGCGGGTCGACAGGCTGGTCAACGTCCAGGCGATGATGATCTCCTACATCAACGACTTCAAACTCCTGATGGTGATGACGCTGCTTGCCGTCCCGTTCGTCGTCCTGCTGCGCAAGCCGAAGGCCGCGCCCGCGGGCGGCGCGCCGGCCGCGCATATGGATTGATTTTCATCGCGCCGCCTCTGCGATGCGTAATCTCCCCCCTTGAGGGGGAGATGTCGCCGAAAGGCGACAGAGGGGGTCGCCGCGCATGGAACGCCAACCTTCATCTGCACATGCAAGCCGAGCCCGGTCGAACCGACCCTCTCTGCCTGCTGGCCATCTCCCCCTCAAGGGGAGAGATTACGCGTCGCTCCTGTCCCCTCTCTCCGCTACCTCCCCAGCACCAGTGCCCAGTAGCGCAGGCTGGGATCGCGGCCGTCGCGCACGTAAGCCAACCCGAAGCGGCTGAAGTCCGGGTCGAGCATGTTGCGCCGGTGGCCGTCCGAATGCATCCAGATGTCGAACAGCTTTTGCAGGTCGAAACGTCCCTCGGCGATGTTTTCGCCCGCGGCGCCGCGCACGCCATTGCCCTTCATGCGTGAGGCGAAATCCTTGCCCCAGCCCGTGGTGTGGCTCATACGGGCGCGCGACGCCATGTAGCCGGCCTGCTGCAGCGCCGCCTGTTCGAGCTGCGTGTCCGGGATGAGCGCCGGCAGTCCGGCCGATGTGCGGATTGTGCTCAACGTTCCTGTGGCGGAAGACGACACGCCGGCGCCTTCGCCGGTCGGCAGCGGGACGCTTGTGCAGGCGGCAATGCCGGCAAGCGCCGCAAGGCCGACGGTCTCGAGCAATGTGCGTCTGTCGAGATTGGGGGAATCGGTGGTCAGGCTGGTCATCCGGCCTCTGATACCGGCGATCGTGGCTTTTGCCGGGCAGCCGATGAAAATCGCGTTATGCGGCGACATCCTCCGGGAGATCGGTTATCATCCTGGCGTTCTAGAAGTGGCAGCCACGGGCGGGCCACCCAGGCGGTGACCGCCCCCCGAGCGATACGGAGGACGGTTATGGCTGGTTTTCATGTCATGGCGGACGCGCAAGGGCTGCATGTGCAGCCCACGGTGCGCCACATCACCACGTCGGATCTATGGGACGCGCTAAGGCTCGGCGCCGAGGATTTCTGGGCCAAGCCCTCGCACTACGTGTTCCTGTGCCTGATCTATCCGGTCGTCGGCCTGATCCTGACGCGGTGGACCTCCGGCTCCAGTGCCATCCAGCTCGTCTATCCGCTGATGTCGGGCTTCGCGCTGATCGGCCCCTTTGCGGCGATCGGCCTCTACGAGATCAGCCGCCGGCGCGAGCTCGGCATGAGCAGCCGCTGGCACGATGCGCTCGACGTGCGCCGTTCGCCGGCGCTGCCCTCGATCGCCGCGATCGGCGTCCTGCTTTTCGCGCTGTTCCTTCTGTGGCTGTTCACCGCGCAGTCGATCTACACCAGCCTGTTCGGCGCCGAGCCGCCCGCCTCCGTCGGAACCTTCCTGCGCGACGTGCTGACGACCGGCAAGGGCTGGACGCTGATCCTGCTCGGCAACGCTGCCGGCCTCGTCTTCGCGGTCGTGGTGCTCGCCACCACCGTGATTGCCTTCCCGCTGCTGCTCGACCGCGACGTCGGCGCCGTCTCGGCGATCGAGACCTCGGCGCGCGCCGTAATAGTCAACCCGCTGCAGATGGCGCTCTGGGGCCTGAGGTCGCGGTGCTGCTGGTGATCGGCTCGATCCCGCTGTTTGCCGGCCTTGCCGTCGTCATGCCGGTCCTCGGCCACGCGACTTGGCATCTCTATCGCAAGGTGGTGGAGCCGCAGGATATCCGGCCCATCCGCCGGCCGATGTAGGCCGCGCCGGCTCGAACAAAGCAGACGGCCCGAAACGGTTTACCGAGCCTGGTTCATGAAGATGTTCTTGAGGTCACTCAAGGGGGCGGCATTCGTGGCCGGGCTTTGGGCTGTCGGCTGCATTGATACTACGCGTGCCAACGCTGACGAGTTGGCGCACTTTGAAAGCGCGGCCGTGAAGCCGACGCCGTTTCAGGAGCGCATTGCGCAACAAAACGGGCGAGCGCTCCAGGCCATTCCTGGCACGCCATTGAATGGGTATCTGACGCGACCGCCGGGTGAGGGGCCGTTCCCGGCGGTCGTCGTTCTCCATGGATGTTCGGGCCTATTCCCAACTGTAGAGAAAACCTGGTCGCAGCGATTGTCTTCCTGGGGTTACGTCGTACTCGTTGTCGACAGCTTCAGCACGCGCGGTATTCGCGAGACGTGTGATCACGGCCTGCTCGCCGATGGCAGCCTGTTTGCTGATCGCGTTTATGACGCCTACGGCGCCTTGGAGTTCCTGTCGAAATTGAGTTTCGTCGACCCGCAGCGCACAGCGTTGATGGGGTTCTCCGCCGGTGGGATCGCAACGCTCGCGGCCGTGCAACCTGGCGGCGCCGAGCGGCTGATGGATCGCAAGTTCAAGGCGGCTGTCGCTTACTATCCGAATTGTTCGGCTACGAATGGCGACGTGGCGGTCCCGACATTGATCCTGATCGGCGAGCTCGACGATTGGACCCCCGCCAAAAATTGCCGGGAAATGATGGCGCAGCGCAGCGGCAAGGGCAGCGCCGTGCAGCTTGATGTCTTCAAGGGCGCTCGCCACGCCTTTGCCTCCCCGTCATTCAAGACGGGCACCGAGCAGTATGGCCACCGGGTGGAGTACAACGCAGCTGCGGCCGAAAAATCGGCAAGCGACGTCCACACGTTTTTAAAGCAGGCCTTCAGCGGATAACAGCCATAGCCCTGATCATCCGATCTCAGCGCTGCGCTTCGGTCGCCATCTTCAAAGCCAGCGCCGTCAGCACCGTGCCCATCATCCAGCGCTGGACGACCAGCCAGAACGGCCGTCCGGCGAGGAAGGTGGCGATCGAGCCAGCCGTCACCGCGATCATGGCGTTGACGGTCAGGCTGATCGAGATCTGCGTCACGCCGAGCACCAGAAGCTGCGACAGCACATGGCCCTTGGCCGGGTTGATGAACTGCGGCAAGAGCGACAGATAGAGCACCGCCACCTTCGGATTGAGCAGGTTGGTCATCAGCCCCATGACGAACAGCTTGCGCGGCCTGTCCTTCGGCAGCTCGCGCACCTGGAATGGCGAGCGGCCGCCGGGCCTTAGCGCCTGCCAGGCGAGCCACAGCAAATAAAGCGCGCCGGCAAAGCGCAGCGCGTCATAGGCATAAGGCACGGCGAAGATGAGCGCGGTGATGCCAAAGGCCGCGGACACCACATAGAACAGGAAGCCCAGCGCCACGCCGCCCAGCGAGATCAGCCCGGCCCTCGGCCCTTGCGACAGCGAGCGCGAGATCAGATAGATCATGTTCGGGCCGGGTGTGAGCACCATGCCGAGGCAGATCAGCGCGAAGGTCAGATGGTTGGCGGCGTCAGGCATCGCTCGATCTCCAGCACCTGCGGCAGGGAAGGTCCGATGCCGGCGGGGACGGACATGTGCCTTGTGCCGCGCACCAGCGCAAGGGACTTGCCGGCGCCGTTCGTTGCGCCAGGGCGGGCAGCGCCGCAGGCTTTGGTAGCCTTTCTACTCGGACGAGGCGAGGTAATAGGATCGGCATGACGAAGGACGATCTTCCACGCGCCTTTCTCCCGCCGAAATATAGTGGTGGTTCGAAGTGCGATCGGAACAAGCTTGTCGCTGCCGCCGACCTTGGATCGGACCCGCTCGATCTCGATGATGTAACCCAAGTCGGTCGTTGCGTACTCGGAAACACGGTCAAAGCCGATAACCTCTCCGTCTCGGTAGTTGGTAGCGGCCCGGTCCATCGTTTCGGCAGCCTTTTTCCATCCTTTTGCCGGCGGGCCGAATGGATTGGCGATGACGACGTCATCCCGTTGTGAGAAGAGACTTTTCAATGGTTCGGGATTGCTCTTGACGAAGGCATCCACGGCTAAATGATCCTGCTCGATGAGTTTCGCGAGGTCTGACAGCATCTCAGCATCCTCCGATAAAGGGGAAAGAGAATACTATCTGAAATCAAGCCCCTGATCCTGCCTTTTCGCTTCTTGGCGCGCCGGCGTCAGTTTATGTCCCTTACCCCACCACGCGCAAATTCGATAGCTCGTTCGCAATCTCCTTGAAATTGTCGGACAGCGTCGCGCCGGTTGCATTCCAGAAAAGCTTGGCGGGCTTGCTGGGGTCGGCGGGATCCTTGCGGAAGCGGGAGTCGGATGAGCAGGTCTTCAGGGCGTCCATCGCCTGCTTGTCGCCGGCGTCGGTCGCGGACATGTCGAGCGCAACCGTCATCACCATGATGTTGGCCGCCTTGGCGTGGTCGCAGAGCTTGGCCATCTGCTCGTTGAGCGCGTTGGTGTAATTGCCCGAGGAATAGTTGAACTGGCCGATGTCGCTGGAGGTGCCGCCGAACAGGCGGGTGACCGAGGTGCCTTTGTAGCCGACGCCGGTATAGCCGTAGGCCGCATAGGTCGATTTGTTGCCGGCCGGATCGGAGTTCACCGTCGAATAGGTGTTCTCGCCGTCGGTGAGCACGATGACGACCTTGTCGTTGCCGCGTTCGGTCTCCGGCCGCCCTTCGGTGAAGGGCGCCGTGCTGGACACGGTGCGCCAGCCCCAGGCCATGCCTTCCGGCACGTTGGTGTTGCCGTTGGGCTGCATCAGGTCGACAGCCGCCTTGATCGCGGCCAGCCCGTCCGCGGTGGTGACGTCGGTGAGCGGCGTGACCGGCGTCGTGGTGCAGCTGTAGTTGGGACCGGCGCCCGTTGCCAGCACCGGCGCATTGATCGGCCGCGGCATGAAATACTTGGCCATATTGGATTGGCGCGTCTTGCCGGTGGTGCTCGACGGATCGTCGTTCCACCAGCTGTTGGCGGCGCCGTAGGTCACCGGGTTCGGCTCGTCGGGATCTTGCGTCACCTTCCAGTGGTTGCCGGGTTCGTCGGGCGCGAACATCGGCACGAACATGGTCGCCGGGTCGCCGACCCCGATGCCGGTGTTGTTCGGCCCGCCGGACGCAGGCGTATCGTCGACATTGTAAGGGTAGGGACGCACTTCGACGCAGCCCTGCCAGCTCGCGAACGGGCCGTAGGTGTCGTTGTAGTCGTATTCGTTGTGGCTGCGCTTGCAGGTGTTGTTGGACCGGTATTCGTCGCAGACGACGCGCTTGCTGCCGACGATGCGCTCGTGGCTGGTGACCACCTTCATGTCGCGATAGAGCGAAAAGCGGGTCAGTGCCTGGCCTTCCTCGGTCCCCCAGCCGGTGCCGTTCTTGTACCAGATGCCGTTGATCTTCTGGGCGTGCTTGTCGGCGGCGTTGAGCGTCGACCAGTCGAAATTCTCGTTGGCGACCGGCGACAGCCCGTAGACATCCATCCAGGAGGCGTTGTCGTTATCGGGCCCGACATTGACCGAAGCCGCGAAGGGCACCAGGCTGAACTGGACCGGCTTGTCGATCTGCTTGATCTGCGCCGCCTGCTGCGCAAGTGTGTCGACCAACTGCTTGGCGGCCTGTTTGAGCAGGTCGATGCGCTTCTGCCCCGTGCCGGATCCTTTCGTCGACATCGAGCCCGAATTGTCGAGACCATCGCCACTTCCAGTGTGTTCTTCAAGCGCACCTGTGACTTCATCTCGATCTCAACGGGCTTTTTCGCGTCGACTTCGTCGACGCCGACGAGCATTGCCGAAGCCGGATAGAAATAGGGATGGTAGGTAAGAGTGGCGCTCATTGTCAGCAAGCCGCCGCCGGCCTGGCTGGTGGGTAGGGTGATGTTGAGCGCTACGTCCGCGGGGTCGATGGTGTTGAGGTTGGCGTTGAAGAAGTCGACGGCATAGGCCTTGATCTGGTCGTCGGTGGCGCCTTCCGCCAACCGCCTTGCGGCGGCAAAATTCGCCGCATCGAGCGCGTTGAGCACCATCTGTTTCTGACGGTTGAGTTCGGTGAAGTCGACCGCGATTGCGAGGGCGCCCATCAGCGGCACCATGGCGATCGCCGTCATCAGTGCATAGTTGCCGCGCCGGTCGCGGCAAAAGCGAAGCCAGAATTCGCGCATCTTCAGCAAGCGGTTGCTCTTTCGGATCAACTGACGATGCGCAGGTTCGACAATTCGTTGCCGATCGCCTTGAAGTCGTCAGAAAGCGTGGCGCCGGTCGAGTTCCAGAATAGCTTCGCCGGCTTGCTCGGGTCGGCAGGGTCTCTGCGGAAGCGGGAGTCGGAAGCGCAAGCCTTTAGCGCAGCCATGGCCTTCTTCTCGTCCGCCTTGGTGTCAACCAAATCGAGCGAGACCGTCATCACCATGATCCCGGCCGCCTTGGCATTGGCGCATAGCGTCTGCATCTGTTCGTCAAGCGCGGCGGTGTAGTTGCCGTCCGTATAGGTGGTCTTAGGCACCGCCGTGCTCGTATTCATGAACAGGCGCGTGACGCTTGCCAGTGCGGAATTGACTTTGCCTGTATAGCCATAGGCCGCATAGGTGGAACGGTTGTTGGCGTAACTGGCGTCGCTGATCGCGCTGTAGGTATTGGCGCCGTCGGTCAGCACGATTACGACCTTGTCGTTGCCCTTTTCGTTGTTTGGCCGACCTTCGGTGAAGGGCTCGTTGCTTGAGACTGTCCGCCAGCCCCAGGCGAGCCCCTCGGGTACGTTCATATTGCCAGTTGGCGCCATAGCATTGATGGCGTCAGTCAGTTGCTGCTTCTGCGCACTCACCGTGACGTCCTTGAGGGGCGTGATTGGACTGGTGGTGCAGGCTGCGTTCGGGCCGTCACCGGCACCGGCCGAAGTCGAACCGTAAGGCTTCACCAGAAAGTACTTCCGCATGTCCGATTGCCGCTGAACCGCGGTTGGGTTTAATGAATAAGGCCAGTCTGCCCACCAATTGTTCTCGTAGCCGTAGCTCAAGCTGTTGACATCATTCGTGCCGTCGCGGTTGAAGTCGCGCCACAGCGTGCCGGGCTCGTCCGGAGCGAACATGGGCACAAAGAGCGTCGCAGGATTGGACGTGGTCGGCGTCGTGTCGTCGTCGTTGTAGGGATAAGGCCTCGCTTCGACGCACCCCTGCCAACTCGCATAGCGGCTGGTAGTGTAGACATATTGCGGGTCAGTCCAATGTCCGTCGGTGCATTTGCCCTTTTTGTTGTACGCGTCGCAGATGTACTGCTTTGAGTTCGGCACCTCTTCGCGACCCGATTCCACGGTCATGTCGGCATAAAGGCTGAAGCGGGTCAGGGGCTCACCCTTGGTATCGCCCCAACCGTCACCGCGTTTGTACCAGGCGCCATTGACCTTCTCGGCGTACTTGTTCGGATCGTTGGCGGCGCTCATCGTCGTCCAGTCGAAATTCTCGTGCTGGACCGGGGAGATACCATCTTGATCCATCCAGCTGTCGCCGTCATGCGTCGGCCCGACATTGACCGAGGCAGAGAACGGAACCAGCGAGAACTGCACTGGCTTGGAGATCTGCTTCATCTGCTGGGCCTGCAGCGCCAGCGTGTCGACCAACTGCTTGGCGGCGGCTTTTAGCAGGTCAATACGCTTCTGCCCGGTTCCCGAGCCCAGGGTCGACATCGATCCGGAATTATCCAGCACGAGCGCCACTTCCAGCGTGTTCTTAAGTCGGATTTCCGACCTCGCCGAAACATTGACTACGTGGTCGCCCGCAGTCCCGCCGAGCAGCATCGCCGCCGCCGGCAGGAAATAGGGGTGATATTTCAGGGACGCCTCCAGGACCAGGGTGCCGCCGCCGGCATTGTTGTTGGGCAGCGTGACGGTCAGCGTCGTGTTGGCCGGAGACACGTGCCTGAGATTGGCCTCGAAGAACTGCTTGGCGTAGGCCCTCGCGTCCGCGTCGCTCGCTCCGCTGACGATCTGTTGCGCTGTCGCGACCCCAGCAGCATCTAGGGCGTTGAGCGTCTCCTGCTTCTCTCTAACCAGTTCCGTAAAATCGACGGCCAGTGCCACGGCACCCATCAGCGGCACCATCGTGATGACTGTCAACAGGGCGTAGTTGCCCCGCTTGTCGCCTATAAATCTGCCGATCATTGCGCTCAGCCCCCGCAAAAGACCCATACCAGTATACGACTATGGTCCTAGTTCGGTGCTACCATGGTCATAGATCCTTAAATTTCAGCTTGCCCGAAACGTTCAAGCACGCACCGCCATTTTGACGGCGTGTTAACCCTGCGCTTCCGAACGGGCGTGGTCGCGGCTCGTCCCGGCGGCGATGGCGAAAGCTGGTGACAGGATGGAGCGCTTCGGTTATGCGGGACCGGCCGTGGCGGCCTCCGAACCAAAAGGATGGCTGTCGCGGCTTTGCCTAGACCAGTCTCAGGATAACGGCATGGCGGACTCGCCAAACATCATAGCTTCGCTCACCGATCTGACGGAAAACTACGCGGCCATCCTGTGCGACGTGTGGGGCGTGGTGCACAATGGCGAATGGCACTTCCCCGTCGCCGCGGAGGCGCTTGCCCGGGCGCGCGCGGCAAAAGTGCCGGTGGTGCTGATCACCAATTCGCCGCGGCGCAGCGCCGACGTCGTTGCGCAGATGCATGCGATCGGCGTTCCGGCTGAAGCCTACGACCGTGTCGTCACCTCGGGCGACGTCACGCGCGACTTGATCGCCGAGGGTCCGAGGAAGATCTTCCACATCGGGCCCGAGCGCGACTTCACCCTCTATGACGGCTTGGACGTCGAACTCGTGGAGGAATTCGAAGCCTCCGGCGTCGTCTGCACCGGGTTCTATGACGACGAGGTGGAGAAGCCCGCCGAATACGCGGAACTGCTGCAGCGGCTGCGTGCCCGCAACCTGCCCTTCATCTGCGCCAACCCCGACATCGTGGTCGAGCGCGGCGAGCGCACCATCTGGTGTGCCGGCGCGCTGGCGCGCGACTACGCGCAGCTTGGCGGCCGCACGCTGATCGCCGGCAAGCCTTTCGCGCCGATCTACAACCTCGCCATGAAGGAGGTCGCCGGGCTGCTCGGCCACGCGGCCGAGCGCAAACAGGTTCTCGCCATCGGCGATGGCATGATGACCGACGTCAAGGGTGCGGCCGACAACGGGTTCGACGTGCTCTATGTCTCGGGCGGGATTCATGCGCGCGACTATGGCGACCCGCTGCGGCCGGATCCCGAAAGGCTGGCGGGATTCCTCACGACGCACGGTTATCGCCCGGTCGCCGTCATCCCGCGGCTGCAATAGGCGGGAAGCCGGACCATGACGGGCGCCCCGACATCACGCAGGTCGACATGACGCACGATTTCCAACGCATTTCGGCGGTCACGCCGTTGCCCGGGCATCTGCGCGGCGGCGTCGTGGCGATCGGCAATTTCGACGGCGTCCACCGCGGCCATCTGTCGGTGCTGGAACGGGCGCTGGCCGAAGCCGGCCGCCGCCGCGTGCCGGCCCTGGTGCTCACCTTCGAGCCGCACCCGCGCAAGGTGTTCAGGCCGGACGTGCCGCTCTTCGTGCTGACGCCGCCGCCGATGAAGGCGCGGCTCCTGGCCAGGCTCGGCTTTGCCGCCCTCGTCGAGCAGCCGTTCACGCGCGACTTCGCCTCGCTCTCGGCCGAGGCATTCGTGACCGATGTGCTGGAAATCAGGCTGGGCGTCAGCCATGCCGTCACCGGTTTCGACTTCCACTTCGGCAAGGACCGCCAGGGCGGCCCGGCTTTCCTGATGGCGGCCGGCGAACGCCACGGCTTCGGCGTCACGCTGGTCGACGCCTTCCGCGACGAAGGTGCCGAGGTCGTCTCGTCCAGCCGCATCCGCGCCCTGCTTTGCGAAGGCAAGGTCGGGGAAGCAGCCGGCCTGCTCGGCTATCGCTTCACCGTCGAGAGCGAGGTGATCGCCGGCCAGCAGCTCGGCCGCACGCTTGGCTTTCCGACCGCCAATATGAAGCTTTCGCCGGAAGCCACTCTGAAGGAAGGCATTTACGCCGTCCGCTTGCGCCGCGCCGATGGCACGCTCCATGACGGCGTCGCCAGCTTCGGCCGCCGGCCGACCGTCGACGATAATGGCGTGCCGCTGCTCGAAACCTATGTCTTCGATTTCTCCGGCGATCTCTATGGCGAGATCTGCCAGGTGTCGTTCTTCGGCTATCTGCGCCCCGAGCTCAAATTCGATGGGCTCGATGCGCTGGTCGCGCAGATGAAGCGCGACGAGGCCGAGGCGAGGGCGCTGCTCGCAGGTGTGCGTCCGCTATCGGAGCTGGACGCCGCCATCTGTTTCTGAGGTCTGGAAGGCGCGGTGGCGAAGAGAAGCGTCAAAGCGCCTGCGTCCGGCTAGCAGATTGCAAACCTTGGCGATTGGCGAAACGCCCTCTCATGTCGTCATCCCAGGGTCTTCGCGACGGAGCTTCGCTCTGGGATGACCATGTTGGGCAGGCTTCGGCCGATCGCGAAGGTCGAGTTCCCTACCGCTTGAGCGCCAGCCCGGTGGCAATGAAGCTCCAGCCTTGGAAGACTAGGTCGACGGCCAGGAACATGCCGAGCACCCACAGGCTGTTGACCGGCCAGCCCATGGCGATGATCAGGCCAAGCAGGATGGTGATGATCGCGGCTGCCAGCAGCCATCCCCAGCCTTGCTGCGGCCGGTGGTTCCAGGCGACCCAGGCCCTCAGCAGCCCGGAAGCAATGAGCGCGACGGCGAGCAGAAACGTCAGCACCGCCGAGGCGAGCAGTGGGTTGTAGAAGGCGAAAAAGCCGGCGACGGCATAGAGCAGGCCACTGAGCAACCAGTAGAAGAAGCGCCCCCAGGTCTTGACGCCGAAAGCATGGATGATCTCGATGACGCCCCCCATCAGCATCAGCCAGCCGACGACATAGACCGAAGCGACGGTGGCGATGAAGAGATTGCCGAAGGCGATGCCGCCGAAAATCAGCAGCAGCACGCCGAGCGCCACGAACCATCCCCATTTGTCGCGCGTGCGTCCGATCGCGTCTTCCAGGGTATTGCCTTGCAAGCTCATGGCTTCGTCTCCCTGCAGAGTTCGCCGCGCATCCTGCGGTTGAAGGAAGGTAATCCCGATGTGATCACCCGTCCAGCGCGGTGGCTATTGCCAAGATGCACCGAAGCTGGTGTCATTTGACTTTGCGCAATGGAGGTACGGCGATGAAGCGATCCTATGGGCTCGCCCTGTTTCCCTCGGCTCTCGCCCTGTCCACTGTCGCTTCGCCTCCCGCCTTCGCGGCGCAGCCCGGCGATCCGCCGGACGGCATCGCCAAGATAGAGACGGTGGTCGTCATCTTCGCCGAGAACCGCGCCTTCGATAATCTCTATGGCCATTTTCCGGGTGCCGAGGGCATCGACAAGGCGAGCAAGGAAAGCTTGCAGCAGCGCGACCGTGACGGCTCGGTCCTGTCAGAGCTGCCGCCGGTCTGGGACGGGCTGACCGCCAAGGGCGTCACGCCGCCGGTGACGCAGGCAATGACCGAGCACCTTCCGAACGAACCGTTCACGGTGAACGACCCAAAAGGGTTCAACGTGCCGCTCAGCGTCGTGACGCATGATCTGTGGCATCGCTTTTACCAGAACCAGATGCAGATCAACGGTGGCAAGAACGACATGTTCGTCGCCTGGGCCGATTCAGGCGCGATGCCGATGAGCAACTGGGACGCCTCCAAGACCGATATGTGGGCCATTGCGCAAAAATACGTGCTCGCTGACCATTTCTTCATGGGCGGCTTCGGCGGCTCCTTCTTCAATCACCAGTGGCTGATCTGCGCCTGCGCGCCGTACTACGCGAATGCCGACAAGAGCCCGGCCAAGCCGTCGATCGCGGTGACGGACGCTAGCGGCACAGCGCTGAAGATCGCCGACAATTCGCCGAAATCGGCGCGCGACGGGATCCCGAAATTCGTCTCCGACGGCAACCTGACGCCGGATTTCTACGCGGTGAACACCATGCAGCCGCCATATCAGCCGAGCGGCAACGATCCGGCGCCCGGCGGCGATCGGCTGCTCGCGGATCCTACCAAGCCCACCACGCTGCCGCCGCAGACGGAACCGACCATCGGCGACATGCTCAGCCTCAAGCACATAAGCTGGGCGTGGTATTCCGGAGCCTGGCAGTACACGCTCGACCACGGCAACAAAACACCGATCCCGAACTTCCAATATCATCATCAGCCGTTCAACTATTACGCCAATTACGCTCCGGGCACCGAGGCCAGGCGCGAACATCTGCGCGACGCCGGGTTGGCTGGCGCGAGCTTCATCCAGGCCATCGACGACGGCACCCTGCCGCAGGTCTCTTTCTATAAGCCGCAGGGCAATCTCAACGAGCACTCCGGCTATGCCGACATCCAGGCCGGCGACCGACATATCGCCGATGTCGTGGCTCATCTGGAAAAGAGCCCGCAATGGCCGCACATGCTGGTCGTCGTCACCTATGATGAGAACGGCGGCATCTGGGATCACGTCGCACCGCCCAAGGGGGACCGCTGGGGACCGGGCACGCGCATTCCCGCGATCATCATTTCGCCTTTCGCCAAGCGCGGCTATGTCGATCATACCCCTTATGACACGACGTCGATCCTGCGCTTCATCACCGAGCGTTTCGAATTGCCGGTCCTGCACGGCATCGTGGTTCGCGACAAGGCCGTAGCCGCGCATGGCGAGCCGCCGCTCGGCGATCTTACCGGCGGGCTTGACCTGAATTGAGGGCGCGTTTTCGGAGGACCAACATGGACGCCGACCGGATCGTCGCGCTGGTCACGGCTGCCGGCATCGAGCTCACCGACCGCCGCCGCAACGCCAAAGGTGATGGTTGGTCGCTTAGCTTCTCCAGCGGCGCCACCGTTGAGGTGGGTGACGACGGATCGGCACGCGTCGCGGGGAAGGGCTCGAAGGCCGTGGCCAAGCTGCTGGACATGTCGCACGCGCCGCGCGGCAGCTGAGCCGGGCGGCCGATCTCCATGCTGGCGGTCCGCGCCGTCTCTGTTACGGATCTTAAGTCAAAATTTACCGCACTGACGCCATGCCTTCTGCGCTGCCCGGTGTTCCTGCCGGCCTGTTTCGCGTAAGGGTTGACGATGCGTATTGTCGGGACGATTCCGCTGGTTCTCGCCTCTGGCCTGATGGCCGTCACCTCTGCCCAGGCCGGCGAGGGGAGCTGGATTTCCGGCGACTGGTACCTGACGCTCGGCGCCACCGGTCTCGTTGCCCCGAATTTCGAGGGCGGCAAGAAATATATGCTGAGCGCCCAGCCCATCATCTCGCTCGGCAAGGCAGGGCCGGAGGCGCGTTTCACCTCGCGCAACGACAACATCTCGCTGGCGCTGATCGACGACGGCAGCGTGCGCGCCGGCTTGACCGGCAAGTTCCTGTTCTCGCGTTCCAGCAAGGACGAATTGCAAGGCCTTGATCCGGTGCGCTGGGGCGGCGAGGTCGGCGGCTTCTTCGAATTCTATCCGCTGGATTGGGTGCGGGCTCGGGCGGAGCTCAGACACGGCATCCGCGCCCATAACGGCTTCGTCGCCGACATCGCGGCGGACGCCTTCTACGACGTCACCCCGACCGTCCGCATTTCCGGCGGCCCCCGTGTCTCCTTCGCCTCGGCCGGTTATTTCGACGCCTATTACGGCGTCAACGCCACGGAAGCTGCGGCCTCGGGCCTCAGCGAATACCATCCGGGCGGCGGGCTGAAGTCGACCGGGCTCGGCGGCGCGATCACCTGGAAAGTGACCGAGCCGATGACGGCCAGCGTCTTCACCGAATATTCCCGCCTGATGGGGCCGGCGGCCGATTCCAGTCTGGTCAAGGAGCGCGGCGACCGCGATCAGTGGACCGTTGGCGTGTCGACCACCTACCGTTTCAATTTCTCGATGTAAGTCAAAATACCGGCGCTTTGGCTTGAAATCCGCGCTTTATTCCTGCCGCGGCATCCGCTAAAAGCCACGCCATGACGAGCTTTTCGCGCCTTTTTGCGATCGCGATACGAATTACGGGCCCGGTGTTCCGGGTGGCCTGAGCGCCGCCGGAGCCGCCGGGACTTTTGCGCGCGGCCCCCTCGCGCTTTTTCCAGATGATGATAGTTCAACGCCCGAGCTATTTTGCCAACGGGCAATGCACATGGCAGACCAATGACCGACACCCCCGTGACCGATACTGCTGAAACCATCGACTATTCCAAAACGCTTTACCTGCCGCAGACCAATTTCCCGATGCGCGCCGGCCTGCCCGAGAAGGAGCCCGGCCTGGTCAGGCGCTGGCAGGACATGGAGCTTTACCGCAAGCTGCGCGATGAAGCCGCCGGCCGAGAGAAATTCGTGCTGCATGACGGGCCGCCCTATGCCAATGGCAACATCCATATCGGCCACGCCCTGAACAAGATCCTCAAGGACGTCATCAACCGCTCCTTCCAGATGCGCGGCTACGACGCCAATTACGTGCCTGGCTGGGACTGCCATGGCCTGCCGATCGAGTGGAAGATCGAGGAACAGTACCGGGCCAAGGGCAAGAACAAGGACGAGGTGCCGGTCAACGAGTTCCGCAGGGAATGCCGCGATTTCGCCGCCCATTGGATCAAGGTGCAGGGCGACGAGTTCCAGCGGCTCGGCGTCATCGGAGATTTCGACAATCCCTATACGACCATGGCCTATCACGCCGAAGCGCGGATCGCCGGCGAGCTTTTGAAATTCGCCATATCCGGCCAGCTCTATCGCGGCTCGAAGCCGGTGATGTGGAGCGTGGTCGAGCGCACCGCGCTCGCCGAGGCCGAGGTCGAATACCAGGACTATGAGAGCGACACGATCTGGGCGAAGTTCCCGGTGGCGAGCCTTGCCCGGCCGGTCGATGCCGCCGATGCCGCGCCGGCGCTGAATGGGACGGCACTCGACCTGCTGGAGGCGCATGTCGTCATCTGGACGACGACGCCCTGGACGCTGCCCGGCAATCGCGCTGTCAGCTTTTCGCCGCGCATCGCCTATGGCCTCTACGAAGTGACCGCGGCCGAGAACAGCTTCGGGCCGCAGCCCGGCGAGAAGCTGATCTTCGCCGACGCGCTGGCGGAGGACGCCGCTTCCAAAGCCAAGGTCACCTTGAACCGGCTTCACAACGTCTCCCCTGAACAGCTTGCAAGTCTTACGCTTTCGCATCCTTTCAGAGGACTGGGCGGCGGCTACGAGTTCCCCGTGCCGATGATCGCCGGCGAGCACGTCACCGACGATGCCGGCACCGGCTTCGTGCACACCGCGCCCAGCCACGGCCGCGAGGACTTCGATGCCTGGATGGATGCGGTGGCCGAACTCATCAAGCGCGGCGTCGACACCTCGATCCCGTTCCCGGTCGACGATGCCGGCTTCTTCACCAAGGACGCGCCGGGCTTCGGCCCGGACCGCGAGGGCGGCCCCGCGCGCGTCATCGACGACAACGGCAAGAAGGGGAACGCGAACCAGGCGGTGATCGAGGAACTGATCAAGCGCAACGCGCTGTTCGCGCGCGGCCGGCTGAAGCACAGCTATCCGCATTCCTGGCGCTCGAAGAAGCCCGTCATCTTCCGCAACACGCCGCAATGGTTCGTCTATATGGACAAGGACCTCGGCGACGGCACGACGCTGCGCAGCCGCGCGCTGCAGGCGATCGACGACACGCGCTTCGTGCCGGCGGCCGGCCAGAACCGCATCCGCGCCATGATCGAGGAGCGCCCCGACTGGGTGCTGTCGCGCCAGCGTGCCTGGGGCGTGCCGATCGCCGTCTTCGCCGATGCCGACGGCAATGTGCTGAAGGACGAGGCGGTCAACCAGCGCATCATGGACGCCTTCGAGCAGGAGGGCGCCGACGCATGGTTCGCGCCGGGCGCCAAGGAGCGCTTCCTCGGCAACCACGACGCCTCGAAATGGCACCAGGTGACGGACATCCTCGACGTCTGGTTCGATTCCGGCTCGACGCATGTCTTCACGCTGGAGGATCGGCCCGACCTCAAATGGCCGGCCGACGTCTATCTCGAAGGCTCCGACCAGCATCGCGGCTGGTTCCACTCCTCGCTGCTCGAAAGCTGCGGGACGAGGGGCAGGGCGCCTTACGAGTCGGTCATCACCCATGGCTTCACCATGGACGAGGAAGGCCGCAAGATGTCGAAGTCCCTCGGCAACACGGTCGTGCCGCAGGACGTGATAAAACAGTCTGGCGCCGATATCCTGCGGCTCTGGGTGGTGACGACCGACTACTGGGAAGACCAGCGGCTCGGCAAGAACGTGCTGCAGACCAATATCGACGCCTACCGCAAGCTGAGGAACACCATTCGCTGGATGCTGGGCACGCTCGCCCATGATGATGGCGAGGACGTGCCGCTGGACAAGATGCCGGAGCTGGAGCGGCTGATGCTGCACCGGCTGTCCGAACTCGACGAGGCGGTGCGCCAGGGCTACGACGCCTTCGAGTTCAAGCGCATCACCCGCGCGCTGCTCGACTTCATGGTGGTGGAGCTTTCGGCCTTCTATTTCGACATCCGCAAGGACGCGCTCTACTGCGACGCGCCGTCCAGCTTGCGCCGCAAGGCGGCAGTGCAGGTCGTGCGCCATCTCTTCGAATGCCTGGTGAAGTGGCTGGCACCGATGCTGCCTTTCACGATGGAAGAGGCCTGGCTCGACCGTCACCCCGAAGCCGCCTCGGTGCATCTCGACCAGTTCCCGGCCATTCCGGATAACTGGAGGAACGAGGCGCTGGCCGAGAAATGGCGCAAGATCCGGCAGGTGCGCCGCGTCGTCACCGGCGCGCTCGAGATCGCGCGCGCCGATAAACTGATCGGCTCCTCGCTGGAAGCCGTGCCGGTGGTCACCATCGACGATGCGGCGCTGGAAGCAGCCATCGCCGATGTCGACATGGCCGAGATGGCGATCACCAGCGATCTGGTCATCAGCCATGGCAAGGCGCCGCAAGGCGCTTTCACGCTGGATGACGTCAAGGGCGTCGCGGTCGTCGTCGAGAAGGCCCAGGATCGCGGTCTGGTCAAATGCGCGCGCTCCTGGCGCTACACGGCCGATGTCGGGCAGGATCCGGAATTTCACGATGTCTCGGCCCGCGATGCTGCCGTGCTGCGTGAACTGAGGGCGCTCGGGCGTTTGTAGGTGCATGTCGCCCAAGAGTGCGCAGCGGTTTTGGGCTAACGATATGCACCCATGAAATAAGTGCAAAAGTGCCACGCCGGGCGGCGCAAATTCGCCCGCGCGTTGCCCTTGACAAGTGGTTGAGGTAAACACGCGACACTCCGGCAGACAAATTGTCGCCGGATTTCCATCGCAAACGCGGGGAAGAAGGGGACCGCGCCCCTGTGGCCGGTGGCGACCGAAAGGCTTTAAAGTGGGACTTTTTGGCATGACCGAAAGAACGTTTGCGCGCGCCGCGCTGCTGGCGCCGCTTGTGGCATCGGCCATAGCCATGTCGGGCTGCGTCGGCTCTCCGACCTACGGAACCGACAAGACCGCCGCCGAGCAACTCGCCGACGACGTTTCGGGCGCCATCGCGATCACGCCGAAGCGCCGCGATCCTATCGACTATAAGCCGCGCCCGGACCTGGTGAAGCCTGCGCCGGGACAGAAGGAAACTCTGCCGCCACCGCAGGAGAGCATCCAGACGGCGAGCGCCGACTGGCCCGAATCGCCCGAGGCGCGCCGCGCCCGCATTCGCGCCGACGCGACCGCCCACCAGAACGACCCGAACTACCAGCCGGAAGCGGTCGAGGACGTTCAGACCGACCCGGTGGCGGTGAAGAAGGCTTTGGCCGATTCTGCATCCAGCCATCCGCCGCGCTGGTCGCCGGACGATTCCAGCGCGACCCGAACCGCCGAGATCCAGCGCCGCCTCGCGGTGCAGAAGCAGGGCAATCCCAATGTCCGCAAGTATTTGAGCGAGCCGCCGCTTGCCTATCGTCAGGCCGCCGACACCGCGCCGCAAAACGAGCTCGGCGAGGACGAGTACAAGAAGGAGCGCCGGCTCAAGGCGCAGGCGGAAGGCAAGAAGGGCGGCGGCTGGTTTGACTGGCTGGGGCTGTAAGTGGCGAATAGCGAATAGCGAATAGCGAATAGGTCTCTGTTGCTCACTACTCACGACCTGCTTCTTTGCTACTCACTGCTTGCGTCAATTATTCACCATTCACTGCCATTCCGCCTCTCGCGAAAGAACTCCTTCAGGATGAGGGCCGCTTCGCTTTCGCCCAAGCCGGAATAGACGTCCGGCGCGTGGTGGCAGGTGGGCGAGGCGAAGAAGCGCACGCCGTTGACCACCGCGCCGCCCTTCTCGTCGGCCGCGCCGAAATAGAGCCGGCGGAGTCTCGCGAACGAAATGGCGCCGGCGCACATGGCGCAGGGCTCGAGCGTCACATAGAGATCGTGACCGGTAAGCCGCTCGCTGGCGAGTTGCCGGCAGGCTTCGCGGATCGCCAGCATTTCGGCATGCGCAGTCGGATCGGCCAGCTCGCGCGTGCGGTTGCCGGCCTTGGCCACGACAATGTTGCCGTTGGCGATCACTGCGCCGACCGGCACTTCGCCCCGGCTTGCGGCCGCTTCGGCTTCCTTGAGCGCCAAAGCCATGAAATCCGGCCGCTTCACGCGCTTTGCATTCCGATTACTCCTCGCCACCCGACGGTGATCCTGTTATCTAGCGCGTGACCCTGAAAACCGGAATCGGTTTTTGCCGCGCTGCTGCATGCGCAAATCAAGATGACACTGCCTGCATAACGTGTCCGACCGGGCGCGTACGCCGCGGCAGTCCAAGAAGAGCAAGATCCATATGGACGACGACAAGAAATCATCACGCAAAGGGCCGGGCAAAGGCGGATCGAAACCGACGCCGCGCGGCGACAAGCCGTTCCGCCAGGGAGCGCGTTCGCAGGGCAAGCCCTTCGAGAAGCGCGATGGCGCGCGCAAGCCTTACACGCAGCGTGACGACAGGCCGATGGCCGCCGATGGCGAGCGCCCCGCGCGCGATTTCAAGCGCAGCTACAAGCCGCGCGCCGTCGAGGGCGCGGAACGCGGAGAACGACCGTTCCGCAAAGGACCGCGCCCCGAGGGAAAGCCGTTCGAAAAACGCGATGGCGCCCGCAAGCCCTATACGCCACGTGGCGATCGGCCAGCGGCCGCGGAAGGCGAGCGCCGCGATTTCAAACGCAGCTATAAGCCTCGTGACGGGGGCGAAGGTGGAGAGCGTGGCGAACGACCGTTCCGCAAAGGTCCGCCGCGCGACGGCAAACCCTTCGACAAGCGCGAAGGGCGCAAGCCCTACACGCCGCGCGGCGACCGGCCGATGGCCGCCGAAGGCGAACGCGCCGAACGGCGCTTCGATCGCCCCAAGCGCGACTTCGGCGATCGGCCTAAGCGGGATTTCGGCGATCGGCCCAAGCGCGACTTGGCCGACCGGCCGCAGCGCGAAGACGGAGGCGACTTCGCGCAGCGCCCGAAGCGGGATTTCGCCGATCGAGCGCCGCGCGACAGCGCCGCGAGAAAGCCGGAAGGCGGCTTCAAGCCGCGCCCGCGGCCCTCAGAAGCAGCGCCGGAGGCCGGCGAGCGCATCGCCAAGCGGCTGGCGCGCGCCGGCATCGCCTCGCGCCGCGACGCCGAGGAACTCATCGCCGCCGGCCGCGTCAAGGTCAACGGCAAGGTGCTGTCGTCGCCGGCCCTCAACGTCATGCCCGACGACGTCATCCATCTCGACGGCACGGAGATCCCGCCGATCGAGCGCACAAGGCTGTTCCTGTTCCACAAGCCGGCAGGCGTGGTCACCACCAACCGCGATCCCGAAGGCCGCAAGACCGTCTTCAACGTGCTGCCGGCCGATCTGCCGCGGCTGATGACCGTGGGCCGCCTCGACATCAACACCGAAGGGCTGCTGCTGCTGACCAATGACGGCGGGCTGTCGCGGGTGCTCGAACTGCCGGCCACCGGATGGCTGCGGCGCTATCGCGTGCGCGTCCACGGCAAGGTCGAGGAGAGCAAGCTCACCGCCCTGCGCGACGGCATTGCCGTCGACGGCGTCTTCTACGGCTCGGTCGAGGCCTCGCTCGACCGCGAGCAGGGCAGCAATGCCTGGCTGACGATCGGCCTGCGCGAAGGCAAGAACCGCGAGGTCAAGAACATCCTCGGCGCGTTGGGGCTGGAGGTGACGCGGCTGATCCGCATCTCCTACGGGCCGTTCCAGCTCAACGAGCTGCCCGAGGGCCACGTGCTGGAAATCAAGGGCCGCACGCTGCGCGAGCAGCTCGGCGAGCGGCTGGTTGAAGAGTCCGGCGCCAATTTCGACGCCGAGATCCAAAAACCGTTCTCCAACAAGCCGGTGCGACGCAGCGAGCCGCGCCGCGATGAGGACGAGCGGCCGAAATTCACGCGCGAGGGCGACCGCCGGCCGATCGGCGAGGGCGGGCTGATCAAGGCCCGCAAGCGCCGTGAGGGCAGCCGCGACGAGGCGCTGAGCAAGCTTTCGACGAAGCCCGAGCGAGCCTTCGGCGAACGCGGTCCCCAGTCTCGCTTCGACAAGTCTGGCTTCGACAAATCCGAGCGCGGCTTCGGTAAGTCCGAGCGCGGCTTCGGCGGCAAGGCCGGCGGCAAGAAAGGCGAACCGCGGCCGATCGAACCGCCCGGCCAGCGCAAGGCCAATGTCTGGATGGCGCCGGGCGCGCGTCCCATCGGCAAGGGCAGGGCGGAGGCCGACGCCGCGAAGGCCGCGGAAGCGAAGGCGCGGAAGGCGTCGTTCAGGCCGGGCGGCAAGGGCACGCCGTTCGGCAAGCCAAGAGACGATCGGCCGGAGGGAAGCGGCGGCGACAGGCCGCGCGGTCCGAAGGGGCCGAGGGGTGGCAATGCGGATCGTCGGCGGTGAGTTTCGCGGGCGTCCGCTGGCGACGCCGCGTTCCAATGCCATCCGTCCGACCACCGATCGCACCCGCGAGGCGGTGTTCAACGTGCTTGCGCATCGCTATGCCGAAAAGCTCGAAGGCGGCCGTGTGCTCGATCTCTTCGCCGGCACCGGCGCGCTCGGGCTGGAGGCGCTGTCGCGCGGCGCCCCCTACTGCGTCTTCATCGAGGAATCGGCGGAAGGGCGCGGGCTGATCCGCGACAATGTCGAGGCCTTCGGGCTCACCGGGCGGACCAAAATCTTCCGCCGCGACGCGACCCATTTGGGCGAAGCCGGCACGCTGTCGCCCTTCGGCCTGGTCTTTGCCGACCCGCCCTATGGCAAGGGCCTCGGCGAGCGCGCGCTGCGCTCGGCAAAAGCCGGCGGCTGGCTCCTGCCCGGCGCGCTCTGCGTGGTCGAGGAGGCGGCGTCCGCGCCGTTCGAACCGGGCGCCGGTTTTTCCGTGGTGGACGAGCGCGGCTATGGCGACACGGTGATCCGGTTTGTCGAGGTGGGGTGAGGGGCACGTCCCTTCTCCCGCAAGGGAAAGGAAATGACGCACGCGCCTCGAAAATGACGAACAAATCACTTTGCCTCGCCATGGAACCTTTTCTATCGTCGCGCGACCGAAACCGGAGCATTTGATGACATTGAACACCAGAGGCCTGCGCGCAGCATTCCTTGCCGGCGCGCTGGCGTTCGCGGCGCAGGCTCCGGCACGCGCCGCCGACGAAGCCGCGGTCAAGGATTTCCTGCTCGAGAACGGCCTGGAAGTCGTCGTCATTCCGGACCATCGCGCCCCGATCGTCACTCATATGGTATGGTACAAGATCGGCAGCGCCGACGAGCCGCCCGGCAAATCCGGCATCGCGCATTTCTTTGAGCATCTGATGTTCAAGGCTACGAGCAACCACGCAGCCGGCGAGTTCGACCGCGCCGTGGCCGACATCGGCGGCTCGAACAACGCCTTCACCTCCTACGACTACACCGCCTTCCATGAGACGGTGCCGCCTTCGGCGCTCGAGGAGATGATGGGGTTCGAGGCCGACCGCATGCGCAACCTCGTCCTCACCGACGATGTCATCAAGACCGAGCGCGACGTTATCCTGGAAGAGCGCCGCTCGCGCATCGACAACGATCCGCAGGCAGTGCTGGACGAGGAGGTCGACGCGACGCTCTGGCAGAACCAGCCCTACCGCATTCCGGTGATCGGCTGGATGCAGGAGATGGAGCAATTGAACCGCGAGGATGCCAAGGCGTTCTACGACACCTTCTACCGGCCGAACAACGCCGTGGTGATCGTCGCCGGCGACGTCGATCCGGACGCGGTGAAGGCAATGGCCGAAAGGACTTACGGAAAGGTGGCGCGCGGGCCGGACCTGCGGGCGCGCATCCGCCCGGTCGAGCCGGAGCAGAACACCAAGCGCACCGTGACGCTGACCGATGCGCGCGTCTCGGTGCCGAGCTTTTCCACGCAATGGGTGGTGCCGTCCTATCACACCGCCAAGCCCGGCGAGGCGGAGGCGCTCGATCTCCTGGCCGAAATCCTGGGCGGCGACAACCGCAGCCGCCTCTACCAGCAGCTGGTGGTGAAGCAGGGCATCGCCTCCGGGACCGGCGCGTTCTTTCAGGGCACCATGCTCGACGCCACCAACTTCACCGTCTATGGCTCGCCGCGCGGCGACGCCAAGCTTTCCGATGTCGAAGCGGCGGTCGATGCCGAGGTCGCGCGCATTGCCAAGGACGGCGTGACCGGTGACGAGCTGGAGCGGGCCAAGACCCGCTATGTCCGTTCGATGGTCTTTGCTCGCGACAAGCAGGACGACATGGCCAATATGTACGGCTCGACCCTCGCCACCGGCGGCAACGTGAAGGATGTCGAGGAATGGCCCGACCGCATCCGCAAGGTCACTGCCGCAGAGGTCAAGGCCGCGGCCGCCCGCTACCTGGTGCTCGACCGCTCGACGACCGGCTATCTCCTGCCGCAACAACAGGCGGGGAATTGATGATGAGCATGGAACGCGGACGAATGGGCGCTTCTTCCCTTCTCCCCTTGTGGGGTCCGAAGGACGGGGCGAGACCCGTGGCTCGCCCCCGGGCGGTGGACGCGAAGCGGCCGGATGAGGGGCGCCCCAGCTGGGCGATATGCTCCTCCGTCTCGGCGCTGTGCGCCGATCCACCTTCTCCCACAAAGGGAGAAGGTGGGGTCTACCGTATCGTCGCAACCCTCTGCTTTGCCCTATTCTTCCTGCTCTTGCCGGCGCTGGCCGCCCACGCGGAGATGAACATCCAGGAGGTGAAGTCGAAGAAAGGCATCACCGCCTGGCTGGTGGAAGACCATTCGATCCCGCTGGTTGCCATCCGCTTCGTCTTCGACGGCGGCACCGCGCAGGACCCTGCCGGCAAGGAAGGTCTGGTCAATCTGATGAGCGGCCTGTTCGACGAGGGCGCCGGCGACCTCGACAGCGAGGCCTTCCAGTCGAAGCTGGACGACGCCGGCGCCGAGATGAGTTTTCAGGCTGCACGCGACGGCCTTTATGGCTCGATGCGCATGCTGTCCGATCAAAAGGACGAGGCGTTCGGCCTGCTGAAGCTGGCGGTGAACAGCCCGCGCTTCGACCAGGCGCCGATCGACCGCATCCGCGCCCAGATGCTTTCGGGCATTCTCGCCAATGAGCGCGACCCCAACACGATCGCCCAGCAGCGCTGGCTGCGCGCGATCTATGGCAAGCATCCCTATGCGCGGCCGGATGAGGGGACGAAGGAGAGCCTGGCCACCATAACGGCCGCCGACCTCAAGGCCTTTCGCAAAGCGAGTTTCGCGCGCGCCGGCCTGCATGTGGCGGTGGTGGGCGACATCGACGCCGCCACGCTCTCCGGCAAGCTGGACGAGGTGTTCGGCGACCTGCCGCAGACGCAGACGCTGGCCCAGGTGGCGGACGTGTCGCTGAAGCTCGGCCAGCAGCTGGAAGTGAACTACGATCTGCCGCAGACCTCGCTGCAGCTTGCCTGGCCCGGCGTCAAACGGAGCGATCCCGATTTTTACGCGGCCGTGCTGATGAACGAGATCCTCGGCGGCTCGACTTTCACGTCGCGGCTTTACGAGGAGGTGCGCGAGAAGCGCGGCCTTGCCTATAGCGTCAGCTCCGATCTCGTCGATCACGAGCATTCCAACGCGCTGCTGGTCACGACGGCGACGCGTTCCGACCGCGCCGCCGAGACGCTCGCCATTGTGCGTCAGGTGGTGAAGGAGATGGCCGAGAACGGCCCGACCGAGGAGGAGCTCGCGGCGACCAAGAAATACATGATCGGCGCCTACGCCATCAACAATCTCGACTCCTCCAGTTCCATTGCCGCGACGCTGGTCGAGCTGCAGCTCGACGATCTCGGCATCGACTACATCAGGCGCCGCGCCGCGCTGATCAATGCGGTGACGCTTGCAGACGTCAAGGCGGCGGCAAGGAAGCTTCTGTCGGCCGACCCGGCGATAATGGTGATCGGACCGCCGCTGGTGCAGGTGGCGGGAGCCCGCAAGGGATGAGCCCGACCTTCGCGGTTGCCTTCGGCGGCGGCGGCGCGCGGGGGCTGGCGCATATCCACGCCATCGAGGCGTTGGACGAGCTCGGGATAAAACCGGTTGCGATCGCCGGCTCCTCGATCGGCGCCATCATGGGCGCCGGCATGGCCGCCGGCATGCGAGGGGCGGAGATCCACGAGTACAGCCGCTTGATCCTCGGCAGCCGCGCTGAGGTGGCCGCGCGCATGTGGCGCTCGCGGCCCGGCACGATCGCGGAAGCCATGCAGGGCGGCATCCGCGTCGGCCAGTTCAATATCGAGCGCATCCTGAAGGCCTTCCTGCCTGACGCCATTCCGGCGACCTTCGAAGAGCTGAAGATTCCGCTCAAGGTGACGGCGACCGACTATTTCGGCCACAAGCTCGCGGTGTTCTCGCAGGGCGATTTGCAATCGGCGCTGGCGGCCTCGGCCGCCATTCCGGCGGTGTTCCGCCCGGTGATGCGCGACGACCGATTGCTGATCGATGGCGGCATCTACAACCCGGTGCCCTTCGACCTGGTCGAGAAGGATGCCGACATCATCATCGCCATCGACGTGGTCGGGGCGCCGAGCGACGTCGAACGCAAGCATCCGACCACGGTCGACCTCATGTATGGCGCCACGCAGCTGATGATGCAGTCGATCATCGCCAACAAGCTGCGGCAGCACCCGCCGAATATTCTTATCCGTCCGGCCGTCTCGAAATACCGCGTGCTCGATTTCCTGAAGATCGAGACGCTGATGGCCGACACCGTCGAGATCAAGGACGAGCTGAAGCGCGCCGTCGAGAAGGCGGTCGCCGAGCGCGGCGGCAAGCTCGGCAAGGCGGTGTGAGCGGTGGGACAGGCCTGATCCGCTACGTGGAAGGACCGAGTTCTATTTGCCTGTGCGATGCAGTTTATCCATGTCTGCGTACAAGTACGCATTTTGTCATTATCCTAATATATAGGGTAGCGCGAATAATCTCCCGACCGGCAACAACGAGTTTCGGCGCTACTGGGGTAGGGGAAAAGCAACGCGGCGATCTATCGCCGTCGTAGCCGTCACCATCGAGCCACCACCTGTCTGTGAATCGCCTTTTGGGCTGGCCGTTCACGGGCCGGACCGTCGGGTTGCGCCTGGTTGCATGGCACATTCTGATCCTCTCCCCGTAAGACTGGGCGCCGATCCATTCGGCATGGGGTAGTCAGCCGTCTCCGACGGCCAACGAGCAGGCGCGGAGCGCGTCTGCCAGGGGGATGAAAATAATGGCTACGCAAATCTCCGGTGCCGGCGGCACCACGACGTCGTTCTCCAACACGCCGCAGGCACAGGGCGATGTCTTCAACTACACGGAAGACAACGTGGTCATCGTGTCCGCATCCCAATCCATCATCCTATTGGACGTTTTGGCGAATGATTTGGGCGGCAATGCCAAGACCCTCTATTCGATCGACGACGGCACGTCCGCATCGACGGCTACGAAGCAATACGCGCCGATCGACCTGACGACCCAGGATGCGCAGGCAACCGGCATCTCCGCCTGGGAAGACATCGGCGGCGGCGTGCTGATCCGCATCAACAACGGCAAGGTCGAGATGAACCTTAGCGGTTATCTCGCGCAGCACGGCTTCACGAGCCTGCAGGCGCTCGGAGCCGGCGACCACATCAACGAGACTTTTACCTACGCAATCAAGCTCGGCAATGGAACGTTGAGCTGGGCGAGCGTCTCGGTCAACATTCAAGGCACCAATGACGGCGCCACCATCACAGCGGCGCCGGGCGCGGACACGACTGTGGTGGAAGCTGGCGGCGTCGCCAACGGCACGCCCGGCGACCCCGGCGCACATGGTCAGCTGATCATTTCGGACGTTGATGCCGGCCAGAACCATTTTCAGGCACCGCCGAGCCTCCAGGGCATGTACGGCACCTTCACTTTCGATGCGACGACGGGAGCGTGGACCTACGCGCTGAACCAGGCACTTGCCGACCCGCTGACGCAGGGCCAGAATGTCACCGACACGTTGACCGTGACATCCGCGGATGGCACGGCGAATTACAACATCGTCGTCAATATTACCGGCACCAACGATGCCGCGGTGCTGTCGGCCGATGTGAGGAACCTGACCGAGACCGATGCGGCCGCCGACATATCGAGCAGCGGCCAGCTGACCATCTCGGATGTCGACAGCCCGGCGACCTTCGTCGCCCAGGCCGGCACGGTCGGGACCTACGGCACCTTCGCCATCGATGCCGCCGGCGCCTGGACCTACACGGCCTCCTCGGCGCACAACGAGTTCGCCGCCGGCACCACCTACACCGACACCTTCGACGTGGTCAGCGCCGACGGCACCCACACCTCGGTGACCATCAACATCGACGGCACCAACGATGCCGCCATCATCGCCGGCACCACCAGCGGTGCGGTCGACGAGGACGGCGCCGACGCCCCGGTGACGGCGACCGGCTCACTGACGGCAAGCGACGTCGACAACACCGCCAACGTCTTCCAGGCCGCCAGCGGCAATGGCGACTCCGGCTACGGCAGCTTCTCCATCGATGCTGCCGGCAACTGGACCTACACGCTCGACGACACCAATCCGGCGGTCGACGCTCTCAACGACGGCGATCCGCTCAGCGACTCCTTCACCGTCTATTCCGAGGACGGCACGCCCCAGCTGATCACCATCTCGATCACCGGCACCAACGATGCCGCCATCATCGCCGGCACCACCAGCTGTGCGGTCGACGAGGACGGCGCCGACGCCCCGGTGACGGCGACCGGCTCACTGACGGCAAGCGACGTCGACAACACCGCCAACGTCTTCCAGGCCGCCAGCGGCAATGGCGACTCCGGCTACGGCAGCTTCTCCATCGATGCTGCCGGCAACTGGACCTACACGCTCGACGACACCAATCCGGCGGTCGACGCTCTCAACGACGGCGATCCGCTCAGCGACTCCTTCACCGTCTATTCCGAGGACGGCACGCCCCAGCTGATCACCATCTCGATCACCGGCACCAACGATGCCGCCATCATCGCCGGCACCACCAGCGGTGCGGTCGACGAGGACGGCGCCGACGCCCCGGTGACGGCGACCGGCTCACTGACGGCAAGCGACGTCGACAACACCGCCAACGCCTTCCAGGCCGCCAGCGGCAATGGCGACTCCGGCTACGGCAGCTTCTCCATCGATGCTGCCGGCAACTGGACCTACACGCTCGACGACACCAATCCGGCGGTCGACGCTCTCAACGACGGCGATCCGCTCAGCGACTCCTTCACCGTCTATTCCGAGGACGGCACGCCCCAGCTGATCACCATCTCGATCACCGGCACCAACGATGCCGCCATCATCGCCGGCACCACCAGCGGTGCGGTCGACGAGGACGGCGCCGACGCCCCGGTGACGGCGACCGGCTCACTGACGGCAAGCGACGTCGACAACACCGCCAACGTCTTCCAGGCCGCCAGCGGCAATGGCGACTCCGGCTACGGCAGCTTCTCCATCGATGCTGCCGGCAACTGGACCTACACGCTCGACGACACCAATCCGGCGGTCGACGCTCTCAACGACGGCGATCCGCTCAGCGACTCCTTCACCGTCTATTCCGAGGACGGCACGCCCCAGCTGATCACCATCTCGATCACCGGCACCAACGATGCCGCCATCATCGCCGGCACCACCAGCGGTGCGGTCGACGAGGACGGCGCCGACGCCCCGGTGACGGCGACCGGCTCACTGACGGCAAGCGACGTCGACAACACCGCCAACGCCTTCCAGGCCGCCAGCGGCAATGGCGACTCCGGCTACGGCAGCTTCTCCATCGATGCTGCCGGCAACTGGACCTACACGCTCGACGACACCAATCCGGCGGTCGACGCTCTCAACGACGGCGATCCGCTCAGCGACTCCTTCACCGTCTATTCCGAGGACGGCACGCCCCAGCTGATCACCATCTCGATCACCGGCACCAACGATGCCGCCATCATCGCCGGCACCACCAGCGGTGCGGTCGACGAGGACGGCGCCGACGCCCCGGTGACGGCGACCGGCTCACTGACGGCAAGCGACGTCGACAACACCGCCAACGCCTTCCAGGCCGCCAGCGGCAATGGCGACTCCGGCTACGGCAGCTTCTCCATCGATGCTGCCGGCAACTGGACCTACACGCTCGACGACACCAATCCGGCGGTCGACGCTCTCAACGACGGCGATCCGCTCAGCGACTCCTTCACCGTCTATTCCGAGGACGGCACGCCCCAGCTGATCACCATCTCGATCACCGGCACCAACGATGCCGCCATCATCGCCGGCACCACCAGCGGTGCGGTCGACGAGGACGGCGCCGACGCCCCGGTGACGGCGACCGGCTCACTGACGGCAAGCGACGTCGACAACACCGCCAACGTCTTCCAGGCCGCCAGCGGCAATGGCGACTCCGGCTACGGCAGCTTCTCCATCGATGCTGCCGGCAACTGGACCTACACGCTCGACGACACCAATCCGGCGGTCGACGCTCTCAACGACGGCGATCCGCTCAGCGACTCCTTCACCGTCTATTCCGAGGACGGCACGCCCCAGCTGATCACCATCTCGATCACCGGCACCAACGATGCCGCCATCATCGTCGGCACCACCAGCGGTGCGGTCGACGAGGACGGCGCCGACGCCCCGGTGACGGCGACCGGCTCACTGACGGCAAGCGACGTCGACAACACCGCCAACGCCTTCCAGGCCGCCAGCGGCAATGGCGACTCCGGCTACGGCAGCTTCTCCATCGATGCTGCCGGCAACTGGACCTACACGCTCGACGACACCAATCCGGCGGTCGACGCTCTCAACGACGGCGATCCGCTCAGCGACTCCTTCACCGTCTATTCCGAGGACGGCACGCCCCAGCTGATCACCATCTCGATCACCGGCACCAACGATGCCGCCATCATCGTCGGCACCACCAGCGGTGCGGTCGACGAGGACGGCGCCGACGCCCCGGTGACGGCGACCGGCTCACTGACGGCAAGCGACGTCGACAACACCGCCAACGCCTTCCAGGCCGCCAGCGGCAATGGCGACTCCGGCTACGGCAGCTTCTCCATCGATGCTGCCGGCAACTGGACCTACACGCTCGACGACACCAATCCGGCGGTCGACGCTCTCAACGACGGCGATCCGCTCAGCGACTCCTTCACCGTCTATTCCGAGGACGGCACGCCCCAGCTGATCACCATCTCGATCACCGGCACCAACGATGCCGCCATCATCGCCGGCACCACCAGCGGTGCGGTCGACGAGGACGGCGCCGACGCCCCGGTGACGGCGACCGGCTCACTGACGGCAAGCGACGTCGACAACACCGCCAACGCCTTCCAGGCCGCCAGCGGCAATGGCGACTCCGGCTACGGCAGCTTCTCCATCGATGCTGCCGGCAACTGGACCTACACGCTCGACGACACCAATCCGGCGGTCGACGCTCTCAACGACGGCGATCCGCTCAGCGACTCCTTCACCGTCTATTCCGAGGACGGCACGCCCCAGCTGATCACCATCTCGATCACCGGCACCAACGATGCCGCCATCATCGCCGGCACCACCAGCGGTGCGGTCGACGAGGACGGCGCCGACGCCCCGGTGACGGCGACCGGCTCACTGACGGCAAGCGACGTCGACAACACCGCCAACGTCTTCCAGGCCGCCAGCGGCAATGGCGACTCCGGCTACGGCAGCTTCTCCATCGATGCTGCCGGCAACTGGACCTACACGCTCGACGACACCAATCCGGCGGTCGACGCTCTCAACGACGGCGATCCGCTCAGCGACTCCTTCACCGTCTATTCCGAGGACGGCACGCCCCAGCTGATCACCATCTCGATCACCGGCACCAACGATGCCGCCATCATCGTCGGCACCACCAGCGGTGCGGTCGACGAGGACGGCGCCGACGCCCCGGTGACGGCGACCGGCTCACTGACGGCAAGCGACGTCGACAACACCGCCAACGCCTTCCAGGCCGCCAGCGGCAATGGCGACTCCGGCTACGGCAGCTTCTCCATCGATGCTGCCGGCAACTGGACCTACACGCTCGACGACACCAATCCGGCGGTCGACGCTCTCAACGACGGCGATCCGCTCAGCGACTCCTTCACCGTCTATTCCGAGGACGGCACGCCCCAGCTGATCACCATCTCGATCACCGGCACCAACGATGCCGCCATCATCGCCGGCAACGGCGCCCAGGACGCTTCGGTCACGGAGAAGAGCGGCGTCGCCAACGGCACACCTGGCGATGCTTTCGCTTCGGGCGACCTCAATGCGACCGACGTGGACAATCCCGCGACCTTCAACATGCAGGCCGCAGTCGCCAAAAGCTATGGCACTTTCTCGATCGATGCCAACGGCGCCTGGAGCTACACGCTCGACGACAACAATGCGACCGTTCAGGCGCTCAACAGCAGCGGCGCGAACACCACGCTGCATGAACTGGTGACGGTCTCGACCGTCGACGGCACGCAGCAGGTGATAGACATCACCATCCACGGCGCCAACGACGCCGCGGTGATCAGCGGCACCTCGGCGGGGACCGTCATCGAAGCGGGCACCTCCAATGGCGGAGGCACGCCGACCGCCACCGGGGACCTTCTGTCGGCTGATGTCGACAACAGTACGGACGCCTTCCAGGCCGTCAATTCAGCGACGGCCAGCGCGCTCGGCTACGGCAGCTACACCGTGACCGCCGCGGGAGTCTGGACCTACACGCTCGACAACTCGAATCCGACGGTCAATGCCTTGACCGGCAGCCAGTCCTTGAGCGACAGCTTTACTGTCTTCTCCGAGGACGGCACGGCGAAACTGGTCTCGATTACCATTAATGGCGCTGACGACGGCGCACCCCGCTTTGCTCCGACTGACATCCAGCTTACACCAAGCACCACCACCGGGGATGTGAACTTCAGCTCGTTCCAGTTCACCGGAACACTAAGCGCCACCGATCCGGACCCCGGCAGCTTCGTCTACAGCATCACTTCGCAATCAGACCCGGGGCTGTTCTCGATCACCGGCAGCACGCTGAATTCCGGAGATCTTTCGCCGAGCAAGGCCTATTCCATCACCGTGCAGGCAACCCAGGTGGGCGACCCCGCAGGACCACCGTACCAGTATAGTGAGACGTTCCAGGTCATCACTGGCAGCAACGGCAATTCAAGCGACGCGCTTAACGGAGCCAACGGTGGCGATGACGTCCTCTACGGCAACGGCGGCGCAGACATCATTCTCGGCATGGCGGGCAACGACACGCTGTTCGGCCAAAGCGGCAATGACACGCTCAACGGTGGCGATGGCATTGACAAGCTTGTCGGCGGGGCCGGCACTGACACGCTTACGGGTGGTCTGGGAGCAGATACATTCTACTATGGCTCAGCCGTTGCGGATTCGCCCGCAACCGCCGCAAACGACACCATCACCGACTTCGTCCATGCCGTCGATAAGATCGACCTGTCATCGATCGATGCCAATACCGGCAGCGGCGGCGATCAGGCCTTCCTGTTCGGCGGTCAGAACGCGAACACCGTCGCCAACAGCATCACCTGGTCCGAAAGCGGCGGCAACACGATTGTGCGTGTCGATGTCGACGGCAACGCAACGGCTGATTTTCAGATCAGGCTGACCGGCGTCAACCTCGGACTGACGGCCAGCGACTTCGTGCTGTAAACAAAGAGGTGAGCCGCGCCCGCGCGGCTCACCTGGTATCCCGCTACCCCAGGATTCAGCTTACGAATTAAGGTTTACGGCAGGTTTACGAGCGGATCGCGTGGCCGGGTGAGGGATCCGGAATAGTATCGTTCCGGGCATGCAGTTTGACAGGGGGCGGTTCTGCCGCTGGGTATTTTGAGTCTCGACAACAAATCTAAAATCGTCAGGGAAGCGCTTGGCGCCTGCCGCCGCTATTTCCTGTTTGCGGCGGTGTTCAGCCTGGCGATCAACCTGCTCTACCTCGCGTCGCCGCTCTACATGCTGCAGATCTACGACCGGGTGGTCACCAGCGGCAGCGAGACGACGCTGGTGATGCTGACGCTGGTGCTGCTTGCGGCGTTCCTGGCGCTCGCCGGTCTGGACCTCGTGCGCGCCGCGATCCTGACGCGCGCCAGCGCGCGGCTCGACCGGCTGCTTTCGGCCAGGATCCTGGCGGCTTCCGTCGAGACCCCGTCGCAGGGTGCCTCGCCAAGCCAGCCGATCCGCGATTTCGACACCTTCCGGCAGGTGATCACCGGCAGCGGTATCCATGCCCTGTTCGACCTGCCCTGGTCGCCGATCTATATCGGCATCATCTTCCTCCTGCATCCCTGGCTCGGCTTCTTCGCGTTGGGCTCCTCGCTGCTTCTGATCGCCATGGCGGTGCTCAACGAATATATCGTGCGGGCGCCGCTGAAGCAGGCCAACGACCTTGCCACGGCCAACTACAATTTCACCGAAATGAGCCTCAGGAACGCGGAAGTCATCCGCGCCATGGGCATGATCGACGGCCTCGTCCGGCGCTGGGGGCGCGATCGCGGCCTGGCGCTCGGCCAGCAGGGGCGGGCGAGCGACCGGGCAGCGGTCATGTCCGGGCTGATCCGCTTCCTGCGCCTCACCATGCAGTCGCTTATCCTCGGCCTCGGCGCCTATCTGGTGATCGAGCGGCAGATCACCGGCGGCTCGATGTTTGCGGCCAGCCTGCTGCTGGGCAGGGGGCTGCAGCCGGTCGAGCAGATCGTCGGCCTCTGGCGCAGCCTGATCCTGGCGCGGGCCGCCCTTGGCAGGGTCGAGAGGCTGCTGGACGGCGGCGCGCAGGGCGGACGCTCGTTCAACCTGCCGAAGCCCTCCGGCAAGGTCGCCGTCGAGCAGTTGAGCTTCGCCATTCCCAGCCTACAGAAGGTGCTGCTGCGCGATGTGTCGTTCCGGCTCGAAGCAGGCGAGGCGCTCGGCATCGTCGGCCCTTCCGGCGCCGGCAAGTCGACGCTGGCGCGTCACCTAGCCGGCATCATGCAGCCGAGCCGCGGCACGGTCAGGCTCGATGGCGCCGACATGACGCAGTGGGGAAGGGAGGCGCTCGGCGACCATATCGGCTACCTGCCGCAGGACATCGAGCTGTTTTCAGATACGGTGGCCGCCAATATCGGCCGCTTCAAGACCGATGTCGACCGCGAGGTGATCGAGGCGGCACGGCTCGCCGGCGTGCATGAGATGATTATCCGGCTGCCGCAAGGCTACGAGACGCAGATCGGCGAGGGCGGGGCGGTGCTGTCCGGCGGCTACCGGCAGCGCATCGCGCTTGCCCGCGCCGTCTTCGGCCTGCCGAACCTCATCGTGCTCGACGAGCCGAGCTCCAATCTCGATGCCGACGGCGATCGCGCCCTGGCCGAATGCGCGCTGGAGCTGAAGCGTCGCGGCAGCACGGTGATAATCGTCTCGCACCGGCCCTCGACTTTGGCCAATGTCGACAAGATCCTGCTCTTGCGGGATGGCGCGGTCGAAGCCTTCGGCATGAGAAACGAGATCGTGGCGCTGCTCAACCAGCGCGCGGCACCGATCACGGTGGCGGCCCAATGACCGATATCGCCGCTACCTATCGCAACCTCGCCGGCACCGAAGATGCGGGCGCCAATGCGGACTCGATCCGGGCACCGGTGTGGATCGGCCTGCTCATCATCGCCGCCTTCTTCGGCGTGTTCGGCGGCTGGGCCGCGGTCGCGCCGCTCAATGGCGCGGTGCTTGCCGATGCGGTGGTGAAGGTCGAAGGCAACCGCAAGAGCGTCCAGCATTTCGATGGCGGCACGGTGAAGGAAATCCGGGTCAAGGATGGCGACATCGTCAAGGCCGGCGATGTGCTGGTGCTGCTCGACGATACCCGCGCCCGGTCGGAATTCAACCTCTATTCCCAGCAATATGCGCTGCTGCGCGCCACCGATGCCCGCATCCGCGCCGAGCTGGACGGCCATGAGGCGGTTGCCTTCCCGAACGACATCACCGCCGAGCACCAGGCCTATCTGCAGGACGCCATGGCCAACCAGATTGCCGACCTCGAGAGCCAGCGCGCCTCGATGGCCGGCGCCAGGCAGATCCTGCAGAAGCGCATCGCCGAGCTCGACGAGCAGATCGATGGCAAGCAGGCGCGCGTCGAATCCTTCCGCGCGCAGCTCAAGTCGACGATCGACGAAAAGGCAAGCCTCAACAAGCTGCTGAAGGCGGGACTGACGACGAAGCCGCGTATCCTGGAGCTCGACCGCTCGGCCTCCGAACTGCAGGGCCTGATCGACCAGGCGCTCGGCGAGATCGCCGGAAATCGCCAGAGCAAGGCCGAACTCGAAAGCCAGATCGCGCAGCTCACCAACGAGCGTCGCGCAAAACTTTCGGCCATGCTGATCGACACCCAGTCGAACCTTGCCGATCTGGTGCCGAAGATGTTTGCCGCACAGGCCACGGTGGACCGCGCCGAAGTGCGCGCGCCCTATGACGGCCAGGTGATGGACTTGACCGTCTTTTCGACCGGCGCGATCGTCGCGCCCGGCCAGACCATTTTGGATATCGTGCCGACCAGGAATTCGCTGATCGTTCAAGCGCAGGTCAAGGTCGAGGACATATCCAGCCTGCGCGCCGATATGACTGCCGAGGTCCGCTTCACCTCGTACAAGCAGCGCACGACGCCGGTCATCCACGGCCGCGTCACCCGCGTCTCGGCGGACCGCGTTACCGATGCCAAGACCGGCTTTCCCTATTACGTTGCCGACGTGGCGGTGAATCAGCAGGAACTCGCCGCCGCGCCGCAGATCCAGCTCTATCCCGGCATGCCGGCGCAGGTCATGATCGTCACCGAGGAACGCACCGCGCTGGACTACATTCTGGGGCCGCTGACCACGTCGCTCCATACGGCCTTCCGGCAGAAGTAGCGCGCGGACTGAAATCCTCGGGCCAGCTCTTCGGCTCTGTGCGTCGGTACTCCAGCGCCACTACGCCGTTGCTGAACGGCACAGCAAAGACCAGCTTCAGTGCAAGCGGCTTGTAGACGGAAACAGCGGCTTGCCGCGGCCAGCAGCCGCAGGCCGTCGCCGAGGCCCGAATCTGCATGTCGTTGTGGCAGTTTGCCCGCTGATGTGGCCCACCTAGCAGCCGGCGGCAAGCTCATCGGCCTACTGCCCGAAGCGGTCGCCAGTGTAGCAACAAAACGTCGGCAACCTCGATGTGGAGCGCAGCTTGAGCATTGCCCGACAATGCTCGGCCACGGGCGATGCAGGCCAGACACGATCAGGCCACTTTGACGGTCGATCGCTGCCCTTCGCCAAGCGCTCACCACCCCGCAAACTAGGCCGGTCCCGCCCGCTCTTTAGACCTCGGATAGGTTTTGCCGGTATTTGTCGGAAAAAACAGAGCCGGAAAAGTCATGACCGAGATCTGGCACTCACTGCTGGCCAATCTTGCCCTGGTCTCCATCCTTATCGTCGCCTGGGACCTTGTGGCGGATTTCACCGGGCGTCTCTCGCGGCGGGCACAGTCGCTGCTTTTGGGCGTGGTCATGTGCGCGGGCGCGATCATTTCCATGGCGACGGCCTTGTCCGTCTCCGGCTTCATCGTCGACCTGCGCGCCGCGTTTATCGGAGCGGCCGCGTTCTTCGGCGGATGGCCGGCGATGTTCATCGCCGCTGCCGGCTCCATCGCCTATCGTCTTCATCTGGGCGGTCAGGGCGCCGAAGTCGGCGTCATGAGCATCCTGATCACCGCCGTCGTCGGTCTGGCCTGGCACCACATCGTCGCGGTCCGCTCGCGCACCATGTTCGACATACTCGGCCTCGGCCTGTCGGTCGCGCTGGCCGGGCTCATCACGCTTCTGGTCATTCCCTCGCAGGTCGTGACCGGCTTCGTGCAGCAGAGCACGTTGCCGTCGCTCCTGTTCCGCTTCCTGAGCACCTTCATCATTGCCGTGCTGCTCGACCGGCAGCAGCGGCGACGCGATCTCGCCATGTCCAACATGATATTCCGTGCCATGGTTCGCGAGCTGCCGGATAGTCTCAACGTGAAGGATGCGGAGGGGCGCTTCATCGCGGCCAATCCAGCCACCGCCGAACTGGTGCGCGCCGCCTCGGTCGAGGACCTTATCGGCAAGACGGATTTCGATTTCTATCCCAAGGACGTGGCCGAGCGCTTCAGGCAGGATGAATTGGGCGCGCTGGAGGCCGGGCAGACGTTGCGCATCGATCAGCCCGCGCTCCTGCCTGACGGCAGGCAGGGCTGGCTTTACACGCTGAAGGCGCCGTTCCGCGACGAGGCCGGCAAGATCGTCGGCGTCATCACCTACAATCGCGACATCACCGAGCAGAAGCGAAATGCCCAGCTCAAGAACGACTTCATTTCCACGGTCAGCCACGAACTGCGAACGCCGCTGACATCCATCCGCGGCTCGCTTGGCCTGATCGCAGCCGGCGTCGCGGGCGAGCTGCCGCCCAAGGCCGCCAACCTCGTCAACATCGCCCACAACAACAGCGAAAGGCTGGTTCTTCTCATCAACGACATTCTCGACATGGAGAAGATCGAGTCGGGCGTCATCACCTTCAAGATCAAGCAGATGCCCGTGCGTGCGGTGCTGGAGCAGGCCATCGCCGCCAGTTCCAATTACATGGCCGAGAGCGGGATACGCATCGTCCTGGTCGACGATGCCCCGCGCGCCGAAGCCAATATCGACCCCGATCGCCTGCACCAGGTGATGGCGAACCTGCTGTCGAATGCGATCAAGTTCTCCGATCCCGGCGGCACTGTCATGGTGAAGCTCCAGCGTCGCGAGCGCGACATGCTGCGCATCTCCGTTATCGATGAAGGCGCCGGCATCCCGGAAGCGTTCCGCAACCGCATATTCGGCAAGTTCGAGCAGGCCGATGCCTCCAGCACCCGCAAGAAGGGGGGCACCGGACTGGGCCTGAGCATCGTCAAGACCATCGTCGAAAAGCTCGGCGGCGCCGTGTCCTTCGAAAGCGAGGAAGGCAGGGGAACCTCGTTACACGTCGATCTTGCCGAAGCGCAGAGACAGGCCGAGAAGCCGGTTTTGGTCGAGCGCCGGTCGCGAAAGCGTGATGGCCGCCTGCGCGTCCTCATCTGCGAGGACGAGCCCGACATCGCTGCGGTGATCGCCGCGCTTCTCGACGCCGACGGCTTCTCCAGCGATGTCGCCCCCGATATCGGTACCGCAAAAGCGCTCCTGAACTCCCGCGACTATGTGGCGCTGACCCTCGACATCAAGCTGGCCGGTGAATCCGGCATCAAGCTCTTCCACGACATCAGGGTCTCGCCGGTGAATTCCGAGATTTCGGTCATCGTCATCTCCGCCATCGCCGACGAAGCCAGGCGCTCGCTGAACGGAACCGCCATCGGCATCGTCGACTGGCTGGAGAAGCCGGTGGATTCGGGGCGCCTTCACGCCGCTCTCGCCAAGATCCTCGCCAGCAAGGTCGAGCGGAGGCCGAGGATCCTCCACGTCGAGGACGACGAGGGCGTCCTTGCCGTGATGTCAGCGGGGCTCGGTCCGGGCGTCTTGATCGCTTCCGCCAAAACGCTGCAGGAGGCGCGGAAGGCGGTCGCAAAGCATCGCTTCGACCTGGTCATCCTGGACATACTGCTTCCCGACGGATCGGGACTGGATCTGCTCATCGATCTGCCGCTGGAAACCCAAGTCATCGTGTTCTCGGCGGCCGAGTTGGATCAGAACCTCGGTGACCGGGTGCAGGCGATGATGACCAAGACCAAGGCGTCGGAGATCGATGTCGCCAGGCTGGTCAGGAGCATGTTGGTCTCATCGCTCGATAGCGCCAGACCCGCCTCCAGTGCCAAGGAGTGATGATTATGCCGGCAAGGATCCTCTATGTGGACGACGAGGACGACATCCGCGAAATCGCCCAGATGTCGCTGGAACTCGAGCCGGAATTCGAGGTGCGGTCCAGCGCCTCGGGCATCGCAGCGCTGACCGATGCCGCCGATTGGCGCCCTGACCTCATCCTGCTCGACGTGATGATGCCGGACATGGACGGGCCGGAAACACTGAGGCGCCTGGCCGATTCGCCGCTGACCGCCGCGATTCCGGTGGCGTTCATCACGGCGCGCACCCAGACGCATGAGGTGGAGCGTTATCTCGCCATGGGAGCCGTGGGAGTGATCGCCAAGCCGTTCGACCCGCTGGCGCTTGCGGGCGAGGTGAGAAGGCTGCTTTCGGGGCGTTCCGGCCCGGTTTAGCCGGCGAGAAAGTCGCGCAAAAGATGCCTGTCGGCAAGGTCGGTTTTGCGTTTGCCGCTCCTATACCATGGCCCAATATTCATCTAGTGATTGTGTCGAAATGCGGCCGCCGCGAATCGGCTTTATCTAAGATCGCGCGGCGTCATCACTCCGGGGGGCGACGGAACCGGAGCAGGACTGGTGGTGGATGGAGCGAAGGCAAGAGTTCTGATCTGCGATGATGATCCCTTGTTGCTTGAGCTGATCGAATTCAGGCTAAGGGCGAAGGGATACGAGGTCATCAAAGCGGTGGACGGCGCCGAGGCGCTGGCGAAGGCGGAGCAGGACGGCCCCGACATCATCGTGCTCGACGCGATGATGCCCAAGGCCGACGGCATCGAGGTGCTGGCGCGCATCAAGGGCGACCCGGTGCTGTCGAAGACTCCGGTGGTGATGCTGACCGCCCGCAAGGCCGAGAAGGACATCGTTTCGGCGCTTGAGAAGGGCGCCGACGATTATCTGGTGAAGCCGTTCATTCCCGAGGAGCTACTGGCCCGGCTGGCGCGTCTCATCGCCCGCAAGGGCGGGAAGCGCTGATGCGGCGCGGCCGGCGCTCAGCCTTTGCCGCATGCCTGATCCTGGCGATCGCCGCCGCTCCCGGCGCGGCGCTGGCGCAGACTGTCGACGAGCTCTACGCATCCGGCGTCAAGGCCAGGCAGGCGCAGCATTTCGACGAGGCCGCCGATCTTTTCCGGCGCGCGCTGGCGTTGAAAGCTGACAATGCCGACGCTCTTGTGCAGCTTGGCTTCGCCGAGCTCGGCCGCAACGATCTGCCGGCGGCGCGCGACGCCTTTTCCAGGGCGCTTTCCCTTGCCCCGGCCTATCGCGATGCGAGCTTCGGCATGGCCCAGGTCGAATTCCGCTCCGGCAATCTGGATGCGGCGCTGCCGCTCGCCGAGAAGGTCGCTGAGGCAGAGCCCGGCAATGCCGACGCGGCAGCGCTTCTAGAGAACATCCGCAAGGCCAAGCAGGCCAGCCAGGCGAAGCCGGTTCCGGCTGCCGCGGCGCCGGCGAAGAAGCCGCCCCACCGGCGGCCCGATCCCGTCGCCATCCAGTTGGAGCAGGGCAGGCGGTTGCGGGCGGCGGGAAAGCCGGCCGAGGCCGAGACCGCCTATCGCCGCGCGCTCAAGCTGTCGCCCAGGAACACCGACACCCTGGTCGCGCTCGGCCTCGTTGTCGGCTCCACCCAGCGCTTCGACGAGGCCGGGCGGTTCTTCGACCGGGCGCTTGCGATCAGGCCCGGCCTTCTCGACGCTCGGTTGGGCAAGGTGCGCCTGGCGATCTGGCAGGGCGACGCGCCGCGCGCCCGCGCCCTGGTCGGTGATGTGCTGGCCTCAGCGCCGGACAATGTCGAGGCCCTCAACCTTGATGCGAGAATCGCCTTGCTCGAGGCCGACTACCAGCGGGCCGGGCAATCGTTGCAGCGCGCGCTGGCGCTCGATCCGCGCAATGCCGAGGCGCTGGTCGGGCTCGGCGACGTGCGCCGTGCCGAGGGCGACGACGAGGCCGCGCGGCAGGCTTACGGCCAGGCGCTCGCCATCGAGCCGGGTTTGGCCGATATCGAGCAAAGGCTGGCCGCGCCGCCGCCGCGCAAATGGCGGCTCGACCTCGGCAGCGAGGTGAGCGATCTCACCGACGGGCTTGGCGACTGGACCGACAGTTCGGCCGGCCTTTCCTATCGGCTATCGCCCCAAACGACGATCTCCGGCCGCACGCGGCTCGCCACCCGCTTCGGCAACACCGACGTCCAGATCGAGGGCCGCGTCGACCAGGCCTTCTCGCCGGCCTTCTCCGCCTATGCGCTGGCCGCGGCGACGCCGGATGCCGACTTTCTGGCGCGCTATTCGACCGGGGCCGGCGCTTCGTGGCAGGTCGTGGCGCCGTCGAAGGTCTTCGGCCCGCTGTCGCTCAACGTCGACGCCCGCTACGACAATTTCGCCGACGCCGACGTCACCAGCATCCAGCCCTGGCTGCAGGGCTATCTCCTCGACGGCCGTCTGGGGCTTTCCGCCCGCTGGGTGCATGCCGAGGACGATATCGGGACGCGCGCGGACGGCTATGTGCTTCGCGCCGACCTCGCGGTGACACCGCATGTCAATCTCTTCGGCGGCTATGCCGACGCCCCCGAAATCTCTGACGGCACGCTGGTGCCGACACGCACCGTCTTTGGCGGCTTCTCCGTCGACGTCAGCGATCCGCTGACGCTGCGCGCCAGCATCGCGCATGAACAACGCCCGACATTCGACCGAAGCATATTCGGGCTCGGGCTGACCGCGCGGTTCTGACCATGTGGTACGTCTGGAATCTCTCCATACTGCTCAGCGCGCTCTCCCTGGTGATCATGCTGTTTTTGATCGCGCGCCGCTTGCTGCGGGAGCGCCGGGACGCCGCCAGAGCCGGACAGCGGCGCCAGCTTCTGACGGCGCTGATCGCCTTCACCGAAGACCGCGACCGCCAGACGCTGAAAACGGCCATTCTTTCGGTGCCGCCGGGCGTGGCCATCGAGGCCGGCTTCGAGTTCGTTTCGCTGCTGCGCGGCGAGGAGCGTGACGACGTGCTTGTCGCCTTCAACGAATGCGGCCTGCCGGCCCTCGTCGGCAGCCAGCTGGAACGGGGAAATGTGGCCGAACGCATCCACGCGGCCGAGATGCTGGCGGCGCTGGGGTCGCAGAATGCGACGGCTAGCCTGCTTTCGGCGCTGGACCAGGACCGCTCGCGCGAAGTCAGGATCGCCGCCGCCATCGCGCTTTGCGATCTCGGCAGCCTGCCCCTGCTCGGCGTCGCGCTGGACAAGATAGGCGTGGCGGGACAGCGCTCGCGGCGCCTGATCGAACTGTTCAGGCGCTTTCCGCGCACGCGCTTCAACGAGCTTGCGATCCATGCATCGCGCGTCGACGCCGTGCCCTTCATCAGGGCGGCCGCGATCGACGCGCTCGCCCGCGCCGGCGGCTTCGGCTTTGCCGCCTTCTTCGCCGGCTTGGCCGGCGATGCCTCGCCCGAGGTTGTCGCCGCGGCGCTGCGCGCGCTGGGCCTCACCGGACACGCCGATGCGCCGGCGATCCTGACGAGCGCGATGGCAAACGACGACTGGGACGTGCGCGCCGCCGCCGCCGAGTCCGCGGGACGCCTCGGCCTTCCCGAACTTGCCCCGCCGCTGTCCAGGCTGCTGGACGACGAGGTCTGGAACGTGCGCTATGCCGCCGCCAAAGCGCTGCGCTCCTTCGGCCAGCCGGGCGAGCGGCTGCTGCGCCAGATTGCCGACAGCGAGGTCTCGCGCAGCCAGCGCACCGCCTCGCTCATTCTTGCCGAGGGGCCGGCCGCATGATTGCCGACTGGAGCGACGAGATCGTCCTTGCCGCCACCATCCTGTCCTGGTTCATCATCGCGGCGGGGCTGGCGCAGACGACGATCTGTCTGCTGCAGCTCGTCCTCGCCGGCTATGCGCTGTCCAAGCGCCCGCCGGTGGCGCGCTCGGCGCTGCTCTGGCAGCGCTACGGCGAGGTCGCGCCGCCGATCGCGCTTCTGGTGCCGGCCTATAACGAGGAAGTGAATGTGGTGGAGAGCGTCCATTCCATGCTGGCGCTCGAATATCCGAATTTCGAGGTCATCGTCGTCAATGACGGCTCGAAGGACCAGACCTTGCAGCGCCTGATCGAGGGCTTCAAGCTGGTGAAGTTCCATCGTCCCTACGAGGACGCGCTGGCGCACAAGCCGATCCGCGGGCTCTATTCCTCGCCGATGACCGAGCGGCTGTTCGTGGTCGACAAGGAGAATGGCGGCAAGGCGGACGCGCAGAATGCCGGCATCAATGTCTGCCGCGCGCCGCTCTTCTGTGTGATCGACGGCGATTCCATCCTCGAGCCCGACGCGCTGATGCGCGCCGCCCAGCCCTTCATCGACGATCCCGAGCGCACCATCGCCGTCGGAGGCACGATCCGCATCGCCAACGGCTCGAAGATCGAGGCCGGCAGGGTGCGCGAGGTCCATTTGCCGAGCCGCCTGCTGCCGCTCTTCCAGGTGGTCGAATATCTGCGCGCCTTCCTGATGGCCAGGCTTGCCTGGAGCAGCGTCAACACGCTGATGCTGGTTTCCGGCGCCTTCGGCATGTTCCGCCGTGCCGAAGTGGTGGCGGTGGGCGGCTTCACCAAGGGCTCGATGGGCGAGGACCTCGACCTTGTGATCAAGCTGCACCGCCACATGCGCGACAAGAAGCGCAAATACCGCGTTCAGTTCATTCCCGAGCCGGTGTGCTGGACCGAGGCGCCGGAAACGCTGAGCGTTCTGGCGAGGCAGCGCACGCGCTGGCAGCGCGGAGCGCTCGAATGCTTCTTCCGCTACCGCGCCATGTTCTTGAACCCGCGCTATGGCCGCGTCGGCTTCCTCGGCTTCGGCCACATCTTCATCGTCGATGTGATGGGGCCGGTGGCGGAGGTGCTGGGCTATATCCTGATCCCGGCCTTCTGGCTGCTCGGCATCCTGTCGGCCGAATATCTCCTGGCCTTCACTTCGCTGATCTTCACCTATGGCGTCTGCGTCAGCGTCTGCTCGCTCATCCTGGAAGAGGCCGAGCTGCAGCGCTTTCCGCGCGCCAGGGATCTCGCCGTTCTGACGGCGGCCGCCGTGGTCGAGAATTTCGGCTACCGCCAGCTCAACAATTTCTGGCGCGTGAAAGGCTGGTGGCAATTCTTGCGCGGCAACCAGGGCTGGGGCGAGATGACCAGGACCGGCCTCGGCGCCGCCAAGAAGTGAGCCCGGCGGGTGCCGTCAGGCCAGCGTCCGCTCGATCTCCCCGATTAAGGCATCGAGCGCCGCGCGGACATCGCCGCCTTCCGCCTGCTCGATGAGCAGCGTTTCCAGCTCTGACGCCCGCACGCTGATCTCCGCAAAGCCGAAAGTGCCGGCCGCGCCGGCGAGCGAATGCGCGAGCTTGGTCAGGTCGGAGCCGGGCAGCGCCTCGCGCGCCGCCTGCAGCTCAGCGAGCTGAGAGGCGCAGCGGGTGAGGAAACGTTGGCGCAGGGGGCCAAGGGATCGGTTGAGATGGAGATTCTCCCGAGAATGAGGAGATATTGAAGCAGAAAGCGGGGCGAAGCGGAATGGCGAGTGGGGCTACCTGTCGCTCATCTGTCGCCTTGCTTGGCTGCGTCGCCGGCCCCGCCAGTTACGCTGCGTTTAGCGCCGCCGTATAAGGAATGGGAATCCGGAGGGCAGCACGCTGATGTTGGACAATTACGAGGTGGACCGATTTGGCGTGATCCACCAGATCGACTTCACGCCGATCAAATACGACAAGCAATATATTTCCTATTACGAGGACCTGAGCGACCGGACCATCAAGCTCGGATATCAGCGGCTTGGCTGGGTGCTGGGATTGACCGGCGCGATCCCCCGCTCGGTGCTGGAGATTGGGTACGGCACCGGCACCTTCATCGAAGCCGCGAAGATAACCGGGGTCGCCGATTGCGCCGGCTACGACATCGCCGAGTTCCCGCTGCCCGCGGGGGTCCGCTTTGTCGGTTGGGAGGAAGCGCTGGCCAGTTCCTGGGATCTGGTCGCCATGTTCGACGTGCTCGAACACATCCCGGATCTGGGTTTCCTCGGCCGCCTGCAGACCCGGCACCTGGCCGTCGCCGTCCCGTACTGCCGCTGGCGCGAGCTCGGCGCCGACGGCGACGCCTGGTTCCGAACCTGGCGTATGCGTCTCCCCAACGAGCATTTGCACCACTTCGACCGTGACTCGCTGGTGGCGTTGCTCGCCCACAGCGGCTTCGAATGCGTGACGCTGAACTGCTTCGAGGACGGCATCAGGCTGCGGCCCGGCGAAGCCGGCCCGAACATTCTGTCCGGCTTCTTCAGCAAGCGATAGGGCAATTTCGCCCGCGCGCGAGGGCAGAGCCGGGCGAGGGGACCGCGCTCATGCGCGATGGCCTTCAGCTCCGCCAGCAGCCCAAGACCGTCGGGGCCAAAGCAACAAAGGAGCAGTCTGGGCGTTCTGATCAGCCGCTTGCGGAGCAGCCGAAGACATGACGATGCCGCAAATCCTGTCGTTCGCCGTCACCTTCGTGATGATGGCAGCGTTCGTATGGGGCCGCTATCGCTATGATCTCGTCGCTGCCGCGGCGCTGTTGCTCGCCCTCGCCGTCGGGATTGTGCCGTTCGACAAAGCCTTCAGCGGGTTTAGCGACGATATCGTGATCATTGTCGGCAGTGCTCTGCTGGTGAGCGCAGGCATAGCGCGATCGGGCATCATGGAACTCGCCATCGCGCGCTTTGCTCCGAAATTGTCGGGAGTTCGCTCGCAACTGGCGCTGCTGGTGATCGTGGTGACGTGCCTGTCTGCCTTCGTCAAGAATATAGGCGCGCTGGCGATCATGATCCCGATCGCCTTTCAGTTCGCGCGCCGGTCCGGCACCTCGCCATCGATATTTCTGATGCCCATGGCATTCGGGTCATTGCTCGGCGGTCTCATGACGCAGGTGGGCACGTCCCCGAACATTGTTGTCTCCCGGGTGCGAGAGCAGCTGACCGGAACGGCGTTCACAATGTTCGACTTCGCGCCTGTTGGAGCGGCCGCCGCCGCCGCCGGAATGATCTTTCTGCTGTCTTTCTATTGGCTGTTGCCGGTGCGCGAAAAGCTCGGCGGGGCGCTGAATGAAGCCCTCGACATCAAGGACTACCTTACAGAGGCGCGAGTTGTCGGCGATTCCACCGTGCTCGGGAAAACCGTCGCCGACGTCATCAAGCTTGCCGGAGGCGATGCCGTCGTGACGTCGATCCTGCGCAATCGCACGATGCGGATGACGCCGCTGCCCGATGCCGTCCTTAAGGTGAACGACATCCTGTTGCTCGAAGGCGACCCGGCAGCGCTGGATCGCCTTGTCTCGCAAGGCAAGCTCAGCGTCACGGGCGATCGGGTGAATGAAGAGGTCACCACCAGCGAGATGGTCGCTATCGAGGCCGTCATTGGCGAAAGCTCGCCCTTGATCGGCTGGACGGCTCAGCGACTTGCCCTCTACGATCGCTTCAACGTCAACCTCCTGGCTGTCAGCCGTCGCGGTCAGCGCCTCGACCGCAGGCTCGCCAAGGTCGAGCTAAGGCTCGGCGACGTCGTCGTGCTGCAGGGCAATGCAACCACAATGCCCGAGACACTGCGCGGACTAGGCTGCCTGCCGCTGGCGGAAAGGCCCATCCTTCTTGGCAGCGTTCGCAAGGGTATCGTGCCCGTGGCAATCCTCGCCCTTGCCATGCTCACCACTGCCGTTGGTCTGCTCCCGGTTCCCGTCGCTTTCTTTGCGGCCGCGGTCGGGATAGTGCTTTTCAAGGTCATCCCGCTCCGCGACGTCTACCAATCGCTGGATGGCCCAATCCTCGTGATGCTCGCCATTCTCATCCCGGTGAGCGATTCGCTGCGCACTACGGGAGCAACCGCATTGGTCGCCGCGGAGCTTGCCAGGTTCGGGACCATTCTTCCGGCGCCCGGCGCACTGACGCTGATCCTCGTTGCCGCCATGGCCGTGACGCCATTCCTCAACAATGCCGCCACCGTGCTTGTCATGGCGCCCGTCGCGTCGGAATTCGCCGCCGATCTGGGCTACAGGCCGGAAGCCTTTCTGATGGCTGTCGCCATCGGCGCCGGCTGCGACTTCCTCACGCCGATCGGGCACCAATGCAACACCCTTGTCATGGGCCCGGGAGGCTATCGTTTCAGCGACTATCCGCGTCTGGGGCTGCCGCTGTCGTTCCTTGTCGTCATTGTTGCCGTGCCGATGCTGGCGATCGTCTGGCCAATGAACTGACAGGCCATGGACGGATACGAACGACTTGGCTGTACAAAAGCCAAAAAGTTCACCGCAAATTGCTCTTTGGAAACAGCACGCGATCGGGTTCTGCATTCATTCGCGCCAGCATTTCCTTGATCAAGCGTGTTTTGGTGCGGCCCGCTTCCTTCGGCGGCACGAGGTAGCGCACGATGGCTTCGAGCCAGGTATTTTCGCTGACGCGAAAATGAACCACCGGATGCTCCTTCACTTGCAGCTCGTCCACCGGCGTTTTCGACAGGATGTCCTTATAGACCTTCACCTTCTGGCTCATGATGTCGCCGATCTGCTCGTCCACGACCTCTCGCATGGTTTTCGCCACGAATTCCAGGTCGCTGTCGTAGGCGAGCTGGAACTTGATCTCGTTCCAGACATAGGGAAACAGCGGCCAGGAATAGTTGAAGACCGGCGTGTCGAACACGGTGGAGTTGGGGAACTTGATGACGCGTCCGCTCGGATGATCGGTCCAAAGATGTTCGCCGCCGAATTCCCACAACGTCGTGTCGAGATAGCTGACGTCGATGACATCGCCATGGGCATCGCCGATGCGAATCCGGTCGCCGACGCGATAAGGCGCCCTGGCCAGTATATAGATCCAGGCGATGAAACTGGAGATCGGCATCTGCAGCGCAAAGCCGAGCGTCAGCGAAATCAGGCCGAGCGAAACGACGGCGGCGTACCAGTTCACGAACAGAACCGAGATGGCCACGAAGACGACGGCGACCACGACGACCAACCGGAAAATTCGCTTCAGGTTGAAACGCGAAACGCGATTGGGAATTCGGCCGATGAGAAAGACTTCGACGATGTTCGCTATCGTCAGCATGACGAAAATGAGAAGGCCGCCCCAGACATAATTCAGCACGCGAGCGCGCAAAGGCGCCTCAAACCATTCCGAGCGCCAATTGATGAGAAGCTGGACGGCAAAGAGCAGCAAGGCAGCGGCAGCGAAGCCAGCCGTCCACCAGAGGTCTTCCTTGCGGAAGCTGAAGCGGAACTTTTCCGCGGGCTTTTTCGCCTGCTGCTGGATCGTTTTCGGATCGGCAGTCCGCTGCGCGGCCCGTTCCAGCCGGGAAAGGTTCTCCTGTTCCTTGTCGCGCCGTTCCATGGATTCGCCATCCGATGTCGCATCAACATCGAGCAGCGGCTAATCGTTCCGCGACGGCGGTATTGAGAGGAGGCGCTTGCCGGCGCGTGGGATCTGGTCGCTATGTGGACGTGCTCGAACCGGATCGGGTTCCCCGACCGCTGCCGACCCGTCACCTGGCGCCGCCGTCCCTTATTGCCGCTGGCGCGGGCTCGGCGCCGGCGGCGACGCGTGGGCGGCCCGGCGGAGCGACATTCTGTTTAGGAAGCGATAGGCGAGTCTATGTTCGCCTGAGGCCGGGCGAGGGGCGGATTATCTGCGATGATCTTCATTCCGCGAATTGGATCCGACGCGCCAAATGTAAGCTGTTCCTGTAGATTTTTCTCGCAACCAATTTGATCTATCTTGACACCGGTTGCGATACCAATGTCATATTGGTCCTAAGAATCCCGAGATTGGTTTCAAATAGTTGCTAGAGGCAGCGAGCCGATGAACGTGACTGACAGCAAGGGATATCGAACCGTTTCGAGGAGGAGCGCCATAGACGGCGCCGTCACCGACGAAAGTGGGAGCGATGGTCACAGTCGCCTAACACTTAACGAACTCGCGCAGACGATGGACAGCCGGGGCCAGCCCCATGTTGAGAAGGTGCGATCTGAATGGAACCGAAGACGCCGTGACACGGCCCCGGTTCTAAAGGTCCATGAACTCAGTAAGAATTTCGGCGCGGTCAGGATCCTTAACGACGTCACTTTCCAGATGGCGGAAGGGGAGGTCATATCCCTTATCGGCGCGTCTGGCTCGGGAAAGAGCACGTTGTTGCGCTGCATAAATTTTCTGGAGACGCCGACCTCAGGGAGGATCGAGGTGATGGGCGACGCAATCTCCATCACCACCAATCGACCGGGCAAGAGCGAAATCACCAACCGCGCGAAGATCCGGCTCTTTCGCCAGCGGACTGGCATGGTGTTCCAGAACTTCAATCTCTGGCCGCACCGGACCGTGATCGGCAACGTGACAGAGGCGCTCGTCTACGTGCTCGGGAAAGGAAGGCGGGAGGCCGAGGATATGGCGCTTTCGGCGCTTTCCAAGGTGGGGATGGCCGAATTCCGCGACCGCTATCCCAGTCAGCTTTCAGGCGGTCAACAACAGCGCGTGGCGATCGCACGGGTGCTGGCGATGCGACCAAAGATCATGCTTTTTGACGAGCCCACATCCGCGCTCGATCCGGAACTCGTGGGCGAGGTGCTGAAGGTGATCCGCACGCTGGCCGAAGAGGGGGCGACCATCCTTCTCGTCACCCATGAAATGCGGTTTGCGCGCGACGTGTCGAGCCGGATGATATTCCTGCGCAAAGGTATCCTTGAGCAGGACGATGCGCCGGAAGAGTTGTTTCGCAACCCTGCCTCGGAGGCGGTGAAACGGTTTCTCTCCAGCGTCATGCCAGCCGCCGCGTGATCGCGGTTTTCTTCAGCAGAACAAGAAAAGGGGTAACACTCATGCTTTCAGTTCAAACGTTTCGTTCGATTTTCGTATCCGGTTTCATGCTCGCCGCCGCAGCCGGTGCCGCGCGCGCCGAGGAAGGCGTCCTACGCGTCGGCACGGAAGGGGACGCGCCGCTGTTCAGCATGGCCGACGCCAACGGAAACGTCACCGGCTTCGACGCCGACGTTGCCAACGGTATCTGCGCCGAACTCAAGATGAAGTGCAAATTCGTGGTGCAGGCTTTCAGTTCGCTGGTTCCCTCCATGGATAGCGACCGCTTCGACGTGATCATTTCCGGCCTTGGCATCACTGCCGAGCGCCAGAAGAAGATCGACTACTCCATCCCGTACGCCACCACCCCGCTCTATTTCGTAGTCCCCAAAGATTCCGCTCTTGCCGGGCTCAAGAGTCTCGAGGAGATCGAAAAGGCGCTCGCGGGAAAGAGTGTCGGCGTCGTGACAGGCACGACCTATGCCAAATTCATCGGCAAGCGGGCGACCAGCGCCGATCTCAAGACTTATGATGCCACCACTCAGCAGACCGCTGATCTTGCGGCTGGCCGCCTGGATGCCGCTTTCGGCGACTCCCCGACCTGGATGGATTTCCTCGCTACACCGGACGGCGCCAACTTCACGAAGATCGATGTGAAGATTACGGCGATGAGCGATCCTGAAACCCTCGGCCACGGCATGGGTGTCGGTATGCGCAAGGGGAATGCCCAACTCAAGGCTAAGGTAGATGCCGCGCTCTGCAACATGATCGATGGAGGTAAGATCAAGGAGTCTTCCCTCAAGTGGTTCAAGGACGACTACACCATTCCGTGCAAGAAGTGATCCTCTCGCAACAACTGGCCGTCGCAGCCCGCGGCGGCCCGACGGGTGTCATCCATGTTTGAAACTATCTGGTTGCTGGTTGTGGAGCAGGGCTGGGGACTCGCTTTGCTGCGCGGCGCCTTCGTGACGATTTGCATCGGGCTGGTCGGCATGATGATCGGGTTGATCGCAGCCGTCCCGTTTGCCATAGCGCGCTGGCAGCGGGTCCGGGTGCTGTCCCAGATGATCGATGTCTACAGCATCGTCGTCCGCGGCGTGCCGGGTCTTCTTGTGATCTATCTCCTGTTCTTTGGCTCTGTCGACTGGGTGCAGAAGATAGCCGTTGCCTTCGGCTACCGAGACATGGCTGAAAGTGCCTACCCGTCCATTATCGGCATCCTCGCCATCGCGACCATTTCCTGCGCCTATTCGATCGAGGTGATGCGAGGCGCTTTGGAAGCCGTTCCCAACGGTCTTCTTGAAGCCGCGAAATCTTTGGCGTTGCCTCGATCGGTCGCCTTTTTCAGAATCACGTTGCCGCTCGCGTTGAGACTTGCTCTCGGCGGGATCAACAATGTCTGGCAGATGACGATCAAGGATACTTCACTCGTTTCCATCGTCGGCATGCAGGAACTCATGCGTATGGCGGCTATCGCGGCGGGCATCACGCGCTCGCCACTTCTCTTTTACTGCATCGCTGCCTCGCTGTTCTTCGCCATGACAGCAGTCAGCCAGACCCTGTTCGGCCTGGCTGAGCGCCATATCAATCGCGGCTTCAGCGGAGGTTAGAATGGATTTCACCATTATTGCCTATGCGATTCCGTTCCTTCTCACCGGCGCAAAGACAACGCTTCTGATCTCGGTGTTCGGCGTGGGCTTAGGACTGCCATTCGGCATCCTGGTGGCGCTCGCGCGCACTTCGCGCAATCGCTTGGTTTGCACGGCGGCCGACGCCTATTGCGCCGTCTTTCGCGGCACGCCCATGCTGGTGCAGATATTCGTGATCTACTACGGATTAGGGCAGGTCGGGTTCTTTCGCTCCAACCCGGTGATTTGGTGGCTGATCGGCGACGGCCTGCACGCAGCCATTCTCGCGGTCCTGTTGAACACCGGTGCCTACACAGCCGAAATCTTTCGAACCGCGTTTTTATCCCTGCCGCGCGGGCTGATCGAGGCGGCGGAAGCCTGCGGCATGTCGCCTTGGATTATCTTGCGCCGGATCAAGTTCCCGCTGGCTTTGCGACAAGCGCTGCCATCCTACAGCAGTGAGGTTGCCATCATCGTCAAAGAATCCAGCCTCGCTTCGACCATCGCTGTGCTCGAAATCACCGGTTGGGCCAAACGCCTGATGAGCGAAACCTTCGCCATTATGGACATCTTCATCATCACCTCCGTCTTCTACCTCACCCTCAATGTCGTCGGACTGACTGCCTTGAAGCTTTTGGAGCGGCAACTTTGGTTCGAACGGCGTTCAACGCGCAGAAAGGCCACATCCCTATGTCCAAGTTGACGTTCATCGACCAGAATGTTCTTCCGCGCCCACGCGAAGGGCAGCCTCTGCCCGACCGCCTTGTGGAGGGCGATCCACGTTTTCTGAGCTGGGATATCGCCCAGACCGCAGACGGCGCCGTGAAGGCAGGGGTCTGGGAGGTCACGCCTGGCGCCTATCGTTCGATTAAGGGCGAGACTTTCGAGTTCTGCTACATCCTTTCGGGTGTCTCCGAACTCACTGAGGATGGCTGCCCGCCGCGCCGCATCGCGGCTGGCGACGCCTTCGTCATGCATCCGGGATTCACCGGCGTATGGCGTGCCATCGAAACCACGCGCAAACTCTGGGTCTTACGTGATTGACCGGTTTGCGCTTGCCCGCCGGTCCGACCAAAAGCTGGTATGTTCCCATGACCGCCGATCCCGCTGGCCCCTTCAAATCCACGCCCTATTGGTGGGAGGATTGCACCTTCTCTCCCCTCCCAGTCCGCCGGGTCGCCTCCAGATGCGACGTGGCGATCGTTGGGGGAGGCTATGCAGGACTTTCGGCGGCCATCGAGCTTGCTCGTGCCGGTCGCAGTGTTCAGCTTTTCGATCGCCAGTCGCTGGGGCAGGCGGCTTCCAGTCGTAATGGCGGCATGGCGAGCGGGAGCATTCGACCCGGGCGCAAGGAATTGATCAGAAGATTCGGCGAGGCCCGCGCCACCGAGATCCTGATGGAGGGAAAGGCCGCACGGGAAGACCTGTGGGCCTTTCTGAACGAGGAGAAGGTGGAGTGTGACTTCCATCTCTCCGGCCTGTTCGTCGGCGCGATCAACGCTGATGAATGCGACGAACTCAGCCGCTCCGCCGATCTACTGCGGCGCTTTCTGGGCATCGAGGCTCATCCCGTTGGCCGGTTGGACGTGCCGACCTATATCGGGACGGATTTCTACACGGGTGGATTCGTGCGGATGGATACCGGTGGCCTGCATCCGGCCAAGCTGCTTGCGGGTATTATACGGGTGGCAATGGCAACCGGAGCGGTAATCCATGAGAACACAGCCGTTACGGGAACCATCGCCGAGGCCGGCGGGGTCCGTGTGAGGACGTCGCGCGGTGACGTTCTCGCCAGGAAGGTGCTGATCTGCACGGATGCCTATACCGACGGCTTCGATCCTTGGCTGCGACGCCGTATTGTGCCGGTGCGCAGCCGCATCATCGCTACCGAGCCATTGGCAGAAGGCGTGATGGACCAGTTGATGCCGAAGCGCATGATGTATGGCGATATGCGCCAGCTCAGCTATTACTATCGCCCTTCGGCGGACGGATCGCGCATCCTCTTCGGCGGCAGGGACGGCACCACGGCGGGTGACGCGCTGGCGCCGACCACCCATTTGCGCAGCGAACTTGGCCGAATTTTCCCCGAACTGAGGGGCGTCGGCCTGACGCATAGTTGGTTTGGCCAGGTCGCCATGCATCGCGACATGGTGCCTCGGATTTTCACCTCGGGCGATACGGTTTACGCCACCGGCTTCTGCGGCTCCGGAGTGGTCTGGGCCCGCTGGCTGGGCAAGAAGGCCGCCTTCAAGATCCTCGGCGAAACCGAAAAGGCACAGTCCGCCTTCGATTTCGACCCCGCTCCGAAGGCCGTGCCGTTTTACCGCGGCAAGCCATGGTTCATCCCGCTTGTCTATTCCCTTTACGAATGGCGGGATAAACGTGCGATGCGCCGTCGCCAGCCCGAAGCAAAGAGGCGATAACGTTGCTCTTCCTTGGGGACGGGCCCGCCGGGTACAGGAACTCATCTTGTCTGGATGGCGCGCACCGCGTCCGTCGTGAAAACAGTGTCAAATGCCCCGCCTTGAATAGAACGACAGGCGATTAGCGTTCGAACGCGCCATTCCGCTCGGTTCGGCAATCTCAAATCTTTGGCGATGAGGCCTACTCACCCCATTGTCTCCGATCCGAGTATGTTGGCTCTCGCGGTCAAGATATGGCTATGCATTCTTTGTTCGGCCTGCCCACCATCGCGGTCAGTGATCGCCTGTAAGATCGCGCGATGATGAGCCGTATACTCCTGCATACGCTCTTTCGTCAGTGACAGCTCTTTCATGCGCCCCCAAAGACGCCCCGCCCGAAGCGAGTGAATACCTTCGTAGAGCGAGGCCAGCAATCCATTGCGGGCCGCCACCACTACCAGTTGATGGAACGCGGCGTCCCAACGCTCGAACTCCGCCAGCGTCGCGGCGGTACTGCCATGCTGGATGACCTTGTGCATCTCTTCAGTTTCATAGGGGGTCGCCCGCAACGCCGCGAGCGCCGCCACCTTCGGCTCGATGATTAATCGTGCTTCGAAGACCTCAGCGGGATAGGTCCACAGTTCCTTCCGGGAGGCGTCGTGTGCGCGATACGGAGCGCTGGCAGTTGCCCCTCGCTCGGCGACGAAAGTGCCACGCCCGACATGGCGAAGCAGGCGCCCCTCTTGCTCCATCTCAGCCAGCATGCGCCGGAGGGCCGTGCGGGGTAAACCTAGCTTGAGCGCCAGATCGCGCTCGGGTGGCAGCCGGTCGCCTGGCTGCAATCCAGCCGCCTCGATGAAATCCCTCAAAACGACGGTCATGCGGCCACTCCACTAAGAAACGGGCGGATTTCTCTGCAACCAATTTGATCTATATTGACACCGGTTGCAATACCAATTTCATATTGGTTCCAGCAATCGACAGACTGGTTGCGCATGTTTTCTAAAGCCGCGAGAGGATGGGTGTGAGTCAGACAGCAAGGGATATCGAATCGTTTTGCGCGGATGCTGCGGCTATCATTGCAAGCGCTCCTGTGGATCTGCTGGTGGGCGGCAAATGGACAAGTGCAACCGGCGGCAATCGGTTTGATGTCGCCGATCCATCCAACGGGCTCACGATCGCGTCTGTCGCAGACGGCGCAGTCGCCGACGCAATCCGGGCGATCGATGCTGCGGAGGCTTCTGCGACTATGTGGAGGCAAACCCCCTCACGCCGGCGATCGGACATGCTGATGCGCTGCCATCGGCTCATGCTCGATCGTGCCGAATGGCTGGCGCAACTGATATCTCTGGAGAACGGCAAGGCCCTCCCAGACGCTCGCGCAGAGGTAACCTATGCCGCGGAGTTTTTCCGATGGTACGCCGAGGAGGGGGTGCGTACTCTCGGCGACATCGGCCACGCGCCGGGCGGTGCAAACCGAATCCTGGTTCAATACCAGCCGATTGGCATCGCCGTTCTCGTCACGCCCTGGAATTTCCCTGCGGCCATGGCGACCCGCAAAATCGCCCCAGCGCTCGCGGCGGGTTGCACGTGCGTACTGAAGCCGGCGGCTGAGACTCCACTGACCGCGTTGGCGATCGGTGCGATCCTCATGGAAGCCGGTTTGCCCGAAGGTGCCGTCAACATCGTGACGACCACGGCCGCGGGGCCTGTGGTGAGCGCGATGCTGCACGACAGTCGGGTGCGCAAACTGTCATTCACGGGTTCGACCGCCGTTGGGCGCATCCTGTTGCGTGAGGCCGCCAACCGGGTCATCAGCTGTTCCATGGAACTCGGCGGCAACGCTCCTTTCATCGTGTTCGATGATGCGGATCTGGACGATGCCGTGGCAGGCGCCATGGTCGCCAAGATGCGCAACGGCGGAGAAGCCTGCACTGCGGCGAATCGCTTCTATGTGCAGCGCGGCATTTACGACGCTTTTGTCCGCCGGCTTACCCAGGAAATGTCGTCGCTTTCAGTGGGGCCGGGTCTTCAAGCGACGACCCAGCTCGGGCCCCTTATTACCGCGACGGCCGTGGAGAAGGTTGATCGCTTGCTGAAGGATGCCGTTGCCCGTGGGGCGCGTATCGAAACGGGCGGCAAACCGCGGCCTGGCGAGGGCTTCTTCTATCCTCCGACAGTCCTAGCTGACGTTTCCCCCGATTCCGACATCGCGAAGGAAGAGATCTTTGGGCCGGTCGCAGCGGTCACGCCCTTCGATACGGAAGACGAGGCTGTCCGGCTGGCGAACGACACGGAGTATGGCCTCATATCCTACGTCTACAGTAGTGATCTCAGACGCGCCCTGAGGGTCGCCGAACGCATCGAAAGTGGAATGGTCGGCGTCAATCGTGGCCTAGTTTCGGACCCGGCAGCGCCGTTCGGGGGGATGAAGCAAAGCGGGCTCGGCCGCGAGGGAGGGCATCACGGCCTGCTTGAATATCTCCAACCAAAATACATCGCGACCAACTGGTAAAACCGCAAAATCGCTTCTCCGCCGAGTTGCGCCACATATCGGTCGTGCAGGTTTACGCTAGCTACTTCTGGGAAACCGACAAGTCTGCTTGCGGGCCCTTCCGGTTCTTTGAGACTGGAACTTATGATATCCCACGCACGTCAACGATTGGGCGAGCAGCCGCGTCGAGTCCTTTCCCCTTGCCAACGCCGCCACCTTCGCCTAATCTCCCTTTGAGAAAACCTTTTCCCAAATCGCCCCGCGTCCGCTGACCTCACCCGTCATCTTCGCGCAGGACGATAAGGGAAAACCTTTTCCCAACTTAGGGATGCGCCTCGAACTATGTCTTCCGACGCCGAGCCAGCGCCAGTTTCCGCCAAGCCGCCGGTCACGCTGCGCGAGGTGGCGGCTGCGGCCGGCGTCAGCGTGGCGACGGCGTCGAAGGCGCTGAACGGGCAGGGGCGGATGACCGCCGAGACGCGCGAGCGCATTCGTGAGGTGGCGCAGCGTCTCGGCTTCCGGCCGAACCACCTGGCGCAGAGCCTGCTGCGCAAGCGCTCCTTCACCGTCGGCCTGCTTACCAACGATACCTATGGCCGCTTCTCGCTGCCGCTGATGGCCGGCGTTTCGGATGCGCTGGTCGACAATGGCGTTTCGGTGTTCCTGTGCAATGTCGAGGACGACACGCGGCTCGGCCAACTGCATGTCGAGGCCATGCTCGACAAGCGCGTCGACGGCATCATCGCCACGGGAAAGCGCATCGACCGCCATCTGCCGATCGATCTCTCCAATTTGCGCATTCCGGTCGTCTATGCCTTCACTCAGCCGTATGCCGGCGCGGTCGGCCTGGTCTCCGACGATGCCGGCGGCGCGCGGCTGGCGGTCGAGCATTTTTTGCGGCTCGGGCGCCGCCGCATCGCCCATGTCACCGGACCGGCGGGCTTCGCCGTGGTGCACGCGCGGGCCGAGGCTTACCGGGAAGTGCTCGAGGCGCATGGCCTGCCGGTCGGCGAGCCGCTGCTCGGCGCCTGGTCGGAAGCCTGGGGGCACGATGCGGTGGCGAAACTGTTCGGCAACGGCCGGGGCAGGAGAGGCTGGCCCGATGCCGTCTTCTGCGGCAACGACCAGATCGCGCGCGGCGTCATCGACGCGCTGCGCGAGCGCGGCATCCGCGTGCCCGACGATGTCGGCGTCATCGGCTTCGACAATTGGGAGATCGTGGCCGAGGCGACGCGCCCGCCGCTGACCTCGGTCGACATGAACCTTTCAGCGCTCGGCCGCGAGGCCGGGCTCGCTCTGCTTTCGCTCGTGGGCGGCCAGCCGGCCGCGCCGGGCATCAGGAAACTGCCGTGCCGGCTGGTGGTGCGTCAGTCATGCGGCCGTCCGCCGGGCGGCTGAGGCATCGAACGAAACGGCCGTCGCGCAACGGCCAAACTGGGAGGAGAACCATGAGGAGGAATACCGTGAAAACCATGTTTGCCAAGCTGGCCCTGGCCGCGGCCGTGATCGGCGGCGGCCTGCAGGCGGCGTCCGCCGAGACCGCCAACATCTGGGTGCGCGCCGACGGCTCGAATTTCATGCCGCGCATCGTCGACGCCTTCAACAAAGCGCATAAGGACCAGATCAAGCTCGACATCATCCCGAACGCCGAGATCATCCCGAAATATGGCGCGGCCGCAGCCGGTGGCACCGCGCCCGATGCGCTGTCGCTCGACCTGATCTACACGCCATCCTTCGCCGCCGCCGGCCAGCTCGAGGACATCACCGACTGGGCGAAATCCTTGCCCTATTTTTCGAGCCTCTCGCCGGCGCATGTGAAGACCGGCACCTATAAGGGCCGCATCTACGGCCTGCCGTTCTCGGCCGATTCTTCGGTGCTGATCTGGAACAAGAAGCTGTTCAAGCAGGCCGGGCTCGACCCGGAAAAGGGGCCGAAGACCTGGGCCGAGATCGAGGCCGACGCCGAAAAGGTCAATGCGCTCGGCGGCGACATCAAGGGCTTCTACTTCTCCGGCAATTGCGGCGGCTGCAACATCTTCACCTTCACGCCGCTGGTCTGGGCGTCGGGCGGCGACATCCTCTCCGAGGACGGCTCCAAGGCGACGCTCGATAGCCCGCAGCTGCGCGGCGCGATCGACCTCTACCGCTCGATGGTCAAGAAAGGGCTGGTGCCCGAGGGTGCGCAGACCGACACCGGCGCCAACTTCTTCGCCGCCTTTGCCGGCGGCAAGATCGGCCTCTCGCCGTCCGGCGCCTTCGCCATCGGCGCGCTCAACACGCAATACCCTGATATCGACTACGGCATCACCTTCCTGCCGGGCAAGGATGGCGGCTGGTCGTCCTTCGCCGGCGGCGACAATTTCGTCGTCACCAAGGGCACCAAGAAGATCGCCGTGGTGAAGGAGTTTCTGGACTTCGCCTACTCGCTCGAGGGCCAGACCATCCTCGCCAAATATGGTAGCCTTCCGGTGCGCGGCGACATCGCCAAGGAGGCGCTCAAGGACCTCGATCCGCGCTACCAGGTGGCGGCCGAGGCGATGGCCAAGGGCCGCACGCCCTATTCGGTGGTGTTCAACGACCTGATCAACTCCGCCAACGGGCCGTGGACGCAGATGGTCAACGAGGTCTTCTTCGGCGACGATGTCGACGGCGCCATCGCCAATGCCCAGGAGACCATGCAGTCGATCATCGACCAGGCGCCGCAGAAGTAACGCGCGGCCCTAAACCTCCCCTCGAGGGGAGGTCGGACCGCAGGTCCGGGTGGGGTCGCCCGCGAAGTACGCCGACGCTATCTCCCCGTAGGCGCACTTCACAGCGGATCCCACCCCCGGCCTTCGGCCGGACCCTCCCCTCAAGGGGGAGGGGGACGCCGCGCTAAATGGCAGGATTATCGCGTTGAGAAAGCTCACTCATCATCATCGCCAAGTTGAGGCGCCGCGAGGTTCGCTCCCTCTTCTCCCCTTGTGGGGTGAGAAGCGGTCCGCGCAGCGGACGAAAAGCCAATTGCTTGGCTTTTCGAGCTTCGAACGCCCTGAGCCTGCGAAGGGCCGGGCGGTGGCCGATCCACCCCCGGCCGGGTCCCCGCTGCTTCGCAGCGTCCCGGCGTTCGCCGGCCTTTCATCGTGCCACTGGCACGATGAATTCACCTTCGGTGAACCGGCTGCTCACCCCACAAGGGAGAAGGGGGAGCTCAGCCATGACCTCCATCGCCGCAACCCACGCGCCCGCCCGAGCCAGACGCATCGGCGTCAGCCGCCGGCAATGGGTGGGCCTGCTCTATGTCCTGCCGGCCGTCGCCTTCGTCACCGTCTTCTTCGTCATCCCGCTCGGCATGACGGCGTGGATGTCGCTGCACAACTGGCCGCTGATGGGCGAGCACGCTTTCATCGGCCTCGACAATTACTTTGCCATCCTGCGCGACACGCGCTTCTGGAACGCGCTCAAATTCACCTTCTACTACACGCTGATCGTCACCATCGCGATCTTCGCCGTCGCCTTCCCGCTGGCGATCTTCATCGAGCGGCCGCGCCCGCTCACCAATCTCTACCGCACAGCCTTCTTCATGCCGGCGGTGGTGGGCTTTGCTTCCGCAAGCCTGCTGTGGTCGTGGCTGCTGAACGTCGATTCCGGCCTGTTCAGCCCGGCCGCTTACGACCTCGGCCTGACCGAGAGGAAGGTCAATCTTCTCGCCACCTTCCAGCCGGCCTTCTGGTCGATCATCGCCATGGTGGTCTGGAAAGTGGCCGGCTTCACCATGATCATCCTGATGACCGGCCTGCAGTCGATCCCGCAGGACCTGCAGGAGGCCGCCGTCATCGATGGGGCAGGGCCGTTCGCCCGCTTCAGGGCGATCACCCTGCCGCTGATGCGCCGCACCTTGGCGCTGGCGCTGATCCTGTCGGTCGCGGGCTCGATCCTCGCCTTCGACCAGTTCTACATCATCCTGCGCGGCGGCCCGCGCAACCAGACGCTGACGGCGGTCTACTGGATCTTCAACCAGTCCTTCGTCTCGTTCAAGCTCGGCTACGGCGCGGCACTTTCCATGGTGCTGCTGGTCATCCTGGTGGCGCTCAGCCTCATCCAGCTCTGGCTGCTGCGCAAGCCCGAGGGGCTCGACTGATGGCCGAGGCGATGTCGCAGCACCGCAAGGCGGCCTTCAGCCTCGCCAGGCATTCCACCGGCATCATCGCCTCGGTGCTGTTTTTGGGGCCGATCGTGTGGACGGTGCTCTCCACCTTCAAGCCGGCGCAGGAAGCGCGCCAGCCGCCGCTGCCGCCCTGGCCGACCGCCGGCTTCTCGGTCGAGAACTATCAGACGCTGAACACTTTCGGCGACGGGCTTTGGGCCTCGGCGCAGAACAGCATCTATGTTTCGGTAATGACGGTATTGCTCTCTGTGCTGGTCAGCGTGCTCGCCGGCTACGGCTTCTCGCGCTTCCGCTTCCCGTTCCGGGACTTCTTCTTCATCCTCATCCTGTCGACGATCATGATCCCGTTCCAGTCGATCCTGACGCCGATCTTCCTGGTGCTGACGAAACTCGGTCTGCACAACACGCTGACCGGCCTGGTCTGCGTCTACGTCACGCTGCAGCTTCCCTTCTCGATCTTCATGATGCGCAACGCCTTCGATGCCGTGCCGCGCGAGATCGAGGAGGCGGCGCGCATGGATGGCGCCAACAATGTCACCATGCTGGTCAAGGTGATGCTGCCGCTGGTCTGGCCGGGCGTCGTCACCATTGCGCTCTTCGCTTTCCTCGGCGCCTGGAACGAGTTCCTGGCCGCGCTCGTGCTGATGACCGACCAGTCGAAATTCACCCTGCCGGTGATGATGACCGCGCTCCAGTCCGGCCGCTTCGGCGCCATCGATTGGGGCGCGGTGCAGGCGGGCGTCACGGTGATGATGGTGCCCTGCCTGATCCTGTTCCTGGCGCTGCAGCGCTTCTACATCCGCGGCCTGATGGCCGGGGCCGTCAAATGATTTCCCGCATTCGAATGGAGTGACGCTATGACCGCAGCACAATCCGCCACCGCAGCCCGGGCAGCCGCGACCGCGAAGCCGAAGCTTGCCTTCCGGCCGCTGCCCGTGCCGCAGGTCGATGTCCGCGGCTTCTGGGGCGACCGTGTCGACGCCGTCGCCGCCAAGACCGCCGGCATTCTCTACGACCGCTGCGTCGAGGCGCGCATGCTGGAGCAGATCGATCCCGACCGGCCGTCGCCCGGCGTCGTCATTCCGTTCCATTCGCCGTCGCCCGACGAGGCCGACGCGCAGGGCGCCGAGTTCACCGGCTCGACGGTGACGACCCAGATGTTCTGGGATTCCGACTGGGGCAAGACCATCGAGACCGCCGCCTATTCGCTTTACCGGCGCCGCAATCCGGAGCTGGAGAAGAAGATCGATGCCGTCATCGACATGTACGGCAAGCTGCAGCAGGAGGACGGTTATCTCTCGAGCTGGTACCAGCGCATCCAGCCGGGTCTGCGCTGGACGAACCTGCGCGACTGCCACGAGCTCTACTGCGCCGGCCATCTGATCGAGGGCGCCGTCGCCTACTTTCAGGCGACGGGCAAGCGCAAGCTGCTCGACATCATGAGCCGCTACGCCGACCACATCGCCTCGATGTTCGGCCCGGAGCCCGGCAAGAAAAAAGGCTATTGCGGCCATGAGGAGATCGAGCTGGCGCTGGTGAAGCTCGCGCGCGCGACGGGCGAGAAAAAGTACATGGATCTGGCGAAGTACTTCATCGACCAGCGCGGCCAGCAGCCGCATTATTTCGACGAGGAGGCGCGCGCCCGCGGCGCCGACCCGAAGGCCTATCATTTCAAGACCTACGAATACAATCAGTCGCACAAGCCGGTGCGCGAGCAGGACAAGGTCGTCGGCCACGCTGTGCGGGCGATGTACCTCTTCTCCGGCATGGCCGACATTGCCACCGAATATGGCGACGACAGCTTGCGCGCGGCGCTCGACAGGCTGTGGGACGATCTGACCACGAAGAGCCTCTATGTCACCGGCGGCCTCGGGCCGTCGGCCCACAATGAAGGTTTCACCAGCGACTACGACCTGCCCAACGAAACCGCCTATGCCGAGACCTGCGCCTCGGTCGGCCTGGTGTTCTGGGCGAGCCGCATGCTGGGCATGGGCCCGAACCGCCGTTATGCCGACATGATGGAGCGGGCGCTCTACAACGGCTCGATCTCGGGCCTGTCGCTCGACGGCTCGCTGTTCTTCTACGAGAACCCGCTGGAGAGCCGCGGCGGCCACCACCGCTGGAAATGGCACCGCTGCCCCTGCTGCCCGCCCAATATCGGCCGCATGGTGGCTTCGATCGGCAGCTATTTCTACGGCCTCGCCGACGATGCGCTGGCCGTGCATCTCTATGGCGACTCCACTGCACGCTTCGAGATCGCCGGCCGGCCCGTCAGCCTGGTCCAGACCAGCAACTATCCCTGGGACGGCGCGGTCTCGATCGAGATCGGGGCACAGACACCGCTGGAATTCACGCTTTACCTGCGCATACCCGCCTGGTGCCGCAACGCGGCGCTGAAGCTGAACGGCAACACGCTCGATCTCGATGCCTCCACGGTCGACGGCTATGCCGCGATCCGCCGTGAATGGCAAAAGGGCGACCGCGTCGAGCTCGACCTCGAAATGCCGATGGCGCGCCTCTTCGCCAATCCGGAGGTGCGGCAGGACATCGGCCGCGTCGCGCTGTCGCGCGGCCCGCTGATCTACTGCGTCGAGGAGACCGACAATGGCGGTGGCCTGCACCGAATTGCGCTGCCGCGCACGGCCAGGCTGGAGGCCCACAAAGAGCCGAACCTGCTCGGCGGTATCGTCACGCTTTCGGCGACCGGCAGCCGGGCCGAGGCGAAGAACTGGGGCGGCGATCTCTACCGTCCCGAGCCGCCGGAAACCGAAGAGACGACGCTCAAGGCGATTCCTTACTTCGCCTGGGACAACCGCGATCCCGGCGAGATGCTGGTCTGGCTCAGGGAAGGGTGAGCTACTCTTCCTATAGATGCACGTAAGCCGTGAGCGGCAGGTGGTCGGACGCCACGCGCGACAACGGCGTGTCATGCGCTTCCACCGCCGACACCATGCCGTCGCGGTTGCCCATGATCCGGTCGAGCGCCAGCACCGGCAGGCCCGACGGAAAGGTGGGCACGGCGGGCAGCGAGGGGCCGAAGGTGGTGTGCAGCGTGTTGAGCGCGGAGCGGTTGCCCAGCCGCCATTCGTTGAGGTCGCCGAGCAGGAGCGTCGGCCTTTCGTCCGCGCTGCTCATGATGTCGAGCACGACGCGGGCCTGTTCCGAGCGCGAGCGGCGCAACAGACCGAGATGCGCGGCGATCACGCGCAGCGTCCGGTTCTCGTCGAGGTCGATCTCGGCGACCAGCGCCCCGCGCGGCTCAAGGCCGGGCAGCTTGATCTGGTGCACGTCGCGCACCGTGCCGCGCTTGAACAGAAGCACGTTGCCGCGCCAGCCATGTGCCTTGCCGTTTCCGGTGACCGGCACCGGCACCAGCCCCGTTTCGATTTCGAGGCGGTTGAGGTCGAGCAGTCCGGCGCGGTCGCCGAAGCGGTTGTCGGCCTCCTGCAGCGCGATCACATCGGGGCTGATCTCGCGGATGACGCGCGCGGTCCGCTCGGGGTCGAACTTGCGGTCGGTGCCGATGCATTTGTGGACGTTGTAGGAGGCGACCACCATCTCGGCGCCGCCGACCCGTTTCGGCGCCGTGGCTTTCGCTTTCCGCATCTTTCTGCCGCGGATCGACAGGAGCACGGTTTCGGGGAGGGTGCGTCCGTTTCTCTCCATGGTTCCTGCTGCTCGTCTTCCTTGCCTACAGATAGGGCGATCCCAGCCACAGCAATCGGTCGAGGACACGAATGACGAAGGCTCTGGCCCTCAGCATCTCGAGTGTCACCGGTTTCGCCGACGCGATCGCCGCGTCGATACGCGCCTCGATCGCCCGGGCGAAGTTGGCATCCAGGACCTCCATGTCGATCTCGAAATTCAGCCTGAGCGACCGGGCGTCGAGATTGGACGAGCCGACATAAGCCCACGCGCCGTCGATTGCCATAAGTTTCGAGTGATCGAAGGGGCCTTCGTGCCGCCACACCCGGCAATAATGCTTCAGCACCTGGTCGAATTGTGCCGTCATGGCGCGGTCGACGAGGAAAAGGTTGTTCACCGCCGGCACCACGATGTCGATCTCGACACCGCGCGCGCCGGCCGTGGTCAGCGCGCTGATCAGCTCGCGGTCCGGCAGGAAATAGGGCGACATGATGCGGATCGATTTGCGGGCGACCGAAAACGCACCCATCAGCAGCTTGTGGTTGGTTTCGTTCGCGGCATCCGGTCCTGTCGCCACGGCTCTGACCAGCATCGGCTGGCCGGGCGGCGGGGCGGTTCGCTCGACCTGCCAGGCGTCGCCCTTCAGCGCCTCGTTGCTGGCGAAGCGCCAGTCCTCGGCGGCGACTGAGAACAGGTCGGCCACCACCGGCCCGGTGACCTCGAAATGCGTGTCCCTGGAGCTGTCGGAACCGGCGAATTCGGCCGAGAACCCCTTGCGGATGTTCATGCCTCCGGTAAACGCCACCGTCGCGTCGATGACCAGGACCTTCCTGTGGGTTCTGAGATTCGCATAAGGAAGTCTCAAGCCCATGACGATGTTGCCGTTGAAGAGATCGACGGCGACGTTGGACTCCCTGAGCTGCTTCAGGATGCTGGGTACCGAATAGCGCACGCCGACGGCATCGATCAGCACGCGCACGGCAACGCCGCGTTTGACCGCGGCGGAGAGCGACTGCGCGAACATCTGTCCGACGGCGTCGTTGTCGAAGATGTAAGTTTCGAGAAGCACGCTCTTTTGCGCGCCGTCGATCGCCCGGCACATCGCCATATAGGCCTCGTCGCCGGTCTCGAGCACGGCGATCATGTTTCCCGAAGTCAGCGGACGCCGCGCCACCCTGTCGCCCAGTGTCTTCAATCCGACGAAGCGCTGGCCGAATTGGGCCTCGATCAAGGCTTCGACGGCGACGTCGCGATTGTGCCCCTCATCCGCCGAACCGGCGCTGGGCCGCATGGCGCTGATCGTCGCGCGGCGGATGCGGTTGATGCCGGCGATGGCGTAGATGATCGCGCCGAGGAAGGGCGACAGAAGCATCACGCCGACCCACCCCGTGGCGGCGCGCACGTCTTCCTTCGTCATGATGGCATGGACGATGCCGACCGCCGCCATCGCCAACGACAGGAGAAGGATAAGCGTCTGCCAGTGACTCGCTACCGCCTCGAACATCGGCCCGACTATTGTGCGAGCCGACGCGGAAGGCAATGCGCCAGGTCAGGGCAATGTGGACTCGCATGGAGCTCTTCCACCCGATTGCAGGAGCGGATCCGCCAGGTGTGACCGGTCGTTCGGACGCTCGGCGCCTCTGTGCGAAAATGGGTCCAGCAGGCAGGACGAGATCGCAGTTATGTCCGCACCCGCCTCGATGCCGAAGTGTCGGATCTCACGCGGGAACCTTCGGCGATCCGATGCGTTTGGCTTTTCGTTGCCGAGCGGGATTGGGAGATGCGCATCGAAAGCCTTCAAGGAACCGAGGGGTTTATCCGTACCCCGCAGGACGCCGTCGCCCTGCAAATCCCGCCCGACTTCATCGAGACGCTGCCCATTGCGATCTACGCTTGCGACGCGCAAGGCCGATTGCTTTGGTTCAACAAGCGCGCTGCCGATTTGTGGGGGCGAACGCCCTTGCTTGGCTCGGACAGCGAACTCTATTGCGGATCCCACAGGCTCTATCTCGATGGACGGCAGATCGCGCGCGCCCAAACCCCGATGGCCGCGGTGCTGCGAACCGGCATTCCCGTCAGGGGGGTTGAAGGAAAGCTCGAGCGGCCGGACGGCACGGCGATATGGGTGATGGTCCACATCGAACCGATCGAAGACGAGGACGGTCGGGTCGTCGGAGCCATCAACTGTTTCCATGACGTCACGGACCGGCGTCTGAGCGATGAGATCATTGGGCAACAGGAGCAGCGGCTCGCTGCAACTTACCAGCATGCGGCGATTGGCATCGCTGAAGTCAACGCGAAGGGCGAACTCGGGCGCGTCAACGGCTACCTGGCCGACCTGCTCGGCTATTCCGCCGATGAACTTGTCGGCAGGTCGGTGTTCGATGCCACTCTGGCGGAGAATGTCGATGCGGACCTGCGTCAGTTCGAGCGTCAGGTGCGAGGCGAGATCGACAGCTACCGGCACGAAAAGCGCTTCATCCGCAAGGACGGGGCAAGAGTCTGGGTCGCGGTCACGTCCTCGAGCGTAAGGGACTCCGAAGGCCGCTTCTTGTATGCGGTGCGCGTCCAGCAGGATATCACCGCCCGCAAGAAGGCCGAGGCCGCGCTCGTCCGGCATCTGGAGCAGCAGGCGGCGCTTTACGAATTCACGGACAGCCTTCAGCGCGCGGCGAATCTCGGCGAGGTTCACGAGATAGCCCTCAGCACCATCATTCGCGCATTGGGTGCGGACCGGGCCTCCATACTCTTCTTCGACAACACCGGCTTCCTCAGATTTGCCGCCTCGCGAGGCCTGTCGCAAGCTTACAGAACGGCCGTCGAAGGCCATTCCCCCTGGTCGCGCGACACACGCGATCCCGAACCGATCGCTATTGCCGACGTCGAGCAAAGCGGATTGCCGGACGACCTCAAGGCGGCTGTGCGGGACGAAGGCATTGCAGCGCTGGCTTTCATTCCGATCTCGGTGCGCGGTCAGCTGCTCGGCAAGTTCATGTCCTATTACGATCATCCGCACGATTTCGTGGAGTCCGAGCTTCGTTTTGCGCTGACAGTGGCCGGACAACTCGGCTTCGCGGTCGACCGCGTACGGCTCGAGACCGCCCGCCAGACGACGGAACGCGCGGCAAATCAGCTCGTGGCCGTTGTCGAATCCTCTCACGACGCGATCATCAGCAAGGACCTCAACGGCATTATCGCCTCATGGAATGCCAGCGCGGAGCGGCTGTTCGGCTTCACGGCCGACGAGGCGATCGGCAGGCACATCACGATGATCATCCCCGATGACCGGCTGGGCGAGGAGCCGGAGATCATCAGGCGCATCAGCAGCGGCGAAAACGTCGATCACTTCGAAACGGTGCGTCGCCGCAAGGACGGCAATCTCGTCGATATTTCCCTGACGATTTCGCCGATCCGCAACAGCCAGGGCCGCATCATCGGCGCCTCGAAGATTGCGCGCGACATCACCGACCAAAAGATGGCTGAAGCCAAGCTGCGGGCGAGCGAGCGTCAGCTGCGCGACCTGCTGGCGGCAATTCCGGCGGCGATCTACACGACGGATGCCGACGGCACGATAACCTTTTTCAACGAGGCGGCCGTCGAGCTTTCCGGGCGCGTTCCGCAGATCGGCAAGGATAAGTGGTGCGTGACGTGGAAACTGTTCTGGCCGGACGGAAGCCCGCTTCGTCACGACCAGTGCCCGATGGCGGTCGCCCTGAAGGAGGGGCGTCCGATACGCAACGCTGAAGCCGTCGCCGAGCGCCCGGACGGCGTGCGCATTCCCTTCATCCCGTATCCGACGCCGCTGCGCGATGAAGATGGCAAGATCGTCGGCGGCATCAACATGCTGGTCGATATCAGCGAACGCAAACAGGCCGAAACACAGCAGCGGCTGCTCTTCAATGAGCTCAATCATCGTGTGAAGAACAACATGCAGATGCTGCAGTCACTGCTGAGCTTGGCGGGTCAACGGGCAGCGAACCCGCAAGCGAGAGAAATCTTGCGTGAAGCCGGCAACCGCGTCGCGGCCATGGCCGCTGCTCAGCAGGTCCTGTACGAGACGGTCGATTCGACGCAGTTCAACGCGAAGGGTTTCTTGCTTGCGGTTTGCGGGACAATAAAGCAGACCTTCCCGAAGGAAGTCGCGGTTGAGTTCGAGGCTGATGATGCAAAGCTTTCGAATGACGTTGCAATGCCGCTGGCGCTGATCCTGAACGAGCTTCTGACCAACGCCATAAAATATGGAACTCCCGACGGAGCCGGCACAATCCGGGTCGGGCTTCGGCGCGATGTCGACGGCTTCCAGGTATTCGTCGAAGACAGCGGTCCCGGCTTTGACCTGGCTTCGGTCCGCGACCGTTCGTCCGGATTGAAGCTGGTTCAGGGCTTGGCGCGGCAGCTGCACGGCAAGCTTGTCGTTACCAAGGAACCGAAGACGCGCTGCAGCATTCGGTTCTCATGAAGCTCTTGCCGGCTCTTCTTCAGTTCCTGGATGGCTCTCGATGACCGAGCTTGCTGCCCCACACGGACGCCGTCGGCCAATCCCAACGAAAGCCGCGTCGGCCGAACCTGTGGCCGCCGCATTGCCCACGCGGATCTTGGTCGTCGAGGACGATTTTCTCATCTCCCTCGAGATGGAGAGCACTCTGACCGCGGCCGGTTTCGAGGTCGTGGTCGTTGGCTCGGGCGAGGAAGCGCTCGATAGCGCAGCTGCGGACCGGCCTGATCTGGTTGTGATGGATATCCGGCTGTCCGGCGCCATGGATGGAATTCAAACTGCCCTGGAGTTGTTTCGAATTTACGGTTTGCGGTCGGTTTTGCGACGGCGCATTCCGATTCCGACGTCCGCGCCCGGGCAGCGCCAGCGGAGCCGCTGGGCTGGCTGGTAAAGCCCTACACGCCGGCATCCCTGCTCTCAGCCATCCGCTCCGCGCTTAGGTCCGGCAGCTCGTCGGCAGGTTGAAACGCCGAATCCGCCGCCCCTCTGGCGAGCAGCCGCAGCCAGGGCGCGAGGTGGAAGGCAGCCATCAGGAAATACATCGGCGCCATGCCGCTGAGCACGGAGGCTCCGGGCCCGGACATGCACATCGCGTCCGGTCCGCTACCGGCGGCCGTGAGCAACGCCATGACGGCAAAGGTCGGCGCCGCCGCGAGACATAACCAGTCGGCCAGGCCGAATCCGCTCAGGCCTGCCGGGCGAGGGGTGGGATTGTCGATGCTCATGATCTCCACCTTCCAACTGCTCTCAGGAAAGTTCGGCTCTGGCGGCGCGGGCGACGCCGCCAGAGTCGCTTCGCGTTCAGGCGTTCTTGTTGCGAAACGCCGCTTCGCCGGCATCCGAGACCTCGACCCATCGCTGGTCGGGCGCGGCGCCTTCCTCATAGTTGTCGTGCCAGTTCCACCACTTGTAGGTCTGGGTCTGCGGATAGCCCTCGGGCGAATCCTCCCACACCTCCTGGCGGCCGAGCGGGGTGACGTCGAGATAGCTCCACACCGTGCCGAACGCCTCGTCGCCGCGGTTGTTGACGAAATAGGTGCGGAAGATACGGTTTCCGTCATGGATGAAGACGTTGTGGCCGTGCCATTCGTCGACGCCGAAATCCTTGTCCCAGCTGTCGGTGATGGTGTACCAGGGCATCTTCCAGTCCATCCGCTGCTTCAGACGCTGAATGTCGGCCTGCGGCGCCCGGGACGCATAGGCAAGCGTAGTGTCGCGGGCGTTGAGATGGGCGAGGTTGCCGACCATGTCGGCGCCGAGCGAGCAGCCGCGGCAGGCGTGCTCCGGCCAGCCATAGACGCCGGGCTCGAAGAAGGCGCGGTAGATGACCAGTTGCCGGCGGCCTTCGAAGAGGTCGAGCAGGCTTGCCTTGCCGTTTGGGCCTTCGAACACATAGTCCTTCTCGACAGGCATCCACGGCATGCGGCGGCGTTCCGCAGCCAGCGCGTCGCGGGCGCGGGTGAGCGCCTTTTCCTTCACCAGCATTTCTTCATACGCGCCTTCCCAGGCTTCCGGCGAAACGACCGGTGGTGTCTTCATGTGTTGGGTCATTGCTCTTGTCCCGTTCTTGCGTTTGGTTGGGGGTGACAAGGGAAACTTACAGCCGGACGGCGCGATGGTGAGAGTTACAAGTGTGACGCGATTTGATCCGGCAGACCCGGAAGGGGGCATCGGGGCGGGCATTGCATGGACTCGATGATCAATGCCGCCGGCCGCGCGCTCGCGACCGGTGATCCGCTGGGCGCCCTGAAGCGCGTCGCGTTGCGCGACGACGCCCCCGCGCTGGCGCTGCGCGGCATCGCGATGGCGCAGCTCGGCGACTTCGCCAAGGCCAAGGCGTTGCTGAAGAGCGCCGCCCGCGCCTTCAGCCCGAAAGAGGCGGTGGCGCGCGCCCGCTGCGTCGTCGCCGAGGCCGAGATCGCGCTGGTCTCGCGCGATCTCGGCTGGCCGGACAAAGCGTTGCGAGCCGCCCGCACGACGCTTGCCGCGCATGGCGATCGGGTCAACGCCGCCTATGCCGGCAGCCTCGAAGCGCGCCGCCTCATCCTGATCGGCCGGCTCGACGAGGCCGAGCGGCTGCTTGCCGGCTTCGATCCGGGACCGTTGCCGCCGGTCGCACGCGTCGCGCATGAGCTCGCGGCCGCGGGCATCGCGGTCAGGCGCCTGCGGACGAGGGCCGCGCGCGCCGCGCTCGGCCGGGCCGCGCTCGCGGCCTACGAAGCCAATATCCCGGCGCTGAAGGCGGAGGTCGAAAGCGCGTCGCTGGTGCTGAACACGCCCGTCGCGCGGCTCGTGTCGAAGGGCACGGAGATGCCGCTGCAGCTCGACGAAGTCGAGGCGCTGCTCACCTCAGGCGCCCTCGTCGTCGATGCCTGCCGCAATGTCGTGCGCAAAGCCGACACCGTAGTGTCGCTGGCGACGCGGCCGGTGCTGTTTGCGCTGGCGCGCACGCTGGCCGAGGCCTGGCCCGCGGATGCGTCGCGGGAGGCGCTGCTGAAGCGCGCCTTCCGCGCCAGGCACGCCGATGAATCGCATCGTGCGCGGCTCAGGGTCGAGATGGGCCGGCTGCGCGCCGAAATGAACGCGCTGGCGGAAATCAACGCGACGGCCGCCGGTTTTGCGTTAACGCCGCTGACCGCAGCCGAGGTCGTGGTGCTGGCGCCGCCTGTCGAGGAGGAGCATGGCGCAGTGCTCGCCTTCCTCGCCGACGGCGAGTCCTGGTCGAGCTCGGCGCTGGCGATCGCGCTCGGCGCCAGCCCGCGCACCGTGCAGCGGGCGCTGGAAGCGCTTTCGGCCGACAACAAGGTGCAGGCGGTCGGCCGCGGCAGGGCGCGCCGCTGGATGACGCCGCCGGTGACCGGATTCCCGACTGTCTTGTTACTCCCGGGTCCGCTGCCGAGCGACTAGTCTGCGGCCATTGTTCGAATGGAGATCGAAAATGAAACGAGCCGCTGCCGAGATCCTGCGCGAATACGGCCCCTTTCCGGATGCCGAGCGCATCAATGGCGTCACCTATGACGGCAAGAATGTCTGGTTCGCCACCGGCGACAAGCTGAAGGCGCTTGACCCGGAGAGCGGCGCGATCGTGCAGTCGATCGACGTCGCCTCGCATGCCGGGACCGCCTTCGACGGCGAGCATCTCTACCAGATCGGCGAGGACCGCATCCACAAGGTGGACCCGAAGACAGGCAAGGTCGTCGCCACCATTCCCGCGCCCGGCAATGGCGGCGACTCTGGGCTTGCCTGGGCCGAGGGCTCGCTCTGGGTCGGCGAATACAGGGCCCACAAGATCCATCAGATCGATCCTGAAACGGGCAAGGTGATCCGCACCATCGAGTCGAAGCGCGTCGTCACCGGCGTCACCTGGGTCGACGGCGAGCTCTGGCATGCCACCTGGGAAGGGGAGGAGGGCGATCTCTTGCGCATCGACCCCGAGACGGGCGATGTGCTGCAGGAGCTGGCGATGCCCTCCGGCGTGTCGGGACTGGAATCCGATGGCCGCGGCTGCTTCTTCTGCGGAGGCGGCAGCAGCGGCAAGATCAAGGCCGTGCGACGTCCCGGACATGATGGCAAGTAGCCGGCACGCCGGCGGCTTGCCGAGACGAAACAGCCGGCCTCAGGCCGCCTCGCGCGCGGGCCGCGCAATAGCCTTGTCGGACATCTGGCCGGCAGTCGGTCTGTCGACATGCGCCCAGGCCGGTCGCTCGAACAGGAAGGTTCCGAAGCCGGTGCGCTTGACGATGAAGTAGAGAATGACCGGGCTGATGACCGAGACGAGCAGCACCGCGAGGCTGAGCATGCCGGTATCGGTCAGAAGGCCGCTTGCCAGCATGATCCCGCGGAAGATCGACATCGGGATCGTGAAGGCGACATAGACGACCAGCGAATGCTCGCCGAGCCAGCGCAGCCATTCCATCGCGGCGAATTTCGACAGGAAGCCGCCGGCGACGCAGAGCGCCACCGCGCCGGCGACGGCCAGCGTAAGATGCAGCGGCGGCCATGCCGCCAGGCCCATCTGCATGCCGACCGGCTCGACGGCGTAGCCCGGCGAGTAGACGAGCAGGCCGTTGACGATGGCCCACACGATCAGCCCGGCAGCGGCGATCGCCGGACGAGCTTGCGTCCACGCGACCAGCCGGAACACCAGCGGCGCCATGACGAAGCCGAGATAGAAGAACACGAAATAGGCGGCGAATTGCGTGAGCGCATAGCTGTCCGAATGCGGTGCCCACATCTGCAGCGCGGCGGCAGCCGAGATGACGATCCAGTGCGGCACGCCTAGCTCGCGCAGGATGCGCGCCACGAGGCCGAACACGGCCAGCATGTAGATGAACCACAGCACGCCATAGGGCTGGACGACAGCCACGGCGAGGTCATGCAGCATGCCGGCGGGATCGCGGCTGAAGATGCCGATCTTCAGCCCGATCGAGATGACCGCCCACAGGACATAGAAATAGAGGTAGTGGACGACGCGCCGGTCGATATAGCGCCGCCAAGGCCGGTCGATCACCTGCGACAGGAAGAGCCCCGAGATCAGGAAGAATTCCGGCATCCGGAACGGGGTCGCGAAGCCGATGACATAATGCAGGAAGCCGACGCCGCCGGTATATTCGCCGGTGTTGTAGGCGGAATACATCATCACCACCAGGATGATCGAAAGACCTTTTGCCGTGTCCACCCACGGCATGCGCGTCGAAATGTTCATGAAAAACCCCGCAAAGGCACCCAGCGCCATAGTACTGGACAGGCGCGTCTCTAGCAGCATGAAGCTTCGGATATCGTAAACGCGGCGCTGTCGGGCTGGAGCTCGGAGCCGGGTCAGCGGCTGGTCTCTCGCATCGCCACCGCCACGATTACACCCGAGAGGAAGGTCAGCGCCGCGATCGCCGCGATCGCCGCGGCGAAGCCGAAGAAGTCGGCGATGAGGCCCGCCGACAGCGCTCCGATTGCGTAGCCGAGATCGCGCCAGAAGCGATAGACGCTGAGCGAGCGCGCCCGCCAGGACGGATGCGATGCGTCCGATACCGCCGCGATCAGGCTTGGATAGACCATCGCCGTGCCCAGGCCGAGCAGGAGGCTCGCCAGCAGCCACCAGCCGAAGTCGCGCGTCATGGCGGTGAGCAGAAGGCCGGCAGCCTGCACCCACATGCCGGCGACGATCAGGCCCTTGCGGCCCCAACGGTCGCTCAATGGCCCGGTTGCGACCTGTAAGATGCCCCAGACGGCGGGATAGACCGCCTTGAGGATGCCGATGCGCTCGACGCCGAGCCCGTTGGCGACGAAGAAGAGCGGAAACAGCCCCCAGCTCATGCCGTCGTTGAGATTGTTGACCAGGCCCGCCTGCGAGGCCGCGAACAGGTTGCGGTCGCGGAAGGAAGTCAGCATGAAGATCTCGCGGAAGGCGAGCGGGGAGACAGCTTTCTGATGGTTGGCCAGTTCCAGCCGCACATGCTCGCGCGTGTCGCGCACCAGAAGCACCGAGAGCGCGGCACCCAGGATCGCATAGCCGATGCCGAGATAGATCGGGACCGGGCGCAGCCCGTAGCGGCTGGCCAGATAGCCGGTCAGAAATGCGGTGACGCCGACGGCGAGGTAGCCGGCGAACTCGTTGAGGCCGACGGCGAGCCCGCGCGATTTGGGCCCGACCAGGTCGACCTTCATGATGACGGTCATCGACCATGCAAGTCCCTGGTTGATGCCGAGCAGCGCGTTGGCGGCAACGATCCACCCCCAGCTCGGCGCCCAGATGATCATGAAGGGCACCGGCAGGCCGAACAGCCAGCCGAGGATCAGCACGCGCTTGCGATCCCACGTGTCGGCAAGCTGGCCGGAGACGAGATTGGCGCAGGCCTTAACCACGCCGAAGCTCACGATGAAGGAGGTGACGAGCGTCGTGGAAGCAACGTGGAATTCCTCCGCGCCGATCAGCGGCACGACGGTTCGCTCGATGCCGACCATGCCGCCGACAAAGGCGTTGATCAGCACCAGCAGCGCGAACTGTTTCCAGTTGGCCTTGAGGCCGAGCGCGACGGCAGGCGCCGTTGCGCTCACGATCGCGATCCGGCGTTGGCGGCGCGGGTCCGGGCCGCGTCCGGCGGCGGGGGAGGGATGTCGGCGGTCATGGCGGCGATGAACTGGTCGACGTCCTCGATGCGAAAGGCCTTGTTGAAGCGCCGCTCAAAGCCGATGGTCGATGTCGGCTTGCCGCTGAGCGAGCGGCCGCACACCGAGCCGGAATAGGCGCCCGGCAGCACCTCGATGTGATCGGGCAATTCCTTCAGCCGGCGCACGCTGGCATAGAGCGCGCGGGCTCCGTCCTCGGCGCTCGAAGCAAGCTCGGTGCGACCGAGATCGCCAACCATCAGCGTGTGACCGGTGAGTACGAACCACGGTTCGGTCGATCGCGTTCGGTCGGTGACTAAAAGGCTCAGATGCTCCGGCGTGTGGCCGGGCGTGTGCATCACGGTCGCCGTCACATTGCCGAGCTCCAGCACCTCGCCGTCCTTCACGGGGCGGAACGGGAAGCCCGCCTCGGCGCCTTCGAACAGCACGTATTCGGCGCCCGTCGCTTCGGCGAGCGCACGGCCTGCCGAGATATGGTCGGCGTGGATATGCGTGTCGACGACATAGAGGATGCGCATGCCAGTCGCGCGCGCCGCCTCGACATAGGGCGCGATCTCGCCGACCGGATCGACCACGGCAGCAGACGCCTTGCCGCCGCAGCCGAACAAATAGGAGGCGGCGACCGGGTCGGTGTGCAGGAACTGTCTGAGGATCATCGCTTTCCCTCCGGGCAACTGCGGGTCGCTTGGCTTGACGGCAGGTCGAAACCATCATTCAATAATTACATTGAACGACGATGGGTCGCAGAAAGGTCGATGTCAATCCGCAATCCGAAGCTGGCGCTGTACGAACAGTTCGCGATCGTCGCCAAGGCGCTCGGCAATCCGCTGCGCCTGGAACTGATCGAGCATTTGGCCCAAGGCTCGCGCAGCGTCGAGGCGCTTGCTGCGAAGCTCGGCCAGCCGATCGCCAACATCTCCCAGCATCTGCAGGCGCTGCGCCGCGCCGGCATCGTCTCGGCCGAACGCGACGGCAAATACGTGCGCTATTCGCTGAGCGATGCGAGCGTGCTGTCGGCCTTTGCCGCGGTGCGCGGCATTGCCGAGCGGCAGCTTGCTGAGGTCGATCGCATTGTGCGCGACTGTTTCGAGGCACGTGACGACATACAGCCGGTCACGCGCTGCGAGCTTCAGGCGCTGATGCGCGACGGGCTGGTGACGCTGATCGACGTCCGCCCGGCGGACGAGTTTGCGCTTGGCCACGTGCCCGGCGCGGTCAATGTTCCCCTCGGAGAAGTAAAGGCCTGGTCCCACGGTGCCGACCCCGGCCGGGAAATCGTCGCCTACTGCCGCGGCCCCTGGTGCGTGATGTCCTTCGAGGCGGTGGCCGCGCTGCGCTCGCTTGGCCATTCCGCGCGCCGCCTCGAGGACGGCATGCCGGAATGGAAAGCCGCTGGTCTGCCGGTGGAAATGGCGGCCTGACGGTGTCGCTAACAAATGCATGTCGCCCAAAAATGGGCAGCGGTTCTGGGGCAAGAGGCGCGAGCAAGTTTTGGGCTCGCAGCCGACGCAAATTGGGCGTATCGTGACATATCGTCGGTTGCTAATAAATGAGCCGGCGACTGAGAGCGCAAGACTCCCGCACCGGACTGGGCGCTAGCATCCACACCACTCGTCGCGCCCACAAGACCACCTGCCTCTGTCGAAACCTCTTTTGCTCGGTTCCGGCCAGAATTGCCCTTCGCAATTCGGAATGGGAGCGTTCCGATGCAGCAGATCACGCAAACCCGCCGACGATTCCTAGCCGGTGCTGCCCTGGCAGGCGCTGCCGGTGTCGTCGTCCTTCCGAGGTCACTCCATGCGGAACCGCCGCTGGAGCGAGAGCTGAAGATGTGAGCAAGCGGCAAGCCCAGAGCCCGCCATGCAGGTACGGCCGACTGTGCACAACACAGCATCCACGGGTCAGCGTTCTCAGTGTCGCACTGGCCACCATCTGGAAAGGAGGTTCCCATGCATACCGTATATCCCAGACGGTTCAGCCGACGGAGGTTCCTGCGTGGGATTACGCTGGCGGGGGCAGCGGGGCTTCTGGGCTGGCACCCCAGGCGCGCCGCTGCGGAGCCACCGCCTGAGACGACGCGGATCCGGCTCGTCCGGGTTCCCAGCATCTGTCAGGCCCCCCAGTATGTAGCCGAAGAACTGTTGCGCAGCGAAGGGTTCACCGAGGTGCACTACCTCCAAAGAGAGGGGACGGCAGACATCGCGCCGGCCCTCGCCTCCGGTGAAGCCGACCTCAGTGCGCATTTCGCCGCCCCGCTCCTTCTCCGCCTGGAGGCGGGGGATCCCATCGTCATCCTGGCAGGCCTCCACGTCGGCTGCTTTGAACTGTTCGGGACCGATCGCATCCAGTCGATCCGCGATCTCAAGGGGAAGACCGTGGCCGTGCCAGCGCTAGATTCCAGCCGATACGTCTTTCTCGCCACTATGACGGCGTATGTCGGCCTGGACCTCCATAAGGACATACACTTCGTCATGCATCCGGGACCCGAGTCCATCCGGCTCCTGAGTGAGGGGAAGATCGATGCCTATTTGGGCTTTCCCCCCGAGCCGCAGGAGATGCGGGAGCAGCAGATCGGCCATGTGGTGATCAGCAGCACCGTGGACCGGCCCTGGTCGCAATACTTCTGTTGTATGTTGGCTGGGGAGCGGGAGTTCGTCCGTACGCATCCGGTGGCCACCAAACGCGCCCTCCGCGCCATCTTGAAAGCGGCGGATTTCTGCGCCAGCGAGCCCGAGCAGTCCGCCCAGTTCTTGGTGCAGCAGGGTTATACTAAGCGCTATGGCCATGCCCTCCAGGTCATGAAGGCGATCCCCTACGGTTGGCGTGAGTATAGCGCTGAGGACACCCTGCGCTTCTACGCCCTGCGTCTCCACGAGGTCGGGATGCTGAAGAGCACCCCCCAGAAGCTGTTGGCCCAAGGCACCGACTGGCGTTTCTTCAACGAACTGAAGCACGAGCTGAAGACCTGACTAGGCGGCCAGCCGCGTGCCCATTTACCACGCGAGGGAGAACCCCATGCAAATCATCCAGAACCGTCGCCACTTCATGGCCGGAGCTGCGGCAGCAGGCGCTTCAGCTCTCATCGGCACAACGACTGACGCTTGGGCCGAGGCACTCCCTGAAACGACCTCCGTTCGCTTGCCGCGGTGGATCGATGGTGCCTACTGCTGGGCAGGCATGTACCTGGCCGGAGAGTTCCTCAAAGCGGAGGGCTTCACCGACGTCCGCTACGTGCAGGGCGACGAAAAAGTCGATCAGGCGGTGTGGATTGCGCGCGGCGACACGGATTTCAGCATGAACTACGCGCCGGTCCATGTCGCGTCGATCGACGCGGGCGTGCCAATCAGGGTGCTTGGCGGTCTGCATTCCGGGTGCCTCGAGCTGATCGCCAACGACAGCATCCAAGGCATCCCGGACCTCAAGGGCAAACGGGTAGGCATGCATGACATCCATGCGCCGTCGCGCGTGCTGGTCGCCCTGATGGCCGCCTATATTGGCCTGGATCCCGTCAACGACATCGAATGGGTCGAGGAAAGCAAGCCGGTGGAAGCCTTCGCCGACGGAAAGTTCGATGCATATCTCTTCACGCCTCCGGAGACGCAGCAACTGCGCGCCAAGAAAATCGGCCACACGATCCTCAACACGACCCTCGATCGCCCTTGGTCGCAGCACTTCTGCTGCATGACCTCGGCCGCTGCGGACTACGTGAACAGATACCCGGTGGCGACCAAGCGCGTGCTCAGGGCCATCCTCAAGGGCGCCGACCTATGCATTTCGGATCCCGCATGGAGTGCAGCGCAAATGGTCGATCGAGGTTTCGTCCCCAGCTACGAAATCGCGCTGCAAACGCTGAGCGACACGCGGTACGACGTATGGCGGGACTACGATGCCGAAGCCTCGATGCGCTTCTACGCGCTGCGCATGCAGGAGACGGGCATGATCAAGTCGAGCCCACAGCAGATCATCGCCGAGGGAACAGACTGGCGATTCCTGGAGCAGCTGAAGCGTGAGCTCAAGACGTGAGCGGGTTGGCAGCCCGTATCTTGCTGCTGGCGCTGGTGGCCGGGCCAGCGCAGGCGCATGATGCGCAGCACGATGAGCGATTGCCGGCAATCGGACCGGCTCCGGACTTTACGCTGACGTCGCAGGACCGGGAGCGCGTCTCGCTGCACGACTTTCGCGGCAAGGCGATCGCCATTGCATTCATCTATACGCACTGTACCGACGTCTGTCCCATGCTGACCGCCCAGATGGCCAGCGTGCAGGAAAAGTTGGGTAGTGCGTTCGGACCCAAGATCGCCTTCATTTCGATCACCGTCGACCCGAAGCGCGATACGTCCGATGTTTTGAAGGAATATGCGCAGAATTTTGGCGCCGATCTGAAGGGCTGGTCGTTTCTTACCGGCGATCCGGCGATTGTCCATGAGGTTGGACGGAAATATGGGGTCTTCGCGAAGCAGGCGGCCAACGGTGAAGTCGACCATACCTTGTTGACCTCGCTCGTAGACCCGAATGGCATCTTGCGAGTACAATATCTTGGCGTCCGGTTCGACTTGGAGGAGTTCCGGGGTGACCTTCTCGGCCTCTTGGACGAAACCAAATAGCATAACGAACTGGCTCGTTGGCTGGGTTGCCCGGCTGCCGGCGCGCGTCCAGACCAAGCTCTTGATCGCGTTCCTGTCGATCGTCGGCCTGCTGATCGTGCTCGGGGCCGTCGGGTTGCAGATGCTGAGTGGGGTCAACGATCAGACCAACGAGCTGATCAAGCTGCAGCGCAGGATCGCGGCCTACCGCCAAGTACAGCACGATACGACCACCCAGCTCTACGGCATCTCCACCGCCCTGTTGCTACAGGACGACCGGATGCTGGATACGGCGCTGCGCCAGCTCAATCAGTTCGGCTACGACCTCGAACGCATGGAGTTCGTCGCCAAAGCCGAGGTGGAAGTGCTTGGCCAGGTCAGGCAAGAGTACGAACGACTGACGGCCGGGGTGACGCACGTGGCAGAGCTTGTCCGCGCCGGCCGTACCGAGGAGGCGCGCAAGGTCCAGCTTGATGAAATCATACCGTCGGCTGATCGCCTCGAGCGGCTGACAAACCAGCTGGTCAACATGGCCGAAGCCGACATGGTGGCGGCCATCGAAACGACCGAGGGTGCGTACGGCACGTCCAGACTGATCGTGGTTTCGTTTGCCGTAGGCAGTATCCTGCTGGCGTTGGGGCTCGGTTACATCATCTCCTGGTCGTTGATCGAACCGGTCAAGAAGATCGAGACGCGTCTCAGCCAGATAGCGGCCGGCGACTTCGCCCAACGGGTTGCCGTCGCCAATCGCGACGAACTTGGAGTGCTCGCCGCTAACGTCAACCAGACCTCCGATCAGCTGGGGCGCTTGTATCAGGAGATTGAGACACGCACCCAGCAGCTCGACGAAGCCCTTCAGCAGCAGACAGCCACTGCAGACGTTCTGAAGGTCATCAGCCGCTCTACCTTCGATCTACAGGTCGTGCTCGATACGCTGGTGGAATCGGCTGTCAGGCTCTGTCGCGCCGACAAGGGTGGCATCGTGCAGTTGCTTGATGGCGTATTCCGCTATGTGTCGACGCTTGGCTACCCGCCCAGTTTCCGTGCCTATGTCGACGCCAATCCACTTCCAGCGCTTGCCGCTGGGCGAGGCTCCGCCGTAGGGCGCGTAATCGAAGAACGGCGGATCGTGCAAATCGAAGACGTGACCGCTGATCCGGACTACCGCGTCGCCTTGATCGCTGAGGCAGGCGGATTCCGCACCGTCCTCGCTGCCCCGCTGTTGCGGGAAGGTGATCTCGTTGGCGTATTCGTCATGACGAGGGCTGAACCGCAACCGTTCAGTCCCAAGGAGATCGCGCTCGTCGAGACATTCGCCGACCAGGCCGTGATCGCCATCGAAAATGCGCGGCTCTTCGAGGCGGTGCAGGCACGGACGCGCGAGCTTGCGGCGTCGGTCGGTGAGCTCGAGGCGCTTGGCGAAGTGAGCAAGGCGGTCAATTCGACGCTGGATCTCGACACGGTGCTGAAGACGATCGTCGCCAAGGCGGTCCAGTTGTCGGCGACTGATGCTGGCACCATCTACGTGTTCAGCAGCACGCGGCAGCAATTCCGTCCGCGCGCAAACTTTGGGATGAGCGATGAGCTTATCGCCGCAGTCTCGCAGCAGACGATCGGGCTGGCCGATATGGGTATTGGCGACGCGCCTGGACGGTGCATGCCTGTGCAATTTCCCGACCTCAGCAAGGAAACCTCATCCTTCCTTGTGAGAAAGACGATCCTCGACGCCGGATATCGCGGTATCCTGATCGTTCCGCTGCTGAGGCCCAACAAGATCGTCGGTGCATTGGTCGTCAGGCGCCACAAGCCAGGCGCCTTCGATGAGCAAGTTGTTCACCTGTTGGAGACCTTCGCAGCCCAATCGGTGGTCGCGATCCAGAATGCCAAGCTGTTCCGCGAGATCGAGGAGAAAGGCGAGGAGCTGGAAGCAGCCAGCCGCCACAAGTCCCAGTTCCTGGCGAATATGAGCCACGAACTCAGGACACCGCTCAATTCAGTTCTGGGCTTCACAGAACTGCTGGTCGACGGCATCTATGGCGAACTCCCGGACAAGGCAAAGGCGACCGTCGCGCGTGTGCAGGCAAACGGCCGTCACCTCCTCGGGCTCATCAACGACGTGCTCGACCTGTCCAAGATCGAAGCCGGCCAGCTCACGCTGGCGATCGAGGACTACTCCGTCGCGCAGATTGTCCGATCGACCCTTACGGCGGTCGAGCCGCTGGCACGGGCGAAGGGTCTTGAGCTTTCAGCGACTGTTGCCGAGAACCTTCCAATCGGCCGTGGGGACGAACGCCGTTTGACGCAGATTCTGCTCAATCTCGCAGGCAATGCCGTCAAGTTCACCGAAACAGGTGCAGTCGACATTCTTGCCGATGCGGTCGATGGGAACTTCGAGATCACCGTCCGAGACACCGGTCCCGGCATTGCGTCCAAAGACCAGGCTCTCATCTTCGAAGAATTCCAGCAAGTCGACAACAGCAGCACCAGGCAGAAAGGTGGCACAGGTCTTGGCCTGGCGATCTCGAAGCGCATCGCCGAAATGCATGGCGGAACCTTAGACGTCGAGTCCGTGATCGGGTCAGGGTCGACATTCCGTCTGAAGGTCCCGATCAGGATGAATGAGGACGTGAGGGCCGCATGAGCAAACGAATCCTGATGGTCGAAGACACCGAGGACAACCGCCAAATCATCCGCGATCTCATTGCCACCACCGAGTACGAACTGATCGAGGCGGCGGACGGTGCCGCCGGCATCGCTGCAGCCGCAGCACACAGGCCAGACCTGATCCTTATGGACATTCAGCTCCCGGTGATCGACGGGTATGAAGCGGCCCGCCGCATCAAGGCCGACCCGGCGCTCCGGCACATTCCGATTATCGCCGTCACCTCCTACGCGTTGTCGGGCGACAAGGCGAAAGCCCTTGCTGCTGGGTGCGATGGTTACATTGCCAAGCCATTCAGTCCACGCCAGCTGCTTTCCGAGATTCGCGGTTTCCTTTCTTGAGGGAGGCAACACCTTGCACGATCCGCCTCGCATTCTCGCGGTTGACGATACTCCGGAAAACCTCGAGATCCTGCGCATGCGTCTCGAGGCGAATGGCTATGAAGTTGTAACCGCCGCCGATGGTGAAGAGGGGTTTGCGAAAGCCCGCGAACTCACGCCGGATCTGATCCTGCTCGACATCATGATGCCGAAGCTCGACGGCATCAGTGTGGTCCGCATGCTCAAGCAGGATCACTCGCTGCGATCGATCCCCGTCATTCTGGTCACCGCGAAAGCCGACATGCGCGACGTGGTCGAGGGGCTGGACGCCGGTGGCGACGACTATCTGACAAAGCCCTTCGAGCACAGGGCGCTGCTGGCGCGGGTGCGCTCGATGTTGCGCCAGAAGGCGCTTCACGACACTGTCGCGAGCCAAGCCAAGCGCCTTGAGGACCAAGCCGCGCAACTTTCCGACTGGAACCGCTCGCTCGAGGAAACCGTCGCCGGCCAGGTGACGGAGCTCGAGCGAATGGCGCGGCTCAGGCGGTTCCTGCCCGAACAGGTCGCCGACCTCATCGTTGCGGCGGGCAATGGAGATGCGCTCTTGCAGAGCCACCGCCGCGAGGTGACGGTTGTCTTTTGCGATTTGCGCGGCTTCACGGCGTTCGCAGAGACCGCCGAACCCGAAGAAGTCATGACAGTTCTGGCCGAGTATCATTCCTGTCTCGGCGAACAAATCGTCCGTCACGAGGGGACGCTCGAGCGGTTCGTGGGCGACGGTATCGTCGTGGTTTTCAACGATCCAATGCCATGTGCCGACCACAGCGAGAGAGCTGTCTCGATGGCTGCCGCAATGCGCGAAGCGATTGACGAGCATTCCGAGCGATGGCGCAAGCGGGACTATTTGCTTGGCTTTGGGATCGGCATTGCCAGGGGCCACGCAACCATCGGGCGCATCGGTTTTGATCAGCGCTCGGACTATGCCGTCATCGGCACTGTGTCGAACCATGCCGCCCGTTTATGCGAGGAGGCCAAATCGCGCCAGATTCTTGTTAGCCAACGGGTCCTCGGAGCTGTCGAGTCGTTGGTCGAATCCGTTCCTGTTGGCGAACTGACGCTGAAGGGCTTTCGCCGCCCGATGCCTGCCTATGAAATCGTGCGGTGGATCGGTCGGCCAATCTAGCGTTGAGCGCACTCCGGCTTCGTTCGAGAGATGCGGTGCGTCGAACCACCGGCGCCGCGGCGCGGATCTGCCGTTCACGTCGCGGCAACCGCAAATCCGCTTCGGGTCAGGGCCTCACGCCCAGACGGCGGACAAACCGTGCTGACGATAGGCCCGCCTGGCCGCAGGCGAGCTGTGATAGTTGACTGCTGTACCCTCAGTCCTTGGCGCGCTCGACATAGGAGCCGTCGGCGGTCATCACCACCACGCGCGTGCCGGTCGTGATGTGCGGCGGCACGGCCGTGCGCACGCCGTTGGAGAGCACCGCAGGCTTGTAGGACGAGGACGCCGTCTGGCCCTTGGTGACCGGCTCGGTATCGACCACCTCGAAGACAGCGCGCTGCGGCAGCGTCAGCGAGATCGGCGCGCCGTTGAACTGCGCCAGCTGCACCGCCATGCCTTCCTGCAGGTAGGGCGCCATGTCGCCGACCACGCTTTCTGAGGCCACGACCTGGTCGTAGCTTTCCGGGTTCATGAAATGGAAGCCTTCGCCGTCAGAATAGAGGAAGGTGTGCTCGCGCTCCTCGACATAGGCGCGCTCGACCATCTCGGTCGTGCGGTAGCGCTCCGAGATCTTCACCCCGTCGCCGATGCGGCGCATGTCGAGCTGCGTCACCGGCGTGCCCTTGCCAGGGTGGATGCTTTCGGCAAAGAGGATGACATAGAGCTTGCCGTCCTTATCGACGACGTTGCCTTTGCGTAAGGAACTGGCGATGACCTTGACCACGATATTCAATCCCAATCGAGTTTTTCGGCCTGCAAGCGTCTTTGCCCACGAAGCGCCGACGGCGGCCATCGCGTGCGCCGTAGCGCATCTTGCGTCGAACCGCCAGCCTCCTCGGCGATTTTCCCGCCCATGACCGCCGCTTCGCGATGGTGGACGCCGCATGTTCATGCCGACCGCCGGCCAAGGCTGATGGCGCGCAACGCCATTGCCGCCGCCTTGCGCGGTTGGTTCGCGGAGCGCGATTTCGTTGAGGTGACGACGGCCGCCCTGCAGGTTTCGCCCGGCAACGAGGCGCACCTTGCGGCCTTCGCCACCGAGGCGATCGCGCCGGACGCGTCGCGCCAGCCGTTATACCTTCACACCTCGCCGGAATTCGCCTGCAAGAAGCTGCTTGCCGCCGGCGAGAAGCGCATCTTCAGCCTGGGCTCCGTTTACCGAAACCGCGAGCGTGGGCCGCTGCATCATCCCGAATTCACCATGCTCGAATGGTACCGCGTCGGCGAGGCCTATGAGCGCCTGATGGCCGACTGCGCCGAATTTCTGGCGCTCGCCGCGGCGAAGGCCGGGGCCAAAAGCTTTCGGTTTCGTGGCCGCGAGGCCGATCCCTTCGCCGAGCCGGAGCGGCTGAGCGTGGCGGAAGCATTCATGCGCCATGCCGGCATCGATCTGCTGGCGACCGTCGGCGCCGACGGCAGCACCGACCGCGAAGCGCTCCACCAGGGCCTGGTCCGCGCCGGCCTGCGCACCGCGCCCGACGACAATTGGGCCGACCTGTTCAGCCGCGTGATGGTGGAAAAGGTCGAGCCGGCGCTGGGGCAGGGACGGGCGACAATCCTCTATGGCTATCCAGTCTCCGAGGCGGCCCTTGCCCGGCCGAGCGCGGAGGACCCGCGCGTCGCCGAACGCTTCGAGCTCTACTGCTGCGGCGTCGAGCTCGCCAATGCGTTTGGCGAGCTCACCGATCCGGCCGAGCAGCGCCGCCGCTTCGTCGCCGAGATGGACGAGAAGGAGCGCATCTATGGCGAGCGCTATCCGCTGGACGAGGATTTCCTCACCGCGCTTGCCATCATGCCGCAGGCGAGCGGCTCGGCCCTCGGCTTCGACCGGCTGGTGATGCTGGCAACCGGCGCCGCCAGGATTGAAGATGTGATCTGGGCGCCGGTGGCCGGCTAATCCGCACTGTTCACGCGGTTGCGGCGAGGCAGTGCGCTGCGAAGGGCCGCGATTGCCTTGAGATTGCCGCATCCGCCATTGCACAAGCGGTGGTGGAACAATAGATGGTGCAGCAGCATCCAAGACGATTGTGCGGGCTTCCAGAGATGGCGGCCCGGCATCCATGGATGTGCGGCAGCATCTGCCCTCCCGCACAGCTTGAACAAACAGGACTAACCATGACCAACACGCTCGACGCAGGGAAACTGACCGGCCGCGTCGCGGCGCTCGTCGAGGCGGCCAAGCGCGCCGGGGCGGACGCCGCCGACGCGGTCGCCGTGCGCGGCCGTTCGGCCGGCGTGTCGGTGCGGCTGGGCAAAGTCGAAGGCACCGAATCGTCGGAAAGCGAGGACGTGTCGCTGCGCGTCTTCGTCGGCCAGCGCGTGGCGAGCGTCTCGGCCACCGCCGCCTCCGACCCGAAGGCGCTTGCCGAGCGCGCCGTCGCCATGGCGAGAGTCTCCCCCGAGGATCCGTTCCAGGGCCTTGCCGACCCGGCGCTGCTCGCCCGCAATTTGCGTGATCTCGACCTCTTCGATCCGACTGAGGTGTCGGCCGATCAGCTCAAGGAGGCGGCGCTGGCAGCGGAAGCGGCGGCCCTTGCCGTCAAGGGCGTCACCAATTCCTCCGGCAGCAGCGCCAGCGCCGGCCTTGGCGGCCTGGTGCTTGCGACCTCGCATGGCTTTGTCGGCCAATATGTCGCGTCGCGCTTTTCGCGCTCGACCAGCGTCATTGCAGGCCAAGGCACGGCGATGGAACGCGACTATGAATTCTCCTCGCGCCAGCATTTCGCCGATCTCGACGCGCCGGAGGAGATCGGCCGCAAGGCCGGTGAACGCGCCGTGCGTCGCCTCGGCGCCCGCAAGGCGGCGACCGGCCCGGTCGACGTCGTGTTCGACCCGCGTGTGGCGCGCGGCATTGCCGGCCATCTCGCCGGCGCCATCAACGGCGCCGCGGTGGCGCGCAAGACCAGCTTCCTGCGCGACATGATGGGAAAGCAGGTAGCCTCAAGCGCGATCACCGTCACCGACGAGCCGCTGCGGCGTCGCGGCCAGGCGTCGCGGCCCTTCGACGGCGAAGGCGTCGAGGGCGACAAGCTGTTGATGGTCGACAGAGGCGTGCTCAACCACTGGTTCCTGTCGACCTCGGCCGCGCGCGAGCTTGGTCTCGTCACCAACGGCCGTGGCTCGCGCAGCGGCTCTTCGGTTTCGCCGTCCTCGACCAATCTGGCCATCGAGCCCGGCGATCGCGCGCCGGAGGAGCTGATCGCCTCGCTGCAGCGCGGCTTCTACGTCACCGAGGTCTTCGGCCAGGGCGTCGACATGGTGACCGGCGAATACAGCCGTGGCGCCTCCGGCTTCTGGATCGAGAACGGCGCGCTTGCCTATCCGGTGGCCGAGGTGACGATCGCCTCCAATTTGAAGACCATGTTCCTCAACATGGTGCCGGCGAGCGATCTCGACCGCAATTTCGGCACTGCCGCGCCGACGCTGCTGATCGAGGGGATGACCCTTGCCGGCGCCTGACATGGTCATCTCAGCCGAGACGCACGAAGACCTTGCTCTGCTGCGCGACGCCGCCCGGGAGGCGGGCACCATCGCCATGCGCTATTTCGGTCAAAACCCCCAGGTGTGGATGAAGGGCGGGACCTCGCCGGTCAGCGAAGCCGACCATGCGGCCGACGCCTATCTGCGCGAGACCCTGCTCAAGGCGCGGCCGAATTATGGCTGGCTGTCCGAAGAAACCGCCGACGATCATGCCAGGCTGTCGGCCCGCCGCACTTTCGTCGTCGACCCTATCGATGGCACGCGCGGCTTTCTCGATGGCCTGCATTCCTGGTGCGTCAGCGTCGCCGTGGTCGAGGATGGCCGCTCGCTGGCCGGCGTGCTCGAATGTCCGGCCAAGCGCGAGACCTATTGGGCGCTGCCGGGCGAGGGCGCGTTCCTCAACGGCAAGCGCATCCAGGTCCGCCAACTCGGCGATACCGTCGAGATCGGCGGGCCGAAGCCGCTGGTCGAGCGCATGCCCGCTTCCTGGCAAGCCCGGATGCGCCGCGTCGCTTACATACCCTCGCTCGCCTACCGGCTGGCGATGATCGCCAACGGCAAGCTCGACGCGACCTTCGTCAAGCCCAACGCGCATGACTGGGACATCGCCGCCGCCGACCTTATCCTCCGCGAATCGGGCGGCGCCTTGCTCGACCGTACCGGCAAGCCGCCGCGCTATGCCGGCGAGGTGATCAACCATGGCGCGCTCGCCGCCGGCAGCGGCGAACTGCTGGGTGTCCTGGCCGGCGTCATTGCCGGAGCTGACCAAGGGTGAGTCGGCCCACGGTTTCAAAATCGGCGGCTTTGGTCTAAACGTTTCACAAAATTCATGAATCTGCGAAGGATCGGCATGGCCGTGGAAGACGGAAAGAAACAGCTTTTGCACCTGGTGTTCGGCGGCGAGCTGAAAAAGCTGGGTGGAACCGAGTTCCGTGATCTGGATGCGCTCGACATCGTCGGCATCTACCCCGACTATCAATCGGCGCACGCCGCGTGGAAGGCGAAGGCGCAGGCCAGCGTCGACAATGCCCATATGCGCTATTTCGTCGTTCACCTGCACCGGTTGCTCGACCCGGAAACAAAGGCAGCCGGTTGACATCGATGGAACATGAAGCGGTGAAAGGAGCGACGGGGCGTGCCGCCGGGCGGGGCGGGACTCGCACGCTGTGGCGCCGCATCCGAGAGCCGCTCGCCCAGTCGCGATTCGTCAAGAATTTCATCGCTAGCCTGTTCGCCTGGTTCGTGCGGCTGATTCGCATCACCAGCCCGCTGGTGAAAGGGTCGACGCAGGTCGCCGGCGGCGCCTATGCGCATCTCGAACCGGGCATCATCGCGCTGTGGCATGGCCAGCATCTCTTGACGCCGGCTTATTATCCCAAGGGCCGGCCGCTGGTCGCCATGGTCTCGCGCAGTGCCGACGCCGAGCTCAACGCGCTGATGCTGAACAGATTCGGCATCGAGGCGGTGCGCGGCTCGGGTGGCCGCGACAGTTCGAGGCATCTCGACAAAGGCGGCGCGAAAGCCTTGATTGCGCTCAAGAAAGCGCTGGTGGCCGGCAAGAATGTCGCGATGATCGCCGACATTCCGCATGGCACGCCGCGCGACGCGGGGCTGGGCATCGTGCTTTTGGCCAGGCTTTCCGGGCGCCCGATCCTGCCCTCGGCGATCGCCACCAGCCGCCGCAAGGTGCTGGAAAAGAGCTGGGACAAGACCACCATCAACCTGCCGTTCGGCCGCTCCGCCGTTATTGTCGGACAGCCGGTCTTCGTGCCGGCCAACGCCGACGACGCCGAGATGGAGCGCAAGCGCCAGGAAGTCACCGCCTCGCTCAACGCCGCGACCGCCGAGGCCTACCGCCTCGTGGACGGCGACAAATGAGCGAGCGCTGGGCGCGCGCGGCCCTGACCGCCTATCGTTACGCCGGGGCCGTCGCCTATCCGCTGATCGGACCCTATGTCGCCTGGCGCGCCTCGCGCGGCAAGGAAGACCGCGTTCGCCGTCGCGAGCGCTACGGCGTCGCCGGCCGTCCGCGTCCGGAAGGACCGGTGATCTGGATTCACGCCGCGAGCGTCGGCGAGACGATCGCCGTCGTGCCGCTGGTCGAAAGCATTCTCGATTACGGCGTCAACATCGTGCTGACGACCGGCACCGTGACCTCGGCCAAGGTCGCCGACGAGCGGCTTGGCAGTCGCATCATCCACCAATATGTGCCGCTCGACCTCAAGCCCGCGGTAAGCCGCTTCCTCGATCACTGGCTGCCGGAGCTGGCCATCATAGCCGAATCGGAGATCTGGCCGATGACCATCCTGGAACTCGGCGCGCGCAACGTGCCGCAGGTCCTGGTCAACGGGCGGCTGTCGGACCGTTCCTTCCGGTCGTGGAAGAAGCGCGCCGGCGTCGCCGAGGCGCTGTTCGAGAATCTTGCCCATGTCGTTGCCCAGTCGGATGTCGACGGCGAGCGGTTCCGCGTCCTCGGCGCCCGGCCGGTGACCGTTTCCGGCAATCTCAAGGTGGACACCAACCCGCCGCCGGTCGACGAGCGGGCGCTGGCGATCCTGCAGCGCCAGATCGGCTTGCGCCCGACCTGGGCGGCGATCTCGACCCATGACGGGGAGGAGGTCGCCGCGGCAGAAGTCCATGCGACCTTGCACAAGCGCCACCCTGGACTGTTGACCATCGTCGTGCCCCGCCATCCCGACCGCGCGGACGCGCTGGCCGCGCAGATCTCCGGCATGGGGCTGAAGGTCGCGCGCCGCAGCAAGGGCGACCGCATCACGCCCGACACCGATATCCTGCTCGGCGACACGATCGGCGAGATGGGACTTTATCTAAGGCTGACCGAGATCGCCTTCGTCGGCCGCTCGCTGACCTCCGAGGGCGGCCAGAACCCGCTGGAGCCGGCGATGCTCGACACGGCGGTGCTGGCCGGCCGCAACGTGCAGAATTTCCGCGAAGCCTATCAGCGCCTGCTCGATCGCGGCGGCGCCAAGCTGGTGCGCGACCGCGACATGCTGGCCGGCGCCGTCAATTTCCTTTTGAGCAACGAGGCGGTGCGCCACGAGATGATGGCGGCGGGTGCAGCGACCGTCGATGAGATGCGCGGCGCGCTTCAGCGCACGCTGAAGTCGCTCGAACCCTACATCCAGCCGCTGGTCGTCAAGGCGCGCCTGAAAGGCGCCAACGGGCGCTAGCGCATGGCCCAAAAACTCGGATCCGATCTTTGGAAAGGGTCATGCGCCATGGAAGTCGCGCCATGACCAGCGAAGCGCCGCCCTTCTGGTGGGAAAAGCCGGACTGGCGCGTGCTGGCGCTTTCGCCGGTGTCCGCGATGTATGGAATGGTGGCTGGGCGCCGCATGCGGCACGCGCCGCGCGAGAAGGTCGCGGCACCTGTGCTGTGCGTCGGCAACTTCACCGTTGGCGGCAGCGGCAAGACGCCGGTCGCCATCGCGCTGGCTAAACAGGCAAAGCGCATGCAGCTCACGCCCGGCTTCCTGTCGCGCGGCCATGGCGGTTCCTTCGCCAAGCCGCATGTCGTCGATGCGCATCACGACGCGGCCAAGCATGTCGGCGACGAGCCGCTGCTGCTTGCCGAACATGCGCCGGTCGCGGTGACGGCCAACCGCGCCGCCGGCGCCAAACTGCTGATGGCAGAGCATGGCTGCGACTTGCTGATCATGGATGACGGTTTCCAGTCGGCGCGCATCCATATCGACTACGCGCTGGTCGTGGTCGATGCGCGTTTCGGCATCGGCAATGGCCGCGTCATTCCGGGCGGGCCGCTCCGGGCAAAGATCGTTGATCAGCTGGTGTTCACCGGCGGCTTGCTGAAGATGGGCGAGGGGAGCGCGGCCGACACGGTGGTACGCCAGGCGGCGCGCGCCGGCCGGCCGATCTTTTTGGCCCATGTCGAGCCGGCGAACCCGGCGCGCTTTGCCGGCGGGCGCTTCCTTGCCTTTGCCGGCATCGGCCATCCGGAAAAATTCTTCGATACGCTGCGCGGCGCCGGCGGCGAGGTCGCGCTGTCGCGCGCTTTTCCCGACCATCATTTCTACGCCGCGGACGAGCTTGCCGATCTGGCGGCGCTTGCCAAGCGCGAGGGGCTTCGGCTTGTCACCACGGCAAAGGATGCCGCGCGGCTTCGCCACGGCGCCGCACCCGCCGGCTTCCTGGAGCAGCTCGACGTGCTTGAGATCGACGCCGTGTTCGAGATCGACCACGTGCCGGAGCGCATCATCAATGAGACGCTGGATGCATGGCGGCAGCGCAAGATGAGACCGTCCTTAGCCTAGCGCGACGCGAAGCGGAGCGCAGGCCATAGGATCCAAGCCGCAGTCGGCGAAGTGCAGCAAAGCCAAGAGGTACGCGATCGCGGTAAGCGATTCTCAGCCGTCGGAGCACTGCTGCGCGCTCACGGTCCATGATCTCCGCGACGCCGCTTCGCTCCTGCTCCGACCTGGGATGACGAAGTGGGGGTTCTACCCCCGCTTGCGCAGCTCCGGATGCGCCTCGATCTCACGCCGCAGCGACGCTGCCGCGTTCACATATGGCTCCTGCCTGGCGACGCTCCAGTATTTGAGCTCGTCCAGCGGGATGCTCTCGCCGGTCACCGCGCAGCGCACGAACGCGCCGGGGCTCGTCACCTGGAAGTCGCCGTCGAGATAGCGGATGCGCGCTTCCTTGCCGCCGGGGCCTTCAAAACGGTTCATCATGGAATGGCGCATAGGTTCATAGGGGTTCAATCGCCACAAATCGAAGGCAAGGTCAAGCTTGGCGCAATGCTCATGTAGTATGCCGGTTGGCACAATGGTTGTCGGGAAGCGCCATGGACATCACCAATGCCAGCGTGACGTCGCTGCTGAAAGAGGCGCTGGCGCCGCAGCCGGTGCCGTCGCCCAAGGCCGAACCTGCGACCGCGGCGCTGGTCAAGGCGCTCGTCCAGCCGCCGGCGCCCTCCGTCGTGTCCTCCGCACAAGTGGCCGCGCAGGCGCTGAACGGCACGTTGCCGGCCGCTCGACCAACTCAGCGTCTGTCCTCGGCCGAGATCGAGAACGCCTACAGAGCCGTCCTGGAATCCGATGCCGGCCCTGATGGCGCCTCGACGAAGTCTCCGGTTGGCAGGTCGGCGGCTGACGCCGATCAGCTTTCGCGGGCGCTGCCCCAGGTTCCACCGCCGGCCGCCGATGGCACCGCAAGGGTCGTGGCGGCGCCCTCTTCGTTCTCGCCGGTGCTTGCGTCCGGAGTGCTGGTAGCGGCCAACGCCAATGCGCCGCCGCGCGGCGGCGTTCGCAGCCCCGGCCATGCCCCGCGATCCGAACCCGGCCAGACGCCGCTGTGGATGATATCGATCGTGACGGCCGTCGTCTCGGCTGCGACCGCCACGATCGTGCTGATGCTGCTTCGCTGATCCGAGCGATCTAGTCCTCGTCCTGCAGGAAGGCTTCGAGCTTCTCCGGCGCCAGCCCCGCCTGTTCGGCGATGCGTCGGGCGAGATCGGCGGCGGCCGCGCGCGGCCGGCCGACCGGGCGGTCGAGCCAGTAGGACACCGGATTGAGCGCGACCCGCTCGTCAACGGGAACAATCCGGCCCGACTTCAACTGGTCTGCCGTCAGCGGCGGCCGCGCCAGCGCGATGCCGAGCCCATGCGCCGCCGCGTCGAGCACCAGATTGTAGTCCTCGAAACGCCGGTCCTGCGGGCGCGGGCGATAATCGACCTCCTGTGCCGCGAACCAGGCGCGCCAGGCGGACGCGTCGGAATCGTTGATCAGCGGGAATTTGAGCAGCCGAGCCGGGTCGCCTTGCCCGATCTCCTTCGCCAGCTCCGGCGAGGCGATCGGGAAAATGTGCTCCTCGAAAAGCTGCACCGAGACGCGGCCCGGGATGCGGCCGCGCCCGCAGCGCACCGAAAGGTCGATGCCTTCGTCGGCAAGGTCCGCCTGGCGGTTGTCGACGTCGAGCACGATGCGCAGCCGGGTCGGGTTGTTTTCGAGCGCCGCCATGCGCGGCATCAGCCAAAGGCCGCTGACCGAAGGGATCGAAGCCAGCCGCACCACCGCGGTGCCGCGCGGCTCGACCCAGCGATCGGAATTGACCGAGATCAGCGCGAAGGCCTCGGTGGTGCGCAGGTGCAGCCGGTTGCCCTCATTGGTCAGCGTGACGCCGCGCGCATTGCGCTCGAACACCTTGAGCCCGAGCCAGTCCTCCAGCTTGGCGATCTGACGGCTGACCGCGCCATGGGTGAGGTTGAGCCTTTCGGCCGCCGCGGAAAAGCTTCCGGTCCGCGCCGCCGCGTCGAAGGCGCGCAAAGTCTCGAGCGGCAATAGCTGGTCAGAGCTGTGAGGCATGCTCACAGCTGACCCTCGAATTGCTCGTTTGTCAATCGGCGGGCAATGGCGTTTTCTCTCTCTGTGGCACTGAGAGACGAGGATTCGGCAATGAGCGCTTACACCGGCACGTTGAATGAGACACAGCGCATGGAAACCACGGCCGCGATCGCGGTGGCGCTGACGGTGGTCGGCTGGGCGTCTGCCTTCCCGGCGATCCGCGCTGGCCTCGCCGCCTTCCAGCCGCTGGAGCTCGGGGCGCTGCGCTTCGCCATCGCGGCCGTCCCGGCAGCGATCTTCCTTGCGGTCAAGCGTCCGGCGGTGCCGAGGATCGATGAGCTGTGGCGTTTCGGCTTCGGCGGTGCCATCTTCGTCGCGCTCTACACCGCCATGCTCAATTTCGGCGAGCTCACCGTCTCGGCGGGCGCCGCCGGCTTCATCATCAATGTCAGCCCGATCTTCACGGCCATCATGGCCATGGCGCTGCTCGGCGAGCGCTTTTCCGGCATGGCCTGGTTCGGCACGGTGATCTCGTTTGCCGGCATCGGCATCATCGCGGTGGCGGACGGCCATGGCCTGCATTTCAACACCGGCGCGCTGCTGGTGCTGGGCTCCGCCCTTTGCTCGGCCGTCAACACCATCGTCCAGAAGCCGCTCTTTGCCCGCCACCATCCGCTGACGATCGCCGCTTCCAACATGGTGCTCGGCGCGCTCTGCCTGTCGCCCTTCCTGGCGGAAGCGTTTTCGCAGGCCGCGGTCGCCGACATGGCCGGCCTCGGCGCCGCCATCTATCTGGGCATTGTGCCCAGCCTGATCGCCTACGCCGCCTGGGCCACCGCGCTGTCGCGCCTGCCGGCCGCGCGCGCCTCGAACTTCCTCTATCTGGTCTCGCCGACCTCCGCTCTGATCGGTTTCTTCTGGCTCGGCGAAGTGCCGACACTCTTCGGCATGCTCGGCGGCGCGCTGGCGCTCGGCGGTGTGATCGTGGTGAATTTGAAGCGGTAAGTCAAAGGGTTGAGGCCGGTTCCTGACTCAAGAAAAGCGCCGCCTCGAGCGGACCTTTATCTGGCCGCTACGCGGCCACGAGAACAGGTTGGTGCTGGCGCTGAAGGTCTCCTCTCCCATCGGGAGAAGTCAGCGGAAGTGAAGCGGAGGCTGGGTGAGGGCTTTGGTGCGCTCACCTTCGCCCGAACAATCTTTCAATGTCGGCGAGTTTCAGCTCGATATAGGTCGGCCTGCCATGGTTGCAGGTGCCGGAGCCGGGCGTCGCCTCCATTTGGCGCAGCAGCGCGTTCATCTCTTCGGCCTTGAGCAGGCGGCCCGAGCGCACCGAGCCGTGGCAGGCCATGGTCGCGGCTATTCTGTCCAGCCGTTCCTTCAGCGTCTCGACCGTGTCGTTGTCGGCGATCTCGTCGGCGAGGTCACGCACCAGTTGCTGCACATTGGTTTCGCCGAGCATCGACGGCGTCTCGCGCACCGCCACCGCGCCCGGGCCGAAGCGCTCCAGGCCGAGGCCGAATTTGGCCAGTGTCTCGGAATGCATCGCCAGCCGTTCGGCATCCTCTTCCGGAAGGTCGACGATCTCGGGCAAAAGCAGCATCTGCGAAGGCACGGCGCGAGAGTGCAGCGCGTGCTTCAAGGCCTCGTAGACCAGCCGCTCATGTGCGGCATGCTGGTCGACGATGATCAGCGAGTCCCGGGTTTGGGCGACGATATAGTTCTCATGCACCTGAGCGCGCGCCGCGCCCAGCACCGTGCCGAGCAGCGCCTCGGCCGGCTCGGCGATGCCCGCCCGCGCGTCGGCGCTTGCCAGCGGCCCGGTGTCGAAGGCAGCCTGATCGTTCTCGGCGAAGCCGCCTCGCGCCGGCCGCGCTTCGCCCATGTCGAGCGGCCGCTGCGGCGAGCGCGCCAAATTCGAACCGTGGTCGAAGCTGGAGCCGGAGGCGCGAAAAGCGGCCTCATAGCTGCGGTGGCCATTGGCCGGTCCGGGATGCGAATAGGACGCCGCGCCGGGCCGGAAAGCCGCCATCATGCCGGCCGCGCCGGTGGTCGCGGCCCGGATGCCGGCGCCGGCCATCGCCTCGCGGATGGCGCCGACAATCAACCCGCGCACCAGGCCCGGATCGCGGAAGCGCACATCGGCCTTGGCCGGGTGGACGTTGACGTCGACGGCTGCCGGATCGAGCGAAAGGAACAGCACGGTCACCGCATGCCGGTCGCGCGGCAGCACGTCGGCGAAAGCGCCGCGGATCGCGCCGGCGATCAGCTTGTCGCGCACCGGCCGGCCGTTGACATAGGCATATTGCTGCAGCGCGTTGGCGCGGGTGTAGGAAGGGATCGAGACATGACCGGCAAGATGCACGCCGTCGCGCATGGCATCGATGGCAATGGCATTGTCGGGAAAGTCGGCGCCCATCACTTGCGCGATGCGGGCGAGCCGGCCCTCCGGCGTGCCGCCGGTCGCCGGCAGCTCCAGCGTCGAGCGGTCGGAACCGGCAAGCGTGAAGCGCACGGCGGGGAAGGCGATGGCGATGCGCTTCACCACGTCGCCGGTGGCCGAGCATTCGGCGCGCTCGCCCTTCATGAATTTGAGCCGTGCCGGCGTGGCGAAGAACAGGTCGCGCACTTCGACGGTCGTGCCGCGGTTGGCCGCCGCCGGCTTGACGGCCGACACCCGGCCGCCCTCGATGCTGATCTCGGCCGCGCTGTCGCCGGCGGCCGTGCGCGAGCGGATCGAAAGCCTGGCCACCGAGCCGATCGACGGCAACGCCTCGCCGCGGAATCCGAGTGAGCGGATGTCGTGGATATCGTCCGACAGCTTCGACGTGCAGTGTCGGGCAACTGCCAGCGCCAGTTCGCGCTCGGGAATGCCCGAGCCGTCATCGGTGACGCGGATGAGCGAGAGCCCGCCGCCGGCGGTGACGATCTCGACGCGCGACGCGCCGGCGTCGAGCGCATTCTCGACCAACTCCTTCACCACGCTTGCGGGACGCTCGATGACCTCGCCGGCGGCGATCTGGTTGATCATCGTTTCGGAAAGCTGGCGAATGGGCATCCGAGGATTATAGGCGGATTCGAACGGTGTGGGGGAGGGGCTACTTCATGCCTGCGCCACCAGCCAGTCCCTGACCTTGCGCGCGTTGTCGCTGAGCTCGCGGTTCTTCGGCCAGATGACGTGGAAGCCGATGCCGGTCCTCATCACATGGTCGGTCACCGGCACCAGCAGCCCTGATGCCACCAGCCGCTCGACCAGATGCCGCCAGCCAAGCGAGATGCCTTGCCCTTCCATCACCGCCTGGATCACCAGGGCATAGTCGTTGATGCGCAGGCCGCGCTCGGCATTGCGCAGGCTGGTTCCGGCCGACGCGAACCATTCGTCCCAGTTCGGCGCCTCGCGATAGGGCTCCTCGAGATGGATCAGCCGGTGCGTGGCCAGTTCCTCGACCGTCTTCGGCATGCCGAATTTGGCGAGATAGCTCGGTCCCGCGACGGGGAAGATCTCTTCGTCGGACAGCGACAGCGAGTGATAGTCCGGCCAGTCGCGCGGCACACCGCCGCGCACGCCGAGCGGAATACCCTCCGCAATGATGTCGAGGTCGCGGTCGGCGGTCTGGATGCGCAGATCGATGCCCGGCAGTTGGTCGCGGAACTGCTGCAGGCGCGGCATCATCCAGAACGAGCCGAAGGCGGTCGAGGCCGCAAGGGTGACATGGCCGCCGGTCGCCTGCAGGCGAAGGTCCTCGGCAGATTTGCGGATATGCGACAGCCCCAGCGAGACGTCCGCGTGGAAGCGCTCGCCGGCCTCGGTCAGGAGCACCTGGCGGTGGCGGCGCTGAAACAGCTTGGCGCCGAGCTGTTCCTCCAGTCCGCGCACCGCATAGGAGACGGCCGCCTGGGTCATGCCGAGCTCGCGCCCGGCCGCGGTGAAGCTCGACAGCCGGCCTGCCGCCTCGAAGACGACGAGGCTGCCGGCCGAGGGCAGGAGGTGGCGCAGGCTTCGCATAAGCGCAGCTTATACAAGAGATCAGGATTTTCCAGCGTCACATCCATATTTCGTGTCGCTAACTTGGTCGGGCGGGATGAAGGAGACAACATGAACGCACTGGCCGCTGAATTGACTGAGCCGACCCACCGTCGCGGCGGCGGCCGCCTTGGGCGCAAGGCGCTGAGAAGCGCGCCGGTCGCGTCTTTCCCGACGCTCGTTCGCCAGATTCCAGCCTATGAGATCGTGCCCGACGAGGCGGTGGAGCTGATCCACGAGGAGTCGCTCAAAATCCTCGAGGAGGTTGGCTGCGAGTTCCGCGACGACGAAGCGATCGCGCTTTGGAAGGCGGCGGGTGCCGACGTCAAGGACACACGCGTCCGCATCGATCGCGCGCTGCTGATGGAGCTCGTCTCGAAGGTCCCGCCGGAATTCACGCTCAATGCGCGCAACCCCGAGCGAACGGTTCGCGTCGGCGGCAAGAACTCGATCTTCGTGCCGATGTATGGCGCGCCTTATGTGCGCGACCTCGACAACAAGCGGCGTTACGGCACGCTTAACGACCTCAACAATTTCCACAAGCTCGCCTACATGGCGCCGACGCTGCATTCGTCGAGCTCGATCATCTGCGAGCCGATGGAGATCCCGGTGCCGAAGCGGCACCTCCACATCATTCATTCGGCGCTCAAGCACTCCGACAAGCCGTTCATGGGCATCGTGACGTCGAAGGAGCGGGCCGAAGACACGATGGCGATGGCTGCGATCGTGTTCGGCGAGGAGTTCGTGCGCGACAATCCGGTGCTGGTGGCGATCACCAATTGCAATTCGCCGCTGGTGTGGGACGCCACCATGCTCGACGCCATGCGGGTCTATGCCCGCCACAACCAGCCGCTGATCCTGGCACCGTTTGCGCTCTGCGGCGCCTCGACCTCGGCCTCCGCCGTCGGCGCGGTCGCGCAGGTGAATGCCGAGGCGCTCGCCGGTGTGGCCTTCACCCAGCTCATCCGTCCCGGCTCGCCGCAGATCTATGGCCAGTTCATGGTGACCGTCGACATGAAGACCGGCGCCCCGATGGGGGCACGCCGGAGGCCGCGCAGATGATGTATCTGATGGGTGCGCTGGCGCGGAAATACAAACTGCCGTGGCGCACCTCGGGCTTCCACGTCGGCTCCAAGCTCAACGACGCCCAGGCCGGCTACGAGGCGAACATGCTTATGCATGCCGCGATCCTCGCCGGCGCCAATTACATCTGGCACTCCGCCGGCTGGCTTGAAGCCGGCCTTACCTGCGGCTATTCGAAATTCGCCACCGACTGCGAACAGCTCGTCGGTTGGTACAAATATGCCGGCGGCGTTCCCTTCGACGATTTCAAGGAGGCCATGGCGGCGGTCCGCGAGGTCGGTCCGCAAGGGCATTTTCTCGGCACGCAGCACACGCTCGAGCATTTCGAGCGCGCCTTCTTCATGCCGAGCATCATGGACTTCAATTCCTTCGAACAATGGACAGCCGAGGGCGCGAAGGATCACGACACGCGCGGCCGCGAAAGGGCGCGCAACATGCTCGCCGACTACCAGGAGCCGAAGCTCGACGACGGCATCGCCGAAGGTCTCAAGGATTTGATCGCGCGGCGCGAGGAAAAGCTGCCTGATACCGTTAGTTGACAAAATATGGGCAAAGGCCGTCGGCAATCGTGACTGACAGCAAGCCAGTGGCTCAGCCAGCGCGCACCTTGCCGATCGCAAGGTGTTTCTGAAGCGATTGACAGGCGTTCATAATATGATCGTAGACCAACTTTGCGGCCTGTTCGGTCTCGCCAGCGCGGCAGGCGGCCAGGATTTCGCGATGTTCTCGATCCGCAAGCTCATGACCGCCGGAAATCGTCAGCTGAACTCGCAGATAGCGTTCGATGCGATCGTTAACCGACCGGATCATGCGGAGGAGATATGGTCGCCCGGCGTCTAGATAAAGACTGGAATGGAACTCCCAATTTAGTTCCACCCAGCGGCCGACGTCGGTTTCCTTCGCAAAGGAGTCGCAACTTGCTTGCGCCTTATCGAAGGTCTTCTCGTTCATGTGGGGGAGGGAAAGCCGAATTGCGTTCGATTCCAGCATCGCTCGGACCTCGAAAATCTGCACGATCTCCGGTTCCGACATGCTGGCGACAATTGCGCCCTTGTTTCGCTGAAATGCCACGAATCCCTCTGCCTCGAGCCGCTTCAAAGCTTCGCGCACCGGAATCTTGCTGATGTTGAACATGCGGGCGACGTCGTCTTGCCTGATCGGTTCGCCCTCATCAAGCGACCCGGATATGATTGCTCCGCGGATGAACTTCAAAACCACGTCGGAAGCGGTGGGGGCGGCACCCAAATCGGGAATGTCGGCAAATGCAAATGGCACGTGTAGAGTCTCCGCACGGAGCGTCAGATCTGCAAACATAGATATCGTAGACGATGTTCGCGATCAAATACGCTCGCGATTCTGCTCAACCCGAGTGTCTGCATGGCCTGAGATGCCGTCCGGCGTGGGTTCTTTTGAGCCCGGCCGATCAGCAGCGACTGGCGCATTTCCCCTCAATCGAGCCTTGACGAGAGCCGAAGATCGTATACGATATCCAATTGGAAGCCGCGGCTCTGGGGACTCCCGAATGCGAAGCACGAAAGTCATCCATGTTGTTTCCTGCCACGCGGAGGGCGAAGTCGGGGATGTCATCGTTGGCGGGGTGTCTCCTCCGCCGGGAGCCACTGTCTGGGACCAGCGCAAATGGATCGCAGAAGACAACCGACTTCGTAACTTCGTTCTTAACGAACCGCGCGGCGGCGTCTTCCGGCACGTCAACCTTCTGGTCCCTCCGAAGCATCCCGATGCGCAGATGGCTTGGATCATAATGGAACCGGAAGATACGCCCCCGATGTCCGGCTCCAATTCGATCTGCGTGTCGACGGTAATTCTGGACACCGGGATCATCCCCATGCAGGAGCCGGTAACCGAAATGGTGCTCGAGGCGCCGGGCGGTCTGGTACGCGTGCGGGCCGACTGTGCCGGAGGAAAAGCCCAGCGCATCACGGTCGAAAACGTACCATCATTCGCCAACAGGGTCGGTGTGCCGCTTGAGGTCGATGGCCTCGGTACCATCACGGTCGACACGGCCTATGGAGGCGACAGTTTCGTCGTCGTGGACGCACCTGCCCTAGGGTTAGCGCTTGAAACCGACGAGGCTCGTGATCTCGCCGAACTTGGGGTGCGCATCACCGATGCGGCCAATCGACAAATGGCGTTCTCCCACCCTGAGCGTCCCGATTGGCGCCACCATTCGTTCTGTCTTTTTGCCGGCGCCATCACCCAGGATGGCAACCGCCTCCGCGCAAAATCGGTCGTTTCGATAAAACCTGGCAAGCTCGACCGATCGCCGACCGGAACGGCGGTGTCGGCCCGCATGGCGCTCTTGCACGCGAAGGGTCAAATGACAGCCGAGGATTGCTTCACCGGTGTGTCCATCATCGGGTCAGAATTTCACGGCAAGATTCTCGGCACCACGCAGGTTGTCGGTATGCCCGCAATACGCCCCCAGATCAGCGGTCGCGGTTGGATCACCGGCATCCATCAGCACATGCTGGATCCTGAAGATCCTTGGCCGGCGGGCTATCGCGTGGCGGACACCTGGCCGATGAAGCGTGCGAAGGTGTGAAGGTGGTTCTTCGCCCGGCATCTTTCTCCAGCTCATGCCCCAAGAAGCTTGACGCTCAACAAGGCTCGTATACGATATTCGAAATGCCGCAGGATGGAGCGAGTTCTCACTATCTCAGGCAAGGCAGCGTCTGGACGCACGCTCACGCTGCAGGCGCCATCTACAGCTGAAAAAAAGTGCACCAGGATGGCCAATGTTTCGCAACATGGGAGGAAAAAATGACAATCTTCAAAAGCAACGGTGATCGCGTTCCTGCCGCCATCGAGGCGATGGCTAAAGAAGCGCGCGCGGGCCGCGTGGACCGGCGCGAATTCCTGGCGCTGGCAAGCGCCTTCGGCGCGTCGACGGCGTTCGCCTATGGCATGATTGGCCTTGCCGCGCCGACAAAAGCCCTGGCGCAAGAGCCGAAGAAAGGCGGAACGCTGCATGTCGCGATGTCGGTCAAGGCGCAGAAGGACCCGCGCACCTATGACTGGACGGAGATGGCGAACGTCACCCGCACCTGGCTGGAGCCGCTCGTGCGCTACACGCACCAGTTCACCTTCGAGCCGGTGCTGCTCGAAAGCTGGGACGTCAACGACGACGCCACCGAATACACGCTGCATCTGCGCAAAGGCGTCACCTGGAACAACGGCGATGCCTTCAACGCCGATGACGTCGTCTTCAACCTCAATCGCTGGTGCGAGAAGGGGGCTTCCGGCAATTCCATGGCCGCCCGCGTCGGCGCGCTGGTCGACGCCAAGACCGGCAAGGCAAGGGATGGCGCGATCACCAAGGTCGATGACCATACGGTCAAGCTGAAGCTGTCCGAAGCCGATATCGCGATCATCCCGGGCTTCACCGACTATCCGGCGCTGGTCGTGCATCGCAACTTCGACAAGGATGGCGCCGATCCGATCAAGAAGCCGATCGGCACCGGCGCTTTCGAGCTGGTGTCTTACGATGTGGGCCAGAAAGCCGTGGTCAAGCGCCGCGAGAACGGCAAGTGGTGGGGCGGCGAAGCGCCGCTCGACGGGGTCGAGTTCATCGACTACGGCACCGACTTCAACGCCACGCTGAATGCCTTCGATTCCGGCGAGATCGATCTCGATTTCGAGACGCCGGCCGACTTCATCGACCCCCTAGACAAGATGGAGCTGGTGAAATCGGAAGTCGCGACGGCGACCACGCTCGTTGCGCGCACCAACATCACCCACAAGCCTTACGATGACAAACGGGTGCGCAATGCGCTGCAGATGGCGGTCGACAACAACCAGGTCATGCAGCTCGGCTACGCCGGCCGCGGCACGGTCGGCGAGAACCACCATGTCAGCCCGATCCATCCGGAATATTACCCGCTGCCGAAGAAGGAACGGGACGCGGCGGGCGCCAAGAAGCTGATGGCCGACGCCGGGCAGGCCGACTTCGAGCACGAGCTGATCACGGTCGAGGACGAATGGCAGAAGAACACCGGCGACGCGATCGCCGGCCAGTTGCGCGATGCCGGGATCAAGGTGAAGCGCACGGTGCTGCCCGGTTCGACCTTCTGGAACGACTGGACGAAATATCCTTATTCCATGACCATCTGGTACATGCGCCCGCTCGGCGTGCAGGTGCTGGCGCTGGGCTACCGTACCGGCGAGGCCTGGAACGAGACCGCGTTCTCGAACCCGGATTTCGACGCCAAGCTCAAGGAGGCGCTGTCGCAGATCGACGTCGCCAAGCGCAAGGAGGTGATGAAGGACGTCGAGCAGATCCTGCAGGACTCCGGCGTCATCATCCAGCCGTTCTGGCAGAAGCTCTACTGCCACATGAACAAGAAGGTGAAGAACTACGCCATGCACCAGACCTATCAAATGGACTTCCAGAACGTCTGGCTGGAAGCTTAAGGCGCGCAGCGCAAGGACTTCATGCGCCGTGAAAAAGCCGATATGCAGGATGCGTGGTGGTGATCGTGCCACCACGCCGCCGACCATCCGGAGATCCTGCATGAGACCGATGATGCTGGCAGTTGCCATCTCGATCGCCTTGCCTGCCGCGGCACTCGCCGGGCCGGCTTCCAACGCCGTGAAGTTCTTCTATGTGCCTGAAGTGAAGTTCGAGGCGGACGCGAAATACCGCGACCGCTTCACCGAGCCGGTCACCAAGCTCTTCGAAGCCAACGACAAGGCCCGCAAGGAGAAGCCCGACGAGGTATCCTGCATCGACTTCGACCCAGGCCTCGACGCCCAGGATTTCGACCAGAAGACCGTGTCGAAGACGCTGAAGCTTGCCGAGGCCGTCAATGGCGACACCGCCGAGGTGACGGCAAGCTTCAATCTTTTCCCGGAAGGCGATGACTCCAAACGCGAAATGGTGTGGTCGCTGAAGAAAGTGGACGGCAAGTGGAAGATCGCCGACATCACTTCCAAAACCAGCGACTGGACGCTCAGCGCGCTGGAATGCGGCTCCTCGACGGAGTGACGCCGTGCTTCGGCGTCTGGTCCTCGCGCTGTCGAGCTTGTCGATGCTGACCGCGGGGCTGAACGGCGGCGCCTACGGGCAAGGACTGTTCGGCTCGCCGCCGCCGAACGCGTCCTCTGGCGACAATGCGCCGGCGATCGAGAAGTCGGCGCCGGCCACAACGCCTGAAAGCAAGCTGGCCGAACCGGCGCCAGCTGCGCCCGTCCTGCCCGGATCGCCGACGGCGGTGGTGAAGCCCTTCTACGAGCATCTCGGGCTGGAATTGGACCCCAGCCAGCGCAAGAACTTCAGCGATCCGGCGAAGAGCGTACTCGACAAAGCCGACGCGCTGCGCGCCTCGGGTCAGGGCGAGTGCCTCGATCCCAACATGGCGCTCGACAATGCCGATTACGACAAGCTCGCCATCGACAAGAGCCTGCGCACCATCGAAGCGATCAATGGTGACGAGGCCAAGGTGGTGGTCGTCTTCGTCGTCGAAGGCCACCAGCACCGTCTCGAATGGAAGCTGAAGAAGGTCGGCGGCGACTGGAAGATCTCCGACCTCCTGTCGGTCACCGGCGAATGGGCGCTCAGCCAGTACCAGTGCGAATGAATATGATTGAACTTCGGCGCCGGCGATCCTTCGCGCCCCCCTCTGGCCTGCCGGCCATCTCCCCCACAAGGGGGAAGATTGGCAGCTTCGGCGACCCGCCTACTTTGCCACGATGGAGATTGGCGAAAGCCGGGGTGATGTCCGATCTCCCTCCAAGTGGGGGAGATGTCCGGCAGGACAGAGGGGGGCGCTGTCCCGCCAGCCTTTCGCAACAAATTTCACCCGCGCCCGCGATATGGCGCGACCCCGGTGTCGGGCAGCCAGGCGCCTTCGGGCGGCGCGCCGGTCTGCCAGAAGACGTCGATGGGGATGCCGCCCCGCGGGAACCAGTAGCCGCCGACGCGCAGCCAGAGCGGCTTGGTCGCTTCGACGATGCGGCGGCCGATCATGACGGTGCATTCCTCGTGAAAGGCGCCATGGTTGCGGAACGAGGTCATGAACAGCTTCAGCGACTTCGATTCCACCAGCGTCTTGTCGGGCGCGTAGTCGATGACGATGTGGGCGAAGTCGGGCTGGCCGGTGACCGGGCAGAGCGAGGTGAATTCCGGGCAGGTGAAGCGCACGATCGCGGGCGGGCCGTCGCCTCGCTCGAACGGCACGGTTTCCAGGACTGCCTGTTCGGGACTCTGCGGCGTCTCGACGTGTTTGCCGAGCTGGGTCAGGTTTTTGGCGTCGGTCATCGATGGCTCCTCGCTGCCGCCGATGATTGCAAGGGCGGCAGGTGCAATCAGTTGAAAGTGCGCCGCGATCGAACGGACCCGGCGTGTTTGGCGGCTCATTAGCATTGGAGCGAAAGCCGCGCAGCGGTTTTCGGATGAATCCGATGCGTGAAATGGAAGCGGGAGCAGCGCCCGCGCAATTTGATACGGCAGGAAGACGATGACCAGCAACGACCCGCTTCTCCAACCTTATCCGCTCAAGCACCTGACGCTGAAGAACCGGGTGATGTCGACCAGCCATGAGCCGGCTTATTCCGAGGACGGCATGCCGAAGGAGCGCTACCGGCTCTACCACGCCGAGAAGGCCAAGGGCGGCATGGCGCTGACGATGACAGCGGGCTCTGCCATCGTGTCACGCGACAGCCCGGCCGCCTTCGGCAACCTGCATGTCTATGACGACGCCATCGTGCCGTGGCTCGCCGAACTTGCGGATGCCTGTCATGAGCATGACTGCAAGGTCATGATCCAGATCACCCATCTCGGTCGCCGCACCGGCTGGAACAAGGCCGACTGGCTGCCGGTGCTTTCCGCCTCGCCGGTGCGCGAGCCGGCGCATCGCGCCTTTCCCAAGACCATCGAGGACTGGGACATCGAGCGCATCGTTGCCGATTATGCTTCCGCCGCCCAGCGCTGCCAGGCGGCCGGCCTCGACGGCATCGAATTCGAATCCTACGGCCATCTGATGGACGGCTTCTGGTCGCCCGCCACCAACCATCGCGACGATGATTTCGGCGGCTCGCTCGACAACCGGCTGCGCTTCACCAACATGGTGCTGGATGCGGTTCGCGCCGCGGTCGGCGAGAAATTCGTCGTCGGCATCCGCATGGTCGCCGACGAGGATTTCGAAAAAGGCCTGTCGAAGGAGGAGGGCGTCGAGATCGCGAAACGTCTGGCTGGCTCCGGCAAGGTCGATTTCCTCAACATCATCCGCGGCTCGATCGAGACCGACGCGGCGCTGACCAAGGTCATCCCGGTGACCGGCATGCGCTCGTCGCCGCATCTCGATTTCGCCGGCGAGGTGAGGGCGGCGACGAAATTCCCGACTTTCCACGCGGCGCGGATCTCCGATGTCGCGACCGCGCGTCATGCGATCGCCTCCGGCAAGCTCGACATGGTCGGCATGACGCGCGCCCATATCGCCGATCCGCATATCATCAGGAAAGTGATGGAAGGGCGCGAGCACGAGATCCGGCCTTGCGTCGGCGCCACCTACTGCCTCGATCGCATCTATGAAGGCGGTGAGGCGCTCTGCGTCCACAACGCCGCCACCGGCCGCGAAGCGACGATCCCGCATGTCATCGCGAAAAGCGAAGGGCCGAAGAGGCGGGTGGTGGTCGTCGGAGCCGGGGCGGGCGGTCTGGAAGCCGCGCGTGTCGCCGCCGAACGGGGCCATCAGGTGGTGGTCCTCGAAGCGTCCAGCCAGGCCGGCGGCCAGGTGCGGCTCGCGACGCAAAATCCCCGCCGCAAGGAACTGATCGGCATCATCGACTGGCGGCTTGCCGAGCTCGATCGCCTCGGCGTCGAGATCCGCTACGACACATGGGCCGAAAAGGACGATGTCCTGGCACTGGCGCCGGATGTGGTGATTGTCGCCACCGGCGGCCTGCCGCAGAACCCGCCGCTGGCAGCGGGCGACAATCTCGTCACCTCGAGCTGGGACATTATGGCCGGCAGTGTCAAGCCGGCCGAGAACGTGCTGCTCTATGACGACAATGGCGGCCATCAGGGCATGGGCGCGGCGGAATTGATTGCCAACAGCGGCTCGAAGCTCGAACTGGTCTCACCGGAGCGCTTCTTCGCGCCGGAAATGGGCGGCCTGAACCACGTGCCCTATATGCGCGCTTTCCATGAGAAAGGCGTCACCGTCACCATCAACACCCGTCTGCGCTCGGTGCGACGCGAGGGTAACCAGCTCATCGCCGAGTTGGCGTCGGACTTCGCCGATGGCTGGCGCGGCGAGCGGCGCGTCGACCAGGTGGTCGTCGAGCATGGCACCGCGCCGCTCGACGATCTCTACCTCGCGCTGAAGCCGCTGTCGAAGAATGGCGGCGCGGTCGACTACGAGCGGCTGGTAAGCGGCGGCGACATTTTTCCGCCACGCAATCCGGAAGGCGGCTTTGTTCTGTTCCGCATCGGCGACGCAGTCGCCTCGCGCAACATCCACGCCGCCATCTATGACGGCATCAGGTTCGGCATCCGGATCTGAACCTCGGTCCTCCAATGGGTAGGCTAGACCTGACAGATCTTATTTGCAATTTTCGGGCGCGGATTCGGAGGGCTGCAACCCGGGTCGCATAGTCGGGGGCTTGCTTGACCGGAAAAGATCTGTTCGTTCCGCGCCAGACCAATACGGCGCTCTATATCCAATTGCACGAGTCCGGGCACTCGTTGGGCGATCTTCTACGCGTGCAGAAGGCCTATCGCGTGGCGTGCGCGATGTTCAACGGCCGCTATCGAAAGTCGGGACGGCCCTTCATCTGCCATGCGATAGGCGCCGCCTCGTCGGTGGCGCATTTCGAACGGGATCTCGACTTCGTCCTCGCGGCGATGTTCCACGCTGCCTATGACAGCGGCCAGTATCCGGACGGCAGGTCCAGCAGGCGCAGCGAGGCGCACCGGAAATGGCTGGAGGCGCGGATCGGGCCGAGGGCTGAAGGCCTCGTCGCCCGCGTCGGCGCCATGAAATTCGACACCGGCGACCCCGAGCGCCTTCTGCAGGAGGGCGTGCCGGCCGGCGATGAGGACATCCTGTTCCTGCAGCTTGCGCACGAGGTCGACGACCTCGCCGACGGCGGCTTGGCATTCGCACCCAAATATGGCCGCTCGATCGAAACGCGGGTCGCGGCCTGCGCCATCCTGGCCAGGCAACTGGGCCGCGAGGATCTCGCCGCGACGATCGAAACATATGGCGGCCGTTATGAAGCGCTTGGCTGGGCGGCAGCGCTTCAGGACGTCAGGCTGGAAGGTTTTCGCATCGCGCCGAATATGCGGACCTATATAAAGCTGCGACGGGAAAAACTACGCGGCGGTTCCGTTGAGGTGATCTGATGCCCGGTGACGGCCGCACCACGGAAACGCACCGGACCTGCAAGGAGAGCCACCTGCCGCGTTGGTCCGGTGCGCCGCGCGCGGCCGCCGGCCTGCACCGGTACCGCGCGAGCCGTTGAGGGGTCAGAACATCCTGGCCGTGGCCATGCACAATACGGTGATGACCAGCAGCCCGCCGGCGAGGCGTTCGCTTTTGGTCATTTTCGCGCGCAACTGCGTTTGCGTCGCCGCATCGGCACCGGCCAATCGCCTGCTGGAAGAGGCGACCAGGGCGCCCTGCACGCCGGCGGCGATCAGCGCCGTCGCAATGCCCAGCGCCAGCACTATTTCCATCGGGCCGAAAGCGCCTTCGTGGAAGAAATACCAGAGCAGCAGACCGGTCAAGAAGACCATGCCGGAGGCGCCGAGTTGCGGCCGGATAAAGCGCTCCGCCTTGATCTCCGGATCACGGGCAACCGCAATGGTCGTGCCGGCCCAGAAGACGCCGGCCATAACATGCAGGCCGATGACGACGATGTAGACATATTGCATGACTGCATTCCTCTCGTTCGCCCCGCCACCGGTGTGACGCTTTGCCTGTCGGGTTTGCCTATCGGCTGGGTCCGACAACGTTAATAAGACAAAGTTAGATATCTAACAGTTAGATGTCAACGCTTCATGCGAAGCTTCGCCAACCCGTTGCTTGTTTTAGGGTCCAGCCATGACGCCATTTGATCGCCCGCCCATCGGCATGAATCTCGCGCGCACCGCCAAACTGGTGGCGCAGGCCTTTGACGCTGCCTTGGTGGAGGTCGGCGGAACGCTGCCGGTCTGGGTGACCTTGCTCTCGGTCAAGTCGAAGGAACTGGCCAACCAGCGCGAGCTTGCCGGCATGATCGGCATCCAGGGCGCGACGCTGACGCATCACCTCAACGCCATGGAGGCGCAAGGGCTGCTGACGCGCCGCCGCGATCCGCAGAACCGCAGGGTGCATCAGGTGGCGCTGACCGAAACCGGCGAAGCGCTGTTCGAGAAGTTGCGCCTCGAGGCCGTCGCCTTCGACAAAAGGCTGAGAGCTGGGCTGCCGGACGACCGGCTTGCGGAATTCGCCGAGGTGCTGGCGGCGCTTCGGGCGAATGTGGGAGGTTAGGCCCGGCTGCCCTGCAGCACCTTGAGCTTCGCCTTCTTCGGGCTGCGCGCGGTAAGCCATTCGCGCGCCTTGTCCTGCGGCATCGGGAAGGCGATCGAATAGCCCTGCACCTGGTCGCAGCCGATCGCCATCAGCGAGTCGAGCTCGGCCTCCGTTTCCGCGCCCTCGGCGACGATCGAGATGCCGAGCCCGCGGGCAAGCTCGGTGATGGCGCGCACGATCTTGGTGTTGTCGCCGTTCTCGTTGATGTTCTGGACGAAGCGGCGGTCAATCTTCAGCCGATCGATCTCGTTCGGGTTGACATGGCTGAGTGAAGCATAGCCCGTGCCGAAATCGTCGAGCTCAAGATGGACGCCCGCCGCGCGGATATGCCTGAGCTTGGCGGCGATGCCGGTCTTCTCGTCGTCGAGGATGACGGATTCAACGATTTCCAGCGACAGCTTCTGCGGCGCAAGCCCGGCTCGCTCCAGCGTTCCGAACAGGAAATTGTCGAAATCCGGCTCGCGCAGCTCGGTGCCCGAGACATTGACGGCGATGCGTCCGAAATCGATGCCGGCGCGATCCCATTCGGCGGCTTCGTTGATCGCCTTGCTGATGACGATGCGGCCGATATCCGGCATGAAGCCGCACTTCTCCGCCACCGGGATGAATTCGCCGGGCGAGATCATGCCGCGCGTGGCGTGCTTCCAGCGCACCAGTGCTTCGATACCGCTGATCTTGCCGCTGGTGAGCGACACTTGAGGCTGGAAATAGACCTCGAAGGTCTTTTCCGCGATCGCCGTGCGGATGTCCTGCTCGAGCTGCTTGCGGTAGTCGAGCTCGAGCCGCAGCTCTTCGGAGAAGAAGGAGAAGCTGCCGCCGCCGAGCTTCTTGGCCGAATAGAGGGCGAGATCGGCATGGACGAGCAGGTCCTGCGCGTTGTCGGCGTCGACTGGATAGACGGCGATGCCGGCGCTGGCGCCAGGCATTATGGTCGTGCCCTGGAAGGTGATCGGCTCGTTGATGTTGGCGATGATGCGCTTGGCTAGTGCATGGATGTCCTCGGTGCTGCCGGCGCCGTTGAGGATCATCACGAACTCGTCGCCGCCGAGACGGGCGCAAAGATCCGATGCGCGGCAGGAATCGCGCATGCGTTGCGCGGTGACGACAAGCACATAGTCGCCCGCCGCATGCCCCAGCGTGTCGTTGATCTGCTTGAAGCGGTCGAGGTCGAGTTGGATCACCGCCAGCCGCTCGCGGCGACGATGCGCGCCCTTGATCAGCGTGTCGAAATGATCGGTGAGGAAGGTGCGGTTGTGCAGGCCGGTCAGGCCGTCATGCACGGCGATGAAGGCCATCGAATTGCGGGCGTCGACCAGTTCATGCGTCTTGCGCAGGATGGCCTTGGACATCGGCCGGAAGATGAATAGCGCGACCAGCACGATGACGCCGATGGTGGCAAAGAACAGCGTGCGGTGCAGGCTGAGCATCTCATCCGACCGCTCGGTGGCGAAGGCGCTGATGCGCTGGCCGAGCGCGGCATAGCCGGACAAAGTCGCATTGGCGACTGAGGCGTCGAGGCCGACGCGCTCGCCGCCGCCCTTATAGCCGTCGCTTTGCATGCCAAGCTGGGATGCAAATGATGAAACCAGTCGATCGCCGTTGGCGATAAGGCCGACCGAGAAATAGTCGAGATGGAACGGCTTGCTAAACAGCACATATTCGATCGATTGCGGATCGTTGCGTGACGGCGATAGCGGATCGGCGCCGGTCTCCTTGAGCAGCCGGTCGTAATTGGTCTCGAACTCGCCCGTTGCCTGCTTGAGCGCGGTGACCAGCGCCGGCTGCTTGTCGCGCGGGGCGGCACCGGTCGCGCTGGCCAGGAAAACGATGCGCTGCGACAGCGCTTTCTGCGTGGAGACGATGTTGAGCAGTGCGTCATTGTGCTGCTGCTGCGCCATCAACTGCTGCAGCAGGATGAAGGAAGCCATCACCATGGCGGCGATGATCAGCAAGGCCAGCCAGTAGCCGCTCTTGATCAGCAGAATCAGCTTGCGCGAAACGCTGTGCACCGGCTGCTGCGACATAACTGAGTGACCCCTCCCGATCGACGGATTCCTGCCATGAATATGCGGCGCCAGAACCCTTGACGTGAAAGGGTTAACAGCTCGGCAAACCGGCACGGTGCCGGAGCCGGCGGCGCGACAAAGCTGACAGGATGGTTATTATGTCCTTTCGCAGATCGTCGCATTTGAACACATCCTTGTCCGGCTGCGCTGAAGGAGCTGCGGCGCGGCTTGCACAACGCCACCGAAGCGGTCGTTTTTGCGATGGATTTTTCTTGTCCGCAGCGCGACAGTCCGCATCAAACAAAATAGGGCCATACGATGAGCGCAGCGTTTCTCTCCCACATCTACAGCGAGCTTGAAGGCCTGAAATCGGCCGGGCTCTACAAGTCCGAGCGGGTGATTTCCTCCACGCAGTCGGCCCTGATCGAGGTTGCCGGCCAGAAGGTGCTGAATTTCTGCGCCAACAACTATCTCGGCCTCGCCGACAGCCCCGAGCTGCGCGATGCGGCGAAGCAGGCGCTCGACCGCTACGGCTACGGCATGGCGTCGGTGCGCTTCATCTGCGGCACCCAGGAAGAACACAAAGAGCTCGAAGCCACCATCTCATCCTTCCTTGGCATGGACGACACCATTCTCTACGGCTCCTGCTTCGACGCCAATGGCGGCCTGTTCGAGACGCTGCTCGGCGAGGAGGACGCCGTCATCTCGGACGCGCTGAACCACGCCTCGATCATCGACGGGGTGCGGCTCTCCAAGGCCAAGCGCTTCCGCTACGCCAACAACGACATGGCCGACCTCGAGGCGCGGCTGAAGGAGGCGAAGGACCGCCGCTTCCGGCTGATCGCCACCGACGGCGTGTTCTCGATGGACGGCATCATCGCCAACCTGCAAGGAGTCTGCGACCTCGCCGAGAAATACGACGCCATGGTCATGGTCGACGACAGCCATGCCGTTGGCTTCGTCGGCAAGAACGGCCGCGGCTCGGCCGAGCACTGCGGCGTCGAGGGCAGGGTGGACATCATCACAGGCACGCTCGGCAAGGCGCTGGGCGGCGCGTCCGGCGGCTATACTGCGGGGAAGAAACAGGTGGTCGACTGGCTGCGCCAGCGCTCGCGGCCCTATCTTTTCTCAAACACGCTGATGCCGGCGATCGCCGGCGCCTCGCTGAAAGCCTTCGAGCTGATCCGCAATGGCGATGCGCTGCGCCGCCGCCTATATACCAATGCGGAACGCTTTCGGTCTCAAATGGGCAAGCTCGGCTTTACGCTTGCCGGCGCCGATCATCCGATAATCCCGGTGATGCTGGGCGACGCCGCTCTTGCGCAGGAGATGGCGGCCCGCATGCTGAAGCGCGGCATCTACGTCATCGGTTTTTCGTTCCCGGTGGTGCCGAAAGGCCAGGCGCGCATTCGCACCCAGATGTCGGCGGCGCACTCCGGCGCCGATATCGATCGCGCCGTCGAGGCGTTCGGCGAGGTCGGGAAGGAACTGGGTGTAATCGCTTGACGCTACCGCCGGCAATGGAAGTGGGCCATGGCGATCGATGTGACGAGCAGTATCGAGATCGCCAGGCCGCGCGCGGACGTCGCCGCCTTTTCTTCCGCTCCGGACAATGTTCCGCGCTGGTACGTCAACATCAAGTCGGTGGAATGGAAGACGCCGCGGCCGCCCAGGGTGGGCTCGAGAATTGCCTTCGTAGCCCAGTTCCTCGGGCGACGGCTTGTCTACACCTACGAAATTGTCGAATTCGTGCAGGGCGAACGGCTTGTAATGCGAACCGCCGAAGGGCCTTTTCCGATGGAGACGAGTTACACATGGCGGGATTCCGGCGAGGGCCGCACGCATATGACGCTTCGGAATCGCGGCTCGCCGGCCGGCTTTTCCCGTCTCATGACCCCGCTCATAGCCGTGGCTGTCCGGCGTTCGACCGACCGCGATCTGCTGCGGCTGAAGAACATCCTGGAAGCGGCAGGTTGATGATCCGTCAGGACGGGGAAGATTTTCTGGGGAGTGTTCGATGTCCAACATGATGAAGGCGCTGGTGAAGGCCAAGGCCGAGCCGGGCATCTGGATGGAAGAAGTGCCGGTGCCGGAAATCGGCCCCAACGACGTGCTGATCAAGGTCAGGAAGACCGCGATCTGCGGCACCGACGTCCACATCTACAATTGGGACCAGTGGGCGCAGAAGACCGTGCCGGTGCCGATGGTGACCGGCCATGAATTCGTCGGCACCGTCGCGGATTTCGGCGCGGCCGTCACCGAATACAAGGTCGGACAGCGCGTCTCGGGCGAGGGCCACATCGTCTGCGGCCACTGCCGCAACTGCCGCGCGGGGCGAGGGCATCTCTGCCGCAATACGCTCGGCGTCGGTGTCAACCGGCCCGGCGCCTTTGGCGAGTATGTAGCGATCCCGCAGCACAATGTCGTGCCGATCCCCGACGACGTGCCGGACGAGATCGCAGCGATCTTCGACCCATTAGGCAATGCCGTCCACACCGCACTGTCCTTCGACCTGGTCGGCGAGGATGTGCTGGTCACCGGCGCCGGCCCGATCGGCATCATGGGCGCGCTGGTCGCGCAGTGTGTCGGCGCCAGGAAGGTGGTCATCACCGACATCAATCCCGTCCGGCTGGATCTGGCGCGCAAGCTTGGCGTTCAGCATGTCGTCGACGCCTCGAAGGAGAAGCTGCGCGACGTGATGCCGGCACTCGGCATGACCGAAGGTTTTGACGTCGGGCTGGAGATGTCGGGCGCCGCGCCCGCCTTCCGCGACATGATCGACACCATGAACAATGGCGGCAAGATCGCCATCCTCGGCATCGCGCCGACCGGTTTCGAAATCGACTGGAACAAGGTCATCTTCAAGATGCTGCATCTCAAAGGCATCTACGGCCGCGAGATGTTCGAGACCTGGTACAAGATGATCGCCCTGGTGCAGGGGCCGCTGGATGTCTCGGGTCTGATCACGCATCGCATCGGCATCGACGATTTCCAGGTTGGGTTCGATGCGATGCGCAGCGGCAGTTCCGGCAAAGTGGTGATGGACTGGTAGGGTTTGGTTGAAGCAGCATCCTGGCAATGCTGCGGGACAGCTCCCTCTTTGGCCTGCCGGACAGAGGGGTGTGAAGGATCGCTACGAAGAAGATAAAGCCTCTTCCAGTGCTGCCACCCCCTGACAATCGCCGCTCTCTCTTCCTCGCTCAGCCTCGCCAGCAGCTCCCTTTCAAACGCCTTCGCCAGCGGCACCATTTCCCGGTAAGCGGCGAGCCCCGCCTTGGTCAGCGTCAGATGCTCGACGCGGCGGTCGTTCTCGTCCGGCGCTCTTGTCAGCCAGCGCCGGCGTTCGAGCTCGGCGACCGCGCGCGACACCTTGGTCTTGTGCATGGCCGACTGCTCGCCGAGTTCCGTCGCCGTCATCATCCCGCGCTGCCCGAGGCCTGAGAGCGTGCGCCATTCCGGCCGCGTCAGACCGTGGCGCTCCTTGTAGATGCGCGAGAATTCGCGGCTCACGGTGTCGGCCAGCCGGTAGAGCCGGTAGGGCAGGAAGTTTTCTAGCTCGAGAATTTCCGGTTTCATTTGGCGCACCATCGATGCGGGGTTCGGCGTTGATAGTTACATTTTCGATGGTTACAAATGAAACCAGTTTGGTCAACATCACCGGAAAGCCTTCCTCAACGCTGAGGGCGGCAGCCCGGGATCAGGGAGGATCGGATGGCCTTTTCCTATATGCCGGGCTTCGGCAATGATTTTGAGACCGAGACGCTGCCGGGATCGCTGCCGCAGGGCCGCAACTCGCCGCAGCGGCCGGCCTACGGGCTCTATGCCGAGCAGCTTTCGGGCTCGCCCTTCACCGCGCCGCGCGGCACCAACGAGCGCTCCTGGCTTTACCGCATCCGTCCAAGCGTGAAACACACCGGCCGCTTCAAGGGCGCGAGCTATCCCATGTGGAAGACGGCGCCCAACGTCGGCGACCACGAGCTGGCGCTCGGCCAATACCGATGGAACCCTGTTCCGATCCCGACCGAGCCGACCGACTTCATCTCCGGCATGCGCACCATGACCACCGCCGGCGACGCGGTCGGCCAGTCCGGCATGGCGGCGCATGTCTATGTCGCCAACCGCTCGATGGTCGACGACCATTTCTTCAATGCCGACGGCGAACTCATGATCGTGCCGCAGGTCGGCACGCTGCGCTTTGTCACCGAGATGGGCGTCATCGAGCTTCGCCCCGGCGAGATCGCGGTGCTGCCGCGCGGCCTCGTCTTCAAGGTCGAGCTCGCCGACAAGGAGGCGCGCGGCTATGTCTGCGAGAACTACGGGGCAAAATTCACCATGCCCGACCGCGGCCCGATCGGCGCCAATTGCCTAGCCAATCCGCGCGACTTCAAGACTCCCTGCGCGTGGTTCCAGGAGAAGGAGACGCCATGTCGGCTGATCGTCAAATGGTGCGGCACTTTCCACGTCACCGAGCTTGGCCATTCGCCGCTCGACGTCGTCGCCTGGCACGGTAACTACGCGCCCTATAAATATGATCTGGCGACGTTTTCGCCGGTCGGCGCGATCCTCTTCGATCACCCGGACCCGTCGATCTTCACCGTGCTGACGGCGCCGAGCGGCGAGGAGGGTACGGCCAATGTCGACTTCGTCATCTTCCCGCCGCGCTGGCTAGTGGCCGAAAACACTTTCCGGCCGCCCTGGTACCACCGCAACATCATGAGCGAGTTCATGGGCCTGATCCACGGCCAGTACGATGCCAAGGAGGAAGGTTTTGTCCCGGGCGGCATCAGCCTGCATAACCAGATGCTGGCGCACGGGCCCGACGCCTCCGGCTTTGAGAAGGCCACCCGCGCCGACTTGAAACCGGTCAAGCTCGACAACACCATGGCCTTCATGTTCGAGACGCGCTTTCCGCAGATGCTGACGCGCTACGCCGCCGAACTCGACACCTTGCAGGCGAACTACATCGACTGCTGGGCCGACCTGAAGAAGCGCTTCAACGGCACGCCGGAAGGCGACTGGTCCTGATTGGTGAGGTCAGAGTCAGGAAAAGATCGGCGGGTGGCTTGACGATCACTCGCGACGGCCTTGTTGTGGGACGAGCGGCACAAAGCCCGCGAGGAGAGGAAACCGCATGAAGCTTGCCACTTTGAAGAACGGGACGCGCGACGGGAAACTGGTCGTGGTCTCGCGCGATCTGACGCGGTTCACCGACGCCTCTTTCCTGGTGCCGACGCTGCAGGCTGCGCTCGACAATTGGGAGCGCTTGGCGCCGCATCTGGCGGCGATGGCGGAATCGCTCGAGACCAACGCGGTGCCCTCGGCCCGCTTTCACGAGCATGACGCCCATTCGCCGCTGCCGCGCGCCTATCAATGGGCGGACGGCTCCGCCTATGTGAACCATGTCGAGCTGGTGCGGAAGGCGCGCGGCGCCGAGATGCCGGCGAGTTTCTGGACAGATCCGCTGATCTACCAGGGCGGCTCGGACTCCTTCCTTGCGCCGCGCGATCCGATCCGCATGGCCGACGAAGCCTTCGGCATCGACATGGAGGCGGAAGTTGCCGTCATCGTCGGCGATGTGCCGATGGGCGCCGGGCTGGTTGAGGCGCGCGAGGCCATCCGCCTCATCATGCTGGTCAACGATGTGACGCTTCGCGCCATCACAGGGCCGGAACTGGCAAAAGGCTTCGGCTTCTTCCACTCGAAGCCGTCTTCTGCTTTCTCGCCGGTCGCGGTGACGCCGGACGAGCTTGGTGATGCCTGGGACGGCGGCAAGGTCAGCCTGCCGCTGCTCGCCGATCTCAACGGCAGACCGTTCGGCCGTGCCAATGCCGGCATCGATATGACCTTTGATTTCCCGGCCTTGATTGTGCATGCCGCGAAAACGCGGCCGCTCGCCGCCGGCGCCATCATCGGCTCCGGCACCGTCTCCAATAAGCTGAATGATGGGCCAGGCAAGCCGGTCGCGGCAGGCGGCGCCGGCTATTCCTGCATCGCCGAACTGCGCATGATCGAGACCATCGAGAGCGGCGAGCCGAAGACACCGTTCCTGCGCTTCGGCGACACGGTGCGGATCGAGATGAAGGACAAGGCCGGCCATTCGATCTTCGGCGCCATCGAGCAGAAGGTCGAGAAATACGAGGGGGAGAAAGGAACCTGAAAGGGTGACCTTGCTCGAGCACCTGCGCCGGATGGCGCGCAACAATTTGTGGTCGAACGACCGGCTCTACCGCGCCGTGCTGGAGCTTCAGCCCGGCGAGTTCGAGGCGGGTCGAACCAGTTTCTTTCCCTCGATCAAGGAGACGCTCAACCACATCCTTGCGGTCGATCGTCTCTATCTCGATTTTCTGACCGGTGGCGGCCTCGGTGCTGCGGCCTATGACGACTTCATACCGTTTGACGATGCGTCAAGCCTGGCGGAAGCGCAGGCCGACTTCGACCGAAGACTTGTCGCTTTCTGCGACAGCCTGTCCGAGCTTGATCTCGACCGCCGCGTCCTCACCGATCGACGCGAGGACGGCATGATCCCCGAAAAGATCGGCGACATCCTCGCCCATGTCTTCCTGCACGACATCCACCATCGCGGCCAAGTGCACGCGATGCTGTCGGGCACCTCGGTCTCCCCACCGCAATTGGATGAGTTTTTGCTCGATTATGATCTGAAGCTCAGGCAGGCGGAAGTCGAGCGGCTGGGGATTGCGGATCAGGCCAGCGTGACATCATACGCTGAAAAATGACGGTCCGCTGAAATCAACGTAAGGCCTTCAATTTGCGCTTGTGCAATGAGCTGGCGGTCGAAGGGATCGCGATGGTGGAGCGGCAGATGCTCGAGCCGTTCTGCGTGTAGTTCGTTCACACTGAGGATCGGAATACCGTTCGACCGCAAGATTTCCGATATATTGCCTGCGAACGTGACCTTGCCGAGCGATTTTTTGATGGCGATTTCTGCCACGGAAATGGCGCTGACGATGACATCTTCGCCGGCAAGGAAGATGTCACGATGGTGATCCGAAAGGCGTGAATCCGCGTTGAGAACCCAAAGCAGAATATGGGTATCGACCAGATATTTGCGGCTCATTTGATGTACTCGTCCCATTCGGGACCGAGTTCATCGAAATCATCCGAAATGCGAATCTGGCCTTTCAAAGCCCCGAACAACCCTTTGCTCCCGCCAGGCCGGGCGGGAGCGCTCAAGGTCGCCACGATCTCTCCGTGCCGGGTCAGATGGATCTCTTCACCAGCTTGAGCACGCTTCACCAACTCAGAGAGCTGGGCCTTCGCTTTCGCCATCGGAACGTTCATTGCTAGACCTTTCTGACCATAATTTAGGTCATAATCGGTCGGGCCGCAACCAAGCTTAAGGAGGCGCTACGCCGCCCTGCCATCCAGCTTGATCACGCCCCGCTTGATCTGGTCCTGCTCGATCGATTCGAACAGCGCGCGGAAATTCCCTTCGCCAAAACCTTCGTCGCCCTTCCTTTGGATAAATTCGAAGAAGATCGGCCCGATCACCGTCTTCGAGAAGATCTGCAGCAAGATCTTGGTCATACCGCCGTCGACGACGCCTTCGCCGTCGATCAGGATGCCGTGCTTCTTCATGCGCTCGATCGGCTCGTCATGGCCGTGCACGCGCTCATGCGACATCTCGTAATAGGTGTCGGGCGGGCCGGGCATGAACTTCAGCCCGTTGGCGGCGAGCTTGTCGGTGGCATCGTAGATCGCGTCCGTACCGACGGCAATGTGCTGGATGCCCTCGCCATTGTACTTCTTCAAATACTCGGCGATCTGGCTGGTTTCGTCCTTGGACTCGTTGAGCGGAATGCGAATCTTGCCGCAGGGCGAGGTGATCGCCCGGCTGACCAGTCCGGTGATCCTGCCGTCGATGTCGAAGAAATGGATCTGCTTGAAGCCGAACAGGTCACGGTAGAAATCCCACCACTTGTCCATGTTGCCGCGATAGACATTGTGGGTCAGGTGGTCGAGATAGTAGAAGCCGACGCCGTCGGGTTTTGGATTGCGCTCGCCCAACCACTCGAACTCGGCATCGTAAGCCGAGCCCTTGTCGCCATAGGTTTCGATGAAATAGAGGAGCGATCCGCCGATGCCGACGATTGCAGGCGCGTCGAGCGCCTTGTCGGTGCCCTCATAGGGCACAGCACCCTTCGACACGGCATGGTCGAAGGCATGCTTCGCATCGACCACGCGCCACGCCATCGAGGCGGCGCAGGGGCCGTGCTTTTCGACGAATTTCATCGCATGCGAGCCTGGCTCGGCATTGACGACATAGTTGATGTCGCCCTGGCGCCAGACGGTAATGTCCTTGGTGCGGTGCTTCGCCACCGCGACATAGCCCATGCGGGCAAAGAGCTCGGCGAGTTTTGCCGGGTCTGAATGCGCGAACTCAACGAATTCGAAGCCGTCGGTGCCGGCGGGATTCGCCTTGCTGATCTTGGCGGGCGGGGCGTCATGCGGGAAGGGGCCCATGGCAGTCCTCCGAAAACTGGTGCGGCCGTGCTTGGCCAGTTTTCACCATAATAACGCTGGACGGCTGCATGGTGCTTGCATTCAACCGCCTGGAATGCCCATCATGTGCGTAGATTGTGCATGATTGGGGAGAAAATCATGGATGATGCGCGCCTTGATCAATTTGACCGCAAGATACTGGCGCTCCTGCAGGGCGATGCGCGGCTCACCAACAACGACCTTTCGGAGCGTGTGAACCTGTCGGCCTCGCAATGCTCGCGCCGCCGCCAGCGGCTGGAGGAAGATGGCTATATCAGGGGCTATCGCGCCGTGCTCGACCGCGACCGTCTCGGCTTTTCGCTGGTCAATGTGATTTCGGTGACCTTGGCCACCCACAACCGCGACAATGCCCGCCGCTTCGGCGAGCTGGTGGCGCGGCTACCCGAGGTGCAGGAAGCGCACGCGCTGACCGGCGAGATGGATTACATCCTGAAGGTGGTGACGCCCGATCTCAAATCGCTTTCCGAGTTCGTCAACGGCGTGCTGCTGCCGCATGAATCGGTGCAGCACGTCAAGACAGCGATCGTGCTGGAAACGTTGAAAGAGACCGGCGCGCTGCCGATTTAGTTTGCGGAGATCTTTGTTGGATGCGACGGCGACGGAACGCGAACCTGCGGAATTGGCTCTCGCCAATGCGCAAGCTTTCACCCCCGCTGCTGCTGGATCAGCCCATAGAGGTTGGTGCAGCGCGCGCCGGAGCGGCAATAGGCGAAGACTGGGCCTTCGAGCTCGTCGAGCGCCTCGGCCTGATCCTCGACATTGTCCATGGTGAGCTGGCCGCTGATCACCGGGATGTAGCGGAAGCCGAGCCCCGCAGCTTCCGCGGCCGCCTTGACGCTGTCGGCAGAGGGCTGGCCGGGCTGCTCGTCGTCCGGCCGGTTGCAGATGACGCTCTTGAAGCCGGCGTCCTTGATGGCAACGATGTCCTCGGGTTGGATCTGCCCCGAGACCGAATAGTCTTCGCTGATCTGGCGGTATTCCATAGCGTCGTCCTCGCAATCCTTGGCCGCAGTCATGCCACCGCGCGGCATTGGCGGCAATCCGTAGCACCGGATCTCTCTGCCAAATAGAGAGTGCGGGGCGGAAAATCCAACCGGGCCGATTTTAGCCCGGTTGGATGATGCCGCTTAGCTTCCGAGCAGCGCGCCTTTGAACTGCTCGATGTTGTTGTGCATCATGTCGATATAAGTCGAGGCCGGGCCGTCGGGCGGCGACAGCGCATCGGAATAGAGCGTGCCGCCGACCTTGATGCCGGTCTCGCTGGCGATCTGCTCGATGAGCCTGGGGTTGGTGATGTTCTCGATGAAGATCGCCGCCGCCTTGTCCTGCTTGACCTGGTTGACCAGCTTGGCCACGTCGGCGGCCGAAGGCTCGGAATCGGTCGAGATGCCTTGCGGAGCAAGGAAGGTCAGGCCGTATGCATGCTCGAAATAGCCGAAGGCGTCGTGCGAGGTGATGACGACGCGCTTGGCCTCGGGGATCGCCTGGATCGCCGCGGTCACTTCGCCCTCCAACGCGTCGAGCTTCTGCGTGTAAGCGGCGGCATTGGCCTTGTAGCTGTCGCAGCCCGCGCTATCGGCGGCGCAGAATGCATCGGCGATATTCTTCACGTAGATCTTGGCATTGGCAATCGACTGGAAGGCGTGCGGGTCGTTGACCGTCTTGCCGCCGCCGGTGCCGGCGCCTTCGGCCGCGTCGGCATCGGCGAATTCCGGCTTGAAGGCGATCGGCGTCACGCCCTTGGTCAGCGTCACGATCGTCGCCTTGGTGGCGCTGGTGTCGACCAGGCGCTGCAAAAAGCCTTCGAAATGCAGACCGTTGACCAGCACGACATCGGCGCCGGCCATCGCCACCGCATCGGCGGGGGTCGGCTCGTAGACATGCGCGTCGCCGTCCGGGCCGACGATGGTGGTGATGTTGACGCGGTCGCCGCCGACATTTTTCGCAAAGTCAGCGATCACCGTGAAGCTCGCCACCACCTTGAGCGGCGCCGCAAAAGCGGACGATGTGGCGAAAGCGCTTAATGTTATAACGCTCAGCGCCAGGGCGGCGCGGAAGGATTTCAACATTGGGAAGAGTCTCCTTGCTTGGGGATTAAGCTGTGCGGTGGCGGTGATGCACGATACGGGCGCGCAGCGCGCCGCGCCTGCCGAACAGGATCGAGCAGAAATAAACGACGCCGGCCGAAAGGATGATAGCCGGGCCGGACGGCAGTGAGGCGTGATAGGACAAAAGCAGTCCGGCTATGCAGGAGGCAAAGCCGATCAGCACCGCCAGCGCGCACATCGGCTCGACGCGAACCGTCCAGAAGCGGGCGGCGGCGGCCGGCAGCATCATCAGCCCGACCGAGAGCAGCGTGCCCAGCGCCTGGAAACCGCCGACGAGGTTGAGCACGACCAGCCCAAGAAAGATGAAATGGACCGGGCTGCCCATGCGGCTCACCGAGCGCAGGAACAGCGGATCGAGGCATTCGGCGACCAGCGCCCGCCAGAAGATGGCGAGGCAGGCGAGCGTCACAACCACGATGCCGCAGATCAGGATCAGCGCCTCGTTGTTGAGCGCCAGCACGGTGCCGAACAGCACATGCATCAGGTCGACGCTCGAGCCGCGGATCGACACCATAAGCACGCCGATGGCGAGCGAGATCAGATAGAAGGCCGCCATCGAGGCGTCCTCGCGCTGGATGGTGAAGCGCGAAACCGCCCCTGCGCCGAGCGCGACGATGATGCCGGCGATCAGCCCGCCGACGGTCATCGGCAGGATCTCGAGGCCATAGAACAGGAAGCCCGCGGCGGCGCCGGGCAGGATGGCGTGCGCCATTGCGTCGCCCGACAGGCTCATGCGCCTGAGCATCAGGAAGACGCCGACCGGGCAGGCGCCGAGCGACAGCATCAGCGAGCCGAACAGCGCCCGTTGCATGAAGGCGAAATCGGCGAAGGGCTGGATGAACAGGCCGTAGAGAAACTCCATCACGCCGCCCTCGGTCCGGAGCCATGGCCGTGATGATGATCATGCGCGTCCGCGTGGTCATGATGTTCGTGGTCATGGCCATGGTCATCGGGCTCGCACCAGGGCGCGTTCTCTTCCCAGGCCTCGTGAAAACGCCGCGCCTTGAGCAGGTTTTCAGGCCTGAGCGTCTGTTTTGTGTCGCCCCAGGCGACAGGCTGGCGGGCGAGCAGCAGCGTCTCGGGAAAATTCCGCCGCACGAGATCGAGGTCGTGGACGACCACCATGATCGTGCGCTCCTCGCCATGCCAGCGCTTTATCAGCTGGATGAGGTCGCCGACGGTCTTGGCGTCGACGGCATTGAACGGCTCGTCGAGCAGGATGAGGTCGGCATCCTGCAACAGCACGCGGGCAAACAACGTGCGCTGCAGCTGACCCCCGGAGAGCGTGTCGATCGGCCGCTTCTCGAAGCCGCCGAGCCCGACCGCCATCAGCGCCTTGCTGACCGACTCGCGATCCTCTTTGGTGTAGCGGCCGAGCATGCCGCGCTTCGGCCACAGGCCAAGCGAGACCAGGTCGACCACCCGCGCCGGGAAGCTGCGGTCGAGCTCCGACTGCTGCGGCAGATAAGCGGTGCGTACGCCGGGCGCGCGGACAACCGTGCCCTCCATCGGCTTCAGCACGCCGACAATGCCCTTCATCAGCGTCGACTTGCCCGAGCCGTTGGCGCCGACAACGGCAGTCAGCGAGCCTTTTCGGACCGTGCCGTTGAGGTGATGAATGGCCGGATGGCTGTTGTAACCGAGCGTCAGGTCGCGGAAGGTCAGGCAGGCATTTGTCATCAGGCGTTTCGGATCGGACACGAATTCGAGAGCACTCGTCGATATGTGATGTTATTACATTAGTCAACATGCCGGTTCGGCAGAATTGTGTCCAGATCGGTCAACTCGCCGTGTACACGGAAGCGGTCCGGAGCCGATAAATTGGCTCAATCGGTTTCGCGCCGGTCGGCCTTGCCCGGAGCCGGCACGAACTCTAAACAGGCGCGACCCTAGAAAGAAGGAACCTCCCATGAGCATTCGTCGTATCGATGTCGGCCCGCGCATGAGCCAGATCGTCATTCACGGCAACACTGTCTATCTGGCCGGCCAAGTCGGTGAGCCCGGCGGCAACGTCGCCTCGCAGACTCGCGACATCCTGAAGACCATCGACGAATTGCTGGCCAAGGCTGGCACCGACAAGACCAAGATCGTGCAGGCGATCATCTGGCTGGCCGACATGGGCACCTTCGCCGAGATGAATTCGGAGTGGGACAAGTGGGTGCCGCAAGGCCACACGCCCGCCCGCGCCACCGGCGAAGCCAAGCTCGCCACCCCGGAATATCTGGTCGAGATCATTATCACGGCGGCGCTGTAAGGCGCTGGATCCGCCAATCTTCCCCTCGTGGGCCCGCGAGGGGAAGATTGCTCATCCCTGCGAAGGCGTGAACCGCGCCACAAGCGTGTGGCTTTCCGCCGGATAGATGAAGCGCACATGCGTGACCGGATGCTCGGCGCTCCAGGTGCGGCGCTCGACCACCAGGCAGGGCGCGCCGGGATCGATGTCGAGCGTGTCGGCGATAGTTTCGTCAGCCGCCATGGCGCGGATACGGTGCTCGGCCTCGCTCCACGGCACGCGGCCGATCAGCCAGGGGCCGGGCGCGATGTCGAGAAATTCTTCCTCGCTGGCCTCGCCCACCGCCGAAAGATTGATCAGGCGCTGCTCGAGCGCGAATGGCCGTTCGCCGGCAAAATGCAGCCCCTCCAGCCAAAGCACTGGACCCGTGGCAGATAGCCCAAGCAGCGACCGATCCTCGGCATTGCCGCGTCGTTTCATGCGCTCCAGCCGTTCATAACGATAGGGCAGGCCAAGCGCCTCGACCTCGATCCTGATGTCGTGCAGTTCCAGCACCGCCGCCTGCGACTGCGGCTGGCGCACGAAGCTGCCCGAGCGGCGGCGGCGCTCGATCAACCCCGCCTTGGCGAGCTGCGACAGCGCCTTGTTCACAGTCATGCGCGAACAATCATACTGAGCCGTCAGCTCGTGCTCGAACGGGATGCGGTGGCCGGGCGCCCATGCACCCGACAGGATTTTTTCCCGGATGTCGGACAGGATCCGCTGGTGCAGCGACAGGGTCTCGCCGTCTTCCATCTCTGCCGTTTCGGTCATGCTCATCGGGATCAGCCCTCGGAAAGCGCCATCATCACTTTGCGGAAGCGCCCGGCGACCGCCTCGCGTTTGACATGCCTGCCGCCGCTCACTTGCTTCTTGCCATGCACCCAGACGCAATCGACCTTGCCGCCATTGGCAAAGATCCAGGCGTCTAGGATGGCATCGCCCGCCTTGCCGGCAAGCGAGGGATGACCGGCGTCGAGCGAGACGAAATCGGCGGGCCTGCCTACGGCGAGAGTTGAGGGGCCGGCGCCGAGCGCGATGCTGCCGCCATCGAGCGCGGCATCGAACAGCGCGCGGCCGGTAGAGCCGCCGGCGCGCGCCAGCACATTGCGAGCGCGGTGGGCAAGGCGCTGCGAATATTCGAGCTGCCGAAGCTCGTCCGGCAGGCCGATCAGCACATTGGAGTCGGAGCCGATCCCGAAGCGGCCGCCATGTTCGATGAACGAGGGGGCGGCGAAAGTGCCGTCGCCGAGATTGGCTTCGGTGACGGGGCACAGCCCAGCGACGGCGCCGCTCTTGGCCATGGCGATCGTCTCGGCCTCGGTCATATGCGTGGCGTGGATCAGGCACCAGCGCCTGTCCACCTCAGCATGTCCGAGCAGCAACTCGACCGGACGCTTGCCTGACCAGGCGATGCAGTCCTCGATTTCCTTCACCTGCTCGGCGACATGGATGTGGATCGGCCCGTTCGGCGCCATTGCTGCAACCGCGTTGAGTTCGTCCGGCGTTGCGGCGCGCAGGCTGTGCGGCGCGACGCCGACGACGGCTTGCTCCAGCGAGCGAACGCCTTCGCGAGTTTTCTCAAGCAGACGTTCGAAGCGTCCGACATCATTGATGAATCGCCGCTGGCCTTCGTTGGGAGCAGCGCCGCCGAAGGCCGAATGGGCATAGAAGACCGGCAGCAGCGTCAGTCCGATGCCGGTGTCGGCGGCGGCAGCCGCGATCCGCTCCGCCATCTCGGCGATGTTGGCGTAAGGCTGCCCGTCGCGGTCGTGATGCAGATAGTGAAACTCGCCGACGCGCGAAAACCCGGCTTCCAGCATCTCCACATAAAGCTGCGCCGCGACCGCCTCGACCTGGTCCGGCGTCATCGACAGCGCGAAGCGGTACATCACCTCGCGCCAGCTCCAGAAACTGTCGGCCGAGGGACCGCGCAGTTCGGCAAGCCCCGCCATGCCGCGCTGGAAGGCGTGGCTATGCAGGTTGGGCATGCCGGGCAGGACGATGGCGTGGCGTTCGTCGCCGGCGTGTGCCGAAGACCCCGCTTCGACTTCAGAGATACGGCCGCCGTCGAAAGCGATCCTCACATTGCCCCGCCAACCGCCGGGCAGCAGCGCCTGTTCCGCAAAGATCGCCGTCACGTCCAAACTCCCAATCCGAATGCCCGAGCGACATTAACACTTGCGTCGCGTTTCAATATGTATATACATAATCGTCATCCTTTCAAATGGAAAAGATGATGGGTGGAGCAAACGGAAAGAGCGGCCTTCGTCTGTGGCGCAATGCGCGCCTGGCGACCATGGCCGAGGGTGCTGCCGGTCTCGGCATCGTCGAGAAAGGTGCGATCGCCGCGCGCGACGGGCTGATCGTCTACGCCGGATCGGAGGCCGACCTGCCGGCAGCCGCCGGGCAGGGCGCCGAAACGGTCGATTGCCAGGGCCGCTGGATCACCCCCGGCCTGATCGATTGCCACACCCACCTTGTCTATGCAGGCAACCGCGCCAACGAATTCGAGACGCGCTTGGCCGGCGCCACGTATGAGGAGGTGGCTAGGGCAGGGGGTGGCATTGTCTCCTCGGTCAAGTCGCTGCGCGCCGCGAGCGAAGACGAGCTCGTCTCCCAGACGCTGCCCCGCCTCGACGCGCTGATGGCCGAGGGCGTGACGACCGTCGAGGTCAAGTCCGGCTACGGCCTCGATGCCGACAATGAAAAAAAGTCGCTGCGCGCCGCCCGCCGTCTGGCCAGTGAGCGTCCAATCACGATCCTTACGACCTGTCTCGCCGCCCATGCGCTGCCGCCTGAAGCCAGGGGCGACAAGGACGCTTTCATCGATCTCGTCGCCGGCACGATCCTCCCGGCGGTTGCCGCCGAAAAGCTCGCGGACGCCGTCGACGGTTTTTGCGAGGGCATTGCCTTCTCACCGGAACAGATCGCGCGCGTCTTCGATAAGGCGAAAGCGCTTGGCCTGCCGGTGAAGCTTCACGCCGACCAGTTGTCCAACCTGCATGGCGCCGCGCTTGCCGCGCGCTACGGCGCGCTGTCGGCTGATCACCTGGAATACACCGATGAGGAGGGCGCCGCGGCGATGGCCGGATCCGGCACCGTCGCGACCATCCTGCCCGGCGCCTACTACTTCATCCGCGAGACCAAGAGGCCGCCGGTCGATCTCTTCCGCCGCCACGGCGTGAAGATGGCGGTCGCCACCGACTCCAATCCCGGCACCTCGCCGCTTACCTCGCTGCTGCTCACCATGAACATGGCCGCGACGCTCTTTGGCCTGACCATCGACGAATGCCTCGCCGGCGTCACCCGCGAGGCCGCGCGTGCGCTGGGGCTTCTCGACAGGACCGGCACGCTGGAAGCCGGCAAATCGGCCGACCTTGCCGTCTGGGATATCGAGCGTCCGGCCGAACTTGTCTACCGCATGGGCTTCAATCCGCTTCATGCCCGCATCTGGAGAGGACAATGACCGAACTGATCCTGAAGCCCGGCAGCGCAACGCTTGCCGACTGGCGCGCCATCTATCGCGGCGCCGTGCCGAAGCTCGACGATTCCTGCCGGCCGAAGATCAAGGCCAGCGCCGAAGCCGTCGCCCGCATCGTCGCCAAAGGCGAGCCGGTCTACGGCATCAACACCGGCTTCGGTAAGCTCGCCAGCGTTCGCATTCCGGCAAACGATCTTGAAACGCTGCAACGCAACATCGTGCTTTCCCACGCCGCGGGCGTCGGCGAACCGATGCCGGCCCCCGTGGTGCGGCTGATGATGGCGCTGAAGCTGGCGAGCCTCGCCCAGGGCGCTTCCGGCGTGCGCGCCGAGACCATCGACCTGCTCCAGGGGATGCTCGCCAACGACGTCATTCCGGTGGTGCCGGCGCAAGGTTCGGTCGGCGCCTCGGGTGACCTCGCGCCGCTCGCGCATATGACGGCGGTCATGATCGGCGTCGGTGAATGTTTTACCCCGCATGGTCGCTTCCCGGCCAAGGTCGCCTTCGTCTCGCATGGGCTGGAACCGGTCACGCTCGTTGCCAAGGAGGGCCTGGCGCTGCTCAACGGCACCCAGTTCTCGACCGCCTTCGCGCTCGCCGGCCTGTTCGAAGCCGAGACGCTCTACCAGTCGGCGCTGGTCGCCGGCGCCCTGTCGACCGATGCTGCCCGCGGCTCCGACGCGCCTTTCGACCCGCGCATTCATCTGTTGCGCAAGCATCGCGGCCAGATCGAGACCGCGGACGCGTTGCGCAATCTGATGGCCGGCAGCGCCATTCGTGAATCGCACCGCGTTGGCGACGAGCGCGTGCAGGATCCATACTGCCTGCGCTGCCAGCCGCAGGTGATGGGCGCCGCGCTCGACGTCCTGCGCAAGGCGGCCGACACGCTGGAGACCGAAGCCAACGGCGTCACCGACAACCCGCTGATCTTCGCCGAGGACGACACCGCGCTCTCGGGCGGCAACTTTCACGCCGAGCCGGTGGCCTTTGCCGCCGACATGATCGCGCTTGCGGTCTGCGAGATCGGCTCGCTGTCTGAGCGCCGCATCGCCATGCTGGTCGATCCGGCGCTCTCCGGCATGCCAGCATTTCTGACGCCGAAGCCTGGCCTCAATTCCGGTTTCATGATCCCCCAGGTGACGGCGGCGGCGCTCGTTTCGGAAAACAAGCAGAAGGCCTATCCGGCGAGCGTCGATTCCATCCCGACCTCGGCCAACCAGGAAGACCATGTCTCGATGGCTGCGCACGGCGCGCGCCGCCTGCTCGGCATGATCGAGAATGCAACGGCCGTCATCGGCATCGAGCTGTTGGCAGCCGCGCAAGGCTGCGATTTCCATGCCCCGCTCGCTTCGAGCGAAGCGCTGGAAACGGTGCGCAAGCTGGTCCGAGCCGAGGTGCCGCATCTCGACAACGACCGGCATTTCCACCCCGACATGGAAAAGGCGATCGCCCTGGTCCGCAGCGGCGCGGCGGTTAAGGTGGCGGCTGCGGTGGCGCTGCCGGGGATTGCGTCATGAGATTGAATGCTCTGATAGGTCGCGATCCTTCACGCCCCCCTCTGTCCTGCCGGACATCTCCCCCACAAGGGGGGAGACTGGCAACTTTGGCGCCCCGCTCCTTCTTGCAACGTGGACGATTGGCGAAAGCCGGCGTGATATCTGATCTCCCCCTCGTGGGGGAGATGTCCGGCAGGACAGAGGGGGGCGCCGTAGAGCTCCAACCCGTGGAGAGCTCCAATGACCACGCCCTGGCTCACCATCACACGCGGTACGGCGCCGCTGCTGGTCTCGATCCCGCACACCGGCATAGATCTTGCGGGCCTCGACAGCCGGTTGGTCTCGCCGTGGCTCGGCCGCCGCGACTGCGACTGGTGGATCGACAAGCTGTACGACTTCGCGAACGATCTTGGCGCCACGGTCGTCCACACCGCCATCTCGCGCACCGTCATCGACGTCAACCGCGACCCCTCCGGCGTCTCGCTTTATCCTGGACAGGCGACGACCACGCTCTGCCCCACCGACACGTTTGATGGCGATCCGCTCTACCGCATGGGCGAGGAGCCGACGCCGTCCGAGATCGACCTGCGCCGCGAGACTTACTTCGCGCCTTACCATGCCGCCCTGCAGGCTGAGATCGACCGTCTGCGCGGCATGCACGAGAAGATCGTGCTCTATGACTGCCATTCAATTCGCTCGGTGCTGCCGCGCCTGTTCGAAGGCACGCTGCCGGTGTTCAATCTCGGCACCAATGACGGCAAGAGCACCGAACCATCCCTGCAGGAAAAGGTAGCCGCCATCCTCGCGGCGAGCAGCCAGTCCTGGGTGGTCAATGGGCGCTTCAAGGGCGGCTGGATCACCAGAAGTTTCGGCCGGCCGCAGAGCGGCGTCCATGCGCTGCAGATGGAGCTCTCGAACCGCGGCTATATGCGCGAGCCGTCGGAAAAGGGCGCGCCAGACAACTGGCCGGTGCCTTACGACCCAACCTACGCGGCGCCGATCCGCGCCACGCTGAAAACCATTCTCGAAACCTCGATTGCCTGGGCCGCGCGCTGACGCTCCCGCCGCACCTGATCGAAAGGGAACTGCCGACATGACCGACCCTCGCCACAACATCCGTGAAGTCCGCGCGCCGCGCGGCGACAAGCTCAACGCCCGCTATTGGACGACCGAGGCGCCGCTGCGCATGCTGATGAACAATCTCGATCCGGAGGTCGCCGAGAACCCGAACGAGCTCGTGGTCTATGGCGGCATCGGCCGGGCGGCGCGCACCTGGAACGATTTCGACCGCATCGCCGCGTCACTGAAGACGCTCGGCGAGGACGAGACGCTCTTGGTGCAGTCGGGCAAGCCGGTCGGCGTCTTCCGCACCCACAAGGACGCGCCGCGCGTCTTGATCGCCAATTCCAACATCGTGCCGCACTGGGCGACCTGGGAAAAATTCAACGAGCTCGATAGGAAGGGCCTGATGATGTACGGCCAGATGACGGCCGGTTCCTGGATCTATATCGGCACGCAAGGCATCGTTCAGGGCACCTACGAGACCTTCGTCGAGGCCGGCCGCCAGCACTATGGCGGCAATCTCAAGGGCAAGTGGATCCTGACCGCCGGCCTCGGCGGCATGGGCGGCGCCCAGCCTCTGGCCGCCGTCATGGCCGGCGCCTCCTGCCTCGCCATCGAATGCAATCCGGACTCGATCGACTTCCGCTTGCGCACTCGCTACCTCGACGAGAAGGCCGAGACGCTCGACGAGGCGATGGGAATGATCGAGCGCTGGACCAAGGCCGGCGAGGCGAAGTCCGTCGGCCTGCTCGGCAATGCCGCCGAGATCGTGCCGGAGATGTTCAGGCGCGGCATCCGCCCCGATATCCTCACCGACCAGACCTCGGCGCATGACCCGATCAACGGCTATCTGCCCAAGGGCTGGACCATGGCCGAATGGCGCGAGAAGCGCGTCAGCGATCCGAAGGCAGTGGAGAAGGCGGCGCGCGCGTCGATGCGGGAGCATGTCGAGGCGATGGTGGCGTTCTGGAACGCCGGCGTGCCGACGCTCGACTACGGCAACAACATCCGCCAGGTCGCCAAGGACGAGGGTTTCGAGAATGCCTTCGCCTTCCCCGGCTTCGTGCCGGCTTACATCCGTCCGCTGTTCTGCCGCGGCATCGGCCCGTTTCGCTGGGCTGCGCTCTCGGGCGATCCGGAAGATATCTACAAGACCGACGCCAAGGTGCGCGAACTCACCCCCGGCAACACGCATCTGCACAATTGGCTCGACATGGCGCGCGAACGCATCTCCTTCCAGGGCCTGCCGGCGCGCATCTGCTGGGTCGGGCTTGGCGACCGCCACCGATTGGGGCTCGCCTTCAACGAAATGGTGGCCAACGGCGAGCTCAAGGCGCCGGTCGTCATCGGCCGCGACCATCTCGATTCCGGCTCGGTCGCCTCGCCGAACCGCGAGACCGAGGCGATGAAGGATGGCTCCGACGCCATTTCCGACTGGCCGCTGCTCAACGCGCTGCTCAACACCGCGTCCGGCGCCACCTGGGTCTCGCTGCATCACGGCGGCGGCGTCGGCATGGGCTTCTCGCAACATGCCGGCATGGTGATCGTCGCCGACGGAACGCCTGACGCGGCCAGGCGCCTGGAGCGCGTGCTGTGGAACGACCCGGCGACCGGCGTCATGCGTCACGCCGATGCCGGTTACGACATCGCCATCGAGTGCGCGAAGGAGCACCAGCTCAACCTGCCGGGCATACTGGGTTGAGGCGATGCGCATCCTTCGTGCCGCCGGCTATCGCGTCATGCCGTGGAAGAACGGCGGCGGCACGACCACCGAGATCGCCGTCTCGCCTGATGGCGCCGGTCTCGAGGATTTCGACTGGCGCATCTCCATGGCGCGCGTCGAGACCAGCGGGCCATTCTCCAGCTTCGCCGGGGTCGACCGCACGCTGTCGGTGCTGGAAGGCGACGGCATTATGCTCGACATCGCCGCTCGACCGCCGGCGCGGCTGACGCCAGCCTCGGCGCCGCTTCCTTTTCCCGGCGACGTGCCGACCCGCGCCACGTTGATGGGCGGCCCGATCACCGATCTCAACGTCATGAGCCGCCGCGGCTGCATCGGCCATACGGTCGAGCGCTTGCCTGTTTCGGGTGAAGTCGAGATAAGGTCGACCGACGGCACGACGATTATCTTGCCGGTTGGCGGTGGCGTCACAGTCCTCACGGACACCGCTGCCAGCCTCGGACCGCTTGATGCGCTCGTCCTCGATCAGCAGAGCCAGAAACTGCGCCTCCAGCCTGAAGGGCATGAGCTGATTTTTGTGATCCGCCTGCGCGTCACCGCCGCCAATGGTTAACGGCTGTTGCCAAACATGATCGCGGCGCGGGCGAAATATCGCCTGGCCCCTTGCATGTATCACGAAAAAGCCTGAATCCTTTCCCTGATCGGACCCGGGGCGGGAAGCGAGGGGCGTTCGCCTTTGAGTTGTCGAAAGGGGACGCCCCTGTCATGGAGCGCAAACAAACTTTCGGCCGAACCTGCCATGCAACAGATTGCATTTGAACCGGTTTTAGGGCCATTGCCGTGGCGGTGACGCCGCATCGCGCCCCGCCTTACGGAATAATCAATGAACATCCAGACGAATCCCGCCAAGATCGAACAAACTAGTGCCGGCTTCCCGACCGTCACGGAAGCGCCGATACGCTCCAATTTCCTGCCGGAAGACCGGCTGCGCGCGCTGGGCGCAGCACTCGCCAAGGGCGATGTCAGGGACCTGTTCGGGCTTTCGCCGTTCGAATTCCAGGCCCGCATCCGCGATAGCGCCAAGAAGATTCTCGAAGTCTACCGTTCGACCAACGCCGCCCAGGCCAAGGGCGAGACGATCACGCCCGCGGCGCAATGGCTGCTCGACAACAACTACCTGGTCGAAGAGACCATATTTCAGGTCAAGCGCGATCTGCCGCGCCGTTTCTACCGCCAGTTGCCGACGCTCAAGCTTGCGGGCGGCACGGCGTTGCCGCGCGCCTTCGTCGTCGCCTGGAGCTATGTCGAGCATTCCGACAGCGCCGTCTCGGCGACCATGTTCAAGGCCATCGTCGAGGGCTTTCAATCGGTCGAGCCGCTGAAGATCGGCGAGCTCTGGGCGCTGCCGTCGCTGCTGCGGTTCGTGCTGATCGAAAACCTCCGACGCATCGCAGTGCGCGTCAACCGTACCAGAGAGATGCGCCAGATCGCCAACGAGGTCGCCGACCGGGTGTTGGCGACCGACGACAATGCCGACCGGACCAGGATCCTGTCGAGCTACGCCGCGCATGCGCAGGATACCACTTTCGCCACCCAGCTCCTTTATCGCCTGCGTGACGGTTCGCAGAACGCCGGCCGCGCGCTGGAATGGCTGGAGGGCGAGCTCGAGAAGACCGGCTCTGACGCCGAGGAGATCATCATCTCCGAGCATCAGACGCTGTCCAGCGGCAACGTCACCACCGGCAATATCATCCGCGGCCTGCGCCTCATCAACGACGTCGACTGGACGGTCTGGTTCGAGGGCGTCAGCCGCATCGACACGCTGCTGCGCGAGAAGACCGATTTCGCCGCGCTCGATTTCTTCTCGCGCGATCAGTATCGCACCGCGATCGAGCAGCTTGCGCGCCGCTCCGACCTTTCCGAATTCCGCGTCGCCGAAACGGCGATCGAGCTTGCAGGCCACATGCCTGGGGTCACCGATGCGTCCGGCGTGCCGGAAACTGCCGACCCCTCCGTGCATACCGATGTCGGCTTCTTCCTGGTCGGACCGCGTCGGCCGGAGCTGGAACAGGCGATCGGCTACCGGGCTCCCTTCTATGTGACTTTCAAGCGCGCCTTTGCCGCCACCGGCTGGCTCGGCATCGTCGTGCCGGTCTTCCTGCTGACGGTGCTCCTGCTTGTGCTGTCCGGCAACGCGCTTGCCAATCTCGGCCTCTCGGCGGGGGCGATCACGCTGATGCTGGCTTTGTTCGCGGTGCCGGCGAGCGAAGGCGCGTTGGCCTTCTTCAACACCGTCGTGGCGCTCTTCCTCAAGCCGACGCGGCTAGTCGGCTATGACTACAAGCACGGCATCCCCACCTCAGCGCGCACGCTGGTCGTCGTGCCTTCGCTCATCGGGTCGCGCGACGACGTCGAGGAAAACATCCGCAACATCGAGGTGCATCATCTCGCCAACACGGCAGAAGAGATCCATTTCGCGCTTTTGTCCGACTGGCCTGATTCCAAGACCGAAATCGACGCAGCCGACATCGAGATCCTGCAATATGCCCGCGACGAGATCGCCAGGCTGAACGCCCGCTACCCGTCGGAAGGCGCTCCGCGCTTCTATCTTCTGCATCGCCGCCGGCTCTACAATCAGGCCCAGGGCTGCTGGATGGGCTGGGAACGCAAGCGCGGCAAGCTGCACGAGCTCAACCTTCTGCTGCGCGGCGACAGCGATACCACCTTCCTGCCGCTCGATGTGCCGCTGCCGGACAAAGTCACCTATGTGATGACGCTCGACGCCGATACGCGCACCACCCGCGACGCCGTCTCGAGCCTTGTCGGCAAGCTCGCGCATCCGCTCAATCGTCCGCATTTCGATCCGGCAAAGCGCGTCGTCACAGCCGGCTACACCATCCTGCAGCCGCGCATCACCGCCTCGCTCACCAGCGGCGACGATGCCTCCTTCTTCCAGCGCGTCTTCTCGGCCAATCGCGGTCTCGACCCGTACGTCTTTGCCGTGTCCGACGTCTATCAGGACGTCTTCGGCGACGGCACTTTCACCGGCAAGGGCCTCTACCATATCGACGCCTTCGAAACGGCGCTGAAGGGCCGCATCGAGGAAAACACCATCCTCAGCCACGATTTGCTCGAAGGCGCCCTGGCGCGCGCCGCGCTCGTCACCGATGTCGAACTGGTCGAGGACTATCCGACCCGCTACTCGGTCGACGCCTCACGCCACCACCGCTGGGCGCGCGGCGACTGGCAATTGCTCGGCTTCATGTTCGATCCGCGCTCTGGCGTTCCGGCACTGTCGCGCTGGAAGATGGTCGATAACCTCCGCCGCTCGGTGACCCCGATCTTCTGGGTGATGGCCTGTATCGCCGGCTGGACGCTGCTGCCGTTCACGCAGGCCGCGCAGTGGCAGGCGCTGATGATCCTCAGCCTGTTCATGGCCCCGACCTTCGACATCGTCAACGGCATCCTGCCGAAGAGCGGCGACCAGACGCCGCGCGGCCATTTCTCGGCGCTGGCGCGCGACACTGTGTTCGGCACCGCGCTGGTGGCGCTGAAGGTGCTTTTGATGGCGCACCTTGCCTGGATGATGGGCGATGCCATCGTCCGCACTCTTTACCGGCTCTTCGTCAGCCGCCAGAACCTTCTGGAGTGGCGCACCGCCTCGCAGGCGCACAAGACCGGCGGCAGCGATCTCGGCGCCTATTACAGCATGATGTATGGCGCCGTGATCATCGGCGTCGTCGGCCTTGCCGTTCCGGTGCTGGCCGATTCCACCGGCGCGTTCGTCGCCTTCTTCTTCGCGATTTTCTGGATCGGCTCGCCCGCCGTCGCCTGCTGGATCAGCCGCTCGGCCGAGACCGAGGACAGGCTGCGCATTTCCGCCGCTGACATCCATGCGCTGCGCACCGTGGCGCGTCGCACCTGGCATTATTTCGAGACCTTCGTGACGGCCGAGCATCACCATCTGCCGCCCGACAATTTCCAGGAAAGCCCGGCCCCGGTGGTGGCGCCGCGTACCTCGCCGACCAACATCGGCGTCTACCTGCTCTCGGTGGTGTCGGCGCGCGACTTCGGCTGGATCAGCCTGTCGGATGCCATCACCCGCATCGACGCCACGATGACGACCATCGAGAACATGCCGCGCGATCGCGGGCATCTCTACAATTGGTACGACACGACGACGCTGAAGCCGCTTTATCCGCTCTATATCTCGGCGGTCGACAGCGGCAATCTCGCCGGCCATCTGGTCGCCGTGGCCGCGGCCTGCGCCGAATGGGCCGAGGCGCCTTCCGTCCACCTGCAGGGCGATTTCGAGGGCATCCTCGACACCGTCACCATCCTCGACGAGAGCCTGGAGGAACTGCCCGACGACCGCCGCCAGCTGCGGCCGCTGCGCCAGCGTCTTGCCGACCGCCTCGACGGCATGCGCCGGGCAGTGATGACCATCAAGGCGCAGCCCGAGATGGCCTCGATCCGCACGATCAATCTCGCGGTGCTGGCCGGCGAGATCCGCAAGCTCGCCACGGCCATCCACGTCGAGGCGGCGTCGCCCAAGAGCGACGTCATCGCCGACTGGGCGGCCAGGCTGGAGGCGACCTGCGAGGCCCATGTGCACGATTCGCACAATGACGAAAGCGCGGTCTCGGCGCTCCGCACCAAGCTGCTCGCGCTGCGCGGGCGCTGCCGCCGCTACGCCTTCGAGATGGATTTTTCCTTCCTGATGCGGCAGGAGCGCAAGCTCCTGTCGATTGGCTATCGCGTCGAGGAGCACCAGCTCGACGAGAGCTGCTACGACTTGCTCGCCTCCGAGGCGCGGCTGACCAGCCTGTTCGGCATCGCCAAGGGCGACTTGCCGACCGAGCACTGGTTCCGGCTCGGCAGGCCGATTGTCGAGATCGGTTTCAAGGGCGCGCTGATGTCCTGGTCGGGCTCGATGTTCGAGTACCTGATGCCGCCGCTGGTGATGAAGGAGCCGCAGGGCTCGATCCTCAACCAGACCAGCAAGCTCATCATCAAGCGCCAGATCCAGTATGCGCGCTCGAAGAACGTGCCCTGGGGCATCTCGGAAGCGGCCTACAATGCCCGCGACCGCGAGCTCACCTACCAGTACACCAACTTCGGCGTGCCCGGCCTCGGCCTGAAGCGTGGTCTCGGCCAGAACACCGTGATCGCGCCTTACGCCACCATCCTGGCGGCGCAGTTCAATCCGCGTGAGGCGGTGCAGAACCTGATGCGGCTGCGCGCGATCGGCGCGCTCGGCCGGCACGGCTTTTACGATGCGGTCGACTTCACGCCGCAGCGCGTGCCGGAAGGCACCGACCATGCCGTCGTCCAGAACTACATGGCCCACCATTCCGGCATGTCGATCGCCGCCGTGGCGGACGCCATCTTCGAGGGTCGGCTGCGCGAACGCTTCCACAGCGATCCGGTGATTGAGTCGGCCGAACTCCTCTTGCAGGAGAAGGCGCCGCGCGACATCCCGACCGCCACCGTCAGGACCGAGGCCGACGAGCGCTCCAAGGACGAGACCGAGACCGAGAGCCCGGACAGCCGCATCATCCTTGACCCGATCAAGGCGCTGCGCGCGACCAACGTCATGTCGAATGGCCGTTACTCGGTCATGGTCACCGCCACCGGCTCCGGCTACAGCCGCTTCGGCGAGCTTGCCATCACCCGTTGGCAGCCGGACCCGAGCGAAGACCGTCTCGGCTCCTATATCTTCTTGCGCGACACCGCGACCGGCGACTGGTGGTCGGCCACCGCCGAGCCGAAGCGCGCCGAGGGCGAGCGCGTGCAGACGCTGTTTGCCGACGACAAGGCGAGCTTTACCAAATCGATCGGCTCGCTGCGTTCGGAGGTCGAGTGCATCGTCATCTCCGAAGGGAACGGCGAAGGCCGGCGCGTCACGCTTTACAATGACGGCCCCACCGACCGGCACATCGAGGTGACGTCCTTTGCCGAGCTGGTGCTGGGCAACGAAGCCTCGGACAACGCCCATCCGGCGTTCTCGAAGATGTTCGTCGAGACCGAGATCTCCGCTAACAACGGCGCGATCTTCGCCACCAGGCGCAAGCGCGAAAAGAACGAGCCCGACCTAACCATGGTGCATTTCGTCACCGATCCGTCGGGTCCCTCGCGCGACGCCGAGGCCGAAACCGATCGCCGCGCCTTCATCGGCCGTGGCCGCACCATCGCCGACGCTGCCGCCTTCGACCCCGGCGCCCGGCTCTCCGGCAGCCACGGCTTCACGCTCGACCCGGTGGCGGCACTTCGCCGCCAGGTGCGCGTGCCGGCCAACAAGAAGATCTCGCTGACCTTCTGGACCGTCGTCGGCGCCAACCGGGGCGAGCTCGACGAGGCGATCGGCCGCCTCGACCATCAGGAGAGCTTCGCCCGCCAGGCGATGCTCGCCTGGACGCGCAGCCAGGTGCAGACGCGCCATCTCGGCCTCAGCCTGACCGATGCCGCCAATGTGCAGAAGCTGGCGCGTTACCTGATCTATCCCGATCCGTTCCTGCGTCTGCCCGCCGACTCCATCGCCTCGGGCCTCGGCCGCCAATCGAGCCTCTGGCCGACCAGCATCTCCGGCGATTTCCCGATCTTCCTGGTGCGCATCGGCGACGTCGCCGATCTCGAGATCGTCGCCCAGGCGCTGCGCTTCCAGGAATACATGCGCGCCCGCGGCATGATGATCGACTTCGTCGTCGTCAACGAGCAGGCATCCTCCTACGTGCAGGACCTGCAGCGCGCAGTGGAGACGCTGTGCGAGAACAGCCGCCTGCGTGGTCGCGAGCTTGGCCCGCGTCAGCACATCTTCGCCGTGCGCCGCGACCTGATGGACGAGCCGACCTACAAGACCCTACTGTCGGTCGCGCGTGTTGCGCTCCACACCCGCAACGGCACCATCTTCGACCAGCTCGAGCGGGCCGAAACGGCGGCATTGCAGGCTCGCGATGCTTTGCAGCAGGCGGAAGGCGTTCCGGCCCGCCAGCCGTCGCCGCCTTTGCCTGAGCCGACGCGGGCAAGCGAGGGGGGAGCCGATATTGCCGCCGACGGCACCGGCCTCAGCCTCTGGAACGGCTTTGGCGGCTTCGACGGCGACGGCCGCCACTACGTGACGCGGCTGACCGGCCGTCGTGTGACGCCGCAGCCCTGGATCAACGTCATCTCCAACGCTTCCTTCGGCTTCCACGTCTCTGCCGAGGGCGCCGGCTTCACCTGGAGCCGCAACAGCCGCGACTACCAGTTGACGCCGTGGTCGAACGACCCGGTGTCGAACCGGCCGGGCGAGGGCTTCTATATCTACGACCAGTTGAGCGGCAAGGCGTTCTCGCCGATGGCCGCGGTGGTGCGCGATCCCTCGATGACCTACGAGACCTGGCACGGGCAGGGGTTCTCGACCTTCCGCTCGAAGCGCGGGCCGCTGTCGATGGATCTGACGCAGGTCGTCGACCCGGTGGATCCGGTGAAGATCACGCGGCTGCGCATCCAGAATGCCGGCCCCGCGCCGGCAAGGCTGCGCGTCTATGCCTATGCCGAGTGGGTGCTCGGCGGCCATCGCTCGCGCACGGCGGCAACCATTGTGCCGACCAGGGACGCCGCGACGGGCGCCATGCTGGCGCAGAACCCCTACGGGCTCGACTTCGGCGAGCGGGTGGCTTTCCTCGCCGCGACGGCGCCTGTTCATTCGGTGACCGCCGACCGCGGCGAGTTCGTCGGCAGGCACGGCACGACCGAATATCCGCAGGCCGTGCTTGGCGGAGTTGCTTTGTCCGGCCGCGTCGAGGCAGGCGACGATCCGTGCGCGGTGATCGCCAGTGACATCGACATCCCGGCCGGCGGCGACGTGACGCTGTTCTGGCTGCTTGGCGACGCCGCCACGGCCGCCGAGGCGAGCGCCCTGGTGCAGACCCACAGGGACAAGGATTTCGACCGGCGTCTGGCCGACAATGAGCGCGTCTGGCGCGGCTTCCTCGACACCATTCAGGTCGAGACGCCGGACAAGGCGCTCAACGCCATGGTCAACCACTGGCTGCCCTACCAGAGCCTGGCCTGCCGCATCCGCGCGCGGTCGGCCTTCTACCAGGCGAGCGGCGCCTTCGGCTTCCGCGACCAGTTGCAGGATACGCTGGCCTTGCTGGCGCATGATCCGAAGCTGGCGCGCGACCAGATTCTCAACGCCGCCCGCCGGCAGTTCCAGGAGGGCGACGTGCAGCACTGGTGGCTGCCCCGGACCGATGCCGGCGTGCGCACCATGATCTCGGACGATGTCGTGTGGCTGGCGCACGCGACGGCCCGCTACATCGAGGTGACGGGCGATGCCGCCATCCTCAAGGAGCAGATACCGTTCATCGACGGGCAGGAGCTTGGCGAGGGGAGCACGACGCCTTCTTCACGCCCGAGATCACCAAGACCACAGCCTCGCTTTACGAGCACTGCGCGCGGGCGCTCGATCTGGCCATCAAGCGCAGCAGCCCGGCCGGCCTGCCGCTGATCCTCGGCGGCGACTGGAACGACGGCATGAACCGTGTCGGCGAGGGCGGCAAGGGCGAAAGCGTCTGGCTAGGCTGGTTCCTGTTGAAGACGCTGGGTGACTTCGCCCCCATCGCCAAGGGACAGAGCGATGGCAAGCGGGCGCAGGCCTGGACGAAGCACGCGGACCTGCTGAAGCGGGCGCTGGAGAGCACGGCCTGGGACGGCCAGTGGTACCGGCGCGGCAGCTTCGACGACGGCACGCCGCTTGGCTCCCGCAATTCGGATGAGTGCAAGATCGACTCCATCGCCCAGTCCTGGAGCGTGCTGTCGGGCGAGGGGGATCCTGCCCGCTCGACCACGGCCATGGAACAGGCGACGAAGATGCTCGTCGACGACAAGCACAAGATCGTCAAGCTGTTCACGCCGCCCTTCTCGAACAGCGACAAGGATCCCGGCTATATCAAGAGCTACCCGCCGGGCGTGCGCGAGAACGGCGGCCAGTACACCCATGCCGCCACCTGGTTCGTCATCGCGCTGGCCGAGATGGGACGCACCGACGAGGCTTATCGCTGCTTCTCGATGCTGAACCCGGTCAACCACGCCTCGGACGAGGCGGCGGCCGAGCATTACCGCGTCGAGCCTTACGTCGTGGCGGCGGACATCTACGCCGGCGAAGGAAAAGGCGGCCGGGGCGGCTGGACCTGGTATACGGGGTCGGCCGGCTGGCTCTACCGGGCCGCGGTGGAAGGAATCCTCGGCATCGAGCGGCGCGGCAAGCAGATCACGTTTAGGCCGAAGCTGCCCGGCCACTGGGACGGCTACGCCGCCACACTCAAGATGTTCGGCGGCGAAATCAAGGTTCGCGTCATCCGCGACAAAAAGACCAAGTCGATCGCGCTTGAAGTCAATGGTTCGAAGACCAAATCAGGGTCTTTCGAACCGAGGGCCGGCGAGATGACCGACGTCGTCGTCAAGATACCTGCGTAGGATCAACGGTTTGCCTTGCAGGCCGCGCATCTCTCGGGATGCGCGGCCGAGCTTGGCGTTTTACTTTGCCAATGGGCCGGGCAGCGTGCGCCCACGCTGCTTCAGGCACGGCTAAGCAAGCGCCAAGTGATTAAAAATGTGGCAGCGCTGGGCAGGTGCCATTGTTTTGCCGCAAGGCTGACATTTCACCTTTTATCTCAAACCGTTAGGTGATCACGTCAGATTTCGCACCGTCGTCATCTTTTGTTCGCTAAATCGGAACGGAAGGGATAGACGACGCATTGTTTCGCGACACATAAACCGGTACGTGTCAAAAAATGGTGCGGCGCACAATACCGACATTGAGCACGGACAAGAGTTTGGCGGAGTAGCTGAAGTGTCACTTCTGCAGATCTACTTTAGAGCGCTGAGTTATCTGGCTGCGGACAAGAAGCGCGTCGCGCTGATCTGCGGCGCCAACGTCGCGCTTGCCGCGATCGCCATTCTCGAGCCGATCCTTTTGGGCCGGGTGATCGGCGCCATTTCCGAAAAAGGTCCGGTGTTTTCGACGCTCGCCGTCTGGGCCGCTCTCGGTGTCTTCAATGTCATAGCTTTCGTGCTGGTGTCGCGCGGCGCCGACCGCTTCGCCCATGCCCGGCGTTCGGAAGTGCTGTGCCAGTCCTTCGAGCGCGTCATCACCATGCCGCTCGCCTGGCACCACCAGCGCGGCACGTCCAATTCGCTGCACACGCTGCTGCGCGCCGTCGAAACCCTGTTCAGCCTGTGGCTCGAATTCATGCGCGTGCATCTCTCGACGGCCATTGCGCTGGTGCTGCTGGTGCCGACCGCGCTTTCCATGGACATCCGCATGTCCATCGTGCTGCTGGGCCTCGGCGTGCTCTACGTCGGAATCGGCCGTATCGTCATGCGCCGTACCAAGTCGGGGCAGACCGCCGTCGAGTGCCACTACCACACCGTCTTTGCCCATGTGACCGACAGCGTCAGCAACGTCGCCGTGCTGCAGAGCTATAACCGCATCGGCCATGAGACCGCGACGCTGAAGCGCTACGTCAAGGACCTGCTCGACGCGCAGAACCCGGTGCTCGACTGGTGGGCTATCGCCAATGCGCTGAACCGCCTGTCGTCGACCATCTCGATGATGATCGTGCTCTCGATTGGGGCTTATCTCGTCACCCGTGGCCAGCTCCGTGTCGGAGACGTCGTCGCCTTCACCGGCTTTGCCGGAATGCTGATCGCCCGTCTCGACCAGATGTCCGCCTTCACGACGCAGATTTCCGAGGCCCGCGCCAAGCTCGAGGATTTCTATCGCCTCGAGGACTCGGCCGCCGAAACCGCCGAGCCGGACGGCCTGCGCGAGTTGACCAACGTCACCGGCCGTGTGCGCTTCGAGGACGTCAGCTTCGAGTTCGCGAATTCGGGCCATGGTATCGAAAATGTCTCCTTCGAGGTGCCGGCCGGCAAGACCGTCGCCATCGTCGGCCCGACCGGCGCCGGCAAGACGACGCTTATCAACCTGCTGCAGCGCGTGTTCACGCCGTCCAGCGGCCGCATCCTGATCGACGGCATCGACACTCGCACGGTGACCCGCAAGTCGCTGCGCCACTCGATCGCCACCGTCTTCCAGGACGCCGGCCTGCTCAACCGCTCGATCGAGGATAACATCCGGGTCGGCCGCGCCGATGCGAGCAATGACGAGGTGCACGCCGCCGCCAATGCCGCCGCCGCACAGGACTTCATCCTGGCCAAGAGCAGCGGCTACGACACCGTCGTCGGCGAGCGCGGCGGCCAGCTCTCGGGCGGCGAGCGCCAGCGCATCGCCATCGCCCGCGCCGTGCTGAAGGATGCGCCGATCCTGGTGCTCGACGAGGCGACCAGCGCGCTCGACGTCGAGACCGAGGACCGAGTCAAGGAAGCGATCGACGAACTGCGCCGCAACCGCACGACCTTCATCATCGCCCACCGCCTGACCACCGTGCGCGACGCCGACTTGGTCGTCTTCATGGACAAGGGCAAGGTGGTCGAATACGGCGGCTTCACCGAGCTGTCGCTGCGCAACGGCCGCTTCGCAGCCCTGCTGCGCGCCGGCGGCCTGCTCAACGACGAGGAGGTCCGTCGCCTCAGCCGTCCGGTGACGGAAGCGGCGTAAGCTTTCTTCCCTGTGGGACAAGGTGTCGCCGCAGGCGACAGATGAAGGTGTTCCAGGAAGATCAGCGTCTCACTCCGTCGCGCACCCTATCCGTCTCGGCGCTCGCGCGCCGATCCACCTTCTCTCACAAGGGGAGAAGGAGAGAGTGCGACAACCGTCCGATTGCCCCTGATGCATCGCCGGTCTATTTAGATCGGCATGAGCGACACCACCTCACGCCTCGCCGGCTGGATCGATCTCGCCAACCCGACGCGCTTCGTCGGGCTGGCCGACAAGGTTATTCCGTGGCTCGCGGCGACCGCGGCGATACTGCTCGGCGTCGGCCTCTATATGAGCTTCACCGCGCCGGAGGATTTCCAGCAGGGCATCACGGTGCGCATCATGTACATCCACGTGCCTTTCGCCTGGCTTGCGATGATGTGCTACACCATCATGGCGATCTCGGCGCTCGGCACGCTGGTCTGGCGCCACCCGCTGGCCGACGTGGCGCTGAAGGCAGCGGCTCCGATCGGCGCCACCTTCACCGCGCTCGCGCTGATCACCGGCTCGATCTGGGGCAAGCCGATGTGGGGCACCTGGTGGGTGTGGGACGCTCGGCTGACCTCGGTCTTCGTGCTTTTCCTCATGTATCTTGGGATTATCGCGCTGACCCGCGCACTGGACGACGCCGGCCGCGCCGCCTGGGCCGCCGCCATCATCACGCTGGTCGGCTTCATCAACATCCCGATCATCAAATTCTCGGTCGATTGGTGGAACACGCTGCACCAGCCGGCCTCGGTCTTCCGCCTCGGCGGCCCGACCATCGACCCTTCGATGCTGTGGCCGCTCGCCGTGATGGCGCTTGGCTTCACCGTGCTGTTCTTCGCGCTGCACCTGATGGCGATCCGCACGGAGATTTTCAGGCGCCGCGTGATCGCGATGCGCAGGGTTGCGGCGCGGCAGGCGGAACGGCAGTAGATTTTCGGACCAATAGCGGTCTGTCGCGTTCCTTCTCGCCCCCCTCTGTCCTGCCGGACATCTCCCCCACAAGGATGGTGCGATTGCTTTCGGCAACTTTCAGCGTTTGGAGGAGGGCGCGACGCCCGAGCCGCCAATCTCCCCCAAAGTGGGGGGAGATGTCCGGCAGGACACGGGGGGCGCTGTCCCGCCAGCCTAGACGAACTTAAAACATCTGCGTGCGTCTCAGGATCCTCAAGCCATCTTCCCCCGCGCCGCCACTGGCAGCGTTTCCAGCACCTTGTCGCCGTCGATCAGATGCACCTGGTCGAACAAATTCGTCACCACGCAGCAATGATCGGGAACTACGCGCACGCGCTCGCCAATGCGCAGGGCGGCGCCGTCTGAAAGCGTGACGTTGCCGTGCTCCTCGCTCAATCCAGTCACTCGCGCGTCGGGTACGCCGAGCAGCTCGCCGAAATCCGGCAGTCCTAGCGTATCGGAGGACAAAGCCTTGCTGCCGCTGTCGAGGATGGCGCGGGAGGGCGTCGGGTGGCTGACCACGGTGGCCAGCACCGTCAGCGCGCAATTGTCGAGCGTGCCGACGCCTTTGGCGACCTGGTAGCGGTCGAGATAGATGTAGGTGCCGGGCCTATATTCGGTGACGACGCTGTCCTCGCCCGAGCGCCACATGTCCGGCGTGCCTCCGCTGGAGATGCGCCGGCATTCGAGCCCGGCCGCCGCAAGCGTCTCGCGCGCGTTCCGCAGCCACGCCTCGGCTTCGGCGGCGCGGCCCGCCGCCGGATAAGTCATCAGCCCGCCGAAGGTCAGGCCCTTGGCCTGGTCGATCACTTTCGCCAGTGCAACCGCTTCGGCCGGGCTCTGCACGCCGCAGCGGCCCATGCCGGTGTCGCATTCGACCAGCACCGGCAGCGGGTGGCCGGTATCGGTGAAGGTCGCGGCTAGCCCTGCCAGCGTTTCGTGGCTGTCCGCCGTGACCGACAGCGCGACGCGGCCATGCAGTGCCTTCAGCCGCTCCAGCTTGGCGCGGCCGAGAATGTTGTAGGGCAGGAAAATGTCCTCAAGCCCGGCATCGGCCATCACCTCGGCCTCGCCGATCTTCTGGCAGGTTATGCCGACCGCGCCAGCCGCGACCTGCTTCTTCGCCCAGTAGGGCAGCTTGTGCGTCTTGATATGCGGGCGGAGCTTCAGCCCGTGGCGGTCGGCATGCGCCTGCGCCTTTGCGATGTTGGCTTCGGCGCGGGCCGCGTCGATCAGGATCGCCGGCGTGTCGAGATCGTCTATGCTTGCCATGAAGATCACCGTTCAAAAGCATGTCTCCCGAAAGTGGGAACCGGTTTCGGGATAAAGACATGCGCAATCAAAAACCCGTTGGGGTTATGGGCTCGTTCGGGCCGGATGTCACGGGGCCAGAGCCGCCAGTTTGCGTCGACAGCGGACCGGCATTGCGATATTCGGGTTGGCAGATTTCAGCAGGCAGCGGCCGGAAGGAAAACGACCATGAAGCGCTCCAAAATCAACGACATCATCCGCGAAGCCGACGCCTTCATCCGCTCGTTCGGCTACATCATGCCGCCCTTCGCCTACTGGTCGCCGGAAGAGATGAAGGCGCACAAGGCGGACTCTTCGGCCATTTTCAGCTCGCGTCTCGGCTGGGACATCACCGACTACGGCCAGGAGAAGTTCGATGAGCTTGGTCTCTTCCTTTTTACCGTCCGCAACGGCCGCTACGCGGACATGAAGCTCGGCATGGGCATGCTCTACGCCGAGAAGATCATGATCTCGCGCAAGGACCAGCTGTCGCCCATGCACCGCCACAACATCAAGGCCGAGGACATCATCAACCGCGGCGGCGGCAAGCTGGTGCTGGAATTGTTCATGCACGACCGCGACGGCGGCATCGACCCGAAGGCCGAAGTGTCGGTGCCGGTCGACGGCACCATCACCAGATTGCCCGCCGGCGGGCTCCTGAAGCTCGACCCGGGCCAGAGCGTGACGCTGCTGCCGGGCGTCTGGCACGCCTTCTGGGCCGAGGGCAAGGACGTGCTGATCGGCGAGGTCTCGACCGTCAATGACGACCTCACCGACAACGTCTTCCGCGATCCGATCGGCCGCTTCTCCAACATCGAGGAGGATGTGGCGCCGGTTCACCTTCTGGTGTCCGACTACGAGAAGTGGGTGGGGTAGGCGGGGGCGCTGAGGCTCTATCCGGTCTGATTAAGAAGTGCGCGCAGCCGGCGCACTTCCGCGACCAGGCGAGGAACGTCCTGCCGCGCAGCCGCAATGAAATCTTGCTCCGCGACGGTCGCACCGGACTTTCAATGTCTTCGCCGCGCTCTGCGCCCGTTGCCGGTCTGGATGAAGTTGGATCCTCCGTCGAAATCCCGACCTTCGTCCCAAGATTTCCACGGTCCGGGGCAGGCTGCGGCCGCCCGCGATTCCATTTCCTGAAGTTCGAATTCGGGCAACGAACTCATCATTCCCTCGCTTAGGCGTCTACCGCGCGTACTTGTCCGCCTTCCGATTGCCCAGCAGCAGCTTGCGCTCCAGGTGCGCGCGCAGCTCGCCGTAATAGGCGGTGAGGAATGCCCTTGAATCGACCGGCTCGACCCTGGCGCCGATCTTGCGGCCTATCGTTTCCGCCACCGCTTTCATCGCGAAATAGTCGTCGCGGCGCAGCACTTCCTCCAGCTTGTGCAGCTCGGCGATGCCATAGGCGTCGAGCTGCGCGGCGCTGAACTGGAAGCGGGTCGCGACCGGATCCTTGCGCAGCGACAGATCCTCGAGCAGCGCCACCTTCGGCGCCTCGACCACCCAGGTTCCGGCGAGCAGGTCGCCAATCCGCAGCCGGTCGCGGTTGAAGAGCGGGAATAAGGAGAACAGCAGCGCCCACACCAGGCCGAAGATGGTCGACAGCGTGTCGGCGACGCCGGCGCTGCCGCGCGCGGCCAGGATCGACAGCGGCAGGAACACCTCGATCTCGCGCATCAGGTTGCGCGCGATGACCTGGTCGAGGCTGAGGCCGGCGCCGCTGCGCGAAGCGACGCGGACGCCGACCATCCGCTTGCCGGGCGTCGCCGCCCGCCGGCCCGCCTCGAAGGCGATGAAATAGACGTTGCGCAGCAGGAAGATGAAAATGATCCAGACGATGAAGAGCGGTTCGGCGTCCTTCACGCCGAGCCCGCCCAGGCCGAAGATCGCGACAAGGCTGACCGCGACGGCGGCGACGACGATGATCACCACATCGAGCAGGAATCCCGAAGCCCGCGTCCCGGCATCCGCCAGCTTGACGCGCAGGTCCACGCCCTCCGGCGTGACCAGCGGGCGCACCAGCGCGGCGGGATTCCTAGCCGTTGCCATGCCGCACCATCCGGAACAGGTAGAAGTAAGAAATCCAGAGCGCCAGCATGCCGCCGCCGATCGAATAGCGGGCGATATCGCTTGTGATCGTCTGCCGGCCGATGCCTTCGAGCAGGCCGGCAAACAGCAGCATCATGACGACGCCGACCATCGCGGTCGCCGCCACGCGGCCCGCTCGTGAGGCCGCGGCCATGCGCGTCAGCTCGCCGGGAAAGGCGATGCTGGTGCCGATGCGCATGCCGGCCGCGCCCGCGATGGCGATGGCGAAAAGCTCCGTCGTGCCGTGGATCGACAGCCAGCCGCCGAGCTCGAAACCGAGCCTCTTGGCGGCATAGATCTGGAAGATGGCGCCGAGCATGCAGCCATTCATCAGGATGATCAGCACGCTGGGCACCGCGAAGGCGAAGCCGAGCGCGAAGGCCAGGATCGACACCTGCGTGTTGTGGGTGAAGAGATAAGCGGCGAAGCCCGAGAGAAAGTGGTCGCCGCCGCCATAAAGCACGCTGCGCAGCATCTCGGCCGACGAATCCGGATTGCGCCCGCCGGCGAGGCTCGGCGCGATGATGGCGTCGTACCAGCGCTTGTCGGAGGCGACCAGCCAGTACCCGGCAATGGCGCCGATCACCGTCAAGGCGACCGATGCCCACACCTCGCGCCACAAGTCGCGGATCGCCGCCGGCCAGTCGTGCAGGAAGAAGTCGCCGATGCGCGTTCTCAAGGATCGCCGCGCGCCATAGAGGTAAAAATAGCCGCGCAGGCAGAGCGCTTCGAGGTAAGCAATCAGTGCGCTGTCGAGCGAAGTGGCTCGCGCCACCGAAAGCGAGGACAGTGCCGAGCGGTAGAGGAGGGCAGTGACAGCAGCTCCTCTTCCGACAGCGCGCGCGGCGCGCGCTTCTCGACGCGGGCAAGCAGTGCCTCGAACGCCTTCCAGTCGGCCTCGCGCTCCTGGCGGAAGCTTGCCAGCGACTGGCGCACGGCATCGGTGCCGGCGGGCAGCGTCATAAGAGGTTTTCCTCCTTGAGCTGGATATAGCGCTCGACCAGCGCCGGGCCGAGCCGCTGGTGGTCGGCCTCGATGACATGCGCGCCGAGCAGCCTGAGCCTGCCGATCACCACCTGCCGCTGTCTGAGCAGGTCGCCGGCGGTGACCGCGCGGGCCACGTCCTCCGGGGCGGTAGGCGCCATATCGGCCAAAGTCTCCAGCTCGACATCCTTCATCAGCATGAACAGCACCAGATGCCGCTCGGTCAGCCGCCCGACGGTGCGCAGCATCAGCTCGGCGCTGATCGGGTCGACGAAATCGGTGAAAACGATGACCAGTGAGCGCCGGTCGAGCTTCGCGGCGAGCGTCGTCAGCGCCAGGGTGAAATTGGTCTCCTCGGTCGAATAGTCGATCTCGGCGGCGCGCTTCTGGATCATGGTGAAGCTCGGCGAGCCGCGCACGGCGCCGCTGGAAACGCGCGGCCTGGCGTCGAAAGAAAACAGGCTGACGAGGTCGCCGCCCTTGAGCGCAATGAAGGCGGACAACAGCGCCGCCGTCACGGCCCGGTCGACCTTCGGCACGCCCTCGACCGGCTCGCACATCAGCCGCCCGCTATCGATGGCTAGAACGATGTTGTTGTTCTCTTCGATGCGGAATTCGCGGGCAAGCAATTTGCCGTGGCGGGCGCTGCGCTTCCAGTCGATCATGCGCCGGCCCATGCCGGGCTGGTAGTCCTTCAGCGCCTCGAACTCGCGGCCCTGGCCGGCGCGCTTCTGCGCATGGCCGTCGGCAAGAGCGGAGCGCTGCAGCAGCGTGATCGCCTCGTCGCGGGCGCGGCTGACATCGGGCAGCACCGCTATCTTGCGCTCCACCGGCAGCACGGCCTGGTTCCAGATCAGCCCGAACGGCCCTTGCCAGCGCAGCCACAGCCGATCGAAGCTGGCGATGCCGCGCCGAATGGCGTCGAATTCGAGATCGAGCGTGCCGCCATTTGCCGGCAGTGTGCCGCCCGTGCCGTTGATCGGCGCCAGCCGCTGGTCATGCCCGACGCGCGCCTGCAGCCGGCGCGTTCGCGCCCCGAGACCGGCCGCGATGTGCAGCGTGAAACGTCCGCCGACGCCGACCTGCGGCGGTGCGGTGAGCGTGGCGCTGAGCGACGCGCGTCCGCGCCCGGCCGCCGCGTCGACCGCCAAGAAGGCAAGCAAAGCGCAAATCCAGAGCAGCCCGAGATACCAGACATGCGGCAGCGCGAGCGCGATCAGGAAGGCGGGAATCGCTCCCGCCGCCGCCGCCCATACCGCTCTGCCGCTCGGATAGATCAACGCGGCGCTTCCGTCTGGTCGACCAGGTCGGACACGATCTGCTCGACCAGCCGTCCGTCGATCTGCGCCGCCGGCGAGAGGATGACGCGGTGGCGCAGCGCCGGCACGGCTAAAGCCTTGACGTCGTCGGGGATGACATAGTTGCGGCCGTCGAGCGCCGCCCGGGCTCGCGCCGCGCGCGCCAGCATGGCGCCGGCGCGAGGACTGGCGCCGACCTCCAGATCCGGGCTTTCGCGCGTGCCGCGGACAAGGGCCGCGATGTAGCCGACGACGTCGTCGACCAGCGTGACGGCGCCCACTGTGGCAAGCGCCGCCTCCAGCGTCTTGCGGTCGGTCTGCGCCTTGATGCCGTATTGCTCGATATTGTGCGCGGCGGAGCCGCCGCCGTGGTGGATGATGATGGCACGTTCTTCCTGCGCGTCCGGATAGCTGACCCGGTGCTTGAACAGGAAGCGGTCGAGCTGGGCCTCGGGGAGCGGATAGACGCCTTGATGCTCGATCGGGTTCTGCGTCGCCACCACCATGAAATTCTTGCCGAGCGAATGGGTCGTGCCGTCGAATGTGACAGCGTGCTCCTGCATGGCTTCGAGCAGTGCAGCCTGCGTCTTCGGCGGCGTGCGGTTGATCTCGTCGGCAAGCAGCAGATCGCAGAAAATCGGGCCGCGCGTCAGCGTGAACTGGCCGGTCTGGAAATTGTAGATGTTGGCGCCGACGATGTCGCCGGGCATCAGGTCGGGCGTGAACTGGATGCGCCCATAGGCGACGCCGAGCGCCTGCGCGAAGCAGCGCGCGGTCATGGTCTTTGCGGTACCGGGCGGACCTTCGAGCAATATATGCCCGCCGGCGAACAGCGCCGTCAGCATCAGATCGACCGTGTCGCGCTGCCCGGTGATCGCTTTAGCCACCTCTTCCCTGATCGCGCTCGCCAGGGCTTTCACTTCATCGACGTTCACCGAGCCTCCTTGCCGTCCAGTCATGCAGCTCTTCCGCTGCTTCATGCATTGCGGCCAATGTGTTGGAACCGTTCGCAGCCTTGAACCGTGCGGTGAAGCCGTTCGCCTCATTTTTGTCGCGGGAATCCAGCCAGCGGTCCAGCGCTTCACCCTGCAGCCCGTGCGGCGCGCCAAGCAGCGCGGCGGCGCGCTGGCGCATCAGCGCGGCATAGCGGTCGCCGAGTTCCTGCAGCCGTCCTGCCCGCTTCAGGAGCATTGCCGTGGTGTCGACCAGCGCCTGCTTGCCGAAGGCGATGGCGCGACCCTCGGTGCGTGGCGGCCCGAAGCGGCCGAGCCCGTGCAGGAAGGCGAGGGCAGCCGCCACCAGCACCGACAGCGTCAGCGCCAGGAAGGGCGGTTCGACCAGGAGCTTGCCGAGATCGTAGTTCTGGCCGATGCCGTGAAGCGTCAGGTCGAACATAACCGCGCCCTTGGCGGGCTCCAGCATGGCGATCATGTCGAGCGCCGCTGCCGCCTTTTGCGGATCCTTCAGCGCCGCGTTGTTGATGAGATCGGGATCGGTCAGGATGTAGAAGGGTTCGCTGTCGAGTTCGGTGAGAACAGCCTTGCCGTCACCCGCCGCAATCAGCGGATGATTGTCGGCTACCCATTGCAACTCCTCGGGCACGGCGATCTTGCGCCCCTCTACATCGATCCGATCGACCGATGGCTTGCTGTCGCCGAGCTTGGCCTTGGCGAGGCGACCGAGCCAGTCGTTGACCGCCGTTGCGGGCAGCCGCTCGACTTTCGTCTCCCAGCCCTCCTGGCCCGGCTGCGGAAAGGTGACCCATTTGGGCAGCACGAAAAGCGTGTGCTTGCCCAAGCGGAGCTTGATGATGCGCTGAAGCGCCGCCGGGTCGCTGTTGGGCGCGATGGTGACGATCAGCAGGAATGTGGATGCCAGGGGAGATTGCAGATCCTTCTCCCCGCGCGCCATGGGCGGCGCCTGCCCGTTGGTGAGCTTCAGCCATTCCACGAGCCCGGCATAGCCGGTGCCGCCCTTGGAGAGCGGTGTTGCGCCGCCCTCGGGCTGACGAAAGTCCGGAGCGTAGGTCGAGAGCAGGAAGAATCCGGCGGCCGCGAGCAGGCTGGCGAAGATGCCCCAGAACAGCGTCCTGCGGCTGAACGGCTCTTGTGCCTCTGTCGCCTCCGCGCTCATGCCCAGGCGTCCCGGAAGGCAAAGCGCTCATAGGCGCCGCGCGCCTGCTGCCAGCCCTCGGCGCCGACCGGCCGGCGAGCGAACAAGGCAGCCTCGACGATGCGCGCGATCTCACTGAAGGCAGCGCGGGGGCGGGACGGGATGGAACCTGCGGCGGCGATGTCGCGCGCGGTCAGCGACGGGCGCAGGAAGTCGGGCAGGCGGCTGGCGATGTCGGCAACGCTGCGCCGGAGCAGCAGATGCACCGCCTCGTCATAGTCGCCGCGCGCGGCGAGCGCATCGGCTTCGGAGAGCAGGATCTGAGCCGCGCCGGCATCCGGGCGCCATTCCTCCTGCGCCTCCGCCTCCTTGCTCACGCGCCGCCACGGCAGCCGCCAGGCGATGCCCTTCGCCTCGAGCACGAGCAGGAACACGATGATTGCGACGCCGATGATCACCGCGCCCCAGAACAGATAGATCATGTAAGGGCCTAGCTTTGCCAGGGCTTCCAGAAAAGGCTTCAGCCATTCCGGCGGCTCCGGCCGCACCAGCCCCGGCAGGTCAAACTGGATCGAATCGTCAGCCAGCAGCTGCTTGTGCATCTTGGCCAACCATTCGGCGTCCGCTGTGGCAGGCTGTGCCGCTGTCACCAACTCGCTCCCCTGCTACCCACGGGTTCGACACTGGCAATACCGCAGGACAATTGCAAGTGATTGGACGCGTCTCGTCAATACTGGCAGATTTGCTTTGGGGCGATAGGCTGGCGTGGAGCGGCCAAGCAGGGGAGGGCGTCATGACTTCAGCCGCGTTGGTACGGCAGGAGAAGTATCAGATCGGCCGAGTGTTCAACAACACTTTCTCCGTGATCGGTCGTAATATTGTACTCTGCGTTGGTCTTGCGGCGCTGTTTTCAGGACTACCGCAACTGGTCACCCAGCTCGTGCGTCTAAATTCCCATCCTGGAAATCCGGCCAATTTCGCCAAGGCTATCACGAACTACAAGCTCGGCTTCATCATTGGAACTGCGGTCATTGTAATACTTTATCTCGCCTTTGCGGTTCTGTTGCAGTCGAGCCTCGTCCGGGTGGCGATCGAGGACATGAACGGCAAGAAGCCGACTTTCGGCGATTCCATCGCAACAGCGATCCGCTTCCTGTTGCCCACGGTCGCCATAGGTCTGCTTGTAGCGCTCGGCGTGGGCGCGGCCTCGATTGCCTTGCTGGTGCCCGGAATCATCCTCGGGCTCGGCTGGTCGGTGGCAATACCGGTGCTCATTCAGGAGCGCTTGGGCGTCTTCGGCTCGATGTCGCGCAGCCGCGCCCTGACCAAAGGCAGCCGCTGGGCTCTGTTTGGCCTTTTCGTGATCCTGGTCATCATGGGGCTTGTGATGCAATCCATCACCGGAGTGGTCGTTTATCTATTCCATGGCATCGTCGCCGCCGTCGTGGCCGCCATGGTCCAGAGCATCGGCTCGATGGTGGGTTCCGTCGCAGCCGCGGTCAGCTATGTCGAACTGCGCCAGGTCAAGGAAGGCACCGGCGTCGATGAACTGGCGGAGATATTCTCGTAGTCTGGGATGCTGGCGAGGCCGGCCGAAGTGCTGGTGAGCGGCAGCCCCCGCTGAGAGCCTGCCTGTCCTGCAAAATCGCCTTCCTGGCCTCAAATCAGAGCGCGACCGTGAGCTTTTGCTGCAGTCGGCGGTTCTGGCTGACACCGGGAATACCCGAAACAATTGCAAGTCCACTGGACGGGGCCCGCCGTTCTTGGCAGATTTACTTTGAAGTTGCCGAATTGGATTCGGCAGCGGCTCGGGGGAAAGCTATCATGACCACTGCGACATTGGGACGACCAGGCAGATTCGAAATCGGCAGGGTGTTTAACAGCACTTTTGCCGTCATCATGCGCAACATAGGACTCTGCGTCGGGCTTGGGCTTTTGTTTGCCGGCCTGCCGACGCTGCTCATCAGGTTATGGACCCAACCGCAGATGGAAGCGGTGATGAATGGCGATCCAAGTGCCATGGCGGATCCGAACGCGGTGCTGCGCAACTCCTATCTCAGCATCCTCGCGGGATTGATTTCCTTCGTCTTCACGCTGCTGCTCCAGTCGTCGCTGGTGCGGGCAACAATCGAGGATCTGAACGGAAGGCGGCCATCCTTCGGCGACAGCGTGCAGATTGCCATCCGCTTCCTGTTGCCGACGCTTGCGATCGGCCTGCTCGTCGGCATCGGCTCTGCGCTTGCTATGATCGCGCTGATCGTTCCCGGCATCATCCTGTGGCTCGGCTGGTCGATGTCGGTTCCCGTCCTCATCCAGGAGCAGTTAGGCGTATTCGGCTCGATGTCGCGCAGCCGAGCGCTGACCAAAGGCAATCGCTGGTCGCTGTTCGGCCTCTTCCTCATCCTGGTCATCATCGCGATGGTCATCCAGTGGGGGATCCTGTTGGTGCTGCTTCTCTTCGGCGGGATCCTCGCCGAACTGGGAGCCGCCGTGGTGCAGGCCGTCGTCTCGATGGCGCTCTCCGTCGCCACCGCGGTCAGCTATGTCGAACTGCGCCAAGTTAAGGAAGGCACCAGCGTCGACGAGTTGGCGAAAATCTTCTCTTAGCAACGGCCTGGCCGCCTTCCACTTTGAGGGCGGCCGCCCGCTGTCTCAACGACAACAGCAGTGGTCTGCCTGCATGCTCGTGCGGCAGAGGCATGACGAAGTGATCGGCACGTCCGCCTTGGTCAGCGAAAGCAAGTTTCGCCTGCAGGACCGGCAGCTCCTCGCTCTCGCGGCGCCGCTTCAGGTATTCGACCAGCCCGTCCAGCGCCCAGACATTGTCCGGATGCTGGGCGCAGCGCTGCACGGCGCCGCTGAGGCCCAGATCGTCGCGATCGGTCCTGGGAGGAATCAGGACTCGAGCCAAACCGTCTCGAAATGCTGCTCGAGCGCCTGGTGCTGCTCGCAGCCATGCACGCCCTTGCGGTAGGTGCGGTAGACCGAGCGCCAGTAGGGCTGGATGATGATGCCGGAGTCGCGCAAATTCTGCTCGATCTTGGCCATGATCCCCTTGCGCTGGGCGGCATCCGGGGTCGCAAGTGCTTTATCGAGAAGCTCGTCGAACTCCTTGTTCGAATAAGCGCTTTCGTTCCAGGCCGCGCCCGATTTATAGGCCAGCGCCAGCACCTGGACGCCGAGCGGGCGGCCGAGCCATTCGGTGCAGGAGTAGGGGAACTTGCTCCAGTCGTTCCAGAAGGTGGCAGCCGGCAGCACGGTGCGCTTGATCTTGAGGCCGGCCTCGCGGATCTGGGCGGCGATCGCGTCGGCGGTGCTCTTTTGCCATTCGATGTCGACCGAGATCAGCTCGTATTCGTGGTCGGCCTTGCCGGATTCCGCCAACAGCTTCTTCGCCGCGTCGACATCGCGCTCGGCCGGGCCGATATCGGCGAATTCGGGATGCATCGGTCCGACATGGTGGTTATCGGCGGGCTTGCCCCTGCCGTCGAGGCCGAGCTTCAGCACGGCCGCATTGTCGACGGCAAGCTGGGCGGCACGGCGCACCTTGACGTCGTCATAGGGCGCGTTGCCGACATTGAAGCGCGCGACGATGGTCGAGCCGGTCGCGATCTCGGAATTTTCGAGCCCCATCTGCTCGGTCTGCGACACGGCGTCCGAGGCGGTCTCGTGGTCGGTGTCGATCTCGCCGGATTCGAAAGCCGACAGCATGGCGTTGGGATCGGAGCCGTAGTCGACCCACTTGATGCCGTCGAGATAGAACTCGCCCTTCCACCACTTGTCCTTGCGCTTCACCTCCGCACCGGTCTCGGCGTCCCAACTCACCAACTCGCACGGGCCGGTGGTGATGGCCAAAGCCTTCTTCGGATCGGCATCGCCTTCATAGGAGCGGTGCATGATCAGCGCCGGATAGTCGGCCATGCCGGCGATCAGCGAGATGTCGGACTTTGGCAGGTTGAGCTTGACGGTGTAGTCGTCGACTTTCTGGATGCCGCCGTCGACCGGCTTCTTGGTGTCGGCGTTGACCAGCGCACCCATGCGCGCGGCGACCGAATTGCCGGCGACCGAGGCATCGCACCAGCGGTTGAGGTTGTGGATCACGTCGTCGGCGTTGAAAGTGTCGCCGTTCGACCAGGTGATGCCTTTGCGCACGTGAAGCGTGATCGTCTTGGCGTCGTCGCTGGTCTCCCAGTTTTCGAGCAGCCAGGGCTCGAAGGTGAAGTCGGTTTTCCAGCGCACCAGATATTCGTTGCAGTGACGCGCGACATTCGACATCTCGACGCCATCGAAAGTGCGCGGATCCTTGAAGCCCTTCACGTTCATGGCGACGCGCAGGACCCCGCCGCGCTTCGGCTCCTCGGCCCGAGCGGGCGAGGGAGTAAGGCCGCCCAGCGCCAGCGCGCCGGCGGCGCTGACGCCCAAGCCGGCCATAAGCGCCAGATACTCGCGCCGGCTGATCGCGCCCTTCTTGAAATCACCCGCGGTCGGCTTTGCCCGCGGGTGCAGTTTTCTGTCGGTCAGCATGAATTTCATTGTCGTTCCCTCTATTGTTGGTGCAGGTCGCCCGCGCGGCGGCTTTTGGCGGCAACGACCTGCACGAAGCCCAGGGGCGCCCCCTTGCCGTCAGGCGCGGAGGCGGATACGGCCGCCGGGCGCCGTTGCCTGCGAGGGGATCATAGGTCCGCTTTCCGCGACGAAATGTTTGGTTTTCCGCAATTCTTGTGCGCTGTTCCGCAGGCTAAAGTTGGCTGACGCGCATAATTGCTGCGCCTTGCCGGGCGGCTGGGTCTCCGGTCTTCGCGGTCAGAGCTCTGCGTAAAGTTGCGCCGCATTCTCGAAGGTGAAGCGCAGCGGCACCGATCCCTCGACCTGCCACACGCTCACCGTGTCGCCTGCCATCAGCCGGCAAGCGTCGAGCGTGTTGGTCACGGCGCCGCCATAGAGGCGGTTGGCGAGGTTGAGAATGCCGGTCTGGTGCATGGCGCTGCTGCCGCTGCCGCAGGCGTCCTTGACCAGCAGCACGCGAAAACCGCGCGTCACCGCATCCTTCACTGTGGCGTCGATGCAGGCTTCGGTCCACACGCCGGCAATCACCAACCATTCGATTCCGGCCGCGTTGAGCTTGTCGCCAAAATCGTTCTTGCCGAAGACGCTCGCTTCCTGCTTGAGCAACATGGCTTCGCCGTTTTGCGGCGCCACTTCATGGCAGATCGCCGTCAGCGGATCGTCCTTGTCGGAGAAGGCCGACTTGCCGCTCTCGTCGAGCGGATGGAACGGCCGCGCCTCGGCGAGGTCGACAATATAGGCCCAATGATAGAGCGGCACGAAATTGCGCCGCGCCGCCTCCTGCAGGCGTTGGACGTTGGCGAGGATGTCGGCAAAGCCCTCGACCAGATAGCGCTTGTCCTTGCGATGCTCCTCCTGGAGATCGATGAACACCGCGGCCACCGTGCCGCGCCGGATGGAAATGGGGGATTTCATGCGGATGCTCTCGAAGGGGTGCCGCGGCGCGTCGGAATGTGCCGCAGCGTATCAGCTTCGTCATTCCAGCGCGAAGCAGCCGCGAAGCGGCGTCGCGAAGACCCTGGAATCCATTCCGTTACCTTGATCGAAGAGTTCGGCCTAACAGAATTCTGCACCGTTGCGGCGCTCCGACGTAACGGAATGGATCCTATGGCCTGCGCCGCGTCGCTTCGCTCTAGGATGACGACGACATGAGTGCGGCGGCCAATCTCGAACGCCTGCGACAATGTATGGGCGGCTCCAACAGAGCGTATCGGCATCAAACCGCTCATTCCAGAAACTCATCCTCATAAGGAAACCGCGAAAGCAGCTCGGTCCCCGTTTCGGTAATAAGAATCTCGTCCTCCAGCTTGACGCCCTCGCGGCCGCCTTTCTCGCCGATATAGCTTTCGACGCTCACCACCATGCCCGGCACGATCATGCCGTCGCGGCCGTACGTCTCGTAATCCATCGCGTGGGCGATGAAGGGCGTCTCGCCATGCATGCCGACGCCGTGCATGACCGAGGTATAGCGCTGGTCGACGAAGCGGTCCGGGATTTTCCAGGCCCTCTCGGCGATCTCGCGGAAGGCCATGCCGGGTTTCACGATGGAAATGTTGTGCTGCACCTGGTCGTGCGCCATGCGGTAGAGCGATTTCTGGTAGGGCGTCGGCTTGCCCGGGCCGCAGCGGAAGGTGCGCGAGAAGTCGGAATAATAGCCGTAGCAACCGATGGTGTCGGTATCGAGCGCGACCAGCTCGCCCGGCCTGATCTTGCGGCCGCTCGCCTCGTTGAACCACGGATTGGTGCGCTGTCCTGAAGTCAGCAGCCGGGTCTCGATGAACTCGCCGCCCTGGCGGATCACCTCGTGATACATAATGGCGAAGAGCTCGTTTTCGGAAACGCCGGGCTTGATCGCCTCGCGCACGGCGGCCACCGCGGCTTCGGCTCCAGCCATGGAGGCCTGCAGGCATTTCACCTCCTCTAGCGTCTTCACCGCACGCACGGCAAGAATCTCGCCCTGGCAGTCCTTCACCTCGCAGCCGCGCTTTTCCAGGGCGAGCGCCTGCAGATGGCTGCAGCGGTCGAGGCCGAGCTTCATCGAGCCGCCGCCATGCTTGTTGAGCAACTCGGTGATCTCGTCGGCGAACGGACCCGCCGTCTCGTCGTCGCGGCCGGAGACGGAGGACCAGACGAGCTTGGAAGGACGCGCCTCGTCGATCGTGTCGAGCACCATCGAGACATGGTAGCTCTGCGGATATTCGAACAGCACGATCGGCCCATCGGTCGGGATGAAGAAGTAGCGGGTCGAATTGCGCAGGAAATAGCCGAACATGTTGCGCGAGCCGGTGGCGTAGCGCTGGTTATAGGGGTCGAACAGCACCACGCCGCCATAGCCCGCCTCGCGCATCCAGGCGCGCAGTTTGGCGAGGCGCCCCTTGCGCAGTGCGTCCGCATCGATGAAGGAGGGCTCGGTGTCGGAGAGCCACATGCCGCCGGCGGGATCGGCCGCGGCCGGATGGCGCATGCGGTCCTTGAAGTCCACATCCTCGGTGCTGTCTGGATCGAAAACGACGATGCTCATGGGTGCCTGGCCTTGAGTAGGTTGTAAATGCCGACCATGGCGCAGGAGGGGAGAAGGTATTGTGCGGAAAGCCGCTCGTGCTGTGCCGGATGCCGCTGGCCGTGTGGAACTGCAACCGCTAAAATTCTGCTCGATGCCTCATCAGCTTTGAGACTTTGTGGTAAAGTCGCTGAATAATCTGGTATTGCGGACCACACCGTGGATTATCGAATAGCGCTTGGCCCCTTATACATCCTGCTTTTTTTCAGCTTCTGCCTTCTGGCCTATATTCAGCCGATTCTGCATTGGCTGGCCGACGATTTTGGCAACACAACCATGCTCGCATGTCTGGCGGCATATTTCGGCATTATCGTCGGATTGGTTTGGGCTATCAACAAAATCAACAAAGCATCCCCGACATTGGACCTTCCGCCTTCTTCCAATCGCCAAGGGGTGATCTGGGATGTCGCGGCGACCTATGAAGAGGCAAGGCCCAACGTCGCCGCCGAGAAAACGCCGCCTGTCAAAGTCCGGTCGGAAACTGGCAAACCGGACGTTGAACTCTGATCCTACCGCCGCCGCATCGCCTTCGGCGCCTGCCCATGCTCCTCCTTGAAAGCCCGCGCGAAACTCGACATCGAAGCAAAACCGCAGGCCAGCGCAACATCGCGCACCATCAGCGTCGAATGCGCCAGCAGATCGGCGGCGCGCTTCAGCCTGAGCCGCCGGTAATAGCCGTTCGGCGAGATATCCAGCTCGGCGCGGAAATTGCGCTCGAGCTTGTCGGGCGAGACCCCAAGCCGCTCAGCCAGCTCCGCCATGCCGAGCCGTTCCTCGACCGCGTCCTCCATGATGGCGATCGCCGACAGCACCAGCTCGTTCTGCACCCCGGTGCGCAGGCGCAGCGGCATCAGCTTGCGGTCGACGCTCGACCGCAGGGGAGAGTGCACGAACCATTCCGCGACACCCGCGGCAAGTTCGGCGCCGTAGTCGCGCGTGATGATCTCCAGCATCATGTCGAGGCTGCCGACGCCGCCGGCCGAAGTAAAACGCTTGCGGTCGATGACGAAGAGATCGCGCCTGAGCTCGATGTCGGGAAACGCCTCGGTGAAAGCGGCCTGGCTGGTCCAGTGCAAGGTGCAGGCATGGCCGTCGAGCAGGCCGGCGCGGGCGAGGAAGAACGCCGCATCCGCCACCGCGCCGATATGCGCGCCGCCGCGCAGGCTTTTGCGGATCCAGCTCATCGCCTCGTCGGCCACGACATGGTCGGCATCGCCGCCTGAGCACACCACGATGCGATCGACCTTCGGTGCATTGGCGGCCGAGAAGCCGGGCTGAATGACGACGCCGTTGGAGGCTTCGACCGTGCCCTCATCCGCGCCGACGATCACCCATCGGTAGCAGTCGCGCTTCGCAAGAATGTTGGCGCCGCGCAGCGGCTCGATGACCGAGGAAAACGCCATCATCGGAAAGCCGGGAAAGACCAGCACCGCAAAGGTGAGCGGGGTCTCGCCTGCCTCCGGCTGCGCGCGGTCGCGTTTTCGGTTGGCGAGAATGGCGCTCACGACTTTGGTATTTCCCGCGCGCAGCATTGGTGGCAGAGAAGGCCAAACTGTAGCGGGCGCTTCAGCGCCCTAGCAACGGAGAAACGACCAGGATGTTTGCGGCAACGGCCCTCGACACGAGCAACAAGCCGGCCTTCTACGATGAGCTGGCCAGGCAATTGAAAGCGCTGCTGGAAGGCGAGCGAGACTCGATCGCCAACGCCGCCAACACCTCGGCGCTCATCTACCAGATGGTGCCCGACCTCAACTGGGCGGGTTTCTATTTCCTTCAATCCGACGAAGAGCTGGTGCTCGGCCCCTTCCAGGGCAAGCCGGCCTGCGTGCGCATAGCGGTCGGCAAGGGCGTCTGCGGCACGGCGGTCGATCTCGATATGTCGATGCTGATCAAGGACGTGCACGATTTTCCCGGCCACATCGCCTGCGATGCCGACTCGCGCTCGGAACTGGTCGTGCTCTTGCGCGACGACGAAGGCATCTTCGGCGTGCTCGATCTCGACAGCCCGCTGCCAGGCCGCTTCGACAAGGAAGACCAGGCCGGCATCGAGAAGCTTGCCGCGATCTATGTGGCCGCCAGTTCCTTTGAGGAATGAACTCTTAGCGGACTGCGGTACGGCTCCGCCGCTGGCTCAACGACCCTGTCTTGCGTTGCCATACGCGCGTCGTTATCTCTGGCGGAATATGACGCTCGCCAAGCGCGCCGAAGGGAGAAGATATGTCGCGCAATCTGCAGTTCTATATCGAAGGCGTGTGGGTCGATCCGGTGGTGCCGAACAATTTCGACGTCATCGATCCGTCGAACGAAGACGCCTTCGCGCAGATCTCGCTGGGCACCAAGGCCGATGTCGACAAGGCGGTCGCTGCCGCCAGGCGCGCCTTCGCCACTTTCGGCTTCAGTGAAGTCGAGGAGCGCCTCGACATCCTCAACCGCGTCATCGAGGTCTACAAGAAGCGCAGCAAGGACCTTGCGCTCGCCGTCTCGCGCGAGATGGGCGCGCCGCGCCAGATGGCGCTGGACAGCCAGGTCGGCGTCGGCCAGGCGCATCTGGAGAAGATGGCCGAGGTGCTGAAGACCTTCCAGTTTCGCCATGTCAAAGGCTCCTCGCTGATCGTCAAGGAGCCGATCGGCGTCGTCGGCCTGATCACGCCCTGGAACTGGCCGCTCAACCAGATCGCCTGCAAGGTCGGCCCGGCGCTCGCCGCCGGCTGCACCATGGTGCTGAAGCCGTCGGAGATCGCGCCGCTCGACGCCATCATCTTCGCAGAGATCATGGACGAGGCCGGTGTGCCGAAGGGCGTCTTCAACCTGGTCAACGGCGATGGCCCAACTGTCGGGCAGGCTTTGGCCAGCCATCTGGATGTCGACATGATGTCCTTCACCGGCTCGACGCGGGCCGGCATCCTCGTCGCCAAGGCGGCCGCCGACACGGTGAAGCGTGTGCATCAGGAGCTCGGCGGTAAATCCGCCAACATCCTGTTCCCCGACGTCGATCTGCAAAGGGCGGTGACCAAGGGCGTGGCCGGCTGCTTTGGCAATAGCGGCCAGTCCTGCAACGCGCCGACCCGCATGTTCGTGCCGCGCGACCGGCATGACGAGGCCGCCGGCTATGCCAGGACGGCGGCGGAGAAACTCACCGTCGGGCCGGCCGACGCGCCGGGAACGAAGCTCGGCCCGGTGGTAAGCCAGCTGCAGTTCGACAAGATTCAAGACCTGATCCAGAGCGGCATCGACGAAGGCGCGACCCTGATCGCTGGCGGCCCCGGCCGTCCGGCCGAGCTCAACCGCGGCTACTATGTCCGCCCGACCGTCTTCGCCAACGTGACGCACGACATGCGCATCGCGCGCGAAGAAATCTTCGGGCCGGTGCTGTCGATCATGCCTTACGACACGGTCGAGCAGGCGATCGAGCTGGCCAACGACACCGTCTTCGGCCTCGCCTCCTACATCCAGGCCAAGGACATCGAGAAGGCGCGCCAGGCCGCGGCCCGCATGCGCTCCGGCAACGTCTATATCAACTATCCGACGTGGGACGCCGGCCTGCCCTTCGGCGGCTACAAGCAGTCCGGCAACGGCCGCGAATATGCCGAATACGGTCTCGAGGATTTTCTGGAGATCAAGGGCATCGCGGGATACGCGGCGGCGGAGTAGGCGGAGCAGAGGCCGGCGCAGGCGGATAGAGAAAGGGCGCGATCTCGGCTTCGCCATTTGCCATGAGCCGCTTGCCGCGACAGCCGATCAGCTCTTCCTCGCCGCCTTCTTACCCGCGTCTTGCCTCGATGATGCCCACCATGGCGCGGGTGAATTCGACCACGCTGTTTGCCGTGATGGCAGCATTGTCGGGGCTCTGGCCGATTTGCTCGGCTGCTCCGCAGCACGTGCGGCGGATGAGGTCGTAATGAGCAAGTCTGTCATCGTCCGGCAACGCCGCCAGGTTCAAGGCTCGACGGTGAAGCATGCGCAACAGCTGCGCCAGCGCTGTTTCGACACTCATGCGTTTGGCTCCGCATCGGTCGAACGTCTCGGCACATAAAGTACCGGATCGTCGATCAGGGGACGGTTCTCGTCCCCGATCCGGCAAGGCTGCGCCTTAGTCGTTAATACATCGTTGATCGCTAATATGATCGGCGAAGCCTTTGGGCGGATTCCCGGATGCCATCGGATGGCGGAGACAGATCATCCCCCGCGCGGCACAGCTAACGTCCTCGGCATTTCAAAATCTAACGATCGGCAGAATGCACCAGTAAGGATGCTTGGTAAGGGTTGATTCAACCCTTGCTGGTATGTACAAGGTGGCGGCTCCGGCCAGGGGTAGGGTTGCCTGAAAGCCGGAGCCGCCTGCGCGGCCGATGGGTAGTGTCCGCGCTGTCCCAGAATAGGACAGCGCGGTCTACGATTCGTTAATTCGCTAATATATCGTCCTATGGGCGAACCCCGCGGACAGCGATGCCGGCAAACGAAATTTCCCAAGCAATTGAATTCTCACAGTTCTAGCTGCGAATCTGGATTCGAACCAGGACCGGCGGACTTAAGAGTCCGCTGGTCTACCCGTTCCTGTCACCAGCAACGCTGCCAGCTCCCAGAGAAGATCCACCTTGTCTTTGGCCTTCTTTCGGGGGCGATGAGATAGAATGGGGTTGGCGATGCCCGGGTCGACAGACCGGCCCGGCCGTCGATGGTCCTGATGATAGTTGCATCGATGCACTTCGTCGCAATGCCTCAAGCCCTTTGCCATGGTTAACGAGTCATGGGCCGGCAGGACCTTCGTAAAGACTTTGCTAATATTAGAAAGAAGACAAGCCGTTCAGCGGAACAAGCCTCGCTGAGCGCAGTTCGGTGCGACGTGGCGCCGGCTATTGCCGTCGCGTTGGGAGACAGCAGCGCAAGCGAACCCGACAGGAAGCCAAGCGTTCGCAAGGCCTCTCGCGAGCTGCCAAGAAATGAGTGGAACATCACCTCTAGGTGCGCAATGACTACCCCAAATACATTTCAACGTTCGACCTCGATCAGCTGCGCGAAGCCTTCAAGCAATTGACACGCGAGCAAGGCATCACAGCCGAAGAACGGGACGTATACGCCCAGCTTTTCCTGAAGCAGACCTGCGCCCCAGTTTTTCCGCTCGGGCCTGAACGGCGGCCGATTCAGGCTTGGAGTTAGCTTGGCGGCTGGTGTGCCGCATCGACGGTTGCGGGTCCACGGCAGCTTCCCGCAAAGTCCGGCGACACACTTGCGCCAAGCCAGGCTTGTCCGTCGAGATCATGGCCCGAACGCCGCTGCAGCTCTGCGATGGATCACCAGATGGTGGGCCGGGGGGCCCCAACTGATCTGGACGCCCTATGAAGCGGCGCTAAATCAAGCCGATGCGGGTTGCGTTCAGTATATTTACTTTTCTTTTTTGCACCGCCTCTCTTCAGGCCCAGGAGTGGCAGCCGTTTGGGGTCCGGCAACTGGGCTTCACATTCGATGTTCCGCCTGGTTTCGTCCTCACCCAGCATTCGGATCAGGGTGCTGCATTCCAAGGCGAACAAGACGCGTTTCTTGCCGTGTGGGGCGCCAGACTTGGAAGAGCCAGCTTTCGGGCCGAGATCGAGCATCGCATGCTGGAAGACGAAAAGGCCGGCTGGAAGTTGACGTACCGGCGCCTGACCTCGACCTGGGCCAGCTATTCAGGGATCAACAACGGCGAGATCCGATATGTTCGCGCCATCAGGGTCTGTGATGACCGCGCCGCGCTTTTCACGATCAACTACAGCAGATCGGAGAAAACGCCTTATGATCGGATCATTGTGCGAATGGTAAGATCCTTAAGGGCCGAAGGCTGCTAGCCTTAGGCCCAGGGTGGGTTTCGATCTGCATTGCCGGCGTGCCCTGATGCTATTTTTTACGAGCGACACGCATTTCAATGATGCCCGCATCCTACGGATTGACCGGCGGCCTTTCGCATCGCTTGCCGAACATGACGAAGCGCTGATCTCTTTCTGGAACGAGACCGTCACGCCTGACGACGAGGTCTGGCATCTTGGCGACTTCGCGCGCCACGGCAAAGCAGGCGGGGAGGCACTTCTGTCGCGCCTCAATGGGCGCAAGAACCTGATCATCGGCAACAATGACCCGGACGAAACGACCGCCGCCGACGGATGGGCCAGTATTCAGCATTACGCGGAACTCAGGTTCAATGGGGTGCTTCTCATCCTGTGCCACTATCCGTTCCGCACCTGGAATCAGATGGGCAAGAAGTCGATCAATTTGCACGGTCACTCGCATGGGAAGCTTAAGCCGCTTCCACGCCAGTACGACGTTGGCGTAGATGCTTGGAACTTTCGGCCGGTCCCGCTTCCAGCATTGATCCAAAAAGGTGGTGCCCGGGCGCAAGCTTCGCTAGCTTAAAGTAGGTCAGCCGGCCAGCGAGAGCATCAGGGGCGGCCGTTCTTTTGGACCGCGCTAACCGAACACCCGAGTCCTTCATCATCGACGGCGAGATGATCGCGCGGGATCCCGACGGACGGCCGAACTTCCATGCCATCCATTCGCGCATGACCTGGAACGCCCAGGCTCGCCTTCGTCGCTTTCGACCTTCTCTCCTCAACGGCGAGCACATTCGTGCTCTGCCGCTGATCGAGCGCAAGGCGAGGCACTGGAAACTGATCAAACCGTAAGACGGGGCGCTCACACGGCGCGATCCGGCGCGAAGACCGAGATCGCCTTTGGGTGAACCTTGAAATGGGCCGGTGTCGACGTGACGATCTCGCCATCGGTGTTGACCGGCATCGCCTTCCGCGTCTCGATGTCGAACTCGACGCACCTGGCCGTGCGCACCTCACGCCATGCGCCATGCGTTCCAGAACGGAAAGAGCGGAGCATCAACGCCAGCTTCCAGAGGTTCGTCATTTCCAAGCTATAGAGATCGAGATGTCCGTCATCGATCTCGGCCGTTTCTTCCACGACGTTGCCGCCGCCGTAGTGCCGACCGTTTCCAACCGCGATCTGGTAGGTTTCCACCTCGATCGCCGCGCCTTTCTCGGTAATCTTCGCGTGAAACCGCGCGGCCCGGGTCAACACTTTCATCGCCGCCAGCGCATAGCCCAGCCTGCCGAAGCGCTTCTTCAGTGCGGGGTCAAGACCCTGCGCCAGTTCGGTGCTGAGTCCGATACTTGCGACATTGAAAAAGGCATGACCGTTGACCGTCCCGACATCGATCAGTCGGGTTCGGCCTCGCGCGATCACATCGGCGGCCTGCAGGAGATCCATCGGAATGTTGAGCGTACGAGCAAGGTCATTCGCCGTCCCCATAGGAATGATGCCCATCGGCAGGCCGCTTTCCATGATCGCCGTCGCCGCCGAGGACACCGAACCATCGCCACCGCACACGACCACAAGATCGGCCATATGGCGTAAGCGAACGATGTCTCGAGCGATTTCAGGCAACGCCTCGAACATCTCAACGGTGACGGAAAGCCGACCTCGCCCCAGCCGCTCCACAATTGGCGCGAGCATCTCCTGGCCCCGCCGAGCCTTGGGATTGAGGAGCAGCAACGCGCGCCTTTTGGCTGCTTCGCTCATTCAAAGATCGGTCCGACTGATCATGGCTCAACGCAAATAGGGTGGCTGCTTCCGGATTTCGACCGCAAACCGACGCGAAACGTCACACCTGCCCCGCCTATGGCGCGCGGTTTCTAAGCGACGGAGAGCGTAGCGCGCCTGCGGCGTCGGATAATTCGCGGGCAAAAGGTCCACATTGGCTATGGCGAAGCGCTTTCTTGAGAAGGCGGGCTGAAGCGATCCGCTTTTTGCAGTAGGACTCCCGAGGAGCGAGAGAGCCGCCTTGGCTAGTGAAGTTTGTCCTTGGAAGGTTTGGCGGCCGACTCGCTCAAGATTTCTTTAAGCGCTTGCTCCAGCTCCAGCCCGAGCCCGATAATGGGCTCGGGAATCGCAATCACGTCATTCCGGCCCGCCACCACTTGCGTCTCGGCCGAAAGCTCCGAGACTGCTTTACCGGCCGATTTCGATAGCAGTCGCGACAGGTGCTGCCGCTGCAATGCGTGAACCTCTTCCAACAGGCTCAGGAGCCTCAATGCATCCTCGATCGGCAGCCTGCTGGTTCTGAGGCAGGCAATCCGCTCGTGCTGACGTGCGATGTGCCGCTCGCCCTGTCGGACGTGGCGCCGCGCCATGCTGATGTGGTCGTGGAGAAGCATTGCCCACAACGCGAAATCCCCCGCGTCGTTCCGTTGTGGTTTTGAGGCGCAAATCACAAAGGTTAATGCAGCGAGTTTCTTGCCCGCTTACATGCAGCAAGGCCGCAGTCTGCTCAAGCTTGTCGGTGCCGGTCGGATGATGAGAAGGGAATCTGATGAAGGCAATGAAGAGGGAAAATCGTCGCCGCTTGCTGATCCAACTCCGCCAGCAGGAGATGCGCTATCTAGAGCTGATCGACCAGACGCGAGTGATGATTGCCAAGAGCTCCAGACTGGTCGAGCAATCCAGAAAACTCCTGTTGGTTCAGCGCAGCGGCGCATGCAAGACCAAGCCGGCAATTGTCAGCCCGACGGTATCGCGTTCGCTGTAGCGCAGACCGCTCGGGCTGACCCCGCGCTCGGGCGCGCTTATTATCCATCTAGGGAGGCGTACCGTCTTGCCGGCGAAGGGGTACGTCACCTTTTCGTTCCTCGAATGAAAGGCACGGGATACGCTGGCCCGCCGAGACGGAAATGAGGGCAAAACCAAGCTCTGGTTCCCGCGTGGCTCCTCTGTCCACCCCTCGGGCGGGACTCTTTGCAACTCAGTGATTTTCGCTTAGCCGCATTGTCTGGCGCCAAGCGGCCTTCGAGCTTGGCCATGTTCAGCAGTGTTAATCTAAGCTTGTCGTTCGCCAGCTTGCGGCTAAGCTTGCAGTATTGGGGAAGACAGGGAAACAGATTTGCCTCGTCGATCGGTACGAGCCCATCTGCTTGGACTAATCGCAGCGGCCGTGTTGCCGGTCTGGCTGTTTGCTGCCTATCTGTTCGTTGCCTACGCCCTGCATGAGCAGTCTCGTATCGAGCAGGAGGCGCTTTGGATTGCTCGTCAGGTGTCGCTGGTCGTTGATGGCGAACTCGTCAATCTCAAGACCCTTCTGGAAGGGCTCTCCAAGTCGCCTGCTCTCGCCAATGATGATCTGCAGGCTTTTAGCAACGAGGCGAGCCGCCTCGTCCAGGGTACGGATCAGGTAATCACGCTGCGTGATCTCGGTGGCCGCGCCTTGGCAAGCACTCAATCCGCCAAGGGCTCCGAGCCTTCGGCCGAACCGCTGACGCCCGAAGAGCGCGAGCACCTGGATCTTGCTGGCGTGCTGGTCAGCAACGTGTTCGCCGCGCCGGGATCGAACGCATACCGGATCGCAGTCACCAGACAAGTGTCGGGCTCGAAAGGCCAGGCGTTGCTGCTTTCGATGTCGGTCCCGACGGAACGCATTCGGCTTGCTATGCTGCCCGCGGTACCAGCAGGGTGGACGGTCGCTGTCGGTGATCGTGAGGGCAACTACGTTGCAAGGTCCAAGTTGCATGGTCAGGTGACCGGCAAGCCCGGTTTGCCGGAATATTTAGCAAAGGTCGTCGGTCGCTCCGGTACGTTCCGATCTCGCAATTTCGAAGGCACCACGCTGCTGGCCGGGTACTACCGATCGCCCTATTCGGACTGGTTCTACACCGCCAATGTTCCGCTCTCTGATGTTCAGGCACCTCTCTGGTGGTCTCTCGCACAGATTGGTGCAACAGGCTTAACAGCGCTGCTTATTTCGCTCACTCTGGGCTACGTGGTCGGTAAAACCTTCACCAAGGCGACAGTCGACCTCGCCGCGCGCGCCGATGCGCTCGGCAAAGGCAGCGAGGTCAAACCTATGTCGACGTCTGTCGCCGAGTTCGACACGATTGCCCAAGCCATGATCAAAGCCGGCCGTGCAATCGCGGAACGCACGCGCGAGTTGGAAACCGTTCTGGATACGGCGCCGGTGGCGGTCTGGTTCACCTATGATCCGCAAGCGCGACAGGTGATCCGCAACCGGTTCGCGGCGGAACTGATGGGCCTATCGACGGAGTCCCGGAGATCCTTTGGGACGCCCGACCTGGTGATCGAAACGCTGGCGTACAAAGACGGCCAGACCATCAGCCGGGAAGACCGTCCGCTGAGCAGAGCCATGCGCGGCGAGGAAACTGACAGTGAGGAATTCGCCTATACGCTGCCATCCGGGGTGCAACGTTACCTGCTTTCCAGCGCGCGGCCCGTCCGCGATGAGGCAGGCTCGGTAATAGGCGCTGTCCAGATCAGCCTCGACATCTCCGAGCGCAAACGGAGTGAGGAGCAGCGCCAACTGTTGATCAATGAACTAAACCACCGGGTCAAGAACACGCTGGCCGTAGTTCAGGCAATCGCGAGCCAGACCATGCGCAGCGCAACCAGCCTCGCGCTCGCAAAGGAGGCGCTTTCGGCCCGGCTGGTTTCGCTGGCACAAGCGCATGATATCCTCACCCGGGAGAATTGGAGCGGTGCCGATCTCAGCACGCTCATTGCCGCCTCGATCGACCCGCATGCCTCTCTCGATCGGTTCGATCTCACAGGCGAGCCGGTTTGGTTGCCCTCGAACGTGGCGCTTTCCTTCGCGCTGGCCATTCATGAACTTACCACGAACGCCATCAAATATGGGGCGCTCTCCAATCCTACCGGATCGGTCTCGATCTCGTGGCGGTTGGAATACGTCGATGGGGGCCGAATTCTGGTCCTGGAATGGTGCGAGGAAGGCGGCCCGCCGGTCGTGCCTGGCAAACACGGCTTTGGTACGCAACTCCTGCAGCGAGTGTTCGACAGCGAAAGAACGGGCGGGGTTGAGCTGGTCTACGATCGCTCCGGGCTGCGTTGCATTTTTAAGGTGGGATTGGACCGCAGCAAGTAGCGTAAGTGCCGACGCAAACACCAGACGGCGACGAGACCCGCGACGTCTTTCAGCACTACCACCTAGGAAGAATGGAGAGTTTGGCCCGGGAATTTAGGGGGTGCCTGTTCCGACAACTTCCAAACGTCTAATGTGCCCAAATGCAGCGGTGTCGCATCGCCTTCGGTCCGTTCGTGCTCGATCCCGACATGGGGACGCTTCTTAAAGACCAGATCCCGATCACTGTTGGGCATCGTGGGCTGACGCTGCTTGCTGCGCTTACCGCACGGCCCGGTGAGATCCTGACGAAGGCCGAGCTGATGGACGCTGCCTGGCCGGGCACCGCCGTTGAGGAAGGCAACCTTACCGTCCAAATCGCGACGCTGAGAAAGGCACTCGGTCCGGCTGATAACGGCGGTGAGTGGATCGCCACAGTGCCTCGCCTCGGGTACCGCTTCACGGGGACTGTCGAGCCGGCTGCGAGCGCGTCCTACGGAGCGATCCCACCGCCCGGCAAGCCGTCGATCGCGGTGCTGCCCTTTGTCAACTCGGGCGGCGATCCGGACCAGCAGTATCTCAGCGACGGCATAACCGAGGACATAATTACGGAGCTGGCCAGGTTCCGCTCCCTGCTCGTCATCGCACGCAATTCATCGTTTCAGTTCCGTCACCCCGCATTGGACACAGCCGAAGCCCACCGCAAGCTCGGAGTTCGCTACCTCGTCGCAGGCAGCATACGAAAGCTCGGTGATCGCATTCGGATCACCACACAATTGATTGATGCCGCCACCGGCACCCACCTTTGGGCCCAACGGTACGACCGGGCCCTCAACGACATCTTCGCATTGCAAGACGAGGTTGCGGCTCTTATCGCCTCGATGGTCGAAGGCCAAGCGGAGGCCGATTCTGCGAGCCGCAGCAGACGCAAGCGTCCGACCGATTGGGACGCATACGACTACTACCTGCAGGGGCGCGCGCACTTCTACCGATATGAACTGGACAAGGCCGAGCCCCTCTTCGCGCAGTGTATCAAGCTCGATTCGGCATTCGCTCAAGGTCACGCCTTCCTGGCGCAGGCCCTCGTCGGCAGATTTTGGTACGACAACGATCTGCGGACGCTACAGAAGGCCTGGGACGCCGCTCGAACGGCGCTCGCTCTCGACAGGAGCGATGGCGTCTGTCATCAGAGCATGGGGCTGGTGCTTACCCACATGCGCCAACACAGCGATGCGGGAGTGCATTTCGAGCGAGCGCGCTCGTTGAACCCGCTGGACGTGAACATAGCGGGGGATTACGCAAGCTGGCTCAACTACGGCGGACGGGCCGAGACGGCGCTCGACGTGCTCGAAACAGCGCTCCTGCGCGACCCGGTACCACCGATGTGGTTCTGGGAGGTGAAGGGTAGCTCCCTGTTCCTGCTTGGAAGGTACTCCGAAGCCGTCGCTTCGTATCAGAACGCTGGCGACCAATTCTTCGTCCATGCTTTCCTCGCAGCGTCTTACGCACATTTAGGCGAGACGGAGAAGGCGCGCGCTGAAGTCGAGGAAGCACTGACCAGGAAACACGACCTGACTCTCCGGCTGATTTCAAATCTCCCGTTCGCCGACCATGTCGCCCTCGGGCTTTTCACATCAGGCTTCAGAAAGGCCGGTTTTCCCGCCTGAACGCACCCCAGGGAAGGCTATTTTCACACCCGGAGGGGTAGATGCTTTCCCATCTCTCAAATTTGAATGCGGGTGCACCTCGTGCGGCCCACAATAATGCATGCCGAACTATCTGTTCGAAGTCTTCCGAAATGGGCAAAGCCTCGGTGATGCTTGGGTCGACCTCGGCAACCTCACCGACCTGCGACGAGAAGCGCTGAAGGCGCTTCACGATATCGCTGCAGACGAAATCGCCTCTAGCGACTTGGATGAGACTGTGACCGTTGCCGTTCATGACGAAGCCGGCAGGCCGGTATATTCCGCAAGTCTCACCGTCTCGCAGCCGTTGCCCGCCTTGAACGGCTAGGAGTCGTCCGCTCATCCTCTGGGGGAAAGACGGCAGCGGAAGAGAGCCTTTCCTGCTGCTGATCCATCGGCCGCTCGCCGCCCTGCGCACGCGAGTGGCGTTCCTCTGCAGCATATTGGCTTGGAAGACCGACCAGCCGGTTGAGCCTGAAGCCGCACATTATTCACCGTGGTGATGAGTGTTTCTGCGTTTTCCAAATTGGACGCGTACAACCTTTTTGGGCGATGGGTCGTTCAGAACGCCTCTGCTCTCAACGCCACCAGCGAAGCAGGGCTGCGTGCCTGACGACCGATGGAGCAGACATCGATGCCTGTCGGGAACGCGCGATCGGGCCCACGCTGCAGCGGACCTCGATTGCGGGCTGGAGGCAGAAGGCACTGCTTGCCCAGGGAAGTTGAATAGGGAGTTGGTCGGCTCCCCTAAGAGTTGCCTTTCGACCAAGGAGCGATCGATGAAGTCGGCTTTCCGGTACCTGATGTTCGCCGCGGCCTTGCTGTCGCCAGCGGGAATGAATGCAGTCCAGGCAGCGGACGCTCAAATGCCACTCGCTGTTGCGAGGCCCCGGGAACCCTCCATCACCACGAGCACGTCCGAGACGACCGGCATGTCCCGGGTCAACGGCCAGAACGCTACGGTGCCCCATGTGAATGCGACGAAGCCTGGATTGCATGCCGTGTTGCTGCGGCTTGAGCCGCACAAACACGTCATGCCGCTGTCGCACCTCGATTCCCGCTTCGCGACATCCTGTCTGGAACCTTCTACGTTGCGTTTGACGACACATACGATGCAACCAAGCTCAAGGCCCTTCCGCCTGGTGGCATCTACGCTGAGCCGGCCTAGGCAGCCGTTCGGTTGCCGAATGGTGTGAGTAAGAAAACCTGAAGGGTTGAGGCGACCTACACGCGTCATTGGTTCGCCTCAGGCATTATTTCATGATTGCACTCGTCCGCATTGCCCTCAGCCGGCCCTACACCTTCATCGTGTTGGCGCTGCTGATCCTGATCATCGGCCGCTCGTGGCCCTGCGCTCGGTGTGCCCCCACACTCAGCGGCGGGCTAAGGTGACCGGCGCCTTTTCTCGTGGGGGAGAATTGCCTGAGAGCCCGGCGCCGGCCTAGCGACTAGTGGTCCGCCGCATATGCAAGATAGCTAATTTCTACCTCAAAAGGACATGGTGTGATCGCGTAACCTCTTTGGCAATCGCCCCGGCGATCAGGAATAATCCTCACCGGTGCGGCGATCCCAATTTGCGAGGATCGCCATGACAATGAAATTTCCCTTCACGGAAGACACACTCGGCAAAAAGCTGGAGGCCGGGACGGGTCTTTCTGTCTATTGCCTCACTTGCCGGCGGTCGGCGGTATTGGACTTTGCCGCACTGGTGAAACGGCTCGGGCCAGACCATAAATCCCTGCTTTGCGTACCAGTTGATGGGATCGCCTACAGGACTGTTGTTCGATGGCGCAAGAGTGATCGCGTAGGCGTTGAATTCAAGGGCACCGAGCCAAAGCCGAAGTTCCATTACGGTTGAATGCCGGCTCCGGCCTTCCTGTCTCTAGTGGCAGAAATGTCACGCAATCTGAATATGCAGCCCTTCAACTAGGGCGCGCTTATGATCCCTCTTACCGAGGCGTACCGTCTTGGCTGCGAGGGATGCGGGGACCACTGGAGGGCTCGCTGCGGCAACGCAGCGGGCGCTTCGCATGGGAGCGATGGCGATGTGCACCAGAGCAGGGCTAGCATCCAGCTTCCGGGCTTTCTGTCAGCTCACTCTCCGGCTGGACCGCCAGCGCGCGGTCTCGATGTCGTCGCGCGAAATCCCCATGTCGCTGAGGATGTCGTCCGGTGAGTCGCTCAGATCGTCAGTTGCCTTCAATAGCGCCCTCTGATCGGCTCGGCGACCAAACCAATCGACAACGGGACCAGCAACGACTAGAGCAAGGTTCATAAGCATAGGAAGGTTCACAAGCATCACGGCACTCCCTTCACTGCACAAGCTAGGCCGATGCGCCAGGAGCGTATGTGACAGGACTCACAGACCCGTTAGTGCCTGCTAATTCAAGAACGTGCCGAGAACATCACCGCCATTCCGTGTGAGCGGGAATGTTTTGCAATGCACGGAAAACAAGGGCTTAGGTGAGAGCGTGTTGCAAATGTGATGTAACCACGGTCCGGAGACCATGTTTTCATCTAAGGCATTGTTCTGCTTGGATATTTCGTTGGCTGGGGAACCTGGATTCGAACCAGGACTAACGGAGTCAGAGTCCGCTGGTCTACCGTTAACCTATTCCCCAGCAGGCGCGGTCGGCATCGCGCGAAGCGGGCGGCTCAAGCGCCGCGAGCGCTGCCTTGTAGCCGCCATCCGAAAATAGTCAACCCCGCGCCGCAGTTCAACCGCAGCCTTTTTCTCATTCGGTCGCGGGCCGCACGGGAACGCTCAACCTTCGCCGCGGCTGTATTGCGAATGCTCGAAGAACAGCACCACGCCGAGCCCGATCAGCAGCGGGATGATCAGGTAGAACAGGCGGAACACCAGGAGTGCGGCGAGCACGCCGACCGGATCCATATGCGACAGTCCGGCCAGGAAGACGACCTCGAAAACGCCGAGGGCGCCCGGCGCATGCGACAGCAAGCCGACCGAAAAGGATATCATGAAGACGCCCAGGACGACGAAATAGCCGGGATTGCCGGCCGCCGGCAAGGCAAAGTAGATGATGGCCGCCGCCGCGAGCAGCTCGACCGGGCCGATCAGCAATTGCCGCGCCACGATCGGCAGTGCCGGGTAATGCAGCTGGAAGCTGCCGACCTTGAGCGGCCTCAGATGCAGCCAGCTGCAGAACACATAGACCGCAACCAGGATCAGCATGGCGAGGCCGGCGGCTGTTGCCAGCTCGTGGTGCGGGGTCGTGGTGAAACGGTCGACGATCTGCGGCTCCAGCACCAGCACGAGGCCCCCGACAAGCAGGCTGGAGAGCACGAAGGTGATCCAGCAGATCGCCACCAGCACGCCGACATCCTGGCCGGTCAGCCCCCGGGTCCCATAGGCGCGGTAGCGGATCACCGCGCCAGACAGCACCGAGCCGCCGATATTGTGCGACAGCGCATAGGTGGTGAAGGAGCAGAGCGTGACGAACAGCCACGAAACTTTCTTGCCGATATGGAGCAGCGCAATGTGGTCGTAGCCGGCGAGGGAGGCATAGGCGACGACGGAACTCAGCGCCGCCAGCACCCAGGCGCGCGGGGGATGGCGACGATACCGGCCCAGACATCGTCGAGTGAGATGCCGCGCAACTCATGGATGAGCAGCCAGAGCGAGAACACCACGGCCGCTATGCCGATGACCGGCCAGAAATAGCGCGTCCAGTTCATGGCGTCGTCGTCATGCGATTAAGCTCATCGCTATGATGTTGCCCAAACCCGTTCCAAGTCTCATTGAGACATGCCTGATTGAAGCCGGCTATTCAACCGGCATGAGGTGGCCCCTGCGTGACGGCGCCAAAAATCGGGGCATGCGCTCTTGGTGATTGCAAAGCGCGCTGCTAGTCTGTTCTCAACTTGAAACAAATCGAGGTGCCTGCTGCGTCCTTGCTGGTTCGCGCGGCGCCGAAAGGAATTGAAGTGGAAGACCACGATACCGGCGCGGGCGCGTCGGCAGTGGGCGTGTCCGGGGCATCGCCGGCGGTACCGGCGGGCCCGCCCGCGGGGCGTTTCAGCCGCCATGCGGGCGCGCACGCAAGACATGCCGACAATCAAGGCGAGAACCCGAAAGGCAAAACGCGCAAGCGCCGCAAGCGCAGGCGCGGCCGCAAGGTTTTCGCACGCGATGAGAACGGCGGAATACCGTCGCCGGGGCCCGTCGCCGCTCCCGCCAGCCTCGCGCCTGAACCCGCGCCGATCGTCCCCCAGCCGCGACCGTCGCTTCCGAATGGCGCGCGCCCGCCGCATCAGGAACTGCCGGTATTCGCAGCGCTCGATCTCGGCACCAACAATTGCCGGCTGCTGGTCGCGGTGCCCGCCCGCCACGGCCATTTCCGTGTCATCGATGCGTTCTCGCGCATTGTCAGGCTGGGCGAGGGGCTTTCGGCCAGCGGCCGGCTCGGCCAGGCGGCCATGGACCGTGCCGTCGAGGCGTTGAAGGTCTGCGGAGACAAGCTGCGCAACCGCAAGATCAGGAAGGCGAGGCTGATCGCCACCGAGGCCTGCCGCTCGGCCGAAAACGGCGTCGAGTTCCTCGAACGGGTCGAGCGCGAGGCCGGTCTGAAGCTGGAGATCATCGATCGCCAGACCGAGGCCCGGCTGGCCGTCTCCGGCTGCGGCTCGCTGGTCGAGCGCGAAACGCGTGGCGTGGTGCTGTTCGACATTGGCGGCGGCTCGTCCGAGATCGCATTGATCGACCTCACGCGCGGCCAGCGCTCGCCGCAGCTTGCCAACCACATCGTCTCCTGGACGTCGCTGCCGGTGGGTGTCGTCTCGCTCGCCGAACGTTTCGGCGGCCGCACGGTGACGCGCGAGACCTTCGCCGCCATGGTCGATGACGTTGCGGTGCGGCTCAAGGCCTTCGACGGGCGCAACCGGCTCGCGCATGTGCTCGCCAGTCCGAATTTCCATCTGCTCGGCACCTCCGGCACGGTGACGACGCTGGCCGGCGTCCATCTCGACCTCGAGCGCTACGATCGCCGCCGCGTCGACGGGCTGTGGATGGACCGTCAGAGCGTCGACCGCATGGTGGAAAAACTGATCGGCTGGGATTTTCAGCAGCGCGTCGCCAATCCCTGCATCGGCGCCGACCGCGCCGACCTGGTGCTTGCTGGATGCGCCATCCTGGAAGCGATCCGCGGCGTGTGGCCGTCGGAGCGGCTGCGGGTCGCCGACCGCGGCCTGCGCGAAGGTATATTGAGCGAACTGATGGCCGATGACGGCGTCTGGCGTCATGACGGGCGTGGCCGGCAATGAGCAGGAAGCCAGAGAAGCCGGGCTCGGCCGGCATGCGCGTGTTGAAGACCCGGATCAAGAAGAAGAGCGGCCTGAAGGAATCCTCGCGCCGCTGGCTCGAGCGGCACATGAACGACCCTTATGTGCAGCGCTCCAAGGCCGATGGGTACCGTTCGCGCGCCGCCTACAAGCTCACCGAGATCGACGACAAGCATCATCTTTTGAGACCCGGCATGAAGGTGATCGACCTCGGCGCCGCGCCCGGCGGCTGGTGCCAGGTGGCGGCGGCCCGCACGAAATCGAGCGCGGAAAACCCGCATGTCGTCGGCATCGACTATCTTGAGATGGACGCGGTGCCGGGCGCTGTCATCCTGCAGTTGGATTTCCTCGATCACGACGCGCCGCAAAAGCTCTCAGAGGCGCTCGGCGGTCAGCCCGATGTCGTGCTGTCGGACATGGCTGCCCCCACCACCGGGCATCGCCGGACCGATCATCTGCGCACCATGCATTTGTGCGAAGTGGCGGCGGATTTCGCCCTGCAGGTTTTGAAGCCCGGCGGCCATTTCCTCGCCAAGACCTTTCAGGGCGGGGCCGAGAACGAGCTGCTCTCGCGGCTCAAGCAGAATTTCCGCTCGGTTCATCATGTGAAGCCGCCGGCCTCGCGCGACGAGTCGGTGGAGCTTTACCTGCTGGCGAAGGAGTTCAAGGGGTAGCGCCTAACCTTCTCCCCTTGTCAGGAGAGAAGGGAAAGGTGGCGCTCATTTCCCCGCGGTCCCCACCGCCTCCAGCGTCTTCGGCGTCGTCAATTTGCCATGTCCCGACACCGCATTGCCGGCGTCCGGCGCCAGCCGCATGAAGGTCAGCGATGCCGCCGCCGAAACCGCCGCGACGATGAAGAAGGCGATGTGGAAATCGCCAAGCGTCAGCGGGCCGCCATGGATCGAAGTCGACACTTCGAGGATGCCGCCGGCCAGCGCCACGCCGAGCGCGATCGACAACTGCTGGAACACGGCAACGATCGGCGTCGCCTTGCTGGTGTCGGCGGTCGATACTTCGGCGTAGGACAGCGCGTTGACGCCGGTGAAGAACATCGAGCGGATGAAGCCGCCGACCAAAAGGATCGCGAGCATCAGCGCATAGGGGGTTGCGGGGGTGAAAAGGCCGTAGATGGCAATCGAGCCGGCGGCGATCAGCGATCCCCAGACCAGCACCCGCCGGAACCCGGCGAGCCTGAAGAGCAGCGCGGTGACGAACTTCATGCCGATGGCGCCGACCGCGGAGACGAAGGTGATCATACCGGACTGGAACGGCGTCAGCCCGAAGCCGATCTGGAACATCAGCGGCAGCAGGAAAGGCACCGCGCCGATGCCGATGCGGAACAGCGAGCCGCCGAGCACGGAGGAGCGGAACACCTGGTTTCTGAAGAGCTCCAGCGCCAACAGCGGGTTCCTGGCGCGCCGAGCATGCAGCAGATAAAGCACGCCCGAAACCAGGCCGACGGCAACGGTAATGAAGCCGGCGATCGGCGGCAAAGCGGGGAGGCTGACCACCGAGAGGCCGAAGACGATGCCGGACGCCGCGAGGCCGCTGAGCACGAAGCCCGGGAAGTCGAGCGGCGGCGTTTTGGCGGGGTCGGTTTCCGGCAAATAGCGGGTGGCAAGCCAGATGCCCAAAAGCCCGATCGGCACGTTGATCAAAAAGATCCAGTGCCAAGTGAAATAGGTGGTGATGAAGCCGCCGATCGGCGGGCCGACCAACGGCCCGACCAGCGCCGGCACCGTCAGCCATGACATCGCCGCGACCAGCTCGCTCTTCGGCGTCGCGCGCACCAGCACCAGGCGCCCGACCGGCGTCATCATGGCGCCGCCCATGCCTTGCAGGAAACGCGACACCACGAAGGCCGGCAGCGAATTGGAGAAGGCGCAGGCGACCGAGCCGGCAATGAAGACGGCGATCGCGGCGCGAAACACCTTCTTGGCCCCGAACCGGTCCGCCATCCAGCCGCTGATCGGAATGAAGATTGCCAGCGACACGAGATAGGCCGTCAGCGCCAGCTTCAGCGCGATTGGGCTGGTGTGGATGTCAATGGCGATTGCCGGCAGCGAGGTCGCGATCACGGTCGAATCCATGTTCTCCATGAAAAGAGCGACCGCCAGGATGAGCGGGATGATGCGGTTCAAGGGAACGCCCTGATTTGACTTCGCGATTCCGGGCCTGGCTTTGGGGGCGAGCCGGCACGCCGGGGCGGTACCACCAATTGGCCCGGATGTCGCATTAATTTGCGGTCACTTTTGTGCGACCGCAACCCTCGCTGGGAATCATCGCGCGCGCCGCTTGATAAACAGAGCCTCTGTCGTTATTGTAGTGAGAATAACTACAGGTTAGGTGCAGCCATGGACGAAACCGTTTCGGCAGCCGATGCCAATCGCAGGTTCTCCCACATCCTGCGTGATGTACGCGAGGGCCACAGCTACGTCGTGACCACCCATGGGCGGCCGGTGGCGCGGATCGTGCCTGCGCAGAAGCACGAGGACGTGGCCTCCCGCTCGCACGCAGCATTGCTGTCGCGCCTCGAACGGCAGCCGATACTCAATGCCGTACACTGGACCCGCGATGAACTTTATGAGGACGATCGGTGAAGGTCGCCATCGACACGAACGTCCTGGCCTATGCTGAGGGCGTTAACAACGCGGAGAAGCGCGACGTCGTTATCGAACTGCTACGCAACGTTCCACGAGAGGCCGCAGTCATTCCGGTCCAGGTGCTGGGCGAACTGTTCAATGTTCTCGTCCGCAAGGCTGGAAGACATTCCCAGGAAGCTCGGGATAAGCTGCTTAGCTGGAGCGACGCCTTCGCGGTTGCCGGAACGACGCCGGAAGTGATGATGAAGGCTGTCGATCTTGCGGCAGACCATCGTTTCGGCATCTGGGATGCTGTCATTCTTTCGACTGCTTCGCAAACGGGTTGCCGGCTACTCCTGTCGCAAGATCTGCAGGATGGCTTTACCTGGGGCGGTGTAACCGTCGTCAATCCTTTTGCATCGCCGCGGCACGATCTGCTGGATGCTCTCCTAGGTGCGGAATAGGAACCTGAAGCGTCTCGCAACGATCGGCTTTTCATCGCCTGCGGGACGTGTTACCAGCCAGCGCCAATCCTGAAAGGGAAGATGAGAGTCGGCGCTGGCCATTTCGGCCCAGCGCCTTTTCCGCATTCAAAAAGGACTGGCCATGGCAAAAATCATCGAGACGTCCACCGGCGCGCTGGCGCTGACCTTCGACGACGTGCTGTTGCAGCCCGGCCATTCCGAGGTCATGCCCGGCCAGACCGACATCCGCACCCGCATTGCCAGCGACATCGATCTCAACGTGCCGATCCTCTCGGCCGCCATGGACACGGTCACCGAAGCGAGGCTGGCGATCGCCATGGCGCAAGCCGGCGGCATCGGCGTCATCCACCGCAATTTCTCGCCGGCCGAGCAGGCCGAGCAGGTCAGGCAGGTGAAGAAGTTCGAATCCGGCATGGTGGTCAATCCCGTTACCATCGGCCCCGACGCCACGCTCGCCGACGCCCTGGCACTGATGCGCGCTCATGGCATTTCCGGCATTCCGGTGGTCGAGAACGGCGGCACCGGCGGTCATACGGTCGGCCGGCTGGTCGGGATCCTCACCAACCGCGACGTGCGCTTCGCCTCCGATCCGTCGCAGAAGGTCTACGAATTGATGACCCGTGAGAACCTGATCACGGTGAAAGAGAATGTCGACCAGGACGAGGCCAAGCGCCTGTTGCACAAGCATCGCATCGAGAAGCTGGTGGTGGTCGACCGCAAGGGCAATTGCGTCGGCCTGATCACCGTCAAGGATATCGAGAAGTCGCAGCTCAACCCGCACGCCACCAAGGACGCTCAGGGGCGGCTGCGCGCCGCGGCCGCCACCAGCGTCGGCGACGACGGCTTCGAGCGCGCCGAGCGCCTGATCGATGCCGGCGTCGACCTTCTGGTCATCGACACCGCGCACGGCCATTCGCAGCGCGTGCTGGACGCGGTGACGCGGGCGAAGAAGCTCTCCAATTCGGTGCGCATCCTGGCCGGCAACGTGGCCACCGCCGAGGGCACGCAGGCGCTGATCGATGCCGGCGCCGACGCCGTCAAGGTCGGTATCGGCCCCGGCTCGATCTGCACCACCCGCATCGTCGCCGGCGTCGGCGTGCCGCAGCTGTCGGCGATCATGTCGGCGGTGGAGACGGCTGAGAAGTCGGGCGTGAGCGTCATCGCCGATGGCGGCATCAAATATTCGGGCGATCTCGCCAAGGCGCTCGCCGCCGGCGCAAGTGCCGCCATGATCGGCTCGCTGCTTGCCGGCACCGACGAGAGCCCGGGCGAGGTCTATCTGCACCAGGGCCGCTCCTTCAAGGCTTATCGCGGCATGGGTTCGGTCGGCGCCATGGCGCGTGGCTCGGCCGATCGCTACTTCCAGGCCGAGGTGCGCGACACCTTGAAACTGGTTCCGGAGGGCATCGAAGGACAGGTTCCCTACAAAGGACCTGTGGCTGGCGTGCTGCACCAGCTTGCGGGCGGCCTGAAAGCCGCTATGGGTTATGTCGGTGGGCGCGATCTTGCCGAGTTCCGCGAACGCGCCACCTTTGTGCGCATATCAAACGCCGGACTTCGTGAAAGCCACGCCCATGACGTCACGATCACCCGCGAAAGCCCGAACTATCCGGGCGGACTTTGATCAGGCAGACGAGCGGCCGGATCGCTTGGGACTATGGCGCAACCTGATCGTCACGGTGTTGCGCCTGTCGCGTCACGCGGCGGCGCTCTCGATTGGGTCCGCGGCGATCTTCATCGCCATGACGGCGCTCGAGTTCTTTTATTTCCGCCACCTGAGCGGCGGGCTTCCTTCGCTCGACATGCGTGTTACCGGCTTCACGCCGGATGAGGGCATGGCATGGCTGACGGCGCTCGGCCGGCGCGGCAGCGAGATCATCATCGTTTGGCATTATCTGACGTTTGATCTGCTCTTCCCGGCGCTGCTTTCGCTCACCTTGCTCAGCCTGATCCTGGCCTTCGGCAGGCGGCTGAGCACTTTCCGCTCCATGCCCGCGCAATTGAAGGCGCTGTCGGCACTGGTCCTGGTGTTGCCCTATACGATCGCCGACTACGCGCAGAACTTCGCCGTGGCGCGGCTTTTGTCGGATTTCCAGTCGGCCAATCCCGACTCGCTGGCCTTCGCCTCGTCGCTGACCGTGACAAAGTTCACGCTTCTGGCGATCCCCTTCGCGGTCGTTGCGGTCCTGGCGCTTGCCGGGCAGCGGCGGCGTTAAACGGTAGGGGCAAGATGAACCAGACCGCCATCTTCTGGCCGATGCTGGCGCAGGTGCTGCTGGTCTACATCGTCTATCTGGTAATGCTGAAGCGGCGTTATCTTGCCGTGAAGTCCGGCGAGGCCAAGATCAGCCAGTACAAGGTCCGCTCGACCGAGCCGGCCTCAAGCGTTACCGTCGCCAACAACCTCATCAACCAGTTCGAGCTGCCGGTCCTCTTTCACGTGCTATGCTTGGCGCTGTTCGTTACCAATGGCGTGAATTACCTGACGCTGACGCTGATGTGGCTCTTCGTCGTCACGCGCTATGTGCACGCCTGGGTGCATCTCACCAGAAACTATCTGCTGCACCGCAGCCGCGCCTTCTTCCTCGGCGCGGGCATCCTTCTCGTCGCCTGGATCTGGTTCGCGCTGCACCTGCTTGGGGCGGTGTAGATTGATGCATGTCGCCCAGAAGCGTGCGCGGTTCTGGGACAACGACACGCCATGAAATTCAAGTATTTGAAGCGGTTGCCGGAATCCGTTTCGGCGCGACGCGCTTTAAAGGTCGAACACCGCTATCCTGCGCTTGTCGAACTTGATGCCGATCTCGCCGCGCACCAGTCTAAGCGCCTGTTCGCCAAACACGGCACGCCGCCAGCCTTGCAGCGCCGGCACGTCGGCGGCATCACCCTCGGCGGCGATGCGGTCGATGTCGTCGCTCGAGGCGAGCACCTTGGAGGCGACGCCTTCCTTCTCGGCGACAATCCTGAGCAGCACCTTGAGCAGTTCCGCCGCCGCGCTCGAGCCCTCCGGCGGCTGGAATGTCTTCGGCAGTTTGGGCATCGCTTCCTTCGGAAGGGAAAGGGCGGTGTTGACGGCGCTGAGCAGCGCGGTGGCCGTCGCCGAACGCTCCCAGCCCTTCGGCGTCGTCCGCAGCCGCCCCAACGCAGTCGCGTCGCGCGGCGCCTGTTGCGCGATTTCGTAGATCGCATCGTCCTTGAGCACGCGGCCGCGCGGCACGTCGCGCTCGCGCGCCTCGCGTTCGCGCCATGCCGCCACCGCCTGCACGATCGCCAGCTCCTGCGGCTTGCGCAGCCGCATCTTCAGCCGCTTCCAGGCATCCTCCGGATGCGGATCGTAGGTCTGGCGCGAGGTGAGGACGTCCATCTCCTCATTGAGCCAATGGGCGCGGTCCTCGCGCTTCAGCTCGGCGCTGAGGTGCTCATATACCTTGATCAGGTGGGTGACGTCGGCGAGCGCGTATTCGAGTTGCTTGTCGGAGAGCGGCCGGTGCCGCCAGTCGGTGAAGCGCGAGGATTTGTCGAGCCGCGCGCCGGTGATGCGCTGCACCAGCTGATCGTAGGAGACGCTGTCGCCGAAGCCGCAGACCATGGCCGCCACCTGCGTGTCGAACACCGGATGCGGCACCAGGTCGCCCAGATGAACGATTATTTCGATGTCCTGGCGTGCGGCGTGAAAAACCTTGACCACCGCTTCGTTGGCCATCAGCCGGAAGAAGGGTTTGAGGTCGATGTCGGGCGAAAGCGGATCGATCAGCGCCGTCACGCCCGGCGCGGCCATCTGGATGAGGCAGAGGATCGGCCAGAAGGTCGTTTCGCGGATGAATTCGGTATCGACGGTTACGAATTCGGACTTTTCGAACGCCGCGATGACGCTCTCGAGTTCTTTCTGGGTGGTGATGACGTGCATCAATTCGCTTTTGGCATCATATCAGGCCTCTTTCAATTTCAGCCGCAAGCGCTTTCGTCAAGCCGCAGTTAGAGCAATTCCAGGAAAAGTGACGAACAGTTTTCCGTCCGGAATTGCGTAAAAACAAAGAGATAGAGCGGTTCGGCGTTTCCGCGAAACGCTGAAACGCTCTAGTCCTGCTTGTCGGAATCGCCGCCCCGCCGCGCCAGCCGCGCGAACAGCGTCGACGTGCGCAAAAGCGCGGTGAAGCGGCTACGGCTGCCGGCCGGCACACTCGACCGCACCTGCATGCGGTAGAGGATCACAATGATGAGAACGGCATAGACGACGGCGTTGAAAACGAACAGCGCGCTCGGCCCGAAATGTTGCATCACCGCCGAGGCCGCAATCGGACCGCCGATCGCGCCGAAGGAGTAGAACAGCATCAGCGCCGCGTTGATCAGCACGAATTCGCCTTTGCCGGCCCGGTCGTTGGCATGCGCGGCCGATAGTGAATAGAGCGGCATGGCGAAGCTGCCGAAGATGAAAACGATGATGAAGTTGAGGAACGGGTCGGCGCGCGCCACGAAGGCCAGCGCCAGCGCGGCAAGCATGGCGCAGCACGTCGTCGCCAGCAGCACCGAGCGGCGGTCTCGGCGGTCGGAGAGATAGCCAAGCGGATATTGGATGAGGGCGCCTCCAAAAATGCCGACGCTGACGAAGGTCACGACATCGGCAACCGACATGCCGATCTCCTCGGCATAGACCGGCGACAGCGTGCGAAAGGCGCTGTTTGTGACGCCGACGGCGATGCAGCCGATCGAGCCGAGCGGCGAGATCCGCCAGACGCGCGGCAGGTCGAGCTTGACGTCTTCCGGAGGCGCCGGGTTCGAGCGGTCCCCGAGCGAGACCGGCACCAGCGAAAAGGTGATCATCATCGACATGACGGCGAAGATGGCGAAACCGCCGGCGCCGAAGATCGGAATCAGGAATTGCGCGCCGGTAACCGAGCCGATGTCGACCATGCGATATATGGCGAGCATCCGCGCGCGGTCCTTGTTGCCGACGCCGGAATTCAGCCAGGCTTCCATGACGGTGAACAGGCCGGCAAAGCAGAAGCCGCCGGCAAAGCGCACCGCGCACCACATGACGGGGTCGATGACGAGCACCAGAAGCAGCGTACCGACCGAGGCGATCGCGGCCAGCGCGGCAAAAGTCCGGACGTGGCCGACCGCCTTCAGGATACGCGTGACGGCTAGGCAGCCGAGCAGGAAACCGGCGAAATAGAACGTGCCCATCAGGCCGATATCGGAAGCGGAAAAGCCTTCCTGCGCCCCGCGCAAGGCAATCAGCGTTCCCTGCAGCCCATTGCCGCCAAGCAGGATGCCTGCGGCAATCAGGAGCGGAATAAGCGGACGGATGGACGACATTAAAGAGAGGCAATCACGGATCTGTGACCTCTTCTTGGACCATAGATCCTGTCAACGCCAGCGGCAAATGCAACTTCACATCCTTGCACCCGGCCGAGGAGATGGGCTGCCAATTGGGGTAGGGGTGTCCTAAGCCTTGCCGGCCCATATTTCTATCTCCAGCTCGACCGTAGCAGGTGTCTCGCCCGGAAACGCATGGATGTTCTCCGCGGCCGGCCTCCGGCCAAGTGAACCTAGCGTCAGCAGGCTGAGCACGATGAAGGGGATGCCGATGCCATAGGCGGAGCGGATGCCCCAATGGTCCGATACGAAGCCGAGCAGCGGCGGGCCGAGCAGGAAAGCGATGAAGGAAATCTGTGAGAGCGCCGCGACGTTGATCGCCGCCGGGCGATCCGTCCGTTGCGCGGCGGCGGAGATCGCCAGCGGGAAGAGGGCGCTGCTGCCAATGCCCAACAGGGCAAAGCCAAGCATCGAAACGGCCGGCAGCGGCGAGAAGAAGACGATGAGCACGCCGGCCGCCATCGCTGCCAAGAGCACGCGCGCGACCCCGCTTGGCGAGTGGCGGTCGACGAAGGAGTCGGCGAAAAAGCGTGTGGTTGCCTGCGAGAAGGCAAACAGCGCCACGGTCAAGCCGGTGACGAAGGGGCCGGAGTCGAAGGCGGTGCGCATGTAGATCGCCGACCAGTCGATGCTGGCGCCTTCGAGGAGCATCGCCGAAAGCGTCACGGCGACCAGGACCAGGATCGGCAATGTCGGCCGCGCGAACATCGGCGCCTTGTCGCCGGAGTTGGCGAAGCGGGCGGGCGCCGGCTCGAAGCCGCCGAGAAACAGGGCCGTTGCAATGGTCACCATCGGCACCACCAGCGCCAGATGCAACTGCGGCGACAGGCCGAGATGCGCCATGGCGCCGCCGAACAGCCCGGCGCCGAAGAAGCCCGCGCTCCAGAGCTGACGGTCGCTACCAATTCGCCGGGCGTCGCATCGGCACTCGCCGATCTGCCCCTGGTCGAGCTGTTTGTGCTGGGCGGCAGGTATGTCCGCGACCTCGGCACCTGTGTCGGCGGCGATACGCTGGCCGCCGTGGCGCAGCTTGGCGCCGATCTGTTCTTCCTTGGCTCCTGCGGCCTCGATGCCTCGCGTGGCGTCACCGCCTTTGATTCGGCGGAAGCGGAGGTCAAGCGCGCCATGGCCGGGAATAGCGCCGGCATCGTGATCGTCGTCACCAACGACAAGCTCGCCACCGCGGCGCCTTATCGCGTCGCCGCGCCCGACGCGATAAGCCATCTGGTGGTGGACAAGACGGCGCCTTCACCCATCCTTGCCGATTTCGAGCGCCTGGGTGCCGAAATCCACTTTGTCTGACCTGGGGCACCGCGCCTGCGTGTGACCGCTTGCCTTGACAAAGCCGGCCTCTCATGCGCTTTTCGCGCCAATTTTCCAGCCGGGCTTTCGCCCGCAATTCCGGACTCCACCAATGACAATGCATCGTTACCGCAGCCACACCTGTGCCCAATTGAGAAAGACCGACGTCGGCAATTCGGTCCGCCTGTCCGGCTGGGTGCATCGCGTGCGCGACCATGGCGGGCTGCTCTTCATCGATCTGCGCGACCATTACGGCCTGACCCAGATCGTCGCCGACCCGGACTCGCCGGCCTTCAAGGTCGCCGAGACGGTGCGCGGCGAATGGGTGATCCGCATCGACGGCGAGGTCAAGGCGCGCCTGCCGGAGACCGTCAACGCCAATTTGCCGACTGGCGAGATCGAGATTTTCGCGCGCGAGATCGAAGTGCTCTCGGCGGCCAAGGAGCTGCCGCTGCCGGTGTTCGGCGAGCCTGAATACCCCGAGGACATCCGCCTGAAATACCGCTTCCTCGACCTGCGCCGCGAGACGCTGCACAGGAACATCGTTGCGCGCACCAAGATCATCGCCGAGATGCGCAAGCGCATGGGCGAGGTCGGTTTCACCGAATTCTCGACGCCGATCCTGACCGCGTCGTCGCCCGAAGGCGCGCGCGACTTCCTGGTGCCGTCGCGCATCCATCCCGGCACCTTCTATGCCCTGCCGCAGGCGCCGCAGCAGTACAAGCAGCTGATCATGGTCTCCGGCTTCGACCGCTACTTCCAGATCGCGCCCTGCTTCCGTGACGAGGATCCGCGCGCCGACCGCCTGCCCGGCGAGTTCTACCAGCTCGACCTCGAGATGAGCTTCGTCGAGCAGGATGACGTGCTCTCCACCATGGAGCCGGTGCTTCGCGGCGTCTTCGAGACCTTTGCCGCCGGCAAGCCGGTGACTCAGCAATTCCGCCGCATTCCCTTCGACGAGGCGATGCGGACCTACGGCACCGACAAGCCGGACCTGCGCAACCCGATCGAGATGCAGGCGGTCTCGGATCATTTCCGCGATTCCGGCTTCAAGGTCTTCGCCAACATCCTGGCCAACGATCCGAAGGCCGAAGTCTGGGCTATCCCCGCCAAGACCGGCGGCAGCCGCGCCTTCTGCGATCGCATGAACTCCTGGGCGCAGGGCGAGGGCCAGCCAGGCCTCGGATACATCTTCTGGCGCAAAGAGGGCGACAAGCTCGAAGGCGCCGGACCGATCGCCAAGAACATCGGTGAGGAACGCACCGAGGCGGTGCGCCAGCAGCTTGGCCTTGCCGATGGCGATGCCGCCTTCTTCGTCGCCGGCGACCCGAAGAAGTTCGTTTCCTTCGCGGGCGCCGCGCGCACCCGCGCCGGCGAGGAATTGAACCTCGTCGACCGCGATCGCTTCGAGCTCTGCTGGATCGTCGACTTCCCGTTCTTCGAATGGAACGAGGACGAGAAGAAGATCGACTTCGCCCACAATCCGTTCTCCATGCCGCAGGGCGGCATCGACGCGCTCGGCGGTCAGGAGCCGCTGGGCATCAAGGCGTTCCAATACGACATGGTCTGCAACGGTTTCGAGATCGCTTCCGGCGGCATCCGCAACCACCTGCCGGAGACCATGGTCAAGGCCTTCGAGATGGTCGGCCTCGATCGCCAGACGGTCGAGGAGCGCTTCGGCGGCCTCTACCGCGCCTTCCAGTATGGCGCGCCGCCGCATGGCGGCATGGCGGCCGGCATCGACCGCATCGTCATGCTTTTGGTCGGCGCCAAGAACCTGCGCGAGGTGACCATGTTCCCGATGAACCAGCAGGCCTATGACCTGCTGATGAACGCCCCTTCGGAGGCCACCCCGCAGCAGCTTCGGGAGCTGTCGCTGCGCGTCGCCGTCGCGAAGAAGGACTGACGCGGGGGCTCATCCTGAATCGATGGTAGCCCCGGGAGCGATTGGCGGCTGGCCATCGCTCCCAGAGCCATTTTCTCAAGGATTGGGTCAGAGCGTGTGGGCAACCGCCCGGATTTCAACCAATTGCTGCGGGAATGCCAAACCCGAGACCCCGAGGAGGGTCACGGCGGGCCGGTGTGGTCCGACATACTCTTTGTAAAGAGCGACGAACGCCTTCGTCGAGGAGGTCAGGCCCTGATCGTAGGAAAACGGCGATCCGGATCATCCGAACCGCCGTTGGATAATGCTGGCAGGTGCGAGGCGCCCCCGATCAGTCCTCGTTCGCCTTGACCTTCACGCCCAGCGTCTTCGGCAGGTCGAGCGGGTTGGACATGGCGCCGGCCATGATCAGCGCGAACGGCACCGACGCCGGCGGTTCGGCCGAGATCTCTAGGCTCTTGGGGTCGTCGAGGAACTTGTTGACCGCGGCCGATACCTCGGCCGTCAGTTCGGGATTGTTGAGCTGCGCCATGCCGAACGGCACGATCGCCTTGGCCTGGTTGGCGACGTCCTTGCCGGACATGCCCTGCTGCTTGCCGACATAGTCGAGCACCTTGCCGGTCAGCGAATCGTCGTCGAAGCGCACCGAGGCGCCGTTGAAGGACAGCTGCTGCAAGAGGCCGAGCATGGCCATGCCCTGCGCGGAATTGTCGGCACCCTCCGGCTGTGCGGCGAACTTCTTTTGCATCTCCTGCATCGACTTGATGAAGTCGAGGGTGTAGCCGCCGAGATTGAGGGTCATGCCGAGCGTGCCGGCATTCTCGACCGAGATGTCGTATTTCGAGAGCTCCATCTTGCCGTCGCTGGGCTGCCAGGTGCCGGCCATCGAGATCGTACCGGAGATATTCTGGTAGCCGAGCGCTTGGATCGCTTCCTTGGACTTCGGGTCCTCGACCAGTGTCAGGTCGGCGTTGAACTTTTCCGTGTTGGCGGTGAAGTCCATCGCCTTGCCGTCGGCCGGCGGGGTGATCTGGACGGCCAGCCCGTCCATCGAGAAGGCCGTCTTGTCGCCGACCTTGACGGTCATGTTGGAGAGCTCGGCCGACTTGTACATCATCAGCGAGCCGAGCGGGTCGGTGCTGCCTTCGGCCGGCACCTTCATGCCGTGAATGACAACGGGGCTGAGGTTGAGCGTCACGCCGTCCTGGCTGCGCTCGAATGCCGAGCTCGAGACGGTCGCGATCTCGAAGCCGCCATTGGCCTCGGTGATGCCCTCCAGCTTCACGTCGCCGATCGGCAGGGCTTCCTTCTCGGCTGCCGGCTTGATGGACACGCCCTGCAGCACCGCGTTCGAATTGTCGCCGGAGACGCCGGTCCAGGAAATGTCGACGCCCTGGGCGGCAAGGGCCGCCTTGACGCGGTCGGCCACCGCCGGATCGGCGGCGAAGGCGGTGTTGAGCGGCAGGGCCAGCAGAATGGTTGAAAAAGCCAGTTTCTTGAGCATTGAGCGTTGAATTTTCATGGCGAGTTCCCTGTCCTGAAAAGTGTTTTTGAATTCTACTCCATCACCATTCCGCGACGAACGGGTCGGGAACAAGGCGTTTCCCGGCACATTTGTCGAAAACGGCGATGAAAAGCAAACCCGGCCGGCACGCTTTGCATGATGCGGTGAATTTGTCATGAAGACCGCGGCTCTCCTGCGCCGGCGCGTTGCCTGCCCAGATAGAGGGCGCATGTAACAGATTGATGTTGGCCGGTTAGCCCGCTTGCTGCCGGGGCCGGTTGCAGAATGGGCAAACTGGAATGTTCAACTTGCCGCTTCCGTGAAATCCTTAACGTCGCCATTTGCGACGAATCCGCCGACTGCCAACCCGGCGCTTGCCGCGAATCACCCGCTCGGCTAGTCCAAATCCATGGGCAAAAGGCATTTGCCGCCTGAAGACAATGGCGGCGGCGACAACATCGAACCGGTCGATCTGAAGGAAGCGCTCGAGAAGCGCTATCTGGCCTATGCGCTGTCGACCATCATGCACCGGGCGCTGCCGGATGTGCGGGACGGACTGAAGCCGGTCCATCGCCGCATCATGCATGCCATGCGGCTCTTGCGGCTCAACCCGGATCAGGGCTTCGCCAAATGCGCCCGCATCGTCGGCGAGGTGATGGGTAAGTTCCATCCGCATGGCGACCAGTCGATCTACGACGCGCTGGTGCGGCTCGCGCAGGGATTCTCGATGCGCTACCCGCTGGTCGACGGGCAGGGCAATTTCGGCAATATCGACGGCGATAACGCCGCCGCCATGCGCTACACCGAAGCGCGCATGACGGAGGTGGCGACTGAGCTGCTTGCCGGCATCACCGAGGACGCCGTCGACTTCCGGCCGACCTATAATGAGGAGGACGAGGAACCCTCCGTTCTACCCGGCGCCTTCCCGAACCTGCTCGCCAACGGCTCGTCCGGCATTGCGGTCGGCATGGCGACCTCGATCCCGCCGCACAACGCCGCCGAGCTTTGCGACGCGGCACTTCATCTGATCGAGCATCCGGACGCGCCGGTGGCGAAGCTGATGGATTTCGTCCAAGGGCCGGATTTCCCGACCGGCGGCATCATCGTCGACAGCCGCGCCTCGATCCTCGAAGCCTATGAGAGCGGCCGCGGCGGTTTCCGCGTGCGCTCCAGATGGAGCCAGGAGGACCAGGGCAGGGGCACCTGGAGCATTGTCGTCACGGAAATCCCCTATGGCGTCCAGAAGGCCAGGCTGATCGAGAAGATCGCCGAGCTCCTGATGGCGCGCAAGCTGCCGCTGCTCGAGGACGTCCGCGACGAAAGCGCCGAGGATATCCGTATCGTGCTGGCGCCGAAGAGCCGCAGCGTCGATCCAGGCATCCTGATGGAATCGCTGTTCAAGCTGACCGAGCTCGAAAGCCGCTTCCCGCTCAACATGAACGTGCTGTCGCGCGGCAAGGTGCCGAACGTCCTGTCACTGAAGGGCGTGCTGAAGGAATGGCTCGATCACCGCCGCGACGTGCTGATCCGCCGCTCGAGATATCGGCTGGGCGAGATCGAGAAGCGGCTGGAAATCCTGGCCGGCTATCTGATCGCCTATTTGAACATCGACGAGGTGATCAGGATCATCCGCGAGGAAGACGAGCCCAAGCAGGTGATGATGGCCCGCTGGTCGCTCACCGACAATCAGGCCGAGGCTATTCTCAACATGCGGCTGCGCGCCCTGCGCAAGCTGGAAGAGATCGAAATCCGCAAGGAGTTCGACGGCCTTACCGAGGAGAAGAAGCAGATCGAGGCATTGCTTGCCTCCGACGCCAAGCAATGGGCGACGATCAAGTGGGAAGTCGCTGAGGTTCGTAAGAAGTTCGGTCCGGAGACCGAGCTCGGCAAACGCCGCACCCAGTTCGCCGACGCGCCCGAGCATGACCTCACCGATATCGCGCACGCCATGATCGAGCGCGAGCCTGTCACCGTCGTGGTTTCGGAAAAGGGCTGGCTCCGCGCGATGAAGGGTCACCTGACCGACTATTCGCAGCTTGCCTTCAAGGAAGGCGACAGCCTGAAGCTCGCCTTCCACGCGCAGACGACGGACAAGATCCTGGTCTTCACCACCGGCGGCAAGTTCTACACCATCGGCGCCGATCGGCTGCCGGGCGGCCGCGGCCATGGCGAGCCGATCCGCATCATCGTCGACATGGAGAACGACCAGGACATCGTCACCGCCTTTGTCCACGACCCGAAGCGCAGGCTGCTCTTGGTTTCCTACGACGCCAACGGCTTCGTCGTCTCCGAGGAAGAGGTGATCGCCAACACTCGCAAGGGCAAGCAGGTGATGAACGTCAAAGCGCCGGACGAGGCCAAACGCTGCATTCCGGTTGCCGGCGACCATCTCGCCATCGTCGGCGAGAATCGCAAGATGCTGATCTTCCCGCTGTCCGAAATCCCGGAAATGGCGCGAGGCAAGGGTGTGCGCCTGCAGAAATACAAGGACGGCGGCGTGCTGGACCTTAAGACCTTCACGATTGCTGCGGGGCTGACCTGGCAGGATTCGGCCGACCGCACCTTCACCAAGTCGCGCGAGGAATTGGCCGAGTGGATCGGCGCCCGCGCAGCCGCCGGTCGCATGGTGCCGAAGGGTTTCCCGAGGACGGGCAAGTTCGGGTAGCGAGGCTCCCCTTCTCCCCTGTGGGAAATGGTGTCGCCGAAGGCGACGGACGAGGGTGTTCCAGGGAACACAGACGTCTCACACCTCCGCTGGAACACCCCTTATCCATCTCGGCGCTACGCGCCGATCCACCATCTCTCACAGAGGAGGAGGCTAGGCGCAAACATTTGGACTATCGTCACGATTGCTGCACTATGATGGTGCATAAGCAACCATCGGAGCTGGCAGGGGAGAACCGCCGCGTTGAAGCGGGCTGAGATCCAGAAACCAGGGCAGCGCCTGTTCGGTCTGTCGGCGCCGCTGAGGGCTGCCGTCATCCCGCCGCTGTCGGCGGCGCGCTGGCTCCTGGTGCTGATCGTCGCCGCCGGCGTCTATTTCTTTCACGGCTTCCTGTTCCCGGTGCTGGCGGCGCTCGTCATTGCCTTCGCCAGCTGGCCGCTCTACCGCCGGCTGCTCGCCGGGGTGGGCGGCAACCGCACGATCGCCGCGACCCTCGCGATCCTGTTCATCCTGACCTTCCTGGTGGTGCCGATAGCGCTCGCCGGCACTTACGCCATCAACGAGCTTCGCGAGTGGGTGGTGTGGGCGATCGAGACCAACCGCCACGGCTCTGCCACGCCGCAATGGATCGCCACCATGCCGGTCGTCGGCGAATGGCTGAACCAGCAGTGGATGGCCAATCTCGGCCATCCCGGCGGCATCGGCGAATTGATCCAGATGGTCAGCGGCTCCAACATCGGCACCATCTATCGCGGCGCGCTGGCCGCCGGCGGCAGCGCCTTCGGCCTGCTGCTCACGCTGCTTTTCATGCTGATCGCGCTGTTCTTTGCCTATCGCGACGGCGAGGGCTTCGCGGCGCAGGTCGATCGCCTCGGCGAGCGCATCTTGCCGACGCGCTGGGAGCGCATCTCGCGCGTCGTGCCGGCCACCATTTCATCGACCGTCACCGGCATGACCGTCATCGCCATTGGCGAGGGCGTGGTGCTGGGCGTCGCCTATTGGCTGGCCGGCGTGCCGTCGCCGGTCACGCTCGGGGCGCTTACCGGCATCATGGCGCTGATCCCGGGCGGCGCGCCGCTCTCCTTCACGCTGGTGTCGATCTACCTCGCCGCCAGCGGCAAGTTGTTTGCGGGCCTTGCGCTGTTCGTCTGGGGCGCGGTCGAGCTTTTCATCGTCGACAAGACGCTGCGCCCGAAGCTGGTCGGCGGGCCGATCAAGCTGCCTTTCCTGCCGACCTTTTTCGGCCTGATCGGCGGCGTCAAGACGATGGGCTTCCTCGGCCTCTTCATAGGCCCTGTACTGATGGCGCTGCTCGTCGCCATCTGGCGCGAATGGCTGCGCGAGGTCGAGCTGATGGATGAGCTTCCACCTGCCGCTGAAGAAGGGAACGGGCCGCCACGGATCGAGACGGCGCCTGAGACCAGGAAAATTCAGGCCGGGTAGGCGACGGCGAGGGCTTCGCGGCGCCTGCGGCCTTCGTGCAATTGCCAGAGCGAGTGGGCTACCAGCGCCACGATCAGGATCGCGCCGCCGATCAGGCTGTTTCGTGTCGGAGCCTCGGCAAAGACCAGCCAGACCCAGACAGGCGCGAGCACCGTCTCCAGAACGTAGAACATCGCCACCTCCGGCCCTGAAATATATTTCGGGCCGGCGGCGAGACAGAAGAACGAGATCGGCATGATCACCGCGCCGTTGAAGATGATCCACCACGGCGCGTTGACGTGCAGTCCTTCACCCGAGACCATGAATGCGGCGAGGGCCAGCGGAAAGACGACGCCGACCAGCGCGGTGAAGCCCATGTCCTTGCCGCTGGCGCGCGAGATGGTGATGGCGAGTGCGACGAAGAAAGCCGAGCAGAGCGCCATGAAATCGCCGAACAGTTTTCCGGTGCCGACCGAACCGCCGACGATGATCAGCACGCCGACGATCATCGCCAGCATTGCGATCACGGTGCTCAGCCGCGGTCGTTCTCTGAGGAACAGCCAGGAGAGCAGCGCCGCGAAGACGGTGTTGAAGGCCAGGATGAAGACGAGGTCGGCGGTCGAGGTATGATAGACGGCGGTGACGAAGGTGATCGAAGTCAGGCCGTAGCAGATCGCCGCCGCCAGGCCCGACCAGCCGGGGATGAGCTTCGGCACGTTGCCGCGCACCGCTCGCCAGACGACCCAAATCAACAGGGTGGCGACGAGCGTTGTCCCGGTCCGCAGCGCCATGATGGTCCACGGGCTGCCATCCGCGAGCCGGATCAGGGGAATGTCGAAGGTGAGCACCAGGCCGCCGATCGCGGTGATCAGCAGGCCTTTCTGATGGTCGTGGTGGGAAGACATGATTGGTCTCGCAATGATTTGCAGGCGGCGGCTGGATCGATGGCGCACTCTTCCAGCGAGTGGCGGAAACACCAGCTTCCTGCCCCTTGAAACAGTTTAAGAACGGGCTTTGGAAAAACGTCAGCGAATGACCGCTTCGTGGTCGTAGCGTTCCCAGCCTTTCGGACCGAGATGCTCCTGCGGCATGAAACGCATCTTATAGCTCATCTTGCGCGAGCCGTTGACCCAGTAGCCGAGATAGACGTGGGGCAGTCCCATCGCCTTGGCGCGGGCGATGTGATCGAGGATCATGAAGGTGCCGAGCGAGCGGTCCTCGAAATCGGGATTGAAGTAGGAATAGACCATCGACAGGCCGTCGGCCATCTTGTCGGTCAGCGCCACCGCAATCAATTCACCCTGGCCCTTGCCGGTGATGAAGGTGTCGGGGCCGCGGCGCCGGTATTCGATGATCTTGGTGTCGACATGCGTGTCCTCGACCATCATCGCATAGTCGAGCACTGTCATGTCGGACATCCCGCCGCGGCGATGGCGCGCGTCGAGATAGGCGCGAAACAGCGAATATTGCTCGGTGGAAGGCTGCGCGTCGTGCATGGCGCCGATGAGGTCGGCATTGCGCTGGGTGACACGGCGCATATTGCGGCTGGCGGTGAACTCCTGCGCCAGGATGCGCACCGAAACGCAGGCGCGGCAGGATTCGCAGGCCGGTCGGTAGGCGATGTTCTGGGAACGCCGGAAGCCGCCTTGAGTGAGCAGATCGTTCATCTCGGGCGCCTTGTCGCCGACAAGGTGCGTGAACACCTTGCGCTCGAACTGGCCCTCCAGATAGGGGCACGGGGACGGCGCGGTCAGGAAGAACTGCGGCGACTGGGTCGGATGCTGCGTCATCGATTCTTGGACACGCTCCTGCGAATCGCCCTACCTTTGGCCCGGCCGGCGAAAAATTCAACAGGATTGTGCTGTCTCGGCCGGCCCAAGCTGTTCATAATCTAGCACAACCGGCGCGGCGAGGGCGGCCGCACATAGCGTCAGCTATCGGTGCGGGTGACGACGGTGCCGAGAAGCAGGTCGTGCAGCGTGCGCTTGCGATCGGAAAACAGCGTGACCAGCAGCACCAGCGGCGTCAGGATGACGTTGCCGGCCCAGAACAGCACCGAATGCACGACGGCGGTCAGGCCGTCGATGCGCGTGCCGTCGAGCCTCTCAAGCCGGATGCCCATGATCTTCATGCCGGCTGTGGCCTGGTCGCGGCTGCCCAGCGTGTTCCAGATATAGAGGATGGCAACCGCCGGAAGCAGGACGGAGAACAGGGCCCAGCCCAGGCCGAAGGTCAAAAGCCCGAGTAGGGCGACCAATATGGCGAAGGGGATGGTGAGCAGCGCCACGAAGAAATAGTCGAGGATGAAGGCGAAGACGCGCCTGGTGCGCACGCCGCGGTAGGCGCGTGTATCCTCGAGCCTTGTGGTGATAATCTCGCCGTCCAGCCCGCGCGTGTTCATGTGTCATGCCCTCGCAACAGGCCGGAAATAAGTCTCGGCCATTCGCCTCTGAAATGGTGAAAGCCGATGGCGGAATCAAGATGGACTGCTCGTGACGCCGGCGCGGCAGGCTGTGGCGAGCGGCGCTGCGGCGATTGAATTCCAGGCGCGGATCGCGTTAGCCTGCTGCGGCGCAACAAGACGCCGAGGGGATGGGGAATATGGATTACGACATGTTGGTCATCGGCAGCGGCCCCTCCGGGCGCCGCGCCGCGGTGCAGTCGGCCAAGCTCGGCAAGTCGGTTTTGGTCGTCGATAGAGGCCGGCGTCTCGGCGGCGTCTCCGTGCACACCGGCACCATTCCATCCAAGACGCTGCGCGAAACCGTGCTCAATCTCTCCGGCTGGCGCGAGCGCGGCTTCTACGGGCGCGGCTACCGGGTCAAGCAGGATATTTCGGTCAGCGACCTCGTCGAGCGCCTGCACAAGACGCTCGATCACGAAGTCGAGGTGCTGCAGCATCAGTTCATGCGCAACGCGGTCAAAAGCGCGCGGGCCACGGCCAAGTTCATCGGCGCCAACAAGGTCAGCCTGACCACCGACAATGGCGACTACAGCGAGATCGGTTTCGCCAATGCGCTGATCGCGGTCGGCACCAGGCCGCACCGCCCGCGCGACGTGCCGTTCGACAAGACACGCGTCTTCGACAGCGACGAGATGCTGGAACTTAACCGGTTGCCGCGAACGCTGACCGTCATCGGCGCCGGCGTTATCGGCGTCGAATACGCGACCATCTTTTCGGCGCTCGACGTGCCGGTGACGCTGGTCGAGCCGCGCAACACCATCCTCGATTTCGTCGATCGCGAAATCGTCGACGACTTCATCCATCAGATGCGCGACCGCGGCATGACCATTCGCCTCGGCAGCACGGTAAAAGAAATCGCCTCCAAGCCCGATCATGCCGAAGTGACCCTTGCCGACGGCCGCACCATCCGCTCCGAAATCGTGCTTTACGCTGCAGGCCGCAGCGGCAATCTTGGCAGCCTCGGGCTCGACATGGTCGGCATCGAGGCCGACAGCCGCGGCCGCATCAAGGTCGATCCCCAGACATTTCAGACCAGCGCGCCCAATATCTATGCCACCGGCGACGTCATCGGCTTTCCGAGTCTGGCCTCGACCTCGATGGAGCAGGGCAGGGTGGCTGCCTGCCATGCCTTCGGCGTGGCGCTGCCGCCGCCGCCGGAAACGTTTCCTTACGGCATCTACGCCGTGCCGGAAATCTCCACCGTCGGCCAGTCCGAGGAGCAGGTGCGCGAGAGCGGGATCGCCTATGAGGTCGGCGTGGCGCGCTTCCGGGAAACCTCGCGCGGCCACATCATGGGCGTCAACTCAGGTTTCCTGAAACTCCTGTTCTCGGTCGACACGCGCCGCCTGCTCGGCGCCCATATCGTCGGCGAGGGTGCGACCGAGCTCATCCATATCGGCCAGGCGGTGATCAATCTCGGCGGCACGGTCGACTTCTTCGTCAACAACACCTTCAACTATCCGACGCTGGCCGAAGCCTACAAGATCGCCGGGCTGGATGCCTGGAACCGGATGGGGCAGGGCTAGCCTTGGCAGCAGCGTCTATCTCTCGTCAGGCGGCCGGCGTCGAGGTCGCGGCAAGCCACTGCCGGGCGATCGCGGCATCCGCTTCGCCGAACTCATGGCCGGAGGCGACGATGCGCGCATCGACCTCGGCACGGCGCTGGCTGAAGAGCGTCACCAAGGCTGGCGCGAACGGGCCGTAGGTCTGGTCGGCCGCGCCGGCGATGATCAGCACCCGCGTTCCGGCAAGGTTCGTCGCCGGCGCATCGTCGAGCACCGGCATCGCCCTGAGCAGCGCCGCCTGCCTGACCAGGCCGGGATGAAGCAGCATCAGCGTGGAAACCAGATTGGCGCCGTTTGAGTAACCCAGGAAGGTCGCGCGGGTGAGATCAAGCTCGTGTAGCCGTGCGGCTTCCACTGCGAATTGGGCGAAAGCGGCCGTCTCCGCGCGGATACTCGACTGCTCGAAGCTGGTCGGCGTGATTCGTTCGAACCAGCGAAAACCGTCCTCCTGGCGGATGCGGCCGCGTGCTGCGACAACCACCGCGCGCGGCGCGATCCGCCTCGCCAGCGGCAAAAGTGTCGCTTCGTCCACGCCCGATCCATGCAGCACGAAAAGGCATTCGCCGCTCGCATTTTCCGGTCTGATCAGACGATAGGAAAAGGGCAGATCACGCTGCAGCTCGCTGTTTTTGCTGTCATGTTCGGACATGATCAGATCCTTTTGATTCTACGGTGATTTCGCTGATTTGCCGGCTTCAAAACGGAATGTTTTCAAGCTCCGCGAAAGTTGATTGAACCTGGCGCATTTCGGGCCGTTTCTGCGCCGATACACTCCCGAACGGGAGGAATCGAAGCGGTGCGTCGGGGGTCGCATTGCTGGACATGAAACACCAGCTCTGAGGCCTTTTGTCGATGACCATCCCCGTTTCTCAACGCGATACGCGTATCGATGTGCTGCGCGCGCTCGCCTTGCTCACCATTTTCGTCGACCACGTGCCGGGTACCGTCTTCGAAAACCTGACCTACAAGAACCTCGGCTTTTCCGATGCGGCAGAGGCCTTCGTTTTGATCTCCGGCATCTCGGTGGCGCTCGCCTATGGCACCAAGTTCAAGCCGGGGGGCAGGCTGCTGGCGACCCTCAAGATGTGGCGGCGCGCCGGCGTGCTCTACGTCACCCACATCGTCATCACCATGCTGGTGATCGCCCTGTTTTCCGCCACGGCCGTGTTCGCCCACCGCCCGGAGCTGTTGAAGATGATCAACATCGAGCCGCTGATGAAGGACACGCCGGAGGTGCTTTTCGGCATCGTCACCCTCGGCCATCAGCTCGGCTACAACAACATCCTGCCGGTCTATGCGGCGCTGCTTCTGGCGGCGCCGGCCTTCGTTCTGTTCGTCAGCTACAGGCCCGTGGCGGCACTGACCGTGTCCGGGCTGCTGTGGCTGGTCGCCGGCATCTGGCAGATCGCTCCGCCGAATTATCCCGAGCCGGGTCTCTGGTTCTTGAACCCGCTGTCCTGGCAGTTTCTGTTCAACATCGGCCTTGCCGCCATGCTGCATATCAAGCGCGGCGGCACCATCCCCGTAAACCGGTGGCTGGTGGGTTTCGCCGGCGTCTATGTGGTGGGCGCGGCGATCTGGGTGCACAGCCCACTCTGGGGGCAGATCACCTGGTTCAATCTGCCGGTGGTGATCGGCGGCTTCGACAAGACCTTCCTGTCGCTGCCGCGGCTGCTGCATATCTTGGCCGTCAGCTATCTGGTAGTCGCCCTGCCGGCCGTATCGAACCTTTTCCGCGCCAAGCCCGACAATCCGCTGGCGATCCTCGGCAAGCGTTCGCTGCCCGTCTTCGTTGCCGGCACGCTGATTGCCATGGCCGCTCAGGTGCTCAAGCTGATCAATCCGGGCGGCCTCGCCTATGACACGTTGTTGATCGCTGCCGGCATCGCCATGCAGTTCGCACTGGCGCTCTATCTCGAATGGCTCGCCGGTCTCGGCCCGACCCGCATCAAACCGGCGCGTGCGGAGCCGGCGCGCACCGGGTTCGCTGCGCCGCCCATGCCGGCGCGGGTCGGCGGATATTGAGATGTGGTTCTAGGATATGGGAGCAGGGCCCGTCGAGGCCCTGACGACGAGCTCAACGCCCATCGTCTCGCGCCGCACGGCGCCGTCATAGTCGAGGATCATGCGCGCGGCCCGCCGGCCGATCTCGGTGATCGGCTGCGCGATGGTGGTCAGCGGCGGGTCGCAGAGCGCGCCGTCGGGCACGCCGTCGAAGCCGACAACGGAAACGTCTTCCGGCACTTTCAGACCGCGCGCAGTCAGCCAGTCGATGGCGATCATGGCCATCCTGTCCGACATTGCCAGAATGGCGGTCGGCCGCTCGCCGCCGGCAAAGATCGCTTCGAGCCCCGCCCAGGTGCTCCTTTGCTCGTTCTCGGTCTCGAAGACCGGGATGCTCTTCGTGTCGACACCGAAGCCGGACAGTTCCTCGAAATAGCCGGCCAGACGGTCGCGCGTTCCCGTGTAGACGGCCGAGCGGACCATTTCGGGTGTGACGAAGCCGGTGCGGTCATCACCGAGAGTAAGCGACAGCACGGCGAAACGGCGATGTCCGAGTTCGGCAAGATGCCGCGCGGCGAGCCGTCCGCCGGCGATGTTGTCGACGCCGATCGCCGAGATCGTCTCGTCATGAAAGCCGAGCTCCAACGCCACGAAGGGCAGCCTGCGTTCGCGCGTCAGCTCGACGAGACGCGAGCCACCTTCGATGCAGAACAGGATGAAACCGTCGACCAGCGCGCTCTGGATGTTCCAGGCGAGCTTCTCCTGGTTGGCCGCCGAAACCAATGCGATCCCGGCGCCGGTGGCGTCGCAGGCCTCGGAAATGCCCGCCATCATGACGCGGGCGAAGGGATCCTCGAAGAAGTAGGAAAGGGGCTCGGTCGTGCCGACGCCGATGGCATTGACCTTGCCGGCGCGCAGCAGGCGGCCTTTCGGATCAGGCCCGGCGTAGCCCATCGCCTCCGCCACCGCCCTGACCCGCTCGCGCACCTCGGCGCGCACGACCTCCGGGCGACTGAAGACATTGGAGGCCGTCCCATGCGAGACGCCCGCCGCCTTGGCAATATCCGCCAGCCGGATGGGGCGTGCCTGGCCTTCGATAAGTGATGCCATGTCTGTTCTCCGAATCCGGTCGCATGTCGAACATGGACGCGGAATGTCTGACGGTCCACTTACTACTTTTATTGGATCGATTCAAATTTTCGCTTGACTACGGCGGGGCAGGGGTTATGATTTGAATCGATCCAAGTCTGTGACATGAAGCAAGATTCGAGAAGGAGGGTGCCGTGCATCCGGTCAACTTTTTGTTCGAGGACGTCTACCGCAACGATTGGGGCATTGCTTCGGCCGAGCAGAGTGAGCGGCGCCGCGGCAAGACAGGCCCGTGGAAGCGTCAGCCCCGCTTCATGGTGGAGCGCAAGCGCGCCTGAGCAGCCCGTCTTTTTCGCGTCGGTCTATTGGATCGATTCAATTCAAGGAAGTAAGTCATGCATCCCATCAGCCATCTCTTCGAGGACATCTATCGCAACTACTGGGGCATTTCGCGGCCAACCGACCGGCCGGAACGGCGGCGCGCGGCGGAGCCGGCGTCGCGCAAGCGGCGGCTGCGTCGGGGAGGGCGGTAGTCGCGGCCCATTTTCCGACGAGCCTCAGCAATGGCAAGGCGGATCTAGGACCCTGGGCGCCACTGCGCCGAGATCGCAATCGCCAGCCAGCCGACGATAAGCAGCGTGCCGCCGATCGGCGCCGACATCGGAAACAGCCGCGAACCGAGGAAATCCCGGGCGAGAAGATCGCCCGAGAACAGCAGCAGGCCGACAAGCAGCGCCAGGCTTGCGATCCTGAGATACCGGCTGCCGCCGATAAGACCGATGGCGAGGAAGACCGGCGCATGCATCAGCAGGAAGGATGCGGCCGTGCCGGTGAAGGCGCCGCCGCGATGCGCGGCCGCCGCCGACAGCGCCACCCCTGCCGCGCCGACGAGACCGCCTGCCAGCACGAGGATGCGGCTGCCGCCGTCTGATGGTTGCCCGGCAAGACTCATTTCGATGCTCCGCCTTCGATCGCGCGCGGCTCAGGATTCGCCGGCCTCGAGCAGCATATGCCGTGCGCGCCGCGTCTGGACAATCCAGTTATAGACCGCCCCCAGCGCCATCAGCACCGATGTGCCCAAGAACACCGCCCGCATGCCGAAATGGCCGCCGACGAAGCCTCCGGCGAGCGGTCCCGCGACCTGGCCGACATACTGCGCCGAGATCGATAGTCCGAGCACATTGCCGCCGACGCCGTCGGGGATGTTGTGACGGATGACGCTGGTGATGCAGGGCAGGAGGCCGCCCAGCGCCAGCCCCATCAGGAAGCGCAACCCGATCAGCTGCCAGCCGTCGGTGACGAAAGCTTGCGGGACAAGCAGCAGGGCCGAAACGGCGAGCGCGCCGACGACCACGTTCCAGTGGCCGACCCGATCGGCAAGCTTGCCCAGCCACGACGAGGACAGGATGGTTCCAAGCGCGGCCGCCGACATCACCACGCCCGCGACCATCGTCACCTTGCTCTGGTCCACGACGAGCTGCTGCACATAGACCGTGATGATCGGCTCGATCGACATGGTTGCAAAGGCGAGTAGCAAGCCGGTCGTCAGCATCGCGACGACCGGACGCTTGTCGGGGATCTGTGCCCAGCCGCTCTTCGGCTTTGCCGACGAGACAGGTTTGGGAGCCGGCGGGTTTTCCTTGATCAGGAAAGTCGTGGCCAGAAAAGCGAGAAAGATGACAGCGCCCGACAACAGGAAGGTGGCGCGGATGCCGATCAGCGGCGGCAGCATGCCACCAAGCAGCGGTCCGACCAGCGAGCCGGCCGTGATGCCGGCCGACAGCACGCCGAGCGCCCAGCCGGAGCGCTCCTTTGGCGTCTGCATCGCCACCAATATCGTCGAGCCCGAGGAGTAGCCGCCGGCAAAGCCGATCAGGAGCCTCAGCAACACCAATTGCCAGACGCTTTCGACCATACCGGTCAGCGACATGCAGATCGCCATGCCGAACGAGGCGCGCACCAGCATCAGCTTGCGGCCGTAACGGTCGCCGAGCCGCCCCCACAGAGGGGCGACCAGCGCCGCGGCAAAGAAGGTGGCACCGTAAGCAACTCCTGACCATTGCACGATGGCCGCGTGCCCTTCGGCACCCAGCTGTTCGACATAAAGCGGCAGGAACGGCAACAGCAGCGTCATGGCAATCAGCGTGCTGAACGAGCCGGCGAAGCAGACGGCGAGATTGCCTCGCCAATGGATATTGTAGCCGCTCTGGGTGCTATTTTCTGCCATGTCATGCCTGCTTGGTTATCCGGGATTGCTCCGGATACCATTTTGGGATACCAAATCGGTATCCGTCATGAACCTCAACCCCGCCGCTGTCAATGCGGTGCCGTAGAGCGGAACGACAATGTCGCAAATGCAGAATGTCGAAAGGCAGCTTCGCGAAATGATCCTCGGGCTCGAGATCGGCCCGGGCGAGCGGCTGACCGAGCGTTGGATCGAAAGCCGCTTCGGCGCCTCCCGCACCCCGGTCAGGGCGGCGCTGCTGCGCCTCGAGACCGAAGGGCTGATCGCTCGTGACGGCCGCGGCTGGACGGTGGCGTCGATCAATCTCGCCGAGCTCGGCCAGATCGCCGTCTACCGCGAGGCGGTCGAGGTGGCGGCGGTGCGGTTGACGGCGTCGCTGGAAGATCGCAGCGGGATCGAGGTGATCGCGGCGATGCTCGATTCCTGCGACGCCGGTACGCCGCGCGAGGAATGGCACCGCGTTGGTCTGGATTTTCACATCGAGCTGGCCAGGCTTTCCGGCAATGAATTCCTGCTTAGGGGAGTCCGCGATGCAATGACCAGGCTCTCCCGCGCGCGTTGGCTGGAAGTGCGCGACGAGGCGGCGCTTGGCCGCGCCTGGGCCGAGCACCACGCCATCCTGGCTGCCGTGCGAAAGGGTGACGCCGAAAAGGCGGCACGGCTGCTCTCGGCCCACATCGCCGGCAGCCGCGACCGCCTGGTGACTTCGCTGCATGACGAGCGGCGCGGCCTGCGCGCCAGGGGCTTTGCCGTCGTCGCTGCCTGATCCTCGGCCATCGTCGAATATTAGAACTTCAACAAGTTCGTCAGCTTGGGCGGGCTTGCAAGATGTTCGGCACAATGCTGTAGGAGGCGACGGACATCTTTAAACGACGGACGCATGGCCTCGCCCTTACGCACCGCAGCGCGGGTATTTTATTTCATACGCAACATCACCCGCGATGTGGCGCCGCAGGCTCTCTTTCGCCAACGGCTTGCGCGCCGGCTGGAGCAGGCACGGCTCTCCAGCAAAACGGTCCGTGATCGGGTCAACTACTACAACCGGCTCGACCATAGCTTCGTGCCGAGCGCGGCGGCGGTGCCCGCCAGTCAAATACCCAAGTTCGGGAGCATGTACTATTACGACCTGAAGGAGTTCGCCCGCTACTTCGATCGCCACCTGCTCATCGATCTCGAGTTCGGCGACGTCGTCGACGTTCCGGCGGTGCCATCAATCGTCAAGGATCGCCCGATCCGCAACGACAACGGCAACGCCGTGATCATGAAGCTCGACAAGTTCCGCCATTTCAACATGCCAAAGGACAATCTGTCCTTCGCCGACAAGCGCCCGATGGCGGTCTGGCGCGGTCATTTCAACAATCCGATCCGCAAACGGTTCGTCGATGCCGTGCGCGACCTGCCGTCTTGCGATGCCGGCTCGCCCAAGCCAAGCGCCCCGGAGAACTATCGCAAGCCGTATCTCACGATCGCGCAGCAGCGGCAGTTCCGCTACATCGTCTCGCTCGAAGGCAATGACGTGGCGACGAACCTCAAGTGGATCATGAGCTCGAATTCGCTCTGCCTGATGCCGCCGCCGACCTACGAAACCTGGTTCGCCGAGGCTGAGCTCGAGGCCGATGTTCACTACGTGCCTCTGGCGTCGGATTTTTCGGACGTCGCCGACAAGATCGCCTATTTCGAAAAACACCCGGCGGAAGCCCAACGCATCATAACGGCGGCCAACGCCTATTGCCGCCGGTTCAGCAACGAAAAGGACGAGCGGGCGGTATCGCTGCTCGTCCTCTACAAATATTTCGTGCTCAGCGGCCAGATCGAACCCGACCCGGAGGTCTGGCGTTTTATCGCCGGCTGACCTCCGCGCGTTTTCGGGCGCGGAGCACGGCGCGGATTCTTAGATATCGCTGCGGTCGAGCACCAGGTCGGCGGGGCCGAACCGGTTCTTGGCGGTGAACTGCTGGTGCCAGTAGGGATAAAGCACCGGCGGGCGGCTGACGTCGTCGAGGCGCAGGCGCTCGTCCAGGGACAGCGTCAGGCTGGCCGCGGCGAGGTTGTCCTTGAGTTGGGCTTCGTTGCGGGCGCCGATCACCAGCGAAGAAACGGCCGGGCGGCCGAGCAGCCAGGCAAGCGCCACCTGTGCCGCCGAAACGCCGCGCGCCTTGCCGATTTCGACCAGAACGTCGACGATCCGCCACAACCTTCCCTCGTCCCGGATCGGCGGTTCGGACCAGCCGCCAAGCTGGCGGGCCGTCGGGCTGTCGCGACGGTATTTGCCCGACAGCAGGCCGCCGGCCAGCGGGCTCCACACCAGCACGCCAAGACCCTGGTCGACCGAGATCGGCAGCAACTCGTACTCCGCCTCGCGCGCTTCCAGCGTGTAGTGGATCTGCTGCGTGACGAAGCGCGGCTGATGATGGCTGTCGCTGATCGAGAGCGCCTTCATCACCTGCCAGCCCGAATAATTGGAACAGCCGACATAACGGATCTTGCCCTGGCTGACCAAAGTGTCGAGCGCAGCGATCGTTTCCTCCAGCGGCGTGACCCCATCCCACTCATGCAGGAAATAGATGTCGATGACGTCGGTCTTGAGCCGCTTCAGGCTCCGCTCGCATTCCCGGATCAGGTGATGGCGCGACAGGCCTTCGTCGTTGGGGCCGTTTCCGATCCGCATGCGCGCCTTGGAGGCGATGAGCACATCGTTCTTGCGCTTGCCGCCGAGCGCCTCGCCGACGATCTCCTCCGACAGGCCGTTCGAATACACGTTGGCGGTGTCGATGAGATTGATGCCGGCATCGATGCAGGTATCGATGATGCGGCTCGCCTCCGAGAGATCGGATTTGCCGACGGCGGCGAACGGGCCCGTCCCGCCGAAGGTCATCGTGCCAAGGGTCAATGTCGAAACCTTCAGGCCGGAACGGCCAAGCGTGCGGTATTCCATGTCAGGTCCTTGCGATTTGTTTTGAAGAGGCGCGCCGTCGCGGGCGCCGGGAAGAGGCGAAAGTATTTGTAGGACAATTCGGGCGGCTTGTCGCCCCGCCATCGATACGGGCCGATCACATATCGGCTGGTCCAGCGTTGCCGGCTCCTGCTCGCAATAAAACCGTCATTGCGCGTCTGTATCTCAGTCGGCTTACGGAGTTGTGTTTCCGGCCGCGGCCGGAGCGCATCCGAGGCGAAAGTGGCTGACAGGCAGGAGCTGCGCAATGAACGAGGTCAAGACGAATTCCGGAGCCAAGGACTGGCTGGAAGCCGAACTCGAGGACACGCTCGACGAGGACTATGAGCTGGAGATTTCCGAGCCCGCGCTCTCGCTCGAGATCGCCAGGATCTACAAGAAGTCGCATCCGCCCTCCATCGAGCGGACGACCTATTTCCGCGAGCTGCTGCGTCTGCAGTCGGAGCTCATCAAGCTGCAGTCCTGGGTTGCCTACCACAAGAAGAAGCTGGTGGTGATCTTCGAGGGACGCGACTCGGCCGGCAAGGGCGGCGTCATCAAGCGCATCACCCAGCGCCTCAATCCGCGCATCTGCCGCGTCGTCGCGCTGCCGGCGCCGACCGAGCGTGAAAGATCGCAATGGTATTTCCAGCGCTACGTGCCGCATCTGCCGGCGGGCGGCGAGATCGTGCTGTTCGACCGCTCCTGGTACAACCGATCGGGCGTCGAGCAGGTGATGGGCTTTGCCAATGCGGATCAGGTCGAAGAGTTTTTCCGCGACGTGCCGGAATTCGAACGCATGCTGGTGCGCTCCGGCATCACGCTGGTGAAATACTGGTTCTCGATTACCGACGAGGAGCAGCAGATGCGCTTTTTGATGCGCATCCACGATCCGATGAAGCAGTGGAAGCTGTCGCCGATGGACCTGCAGTCGCGCGTGCGCTGGGAACAATACACCAAAGCCAAGGAAGAGACCTTCGCCCGTACCAACATCAAGGAAGCGCCGTGGTTCATTGTCGAAGGCAACGACAAGAAGCGGGCCCGACTGAACTGCATCGATCACCTGCTGCAGCAAATGCCTTACGAAGACGTGCCGCATGAGGAGATCACGCTGCCGGAGCGCGTCTTCAACCCGGCCTACGAGCGCCAGGTGCTGCCGCGCGAGCTTTATGTGCCGTCGAAGTATTGAGCACTTCCCCATCTCCCACAGAGGGAGAAGGGGGAGCCTAGCTTACGCGCGCCCGATCATCACATGCGTCGCGTCGGCGGTCGCGACCTGGCTGGTGCAGCGGTAGCCGAGCTTCGGCATGTCCAGCCCGGCGAAAAGATGCTCGCCGGAGCCGAGCAGGATCGGCGAGATCGCGAGATGCATCTCGTCGATCAGGCTTTCCTTCAGATATTGCCGGATCGTGGCGACGCCGCCGCCGACCCGCACATCCTTGTCCTTGGCGGCCGTCTTCGCCTGTTCGAGCGCCGAATGGATGCCGTCGGTGACGAAGTAAAACGTCGTGCCGCCTTCCATTAAGATCGGCGCCCGCTTGTGATGGGTGAGCACGAAGACCGGCACGTGATAGGGCGGGTTGTCGCCCCACCAGCCTTTCCAGCTCTCGTCCGGCCATTCGCCGCGGACCGGCCCGAACATGTTGCGGCCAAGGATCCAGGCGCCGACATTCTCAAAACTGCGCGCGGCGAAGCTGTCGTCGCTGCCGGTGGTGCCGCCGTCTTTGCCGATCACCATCTCACGAAAGGTGCGCGTGCCGATCATCCATTTATGCAGTCCTTCGCCGCCGACGCCGAGCGGGCTTTCGAGAGTCTGATCGGGGCCGGCGCCGTAACCGTCCAGCGACAGGGTGAAAGCGTTGACGCGCAGCTTTGACATGATCGCCTCGTGAACTAGTTGCATTTTGCAAGCAGTCATGGAGTAGCTTAACTGATTGCATTATGCAAGCGGAATTTTCCGGCGAGCGATCAACTCGTCGGGCGGCGCCCAGGTGACGCGGCGAGAATTTAAAATTGCGCCTGGGCCTAGCCCCTCAGCATCTCCGCAACGGTCGGCGCGAAATAGGTGAGGACACCGTCGCAGCCGGCTCGCTTGAGCGCGAGAAGCGATTCCAGCATCGCCTTTTCGCCGTCGATCCAGCCATTGGCGCTGGCCGCCTTGATCATCGAATATTCGCCCGACACCTGGTAGGCGAAGGTCGGCATCTGAAACTCGTCCTTCAGCCGGCGGATGATGTCGAGATAGGGCAGCCCAGGCTTCACCATCAGCATGTCGGCGCCTTCGGCCAGATCCTGCTCGGCCTCGCGCACGGCTTCATCGGAATTCGCGTGGTCGATATAATAGGTCTTCTTGTCGCCCTTGAGCAGGCCGGCGGTGCCGACTGCCTCGCGATAGGGGCCGTAGAAGGCCGAGGCGAATTTCGTCGCATAGGACATGATCGCCACGTCCTGGAAGCCGTTGGCGTCCAGCGCGTCGCGGATCGCGCCGATGCGGCCGTCCATCATGTCGGACGGCGCGATGATGTCCGCGCCGGCGGCTGCCTGGATGACGGCCGCGGCCGTGACCTGCTCGACGGTTTCGTCATTGACGATGATGCCGTCGCGCAGGATGCCGTCATGGCCATGGCTGGTGAATGGATCGAGCGCTGCGTCGGTAATGATGCCGATCTCCGGCACCGCGTCCTTGATGGCGCGGGTGGCCCGGTTGATGACATTGTCGGGATCGAGGATATGCGAGCCCGTCTGGTCGCGCAGCGAAAGCTCGATGTTGGGGAAAGTCGCGATCGCCGGGATGCCGAGCTTGGCGGCGCGCTCCGCTTCCTTCACCGCGAGGTCGACCGACAGGCGGTAGACGTCCGGCATGGCGGCGATCGGCTCGCGCACATTTTTGCCGTCGACGACGAAGATCGGCCAGATCAGATCGTTCACCGAGAGCTGGTTTTCCTGCACCAGCCGGCGCGACCACTCGGCCTTGCGCATGCGCCGCAGCCTGCGGCTGCCTGTGATCTCGTCGACGCTGCGGGCGCCGGCAGGCTTTGCGGGGGTAAACTTGTTCATCGCCAGAACTCTGTTGTCGTCCCGGCTTTTACCATGCGCCCCTGCCGCTGACCAATGCGACACGATTGTGCCAGTTGCTTCCGCGAAGAACGAGGAGAGGGGATCGCCGGCGCTGGAGCACTTCCCTTCTCCCTTGACGGGGAGAAGGTGCCGGCAGGCGGATGAAGGGCAGCCGACGTTTACGGCTGTCCATTCCCCGACAGAATCTGTGCCGCGCCCTTCACAGCCACGCGAAAAGCCTCGTCGAAGCTGACGCCGCGCACCTGCCATTGATAGGTCTTGCCGTGTTCGGCCAGCCGCCAGTCGGCGATCCAGCCCAATTCCTTGTCGTTCCACACGATGCTGCCGGCGAGCGCCCGGTCGGCACCCGCCTGCCGGGCGAGCTGGTCGAGCTTTGCCATATCGGCAGTGCGCAGCGCCTTGTCGTCGAGGCCGGCGAGCTGGTCAGCCTTTGGAAAGCTGACATACACCGAGAGCGGCGCCGTCGCGTTGGCAAAGGATTCGCGCATTGACTGGCCGCGATCCTCGTCGGCCGTCAGCACGAAATGTTGCGCCCCTTGCTCGGCCGTTATGAAGACGGCAATCAGCGGCCGCTCGCCGTGCCATGGCTTGCTGCCGAGCTGCGCCAGGAGCTTGTCGACGACGGTGGGCTTGTAGAGGCAGGTGAGATCGTGCGGCCGGTCATGCATGCCTTGCTCGTCATGGATCGGAACGCCTTCCAGCCGGTCGCGGTAGCGGAAGGATTGGACAAAGTCGGCCGCCTTATTGCGCAGCGCCAGCATCTCCGGCTTCTGCGTCAGCCGCTGATCGCCTGAAACCTTGACCAGCACCTTGTCCAGACAATCCTTGAAGCCGATCTCGCGATTAGCCTCGCCGGTGCCGGTGACGATCGTCTGCGCCAGGTAGAGTTCAGAGGCTGCCTCGGCGGCGGCCGGCGCAACTCCCAGAAAGAGGAGACCTGCCAATCCAGCAACGAGACGAGAAACCCCAGCCATGTCGATTAGCTCGAAATCTGTCGCGCCGCCTACGCGCGACACTTTGCCGGTTACCTAACACCGGAAGCGGCTGGCCGCCAGCGCGGCGTTGCCGCCATTGACGCATCCTTATGCCGCCTTTAGCACTTCAATCCCCCTGGAAGGGCGGAGAGGAGGATTCTCTGGCGATGGATTTTGGCGGAGGCGACGAGATTCGCTTCGAGCGTCTAGGCAAGGCGGGCGTCGTCACACTGACGCGGCCGCAGGCGCTCAATGCCGTCACCCATCGCATGGTCAAGGCGCTTGGCAAGGCGCTTGACGCCTGGGAGGGCGATGCCGGCGTCGCCGTCGTCGTCGTCAAGGCTGAGGGCAGGGCGTTTTCCGCCGGTGGCGATATTCTGCACATTTACGAGGCGGGCCGCGCCGGCAAGCCGCCGGTCGACTTCTTCGCCGACGAGTATCGTCTCAATGCCCGCATCGCCCGCTTCAGGAAACCCTATGTCGCGCTGATCGACGGCATCGTCATGGGCGGCGGGGTCGGCATTTCCTTCCACGGCTCGCACCGCGTGCTGACCGAGAACGCGCAATTCGCCATGCCGGAAGTCGGCATCGGCTTCTTCCCCGATGTTGGCGCCAGCCATTTGCTGCCCGATCTCGGCGGCAGCTTCGGCATGTATCTGGGGCTGACGGGAAACCGCATCCGCTATGGTGATGCCCTGTGGTCGGGCCTCGCCACCCACACGATCAAGGCCGAGGACCAGGCGGGGCTTCTTGACGAGCTGGCGACAAGCGGCGACGCGAACGCGGAGTTGCGCGATTTCTTCACACCCGCAAGACGCGAGACCGAGCGGCAGGATCTGGAATCGATCGCCCGCCATTTTTCGCAACCCTCGCTCGCCGCTATCGTCGCCAGCCTGGAACGAGCATCCGCCACCGACGCTTTCGCCGCCAAGACGCTGGCGACGATCAGGACGCGTTCGCCGACCAGCCTCAACGTCGCCTGGCGCGAGATCAGCGCCGGGTCGACGCTGTCGATGGACGAGTGCATGAAGATGGAGTTCCGCATCCTCAACCGCATGCTGGCCGGCCACGACTTTTATGAAGGCATCCGCGCCGCCATCATCGACAAGGGTTCGAAGCCGGAATGGCGGCCCGCCAGCCTCGATGCGGTGAGCGCGGCCGATGTCGACGCGTATTTCGCGCCGCTCGGGGCCGGGGAGCTGGAGCTGTGAGCGAGGTCACCTCCAGGCGCGTGGTGCTGCAGCCCTCGACCACCGAGATCATCTTCGCCTGGTTCCAGCGGGTCATTGCCGGCTACTGCCTGCTGTTCGGTGTCCTCTACTGGGTCCGGCTGATCGGCATCTATCCGGGCGAGCTCTGGCGCTTCGACCTGATGCCGGTGCACTGGCAGGTGGCCGCGGCCACGCTTGCCGTCTTCTTTCCTTTCGCCGCCGCGGGCCTTTGGATGCTTGCCTCTTGGGGGCCGGTGATCTGGTTCATCTGCGCGGCGACCGAGACCGTCATGTATGCCGGCTTTCCCAATCTCTTCGGACATCGGATCCTGATCGTCGTCTCACATGCCTGCGTGGCGCTGCTCTACATCGTCTTCCGCGTGGTCATCTGGCTGCAGAAGCGCCAGCTCAGGCAATAGCTTGCCGGGCGGCGTAAGGAACCTAGATACGGGGTCGGCGACTGCCCCAAAACCCTTGGCTAAATCTTTAGGTTAATTGTTCTTGCTCGTATGACCGTTCGTTAAGCCTCTTTCGAAACCTCTTACCGGTAAGCTCTTGTTAGCCCTGGCGTTTAAGTCGAATTTTATGAGTATTCGATAGTGTCGCGATCAAGGTGAAGAACAAAAAATCACCGGGCGACAAACGAGAGGCAAAGACAATGATCAATTCGCGTCCGGCGGCGAAGACCGCCAACGTTTCCGACGATCGCCGCGAGGCGATCCGTTCGCTGTACATGGAATCGCTGCAGCTGGTGGAGCGTCTGCATCGCCGTCTGCTTGACGTGATCAAGGACGAGTTCGACCGCAACGGCCGCTCCGACATCAACGCCATCCAGGCGCTTTTGCTCTTCAACATCGGCAATTCGGAGCTGACCGCCGGCGAGCTGCGCTCGCGCGGTTATTATCTCGGCTCGAACGTCTCCTACAATCTGAAGAAGCTGGTCGACCTCGGCTTCATCAACCACCAGCGCTCGCGCATCGACCGCCGCTCGGTCCGCGTCTCGCTGACGCCGAAGGGCAACGAGGTGGCCGAGGTCGTCGCCGGCCTCTACGAGCGCCATGTCGGCTCGATCGAGGCCGTGGGCGGCATCAACACCGACGAGTTCAAGCAGATGAACCGCGCGCTCCAGCGTCTGGATCGCTTCTGGAACGACACGATCGCTTACCGGATGTAAGCGGATTCGAAATCTGAGACGATCGAAGTCGCGCCGAAGAAGCGCGGCCGGAGGAAGCAATCAGGGCCGGTGCCGACAGGTGCCGGTTCTTTTCTTTTGCGAAAGCGCGCTGCAGCAGGGCGCTTGACCGCCGAGCAGCGCGCGTGGAAGCTCTGCAGGCAAAAGAGGAGGGCCTCATGCGTCATATCCTGCTTGCGATTTGCGCTGTGATCCTTGTTTCACCGGCCGCTGCCCGGACTCTCGGTTATGGCTCCAAGGCCGGAATGGAGGTTACGGTCGTCAAGAAATCCGGCATCAACACCTCGCATGCCAGCATCCTGACCAAACATACGAGGCAGAACGCCATCGGATACTGCCGCGACTATGTCGGTAAGGTGACCGAGGATTGCATCGCTAAGGAAATGAAAACGCCCTTGCATCTGGAGATCACAGCGGACTGCAAGAGCGGAAAATTCACCACCTTTTACGGCGCCAACATGCTGTTCCAGGGGCGCAGCCCCGCCGGAAGCGAGACGGATTATCAGATCACCGACACCGACGAGAACGTGGTGCTCGATGGCTCGGGGGCCTCGGGCTACGACTACACGCTGGAGCAGTTCAAAGCCCTCTGCCCGAACCGGGTGAAATAGGGCAAACCGAGGATGACGGCGGGCATCCTGTGAACCCGCCGCTATCGGCGATGCCAAAATGCCTCGGTCCCATTTTTTGATCATCTTGCCGGATGCAAATCGCGGGCCAAGGTCACGTTGCCGCCATAATCGCAGTGAAAGCGAGAATGCGGGTGATGCTGCGGGCCGAGGCCCTGCGCTTCCTGGAGCAGGTGTCGTGGTCCTACGTTTTCACGCCCTGCTGACGCAAGTCATGGTTGGCTAATTGTTAAGATTGCCGACCCTAGAGTGCGGGCAACCCGCCAGTAGAGCGAACTGAGCGAGATTAGATATAGCTAAAATGTCTGGAACATCCATGAGAACCAGCCGCCGTTTCTTCCTGACCGGAGCCTCTGCGCTCGCCGCCGCCGTCGTGGCCGGCCATGCCAGCGCGCAGGATGTGATCGGCGACATTCTGAAATCCTCGACCCGCGGCAATTGGGACGACCAGTTCGACGCCCGTGCAAGCGAGACCGGCAAGGTTGCCTCGACGCTGCCGATCTTCAGCCTGCAGACCGTAGCCTTCACCGAGCAGGCGGTGGCGCAGTACCAGGGCATTGTCGGCCAGGGCGGCTGGGAACAGGTTCCGGCAACCAAGAAATTGCAGCTCGGCGTCGACGATCCGGATGTCGTGCCGCTGCGCAAGCGGCTGATGGTCTCGGGCGACCTGTCGCAGAGCGCCGGCATTTCGACGGCGTTCGATTCCTATGTCGACTCGGCGGTCAAGCGCTTCCAGCTCCGTCACGGCCTGCCGGCCGACGGCTCCATGGGCAAATACACTTATTCGGCGATGAACGTGCCGGCGCCGATCCGGCTTGGCCAGCTGCAGACCAATCTGCAGCGGCTGCGCGAAAAGGCGGGCACGCTTGGCGACCGCTATGTGCTGGTCGATATTCCGGCCGCGCAGGTGGAAGCCGTCGAGAACGACCGCGTCGTGCTGCGCCACACCGCGATCGTCGGCAAGATCGACCGCCAGACGCCGATCGTGAATTCCAAGATCAACGAGATCATCGTCAATCCTTACTGGAACGCGCCGGTTTCGATCGTGCGCAAGGACATCATTCCGCTGATGCGGAAGGACCCGAACTACCTCAAGGACAGCCACATCCGGCTGTTCGCGCCTGACGGCAGCGAGGTCGATCCGATGACCGTCGACTGGTCGACGGACGATGCCGCCAAGTACCGCTTCCGCCAGGATCCCGGCGCCGGCAACGCCATGGCCTCGGTCAAGATCAATTTCCCGAGCCCGGACGGCGTCTACATGCACGACACGCCGCAGCAGAGCCTGTTCGGCAAGCTGATGCGCTTCGACTCTTCCGGCTGCGTGCGCGTCCAGAATGTGCGCGACCTCGTCACCTGGATCCTGCGTGATACGCCCGGCTGGGATCGCCAGCATTTCGAGGCGGCGATCAAGACTGGCGAGAATACGCCGGTTCAGGTGGTCAACCCGGTGCCGGTCCACTTCCTGTACCTGTCGGCATGGTCGACCGGACCCGGCGTCGTGCAGTTCCGCGACGACATTTACGGCCTCGACGGCAACAGCGAGCTGCAGATTACTTCTGCTCTGTAACCGATTGATATAAATCAAGAAAAGGCCGCTCTTGGAGCGGCTTTTTTGTTTGCATGTCCCCAAACAGTGCGCAGCGGTTTTGGCAGAGCGACATGCGTCGAAAAGTGAGACTTAAAACGCGAGCAGCTGGAATAGCATCATGGACGTCGCCGTCTTCATTCTCGTCGTGCTTGCTTTCGTGGCGCTTTCCGGCGCTCTCGTGCGGCTGGTGCGGGTGCCGCTCCCCGTGCTGCAGATTGCGATCGGCGCCGCGCTTGCCTGGCCGGCCAAGGGACTGCATGTCGAGATCGATCCGGAACTCTTTCTGCTGGTGTTCATTCCGCCGCTTCTGTTCGGTGATGCCTTCGCGGCGCCGAAACGGGAGCTGATCGAGCTGCGCCGGCCGATCCTCGATCTCGCCGTCGGACTTGTCTTCTTCACCATCGTCGGCTTCGGGTATGCTCTGCACTGGCTGGTGCCAACCATCCCGCTGGCGGTTGCGTTCGCTTTAGCCGCCGTGCTGTCACCGACCGATGCCGTTGCCGTGTCCTCGATTGTCGACCGCAATGTCGTTCCGGCTCGGCTGATGCACATATTGGAAGGCGAATCCCTGCTCAATGATGCCTCCGGCCTGGTCATGTTCCGCTTTGCCGTTGCGGCGGCGCTGACCGGCAGTTTTTCGTTCGCCGCCGCCTCGTTGAGCTTTCTTTACGCCGTGGCGGCCGGCATCCTCGCGGGCATTGCGGCGTTGTTCGTCGCCGCCAAGGCGCTGCAGGTGCTTGGCCGCATCGGCGGCACGCCGGCGGGGGCGCAGGTGCTGGTGATGGTTCTGCTGCCCTTCGTCGCCTATCTCATTGCCGAGCATGTCGGCGCTTCCGGCATTCTGGCCGCGGTCACCGCCGGCCTGGTTACGGGCACCTCCGGCATTTTCCGCCATCTCTCGGTCTCGGCGCGGATTCAGGCGATGTCGCTATGGTCGATGCTGACCTTCGTCTTCAACGGCGCTCTCTTCATCCTGCTCGGCCTGCAGCTTCCTGACATCATCCGCAGGGTCCCGCCGGAGCTCACCAGCCGGCACTGGCTGTTCGAGCCGGTGCTGACCGTGCTCATTTTGACGCTCTGCGTGATCGGCCTGCGCTTCCTCTGGATCTGGATCGGCGACATGGCATCGATGATCGCCGCGCGGCTCGGCAAGCGCAAGGCAGAGCCCTTTGGTTTCCGCGTCAGGCTTGCCGGATCGGTGGCCGGTGTGCGCGGCGCGATCACGCTTGCCGGCATCCTGTCGCTGCCGCTCGCTCTGCAGGATGGCTCGCCCTTTCCAGCGCGAGACGTGGTGATCTTCCTCGCCGCCGGCGTCATCATCTGCTCGCTGGTCATCGCCAGCCTTGCTTTGCCGGGGATCGCCCGCGGGCTGGTCGAGCCAGGCGAGGATCCGGGTGCGGCCGAGGAGCGGCGGGCGCGTGCGGGCGCCGCCAAGGCCGCCATCGCCAAGATCGAGAGCCTCGCCAGCGAGGGCGGCGAAGGCGAGGCGGCCGAGGCCCGGCTCGCGGTCGCCGACAGCATCGTTGCCGGCTACCGGCGCCGCATCGCGGCTTCCGACGAGGCCGAAGAGGCGCGCGCCGAGGCGCGCGAATCCGGGCGGCTGGAGCTTGAGCTCAGGCACGCCGGCATAGAGGCGGAGCGCGCCGCCGTGCGCGCCATGTTCCGCACCCGCCAGATCAACGACCACACGATGCGGGCGCTGCTTTCCGAGATCACTTTGACAGAAGCGCTGCTCAAAAGCCGGCGCGACCGGAAATAGTGTTCAGCCGATTTGCTTGGCGCAATCCGGCCAGCAAATTTCGCGCCGCAAACGTGGCGGGCTCCAAACAACTGTGTTAATGGCGCGGCGACCTCGCAGACCTCCGGCCCCAAGGGAAAGCAAGCCATGTCAAATGCCGCGGCAGCCGCCAACAAATTCGAATCCTTCTTCGAGACCACGCTTGCCGACGCCGATCCGGAAATTTTCGGCGCCATCCGCAACGAGCTTGGCCGCCAGCGCCATGAGATCGAACTGATCGCCTCGGAAAACATCGTGTCCCGCGCCGTGCTCGAGGCGCAGGGGTCGATCATGACCAACAAATATGCCGAGGGTTATCCGGGCAAGCGCTATTACGGCGGCTGCCAGTTCGTCGACGTGGCCGAGGAACTGGCCATCGAGCGCGCCAAGAAGCTTTTCGGCTGCAACTTCGCCAATGTCCAGCCGAACTCGGGCAGCCAGATGAACCAGGCCGTCTTCCTGGCGCTTCTGCAGCCCGGCGACACGTTCATGGGCCTCGATTTGAACTCCGGCGGCCATCTCACGCATGGCTCGCCGGTCAACATGAGCGGCAAATGGTTCAAGGTCGTTTCCTACGGGGTGCGCAAGGACGACCACCTGCTCGACATGGACGCGATCGAGAAGACCGCGCATGAGACGAAGCCGAAGCTGATCCTGGCCGGCGGCACGGCCTATTCGCGCATCTGGGACTGGAAGCGTTTCCGCGAGATTGCCGATTCGATCGGCGCCTATCTGATGGTCGACATGGCGCATATCGCCGGGCTAGTCGCCGGCGGTATGCACCCGTCGCCGCTGCCTTATGCGCATGTCGTGACCACGACGACGCACAAGTCGCTGCGCGGGCCCCGCGGCGGCATGATTCTCTGCAACGACGAGGAGATCGCCAAGAAGATGAACTCGGCGGTTTTCCCAGGCCTCCAGGGCGGCCCGCTGATGCATGTCGTCGCGGCCAAGGCGGTGGCGCTCGGCGAGGCGCTGAAGCCGAGCTTCAAGGCCTATGCCGAGAGCATCGTCGCCAACGCCAAGGCGCTGGCTTCGAGCCTGCAGGAAACCGGCCTCGACATCGTGTCGGGCGGCACCGACAACCATCTGATGCTGGTCGACCTGCGCCCGAAAAACGCCACCGGCAAGCGCGCCGAGGCAGCTCTCGGCCGCGCCAACATCACCTGCAACAAGAACGGCATCCCCTTCGACCCCGAAAAGCCGTTCGTCACCTCCGGCGTCCGTCTAGGCACGCCGGCCGGCACCACGCGCGGCTTCGGCCAGGCCGAGTTCCGCGAGATCGGCAAGCTAATCGCCGAGGTGCTGGACGGGCTGAAGGCGGCGAATTCCGACGAGGGCAATGCGGCAGTCGAGGCCGCGGCCAAGGCCAAGGTCACGGCGTTGACGGATCGCTTCCCGCTCTATCCTTATCTCGGTTGACCGGAAGCCGCGCGTCATCTTTTATCCGCCGGCAGTGCGCCGTCCTGATTGGGCGGCGTCGCGAACTGGAGACTTGATGATGCGCATTTTCCATCTTGCCGCCTTGGCCCTGGTCGGCTCGCTGGCCGGTTTCGCCGTGTCCGGCGCGGCCGGGCAGGAGCAGGCGCAGCCAGAACCGGCCACAAATACCTTCGGCAGATGGACCACGATCATCGACACGCTCGACATCGGGCAGGATGCACACAAGACCTGCGCGGCCTCCGCAGCTTTCGTCGACGGCATCGGCAATGCTGGCACGCTAACGCTGTCGATCTCGACCGGCGACGCGCTGCCGCCGGATGCCTATCCCGCCATCATGATCGCCGTCGACAACAAGGACCTGCCGACCGGCAAGGACATCGCGGCGACCTTCGGCGACCCCGGCATCAAGGTTTCCGCGAAAGTCTATTCGAATGCCGTCGGCGGTCGTCCCAGCTGGACGGTCGACAACCAGGCGAAGACAAGTCTCGCTCTGCTGCGCGCCATGCGCAAAGTCACCTCGCTCGATGTTGTTTTTGGCAAGCAGACCGTGGCCAGCATTCCGATGGACGGCTTCACCAAGGCCTACCGCAACCTCGGCACGTCCTGCGGATTCCCGACCAAGGACGTCGCGCCCTGAACCGACCGGGCACGACAGGGGCAGGGCGCTGGCAATCTTTCTCGCGCCTCGCTATCTCTGAGAAATGAAAGGCTCCAAGCCTTCCGCTCACCAGAGCGAGATGACGCTTCCTTGAATCTCCATCTCGCTCTAAGATTTTGTTTTTGAAGCATGATCTTCTCCGAAGAGTCTGCAACTTTTCGGGATCATGCTCTGAATCGCAAACCCAAGGCTCTCCATGCGCTGCCCCTATTGCCAGTCCGAAGATACGCAGGTGAAGGATTCGCGTCCCGCCGAGGATGGCGCGGCGATCCGCAGGCGCCGCGTCTGTCCGGACTGCGGCGGCCGCTTCACCACCTTCGAGCGCGTGCAACTGCGCGATCTCGTCGTCATCAAGAAGTCCGGCCGCAAGGTGCCGTTCGACCGCGACAAGCTGCTGCGCTCGGTCGAGATCGCGGTGCGCAAGCGCAATGTCGACCCCGAGCGGATCGATCGCGCCGTGACCGGCATCGTGCGCCAGCTCGAAAGCTCCGGCGAGACGGAAGTGGCCTCCGGCGAGGTCGGTCGGCTCGTCATGGAGGCGCTGAAATCGCTCGACGACGTCGCCTATGTCCGCTTCGCTTCGGTCTATCGCAATTTCCGTGAAGCCAAGGATTTCCACGAGTTGCTGGGCGAACTGAAGGGCGACGAAGAAAAGACCGAAGAGGACGCCGGCTGATCATGGCGAAAGCTCAATTGGGCGGGGCCGAGCAAGCAGCCCTTGATCGCCGTTTCATGGCGGCGGCCATCCGGCTGTCGCGCCGCAATGCCGGCCGCACCGCGACCAACCCTTCCGTCGGCACCATCATCGTGCGCGACGACGGCGCCGGCCCGATGATCGTCGGCACCGGCGTCACTGCTGTCGGCGGCCGGCCGCACGCCGAGACCGAGGCGCTGGCCGAGGCCGGCGAACTGGCCCGCGGCGCCACCGCCTATGTGACGCTTGAGCCCTGCGCCCATCACGGCCGCACGCCGCCTTGCGCCGCCGCGCTGGTCAATGCCGGCATTGCGCGCGTCGTCGGCGCGGCAAGCGATCCCGATCCGCGCGTTTCCGGCAAGGGTTACGCCATGCTGCGCGCCGCCGGCATCGAGGTCGTGGAGAAGGTGCTCGCCACAGAGGCCGCCGAGCAGATGGCCGGCTATCTGATTCGATCTTTGAAGAAACGTCCCGAAGTGACGCTGAAGCTTGCGCTTTCGAGCGACGGCAAGATCGGCCGCAAAGGCGCCGGCCAGGTCGCCATCACGGGTGAGATCGCCAGGCGCGAAGTCTATCTTATGCGCGCGGAGGCCGACGCTATCCTCGTCGGCATCGGCACTGCGCTGGAGGACGACCCGGCGCTGACCGTGCGCCTGCCGGGGTTGGAGAACCGCTCCCCGGCTCGCATCATCCTCGATCGCCAGATCCGGCTGCCGGAGTCGTCGAAGCTCGTTTCCGGGGTGGATCGTGTCCCGCTCTATGTCGCGGCATGCGCCGAGGCCGACCCGCAGCGGCGGGCTGCGCTCGAACGCGCGGGCGTGCACTTCATGGGCACTGAAACTTACGAGAGCGAAGTAGCCCTGCCGGAACTGCTCGAGGATATTGCAGCCCTCGGCATGGCGAGCGTGCTGGTCGAAGGCGGCGCCAAGGTAGCCGAGGCCTTCCTGGCGGAAGACCTCGTTGACCGCATCGTCCTGTTCCAGGGACCGGAGGCGATCGGCGAGGATGGTATCGCCTCGCCGATCGACGCTGCGCATATCCCGCCGGGATTCCGCAAATTGCGTGAGATGCGCTTCGGCGAGGACAGCTATGCCGAGTGGGTAAGACCATGATCCCAAAAAGTGGGAAATGGTTTTCGGATAAGAGCATGGTCAAACTGGAAGACACGATCTGATGTTTACGGGAATCGTTACGGATGTCGGCACTGTCGCTTCGGTGAAGCCGCTCAGCGAAGGCGTCGGCCTGCGCATCGACACGGCCTATGACCCGGAAACGATCGCGATCGGCGCTTCGATTTCCTGCGGCGGCGTCTGCCTGACCGTAACGGCGCTGCCCGAAAACGGCTCGAACGCGCGCTGGTTTGAGGTCGAAGCCTGGGAAGAGGCGCTCAGGCTGACGACTGCATCCGGTTGGAAATCGGGCACCAGGATCAATCTCGAACGGGCGCTGAAGATCGGCGACGAGCTCGGCGGCCATATCGTCTCCGGCCATGTCGACGGCACGGCGGAAATCGTGGAGCGCAGGGAAGAGGGCGATGCCGTGCGCTTCACGCTGGAGGCGCCGCGTCACCTAGCGAAGTTCATCGCGCCGAAAGGCTCCGTCGCGCTCGACGGCACCTCGCTTACCGTCAACAAGGTCGAAGCTACGCGCTTCGATGTGCTTCTGATCCAGCACTCGCTGAGCGTCACTACCTGGGGCGAGCGCCAGGCTGGCGACCGCGTCAACATCGAGATCGATACCATGGCCCGGTATGCCGCGCGCCTCGCCGAGGCGGCGAAACAGGGGCTTTGAGCGAAACCGACCGGTTCCGGGGAGGCGGCGCGGATCGCTGAGGCGCCACGTCGCGCCGGCGCCTCAGCTTCCCTTCTGCTCACGCGATCTGCGGCGCCCCGGCTGGCAACGTCTAAGTGATCAAAGAACAACGAGCCCGATCAGATCAAATTCATCGATGTGGTCAGGCTGGCGGTTACAGGCGGCCTCGAGCGGACGCGGGCACAATATGCCCGCCTGTTCGAAGGCGTCGGACTGAAGCTTGAGCGGGTGATCGGCCCTCGAGCATCGATCTCGAACATCGAGGCTTTGCCCGCTAGCTGAAGAAAGCCCCGGAAGATCGCGCGGCTTGGGATCCGGACCTTGTCGGGAGATGCTGTGTCGGGCGGCAATCTTGTGCTTGCGATCGATCCGGCTTCGGCCTAAGTCACCGGCAACCCCCCGGAGACGTTTATGGCAGGCATATCCCAACACGGCAAAGCGTTCATTCGTCCGCAGGCGAAGGCGCATCTGCTTATCGTCGAGGCGCGTTTCCACGACGACCTCGCCGACGCGCTGCTCGAAGGCGCGACCAGCGCGCTGGACGAGGCCGGCGCCACTTATGACGTCGTGACTGTTCCTGGCTCGCTCGAAATTCCGGCCGTCATCACCTTCGCGCTGGACGGTGCCGGCGAGGGCGGCGTACACTATGACGGCTTCGTCGCGCTCGGCACCATCATCCGTGGCGACACCTATCATTTCGACATCGTCGCCAATGAATCGAGCCGTGCGCTGATGGATCTTTCCGTGCAGGAAGCGGTCGCGATCGGCAACGGCATCCTGACCACCGAAAACGATGCGCAGGCCTGGACGCGGGCCAAGCGCACCGAAGGCGACAAGGGCGGCTTTGCCGCCCGCGCGGCGCTGACCATGATCGCGCTCAAAGAGAAATTCGGAGCCCAATCGTGAGCGATCCTGCCCAGACCGGTGCGGCGCGCCACGCCAACAAGCGCGGTGCCGCCCGTCTTGCCGCCGTCCAGGCGCTCTATCAGATGGACGTGGCCGGCAGCGGTGTTTTCGAGATCACCGCCGAATACGAGGCCTTCCGCCTCGGCAAGGAAGTCGACGGCGCGCTCTATCGCGAGGCCGACGCGCAATGGTTCCGCGCCATCCTGACCGGCGTCGTCGAGAACCAGAAGACCATCGATCCGATCATCCGCCAGGCGCTGACCGACGACTGGCCGCTGTCGCGGCTGGACTCGACGCTGCGCGCCATCCTGCGCGCCGGCGTCTATGAGCTGATGAAGCGCGAGGACGTGCCGGTGGCCGTGATCGTGTCGGAATATGTCGACATCGCCAAGGCCTTCTACGAGGAAGACGAGCCGAAGCTGGTCAATGCCCTGCTCGACCGTGTCTCGCGCCGGGTACGTGGCGAGGGTCGCGGCAAGGACGCATCGTGACCGCCACGGCAGTCGTCGCTGACGCCGGCAGGGAAGCGCGCCGCACGGCAGTGCTCCTCGCGGCCGCGCAGGCGATCGTCGGTTCCGCCGCGCCGATCGCCATTTCGATCGGCGCGCTTGCCGGCCAATACCTGCTCGGCCAAGACAAATCTCTGGCGACGGCGCCGGTCACCGGCTTCAACCTCGGCGTTGCGCTCGGCGCCCTGCCGGCGGCCGCCATCATCCGCCGGCTCGGCCATCGCGGCGGCTTCATGATCGGCACCATCGTCACTGCCCTCGGTGGGCTGATCGCGACGCTCGCGCTCTTTCAGGCGAGCTTCTGGCTGTTCGCCTTTGGCCTGGGCGTGATCGGTGTCGGCGGCGCCTTCGTGCAGCAGTTCCGCTTCGCCGCCGCCGACAACGCGCCGCCGCAATTCAAGGCGCGCGCCATCTCCTTCGTGCTGGCTGGCGGCATCGTCACCGCCATCCTCGGGCCTCAGATCGTCATCTACACCGGCCACCTTCTGGCGCCGGTGATGTTTGCCGGATCCTTCGCCTCCATCCTGGTGCTGGCCGCCATAGGCGCGATTATCCTTTCCTTCCTGCATACGTCCAGGCGGACGAGCAGCGCCGCCGAAGCCGCCGCAAGCGACGCACGTCCGCTGGTCGAGATCGCCACCCAACCGCGTTTCGTCGCGGCGCTGTTCTGTGCCGTAGGCAGCTATGCGCTCATGAGCTTCGTCATGACCGGCGCGCCGCTCGCCATGGTCGGCTGCGGTCTTTCGACCGACGATGCCACGCTTGGCATCTCCTGGCACGTTATGGCGATGTTCGGGCCGAGCTTCTTCACCGGTTCGCTGATCCACCGCTTCGGCGCCGAGCGCATCGTCGCTATTGGGTTGGTGCTGCTCATCGCCTGCGCAGTGGTGGCGCTCTCAGGCCTTGCGCTATGGCAGTTCTGGACCGCGCTGATCCTGCTCGGCCTCGGCTGGAATTTCGGTTTCATCGGCGCGACCGCCATGGTCGCCGCGAGCTACCATCCATCCGAAAAAGGCAAGGTGCAGGGCTTCCATGACTTCGTCCTGTTCGGCTCCGTCGCCTTCGCCTCGCTGATGTCGGGCGCGGTCTACAATGCCTGGGGCTGGACCATGCTGAACTGGATCGTGTTCCCGGTCGTTGTGCTCTGCTTCCTGGCGCTCGGCACCCTGAAGCTGCCGGGCTTGCGCCGCGCCAACTGACATTGCGCCGTTTGCCGGTGCGCAATCGATCTAAATGCACGGCGGCCCCTGCCGGTGAGTCGCGGCGTTCGTCTTTCCGGCGAAAGCCGGGCAAAAACCGAACAATATCTTGACGTTCCCAGCCCTGTTTCGCATACACCTTAGCCAAGGGGTGGATTCCGCGTGCGGCGTTCATCTCCGTCCCAACGGCCCAGGGAGGGGTTCTTCTGGGCCATCAATCGAGGAAAATTCGGCAATGACCATCATTACCGCCGTCATCGCCTGCGGCTTGCTGTCAGTCCTGTACGCCATCTGGGCGACACGATCGGTCCTGGCGTCCGATCAGGGCAACCAGCGCATGCAGGAAATCTCCGCCGCCATTCGCGAAGGTGCTCAAGCCTATCTGGCGCGCCAGTACACCACCATCGCCGTCGTCGGCATCGTCGTGCTTCTTCTCGCCTGGTGGCTGCTCTCCATCACGTCCGCGATCGGCTTCCTGATCGGCGCGGTGCTTTCGGGCGCTGCCGGCTTCATCGGCATGCATGTCTCGGTGCGCGCCAATGTCCGCACCGCGCAGGCTGCTTCCAACAGCCTCGCCGCCGGCCTCGACATCGCCTTCAAGTCGGGCGCCATCACCGGCCTGCTGGTGGCGGGCCTGGCGCTGCTCGGCGTCTCCATCTACTACCTCATCCTGACCGGCCCGATGGGCCTGCAGCCAAACGACCGCATCGTCATCGACGCGCTGGTCTCGCTCGGCTTCGGGGCCTCGCTGATCTCGATCTTCGCCCGTCTCGGCGGCGGCATCTTCACCAAGGGCGCCGACGTCGGCGGCGACCTCGTCGGCAAGGTGGAAGCCGGCATTCCGGAGGACGATCCGCGCAACCCGGCCACCATCGCCGACAACGTCGGCGACAATGTCGGCGACTGCGCCGGCATGGCCGCCGACCTGTTCGAGACCTATGCGGTGACGGTCGTCGCCACCATGGTTCTGGCCGCAATCTTCTTCGGCGGCACGGCGGTGCTGGGCGCCGCCATGCTCTATCCGCTCGCCATTTGCGGCGCCTGCATCCTGACCTCGATCGTCGGCACCTTCTTCGTCAAGCTCGGTTCCAACGGCTCGATCATGGGCGCGCTCTACAAGGGCCTGATCGTCACCGGCCTGCTGTCGATCGTCGGCCTGGCCGTCGCCACTTCGGCGACGCTCGGTTGGGGTGAGGTCGGCACCGTCGCCGGCATCGTCATCACCGGCAAGAACCTGTTCATCTGCGGCCTGATCGGTCTTCTGGTGACCGGCCTCATCGTGGTGATCACCGAATACTACACCGGCACCAACAAGCGCCCGGTGAATTCGATCGCCCAGGCCTCGGTGACCGGCCACGGCACCAACGTCATCCAGGGCCTCGCGGTCTCCTTGGAATCGACGGCGCTGCCGGCCATCGTCATCGTCGGCGGCATCATCGCCACCTACCAGCTTGGCGGCCTGTTCGGAACGGCGATCGCCGTCACCACCATGCTCGGGCTCGCCGGCATGATCGTGGCGCTCGACGCCTTCGGCCCGGTCACCGACAATGCCGGCGGCATCGCCGAAATGTCGGGCCTGCCCAAGGAAGTGCGCCACTCCACCGACGCGCTCGACGCGGTCGGCAACACCACCAAGGCCGTGACCAAGGGCTATGCCATCGGCTCCGCCGGCCTCGGCGCGCTGGTGTTGTTCGCGGCCTATTCGAACGACCTCAGGTTCTTTGCCGCCAATGGCGACAAGTACCCGTACTTCCAGGGCATGGGCGAGATCTCCTTCGACCTCTCCAACCCGTATGTCGTTGCCGGCCTGATCTTCGGCGGCCTCATTCCGTATCTGTTCGGCGGCATCGCCATGACCGCTGTCGGCCGCGCGGCGGGCTCGATCGTCGAGGAAGTGCGCAAGCAGTTCCGCGAGGACAAGGGCATCATGGCCGGGACCTCGAAACCGAACTACGCGCGCGCCGTCGACCTGCTGACCCGGGCAGCGATCCGGGAAATGATCATACCGTCGCTGCTGCCGGTGCTGGCGCCGCTCGTCGTCTATTTCGGCGTGCTCCTGATCTCGGGCTCGAAGGCCTCGGCCTTCGCGGCCCTTGGCGCCTCGCTGCTCGGCGTCATCGTCAACGGCCTCTTCGTCGCCGTCTCGATGACCTCCGGCGGCGGCGCCTGGGACAACGCCAAGAAGTCGTTCGAGGACGGCTTTACCGACAAGAATGGCGTCAAGCACCTGAAGGGCTCCGAGGCGCATAAGGCCTCGGTCACCGGCGACACCGTCGGCGATCCCTACAAGGACACCGCCGGCCCGGCGGTCAATCCGGCGATCAAGATCACCAATATCGTGGCGCTGCTGCTCCTGGCCGTGCTCGCGCACGGCTGAGCCACATTCTTTCTGCACCAAGTGACCCGCGGGAGCGATCCCGCGGGTTTTGTTTACGGCCAAGCCGTTTCGGCGAAACAAAAAACCCGCCGAAGCGGATTCGGCGGGTCTTGGTCCGTGGACGTCGCTGACAGCGAACTCAGGGGGTGCCGCCGCCCGGGATCCCGGGCGCCAGCTTGCTGGCGCCGTTGATGATCTGGCTGAGGAAGTTCTGGTCCTTGCCGCCCGTCGGCGTCGTCCTCGAGATGAAGTCGAAGACCTTGCCGTCCTTCAGGCCGTAATTGGCGATCTGGGTGACGCGGCCGTCGGCGCCGAAATAGACCGCCAGCACGTGCTGGTCGACGATGCGCGGGTTGTCGAAGGCGACGTAGCGCTTGCGCGTCTGCGAGATATAATAGAACGCCTCGTTGTCGAAGGTCGCCGTCGTCGACGGCGTGCCCAGCGCAAGAAGAACCTGCTCGCGACTCGATCCGACCGGCACCGAGTCGATCGCCGCCTGGTCGATGACGTAGCCTTTCGTCAGCGTCTCGCTCGGACGCAGATCACCGAACATCTTGGACGAATTGCAGGCGGAAAGCGCGGATACCGCCACCAGCAGAGTGGCCACGCCCGCCCGCACAGGCATGAAAAACGACTTGAATTTCAGCGCACCCAACAACAATTCTCCATCACATCCCCGCAGCTTGCGCTGGGCCGCAAAACCGGTAAACCAGCTTGCATGCCGATGCAACAAGGCCAAATCAAACAAAAGGTCCCCGGGAGACCACCCTCAATGTTCCAGCGCCTTTTTGGTCGCGAACGTCACGCCAACCGCGCCATCACCGAGGCGCTCTACGCACAAATCGTGGCGGCGGCGCGGCAAACGGTGTTTTATTCCGACTGGAATGTGCCGGATACGCCGCTCGGCCGCTTCGAGATGCTGTCGCTCCATATGTACCTGATCCAGCACCGGCTGCGCGGCGAGGGCGGGGCTGCGGCCGAGATCGCTCAGGTGCTGATTGACGAGTTCTTCCTCGATGTCGACCATTCGCTGAGGGAACTCGGCATCAGCGATGTCGGCGTGCCGAAGCGCATGAAGAAGCTGGCAAAGATGTTCTATGGGCGCACTGCGGCCTACGACGAAGCCTTGCGGGACGACGACGGCGCGGCGCTTGCCGTGGCGCTCGCCCGCAATGTCAGGCCCGATGCCGGCGAATGGCCTGAGGCGTCGCTGCTGGCGAATTATGTTAGCGCGGCGACCGGGCAGCTTGCCGCTCAGCCGACCGAATCGATCATGGCCGGCGCCGTCGCGTTCCAGGCCGCCGGAGCCACCTGAAGGAGGCGAGAATGAAGCACGCCGAACCGCAGAGCCCCGTATCCTTTGTCGCCAATGTCGCCCGCCTGCCGCAAAAGGGTTTGCCGGTTGCAATCGAGGCCGACGAAAGGCAGCGCACTGCGCTTGCCGCCGAACATGACCTGCTTTCCGTCGAAAGCTACCGCGCCGAGCTCTTGGTGGCGTCCTGGAAACGCAACGGCGTCAAGGTCAGCGGCCGCGTCGAAGCCGACATCACCCAGGCCTGCATCGTCACACTCGATCCGGTTGCGGCTCACATCGACGAGCCCGTCGAGGCGCTGTTCTTGCCGGAGCAGTCGAAACTCGGACGCGAAGGCTTCGACGGCGGCGGCGAGATCGTTCTCGACGCCGACGGACCCGACAGCCCGGAAACTTTTTCCGGCGACACTATCGATGTCGGGGCGCTCGCCGAGCAATTTTTCGGCCTGGCGATCGACCCTTATCCGCGCAAGCCCGGCGCCTCGCTCGAGGGCGCGGGTGACGATCAGCCCGAGGAAAGCGAATTCCAGAAAAAGCTGCGCTCGCTGCTCGGAAAATCCTGAAGGCGGCCTGGATTTTGGAAAAGTTGGTTGTGCGGCAGCCCAAAACCGCTATTTTCGCCGAACCTTCGCGAGCCCCCTTACCTCGGCAGGCGCCCGCCGCTAGCCAGGCAAACCGTGAGAAAAACACCGCGTGATCAGGATTTCCATCGATGCCATGGGCGGGGATCACGGACCAGGCGTCGTCATCCCCGCGCTGATGACGGTCGCCATCCGCCGCCCTGACATCCGTTTCGTCATCTATGGCCGCGAGGACGCTGTGCGTCCCGAACTGGCCAAGTTTCCCAAGCTCGCCGAGGTGAGCGAGTTCGTCCATTGCGAGATCGCTGTCAGGATGGACGACAAGCCGAGCCAGGCGCTGCGCCACGGCCGCTGGAAATCGTCGATGTGGAAAGCGGTCGAGGCGGTGAAGAACGGCGCCGCGCAGGCCTGCATCTCGGCCGGCAACACCGGCGCGTTGATGGCGATGTCGAAATTCTGCCTGCGCACCATGGCCACCATCGACCGCCCGGCGATCGCGGCGCTTTGGCCGACGACGCGCGGCGAGAGCGTGGTGCTCGATGTCGGCGCCACCATCGGTGCGGATGCGCATCAGCTCGTCGATTTCGCCATCTTGGGCACCGGAATGGCGCGCTCGGTGTTCGGTATCGAGCGGCCGAGCGTCGGCCTGCTCAATGTCGGCGTCGAGGAGATCAAGGGCCAGGAGGAAGTCAAGGAGGCCGGGGGCATGCTGCGCGAGGCCAACATGGCCTCGATGAACTATCGCGGCTTCGTCGAGGGCGACGACATCGGCAAGGGAACGGTCGACGTGGTCGTCACCGAGGGCTTTGCCGGCAACATAGCGCTCAAGACGGCCGAGGGCACGGCAAGGCAGATCGCGGGCTATTTGCGGGCCGCCATGAGCCGCACGCTGATGGCCAGGATCGGCTACGTGTTTGCCAAAGGTGCCTTCGACCGGCTGCGCGAAAAGATGGATGTCGGCCGCTCCAATGGCGGCGTCTTTCTGGGCCTGAACGGCATTGTGGTGAAGAGCCATGGCGGTGCCGATTCGGATGGCTTTGCCGCGGCGATCGAGCTCGGCTACGACATGGTGCGCAACAATCTGCTTGACCGGATCGAGGCCGATCTCGATCTGTTCCATGCGCGCAATCCGACTGCCCAGGCAAACAGGAAATCCGGCGTCGCCGTCGAGGCCGAGGAATAGGAACGAACCTTGATCAGATCAGTTGTGCGCGGCAACGGTGCCGCGCTGCCCCGCCGCATCATGAAGAATGCCGATTTCGAAGGCATGGTCGAGACCTCCGACGAGTGGATCGTCCAGCGCACCGGCATTCGCCAGCGCCACGTCGCGGCCGATGACGAGACGACGGCCTCGCTGGGCGAGGCGGCGGCGCGCGCCGCGCTCGACAGCGCCGGCCTGACGCCAGCGGATATCGACCTGATCGTGCTGGCGACCTCGACGCCCAATAACACGTTCCCGGCGACGGCTGTCGAAATCCAGAACCGCCTCGGCATGCATCACGGCTTCGCCTTCGACATGCAGGCCGTGTGTTCCGGCTTCGTCTATGCGGTCGCCACCGCCGATCTCTATATCCGCGGCGGGCTGGCAAAACGCGTCCTGGTGATCGGCTCCGAAACCTTCTCGCGCATCCTCGACTGGAGCGACCGCTCGACCTGCGTGCTGTTTGGCGATGGCGCCGGCGCCGTGGTGCTCGAAGCGGCGAAAGGGGCTGGCAACATCGCCGATCGCGGCGTGCTGGCCGCCAGCCTGCGTTCGGATGGCGTCCACAAGGAAAAACTCTTCGTCGACGGCGGCCCGTCCACCACGGGAACGGTCGGCCATCTCAGGATGGAAGGCCGCGAGGTCTTCAAGCACGCGGTCGGCATGATCACCGACGTGATCGAGGCCACTTTCGCCGAGGCCGGCATCACGGCGGAAGACCTCGACTGGTTCGTGCCGCATCAGGCCAATAAACGGATCATTGACGCTTCCGCCAAGAAGCTCGGGATAGCCGAAGAGAAAGTCGTGGTCACCGTCGATTTGCACGGTAATACCTCGGCTGCCTCCGTGCCGCTCGCTTTGTCGGTGGCCGTCGCCGACGGCCGCATCAAGAAGGGCGACCTTGTTCTGCTTGAGGCGATGGGCGGGGGTTTTACCTGGGGCGCGGTGTTGCTGCGCTGGTAAGTGCCGAGCGCGTGGGTTCGGTCCTTGACCTTGCCGGATCAATTACTTACGCTCTGCCGCTGCCTGTATCGATTTATGTTTTTGAGCTGATGGGACGGTCGCATGGGGGGAAAGACACTGACGCGTGCCGACCTAGCCGAAGCCGTTTACCGCAAGGTTGGTTTGTCGCGAACTGAATCGGCCGAGCTGGTCGAGGCCGTCCTGGATGAGATTTGCGAAGCCATCGTTCGCGGCGAGACGGTGAAGCTGTCTTCCTTCGCGACTTTCCATGTCCGCTCCAAGAATGAGCGCATCGGCCGCAATCCCAAAACCGGCGAAGAAGTGCCGATCCTGCCGCGCCGCGTGATGACCTTCAAATCCTCGAACGTGCTGAAGAACCGCATCTTGCGTTCGCACCAGAACAGCAAGGCCAAGGGCGTCAAGTAACCCTCGAATGCCGGTTGAAAACCGCGGCCCCTTTGACGCCGGGCTTGAATATCGCTTCATAAACCGCTGAAATAAGGTGCGATTCGGATCAACTCCGGATTGCGGTCCAGCGTGAGGATTCGCCCATGGACAAGAGCCCCGATGCTTTCCGTACCATCAGCGAGGTTGCGGAAGATCTCGACCTGCCGCAGCACGTGCTGCGTTTCTGGGAAACCCGTTTCAACCAGATCAAGCCGATGAAGCGTGGTGGCGGCCGCCGTTACTACCGGCCGCAGGATGTCGAACTGATCAAGGGCATCCGGCACATGCTTTATGATCAGGGCTATACGATCAAAGGCGTGCAGAAGCTGTTGCGCGAGAACGGCAACCATTTCCTGGTCGCGATCGGCAATGGCGACATGGCAGCCGTCGAGGCGATCGCGCAGCGCCGCCAGGCCGAGCAAGTGCCGCTGACCGCGGCTGCCCAGCCGCGCGGCGACGAGGATGCGCTGGTCGGTCAGCCCAAGGTGAAGCCCAGCCGCCGTTTCTTCGGCCTTGGCAAGGGAGACGACGAAGGTCCCGTGCAGCCGGACTCCTCGAAATTGTCGCGCGACAACCGGGCCTTGCTGCAGGAGGCGCTCTTCGACCTTCTGGAGTGCAAGCGCCTGCTCGACCAGGTGCGTTGAGCTTCGGTTGCCGCTCCCGCGGCTTGGACGGCCGGCGTCCCTGACAGCCGGAACTGCTGTCGCATCCATGCGTTAGCCCTTCTGTGCAAGAGAAGGACATCAGGCATGGCGTGGTTTTCGACCCTTTCCGATCTCGATCTGGACAGGCAGGTCGCGGCGCTCTCGCGTCAACTTGACGATGTCAGGAAAGCCTTGGCCAAACGCGGCGACACCTATTACGAGGACGGCCGCGAGGCGGCGTCCGATTATTATTCGCAGCTCGCCGACCGCTTTCACGAAGCGCTGCCGGCAATCAGGCGCCGGGGCAGGGCGCTCGAGCACACTGCGCGCGAGCATCCGGCCACCGTGGCCGCCGTCGGACTGGTCGTGGTCGGCCTGCTTGCCGGCCTTCTGATCAGCCGGCGCTGACTCCGGGCTGCGAAACAGAAATGGCGACCGTTCGCGCCGGCCGCCATTCCGTCAGCACGAGAGCCCCAACCGGATGAAATCGGGATGGAGTGGGCTTCGGCTTCGATCAGTTCGCGAGCTTGATCCGGCTCTTAGGATCGACCTTCATGACCTGGCTGCATTTGCCGTAGACGGTGCCGTTCTTATCGGTGGCGTCGGTGTAGGTGCCCTTACAGTCGAGCTGCAGCACCAGACAGGAGCCGGAGCCTTTGCAGACCGCGCCGCCGTCGCCGGTCGGATGCGTGCCGGCAAAGGCCGGCGCGGAAACCGAGCCGAAAGCCGAGACGACGAAGGCGGCGGCGAGCGAGATACGCTTGAAGTTGGTCATTTGAGCATTTCCTTCCATTGGTTGCTGGGAGCGCTTTCTGGCGTCCCGGTCGGGTTGAGGAACGCCTTGGTGGCGTCCATGACGCTTGGTGCGCGCCTCCAATGGAAAGGTTCATGGCCCGCGCGATTTTTGTCGCCTGGCGAGCATTGCTGTGAAGGTGTCAGGGTTCAGGGATTACCGTAGGTGCCGGATCTGCCAGCAGCGCTAAGCGCTCGTTGGGCAGTGGCGACTTGATGCGGCAAGAGGTCGGGACCGCTTGACAAGCGATCGAACCCGGCTGCGCTCATCAGGGGACAGCGGGTGCTCAAAGGAGAGGCTTGTCCCACGAAGCGAAAAATTCCGATGGGAAGACTTGCGCGACCATACAATGAAGGCCTGTCTTCCCATCGGCATGTGGGAAGGATCAGGCCTTCTTCTCAACCACCTTCTTATGGTGGTGATGATGGTGGTGGTGGTGATGGTGGTGCCGGCGATGATGCTTGTGGTGGTGGTGCTTTACCACCGGGGCCGCATCGGCGCTGGTCGTGCCGAGGATCGGCATGGTGAATGCCAGGGCCAGAGCCAGCCCGAGCGCGGAGAGGAGGGACTTCTTCATGATTTCGTTTCCTTTTACGCGGGCGTTCCGGAGTTCACCGGACCAAATCGGTGACCCAAGCCCCGCGATCGGCACTATCCTCCTGGATTTTTTCGACACTTTTTCCGGACTGTAGATTTTTGTTTCTGGATTGTTTCTGGCGAACCACGATCGCGCCGCGCGCCCTTGCGGGCGCGCATGGACGGCTCGACATCATGCTTTTCGAGCCTGATGCGTCAGCTGCGCGCCTCACATCGGCGGCGCCACGCCATGATTGCCGACCACCACCCGGCGCGAAACGAGCTTGCCGCCGCTGCCGCGCTCGGCGCTGACGAACACGGTCATGCCTGGCTTGAGATCCGCAGGCGCAGCGGGCGCGAATTTCACGATCGGCGTCGATTGCGGGATGGCGATCTCTTTCTTCTGGCCATTGCTGTAGGTCAGCGTCACGGTCCTGCCGTTGACCTCGGTCACGTCGGCGACAGTGCCGTTGGTCATTCGGCTGTTGGGCTGCAAATCCCAATCGCGGTCGCCTTCTCCGGTTCCCTTTAACGCCGCCGGGAAGATCACGACTTCCAGCGCGCCGCTGCCGCCGTCGGCCTTGGACACCGATGCGATGCCGAGGAAATCGCCCTGTTTGATATCGGCGGCCGACGCCTTGGCGACACCGGAGATCATCCAGTCGGGGGAAAGGGTGATCGTATCGGTCTTGCCGTCGCGGGCTTTCACCTTCAGCGTCGTACCGGCGAGGTCGACCACCGTGCCGCGCAAGCGCACGGTGTCCGCCTGAGCGGCGCCCGCAAAGCCTGAGATCATGCCGAGTACGATAGCGAATAGCTTCAGTTTCATGGAATCCGATCCTCTTCAAAGGGGCTGGCGTCGCCCGCCTTCCGGCAAGCGACGAGAGCTAACGAATCGGAGTGGGCAAAATGCCGGCGGGTGCGGCCTTCGGCGCTTCAAAAGATCTTGATTGGGCTTCGCGCCACCTTACATGTCGGTGGCCTGCGTCCTCGGCTCCCAGCCGATGACCACGGTCACGATGGCGTGACGGCCAAAACGGCCTCTTGGCAAATCATCCGTTAACGGCCATTCTCCCGCCCGTCTCAGGCAACGCCACATTTCATCTGTGTTGTTTCATCCCAAGGAGTTGCCATGCCCAACACCGCAAGAAACGCTGTTTCCAACAACATCATTGCCGCGTCCGGCCTCAATCCGCTGAAAGCCGTCCGCGAAACGAGGGGATATACGATTGAGGAGCTTTCCTTGACCTGCGGCCTGGCCGTGGGCGAGATCGTCGACATCGAGGACGGCAAGGATGCCGACCCCGCCAAACTCAGGCGTATCGCTTCCGCGCTGCAAGTGCCGGAAGAGGAATTGATCATGATGCCGACCGAAGAGAATCGGCCCACACAGCAATAGAGACGCCGAAGCGTCCGCGAAAAAAGCCCGCCATGGCCCGCCCTGGCGGGCTTTTTGCGCCTTCCACAGATGGTCCCCTGGCCCTTGCCAACTGCCAGCGCGCCATGCGGCAATCCCGGCCGCTGCCACGATTCGGCGGCATCGAGTGGCCAACATGCCTGATTGAGGTTTCGCTCATGAGCTTGGAATCGGTCCGCGCCTTCTTTGCCGAACACGCTCCCGACATCGAGGTGCTGGTCACCGAAGCGAGCTCGGCGACCGTGGCACTGGCGGCCGACGCCCATGGCGTGCTGCCGGCGCAGATCGCCAAGACCATCTGCCTGCGCGTCGGCGAGGAGACCATGCTGGTCGTGACCAGCGGCACTGCCAGGCTCGACAACCGCAAATGCAAGGACACGCTCGGCGGCAAGCCGCGCATGCTCGACGGCGAACAGGTGCTTGCCGCGACCAGCCACCCGCCGGGCGGCGTCTGCCCCTTCGGTCTGCCGGCGCCGCTGCCGGTCTTTTGCGATGTGACGCTGCGGGCCTTCGACGAGGTCGTTCCCGCCGCCGGCGCCACCAACGCGGCGGTGCGGATTACGCCGCAGCGGATGGCCGAACTTGTCGACGCCAAATGGGTCGACGTGTGCCAGTAGGGATTGGAGAGGACTTCTGGGGGACAAGTCTCAGGCTTGAAAAATGGTCGGAGTGGCCGGATTCGAACCGACGACCCCTTGACCCCCAGTCAAGTGCGCTACCGGGCTGCGCTACACTCCGGACCGGGTGGCGATGTATCGTGATAACCCCGTGCGGGTCAACCGAATTCGGCGGCTAATTCGCCGATGACAGTGCCGCAGCAGGGAGGGCGCGCGCCAACCGCGATTCCTTCTGGTGCCGGTATTCCAGCGCGATCGCGCCCCAGATCAGCCCGAGCAGCAGATAGAGATGGCGCCAGTGGTCGATGTCGATGAAGGTGCCGAGCCCGATATTGCCGAGATAGGCGACATAGGCGCAAAGCAGATAGGGCTGCCAGGGACGAGCGCGCAGGAGGATGCGGAACCCGGCGCAGATCGTCCACAGGGTTAGGGTCAGGAACGAGACGAAGCCCAGCCAGCCATAGTCCATCAGCGCCTTCAGCCAGATGTCGTGCGTGTCCTCGCCGTAGATCGTGCCGAAGACCAGCGGGCCGATGCCGAACGGGTGTTCCAGTGCCAGCTGGAAGCCGATCGTATAGCGTGCGAAGCGGCCGAGGCGCGCGGTATCGTAGCTTTGCTCGAGATGCGCGCGCTGGGTGAACATGTCCGACACGCCGGGCAGCTGCAGGATGACGAGGATGGCGATGATCAGCAGCGCGAGCGCGGCGATCGTCATCACCACGACCCGCAGGCGGAACATGCCGCTGGCGCTCTGCAGGAAGAGGCAAGCGGTGAGCAGCACCGCCGAAACCGCGAACATGCCCCAGGCGCCGCGCGAGAAGGAGAAGAAGATGCCGGCGGTGATGATCAATAGCGGCACCGCCAGAAGCGGCATGCGCGATACAGGGCCGGTCAAGAGCAGATAAAGCAGGTAGGTGCCGGGCAGCACCAGGAACGGACCGAACACGTTCGGGTCCTGAAAGGCGCCGGCGGCGCGGTCGTATTTTGTGAACATCTCCGCGCCCGGAAAGGCATGGAAGTAGCCGGCTATTCCCAGCAGCGAGGTCGCCACAGCCGAGACCACATAGGCGATGAAGATCAGCCGGTAGAGGTCAGGCTGGACCGATGTCACCGAGGCGAAGAAGACCGCGCTGAAGGCGAGAAACAGCGAGACCGCCAGATAGAGCGGCGTGTTGGCGAGGTCCGCCATCTGCGTCATCGCGATCATGCCGCCGATGTTCATCGCCACCAACAGCACCAGCAGCGGCAATATCGCTCGCGATATTCTGAGGCCGAACAGCGCCCAGACGGCGATCAGTCCGGCCATGTAGAGCTCGTAGGGCGCCGGCTCGCTGATGACGAAGCCGGAAAGCAGAATGCCGACGACGATAGCGGCCGACGAGATCAGCGCGATCAGCTTGGCGTTGACCGCCTGCGGCGGCAACTGGTTGACCGCCTGAGGCGGCAACTTGCTGACCGCGTCCGCCGGCAACTCCTGCGCGAGCGCGCTCAATAGGCGTTTTCCGTGTTGAGCAGGCGGACGGGCGTCAGGAACAGGATGCGCAGGTCGAACAGCATCGACCAGTTCTCGATGTAGTAGAGATCGTATTCGGTGCGCATGCGGATCTTTTCATTGGTGTCCATCTCGCCGCGCCAGCCGTTGATCTGCGCCCAGCCGGTGACACCCGGCTTGACCTTGTGGCGGGCGAAATAGCCGTCGACCACCTCGTTATAGAGCAGGTTGTGCGACTGGGCGGCGATCGCATGAGGGCGCGGCCCGACCAGCGACAGCGAGCCGAACAGCGAGTTGAAGAACTGCGGCAGCTCGTCGATCGAGGTCTTGCGGATGAAGCGGCCGACGCGGGTGACGCGCGGGTCGTTCTTGGTCACCGTCTGCTTGGCGGTCGGGTCCGACCTGTCGATATACATCGACCGGAACTTGTAGACCTCGATGACCTCGTTGTTGAAGCCGTGGCGCTTCTGCTTGAACAGCACCGGCCCCTTGCTGTCGAGCTTGATGGCGATCGCGGTGGCGAGCATCACTGGCGAGAAGACGAGGATGCCGACAAGCGAGAAGATGATGTCGAAGCTGCGCTTGGCGACAGAGTCCCAGTCGTTGATCGGCTTGTCGAAGATGTCGAGCATCGGCACCGAGCCGATGTAGGAATAGGCGCGCGGGCGGAACTGCAGCGCGTTGGAATGCGCCGAGAGCCGGATGTCGACCGGCAGAACCCAGAGCTTCTTCAAAAGCTGCAGCACGCGCGATTCCGCCGTCAGCGGCAGCGAGACGATCAGCATGTCGATGCGGGCGATGCGGGCGAACTCGATCAGCTCGGAAATGGTGCCGAGCTTCGGATAGCCCGCGACGATCGGCGGCGAGCGCTTGTCGCCGCGATCGTCGAAGATGCCGCAGATGCGAATATCGTTATAGGGCTGCTTCTCGACCGAGCGGATCAGCATTTCGGCCGACTTGCCGCCGCCGACGATGAGCGCGCGGCGCTCCATGCGCCCATCGCGCGCCCAGCGCCTGATCAGCCTGGACATCACCAGTCTGAGCCCGAAGATCAGCACGAAGCCGACCACGAACCAACTGCCGAACAGAAGACGCGAATAGTCCTCCGAAGCCTTCATGGCGAAGGCCGTGAGAGCCATCAGCGCGAAGGTGCCAGCCCAGACGAGGAGCACGCGGCCGAAATTGGCGAGGGGGCGCATCAGCGCCGCGATCTGGTAGCTGTCGCTGACGTCAAGCAGCACCACCGCCAGGAACGAAGCTGCCGCGATCGTCAGCGGATATTGCCAGGCGAGATAGTTGAAGAACCCGACATAGTAGAAATAAAGGCACATGCCTGACAGGAAGAGCACGGCGAATTCGACCATGCGCAGCACGCCGCTGACCATGATCGGCGACATCGTATCGCGCCGGTACTGCGAGGCGACCTGTCGCGCCACGTCATTGATGCCGGGCACTTGAGCTTCGGCCGGGCCGTCGAATTTGCGCACCGCCTCCATCGAAAAGCGGTGCGTGGGGTCGATCTCGTTCATGGGGATTGTCCGCGAGCTTCGCGCGAGTGAATAGCAAAAGAGAACTAAGAAAGCCTTGAAACAACAGGTGGCTTTGAATGCGTGTTGTTGCTTGCGACGACTGGCGGTTTTTTCACGCCTATAGCTAGATTAGTAAATTCTAAATCTTTAACGCCGCGAAGTAAGCCTTCTCGATCTCGGCCGCCATCACGTCGGCCCCGAATCGCGCCCTCAACTCGGGGTTTTGCGGCATCAGCTTGCGGTAGGCGCCGCGATCGTCGAAAGCCGTTCTGAGCCTGTCGGCAAGTTGGCGGGCATCGGGTCGGATCAGGGCAGGGGAGTCGTCGCCGAAGATCTCGGGAATGCCGCCCACGGCGGTGGCAATCATCGGCATGCCGGCTGCCAGGGCCTCGAGTACGATATAGGGCATTGCTTCCGCGCGGGACGGGACGACGATCAGCTCGGCCAGGGCGAAGGCTTCTCTGGCCGGCATCGGCGGCAGGAAGCGGACGTGGCCCTTCAGTCCGAGTCGCTCCACCTGAGCGTGGTAGCGTGGCAGGTCGTCGCCGGCACCGACCATCACCGCGCTTAGCCGGCGTCCGAGCTCCCTGCCGGCGCGCGCCAGCGCATCGATGAAGATGTCCGGGCCTTTGAGATCGCGCATCATGCCGATGTATATGAGATCGGCCGCATCAGCCGCCGGCGCCACCGGTTCGAACTCGACGGCCCGCAGGCCGTTATAGACCAGCCTGTTGGGGATGGGCGGCTCGCCGACCTTCCGTCGATAAGTTGTCCGCTCATAATCGGAAACGAACAGAAGGCAGTCGCTGAAGCGGGCCATGAAACGCTCCAGCGCGAAGAACAGCTTTCCGGTCGCCGTCGTTTCGTCATAGTGCAGCGAGCCGCCATGCGGCGAATAAAGGCGGGCCACGCGAGACCTTGAAACCCGCAACAGTGAGCCGAACAGACGGGCATAGGCGCCACCCTTGGCGCCATGCCCGTGCAGCACGTCCGGCCGCAATTCCTTGATGATTTGATAGGTGCGCCAGGCCGCGGCGATGTCGCCCGGTCCGATATGGCGCTGCATCGGCGTGCGATGGATGCCGAGCGCCAGGCGCTCCTTCATCGCTCCGAACAGCCGCTCCTCATAGTCGCCGCCCGTGGTCGAATCGCAGACGATACCCACGGAATGGCCGGCGGCGACCTGCGCCTCGGTCAGGTCGCGCACATGCCGGAAGATTCCCCCGACAGGTGAGCGGAAGCAGTGGACGATCCGGAGGTGAGCCGCCACGTTGATTGTCAGAACAGGCGTTCGCGGACGTAGACGGTGTCGCCGGGCAGGAGCGGATCGGATGTCTGCACCCTGCCGGTCATGACCTTGCCGTTGATGTCGCGGGTGATGTCGACGCTTTCCTGGTTGGCGCGCGGTGTGAAGCCTCCGGCGATCGCGATCGCCTTCTGCACCGTCAATCCCGGCACATAGGAATATTGCCCTGCGGCGCCGACTTCCCCCATGACGAAGATCGGCCGGTAGCGGTCGATCTCGACCGAGACGTCGGGATCGCGCAGATATCCCTGGCGCAATTTATCGGCGATTTCCTTTTCGAGCTGCTGGGCGGTGTGGCCGCGCGCCGGCACGGCGCCGACGAGCGGGAAGGAGATGTAGCCGGACTGGTCGACGCTGTAGGTGTTGGTCAGCCCGTCCTGCTCGAACACCGTGACGCGGATGCGGTCGCCGGCGCCGAGTCTGTATGGCTGGTCGAGGACTTCATGAAAGGCGGCGGGCGCCGGCCGGTAGCTGGAACAGCCGGTAAGCAGCGACAAGGCGAGCATGGCGCGAAACAGATGAGCAGTGCTTTTCATGATCGGACACGAACCTTCGTCGCTCTCGCCACCGGTGAGGCGGCCAACCCCAGGAAGTGCGCCCGTTATCATCCTGTTAGGGTTAATGGTCGGTAAAGGATGGGCCTTAGACTCATCGGCTGCTGGCAAAAAGGCCAATTGTTCTATTGCTTTCGCAGGACGTTCTTTGAGTGCGTTCTAATAAGTACGCATCCTGATCTTAACGGCTGAGTTACCATAGTTGTTTACGGTCCATCCTCGACTCAAAGTTCGGAGCAGGATGCATGTCCGTTCAGTCCGCGGCCGCAGATGTCGATGTCGACCTGAGACAGCTCTTCGCCAGCCTGGCGAGGAATTGGCTGCGCATTGTTCTCGTCACGCTTGTCTTGACCGGGCTGGCGTTTGCCTTCGCCTGGCTGGCGACGCCGCAATATAAGGCAGTGGCCAAGCTGGAGATCGGGTCGCGCGAATCGGTCTTCACTCGGCCGGCCGGCACAACCAGCGACGACAAGCCGGCGACCGATGAGGAGGCTGTAGCCACCGAAGTCCAGATCATGTCCTCGCCCGATATCCTCAAGAAGGTTGCCTCGGACCTCAACCTGGAAAAGTTGCCGGAATTCGACGAAGCGTTGAAGATGTCGGCGCTCAGTCGCGCGCTTGTGCTTGTCGGCCTGAAGAGCGATCCCTTCGACATCCCGCCGGAAGAGCGCGTGCTCAAGGCAATGCACGATAAGCTCAACGTCTACGGCGTTGAAAAATCCCGCGTAATTGCCGTTGAGTTCTCCTCGAACGATCCAAAGCTCGCCGCCCAGGTCGCGGACGCCATTGCGCAGGCCTACCTTGCCTCAAAAGGCAGTGCGAAGATGGAATCGAACACCGCCGCCACAGGCTTCCTCGGCCCGGAAATCACCGATCTGCAGAACCGGGTGAAGGATGCCGAAGCCAAGGTTGCCGCCTATCGCGCGCAATCCGACCTGTTGATGGGCGGCAACAATTCCGTGCTCGCGACGCAGCAGCTCTCGGAACTGTCGAGCGAGCTTTCCCGGGTGCGCGCCAATCGCGCCGCCGCCGAGGCGACCGCCGACAGCGTGCGCAAGGCGCTGCAGAATGGCGGCACGCTCGACAGCGTGCCGGAAGTTCTGTCTTCCGAGCTGATCCAGCGCCTGCTCGAGCGGCAGGTAGAGCTCAGGACCAATATTGCCGATCTGTCGACGACGCTGCTCGACAACCATCCTCGCATCCGGGCGCTGAAGTCGCAGCTTGCCGATCTCAACGACCAGATCCGCAACGAGGCGCAGAAGATCCTCAAGGGATTGGCGACTCAGGCACAGACCGCCAAGGCTCGCGAGGACCAGCTGGTCCAGGAGGTCAACACGCTGAAAGCCGCTTCGGCCCGCGCCGGCGAGCAGCAGGTGGAGCTCGATGCGCTGCAGCGCGACGCCAATGCCCAGCGCCAGCAGCTCGAATCCTATATGGCAAGCTACCGCGAGGCGGCCTCGCGCGCGGACCGCAACTATCTGCCGGTCGACGCCCGTCTGCTTTCGAAAGCACAGGTGCCGACCGAACCGTATTTCCCGAAGATCGGCCCGATCACTGGTGCCGCCGCCGCCGCGTCGCTGCTGCTGATGGCGATTAGCACGCTTCTGAGGGAATTGTTCTCCGGCCGTGCCATGCGTCCGGCCGCCGGAGCCCGATTCGAGCCGATCGAACAGGTGGCGATGCCGGTGGCGCGCACCGAACCGGCGCTCGCCGATGCCGAGGATGAAGCTAGCGACGATTCGGTCGCTGACGAGCGGATCGGGCAGGGCACCGTCATGGAGGCAACGCCTGCCGAGCCGGTAGATCCACCAGACCCGGCACAGCCCGAAGCGCGCCGGTCGTGGCAGCCGAGACTTGGCGAGATCGATGTCGAGAAGGCGGCGGAAAAGCTGATTGCCTCGGGTGCCGCGCGCGCCATCTTTGTCTCCCCGGAAGGTGACGAGGCCGCCGCCACCGCCGTGCTGGTGGCGCGCGAAGTGTCGGATGCGGGCCTGCGGGTGCTCCTGCTCGATCTCACCGCCTCGGGCGCCGCCTCGCGCCCGATGCTGGACAGCGGACTGCTTCCCGGCATCACCAATCTGCTGGCCTCCGAGGCGCAGTTCAGCGACGTCATCCATCCCGATCTCTATTCGGACGCGCATGTGATTCCGGTCGGTACCGCCGATCCTATCCGCGCCATGCGCGCCGCCGACCGGCTGCCGATCATCATGCAGTCGCTGACCACGGCTTACGACCTCGTCGTCGTCGAATGCGGCCCTGCCGACGCACAAGGCATCGGCCGCCTGGTTGGCGATGGCACGGAAGTCTTCCTGTCGATGCTCGAAGCCGATGACGAGGTCACGCAGGCGGCGGTCAAGCTGATCGAGAACGGCTATCCGGACGTCACGCTGGTCACGCCGGTTGGCTATGAACCGGGAGATCCGTTGCCCGGACGCCGGTCGGCGGCCTGAGCAGATATCGCCCGCGAAGTGGTCGGATTTGAGTCTCGGGCTGACGGTCGACGGTCAGGCGTCGTCCTCGGCAACAATAGGGGCGGCCTGTCCGGCAGCCTTCCGGCGCAAGCTTTTGGTCAGTGTCCACACCGTCGGATTGTTCTTGATGAAGGCCTTCGCCCGCGCGCCTTGCCGCAGCCCTGTGGCTAGCACGTGACCTTTCAGCGTCAGCGGCATCAGCACCTCGAAATGCCGGACCTCAATGTCGCACCAGAGCCGCTTGTAGGGCTCGTCGCCGACCGAGAAATCATAGAGGTCGAAGCCTTGCTCGCAGGCTTCCTGGATGTTGTCGAAGAACAGGAAGTCGCCGGGGCTGGTGAAGGCGAGATCATCCTCGGCGATCGCGCCGAACTCGCAGATCAGGCGCTTGCCTGAGCGGCTGGAGCCGGTAACGGCGCGAAGTTTTCCCGCTACCTCCAGCCCGTGCAGCAGGAAGGATGGCTCCTGCTCGGCAAGCGCATCGGCAAACAGCGCCCGGAAGAAGGCGCGCACGCCTTCATCGCCGAACACGTTGGCGATGCCCATCTTGGCGAAGCGCGCCTGCTTCATGTCGAAGAAAGCGTCGAGCAACCTGTCGACCTCCTTGCGGCTTCGCCCCTCGATACGGCGGAAGCTGCCGACGGCCTCGAACTTGCGCGTCTGCGAGCGGTGCTTCTTGCGCTTCCGCTTGCCGCTCGCGCGGCTGAGCAGCGCCTCGAAGCCGCCATCGAGGTCGACGGCCAGCGCAAGGTTAGGGCTCGCAAAATTGGGCAACGCGGCGAGCGGGTTGGCGGTGCCGTCGAGATCGGGCAGCAGCCGCTCCAGCGAAACGAGGTCGATGTCGGGCCGTGCCGTGGCGATTGACGAGAGCAGGGAGCGGATCGCAGGACCGTTTACAGCAGGCAAAAGCCGTGGGTCGGTTGCGGGGAAATTGCCGTTGGCATGACGTCCGCCGGCGAGACGAGCGACGCGGAACGGGCCGTTTCGGACCACTTCCAGCGCCAGCGAAAGAGCCGGTCGACCCCCGATGCTTAGCGTGGCGACCGCCATATCGGCTTTGGTCTTGGCCGCCCAGTTGCTCACCCAGGACGCGCTCTGCGCCGGAGCAAACAGCGCCGAAGCGCAGAATTCCGCATAGCCCGCAAGACCGGTGCCATCGGTCACCGCCGCCGTCAGTCTGCCTCGGCTCGAGGCAGGCGCACGCGCCGGCGCTTCGTTGGCAGCGACGCGATTGCCGTCAAATGACGCGGCGGCGTCAACCATCCCTCAATCCTTAAGACGTATTGGTTGCAACCTGGGGTTCGCGTAGGTCCTTGGATGAGCCTAGGCGCAAAAGGTGAAGGAATGATCGACGGGGCCGAGGCAATCCGGAAGCTGGCGTTGAACGTTGCCCGCTACACCGGTCTCGCTCCGCTGGCGAGGCCGTTTGTCGGCGGCATCGGTGCCATCTTGATGTTGCATCGCGTGACCGCGATGCCCGAGAAGCCGAACAGCGTCAATCGTCATCTGAACATCGCCCCTGCCTTCCTCGACAAGCTGATCGCCGACATGAAGGGAAGGGGCTATGTCTTTGTTACCCTTGATGAAGCGGTCGAACGCATCGGGGCGGGCGGCAAACACAGCCAGTTCGCCACCATCACCGCCGACGATGCCTATCGCGACAACATGACGGAGGCGCTGCCGGTATTGGAGAAGCACGGTGCGCCGATCACCATCTATGTCGCGCCCGGCCTGATCGAGGGTGCGGTCGACCTGTGGTGGGACGTCATCGAGGATATCGTCGACACCGGCTCGCACCTGACGCTGAAGACGAAGAGAGGATCGACGGTCGTCGATTGCTCGACACCCGGCCGAAAAATCCAGACGATTGCAAGGCTGAACGCATGGTTGACCCAAGAGGTCCCCGAGGAAAAGCAGGGCGCCGCGCTGCGTGAACTGGCGCGCTCCAACGGCATCGAGCTCGGCACCGGCCGCCCCGGCACCCTGATGAGCTGGGATGAGATTCGCAGGGTGGCCGCCCATCCGCTGGTGACGATCGGCGCGCACACCGTCAACCACCGCAACCTCAAGCGGTTGTCCGAGGCGGAAGCGCGTCACGAGATCGGCGACGTCCGCCGTATCCTCATGGAACGGCTGGGCGCAGAGCCGCGCCACTTCGCTTACCCCTACGGTTATGCCAGCGCGGTTGGCTGCCGCGAGGTCGGCTTCGCTCGTGATGCCGGCTATGTCTCGGCGGTGACGACCCGGCATGGCGTCCTGAGAGCCGAGCATGCCGGCTTCCTGCATGCGCTGCCGCGCATTTCCGTCAACGGCCGCTACCAGAGCGTCGCCCATATCCGCACGATGCTGTCGGGTGTGACCACGCCGCTTGCCAATGCCGGCAAGATGGTCGTGACCATTTAGCCCGAAGGGGCGTCAGCATCTGTGGAAATAGCGGTAGGTGTCCGGCGCGCTCATCCATTTGAGCTGTGACGCAAGCCCGCCATGCGCGTTGATCCAGCCTCGGATGTCGGCAGCATAGGCATTCCACAGACGGCGGTCATGTCGGTGCGGTGCGCCAGATGGAAGCCGAAGCTTGCCGCAGGCATCACGCAGATGCGGCTGCGGGGAATGTAGCCGAGCAGCACCGTGCAGGCCGACTGGCATTTGCCGACGATGCGGACATTGACGCCGCGCGCGGCGAGCCCCTTCCAGCGCTGGCTGTACGCGGCGACGCTGCCGCCATGATCGTCCGACACATTGATGGTTTCGGCGGCTGCCATCGAGGCCGCCATGCAGGCGATGATCAGGATCAATCCCGCGAACGAGGCTTTTGGCATGACGCAAGCCCTTCCTGCCATGCGGTCAAGCCACGCAAGTTAGTCCCAATGCGCAATCACGTATGAATCACGTTAGCGTTGGCGCGGCCGCGCTCAGCCCTTCTGAGGCGGCTCCAGGATCAGCCATTTGATGATGCCCATCGCCGGCAGCACCCAGAGCAGGCCGCTGAGCAGGAAGAACAGGAAATGCGCCAAGGAGCCGTATTCGGCGAGCCTTGTGACCGCGATGGCCGAGGCGATCAGCGCGTAGATGACGACCAGCGCCACCAGCAGGATGGTTCCAATCAGCTTTTTCAGGCGAATGGGCATGTCGCGGTCCCGTTGACCCGCCTCGCTTAGGCCGATTGGGGAGCAGGCGCAACCGCCGCGGGCCGGCGCGACGGCGTGCCGCGCTGTCCGGTCTTGCCAGCCGGGCGGCCATGGTCCACCAATCCCGCGATTTCAACTGCCGGGAAACTCCCATGGCCGCCATAACCACCACGGCCCCATACGCCGCCCGCGACCGCGATCTGCACAACCGCGCTCTGGTGCGCGGCTGGCTCTATTTCGTGCTGGTCGTGCTGGCCGCGCTGGTGCTGGTCGGCGGCGCCACAAGGCTCACCGGTTCCGGCCTGTCGATCACCGAATGGCAGCCGATCCACGGCGTGATCCCGCCGCTCAACGATGCCGAATGGCAGGAAGAGTTCCAGCGCTACCAGCAGATCCCCCAATATACAGAGCTCAACAAGGGCATGAGCTTAGAAGCTTTCAAGTCGCTCTTCTGGTGGGAATGGGTGCACCGCATCCTCGCCCGCAGCGCCGGCGCGGTCTTCGCATTGCCGCTGCTGTTCTTCTGGGCGACGCGCCGCATCGAACGCGGCCTCGGGCCGAAGCTTCTAGGTATACTTCTGCTCGGCGGCCTGCAGGGGGCCATCGGCTGGTGGATGGTGGCCTCGGGTCTAGTCGACCGTGTCTCGGTCAGCCAGTACCGGCTGGCGACGCATCTGACGCTCGCGGCGCTAATCTTCACCGCCACCATGGTTGTCGCGCGAGGATTGGCGCCGCACTCCGAGCGCGCCGCCGACCGCTCGACCCAGCGGCTTGCCGGCGCGATCGTGCTCTTGGCACTGATCCAGATCTATCTCGGCGGCCTGGTTGCCGGCCTCCACGCCGGTCTCTCCTACAACACCTGGCCGCTGATGGACGGCAAGGTGATCCCGGCCGATCTCCTGCTCTTGAAACCTGCCTGGCTGAATTTCTTCGAGAACCCGAAGACGGTGCAGTTCGTGCACCGGCTCGGCGCTTACACGCTCTTTGCGGTGGCGCTCTGGCACATGATCGCCACCTGGCGGCGTCAGCCCGGCACCACGCATGCCCGCCGCGCCACGCTGCTGTTCCTGCTGGTGCTGGCGCAGGCCTCGATCGGCATCGGCACGCTTTTGATGCAGGTGCCGCTGCATATGGCGCTGACCCATCAAGGCGTCGCGCTGATCGTGCTCGGCTTCGCCGCCGCGCACTGGCGCGGCACCAAGGGTGCCTATCCGCTGTCGACCGAGATCGCTGTCGGAGGCTGAGGCGCGCCTTGCGCATCGTCGCTCAATGCTTGATGCCGAGCATCAGGTCGAGATTCTGCACGGCAGCGCCGGAAGCACCCTTGCCGAGATTGTCGTAGACGGCCAGGAGCAGCGCCTGCGCCCGCTCGTCATTGGCAAACACATAGACCTTCATCCGGTTGGTGCCGTTATAGGCCTCCGGATCGATCTCCGGCATGCGCTCCATATGCGTATAGGGCGCAACCTCGACCACGCCGCCGCCGACCGACGCATAGTGATCGGCGATCGCCGCATGAAGCTCCGCGCCGCTCGGCACACGGTTGAGGCCGCCGAGCTGCAACGGCACCACCGTGATCATGCCTTGCGCGAAATTGCCGACGGCGGGCTGCATGATCGGATCGTGCGACAGCTTCGCGTAGGTCCTGAGCTCCGGCACATGCTTGTGCTGCAACGTGAGCCCATAGGGTAGGAATTCAGGCGCGTCCTCGCCCTTGCCGACATAGTCCTCGATCATCGGCCGGCCGCCGCCGGAATAGCCGGAGATGCCGTTGACGGTGACGGGGAAATCGGCAGGCAGCAGGCCGGCCGAGACCAGCGGACGCAGCGTCGCGATAGGGCCCTGCGGCCAGCAGCCGGGATTGGCGATGCGTTTTGCGCTGGCGATCTTGTTGGCCTGATCCTTGTCCATCTCGGCAAAGCCGTATTCCCAGCCTTCGGCCACACGATGCGCGGTCGAAGCGTCGATGACTTTGGTCGTATCGTTCTCGATCAGCGATACGCTTTCCTTGGCCGCGGCATCCGGCAGGCAGAGGATCGCGACATCTGCGGCGTTGAGGAATTCGGCCCTGGCGGCGGCTTCCTTGCGGCGGTCGGCGGGAATGGAGATGATCTCCAGATCGCCGCGGTCGGCCAGCAGCGCCCTGATCTGCAGGCCTGTCGTGCCATGTTCGCCGTCAATGAAGATTTTCGGTTTCATCGGTTGCCAAAATCCCTGCGATTCCAGAGCTATATGCCTTGAGCGTTATGTAGCACGGCATGAGTGCCGTTGTTCAGGTCGTCGAGCCGCGCCTTCCTTTCGGCCACCAGGCCGAGATAGTGCATGGCGATGATCGATCCGGCGATCGCTGTAATATCGGCATGATCATAGGCCGGCGCAACCTCGACGACGTCGGCGCCGACGATATCGATCTGGCCGAGTTGGCGCAGCGTCGAAAGCATCTTGGCCGAGGACGGGCCGCCGGCCACGGGCGTGCCGGTGCCCGGCGCGAACGCCGGGTCAAGGCAATCGATGTCGAAGGTAAGATAGGTCTTCCTGCCGCCTGTGCGCTCCACGATCGCGTAGGCGATGTCGGAGGCGCGCATCTCCTCGACCTCATGGCCGTAAAGGATCTTGATGCCGAACGTGTCCGGCGCATGGGTGCGGATGCCGATCTGGATCGAGCGATCTGGATCGATGATGCCTTCTTTGACCGCGCGGGCGACGAAGGAGCCGTGATCGATGCGCCTGCCGTCGTCCGGCCACGTGTCCTGATGCGCGTCGAACTGCACCAGCGCCAGCGGCCCGTGGATCGCTGCATGCGCCTTCAGCAGCGGCCAGGTGACGAAATGATCGCCGCCGAGCGTCAAAAGGAATGCGCCTGAGCTCAGGATCTTGGCCGCCTCGCGCTCGATCGTACCAGGCGTCTTCTGGTGGTTGCCGCTGTCGAGCAGGCAATCGCCGTAATCGACCACGGCGAGCTGTTCGAACAGGTCGCGCGAGAACGGATATTGCGGATCGTTGTCGAGGATCGCCGAGGCGCGGCGGATCGCCTGCGGCCCGAAGCGCGCGCCGGGACGATTGGTGACCGCCGCATCGAAGGGAATGCCCCACACGACGGCGTCCGCGCCCTTCGCATCCTTGGTATATTTGCGCCGCATGAACGACAGCGCGCCGGCATAGGTCGGCTCCAACGACGCGCCCGTTTTGGAACGGGCGGTGAAGGCGTGGTCGATCTCTTGGTTCGCCATTACGGGTCCTCGGTTGTCATCGGGGAGCCACAACTACAGAACCGGCACGCAACTTGCCAGTCACAGCTTGCCGATATCGAGCGGCGCTCGAGGAGTGCCCCAACACAGGATTTGTCTCGCCACGACGCAGGTCGGCGACATGAGCCTGCGCGGCGATCAGGTGACCGGCTTCGGTGTTGGCTCGCCATGGATTGGTTTGCCGGCGATCATAGCAATGTTGATCGCCGTCATCGTCACGTCCTGGCTCACGTGGCGTGTCGTCGAGATGCCGGCGCTGGCCTGGTTCCGCCGCCTCGCCAAGCGGCTTTGAGCAAACAGCTAGCCGGCTTCGTTCACCTCCCTGTCATGGGCATCGCCTAACCGGGTCCCGACCCGGAACGGAGCGATTCCCCGATGCGAACACTCTGGCTGAGCCTTCTTCTGTCCGCCGCGCTTGCGACTGCCTCGAGTCAAACCTTAGCCGGTGAGACGCGCGCCGCCCAAATCCTCGACCGCTTCGAACACGCCAACCAGTGGCGCGATCATGTGATGATCGCGGCGCATCGCGCCGGCAGCATGCAAGCCGGCAAGACGCTCTACGCCGAGAATTCGTTGGCCGCCGTCGAAGGCTCGATCGCGATCGGCGCCGAGATCGTTGAGGTCGACGTCCGGCGCGCGAAGGGCGGCGCGTTCGTCATCATGCATGACAGCTGGCTCGATCGCACGACCACGTGCAAGGGCGAGGTGGTGAACTACACACTGGCCGAGTTGAAGACGTGCCGACTGGTCATCGAGGGCACGGGCGTCGTGACCGACGAGGTGGTGTCGACGCTGCGCGAGATGCTGCTCACGACCAGGGACAGGATCCTGATCATCAATCTCGACAACAAGCTGGAGGTGACCGATCTGCCGGGCATGATCGCGGAGGCGCGCGATCTCGGCATGGCCGACCAGGTGATCACATACGGCGAGCATCAATTAAAGAAATTCGGTCAAACGTATTTAGTCGTCCTCTTCGGTGTCGTTGTCAAGAAGGTCATAATCTTCGATATCAATGTCTTTCCCTCTGAATAGACTTCTGGCATTTCTAAATTTTTTCTTCAATAAGTTAAAAGATGTTACATCAATTGCTGTCCAATGAGCATTCCATGAGGAGGTTAAATACTTAGGAAGGTCGGACCACATAAGTAGGTTTCGTATGAATCCAAATTCGTTATCATTGGACTGAGCGCGCTCCATGGCAAGGAATCCGTCATCAATTAATGAGGATAACTCACCAATGTTACTTATTCCAAAATTCTTTACCTCTTGAACAACTTCATCAAACGACCCTTGATCCCGCACGCGAACATTATGCAAATCATATTTATCGGCAGAATTCTTTACGAACTTGATGAGAGATAGAGAATTTATTTCCTCATTTTGGATGTCAATTGAGTCAAGTTTCTCGGCATATAAATCGATCTCTCTTACGATTCTGCTGAAGGCTTTGTCTGAAATTTCAAGTAGGCCGGCGTACAGGTTTACGTCTCTTTGAATTTCGCTAGGAAGTCCGCTCGATAGTTTGTAGCTCCTGTCGTGAGCCAGCTCTGCCCATGCATGCTGCAAAATGGTTCTAATCTGCACCTCAAAGCTTATATCATATATATCTTTATATTCCTTGAGGGCCTTTCTCGACCGGCCGAGTTTACAAATAAAGTGATTTGATCGATAACCTAAGCGGTCACTCCCAAGTTTTTTGCTCTGGTCAAATGAGTTCTTTTCATCGATATCAAAAAGGTCTCTGATGATGCTAGACGCAATTTCTATTTGATGTTCAAAGTATACAATGACGCGTATTCCGACCAGGTCAGTGATCTGGGATATCGGGCTTCTACATGATTTGTTTTCGATTTTTGAAAGACAAGATGCTAATGTCTTCGTTCTTGAGGTGATTGCGAGCGTGTCGATATTATTTTGTCTTATCAAATTCTCAACAAGTCCGTGAGCAATCTTAGTTAGGGCATCCAATTTGGCAATGTTTTGAGAGTAGTAACTTGGAAAATCCATTTATGCCAGCCGTTGCTGAAGGGACGTCGCAAGAGTGCGAAGTTAACGAGAAGCGTCAGCATAGTGGCAAGACTGCGAAAATGAAAGCAGGTTAGGCCACGCGCCCTGAACCCTTCGGCTAACAGAGAGTCCAGTACAAAGATTTGTGTGTAGCGTCTCCGGATGCTTCTATTTATCCGCAACCCCCTCCAACTCGCGCAGCACATCCGCCGACAGCTCCAGCTCCGCTGCCGCAAGGTTCTCGCGCAGATGCCCGACCGACGAAGTGCCCGGGATCAAAAGGACGTTGGGGGAACGCTGCAACAACCACGCCAGCGCAACCTGCATCGGCGTCGCGCCGAGCCGCTCGGCCACGCCGGACAGCGTCGACGATTGCAACGGGCTGAAGCCGCCAAGCGGAAAGAACGGCACATAGGCGATGCGGTGGCGCGCCAGTTCATCGATCAGCGCGTCGTCGTCGCGATGCGCCAGATTGTACTGGTTCTGCACACAGACGATCTCGCAAATCTTGCGGCCTTCCTGGATTTGCGCTCGGGTGACGTTGCTCAAGCCGATATTGCGCACCAGGCCCTTGCGCTGAAGCTCGGCGAGCTTGGTGACCTGCGCCTCGATGGAGCCCTCGGCTGGACCATGCATCCCGAACATGATGCGCAGATTGACGACGTCCATCACCTCGAGGCCAAGATTGCGAAGATTGTCGTGTACGGCCTGTTCGAGTTCATCGGCTGTGAAGGCCGGCAGCCAGGAGGCGTCTTCGCCACGACGGGCGCCGATCTTTGTGACGATGGTGAGGTCGTCGGGGTAGGGCGATAGCGCCTCGCGGATCAGCTTGTTGGTGACGTGCGGACCATAATAATCGCTGGTGTCGATATGGTTCACGCCTTGCGCTATCGCTTCGCGCAGCACGGCGATGGCCGCGTCATGGTTCTTTGGCGGACCGAACACTCCTTTGCCTGCGAGCTGCATGGCGCCGTAGCCGAGGCGGCGGACCGACCGCTCGCCGAGTTTATAGGTGCCGGGTTTGTTTACGCTGGACATCGTGCTTCTCCTTCGTTGCCGGCGAGGGAGATAAGGCATAGCCGCTGTCCCGATAACCAGCTATATTCGGCACAGCTTGTACGAAATTTAGGACAATGGCGGCCGAACTCAACGATCTCCAGGCATTCATGGCCGTGGCCCGCGCCGGCGGCTTTCGCGAAGCAGCTCGCGCCACGGCCGGCAGCGCGTCAGCGCTCAGCGAAGCCATCCGCCGTCTGGAAACCCAACTCGGTGTTAGGCTCTTCAACCGCACCACGCGCAGCGTTGCTTTGACCGAAGCTGGTGCCAGCCTGCTGGCGCGGCTCGGCCCCGCATTGGGCGAGGTAGAAGCTGCGCTCGATGTGGTGAACGGCTTTCGCGACCGGCCCGCCGGAACCTTGCGTCTCAACGTGCCGATAAGCGCCTCGCGGCTGGTGCTGCCCAAAATCGTTCCGCGATTTCTCGCGGCCTATCCCGCCATTCGCCTGGAGGTGATCGCCGAGGAGAACTTTGTCGATGTGCTGGTGGCCGGCTGCGACGCCGGAATCCGCTATGACGAGCGGCTGGAGCAGGACATGATCGCGGTGCCGATCGGACCGCGCGCGCAGCGCTTCACGACCTCCGCCGCGCCGTCCTACCTTGACCGGCACGGTCGGCCGCAGCACCCGCGCGACCTGCTTGGCCATGCCTGCGTGCGCGGCCGCTTCCCGAGCGGGGTCATGACGCCTTGGGAGTTCGAGCGGGACGGCGAGGTGGTGCGGGTCGATCCCACGGGGCCGTTGGTCGTCAGCATCGGTGGTGGCGTCGATCTCGCTGTCGATGCGGCGATCGCCGGCCTCGGCATCCTTTGGCTCTTCGAGGACTGGGTGCGCCCGTATTTCGACAGCGGCGTTCTGGAACCTGTGCTCCAGCCCTGGTGGCAAAGCTTCTCGGGGCCGTTTCTTTATTACCCTGGCCGGCGCTTGGTGCCGGCACCGCTGCGCGCGTTCATCGACTACATAAAAACGCCGGCCGGGCACTGGTGACGGAAACAAAAAAGCCGCCCGGAGGCGGCCTTTTCGAAAGCTGGGGACCCGTAGCGCTTAGCGCTTCGAGAACTGGAAGCTGCGGCGCGCCTTGGCCTTGCCGTATTTCTTGCGCTCGACCACGCGGCTGTCGCGGGTGAGAAAGCCGCCCTTCTTGAGCACCGAACGCAGGCCCGGCTCGTAATAGGTCAGCGCCTTGGAGATGCCGTGACGCACGGCGCCCGCCTGGCCGGAAAGACCGCCGCCGATGACGGTGGCGACGATGTCGTACTGGCCGGCGCGGTTGGCGGCGACGATCGGCTGGTTGAGGATCATCTGCAGCACGGGACGCGCGAAATAGGTCGCGAATTCCTTGTCGTTGACGATGATCTTGCCGGAGCCCGGCTTCACCCAGACGCGCGCGATGGCGTTCTTGCGCTTGCCGGTAGCATAGGCGCGGCCCGACTTGTCGAGCTTCTGGACGTGGACAGGCGCGGCCGGCTGCGCGGCGGTCGTGACAGTCCCGAGTTCTGCGAGCGAGGAAAGCTCAGCCATTACGAGGCCCTCTTGTTCTTGGAGTTCAGCTTGGCCACGTCGAGCGTGACGGGCTGCTGGGCCGCGTGCGGATGCTCAGTGCCTGCATAGACGCGGAGATTCTTCATCTGGCGGCGGCCAAGCGGGCCGCGCGGGATCATGCGTTCGACAGCCTTCTCGACGACGCGCTCGGGGAAGCGGCCCTCGAGCAGCTGGCGCGCGGTGCGCTCCTTGATGCCGCCGGGATGGCCGGTGTGCCAGTAATAGACCTTGTCGGTGTACTTCTTGCCGGTGAACACCACCTTGTCGGCATTGATGACGATTACATTGTCGCCATCATCGACATGCGGGGTGAAAGTGGGCTTGTGCTTGCCGCGCAGATGGTTGGCGATGACAGTGGCAAGGCGGCCGACGACGAGACCCTCGGCGTCGATCAGCACCCACTTCTTCACCACATCCGCAGGCTTCTGCGAAAAGGTAGCCATGTTTTGCTCTCAGGTTGACCGTCCTGTCCGCGAACGGCAGGAACAGGCGTTTTTTGTTGCTTGAATTGACGGAGAGGCCAAGCCGTCCGGCAATAACAAAACGGCGGCCCTTGCGGCCGCTGTTTCGTGACGGCTTATAGGCGAGGGTGCCGGATGCGTCAAGCCAAGCGGAAACTCTATTGGCGCTGAAAATAAAGCAAAAACAATCAATTGGCGAAACGGTATTATTTTACCTCATCCATTCGCTTCGGCGGGATCGAATAGGTCCCTGTGGCGTGGGCCACCGTGTGCCGGTCGGGCCCGGCGACGATGTCGATGTCGAAGACCATCAGGCTCTTTCCGAGCTTAAGGATACGGCAATGGCCGTCAATCGGTCCGGCCTCGGCCTTGCGCATGAAGTTGATATTGAGATTGGTCGTCACCGAAAGCGCATCCGGCCCGGCATGGCTGAGCACGCACACATAGCCGCCAATGTCGGCAAGCGTGAACAGCGCGGGACCCGAGACGGTGCCGCCGGGGCGCAGATGGCGCTGGTCGGCATTGAGCCGCACCGTGCAGCCGCCCGGAAACACTTCCAGCGCCTCATAGAAGGAGAACTGGTCGTTGAGCTGCGGATAGACGTTTGCCATCACCGCGTTGACTTCGGCCGCGGTCAGCACCGGCTTGAGATTGCTTTGAGCGGGCATGCGCGATTCCTATATACGGGAAGTTCCAGGCGGCGCGCCTGGACCAAACGGTGCCACGGAGAAAACACGTCTCGCGGCTGTTCTTCAATCGGCAGCATGTTAGTTCTGTTGCTCCATAACCCGGGACCGCTGATCGAGAGGTTCAAAAATGGCCGAAGTCCTCACCATCAAGCCCGCCGTCGCCGACGGCCCGGTTCTTGTCAGCCAAGACAAGGGCGTGCTGCGCCTCACTCTTGCAAGCCCGCCGGCCAACGCGCTGTCGCTGGCGACGATGGCGGCGCTGCAGGCCGAGTTCGACCGCGTGAAGGACAACAAATCCGTACGCGTCATCATCCTGGCAGCGTCAGGCAAAGTGTTTTGCGCCGGCCACGACCTCAAGGAAATGACGGCGCACCGCGCAGAACCGGATCGCGGCCGCGCCTTCTTCGAAAAGATCTTTGTCGCCTGCGCAAAGCTGATGCAGACCATCGTGCGCCATCCGAGGCCGGTGATCGCCGAGGTCGACGGTTTGGCTACCGCGGCCGGACTGCAGCTTGTCGCGAGCTGCGACCTCGCCATCGCCTCGCACGAAGCGACCTTCTGCACGCCCGGCGTCAATATCGGCCTGTTCTGCTCGACGCCGATGGTTGCGCTGTCGCGCAACGCCTCGCGCAAGCAAGCGATGGAAATGCTTCTCACCGGCGAGACGATCGATGCGGCGACGGCCAAGGAGTTCGGTCTCGTCAACCGGATCGTGCCGCGCGAATATCTGAATCAGGTTGTCAACAAATACGCGCAAACCATTGCTTCAAAATCGTCTTTGGTGGTCAAGACCGGCAAGGAGGCGTTCTACGCCCAGGCCGAAATGGGGCTGGCCGACGCCTACGCCTATACCGGCCGCGTGATGGTGGAAAACATGCTGGCGCGCGACGCCGAGGAAGGCATCGCCGCCTTCATCGGCAAGCGCAAGCCGGAATGGGCCGACGAATAATTGACCCGAGAATGCAGCGCGCTTTTTTATGATTGAAGGTCCGACGTGGCTGCCCGCAAGCAAGTGACGCGGCTGAAAGCGCCCTATCTCAAGCGCATTCTGCTTGACTCTTCGCGCGTCGCGGATTGGGACGGATATCCATGGAGCCTGCCGATCTTCCGGGATCGCGAGTTCGAGTTCGAATTCACGTCGGCCATCACCATCATCATTGGCGAGAACGGCACCGGCAAATCGACGCTGCTCGAAGCCATCGGCGCGCTGGCCGGCTATGACGAGGCCGGCGGCGGCAAAGGTTATATGCCCGTCGACCACTCAGGCGCCATCGACAAGAGTGGTGCTGCACTTGCCGCTGCGCTGCGCTGCCATTGGCTGCCGAAGGTCACCGCGGGCTGGTTCTTCCGGGCGGAGTCCTTTTACTCCGTGGCTCGTTATCTTGACCAGGCGGCGCTGGAGTCCGGCGGAGCGCCGCCGGACTTCCTGTCATGGTCGCATGGCGAAGGGTTCATCCGCTTCTTCGAGGAACGCTGCCGACGACAGGGCATCTACATCCTCGACGAGCCCGAAAGCGCGCTCTCGCCGACGCGCCAGATCGAGTTGCTGAAGCTGCTTCAGCGCATGGAGCGGTCCGGCACCGCGCAGGTGATCATGGCGACGCACTCTCCGTTGCTGATGGCCTGCCCGAACGCGCGGCTCTTCCGCATCAGCCGCATCGGCCTCGATCTGATTAATTTTCAGGACACCGATCATTTTCGCATGATGCGTGACTTCTGCAGCGATCCGGCTGCCTTTCTCGCCGATGCGCTGTATGAGGACGAGCCATGAATCACGACGCCTACGACAACAGCTACATTGCCGGCATTCTGAACTCGGTGAAGACCATTGCCATGGTCGGCGCCTCGCCCAACGACGTGCGGCCAAGCTATTTCGTGCTGAAATATCTGCTGGCCAAGGGTTTTTCGGTGTTGCCGATCAATCCCGGTCATGCCGGCAAGCAGATCCTTGGACAGACGGTCTATGCCAGCCTGGCCGACCTGCCGCATCCGGTCGATATGATCGACATTTTTCGCGGCTCGGCCGCTGTCCCTGGCATCGTCGAGCAGGTACTGAAGCTCGATCCGCTGCCGAAGGTCGTTTGGATGCAGCTAGGTGTTCGCCATGACGAGGCCGCCGCGCGCGCCGAGGCAGCCGGCATCAAGGTGGTCATGAACCGCTGTCCCAAGATCGAATATGGCAAGCTGTCGGGCGAGATCGGCTGGACCGGCGTCAACTCCGGCGTGCTGTCGTCGAAGAAGCCATTGATGCGCAAGGGTTTCCAGAGTTTTGGCGTGCGCCAGAAATAGACGGACAACCAGGCGCGCAAAATTATTCCGGGAAGAAATGGATTTTCCCGGGCGTTCGCCGCAGATCGCACGCCGAAAGGTATTTTGTTCTTTGCATTCACGACCGCGCTTGGCCAAGAATGCCCGGCGATTTTCGCAAGTTTGAGAGGGAGGCTTCGATGACCCGTACGCCCGGTTTCAACACGCTCGCCGTCCATGCCGGCGCCAAGCCGGACCCGGCGACCGGCGCGCGCGCCACGCCGATCTATCAGACCACCTCCTATGTCTTCGATGACGCCGACCACGCCGCCTCGCTGTTCGGGCTGAAGGCCTTCGGCAACATCTATACCCGCATCATGAACCCGACGCAGGCGGTTCTCGAGGAGCGTCTCGCCGCGCTCGAAAGTGGCACTGCCGCGCTGGCCGTCGCCTCCGGCCACGCCGCCCAGGTCATCGTCTTCCACAATCTGATGCGGCCGGGTGACAATTTCGTATCTGCCACAAAGCTTTATGGCGGCTCCATCAACCAATTCGGCCACGCCTTCAAGAATTATGGCTGGGAGGTCCGCTGGGCCGATACCAACGATCCATCGACCTTTGAGAGCCAAATCGACGACAACACCAGGGCGATCTTCATCGAAAGCCTCGCCAATCCGGGCGGCATCTTCGTCGACATCGAGAAGATCGGCGACATCGCTCGCAGGCACGGCCTGCCGCTGATCGTCGACAACACGCTGGCCTCGCCCTATCTCGTGCGGCCGATCGAGCATGGCGCCGACATCGTGGTGCATTCGCTGACCAAGTTCATCGGCGGCCACGGCAATTCGATCGGCGGCGCCATCGTCGACGGCGGCACCTTCGATTGGTCGAAGTCGGGCAAATACCCGATGCTGTCGGAGCCTCGCCCTGAATATGGCGGCCTCGTCCTGCACGAGACTTTCGGCAACTTCGCCTTTGCCATTGCCGCGCGCGTGCTCGGCCTGCGCGACCTCGGCCCGGCGATCTCGCCCTTCAACGCCTTCCTGATCCTGACCGGCCTGGAAACCTTGCCGCTCAGGATGCAGCGTCATTGCGACAACGCCGCGAGCGTCGCCGCCTGGCTTTCCAACCATCCAAAAGTCGCCTGGGTGAACTATCCCGGACTGCCGAGCGACAAGAACAATGCGCTGCAGAAGAAATACTCGCCGCAGGGTGCCGGCGCCGTTTTCACCTTTGGCCTCAAGGCCGGCTACGAGGCCGGCGTCAAGTTCGTCGAGGCGCTGGAACTGTTCTCGCACCTCGCCAATGTTGGCGACACCAAGTCGCTGGTCATTCACCCGGCCTCGACCACGCACCGGCAACTGTCCGACGAGCAGAAGGTAAAGGCCGGTGCCGGCCCGGACACGGTCCGCCTGTCGATCGGCATCGAGGACGTCAACGACATCGTCGCCGACCTCGAACAGGCGCTGAGCAAGGTCTGAGCACGATGTCCGCCTTTCTCGCGGTTGATCCCGAAACTGTCGAGCCGGAGGCCGGCGCGCCGGCCCCGGAACGCTTGATCTCCGGCGATCCGAAATTCCGCACCTGGAATGTCGAGGAGCGGGACGGCAGCCTTTATGCCGGCATCTGGGAAGCGACGCCGGGCAAGTGGCGCATCGTCTATGACGAATGGGAATTCTGCCACATCCTGTCCGGCGTCTCGGTGATCGCCGAAGACGGCGGCGACGCGCGCACGGTCAAGGCCGGCGACAGTTTTGTGCTGCGGCCGGGTTTCAAAGGGACCTGGGAAGTGGTGGAGACGACTCGCAAGGAATATGTGATCAAGCTGTGAAGCGCGCTTGCCGGGCTGTTAGAGCAGCCGGTCGACATCCGCTTCGGAGAAACCGAATCCGGCCATCAGGTCGCGGTGCCACCGGCTTCCAAGCAGGTCGCCCAGACAATCATCCACACGCCGCCTCAACGCGTCGTTGCCTTTGGCGACCGCAAACGCGCCGGCGGCGGGCAGCCGTTCGGACGCGGGAACGTCAATGACATCGGCCAGAGCAGCCGGTCGCCGCGCGATGTAGCCGCGATGCGCCATGGCGACGCTGGCATAGGCCTGCACCATGCCGGTAGCCACCGCCTCCGCCGCTTGGGCCTGCGTGGTGAACACACTGATCCGCTCCGGCGGCACGCCATTCTGCAGGGCCGTCCGATGCTGGATCTGGTTCGATATCACGCCAAGCCTCGCGGAGGGGTGGCCTGCAAGAGAGCGATAGCCTTCAAGGTCGAGCGGGTTGCCCTTGGCGACCATCAAGCCGTCCGGCAGCGACCAGATCGGGCGACTGAAGTCCACCAGCTTGCTGCGCTCTTCCGAGATGAACAGGCCGGTGGTCATGTCCCAGCGGCCGTCGGCCAGTCCCGGCAGTAACTCGGCGAATCCAGTCTCGACGGGCGTGAAAGCCGTCGTTTCGGACATCGCGAAGATCTTCTCGGCCAGCATCGCGTCGCAGCCGCCGACTTTCCCGGATGCATCGGTGAAGCAGAAGGGCGGTTCCTGCAGAAAGGCGAATCTCATTTTCAGATCTTCGGATTTTTGCGGCTCAGAAGCGCACCGAGAGCGCTTCCAATCCATGAAAATGATAGGTGTCGCGGAAGCGCGGCTCTTCCGTCAGGCCTAGATCCGGCAGCCGGTCGAACAGCGTCTTCAGCGACACCTGCAACTCCAGCCTGGCCAGCGGCGCGCCGATGCAGAAGTGGATGCCGGCGCCGAACGACACGTTCTTCTGGTCCGTCCGCGCCGGGTTGAATGTGGCCGGTCCGGCGAAAGCCAGCGGGTCGTGATTGGCCATGCCGAGCAGCAGCGCCACCGTCTCTCCGGGCTTGAGCAAAATGCCCGGAGCAGCTTCCATCTCTTCATAGGCATAGCGCAGGAACATGTGCAGCGGCGCATCGTAGCGCAGGCATTCCTCGACCGTGGCGGCATTGGCCTCCGGTGTTGCAAAGAAGCGGCGCCCATCGCCGCCCTGCGCGAGGATCGTTCTCACGGCATTTCCGGTCTGGTGCACAGTCGCTTCGTGCCCTGCGTTGAGCAGAAGGATAGCTGAGGAAACCAGCTCGTCCTCCGAGAGCTTCTGGCCGTTGTCCTGGGCCTCGATCAGCAGCGAAAGCAGATCGTCGTCGGGTCTCTTGCGCCGCTCGGCGACATAGCCGCGCAGGAAAGCCGCGAAATCGTGCGCGGCGCGGTTGGCCGTCTCCTCGGTCTCGCGCGTGCGGCCGTGCATGTACATGGCGACCATCTGATGCGACCAGTCGAGCAGTTGCGGCCCCATCTCGACCGGAACGCCGAGCATCTCGGCGATGATGGTGATCGGCAAGGGCGAGGCGTAAGCGGGCAGAAGATCGACGGAGCCCGGCTCGAAGCGGTCGATCAGCTCATTGGCCAGAGCCTCGATGCGCGGCCGCAGCCGCTCGACCTGGCGCGAGACGAAGGCCCGATTGACCAGTGTCCGCAACCTCGTGTGCACCGGCGGCTCGAGCTCAAGCATCGAATTGGCTTCGATGGCGTCGAAGGCGGTCAGGTGCGAACGGTCGTCGCCAACTCCGCGGCTGTCGGGAATGCCGGCCGGGTTCTGGCGGCCGAAGCGACGATCGCGAAGCAGGCGGTTGACGTCGTCGAAGCCGCCGAAACACCAAAAACCGTAATTCTCCCAGAAGAAGGCGTTCGAAGCGCCGTGCAAGAAGGCGTAGCCCTCATACGGGTTCTGCACAAAGGCCGGTTCATGCGGGTCGAGGCGCAGGCGGCGGCTGACGGGGTCGAACGTGAGATAGGGTGGCATCATGTTCGACCAATAGCGCGCCTTGCCGGCCCGATGCCAGACCGCATCGCCGAGCCGGTCGTGCCGATATATTGAGCCAGGCTGGCCGCTGGAGAGGAAGAGCGGGTGGCGCGCCCATGGCTCCGGCGCAGCGCTTCAGCGTCCCGTTTTCAGGATACCGGCCACCTTGGTGGCGATCGCGGCATCGAGCACCTGCCAGTTCCCGAGCAACTCGCGCGGGAAGCGGTAGGTGAGGCTGAGATCGTCGCCGACCTGGATGTCGCGCTCGCAGGGGGCCAGCGATTCCTCGGCACTTGGACCGCTCAGGCAGCGGGCGACGAACGGGTCTTTGCCGGGGCGGTCGGCGACCGCCAGGACCTCGTTGAGATAGCCCGATTTCTCGGCGAAGCCGTAGAGCGTCGTCCCGCCCGGGCCGGGTGTGCCCGGCTTGACGATCAGGGCGCTGTAGATCGGCGCGAAACGGCCGCTCATGTCGCGCGACATCATCCGCGGCTCGAATGACAGGAAGATGATCTTCCTGGTCGTGGTGTGGTTGAAGTCGCCGCGCGCGGCGGTGCTGTAGCCGTCCATTTCAGGATAGCGCAGATAAAGGTCGAGGCGCGAGGCGTTTCCGTCGCGCCTGGCCTGGTCGAAGCGGATGAAGTTGGCCGGCACACTGATCACATTGTTGCCCATGACGACCTGGCGCACGGTCGTGTCGTCGGTGTAGCCGGCCATGGCGATCGACCGGCCGAGCCATTTGCCGCCGAGACTGATAACCACCGAAAGCAGGGCGAGCGCCGCGAAGACATAGAAGACCCGCTTCATCAAGGTCGAGTCGACAACCTCGAATTCCTCCGCGGCGGCTGCCTCTCTCATCGCAATTCCCCGATCCGCTCACCTGTCCTCAGGTGGCACAACTAGCGCGGCATGGCTCTTGCAGCGCGTCGGCACGACTGTGCGGTCTCATGGTAAACGGTTGGTAAAGATGGATCTCATGCTGCTCCCTCTCTACGCTTTTGCGGTCGGCCTGACGGCTTGCGGCCTCGCCGGCTCGGCGATGGAAATCGTCTGCGGTGGCCGGCTGGCCTTCGCCGAACCCTATGTCACGCCTGCCCATATTGTGCGCTCGCTCGCGGTGACCGCCTGCGCCGGCCCGTTCATGCTCACCAATGATGCTCTGGCTGCGCGGCGCGAGGGACGCATCGGCACGCTGGCGCTGCTTTCCTGCGGCTGCACGGCGATTGCGTGGGCACTGGCGCTCGGCATCGTGCTGATCACCATTGCTTCCTGGGCAACGGGTCTCCTAAGCTCCGCCGAATTCTCGGCTTGAAACGAATCGGAGAAAAGATGCCGATCTATGCGATCGACGGGAAGGCGCCCCGGTTCGAAGACGCCGAAACCAATTGGGTGGCCCCCGACGCCACGCTGATCGGCGATATCGCGATAGGCCGCAATGCCGGCTTCTGGTTCGGCGTCGTCATCCGCGGCGACGGTGAAACGATCACCATCGGCGCCGACACCAATGTGCAGGAACATACGGTCATGCACACCGATCCGGGCTATCCGCTCAGCATCGGGCAGGGCTGCACGATCGGTCATCGCGCGCTGCTGCATGGCTGCACGGTCGGCGACAACAGCCTGATCGGCATGGGCGCCATCGTTCTCAACGGCGCGAGGATCGGCAAGAATTCGCTGGTCGGCGCCGGCGCCTTGGTGACCGAAAACAAGGTTTTCCCGGACAATTCGCTGATCGTCGGCTCGCCCGCCAAGGTGATAAGGGTGCTGGATGACGCGGCAATCGAGAGGCTGCGGGTCTCGGCCGCGCACTATGTCGCCAACGGCAGGCGCTTCAAGACCGGATTGAAGGAACTCTGAGAGCGGTTCAGTCCGCCGCTTCGCCGGCGACCTTATCAACTGCGTCGGGACATCGCCTCACGCAGTAGCGACGCCCCCGCTTCGAAACCGGCGCGGTCTGCACCTTCCAGGGCGGTTTCACAATCATCGATGCGCGTCCTGAGCGACGGATCCGCGCCCGACGCCAGCAGCAGGCGGATTGCCTCGGCGTCGCGCTGCGCCACGGCGTAATGCAGAGGCGTCCAGTCGTTGACCCCGCGCATGTTCGGGTCGGCGCCCTGCTCGAGCAGGATCTGGATAAGCTGCAGCCTGTCCGGCCGCTCGGTGGATAGCGCGGCGATGATCGACGGGAAGCCGGCGGGATCCTCGTAATTCGGATTCGAGCCTGCATCAAGCAGCGTGACGATGAAGCCGGCCGGGCTCCAATAGACGCGTATTCCAAGGGATGGCCGAGGCCGAGCTCGAACGGCATCCTCTCGTCGTACCATTGCGCGGAGCCGCCGAGCGCCTTGCCAAGCCCATCGAAATCGCCCGCCTTGAAGGCGTCGTCTATCGCCTTGAACAGCTTGGCGCGCTCGCAGCGGTCGTCAGGGATTTCCAGCATCGCCGTCCATCCAAAAATAAACGGCCATAGTGCTCCGGTCTGCCGTTACGAGAAAGGCCCGCAGGCGGCGGCAAAAAAAGCGGAGCCGGCCCGGGGACAGGGCCGGCTCCTAAAACCCGGTCGTTGGGGACGGGGAGGGTGGGGACTCGACCGGGCTTTTTCCAGGCACGCCGTATGAATGCGGCGTGCTTAATCTCTTCGTGTTGCCCCAAAAGCCCTGCGCATCTTGGGGCAGCATGCATTGGGATCCTAGCGGACGCTGGCGACCGCGTCCTCGCGGCCGTCGTTGATCGAAACCCAAACGCCTGAATTCTCTGTCGATTGACGTTTGAGGTAGGTGTAGACCGTGTCGTTCCAGGCGAGCACTTTCGGCTCGAGATTGTCGAGGATGAACTCGCCGAGGCTGGTGCGCACCGTCAGCACCGCGTGGCCGTCGCCGTTCGGCTGGCGCACGACCGTCATCAAAAGGTCGCCGGCGGGGACACCGGCGGCCATTAATTCGCGGCGCTTCTCCAACGCGAAGTCCTCGCAGTCGCCGAAACCGTTGTCGGGATAGGCCCAGTATTCCTCGACCCCGTAGATCTCCATATCGGTACGTGGCTTGACGCGGGTGTTGACCGAATTGTTGACCTTGATCATCGTCGCCCACAGCTTGCGGGTCAGCTCGACAGGAGACCCATTCGGCGTCCTCTCATTGCATTCGATGGGGATACGCTGGCAGAGTTCATAATGGCCGACGGGCTGGGTGGTGCGGCCACCCGTATGCATGAACAGCGGTCCCGCGCTTGCCGTGCCCCAGGCGGAAAGCTGCATCGCCATTGCCAAGAGCAACAGCTTGCCCCTCGTCATTTTCATTATGGTAGTCTCCCCGTTTGAGAGAGACTGTGCCACGTTGGGATTTATTTGACGCAAAAACCGGAAGTAGAGATTGAGTAAAACGCCCGTAGATTAAATATAAAATTTGAACTATCTCGACTGCGGATTGTTGAGAATCTAAACCGGCCGCCGCACCCGGATCACGTGGCGTCTCGACATGCCGCCCGGCTGCTAGAAGGCCCTGATCCGGCCAACAAAAAACCGGCCGCTGGAGGCCGGTTGGATGCATGTCCGCATTCTAAGCGGTCAGGACCGCGGCGCGTTGAATTCCGAATCCAAGGTTTCCGGCCGCTGGATGACGGCAAACTCAATGGCGACGCCGTCCTCGAAGTGACGCACGACCTGGCCGCGCATCGTTCCCAGCATGACCTGCACGCCGATTGCTGGTTTGACGTCGATCTCGATCGCCGCGCCCGAGAGCGACAGGTCGATGATGCGGCACTGATACTGTCGCCCGTCGGTGAGCTGCAGCACGCTCATCGGATTGCGCGGCGCGACGCGCTCGTGGCGGCGGTCTTCCGGCAGGTCGAGCTCATGCTTGTTCGCAAGCCAGGTGAGCTGCGCGGCGAGCTTGTCCTTCTTGCGGTCCGAAGCGATGACGGTCATCGCGAAACCGTCCTGCGAGGTGCGCGTCACGATGCCTTCGATGCGACCGATGTGATCGATATAGGCAATGACCTTTTCCCCCGGCATGCCGACGCGATCGGTGCGCAAGGCGACATTGCCTGGCGACATGTCTATCACCTGGCACGCGTGTTCCGTGCGGTCCTCCAGCATGAAGCGTCCGTAGATTTTCACCCGGACACGCTGAAAATTGCGCCGCTCCACACGGGACGGCGCAAATTCCGCCGCTGACCTCATGACTGCCTACACCCCGTTGGCATTCCGCGCGACGTGCGAGGAATTTCACCGGAAAAAGCTACAGCAAAGCAGGTTAACAAACGGGAAAAAGCCGGCCCAAATGGGTTGGGGGCGGACGCCCACGCAAGGCAAAGGCCTGGACCAGATCGGGGCAAAATCTCGCGATCCGCTCTACTCGTTGCGCCCGCCGTCGAAGACGACGAGATGCCGTATCCGGCGTACGCGGCCGAGCGCCGAAATGGTCTCGGGCGCGTCGAACTCCGTCGGCACGAGCGACGGAACATCGATCGCCGGCCGGTTCTTTAGGAACATCGGGTCCTTGTCGGGATCGATGACCCGAATCGCGTCGATCAGGGCGTCCGCCAGCGGGTCGGCACCAAGCCAGAACGGCCGATCCGCGGCGCTAACGATGCCGAGGCAGCGAGGGCTCTCGACGCCGCCATCGAGCGGCAGCGCCAGCAGCTCGAACTTGCTGGAACGACCGTTTCGGCTGAATCCTTCATAGGTCAGAAGCAGCACCGATTTCTGGTCGAAGACGCCGTGGATGAGACGCGACATAAGCCGCTGGTCCTTCTCGCGCCAGAGCGAGGGGAAGGAAAACCCTTTGAGCTCGCGGCCGTAATAGGCGCAGAGCCTGGTGCCGGCCAGCCGGAACACGGCTTCCGCGCGTGTGTCGCGCTCCAGGATGAACGTATCGGCCAGGAGCGTCTTGATGTCCGCCGGCTCCACTTCCGAGCGTTTCGGAGCCGGGCGGCCATCACGCAGCCGGTTCCAATATTGGAACAGCGCGATTGATCCGTTCTGATTCATTTCCATTCCGCTCCGGCAATCTGTCTTTCTTGTTGTCCCATCGGCGAACAGACAGGGCGCCCTCCGATGACCTTCATGCGGTGCGGAGCAGGATGCGTGCCAGCATCGTTAACGTTTGTTCACGTCTCGGGGTCGTTAAGGTTAACAAGTGGTTTACGTTGCGCGCCGACCGGGCCTGTGGCATGTCAAAAACCACTCCAAAACGGTCGTTTCAGCAGCGATCGGCAGCGCTTCAGTCAGTTTTCGGGGAGCAGGGGACTCGACCGGCCGTTCAGGGAAACCTGGACGGCTTTCTTTTGATTCGCAGCGTCGCCGATCCAGGCGCTATCCGATTTCAGCTTGGGGCGATTCGCGGTTTGTGATTCGATCCGGCGTGAACTACATGCTTCGGCCGAAATCGAGTCTCCAGCCAGCTGCGAAGAGGCCATGAGCGAACCGGTAACACCGACCGAATCCGAATTGCAACCAGACGACGAGGCGCCGGAGCCGCGCCGCGAGCCGGTGTTCAACTTGCCGCCGGTTGTGCTGGCGGTGATGGGGATCTGCGCGATCGTCTTCCTGCTGGAGCGATATGTGCTGAACGACGACCAGCAAATGATGCTGCTCTACGACGGAGCCTTCATTCCGGTGCTCTACACCGGCCGATACGGCTTCGACTGGTTCCTGTTCACGCGCCCCTTCACCTATGCTTTCATGCATGGGGGCCTCGCTCACATTGCCGTCAACATGGTCTGGCTTGCCGCTTTCGGCTCACCGCTCGCCAATCGTTTCGGCGCGGCCCGATTTGCGGTGTTCTACGCCGTGACCGGGCTGGCTTCGGTCGCGCTGTTCTGGGCCATGCACCCTTATGGCGAGATGCCGCTGGTCGGCGCTTCCGGCGCGATCTCGGGCATGATGGGAGCTGCGGCGCGCTACGGCTTCCGGATCGATCGCTCGTCAGGCCAGGCGGCCTTCGCCGGCGAGCCGTTGCCGATCGCAATCGTGCTGCGTTCGCGCGGCGTCATGACCTTCCTCGGCGTCTGGATGGTGATCAACCTCGCCACCGGCCTTCTCGGCTTTGCGCCGGGGATCGAGGGACAGATCGCCTGGGAAGCCCATATCGGCGGCTTTGTCGCCGGCTTTTTCGGCGTGCGCTTTTTCGATCGGCCCCAGCCGCCCGAGTAGCACTGCGGCGCACTTGAAATGCAACCAATCACGGCGCACCATGTTCACCGGAACGTGAATGCCGGTCAGGGCAGGAGCCGGCGGGCAAGGCACAGGAGGACGCCATGACTGTGAAGGCAATTCTTGAGCAAAAAGGCCATGACGTGTTCACACTCGGGCCTAATGAAAAGCTGAGCGAAGCCATTCGCATCCTGACCGAGCATAGGATCGGCGCGCTGGTCATCACCAATGGCGACCGCAAGATCGTCGGCATCCTTTCCGAGCGCGACATCGTGCGAGTATTGGCCAGGGAGGGCGCGGCCGCGCTCGATATTCCGGTCCGATCGGCCATGACGCCGAAGGTCAAGATCTGCAACGAGAACCACACGGTCAACGAGGTCATGGAGATCATGACGAAGGGTCGCTTCCGCCACCTGCCGGTGGAGAAGGACGGGATGCTCGACGGCATCGTGTCGATCGGCGATGTGGTCAAGCGCCGGATCGAGGATGTCGAGCGCGAGGCCGAGGAGATCCGGGCCTACATCGCCACCGCCTGATACAGGCGGGAAGGTGCCGCCAGCACAGCCCGTGGGCTTACAAGCGCAAGCTGCCTGGAGGCCTGCGCGCGGCTTTGGACTTGTCTCAAGGAACGGTTTGCACTAGCGAGTGATGCGATTTTCGCAACGCGATAAGCAAAATCGCGCCAGCCACGAATGCGACCCATAGGCCTCCATGAGCATCATCGATACCCGCACGCCCGACCCGAAACGCCTGATCTCCGGCGCCACCGGCGACTGGGAAATCATCATCGGGCTCGAAGTGCATGCGCAAGTGACGTCCGAGGCAAAGCTGTTCTCCGGCGCCTCGACCTCTTTCGGCGCGGCGCCCAACGCCAATGTCAGCCTGGTCGACGCGGCGATGCCCGGCATGCTGCCGGTGATCAACGAGGAATGCGTCAAGCAGGCGATCCGCACCGGGCTGGGCTTGAAGGCCGCGATCAACCACAAGTCGGTCTTCGATCGGAAGAACTATTTCTACCCGGACCTGCCGCAGGGCTATCAGATCTCGCAGTACAAGCAGCCGATCGTCGGCGAAGGCAAGGTGATCGTCTCGGTCGGACCGGACCGGCAGGGCGAGTTCGAGGACATCGAGGTCGGCATCGAGCGCCTGCATCTGGAGCAGGATGCCGGCAAGTCTATGCACGACCAGCATCCGACAATGTCCTATGTCGACCTCAACCGGTCCGGCGTTGCGCTGATGGAGATCGTCTCCAAGCCGGACATGCGCTCTGCCGACGAGGCCAAGGCCTATGTCAGCAAGCTGCGTACCATAATGCGCTATCTCGGTACCTGCGACGGCAACATGGACGAGGGTTCGCTGCGCGCCGACGTCAATGTCTCGGTGCGCCGCCCGGGTGGCGCGTTCGGCACGCGCTGCGAGATCAAGAACGTCAACTCGATCCGCTTCATCGGCCAGGCCATCGAGTCCGAAGCGCGCCGTCAGATCGCCATCCTCGAAGACGGCGGCTCGATCGAGCAGGAGACGCGCCTATTCGACCCCAACAAGGGCGAGACGCGCTCGATGCGCTCCAAGGAAGAGGCGCATGACTACCGCTATTTCCCCGACCCCGACCTTCTGCCGCTGGAGTTCGACCAGGCCTATGTCGATGATCTGGCACAGCATCTGCCGGAACTCCCGGACGAGAAGAAGGCGCGGCTGATCGGCTCGCTAGGCCTATCGCCCTACGACGCCTCGGTGCTGGTCTCGGAAAAGCCGATCGCCGACTATTTCGAGAAGGTGGCCTCGGGGCGCGACGGCAAGCTTGCCGCCAACTGGGTCATCAACGACCTGCTGGGCGCTCTCAACAAGGCTGGCAAAGATATTGAAAACGCTCCGCTTTCGCCTGAGCAGCTCGGTACCGTCGTCGACCTGATCAAGGAGGGCACGATCTCCGGCAAGATCGCCAAGGACCTGTTCGAGATCGTCTGGAACGAGGGGGGTGATCCGCGCCAACTGGTCGAAAGCCGCGGCATGAAGCAGGTGACAGACACCGGCGCCATCGAGAAGGCGGTCGACGAGGTCATCGCCGCCAATCCGGACAAGGCCGAGCAGGCGCGCGCCAAGCCGACCATGGCCGGCTGGTTCGTCGGCCAGGTGATGAAGGCGACCGGCGGCAAGGCGAACCCGCAGGCGGTCAACGAGCTGGTCAAGGCCAAGCTCGGCATCGAATAGAGCGATGTTCGTCCGCACCGCCAGCGAGCACGATCTTGTTGCGATCCGCGCGCTGCTGGTCGAGACGTGGTATGCGATCTATGACGCCATTTACGGCGCCGAGCATGTAACGGCGATCACCGACGACTGGCATTCTCTTGCTTCGCTCAAGGCGCAGCTGGCCCGGCCGAATTCCGAATTCCTGGTCGCTGACGATGGCAAGCGGCTTGGCGGCATGACTTTCGCGACCGCCACCACCGACCCGAAGATCGTCCTTCTGAACCAGCTCCACGTATCTCCGGATTGTCAGCGGCAAGGGATCGGCCAGGCGCTGCTCGACGAAGTCGAGGCCAGTTTTCCGCAGATGCGGACGCTGCGTCTGGAGGTCGAGCAGGCGAATGCGGCGGCGATCGCCTTCTACGAGGCGAACGGATTTCGGACGGCAGGCAGGACAGCGGATTGCGGCGGCAGTTCGGGATGGCCCGCGCTCATCCTGGAGAAGCGGCTCGGCTAAAGCGCCGGCGGAGCGGCAGGGATTTCCACATTGTCGATCAGCCTGGTGGTGCCGAGCCAGGCCGCCGCGAGCAGGCGGCCGTCGCGGTCTCGTCGCCAGGGCGCGAGCGTTGCGGCCTCCCGCGCGGCGACGTAGTCGACCTTCCGAAAGCCCGCCCTGACGAGCGCTTCGGCAGCCTCACTCACCGCACGTGCCTCATCCGCGCCGGACGCGAGTTCGGCCGCGGTCTGACGCAGAACCACGTTGAATTTGCGCGCGATCTCGAGCTCGGCCGCGCCGAGATAGGCGTTGCGCGACGACATGGCGAGGCCGCGGGAATCACGCACGGTCGGCGCGCCGACGATCTCGACCGGCAGATCGAGATCACGGCACAACTGCCTGACAACGCAAAGCTGCTGGTAGTCCTTCTCACCGAACACGGCACAGTCGGGCGCTGCCTGCAGGAAAAGCTTGGCCACGACAGTGGCGACGCCGTCGAAGAAGGCAGGCCGAAAATCCGTCTCCAGGCCGGAGGAGGGGCCTCCGACCGAGATTTTGGTGGCGAAGCCGGCCGGGTACATTTCCGCCACGCCTGGCGTGAAGGCCAGATGCACGCCTGCTTCCCGCAGTTGGTCGAGATCGCGGGCCAATTGGCGCGGATATTTGTCCAGGTCCTCGGTCGGCGCGAACTGGGTCGGATTGACGAAGACGGAGACGACGCAGCGCTCCGCCTTTTTGAGCGCGATCCTGACCAGCGAGATGTGGCCGTCATGCAGCGCGCCCATGGTCGGCACCATCGCGATCTTGAGGCCAGCCCGGCGCCAATCCCGGATCTGCGCGCGAAGGGCCGCAACGCTCTCGACGACGATTGGCCCGCTCATGCCTGGTCCTTGCCCGATGCCGCCGAAAAAACGTGGTCAGGTCCGGGAAATGCGCGGCTGCGCACCTCGTCGGCGTAACGCGCCGCCGCATCCGCAATGGTGTCGCGCAGCTTTGCGTATTCCTTGACGAATTTCGGCACGAGGTCGACGGTCATGCCGATCATGTCGTCTACCACCAGGATCTGGCCGCCGCAGTCGCCGCTGGCGCCGATGCCGATGGTCGGGATCGCGATATGCCGGGTGAGGTCCGCAGCCACCGCCTCGACCGTGCCCTCGATGACGACCGAGAAGGCGCCGGCCTTTTCAACCGCTTCGGCGTCGCGAAAAAGGGCGGCGATGTTTTCCCTGCTCCTGCCCTTGATCTTGTAGCCGCCCTCCTTGTTCACCGACTGCGGCTGCAGGCCGATATGGCCCATGACCGGGATGCCTTCCGCGACGATTGCCGCGATCTGCGCGGCCATGTCGACCCCGCCCTCGAGCTTGACCGCCTGGCAGGCCGTCTCGCCGATGATGCGCCTTGCCGAGGCAACGGCTTGCGCCACTGAGGCCTCGTAGCTGCCTGCCGGCATGTCGACCACCACACAGGCCTTCGCCGAGCCGCGCATCACCGCTTGTCCATGCGCGATCATCATCTCCAGCGAAGCGCCGAGCGTCGTGGCATGGCCATGCAGCACCATGGCGACGCTGTCGCCGACCAGAAGCAGGTCAACATGCGGATCGAGCATGCGGGCTATCGGATAGGTATAGGCGGTGAGACAGACGATCGGCACGCCGCCCTTGCGGCGGCGAATGTCTTCGGCGCCGATCCGATTGCCGGTGGACCGTTCTGGGGCCAATCGTCACCTCCCTCAACCGGCGCGGGCCGGCCGCCAGCTTTGCCGGGCGTGCGAGCTTTAGAAACTGCGCAAACGCTTGGCAAGCCGAGGTGGCGATATCTCCACGCGTGTATCGATTTAGCGCACGAAGCATTTACATCGCAGGCTGGGCAAAACCCTTGCCTTCGCGTTGACCTGACGCCATAAGCAGGAAACGGCGCGGCCGCTGCCGCAACGAGGATCTGGATGAAGACTTTCCTGCTGCAGTTTTTCACCTGGTGGAACAGCCAGACGCTTGGCACGCGCTTCCACACCTGGCGCTTCGGCAACAAGGTCGGCGAGGACGAGGTCGGCAACGTCTATTACGAGGGCGGCATCGATTCGGAAGGTCGCACCCGCCGCTGGGTCATCTATCGTGACTATTCCGAAGCCTCGAAGATCCCTCCGGGATGGCATGGCTGGATGCATCATCGCGTCGACACGCCTCCGTCGAGCGAAAGCTATAAGGCTCGTGATTGGCAGAAGCCGCACCGTCCCAACCTCACAGGAACGCCGCGCGCCTATCGCCCGCAAGGTTCCATTCTGACCAACCAGCATCGCCCGCAAGTCACCGGCGACTACGACGCTTGGACGCCCGGTTCGTAAACGCGTTTCGGTCTTTTGTCGCCACAATTGGCGTTTAGCTGCTTGCTGATAGCGCAGCCCTGACTAGCCTTGGGCGATTTAGAGAATCACCCGGGCGCAACCACCGGTATCCCTGCATGAACTCTTTCGGCCGACTCTCGACGGGACTGTTCGCGGCAGCGTCCGTTCTGGCTGCCTCGACGGCAGGGTTCGCCGCCGCGCAGACACCGGCGGCGCCGGCGGTTTCCGACCGCATCACCAATCCGGTCGCCGAATTCGCCGGCATCGACAAGATCACCGGCCGCATCATCACCTTCGACGTCTATATCGACGAGACGGTGCAGTTCGGCGCCCTGCAGGTGACGCCGCGCGTCTGCTACTCTCGGCCTGAGACCGAACAGCCGAAGACCGATTCCTTCGTCGAGGTCGACGAGATCACGCTCGATCGCAAGATCCGCCGTATCTTTACCGGCTGGATGTTCGCCGAAAGCCCCGGTCTCAACGCGGTCGAGCACGCCGTCTATGACGTCTGGCTGAAGGGCTGCAAGCAAAAATCGGACGTGCCGCCGCCGACCGCCGCCAAAGCCGATACGGGCAAGCCGAAGACGAATGCCGCCAAGCCGAAGCCGCCCGTGCAGGAGCCGCCTGCCGAGGCAGCGCCTGAGCCGTCGGACGCGGCGCCCGCGCCGGATGGCGCCGACACCACAGACACGAACTGATCTCGGAACTCTCGGAACCCTCTTTTTCGCAATCCGTTGGATAAACGGTGATGGCGACGGGAGATTTCCATGGCAACGATCAGGCCGATCACTGCCAGCAAGAAAGAGCTTCTCGATATCGAGAAAGGCTTCTGGACCGGCGATTCCGCGTATTTCGCGGCCCACGCCGATGTGGATTGCCTCGTCGCCTTTCCGGAGATGGCGCAGGCGATGACCAATGCCGATCTGGCCAAGACCGCCACCAAGCCCAATCGCTGGCGCGATCTCGACATTCGGCTGAAAGGCATGGTCGAACCCGGCAGCGATATCGTCATGCTAACCTACGAGGCGCGCGCGACGCGGGAAAACGGCGAGCCCTATGCCGCTCTCGTCAGCACCGGCTATGTTCATCGCGCCGATGGCTGGAAGATGATGTTTCATTCCCAGACGCCAATTGAAACTGCGAGCGGGTGACCGCTTACCTCAGGGATAAAAGACCGCGTCGCCCTTCAGGGCCTCTGCCAGCATTTTTTCGTAGCGGCTGCGCGGCACGTCGATGGCGCCGAAGCGCTTCAGGTGCTCGGTGGTGAACTGCGTGTCGAGGAGCGCGAAGCGGCGTTCGTTCAGCCGCTCGACGAGATAATAGAGGCAGGTCTTCGAGGCGTCGGTTTCCCGGGCGAACATACTTTCGCCGAAGAAGACGCGCCCGAGTGACACCCCATAGAGACCGCCGGCCAGCCGGCCCTCGCGCCACGCCTCGACGGAATGGCAGTGGCCCAGCCGATAGAGCTCGACATAGGCTTCGCGGATCGGCGCGTTGATCCAGGTCGAGCGGCGCTCGTCGCGCCTTTCCGCGCAGCCGTCGATCGTCGCCTCGAAGTCGAAATCGTAGCGGATGTCGAAAGGGTGCCTGCGGATCGTCTTCTTCAGACTGCGCGGCGTGTGGAATCCGTCGAGCGGGATGATGCCGCGCGTCTCCGGCCGCACCCAGAACACTTCCGGGTCGGTGGCGCTCTCTGCCATCGGGAACACGCCCGAGGCATAGGCTTTCAGCAGCAGGTCGGTCGGGATGCGGTAGCCGGGCGCGTAGGGACGAGTCATTGCGCCATTATAACCGCAAGATCCTATTCCTCCTTGGCCAAATATTTCTCAAGCCAGTGGATGTCGTAATCGCCGTTGGCGATATCCGGATTTCCGACGAGGTCGCGGAACAGCGGCAGCGTCGTCTTGATGCCGTCGACGACGAATTCGTCGAGCGCCCGGCGCAGCCGCATCATGCATTCGACGCGGTTGCGCCCATGCACGATCAGCTTACCGATCAGGCTGTCGTAATAGGGCGGGATCCGGTAGCCGGAATAGACGCCGGAATCGACGCGGATGCCGAGGCCGCCCGGCGTGTGGAAATGCGTGATCGTACCGGGCGACGGCGTGAACGTGCGCGGATCCTCGGCGTTGATGCGGCACTCGATGGCGTGGCCGTTGAACTTGATGTCTTCCTGCTTGACCGACAGTCCGCCGCCGGAGGCGACACGGATCTGTTCATGCACGAGGTCGATGCCGGTGATCGCTTCGGTCACCGGATGCTCGACCTGCAGGCGTGTGTTCATCTCGATGAAATAGAATTCACCGTTCTCGTAGAGGAATTCGATCGTGCCGGCGCCGGAATAGCCAAGATCGGCGATCGCCTTGGCGCAGATGCCGCCGATGCGCGCACGTTCCTCGGCGTTGAGGGCCGGTGAGTTCGCTTCCTCCCACACCTTCTGGTGGCGGCGTTGCAGCGAGCAGTCGCGCTCGCCGAAATGCACGCCGCGTCCGGCGCCGTCGCCGAACACCTGCAATTCGATATGGCGCGGCTTTTCCAGATATTTCTCGATGTAAACGGCATCGTCGCCGAAGGCAGCGCCGGCTTCTGATCTGGCGGTCTGCAGCGCCACTTCGAGGTCGGCTTCGGTGCGGGCGACCTTCATGCCGCGGCCGCCGCCGCCGGCCGAAGCCTTGATGATCACCGGATAGCCGATCGCGGCGGCAATGCGCTTTGCTTCCTTCTCGTCGCTGATCGCGCCGTCCGAACCAGGCACCACCGGGATGCCGAGGCGCTTTGCCGTGCGCTTGGCTTCGATCTTGTCGCCCATGATGCGGATATGGTCGCCCGAAGGGCCGATGAAGGTGATGTTATGGGCGGCGAGGATATCGGCGAACTTGGCGTTTTCTGACAGGAAGCCGTAGCCCGGGTGCACGGCATCGGCGCCGGTGATCTCGCAAGCGGCGACGATCTGGTGAATGTTGAGATAGCTTTCGCGTGACGGCGGCGGGCCGATGCAGACGCTTTCGTCGGCAAGCCGCACATGCATGGCGTCGGAATCGGCCGTCGAATGGACCACCACCGTCTGGATGCCGAGCTCCTTGCAGGCGCGCAGCACCCGAAGCGCGATTTCGCCGCGATTGGCGATGAGGATTTTTTGGAACATCTGCCCGCTGTTCCCGGCTCTACTCGATGACCACGAGCGGCATGCCGTATTCGACCGGCTGGGCGTCCTCGATCAGGATCGCCGTCACCGTGCCGGCGCGCGGCGAGGGAATCTGGTTCATCGTCTTCATCGCTTCGATGATGAGCAGCGTCTGGCCTTCCTTCACCTTCTGGCCGATCTCGATGAACGCCTTGGCGTCGGGCGAGGGCGCGAGATAGGCGGTGCCGACCATCGGCGAGGGCACGGCGTTCTTGGAAGGATCGGCTGCCGTTGCGGGCGCGGGCGCTACCGCCTGAGCCGGCCCGGCAACCGCCGCGGACAGCATAGGAAGCGGAGCAGCGACCGCGTGGACGGCCTGAGACTGACGCGACACGCGCACTTTCAGATCGCCGAGCTCGACCTCGATCTCGGTCAGGTTGGTGTCGTTCAGTATGCCCGCCAAGTCGCGGATCAGCTGCTGGTCAACACCGTTCTTCTTTATCGACATTTTCGAGCCTTCTGTTTGGGAGCCGGTCACAGGCGCGCCGCCAGTGCCTGCAGCGCAAGCGTATAGCCGAGTGGCCCGAACCCGCAGATCATGCCGACAGCGACCGGCGCGACCATGGAGACGTGGCGGAAAGGCTCCCGCGCGTGGATATTGGAAAGATGGACTTCAGCGACGGGCAGCGGCGCGATGGCGCGGATGGCGTCGTGAATGGCAATCGAGGTATGGCTGTAGGCCCCGGGATTGATGACGATGCCTGCGGCCTTTTCACCGGCTTCCTGGATCCAGTCGACGAGATCACCTTCGTGATTGGACTGACGAAAATCGATCTCGAGCCCGAGCGCCGTGCCGGCGGCCTTGCAATCCTCGGCGATGGCGGCAAGCGTCTTGCCGCCATAGATCCCCGGCTCGCGCTTGCCGAGTGCATTGAGATTGGGACCGTTCAGGACGAAAATCGTTTTCAAATATGCCGACCTCTTCGGCGCCGGCCTCAAGCCGGCGCGCCGGACCTCTATAATGGGCATATCCGCCCGCGAAAAGAGCGCAAGTACGTTCTTTCGCTGTCCACAACAGGCGGAAAACCGCCTGTTATCGCGACTCGCAATCCCTTAGAGCATGATCCCGAAAACTGTGCAGCGGTTTTCGGAAAAGACCATGCCCAAACCTAGAGCGCGCTCTTGGCCTGCTCGATCTTCTCCGCCAGAACCTGCTGTCCGAGCGCGCCGAACACCACCTCATTGCCGACCACATAGGACGGCGTGCCGGTGATCGACAGCTTGGTGGCGAGATCGTAGGTGCGCGAGAGCGCTTCGTTGATGCTCGGATCCTTCATCTTCTCGCGCAGCTTCGCCTCGTCGGCACCGAGCGAAACAGCGACCTTCATGGCGGTGGATTCGGTGGCACGGCCCTGGCTGCCGAGCAGCGCAGTGTGGAACTCGCTGTACTTCTCCGGCATCATCAGATGGAAGGCCATCGAGACCACGCTGGCCTTTTGCGAATCCGGGCTGAGGATTGGAAACTCCTTGAGCACGAAGCGCAGGTCCGGATCGGCTTTGGTCAGCGCCTTCATGTCCTCAATGGCGCGTTTGCAGAAGCCGCAATTGTAGTCGTAGAACTCGACGATGGTGACTTTGCCCTTCGGGTTGCCGACCACGCCGTCGAAGGTGGAGTTGAAGATCTCGTCCTTCGCATCCTTGATGACGCCGAGTGCGGCGAGCCGCTGCTCTTCCTTCTGCTTGGCCTCGAGCGCGTCCTGAACCTCGAGCAGGACCTCGGGGTTTTTCAACAGATAGTCGCGGATGATGCCTTCGACCTCCTTGCGGTCGATCTTGCTGTCCGCCGAGGCCACCTGGATGGCTTGCGTCGTGTCGGCCCTAGCGGCCTGCGGGCTTCCTGCCACGAAGCCGAATGCCAGCATGCCGAGCGCCACCGCCACGCCGGCGCTGCCGAGCAGGATTGCCTTGTTCATGATCAGTTCCTTCTGCCTGTCCCGGTCCAACCTGGTCGCCGTGCGCGGCCGGGAGGTTCACTTGAGTTTGTTAGATGGCGTGTAGTTTATGATATCCTGCGCGCGAAGCCAGCGGGGCTCGCCGCGCTTCAATTTCTGTTGAGCGCGCATGGCGAAGATCTTCGCGTTCTTATAGTCGGCCGAATAGAAATGGCCCTCCGCTGTCGCAAGGTCGGCGGCCGGGATTTGCCCCAATTCGGCATAGGCTTGAGCCAGATAGCGGTAGGCTACGGCGTTTTCCTTGTCGCGCCCGATCCCGCTGTTGAGCTGCGCCACCGCTTTGTTGATTGAGTCCGGCGTGCCGACCGCCATCAGCGCCTGGCCGAGCGAGACCAGCAGCAAGCCGGACCGCGCCGCGTCGAGGCTCGCCGCTTTGGCATAGGCATCCGCGGCGTCCTTGGGCCTGTTGGCCTTCATCAGGATGTCGCCGCGCAGTTCCTGGAAATAGGGGTTCTTCGGCTGTTCCTTGATTAGGGCCGCGGTTTTCGTCAGCGCGGCGCCAGGATTGCCGTAGAGATAGGTCTGCTGCGCGTCGCCATAGCGCGAGGCAAGGCTGGTCGGGTTCTTGCGCATCAGCCGCGCCACGGCCGCCTGGCCTTGCATATAGGCCGCGATCTTGATGCGCATCATGTCATGCCGCTGCTGCAGCGCCGGCGCGTCGACCTGGCTGACATATGGGCTCGCCTTGACCAGCACCTCGAGATTGGCGATGCGCTCCCGGGGCATCGGATGGCTGATCCGGTAAGGATCGAGTTGGGTGCCCGACAGCGAAAGCGCGCTCTGGAAGCGCCCGAAGGTCTTCAGCATGCCCATGCCGGACTGGCCGGTGGCATTGAGGTAGGTGATCGCCGAGCGGTCGGCGGTGATTTCTTCGCCGCGCTGATAAGCAAGGATGCTGCGCTGCGCCATCTCGCCGCCGCCGGCGGCGACGCCCATGCCGGTGCCGGCAAGGCCGCGGCTGTTGGTGGTGGCGCCGGCCACGATCGCGCCCGCCCCGAGCAGCGTGGCGATGATGGCCATGGTCTTGGCGCGATCGAGTTGATCGCGCAGCTTCTGCTGGTGGCCGCCGGCAATATGGCCGGCCTCGTGCGCGATGACGCCGATGATCTCGTTCGGCGTCTCGGCCGTCACCAGCGCGCCGGTGTTGATGAACAGGCGGCGGCCGGTCACGAACGCATTGAAGCTCTGGTCGTTGACGAGAACGATGTCGATCCCGTCATTGGCAAGGCCCGCCGCCTTGAAGATCGGTCGGGCATAGTCGCGCACCAGCGCCTCGATCTCGGCGTCGCGCACCACCGGCACGCCTTGCGCGAAGGCGCTCAGCGAAGTGGACACCGCGACGGCGGCGGCAAGCAGGAGCGTCGCGAACCCGCGCGCGGTTCGCCCTATTGCGGTCGATCTATCGATCATCGTTCGGGTCGGCTCAACATGACAGGTCCACTGGTAGACGAGCGGGCGAAGGATGAAAAGTCGGCGCCGATAACTTCCTGCGCGCTTGTGATCCCCACACCAATCGGGCATTTGTGCGGCGCTGCCGTCGAACTCCCGGCAGTTCCAGGGCAAGCGAGCGATGGTTTGCCTGTGGATTTGCCAACCAAAGGCAGGCTGAAGAGTCAGATGGTCGTTTCGCTTTCACGCCGCGGCGAGGTCGAGCCGTTCCACGCCATGGATATTCTGGCCGAGGCCAACCGGCTGAAGGCGACCGGGATTCCCGTGGTATCGATGGCGGTCGGCCAGCCGTCGGACCCGGCGCCGGTCGGCGTCCGCGAAGCCGCCGCTCTCGCGCTGAAGCACGGCCGCATCGGCTACACCGATGCTCTTGGCCTGGCGGAGCTGCGCAAGGCGATCGCCGCGCACTATGGCGAGCATTACGGAATCGATGTCGCGCCCGCCCGTATCGCCGTCACAACCGGATCGTCCGCCGCCTTCAACCTGGCTTTCCTGGCGATGTTCGATCCCGGCGACCGCGTCGCCATCGCCGCGCCCGGCTATCCGGCCTACCGCAACATCATGGCCGCGCTTGGCATCGAGATCGTCGAGATCGAGCTTGGATCGGACGCCTATCTGCATGCCGACCACCTGAAGAGCGCACACCGCGAGAAGCCGTTGAAAGGCGTGCTGTTTGCCAGTCCAGCCAATCCGACCGGCGCGGTCATTCCAGCCGACGAGCTTTCCGCGTTGGTGAAGACCGCAGGCGAGCTTGGCATCGCGGTGATCTCGGATGAAATCTACCACCGGCTGGCCTATGCCGCGCCCGACGTCACTGCACTTGCCTATGGCGCCGGCGTGACGGTGATCAACTCCTTCTCGAAATATTATTGCATGACCGGGTGGCGCATCGGCTGGATGGTGCTGCCGGACGAACTGGTGCGGCCGGTCGAGCGCATCGCGCAGAGCCTCTACATCTCGCCGCCGGAACTATCGCAGGTCGCGGCGATCGAGGCCTTCAATGCCACGCAAGAGCTGGAAGCGGTGAAGGCGCGTTATGCCTGGAACCGCGACCTGCTGATGAAGCGTCTGCCGGAGCTGGGCTTCCCGCTCGCGGCGCCCATGGACGGCGCGTTCTACGCCTTCTGCGATGTCACGCGGCACACCAATGACAGCATGGCCTTCGCGCGCAAGATGCTGGCCGAGGCGCATGTGGCGGCCACGCCCGGCCGTGATTTCGATCCGCTCCAGGGCCATCGCACCATGCGCTTTTCCTATGCCGGCAGCCATGACGACATGGTCGAGGCGCTGGCGCGCATCGAAAGCTGGCTGAAATAGACGCCATGCCCGAGCTTGAACAGGCGCTGGCGGAAGTGGCCGCCGAAATGACCGAGCGCAGCGATCGTGGCGATGTCGCCACCTATATCCCGCAGCTCGGCAAGGTCGATCCGAAGAAATTCGGCATTGCCGCCGTGACCAATGACGGGCGCATCATCGTTGCCGGCGATGCCGATCAGCCCTTTTCGATCCAGAGCGTCTCGAAGGTGTTCACGCTGACCCTGGCGCTGGGCAAGATCGGCGATGCGTTGTGGCAGCGTGTCGGCCGCGAGCCGTCGGGCAATCCGTTCAACTCGATCGTCCAGCTCGAGCATGAGAGCGGCATTCCGCGCAATCCGTTCATCAACGCCGGCGCCATCGTCGTATCCGACATCCTGCTTGCCGGCCACCAGCCGCGCGAGGCGATCGGCGAGATCCTGCGCTTCGTCCAATTCCTGGCCGACGACGACACGATCATCATCGACCGCGAGGTCGCGGCCTCGGAACGCGCTACCGGCTACCGCAACTTCGCTCTGGCCAATTACATGAAGTCCTTTGGCAATCTCGACCATGAGCCGGAGCTGGCGCTGGGCGTCTACTTCCATCATTGCGCCATCGCCATGAGCTGCCGGCAGCTCGCCATGGCCGGCCGCTTCCTCGCCAATGGCGGTCGGAACCCGGCGACCGGGCTGTCGGTCGTGTCGACCGAGCGTGCGCGCCGCATCGGCGCGCTGATGCTGACCTGCGGCCACTATGACGGCTCCGGCGATTTCGCCTTCCGGGTCGGCATTCCGGGTAAGAGTGGCGTCGGCGGCGGTATTCTTGGCATCGTGCCGGGCGTCGCCTCGCTCGCCGTCTGGTCCCCCGGCCTCAACGAGAACGGCAATTCAAAGCTCGGCTCCATAGCGCTTGAGAAGCTCGCCAGGATGATGAACTGGTCGATCTTCGCGCCTTAGCAGGTGCTGGGGCGCAAGATTGGAAGGCCAGAAAACGAGAATCCCGCGCCGGACGAGCACGGGATCTTCTGTTCAACAGCGAAACCTAATGAGCTGACAGAGCTTAGAAAAAGCCCTTCCGCTGCCACCAGCCGGCACGCTTCGGCTTTTCTTCGGTCTTGGCTTCCTCGCTGACGTTGGACGAAACGACGGGGACAGCCGGCGTGTCGATCGACTGCGGTTTGCGCCGCGTTGGATGGGCATTGACGGATGCTTCAGCCTCGCTCGGAGCAGCAGCGGCCGCTGCCAGCTCCGGTTCGGCCGCCGCAGGTTCAGCGGGAAGTCCCGCCGCCGGCTCGGGCGCTTTCTCGGAGACGGTTTCCTCGACAGCCTTCTTCGATCGCGGTGCACGGCGAGGCTTCTTCGGCTTCTCCGTTTCCGCGACATCGTCATTGGCAGGCGAGGGCGCGGCCTGCTCTTCGGCTGCAGCGACCGGCGGCGCGCCCTCGGGAGCTTCGACTTCCGCTTCTTCGCCTTCGAAACCATCGCCGGCATCGGCATCGGCAGGGATTTCGCCTTCCTCGCGGCGATTGCGCTTGCCGCCGCGCTTGCCGCGACGGCGCTTCTTGCCCTGCCCCTCTTCGGCTGCTTCCGCCCCGGCCGGTGCTTCAGCCGTTACCTCGGCTGTCGCTTCGCCAGCAATCGTGCCGACGTCCGCAGGTGCGGGGGCCGAGACGGCATCGCCATGGCCTTGATGCTCGCGGTCGCGATCCTTGCCGCCGCGCCGCCGACGGCGTTTGCGGCGCTTGCGGCCGCCTTCGCCGTCCTCGGACCGATGCGGATGCTGTCCCTGCTGTGGATGGCGCGGCTGTTCGGCCTGAACCGATACCTCTTCTTCCTCCTCGACGACGATCTCGTCCTCGGGCTCTTCCGGCTCGACATAGGTCGGCAGGCTGGGCACCTCGACGAAGCCTTCCGGCTTCTCAGCCACCGCGCCGCGGAAGATCGCGTAGTGTTGCGCGCCCAGCGTCTCGTCGGCTTCGAGCGTGATGCTCAGGCCGAACCGGGCCTCGAGCTCGACCAGATTGGCGCGCTTGTGGTTGAGCACATAAAGCGCGGTCGCCGCCGGCGTGCGCACTGTGATGTGGCTGCGCGAATCCTTGAGCAGGAATTCCTCGATTGCCCGCACCACCATCAGCGCCACCGAGGAGTCCGATCTCACATGGCCTGTGCCGCCGCAATGCGGGCAGGGCTTCATCGTCGATTCCAGCACGCTGGCACGGATGCGCTGGCGCGACATCTCCATCAGGCCGAAATGCGAGATGCGACCGACCTGGATGCGGGCGCGATCGTTCTTGAGGTGATCCTTCAGCCGCTTCTCGACCGCGCGGTTGTTGCGGTTCTCCTCCATGTCGATGAAGTCGATGACGATCAGGCCGGCAAGGTCGCGCAGCCTGAGCTGCCGCGCGACTTCCTCGGCGGCCTCCAGATTGGTGTGGAGCGCGGTGTCCTCGATCGAATGCTCCTTGGTGGAGCGGCCGGAGTTGACGTCGATCGAGACCAGCGCCTCGGTCTGGTTGATGATGATGTAGCCGCCGCTCTTAAGCGTCACTTGCGGCTGCAGCATCCGGTCGAGCTGCGCCTCGATGCCGTTGCGCACGAAGATCGGCGTGGTGTCGCGGTAGGGCTGAACCACCTTGGCATGGCTCGGCATCAGCATCCGCATGAAGTCCTTGGCCTCGCGGTAGCCGTCCTCGCCGGAGACCAGGATCTCGTCGATATCCTTGTTGTACAGGTCGCGGACCGAGCGCTTGATCAGGCTGCCTTCCTCATAGACCAGGGCAGGGGCCGTGGACTGCAGCGTGAGATTGCGGACATTCTCCCAAAGCCGCATCAAATATTCATAGTCGCGCTTGATCTCGGCCTTGGTGCGGCTTTCGCCGGCGGTGCGCAGGATGACTCCCATGCCCTGCGGCACCTCGAGATCGGCGACGACCTCCTTCAGCCGCTTGCGGTCCTGGGCATTGGTGATCTTGCGCGATATGCCGCCGCCACGCGCGGTGTTCGGCATCAAGACCGAATAGCGGCCGGCGAGCGACAGATAGGTGGTCAGCGCCGCGCCCTTGTTGCCGCGCTCTTCCTTGACGACCTGGACCAGTAGGATCTGGCGGCGCTTGATGACTTCCTGGATCTTGTACTGGCGGCGCACCGGCTTGCGGCGGTTGCGAACCTCTTCAAGCGCATCCTCGGCGCCGACCGATTCGATTTCGTGTTCGTCCGAATGTGCGGACGAAACTTCTTCGAGCATGCCGCGATCATCGTCGCTGGGAGCGGCTTCCTCGGCCGGAGCGACCTCGCTGGTCGATTCGGCCTGCACCGGTTCCGAAATCACATCCGCATCGATGCTCGCGGCGATCGAAGTGGGGCCGCTCTCGGAAGGCTGGCGATTCTCGCTGTCGGTCGCATCGGCGTCTTCGGTGTCGCTGCCGGCTTCGGGGGCCTTGTTCTCCTCTTCGCCGGCTGCCTCGGCTACGGTCTCAACGGTTTCGGAGCCTTCGGTGGCTTCGGTCGAGGTATCGGCCGCATCGCCGGGCTCATCAGCGGAAGCGCTGGAAGCTGCGACCTCATCGGCGCTTTCGCCGCCTTCGTCGGCACCGGCAGCATCGGAACCGCGCTTTTGCTCGGCCCGGTCGCGGTTCTTGCCGCCGCGCCGGCGGTTGCGGCGGCCGCCGCGATCGCGCGCCTGCTGTTCCTCGCCGGTCTCGGCCTCCTCGTCCTCTTCGTCGTCCGCCTCCTGCGCTTCGGCGCGCAGCAGGGCCTGACGGTCGGCGACCGGGATCTGGTAATAGTCGGGGTGAATTTCACTGAAGGCGAGAAAACCGTGACGGTTGCCGCCATATTCGACAAAGGCTGCCTGAAGGGAAGGTTCGACGCGGGTTACGCGGGCGAGATAGATGTTTCCTTTGAGCTGCTTCTTGTCCTGGGATTCAAAGTCGAATTCTTCGATGCGGTTACCGCGAACGACAACAACGCGTGTTTCCTCCGGGTGGGAGGCGTCTATCAGCATCTTGTTGGGCATTATTTCGTTTCCTCCCGGCAGCCATCAGCCGCAGCTGGCGAGGCAGACCCCGCCGCTGTGTGCCTGGATTTGTGTGGCTGCCGGATAATTGAATGTCCGCCGGCCGAAGCTTGAGCGCGATGGCGGTGCCGCCCGCAGCCACAATGGCGCGGTTCAATGCGGACCTTTCCATGATTGCGCTTGAAGCCATCGGCACCCAGCAGAACCTTTTGAACCAAAGCCCGGGCTTGGCCGGACCAGCTTGTTTGCTCGCACAGAGCCGGCGCGGGAGATCCCGGCCGTTTTCATCGCGCAAGCGATTCCCCCGCCACGGGAGCACGCCTGCGAAAATCGTCGCGATCATCTGAAACCCGGAAGCGCCTTGCACATCTTACCCTGGCGGGAAGCTGCAGGGCGGGCGGTTCCAGGATTGCAGTGATCCAATGTCGCTTTTATGATTTGGCGGGTTGGAAGGCAACCCCGATTTCGGATGCCGGCAAAAAGCGCTTCCGCTGGGGAAGGTGGCGCTCCACCTACCGCATGAAAGGCTTGGTTAACCTTCTCTGGATACCAATCGTTAATCGGGTTGGCCGCCAGACAGGCCGTTCTGCCAAACAGGCCGGCGCGAGGCGCCTAACGGGGAGCGACTAGAATAGAGATGGGACTGGCAGGCACCGCAGACAAGGAGCGTGGCGCCGCCGGATATCTGCGGCTCATGGCAAGGACTGTTTTCCTGCTGGTGATCCTGCTTGGCGCGACCGCCGCCTCGCGGGCCGACGGGTTGCTTGGCGCCACCGGCTACAAGATGGCCGGCGACGCGACCAAGATGCGCATCGTCGTGACCTTCGACCGAGAACCGGACGTGAAGTGGTTTCTGCTGCGCGGTCCCAGCCGCCTTGTCGTCGACCTGCCGCGCACGCGATTCGCCCTCAACGCCAAGGACGTGAAGCCGCGCGGGCTGGTGCGCGCCGTCCGCTACGGCGATCAGGGCAAAGGCTCTCGGCTGATCCTGTCCGGCAAGGGACCGTTTGCCGTCGACAAGCTCGAGGTGCTGAAGAATGACGATGGCAGCGGCTATCGCGTCGCCATCGACATGTCGGCCGCATCCGAAAGAGAATTCGACGAGGCTTTGGCCAACCAATCGCTGACGACCGGCTCGACCGTTTCTACCGACAAGGGCGGCCGTGTCGGCACAGGGCCGATTTCGGCGCCTGGGCACCGCTTCACAGTGGTCATCGATCCGGGTCATGGCGGCGTCGACGGCGGCGCGGAGAGCGCCGGCGGCACGGTCGAGAAGAACGTCACGCTCGCCTTTGCGACCGAACTACGTGACAAGCTGGCCGCGGTTGGCAGCTATGATGTCTATATGACACGGGACAGTGACGTGTACCTGCCGCTCGACGAGCGCGTGCGCATCGCCCGCCAGCACGAAGCCGATCTCTTGATCTCCATCCATGCCGATACGATCGCCGTCAGAGGTCTCCGCGGCGCCACGGTCTACACGCTCTCGGACAAGGCTTCCGATCCCGAGGCTCAGGCGCTCGCCGATCGTGAAAACCTCTCCGACCAGTTCGCCGGCCTAAAGATCGAGGACGACAATAAGGAGGTCACCGATATCCTGATCGACCTCATCCGCCGCGAGACCCACGGCTTTTCGATGAGCTTTGCGCACACGCTGGTCGGCCAGTTGTCGACCAGCGTCGGTCTGATCAACAATCCGCAGCGCTCGGCCGGCTTCAAGGTGCTGAAGGCGCCCGACGTGCCCTCGGTTCTGGTCGAGCTTGGTTACCTCTCCAACAGCAAGGACGAGGCGCAATTGCTCAGCGCCGACTGGCGCGGCAAGGCGGCTCAGAGCATAACCAATGCCGTTGCCCTGTTTGCCGCGGCGAAAGCGGGAGCCAGGGCTGGGGGCTGACGGGGACCGAACCCGCCCACAACCTTGAGCCGTCCTACAACCGCAAGCAGCGTTGCGCGACGACAACACGTGGCGTTATTATTTGACGGACGGAGTCCTGAAACTTCGTGCTGCCGTATTTTGTCCACATGGTCGCGACAATGGGTTTCCATTGCGGATTGGGACCGGCCCTGAAGCTTGCGCGACTGTCGGCTTCGTTTAGGAAATCCCGGACCTCGGACTGGAGCGGGCATGATTCGTCTCATCGGCTATTTCTTCGGCATCGGCACGACGCTGGCGCTGCTGGTCGCTGCGGGCCTTGCCATCTACATCGGCCATCTGACGAAGGATCTACCCGACTACGAGGTTCTGGCCAAATATGAGCCGCCGGTGACGACGCGCATCCATGCCTCGGATGGCTCGCTGATGGCCGAATATGCTCGCGAGCGGCGCCTTTATCTGCCGATCCAGGCGATCCCGGACCGCGTCAAGGCAGCCTTCATGTCGGCCGAGGACAAGAACTTCTATAACCATCCGGGCATCGACATCACCGGCCTCGGCCGCGCCATCATCGTCAATCTGCAGAATTTCGGCTCCGGCAGGCGTCAGGTCGGCGCCTCGACGATCACGCAGCAGGTTGCAAAGAACTTCCTGCTGACCTCCGACCAGACCTACGAGCGCAAGATCAAAGAGATGATCCTGGCCTTCCGCATCGAACAGGCCTATTCGAAGGACCGCATCCTCGAGCTCTATCTCAACGAGATCTTCTTCGGCTTCGGCGCCTATGGCGTGGCCGGCGCCGCGCTGACCTATTTCGACAAGTCGGTCAACGAACTCACCGTCGCTGAAGCCGCTTACCTTGCTTCGCTGCCCAAGGGCCCCAACAACTATCATCCCTTCAAGCATGCCGACCGGGCGATCGAGCGCCGCAATTGGGTCATCGATCAGATGGTCGAGAACGGCTACGTCACGCGCGAGGAGGGCGACAAGGCCAAGGCCGAGCCGCTCGGCGTGAAGCCGCGCCGCAACGGCTCCTACCTGTTCGCGGGCGAGTATTTCACCGAGGAGGTGCGCCGCCAGATCATCGCCCGCTACGGCGAGAATGCGCTCTATGAGGGCGGCCTGTCGGTGCGCACCACGCTCGATCCGAAAATCCAGCTCATCGCCCGCAAGGCGATGCAGAACGGATTGCTGAAATACGATACGCTGCGCGGCTATCGCGGACCGGTGACCCATATCGACGTTTCCGGCGACTGGGGCGTGCCGCTCGGCGCGGTCAAGGGGCTGGAGGACGTGCCGGAGTGGACGCTCGCCGTCGTGCTTGACAGTTCTGCCGACGGGCTGACGATCGGCATTCAGCCGGCGCGCCAGGTCTCCGGCGACCTCGTCAAGGACCGCGTCGAGGGAACAGTCAGCAAGGACGACATGGGCTTTGCCATGCGCCATTTCGTCAACGGCAAGTCCGTCCGGGCGAAATCTCCGGCGGAAGTGCTTGAACCCGGCGACGTCATCTTCGTGCAGAAGAACGAGGGCTCCGACAACGCCTATAGCCTGCGCCAGGTGCCCGAGGTCGAAGGCGGTCTGGTAGCCATGGACCCGCATACCGGGCGTGTATTGGCCATGGTCGGCGGCTTCTCCTACGCGCAGTCGGAGTTCAACCGAGCGACCCAGGCGATGCGCCAGCCGGGCTCCTCGTTCAAGCCGATCGTCTATTCGGCGGCGCTCGACAACGGCTACACGCCGGCTTCCGTGATCATGGACGGGCCGATCACCATCCAGAGCGGCAACACGACCTGGACGCCGAAGAACTATGACGGCACGGCCGCCGGCCCGGCCACCTTGCGCTCGGGCATCGAGAAGTCGCGCAACCTGATGACGGTGCGGCTGGCCAACGACATGGGCATGAAGCTGGTCGTCGAATATGCCGAGCGTTTCGGCGTTTACGATCATCTTGCGCCCTATCTGCCGATGGCTCTGGGCTCCGGCGAGACGACGGTCATGCGCATGGTGTCCGCCTATTCGATTATGGCCAATGGCGGCAAGTCGATCAAACCGTCGCTGATCGACCGCATCCAGGATCGCTACGGCAAGACCGTGTTCAAGCAGGACGAACGCGGCTGCGAGGGCTGCAACGCTGCCGAATGGAAGAACCAACCCGAGCCGGAACTGGTCGACAATTCCGAGCAGGTGCTCGATCCGATGACCGCCTACCAGATCACCTCAATGATGGAGGGCGTGGTGCAGCGCGGCACCGGCGCCACCATCGCCGAGCTCGGCCGCCATATCGCCGGCAAAACCGGAACCACCAATGATGAGAAGGACGCCTGGTTCATCGGCTTCACGCCGAACCTCGTCGTCGGCCTCTATATGGGCTACGATACGCCGCGCGGCCTGGGCAAGGGGGCCACGGGTGGTGGCCTCGCCGCGCCGATCTTCAAGGACTTCATGCGCGTCGCGCTCGACGGCACGCCCAATGTCGACTTCCAGGTTCCGGAAGGCATGAAGCTGATCGCCATCAACCGCAAGACCGGCATGCGCGCGGCCGAAGGCGACCCCAACACCATCATCGAGGCGTTCAAGCCCGGCACCGGCCCGGCCGACAGCTATTGGGTCATCGGCATGGGCGCGGACGGCTCCAATGGTGCCGGCGGCGCGCTGTCGCCGCAGGCCAATCAGGCCATCCAGGACGGTGGCGGCGGCCTTTACTGACTTCCCCAGGTTTCGAATGGGCCGGCAGCTCAACGCCGGCCCATTTCGCTTTACAGGCGGCGGTGCCGTGCCTATGTATCGCGCCGATTCCGAAAAGAACGACAAGTACAGGACAGAACGAAGAGCCATGCGCGCGGAAACGCAGAACATTGTCGACGAGATCAGGCAGGCGATAACCCTGCTGAGGAGGCATCTTTGACTGGGATCCGGCCCTCAAGCGGCTTGAATATCTGAACTCGCGCGCGGAGGATTCCAGCCTCTGGAACGACCCCGCGGAAGCGCAGAAGCTGATGCGGGAGCGCCAGAGCCTCGATGAGGGGATCGCGGCGGTCAAAGGGCTGACCCAGGCGCTCGAGGACAATATCGGCCTGATCGAACTCGGCGAGGAAGAGGGCGACGAGGGCGTCGTCGCGGAAGCCGAAGCGGCGCTGCGTTCGATGCGGGGCGAGGCCAAGGCCCGTCAGGTCGAGACCCTGCTGTCGGGCGAGGCGGACGCCAACGACACCTATCTTGAAATCCATGCCGGCGCCGGCGGCACCGAGAGCCAGGACTGGGCGTCGATGCTCTTGCGCATGTACACGCGCTGGGCTGAGCGGCGCCGCTTCAAGGTTGAGGTGCTGGAAGTCCATGAAGGCGAAGAGGCCGGCATCAAGTCGGCCACTGTGCTCATCAAGGGGCACAACGCCTATGGCTGGCTGAAGACGGAATCTGGCGTTCACCGCCTGGTGCGCATCTCGCCCTACGACAGCAATGCGCGCCGCCACACCTCCTTCGCCAGCGTCTGGGTCTATCCCGTCATCGACGACACGATCGAGATCAACGTTTCGGAATCCGACGTGCGCATCGACACCTACCGTTCATCCGGGTCGGGCGGCCAGCACGTCAACACCACCGACTCGGCGGTGCGTATCACCCACCTCGCGACCGGCATCGCAGTTGCCTGCCAAGCCGAACGCTCGCAGCACAAGAACCGGGCCAAGGCCTGGGAGATGCTGCGCTCGCGGCTCTACGAGGAAGAGCTGAAGAAGCGCGAAGCCGTGGCGAACGCCACCGAGGCCTCGAAGAGCGATATCGGCTGGGGCCACCAGATTCGTTCTTACGTCCTCCAGCCCTATCAGCTGGTGAAGGATCTGCGCACCGGCGTCGAAAACACCAGCCCGTCAAGCGTGCTCGACGGCGATCTCGACGAATTCATGGAGGCCTCGCTGTCGCATCGCATCGAGGGCGGTGCAGGTGAGGCGGTGGCGGACCTCGACTAGGTATTCCGAAAACTTTCCGCCGGGTGGCGGCTGGCAGGGGGTGAGACCTTGGCAAATCCGGAAAAGGCAGGTGCTCGTACGCTTGCCGGGCAATGCTTCTGCAGCCTCGTCCGCTACGAGGTGACCGATGAATTCGCCTACGCGGTGAATTGCCATTGCTCGAACTGCCGCCGTACTACAGGGTCGGCTTTCAAGCCCATTGCCGGCATCGCGCGCGACAAGTTTCATCTCACCGCGGGCGACGACAGGCTGCTGATCTATGGCGATGCCGGCGGCCACGATGCGCATTGCGGGCAGTGCGGCTCCTTGCTCTACTCCTTGGTGCGGGAGGGTGCCTACGTCCATGTTGCCATGGGGACCCTGACAGGCGATCCGAGCATTCGCCCAAGTGCACATATCTTCGTCGGTTCCAGGCGCCATGGTTCACGATTACGGACGACCTGCCGCAATATCGTGAACATGTCACCGGCTGACGGTCGGAACTTCCGTCGGCAGAATTTCGTTCTTAGGCACCCCTGGTCGCAGGCTTGTCGTAGTTATTGTTAACCAAGTCGGCGCACCCTTTTCTGCGGCCGCTGCTGAACCCCGGTGCGATTCCGAGGGCACGCCCAGTTCTTGCGCCGGCCAAGGAATCAGCCCAGCATTCGGGCTGGGTATAGAAGCATGTATGGCCGGACGCGGCATATCTGCGACTGACGATCCGGCCACTGGGAAGACACGTTCCGGGAACGGGCAAGCGACAAAACGCTTGATGCTCGAAAGGAACGCTTCGATGTCTGCTGCCAAGTCAAGATCGGCCCGAGCCGTTCGCCCGGCCGGCCGGCTCCTGTTGTCCCTGTTCGCCACCTTCGGGACCATGATGCTGACCGCTACTGCCGTCGCGCACGACGCCAAACCTACGGCGGTGCTTCCGCAAGCCTGGAGCTATCCCTTTGCCTGCTGCGCCAACTACGACTGCAAGGAGGTGCCACAGACATCGATCGGCGAGCGGCCGGAAGGCTATGTGATAAAAGGCACGGGCGAGGTGGTCGCCTACAGCGACAAGCGGGTCAAGGATTCGCCTGATGGCGAATATCACTGGTGCGCGCACCAGGCCGGATTGGACGCCGGCAAGACCATCTGCCTGTTCGTGCCGCCGCCCTCTTACTAGGATTGCCGCGGCCAGGCAGTGCCGAAAGCAATGTGAGCCTCTCGACCGGGCGCTACCGCGCCTGTTGACGGACGGTTGTCAGGACGACTTCTTTATGTTGCCTTGCTGCCACAGAAGTTCCGCGGCGTCTTCCGCACGGAACTGTGCGGGCAGGCGGACAAGGGAGAGATCCATGATGATCAAGGGAAGCTGCCACTGCAAGGCCACGACTTTCGAAGTCTCCGAGGCGCCGCAGACGGTGACGCAATGCACCTGCTCATTCTGCTCCAAGCGCGGGTCGCTCTGGGCCTATTACGTCCCGTCGCAATTCAAGCTCACCAGCCCACCTAAGAACGTCTCCTTCTACCGCTGGGGCTCGAAAACCATAAAGCATGGTTTCTGCTCGACCTGCGGCTGCGGCACCTTCACCGAAACGCCGGACTGGTCGACGGGCCAGCCCGACTTCGACAACCCGAGGATCAGCGTCAACTCTCGCCTGTTCGACGACTTCGACCTGGACAGGGTCGAAGTGGTGGTGATCGACGGCAAGAACCTCTGGTAGCTTTGCCGTTCCGCTTTTTGCCGCAATTCATGGTACAACGCGTGCGGAAGGGCTGATTTGGCGCGGCTGCAACGGCCGCGATTTGGAGAGGGACAATCTTATGAAGAAGACCGTGCTCGTCGCCGTGGCGACGGCTGTGCTCGTGAGCGCCTGCACCACCACCGATCCGTATACCGGCGACCAGAAGATCTCCAACACCGCGGCCGGCGCCGGCCTCGGCGCGTTGGCGGGTGCCAGCCTTGGTCTGCTGGCCGGCGGCAACGACCGCCGCAACGCGCTAATCGGTGCGGGCATCGGCGCCCTTGCCGGCGGCGCGATCGGCGCGACGATGGACCAGAACGAGGCCGAGCTTCGCCGTCAGCTGCAGGGCACCGGCGTCAGCGTCACCCGCAGCGGCGACCAGATCATTCTCAACATGCCGTCCGACATCACCTTCAACGTCGACCAGGACGCGGTGAAGCCGGGCTTCTATCCGGTGCTGAACTCGGTGGCGCTGGTGCTGAACAAGTTCCGCCAGACGACCGTCGACGTCTTCGGCCACACCGACTCGACCGGCGGCGACGAGCACAATTTCGACCTGTCGCAGCGCCGTGCGCTGGCCGTCGCCAACTACCTGTCGGGCCAGGGCGTCGATTCCCGCCGCTTCGCCGTCACCGGCTTCGGCAAGACACGTCCGGTTGCTTCCAACGCGACAGCTGCCGGTCGCGCCCAGAACCGTCGCGTCGAGATCCAGCTGTCGCCGCTGACCTGATAGAAGCTGCTGCCAGGAGAACTACTCTACTATGCAAAACGGCCCCGCGAGGGCCGTTTTGTTTTTGACCTCGAGATGGGAAAAGGCATCGGGGCCTTAGCTAGTTCTAATTGATGCCTTTCCATCGCCTTGGAAAGGACTAGCATCGACGCTGTCCAGCGGGGACGAGGCGGTACAACCGGCCGCGCAATCAGCATTTTTCCGCCTCGGTCTTGCACGGCCAGTTCAAGAATCTGGGAGGAATGCATGACAAGAACGACTCGCCTTGGGCGCTGCGGCGTCCTCGTTTTAACTGGGCTCTTGGGCGCATGGGTTGGAGCCGACACGGCCCGAGCCGAAGACGCCAACAAGGCCGACATCGAAGCTCTGAAAAAATCGCTGGCCAAATATGAGGACTACACGGCCGCCGTTCGCGACCTCTATCTGTCGACCGTCGGCTGCGTCTATTACTCGGGCGAGAAGATTCCGGGCACGATGGAATATCCGAAGGGCGCCATGGGCATCCATTTCGTCAACGTTCCGAGCGTCGGCCAGAAGCTCGACCCGATGAAGCCCAACGTGCTCATTTACGAACCGACCAAGAAAGGCTTGAAGCTGGTCGCCGTAGAATGGCTGGTGCCCTTGACGCCGGATGTCAAGGAACCACCGAGCCTATTCGGCCAGAAATTCATGGGTCCGATGGAGGGGCATTATCCGCTCATCCCGAAGGAGTTCGTCCATTACGATCTTCACGCCTGGCTGTTCAGGGACAATCCGAACGGCATGTTCAGCCCGACGAATCCGAAGGTGAAATGCAGCGACGCCGAGTTTCCGATGCTGGAGAAGCCGACCAAGATGATGCCCGGCCCGATGTAAGCGGCAGCAGGACAATCCCGGCAAAGCGCTTGTATCCTTCAAGCGAAGCGGCAGTAGAGGAACGGCCCCATTCGGGGCCGCCTCGTTGTTGCCGACGCGGTATTGAGGTCAGACCTTCGCGACGATGCGCATGAAGGCGGGCACGTCATCGCCGAAGCCGACGGTCGCGTCGTCCTCTTCATGGCGGTGGCGGCCAGGGCGGCTGTGGTCGCGCTGAGGACGGGAAGCCCCGCGCTGCTCGTTGCGGTTGTCGAAACCCTTGCGGTCGTTCTCGGAACGGATCGCATCCTTGCGGGCGCGGCGCTCGGCAATATCGGCAATCTCGGCCACCGGCTGCTCTTCGCGTGGTGTCTCCGGCGTCTCGTCGTCGCTGTGCCTGGCGTGGCGGTCCGCGCTTTTCTTGCGCTCGCCACGGCTCTTGCGGTCCTCGTCCTTGCGACCGGCGCGCCGCGGCGCGCCGCGGCCACGGCGAGGCGCTTCTTCGCCTTCGCTCTCGGCGACCGTTGACAGGTCGCCGTCATGCCATTCGATCTTGGCGCCAATCAGCTTTTCGATGGCGTCGACATATTTGGTGTCGGAGCGCGTCGCGATGGTGAAGGATTTTCCGGAGCGGCCGGCCCGGCCGGTGCGCCCGATACGGTGGACATAATCCTCTGCATGGATCGGCACGTCGTAGTTGAAGACGTGGCTGACGTCTGGAATATCGAGGCCGCGGGCGGCGACGTCCGAGGCGACGAGGTAACGCAGCTTGCCATCGCGGAAATTGGCAAGCATCTGCATGCGGGCGCGCTGATCCATGTCGCCATGCAGCGCGCCGGCGTCGAAATCATGCTTCAGCAGCGAGCGGAAAAGCTCCGACACTTCGACCTTGCGGTTGCAGAAGATGATGGCGTTCTTCAGATCGGACTCTTCGGCCCGCATGAGATTGCGAAGCGTCTCGCGCTTGTCCCACGGCTTGGAGCCTGACTTCACCAGGCGCTGCGTGATGCTGGTCGCGGTGGAAGCGGCTCTGGATACCTCGACGCGCACCGGCGCATGCAGGAATTTCTCGGTGAGCTTGGTGATTTCCGGCGGCATGGTCGCCGAGAAGAACAAGGTCTGGCGCGTGAACGGGATCATCTCGCAGATGCGCTCGATATCCGGGATGAAGCCCATATCGAGCATACGGTCGGCCTCGTCGATGACGAGGATCTCGACGCCGTTGAGCAAGAGCTTGCCGCGCTCGCGGTGGTCGAGCAGCCGGCCGGGCGTGGCGATCAGCACATCGGCGCCGCGCTCCAGCTTCTTGTCCTGCTCCTCGAAGGAGACGCCGCCGATCAGCAGCGCGATGTTGAGCTTGTGGTTCTTGCCGTATTTGACGAAGTTTTCCTCAACCTGGGCGGCGAGCTCACGTGTCGGCTCGAGGATCAGCGTGCGCGGCATGCGGGCACGCGCACGGCCCTTTTCCAGCCGGGTCAGCATCGGCAGCACGAAGGAAGCGGTCTTGCCGGTGCCTGTCTGCGCAATGCCCAACACATCCTTCCCGAGCAGCGCATGCGGAATGGCGCCGGACTGGATCGGGGTAGGCTTGGTGTAGCCGGCATCGGTGACTGCGGAGAGGACCTTCGGCGACAGGCCGAGGTCTGTGAACGTCAACGCTTCTTGAGCGGTCTGAGTGTCTGCGGACAAGTTGTGGCTGTCTTTGGCTGGTTCGGGAAAAATCGCAACACGCGTTGCGGCGGGCGCCGCGCGCCTGCAAGATCGGGTTGCAGTTAGGCGCAAGTCCGCGATTTGTCAACAGAAACGGCCGGGAATCCGGCGGATTGTGAACACGTAACCTTAATTGCGATGCTTAATCGGGGTTATTGTCTTCTACCGGCTCAATAGCGGAATTGCTCGGCAAGAATACGCTCGTTCCATGAATGATTGGGATCGAACAGCAACGTCGCCGTCGCGGTCGGCGATTCCCGCACCGTGACAGAGGCGATCGCTTTGACCTCGGTGTGGTCGGCGGCTGCGTTCACCGGGCGCTTTTCCGACTCCAATATGTCGAAGCGCACGATCGCTCTGTTGGAGAGCAGCGCGCCGCGCCAGCGCCGAGGCCGGAAGGGGCTCACCGGCGTTAGCGCCAAAAGCGGCGCGTCGAGCGGTAGGATCGGCCCGTGCGCCGACAGATTGTAGGCTGTCGAACCAGCGGGTGTCGCGATCATGACGCCGTCGCAGTTCAATTCCTCCAGCCGCACCTGCTCGTCGACGGTGATGCGTATTTTCGCGGTCTGATAGGATTGGCGCCAAAGCGCCACTTCGTTGATCGCCAGCGCCGAGATCGTTTCGCCCTCGTGAGTCACCGCCTGCATTTCCAGTGGGCGGATCGTCTCGGATACCGCTTTCGAAATGCGTTCATCGAGACCGCCGGCGCGATATTCGTTCATCAGGAAGCCGATGGTGCCACGGTTCATCCCGTAGACCTTCTTGCCCGTGCTCATCGTGTCGCGCAGCGTCTGCAGCAGGAAGCCGTCACCGCCGAGCGCGATGATGATCTCCGCCTCGGCGACAGGTATTTGCCCATAGCGCGCCGACAAGGTTTCCAGCGCCGCGCGGGCGTCGTCGGTGTCGGAAGAGACGAAGGCGAAACGGCTGGTTTCTTTGCTCATGGATCCCGAACGGCGACCGCTACCGCCTGCCGGTCGCGCAGGCGACGGCGTAGCATGCGCCGACCGCATCTGCAAAGGGCGGTGCGCCCCGCCATGCGGATAGGCGTTGGCGCTCGCGCTTCGTGACAGCCATGCAACGAATGTGATGGCTGTAATGGTTAAGACCAGGCTTAAACACTCGTAAAGCCGGATCGATCATGTTAGCCGGCAGTGGATGGGTTGGCGGGGGCTGGCCAGTCGAGAGACCTGTCTATTGCCGGTGACGCGTCTGATCATAGTCTTCCTGATGATGGGAAGTTTCGCCCTCATGTTCGCCGAGCTTGTGCGCCACTCGGAGGAGATGAGCCAGCGGCCGCATCCGACGGCCTCCCGCTGCGGCGACGCCGCCGGGATGCCCTGTCCGCAAAGGGCGCTTTAAAGCGCTAGCGGTTCTGCAGCAGGTGACAGCCCGCCTGCCGCTTCTGCGCGAGATACTCGTCGATCACCTGGCGGTAGCGCACCTTGCCGAAGCTCGGGAAATGGCCGCCATGCACGACCGAGACGTCGAGGTCGCGCATGGCAAGCAGCGTCTCGACATAGTCGCCGATATCGGAGTGGTAGACGCCGTCGATCAGCGGCCCGTCATAGACGATGTCGCCGGACAAGAGGATGCGGGTCTTTCGCTCGTAGAGCGCGATGCCGCCGGGTGAGTGGCCAGGCGTGTGGATGACCTCGAAGGCACGATCGCCGAGATCGACAACGTCGCCCTGCTCAAGCAGCCGGTTGGCCGGCGCAGGCGGGATGCGGTAGCTGGCCGTATCCCATCCGTCGGGCATGCCGTCGAACATCTCGTCTGTCGCGTAGCGGTCGGCGACGGTCCACTCGTTGCGCGGATCCGCGAGGATTTTGGCTTCAGCCGAATGCACGCAGCGATCCGGAAATTCGTGGTGGCAGCCGATGTGGTCGAAATGCGTGTGGCTGGCGACGCAGACAAGCTTGCGTTCGGTGACCAGCGGCACATGGCGCCGCAGGCTGACATGGCCGAGGCCGGTATCGAACAAAAGATCGCGGTCGCGGCCGCGCACATGCCAGATGTTGCAGCGGAAGAACGGCTTTATCCATGGCTCATGGATGAGCGTGACGTCGTCGCCCATGCGGATGGCCTCGTACCAGTCCGGAGCCTCGATGACCGGAAGCATGCTCATTGGATCAGTCCGCCAGCAGGATGATGTCTTGAGCATTGCATGAAACCGCGACCGTGTCGCCGGCCTGGACGGTCGCGGGAGCTGGTGCCTTGGCGATGAACTGCAATGTAGGATCCTGCGCCGAGGTGGCGAGCACCCGCTTGAAGCTCCCTTGGAAAACGACGTCGCTCACTTTGGCGGTGCCGAGCGCGACGTCGCCTTTCGCTCCCGCAAGGATGAGGTGCTCGGGCCGGATGGCAAGCGCCACAGCCGCGCCAGCCGGCGCAGTGCCGGGCAGCGAGATCGGCCCGAGCCTGGTCGCGACTTCGACGCGTCCATCCTGCGTTTCGCCGGCTTTGCCTGCGAGAATCGTGCTTTCGCCCATGAAGGTCGCCGAGAAGCGAGTCTTCGGCCGCGCATAGACCCGCTCGGGCGCGCCTTCGTCCTCGATGCGCCCATCATTCATCACCACGCAATGGTCGGCCAGCGCCATCGCTTCTTCCTGGTCGTGCGTGACATGGACGAAAGCGGTGCCGACCCGCTTCTGGATCGCTTTCAACTCGTCCTGCATCTGCCGGCGCAGCTTAAGATCCAGCGCGCCGAGCGGCTCGTCGAGCAACAGCACCGCCGGCTCGATGACCAGCGCGCGCGCCAGCGCGACGCGCTGGCGCTGGCCACCGGAGAGCTGGTGCGGCTTCTTGTCGGAGGAGTCTGCAAGCCCGACGAGGGCGAGCGCTTCGCGTGCCTTTGCCGTCCGCGTCGCGCCATCGACGCCCTGCATGCGCAGCCCGAAGCCGACATTCTTACCGACGCTCATATGCGGGAACAGCGCGTAGTCCTGGAAGACGGTCGTCGTCGGGCGCTTGGCCGGCGGCACGGCGGTGCAATCCGCGCCGCGAATGAACACCTCGCCTTCGCTGGGGGTGACGAAGCCGCCAAGGATCGAAAGCAGCGTCGTCTTGCCGGAGCCGGACGGGCCGAGGAGGATCGTGTAGCTGCCGGGCTCGATCGCGAGCGAGACGTTCTTCAAAACGGCGAGGAGGCCGAAACGATGCGAGACGTTGCGGATGTCGACCAATGGGGCGCTCATGCCGGCTTTCTCCGCAGCAGGGTCAATTCGAACAGCACCACGAGCACAATCGAGACCGCAAAGACCAGCGAGCCGACGGCATTGGTCTTGGGATTGAGGCCGGAGCGCAAGAGGTTCCAGATCTCGACCGGGAGCGTCGTCTCGAATCGAGTGAGCAGGAAGGAGATGACGAACTCGTCCCAGGAGAAGGTCATCGACAGGAAGAAGCCGGCGAAGATCGCCGGCGCCATGACCGGCACGGTGATCATCAGCAGCACCTTCCATTCGGGAGCGCCGAGGTCGCGCGCGGCGCGCTCGATGTTGATCTGGTGGTCGCCCATCTGGCTGTAGATGATGGCGAAGCAGAGCGGCAGGTTGATCACCACATGACCGATGCCGGCGGCGATGAGCGATTTCGGCACGCCGGCCCAGTTGAACAGCACCAGCAGCCCCATGCCGATGATCAGATAGCTGACGGTGAGCGGCAGCGTGATCAGCCCGCGCAGCAGGGCCGAGCCCGGCAGCACGAAGCGCGCGAAACCCCAGGCGGAAAGGAAGCCGAGCGTGACGGATGCGAGCGAGGACAGCACCGCCACCAGCAGCGAATTGACCAGCGCGGAGGTGAGGCGTGCATCGGACAGCACCGCCTGGTACCAGCGCAGCGACGGGCCGGTGAAAGGCGGGATGGGGAAAGAGGTCGCCTGCAGCGAGAACAGTATCAGCACGACCACCGGCAGGAAGATGAAGCCGTAGACGGCGATCGCGTAGAGCCAGGCAGCGAGGCGGACGGCAGCACGCATGGTCAAGCCCGCTCGATCTTCAGCCAGCGGGCGCAGGCGAGATAGGCGACGGTGACGACGGCCATCAGGATGATCGAAAGCGCCGAGGCCAGCGGAAAATCGCCGCGCCGGCCGATCTGCATCATGACCAGTTGCGGCATGAGCAGCTCGTTGTTGCCGCCGAGGATCTGCGGCGTGATGTAGTCGCCGATGCAGAGTACGAAGGTGAGGAAAGCCCCGATCATGATACCGGGCAGGGTCAGCGGCAGCACGACATGCAGGAAGGTCCGCACCGGCCCGGCACCGAGGTCGGCGGCCGCCTTGCGATAGCTCGGGCTGAGTTGTTTCAGATTGGCGAAGATGGTGAGCGTCAGCAGCATGACGAAGAAGTGGACGAAGCCGGTGACGGTAGCGAACCGAGTGTTCGCAAGCTGCAGCGGCTCCGCGACCAAGCCGATGCCGGTGAGCGCCCGATTGATGACGCCGTTCTGCGCCAGCACGAGCAGCCAGGAATAGGAGCGCACGACGTAAGACGTCCAGAACGGCAGCACGGCGAGCATCAGTGCCAATCGCTGCCAGCGCTCCGGTACTTGTTCGGCGAGGATCCAGGCGAATGGGTAGGCGAGCACGATCGAAATCACGGTGACGATTGCGGTCACCTGCAGCGAGTTCACCATCGCCCGCCAGTAGGATGGATCGGTGAAGAACTGGCTGTAATTGGCCAAAGTGAAGCCGCCGCCTTCATGCGCCGTCAGGCTCGACAATCCCATGGCAACGAAGGGCAGCACGAAGAACAGAAGCGTCCAAGCCAACGCCGGCGTGACCAGCGCCCAGGGCAGGGCACGCGGGCTACCTCCGGAACCGCTCATCGGCCGATTACTGTGCCTGCAGCATTTCGGTCCACATGTCCTGCATCTTCTTGTCGAGATCGGCGTTCGGCGCCGGATAGGCCTGGGCGCGGGCGAGAAAGCCGGGCTGCTCGTCGAAGCGCAGGATCTTCTTCTGCTCGTCGGTGAGCGCTGCCTTCTTGTTGGACGGCATGCCCCAGTAGCAGGAGGAGGTGGCAAGGCGCGCCTGGCCTTCCGGGCTCAGGATGTACTGAATGAATTTTAGCGCCATGTCCTTGTTCTTGGATTCCTTGAACATGGCAAGCGATTGCGACCACAGCACCGCGCCTTCCTTGGGGATCGAGAAGTCGAGCGCCGGGTTTTCCTTGGCGAGCCCCGCAGTTACCCACTCGCCGCCGCCGACAAGGACGTCCACCTCGCCGGTCGCAAGCGCGGTCTGGCTGGCGGTGACTTCCCCGACCAGCTTGGCGTTGGCCTTCATCTTGAGCAGCTCGGCCTTGAGAGCGGGCAGGTCTGCCTCGGTGAGGTCGGCTGTCTTCTTGCCGATCGCCAGAGCCGCCATGCCGATGACCGGCAGGTAATAGTCGTAGATCGCGATCTTGCCCTTGTATTTGTCGCTGGTCAGCGAAGCCAGCGACTGCATGTCGGCCGGATCGACCTTGGTCTTGTTGAAGCCGATCGTGTTGTAGCCGAACTTTTCGGTGATGCCGTAGCGCTTGCCGTCGACCACGGTGGACTTGTCCATTTTCACTTCCGGAAAGAGGTCGGCGAAAGGCAGCTTGTTCTCCGGCAGCGGCTCGAACAGGCCTTTCTCGACACCGCGCGGCACGTCGATGGAATCGATCACCATCACGTCCCAATCGCCCGGCTGCGATTGATCGACGATCGCAAGTCCTGCGCCTGTGCCCTCGAATTCCTTGACGTTGACCTTGACGTTGTTGGCCTCCTCGAAGGGCTGCAGCAGCGCCGGATCGGAGTGGTCGCACCAGATCAGCGCGTTGAGATCGGCGGCCTGAGCGCCACTCGTAGCGAGCAGCGCCACAGCAGCGCAGGCGGCTCCGAGACGGGACTTGAGGCTGGAAAGCGGATTCCGGACATTGACGGTCATCGAGTGTTCTCCCTGCCTTGCTGGCTTGTTGAGGAAAAGTTGAACCAATTCTAAAATTGAGTCAATTATGATTTTATGGCAGAGAGGCCGATATGAGCGGATTGCGCGCACGGCAGAAGGCGGATAGGCACCGCCGCATCATCGATGCGGCGACGGAGCTTTTTCGTGAGGCCGGCTATGAAGGCGCCAAGATCGAGGCCATAGCTGCGCAGGCAGAGGTCTCGATCGGTACGATCTACAATTACTACCAGAATAAGGGTGACATCCTCGGCGCCATCGTCGCTATGGAGGTCAACGAGGTGCTGAATGCCGGGCAAGGCGTGGTCGGCAGCCCGCCGGCCGATGTCGGCGACGCGCTCGACAGGCTGATCGGCATCTATATCGAGCACTCGCTGAATTACCTGAGCAAGGAGATGTGGCGGCAGGCGATGGCAATCTCGACCCAATTGCCCGACAGCCCTTTCGGCCAGGCCTATACCGCGCTCGACCGCGCCTTGACCGAACAGATCCGGGCGCTGATCGCCCGCCTGCAGGAGATCGGCCTGGTTCGGTCAGACATCGATGGCCCGGCGGTGGGCGAGTTGATCTTCAACAACATGAACATGATGTTCATCGAGTTCGTGAAGCGCGACGAGGCGAAAATCCCGGAGCTGCGCGCGGCGATAAGGCGGCAGAACCGGATCTTGGTGGCTGCGATCGGCGTATAGAAGATCAAGAGCGAGCAGGTAGAGGGCTTTCAGCAAAGCGTCGCGGCCGAACGTACTCACTGACGGTTGATCAGCCACAGAATGGTCGAGAGAACCACACTGATCAGAATTCCCGTGGTGATGGGAACGTAGAGCCTGAAATTCTCGCGCTCGATCACGATATCACCGGGCAACCTGCCGATGCCGATCCTGGTCACCCATGGCCACAGCAGGCCAGCGGCAACTATGCTGAGGCCAATGACGATCAGAGTTCGCGACATGGCAGCACCTGCCGGAAATAGCGCATTGCCAGAATATAGTGATGCTCGAAAGCTGGCAGAGCGAAGGATGGTGCCCCCGGCAGGGATCGAACCCGCGACCTTCGGTTTACAAAACCGCTGCTCTACCAGCTGAGCTACAAGGGCACGGCGCTCCGGTAGCACATTTCGTGCGCCAGTAAAGACAAAACTCCGTTTTGGGTTGCTAATGGACCGCTTGGCTTAGTCGGCATGCTGAAAAGCGGCGCGCCGCTTCCTACATCTCTGTCGGGTGCAATCGCGTCGAACGGGGTGTCGCATGATCAGATTCGTCATCATCCTGCCGCTCATCGTCGTGACCTGGCTTCTCCTGATGAAGGCCGTCAGCGATCTGAAGAAGGCCAACATCGACTGGACGGGCGTCACCACGATCATCGGCTTCATCGTGCTCGCCTTCTGGCTGCGGCACGTCACGGGAATAGGGTGAGGGGAGTGAATGGTGAATGGTGAAAGGCGGCGTTTTCTGGACCATTCGCTATTCACCATCCACTATTTACCCAATCCATCGTACCTTTTGCCGCCGCTCCGCCACAACTGATCGCCAGAGGCGAATGGTCGCCTCGATCAAGGATAGGGGCAGTTCCGAAAGATTTGAGCCGCTTCCGGCCACTCAAAAAAATCAGAAAAAAACTTCGAACCTTTTCCGCGCTGCAACGACAGATGATCAAGAGGCGGATGGATCGCCTCGGTCAGGAAACCAAGGAGATCATCATGTTCAAGCGCACGCTCGTTTCGACCCTTATCGCCACCTCTGTTGCCGCCGGCACGCTGGCCGGCACCGTCCAGCCTTCGGCCGCTCACGACCATCATCACCGCCGCGAGCTCGGCATCGGCATCGCCGCCGGCGTTGGCGGCTTCGTCCTGGGCAACCTGCTCGCTCAGCAGCCGCGGACGGTCTATGTCGAGGATGGCTACCACGGTTCCTGGCATGTTCGCCGCTGCATGGCCCGCTATGCCAGCTACGATCCGGGCTCGAACACCTACATCGGCTACGACGGCTATCCGCATTATTGCCGCCTCTGAGAGCAGTTCCAGGAAAAGCGCATAGCGGTTTTCCGTCCGGAATTGCGTAAAACAAGAGGAGAGCCACCGTCTCGGCAACCGGAAAGGGGGCTTCGCGGCCCCTTTTTCGTTTGGTGCTACGAAGTCTTGGCCTCGATCGCCAATCCCGCGCTGCGGCAAGCGCCGGCAACGGCAAGCCCGGCATTAGACGTTTCACCGCTCATCGCGACAAGTTCGAAGCTGTTTCCGGCATCCGGGTTGACCTTGGCAATGAAGGCTTTGCCGTCGCTGGAGCCGCCGGCCGAGCGCTTGTCGTCGACAAAGCCGCAAACCACGATCTCATGGCGGCCGTTCAACGTCCGCTCACCGGCAAGCATCGTCCCGAACTTCGCCGAGACTGGATCCTTCAAGTACTGGCGGACGCCGGCGGTAATGATCTCCTCGAGGGCGAGCGAGATCGGTATGGAATCGACGCGCTGCCCGTTCGAGTCCGGCACCGGTGTCGTGGCAGCGCATCCGCAAAGTGAAGCGGCGAGCAAGAGTTGAACCGTTTTCCGCATCCACGCCCTTTCGCATGCATTCGAACGCCGCGGCAAGACGGCAGGGCCCATGCAGCCGAGGGTGTACAGCGATACGTTTAGTCTGGCCGTCCCGAGATGGCGGCCGAGAGCGCGCTGCCCGGCGCATGACGCCGGGGTCATGCGCAAACAAAAGCTGTCGCAGTCAGTAGGCTTTCACGCCGCCGATCATCTTCGTCACCTCGGCCGCGGCCTCTCGCACCAGCGGGCCGATCTCGGCCAGGCGCTCGGGCGTCACCCGCACCGTCGGGCCGGACACGGAAACGCCGCCGATCGGCTCGCCGAACTCGTTGAAGATGGCAGCGGCGACGCAGCGCATGCCGGGATGGCGTTCCTCGTCGTCGACCGACCAGCCGCGATGCTTGATGGTCGCCAGATCATGAGCCAGCGCCGAGATGTCGGAGAGCGTCTTGTCGGTGAAGCGCTGCAGGCCGGCCTTGCGCAGGATGGCGGCGACCCGCTCCGGCTCGAGATGCGCCAGCACCGCCTTGCCGATGCCTGATGCATGGAAGGAACTGCGCGTGCCCGGCCGGAAGAAGGCCCGGATCGCCTGATGCGTCTCGACCTGACTGACGAAAACCACGCAATCGTCCTCGGCGACGCCCAGATTGGCGGTCTCGCCGGTCTCTTCCATCAGTTCCTGCATGACGATGCGGGCGCGGTCGACCAGCTTGCGGCGGCGCAGGAAGGCGGCGCCCATGCGGTAGGTCTCGACGCCGATCGACCAGAGCTGGTCGGTCGAGTCGAACTCGACCATGCCGTGGTTCTCCAGCGTCGTCAGCATGCGGTAGGCCGTTGAGGCGGCGATGCCGCTGCGCGCCGCGATCTCGCTCAAGGACAAGCCGCTGGCGTCCGCGACGATCGCCAGGATGCGCAGCGCGCGGTCGAGCGACTGCACTGAAGCCGCTTCCTGCGGGCCGTTGAAGGCACGCGGCCGGCCGCGTTGGCGTTTTTCCGTGGTTTCCATGCACGCATTCTCCGCAATTTCGCGCGGAGCACAATGAAAAAGTTTTTCACTGGCCCCCCGTGGCGATTTTCTGGAAAAGGAAAAGTTCAGTGAATTCAGCAAGGTACAACAGTTTCCTAGAAATGAAAAAATATTCTGAAAAAATTGAAAAATCGAGAATGCGCTGGCATTCTAAAGCCAACCAACCAAGTGGAGGCTGAACATGGCCAGGATGCGCGCTGTCGACGCGGCGGTTCTCGTTCTAGAAAAGGAAGGCATCACCAATGCCTTCGGCGTGCCGGGCGCGGCGATCAACCCGCTCTATTCGGCGCTGAAGGCGCGCGGCACCATCCGCCACGTTCTCGCGCGCCATGTCGAGGGCGCCTCGCACATGGCTGAAGGTTTTACCCGCGCCAAGGCCGGCAATATCGGGCTCTGCATCGGCACCTCAGGTCCGGCCGGCACCGATATGATCACCGGGCTCTATTCCGCCTCGGCGGATTCCATTCCCATCCTCTGCATTACCGGGCAGGCGCCGCGCGCTCGCCTCAACAAGGAGGATTTCCAGGCCGTCGACATCGCTTCGATCGCAGCACCCGTCGCCAAATGGGCCGTCACCGTCATGGAACCCTATCTGGTGCCGATGGCGCTGCAGAAGGCGTTCCACCTGATGCGCTCCTCGCGACCGGGCCCGGTGCTGATCGACCTGCCGCTCGATGTGCAGCTTGCCGAGATCGAATTCGACATCGAGGCCTATGAGCCGCTGGTTCCCTTCAGGCCGGCAATGACGCGCGCCCAGGCCGAAAAGGGTTTGGCAATGCTCAACCAGGCGCAAAAGCCGCTGATCGTCGCCGGCGGCGGCATCATCAACGCCGATGCTTCCGATTTGCTGATCGAGTTCGCCGAAGTCACCGGCGTGCCGGTCATTCCGACGTTGATGGGCTGGGGCGCGATCCCCGACGATCACCGGCTGATGGCCGGCATGTGCGGCCTGCAGACCTCGCACCGTTACGGCAACGCGACAATGCTTGAAGCCGACTTCGTCTTTGGCATCGGCAACCGCTGGGCCAATCGCCACACCGGGTCGGTCGACGTCTACACCAAGGGCAAGAAATTCATCCATGTCGACATCGAGCCCACTCAGATCGGCCGCGTCTTCGCGCCGGATCTCGGCATCGTCTCGGATGCGGGCGCGGCGCTGAAGATGCTGCTCGACGTCGCCACCGAGTGGCGTACGGCCGGCAAGCTGCGCGACTGGTCGGGCTGGGCGAAGGAATGCCAGCAGCGCAAGAAAACCATGAAGCGCAAGACGCATTTCGAGCAGGTGCCGCTGAAGCCGCAGCGCGTCTATGAGGAGATGAACAAGGCTTTTGCCCGCGACACCACCTATGTCACCACGATCGGCCTGTCGCAGATCGCCGGCGCGCAATTCCTGCATGTCTACAAGCCGCGCAACTGGATCAACTGCGGCCAGGCCGGCCCGCTCGGCTGGACGCTGCCGGCCGCGCTCGGCGTGCGCGCCGCGGATCCCGATCGCGCCATCGTCGCGCTCTCCGGCGACTACGACTTCCAGTTCATGATCGAGGAGCTGGCGGTCGGCGCGCAGCACAACCTGCCTTACATCCACGTCGTCGTGAACAACGCCTATCTCGGGCTGATCCGCCAGGCGCAGCGCGGCTTCTCGATGGACTACGAGGTGAGCCTCGCCTTCGAGAACGTCAACCGGGCAAACGATCCCGAGGCCGGCTACGGCGTCGACCATGTCGCGGTCGCCGAGGCGATGGGCTGCAAGGCGGTTCGCGTGCGCAAGCCGGAAGAGTTCGCCGGCGCCTTCAAAGAGGCTGAGCGGCTGATGAAGGACCACCAGGTCCCGGTCGTTCTCGAATTCATCCTTGAACGTGTCACCAACATTTCCATGGGCACCGAAATCGACAAGATCACCGAATTCGAGGAGCTTGCCGAAAGCCACGAGGATGCGCCGACGGCGATCGTGATGCTCGATTGAGGTCCGGCGGAAAGAAGGAGCAAAAAGAATGCCGCGTTTTTCAGCCAATCTTTCGATGCTCTTCGGGGAGCACGAATTCCTAGATCGTTTCGATGCCGCTGCCCGCGCCGGCTTCAAGGGCGTCGAATATATCGGGCCGTACGACCATGCGCCGGACGTTGTTGCCGCTCGCCTCAAGAAGAACGGCCTGACGCAGGTTCTCTTCAACCTGCCGGCCGGCGACTGGGCAAAGGGCGAGCGCGGCATTGCCGTGCTGCCCGACCGCGTGCCTGAATTTCGCCAGGGCGTCGCCAAGGCGATCACTTATGCGCACGCGGTTGGCTGCGAGCAGGTCAACTGCCTCGCCGGCATCGCGCCGCAGGGTGCCGATCGCACTACTTTGGAAAACGTCTTTGCCGAAAATCTCGCTTTCGCGGCCGAAAAGCTGGAGCAGGCCAGCATCAAGCTGCTGATCGAGCCGATCAACACTCGCGACATTCCGGGCTTCTTCCTGAATTACACCGATCAGGCGCTGGCGCTGATCGACCGCATCGGCTCGAAGAACCTGTTCCTGCAATACGACATTTATCACATGCAGATCATGGAGGGGGATCTCGCCCGTACCATCGAGGCAAACCTTGGCCGCATCGCGCATATCCAGCTTGCGGACAATCCCGGCCGTCACGAGCCGGGGACGGGCGAGATCAATTATCCCTTCCTCTACGGCCATATCGACCGGCTCGGCTATTCCGGCTGGATCGGCGCCGAATACAAACCGAAGGCCGGCACGGAGGTGGGACTCGGCTGGTTCCGGCAGTTCGCCGGGCAGGGGAGTGCGGCGGCTTAGACGCTTCTCAACCAGCCTCGGCGCTGCCCCTCACCCTTACCCTCTCCCCGTGAAAGACGGGGGAGAGGGGGGTCGCCAGCGCTGGAGCTTGTCCCCCTTCTCCCCATCCTTCACGGGGAGAAGGTGCCGGCAGGCGGATGAGGGGCGGCGCCAGCCTTCGATCCATTCCGACAAAGACCTTCAGGAGACCGCAAAATGGAAACCATCGGCTTCATTGGCCTCGGCATCATGGGCGCGCCGATGGCGGGGCATCTGCTCGACGCCGGCTACCCGGTCATCGCCAGCGACCATCGCTCGAAGCCGCCGGCCGCTCTCGCGGCCAAGGGGCTGAAGACCGTCACCGGCCATGATGCGGTGGCCAGCGCCGCCGGCATCATCATCACCATGGTGCCCGACACGCCGCAGGTGACGGATGTGCTGTTCGGCGAAAACGGCGTCGCTTCAGCTCTGTCGAAAGGCAAGCTCGTCATCGACATGAGCTCGATCTCGCCGATCGCCACCAAGGACTTCGCCAAGAAGATCAACGATCTCGGCTGCGACTATCTCGACGCGCCGGTATCCGGCGGCGAGGTCGGCGCCAAGGCAGCCTCGCTTACCATCATGGTTGGCGGCGAGGAAGAGGCGTTCGAGCGCGCCAGGCCGGTGTTCGAGAAGATGGGCAAGAACATCACGCTGGTCGGGCCGAACGGCGTCGGCCAGACCACCAAGGTCGCCAACCAGATCGTCGTGGCGCTCACCATCGAGGCGATCGGCGAAGCCCTGGTCTTCGCCTCGAAGGCCGGCGCCGATCCTGCAAAGGTTCGCCAAGCCCTGATGGGCGGTCTCGCCGCCTCGCGCATCCTCGAAGTGCATGGCGAGCGCATGATCAAGCGCACCTTCGCGCCCGGTTTCCGCATCGAACTGCACCAGAAGGACCTCAACCTCGCGCTGGAAGGCGCCAAGGCGCTCGGCGTTGCGCTCCCCAACACCTCGACGACGCAGCAACTGTTCAATTCCTGCGCCGCCAATGGTGGGGCGAAGGAGGATCACTCGGCGCTGGTCAGGGCGCTGGAGCGGATGGCGGGCCACGAAGTGGCCTAGAAGCGAATAGCGAATAGGGAGTAGCGAATAGGGATTGCAGGCCGACGGGCCGCCGTGTTTCGGCTATTCGCTATTCGCTATTCGCTATTCGCTATGAATTTTCGCGCCGCATAAAGGCTCACCGCCGCGGCGTTCGACACGTTGAGCGAGCGGATGGCGCCGGGCATGTCCAGGCGGGCAAGCGCGGTCACCGTCTCGCGCGTCTTCTGGCGCAAGCCCTTGCCCTCGGCGCCCAGAACCAGCGCAATTTTTCCTCCGGCGAAGCTCTTTTCCAGTTCCGCCGATCCCTCAGAATCGAGCCCGATCGTCTGGAAGCCGGCATCGTGCAGTTGACCCAGTGCGTCGGCCAGGTTCTTCACCTCGATCTGGTCGATGTGCTCCAGCGCGCCCGAGGCCGATTTCGCCAGCACGCCCGATTCCTGCGGGCTGTGGCGGGCCGTCGTGATCAGCGCGCCGGCGCCGAAAGCAACCGCGGAGCGCAGGATAGCGCCGACATTGTGCGGGTCGGTGACCTGGTCGAGCACCAGCACCAGCTTTGTGTCGCCGAGCGTGTCAAGGCGCTTGGGTTTAAGCGGTTCCGCCTCGATCAGCACGCCCTGATGCACGGCGTCCGAGCCGGTGATTTTGTCGATATCTTTGGGCTCGACCAACTCGGTCATGAAGGACAGGGCGGAAAGATCGCCGATCGCCAGCCTCTCGGCGGCATTGCGGGTCACCAGCATTCTTTTGATCTTGCGTCGCGGATTGTCGAGCGCGGCCCGCACCGTGTGCAGGCCGTAAAGCCGCACCAGTCCGTCGGCGGGGCCTTCGCCCGGCAGCACCGGTTGGCGCGGCCGGAATGCCGGCGCGCCGCCCGCCTTCTGGTCGCGATGCGCGCGCCTCAGCTTGGCGTAGTGGGTGTCCTTCGGGGTGCCCGGTTTGCTGCTTTTGTTGTCGCTCATGCCGGCCTCTATAACCGTCCCGGCCGGCTAAGGATACGGGCTGCGGCGACGAATGCCGAACATCCTCGAAAAACCCTGGCCGCGCCGGTTGACACCCACCGGCCTTGCCGCCATAAGGCGCATCGCTGATTTCGGAGAAGATCCTTACTCGGGCTCCGGGTCGGCTGAAATGCCTCGTTGCATGGCTCCGGCGGCAGACTGGAGAGGTGCCCGAGTGGTTAAAGGGGACGGACTGTAAATCCGTTGGCTTAGCCTACGTTGGTTCGAATCCAACCCTCTCCACCACTGCCGGCCCGGAAGCCCTGAAACGAAAAGCACCGGAAGTGTGCCACTGTTTTCCGATGCTAGCGCAGGCGGGTATAGCTCAGTGGTAGAGCAGCAGCCTTCCAAGCTGAATATGCGGGTTCGATTCCCGCTACCCGCTCCAGATTTTCTTCGTCGTAGGCCTCAAAAGAAAAACGCCGAGCACCCGTGGCGCGCGGCGTGTTCGATCTGCCTTATGCTTAGCTGTTGAAAGCCGATGTCACCTGATGTTGCGGCGGGACTTGGCCGTTCGGCGTCAGCTTGTCGACAACGCCGGGCAGCGCCGTGGACAATTGCTGCAGCAGCTCCTGCTCGTTCATACCGGTACGTTGCGCGATCTCGCGGATCACCGCCGGCCCCAGCGCCGAGCCGAGATCGTTGGCGTTGATCGGCCGGTTCTGGCCGGTGCCGACCCAGGAATCGGCTACGCCGCCGTGGCCGGCGTCTCGCAGTCTGTCGAGCAGCCCGCCCAGTCCGCCGAGCAGGCCGCCATCGGCGGAGGTTCCGGCGGGAGTTGGGGCGGGGGCCTGAGCTTCGGCCGGCTGTTCCTCGCTTCTGCCGCTCAGCATCTTGCCGACCAGCAGCGCGCCGAGCGCGATCATCAGGGGTTTGGTGATGTTGCCGCCGGGAACGGCGTTGTCAAAAAGGCCCATCATGGATCTCCTATCAACCAAGTCCACCCGGCGCCAGAATGGCTCAAGCGGGGGGATTTTCAAGCTGTCTTGAGCTTTTGACAATCATATGAAAATGATTGGCAGCGGGGGATTGGAGGGAAGAAATGGGCATCATCAGCTGGATCATTCTCGGCGCGATCGCCGGCTTCATCGGCAGCAAGATCGTCAACAAGACCGGTCAGGGCATGATCATGGACATCGTGCTCGGCATCGTCGGCGCGATCGTCGGTGGCGTGATCTTCAGCGCCTTCGGCGCATCGGGCGTCACCGGCCTCAACATCTGGAGCCTGATTGTCGCCGTCATCGGCTCGGTCGTCGTGCTCTGGGCTTATCACCAGTTCTCCGGCAGGCGCACGCTGTAGAACGGTCGAACGATCGGCGAACCACGGCTCGATCGCCGTGGTGGGATCGTCAGCCGAGCGCTGGTCGTCGAACGCGACCGCGCTGCGTATTGGCATTGGATGGCGTGGGGCGGAACGGCGATGGCGGTCCAGATTCAAGGCCTTCCGGTCACCTATTATCCAATCCCGAAAAGCGGCACCAGCAGCGTCAAATACGCGCTGATGGCGCTCGGCGGCAAGGAAGCCACTCTGCTTGACCCGGACAACGACGTCCACAGTCAAATTGCAACCAATTGGGCCGATCCGTTCGAGCCGGTCTATGACGGCCTCAGCGGCAAATTCACGATCGTTCGTGATCCGCTGGAGCGGCTGCTCTCGGCTTATTCCAGCAGGATATTGGACACCGATGTCCTACGGTCACGCTCGCCCAACCTCGAGTTGCTCGAGAGCTTTGGGCTGCCGACCAACCCGGATCCCGATACCTTCATCCTCAACATCGAAAAATACTGCGCATGCTCAGGGGACATCCACTTTCACGTCGCCTCGCCACGCCGGTTCATCGGTTCCAGCCTGTTCCTGTTCGAGCACGTCTTCAAATTCGAGGACATGGACAAGGTCGGCGCCTTCCTGTCCACGGTCAGCGGCAGGACAGTCTCTATGCCGCGGCTGCAGGCAGCCCGGGGCAAGGTCAGTCCATCGGATCTGTCCCCCGCGGCGTTCAGAAAGGCGATGCGCTTCTGCCGCTACGACTACGGTTTCCTTGTCGACTATTACGATCCGGCACGATGGGGAGGCATCCCCCAAGGCGATCCCGATGAGACGTCCTCGCTGCATGTCGCCGGCGATCTGACCGCTTTTCGCAACGGCCGTCTGGTCTACCCGCGGACGCTGCGCAACCTCGTCGGATTCCTTGCCAAACGTCCGTTGAAGAAAAGGGTGGGGCTGTAGCGTTCAGCTTTTCAGTCCGGACGACCTCAGGCCACAACGCTCAAGCGCCTCCTTCGCTCGTCGAGCGAGACGATGGCGAGGCCGCTGCCGATCACCAGGAGAATGCCGCAGACGGCGAGCGTGTTGGGGAGCTGCCCGAACACCAAAAGGCCGGAAATCACCGCCCAGACGGTGAAGCAATAGTAGAAGGGCGCCACCGCGCTTGTCGGTCCGACGCGATAGGCCATGAAGATGAAGAAGTGACCGAAGATCAGGAACAGGCCGGCGCCGGCAAGCAAAAGGAGATGACGGCCCTCCGGCATCACCCACTGTTCCGAGACAAGGTGTGCGACACCTGAGCCGAGCAGCACGACAACCACGGCGGAGATGGCGACGATCATGCCGGGCACCTCGGCGCCCACCTTACGTCCGGCGAGGTCGCGCGCCGCGGCCAGGGCCGCGTTGCCCAGCGCCAGCAAGGCATAGATGGAAATGCCCTGCATCGTCGGTTGCGCCACCATGACGGCGCCGACAAAGCCTAGGCTAATCAGCGCCATTCGCACGGCGCCGATCTTCTCGCCGAAAAGGAGCGAGGACCCGACCAGCACGATGAGCGGCGTGATCTGCCCGAGCGCCGTCGAATCGGCGATCGGCATGTTGGCCAACGCCACGACGTAGCAAAGGATCGCCGCCAGCTCGCAAAGGTTCCGGCGCAGCACCTTGCGTTCGAACAGCAGCGGGATCTGCCTGCCATAGCCCAGCATGAAAAGCAGCGGCATGCCCCACAGTGTGGCGGCCGCGCCACGCAGCAGCAGCACCTCATAAGGCGGCAGCCCTGCGGTCGCGAGCTTCATCATCGTGTCATTGACGAGGTAGGATCCCGTCGAGACGATCATGAACAGCGGGCCGCGGATATTTGCCGGAAGGAATTGCATTGGCTGAAGAAATCAGAGGCCGATCGGGGCGGCAATGGGCCAGTTCCGGCCGATCTGGCGTCTACCCGCGCGAAACTGTCGATGGGCTAGCCGAGGCAAGACGCGCGGATTTGAATTCGCCTGTCGCGATCCTATATCCGCACCATACCCCTGAAATCAGATCATTGGTTCGGCTCGAGCGAGACAACGCTCAACCACAAGGCACTTGTGTTTTGCGGCCGTTGTCGCTAATCGCCCCGCATTCGACTGAACTGAAGGTCAAGGCCGCCCAAGGAAAGAGACTATGGCAAAAGGTAAATTCGAGCGCACCAAGCCGCATGTGAACATTGGCACGATCGGCCACGTCGATCATGGCAAGACGTCGCTGACGGCGGCGATCACGAAGTATTTTGGCGAATACAAGCGCTATGACCAGATCGACGCGGCGCCGGAAGAGAAGGCGCGCGGCATCACCATCTCGACGGCGCATGTCGAGTACGAGACGGCCAACCGTCACTACGCCCATGTCGACTGCCCCGGCCATGCCGACTATGTCAAGAACATGATCACCGGCGCCGCCCAGATGGACGGCGCGATCCTGGTGGTTTCGGCCGCCGACGGCCCGATGCCGCAGACCCGCGAGCACATCCTTTTGGCCCGCCAGGTCGGCGTGCCCTCGATCGTGGTGTTCCTTAACAAGGTCGACCAGGTCGACGACGCCGAGCTGCTCGAGCTGGTCGAGCTCGAGGTTCGCGAGCTGTTGACCAAGAACGAGTTCCCCGGCGACGACATTCCGATCGTCAAGGGTTCGGCGCTGGCAGCACTTGAGGATTCGAACAAGACCATCGGCGAGGACGCCATCCGCGAGCTGATGGCGCAGGTCGACGCCTACATCCCGACGCCGGTCCGTCCGCTGGACAAGCCGTTCCTGATGCCGATCGAGGACGTGTTCTCGATCTCGGGCCGCGGCACGGTCGTGACCGGCCGCGTCGAGCGCGGCGTGGTCAAGGTCGGCGAGGAATTGGAGATCGTCGGCATCCGTCCGACGGCCAAGACCACCTGCACGGGCGTCGAGATGTTCCGCAAGCTGCTCGACCAGGGCCAGGCCGGCGACAACATCGGCGCGCTCTTGCGCGGCATCGACCGCGAGGGTGTCGAGCGCGGCCAGGTTCTGGCCAAGCCGGGCTCGGTGAAGCCACACAAGAAGTTCGTGGCCGAAGCCTACATCCTGACCAAGGACGAGGGCGGCCGGCACACGCCGTTCTTCACCAACTACCGTCCGCAGTTCTACTTCCGCACCACCGACGTGACCGGCATCGTGACGCTGCCGGCCGGCACCGAGATGGTGATGCCCGGCGACAACATCACCGTCGACGTCGAGCTGATCGTGCCGATCGCGATGGAAGAGAAGCTGCGCTTCGCCATCCGTGAAGGCGGCCGCACCGTTGGTGCCGGCATCGTCGTCACCATCAAAGAATGATCGATCCGGCACTTGCCGGCTCGACAAGGAAAGGGCGGTCTTCGGGCCGCCCTTTTTCGTTTACTTGCACAGTGCAGCATAAATGCAGCACGGTTGCTTCGAAGCTATTGCATGCACCACTGCCGCAATTATTATCGATTGCGGCAGGGGGCGTCGCCAATCATGATTTCGGGGCATCATTTAAACTGCACATCAAGATGGTTTCGCATACTGGTTCGCCGGGCACCGGTGCTTGCTATTGTGGTGGTGGCCTTTGCAGCAAAGGCCGATGACGTCCTCATACGGGCATGGCCCGATACGTTCATTTTGAACGGCCCGTCTTCCGACGGCTTTTCGGACATGCGGTTCATCTTTGCGCGTAGCAGTGCAGTCGGCTGTAAGACCAATTGTCCGGAATGGATTTCAGCGGAAGGCGCCATCACTGCCGACACGCCGGCTCTGCTCAAGCGAGTGCTGAAAAAGCTCGGCACCCGCAAACTGCCGATCATTGTCAATTCCCCTGGCGGCGATGTCGACGCCGCACTTCAACTTGGTCGCATCATACGGAAGAACGGGCTCGACATCGCGATCGGCAAGACCGAGTTTTCCGATTGTTGGCCGGGAACGGAGGGCTGCGGGGCCAGCTTCGGCAAGGGCGTTGCCTATTTCGGCGTGGCGTCTGATGGCGGCGCCATGTGCAACTCTGCATGTCCCCTGATGTTCGCAGGTGGCGTTCGCCGCGTAGCCGGTGGCTGGGCCTATCTGGGTGTTCATCAGATCACCACCACTTGGTTCCCGTCCACAAGGCATTTTCGAACCACCTATAAAACCATTCGGGGCAAAAGATATCAGGTCACAACGGAGACCGTCACCGAAGGCCGAAGCTACAAGACCTATAAGATGAGCAAGGGGTTCGCGCGGAAAATCTCGGCCTATTTGGCAGAGATGGGCGTGGGGCAGGGTGTCCTCGACAAAATGAAAGCCACGCCGGCGAGCGACATTCAGCGGATCACCCTCCACGACATGCTAACGATGAAACTGGCCACCAGCACAGACACCGTGGAGCTGTTCACCGGAGTGATCCTGTGCATGGGTGACAAACCGGCTCCAAATTGCCGGGAAATAGCTGAGGATGCCCGGCCGGCCGCTGTAACGACGGCAAAGCCGGCACCTTCTCGACAGGCGGAAGCTCCATCTTCCAAGCCAGCCAAAGCCCCGACTGCCGTGCCGTTTCGAGGAGCGGCAGGAAATGCGGCGCCGGAGATGCGCTTCGTGGTCGTTCGCGGCAGTGATCCGCTCTGCGATCCCGACTGCCCGGAATGGATTTCGGCGGAAGGCGCGATCACCCCTCGAACCCCGCAAAAACTTCGCCAGTTGCTCGCCGCGCTCGACAACCCGTGGCTCCCCGTTGTGATCAGCTCACGAGGCGGCGACTTGTTCGGCGCCTTGGCCGCAGGGCGGCTTATCCACGAACGCAAGCTAGACGTCGTCGTCGCCCGCACCAATATCCTGGGTTGCAACCCGCCCGGGGCGGGCTGTCTTGACGACAATGGCGCCTATGTCGGGCTGATCAGCCAATTCGGAGTGGAGTGCGATTCAGCCTGCGCACTCATGCTCGCCGGCGGCGCCAGGCGGCTGGTCGACCCCAAGGCGCGGCTCAGCGTGTCCTCAATGGGACAGAAGCGGATTGTCAAAGCCTATTTGGACGAGATGGCGATCAGCCAAGGCCTGTTCGCAGCGATAGATCAGAGTTCGGTCGAGCGTCAGCTTGAACCCGATGTAATGCTCAAGGTCGGGCTGGTGACCGGGCCGGACACGTCGGACACGCTGACTGGCCCCGCCATTTGCAGGTCCTCGCCAAAGCCGGACAATTGCCGGCTCCCGCCCTCCGCCAACGCCCAGGCAAAGACGCCGCCAGAACTTTAGCGTTGTCGCGACGAAGTCGAGGCAGCAGCCGTCAGGCTGGCATTGCTCGCACCCTCTTCAATTCTATTGCAAGCATCGTCGCCGTAACTAGTATGGGTTGGACCGAGGGCTTGGCAGGCGTGATTTCCGCGTTCCTTTCAAAGGGTATTTCGTGGCCGCTAGGGCTGGTTCGGCTCGGGCTGGCCATCGCTATTGGGCTTACCGCGTTTGCCGCCGCAGCGAAGGAAACGCCGCCGGATTACGGCCCTGCCATGCGCTTCGTCGTGGTGCGCAGCAGCGCGCCAGGCTGCGAGCCGAACTGCCCGGAATGGATTTCTGCCGAAGGCAGCATCGAGGCCGGCACGCCGGCGCGGTTCAAGCGCCTCTTGAAGACGCTCGGCGGCCGGCAACTGCCGATCGTCGTCAGTTCTCCTGGAGGCAATGTCGACGCCGCGCTCCAACTCGGCCGTATGATCCGTAAGAACAAGCTCGACATCGCCGTGGGCACTACGGGGTTTTCCGGTTGCTCGCCCGAAATGAAGAACTGCCGGGACAATGACAGTAAGAACACGCCGTATTCCGGCATCGCCTACGACAGCGGCGCCATGTGCAATTCCGCATGTCCCCTGATGTTTGCCGGCGGCGTCCGCCGTGTGGTCGGCGAGTGGGCTTTTCTCGGAGTTCATCAGATCACCACGACATATCACAGGGAAAAGCTGCTCTACCGCACCACCTACAGAATTGTGAACGGCAAGAAGAAGGTCCTCAGCACCAAGGTCGTCAGCCGCAAGAATGCCGGCAGCTACAAGACCTACGAGATGAGCAAGGCGGTCGAGAAACGGCTGTCCGGCTATCTGAAAGAAATGGGTATCGGGCAGGGCGTGCTGGACGTGATGAAAGCGACGCCGGCAAGCGACATAAAGCAGATCGAGCCCGACGATATGCTGGATATGAAGCTCGTCACCAGCCTCGATTCCCTCGACCTGATGACCGAAGCAGCCATATGCCGGCGCGATCCGGTGCCAGCGAACTGCCGCGAGATACCGGCCAATGGCAAGGCCAAGCCGGCCGAGGTGGCGACGGTCGCAGTCAAACAGGCCTACAGTCAGCCGGCGGAGGCAGCATCACCGCCAAAGCCGCAGCAGGAAATGCGTTTCATCCTCGTTCGCGGCAGCAATCCGCTCTGCAACCCCGATTGTCCGGAATGGATTTCGGCGGAGGGAACGATCGTTGCCGGCACGCCCGACAGGCTGCGCGAGCTGCTGGACAAGGTCGGCGGGCGCAGGCTGCCCATCGTCCTCAACTCACAGGGCGGCGATGTCCAGGGCGCGCTCGCCGCCGGCCGGCTGATCCGCGAGCGCAGATTGGATGTTGCGGTCGCCCGGACGGATTTTCTCGATTGCGATCCCGGCACGGCAGGGTGCGTCTCCAAGGACAACCTTCATAATGGTCTCACCGTTGAAGCCGGCGCCGAATGCGATACAGCCTGCGTGCTGATGATCGCCGGTGGCACCAGGCGCTTGGTAGGCACCGATACGCGTTTCCTGGTGCATTCCATGGGCATGGAAGACAAGGTCCGGTCGTATCTTGAGGAGATGGCGATCGGCTCGGGCTTGTTCGTCGCGATGCAGTCGGCCCAATCCGCCAAGCACAGGGAGCTCAGCCAGGACGAATTGGCGGGGTTCGGGCTCACCACCAGCCGCCAGTCGGTAGACGCTCTGACGGGCGCCACTATCTGCAAATCTTCGCCAAAACCCGATAACTGCCGGGTTCTGCCGTCCGCCAACGCCGAAGCGGAATCGCCGGCCAAGCTTTAGCAGCATTCGGCGCCATGCCAGCACTGGCCATGGAGGCGGGTTGAGCCGGCTCCGAGCTTCCCGCTATCCTTCTAGGCTCAAACGTAGGAGGACCGGAGATGAGCGAGGGCGTCCCGACTTTGTTCGAATGGGCCGGCGGCAGCGAGGCGCTCAACCGGCTGACGCAGATCTTTTACAACAGAGTGACCTTGGACCCGATCGTCGGTCCGGTGTTCAGGCACATGTCGCCGGACCATCCGGCGCATGTCGCCGCCTTCATCGGCGAGGTTTTCGGCGGGCCGAAGACCTACAGCGGACGGCATGGTGGCCACCGCGAGATGGTCAGGCATCATCTCGGCAAGCATCTGACCGAGGAGCAGCGCCGGCGCTGGATCAACCTTCTGGCGGACGCGGCGGACGAAGCCGGCCTGCCGGACGATCCCGAGTTCCGTTCCGCCTTGATGGGCTATGTCGAGTGGGGATCGCGGCTGGCCAAGATTAATTCCAATCTCGGCGAGACTTGCGACCCTGAGACCGAGCCAATGCCAAGCTGGGGCTGGGGCGTGCCGGGCGGGCCTTACAAGCCGCCGGCCGGGAAATCGTAGCCGAAGATGCTGGGTTTCTGCAAAATTCCGAAAAGATGACGCCGCAAAGACACCGCAGGGTCGTTGCATCAATGTGAGACGACCTTGCATGCTGATTGCCCATCTCCCATCGGGCTATATTCTGGGAAGGCTCGCGCGAAGACGGCGACGGGAGGCATCCGATGTGGTGGCTGCCGCAATGCTCGGCAGCGTCATCCCGGACATCGACATGCTCTATTTTTACCTGATCGATGGCGGTCGCACGCACCATCATGCCTACATCACGCATTGGCCGTTGTTCTGGGCCACGATCGGGACGGTAGGCGTGTCGGTCGGTCGGTTGTTGGGGTCGCGGCGTCTGCCGTCGATCGCCATCTTCTTAGCCGGAGCCATGGTGCATATGGCGCTCGACACGGTGGCATCGCCGATCATGTGGTTGGCGCCGTTCAGTCATCGCCCGTTTGAGCTCGTGGCGGTTCCGGCCAGCCATGGGAACTGGGTCCTGAACTTCGTTCTGCATTGGACTTTCGCGCTTGAACTCGTGATCTGCGCATGGGGCCTGGGGCTTGGATGGCTGCGATCGGCGCTTCCGGCCGACGCGTCTCAAAAGGGCTCTTGAGTTCTCATCGGCTTTGTGAAATAGCAGCGCCCGTATACGGGCATAGCTCAGTTGGTAGAGCGGCGGTCTCCAAAACCGCAGGTCGTAGGTTCGAGCCCTGCTGCCCGTGCCACCTCCCATGGCAGACTGAAGGTGGGTGCGCTCCGCCGTTGAAAACCGGGGGCGGCTTGCCATCTAGCGAAAACTGGGGCATAAGGCCCCGCATAGCCGGGACGGGACGACTGGATGGTTCCGAGGCGGCGCTAAAACATAAAGCGGAACACTTGCCACTTGCGTGGACCAAGAATCGGTTTTATGTAGACTGAACAGACACGCGACGCGTGGAGCTGGGAAGCCGGCTTTACGCGTCTGATTTGCGTGGGCGAAATGGTGGTGCTGATTCGGCGCCGGCACGAAGTCCAGGCGGCACGTCCCGGCCAGCGGGATCATCCAGGAGACCCGGCCAACGGGTCTTGAAGACAGGCGGCAGATGGCTTCGAAAACCACAAACCCTTTCACCTTTCTCCAGCAGGTTCGCGCGGAGACGGCCAAGGTGACATGGCCCTCGCGCCGCGAGACTATGATCTCGACGGTAATGGTCCTGGTTTTTGCGCTCATCGCCATGATCTTCTTCTTCACCGCCGACATAGCCATGGGCTATGCGATCGAGTGGATTCTGGGCCTCGGACATTAAGTTCGGCGATTACGGAGAGGTCGTGAAATGACGCGGTGGTATATCGTCCACGCTTATTCGAACTTCGAGAAGAAGGTCGCCGAGGACATCGAGAACAAGGCCAAGCAGAAGGGCCTGTCGGGCGAGATCGAGCAGATCGTGGTGCCGACGGAGAAGGTCGTCGAGATACGCCGCGGCCGCAAGGTCGATGCGGAACGCAAGTTCTTCCCCGGTTATGTGCTCTTGAAGGCCAACCTGACGGACGCCGTATTCTCGCTGGTCAAGAACACGCCGAAGGTCACCGGCTTCCTCGGTGACTCCAAGCCCGTGCCGATCACTGAAGCCGAGGCGCAACGCATCCTGAACCAGGTTCAGGAAGGCGTCGAGCGTCCGAAGCCGTCGGTCACCTTCGAGATCGGCGAGGCGATCCGCGTCTCGGACGGTCCGTTCGCATCGTTCAACGGCTTCGTCCAGGAAGTGGACGAGGAGCGGGCGCGCCTCAAGGTGGAAGTTTCGATCTTCGGGCGCGCGGTGCCCGTCGATCTCGAATTCGGACAGGTCGAAAAGGGCTGATCCGAAGGTCCCCGTCCGAGAGGCGAAGGGATCGGCGGCGCGAAGGAATGGCGCTGCCATGAGCGGGTGGGAGGCGAATGCGGCTTAGCCGGCCGCTGGAACCGCACCACCAGACTGCAACCGCCGGTTTTCCCGGCATGAGAAAAGGCAGGAATAGAGATGGCTAAGAAAGTTGCAGGCCAGCTCAAGCTCCAGGTTGCCGCGGGCTCGGCCACGCCGTCGCCCCCGATCGGCCCGGCGCTTGGTCAGCGCGGCATCAACATCATGGAGTTCTGCAAGGCGTTCAACGCGCAGACCCAGGAGCTGGAGAAGGGCTCGCCCATCCCGGTCGTCATCACCTACTACCAGGACAAGTCGTTCACCTTCGTCATGAAGACGCCGCCGGTGAGCTACTTCCTGAAGAAGGCCGCCAACCTGAAGTCTGGTTCGAAGGAACCGGGCAAGGTCAAGGCCGGCACGATCTCGCGCGACAAGGTGCGCCAGATCGCCGAGCAGAAGATGAAGGACCTGAACGCAAACGACGTCGAAGCGGCCATGCGAATGGTCGAGGGCTCCGCCCGCTCGATGGGCCTGGAAGTGGTGGGCTAAGATCATGGCAAAGATTGCAAAGCGTGTTGCCAAGAGCCGTGAAGGCATCGACCCGAACAAGGCCTATGCGCTCTCTGAGGCGCTGCAGCTGCTGAAGGACCGGTCCACGGTGAAGTTCGACGAGACGGTCGAGGTCGCGATGAATCTCGGCGTCGATCCGCGCCATGCCGACCAGATGGTCCGCGGCGTTGTCAACCTGCCGAACGGCACTGGCCGGTCGGTGCGCGTCGCCGTGTTCGCGCGCGGCGACAAGGCCGAAGAAGCCAAGGCCGCCGGCGCCGATATCGTTGGTGCCGAGGACCTCGTCGATATCGTCCAGAAGGGCACGATCGATTTCGATCGCTGCATCGCTACTCCGGACATGATGCCGCTGGTCGGCCGTCTGGGTAAGGTGCTCGGCCCGCGCGGCATGATGCCGAACCCGAAGGTCGGCACCGTGACCCCCGATGTCGCGGCCGCCGTCAAGGCCTCGAAGGGCGGCGCCGTCGAGTTCCGCGTCGAGAAGGCCGGCATCGTCCAGGCCGGCGTCGGCAAGGTCTCGTTCGACGTCAAGGCGCTGGAAGAGAATGTGCGGGCCTTCGCCGATGCGGTGAACAAGGCCAAGCCCGCCGGCGCCAAGGGCAACTACGTCAAGAAGGTGTCGGTCACCTCGACGATGGGTCCCGGCCTCAAGCTCGACATCGCGACGCTCGCCGCGTCGTAAGCGTCGTCTGGCCGGCTTCAGGCCGGTCGCTAGAGCATGATCCCGAAAAGTGGATTTCGGAAAAGATCATGCTCCAACAAAGAAGAATTCCGGACCGCCGATCCGTCGGCGGCCCGGTACCCCGGAAGCCGAAAGGTTCCGGATATCCTGTCCGAGATTGCAGGCGGCCCAAAAGCCTTAATTCACTTGGGCCTGCATGAGACGGGTGAAGACCCGACAAAGGAGCGACAAGCTCCAATGAAAGGTTCGAACCGTGTTTGCCTTTTGTCAGCACATCGCCGGCTTGCCGTCGGTGGGCGAAAAGGGGGCAGGATCCTCGAGCGCCGTTCGGGAGATCCACGATTAGGATGGCCCGGCCGGCAAAAGGCAACCCGACTTCTGACCTCGAGAAGAGGCAGGGGTCAACTGGAGATAGGCAGTGGACAGAGCGGAAAAGCGCGAACTCGTCACGGGCCTGAACGAAGCGTTCTCGAGCGCGGGTTCAGTCGTCGTGGCCCACTACGCCGGTATCACCGTGGCGCAAATGAACGACCTCCGGTCGAAGATGCGCGCCGCCGGCGGCACCGTCAAAGTCGCGAAGAACCGTCTCGCCAAGATCGCTCTTCAGGGCACGGACTCCGCATCGATCGTCGATCTGTTCAAGGGACAGACGCTGGTCGCTTATTCGGAGGATCCGGTTGCGGCGCCGAAGGTCACGTCCGATTTCGCCAAGGGGAATGACAAGCTGATCATTCTCGGCGGCGCGATGGGCTCGACCTCGCTCAACGCCGATGGTGTCAAGGCGCTCGCCACGATGCCGTCGCTCGACGAGCTGCGCGCCAAGCTGGTTGGCATGATCGCCACGCCGGCTACCCGGATCGCCCAGATCGTCAATGCGCCCGCGGCTTCGGTCGCGCGCGTCATCGGCGCTTACGCCCGGAAGGACGAGGCGGCATGAGGCCGTTCCTCGCTGTCAACAACACACGTTCGAACCAACTAAAGGAATATCAAAATGGCTGATCTCGCGAAGATCGTAGACGACCTTTCGAAGCTGACCGTCCTCGAGGCGGCCGAGCTGTCGAAGCTCCTGGAAGAGAAGTGGGGCGTTTCGGCTGCTGCTCCGGTGGCGGTTGCCGCTGCTGGCGGTGGCGCTGCCGCTGCTGCTGCTCCGGCTGAAGAGAAGACGGAATTCGACGTCGTTCTCGCCGACGCCGGCGCCCAGAAGATCAACGTCATTAAGGAAGTCCGCGCCATCACCGGCCTTGGCCTCAAGGAAGCCAAGGACCTCGTCGAGGCCGCTCCGAAGCCGGTCAAGGAAGGCGTTTCCAAGGCCGATGCCGACAAGTTCAAGGCTCAGCTGGAAGCAGCTGGCGCCAAGGTCGAGCTGAAGTAAGCCTTATGGTTGAGGGCGGACGGCCTCGCGCCGGCCGCCCCCTCCCTTGATGAAAGGGAGGCTTCGTTGCGCGAGACGTTTGAAAACCTCTTTCCTGAGGGCCGGAAGCGGCCTTCAGGAAACGGGTTTTCTCCCGTTTTTACCGGCAGCCGCCAAGCAATTGGAAGGGCGGCCGGAAAACTGACAGGGGCGGCCGGCGAGCGGCCCATTGGTGCAAGGCGAACCGCGGCGAGGTTCGCCCCGAGTTTTGAGCTAAGGAGCGACGATGGCCCAGACCCAGACTTTCAATGGCCGCAGACGCGTACGCAAGTTCTTCGGGAAGATCCCGGAAGTTGCGGAGATGCCGAACCTAATCGAGGTTCAGAAGGCATCCTATGACCAGTTCCTGATGGTGGACGAGCCCAAGGGCGGGCGTCCGGACGAGGGGCTGCAGGCTGTTTTCAAGTCGGTCTTCCCGATCTCCGATTTTTCCGGCTCCTCGATGCTGGAATTCGTGAAGTATGAGTTCGAAGGACCGAAATTCGACGTCGACGAATGCCGTCAGCGCGACCTGACCTATGCTGCGCCGCTGAAGGTGACGCTGCGCCTCATCGTGTTCGACATCGATGAGGATACCGGCGCGAAGTCGATCAAGGATATCAAGGAGCAGGACGTCTATATGGGCGACATGCCGCTCATGACGTCGAACGGCACCTTCATCGTCAACGGCACCGAGCGCGTCATCGTCTCGCAGATGCACCGTTCGCCGGGCGTCTTCTTCGACCACGACAAGGGCAAGTCGCACTCGTCGGGCAAGCTTCTGTTTGCCGCGCGCGTCATCCCCTATCGCGGCTCGTGGCTCGACATCGAGTTCGATTCCAAGGACGTGGTCCACGCCCGCATCGACCGCCGCCGCAAGATTCCGGTGACGTCGCTGCTGATGGCGCTCGGCATGGACGGCGAAGAGATCCTGTCGACCTTCTACAACAAGATCACCTACAAGCGTGCCGGCGACCACTGGCGCATCCCGTTCAATGTCGAGCGCTTCCGCGGCCTCAAGGCTGTCGGCGACCTGGTCGACGCCGACACGGGCGAGATCGTCGTCGAGGCCGGCAAGAAGATCACCGCCCGCCAGGCCCGCCAGCTCGGCGAAAAGGGTCTCAAGGCGATCAAGGCGACCGACGAGGACCTGCTCGGCAACTACCTGGCCGAGGACATTGTCAACTACGCCACCGGCGAGATCTTCCTCGAGGCCGGCGACGAGATCGACGAGAAGACGCTGAAGGTGCTGCTCGGCACCGGCGAGGACGAGATCCAGATCCTCGACATCGACCACGTCAATGTCGGCGCCTACATCCGCAACACGCTCGCCGTCGACAAGAACGAGAGCCGCCAGGACGCGCTGTTCGACATCTACCGCGTCATGCGTCCGGGCGAGCCGCCGACGCTCGAGACCGCCGAAGCCATGTTCAACTCGCTGTTCTTCGACAGCGAGCGCTATGACCTGTCGGCTGTCGGCCGCGTCAAGATGAACATGCGCCTCGAGCTCAAGGCCGAGGACACCGTGCGCGTGCTGCGCAAGGAAGACATCCTGGCCGTGGTCAAGACGCTGGTCGAGCTGCGCGACGGCAAGGGCGAGATCGACGACATCGACAATCTCGGCAACCGCCGCGTCCGCTCGGTCGGCGAGCTGATGGAGAACCAGTACCGCGTCGGTCTGCTGCGCATGGAGCGCGCGATCAAGGAGCGTATGTCCTCGATCGAGATCGACACGGTCATGCCGCAGGACCTGATCAACGCCAAGCCGGCGGCCGCCGCCGTGCGCGAGTTCTTCGGCTCCTCGCAGCTGTCGCAGTTCATGGACCAGACCAACCCGCTGTCGGAGATCACCCACAAGCGTCGCCTGTCGGCGCTTGGACCGGGCGGTCTGACCCGCGAGCGTGCCGGCTTCGAGGTGCGCGACGTGCATCCGACGCACTACGGCCGTATCTGCCCGATCGAGACGCCGGAAGGCCCGAATATCGGTCTGATCAACTCGCTCGCCACCTTCGCGCGTGTCAACAAGTACGGCTTCATCGAGAGCCCGTACCGCAAGATCGTCAACGGCAAGCTGACCAATGAAGTCGTCTATCTGTCGGCGATGGAAGAGGCCAAGCACCACGTCGCGCAGGCCAACGCCGAGCTCGACAAGAACGGCAGCTTCGTCGACGAGTTCGTCATCTGCCGCAACGCCGGCGAGGTGATGATGGCGCCGCGCGAGAACGTCGACCTGATGGACGTGTCGCCGAAGCAGATGGTGTCGGTGGCCGCGGCCCTCATCCCGTTCCTCGAGAACGACGACGCCAACCGCGCGCTGATGGGCTCGAACATGCAGCGTCAGGCCGTGCCACTGGTGCGCGCCGAGGCGCCGTTCGTCGGCACCGGCATGGAGCCGGTCGTCGCCCGTGACTCAGGCGCCGCCATCGGCGCCCGCCGCGGCGGCGTGGTCGACCAGGTGGACGCCACCCGTATCGTTATCCGCGCCACCGAAGATCTCGACCCGGGCAAGTCCGGCGTCGACATCTACCGGCTGATGAAGTTCCAGCGTTCGAACCAGAATACCTGCATCAACCAGCGTCCGCTGGTGCGTGTCGGCGACCGGGTGAACAAGGGCGACATCATCGCCGACGGTCCTTCGACCGAGCTCGGCGATCTGGCGCTCGGCCGCAACGTGCTGGTCGCGTTCATGCCGTGGAACGGCTACAACTACGAGGACTCGATCCTGCTCTCCGAGCGCATCGTGGCCGACGACGTCTTCACCTCGATCCACATCGAGGAGTTCGAGGTCATGGCCCGCGACACCAAGCTCGGACCGGAGGAGATCACGCGCGACATTCCGAACGTCTCGGAGGAAGCGCTGAAGAACCTCGACGAGGCCGGCATCGTCTATATCGGCGCGGAAGTGCAGCCGGGCGACATCCTGGTCGGCAAGATCACGCCGAAGGGCGAAAGCCCGATGACGCCGGAAGAGAAGCTCCTGCGCGCCATCTTCGGCGAAAAGGCCTCGGACGTTCGCGACACCTCCATGCGCATGCCTCCGGGCACCTTCGGCACGGTCGTCGAAGTGCGCGTCTTCAACCGCCACGGCGTGGAGAAGGACGAGCGCGCCATGGCGATCGAGCGCGAGGAGATCGAGCGTCTGGCCAAGGACCGCGACGACGAGCAGGCGATCCTCGATCGCAACGTCTATTCGCGCCTGTCGGACATGCTGGTCGGCAAGGAAGCGATTGCCGGGCCGAAGGGCTTCAAGAAGGGCTCGAAGCTGTCGAAGGACACGCTCGACGAGTATCCGCGCTCGCAGTGGTGGCAGTTCGCCGTGGAGAACGAAAAGCTGCAGAGCGAGCTGGAAGCCCTGCGCGGCCAGTACGACGACTCCAAGAAGGCGCTCGAGCAGCGCTTCATGGACAAGGTCGAGAAGGTGCAGCGCGGCGACGAGATGCCTCCGGGCGTCATGAAGATGGTCAAGGTCTTCGTGGCGGTGAAGCGCAAGATGCAGCCGGGCGACAAGATGGCCGGCCGTCACGGCAACAAGGGCGTGGTGTCGCGCATCGTTCCGGTCGAGGACATGCCTTTCCTCGAGGACGGCACGCATGCCGATATCGTGCTCAACCCGCTGGGTGTGCCGAGCCGCATGAATGTCGGCCAGATCCTGGAAACGCATCTGGGCTGGGCCTGCGCCGGCATGGGCAGGAAGATCGGCGAGCTGATCGACGCCTACAAGGCTGGCGGCGACATCAAGCCGCTGCGCAAGACGCTGGAAAGCTTCATGCCTTCCAACGACCGCAACGAGCCGGTCCGCGACTATGACGACGAGAGCATCATTCGCCTGAGCGAACAGATGCGCCGCGGCGTCTCCATCGCGACTCCGGTGTTCGACGGCGCGCACGAAGCCGACATCAACACCATGCTGCAGCAGGCGGGCCTGCACACCAGCGGTCAGTCGCAGCTTTATGACGGCCGCACCGGCGAGCCGTTCGATCGCAAGGTGACGATGGGCTACATCTATATGCTCAAGCTTCACCACCTGGTGGACGACAAGATCCACGCGCGCTCGATCGGTCCGTACTCGCTCGTCACCCAGCAGCCGCTGGGCGGCAAGGCGCAGTTCGGCGGCCAGCGCTTCGGCGAAATGGAGGTCTGGGCGCTGGAAGCCTACGGCGCCGCTTATACGCTGCAGGAGATGCTGACGGTGAAGTCGGATGACGTTGCCGGACGCACCAAGGTCTACGAGGCAATCGTGCGCGGCGACGATACGTTCGAAGCCGGCATTCCCGAGAGCTTCAACGTTCTCGTCAAGGAGATGCGCTCCCTCGGCCTCAATGTCGAACTGGAGAACACCAAGTTCGAAGACGCTGCCGTGCGGCTGCCCGATGCTGCCGAATAAGGGCGCGGCCGAACAAGGGTAATGGCGCGCCGCGAACAACGTGGCGCGCCCAACAAATTCTCGGCCGGTCAGGCCGGCCAGTCTGCGGGCACTCGGCCCGCGCTCGATGCAAGGGGTTTTCGAGGACCCCGAAAAGGAGAACGGCATGAACCAAGAGGTCATGAATCTCTTCAACCCCCAGGCGCCTGCGCAGGTGTTCGATTCCATCCGGATCTCGCTCGCCAGCCCTGAGAAGATTCTGTCCTGGTCGTTCGGTGAGATCAAAAAGCCGGAGACGATCAACTACCGCACCTTCAAGCCGGAGCGTGACGGTCTGTTCTGCGCGCGCATTTTTGGTCCGATCAAGGACTACGAGTGCCTGTGCGGCAAGTACAAGCGCATGAAGTACAAGGGCGTTATCTGCGAGAAGTGCGGCGTCGAAGTCACGCTGTCGCGCGTCCGCCGCGAGCGCATGGGCCATATCGAGCTCGCCGCGCCCGTCGCCCATATCTGGTTCCTGAAGTCGCTGCCTTCGCGCATCGGCACGCTGCTCGACATGACGCTGAAGGATATCGAGCGCGTCCTCTACTTCGAGAACTACATCGTCACCGAGCCTGGCCTCACCGCGCTGAAGGAGCACCAACTGCTCAGCGAGGAAGAGTACATGCTGGCCGTCGACGAGTATGGCGAAGACTCTTTCACCGCCATGATCGGCGCCGAGGCCATCCATGACCTGTTGGCCGGCATGGATCTGGAGAAGATCGCCGGCGACCTGCGCTCGGAGCTGGCTTCGACCTCGTCCGAGCTCAAGCAGAAGAAGCTTCTGAAGCGGCTCAAGGTCGTCGAGAACTTCATGGAATCCGGCAACCGTCCGGAATGGATGATCATGAAGGTCGTTCCGGTGATCCCGCCGGACCTGCGCCCGCTGGTCCCGCTGGACGGCGGCCGCTTCGCCACGTCCGACCTCAACGACCTCTATCGCCGCGTCATCAACCGCAACAATCGCTTGAAGCGGCTGATCGAGCTGCGCGCGCCCGGCATCATCGTGCGCAATGAAAAGCGCATGCTGCAGGAGGCCGTCGACGCGCTGTTCGACAACGGCCGCCGCGGGCGCGTCATCACCGGCGCCAACAAGCGTCCGCTGAAGTCGCTATCCGACATGCTCAAGGGCAAGCAGGGCCGGTTCCGCCAGAACCTGCTCGGCAAGCGTGTCGACTATTCCGGCCGCTCGGTCATCGTGACCGGTCCGGAACTCAAGCTGCATCAGTGCGGCCTGCCGAAGAAGATGGCGCTGGAGCTGTTCAAGCCTTTCATCTACGCCCGCCTCGACGCCAAGGGTTTCTCCTCGACCGTCAAGCAGGCGAAGAAGCTGGTCGAGAAGGAGCGTCCGGAGGTCTGGGATATCCTCGACGAGGTTATCCGCGAGCATCCGGTGCTCTTGAACCGCGCGCCGACGCTGCACCGCCTCGGCATCCAGGCGTTCGAGCCGATCCTGATCGAAGGCAAGGCGATCCAGCTGCATCCGCTGGTCTGCACGGCCTTCAATGCCGACTTCGACGGCGACCAGATGGCGGTCCATGTGCCGCTGTCCCTGGAAGCGCAGCTCGAAGCGCGCGTGCTGATGATGTCGACCAACAACATCCTGCACCCGGCCTCCGGCGCGCCGATCATCGTGCCGTCGCAGGACATGGTTCTCGGTCTCTACTATCTGTCGATCGTCAACCAGAACGAGCCGGGCGAAGGCATGGTGTTCGCCGACATGGGCGAGCTCCAGCATGCGCTGGAGACCAAGGCGGTGACCCTGCACGCCAAGATCAAGGGCCGCTTCCGCACCGTCGATGCCGAAGGCAAGACGGTGTCGAAGATCTATGAAACCACGCCCGGCCGCATGATCATCGGCGAGCTTCTGCCGAAGAACGTCAACGTACCGTACGACATCGCCAACCAGGAGATGACCAAGAAGAACATCTCCAAGATGATCGACACCGTCTACCGCCACTGCGGGCAGAAGGAGACGGTCATCTTCTGCGACCGCATCATGGCTCTCGGCTTTGCGCATGCCTGCCGCGCCGGCATTTCGTTCGGCAAGGACGACATGGTGATTCCGGACACCAAGCTGAAGCTGGTCTCCGATACCGAGGCTTTGGCCAAGGAGTACGAGCAGCAGTACAATGACGGCCTGATCACGCAGGGCGAGAAGTACAACAAGGTGGTCGACGCCTGGGCCAAGTGCTCGGAGAAGGTCGCCGACGAGATGATGGCCCGCATCAAGGCGGTCGAGTTCGAGGAAAACGGCCGTCAGAAGCCGATGAACTCGATCTATATGATGTCGCATTCGGGTGCGCGCGGTTCGCCCACCCAGATGCGCCAGCTCGCCGGCATGCGCGGCCTGATGGCCAAGCCTTCGGGCGAGATCATCGAGACGCCGATCATCTCGAACTTCAAGGAAGGCCTCACCGTGCTCGAGTACTTCAACTCGACCCACGGCGCCCGCAAGGGTCTGGCCGACACCGCCTTGAAGACGGCGAACTCGGGGTACCTGACCCGCCGTCTGGTCGACGTGGCGCAGGACTGCATCGTCAATTCGCTGGATTGCGGCACCGACAAGGGCCTCACCATGCAGCCGATCGTCGATGCCGGCCAGATCGTCGCCTCGGTCGGTCAGCGCGTGCTCGGCCGCACGGCGCTCGACGACATCAACCACCCGGTCTCCGGCGAAGTGCTGGTCAAGGCCGGCAAGCTGATGGACGAGCGTGACGTGGAGCAGATCGAGAAGGCCGGCGTCCAGTCGGTCCGCATCCGCTCGGCGCTGACCTGCGAGGTCAGGACCGGCGTCTGCGCGGTCTGCTACGGTCGCGATCTTGCCCGCGGCACGCCCGTCAACCAGGGCGAGGCCGTCGGCGTCATCGCGGCGCAGTCGATCGGCGAGCCGGGCACCCAGCTCACCATGCGCACCTTCCACATGGGCGGCACCGCGCAGGTGGTGGATTCTTCGTTCCTCGAAGCCTCCTATGAGGGCAAGGTCGAGATCCGCAATCGCAACGTGGTGCGCAACTCCGAAGGTCAGCAGATGGTGATGGGCCGCAACATGGCGGTTCTGATCCTCGACGAGGCCGGCAAGGAACGCGCCACGCACCGCGTCGCCTATGGCTCGCGCATCTTCGTGGATGACGGCGACAAGGTGAAGCGCGGGCAGCGCATCGCCGAGTGGGATCCTTACACCCGCCCGATCCTCACCGAAATCGAGGGCAAGGTGGCGTTCGAGGATCTGGTCGACGGCATCTCCGTCCAGGAGACCGCCGACGAGTCGACCGGCATCACCAAGCGTGAGGTCATCGATTGGCGTTCGACGCCGCGCGGCAGCGACCTGAAGCCGGCGATCGTCGTGCAGGACGCCAAGGGCAAGGTGGGCAAGCTGTCGAAGGGCGGCGATGCACGCTTCCTGCTCTCGGTCGAGGCCATTCTCTCGGTCGAGCCGGGCGCGCATGTCCGTCCGGGCGACGTGCTTGCGCGTATCCCGATGGAAAGCGCCAAGACCAAGGACATCACCGGCGGTCTGCCGCGGGTGGCCGAACTGTTCGAGGCTCGCCGTCCGAAGGATCACGCCATCATCGCCGAGATCGATGGCACGGTCCGCTTCGGCCGCGACTACAAGAACAAGCGCCGCATCATCATCGAGCCGCACGACTCGACGCTGGAGCCGGTCGAGTACCTGATCCCGAAGGGCAAGCCGTTCCATCTGCAGGACGGCGACGTCATCGAGAAGGGCGACTACATCCTCGACGGCAACCCGGCGCCGCACGACATCCTGGCGATCAAGGGCGTGGAGGCGCTTGCGTCCTACCTCGTCAACGAGATCCAGGAGGTCTACCGCCTGCAGGGCGTGTCGATCAACGACAAGCACATCGAGGTGATCGTTCGCCAGATGCTGCAGAAGGTCGAGATCACCACGCAGGGCGACTCGACCTACATTCCGGGCGACCACGTCGACGTGATCGAGCTGGAAGAGGTCAACGAGCGGTTGATCGAGGACGGCAAGAAGCCGGCCGAAGGTCAGCCGGTGCTGCTCGGCATCACCAAAGCCTCGCTGCAGACGCCGTCCTTCATCTCGGCCGCGTCCTTCCAGGAGACGACCAGGGTACTGACGGAAGCCGCGGTCGCCGGTAAGACCGACATGCTGCAGGGTCTGAAGGAGAATGTCATCGTCGGCCGCCTCATCCCGGCGGGCACGGGCGGCACGATGAGCCAGATAAGGCGCATCGCCACCTCGCGCGACGAACTCATCATCGACGAGCGCCGCAAGGCCTCCGGTGTCGAGGTCGCCGAGCCGATGCTGACCAACATGGTCAACGCCGCGCAGTAAGCGCGGATGCAATGAGAGAAAGAAAAGGGGCCCGCGTGGCCCCTTTTTCATTCGGGTTATGAACGAGGAAAAACCATGAGCGCCAGGACCTGGACAGCTGTCGACGACTACATCGTCTCCTCTCTTTTCGATGCGGATCCCGCGCTAGACGCGGTGCTTGCGGCCAACCGCGAGCAGGGCCTGCCGGCGATCGACGTCTCGGCCGCACAGGGCAAATTGCTTTCGCTTCTGGTGCGAATTCGCGGCGCAAGGAAGGTGCTCGAGATCGGCACGCTCGGTGGTTACTCGACCATCTGGATGGCAAGGGGCCTGCCTGCCGATGGCAGAGTAGTGACGCTGGAGCTTGAGCCGCACCATGCCAAGGTCGCGCGCTCGAACTTCGAGCGGACAGGGGTTTCCGACAAGGTGGATCTGCGGCTCGGGCCAGCTCTTCAATCGCTAGCAGCCTTGGTCAGCGAAAATGCCGGTCCGTTCGACCTGATCTTCATCGACGCCGACAAGCCGAACAACCCGAATTATCTCAGCTGGGCCATGCGGCTGTCGCGCTCCGGAACGGTGATAGTCTGCGACAACGTCATCCGCGACGGCGCCGTGCTGAAGGACGACGGCCGCGACGAAAACGTCGTCGGCGCCCGCGCGGCGCTCTCATTCATCGGGCAGGAGAAGCGGCTGGACGGCACCGCCATCCAGACCGTCGGCGCCAAGGGCTATGACGGCTTTGCGATAGCGATCGTGGACTGACGCCGGCGCTGCACGGGGCTTGCTGTTAATCGAAGAAAGGCTCGACCACATTGCGCTTGCCGAGCATGAAGGCGTCGGCGACGTGCTGGAGCGGGGCCAGGTCGACGTCGGAGATGCCGGCGCGGACAATCTCGGCGAAACGCTTGTAGAGCATCGGATATTCGGCTTCCGGCTCGTCATGGATGATCTTGCCGTCGACGGCGAGCTTTGCGCCGCCGCCCGAAAGCACCATCTTGCCCTTGTCGGTCTCGGCCAGGATGTCCCAGCTCTGCGGACCGGTCTGCAGCCAGTCGAGCTCCATTGTCACCGGGAGCCCGTTCGAGGTGCGGAAGGTGACATGCGCCGCGACCGGCGAGGCGCGGTTCTCGGGGAAGTCGAGCACGGCCGAGGTGATGAACATCGGCGGCAGGATGTGGGTGGCGATCGATAGCGCGTTGATGCCGGGATCGAACACGCCGAAACCGCCCGGCGCCCAGATCCATTCCTGGTTCGGGTGCCAGCGGCGCACGTCTTCCTTCCAGTTGATCGCCGCCGAGTCGATTCTGGCCGAAGCCAGGAAGGCGCGCGCGGCCTCGACCGCCGGCGCGTAGCGCGAATGCCAGCTGGCGAAAAGCGAAACGCCTTTCTTCGCGGCAATCGCCTTCAGGTGCTCGACCTCGCTGACGGTGGCGCCCGGCGGCTTCTCCATGAAGACGTGCTTTCCGGCCTCGAGCCCGGTACGCGCGGCGTCATAGCGGAACTGCGGCGGCATGCAGAGCGAGACGGCTTCCAGGCCCGGCTCGGCCTTAAGCATCGCCTCGATCGTCGGATAGTTCGGGATGCCGTCCACCTTGCCGTGGCGGCTGGCGGCGGCCGCAAGCCGATAACTGCTGTCCTTGGCCAGTGCCGGAAGATGCTGGTCGCGGACGATCTTTCCCACGCCGACGATACCGATCCTGATGGGGTTGCTGGTCATTGGGACTCCGAGGGATGGAAGAAGTAGGTGTTCTTAGGCAGGACAACGGTGCCCGGCAAGCCTGGACGAAATCGTGATCTCGCGATTCCCGTCCGGGATCAGCTCGGCTCGTCGAAGGTAACGATCGAGACTTCGCCCTCCAGCGCGCCCTGATAGGCGGACAGATGCGGCTCTTCGTCGGGGGTGCCTTCCATGTCGCCGATCTGGTCGAGCTCGGCTTCGGCGAATCCTTCGGCGGCGAGCGATTCGAGCGCGCGGCGGACGGCAGAATCATCGTCGGGCGCGACCAGCATCACATGCACGCCTTCCGGCTTGCCGCCTTTTCGCCGCCACACCCGGCCGGTGATGATGGTGACCGGGCGCTCCTCGTTGTCGTTCACGGGCTGATTCCTCCGGAAGCGTGGAGTCTTGCCATTCATGCCGCCTTATTTGCACGAAGCCGGCCGAGATGACAGGCGAAAGCGGGTCACTTTCTTCCTCGCTCTTGAAAAAAGACGCAAGAAAATTACATGCGTTTTCCGCATGGCTGCCAAGCTCCGGATCGGGCGCAATATTTGCCGTTCCGGGGTTGACGGATAGGGGGCTTGCGAGTAGAAGCCGCCACGTCAGAACCGATGTGAGACTTGCTTTTCCGAGGCGACGCGCCTTGGAGTTTGCCTCAAACAGGGTTCGTTTTACGAGCGAAAAGACATCTCCGGCGCGCATGAAGCGGCTTCCGCTTCCTCTGCAATTTGTTCGGGCAGGACCGCGAGGCGCGGTGTGTTGCCCGAATTCGCGTATGGACATGACGCTTTGAGCGGCCCTGACAGGGCAAGACACGGAATTGAGAGACAAGAGGGTTTAATGCCTACCGTCAACCAGCTGATCCGCAAGCCGCGCCTGGCGCCGGTGAAGCGCAACAAGGTCCCGGCCATGCAGCAGAACCCGCAGAAGCGGGGCGTCTGCACGCGCGTCTACACGACGACGCCGAAGAAGCCGAACTCGGCGCTGCGCAAGGTGGCCAAGATCCGTCTGACCAATGGTTTCGAAGTGATCGGCTACATCCCGGGCGAAGGCCATAACCTTCAGGAGCACTCGGTGGTCATGATCCGCGGCGGCCGCGTCAAGGATCTGCCGGGCGTCCGCTATCACATCATCCGCGGCGTGCTCGACACGCAGGGTGTGAAGAACCGCAAGCAGCGCCGTTCGAAATACGGTGCCAAGCGTCCGAAGTAAGGGTTTCCGGCTTCGGCGCTTTTTTTGACTGCGCCGTGCCACGAGATTGAGAGACAAGAGCCATGTCCCGTCGTCACAGTGCAGAAAAGCGTGAGATCAATCCGGACCCCAAGTTCGGCGATCTGGTCGTCACCAAGTTCATGAACGCCGTCATGTATGACGGCAAGAAGTCGGTTGCCGAGACCATCGTCTACGGCGCGCTGGACCAGGTCCAGGCCAAGACCAAGCAGGAGCCAGTCGCTGTCTTCCACCAGGCGCTCGACAATGTCGCGCCGCATGTGGAAGTGCGTTCGCGTCGCGTCGGCGGCGCCACCTACCAGGTTCCGGTGGATGTGCGCCCCGAGCGCCGCCAGGCGCTGGCCATCCGCTGGCTGATTGCCGCCGCACGTAACCGCAACGAGACCACGATGGTCGACCGCCTCTCGGGCGAGCTGATGGACGCGGCCAACAACCGCGGCACGGCCGTCAAGAAGCGTGAAGACACCCACAAGATGGCGGAAGCCAACCGCGCCTTCGCGCACTACCGCTGGTAAAGCGCGAACGAGACTGAGAGGCACCTCCCATGGCCCGCGAATACAAAATCGAAGACTACCGCAATTTCGGTATCATGGCGCATATCGACGCCGGCAAGACGACGACGACCGAGCGCGTCCTGTACTACACGGGCAAGTCGCACAAGATCGGCGAAGTCCATGACGGCGCTGCCACCATGGACTGGATGGAGCAGGAGCAGGAACGCGGCATCACCATCACCTCTGCCGCGACCACGACCTTCTGGAAGGGTCGTGACGGCAAGATGCGCCGCTTCAACATCATCGACACTCCCGGACACGTCGACTTCACCATCGAGGTCGAGCGTTCGCTGCGCGTGCTCGACGGCGCCATCGCGCTGCTCGATGCCAACGCCGGCGTCGAGCCGCAGACCGAGACCGTGTGGCGCCAGGCCGACAAGTACCACGTGCCGCGCATGATCTTCTGCAACAAGATGGACAAGATCGGCGCCGACTTCTACCGCTCGGTGGAAATGATCGGTTCGCGCCTCGGCGCGCAGGCCGTCGTCATGCAGCTGCCGATCGGCGCCGAGACCGAGTTCAAGGGCGTCGTCGACCTCGTCGAAATGAACGCGCTTGTCTGGCGCGACGAGACGCTGGGCGCTGCCTGGGACGTCGTCGAAATCCCGGCCGACCTCAAGGACAAGGCCGCTCAGTATCGCGAGAAGATGATCGAGGCCGCCGTCGAGATGGACGAGACCGCGCTCGAGAATTACCTCGAAGGCAACATGCCGTCGAACGACGAGATCCGCGCGCTGATCCGCAAGGGCACGATCGCGGTCAAGTTCTTCCCCATGTTCTGCGGCTCGGCCTTCAAGAACAAGGGCGTACAGCCGCTGCTGGACGCCGTGGTCGAATACCTGCCGTCGCCGATCGACGTGCCGGCCATCAAGGGTGTCGACGCCAAGACCGACGCCGAGATCGAGCGTCATGCCGACGACAACGAGCCGCTGTCGATGCTGGCGTTCAAGATCATGAACGACCCGTTCGTCGGCTCGCTGACCTTCGCTCGCATCTATTCGGGCAAGCTCACCAAGGGCACCTCGCTCGACAACACCGTGAAGGGCAAGAAGGAGCGCATCGGCCGCATGCTGCAGATGCATGCGAATTCGCGCGCCGATATCGAGGAAGCCTATGCCGGCGACATCGTCGCGCTGGCCGGCCTCAAGGACACGACGACCGGCGACACGCTCTGCGATCCACTGCATCCGGTCATCCTCGAGCGCATGGAATTCCCCGATCCGGTCATCCAGATCGCCATCGAGCCGAAGACCAAGAACGACCAGGAAAAGATGGGCCTCGCGCTGCATCGCCTGGCGGCAGAGGATCCGTCCTTCCGCGTCAAGACCGACGAGGAAAGCGGTCAGACCATCATCGCCGGCATGGGCGAGCTGCATCTCGACATCATCGTCGACCGCATGCGCCGCGAGTTCAAGGTCGAAGCCAATGTCGGCGCTCCGCAGGTGGCCTATCGCGAGACGATCACCCGCACCCATGAGCAGGACTACACGCACAAGAAGCAGACGGGCGGTACCGGCCAGTTCGCTCGCGTCAAGATCGTGTTCGAGCCGAACACCGAGAGCGAAGAGTTCCTGTTCGAGTCCAAGATCGTCGGCGGCGCGGTGCCGAAGGAATACATCCCCGGCGTCGAGAAGGGCATCCAGAGCGTCATGGGTTCCGGCCCGTTTGCCGGCTTCCCGATGATCGGCGTCAAGGCGACGCTGATCGACGGTGCCTTCCACGACGTCGACTCCTCGGTGCTGGCGTTCGAAATTGCCTCCCGCGCCTGCTTCAAGGAAGCCGCACCCCGGCTTGGTGTGCAGCTCCTGGAGCCGATCATGAAGGTCGAGGTCGTGACGCCGGAAGACTATGTCGGCGGCGTTATCGGCGACCTCAACGGCCGTCGCGGCCAGATCCAGGGCCAGGAAGCGCGTGGCGTGGCCGTCGTCATCAACGCGATGGTGCCTTTGGCCAACATGTTCAAGTACGTCGACAATCTGCGTTCGATGTCGCAGGGCCGCGCCCAGTACACGATGCAGTTCGACCACTATGAGCCGGTCCCTACGGCGGTGGCCCAGGAAGTCCAGAAAAAGTACGCGTGAGAATGCCTGTGCCACCGGAACCGCGGCTCTTACGCGTTTCCGGTTCGGCTGGAGCGAATATCAATTTCCCCGAGCGGGATGAGTAAGACGGAGAAATACAGTGGCAAAAGGTAAATTCGAGCGCACCAAGCCGCATGTGAACATTGGCACGATCGGCCACGTCGATCATGGCAAGACGTCGCTGACGGCGGCGATCACGAAGTATTTTGGCGAATACAAGCGCTATGACCAGATCGACGCGGCGCCGGAAGAGAAGGCGCGCGGCATCACCATCTCGACGGCGCATGTCGAGTACGAGACGGCCAACCGTCACTACGCCCATGTCGACTGCCCCGGCCATGCCGACTATGTCAAGAACATGATCACCGGCGCCGCCCAGATGGACGGCGCGATCCTGGTGGTTTCGGCCGCCGACGGCCCGATGCCGCAGACCCGCGAGCACATCCTTTTGGCCCGCCAGGTCGGCGTGCCCTCGATCGTGGTGTTCCTTAACAAGGTCGACCAGGTCGACGACGCCGAGCTGCTCGAGCTGGTCGAGCTCGAGGTTCGCGAGCTGTTGACCAAGAACGAGTTCCCCGGCGACGACATTCCGATCGTCAAGGGTTCGGCGCTGGCAGCACTTGAGGATTCGAACAAGACCATCGGCGAGGACGCCATCCGCGAGCTGATGGCGCAGGTCGACGCCTACATCCCGACGCCGGTCCGTCCGCTGGACAAGCCGTTCCTGATGCCGATCGAGGACGTGTTTTCGATCTCGGGCCGCGGCACGGTCGTGACCGGCCGCGTCGAGCGCGGCGTGGTCAAGGTCGGCGAGGAATTGGAGATCGTCGGCATCCGTCCGACGGCCAAGACCACCTGCACGGGCGTCGAGATGTTCCGCAAGCTGCTCGACCAGGGCCAGGCCGGCGACAACATCGGCGCGCTGTTGCGCGGCATCGACCGCGAGGGTGTCGAGCGTGGCCAGGTTCTGGCCAAGCCGGGCTCGGTGAAGCCGCACAAGAAGTTCGTGGCCGAAGCCTACATCCTGACCAAGGACGAGGGCGGCCGGCACACGCCGTTCTTCACCAACTACCGTCCGCAGTTCTACTTCCGCACCACCGACGTGACCGGCATCGTGACGCTGCCGGCCGGCACCGAGATGGTGATGCCCGGCGACAACATCACCGTCGATGTCGAGCTGATCGTGCCGATCGCGATGGAAGAGAAGCTGCGCTTCGCCATCCGTGAAGGCGGCCGCACCGTCGGTGCCGGCATCGTCGTCACCATCAAAGAATAATTGGACGAAACGGATCTGTCGCGGGCGCGGGGCTGCCCGCGCCGCGCCAGAACAAGGAATTGACGCATGAACGGACAGAATATCCGCATCCGCCTTAAGGCGTTTGACCACCGGGTGCTCGACGCCTCGACGCGCGAAATCGTGTCGACCGCCAAGCGCACCGGCGCCAACGTCCGCGGCCCCATTCCGCTGCCGACGCGGATCGAAAAGTTCACGGTCAACCGGTCGCCTCACGTCGACAAGAAGAGCCGCGAGCAGTTCGAGATGCGCACCCACAAGCGGCTGCTCGACATCGTCGATCCGACCCCGCAGACGGTCGATGCTCTGATGAAGCTCGATCTGGCCGCCGGTGTCGACGTCGAGATCAAGCTCTAAGAAACAAGAGGGCGGGGCGACCCGGAACTCTGAAGGAAGCAAGAGGCGTGGAGGGGCGTCAGCCCCGACAGGGAACTCTAAAGGAATTGAACCGATGCGTTCAGGTGTGATTGCAAAGAAGGTGGGAATGACCCGCATCTATAACGATGCCGGGGAACACGTTCCCGTCACCGTTCTCCAGATGGAGAACTGCCAGGTCGTGGCGCAGCGCACGCAGGAGAAGAACGGCTACACCGCCGTCCAGCTCGGCGTTGGCCTTGCCAAGGTGAAGAACACGTCGAAGGCGATGCGCGGCCATTTCGCTGCCGCCTCCGTCGAGCCAAAGGCGAAGCTCGCCGAGTTCCGCGTCTCCGCCGACAACATGATCGACGTCGGCGCCGAGCTCACCGTCGAGCACTTCGTCGCCGGCCAGAAGGTCGACGTGACGGGCACCTCGACCGGCAAGGGTTTTCAGGGCGTGATCAAGCGGCACAACATGGGTGGCGGCCGTGCCACGCACGGTAACTCGGTCTCGCACCGCACGCACGGCTCGACCGGACAGCGCCAGGACCCCGGCAAGGTGTTCAAGGGCAAGAAGATGGCCGGCCACATGGGCGACGTTCGCGTCACCACCCAGAATGTCGAGGTCGTCTCGACCGATGCCGACCGCGGCCTGATCCTGATCCGCGGCGCCGTCCCGGGGGTGAAGGGCGCCTGGATCCTGGTCCGTGACGCGGCCAAGGTTGCGCTGCCGGCCAACGCGCCGAAGCCAGCCGCGATCCGTGCCGCTGCCGCCAAGAACGATGCCCCGGCCAATGAGGGAGCGGAATAATGGACCTCAAGATCACAACCCTCGGCGGCAAGGACGCTGGCAAGGTACAGCTCTCCGAGGAGATCTTCGGCCTTGACCCGCGTGAGGACATCCTGCAGCGCGTCGTGCGCTGGCAGCTGGCCAAGAAGCAGCAGGGCACGCACAAGGCCAAGGGCCGCGCCGAGATCGCGCGCACCGGCGCCAAGATGTACAAGCAGAAGGGTACGGGCCGCGCCCGTCACCATTCGGCTCGCGCTCCGCAGTTCCGCGGCGGTGGCAAGGCGCACGGCCCGGTCGTGCGCAGCCACGAGCACGAGCTGCCGAAGAAGGTGCGCGCTCTGGGCTTGAAGCACGCTCTCTCGGCCAAGGCCAAGAGCGCTTCGCTGATCATCGTCGACGAGCTGAAGCTCGCCGAAGCCAAGACCAAGGCGCTGGTTGCGAGCCTCGAGACGCTCGGGCTCACCAACGCCCTGGTGATCGGCGGCGCCGAGCTTGACCAGAACTTCAAGCTGGCGGCGACCAACATTCCCAACATCGACGTGCTGCCGATCCAGGGCATCAACGTCTACGACATTCTGCGCCGCGGCACGCTGGTCCTTTCGAAGGCCGCCGTCGAGGCTCTCGAGGAGCGCTTCAAATGACCGACCTCCGTCACTACGACGTGATCGTCTCGCCGGCGATCACCGAAAAGTCGACCATGGCTTCCGAGCAGAACCAGGTCGTCTTCAATGTCGCCAAGAAGGCGTCGAAGCCGGAAATCAAGGCCGCCGTGGAAGCTCTCTTCGGGGTCAAGGTTACGGCCGTGAACACGCTCGTCCGTAAGGGCAAGATCAAGCGCTTCCGCGGCACGGTTGGCCGCCAGGGCGACGTCAAGAAGGCGGTTGTGACGCTGGCCGACGGCCAGTCGATCGACGTCGCGACGGGTCTCTGAGCAAGGCCGCGAGGACAGGACAATGGCACTCAAGAAATTCAACCCGGTAACGCCGAGCACCCGTCAGCTGGTCATCGTCGACCGCTCGGGCCTCTACAAGGGCAAGCCCGTCAAGGGCCTGACCGAAGGCCTGACCAAGTCGGGCGGCCGCAATAATTACGGCCGCATCACGGCCCGCTTCATCGGCGGCGGTCACAAGCGTTCGTACCGCATCATCGACTTCAAGCGTAAGAAGTACGACGTCGTCGGCACGGTCGAGCGCATCGAATACGATCCGAACCGCACCGCCTTCATCGCGCTGATCAAGTATGACGACGGCGAGCTGTCCTACATCCTGGCGCCGCAGCGTCTGGCTGCCGGCGACAAGATCGTGGCCGGCGAAGCGGTCGACGTGAAGCCGGGCAACGCGATGCCGCTGGCCTCGATGCCGGTCGGCACGATCGTCCACAATATTGAGCTGAAGCCGGGCAAGGGCGGCCAGGTCGCCCGTTCGGCCGGCGGTTACGCCCAGCTCGTCGGCCGCGACCAGGGCATGGCGATCCTGCGCCTCAACTCGGGCGAGCAGCGCGTCGTGCACGGCTCCTGCATGGCCACCGTCGGCGCCGTGTCGAACCCCGACCACGGCAACATCAATGACGGCAAGGCCGGCCGCACGGTGTGGCGCGGCAAGCGCCCGCACAATCGCGGCGTGGCCATGAACCCGGTCGATCATCCGCACGGTGGTGGCGAAGGCCGCACCTCGGGTGGCCGTCACCCGGTTTCGCCCTGGGGCAAGCCGACCAAGGGCAAGAAGACGCGGTCCAATAAGGCGACCGACAAGTTCATCGTGCGCTCGCGCCATCAGCGCAAGAGCTAAGAAGAGGTAACGCCAAGTGACTCGTTCGATTTGGAAAGGCCCCTTCATCGACGGCTACCTTCTCAAGAAGGTGGACAAGGTTCGTGAAGGCGGTCGCAATGAGGTGATCAAGATGTGGAGCCGTCGCTCCACCATCCTGCCGCAGTTCGTCGGCTTCACCTTCGGTGTCTACAACGGCCAGAAGCACGTTCCCGTCTCCGTGAACGAGGACATGGTCGGCCACAAGTTCGGTGAATTCGCTCCGACCCGGACCTATTACGGTCATGGCGCGGATAAGAAGGCGAAGAGGAAATAATCATGGGCAAGGCCAAAGCTCCGCGCAGGCTTGCTGACAACGAGGCGCGCGCCGTTCTGCGCACCATCCGTATCAGCCCGCAGAAGCTGAACCTGGTTGCCGCGCTGATCCGCGGCAAGAAGGTCGCGACAGCGCTTTCCGACCTCGAATTCTCGGCCAAGCGGATTTCCGGCACGGTCAAGAAGACGCTGGAGTCGGCGATCGCCAACGCGGAAAACAACCACGACCTCGATGTCGACGCACTGATCGTATCGGAAGCCTATGTCGGCAAGTCGATCGTCATGAAGCGTTTCCACGCGCGTGGCCGTGGTCGCGCCAGCCGTATCGAAAAGCCGTTCTCGCACCTCACGATCGTCGTTCGTGAAGTCGAGGAAAAAGGGGAGGCCGCATAATGGGCCAGAAAGTCAATCCGATCGGGCTGCGTCTCGGCATTAACCGCACCTGGGATTCGCGCTGGTTCGCGAACACCGGCGAATACGGTCAGCTGCTGCATGAGGACATCAAGATCCGTAAGTATCTTGAGAAGGAACTCAAGCAGGCCGCGATCTCCAAGGTCGTGATCGAGCGTCCGCACAAGAAGTGCCGCGTCACCATCCATGCCGCGCGTCCGGGCCTGATCATCGGCAAGAAGGGCGCCGACATCGAGAAGCTCCGCAGGAAGCTGATGGAGATGACGAAGTCCGAGACGCACCTCAACATCGTTGAAGTGCGCAAGCCGGAAATCGACGCCACGCTGATCGCCCAGTCGATCGCCCAGCAGCTCGAGCGCCGCATCGCGTTCCGTCGCGCCATGAAGCGCGCCGTTCAGTCGGCCATGCGTCTTGGTGCCGAAGGCATCCGCATCAACTGCTCCGGCCGTCTCGGCGGCGCCGAAATCGCGCGCATGGAGTGGTACCGCGAAGGCCGCGTGCCGCTGCATACGCTGCGCGCCGATGTCGACTACGGCACGGCCGAGGCGAACACGGCGTATGGCATCTGCGGCGTCAAGGTGTGGGTGTTCAAGGGCGAGATCCTCGAGCACGACCCGATGGCGTCGGAGCGTCGCGCCACGGAAGGCGATCACGGCGGTCAGACCGGCGAGCGTGAGCGCGGTCGCCGTCGCGAGAACGCCTGAGAAATTTGAGAATTTGGAGTTAGAACGATGCTGCAGCCAAAGCGCACAAAGTTCCGCAAGCAGTTCAAGGGCCGTATCCACGGTACCGCCAAGGGCGGCACCAATCTGGATTTCGGCGGTTTCGGGCTGAAGGCGCTTGAGCCGAACCGCGTCACCGCGCGCGAGATCGAGGCGGCGCGCCGCGCGATCACCCGCGAGATGAAGCGCGCCGGCCGCGTCTGGATCCGGGTGTTCCCGGATCTGCCGGTCACCTCGAAGCCGACCGAAGTGCGCATGGGTAAGGGCAAGGGCGCCGTCGACTACTGGGCGGCGCGCGTCAAGCCTGGCCGCATCATGTTCGAGATCGACGGCGTCAGCGAAGAAACCGCGCGTGAGGCGCTGCGTCTCGGCGCCGCCAAGCTCTCGGTCAAGACGCGCTTCGTGCAGCGCATCGCAGAATAAGGACAGGCGATCATGAAAGCCGAAGATATCCGGACCAAGACCCAGGATCAGCTGGCCGACGACCTGGCCGCCCTCAAGAAGGAGCAGTTCAACCTGCGCTTCCAGAAGGCCACCGGCCAGCTCGAGAAGACCGCACGCGTGAAGCAGGTCCGCAGGGACATCGCGCGCATCAAGACCATCGCCGCGGAAAAAGCCGCGGCCAAGAAGGCTTAAGGACGAGAACCATGCCAAAGCGCATCCTGCAGGGCACCGTGGTCAGCGACAAGAACGAGAAGACGGTCGTCGTCAAGGTCGAGCGGCGCTTCACGCATCCCGTGATGAAGAAGACCGTGCGCCTGACCAAGAAGTACAAGGCGCATGACGAGAACAACGCCCACAAGGTCGGCGACCAGGTGTTCATCCAGGAATCGAAGCCGATCTCCAAGGACAAGCGCTGGGTCGTCATCACCGCGGATCAGGCTTGATCCGGGCGAACGAAACGAATTTTGGACAGACCGGGGAGGGGTGAAAGCCCGTCCCGTTAGAAAAGAAGAAGGCGGCCAGTCATGATTCAGATGCAAACAAACCTCGACGTCGCGGACAATTCCGGCGCCCGTCGTGTCATGTGCATCAAGGTGCTGGGCGGTTCGAAGCGGAAGTATGCCTCCGTCGGCGACATCATCGTGGTGTCGATCAAGGAAGCCATCCCGCGCGGCCGCGTTAAGAAGGGCGATGTGATGAAGGCGGTCGTGGTTCGCACGGCCAAGGACATCCGCCGTCCGGACGGCAGCGTGATCCGTTTCGACAAGAACGCGGCCGTTCTCGTCGACAACAAGAAAGAGCCGATCGGCACACGTATCTTCGGGCCGGTTCCGCGCGAGCTTCGCGCCAAGAACCACATGAAGATCATCTCGCTCGCGCCTGAAGTGCTGTAAGGAGCCGGACCCATGCAAAAGATCAGAAAAGGCGACAAGGTCGTCGTGCTTGCCGGCAAGGACAAGGGCCGTTCGGGCGAAGTCCTGTCGGTGCAGCCGAAGGAAGACACCGCGCTGGTCCGCGGCGTGAACCTCATTCGCCGTCACCAGAAGCAGACCCAGTCCCAAGAGGGCGGGATCATCACCAAGGAAGCGCCGATCCACCTGTCGAACATCGCGCTGGCCGACCCTAAGGACGGCAAGCCGACCCGCGTCGGCTTCGCCATCCAGAAGGACGGCAAGAAGGTGCGCGTCGCCAAGCGTTCGGGAGAAGTCATCAATGGCTAAGGCTGAAACCAAGCAGGCAGCTGCCAAGAACGAGCCGCGCCTCAAGAAGGTCTATCAGGAGACCATCCGCAAGGCGCTGCAGGAGCAGTTCGGCTACGACAACGAGATGCAGGTTCCGCGCATCGACAAGATCGTGCTGAACATGGGTGTCGGCGAAGCGACCGGCGATTCCAAGAAGCCCTCGGTCGCGGCCGAGGACCTCGCGCTGATCGCCGGCCAGAAGGCTGTCGTCACCCGCGCCCGCAACTCGATCGCGGGCTTCAAGGTGCGCGAGAACATGCCGATCGGCGCCAAGGTCACGCTGCGCAAGGAACGCATGTACGAGTTCCTCGACCGCCTCGTGAACATCGCGCTGCCGCGCGTTCGCGACTTCCGCGGACTGAACCCGAAGAGCTTTGACGGCCGTGGCAACTACGCCATGGGCATCAAGGAGCACATCGTGTTCCCGGAGATCAACTACGACAAGGTTGATCAGGTCTGGGGCATGGACGTCATCGTTTGTACGACGGCGAAGACGGATGACGAGGCCAGAGCGCTGCTCAAGGCCTTCAACTTCCCCTTCCGCCAGTAACGGCAGCGAAAAAGGAAAAATCTGAAATGGCAAAGACCAGCTCAGTCGAGAAGAACAACCGGCGCCGCAAGCTTGCCGGTCAGTACGCCGCCAAGCGCAAGGCGCTCAAGGACATCGTCATGGACCAGTCCAAGCCGATGGAAGAGCGTTTCCGCGCCCAGTTGAAGCTTTCGGCGCTGCCGCGCAACTCGGCCAAGATCCGCATCCGCAACCGCTGCGAAGTGACGGGGCGTCCGCGCGCCTACTATCGCAAGCTCAAGCTTTCGCGTATCGCGCTTCGCGATCTGGGCAACAACGGCCAGATCCCGGGCCTGGTCAAGTCGAGCTGGTAAGGAGACACTGAGATGTCATTGAGCGATCCTCTCGGCGATATGCTGACCCGCATCCGCAACGCCTATGGCCGCAATAAGTCGAGCGTCTCGACCCCGGCCTCGCGTCTGCGCGCCCGCGTCCTCGAAGTGCTGAAGTCGGAAGGCTATATTCGCGACTACAGCCAGACTGACTTCGAGAACGGCAAGTCGGAAATCGAGATCGAGCTGAAGTATTTCGACGGCGCTCCGGTCGTGCGCGAAATCGAGCGCGTCTCGAAGCCCGGCCGCCGCGTCTATGTCTCGGCCAAGTCGATCCCGCATGTCGCCAACGGCCTCGGCATCGCCATCCTTTCGACGCCGAAGGGCGTCATGGCCGATCACGAAGCGCGCGAGCAGAATGTCGGCGGCGAGATCCTCTGCCAGATTTTCTAAGGGTGAATGGTCAATGGTGAATAGTGAATGGTGAGGCTGCACGGGACTTTGACCGCGCCGTTCGCCATTCCACCATTCACCATTCACAGCAGTAAAGGAAAGAGGAGACAACAATGTCTCGTATCGGAAAGAAACCCGTTTCGCTGCCGCAGGGCGTCTCCGCGACCGTCAACGGCCAGACCGTGACGGCGAAGGGCCCCAAGGGCGAGCTGAAGTTCGTGGTCAACGACGAAGTGCTGGTCAAGATGGAAGGCGCCGAGATTTCGGTCGAGCCGCGCGACCAGACCAAGACCGCCCGCGCCAAGTGGGGCATGTCGCGCACGCAGATCGTCAACATCCTGCAGGGCGTCAAGGACGGCTTCGAGAAGAAGCTCGAGATCACCGGCGTCGGCTATCGCGCCGCCATGCAGGGCAAGAACCTGCAGCTGGCGCTCGGCTTCAGCCACGACGTGGTCTATGAGACGCCGCAGGGCATCACGATCTCCGTGCCGAAGCCGACCGAAATCACGGTCTCCGGCATCGACAAGCAGCAGGTCGGCCAGGTCGCGGCCGAGATCCGCGAGTATCGCGGTCCCGAACCCTACAAGGGCAAGGGCGTGCGCTATGCCGACGAGCGGATTGTCCGCAAGGAAGGCAAGAAGAAGTAAGACTTTTAATCGCCGCGGGGCGCGACCGCGGGAGGCTTGGCCTACCGCACACGGTTGCCCCCGTTTTCTGAAGGCAAGGAACAGAATCATGGCTAGCCCCAAAGAAACCACCCAGCGCCGCGCGCAGCGCGTGCGCCGCCAGCTCAAGAAGGTCGCCGGCGAGCGGCCGCGGCTTTCGGTGCATCGCACCTCGAAGCACATCTACGTCCAGGTCATCGACGACGCCAAGGGCCACACGCTGGCCGCCGCCTCGACCCTGGAGAAGGAGCTGAAGGGCTCGCTCAAGACCGGCGCCGACAGCGCCGCTGCTGCCGCGGTCGGCAAGCTGATCGCCGAGCGCGCGTCGAAGGCCGGCGTCAAGGAAGTCGTCTTCGATCGTGGCCCGTACATCTATCACGGCCGCGTCAAGGCGCTGGCCGAGGCTGCCCGCGAAGGCGGTCTGAGCTTCTAATGCATGATCCCGAAAAGTTGCAGACTTTTCGGACAGGATCATGCAAAGGAGAAATTCACCGCCGGTGGTCGATAGAGGCGCCGGCAAACAGCAACCCGTGCTTCCGGAAAAGAACAAGGACTAGGATATGGCACAGGAACGTAGGGAAGGCGGCCGCGGCCGCGAGCGTGAACGCGAAGAGCGCGACGACGGCATGGTGGACAAGCTTGTCCACATCAACCGCGTCGCCAAGGTGGTGAAGGGCGGCCGTCGCTTCGGCTTTGCCGCGCTCGTCGTCGTGGGCGATCAGAAGGGCCGCGTCGGCTTTGGCCACGGCAAGGCGCGCGAAGTGCCGGAGGCGATCCGCAAGGCGACCGAATCGGCCAAGCGCGACATGATCTTCGTGCCGCTGCGTTCGGGCCGCACGCTGCATCACGACGTCGAGGGCCGCTGGGGCGCCGGACGCGTTCTGCTGCGCGCCGCCAAGCAGGGTACCGGCATCATCGCTGGCGGCCCGATGCGCGCCGTCTTCGAGACACTCGGCATGCACGACGTGGTCGCCAAGTCGATGGGTTCGTCGAACCCATACAACATGGTTCGCGCCACCTTCGACGCGCTGAAGAGCCAGATGCATCCGAAGGATGTGGCCGCTGCGCGCGGCATCAAGTACTCGACCCTTCAGGCCCGCCGCGGCACCGCCGTCGCGGCCGAAGAATAGTCGACGCTGACCAGGGATTTCGACCATGGCCAAGAAAGCTACCAAGACCATCACCATCGAGCAGATCGGTTCGCCGATCCGCCGGCCGAAGGAGCAGCGCGCGACGCTGGTCGGCCTCGGCCTCAACAAGATGCACAAGCGGCGTACGCTGGAAGACACCCCTTCGGTGCGCGGGATGATCGCCGCCGTCCAGCACCTCGTCCGCGTTGTGGACGAGGCCTGAACGGAAGCGCGGGAGACAGAAACATGAAACTCAACGATCTGCGTGACAAGGACGGCGCCACGCACTCCAGGAAGCGCCTCGGTCGCGGCATCGGCTCCGGCTCTGGCAAGACCGCCGGTCGCGGCGTCAAGGGCCAGAAGGCACGCTCGGGCGTTGCCATCAACGGCTTCGAGGGCGGCCAGATGCCGCTTTACCGGCGCCTGCCGAAGCGCGGCTTCAACAACCTGTTCGCCAAGAGCTTCACCGTCGTGTCGCTTGCTCGCATCCAGGCTGCCGTCGATGCCAAGAAGCTCGACGCGAAGGAGACCGTGACGGCTGAGACCCTGATCACTGCCGGCGTCATCCGCCGCGCCAAGGACGGCGTGCGCGTGCTCTCCGACGGCGAGCTCAAGGCCAAGCTCAGCTTCGACGTCGCCGGCGCCTCCAAAGCTGCGATCGAGAAGATCGAGAAGGCCGGCGGTTCGGTGAAGCTGCCGGAAGCGGCCGCCGCCGAGTAACGGCGATTTGAAGCGCGGCCGGCGGGTATGATTTCATTTTTGCCGCCCGTCCGCGCTTTGATCTGATCAATTAGGCGGCCGCGTCAACGCGGCCGCTTGCATGTTGACGGTCCGGAGCTTATCTCGTGAGCTTCGGTGACACGCGCCGCCTGAGCTGCGGGCATCGAGCGCGACATAGAAATCAATGAAGTAGAGCATAATCAATGAAGTAGAGCATGATGTCTTCCGAAAACCGCTTCACACTTTTCGGCATCATGCTCTAGCGGAGAAAATCAGGCATGGCTTCGGCTGCTGAACAACTAGCCTCCAATCTGAATTTTGCGGCCTTCGCCAAGGCCGAGGATCTGAAGAAGCGGATCTGGTTTACCGTCGGCGCGCTGCTCGTCTACCGCCTCGGTACCTACATCCCGCTTCCCGGGATCAATCCCGACGCTTTCGCGCAGGCCTTCTCCTCGCAGAGCAAGGGCGTGCTCGGCATGTTCAACATGTTTGCCGGCGGCGCCGTGCAGCGCATGGCGATCTTCGCGCTCGGCATCATGCCCTACATCTCCGCCTCCATCATCATGCAGCTGATGACCTCGGTCATCCCGTCGCTGGAAGCGCTGAAGAAGGAAGGCGAGCAGGGCCGCAAGATCATCAACCAGTACACGCGCTACGGCACCGTGCTGCTGGCCTTGGTGCAGGCCTACGGCATTTCGGTCGGGCTGGAGGGCGGCAACGGTATCGTCACCGATCCCGGCATGTTCTTCCGCATCTCGACCGTCGTCACGCTTGTCGGCGGGACCATGTTCCTCATGTGGCTCGGCGAGCAGATCACCGCGCGCGGCATCGGCAACGGCATTTCGCTGATCATCTTCTCGGGCATCGTCGCCGGTCTGCCGCACGCCATTTCAGGCACGCTGGAACTCGGCCGCACCGGTGCGCTGTCCACTAGCCTGATTCTCGCGATCATCGTGCTCGCCGTCGTCGTCATCGGCGTCATCGTCTTCTTCGAGCGCGCCCAGCGCCGCCTGCTCATCCAGTATCCGAAGCGGCAGGTCGGCAACCGCATGTTCCAAGGCGACACCTCGCATCTGCCGCTGAAGCTCAACACCTCGGGCGTCATCCCGCCGATCTTCGCCTCCTCACTGCTGCTTCTCCCGGCAACGGTTGCCGGCTTCTCGCAGACCACCAACCTGCCTGCCTGGGCGAGCACGGTTCTTGCGGCGCTGGGCCACGGCCAGCCGCTCTATATGGCGTTCTATGCGGCGATGATCATTTTCTTCGCCTTCTTCTACACGGCGATCGTCTTCAACCCGAAGGACACGGCCGACCAGCTCAAGAAGCATTCCGGCTTCATCCCGGGCTATCGTCCGGGCGAGCGCACCGCCGAGTATATCGACTATGTTCTGACGCGGATCACCGTCATCGGCGCCATCTACCTGGTGCTGGTGTGTCTGCTGCCTGAGTTCCTGATTTCAGCGACTGGCGTACCTTTCTATCTCGGTGGCACATCGCTTCTGATCGTGGTCAGTGTCACGCTCGACACGGTGGCGCAGATTCAGGGTCACCTGATCGCGCACCAGTATGAGGGCCTGATCAAGAAGTCGAAGTTGCGCGGGGTAAGAGGAGCAGATGAGGCTGATATTGCTTGGGCCGCCAGGAGCGGGCAAGGGGACGCAAGCACAGAGACTGGTAGAAAAACACGGCATACCCCAGCTTTCGACGGGAGACATGCTGCGTGCCGCCGTCCAGGCCGGAACCGAAGTCGGCAAGCGGGCCAAGGCGGTTATGGATGCCGGCGAGCTGGTATCGGACGCGATCGTCAATGCGATCGTTGCCGAGCGGATCGACCAGCCCGACTGCGCCAGGGGCTTCATCCTCGACGGTTATCCGCGCACGCTGGTGCAGGCCGATGCCGTCGAAGCCATGCTCGCCGAGCGCAACATCGCGCTCGACAGCGTCATCGAGCTCGTCGTCGACGACAAGGCGCTGGTCGGGCGCATCGTCAAGCGGGCCGAGGATGCCAAGGCGGCCGGCCAGCCGGTGCGCAAGGACGACAACCCGGCGGTGTTCGAGGAGCGCCTGCGAGAATATTACAAGAAGACGGCGCCGCTGACCGGCTACTACTATGCCAAAGGCAGGCTGAAGAGCGTTGACGGCATGGCCAGCATCGACGAGGTGACCGCGGAGATCGAGAAGGTGCTCACGGCGGCGGTGAGCTAGGCCGCTCCGACAAGCAAAGATTGGGCTTGACTGGAAGAAGCCATTGGGGTATGGCGGCCCGTCTTCCTATCAGGCATGGACTTTGCTTGCCCGCAAGGGCAGGGCATCTGTTTTGAACCAGGAAACTCCCGCAAGGGCCGGCCTCCACCGGACGCGGGGCAACTTAGATAGCGCCGGGCCTGCCTTTTTGAAGGATGGCCGGCCCAAATGGAGATGAAAGAACATGGCTCGTATAGCCGGCGTCAACATTCCGACCAACAAGCGCGTCGTCATTGCGCTTCAGTACATTCACGGCATCGGCAAGAAGTTTGCCCAGGAGATCGTCGACAAGGTCGGCATCCCGGCAGACCGCCGCGTCAACCAGTTGACCGACGCGGAAGTGCTGCAGATCCGCGAGACGATCGACCGCGACTACCAGGTCGAAGGCGACCTGCGCCGCGAGGTCTCGATGAACATCAAGCGGCTGATGGACCTCGGCTGCTACCGCGGCCTGCGTCACCGCCGCTCGCTGCCGGTCCGCGGCCAGCGCACGCATACCAATGCGCGCACCCGCAAGGGCCCGGCCAAGGCGATCGCCGGCAAGAAGAAGTAATTAGGGGAATAAGGGGGTAGGGGAGTAAATAGTCCGAAATCGGATCGTTCATTTCCCCACTCCCTTACTGCCCTATTCCCCTACTCCCTTACGAAGGTGGAGCCGCTGGCGTTACGGCGGTGTAGAGATCAACTGAAAGGACTACCATGGCCAAGGAAGCCGCTCGTGTTCGCCGTCGCGAACGCAAGAACATCTCGTCGGGCGTTGCCCACGTCAATTCGACCTTCAACAACACGATGATCACCATCACCGACGCGCAGGGCAATTCGATCGCCTGGTCGTCCGCCGGCGCCCAGGGCTTCAAGGGTTCGCGCAAGTCGACCCCGTTCGCCGCCCAGATGGCCGCCGAGGACGTCGCCAAGAAGGCACAGGAACACGGCATGCGCATGCTCGAGGTCGAGGTCTGCGGACCCGGCTCCGGCCGTGAATCGGCGCTGCGCGCCCTGCAGGCGGCCGGCTTCACCATCACCTCGATCCGCGATGTGACGCCGATCCCGCACAATGGCTGCCGCCCGCGCAAGAAGCGCCGCGTCTAATATTTTTGAACGCCGCGTGAGCGCCAGGGCGCTCCTCCGCGGCAATTCCAGGCTGCCCGCCACGATTGGATGGTGGCGGGTCAAAGGAAGGAAGACACCATGATCCAGAAAAACTGGCAGGAACTGATCAAGCCGAACAAGATCGAGTTCTCGTCGAAGAAGAAGACGCTGACCACGCTTGTGGCCGAGCCGCTCGAGCGTGGCTTCGGCCTCACGCTCGGCAACGCGCTGCGGCGCGTGCTTCTGTCTTCGCTGCGCGGTGCGGCCGTCACCGCCGTGCAGATCGACGGCGTGCTGCATGAGTTCTCGTCCATCGCCGGCGTGCGCGAGGACGTGACCGACATCGTGCTCAACATCAAGGAAATCGCCATCCGCATGGAAGGCGATGGTCCCAAGCGCATGGTCGTGCGCAAGCAGGGCCCGGGCGCCGTGCTTGCCGGTGACATCCAGACCGTCGGCGACGTCGAGATACTCAACCCCGACCACGTGATCTGCACGCTGGACGAGGGCGCGGAGATCCGCATGGAATTCACCGTCGACACCGGCAAGGGCTATGTGCCGGCTGAGCGCAACCGCGCCGAGGACGCGCCGATCGGCTTGATCCCGGTCGACAGCCTCTACTCGCCGGTCAAGAAGGTCTCCTACAAGGTCGAGAACACCCGCGAGGGCCAGGTTCTCGACTATGACAAGCTGACCATGACCATCGAGACCGACGGTTCGATCTCGGGCGAGGACGCCGTGGCTTTCGCGGCCCGCATCCTGCAGGACCAGCTCAGCCTGTTCGTCAACTTCGACGAGCCGCAGAAGGAAGTCGCCACCGAGGCCGTCACCGAGCTGGCCTTCAACCCGGCGCTGCTCAAGAAGGTCGACGAGCTCGAGCTTTCGGTGCGTTCGGCCAACTGCCTGAAGAACGACAACATCGTCTATATCGGCGACCTGATCCAGAAGACCGAAGCCGAGATGCTGCGCACTCCGAATTTCGGCCGCAAGTCGCTGAACGAGATCAAGGAAGTGCTGGCGGCGATGGGTCTGCACCTCGGCATGGAAGTGCCGGACTGGCCGCCGGAAAACATCGAAGACCTCGCCAAGCGTTACGAGGATCAGTATTGAGCATGAATTCCAAGGATCGGCGGCGCGAGCCGCTCGATCCGACGGTCATGCGGAAAACCATCAGAGGCCGTGGCCTCTTGAACAACTAAAGAAGGAAAAGAGCCATGCGCCACGGTTTCAAAGGCCGTCGCTTCGCCCGCAGCGTAAGCCACCGCAAGTCGATGTTCGCCAACCTCGCCGTGTCTCTGATCGAGCACGAGCAGATCGTCACCACCCTGCCGAAGGCGAAGGACCTGCGTCCGATCGTCGAGAAGCTGGTGACGCTCGGCAAGCGCGGCGACCTGCACGCCCGCCGCCAGGTGATCGCGCAGATCGGCAATGAAGGCGTCGTCAAGCGCCTGTTCGAAACCATCGCACCGCGCTACGCCAGCCGCAACGGCGGCTACCTGCGCATCATGAAGGCGGGCTTCCGCCACGGCGACAATGCCGCCATGGCGGTCATCGAGTTCGTCGACCGCGACACCTCGGCCAAGGGCGCCGCCGACCGCGCGCGTCTCGAGGCCGAAGGCGGCGAAGAGGAAGCCGCGGCCGCATAAGGCCAGGTTTTCAGCGAATGAATTCAAGGGGCCTTCGGGGCCCCTTTTTCGTTCTGAAGCCAGCGAGCAGGGCGAGCGGATTTTCGTTCTCGTTCTCACGCTTTTGCGCGACAAGCATCGTATTTCCGTGCATTAGCCTTTCATTCTGCACAATCGTCGGGACAATGGCGCCTGATCTGGAGGATTCGGAATGCACCTCAAACGGCTGTTTCTTATTGCGGTTTGCACGCTTGCCGCTTTCGCCGCGGCTCCTAGCGTCAGACAGGCATTCGCAGAAGATGCCGCCAAGCCGGCCGACCCTGGCCTTTCCGACGTGCTGACCGATCTCTTGCATGGCGTCGAGGGCGAGAACTCCACTTCCGGGCCCGACAAGCGCGTGCCGTTCGGCCGCGAGGAGGTGCAGCTTTCGTTTGCGCCGCTGGTCAAGCAGACGGCGCCGGCCGTGGTCAACGTCTACGCCTCGCAGACCGCAAAGGTGACCTCGCCGTTCGAGGGCGATCCCTTCTTCGAGGAGTTCTTCGGCCGCGCGCAGCCGCGCGCGCAGTCTTCGCTCGGTTCCGGCGTGCTGGTTGATCCGAGCGGCGTGATCGTCACCAACTACCATGTCATCAAGGATGCCGACGAGGTGAAGGTCGCGACGGCCGACGGGCGCGAGTTCACATCCAAGGTGATGCTGAAGGACGAGACACTGGATCTTGCCGTGCTCAAAATCTCCGCCGACAAGCCGTTCCCGGTGATCGCCATCGGCGATTCCGACGCGCTCGAGGTCGGCGACCTGGTGCTCGCCATCGGCAATCCCTTCGGCGTCGGCCAGACGACCACCAGCGGGATCGTTTCGGCGCTTGCCCGCAGCCATATCGGCGTTTCCGACTCCGGCTATTTCATCCAGACCGATGCCGCCATCAATCCCGGCAATTCCGGCGGCGCGCTGATCAACATGGGCGGCCAGCTGGTCGGCATTAACACGGCTATCTATAGCCGCAGCGGCGGCTCGATCGGTATCGGTTTCGCCATTCCGTCGAACATGGTCAGGGCTTTCGCCGACGCCGCCAAAGCCGGCCTGGATTTCTTCGAGCGGCCCTATATCGGCGCCGAGTTTGAAGCCGTGACACCCCAGATCGCGGAATCGCTTGGCATGGAAAAGCCGACAGGCGCGCTGGTCTCGTCGGTCGATGGGGCCGGACCGGCCGGCAAGGCGGGGCTCAAGCCTGGCGACGTCGTGCTGTCGCTCAACAACACCCCGGTCGAAAGCATCGAGGCGCTGGATTACCGCATGGCGACGCTGTCGATCGGCACCAAGGCGACCTTCGCCGTGCTGAGCAAGGGCCAGCAGGCAACGCTTGAGATTGCGCTGGAGCGCGCGCCCGAAGGCGCGAAGCCGAGCGAGGTCACGCTGCATGGCCGCAGCCCCTTCGCCGGGGCCAAGGTGGCAGAGCTGTCGCCGCGCCTTGCCCAGCGTCTCGGGCTGCGCACCGACATGAAGGGGTCACCGTGGTCGACATCAACCGCGATTCACCGGCCGCCGATTTCGGCTTCCAACCGGGCGACATCGTGCGCGAAGTGAACGGCACGAGCATCGATAAGGCGGCGACGCTGGCACAGATTGCGCAGCAGGACACGCGGTGGTGGCGGTTTACCGTCGAGCGCGGTGGGCAGATACTGCGCCAGGTGTTGCGTTACTGAGCAGGCTCTGGAAAAGGGGCCGCGTTCCAACCAAATAAAAGTGCATGGCCGATCTGTTCAGCGTCGATGAACCGGAGAAGGCGCCGCCTGGCCGGCCGCTGGCTGACCGGTTGCGCCCGAAGACCCTTGGCGAGGTTGTCGGCCAGGAGCACTTGACCGGCCCGGATGGCGCGCTGACGCGGCTGATCAATTCCGGCACGCTCGGCTCGATGATCTTCTGGGGCCCGCCCGGCACCGGCAAGACGACGGTGGCGCGGTTGCTCGCCGGCGAAACCCACCTTGCCTTCGAGCAGATATCGGCGGTGTTTTCCGGCGTCGCCGACCTGAAGAAAGTGTTCGAGGCAGCAAAACTGCGCCGGACCAATGGCCGCCAGACGCTGCTCTTCGTCGACGAGATCCATCGCTTCAATCGTGCCCAGCAGGATGGTTTTTTGCCGGTCATGGAAGACGGCACGGTGGTGCTGGTCGGCGCCACGACGGAGAACCCATCCTTCGAGCTGAACGCGGCGCTTCTGTCCCGCGCGCGGGTGCTCGTCTTCCGCTCGCTGGACGAGGAGAGCATCGCCAAGCTGCTGGAGCGGGCCGAGGCGACCGAGGGCAGGGCGCTGCCGCTCGACGACGAGGCGCGGGCCATGCTGATCCGCATGAGCGATGGCGACGGTCGTGCCTCGCTGACGCTCGCCGAGGAGGTCTGGCGCGCCGCCAAGCCGGGCGAGGTGTTTGGGCCCGAAGGCCTGCAGCGCGTCATCCAGCGTCGCGCGCCGATCTACGACAAGGGCCAGGACGGCCATTACAACCTGATCTCGGCGCTGCATAAATCGGTGCGCGGCTCGGATCCGGACGCTGCGCTGTATTACCTCGCCCGCATGTTCGATGCCGGTGAGGATCCGCTCTATCTCGGCCGCCGGCTGGTGCGCATGGCGGTGGAAGATATCGGGCTTGCCGATCCGCAGGCCCTGGTCGTCGCCAATGCCGCAAAGGACGCCTACGATTATCTCGGCTCGCCCGAGGGCGAACTCGCCTTCGCCGAGGCCACCGTCTACCTCGCCACCGCGCCCAAGTCGAATGCCGTCTACACCGCCTTCAAGGCGGCGACACAAGCGGCCAAGGAATTCGGCTCGCTGCTGCCGCCCAAGCACATCCTCAACGCGCCGACCAAGCTGATGAAGGAAGAGGATTACGGCGCCGGCTACCGCTACGACCACGACGAGCCGGATGCCTTTTCCGGCCAGGACTATTTCCCGGAAAAGATGGGCCGCCGCACTTTCTACGATCCGCCCGAGCGCGGCTTCGAGCGCGAGGTCAAGAAGCGGTTGGAATACTGGGCAAAGCTGCGCAAAGAGCGGGAATAGCCGCTTCCGCGACTCGGCGGGCTCGGGTGCTTCGCGGCGAAGCTTCGTCGGCATGACAGCAAAGTCGAGATGCTGGCGCGATCGTGAGCGGGCAAACCTGTTCCAGATTGTGCCGCGTCATGAAAAATCCTATGAAGGCGCACGGCTGGCGGAGGTCGCCGTGATTTGGCTCATGCGAACAGGATCGCGCTCCCAAGCGAAAGACTATGACAAAGCAAACCCGTAAGACTCTTCGTCAGGCTGCTATCGCAGTCCCGCTTCTCGCGCTTGGCTTTTATTTTATCCCGATCCTGACCACGATCTGGATCGTCTGCGGTCTGATCGACGTGATGCGCAATGCAAACAAGGATCTGTCGTTGTTCCGCGGCTATTTCCTGGGCAACGGCATCTTCACCTGGCTGCTGTCGCCATTCAACCTTTTGGTCGACCTGCTTTGCTATCGGAACCCGGGCGTATGGAAGCTGGAGCAGTTCCCCGCAGACTATCAGCGCGAGGTCAACGAGGTTCTCGACGTCTTCAAGGCTCGCAAGGACGAGATCATCGCCGATATCGACGCCAATTTCGGCACCGGTCGGCGCGGCATGTATGTCTATCAGTGGTATGGCAAGCACAAGATCGACAACGTCGCGGAATTCAACAAGGACTTCAAATACATCAAGACCATCGCGGTCTCAGTCTTCAGAGGCAAGGAATCGACTTCCTGGCATTTCGGGCCGCTGCGGCTCAGCCTGCGCATCCTCTACAACCTGTTGCCGGTCAAGGCTGAGATTTTCGTCGAGTGCAACGGCGCCAGGAACTACTGGCACGACAACCCGCTTTACATTTTCGACGACACGCTGCTGCACCGTTCGGTGAACGAATATGACGGACGCCGCTACTGCGTGTTCATGGATATCATCCGTCCATCGCCATTCCCCGGCCTGATCGCCAACCTTCTCGCCATCGTCTCGGTCAGCGTCGAGCGCATCAATTCCATGTTCTACAAGAACTGGAAGATGATCGGCTCGTCCAAGGCCAAGAAGGCCGCCGCAAACTGAAGCGTCCGCGCCTGCGGCTCCGCAAAGCTCTTTGGCGCGATCTTTGTCCGTTGTTGGGTCTTTGGCTCGCAACCTCTTTGCCTTAGTGCTATGGCGCCGCTTTCAACCGGAAAAGCGTAACCATGGCAGGTGTCGAACAAATCACTGTGGAGGCCGGCGAAGCGGGCATGCGGCTCGACCGCTGGTTCAAGGTCCATTATCCGGGCCTCGGCTTCGGTCACCTGCAAAAGCTCTTGCGCTCGGGCCAGGTCCGCGTCGATGGCGGCCGCGTCAAGGCCGACACGCGCGTCGAGCCCGGGCAGACCGTGCGCATTCCGCCGCTCGAAGTCGACAAGAAGGGCGACGCCGCGCTCACTGGCCATTCGATCCGCAACCAGGGCGATGCCGATGTGCTGGCCAAGATGCTGCTGCACGAGGACCCGAAGGTCTTCGTCTTCAACAAGCCTGCCGGGCTTGCCGTGCAGGGCGGCTCCGGCGTCACGCGCAATGTCGACGACATGCTCGAGGCCTGGCGCAACCAGAAGGGCGAGAAGCCGCGCCTCGTCCATCGCCTCGACCGCGACACTTCCGGCGTGCTGGTCGTTGCCCGCACCCGCCTTGCCGCGATGAAGCTGTCGGAAGCGTTCCGGGCGCGCGAGACGAAGAAAACCTATTGGGCCTTGGTCAAGGGCGTGCCGCCGAAGCGCGAGGACAAGATCTCGACCTGGCTGGTCAAGGAGGCGACGCCGGACGGCGACCGCGTGCGCATCGCCAAGCATGGCGAGAAGGGCGCCGACCATGCCGTTTCCTATTACCGCGTGGTCGAGCAGGCGGCGCAGTCGCTGTCCTGGCTGGAAATGGAACCTTATACCGGCCGCACCCACCAGCTTCGCGTCCATGCCGCCCATATCGGCTGCCCGATCATCGGCGATCCCAAATATTTCGAGGCCGACACCAATTGGGAGTTTCCCGGCGGCATCCAGAACCGCCTTCATCTTCACGCGCGCCGCATCGTTATCCCGCATCCAGACCAGGGCGTCATCGATGTTACCGCGCCGATGCCGCCGCATATGCGCCAAAGCTGGAACTTGCTCGGCTTCGATGAGCAGAGCGCGGAGGACGACAATTGAGCGGTGCTGCCGATACATTCGGCCGACGCGACGCGGTCGACATGACCGCGGCCGCCATGATGGTCGGGCTGACATTGTCCTGGGGCCTGAACTACGTCGCCGCCAAGGTCTCCTATGCCGGCTACGATCCGGTCTTCGTATCGATCGCGCGCTCGATCATCGGCGGGCTGTGCGTTCTCGGCTGGTGCCGGTTGCGCGGCATCAAGCTGTTTGAAGCGGATGGGACGCTCAGCGCCGGCATTGTCGTCGGCGTGCTCTTCGGCGTCGAGTTCCTGTTTCTCTATATCGGGCTGGAATACACGACCGTCGCTCGCAACACGCTGTTGGTCAACACCATGCCGTTCTGGGTCCTGATCGGCGGCCATTTTTTGCTCGGCGAGCGCATCAACGCGCGCAAGCTTGGGGGCCTCGTGCTTGCTTTCTGCGGGCTTCTGGCCGTGTTCTCAGACGGCATCTTCGCCGGCAATGACGCGACGCTGACGGGCGATCTGCTCAGTCTTGGCTCGGGCATCCTGTGGGCGTTGACCAGCATCGTCATCAAGCGATCGAAGCTGGTCGAGACCAGCGCCGAGAAGCTTCTGCTCTATCAACTCGCTGGCGCCGCCGTCGTCGGTGCCCTTGTGATGCCGTTCGCCGGCCCGCCGATCCGCGAAATCGCTGCATTGCCGACACTGGCATTGATGTTCCAGTCTTTCTATATCGTCGCTTTCACCTATGTTTTGTGGTTCTGGCTGCTCACGCGCTATCCGGCGGCGGGCCTGTCCAGCTTCGCCTTCCTGTCGCCGGTGTTCGGTGTTCTGTGCGGCGCCGTGCTTTTGGGCGAGCCGCTGACGATCAGGATCTTCCTGGCACTGGGCCTGATCGCGGCCGGGCTGATCATCGTCAATCGGCCGTCGCGCAAGCAGGTCCCAGCGTAAGGAGTTCGAGATGCGCGACATCCTCAACGACCTCGAAGCGGGAAAGCAGCTTTCAGATCCCGATCCGGTGCGCCGCGCCCAGATCCAGATGAAGACGCCGCTGCCGAAGCGCTTCTACAAGGCGGTTTCGGTAGTGCCGGTCGAAGGCGGTTTTGCCGTCCATCTGGACGGCAGGCCGGTCCGCACGCCGGGAAAGGCGCTGCTGGTGTTGCCGACTGAAGGAGCCGCGACGCTGGTTGCTGACGAATTTTCCGCCCAGCGCGAGATCATCGACCCTGTGACCATGCCGGTGATGCGCCTTGCCAACACGGCACTCGACGGTGTGGCCAGCGACCCGCAAGCGGTGCTGGAGGATGTCCTGCGCTTCGCTTCGTCGGACCTGCTTTGCTACCGAGCCGATGGCCCGCAGGGGCTGGTAGACCGTCAGAACAGGCTCTGGGATCCGGTTCTCGATTGGGCAAGAAGCAACCTCGGCGTGCGCTTCAACCTCGCCGAAGGTGTCATCCATGTCGAGCAGCCGCGCGAGACGATCGCCGTCCTTGGCGCTTATCTTGCCCAGCGCGCCGAGCCGCTGCGTCTGGCCGCGATCCACGTCATGACCTCGCTGACCGGCTCAGCGCTGCTGGCGCTTGCCGTCGACTTCGGCGAGCTCGACGGCGAGGAGGCCTGGGCCGCCGGCCATGTCGACGAAGACTGGCAGATCGAGCACTGGGGCCAGGATGCCGAAGCCGTCGCGCGCCGCTCCGCCCGCAAGCGCGACATGATGGCGGCAGTCAGCCTGCTTGAGGCGCTCAAAGCCTGAGCGCCGCTTCGCATTGCATCTAATACCAAAGTCATAATCCCATCGTCGCGGTGCCTTTCCGGGGCGCTTTCTGCCATTTTTTCCTTCGTTGGCCGCGTTTTTGAGTCCGCGTTCGGAGGAATTGCGGACGGTGGCGCGCAGCCATCGAGGACAGACGGGATCCACGGGAGGATATATCAATGGCAATGGCATCGACCGCCGGCGGAAAAAGCCGCGGCATGACGCGGGAGGAAAAGAAGGTCATCTTCGCCTCCTCGCTCGGTACCGTTTTCGAATGGTACGATTTCTATCTTTACGGTTCGCTGGCCGCCTTCATCGGCGCGACCTTCTTCAGCCCGACCATCCCCGAGGCGACGCGCAACATCTTCGCGCTGCTAGCTTTCGCCGCCGGCTTCCTCGTCCGTCCCTTCGGCGCGCTTGTGTTCGGCCGCATCGGCGACCTCGTCGGCCGCAAATACACCTTCCTCGTCACCATGACAATCATGGGCCTGTCGACCTTCCTGGTCGGCCTGCTGCCCGGCTATGCCAGCTGGGGCATCGCGGCGCCGGTGATACTGATCGGGCTGCGCATGCTGCAGGGGCTGGCGCTTGGCGGCGAATATGGCGGTGCCGCAACCTATGTCGCAGAGCACGCGCCGGACGATCGCCGCGGCTTCTACACCTCTTGGATCCAGACGACGGCAACGCTCGGCCTATTCCTGTCGCTGATCGTCATCCTCATCGTCCAGGGTTCGCTCAGCAAGGAAACCTACGCTGCCTGGGGCTGGCGCATTCCCTTCATCGTCTCCTTCCTGCTGCTTGCCATTTCGATCTGGATCCGGCTGTCGCTTTCGGAGTCGCCGACCTTCCAGCGCATGAAGGAGGAGGGCAAGGGCTCCAAGGCGCCGCTGTCAGAAGCCTTCGGCCAGTGGAAGAATGCCAAGATCGCGCTTCTGGCGCTGCTCGGCCTCACCGCAGGCCAGGCCGTGATCTGGTACAACGGCCAGTTCTACGCGCTGTTCTTCCTGCAGAACGTGCTGAAGGTCGACGCGTGGTCGGTCAACGTCATGATCGCGATCGCGCTTGCCGTCGGCTCGATCTTCTTCGTCGTGTTCGGCTGGCTGTCCGACAAGATCGGCCGCAAGCCGATCATCATGGCCGGCCTTGCTTTGGGAATCGTCTGCACCTTCCCGCTGTTCAAGGCGCTGACCTGGGCCGCCAATCCGGCGCTGGCCACCGCACAGCAGAACACGCGCGCGACGGTGACCGCGGCACCCGGCGACTGCAGGTTCCAGTTCAATCCGGTCGGCACGGCGAAGTTCACGACATCCTGCGATATCGCGACCTCGTTCCTGACCAAGAACTCGGTGCCTTACGACGTCGTTTCGACCGCGGCACCCGGCACGGCCGCCACGGTCAAGATCGGCAACGAGACGGTGCAGTCCTATGACGCCGTCGCCGCCGGCGATCAGGCCAAGGCCAAGGAGGCCGCCTTCCAAAAGGCCGTCAACATGTCCCTGCAGGATGGCGGCTATCCGCTGAAGCGGGCCGCGGCCAAGGTGCCGGACCAGAAGCTCGACGCCTTCGTCGCAGCCAATCCGGAACTGAAGCTCGATGCCGCGGCGATCCGCGGCGGCGAGAAAACGACCGTTCCGACCGACAAGGCGGTGGCCGACAAGCTGCTGACCAAGGAGGAAGCGGCCGGCGCCCCCGAGGTCACCGTCTACAACATCCCGGGCGGTGGTGCCTTTGCCATGGTCGCCGATCCGGAGGCGGTGAATTGGCCGGTGACGATCGGCATCCTGTTCATCCTGGTCGTGTTCGTGACCATGGTCTACGGGCCGATCGCCGCAATCCTGGTCGAGATGTTCCCGACCCGCATCCGCTATACCGGCATGTCGCTGCCTTACCATATCGGCAATGGCTGGTTCGGCGGCCTGCTGCCGGCAACGGTGTTCGCACTCAGCGCCTACAAGGGCGACATCTATTACGGCCTCTGGTACCCGGTGGTGATCGCCGCGATGTCGCTTATCATCGGCATGATCTTCGTCAGGGATACGCTTGGCACCGATCTGGACGCCAAGCAGTAGCCGATCCTCGGCAAATGAAGAGCCCGGCGCGAGCGATCGCGCCGGGCTTTTTCTCGTCTCGAGCTGGAAAGAATTGGTCAGCTCTTGCGCTGCTTGTGTTCTTCCTCGATTGCCGCCTGATGGTACCAGCCGTCGAAATCTGCGTGCGTATTGCGCAACGAGGCAAGCTCTGCCGCGAATTTCGCCTTTGCGCCTAAATTTGAGGCAGACGCCCGGCCTGCAAGCGGGAACATCAGGATCTTTGCCGAAGGACGGGACGTGGTGACATCCATTGGCGCCCTCCTACCTCTTCAGGAGCAAGTCGATTCAAATCTGTTCCCAAGATAGGTTCTGCGATTCATTTAGGCAATATGCCCACAAAAAGATCAGTCGCTGCACAATATTTATGCAGAAAGCGCGCCTGAACGATCGCCGCGCATTGCTGCGCAGGCTCAGCAAAATCAACGCTTTGCGATGACCATTTTGCCGCACCCTGGACGAGGAGAGTGGCATACGAATTGCATTTTAGCGCACGGCAGGCCGGCTCGGTCCGGCCATGCGTTGATGCCGCCCCGGCGTCCAAGCAACGAGAGGCACTGGAATGACCAAATACAAACTCGAGTATATTTGGCTCGACGGCTACACCCCGACCCCCAATCTGCGCGGCAAGACCCAGATCAAGGAGTTTGCCGAGTTCCCGACGCTCGAGCAGCTGCCACTGTGGGGCTTCGACGGCTCTTCCACGAACCAGGCCGAAGGCCGCAGCTCCGACTGCGTGCTGAAGCCGGTCGCGCTCTATCCGGATCCGGCGCGCACCAACGGCGTTCTCGTCATGTGCGAAGTCATGATGCCCGATGGCGTCACCCCGCATGCTTCGAACAGCCGCGCGACCATCCTGGACGACGAGGACGCCTGGTTCGGCTTTGAGCAGGAATATTTCTTCTACAAGGATGGCCGCCCGCTCGGCTTCCCCGAGAGCGGCTATCCGGCGCCGCAGGGACCTTATTACACCGGCGTCGGCTACAAGAATGTCGGCGATGTCGCGCGCCAGATCGTCGAGGAGCATCTCGACCTCTGTCTCGCAGCCGGCATCAATCATGAAGGCATCAACGCCGAAGTGGCCAAGGGCCAGTGGGAGTTCCAGATCTTCGGCAAGGGCTCCAAGAAGGCCGCCGACCAGATCTGGATGGCGCGCTACCTGCTGCTGCGCCTTACCGAAAAGTACGGCATCGACATCGAGTTCCACTGCAAGCCGCTTGGCGATACCGACTGGAACGGCTCGGGCATGCACTGCAACTTCTCGACCAAGTACATGCGCGAAGTCGGCGGCAAGGCCTATTTCGAGGCGCTGATGGCCCAGTTCGAAAAGAACCTGATGGATCACATCGCCGTCTATGGTCCGGACAACGACAAGCGCCTGACTGGCAAGCATGAGACTGCGCCGTGGAACAAGTTCTCCTATGGCGTTGCCGACCGCGGCGCCTCGATCCGCGTGCCGCACTCCTTCATCAAGAACGACTACAAGGGCTATCTGGAAGACCGCCGCCCGAACTCCCAGGGCGACCCCTACCAGATCGCCTCGCAGGTCCTGAAGACGATCTCGGAGGTCGCGACCGACGCAAAGGTCTCGGCTGCGGCGTGATGCTTCTACGGCGTGGGCGGCAGTCCGCGCCAGGCCAGCGAACATCAAAAAAGCCCCGGCGAAATGCCGGGGCTTTTTTACGCCTGGCTTGCTTGGCGGCGATGAGATCCGCGCTCTCGCGACAGTGCTGGCCTGCTGTTCTGACGAGGCCCGTCCTGCGGCCTTTCCGCCCTCTGGCGAGCTGTTCACGAAAAACCCCGGCTTTCGCCGGGGTTGTTTTCTGTCGGGAATGCAGTCGCTTACACCGAATAGTACATGTCGTACTCGACCGGGTGCGGGGTCATTTCGAAGCGCATCACCTCGGCCATCTTGAGCTCGATATAAGAGTCGATCTGGTCGTCGTCGAACACGCCGCCTGCCTTCAGGAAGCCGCGGTCCTTGTCGAGGTTCTGCAACGCTTCGCGCAGGGAGCCGCAGACCGTCGGGATCTTCTTCAATTCCTTCGGCGGCAGGTCGTAGAGATCCTTATCCATCGGCTGTCCGGGATGAATCTTGTTCTTGATGCCGTCGAGACCCGCCATCAGCATGGCGGCAAAGCCGAGATAGGGGTTCGCGCCCGGATCGGGGAAGCGGACCTCGACGCGCTTCGACTTCGGCGAGGAGCCGAACGGAATGCGGCAGGAGGCCGAACGGTTGCGCGCCGAATAGGCGAGCAGCACCGGCGCTTCGTAACCCGGCACCAGACGCTTATAGGAGTTGGTGAGCGGGTTGGTGAAGGCGTTGATCGCCTTGGCGTGCCTGATGATGCCGCCGATGTAGAAGAGGCAGGTTTCCGACAAGCCGGCGTATTCGTTGCCGGCGAAGGTCGGCTTGCCGCCCTTCCAGATCGACTGGTGCACGTGCATGCCCGAGCCGTTGTCGCCGAACACCGGCTTCGGCATGAAAGTGGCCGTCTTGCCATAGGCATTGGCGACCTGGTGCACGACATACTTATAGATCAGCATCTTGTCGGCGTTGCGCACCAGCGTGTCGAACTTGATGCCGAGTTCGTGCTGGGCGGCCGCGACCTCGTGGTGATGCTTTTCGACGCGCACGCCCATTTCAGCGAGCACCGTCAGCATCTCGGAACGCATGTCCTGGCAGGAGTCGATCGGCGGCACAGGGAAGTAGCCGCCCTTGATGCGCGGCCGATGGCCGAGATTGCCGGTCTCATAGTCGGTGTCGTCGTTGGACGGCAGCTCGGTCGAGTCCAGGCGGAACCCGGTGTTATAGGGATCGGCCTTGTACTTGACGTCATCGAACACGAAGAACTCGGCTTCCGGGCCGACATAGATGGTGTCGCCGATGCCTTCCGACTTCATGTAGGCTTCGGCTTTCTTGGCGGTGCCGCGCGGGTCGCGATTGTAGGCCTCGCCCGAGATCGGATCGAGGATGTCGCACAGGATCACCATGGTCGACTGGGCGAAGAACGGATCCATGTGGACCGTATCCGTGTCCGGCATCAGCACCATGTCGGACTCGTTGATCGCCTTCCAGCCCGCGATCGAGGAGCCGTCGAACATGACGCCGTCGGCGAACATGTCCTCCTCGACCTCGACGACGTCCATCGTCACATGCTGCAGCTTGCCCCTCGGATCGGTGAAGCGCAGGTCGACGAATTTTACATCGTTGTCCTTGATCTGCTTCATGATGTCTTTGGCTGTCGTCATGTCATGTATCCCTGTGTGCTGACGTTTTTTGATGATGACGGTTCAGGAAGACGGGTGGAGTCAGACCGCGTCCATGCCGGTCTCGCCGGTGCGGATGCGGACGACTTCCTCGATGTTGGAAACGAAGATCTTGCCGTCGCCGATGCGGCCGGTCTGCGCCGCCTTGCGTATGGCTTCGATGGCGCCTTCGACGGCGTCGTCGCCGAGCACGACCTCGATCTTCACCTTGGGCAGGAAGTCGACGACATACTCGGCGCCCCGATAAAGCTCGGTATGGCCCTTCTGCCGACCGAAACCCTTGGCCTCGGTGACGGTGATGCCTTGCAGCCCGGCCTCCTGAAGCGCTTCCTTCACTTCGTCCAGCTTGAATGGCTTGATGATCGCTTCGATCTTTTTCATGTAGAAAGTGGCCTCCACTGCCAAAGAGACGGGTTGCGCGCCCCGCTTGCGCCTTCATCAAGCACGAAGCGTGCCAATTACCAGAGGTTGAGGGCGGTATCGGGCGATTTCCATGCCTTGCCGCACCCGAATGCAAATCCGCGTCATCCGCTGCATCGGATGCGTCATCGACGCCCAAAGCCTATACATCGCTCCTCCATCCGTCTGCGCAAAACTTGAGCAGATAGCGCAATTTGCAGGCAGATTCCCCTTCGGGCGCCCACCGCTCTGGGATGCATACGCCGCCGCTGTTTGCTTCGAGCCGCAAATCGGACAATGCTTGATCGCATGGAGATCGGCAATCCCATGCGCAATGAACTTCTTTCCCCGTCCGAAATGGCCGAAGCCGACCGGCTGGCGATCGCCCAAGGCCCGCTCGACGGCTGCGGATTGATGCGCCGGGCCGGCGAGGCCGTGGCGGCCGTGCTCATGGCGCGCTATCCGGCGGCGGCACGGGTGCACGTGCTTTGCGGACCCGGCAACAATGGCGGCGACGGCTATGTCGTGGCGAGCCTGCTCCGGAAGAGCGGTGTCGACGTTGCGTTGTGGAGATCGGGCGAACCGCGCGCGGGCAGCGATGCCGCGCTGGCTGCAGCCGATTGCCCGTTGGAGCCACGACCGCTATCTGCCTTCGCGGCCGAACCGGGATCGCTGGTGGTCGACGCGCTGTACGGAGCGGGGCTCTCGAAAGCACTGTCGGGCGATGCCGGCCGGGCCGTCCAGGTCGTTGCGGATCTCGGCTTGCCGGTCGTCGCCGTGGACCTGCCCTCGGGCGTTTCCGGCGAAAGCGGCGCCATCCTCGGCAGCGCATTTCGGGCGGTCGTTACCGTGACGTTCGCGCGAAAGAAGCCGGGGCATCTGCTGCTGCCGGGGCGGGAAATGAGCGGCGAGATCGTGCTCGCCGATATCGGCATCGGTGACGACATCATCGCTCGAGTCGCGCCGCGCAGTTTCGAGAATGCGCCGGCGCCCTGGCTGCCTGTCTTTCCGGTTCCGGCCGTCGATGCGCACAAATACAAGCGCGGTCATGTCAGTGTCTTTTCGGGCGGTCCTGCGGCCACCGGTGCCGCGCGCCTGTCGGCGCTCGCAGCCGCAAGAAGCGGGGCAGGGGCGGTGACGGTGCTGTCGCCGGCGAATGCCATGCAGGTCAATGCCGCGCATCTGACATCGATCATGCTGCGCAAGGTCGACGCAGTTGCCGATCTCGGTGCGTTCCTTGCCGACCGCCGCCCCTCGTCCTTTGTGCTCGGCCCGGGGTTTGGCATCGGCGAAAAGGCGCGCGATTTTGTCCTGGCGCTGCTCGGCGCCGGGCACGCGCAGGAGACCTGCGTTGAAGGGCTGGTGCTCGACGCCGACGGCATCACCTCGTTTCGCGACGTGGCTGAGACGCTTTTCCAGGCTGCCCGAAAGTCCGGCGCCCCGGCGCTGGTGATGACGCCGCATGAAGGCGAGTTCGGCAGGCTGTTGCCCAAGGTCGCGGGCGACAAGGCTCTTTCCAAACTCGGCAAGGCCCGCGCGGCGGCGGCGCGAGCCAACGCCGTCATCGTCTACAAAGGCGCCGACACGGTGATCGCAGCACCAGACGGCCGCGCCGCGATCAACGGCAATGGCGCGCCGTGGCTTGCCACCGCGGGTTCGGGCGACGTGCTGGCGGGCATCATCGCCGGGCTCCTGGCACAAGGCATGCCGGCGTTCGAAGCGGCCTGCGCGGCTGTCTGGATACACGCCGAAGCCGGCAGCCGGTTCGGACCCGGCCTGATCGCCGAGGATTTGCCTTTGGCGATGGTGCCTGTGCTGCACGCGTTGGTCGAGAATGGGATGGCTGCCCGATGATGAGGCTGGCGATCCTTGTCGCGGTCGCTGCCATCGCTGTTCTTGGCGTGCGGGCGGCTGATGCTGCCGGTCGTCCGGTCACGGTCGTGGACGATCCGCAGGTGCTCGCCAAGCTCGACGCCGATGGCTTCGGATTCGCCGGTATTTTTGGCATCAGCGGCAAGGATGATCTGAAAACGCTCTATGACGCGGCGCCGGCCTACCACGCCATCGTCGACACCGTAGCGGCCGATGTCGCAGCACTGCGCGCCGACCTGAAAGCAGGCGGCCGGCCGCTCTATGAGGTGACCGACGGCAATGTCGGCCGCATCATCGACATGCGCTGGCTGAAGACCGACGCTGCGCGTTTCCGGCTGGTCGGCGTCGTCAACCGGCTCGACCGGCGTGACTTCGCAAAGCTCGGTGGGGAAGCGGGCTGCGGCGAGGTGCGCTTCATCTACCGCCTTGCCTATAGTTTCAGGAAGAACGGCAAGGTGTTGGCCTCGAGGCTGCCGTTCAATTTCAGTGCCATCTACCGCGCAGCTCCCGACGCCGACGGCGGCTGTACCGGCGTCGCCGGGCGCTGGACGCCGCAGATCGACGAAGCGGCGGATGCCGGGTGGCTGTCCGGCGGACCGCTGGATAAAGCGAGCCTCTCCTTCAAGCAGCTCGAACTCAACGCTCAGGTGGTGCGCTTTCCATCCGGCCAGGAGACCGAATTTGGCGGTCAGGCCGCCTATCTCATGCGCATCTTCGGTATCGACGGCACCACAATCAGCCAGAAACCGCTCGAAAATACGCCGGACACCATCCGCCTTGCGCAAGACGCGCGGTTGAAGGCGAGGCTTACGGACTATGTCCGCGCCAATGCCGGTGCAATCGATCTCGGCGTTTACGAAATCCCGGATGAATTCCTAGCGAAGAAGGTCATCTCCTGGTCGACCTTCGGCAGTGCCAGGCAGGCCAATCATCCATTCACGCCACTGTTCGAACCGGAGGCGCTTGCCGGGGTCGACTATTCGAAACTGACATTAGCGCGCACGGCTGAAGCCCTGATCGAGCGGCTCGACAACGGCGCCTGCCATGGCTGCCATCAGGCGGGCTCGACCGCAGGATTCCATTTCATCGGCCTCGACGATAGCACGACTTCGCCGCTCAACCGCATCGAAGTCGGCATCTCGCCGCATCTCCATGCCGAGATTCCGCGCCGCGAGGCGTGGCTGCAGGCGACTGTGGAAGGCAGAGAAGCGAACGGGTTTCGCCCGTTGTCCTTCGCACCACCCGCCGCGTGGAAAGACACCGGCGAGATCGCCTATACGCCGGCCGAGACGACCATGCCGTGCCTGGTGCCGGAAGACGCCGCCCGCTTCGGCAGCAGCTGGCAATGCGGAGCCGGCACGGTCTGCACACCGATCGCGACCGCTACAGGGGTTAGGACGAAACTGGCGCAATGCCTGCTGCCGAAGGAGAGCCGGAACATCTTTTCCGGCCATCCCTGCTTGACCGGAATGATTGCCAGCGACACCGCGCAGCCCTTCAACGACCGTTACAACGTCACCGGCCAGTTCGCGGCGTTCGCGCCCGCCATTTCACGCACCGCCTATACCTGCCGGCCGCCCAAGATCGGTGTGCCAGGCGGCTTCGCCTATCGCGGCTGCGACGCGAAGGATCTGGCCTTCTCCGCTTTCAAGGCTGGCAAGCCGATGCCGAGCGAAATCTTTGGTCGGCGGCAAGAAGTTCGATATTTGCGTGGCGACCAACAATTTCGACCAATGCCTCGGCGGCGCAGTTAATCGCGGTAACCGTCCGGCCTGCTCGGCCGATCGTTTCTGCCGCGAGGATTATATGTGCCAGTCGCTGCCGTCCGACACGCCGGGTGCTGGCAGGGTCAAGGGCATCGGCTTCTGCTCGCCGACCTATTTCCTGTTCCAGATGCGCATCGACAATCATGCGACGCCGTGGACGAACACCGCCCGCGCGAGCATGAGCGCGGGCTTTGGCGCCACCGAGGAGTAAGCGGTCATACCGGTTGGGGTGCGTATTTTCCGACGCTTGCCGCCAGCGCTTCGAGCACACGCTGCTCACTGATACCGCGCGTGTTCAGGACCCAGCTCGGTATCGAGATCGGAGGCTCGATGAAGGTTACCTGCTCGTTCAAGGGTCCATGCACGTAGGATCGGTTCGAGCCGAAGATGAGCACGCTTGGAATGCCCAAGGCGCCGGCTGCATGGGACACACCGCCATCGACACCGAGAAAGACGGTGGAGGCCGCGATCTGGTGCATGGCCTCTGCAATGTCGGGCGTCGAGGTGAAGTCGATCGCCTCAGGCAACAAGGCGCGAATCTGGGCGGCAGCCTGGCGTTCGCGCGGACCGCCGACAAGCCAGACGGACCAACCCCGTTCGATATGCTTTCGTGCGACCGAGACGAAGCGCTCGGGCGGCCATGAGCGCATGTTCTCGAAATCGGAAGTATAGAGGGAAAGCACCGGCCTTGCCGGATCGATGCCGTTGCGCCGGCGCCACTTGGCAACGTCTTCGGACGAAATCGCCAGCCGCGGGGCCGGCAGCTGTTTTTCCTCGGCGGGCTGCTTGCCGAGGAGCGCGATCGCACAGACCTGTTCGACGAGCCTTGTCTTGCGCGGGCCGAAGGCCACGAAGGTTTTCAGCCATCCCGCCGGCAGCCGGTTGACGATGCCGAACTGGAGCTCGCGCGGATATCCAATGCGCTCGGGAATGCCCGCCAGCCACGGCACCAGGGCCGCCTTGGTGCTGCTGGTGAGCAGATAGGCTGCCTGATAATTCTCCTGGCGGAGTTCGCGCGCCAGCCGCACCCGCTCCTTGAGACCGGGGTTCCAATGCCTCTCGACGGTCCAGGCCTTCCGGACATGCGGCATCAAGCGCGCCAGGGGCGCGGCGAGCGGCGAGGTGATGACGTCTATCGGCTGTCCGGGAAACGTCGCTGCTATGATTTGAATTGCCGAATGGCAGCGGATGAAGTCGCCGATTGCCGGCAAGCAGAACACGAGAATGGGGCGCAACGCGCGATACCTTTTCGATCCGACGCAGTCGCCGCGAACGGCGAGCATGCCGGTTCCTTGTCACGGAAGCGCTTCGCCATCAAGGATGCGGGCATAGAGTTCCAGATAGGCCTTCGCGGTTTTCGCGATCGGAAATCTGTCCGCGGCAGATTCACGGCATTTGCGCATGCACAGGTCGGCGACCTCGGCAAGACCTTCAGCAAACTCCTCGTCGCTCTCGAAGAACCGGCCCGTATCCGTGTCCACCGTCTCCGGCAGGGCGCCGCGCGCTGTGGTCAAAACGGGCGTGCCGCACAGCATCGCCTCGACCGGCGCATTGCCGAAAGGCTCTTCCCAGGCGATCGGATTGAGGAAGGCCTTCGATGCGCCCAGCAGGCGCAGCTTGTCGTCGCCGTCGACGACGCCGTTGAAGCGATAGCGGCGGGAAAGACTCTTGAAAAAGACGCCCTCGCGGCGGGTCCGACTTCGGCCGAGCAATTTCCACCGCGAGCCGCCGGCGATATCGAGGGGAAAGTCGAATTTCCTGGCGAGCTCGACTGCCCGGTTCAAGCCCTTTCCGGCGCGTGCGATGGCCGCCATGAAGAGGAGGCGATCGCTCTTCGATTCGGCCAGCCGATAGTCATCCACCGGAAAGCCGTTGTAGACGAAGGTCTTGCGGCCGTGCAGCTGGGCGTGCCGTGCGCTGATGAAGCTCCAGTTCGGTTGCGGCCGCGGATAATCCGGTAAATGGCCCCGCTCGGTGTTGAGGGTCGGGAAGTCAACCTCGACCTTCCACGCATGAAGGTGGACGATTTGGGTGTCCTTGGGGATCGCCGCGCGGCACTCGGCATCGCTCACAGCATGCCGGACTTCGCACAGTGGATGTGACGATCCAGGGCCCGCCACGAGGACGACACGGTGGCCCTGCCTGACCAGTTCAGTGGCCAGCCAGTCGACCTGACGTTCTATCCCGCCGTAGCCTTTGCACGGAACGACGCCCTTTGTTGCAAGGGTTATTAGCATTCATTACCGCCATCACATTGATGTGATTTCAATGTGATTAGAGGTTGCCAGTTGTCAACCTCCGACGACGGATTGCGTAAGCCAGAGTTCCAGCCGCCGGCCGGCTTTCGAGGTTCCACCGATTGAGATGGTCGGCGACTCCCCGTCGCGAGGCCAAGCGGAAGGAGAGGGGCTAAGCAACGAGAATAACGGCGGACCTGCCGAAATGCTTGCCAGCTACAAGGACCAGTCGCGACACCACCGCCTCACAGCGGAATGTTGTCGTGCTTCTTCCAGGGGTTCTGCATATCCTTGTTGCGCAGCATGCGCAGCGCCCGCGCGATCCGGCGGCGCGTCGAATGCGGCATGATCACCTCGTCGATATAGCCGCGTTCGGCCGCTACGAAGGGCGACAGGAACCGATCCTCGTATGCTTTGGTGTGGGCGGCGATCTTCTCCGCGTTGCCGATGTCCTTGCGGTAGATGATCTCGACCGCGCCCCTTGCGCCCATCACCGCGATCTGCGCCGTCGGCCAGGCATAGTTCATGTCGCCGCGCAGGTGCTTCGACGCCATCACGTCATAGGCGCCGCCATAGGCCTTACGGGTGATCACGGTGATCTTCGGCACGGTGGCTTCGGCATAGGCGAACAGCAGTTTTGCGCCATGCTTGATCAGCCCGCCATATTCCTGCGCGGTGCCTGGCAGAAAGCCTGGAACGTCGACCAAGGTAACGATCGGGATCGAGAAGCAGTCGCAGAAGCGCACGAAGCGCGCCGCCTTGCGGCTGGCGTCGGAGTCGAGCACGCCGGCCAGAACCATCGGCTGGTTGGCGACGAAGCCGACGGTTCGCCCCTCCACACGGCCGAAGCCGGTAACGATGTTCCTGGCGAAGCTCGCCTGGATCTCGAAGAAGTCGCCTTCGTCGGCAACCTTCAGGATCAGTTCCTTGATGTCGTAGGGCTTGTTGGCGTTGTCCGGAATCAGCCGGTCGAGCGACATGTCATGGTCCGTCACCGACTGGTAGCATTTGATCTCGGGAATCTCTGCGGTATTGGACGCCGGCAACAGGTCAATCAGCCGGCGCATCTGCAGCAGCGCCTCGACGTCGTTGTCATAGGCGCCGTCGGCGATGGAGGATCGGGTCGTGTGTACCGTGGCGCCGCCGAGGCTTTCGGCCGTCACCGTCTCATTGGTCACCGTCTTCACCACGTCCGGCCCGGTGACGAACATGTAGGAGGTGTCGCGCACCATGAAGATGAAGTCGGTCATGGCCGGCGAATAGACATCGCCGCCGGCGCACGGGCCCATGATTAGCGAAATCTGCGGGATGACGCCGGAGGCGAGCACGTTGCGCTGAAAAATCTCGGCATAGCCGCCGAGCGCGGCCACGCCTTCCTGGATGCGTGCGCCGCCCGCGTCGTAGAGGCCGATGATCGGCGCGCGATTGCGCAGCGCCATCTCCTGCACCTTGACCACCTTCTCGGCATGCGCCTCAGACAGCGAGCCGCCGAAGACGGTGAAATCCTTGGCAAAAAGGTAGACTGGACGGCCGTTGACGGTGCCCCAGCCTGTGACGACGCCGTCGCCCGCGATCTTGGTTTTCTCCATGCCGAAGTCGGTTGAGCGGTGCTCGACATACATGTCGAACTCCTCGAACGAACCCTCGTCGAGGAAGACGTCGATGCGCTCGCGGGCGGTGAGCTTGCCCTTCTTGTGCTGGGCCTCGATCCGTTGCTTGCCGCCGCCCATCCGGGCGATCTCGCGGCGGCGCTCGAGTTCCTTCAGCACGTCCTTCATCGCTGCCCCCACAATAGAAAGGTGGTTTGTGGTAATCGTGAGGGCAGCGCAGCGCAAGCGTCGCTTTTCGATCGGCGTTTTGTTGCGCTGCAACATCCACCCTTGCATTTTGCGGCGGACTCGGCCATATGCGGTCGCATAGGCGCTTGGGCCGAACTTCGGCTTTCTCCACCAATTGAGACTGGTTGCGTCTGTTTTCCCTCTTTCCGGTGGGCCCTCCCGTCGATCGGCAAGCTGGCGAAAGAGCCCCGGGGCATGACGCCTGCGGGCACGACAGCGCAGCCGCGCGGACGCTCCCCGTCCGCCGCCTTGTCGTTTCCTGACAATTTTTCGACGGCAGGTTGCGCTCCTGCCGCCATGATGTTTGCGGCCACAGGGCCGCGTGAAAGAAGACTATTTTGACCAATGAAAATCAGGCGGACCAGAACGGTTTCGCTACTCTTGGAATCACCGGCGCGCTGCTCAAGGCCGCCAATGCCGCGGGCTTCACGGATCCGAAGCCGATCCAGGTGCAGGCGATCCCGCCGCAGCTCGAAGGCCGCGACATATTCGGCATTGCTCAGACCGGTTCGGGCAAGACGGCGGCTTTCGCGCTGCCGATCCTGTCGAAGATCATCGGGCTCGGCACGAAGCGCCGGCCAAAGACGGCGCGCGCGCTGATCCTGGCGCCGACACGCGAGCTAGCGGTGCAGATCGAGGACACCATCAAGCTGCTCGCCAAGGGCGCGCACATCTCGACCGCGCTCGTGCTCGGCGGCGTCTCCCGCTACAGCCAGGTGAAGAAGATCGCACCCGGCGTCGATATCCTGATCGCCACGCCCGGCCGGCTGACCGACCTGGTGCGGGAAGGCGACCTCATCCTTGCCGATACCAAATGGCTGGTGCTCGATGAGGGCGACCGCATGCTCGACATGGGCTTCATCAACGACGTCAAGCGCATCGCCAAGGCGACCGCGCCGAACCGCCAGACCGCGCTGTTCTCGGCCACCATGCCGAACGAGATCGCGGAACTCGCCAAGGGCTTGCTGAAGGACGCCGTCCGCATCGAAGTCTCCCCGCAGAGCACGACGGCGGCCGAGATCGTGCAAAGCGTGGTGCTTGCCCGCACCAAGCAGAAGCGCCAAGTGCTGTCCAAGATGCTGGCCGACGAGGCGATGCGCTCGGTCATCGTGTTCTCGCGCACCAAGCATGGCGCCGACCGCGTCACCAAGGACCTTGCCCGCGACGGCTTCGACGCCGCAGTGATCCACGGCAACAAGTCGCAGAACGCGCGTCAGAAGGCGCTCAACGATTTCCGCGTCGGCTCGGTGCGTATTTTGGTGGCGACCGATATCGCCGCGCGCGGCATCGACGTCCCAGGCATCAGCCATGTCGTGAATTTCGACTTGCCGGACGAAGCGGAGAGCTATGTCCACCGTATCGGCCGTACCGGCCGCAACGGCAGGGACGGCATCGCGATCACGCTTTGCGATCCATCGGAGAACGGCAAGCTGCGGCAGGTCGAGCGCATCATCCGCATGAAGCTCCCGGTCATTGCCGATCATCTCGGCAGTCCCGACCCGCAGCGCGATCCGAAGGAAAGGACCGAGCGTCATTTCGAGCCGGCCAATGACCGCGAGCACCATGGCGGCCGTCGTGATGGCAGCCGTCCCGGCAGCGGCAACAACGGCAAGAAGCGCTTCGGCGGCAAGCCCGGTGGCGAGCGCCAATTCGCGCCCAAGCCGCAAGGCGAACGTCCTGCGGGCGCCAAGCCGAATGGCGAGCACAAGCCTGACGGCTTCAAGCGCTTCAAGGGCAACAACAAGCGACGCTTCGGCGGCAAGCGGCCGGCGAACCGGGCCGCTTAAAGTCCCACCGAGGTTTGATTGAAATCGCATAACGGCCGGAAGCAACGCTCCGGCCGTTTCTCGTCTCACGGACTTGATTGCTGCTGCATCAGCGCCTTCACCCACACCACGATCCGCTCTGTCAGAAAGCCCGTGGTCTGCGGCGATATTGCATCGCCTGCAATGACGTGGTTGTCCGGATCGCCCGTATCGTCGACCGGCACCAGTTCGTGCGGACCGCCCCAGCGGCCGGCGACCTCGCGCGTGCGGTCCGGCCGGACCACCTTGTCGGCATCCGAGAAGATGAACAGGGCAGGGATGGTCGCCTTCTCGACCGGCGCGCGATAGGCGAGCTCGGTGAGCGCAGCCATCGGCAAGGCCGCCGCGATCGGATATTTGGTGGTCCAGAATTTTTCGTGCAGCGCATTGCGCGCCGGAAAACTGCGCTCCCTGCCGCCGACGAGTTCGGCAATCTCTCTGCCCCAAGGCAGTGTAAGGACCTCGGCGCCCGACGCCTTGACGCCGAAATTAGGCGAGATGAATGCGATTGCCGCGACGCCGTCGGGAGCACCAGGCTGGGCTGCAGCCCATGTCGCCAGTGAGGCGCCAGTCGAGGTGGCGATAACGATCACCTTCTCGCCGATCGCGCGCCCGATCGCCAGTGCCTCCTCATAGTCGTTGATCCAGGCATTCACGCTGCCTTCGGCCATGGCCGCGCCGTCCTGCCCGTGGCCGGTCAGGCGGGTGTAGAAGAGATTGGCCTCGATCTCCCCGGCGACGTCGTCCGGCAGCGGCCGGATCTCGCCCTTGGATGCCGAAAACCCGTGGATGTAGACGATCGCAAGCTTGGTCTTGGCGTGAACCAACGGATTCGCCCAGATGATCTCCTTGTCCAACCCGTCACGGATATTGGGTACGGCCGCTTCTTCGCGCGCCAGATAGGCCTGCGGATCGTCGCCGATCGCCGAAGGATCGAAACGGATCGTCGTATCGACCGCCACGCGTGGGCCGAGGTAAAAGCCTGAGAGGAGGATAACGACGAGACCCAGTACCGCAAGCAAGATCCGTCGCCCCATGACCGACTCCAAGCAACAATTCTCAACCTATGGCGGTGCCCACCGAGAGGCAATCTCTCCCGGATCAGCGGATGTCGTGCAAAAGCCTGCGAGGGTTTTGCGAAACGACTTGCATAGAAAGGCATAAAGCGCGTTGCCTGAATGCGTTTCAGCGCGAGGCGCTTTACGCCGCTTTGTCCGTTGGACTTTTTTCGCCCGGCGTCTTGCGGTCGAAATACAACGGCCGTCCCCGCCAGCTGGTGGTCAGCCCGATCACCAGTCGGCCTACGGGTCGCGGCAGCAGGCCCAGCAGCTTCAGCGGCCAGCTTATGTGATAGGGGAAGGTGACTTCGAAGCCTCCCCTCCGGATGCCGCGCGCCATGCGGCGCGATGCCCGGTGAACAGGCATCAGGCCCGGCATCGGCAGCATGTTCTTCTCGGTCAGCGGCGTGTCGACGAAGCCCGGATTCATCACCTGGATGCGGATGTTCATCTTGTCGAAGTCGTATTTTAGCGATTCCGCCAGGATGTTGATTGCCGCTTTGGTGCCGCCATAGGCGGCGGTGGTCGGCCAGCCGGAATAGGCCGTGACCGACCCGACCAGGACGACATGCCCGCGTCCTCGCGTGCGCATATAGTCGACCGCAGGCACCAGTCCGTTGACGATGCCGAAATAATTGACGGCGAAGGAACGATGAAAATCGCGCACCACGAGATGCTCACCGGGGGTGGCGATGTAGTTGCCGGCGTTGAAGACGGCGAGCACGATCGGCCCCATGTCTTTCTCGATCGCCGCGACAGTGCGTGCCATCCCTTCTTCGTCGGTCACATCGCAGGGAAAGGATTTCACGTGGCCGGCCATCTGCGCGGTCTCAACCAGCAGCGTATCGGCTGGATCGCTGGCCAGCGCCGTCACCGCGACGGCATAGCCTTGCCTCGCCAGGTCCTTGGCCAGCGCCCGGCCGAGGCCGCTGCTGCCGCCCGTGATCCAGGCGACACCGTCTTTCGGGTTGGCCCGGTAGAGTGTCATTGGAAGTCCTGCGAATTATCTGGGCTAGTGCTCTAGCGGCGAAGAAATGGGATGAAAAGAGCGCTTTTGGATGACATCGTTGAAATGCTCGGGAGCATTGCAGCGTCCCGAATGCGACTGGACCAGGCAAAATCTTGCCTTGAAACCGCGGCTTCCGGTTTTTAGGGTCTCGCCGCACGCATAAAGGAATCCCCATGCCCCGTAATGTGATCGAAGCGATCGGCAACACCCCCCTGATCCGGCTCAACAAGGCTTCGGACGCAACCGGCTGCGAGATCCTGGGCAAGGCCGAATTCATGAATCCGGGACAATCGGTCAAGGACCGTGCAGGCCTCTTCATCATCAGGGACGCCGAACATCGCGGATTGCTGAGGCCCGGTGGTGTCATCGTCGAAGGGACCGCCGGCAACACCGGCATTGGCCTCACGCTGGTCGCCAAGGCGCTCGGCTACCGGACAGTCATTGTCATCCCCGACACGCAAAGCCAGGAGAAGAAGGACACGATCAAGATCCTGGGAGCCGAGCTGATCGAAGTGCCGGCCGTGCCGTACAAGAACCCGAACAACTATGTGAAGCTTTCGGGGCGGCTCGCCGAGCAGATGGCACGGTCGGAGCCGAACGGCGCGATCTGGGCGAACCAGTTCGACAATGTCGCGAACCGCGACGGCCACATCCGCACGACTGCCGAGGAGATCTGGACCCAAACCGGCGGCAAGGTCGACGGCTTCGTGTCCGCCGTCGGCTCCGGCGGCACGCTCGCCGGCGTTGCGCTCGGGCTCAAGGCCAAGAGCAGGCACGTCAAGATCGCACTTGCCGATCCGTTGGGTGCTGCGCTCTACAGCTTCTATACCAGCGGTGAGCTGAAAGCCGACGGCAGCTCGATTACCGAAGGCATCGGCCAGGGTCGCATCACCGCCAATCTCGACGGCTTCACGCCGGACTTCTCCTACCAGATACCGGACGAGGAGGCATTGCCGATCATCTTCGATCTGATCCAGGAAGAGGGACTGTGCGTCGGCGGCTCGACGGGCATTAACATCGCCGGCGCCATTCGGCTGGCGCGCGAGCTTGGCCCCGGCCATACCATCGTGACGATCCTCGCCGACTACGGCACGCGCTACCAGTCGAAGCTGTTCAATCCCGAGTTCCTGCGAAGCAAGAACCTGCCGGTCCCAGGCTGGATGGACGAAAAAACCAGCATCCCGGTGCCGTTCGAAAAGGTGGCCTGATGGCGCAGAGAACCGAAGCGCTGTTTCGCGACGACGCCTATCTGAGCACGGCGGAGGCGCAAGTCGTCGCCATCAATGACCGCGGCGGCATCCTTCTCGACCGCACGATCTTCTATGCCACGTCGGGCGGACAGCCAGGCGATACGGGCATGTTGGAGCGCGCCGACGGCAGCCGCATCGCGATCGCCGCCACCATGACCGGCGAGACCAAGGACGAGATCATCCATGTGCCGGCGCCTGAACAGGCCCTACCGGCCGTCGGTGAAAAGCTGAAGCTCGACATCGACTGGCGGCGGCGGCATCTTCTGATGCGTATGCACTCCGCGTGTCATCTGCTCACCGTCGTCTGCCCGTTTCCGATCACCGGGGCAGCGGTCGCCGAGGACGACAGCCGCGTCGATTTCGACATTCCCGATGCCGGCTTCAGCAAGGAGGACGTGACAGCGAGGTTGATGGAGCTTGTGCGGGCCAACCATCCCGTCTTCACGCGGCTGATCACCGACGAGGAACTTTCGGCCAATCCCGGGCTTGTCAAATCGAAGAACGTGCGGCCGCCCGTCGGCACCGGCCGCATTCGCTTGGTCTGCATCGGCGAGAATGCCTCAATCGACAGTCAGCCTTGCGGCGGCACCCATGTGAAGAGCACCGGCGAAATCGGCGAGATCCATATCGGCAAGATCGAAAAGAAGGGCCGCGAGAACAGGCGCTTCCGCATCCGCTTCGGGCCGATGCCGACGAATTGACGAGCAACACCTACCACAGTCGCGAGGAGCGGCAGGAGAGGAAAAATGGCCGAAGACAGCCCATTCATCGTCGATGCGGATTGGCTCGAGAAGCGGTTGGGAACGCCAGGACTGACCATCATTGACGCGTCCTGGTACCTGCCGGCGCAGAAACGCGACGCCCGCGCCGAGTATGACGACGCCCATATTCCAGCTGCGCGCTTCCTCGATCAGGACGCCGTTTCGGACCCGGATTCCAAGCTGCCGCACACATTGGCGTCGCCCCAATATTTCGCGCAATATGTCGGCTCGATGGGTGTTTCGGCCGACGACACGATCGTCATCTATGACGGTCCAGGCTATTTCTCGGCGCCGCGCGCCTGGTGGATGTTCCGCGTCATGGGCGTCTTCCAGGTCTATATCCTGAATGGCGGCTTCGACCGCTGGAAGGCGGAAGGGCGGCCGGTAACGGCGGAGCAGACCCGGATCGCACCTTGCGTCTTTTATGCCGATTTCGATGCAAGCCGGGTTGTCAGCCTCGACGAAATGCGCCGGATCGTTGGAAGCGGAGAAAGCCAGATCGCCGATGCGCGCTCACCCGGGCGTTTCGCCGGCACCGATCCCGAACCGCGTCCCGGCGTCCGTTCCGGCCATATGCCGGGCGCTCGCAATGTTCCGGTTGCCGCGCTTGCCGAGAATGGCGAACTGCTACCCAAGGACCGCTTGCGCATGGTCATTGAGGAGGCCGGCATCGATCTTACAAAGCCGGTCGTCACCTCGTGCGGATCTGGCATCACCGCGGCGGCGATCACGTTGGCGCTGGAGACGCTTGGCCATACCGACAACAGGCTGTACGACGGCTCATGGACCGAATGGGGTGGGCTGAGCGACACGCCCGTGGTGACGGGCAAGGAATGACGGCGATGGAAAACGGTGGACCGAAGGATATCGATGTCACGGTCACATTCCTCGAAATGCACGCACCGCCGGCTTCATCTCCCCCGCTGCCCTACAACCGGCAGATCGCCTTGCTGAGGACCAAGGACATTCCGCTGCATTTCTACCGCTACCTGATGGATCGCGTCGGGCGCAAATGGCACTGGGTCAACGTGCTTAGACTGAGCGACGAGGAACTGGCCGCCGGCCTGCATCGTGAGGACCGCGACATCAGCGTGCTCTACCTCGACGGCTCTCCCGCCGGCTTCTTCGACCTCAAGCCGCATCTGCCCGAGGAAGTGGAACTCGCCTATTTCGGTATGATGGAACATGCTCACGGCCAGGGTATCGGCCGCTGGTTCCTGGGAGCGGCCATCTCGGCTGCATGGTCGTATGGGCCGAAGCGCATCACCGTGCAGACCTGCACGCTCGACCACCCGGCGGCGCTGCCGCTTTACCAGAAGCTTGGCTTTACGCCGGTTGCGCAGAAGAAAGAGGTCGTGCATCCGCTGACCTTCGCCGAGCGCTCCGCAAGCGTCATGCGGCCGTAGCTAAGGGGAAGCGCGGCGCAGTCGGCTGCCTCGATGCCGCTTACGCAACGGGCGGCGGCTGGCCCTCGGCAGCCACGTGTCGATGCAAGCCCAGCGGGGCGCCTTGGTCGTCCGGATCGTCGCTGCGGGCCGTATCATGCTCGGATCATCGCCCGACCTCAGCCGGCCGCGCGCCGCACCCTTCTTCTGCGATCATCATGGCGCGGAGCGCGGTCCATGGCGAGACCGATAAGTCTAGTATCGTGATTTCGGGTTCGTAATTCGATACTGCGCTTCGAGCGACGCACGAAGCGCTTGGCAGGAATCGGGTGGGAGACGCTGTCGGCTCGGCATAGTTTCCGGCCAAGGACACCGGAGAATTTTGCCATGAGCATCCAGTTCAACGCCCTGCCGACCGAAGCCGTGCGCGCCTTACAGCGGGGAGGGCCCGACGCTTACGGCCACACGCCAGAGCGAAGGATTTCGGACGGCGATGGCGTGCCGTGCCGGCATTGCATGAAGAACGTCGCAACCGGCGATAGCTATCTCATCCTCGCCTACCGGCCGTTCCCGGAGCTTCAGCCTTACGCGGAGATCGGACCGATCTTCCTGCATGCGAACGAATGCCAACGCGCCGCGGAGGCGGATGCACTGCCTGAGATGCTCCAAAGCAGCGACTACATAGTGCGCGGTTATGGCAAGGACGACCGCATCGTCTACGGCAGCGGCGCCGTCGTTCCGACCGGCGATATCGCGGCCCGCGCCGAGACTTTGTTCGAGCGCGACGACATAGCCTACATTCACGTCCGTTCGGCACGGAACAATTGCTACCAGTGCCGCATCGAACGAGCTTGATCGCCGGCAAAAAAATGCCCGCCGGTGGTCTGGCGGGCCGTTGGAAGTCTGTGACAGAAGCCTTCGGCCCGAGCCGCCGGCGGGGCCGGTTTTCACCGGAACCGAGGGCGACCGTAGCCATCAGGTAGCGAAATCTCTCTAGGCAGGTTTCTCGGGTCCCGAATGTGAAGCATTTCACACAAGAGGCACCGGATTCGCTCGCTGGCTGAGCGGCGGCCCGCATGCCCCCGCAAACTGTCGTACTCCCGTCGCATAACCGCGCTAGAAGGGCGGTCGTTGATCGATGGCCGACCGCGGATGGACCGGCGGCACATCGCAACATCGAGGAAGCGGGGCTCTGGCTCCGCTTTTTTGTTGCCCGGACTCTTCGCGCAAAGGACCGGTTGGAAACACGATAAAAAACGCCCGCCGGAAGAACCGGCGGGCGATAGAAGGAAGCTTTTATCGAGGGCAATTCCAGGAAAGCTCTGTAGCAGCGGTACCGTCCGGAATTGCGTGACAAATAATTTCAGGCGGCCAGCACCGCCTTCGGTTCGACCATCTCGTAACCCAGCGCTTCGGCGACTGCACGATTGGTGATCTTGCCCTTGTGGACATTGAGGCCGTTGCGGAGGTGATGGTCGTCGACCAGCGCCTTCAGGCCCTTGTCGGCGAGCTGCAGGCCGTGATGCAGGGTGGCGTTGTTCAGCGCATGCGCCGAGGTAACCGGAACCGCGCCCGGCATGTTGGCGACGCAGTAGTGGATCACGCCGTCGACCTCATAGGTCGGGTCGGCATGGGTCGTGGCGTGCGAGGTCTCGAAGCAGCCGCCCTGGTCGATGGCGACGTCGACGAGCACCGAGCCCTTCTTCATGCCGGAGAGCATTTCGCGGGTGACCAGCTTGGGTGCGGCGGCGCCCGGGATCAGCACGGCGCCAACGACTATGTCAGCCGAGAAGCACTCGTCTTCGAGCGCCTCGACGGTCGAGTAGCGGGTATGGACACGGCCGCCAAAAATGTCGTCGAGCTGGCGCAGGCGCGGGATCGAGCGGTCGATGATGGTGACGTCGGCGCCGAGGCCGGCAGCCATCTTGGCAGCGTGCAGGCCGACGACGCCGCCGCCGAGCACGGTGACCTTGCCGGGCAGCACGCCGGGAACGCCGCCGAGCAGCACGCCGCGGCCGCCATTGGCCTTCTGCAGCGCGGTCGCGCCGGCCTGGATCGACAGGCGGCCGGCGACTTCCGACATCGGCGCGAGCAGGGGAAGACCGCCGCGGTCGTCGGTGACCGTCTCATAGGCGATCGCCGTGACGCCCGAAGCGAGCAGGCCCTTGGTCTGCTCCGGATCCGGGGCGAGGTGGAGGTAGGTGTAGAGGATCTGGCCGTCGCGCAGCTGCACCCATTCGTTGGGCTGCGGCTCCTTGACCTTGACGATCATGTCCGACTTGGCGAACACGTCGGCCGCTGCCTTGGCGATCGTGGCCCCGGCGGCGCGATAGGCGTTATCGTCGGCGCCTATTCCGGCGCCGGCGCCAGCCTCGACAAGCACTTCGTGGCCGTGCGCGACATATTCGCGGACCGAGCCGGGCGTCAGACCGACACGGTATTCATGGTTCTTGATTTCCTTGGGGCAGCCGACGCGCATCTACTTCTCCTGTCCGGCCCTCGAAAGGGCGCTCTCCCTGACATTTCCGGGCATGCCGCCAATCCCAACCCGCCGCGCAGTTTTGAGGCGACATGCATGAGACGCAGTGAAGCATGAATCGTTCCGTATGTGTTTGCGAATGCACTTGCTGCAGCGTCCGGCCTTCGATAATCTTTGCGCAAAATGCCGGATTATTCGCAGGAATCTCGAAAAATGCCGCTCGATAGGATTGATATCGCCATTCTGGAGACCTTGCAGAAGGATGGCCGGATCCCCAATGCAGCGCTTGCCGAAAAGGTTGGGCTGTCACAGTCGGCCTGCTCCAGGCGCCTGGACAATCTGGAGAAATCCGGAACCATCCGCGGCTATCACGCGCGGCTGTCGAATGCCGCGCTCGGCCATCAGATGACGGCGATCGTGCATATATCGTTGTCGGGGCAGTTCGAGAAGACGCTGTCCGATTTCGAAGCGGCGATCAAACGCTGCCCGAACGTGCTTTCCTGCCATCTGATGTCGGGCGAATACGACTATATCCTGCGTATAGCGGCCAAGGACCTTGCCGACTATGAGCGCATCCACAAGGAATGGCTGTCGGCGATGCCGCATGTGACGAAGATCAACTCGTCCTTCGCCCTGCGCGAGATCGTCGACAGGACGGCGGTGGGGTTGAGGCCCGAAATGGCTTAGCTGAAGTCAGAGCGTTGCATCGTTTCACGGGAACCCCGAACCGCTCATTTCTTTGCTTTGCGCAATTACGGACGGAAAACCGCTACACACTTTTCTTGGAACTGCATTAGGCTCCGGCCGCCTCGGTGACCACCTTGGTCATCGGGATGTCGTGCGGTTGCGGATAGATGGTGGGAATGCGCTGCAATTCGTAGCCGACGCCGATCACCAGCGGCCTGAACGGCATGGCGGCGAGCGTACGATCGTAGAAACCGCCGCCATAGCCCAGCCGGTAGTTGCTGGGATCGATGCCGACTACCGGCGAGATCACGATATCGGGCAGGACAGGATCACCCTCGGCCGGGATCGGGATGTTCCAGACGCCCTTCTCCAGCCGGTCGCCCGGCGCGTAGGCGCGGAACACCAAAGGCTGGCCCTTCTCGATGACGACGGGCAGCGCGGTGCGGCCGCCGCGCGCATTGATCGACGCCATAAAGCCGCGCAGGTCCGGCTCGCCGCGGAACGGCCAGTAGAGGCTGACCATAAGGCCGGCAACCTTGCCGACCAGCATATCGAGGCCCTCGGCAATCCGCTGTGACATTGCCGCGCGTGCATCGGCGGAAACCGCAAGCCGCGCGCCGATCAGCCGCTCACGCTCCGCCTTGCGCCAGCGCCGGACATCGGTCCAGTCGGACAGCGGCATCTGATAGGCCGGGTCGAGCTCATGCATGAAACAAGGCGGCGAAGCGTATTGCGCCGGGCCGTCGTCATCGCGATTGTCAGACATGCTCCACTCCTATCGTTCTGCTCCACGCTATACCCGGCGTTCCGGGGGCGACATGCGCGTACACGACACCGGGCGACGACTCCCGGGCACTGACATGGCCAGCGGTGGCGTTGTTGCGGTGCACAAAAATGCTTACATCTAGGCAATCGGGTTGCTTTGGGCGAGGTGGCTGAAAATGGACGAAGCCAAGCATCATGTCGTGATCGTCGGCGCCGGGTTCGGCGGTCTCGAACTTACCCGCGCGCTGGCCGGCGCACCGGTGCGCATCACCATGATCGACAAGCGCAATCACCACTTGTTCCAGCCGCTGCTCTACCAGGTGGCGACCACCGCGCTGGCGACTTCCGAGATCGCCTGGCCGATCCGTCATCTGTTACGCAAGCGCAAGGACGTGACGACGCTTCTGGGTACGGTCATCGGTGTTGACCGCGCAGGCAAACGCGTGCTGCTCGATGACGGGAGCGCAGTCGGCTACGACACGCTAGTGCTCGCCACCGGCGCGCGCCACGCCTATTTCGGCCATGACGAATGGGAGCCATTCGCGCCCGGGCTGAAGACGCTGGAAGATGCCACCACCATCCGGCGCCGCATCCTGCTCGCCTTCGAGCAAGCCGAGCGCGAGACCGATCCCGCCAGGCGCCAGGCATTGCTGACGCTGGTCATCGTTGGCGGCGGACCGACCGGCGTGGAGCTTGCCGGCACCATTGCAGAGCTTGCGCATGACACGCTGCGCGGCGAATTCCGCAACATCGACACGCGGCAGGCACGCGTTGTGCTGATCGAAGCCGGTGACCGTGTGCTCGCAAATTTCGCACCGGAGCTCTCGGCCTATGCTCAAAAGGCGCTGGAGCGGCTTGGCGTGACGGTCGAGCTTGGCCGTGCCGTCACGCAGTTGGATGCCGAGGGCGTCGTCTTTGGCGATACCTACCTGCCGGCAAAGACGATTTTATGGGCAGCCGGCGTCGCCGCTTCGCCTGCGGCGGAATGGCTGGGAGCGCCCGCCGACCGGGCGGGCAGGGTGCTGGTCGAGCCCGATCTCACCGTGCCGGGCAGCCCGGAGATATTTGTTATCGGCGATACGGCGCATCTGCTGCGACCGGACGGCAAGCCGGTACCGGGCGTGGCGCCGTCCGCCAAGCAGGAGGGCAGGCATGTTGCTGCAACGATCAAAGCGAGGCTCGATGGCGACGCAACGCCACGCCCTTTCCGCTACAAGCATGCTGGCGACCTGGCGACGATCGGCAAACGCGCGGCCGCCATCGATTTCGGCTGGATCAAGCTCACCGGCTGGCTCGCATGGTGGCTCTGGGGGATAGCGCACATTTATTTCCTGATCGATTTCCGCAATCGGCTCGCAGTGTCGCTCAGCTGGCTATGGATATATTTTACCGGACAGCGCAGCGCGCGCCTGATCACTCAGGGTGACGACGACAAGAGCTGATTGCTTTTCATCGACGCGTCACCTTGTCGTGATCAACAGACATCCAACAGACATGGACTCGAAATGCCTTCGGCGGCATGTTCCGATTGAGGGGCAGGGCATGTCGCGTTGTCTAAGAGGAGGAAAACAATGTCACTTTTGCCCGTCTCTCGCCGCGAATTCCTGGCCGGAGCCGCCGCCAGCGGAGCGCTGATCATGCTGCATCCGTTCTCCGTCCGGGCCGCAGCCAATCAGGCGCATCTGAGGATCATGGAGACGACCGACATCCATGTGAATTTGCTGCCTTATGATTATTACGCCGACAAAGCGAACGACACGATGGGCCTGTCGCGCACGGCCTCGCTGATCGACGGGGTGCGCAAGCAAGCCACCAATGCGATGCTGATCGACAACGGCGACCTGTTGCAGGGCAATCCGATGGGCGACTACATCGCCTATGAAAAGGGCATGAAGGACGGCGACCTGCATCCGATCATGAAGGGCATGAACCTGCTCGGCTATGAATGCTCGACCCTCGGCAACCACGAATTCAACTACGGCCTGTCCTTCATGGACAAGGTGTTGGCCGGCGCCAATTTCCCCTTCGTATGCGCCAACCTGATCCGGGGCACCACGCTCGCCACGAACCCGCGCGACGACAAGCTCTACCTCAAGCCCTATGTTATCCTCGACAAGAAGATCAAGGACGGCTCCGGCGCCGAACAGCCGATCAAGATCGGGGTCATCGGGTTCGTGCCGCCGCAGATCATGGTCTGGGACCTGAAAAACCTGGAAGGCAACGTCCAGACCCGCGACATTGTCCAGGCGGCCAAGGCCTGGGTACCGCAAATCCGTGAGGAGGGCGCCGACATCGTCATTGCGCTTTCGCATTCCGGCATCGATATCAAGCAGGGCGACATGATGGAGAACGCCTCCTTCTTCGTCGCCGGCGTCGAAGGCATCGACGCGGTCTTCACCGGGCACCAGCATCTCGTCTTCCCCGGCAAGAAGGATTTCCAGGCGCTGGAAGGCGTCGACACCGAAAAAGGCACTCTGCAGGGCAAGCCGGCGGTGATGGGCGGCTTCTGGGGCTCGCATATGGGCCTGATCGACCTGCTTCTTGAGCGCGATGGCTCGAAATGGCGCGTCGTCTCGGCCACCTCCGAGGCGCGGCCGATCTATGAGCGGGTCGACAGCAAGAACAAGGCTACGGTCGGCGACGACAAACGCATCATCGCGGCGCTCGAGCAGGATCACGAGGCGACGCTCGCCTATGTCCGCCGCCCCGTCGGCAAGACGTCCGCGCCGCTCTATTCCTATTTCGCTTTGGTCGCCGACGATCCCTCGGTGCAGATCGTCAATCAGGCGCAGAGCTGGTATCTCAAGGATATTCTGAAGAGCACAGAGTGGAAGGACGTGCCGCTCCTCTCTGCGGCGGCACCGTTCAAAGCAGGCGGCCGCAACGGCGCCGACTACTATACCGACGTTCCTGTCGGCGATATCGCCATCAAGAACGTCGCCGATCTCTATCTTTATCCGAACACCGTGCGCGCGGTCGAAATCACCGGCTCGCAAGTCAAGGAATGGCTGGAGATGTCGGCCGGCATCTTCAACAGGATCGAGCCCGGGAAGGCGGATCAGCCGCTGATCAACACCGAGTTCCCCTCCTACAATTTCGACGTCATCGATGGCATCACCTACAAGATCGACCTGTCGCAGCCACCGAAATACGATACGAAGGGCGCCGTCGCCAATGCCGGCTCCAGTCGCATCGTCGATCTTAAATTCGGCGGCAAGCCGCTCGATCCGGCAGCGAAATTCGTGGTTGCCACCAACAACTACCGCGCTGGCGGCGGCGGCAATTTCCCTGATATCAATGCTTCGAAGATCATCTATGAGGCGCCGGACACCAACCGCGACGTGATCGTGCGCTACGTCATCAGCGAGGGCACGATCAATCCGTCGGCGGACGACAACTGGTCGTTCGCGCCGCTGCCTGGAACCAGCGTTGTCTTCGAGACCGGACCCAGGGCCAAGGATTTCATCGGTCAGGTGAAGTCGCTGAAGATCGAGCCGGCGGGCGAGGGTGAGGCGGGGTTTGCCAAATACCGCATTACCCTTTGATGTTGCGCGGCCGGGCCGGCCTGATTTGGCTAAGGCGAAGGGGTGGTCGCGGGCGTGGTAGCGGCCCGGGGAAGGCCGGCTGGATCGACGTGCCGAGCGGATCGCTGGGCACGGTCAGCGGCGCCATTCCTCTCGGGTGGCGAATCTCCTGGATGGTCGATGTCGGCGTGTTGTTGACAAGGTCGCTGGCCCCCGGTGTCAGCGTCGGGGCAGTCAGCGCGCCCAGCGGGTCATTGGTGACTGTGGGCAAGGATACTTTTGCTTCAGCGGCACTTGCCGAGATCACGGCAAGCAGCAGCACGGCGACGGCTACGGTGCGGTTCAAGGAAGCCTCCTGTTGCGAACGACGCTCGGCGCTCGCCCGAGGATGCAGTGAGGGCGCCGGACAGTCGGAAAAATGCGGTTGCATCACGTTCGCATGAGACATTTGTGCTCGCACCGCAGCTCTCCAGGTAGCCGGCGCTGGGTCCCATGACGCCGGAAAGGTGCGTCGATTACAAAGCAGTGAATTGGAACGATTGCCGTGAAGGCGCTCTGGTTCGGTTTGAGGACATACGCTAGCTTTAGCCATGCGTTATGTGATCGTTATCGTCGCCATCACGTTCTTCCTGATCTGGGACGGCCTCTACAACCAGGGCCAATATCTCGACGCGACCGTCAGGGAGATGTCGCGCATCGTGCGTTACGTCACCGGCGCTGCCTGAGGCCCCGACGCTGCCGCTCAAATAGCGGGCGCGACATCGTTGCCGGTTGACGCGACGGCCTTGCTCCCACAAAACGCGTTCATCCGTCGATCAAGGAGGCTGGGTTTGATCCGGCACATCGTTTTCTTCAGCGTGCGGCGCAAGGAGGATGTGGAGGCCGTCCGGTCAGGGCTGCAGGAACTGGGCAAGATTCCACATTCGAAACACTTCGAGGTGACGCTCAATACCAAGGTCGATCTGTTCTCAAACGCGATCGACGTGGTCGTCTATGCCGAATTCGAGGACGAGGCAGCGCTCGCAGCATACAGGGCGCATCCGATCTATGCGGAGACGACAGGCAGGGTTAAACCGTTGCGCGAGCTGCGTTATTCGGCCGACGTCGTGGCCGCCGCCTGAGCCGCGCCGTCCGCTCGCCTTGGACGCCAGGCCTTGAACCGATTTCCGCAATGGTGCACACCGCGCCGGCATGACGAAAACTCCGCCCCATCCGCTCGACCATCTCGTTCTGCCCACGCGGAGCCTCCACATTGCAAGGCAGCGCCTCTCGTCGCTCGGCTTCGTCGTCGCCCCGACCGGCGTCCATCCTTTCGGGACCGAGAACGCTTGTGTCTTCTTCACCGACGGCACCTATCTGGAACCGCTGGCCGTCGGCGATGACAAAACGGCCGATCGGGCGATGGGCGAAGGCAACGTCTTCGTCGCGCGCGACCGCCTTTACCGCAGCAGGCTTGACGACGAGGGCTTCTCCGCGGTCGTCTTCGGGACCGCCGATGCAGATGCCGACCACGCGCGCTATGTCGAAGCGGGGCTGTCGGCTGGCAACATGTTGAGCTTTTCGCGCGCCTTCACCGACACCACGGGCAAAAGCGACACGGCATCGTTCAAACTGGCATTCGCGGCCGATAGAAAAGCACCGGACGCCTTCCTGTTCGCCTGCCAGCGCATCAACGCGCCGCAGATCGACCGCACCGCACTGCAGGCACATGCCAATGGCGTGACCGGCATCGTTGAGATCGTGGCGGTGAGCGACGAGCCTTCGAGCCAGAGGGGACTGATATCGATCGCTGCCGGCCAGGACGCGAGCGACGGCGACAGGACTGACCTGCCAAACGCGACCCTGGCCGTTCTGACGCCCGACGCTTTTGCCGCACGGTTCGGTGCTTCGGCAAGGCAGCCTTCGGACCTGCGATTTGCGGCCGTCATCTTTGCGGTTCGCAGCGTCGCCGCAGCTACCCAGCTACTTGCGGCAAACGCGATAGAGCACAACATGAGCGACGACGATGTCGTCGTGCCGCCGGCACCCGGTCAGGGCGCGGCCTTCATCTTTCGGGAGATCCCATGAGCGAGCCCCTTGCGCCCAATGCCGCGGTAAGCGTCGGCAAGGTGGTTTTCGCCAACAATGCGCCCTTGTCGCTGATCGCAGGCCCCTGTCAACTCGAGTCGCGCCAGCACGCCTTCGACATGGCCGGCGCACTGAAGGAACTAACCACAAGGCTCGGTATCGGGCTGGTGTACAAGACGAGCTACGATAAGGCCAACCGCACCTCGCTCGGCGGCGCGCGCGGTGCCGGGATCGAGGCGGCGATGCCGATCTTCGACGACCTGCGCAAGGAGTTCGGACTGCCGGTGCTGACCGACGTCCACACCGAGGAGCAATGCGCATTGGTCGCGCCGCATGTGGATGTGCTGCAGATACCGGCCTTTCTCAGCCGGCAGACGGATCTGCTGATTGCGGCGGCGCGCACCGGCAAGGTGGTGAACGTCAAGAAGGGTCAGTTCCTGGCGCCATGGGACATGAAGAATGTCGTCGCCAAGGTCACCGGTTCCGGCAACGCCAACGTGCTGGTCACCGAGCGCGGCGCCTCCTTCGGCTACAACACACTGGTGTCGGACATGCGAGCGCTGCCGATCATGGCCGAGATCGGCGCGCCGGTGATCTTCGACGCCACCCATTCCGTGCAGCAGCCGGGCGGGCAGGGCGGCTCGACCGGTGGCGAACGACGCTTTGTCGAGACCCTCGCGCGCGCCGCCGTGGCGATCGGCGTTGCCGGCGTGTTCATCGAAACCCACCAGGATCCGGACAACGCCCCCTCGGACGGCCCCAACATGGTGCCCTTGAAGAATCTTCCCGCATTGCTGGAAAGGCTGATGGCGTTCGATCGGATCGCCAAGAGGCCGTAGCAGGGCAGCCGAAAATCTGGAACCTTCGCCCGCTCCCCTCATTGTCCACAACGGACAATCAAATGAGAGGAGCACAGCAATGACCACTCCGTCTGGCCACACCGAAGCCATCGCCGCCTCACGCGTCATCGGCACCTCGGTCTACAACACCGCCGGCGACAGCATCGGCAGCATTGAGGACGTGATGCTCGACAAGATGTCGAACGGGATCATGTTCGCGGTTATCGGCTTCGGCGGCTTCCTCGGCATGGGCGAGAAGTATCACGCCATTCCGTGGGCAAGCCTCGACTATGATGAAAACATGGGCGGCTACGTCGTGCCTTTCACCAAGGAACAGCTCAAGGCGGCACCGGCCTACTCGATCGAGGAATTGACCGGCGCCGATGGTGAAGCGGCCCGCGACGCATCCTTCGAATACTACCACGTGAAGCCTTACTGGCACTGATCGGCCTGAGCGGCTGCTTCCAGAATCGAGAAGGCCCCCGGGTCCGGGGGCCTTCGAGCGTTGAGGAACCTATTCAGCGGTCCGAAGGGTGGATAGCTCCGTGGAGTTCTGCTGAGGCTTCTGGGTGTCGCAGGACGTTAGGAACGCCGCCGCGATCAGGAACAAACTCACGATACCGCTCAACTGAGACATGGCGAAACTCCTCGTGTTTCGCCCCGCGCAAACACGACCATAAATCAGAAGGGCGAGTCGCGCGCATGACTAATGATGACAAAGATTTGCGCTTCGTGAATCTTGTCGCCTGCAATTATTGCGGACCGCCCAATTGCCTTTTGCCGGGCTTTGGCTAAGAGGGGCGCGACGCTTCAATCGATCAATCGGGGACATCGCAATGACCGCCATCATCGACATTGTCGGGCGTGAAATCCTGGACAGCCGTGGAAATCCGACCGTCGAGGTCGACGTGGTGCTGGAAGACGGCTCGATGGGCCGCGCCGCCGTTCCGTCGGGCGCCTCGACCGGCGCGCATGAGGCGGTCGAGCTGCGCGACGGCGGGCCGCGCTATCTCGGCAAGGGAGTCCAGGGCGCCGTCGAGGCCGTGAACGGCGAGTTGTTCGAGGCGATCGGCGGCATGGAAGCCGAGAACCAGATCCATATCGACCAGACGATGATCGAGCTCGACGGCACTCCGAACAAGAGCCGGCTCGGCGCCAACGCCATCCTCGGCGTGTCGCTGGCGGTGGCCAAGGCCGCCGCCGAGGCCGCCGGGCTGCCGCTCTACCGCTATGTCGGCGGCGCCAAGGCGCACATCCTGCCGGTGCCGATGATGAACATCATCAATGGCGGCGCTCATGCCGACAACCCGATCGACTTTCAGGAATTCATGATCCTGCCGGTCGGCGCGCCGACGCTGCGCGACGGCGTGCGTTGGGGCTCTGAAATCTTCCATACGCTGAGGAAGAAGCTGAAGGATGCCGGCCACAACACCAATGTCGGCGACGAGGGCGGTTTCGCCCCCAACCTGAAGAGCGCGCCGTCGGCCCTCGATTTCATCATGGAATCGATCGAGAAGGCCGGCTTCAAGCCGGGCGAGGACGTGGCGCTCGGCCTCGACTGCGCGGCGACCGAGTTCTTCAAGGACGGCAACTACGTCTATGAGGGCGAGAAGAAGACCCGCGATCCGAAGGCGCAGGCCAAATACCTCGCCAAGCTCGCTTCCGATTATCCGATCGTCACCATCGAGGACGGCCTTGCCGAGGACGATTGGGAGGGCTGGAAATACCTGACCGATCTGATCGGCAAGAAGACCCAATTGGTCGGCGACGATCTGTTCGTCACCAACACGGCGCGACTGCGCGACGGTATCCGCATGGGCGTCGCCAACTCGATCCTGGTCAAGGTCAACCAGATCGGCTCGCTCACCGAAACGCTCGACGCGGTCGAGACCGCGCACAAGGCCGGCTACACCGCCGTCATGTCGCACCGCTCGGGCGAGACCGAGGATTCGACCATTGCCGACCTCGCCGTCGCCACCAACTGCGGGCAGATCAAGACCGGCTCGCTGTCGCGCTCAGACCGCATGGCCAAGTACAACCAGCTCATCCGGATCGAGGAAGAGCTCGGCCGGCAGGCGCGCTACGCCGGCAAGTCGGTGGTCAAGGGCTGATCCGGACAAACTGTCTTGGTTGTTGAAAGAGGCGGAGAGGCGGGTTTCCCCGCCTCTTTTTGTTTCGGCAGGTCTCAGTCCAGCCAGCCGTAACCGTCCATTAAGCACAATCGGGCGAAAAAAGACTCGAACAGCCGCTTGCGCTCGCGGCCGAAAGGGGTCGGGTCATGTGGACACGTCAGCACAAGCAGAGAAACACCGGCAAGCTGATCGTTCCGTCGCTCTGCGTGCTGTTTCTCGCCTATTTCGGCTTCCATGCCTATCACGGTGAGTTCGGCATCTACTCCAAATATCGGCTGCAGGCACAGGCGGCCGAACTCCAGACTCAGCTCGACGCGGTCAAGGCGCGCCGGATCGACTTCGAACGTCGTGTCCAGCTCATGCATGAAGGCACGCTGGAAAAGGACATGCTTGACGAGCAGGCCCGAAAGGCGCTCAATCTGTCCCATCCGGACGAAATCACCATCATGCTGCCGGCTTCGGCAAAATAACCGAATTTCGGTTAATCAAACTTATTAGCAATGATTCTAATCGCTTAGGATGCATGTCAGCCATGCATTTTTCAGCATGGCGCATTGCATTCTTGCGTGTTAGCCTCGCTCAAATCGGTGGGGAGACGGGTCGCTCTCCCTTGAATGTCCGCGAAGAGACGCCAACAGGGAGTGATGTATGGCCACCGCCGCCAGAAAAGCGCCTGCCAAGTCCAAATCCAGATCCGACGGCAAATCGTCGGCCCTTTCCACCCCCAAGCCAGCCGACTTCACCAAAGAAGAAGAGCTCTCCGCCTACCGGCACATGCTGCTTATTCGCCGCTTCGAGGAGAAGGCGGGCCAGCTTTACGGCATGGGCTTTATCGGCGGCTTCTGCCACCTCTATATCGGCCAGGAGGCCGTCGTTACCGGCATGAAGATGGCGCTGATCGAGGGCGACCAGATGATCACCGCCTATCGCGACCATGGCCACATGCTGGCTATGGATCTGTCGCCGCGCGGCGTCATGGCCGAGCTCACCGGGCGCCGTGGCGGCCTGTCGAAAGGCAAGGGCGGCTCCATGCACATGTTCTCCAAGGAGAAGCATTTCTATGGCGGCCACGGCATCGTGGGCGCGCAGGTGTCGCTGGGCACAGGCCTGGCCTTCGCCAACCGCTACCGCGACAACAAGAATGTCTCGCTGACCTATTTCGGCGACGGCGCCGCCAACCAGGGCCAGGTCTATGAAAGCTTCAACATGGCCTCGCTGTGGAAGCTGCCGGTAATCTACATCATCGAGAACAATCGCTACGCCATGGGCACATCGGTGTCGCGCTCATCCGCCGAGACCGACTTCTCCAACCGCGGCGCTTCCTTCAAGATTCCCGGCATGCAGGTCGACGGCATGGACGTTCGCGCGGTCAAGGCAGCCGGCGACGTCGCCGCCGAATGGTGCCGCGCCGGCAACGGCCCGCTGATCCTCGAGATGCAGACCTATCGCTATCGCGGGCATTCGATGTCCGACCCGGCGAAGTATCGCTCCAAGGAAGAAGTGCAGAAGATGCGCTCGGAGCACGACCCGATCGAACAGGTCAAGGCGCGCCTGATCGATAAGAGGTGGGCGAGCGAAGACGATCTCAAGGCCATCGACAAGGAGGTCCGCGACATCGTCGCCGACGCCGCCGAATTTGCCCAGCACGACGCCGAGCCGGATCCGTCCGAGCTCTGGACCGACATCGTACTCTAAGGAGGGCACGGACATGCCGATCGAAATTCTCATGCCCGCTCTCTCGCCGACGATGGAAGAGGGCAATCTTTCCAAGTGGTTGAAGAACGAAGGCGACAAGGTCGTCGCCGGCGACGTCATCGCCGAGATCGAGACCGACAAGGCGACGATGGAGGTCGAAGCCGTCGATGAAGGCACGCTCGCCAAGATCGTGGTTCCGGCCGGCACCGAAGGCGTCAAGGTCAACGCGTTGATCGCCGTGCTTGCGGTCGACGGCGAAGACGTCGACAAGGCCGGCGAAGGCATCGGCGAAGAAGAGCCCAAGGCTGAAGCGGCCGCGCCGGCACCGGCGCCCGCCGCGGCCAAAAGCGAGGCGGCTGCGCCTGTCGCCGCCGCGCCGAAGGCGGAAGTCGCGGCCGATCCGGACATCCCTGCCGGCACCGAAATGGTCTCGACCACGGTGCGCGAGGCGCTGCGTGACGCGATGGCCGAGGAAATGCGCCGCGACGGCGATGTCTTCGTCATGGGCGAGGAAGTTGCCGAATACCAGGGCGCCTACAAGATCACGCAAGGCCTGCTGCAGGAGTTCGGGCCGCGCCGCGTCGTCGATACCCCGATCACCGAGCATGGCTTTGCCGGCGTCGGTGTGGGCGCGGCGATGGCAGGCCTGAAGCCGATCGTCGAGTTCATGACCTTCAACTTCGCCATGCAGGCGATCGATCAGATCATCAATTCGGCCGCCAAGACACTCTATATGTCCGGCGGCCAGATGGGCGCGCCGATCGTCTTCCGCGGCCCGAACGGCGCCGCGGCCCGTGTCGCCGCCCAGCACTCGCAGTGCTACGCCGCCTGGTACAGCCACATCCCCGGCCTGAAAGTGGTGATGCCTTACACGGCCGCCGACGCCAAGGGCCTGCTCAAGGCCGCGATCCGCGATCCGAACCCGGTCATCTTCCTCGAGAACGAGATTCTCTACGGCCAGTCCTTCGACGTGCCGAAGCTCGACGATTTCGTGCTGCCGATCGGCAAGGCGCGTGTGCACAAGCAGGGCAGGGACGTCACCCTCGTCTCCTTCGGCATGGGCATGACCTATGCGGTCAAGGCCGAGGCCGAACTGCGCGGCATGGGCCTTGACGCCGAGATCATCGATTTGAGAACCGTCCGTCCGCTCGACTTCGATACCATCATCGCCTCGGTCAAGAAGACCAACCGGCTGGTCGTGGTGGAGGAAGGCTTCCCGCAGAGCTCGGTCGGCGACCACATCGCCAGCCAGGTCTCGCAGCGCGCCTTCGACTTCCTCGATGCGCCGGTCATCACCATCGCCGGCAAGGATGTGCCGATGCCTTACGCGGCGAACCTCGAAAAGCTGGCGTTGCCCAATGTCGGCGAGGTCGTCGAGGCGGTCAAAGCCGTCACCTATCGCTGAGCCGGTCGGGAGGACAACATGCCAATCAACATCACCATGCCGGCTCTCTCGCCCACCATGGAAGAGGGCAATCTCGCCAAGTGGCTGGTCAAGGAAGGCGATCATGTTGCGCCCGGTGACGTGATCGCGGAGATCGAGACCGACAAGGCGACCATGGAAGTCGAAGCCGTCGATGAGGGCACAGTCGCTAAGCTGGTCGTTCCGGCAGGCACCGAAGGCGTCAAGGTCAATGCGGTGATCGCCATTCTGGCAGGCGAAGGCGAGGACGCCGGTGCTGCCGCAAAGAGCGATGGCGGTGCGGCGCCCAAGGCGGAGGCTCCGAAAGCGGACCCTGCGAAGGCCGAGGCCCCCAAGGAAGCGCCGAAGCCGGCGGCCGCGCCGGCGAAGGCCGAGCCTGCACCGGTCGCCAACGGCCACGCCGGCGGCGAGCGCGTGTTCGCCTCCCCGCTCGCCCGCCGCATCGCCAAGGATGCCGGTGTCGACGTGAAGGGGCTTAGTGGCTCCGGTCCGCATGGCCGCGTGGTGAAGGCCGATGTCGAGGCGGCGATCGCTTCCGGCGGCGCCAAGGCTGCGCCTGCCGGCAAGGCTCCTGCCGGTGCGCCTGCAGGCGCTCCTGCCCCCGCGCCGAAGCCGATGTCGGACGATCAGGTGCTGAAACTCTTCGCCGAAGGCTCCTACGAGCTCGTCCCGCACGACAATATGCGCAAGACCATCGCGCGCCGCCTGGTCGAAGCCAAGAGCACCATTCCGCATTTCTATCTGACGCTCGATTGCGAGCTCGATGCGCTGCTCGCGCTGCGCACGCAGCTCAACGCCGCGGCCCCGATGCGGAAAACCGAGAAGGGCGAGGTCCCGGCCTACAAGCTCTCGGTCAATGACATGGTGATCAAGGCGATGGCGATGGCGCTGATGGCGGTGCCGGACGCCAACGCCTCCTGGACCGAAAACGCCATGGTCAAGCACAAGCACGCCGATGTCGGCGTCGCCGTGTCGATACCCGGCGGCCTGATCACGCCGATCATCCGCCACGCAGACGAAAAGACGCTGTCCGTCATCTCCAATGAGATGAAAGATCTGGCAAGCCGTGCCCGCAGCCGCAAGCTGAAGCCCGAGGAATACCAGGGCGGCACCACGGCCGTGTCCAATCTCGGCATGTTCGGCGTCAAGGATTTTGCCGCCGTTATCAACCCGCCGCACGCCACGATCCTTGCGGTCGGCGCCGGCGAGGAGCGCGCCATCGTGAAGAAAGGCGAGATCAAGATCGCGACCATGATGTCGGTGACGCTGTCGACCGATCACCGCGCCGTCGACGGCGCGCTCGGTGCGGAGCTGCTCGGCGCCTTCAAGCGCATGATCGAAAACCCGATGGGCATGCTGGTCTAGGACAGGAAAAGGGCGGTGCGGAAATTCTTCACCAGCCTTTTCGCCTTCATTCTTTCCGGTGTGGCTGGCGGCTTGGTTGCACAGCAACTGGCCGCCATCACCGGCGCGACCGATGAGTATATCCTTGTATTTATGTTGGTGGTGCTGACGACAGTTATCGTCACGATCCTCTTCTTTGTAGCGCAGCTGATGACAGAGCCGCTTGCTGCAGTTGGCAAAGTGGGGAAATGGACACTGATCGCGTTCACCGTGCTTCTTGTGGCGCTGGTCGCAGTGATAGGCTTCTGGGAAGAAAGTCCGGCAGCTGCGAAAGAAGATATGCCGATAGTCGCCGGCCTTGGCTTGCCGAGTTTGGTGACCATCATCGTGCAATGGCTATTCGTGCGCTGGCGGCTCAAGCGTGCGGCGGCAGCGTTCGGCAGGGGTGGGGCAAGCGCATGAAGACAATTCTCTGTTACGGCGACTCGGTGACCTGGGGCTACGACGCTGGCAGCCTCGGGCGCCTTGCGCTGGAGGACCGCTGGCCGAGCGTTCTCAAGACGGCGCTGGGCGACGGCATCGAGGTCATCGCCGAAGGGCTGAACGGCCGCACCACTGCCTTTGACGATCACCTCGCCGGTGCCGACCGCAACGGCGCGAGAATGCTGCCGACGATCCTCACGACGCACGCGCCGCTCGACCTGATCATCATCATGCTGGGCGCAAACGACATGAAGCCGTGGATCCACGGCAATCCCGTAGCCGCAAAGCAGGGTATGCAGCGCCTGATCGATATCGTGCGCGGCCACGACTATCCGTTCGACTGGCCGGCTCCGCAGATCCTCATTGTCGCGCCGCCCGCGGTGACGCGCACCGAGAATGCCGAATTCAAGGAAATGTTCGCCGGCGGCGATGACGCCTCGAAGCGGCTGGCGCCGCAATATTCCTCGCTTGCCGACGAGGCCGGCTGCGGCTTCTTCGACGCCGGCTCCGTCGCCGTCACCACGCCGCTCGACGGCGTCCATCTCGATGCCGAAAACACGCGGCGGATCGGTCAGGCGCTGGCGCCCCTCGTGCGTGTGATGCTTTCCTTCTAACTCCGAGAAAAATCAGGGAGAAACCCGTGGCTGAGAACTACGACGTCATTATCATCGGCTCAGGCCCCGGCGGCTATGTCACCGCTGTGCGTTCCGCCCAGCTCGGCTTCAAGACGGCGATCGTCGAGCGCGAGCATCTCGGCGGCATCTGCCTCAACTGGGGTTGCATCCCGACCAAGGCGCTGCTGCGCTCGGCGGAGATCATGCACTATTCGAACCACCTCAAGGATTACGGCCTTAAGCTCGACGGCAAGGTCAGCCCCGACACCGCAGCCGTCGTCGACCGCTCGCGAAAGGTGTCTCTCAGGCTGAATGGCGGTGTCGCCTTCCTGATGAAGAAGAACAAGGTCGACGTCATCTGGGGTGAGGCTAAGCTTTCCAAGCCTGGTGAGGTCGTCGTCGCCAAGACCGCCAAGAAGCCGATGGAGCCGCAGCCGCCGGTGCCGAAAGGCGTCAAGGGCGAGGGCACCTACACCGCCAAGCACATCATCCTCGCAACCGGCGCGCGGCCGCGCGCGCTGCCTGGCATCGAGCCGGACGGCAAGCTGATCTGGACCTATTTCGAGGCCATGGTTCCGAAGGAGATGCCGAAGTCGCTGCTGGTGATGGGCTCGGGCGCCATCGGCATCGAGTTCGCCTCCTTCTACCGCACCATGGGCGCCGATGTGACCGTGGTCGAGCTTTTGCCGGCGGTGATGCCGGTCGAGGATGCCGAGGTCTCGAAATTCGCGCAGAAACAGTTCGAGAAGCAGGGCATGAAGATCCTGCTCGAGGCCAAGGTGACCAAGGTCGAGAAGGGCGCCAACTCGGTCACCGCGCATGTCGAGATGAAGGACGGCAAGGTCGAGAAGATCACCGCCGACCGCATGATCTCGGCCGTCGGCGTACAAGGCAATATCGAGGGCCTCGGCCTCGAGGCGCTCGGCGTCAAGACGGATCGCGGCTGTGTCGCGGTCGACGGCTACGGCAGGACGAACGTGCCCGGCATCTACGCCATCGGCGATGTGGCCGGGCCGCCGATGCTCGCCCACAAGGCCGAGCACGAGGGCGTGATCTGCGTCGAGAAGATCGCCAATATCCCGGGCGTGCACGCCATCGACAAGCTGAAGATCCCGGGCTGCACCTATTGCAGCCCGCAGGTCGCCTCGGTCGGCCTGACCGAAGCCAAGGCCAAGGCCGAGGGCAAGGACATCCGCGTCGGTCGCTTCCAGTTCGGCGCCAACGGCAAAGCCATCGCGCTCGGCGAGGACCAGGGCTTCATCAAGACCATCTTCGACAAGAAGACCGGGCAACTGCTGGGCGCGCATATGATCGGCGCCGAGGTGACCGAGCTCATCCAGGGTTTCGTCGTGGCGATGAACCTGGAGACCACCGAGGAAGAGCTGATGCACACGATCTTCCCGCATCCGACCCTGTCGGAGATGATGAAGGAAAGCGTGCTGGACGCCTATGGCCGCGCTTTGAACGCATGATAGACTGCTCGCGCGAGACTCAGACGCGGCAGCCGGAGGATTCTGAGGGCAAAGCAGTTCGTATCCGGATGCATTTTCACCTGATCAAGGAGGAATTGGCATATGGACGTGAATGGCGTGGGCTGGATAGCAGCCATCATCATCGGAGGCTTGGCCGGATGGCTCGCCGAAATGGTCATGAAGAGCAACACCGGCATCTTCATGAACATCATTTTGGGTATCGTCGGCGCGATCGTTCTGAATGCGATCCTACAGGCTCTCAACATCCAGTCCTTCGGCGCCGGCTGGTTCGCCTATCTGATCACCGGTTTCATCGGCGCCTGCCTGCTGATCTTTGTCGGCCGGCTGGTACGGCGCTGAGCCCCAGCGAAGTCCGCTATGCAAAATGGCCGTGGCGGCATGCGCCGGCGTGGCCTTTTTCTTTATTCCGAAAAGTCCTAGATGACGCAGACAGGCGGCCGCGATGCGGGCGGCCGCGAAGGGTTCGAAATGGTCACTGTTCTCGACACGATCGCCAATGCACCGCGCCCGCGGCATCCCGAAAAGGCGCACAGGCCGAACCAGGAAGTGCTGCGCAAGCCGGACTGGATCCGCGTCAAGGCGCCGGTTTCGAAGGGTTACGCCGAGACGCGCGAGATCGTGAAGTCGCACAAGCTGGTGACGGTGTGCGAGGAGGCCGGCTGCCCGAACATCGGTGAATGCTGGGACAAGAAGCACGCCACCTTCATGATCATGGGCGAGATCTGCACGCGCGCCTGCGCCTTCTGCAATGTCGCCACCGGCATCCCGACCGCCCTTGACGCGGATGAGCCGGCGCGTGTCGCCCATGCGGTCAAGCAGATGGGCCTCAGTCACGTCGTCATCACCTCTGTCGACCGCGACGACCTCGACGACGGCGGCGCGCAGCATTTCGCCGACGTCATCCGCGCCATCCGCGCCGCCGCGCCTTCAACGACGATCGAGATCCTGACGCCCGACTTTCTCCGCAAGGACGGCGCGCTTGAGATCGTCGTTGCCGCCAAGCCCGACGTCTTCAACCACAATCTGGAAACTGTGCCGTCGAACTACCTGACGGTGCGGCCCGGCGCCCGCTACTTCCACTCGATCCGGCTGCTGCAGCGCGTGAAAGAACTCGATCCGTCGATCTTCACCAAGTCCGGCATCATGGTTGGCCTCGGCGAGGAGCGGAACGAAGTGCTGCAGCTCATGGATGACCTGCGTTCGGCAAATGTCGACTTCATGACCATCGGCCAATACCTGCAGCCTTCGAAGAAGCACCATCCGGTGATCCGCTTCATCACGCCGGACGAGTTCAAGTCCTTTGAGACTATCGGCAAGACGAAGGGCTTCCTGCTGGTCGCTTCGAGCCCGCTGACGCGCTCCTCGCATCATGCCGGCGAGGATTTCGCCAGGCTGCGCGCGGCGCGCGAGGCGCAGCTCAAGAAGGCCAGCTGACGCTTTCATGCCGAAATTCGAAGCCACCCGCCGCGTCGCCTACACGCCGGAACAGATGTTCGCGCTGGTGGCGGATATCGAGACCTATCCGCAATTCCTGCCGCTCTGCGAGGCGCTGACGGTGCGCTCGCGCAAGGAGCGCGACGGCCGCACCATCCTCGTCGCCGACATGAGCATCGGCTACAAGGCGATCCGCGAGACCTTTACGACCCAGGTGCTGCTCAAGCCCGACGAGAACGCCATCGACGTCAAATACATCGACGGCCCGTTCAAATATCTCAGCAACATCTGGCGCTTCGATCCGGCCGATGGCGGCTGCGAAGTGCATTTCTTCATCGACTACGAATTCAAGAGCCGCATTCTCGGCGCGCTGATGGGCACGATGTTCGATCGCGCCTTCCGCATGTTTTCCGAAGCATTCGAGAAGCGAGCGAACGTGATCTACGGCGCAGCGCAAGGCACGCCTGATCCGCGGATAGCCTAGGCCAGCGCTCGCAGGCCGAGCTGCAGCGCGTGCCGGACCGTCTCGTGGCGGATGAATTCCCGCCCCTTATGACCAAACAGCTGGCGCTCGACGACGGCCGGCTGGCCGGCAAATGCCATCCCGAACCAGACGAGACCCACCGGCTTTTCCGACGAGCCGCCGCTCGGGCCGGCAATTCCGGTGACCGCAAGGGAGAGGCTCGCGCGCGAATGCGTCAGCGCGCCCGCAGCCATCTCCCTGACCGTCTCACCCGAGACCGCGCCATGCGCCTCAAGCGTCGCCGCGGAGACGCCGAGCATCTCCATCTTGGCTTCGTTGGAATAGGTGATGAAGCCGCGATCGACCACGGCGGAAGAGCCGGCAATGTCGGTCAGTGCTGCAATGATCAGACCGCCGGTGCAGCTCTCGGCCGTGGCCAGCATGATGCCGCGCTGCTGACAAGCCTGGAGCAGGGCGTTGGCTAATTCCGCGTTGCTCATGCCGGCACGTCTCCCGGATAGACGACGCTGGCGGTCGCGATCGCCGCAATGCCTTCGCCGCGCCCGACAAAGCCGAGCTTCTCGTTGGTCGTCGCTTTGATGGAAACGCGTTCCGGCGCAATGCCGAGCATCGCCGCCAGCGCCGCCGTCATCGCCTCGCGATGCGGCCCCACCCGCGGCGCCTCGCAGATCAGCGTGATATCGGCATTGGCGATGCGCCCGCCGCGCTCGCGCACCAGCGTCGCCGCATGCTCGACGAAGATTTTCGAGGCAACGCCCTTCCATTGCGGGTCCGACGGCGGGAAATGCGTGCCGATGTCGCCGGCGCCGCAGGTGGCGAGCAACGCATCGGTGAGCGCATGAAGCCCGACATCGGCGTCCGAATGGCCGGAGAGTTTCCGGTCATAGGGGATAGTGACCCCGCACAGAGTGACATGGTCGCCCGCTTCGAACGCGTGCACATCGTAGCCATTGCCGATGCGGATGTCCGGAAAGCGCGGCAGCGCATTTGAGAGCCGCTGGTCGGCCATCGCGATATCCCTTGCCCAGGTGAGCTTGATGTTGTCCGGCGAGCCCTGGACGATCTTGACCGGAATATGCGCCCATTCGGCGATCGCCGCGTCGTCGGTGAACTCGCTTTTGCCGAGATGATGCGCCTTCTCGTGCGCCGCCAGCAACGGCCAGAACGGGAACCCTTGCGGTGTCTGCGCCGCGTGCAGGCCGGCCCTCGACACCGTCTCCTCGATCATGCCCTCGGCCGATTCCCGCTTGAGCGTGTCGGCGACGGGCAGCGCCGGCAGGGCGCCCTGGCGCTCGCCGATGGCCTCGATGGTTCGGTCGATGAGCCCATGATCGACAAACGGGCGCACCGCATCATGCACCAGCACCTTTGCCGGCGCCTGCTCCCTCAGCGCCAAAAGTCCCAGCCGGACGGAAGCCTGGCGGGACGGACCGCCCATGACGATGAGCGTGTGCGTAGCATTAGCTCCCGCCGCGCGCTCGAACAGCTCGCGGTCGTCGGCATGGATCGCCACCACCACTGGTCCGACGGCTGGATGTGACAGGAATCTTTCCAGCGTATGCGCAATGACGGCGCGTCCGCCGATGCGCTGATACTGCTTCGGCCCCTCGGCCTGTCCGGCACGGGCGCCGCGGCCGGCGGCGACAATGACCACGCCGACCTTGCCGTCCGGTTTTTCACTTGTGTCAGTCATGGCGAGAGGCTTAGTCGCGGCTGGCAGGGAAGGCCAGCATTTTCCAAAATGCGCCTTAATGTGACGTCATTGCGCGTTGCACAATGCCTTGCATCTGGCTACACAATGTGCAGCAATCGAACATGCTTGGTTTTTGTGCATGCCTGAATTGACCACATTGGCTTCGCCGCTCGACGTCGGCGGCGTAAGGATACGCAACCGCGTGTTCCTGGCGCCGATGTCCGGCATAACCGACGAGCCGTTCCGTCAGCGTGCGCATGCGCATGGTGCCGGGCTGGTCGTGTCGGAAATGGTGGCGAGCGGCGAACTGGCCAAGGGCAGGGCCGGCTGCGATCTGCGCATCCGCCATTCCGGGCTGCCCGTCCATATGGTGCAGCTTGCTGGCCGCGAGGCAGCGCACATGGCCGAGGGCGCGCGAATCGCGGCGGGCGAGGGCGCCGACATCATCGACATCAACATGGGCTGCCCGGCAAAGAAGGTGACGGGCGGCTATGCCGGCTCGGCGCTGATGCGCGATCTCGATCACGCGCTCTCGCTGATCGAGGCGGTGGTCGATGCCGTTTCGGTGCCGGTGACGGTCAAGATGCGGCTCGGCTGGGACGAAAGCGCGCTCAACGCGCCGATGTTGGCGCGCCGCTCCGAGCTGGCCGGCGTGCGCATGGTGACCGTCCACGGCCGCACGCGCTGCCAGTTCTATCAGGGTAAGGCCGATTGGCGCGCCATTGCGCGCGTCAAGGAAGCGGTCTCGATCCCGGTGGTGGCCAATGGCGATGTCGGCTCGCCGGAAGAGGCTGCGACGATCCTGGATCAATCAGGCGCCGACGCGGTGATGATCGGCCGTGCCCATTACGGCGCGCCGTGGACCGCCGGCAGCATCGCGGCAGCCGCCGCTGGCATGTCTGCAACCGATATTCCCGAAACGCCCAAGAGGCTCGCTGACTACGTGGTTGCGCATTACGAGGACATGCTCTCGCTCTACGGCGTCGAAAGCGGGCTCCGCCAAGCGCGCAAGCATCTCGGCTGGTATCTGGACAGGCACGCGACTCGTGCTTCGGCGGAACGGCGCAAGCACATCCTCACTTCCTTCGAGCCGGCTGAAGTGATCGCCGGGCTGCGCCAAGCCTTTACCGAAAGCGCGGCATCGCCAGAATTGCGGAGCGCGGCATGAATACGAACCTCCCACAGCCGGCCGACACCGCGGATGCCGCCAATATCGTGCTGAACACCATTCGCCGCCCGGTGATCATGGTCGATGCCGACGGCTTCATCACCTTCGCCAACGCGGATGCAGAGGATTTCTTCCGCTCCAGCGCGACCATGCTGGCGCGCAACACGTTGTCCAAACTGGTCCCGTTCGGCAGTCCGCTGCTCACCTTGGTCGACCAGGTGCGCGAGCGCCGCGCGCCGGTCAACGAATACCGCGTCGACGTCTCTTCGCCGCGCCTCGGCATCGAGAAGATGGTCGACCTCTACGTCGCCCCGGTGCCGGAGTTTCCCGGCTCGGTCGTGGTGATGTTCCAGGAACGGTCGATGGCCGACAAGATCGACCGGCAGATGACACATCGGGGTGCCGCCCGTTCTGTCACCGGCCTGGCGGCCATGCTGGCGCATGAGATAAAGAACCCGCTCTCCGGCATCCGCGGCGCGGCGCAACTGCTCGAGCTCTCGGCCTCCGACGAGGACCGTGCCCTCACCCGGTTGATAACCGACGAGACCGACCGCATCGTGTCGCTGGTCGACCGCATGGAAGTGTTTTCCGACGAGCGGCCGATCGAGCGCTTTCCCGTCAACATCCATGTCGTTCTGGATCATGTGAAAGCGATCGCCAAGAACGGCTTTGCAAAAAAAATCAAGATCTTGGAGGAATATGATCCATCGCTTCCTCCAGTCTATGCGAACCGTGACCAGCTGATCCAGGTGTTCCTCAACCTGGTCAAGAACGCCGCGGAGGCGATCGGCGCCGACCCGCAGGGCGAGATCGTGCTGTCGACGGCTTTCCGGCCCGGCATCCGCGTTTCCGTGCCGGGAACGCAAGACCGCGTCTCGCTGCCGCTGGAATTCTGCGTGCACGACAACGGCCCCGGTGTTTCCGAGGACATCCTGCCGATCCTCTTCGATCCGTTCATCACCACCAAACCGAACGGCTCGGGCCTCGGGCTGGCACTGGTCGCCAAGATTGTCGGCGAGCACGGCGGCATCATCGAATGCGATTCGACGCAGCGTGGAACCACTTTCCGCGTCTTGATGCCGGCCTGGAAGGACACTTTGCCCAACGCCGGCGACGAAGCTGAAGGAGACCGCAAATGACCGTTCGCGGCAATATCCTCGTCGCCGACGACGATGCGGCGATCCGAACCGTGCTCAACCAGGCGCTGTCGCGCGTCGGCCATGAAGTGCGCGTGACTTCGAACGCCTCGACGCTGTGGCGCTGGGTGGCTGCCGGCGAGGGCGACCTCGTCATCACCGATGTGGTGATGCCGGACGAGAACGCCTTCGACATGCTGCCGCGCATCAAGAAGGCGCGACCCGAGCTGCCGGTCATCGTCATGAGCGCGCAGAACACTTTCATGACCGCCATCCGCGCCTCCGAGACCGGCGCCTACGAGTATCTGCCGAAGCCCTTCGATCTGACCGAGCTGCTCAACATCGTCAACCGCGCGCTTGCCGAGCCGAAGCGGCCGAAGCTGGATTCCCGCGCCGACGATCAGCCGGAGACGATGCCGCTGGTCGGCCGCTCGGCCGCCATGCAGGACATCTACCGCATGCTGGCCCGCATGATGCAGACCGACCTGACGGTGATGATCAGCGGCGAATCCGGCACCGGCAAGGAGCTGGTAGCGCGCGCGCTGCACGAATACGGCCGCCGCCGCGGCGGGCCTTTCGTGGCCATCAACATGGCCGCGATCCCGCGCGACCTGATCGAATCGGAACTGTTCGGCCATGAGAAGGGCGCCTTCACCGGCGCGCAGAACCGCTCCACCGGCCGCTTCGAGCAGGCCGAAGGCGGCACGCTGTTCCTCGACGAGATCGGCGACATGCCGATGGAGGCGCAGACGCGCCTGCTGCGCGTGCTACAGCAGGGCGAATACACGACCGTCGGCGGCCGCACGCCGATCAAGACCGACGTGCGCATCGTCGCCGCCACCAACAAGGATTTGCGGACCTTGATCAACCAGGGCCTGTTCCGCGAGGACCTGTTCTACCGCCTGAACGTCGTGCCGCTGCGACTTCCGGCGTTGCGAGAGCGTTCTGAAGACGTGCCTGACCTTGTCCGGCATTTCTTCAAGCAGGGCGCCAGCGAAGGCCTGCAGACCAAGCGCATTTCCGCCGGTGGCATCGAGCTGATGAAGCGCTATCCCTGGCCCGGCAATGTGCGCGAGCTGGAAAATCTGGTGCGCAGGCTCGCCGCGCTCTATTCGCAGGACGAGATTTCGGCCGAGATCATCGAGGCCGAACTGAAGACCGGCGAGCGATCTGTCGTGCCGGACGGCGGCGCGCTGATCCCCGACGACCTGTCGATCGGCCAGGCGGTCGAGCATTTCCTGCAGCGCTATTTCGCGTCCTTCGCCGGCGACCTGCCGCCCTCCGGGCTCTACCAACGCATCCTCGCCGAGGTCGAATATCCGCTGGTGCTGGCTTCGATGACCGCGACGCGCGGCAACCAGATCAAGGCGGCCGAGCTTCTGGGCCTCAACCGCAACACGCTGCGCAAGAAGATCCGCGAGCTTGGCGTCAACGTCTACAAGGCCGCCAGGCAGCCCTGACTTTGCCTTCACTTTTGGGGATTAAGTCGGGGAAAGATTTCCGTCCCGGCCACACTTGTTGCATAATCGCCACAATGCGTTGCATACATCCGACGCAATGACCGACTCTAGACGGCGATATGGCTGCTGAGGCTCCGACACTGAACCAACCGCTTTTCATCCGGGCCGGCGTTCGCGACGGCCGCCGGCTGCTGGCGTTGCCCGGCGTGGTCGCGATCGTCGGCGCCATGATAACCGCAGCGATCTCGTTTGCAATCCTTGTCGGTGCGACCCCGATCGCGCCGAATGCAAACGCCACCTGGGCGTTGATCGCGCTCAACGCCGTCTTCGTCCTCTTCCTGATCGCTCTGATCAGCCGCGAGATCCGCCGCATCGTCATGGCCCGCAGGCACGGCCGTGCAGCATCGCGGCTGCATGTGCGCATCGTCGCCATGTTCGCGCTGGTCGCCGCGATCCCGGCGATCATGGTCGCGATCATCGCCTCGATCACGCTCGATATCGGCCTCGACCGCTGGTTCGAGATCCGCACCAAAACGATCGTCAATTCGTCGCTGTCGATCGCCGATGCCTATGTCCAGGAAAATGCCCGCAACCTGCAGGGCACGACCCTGTCGATGGCCTACGACCTCGATGCCTCGCGCACGCTCTACGGGCTCGACCGCACCGGCTTCCTCGACCTCATGAACAAGGAGGCCGTCGGCCGCGGACTGGCGCATGCGGCGCTGATCAAGCCTGACGGCTCTTTCGTCATGAGCGCCAAGACCGACGCCGACTTCGCCATGCCTGAGCCGCCCCCTGGCGCGGTCAACACGGCCGCTGACGGCAAGCCGGTGCTGATCGAGCCGCGCACCCGCAACATCATGGGCGCCATCGTCAAGTTGCGCGAGATCGAAGGTCTTTACCTCTACACGATCCGGCTCGTGGACCCAGACGTTATCAAGGCGCGGCAGATCGTTCGGTCGAACACCGACGAGTATCGCGGACTTGAAGAGAACCGTCGCACTTCGCAGGTCGCGTTCGCGCTGCCCTATCTGTCGCTGACCCTGATCGTCATCCTGTCGGCGATCTGGACCGGTATCGCCGTGGCCGATCGCATTGTCCGGCCGATCCGCCAGCTGATCGGCGCGGCCGACGAGGTGGCCACCGGCAATCTCGACGTCGCCGTTCCGGTACGTCAATCCGACGGCGACGTCGCTTCGCTCGGCGAAACCTTCAACAACATGATTCTCGAGCTCAAATCGCAGCGCAACGAGCTGCTGTCGGCCAAAGACCTGATCGACGAGCGGCGGCGGTTCTCGGAAGCGGTGCTGGCCGGCGTGACCGCAGGCGTCATCGGCGTCGATCCCTACGGCGTCATCACCATCGCCAATCGCTCGGCCGAAACGATGCTGGCGATCTCGGCGAGTGCCGCGCTCGGACAGAACCTCTCCGCCATCCTGCCGCATGTCGGTCGCGTCTTCGAGATCGGGCGCCAATCCGGCAAGCCGGTCTATCGCGAGCAGGTGACTTTCTTCCGCGCCGGCATGGAACGGACTTTCAATGTCCAGGTCACCGTCGAGGCCGGAGACGACGGCTCGGAAGAAAAATCCTATGTCGTCACCATCGACGACATTACCGATCTCGTGCAGGCGCAGCGGTCCTCGGCCTGGGCCGATGTGGCGCGGCGCATTGCCCATGAGATCAAGAATCCACTGACGCCCATCCAGCTCTCGGCCGAGCGCATCAGGCGCCGTTACGGCAAGGTCATCACCGAGGACCGCGAAGTCTTCGATCAATGCACCGACACCATCATCCGTCAGGTCGAGGACATCGGCCGCATGGTCGACGAATTCTCGGCCTTCGCCCGCATGCCGAAGCCGGAGATGAAGGTGATAGACCTGCGCGAGTCGCTGCGCGAAGCTTCGTTCCTGGTGGAAGTCAGCCGCTCCGACATTGCTTTCCAGCGTGATTTCGGCAACGAGCCGCTCAAGGGAACGTTCGACAGCCGCCTGATGGCGCAGGCCTTCGGCAACGTCATCAAAAACGCCGCGGAGGCCATCGACGGACTTGATGCGCAAGATCGTTCCGACGGCACAATCCGGATTCAAGCCGGGCGCCAAGATGGCGCCATAAGAATCGATGTTATCGACAACGGCAAAGGGCTGCCGCGCGAGAATCGGCAGAGACTGCTCGAGCCCTACATGACGACGCGCGAAAAAGGCACCGGCCTTGGCCTCGCTATCGTCAAGAAGATCGTGGAGGACCATGGCGGCCGGCTCGAATTGCACGACGCGCCGCCCGATTTCCACGGCGGCCGGGGCGCGATGATCTCGATCGTCCTGCCGCCGGCGGCGGTCGTCCCCGCGCCGCCACCCGGCGAAGGCCGCGACGAACACGAACGAGAAACTGAAAAGGTCGGTAATGGCGTCTGACATTCTCATCGTCGATGACGAGGAAGACATCCGCGAACTGGTCGCCGGTATCCTGAGCGACGAAGGTCACGAAACCCGCACGGCACACGATGCCGACAGCGCGCTGGCGGCGATTGCCGATCGCGCGCCACGGCTGATTTTCCTCGATATCTGGCTGCAGGGCTCGCGCCTCGACGGTCTGGCGCTGCTCGACGAGATCAAGACCATGCATCCGAACATGCCGGTGGTGATGATCTCCGGTCACGGCAACATCGAAACGGCGGTGTCGGCCATCCGGCGCGGCGCCTATGATTTCATCGAGAAGCCGTTCAAGGCCGACCGTCTCATCCTGATCGCCGAGCGCGCGCTGGAAACTTCGAAGTTGCGTCGCGAGGTCTCCGACCTCAAGCTGCGCAGCGGCGAGACCTTCGACCTGATCGGCATGTCGTCAGCGATGAGCCAACTGCGGCAGACCATCGAGCGTGTCGCGCCCACCAACAGCCGCATCATGATCATCGGTCCGTCGGGTTCCGGCAAGGAACTGACGGCGCGCGCCATCCACGCGCTGTCGGCGCGCAAGAACGGGCCGTTCGTGACGCTGAGCGCCGCCACCATCACGCCGGAACGCATGGAGATCGAGCTGTTCGGCACCGAATCGAACGGCACCGAACGCAAGGTCGGCGCGCTGGAGGAGGCGCATCGCGGCATCCTCTACATCGACGAGGTCGCCGACATGCCGCGCGAGACGCAGAACAAGATTCTGCGCGTGCTGGTCGAGCAGCAGTTCGAGCGGGTAGGGGGCACAAAGCGGGTCAAGGTCGACGTCCGCATCATCTCCTCCACAGCGCAAAACCTGGAGGCCATGATTGCCGATGGCCGCTTCCGCGAGGACCTCTATCATCGCTTGGCGGTGGTCCCCGTCACGGTGCCGGGTCTCGCCGAACGGCGAGAGGATATTCCGTATCTCGTCGACAATTTCATGAAGCAGATCGCGCGGCAGGCCGGTATCAAGCCGCGCCGCATCGGTGACGACGCGCTGGCCGTGCTGCAGGCGCACAACTGGCCGGGGAACGTGCGCCAGCTGCGCAACAATGTCGAGCGGCTGATGATCCTGGCGCGAGGCGGAGACGTCGACGCCCCGATCACCGCTGACCTTCTGCCCTCCGAGATCGGCGACGTCATGCCGCGCACACCCAACCAGTCGGACCAGCACATCATGGCGCTGCCGCTGCGCGAGGCGCGCGAGCAATTCGAGAAGGACTATCTGATCGCACAGATCAACCGCTTCGGCGGCAACATCTCGAAGACGGCCGAGTTCATCGGCATGGAGCGATCAGCCTTGCACCGCAAGCTGAAGTCGCTGGGCGTGTAAAGGCAATCCAGGAAAAGTGTGCAGCGCCGGTTGGGGTCGGCGGCTTCGCCGTACCATTCCGTCCGGAATTGCCCAAAGCCGGCTGGCCCACGCGATTGTTCATTACGGCAGCGGCGGAATCGCTTAAGAGAGCCGGACATTTCCCTGAGGTAGCCCATGCCGCGCATTGCCTATGTGAACGGGCGCTACGTCGCCCATGCCGAAGCCCGGGTCCATATCGAGGATCGCGGCTATCAGTTCGCTGACGGCGTCTATGAGGTCTGCGAGGTGGCGCGCGGCTTTATCGTCGACATGCCGCGCCATCTGGCCCGGCTTAAGCGCTCGCTCAAGGAATTGTCGATCGCATGGCCCGTCTCGGAAGGCGTCCTGCCGATGCTGCTGCGCGAGGTGGTGCGCCGCAACAACGTCGTCAACGGCCTCGTCTATCTCCAGGTCACGCGCGGCGTCGCCAGCCGTGAATTCGTCTTTCCGGCAGCCGGCACCCGTCCGTCCTTGGTTATAACCGCCCGGAAGGCCGACCCCTCTGCTGCCGCCAAGCGGGTTGAGACCGGCATCAAGGTCATCACCGTCCCGGAGAATCGCTGGGACCGCGTCGACATCAAGAGCACCGGCCTGCTTGCCAATGTGCTCGCCAAGCAGAAGGCCAAGGAAGCCGGCGCCCAGGAGGCCTGGTTCGTCGACTCCGACGGCACGGTCAAGGAGGGCGGCTCGTCCAATGCCTGGATCGTCACCCGCGACGGCGTTCTGGTGACGCGGCCGGCCGAACACGGCATCCTGCGCGGCATCACCCGCACGACACTGTTCGAGGTCGCCGAAAAGCTCGGTCTGACGATCGAGGAGCGTGGGTTTTCGATCGCCGAAGCCAAGGCAGCGCGGGAGGCTTTCATCAGTTCCGCGACCACGATCGCCATGCCGGTAGTCGAAATCGACGGCGCGCCGATCGCAAACGGCCACCCCGGCTCCATGACACTTTCGTTGCGGCAGGCATTTTTTGACATTGCGGAAAAAAGTCCAGCCTGATAACCGCAAAGGTGGAATGAACCTCAACTATCTCGTTCTGCTTGTCGTTTAGGCGGCAAGAGGGGGTTTGCGCGCTTGACAGGCGCCGCGTAATTTGGCGCATTGGCCTGCAGACCGAAGGGGATCGGCGAAAGACAAAAACAATGGCGGAACGATCGCAAAACCTTCAGGACCTGTTCCTGAATTCAGTTCGCAAGAGCAAAAATCCACTTACCATCTTTCTCATCAACGGTGTGAAGCTGACCGGCGTGGTCACTTCGTTCGACAATTTCTGTGTGTTGTTGCGGCGCGACGGGCATTCCCAGCTCGTCTACAAGCACGCCATTTCCACGATCATGCCGAGCCAGCCGGTTCAGATGTTTGATGGCGAGGAAGGCCAGGGCGCCTGATTGGCACGTGAGCAGGACGCGGACCGCAGAGTTCGCGGGAAACAAGGACATCAACTTGGGCCGGAAGCCAAGGATCCGACCCGGGCCGTTGTCATTGTGCCGGTGCTTGCGCGCCAGCCGCGGGGCGATGACGATTCGAGCCGCCCGCGCCTGAGCCGCTCGGCGGATGCCCGCCACGACGAGGCGGTCGGGCTTGCCAGCGCCATCGACCTGGACCCGGTCCACACCGCGGTGGTGACGGTCACCGATCCCCGCCCGGCAACGCTGCTCGGCAGCGGCAAGGTGGCGGAATTCGCCGACATCGTGAAGGAACGCAAGGCGGAATTGGTCATCGTCGACCATCCGCTCACGCCGGTACAGCAGCGCAATCTCGAGAAGGAACTGAACGCCAAGGTGCTCGACCGCACCGGGCTTATCCTTGAGATCTTCGGCGAGCGCGCCAGGACCAAGGAAGGCACCCTGCAGGTCGAGCTGGCGCATCTCAACTATCAGAAGGGTCGGCTGGTGCGCAGTTGGACCCACCTCGAACGGCAGCGCGGCGGCGCGGGTTTCCTGGGCGGTCCCGGCGAAACGCAGATCGAATCCGACCGGCGGATCCTGCAGGACAAGATCACCAAGCTCAAACATGAGCTGGAAACGGTTCGCCGCACCCGCGACCTGCACCGCGCAAAACGCAAGAAGGTGCCATTTCCGGTAGTTGCGATCGTCGGCTACACCAATGCCGGAAAGTCGACGCTGTTCAACCGGCTGACCGGGGCAGGGGTGCTGGCGGAGGACATGCTGTTCGCCACGCTCGATCCGACGCTGCGCCGCGTGCGCCTGCCGCACGGCACGCCGATCATCCTGTCGGACACGGTCGGCTTCATCTCGGACTTGCCGACTCATCTGGTCGCGGCCTTCCGGGCGACGCTGGAAGAGGTCGTCGAGGCCGATCTCGTGCTGCATCTGCGCGATATCTCTGATCCGGACACGGCAGCGCAGGCCGAGGATGTCGAGCGCATCCTTGGCGATCTCGGCGTCGATGCCGCGGACACCAGCCGCGTGATCGAGGTGTGGAACAAGATCGACCTGCTCGACGAAGGCAATCGCGAGCGCCTGCTTGCCGAGAGCGCCGGCGGCAAGGCGCCGCCGATCGCGATATCGGCAGCGACCGGCGAGGGGATCGATGCGCTCAAGGCGCTCATCGAGGCCAGAGTGTCGGGCGAGTTGGAAACGATGACGGTGACGTTGAGCCCGGCTGAGCTCGGCCAGGTCGACTGGCTCTATCGCAATGGCGATGTCGTCTCGCGGAGCGACAATGAGGACGGCAGCGTCACCATCTCACTGACGGCCACGCACAGCGCCCGCCAGGAGATCGAGACCCGGCTGAACCGCAGGAACCACGGCTAGGCCGCTGCTTATCTTGCGTTTTTGGCCTGCTGCCAGAGGGTTTCCATCTCGTCCAAAGTCGCCTGTTCCAACGACCTCCCGGAAGCCTCCAACTCCCGCTCGACATAATGGAAGCGCGAGCGGAACTTCTCGTTGGTGCCGCTCAGCGCGGCTTCGGCATCAAGTCTCAAATGGCGGCCGAGATTGACGACGGCAAACAGCATGTCGCCGAACTCATCCTTGATGGGTGCCGCGTCGCCCGTGACCAGCGCCTCGCGCAGCTCGCCGATCTCTTCCTCTATCTTGTCGAGGATGGGTGCTGCCTCGCTCCAGTCGAAGCCGACGCGCGCAGCCTTCTCCTGCAGCTTCAACGCGCGGGTCAGCGCAGGGAGCGCAACCGGCACGCTATCGAGATAGCCCTTGCCGTGATCTTCCGGGTCGAGGCCGCGCGCGATGCGGGCGTTGCGCTTGTCGGCCTTCTCCACCGCCTTGATCTTCTCCCACATGCCCTTGGCCATGCCGGCGCTGCGCGCCTTCTCGTCGCCGAAGACATGCGGGTGACGGCGGATCATCTTGGTGGTGATCGCCTCGACAACGTCGCCGAACGCGAACTCGCCAATCTCCTGCGCCATCTGCGCGTGGTAGACGACCTGCAGCAGAAGGTCGCCCAGTTCCTCTCGCAGATCGTCGAAGTCGCCGCGCGCGATCGCATCCGCCACTTCATAGGCTTCCTCGATCGTGTAGGGGGCGATGGTGGAAAAGTTCTGCTCGATGTCCCAGGGGCAGCCGGTCTTCGGCGCTCTGAGTGCCGCCATGATCTCGATCAGACGGGAGATGTCTTTGGAGGGTTTCATGCAACAAACCCTAGCGCGCGCCGCGGCGGGCGACCAATCCCGCCGGCTGGCAAAAGCCGATTGTCCACAGTTGCGCCGGCACTCAGTCGAGCACCGAAACGATCGCCTTGGCGAGCTCGTCCATGCCGTCCTCAGGCAGACCTGCCACATTGATGCGGCTGTCACCTACCATATAGACGGCGTGCTCGGTGCGCAGACGCTCAACCTGCGCTTCGGTGAGCCCCAGGCGGGAGAACATGCCGCGATGGCTGGCGACGAAATCGAAGCGATCGGAGTTGGATTGCCGGCGCAACGCCTCGGCGAAGGCGACACGCAGCCTGAGCATGCGCAGCCGCATCTCCTCGAGTTCCGTCTCCCAGACCTTCTTCAGATCGGCGTCTTCCAGCACCATGCGTACGGCCGCAGCGCCATGGTCCGGCGGCATCGAATAGAGCGCTCGCGCCGCTGCCAGCATCTGGCTCATAGCCACGTCGGCCTGTGCGCCGTCCTTGGCCATGATCATGGCGGAACCGACGCGGTCGCGATAGACGGCGAAATTTTTCGAGCAGCTCGAGGCGACGACCATCTCGGGCACCTTGCCGGCGAGCAGCCGCAGGCCGGCGGCATCGGCGTCGAGCCCTTCGCCAAAGCCCTGATAGGCGATGTCGACGAAAGGCAGCAGGCCGCGCTCAAGCAGAACGTCGGCAACCTTCGCCCATTGCGCAGCATCCAGATTGGCGCCGGTCGGGTTATGGCAGCAGCCATGCAGCAGCACGACATCCCCGCTAGTGGCGGTCTTGAGCGCCGCCAGCATGTCGTCGAAACGGACAGCGCCGGAAACAGCGTCGAAATAAGGATAGTCGCGCACCTGTAGGCCGGCGGCGCGCATCACCGGCAGGTGGTTCGGCCAGGTCGGATCGGAGAGCCACACCGTCGCGCCCGGCCGCGTGCGCTGCAGAAGCTCGGCCACCAGCCTGAGGGCGCCCGATCCGCCCGGCGCCTGCGCTGCGCGGATGCGCGAATGATCGGCGTTATCGCCGAAGGCAAGCCTGATCATGGCGGCGTTGAAGCCGATGTCGCCGGCGAGGCCGAGATAGGTCTTGGTGTCCTGGCCCGCGAGCAGCCGCTTCTCAGCCTCGCGCACGGCCCGCATCACCGGCGTCCTGCCGTTACGATCCTTGTAGACGCCGACGCCCAGGTCGACTTTGCCGGGGCGCGTGTCGGCGTGGTAAAGGCCGATCAACGCAAGGATCTTGTCGGCGGGCGCGGGCTGCAGGGTCTCGAACATCGATAGGACTCCAGTGGCGGCGGAGTGATACGCAAATCGGCCGCGCTTCGCCAGCGGTTTCCTCCATATGCCGCTCGGGCGCTCGCTCACCCGAGGCCGGCGCAACTCCTCGCGGGAATCGCAAAAAAGAAACGGCAGCCAGGGATTAAAATCCCCACATGCTCCGTAAACAGGGCATGAAACGGTCGATGGCACGCTTCGATATCGTCGGGCAGTTGGGATCGCTGCGGCGCTACGCGCGCTCGCTGACGCGCGACAGCGCCGATGCCGAGGATCTGGTCCATGACGCGCTGGTGCGCGCCTATGAGCGGCGCGGCACCTTTCGCTCGGGCGGCAACCCGCGCGCCTGGCTGCTGGCGATCCTGCACAACATCTTCATCGACCGCATGCGCTCGCGGCGGTCCGAGACAGCGCGCATCGAGCAGGCAGGCCGTCTCGCCGAGCAAAACATGCCGGCGTCCCAGGACCATTCGGTGCGCCTTTCGCAGGTGCGCGAAGCCTTCCTGTCGCTGCCGGAAGAGCAGCGCGCCGCGCTGCATCTCGTCGCCATCGAAGGGTTGAGCTACGCAGAGGCCGCCGAGGTCAGTGGCGTCCCGCTCGGAACCCTGATGTCGCGCATCGGCCGCGCTCGTGCGGCGCTGCGCGAGATGGAGGAGGGCGCTCCGGCGCGCGGCAAAAATCACCTGAGGATCGTGGGAGGTGAATCATGACCGCTATCGTCGATCCGGTGACCGATGCCGATCTCGACGCCTATGTCGATGATCAGCTCGACGTCGCCCGCCGCATCGAGGTCGAGGCGTTCCTGTCCGCTCGTCCCGAAGTGGCCGCGCGTGTGATGTCGGATCTCAGAACGCGCGACGAGTTGCGCGTGGCGCTGGCCGGGCCAGGCGCAATGGCGCGCCCGGCGACGACCGACGCGGCGCGTCGGCTGGAAAGGGTGCTTGCCAGGGACCGAGCCTTTTCCGTGCTGCAGCGCGCCGCGGCCGCCGCCGTGCTGGTGGCGGCAGGGTGGCTTGCGAACGGCGTCTTCGGGCCGATCGCCGTCAGCAAGGTGGTCGCCTCGACGCAGCCGCCCGCCTATGTCGAGGAAGCGGTGAGCGCGCACCGGACGACGCTGGTGCGTGAGACGATGCCGTCCCAGGCCGAGGCGCCGAATTACAATGCCGACGAGATCCGCGCCGCGACCGCGATCGTCATGCCGTCATTGCCCGACGACTGGCGGATCCGCGATGTTCAGATCTATCCGTCGCGGTTCGGGCCGAGCGTCGAGATGGCACTCGAAACGAAGGACCTCGGGCTGGTGTCGCTGTTTGCGATCAGGCCAGGCACGTTCGACGTCGTGAAGCCCACCGTCGCGCCCTTGGGCGATATCTCGTCCGCCTATTTCCAGATCGGCGAGGTCGCTTACGCCGTCGTCGGACAAGGCGATGCCGGCGATCTCGACCGGGCCGCCGAAAAGCTCGCCCGCACGCTCTATTGAAGCAGCCAATCGAACCGACCAACCAAGGAGAAACGAAATGAACAGCCCTAATCTTGGATACCGAATGGGCACCGGCGTCCGGGCCGGTGCCCTCTATGACGAGGGCCTGCGCCGGCACATGCTGCGCGTCTACAACTATATGGGCCTCGGGCTCGTCGTCACCGGCCTCGTCGCCCTTGTTGTGGCCTCGACGCCGGCGCTCTACGTCCCGATCTTCTCCACGCCGCTGAAATGGGTGGTGATGCTGGCGCCGCTCGCCTTCGTCATGTTCTTCTCCTTCAAGATGCAGACGATGTCGGCGGCGAGCGCGCAGGCGATGTTCTGGGCCTTCTGCGCGGTCATGGGCCTGTCGCTGGCTTCCGTGTTCCTGGTGTTCACCGGCACCAGCATCGCGCGCACCTTCTTCATCGCCGCCACCATGTTCGGCGCCACCAGCCTCTACGGCTACACGACCAAGCGCGACCTGACGCAGTTCTCGTCCTTCCTGATCATGGGCCTGATCGGCGTGGTGATCGCGAGCCTCGTCAACCTGTTCCTCGGCTCGACCGCGCTGCAGTTCGCCATCTCCGTGATCGGCATCGCCGTCTTCATCGGCCTGACCGCCTGGGACACGCAGACGATCAAGGAGCAGTATGCCGAGAATTTCGACGCCGAATCGCAACAGAAGCTCGCCGTCTTCGGCGCCTTCTCGCTGTATCTGAACTTCATCAACATCTTCCAGCTGCTGCTGAATTTTACCGGCGAACGCGAATAGTCCGGACCGTAGCAGGCAACAGCTTCGAACCGTGGCCGACGGGTAAACCGCTGGCCACGGTTTGTCTTTTGGCATCGTGTCTGGCGTGGCAACGCTGTCGGTCGTTTGCGGCGGCTGCTTGAGGGGATGCCGCACTGCCTGCTGCCCTTGAGTTCAGGCGAGGCCTTTTGCTAGCCTGCCGGCCCGACCAGCCAGTCGCGAGGACGCATGGACCAGCTGACGCTTGACGGTGACGGCATCTCGGCGACGGTTGTCGGGCAGGGGGCGGAGCTGGTCTCCTTGCGCGATGCCGAAGGCGCGGAACTTCTGTGGCAGGCGGGGCCTGAATGGCGGCGTCATTCGCCGGTGCTGTTTCCGATAGTCGGCCGGCTGAAAGGCGACCAGTTGCGCCATCGCGGCAAAGCCTATCCAATGACGCAGCATGGCTTCGCCCGCGACAGGCGCTTTGCCTGGGCGGAGCAGGGGCCTTCCTCTTGCACGCTGGTCCTGACCGATGACACCGAGACCCGCACCCGCTACCCATTCGCCTTTCGGCTGGCCATAAGCTACAGCCTCGGCCCCCGCCAGCTTGGCGTGACCTTCGAGGTCGCCAACACAGGCGACGAGGTGCTGCCGGCCTCGGTCGGCGCCCATCCGGCCTTCAACTGGCCTTTGCTGCCGGAATTGCCCAAGGAAGCCTACCGGCTGACCTTTGCCGACGATGAACCTGCGCCGATACGACGCCTGAAGGACGGGCTGATGCTGCCGACGCCGCAGCCAACGCCCGTCGAGGGCAAGACGCTTGCCCTCTCCGAGCGGCTGTTCGATGACGACGCCGTCATTCTGGACCGGCCCGCCAGCACCAGCGTGCGCTATGCCGCCGGGCGGGGGCCGGCGATCGAAATGTCATGGCAGGGATTCAACGAATTGGGCATCTGGTCCAAGCCCGGCGGCGCGCCGTTCCTCTGCATCGAGCCCTGGCATGGCGTTGCAAGCCCGGTCGATTTCGACGGCGAATTCGCCGACAAGCCGGGCGTGATGCTGATCCCGCCAGGCGCCAAGCGCAAGTTGACCTACCGGATCACCATCAGCCGGGATGCGTGAGGCATGGCGTTCGCGATCAAGGCCGAGGTCAAGGATCCGCTGGCCGAGACATTCTCATTCGCGGCGCAGAAAACCATGTATGGCGGCAAGCATATCGCCGAAGGCGACACGATCTTTGTGTTCGCCAGCGAAAACAAAGCCGGACAGGGGCTGGTCGCACGGGGCGTTGTCACGTCATCCGAGGCCATTGCCAAAAGATCCGACCGCGAACGGCAGACGCCGCGCGTCAGTGTTGCCATCCGCCGCACCGCATTGGCAACGCGGCGATTGGGTCGGGACGAGCTCAAGCGGTTCAAGGACTGGAGCGATGGCAGGCCTGAGACCGAGCTCAACTTCAAATTCTATCGCCAGGCGACGAACAAGATCGTCAGCCTCTCGCATGGGACGGCGGCTTTTCTCGATGGGTTTTTCTAAGACGGCAAGCCACGGATCAAATCGATCTCTATGGAATCCGGCTTTTGAGAGCCACGCAAGCGAGACGTCTCAGCCTTGGACGCCTGGGCGAGTTCGCTGCTAACGTTCCACCGCACGGCTTTGAAGGAGACGCAACATGGACCAATTCACCGGCGGCTGCCTGTGTCGCAATGTCCGGCTTGTGGCGTCGGGCCGCCCATACAGGGTCTGCATCTGCCATTGTCTCGATTGCCGCAAACATCATGGCGCGCTTTTCTATGCTTCGGCGGTATTCCCTCAGGACGCGGTTACGATCGACGGTGAGACGCGCGAGTATGCCGGGCGGTTTTTCTGTCCGCGCTGCGGTTCGTCCGTTTTCGCACGCACCGCGGACGAGATCGAAGTGCATCTCGGGACCCTGGACGCCCCAGACCAGCTAGCCCCGACCTACGAAAGCTGGATCATCCGTCGCGAGTCGTGGCTGCCGCCGTTTCCAGTCAGCAAGCGATACGAGCGCGATCGCGAGGCAACGAGCCGCTTCGAAGAATAGGTCGCGCCATTCATTCTGGCCGTCAGTCCGGAAGCCCGGCCTTGCGGAACCCGTCAACGAAATGCTCGAGCATCGCGTCGTCGCGGAACGGCTCGGTCCAGACCCAGTGGCTGGTCGTGAAATGCGGGTTGGCGATAAGGAACATCTCGACCTCCGCGCGCGCCTCTTCGAACCGGCCGAGCTGCGCAAGGCTTGCCGCCAGGAAACGGCGTGAGCTGGTCCGATAGGTCTCGTCCCGGCGCAGCGTCTCGATGGCGGCTTCATAGTCGCGGGCCGCATATTGCGCGGCGCCGAGCGTGAGATAGTACCAACTCGGCGGAAACGGGTTCAGCCGGAACGCCTTGCGAATGTGCTCAAGGCCTTCCTCGATCCGCCCGGCTAGGACCTCGATATCGGACAATGTCGCCCAGGCGTCGGCCTCGTTCGGATCGAGCTCGAACGCTCTGGCGAATTCGGCATCCGCCTCGCCGAAGCGATGCTCATAGGCAAGCAGGTTGGCAAGCACCCAGCGGCAGCCGGCGTCGTTGGGGTCGATCGTCACGGCTTTGCGGGCCAGCTCCAAGGCAATGCTCCGGTTGGGGTCGACGGGCTCGCCCCAATGCACCCATCCCATCCAATGGTTCATGGCGAGCCAGCGATAGGCCTCAGCATATTCCGGATCGAGCGAGACCGCGCGCGTCAGCATCAGATGCGCCTCCCGCGCCGTCTGAGGCGAGTCGTCGATCAGTTTTCGCGCCCGCACGCACAAATCGTAGGCCTCGAGATTCTTGGGCCGATTGCGCGGCGGCTGCGTGCGCAGCCGGCCGAGCAGCGCCTCCACGATCTTGGCCGTTACCTCGTCCTGGACGGCAAAAATATCTTCCAGGCTGCGATCGAAGCGTTCCGCCCACAGATGCTCACCGCTCACCGCGTCCACAAGCTGCGCGTTGATGCGCACACGCCCCGCGGCGCGCCTTGCGCTCCCCTCAAGTAGGTAACGTACGCCAAGGTCCTCGGCGATCGCGCGCACATCCATCGGCTTTCCCTTGTAGACGAAGACCGAGTTGCGCGCGATGACGAACAGTCCCGCGTTCCTGGATAGGTCGGTGATCAGGTCTTCGGTCAACCCGTCCGCGAAGGATTCCTGCTCGGGATCATTGCCGAAATTGACGAAGGGCAGCACGGCGATCGACGGCTTGCCGGGCAGTGGCAAAGGTTTTCGTTTCGTCTCGCCAAGCTGTTCGATGACCCCCGTGAAGCGATAGCCGACGCGCGGCACCGTAGCGATCCATTCACCGCCGTCGGCGGCGGGGCCGAGCAGCTTTCTGAGCTGCGCGATCTGGACGGTGAGGTTGCCTTCCTCGACGGCCGTGCCCGGCCATGCCGCGTCCATCAGCTCGGCCTTGGCCAGGATTTCGCCGGGACGTTCCACGAGCGCGGCAAGCAGCTTCAGCCCCCGATAGCCGGCGGCCACGGGGACATCGTTCCGAAGCAACGTTCCCGCAGCTGAATCAAGCACGTACGGGCCGAAGGCAAAGCGCGATCCCTGCATGCGGCGCATCTATAGAGCAATTCCAGGAAAAGTGTGAGACGGGTAGAGCAGTTCGTCATGTCCGATGAACCGCTCAGGCCGATTTGGAAGTTTTGAGAACTATTTGGATGCGCTTAATTACGGCGCAGCCCGCATCCTGCAGAATCCAACCTCATTCAGGTGGAAGGCCCCAACTCGAAAAGCATGGGGCCGCAAACCATAGGAGGTTGCCATGAACGACACGTTTGCATCGATCCCGCAGCTGGCAACGCTGGTCGGGCAGGCATCGCGCCGGCGCTACAGCCTGCAGACCCTGCGAGGCATGATCGCAGCCCGGCGCGAGCAGATACGGTTTCGCTGGGATCTGAAGCGGATATCAGAGGCCAACCCGCATCTGATCGACGATATCGGACTGACGAAAGAGCAGGCCGAGGAAGAGATCGCCAAGCTGCCCTTCTGGCAAAGATAAACGCGGATGTGGCGTCAACGCTGATGCCGGCAGCGCAGTCCCACCGGGTAGGGTGGTCCGGCATGAGCTCGAAGCGTCGATCTGCAGGATCCAGACCGGCCCGTGACCGGCAAAGCCGGCGAGAAAGGGAATTACCACGGAATCGTCACCGCCGAGCAGGATCGGCACGGCCGACGCGGCCAGGACCTCGCGCGTCTTCGCTTCGATCCGCGCCCGGTTTCCCTCATTGTCGTGCATGACCGTCGAGATGTTGCCGGCATCGACGCAGCAGACCGGCTTGCCGTCGAACAATGGACCGCCGAGATCTAAATCCCAATGCTCGACCAGCGGCGCATCGTCCTGGCTCGCAGCGCGGATGGCGTCGGCGGCCAGAGCATGGCCGCTGCTGTCCTTTCGCGGATAGGTGCTGCCATGACCGGCACCGTAGATCACCATGCGAGGCACGCGGCCTCCGGCGAGGCAATCGGGAAAGCCAAGAAAGGAAGATGAAGAGGTCATTGTTCAATAGTCCGAATGTGAGCTCTCGCGGCGAGGGGCACGTCGATAGGATCGCTTTATCGCCTCTACGTGATCCATATCAGAAAGTCGCATAAGATAGAGTTTGGAACGTCAAAAATAGTTCCAGAACTCTACGAAGCAGTTTCGTTCTGATTTGCGAGATTAAGTCAAGCGCGCTTTCGCAAACTAACAAGTCTTTGCGTACGCTCATCTCTGACTGGACCAACCGTAAGGTCTGGATTGGCAGCTAATACTGCCAGCAGGAGCTTCACGTCAGAGGCTTGGTGCTCATGCACCCAACCCGCAATCTGGACCATGCCAGACGCTTGCCGCTGGTCGCGAATACGCTTCGCGGCCAGCCGTTTCTGTTCCTTCCGATCCGGCATCAGCGATCATCCTTCCGCCGCCGAAGCGACGAGGCGATATCGACTAAGGAGCCGATCGCCACGATGATGAAGAACAGGACGCCGCCTGTCACGATCAACACGAACACCGCGTTTTCCATCAGAACACCCCAAGGATCATGGACGCCCACGTCATGAGACCGTTGAGCATCAGTTGCTTATAGCGATGGACATGACCGGCGATATACAGATACCGGTCAACCCATCGCGTGTCTTTGCGGTAACGCTCCGCACGATACTCATAATACGTGACGATGTGCAGATACATGATCCGGTGTTCCCCGTTTTGTGCACTCACGGCACTTACGCGTTTTAAGGTTGATGGTGCGGCGAGCGCCGCACCCCTTGCAAAGAGGGAACAGTTTGATTTTCATTTTAACCCCGCCTTATTGACTTAACTGTCTATTAATAGACGACTCAAAGAACGCGGGTCAAGAGCACCACGGGATGAACTTGCGCAAGCCGCCCTTACGGCCTCCGCCATTCGTCGGCCGATTGTGATCCGGCTTCTTTTTACATGTCGGCTGGTCGCGCACCTTGTCTTTGTGGTGACGGTCTTTGACCGGCTCCACCGCCGAGATTTTGAGCCGGGATTGCTGGCGCTTGCCGCTTTCCGTTGGTGCTAAGTACCCAGCCGCTACGCGTCTGTCGTGCTCCGCACGCGCGGCCGCTCTCCGCTCTGCCAGATGAAGGCTATCCAGCCCAGCAGAGACGCCGAGACGCCGCAGGGAGGGAAGGGGAGGGAGCTTGGCAAAATTCGTCCTGGACGATTTTACAGGCCGCCCCAGCTTTGCTCCCGATAGCGCCGGCTTGGGTCCACCAGCCTTTCCGCGTTGCTCTCTGCGCTCTCTTTTGCGCCGATTTTCGTATGCCATATCAAATCCCCTTCATAGTTCTTGAAATACCACTGCCGCCCATAGGCAGTGTCGCTGAAATAGCAGTTGTGCTTTTCAGAGAACGTTGGTGCCGACCCGCCCGGAGGCGGCTTGAGCGGCACTGGAACCTTGCCCCGGAAGCCTTCAAAACGAAGGTCTACATTTTCCGGTGTGTGCCGGTTCCTGTAATCCTCAATGAGATCGCTCCACGGCGTGGACAGGTAGCACCCGCCAGCCTCCTCGAAACGGCGCAGATACGCCGAAACGAATAGGTCAGCCGAAGCCGACCCCTTCGCTAGATAGAACAAGCGCGGTTTCCCGGTATGGCGATCAATCGCTTCCGGAAACCAGTAGTAGAGGTCTTGCGGAGACAGACCTTGCGCCACGTAATCGCCGGCCAGCCGGTCGAAGTATTCCGCCCCCAGCGGCGGTTTCTTGGATAGGGACATGTGGCCTTGCCGTTCGGCAGCGCCAATGTCCTTTGAAATGTATTTCATGACGTAGCGAATTGAGGCGTAGGACGGCTTTTCCCAATGGGAAAAACCCGCCGTCCAATGTTCCTGCATGAACCGTTTATTCAGTTCATGCGGAGGAACGCGTTCTTGCCAGAACGCTATCAGATGCCAGTGAGCCCGGCCCTTTTCCGAGCCGTATTCCCCGGCCACGAAGTACCGCAGCGGATAGCCGGCTTTGCGGAGCCGCTTGAAGTACTTCTGAACATCTGAATACGTCAACAGCGCAGCCCGTAGGTGATCCTCGTTCCCATCCTCGTCGCGACCGTAGGTCAGCGTAATCGAGTGAGTGGCTAGCGCTGTTTTACTTTCGGCAATGCATCGACCGACCCAATCGTTGATGCGGTTTTCTCTGCATTGCCAGCATTTGTGACACGCAGCCTCAACGCCGCCGTCGAGTTTCAAGGGAGTTGCACACATTCGCCTATTCGCCGTTAAGTTGCGGTGTCACTAAATGCATATGGGGACGAGGAAACCCGTATGCGTGGGCGGTGCGCGCGCGCGTGTACGTGATACTCACACGCGACGCACCGCCCCGCAGGCACGGCACAAAAGCCGGTCCGCTACAGCCCACTTTGAGGGGAGCGCGGACCGGCTAGAGACGCCGATGCCTACTAATAGACAGACTCAGGAACGCTTAACGCGACCGGTCCAACCGTCCTCGAATTTCAGGACGTTTTGGGCCCGGTGTTTGAGCACCTTCCATTCAGCCAGTTCCCAATGGGCCGGGTCCCAGAATTTCCAATCCCCGCCCCAAACGAGCTTGAGCCCGTTCTGGATAGCCAGTTCCTTTCCGACATGCGCAACGATGTCCCATTGCGCCTTGGAGAGGTCCCAACCCTTGGTTCCGTGCACGATGTCAACGGCACAGCCCCAATTGTGCGCGCTTTCGCCGGCCTTGGCCTTTGTGACGCCGCGCACCCATGCCGAGCTTTGGTCATCCATGGAGCGCCACACGCACGACGCCCACATTGGGACATCGAGCGCTTTCATGCGGCGCACCAACAGCTTTTCGAACAGCAGAATATCCGGGTGCGCGTCCTGGCGATCCGCGCGCCATTGCTGTTCAACGAACTTTTCGGACTGGCAGAAGGGCCGGTTAGCGATCCCGGCCAGAGAGGTACGCAGGCTGCTCTCAGGGACAGCCGGAGGCGGCGGCGGAAATATCCGCTGCCGCACGTCGCTCACTTGGCCGTGCTCACCGGCAAGCAGTTCCAGCTTGCCGATGAGACGCGTCCGGAGCCCTTTATCTTGGGGAGCCCCGTCCGACATTAGGCTTCACCGCCGCCAGCTTCCCCGCCGTCGTCGTCGCCTGCTGGCGCTGCACCACCAGTTGCCTTGCGTGGTGCTCGCCCGCGTACCGGAGGGGTTGCCGGTTCGGCTTCAGCCTCTTCCGCCAGTTCTTCACGTTGCGTAGGCGCTCCGATATGAAGGTTACCGCCGGTGCGGACCACTTCAGCATCTTCAATTCCTTTCTCCTTGAGTGCGGCGATCTGGCGAGCATGGTCCTGATCCATGATCGCTAGACGCCTTTCCATGTTCTGGTTCATGAGGAACATCATTTCCTCGAGTTCCGGGTTCCGCGCCCGGCGATGAGCGATCTTGGTGAAGCTCACCGGGTCCGCGACCTCGATGGCAGTAGGCTCCATTTCGGCCGTGTAGTACCGCACCGGGTCCGAGCCGTCCGCGCTGATGCGGAACGGGTTCGAGCCCGTGCCGAACTCGACAAGGCTGATGCCGGCCGGGACCGTCACCAGCAGATCATCCGTCAGCACCTCGCCCGTGTCCTTTTCCGAATAGGAAATGAACAGCGAGGTTTGGAACCGGCAGTTAACCTTGAGCCGGATCGAGCGAGGATTGCCCGCCGCGAACTGGATGACTTCGCCCGGAGCGATCGACGCCCACCGCGACAGGTCGTTAAGCTTGATGATTTCCATTTGTGCAGCCCCTCCTTAGGGCTTGGCAAAATTCGTCCTGGCGGACGGGTTAGGGCTTCACGATGCGGGACTGATCGACCTTTGCGAGCACAGCCGCATAGTCGTTGGTGGCCTCGACCAGCGCGCCACCGAACACGGTGTTTCCTTCGATGAGGAAATCGCCCTGTGTCACGACCTCGAACGGGTCTTGGTTGGTCACGACAAAGACGTTCGTGTGCATGTTGGTGCACAGGTAGAAGTCCGTGCCGAGAGTCGGATTGACCGTCTCGACAGCCCAAAGGCGCTGCCGGTCTTCATCGAACGGCGCGGCCGGGTCCGGCCGGTAGAACTTGCCGCCGATACGCGGTTGCGTGATGTTCCAGCGATAATTGAGAGGAGCATAGCCGAACGTGCCGGTAGGCGTGGCGTGAGCCACGTCAATGTAGCGGTTCGGCACGGCCTCGACCTTTTCCGGGTCGAGCTCGTCCCGCAGATAGTGCGGGAAGTTGCGCCCGTCCTTCTGCCCGGTCTGCAACAGGTGGAACATGGGGTCGGCCTGCCGCTCGAACATCTGTTCGGGCGTGATTTCGGCCACGACCATGATAATGCCACCCGTCGCAATGCGCGGTGTCTGGATTGCCATGTCCACCATGGTTGCACCGTTGACGACGCTTTCCTTGAGGTTGGCCGCGTCCGTCGCATAGCGCTTGGACATGCCAAAGATCGTCGTCTGCTCCCCGATGAGGATAGGCTGCATCATGGCCTGTTCGGGAATGGTCAGACCATCCATGAGCATGTTGATCAGGTACTGATCCGAATGCTCATTGTACTGGGTCCGCAGCCGGGCAAACGCCGCCGTTTTCTTCGCCAACTCAATGTTGGACAGCGAAACGGTAATGCCGGCGTTCTGCAACTCCGCATAGATTTCCGGGATTGCGGTTCCGGCGACGCCGGTCGAAACCTTCATCCACGGGCCACCGCTTTCGAACGGACGGGCGAAGCCGTACGTCTTGGACACGTTGCCGGTTTCGACAACGCTTTTGTTCGCGGTAGGCGCGCCGGCAAAGCCAGCACTGTCGCGGCCGATACCCCTGATCGGAAGGTTCTGCGAGGTCACGTTGAGCGGCACCTGGCCGTCGATCACCGCCTGATCGAAGTCGGGCACAATGTGCTTGAACTGCTCATGACGCCAGAAGGCCGGCGCCAGCGAATAATCCGTGTAGGAGCGGAGCGCGAGGTTCGGAGAACGGTTCTGCGCCCGGAAGTTCCAGATGGTGTTGTACGCGTCGTGGTACGCGTCCGTGACGGTATCCGTGCTCTTGGCATGCAAGCCAAGATAAACGGAAATGTCGTCGGGGCTGGTGCCCTTCACGCGGTTCTTGAACACGTCCTTCACCGCACCGGCAAGGCCGGCGACGCCTTCGAATGCGCGGTTGAACTCGTCGATGCTCTCGAACCGATCCGCAAGAGCGGGGAAGGGGACGAGGTACGCCTTCACCGACACGTAGACGGCATTCATGAGGATTTCCGCCGTTTCCATCATTTCGAAGGAGAACCGCAGACGACCAGAGCGAACGCTGTCTTCACGCAGCAGCGGAGCCGCGCAGATGGGAACCATCTTGCCGGCCGGCAAGGAGGTGATACCGCGCGCCGTATGGACACGGTGCGAACGCGGAACCGCGATTGGAGTTGTCGACAGACGCGACATGCTAAGAAGGTCTTTTGCCATTACGCTTTCCTTTCAAGCGTTTGAGAAGTTTGAGGATTTTGGCCTTGCGCCGCCGACAGGAGGCGCAAGCCATCAGAAGCCGCCGAGCGGCCCGACACCGCTTTGCTGGAAGAGCAGGGGAGGCAGTTGAACCTGATCACCGGAGGCGATAGCGCCGGCCCGGAACCAGTCTTTGACGGCCTTGCGGCCACGGGCAAAGACATCATCCGCCCCCGGCCAAGCCTTGCGGATATTGGCGTCAAGGTCCGCGCCGGCATTGACGATTGCGCCAATCCAGCCGCCCGGGTCCGAGTACCGGCTTTCCCATGCATCCGCATCCGGCCGGGTCTCGTCCACCACACCACGCCCGGCAAACGGGTTGGTTGCGGTGAGCTTTCCGGGTTCGAGCGCGCCCGGAGCGGCCGAAATCGCCGCCGTGCCGCTCTTGGCCTTCACCGGCCCCGACGCCGTGGCGCGGGTGTAGATTGCCCCGGTTTCGGCATTGAGGTTGCGGACTTGCGCGTCGAGCAGCGCAAGCTCCTTTTCGCGCCGCTGATCCGCCATGGGGTCAAAGTTCTGGAAGAAATTGCCCATGGACGAGAGAGCCGCCGACAGTCCGTTGCCGGGTGTCGTCGTGGAGGTGAAGCCAGCCGCGCCACCGTTGCGGAGAGCGGTTAGCGGGTTGAACCCCGCCGCCTCCGCGTCGCGGACCATGCGAGCATAGTCCACATGGCTGGTAGTGGTTTGGTCACCACCGCCGAGAAGGGCACCACCGATTGACCCGATGGCACCCAGAAGCGCCCCGATGAACTAGGCCGCCTCCTTGGGCAGAGAGGCGGCAACCTTGCCCGCGATCACGTCGAAGCCGACGAGCGCGATAGCGATCAGCCCATTCACAAGCTGATCGGCCAAGTCGCCTTCAAGGCCCTTGGCTACCAGATAAGCGCCAAGAGCAGTCCCAATGCGAGTGGCCAGCGGTACGACGATTGAACGAAGTAGGACATGTTTCATTTGCCTTTCGGTTCCTTTCATCTAGCTTTCGTGCGACCTTCGGTCGCATAAGATAGATTATGGAACTTACGTATGTAGCACGAAGCTGGTTTTGCTACGGTTCTCCTGGGCTTTCCGTGCGCGCTTCAAAGGCGTCAACGCGGTCCTTGATGTGTTCGTGAATCCTTGTAGCCGCCTCCGCCGCGCTGATCGCTGTTACGTCGATCGTCAGGCTGTTCGGGTGCTTCGGGTCAAGGACAGCGACTGTCCGGCTGCGGCGGCGCGCCGCTTCCGGATCGATAGATTTGAGACGGTCACGTCGAGTTGGCGACATCACGCGACGAACCAGTTCGGCCTCTTCGCAAAGCAAGCGCACAGGCACGAAGTGAGCGCCTCGTCGATCCGACGCATCTTTCATCTGCTGGTAGAACGCGAGGCTCCTCGCGTCTCCTTGGATGCCGGAGTTCGTGAAGATGAAGTTGGCGGCGGGAGGACAAAGTGTTGCCACGGTGTCCAACACAGCCTGACGGACCTTGGCGGTCTGCTCCCAGACGGCATCAGGCAATGTGCGGCGACCGTCATCGGCAAGCAGTGCCAATATAGGATTGTTGATCCAGTGATTGTCGATGACCTGGCCGGAAAGTGCCGTTACGAGTTCCCGTGCGATCGTCAGCTTGCCGACGCCAGGGAAACCGAGCAGCAGAACAAACACACTCTGAACCATCGATCAGTTTCCGAAGCACCAAAGAGAATCGGATTGACGACTAAGCGCCAAAGTGAACAGGCGTCTTTATCGCTCTGATTCACAAGGAATTTCGATCGTCATGCCGTCATAGGCCGGCACCACGTGGTCCGGCGTCTCGGCCATCACGGCGGCATAGTCCAGCGGCACATGCATATGCGTCAGCACCGCGTTTTTCGGCGAGAGCTTCTCGATCCAGCCCAGTGCCTCGGCAAGCGACAGATGGCTCGGATGGCTGTTGTACTGCAGCGCGTCGATCACCAGCACGTCAAGGTCTTCAAGCCTTCCCGCGGTGGCAGCTGGAAAGTCGCTGATATCGGGGCAATAGGCGATCCCGCCAATGCGGAAACCGAGCGAAATGATGTCGCCATGGATCTGCGGCAGCGGCTCAAGGGTGAGGGGACCCCCCTCGCCTTCGATCACCACCGGCTTGGCATGGTCTATGAGATGCGGCCTGACGATCGGTGGATAGGAACTGCCCGGGGGCGTCTCGAAGCAGTAGCCGAACGCCTGGCGCAGCCGCAGCATGGTCGGCTGGTCGGCATGGATATCGATACGACGGCGTTGCTCGAGCACGAAGCCGCGCAGATCATCGATGCCGTGAATGTGGTCGGCATGCGGATGGGTATAAACCACCGCGTTGATGTGCTTGACCGAAGCAAGCAGCATCTGGGCGCGGAAATCCGGTCCGGTGTCGATGACGACGGTGGTGCGGCCGCCATTCCCTGCGATCCGCTCGACAAGAGCAGCCGTGCGCATGCGGCGGTTCTTCGGATTGGCCGGATCGCAATTGCCCCAGTCGCCGGTGATGCGCGGCGTACCGGGCGACGAGCCGCAGCCGAGAATGGTGAGGCGCAGCTGGTCGCCCATGTCAGGCCGCCGTCACGTCCGGTCGCGGCATCTTGGTAAACAGCCGGAAGACATTCTCGGTGGTGATGTCGGCGATCTCCGCCTCGCTGACGCCGATGGTCTCGGCCAGCACCTTCGCCGTATTCGCGACATAGGCGGGCTCATTGCGTTTTCCCCGATGCGGGATTGGCGCAAGATAAGGCGCGTCGGTCTCGACCAGCAGCCGTTCGCGCGGCACATCTGCGGCAATCGCGCGCAACTCGGTCGAGTTCTTGAAGGTCAGGATGCCTGAGAAGGAGACATAGCCGCCCAGCGCCACGCCGACTTCCGCCAGCCGACGCCCGGACGAAAAACAATGCAGGATGAAGGGGAAAGCGCCCTTCCCTGTCTGCTCCTCGAGAATCGCCGCCATGTCGCCGTCGGCGTCGCGCGAATGGATGACCAGCGGCAGGCCGGTCCGGCGCGCGGCGGCGATGTGAGTGCGGAAGCCTTGCGCCTGTGCCTCGCGCGGCGCACGGTCGTAGAAATAGTCCAGGCCGGCTTCGCCGATCGCCACCACCTTGGGATGGTCGGAAAGCCGTACCAGCTCCTCTGCGGTCACATCGAGCTCTTCCGCCGCATTGTGCGGATGAGTACCAACTGAGCAATAGACCTCACTAAAAGCTTCAGCAATTTCAAGGATTTGCTGAAAACGCTTCACGCGCGTTGAGATGGTCACCATGCGGCCGATCCCGGCTGCGAGAGCGCGGGCGACGATAGCCGCCCGCTCCTCGGCAAAATCCGGAAAATCGAGATGGCAGTGACTGTCGACAAGCATCAGGCTTTCGTGTCCTGCTCGACGTAGCGGGGAAACACGCCCTCAGGCACCGGCAGCGCCGTGCCGGGCACCAGCGCATGGTCTGCGTGGACATGCGCGAAATTGCGCTTGTCCGCCGGCACAGCCAGCAGGTCGAGCAGCCTCGCCGCCGATCCGGGAATGAAGGGCTGGCAAAGCACCGTCACGCGCCGGACAAGCTCGGCCGTCGTCCACAGCACCGTCTCCATGCGCTCCGGATCGGTTTTGCGCAGCGCCCAGGGCTCCTGCGACGCGAAGTAGCGGTCGGCGTCGGCCACCACGCCGAAGATCGCCGCCAGCGCCAGATGGATGCCCTGCTCCGCCATCGCTCTGCGTGCCACCGCAAGCGCCTCCACCGCCTGGTCGAGGATCGCCGCGTCGGCTTCGGTGAGCTCGCCGCGCTTCGGCACCGCCCCGCCGCAGTTCTTTGCGATCATCGACAGCGAACGCTGCGCCAGATTGCCGAGGCCGTTGGCGAGATCCGCATTGGTGCGGTTGACGATCGCTTCGTGACTGTAGCTGCCGTCCTGCCCGAACGGCACCTCGCGCAGGAAGAAATAGCGTACCTGGTCGAGCCCGTAATGCTCGATCATGGCGAACGGATCGACGACATTGCCGACCGATTTGGACATCTTCTCGCCGCGGTTGAACAGGAAGCCGTGGGCGAACACGCGCTTCGGCAATTCTATGCCGGCCGACATCAGGAAAGCCGGCCAGTAGACCGCGTGGAAGCGCACGATGTCCTTGCCGATGATATGCGTCGCCGGCCAGTAGAGCCATTGCTCGGATTTGGTGTCGGGATAGCCAGCGGCCGTGATGTAGTTGGTCAGCGCGTCGACCCAGACATACATCACATGCTTGTCGTTGCCCGGTACAGGCACGCCCCATTTGAACGTGGTGCGCGAGATCGACAGGTCCTTCAAGCCGGACTTGACGAAGCTGATCACTTCGTTACGGCGCTCCGCTGGACCGATGAAGTCTGGCCGGCTCTCATAAAGTGCCAGCAATTTGTCCTGATAGGCGGAAAGCCGGAAGAAGTAGCTTTCCTCCTCGTTCCATTCAACCGGCGAGCCAAGCGGCTCGCGGCGCACGCCGTCGTCGCCGAGCGTGGTTTCGCTCTCGTCGAAATAGGCTTCCTGGCGGACCGAATACCAGCCGCTGTAGCGATCAAGATAGATGTCGCCATTGGCGGCCATCGCCTTCCAGATCGCTTGGCAGGATGCGTAGTGACGTTGTTCGGTCGTGCGGATGAATTCGTCGTTTGAGCCCCGACTGTCTCGGTCATCGAGCGAAAGATTGCCGAATTGCGGTCGGCGAGCGTTATCGGCGCGATGCCTTCCTTCTCGGCTGTCTGCTGCATCTTGAGGCCATGCTCGTCGGTGCCCGTGAGGAAGAACACTTCCTTGCCGTCGAGACGCTGGAAGCGGGCCAGCGCGTCGCTGGCGATGACCGTATAGGCGTGGCCGATATGTGGCTTGCCATTCGGATAGAAAATCGGCGTGGTCAGGTAGGATTTTTCGCGTGACATGAATGAACCGTCATGAAGGTCTGAATGTGAGTTGTGGCGGTGGATAAACTATCGGCATGGCGATTGCCATCCCGATGCATGCCGCCCGAAAGTGGTGCCCGGTTTTGGGGCAGCGGCATGCACTAAGAAAACCGTCACATTCGCATCACAGAATTCAGGCGGTCGATCATGGTCAGGGCGTGCTGCTTCTTGTCGAGATTGTAGGTCTCTGCCTCAGATATCGTGTTCACGGCCTCGTGCCAAGCGTCGGACAGCGTTTTGGCCCTGGCGAGGTCGCCGGCTAAGGCCGCTTCGCTGGCGGCGGCCGACAGCAGATCGAGCGCGCGGCGGTTGAAGATATCGAATTGGATCGCCTGGTCGCGGCCGGCAACGGCTTCGGCAAGCCGATGGGCAGCGGCAATGTCCGGCTTTTGCGCCGCCACCAGCGCGTCGAGCGCGCCGGCGATTTCCAGCCCGCCATACTGGGTAAGCAGGATCGCGTTGCGCGCGCTGCCCCCTGCCCGCTCGGCCAAAGCCGCGCGCGCCGCCGGATCGACCGGCGGCGGCGGCTCGGTGCCTTCCAGCACACCCATCAATTCGTCCGGCGCAAGCGGCGTCAGCCGCACCATCTGACACCGCGACCGGATCGTCGGCAACAGGCTGCCCGGCGCATGGACGATGAGGATGAACAGGGTGCGCGCCGGAGGCTCCTCAAGATTCTTGAGCAAGGCATTGGCGGCATTAGTGTTCATGTCGTCGGCCGGATCGACGATGACGACGCGGTAGCTGCCGTCATGCGAGGTCATAGACAGGAAGCGGCTGACCTTGCGTATCTCGTCGACGGTTAGCACAGTCTTGAAGCTTTTGGTCTTGTCGTTGGCCGGACGGGTGAGATGCAGCACCGAAGGATGCGCGCCGGTAGCGATCTGGCGAAACAGCGACGAGGCCGGATCTGGAACGGCAAGCGCTTCGGGCGCGGCCGCAAAATCGGGATGTCTGAGAAGGTGATGCGCCAAGTGGAAGGCAAGCGTGGCCTTGCCGATGCCGTGCGGCCCGGCGAGGATCAGCGCATGCGGCAGCTTACCGGCGCGGTAAGCGGTGGCAAGCATGCCCGCCGTCTGCGCGTGGCCGATCAGCCGCGAAGTTTCCGATGGCTCGGGAACGCCGTCCAACGTGTCGTGCTGTTCGGGGGCGATGCGTTCGAAGATCATGCAGGCGCCGTCTGCTTCCTTTGCACCGGCATCCGCTTTTCCAGCACCGCGAACACGGCCGCAGTGACGACGTTTTCCACCGTTTCGGGATCGGCCGACGCATCGATCACTATGCAGCGATCCGGCTCCGCCTCGGCGATCGCCAGGAAAGCCTCCCGCCGGCGCTGGTGGATGGCCACAGTCTCCTTCTCGAAGCGATCGGCGCTGTCGCCGGCGCCACGGCGTGCCGCCGCGCGCTTCAGACCTTCGGCCGGATCAATGTCGAAGATCAGCGTCATGTCGGGGACCATGCCGTTGATGGCGACCGCCTCCAGCGCTTCCATGAAATCCGGATCGAGCCCGCCGGTAACCCCCTGATAGACGCGCGAGGAATCGATGAAACGGTCGCAAAGCACGATCGTGCCGCGCTCGACCGCCGGCCGGATCACCTGCTCGACATGGTCGGAGCGTGCGGCGGCGAAGAGGATCGCCTCCATCTTCGGGCCGAAGGGCTCGGCGGCCCCGGACAGAAGCACATGTCTCACCGCCTCGGCGCCCGGCGAGCCGCCTGGCTCGCGTGTCACCAGAACCTCGTATTTCTTGGCGCGCATGCGCCGTGCCAGCCGCTCGATCTGCGTCGACTTGCCGGCTCCTTCGCCGCCTTCGAAGGTGATGAAAAATCCGCTCGCCAATCGTGAATGCCTTCGCCCGTGCTGGCCGCTGTCATAGCTCCCGTCCGGCAAAAGGTCCACGAGCCTGCCCGATCACAAATGTTTCTGACGCAGCCAGCCGACAGCCAGTTCCTTGGCGGCGTCAAGCGCACGCTGCGGCAATGTCCCGACCTTCACCGCCTCGGCGGCGAAAAGCGGCGTTCGCTGGCTGAGCGTGTCGCCTATCCAAACGCGCAGCTCCCCGACCGGTTGCCCCTCCTCCACCGGCGCCGCCACCGGACCGTCATAGACAATTCTGGCGGTCAGCTTGTCGCGGTTGGTTATCGGCAGAAAGATGTCCACCGGGCCCTTGGCTTTCAAGGCCACGCCGGATTTGGCGCCGCCGAACACTTCGGCTTCGCCGACGACCTCATCCTTGGCGAAGATCTCCGTCTTCTGGAAGGAGCGCGACCCCCAGTCTAGCAGCTTGCGCGCCTCCTCGGAGCGTTCCCGGTCGCTCGCCAGACCGCTCAGCGCCGCGATCACCCGAATGCCGTTGTGGCTGACCGTGCCGACAATCCCGAAGCCGGCGGACTCGCTCGCCCCGGCCACGAAGCCGTCGGCATCGATGCCCATGGCCAAAAGCGGATTGCGGTTCCGCTGGGAGATCTTGTTCCAGGTGAAGTCGGGCTGGCCGTAGTAGTGGAAGAACTCGGGATAGTCGCGCCAGATGTGCAGCGCCAGCATCGTGAGCTCCCGCACTGTCGTCTGCTGGCCATCTGCCGGCAGCCCGGTCGAATTGACGAAGGTCGATTTCGAGAGACCAAGCTCGCGGGCACGCTCCGTCATCTGCGCGGCGAAATTCGCCTCCGAGCCTGCCATGCCTTCGGCAAGCACGATGCAGCCGTCATTGGCGGCCTGCACGGTCACGCCCTGGATCAGATCCTCGACACGGACCGCCGATTTGAGCTTGGCAAACATCGTCGAGGTGCCCGACGGCGCGCCGCCGGTGCGCCAGGCGTTTTCGCTGACCACGAAAGTATCGTCGAGCGTGATCCGCTTCGATTTGATGGCGTTGAAGACCACCTCCATCGTCATCAGCTTGGCCATCGAAGCCGGCGGGATCGGCTTGTCGGCATCCTTGGCGAAAAGCACCGTGCCGGTGTCGGCGTCGATCATGAAGGCCTGGGCCGCCTTGGTCTCGAAAAGCTGCGCACCGGCCGGGGCTGCCCAAAGCAGTATCAGCGCCAGGCCTAGTAATCCGGCGAAAGGCTGAAAGATGCGGAACTGCATGAAAAATCGACCCACTTAGCCGTGCTGGCGTCGACAAGCTATCAGGGTTCTTTCCGCTGGATCAACGGCGGGCGCGAAATTGATCAGTTTCGCACAACCAATGCGTCCGGCGCGCCGTGCGACCAGGCCGCCTGCAGCAGGTCGTCGATGCTGCTATGGCCATCCGGATAGACGTTGACCGCGTACCAGTCGTTGCCGTCGAGCTCGGTGCGCTGGATTTCAGTCCTGCCGAACGGCTCGAGCGCCGCCGCCACTCGGTTTGCCTGCGCCGCATTGTCAAAAGAGCCGGCGGCCACATAATCGGAGGCCGGCGCCTGTTCCTGGCCGTTCGACTTCTTCCACGACTGGAGGATGTCGGCCGGCGACATGCCGCTGCCGTCGAGGGCGGCAAAGACGTCGGCGTGATTGACGCGCTCATCCGCGTAGGACAGCGACGCCATGGCGAAAGGCGAGTTCGGCGGCAGCCTGAACTGCGGCCGCTCCGGCACGATCGGCCCGAAATCCGGCAGCACGACATCGCTGGCGTCCTGCGCTTGCCCCGACGTCGCCGGTTGCGCGGTCGGCTGCTCCGACAGACCGGGCTGCGTGCCAAAAGCCTGCCCAGAACTGGTCAACTGGCCGGGGAACGGCACGGCCGCTGGAGGTGCATCGCTCATCGACAGGCTGGGCGACGGGCCGTTCATGGCCACCATCACGCCCGTCGGCAGGCCGTCGGACGGATCGGGCCGCCTGTTGCCGGGACGGTAGGAAGCCATCAGATACTGGTCGTCATTGCCGTCGAGCGGCGCCCGACCGACATATTCGACCTTCACCCTTGCCGTGCCGACCTTGCCATAGTCGAGCATTTGCGCGGCACGTTCCGAGACGTCGATGATGCGGCCCTCATGATATGGGCCGCGGTCGTTGACGCGGACGATAATCGAACTGCCGGTCTCGAGATTGGTGACGCGGGCATAGCTCGGCAGCGGCATGGTCGGGTGCGCCGCCGTCAGTTGCATCGTGTCATAGACTTCGCCGTTGGCGGTCAGCCGGCCGTGGAAGGCATCGCCATACCAGGAAGCCAGGCCAACCTTGGCATATTTCTTATCCTCCTTGGGATAGTACCACTTGCCGCGCACCTGGTACGGCTTGCCGAGTTGGTCGCGGCCGCCGCCGCGCCGCATGAAGGCAACGCGCGGGCTCGCCTTCACGCCATATTCGGATTCGGCGAAATACTCCTTGGAACGCGGCCGCTTGTCGACCATGCCTTTCGGTTGCGGCGTGGACGTACAGCCGGCAAGCAGCGCCACCGAGAGGGCGCACAGCACGAAGGCAGGAGCGCGACGAAGACGCGGGCGCGCCGAAGTCTGCATGTTTTCGATTGTCCCCTACAGTCTCGCCGCCATCAATCGGAGCCAAGCGCCCCGAATGCAGCAACACCTTGATCCCCAATCTCTTTGTGCACAGGAAATGTTTATTACGATGTTAACCGATTATGGCCGGAACCGGGCGAGATTATGGCGGGGAAAAAAGTGCCACGCGAGTGAGCCTTGCGTGGATGAGCGCCGGATGGAGGGGCAGCTTTTTGAAGGGGACTTCCATTTCCAACCGGCGCTCACAGCGCTGGAATTGCCCGCGCCAAGCAGGAGTTTAGCATGGGCGTCCACAAGGCCTGCCTAGATCGAACGGATGAACTCGGCTCATCCATATGAGCAGTGGTTTCACGGATCAGTTGGGAGACGCTGTCGCGCCTTGCCGGAGGCGTTGCCGTCGGGCTGGACAAGAAGACGCCCACCACGTTCTCCGTAGCGGGCGCTAGTTCGGGAGGAAGTGAGAGACGCTTGCGGTCTGGGTCGTCCCCTTGCCCGCTAAGGACGGTACGCCTCGTTTGACTGGATAATAAGCGCGCCAGGGTTGAGCCGCCGCATATTCTGGTTGCGTGACATTTTCGCCACAGGCATAAAAGCGCCCGGCCAACCAGGCAGCCGGGCAATGCATCGTCTGTCCCCGACCGCAGGAAGGCACGTCGTGGTGGTTGACGCAGCCCTGACCGCCGCACTACAGCAATGAAGCGCTAACCGGTCGCAAATGCCTCGGCGTCAATTTTGTGCCGACCATTGAAATTGACCGATAGCGACGATCGTAAGTGGTTGAAAGACCATGCTGGAGGGATGGCCGAGCGGTTTAAGGCACCGGTCTTGAAATTCGCTCACTGTCATCCCTGCCCTTCCCGACCTGTCCCCGAAAATCCTTGCCTAGCAAGGCTTTCAGCGGTTCGGGCGGATGCTTTGTCCCTGACCGTGCCTGCCCATACCGTAGCATTTAGTTGCAAAAAGCGTAGCAGCACGTTCCCGGCACGTTCTTGAATCAGCGGGCACTCAAAAGGGATTAGAAGGGCGGCAAACGTTGATCGACGTTGGCAAACGTTAGCCTTCAACCCGACGCCAGCTATACGTTCCTGCTCCGCTAATTTGCTGCTGTTCGGCGGCCACGCCGTCACGAACATAGCGACCCCAGGCGAAACCGTATGGCCATTTCTTGATTACCACTCGCTCAACCCGGATGAAGTGGGAAGGTAACTGGAGCCAGGATTCTTTGATCACATCGAACGGCACTGTTCGGCCGTTCAATTCCCAAAGCTGAAAAATGTTGCGCCAACCGACGATTTCGGTGAGCGGAGGGCCAGTTTCGGGATCCACGACGCCTTCTCTGAGCTTGACCAGGCGTCGTCTTGAGTCCTCAAGGACGCTATGGCAGAGCCGGCATAGTGTTACCAGGGCGCTTTCGGGAACTAGCAACGGATTGCCGGTTTCGCTGTATCCCCAGTTGCTCACCCCTTCGGCCTCCGTAGCCACCGGCCTCCAATGATGGATGTTCAGCAGGTCGGTCGACAGGCAATTCCGACACTTGCGGCTGTCGCGTTCGAGTACCCTTTCCCGCAACGCGAGCCAGTCAGGGTCGTGGTAGTCGAGAGGCCGTCGCGGCGTGTCACTCATGATGGTCTACTTCTTGCAGAACGACCTGAATTCATCACGCTCCTCCTAGGTCGGCAAGACTGTCTCTCGGCTCGCCCCGGAGCATGAAAAAGCCCGGCCACCTAAATAGCCGGGCCCCCTCCGATCCGATGGTCACAAGTCAAAGTTTTTTGCGAGGTTGAGCCGCCGCCATCGTCATCACGGCGCCCTTGGGTGGAGATGGAATCGCTTGCCGTATTCCGCGGGAATCATCGTCCATGGGGAAGTGGCGAGGAAACCTTTACCCCCTCGCCGGCTAGACGACGAATGTCCGCCGCAATGGAAGCGTAGGCCTCGTTTGCATTGGCAAAATCTTCCAGCCTCAGCGTGTCGCTCGCCCTAAGCTTCACCATCATGCCGTCCATGGTATGTGCGGGTATGCCGAAAATGCTCATTCCGATCTGCCACTCGTGATCACAGGCAGCATTGAACTCCTTTTCCTCTGCCTTGTAGCCAAGTAGACGGTGCTGCTCTGCGAGCCTCTCGCAAAATAGTTCCCATTCGGCCTTTACCAGATCCCGCTCCCGATCCACTTCCGCTTGCCAGGCTGCGACCGGTGCCGGGCGCCATTGGTCGTGCTTGAGATCTGCAACAGTAGCCTTCTGCACCGCCGCCTGATGCATTTCCCAGAGGTCGTCCGGCATTGCCGGCGCCTTCCAATCATGAGGATGAAGCGGCCGAGGACCGGCGGCCTTTTCAGCTTTCTTGCTCTTGCGCCTCTGGGACCGCTCAATCTTCTTCAAGCGAGCAGAAGCGACCTCCATTTCGCTTTCGAACCGGAATAGTTCAGCATCAGGATGCTCGCCGATCGCAGCATTCGAAGCAGGCGTTTCGCCTGCTTGCGCCTCTTGGGCGCTAACCACTGCAGCCAAAGCCGCAGTGGCAGCGGCTGAAGACGCGAGAAGGGCGCGACGATCGACATGCTGATTCATGAAACTCTCCTGTACAAACTCTTCAGTGACGCGTGCGTATTTCGCAGGCGAAGACCAGCGCATAAGCAGCTTACGTATGAAGCCATTCGACTGGGGATTGCGGGGATAATTGGACATACCTTCGGCGGCTGCCCGAACAGGTGTGTTCGGCATCTGCATTTCTCCCGTTTCTGGTGATGAGAACTCATTTACTATGTGATAACCTACGATCCCGTTTAGAGGTTGTCAACAGCTTTCTAGGTATGGTAACTAGAAATGGCAATCTTAGAGGGAGAAAATGCTCACAACGGGAAATCAGCTCAAGGCCGCCCGCGCACTCATCGAGATTGAGCAAAAGGAAGTGGCCGACCTTGCTGGCGTGAACGTCAACACAATTCGGAGCATGGAAGCTGCCGGTGCCGGACCGATCGCCGGCCGAGCGCAGAACGTCCAGGCTGTGCAGCGGGTGCTAGAAGCTCGTGGGGTGGAGTTCCTGAACCATGGTCGCCCTGGCGTTCAACTCCGCCAGACGTAGGTTGCCGCGGCTAGAGCGAATCCTCACGGATCGGCAGTAAGAGCGTTGGCGTGTGTTCCAAGGTTGTAGTACACACCAACTTGCCACATTTGGCTCTAAATTCAGATCCTGGAGTGAATACCTTGACCGAACAAGATGAAGTTGAAGACATCGATCTAGTCGGACTGACGGCGGATGTTGTCTCAGCGTATGTGAGCAACAATCCCCTCCCCGTCAGCGGTCTAGCTGACCTCATTGCATCGATTCATTCGTCGTTGTCAGGCGTTCGCCAATCAAGCGACCCCGAGAAACCTGCTCGGGCGCCCGCGGTCAACCCGAAGCGATCGGTGTTCCCCGACTACATCATCTGCCTAGAGGACGGGAAACAGTTCAAATCGCTGAAGCGCCATCTCGACTTGCACTACGGGCTGACGCCCGACGAGTACCGGGCCAAGTGGGGGCTGAAGCCGGATTACCCGATGGTGGCGCCGAACTATGCGGCGCAGCGATCGGCGCTGGCGAAGGCGGCCGGGCTCGGGCGGAAGGCGCCGGCGAAGCAGGCGAAGGGCAATGGCAAAAAGCGCTCTCCGGGATGAACGCGGAGCCTTGCCAGTAACGACGCAAGGCCGTCGATGACAGCCGGTAGGCGGGTCGGTGGTTAAATGTGGCGGCTGTGGCGCATCCGGTCCGGTCTGCATCGACGAATTCAACGCCATCAAAAGCTGGAATCGCCGTCCCGCAACACCCGACCGGGATTGAAACTGAGCTAGTAACCGGCCTCATCTTCGCCAAGGTCACAGAATACCCGACCGGCGGGGCGCCGATAGGAATGTTTTGATGATCCGGATCCTTGTTGCGGCCGGTGCCCTTGCGCTGGCCGGCTTTGTTGCCCGCCCGGCAAACGCGCAAGAGACTTTCCATGGGTATGATTGCACCGATGACTGCTCGGGACACGAAGCCGGCTATGATTGGGCGGCAAGGAACGACATCATCGACGAGCGAGACTGCGATGGTGATAGCCAATCGTGCAACGAAGGCTGCCAAGCATACGTCGAAGAGCAAGCGGACAGTGCACCCCCGAACAGTCAACCCGACGATGAAAACGACGGGGACCGGTACGAATAGGAATCCAGCCTGCGAGCCGTGGGGCCGCGCCATTGTCGATCAGGTGCTGCCTTCGGCATTCAACCGTAATGGAACTTCGGCTTTGGCTCGGTACCCTCAAATTCGACGCCGACGCGGTCATTCTTTCGCCAACGAACGACAGCTTTGTAAGCGATCCCGTCGACGGGAACGTAGAGCAGAAAGGGTGCTGGGATCTGAATGTCTGCGGCCAACCTCAGTTCGGCTCCTTGGGAGTGCTGATTGCGTAGTGAGCAGCTGATTTCCGAGTCTCGGAAACCAGTGATGATCGTTCCGCCCTTCAGCACGCGCGGGCGTTGTTCTCGACGGGGAGCGTCTGGAGGTGGGGTTTCCATAGGCTTACAACGTGAACGGCGTTCCAGCGCTCCGTGGAGCCGAAAATTATGGCTCAAGCAGGGCGGGACCACAGAGCGCCCAACCTGCTCACAGTTACCTCGTCAGGCTCGGTGTCGGCGGCGGACCACTCGATTGGTGTCGTCGGTGACGCGAACCCATTGGGTCTCGTCTCGCCGGTCCTGTACGTGGCGGCCGGTCACCCATTCAGCGGCTGCTTTCGGTGAGGTAGTCCTCGCGTAAGCAGTAGAGACTGCATCCGCCCCCGACATCATTTCAACGGTGTAGCTGTTCATTGGATAGCTCTTCCATAAAGGGCTTTCAAAGGTCTGAGGACCAAGAGCCCGCTCGCTGAGGGCACAAGCGGCGCTCCAGGGGTCTCTGCTACCCAATGGCGCGATCCTCTACTGGCATCGCGCCGCGAAGCCAAACCTGCCGGCTGGCGGAATGTTCCGATGCGACCGAAGTCGGATGGTCTGACGCTTTGGTCCCTACGCTGAAACTAAATCCTCGCGATAGCATTGGATGGAACCGGCGGGGAAATGCGCCACCTTCCTCGTCGGCAACCGCTAGATCGATGCCCGCCATCCCGTTGCCCGGGATGACGGGCATCGTGTTTTCAGCATCCTTGTCCGGTCGCCGCTTCTCTGTTCAGATTGGGAAATAAAAGGAGCAGAGGTCGCACATGAAGGTCTATCGGGTGGAAGAGATGGATGGGGACAGCGTTGTGACTAGTCGTACCATCAACGCCAATACTCCATGGGTGGCAGCGGAAACAGCCACGGGCAGTGAGGTCACGGATCTACGCGGTGACGAACAGCGCTGGATCCGGGTCACGAATGAGGCAGACGGGGTTGTTAACAGGTACGCCTTCAAGTGATCTGATCGGCTGTTTGCCGGGCGAGCCGTTCTGCTCATCCATCAGGTGAACCTGAGGCGACCCGGCCTGTCGCGGGTGGGTGGGATGTGGGGATCAGGCCGGGCCTCTTACCCCGTTCCGAGCCGGGGCAGACGCGCATTATGCGCCGCCTTTTCAGCGACTGACATTTTCTAAGACTTAAGCGAATAAGCCCGGCAAACGGGCCGCCTCAGAGATGCCCGGCCTGCCGAGGTATCGAGGGGACCTAGGGCGCACAGGCCGGGCTCTTACCCCGATGACCGCGGGGCAGAGAGGGATTATGCGCCCCTTCCAGCGGTAGGCATCCACGTTTTTAGCGGTAGCTACAGAAAAGCCCGCCGCAGCTAATTAGCTTAACGGCGGTTATGGATATCGCTAGGCTCTGCTCCGCTTAGAGAGCGAGCGCCATAGGTCCGTCTCATCCGTTGTGCCGTCAACGAAAGCTTGGAACACTTCTCTAGCCAGATATTCCCGCTGTTCGCGATCCTTCTTGGCTAGACGCCGCTCGTCGCACAACCGGCTAAACACCCGCTGGAGCATGTCCAGGTCAGCGGGCCCGTAGACGCCACTGCAACGCGACAATGACATGAGCGCCGCCCTTCTGCGCGGCGGCAGATTATTTCATGAAAGGGCACGAACTGCGACCGGCTTTTTATTAGCTACGTCTAAAGTTCTGATGCCAATCGCCGAAAGTTATGCATAATCCACGCTTGCCCCTCTGCCCAAAACGGGGGCATGGCCCGGCCTGTCTACCCCAGGTCACCCAAAACCCCGCAGGCCGGGCCCCCATGCCTGCATCGTGCCGCGCCGACTGACCAATCTTCTGTTTGTGCGATGGCTGTCCCGTCCATTTTTTCCACCCGATAGGGGTGTCAAGAGGTACGCGTTCAAGTGACCTGTGGATTGTGACTGGCTGTTGACATCAACTGGCCTAGAGCTGGTTCGCGCTAGCCCTGCTTGAGGAGCCGCGCCTCGCGAAGCAGCGAGCTCGGATTATTGCCAATTATCTCGACGAGCTCGCGCGCTTGCGCTTCGGTGATGCCGGTTTCTCGGATTAGGAATTGCACCCTAGATTCCTTGTGAGCCTGTGCTCGCTTGCCAAGCTCTTGCTTGATTTCGGCCATACGAAAAGTCCCCTAGTCGCGCGAAACGCGATTGGGCCGAGTTTTGTTCCCGTGAAAAATTCGCTGCAGCTGCTGAGCGTAAGCGGCGGCTCCGGGGAAGCAGGAAGGCTTATCATCGAGGACCCAATAGCCCCGACATCGTTTGTAACTTTTCCAAAAGCGCGTATGTTGACCTTGTGGCATCCGGGCGGTTGGGAACGAGTATCTGGACCATCATCTGGAGTGCCCCTATTGCGGCACCATCCGGCTAAGGCTCCCCAAGGACGCCGAGCCCTCGACGCCGCTCAAGTGCGACGATTGCGGCAAGTACCTCGGTACATGGGATGAGCTACAGAGCGATTTCGAGCGCCAGGGCGGCAACAGTGGCGCGTTCCGCCTCGATAAGGGGCGCATCCAGAAGCTCGGCTAACGCGTTCGCCCGCCGGAAATAAACGAAAGCCCGTCGCAGCTATTGAGCGTAAGCGACGGGCTTTTTAGGTTGCCACCAGGCGGCTACATTCTGAAGGAATCGACCACCTCTGGCCGAAACTCACGAGCGCGTGATCTAGTTTCAATTTTAGCAACTGCTTGACGACCGGATTAGGCGGGCTTCACTGGATAGAACTTCAGCCCTGGAGCTCTTCCTTGGATGGGGATCTTCTCGCACCTTTTTCACGCGAGTGACTGCACTGTCTGAGCGCGGCCCTAAATGCCTCTGCTGCCAGGTCGCATTTGCGCTTGGATGGACCATTGCTCTGAATCACAATTTCGGCCTGCCTGGTTGTCAAACCGTGCTTTGCCGCAAACTCGTTCAGGTCGTAGGTTTCCGTCCAGCGCGACCGCTTCAAACCTTGCATTTTACCTCCGGGGGTAACGAAATCGTGAGAAGCAACGCGGGACTGCTGAGAAGGTTTCCGATCAGAGGAGCTTAAAAGAAGCGCTTGCTGCTGTCCAAACGCGGCACCTTTGACGTCAGTTTCTGGAGCCGCTTCGCTATGCCATGACTCTGGCGCGGGCTCCCAGTTTACATTTGCTATTTTCATCCGGGCCGAATCAACGACATAGTGAGCCAGGGCCAATCGCAACGCAGTTTGCTGCCTCTATGGCCCCTTCCCCTCCGACGACCGTTCGACGCACCCCGAGCCCCGCCCAGTTCGACGGTCGTCGTCTTTTTCCGTGCTACAACAAATGAGAGCGACGCCGTCCCGTGCGGGTGTAAGGTACGGTCGTCGCCCGTACCTCTGACGGCAAACGGGCGCTTGGAAGTCAACTCAGGTGCTTTCGCCCAACTCTGCAGGGAGGAAGCAATGAGCAAGCGCTCTGCAATTTTCATTTCCGCTTTTGAATTTGACGTTATCCGAAACGCCTTCTGGCGTTCGGTCGTGGAGGACTGTCTTCCGCGAGAACAATGGGAAACGCGCGCGGGTGACCTCGTTCGCAGCTTCATTGGCATCGAAGCTCCGGACGAAGTCCTCGCCGCATTGCTCGATCTGACAGAAAAACAAGGAAGCCCAGGTTAGGTCGGCTCGACGGGCCCCGAAATCGGGGGCAATCTGGGCAGCGACGGTACCGGCGCCGTTAGCAATCGGCTGTGTCGCTTTCTTCTCTCGAAGTCCTGCAGTGTCGCATGGCGGAGCGTGTGTTCGCCGCGAAGGAACTTTACCCGGCCGGTGATGCCTGGCTTCACCCACTCGACATCATCGGCGAAGGCGCTGGGCACCCGCTGCGCAGGCTTTGAGGCCTTGGCCTCTTGGACACGCTGCCACAGCCGTTCCCTGAGGCCGCTGGGCAGCGTCACGGCTGTGCTGTGCCGGCATAGCGGCCACCCCGCGCCATGATCGCCGCAGCGGGCTTCCCGGGCTCTCGCTTGATGCCCAGAAGCTCGAAGTCGCCGACATCCCAACATTTGCATTTGACCCAGAAGTCCTGCTTGCCGCTCCGATAGCTGCTGGTGCGCCGCTTCGAGACCATTCCCTCAAGGCCCATCTTCTCGACGGCTTCGAAGAAGGCGGCGCCGTTGCCCTCGACATGGTCGGAATACTGGATGATGCCTGTGGCCGGCTTGATCAGGTTCCAGAGCCTCGCCTTGCGCTCAATCAGCGGGAGAACACGGATATACTCGCCGTCGAGGTAGAGAAGGTCAAAGGCGACGAATGCAAGCTGCTCCGCATTCCACACCATCCGCGAATGCATCTGGTGAAAGTTCGGCCGGCCATCAGGATCGGGCGCGATCATCTCGCCATCTAGGATGAAGGACTCGGCGGGAAGCTTCTCAGCGGCCTGCACGATCGGCCAGTAGCGCGCCGACCAGTCGTGGCCATTGCGGGAGAAGGCGCGCGCGCCGGCCCAGTCGAGGATGAGCTGGGTTCGGTAGCCATCATACTTGATCTCGTGAAGCCACTCCGCGCTGACCGGCGGGGTTTCAACCTGGATCGGCTCCAAAGGCCTGATGAAGGACAACCGGGCTCCGCCGGCAGGCTTACGCATACGATCCCCAACGCAAAACTCCGAATTTAATTCAATATGAGAACAGCCGTTAGGGTTCCGTTAGCGCACTCTAATAAAGGACGGCCCGCCCCTGATGCCAATGGAGGAGCGGGCCAGCGGAGAAGGGGAGGCTCCGCACACGGCGGCTCGGCACACAGGAGTCGGGAGGGGTTTCGCCGCCGTGCCCCCAAACTTGGTCGAATGCGAGGTGTTCCCGCGATGCCGGAACATTTTTCTCTGTGAGACTCTCGGGGCAAGAGAATTGCCTGGAGCGAGACCCTGCCGCCTTTTCCTCGGGCTGGTTTCGCATTATGTTCCGCGCCTATGTCGCGCAACACGGTCCTTCAGCTAATCGCAGCGGTGATCACCATCGCCATCCTGGCCGTGCTTCACAAAACCCTTGGCTGGCTACTCGACATGACGTCGACTGATTTCATGGTCGGGGTGATGGTCGGCGCCGCCGCTGTGTTTTTGGTCTGGTATTGGGCCGAACGCGAAGAGCGGATCAATTCACGGTCGGGCGGTAGCAGATCCACCGCCGAGCAGCAGAGCCCGCGCCACTCGATCGACCTGTGATTGCTGAAGCCGCGAGCCCTGTCCGGCGCGCATTAGCGCATCGAGCACGGCGCTCTGTTGCGGTCCGCCTATGAGGCTTCGCGCCATATCCGATATAGCTTTCTCGTTCCCGCCGTTGCTCAAGGCGTCGATCACGCGTTCAACGGACCGGGTTGCCGCCGCACGTGCGGCACCACGGGCGCCACCGGCAATGAAGCCTTCGCGCACGCCGAAACCGCTGCTTCCACCGCCGTCGATCGCATCCCTGGCTGCGATTCGCGCTGCCGTCTCTGAATTGCGGGTGACGATGTTCGACGTGTCGTTGAACAGCCGTTCCCGGTCGAGCAGATCGATGATGGCCTTGGCCTTGTCGGAGCCGAACAACGACGAGAGGCGCGCCCGGTTCCAGTCGCCCTCGCCCTTGATGATCTGCTGCAGCGCGACGCGGTCGTTCGCCTTGGTGCCAACGATGCGCTCAATCTCGGCACGGGCGCCTTCACGCAGGCGAAGCGGCACGGCCGACGGGCCAACCTGCAATCCCTGCGGCAGCGCTCCCTGCCTGACTTCGTCGGCAAGCTCTTCGGGTCGTGGCGCTTCCCGGCCGCTGGAAAGCACCGTCTGGCCGCGCTGAACCGCTTCCTTCTGCCTGGCAAGCTCGGCGTACTTCGCATCAACTTCCTTGATGCCGGGAACGGAAGCAGCCAATTCGTCATCGACCGCCTGCCTGGCAGTCGTCAGGGCGTTCACGTGGTTAGTCCCTTGCGCCGTCTGCAATAGGTCGTCGATCGCGTGCCGGGTGTTCAGCAGCGTTTCGGCATCGGTCACCAGGCCGCCGGGAACGGTCTGGCCGGTAGCGCGGGCCTGCTCGATCTCTTGAGGCGTTGGAACATAGTCCAGCATCGAGCGAACGCGCTGGATGCCCTTCTGCGCGTCGCCGCGTAGGGTTTGCGCCTCGGCGTCGAGATAGCGCGCGATCGGCGCTGCATCGACCGGAGCTGCTTCGCGCAAGGCTTCCCGATATTCGGGGGCCAGATACTGCTGGTTCCGGCTCGCTCGATCGATGATGCGCGACGGCGTCGGCGCTGCGCCGAGCGTGTCATTGATGCTCGACCTGATGCGCCAGTTAGCATTGGCATCGCGCGCGCCGATCGCGTTGCGCACGATGGCCTTGCCTTCACCAGGCGTTGCTGCGACCGCCCCGGCAGTGTGACGCAGGTTAGGGCCAAGATCCATCAACATGCCATTCTCGCCGAGCTGCGATAGCGCGCCGGGCTCTACGGCATCTTGCCGGACGGCGTTGGCCAGCACCTTGGTCGCGCTCTTGTCGAGGCCTAGGGCCTTGGCAATTAAGCTAAGCTGCACGTTGTCGGCAATCGCCTTGACGCCCTTGCCGATCAGGGGCGCAACGATCGGCGCGGCCAAGCCGATGCCGCCTCCAAGAATGCCCCCTTTGATGGTCTCGCGCGCATCACCGCCGGATCGGACAGCGCTGTCCGCACCGTTGACCAGCGTGCCTGAAATAAACGGCGCGGCATACTGGCCAAGCTTAGTCGTTGCGCCAATGCCGAATGCTTCCGGTGCCGCTGCCATGGCGGGGATCGTGCCAGCGACCGCGCCCGTGACCTGTGCCGCAGTGTTGAGCTTCGGGTTCATCGATTTTTCAGCTTCGGTGCCGGCCTCGATGCGCCTCATGACATCGTCGTATTTCTCGCCGTTCATGGCGGCGATTGTCGCGGCGGCGGCGCGGTCGACGCCACCCCTGATCATCGGGCCAACGATCGGGATACCTTCCAGAATGCCGCCCGAGGCAGTTCGGATTTTGCTGACCGCGTCGTCGCCATCAATCTCGCCGGTAAGGCGGTTGTAGCCAGGCACGCCGGGAGCGAAGGCCGGGACGCCGGCCGGCTGTCCGGTGTTCGGATCGGCACGCGGGAGCAGTTTGCGGCGCTCATCCTCGGGCAACTTCATAAGCTCTTGCGCCTTGGCGATGCCAGCCTTGGCAGCGTCAGACATGCCGCCGGGCTGCTGTCCAGGAGGCGCGTCAGGCAGCGACTTGGCAATCTCGTCGACCGCCGCGTTCTGCTGCTGAGGCGTCAGCGACAGAAATGCGTCGTCAACCTGTACCTTGCGGCCCTGGATATTGAGCGTAGGCATCAGGGTTCAATGCTCCACTTCAAGCCACCGCTGGTCATCCCCCCGCCAGTGCCGGCCGGGGTAGCAACCGTCCCGGAACCGCCAGTCTTGATCGCGTCAACCATCTGTCGGATGCGCGCCAGCTTGTCGTCGAGCGACGCTTTCGCCTCTCCGGGCTTTGGCGTCAGAATGGCCGCTTGGTTCTCGACTTCGGCGGGCGCCGCCGTCGCGCCGGACACGCTGTAGAGATACGACGCAATGATGGTGCGCAGCGAGTTCGACGCCCGCTGATACTCGGGCGATTTCAGATACTCGGCGCCATAGTCGGAACCGTGCGGGATCGCCGACAGGGCCTGATCTTTCGGATTGGACAGGGCGGCGAAGTTCTGTTCGACAATTTGCATCTCAGGCGCGACGACCGAATACAGCTTGTTGTCGCGCTGCTGCTGCTCGTTTGGCGGCTTCGACTTTGGCGCGGTCAACGGCAGGATGCCGGCGTTGTCCGCGCGCGGGCTGGCCAGCGTCGGGCTCGGCTGCGGCTGAGTGGCCGGCGCGGGCTCGGGGCTCGGGGCGGGAACGGCCTGCGGTCCCGGTGCCGGTACGGCGCCCTTCGGCGGCGATACGGGGATTGCCGGGCCGCCAGCAGTAGTCTGTCCAAACACACCCTGCGGCGTCAGGAAGAGCAATTCGCCATTCGGACCGCTGATCGTCTTGCCGGCGGCGAGTTGCTGCGCCTGCTCGACGGTGAGGCCGCCCTTCTCGGGCCGGCGTCCATTAGCCCGTTGAGCGCCTGAGCCTCGACAGAATTGCCGGTGAAACGGAACTGACCGGCCTTCGCACCGCCGATGGTCACGGCTCGCGTCTCGCCCGTGCGCTTGTTGTACAGCGTCCGCTCGTCGAGCTTTTCCCAATCGGTCTGCTGCCCGGTGTAAACGGGCTGGTGCGTCTTGGGGTCGACCAGGACGCCGCCCACCTCGATCGGCTTGCTCTGCTCGGCTGCGAACTTCTCCCGGTCGAAGTCGAGACGCGCCTTGTCGCCGGGTTCAATCTGCGGGTTGCGCAGCTTTTCGACTTCCAGCCGGTTCTTTTCGAGTTCGAGTTGCGTTGCCGGGTTCGCCTCCTCGAGCCTCTGTTTGAGCATCAGGTTGACGACGCCGCGCTGCTGCTCGGATAGGCGGGGATCTTGTGATGCTTGCAGAAGCTGTTGCAGGCTCGGGCCACCAGCGACTTGCGTGGCCGCCACCTGTGCCATCTGAGGGATAGCAACGGCCGGCGGGGCCACGGCGGCCCGCGGCGACTGGACCGGCTGAGCGACCGCCGCAGCGCTGTCCGGCGCGTTCATCCTGTCCCACTGGTCTTGCGTTATGCCCTTGCTGGCGTACTCCTGCGGCAGCGGACGCTTGTTCAGCGCTGCCGACACACCAGCGCCCGGTTCAAGGCTCGCGACTTGCACCGGGGCCGCATCCGAGCTGGCGAAACGCGACGCAAAGGAGTTGGCCATCGAAATGCGGCGAGCCGCCTCGCCACCCGGCCGGTTGTAGCCGGCGAACTTCCAGGCATTGTTCATGAGGCGCTGCGCTTCCTCGGGGGACTTGGCCGCGTTTAGCGCATCGATCAGACCAGGGTCTTCATGGAGGAAGTATTGCGCCTGAAGCTGCGGCGACGGGGCGTTTGCGTCACCGCCGTTGCTACCGGCGAATGCCCGCATGGCATCGAAGCGCGGACCGCGCCACGACAGGATACCGCCCGCAGTGCCTGCCTGACCGCTTTCGCTCGGGTCAGACCAAGAGCCGAATGCGTTTTTGGGATTGAAGCGGCTTTCGGCGTTCGCAGTTGCCGCGACAGCAGCGAGACCGTATGGGTTGGTGACCCTGCTTTTCACCGTGTCCATAAAGCCGTTGTAGATGTCGTTGCCAGACAGGTCCGGCGCACTGCCCATCGAGCCGCCGCCAAGAGCCGAAGCGACTGCATTGCTGGCCGAAGCCGATGTCGAGGCAGGCGAGGATGCTCCGCCACCGCTGAACAGCGCTGAGAACACATCGTTGCCGCCCTTGCGCCAATCACGTTCCGCCGACGTTGCCTTGCTGTCAGCGAGCCTGTAGCCGATCGCCTCGCCAATCGCGTTCAGGCCCTGGCCGATCGTGCGCGGGGCGGCCGGCCGGGCAAGAGCATCGGCAATGGCCCTGAGGCGCGCCAGGTCCTCCGGCGTCTGCACGCCGGTATCTCCGCCGAAGATGAACGAGGGCTGGACGCTCATGCCAAGGCCTCCCCGTAATTGACCGCATCAACGCCGCCGATATTGACGACCGCGTGCGGCCGGAAGGCGCGCACCTCATCGGCCATGACGCCGATCTGCTCGCCCCCGCCCCACACGTATTCGAAGGCATATTTTGCGAGGCCATTGGCGAATTCGCCGACACGGCGAATGTTCATCTTCACGCGGCGGTCGGAATACTTGATCACGTTGGCGCCAAGACCGAACAGGCCACCGAAAAGGTCGCTGCTGCTCTGCGCTTGCTGCTGCCAGTTTTGGAGCTTCTGGTTGTAGTTGGTGTTGATCAGGCCAGCCACGTCGGTCGTCGGGATCGTCGGCATGTTGGCGTTCACGAAATTCGGCTGGCTCACCTGCGAACCAGACAAAAGCGCGGTCAGGTTATTGATGGGCGCCGAGTTCTGCGCGAGCGCTTCCTGCACCGCCTGGCCGCGACCCTGAAGCAGAAGCTGGTTATAGGCGTCATTTTCCCCTTGGTTTTCGAGGTTCTGCGCCTGTGCGTATGCGTCCGAACCGGGACGGATGCCGCGGTTGATCAGGTCCGCCTCGTTCGACGCGCGACGGGCATCCAGCGCCGGCTGCAGCCGCTTCATGCCGAGGTCCATCAGCCGGGCCTCGGTCGCGTCATTCGAAAGATCGACCGGCTTCGACAGGAAGTCGTTCAGGAATGCCGACTGGTCATTAGCCAGCTTCCCGAGATTGAGCCTGGCCGCGTCGGTCTGATCCTTGATCGCCTGACCGGTCTGCGACAGGGTCTGGGTCGCCGTGTAAGTCGGGATGTCGTAGGACTTGCCCGTATAGGGGTCGTTCCACTTATAGGAGCCGGTCTGGCTGTAGGTCAGGTTGCCGTCGGGCGTGACCTGGTTGACGTTCCCAAGGTTCGCGTTGGCGATTGCCGTGCCGACATTGGTGGCGGTCGACGCAGCAGAGGTCTCTTTTGGATCCGGCGGGGCCGGTGGGTCGGGCGCGCACATTGGTCAGGCCTCCTGAAGGAAATACGTCATTGCGATTGCCGACCGCTTGAAGCCCACACGCTCGCACATCTTGGCAACGCGTAGATCGGTGGCGATGGTCACGTGCGCCCTGACGCAGCCGCGCGCTTTGAGCTCGGCCAGGATGTGCTTGGTGAAACGGCGTCCGATGCCGTTCCGATGATCCGGCCGCATGTAGATGGTATCCTCCATGGCGATGGGTTCGCTGTTGTGCATGTCTTGCGTGAGCCAGATGAAGGCATAGCCGACGGCCTCGCCCTCGACCCTGATGACGAAGCAAAGCAGATGCCCGGCCGAGCCGTAAACGTTCAGGCGCGGCTTGAAGTCACCGATTGCCATGCCCTCGGCGGCCATGCGCGCCTGCATCTCGCCATAGTGACGCCGGCAAAGCGGTTCGAGTTCTGGCCAGGCTTCATTGAAGCTCTCGATGGCGATGTCATAGCTCATACGACCACCTCGCCATTTTCAAAGGTCACGTCGATCTGGACGAATTCGACGTCTGGGCGCTGGTTCAGAAAGCCGGTGGCCTGCAATTGCGGCTGCATCACGTAGCCGGTCTTGCCGATCGAAATCCACTGGCCGCCGCTAACGGTCGCCTGTGGCGCCGCCTGATCCCAGAGGGCAACGTCCCACTGGCCGCTATCCCAAAGGTCGACCGTGCCGCCGTCGGCCGCATCAGGTGCCGTCGGCAGAGTGACTGTGTAGTTGACTGAAAAAGAGATTTTCGGATCGAACGGCGTCGAGCTCAGAAACGTGGCGCGCGCCTGGTGCACGGTCTTCAGCCGGCCAAGCGTCTTCATGTGATCCGGGCTGCCGACATAAGTGTAATAGATCGGCTGGCTATCGTCGTTGCCGGCGATTTCGCCTTCGAAAACCATGCCGTCGTTGGTGCCGTAGAACAGGCGATTGTCGTGCAGTTCAATGCAGCGGGTTGCCCATCCGACGAACTTGCACCAGGCGCCGGTTTCGAGATTAACGACGAATGTCCAGGCCTCTTGTCCTTCGGCCGCGATTGGAAGCGAGACGATGGCGTAATTCATATCCGGCCACTTGATCACTTCCCACGGCAGGAAAATGCGCCGCAGGGCTTCGCGCTTCCAGTCCGGCTCAATGTTCCGCGAGATGGCGGCCAGCGATAGCGCGGCGGCATCCTTGTTGATCGCGGCCGAAATCGGAACCATGCCTTCCTTGGTCGCAACGATCAGATCGCCACCAGCGCGCATGGTGGCGCGCTTGCCCATAGGCGCGGTCAGGTCGTAGCGGCCGACAAGGTTCCACTCGGCAGCGGTCGAGCCTGCCGGGTTGCTGCCCTCATAAATCGCGGCCTCGCCCTCGGTCGTGACGAACACGCATTTGTCATCGATGCCGTCGCCAGCATCGAGCGACCACGTTGCGCCGAAGAGCAGCGAGCCGCCGCGCTGGAAGACGCCGGACAAGTTGATTGTGCCGAGCGCGCCGGTCACGGAATCGACCGGAAGATAGCTGGCCTTCATCGTGCCGCCCTGAATGAAGAACAGGCGGTTTCGATAGAGCCAGACGTGAGACAGGGCCGAGGTGGCGACGCCGGTAATGGCGGCCGATACCTGCACCACGCCGCCAGGAATATTCGCCGTGGCCGAGCCGCCCGCGCCGCCCGTGATGATTTCGTTGTCAACGAAGGTGCCGGTGATTGACTGGATCATCAGCGAACCGGTCGCGCCGTTATCGACATTCTTGACGATGGTCGCGACCGCGCCGCTGGTGCCGCCCGTCACGGTGCCGCCGCTGGTGAAATTGACCGTCTGCGCGTCGAAGTTCAGGCGATAGGTGGCAAGGCTGTTGACCGCTGTCCAGTCGAACGTCGTGCTGTAAAGCTGAAGGAAGTCGGTGCCGTTGACCGCGACCACGAACGAGCCGCCCGACGTCGTGAAATTGACGTAGGAGTAATAGCCAGAGGTCTGGCCGGTGATCGATGCGGCCGGCGGCGTGACGGCATCGGCCGGCGCCGTTACGTCGCGAACGGTCGTTTCGTCACAGGCCCAAATCTTCCTCGTGCCCCCGGCGTTGTAGGTGATGAAGCTTTCGACCGGGTCGCTGCCGATCGTGGCGCGCTTGACCGAACCGCCGCGCATGATGATGCCGGTTGACGTCGGAAACCAGTTCTCAAGCGTTTGCGCCGAGAAGGGCCTGGACTTCACGAGACTCTGATTGGTAACCCATCCGGAGACAGGCGCGCCGAACGTGTAGGGCTGCGCAATGGCGCGCGAGGTCGGCGGCGCAGCCTTCCGGCGACCGGGAAAACGTTCGTACCTCACGCTGCACCTGTGACCGTGCCAGGCCATGCGACGCGCCGGCCGCGCCAACTGACAGCAGGCTGGCCGGAAACGACGGGCTTCGAACCGCCGTCGGTGTCGATCCCGCGCAAAAGCATGTCCTGATAGTCGTCAAAGTCCTGCTCGTAGGCCTGCCCCTTGTTCTGCTTCCAGCGGGCGATGATCGCCTTTTTCAGCAGTTCCTCGGAAAGCCGGAAGCTGTCCGCGTCTTCGGTGAACAGGGTCTTCTTCGACGTGTCGCTGGCGGCAACGATCTGGTTCGAGACGTAGAAGAACGTGACCGTCTCACCGCTCGCCATTACCGGCCACTGGTGGAACTGGTCGCCGTAGATGATCCAGTAGCCGTTCACGGTGGCGACCGGCGTCACCTGCAGTTCAAGCCACTGATCGGGGCTGGTCAGATGTTCGGTTGCCCACTGCCAGCGCGACGACCACAGGGACGAGGTCTTCTGCATGCGGCGGAAGTCCGACGGCATATCGAACGCATCGGCCACGCTGTCGCCCGTGAACGTCGTCTGGATCAGCAGCTTCTGCCAGTCGTGAGCGTCCGCGATTTCGGACGCCATGACGTTGGCGAGTTCCTGCATCTCGACCATCTCTCGACTGGTCGCGCCATAGAGCAGGCTCGGCACGTCCATGCCTAGCACTGTCGCGGCGCCTTTGACCACGTCGAGGATGGACATCAGGCAGCTTCCTTGCCCTTGCCCTTCGGCTTCGTCAGCTCCTCGATCATGGCTTCCATTGCGGCCTGGCGTTCCACTAGCTCGGCAATCTGCGCATCCTTTGCGGCCTCACGCTCGGCGGCCTTTGCAGCATCCGAATTGGCCAGGAACAAGCCGGCCTGCTTACGCAGGTCACGCACGTTCGGCAGCCGCACGCGGTCAAGCTGGCCGTCGGGCAGATCGCGCACTTCCTCGACCGTGCGGATGCCGGCGGTACGCAGAACCTCCGCCTGCTCCGGTGTGACGCCCGACCAGGCGGCAAGCGCCGTGCCGTTGAGCGGGATTTCGCGGCCCGCCTTGAAAGCCTCGTAAGCCGGCTCGATCTGGTTCCAGCGAGCGGTCATGAAACGCAGCTTCTCGCCGTCCTGGTCCTCGCCCATAAGCGAGGGATCGGGGAGCAGATGGCGAACGCGTTCGGTGGTGCGGGTGTTCAGCGGGGAATGCGACGGCGAATACGTCACCCAGTCCTCGGCTGAAGCTCAAGGATGCGTCGATTGCTGGCGTCCAGCTTGTAGCCCTTGGTGTCGCACTTCTCCGTCACCGGGTCGCCCTTGACCGGCAGTTTCTCGTAGCTCGTCTTGAACCCGATCACGCGAATAAGGGCTGCGCTTCACTCATAGGTTTCGGCTCCTGAAAACGTTGTGGCGCCAGCGGCGCCCTACTGGTTGATCACATCGACGATGCCGGGAAACTCGGCGAGCAGTGCTGCCCACTCGGCCTCCGACAGGTTTTCAGCCTTGGCCAGGTTGACCGCGTTGCGGTGCTCGCCACCGTTCCAAAGCTGGCGGAATTTCGGGAAGATGCCGGCCTGGGTATCGACTGCGACGGGCTCGGCAGGTGCTTCGTTCTTGTCGGACTTGTCGACCATCTCTGGCACTCCTTCGCTGTTGAGGAAAAGGCGGGCCACGCTTCCGCAGCCCGCCCCTGCTGATCAGTGCGGGAAGGCGCACATGATGATCTTCGACGCGGCGAGGATCGCGTAGGCGCAAACCGTATCGGTCACAGCGGCGGCCACCTTCAGGGTGCCGTCGGTAGTGGCCGAAAGGACGAGCGCCTGCCGGAAGCGCCAGACACCAGGGTCGTGGTCAGGGTGGCGACACCCTTGACCTGGATCCAGCCATATTCGCCGTTGCCCGGAGCGCCTGCGAGGATACCCGCGCCGTTGCCGGCCGTGTCCGACACGTCCGAAGTCACTTCATTCGTGACGCCGGTCGACACACCCGCCCGGTGCATAGAAGCCGACGGCGTTGCCGGCGACGGCGGCAACTGCGCCGGCGCCTTGATTGTACTTCACGAAGCGGTACGTCTTGCTGTCGTAGGATTCGTAAAGGTCGCCGACCTTCGGAGCCTTACGGAGTTCGCCCCGGTAAGCCTGCGCGGCGGTGTACGTCTGGGTGACGTCGATACCAACAAAAGAGGTCATCGTTCTCGCTCCTTATGCCGCGTCGAAGATCACGCCCTGAAGCGAGCGGTTCGAGCAGACGAGATTGCCCATCCAGTAG